>NZ_JACHCC010000029.1 GCF_014207135.1 Pedobacter cryoconitis | reverse complement strand
TGGAGTTGCTACATTTGAACAGACAGTAAGTTAAGGGAATTTAATAACTTAACAGACTATGTCACGAGAAAGAAAAGCTTACCCCAAGGAGTTCAAGCTGATGAGCGTTGAACTGAGTAATACCCGTAACGATTTGACGGCTCTGGCCAAAGAATTGGATATCAAAGCGTCTTTATTGTATCGCTGGAGGAAGGAGTTTTCCAGTAAACAGAGTACGAGTTTTCCTGGAAATGGGAAAGTTATACTAACGGAAACCGAACAAAAGTTAGCTCGATTGGAAAAAGAGCTTCGTGAAACACAGATGGAACGTGATATCCTAAAAAAGGCTATCAGCATTTTCTCCAGGAACGACAGCAAATATTCAGGTTCATAACGAATCACAGTATGTTATTCCCTGTCGGGAAAATGTGTTTAATATTTAAGGTAAGCCGGGGTGGTTTTTATACATGGTTGAAAAGTGTTCCCTCAAGCAGAAATATTGAAAACCAAATGCTTGAAAACGAGATTCTTCAGGCGTTTGAAAACAGTAAAAAAATATACGGAAGTCCCCGGATCACTCAGGAACTTCATAAAAAGAACATAAAAGTGTCCAGACCCAGAGTTGCCAGAATGATGAGAAAAGCTAATCTGAGAAGTATCGTAAAGAAAAAGTTTAAAGTGACCACCGATTCCAACCATAAGTTTCCTGTACCGGAAAACAAGTTGGATCGTGATTTTAAGCCAGGAACATTAGGTGCTGTTTGGGTATCGGACATCACCTACATTAAAACAAAGCAGGATTGGCTGTATTTAACCACGGTTATAGATCTTGGTGACAGAAAAGTGATCGGTTGGGCATTGAGCACAACAATGAAAGCCATAGATACAGTAATACCAGCGTTTAAAATGGCACAAAAAAACAGGTCCATTATCCAGGAGCTGATCTTTCATTCTGATCGTGGGGTTCAGTACGCCTGTAATGAGTTTAAAAGTATACTGGATAAAAATAATTTGATCATCAGGAGTATGAGCAGAAAGGGCAATTGTTGGGATAATGCAGTAGCTGAGAGCTTCTTTAAGACACTTAAAACCGAATGTATATACCAGCACAAGTTTGTAAACAAAGAGCAAGCAGCAATCATCGTATTTGAATATATCGAAACCTGGTACAACCGTAAAAGGCTACATTCAGCATTGGGCTACATGTCCCCGGAGGAATTTGGTCAAAACTTAAATAAACAAAATATTGCAGCTTAACCCAATGTCCATTTTATTGTTGCAATTCCA
>NZ_JACHCC010000028.1 GCF_014207135.1 Pedobacter cryoconitis | reverse complement strand
TGCAATGCCCCCAAAAAGTTAGACACTTTCTGGGGGCATTTTTATGACAAAAAAAAAGAAACACAGTTTTGATTTCAAGCTTCATTGCGTAAAGCAGATATCGGAGCTTTATCGATCGGCAGAATCCATTTCTAAAGAGTATAGTCTTACTTGCTCAATGGTGAAGCGATGGTTTATTACCTACGAACAGGTTGGGCCACAGGGGTTACTTCCGAGAAAAAAGAAGCGAATTTTCAGTCCATCGTTCAAGTTCGATGTTCTTCGCACAATTCAAGTTGAAAACTTAACTTTGAGTGAAGCCGTCCTACGCTTTGATCTGTCAAGCGATGCATTGATCATAGATTGGCGGAAAAGATTGGATAAATTTGGACTAGCGGGTCTTGATCCGCTCCCTACAGGAAGACCATCGATGGAAAAAAAAGAGAACCAGATCAAACGAAAGCCTAGAAAATCAGATAAACCCCTCAGTCGGGAAGAGGAGCTTTTACGTGAAAATGAATATCTACGCGCAGAGAATGCCTTGCTAAAAAAGCTCCAGGCCTTAGTTCAAGCAGAAAACAAGCGCAAGCCATAATGGAGCTAAGGCATCAATTCGACTTGAATATCTTGTTGAGTTGTATTAAAATGGCAAGGAGTACTTTTTATTATTATTCTAAGAAGGCAGGACAGTGCGATAAATATGAACAGGCTAAAGTTCAGATTAACAAGGTATATCAGGTTCATAAAGGACGCTTTGGCTATCGCCGTATTACCTTGCAACTAAAACAAGATGGAATGCTTATTAACCACAAAACCGTGTTTAGGTTGATGGGGGAAATGAGGCTGAAGAGTTTGGTTAGAATAAAGAAATACAGGTCTTATAGGGGGAAGGTTGGAAAGATTGCTCCAAACATTCTCAACAGAAACTTTAAGGCTGACCGACCAACACAAAAATGGGCAACAGATGTTACAGAATTCAAAGTTAAAGGAAACAAGCTATATCTTTCTCCAATAATTGATCTGTTCAATCAGGAAATTATTAGCTATGAACTCTCTGATAGACCCGTTTTCAGGGGAGTAATGAACATGCTCAAAAAAGCACTACCTCAGGCAAAAGGATCCGCTCAGCTGATTTTACATTCCGATCAGGGCTGGCAATATCAAATGGAAAAATATCAGCAATTGCTAAAAACACATGGAATTACCCAGAGTATGTCAAGGAAAGGTAATTGCTTAGACAATGCTATAATTGAAAACTTCTTCGGAACATTAAAGTCAGAACTATTCTATCTAACTGAATATCAGTCGACAGATCAGTTGAAAAAAGATATAGAAGAATATATAGGGTACTACAACAAGAAACGTATAAAACTGAATTTAAATGGAATGAGCCCGACGGAATATCGGGCTCATTATAACAAATCTAATAATTAAATTTGTCTAACTTTTTGGGGGCAGTCCA
>NZ_JACHCC010000027.1 GCF_014207135.1 Pedobacter cryoconitis | reverse complement strand
AGTGAGTTATCCGAGCTATATACTGCTTTTATTGCGAAGCGGAATCCGTTACTTTCTCCGCTTGCTGTACAGTACGCAGATTATGCGATCTGGCAGCGAAGTTTTATGGGGGGAGAACTGCTGGCTAAACAGCAGGCTTATTGGGTCAGACAGTTATCAGGACTGGAGCCATTGAATTTGCCGCTGGATTATCCAAGACCAGCGGTGCAGAGTAAACGCGGTGCTGTCACAGAAATGATGCTGGACCCGAAACTGGCTTCACAGCTGAATTCATTGAGCCGCCAGCAGGGGGTGACCTTATTTATGACCTTGTTTTCGGCCTTTCAGGTTTTACTGTACCGTTACAGCGGACAGGAAGATATTTGTGTGGGAACCCCGGTAGCGGGGCGCCGTCGGCGGGAGATTGAGGAGCTGATTGGCTTTTTTGTCAATACACTTGCGATCCGCAGTGATTTGAGTGATACTCCTGCTTTTACGACTTTGTTGCAGCAGGTAAAGAATACACTGCTGGAGAGTTATGATCAGCAGGATATTCCTTTTGAGCGTGTGGTGGATGCGGTGATTAAGGAAAGGGATATGAGCCGGGGACCATTGTTCCAGGTGATGTTTGTTTTACAGAATACACCTGATGCCTCGAAGCTGAGTTTGGGCGATACGAAGTTTTCGATCGCAGAAGCGGGGCATACAACGGCTTTGTTTGACCTGACTTTTACGTTGCATGAAGGAAGTACAGGCTTATTATTGTCTGTTGAATATTGTACAGATCTGTTTACCGAAGGGACAGTCCTGCGGATGATGACTCATTATGAGCAGTTGCTACATTCGATTGTGGCTGATCCATCGGCAGAGATTGGTTCCCTGCCGATGCTGCTTGAAGCAGAAGAAACTATTTTACTGGATGTATTCAGTGGGACTTCTGCGGATTATCCAAGAGATAAAACGATGCTTGATCTGTTTATGGAGCAGGTCGCAAGGGTTCCTGAGGCTATTGCCGTAAGTTATCAGGGGGAGGATCTGAGTTATCGGGAACTGGACAAACGTTCCAGTCAGCTGGGTTATTACCTTCGGAGCAAAGGGGTGAAAGAGGAAACCCTGGTTCCGATCTGTATCAACCGGAGTCTGGATATGATTGTGGGGATTCTGGGTATTCTGAAAGCCGGAGGGGCTTATGTGCCTGTTGATCCGGCTTATCCGCAAGACCGTATCCGTTATACGCTGGAAGATACTGGGGCATTTATCCTGGTGAGCCATAGTGATTGCAGTGAGGTCTGTCAAAGTGGAACGATCGAAGTGATTGAACTGGACAGGGATGCAGCGGCGATCGCCAATGCACAGTCGGTTTCTATTGTTGCGCGTTCTGCCCATCAGGCTGCTTATGTGATCTATACTTCGGGTTCAACGGGACGTCCGAAAGGGGTGCTGATTGAGGATTCCAATGTGGTTCGTTTATTTGAGACTGATCAGCCCTTGTATGATTTCAACGAGACTGATGTCTGGACGATGTTCCATTCGTTCTGTTTTGATTTTTCGGTATGGGAAATGTATGGGGCGCTTTTTTATGGTGGTCGCTTAGTGATTGTGCCCAGGGCTGCGACGCAGGATTCCACTTTGTTTGGTCAGTTGCTGCTGGATGAAAAGGTGACGGTACTGAACCAGACTCCCTCCTCATTTTATGTATTACAGGATTACCTGACCAGTCATGCGGCCCATGTAGATATCCGTTATGTGATCTTTGGTGGGGAAGCACTGAACCCTGAAAAGACGAAGCCCTGGAAAGATTTATACCAGTCATGCCGGCTGA
>NZ_JACHCC010000026.1 GCF_014207135.1 Pedobacter cryoconitis | reverse complement strand
CTCCGAAGCGGGATGCAAAAGTAGGAAAATTATGCCGTCCTCCAAACATTACACCACTATTATTTGTATTAAAACACTAAAGTGGTGGTTTTCAAGTATAAAAACTTTAGCAAATATTTTAGCAGAGCCACATAAGCAGGTTTGTATCGCCTTATTCCTTCTAAACCGTATCTTATTACTTAAGCTAAAAGCACGAATTCATCAAATTTACAGCTGATCCATGCTATTTCTTCAGGATAAACATACCAGAATAACCGGTCGGCAGCTCAAAATCAATGTCAGAGACTAAATTAATCCGGCAAAAAGACTTTGTCATCAAACAAATAAGAAGAAAATAAGCAGTTTAATAATAGTTTACCGGATGATAGACTATTTAGAAAGTGTTTTGAGCAGTTCTTTGGCTGGGACAGACTTAACATTACCATCCTTATCCCCTATAACAAGACTTTCATCATTCAACGCAGCTTCCTCGGCCAATTTGCGCAGGGCCTTTTTAAGACCAATCATGACTTTATCCGTAAAAGTGCCATTTTGAAATAAGGAATCAGGTTTTTCCATGATCTTGCTGTTTAATGATAGTAAACCAAAGTTCGTCATTAAAAACTGTTTTTCCAAAGCCATCATATTTTGCAATCACTTCAGGTACTAAATCCATATTATCCACAAGTGTCCATTCATCACATACTTGCATATACAGATTATATAAATTATAGATACCTCTATAATATCGGCGTGCTATCACATCCGCGGGGATATGGTGCCCACCTTTACTTACTCTTTTTGCTACCCGTTCTACAGCCAGATCCGGAGAATTTAACCAAAAATAAAGCAGACTGACTTTGTATCCCATCAAATGTGCTTCCTTCACCAGTGAAACATAACTCCGCGTAGCTAATGTTGTTTCGAAAGCAAAATCGGCCCTAGCTACCATCAGCTCACGAATCCTATGCAACATAATCCTACCCGATTCAAAAGCTACCCTTTCAGGATTAAAAGGAGATAAGCCAGCAGCAATATTGTCTGCATTTACAAATTCCATGCAATTCAGAATCTCAGGCAAAATCGTATAACTCGCCGTCGTCTTCCCTGCTCCATTACAACCAGCAATAATGTATAAATTAGGCAAAGCACTCCTCCCTTAGCATAACAACTACCAAAAATAATTCTTCCATCTATGTTAAAGATAGAAATTATCCTTTCGAAACCTTGACAATTCTTAATCCGGATTTTTGTAATTTGCTTTAATCCTAAAGCTATTGAGAATGAATAAACAAAAAGATAGTATAAATCTTCCTGGGTTCCGGATGTCCCGTAAACTTGATACACCGATTATTTCGCCTATTTGGCCAGAAGGTATCAGCCTGGTCAATTTCACAGAAAACAATGCACTCCAGGCTTACCAACTCTTGCAGCTACCTGATCAGGATACAGCAGATGATAAGACTACTTTTATTGATTGGTGGACAGCTTTAATTTCTGATGGCGAATATGATCCTTCTTTATGTTTTCTAATCTATGATGAAATTGGCCTGGTGGGTTTTGCCCAATGCTGGACCAGTGCTTTCATTAAGGATCTCGCGATCCATCCCCGCAGGCGGAGACAGGGATTAGGTGCATTACTGTTAACGCATGTTTTCAGCGTATTTCAGAAGCGCCAGGCGAATGCTGTTGACCTTAAAGTCTTAAAGAGTAACTCAGGGGCAATACAGCTTTATACGTCCTCTGGTATGCAGATCGTAGAAGATCTTCATACTTACCGCAATTAATATAATTTCTAAACGAAATAACCCCGGTCTGCACTGAGCAGCCGGGGTTATTTCGTTGTTGGTTTACAAAAAGGTTATAAACAAGAAAAGCCTGTAGTTTCCTACAGGCTTTCTTTAAGATTTGGCACCGACCTACTCTCCCACGTGTTACCGCAGTACCA
>NZ_JACHCC010000025.1 GCF_014207135.1 Pedobacter cryoconitis | reverse complement strand
TCTGCCTCCTTTCCCTTTCTTGGGATGTTCGTTTTCTATACTCATTTTTCTGCTTTGAAAAACTTTCTTATGTAAACTCAGGCCAGGAACGGACAAATTTGTCCTATACTAGGATAAGTTTACGAGAATGTCTTTAATTATCATCATTATCCAATATATTAGCATTTAAAAGTGCTTTTAACCAACGAATTTTGATCTTAACTGTGTAAATGAAAACAATAACTTTCCTCTTCTTATTTATAGCTACTTCAGGATTTGGGCAAAACCTCAAAAACGAAGAGCTAAAATTGGACAAAGCCTTTGCAAAAAGCAATTATTGGGCTTCTTATGATGGTTCCAGTGATAAAGTTTATGCCTCGGATTCGGCAGTGAAATACAATTCTATTTTCAGTAAACTGTTGTTAAAATACATTCAGAAAAATCCTGGGACAATTCGCTATGATTTCAAAAATCTGGTTAAAAATGGGCTGAAAATAGTAACCTCCGAAGATGGGAATTTTAGAATATACTCCTGGGATGATGAAACGGGTGGAACGATGAGAAGATATAATAAAATTTTCCAGTTCAAGAATGGGAAAAAGGTCCTTTCCAAAGAACTTCCTAAGGACGATATGGCTTTTTACACTCAAATCAATGATGTGGTTTCCGGGAATAAAACATTTTATGTAACCCAAAGTATCTCAGTCTTAAGTTCAGCGTTGTCTTATCATAATGTGAAAATATTCTCGGTTGATGACGGAAAATTAAATGACAAAGCGGTTTTGATCAAAACTAAGTCTGGTATTAAAAACCAATTGGGGTATGAAGCAGATGTAAGTAGTCATTCTAATAGAGACCAGGAGGTTCCGGATTATTCGATTGTTTACGATAAAAAAAACAAGATAATTGCTATTCCTTTAATACGCTCAAATGGTAAAATTACTAGTGAGAAAATCAAGTATCAATTTAAAGGGAAGTATTTTGAGAAGATATAATCTTATTTAACCTGATTATCCCAGATGAGTTTATACCCGGTTTTCACTGTTTTCATATCCCAGGGTCTTTTAAAGTAGAATATGTTGTCTGAACCGGCTGTAATAAAAACAAAGCTTAATATGGTTAGAAGAGTGAGCCCTCTTAATGCTCTCCGAATATCTCTATAAACTCTTCTATGACTATCAATTCGGATTGTAATAACGTATTTGTTTATTATATATATAGCTATAAACCAGAATAGGAAATACACCAGAAAATCCACTAGAAATTCCAGAACGAAAATTTGTAAAGATAAAGATGTGTGCCAGCCCTCACAAATGAAGGGTAGAGGGAAACCGTTTAGAATTGTGTCTGGAGCATCTATCGGCAATACATACCACCACTTAGTGAACAAAGCAAATGAGATCACTGCAATGGGAATTACTAGATTGAGAGTGAGGTATTTCATCTTTTATATCCTAATATAGCTATTATGTGGTGGCTATGCACAGGTTCCTAAAAATGCAGATCATAGAATCAATCATCCTTACACTAAAGTTGAAATAGGTTATCTAAGTGATGGATGTTCATTCCAATTATCTTACTTTTTTACACAACAAATTTCAGATCATGAAAGCAGGGGGATTGAGAAATATCTATTTTTGCTAAATACCATATTCATTCAGCGAAATACATTACTATGAAGAAAATAGCTTTTTTAACAGATACACATTTGGGACAACAAGTTTTTCTAACAAATGAGGGATTAGGTTCAGGAAAAATGGCTTATCGTGAAGAAGCCGGTGCATATCAGGAAAATTTAAGGACCGTCCTAAATGACATTGTTAAAAAAGGGATCTCTGAGGTTGTATTCGGTGGTGACATCGGCTCAACAGAGTCGAATAAAGGTTTCTTTGAGATAATTAATGAGTATAGGCTTAAACCCAGGATTATTCTGGGAAATCATGACTATTATTCAGAGGTCTCAAAATATTATGTTCCTGATTTTATAACAGGTGAACAAGAGATGAACTATGTTCAGGAAGACGACTATTTCAAATATATTTATCTGGATACTTCTTCTAATTCCATTAGTGCCGGGCAATTTGAATGGTTCAAAGACGAGCTGAAAACTGAGAAAAAAATTATTATCTTTTTGCATCATCCGGTTTTGGAAATCATTACTCCAATAGATAACCTTGGAGCTGCTTTGGGCAGACGAGACGAGGTAAAACGGGTATTACTTGAAATTAAAAATGAGGTGATTATCTTTTGCGGACATTATCATATGGAAGATGAGACCTCTGAAAAAAATATACTTCAGTATTCGAGCCTTGCTTGCTCATATCAAATAGAAAAGGCCGTCAAAACCATGATTATTAATGATCAGACATTTGGATACAGAATTATAACCATTAAGAACAATAATATCGGCACAGAGTCGATCACCTTTAATAAATTAGATTCTAATTGGAGTTGCTACATTTGAACAGACAGTAAGTTAAGGGAATTTAATAACTTAACAGACTATGTCACGAGAAAGAAAAGCTTACCCCAAGGAGTTCA
>NZ_JACHCC010000024.1 GCF_014207135.1 Pedobacter cryoconitis | reverse complement strand
GTAATGAAACGGAGCAAAAACTGGCTGAGATCTGGCAGGAATTACTGGGAATAGAACAGGCTGGTATCCATGATAATTTCTTTGAACTGGGGGGAGATTCGATCCGTGTAATCAGAGTAGTTAGTAAAATAGCTGATGTATTCGGTAAACGGGTAAGTGTCTTTGATGTATACAGAGGAAACACATTATCGCAGTTAGCAGTGCTGATTGATGATAATACAGCCGAAAACGAACATAAATTACAGGTTTATCAGGAGGTCAGAGATGAATTCGAAAGACTTAAAGAACTGGCTTTACCTGCATTTACTGACGCTGATCAGATAGAGGATATTTATCCGATGAGTGATATTGAACGGGGAATGGTGTATGCTTCGTTATTAAATCCTGAGGAAGCACTTTATCACGATCAGTTTGTG
Organism: Pedobacter cryoconitis; assembly: GCF_014207135.1. Classification (GTDB taxonomy): domain Bacteria; phylum Bacteroidota; class Bacteroidia; order Sphingobacteriales; family Sphingobacteriaceae; genus Pedobacter; species Pedobacter cryoconitis_D. Next base: position 3,162 of record NZ_JACHCC010000024.1, on the reverse strand, counting down.
ATTAAAATTCCAAAGAATTTTAATCAGGAAATAATCAAAAAGGCATTTGATATCCTGGTTAAAAAGCACAGTATCTTAAGAACAGCTTTTTCTCTGGATGTGGCTAGTGAAGATTTGCAGATAGTTTATAAAACTATAGCTGCTGAAATTGATTATTTTGATATTACTGCTGTTCGTTCAGAAGATATCAAAAATATAATGGAAGCCTATCTGGCCAAAGAACGTAACAGGCCATTTGTAATGCAGAAGGCTCCATTATGGAGAGCCTCTGTTTTTGGATGGGATAAATATAATATGCTTGTATTCCAGTTTCATCATGCGATCCTTGATGGCTGGAGTGTAGCTTCCTTTAATACTGAACTGTATCAGTTATGTACCAGCCTGAGCACGGAGAAGGATTTTGTTTCAACGACATTACTAAAGTGTAATTATAAAGATTATGTAATCGAAAATCTCGTGGCAAAAAGGGATGAAAGTAACACGGAATTCTGGAAAAAAGAATTATCGGGTTATAAAAGACTGAATATCTTTTCCATTGAAGATCAGTATCGGACCTTTGTCAAAGAGTATGATATCCAATTTCTCGAGAAGCTGAAGGAGAAAACAAAGCAGGACAATATCTCCTTAAAAGGACTTTTCCTTGGCGCTTATTTATTTGCGCTGGGTATTCTTACTTATGAAGATGAGCTAACTGTCGGGCTGGTGACCAATAACAGACCAATCTTAGAAGACGGTGATAAATTACTGGGCTGCTTTTTAAATACAAGTCCGGCGAGATTTGAAAAAGGAAGCACTGTTTCTACCTGGCGCAGTTACTTTGAGCAGATTGAACATAAGTTATTTCAGCTTAAAGAAAGGGACAGGACCAGTCTTTTAGAAATTACAAAAATTGTAAATGAACCATCAGTTGACGGAAATCCTTTTTTTGATGCCATATTTAATTTTGTGAACTTCCATGTTTATGAAAAACTGGATGAGGAAGTACTTAAAGAAAGTATGTCCGAAACGGATAATGAGGCTTTAGCGATTGATGGTTATGAGTTAACCAATACTTATCTGGACTGTACGACAAATTTAACTGCTGATCATTTGGTTGTCAACTATAGTCTACGGAAAAAATTGCTGTCTGGCAAGAGTCTGGAGGAAATTCATGCTTATTTTGATGAAGCGTTAATGGCCTATCTCGAACACTACGAGAGTCTGATGAAGAATAATATCGTCACGACTCCGGAATATCTTAAGCTTAACTTGTTTAGCAACCTCGCCAATGAATATTTGCTGCCGGCAGAAAAGACAGTGGTCGATTTATTTGAAGAGCAGGTTAACCGTACACCGGATCATATTGCACTGGTGAGCGGAGATAACAGATTAACTTACCGGGAACTGAGCGAAAGGTCCAGTCAATTAGGACATTACCTGAAAAATAAAGGCGTTGATCGGGAATCTCTTGTCCCGATTTGCATAGACAGAAGTCTGGAAATGATTATTGGTATACTGGGAATACTGAAAGCGGGAGGGGCTTATGTTCCGGTTGATACGAGTTATCCGGAAGAGCGGATTGCTTATGTATTGGCAGACTGTAATTGTCAATTCGTATTGACCACAACATCTTATGCTTATTTATGTAATGATCAGGAGAAAGAAATTGAAGTGTTTTGCCTTGATGATCTAAGTGCTGTTTTACAACAGCAGCCTGTAGTTCAAATGACTTATGATATAAAATCCAGTGACCTGGCCTATGTGATCTATACTTCGGGTTCTACGGGGCGGCCTAAAGGGGTAATGATAGAACACCATAGTGTGGTGAATCTGATTCACTGGCATATTGCAGCATACGAACTAACAGCTGAAAGCCAGAGTACCTCGATGGCCAGTGTAGGTTTTGATGCTTTCGGATGGGAAATATGGCCTTATTTATCGGCAGGAAGTACTGTACATCTACTGAATGATGATATCCGCATCTCACCTGAAGATTTGATGAAGTATTTTGTTTCGGCTTCCATTACGCATAGTTTCATGGCTACAGGTCTGGTGACAGAAATGATCAATACCTTAAACAAACGGGAAACCAGTCTGAAATTCCTGCTTACTGGCGGGGATCGTTTACCCGCTGTGAATACAACTGATCTGTCGTGTATACTGGTTAATAATTATGGTCCGACAGAAAATACAATTGTCACTACCAGTTACCAGTTATCTGATCAGGAGGGAGCTATTTTACCGTCTATTGGTAAACCTGTTTTAAATAGTGTAGTGTATGTTTTGGATGCCAATTTAGGGTTTTCTCCTATAGGTGTTCCGGGAGAATTATGCATTGGAGGTCCTCAGCTCGCAAGAGGATATTTAAACTTACCTGCATTAACGGCGGAGAAATTTATAACTGACCCTTTTGATGCCGAAAAAAGATTATACAGAAGCGGAGATTTGGTGCGGTGGCTGCCAGATGGTAATCTGGAATATCTGGGAAGAATAGATGACCAGGTTAAGATCCGTGGGTATCGCATAGAGCTGGGAGAGATTGAAAATATATTAAGACAACATCCACAGATAGCGGAGTGTGTGGTGCTGGCGAAAGCTGATCATACAGGTAATAAACGGCTTGTTGGCTATGTGTTAAGTCAGGAAATATTTGATAAAGAGGATATACAGTCGTGGTTGAAGGGACATTTACCAGACTATATGATTCCTGCATTATGGGTAGAGCTGAAGGAGATCCCGCTGACTTCTAATGGTAAGATTGACCGAAAAGCTTTACCGGATGTTGAGGAAGAAAAAATGACCTCTGTCGCATTTACTGCTGCCCGTAATAAAACAGAACAGCTGCTGGAACTCATCTGGAAGGAATTACTGGGAGTAGAACGTGTCGGAGTATATGATAATTTCTTTGATCTGGGTGGACATTCATTATTGGCTATGCGATTGGCGGCTGCTATACGTAAAGAGTTATTGATAGAGCTTGCGGTCAAAGAATTGTTTACTTATCCTACGATTGCAACGCTGGCGGCATATTTAGAAGGGAAAGACGTTGATGCTTTATTACCGGCATTTACTGTGCAATCCCGGCCGGACCGTATTCCATTGTCATTCAGTCAGGAGCGGTTGTGGTTTATCGACCAGTTGGAAGGGAGTGTACCTTATCATATTACTGAGGTACTGGAACTC
>NZ_JACHCC010000023.1 GCF_014207135.1 Pedobacter cryoconitis | reverse complement strand
AACCAACAACCTAATATGGTGATACAGCTACAAAGATAACCCTTAGCCAGTTTTGAAGGTAAAATAACCAGAGATGTTAACTAACCCCTGGTTATCGTCTGGGGTCAATAAATTCCGTGTTAATAAATCTTTAATGGAGATATAGGCCTAATGGAAAATTTTATAATATTATAAACTGAATGAGTAACATGAAAATTAAATTAATTAATATGGTATTGGTGCTGTCGGCTCTTAGCGGTTTCGCACAGACACCTGAATCAGAACTTTCCGACTCCCTGGTGGGAAATAAACAAGAGGTATTGAATAAATATATCCCTATAGTCAATGGCGGTTTAAAGTACAGTGCCTACCAGATTCCTGTGGATGTTTTTGTGAGCAAGATTAACGATTTTAAAGCTAAAATGAATACACAGATTGATAGCGAAAGAAAAAATCAATCTTTAAAAGATCTTAAAAGAAAAGACGTAGATCTTTACATTAACGAAATAGTAAAGGCTTACAGATCCCGTTATGGTACTGACTCTTTAAGTTATGAAACGTATCTTGATTAAGGACAATACACGGTCCAGATTCAAAGAACTTAACAAATTCCCGGAAACAGCGGATAGGGTTAAAGTTTAGAGGATTTACAATCTTCAGAATTGCCTGTGTTCATTATTTCGATGCATATCATCGATGTTTGGACAGCGCCGCTATACATACCGGTTGCAGAAAGGCATCACTGAAGACCGGCGGGGGCATACTTATTATTGATAGCGAGGGGATCCTGAAGCTTTTGAAGTAGAAAAAGAGCAGATTTCTGCTCCGAAAAAAAATAGATATGTACAAATAACCATGAAATGAATCAATACAAAAGCACAATATATGTTATATAAAAACCAAAAACTATTAATTGCTGCGCTCGTCGCGGGAATGTTGCTGCCATCTGTTACCGATGGGCAGGTTAAAAAAACTAAACCCTCAGGAAAGCAGGTTGCTGCCGCTAATACGCTTACTCAGGGAGGTTTGTCATTGGATCCCTCTGTTCGTGTAGGTAAATTACCAAATGGTTTTACCTATTACATTCGCCAGAATAAGGAACCAAAGAATAGGGTAGTGATGTACCTGGCCAATAAAGTAGGGTCTATTCTGGAAACAGAGGATCAGCAGGGATTGGCGCATTTTATGGAGCATATGAGCTTCAACGGAACTAAGCATTTTCCGAAAAGTGAGCTGGTGAACTATCTGCAAAAATCTGGTGTGCGCTTTGGTGCGGATTTAAATGCCTATACCAGTTTTGATGAAACTGTATATCAGTTGCCTCTGCCAAGTGATAATCCGGAAATCCTGAAGAACGGAATCCAGATCATGCGTGACTGGGCACAGGAAGCAACCCTGGATCCGGTAGAAATCGATAAGGAGCGTGGGGTAGTTATGGAAGAAAAACGCCTGGGAAAAGGTGCTTCTGAGCGGATGCAGAGACAATTTCTGCCTGTCATGCTGAACCACTCCAGGTATGCTTCCCGGATACCTATTGGAACAGACGAGGTTTTATTGAATTTTAAACCGGAAGCAATCCGTTCTTATTACCGCGACTGGTACCGTCCAAATTTACAGGCCCTGATTGTTGTTGGGGATATCGATGTAGTCAAGATGGAACAAGCCATCAAGGCGAAATTTTCTGACCTGAAGAACCCGGCCAGCGAAAAACCAAGAACAAAGTACAGGGTTCCTTTAACTGGTAAAAATCAGTTTATGGTGGTCACCGATAAAGAAATGACTAATACCATTGTCCAGGTGATGATCAAACATACAGAACCGGAAATGAAAACAGAAAGCGACTATCGTGCTTCGCTGATCCGCGGATTATTTAATCAAATGCTGAGCAACCGTTACACCGAATTATCCAGACAAGCTGACCCTCCATTTTTAGAGGGCGGTGCAGGTATTGGTGGACTACTAGGAGGTCTGGATAGTTATGTGGCCAGTGTAGTGGCCAAACCAGGAGAGCTGGAAAAAGGTTTTAAAGCAGTTTGGAGGGAAAGCCGCCGGGCACAGCTTTTTGGTTTTACACAGACGGAACTGGATAGGGCTAAACAAAACAAGCTGAGCAGCATGGAAGCTGCTGTTAAAGAGAAGGATAAAACCGAGTCGGAATCTTATGTTGCAGAATACCTGCAGAATTTCCTGCAGCAAACTGCGGCTCCGGGTATTGTAAAAGAAAATGATCTGGTCCATAAGTTTATTCCTGGTATTACCCTTGCTGAACTGAATGCAGTAAGCAAAGATTACATACAAGATAGCAACAGGGATATTGTGGTTTTGGCTCCCGATAAAGATAAAGCCACGTTACCAGACGAAGCTAAGGTGCTGAGCTGGGTAGCTAGTGTAAATGATGAAAAACTGGAAGCTTTTAAAGATGATGTAAGTACGTTGCCATTGCTGGCAACTGCCCCGGTTCCGGGAAAAATTGTTAAAGAAGAAAAGGATGCGAAGCTTGGGATTACCACACTTACTTTAAGCAACGGGGTAAAAGTTATTTTAAAGAAAACGGATTTTAAAAATAACCAGATCCAGTTTAATGCGTTCTCTAATGGTGGGACTTCATTGTATAGTGATGCAGATTTTCAAAGTGCGGAAAATGCTGCAAGTGTAGTGGAATCAGGTGGTGTAGGCAATTATAGTGCTACGCAATTGGATAAATTTTTAACAGGCAAACAGCTAGGGGTTGGGCCATATATCGGAGAACGCACGCAGGGATTTTACGGTAGCGCAACACCAAAAGATTTGGAAACAGCGCTTCAGTTATTGTATGGTTATATTACTGAACCTCGTAAAGATGGAGAGATCTTTAAAGGGATCATTGCCAAGGCGAAAGACGGACTGGCCAACAGGTCAGATGATCCTAACAAAGTGTTTAGTGATACCGTTAGTGCAGTATTGAGTAATTATAATGTTCGCCGTACGGGACCAAGTCTGGATAAGGTCAACCAGATCAGCCTGGATAGGGCTTATGCTATTTACAAAGAACGGTTCTCTAATGCATCAGATCTTACCTTTACCTTTGTAGGTAGTATAGATGAAGCACAGATCAAACCTTTACTGGAGAAATATCTGGCCTCACTTCCTTCTACTGGTAAAAAGGAAGACGCAAAAAACCTGGGTATCCGGATTCCTGAAGGTGTGATTTCTAAGACGGTGTATAAAGGTTCAGAGCCGAAAGCCACGGTTTACCTGGTGTTCTCCGGAGCATTGAATTACAGTTATGAAAACAGCCTGAAATTAGATGCAATGAAAGAAGCTCTGGAGATCAGAATGCTGGAAAGACTGCGTGAGGATGAGGGCGGCGTTTATTCACCAGGCGTACAAGCGGGCGCATCTAAATTTCCTGAAGAAAGATTTAGACTGGTGGTTTCTTTTGGTTGTGCACCGGAAAATGTGGAACGTCTGATCGCTTCGGCTGTTGATGAGGTGAACAAGCTGAAGAAAGACGGGCCGTCTTTGGAAAATGTAAATAAATTTAAAGCAGAGGATGCAAGAAGCAGAGAGACACAGTTGAAAACGAATGACTTCTGGTCGGGCTATTTAAGTGAGCAAATGATTTCTAAAGAGCCTTTAAGCCAGGTGTTTGATTATGATGCAACCATGGCGAAGGTAACTCCTGAGAGTTTGAAGGAAATTGCTGCTAAATATGTGACTGGAAAGAACTATATCAGACTGGTGCTAATGCCGGAGAAAAAATAGGCATTCCGGATATATTAAAATTACAATAAAAAAATCAATGGTCTTATTCGTCTAAAGGCGGATGAAGACCATTGATTAATTGGAGTTATTGTTCCAGGTACGGTAGTAGTTTGTCTTGCTACAGATCAATACTTTAATTTACCGTCACCCTGCTCCACTTATCGGACAGAAGAGCGTACTCACCAGTCGAATCCAGCTTTAGTCCTTTGGCATGTTTATCACTTTGGTGTTTCAAGACTAACTTGTCAAATTTTTCTCTTGAAATATGAGCTGATATTTGGCTGAATAGATTTACTTTTCTCAACGGAGACTGCGGTTTTTATGGCAATTAAAGCTAATGCTCATGATGGTGACATAATGCCAATGAAGGAGCATCTTACCGATGCCGGAGATCTGGAAGACAGGATACACTACATACTGTTATTGGAATTGATGAATGAAGAGGTTGAAAAGCTGCCTGAAAAATGCCGTATGGTATTT
>NZ_JACHCC010000022.1:3510-5432 GCF_014207135.1 Pedobacter cryoconitis | reverse complement strand
TAAAAAAGATTCCTACCTTTGCAGTCCCAACAAAAAGGGAAAGATTCTTAACGGATGTTAAGGGTTCTAAAAAACAAGATTGAAACGATGAATTGAAGAGAGTAAAACAGGAACAATAAGACCTGAGGCGCTGGAAACGAAACATTGCAACATATATAGGTAACCGTGAGGTACTACCGAGAAGTTCATTAAAGAGATGTCATTTACAAACGTAGCGAGGTAAACTAGTACAAGTTCAAAGTACATGAACCGCGCAAGTTTTTTAAGTCTATTCTGACAGACAAATAAGAATAAAGACTATTATTAATACAAGTTAAGAATGGTCAGCGTTCAAACACAACATTTTACAATGGAGAGTTTGATCCTGGCTCAGGATGAACGCTAGCGGCAGGCCTAATACATGCAAGTCGAACGATACCTTTTAGCTTGCTAGAAGGGAAAGTGGCGCACGGGTGCGTAACGCGTATGCAACCTACCTTAATCAGGGGGATAGCCCGAAGAAATTCGGATTAACACCGCATAAAATCACAGTACAGCATTGTACAATGATCAAATATTTATAGGATTAAGATGGGCATGCGTGACATTAGTTAGTTGGCGGGGTAACGGCCCACCAAGACCACGATGTCTAGGGGATCTGAGAGGATGACCCCCCACACTGGTACTGAGACACGGACCAGACTCCTACGGGAGGCAGCAGTAAGGAATATTGGTCAATGGAGGCAACTCTGAACCAGCCATGCCGCGTGCAGGAAGACAGCCCTCTGGGTCGTAAACTGCTTTTATTCGGGAATAAACCTACTTACGTGTAAGTAGCTGAATGTACCGAAGGAATAAGGATCGGCTAACTCCGTGCCAGCAGCCGCGGTAATACGGAGGATCCAAGCGTTATCCGGATTTATTGGGTTTAAAGGGTGCGTAGGCGGCTTTTTAAGTCAGGGGTGAAAGACGGTGGCTCAACCATCGCAGTGCCCTTGATACTGAAGAGCTTGAATGAATTAGAGGTAGGCGGAATGTGACAAGTAGCGGTGAAATGCATAGATATGTCACAGAACACCGATTGCGAAGGCAGCTTACTATGATTTTATTGACGCTGAGGCACGAAAGCGTGGGGATCAAACAGGATTAGATACCCTGGTAGTCCACGCCCTAAACGATGAATACTCGCTGTTAGCGATACACAGTTAGCGGCTAAGCGAAAGCGTTAAGTATTCCACCTGGGGAGTACGGTCGCAAGATTGAAACTCAAAGGAATTGACGGGGGCCCGCACAAGCGGAGGAGCATGTGGTTTAATTCGATGATACGCGAGGAACCTTACCCGGGCTTGAAAGTTAGTGAATCATTTAGAGATAGATGAGTCCGCAAGGACACGAAACTAGGTGCTGCATGGCTGTCGTCAGCTCGTGCCGTGAGGTGTTGGGTTAAGTCCCGCAACGAGCGCAACCCCTATGTTTAGTTGCCAGCACGTCATGGTGGGGACTCTAAACAGACTGCCTGTGCAAACAGAGAGGAAGGAGGGGACGACGTCAAGTCATCATGGCCCTTACGTCCGGGGCTACACACGTGCTACAATGGATGGTACAGAGGGCAGCAAGCTGGTAACAGCAAGCAAATCTCCAAAAGCCATTCACAGTTCGGATAGAGGTCTGCAACTCGACCTCTTGAAGTTGGATTCGCTAGTAATCGTATATCAGCAATGATACGGTGAATACGTTCCCGGGCCTTGTACACACCGCCCGTCAAGCCATGGAAGTTGGGGGTACCTAAAGTATGTAACCGCAAGGAGCGTCCTAGGGTAAAACCGATAACTGGGGCTAAGTCGTAACAAGGTAGCCGTACCGGAAGGTGCGGCTGGAATACCTCCTTTCTGGAGAAAGGTAGACTACCCGCTACGTAAATGATATAACGATCGTTATATAGT
>NZ_JACHCC010000022.1:0-3413 GCF_014207135.1 Pedobacter cryoconitis | reverse complement strand
AAAATCTCAAAAGAAAAACCCATAGGATGAAACATCATATAGTGTTCTCATACTGCAGTAAAGACATCTAGTCCCGTAGCTCAGTTTGGTTAGAGCACTACACTGATAATGTAGGGGTCAGCAGTTCAAATCTGCTCGGGACTACATAAGTAAATTCTAAGGGGGATTAGCTCAGCTGGCTAGAGCGCCTGCCTTGCACGCAGGAGGTCAACGGTTCGACTCCGTTATTCTCCACCATCACCCATGCTTAAGATAAAAGGCATAGAAATAGGTATAGCAATGTACCGGGGATAGAAAAGTTCTTTGACATATTGGAAGAAGTTAATAAAGAAGAGCAAACAACAATAGAGACGTTGTTAGCTTGAAGGGAACAGCAATGTAACCGTAGAGATAACAACAATCAAAAAAAGCATTTCCATAGGCGCAAAAGGCTATGGAGAGAAGAAAGTAAGAAAGAGTACACAGGGGATGCCTTGGCTCTCAGAGGCGATGAAGGACGTGATAAGCTGCGATAAGCTCCGGGGATTAGCAAATATGAATTAATCCGGAGATTTCCGAATGGGGAAACCTGGCTAGTTGAAGACTAGTCGCATTACGATGCGCAAACCTGCCGAACTGAAACATCTAAGTAAGCAGAGGAAGAGAAAATAATAATGATTTCCTAAGTAGTGGCGAGCGAACAGGAAGAAGCCCAAACCAGTTATGTTACGGCATAGCTGGGGTTGTAGGACTACAATATGGCATTAATGAAATGAAGTGGAACAGGATGGGAAGCCTGGCAAAATAGCGTGAGAGCCGCGTACACGTAAGTAACATTAGTCTAGTAGTATCCTGAGTACCGCGAGGTCGGAGACGCCTTGTGGGAATCTGCCGGCACCATCCGGTAAGGCTAAATACTCCTGAGAGACCGATAGTGAACCAGTACCGTGAGGGAAAGGTGAAAAGAACCCCGAACAGGGGAGTGAAATAGAACCTGAAACTGTGTACTTACAAGCGGTCGGAGCGTCCAGGTGGCGTGACGGCGTGCCTTTTGCATAATGAGCCTACGAGTTACTCTTCTCTGGCAAGGTTAAGTGTTTAAGACACGCAGCCGAAGCGAAAGCGAGTCTGAATAGGGCGTATAGTCAGGGGAGGTAGACGCGAAACCTTGTGATCTACCCATGGACAGGTTGAAGGTGCGGTAACACGTACTGGAGGACCGAACCGATAAACGTTGAAAAGTTTCCGGATGATCTGTGGGTAGGGGTGAAAGGCTAATCAAACTGGGAAATAGCTCGTACTCCCCGAAATGTTTTTAGGAACAGCGTGGTGGTTAAGTTTAATAGAGGTAGAGCTACTGATTGGGTGCGGGGGAGTCAAATCCTACCAAATCCAGACAAACTCCGAATGCTATTAAATATACACTGCAGTGAGGCCCGGGGTGCTAAGGTCACGGGCCGAGAGGGAAAGAACCCAGACCATCAGCTAAGGTCCCTAAATTACTACTAAGTTGAACTAACGAGGTGCGATTGCATAGACAGCTAGGATGTTGGCTTGGAAGCAGCCATTCATTTAAAGAGTGCGTAACAGCTCACTAGTCGAGCGATCGTGCATGGATAATAAACGGGCATCAAGTAGTATACCGAAGCTATGGGTAATATTAATATTACGGTAGGGGAGCATTCCAGCGGCAGCGAAGTTATGACGTAAGTTGTGGTGGAGCTTCTGGAAAAGCAAATGTAGGCATAAGTAACGATAAGGCAGGCGAGAAACCTGCCCACCGAAAGGATAAGGTTTCCTGATCAACGCTAATCGGATCAGGGTTAGTCGGGGCCTAAGGAGAACCCGAAGGGGAAATTCGATGGACAACTGGTTAATATTCCAGTACTTTTTATAACTGCGATGTGGGGACGGAGTAGTGACACTGCCGCGATCTGACGGAATAGATCGTTAAAGACTGTAGGTATTGGAGAGGTAGGCAAATCCGCCACTCTAGCTGAAGGTCGATAGTACCGCAAGCCTTCGGGTAAGTGGATAGCGCAGGTAATCAGACTTCCAAGAAAAACCGCTAAGCTTCAGGTTATAAAAACCCGTACCGCAAACCGACACAGGTATCCGGGAAGAGAATTCTAAGGTGCTCGAGTGAATCATGGCTAAGGAACTCGGCAAAATGGCCCTGTAACTTCGGGAGAAGGGGCGCTGACAGCAATGTCAGCCGCAGTGAAAAGGCCCAGGCGACTGTTTAACAAAAACACATGGCTTTGCAAAATCGAAAGATGAAGTATAAGGCCTGACACCTGCCCGGTGCTGGAAGGTTAAGAGGGGATGTCATTCGCAAGGAGAAGCATTGAATCGAAGCCCCAGTAAACGGCGGCCGTAACTATAACGGTCCTAAGGTAGCGAAATTCCTTGTCGGGTAAGTTCCGACCTGCACGAATGGTGTAACGATCTGGGCGCTGTCTCAGCCATGAGCTCGGTGAAATTGTGGTCCCGGTGAAGACGCCGGGTACCCGCAACGGGACGGAAAGACCCCATGCACCTTCACTACAATTTAACATTGACATTGGATACAAGATGTGTAGGATAGGTGGGAGACTATGAAGTGGCATCGCTAGGTGTTGTGGAGTCAACGTTGAAATACCACCCTTTTTGTATTCGGTGTCTAACTCCTTCAGGGGAGGACATTGTTTGATGGGTAGTTTGACTGGGGTGGTCGCCTCCAAAAAGGTAACGGAGGCTTTCAAAGGTAAGCTCAATACGCTTGGTAACCGTATGAGGAGTGCAATAGCATAAGCTTGCTTGACTGTGAGGCAGACAAGCCGAGCAGGGTCGAAAGACGGATATAGTGATCCGGTGGTTCTGCATGGAAGGGCCATCGCTCAAAGGATAAAAGGTACGCTGGGGATAACAGGCTGATCTCCCCCAAGAGCTCATATCGACGGGGAGGTTTGGCACCTCGATGTCGGCTCGTCACATCCTGGGGCTGGAGAAGGTCCCAAGGGTTCGGCTGTTCGCCGATTAAAGTGGCACGCGAGCTGGGTTCAGAACGTCGCGAGACAGTTCGGTCCCTATCTGTTGTGGGCGTAGGAATTTTGAGTGGGGCTGACCTTAGTACGAGAGGACCGGGTTGGACTAACCTCTAGTGAATCTGTTGTTCCGCCAGGGGCATTGCAGAGTAGCTACGTTGGGAATAGATAAGCGCTGAAAGCATCTAAGTGCGAAACTAGCCACGAGATGAGAATTCCATATAGGACCGTAGCAGACTACTACGTTGATAGGTTATAGATGTAAAGCTGGTGACAGCATAGTCGAGTAATACTAATCATCCGAAGCTTTCAAGAGCAATAAACTGTTGTTTGTTCTTCATACTAACTTCTTTCAATAATATGTCATCGTTTGACAGGGCAGGCTCAGGATGAGCAAAGCCATCAGAC
>NZ_JACHCC010000021.1 GCF_014207135.1 Pedobacter cryoconitis | reverse complement strand
GGTGGCTTGGAGATGGCAATGTCGAATTTATAGGACGCCGTGATGATCAGGTGAAAGTCAGGGGTTACCGGATTGAACTGGGAGAGATTGAACGGACTATTGCACAAAGTGGCCTGGTCAACCAGGGTGTTGTGCTTGCTGCCGAAGATGAGTCCGGACAGAAACGTCTGGTGGGTTATGTAATACCTGCTGCTGCTTATGAGAAGGATTCACTGATTGCTTACCTCGAGTCGCGTTTACCAGAATACATGGTTCCTCAGGTGTTTATGGAGCTGGAAGCATTTCCTTTAACTGTGAATGGTAAACTGGACAGGAAAGCATTGCCTGACGTGAAAGCAGCTAAAATGGCTGGCAGAATTGAGGAACCAGGCGTGCTGACAGAAACTGAAAAAAAGGTAAGGGAAATCTGGGCTTTATCTCTGGAAATTGAGGAACCTGATATTCATGACGATTTCTTTAAACTCGGTGGAGACTCGATTGTAGCGATTGGGGTAATCAGCCGTTTGCGTAAAGCATTTAATGATGGTATCCGCTTATATGATTTATACGAATGTTCAACAATCAGTAGTTTATCTGCGTTGATTGATTCGGAACATACTGTTGTGGATGAGCAGGGACCATCGGTTCGTGATGGTGTACTGTCAGAACTGGATTCCTTGCGTGCACGTATCTTGTCTGATCTGGACGACGAAGCTGATATTGAGGATATTTATCCAATGAGTGATATCCAGAATGGGATGGTTTATGCCTCTCAGCTCAATCCAGAGCAGGCAGTTTATCATGATCAGTTAGTTTTTAAAATACCTTTATTGCTGGACAAAGTTATTTTTGAAAAGGCAGTCAATCAATTAATTGCAAAGCACTCTATTTTACGTACCAGATTTGATCTTCATATTTATTCGCAGGGCATTCAGGTAGTGTACAGGCAAGGTGAAGCCGCAATAGAATACCGCAATATAGAATCCGAAGAAACAGCTGTTTATCTGCGTAATTACCTGGCAGAAGGTCGTGCGCGTCCTTTTGAAGTTCATAGAGGAAGATTATGGAGGATGAGTTTGCTGCAAACCCTGCAGGAAAACATCCTGGTCTTCCAGTTTCATCATGCGATGTTTGATGGTTGGAGTGTCGCTTCATTTACCACCGAGCTGAACAATCTTTATATGGAGCAGAAGACTGGTAAGACCGTGGATTTAACACCTTTAAAAGCGAGTTACCGTGATTTTGTGATCGAGAGTCTGTTAGAGAAACGCAATACAGATAACCGTGAATTCTGGGCACAGTCTTTAGTGGATTACAAACGCCTGGATATATTTACAGATAGCGTTACGGATGATAATTTTGCAAAGGCGTATGATATCAGTTATCTGAACCGCTTAAAGAACAGGGCTGAATCAGACGGATTAAGCTTAAAAGGGGTGTTTTTAGGAGCTTATCAGTATATGTTGAGTATGCTGACTATGGAGCAGGAGGTGACCCTGGGAGTAGTAACCAACGGACGTCCGCTAACTGAGGATGGGGATAAGGTATTGGGTTGTTTTCTGAATACAGTTCCTTTCCGTTTTGTCGACAAGGGATCTGATCTGAACTGGAAGGCCTATTTTGAGCGGATCGATGAGCAACTGACCGCCTTGAAAGAACGGGACAGACTGCCTTTAATGGAAATCGCTCAGCTGACTGGAGAACAGTCATCCAGTGGCAATCCGTTTTTCGATACGATTTTCAATTATATTAATTTCCATGTGTATGATCAGTTGAAAGTTGAGGATGGTTTATTCTTACAACAGGGACATGTTCAGGTTCAGGAAGATGAGCATCATGATACAGCCAGAGGATTTGAAGCAACGAATACTTATCTGGATTGCTCGGTTAGTATTACCGGAGATGTCCTGGTGGTGGCTTTTCACCTGACCAGGGAACTCAAGAGCGGCAAAACACTAACCGGACTGCATACTTATTTTGATCGTGTACTGGAAGCTTATCTGGATCATTACGAGCAACCTGTTGCAGATTTTCAGGTATTGCCGGTACAAGAACTGGCGCACCTGTTAGCTTTTAATCCACCACCGGTAGCTTATCTAGCTGAGTTGACATTGGTTGATTTATTCAATGCTCAGGTTTTACGGAGCCCTGAGGCCATTGCGCTGATTTACCAGGATCTGCATATGACTTACAGAGAACTTGATGAGCAAAGTAATCAGCTGGGACATTATCTGCGCAAGGCAGGCGTTCAGGAAGATACCCTGGTGCCGATCTGCATAGACCGTTCCATGAACATGATTATTGGTATTCTGGGGATTTTGAAATCGGGGGGGGCTTATGTACCTATTGATCCTGAATATCCTCAGGAACGGATTAACTACATGTTATCTGATACCGGAGCACGTCTTGTAGTCAGCAGTGATAATAATCGTGGATTGCTGGATAAAGCTATCCGCGTTGTTTCTCTGGACGGAGACCGGGAAGAAATTAGCCAGGAGCTTTCCTCGCCGGTACAAACTGATCTTCAGTCAGGCAATCTATGTTATGTGATCTATACTTCAGGTTCTACCGGACAACCCAAAGGCGTGATGATAGAACATCATAATGTGCATAACATGGTTTTTGGCTGGCAGAAGAAATTAACACTGACCAATGATGACCGGGTACTGTTGTTTTCAAGCTATACTTTTGATGCTTCTGTAGAACAGCTGTTTATGGCTTTGCTGAATGGTGCCGGACTGGTTTTAATACCGAAAGAAGTGCAAATGGACACAGATGCTGTGATTTCGGTGATGAATGAAGAACGGGTTACCTATATGCTGTCAACTCCGGGCTTTTTAAGAAATATACCAGCAGATCAGGTTCCGGCTAGTTTAAGACATATCTCTTCAGGAGGGGAACGCTGTGGAATACCACTGGCTCAGAGCTGGACGGATGCTACAACACTCGATTTTTACAATGTCTATGGACCAACAGAATGTACAGTATTTGCTACCAGTTATCTGTTTGAGAAGGGCTGGCATGAAGCAGATTATCTGCCAATTGGCAAACCAGTTGAAAACGTGCAGGTTTATCTGTTAGATACAAGTGGTCAATTGCTGCCTGTGGGGGTACCTGGAGAAATCTGTATTGGCGGATCTTGTGTAGCCAGAGGTTATCTGAACCGTAAAGAACTCACTGCAGCGCGTTTCATTGCAGATCCTTTTGCTAAAACCGGCCGTTTGTATAAAACCGGTGATATCGGCAGATGGCTTGAAGATGGAAATATCGAATTTATTGGCAGGATGGACGACCAGGTGAAGGTGAGGGGTTACCGGATTGAGCTGGGAGAGATAGAAAGTGCTATTGCACAAAGCGGTCTGGTCAGTCAATCTGCTATGCTTGTCCGTTTGGATGAATCTGGCAATAATCAACTGGTTTGTTATGTCGTTCCGCAAGGAGCTTTTGTGAAGGAAGAGCTGATAGCTTATCTGGAAACTCAGCTGCCTGAGTATATGGTGCCACAGCTATTTGTAGAGTTACCGGCGCTTCCAATGACTTCACATGGTAAGCTGGACAAAAAAGTGCTGTCGTCTGAAACTGCTAAATATCAGTTAAGCAGAAGTTATGTCCCTGCATCCAGCGAGCTGGAATCAAAACTGGTCGGTATCTGGGAAGAATTGCTTCATGTATCCCCGGTAGGGACGAATGATAGCTTTTTTGAGCTGGGCGGACATTCTTTGCTGGCGATGCGGATGACCAGCAGTATACAAAAAGAGCTGGATGTGAACGTACCTGTAAAAATCATATTCCAATGTAAGAGTATAGATAAACTGGCTGCGTACATAGAAGAGCTAACTGTAAAAACTGTTCGATTAGGGGTTAATGTAATTAGCCTGTAAACTATAATATTTAAATCATATACCTATGAATACGGACTTTAACCAAGTTGTCAGTGTATTAAAAAAAGCGAGAAAAAATGGTGTTTTAATCTTTCTTGAAAATGATAATATTAAACTTGACTTAGGTGAAAATACAACTATAGACCCTGAATTACTGGAAGAAATCAGGAAATACAAGAATGAAATCGGTGATTTTTTACGTCATGAGCTATCCTCGGGTGAAGACTTCGATCACGCCCCAATTCCGGTCAGAGCAGAAAAAGATCATATCCCATTGTCTTATGGGCAGAAGGGGCTTTGGCTGATTGACCAGCTCAATGGAAGTACACATTATCATATGCCTTTACATTTGCGTTTATCAGGGAAATTCAGTGTGGAGGCATTGGAGAGCGCTATTGCAGAGGTGATTGATCGTCATGAGATATTGCGTACAGTAATCCGCCAGGACGGCTCGGGAGCACCTTTCCAGTTTATTCTGGAAAAAGGAAACTGGTCATTGAATCAGATTACCGATTATCATGGAGGTGAAGCGGGATTACCTAAGTTAATTTCGTCGTTATGTTCGGCAGCGATAGATCTGCGTACCGATCATATGCTGCGGGCCCATCTGATCCGTGTATCGGAAGGAGAACATGCCCTGGTTATTATCCTCCACCATATTGCAGCAGATGGATGGTCACTTTCGGTATTAATAGGCGAGCTGGTTGCTTTATATAAAAAGTATACAGGTGATGTAAAAGCTGAACTTCCTGCGCTTCCTTTACAATATGGAGATTACGCTATATGGCAGCGCGCCCAGGAAGAGTTACATTGGGGAGCACGTATTGCTTACTGGAAAGATCGTCTGGATGGGGTTTCTCAGCTTGATTTACCAACAGATTATCCAAGACCAGCAATACAGAGCACTAAAGGGGCGTTGTCGTTTTTTACGATTGATGCAGAACTATCTGCTGGTTTGCAATCTTTATCGCGTCAGCATGAGGCTTCATTGCATATGACGATGTTGTCGGCTTTTAAGATTTTGCTTTACCGTTATACTCATCAGGAAGATATTTGTGTAGGTAGTGTAATTGCAGGCCGGACACGTCATGAACTGGAAGGACTGATTGGCTATTTTGCCAATACGCTGGCGCTGCGGAGTAATCTGGGTGGTAATCCTTCTTTTGTAGATTTCCTGCAGCAGGTCAAAGAAACCACGTTAGGTGCTTATGAGCATCAGGATGTGCCGTTTGAACGTGTTGTAGAGGCTGTTGGTCAGGAACGCGATAAAAGCCGTAACCCTTTATACCAGGTTATATTTACAGTACAAAATATACCTGATGTGCCAAAACTGCATTTGGGGGACGCTGTCCTGGCTGAACACAAAATAAGTCACCATACGAGTCAGTTTGATCTGAATATATCTGTCATAGAAGGGATAGGTGGAATAGAGGTTGTCGTAGAATATTGTACCGATCTGTTTAGTATGGATACTATAGACAGGATGTTTGCGAATTACCGGGAGCTGCTTAGTTCAATTGTATCATCTCCTCTACAAAAGATTGGCGAGTTGTCTATCGTAGATAAATCACAGCAACAGGAGCTTCTGTATTCTTTTAATCTGCGGGCTCCACTGGTTTATCCACGTGATCAGACTGTAGTTGATTTGTTCAGTGCTCAGGTTTTGCGTAGCCCTGATGCTATTGCACTGGTTTATTCAGATCAGCAGCTGACTTACCGCG
>NZ_JACHCC010000020.1 GCF_014207135.1 Pedobacter cryoconitis | reverse complement strand
TGGGCTACATGTCCCCGGAGGAATTTGGTCAAAACTTAAATAAACAAAATATTGCAGCTTAACCCAATGTCCATTTTATTGTTGCAATTCCAAATAGATTTCCCTGTAACTTATGTATTGGATAATGATATTGATATTAAGCGTTTGTCAATACTGGCCAGGCAAGTACTTGTTAAAAGAAGTGGAAATACTGTTTCTTTTACCCCTCAGCTCGTTTATGATCATGAAATAACTATTCCAGTCTTTGCTGCCGGGACTGACATCCTCGATTACGAGAACAATTGCATTTTAAAAAGGAACCGAGGCGAGGAAAAACTATTCCGACAAGCATTTATTCAATTGCATCCGTCATTTAAAGAACAATGCCATCAGCAATCATTCTACCTTGCTAAAAGCGCTTTAAAGGATACCAATTGGCTAACTAGAGCTATACATGCTTTGAATAAGATTAACATTGTATTCAATGGTTTAGATAGACTATAAGAAGTAATAGTCTTTCAGCTTTATCTAGCGATTATAAGGGGTTTTCATATTTACAATTTCGTAACTTAATTCTAATACCTTCGTTTACATCAGAAAACCGATCGTTCGCGTAATATTTAGTTGATCCATTATAATAAGCGAAGGGATAAATCTCCTAGCTTTTATGAGAGTGCGAAATAAATTGTCAACTAATAATTATTAATTTATAAACACAATTTATTTCACGCTCTCAGACAAATCAATGGTTAATCATTTTGGTGAAATTTCTTACTAGTCTTTTTAGTAGTGTTGCATCTTCTGTGATAATTTCAGCATCTGCTGTCATTCCATTTTTTAGATGAATGTTTGATCTGAGCCATGACCTATCTTTAAGATCTAAACTTACTTTTGAAACAAAAACACTATCACGATAGGGAACATTTGTTATCGATTCAATTCTTCCATAAAGTACTCCATATTCTTCAAAAGGATAGCTTTTTAACTTTATAAGAACTTTTTGACCTTTTCTTACTTTTCCAATTTTATATTGTGGGATTGACATATCACCATAAAAATCAGTATTTCCAGGGTTTATGTATAGAACTTCATCATTTACATTTATAAATTGGTTTTCTTGAACTGTTTTCAAGAAAACCACCCTGCCAGTTTCAGGAGAGCTCAGAATGTATTTCTTTTTCCAATCTTCAATCGCACTTATCAAGCTATTCAGCGCTTGGGTAAATTTTAATTTGTCATCACTAATGGTATTATCAAGCTCTAGTATCTCCTTTTTCTTGGTAAAATAGTCAATGCTATTTGATAATAAGGCTCCTTCTGTTTGTTGTAATGGATATTTTTTTGCAATCAATTTGCTTCTTTCTTTTTGAAATTCGCTTTGGGCCTCAACTTTTTTCTCGTACAATTTTGAATGCATATCATATTCGTTTTTGCTAATTTCATAATCAGTTTTTTGGAGCTGCAATTGGTTCTCAAGTTGTCCCTTTTGATTTTCAATTATCAAAAGATCCCTCTCCAGATAAGATCTCTTTTTTAAATAAAACCCATTGGAAATACTTGATTGATAAGTAAGATATGATTGATTAAAACTTTCATAATTAGCCTGAAGTTCTCCTAAAATAGTATTTTGAGGGTCATAGTCTAATGGCATTATTTTGTTAATACGTAACTTTGATTGTAGGTTTTTTAGTTGTGTTAAAAGATTGAGCACCTGCATGTGATCCGCGGTACTTTCCAAAAATGCAAGTGATTGATCTCTAGAAACACTAACATTATCTTTTACGAATATTTTAATCAATTTGGCGGAAATTTTACTAATAACTGGCTTAGGAGAATTTAAGGAATTAACTTTAAGGGATGCGGTAATAACATCAGGATATTTAATAAAAGCTGACATAGAAATTATTACCCCTATTACAGTAAAAACGACAGTTAATCCCCATCTAATCAACCATGCAGGGGGTTTTGAAATGATATCTTGAATCTCTTCAGAATGATGACGATCTAGTGAATTTTGATTTTCGAATGGCATGTTTTTTATTGTATATTCATTTAATTCCAGCAAATTGGCTCAATTTGTATATCAAGTAAGTACTAAATGCTATTACATAGCCATCTCCAGTTGATTCTTAACCAACCCATAATACTCACCCTTTAAAATTATTAGTTCCTCATGTGCCCCCTGCTCAATTATTTTACCATTCTGCATAACAACTATATTGTCCGCATTTTTCACAGTACTTAATCTATGCGCTACAACTACCACTGTTCTGCCCTTAAAAAACTCTTGTAAATTATTCATTATCATAAGTTCATTATTTGCATCTAAAGCATTGGTGGCTTCATCAAAAAATATGTATTCGGGATTCTTATAAACTGCCCGAGCTATTAATAACCGTTGTTTCTGCCCTTGGCTAATTCCATTCCCCCCAGATCCTATTTTTGTATTTAAACCAAGAGGAAGTGAATTAATAAAATCCTGAATATTTGCTACATTAATTGCATGAATTAATTTTTCATGGTTAGGATATTCATCACCAACTCCTATATTATTTGCGATGGTATCTGAAAATATAAAACCATCCTGCATGACCATTCCACAATTATTTCTCCAAGTTTTAAAACTCAACTGATTTAATTTTGTCTTTCCTATCTCTATTTCACCTTTTTCTGCTTCATAAAATCGCATTAGCAATTTTAAAACTGTTGTTTTGCCACTTCCACTCATTCCAACAATTGCAGTCGTTTTACCTTCAGGAATAGATAAATTAATCTTATCTAGAACCGGATCATTTCCTGCACCAGGATATCGAAAGGTTAGATTGCTGATTTTTATACTTTTATCTGCTGGCATTTCTAATAACCAGTATTTTTCTAGAGATTCCTCATCCTCCATTTGATGAATTTCATTTAAACGTTCAAGGCTAATTTTAGCATCTTGAAAGCCTTGAATTAAGCCCAATAATTGCTCAATCGGACCATTTAATTGACCAACCATAAATTGAACAGCCATCATCCCTCCCAATGTTAAATTGCCATCAATTACAGCCTTAGCACTAATAAAGGATATCAAAATACTCTTAGCCTGATTAATAAACATAGAGCCCGCTTGTTGATACTGACTTAATGCTAAACTCTTAATATTGAATTTAAATATACTAGCCTGAACACGTTCCCAATGCCATCTCTTTTGTTGTTCACAGTTATTTAATTTAATTTCTTGTATGCCTCCAATTAGCTCAATCATATTACTCTGATTCATAGATGCATTATCAAAACGTTTAAAGTCAAGTTCTCTACGACGTTTCATAAACAATAATATCCAGGTAGCGTAAAGAAAAGTACTAATAATAAAAATAAAGAGAATACTGAAATTGTAATAGGCAAGGACTACTGAAAACACTATTAGATTGGCAAACGAAAATAACGTATTTAAAGTGGTTGAAGTTAGAAAACTCTCAATCCTACTATGATCAGTCATACGCTGCATAATATCGCCAGTCATCTTTGTATCAAAGTAACTCATAGGCAATCGCATAAGTTTGGCAAGAAAGTCAGTTAGAATAGATACATTTATCCTAGTAGTTATATGCAGCATAATCCAAGAACGAATAAAACTAACACTTGTGATTCCCAGGAAAAGCATAATCTGTGCAATCAATATAATGTAGATGAAATTTATGTTTCTAGTATTTATTCCTATATCAACTACAGACTGGGTTAGGAAAGGCGTAATAAGTTGTAATACGCTACCAATTGCTAATCCGAAAAATAATTGCAGGATTAACCGCATATAAGCATATCTGTATTTTAATAGTAAAGACCAATTTAATCCGGTGCTTTTTTCTCCAGGTTCTTCATAAAATTTGGGGGTTGGAGAAATAATCAAGGCTATGCCATCATGAAGTTCTTTTGTGCTAATCCAGTTTTGAGTGAATTCTTTAAGAGAATATTTAATTAAACCTCTTGCCGGATCAGATAAAAAGTAACTCCCATTTTTGATTTTGTACAGTACTACAAAATGACGTTGACGCCAATGAAGAATGCATGGTAATTCGATCTCATTCAATTGAGTTAAATCAATTTTCACACCCGATGTCCTAAATCCAATTTTTTCAGCTGCTTCACTGATGCCCAATAGTGATACACCATCCCGATTAATTCGGCAAATTTCTCTAAGTTTTTGTAGGCTATAATTGCGACCATAATATTTAGCGATCATCCTAAGGCAGGTTGGACCGCAATCCATTTGATCTAGCTGTTTATAATAGGGGAATTTCAAGGGAAAAATTTTACGTTAAAAGATGTTAGGAATATCAGTGTTGATTTGTATTGCTAATCTAATAGATTTATTGATTGGAAATATTTTCATTTATATTTTATCTTAAATACAAATGAATATAGAGCTTTTTTATGGTAAAAAAATCGTAGAGGCTTAAAATGTGACCTTACCCCATAAAACAATTTGAAAAAAGGGAAGATTACATTAATATTTCAAGGATCTACTCAAGATTAATGGTTCCCAAATGTTTAGAAAATGCAATAACGAGGGGTATATCATCAATTTCAGTTTGTTTGATAAGGCCTTTCCTTAACATTTCTTGGCTATAATTGTCTATATATAATTTAAGGTTTTTTAATAGCCTTGGTGATTGATTGATTAAAGCGTCTAGGAAAAACTTCGGTCTTGGGATTATATATGAGATTATTAGACATTCAACCAGAGTTAAATTTTTAACAGATTTAGAAAAATAAAATTCTGATGCTTCTGCAATTCCATATATATTGGGGCCAAATTCAATGATATTTAAATAAATTTCGAATAATCGTAATTTTGGAATGCAGTATATCTCTTCTAAAGACCATGTAATGATGACTTCTTCAAATTTCCTGAGAATAGTTTTCTTATGATTCAAGAATAAATTCCTAACTACTTGCATGGTAATTGTACTAGCACCCCTAACGAATTTTCTGTGAGCAATATTAGAGACAATCGCAAATCCAATACTCTTTTTATCAAAACCTTTGTGACTAAAAAAATTCCCATCTTCGGTTGTAATGATTGTTGACTTTAAAATTTCAGAAACCCCATCTAAAGAACTAAAGTTGATATTGTTTTTGTTTAATTCGATAGTTTTTATTACTTGTTCATCTTCCAATATATTATGAATAAACGGGGCATTCAAATACTTAAAATCTATTAAACAGTCACTTGAAGCTAGTTTTAAGTCATGACTAACTTGTATATCGAATATATAATTTAATGCATAATTCAATTGAAATTTAAGTGAAAGAGCAAAAGAGATAGATCCGATGAGATAATTAGCAATCGACGAATTAAACATGAAACTAGGAAAAGCTTCTAAAACTTTTGTCACTTCAATTTCATCTAAAAGTACTCCAATACTGACAAAATCTATTTCGGACAATTCTATTTCAATGAAGAATGAAAATGGAATTTGATTTAGATTTACGATAGAGGACTCATCCACAATTATTTCACCATCGTTGAATTTAAAATTAATAATTCCGTTGATACATTGATTTTCTAATTTATCATCGGAAATGAATGAGCTTTCTATTGTTGCATTCGTAAAGTTAAAATCTAGTTGTAATTCTTGAGAATCAACCTCCTTTTTATTTAATACTATCTCAATAAATTGTATCTCTATTTTAGAATGTCCTTTAAAGATGGAAACTGGGTAATGATTTTTTAATGAATCATCTGATGTATTTACGAAATTAGACACTTTCAGCATATTTTCTTTATACGCGGAATCATTATACATACTACTTACTCTATTATGAAGAAGACCATTCTCAATTCTTAAAAATGGAATCATAAAGAATTCGTCGTCATTAAAAGAAATTTTTATGCCATTAAAATTAATATTCCCAGGAAGATATCCAAAAATTGAAATGCCTTTACTTATGATTCTGGATTTAAATTTTCCCTTGCCTTTTGGGCTAAAAGTTAGATTCGAAGTAGAATTATTTTTTTTAAAAAAAATGATTTCTAAACCGTTAGCTTCAATGAAAGTAAAATTTATTCTTCCAACTAAAAAGCTTTTGACATTTATACAACAGGAAAGACTCTTTAATAAATGTACCCGATTAGCTTTAACATCTTTTATGTATATATTTTCGATAGTAAATTTTTTATAGCTATTGATTTTAATTTTTTTTAGTTTGATTCTTAATTTATACTTGTTTAATATTTTTGTCTTAATAGATCTATGCCAAGCTCTCCCTAATAGTAAACAGCTAAACAATTTTGTAAATACCAGCAGTATACCAAGTCGCTTCATAAATATAAGTATACAACTGAATTTTCATTTAAACAAGATTTCATTAGATTTACTTTTAAGTGAAAAATTATGTATGAATGATATAACTGTTTGTATTACTTCTTGTGGTAGAATTGATTTGCTAGAAAGAACTTTAGATAGCTTTTTCGAATTTAATACTTATCCAATAAAGGAAATCTTAATTATAGACGATTTCGGATTTGAAAATACAGATTTAAAGAAGAGAATGCGACCACTTGAAAAGAAATTTAATAAACATCCCATTAAATGGTTTTATAATAAAAAAAGGAAAGGGCAAATTGTAAGTATTGATAAATTATACTCATTAGTTTCTACTCCTTTAATTTTTCATTGTGAAGATGACTGGGAGTTTTACAAAAAGGGCTTTATTGAACAATCTATACTCGAACTGGAAAATAACCCCAAATGTATTCAAGTGTGGTTGAGAGAGTTTTATGACACTAATGGGCATCCTATTTATTTTGCTGGTAAGAAGTGGAGGCTTATGGAAAATTATTTGGATTTATGGAACGGCTTCTCATTTAATCCTGGGGTAAAAAGATTAAGTGACTATAAATTATTAGGAAAATATAGTGACCACGTGTCTTTTGATGATAAAATCCCTTGGGGAAGCGAGTGTCTCATAGGGATTCTATATCAAAAACTTGGCTATTTTGCCTGTATATTCTCGGAGGGCTATGTTAAACATATTGGTCAAGGAAGACATGTCAATGGTCAATTAGAATAAATTTTATATAAGTATTTGACACTTCTTACTTAAGTAATTCTTTCGCTTTTTCTAGAAGCTCATCTTTTCCAGTCATGATTCCCAGTATAGTTGGTTTTACCTTATAATCAATCTTCACCCCAACCCTTTGTGTGCGATCACCATTAGGATAAAAAATCCCTATTCCTGAAATCATTGTATTAATTCCTCCAGGCAATACAATTTTTGAAACATCTCCATCCGCTCCCGCTGTAATACTCCCCAAAACCTTAACTTTTTTTGAACTTTGAAATGCCATCGTAGTAAATTCTCCTCGGCTTTGGGTTTCAGAATTTACCAGAATAATAATTTCACCTGTATACGC
Organism: Pedobacter cryoconitis; assembly: GCF_014207135.1. Lineage (GTDB taxonomy): Bacteria > Bacteroidota > Bacteroidia > Sphingobacteriales > Sphingobacteriaceae > Pedobacter > Pedobacter cryoconitis_D. Next base: position 12,978 of record NZ_JACHCC010000020.1, on the reverse strand, counting down.
ATTATTACTCAGTACCCCATTATATATTTGAGAACCATAAATAAATAGACCTGGCAAGTTGCTCCAAGCTTTACTTACTTTCGCGAACGATGATGGCATTGATTTCAAATAGGCACCAAATTCATGAACTATAAAATCTCTAGGATAGCCACGCATATCGATGATCATTCCTTTAGTATCTTTAAACAGCCTTCTAACTTCAGGCAAGTCTGAGTTTTTATATTTGGCCGGAAATAGATATCCAATATTATTCGAGAGAAGCTTATACGCTACTTTATCTTTATACAAATATTTATTATTTATATTTGAAGAGCCTATACCATTAATACTTTCGGTCAATACTTTCTCATTCCTTATCAAGGAAATATGAAACGAATTTTCATTACTACGTAATAAATAACTACTTGGTAAATCTCTTAATTGAGTATCATAATTTGAGGCAGGGGTAATAGGAAGATATCTTTTAACTTCTTCCTCAACTTTTTTCCCATTTATACTTGTAATAATATCACCAATTTTAAATTTAGAACTAACACCCAACGTGTCTACAAGGTAACCAGTGATCACTAATTTATTTTCTATAAAATTCGCTTCAAAAGGAACTGTGAATTTACCCTTAATCTCATTTAAAATATTATTACCTCCCCAAATATTGGCATGGGTATCATTTACAGTTGCAATTAATCGTAAAACAGCCAACACATATTCATTTTTATCTCTGGCATTAATAAAAACAGGTATATAATCCATTAGTACTTTATTCCAATCTGATCCAATCACATCTTTATAAGGATAATAATAATTAATCATCGTCCAATATCTAAAAAGACTTAATAAACGATATCCCGCATCTGGATAAATCATTGAGGGGTATTGTTTTTCGTGGTCAAATTGCGGATTTCCGTTATAATGATTAAATGAAAGATAGTAGTTCGTATTGACATTTCTATTATTTTTAACAAATACTAACTTTTCTATTAGCGATTTAGAAAGTATAGAATGATTAAACAAAAAACCATAATTAGGACTTAAGGCAATATTCTTTTGGATACTATTACACTCATTACATATAGGAAGTTTTGGAAGCCGATCCAAATAGTTTTCTAATGCTTTAGATAATTCAGAATTACTTTTAGCCTGGATCACATTTGGCAACAACCTAAAAAGTTCAGCATCCCAGTTATATTCTCCTTTGGCTATGGCAGTATGGTGATACTTTAAGAAACCCCAAAATTGGCCCGCTATAGCTAAATTATTGACCAATTGAGGGGTCAAATTAGAGATTTTTATTCCAGAACTTCTATTATAAACTGTATCTGAATCTGATTTTTTCAGAATAAAAGGTATTAATTCAGTTTTTTCAAGTGGTTTACCATCAATAAACAACTCGAAACCATCATACCATGCGCGCCCATTCCCTACTAATAAACCTCCAATATGAATAGCCTTTGCAGATTTACTGTCATATGGTAGTTTTATGGAATACGGTTTCCAATCGTTAGTTCCTCTTACCCCACTCTTACTCATATTGTCAAATGCAATCGCACCTTCTACCCCATCAATTCTGAGCCATATACCAGCATATCCAGTATTTACATCCTGAGTTTTAATATATCCTTTTAATTCGATTAAGCGTCCTTTAAATGTTCTATTAATAGGATAATCTATAGCTCCAAAATTAGAAAAATTGCCAATATTTTTTATTAGAAATGAATATTTGCCTTTAATTTTAGTTGTGCTATCAAGGGTTACTTGATAAGCTTTATTCTGTTCCCCATTAAGTGAATATGACCAACCAATTGGTTTTTTTTTAAAACCATCAATATTTTCCCCGTTAACATTTAAACTTTCCTCCCGTTGACCGCATGAGGATAATGACGATAATATAATCATCCAGAAAAAACAGAAATTCGCACCTATTTTATACATCTTCTATAGTTAGTACTTCATTATTAAATGAAAGTTGATAGATAAAGTTAATGAAACATTTTAAAGTTTAATAAAAAGTAAATCTTATGAGATACAGATTTACTGGCTTGTTCATTTCATAGATGAAGAAACAAGTCATAATTCAGGATAAATACCTATTTGAAAAATTCATTCGCAACTGAGCTTATAGATTCTTGTTTCTCTTCTAGTGTGGTGTAATAATTCAGTACCACAATTTCAGAAACATCAAATAAATCCTTAAAATAAAGCAATTGATCCTTTATTCCTTTTGAATCTCCCAGGACTGAATTAACACCATTCCACCAGTTTTTTTCACTATTAGTACTAGTAAATTTCTTTAACGTAATTAAAGAATTAGAACAGAAACATTGTAAAGCAATAGAACATTCAGGAAGGATATTATATTTTTCAAAATATAGCTCTTTGAACGATTTCAAAATATTGACCATTTCCTTTGCATTTTGTTTAGAATGTATCAAGGACAAACAAAAAGCGCCGCCGTGTTTAACTGCTAATTGAATGCTATTGATTGAAGATCCTAAAAACCATATACTAGGTGGTTTACTTATGATTGGTTGAATTTGAATTTGATTGAACATGTGGTTCTCAGTATGTGTGTTTAGCAAGAAATCATGAAGAAGATCAACCTGTGTAATGAAATATTTATTATTCAGTTTTTCCTCGCTAATAGCAAAGGCTTTTTTATAAACATCATCTATTTCACCCCTAGCAATTCCTAAATCTATTCTATCTGGATATAAAGCACTTAAAATCTTATATGCTTGTGCTACCCGAAGCGGGTTATGATATTTCATTAAAACACCAGCGGCACCAACCTTCAATTTTCGAGAATATCCCGCGAGTAAGGGAAGCAAATGTTCAGGGCAATTCCATGCTATATTTTTACCATAATGCTCGCTTAACCAATATCGGCTATATCCCATTTTTTCATACTCGTAGATATTAACTATTAAGTGATTTATGACATCATGAGCATAAAAAGTGGGTGGATAAAAACTTCCAAAATCCAAAAGACTGAGAGCCAATTTCTTATTCATATACAATGTTTTATATAGCAAGGACTTAACAATATATCAATTAAGTATTAAATATGACTAAAACACTCACTACATTGAATTTAAAATTTTATAATTCTTCACTAACTACAACCTTATTTTTGATTGCTGTAATAGAGGTGTAATATTTAGTTAAAAAATGGTAAACAACCAGTTCATACTTCCTTTGCTGTGATATAAAGAGCCTATTCATAAACATATGTATATAATCTGCAAGTAACTTAATATACCTCTCATTATCATTAGTAAAACTTAATTTAGATTGTATTACATTAATAGCTTGGAAATTCATCTTCGAACGCATTTTAAATACATCTACTGCCTCACTTATTTCATTTAAAACATCGTTTTCTGGCTTCATATGCAGAAAGATATCTTGTTGGGCGCTTCTATATTTGTCATTTAATTGCCTACGAAGTTGTGTACCTCCGCCAAACTCGTTAAAAAAGCTCTCCGACATATATTCAGATATTTTTAGTTTATCAGTCAATGATAAGTTAAAATCATCTAGAAACATATCTATAGATCTCAATGCAAATAGCAACCTATATCGCTGACTTTCATTATCCTCCAACAAACTAATAAACCTTAAAACAGCTAAACTATCATTAAAAAAAATAGTTTCAGACTCTTCGATCAAATCTATACCATATCTTTCCAATTCTCTGATATAAGTATCAATTACTATTTTATGAATTAATTTATTATCAATAAGAGGTTGTAAGACTTTCATAAACTCACGTTGAATTAGCGCTTGCTTTTTAGGATCATCATTATAAAACCTTATCCTTGTATGTGCAGAATCATCTCTATATCTTATGAAATAGAATTTCTCAAAGAGATTTTTATTTAAAGACTTTTCAATAAAATTTAAAATATAGTCTTTCAATACCATCTCGTTAGCCTTCGGCCCACTATATATCTTAAAATATAACCATTCACTACCAGGGCCGAACTTTTTTTGAATTGTATCGTTTACAGATTTATTAATCGACGATCCTTTCCTCTCATAGTTCAGGGATACAGGAATTATAATTTCATTTGTATATGAGGCGCCAAATACATCTTTAACGATACAATTGGATTCCTCAAATAAAAATTCTTCAATTATTATAGTTTTATGCTTTTTAATGTAAGAAATAAAGAGTTCTATACTTTCAATATTATTGAAATCTATTAACAATTGATTATCATGTTCTGAAATAACAACTTTATCTGGAATTTTCCACTTGTTCTTAAACTCTTGAAAATGACTATTGAATTCAAGATTCTCAAAATCCAGAATATCGGATTCACTAACTTTCCATCTACTCTTTCTTAAGATTAAATCCTTATATGTTACTCTTGGGAGGAATTTTAAATTGGCCAAAGGTCCCCAATCCCAAATAGCGGGACTTGACATCCCTTGAAATTGAAGATCACACAAGAATTCATATATTGGAAGGCTTTTACTTCTAAAATTATGGGCAGTAGTCAGTTTAGGTATAATTCGCTTATTATTCCTTCGGTCTCTTAGTATAACTTCATTTTGAGAAACAGAGACCATTAAGTCTTCAATTGGAATTTGAAACTCATTGGGCAGGCCAGAATTCCCTAAGTAGGGTATCTCATATTCTCTTAAAGTTTTACGCAGTAGGATATTTCCAACTCGAGATTGAGGAAGGTGTACGATTTCTGCATGAATAACATCGGGATCATTTGTTTTTTCAAAATCCATTATTTGTTTAGCACATTCAAATAATTTATCGTCAGAATGCGTAAACCTTCCCAGTAGATTCCCTGCCGAAGGTCCAGAAAAGGAAGACATACTAAATAAAAAATTATTTGAATTAAGTGAGTTGTTCTTTTTAAATAGTGATCCTAAGATATACATACTACTAGGAAATATGTAGTTTTCAGTATATCTCTTAAACGACTTAACATCTGTGTCAAAAATTTCAATTTGACTTAAACCATTTATAAGATAATCTTCGAACTTAGATATAACAAACTCTGTTATATGGTCATATTGAATATTTCTTTCTGAAGGATTAAAACTCACTCTTAGATCATTAATCCATTTTCCCCCACCTGTTGCTTCTTCAATGGCACCTGCATATCCGACTCCCAAGTCAGCATCTAAAGCAAAAACTAAGGGAATCTCTTGTTGCTCGTATCGATTTAGATACCGCTTTTTAAAATCATCAAGTGCATTTAATCTTAATTCACGAGCTAAAAACATCAAATCTTTTGATTGTTTAACTATAGTTTGGACTAGATCTTCATTTATTTCATTACTAGCAGTTGATAATACAAGATCAGTCTGAATTAGGTTTTTAGGTAAATCTTTAATTTTAAACCTATTTATTAGAATTGCTTCCAATTCTAATAAATACTCTACACCAACTTTAGGATGCTTAAGAGAATAGGTAATTTCCTTGAGCACATTTTTCAATTCTTCAATCCCCTCAAACCTTTCTAGCTGCTCAATTAACTTTTCTAGTGGCTCTTTTCCAGTTACATAAATATTAAACTCAGACACTAATAATTGAGAATCCCACATTTCTTTTATAAAATCAGAAGCTTCATCTATTGTAACATCTGAAATATCTGAAAGCTTAACCGCAAGATCATTAATTGTCTGCGGGACCTTTGCAAGGTTCAAAATTTCTTTCAAATAATGCGTTTTCTCCACCGATGTCAAGTTATATACCCGCTGATCATTTTTTATATAATATTCAGCATAACGGAAATCAAAATAAGTCTCATAAATACTGTTATTCCTAACTAAATATAGCTGCTGTTGAACCTGCGGTATTTTTTCAATTTCTTCATGAATTAATGCTATATAATTCATGTCTAATCTGGTGCGTCTAGCGTGATTTCTACTGTCCCCAATTATTAGACTTGTTTCATTTCCAGACAGATTAACAACTGCACTTCCCGCAAAAGTGCCAAATGGGGTGCATCTAGTACAACTTCTTACCCAATACTTAAAAAACGACCGCTTAAGCTTTTCTTTATCATCTAATGATTTGGTTTTTTTTAACTCCTTCCATAATTCTGTCGACGCTAAGTATACTCCCTCCTCAAATAAAGAAGTAATCTTTTTTGATTCAACGAATGTCTGAGAAATACTTTGAACCGGAGAACGCAGTATTATAAACTTAAATGGATTCATATTTTAATTTTAATCGTTGAGAAGTAGACAATAGTCCCAGCTGAAATCACCACTGAGATAAGACATCAAAACTAAGCCTATACCAGCTGCTCCTTCCAATATTCCAAAACTATTTTCATAATTCTTACTAATGCTATTATATTTTTTGTACCCTGCAACACCATCTGTATAAGTACTAAATTCAATAGTCTTACTAATCCAATAATCACAAGCATCTTTGAATATCAAATCTTTAGTAGATGCCCACATTTTATTATATATGTAGGCTATCCCCGCTGTGCCGTGGCAAATTCCTGCATCAATAACTCCTGTACTTTCCTTTGAGCGTCTTTTTGTCGAGTTCGTAAGAATTTCTAGGGAAAATTTCCGTAATTTATCATCATTAAATACCAATGATGACTGAAACAGTATATAACCAATTCCTAAATCACCGTAGCACCAGGATAATCGACTAAATTTATCATTCTTTTCATCAATTATTGAGGCATAATAGCAGATTGATTTATCAAAATTTGAATTAGACAGTAAATAATCGATAATAAGATATGCCATTTTTCCAGCCTCTTTTTTGCAAATATTCTGTTTAAAACATTGTACAGAAACCTTTAATATACTAGCTAATCCATGAGATAAACTAGGATTAATTTTTTCTGATTCAAGCTTATTTGTAATTGGATTATAATGAGGAATCATTGAGGAACCTTCTTTCATAATCCGGTTTAGTTCTTCAAAGAAAGTATAGAATAAATTTAGATTTCTTTCATAATCAGTATACAGTAGATAATATGCAATACCAGTTGAACCATGTAAGAAATCATAATTATTCTTCTTAAGATACTCTAAACAAAGTTCTGCTAGTCTGTCATTATCATCACAAATAGCTTCCAGGTCTTCGTCTTCCAAATAATCATTTTTATGTAAATAAGAGAAGAACCAATTTATCCCAGCTTTTCCAGTACAAAATGATGGATAAGGGCTCTGTATTGCTAATTCAGCTATTTCCTGCAATGAATTAGCATATTCATCTATAGAGAGGCTGCTATTAAAAAATTTAAAATAATGAAACTTAAACATGCTTACACCACAACTCCCTATTAAAATAGAAAGAGATTCATTATTATCTAAAATTAAACTATCATATATTTCATTTATTTTAGCTTCTATCTTATTCATTAAAAATCTCCGTAACTATATATTATTTTTTATAAAAAATCTAAATATCCAAAATGGATTGACCTTAAAAATATAACTAAACCGTTGTATAAATCTATACAACGGTTTAATTAATGTTAGGCCTATTTTGGGTAAATACTACAGGTTGGGCCAAATGAAGTATTGCACGCGCTAGTCTCAGGCGCCGGCTCACAGGTTTGGGAAGGACATCCGTTAGTTTGTTGAGTCCAAGGACAAGCCATTTGAGAATAACCACCCTCGCAAGGGCTAGTAGTACAAGGTCCAGTTTCACCACCTAGGATTTTCGCCATATCACTTTCAGTAAGACCTACAATTGTTGTCTTCTTTAATTGAAGTCTGGCGGTGTTAAGCTTAATTTTTTTCATTTTTCACTGATTTAGGTTATTAATTCAAACTAAATTAGATTTTTTTATTTGTAAAAAAAGAAATTATAAATAATTTCATAACTGATTATTAAACAAGCAAAAGGACACAAATAGAATTTTTATTTTAGTAAGATCACTTTTTCTTATTATAGTTGTATTTAAAATATATTGACATAATAGAGGTGAATAATTTTCTTAGATTCAACAATTCATTTTTGTCCAGTATTAAAGTAAGTATGAAATTTTATTAACATGGGAGATTATAAAATCAGTTTTTGCACTGTTTGCATGAATAGATTACATCATCTCAAACAAACATTACCAATAAATTTAATTAATAACGAAAATTATTTTGATTTGGAGTTTATTGTTTTAGATTATAACTCTTCAGATGGCCTTGAATCCTACATAAAAGAATCTATGGGGAGCTATTTACAAAGTGGAAGACTTGTCTATTACAAAACACTCTCTCCAAAATATTTTAACAGAAGTCATTCACGTAATTTAGTCTTTAATCTATCAAATGGAAATATAATATGCAATATTGATGCTGATAATTTTACTGGAGTTAATTTTGCAAAATACATTAATGATCAATTTAAGACTAGAAACGATATATTTTTGACTACCATTGGCAATTCAAATTCCGCGGATGTTTTGGGAAGAATTTGCATGAAGAAGAAAGATTTTCTTGAAATAAAAGGATACGACGAAAGAATGACTGATTATGGATTCGAAGATTATGATTTGGTCAACAGACTTGAAATAAACGGATTAAAGAAAGTATTTATCAATTCAAACGCCGAATACCTTCGCGCAATAAAGCACGGAAATGAAGAACGTTTATCAAATGAATTCGTTACAAATAATATAAAGAGTCTTTTATTAAGCTACCTTACTCCTTCAAGTACTTGTTTCATATTTATCTTTAATAATCATAAATATAAAAAGTTTATTCTGATAGATACTATAACATTTGAACCATTGACGGAGATACAAAAAGCCGAACCATCTTATAATTTGGCATTTTTCCAAGATCAATGGGCAGAAGGAGAATGGGGTGGAGATGATAACGAATTAATAATAAATCAAAAAGGACATCCAATTAAAAAGTTAAACTTTAATAAAAAAAAGAATTGCTTCGAAAGCTTCACTAACAATTTATTAGAAGATTATTATCCGATATCAAATAAATTCTTAATTCAAGAAGCTATATTTCAAACTGGCCTAATCACAAATAGAATATTAATGGACAAAAACAAATTAGAGAAACGTGATAATGTAAACTTAAATGGCTTTGGTAAAGATACTGTGTATAGGAATTTTGAAAATAAAATCCATTTGGTCCCTTAGCTAATGAATGAGAAATCCACCCCCATAGTTATTTCAATATTTTATAATTCGGCTAATTGGCATGTATTATTAGAGTTGTTAATAAAACCATTTTTAAATCAAAATCACTTGATTAAATCCTTTCATATATATTTAAGTACTTTTAGAGGTGATCATATAAAGCTAGTTATCATATCACTTAGCAATAAAACCAATATTGAAGAAACATTATCAGATTTAGTACGCGGTTTTTTATTATCGCATCCTTCTCAAGAAATAAATATTATTTACCCACTACCGGGTTTCTTTTTAAATTACTCTAACAATTCATTTATCATTGAACAGAAACTGTTTAATTCATATCCTGTTGAAATTACAGAATATGGCTATGATATGCGTTGTGAAATTTCAAAAGCCTTAGCTAAAGTTTTTGGTAGTGAAATAATAGACATAGACGAAATTTTTACTTTTATAACATATATGCAAATTGCCATTATAAAATCAATGTATGAAGATTTAAATATTGCAAAAATAAAAATCAAATCATTAATCAATTATTTAATCGATAACAACAGAATGATTAATCATTCTGTCGAGGGAATTAATATTACGGAGAACTTAAGTTATCGCGATATTTTTCTATATAATCAACAGGATCTCTCAGAAATAATAAAAGATGTTTGGGATGAAAATGAATATGATAATTCATTGAAATGGATAATAGATTGGGAAGAAAGTTGCAGAAGCTTGATAAGTGAAAATGATATCAATAATAAATTTATGCAATTAACGCGGTTAATATATGAACATGTAGGATATCAACCTGAAGAAGACTTTAAACAATCTTTACAGATCCTATCTGTCCTATCAAATTTAAGCTAAAAACTGCAACTGTTTCATAGGATTAAATAGATGTGCCCTCAATATTTCATTTTTCTGGCAAGGTGAATACCCCGTCATTTTAACTTTGTACTGTCATAATTTTTACCCAGTGTATCTGTCACCCTAAAAAGTATCTTTCTATTTAGAAATAAATCCATTAGATAGGTATTTTCTTGATACCTGATCTTTTCTCTACCTTTTTCACCACGCTTCAGACTTAAACCCGGCAAGTTTACAATGTATTCATCAGTAGAATGTCTGCCATTCTTCAATGGCTTTTGATCTAAATAGACTATTGATACATAATCAATTACCCTTGTATCAACTCCCTTGTTAACAACATCAATATATAAATAAGTTGATAGATTTCCCTTTTCTGTACCCCATCCGATAGTCACCTCAAGTCCTCCTCGTCTAGAACCGAAATAAACGATCATATTCCATATAAACGCAAGGAAACCAGCGCATGATCCAATTAATTTTAGTACTTCTGTAGTATTATTCATTTATGATGAAGTATTCGTATTAAAAATAACCTACTAGATACGCATAAGTTGTCGATAAATTTCAGATTAATCGACAAAAACTTTCATCATATACCTTATATCCTGTCATATCAGCGAATTATATTCTCGGCAATATTAATCCCCCCTTAGTATAACTCTCTCCTATTCAAAAACCCATCAACCTATTGTCCTAATATACAAACACAATAAGCCAGTAATCTGAATTGCTGGCTTATTGTGTTTAATCCTGCTTCTACTTCAAGAGATAAACACTACCAGAGACGTATCTTTTATGAACTGCTGATGCTAAAAACAACCAGTAATGCAAAACATCTTCCTTTTCAAACACATGACATTGCATCTCTAATTTGAAATCCAATCTTTTAGCTGCATATTTAAAATTGTGGCCTGTACCTGTTGTAGCATTATAAATAAAAAAATGCACATCATCATCAGGTCGACTATCACGGTTTAAAGAATCAAGATCATCATCCCATCTGATATTAATTTTTCCATTTTCAGAAATAACCATCCTTAAATCAAATACCATATTCAGATTACCTTTACTTATTTCCACTTTCGGATAATCAATCTGATAATCGGGGTGTTCTCCTATAATCGCTACATTTAAAAACTGTCTGACTGCTCTATTTCCTGGAGTGACCGGTATCTTTTTTTTAGTAGCATATCCAATCTCAATTATTTCTTTCAGATGTCCGGCAAATGAACTTGCCAGGCCTAATTTCAAACGTTGTGCCATCTGCTTTTCAGTAGGTGGTTTCAACCTTTTTTCACGTTTGATCCCATTAACAGTGTAATACAACTTCGTTCTTTTATCATTTGCTTCCCTCTCATTAAAAAGAGGTGATAGCCTTCTTCTTATTGGTGCCATTTTTTCCAGTTTAAATTGTAAATAGATTTTTCATACCACCACAGCCCGATAAAAGCAGTTAAAACTAAAACCCACATGATCCATTTCCAGGAAACCTGGCTTTGTTTCTCCCTGGTTTGTTGTTGGGAGATGTCTTTCTTACTTTGTTTTGACCTCTCTTCTATCCTACCCTTGTCAAGTTCCTGAACTATAGTTTCTCCTGAATAAGTTAAAAGTTCATTTGAACTTCCTATAAACAGAATACTATCTGCCTGGCCAGAAAAACCTTTTTCAGGAGAATAGATAAAAGCTCCTTTTGGCCAAAGTTGGACAGCATAATCCCGGCGCATCGAATCACGATAAAACACTAAACTGGCTGATTTTTTAAACCAGTCTTTATTTTCTACCAATTCAGATTCGCTTGTCTGTTTGGAGGACTGATAGGATTTCTCTGTCTTTGTACGCGTATTTTTGAATAAACCGCAGCCAGCCATTAAGAACAGCAGCAGTAACACACAAATTTTCATGGTAACCTCCTTCCTGCTGTTACCCAATCTGCTATTTGATAAATGCTTTTCAGATGCCTGCGTTTACGATACACTCCATCTCCTTCAATACTACCATTCAAATTGGTATTCCCTTCAATGCTCAGACACCAATCACCCTGAATTTTCTCTACCAAACCCACATGGGCAATACGCTTTACTTTGGGAATATAAATACCTATTACATTACCGGGCAATGCCGATCTGGCTAATCTGGAAGAAGGGAAAAGTGCCGGAGACCACCCGGACCTGGGCTGAGCATACCCTGCCTTTGCATACAACCAACTGATATAGGCCGCACACCAGGGCTGTCCTTTTTTTAACCCGACAGTTGCCAGATATTCTTCAACCCTGGCCCCATCATTATGCCCCGTCTTTTCTCTGACACCAATTTCTGCTCTGGCCAAATTAACCAACTGCAAACGGTATTGAGCATCACTAAAGGTTTCCTGTTTAATTGGTATCTGTCCTAACAGATCGCGCTTAAGCATACCGAAGCTACCAGCAAAAGCAAAGCAAAAGATGCCCAATAAAAGCCTAATTGTTGCCATAATGATAAAGTGTTAAACTGTGAAACCATAGTTCGAAAAGAAGGCAGTCCTGCTGCCAGCCAAAACTTTTGTAATAACCACCAGCATAAACCCGTTATCAGCATAAAACTGATCAGACTCAATATGACCAGCAACCAAATGCTCTGGTCAATATTACCGGCTGTTTCATCAATCTTATGCAACCATAATGGGGCAAAACACCAGACCATCAATAAGCCAATAAAAAGCAAATGCTGTTTCAATCTGCGAGGTACCTGACCTGTCCGCAATCTCAATACGGGATATAATTTTCTAATTGAAGTATTCATAATAAATCATTTAAATTGTGACAATGAAATTGATTGAAAGCTACTGGCAAGCTTTCATTATCCTGCCAGTAGCTTTCGGACTAGGCTATCGTTACCTTGCCCAGGTATTGAGTGATAGACGCCTGTTTGCCATCTTCAGAGCCAAAAAACATCCATCCATGAACCTCACCTTGAAATATTCTTGGCATAGAGGTATCAACAGTTAACTTACTTCTTACAATCTTACCAGGGGCAGACA
>NZ_JACHCC010000019.1 GCF_014207135.1 Pedobacter cryoconitis | reverse complement strand
GAGAAACTTTCCGTATCCCATATCAACCGTTTCCGTCAGTCTTATCCGGATAAAACTATTATCAATGGCTATGGGCCGACAGAGAATACAACTTTTTCTTTGAGCTATCCGATCACAGCACTTGTAAGTAAAGGAGAAATCCCATTAGGCCGTCCATTAAATAACCGCCAGGTTTATGTATTGGATAATTATCTGCATCCTGTTCCAATTGGGGTATCGGGAGAGATTTATGTGGGCGGGGCTGGTGTAGCTCGTGGTTATCTGAATAACGAGGAATTAACTACAGAACGCTTCATTGACAATCCTTTTATAGCAGGAGAACGTTTGTATAAGACTGGAGATATCGGCAGGTGGCTTGGAGATGGCAATGTCGAATTTATAGGACGCCGTGATGATCAGGTGAAAGTCAGGGGTTACCGGATTGAACTGGGAGAGATTGAACGGGCTATTGCGCAAAGTGGTCTGGTCAACCAGGGTGTTGTGCTTGCTGCTGAGGATGAATCAGGGCAGAAACGTCTGGTGGGTTATGTTGTGCCAGCTATTACTTATGATAAGGATTTACTGATAAGTTATCTGGAATCACGTTTACCAGAATATATGGTTCCTCAGGTGTTTATGGAGCTGGAAGCATTTCCTTTGACTGTGAATGGTAAACTGGACAGGAAAGCGTTGCCTGATGTGAAAGCAGTTAAAGTGGCTGGCAGAACAACAGATCAGCCGGTAGTACTGACAGAGACTGAACAAAAGGTAAGAGAAATCTGGGCTATATCTCTGGAAATTGAGGAGCCTGATATTCATGAAGATTTCTTTAAACTTGGTGGGGATTCAATTGTAGCGATTGGGGTAATCAGCCGTCTGCGTAAAGCATTTAATGATCGCATCCGTTTGTATGATTTATATGAATGTTCAACAATCAGTAGTTTATCAGCACTGATTGATTCGGAACATGCTGTTGTGGATGAGCAGGCTCAGCCCGTTCATCAGGTAATTGTGTCCGAACTGGAGTCTCTGCGTTTACAATTACTTCCGCTGTTATCCGGGTCGCATCCCGATTCGGAAATAGAGGATATTTATCCAATGAGTGATATTCAAAGCGGGATGGTTTATACCTCTCAGTTCAATCCCGAACTGGCAATTTATCATGATCAGATCACTTTTAAACTACCGGAATTACTGGACAGGGATGTTTTTGAACAGGTCTTAAAGCGTTTGGTTTCTAAACACTCAATCCTGAGGACCAGGTTTGATCTTCATCTTCATGATTTAGGGGTACAGCTAGTTTACAAGCAGGGAGATGTCTTTCTGGATTATTATGATCTCCGCACGCTGAAGGACAAGGAAATTGGATCTTATCTGAGCAATTATTTAGCGGAAGAACGTAAAGCCCCATTTGAAGTTCATCAGGGTAATTTGTGGAAGATGAGTTTATTACAAACTTCGAACGAACATATTCTGGTCTTCCAGTTTCACCATGCTATGCTTGATGGCTGGAGCGTTGCTTCCTTTACTACAGAATTGAATAATTTGTATGTGGCACAGATAGAAAGTAAGGTAGCGTTGGATTTACCTCTATTAAAGTCGAGTTACCGTGATTTTGTGATAGAAAGTATTTCAGAGAAACGTAACGAAGAAAACCGCAAATTCTGGGTACAGTCATTAGCTGATTACAAGCGTCTGGATATATTTTCGGATACAGTTACCAATGAAGCTTTACTAAAGACGTATGAAGTTGCGTATCTGAACCGGATACAAGCCAAAACACGCATAGACGGATTGAGCGTTAAGGGGGTGTTTCTGGGGGCTTATCAGTATATGCTGAGTATGCTGACCCTTGAGCAGGAAGTTACAGTAGGTGTGGTGACTAACGGTCGTCCGATGACCGAAGATGGGGATAAAGTATTGGGCTGTTTTTTAAATACAGTACCTTTTCGTTTTATTGGAAGTGGAACTGAGATTAGCTGGAAGGCTTATTTTGAAGGCATAGAACAGCAACTGATCTCGTTAAAAGAGCATGACCGTATGCCTTTATCGGAAATTGCACGTTTGATTGGTGAGCAGGCATCCAGTGGTAATCCATTCTTTGATACGATTTTCAACTATATCAATTTCCATGTGTTTGACAAAATGGAGGATGAAGCCGGGTTATTTACACAACATGACTACTTACAGGATGCAGCAGAAGGTTTACGGATGGAGAGTTCTGAAGTGACAAATACGCATTTAGATTGTACAGTAAGTACCACGGGAAATGTTCTTGCTGTCAACTACAGATTGGGTAAAGAGCTCAAAAGTGGTAAAACACTGGTTGATATTCATGCTTATTTTGATTTGGTGCTTGAAGCCTATCTGGATCATTATGAACAGCGTATAACTGATGTGCCGGTATTGCCAGCGCTGGAACTGGCTCAGTTGTTTGCTTTCAACCCACAGCCAACAGCTTATTTAACTGAACTGACACTGGTTGATTTGTTCAATGCCCAGGTTTTAAGAAGCCCTGATGCTATTGCGCTGATTTATCAGGATGAGCAGTTAACTTACAGAGAGCTTGATCAGCAGAGTAATCAGCTGGGGCATTATCTGCGTAAGACGGGAGTTAAGGAAGAAACCCTGGTGCCAATCTGTATAGATCGTTCCATGGATATGATTATTGGAATTCTGGGTATTCTGAAAGCGGGGGGAGCTTATGTACCTGTTGATCCAGCATATCCTCAGGATAGGATTAACTATATGCTTTCAGATACAGGAGCGTGTGTTGTAGTCAGTAGCGAGAATAGTCGCAGGATGCTGGGATATGACGTTCACATTGTTTCTCTGGATGGGGATCTTGATAAAATCGGGCAGGAGCCTACTTCTGCTGTAAAAACGGATCTTCAGTCTGGTAATCTATGTTATGTGATTTATACTTCGGGCTCTACCGGGCAGCCTAAAGGCGTGATGATTGAGCATAGAAGTGTACATAATATGGTTTTTGGCTGGCAGAAGGAATTGGCATTGAGTAATGAAGACAAGGTACTGCTGTTTTCAAGTTATACTTTTGATGCTTCTGTAGAACAGATATTTATGACCCTGCTGAATGGTTCAGCACTGGTTCTGATACCGAAGGAAGTACAAATGGATGCCGACGCTGTGATTTCGGTGATGAATGCAGAAAAGGTTACTTATATGTTGTCAACTCCGGGCTTTTTAAGAAATATACCAGCAGACCAGGTTCCATCAAGTTTAAGGTTTATCTCTTCAGGAGGGGAACGTTGTGGAATACCACTGGCACAGAGCTTTACAGAGAATACAACGCTCGACTTTTACAATGCTTACGGGCCAACAGAATGTACGGTATTTGCTACCGCTTACAAATTTGACAAGAGCTGGCATGAAGCAGATTATCTGCCAATCGGTAAACCGGTTGAGAATGCGCAGGTCTATCTGTTAGATATAGCTGGTAATTTACTGCCTATGGGGGTACCTGGAGAAATCTGTATTGGAGGGGATTGTGTGGCAAGGGGCTATCTAAACCGTGAGGAACTCACTGCAGCACGTTTCATTGCTGATCCTTTTGCGAAAACTGACCGTTTGTATAAAACGGGTGATGTGGGCAGGTGGCTTCCAGATGGAAATATTGAGTTTTTCGGCAGAATTGATGATCAGGTGAAGGTACGGGGTTACCGGATTGAGCTGGGAGAGATTGAAACCGTGGTTGAACAAAGTGGTTTAGTGAGTCAGTCTGTGGTGTTAACCCGTGCAGATGAATCTGGAAGTAATCATTTGGTTTGTTATGTGGTTCCGGAAGGAGATTTTGTGAAGGAAAACCTGGTAGCTTATCTGGAAACTCAATTACCGGAATATATGGTACCTCGTGTATATGTGGAAATGGAAGCATTGCCATTAACTCCTCATGGGAAACTGGATAAAAAGGCATTACCATCAG
This sequence comes from Pedobacter cryoconitis, assembly GCF_014207135.1. Lineage (GTDB taxonomy): Bacteria > Bacteroidota > Bacteroidia > Sphingobacteriales > Sphingobacteriaceae > Pedobacter > Pedobacter cryoconitis_D. Next base: position 32,593 of record NZ_JACHCC010000019.1, on the reverse strand, counting down.
CCGCTGTTAAAGATCAGCAAAGCGGAGGGTATGTTGCCGCGCGTAATGAACTGGAATCAAAACTGGTTAGTATCTGGGAGGAACTGCTTCATGTATCTCCGATAGGAGTTAATGATAGTTTCTTTGATCTGGGTGGCCATTCTTTACTGGCTATGCGGGTCATGAATCCGATACGACAATTAGGGTATAAAGTACAGATGCAGGATCTGTTGGTGAATACAACGATTAGTATGTTGTCTGGAATGTTGCAGCGGCAGTTGTATCAGTCAGGGAATGAACATATTCTGTCGTTGAATTCGGGCCGTACAGAAGAGGCTGTTTTTATTATACCCGGTTCGGATGGGATTAGTGATGGGTATGATGAACTGGCTAAAGGTTTAGAAGATAGTGGTGCGGTGTATGGTTTGCAGATGATGGGACTGTTTAAAGGAGAAAAGCCTTTGGATAGTTTACAAAGTATTGCAGCAATGAATATCGGATGGATTAAGTCAGTACAGCCCGCGGGACCTTATCGTTTAATTGGTCATTCTTTTGGTGGCTGTGTAGCTTATGAAATGGCTCAGCAACTGGAAAGGGCAGGAGAACAGGTTGATTTGGTTGCGATATTGGACGCACCTGCTATTCCCGTTTCAAAGATCGCTGCTCAATCAACTGAAAGTAAGGGTGATATGTTGCTGAAAACGCTGGAATATTATCATTTGGTACAAACTCCTTATCCGGCATGGGTAGATACTTTGCTCGAAACAGTTACAGAAGTTCAGGATGAGGATCTGATGTCGTTTATGACTGATTTTCTGCGTAATCAAACGGATATTAAAGAGGAAGATGTTGCTTTTATCCTCAGATTGCTTGATTTACAGGTTACTAATGTACAGATAGATTACGCGGTTAGTGATGAGGTTAAAGCTTCACTGGTTATAGTCAAAGCTGAAGAAGAGGACTGGACGAATTATGAGGAGGATCTGGGATGGGGCAGACATGCGGCTAATACTGCTGTTTATACTGTTCCCGGAAATCACTTTTCTATGGTGAAGAATGGTAAGGCGTTGACGTTAGCGGCATGTCTGAAAACGCATATTGGTTGTTTTACTGATTTATAACAAATTACTACTTCCTGTCATTGATTTGGCAGGAAGTAGTCGTTTCAAGTCTTTTCTAACTCAAAGATTAACTACTGATAAATTATTTGGTTTTTGTCTTAAGTATTTGGTGAACAACTTATTATAATTTTTTCATTTAATTATGTAAATTAAGGTTAATGTAAACCAAATAATAAAAACCATATGATGAAAAGATTTACAAAACCAGTTTTTCTGTTTTTAATGCTCTGTCTTACAGTTTTGTATGCACAAGCACAAAACATTGTTATTAGCGGTTCAGTAACTGATAAGCTAAGTAAAGAACCAATCCCTGGCGCAGGAATAACTGTTAAAGGAAAAACGGTTGGTACATCCGCCAATTCAGTTGGAAAGTTTGCGTTCAGTACTTCAGAAAAGGCCCCATTTACCCTTGTTATTTCCTTTCTCGGTTATACCTCAGTTGAAAAACTGATTACAGGTAATACAGCCGATTTAACTATAGAACTGGAGCAGGCTGGTATCCTTGGGCAGGAAGTTGTTATTTCTGCATCCAGAACCCCCGAAAGGATATTGGAATCTCCGGTTTCCATAGAAAGAATGAGCCAGAGTACCATCAAAGAACTTGCTGCTCCATCTTTCTATGACGCGCTGGCTAATATGAAAGGCGTTGAGGTCAGTACACAGAGTCTGACTTTTAAATCTGTCAATACAAGAGGTTTTAATTCCAACGGTAATACCAGGTTTAACCAATTTGTGGATGGTATGGATAACCAGGCTCCGGGATTGAATTTTTCAGTGGGCAATATCGTAGGAATCAATGACCTGGATGTAGATAATGTTGAGCTATTGCCTGGCGCCTCATCTGCACTCTATGGTGCCGGTGGGATTAATGGTACCATGCTCATGACCTCTAAAAGTCCTTTTGATTATCAGGGGCCGAGTTTTCAGTTTAAGAGCGGAATCAATCACGTCAATGATAATAACACAGGTGTACAACCTTATAACCAGCTGGATATCCGTCTGGCAAAGGCATGGAAAAATAAATTCGCCATCAAGGGAACCTTTTCATTTTTACAGGCACAAGACTGGCAGGCTGATAATTTCTCCGACTTTGACCGTTCGGCAAGAACCGGAAAATCAGGAACCAGAAGTTCAGATCCAAATTATGATGGTATAAATGTATATGGTGATGAGGTAAGCCAAAACATGAGAAATGTAGCTCAGTCGGTACTTAATGCAGGAACATCAGCTTTTGTTCAGGGGGCAATGGGTCTTCCCGCAGCGCCGACTGCGGCACAGATTGCGGCGTTTAAATCTAACCCGGCAGGATTGAATGCACTCAACGGGTTCTTAAGTAGCAATGCGACCATGAGACCTTTTTATGCCGGACTCAATACACCTGGTTTATTGCCCAATCAGAATGTATCCAGAACTGGTTATGATGAAAGTTCACTGGTAGATTATAAAACACAATCACTTAAGGTATCCGGTTCGGCAAATTACCGGTTCAGCAAGACCATTGAGGCTATAGCGCAGGTTTATTGGGGTAGTGGTACTTCTGTTTATACAGGGTCTGACCGTTATTCTCTGCGAAATTTCAGTATCGGTCAATATAAACTGGAATTAAAGGGGCAAGACTTTTTTATAAGAGGTTATACGACCCAGGAACGTTCAGGTGATTCTTATATAGCTTCTATTCTGGGCAGCTATATTAACGAAACTTCTAAAAAATCTACTGATTGGTTTCCCCAGTATGTAGGGAACTATATTGGTGCAAAGTCTCAGGGGGCTACAGATGCAGCAGCCTATGCCGCGGCGAGGGCAGCTGCAGACCAGGGCAGATTTGTTCCTGGTTCTCCTGAGTTTGAGACGGCCAAAAATAAAATCATGAATACTACGATTTCCGGAAGTGATTTCAGCAAGGGTATTTATGGGGCAAAATTTAATGATAAGACTAATTTATACCATTACGAAGGAATGTATAATCTCAGTAATTTGTTGAATAATGTTGTCGAATTTCAGGTAGGTGCCTCTTATCGCCTTTATCAGTTAAGATCAAACGGAACAATTTTCGATGATTTAGTCAATAAAATTGACATCAAAGAATATGGCAGCTTTGGACAGCTGGGTAAAAAATTCTTTGATGATAAGTTTAAACTGACAGTTTCGGGACGTTATGATAAGAGCACTAATTTTGATGGCCGTTTTACGCCAAGAATAACCGGAGTATATACCGTTGCCAAAAATAATAACATCAGGCTATCTTATCAGACTGGTTACAGAAATCCAACAACTCAAAACCAATACATTGATTTATCAATAGGTGGTGGCTCACAAAGATTAATTGGCGGAATACCAGAACTTCTTAACAAATATAATCTGTACTCCAACCCGGCCTATACAGATGTTAGTTACCGGGCTTTTCTTAACTCTGCGGCAGGAGGAACTCCTGATCCAAGTTTATTGAAAACTTATAATTTCGATCCAAAAGGGGTCCGTCCTGAAAGTGTTCAGGCTTATGAAATAGGCTATAGGGGGCTGTTGGGGCCTAAGTTCTTAATTGATGCTTATGCTTATTATAATAGCTATAAAGACTTTATCACATCAGTTGATATTTATCAAAAGGACATTAATGGATCGAACTTTACAAAATTCGGTGTCCCTGTCAATGCCCCCGGAAAAGTGACCTCTTATGGTGCGGCTTTGGGGATTGATTATTTACTGGCTAATTATAATTTGAGTGGCAATATATCATATAATAAGATCGGAGATATTCCTGACAATTATATCAACGATTTTAATACCCCAACGATCCGTTATAATCTAGGGATAGGCAGGAAGGAACTGATTAAAAACGTTGGTTTTAATGTGAATTATCGCTGGCAGGGTAAATTCTACTGGAATTCTAGTTTTGCTTCAGGAGATGTACCTGCATTTGGTTCATTGGATGCTCAGGTCAACTTTAAAATCCCTTCTGTAAATTCAATGATTAAAGTAGGAGGTTCAAATGTGCTGAACAAGTACAATTTTACTTCTTATGGAAATCCGGCTGTAGGCGCGATTTATTATGTGGCTTATGCGTTTAATCCTTAGGATTCATCTATATTACTTTTTATAATAAAAAATCCGGCAGCAAATACCTTATTGCTGCCGGATTAAATGATTAAGATAAAACAGATAGCTTAGCCGGTCTTAAGGGCCGGTTCGCCCCAGCGGTTCAGATTACTGTTTTCAGGATGCCGGGCCGGGCATGATTCTGTAGGGATACGGATCTTTTTACTGAGACTGCATCCGCATAGTTTGCAAACGCAGTCAGAAATCCTTTTTCCGATTTGCTCACTGGGTTTTGAGGTGACCAGCTTTTGAAGCTTTTTCTCTGGTTTAGAGAGGTTCTCGCAGCCCATACAGGCGTTTTCCCTGATTTCGAGAGTCGTGTCATCCACTACCGAAAAACCGGCTTTACCCCAGCGCATAAATGCACCTGCAGCTTTTTGAATGAGCTCGACATTGCTTATCTCATTATCCTGTACTGTGTTCAATGCGTATTGTTCATTTTCAGGATCCGTGAGCAATACCTCCAGGAAACCCGGGGCATTGCGACACGTGATTAAATTATTGGCGTAATCCTGATCCTGTACAGCTCTGCGCATTGCATTTTCAGGTATTGGTGTATTCATCCCTAAAAAAGCCCCCATGCGGTCGCGCATGTCCTGAAACGAATCCGTAGGCTTGATCTGTAATAATTCCTGGATCATAATGGTTCTTTATAAAAGGTTAGCTTAATTTGAATTTTGCGCCGTTTTTTCCTACAATAATCGGCTGCTGATCAACAGATAATACACCAGTTACAACCACGGTATAGTCGGTATCCGGTATAATAATGCCTTCGATATTCACCTGAGCAGGGTTCTTTTTGTCGACTGTAGCCAGAAAAACAAGCGCTGCCGGATTGAACATATAGTTGCCCAGGGCACTGGCTGTATCCTCATCTACCGGCATGTTAAAAGTGATCGCTATAACCGGTATTTCGTGTCCTTCAGGTATTGTTGCCGATGCACCCGTTACTTCAAGTGCTGGATTTGGAGGCCCGCCTGCACAATGTGGTAAAGGTGATCCCTTTATTGATGCTGCAAGGGTATCAATACGGCAGTCGAGACTAATCTCGTCAATAGGGTCCCTGTGTTTTTTAATATAGCTAAATATCTTTTTGATTTGGTCAGAAGCAGCATTATAATTTAACACAGCTGCCTGAGGATTGTAAAATACGCTCAGGAAAACAGGGTAAACATCATAATCAGCTTTGCCAAGAGGACTAACCCCAACTGGTAATAAACCATCTTCATTCAATGCAGCTGTCAGATGCGCAATAGTCATGGCGATTCCCTGAAAATAAATACCTTCCAGTAAAGTCCATCCACAATTGATAACCACAAATTTGCTTCCATACTGATTAAATGAATAAGCATTTGGGATCATATTGTTTTGATCATAATAGTAAGTAATATCAGGATTAAATGCACCAAACAATTTGAAAAGATAACGCACATCCGGCTCGGCCACATTATTGCTCGCAGGGTATATAGGCGCATTTAGCATCAGCTCTTCAGACTGATCTTTCGTAATAAAAGAAAATGCATCTTCAGGAATGAGTGCTGATTTGGCGATATGGAATACTTCAAATAATTCGGCTTCATGTGCAACAGGGGTTTTGGCATAAGCACTGAACGAAGTCGAATCAAGATTGTTGTATTTGGCACTATATTCTTTAGAACCGAATACCGGCAGATCTGCATGCGTATCCTTAAGGCTACTTTTTGCGCTGCCCATACTTAGCTGGGTAGCATAATCACCCACCACAATACCGTTGGCAAGAAGTAAGTGGCCATCCAGCGATGTAGCCGGGTGATTACTGGTAGCGATATGATGTACACCTTTATGGAACATACCCAGTTCAAGGGAAATGATAGGAGTGGTACTTCCGTCTGCCAGCATCAGGACATCTTTGCCTGGTACTAATTTCTGTGCCTGTTTCAGCGTTTTATCCTTCATCAGAAAAGGCTGGATTCCTGTTACCAAAAGATAGTTTGAATCAGTTTTCAGAATATTAAAGACCTTCTGGGCAACTACCATCTGTGATCCCAGCAGCTTGCAGATTTTATCAGCATCTGATTTTTTGACCGCCATGAGATCTACCAGACCGCCTTTATCGATGAATTTGTTAGTCGATAGTATACTAAAATACTTTTCTGACATCTCCTTGCTTACGAATGAAGATCTAAAAGAATCGGGTGTTACCACTATGCCCTTGGTCTGGTCGCCAAAATGAACTTTTATCAATTTGTTCTGTCCGTCCGGACCTGTTCCTGAACTGAATAAAACAGGTTTTTGTATCCAGGATTTTAAAGTTGGATCTGCAGCAACCCAAACCAGGTCGTTGACTTCAAAATTCTGGACAGCCTTAACCATATCTTTTGATACAGCTATAGGTGTATCAAACGCAAAACAGCTACAGCAGCAGTAGCAGGATTCTGAGGCAATAGGTATTAATGAGCCTACACCATTGATACATTGGCCCTGGGCATTAAAATTACTGGGAATATTGAACATACCCTGGCAGTAACAGAACTGATGGTTATAACTTACATTTTCATCGCAATGAAGCGTTGGACAATAGTTCCATACAGGAAAACCGTTATCTTTTGCATATTGCTGCGCTCGTGCTAAGGAGGCGTCGCATGGGGGGAAATCTGACATAATGTTTTGTTTTTAGGTTTATAATTATTTAATTTCTGGTTGCTTTTTGCTGTCTTAAACTCTTTAGTCTTTCATATGCCGGCCTCCTTTCTATAACTTTTTTGATTTCTATCTTATAAAATGATACCTCTGCGTATGTTTCTATTTTATTTTAATATGGGCGCTCAAGGCAGTGGTGACCAGATTTGAATTCGCTTGATTATAGGCTTTGCTTCCAAGTGCAGGATCATCTTTATAGTGGTCTTTAATGGGACTGTTCTGAGCGCTCATGGCAATCTGCGCAGCATAGTCGCCGATGACGATGCCGTTTAACAGTAAAAGATGGTCCTCTAAAGAAGTTGCCTTTTCAACAGATGTTGCAAGATGATGAATGCCTCTTTTGTAGATACCTGCCTCAAGGGAAATAACAGGTGAGGTACTTCCGTCCTGATGAAGCAGTACATCTTTGCCTGGAATAAGCTTCTCCGCTTGTTTCAGTGTGCCGTCCTTCATCAGGAATGGCTGTGCCCCCGGTACCAGAAGATGATTTGAACCAGAGCTCAGGGTAATAAAGATTTGGGTGGCTACATCTTCTGTTACGGAAAGGAGTTCGCTAATAATCACGGGGTTCGTCTGACGGATTACTGCTAAGTTTACACGTCCATTTTTGTTGATAAACTCGTTGGGCGGGGTAGACAGGATTTTATAATAGGCGTCGGCCTGCTGTTGTGTCACTGCCTGCGAAACAAAAGATTTAGCAGTGATATGGCGCCTGGTTTTATGATCGTCAAAGTGAACACTGAACAATTTGTTTTCACTCTGGTCACCCGTACCAGAGCTGAATAAAACAGGTTTTTGGACCCATATTTTTAAACTGGAATCTTTAGCAACCCAAACCAGGTCATTGACATTAAATTCCTGGATTGCTCTGGCATCATGGTCTGAAGTGGCTATAGACATCCCGTTACCCGTGCAGTCACAGCAGCAGTAGCAGCTTTTGGAAGCGATAGGAATAAGGGTTCCGGGGCCAGTTGTACAAAGCCCATTCTGTACATATGGAAATCCAGAGAATGGGCCCTGGCAATGACAATAATCGTGTATGATAGCTATTGTTTCATCACAGTGTTCATCCGGACACATATTCCAGGGAGAACCACTTTGATGAGCTCTATTTAAGTTTTCGGTGCATTGCGAACAATCAGACATAATTTTTAGGTTTATTAGTAAATGGATTTGTTTTTTATATTCAGTTCATTTAAATCATGTTTGGGAAATTACATATTGCTTGTATAGGCTATGAATACGATGCTGTCCAGTAATTTTGAGGCATCAAGCTGGTTGTTAGTGCAGAGCTGAGGGATTTTATCAGTTAAAAATATCAAAGACCAATTCTGTTCCTGCCACTGCGTAATACTATTCATATCGGTATCGCTTATCGTCCCTTTGTTATTGGTAATGTTCACCTTTACAATCACAGTGCCTACCTGTAGTAACAAGCCGGTTTGATTGTTACTAATCACCGATCCAGCTGCCGTTTCCAGGTCAATGACGATCTGGCTGAGTTTCACATTTTTCAAGTTAGGCAGGACTACATTACTGGTTACCGGGAATGTGAGTATTTGTTGTTTTTGGGCATCCGGTGGCATTTGAAACAGTTTATACCAGTTATTTGCAAATGCCTGGCCGAGGTCAAAGCTGTTGATGCGGATATTCTGGTATTGCTTGTCAGTACCCGAGTACAGACCAGTTACATCGCGGCCAAAAGGGCTGCCGCCTTCTTTTGCACTGTAATATACCGTGAGGATAATATCCGAGATGCCCGAGAAGTCAATCTGGTTTGTATTTGGCGGCATAGACAGGGTCCAGCTGGATACGGCACCAGTTCCTTCAAATGGCAGATAACGCGGATCATCATAATTTAAGGTAAACATCCCTGAATCATCCGCACTTTTGGAGAGTGCAATCTGCTGGCTCGAGGCCCAGTTCTGACGCAGTGCTTTGGCATTGGGTTGTGAAGGTGCATTCCCTGATTTTTGTGGAGCGGTTTGGTAAATGGCATAATTGACTACATCCTTATCAGGGGTTAATACCACCAGATTTGTATTTTGGGTTAAAGTGGCATGAATATTCTGGTACGGGCCGACTACAGCAGGCACAGACACCAATACAGTTTTAATGCGGCGGCAATAGTGACTTGGGAAATCGCGGTCGAAAAGTTCTTCCGTGAGTGAAAACATCAGGCTACCCTGATTGATACCGGAAGTAAAGGCATAAAAGGCTTCCGGGTTCAGGCTCTTCAGGGAGATTGTTTTTTCTATCTCCATGCGCCGCTTATTATTCTCTGTGTATGCATTGTCAAGCTGGGCCAGTGATAATTTTAGTCCGTCTGCTGCCAGCAAGCCTTTATGCAGTGAGTCCCAGTATCCGAAAGTAATATAGGAGTCATTACGGTCAAGCTCATATTGATAACACATCTGTGCAGTGAGTGCCGTGTCCAATGCCAGTTTGTAAGCCTGAAAGTAAACTGCCGACAGACGACTGATCATCCATTGATAAAGCTCTTTGTTCGTAAACTTATTCTGGTAAAAGGTGATCAGTTCATCATTCTGATCAATGCTTTTTTGCTGAATGCTGATTTCCTGCTGGCTGGATTCTATGGTCGCCTGCTGACTTAAGATCTGATCCTGAATCTGGTTAATATCAAATTGTGCAGTTTGCTGCTGCAATTGCCAGTCTTCCGCTCTGCGCTGGTACTGTCCAACAGTTTCTGCCGATCCGCCTTTCTGGCTGAGGATCTGCGAAGTGGTCTGCAGCATCTGTGCGCCCATATTAATCGCATCGCCAAATTTCATTCCGCCATCTGAGAATCCGAAGATGCAGGGTGCCAGGTATCCGACAATAGAAACACCCTGGATTCCGGCAATGACTTCCTGCACTTCGATGCTGGATTGCATATAGGCCAGAGCTGAGTTTTCGGATGCGTTGTATCCGGCATTAATCAGCGCGGTATAAAACGTATTTCGGTTTTGCGCGCTCAGCAGGCTTTGCTGCAAACCGGTTAATTGATCCTGCTGCGTTTCCAGCTGTTTATTCTTAATAATCATCGTCATATTCAGAATGGTCCTGGACTGGTTCAGGTTCAGTACTGCCAGTGCTTCACTGTCTGATTTTTCCAGTGCGCTCAAAAGATTGTTGCCAAAATCATTGACCAGCTCTGCATAGGCTTTAGCCCGCTCAATGATAAAGCTGAAGCGGTAATTAGAGATATTTTGCTGCTGCTGGCTGGCTATTCCCAGCACATTGCCGCCCTGAGCAGAGGCACGTACCAGATCCATAGGGTTGAGAGGCGGCTGAAACAGGGGCAGGGGCTGGGCCACCCCGTCTATATTGAGGCAATGTCTGATTTTATAAAGACGGTCCTCAACGCGGGTCCAATAGGCAGTAAGCTGATCATTATCGGGAATGCAGAAGTAATATCCCAGGTCATTATACGGTTTTGCCGGATCACCCGCTGGTGGAGCTATAGCTCCCTGGCTGGAAAGATGTTCCATGTCGATCAGAAACTGTGGGATATCTCCGTTTTTATATCTGGCAGCAATATCCTGGAAGGTGACTGGAAATGAATCTTTACAGGTTCCTAAACTTATTGGCTTTGGTCCCAGCAGATCATTAGCATAACAGTAATACATCCGCGCCATGGTAATGGATTCCATTGAATACTGTGTGAATTCAAAGTCTCCCCAGTCCAGCAGATTGTCGATGTATTTCATCATGATCGTTTTTTCGTAAGTACCTATCCGAAGACGTGCGATGGCATCAGGATCAAAAGGATCATCGTTATACACTGCTGTCTGTGCGCAGCTGCTCAGATTCTGGAGTAAGGTCTGAAGGGTGTAATTACGGAAAGGATCAAACTGCCAGGCTCTTACTTCTGCCTTGATAACATAATAGTTATTGAGGAAATTTAATATCTCAGTAGCCTGATTCATAGAAAGATTGAGTAGTATACTTAAAGCATAAGGTGATGATTTCTCAACCAGACTGGTTACTACTCCGTTTTTATCGATATACTGATTCGGGGCTGTTGTTAAAATGGAATACATGTTTTCCATGACAGCCGGATCTATATCAAGGGGCCCTTGTTTAATAAAAATATCCTGGGTCAGATATCTATTCTGAGCGGTCGGATTAAAGATGTACTGCATCCAGCTTTCGGCATCTGAAAACTGCTGGTTGGCATTTAACATCGAAGCGACCAGGAATGGTGTATGAAAAAACAGCTCCCAGTAATACATGCCATAAGGACCGGTAAAGTCCACTTCCTGATTGGTTATTATCGAAGGAGGAATAATGACAGATCCCTGCAGGGGTGATACCAGCGAAGCTGTACTAGGCCCCAGATTACTGAAAGGTTTGTTAATTGTTACTGGTGGCTGTTGAACCGTTAAAGATAGGGCATCATCTATACCTCCAAATGTCAGTGCATGACTGATAGGGTTGATGGCGCCGGTTGATATTCTTTCAACAGCAAACTGAAGAGAATAGATATTGTCGTTCTGGTAATACATCCCCGGATTTTTTTTTGCATCCAGGTCATCAGGGAAAACATAGCCCAAAGTTACAGGGCCGAAATCACGCCATAAGGTTTCCATTACTTTTGCGACTACAAATCCGTTAGGGTCTTGTTCGCTCCCAAGCAATAAGGACATTGTATAATTGGAAACTGTACTCAGCAAATCTATGTTGACTGTACCATTGGGCAGAATGAAATTGTTAGGGCTGGTAGAGAGTATCGTAAAATAAGACGCTGAAGTTGCCGCATTAATATACAGCAATGAATTATCAGGATTGATAGCCGCTGATGTAAATGAGTTCCTGGTGATAAGGTTGGCAGCAGATTTAAGCACGAACACAACTTTGCTTGCAGCAGGATCAGTAGGCTGAAGCCCCAATAATGGTGCGATAACCATTTCATTTGCTCCGATCGCCATTAAGAGGTTGACCGAACCATCTAAACGGATATAATTATTCGGAGCAGTAGATAATATCGTAAAATAGGATTCCGAAGTTGACCTGCTGATAGTGGACGATACAAAACAATCTGAAGAAAGGGTGGCTGTAATCCTCAGCTGCGCATCGATCTTGCTGTAGTTTTTCTTTGTAATGTTTTGCGTTGATGCGCTCATTACTGTGATGATGTTCTTGGCTTCAGTATAGGGAGCAGCCATACCTAGTATAAGCCCTATCGTGAAGGGAGAAGCTCCCTGAAGCAATTCCTGGTTTACTGTTCCGTCCGTCCGGATATATTGGTTCGGAGCGGTTGAAAGGAGCTTGAAATAACCCTCAGAAGTAGGTTTGGTAATGGTTGCCGACACGAAGGAGTCGGGGTTCAGTATAGCTGGTATAACTTCTATTACATTATTAATGGCAGTAAGCAGGAAAGCTTCGTCATTATTATCCAGTATAAAGGTATTGGGCTGGTTTTTTACGGGTACAACCTCTGCATTATGTACAACGTTTGTGAACAGGATTAATGTACCATAGTAAAGCTCGTAAAACCTGTTCTGGACCAATTTGGCAAGACCTTCAGTTAGCCCAAGTTTCGAAGAAATAGCCGGAATACTTTGACTCAGCGCAGTTTTGTTAATGATCCCGTTGGTGATAATTCCTGACATCTTAGCGTTAATCTGTGTATGAATGGTTGCTGACAGACTCTGGTCTATATAAGGATATACTACAAAACTAGAATCAGTTACACTTTGCGGGCCTTTTACAATATTGGTGTATTCACTTACTATGCCGTCGCTGTTATTGGTCACAATGGTCGAATAATTTGTTTCTATGGCCAGGTTTTCATTACTGATTTCAATGGCAAAGGAAGGGGGCATCAATGTAGAGAGTGTATCATTTGCCAGATTTAAATATTCATACTGACTTAAGATGATCTGGTCACCTGAAACTTCATTGATGACATAATGAGAGCAAAGCGGAATGTCACCGTTCACATTCATGCTTTTCATTTGTTCCAGATTGAAATAAGCTTGTTTGAGCATATCCTTGAAGGCATATACAGAAGTAGAATCATTGGCCAGACTTGGAATTGCCGGAGCGATGCTCAGATTGGAATTATTGGCCAGCGGGCCAAAGTACACGACCAGTTTCTCTTCTGGTGTATTTGTGGTGCCTACATAATTTTCAGGCTGTATATGGATCACTGAAACCTGTGTCCAGCAGGAAGCCCCCGTATCGGTAAACTGATCCCGAAACGATCCGTAAATGTCTTTTTCCAGGCTGAAGACATTAACCACTTTGTCCAAAACCAGGGTTTGCGGCTGAACCCACTTTTCATTGAAATTGTAATAGGAATATTTGATCGATCCTTTGGTAATCGTATTGGAGTGTGTGGTAATGGTTGTATCGTTGCCTGTTGCTCCGGTTAAGCCGCCGCTTTCTTTGCTTGTGGAGATTTCTACCCAAAATACAAATAGCTTGTTGAAAGCATAAACCGGTGTTACATTTTGTGAATCGATTTTGATATTGATGTTTTTCCATTCCGACCACAGATATTGACTGCCATTGCCGCAATCACCCGCAGTTTCCCTGGTAATATAGTAAAACTGATAAGGCTGTTCCTGTGTTCTGGCAAACATGAACAGCGTATCGATTGCGCCTCTTTCCTTGTCATGAACAATACTTTGATAGGCATCCACATAACGTAATTTGGCAAACTGAGAAAAATCATCGAGATATTTGATATAAGCAGACTCTACAAGATCAGTTGTTACCTCACCCTGCATCAATGTGTTTTCAAGATTAGCAAACAGAGAGGTTTTTGATTTTCTCAAACTAGGTACAATATAATTTTCCGGATAGACAAAAATCTGCCTATTTGCCTCCCAGATCCTGTAGCTCATCATCCATTCCCACCAGACATCCGGAATATCATCCGTATTGATCTGAACATTTTTTTCAAGATTAAGGCGGCAGCGCTGTAAATAGAGCTGTGCCGCATTCATTGCTTCCTCTATCAGCGAAGTGTCTGAGCAGCCGCTGTTTTCGGGATCGATGAGTAAGAATTCATATAGGCTGCGTGGGTTAGTAATATCTGTCCATGTCTGTCCAAGCACAGCAATAGTAAGGAACAGCATAGCGTCTCTTTTCTTTCCTTCGATGTCTCCGTTAATGGTTCTATATTGATCCTCTACAGCATCCGAGCTTGTTGTAGCCTGTATGGTCATTAATAGTTTTGAAGCTGTCGCCTGATATGCCGGCCAGCTCGCTACTGTGGCAGGCAGCGATGTCGTTTGATTCAGCTGCTGCAGAAAATCAGTATCAATACCCAGACTGCCTGTAAGATCAAATACGGCTTTGACAGCGATCACATCAGCAAGGGTTTTGCAGCCATTGGGATCATTCAGGATTACTTTCGCAATGCTGATGTATTGCTGTTTGCTCCAGCCTGTTAAGCTGCAGAGTTCAGTCTGCAAAGCATCAGTTGAAGGTGGGTTTGCACTCCATACGTCACCGAAATATTGTATGAGTTGATCATCATTATCTCCAAAAGCCTGTACTACAGGTTTGAGGCTGCTGCTGCTGAGTATTGCGGAATAAGAATAGGTATTGTTACCCGCTAAGCCATAGGCTGCGGGGCTCATACACAGGCTGGAAAACTGGGCTTCCGAAAGACCAGGGATTCTTTGCAGCATCAGGATCCTGGAGATATTGAGCAGAAAGGTGTTTGCTTTCGCGACTGCGTCTGAGTCAGTAAGGACAAAAGGCTCCAGATATGCAGGGTCAGTGCCTCGGACAGCATGAATAGCCAGGGAGGCAAGACTTTCCTTAACGCTGAAAAATGACCCGGTCTGGTTAGCAAAAACCTCTTCCTGATGCGTTTGAATTGTGCCTAACTGTGAGGTGATAAACTGCTGCTGATCTGTATCTGGGTTTGACTGCATACTTTGTATTACAGTCAGTACAGCTTTTTGCTGGGCAGCAGTGAGAGGTGCCGCAGGCTTTCCAATCAGGATTTTGGTCCAGTCTGTTTTTGACGGATTGCTCATGAGATGACCCGATACAGTTATAATGGCCTGCTTGAGCAGTCCTGCAAAGATCAGTTCAGAATCCTGGGCGGTAAAAATGCTACCGGCAAAATCATCTGGTTGCAGGAGTGTGCCAATATAAACAGATGCCCAGTCGGCAGCAGTAAGTGTAGAGGGATCTTTTACAATAAGGCCTGAAGCATCTATGAATTTAAGAAAGCTAAGGTTTTCAACAACCTGTGCTGATGCATCACCTGTCAAACTGCTGTAAGTGAAGCTGTCTGCTGTGCATGCAGCACTGATTAATAATACACGTAGGGTATTCAGGAATCCGGGCGCTGCCGAAAGCCTGTAACCATTATTCACGTACGGACTTGGAACTGTAGCTGTAGTTTGGTTAACTATATAATCAATATCATAAACTGTAAAACCAGAAGCCTGTATACTGTTTGCTGTGCCAAGGATCTGTAGCACAGCGTCCCTGTCTAAAGTAGGCTGAATGAGGAAAACTCCAGCTGTGGTACTTCCATAATTGAGCAATTTCAGCAATAATACATACCTGTCAATGGTGGTGTTCAGCTGTTTTGCCAGCATGATATGACGGTATAATACGGAAAGATTTGAAACAGTAAGTTCAATAGTGGCTACCTTACCAAAAGCGGCCAGTGCAATTGCCTGGATGTTATCCTGCGAAGACGGAATCCCGCGAATGATAACTTGTCCCTGACTTACCAAAAGTTTTGTGGCATCACTGGGAGCAGGGTTGCTGTATAGATCCTGATCTACCACATAAAGAACCGGTTGATCGGTATACAACGGATTTACAAAACTGGTGACTGAAGCCTTGATCACCGGACGATAATATTTTCCGGTTTCCTGTAAGCTAACTGCTGAATTAAAAAGCACATCGAATGGTGCAGCCGATACTGATCCCTGTCCCATACCGATGGTTTTAAGGTCAAACCACATACAGCTCAATAAATTCAGGTCTATGTTATAGACCGTGATACTTTGTTTGATCTTTGCCAGCTCGGTAAAGGTGGTATCGCTGATGTCATTTGTCCCCAGTAAGGTTGTAAGGATCCAGTTGGTGTCTTCATAAGACCAGCCCATCAGCGCAGAGAGGCGGATGAATCTGTTCAGACGGTCAAGTGTAGCCAGGTTTTGCAAGGCGATCGTATCACCGGTTTGTGCAGAAACGATCTGTAAATATTGTTTTTGTGCCAGCGGAGCATTAATATATAAGCTATGAGGAATAATACCCTGGGTGGATGTGCCTTTCAGTGTTCCGTTCCAGTTGGTCGTTTCCCAGGCCATGCCGAGTCCTTTGCTCCATTTTCCGGTAAAAGAGGAGCCATCTGCCGAGAAGGTAAATTGGAAATCTCCATTGATGGCAGGTGCAGCCTGTGTAGCGCTGAACCATTGTCCGGTCATGACCAGGCCGTCTATCGTTCCTTTTAAGATACCGTCTGTAGCATAAGAACCATTCACCGAACTACCTTGCTGAGTTAGAATCATAGCTGGCCCAAAAACAGAAGGCGTATAATTACCCGATACATCAAACAGCTCCTTGGCACTTAAATTTTCGGTCAGTACCGCGTTCAGATCGGTCAGTGACAGGCTGGTTTGCTGGAGGAATGTATTTACCTGGTCTAGTCCGTTCAGATTGCCTGTCGTTACGGTCAAACCGTAGTTTGCACTGAGAACAGCTGGCAGTTGAGCTGTTGGAGGACTTTTGAGATTACTAAGTGTTTCCACTGATAAGCCCAGAATTTTCCGGGCCTGATCAGCTGATATAGTAGTTCCTTTGGTAAGGGCCGCTGCAATGTCAGACAAAGCAATGTTTTGATTATTCATTACCGTTTCTACCTGCTGCAGCGGCAGATTAAAAGGCAGGTTAAATGGATAATAGGTATTGGCCAGGGTGAGGTAAAGGTCATCTCCAATTAAACTTTTACTTTTTCTCAGGGCATTTTCCAGCGTGCTGGCCAGCAGATTATTTACGATTTGCAGATAGGGGATTAAACCGTTCGTATTTTCGCAGGTCAGTTCAATAGTTTGTAAGTCTGGCCGTCTGTCAAATAAATGCAGACCGGATGGAATACTGGTATTGGGTTTTGTGATACCCCGATCTATAATTCTTAATAAGTCTACCAGGTAAGCTGCAGGACCAAAAATAGACTTGCACTCCTCACAATCACAGTAATCCAGGTTTCCGAAATAGTCCTGGTAACTGGCCAGATCCTGAAAGGTGCTGCTCAGGCTCTCAGCAATTGGATTAAAGAGCATGGTGCTGAAATTCGGTGAGGCTGCTACATTTTTTGCTGAAGCCAACAGGTGCATTACCTTGTTTTTGCTGTGTGTGGCGGCATCGTATAATTTGCGTGCGGTTTCAGCACCATTTTTACCAAAACGATCTCCGTAGGTTTTTACAAAAACCGTTTGCCCGATATTGGTTATTTTTATGCTGGAGTCAAGCTTGTCTGCTAAGAGCTCTTGCGCAACTGCCACATCGGGATGGAGGCGAAGAAGTCTCTGATAGGCCATCAGTTTGGGCAGAATATCTTTGTCAGTACCTTTTATTGACAGGGATTTGACCTTGCTGTGGTCTAGGAAATTATGCGTCAGGATATCAAAGGATGGGTTTTTCTGATAAAATGAAGCCAGCTTTGTATCATTGATTTTGATTAGCGTTGATGTTTTCATGAAACCGTATTTTTAATTTTTTATAGCCTTAGAATGGTTTTGTTATCATTTAATTTTGGTGAGCTGCCCAGCCTGCCGGTCTAGGAGAGGTACTGCGGGCTCTTCCGCCTCTGAATCCAGGAGGATTTGGTTGCCTTGCCCGTGACCTGCCACTTCTATCATTGGACATGTTGGCATTCACAGGGAATCTTCCTTGTCCGTATATTTCCTGGCAACCCATACAAACTGCCATTTCTGTAGTAACTCCAGCTCTCATAGCAACAGCTTTGGTAAACCTGATATCTGCCACATTACTTCCTCCGTTAATCAGCGCTTGCGCAGCGTCTCCCTCCGCGCAATTGCCTAATCTGCATCCGCCGGATAAATGCATTCCACCACCACTTAAGCCAATAGCATGAGTATTAGTGGCAGCATCATAAGCACTAACCACTACTTTGCTGGCAGGTATGTTGGCATCTCTGGCGGCAGATGCATTAGTATGTAATAGCTGTATTCTGGCTGTTTCTAATGCTGCTGCTGCTGCGGCGGCATCTGCTAGAGCTTGTCTAGTTGCTGCTGCTCTTGCTGCTTTTTGAGCTTTCAGATCCTCTTTTGCTTCCCGCGCATCGGCTACTTTTTGTGCATTAGCCATTCTGTCCGTATGTGATCTTTGTCTTCTTTCTTGTTTAGTAAGTTGTGGTTGTGGCTTTGGCTTTGGTTTAGTCTGCTTTTTAGAACCGGAAGAATCAGAGGAGGCCGCTTTTATTTTCGGCGTTGGGGTTGAATGGATCTTAAATGCAGGGATACTTAAAACAGCTACGACAGCTACTACTACAATTGCTATAACTGTGTATCCAAGAATTTCTATAGAGCGCCCGTCTCCATCGCTGAATGTAATGGGGTTACCTCCGACAAATGCAAACAAGTTTAAGCCATCTATTGTGCCTGCCGGGTCGGGATTGAGCCATCTCCCCAGCCAGGAGACATAATATCTTCTGCCATAATAATAGAGACCGGTACTGTTATCACATTCCTTGCCTGAATACCTGTATGTCTTAAGCGATACATCAACCTGATTAGGCCCAGCTATAAAAGAAGTGCCACCATAAGGGAAATACTCTTCATAGCTTACTAAAAGCCCTTGCTGATCAAGTTCGACGGCTACGGAGCCAAGTTTATTGGTCATTTGATACCTGAGCTGATCGGGGGCAGGTTTGCTAAGGGTGCTTCCGGGGCCGCCGGCGATCCAGTGATAGACTATGGCCAGGCATACAGATCCGTCCATGATACGCAGCGTCTGCCTGTCTGTAGTGATACTGCGTGTGCCATCATTAGCCTGAATACCTTTGCGTAAAACTTCATAATTGCCATAATAGATTGTGTCACTATAATTTGTTGAACTGGCATTCACATATTGCTCGCATACTTTCCTGGTTCTCTGTTCTGAGTTGTCATATACGTAATAATCTGAATCACTGTTCTCATTGGGCCGCTCAATACCAGTAGCTGAAACTAAATTTTCACAACAGTTATAGCTGAGGGAAACCATATTATTGATGGCTAGCTGCTGCTGGTTCCCTGATGCATCATATTTCAGTAGCTGCAACTGATTACAGTTTTCCAACACCGATGTTTCTGTGCCCCAGGATGACGAAACAGCAGTATGTTGTTTTTTGACAAGGTTTCCGGAGTCATCATAAGTATAGTTCTCTGTATAATTTTCTATGGCCTGGCCATCGCTGAGCGGCGACTGACTGAATACCGACTGCATGAAACTTCCGTCAGTGCTGTTGTTTTTGTAAGTATTGGCACTGATACCCATGTGCTGTCTTCCGGTGGCCCGGCTAAGCCGATATAAAGAATCGTATTGGCAGATTAAAGCGGGGTCTACCTTCTGGTTGTTATTAAACACAGTGGCGATAGAAGCATCGCGGGTACAGGAAATATTGCCAACAGGATCATAGGTATAATTAATATCCTGTACTACTTTCAGCGCCTGCTGAGTACCGGACTGGCTGAGGAGTCGTATCAGGCGCTGGGTAGAGGCTTCGTAGTTATAACCGGTCGTCACACCATTCCCATACACAACCTGTATGCGCTGGCGGTTGGCGTCGTAGCTAATATTTTCTATAATAGCTATTGTATTACTTCCAGTAGTTAATGAAATTGAAATGAGCAGGCCTTCCAGATTATAAGTGTTTACTGTTGTGTTCCAGCTAACAGCATTCTCCTGTACGGTATCACTTAACAAAAGGTTCAGGGCATTGTAGGTATTAATACTTGTGCAGCTGCTGGTCTCTAAGGGAACATTGTCATGCCAGTTAATCGCTGTCTTGTAAACCGAGGTCATTTGCCTGTTATTTTGAAGTACACTGCCCAGCATACTGTAGGAGGAATTGGTAGCGATACCTGAGAGATCTTTCAGCCTGTAGATTTGTCCGCGCAGGTTGGCATCTTTTGGTGCCTGCGTATCTTCGCCATAGGTAAACAGCTCCACCAGGTTAAAGCTGTCGAAGTCAGTGACAGGGTCGGTTCCCGGTACTTTTTTTACCAGTAAATGTGTTCGCCTTTGTAAACCATCATAGTAGATCACCTGGCAATAATCCCTTGCGCTTAAAGACCAGACCAGGTGATCAAAAATATTGCTGAAGTGTTTCTGGATTCCCGCATCAGCACTGTCTGTCACAAAAGGTTGTTCAGCACTCATGCTGTATTGATATTTCAGGTTATAATAGGCGGTTCCTTTACTGATGTTACTGGCGTATAGCCGGGGATCGGTTTCAACGAGTTTTCGCCCTGTTATATCCAGTCCATAAAAAGTGATGAGTTCACGTGGCGGAGTTGTATCATTGAGTAACTGAATGCTCCTGATTACATTTCCCATATTATCCATAACCGACTTTTCGGGTGTATTATAAAATGCTGCTGCAGCATCGAGTGCATTTTTTTCATCTATCTGTTCCTGTGTAGGATTTGCCGGGTAAGCGGCTATGAAATTTTTGTAATACACGGCATCAGTTATGGTATCGTCTTCATCAAAATGAACCTGTTCCCAGGGTGTAAATTCAATTTTTGAAAAGAACCCTTTGGGGGTGTCAACCCGAATGATCCGCAATAAGGGGTCATAATGCGTGATGGTCGGTGGCGGTACCTGATAAAGACTGGTTATTTCTTCCTGTGTCTCATAAAAAGGAGTGTTACTGAAATAGGGCAGAAAGCTTTCGCAGACCTCACCTTTATTGTTGTATACACTGCGACCGGAGACCAGCCATTGAGGTTTTGAGTGATAAGGCTCTGTTTCTGTTTTCGAGCCCAGTGAGCGAGACATGCCATCACTATAAGCGATTGCTGTCCGGCAGGAGAAAACAGTTGTTCCTCCGGGATTTGTGGCATAGTTTTGCCGCTGTAGATCAATCGCATTGACGGGTTGCTTTCGATCCACATAAGCATTCAGGTCATAATAGAAATAGCTGGAAGCACCCTGAAGATAATATTCCTTATTTGTGTCGTCTTTTATAACTGATTCAAAATCAATAGGTTTTTTGTCAGGTGTCAGTGTTCTTAAAATATATTGGGCCGGGTTTCCATTATAGGGGTACAACAGCATACCGCCCACCGAAAGCCCGTTTTCTTTGCCAAATAAAGAGGTGACAATGACCTGGCCCAGTGCATCGAAGATAACCTGAGTTACATTTCCATTGATATCAACCTGCTGTTTGGGCGCCATTGCCTGGTAATCCATTGTCGCAGTCACCACATTGGTTACCGGCGGTAGGGTGGTTATATAACTGGTAGTTGTAACAGGTGCCAGGTAATAAACATCGTAGGTTACAGTACTTTGTGTGCCCAAAGCTGAATTTGTACCCGATGGCAGATAGAATCCGGATGCCGGATAATAGCTTTGAACAGATCCCTGGTTTTCCCAATAGCCGCTTTCTATATCATATACATAACCTCCGAGCTGTTTAATTGCATCCTGGGTAAGCCTCTGACCAAACATGGCTGTAATGTTATCATTGCTGAACTCTGCTGTTGCAATGTGGTGCAGTAATATCTGCGGAGATACATTGCCAAATGATAGTACGCCACCCGATGGGTCACAGAAAAAGGAGCTTACCCTGCTGAACTGTTGTGCCTGGACAGAAACTGATGGAGGGGCCAGGTAAGGAATAATACTATTTAATGCGGTCTTAACAATTGAACTGAGCTCGTCAAACGAGAAATAGCCGGATGGGGGATTGGTAATTCCTAACAGATTAAATTGCAGTTCTTCATATTTAATTCCACGCAGACGAAGAGAAAAATCATTGGCTGAGCTATTGTAGTATTTATCGGTCGTTATAATTCCTTTTATATGATACTGTTCGGGGTAAGCGGGGTTTTGCACGCCGCGTCTGGGTATATAGATTGTGCAGGATTGCAGTGGCTG
This sequence comes from Pedobacter cryoconitis, assembly GCF_014207135.1. Taxonomy (GTDB): domain Bacteria; phylum Bacteroidota; class Bacteroidia; order Sphingobacteriales; family Sphingobacteriaceae; genus Pedobacter; species Pedobacter cryoconitis_D. Next base: position 10,628 of record NZ_JACHCC010000019.1, on the reverse strand, counting down.
GCCGCAAAGCAAGTCGGTTTGCAGCACAAAATGCTGTTCTACCCTTGGATCTTCGTCATTGCGTTCATAATGATAAGTAATGCTCTCCTTTGGATTGACCATAAATACTGCATAGCGGCCTTTGCAGGCAGGCTGGATCAGGACTACATTATAATTCGATTCCTCAACAGTATAGGGTTTGTCCGAATCCGGAGATCCGTCAAGGGCATATACTTCTGTACGCAAAGGTTTTGATGCCAATGCCTTATAAGCTTCTGTAAAAGTTTTCTCATTACTGGTATAAATGTCGGGCGAGAACTGACTTTGCGGGAGATCATATGCACTCTTGTCATTACTGAAAAATTCACTTTTATACTGCCTGAGCAATTTTTCATATTCCGAAGCCGGTGCCCCGTTCAGGAACCAGCTTTTGGTGTAAACGGGTGGAACGAACAACTCTTTGTTTAATTCGGTAACCGGGTAGTCGGGATTTGTATAGCTGGCTTGAAACTCCTCAAAGGTTTCTGTATCCCAGGATTCAATAAAACCAAAACCCATAAATTGTTTCTGCTCAGGATCATAATAACCATCGTGGTATTTGTACTTTGTAACATAACGGGATGATGAAAGCGCTTCATAATGAGTGATTTCCTCAACAAGCTGCACTGGAAAAGGCAGTTTGGTTACCCAGGGTTTACCGGTCAGTTTATCTTCAAGCAAAAATTTTGTGGAGCTGCAGTAATTCACACAACTGACCAGTCCCATATTATTATCTATTTTGTTTAACAGGTAAGGCTTTAAAGACTGTTTTAAAGTCCCGTCAGCCAATGTTAATTCACCTGAAAAATTATAATAATAGTGTGTCGGAACAGGGGATATCTTTGTAAAAACCAAACAGGAAGTTCCATTTCCAAGTATATCTGCAAAGCTGATCCGGTCGGCAGCGCCAAAAAAGTCGGGTAAATAAACGACTACAGCATCTGAAAATGAGTTGCCCGATTGATTTAAAAATAATTCAATCCGGTCTGGATATACATAAGCCAGATCGGCTGTGCCTGAACCGTCTATATCTGCTAAAAAAAGCTGACCAGTATCAAATGTTTCATCAAATACAGGGGCGTTGGCAAAGGTTACCTTTTTTCCAAATTGCCCGTATCCCAGACATGGCCAGCATTCTACTGATCCGCTGCTGATCTTCACGCGGTGGGAGAGCCCGTCACCAAACATATTGGCAAAGGTTACCAGCTCCTGCTGGTAACCATGTTTGATCAGGGGAAAATTATTTTGATTGGGAACCGTATGTGCTGCACTGTATCCTTTTTTTCCTGCTGAAGGGTAGTACAGGAGCTTATCAGTTTCGATAAGCAGTAAGTCTGATCTCCCGTTTGCCGAGAGATCAGAGAATTCCATATCCGGGTCTGAAATGGTGGTTGGATATTGTTCAAAGGGGACAAAATTATTCCATCCACCTTCCAGTGTGCGCTCATAAAAGCCAGTTGTATCAGGAGTTTTTACAACCAGTTCCAATTGCCCGTTTCCATCTATATCTGTCAGGACAGACCTGCCATTTTGTATATTCTGGTGGGTAGGGAAGCTGGCGTTAGCCATAGGGAGCCTGTATTTTCCATCGCCAAGCGGTTCTATGTAAAGACTTGTTATATCATCACTGAGCAAAAAACCTGGTAGTCCTTCGCCATTCAGGTCAACTGGTAAAAACTGTGTCGCATTCAGGTAACCGGGAATTGTATCTCCGCCCATCTGGAGCAATTTAAACTCTGGTGCAGCAGGTGGCTGAAAAGCAGAATAACTAAACTCCAGAGGCGGTAAAACCTGGGGATCTGTCAGCTCTTTTCTGAAGCCTGTGAGCGTTGCTTTAGTCAGCATAGACATTCCCTGAAATACTACCGGTGTATATTCCTGGAGGTTTTTATAAGTGAATACTAGTTCTTTCACCATAAGGGGTTCACCCAGTTCATCTGGAAAATGATGAATCATTTGGATGCTCTGACATAAGCGACAGGTCCGTATTTCAAAGCCGCTATGATAGAATGAGAAGAGGTCTTGTCTGCATGGCCAACTGGTTTGGGGAGCGTCTTTTGCAGGTTGTCCATAATTAAAAGCAATCTCGAATGCAAAGTTTGTATCTGTTTTTGCATCTACATAATTACCATATTGTATCGTACTGATGTAGCGGTTGGCTGTATAACTTCTGTTTACTTCATAGGTATTGCCCGGAACATTTACTGAATTTTCGGCAGCATAAGTGTAAATAATCAGGTTTCCTTTATTGTCTGCTGATTGGTCAATCAACCATTCAAATATCTGGCTGGGATCATCAGGATTAGCTATTTGTGTATCGGTACCATAAAGGTTCTGGGTATTGTCAGCAGTGATCACTTTCCAGAAAGAGAGGCTTTTATCTGCATTTTGCCAATGCTCGATCTGTGAAAATGAATTTTCAACTCTGGGGATATAAGCTGTTACCTGACAGGTTTGTCCTTTGTACTGATCACTGCGCGGATTGGGCAAAGCTATAGTGTTATCTTGTGGAACCAGTATATCTCCATCCAGTTCATATTTGTCAGTTACATTGTACTTAGGAATTCTCTTGTTGATTTTGATTGAAATTTTTGACAAAGACAAAGAAAAGCCCAGGCCAAAAATGCCATTGCCTGATCCGGAACTATAATCGAGACTTAACTGCGGTTCAAACCCTCTCGCTGGGGTAACCGGAATAGGGATGGAGTACTTACCCGCACCCGAAAACAGGTTGACATTAAAAGAATCGCCGAGGCCTTTTACAGCACCGCCGCCTTTAGGAAAGGCAATTTCCTTCGCTGCAATTTTTGCTGCGTCCGGAGTTTTTTTATCAGACTCTGACATATTATATACGTATACAAGTTAATTGAATAGCGTTTTTAGCTGATGACATAAGACATTGCTGGAGATTGTGCTTTACCCTGATTGATGGGTACGGGAATTGGGCTATAGTCTAATTATAGAGAAAGCAAATGCGCTGTCATACTTAATTGGTAAACTAAAGGCAGGTCGTTAAATGTTGGGGGGATGGATAGACTTATTTTTAAGCCCATATAAGAGATAGGCTTTTATAAAAAAATGATAGAAGGACTTGTCTTGACCTTCATTAAAATTTAAAGCTAAAGCTGAGGCTTGAGAGAGCGTTGTACTTTGCATATTAAAATTGATTAGTCTATGCCTAATTTACAACTATCATTTCATATTTAGCATAAAAAACAATTTATTCTTTATTTATAAAGAAAATATTTTCATTATATGGCCTTTTGTCGGTTTGTTCGGGCTGAAGAATGGTGTAGAATAATTGAGCTTAGCTCTTTTAGGAATAAATGAATGTGTGCCTTTTTGGGTAAATAGTTTGTTTTTATATATCTAATGTTCGTTTTTGAAAGATTTTGTTTTTGAAAATTAAAATTACTCGTCGGTATTTTGGGAAATTATGAATTTGATAATAGTATAACTAATAGGCAATGTTACCATTTTTGAGCCGATTTTATGTAACTTATTAAAGTGTTCTGTTTTGTGGTTATTGTTTGATATATAGGAGGTTGTATTGTTGATTTAATCTGTTGATTTTTGATTTTAAATTTCTACACTGTTTTTGTTTAATCTTATTTTAATTCTTGTGTAAAATTATTATCGCATCTGTTTTAGATTGAAATTAATGCAGGTCTGTACTATCAAATGTCTCAAATACTGCCTTTATAAAAATATCCGAAGCCGAAAATGAAGCTTGAATGTAGTTTGAAAGATTCACTAAGGTTGGCCAACTGACTATGTTTAATACCAAATGGATGCATCAGCCAAAACAATATTGTTTGCTCCTTCATCGGGAAAGATTTTAAAAATAGATCATTGAACAATAAATGGTTTAGATGCTGCCTGTTTGTAAATAATTTTGATAGTAGGCAAAATAGTAAGCTCTTTAGGCGTATCATTATAATTTACATAACGATCTACGGGTATCTGAAATTCATCCTTATTTTTACCTGCTATTCTAAGAGAATCTAATCTATCGGTTGTAATAAAAAATGAAATTTGAAAAGTTTGCTCTTTTAATCCGGGTTTAATTATCCAGGAACCACTAGATCTTTCTATGGCATCTTTTGCTGTCCTAAAAAAAAGACCCTGAACATTCAACAAATTTTGGATAGCAATCACCTTACCCTTATCTGAAACGGTAAAATTAATAGTGGAAAACCCACACATCGAATTCTCTGCAAGCATTTTGGATACATTAGGTTTACTAAAGAAATTTACAACGGAATTATCTCTATTATCATAATATATGGTGCTCTTCTGTTGAGCTTTTAAGCTGATGCTTAGGGTTAATAATAAAAGAGTAATGAATGTTTTCATGTTTAAATATTTAAAATTGATTGTATTTATGACTATGTGTAAAATGTTTTCAATAACTTACTGAAAACATTTTATACGTAGAGCCTTAGGTGCAATCTTTTGTGAAGAAATCATTTGTGATGCATTATCCATAGTAATTGAAAAGTTATAATCTTTGTTTAATTTATCCAGTAAATCTTTGTATGTAACAGCAAAATCAGATGAAGGGGTTTTTCCGTCGTTATATAAGGAACTAATAGCCCACTTGAAATAATCTTCTTTTGATTTTTTATTACCATCACTCAACCAACTGCTTCTGCTATAGTTCCAACATATGTTGCTAATATAATTAAGTGATCTCTTATGGTGCGGCTTTGGGGATTGATTATTTACTGGCTAATTATAATTTGAGCGACAATATACCGTATAATAAGATCGGAGATATTCCCGACAATTATATCAACGATTTTAATACCCCAACGATCCGTTATAACTTTGGAATAGGCAGGAAGGAACTGATTAAAAACGTTGGTTTTAAAGAGAACTATCGCTGGTAGGGTAAGTTCTACTGGAGTTCTAGTTTTGCTTCCGGAGATGTACCGGCATTCGGTTCATTGGATGCTCAAGTCAACTTTAAAATTCCTTCTGTAAATTCAATGATCAAAATAGGAGGTTCAAATGTGCTGAACAAATACAATTTACGTCTTATGGAAATCCGGCAGTAAGAGCGATTTATTATGTGGCGTATGCGTTTAATCCTTAGGTTTTCTGGATTATACAAAATTGTTTGGATAGTTTATTAGAGTTTATCCAAACAATAATATGAATCATTCATAAAGGATGAAACAAACCTAAATGTTAAAACGAATGCGCATGATTCATTTTAGGAAAATAATAGATTAAATCGGGGCTAAATGAGTTCTATTATAACCTTATTCGTCAACACAAAATTTAATAGCTAATTTGCCAAAGCCTATTACTTTACATTGGACCATTACTAGGATCTTAATTTATCCACGAGTTATCTGGACAGTTTTTAGTTCATAAAAATTAGTCTGCATTTCTCCATAACAAGTTGTAAGGGAGAACCTCGCGATATTGGAATCATATTTTCGCATATTGTCTTCGATAATTAGGTCATCAGTTAGTTGAGATGCAGTGGCAAATACATATATTGGTTTATTCATGATGAAAATATTGTAAAATTCATCTATTGTCAACCCATTTGTACTTCTATTTCTTAATAGAAGTCCGTGATATAGTTTATCAAAGTACTCTTTTTGTTTCGACTTTATAGCCTCTTGCAGACGTCTCGCACTTATTAGAATCTGATTCGTAAGTTCTCTAACTTTTGCGGAAAAACCTTGTTTAACGTGAATTAGGTAAATTTCCTTTCCAGATATGTGTAATATATCGCATAGCTCCACACCTTCAACAATGACTTTATCAAACACAATATAGTTCTTAACCCCATCATAAAGTAGATTATAGTCCCCTTCATCACCATATTTTGAATTAACCGCATTATATGCCCAAGGTTCATAAACAATACTATTCATCAATTTAGAATTTCGCAAAATACGTTCAGTTTGATCAATAAGACTATCGATAAATGAGTTTTTCAATTTATACCACTTACCGTCTACTAGAAATACTGACTCGTTCCTTAGAGAAAATTCTGCATTGAAATGAAACATAAAACCTGAAGTTGCTGTCTGTTTTCTTCCTATATAGCACTGAATGTGTACTCCGTAAAGGTAGAACATTATATTTCTTTGATTATTGCTATGAAGATGATAAGCTCTTTTGATTACCTCTGGATATATTTCATCTTTGTTGAGAACTGTTTTAAAGAGACCGTCTTTCTTTTTGCCAGATTCGGTTCTTTCTACTAATTCGTAATGCTCAGCCTCATAGAATGCTTCAATTTTATTAGGATTACAAAAATCGAATTCAAAAATTCCTCTTGGATCAAAATCTGTACGAAGTAAATATGGAATATTATCGTAAATTTTCCGCATTAATAAAGCTCGAAGTTCTTCGAGGTACTTCCATTCTCTGATTTGGATATATGAACTTAAAAAGTCCTTGGGGACCATTGTCATAATCGTACTCAATTCATTTATTAGAACATGTAATTTGTTGAAATCTACCTCTTTATTGATTTTGAATGCTCTCCCAACAGCGATTTGCATATTTTCCGCAGGTTTCGATAGAAATTTTGAGAAGTGCAACACACTAGTCTCGTTGGCTAGTTTGATGTGCAATTCCTTTGGTACTTTTCCAAACTGCAAATAATTAATCATTCGGTATTCATCTCTATATTGTTCACTCATACCTACTCTTTGGCCAGTTAATCCTCTAGACTTAGTAGATGTAGCAAAGTCATTTTCTAATGATATTATTCTGTCGTACGTCAGAAGACCAAATAGATGGTCAATGAAATTCGCAATTATCCAATAGGCGGAACCACCTACAATTGCAAAAAGCTCATGTTCAGATTCAATGAAGAGTATAAGATTTACACTGGTTTGTGAGAATTTCTCATTTTCTTTTAATTCTTCTGGAAGAAATGTAGACCAATCGGAATCTTTTTCCTTTGTCGTATAGGTATGGAGATAATAATTAATGTTATCTTTTCTGAAATTATTTAATCTGGGATTTTGATGATCAATCTCTCTTTTCTTTTTACTATATGATCGGAATATAATATTTTTAATTATCTCGATTGTGTCTTTAAGTTCATGAAGATCTTTGTGTAGTTTATCTATTTTAAAAATATTGGGAACTATTGTCATCGAGCGTTAATTTAATTTTTTTAGGTAAATTTATTTCTTTGTTGTATTGCGAATGTACAAATAATTAATACAACATAAGGGAACGAATCTGAGATGTAGACTATTTCGTATTTAGATACTACTATTCTTATGAAAATAGTTTCTACGTAATAATTTTTTAACCATAATAACTAAGATTAAAATACTTAATTTAGATTATAAGTTAATCGTTACTCATTAAATAAATGGCAAAAATTCACACCTTAAAAATCTCAAATTTTAGAGGAATTAAGAACTTTGAACAAGTTTTCGGGGATGAAAAATTCATCTGTCTAATCGGAAGAGGGGATTCTGGAAAGACCTCCATTTTAGATGCTATCTCATTCGTGCTGTCTCCAAATTGGAATTTAGCTTTTTTTGATACGGATTTCTTTAATTGTAATATAGAAAATCCAATTATTATAGAGGTATCTCTCAGTGAACCTCCTGAATATCTTCTCCAGGATAATAAATATGGAATGTATTTACGTGGATTAGATGCAAGGAATGTAATCCATGATGAAATTTTAGATGCTCACGACGATATTTTGACTATCAGATTAACTGTTAATAAAGACCTTGAGCCAATCTGGGAAGTGATTTCAAATCGGCAAGATCCAATAGAAATTAAAAGCTCTGATAGAGCAAGTTTGAATGTCTTTCTTGTTGCTGATTATATCGACCGTCATTTTTCATGGAGTAAGGGCAATCCGTTATATGCACTTCTGAAGCAGGGAGAGTCCAAATTAGATAATGCAAATGTTATAATTGATGAAATGCGTAAGGCAAAAGATCAGATCGACCATTCTAATGGCTTTGGTTATTTAAATGAAACAGTAGATAAGGTGAAAATATCAGCTGCGAAATTAGGTTTTGATATTTCCAATGCCACAACCACTATTGATGCAAAGGAATTGAATATAAAGGATGGAAAAGTGTGTTTGCATGATGGAAATATTCCTTTTAGACTTAAAGGTAAAGGCTCAAAAAGACTGATATCTGTCTCCATACAAACCGAACTGGCCAAGTTAGGTGGTATACTTTTGATAGATGAGATTGAACAAGGCCTGGAACCAGACCGTGCGCAGCATCTTGCAAGTATCTTAAGAAACAATAATACAGGCCAGATTTTCATCACAACACATTCTAGAGATGTATTAGTCGAGTTAGAAGCGCATAATCTTTTTCGTGTGAAGAAGAACTCCTCGGCATTATTCCCTTTTACAGATGATCTGCAAGCCTGTTTAAGAAGTAATCCTGAAGCATTTTTCGCAGAGAGAATCATTGTTTGTGAAGGACCAACTGAAGTTGGATTTTGCAGAGCAATCAATAAATCAAGAATTAATCAAGGAAAAGATAATATTACTTTAAAAGGGATTCGCTTAGCCAATGGAATGGGAGCTAACCAAATTAATTACGCCATGGGATTTAATTCTGCTGGCTACGATGTTTGTATGTTTTGTGATTCTGACGCTCAATCAATAAATGAGAAAAAAGCCATGCTTCGGGCAGAAAACATAAATATTATTGATACCGACCAGGATAAATCCATCGAGGCGCAGATATTTTCGGATCTCAATTGGGCAGGCATTGAGGAATTGATTAATTATAGGTTGACATTTAAAGATGTAAACCATATTAGAACTCAAGTTGCTAAGTATTATCCAAACGATTTCGTTGAAGATACATTGACTAAAGATACAATTGAAGTTAGGGAGGCTTTAAGTAAAGCCTCAACGGAAAAGGAAAAAGATTGGTTTAAAAGAACTGACCATGGGGAGTTCTTAGGTGAAGTCTGCTGTAGACATTTGGAATCGTTAAAGGAGAAAAAGTTGTTTTTACAGATTGACGAATTAAATAAATGGATAGACAATGCTTAATATTTACCAATTCCTATCGCATAAAAAAACAATATTAATTGCTCCGGCTGGTTACGGAAAAACCCATACAATTGCTGCTGCAATGGACATCCTTAAGATAAAAGGCAAGCATTTAATCTTAACGCATACTCATGCAGGCATCGGCTCTATAAAAGAAAAATTAAAGAAGGAATGCATTCCCTCTAATAAATTCCACGTCGAAACTATATCTGGTTTTGCACAACGATATGTATTATCGTTTTACAAGGGGATTGATATACCAAACTTGAATGATAAGAACTATTTCAGCTTTATTCTCGAAAAAGCTTTCTATTATTTTAGGCTTAAACCAATACAAAAAATCCTCTTAAGAAGTTACGATAGCCTTTTTGTTGATGAATATCAAGATTGTACTTCGACACAACACGAGCTTATCCTATTAATATCTGCATTGTTTCCAACTAGGTTTCTTGGGGATCCGTTGCAGGGTATATTCCAATTTAATCCTTTAGATCCATTGGTAAATATGAATGATGAAATCCAAATGAAGGATTTTATCTCAAATAAATATACACTTGAACAGCCGCAAAGATGGTTAAGGGGAAATAACGAAACACTCGGAGAAAACCTAAAGTGTATTCGTAGTGAATTGCTATTGGGTAATCCAATAGATCTAAGTCTTTATTCTGCGATAGAAAGTCATTGTTATAATGAAGAAGATCTCAATATTCCAACTAGTTTATATTATAAAAAATTAAGCGATTCAATAAAAGGTGACAGTTTATTAATCATTCATCCTAATTCCACAAGTATACATCCTCGTATATCTTTAATAAAAAAATTTAACAATAGGTTTTTACTGCTCGAATCTATAGACGACAAGGATTTCTACAAGCTGGCCGGTAAATTTGATAATGTTTTTCAAGGTGGATATACATTAGTGCTTAAAGAGGTTTGTTTAGCGATTTTTAATAAAACTGAACTTGGTAAATGGTTTAACGAGAAAGGACTTATATCAAAAACTGGCGAAAATGAAAAAAGTTTAATCAAACCCCTGAAGACCCTGTTAGAGGAGATTAATTTATGCCCATCATTTAATAAGTTGAGAAGCGCTTTACTGGAAGTTTCAAAACTTCCAATGCTTAAATGCTATAGAAAAGAAATTTTTAGTTGCTTATGTAAGGCATTACAACATGCGGATAATGAAAAAACAACAGTTGCGCAAGCAATGGCCGAAATAAGGAACTCTATTAGGAGGTACGGCAAGAAAACAAATGTAAAATGCATAGGTACAACGTTACTCACCAAAGGTTTGGAATTTGATACTGTTATTGTACTTAACGCTCATCAATTTAACTGCCCGAAACATTTATATGTCGCTTTTACAAGGGCTTGTAAAAAGCTAATTGTTTTTTCAAATAGTAATGTCTTAACTACAAAGTCTATTAATATCGGTTAAATCTGTAATTAATTTATTCTCTATAGAATGTTTAATATATTAATTGTGGAATTGCAACAATAAAATGGACATTGGGTTAAGCTGCAATATTTTGTTTATTTAAGTTTTGACCAAATTCCTCCGGGGACATGTAGCCCAATG
>NZ_JACHCC010000018.1 GCF_014207135.1 Pedobacter cryoconitis | reverse complement strand
AAAACTGAATTTAAATGGAATGAGCCCGACGGAATATCGGGCTCATTATAACAAATCTAATAATTAAATTTGTCTAACTTTTTGGGGGCAGTCCAAATCTAACAGCCCTTTTTGAAATATATTCTGGAGACGCTTACTGTGCGTTAATCACATCAATGGTAAAATCAAGAACAGAGTTCGCAGGTAAACCTCCTCCGCCATTTCCATAGCCTAAACCAGATGGAATGATTAATCTGATTCTGCCGCCTGGCTGGATCAAAGGAATTCCAATTTGCCAGCCTTGAATCAGGCCACCCAATGGAAACGTTACAGCTGTACCTGCAGTCGTATCGAAAATTGTTCCGTTTAATAGTTTTCCGGTATAATTAACGGTTACCTTTGTAGATCCCGAATAGCTCACACTTCCTGTTCCAGGAGTAATAATCTGGTAGAATATTCCAGATTTAGCATCTTTAACTGCAGGAATTTTATTGGCTACTACAAAAGCTCTGATCGCTGTAGTATCAGTCGTAAATTGTGCTGAAGCATCGAAATTATCTTTGCTGTTTTTCTTACAGGCTGTAAATCCTATTGCTGTACAAACCAGTAGTAATAAAAAGTGTCTAGTTTTCATCATAGGCAGCAAATGTAATTTTATTTTTCGAATTTCCAGGCCACCACATTCCATAACTCCTTTTCATCCTGATAAGTACCAATTATCTCAAAACCCATCCGCTGATGAACTTTTAAAGATTTAGCATTTCTGGTCGAAATCTCAGTAACACATAATTGATATCCCTTCCCTATTCTTTCCCTGGTTTCATGATATAAACTACTGAGTAATCCAAGCCCTCTGAAATCATGATGTACACAAACCTGCCCACCTACTATATAATTGTATGCTGCCAAAGGCTTATTATTGTATTTACATTGATCAAATTCACTAAACATAGGAATCAGGCTGGGCAATTCATTTCTCATTGAGGACGGCATAGCCAGATTGTATCCAACTACTTTCTCTTCACTGATTGCAATAACCTGTGGTAAATGAACAGCCATTTTTTTTAACAATTCCAGGTTATGTTCAGCAAATACAAATCCCTGCTGTGCCTGTTGCTCCACACTGATTAAACTATACAGGTTTTCTTTTTGCAATTGTAAAATCTGGTTAAAATGCTGATCAGTTGTTGCAACCTCTAAAACGATGTCCCTTACTGTTAACTTTTCATTCATATTTTATTCTTTTTTCTTCAAATCTCCTACTTTTACACTAACCAGTACAGATACAGTTTAGTCTATTTTCACCATAACAGTTACAAACATGCATCAACCGGACTCTAAAATAAAAATACATTTATACGAAAAAATAGCCACTGATTTAAGTCAGCAGATCTATTCAGGGGTACTGGTTTCCGGTGATAAAATTCCTTCAGTAAGAGAGACATGCCAGCAATATCAGGTAAGCATGAGTACTGTATTACAGGCTTATTACCAATTGGAGAGCAAAAGCCTGATTCGTTCAGTTCCGCAATCGGGCTATTATGTAAGTCACAGACTGCAGACCAGCGGACTGCCAAACAAAAGCAATCCATCCATACACCTAAGCAATGAAGATACCTCTGATATTGTCAGTAAAGTTTACGACGGGATCAGTTCTGATCATATGATGCTTTCGCTGGGTGTGCCTTCAGCAAAATTATTACCGCTTTCCAAGTTAAACAAAGCTTTAAACCATGCTTTACATAGCCTGCCTGAATACGGCTCCGCTTATGAACATGTACTGGGAAACCCCAAACTCCGCCGCCAGATTGCAAGGTTATCGGCTACCTGGGGTGGTCAACTGACTGAGGATGATATTTTGACTACTGCCGGCTGCAGTGGAGCAATGACTCAGGCTATTATCGCTCTGACTCAAAGAGGAGATACTATTGCCGTCGAAAGCCCAGTGTATTTTGGCATTTTACAACTGGCCTTAAGTTTAGGCTTAAAAGTATTGGAACTCCCTACTCATCCCGAAACGGGAATTGAGCTGGAAGCTCTGAAAGCAGCATTCGTCAAAAACAAAATAAAGCTGTGTTTATTCATCAGTAATTTCAGTAATCCAATGGGTGGTACTATGTCTGTTGAGCATAAAAAAGAACTGGTCAGACTCCTTGAGTACTATCATATTCCACTGATTGAAAATGATATGTATGGGGACCTGTATTTTGGGCCTGCCAGACCTACAAACTGCAAAACTTATGATGAGAGCGGCCTGGTCCTTTTATGTAGTTCTATATCTAAAACGCTCGCTCCCGGATACCGGGTCGGCTGGCTTACACCTGGCATATTTACAGAGCAGATCAGAAGGGTGAAATTTGCCACTACTATCTCTTCTGCTACAATTACACAGGAAGCAGTGGCTGATTTCCTTGAAAAAGGTCGTTATGAAAGTCATTTAAAAAAACTAAGAAATACCTTACAAAGCAACTGCCTGAATTATACTGAAGCTGTCAGGACCTGGTTCCCGGAGGGAACAAAAATAAGCAGGCCCCAGGGAGGTTTTATGTTATGGGTAGAACTCGATCCTAAGATTAACACTGCAGCACTATATAATCAAACGATAAAAAGGAAGGTGAGTTTTGCACCTGGAAGAATGTTTACACTGCAGAACCAGTTTAATAATTGTTTACGTCTGAGTTATGGCTTGCCTTGGACGGAGCAGGTCAAAACAGCCATTAAAACCATCGGGACACTGGCTAAATATCAGGAAACATATTAAGATTAATAATCATATGTATATCTTCCGGCTCTTTATGATAAAGTTCTTCGTCCACCTTTTCTGTCAGCAGACTTCCATTTTTTTGATAAAAAGTGACTGCTGATTTTGTTTCAGCCGATGAAATATATAAATACGCAGCTCCTCTTTTTTTAGCTTCGGCGCTGATCATGTTGAGCAGAACTGTTCCTATTCCCTGTCTTCTGAAATTAGCGGATACATACATTAAATCAACATGCAGATGGTCCTGTTTTTCGGCCATAAACCTATTTCCAAGAACCCCAAAGCCAACCAATAGCTCTTCCTGAAATGCTCCAAAAGCCATCCCTCCCTGATTCAGTTCCTGCTTATATTGTTGTTGAATTTGCTTTAGTTCACCAGTATTCCAGCCCAAACTATCCAGTTCAGCAGGAAGCTCTTCCAATTTCCCTTCTTTCAGCTGAAAGGTTGCGTCTATAAATTCTGAACGGTCAATATGGCCAAGCAGATCAGCCATTGCGATTGTCATGGGCTGATAAATAATTTCTTTTTTCATTCAGATTCGTTTATTGGATTTATCAATCCGGAAATTCAAATTACTGCAAAATCCTGCTATCTTTAAGTAAATTAGCCTATATGTTTACAGAGCAACAATTGAAAGCTGCCCATGCCAAAGTTAAAACAGGAACAGACTTTCCTGCCTATATACAGGAAATCAAAAAAGCAGGACTGACTTTCTATGAATTCTGGGTAAAAGACGGACATACCACCTATCATGGATCCGCAGGTCACCGCATCGAATCTGCACCTGTCTATGATCCCCTTAAAATTTCAAACACTTCTTCCGTATCCGCCCTAAAACACACTATTGCAATACATCAGCTAGGCCAGACAGATTTCTCAACTTTTTGTTTTCAGGCTGCATCTGCCGGCGTAGAAAAGTGGGTAATTGATACAGATCATATGATCTGTACTTATTATGACAGAAACGGAGCCAGTCTGGTGGCCGAACCTATTCCTGATGCCGGGTATTAACCTGATTCAGAAAGTCTTCTACAACTGCATTAAATAATTCAGGAGCTTCCATATTTGGCATATGGCCCGTCTGAGGAATACAGGAAATCGAGGCCCCGGGAATCAGATCACTCATCAACTTAGCTATAGGCATAGGAGTAAAATAATCTTCCGAACCTACTATGATCAATGCCTTAACCTTAATCTCAGCTAATACAGAGAGGTGATCCCTGCGCTCTGCCCTGCCCCGATGTGCAGCTGCCGCGCCCTCATCACTGGTTGTTGTCATCATCTGGTATAAATGATGGTAAACCTCCTGGTTATCCCTGGAAACAGGAGCTAAATAATGAAGGATGTGATCATCTGTATATTTTTTAATTCCTTCTTTACTGATCAGTTCAGCCAAGTCAATCCTCTTCTGGTAGCTTTCGGGATTCTCCCCGCGCGCATCAGAATCTGCAATAATGATAGCCTTTACCCTTTCCGGAAACAATCTGTAAAAGTCAAGCAGGATTTGTCCACCCATAGACAATCCGCAGAAGATTGCTTTTTCTATATTCAGTTCGTCCAGTAAATAAGCAATATCCAAAGCCATCTCATCGAGCATTACCTTTGAACCACCCAGATCTGTTTCTCCATATCCACGCAGATCCGGCAGGATCAAGCGATAATTTTGCGCAAAATGTACTGTCTGATACTTCCACATCGAACGGTTGAACGGATGTCCATGTATAAACACTATGGGTTCGCCCGAACCCAGGTCATCATAAGCTATATTTATTCCTCTGATCTTTTTAACGGCCATTTTTTGCTTTCAAAGCTACAGGAATGAGTAGAACAAAAACAGATGCAGACGTTACTATTCTGAGCATAGCAGATGTGTCATCCGGGCCATTCAAAACGCCTTTAACTTATCCTTACATAGCCGAATAATGAATTAATATTTGCCTGTTTTAAAGTAATTATTACCTTTGCGGCCATCAATTGTTATTTAGACTAGCAATAAATAACAATTCAGGATCCATTCCAGATCGCTGATTCAGCATAATAAAATGCCACATAAATTTAAATAAAGCCGGTTATATACACCAGCTAAGGGAGACCAATTAAACACACATATGATTAAATTTTTCACCATTTTAGGAATAGCCATGACGCTTTGCTGCACACTCAGCGCTCAGGTTATCAAAGGAACAGTCTATGATAAAAACACTAAGGAAACTATTATCGGAGCAAGTATCTCCATCCAGGAAAAACCAGGAAAAGGTATAATCGCCGATTCACAGGGTCAATTTAAACTGCAACTGCAACCTGGTGAAACTATAATCGTCAGCATGATCGGTTACAAACAGTTTAAAAAACAATATCCAACAGTTAAAGACGGACAGCAAATCGACATCTTTATGGATCATGGTCTGGAACTGCAAGAAGTTATGGTAACGGCCAGTCTGGCAAATTCGAGAAGCAAAAAGGCTATCGGAACAAATATTGACCATATCAATGCTGCCGCTGTTGTAGCGACAAGTAACCCTTCTTCGCTGGCTGATATAGTGAATGGCAGGATCAGCGGAGCCCAGGTCTACAATACCAACGGTAAAGTAGGTATGCCTATCCGCTTTGACATTCGTTCTTCAGCGACATTCAGTATGGAACGTGATCCTCTGATTTTTATAGATGGTGTACGTTATGGCAGCAGTAATACTTCGGATATTAACTCTTCGCAGGAAGCGATGAGTGCATTGAATGACCTGCCGCTAAATGATATCGAATCTATAGATGTTATCAAAGGCCCTGCAGCTGCTGCATCTTATGGGGCTGAGGCAGCGAATGGTGTTGTGGTTATCCAGACCAAACGCGGATTAAATGGCAAAAAAGGGATAGCAGTTAATGTGAAATATACAGCTGGTTTTAGTGAACTGGCCAGAAAATATGATCAGTTTGTTAACAATGATCCTTTAAATGATTTCTTCAGAAAAGGGGCTGAACAACAATTGTACGCAAACCTTACGTCACAGATCGATGCAAACAACAGCATTTTTCTATCCGCGAATACCACTAAAAATGCAGGAATTGTACCTGGAAACCAGGATAACAGACAAACTATCCGTACCGGGTATGATTTTGTTAAAGACCGTTTTAAATTATCCCTGACAGCAGGTTATGTCAAAGGGAAGCTCAGTATTCCACAATCGGCTTCAGGACGCGATGACGCTATCTGGAACCTGATGCGTGACCGCACACCATGGCCGTTTATCGCCGAAGAAAGCTGGAGAGCGATTCAGAAAGAGTATCAGAATGACCGCTTTACCGGAAGTTTAAAAGTGGCCTATACTTTTCCTTTCGAAATTAAAGCAGAAAGTTTGGTGGGGCTCGACCTCAACCATATTGACGGGTTGAATTATCTTCCTTATGGTTATTTACAGGGAACAAACAATACTGGAAGCAAACAGATCAGTAACCGCCGTAACCAGAATATGAACTGGGATTTTAAACTATCCCGTAATTTTGTCTTTAACCCGAAATGGCAGTTAAACCTATCCTTCCTTTCACAGCTTACACAAGCTTCTGAAAAAGTAAACGGGATCAGTGTAAGGAATTTTGCGGTACCAGGAATCAGTAATATTGCTTCGGCCGCTGAGATACTGGGTGTAACAGATAATACCTTTGAGAAACGTACTCACGGTTTATATGGAGAAGCTTTTTTAAGCTATGATAACAAATTATTTATCAATGCCGGGCTCAGACGTGATGTTTCCAACATGATTGGCAGAAATGTGGCCAGTATCTGGTACCCGACTGTAAGTGTGGCCTATAATATCGCCGATCTGGATTTTCTGAAAGGGAAAGTAGAGGAATGGAAAATCAGAACTGCTTATGGAGAATCCGGCCGTCTGCCTTATCCTGGTGATGCACAAACTGCTTATCTGGTAGAAAACTCCTCTTTCGGAACCATTGTAAAGCCGCTGAGAAAAGGAAATCCAGATATCAAACCTGAACGTACCGGAGAATTTGAAATAGGAACAGACATCAAATTATTTAATCAGAAATTCAGCTTCACCTATTACAGACAATACACCCGTGATGCAATTGTCTATACCACACTCCTTCCTTCATTAGGCTGGCCCTCGAGTTTAAGTGGTGATTATCCTGAAAATATCGGAAAAATACAGGGACAAGGTCTGGAAATCTCTTACAATAGCCGCGTATTTACCAGCAGCAATAAAAAACATAGTCTGGATATTTATGCCATTTTCAATCAGCAATCTAACAAAGTGATCAATTCGGGTGGCAAAGATATCCTCAGTTCAGTGAACCTGATCCGTGCCGGTCTGCCTGCCTTTGCTTTTTATTCTACAGTTTCTGAAGGCCCCCTTTTTGACGCTAAAGGAGTTTATACAGGAGCAAAAGAAAGCTCTCTGCAGGAATTGGGTAAACCCTTCCCTACTTATAATGGTTCATTTGGTTTTGCCTTGCAGTTGTATAACAACTTCCGTTTACAATCTCTTTTCACCTATTCAAAAGGGGCAAAAGTCTACAATATATCGGCAAGAAATGTAGCTTCTCAGGGTAATAACTACGCCGCTAAAGAAACACTGAAAGCGCAGTTAGCTACATTGAGCCCTGGAACTACTGATTATATCTCAACCGCTACAGAACTTTCTAAAGTTGAAGGAGTG
Source organism: Pedobacter cryoconitis (assembly GCF_014207135.1). GTDB lineage: Bacteria > Bacteroidota > Bacteroidia > Sphingobacteriales > Sphingobacteriaceae > Pedobacter > Pedobacter cryoconitis_D. Next base: position 35,168 of record NZ_JACHCC010000018.1, on the reverse strand, counting down.
AGAGGAGATTTTATTCAGAAAGCAGATTTCATCAGACTGAGCAATCTGACCCTTTCTTATGACCTGGGAGACTGGGCAAAGAAATATACTAAAGGTGTGCTGAAACGCTGCGTAGTTTCCTTAACAGGAAATAACCTGTGGCTGACGACTAACTATGGTGGTGCTGAACCACAGATTGATTCACAGGGAGGTAGCAAAAGAACCAAAGGGATCAGCTACTTATCCTCAGACTGGACAGCTGTTCCTGCTCCGCGTACTTATGCATTTAGTTTAAATATTGGATTTTAATTCAGAAGGTCTCTTCTATTAGATAAGAAAATGATGTTAAAAAAGATAAAAGGATTTTCAGGACTGACAGCGATATTGTTCGCTTTAACTTTTTCTTCCTGCAATAAATGGGTAAATGAACCTAAATCACCAGATAGCACAGTGGATGAATCTCAACTGACGACACTTGAAATGCTGGGCCGTATAGATAAAGGAATCTATGTCAACGGGCCTGTCATAGCAGGGGTATGGCGCGCCGGCGCTACAGCTTCATCAGATTTACTGGTTGCCTCTGGAGCCATTGCCGATGAAATTACTTCTACGGCAGTTCCCAATTCACCATTCTACAAAGAGCTGGACGAAGATAAACTGAGTCCGGATAATACTTCACTTTTCAGTACCTGGTCAAATATCCAGAATTACCGGGCACGTGCAGAAGATGCGATCCGCCTGGCTGATCAACAGCAATCTGCTGAGCCAGACAAAATCAAGATTAAACAAGGTGCATTATTGAATGCCCGTTTACACGCAGGTTATGCCTGGATGCTGCTGGCAGATTATTTCACTGTCAGTGAAACCAACCATGCTGTTTACACCAATCACAACCTGATCAGCCATGAACAGGCTTATCTTAAAGCACAACGCTACTGGGAAGAAGCTTTAACTTTAGCCAATGAACAGGAAAAAAGGTTATTACATTCTTTATTAACCAAACTGGGTATTCATACGCAGAACTATGCATTGGCCATAGCACACGTGAATCAGTCCTTCAATCCACTGGAGAATTTCGCATTCCTGAATACGGTGGGTACTACAAGCAATGCCTTCTTCTCTGCTTTGAGTATTAATGTCAGAGATGCTGCTGTAGATCCGACATTGGTGGCTGTTTTAAAAACCACGGCAGATCAGGTACGTAATCCTGTAGTAAAAGCCCCTAAAGGTCACTGGTCATTAACGCTTTTCAAAGAAAGGGATCTCCTGCTGATCAGTGATTTTGACGAGATGCAATTGATCAGGGCAGAACTGGCTGTCCGGGGCTTATTGCCTGGAAATGCAGTAGATTTTGTCAATACTGTAATTGTAAAATATGACCCGACAGGTAAATCTAATCTTCCGGCTTCGGCTATCCTTACCTTAACAGATATTACTGCGCTGCGCAGAATCTATTTATCATGGAGAGGAACACGTCTAATTGATCTGAGAAGATTTAATATAGACGGTGACCTGAACCCAGGCTTTACCAAAAGAAAATACCACTGGATCGGAGTTCCGGAAATTGAAACCAGATAACCAGACAAAGCGCTTTTCCATCATCAAAGGAAAGCGCTTTTTTTGTTCAGAAATTTGTAATCAGAGTGTCATAGCTTAAATACACATTATTTAGAAAGATTATAAATAAATACCTTTACCAGATAGCCTATAACAATGAGTGAAACAGAAAATGCAAGACCTTCCATTATCCGTGCTGTACTGGAAGTAAAACAGAAAACATATATTACACCGCATTATATCCGGGTTACCTTAACAGGAGATGATGTCCCTGCATTCGCGGATACTACACCAGGAGTGAATAACAAGATTTTCATTCCTCCTGCAGGCGTAAACGATATCCATTTTCCTGATTTCAATTATGAAACAGGCGAATGGACACATCCACCGGAACATTTAAGGCCTACAGTACGCACTTATACCCACAGAGGAATGGATCTGGATCAAAAGGAAATGTACATCGATTTTGTTGCTCATGGAGAAAGTGGCCCTGCCTCGGCCTGGGCAATTAATGCCAAACCGGGCGACCTGCTGGGTGTGGCCATGAAAGCTAAAGAGACTGTCTTATATCCAAAAGCAGACTGGTATCTGCTGGCAGCTGATGCAACAGGAATACCTGTCATTTCAGCTATACTGGAAACCCTTCCTTCAACAGCAACTGGTGTAGTTTATCTGGAAGTCCCATCCATGCAAGATGTACAGGAGCTAAAAACTAAAGCCGACATACAAATCAACTGGATTCCTAATACAAATCCAGGAGAAAACACATTGTTGTCGGACGCAGTCCGGAATACATCCCTGCCAGACCAGGGTACCAATACCCGTTTTGGTTATGTTGCAGCCGAGTTTAGCAGTGTAAAAGATATCCGCCAGTTTCTGCGTAAAGAACAGGGATGGGAACAAACTGAACTCTATGCCTACTCTTACTGGAAATTTGGTGTCAACGAGGACGGATCAGTCACTGACCGTCACCAGGAACAAAAAAGTAATTAACAGCTATTTTTTACCATAGGTAATACCCTTCCAGTCATCGGTTCTGAATGGTGAAGCAGGAAGCCCCGCACTATTATATAAATTACCCTCCGGGTTATTTCCCCAGTCGTAACGAACAGCGACCGGAGAGATAACCTGTTTACAACTTACAATAATCTCTTTGCCTTTAATTACCGCATCTGCCCAGTAAAATTGCTGATCAGCCCCTGCAATGGCGAAACCTTTTAAAGTTTGTCCATCTTTGGTTTGAAGACCAGAATCAGCAAACTTAAAGCTTAATCTGATTTTGCCTTTCTCAATTTTCTGATTTTGCATCAATGGCCCACTATAAATCACAGGCTGATGATAGGTCTGCGCCAGGGCTATCAGGGCAAGCCGGCGGCCAACCTCCTGTTTGTTTTTGGGATGAATATCATCGGCTAAACCAACATCAATGATAGTCGCCATCCCAGTATGCGGTAATGCCAGTGTTTTAAGTTGTGCTTCCCTAAGCTCAGCCCACGCTGAGGCAGCTGGTTTTTCATCCTTTTTCTTGAAATTGGCCAACTGAACAAAATAAAACGGAAAATCTCCGATAGCCCATTTTTCTCTCCAGTTTTTAATCATTGCCGGAAATAGCTCACGGTATTGATAAGCCCTGTCTGCATTAGATTCTCCCTGGTACCAGATGGCCCCACGAATAGAGAATTGAATAAATGGATAAATCATCGCATTATATAAAACCGATGGACGATTAGGGTTCTTTTGCTGAGCTGGTGTAGGTGCTGAATCTTCAACGGCCAAAACCGCCGTTTTAAAATCAGGCATTGTCTTTAATACCGAGGCACTCATCCAGGCTTCAGCAATAGTACCTCCCCAGGAAGTATGAATCAGTCCGATCGGGATTTTTGTCTTCCTGTTCACTTCTAGCGCAAAAAAATAGGCTGTAGCAGAAAACTCTGCAATAATTGCAGGTTTACAGGCTGTCCAACCCCCATTTGCTACACTAACAGCAGCATCAGGTTGATTGGCTGTCATCTGCTTCACTTGTAACAGACGAATTCCAGGTACATCCGCCTTTGCGATTTCCTGTTCATAGTTATCTATCTTTCCCCAGCCTGCCAGAGGCATTTCCATATTGGACTGTCCGGAACAAATCCAGACATCTCCAATCAGGATATCCTTTAACACCAGCAACTCACCATCAGAAATTTTAATATCATAAGGGCCACCATAGGAAGGAGTCGATACACCGATCTTCCAGTTTCCATCAGTATCAGCAATACCCGTATACTTTTTTTCATTCCAGCCAGTACTAATACTGATTTTCATTCCTGGAAGCGCTTTTCCCCAGATGGCTGCGTTGGTTTTCTGCTGCAATACCATATGATCACTGAATACAGCAGGTAAAACAACCTTAGCCTTCACAGACTGAAAAGCACCCGAAAGAACGACTAAGAGCGCAAGGATATAGCGGTTTTTAAACATAATGGATTTATTTTACTTCTTCTAATTTTAAGACAACACTGGTTCTGGATGCATTTACATCGGGATTAAACCCTATTTTCATTAAAAAATCGCCGGTATACTGTTTCGCTCCGTCAATGGTAGACTTTGTTCCCGGATACAGGTTAATTTCAGTGATTTTATATTGTTTGGCTGCATCCAGTCCTTTTAATAAAACCGGCTGTTTACTATTCTCGTCATACCTGTAGTTCACCAGGTAATTAAAAATCACTCCAGTCGATTTATCTTCCGTAAGATACAACATGGAAGCGACAACAGATTCACGTGGATTAGCTAAACGATACTGATCCCCTTGCCATATAATCGATTTAACAGCATTATACTGCTGTATAGCTTCCTGACAGAATTTAAGATCTGATTCAGGTAAATGACTAACTACAATATCAAAACCCAGTTTGCCCATCATCGCTACATCTGTCCGGAATTTAATGGGCTGTTTCCCCCAGTCAGTGACATGATTGGAGCTGGCAATAGCCGGATAAAAATAAGAATACTCCCATTGCATAAAGATACGTTCCAGAGGATCCGTATTATCACTAGGCCAGAACTCCGTAAAATACTGGAGGGCTCCATAATCTATTCTTCCACCGCCGCCAGAACATAACATCATGGGTACTGTCGGATACTTAGCTCTGATCCGTTGCAGGACTTTGTACAAACCCTGTACATAATCCACATAAAAATGTGACTGATCTTTGAGTGTAGCAGAGTGCGCATTATAGATTACCGCATTGCAATCCCATTTGATATAGGCCAGCTCCGGGTTTTTCGTAAAAAGTCCATCAACTATACCAAATACAAAGTCCTGAACTTTAGGATTAGTCAGATCCAGCACCAGCTGATTCCTGAAATAATATTCATCACGCTCCGGTTGTTTAACCACCCAGTCCGGATGTTTGTCATACAATTCGCTTTTTGGATTTACCATCTCAGGTTCTATCCAGATTCCAAATTTTACGCCATTTTCGCGAGCTTCCTTAACCAGGGAAGTGATCCCATTTGGCAATTTCTTCTTGTTTTCCTGCCAGTCTCCTAAACCAGCCACATCACCATTACGGGGATATTTATTACCAAACCAGCCGTCATCGAGTAAAAACAGATCTACGCCCAATTTTTTAGTATCCTTCAGTAAACCCGCGAGTTTATTTTCATTAAAATCGAAATAAGTTGCCTCCCAGTTATTCAATAAAGTTAAACGGGTTCCCTTTCCATCAAGTAATTTATAGTTTCTTGCCCATTGCTGTAAATTCCGGCTGGCTTTACCTTTACCCTGAGTCGAAAGGGTATATAAAAACGCAGGGGTCCTGAGTTCTTCACCTGGCTTTAAAGTATAAGCAGATGCATAATTATTGATCCCTGAAATAATCCTCAGATTATCCTGATTATCTATTTCCAGGTCTGTACGGAAATTTCCGCTCCATTCCAGCCCACCAAACAACACCTCACCTTCGTCTTCTGTTGCTGGTTTATTCAGCGAAACCATAAAAACAGAAGGCTGGAACAGATTCGCCCGGGTACCTAATTTAGAATCCAGAGTTTTAATTCCATGGGTCAGTCTGGATTCTTCAGGCTGCATTTCTTTTGCCCAGTCACCATGATATTGATTTAACCAATAACTTCCACCCCGTAGGTGCAGATTGGCAGAAGCAAATTTATGCAGCGTAACATTCCCTTTTTCCTGCTGCCTGATAGTACACCATTGCTCAATGACATCCTCTTTAAAGTAGGATTTATAATACAATGTCACTTCAAAATTATATACTTTGTCTTTTAAAACAACAGTCAGCAAGGAGACCTGTTCATCCAGTTTTTTTAACGAGGACCTGATATATCTCAGGTCTAGTGAATTATTGCCGTCCGCGTGGGTTACTGTAATTGCAGGCTCGACCAGGTTTCTGGAACCCGAAGGCGTATAAGCCGAATTGAGCAGGCCAGTATAATCAGCGGACTGCTTATACTGGCTGGCTATACTGGTATATTCCTGACTATGCTCCAGCTTTCTGCCCAGGTAAATCATACTCAGGTTTTTCTTTGCATCGACCTGTAAAACCATTGCATTATTTTGTGTTTCAACAGGGAGAACAGTTTGTGCACTGACCGATAAAACAAATCCAAGATTCAGTGCAAACAAAGAGAGAAAACGAAAAGGAGGTAACCAGCTTAAATTCATATTGATAATCTGTTGCTATTCAATTGAATCATGAATATATGATTTAATATTCTACCTTATAATCTTTTTTCACCTCTCCTCCGCTCCAGGCTTTAACAGCGGTCCATGGCGCAGCAGGAGCAGCCCAGAATTCATTATCTGCTGGCAGTCCGAGTGTCAGAAAACCCAGCGTAGCCATATATAAACTGCCAGTAGAAGTATAAACATCGGCCATAGCGGGCTGATGCCCATTAAAGCCCAATACCAACCAGCCATTCTGATCAAAATTCTGGTTGCCCTGATACATGTTCCGGAAAACCTGGGTCAAAGCGCAGCGAACTTGTGCTGGTTTTACATATTCAGGCAATTTCTCAAGCAATGCAGTTTGTGCCAGAGCCTGAAAGGCCGCAGTCCGGTAGGTTACCGAGCGTCCATAAGCCGGATAGGTCCCTTCAGGTGAAATTATTCTTTCGAGATATTCAGCATAACGCACCATGCGTTTCAGGGCCTGATCATAATCAGCTGGCTGTGCTTTTTGATGCGTTGAAAGAATCTTCAGTAAATCGACCATCATTGGATGAATCACATAAGAATTATAATAATCCATACTGAATTTTTCCCCGTCACTATACCAGCTGTCCCCTACATACCATTCTTTCATTTTATTCACGGCAAACTGGACTCTGGCCGGGTCATATTGTTCACCAATACTCAACAAAAAACCCTCTGTCAGACCCGAAAACAGTAACCAGTTATTATAAGCCCCGCTTCTGGTTCTCAAAGATTTGAATTCTTCTATAAAACGGGCTTTTGTTACGGCATCCAAAGGCTCCCATAAAGCCCTTGGTGCGCGGATAAATGCCTGAGCAACATAAGCTGCATCTACAATCGGCTGGCTTTCAATTCTGAAATTCAAATAATCGGGATGTTCAGGATTAACCGCATTCACTAATCCTTTTAAAAGCATATCGCGCATTTCTCTCCGCATTTTACCTTCCTCAGTCTGGTCATCAGGAAGAGCCAGCCAGGGTGCCAGACCAGCCATGGTCCTGCCTACAGCTTCCAGATAAGTTACTCTTTTAAGATTTAATCCATAACTGGCATTAGTTTCGAGTGGCATATTTTTCTTTAGAGTCCCTTCTGCCATATTGTGAACTACCGGATAAGCAATCCGGTATAAAGCTTTTACCCAAACTTGTCTGTCCTGTGCCCCCGTTGTTGTCTTCTTTGGCTGTGCAAAAACAGGAGCAGTAATAACCAGCAGGAAAGCTAATAACAAAGAGGTTTTTATATTTAATATAGTCATATGGTTTTATTTTTATTCAGCGGTTACAAATACCATTTTTTATACCTGGACAATGCTTCCAGGTAGTAATAATCAGCATAAATTAAAGGTACATCGATTTCACTGTCCAGAGGCAGTGCCCCGGTGCTGTGCAATAATAAAAATCCACCGTTTTCACCTAATTTCGCCCGGTATGCCGGAGTCGCCAAAGACCTGAGCATAGTTTCTGCCGAAGAAACAAACTCAGTTTTTTCTTTTCCTTTACTGTATTGTGCCAGTTCGAGCAGTGCAGATGCAGTTATTGCAGCAGCGGAAGCATCCCGTTTAGCATAGGGGATTTTCGGTGCATCGAAATCCCAGAAAGGGACTTTATCAGCCGGCAGATTAGGATGATTCAGAATAAAATGGGCTATTCCCATTGCCTGATCAAGATACTTCTGATCTTTGGTAGAGCGATACATTGCCGTAAAGCCATACAATGCCCAGGCTTGTCCGCGTGACCAGGCCGAACAGTTTGCTGCTCCCTGCCAGGTCGCTTTGCGATATACCTTCCCGGTTGTCAGGTCATAATCTACCACATGATAAGAACTAAAATCAGGCCTGAAATGGTTCTTTAGTGTCGTATTCGCATGTTTAATGGCTATTTCTTTATACCTGGCATCTCCACCATGGTCACTGACCCAGTCGAGCATCTCGAGGTTCATCATATTGTCAATGATCACCGGGCATTTCCAGTATTTACTTTTATCCCAGGACTGGATAGATTCAATTTCCGGGCGGTAACGCGTCGCCAGAGAGGCAGCTGAAGAATTAATCACCTCTTTATAAGCGGGATCTCCTGTCAGTCTATAGGCATTCCCAAAACTACAAAACATCATGAAACCAAGATCATGGTTACCAGTAAATGTTTTATTCGGCTCGATTACTTTTAATGCTTTTTCAGCAGTTTTCCTGATTTCTTTATTTTTAGTCTGCTCATAGATATACCATAAAGAGCCACTGTAAAAGCCACTGCACCACCACTTGATATCATAGGCAATTAATTTATCCTTTTTGGCATCATAACTCTGAGGGGTTAGTCCGGCTGGTATACGTTGATCCAGTACCTTGTATTGTTCAGCTGCAAAATTAAATTGTTCATCAATAAGCTGACTCATCGGCTGAGTTACAGTTTGCTGAGCAAAAGAAGTCGTCCCCGTTAAAAAAAGTAGTCCTGCAATTAAGTTTATTCGTTTCATCGTCTTGTTGTTCTATTATTTTCTGGCTTATTCATTTATGATCATTTTTAACGTAGAACCTGAAAGTGGCCCACCGGGCATTACACAATTCATCTTTTTTACCTTTTTTAATCCCGGTAAGTAGAATTGCAATTGTATCTGACTGTTTTCCTGTGCCGGATCGGCTATATAGATTACCGGAGTTTTAGTGTACAGGCCACGAATCAGAATAGTACAGGCTTTATCCGACTGCATGGTCAAATCACTTGTTTTCAAGACCCCTGGTTTATAGAAAACCAATTGCAAAATATCTGCATCCCGGTTAGCTACAGCCTGGAGGTCTTCCGTATTTTCCAGGATCTGTATTTTAGACAACTCATAACCTTTCCTCATATCAGCTTCTTTCAAACCCGGTACAACGACATAGGCATAATGCCCATTAACAGGCTGATTCCCATGACTTAAAGAAAGCTTAAACACTTGATCCTTCAGCTCGTCCTTTGGCTGAAACTGATTGATGCGGTACCAACTGCCGGTTTGTACCTGACTACTAATGGTTAAATTACCACCAAATGGAAAGAAATAACCTATAGCATCATGCCATACCCATAAAGGATCTGTATTTTTCTGTTCAGCATTTTCTACTGTTTTAATTCCACCTCCCGCAGAAGCTACAATCACCTTCCCGTTTAACCAGCTCTGATTTAAAGTAGTCTTAACTTCCTCTTCAGCAGCACTCTTTATACCAGCGCCCAGACAGACTATTTCCCGGTCAAAAAAGAACCAGGCTTTTTTAGCTCCGACCTGATCATAGGATTGGTCATAAACAGACAACCCGTATAATCCGTCACTGACCCCACCGACAAATGCTGTCGTACCTGGTATGCCCCAGTCCTGTTTAATCGTTGCCCCTTCATCATCAGGATAATCTCTGCAGGTCACTCCAGGGATTTTATCCCATTCCCAGACCGGCATCAGGTTAGCATATTCGTTCCCGCGCAACTGAATGTTAGTTGCCCCGTCTGGCAGAAACTTACCTAAAATATTTTCATTGTTTCCTCTTTCGGTTCTCAGTGTCCTTGAAGAAGCAGTTTGTACACTGAAAGTATAACCAGGACGGATATGCAGTGTATAACCGCTTTTCCAGTACATCCTGTTTGATGGCGTGATCCCATAAGCCGGGGCTTCGGTCTCGGTGATCCGTTTTTCTGCTGCCAGCCAGTAAACTGCATTTTCAGGACTCAGAATTTTTACTTTATCCAGTATTCCACCTGCACTGCCTTTTAAAGAATCTTTACGGCTGATCCCACGTCCCCGAACGTTAAAATCAAAAAAGGATGCTCTCAGGGTATGCAGAAAGGTATCCTTGATATAATTAATCAGGATCTTCAACTGATCATCAGGCATTGCATAACCTGTGCCTCTTAAATAGAATGCTGCATTCACCGAATTACCGGCAAATACAGCTCCATATGTTGCAATTGCCTGCTGTTTTCCATGCTGGAAATAGCTGTTATCCACCTGTACCCCTTCCTTTCCGTCAATAACAGAAACCGGCTCGAATAAATACTTTGAGGCAGAGTCCAGCGTAGATTGACGTTCTGTCAGACAGGCCCTGTACAAATAATGCAGGGCTTCATCCGAAGTATTTGCATAATCTCCCGTTTTTAATTTACGGGTCATCCGAATAATCAATGCTTTTTCCAGACTCACCGGCAAGGGTGTTTTAGCATAACGCATCAGGATCAGAATTTCACCGATTGCTTTAGGATAAAAAATATCATTATACCACCAGTTCTTATTTTTAGGGTTCCGGTCCAGCCAGTACTGAAGTGATTTAACGATAGCTGCATAAGTACGGCTATCGTTATATAATTTATTATTTATCCCACTGTACGCTGTCGCCATCAGCTTAATTCTACCCAGGGGATCATAGTTGGGATTGGAATAATCAATATCCGCCCAGCTGCCATCTTCTCTGAGCAGAGCTACCTGCCCGGAAACCTGTGTCTGGAGTGTTACCTCATTCAGTCCATGATGCAGATCCGCATTGATACGGTCCATAATGAGCTGGTAAGGATCTGCCGCGGCCTTCGCCCCAAAACTGAACAAACACACCACCAGAAATGCAAAAATCTTTAAGCCGGCCTTATTCATAGACCCGAACATAATCCAGTTCATATCTTAGAGGCAGAATCCTGTTATCCAGAGGCCCACCCAAATTACCCTGTTTACCCAGAGCCAGGTTAAGCAGCAGATAAAATGGTTTATTAAAAATTGTTCCCGGATCATAGGCTGCTTTTTTATAGTCAAAAACAAAGTAGAGCAGCTGATCATAGTAAAAGGAGATATTGTCTTTATTCCATTCTATGGCATATATATGAAATCCATCATCAGGAGAACCAACGACTGGCTTTTCACCTTTATAATGATATTTCCCGGTCGTATCAGCATAATGCACAGTACCATAGACCTGAGTAGAATCTTTACCTACATATTCCATAATATCAATTTCACCGCAGTTCGGCCATTTAACCTGCTGACGGTTTTCTCCAAGCATCCATATTGCTGGCCAGCTGCCCAGTCCTTTGGGAACTTTCGCCCGCACCTCTATACGCCCGTACTTAAAATGTTTTTTACCCAGGGTGATCAGACTCGCCGAAGTATATGCTGCTCCTTTATAGTCTTCTTTCCTGGCTTCAATAATCAGATGTCCGTTTTCCACCCTGGCATTTTCCAGACGCTTAACAGTATAATACTGAGGCTCCTGATTACGTACCAAACCACTTTCATAAGTCCATTTGGTACTATCAGGAAGCCCTTTATAATTGAACTCATCAGAAAAGATCAATTTACGTCCGGATCTGTCTTTTCCAGTTTTTTTAACTTGCTGTGCATCAGCATAACTTACGATAACCAGCATCCCCAAAGAAAAGAAACAGGCCTTCACAAAAAATTGTAGTTTCATCTAATGACAATTAATAATCAATATTTAAAATATCTTAATAAAATTAATTAATCCAACCCGGATTCTGTTTAAGATTTGGATTTCTTTCCAGTTCAACCTGCGGTATTGCCCAGGTATAGATATAATCTCCCTTAAATGAATAAGGATAGACAGTATTTCCCCAGATTTGCTTTACACCATTTCCTGTATAAAAAACTTTATCCTTCCAGCTTTTCCAACGCAGTTCATCAAAATAGTTAATCCCTTCATTTGGAAACTCTACACGACGTTCATTTCTGATCCGCTCTCTCATGTCTGTCTGACCTGCCACATAAGTACCCAACGTGCTATTGCCCATTTGCAGCAATGCCGCTCCTGCCCTGCTTCTGACTTCATTAACTTTAGCCAGTGCATCCGAAGTCATTCCCTGTTCATTTAAAGCTTCAGCCCACATTAATAAGACATCGGCATATCTGAGAATCGGAAAATCAGTCGGACCATAAGCCCTGCCCAATGTCTCTGAAGCACCTTCATAAACAAATTTCCTGTATAAATAATAGAAATAACTCTGTGTATCAGTACGTAAATCACCATTTAATGCAGCTTCGGCACGATATGGCCATCTTGAAGTTACTGTCGCATTGATCCCATTATAAACACCGACATAAGTAGAATAAGGAGTAATGACATTGGCGGCTAATCTTGGATCACGATTGGCATAAGCCTGTAAAATACGGGCCTCATTACCGGTTGGAAGATACAGACTCATTTTTGCCCCTCTGGTCGTGGCCGCAGCGATTTCGGCAGCTGTCAGGTTATTCCTTAAAAAATAAACCTCACGTTCAGCTACTGATAAGGCTGAATATCCCTGAATTATACTTTCCCAGCTAAATTTAGAACCATCTGCATTTTCATATAAATCAACCAGGTTCGGAGAGACATGATAAGTATTCCAGCAAGAACCAAATGAAGATCTGCTACCGCAGAAAAACTGTGTGGTTGATCCTGAACCGGCAATGCCGATATTCTGAATCGAGAATATCATCTCACTGCTTTGTTCATTGGCAGTTTTAAACAAAGTGGTATAATTTGGGAACAAGCTATAACCGGCATCTTTAACCTTACTGAAATCGGCCGCTGCCAGTGCCCATTTTTGCTGATAGAGATAGGCTTTACCACGTAAAGCATAGGCTGCTCCTTTAGTCACATGTCCGTATGAAGCATTACCGGCAGGATATCTGTCCGGCAGATTAGGTTCGGCAATACAGGCAGTCAGATCAGCAATAACCTGTGTCCAGACCTCATCTTCGGTTGAACGCGCTTTGGTGGCCTGATCAGCTGTAAAAGGCTCCAAATAAATTGGGACTCCTTTATACAACTGATTTAATCTCAGATAGAAATAAGCCCGCAGAAATTTAGATTCTGCAATATAACGGCTTTTCTTCGTGTCGGCAGAAGGAGATTTCAAAGGGATATTTTTGATCGCATCATTTGCGCGTTGTATCCCTTCATACATATTTTGCCAGGTATTACTGAAGTTTCCGTCGCCAGTAGTAATTGTACCGGTCATCATCGATTCTGCTCCGGTTGTCTGCCCTGTAAAAGCATAGCGGTCCATCTGATATAGTTCGAGTCCAGATGCGCCACTGGTATTAATTCCTAAACGCAGTGCAGTATAAACCCCGCTGATTCCCTGATCAGTCAGATTATCTGTCGTCCACATTTTATCTGATGCCACTGATGAATAAGGTGCAGTGTCCAGATAGTTCTTTTTACATCCCGTCAGGACTGCGAGAGCTGATATAATTATTAAAATCCTCTTCATGTTTTCTAACCTTTAAAATGTCACATTTAAACCCAATGAATACTGGCGCAGCGTCGGATAACTCACCCCTGCTGTTGCATTTGTTGCTCCCAACTCAGGATCAAGTCCCGGATACTTGGTAATTGTCCATAAATTCTCTCCGGAAAGGTATATTCTGGCTCTGCTGATAGCTGCTTTTTTGGTTAGCCTGCCCGGGATAGTATAGCCGATCTGTAAGTTTTTCAATTTTAAGTACGAGGCATTATACAAATAGAAATCACTGGCTACCCCTGCATTCTGAACATCAGTAGTATTTTTCAGCCTTGGATAATGAGCTGTTATATTATTCGCAGGATCAGAAGGATTGGCATCATTGTAATAGTAATGATCATTAGCAATCAGTGTACTTACTGCATTTCCCAGGGATACAATAGAGTTGTTATAACCAGTAACGTTCCAGTAATATTTCATTCCGGCACTTCCGGCCCATAACATAAACAGGTCAAATCCTTTGTAGGCAAAGTTCAGCTGCAAACCGAAATTGTATTTTGGTGTTGAAGAGGCCTTGGTAAAGGACTGGTCATAGGTATTCCCATAGATCCCATCTCCATTATTATCCGCATAGATTAAATCACCATAATAAAGTTTGTTTTTGGCTACTCCGCCAGCCGGCATAAATGTGTATCCTGCGGCGATCATACTTTGTACCCAGGCCATATCCTGTGGTGTACGGATCATTCCGTCCTTAGGCCCACCTTTGATATTCACACTCCCATCGGGATTTGTATAAGTACCGCTGCCCTTGTACACATTATACAGATAGTACTCATTTGCAGTATGTCCTTCGATAATACGGATGACTGTACCATTGGAAACACTACCCAGATTTGAACTGTAAACAGGGTTACCATTTACATCTGTGGTATAGCCCTGTTGTAATGCACCTTTATATTTCTCTACCCGGTTAAAATTATAAGCAAAATTTACCGTCGCACCATATTTGAAATCACCCGATTTCCCATTATAACCCAGGGTGAGTTCTAACCCTTTGTTAGATATCTCTGCAATATTTTTGGTTGCCGCTGTGGCTGTACCAACAGTCAGCGGAATAGTAGGAATGTATAAAATACCATTCGTATACTTGTTGTATAAATCCAGTTCGAAATTAACTGCTCCTTTAAACAGCATCCCGTCCAGACCAATATTAGATAAAGTGGTAGTTTCCCATTTCAGGTCACTATTAGCGAATTTCGACTGGATTAGTCCATTCACCGGCAAACCATTAAAAGAATAGGCCGATGATCCATAAGAGGCCTGATAATCGTAATTACCTCTTGAAGGATCGATATTCATAACGTTATTCCCTGTTTTCCCCCAGGAAGCCCTCAATTTCAGATTGCTGACATAATTGTTCAGCTTTTCCATAAAAGGTTCCTGTGAAATACGCCAGCCGGCCGAGAAGGCAGGAAAGAAACCCCAGCGGTTTGAAGGAGCGAATTTTGAAGAACCATCGTAACGGAAAACCCCCTCCAGCAGATACTTGCTATTAAAAGCATAGTTTAAACGGCCAAAATAAGAACGAATGCTATAATCATAAGCATCTCCATTGATGGATGTCATCGTTGTGGCCGATCCCAAAGTGGTGATCGACTGATCTATTAACCCTGTTTTGGTCGCATCAAAAGTATAATAGTTGTAATAGTTCTGGTTATACCCCAGTAAAATACCAATATCATGTTTTTCGGCAATAGTGGTGTTATACCTTAAAACATTATCGATAGTCGTGCTGTAGTTTTTATTAAAGGCATAAGAAGTACTTAACTGATCTGGCGTTGTTGCCGGAACTTTCAACGTATTTGTGGCAAAGTTCCATTTTTCGAAAGTATTGCTATGCGCATTTTTCTCTTCAAAACGAGTCTGATAATTAAACCTGGTTTCAAAACTCAATCCTTTATAAATATCAAGTTTCGCAAAAACAGTAGTATTGAATCTGGACTCCTGATCTTTTCCACCGGAACTGTATAAATAAGTTAAGATATTATTTGCTGTAGCTGATTCTTCGGCCGCAGAAGGAAAACCATACAATCCATTGTAAACCGGGTAAACTCCTGGTGTGGTCTGACGAAGAAAGTTAAATGCATTGTCTGTGCTGGCTGGTCCGTAATCCTGCAAAGAGGCAAAGGTCTGTGTACCTAGTGTCAGGAACTTAGTGACTTTAGACTGTAAATTAATCCTTAACTGATAGCGATCAGAACCCGTATTAGCCATCACACCCGGATTGTTTAAATAACCTGCCGAAAGTAAAAACTGTGTATTTTCATTTCCACCACTCACTGAAAGATTATGCTGCTGAACAAGGTTATTTTCAAATATTGTTTTTCCCCAGTCAGTATTGGGATAAGCTACCGAATTGGGAATCCCCTGTGCAGTCAATCCGTTTGGGTTTGCATTTGCAGCTGCCCAGAGTGCTATAGTCGCATCAGTATAGACCGGTGTCTGCCCCAGGTTACTATAACCCTGGTTAACCAGTCTCATGTGCGTAATATAATCTGAAACAAATGTCGGGATACTCCCTGGTCTGGCCGAAGAAAACAAGCTGGAATAATTAATATTGAGCTTGTTATTTGACCCTTTTTTCGTTGTAATCAGAATTACACCATTTGCCGCCAGGGAGCCGTAAATTGAAGCTGCTGCTGCATCCTTAAGTAAGGACATACTCTCTACATCATTTGGATTAACCGCATCCATCGTACCGGAAATACCATCTATAATCACTAAAGGGTTATTGTTATTCAGCGTTCCTGATCCCCTGATCCTGATTGTAGCTCCATCAGATCCTGGTTTGCCCGAAGTCTGATTCACTGCTACCCCGGCACTTAAACCGGCAAGTCCGGATGACAAATTAGTAATTGGTCTGTTTTCGAGTGATTTTGCACTGATCGTAGAGATAGATCCGATTACATTTACTTTCTTTTGGGTACCATAGCCCACCACCACAATTTCATTCAACCCTGTACTGGCAATTGATAACCTGACGTCGACCTGTCCGCCAGCTCCTGCCGGTACAGTTTGTGTAGTAAATCCGATAGCTGTAAAAACAAGTTCCGAATTGGCTTCGGCCTGAATTTTATACTTACCGCTACCATCGGTTTGTGTAGATCGTTTAGTTCCTTTAACCACAACAGATACACCAGGAACCGGTAGTTGTTTTTCGTCAGTGACGGTTCCCGAAATTACTTTGCTTTGTGCAAATAAAGAAGAGGGTGTCAACAAGATTAAAGTGCTACAAAAAAACACTATAAACATTAAGTTACCCCTCATAAAATCAAGGTATAGTTTCTTCATAATTAATAATTATTTGGTTAGGTTCTTATGCCCCCTTCTATGCCGAAAAGCGTGGAGGACATAAAACAAACATATACGTCAGGGCGAATTGAGAGGGGGTAATTTTATAATTATATAGGGGTAATTTTATAAAAATTAAGCTTATAATTGCGTAACGAGGCTGTTTATCAAATAATTTACCGGGAAATACCAAAACCATGCACATCAAACTTATCGGGCCAGGCCGCTTCTTCATTTGCTGGCTATTTTTTTGTTTCGTTTGTGGTAACATTCATGCCCAGCAGCCGGTTTTATTTGATCATCTGAACATTGAAAAAGGATTGTCTCATAATGGAGTACTTTCCATTACACAAGACCGGGATGGTTTCATCTGGTTAGGTACTGGCCATGGCTTAAACCGCTATGATGGTTATGGTTTTAAGGTATTCCTGAACAACCCTTCGGACAGCAGCAGTTTAAATGATAATTATATCAATGCACTATACAATGACCGGAAAGGAACGCTCTGGGTAGGTACAGATGCAGGTCTGCAAAAATATAATAACAGTAAGGAGTCTTTTGAACCTATACAGGATAACAGCAGAGTTAAACATCCGGGTGAAAGAAAAATCATTTGTATCTCTGAGGATAAAGCAGGTAATTTATGGGTTGGAACCGAATACGGTTTAAAAATGCTCGATATCAAAAATCGGAAGGCATTTAAAATGTCAGTATATGCTGGTAAAAATCAACTTCCTTCCAATAATATCCGGAGCATATACCAGGACACAAAAGGTGCATTGTGGATTGGTTCAACCAAGGGGCTAACCAGAATTATCTTTTCTAAAGGCAAACCAGTTTTTGAAAATTTCAGCTCCCATGGCTATCCAGGTGACATCAGTGACAACTTTATTACCTGTATAACCGAAGATAAAAATCACGTTTTATGGATCGGGACACAAAACGGAGGGATTAACCGCTATAATCGTCAGGCCAATAATTTCACCTCTTTTAATCATAACGCTGATCCGAAAAGTATAGTCAGCAACGTGATCCGGACAATTATTTCCGATCCTACTGGTAAACTCTGGATCGGAAGCCTGGAAGGGGTCAGTGTCATGGATCCCCAAACCGGCACAGCCATCTCTTATCAGAATGCGTCCGAAAACAGGAAAAGTTTAAGTCAGAATTCGGTTTACAGTATGTTCAGGGATCAAAATGAATCGATCTGGATCGGCACTTATTTTGGTGGTGTTAATATTGCCCATCCTTATATTACCCACTTCATCTCTTATCAGAAAAACAAATATGAATCCAGTATTAGCAACAACGTAATCAGCTCCATTCTCGAAGACCAGAAAAAAAACCTGTGGATAGGAACTGAAGGCGGTGGCGTGAATTACTATAACCGGAAAACGGGCCATTATACAGCTTATTTAAATAATAACATGGACATTTCCAGTTTAGGCTCAAATCTGGTAAAATCTATTTATGAGGATAAAAAAGGTAATATCTGGATAGGCACACACGGTGGGGGCCTTGATCTGTTTAAAGCGGAAACCCAGTCCTTTAAACGTTACTTATATTATCCGGAAACCCCAATCCCGGATGAGATTCATGCGATTACCGAGGATGAAAAACAAAGATTATGGATAGGCACGCAAAGAAGCGGCATAATACTCTCCAACCCACAGAAAACTCGGTTTTATCCACTTAACCTCCCTTATGTTAACCAAAAACTAAAGAACAGGTCTATCAATGTCTTCCTGACTGACAAAGAACGAAATACCTGGATCGGTACTTCAGACGGACTGTTTTTCTTAGACAGATCACGTAAACTCCTGGTGACCTTTAAAACTGGCCTGACCAAAAGTTTAAAATCCAGCAACATTCATTGTCTGATGGAAACCAAAAAGGGTAAAATATGGGTTGGAACCTATTTTGGCGGGATCAGTTATTATGATAAAGCAAACAATCGTTTTATCACTTATACTGAAAAAGATGGCTTACCTAATAACAATGTATTTGGCATCCTGGAAGACGAAGCTGAAAATTTATGGATCAGTACAGATAATGGTTTATCGATGTTTAATCCGGCATCAAAAACATTTAAGAATTATAATGTCAGTGATGGTCTTCCCGGAAACCAGTTTAATCAGAATGCCTTTCTAAAAAGCACTGATGGCGAACTGTTTTTTGGTGGCTATAATGGTTTTACGGGTTTCTTTACCGATAAGATCCAAACCAATATCAAACCTGCCAGAATTGTATTAACCGACTTCAAATTAGAGAACCAATCTGTCGGGATAAACGATAAAAATGAATTACTCCAAAAGAATATCAGTCTGACAGACGAACTTGTTCTGGAACATAATCAAAATACGATCACTATCAATTTTGCTCTTTTAAACTACATCAAACCCGAGAAAAACAGATACAGTTATAAACTGGAAGGTTTTGAAAAAAACTGGAATTCCGTTCATACGCCAGCTGCTACCTATACCAATCTGCCTCCCGGAAATTATGTTTTTTTAGTCAGGGGGTCAAATAATGACGGGGTACAAAGTCTGAATACCAGAAAACTAAAGATTAGTGTACTACCTCCTTTTTACTTAACCTGGTGGGCTTATTTGTTTTATGCCTGTCTGATAGCGGGAATTATCATTCTAGCTTTACGTTATCTGCTAATCAGGGCAGTCCTTAAAAATGAAAAAGAAAACAATGCACATAAACTGGAGTTTTTCACCAATATATCTCATGAGATAAGGACTCCTTTAACTCTAATCATAGGCCCTCTCGAGAAAATTATAGAAGAGACCAGAGCGCAGCCTAATTTGAATAAAGAGTTATTTCTGATTAAAAATAATGCTGACCGGCTGATGCGGCTGACTACCGAATTACTGGATTTCAGAAAAGCAGAAAGTGGTAAAATGGTTTTACAGGCCAGTCCCGGAAATGTGGTTAAATTTTGCAGGGAGATATTTCTGGTTTTTCAGAATATGGCTATTGCTGAACAGATCAGTTATAGTTTTCACACCACACAGGAAGACATCCAGTTATACTTTGATAAAGTTCAGCTGGAAAAAGTATTGTTTAACCTCCTTTCCAATGCCTTTAAATTTACACCAGAAAATGGCCAGATCAGCTTAAAACTGAAAGCCGGACAGGAAACGGTTAAAATTGAAGTCCATAATAGTGGGAAAGGTATTCCTCTTGAAAACCAGCCAAACCTGTTCAATAGTTTTTACCAGGTAGCTCCGATGGGTAATATCGGAACCGGGCTGGGGCTTTCCTTTTCAAAAAGCATCATGGCCCTGCATCATGGAGAAATTTATTTTGAAAGTAAGCCAGACCCGCTGGGGAAACACGGACTTACCTGTTTTACAATAGAACTTAAAACAGGTAAGGATCATTTTAAACCAGCAGAACTGATTACTGATTATATCTATTATGATGATACTTCCAATTATAGTGTTCCTTCACCGGGCACAATCCCTTTAGCCTTAACCGGTGAACAGGATGATACTGAAAAAAAGTACACTATACTACTTGCCGAGGATAATGCGGAAATCAGGGGTTTTGTCAAAGAAGCACTTTCCGCAAAATATAAGATCTATGAATGTGAAGATGGGGCGGACGGATGGGAAATGGCTCCAGACCTGATTCCTGACCTGATTATAAGTGATGTGATGATGCCAGAGGTAGATGGTCTGGAGTTTTGCAGAAGGATAAAAACAGATGAAAGGACAAGCCATATCCCTGTGATCCTGCTCACAGCAAGGTCAGCTTATATCCATCAGGTAAATGGTCTGGAAACTGGTGCTGATGCCTATATTATCAAACCATTTAATATCAGGCTATTGCAGTTAACCATAGATAATTTACTGAATGCCAGAGAAAAACTGCGTCTGAAATATGGACAAACTGTTACCCTGGAACCTCAGAACCTAATCATCAATACAACCGAACAATTTTTTCTTCAGAACCTGATCAGAATCATTGAGAGCCATTTGGGAGATACCGAATTTGGCGTACCTGACCTGGCCGCAGAAATCGGGATGAGCCAGCCTGTATTGTATAAGAAAATCAGGTCATTAACCGGACTGTCGGTAAATGATTTCATTAAATCTTTCCGGCTTAAACAGGCTGCAAGATTACTTAAAACCGGAGGGCTGTCCATTTCTGAAATTGCTTACAGTGTAGGTTTTAACGATAGAAAATACTTTAGTCTGGAGTTTAAAAAGCAATTCGGGATCAGTCCGACTGATTACATACAATCGGAGACTACAGATCGGTAATTGCCTTATACTTTGGCACCAAAGATTTCATGATTATCCATGCCAGAATATAGGATACCGCACAGATAGTAAACATAATAGTATAGCCTGTCTGTGTATGTCCGAGCCCTTTATAATAGTCAAAAAGTGAACCTCCCAGTTTAGACATAAATACACCACCTAAACCTCCGGCCATTCCGCCAATACCAATGACCGATCCTATTGATTTTTTTGGAAACATATCTGATACTGTGGTAAAGATATTTGCCGACCATGCCTGATGAGCAGAAGCACCAATTCCTATTAAAATAACCGGGATCCATACACTGATATGGCCTAATGGCTGGGCTGCCAGTACAACCAGAGGGAAAACAGCAATAATCAGCATCGCTCTCATTCTCGCGTCATAAGCAGCATATCCCCTCTTGATAAAATACATCGGGAACCATCCACCCCCTACACTTCCGATCATGGTCATGCTATATAATACCGCCAGGGGAATCATAATGGCTGTATCATCCATACCATATTGTACTTTTAAATAAGATGGCAGCCAGAACAGGAAAAACCACCATACGCCGTCAGTCATAAATTTTCCCAGGCTAAAAGCCCAGGTTTGTCTGTATCCAAGTAAGCTAAACCAGGACACTTTTTCGGCAGAATCATTCTCTGGTGAAGGAACCATTTTATGCTGATCCGGATCACATAAAATGTAATCGAGTTCGGCTTTAGATAAACGTTTTTGCTTTTCTGGCTTCTCATAAAATATAAACCAGAAAATAAGCCAGAAAAAACCCGCAGCACCAATAATTAAGAATGCGGATTCCCAACCCCAGTGATGCGCAATCCAGGGAACAGTCAATGGTGCTAATACCGCACCTACGTTTGCCCCTGAATTAAAGATCCCTGTAGCCAGTGATCTTTCTTTTTTAGGAAAATATTCGGCAGTTGCTTTAATAGCAGCAGGAAAATTCCCGGATTCACCAAAACCCAGGACTGCCCTTGAGAAGATAAATCCCAGCACAGAAACAGAGACTCCTGTAATGCCAATCACTCCTAACATGGAAGCCAGGCCATGTCCTATGGGAATAGCCTTAGCATGCAGAATAGCACCCAGCGACCAGACTATTAAAGCTACTGCATAGCCCCATTTTGTACCTAACCTGTCCACTATTCTACCGGCAAAAAGCATAGAAATGGCATAAACCAATTGAAAAGCTGAAGTGATATTAGCATAATCGCTGTTGGTCCAGTTAAACTCTGTTTCCAGTCTGGAATGTAACAGGCTCAGTACCTGACGATCAAGATAATTAACCGTTGTCGCAAAAAACAACAAGGCGCATACCGTCCATCGGTAATTGCTCATACTAGTCACTTTCATTCTATTTGGTTTTTGGTTGGTTTAGGTTTTTTTTCAGGGGATTATACTCCTCCGAAAACGGAGAAGCCACCATCTACACATATCATGGCTCCAGTCACGAATTGTGAAGCGTCGCTCAGCAGCCAGATCAATGCACCTTTCAATTCATCCGGGTGTCCGAAACGTTTAAATGGTGTTTGTCTGATCACTAAACCTCCGCGATCGGTATAACTACCATCTTCTTTGGTCAGCAGAGTCCGGTTTTGTTCAGTCAGGAAGAACCCCGGAGCTATCGCATTCATTCGGATGGCCCCTCCATGACGGTTCGCCATTTCTACAGCAAACCATTGGTTATAATAATCAACTCCCGCTTTTCCCAGGTTATATCCGAGTACTTTTGTAATAGCTCTTTTAGAATTCATCGAAGATATATTCACAATACTCCCCTTTCCGGTTGCTGCAATGGATGATCCAAAAACCTGGGTCGGGATAACTGTTCCCCATAAATTCAGATCCATTACTTGTTTCATACCTGCGATATTCATTTTGAAGATATCTTCTTCTGGTTGTAACACACCTTCTGGCTGATTACCACCCGCAGCATTGACCAAACCATCGATCCGGCCGAACTCTGCCAATACCTGCTCCCTGCAGCTGATCAGCTGGTTTTCGTCCATCACATCGGCAACCAGGGCCAGTGCTTTACCTCCAGCTTTATTAATCGCATCAGCACGTTCGTTTGCGATCTTTGCATTTCGGCCCAATATCCCAACCGAAGCACCAGCTTCTACTACCGCATCTACAAAAGCACCGCCTAAAATCCCGGTACCTCCGGTCACCACGATGACCTTACCTTTTAAAGAAAATAGTTCTTCCATTATCTGATATCTTGAATTGCAACCGGATCCATATCTGTGTAATCGAGGTTTTCACCTCCCATACCCCAGATAAAACTATAATTTTTCGTACCACTTCCAGAGTGAATACTCCATGGAGGAGACACAACAGCTTCGTGATTCCCCATCAGCAGATGACGGGTCTGTTGAGGTTCTCCCATCAGATGAAACACCCTTTGATTATCCTCTACATCAAAATAGAAATAGGCTTCCATTCTTCTGTCGTGCGTATGGGCCGGCATCGTATTCCAGACACTTCCATTGGCCAGGATAGTGAGCCCCATCACTAACTGACAGCTCTGTATTCCATCCCTGTGAATGTATTTGATAATCCTGCGCTCATTCGCTGTATCAAGACTTCCCATAACCGCAGAAATTGCGTCAGCATGAACCAGCAAACTAGTAGGATAATTTTGGTGGGCCGGTGTCGACAAACAGTAAAACACAGCGGGGTTGGTTGGGTCTGTACTTTCAAACGCTACCTCTTTAACCCCTTTGCCCAGGTATAGGGCATCCAGTTTATTTACCTGATAAGAGGTTCCATCTGCTACGATTATACCAGGTCCGCCAACGTTAATTATTCCGATTTCTCTTCTTTCGAGGAAGTAATCAGCACGCAGATTTGAATAGTTAGCTAATATCACTTTTTCAGTAACCGGGTGAACCAGTCCTATGATCATCCTGTCATAGTGTGAATAAGTAAAGTTGGCCTTATTTTTTTCTTTTAAATCAGTCAGCAAAAAACGTGATCTGATCTTCTCTGTATCATAAGTTTTAAAATCATCCGGATGTACCGCATGTAATGCTTTCATAGCTTTCATCTGTTTATATCTATTGTTTTTCATTTGTCAGATGGAGCCTTTGATGATTAAAATAATCATTGCCCTGCGTGCTTAATGATTATTTTAATCATGTCGGGTTCATCTGTTTATATCTATTGTTTTTTAGCTGTTATTTTTTCCTGGCAGGGATCAATCCCGAAATCCAGTTGACCAGATCAGCACCCGCTTTAAAATTATCGTATGCAGCCGGGAGTCTTCTGCCATCTACATATTCATTATATAACCAGGGATCACCGACAACTATAACTGCTCCTCCACCCAATTTTGACAGTGCAACGACGATATTCCCATCCTTATCTTTCAAAACAGGCTTTGCCGGAGAGGTTATAGCCAAACTACTAAATTCCTTAATAAATAATTGTCTGGCTGTTTTAAAAACAGGATCACCGGCTGGTATCCTAATTTTACCCATGTCAAACTGATCGTCGGTAACCGTCCCCTTACTATCCAGATTAAACTGAATCCCGAAAACTTTAGCCAGTTTATTGGTATGTTCCAGTTCGGCATTACCTATATCGTTGCCCATCAAAACCAGTACCCCTCCTGCTTTTACCCAATCGGTAATGACCTGAATATGATCAGCCTGTATAAATTTAGGATCACTGCTTTCTTTTTCTGTATCAGGGTCGACGATAATATAAACCGAAGAGCCATTTAAACTTTCTGCTGTTGGTGCGGTATAAAGTGTCGAAGTCCGGAACCCTGCATGATTGAACTGTCCTCCCCAGAAAGAAAATCCACCATTAGAACGCTCGTCCCATTTATAATGCCAGGACACCTTGTTTCCACTTTGGTCTTTCCTGCTTTCATCATTAAAATAAGAATCGAGCATCACTGTTTTTCCGGTTCCTGTTTTAGCCATTGCTGCGATTTCCATTTCATTACAGGCTAATAAATAAGCCCCGGTAGCTTCAGCGTCTTTTGAAAATGTATGACGCTGAAGTCCTTTAAAAATATGCTTTGCCAGTTCCATTTCCTTTGGTGAAACGTATCCTTTACGGGCAGCTTTTGCCATGACATAAACAAACATAGCTGAAACAGCAGGTTCCTCTCCTTTTAACTTGCTCATGGAGCCTGTTAACTGATTTAGGCTGGTCAGCAATGTACTTCTTTTGGAATGTTCCGCTGGAAAATAATCCAGTACATCGACCAGGGCAATTCCCAGTCTTGCTTTATTTTGAACCGAACTGTTTTGTTTTTGCTGGCTGATCAACTGGTCGGCCAAAGGGCCAAATGCGTTTTGATCTTTAACCAGATCTGCATATTCAGCATAAAAAGCTGCTGTACCGGCTATATTCTGAGCTGTGGATGATTTTAACTGGCTCAGTAGTGCTGTTGCCGCTTTAAAATATTTAGGTTGTCCGGTTACTTTATACAAGGTTAACAGAGAAGCTGGATTTTCAGTTTTTTGCAGCCAGGAAAAGTATTTTCCTTCTGCCCTGTTTTTCCATACCCCATCAATTCCTTCGAATGCCAGAACAGAAGGATCTTTCCCTGGCTCCATTACCAGGGCTGCCGTCTCATCAGTTAATATCTTTGGTGATACACCATTATTTTGTGCATTTGTCTGCAATGCAGTAAACATCAGAATACCTGAAGCTATTAAATGGAGTTTATTCATAAATATTTGGTTTGCTGTCCACTAGTCAATGACTAACAAGTCTACATAGTTTTAACGCAGAATAAAACAAAAAGCTTTAAAATAAGTGTGCAATCGTTCCCGGCCATGTTGCGCAATTACCCTCAGAATTTTGTAGACTTGTATGATTTAAATAATGTTATGTTCGAGCCCTATACTTTAAAAGATATAGCCAAAGCACTAGGCCTTTCTACTTCCACGGTTTCAAGAGCCTTACGTGACACACATGAAATCAGTGCTGAAACCAAAAGAATTGTTCTGGAATATGCTCAAAAAATAAACTATCACCCCAATCCTATTGCTTTAAGTCTGAAAGAACGCCGGAGCAGATCAATCGGAGTTTCCCTGAGTGAAGTAGCTAATCATTATTATGCCCAGGTGATTAACGGAATTGAATCTATTGCCTATGACCGGGGTTATCATGTCATCATTACCCAGACCCATGAATCGTATGACCGGGAGAAGGTCAACATTGACCACCTGGCTTCCAGATCAGTAGATGGGCTGCTGATATCTTTATCTGCCGAAACCAGCGATACTTCTCATCTTCATCATTTACATCAGCGAGGTCTGCCCATGGTCTTTTTTGACCGCGTTGCAGCAAAAATAAATACCCATAAAGTAACTGCAAATAACGAAAAAGGGGCTTTTGAAGCAACTGAACATCTGATCAAACAAGGCTGCAAACGAATTGCTCATTTGACAAGCCCGGATCATTTATCCATTAGCATTGAACGTTTGAACGGGTACCGGCAGGCATTGGAAAAATATAACCTTCCCCTGGAAGAAACTTATATCAAATATTGTCCTCAGGGAGGGAAATCAAGACTCGAAACTGAAAATGCAATCCGCGAGCTGATGAACCTCAGTGAGAAACCTGACGGTATTTTTGTAGCCAGTGACCGCTTGAGTATAGGTTGCCTGATTGCGTTTAAAAAACTTAAGATCAGCGTCCCTGAAGATATAGAAATTACAGGATTCTGTAATTCTGATGTTTTGGATCTGATAGAACCAACATTAACCTCCGTTAGCCAGCCCGCATTTGAAATGGGTCAGCTCGCAACTGCCATGTTAATTGATCTGATAGAAAGCAAGTACCCGGTATATGACTTTGAAAAGAAAATACTGGATACCAGCTTATATATACGCAATGCCTAGTCGATGTGGAATGCCCTTCTGGCTATAATCTTCCAGTCTTTTTTCTGTTTTTTCAGCACCAATACAATTCCCAGTGTGATATGAGCGGGTTTTCCTCCATCATTGGTATCCGCAGTTAAAATGTGACGTACAATAGCGATATTATCCTGGATCGTGACAGACTGTTTGGTTAATTCAATCGTCTTAAAATCTGATCGTTTAGAAGAGATATCATCGACAAAACCCGCCTTATTCTGAACTTTACCACTGGAATGACCATAAGTTAAATCATCAGTAACCAGACTTTCCAGTTCAGTCTTATTTCCGCTGATCATCGCTGCTCTCAGCTTCTCTACTACCGCAGTAACTTCGGTTTCTTCTTTGGTGGTTGAACCTGTTTGCTGTGCTTTCACCAGTACACAGGACATCATTAAGAAAAGGGATAGAATTATTGTTTTCATTATAATATTTGGTTTAAAGATTTAGCGGCTTAAATTACTCTTTTCCAGTACATGATGCGGAATAAAAATATATAAATTTGTCTATGCTAAATTCATTTGTTCCATCGTCTACCATGTTCCAGTATATGCTGAAGTGTTTAATCGGAGCGGCTATTTGCTATGGTTTATACGTTGGTATCCCACAGTACCCCTTTTACTGGAGCCTGGTTTCACTGGTAGTTGTCATCACCCCGGAACATAAAAATGACCTGGCCTATGACCGTATGAAGGCAAATGTACTGGGCTCTGTAACAGGACTGGCTCTCTATTTCATTCCCGTTAATAATCTTCTTTTAATCCTCGCCGGGATTATACTGGTTATCTATCTGGGCACAGTCCTGAACCTGCAAAATGCTATCCGTACAGCTTTGGCAGCATTAGTGATCGTACTGATCCAGGAAGAAACCGTCAAAGACTGGACAGTCGCCTTTGAACGCGTGGTTTGTGTAATTACAGGTTGTCTGATCGCTTTACTGATCACTATTGTCTTTTCAAAATTAAAATGGAAAGGACTCCTGACGAAATAATAGACAGGAAGCTGAAAATTTATTGATATTTGATCAATCGATGAATAACTACAGCAAATTACTATCTATCTTCTTCCTTACCATGAGTACAATTATTCCATTGAATTCTGAAGCACAGCAGTTGTATCCATGGTTAGCTAAAAACGGTCAGTTCGGTTATTGTGACAGTACCGGAACCATACTCATTCAACCAAAATTTGATGCTGCCGAACTATTTAAAAATGACTATGCACTGGTGCAGCAAAAAGATAAGTATGGCGT
Source organism: Pedobacter cryoconitis (assembly GCF_014207135.1). Lineage (GTDB taxonomy): Bacteria > Bacteroidota > Bacteroidia > Sphingobacteriales > Sphingobacteriaceae > Pedobacter > Pedobacter cryoconitis_D. The sequence goes on along the minus strand of NZ_JACHCC010000018.1, from coordinate 6,968 downwards.
AATAGATCAGCATGGTCATTACATCATCCGGCCTAAATACCCTCATGCTGAACTGTTTTCAAAGGACTTATTTACATTGCTGATTGCAAAAAAAGAACATAATGCCTGGTGGACTGTCTGGAAATGGAAGTTATGGCCCAATTTTAATATTCTGAGTACCAGCAACCGCGGGCCTTTTTTAGTGACCAGAGTTCCCAAAGCTAAATGGGCGGTCCTTTCAATACCAGACCGGCAGCTGATATTTCATCAAAGCGGATCTGATAATGGAAACAATATTCCGTCCAATTTCCGGATCACCACGGCTGGAAAATCATTGATTGTACAGGATAAAGCTTATCAGCTGCATACCGGACATAAACTTCAAAAAACTACTGATCAGGTTTTTGAAGCTTTAAGTGACAGTACATTACTGATCAGAAATGGCCAGACCTATAGTCGGGTAAACAGCAATAACAAACCCGCAGATGCATTAAAATACACCGAACAGCAAGAGCTTGTATTTGACTATCCAAATAAAGAGAAAGCTGTTCTCAGGAAGTATGCCGACCACGCAATGATTAATTACCCGGCCATCAGCTCCCCTATATTTAAAGATGACCAGGGGCATACTTATTTATCTCCCGATTTTTCAAAACCACTTCCGCAAATCATTCAGGAATACAAAGGTACTTTAGAAGCCGTTACCTCAGCAGAAATCATTAAGAACACCGTAATGATGGCATCTATTCCTGGAAGTAACTATTTCTTCTTTCTGGCTGTTGTCGGAAAAAATGCAGAAAGCCGTTGCTTCCTGCTCGACACGGCAGGAAACTGGAATACAGCAGTTCCGGCTTATGAAGGCCTGAATGAAATGCTGGATGACGGAAGGTTAATATTTACCAGAACTAAACTAAGAGGGGTACTTAATCCTGATTTATCCTTTTTTAAATTGCCACTTGAATATCCCGCTACCTGCGAATCTTCCCCGTACTGGTATATGGGTAAGGACCTGGTCACAGCAAAATATGGAGTTTACGATGTGCAGCTACAGCAATGGCAGGTCAAACCGGAATACGATTATTTACAGAACGAAATAGCCACGAATATTGCCGTTTATAATCTCATTAAACCGGATGAAAAGGGAATAAAAAGAGAATACAAGGGCCTGATTGATATCAAAAATAATCAAATCATTACACCTGCTATCTATGACAGTATCAGTGCTGATGGTGCAGTGGGTAAAACAGAGCACGGGCAGAGCATCTCATTTTATATTAATATCCATACCGGAAAGGAATACAGGGAAATTTAACTCAAAGAAATCTTGCTTTTTATGTAAGGATAACTGCCCCGCAACGACTAAGTAGAACACTTAGTTCATCAACCGTATGAAGCACCAGTTTTACGATAATCAAAGTCAGGGTAAGTTTATTTTAAATCAGGGAAATATTTCTTTAAAAGGAGATGGATTCAGGAGCGAAAAAAGAGAAACCATAAACACTATTGCCTATAACAGTTTAGCGGGCCAGCAGGTTACCATAGATCAGATCACTTATACCATGCCGCAAGATACGATATTACCATTGGTAGCTAATCAGCATTTCGTTTTTGAGAAACCAGAGAATATTGTGGCCTGGCAATTCAACAGGGATTTCTATTGTATTGCTGATCACGATGCAGAAGTTGGTTGTGTAGGATTTCTTTTTTATGGTATACAACATCCATTTTTTGTTCATTTAACTCCCGAAGAAGCCATACAGATTACTGCTATTGAGAAATTTTGTCTAGAAGAACTGGCCGTAACTGATAAAATGCAGGGCGAAATGCTCAGGACATTGTTAAAGAGGTTAATTATCAAGATAACCCGTATTGCCAAAAAACAGACTGATAACTACACCAGTGTTAAAGATGATAAAATGGATATCATCCGTGAATTTAATCTATTGCTGGAATGTAATTTCACCAGACATCATGATGTGCAGTTTTATGCATCAGCAATGAATAAATCCCCCAAAACACTATCCAATATCTTTGGTCTTTTTAATTATCCCCCTCCTTCCAAACTGATCCAGAACAGAATTATTATCGAAGCAAAACGCTATTTAAATTACACTAATAAATCTGCAAAGGAAGTAGCTGCCGGTCTCGGTTTTATAAGTCCGGCTCATTTCAGTCGTTTCTTTAAATTATACACCGGTATTAATTTCTCTGAATTTAAGAACAGGCCATCCCATGTGCTGTGACAGCCTGCCTCTGATCTTATTTTAAAATTACTCTGATCATATTGGAGATATCAGGCAAAGTCGTGAACGGATTGGGATTAGGAACAGCTGTTATTGGTTTGCTGGTCACTAATGGTGTTCCGGCAAGATTAAATTGTGTAATCCCTGCTCCCGGGAACTGGTCGATCGCCGTTCCATTATCAAATAATTTAATACTGGAAGAGATATCTCCCTTTTGCGTCGCATCTACGCCATTATCAACCGAGGCAAAAAACCAGTCATTAGAGAAACCATACATAGTTGCAATTGCCAGACGATCTCCGGATGAGACGGTAAGATCCTGTGACACCATACCCCCGGCTTTCCCATCAATCACGGGTAATAAAACTTTAGTACCTGGTGCCTGAAGTACATATACAGCTTTAATACCGGGTTTACCTTTCAGATAAGCAGCCAGTGTATCTGCATTTCCCTGCTGAGCCAGTGGCTTGAGTCCCTGACCACGGTCATTTTCACCTGTTTTATATATTGGATTTTCAATGCCATTATAAACGACAACCAAGATTGGCGAAAGAGGGGTAAAAATCCCCGTAATACTTTTCAGATAGGTATTTAAAACTGAATTATCACCCGCCTCCGCGATATTAGTCAGGCCGTTTGCACTAGGCTGACCACTGGTAAATAAAGGTGCTGGATTCCTTAACTGCCCACCAACAATATAGGATACAGCCCAAACTCCCGGACTTAACGGGGTCTCATTGATTGTTCCGCCCGAAATATTCTGTAATGTCAGGGTAAACAGCGAATTGCCATTATACTTCAGACTGGCCTTCACCAGCTTTGAGGCCGCCAGGTAAATATTTCCCTGCGCGTCAGTTCCGTTTACTTCTGTCACACTCTTGCTTTCGGCTGTTCCGGGATGATTAACAGCAGCACCAGGGGCCTGATTTACACGTGTACCATTATCCCATAATTTAATCTGAGCAGAGACATCCCCCTCAATCGGATTTCCAGTAGCATCATAAACCAGAATACCTGGGTTTGCCGGTGCAAAAAACAAATCGTTTGACCACCCATACATGGAGGCAAAAGTCAGAGCCTCACCTTTAGCAGCAGAAAATTGAATACTAACAGATTGCCCTGGTAAAATCAGAGGGGATGCTGTACCCTGATAAGTACCCGACTCTACCAAAGGTTTAGAATTTAAAACATTTTCTACAGTGAGGGTTGTACCTGAGCTGTTATTTCCTCCGGTGTTATTATTATCTTTTTTACAGGCTGTAAATGCCAATGGCAGAAATGCCAGCGCGCTCCAATGGTTGATTTTCATAATTGATTTATATATAAGCAAACCTATAGAATAGGGATAAACCAGTAAATGACAATACTTCCCGAATAAATATCCATTTGTCCGGCAAGCCGCATTACATTTTGTGGTAGAAATACAGAAAACCAAGGTAATAAAACAGTGACACTCAGTACAGACAGCCAATGGGTTAATGCTTATTATACCCCTGGAGACCTGCTTTTAAAAGAAAAGACATTATTAATTGGCGGATAGCAGGGAGATAAGCTGTAACAGTGTTGCATTTATTCTCTATTATGATTAGATTTGATGAAGAATCTGATCATAACGTATAATATACTAATGAAAAACAGTATCCGTCATAGTATACTATCCTGCTTTTTCCTGTTATGTTTGATTACGGGTCAGGTGATTATTTATGGCCACTCGCACCAGGATAACACTGTTTCAGCTTTCCATCATACGCAAAAGCCAAGACCTGCAAGTACAACACAGGCCAGGTGTCCGGTTTGTGACCTGGCTATCCACTCTGTTATTGCCATTGAATATGCCAGCTCACCATTTATACTGGATAGCGCTGTCTTTTACTGGCAGGATATCCTTCAGCATTACAAAGGTATTTTCCTGGGCCATTCTGATGGGCTCTCCCCTCCTTTAGTTCAATCCTGATTTTAAACCCTGTCTGGGTTCTGCCAAATATTTTATAGATGGCCTTTTGAACTATATATCCTATTTGTATAAATTTATGAAACATAAAACATTATATACAGGACTTTTTATGCTCCTGCTTTTCTCTTTTTTTAAGCTCTCTGCCCATGCGGGAAATTTCCCCGAGAACACACTGACAGGCTCTCTAACAGGGGTTATAACTGATAAGGCCGATAATAAACCTATTCCCGGAGTGACAATCACAATTCCTGATCTGAAGATCGGGACCATTACAGATGCCAATGGTAAATATATCCTGAACCATGTGCCTAAAGGCGCTTATCTGGTACAATTCAGCATTATAGGATATTCTACAGTTGTCCGTACAGTTGATCTTTCCAAAATCAGCAGTTTAAATATCCAGATGGAGACCGCCACCATTGAAGCGGGTGAAGTTGTAATTACAGGTGTAAGTAAAGCCACTGAATTAAAAAAGAGCCCTATTCCAATTGTTGCAGTAGGTAAAGTTTATTTGGATCAGCGTGCAGCTTCTGGAAACGTCATCGATGCTATAGCCAATTTACCCGGGATCAGCGCACTGACTACAGGTCCGAATGTTTCCAAACCCTTTATCCATGGACTGGGCTATAACCGTGTGGTTACCTTACAGGATGGTATCCGTCAGGAAGGACAACAATGGGGCGATGAACATGGTATAGAAGTAGATCAGAATTCTATTGACCGGATAGAGGTTATTAAAGGCCCGGCCAGTTTATCCTATGGCTCTGACGCGATAGGTGGTGTGGTTAACCTGATTACCCCTCCTGCGGTCCCTGAAGGTAAAATACAGGGCTCGCTACAAGGTACTTATGGTACAAACCAGGGGCTGGTCAACGGATCATTCAGGCTGTACGGAAACCAGAATGGCCTGGTATGGGGTACCATCCTTTCAGCTAAACAGGCCAAGGATTATCAGGATCAGCATGATGGCAGGGTTTACAATACCGGGTATCAGGAAAAGGATGCCAGAGTCATGGTAGGCCTGAATAAATCATGGGGATATACGCATCTCAATGCCTCAATTTTTGATGATTTACAGGAAATACCAGATGGAAGCCGTGATCCTGCAACCCGCAAGTTTACCAAACAGATCACAGACGACGATGCTTTCAGGCCTATCGTTTCTCCTTCAGAGCTAGATTCCTACAAGATAACGCCTTTACATCAGCATGTTCAGTTATACCGGGTCTATAGTAATAGTAATTTCATCCTGGGGAACGGAAATCTGGTGGTTAATTTAGGTTATCAGTTTAGTCACAGAAGAGAATATACGCATCCGACTGAGACCAGTATACCTGGTTTAAATCTCAACCTGACTACCTATACTTACGATGCAAAATATAACTATAACCTGGGGAATGGTTATGAAACGTCGGTCGGATTAAATGGAATGTATCAAAAAAACACATTGGGCCAAAGTACTGCTTTCCCGATACCAGCCTATAATCAATTTGATATTGGCCCCTTCGTTATTGTAAAAAAGAGTTATGGCAAACTGGATCTTTCGGCAGGTGTAAGATATGATAGCCGTTCATTTAACGGACAGGCGGCTTATATTGATACAACGAAAGCTTTCTATCCGGCACTTTATAATGGCCCGGATCCAACCTCCACTCCCAATGTAGTTTCACAGTTCAGTGCCTTAAAGAAAACGTTTTCAGGTCTTTCCGGAAGTCTGGGCGGAACCTATAACTTTTCAGATAAATTCCTGGTTAAGGCAAATATCTCAAGGGGTTTCCGGGCACCGAGTATAGCTGAACTTTCTGCCAACGGACCTGATCCAGGTTCTCAGATCTATCATATCGGCAATACTAATTTCAAACCCGAATTTAGTGTACAGGAAGATATTGGCGCCATACTTAACTTATCAAATATCTCATTGAGTTTAGAACTATTCAACAATAACATTCAGAACTATATCTTCCAGCAGCAGGAATTAAACGCTGACGGCTCACCTGTAGTGACTCAAGGCTATAACACTTTTACTTATGTACAGAGTAAAGCCAGAATTAATGGTGGTGATTTCAGCCTGGATATCCATCCATTACCATGGCTTCACTTCGAAAATTCACTGACCCTGACTTATGGTCAGAACCTGGGAAATGGTGGCCCGGTACCGGATAGTCTGAAATATCTGCCTTTTATTCCGCCATTGCATACGCATAGTGAACTGAGAGGAAATTTTAATAAAGCATTCGGAGGTAGTATCAGAAATTGTTATGCCTTTGTAGGATTTGATCATTTTAGCGCTCAGGATCATTTCTTCAGTGCATATGGCACAGAGACCTATACAGCTGGTTATAATCTGCTGAGCGCAGGCATAGGCGGTAGTCTGGTCAATAAAACTGGCAGAACAATAGTGCAGTTATTCATTGAAGGCCGGAACCTGGCTAACGTGAATTATCAGTCAAACGTAAGCAGACTAAAATATTTTGATAATCCTGTCGTACCGGCTGGTGTGCAGCCTGGTATTTTTAACATGGGACGAAATATTAGTTTTAAAGTAGTCGTTCCATTTGATCTGTCTGCGCATTAAAAACAGCCGGTATCAATAGAGGGATGTGTCTGTGTTGTCTTCGGTGTTGGAATAGGGTTGGTATAGCCAATCGCTATTCCAACCCTATTCCAACACCGAAGACAACACAGACAATTACCTGACTGTCCTATACTGAGATAAGTTTACAGTAAAAAGTGAATTACTGATTTGTGTTTACAATGATAGTTTTAATTCCTGTTTGTTGTTTACAATGATT
>NZ_JACHCC010000017.1 GCF_014207135.1 Pedobacter cryoconitis | reverse complement strand
GCAACGAACTTAACCAATGCAGCAGTAGTTTCTAAGATTACTGTCACCCCAGTTTCAGCGGTAGGTTGTGCGGGTCTGCCATTGACTTTTAAGATCACGGTAAAACCTACTTCCAATGTAGCGGCCATTACAGATAAAGTTTACTGCAATACTGATCCAGTACCAGTTCTTACTTTAGGAGGTAATATCAGTGGAGATACTTACAACTGGACAAATGACAATACGGCTATTGGCCTGGCTGCCTCGGGTACCGGAACACTGCCAGAATTTACCGCAACTAACTCAACCAATGCGGCAGTAGTGGCCAATATTAAGGTGACTCCAGTATCTACTGTAGGTTGCGCAGGTACTCCGATGACTTTTAAGATCACGGTAAAACCTACTTCAAACGTAGCAGCAGTCAGTGATGTAACTTACTGTAACGGGACAACGACAACAGGAATCACGCTGACGGGTAATATTACAAGCGATACCTACAACTGGAGCAATGACAACACAGCTATCGGACTTGCCGCTTCTGGTACGGGGATTATCCCATCGTTTACCGCAACTAACTCAAGCAATGCCGCAGTTGAAGCTACTATTACTTTAACCCCAGTATCGACAGTAGGTTGTGCAGGTCTAGCAAAGACTTTCAAAATCACCGTTAAACCAACGTCAAACGTAGCAGCAGTCAGTGATGTAACTTACTGTAATGGAGCAACTACAGCTGGAATCACGCTTACGGGGAATATCACTGGCGATACCTACACCTGGAGCAATGACAATGCGACTATAGGGCTTGCTTCTTCAGGTACAGGAACTATCCCGTCATTTACTGCAACTAACTCAACCAATGCACCAGTTGTAGCCAATATTAGGGTAACTCCGGTTTCTACAATAGGTTGTGCAGGTCTAGCAATGACTTTTAAGATCACAGTAAACCCAACAGTATCTCTGGCGCTGACATCAAACCCAGGAAGTAACATTGTATCAACCTGTATCAACACCCCAGTTTCACCCATTATTTATACTATAAGTAATGGAACAGGGGCAACCGTTAGCAATCTCCCGGCAGGAGTAACCGGAAATTACGTAAACGGGATATTTACAATCAACGGTATACCTACCGTTTCAGGTACCTACCCATACACAGTTACAACAACCGGCGGATGTGGATCTAAACAGCTTTTTGGTCAGATTGATGTATATCCTGACGCGACGATGGAGCTTGTTTCTGCTACAGGAAGCAATAACCCAGTATTATGTATAAATACTCCGCTTAATCCGATAACCTACAAAATAACCCATGCTACAGGTGCAACGACATCAGGTTTACCAGCCGGTCTGACTGGTCACTATGATCCGGCTACCAATCAGTTTATCATTAACGGAAACCCTTCGGTAGCGGGATTATTCCCTTACACCATCACCACTACAGGCGGATGTTCTTCAGTGACACTGAGTGGTACAATCCAGGTAAATCCTAATACGACCATACAACTGATTTCAGCCTTATCAACTGCAAATCAAACATTGTGTATCAATAGCAATCTTCAGAACATTATTTATCAAACTACCAATGCCACGAACGCCCAGGTTACAGGTCTTCCACTTGGAATCACCGGTACATTCAGTAATGGCCAGTTTACCATTAACGGAGTCCCTGCTCAGGCCGGAACATTCAATTATACCGTTACTGCAACCGGACTTTGTCAGGCACAACAACTGACAGGAACGATAACCGTGATCCCAAGTCCGATTGGCTTTAATGATCTCATCAACGACTTAAGCTGTACAAACAAAAGCATCCAATACGATTTGCAGGCAAATGTAAATAATGTTACAAAAGGAGGGAACGCTGTCCCTGCTTCATTCATCTGGACAGCTGGTCAGAATAATAATGTAACAGGACAACGTAATGGTTCTGGAAATACAATTAATGCAACCCTCATTAATATTAGTCATGCTGTTCAGCAAGTCATCTATACCGTAACACCGACATCTGTTTCTGGAGGTTGTCCAGGTACACCTTTTACGATTACAGTTAATGTTCCCGTTTGCAGTGGCTTATCGATTGCTAAAAGAGCAGACGTAACTATTGTTTCTGCCGTTGGCGATGTCATCAATTACATGATTACTGTAAAAAATACAGCTACTGCAAATCATACCAATGTAGAGGTAAACGATCCGTTCCTGGGCGGGATACTAACCGGACCTATTTCAGGAGATAACGGAAATGGAATACTCGAGGCCAATGAAACCTGGATCTACGCTGGAACGTATCGTGTCACACAGGAAGACCTCGATAAGAACGGTAAGCCCAATTCAGGCAGTGGTAAAATTATCAATACAGTGACGCTAAGAACAGCCGAGGATCCGACTTTATTAACAGCTAATGCAACGGTAGATATTGTAACCAAAGGGTCGATTGTGTTAGTTAAGACAGGTGTGGTCAGTTCCGATTTTACAACCATCACTTATACCTTTAAAGTGAGAAATACCGGGAAAGTAAGATTGAAGAACCTCAATCTTACAGACACTAAAATTATTGGAAAGATAGATCTTGGAATTACTGTATTAGAAGCTGGAGCCACCATTTCTGTTGACGCAGTTTATAAGATTACAGATGAAGAAAGAAGAGATGGAAGAGTAGTAAATACTGCAACTGTTTCAGGATATACACCAGCCGGAGATCCGGTTACAGATATTTCGGGTACACAAACAAACAATGACGACCCTACAGTTCATATTATAGTCGATGCACCTCAGGCTATCAATGACAGGGCAAGTGTGATGATTAATCAGGTTGTTACCTTCAGTCTTACAGATAACGATATACCTTCCACTAACGGACTGGATAAAGGAAGCATTGTGGTCACCAGATTACCTGCGCACGGACAGGTCCAGATTCATTCGGATGGGACGGTTACTTATACACCTGACAGAGGATATGCTGGTCCGGACGATTTTACCTACTCTGTGGCAGATAATAAAGGTAATATCAGTAATAAAGCACTGGTTAATATTACAGTTATACCTATCGATCTTTTCATTCCAAATACGATTACACCAAATGGAGATGGTAAAAATGATACGTTTAAAATCATTGGCAGGGAAAGCTTTGACAGTATTGATCTGCTCATTTTTAACCGGTGGGGAAATGAAGTTTACAGAAACAGTAATTACCTGGATGAATGGGGTGGATCAGGATTAGCTGAGGGAACCTATTACTACGTGATGCAGTTGAAGAAAGCAGGAAGTCAGATTACAAAAAAAGGTTGGATACTTATCAAACGATAAAATTATAATGAAGAATTGGTCTAAAATATTTCTGTTCCTTTGCTTAACCGGTTTATTTACTGGTCGGGCCATTGCGCAGCAGAATATTCAGTTTTCTCAATATATATTCAATACCTTAAGTGTAAACCCTGCCTATGCCGGTTATAAAGAGGAGTGGTTTGCACAAATGGCTGTGCGTAATCAGTGGGTTGGAATACCCGGCGCACCTAAGACAGCACAGCTCTCTATTGACGGTATTTTAGATCCGCAGACTACTAAACACGGTGTAGGTTTGCAGTTCACTTCCGATAAACTTGGACCGCAATCCTCCAATTCAGCAACTTTAAATTATGCATTCCGTTTACAGCTAGACGGAGCAGACACCAGACGTTTAAGTTTTGGTCTGGGTGTTGGAGTCGCACAATATGGTTTAAACGGAAATGCTTTAACCTCTGTAGATGGGGGAGATGGCTCGATTCCGGTAGGAGGCAGCAGCAGGCTTTCACCTGATTTCAGGGCGGGGATTTTCTATACAACGCCCTATTGGTATGTTGGTCTCTCGGCATTAAACCTGCTTAACAATTCTAAATCAGTTGATGATTACAGGAGAAGTTCTACTATTGCCGATAATATTGTACGTACCAGACACATGTACTTTGTTGCAGGTTCACTGGTTAATGTTTCTCCAGATCTGAGGTTCAGGCCCAGCATGATGATCCGCGAAGATTTTCTGGGACCAACCAATGCCGATTTTAATATAATGGCAATTTTCAGCGATAAAATCTGGCTCGGTGGTGGCTATCGGACCAGTCTGAAATTGTTCAAGAAAACATATATGAATACCGATGTGACCAGTCAGGCGGCACTGATCGGGATCGCCCAGTTTTATGTAAATGAACGTTTCAGAATAGGTTATTCTTATGATTACGCCCTTTCCGGATTGAATGGTTACCAGTCCGGAACCCATGAATTAACAATCGGTATAGCCTTCGGAAAGGCACCTAAATCTTCTATTTGTCCGAGAGTATTCTAAGAGCCTGGTGAAATTACAGTTCAGCTTGTAATTTCTGCCATACGTTTTCGGCTAATATCCGGTGACCTTCGGGTGTTGGGTGTATCCCGTCTTTTTGATTAAGCCTTGCGATCCCACCCACACCTTTCAAAAGAAAGGGGAGGAAGTCCATTTTATTCTTTTTGGCCAGCGCAGGAAAAATTGCACTGAAATCATGGGTATACCTTTCTCCCATACTCGGTGGCATCTGCATTCCGGTAAGTAACATCCTGGCCTGGGGATATTTCTGTTTTACTTTATCCACTATAGCCTGTAAATTATCAGCTGTTTGTTGAACAGGAATTCCTCTTAATCCGTCATTAGCACCCAGTTCCAGTACAAAAACATCAACCCGCTGTTTCAATAGCCAGCTAATCCGGCTTTTCCCTGCTGCAGAAGTTTCTCCGCTTAAACCCGCGTTAATCACTTTATAAGGTAAATGTAGAGAGTCGATCTTTTTCTGAATTAAAGCCGGGAAAGCCTGATCAGGGTCAACACCCAGACCTGCAGTCAGACTTGTTCCAAAAAACAGGATGTTTTTGATTGTTTGCTGCTTTTCTTTTGTCGTGGTTGTATCCTTCAAAGGTGTAACCGCCGTTTTATCTTCTGGTTTCTGTGCAGACCCGCAACCAGCAAGGGTTACGATCAACAGTATTAAAACGATGTAATTATAACGTAACTTATGCTTAATCATCATAAAAATGGATTGCTTTTTGATATATTTAAACAGGCTCTTACCCAAATATCACTAAATATCACCTTTAATCCTATTTCTTTGGAAACCATCCTGAATATAAAAAGAGTTAGTAAACAATATGAAAACGCAGGTTCTTCATTAACCGTACTTCATGATATTAATTTCTCTGTCCCTAAAGGAGCTGTGATCTCCGTTACCGGGCCTTCTGGTAGTGGAAAGACGACGCTTCTCGGGCTTTGTGCCGGACTGGACCGTGCCAGTTCAGGGTCGGTTGAGTTAAATCAGGTTGTTCTAGACCAGCTCTCTGAAGACCAGCGTGCAGTGGTCCGGAACAAGTATGTTGGATTCATTTTTCAGAACTTCCAGTTATTACCCACGCTGACTGCTCTTGAAAATATTATGGTTCCCCTTGAATTGAGGGGCGAAAAAAATATCCGTCCAAGGGCTATGGAATTATTAGATAAAGTAGGTTTAACCGACCGTGCGAATCATTACCCGGTACAGTTGTCAGGAGGAGAACAACAGCGTATTTCTCTGGCCAGGGCTTTTTCCAATACCCCTGCTATCCTGTTTGCTGATGAACCCACAGGAAACCTGGATGGAGAAACCAGTGAAAAGGTTATCCGTCTGCTGTTTGACTTAAATAAAGAAGCCGGTACAACCCTGGTTATTGTTACGCATGATCTTGAACTGGCATCCCGTACAGACAGGATTATACGCTTAAAAAATGGAGTGATTATAGCTGATGAGCAAAAAGCATATGTCTGAACCAAAGCCTGTTTTTAATACACAAGTTCCCGTTTCGTGGCTATTCAGAATGGCATGGCGGGACAGCCGGAAAAACCGCTCGAGATTGTTTCTTTTTACTTCTTCTATCATTCTGGGTATTGCTGCATTAGTGGCAGTATATTCATTCAGCGATAATTTACAGCGTGATATTGATGATCAGGCTAAAGTATTAACCGGTGCAGACCTGATTATAGATGGCCGTAAAGCGATCAGTGAGCCAGTCATCAATATGCTAAATACCCTGGGAGATCAGCGGGCCAAAGAACAGAGCTTTGCCTCTATGATTTATTTCATCAGAGGACAGGGGAGCCGTTTGGTCCAGATTAAAGCATTAGAAGGAAAATATCCATTTTACGGAGAGATTGAGACCACTCCGGCCGCAGCTGTTAAACAACTGGCCCAGGGCAGAAATGCGCTTGTAGATAAAACAGTCATGTTGCAGTTCAATGCCAAACCCGGAGATTCTATTCAACTGGGTAAACTCAATTTTGCGATTGCAGGATATCTGGATCAGGCACCAGGACAGAATGGAATTATAGCCACATTTTCGCCTGTGGTTTACATCAATCTAAAATACCTTCCTGAAACCGGACTGGCTCAGTTTGGGAGTCGTATCCATTATTCCTATTATTATAAATTTAATCAGGCATCCACTATTCCGGCACTGCTCAAAAAAATACAGCCTGTACTGGAGAAAGAAGGTTTGGATCATGAAACAGTAGCATCCAAAAAACAAAATACAGCCCGTTCTTTCAGAGATTTGAGCCGTTTCCTTTCACTGGCAGGTTTTGTAGCGCTGTTGTTGGGATGTATTGGAGTTGGCAGTGCGATCCATGTTTATATTCATGAAAAACTGGCTGCTATAGCTACTTTGCGTTGTATGGGATTAAGTGCCTGGGATGCATTTTTTATCTATCTGATCCAGTTAACCTTTATAGGGTTGGCAGGCGCAATAACCGGTGCGGCTCTCGGAACAGTGCTTCAGTTTTTACTGCCCTATGCACTGAAAGACTTTTTGCCTGTAGATTTCAGTATGCAGATTTCATGGACTGCTATTTTTCAGGGCGTTATTACAGGTGTTGTGATTGCGGTTCTGTTTGCCTTACCTTCTCTGCTTTCCGTACGCAAAGTATCTCCATTGAATGCCATCCGCCTCTCTTTTGAACAAGCTAAAACAAAAACAGACCCGGCAAAAATAATAGTGTACCTGCTCATATTTTTATTTATCCTGGGCTTTGCTTATCTGCAAATGAGCTCATGGTTACAGGCTGTTATCTTTTCTATGGGGTTGCTGACAACTATACTGATTTTTTACGGATTGTCTTTCCTATTGTTAAAGCTAGTGAGAAAGGCTTTGCCTACAGGGATAGCTTATGTCTGGCGGCAAGGCTTTTCCAATCTTTATCGTCCGGGTAATCTGACACTCATGTTAATTGTGGCTATCGGTTTATCCACTACACTCATTGCCACCTTATATTTTGTACAGGGAATACTTTTGAATAAAGTTACTTTATCTTCTGGAAAAACACAGGCCAACATGGTACTGTTTGACATCCAGAGTGACCAGGCCAAAGGCGTGAATACATTGGCTAAACAATATCATTTACCCCTGATGAACCAGGTTCCGGTGGTGACCATGCGCCTGGAAGAAATTAATGGTAAAACCGCTGCACAGCTGGTAGTGGCCGATAGTTTAAATAAAACAAAGGTTGCTGGTCAGGAAAATGAACGGAGAGAATCTTCTTCTTCCATTTTTAAAAGAGAAATCCAGGCTACCTATCAGTCAAAGCTGACTGATGCAGAGGAAATTACCAGTGGAAAATGGACTGGTCGGGTTAGCCCTGAAAAGGAACCCGTTTATATTTCGCTGGATGAACGTTATGCAGAAAGACTTGGGGTAAATGTGGGAGATAGTATACTTTTCAATGTACAGGGGATGATGCTTAAAACAGTGATCGGGAGTCTGAGGAAGATAGACTGGGTTAGAATGCAGACCAATTTTCGTATTGTATTTCCAGCTGGCGTACTGGAAGAAGCCCCTCAGTTTCATGTACTGATGACCCGTGTTCCTGATGAAAATATTTCAGCAGAATTTCAGCGTGCTGTTTTAAAGAAATTTCCGAATGTATCCGTCGTTGATCTTGATCTGGTACTGAAAGTATTGGATACACTGCTTGGTAAAATTAGTTCTGTAATCCGTTTTATGGCTTCTTTTAGCATTATTACAGGTTGGATCGTATTAATTTCTGCTGTGCGCAGCAGTAAAAACCAAAGGCTTCGTGAAATAGTTCTGCTCAGGACAATCGGGGCCCGGGAGAAACAGATTCTGGCAATTACGGCTATTGAATACCTGTTTCTCGGTTTAATGGCGGCAGCCGCTGGAATGGTTATTGCGCTGGCTGGTAGCTGGGCACTGGCTGTATATAGTTTTGAAACTAGTTTCAGTCCGCAGTTGTTACCAGTTCTGCTTTTGTTTACACTAGTTACACTAATTGTCGTAATTACAGGAATGTTGAGTAGCAGGGGCGTTTTAAGATCCCCACCTTTAGAAGTCTTAAGAAAAGATAGTTAGGTTAAAATGAATTTTAAATATGCAAATGCGGAACAATGTTTGCATCTTATCCGAAACTTGAATTTGTACCATTAAAAAATTAAGATGAAGAAAAGAATACACGTACTGGAAGATGATCAGGATATCAGATATATTATTGAATTCTTATTAAAAGACGAAGGATATGATTTACAATTGTCATCTACTTTTGCCGAATTGAAAAGTAAATTGAATGAAGGCCTGCCAGACTTGTTTATTATTGATGTAATGTTACCTGATGGAAATGGAATTGAAATTTGTGAGGATTTAAAAACTGATATTTTTACCAAACACATTCCTGTAATTGTGATGTCTGCAAATCCGGAGAGTAAAGACAAAAGCGTTACTGCAAGTGCAGATGATTATATCAGCAAGCCGTTTGATCTCGATTATGTCGTGAAAAGAATAGATAAGCTATTGACAAAATAAGCTAAATTTAACCCCTATGATTTTACTGGAAAACGAAACTGTTAAAGTATTAATTGCAAGTAAAGGAGCTGAATTAAGGAGTATTCAGAGTAAGCTGACCGGTCTGAACTATTTATGGAAAGGCGACCCGATGTTCTGGGGTAAATTCAGTCCCGTACTTTTCCCGGTTATCGGTGGATTGAAAGATAATACCTATTGCATAGGTGAAGAATGTTATCAGCTTCCCCGTCACGGATTTGCCCGGGATATGGAATTTAATGCTGAGCAAATCAGTGCTGTTGAAGCTTTATTTACGCTGACCGAAAACTCAGAGACCCTAAAGGTTTATCCATTTGAATTTAAACTGGCTTTGCGTTATAAACTTTCAGGTAGTTCCGTTTCCTGTACTTATGAGGTGACCAATCCAGGCGAGAAAGAGCTTCTGTTTTCTGCAGGAGGTCATCCCGCTTTTGCTGTTCCACTGACAGCAGAAACTAGTTATGAAGATTATTATCTCGAGTTTTCTGCAGACGAATCTGTGGTTTATCATGAGATAGAGAATAACCTGATCAGTGATCAGACAGCGATATTACAGTTAGATGAGCGGAAGTTAAATTTACAGCATTCTCTTTTTTATAATGATGCACTGGTATTTAAGGATTTGAAAAGTAATACGATCAGCCTGAAGAATACTAAAAATCAGCATGGGCTGCATTTTCGTTTTATTGCCTTTCCATTTTTTGGGATCTGGGCGGCTAAAGATGCCGATTTTGTGTGTCTGGAGCCTTGGTGTGGAATAGCAGATGGCGTTCATCATAACCAGCAGCTCAGCGATAAAGAAGGTATCGTATCTTTATCGCCAGGCCAGGACTGGAAAAGGATCTGGGAAGTTGAAGTATTCTGATTAACTTTTCAGAACACTTACTTTCAGGCTCGATGCCTGTCCCTTTTTAAAGTATACACGGTGGGTTGCTTTTTGAAAGTCGGCCTCCGTGGCTTTATAAATATTAACAAATTTCTGAGGATTACGATCTACCAGCGGGAACCAGGAACTCTGAACCTGTACCATGATTTTATGTCCCTTTTTAAAGCAGTGCGCTGCATCCTGCATATCAAATTTAACTTCTGTGACTTCATTCGGAATCATAGCTTCGGGTACTGCAAAGCTGTTTCTGAACTTAGATCTCATCACCTCACCACGAACTAATTGCTGAAAACCACCCATTTTAGTTCCGGGCAGAGGACTGTCGTTAGGCGCATCCCCAGGATAAACATCAATTAGTTTGACTACAAAATCAGCATCTGTTCCAGTCGTAGAGACAAACAGATCGGCTAGTAAATGACCTGAAATTATCACATCCTGATCCAGTACTTCGGTCTGGTAGACCAAAACATCAGGCCTGGAAGCAGCGAAACGCTGATCTTCATACATAAAATCACTTCCCCTGTCTATTCTTATTTCTTTAGTGAAGGGAACTGGTTTATCGGGGTCACTGATAAATTCATCATATGCCTTGCCAGTTTCTACGGGCGCTTCAAAAGAAAGTTTTCCATTGGCATGGAAATATAAATTCTTTTCCTGTGCGTCTGCAGGAGGCCAGGCAGAATATTTTCTCCATTGGTTCGAACCAGTTTCAAATATGGTTGCTTTAGGTAGCTCAGGATTATCTGTTCCTTTCAGATAATGATTGAAAAAAGCCAGTTCAATTTCTTTTCTGTAATAAGGTCCGGTTTCTGAATGAAAACGGATATTACCCAGTGACTCATTGTTTCCACGTGTCCAGCTTCCATGAGTCCAGGGACCCATTACCAGATAATTTGCTGAGGTTGGTTTATTCTTTTCTATACCCGCAAAGGTTTTTAAGGGGCCATAGAGATCCTCCTGGTCAAACCATCCACCTACAGTCATTACAGCCGGTTTGATGTTTTTAAGATGAGGTACAGGTGTACGCGAAGCCCAGAAATTATCATAAACTTCATTGTCTACCATTTCATTCCAGATCTTATTTTTCCCTTTGAAATATTTCTCGTTTACATTCCTGATTGGGCCGAGGTTCTTATAAAATTGATAAGAGTCAGGCGTGCCATAGGCTTCGAATTTAGGGGCATGATCCGGCGTAGGTTCAGGTCTTTCCGCACCATAATAAGACAAGAAAGAAAAAGTCCCCATCAGAAAAAATGCCCCGTTGTGATGGCGGTCATCGCCCATAAACCAATCCGTAACAGGAGCCTGTGGAGAAGCGGCTTTTAAGGCCGGATGCGCATCGATAGTGGTCATCGTGGTATAAAAACCTGGTGCTGAAATCCCCCAGGTACCAACTTTTCCATTGTTATCCGGAACATTTTTGACCAGCCAGTCAATCGTATCATAAGTATCAGAACTTTCATCAATATCCGTTTTCTTCTTTTTATGAGGAATATATGGTCTGGTCGCTACGAATTCACCTTCAGATAAATAACGCCCCCTTACATCCTGATAAACAATGATATATCCATCTCTTGCAAAAAGCATGGAAGGACCCAGACTTGGTCTGTAAAGTTCCGGTCCGTAAGGTCCTGCACTATAGGGTGTCCGGCTCAGCATGATCGGATATTTTTTTGTATTATCCTTCGGGACATAAATTACCGTGAATAGTTTTATTCCATCCCGCATAGGAATCTGCTTTTCAATTTTCGTATAATGTTCAGTAACATATACGGCATCATTATGAGCTTCTACCGTTTGTGCGAAAGCACCAAAAGACAGCATGGAGAAAGCAGCAGATAATATATAAGGTTTCTTAACTAAAGATTTCATAGGGACAAATTAAGCATATTGTACTCATAATTACAGGAATAGCTATGAAAACAAATTATTTGGCTGAGTGAGAGCAAGTTTTGTTTAGTCGCCAGTTGACCAGATGTGCAGCAGCAACAGTAAATCCGCCCAGCGGGATAAGGATAGGCTCAAGTCTTTCCAGACCTGAAAAATGACCCGAAGCGATCAGCGCAAAACCAGCAAACAAAACAAAAAAGGGAAGGAGTTTACGATGCTGTTTCCGGTACGATAAACTTAAAGAGACCGTTCCCAGAATTACAGAAACTATGATCATCGATATTTCTACCCATTCGTTACTCAGGAATTCCAGGCCCAGAAGCGGGAGTGTTGTAATAAAAACAGGTACAAGAACACAATGGATCGCACATAAAGTAGAAGCAGTCATTCCCAAACGATCAAGTTGCATTGCGATTTTAGATAGTGCCATATAGATAAGGATTAATGAAATGCAAATATAAAAGCAACTGTATTGCATTAAGTGTACTGAAGGTCATTTTTTGAAATCATGGCATCTTTCTTGTAAGTGTAATTCTATACACAAATAACACACATATGAAATTATTACTTAATATCGCTCTCGGTTTAATCGCCACTACCAGTTTATGTTTTGCACAGAACAAACAGAAGCTAAACACTCAGCCTAAACAGAATCTGGAAATTTATCCCAAAGCCAAAGAAGGGTTTCAAAGATTTGTGATCCAGTTACCAGCTCAGAAAAACGAAGAAGGTTATAAAGTAGAAATCATTGTCGGAAAGATGATGAAAGTAGATTGTAATCAGCATGGGATGATTGGTTCATTCGAAGAGAAGGACCTGAAAGGCTGGGGATACACTTATTTTGAATACACTTCAAAAGGAGAGATGAGATCTACATTGATGGGCTGCCCGGATAAAGTTTTGCGTGATAAATTCATTTCCAATACAGAACTGACCCGTTATAACAGTAAGTTGCCAATCGTTGTTTACGCACCTAAAGGATTCCAGGTGAGATATAAAATCTGGGAAAGAAGCCAGAAAGAACAAAATGCAGTAATTAAATAATAGAATCCGGAATAACCTTATTCCTTTACATAATAGCCGATATTCATTGCGCTGTTCGGATTAAGGTTATTCCAGATCATTCTTACCCCATCATCGCTGTCTTTATATTTAAATTCTATTATCCTGCGGAGCCTGTTGACCGTCCCGCATTCTTTTGGAGACAGGTAGAACTCATGTTCCTGGAAAAATTCCATCAGCCTGTTGAAGTTTTTTCTTAAATATTTATCCGTCTGACTGAGTTTATTCAGCTCCCTGATATGGGCTACGATACTGGTATGTTTTACCTGCGCTTTAAGATCTGGGATCAGGTCAATCCATCCATCTTCAGAAATAACGACCAGCACAGTCTGTGCTTTATTGATCATATGCTCATAATATCTGACTGCCGAATTATACCTGGCGCCTCTGGAAGAATCGCCATTGGCTGTAGCAATACCATCCAGGATAACCCCAATAGCGTGGCACGTACAATCAATATCAATTAATACTGCCCCGTCAATAGAAGTAATCTGATGGATAATATCTTTATTGATCCGTATAGGTTTGATTTTAAAACACTGGCTGTTTAATCTCGAAGCTTCAGCACCTGCTTCAGAAGAGATCGCTAAAATAGTTCCATGTTTTTGTTTGGTAGCCTCCATGGTGACCTCCCAGAGCGCATTTAATCTCGATTTATCAATTCCTGTGAATATCCTTTTCAGACTTGAATAGAACTTTTCGCGGTTAATCTTTTCATTATGCAGGGCCGGCATACGAAAAGATACCGACACCATAATATGCTCATGGTGCAGCACTTCCCAGTGAAAATGTTTCGTGAAATTGATAATAAACAGCGATTCATCATGATAGTTATATTTGCCGGTCAGCTGGCCCAGTCCGTAAATCCACACAGAATCGGAGAGCATCATTTGCTTATGATCGGCCAGTTCCAGGAACTTTCTGATCTTCCTGAAATCTTTAATATGGATAGGGTTTTCCAGTAACATGGTCGCTTTCAGATTAGGATGATGCTGATGGGCAATAACCATTTTTCCAAAACCTTCTTCTCCTTCATATTTTAAAGAGGAGATCGTATTACAGGCATCGAATAATACATGCAACCCGCCTGGGTTCTGTCCGGCTAGAGAAACTGTAGTCATAAAATCATGCCCGGCTTTGCTGACCAGTTCATCCCGGCTTTTAACCAGCAGATTGAAATCTGACTGTGGTTTTGTTTTCAGGGCAGCAGCCCCGGCATCCAGGTATACTTTGATAATACTTTCTAAAAAAGAGCGGCTGATGACCTGGCCCGAAGAAAGCGTGTTTTTGGTCAGGGAGTAAAAAGTCGTTAATATCCGTTTACTTAATTCTAAAACTGCATAAACAAGATACCCGTTAATCAGAACCGGATCAGAGATGAAATTCTCATTATTTTTACCATTGATATGCGCCCTTAAAATACGTTGGATCTCGGTTGTATAAGCCGTATTTAAAAGTCCTCTGTGATCTTCTTTTTCTTCGTCATTTTCCTGTTTGACCAAAAGACTATGCTGGATACCGATGGCCTTAAGCGGTAGGAAATCATTCATACAATATTCGCAGTCAGGACATTCCATCCCAATAAAAGGAAGATTCATATCAGGTTTTACCAATACCCCGATCAGGAAGACTTTAGGCGAAAGTCTTTCGTCCAGCGAATTAAAAAGCTCTTCAGCGGCCAGTTGCAAAGAGATCTGGCAATGCTGCTGGTGTTCCCAAATGATATTATTACAGCCCGTCATGCTAAATATTTATGATTAAAGTAGAGTTCGGGCTATAATTCGCTGTGTTTTAAAATGATTAAAGGATGATCAGCCACAAAGATATTTGAACTTTCTCTACTAAAGTGTTAAAGAAAGTTAATTAGGTGAAACATAAATTACTACATTAGTTATACAAAAATCAACCAAATAAATGCAACCAACCAAAGCTTCAACCACAGCCCTGAGTGCTGCTATTCTGGTAGCTTCTCTAGGCTATTTCGTCGACATTTACGATCTTCTTCTTTTCAGTATTGTTCGTATCCCCAGTTTAAAATCATTAGGACTGAGCGGTGCCCAGCTTACCGATACCGGCATTATGTTACTAAATACACAAATGATCGGGATGCTGATCGGTGGCGTATTATGGGGGATGCTTGGTGATAAAAAAGGGCGTCTGTCAGTACTGTTCGGTTCTATCTTTTTATATTCTATGGCCAATATTGCCAATGGATTTGTACATTCTGTAAATGCTTATGCCGTTTGGCGGTTTATAGCTGGTTTAGGTCTGGCCGGAGAATTAGGAGCGGGGATTACACTTGTTGCCGAACTGATGCCAAAAGAAAAAAGAGGGTATGCGACAACCATTGTGGCTTCAGTAGGTGTGAGTGGAGCAGTTGTTGCCTATTTCATTGCCCAGGCTTTTGACTGGCGTACTTCTTTCTTTATCGGCGGTGGATTAGGCCTTGCACTTCTTTTACTGCGGATCGGTGTGGCAGAATCCGGGATGTTCAAAGAGTCTAAAGAAGCCAGTAACCGGGGTGATTTCTTTGCTTTATTCAAAAATAAGATACAATTCGTTAAATATATCCGCTGTATCATGATTGGTATACCACTCTGGTTTGTGGTAGGGATACTCATTACTTTATCTCCCGAATTCGGTAAAGTGATGCGTGTTCAGGGTGAAGTAAGTGCGGGTGCAGCTGTGGCCTGGTGTTACGGTGGGATTGTCCTTGGGGATATTGCCGGAGGTTTGTTAAGCCAATGGTTGAAAAGCAGGATTAAGGTCGTTTATATCTTTCTGAGCCTGGCTACATTAGGGATTATCGCCTATTTCAGTCTTCATGACCTGAGCCTTTCACATTTTTACTGGTTATGCGGGGTCATCGGTTTAACAGTTGGGTACTGGGTTATTTTTATGACCATTGCTACCGAACAGTTCGGCACAAATATCAGGGCTACAGTGACTACTACAGTACCCAACTTTGTCCGGGGTGCAGTAGTTCCGCTAACCCTGCTTTTTCAGCTCCTGAAGAACGTGTTTAACGGAAATATTGTTCATTCAGGAATTGCTGTAGCCATTATCAGTCTTGTGATCGCATTTTATGCTTTAAGCAGGATGAAAGAAACCTTCTCCAAAGATCTCGATTATGTAGAGGAATTCTAGGTCAACTGCCGGCTCAAATTGCTTATTCTAACCTAAAATATGCTACAATGAAAAACACAAGAAAAAATCTGCTGCTGATGTTATGCCTGGTATTCCCGGCACTGGTTTATACCAGCTGTCAGAAACTCGAAGGCGGGGGAACTGGTTCAAGTACCAAACCTAGCGCTGCTGCGAAGCAAAAATTTATTGCTTATTACATCACTGATGGACGTAACCCAACTTTTAAACTCAAAGATATTCCTGACGGAGTGGATATGGTTGTTTTATTTGGTGTGAAGTACTGGCAATATCTGGATACTTTGAAATATCCTGCAGGAACAGGTATGATGGCCAGTTATAATTCTTACGGTGCCTATTTCAATGATATCAAAGCATTGCAGAAAAGAGGCATTGCAGTATTACAAAATGTAGATGATGCAGCCAGCTGGCAGGATGCGAAACCGGACGGATATGCTACTCCAGAAGCCTGGGCAACTGCCTTAAAACAAACCCTGATTGATAAATACAACCTTGACGGAATCAGTCTGGATATTGAGCATTCAGGAAAAAAACCAAACCCTATCCCTCCGTTTCCAAAGTTTGCGGATATTGGCTATTATGGATGGTACAGCGGGTCAATGGATGCCAATTCTAATTTCCTTTCCTGTATCGGGGCATTAACCAAGTATTTTGGCCCTAAAGCAAATAACAATAAACAGTTGCACACAGCTACAGGTTTAGATGTTTATTCCTGGAATAAGATTGCAGAAAAATACGCAGACGCTATTGATTATTTTCAGGTTCAGTCTTATGACAGAAAGGTTGCTGATTGTCAGTTGATGATGAATTATGCAGTAGGTACGAATAAAATACCTGCCTCAAAAATGGTTTTCGGTTCCTATGCAGAAGGAGGTAAATCTCAGGCCGAGGATATTAATTTAGCCAAATGGAAACCAACACAAGGTCAAAAAGGCGGGATCATGGTTTATACCTTCAATGCCAATGTACCTTACGCTAACGCAGTCCTGCAAGCACTTAGGTCAACGGACTAAATCGTTATAAATATTTACTCTCAGCCGCCTGGACAAATATTTACATGAATATGTCCCGGCGGCTTTTTATTTTTTTGTGATTTTATAACAATCAACTTTACAATAATGTCATAAATTACCTTCTAATTTGAGCATCCATTATTGTCAGAATAAACTAGCTTACAAAGGATATAAGTTTTCTACATATTTTCCAGAATCGAATTTCAATAGTTCTACTTCTGAAAGTTCGAAAGTGCTTCCAATTGGGAAACTTGAAAAATCTATTGTAGGTGTTATCTCTTGAGCTAAAGATATTGAAAATCTACAAAATAAATATCTGTTTTTAGTACGCGATTTTATTGAGACAAAGCTAGAATTCGTATAGGTACTTCTCACATCGAAATTATAATTGTCCGGACTTTTTATTCTAAATTTCAAAACATATACTCCTAAATCATATTTATTAGTCGTTCCGAAGTTCATTATAATTCTATGGTTTGGATCATCAATAACGGTAAAAGAATTTCCTGTTTTAGTAGCTCCTTGAATAAATGGAAGTGCCGTCATTTTCGTGGAAAGATTTAGACAATTAGTTATTATATAATCGAGACCATTAAAACACTTGATACTCGAATTAGCTTCAACGAACTCATAATTATTGTTGCCTTCGTAAATACCTGGAGTAGTTTCCATATTCCAAGCATTGGAGGCACCCACATTAAATAGCTGTGGATCTCTATATTTGCCTATAACACATGTATTGCCAACTGTATCTGGATCATAATCAATTAGACCATAATGAATGCAATCATTTTTAAAATCGAAATAATTATCATTGCTTTCTACCTTAAATAATGAGTTTACAAATGGTACATTATTGGCACCGAGTGAATGAATGTTGTTGTTTATGAATCTGTTAGCATTACCTTTAATTATAAACCAGTTAAAAGGAGGGTATTTCGTTGGACTTGCATAGATTGCATAGTAATCCATTCGCTCAAATCTACACTTCCTGAATTCTATATTTGAGCCAACAATAACCGATTGTGAGGCAGGTTCTATGTCTATGTTTTCAATTATACCATTCTCACAATTTTCCAGATCTAATGAAGTATTATGAAGCCACCCGTTTGAAATAAATATGCTTGTAGATTGCGTCTCACCACTAAATATATCTCTGGAAACACTAATGGCATATCCTCTGTTAAATATTTCTTCATTAGGATTTATGTCCGAGACTATTTCATCAGAAACATAAAGATTATTGAATTTATTGAAATGACTGCCACATAATTCTACGTTTTTCTTAAATCCATGTACATATAAGTCATTCGCATTGGTGGAGAAACAATTTATTAGTCGGATACCTACGCCCCCAGTTCTGGCAAGATCAGAAATAGCATATACACCTATTCCATTAGTATAAAAACCTCCAAATCCAGAGTTGGTAAAAGAACTCCCATTCCACAAAGGCTGGACTTTTATTGTTAACTCTGAGTCCCCGACTATTTGTGATGTTCTATTGCCATCACCAATAAAAGTGAATCCAGGTTTGTTAACCACCAGACTTCTCACTAAATATTGTCCTTTCGGGAAATATATAGTACTACCAAAAAGCCCGGTGGTACTATTTAGAGCACTTGTTATAGCAACGGTATCATCAGTTACCCCATCGCCTACTGCTCCAAAAGATTTTACATTTATGAAGCTACTAAAAAGGTTGTCATTATTATTAATCATGATGTCGCTATTTTTTTATTTATGTGTAAATTATTAATAATTTAATTGTTTGTAATTATACAAGACTACTTTTTAACATGAAAAATAGTAATACATTATTTGCTGTTTCGGAAAATCTCTTGACGTTATACATCACCAGCAACTCGTTTTTACTATATTTAATGTTCGTCTGATAATTTGTTTATGCTTCTTTTTAGCTGTAACTTCATCTAATTCATTTCACTTAAAAATAATCTGTAAACAATTTTAACGGGCTCTAGCTTGCAGTTTAATCCATCATATGCAATACATCCTTGGAATAGATATAGGAACTGGCAGTACTAAAGCAGTTGCCGTAGATATAACTTATAAAGCTTTTGACAGCAGTCAGTACTTTTATCCGACAAACGTAACGCAGCCGGGGTATAGTGAACAGGATCCTGAACTGATCTGGTCTGCTTTTCAGCAGTGCGTCAAAGAATTGGTTTTAAAACTTGTCCACAGTCCATTGGCAATTAGTTTAAGCAGTGCAATGCATAGTCTGATCGCAGTAGACAAAAATGGGGTGGCACTGGCCCCGATGATGACCTGGGCGGATAGCAGGAGTACGGGAATCGCAGACACTTTGTTATCTTCTTCGCTGGGCGGAGAGTTATATAAAGCTACAGGTACACCGGTTCACTCCATGTCCCCTTTATGCAAAATCAGCTGGATCAGGGAAAACCAACCTGAACTTTTCAGCCGTGTCTACAAGTTCATTTCCATTAAAGAGTATATCTGGTTCCGCCTGTTTCATACTTTTGAAGTAGATCATTCAGTCGCTTCCTGTACCGGGCTGATGGATATCAAAAAGCTGAACTGGTTTCCGCAGGCATTAGCGACCGCGGGAATTAAAGAAACACAGCTGTCTGAACTGGTCAGTACAAACTATAGCAGAAAATATACTGATCCTTCAGCAGGCTTGTCATTGCTTGCAGTGGGAACCCCTTTTGTAATTGGTGCCACTGACGGATGTCTGGCTAATTTAGGCACAGGTGCTATACAGCCAGGAATAGCAGCCCTGACTATAGGGACTAGTGGTGCTTTGCGGGTAGCGGGACAAACAGCCGTGGTTAATGAAAAGGCGATGACCTTTAGTTACCGGCTGGATGAGGAGATTTTCATTAACGGAGGGCCTGTAAACAACGGAGGAATCGCTTTAAAATGGCATCTGAAAAATATACTTCAAAAGACACAGCTCAGTGAAAATGATTACAAGGATACCTTAGATAAAATTGAAAGTATTAAACCAGGGGCGGAGGGACTTATTTTCCTTCCTTATCTGCAGGGAGAGCGCGCTCCAATCTGGGATTCTAAAAGCAGTGGTAACTTTTTCGGGATAGGATTAAACCATCAGCAGGCACATTTTACCCGTGCAGTGATTGAAGGGATCTGTTTTGCGCTGAATGATGTGTTACAGACGCTAATGGCTTCAGGACAGGAAATTAAACAGTTGAATGTAAGTGGCGGATTTGTAACTTCTGCTATCTGGTTGCAGATCCTGGCCGATATTACAGGGAAGAAGCTTTTGTTATACAGTGCAGAAGATGCTTCGGCAATAGGGGCTGCTTATCTGGCTTTTAAAGCGATAGGGCTTGCAGCCAGTTATCCTTTACCTGATCAGTCATCGATCACTTGTATTGAACCTGATGAGTACAAGCATCAGAGTTATAAAACCTATTTTGGTTTTTACCGGCAATTATATCAACAGCTCAAAGGATTGATGCATGAAATGCATGAACTGCAAAATAAGGCTTAACCTTATTTTGCAGTATAACAGGTTTTACTGGTGTACAGAGTTGTAGTTTTTAACCAGCGAAACGATTGATTTTACATCAAAACGTTCGTATCCTTTAATCCGTTCAGTCAGATCTTTATCATCAGACATTTTTTCGATTAAAGTGTTTTTGATATACTGTGTATTGGTATCAGAGTTATCCGGAGTAATCTCCAGCATTTCGCCTGTACCCGGTTTTTCAATGTAATATAAAGCACGGCGTTCTCTTCTTGGACGGTCATCATCATCACGTCTGCCACCAAAACTCACTCCGCCACCTACGCCAACACCTACACCACCGCCATAGCCACCTGTACCGATACCCAGCCCAATAGAAGGACTGAAACGGACACGGCTGCGTTTTGGCTGCTGAGCACTGGTGCTGCCTCCCATAGAATAAAGATTTAATGCACCTGTTTCAACCAGTTTGAAAAAACGGTAGTCCGTACGTTTGTTAGTCACAAATGGTTTACTGACAAATGTTTCTCCATTCCATAGAAACTCCTTAATATCTTTTGCATTATACTTTTCGATAGTACCATCATCCTTTTTAAGACCAACAGTCAGATAGTCGGTACCTTGAATTGTTCCTCTGACGAAATTGCCTGTATCAATGACTACAGCATCCTGAGCAGATGCAGCAATAGCTATTAAAGAGAAGAGTACCAGGGTACTCAGGTATTTGATTACTTTCATATTAATTCAGATAACGTGTTTTATTTAAAATAAATCATTTCAAATATAAATTCTTCGCTCAAAAATACGACCATATTTTTGATCAGGTTAGAAAACCATTTTATACAACATCAACGCTTTATAAAGGTTCTCAGTCTTCAGGGGCTAAATTTTAATAGATACCCATATAAAACAATAAATGGAGAAATAAATTTTATATTTAAAAAATTTATTTAAAATATAATGAACGTAACTATCTACTCTTTTTTACTGATCATCTGGCCTGTCATCTGTTCAATAGGACTATTTCTTCTGATCAGATATATTGTCAGACTAATTTCGAAAGCGAACAGAAAATAAAAATACAACTGGCTGTAAACATAAAATGCCCTGAAATTTTCAGGGCATTTTATGTTTTTATCTGTTTAAAGACTAAGCAGCTTTCTTCACTGGAGTCATTTTAGAAGGGGCAGCTTTTTTAACTGCCGGCTTGTTAGCTTTGTAACGTTTATCAGGTGTTCCGTCTTTTTTCATCGGCTGCTTATTTTTCTTATAACGCATATCCTTTGAACCGTCTTTTTTAGTCTGAGCGAAAGTTTGTGTAGTTGTAAACGCCATTACAGCTAGCAACATCATTACAATTAGCTTTTTCATATGTGGTTATATTTAAATTTTATTGAAGCTATGAAAGTTTTTTGACAACTCAAAAAAAACATTTGCTGTATATAATTTGGCGTGTTTCTTGCTTCATATTGAGTTTTAACTCCTAAATTAACGTATGATGATTAAAAGAATTCTAGCAATTTCCTTTACGGTTTGTGCCATCTGGGGTTGTAGTAATCAAAGCAAAATTACTGAAAAGCTAAATGCAGACAGCCTGGCTGAAGACAGTGTGAGTACCGAAACCATGGAAACCGACAGTATGAAAATGGGTGACGAGCATAGCGCTATGAATTCTCTGGATTGGGACGGTACCTATAAAGGAATTCTACCTTGTGCAGATTGTGAAGGTATAGAAACAACGATAACCTTAACAGATGATCAGACTTATACCATGCAAACTAAATACCTGGGTAAAAGCGATGCCAAATACTTTGACAGCAAAGGCAAGTTCAACTGGGATAAGGCAGGACAGATTATTACACTCGAAGGCATAAAAGATGCCCCGGGCAAATATTTTGTCGGTGAAAATACCTTAACCCAGCTGGATATGGAAGGTAAGAGAATTACCGGTCAATTGGCGGATAAATACATCCTGAAAAAATAGGACTACTATTTTGCAGTCGTTACCTGTTTATCTTCTTTACGGAAGATAAACGGTTTTACAGCACCCTCAAGCTGAGTTTCAATACCATCGATTGTACCTGTGACATCCATATGAAACTGCAGGTTAATACCATAACTTTTAGCGGTGTCAATGCCTTCTACCGGATCTTTATCAAACACTTCAAAAGTATCATAATTAGCCGGTCTTAACCAAAGCAGGTGAGTGACAGTCTGTGCAAACAACGAATCATTTTTTGTGTATACTTTCAGGGTTCCATAAGCAGGATGGGTATAATTACCAGCATAATCTGCAAGGGCATGTGTCGGAGGATTGTGTTTCGCTGTTTTCTCCTTTTCTTCATGCTGTTTGTCCCTGGCCTGATCAGCTTTATCTTGAGCATTTTTTACTGTACTGATCCAGTCCTGATACTTCAGTTTAAGGACCTTATCAGTGATGATATCTCTGACTATTCCCGGCACTTTCGATCCATTTTGATTGGTTAATACTATAATACCTACACTATCAGCCGGAAAGAAGGAGGCGCTGGCTGAAAAACCATCAATATTGCCACCATGTTCAACCCGGTAATGTCCTTTATATGAATCCATAAACCAGCCAAAACCATAAGTCGAAAAATAGGTATCAGGAGACTTCTTTTCAGGTAAAGAACCGTCGACTATAGCCTGTGAACTGATGGCCTGGTCGCGGAAATCAGCAGGGATAACCTGTTTACCATTATATTTTCCATTATTGATCCAGGTGATTAACCATTTGGCCATATCATTGACCGTACTGTTAATCGCACCGGCCGGTGACATTCCCTCGATATGGTAATAATCCATTTTTTTGATAGAATTATCTCCTCTCAGGGTATATCCCACGGATATGTCCCCGCCCTTGCGCAGTTCCGGGATCGTTACATTTGAACGGTTCATCTCCAGCGGGATGAAAAGACGTTCCTTCACATTATCGCCCCAGCTCTTACCACTTAATTTTTCAATTACAGCTCCCTGAGCGGCAAACATAAAATTGTTGTATTGCCATTTCTCTCTTAACCCGGCATTAGGTTCCATAAATTGAACCCTTTTCACCATACTGTCCAATGAAGGTGTATTGAAGAAATACCATGACATATCAAATCTTGCTAATCCCGTCCTGTGGCTCATCATATCATGGAGCGTAATTCCGTTATTCATCGCATCATTGTAAAACTTTAATGCAGGCAGGTATTTATTGACAGGTTCATCTATATTCAGTTTTTTGTCGTCTTGTAATTTTCCGATCAAAGTAGTCGTAAAAGATTTTGAGCAGGAACCTATAGCAAACATCGTATTGGTAGTAACAGGTAGTTTGGCCTCTAAATCACGATAACCAAAACCTTTGGCATAAATCACTTTGTTTTTCTGCACTACTGCAACAGCAAAGCCGGCAACATTCCAGGTTTTAAGTACACGTTGAAAAGTAGTGTCGAGGCCTGCGAAACGGGCATCTTCCTGTGGAGTAGATTTTTGAGCATTAACCTGTAAACATACTGTACATAGGAGCGCTGCTATGATTCTTAGTTTCATAATAAGAGATAATAAAATAGTATGAACTAAATATAGTTATTTGATATAATAACTATGTATACTGGTAACATGAAAATATTCCGTATAGGGGAGGGAAATCAGGTGTAAAAAAAAGGCCGGCTCTTCTACAAGGGCCGGCCTTTTTGATGTTGTTATTCAGTTACTCTTTTCAAACCGAACTTCTCGATTTTACTATAGAGATGACTGCGTTGTATATCAATGTCGTCTGCTGTCTTAGAGACATTCCAATTGTTCTTTTCTAGTTTAAACTTGATGAATTCCCTTTCCGCATGATCTTTGTAATCCTGAAAATTAGTGAATTTATCATAGTTAGTTATGCCTGATGCAGATGTACTGTTACCATTACTTCCGTGATTTGCAGCACCGATATTGGTACCGCCACCTGGATTGGCAAATGCGATTACTTCATGTTCAGTAATTACTTTATCACTTAAGATGATCAGACGTTCTATCATGTTATGCAACTCACGCACGTTTCCTGTCCATGGTAAATTTTGTAAAGCAACCATTCCGGCCTCACTGATTTTTTTAACAGGCATGCCATAGTCTCTGCAGATGTCTTCAAGGAAACTGAAAGCAATCTCCGGAATATCTTCCCGGCGCTCTGTTAAATGAGGTACATGAATATTGATGACATTTAAACGGTGGTATAAATCCATTCTGAAATTACCGTCCTCAATTTCCTTCATCAGGTCTTTGTTCGTCGCAGCAAGCACACGTACATTCACTTCCAGTTCTTTTTCACCACCTACACGGGTAATTTTATGTTCCTGTAAAGCACGTAATACCTTTGCCTGTGCCGAAAGGCTCATGTCCCCGATTTCATCCAGAAAAAGAGTTCCGCCATTAGCCAGTTCAAATTTACCGATACGCTGTTTTACCGCAGAGGTAAACGAACCTTTTTCATGACCAAAAAGCTCACTTTCAATTAGTTCGGATGGAATTGCAGCACAGTTTACTTCAATTAAAGGACTCTCAGAACGGTTTGATTTTTCATGTAACCAGCGGGCTACCAATTCTTTACCACTACCATTTGCTCCGGTAATCAATACACGGGCTTCGGTAGGGGCAACACGTTCGATAGTTTCCTTGATCTTGTTGATGTTCTCAGAACTACCCAGGATATCCCTTGTTTTGCTTACTCTGCGTTTAAGTACTTTAGTTTCTGTGACCAGGTTTCCTCTGTCCAGTGCATTTCTGACTGTGATCAGTAAACGGTTTAAGTCAGGTGGTTTAGAAATAAAATCAAATGCTCCTTTTTTACTGGCTTCAATAGCAGTTTCTACTGTACCATGGCCCGAGATCATAATAAATGGCAGGTCAGGACTATAGGCCAATGCTTGTTCAAGCACTTCCATACCGTCCATTTTATTCATTTTTATATCACATAAGACCAGGTCGTATTTCTTCTTTTTAATCAGTTCTAAGCCGTCAACCCCATTATCAATATCCTCCACCTCATAATTTTCGTACTCCAAGATCTCACGCAATGTGCTTCTTATTGCACGCTCATCATCAATTATTAATAATTTTGCCATAGGGGTGTATCGTGTTCTAGTGTTATATACGAATATATTTACTAATTATCAATTAATGTAAATAAAATAAAAAAATGCAAGCCTGTAAGCCGGGTTCTGTACCTTGATGAATCAAGGCTTCTACCATTAATCTACTATAAATGTTGCCATTTATCTCTAACGACCTACCCACTGACATCGGACGAGCAGCCCTACATGCGTCAGCCTATTTGGTCTTTCAACTCCCGGGGTTTACCAGCCCTTCCTGTCACCAGGAAAATTCGTGAGCTCTTACCTCACGATTTCAACCTTACCTGTGCCCTTGCAGGCCATCGGCGGTATATTTTCTGCGGCACTTTCCATAATTCAGGTCTTCAATCCCAAACCTCTTCCCGTTAGGAAGCGAGATGCTCTGTGTTGCCCGGACTTTCCTCTTTAAGATGCAAAGCATTACTTACAGCGATAGAACGGCCTGCATTTTATGCAAAGATACAAAAACTTTGTTATTTGCAGTTTTTAAGGTCTTTTTCCACTTGCTGGTTAGTGTACATTCCTTGTTTATGTCCAAAGGCGTTGGTAATGTAAACTATCAGCTGGGCCAGATCTATATTTGCGAGATTAAATTCAGGCATTTTACCTTCATAAACCTTTCCATGTACAGTTACGGGAGTCGAAATTCCATTTTTTATAATGCAGGCAAGGTTTTCTTTATTGGCCTTCATAAAAGTACTGTCCGTCAGCGGAGGGGTCAATGCACCAAGCCCTTCGCCTTTTTCTCCATGACAATTCTGACAGTGCTTAATATACAGATCCCTTCCATTCACATAATAAGTATCTTTCTGCACCGTTTCGGCAGTCTGACAAGAATAAAACATACTGATCAGGGTCAGTGAAATCGAACTGATGATGATATACTTTCTCTTCATTATTTCTTGTATTCAGCCAGCAGAACCGGAATGTCTTTTTTTAACTGGGCTACCTGTTCCGGGTTAGTCCCGTCATAAGCACCCCGGATACGTCTGTCTTTATCAATCAGGACTAAAAATCCCTGATGTACATAACCATCTCTGTTTGTACTGTCTACATTAACTGCAACGAGGTAACTTTTCTCTGCCAGCGTATATACACTGTCTCTTGATCCATAAGCAAATTGCCACTTCGGACCATCCACACCTAATTTATGCGCATACTTTTTAAGGACCGAAGGCTTGTCATATTTAAAATCTATGGTATGCGATAAAAACATGACATCCGGATTATTTTTGAACTCTTCAAAGATCGTTTTCATGTTCCTGTGCATAATTGGACAGATACTTGTGCAGGAAGTAAAAAAGAAATCAGCAACATAAATTTTCCCGTTAAACTGACTATTTGTAATATATACACTATCCTGGTTCAGGAATTTAAATGCAGGAATAGTCTGGTATATGGTATCCACTGCCGTTGTTCCGTCAGGATTTTTGATGGTTTTAGTATCCCTGACGCCATAAATTGGTAATTTTCTGTCTTCTTTGCAGGAAGAAGCGAACAGCGTGGCAGCCAGCAAAATAGCGCAAGTAAATGTATATTGTTTTTTCATTTGAATTTCATTGTTCCGGCAAAGGTACCATACTATGAAAATAAAGTGTAACGTACCTGTAAATATTTATTAGTTTTGCGCCAAGAATTGTAATACTTAATGAGAAAGAGATATAATGCTGCCATAACAGCTTTGGGAGGATATGTACCAGAAACTGTTCTAACCAATCAGGATCTGGAGAAAATGGTGGACACCAATAGTGAGTGGATTGTTTCGAGAACTGGTATCCAGGAAAGAAGAATCCTTGGTGATGCTTCACTTGCAACCTCCGACTTAGCTACCATGGCAGTTAAAAGACTTTTGGAAGACAGTCAGATTAACCCAGATGAAATTGAATGCGTAATTGTGGCTACGGCTACTCCTGACTATATTATGGTTTCGACTGCCAGTATAGTCTGCGAAAAAGCAGGATTGAAAAATGCCTGGGGAGTAGATTCAAATGCAGCTTGCAGTGGTTTTCTCTATGCGCTGACTCTTGGGGCAAGTTTAATTGAAAGCAACCGGTATAAAAATGTGATTGTGATCGGTGCTGATGCCAATAGTACTATTGTAAATTACGAAGACAGAAATACCTGTATACTTTTTGGCGACGGGGCAGGAGCAGTATTGCTTGAGCAGACCGAAGCTGAAATAGGTGTGGTAGATAATGTATTTAAAACTGATGGTATCGGTAAAGAACACCTGATTGTTACTGCAGGTGGTTCACTCAACCCATCTTCACCTGATACACTGGATAAAAAACTGAATTATATATCTCAGAACGGAAGAGTAGTTTTTAAAGCTGCGATTGAAGGAATGAGCCAGACCTGTACAGAAATTCTGGAGAGAAATCACCTGGATATTAAAGACATTAACTGGTTGATCCCGCATCAGGCTAATCTGAGGATTATCCACGCTGTAGGAGAAAAATTAGGTTTGAGAGAAGACCAGGTTAAGGTGAATATTCAGCTTTATGGTAATACTACAGCTGCAACTATCCCATTGTGTATGTGGGAATTTAAAAATGATTTTAAAGAAAATGATAACCTGTTGCTCACCGCTTTTGGTGCAGGATTTTCCTGGGGTGCAACCTATTTAAAATGGGGTAAGTTAAGGGGGTAACAAATTCATGTTGACACGCTTTATAGCCATATTACTTCTATTATGTTCGGTTTCAGTAAACCTGTCAGGATTTTTTGTCTTTGCAGGTTTTGAAATGAACCAGGGGTATATTGCGAAAGAGTTATGCGTAAACAGAGATAAACCCCAGCTTCATTGCAACGGCCAGTGTTACCTGATGAAAAAACTTAAACAGGCACAGGAAAAAGAGCAGAAGCAAGACCGTCAGTTCCAGAAGATACAATTGCAGGAGGCTATAGTTTATACCCCTTTTGTATTTAAACAATATTCCTTTATCGCCGTCGATTTTCGTGTTCCGTTCACTACCGGAATGCCAGTTGCGCAGCTGAATACAATTTTCCACCCTCCGCAGTTGAGCTGCTAATCCTTTAGGCGTTTCGCCTTTTTTTTAAATTTTCTTTAAATCAGGTCGTGCCTTGCGTTCAGCGTTTTGTTGATGCCTATGGTATTGCCTTTCATTAAATAATAATCAAATGAAATTATTTTTAGCCGTACTAGTATTAGTTACAGGAGCAGTTGCCTGTACACAGCCACAGAGTTATAAAGCAGAAAGAGACCAGGTCATGAAGTTTCATGATATCGTCATGGAAGATCATGGCGTACTGGTTAATAATCAGATGAGACTGGATTCTATGCTGAAAGGGATGACAGCGCTTAAAACCAGGTTCCCTTCTACAGATACTCTGAAAGAAAAAGAGGTCATGAAAGCAACCCTTGACAGGTTGAACAAGGCTGAAGAGCTGATGAACGACTGGATGCATAAGTTCGAACCTGATGTTACCGGTAAATCAAATGAAGAGGCCATTAGCTATTTCAAAGCTGAGCGTGCTAAAATCGGAAAAATTGATAGTCTGTATAAGGTTGAAATTAAATCGTCGAGTGCTTACCTGAGTCAGTTTAAGAAATAATGAAAAGAGGACTGATTTATCTGTTACTACTGCTGGCAGTGGTAACAGGCTGTAAGGATAAAACTAAAAGGCTTCCTTTTTTAGGACAACAGGTGGATGGTAAGGATACAACCTACAAAACCATTCCGGCTTTCAAATTTCTGAACCAGGATAGCGCGGTAGTAACCAACAAGGATTTTGACGGGGCTATTTATGTAGCCGATTTCTTCTTTACTTCCTGCCCGACGATTTGCCCGACAATGCACCGTAATCTGCTGAAAGTATATGAGAAATATAAAGGAAATCCTGAGGTAAAACTAGCATCACATACCATAGATTACAAATATGATACCCCTTCGAAAATGAAGGCCTATGCCACTAAACTGGGCATAAAAGGAACGCAATGGGAGTTTTTATGGGGAACCAGAGATGAGGTTTATGCCCTGGCTGAACGCAATTACCTGGTTTCTGTGGGAGAAGATAAAAGAGCACCTGGAGGTTATGTACATCAGGGGTATCTGGTGCTGGTTGACAAAGATAAAAGGATCCGTGGTGCTTATGATGGAACAGTAGATGAACAGGTGAAACAGCTCATGGCCGATATGGATACTTTACTGGCAGAATACAAAAAATAAGATGAGTGGAAAACCGACAAATCTTAGCCGCACCGTAAAAAAAAACATGTATTCCTGGCACCGTGTACTGGGAATTATGACCATAATTCCAGTTATTTTCTGGACTTGTTCAGGTTTGAGCCATCCGATTATTGCCCATTGGTTTAAGCTGGATATTGCCCGTGAGTATATTAAACCTCAGGTAGTTGACAGTGCAAAACTCAGGCTTCCGGTCAATGAAATACTAAGTAAAAATGGAATCAATCTGTTCACCAGTTTCAGGTTAATTGATTTTCAGGGTGAAACCTTTTATCAGGTGCGGGACCGGAAAAATAAAGTGGAGTATTTCTCTGCGACCGATGGGATTAAACTGATAGATGGAGACCGTTTATATGCTGAACATCTGAGCCGGTATTTTTTAGGTGACAGTACCTCGAAAATATCTTCAATCACGCCTGTTACCAGTTTTACTGATGAATATAAGTATATCAACCGTCTTCTGCCGGTATGGAAGGTGAGTTTTGCCAGGAAGGATCACATGGACGTTTATGTTGAAACTTCCCAGAGCAGGCTGGCTAACTATAATGATGACAACCGTAAACTCTTTCTCTGGGTTTTCAGCAACTTTCATAGTTATGAATTTATTGCTAAAATCACGAACAATACAGCCAGGTATGCCTTGATCCTGGTATTGGCTGCTATAGTGATTTTTTCTACCCTGAGCGGATTATTGATTTATGGCATTCTATGGAAAAAGTTTAAAAAGCCGGTTCCCGGTCAGAAAGCAGGGTTCTTTCGGAAATATCACAGGACTATTGGTCTGCTGACTTCGATAGTTACACTTACTTTCATGGGCTCAGGTGCTTACCATGCGACACATAAATTCACTCCGGATGACAGGATTAATTATGTATTCGAACCTGAAATAAAAACAACCGGTCTGCTTGTTAACCCGATGGCTTTGCCAGTGCAGTGGAATCAGGTAAGTAATCTATCTGTGGCCAGGTTTAACGGTAAAACCTATTACCGTGTTAACCTGTTGAAAAAGGAGAATGATAGCTGGAAAAAACAACAGGTAGCCAAAGCAGAAACTATGTTTGCGGATAAAGATAAAAAGCTGAAACCTGATGTGAATTACTATGATGCTGCCACCGGGCAACTTTTGCCTGATGGAATCATGGAACACAGTTACAGTCTGGTGAAACATTTTGTAGCCCAGGGAGCAGCTGATGGTGAAGCGGCCTGTTGTGAAATGATGGCAAACGCAGCTGCGGATGAATCGGCTCCGTTAATCATCTCTTCGTCGGCCTATCTAACCAAATTCGACACAGACTATGGTTTTGTCAATAAGCGTTTACCAGTAGTAAAAATTGCTTTAAGCACCCCGCAGCATCTGACCTACTACCTCGAACCTGCTACCGGAAGACTGGCGGCAAAAGTACAGGACTCGGACAGAAGGGAAGGTTTAAGTTTTGCTGTATTCCATAAATTCCTGCTGGTAGATTTTGCAGGTAAGAATTTCAGGGATTTCCTGACCGCTTTCTCTGCATTCTGTGTTTTGGTAGTCAGTGTATCAGGGCTGATCCTCCTGATTAAAATAAAATAAATCATTGTTGTCTGATCAAGACGAAACTTACAGGGAAGGGCAAAACCCACCCTGTAAGTTATAAATCTTTTTCCAGCGCTGAAAAATCACATTCAAGAGAAGTCCTGTCCCAGTTTCCTGTAATTGCTGCCGCTTCATAAGTGGATTGGAGAAACTCCATCAGGAATTCTTCGGGGTTTGGGCTATTCCTGACATCTTCATAATGAAGGATAAATTCTCCCATATCAGGGTTAAAGCTTGCCTTTTCAGGTTTTACCGGCTGATCTTTAAAGGTGTCTGGGGTGGGGTAGCAGTAGGCGTAGAAAACCGGATAAGGAAAACTTTCATTGCCTGGCCAAAACCCACAACTACTTACCTCATGAGAATAGGCCTCCTGCATCACTTCCAGTGGCATATTGGGGGCGCCTCCCGGATGTTTAGGTGCACTTCTGCCAGAAAAACGGGTCACGGCCAGATCGAATGCGCCCCAGAAGAAATGAACAGGGCTGCATTTTCCGCTGAACTTTGCCCTGAAGCGGGTAAAAACAGTTTCCATTTTAACCAGTGCCTGCCACAGTAAGTTTATCTGCTCTCCATCATAGTGAAAATGAATATGATCTTCATTAAATGGGACTGCAGTTTCCAATTCATTTGGTTTGGCATAGATCTCTGTTTCAATTTCCATCAGTTGCAGTTTCTCCAGGAGTTCCTGGTAAAAATGGGCAACTGTACGCGAATAGAGGTTAAACCGCTGCTGTCCGTTGGCACTGGAAGTAATGACCAGCTGATGCCCGATGAAGTCGAAATCTATTTGGAAAAGGCCGTTACGATAAGGGATACTGCCTGTGGTTAATCCCAATGCGGATACATATAAGGTGACGTGCCAGGAATGGTTTAGCCAGGGACTGTTGATCAACCTGATCTTGCCAACGATCTGAGTCCATAACTGAACGGTTACCATCGTGTCTTTCAGGTCTTTGAATTTTAATTCGGGCCAGTTCTTCCTGATCATAGCTCATCCTTTCTTTGAATAAAGATAATAAAACTACAAACAAAACAATTGCACTGCTGTTTTTATCGTAGTCTGTTTAATCGTTGAACAGGCTATGGAGAAAATCTTAATTATTAAAATTAATAGAGCTGCCCCTCCTATGGCAGCTTTTCTTTTATCAGATCATATTATGGCAAAAACAGTAGCAGCAAAATTAGTCGAAATACTCATTCAGGCAGGCGTAAAGCATGTACATGGTTTAGTCGGAGACTCTCTTAATGGTATAGTAGATGAGATCCGGAATTCTAAAGAAATTAAGTGGATCCACTACAGACATGAAGAAGCAGCAGCCTTTGCTGCCGGTGCAGAAGCACAGCTGACAGGCAGACTGGCTGTTTGTGCCGGAAGCTGCGGGCCCGGAAATATGCATTTGATCAATGGTCTGTACGACGCACATAAAAGTAACGCACCGGTACTGGCTATCGCCGCCCATATTCCAAGTGAGCAGGTGGGAACAGGTTATTTTCAGGAGACCAGGCCAGAATCATTGTTCCGCGAATGCAGTTATTATTGTGAAACTATAGCCTCTGCCAGACAAATGCCAAGGGTATTGCAAATTGCGATGCAGCATGCGATAGGGCAGAACGGAGTTGCAGTGATCAGTTTATCCGGAGACGTTGCGATGGAGAAAATGGAACAGGAAGAACTGGACCACCCTTTATTCGTTAGCCGCCCTGCTATTCGCCCTGCTGATGATGAATTACAGAAACTTGCGGAATTCGTTAATGAAGCTAAAAAAATCACGCTATTGTGTGGTGCCGGATGTGCCGGGGCACATGATGAATTATTAGCCCTTGCCGGAAAAATCAAATCACCGATAGTACATGCACTGCGCGGAAAAGAGCATGTGCAGTATGATAATCCTTATGATGTCGGAATGACCGGGCTGATCGGTCTTTCTTCCGGTTATCATGCAGTAGAAGAAAGCGATTTATTGCTCATGCTGGGTACAGATTTTCCTTATAAGGAATGGTACCCTACAAAATCCAAAATTGTACAAATAGATATCAGGCCTGAAAGACTGGGCCGCAGATGTAAACTGAACCTCGGATTAACCGGTGATGTCAGGGAGACCATTAAATCCCTGCTGCCATTGCTGAACGAAGTAACAGATACCGCCTTTCTTGAAAAATGCCAGGAACGTTATCAGGATAACCGGAAAAATCTGCTGGGACATGCACAACCGGTTTCAGGGAAACCTATTCATCCGGAATATTTAACCAGAATACTCAGCGAACAAGCTGCCGGCGATGCCATATTTACTGCCGATGTGGGCACACCAACGGTATGGGCGGCACGTTATATCGATA
The DNA here is from genome assembly GCF_014207135.1 of Pedobacter cryoconitis. GTDB lineage: Bacteria > Bacteroidota > Bacteroidia > Sphingobacteriales > Sphingobacteriaceae > Pedobacter > Pedobacter cryoconitis_D. Next base: position 64,282 of record NZ_JACHCC010000017.1, on the reverse strand, counting down.
TGCAGGCCGGCCGGAAACTGATTGGTTCATTTAACCATGGGTCGATGGCGAGTGCGATGCCGCAGGCTATAGGTGCACAGTTTGCCTTCCCGGACAGACAGGTGATCTCTCTTTCCGGCGACGGGGGCTTCGCGATGCTGATGGGCGATATATTGACAATTTACCAGTATGATCTGCCAGTGAAAATAATTGTTTATAACAACAGCTCTCTGGGCTTTGTAGCGATGGAGATGAAAGTTATCGGGATGCCTCCTTTTGGAACTGATCTTAAAAACCCTGATTTTGCAAAGATGGCGCAGGCTATAGGGATCAGGGGGATCAGAGTAGAACAGGCCGAAGGGGTAGAGGCAGCAATTGCTACTGCTCTGGCTCATCCCGGACCAGTACTGGTAGATGTTGTGGTGAACCAGGCAGAATTATCTATGCCACCAAAAATTGATTTTGAACAAGCCAAAGGATTTGGTATTTATATGCTGAAACAGACCCTTAAGGGAGATGGAAAAGAAGTATGGGATACCATCAGTTCAAATTTTTTGAGTAAATAGCGGCTATGAATGTATTTATTACGCGGGTAATTCCGGAATCTGGTTTGCGTTTGCTGGAAGAGGCGGGGCTGAAGATCAGACAATGGACGCAGAAGAGAAAGATGACGAGAGATGAGCTGATTGAAGAATGTTACTGGGCAGACGCCTTGTTAAGTGCTGGTCAGCAGCTGGACCAGGAGTTTCTGGAAGCCAGTAAACATTTGAAAATCATCGCGCTGCATTCTGTGGGTTATGATAACGTAGATATAAAAACGGCTACCCGGCTAAAAATACCTGTAGGAAATACGCCGGGGGTATTAAGTGGGGCTACTGCTGATACGGCTTTTCTGCTGATGATGGCTGTGGCAAGAAATGCTTTCTATATGAACCGCAGGATTATTAACGGGGAATGGGGGTTTTTTGAACCAACAGCCAATTTAGGAAAGGAACTGAACGGATGTACGCTTGGTGTATTCGGGCTGGGTAAGATAGGACTGGAAATGGCGAAGCGCTGTAAAGGTGCTTTCGGGATGAAAATTATTTATCATAACCGCAGCCGTAACATCGAAGCTGAACAGGAACTGGGTGCAGAGCTGGTTTCTTTCGAAGAACTGCTGAAACAAAGTGATGTCATTACAGTTCATACCGCACTGACTCCTGAAACCGATGGTAAGTTTGATCTGGAAGTTTTCAAACAGATGAAACCAGGCTCAATTTTTATTAATACAGCAAGGGGAAAGATCCATCAGGAAACCGATTTGATTGAAGCACTGGAATCCGGGTTCATCTGGGGTGCTGGTCTGGATGTCACCAGTCCTGAACCAATGCGCCCTGATAATAAATTACTCTTTATGCCTAATGTAGCTGTATTACCTCATATCGGCTCTGCTACAGAGGGTACAAGAAATGCAATGGCTAAGCTGGCTGCAGAGAACATTATCGCGGTTGCCAATGGAGAGCGGCCGCCGTTTCTGGTCAACCCGGAGGTTTACAGCCTTTAACCTGGTTCGTGCAGATGAACATGATTTTTCAGTATATCAATCTCATGTTGTAAATGTCTGACTTTCTGTAACAGATTCATGATCGCATCGATTCCTTCGATATTGATCTCTAAATCATAGTGGAAATGGATATAACGGTCCATTTCCACTAATTGTTCAAAATGCAGGAATTTATTTCCGTCAATAATGGTCAGTACAATTAATCCCGACTCTTCGAGCGCATCGACGAAGGAAGGTTCAATGGCATAATTAACACAGTAATCTCTTATAGTTATTAATTCTGTTTCCATAGGATGAATGAATTATTCTGTTACATTGACAGCTCTCTTAATTGTGTAAAGAGCTCTTTTTGCTTATCTGTAAGGTGTACGGGTATCTGAATAGTATAAGTTACAAAAAGGTTTCCAAATTCACCTTCTTTCTTGTATACAGGAAAGCCTTTACCTTTCAGTCTGATTTTTGTGCCGTTTTGTGTGCCTTCAGGGACCTTAAGTTTGACTTTACCACTTAAGGTATCTACCATGGCTTCACCGCCAAGGGTAGCTGTGTAAAGGTCTATCTCTTTGTTCAGATAAAGATCATCTCCCAATCTTTTAAAGATCGGATCATCTGCTATAGTGATTGTAATGAAAAGATCTCCCGCAGGGCCACCATTTGTACCCGGACTGCCCTGGCCTTTCAGTTTAATGACCTGACCATTTGCAATACCTCCCGGAATGGATATTCTTAAATTCTTACCATTAACGGTAATCGTTGGTTTATGCGTTTCAGCTGCTTCTCTGAAAGTTATTTTTAGTTCTGCCTGCAAATCCTGTCCTTTAAATCTTGCATTGCTTCTTTGTTGTCTGCCGCCGCCGCCGAACATGGATTCAAAGAAATCAGAGAAATCACCTCCTCCAAAATCTGATCCGCCGCCGCCGAAACCGCCGGAACTGCTCCGTCTGCCACCGCCAAATGGATTACCACCGGATTGTTTAGCCTGGTCGTACTGGTCAGCATGTTTCCAGTTTTCACCGTATTCATCATATTTCTTACGCTTATCAGGGTCGCTTAATGCCTCATTAGCTTCATTGATCTGCTGAAATAGTTTATTTGCTTCTTTATCCTTTGGGTTTAAGTCAGGGTGGTATTTTCGGGCAAGTTTCCGGTACGCTTTTTTAATCTCGTCCTGTGTTGCTTTCTTATCCACACCCAGGACTTTGTAATAATCAATATATGCCATAGTAAATAGATATCAATATACAAATTTACAGTTTATATCACGAATAATGCTGAACTGATTTTTTATAAGGTTATAAAGTAAAAGTACTGAGGGTATTGTAAATAGCTATTTTATTTATAAATTGCTTTATAGTTATAGCTAGTTTAAAAATTATCAAATTATTTGTTTTAACTCAATTATTTTTATGAAAAAACGCTCTTTAACGGGAATCGCAGTCCTTGCATTCTCCTTAAACTCATTTGCGCAGACTGATACCCTTTATTCAAACAACAAAAAAATACCCTGCGTTGTTAAGGAAATTACTGAAGATGCTGTAAAATATTCTTATCCAAATGAAGATTTGATTAATTCAGTTTATAAGAACAGCCTCCAGAAAATAGTATTTAAAAGTGGGAGAGTGCAGGTCTTTACAGAATCTTCTTCTCTTAAACAGGTTAGCGGAGTCAGGGACTATGAGAATGTGACTGTCACCGCTATTGAAAATGAAATTAAAGGATTGTATAAAATTGGCGATGTCAGTTCAAAGGCCGTCGGAACCACTGCACTGGCTAATCAGGAAAGGGTGAAAAACCGTGCTTACCGCAAGCTCAAAATACAAGCTGCAATGATGGGTGGGAATATTATTTATCTGACCAATCAGCGTACTGAGGGAAATAAAGCCGGTGGTTATTTTACAGCAAGTTCTTCGGCAGAAACTAATCTTACAGGGGTATCTTATAATAATGTGATACCCAATCTTGAAGAATTTAAAAAGCTACAGGGCGAACACAAGGATTTCAGCTCTTTTGAGGAGTATAAACTAGGTGGAAGTGATAGTGATTTTAGCTATAAACAATCTATCAGAACTTTTGTTGTTTCCAATGTCCGCGATGATAACGGTATTGTTACGCTGGAAGGAGAGCTGGAAGGCGAGCATAAAATCAGTCAGTTCAGACTCGTTGGTTTTACTAATGAGTATTTCAGCATATTTTATCGCGATAAAAGTACCGTTTACAACATAAGCGTTAAGTTTTAGTCTATTAAAATGAAATTAAATATGGAACAGACAGTTGAGACTGTTTCATTAATAGTTTTTATTTTTCTAGCTTGGTCATCTAAATAAAAAAATAATGAAACCCCTCTCCATAAAGGATATAGCAAAGAAAGCAAACGTGTCCATTACGACTGTTTCCTTCATATTGAATGGTAAGGCTGAGAAGATGCGGATCAGCCAGGATATGATCGCAAAAGTTGAGGCAATTATAAAGGAAGTTGGCTTCAGGCCGAATCAGGTAGCGAGAAGTCTAAGAACTGGAAATACCAATACGATTGGTTTGATCGTAGAGGATATCTCCAATCCGTTTTTCGCTGCTATTGCAAGACTGATCGAAGATAAGGCTTATAAACACGGCTATAAAATCATCTATTCCAGTACTGAAAATAATCTGGAAAAGGCAAAAGGCCTGATCAAGATGTTTAAATCCAGACAGGTAGATGGTTATATCATTGCCCCGATGGTGGGTATGGAAGAAGATATCCGTGATTTGTTGTCTGACCGTACTCCGGTAGTTGTTTTTGACCGTCATTTGCCGGGACTGGACGTAAGCAGTGTCCTGGTCGATAATGTAGAAGGTACCTATATGGCGACCGACTCATTAATCAGCAAAGGAATGAAGAACATCGCTTTTGTGACTGTGGACATTGATGTGGAACAGATCAAAGACCGTTATAAAGGTTACGAGAAAGCGCTGAAAGTAAATAAACTCAAAATTGATCCAAAGCTTTGTAAACTGATTTCATTCAATAACACTGCTGAAGAGACAACTACTGAACTCACCAGGTTCTTTAGTGATAACCCACAGATTGATGCAGTCTTATTTGCAACCAATTATCTGGCTGTAAGAGGATTATTCAGCTTCAGGGAAATGAACAAACAGTTAAACGCAACTTTTAAAGTGATTGCTTATGATGATCACGATATCTTTAAATTGCACTCACCCACAATTAGTGCGGTAGATCAGCCTATAGAGGAAATTGCCGAAAATGTGATCAGTCTTATTTTAAAAGAGCTGTCAATGGCACATTCGTTTGAAGAAAAAGAACTGAACAACATCGTTTTATCTTCAAGACTGATTGAAAGATAATCCGTTTTTCCGGACATAAAAAAAGAGGATCAGCCAGCTGATCCTCTTTTTTTATGTCCGGTGGTATCCTTAAGCTTGTAAATCTGCCATCAGGGATTTAATTTTATCTCCTAATTTCGCATCTACGGTTTTAAACTGAGCCTTATCTGCAAGGGGGGCATTTACACTGCAATAGAATTTAATCTTAGGCTCTGTGCCTGAAGGACGTGCTGAAACTATGCTGCCGTCTTCGGTAATGAACTGTAATACATCTGATTTAGGGAAATCCAGTTTGGTTTTCTCCTGCGTATCTAAATTAGTTTCAATTCCGAGTTCGTAATCTTTTAAAGTTTTCACTTTAGAACCACCAAGAGTCAAAGGAGGGTTATTTCTGAATTTCTCCATCATAGCCTTGATTTCTTCTGCTCCTGTTTTTCCTTTTTTAGTCAGGGAAACCAGCTCTTCTTTATACAGGCCGTATTCTACATACATATCAAGCATGGCATTGTACAGGCTGCTGCCTTTATCTTTATAGAAAGCAGTCATCTCAGCGATAAATGCGCAGGAAATGATCGCATCTTTATCTCTTACCAGTTCTCCGATCAGGTAACCATAACTTTCTTCACCACCGCCAATGAAGGTTTTTTTACCTTGCAGACTGGTGATCAGGTGGCCAATGTATTTGAAGCCTGTCAGTGTGTTGAAGAATTCTACGTTTTTGGATTTTGCAATTTCTTCTACCAGGTTAGTCGTCACGATAGTCTTAACGATATACTGATTACCATCCAGTTTACCTTTTTCCTGCCATGCAGTAAGCAGATAGTTAATCAGTAAACTTCCGGTCTGGTTTCCATTGAGTAAAACGAATTCGCCATCGTTGTTTTTTACGGCAATACCCACACGGTCAGCATCGGGATCTGTTGCCAGAACAAGGTCTGCATCAATTTCCTTGGCTTTGTTCAGCGCCAGGGTCATCGCTTCTTTTTCTTCCGGATTTGGATAAACTACCGTCGGGAAGTTTCCATCTGGTGTGCTCTGCTCTTTAACCAGGGTTAAATTGGTAAAACCAAATTGGGCCAGTGCTTTTGGAACCAGGGTAATACCGGTACCGTGAATCGGCGAATAAACAATTTTCAGGTCTTTCTGTCTGGCTATGGCCTCTGGTGAAACTGATAATTCAGTAATCTTATCCAGGTATAACTGATCGATCTCTTCACCGATCAATTCGATATTGCTGGCATCACGTTCAAATTTAACCTCATCAATGTTTTTGATTTTAGCTACTTCATCCATGACCATAGTATCGTCAGGAGAAGTGAATTGTCCGCCGTCAGCACCATAGGCTTTATAACCGTTGTATTCTTTAGGATTGTGTGAAGCAGTCAGCATCACGCCGCTGCGGCAGCCTAATTCTCTGATCGCAAACGAAAGTTCCGGGGTCGGACGCAGTGCCGAAAAGAAATAAACATGAATTCCGTTTGCTGAAAATACGTCAGCCGCAATGCCGGCAAAAAAATCTGACTGGTTTCTGCTATCATGCGCGATAGCTACTTTTATTTTTTCTCCCGGATATTTTTTAAGCAGATAATTGCTCAATCCCTGGGTCGCTGTACCTATAGTGTATTTATTAATTCTGTTTGATCCTGCACCCATAATACCACGTAAACCACCAGTACCAAATTCAAGGTTTCTGTAAAAAGCGTCAGTTAATTCTGTAGATGCTTCTTTAGTAATCAGGTTCTGAATTTCTTCTTTTGTTTGCTGATCATAATTTCCATTAAGCCACACGTTAATGGTGTTTTGTATTGCTGCTTCTAATTGCATGTGCTGTCGTTAATATTTGATTATTTCTGATCTATGAACAAAATAGAAGGAAGTATGTTTTTATGGGTCTCATAATAAATCGGTTCCCCCAAATTTTATTTTGTATAAATCGTAATTATTAAGCGCGTTTTATTAATTTCACCGCCCAATGCAATTATATACCAAATTAATTGAATTAAAAATACCTAGTTCTAATAAAACTGATTGTATAGGCTATTTTTAGTTGAATTATTAAACCAATTAAAAAAAATGAAGATATTAAAGTTTGGCGGAACTTCTGTCGGAAGCCCTGAGCGAATGACGAAATTGCTGGATATCATTAATCCGGCTGAAGAGCAAATTGTAGTTTTATCAGCAGTGTCTGGTACAACCAATAGTTTAGTAGAAATTTCAGGCAAACTTTTAAAGGAGGATAAACAGGGGGCGTTAACTTTGATTAACGCCCTAAATCAAAAATATAATGAATTTGTAATTGAACTTCTTCCTGAAGGCGACTTTCGTGAACAGGGACAGGAAATAGTAGATTATCATTTTCAGTTTTTAGTTTCACTGGTGAATGATATTTTCACACCTATTGAAGAGAAAGTAGTACTGGCACAAGGTGAATTGTTATCTACAACGCTTTATCATATTTATCTGAAATCTATAGGTGTACCTTCGGTATTATTACCTGCACTTGATTTTATGAAAATCGATGAGGACAATGAACCTGATATTCCTTATGCTACAGCGAATCTTAAACCTTTACTGGAGAAGCATAAAGGGAATAAATTGTTTATCACGCAGGGATTTATCTGCAGAAACAGCTTCGGTGAAGTGGACAACCTGCGCCGTGGGGGAAGTGATTATACGGCTTCTCTGATTGGTGCCGCAATTTTAGCGGAGGAAGTACAGATCTGGACGGATATTGACGGAATGCATAATAATGATCCTAGGATTGTGAAAGGCACGAAACCAATTGCGCATCTTTCTTTTGATGAGGCTGCGGAGCTTGCTTATTTTGGTGCGAAAATCCTTCACCCGCAATCGGTATTCCCTGCACAGAAATATAAGATTCCTGTACGGTTATTAAATACGATGGAACCTTCAGCAGCAGGAACACTGATCTCTTCGGAAAGTGAAAAGGGAAAAATCAAATCTATCGCTGCCAAGGATGGTATTATCGCAATTAAGATCCAATCGAGCCGGATGTTACTGGCTTATGGTTTCCTGAGAAGAATATTCGAAATTTTTGAGCGTTATAAAACGCCTATCGATATGATCACAACTTCGGAAGTTGCGGTATCTTTAACGATAGATTTTACGGATAACCTGGATAAAATTGTAGAGGAACTGCATGCGTTTGGTTCGGTAGAACTGGACAAGGAGCAGACGATTGTTTGTGTGGTTGGTGATTTCGGAGCAAGTAAACATGGTTTTGCTTCAAGGGTACTGGACTCTATCAAACATATTCCAATCCGTATGATCTCTTATGGCGGAAGTAATTATAATATCTCTTTGTTAATTAATACGGGGGATAAAACGGAAGTGCTGAGGAGCTTACATAATCGTATTTTTGAATAGAAAATAGGGTTTATCTCCTTTTGAGGTAAGTAAGCACGGCAATAACTATAAACAGGAGTACGATAAAGAGCCTGACTCTTCTGTCGTATTCTTTTTTGCTGATTTTCTGACGTTGAAGATCAAAATAGTTGCCCATGTAAATCAACATCATTCCAATTAGACAAAATACAATAAGATATTTAAACATTATGTTTTCTAACAAAGATATAGCAGAGTTCGCAAATTTAGAAACGCCTTTCTATTATTATGACCTTAGTTTATTGCAACGAAGCTTAAGTGCCTGTGCTGATGCAGCTAAAGTTTATGATTTTCATGTGCATTATGCAATGAAGGCGAATTTTAATGATACGCTGCTGAAAAAAATTAAAGAAGCAGGTCTGGGCGCCGACTGTGTAAGTGGCAACGAAGTGAAGAAGGCTATAGAAATTGGCTTCGACAGGAAACAGGTTGTGTTTGCAGGGGTGGGAAAATCTGACCGCGAAATTAATGAAGCACTGGACCTGGATATTTTCTGCTTTAATGTGGAATCTGTACAGGAACTGGAAGTAATTAATGAACTTGCAGGGAAGAAGAATAAGATCGCAAAGGTAGCTATCAGGATCAATCCTAATGTGGATGCGCACACGCATCACAATATTACAACAGGACTGGATGAAAATAAGTTTGGAGTGAATTCTTGGGATCTGCCTGATTGTGCAGACGCATTGAAAATCTCGGCAAATCTGGAGTTTATAGGGGTGCATTTCCATATCGGATCGCAAATCACTAATCTGGATGTGTACAAGAATCTTTGTGTAAGAATCAACGAGTTCGCAAAATGGTTCGAAGAACGTGGATTCATGGTCAAGGTGCTGAATGTAGGGGGAGGCCTGGGAATCGACTACCAACAACCTGAACAACAAATCCCTGACTTTGAAGCGTATTTCGGGATTTTTAATGAATTTCTTGAAAAAAGACCTAACCAGGAAGTGCATTTTGAACTGGGAAGAGCCCTGGTAGGCCAATGTTCTTCTCTGATCAGTAAAGTGCTTTATGTGAAAAATGGTAAGAATAAGAACTTTATTGTACTTGATGCAGGAATGACGGAACTGATGAGACCAGCGCTTTATCAGGCTTATCACCAGATCGAAAACCTGACAAGACAGGAGGAAGAAACGAAAGTTAAATATGATGTGGTTGGACCAATTTGTGAAAGTACGGACTGCTTCGGAAAAGAAGTACTGCTGCAGGAAACAAAAAGAGGAGACCTGATCGCCATTAGAAGTACTGGGGCTTATGGCGAAGTCATGAGTTCTCACTACAATCTGAGAGAAAATGTGAGAGTCGCGTTTAGCGGGTAGTTTCTTCACTAAGTTTTTAATAAAAAGTGTTGTTGATTTTCGGGCCGGTTCCATGAAAAATGGAAATGCCCGAAAATCAACAACACTTTTTTGTTAAAAATACTATAGGAAAAACCTAACCCCAAAACGCAAATACATTTTACACCCAGACCTCCGCTCGTAACCGGGGATTATGGAAAGCTAACTGGCGAAGCATAATGGAAAGCTAACTGGCGTAGCATGGCGGAAAGCCAGTACTTAATGACCGTTACGGAAAACCGGAACCTTGACCTGCTAAACAATTGTACTTTGCCCAAAATTTAAAAACAAAATTATGGGAACAACAATTGGAAATGTATTGATATCATATGATATCAATAAGTCGCACACACAGGTGAAAACCGCATTGGAAGCCTTAGGTTATTCTGATAAATTTAAGAATATCAATGACCCTAAGACCTATATGTTACCTAACACTACTTTATGGCACGATAAAAAAAACTCCAACCAGGCTATGAGCGAATTAAGAACAGTTTGTGCAAAGCTGGATGTAGTGCTCGAAAAAGCAGTCACCGTGAAAGCGGATGAGTTTGTGGGAATTTAATTAATGTGTTAAAGTCCATTGGTAAGAAACTGGTCGGGTAGTGGTCGGGTTGTGTTGTAGTACTGGTCGGGACTAAACCAGTACCAAGGCAATCTCCTTCCGTAGCAAGTCCATGTATTTTAACTAGTTGAAATACATGGACCCACCATACTCAGAAGGTATGTCTAATATGTACTCATCCTGAATAGTACTGCTATTTAACCCAACCAATATCTTATTTGGATATATTAATAATGGAATAGCTATAATGGGGATGCCAAAGCAATTTTATTGTTACTTGAAGGACAGAATGTGAGATACTAGTTCTGTTTTTTTATCTTAAAAAAAATTAGCTTATGATAAAAAAACTACAACATTTACTGGTACTACCCGCACTGTTTTTTGTCTCTGTAACGCAGGGGCAAATTATCCCCTCACCAAAGGAACACTTCGGATTCAATATAGGGGACGACTATAAACTGGCAAATTACACGCAAACGGAAGGGTACTTTAAGAAACTGGCAGCCTCGCCAAGGGTGAAAATGGTGGATATCGGACTAACGGAAGAAGGAAGACACCAATGGATGCTTATCATATCTTCTCCTGAAAACCTGAAAAAATTAGCCAGGTACAAGGAAATATCTCAAAAATTAGCGCACGCGGACGGATTATCTGAAGCTGAAGCAAAAGGGCTGGCCGCTGAAGGTAAAGCTGTTATCTGGATAGACGGAGGACTACACGCAAATGAAGTAGTAGGCGCACACCAACTGATCGAAACGATGTGGCAACTGGTAAGCAGAAACGACGAAGAAACGCTTAATATCCTAAATAATGATATCATTCTACTAGTCCACGCAAATCCTGACGGACAGGAACTCATGTCGGACTGGTACATGAAGGAAACAAACCCGAAAGATCGTAAACTGGACGTCCCAAGGTTATATGAGAAGTATATAGGGCACGATAATAACAGGGACTTTTATATGATGAATGTAAAGGAAAGCCAGAATATCAGCCGACAACTGTTTGTCGAATGGATACCGCAGATTATGTATAATCATCATCAACGAGGACCAGCTGGTTCTGTCCTGGCAGGGCCTCCGTACCGGGACCCGTTCAATTATGTTTATGACCCATTGATCGTAACGAGTATTGACGCGGTAGGGGCAGCAATGAATAACAGACTAAACACGGAAAGTAAACCGGGATACACGCAAAGGGCAGGCTCTGAGTTCTCTACGTGGTGGAATGGAGGTCTAAGGACCACGCCGTACTTTCATAATATGATCGGACTACTGACTGAAATTGTTGGAGGTCCCACTCCGGAAAAGATTCCGCTGGTCCCGGAACGTTTAATCCCGAACGGGGCAACACCAAACCCTGTTGTACCTCAGGAATGGCACTTCCGCCAGTCTATTGACTATTCGGTCTCTCTGAATTATGCAGTACTGGACTATGCATCGAGATACCGCAGCACACTGCTGTTTAATATTTATAAGATGGGCAGAAACTCTATTGAACGTGGAAATACTGACCACTGGACGTTTTATCCTAAGTTCATTGACTCTATTAAAATGGCTTATAAAAGGGATAAAAAACAGACCGAAGGAAAGACTATTCCGGTTAAATATTATGACGAGGTACTGAAAAATCCAGTAAACCGGGACGCCAGGGGATATGTAATCCCTGCTGATCAAACTGATTTTCCTACGGCTGTAAGGTTTATCAATGCGCTGATTTTATCGGGCATACAGATCGAAAAAGCTAATGGGGCATTTACGCTGAATGGAAAGAATTATCCTGCTGGCTCTTATATCGTAAGAACGAATCAGGCATTCCGCCCGCATGTAATCGATATGTTTGAACCGCAGGATCATCCAAACGATTTTCAATATGAAGGTGGCCCGCCAATACGTCCTTATGATGCAGCAGGCTGGACACTGGCCTTCCAGATGGGAATTAAGTTTGACCGCATCCTGGAGAACTTTGAAGGACCATTCCAAAAGATTGCTTATGGAGCCACTGAGTCTCCGGTGAAGGAAGCTGTTGTTCATACCGCTAAAGCAGGGTATGTCATCAAGCCATCTGTTAATAATGCGTTTATTGCTGTGAATGACCTGTTGAAGGCGGGGGTTAAAGTTTATCGTGTTCCTGCCGGAATCAGCAGCCTGCCTGGATATGGCCCGGGTACCTTTTATGTACCGGCCTCAGCTAAAGCAACTGGGGTAATTACGCATGCGGCAGCTACGCTGGGACTTCAGGTGGAAGGGGTAAATAAAGCTCCTGGAGGAGCTGTTAAGGTCTCGCCCTTACGTATTGCGCTTTGGGATAAATATGGCGGCTCGATCCCCTCGGGATGGGTACGCTGGCTGATGGAACAATATCATTTCCCTTTTGAAGTGATTTATCCAAAAGCTATAGATGCAGGCAACCTGAGGAAAAAATATGATGTGCTGGTATTTGTGACTGGAGGAATCCCGCCTATTGGGAAAACTAGAAAAATGGGAACTGAAGAAGAAGCTAAACTGGATTCTGTTCCTGCCGCTTTCCGCTCATGGACAGGGAAACTGACAACGGAGAAATCTATTCCTCAGCTCAAGGCTTTCCTGGAGCAGGGTGGGACTGTTGTTGCCATCGGAAGCAGCACAAATCTGGCTTATCAGCTTGATCTTCCGGTTCGCAACGCACTGGTTGAGAAAAATGCGGAGAACAAAGAAAAGACGCTACCCGGAACCAAATACTATATCCCGGGAAGTATCCTGGAGGTCAATGTTAATCAGGAACTGCCAGCTACATGGGGGATGTCGGGCGAAGCTAATGTTGACTTTGACAACAGCCCGGTATTTAAACTGGATGCCGGTGCTGCGGAGAAAGGGATCAAACCGATTCTTTGGTTTTCAAGTGAGAAACCGCTGCGCAGCGGATGGGCCTGGGGACAAGCTTACCTGAAAGATGGTATCGCGGGATTTGTTGCGCCTGTGGGTGCAGGAAAGCTGTATGCCTTTGGCCCGGAGATCACCTTCCGCGGACAATCAGCAGGTACTTTCAGACTGTTGTTCAATCAGCTTTATCAGGTTAAATAGTATTTTATCGGATATAAAAAAGCGGGTTATCTCTATTGCTGAGATAACCCGCTTTTTTATTGCTATAACCTGAATGTAACTGGTGTAAAAGTGGTTTGCTTTTTAAAGAAATTGGAAAAATGGGCCTGGTCTTCAAATCCCAGGCTATAGGAAATCTCAGCAATATTCCAGTTCGTTTGTCTAAGCAAAATCTTAGCCTCCTGGATAACTCTTTTACTGATCAGCTGGGTCGTGGTATTACCGGTTACCTCTTTTAAGACTTTGTTCAGATGATTAACGTGGATGGCCAGACGATCTGCATAGTCTTTTGCCGCACGAAGGTTCAACCGCTGATTTAATGACTCAAGGGGAAACTGGCGTTCAAGTAACTCGATGAACAGGGACGAGATCCTCTCTGAAGCATTCTGCGTATTGCTGAGTGCCGACATCGGCTGGAGCTTCTGACCATAATGAATCAGCTCCATCACCAGGTTACGTAACAGGTCGTACTTGTATTTGTAGTCGGTACTCATCTCTTTATGCATTTTCTGAAAGATGTACTCAATCTCTTTAATTTCTTCATCTGAAAGTTGAAACACAGAGAACTGCCCGGGTTGAAAGATAGGTAACTCATCGAGTACCATGCCGGACTGACCTGATGAAAAGAAGTCGGAGGTGAAAATACAGAACATACCGGTTTGATGATGATCCTCAGGCAACCAGTGATAAGGGATCTTCGGTGTGGCAAATAACAGGGCATTCTGCCGGATGTCAATGGTTTTGTCTGCGTATTCGGCCTTGCTTTTACCTCTCAGCCAACTGATCTTGTAATAAGCCCTGCGACTATAGGGCATAATACGGTCACCGGTCTTCTTGTCAAAAAGTTTTTCACTTTCAAATACATTAAAATGTCCGATTTCGCGGGCAATGCCAGCAGGAAGGGAAGCTCCGTTCCTTTGGTAAAAGTCCTCTAAAGAGGAATGATTGATGAGTTTGTCTTTCAAGGGTCAGTTATAATTGGGATAGCTGGAATTACTTATACAAACATACCGCCAGAAATCTCAATCCGTTGCCCTGTTATCCATCTGGCATCTGCTGTACACAGGAAGGCAATTACGCCACCAATATCTTCTGCCATACCCGGACGGCCCAAAGCGGTCACACTACTCACGAAATTTTGAATCTGTTCGCTTTCCCGAAGATGTGCACCATTGAAATCAGTAGCTATTGCCCCGGGAGCAATAACATTTGCCCTGATGCCTTTTGGCCCCAGCTCTTTAGCCAGATATCTGGTAAATACTTCAACTGCACCTTTCATCGAAGCGTATGCCGAAGAGCCAGGCACACTGAAACGGGCAAGACCTGAAGATACATTCACAATACCTCCTCCATCATTCAGAATGGGTAATGTTTTCTGCGTTAAAAAATAGACACCTTTAAAGTGGACATTCATCAGCTCATCGAACATTTCCTCAGTGACTTCGCCAATAGGGGCATTACTTCCCATCCCGGCATTGTTGATCAGGAAATCCAGACGATCAGTCCCGAATTCCTGTTTTAATGTATTCTTTACTGTCGCAATAAATGAATCAAAGCTTTTGATATCACCTGTGTTCAACTGTAAGGCTGCTGCCTTTTGTCCGCTTTGCTGAATTTGATTCACTACATGCTGAGCCTCTTCTGCTTTGGTATTATAAGTTATAATGACGTGATTTCCTTTTTCTGCCAGCCTTAAGGCCATGTCTTTGCCTAATCCGCGGCTTCCTCCTGTAATGAGGGCTATGTTACTTTTCATAAGTGTAATTTGTTTAGATACAAAAATAACACGCAAAGGAGGGTGCTGGTTTGAACAAATCAATCCATTATTTGCGAATTTCAAATCATAGGATGCTTTTTAGTCATTTGAACTCTTATATTCCCTTAAACGGGAGGGTGGAAAAATATAACTGGTAATTTTTTATTCTGCCATTTGGATTGTCCTGTCTGGGTAATAGTTTCATCCCGCCGATTTTATAGCTGGCCCCCAGATCTATAACGAGCTGGTGGGGTGGTTTTGGTGAACTGTTCTCCCATTCGGTATGCCAGATACTGGTGAACTGTAAATCGAAAACATTGGATGCACTACCATCATCTCCACTAAGTTCTTCACTGTCTGCATAAACTACTTTCCAATTGGTCCTTGGGATTTCTTTTCCTTTTTCATCGAGTAAAACAATTTCTGCAACGGAGATATAGGGCTGTCCTTTTTGTTCGGAGAGTGCTTCGAGACAGAAATAACGGGCACTGACAGGACTGAATTTTACATCCTGCCATTTCGAAGAGTTCTCAAAAATGCCTTTGTAATGTGGTGTTAAACCTGATCCTGTCCATTGTTGCCCCTTCTTTTTATGGGCCTGCAATTGCTGCTCATTGACCTGATCAAGAATGGGTATCGAAGTACTGTTCATTTGTGGTTTTGCAGTACCATAAAGATCAAAAACAATCACCTCGTTTTTTCCTGTTTTAAGCCAGCTTCCCGGCAGGAACATGGTTTGCGTAGGGCCGATATTCCAGAACCGACCAAGACAATGACCATTTACCCAAACCAAACCTTTATTCCATTTGCTGAGGTTCAGATAGGTGTCTTCTGTTGTTACGGCAGTAAAGTTTCCTTTGTAAAATCCTGCTCCGGGTTTCTGACCAGCTAATGGTTTATATACGACAGGAATTGTGTGATCTCCCAGTCGGATAGGGTAGTTTTTCCAGTGTTTTAATTCGGTGGTTACGCCATTACTGATCAGGTTAACCTGACCGTGGATTCCTTTGTGGTCTAGCATGGCATAACCATAATTTACTCTTCCGGTTGCTTCTACGAGAATATCAAGAACGGTATTTTTTGTTCTCGCAGGAAGAGAGATAGAAAAGTTATTCTTACGGCGGTCTAAAGTCCCGATCAGTTTCTTGTCGAGGTAAACCAATGCGTAATCGTGGATTTCTTTAAATTGTAAGCTAGCTTTCTGGCCAGCTTTGAGCTGGGTCTGGTAAAGAACGCAGCCAAAATCCTGACCGAGATCTTCCATCAGTTTTGCAGTATCTGAAAGTACTGGTTGTGGGAGGTTCTGCTGGAGACCGGCAAAAGCGGTAAAGGTAACGGGGCCCGTGGTCTGGATTTTTTTAGCCGCCGGGATCTCTGGTAAAGTTTCTCCTTCCTGTAAGTAGTTACTGAAAAGCTTACGGAGCTCGTAGTATTTAGGGGTCGGATTTCCTGCCTCGTCTATTGGGGCATCATAATCATAACTGCTGGTCTGTGGTAGGTAAGGAGGAGCATTGGCACCGCTATAGGTGCCAAAAGAGGTACCGCCATGAACCATGTAAATACTGAACGAAGCTTTATGGTCGAGCATGTATTTTAATTCGGAAACGATTCTTTTGGTATCTCCCTTGTGGTGTGGTCTGCCCCAGCTGTCAAACCAACCAGGATAGTATTCTCCGCACATGAGCGGGCCTTCTGGCTGTATCTTAGTCAGGGCTTTGAAATTATCTTCCGGGTCACTTCCAAAATTGACTACAGCGAATAAACCATCGGGATGATCGTTTTTAAGCTGGGAAGGACCGTCGCAATGAAATAAGGGTACATTAAAACCTGCTTCTTTGATGTAGGATTTAATGATATTCATATAGGCTTTATCATTGCCATAACTGCCGTATTCGTTTTCTACCTGAACCATAAGGATATTCCCGCCATTACTGACCTGCATAGGGGCAAGGTGTTTACCAACTTCCAGCAGGTATTTTTTTGCACGTTCAAGGTAATAAGGATGTTGTGTTCTCAGCTGCATGGTTTTATCTTTCAGCAACCACCATGGAAAACCACCAAATTCCCATTCCGCACAGGAATAGGGACCGGGTCTGAGGATCACGTATAATCCCTCTTCTTTAGCAATTTTACAGAATTCAGCAGCATCGCTTTGACCGGTCCAGTTAAATTGCCCTGGCTGAGGTTCGTGCATATTCCAGAAAAGGTAAGCACAAACGGTATTTAATCCCATGGCTTTGGCCATTTTTAAGCGGTGACGCCAGTCTGCTTTTGGAATACGGGCAAAATGCATTTCTCCGCATCGGATTATAAAAGGTTTTCCGTTTAATTCGAAACTTTGTGGGCCTATTTCAAATTTTTTAGGCTCGGTTTGAGCCTTCAACTGTAAAGAGAAGATCAGGAAAACGAAAATAGCAGCGATTTGCTTCTTATTTATCATTTTTAGTTGTGGTTAGGTGGTTGGTTTTGAAAATCAATGTTGAAATTAGCTAATTTCAGGAGCAATTACAGCTGATTTTTACTTTCTGATGATTTGTCATTAAACCGTTACAGCTTTTTGGTAAACGACTGGTTTTGCTATAAAAAAAAGACCATGTGGCTTAAGGGCGACATGGTCTTTTTTTTACAGTGAGCTTGATTTTACTCTTCTTCGAAGAAATCGGCCAGGCCGCCTATATAATATTCATTAAGCCCAGCAGAGAAGTCTTCGTAGTCCTCGTCCGGAATGTTTGTCTGAACAAATTCTAGGGAAGTTCCTTTTTTGTCTGCATGGAATTTGATAGTTACAATTGAAGGTTCATTCTCTTCTCCAAAGTACCACTGCTGTACAATTTTTTTACCATAGTCAAACTCGAGGTTCTTTCCTATGATATCTCCTTCCCAGAAAGAGAATTCTGTATCTGGTTTGTCTTCAAACTCAACTTCAGCACCAGTCCATAATTGTATGCTTTGTGCTTTAGTCATTGCGAGATAAACCTCCTCAGGTGGGGCTGGAAGATAGTAGTATTTTTTAAAGGTCTTCATTGTATGGTATTGTTATATTTATTTAAAAGCATTTAATCCTGTTACATCCATTCCTGTAATCAATAAATGGATATCGTGTGTTCCTTCATAAGTTACCACCGATTCAAGGTTCATCATATGGCGCATAATCGAATACTCGCCGGTAATTCCCATACCGCCCAGCATTTGTCTGGCATTTCTGGCTACATCGAGTGCAATTTCTACACTGTTTCTCTTAGCCATGGAGATCTGTTCAGCTGTTGCCCGGTTCTCACTTTTGAGGACGCCCAGACGCCAGACTAATAGTTGTCCTTTGGTGATCTCGGTAATCATTTCAGCCAGTTTCTTTTGCTGCAACTGGAACCCTCCGATAGGTTTGCCAAACTGTACGCGCTCTTTGGCATAACGAAGGGCTGTATCGTAACAATCCATCGCTGCACCCAAAGCTCCCCAGGCAATACCGTATCTGGCCTGGTTCAAACAACCTAAAGGACCTTTCAAACCGGAAATTTCCGGAAATATGTTTTCCTTGGGAACCTTCACGTTGTCAAAGACCAGCTCTCCGGTTGCGGAAGCACGCAGACTCCATTTATTATGTGTTTCAGGCGTGGTAAATCCTTCCATTCCACGTTCCACGACAAGGCCTCTGATCTTTCCGGCTTCATCTTTTGCCCAGACCACAGCGATATCAGCGAAAGGGGCATTGGAAATCCACATTTTTGCACCGTTTAACAGGTAATGATCTCCTTGATCTTTAATATTGGTCACCATCCCTCCGGGATTTGATCCGTGATCGGGTTCTGTCAAACCAAAACAGCCCATCATTTCTCCTGTAGCCAGTTTAGGCAGGTATTTACGTTTCTGCGCTTCGGAACCGTAAGCATAAATAGGATACATCACTAAGGAGCCCTGTACGGAAGCTGTAGACCTGATACCTGAGTCTCCACGTTCCAGTTCCTGCATCAGGATACCATAAGCAATATAGTCTAGTCCTGCACCACCATATTCAACAGGGATAGTCGGACCGAAAGCGCCTATCTCACCTAAACCTTTAATCAGGTGTTTAGGAAATTCTGCTTTCTGTGCATAATCTTCTATAACCGGACTGATTTCTTTTTTTACCCAGTCGCGGGCTGTAGACCTGATGAGTTTATGTTCTTCAGACAATAATTCGTCTAATAAATAATAATCGGGCGCTTCATAGAGGTCTTTCTTTCCTGATTTGTTCATGGTATACGCTATATTTGGTTGATCCGGTTGGCTTATCTTCAAAGGTAATAATTTCGGGTAATGGCTGGCTAAAACCAATCAAAAAATTAATTTTGTGGCACAAATCAGATCTTATGTATTTACAAACTGTTGCTTTAAATGATGTCAAATGTTTCGCCCTGCACGGGTATTACCCGGAAGAGCAATTGACGGGAACCGAATTCTTAGTGAGTGTTGAAGTCACTTTTATTCCTTCGGGCGATACGGAAGATTTACAGCGGACGGTTAACTATGAGGTACTGAACAGTATCATCCAGGAGGAAATGAAAAACACGAAGAAGATGCTTGAATCGGTAGTGAAGCTCATCCTGGACAGAACAATTTCTGCATTTCCGTTTGTATTGACAGCCGTGGCAGGAATCAAGAAAATGCATCCGCCTATGCCTGGAGAGATCAACCATTCTTTTGTTCAATTATCTTATTCTTCTAAGCATTAATATATGTCAGCTATTCCTAACTATACCAAAGTTAATCCTGCATTTTTAACTCAGCTTGCTGCTGTTTTGGGTGCGGAAAATGTGTTTACGGATCATGTTTCACTGGCTGATTATAGTCACGATGAAACGGAAGATCTTCATTATGAACCGGAAGTAGTGGTGAAACCGGTTAATACGGAGGCGGTGTCCGCATTGCTGAAGTTGTGTAATGAGCATCATGTTCCGGTAACGCCAAGAGGGGGAGGAACGGGGTTAAGCGGAGGTGCTCTGCCCGTATTTGGCGGGGTGTTGTTATCTATGGAACGTTTTAAAGCAATTATTTCCATTGATACGGAGAACCTTCAGGCAACTGTAGAACCTGGTGTGATTACGGAAGAATTTATGAATGCGGTGGCTAAGGAAGGTTTATTGTATCCGGTTGATCCGTCAAGTAAAGGCTCTTGTTTTATAGGGGGAAATGTAGCACATGGTTCCGGAGGGCCACGGGTAGTTAAGTATGGTACGATCCGGGAATATATCTTAAACCTGGAAGTAGTGTTGCCTACGGGAGAAATTATCTGGACTGGTGCAAATACGCTTAAATATGCGTCGGGTTATAATTTAACGCAGTTGATGATCGGTTCTGAAGGGACGTTAGGAGTGGTGACTAAAATTGTAACGAAACTGATCCCGGCAGTGCAGCAGAGTGTACTGATGTTAGGGTCTTTCCTGGAAAATGAACAGGCTTGTGCTGCGGTATCTGCAATCTTCAGGGCTGGTATTATTCCTTCTGCTTTAGAGTTTATGGAAAGGAAAGGGGTAGAGTGGGTAGTGAAGTATGATGAGATTAAGTTTGAGGTCAAGGATGGGGTGAATGCTTATCTGTTGATTGAGTTTGACGGGGATGACCTGGACGCGATATTTAAGGATTGTGAGAAAGTGAATACGGTGCTGGAGGAATTTGGTTGTACGGAAGTGCTTTTCGCAGATACGGCTCAGCAGAAGGAAGATTTATGGAGGATGCGGAGAACAATGGCCGAATCGGTGAAATCTAATTCGGTTTATAAGGAGGAGGATACAGTGGTGCCGAGAGCTGCTTTACCTGAGTTGATTAAGGGGATTAAAGCAATCGGATCTAGATATGGTTTTGAAAGTGTGTGTTATGGACATGCTGGTGATGGTAATCTGCATATCAATATTATTAAAGCGGGGATGAGTGATGAGGACTGGAAGAATAAGCTGAAGGATGGTATTGTGGAATTGTTTGAGCTAACGGCTGCTTTAGGGGGCACAATTTCTGGTGAACATGGTATAGGACTGGTTCAGCGGGAGTTTATGTCAATTAAATATAGTGAAATCAATCTTAATTTAATGAGGGGGATCAAAGGGGTGTTCGATCCTCATGGGATCCTGAATCCTGGAAAGATATTTTAAAAGGGAACAGCTTTTGAATTAAAGCTGTTCGTATTGGATCATCTGATTTTTTTCTGCTTCTGGTATGGAAATGGCTTTTTGGGTAGCGTAATCAAAGGCTACGCAAACGGTTTTTCCTCTGGAACAGATTTGTTCTGTGTCGCCGAGGTGTTTGACAATGATATAATCGAGGTCGAAACTGCTGTTACCTATTCTTGATGTGCGGACGTAAATGCTGATTTTGTCTTTGATGAAAATGGGATTGATGTAGTCCATAGAGGCTTGCGCAACGACGACTCCTGTTTTTTCCCAATCCCACGATATAGCGTGGCTCCAATATTTTGTTCTGGCAATTTCGAGGTAGGTGAAATAGGTTACGTTATTGACGTGACCCATCATATCGAAATCGGCAAACCGGGTTTCTATCTGGAATTTATAGCGAAAACTGTCGGTATTACTTGGTTTATCTGACTTTATGTCTGGTTGTTTTTCTTTAGACTGACTAAATGTCTTGTTTTTCATGTTTTTTTGGATTGGTATAAGAGTTGAATAGGTGCTTGTATAATTGAAAAATAAAAAAATAAAGGAGAATATAATTATGACACTAGTAAATTTTAACAACCGCACAAGAAACCACGCACCTCACTTTAACAATATTTTTGATTCTTTGTTCAGTGAAGCGCTTAATAAAAATTACACTATAAATAAAGTTCCTGGAGTAAATATCCTGGAAACTGAAGAAAATTATACTATCGAACTGGCTGCACCTGGCCTGGAAAAAAGTGATTTTCAAATCAACCTGAAAAAAGATACGCTTTCTGTATGGGCAGAGAAAAAAGTAGCTGACGCTGAAGTAAAGAAAAATTATAGCAGAAAAGAATTTGATTATCTGTCTTTTGCAAGATCATTCGTTTTACCTGAAAGTGTAGACGCAGAAAAAATCTCTGCTGAATACTTAAACGGGATTTTAACAATCGCAATCGGTAAAAAAGTTGACGTTCAACCTGAAAGTAAAGAAATTAAAGTTTCATAAGTTTGGTTTTTTTTAAGCTTAAAGGGGCATTCCGAAAGGTTTGCCCCTTTTTGATTGCTGGGATTTTGGATGGGGATTATAAAATTGGTGTTATATTTTTTTTGGCCCGGATTCATGAAGAATGAATATGGCCACAAAAATATAACACCAATTTTATGATCTCTAGTAGTCAAACCTTCCAGCAAACAGAAAAACAGGAAAAACCTTTCTACATTATCCGAAAGATATTGGATTGGTATATCCGGGTAAAGGTGAAAAATAACAACCGATCTAATGAAGAAGGTATAATGACTAAAACCAATGACCGAAAACTATGACTGCGCCCCCCCCCTTTAATTGATAATTTCTCTTTCAACCCATAAAAGTTAAAGAATAATAGAGGTTGTTTTGTTACCACATTCTAATAGTATAATTATCTTAATTAGAGGCAACTATGTATCTTTTTTAATGAGTTATTCTGTATTTTATTTTGTAGAAATTAAAATAAACTATATCTATAATTTAGATAGGATTAATAATGTTTAATGGTGAAATCTTTGTTAATGTGTAGTTCTAATCTGTTGAAATTTAGGTAATTGACTCGATTTAGTTTTTAATATATATAGATTTACTCTACCTGATTCAAAACCATCTATCTATTAAATTATGAAAAAACTTAAATTGTTTGCAATTGCGTTTACCGGCGTAATTGTACTTGGCATTTTTGGATGTCAAAAAAAGAATGAAACACCTACTTCTTCAACTGACCAGACGGTCGCTCAGTCTACTAAAGCGCAAATCAAAAGCCTGGGCTTTAGTACGGCCAGTGTCGTGAAAACAAAAGGGGGATACATCGTAGAAGGGGATATCTTTTTATCGGAAGCCAGCCTGGCCAAAAAAGCTAAAAGCCAAAAGCTGACGGTAGCCAAGTCTGAACAGTACCAGACTACTAATACGGTGTCTGACCTACCTAGAACTGTAACGATCTCTGTAACTAATCTACCTTCGGTTTATAGTGACGCTGTCGATGGTGCAATAGCGCGTTATAATGCCCTGGGACTGAAAATTTACTTTCAAAGAGCAAGTTCTGGCTCAACCGGAGACATTGATGTAGCCGGCTTTGACTCAGCCCCGAACTCGAATGGATCAATCACGCTTGGGTCTTCAGGATTCCCTGACGATAGCGGAAACCCTTTCGGTACGATACAAATGAATACGAATAATGCAGCTTATGGCTCAAATCCTAATCTGGACTATCTGACTTCTGTAGTACAACATGAGATAGGACATTGCATCGGTCTACGCCATACTGATTATTTTAACCGTTCGTATAGCTGTGGTTATGTGGATGCAAATAACGATGAAGGCCAAAGTGACGTAGGAGCCATCCAAATCCCTGGAACTCCTTCTTCGGAAGACCCGGACTCGTTTATGCTGGCTTGTTCAAATGGTGGTAACAGATCATTTAATGCAAATGATGTTATTGCGCTAAACTACTTATATAAATAAAACTTTAAAAACAAAACGTGAATCAGGGAAGAAAACCGTCTCATAAGTCAATTGTGAGACGGTTTTCTTATGTCAATCGCGGTTTATAATCCGAAATTATAGGCAACTCTCAAACCGAAAAATCCTACAGATGAATTTTTAGACCATCCTTCGTATCTTACACCAAAGTCAAGTGAGTTTTTATTCGCGAGAGGAAGCTCATAACCAATATTCGGTGAATAGGCAAAAGCAGTTGCGCTATCACCATCTTCTGATAGAAACGCTGCACCAACTTCAGCACCTGCATAAAAGTTATCATTGATAAAATATCTTGCCCCAACTTTTACAGGAATGACGTTTGAATTAGAAACTTTCTGCTTAAAAGTGATCATCTGGTTACCCGTAAAATAGGAAACAGTCACGTCTTTACCTGAAAGATTTAAATAACCAGCTGAAGCCGTGAAATTCAATTTTGGTGCAATCGGAGTCTGGAATAATAAAGATCCTCCAAAACCAAATTTATAACCATCACTTAAAACGCCTACAGGCACAGCAAAATCAGCTCCGATACCTAACTTCGGGCCTTTAATTTTTTGAGCTGATACATTACCAAATGCAAAAACTCCGGCAATAGCCGTTAATAAAAATAACTTTTTCATTTCTGTGTTAATTGTTTAGATATTAAATTGATCGCAAGATTAAATAAAAAACAATTGTAAAGAAAATTTAATAAATCAAATGATTATAAATAAGCCAGTTAAAATTTGAGACGGCTGTTGTGGGATAATAATTTTCAGATTTAAGGGACTCTTTTTGTTTATAGAAGGGTTGATTTGTATATTGATGGATAATTTCAGTAAAAAGGGCTACATTTATTTTAGGGAGTAGAACGTTAATGAAATTAAAGTTATCTTATTCAGTCACAATTTATTTTACATTGATTTTTATTGTGGCTTGCTTTTTATCGAACATAGGATCTTTTCAGGTTCATGCCGCTGGATTTTTACTTTATATGATCCTGATCGTAATAGCGGCCTACTTCTTTCTATCCAGGTACAGCTGCCGCCTGCAAATCGATCAGTTTGATGTGCTGCACATCCGGTACCTGATACCCTGGAACAAAAATATAACTGTTAAATTAAAGGATTATAAATACATGGACTACGGAAGAGGGTTTTATGGCTTCTTAGGAACAAGGAAAAATGGAAATCTAAATTTACTGAGGGTCCCTCAGGATACTATTGTTTTAAGTAACAGCACAGATTTTAAGAATGAGGTGGCCATTTTGAAAGTTAATCTTAGAATAGGGCAGTTCAAAGAGCTGTTGGATTACCTTGAAAAAGTGGAAAAACTAAAGTTTGCCGACTCGGCAGGAGCAGGAGGATACTTTTGGTAAGGATATGGCTGGTTTTACTGTTTGCCGGAGTAACTGTCGTAACTGCGCAAACAAAACGGACTGATTATTTGGTTGCCTACACTGTTAAATCAAAGGATGGGGAATTGATGGGGTATAAAAACCGTAGTGGGAAGATTGTTATTCCCGCGCAGTTTTTAACGGGTTATGGTGTGGATACGCTTTATGACAGGATTTTTGTCCTGGGAAAAGGCGGAGTGCAGGGAATTGACAGAACAGGAAAAGTAATTCTGGTTCCGTTTATTTATGATAATGGACCGGATGATATAGAGGAAGGCCTTTTTCGCTTTGTGGAGAATGGTAAAATAGGGTTTGCTAATGCGAACTGGAAGAAAGTTATACCCGCAGCCTTTGATTTTGTGGAGCCGTTTAAGAATGGTATTGCTAAATACACGCTCGGTGGCCATAAGGTAATGGATGGAGAGCATTGGTTCTGGTCAGGTGGTTATGAAGGCGGATATATCAATCACTCTGGTGAACGGTTTAAAAAGGTTGGGGAACTGAAAGGGAATTTCCGGCAGGCCTGGACCTTGACGGATGAGCATGTGCTGCTTAATGCTAAAGGGAAGATTATCAAACGATACCAAACAAAAAAGTCCCGCCCTTGAGCGGAACCCTGGTGCATTATTTTTGAGGGGGATTATTCGTAAGTACCTGTTATTTCCATTTGGCATAGCATAAAGCTCGGGCTCCATAGAAATGCATTTCTGCTAACACTTCCATTATATATTTCATTTGATCCTGAGAAACTACGACTATACAAGAGATAGGTCCCTGTAGCATCTTTCGCATAGAGCAGAACACAGAGTCGCTCCGCAGAAATGGCTGCTTCATCAAGAACCAATTTCTCTGGAATATCAAAACTTATTGGTGCATGGTCAGGAGTTATATTTTGAAAAACAGGGCTTTTATATATTACCGGGGCATCATAAACACCATTGCTGAACATTGGGTACTTAACGCCTTTCTCTCTCTTTGTAAGCTCGATCCATAGATCTGCCTTACGGGATTTCGGAAAAGTAGATTCTCCGCTTCTGATCCAGTCCATAGTTTTAATGGTAATATTTTTTAAGATCGGAGATACAACCTTTACTTGTTTTTTGACAACGGTAGTCTGCCCGGTTGAGTTTTTTGCAGTCAGGGAAACGGTATAATTCCCTGCTTTATTTATCGATAGTGTAGTGTCTTTTTTTGTAGTAATAACCCCATTTCCAAAGTCCCAGGTAAAGGATGTTCCCTTGTCTGATTCAATAGACAAAGGATAATTCTTTGTGGCTATAATTGTGACAGCGGAAGACTGATCCTGGTCAATGCTAAAGCTGGCTGAAGGAGCCGGCGGAACAGGGTCTTTTTTACAGGAAGTGAAACTAATTGCTGCAATAAGCAGAGGAAGGTAAATAGATTTCATGTTTGACTGGCTGAAGGTGTAATTAAAAGTTTCTTTGAAACAATAAATATCATCTAAGTTAATACGATTCGGTGTCGGTTGTATATTAAGTTTAAACTCAGGATGAGGAAGGAATGGTAACAAAAAGTTAACACAAAAAAAATCCCGCTCGGTTAAGATGCGGGATTGTATAATTTTTATAAGGATCCGGGACTAGGTATAACCCAGGATTTTCAGTACTTGTTTACTGTTTTGCTCTTCTCCGAATACCTCAAAGTTGAAAGTCTCATCGCGGTTGCGACGGATAATCACGTGTTTAGGGCTCGGTAACAGACAGTGGTGAATTCCACCATATCCGCTCAGTACTTCCTGGTAAGCTCCGGTATTGAAGAAGCCAAGGTATTGTACTTTACGCGTTTTTGGCATAAATACGGAGTTCATATGGGCTTCCTGATTGTAATAATCCTGACCATCGCAGGTGATACCGCCCAAATTGACTCTCTCGTACTCTGCATCCCAGTTATTGATCGGAAGTAAAATGTATTTCTGGTTTAAAGCCCATACATCAGGAAGGTTCGTGATGAATGATCCATCAAGCATCAACCATTTTTCACGGTCATTCTGCTGTTTACGGCCTAATACTTTGTAAAGGATACCTGAAGCTTCTGCTACGGTGTATTTACCAAATTCAGTGATGATATCTGGTTCCACTACATCGTGCTCTGCACAAATTTCTTTGATACGTTTTACGATCTCATTCACCATGTATTCATAGTCGAAATCAAATACTAAAGAGTCTTTGAATGGCATACCACCACCAATATCTAAAGTATCCAGTTCAGGATTGATTTTCTTGAATTTACAGTATAAGGTTACGTATTTCTCCAGCTCGTTCCAATAGTATGGAGAATCGGTAATACCAGAGTTGATGAAGAAATGGAGTAATTTAACCCTGAAGTTAGGGTTAGTAGAGATTTTATTGTTGTAGAAATCAATTACATCTTCCATACGTACACCTAAACGGGAAGTATAGAACTGTGAATCGGGCTGCTCTTCTGCCGCAATACGGATCCCTAAATTACAAGGTGTTTCCAATTCTACTTCGTCATCAAAAAGGTTAAACTCCTCTTTGTTGTCTAATACGGGAATAATGTTTTTATATCCGTCATGCAACATATCAATGATATATTGTTTGTACTGATAAGTCTTAAAGCCGTTGCAAATAACAGTAATGTCTTTAGTCAGGGCGCCTTTCTTCTCAAGGGCCTCAATCATTGGCATATCAAATGCCGAAGATGTCTCTAAGTGAATGCCATTTTTTAAAGCTTCTTCAACAATATGTCTGAAGTGTGAACTTTTTGTACAATAGCAATACTTGTAATCTCCACGGTAATTGTTCTTGATGATCGCGGTCTGAAACAGCAATTTTGCCTGCTGTATCTTTTTGGTGATCATCGGAAGATAAGTAAAACGTAATGGCGTACCATAAGTCTCAATCATTTCCATTAAATTCAGATCCTGAAAGTATAGTTCGTCATCGATGACACTGTATCCTTCTTGAGGGAAACCTACACTTAGATCAAGAAATTCGGAGTAACTCTGCATTTTTTATATTTTTGAACAATTATTTAAAGGGTTGGCAAATTAAAATGAGTTAATTTTGGTGCCAAAGATAAACACTTTAGAATATACTGGTAATTTTTTTTTATGACGAAGAACTTAAAAATTATAGAAGTTAAGTCCGAGTTGGGCGCAGGTACAAGAGGTGCTAGTCTGGGCGTCGACGCGATTAAGATTGCCGCCCTCGATTTTGGAAGTAGATTTTTTAAAAAACATAAGTCGGTTGAAGTACCAAATGAGAACCATTTACTACTAGAAAACACCGGTAGCCCGTTCGCAAAGCGGATTTCCGGAATTTTAACGATGGTTGAAAGGGTAGCTGATGAGGTAACAGAAACTTTAGGTAAAAACGAATTTCCAGTGGTGCTGGCAGGCGACCACAGTACTGCTGCGGGAACTATTACAGGTATAAAAAAAGCATTTCCTAAATCGAAATTAGGGGTAATCTGGATCGATGCACACTCGGATATGCATTCTCCGTACACAACTCCTTCGGGAAATATGCACGGAATGCCGCTCGCGATGGTGCTGGATGAAGACAACCTGGACGCTAAAGTGAATGAACTGGATCAGGAAACACTAAATTACTGGTACCAGTTAAAAAATGTAGGTAATATTGCACCGAAGATCAATTATAGTGATCTTGTGCTGATTTCTGCGCGGGATATGGAGAAACCGGAAGAGTCTCTGCTGAAAAAGAACAGGGTAAAGATGTACTCGACGGCCGAAGTCCGGAAAAGGGGAGTAGAAAGAATTGTTATTGAAACGATGCAATACCTGGATCAGTGTGATCTGATTTATGTATCCTTTGATGTGGACTCGATGGATCCTACAGCTTCGAGAGGTACCGGGACACCAGTTGCACAAGGTCTTACCGAACGTGAGGCAGGCAGTCTGATGTCGAGGTTACTGGCTTATCAAAAAGTATGTTGTTTTGAGATTGTAGAAGTGAACCCCACCCTGGACAGGGAAAATCAAATGGCTGAACATGCATTTGAGATTTTAGTTAAGGCAACGAATGCCTTTAGAAACGAATAGAATTATGAATATCGAACAACATATTATTAATACGACTGTGAAAGCAGTCAAAGAATTATACAATCAGGATTTACCTGAATCACAACTTAACCTTCAGGATACACGCAGTGAATTTGAAGGGGAGATTACTATTGTTGTGTTTCCGGTAGTCCGCTTTTCAAAAAAATCACCTGAAGTTACTGCAAATGAACTGGGAGAATATCTGAAAGCGAATATTGATGAGGTAACTGCATTTAACGTGGTAAAGGGTTTCTTAAACCTGAGCATCACGAGTTCATACTGGATCAATCTGTTTCAGACGGATCTGCTGAAAGAAGAATTTGGTACTATTCCTTCGAATGGTAAAAAGGTGATGGTGGAGTATTCTTCGCCAAATACAAATAAACCGCTTCACTTAGGTCACGTCCGCAATAACTTATTGGGTTATTCGGTTTCTGAACTGCTGAAAGCAAATGGTGCTGAGGTGTTTAAAGTGAACCTGGTCAATGACAGGGGAATCCACATCTGTAAATCAATGCTGGCCTGGCAGAAATGGGGCAACGGAGAAACTCCGGAAAGCTCTGGTCTGAAAGGTGACCATTTGGTTGGAAAGTATTATGTGATCTTCGATAAGGAATATAAAAAGGAAATCGAAACACTGAAGGAAGCTGGCCAGACTGAGGATGAAGGTAAAAAGAATGCACCTTTAATGAAGGAAGCTCAGGCGATGTTATTGGCCTGGGAAGCTGGCGATGAAGAGGTAATTGCGCTTTGGAAGAGGATGAACGGCTGGGTTTATGACGGTTTTGCAGTGAGTTATAAAAACCTGGGTGTAGATTTTGATAAATACTATTATGAGAGTAATACTTATTTATTAGGAAAAGATACGGTTGAAGAAGGCCTGGCTAAAGGGGTGTTCTTTAAAAAACCGGATGGCTCTGTATGGATAGACCTGACGGAAGACGGGTTGGATCAGAAACTGGTTCTGCGTGCGGATGGAACATCTGTCTATATCACACAGGATTTGGGTACCGCACAAATGAAATATGATGATTTCAAAATGGATGATTCTATTTATGTGGTAGGTAACGAACAGGATTATCACTTTAAGGTGTTGTTCCTGATTTTAGATAAATTAGGAAAGAGCTGGGCAAAGGGTCTGTATCATTTGTCTTATGGAATGGTGGATCTGCCAAGCGGTAAAATGAAATCACGTGAAGGTACTGTAGTGGATGCGGATGACCTGATCGCGGAGATGATCGCGACAGCAAAACAGAAAACTGAAGCGCTGGGTAAAGTGGATCATTTTAGTGAAGAAGAGAAAGAAAGTCTGTATTATAATATCGGAATGGGTGCGCTGAAGTACTTCCTGCTGAAGGTTGAACCTAAGAAACGTCTGTTATTTGATCCTTCAGAATCTATCGATTTCCAGGGTAATACAGGCCCGTTTATCCAGTATACGCATGCAAGGATTAAATCGCTGTTAAGCAAAGCAGCTTACGAGCAAGGGAAACATGTTGCTCAGGATATTGCTTTATCGGCAACTGAACTGGAAATGATCATTCTGTTATCAAAATATCCTGCTGAAATTGCTGCGGCCGCAAAAGCGTTTAGTCCGGCCAGTTTAGCGAATTATATTTATGAGGTAGCGAAGATGTTCAATAAGTTTTATCATGAGATCCCACCAATTGTGAAGGAAGAGGATGAAGCTTTAAAACAACACAGGTTAAACCTGAGCTGGGTAACGGCTAACATCCTGAAATCGGGTATGCGTATTTTAGGGATCGCGGTTCCGGAAAGAATGTAAAATTTGGAATTTATTATATTATAGGAAAGAGGCGCTGTTTTTGAAATGGCGCCTCTTTTGGTAAACAGACAGTATTTGCTGTATTATTTTTTATTATGGATTGGAAAAAATTATTATCTGCTAAGCGTTGGGGGGATGAGGATCGTTTTAAAGGCAACGAAAAAGAAGCGAGATCTGAGTTTCAACGTGATTATGACCGGATTATCTTCTCTTCTCCATTCAGGAGGTTACAGAATAAGACGCAGGTATTTCCTTTGCCGGGAAGTGTATTTGTACATAACCGGTTAACGCACAGTCTGGAAGTAGCAAGTGTGGGCCGGTCATTGGGGACGATCTTTTATAATCAGGTAAAGGAGGCAGATCCTGGAATTGATGAGTCTTGTCCGCTATTAATGGAGATTGGAAATATCATTGCTTCGGCTTGTCTGGCGCATGATATGGGAAACCCTGCTTTTGGGCACTCGGGGGAATCGGCGATTTCTAATTATTTTATCAATGGTGATGGGAAGGTTTATGAGAACAGGGTAACGCCTTCGCAATGGCAGGATCTGGTTAATTTTGAAGGAAACGCGAATGCACTTCGGATACTGACGCATTCTTTTGCCGGGAAAGGAACCGGAGGTTTTGCTTTGACTTATGCCACACTGGCTTCTATTGCGAAGTATCCTTGTGCTTCTATTGCGGGGCACCGGAAGGAGAATATTTTTACGAAGAAATATGGTTTTTTCCAGGCAGAAGAGGAGGGGTTCAGAAAGATAGCGGATGAGATGGAGCTGATCAAGGTACAGGATAGTCCTTTGGTTTATAAGCGTCATCCACTAGTTTACCTGGTGGAGGCTGCAGATGATATTTGTTATAATATCATTGATCTGGAAGATGCACATCATTTGAAAATTCTGAGTTATCAGGAGGTGGAGAAATTGCTTTTACCACTTTGTAATGATCCTAAATTGCCTGCGCGTCTGGCAGAAATGGAGGATGATGACGCCAAGATCACGCTGATGCGGGCAAAATCGATCAGTACTTTGATTGGACAATGTTCTAAGTTGTTTTATCAGCATCAGGAGGCCATTTTAAATGGGGATTTTAATCAGAGCCTGATGGAGAAAATTGAGGAGCCTTTTTTGTCAGTTATGCAGGAAATCGAGCGCGTCTCCATTAAAAAGATATATAACTATCCTTCTGTCGTGCAAATTGAGATTGCGGGTTATAAAGTGATGGGTGGTTTGCTGGAGGAGTTTATTCCGGCTTACCTGAATAATAAATCAAAGTATCATAAAAAACTGGTGGAGCTGATCCCTAAACAGTTCAGGACGGAAGAAACAGATGATTATACGAAGATTCTTTGTGTAGTGGATTTTGTTGCGGGCATGACTGATATTTATGCAGTGGAGCTGTTCCGCAAAATCAAGGGAATTTCTTTTCCTTCGATGAGTTAAATATAAAACCCCGGTCGTTTTGCAATGACCGGGGTGTTTTTACAGGGCCTTTTTTCTGAACATAGGAAAGGTCATCGGGCTTTTTGAGGGTCTTTCGTCTCCGAAAAGTACGCCCCATTGTTTGAACATCTCTGTTCTGTCAAAAATGACTTTAAGTACTGCTATGATAGGCATGGCAAGGAACATCCCCGAAACTCCGGCAAGGCTTCCGCCTAAAACTACGCCCAGAATGGCTATGAGTGCATTGATCTTTACTTTTGAACCGACTATTCTTGGCATCAGGATATTGTTGTCGAGGAATTGTACAGCTGCAATAACCGCAAGAACGGTAATTACAGGGGCCATGGAAGTGGATGCAGTTAAAGTGAGTAGTACACCGATAATGTTTCCGATCAGGGCTCCTACGTAGGGAATGAGGTTGAGAATGGCAAAGATGATTCCGATTAATAAGGCGTGTTCAATACCAAAAAGCATAAGGAGCCCACCTAACAGCACAGTCATATAGGTAATCTGGATCAGTAAACCGACCAGGTAATTTTTGATAATGGATTCGGTTTCGTAGATGGCTTCTTTAACTTTAGGATGGTGGTCTGTTTTAAACCACATAAAGATAAATTTCAGCAGGATGTCTTTGTAAAAGAGCATCAGGTAGATATAAATAGGGAGTAGACCTACGAATACGAATATGGAGCTGAGGGTAAGGGCTGCTCCACTGGCCATTCCTCCGGCCATGTTTAACAGGTCGTTACTCTTTTTATTGATGAAATCGAGTTGTTGTGTGGGTGAATAATGACTGACACTGCTAATCCACTGGCTGAGTGATTTCAGGTGTATGGCGACGTTCTTTTTGATCTCTGGGAAGTCTGCAACGAGATTGGCCACCTGGGCAGAGAAAAACCAGACAATCAGGCCGACAAAGATGACGACAAGCAGGATGGGGAAAACGATGGCTATAATTTCGGGAACTTTATATTTTCTTAGAAAACGGTAGACAGGAACTAGCATGATGCTGATAAAAAATGCCATGATAACGGGCATGATAATATCACTTCCTACGACAAATAATGCACCGATAAGTAATAAACCGAATAATTCGATAGATCGCTTTACGGTGAGAGGTAATTCTTTCATATTGTAGTATAAATGTTAATTTTCAATGGTTAAACATGAAAAGATAGGAAATGTTTGGGTATTTTTGCGCAATCTTAAATCTAAGTTCTGTGCGTTATGATTACAAATGAAACAATAGTAGCCTTGTCAACCCCACCCGGAGCGGGTGCCATTGGTGTGATCCGTTTATCCGGAAAAGATGCTATTGCGATTGCAAATTCCGTGTTTAGCGGAAAGGATTTACTAAGCCAACCTACACATACCCTGCATTTTGGATTGATCAAAGATGGTGACATCGTGATTGATGAAGTAGTGGTGAGTTTGTTTGTGGGGCCCAAGTCTTATACGAAGGAAAATGTAGTGGAAATCTCTTGCCACGGATCGAACTTTATTATTCAGCAGATTATTAATTTACTGATTAAAAAAGGGGCTTCGGCAGCGAAACCTGGTGAGTTTACTTTAAGGGCGTTTTTAAATGGGGCAATGGATTTGTCACAGGCAGAAGCTGTAGCTGATTTGATTGCTTCTGATTCTCAGGCTGCGCATAGTGTAGCGATGAACCAGTTAAGGGGCGGTTTTAGCACGGAACTGAATGTGTTGCGTGAGCAGTTGATTCACTTTGCTTCAATGATAGAACTGGAACTTGACTTTTCGGAAGAGGATGTGGAGTTTGCAAATAGAGATCAATTGCAGGACCTGATCAACAAGATTACTTTGGTGCTGAATAAGCTGATCCGCTCTTTTGAATTGGGGAATGTGATTAAGGAAGGGATTAATACGGTGATCGCGGGAAGACCGAATGCGGGTAAATCTACTTTGTTAAATGCGTTGCTGAATGAGGATCGGGCGATTGTGAGTGAGATTGCAGGAACGACGAGGGATACGATTGAAGAGGTTCTGAATATTAAAGGGATAAACTTCAGGCTGATTGATACGGCAGGGATACGTGAAGCGACGGACACGATTGAAGCAATTGGGGTGGAGAAGACGATGATGAAGATTAGTCAGTCTGCTGTATTGGTTTATTTGTTTGATGTGTTGAACCTGACGGCGAAAGAGATTAGGGAAGATATTGCAAGGTTGCACAAACCGGGGATGGCTTTTGTAGCTGTTGCGAATAAGATAGACCTTTCTTTTAGTGACAGGATGAAAGAGTTGAATTTGCCGGCGGATATCAGGTTTATTGGTATTTCTGCGAAGGAAAATCAGAATGTGGAGGAGTTGAAGGAGTTGCTGTATGAGACTGTGATAGGGGATAAGTTATCGGAGAATCATACAATGGTGACGAATATCAGGCATGTGGAGGCTCTACGGAAGACTCAGGAGTCGTTGAATAGTGTTTCTGAGGGTTTGATTAATCCGGTTACATCTGATTTTTTGGCGATGGATATTAAGCAGGCGCTTTATTATTTAGGGGAGATTACCGGGAAGGTGACGACGGATGATTTGCTGGAGAATATATTTAGTAAGTTTTGTATCGGCAAGTAGGTGTTATAACTAGCTGATAATCAGTAACTTATTAAGTTATTTCCAAGAGCTTAGTAAAACTTTGCTATATATTGTAAGTAGCTGTAATCTAGTTGATTACGGCTATTTTTTTGTCTTTTTTTTAGTGAAATTCTTTCTTTTTGGCAATTTTTGTACCTCATTTGTTCCTCAGATTACTTATTTGTTATCGCCAAATTCCATAAGAAATGCATGTCTCTTATAGATGCTTATATATACTTATTGATGCTTATTTGATCAAAATATGGGTAAATAACTAAAGATGATTTGATAGGTTTACCTTGCCAAGGTTTTATCCATTGGAGTCTGCACCGTCTCTTTTAATTAAAACCTCAAGATCTACTTCCAGACCATCAGCTATTTCATAGAGATAATAATAGGTGGGGTTTATATTACCGGCCTCTAATCTCTGCACAGATTGTTGGTCTTTGCCAATTGAATGGGCAAGTTGTTTTTGAGAAATACCCTTCTTATTACGTATTTCACGTATCCTGGCACCAAGATTTTTAAGCAGAGTTTCCTTTTCCATTGGAAGCGTAAAAGAAGGGCAAACAACTTAGATGTTGTACAACGGATGCGTTGTAATTGAAATGTTTTTTTTACGTTTGTGGAAGATTAGAAGCTTTTATTATGGAATTACCGCTGTAATTTCAAGTGCTCTTATATCTGATTGTATTGATGAATAAAGCATTTTTTATTTATCACGATATGATTTAATGGCTCGTGTAGGTTATTATGCGAGTACCAAATTTGATTTAGAATATGAGTTCCAATTTTACAGTGAAAAGGATTTGTGAGCATTGCAAAGGAATATTTGATGCTAAAACAACAGTAACACGTTTTTGTAGCGCAATATGCAATAAGAGAAGTTATAAGCTGAGATTGCGTGTTAATGCAATGAAAGACATAGATCAGGAAGTACAAACTATCCTGGATAAACCGATTAAGAGTTTACAGGGAAAAGATTTTTTGAGTGTGAGTGATGCGGCTAAACTTTTAAGTACATCAACAAAAATGATCTATAGAATGATTGCAGACGAGAAATTAGCTGCTGTAAACCTCTCTGTTCGTAAAACTGTTATATCCCGTAAGGAAATCGATCGATTGTTTGAAATTAAAGAGCAGATTAAGTTCTCTGAAGAGAAAATCGTGGTTAGACCCAAGGTAAGGGATAGTTATTCTATGGCAGAAGCGCAAAAGAAATTTAAAATTTCAGAGGCAGGCTTGTATCAGCTGATTAAACGACATAAGATATCTAAATTTAAAAATGGTTGGTATACTTATGTTGCAAAAAAAGATCTTGATGTAATTTTTAATAATGTTATAAAATAATGTCCAAGGTTACTATACGGCGTAAAGCCATTTCCAAAGCGAGGCATACCATCTATCTGGATCACTATCCGCCAATTTATAATCCATATACTGGAAAACTGCAGCGAACAGAGTATCTAAAGCTGTATACCTTTGATAAGCCATCAAATAGCGCGGAAAGGTTGCATAATAAGGAAACTTCAAATCTTGTTGAATATATACGGGCTAGTCGTCAGATTGACATTCAAAATAGGAGATTTGGGTTTTTGTCTGATGGTACAAGAGATTCTAGTTTTATAGAACATTTTAGGACTTTTACGATTAAGAAGCAAAGGTCTGATTCCGATAATCATGCGATGGCGCTTCGTTATTTTATAGCTTTTGGTGGGGAGGATATTAAGTTGAGTGATTTAAATGACTTTTTGTGCGAAGATTACAAAAACTTCTTGTTAAGTGGGCCTGGAATAAGTAGGAGAGAGAAAGCTATAAGTAAGAATACGGCTGTAAATTATTTCGCTAAATTTCGTTCAGTTCTTAAGGAGGTGTTTAAAAGAGGACTGATTGATGTTGATTTATATAAAATTGTTCTACCCATTAAGCCTAAGGAAACACACAGGGATCGCTTGGAAATTGAAGAGTTTCAGCGATTAGCATCTACACCTTCATCATCTGATCTGATGAAAAGAGCTGCTCTTTTTTCAGGACTTACTGGCTTACGATTTTCTGATGTGCAGGCATTAACTTATTCCAATATTAAAGGAGTACCTAGTAGATACTATTTGCAGTATATCCAGGATAAAACAGAAAATGCTGAGGTATTGCCAATCTCAGATCAAGCTATACAACTGATTGGAAAAAGAGGAGAGCCACAGCAGTTAGTCTTTGATAATTTAAAATATTCAAACCTGAAGCCATTTTTTGTTTCTTGGTTATCTAGAGCGGGTGTGTATAAAAATATTACTTTTCATAGTTTCAGACATACGTATGCAACCTTGCAATTGGAATATGGAACGGATATTTTTACATTATCTAAATTGCTCGGACATAAAAGTCTAAAAAGTACTCAGGTTTATGCTAAAATTGTTGACAAGAAAAAGACTGAAGCAGCAGGCAGAATAGTCCTTGATTTGGAATGCCTTTAGTTATTATAGCTATCTAGTTTAGGTTTTTAGTGGTGATTAGTTTAATGTTCGTTAGATTTAAGCGATAGAAGTTTTGCTGTTAATTTATTCCATAGGTGGATATTAGGCTAATTGTGAAGTGAATAAAAGACTTCTTTTACATATGCGCCGTGTGGCATTTACTGCATTAAAAAAGCTTAAAAACACTGAGGTTTTTGTGAATTTATTTGAAAAATTGCCAGGAGAAAAAATGTCAGATGTCCAGAAGAACCAAACCATACCGTGAACAATAACACCATCAGTGTCAGGAGCGTCAACGCACCGGTGTCGCTATGCTGCAGCTGGTCAACATGAAACAAGATGGAAAAATCATTTTTAGTCGCGCCCACCCGTATCCTGCACCATAATTTATAAATTTAAGAAATTAAGCAGCCCGGATGTGGAAAGGTTTCATTTTCTTCCTGAAACTAATTCGGTAAATTTGATGATTAACCGCTTGCAAACCTACACATGGTCAAAATAGACAGTATCCAAAAAAACATTGAGGAAATAAAAGAAATCGGTCTGGAAAACATCGAATTAATGCCTCAGGTCGAAAAATGGTGTGTGCACTTGACTGTTCAGGGCTATGCACGGGGAATGGTGGCGGAAATGTATCGTATTCCTAATAACGTAAAACTGGATTGCCAACATGCAGCCTTTCCAGCAGACTGGCTTCGACTATCGGTTATTGCGGAAGAGTTCATAGCACAAAATTGCATCAATTGTAATTTTCACCAGGCGAGGAGCAAACCAAACTATGGAGAGGTCATTTTAGAAAAATTGCAAAAGCAAACAGAAGAGCAATCAGAAAGAGAAAAGTTGCGAACAGACCTCGCTGAAAAGATCAAGCAGGAAACTAATGTTTTGATCGCTGCGGGCAGGTTTAAGGCAAATCCGACGCAATTATCTATTCTCAAAATGCTTGTAGGCCTGGCAGATGAATCGCAGCGGTCGATAACAGCATCGAAGCTTTCGGCGGCAGCGTTGCTTGATCCTTCTTTTTTCAGTGATGATGCACTAAATGTGCTGTTGATGTATTTTGAAGACGAACAGGCTGGCGCGTATTGCATCGAGGCCGCTTGCGCAGTCATGGCTGGCCGAAAGTATTTCCCGGTTAATTTACTCGATGTGGCAAAAGCACAAACAGGCACTTCGCCGCACTTCGATAGACTGGCAAAAATTCTTAACTTCTATATTGAAGTCAATAATATCGACGACCACATACTAACCATCGACACCCTGATCACGCGGCTTTGGTATAAGCGACACATTGGCGAACCGGCAAATCCAGAAAGAAATTTTCAAAATGCAGAGGCGTTGCTGATCAGGTTAGCTAAGGTGGCCCCGGAACAATTGCAAACTATTTTCAGGCAGCATCTTGCTGTTAATGAAAAAAATACTCGGATCAACATTGACTTGTTGTTACAAAGATTAACAGCAACCTTACCTGAATTTGTAGCCGCTCTGGCACCGGAAATCATCCGGTCGCTAGAATTTACGGATAACCAATATGAGGAATCCGCTGACGGAGTTACGTTAGAAACTATTCAAGTATTATTCAATCAAGACCCTCCAAGTACATTCGCCTGCTTAACTAAAGAAAAAGTGAAGCTCTCTGTTGCGGCAAAGGCCCTATTCCCCAGACTAACGATCAATTTATTAAATAATAGGGCGTTTGCCGACAATCATCCTGAAATCACAACAACACTTGTAGATGAATTAGTGGCTGATATCCTAAATAGCGGCGTGCCTGAAGAAGTCCAAACAGCTGCAAGACATCAGCTGTCTTATTTCATCCAACAAAGACCGGAGTTGTTTCAAAGCCGGTTCGATGGCTTTTTAGGTTATCTGTCCAAAGTCGCCGAAGAAGAAGCGCTATTTAAATTTTACGAGGAAGAACTGGAAAATAAAGAGCCTGATGAACGCACCACTTTTAATTACCTGGTTGGTAAAAACTTCTACGAGGTCAAGAACATTGAGCAGGAAATTCATAATCGTTACCAGGAAACGAAAAAAATAATCGGTGAATTATGCAAGGTTGCTCCCCATCAAAATCTCCCCAAAGTATATTCCATCATTCCTGAAATCAGTTCAGCGAAGAATGAAAAATATAAAAAGGAACTGATCAAGATAGTAACAGATTACGGCAAAGATCCGGCAATGCTAGCTGGTTTTATTCCACAATTATATACGCATTTACTCGACCCAGATTCAAAAAATATTCGACATACAGCACTGCTTTTTCTGAACAAAATATTTGAAAAGTTCCAAATGCTGCTAACTACATCGCTTTGGGATCTCTTCAACGTTTTTCTGGAAGACAAAGAGCCTGGAATTAAAGGCCTGGCTTTAATGATTTTGGGCACTGTTGCCGATAACTATCCTGAAAGGATCACAGCTGCGTATCTTAAAATCCATAAGGATGCTTTATACACCAACTGGGCGTTTGTGATTAACAATGCCATAGAAATTTCGAATAATTTACGGCCTTTTATGAGCGAGCGTGAAAGGTACGAAATGACCGTTCTGTTGGTACGGATCGCCGACATTTATTCCAAAGAGGATGATGATACAAAATTGTCCGGTGTAGTTGATCAGATACTGTCTTTTGTAGCCGATCAGCCTGAGGCGCTTTATAAAATACCGGCAAACTTTATTAGCCCGAGGGTCAAAACCGGTGATTATTACCAGGCAAAAGAGCAACTGGAAAAATTGTGGTATTTAGCAAAAAAGGCACCGGAAGTTTATTCCCTTTGGCTTGACGGTGTATTGTCCTTTTTAATCCGTTTTCCTTATAATGGTGGCGGTGGTCAGGACGACCGTTTGGATTTTTATTTTAAAATGCATCATCTGGATAGGAAATTCATTGTGGCGCAGGAAGCGCAATTTCGTGAACTCTTTGCTTTGCCGGGAACGGCTATAGAGCGACATTTTGAAGTGGCGCACATCTTAGCGATCCTCGGCTACTTTGAGTGTTACACATTGCTGGAAGAGGTAACAGTCAGTTTAAAACTTAAGTTTACCGATGTGGAAGCCAATAAACGCGTAAGACGTAACATCGAATTTTGGCAATTAATGGCCGCGGTTGAAATAACTGCCGACCGATCAGAAAAATTAAACAAGTTAAAAATCGCAGCCAATGTATTCAAAGCGTAGTAGTTCGCCAGAGTTTGACCAATTGCAATTCGATTTAAGGGAATATAAAATGGCACTTGCGCCCGGCGTTAAAGCCGGCCTGCCAAGCATTATCGAAAAGCTGGATGCCATTATTGAAACCACTAAAAAGTTATGCGAGACTATCGTAGATACATTTGACGAGCCATACTTTCGTTTTCTGGAATGCTTTTTTTTGGTCGCCAAATTTCAGGCCGCTTATCTTCAGTCGCTGAAATCAGGTGATGGCAAATCCGATGCCTTAAAGCAAGCCAATCAATTCAATTTAGAACATCTTTCCGGGGTAGCCGCGAAGTTGGATCATTCCAGGCCGTCAATCGAAGTTGCTCTAATATTGGCAGCCGGGCTAAGTGCCAGTAATCAGTTGACAGATTTTTACAAAAAAATCGATGAACTTGCGATCATCAGCTTGCCATTCGTGCATGGAATCGAAACAAACCCATATGCGCATTTTCAGCGACATATCTCTACTCCTGACAGCGAGGAGAAAAAAGAAGCTGAACCACTCATGCTTTCAGTGCAATTTTCTACAGATAACGAGCCTTGGGCAAACCCGCAATTGCTCAAACCTAAAACGCAATATACTATCAATGGTGTAATCAAACTTAACCGCTTGCCGGAGAATTATGATAAATTGATCATTCGGCATGTTAGTACTACTGGGGACGATTTTTTTGTACTGTCACTCCCGGAAATTCAATTGACAAATGCCCTCTCTTATTCAATCAGGGGGCAGGTGGTTTTTAAATATGCGCAAAATACATTTGACCCTCCAATCGCGATCAAACTGATGGCCCAATTGCTATCTGTCAGCGAAGAACCAGCTTATCCGCATCTTATTGGGTACGATGAATTGATTACGCAGGTAATCGATGAAAAAACTTTTAAATACCCTACAGGATTTAGCAAACTGAATAAAAAAGCCTGGGACATAGGTTTGGAAATAAAAAAAGACTTGCCGGATATTGATAGCCAGGAACTCGATCACTTTATTATTTTGCTTTCCGGCATATTGAACTATGCAGGTTATTGCGCTTTACACGGTATTTATAAAACCATTGGCAAATTATCAGAGGATGATTTCCGGGATCGCCTGATTACTTACTTATCCGCCAACCCGACGATCGGCGGTGACATTATAAAAGAAGGTCATGTTGCAGGAGGGCGCGTGGAAATTCGCTACCAGAATATTATTGCAGAATTGAAGGTAGAAAAAAAAATCTCTGACCGGGCGAAAATGGTTGATAAGTATAAACGGCAACCATCAGTGTACGCCTCTGCACTTTCGGCAGACCTTGCTATCCTATGCATTCTCGATTTGACAGACAAAATCCTTCCTTCGACATCGGTAGCAAATAACGTATTTACAATTCCAGCGGTGTTTCATGGATTTGTAAACGCTCCAACTACTTCAAAAATTGCTGTAATTATCATCGACGGAAATCTTAAAAATCCGAGCGCTTATTAATGCCAAGCCGGATTTAATGATTGATGTGTCCTAAAGACTGCCTAGTTATTCGGAATTTTTAAGTTATAAGACGGATTTCTTGGTCGAATTTTTAAGATTTCCATTCCAGCAGGTTTATATTCGTTCCACTATAAAAAAGGTGGTTGACAGTATTACTAGAAATTAAGTACTAGTGAACAAATCATTTACACAGAATTTTTTATCTAAGGTTCAGTACACTAAAAAAGCGTAATACAATTTTTAATTAAATTGTATTACGCATTGTGAATAGGCAATAAGTTCCTATTTTCTCTTTGAACAAAATATTCAATTTCATAGCTTTATTTACACGGTTTTCCAAATTCAAACGCTATCGCTCCTCGAACACCTGCTGATACTTCCGGTACAACTCAATGTAAATTTTATCCATTAAATTAAGCAGAGCAAACCAAAAATAGTAGTTGTTGTAATGGTAATTAGGATCTGCCAGTGTCTTAAGCGATGGCAAGTTTTCCTGGTAGGAAAGTAGATTATGAGCGCATCTGTTCCTATGCCTATACAAGTGGTTTTCATAGACTTTCTTCAAAGAGTACAAATTATTGGTCTCAGCAAACAGTGTGTTATCGTCGGTGGCAAAGTGATTAAATTGATATATACTTACTAAGCTTTGGTACTTTTCGAAAGCTTCCTGCGTCCACGATAATACCGCTGTTCCTTCAAATATCGTCTTAATTTCCCGACGGGCTGTCCGCAGGAGAGAGGCTCTACCTATATCATTGGCAACATCATAGTTCGCGTGCTTTTTTATCTGCGAGAGCAAGTCTTTATAAACTTTAACCTTATCATCGTAATTTGAAAATTCACCCATTGCCTTGCGTGTAAACTCGTAACGGTATTCATAGTCGTCAGTCGCCAGTTCCCAGCAGATACATTTCATCTTTTGCTCGTGAAAACCTGTCATTTTTAAAAATGTAGACTGCATTACATACTCTGTTAAAGGGAACGTTTCAATGCCAACACCCACACTAGCACTTGCTGACACTACATCAATAAGAATGTCTGTAACAGGAGAAAGAATAAAATCTGTGTGTCTACCCATGTAAATAGTTATTATAGATTTCTATAGATGAAGTGATTCGAGCGCGCAAATATTTAAGAGCACTGGGCGCTTTTTTATGGGCATCTACGCTTTTAAACTCAGCAATTTTTGCGTCAATATCAACAATTAGCTCTTCTCTCCTAGTTGTATCGATGTCTTTACCTTCGAATATTATGGCATAAATAAGTCCGAACAGATAGGTATCCATTTCTATTATGGAGGTGAACTGTGCGGGTATATTCAACTCCCTAATTGTCTGATCTAACTTTTCGAATCGTGGTTGGAAGTTTCCATCAAGAAATATCTCCAAAAACGGTCTATACTTTGGCGAGGGTTCTTCACCTGCCACCGAATAAATATATTCTTCGTAATAATCCTCCATTTTGGATTTGAACCCTGCAGCCACATTATTAGCATTACCCTCCTTAGCATATTGAGATAACAGGGCCAAAAATCTCAGAAAATCTAATGTACTCTCAGTACTATAATTCTTGATCGTAATGCGC
This sequence comes from Pedobacter cryoconitis, assembly GCF_014207135.1. GTDB lineage: Bacteria > Bacteroidota > Bacteroidia > Sphingobacteriales > Sphingobacteriaceae > Pedobacter > Pedobacter cryoconitis_D. Next base: position 20,686 of record NZ_JACHCC010000017.1, on the reverse strand, counting down.
TTCATATAAGGAGGGTCAAAGAAATCTCTCAGACCATCTTTCAAAAAGTATAGAGATGCCCTGCTTTCCTGCGAAAATAATCTTTGACCTGCAACATTTATACTCCTGAATACTGAAGAATAGTATTTTTGTTGAACCTGCTGATCGCTATTTTGCGGCACCAGGTAGGAAAAACCCAAGAATGTTTTTTTCAGAAAATCCTCATCGATTTCGAAGTCAATTACTTTGTAATTACCCGGTGTTATCTGATCGAGGATAGCGGCTTTGTTATTACCTTTTTCGGTTAACTTTTTAAAATTCCATTGCAGAATATTATCTAGTTGGTCATCGCCATCAACGTCATCATCATTTTCATTTGCTAACCTATCGACTGTCCCTTTAAAGAGATCTTTGTCGGGGAATAGCCCTAAATATGCCAACAAAACGGTAGTCAATCGTTGCTGGCCATCAAGTATCAAATTTTGGGTTGCTCCATCTATGCTAAAGGCTCCAATTGTTATCGGTGGTACGAATTGACTATTTTTGAGTGCTTTGATTAGCATCCTGACCTTATCCTCATCCCAAACAAAAAATCGTTGATATTCTGGAAGAATAACATTTTTCTTTAAGATCAGGTCAAGCCAGTGTTTAAGGGAATACTGTCCATAGTATACTCTATTATCCATCGTACGATTTAGGTTTATAGTAATTTGCAGCGAACAATATACATTTTTTATCGCCCGTCTATTCTCTTAATTGCATATTATGTCATTTGTATCGAACTACCCTTCAATATGATCAATAAACCGCTTGAGTTTTTCTGGTTCAGCACTCTTTCTGAGTCGAACATTTTTCCAAAGAAATCTAGACCAGCTATGCTGATGTATTCTCCTTGGATTAATGAAACTGCATAATCTTCTTCTGTCAAAATCTCGCTTTCGATCAGCCCCACTAATGGGAACGGAAATTCAATCTTGTGAACTTTAAAACTTTTTGCATTTAAAAATAGCTAAGATTTCTGTGTAGTTGGTTCGTTCCTTTTTTTTTTCCATTTGCTCCTTTTTAATGATTCATCTGACACATAATAGTGTTTTAAAGTCAGGATATTTGGAGCAAATTAATTTGAGCCATTTTGAAGTCTGTGTTTTTGTAGCATCAATGGCTTGCCACTTAGTTAAGGATATTTATCTTTAACAGTTAAAGTTGATTATTATGTCCGACGCTACGAAAAGTGAATGTCCATCCCTATTTTACGAACTCGATCTACCAAAATTTCTTAAAAATAAGGAAAGCCCATTTCTCAGTATTATAAATGGTGTACTAGAGTTCGTCACGCCAATCCTTGATACTCGTATTTCCGCAATTTTTCCTCTTTACACGTTACACAATACGGGGCATTCTTTCCGCATCATGCAATATATGTCTAAGTTGGTTGAAGACTACGCGAAATTGTCTGATTTGGAAATTGCATTATTGATTTGTGCTGCTTTGTTACATGATGTAGGAATGGGCGTAAGTGAAACGGATTTAAAGGATATCAAGTCGGACAATTTTGCGTTTTGCAATACTAAGTATTCTGCCATGCTACGGCTGTTGAACGGAAATGATACTGAAGCTACCCAAGAGTATATAAGGCGTATTCATGGCCAGCTATCGGGTCGCTACATAAAGTTAAATTTAAAAGACAAGCTTACAGTTCCCGGCCTACCTCACCTTAGTCTTGCCGAAGATCTGGCGCTAATTTGCGAAAGCCACACCCGCGACTATGATTGGATCAAGACTAAACTCAGACACCATGAGGTTCGTGGTGATTATCAATTCAATTCCCAATATGTTGCATGCATTCTCCGCCTTGCGGATATTTTAGATATTGACGCTAATCGGACTCCCTATCGCCTTTATGAACTCATATCGCCTCAAGGTTCCAGCGAAAAAGAATGGAAACAGCATTTTGATGTTTTAAATAATGACAAGATTGTTTTAAACGCCCGAACTCAGTTGCGAGAAATTTATTTTTATGGAAAGTCAAAAAATGCAGATATCCACCGAAAACTACTGACCTATATTGGGTGGGTTGAAACGGAACTTAGTGGAGCGCTTGCTTTAGTGGCAGGTATGAAAAGCGAATACAACCTACCCTTAGATCCCAAACCAAAAAATGAGATCGAAACGGAGGGGTTTAGTTTTTCAGGTTATAAAATGACTTTAAAGTTTGAGGCAATCAGTTCGCTGTTGATGGGTGAAAAAATCTATGGAAGCAAGCAATTAGGGCTAAGAGAGCTAATTCAAAATTCTCTAGATGCCTGTAGGATCAGGCAGGAAAACGAGAAACGTTCACTAGGCGAAGATCCTTACGTTCCGACTGTTCGCGTCGTCCTCGATCAAGAAAGTAATGTGGTTACAATTAAAGACAATGGTGTAGGTATGTCTATGGAGATTATCAAAAATCACTTTTTGAATATAGGAGTATCTTACTATCAATCCTTCGAATTTCTATTACAGGACTTAAGTTATAAACCCATAGGGAATTACGGAATTGGATTCTTATCATGCTTTATGCTATCCGACGAGGTAACAGTAAAAACCCGTCACTATCAGGCAAAAGATTTGCATGTGATACAACTTGAAAAGGGTAACGAGTGGACGTCTCTATCTGAAAAAAATGAGGTTGGTTTCTTCGGTACCGAAGTTACGCTGAATTATAAGCAATTCCTTCAGGTGTTTGATTCCAACGTTGAAAAAATCAGAGAATTTCTCTGCAAGTTTTTCTTAACAGATGGGATTAACTTTCAATTGCTTGACAACTCTAAACCAGTCATACCCATAAAAAACGAACTTTACCCAACAACGGAACCCGATAAGACTTTTCACAGAATTGATTTGGGGGATTATCTAAATGACATTGAAGGATATGTTCTAGTTCGTAAGAAAACCGATTTCGTTAGAAGTCTGGCTGATCTTGGGCTTGATGAATCAGTTTATTTGTATCGGCCATTAGCCGAAGAAAATGAGAATGAAACTTATAGCGAGTATGCTGCTAGGAGGGATAGTTGGCAATGTCTGGTGCCAGCTAATGACCTTGCCGCTATCCCAGTTGATGATTATTTTAGCAGTTCTGAAATTAAATACCTATCGGTTCCGGTGGTTACCAAAGAAATCAGAAAAGAGTTTGAAAGTGGTATGACTTATACTGAAGGTGACACGGAGAATGTCGTCGAAAAGTTGAGGTCAAAATTAGCCTGGATCACAATTTTACTACCTAAAAATGTAAAGAACTACGGTTATAGCGAGGAGGTAACTTCAACAGATTCGATACTGGAGGGTGTTGATCACGCAGCCCTTGTTGCATTGGGACAGGAGCCTGACTTACCTACATACAAATTTGAAAATAAAATAACGCTTTTTGAAGGTAACAAGAACAACCTCTACCTACCATTTGAAATTCCAGAGAAACGTTATTTCTATACCTACAGTAGCAATTTACCACGCCAAGAACTTTTCATCCGAAACGTGCTTATCAAAGATTTTTATTTTACGTTGCCTTATGCTGCATCTGTATTTGATATATCAACTATAGTCGTAAACGTAAATTCAAGAAAATTCATTCCGGATATCTCAAGAAATACAATTGCTGCACCAAGTGAACAGGAATTAAATTATGTAGTTGGAAAAGCTATTCATTATGGCGTGATCAAGTTCCTTGGGCTTGGGGCGGAAGAAGTGAATACCTTTCAAAACTTTGTCGCCCGTTTCTACAGTCGGGTTAGCGAATTCGAAAAGGTGCCAGATTCATCGATTTAGGGAAAAATTGAACGGTTAAATGTATTGCATTTTACAGCTGCAATACATTTAACCATTACGTTAATACCCTAAAAACAATCCTTATGATATTAATCTAATACTCCATGTTGTCAACAAACTGGCTTTTGATTATCCGTTAAGATTGTGGATTTTCGTTGCCAATTTCCATTAACGTCAGTTTATAGACTACAAATTAATTCTTTTCTTGAAGGTACCCTTGATTTTTAATTAGTTCACTTGTTTCTAACAAAAGTGAAAAATTCAACTTATTTATTTTAGATAATATACGTAGTCCGATTTCCCATGAATTAACAGTTTTAGGGTCAACATTCATCATAGGCAATAACATCTGATAGCCGATCTTACTGTTTTGAAAATTTGGTAAATAGTTTGATAACCCTTCTCTACTTAAACCCATATTTCTTTTCCCGATACTGAAAAGCAATTTCCCCACCTTCCAAAATATCGCAAACGTGCTCTCTAATGCCCACTTGTTTTAGAATCCCAGGGTTTGACGGTACTTTAAAGGTGTTTTCTAAAGCGCCAGAAATATATTCAAATTGATATTTTTCATTTGATTTCCCCTTATCTTGTCCATTTTGATTTGCAACGATCACTTGTTCTGCATCTGTTGAAACTACTAAATTTGCGTTGTGGGTAACTAATAAGATTTGGCGTTGAATCTTTTTACTCTTCACAAATTCATTTAGGTCATTAAAAATGGTTCTGTTATCCAAATTATCTTCTGGTTGATCAATTAGAATTGGATGTTCAGCATTACTTAAATGTAATATGATTTGCATGAGAACAAGCCCTCGTTTTCCTGGAGACATTTGAAGGATGTCATCACCGTTATAAATAATATTGTACCCAAATTTAAAATTGTCCTTAAGTAGCTGCAATATAGCTTCTTTTGAGCCAAACCCTGATTTGAATTTTATATTGTGTTTTTCTGACGACCAAACTTTGTCATAAATAATCTCGATATTATTAACATGGGTGACCTCATCATAAACATAGTCATTGGCTGTATTAAAGCACGATCCGAATATTGTATTGAAATTTGACCTTCCGTCTAATAAACTGCAAAATCCATTTTGAAAAGAAGGTAAATCTAACTCTAATGTAGTTTTCAGAATTAGGCCATTTCCAATTTCAGAAAGGGAAGGTTTTGATATTTCTGCAAGTATCCTATTATAAGCATTTAACAATTTGCCAGTGCCAGCTAGAATGATACCTTTTAACAATTTGCCAGAATCAGCGATTTTTTGTAATTGTTTTTGTTTTTCATCTATCTGCTTCAACTTACCTTGATCTTGCTCCAACTTTTGATTTAGTGTTTTTAACAAGACTTGATTGCTGATTTTCGCATTGAATGGCGCAAACTTGTTGTCAAAATCTAAAAGTACTTTCGACTTATTACTAATTTGATCATCAAAACTTGTTTCAACTAATTTGTATTTGTTAAGTAACTTATCAAATGCAGTATTTAAAATTAATTTATCAGTATCCAGGTTTTTATTGAGGTAGGTCTGGGCGTAGTGATCACTATCTAAATCTGTCCAATAGGAAATATTGTCCTCTAAAGTACTAGCTGTTTCAGCTTTAAGTGAATCCAATATGCCTATATATTCAGAAACTTTCGTTTTATAGTTTTCAATCCTTTCTTTGTTTTTAATAGCTATGTCTTTTTTCCTCACCAGTTTAGCAAATAATTTATCTTCCTCAGGTGTAAACCCTGATTTTGATTTTAAATCGTTAATCTCTTTCTGTATTGCTAAAATATTGGCTTTGATGGCGGCTTTATCACCGATTTCTTTTACTTCCTTTTGTGCAAATTGGTAATTATCTCGTATGATAAAGATTTCATTTATACTATTTGATATTTCCAGATTAATCTCCTGAATTTCTTCGACCACTTCCTCTTTAAATCGCTTAAAATTAGTGTTCTGGAGTAAAATGCTATCTAAAAGTTCTGCTAATTTTTTCTCACCTTTTTGTTCTGCTAGATGGTTGATATACATTTGTGGAACATAGGTTATTTGCCGGGTTCGAGAATCAGGATCATCACTAAGCTTGTTTACATGGCCGTCTTTCCATAAGACCTCGAAATCGAAATCATTTATTTTACTTTGAAGATTATACTCTTTTTCACCAACGACACCAAGTTTTTCTAATACTTGAATGGGGTCAATTGTTTTGGCTATATGATATAATAATAAAGATTTTCCTGATGACTTACCACCGATAATTACATTTAAATTGGGATTTAGTTCAACAGGATCATTAGAAAAATAATTGCTCTGACTGCCGAGAAATCTTATTTTATCTATTACATTGTAGTCAGTTTTAGCATCTGGCCTTTCATCCCTAATTAAAACTCTGGTCAGTGGTTCATGAATTACTTGTTTTAGACCATTAAAGGTTGGATCAGCTTTTATCCATGTGAAACATTTTCCCAATCTATCTTTTTGGTTAAGATTTGTAGAATTATAATGAGCATCACTACAATCTAAAAGTAAATTGTTAACAGCTTGTTCGGTCAGTTTAGATTTAGCATTATGACATGCTGCTGCTGTTTCAGATGAAATAAATACAAAATCTACTTTATTAATTACGTCCTTTTTCTCAGCTATACTCTGATCATTCCACGATAAGCTTTCCCATTCCGTCTTACCAATCGCTGTTAAACTATGACCTTTTAGGTATGTACTCTCTCTTAGGAGTTTTAAAATATCTTCTTCATCCAGATTTAGATTGTTAAATCCTTCCTCTAGGTCACTACCGTAATTTGGCAGTTGTTCGGCTGTAACACTGCTCTTAATAGCTGCACCAAGGTCAACTAAGCTATCTCTAGTGATAAGGCCATTCCAACTGATTCCTGTATGTCCAGGTGTAAGATGATATTTAGAACTAAGGCCGTTCAAGAATTGGCTTTCAATTATATCAGGTTTAAGCTCATCAGAAAAAATTACGTGGAAGTTAATTCTTTTGAAATCCTTATGGCCAGCGAATTTTTTCACTCTAAACTCAACAACGGGTAAAATCGTTTTTATATTTTTAAGACGACCTGCTGCTTTATATTCTAGTACTTTTTTGTATCCTTCAATAAATAAATAGTCGTTTATTCCTATCACTTGAAATTCTTCTGGCAAAGATTCTAAATCGGAAATGAAAATTTCCCACTTATCATTTATATCGCTTCCATTGAAATGTTGTATTAACGAATATGGTGTATGCACATGTAGATCCCACTTTCGCCATTCAGAACCTTTTGGATAAGAAATCTCTTTACTCATAAAGCATTTAATTTGTACCAAATTAGTTAAAATAATGATATTACTAATAAATAGGCTTAACCTGGATAGACTTTGATGTCGCATTCTAAAATTTGAAGGAGTAGAATTGTACAATCACAATTATACTGTTGAATATGTAAAGTTACTGACCTGCTTGTTCTTTAAAATGTTAGTTAATGCTGGAGGTTTTAGGTATCCGGTTCGTTGGAGTTAATTTTATGGCTATCTGGTTTAGGTTTTTAGTGGTGATTAGTTTAATGTTCATTAGATTTAAGCGATCGAAGTTTTGCTGTTAATTTATGCCCTAGGTGGATATTACATATTAGGCTAATTGTGCAGTGACTAAAAGACTTATAAGCTTTTGGTCGATAGAATATTAATCTGTCGCTTGTAAGTAGTTTTAATAGATTTTAAGTTCGTGACTATGAGAAAAGAAATCACACATTTAAGTTTTATTATACTAGATGTTGTATGTTTAAGTTTATGATATACATGTATTTATGTTGTTTGTTTGAAGTTTTTGTTTGTAATTTTGACATTGTCGTTCTGATGTAAAATAATTGTACTCATTTTGTACCTGTATGTATGTAACTATTTGATAATCAATGATTATTATGTTCTGTATTGGTAAATAGGCGTTGTAACTGATTGATAATCAGTACTTTAATAAGTTATTTCCAAGAACTTACCAAAGTACTGTTGGATATTATAAGTAGCTGTAATCTAGTTGATTACGGCTATTTTTTTGTCTTTTTTTTTAGTGAAATTCTTTCTTTTTGGCAATTTTTGTTCCTCAGATTGCTTATTTGTTATCGCCAAATTCCATAAGAAATGTATGTCTCTTATAGATGCTTGTTTTGAATTACCTATCGGGGCACTGAATATCTGATATCTAGCAAAATGTTGTATGCTGGCGAGATGAATATTTCTACCAGTACAGTGGAAAACCATATAAATAAGGCATTAATAAGACTTCGCACTAAGATAAAGTACCTGCATTTATATTATTTTAACTTTTTTTAATATAGAATAGGTGCCGCCCCCTGTCTCCATATACTTACTATAAAAGAGACAGTAGAAAATGGAATTATCAGATCAATTTTTACAGGCAGTAAATAACTACCTCGCAGGAAATGCTAGTGAAGATATAAAAAATATCATGCCTATGATAGTCAGACAGTATAACGTCGATATTGTTTATGCAGGAGAGGTGCCAACTGATAAATTTGGTTCTTGTGTTGAGGTGGAAATTTAATCAATAAGAGTATTTTGTTGGTAATTAAGAAATATGAAAATCAAATTAATTAATATTTTATTAATGCTGTTGGCTCTTAGCGGTTTCGCACAAACACCTGAATCAGAACTTTCTGACTCCCTGGTGGAAAATAAACAAGTGGTATTGAATAAATATATCCCTATAGTCAATGGTGATTTAAAATACAGTGCCTACCAGATTCCAGTGGATATTTTTGTGAGGAAGATTAACGATTTTAAAGCTGTAATGAATGCACAAATTGATAGCGAAAAAAGACAAAGCTTAAAAAACCTGAAAAGAGAAGACGTAGAGTTTTACACTTACAATATATTGAGGAATTATCGTGTAAATTATGGTAGAGACTCTCTAAGGAATGAAAAATATTTAAATTATTACAAGGATAGTTTAAATACACCTGGTGGCAATGAGCGATTCAAGTCGTTATGTAGACTAATTTTTAGTAAAGTTATGACCTTTGATGAAGGGAAGCGCTTGGACAGTTTGCTAAGTAAATCTACAGACCACAATCAGGGTGCCTTATTCAAAATGTCTGCTTCATACCGTAAGTGGTTAAGCGATTATCTTCATGGCGTACAATTGAAAAAATGTCTCACTGGCAAAAATGTTGGGGACTATTCTAATTTAGGTATGCTTAAAGTGATTAGTGCAGAAATTAGCGACCCTTTTATTAGAGAATACCAGCTTTACATTTATACAAGGCATGTTATTATGGATGCAAAAAATAGCAAAGCCATAGATAGTGCATATAATGACTTTATGGGTGTAGCCACTAAACTTATGTACAAAGCCGACATACAAAACATATATAGCAATTATATAGACATGATATCTCATACACTAGCGCCAGAATTTTCGTATACAGATGGTAGACAGGTAAGTTTAAAATTGAGGCAAGAGCTGGATCAGTTACTTAAGTAACTTTTAATCCAGATGATACAGTTTTACTATTAGATAATCTGGATTGAAATCGTGTTTTACCTCTATCACAACTATCATTGTTGGGGCAGTTTCTTCCCGGACAATAATGCTATTATTCTTGATGAGAAAAGTGAGGGATTGCCCTTCGAGGAATTTCATTATGACTTGTTTAAGATCTGCATTTTTAATGTTCACATTTTGCCATGTACACCAGAAATAATTAATGAATATGTACTATAGAGTTAATACACAAGTAGCAGCAATATTTTAAACTTATTATGAAAAATTACAATGAGTCAATCCTTGAAGTAACCCGTTATTTTAATCGTGACATTAGCTGGTTGAGTTTTAATCAATGTGTTTTGGAAGAGAGTTTGGACCCGCTTTTGCCTATCGTTGAAAAGATAAAATTCATTGCCATTCATGCATCTAATTTGGATGAGTTTTATCGTGTCCGCGTATCACATTTGGAAACACTGGATAAGATTGGGGATTTTAATGAGGAAGAAAATAGTTCCTATAGCGATATTCTGGCTGCCGTACGTGAAGAAGCAAGCCATCAGACTAACTATCTTCGCTCTATTCTTGCTACGACTATTATTCCAGAGTTGGAAAAAAACAATGTTATTCTTTATCAAAACCATGAGCAGGTGCTAAAAGAGCACCTGGAATTTATATACGAATATTTCAACGCACAAGTTGCCTCTTTTTTACAACCCATTTGGCTCAGTAAGGAAAATACACCTTTTCTTGAGGACCGGCAAGTATACCTTGTGTGGCAAGTCTCCCTGCATGATAATCAGGAAAAACTCATATTGCTCAATGTTCCCACTCAACACCTGCCACGATTTGTTTCCCTGCCGCAGGTTAATGATCAGCATTATGTAATTTATCTAGATGATATCGTGCGGATCGGGGGTGAGAAATTTTTGGAAAACTATATAGTAAAAGGCATATATTCCATCAAGTTGAATAGAGATGCGGGGCTCAGTCTCGACGAGTACACTGGTGAGATTGCTGACCAAATGAAACTTAGCCTTGAGCAACGTGCATTTGGTGCGCCATCACGGTTTCAATATGATGTTTCTATGCCTAAAGAGTTAGTGTCATCATTTACGGAATTATTTAAGATTGAACATGAAGAGCTGACCCCCACCGGTAGATACCAGCAAATGAGTGATTTTTTCGGTTTCCCAATTCCAGTCAATTCATCCTTATCAGGATTACCAAAATGGAAGCCGTTAAAACATGAAGAGCTGACTTCATACAAGAATTATTTCAAAGCACTGGATGACAAAGATTTTTTATTGCATTTTCCTTATCAATCTTATGATCATGTATTGATATTTTTTAACCAGGCGGTTCTCGACCCTTATGTAACCGAAATCATGGCTACTTTTTATCGTGTAGCATTCGACTCTCATATTGTCAATGCGCTGATCAGTGCTTCAAAAAATGGTAAAAAAGTAAAGGCTTTTGTAGAGGTCAAAGCAAGATTTGATGAGGCTAACAATCTTCTTTGGGCAGAGAAAATGGAGAAAGCGGGTATCGAAATTTTCTACAGCCTTCCAGATATAAAAGTGCATGCTAAAACAGCATTAATCACCCGTATAAAAGACGGTATAACCAAAACTTATGGTTTTTATGGTACTGGAAATTTCAACGAAAGAACAGCTGGCGTGTATTCTGATATTGGGCTCTTTACTGCTAGCCCCGTAATGAATGAGGAACTAAAAGATGTGTTCCTTTATCTGTACACCGGCAGACAGCCTGCCCCCTTCCGTCACCTTCTGGTATCGCAATTTAATATCATTGATGAGTTTAAAAAATTGATCAGCGATGAAATAACTATTGCACGCAGCGGAAGAGAAGGGAGAATTATGATCAAACTCAATAACCTTGAAGACAGTGAAATGATTGATGCGCTTTATGAAGCCTCCAATGCTGGTGTGAAAATTGAGTTGATCGTACGCAGTATTTGCCGCCTGAAACCTGGCGTACCAGGACTCAGCGAAAACATTAGTTTTACCCGGGTTGTAGGAAGATATCTGGAACATTCAAGAATATTTATCTTCAATAATGATGGCGTACCAAAAGTCTTCTTAGGCTCTTCAGACTGGATGGAGCGTAACTTGCGATCAAGAGTAGAAGTGGTGTTCCCTGTATATAATGAAGCGTGCAGACAGGAGATATTTAGTTTTATACAAATACAGTTAGCACACTACAGAAAATCAACACGGATTGGCCATCATCTGAACCCGACATCTATCGAGCCAGTTTTAGAATATGGTTATGATGCACAAGAAGATTTTTATCAACTAATTAAGAACAATTTTCAAAAGTAGGCAAATCAATGAATTCCCAGGTGTAATAACTTTGAACTTTTATAGAAAGCTCGGGTAGTACATTGAATACTGAAATAATAATGAATTATTGATATTAAATAACACGCTTGCTTTTTGTATAAATGAAAACACACATCCTTTCGTTATCAATACTTATTTTACCTATTATCTCTTTCGGGCAAAATAACAATGCGCCATCTAGTTACGACCCACATGATATTAAGATTACGGGTTACCTGCAAACTCAATTTCAAAAAGCACAATCTCCTGGGATAACTTCTTTTTCCGGAGGCGATTTTTCAACTAATTCCGATAGTCGGTTTATGATTAGAAGGGGGCGTTTAAAGATCGATAGGGTGGATAAATATTCAAGCATCGTTTTTCAACTCGATGCCACGCAAGATGGCATCCAGCTGATGGATGCTTTTGTTCAATTGCGCCATCCGGATTATAATTTTTTTAATTTCACTGCAGGTTTATTTAATAGGCCGTTTGGGTATTCTATCGTTTATTCATCAGGTTACCGTGATTTTCCGGAACGGGCCCGTGTTTTTCAAACGATAATGCCTCGTGAGCGTGATCTTGGTGCTTTAATCGGTTTCCATTCACAAAGTATAGCAAAATTTTTAACAGTAGAATTTGCTGTGGTAAATGGAAGTGGAAAAAATGCGAAGGATTATGATAGTAAAAAAGATATTATTGGCAACCTGACATTTAAATTTGATAGCCTTGCTAACAAAAAAATTCATATCGGTTTTGGCGGTTCCTTTTATAAAGGATCTGTTCGGAGTAACACCAAAACGTTTTATACTCCAAATAATAATGGTTATACAGAAAACACAAGTGATGATTTTGTTGGCAAAAACCTAAACAGAACTTATTATGGTGCCAATCTACAATTACAATATGACAATAGCTTTGGTGTTACAACTTTTAAAACTGAATATGTTGCAGGTAAACAACCTGGTGTAGCAGCCGGTGGGCCTGATAAATTGCTAGGACCTTATGCAAGTCAAAGTTTTGGCACCCAACCATTAGGTAATTTATTTGAACGGAATTTTAATGGTTATTATTTATGGTTTACGCAGCAAATTGCCAAAACTAAATTTACTGCATTGTGCGCATATGATGTATATGACCCAAATACAAAAGCCAGAGGCAAAACAATAGGAACAGCGGGAAATTTCACTGACGATGGTGATGTTAAATTTAACACATTAGGTTATGGACTGACCTATCAATTAAGTCCGAGATTGAAATTAACAGTTTATAATGAACACGTTAAGAACGAATCCACAAGTCTTAAAAATTATGCTCATGACATTAAAGATGATGTTTTTACTACACGGATGCAATATCGTTGGTAATACATTCAGTCATCTTCATACTAAAATTTAAATCATCCAATTTTAAACTGAAAAATAAATTATGCTTTTACTCGTACCTTTTTTAGGTGAATCCGATTTATCCACAGGTCTTGCAATAGTTTTTGCACTATGCTTGTTTGCCGTAGTAGCCTTTGAGTTCGTTAATGGCTTTCATGATACGGCCAATGCCGTCGCAACTGTAATTTATACCAAGGCACTTAAACCCGTTATTGCCATACCCTGGTCTGGATTCTGGAATTTCTTAGGTGTTTTTACTGGCGGAATCGCTGTAGCCATGGGAATTTTAAAACTTGTACCAATGGATACGTTAATGACACTTCCGACAGCAGTTGGAGCAAGTCTTGTACTTGCCGTTTTATTGGCCTCTATTATCTGGAATTTAGGAACATGGTATTTAGGTATCCCTTGTTCTAGTTCTCACACCCTTATTGGTGCTTTAATTGGGGCCGGTTTAGGATTTACCTGGTATTATGGCGGCAGTGGTGTAAATTGGCATAAGGCCGAAGAAATTGGCTTGTCACTGATTCTTTCGCCGCTTATTGGTTTCGGTTTGGCCATGTTGCTGATGTATTTTTTAAGACACGTAATCAAATATAAAGCACTTTTCCATATTCCAACGGGTGAAAATGACAGACCCCCTTTACTAATCAGGGCCATTTTAATTACCACCTGTACCCTGGTAAGCTTTTTTCATGGTAGTAATGATGGACAAAAAGGAGTGGGCCTTTTTATGTTAATACTCATTGCATTTCTACCGGCTAAATTTGCTGTCGACCATAACATTCCCAATGATAAAATTGTTTCAATATTAAATCAAACGGAAAGTGTTTTACGAACAGTTGCTGTAGCTAATCCTAAAAACAGTGTAGAATTTGCGAAGCTAAATAGCGAGATTGAGGCTGTGAAAACACATCTTGCGCACAAGAATGAAAAGGATAAAGAAGGTACCTATAAATTTAGAAAGCAGGTAGAAGGTCTTGGGATATCAATTAAAGCATTCCTGGGGAATAAAGCTTTAGTTATTGACGAAAAAAGTAGTAATGCACTTAATCATGAGGCATCACAAATTAAGAAGGTAATAGAGTTTGCACCAATTTGGGTAATTATCGTTATCTCTGCTTCATTAGGTTTAGGTACGATGATAGGCTGGAAAAGAATTGTAGTTACCATTGGCGAAAAAATTGGTAACGAACATTTAAACTATGCCCAGGGAGCCACGAGTGAAATTGTTGCAGCATCAACTATTGGTATAAGTACAGTTTTAGGGTTGCCCGTGAGTACAACCCATGTTTTATCGAGCGGTATTGCAGGTTCAATGGTTGCATCCGGCGGTAAAAGTAATCTAAATGCAGGGACCTTAAAAAGCATTGGGTTAGCCTGGGTACTTACCTTACCAGTTTCCATATTGTTGTCATTATTGTTATTTATGCTCTTCCATCTCTTTATTTAATATTGCAGACTTTTGATTAATTTACATTTAACCGAAAAAAAATGAAACGAATACTAGTTGCCTCAGATTTTTCAAACAGTGCGAGCAATGCGATGGTATATGCTTTGTCCCTTGCTAAAGTTTTACAGATGGAAATTACTGTAATTCACGCTATACATCCAACTGAAGGTATTAATAATAGCACATACAATGCAATTTTTATTGAAGATTATTACGCTAAAAAAAGATCCGCTTTAAAAGAGTGGGTTGAGACATTCAGTCAGATTGAAGATTATCAAGACATAAAAATTAAAACCATTTGTGATGTGGGCTTTCTAAGGAGTGTGATTACTAAATATACAGAGTATAATGCAGTATCATTTTTAGTGATGGGTATTACAGGAGCTACAGGTATTAAAGGTATTGTAGGCAGCAATGCCAGTATGGTGGTTACAAAAATGCGAATCCCGACATTAATTGTGCCTATAGATAGCCAGTTACCTGCAACATGGGTAATCACTTTGGCTACGGATTATAAGACAACCAGGTTATCGGTAAAGGATGTTAAGGCATTAACACAGATACTAAAGGTTTCTGAACCGAAAAAGCTTGAGGTACTTCATATTTCCGAAAAAGATATGGATGTAAAAGCCATAAAAAATGGGGAAAAAAAATTGCAGGATTTGATTCCTTCAGTAGAAATTAATTTTAACTATGTTGATGATGAAGGTAAGACGTCAAATGGGATTATAGATTTTATAGAAAATAATAAAACCGACATTCTGTGCTTAGTGAAAAGAAATCACAATATTATTTACCGTTTATTTGCCAGCAGCACTGTAAATGAGGTATTAAATAAATCTGTTAAAGCCATCTTGGTGCTTCACGAATAGTGCTATTTGGGGTGTTAATTTAACCACGAAAGAAACCGGGTATGCTGTATTCTGTTTCTTTCATGGTTTTGTTTTTCTAAATCGAGTCTGCTAAAATCATAGTTATTTTCACTTATTTTTAATATTGAATAGGTGCTACCTCTTTCTCCATACACTTAGTATAAAAGAGAGAGTAGAAAATGTGCACAAACCTAACCTGAATTACCCCATCAAAACGCTGAATATCTGATGTCTCGCGAAATGTTGTATTTTGGCGAGAAGGGGTCAATGTAATTGGTTTTATCCAGGTAGCCAGCTTGTATGGCATTCATCTATTCCGAGCAACTTTTTAATTGATCCGCAAGGCAAAATAGTAGCAGTGAACCTTCGCGGTGCTGATCTGGACAAAAAAACGGATAAAACCGAATCCAGGTTAATGGATACTATTATTTAATAATTATAAAAAAAACAAATGAAAAAATTAGTAATGTTATTTCTATTGATCCCGTTTATAGGATCAGCACAAGACAAAGGGACACATTTTGAGCACGGATTAACTTGGGTGCAGGTTAAGGAAAAGGCTAAAAAGGAGAATAAGTATCTTCTTGTAGATTGCTTTACTACCTGGTGTGGTCCTTGTAAATATATGAGCAACACTATTTTTCCTCAAGATAAAATGGGCGATTTTTTTAATAAAAACTTCGTAAATGTAAAGGTGCAATTTGATAAAACTACTGGTGATAGTGAAGAGGTGAAAGGCTGGTATAAAGATGCAGATTCCATTGGTAAAGCGTATGGAATTAAAGCCTATCCCACATTTTTGATCTTTTCACCAAATGGCGATTTAGTACACCGGATAGTGGGGGGCGGGGACGTGGATGGATTTATTGCCAAGGCGGAAAAAGCTTTACATCCCGAAACACAATATTATACGCTGCTTAAAAAATTTGAAGCCGGTAGTATGTCCCCCCAGGCCATAAAGGAATTAGTTGCCGTTGCTGAAGCGGCTTATGATCCAGATAATTCGGCAAAACTTTCAGCAGCTTACCTGAAAACACAGACCAACCTTTATACTAAGGAAAATCTGGACTTTTTAAGTCGGAGTATAAAAGACAGTAAAAGTGAAGGGTTTGAACTGATGCTTAAAAACCGTAAAAAAATTGATGCCATACTGGGTAAAGATAAAGTGGATAAAATTCTAAGTGATGTAGTTCTTAAAGAAAATATCTATCCTCTTTTAAGGAGCGCTACTGTAAATCTGGATTCTCTTATTGCCGTTGTAAAGGCTAAATATCCTTCCATTGAGCTGAACAGATCAACTAGTCTCTTACAGGTCCAATTTTATGAAAAAACCCAAAAATGGATTAAATATCAGCCCGCCGTGTTGTCTTATATGGAAAAATATGGTAAGGATGCTGACGGACCAACATTGAATTCCTTTGCCTGGACAGTTTTTGAGAATTGTGAAGATGCGGATTGTATTGCTGCTGCTTTAAGCTGGAGTAAGCGTAGTGTCGAAAAAACACAGCATAAAGATGCTGCTATTTTAGATACCTATGCCAATTTACTTTATAAAATGGGAAAGAAAGAAGAGGCAATTGTAATAGAGCAGCAGGGACTGGATCTGGTTTCAGCCGAAGAAAAAGGCAACTACCAAAAGACCCTTGATAAAATGAAAAAAGGGGAAAAAACCTGGGTTAATAAATAAAAAGCATTGGAATTGGGTGAGCCACCACAAGTAGGCTCAGCCGTTCGTGCCATTACACATCCAGAAGGAATGCCTTACTATTATAGTGAGGGTGTGGTCCGCCGGAAATTTTCAGGCGGAGGGCCTGCCTTTAATGCAAGCGTTTAGGTAATCGGAATGGTATCTACCACCAGCTCTATTTATTACGATATAGCGAAACAACAAAACCTACAAATGGTTGTGAAATCTACCATGCCGGTAATTACCATCAAAAAATTAATTAATAATTCCCGAAGTGCATAGTTGAGCAAAAAGAGGGACATCCAGCTTTAGTCCTTTGGCATGTTTATCACTTTGGTGTTTCAAGACTAACTTGTCAAATTTTTCTCTCGAAATATGAGCTAATATTTGGCTGAATAAATCTACTTTTCTCATCGCGGAGACTGTGGTTTTTATGGTAATTAAAGCTAATGCTCATGATGGTGACATAATGCCAATGAAGGAGCATTTTACCGATACCGGAGATATGGAAGACAGGATACACTACATACTCTTATTGGAATTGATGGATGGATTGGTTGAAAAGCTGTCTGAAAAATGTCGGATGGTATTTAAATATAGCAGGGAGGGAAGTTTGTCTGGATAATTTTTTTTGTATCGAATAGGTGATGCCCCTGTCTCAATATACTATAATTATTATGAAAGACAATTGGAAAGAGACTAATCTGAATATGACAGGACCAATACCGCAAAGTGCTATAAACCAGAATAAAATATTTACCCTCAAAATTAAATATGCGTATTGCACATATTATCATGGCTCATAAAAATCCTGATCAGTTGATAAGATTGATTAAGCGGCTTCATCACCCTGAAGCAGATTTTTATATACATATTGATACAAAATCGGCTATTGAAGATTTTAATTTAGCATTAAGTATCGTTCGGGTCTTATTTATAAAAAACAGAGTAAATTGTAACTGGGGAGGAAACAGTTTGTTTCTAGGCATAATAAGCTCAATGAACGAGGTTATATCCTTAAAAAAGAATTATAGCTTCCTCAATTTATTAAGCGTCCAGGATTACCCATCGTATTCATAATTTGGTTTGTTAGTCGGTTTATTTTAGGCTTCGGGGTGGTTTCCGAAGCCTTCTTTTTTGATCGGCCTGGTCATGATTTTCTTATGATGCAGGCTTTTTATGTCCTTAATATTATTTGGATCGCATTACATTCGCTGTACCAGTAGCCGTTGGCAAAACATAATAATGAACATCTTTTATGCTTCCATCGGAATTTTTATCAATACTCACTACCGGCGAGTTACCATTATCCGGGCCATCAGTTGCTAAAGCTGTTGAGGATACCTTAGCTTTAGAACCATAAACATTTGTCGCGAAACTATTGAAATCAGATCTGCTGCCGCCATTGGCATTGAAAAGCATCACACCTCCGCCTTTATTCTTGATGGCAGAGGCAGTATTGTCAGCTATATCTAAAGAGGAACTTTCAACAAATATTTTATTAGCTGGGATATCGTTTCCAGTAAAGGTACCTCCAAAATTAGTGATAGCATAAGTTATTGATGACGCACTATTTTTGATTTCAGTATCACTCACGTTGAATAAATAAAGTCCAATTATTTTTGTTGGCAGTAACTTGCGAATGGCAGCTATGACCATAGGCATTGATTTATCATTTGGAATTCCGTTAGAGTATTCATTATCAACCTCCACTCCATCTAAACTGTATTTATCGACAGTGGCTTTTACACTTTTTGCAAAATAATCCGCATCAGCCTGACTTGTGAACTGGCTCCATCCGCTGGCATCATGATTGTTCAATAAGCTTAAGGTTACCTTGATGCCTTTTTCATGCAATTTTTTTACATAGTCAGTTTTCTCGAGCAAATAGTATGTTTGTGCATTTAACGAAACTACAGCTTTTGGCGTTGCCTCCTGACTAAGGTTAATATTGCCGGCAAAGATACAAGCAACATTGACGATAGGTAAGCCGTTTTTAGCACTGTTTACTCCACTTAAGGTGAACAACCCCATGTTGTTGAGGTTATTATTGTTAGTTTCCACATAAGCTATCAAAGCAGTGGATGGAAGGGCATTAGCAGTCATAGGAGTATTAGCAGGATTAATGCAACTTAAAGAAAGGTTGTTTTGATCTTCCAATGGACTCGGGGTAGTCGATTTTTTACATGCCGAAAGGCAGAGCAGGCCAGCTACGGACAGGGTAACTAAGCGACAAATGTTTTTTTTTAAAATGTTCATACTTAATGGTTTTATAGTTTATTTGATTCTTATTGGGCTTTTGGAGATGTCTCTTTATTAATGTACCTCATAGGTTACTTAGTTCCTGCTTTTACTACTGAAACAATAGCGGCAGCAGCCACAACTTTTCAGCTCTTGATGGATTAATACATACCCGTAAATAAGACAATCCTTTAAACCGAAGTTTAACGAACTGTTCATTTGATATAAGATTACTTATGTATGAGAGTGTATAGAGAAAGAGGTAGCACCTATTCAATATTGAAAAAGAATAAAATAATATCACTGTCAATAGATTGCAGGTTTGATAATTTGTGTTGGAGCTATCCAGATTCTACCGTCTATATCATGGCGAACTGAAAAGGTGGGTTTAACTGGTAGATTGGATTATTTAAAGTTGTAAATTCATATAAAATTTTTTAAATTGTTTAAAATTATTTATTTTACAACTTTTAAATAGTAAAAAATTAGAATTTAGATAAGAATTTCGTTGTTTTTCAATTTTTTTGTGTAATTATTTTAATTATAATTGATTTTGTGTAATTAATTCTTGTAGAAATGTCATGATTTCCATGAAGGAACATCTTATTGGTATGATGAAATGAAAATTTGAAAGAGATTTAAGGTGCCAGGATCTGGAAGACAAGATACACCACACACTCTTATTGGAATTGATGATTGAAGAGGTTGAAAGGCTACCTGAAAAATGCCGGATAGTATTTAAATACAGCAGGGAGGGAGATTTAGCTGTAAAGGGGATTTCAGAAAAGGTGAATATTTCTACCGGTACAGTAGAAAACCATATGAATAAAGCATTAATTAGACTTGGCAGTAAGATGGAGATTTTGCATCAATATTATTTTATTTTTTTTTGTAGCAAATAGGTGCTGCCTGCGTCTCAATATACAATAAGAATGGTGAAAGATAATTGGAAAGAGATTTAAAGTGCCAGAATGTGGCTGGGAAAGTATAGCATAAATTTTTAGATCATGGAAGGGTACAATTTGTTTTCTGAAGGTGAATTAACTAACCTTTTGAAAGCGGGGGATAGTGTGGCATTTACTGAAATTTATAATCGATATTGGAAAATATTGTATGGTATTGCATATAACCGTTTAAAGGATTTACAATCTTCTGAAGATGTTGTTCACGATGTATTGGTGAGTCTTTGGAAAAACAGGGAAAACGCAGTTATAGAAAATATTACCGCCTATCTGGCAACGGCAATAAAATATAGAATATTTCATTTATTAAAGCGGGCGATGAAATTTTCTGTTGAGGAACGTGATCGGGAGAAATCGGAGCATCTTACCGATACCGGAGATCTGGAAGACAGGATACACTACATACTGTTATTGGAATTGATGAATGAAGAGGTTGAAAAGCTGCCTGAAAAATGCCGTATGGTATTT
>NZ_JACHCC010000016.1 GCF_014207135.1 Pedobacter cryoconitis | reverse complement strand
TACATCACATAACATAAATTACTAACAATAAGACTATTAATTACCGGATCAGATGAACTCTCATCAATAGCCTTCTGGTCTCCGTCAATAGAAATCACACGAACACCAGCATAATTATCCAGCAGTGCCCGGTTAGCTTCATTGCTTAAAACTAAACTAGCTGCTGTATCTGCAAGCATGTAGGTAATTCGTTCCTTTGGATATTCCGGATCGATTGGCACATAAGCTCCTCCAGCCTTTAAAATACCCAGTACACCAATCATCATATCAATGGAACGGTCTATACAGATCGGCACCAGGATATCTTCTTTGACTCCTGCCTGACGCAGATAATGCCCTAACTGGTTACTCTGCTGATCCAGTTCGCGGTAAGTCAGCTGCTGATCTGAATAAACCAGTGCAATAGCATCAGGGCTACGCAAAACCTGAGCACTGAACAAATCAACTACAGTCTGATCATCTGGATAAGCGACAGTAGTTGCATTGAAATCATATAACAAATGTTGCTGCTGTAATTCATCCAGTATCGGAAGCTCACCAATCTGTTGTAAAGGTGATGATACAATTGAACCAATCAGTTCCTGGTAATTCGTAAACATCCGGTCTATCGTATCCTTGCTAAACAGATCAGTACAATATTCAACCTGAATCTCTATTCCATCTGCCGCTTCTACTACAGCGATGTTCAAATCAAACTGACTGGTCTCCCGTTCTGTCCGGTATTCTGACAAAACAGCCTCTCCCAGGCTGAATTCAGGTACATCAGGTATATTCTGCACAGTAAAAATAACCTGATACAAAGGGTTACGGCTTTTGTCACGTTCCTGACCAACAGCCTCGACAACACGCTCAAAAGGTACATCCTGATGTTCAAAAGCTCCAAGAGTCATGTCTTTGACCTGTTGAAGCAAACTCAGGAAAGAAGGGTTACCACCCAGATTACTCCGCAACGCCAGCGTATTGGCAAAATAGCCGACCAGTCCTTCCAGTTCATGACGTGTGCGGCCTGCAATCACGCTACCTACACAAATATCGTCCTGATGAGTATAACGATGAAGCAGAACCTTAAAGATAGATAACATGGTCATGTACAGCGTCACATCATGCTGACGCGATAATAGCTTCAGACTTGCAGACAATTCTGCATCGATCTTAAACACTGAGCTTGATCCTTTAGTGCTTTGTATAGCTGGCCTTGGATAATCTGTAGGTAAATCAAGCTGATTAACTCCGTCCAAACGGTCTTTCCAGTAAGTCAGATCTGCATCCCACGAATCTTCCTGTGAACGCTGCCAGATGGCATAATCACTATATTGTAATGGAAGTGCAGGAAGCTCTGCTTTTAAACCATCCGTATAAGTCTGATATAGGGAAACCAGTTCTCTGACCAGTACAGATAACGACCATCCATCAGCGGCAATATGATGCAGAACGATGACCAGTACATGTTCCTGTTCTGACAGTCGGACCAGGTGTCCACGCAACATGTGGTCAGCATGTAAATCCATAGGTACCGAAGACAAAGATGACAGCAAACCTGTTAAACCTGCTTCACCTCCCTGATAATCGGTAATCCTGTCCAGTGACCAGTTGTCTTTTGCTGTAATCACCTGAAAAGGTTGCCCTGAGCCGTCCTGATGGATTACTGTCCGCAATATCTCATGACGATTAATGACTTCATTAATAGACTGCTCCAATGCTTCAACACTGAATACCCCGGATAACCGGAAGTATAAAGGCATATGATATTGCGTACTTCCACTCAGCTGATCTATCCGCCAAAGTCCCTCCTGTCCATAAGATAAAGGAATCTGTTCTTTTGACCCATTAACCGGAATAGGTAAATGATCCGGATCAGCAATTCTGTTTGCGGCAATGTATGCTGCCAGTTTCTCTATATTTTTACACTGGAATATGTTCTTTACCGGGACATTCACATCCAGTCTCTTTCGGATGTAACCACTCACCCGCATGGCCAGTAAAGAATGACCGCCCAGCTCTAAAAAGTTGTCATTAATTCCTATAGGAGATAATTGAAGCAGCTCCTCCCAGATACCGATTAACAGCGATTCAATCTCATTACTGGCAGGGACATAACTCCTGTTTAACTGATCTTTGGCAGTTACTGCAGGTAATGCTTTTTTATTCACCTTACCATGAGAAGTCAGCGGGAATACATCCATCTCTACAATTAGCCTTGGCACCATATACTCCGGTACCCGGGTTTCCAGATAAGTCACCAGACTCTCCCTGCTAAAGCCCCCGTCCGGAACTACATAACAAACAAGCTGATTACTGCCAAATTCATCCGCACGGACAATGACCACGCACTGTGCAACCAAACCACTCTGCTGAACTGCATTTTCAATTTCACCCAGCTCAATACGATATCCGCGTACCTTAACCTGGTCATCTATCCGTCCCAGGAATTCAATATTTCCATCTCCAAGCCACCTGCCTACATCGCCCGTCTTATATAATCGACCTCCGGTTGTTGTATTAAAAGGATCCGGAATAAAACGCTCTCTCGTTAATTCTTCACGGTTCAAATAACCACGTGCCACACCGTCGCCACCTATATAAATCTCACCAGGTATTCCTAAGGGCAATAAATTACCTCCTGGCCCCAGTATATAGATCTGCGTATTGCCTACCGGTTTACCAATCGGCAAATACTCGCCATTATCATCATTTTCATCGTAGTGATAGACCGTAGAAGTTATTGTACACTCAGTCGGACCATAGGCATTGGAAAACTTCAGTCCCGGACGCGTGGTAAAACACTGCGCCAGTAAAGTCGTACAACGATCTCCACCAGCCATCAGGTCTCTCAGGCTACCCGGAAGCTTTTCCGGAGGTATATTACTTAAAAAACCAGGTGTATTTAGCACATAAGTAACCTGCTCTCTTTCCAGAATAGCAAGAACCGCATTGCTATCCAGCAATACTTCCCTGGGTATGAGTACCAGTCTTCCACCGTGCAGCAAAGCCACGAACAACTGCTCTACAAAAGGGTCAAAAGTGTAATTTGTAAATGAGGCCACTCTATCACCAGGAGCTACCTTTAAAGTCCGTTGACGGTCACTGACCAGATTGATTACATTTCTATGCGCAATCATTACGCCTTTAGGCCTGCCGGTAGAACCTGAAGTATACATGACATAACACAAATTATCTGCGCGAAGAATAGCCGGCACTGGTGACCATGATTCCTGCGAGATCAGTTCCCGGTCGCCATCTATTGAAATCACCCGGATCCCTGCATGATAAGCCAGTAAAGCTTTGGTATCCTCACTGCAAACTACAATAGTCGCGCCTGCATCATCAATCATAAAACTGATACGATCCTCAGGATACTCCGGATCAACCGGAATATAAGCTCCGCCAGCTTTCAGAATACCCAGGATACTCATGATCATATCCAGAGAACGATCTATACAAACTGGCACCAGCATCTCTTCGCGGACACCTGCCCGGCGAAGATAATTTCCAAACTGATTACTTTGCTCGTCAAGTTCCCTGTAAGTTAACTGCTGATCAGAATAGACCACTGCAACTGCATCCGGGGTTTGCTCAGCCTGCATCTGGAATAGTTCTACCAGTGTCTTGTCATGCGGATAAGCAAAATCTGTCCGGTTAAAATTGTTTAATAAACTCAGTTCCTGTGCAGGCAACACCGAAACAGCTATAACCTGCTCATCATAATGGTTCCTGTAAGCATTTAGCACCTGCTCAAAATAAAGTTGAACATCAGTCAGTGTTTTACCACCTTTAAGTGCTCCGCTCAGTTCATAACTGACAAACAGCAGACCTTCTTCCGGACTGATCAGGCAATCCAGGTAACCACTTGTAATTTTAATACCAGAAAAGGCAGTTTTACGCTTTCTGAGCTCAGACAAACCCTGTTCGACCTTTGCAAAATAAGCTTGCCAGGTAGAGAAATCCACCGCCCGTTTATGGCTGAAAACCACATTACTTTCATCAATTTCTCCACTATTTATCGATATATTCAGGTTGATTTCGTCCTGATCTGAAAACAGGTCCAGTACAAATAGATAAGCCCCTAAAAATAGGCCATCTAAAGAAAGATCATTTGTTTTTGCCTGCTCCCTGATATCTTTTAAATGGCAATCAGCATATGTTTTTTCTAGTTTCTCTTTTGTAGCCTCGTTCCTGCTTACCGGATTGCTGCCTGCTTTCACAAATGCAGGAATTCCCATTCCGGCGTTAACCTGAATATTTCCGACAGGTTGTTCAAGCTTCTGATCAAACTGTTTAAGGATGGATAATAATTCTTTCAAAAGCAACTCAATTTCAGCTAACTGAAAGTACTCGTATCGGAATCCTATACTAAGTTCCAAAGGCTGTTTATCTCCATATTCGAGCCACATGATTTCTAAAGGGGCCTTTTGATATTCGCTATAAGCCAATGAATAGGCTGTCTGGATATCCGGCCCTAAATCAAGCAATTCGCCAAACACCACATAATTGACAATAATTTCAAAGAATGGCCCGTCTACAGGATCATGTTTAAAATCCCTGCTTAAATCACTGACCAGATATTCAAGATGACTATGATCTGTTCTTTGAGAACGGCTGATACTTTTTATAAAATCTATGAGTTTAATCTCAGACTGATAAGTTCCTTTAACCGGAACTATTCCCGAAAACATCCCTAAAATCTCTCTGAGTTGTTTTTGCTTTCTCTTATGAGATGGTGTTCCAAAAAAAGAGGTCTCCTGTCCATACATTTTTGCCAGATAGATGGCCATTGCAGCTATCGTTAAATGCTGGATACTCACCCCGCAATTAGTGGCTAACTGCTCTAATTGTCTTTGTTCATCACTTTGTAGTGCATAAATATAAAGGGCACTTTCTTTTCCAGATTTATTAATCACATCAAATCTGCGCTGAAGGACAGAGGATGGTTTAGCGCCAATTTTATCCTTCCAATATACACCACTGGCTTTATAGGCATCGGACTGTTTATAAGCGATGGCCTTTTCTATTGCTGATAAATAGGAAGGCGCTGTAAAGACTTCACCATCATTATTCAACAGGCTCTTGTATTTCCTGGAAATATAATTTGACCAGATTTTAACACTATAGCCATCAAAAAGCATATGATGGAATTTAAAGTGATAATAGTGTTCAGTATCCGATACCCTGAGTAAATGTTGTTCTACAAGTAAGTTTGATTTTTCAATTACAAAAGGTTGATTACCCTCGTTATGTATCCATTGGCGAATAGATTCGGCGGGATGATCTTGATGACTGAAATCAATGCGCTGAACGCTCAGGCGGTCATCATCAACTAACTCATAATTGGGAACAAAATCATCTGCTCCGATAGCCATTTTAAAAACATCAAAAACAGCATGAGAAGAAATTACAGCCTCGATAAATTTATCAACGGCCAATGCGCCGGTAATTTTAAAGTAACAATTGATA
This sequence comes from Pedobacter cryoconitis, assembly GCF_014207135.1. Taxonomy (GTDB): domain Bacteria; phylum Bacteroidota; class Bacteroidia; order Sphingobacteriales; family Sphingobacteriaceae; genus Pedobacter; species Pedobacter cryoconitis_D. The sequence continues at coordinate 97,696 of NZ_JACHCC010000016.1, read as the reverse complement.
TTGTAGTGCGGACTGTCCGAATTAAATAACTGATCAATATATACATCCTGTTGAGCAGGATGCAATGGAAATTTATTAGAATAAGTTGTCATTTGGATTTGTTTTTTTATCCCCATAGGTTGTGGGGTTGGTAGATATGATTCTGGTAAAATGTGTGCTGGCCGGGGAAACCAGTTATTTGTTATATAATATTTCTCTTTCTCCAAATAATCGTTCAGCAACAATTCCTCTGCTTTTACACTCTTCTATCAACTTGTTGGATTGAACAATCGGATTTGATTCATCAGTATATTTGATACTACTTATAAATTCAACCCAGGGCTCCTGGCCCATTGCATAAACGTAAACTTCTTTGGGATTGAAGATATTCACCAGGGACATTCCTTTTTTACAATCAGAACCTGACAGTCTTCTGCTGTTATCCTGGTCCCGGGGCAGCTTTTGGGTAAGCAATTGTCCGTACAACCACGATAAAGGGGCACCATCACATTCCATTCCCAGGAAAATAACATCAATATCCCCCAGTTTCTTCTGAACGTGGGCATACAATTGTGGTTCCATGATCCTTGAATCGGCAAAAAAGGCTATTTTAAAACCTCCGAACTGTACAAAATAACAAGCCTTCGTTAAGATATTCAAGTCGCTGTGTTCGCCTGTAAAAGGCATTCCTGTAATCACTGCATCGGCAAATTTGATGGACTCCATTTCATTGATGGAGGTCACGTTATGAAAACCAATATGATTAAACATCAGTTTTAAATCCGGATCCTGAAGTTTTCCACTGCAGGTATTAGGCACTATGATATTTTTAATTTTATGGCGTAAAGGCAATAATGTTTCAAACAGGATATGGTCCTGATGGTTATGCGTTATCAGTACATAGTCAATAGTATCAGGAAGATCTTCATCCGAGAAGTGATCTACCTCAGAATGATATCCATAATAACTGATCAGCGGATCAACCAATATGCTGATATCCTTGGTCTCTACAAGTATGCAAGCATGTCCAAAATACCGCATCCGGATCTTATCACCTGTATACTTCTCATACACAGGCGGAGGGGTTGTGGTAAAGAAAGTCTCAAAAAGCGCCGACTGATCTTCAGTAATGCCCAGTATTTCTTTAATGTATTCCATTGATTTAGGGCTTCTCTTCATTTTGGCCAGTTCATCGATACCAGCATGATCAAACGGAATTTCTAAATTCAGGGTACGCTCGTCATTTAATCTTGGCGTACTTAAACAAAAAGGTCTGTGATCATTATCGGTAATCCAGAAGGCCATACTTTGAGAACTTTTATTATAATAGGCACTATCATATAAAAGAGGTTCAAAGAACCTGAACCCTCCATTATTGTTGCGATCGTAATACAACTCTACATATCCTTTAAGTTCTTCAGGGACATTGGCATACAGCTCTTCCATTGCAAAACCTGTCGCATCAGCTTTTAAGAGTTTATCTAATTTATTTACTGCTTTTGAAAATCCCAATACAGATTGTTGTCTCGATAACGTGTCTTCATATATAACTTTTACTTCTTCAGCTCTTTCAACAGGTATGTCCATAAAAGGGCCCCCTCTTAATTTGGGATTCAGGACGGCCTCGGCATGAAGCTCCGGTGCCATTAAATAAGACTCCATTATAGTAAGGTGCCTGCCAGCTATATTCATAGCAGCAGTTGCAGGAGAAATAAGGTGACTCCATGCATACCATCTGTCTATTAATGGCTCCATTACGACGTTGGGTTTAAGAAATACTTCGATGTTTTTCATTGGGATGTTAATTACAGGTTAATTTAACTTTAAGATAAACAATATTATAATTATTTGATTTTTACAAATTACAAACTAATATTCTTGTTACAAAGCTTACGGATAAGGTATTTTTTACACTAAGTAGGTCAATAATAATTAATTAATAAACACAATTTCACATAGAAAAACCGTAAAAACAAATAATAATTACATATTATTGAAATATATTTTCAAATACTGGTAACATCATTGTTAATCTAGAAAAACCCACCATTACCAGACTGGCTAGTTGCCATCACCACTAATAGAAGACATCAAAACAGATTTAGTTATTTCTAAAAACTGACTGAAATTAGCCGTAAGGATTTGCGTGAAAAATAGTATACTTGGTATAATGGAATGTTACACTGGCCAATGAGCCTCAGAAAATAAACTCAGATGAATAACTCTTCTTCATTAAAATTAATAGCAGTACTCCTATTGCTTCTGGGAAGCCTCAGGTCCCATGCGCAAAGTCCCTGGGAAAAGTACTTTGAACATTATACACTTGCAGACAAGCAATTAGGAACTGTTCTCATCCATGTAACCAAAACAAATGGGGCAGCAAAAAAACCATTGCTGATTTATATTGATGGCTCTGGTAATTATCCGTTGTTTTACCGTAAAAGCTCTGGAAATTATAACACCTCCATTGCTTTCGATTTCATAAAATATTCCAGGGACTACACTATTGTATTTATTAGCAAACCTGGAACGCCTTTTAGCGATAGCCTGCATTATGAATCAGGTAAGCCATTTTATCCGGAGAATGAGATTTATAATCGTCTCTATAGCCTGCAATGGCGTGCGGGCGCTGCATCAAAAGCCATTGACTACCTGATCAGGAAAATTCCAGTTGACAAAAAACACATTGTTGTAATGGGGTATTCCGAAGGATCTCAGGTCGCTCCTATGGTCGCAGTACTTAATAAAAAAGTTACCCAAATAGTTTGCTTTGTCGGAAATGCACAAAATCAGCTGTATGATTTTATAATCAATGCCAGGCTTGATGCCGACAGAAATAAAATCACTCAGGAGCAGGGCCAGCAAATAGTCGATTCATTATATACGGTATATGAAAAGATTTATGCTAATCCCAAAGCCACTGATAAAAAATGGTTTGGGGCAACCTACTTCAAATGGAGCAGTTTCTCCCAATTCACCCCTCTGGAAAACATGCTTAAGCTTGATATTCCTATTTTATATGTCGCTGGAGGAAAAGATAACAATCAGACCATTATTGATATAGACTATGCTAAACTGGAATTTTTGAGAAGAGGCAAAAAGAATCTCACTTATAAAGTTTATCCGAACAGCAACCATGGATTTCAGGAAATCACGGTAAAAGATGGAAAAGAAACCAAGGTTGACCGAAGTGATGAAGTACATCAATTTGCTTTTAACTGGTTAGCAACAAGAAAAAGTTAATCTGAAATGACTTTTTAAAATACTTTATATTATATTTAGTTCCATACTAAACATAGCATAAATGACAGAACCTAAGGGGTTAAAGAAAACACTGACTCCATTTATGCTTTGGGGACTTGGAGTAGGTTATGTGATTTCAGGGATGTACTTCGGCTGGAATCTGGGCCTTGAAAAAGGCGGTACAGGCGGCATGGCAATTGCCACAGTTGTCATTGCCCTGATGTATGTAACTTTTACTTTCAGCTACGCAGAACTGGCCTGTGCAATTCCAAAAGCAGGAGGAGTATTTGATTACGCCAACAAAGCCATGGGCAACAACATCGGCTTTATAGCAGGTATCGCTCAAATCGTCGAATTCATCCTGGCCCCACCCGCTATTGCTTTTGCCATCGGAGCCTACTTTAATGCATTTTTCCCAACTGTTCCTATCCTGGCCAGTGCAATCGTCATTTATCTCATCTTCACCGCACTCAATATTTATGGTATTAAAGCTGCGGCTTCATTCGAAGTCATTGTCACCGTTCTCGCTGTAGGTGAATTATTGCTCTTTTCAGGCATTGCCCTTCCTAAAATTCAACTCTCAAACCTGACGCACAATTCTTTCCCTAATGGGTGGGATGGTGCGCTGGCAGCGATACCCTTTGCCATCTGGTTTTTTCTCGGTATAGAAGGACTGGCAAATGTTGCCGAAGAAACCAAAAATCCTCAAAAGGACATCAGTAAAGGCTTTGGCTGGGCCATATTCACCCTTGTTGTCTTATGTGTCCTCATTTTCATAGCAGCCACAGGTATTGCCGGATGGGAAGCCATCGTCTACAAAAACGGCATCAGCGGCGAAACTTCAGACTCCCCGCTCCCTCTGGCACTGGCAAAAATCACAGGAAGCAACCACCTGATGTATCATTTACTGATTACCGTGGGTTTGTTTGGCCTTGTAGCTTCTTTTCATGGGCTGATCCTGGCGGCCGGACGCTCCACTTATGAAATGGGACGTGCTCACAACATTCCTTCCTTTCTGGGAAAAATTTCTCCAAAATTCCAGACTCCGGCAAATGCGCTGTTTGGAAACATGGTCATTGGCATTTTTGCTTTGTTATCCGGTAAAACCTCCGAAATCATTATTATCTCAGTATTCGGAGCGCTGACCCTGTATATCATTTCCATGATTTCGATCATTGTTTTAAGAAACCGGGAACCAGAACTGCACCGCCCTTTCCGTGTTCCTCTTTACCCTGCCTTGCCAGTCATCTCTTTAATCATCGCTACCGGGTCGATCATAGCCATGTTCATCTTTAACATCAAGCTAGGTCTGATCTATTTTTCTATAATCGGAATTGCCTTTTTGTTGTATAAACTCCTTAAACCAGTTGATCAATGACAGTACAAGAAATATTAGCGTATATCAAAGAACACCCAGCGAACAAAGTCAAAGTGGCTATAGCCGATATTGACGGCGTGTTAAGAGGAAAGTATATTTCGGCGGAGAAATTTGCCTCCGTTATGGAAGGCCGCATCGGATTTTGCGATGTCACCTTTGGATGGGACGTAGGTGATGTAGCCTATGACAATGTAAAATTCACAGGATGGCATACCGGATATCCCGATGCACTGGTTAAACTGGACCTGGACACCTTCCGCCAGATCCCCTGGGAAAACGACATCCCATTTTTCCTGGGCGACTTTCTGGACCACCAGGATACACCTGCTTACACCTGTCCGCGTCAATTGCTGCGTAAAATACAGACGGAAGCCCAGCAAGCAGGTTTCCTGCCCTATTTTTCGCAGGAATTTGAATGGTTTAACTTTGCCGAGACTCCAGAAAGTGCACATGAAAAAGGTTTCAAAAACCTCAAACCTTTGACTCCAGGCATGTTTGGTTATTCTATTCTGCGCAGTTCCTTAGGCAGCGAGTACATGAATGATCTGTTTGATCTGCTGACCAAATTTGGCGTACCCATTGAGGGCCTGCATACCGAAACTGGCCCAGGAGTTTACGAGGCCGCGATAAAATACGCCCCTGTGTTGCAGGCAGCAGATCAGGCTATATTATTTAAGACTGCAGTCAAGGAAATTGCCTACAAATACGGCATCATGGCTACCTTTATGGCCAAATTCAGTGAAGATCTTCCTGGTTGCAGCGGCCACGTCCATCAAAGCCTCTGGGATAAGAACGCTAAAAAGAATCTCTTTTACGAAGAAAGTGATCCGGAAAAAATGAGCGAACTGATGAAAAACTACATCGCCGGTCAGCTCTATTGTCTTCCGCATATTCTACCCATGATCGCCCCCACAGTAAACAGCTACAAAAGACTCGTTGAAGGCGCATGGGCCCCTACAACCTTAACCTGGGGTATTGACAACAGAACCGTTGCTTTACGGGCTCTGCCGGGTAGCATTAAGGCCACAAGGCTCGAAACCAGGGTCGTTGGATCAGACACGAACCCTTATCTCGCTTTATCGGCCTGTTTAGCAGCAGGCTTATATGGCATCAAACATAAAATCAAACTACAGCAACCCGCCACCAAAGGGAATGGGTATAAAGACCTCTCCCACGGAGTTTTACCGCAGAACCTGCATGAAGCCACTCAGCGGATGAAACAATCACCCATAGCTAAAGAATTATTTGGTGAACAGTTTGTCGAACATTTTACGTTAACCAGGGAATGGGAATGGAAACAATACGCTAAAGTGGTGACTGACTGGGAGCTTAAACGATATTTCGAAATTATTTAAATACAATAGCCATGACATTTGATAAAGTATATCAGTATAATTTTCCGACTACTATTCGTTTCGGAGCCGGGGCAATTCAGGAACTGCCGGCTTACCTTCAGCAAAACGGTTTAAAAAGACCAATGATCGTAACAGATCCAACTATAGCCGGCTTATCCTTTTTTAAGGCAATTATAAGCGATCTGCAGACACATCACCTTTCGGTCGAAGTCTTTAGCGACATTCACAAAAACCCCGTTAAAAGTGATGTATACAAAGGCACGGAGGTATGGGATAATACTTCAAGAGATTGTATTATCGGAATTGGTGGTGGTGCAGCTATAGATGTGGCTCGTTCCATTGTACTGAGAGTAAACCACAGAGAGGATCTGTTCAAATATGACGATCTGATCGGCGGAGATATTTACGTCACGAATGATGTTCCTCATTTCATAGCCGTTCCTACTACAGCAGGTACAGGAAGCGAAGTGGGCCGTAGCGCTATCATCGCCGACGACGTGACACATCAGAAAAAGATCCTGTTCTCACCTAAACTGATGGCTAAGATTGTCTTTGCAGACCCACTGTTAACCATGGACTTACCTCCGTTTATAACAGCCGCAACAGGCATGGATGCACTGACACATAATCTCGAAGCCTTTTTAGCAAAAAACCCGCATCCATTATGCGACGGGATTGCCCTGGAAGGGATTTACCTGATTAAAGACGCTATTGAGCCAGCAACCAACCGCCCGGATATAGCCAGCAGAAGTAAAATGCTGATGGCCTCGATGATGGGTGCTATTGCTTTTCAAAAAGGCTTAGGTGTTGTGCATTCCCTGGCGCATCCGCTTTCTTCTTTATTGGACACCCACCACGGACTAGCCAATGCCGTGAACCTTCCCTATGGAATGGAATTTAACGTTGCAGGATTTGAAGACCGGTTCAGACGTATCGCCAGAACACTGGAGCTCAAAGAGGAAACTGGTGCAGCCGTAGTCAGGTATCTTTCAGAGCTCAATTCAAAAGTAAACATCCCGCACACCCTGAGTGAGATTGGCGTAAAACCAGAGCATATTGAAACCTTAGCTGATTTAGCCCTGGCCGATTTTGCGCATCCTAATAATCCAAAACCAGTGAGCAGGGAAGATTTTAAACAGCTATATCTAAAAGCACTTTAAGCAAAGCTGATGAAGAAGAAAATCGGAATAAGTTATACCGAAACTAATTTCCAGAATTACTGGAACTGGTTCACCGATACTGACCTGGGCAATGAACTTGAGCTGGTTGAACTTTCCTTCGAAAAGAACAATACCAAAGACATTGAAACCTGTGCTGGTTTTGTACTGACCGGCGGCATTGACGTAGAGCCCTCTTTTTATCAGGGCGCTCCAGACTACCCGAACAAACCCACAGAATTCCTGCCGGAAAGGGATCTTTTTGAGAAGCTGATTTATGAATATTCACAAGCACATCTAATACCTGTTTTAGGAATCTGCAGAGGTATGCAATACATCAATATCCTGGAAGGAGGAAGAGTTCTCGAAGACATTGGAAAGGCAAATGATATCCACAAAAAAACCACCGAAGATAGGATCCATCAGGTCGATATAAGTCATAACTCTATGTTATACGCTATAACAAACGTAAAAACAGGAATAGTCAATAGCGCACACCATCAAGGAGTTACATTAAACAACTTAAGTGACAATTTAATAGCTAATTCCTACTCAGTTTCTCCGGACGAACTTATCGAAGGACTGGAATTCAAAGACAAGACAGGCAAAGCTTTTATGCTCGCGGTGCAGTGGCACCCCGAAAGAATGAAAGAAAAAGAGATAAACCCGCTATCTCAAAAACTTAAAGAACAGTTTATAGAGGAAGTGAAAAAACAGGCAAAATGAACATCATCAATCCGGCTACAGAAGAAATCATAACGACATTACAGGAAGATAACAAAGCTTCACTGAACCAAAAGCTTCAGCTATTAAAGACGTCCTCTAAAGACTGGGCAAAAAAAGACCTTACCGAAAGGATAAAAGTCATCAGGCACTTTTCTGAACTACTCGAAACAGAGAAAGAAAAGCTAGCTTCAGTGCTTACTTCCGAAGTTGGAAAACCATTGCAGCAATCCCGTAACGAGATCAATGGTGCAAGGGCAAGAATCCAGTGGATGACCGAAAATTCAGAAAAATATCTATCTGATGAACAGATAACTAACACTGACGAATTAAAGGAAACAATCTCTTATGATCCACTGGGCGTAATTTGTAACATCTCTGCCTGGAACTACCCCTATCTGGTTGGTGTGAATGTTTTCATCCCTGCCTTATTAGCCGGCAATGGCGTTATGTATAAGCCATCTGAATATGCATCCCTTACCGGTCTGGAAATTGAAAGATTGCTCAAACTGGCCGGAGTACCTGACGGGGTTTTCCAGATCGCATTAGGCGCTAAAGATACAGGCGAGCAATTACTGGATATGGACTTTGACGGCTATTTTTTCACAGGTTCTTACCGCACAGGCCAGCATATTTACGAAAGAGTGGCAGCAAAAATGGTTCCCTGCCAGCTCGAATTAGGCGGTAAAGACCCATTGTATGTTGCAGACGATGTTAAAGACATTCATGCAGTAGCTGCCGGGACAGCAGACGGAGCTTTTTACAACAACGGACAAAGTTGTTGTGCGGTAGAGCGTATTTATGTCCACGAAAAGGTTTATGATGACTACATCGCTTCTTTTCTGAAAGAGGTTCAATCCTGGAAATCGGGCCTGCCTACCGAGGAAGGGGTTTATATTGGCGCCCTGACCCGAAAAGAACAACTCAGCGTTTTAGAAAACCAGGTTAAAGATGCTTTAGACCAGGGAGCAACACTACTTCAGGGCGGAAAACGAAAACCTGGTAAAGGATATAATTTCGAGCCCACCGTATTAACCCATGTAACCAACAACATGAAAGTGATGCAGGAAGAGAGTTTTGGGCCCATTATAGGCATTATGAAGGTAAAGGATGATGCAGAGGCCACAAAACTAATGCAGGACACTGAGTACGGCTTAACGGCCGCCGTTTACACCGACGATTTGAACCGTGCAAAGCAAATCCTGAAACAAATTGATTCAGGTACAGGATACTGGAATTGCTGTGACCGGGTAAGCGCTGGCGTTCCTTGGAGTGGCAGAAAACACTCTGGTATCGGTGCAACCTTATCTCATCAGGGATTAAGAGCTTTTACCAAAACCAAATCATGGCACCTAAGAAAATAAATATATAAAACTGACTAACAGCAATTAATGAACCTTATTTAATTGCTTAATATAATCCCTGATCAGCTTTACTCCTTCTTCATCAATAACCGTTGTACCCAGCTTGGGCATATGAAATGCGCCCAGGCTACTCACCCTGTCAACTATATTATTCTGATTAATGGCTATGCCTGTATGTACATACGGCATGTTATAATTCAGCAATAAAGACTTCCCCGAAGCCAGTCCATTTGGGTTATGACAATGTGCACAATTGATCTCCATATAAGCTCTGGCTCTATAGGCTGTTGCAACCATGGTATCTTCATAAGCAGGCAAAGCACTCAGTTTTGACAAACCGGTCTTGAATTGAAGCAATCCCTTATTTTGCAGATAAACCAACTGGTTGAGTTGATTTCCTTCACGGGTTACAGTCCTGTTCAGATTCATCGCCTTTGGGCCTATAGGCATAATTTCATCCGAAAACTGGTGACAACTGACACACTCCTGCTGACTGGGTATATGGTATCCTATTTTCCTGAGTTGCCCATTCTTGTTTTTCCAGGTCACCCCCACATTAGCAGTATCCTTCGTATAAAACGCCTCATTTTGCCGGGTATTCCAACGATAAGTCCCTGCGTTCCAATGACCATTTTTCAGCAATAACAGCCTGGTTTCAACAAGCTGTCTTCCTGCAGCAGGATCATTCTCCTCCTTATCATAATAGAACGTCTTGATCAGCAATGTGCCTTCAGGATATTGAGGAAGGCCGTTTCCAGTCACACTCATACGGGAACCCGGAGGCAGCTTCATCAAACGTTGTTTTTTAGCATAATCTGTAAAAAGCGTAGAAGAAAGCTCTATTAATTCTATACCCGATGACGGAATCAAGTCTTTCGGTTCACCAGTAAAAAGTTTAAATGCAGATAGTTTTTGGGGAAAATCAATCCGGGTTGCCACCAGGCTTCGCTGGTTTCTGTTACGGGACAGCAAATAGATCAGGGGAAGCAAAAACAACAATACTACAACAATTTTAGACCTCATTTTTTATTTTCAGTACAATACATTAAAAATTTATCAATCAGATACTTATTACTTAATCACACCTTAACTGTTCAAGATATATCTTCAGTTCCTTCAGGTAAACATCATAGACCTCTCTTCCAAATACCTTACCCGTATTGCGTATGCCAGCATAGCCGCTTGTGAGAAATAAAGCGACCTGACCGGGATGCACTTCTTGTTTAACTATTCCTTTTTTCCGGCCATTTTCTAAACTGCTGCTCATTGCCTCCTGCCACTGCTTAACCTGAAAACCCAGCTCCTCCCTAAAAGATTCATTGACCGACGCCATCTCTGCGATCATACTCATTGCGGGACATCCGTACCGGGCATCAAAAAAAAGGGTATCCGATAATAAACCCTCCATCATTTCATAGATAGCTGTGAGCGGATCTTCAGCAGCAACCAGCGGTATAATCAATGTGTCATACATACCAGGTCGCATAACTTCTTTAACCATGGCCAGTCCCATTTCATCTTTACTCTTAAAATGATAAAAGAATGCCCCTTTGGTCACCTTCATCGTAGCTATAATATCATCTATACTGGTGGCCTGGTAACCATTTTTATAAACGAGTTCAAATGACTTTTGTAATATATTCAGCCTGGTCAGTGTAGCTTTATTCATAAGATACTAATTAGTATGTTTTATGCAATGCTACCTAATATTTCTGAAACAGGGTAATCATTAAAACTATTTGACCAGATCATGACCAGATAAAATCGCTTAGTATTTTGGTAAATTCACAGTATACGATGCTAAAGTGATTTTGTTTCTTTATGAACCACACCTAAATACACAGGAATGAAAAATAACCTTCTTAAAATAACTTCAATACTACTTATAATCATTTATTTTACAGATAGTAAAGCATATCCAACTAAACCTAATACAGAGAAGGAAAACCATGAACGCCTGTCATTGGATAAAGGATGGCGGTTTAATCTGGGCGATATTCCATTCCCTGAAATCAAGGGCCACGAGGTTAGCTATAGTAATGCCAAAGCAGGTAAAGCATGGGGTGCAGCTGCTCCGGAATATAATGACACCAAATGGAGAACGGTTAACCTGCCCCATGACTGGGCTGTTGAAGCGCCTTTTGATTCTACAGCTAATGTATCCCAGGGATATCGTCAGCGAGGTTTCGGCTGGTACCGCCGTAATTTTAAGTTATCAAAAGCCGATAATGGTAAACACCTTGAACTGCAATTTGATGGTGTGGCTACAAACTGTACGGTTTGGGTAAATGGCATTGTGGTACACCGCAACTGGTGTGGTTATAATTCATTTTATATTGATATTACTGCTTTGGCCAAATACGGCGATGAAATCAATAACATCGCAGTTCGCGTAGATGCCAATGCACAGGAAGGCTGGTGGTATGAAGGAGCTGGTATATACAGGCATACCTGGCTGGTCAAACAATCTCCCCTGCACCTGATTACAGACGGTGTATATGCACAACCTGTTAAGGCTAAAAATGGCTCCTGGTCTGTACCAGTACAAGCTACAGTTGAAAATACAGGTAAAACTACAGCAAGCTATGTTATCGAAACCAGCCTCCTGGATAAAAAAGGAAATCTCATTGGTCAAAGCACTGCTAATGGAGAAGTTACACCACTTAACCAAAATATCACTTCAGCAACAATAGCTGTGTCCAATCCCGAATTATGGGATATTGACCAGCCGACGTTATATCAGGTCAGGACAGTAATCAAACAAAATGGCAATGAAACTGATCACCTGACTACAAGTTGTGGCTTTAGAACGATCCGTTTTACCGCAGATTCGGGTTTCTACCTCAATGATAAACATGTAAAGATAAAAGGTGTATGTAGTCACCAGGATCATGCGGGTGTTGGCGTAGCCGTTCCCAATTCGCTTTGGGATTTCAGGTTGAAAAAACTAAAAGAAATGGGCGTAAACGGTTATCGCTGTGCACATAATCCACCTTCAGCCGAGTTTTTGGCTGCCTGCGACAGGATTGGGATCCTGGTAATGGACGAAAACCGCAATTTCAATTCCTCACCCGAATATATGCGTCAGCTGGAATGGATGATCAGAAGGGATAGAAATCATCCCTCTATTATTCTTTGGTCGGTTTTTAATGAAGAACCTATGCAGGGTACTGAAATTGGTTATGAAATGGTTCGTAGAATGGCGGCTGTCGTTAAAAAACTGGATTCTACACGTCCGGTGACAGCCGCAGCGAACGGAGGACTATTCGAACCTGTCAATGTTACACAGGCCGTTGATGTCGTTGGATTTAATTACCAGATAGACGTTTATGATCGTTTTCATAAAGAACATCCTGAAATGAAGTTAACCAGTTCAGAAGATGCCTCCGCCCAGATGACACGTGGTGAATATGCCAATGACAAGCAAAAGCACCTGATTGAATCTTATGACACACAGTATCCTTCATGGGGTCAGACACACCGTAATACATGGAAAGCAATTGCTGAACGGCCATTTCTTGCCGGATGTTTTGTCTGGACTGCCTTCGATTACCGCGGTGAGCCGCAGCCTTTTGAATGGCCTACAGCAGGTGCAAGCTTTGGGATCATGGACCAATGTGGTTTCCCAAAAGCAGCATTTTATCTTCACCAGGCACAATGGGTTGAAAACAAACCTATCCTGCAACTTATTCCTCAATGGAACTGGCCAGCCGATAGTACCGGGAAACAGATTCGTGTAATGGCCTTAAGCAATGCAGACAGGATCAAACTTTTCCTGAACGGGAAACAGATAGAAGACAGCCCGGTTGACCGATATGAAATGATTACCTGGAAAGTCCCCTACCATCCTGGAAAACTGGAAGCAATCGGTTATAAAGCTGGTAAAGAGGTATCCCGCTCAAGCGTTGAGACAACCACATCTCCTGTTAAACTGGAGCTGATTGCTGACAGAAATGCTATTGCCGGAGAGGGCTGGGATGCTGTTCCTGTAACGGTAAGGGTACTGGACGCAAAAAACAGACCTGTGGAAACAGCCAATTTACCTGTTGAATTTGAGCTTCAGGGGCCTGCAAACATCATAGGTCTGGGTAATGGTGATCCAAATTCTCATGAGGCCGAAAAAGGAAACAAAAGAAGACTTTATAATGGTCTTGCACAAGTAATTTTGCAGAGCAAGGCAAATAGCAGTGGCACTTTGACCCTCATTGCCAGATCAAAAGGGCTGAAAGATGCAAAAATCAACATCACGGTTACAAAATCAATTCAGGTACCTGAGGTAGCAGTGATCAATTAGTTTTTTTATGCCCGGAATGCTTATATTTAGATTATGAGAGTTTTTTTTACCAATGTGATTATTAAATACGTTTGTGTAACTATAATTCTGACCGCTTATTCATTCCATGGACAGGCTAATACTAGTGATTCGACCGACCGGCTTAGTGTATTGCAAATGAAACAGGATCTGGCTTATACTTATCAAAAATTAAACGAAAACCACATCAATCCTTATTTATACATTACCAAAGCCGAGCTTTTTCGCAAGTATCAAACTATCAGTAAGCAGATTACCCACCCCCTGACCCGGCTACAATTTTATGTAATCGTTTCCCAGCTGGTAACCGCCCTACGCGATGGCCACACCATTATCGATCCCCCAACAAACTATTATGAGGCATATACGAAGACAGGCCTGGTGTTCCCAATTATGGTGATGATGAACGAGGATGGTATTTTCGTAATGAATAATTCACTGAACCATTCACCTATCCGAAAAGGCGACCAGTTACTATCAATCAATGGTCATACAGCTTTAGCACTCACAGCCGATTTCCGCACACTGATCAATGATGTCAGTCCGCTGTATGATATCTATGCCCAGCTGTTTAACGAACTCTACTGGTTTAAGTATGGGGCCTACAAAAGTTATCAAATCCGCTACAAGCACCCTTCGGGGCAAATCGGAACCACAACTGTTTCTGGCATCACCAAAGAACAATTCAAGACAGACATTTCAACAACAGCAAGTGATTTTGAATTTAAAATGATAGATCGAACTACTGGCCTGCTAACTTTCAACAGGATGTTTAAGACCAAAGAATTTGACACCTTCCTGGACAGCACCTTCAGCGTCATCAGGGAAAACCATATTACTAACCTGATCATTGATATCCGCAAAAATGGCGGCGGACGGGGGCGCATGGCAGACAGTCTGTTTAATTACCTGACCAACCAGCCTTACCAACTCTACACTGGTATAAAATACAAGATCACCCAAGACCTGAAGGACCTCTACCTTAGCCATGATCCCAACCACAGTGATCCGGTTGATTCAGCATTTATTATGAGCCAGCCAAATGGCATCGTAGCAGATTATCTGAAATTCAACCACAAAGAGATGATCACTGTTACGCCGCACCTAAAAACCAACGTATTCAAAGGAAAAACCTATCTGCTGACTAGCAATCATACGTTTTCAGGGGGTGCGATCATTGCTGGCCTATTCAAATGTAATGGATTCGGCAAAATCATCGGGACAGAACCAGCACAAACAACTAAGTTCGTAGCTGATCATACTTACGTCTCCCTGCCCAATTCCAAACTGGATCTGGGTATTTCCTTTGTTGAGCTGCACCTACCCTGTGAACAAAGTTATTATCATGGCATAAAACCCGATTTTGAAATCAAACCAAAATCAACAGATATCAAAAAGGGTGTGGACACCCAACTACAATTCGCGTTACAACTGATCAGGCCAGGAAATCAATCTGATAATTAATTGAATATCGGGGTATTACACCCGATACCGAACTCAAAAACAAACAGGTTTAAGGCTCTGTTTTTCCTTTACAACTTATTTACGGTATAATTGCAGCATACTTGTCTAATGGGCAAAAAAACTCAAGAATTTAACAAAGATTTACTGATATTAATTTAATTATTATTCATCCTATGACAAAAGTCACTTCTCTCCTTTTCCTCTTATTTTTAACAACAAATTGCTTCTCACAGGAAAAAATAAAATATTTCGATGCAGACTGGGAACAGACCGACAAAGAGAATATGGTTTATTACCGGCCGCTTCCACAGCTCGTAAACGGAAAATATCTTTTTAAGGATTACTACAAATCTGGTAAACTACAATCCGAGGGTCTGTCCTTATCTCAGACAGAAGATAAATTTGAGGGTATTGTGAAATACTACGCTGAAAACGGACGACTTACCGAAGAATCCCGTTTTGAAAAGGGTAAGTTGAATGGAAAAAGTACTGGCTATGATGAAAAAGGAAGAGTAGTATTCACTGGAACCAATAAAGATGGCGACCAGCTCAAGCGTACCACATTCTTGTACAAAGGGGACCCGGATGATGAAAACAAATCTTTACTCTTTAATGTTGCGATAGATTATGAGGGTGAAGAAAGAGTAAAACAGACTATATATGATACAGATATACATGGAATCAGAGCCGAGTCTTATTTTGCTGAATTGAAGGCTAAATTTTATGATACAGGCGGTAAGTTATTGGGAGAAATGATTTTCGGCCTGGATGGAAATCCAAATAACGGAATTTTAGTAGAGTACATCTATGAACCGTCAATGAAGGTTGATAAAATAATCACATACAAAGACGGAGTAATCCAGACAAAATAAAAAAAGCCGGTTGATCATAGATCAACCGGCTTTTTCATAACTATACTACGATTTATTTCTTTCCGATATTAAACCGGACATTAATTTCAAAATCGCCTCCGGTATAACCTTTAATAGCTGAAGTTGCTGTATTATAGTAAGCCATAATATATACGCTTGACAAATAATTAACTCCCACTCCTACGGTTGCATTTTCGGTACTGTGATACATCCCCATTACATATAATTTATCTTCAGCGAAGCTCACATTTGCCCCTGCATCCCATAAATTATTGTAATTTTTGATCCCTCTGAATACTCCCTTAGGCTCCAGATTAACACTATTCAAACCACTGCCCAGAGCAAATTTATAACTGATCGCAGAATAAAAAGTTGGTTTATCTGCATAGCTTAAATCATCCTTTCTGAGTACAGAGCGCAAATTAGGCAACGCACCTTCAATATTCAGGCCTTTTGAGGTATAGGAAACACCAAAATCCCCGTCAAGGTAATAACCCCTGTCATTGAAACGTGCAATTGACGGATCATTCGGATCACTGTTATGCAGCTCGTTCAAATCAAATCTATCCTTACTGGTTCCAAAGGAAACACCAAAATTCAGCTGCTGATCTTCCCCGTTTACAGGCAGATGATAAGCAAAAGTGGCTACTGCCTTTGTAAACTGGATACTTCCTGCTTTTTCATTAAACACATTGATACCCAAACCAACCTTATTCAGCTGCTGATCAATAGTCAGCCCCTGAGTGACTGGCGCACCAGGTATATTTGACCACTGTTTGCGAAAGCTCCCGTTGATATTCAAACCACTGTTTATACCCGCAAAAGATGGGTTAGTCAGATATTTGTTCTGAAAGTACTGCGCATTTAATGGCTGGATCTGTGCTTTGGTTGTGTTTAAAAATAAAACTGTATTTGCAAATAAGAAGACGATAACGCGACCCATTTGCTTCATATATTTCATTACTCTCATGTCTTGTAAATTAGTCTCTTATAATATTGATATAACCTTTAAAATTCTTGATGTTAGGCCCCATATCAAGGATGTAATAATAGGTGCCTTCTGCTAAAGGACTACCGTTTAAAGTGCCATCCCAATCATTAGCATAAGCTTGTCTGGTATAAATCACCCGACCAGTTTTATCAAAAATTCTCAGTGTATTGTTAGGATATAAATCAATATTCTTAATCACGAATTTATCATTGATACCATCCCCGTTTGGTGTAATTACAGTACCAGCTTCCAGCTTGTAATCATCTAAAACTGTAATATTGATTGTCTGATTTGTGTTACAGCCGCTGGCATTACTTACTGTTACTGTATAAGTACCACTTTGTTTTGGTCTGATAGTCAGTACAGGACTATTTTGTCCTGATAGCACATCGTTACCTGTCCAGCTGTACCTTGCTCCTCCTGATGCCGTTAACTGGATAACATCACCTTTAGATATACTTAAAGGTTTATCACTTCCAATCTGAATCATCGGCAAAGCATTGACAGTTACTACTGCATTCCCAGTTTGCGGTTGGCTGGCATAAGCATCAGCAACACTTAAAAGCGTGTAAGTAAATACGCCCGGCTGATTAACAGGAACACTTACAGTAGCTACTGCAGTATTAGCCGTAATCGTTTTACGGCTTCCGTTCAGCGTATAAGTAAAGGTATATGGAGCTGTACCATTAGAACCTGTGAAAGTAATCACCGGAGTTCCTGAATTCGCACAAAGCTGTGTTGTACCTGAAATATTTGCTAAAGGAAGTGATTGTACAATCACAGTTGCTGCTCCTGTTTGCGGCTGACCACAATTTGCATCGTTTACGCTAATCAGATTATAAGCATAAGACCCTGGTGTATTTGTAGGTACCTGAACCGTTACCGTATTACCAGTGGTTGTGGTCACAGTTTTAGCCGTTCCGCCGTTGATATTATAAGTAAAGGTATATGGAGCTGTTCCTTTTGCACCAGTGAAAGTGATTACCGGTGAAGGTACATTTACACCAACAGAAGTACTGCCTGAAATACTAGCTGTCGCTAACGCATTGACTGTAATTGTAGCATTCCCTGTTTGTGCCTGCGATGTATTCGCATCACTTACATTAATCAGGTTATAAACAAAAGAACCGGCCACATTAACTGGCGCCTGAACGGTTACTGTATTACCAGTAGTAGTTGTTACAGTTTGCGTTGCTGCTCCATTGATATTGTAAGTAAAAGTATAAGGTGCTGTACCATTAGAACCTGTGAAAGTAATTAATGGAGATCCGCTATTCATACAAACACTACCAGTACCAGAGATATTTGCTAAAGGCAATGATTGTACGATTACCGTTGCAGTTCCGGTTTGTGGCTGACCACAATTTGCATCACTTACATTAAGTAGATTATACACATAAGAACCTGACGTAGCTGTAGGTACCTGAACTGTTACTGTATTACCAGTTGTTGTTGTCACAGTTTGAGCTGCTGCTCCATTGATGTTATAAGTAAAGGTATATGGAGCTGTACCATTAGATCCCGTGAAAGTGATCAAAGGTGAAGTCGCATTTACAACAACCGATGCATTACCTGAAATACTTGCAGTTGCTAATGCATTGACTGTAATCGTCGCATTTCCTGTTTGCGTTTGCGAAGTATTGGCATCACTTACGCTAACCAGACTGTAAACAAAAGAACCAGCTACATTTACCGGCGCCTGAACAGTTACAGTATTACCTGTAGTAGTTGTTACAGTTTGTACTGCCGCTCCATTGATATTGTATGTAAAAGTATAAGGGGCTGTACCATTAGAACCCGTAAAAGTAATCACTGGGGCTCCGGTATTTACACAAACACTTCCTGTACCGGAAATAATTGCCACAGGTAATGGACTAACTGTAACCGTTGAAGAAACATTTTGGGTCTGACTGCTGTTTGCATCGGTAATTTTAGTCAGGGTATAAACAAAAGTACCAGCTGTAGCTGTCGGAACATTTACAGTCACCGTATTTCCTGAAGCCGTTAATGTCTGATCGGCCCCATTATTAATATGGTACGTAAAAGTAAATGGTGCAGTACCGGTGGTAGCAGTAAATGTAATTACCGGAGACGGTGCATTTACCGCGACATTTGTTGTTCCGCTGATACTACCTGCTGCTCTTGCCAGGATTTGTAGAACTGCCGGTTTATAATTAAGTGCATAGTTTGAACCCAGAGACAGACTACCTACCAGGATATTATAATTTCCTGTTTCTTCTCCCGTTTCCCTGATTAGGCTGCCAGAAAAAATATCTGTACCAATCAGTGGAGATGAAGTCGTATAAGTCAGCATCGGATCTAGATCACCAAAGAACTTCTGTCTTGCATCTGCAGTAACCACTATAGGTTTAGGCAATATGGTTAATACTTGCTGTTTCGTTGCAGGATTAAATAAAGCATCACCGGCCTGACTTGCTGTTATGGTAACCACACCTGCTTTTAGAAGCTGTATTTTATTGTCTGTTACCGTAGCAATGCTAACATCACTGCTAGCATAAGTGATATTGGTATTTGGATTATCACTCGTTGCACCCGCATCTAAATCCGGATCACCATAAGTAACACTTCTGGTTGGAGCAAATGTAATTGTTTGATTTTTTTTGACATAGCTGTCGTCACGGCTATACCAGATTGGAGAAGTAATAATGCGGCTGCCATCTGTTTCCACAATATCAGCATAATAGTAACCTGTTGCCAGATTAGCCAGTGCATCATGGGTATAACTTAATGTTCCTGAAGCACTGTTAGTCACTTCAACCGCGTTTACACCACTACCAGGTGTTCCATATAATAACCTGATACTGGTTACTGGACTTGTAGTTGCCGCATTTACTGATATCGCCGGAGCACCAGCACCAGTAAATACACTACCTACAGGTTGTTTATTCAATAAAAACGTCACTTTTGCCGCAGAATCTTCTGAAGCGTAAAAACGCATTTTCTTAATCGCATCCAGCAAGTCATTTTCTGTCAGTGCCGGAGCAAGTACAACTAACCTCGCACGGGTATGACGACCAAAGGTCAGGTTATGGTTATCATGGTCAATCGTTGCCCCAAGGTGATATCCCCTTGACAGCATCCGGTTATAATAACTTAAGTAACTCATAGACGAAGCAGGATCTGAATAAGTAATATTCGTCGAAAATGCCGGTCCGCTTTCTAAAGCTGCTCCTACAATAGCACTATCCGCACTAAGATCATAAGTAGCTGAAATATTATTGAAATCGGTTGTATTGGGGTGAGCTAAGGTAGCTATCGCATTCAGCCCATGACGGTTAATAATCCTGAATAAACCATTCGGCCCGGTATAAGTACTCTTAGGTACATAAATCTGGTTTTCTCCAGGTTCCCATCCAATCAGTGAATCAATACCATAAACAATCACGTGTCCACCACCACTGATTACACCCCACTCCATCCCATGAAGCGCCAGGAATGTAGAGGTAGTTGCCTTTTTTGCAGCATCAATACCCGGCTGCCAGTTAGCCAGTGACATACCTGCCTGCGTATGGTTATGCTCTGATATACCCAGGAAATCCATTTTCATAGAGTTCTTGGCAAACGCATAATCATCTTCTGGTTTTTTCTTTGTATCATCTTTATTTCCATCCGAATAACTACTGTGACTATGTAAGTTTCCGTAATAGAAATTAAGGTTATTCGCATCTAAAATCCCTGTTTTCCGGCTGCCTGTCAATGGCGCACTTGTCAGATATAAAGGACCACCTGCACAGCTGCTGTTCAATGAAAACAGGTAGAAATAATAGGTCGTATTCTGCGCCAGACCGCTTCTTGTAAAGCTATTGCCTGTACCCCTTTTGATAACAATACCACCACCTAACTGATCACCCACATTATACACAGTCTGGTTAAGTGGATTTGAAGTAAGGGTATTACTTGTACTCATCACAACCAGGTACTCATCTGCATTACTTGCCGCGTTATAACTACCCTGGATGAAATTATAGTTGGAAGAAGTGATTGTAAAATTAGTTGGCTGATCTGCCGGTGTTATACAGGCGGCCAGTGTTTTTGTAGTTGCAGTTCCGGTTAAATAACCTGTAGTCAGATATTTTGGACCACCGGTACAGGAAACATTATTTAATGGAAAAATGAAATAATAGTAATTGGTAGAACTGGTTAATCCATTATCTGTAAAAGTATTGGTTACAATACGGCTGGAAACAATCCCGCCACCCAGTGCAGCACCAGTATTATAACTTACTCCATCCTGTGGAAACGCCGTTAACGTACTATTGGTACTGCGGATGATCAGATATTCATTAGCATCTGTAGAAGCCGTAAAGGTACCTGTGATACTATTTGTTTTCAGATTACTGAATACTAAAGCTGAAGGAGCCACTGCCGGGGCTGCACAGGCAGGCAGGTTAGGTGGAAAATGAACACCTAAACGGTTAGGATCATCATCATCTATGGCATTTTGAACGGTAGCCAAAGGTATTCTTGCCCAGTCATCAGCATTAAAAGTTGCACTAGGTGCAGTTACTGAAAGATTTCTGACATAAGACACATCTTTTGCATTTACGCCCTGTCCGAAAGCATCGATGATATTATTATTGGCATCCAGCAGGGTGATACCATCATTTCCATTAAAATTGATGACCGAGTTATTCGTCTGAGCTGCACTGGCAACCGTCAGATAAGGTACTTCACCAGCATTTCCGGTATTCGCTATTAACACAGTACCGAATGGTGGAATAATCACATTCAGGTTCATCGTCTGTGATGGCGTTGCTGTGATATTGATTGGTCCCGCATCACCCGAGATATTATATAAAGCAAGTTTTAACTGTGGAGAAGCAGTATTCACAGGACTACTGCTCAGGTTTGTTAACTCAATCCACTTATTAAC
Organism: Pedobacter cryoconitis; assembly: GCF_014207135.1. Lineage (GTDB taxonomy): Bacteria > Bacteroidota > Bacteroidia > Sphingobacteriales > Sphingobacteriaceae > Pedobacter > Pedobacter cryoconitis_D. The sequence goes on along the minus strand of NZ_JACHCC010000016.1, from coordinate 75,964 downwards.
TGATAAACCTTCATAATACTGACTGATAATAACGGGAGCACTAACCAGCGGAGGATTAGCGGTACTTACATTCAGCGTACTGATGGTAGTCTGAAGATTTGGTACTGGCGTCACTGCATCAGCCGAAACAGTATAGATAGTATAAGCAGTAGAAACAGTTAATCCACTAATGGTGCTGGTAGCATCTGTATTTGCAGTGTTCAATATAGAACCCGATTTAAGCGCAGCTGCATTATTCCCATCCAGACCCGCTTTTACCTGTACAGCGGTTGTCGGTGCTGTGCCTGTTGCCGGAATCAACACATAATAAGTTGTACCAGCTTCGTTGATATTACTTAACAAGTCAATTGAAGTTGTCGTCATATTATTGGTTTTAGGATAACCTGCGGTATTAACCGGAGGAGTCACATCCCCCAAACCAATTGTAGTTGCATTAACCGTAACAAATGCACTTTGAAGATTCGGCACAGTTGCCGCATCAGCAGCAGCAACATAGAGTTTATAAGCAGTTAAAGCCGTTAATCCATTAATCGTTGTAGCAGCATCTGCATTAGCAGTATTGATCAGTGAGCCAGCCTTAAATGCTGCATTTCCATTTCCATCCAAACCAGATTTAACTTGCAGAGCAGTTGTAGGTGCTGTGCCTGTAGCAGGAAGCAACACATAATAAGTAATACCCGCTTCATTGATATTACTTAACAGGTCAATGGATGTTGCAGTAATATTACTGGTTTTTGGATAACCAGCAGTATTAACCGGAGGGGTCAGATCTACCGAACTGATTGTAGTCGCATTCAGCGAAGAGAATGTAGTCTGTACATTCGGAACCGCGTCCGCAGAAACTGTATAGACCTTATAAGCAGTTGAAGCCGTCAGTCCATTAATGGTTTTAGTTGCATCAGTATTAGCTGTATTAGCAAATGATCCGGCCTGAAGTGCTGCATTATTATTACCATCCAGACCTGCCTTGATCTGAGCAACAGTAGTTGGTGCTGTCCCTGAAGCAGGAATTAACACATAATAAGTTGTACCTGCTTCATTGATATTACTCAACAGATCAACTGAGGTAGCTGTAATGTTATTGATCTTAGGATAATTCACTGTATTTACCGGAGGCGTAGTATCTGCACCTCCTGCATCTGTTACAGTACCTCCGACAGTAAGCCCGTTTGTCCCTGATGCGGGCGAAAAGAACCCCCAGCCACCAGTAGCTGTTTGCCCTTTAGCATAAAAGCGCAGCGTGACAGTCGTAGTGGAAGGTACATTCTGTAAAACGGAAACTGCCGCAAGATTAATCGTCGGAAATTTAGGCGTCGCCCCTACTGTAGTAACCGTTGTAGGTGAACCAATTAATATAAAATTAGTTCCGTCAAGGCTATAGGCAAACTGATTATCAACCCCAGGACTGGCAAAAAAACTTGCTGTCCCCTGAAATATGGCATCTATTGAAGTCAGCGATAGCTTTTTCCCGGTGGCAGCCGTGAATTTCACTTCAAAATAGGCCTGATTAGCTACACTAATCGCGAGATTTTTAAAGCCCGTAGTCCTGAAAGAGTTTGCGCCGGCACTAGCTGAAGCCAGAGTCCCTCTGGTTAAATTAGGGGCGGCAGACAAACCAGGATCATAGACATTGGCTGTAGATGTAACTACAGTAGCTTGCCCCGTAAAATCCCAGCTGGCCAGCTGAGCATAAAGCTTTGCCGGCAAAAAGAGCGCAAAATAAAACAATAGTAGTAATGGTAAGAGTTTTCTCATATCTTGTTGGTTTGGTAAGTCGGTAAAAATATACAGAAAAACCAGCACCAATGTTAGGCTTTCATTAATTATTATATTTGTGGAAAACTAATTTCATCCTAACAATCAATAAGTTAACAATTACTCACCTTAAAAAGGCATTAAATACAGCTTAAGATCTATGAAAAAGATCTTGTAAGTACAGTCTTTGAACTTTGGCCTGACAGGTAAATAGTTCAGACTTTGTTCCTGTTTTCTTCAGTTCCATTCGAACAATCTTCGAAGGATCTTCGAACCAAGTCCGAACGAAGTTCGAATCAAAGTACATTTTCACTATCAATAAAAAAGGGTGCCGCTAATGGACACCCTTTTACAAAACAACACCTGGTTTAATTATGGGTTCATAATTTTGATCAGGTCTTTAGTGACTTTGAAATCAGGCTTAACGATTGTATTATCGTGTTGTGATGTCAACGGCGCATCTCTGTCTATCGCATAAGAAAGCACCCCTCCTTTTTTCCCGGTTGTTGGCTCCCATCTTGCATAATCATATGCGCGGCCTGTACCATTTCTAGGATAAATCACATCATCCCAGTAATTGCTTGGATAACCATTTTCTTCATAGAAAGAGAATCCGATAACAAACTGTTTGGACTGAATATAAGGCGAAAAAGTGTTCCAGGTACTTTGCATTCCACTCGTTCCGCGTCCATAGGCTTGCAAAAACAAGTAACTAATGTAAGTATTTGCTTGTCTGAACAGATTGTTGCTTCCACTCTGGTTAGTATCAAAAATCAGCAGTTTGCCTGTCGTTGATTTTGGACCAAAATATTGACTTAAAGCCTTAATCATACCTGCCTGTGTAGTTAAGGTAGCGCCAGTAGGATTATATTCTACGTCGAAGTCAATACCATCGTACCCCATCGCATTATAAGAATTATAAGTCGCTAATGCCCATGCGGCATAACCCGCAGCGTTATTGGTATAATGATTGGAATAAGCGGTGTCAGTTACTGAAGGGAAACCTTGTGTATTCACTACTTTAGTCCCTTTAGCGTGTAAAGCAGGGATGTAGGTGTTCTTAAGTGTAGTCCAGTAGGAAGAGCTTGGCGGCGTGTAATTAGAGAAATTACATACAATATCCAGGCTGTCCGGTACATCAGTCATAATCGGATCGTTTGCATTTCCCGAAACTGTCCTGTCACGCCATGTTCTGTAATAACCAACAGCTAGTTCATGCGAAGTAGCTTTATAGGCAATCAGACTTGCATTCGTTGCATTGGCTTCTGTTTTGCCGGTAGTACCACTGCCGCCCAGTTTCTCAATATCCTTTTTACAGGATGTCTGAACTAATAAAAAAATGCCTGCAGCCATTAAGACTGTCAGTTTTCCAGGATTAAATTGTTTTTTCATGTTATTTGGTTTTTGTAAATGGTTCTTAAGGGTTCATCATTTTGATGGCATGACGAGTATAGATATTATGTACGCCATTCGCAATCTGGTAATATTCGTTATCCATACCATAAGAACCAACACCTCCTTTGGTACCCTGGGTTGGCTGCCAAGCGGCATACTGATAAATCTGTACAGGATTGTATATGTAATTTGAATTTTGACCATCACCAGAGCCATCCTCAAAATCAACGATAGGTATAAACTGTTTAGGCAGGATGTAGGGCGCGTAACTATTGAAGGTTCCGGTCAGTGAACTGGTCTGGCGCCAGTAGGCTTGCTGAAACAGGTAATCTATTTTAGTATAGATTTGTTTAAAAAGGTTATTGGTTCCGCTTTGATTGGTATCAAAAATAAGCAGTTTCCCTGTTGTTGATTTTGGGCCGAAATATTGACTCAACGCATTGATCAACCCTACATCAGCAGTTAATACAGCCCCGGTAGGATTACTCTCTACATCCAGGTCAATCCCATCATAGCCCATCGCATTATAAGAATTATAGGTAGCTAATGCCCATGCTGCATAACCTGTGCTATTATTTGTATAATGGTTGGAATAAGCTGTATCGGTTACTGAAGGTAATGAAGTTGCATTGACAATCTTGGTTCCTTTAGCATGTAAAGCAGGAATATAAGTGTTTTTCAAAGCAGCCCAGTAAGGATTTCCGGCTGGGGTATAATCCGTGAAATTACTGATGATATCGACACTGTCAGGCATATCTGTCATTGCAGGTCCATTTGCATCACCAGAAACTAATTTATCGCCCCAGGTTCTGTAATAACCTACCATTAACTGGTGACTACTTTTTTTATAAGCAATCAGATCGGCATTAGAGGTGACGGCTGAACTGGCATTACGCACATTACCAGCCAAAGTATTGACTGTCCCGGTCTGGCTCGAAGTCTCCTTCTTACAGGATACCTGCACCAGCAAAAGAACACCTGCCGCTACTGTAGCGGTCAGGGTTCCGAAATTGAGTTTGTGTTTCATAGGTCTATATTTGTTTTTTAATAATTATCCATTTTAAAAATTCGCCTTATCTACATCCCACCAAAGCCTTGTTCCGCCATTATCCGGGCCATTTAAATATTTCTGTACAGCATTGTTAACAGCCTGTCCGTTGGTATTATATTCATTACTGGGATATGGAAGACGGCGGATCTGAATCTTTGTATCTATAGTACCACCGCTTAAATTATTGACAACCGGGAATAACTTAGGGTAACCTGTTCTGCGGAAATCTGCCCAGGCTTCCTGTCCGTCAGGAAATATAGCCAGCCATTTTTGAGTAATAATTCTTTCCAGTTTTTGCTCATTTGTAGCCGATGGATCCCATTTAATCGTAACTGTACTTAATGCTACAGCGTTATTGACTGCATTTTTCGGATCAGTATAAGCTGCAGGCAGACTGGTCGCATCACTCAGATAATTACCAGTACTGACACCCCATTGCTGCATAGAAGTAGTAATCCCTTTTTCATAATTTCCCTGGGCATCTCCTGCACCCGTCCAACCCCGCAAGGCAGCTTCTGCTTTTAAAAACCAGATTTCGGCTGCTGTCATAATCAGCTGAGGGGCTGATTGTGTAAAAGTTTTACTGGTGTTTAAACTGGAGTAACCATCATAATCAGTTCTGTTATTTAGTTTAAGCCCTATGCGGATACCTACATATTGCCCGTTTAACAAAGGATCTGTCGCCGGAGTACAATAAACAGGCAAACGCGGATCATTATATCCGGTCATATAAGTCTGCAAAGAAGCACCCATCCGGTTATCATCATAAGGCAGGGTAACTACATAGAGATCATTTTGTCTGCCGCCGGATTGTGAAATGGCCGCATCATCAGCTGGTGAACTTAACAATCCACCTACTGCACTCATCGCTTTTTCGGCCTGTTGCTGTGCCATTGCCGGATCAGCTTTAACGATACGCATCGCTAAACGAAGACGTAATGAATTGGCATATTTAAGCCATTTGGTATAATCTCCGTTATAAATCAGGTCTACACCTACCAAAGGCGCTTTACCTGGATTTGCACCGATAAATTTCTGCAGATTGGCCGAAGCAGTATCCAGCTGGCTAAAGAATGTCTGATAAACTGTTTTCTGATCATCATAGGGTATGGTGATCAGAGAAGTACCAGCTTTAGTATAAGGGATCGGACCAAAACGGTCTGTCACCCTGTCCATCGCTTCAATCTGTACCAGCTGTAAAACCGCAAACTGATCAGGTGACTTTGTTTTCAGACCAGCGGCCACTATTTTACTGATCGGCCCCATGACTTCCTTATACTGATTATTGAATCCACCGGCATTCCAGCCATCAATCAAAGCATAGTTCATATTGTTTACGCCGCCGGCAAAATTATCCGGGGACATCATATAACCGCAATAAGCGTCGGCGCTTAAATTCTGTGCAACCTGGTAATTGGCATAAATAGCCTGTTCAATCGGGCCAAATGCTGTAGACAGGATGGCAAGCGTCTGCGCGTCATTCAGTGAATTTGGATTGGTATCCAGCTTCTCGAAATTCTTTGTGCATCCTGACATCACTAAAATCATCAGGATCAACATAGGTTTTATATAAATATTCATGATTCTCAATTAAAATGTAACACCTAAATTCAAACCAATAGTTCTTGTAGCCGGCTGATTGAAAACATCAACTCCAGACAGCCCGTTACCTGTAGACATCGTGATTTCAGGATCAAAAGGGGCTTTTTTGTAGAAATAAAATAAGTTTCTGCCAGTCAGGGAAAGTTTGACATTCCTGATGGCTCCATGAGGGATCGGGAATGAATAACCGAGCGCCGCCTCACGTAAACGAACGACAGTCGCACTATAAATATATTGTTCTGAGATCCCGCCACTGCGTGAACCTACAGCTGTATACCAGGTTTGCGGATCAACTGTAGTAACCGCGTTGCCATTTTTATCTACTCCATTGATTTTAACACCACCATTTGCACGGGCATCGGCAGTAGCTGGCGAAACGCCATACGCATCCATAATAGATTGTGTTAATGATAACACATGTCCACCGAATTTACCATCAACCAGGAAGCTGAAACTAAATTTCTGATAAGTGAAGCTGTTACTCCAGCCTAACTGGAACTTAGGATTTGGATTACCTATATAGGTAGCGGCATTGCTTTTTTGAGGGGTATAAGGGTCTGCTTTTGTACCACTCCCATTCAACATGATCCGGTTTTGCGCATCACGAACGAATGTGATACCATAAATATCACCATAAGAACCTCCCTTTGTTAAAGCAGATGAATAAGAGCTGCCATCACTGCCTGTAAGAAAAAACTGGTTGATATTGTCTCTTGAATCGACATCAATCACTTTATTCCTGTTCATCGCTCCGTTTATACTCGTGTTCCAGGTCAACAGCCTGTCTTTTAAAACATCCGCCCCCAGAATAAACTCAATACCGGTATTCTGGATATTCCCTGCGTTCACATAACCGGTTGAGACCAAAGAGGCAACTACCGGTGCAATAGGTACATATTGATTTAAGGTATTGGTCTTGTAATAAGTAAAACTGAAGTTAACTCTGTTATCAGCAAAACGCATATCGGTTCCAAGCTCAAAGGATTTAGTTTTTTCCGGTTTTAAAGTATGAAATGCAGCTGCGGTATTAAAAACTAATGATCCCGCCTGGCTTTGCGTGTTTTGAATATAAGTCAGATAAGGTGGAACGGTATTACCTACTTCAGCATAAGTTCCGCGTAATTTAGCATAGCTGATTACTTTTGGCAGATTCAGCACCTGTGTCAGGATCACTGAAAGACCTGCTGAAGGATAGAAATAGGATATATTAGGGGTAAAGGCCAGATTGGACGACCAGTCTTTTCTTCCGGTAAGCGTCAGAAATGCCCAGTCTTTATAGGCTAAATTGGCATTGGCAAAAATAGCCTGCAGCTGACTGTGGTTCGGCGATACAGCGGTTGCATTACTGGTCGTATTGACTGTAGAGTTGGCTATTGCAGCGATTGTGTTGCCAGGAGTAAACAAATTTGGTGTTGAAAGATCACCTCTAACGGATATACCATCTGTTTGCTGATCTGTAATACTAGTTCCAATAATACCGTCTATTTTAAAATCAGAATGCGTTGGTACAGTAATACTGGCCAGGAAGTCACCATATTTCTGTTCCAGCACCTGATTGCTGTAAATCAGATACCCTCTGCCATTTCCATTAAACAAACTGGCTGTACCTGAATATCTGTCCGATTCAAATCTATCTGTAGTACGGTCTACATTTCCTCTGACCTGAACATTTAGCCAGCTGTTGATATCATATTTTACCTTTCCACTCAGCAATACACGGTTCCGTTTTGCTGTACTGATATCTCTGGTGATGATCCACCAGGGATTCTGCTGTAGTTCAGTGTTCTTCACAATCCAGTTCTGACGGTCAAATCCTGTCTGATCAGGAAATTCATACTGATTTTTATAAGGAGTTATATCCAGTCCTCTTGGAAAAAGGTATAAACCAGTTAGTGGATTCAGGTAAAAACCTAAGGCCGGACTATTGTCAATCTGCTGATTAACGTAGTTAATACTGGCATCAACAGTTAGTTTATTATTTAGAAAACGTGCAGTTTCCCTAAGATTGAAGTTATTTCTGTTTAACTTATTTCCAGGTTCAACACCTCTTGCATGAGTATTTGCATAAGAAAAATAGGTTTGCGCAACATCATTTCCACCGGAAAGGTTAACGGCATTGGTCAGGTTCTGTCCATTCTGGAAAAATTGTTTAAGATTGTCTTTGCTGCTTGAAATTGCAGGGCCCCAGCTATCCACCGCCCCTGTTGTGGTCTGTCCATACTGGTTTTGGAATTTTGGCTGGTAAGCAATATGGTCTACAGAGTAACTGGAAGAGTAATTAATCTCAGCTTTACCGGATTTGCCGGATTTGGTTGTGATCAGGATTACTCCATTTTGTGCCTGGCTACCATATAAAGCCGCCGCTGAGGCACCTTCCAGTACAGAAATACTGGCAATATCTTCTGGATTAAGATTTGAGATCCCATCTCCACCATCTGGTCCACCACCATAAGTGGTAGAATTCTGACCATTGGCATTCGCACTATTGGTAATCGGAACTCCGTCAATGACATATAGAGGCTGATTGGTTCCATTTGCTGAACGGCTACCTCTCAGAATTACTTTCGCGGAACTTCCAACTCCTCCTGCACTTGGTGAGATGGTTAAACCAGCCACCTTGCCATTCAGCGAATTCATTAAGTTATCTGTTTTAACCCGGTTTAGCTCCTCTCCGTTTACTTGCTGGGTAGCATAAGTCAGGGATTTTTCAGATCTTTTAATCCCCAATGCAGTAACCACAACTTCCGAAAGCCCTTCTGACTGTTGTTTTAAAACTACATTCAGATGTGCTTCATTATTAATCCTGATTTCCTGGTTTTCATAACCGATATAACTAAAGACTAAAGTACCGGTTCCATCGGGTAAATTTAATTTATAAATGCCTGCTACATTAGTTGTTGTACCTATAGTAGTCCCTTTCAGCTTTACATTTACGCCAGGTAATGGCCCACCTGTACCATCGCTGACTGTCCCCGTCACAGTGAATTGCTGAACAATAATCTTTTTTACTTCAGGATCTTCTTTCCTGGTAATCACAATGGTTTTACCAGCGATATTATAGGTTAACGGTAAACCTCTCAGGCATTGGTAAAGGACTTCATCCAGATTCTTATCCTGTACGGTGATGTCGATATTCCCTGTGTTTTTCAGCAGACCATTTTCATAGAAAAAAGTATAACCGCTTTGTTTTTTAATTTTTTTAAAAATCTTTACCAGTGGAGTGTTTTTTTCTGACAAAGTAACTTTCTGTGCAAACCCGGAGGCATGGACCTGAAGAACGGCTATAGTAATTAATAATGCAGTTATCTTCATCATAAGGAAGCATTTGTGGAATAAAAGCACATGATGTTTGTGACCATGCAAATAAAATTTCATAATTTGTACTGGTTTTAATTGATAATTTGATGAACTGTAACACATTTATTCAAGGCCTCAGTAAAACTATTTGCGAGAGCAAACGATGCCGGTTGTGTTCGAGCACTTCCGGCATTTTTTATGATTAGCCTGGGAGGGGATTCATAGTATAACTTTCTTCATACGTCTGGTGATTTGGTTAGTATTTGGTTAATTTGTTTTATCTTTCTTTCAAGGGGATACGATTACCTTCTTCCCTTCTATTTTAAAATTAATTTTACTGAGCTGAAGGACTTTAAGTACCTCTGAAAGCCGGGCATTCCTGGATATTTCCCCGCTAAACACACGTTCTTCTGGAATTTTACCATTAAAACTCACTTCTATATCATACCATCTGGCCAATTGGCGCATCACACTTTTAATATCCGAATTGTTGAAGGTGGTTTCTCCGTTTTTCCAGGCAACAATATCATCTACGTCTACATTTACTTTAGAAATAACACCGTTAACCAGGACTGACTGTTCATTAGGTTTGATCATCAATTCTGTATTTTTTTTATTCAGTGCAGAACCAGCTAAAGAAATCTTCACGCTACCTTCCAGTAAAGTTGTTTTAACAGCACTTTCGTCCGGATAGGTGTTCACATTAAAATGAGTACCTAAAACCTGTACCATCTGCCCTTCTGATTTCACAGAGAAAGGCATAGCTTTATTCTTAGTAACCTCAAAATAGGCTTCTCCTGTAATATTTACCTGACGTTGTGTACCCGTAAAAGCTGTTGGATAAGTGATTGATGATGCCGCATTCAGCCATACCCTGGTACCATCGGGCAAGGTCAGTTTATACTGTCCTCCGCGTGGAGTGGTCATCGTGTTATAAAGGACTACCCCTGTTCTGGCATTGTCTTTCTGATAAGCAATTTCTCCATTGGCCAGTTTTACAATACTGGCATTCCCTTGCCGGGTAAGCATCCCGTTTTTAGCATCGTTTAATACAATCTGAGAACCATCACTCAAACTCAATGTCGCTTTATTACTGCCAGGAAGAACATCATTAGCTATTTGCTGGTCTGCCGGTACTTCCTGTTTTGCAGTATAATTTTTCATCAGAAAGAATCCTGCAGATAAAGTCACCAGAATAACCGCTGCGGCGGATAAACGGCTCCAATTTAAATAGGATGTTCTTTTTGTATTTACTGCCGGAGGTAATCTTGCCCAGATTTCTTCACGGAGATGGACATAGTCTGGTTCCTGAAAACCTGTATCTGCATTTTTCGACACCTCATTATACCAATGCTCAACCAGAATCTTTTCTTCTGGTGTACAGATACCCTGCCGGTATTTTTCAAGTAATTGTTCCTGTATTGAGTCTAAGTCTCCCATGCAAGCCGGTTTAGGGTTGATTTACAGGTATAACGAGCTACTTAGGTGCAGGGAGTAGAAAAATATTAAAAAAAAAGTAAAAAACATACCCAGCTTTGCTTTAAGAATATGTAAAGCATTACTAACCTGCTTTTTAACGGTCTGATCAGAGATATTGAGTTGTTCGGAAATTTCTTTGTGCGTTTTGTATTCTTTGCGGCTGAGTTCAAAAATTGCCCTCATTTTTGCCGGCAGGCGCTGGACTTCCTGCTCGATCTGACTGGCCAGTTCGCGTTCAATACACAAAGCATCAGGTAATACAGGGGTATTGTCCATCAGCTCTTTTAAAGAGTTTGTATATTTTGCCTTTACCTGAGCATGTTTGATCAGGTCGAGAATCTTATTCCGTGTGCAGGTATATAAAAAAGCGCCGAGCGGAGGTTTGATGGTTTGCTCATTGACCCTGGTCCACAACATAGTGAATACTTCCTGAACCACATCTTTAGCATCTTCTTCGTTCTGGAGCATTTTTCTGGCGTGCCTGTAAAGTAATGGCCAGAACCGGTCATAAATTACTTCATAGGCATACTTCTCTCCTGCTATAAAGGCTAGCAGAATCTCGTTGTCGTCTAAATGCGAGAATTCTTTCAATCTTTGGTTAGATAGGATATGTTTAACAGGAATAATATTAATTAAATATTTTCAAAAAACATTATTTTCAATTCATTAAAACGTTAAACCTTAAATAGGAAACATTTCAGAATCAGGACTTAATCTATGAGTCTGTTGCGAAATTAACCAGCATTTATCAGTAAATTAATGGAATGGTAACTTATACTCAACTACCTGCGATTTGTGCAATAAATTAATTAAGTTAAATTTACGGTTTAACTTCATATATGGCCTCTCAGAAGAAATCTGCAATTGGATTTATTTTTATCACTTTATTGATTGACTTTACAGGATTTGGGATCATTATCCCTGTCCTTCCCAAATTAATAGAAGAACTCACTGGCGGAGGTTTAAGCATTGCTGCAGTTTATGGCGGCTGGCTGACCATTTCTTATTCGGTCATGCAGTTTATCAGCGCGCCTATACTGGGTGGCTTAAGCGATCGTTTTGGACGCAGACCAGTATTACTGGCTTCACTATTTGGTTTAGGTATAGATTATATCTTTCTGGCTTTTGCCCCTACTATTGCCTGGCTGTTTGCGGGAAGGATCTTTGCCGGAATTACAGGTGCCAGTTTTACAACTGCCATGGCTTACATTGCCGATGTCAGCCCGCCCGAAAAAAGATCACAAAACTTTGGTTTGATTGGTGCAGCTTTTGGGATTGGTTTTATTATAGGTCCGGTAATTGGTGGTGTTTTCAGCCAGTATGGTTTAAGAATTCCATTTATCATATCAGCGGTATTATCTTTAATCAACTGGTTGTACGGATACTTCATCCTGCCTGAATCACTGGCATTGGAAAACAGACGTAGTTTTGACTGGAAACGGGCAAATCCGATAGGTTCTTTACTGCATATCAAAAAATACCCGGCCCTGATAGGGCTGTTAGCAGCTTTATTTTTATTATATATTTCAGGACACGCGGTTCAATCCAGCTGGACTTACTATACGATGGAAAAATTTCACTGGAATGAAGCCTGGGTTGGTTATTCACTGGGTTTTGTCGGTATTGTAGTGGGAATAGTACAGGGCGGGTTAATCAGGGTAATCATTCCTAAAATCGGACAGGTAAAAGCTGTTTATTATGGTTTGATTCTATACATCATCGGATTTGTACTTTTTGCTTTTGCAACGCAAGGCTGGATGATGTTTGCTTTTATGCTCCCCTATGGCCTGGCGGGTATCTTTGGCCCGGCCATGCAGGGAATAATTTCCAATAATGTTGAGGCCAATGCACAGGGTGAGATACAGGGAGTTACAGCTGGTTTGATGAGCGCTGCAGCAATCATTGGTCCTTTACTGATGACTAATCTTTTTGCTTATTTTACCAATCCGCATCATACAGTTTATTTTCCGGGTGCACCGTTTATACTGGCAGCGATCCTGACTCTGATTGGCTTGTTTATATGTTCAGCAGCATTAAAAAAACATCATTCCTAGTCTTGTTTCAGGAAATAGATTGTTTCGGTCAGATTATTGATAAATTAGGATTTTAAATCAACTATGTTTAATCGTCCAATAAGAAGCATCCATGATTTTTTACTGAGTACCTATTTTGCAGATGGGCTGCGCATCACTTTTGGTGTACTGCTCCCCTCTTTGATTTTAGCTCAGTTCGGGATGTTGAAGTACGGAATGACTTTATCATTAGGTGCCTTATGCGTTAGTGTGGTAGATACTCCCGGGCCGATTGTTCACCGGAGAAATGCAATGCTGGTTACCACGGTACTCATCACCGTACTATCGGTTATTGTAGGCCTGACAAATAAGAGCCCTTATTTTATAGGAACACTACTGGTAGTTTGTAGTTTTCTGTTCTCTATGTTTTTTCTTTACGGTACCAGAGCCGCTTTGGTCGGTACTGCAACGCTATTGATTATGGTATTGAGTATTGACGATGTCCGTCCATGGAAAGACGTACTGATCTATTCTCTACTGGTATTCACGGGGAGCATCTGGTACTTCTCTTTAAGTTATTTCTTTTACCGGTTAAGACCCTACAGGCTTGTTCAGCAAACTTTAAGTGACTCTATCCATGAAGTGAGTGAATTTCTGCGGGCTAAAGCAAAATTCTATCATGAAAATATAAATTATGATGAAAATTATGCCGAGTTACTGCAACTCCAGGTTGGTGTTCATGAAAAACAAGATGCTGTAAGGGAAGTACTGTTCAAAACGCGTGAAATTGTCAGGGAATCTACTCCTGAAGGCCGCTTTTTATTACTAGTCTTTGTGGATATGGTTGACTTGTACGAACAGGTCATGTCTACCTATTATAACTATAATCAGTTGCATGATCAGTTTGACCAGGCCGGGATACTATCCCGCTATGAGCAGGTGATCAACAGGATTGCCTGGGAACTGGATGAAATTGCTTTTGCCCTGAAAACTGGTGGCACGCCCCGTCCTCCGGTAGTACTGACCGAGGATGTGAAGCTATTGAAGGAAGAGATCCTCACGCTGGAAAAAGAAAACAAGGATGGGAAGTATAATACGCTTGGATTAATCGCCCTGAAAAATATCGAGGTCAATATTGAAAATATATCAGCCAGGGTTAAAACAATCAATGGCTATTTCAATAAAAAGGAGAAAAAGAACCTGAAAAACAGCAGTGCTGTGGATACTGAGCGCTTTATTACCAGGCAGAAATTTGACGTTAAATTATTTTTTGACAACCTGACACTCAGTTCTTCAACTTTCAGACACTCTATGCGTGTGGCTATTGCCATGCTGATTGGTTACCTGGTTGCCAGGTTCCTCGACTCTTCGCATAGTTACTGGATCCTGTTAACTGTATTGGTTATTTCCAAACCCGCCTTTAGTTTAACCAAACAGCGAAATTATGAACGTCTGATTGGTACAGTGATCGGTGCATTTATTGGGATGGGGATACTGGTCTATATCCATGACAAACATACTTTGTTTTTCATCCTGCTGTTTTGTATGATCGGAACTTATAGTTTCCAGCGAAAGAACTATGTCGTGAGCGTATTGTTTATGACACCATATATTCTGGTCTTATTTGATTTCCTGGGTATGGGTAACCTGTCAATAGCCAGGGAACGGATTTTTGACACTTTGATTGGTTCGGGGATTGCCTTATTAGGCAGCTATACTTTATTTCCAAACTGGGAGAATAAAAATATTAAGGAAGCCATGCTGAACACCATCAGGGCGAATATGGATTATTTTAATCAGGTTACCTTATTGTATTTTGAAACCGAACACAACCTGACGAATTACCGAGTAGCCAGAAAAGAGGTCTATGTAACTTCAGCAAACCTTTCCTCTTTATTTCAGAAGATGTTCTCTGAGCCTAAGAGCAAACAACGGATGATGACTGAAATGCATCAGTTTACAGCGCTGAATCATTTGCTGTCTTCTTATATCGCCACCTTGTCTTTATATTATAAGGAGCATTCCTTTACGCTTTCAAATCCGGAGGAGTTAAAGCCAATAGTGAATAATACTTTATATCTCCTGAACTTATCTTCAGAGTACCTGATCAAAAATGAGCAGGAACAAAGTAATGTTCCACTGATCAAAAGTTTACAGGATGATCAGAAATCTATTCCTGAAAATGATATGATGATTATTGAGCAATATGATATGATCCAAAAGGTCGCTTATGATATCTTTAAGTTATGCGAAAAAATTAAAATCTAAAACTTAAGGTCGTTCGTTTTGTTATTATTGAACTAAGATTGCAAAACATGGAAAAACTATATACAGCTTCAGTATTGGCCAGGGACGGCCGGGACGGGCACATCAAATCAAGCGACGGCACTATCGAATTCGATGTCAGGACACCTAAGGAAATGGGTGGCCAGGGTGGTGCAACTAACCCGGAACAATTATTTGCAGCGGCCTGGGGACCTTGTTATCTGGGTGCATTACACGCGGTTGCTAAAAATGAAGGAATAGAAGTTGGGGATGCCACAGTTAATGTACAGGTCTCCTTTAATCAGGATGGAAATGCTTATGTATTGTCTGCCGAACTGGATGTACACATTCCAGGACTGAATCATGAGGAAGCCCAGAAACTGGCTGATAAAGCTCACCGGGCATGTCCTTATTCTAAAGCTACCCGTGGTAATATTGAGACCAGAGTAACAGCTATATAATCCGGATATAACCCTATGAATTTTAAATTTGCCGCTTTACGCAAACAATTTTGCGAAAGCGGCATTTCTTTTGCTGAGAATTTAAATCTCAACGATTTGAAATTAATTAAACGATGAAATCAACACGCTTTTTACCCTCCATTATCGCATTCATTTTAGTAGCTACAACGGCCTATGGTCAGACACCTGCACCTGTTAACTACCTGAATGTGAAAAGCCCTATTGTCTTTAATAGTGCTTCTTATAGCTTATCCTGGTCTTCGCACCCTGCAGCTAACTTTTATAAACAAGAATACCTGACCAAAGGAGATAATTCCGACAGGTACAAAAGTATGCTCCTTACTGATTTAATTATCGGAGAGGTAACCATACAAGACCTGGTCAGAAAGAAGGTACTGGAGTTAAAGAAAGCAAAAGAAACCAATCCTATTATCAATTATCAGCTATTAGAGAAAGATGGAGAACCAATGCTTGATTTTATGCTGTCGGCAAGTTCTGCAGATGGAAAAACAGTCACTATTATTGAACGGAATATCTATCGTTATCAAACAATAACTGGTAAGAACGGACAAAAAGCGGTACTCCTGTTTGGAATAAGTACCAGAGCCTATGGTGATGACATTATTAATTTCATGACTAATTTAAAGACAAAAAGGATGGATTTGCTCAACAAATTCGGACAATATAAATTCCCTGGGATCACGCTGCCAGGAAAATAATTTTAACCAGTACAAAACGCTAATCAATTTTTAATTACTATGGCAAAAACAAAGTGGACTATAGAAGCAGATAACTTAACTATATATCCTTCATTAATAGCCCGTACGTTAAGTATAATTTATTTTATAGCAGCTTCGGCTTTAATTATTACCCTATTTATCAACCAGAATATTCCGCTTGGTTCACTGATCAATTATGAAATCTTTATCCTGGTCACCTCCCTGGTGCTCTTTGGCGTTGGAGGCCGTCATATTTTCTTTGATGGCATTAATCAAATCATGTCTGTTAAAGTATTTGGGATAGCCATTAAAAATATTCCTTTCAATCAGATCGGCAAAGTAACTTCTTATAGTGTTGCCGGGTCTTATTGCTACAAAATATTTACTGCAGCCTACAGTCACGGCAGAGGAATAGCTATATCCGCTGGTTATTCAAAAGCTACTGATCAAAACCTGATAGCTTATCAGCAGGAAGTTTTGCCAAAGATTGATCAACTGGTATTTGCGAGTCAGCCATTAATTGCTAAACCTGTGATTTACGATTTTAAATATTTCAAGGAAGAAAATGGTGTCTATAAAGTAAAAAGTGATCGTGTGGCCTCTTTGATTTTCGGGATCCTTTTGATCGGCGTTACACCACTTATACTAAATACACCGGATTTTATGAGTAATGATTCAGATATTAAAAGAATATTGGTTACTTATTTCCCTTTAGTGATTGGTTTGGTACTCGCGAGTACTTTTTTCAGATCGGTTAGATTTGATAAAAATAGTCGCCAGATCATCCATAAATCAATAACAGGTCTTAAAGTCTATTCTTATAATGACTTCATTCGTTTTCTGATTGTACGTAAAACCACTAACCTGATCTATTCCGGAACAGAAATAAAGGCAGAGATCTACCTGCCGGAAACAAAAAAGGTAAAAGTATTGTTCCTCACCTCCTTTTGGAAGACTAAAAAAGTTCAGCGTTTTATCGACGAGACTAATACCATATTAGGCAAGTACCATGCAGATTCTTCAGCTTCAAAAATGGAGTAAAAAGCGTTTTTAAAGCAGAAGCTTACTCGCCATCCCTAACAGCAATAAGAATCCAAACACATCGGTAAACGTTGTGATGATGATTGACGAAGCAATTGCCGGGTCTATTCCTACTCTTTTCAACATGAGCGGTATCCCCGCTCCTGTTATTCCCGCAATAACCAGGTTTCCGGTCATGGCCAGAAAAATAACTAAACCCAGCATTGGGTTCTTATCAAAGATGAGTGCGAAAACAAAAACAATCAGTCCGGTTGCCGCACCATTGATCAGGCCAACGGTAAACTCTTTTAGTACGGTACGATAAGCCTGGTTATCGGTCAGATCATATAAGGAAATTCTCCTTACAGTTACTGCCAGAGCCTGCGTAGCGGCATTCCCACCCATACCGGCAATAATAGTCATGTAAGCAGAAAGTACGGCGATTTTTGCAATGGTAGGTTCAAAGTAACGGACTACAGCCGAGGCCAGAAAGGCAGTTCCCAAATTGATAACCAGCCAGGGTAACCTTGATTTTACCGCTTCGACCCAGTTACCGCTTAGTTCCTCATCTTCAGAAACCCCGGATATTTTCAGGATGTCTTCGGTATTCTCTTCTTCCAGTACATCGATAACATCATCAAAAGTTACTCTTCCTAATAATTTCATCTGTTTATCCAACACCGGAATACTGGTAATATTGTATTGGGAAATCAGCCTTGCTACCTCTTCCTGATCGGTATCGGCGCTTACCCAGGCTACATCCGACTTCACCAGTTCAGTGATTTCGACATTTCCTTTGGCTTTGATAATATCTTTCAGAGAGACAATCCCCTGAAAAACGTTGTTTTCATCAGTTACAAAAATGGTATAGAACTCTTCAATTTCTTCACTTTGTCTGATGATTTCTTCAATCGCATCCTTTTTGGTTAAATGAAGGTGTATACGGATAAACTCCGTATTCATCAGCCCGCCGGCTGTATCTTCATCATAACTCATCAGGTTTCTGATATGCGATGCATCATCTTCACTCAGATCTTCGAGAATTTCTCTCTGCTCATGTTCATCAAGCTGAGAGATAATATCCGTCGCATCATCATAATCAAGCTCTTCTACGATCTCGGTACGTTTGTCGGGATGAAGCTGGAATAATAAATCTTCGGGATGCGATTCCTCAGGCATCTCTGCGAAAATCTCAGAGGCTGTTTCTACCGGAAGCAGATTGATAATACGCTCTCTGTCTTCCTGCGTCAGGCTTTCAAATAATATGGCAATTTCAGACGCGTGATATTCATCCAGAATTATAGCTAACTGGTTATCACTGCCACTCAGAGCGGCCTTTATTTTGGAAACGTCGGATTTGTCTAGTTCATAAGATTGCATGCCCCGCTAAGGTAATTATATTTTCTCTTTTATCTGGCCCTATTCTTATTTAAACCAACCTTTGCGCCAAAAATAGATTACCTGAAGTATAGCAATCACCACCATAATGATCATTGTATACAAATATCCGTGCGAAGCATAGAGCTCGGGCATATTATATGGCATCAATTGGTGGGTAACGGGATCTTCCTTGGCGAAATTCATTCCGTAGATCCCGGCAATAAACGTAAGGGGGATAAAAATAGAAGAAATGATGGTCAGCACCTTCATAATTTCATTCATCCGGTTGCTGACAATAGATAAATACATATCGATATTACTAGCAGAGATCTCTTTCAATGACTCTACGATATCGATGATCTGTATACAGTGATCATAGGCATCGCGGATATAGAGTTTAGTCTGGTCAGTAATCAGTGGACTATGGCTGCGTAAGATATCATTCAGCTTATCCCGCTCTGGCCAGGCTACACGGCGGATATTAATCAGGTTCCTTTTAATCAATTGGATATCGAACATGAAGCTCCTGTCGGGTTTGTCAAAAAGACGGTCTTCAATCAAATCAAGATCCTCACTCCAGACCCCTAAAATTTCAAAATAGGTATCTACAATGATATCCATCAGGGCATACATAATATAACTGCTCCCTGCAATTCTGATATTACCTTTTCCTGCTTTCAGTCTTTGCTTGATCGGCCCGAAACAATCCGAATACCGTTCCTGCAAAGTAATAAGCGCATTATCCGTCAGGATAAAAGAGAGCTGTTCATTCTCCAGGTTCTTCTCCTCATCGAGCAAAAGCATCCTGCTGACAGCGAAAACATAATCGTCATACTCTTCGATTTTAGGACGCTGGTAACTCCTGGTGATGTCTTCCAGAATTAGCCTGTTTATATTCAGCTCACGGTTCAGGGTTTCAAATAACTCAGCTGAATTATAGCCTTTGATTTCAACCCAAAAGGTAAAGTTCTTATCGGAAAGCAGCTGGGAAATATTGCTCAGACTATCCAGTTCCCGGGTTTCAAAGGTACTTTCATTAATTTTATGAAGGGTAATGACTGGTTTGAGTGAATTTTCATCGATATATACTAAACCAGGACTGCTGCCTGCTTTAGGTAATTTTATACCCTGTCTTTTTTTTCTTGATTTCCCTTTTTTATCCATATTCTAGAGATAGTTTTTTGTCTGAGGTCCCTGGTTAAACAACAAATCAACTATACTCATGTTTGGCAAAAAGCCCTTTCTGTCTTCAAATACCTGGAAGTAAGGTTTTGCAGGATAGATCAGTTCTTGTTCCTTAAAGTGAATCTTTGAACGGAAATCATTTTCCGGGGCTATCTCTTTGCTATATTCAGTTGTAAAATTAAGTTCTACCTGCTTTTTCAGTTGTTTAAAAATCCATTGCAGCATCTCCAGGTTATAATCAAAAAGGAAATCAAACTTTTTATTATAAAAAACTGCCAGCTCATCTTCGTAGTATTCGAAATAGGCAGAATTCCGGTAACAGCTTTCCAGGCTTAGCCAGTGCAGGCGCTGCCATTTAAAATCATAACTTATTTTAACATCTTTGATCTTGGTATGATATTTTGATCCTTTAATTACTGGCAGAAACAGATCAAGCGGTCCGTTAGGCGAATAGATCCTGGTTCTGTTACGATAGGTCTGCTTTGGAAAATGTTCTTCTTTTTCTATAGTAAATTCGTAATTATGAGCGTTTAAAGCAGAGAAATAACTTACAGGAGGAAGATAAAAAAGAGGAAATATAGCTGGATTGTGCATTGGTTAATTTATGTTTGCATTTTCAATCAGGCAAAATAATGATAAAAAAGGCTTTTTTCCTATTGATCCCTATTTTTTATGAACGTAAACAAGAAATTATTTAATGTCTGAGCCTAGTGTAGCTGTTGTAATCCTCAACTGGAACGGGAAACAATTATTGGCAGATTTTTTACCCAGCGTGATTAAAAGCAGGTATAGTAATTTGCAATTAATTGTTGGTGACAATGCTTCAACGGATGGATCTGTTGATTTTGTCAGAGCTAACTTCCCTACCGTCCAGATTATTGAGAATGACCGTAATTATGGATTTGCTGAAGGTTACAACCGTATCTTGCACCGGGTAAGTGCTGACTATTATGTCTTGTTAAATTCTGACGTCGAAGTTCCTGAGAACTGGATCGAACCTGTGATCAAAGCCATGGAGGCTGACGTAAATATTGCGGCCGCACAACCTAAAATTAAATGGCAAAAAGATAAAGCCCTATTTGAATATGCCGGTGCAGCTGGTGGATTTCTGGATATCAACTCTTTTCCATTTTGCAGGGGAAGGATCTTTGATGTGATTGAGGCTGATCTGGGACAATACAACAATGCTAAAGAGATCTTTTGGGCCAGCGGTGCAGCTTTCTTTATCAAGAGAGCACAATGGGAAGAAACCGGCGGACTTGATCCGGATCTTTTTGCGCATATGGAGGAAATTGATCTTTGCTGGCGCTTAAAAAACAGGGGTTACCATATTATCTATTGTCCCGATGCAGAGGTCTACCACGTCGGCGGAGGCACCTTAGATTCGAACAATCCTTACAAGGTATTTCTGAACTTCAGAAATAACCTGATTATTATGCAAAAAAACCTCCCTGCCAATGAAGCAGTCTGGCGTATCTTTATCCGTATGAGCATAGATTTTGTAGCCTGGATACAATTCCTGCTGAAGGGGAAGACAAAATTTGCCTGGGCAATTAACAAAGCCCATTATCAGTTTTTAGCAAACATCAAAAGAACGACGGCTAAAAGGGATACCCCACATTTAGTGTACTCCAAACACACAGGAGTTTATCATTCCAGTGTGGTATGGAGCTTTTTTATCAAAGGGACAAAGTATTTCAGCCAGCTAAAAGACTCTCTATAGCCAGGCGATAACCATCTAAGCCAAAACCGGTTAATACACCTTTGCAGTTTTTTCCGGTTAACGAAACATGACGAAATTCTTCGCGGGCGTATATATTGGAAACATGGACTTCAACCACGGGCGTCTTAATTCCTGCAATCGCATCTGCAATGGCTACAGAAGTATGTGTATAGCCACCCCCATTCAGAATTATACCGTCGAATGAAAAACCAACTTCATGGAGTTTATTAATCAGCTCGCCTTCTACATTACTTTGAAAATAGAACAACTCAATAGCCGAGTATTTAGCCTTTAATTCTTCAAAATAGTCTTCAAAACTCCTGTTTCCATAAACTCCGGGCTCACGTTTACCCAGCAGGTTTAAATTCGGTCCGTTAATAATTTGTATCTTCATCCTTTCAAACTTAGCCTTAAAAACTAATAAATAAAAATTCGTGTGATTAATTATCCTTATCATAATACCTATAAGGCCTATCTTAAACTGGAACGCGGACTCTCTGAAAACTCTGTGGAGGCCTATCTGAACGATGTCAATAAATTGTTTCAGTACTATGAAGTTATAGGTGAGGAATTTAATGTTAAAACCATAACTGAAAAGGCTTTACACGATTTTATCATCTGGTTAAGTGAACTGGGAATGCTGGCCAATACGCAAGCCAGGGTAATCTCCGGACTGAAGTCGTTTTTCAATTTTCTGATAGTCGAGGAGCTGATTGAAATTGATCCTTCACAACAGCTTGACTCTCCCAGGCTCAGCCGTAAGTTACCCGACGTGCTTAACGTTGAGGAAATCAATCAGCTGATTGCTGCGATTGATGCTTCTAAACCAGAAGGGATGAGAAACAAGGCCATTATAGAAGTACTTTACAGTTGTGGATTAAGGGTCACCGAACTGGTTACACTCCGGATCTCGGATTTGTACCCTGAACAGGAATATATTAAGGTAACTGGTAAAGGAAATAAGGAAAGAATTGTTCCTATTGGCGGAACAGCTTTGAAATTTCTGGATATTTATCTCAGTCAGATCAGGGTTCATTTACCCTTAAAACATGGAAATGAGGATTATATTTTTCTGAACAGATTAGGTACGCGCCTGTCCAGGATTTCTGTTTTTACCATGATCAAAGCGCTGGCACTGGCGATAGGTTTACAAAAAAGTATCAGCCCGCATACCTTCAGACATTCGTTCGCTACTCATCTGATTGAAGGGGGAGCTGATCTGCGTGCCGTACAGGAAATGCTTGGACATTCGAGCATCACGACCACAGAAGTTTACACCCACCTGGACAGGGATTACTTAAGAGGGGTAATCACGCAATTCCACCCCAGAAACTAATTACAGTGTGCAGGAAATCATTCTATCCTTCCCTTGCATATCTTTTTTTAAGACAATATTAATGAACCCTTTATCTTTAAGCATATCAACTGTTTCCTGACCTAAATATTCGTTAATTTCAAAAAACAACTTTCCCTTTGGCTGTAAATTTAACAAAGCAAAATCAGCTATTCCTTTATAGAAAACCAAGGGATTTTCATTACTGACGAACAGGGCCAGATGAGGTTCAAACTGCAACACATTCTGATGCATTTCAGCTCTTTCAGTTTCTGTAATATACGGTGGGTTGCTTACAATCAGGTCATACTTTATGGGGCTGCTGTAGGTCAGAATATCAGTCTGTATAAAATTCAGAGCAACTTCGTTATTCATGGCATTTTCTCTGGCTATCTGTAAGGCGTCTGCCGAAACATCCAAAGCAGTTACTGCCAGGTTCTCCAGATTCTTCTTTAAGGTTATTGCGATACAACCACTACCTGTACCAATATCCAGTATACTGGAAACCTGATCTTCAGTCTGATTTACTGTTTCTAAAATCCACTCGATCAATTCTTCCGTTTCGGGTCTGGGGATTAAAACGGCGCCACTGACCTTAAATTTAAGACCATAAAACCAGGCCTCAGCCAGAATATGCTGCACTGGTCTCCCCTGTCTGAGTCCTACCAGTATACTTTCGTAAGCTGTCATTTGCCCGGGATCAGGTGACTCTGTACTACAGGTCAGTAATTTTCCCCGGTTCCATCCGCAAACATGTTCTACAACCAGGTAAAACAATTGTTTTGCTTCCTCTTCCCCGTATAGAGAAGATAACTCACTGATAAAGTATAGTTCTAATTGCTTAAAATTCATTAAATGCAAAAGTATTAATAAATGTTGCATCTCTATGGTTGAAAAATTTCAATAGCTCATAAATTGCAGGTACTTTTGTCCATATGAGCGATGAATTATATATGAAACGCTGTCTGGAGCTCGCAGAATTGGGTAATGGCCGGGTAAGTCCAAACCCTCTGGTAGGTTGTGTGATTGTCAGCGACGGAAAAATTATCGGTGAAGGTTATCACCAGCAATATGGTCAGGCTCATGCCGAAGTCAATGCGGTACGCTCAGTTACAGACAAATATGGTGACCGGGCAACTGATTTATTAAAAAACGCGACTGCTTATGTCAGCCTGGAACCTTGCGCACATTTTGGCAAAACACCTCCCTGTGCCGATCTGCTGATCCGCCACCAGGTTAAAAAGGTCGTCGTTGGTAACCGGGATCCGTTTCCCGATGTGAATGGTAAAGGCATTGAAAAATTAAAACAGGCAGGTATAGAAGTAGTATCCGGTGTGCTCGAAGAACAATGTAGTTATGTGAACCGGCGTTTCTTTACAAGAATTGCTCAGCAGCGTCCTTATATTATCCTGAAATGGGCCAGGACAGCTAATGGCTTTTTTGCTCCTGAAAATCCTGTTCAACAGTGGATCAGTGGCCCTCTGGCTAAAAAAATGGTACATAAATGGCGGACTGAAGAAGATGCTGTCCTGGTGGGTAAACAGACTGCAATTACAGACAATCCTGCGCTTACTGCAAGAGAGTGGCCTGGCAGAAATCCGGTAAGGATCTTAATCGACCGCAATCTGAAAGTACCTGCCACTAGTCAGTTATATAATGCAGATGCTAAAACTATTGTTTTCAATGAACAGAGAACAACTGTAGAAGACAATATCCATTTTATCGAAATGGAGGATATGCAATATTATCTGCCGCAGAAAATTGCTTATCAATTGTATCTGATGGATATACAGTCTATCATTATCGAAGGTGGAGCAAATATACTGAACCAGTTTATCAATGCAGGTTTATGGGACGAAGCAAGGGTCTTCCATTCTTCACAGAGCTGGAGTACAGGAATACACTCCCCTAACATCAATGGAAACATTATATCAGTAACGCAAGTAGATAAGGATCAATTAACTATTTATGAAAATTTTAGCAATCAATGATATATATATTACTTAGCATAAGCTGTAGCGTAACGGTTGCTGTACTCTTAAAATTAGCAAAACGGTATAAGATCCACGTACTGCAGGCCGTATTATGGAACTATCTGACTGCAATCATATTGAGTTATATCTTCTTCCGTCCCGATCTGAAAGAAATGACCGGAACGCCTTCTGCACTGGCATTATCCATTGGTATATTACTGCCGGTATTATTTGTCATACTGGCCGCTTCAGTACAGAAGATCGGTATAGTGAAATCTGATATTGCGCAACGTTTATCGCTGTTTATTCCGATTCTTGCCTCGGTATATCTGTTCGGAGAAAATTTCACCTGGCTCAGGATAGCTGGATTAGGTGTAGGCTTTTTAGCTATTATTCTAACACTCTCCCGCAAATCAACCGTTAAAAATGATTCTGGCTCTTATATCTATCCTGTTCTTGTTTTTGTAGGCTTCGGACTGATTGACGTGATGTTTAAGAAACTGGCACTGGATAAATCAATCCCTTATACCAGTACATTAATGATCATTTTTTGTATTTCATTTGTCGTGGCTGCATTCATCCTGGTTTATGTGGTACTGGTTAAAAAAAGAAAAGTTGAACTGATCAATTTCTTTTGTGGAATAGTACTGGGCGGTTTCAATTTTGGAAATATCCTGTTTTACATGAAAGCCCACCGGGCTATGGCTTCAAACCCATCTACGGTATTTGCAGCTATGAATATGGGGGTTATCATTTTAGGTAGCCTGATTGGAATAACCCTGTTTAAAGAAAAAGTAAGTAAGTTAAATTATATAGGAATAACCATGGCTCTGGTAGCTATTTTCCTGATTACATTATCACAAAAGTATGCTGTTTGATGACACCTACAAAACGATAGATCAACCTGCAGAAGGAACCTTTAAAGACAAAGGAAGTAAATTTATCGCTTATGCCTATCCATTGCTTTCGGAAAATGAGGTTAAAGCATACCTGGTTAAATTAAGAGCTGAGCATACCAAGGCAGTCCATTTCTGTTATGCTTACCGTTTGACACCTGATAAAAGTGTTTACCGGGTCAACGACGATGGAGAGCCCTCGGGAACAGCAGGAAGACCTATATTAAATGCTTTACTGTCAGCCGGTTTAACCAACATTCTGATTGTAGTAGTCCGGTATTTTGGCGGAACATTACTAGGTGTACCTGGTTTAATTAACGCCTACAAAACTACTGCTGCTGAAGCAATTATAGCTGCTGCTATCGTAGAAAAAACAGTGAATGATGTTTACGAGATCAAATTTGATTACCTGGTGATGAATGATGTCATGCGCCTGATTAAGGAAGAGCAGCTCCATATACTGGATCAACAATTTGATAATGAATGCAGAATCAAATTTGAAGTAAGAAAATCTCAGCTAAACAGAGTCCTGGAAAGGATAGAAAAACAGTCTGCAGTTGAAATAAAATACCTTAGCACTATTTAAAATGCTAATTTTGAACCCTTATTAACTCTATTACCATGCAAAAATTATCAGAAGCAGACCTGGTCATCAACCCGGATGGCAGTATTTATCATTTAAACTTACTTCCTGAAGATGTCGCAGATACAGTAATTACTGTGGGCGATCCTGACAGGATTTCAGAAATAACCAAACATTTTGACCGTATAGAACTTAAAAAGGGAAAAAGAGAATTCCTGACACATACGGGCTATATAGGTCAGAAACGAATTACTGTGATTTCTACAGGTATCGGGACTGACAATATTGATATCGTCTTTAATGAACTGGATGCATTGGTGAATGTTGATTTCAAAACACGGGAGGTAAAGCGTGAACTAACCTCATTAGCCATTATCAGGGTGGGAACCTCTGGGGCTGTGCAACCAGACCTGCCAATGGGAACTATTCTGGCTTCTACCTATGGACTGGGACTGGATGCTTTAATGCATTATTATGTTCATCATGTCCCTGAGCAGGAACAAAGCCTTTTTGAACACATCAAAACGCACTTTAAGGATTTACATGCTGTTAACCCTTATCTGACTTCTGCTGATCCTGGATTACTGGATACAATCGGTAAAGGAATGGAATTAGGTATTACAGCTACTGCCCCTGGTTTTTATGCCCCTCAGGGAAGACAGGTAAGAGCGCAGAATGCGGTGCCAAATTTTGTTCAGAAGCTGAACAGTTTCAACTATGAGCAACACAGAATTACCAATCTTGAAATGGAAACAGCTGGTATTTATGCTCTGGCAAAGGTATTGGGCCACAGAGCGCTCTCAGTGAATGCCATCCTGGCAAGCAGAGTGAACTTTCAGTTTAGTCAAGACCCGAATGCTGTTGTAGATAAGGCAATTAAATTGGTATTAGAAAGAATCACTGCTTCTTCATAATTGGATGACTAAACAAAAACACTTTTTCCTTATCCTTCTTTTAGGTTCGCTGACAGCGTTAGGCCCATTTTCTATTGACATGTACCTGCCGGGATTTCCGGCGATAGCGAAAGATCTGGGTACCTCTATAGCCAGGGTTTCTTTATCTCTCTCTGGTTTTTTTATTGGGATTTCTGTCGGACAATTACTTTATGGCCCCCTGCTTGATCGTTTTGGAAGAAAAAGGCCATTATATATTGGGTTAACAATCTATATCCTGGCTTCTCTGGGCTGTGCCAGTACCAAAAGCATTGATGCATTGATTATATTCAGATGCATACAGGCAATTGGTAGTTGCGCGGCCGCAGTAGCTTCGATTGCTATGGTACGGGACCTGTTTCCCGTTAGTGAGAATGCCAAGGTATTTGCCCTGTTATGGCTGGTTGTGGGTGTTTCGCCCATGATTGCACCTACTGTCGGAGGATATGTAACTTCTACTTATGGCTGGCATGCTGTATTTCTGGTGCTGATGTTGCTTGGTTTGCTTAATCTTGTAGCCAGTTTCTTTGGACTTCCGGCCACATTTAAGCCGGATACAACAATCTCGTTAAAGCCTAAACCAATTATTCTGGGTTTTATCACTGTTTTAAAGGAGCCGCAGTTCTATACTTATGCTTTTACCGGTGCAGTTGCATTTGGAGGCCTGTTTGCTTATATCTCAGGCTCTCCACTGTTATTTATGAAGATCTTTGCAGTTAGTGAGAAAACTTATGGATGGATCTTCGCTTTTCTCTCTATAGGACTTATTGGAGCTGGCCAGGTCAATACGCTGATGTTGAGAAAATACAGCAGTGAACAGTTGATCTTTGGCGCTTTGATCTGTCAGGTAATTACGGCTGTTGTATTTCTTATTGGAAGTATAAATGGCTGGTTTGGTCTGACGGAAACTATTCTCCTGTTGTTTATCTTCCTGAGCTGCCTGGGTTTTGCCAGTCCGAATGCTTCGGCACTGACCCTTGCCCCTTTTACCAAAAATGCAGGTAGTGCTTCTGCTTTAATGGGTGCAATCCAAATGGGCCTGGGTACACTGGCTTCTGTTGCGGTAAGCTTGTTTGACACACATTCTTCTGTCCCGATGGTGAGTATAATGGCAATGACATCAATTCTTGCTTTGGCAATTCTATATTTTGGCAGAAAAAACATTCAGGTTAAAATAGAAGCAGACCCCAAAAATTCGGCGGTATCCCTTCATTAGTCATACTGATTTCATAACTCTTAAAACAACAAATTTATATCGGTTAAAAACAAAAACGTGGCACAGATGTTGAATTTAAACAAACAAATAGAAACCCATGTTAAATAAAATCACCCATAATCTAACTATTCTGGCGGCTAAGAAGATTCTGGTTGCAAATAAAGAGGAGAATCTAACCACTGCCAAACGTCTGGTTACTATAATAGCCGGCGCATATATCCTTCAGAGAGGTTTGAGATGTATCACCAAACATCCTGTAATAGGTATTCAGGAGACTGTTTTAGGCGGATTTCTAATGTATGATGCAGTTAAGAGTATTAAAGATACCTACCCGATCAGACCAACTGAAGTTTCACAGGTACGAAGAAACCAGATACAAGGTAATGATCCGAATTCTTCGGTACCTGCATTTGTATAGTTCATTTTTTTTAAAACAGGTAAACCGACAGGTGGTTTACCTGTTTTCCAGTCTTACCATCTTTATTCCCAGCAGTTCATAGAATACGATCAGTTTTCCAAATTCTTCATGAAGCCTGGTGCAATGCTTAAATAAATACATTTCGCGATCACTCAGATAGAAGCTGTCCCTTAAGCTTCTCAGCAGATCAATGACACGGATCGTTAGCCCATAAACCAGACAAAGATGAAAATTAAGGTATTTATCCGCATGGGTGCCAAAAACCAGGACGTCCCTTAATGCCGAAACCTTAATCCGTTGAAATTCGGTGGTCAGATAAGACTCCTCATCAAATTCCTTTAGCGGGCTTTTGATATTTTCAATTTCCTTAACCAGATCTGCCAGCAAACCTAGTTCATTATAGCTTTCTGCTAAATATAAATATGGCATAAAATTTCAGTTTTGATTTATATACTTCTGGTGCCTTTTGCAGCTTTTTCTCTGTGCATCTTTGTTCGTAATTTTTTTAGTCCGCAATCCTTTAATTGTCTGATCCGCTCCCGGCTTAACTGGAATTGCTGGGCTATAGTATCCAGAGATAAAGGTTGATTACCCCTTAAACCAAAAAACAGGGTCAGCACAGCTTCTTCCCTTTTAGAAAGGATCCTTAAAATCTGACTGGCTTCCTCCCTACCCGAATCCATGAGCAGCATATGATCTGGAGCAGGCTGATTTGCCTCTGTCAGATCCAGTAAGGTACTCCCGGAATCCGGATTGATCACTTCATCAAGATGTCTGCAATGACGTGCTTCATTCAGATAACTACTTACATATCCAGCTCTTATATTAATTTCCCCAGCAACTTCTGCAGGGGTAGGTTGCCGTTCCAGGCGTTGTTCCATACCAGCTATGGTATTGTTTATCCTGGAAATTGAATTGATCAGGTTAAGTGGTAAACGAATAATCCTGGTCTGCTGGGCAATTGCGAGCATAATAGATTGCCGGATCCACCACACTGCGAATGATATAAATTTGAATCCTTTGGTTTCATCGAAACGTGAAGCAGCCTTGATCAGGCCTAAATTTCCTTCATTAATCAGATCACCCAAACTCAGCCCACGATGCTGATATCTCTTAGCCACAGAAACAACAAATCTTAAATTTGTTCTGACCAGACGGTCCAGAGCCTCCTGATCTCCCTTTCTTGCTTTTGCAGTCAATTGGATTTCTTCATCAATAGTCAGCAGCGGTATTTTACTGACTTCCTGGAGATATATGGCGAGTGACTCCATATCCCTGCCGGTAATCGCATTTTCAATTTTCAATTCTCTCATATATTTACATTATTAAGTAAAGGTGTTAACAATAACCTAATAAAGAAAATAAACCACATCAATCCGACAAAATAACGGTTTAAAGATGATTATCCGAATAAAATCCGATTTACCATCCCTTCAATTAAATTAAAACAATAATATATTTATTTTTAATTAACTAATTATAGATGTTTATATAAATTCACAACTTATATAAATATTAATTATGGAGAAAAAGCTTGACAAATTAGACATTTCTATCCTGAGACAACTGCAAGAGGATAGTTCACGTCCATACAAGCAAATGGCTGGAAATTTAAATACGTCACCCACTACAATTTGTGACCGTATCAGGAAATTAGAAAAACGAGGTTTCATCATTGCCTATGTTGCGGTTCTGGAACGCAGAA
This sequence comes from Pedobacter cryoconitis, assembly GCF_014207135.1. Classification (GTDB taxonomy): domain Bacteria; phylum Bacteroidota; class Bacteroidia; order Sphingobacteriales; family Sphingobacteriaceae; genus Pedobacter; species Pedobacter cryoconitis_D. The sequence continues at coordinate 45,564 of NZ_JACHCC010000016.1, read as the reverse complement.
AGCTGAAACAGGATGTTTTAGCCTATATCTATCTTAACCTTAGCCGGTGTTCAGCAGAAGTCATTAATGCCTTTAGGGATGCAGTTTCTGAAATCAGGGAAGTCTGCGAATGCTGTACGGTTACCGGGAGATATAATATCAGGCTAAAAATTACGACAACAGACAGCAACATGCTGTCATCAATTGAGCGAAAGATAGCGGGGATAAAAAATGTGATGACTATAGAAACTTATGTTGTACTTGATAATATTATAGCTGATTCTGGCTTTAATTTCCAGTAACCATCAGGAACTGGTCAGCCAATTTTAAACGGGAAAGCTTCAGATCATAAACATCTGAAGCTTTTCTAAATGATTTTTATTGCCGGGCTAGTAAGTAATTAATTATGTTTGTATCTTATTTAACCGTTAATGTTTAAAAGAACCACCTCCCAGATTGGGATATTCTTCCTCTACTTGCTTGCTTTGCTTCCTCTGCCAGTACTTTATGTGTTTGCGAATGGTATTTATGTCTTACTTTATTATGTCTTCGGATATCGCCGCGCAGTTGTCCGCGAGAACCTGCATCAGGCATTTCCCGAAAAGAGTGAAGAAGAGATCAGCCAAATAGAAAAGAAATATTACAAATACCTGTCTGCGCTGATTTTTGAAATCATTAAGATGGCGACCATTTCGAAGGCAGAAGTACAAAAAAGGTTTAAGTATAAAAACACAGAAATAATCAATGCCTATTTTGAACGGGGAGAGAGTGTCCTGGCTTGTTCGGGCCACTATGGCAATTGGGAATGGGGAACTTTGTCAATTGGCTTAAGTTTGAAATGTGATACCTATGCCATCTACAAAACTTTATCGAACAATGAATTTGACAACTGGTTTCACCGGATCAGGACAAGATTCGGAAATAAGTTAGTCCCTATGCGGCAAACCTTCCGGGCACTGACCGATAGCAAAGGATCGCCTACCATGTTTCTGTTCGGGAATGACCAGGCGCCGCCTAAAAGTGAATCTCATTACTGGACTGAGTTCCTGAATCAGCAGACTTCTATTCAACAAGGGATGGAGAAGATCGCTATAAAAACCAGCAGACCAATTTTTTATATTAAAGTAAATGTGATAAAGAAAGGCTATTATGAGGTTGATTTTGTGCCTATATGCCTGCATCCGGATCGGACACCAATTAATGAAATTACCCAGAAGCACGCCCTTCTCTTAGAAAAACTGATACAAGAAGAGCCTGCTTACTGGTTATGGAGTCACAGAAGATGGAAACACCAGCCTACTCAGCAACCTGAAGATTTAGTGCATGCGTAGTTTGTGCTCTGATATTTCTGCTTAACTGTGCATCATCACTCAAGGTATGGCCGTAGGAAGGAATCATTTGTTTCAATTTCGCCTGCCATTCCGGACTTTCCATTCTGTCACTGAAACAACGTTTCATTAAGGTGATCATAATAGAAACTGCAGTTGAAGCTCCTGGTGAAGCACCTAACAAGGCAGCAATTGAACCATCTCCGGCAGATACAACTTCGGTACCGAATTCGAGGATACCCCCGTGTTTTTCGTCTTTTTTAATTACCTGAACACGCTGACCAGCTGTTTCCAGCTCCCAGTCTTTCATTTCAGCAGCCGGCAAATATTCTTTCAGCGCTTCCATACGGTCTTCAGGTGACTGTCTTACCTGATCGATCAGGTATTTGGTCAGTGGTATATTATCTAAACCCGCAGCGATCATCGGACGGATATTATTAGCTTTAATTGATAAAGGCAGATCTAAGAGAGAACCATTCTTTAGGAAACGGGTTGAAAATCCTGCATAAGGTCCAAAAAGCAATGCCTTTTTTCCATCAATCATCCTGGTATCCAGGTGAGGAACAGACATTGGAGGCGAACCAACTGCTGCTTTACCGTACACTTTTGCGTGATGGTGTTCAATTACATCCGGATTAATGCATTTTAACCATTGTCCGCTTACAGGAAAACCACCAAAACCTTTTCCTTCAGGAATATCAGATTTCTCCAGCAAAGGAAGTGAACCACCACCAGCACCGATAAACACAAATCTGGCTTTCACCGTTCTTCTTTTACCAGTTTCTTCGTCTTTCACCTTTACTTCCCATAAACCGTCTTTTTGTTTCAGTTTACGAACTTCCTGATTAAAGTCCATCGATACATTAGGTTTGCGTTGTAATGTATTCAGCATCATCCTGGTTAAGGCACCGAAGTTTACGTCAGTACCCAGCATCATTCTGGTTGCAGCTACTTTTTCATCAGGATTTCTGCCTTTCATTACCAAAGGCATCCATTCTGCAAGTTGTTTCGGATCTTCAGAATAAGTCATTTCTTTAAAGAGTTCACATTGCTGTAATTTCTCAAAACGTTTATTCAGAAAATCAACATTATCAGCTCCCCATACAAAACTCATATGCGGAATACTTTTGATAAAGGTCTCTGGTGAATCTACTAACTTATTCTGCACCAGAAATGACCAGAACTGCTTAGATACCTCAAAGGATTCTGCAATGGCTACTGCCTTGTCTGTTTCAACGGTACCATCCTCCAGCTGAGGCGTATAATTTAATTCACAAAAGGCAGAGTGCCCTGTTCCGGCATTATTCCAGGCATCAGAACTTTCTGCTGCTGCAACATCAAGCCGTTCAAAAATTTGTATCGTTAAGTCCGGTGAGAGTTCTTTTAATAGTACACCAAGTGTTGCGCTCATAATACCCGCGCCAATTAACACAACGTCAACTGCTTTATCTGAATTAGTACTTTTACTGGTCATGAAAGGATAGATAATTTATTCTCTTTATATCGGCGACAAAATTAATATAAAGCGCGGGAAATGAGTCCTAAATTCCCATTTAATAAGTATTTTTTTTACCCGTATCTGATAAAGAGAGAAAAGATGACCTTTTTTAGTATTGTTTTTTGTAATTATTGTCAGACTCAGGTCTTTTTTTGCAATTAACTTCCACCTGATAAGCTTGTTACCACCATATTATTCCATCTGCTCAATCTAAAACCTTCTTTTACTGACGTACCTGACCGTTACCTCTTACTACCCATTTATAACTGGTCAGTTCTTTCAATCCCATCGGCCCCCTTGCATGAAGCTTTTGCGTACTGATCCCTATTTCAGCCCCAAGACCAAATTGTCCGCCATCGGTAAAAGCCGTCGATGTATTTGCATACACCGCAGCAGCATCGACGGCATTGAGGAAAGTTGTCAGCTGACGTTCATCCTCTGCAATGATAGCTTCACTATGTTTAGAGCTGTAAATGGAAATATGATTTAAGGCATCATCCAGGTTTTCAACTGTTTTAACTGCCATTTTGTAGTCCAGGAACTCGGTACCAAAATCATGCGGCCCGGCCCGATGCAATAAATTGGATGGATAATAGCCATCCAGTACAATAAAAGAAGCCGGATCAGCATAAAGATGAACTGATTTTGTGGCTAGTGCGGCAACAAGCACATAAAGATCATCCAGTCGTTCGGAGTGAATGAGCAGACAGTCTAATGCATTACAAACACTGACTCTTCTGGTTTTAGCATTAAAAATAATGGCCCTGCCTTTTTCAGTATTACCCGAAAGATCGAAATAAGTATGGACGATTCCGGCCCCGGTTTCTATCACCGGAACTTTACTGTGCTCACGAACATAATCAATCAATGCCTGGCTTCCACGGGGAATCAATACATCGACAAAATTAGTCGCATTGAGCAATGCGGCAGTTGCTTCACGTTCCGAAGGTAGTAAAATAGCTACATTGACGTCAACACCGTGTTTAAGCAATACTTTATGAATGATTTTTATTAAGGCAAGATTAGAAAACTCGGCATCACTCCCTCCTTTCAAGATCACTACATTCCCTGTTTTAAAACATAGAGAGAATACATCTACAGTGACATTAGGTCTTGCCTCGTAAATAACACCGATTACGCCTAAAGGAACCCTGACCTTAGTTAAAGCCAGTCCATTGGGCAGTGTTCTGGACTCCAGAACCTCCGAAAGCGGACTTTCCAGTTTAACCACATTCAATATTTCCTGGCTGATATCGTTCAGTCTTTCCTTCGTTAACTTCAGCCTGTCATATTTTGGATCATCAGCAGACATACGTCTAAGATCCAATGTATTAGCAAACAAAATATCATCTGCCTGCAATTTGATCTGGGCAGCCAGGTCTTTCAGTATATTATTAACCTCCAACTGATCAAGACGATGCAGTGTGCGGCTTGCTTTTAATGCATTTTCGAAACTTAATTGGTATTTCATTTCCTCTCCCATCTAGTTTACAGCATAAAAATAATTATAATGAACCAAAGATTTGTGTCCTTTCTGTCCTATTCGCTCTTTTGCTTTCTCTGACCCATATTCTGCGATACCTAAACCAATTAACTTTCCATTTTCATCTACCAGCCGGATAATATCACCTTTTTGAAAGGAGGATAATACTTTAATAATTCCAACGGGTAATAAGCTTCTGGCCTGACCAGAAATCAGTGCTTCGGTAGCTCCTGTATTGAGCTGTACGCTTCCGGTAGCAGAGTGTTCAGAATGCGCAATCCATTTTTTCTTTCCAGAAGTATTTTTTTCCGGTACAAAATAAGTATGTACAGCTTTCTGATCAATCAGGTCAGTCAGAATATCATTGCGTGTTCCATTAGCAATATGAACAGGAATACCCAGTTTAGCCACTTTCTGTGCCATTCCAAGCTTCGTTACCATCCCTCCTCTGCCCAAACCGGATTTAGTTTTACTGATAAAGGAATCAATACTGTTATCCTCTTTTTTAATCTCCTGTATAATACTGGAACCGGGCGATTTTGGATCCCCATTATAGATACCATCTACATTGGACAAAATAATGAGTGCATCTGCCTCCAGCATAGAAGCAACCAGTCCAGCCAGCTCGTCATTATCTGTAAACATCAGCTCAGTAACTGAAACCACATCATTTTCATTGATAACCGGGATTACCTTATGCTTTAGTAATATGGAAAGACAATTTTTGATGTTTAAATAGTGTTTCCGGTCACGAAAATCTTCTTTGGTGACCAATACCTGCGAACAAAGCATTTTTTGTTTTTCAAAAAGGGAAAGATAGGTATTGATCAGTTTGATCTGCCCTATGGAGGCCAGAAGCTGTCTTGCAGCGACTGCATCCTGTTTTTCTGAAATTTTGATCATGCTTCTGCCCGCAGCAACAGCTCCGGAAGAAATAACCACAACGTCAATACCTTTATTTTTAAGTATAACAATTTGGTCTACAATATGCTGAATCCGGGCATGATCTGGCAGACCATCGGATTGGGTAAGTACATTTGAACCGATTTTAACAACGATTCTTTTATAGGCAGCAGCCATAATATGATTCGGTAATAGATTAGGAAATAGTGATTTCTTTAAAGAAGAGCAATCAGACCTGTCCAGCCTGTCTGATGGCTGGCCCCCAGTCCTTTGCCATTATCCCCATTGAAATATTCATGGAACAGGATATAATCTTTAAAATGCGGGTCATGGTTAAATTTTGGGTTCCCACCCAGTACGGGTCGTTCGCCTGCTTCATTTTTCAGAAATGTAGCTTTTAATCTTTTACCTAAGAAAACCGCGATTTCCTGTAAACTTAAAAACTGACCGGAACCTGTTGGGCATTCTACCTTAAAATCATCACTATAATACTCCTGAAAATTCTTTAGAGATTCAATAATCAGATAATTAACAGGCATCCACATCGGTCCACGCCAGTTGCTGTTACCACCGAACATCCCGGAATCGCTTTCTGCCGGAATATATTTTACATTATAATCGTTTCCGTCCAACTGATAGTTAAACGGATACTGACAATAAGCTTTGGAAACTGAGCGGACTCCATAATCGGATAAGAACTCATTTGGATCAAGCATTCGTTTCAACAGTAATTTCATACGGTGACCCCGCAAAAGAGAAAGTAAATGCTGATCACTGCCTTTGGTATCTGTCCAGTGGCTTACCAATTGTACCAGATCGGGCCTTTGTTTCATGAACCAGTCCAGACGCTCCTTCAATTTCGGCAGTTTAGTCCATTTATCTTCGTCAAATACCACCTGAGCAAACATAGGAATCAAACCAACCAGACTTCTCAAACGAAGACGATCCGACGAACCATCAGCCTTTCTTAACATATCGTAATAAAATCCGTCTTCCTCATCCCATAAACCGATGGAATCTTCTCCCATATTGGAGATAGAGCCGGCAATGTATAAAAAGTGCTCTGAGAACTTAATCGCCATACTTTCAAATACATCAAAATGCAAAGACAACTCCATACTGATCTGCATCATATTGAGTGCATACATTGCCATCCAGCTGGTACCATCCGCCTGCTCGAGAAATCCTCCTCCAGGCACTGGCTGACTACGGTTAAATACACCAATATTATCCAATCCAAGGAACCCGCCTTCGAAAATATTATTCCCTTCACTATCCTTCTGATTGACCCACCAGGTAAAATTGAGTAACAATTTATTGAAGATCTCTACCAGGAAATTAATATCTCCCTTGCCTTTAACTTCTTTATCTGCGAGGTATACATGCCAGGTAGCCATCGCATGTACAGGTGGGTTTACATCTCCAAAATCCCACTCGTAGGCTGGTAATTGCCCACTTGGGTGCATATAATTGGCACTGACCATTAACCGGAGCTGATCCTTGGCAAAATCAGGATCTAATGCAGCAAAACTGATACAGTGAAAAGCCAGATCCCATGCGGCAAACCAGGGATACTCCCATTTATCGGGCATAGATAAAATATCATTGGCCACAAAATGTTTCCAGTGCGTGTTTCTGCCCTTTTTTCTTGACTGAGGTGGAGCAGGCTGCCCTGAATCACCATTCAACCACCGGTTTACATCATAACTGTAAAACTGCTTATTCCAAAACATTCCTGCCCAGGCCTGACGCTGCATTAATTTCTCTTCTGCATCAGCAGATTCGTCTTGTCTGGCAGCATAGAATTCATCATTTTCCTGGATACGTAGTGAAAATATATCATCAAACCCGGTAAAGGGCGTCGCTAATTTAGCTTTGCTTAACCTTATCCTGAGCTCCACGCTTTGTCCGGCTGGAATATTCAGTTTATACCATATTCCAACCTTTGTACCAAAATTATCCTTATTAATAGCTTCGGGCTTTCCGTTTACGATATACTCATGAATACCATCTTTAAGGAAATTATTGGTGTTTACTGACTGATATAAACGTTGATTGTTAGTTTCATTATCAGTAAACAAGAACTTCGGATTACCATCGGTATAACAATGATAATCATCCATATGAGGAGATCTTAACAACAAAGTATGGTTACCCTGGTTAAGGATCTCAGGTTTAACTCCGTGCTGATTATCAAACCAGTTATTGCGATACCATAACTGAGGAATTACATCCAGTTGTGCAGCGTTTGGGCTTCTGTTAAAAACAGTATATTTTATTAAAAGGTCTTCTTCATTATTCTTAGCGTATTCAATAAAGACATCGGCATATTCGTCCTGATCAAACAGTCCCGTGTCTATCAGCTCAAATTCGGGCTGCATCCTGTCCCGTTTTGCATTCTCGGCAAGCAATTGCTCGTATGGGAATGCCTGGAAAGGATATTTATACAGCATCTTCATATAGCTGTGGGTAGGGCTGCTATCAAGATGGTAATACAATTCTTTTACATCTTCGCCATGATTACCTTCTCCATTGTTCAATCCGTATAAGCGCTCCTTAAGAATTGCATCTTTACCATTCCAGAGCGCCAGCGCAACACATAGATTCTGCTTATCATCACTAAAACCTCCTATACCTTCTTCTCCCCAGCGATAAGCTTTACTTCTGGCCATATCATGAGTAATATGCTGCCAGGCGTCACCATTTGAACTATAGTCTTCCCTTACGGTCCCCCATTGACGGTCAGAAACATAGGGTCCCCATTTCAACCAGTTAGTCTCACCTTTATAATGATTGCTGAGGCGCTCTTGTTCGGGATTAACTTGATTCTTGGAGTTCATATCTCAATATTAAGAATTGTTAAGCGAATTAAAGAAGAGAACAGAGAATTGCTTAAGTTTTTACAATGTCAGTATCCTGAAGATCAACGATCATAGAAGAAATTTCTACAGTAAACCATTCCTGAAAGACTTTATAGGTGCGTTTTTGTGGCCAGTCATTTTCATCGGTATGGAAATCGCGCAGTTCATTTTTAAATAACTGATCAAAATTCTTCTTTAACCAGCTTTCAATCTTGGCTTTTGTCTTTTGCTCTTTAATCAGATATACAGTTCCTTCATCATTACCAACAACAGGAAATTCAGGATCTACATAATTAATCCAATCGTAAAATGGTTTTTTGGCTTTAATCAGAATAGCGTTTCTGTTAATTGTTTCGTAATATAAAGTGGGCTCGATCATATTAATATTTTTTTGCAAACTTAAGGAATATAATCAGCTGCAAAACACACAAAATACCATCATTTATCTTTGATATCCAGCAGATTATTTCTTATATTCATAGAACCAAAATATAATATTATGATGAACCTACTATCAAGAATTCAGGATTGGGGTGATCACCACCATCCGAAATGGCTGGACTATCTGAGAATAGTTTTAGGCATTACACTAATCTGGAAAGGAATAGCTTTTGCAATTAATCTCGATGCTTTTACCGTGTTGATGGAAAATGCCGGTCTGGGAACAGCCGTGTCCATCAGTCTGATAGCACATTTGATTATTGCATTACATATTATTGGAGGTCTGCTGATTACCTTAGGTACGCATACAAGATTATTTTGTCTGCTGATTATCCCTATACTGGTTGTCGCAGTAGTTTATGTTAATCTGCCGCAACAGATTTTCAGACCTTATTCAGAGTTCTGGTTATCGTGTCTGGTATTAGCTGGTTTGATCTGTTTCCTGATTGAAGGAAATGGCGTCCTGTCTATTGAGACAGTAAAAAAATCAGAAGACTAAACATTTCTTTTATCGTAACATAGTAGAAGACGGCTTTAAAAAGGCCGTCTTTTTTTGTACTGGTGTATTTCACACATTATTTTTATTCATTTTTTTTTATGAAAAATCCAGAATGGACTGGTTTTTGAAAGGTAATGACTTAAGCATTAATTATTAATGCCAGCTTACAGAGATAAATTTAATACCGTTTAATCATAAAACTAATTACCATGGATTACAAAAAATTAATTAATGACCATCTGGACAGACAAACTGATAAAACTCCTGTTGCTGTAGCTTTATTAGCTGGATTAGCGATTGGAGCGGCTTTAGGTATACTTTTTGCTCCCGGAAGTGGTTCGGAAACCAGGAATCTGATTTCAGATAAGACTAAAGATCTTACTGATAGTGCGAAAGATAAATTGCATTCATACAAAGAGAAATTAAAAAACAGTGCTGACCATTTAGCAGACGCTGCAAAGGATAAATACCAGACATACGGTCAAAAAATACAACATCATGCTGATGGTCTGGCTGATTTAAAAGACAGAACAGTGGAAACTGTTAAATCTAAATTCAGTGACGCGAAAGAGGAACTGAGTGATAAAGCACACGAAATAAAAAAAGATATAGAAAACGCCTAAGCTGAATTCATCAATTTAGGGTAATCAATATAAAAGCCGGTTGTATAAATAACAAACCGGCTTTTTCATTTTTATATGGAAAAACTCAAGCTCATATTCACCTGGATTTTCGCCCTGTTCCTTGTTGTTGCAGGGATTAATCACTTGATTAAACCAGCACTCTACGCCCCATTCATTCCCGACTGGTTACCACTTTTAGCCGTGAACTATTTGACGGGGATCATTGAAGCCGGCCTAGGCATTGCCCTGTTGTTTCCAAAAACCAGACGTAATGCTGCGATTGGCATAATCCTTTTGATGGTATTTTTTCTTCCTTTCCACCTGATTGATGTTTTTCGTACTCATCCGGCTATTGGCTCCAGAACACTGGCCTTCATCAGACTTCCTTTTCAGTTTGTACTGATCTACTGGGCCTGGTTCATTTTACCCAGGGCCAGATAGATTTCGGCAAATAACAATCCGCTCCCCCCTCCATAATGAGGTACAACCGGGAGCGTAGGATAAAGTGTCTTTACTTCTGTCTTAAGTTCTTCTTCCTCCTGGCTGGTCAGCCCAGCTCCAAGTAACAGTATATGATAAGCCTTCAGTCCGCACTTTGCCAGTGCTTCCTTAATTCCGGAAACACCCTCCGCATGCCATGATTCCTCAGCGTTCAATAACCGAAGTATAGTCTGCAGAATATCCGGATCTGTACCGATAACCAAAATTTCCGTTTTCATCATTAAAATTCCATGGGAACATCCATAATCAAAAATTCAGTCTGATCACTGACTGCCTGTATAGTAAAAGTATCAGTGTCCCAGATTCCGAAACCATCTCTTTTATGCAGCAACTGACCATTCACCTCAATCTCCCCTTCTAATACAAAAATATAAGCACCATTACCTTTTTTCTGGAAGGTATAATCTACTTTAGTCCCTTTTTCCAGTTTACCCAGGTTAAACCAGGCATCCTGATGAATCCATACTCCGGCATCATCCGGATTCGGAGATAAAATCTGTACCAGTGTATTTGGTTTTTCAGGAGCATTTATTTTAAGCTGATCATATCTTGGCTCTACATTTCTTTTATTCGGGAAAACCCAGATCTGCAAAAATTTAACAGGCTGATCTTTGTCTTTATTGTACTCAGTATGATATATTCCCGTTCCTGCACTCATCGCCTGAATCTCTCCAGGTTCAATAGTAGCCAGGTTGCCCATGCTATCTTTGTGCTGTAATGATCCTGATAATGGTATAGAGATAATCTCCATGTTATCATGTGGATGTTCACCAAAACCTCTTCCTCCATCTACTGAGTCATCATTCAAAACTCTCAATGCACCAAAATTAACTCGTTCCGGGTTAAAATAATTTGCAAAGCTAAAAGTGTGATAACTTTTTAACCATCCATGATCTGCTCCGCCTCTTGAGGTTGCAGTATGTAAAACTGTTTGTGCCATGTTCTTAATCCTTTGGTTTGTTATACAAATTTACCATCTATAATTTTGTTGCATCTTACCATAGATTAAGAAATCATTACAAAGCTATTTTATAACCTAAAGTCGCCCAGACACCCGGCATAGGAACTGCTCCAGCCTGAATAAAGTTAACATCAAACAGGTTTGATCCATCAGCATAAATGCTGCTGTTCTTAAATTTGTAGCTCAGTCTTGCATCCATAATGGTATAATCTTTATAACTGATCCTTTCGTTATACCTGGCTGTAACAGTTAAAGTCATTACTTTCAGGAAATCTGCATTTACTGTTCCTGTAAGCTGGTTTCTTAAAGATTCTACGGCATAACGCGAAATATTTGCATCTGCCAGTGTCGTTTTAACCTTAGGATTAAGATGGGTATAAGCCACGCCGAATCGCAAACTGTTAAAAGTGGTACTCTGGAGTGCGCCGGTATTATAGTCTGCACTTAAGGTATAACCCATGGTATTCAATTCACTGAAGTTTTTAGGCTGCCATGGATCGGTTACCTGAGCCTTTACCCAGTCAATGAAATTAGTGATTCTGCGTTTAAACAGACTTGCATTCAGGACAAAGTGTGTAGAATTATATTTGATCCCTCCTTCAGCATAACGTGATTTTTCTGGTTGAAGCTGGTCATTACCAATATTGGTAGGCCCTTTATAATAAAGGTCAGTAAAGGTTGGTAACCGTTGTCCTGTCCCTACATTTACAAAAACCTTCCAGTTTCCATAAAAAGTATAACCTGCATCAATGCCCGGGAATGCCTGCCAGCCATAATCAGAATTATAGTTTACATAACTACCAGCATTGATGAGTAGATTTTTAACCAGATCAAACTTGTATTCTCCATAAATCCCAATGTTATCTCTATTTCTCTTACCCAGGTTAGTACTGTTGATCTTTTCCTTTCTGGCTTCAAGGCCTAATCCAAATTCACCAATACCAGTTTGGAAGGAGTTATTGAGTTCAGCACTTAAAACTTGTGTAACATGGTGATTATGGAATTTATCAGGTGTCTGTTTAATATAGAGATAGTCGTCTACATTATTTCTATAACTCAACCTGGGCATTAATGTCCAGAAAGAGGTCAGCTGTGTTTTGTAAGCAATTGCCGCCAATGCTGTTTTTACAGTTTCTTCCGAATCCTTGTCACCAGGAGCAGAATAATACCCGTTTGCACCAAAATTATTATGAACGTAACCACCTGTAATGTCCAGCTGATCTGTTTTGCCTACATTAACCTTTCCTTCATAAAAGAACTTCTGATTGTTAAATGCAGTATTGTAACGGTATCCATTTCCAGCTTCCTGCCCAACAGAAAAAAGATGTGACGATTCTTTAAGTGCAAGTGTACCTGTGGCGCGTACGCCATAATTTGCGTAGGTACCGCCAGTATCATTCTTTTTAAAACTGCTTCCTGTGAACACATTTGCAGAAACACCCGTTTTGGTCACTGATTTAGTCACAATATTAATTGCTCCGGTCAGTGCATTCGTACCATATATACGTGACGCCGATCCTCTCAGTACTTCAATATGGTCTATATCATCAACCGAAATCGGCAGGTTCATCATATTATGACCAGTCTGTGGATCGGATACTTTAACTCCATTGATCAACACCAGGGTCTGATCAAAAGTTCCACCATCGATACTGATATCAGCCTGCACTCCGCCCGGGCCACGCTGTCTGACATCCACACCTGTTACATAACTCAGCAATTCACTGATAGATCTGGATGGAAGGTTTTTGATTTGCTGATTATCTATAATCCAGATATTCCGGTTTTGTTTAGAGAATGGAAGTTTAAGTCTGTTTTCTCTGACCATCACTTCATTCAGATTATTGGTGGTATCACTTTGAGCTTCTGCATAACCCGCAGAAAGACATAATGCAACCAGAACGGGTATCATTTTCTTCATATTCGATTAAAATTGCTGCGAATATAGGAAATCCCGGAACACATCAGTTTAATGACCTTCGTTTTAACTAATTAGATGGTCTGATGAATTTCATGGAAAGTGCAGAACCTGTGCCTAATAACGCACCTGTGGCTACATCCGAAGGATAATGAACACCCAAATATAATCTGGAATAAGCCACTGAACCAGCCCATAAATAAGCTGGTGCAATCACATACCATTTGTGATAAACCTGTGCTAGTGCAGTTGCGGTAGTAAAAGATGAAGATGAGTGTCCCGAAGGAAAAGAAGTCTGACCAGGCTGATAGACAGCATTGATTTTGATCTGTCCTAAAAATGGCCTTGGGCGTTTAACGATTTTTTTAATAGCAAAGGTAAGTAATAGATTGACGGCGGAACTGCTGGCTACATAGAATGCATCCTGGCGTGTTCCTTTATCATTGCCGATTACCCCTGCCGCAAACATCCCGGCAGGAACAGCAGCATTGACCAGGTTATTATATTTAGACAGAAACATAAAGAAACCCGTTTGCCCGGGTGTCCTGTGCTCAGAAAGATCTATCAATATCCGGTCATCAATATGCTGAATAGGGTTTTGAGGTGATAAACCTGTCTGTGCAACTAACTTTAATGGTATTGCAGCACATAAAACCAGCTGCAATACCATTATATATTTCTTAAAGCCTTTACTCATATCAGGCTTCCGTCGTTTTTTTAGACCATGCCTGATCAAGGGCGCCTAAAAAAGTTTCTGGTTGCTGTGCACCTGACACGGCCAGTTTCTGATCAATGATAAAGAAAGGAACTCCGCTTATACCTATTTGCTGCGCAATTTGTTCATCTCCACGAACATCCATGCTAAAATCATCACCAGCTAACATTTGCGTTACTTCTGCTTCTTCCAGCCCAATCGATTTACCTATAGCAAGCAAAGTATCACGATCATCTATGTTTTTACCAGTTACAAAATGTGCAGCGAATAATTGCTCTTCAATTTCATTCCCCAGACCTTTAGTCTTCGCCAGCTGAATTAACCGGTGTGCATTAAATGAATTGGCGACAACTGTCTGATCAAAATTGAAATTCAGACCAACTTCGGCTGCTGCCCTGGTTACCTGTCCATGCATTTGCTCAGACCATTCTCTGCTTTGCCCCTTGGTCTGGGCCAGGTGATCGTAAGAACTTACTCCTGGTTTGGTTTCCGCATTGGGATCAAGCTCAAAGCTATGCCACTCCACTTCTACCTGATCTTTATGATCAAACTGTGCTAGTGCCAGTTCGAATTTTCTCTTCCCTATATAACAAAACGGACATCTTACATCCGACCAGATATCTACTTTCATTATTTTAATATTTTATACGTCTGCTTTAATTAATTTCAGCCCTTTTGTCCATCTGACCAACTCTTTCAACATGGCTAAAGCCGCTTTTTCAGAACGTTCATGTGGTACAAAAACATCATCCTCATTGATCAGTTCTGTGAAAAAAGAGAAATTGACGGCTTCATACAAAGGTACCATTTTAAAAGTACTGAGATCATTTTTCAACGAATTGGCAGCCCTGGTTCCAGCAGAAACCCCACCATAACTCACAATTCCGGCAGCTTTATAATTCCATTCTTTGTAAAGATATTCCAGTGCATTTCTTAAAGGCGAGGGATAACCAAAGTCGTATTCTCCTGTCACAAAGACAAAAGCATCTGCTTCATTAATTTTAGCACTCCATTTTTTTGTATGTTCATGCTCATACCGCTGCATGGCAGGATGATTCTGTTCATCCATTAAAGGCAGGTTCAGAACACCTAAGTCTATCAGTTCAACTTCAAAAGCACCGTATTTTCTCGCTATTTCTGTAATCCACTCTGCAATAAGGGGTCCTTTTCTACCTGGTCTTACTGTCGCACTAATAATCTTAAGCTTGTCCATAACTATTTATTTAAAGATTGTCTTAATGACTTAATTTAAAAATTGTGGTTTGCGCATAAGTTTCTCCCGGTCTTAAAATTGTAGTCGGAAACTCTGATACGTTTATCCCGTTTGGATAGTGTTGTGTTTCTACACAAAAAGCTTCAAAAGGCTTATATCCCTTATGATCTTTACTGTCTGCTGTGTTCAGATATTTGGAAGTGTAAAAATGAGCAACCGGTTCAGTGGTATAAACTTCTAATTTCAAGCCCGATGAAGCCTCTGTTGCTTCAGCAGCCAATCCCAGATGACCATAAGGTTTATCCAGTACATAACTCTGATCGTATCCTTCTTTCGGGTCCCAGTCCTGTCCTATTTTCTTGCCCCCAAGAAAATCATGAATAGTCCCTTCTACAGGAATCAACTTTCCTGTAACTACATAATTAGCATCCTGTTCCAGGTAGTTACTTGCTGGCATACGCAGATGATGATCACCTACATTTCCACCATTTTTATTTAAATTGAAATAACTGTGATGCGTTAGATTGATAGGCGTAGGTGCATCAGTAACTGCCTTATAATCCAGAATCAGTTCATCTTCATCAGATAGTTTAAAAGTAAGCTGAACGGTCAGATTACCAGGGAAACTCTCTTCACCGGCAGGGCTGATATATTGCAAAGTCAGACTTGGATCAATTGTAGGAAGAATATCCCATACTTTTTTATCAAAACCAGCTACTCCGCCATGCAGACTCTGTTCCATCTGATAATCTTTACCATCGATGCTATACTTTCCGTCTTTTATCCTATTTGAATATCGACCGACAATAACCCCGAGATAAGGATATTCTGCGAGATAATCTTCATTCAGGTAACCATCTATATCGTTAAATCCTAAAATCACATCCTGCTGTTCCCCATGCCCGTTCTTTACTATAAATTCACTGACTATAGCACCATAATTATATATTTTGACCTTGCTGCCCAGGCTATTGGTAAGCTCTACCGCGAAGATTTCTTTTCCATCAATAAATCGCCCGGTGCTAATTTGATTTTCTTTCATAAAACGTATATTAGTCGATATTTATAATAACAATACTACAAATAATACCCGCAAAATTTAAACTCCACAGTGATTTAATCATTTTATTTTTTTCGGGCCATACTATTGAACCACCTAACCAAAAACATTAATTAACGAATGAAATCTGAACTATCCATCAAATTCTTTGAGACCTATGGTCAACAACCAGCAGCTACTTATTTTACTCCCGGCCGTGTAAATCTGATCGGTGAACACATTGACTATAATGGTGGTTTAGTTTTACCCTGTGCAATCACTTTGGGCACATGGCTTTGTCTTGCCCCGAATAAAGATCAGGTCATCCGTTTTAAAAGCTTAAATTTTCCTGAAGAGGCTACCATTGAACTACAGGGGAAATACAAAAAAGATGGAACCGGATGGTATAATTATCCGCTGGGTGTTTTTAATGAGATACTGAAGGATTTTCCTATCCCCCATGGTTTTGACTTGTTGTTTGCAGGAAATATCCCTGTTGGATCTGGCCTCTCCTCTTCCGCTTCTATTGAGGTCATTACGGCCTATGCATTAACTGCCTATCTGACGCTGGATTATGACCGCCTGTCACTGGTAAAGCTGGCCAAGAAGGTTGAAAATGAGTTCATAGGTGTAAACAGTGGTATTATGGATCAGTTTGCAGTGGCTTTTGGAGAAAAAGACAAAGCAATAGTACTCAACTGTGATACACTAAAATATAAAATTGTAGACTGTGATCTTGGTGATCATGTACTGACAATTATCAATACCAACAAACCCAGATCGCTTGCCGAATCTAAATATAATGAAAGAGTAGCTGAATGCCAGGCTGCCCTGAAAGCACTCAACCAGGAAATAACATTGAACAATCTGTGTGAACTCAGTGCAGATAAATTTGCCCTGCACAGTCATTTGATTACCGATGAAACTATCTTAAAACGTGCTACTCATGTTATTAAAGAAAATGACCGGGTAAATCTGGCGGCAAAAGCATTAAATAATGGTGATCTGGAAGAATTCGGCCGGTTAATGTACGCTTCGCATCAATCACTTAAAGACTTATATGAGGTAACAGGAAAAGAACTGGATACTGTTGTCGACTTCTGCGCAGGGTATCCGGAAGTTACCGGAGCCCGGATGACTGGTGCTGGTTTTGGTGGCTGCGCCATTGCGATACTGAAGAAAAGTGCCATCGATGATTTCAATAAGAAGCTTACAGCATACTACACAGAACATATTGGTTATGCACCAGCTATATATATCAGTGAAATTGGAGATGGAGCTACGACAATTTAATTCTATTTTTGCAGCATGCAGAAATTAAAGACAACTGAATTAAACCGGGTAGGTATTGAGGAATTTAAAGAACAGGATAAACTGCCGGTCGTTGTAATACTGGATAATGTGCGCAGCATGAATAATGTGGGTTCTGCTTTCAGAACAGCAGATGGTTTTGCCATTGAGAAAATTATTCTTTGTGGAATCACTGCGCAACCACCACATCGTGAAATTGAGAAAACAGCCATAGGGGCCACACAATCTGTAGCCTGGGTACATTTTGAGGAAACGCTGGATGCTGTCAGAGCTTTAAGAAAAGATGGTTATGAAATCATTGCCATTGAACAAGCTGTAGACAGTATTATGCTGAATACTTTTAAACCTGATCAATCCAAAAAATACGCATTAATCTTTGGAAACGAAGTTAACGGCGTGAGTGATGAAGTGATGGCCGAAATTGATAAATGTATTGAAATACCTCAGTTTGGTACTAAACACTCTTTTAATATCGTAATCTCAGCAGGAATTGTCTTGTGGGATTTCTATGCGAAACTACGTTTATAAATAAAAAACCACCTCCATATTCTGGAGGTGGTAACTAATTGGTTAGAACTATTTGTTTGTTTTGTTTAAGCGTACGGAATACCGTCTTTAGTAGGAAGTTTACTTGAACCCATCAGATATTCATCTACTTTTCTGGCTGCTTCGCGACCTTCAGAGATCGCCCACACTACTAATGACTGCCCCCTTCTCATATCGCCGGCGGCAAAGATTTTAGCAATATTGGTTTGATATTTACCCTCTTCAGCTTTCACATTTCCTCTGTTATCCAACTCAATTCCTAATTTCTCTATCAATCCTTCTTTTTGCGGGTGCATAAAACCCATCGCCAGCAAAACCAACTGACAAGGAAGCTCTCTTACTGTACCTTCAATTTCCTTGAAATTTACAGGACGCCCTGCTGCATCAATTTCCCATTCTACATCTACAATCTGCAATGCTTTTAAAACATTGTTTTCATCGGCAATAAATGCCTTGGTATTGACTCCCCATGCTCTACTGCAACCTTCTTCATGTGAACTGGTTACCTTCAGCAACATAGGATAAGTAGGCCAGGGCATATTGGCTGTACGATGTTGTGAAGGCATCGGCATAATCTCAAACTGGGTTACAGATTTTGCACCCTGACGGTTTGAGGTACCAATACAATCTGATCCTGTATCACCCCCACCAATCACGATAACATCTTTTCCTGTTGCCAGGATATCTGCCTGATCTATGCTGAAATTACGAACTCTTTTATTCTGCTGTTTCAGGAAATCCATCGCAAAATGGACACCTTTAGCCGATCTGCCGGTGATATTCAGGTCGCGCGGTATCGTAGATCCTCCTGCCAGAACAATTGACTGGTACTCTCTTAAAAGGGTATTGAGTTCTACATTAACCCCAACATTGGCATTACATTTAAATTCAATTCCTTCTTTTTCCATCAGGCTGATCCTTCTGGCCAGGATATCTTTCTGCAATTTAAAATCAGGAATACCATAATTTAACAGACCTCCCGGGGTGTCATCACGTTCGTAAACAACTACCTCATGTCCTGCTTTATTTAATTGTGCCGCTGCTGCTAAACCCGCAGGTCCCGAACCAATCACAGCTACCTTTTTACCACTGCGGATCAATGGCGGCTCTGCTTTAATATATCCTTTAGAGAATGCTATCTCAATAATATGTTTTTCAATTTCTTCAATAGAGACAGGAGACTTATTGATTCCCAATACACAAGCCGATTCACAAGGAGCAGGACAAATCCTACCTGTAAATTCAGGAAAATTATTGGTACTCAATAAAATATTAGCTGCTATCTCCCATTCTGCTTTATATACAGCTTCGTTGAATTCAGGAATCACATTACCCAGGGGACAGCCTGACTGGCAGAAAGGCACACCGCAATCCATACAACGTGCAGCTTCCTGTTTGACCTGGTCCTGTTCAAATGCGACTACAAATTCGTCGTAGTGTTTTAAACGCTCCTTAGCATCTTGTTTTACAGGAGCAGTTCTTTCATACTCTAAAAATCCGGTTACTTTTCCCATAATTATGATGTTTTAACTTTAGAACTTCTTTTTAATAAAACTGCTTTATATTCTTTAGGGAACACCTTGATAAAATGAGCCGATTGTGTTGTCCAATCACTTAATATGAATTCTGCTAATTTGCTTTTTGTCAATTGTATATGTTTTTTCAACAGACTATTAATACGCAATTCATCTTCTTCATTTAAAGGATCAAGATCTACCATTTCCTTATTGCATTTATTAGGAAAATCGCCGTTCACATCATAAATCCAGGCAACACCCCCGCTCATCCCAGCAGCAAAATTACTACCTGTATTTCCAAGGATAAGCACTTCACCACCAGTCATATACTCACAACCGTGATCTCCCAGACCTTCAACTACAGCTGTAGCTCCCGAATTTCTAACCGCAAAACGTTCTCCTGCCAGTCCTCTGACAAACAGTTCACCCGAAGTAGCACCATAAAGCGCTACGTTACCGATAATGATATTCTGTTCTGGTACGTAGGTTACTTCGCGGAAAGGATAAATAGATAAACGTGCTCCTGAGAGTCCTTTTCCTACATAGTCATTTCCTTCTCCTTCCAATTCCAGCGAGATTCCCCTTGCTGCAAAAGCACCAAAGCTCTGACCTGCCGAACCGTGGAATTTAAAGTTGATTGTATCAGCTGGTAAGCCTGTTCCTTTATAAATCTTGGATACCTCGTTCGACAACATCGTACCAATAGCACGGTCTGTATTTTTTACTTCAAACTCTTTGAAGACAGGTTCTTTATTTAATAAAGCAGGCTGAGCTGTAGCAATTAATTCATGATCTAAGACATGATCAATTCCATGATCTTGTTTTTCGGTATTGTAAAGGCTTAATCCATTGTCTGGGGCCTTAAATAAGATTGCAGAAAGATCCAGGTTTTTCAGTTTCCAGTCGGCATCGTCAATGGCACGCATACTCAAGGCATCTGCCTGACCTACCATTTCTTCTACTGTTCTGAAACCTAATTCGGCCATAGTCTCACGAAGCTCTTCGGCAAGGAAATTGAAAAGGTTAACTACATGATCGGCTTCACCGGTGAACAATTTTCTTAATTCGGGATCTTGTGTCGCTACACCAACCGGACAAGTATTCAGATGACATTTTCTCATCATAATACAGCCTGAAGTAACCAGGGCAGCCGTAGCTACTCCCCATTCTTCAGCACCCAGTAATGCTGCAACAGCAATATCCCTACCTGTCTTTAACTGTCCATCAGTTTGCAGGACTACCCTGCTACGCAGACGGTTTTTCACTAAGGTCTGGTGAGCTTCTGCTAAACCTAATTCCCATGGTAAACCCGCATGCTGAATAGAAGTCAGCGGTGATGCACCAGTACCACCATCAAATCCGGAAACCAGGATTACATCAGCATGTGCTTTCGCTACACCTGCAGCAATGGTACCCACTCCTGCTTTAGAAACCAGCTTCACATTAATTCTTGCTGCCCTGTTTGCATTCTTCAAATCAAAGATCAACTGCGCAAGATCTTCAATAGAGTAAATATCATGATGCGGAGGAGGAGAAATCAAACCAACTCCAGGTGTCGCATGACGGACTTTTGCAATCCAGTCATCCACTTTGTGTCCCGGAAGCTGTCCTCCTTCACCTGGTTTTGCCCCCTGAGCCATTTTGATCTGAAGCTCATCTGCATTGGTCAGATAGTTACTGGTCACTCCAAAACGGGCAGAAGCAATCTGTTTGATGGACGAACGCATAGAATCTCCGTTAGGCATCAGTTCGTATCTCAGTTCATCTTCACCACCTTCTCCTGTATTACTTTTTCCACCAATACGGTTCATCGCAATAGCTAAAGTAGAATGGGCTTCGTGCGAAATTGAGCCGAAAGACATCGCACCTGTTGCAAACCTTTTTAATATGGCTTCAACAGGCTCAACTTCCTGTAAAGGAACAGCCGGACGGTTATAATTGAATTCAAATAAACCACGTATAGTATAAGCCTGTTTAGTCTGCTCATTAATGAGTTTACTATACTGCTTATAAATGTTATAATCATTTCTGCGGGTAGCATTCTGTAATAAATGGATCGACTGCGGATTGAACAAATGCTGCTCTCCTTTTCTTCTCCATTTGTAATTACCACCAGTAGGCAGCAACAAATCAGGTCGGGTCGATTTACCAAATACACGGCCATGTTTAATTAAAGCCTCTTTAGCAATTTCATCTAAACCTAATCCACCAATTCTTGACACAGCACCACTGAAGTAATTGTCAACAACGCTTTTATGGATTCCTAAAATTTCAAATATTTGTGCACCGTGATAAGATTGCAGTGTTGAAATACCCATTTTAGAGAATATTTTCAATAAGCCGCTGTTCACTGCATAGATATAATTTTGAATCAGTTTTTCTGCTTTAAGATCACTTTCTTTATCAAAACCAGTGATGGTTTCCAATGCTAGGTATGGATTAATCGCTGTTGCACCAAAGCCTATTAAACAGGCAAAATGATGAACTTCCCAAACATCTCCTGCTTCTACGACAATTCCTACCGCTCCCCTGTGCCCCTTACGGATCAGGTGGTGATGGACCGCAGATACTGCCATTAAAGATGGAATTGCAGCATGCTCCGAATCTAGTGCACGGTCAGATAAAACAATGACCTGGAAACCATCTTCTACAGCATCAACCGCATAACGACATAAACGCTCAAGTCCTTTAGCTAAGGAACCAGGTTTACCATCAGCTCTGAAATAGGTTTGAAGTGTTTTAGACTGGAATACACCGGTATCTATACTTCTTACTTTCTCTAATTCCAGATTGGTTAATATAGGGTGTTTAATACCTACACAATGGCATTGCATCGCATGCTCTTCTAAAAGATTGCCGTTATTTCCCATAAATCCGGCAAGGCTCATCACTACCTTTTCCCTGATCGGGTCAATAGGCGGGTTAGTCACCTGCGCGAACAACTGTTTAAAATAAGAAGAAAGATGCTGAGGTTTTTGTGATAAAACTGCTAATGGAATATCAGTACCCATTGATCCAATAGGTTCTTTCGCTTCCAGCGCCATCGGTTTTAAGATCAGATCAATATCCTCTCTGCTATAACCGAATACCTGATGATATTTGAAAATTGATTCTTGGGATAATCCTGTAAATACAACTCTTGGATCAGAAAGTTCTTCCAGACGAATCTGATATTGGTTCAGCCAGTCAGCGTAAGGACGGCTGCTACATACTTTGGTCTTGATTTCTACATCACTGATAATCCTTCCCTGCTCCATGTCTACCACGAACATTTTTCCTGGCGTTAATCTTCCCTTTTCAATAATCTGGCTCTGATCTAAAGCCAGACATCCTGATTCGGAAGCCATGATCACACGGTCATCTTTTGTAATGGCATATCTGGACGGCCTTAATCCATTTCTGTCCAGGGTGGCACCAATCAGGTTACCATCGGTAAATGCAATAGCTGCCGGTCCGTCCCAGGGCTCCATCAATGTAGCATGAAACTTATAGAAAGCCTGTTTAAGCTCATCCATGTCATCATTACCATCCCAGGCCTCTGGTATCAGCATCATTAAAACATGTGGCAGAGAACGACCCGCATGCAGCAATAATTCGATAATATTGTCCAGACACCCAGAGTCAGATTGCGTTTCATCAATAACTGGCAGCAGGATGTTTAATTCTTCAGCAGTAAAATAACTTGAGGCAAATGATTTCACACTGGCACGGAACCAGTTTAAATTACCTTGTAAAGTATTAATCTCGCCATTGTGCGCGATATAACGGAATGGCTGTGCGAGTCTCCATGAAGGAAATGTATTGGTTGCAAACCTCGAGTGAATCAGCCCGAAAGCAGACACTACTCT
This sequence comes from Pedobacter cryoconitis, assembly GCF_014207135.1. Classification (GTDB taxonomy): domain Bacteria; phylum Bacteroidota; class Bacteroidia; order Sphingobacteriales; family Sphingobacteriaceae; genus Pedobacter; species Pedobacter cryoconitis_D. The sequence goes on along the minus strand of NZ_JACHCC010000016.1, from coordinate 22,380 downwards.
TTTATCACTCAGTTCAGTGAAATAAGTACGCACCTGCATGGAGGTCAGCTGACCTTTGTAAACTATAGTACGAGAAGAAAAAGAAGCGATATAAAAATCGGTCTTAATTCCGTTAACTGTATTCAGAATAGTTTTAGTCAGGTAATTTTTGAATACATATAGTTTACGTTCAAAGTCAGCACCGGCAGCGATCTGGTCAGGTCTCGCTACAAATACTTGCTCCATTTCGGGCTCTACTGAGAGTGCCATATCTCCAATCCCATCTGGATTGGTGTTTACTTTCCGGAAACCTAAAATTTCCAGGTTCAGCTTTTCTGCTGCACGATAAATCACTTCACGGCATTCTTCACGCGTTCTGACATCTTTAGGCAGAAATAACATCCCTACACCATAGTCACCAGACTGATTTAAGCTGAATCCAATCCTGAGGCACTCGTCATATAAAAACTCGTGTGGGATCTGTATCATAATCCCGGCACCATCGCCGGTATTAATCTCAGCACCGCAGGCACCCCTGTGGTCTAGATTCTCTAATATCGTAATGGCATCAGAAATTATTTGCTGAGACTTCCGTCCTTTGACGTGAGCAACAAAACCAATACCGCAAGCATCATGTTCAAAGCCCGAATTATATAGGCCCTGACTATCTTCAATTTGTTCCATATCTTAATGTATTAGAGACACTAAGATAATAAATTTGTTGTCTAATTACCATTTTGCTATTTTTTTTACGAAAAATAAATAACAGAATAATAAGAAGGCCTATTTTTTACAAACACAGCAATAAATACATGTAATTATTACGAATTACATAATGACGTTATTTAGAATAATTTTGCATTAGCAACCCATTTATCTGCCTTTTAAAAGAATTTTCACAAAAAAAATCCTTTTTCATCCAATTTTCGGCGGATAAAAAGCATACAAAATGTGCCATTCGGTCAATATTTCGAGGATATTACCCTAAATATACAGATAAAATTAATTTTTATTCAAATACAATGCGCTAAATCTCAATCCATTATCATTAAATCCGCAAAAAACTGCAAATATTTCTTGTTTTCGTTTTTGTAGACTGAACTCTTTTGCTACATTTGCAGTGGGCAAGTCCTTTACGATCAGCTCCCTTTGAACTCCCCCAGGGCGGGAACGAAGCAAGGGTAGGAGGTTGTAGCGGTGCGATAAAGGTTGCTTGCCCATTTTTTACTTTTCATAGATTGACTATGCTTTCAATGCACAATCTTCTGGCTAAAGCATACGCTAAATTTATCCATAGTTTATTTTTCCTTAAATCATATAATCATGAAATTTTTCATTGACACAGCTAATCTTGAGCAAATCAAAGAAGCGCAGGATCTTGGTGTATTAGATGGTGTAACGACCAATCCGAGCCTTATGGCTAAAGAAGGTATCTCAGGCGATCAGAAAGTAATCGATCATTACAAAGCAATTTGTGCTATCGTTGACGGAGATGTAAGTGCTGAAGTAATCTCTACCGATTTTGAAAATATTATTAAAGAAGGTGAAGCATTGGCGAAACTTGATCCAAAGATCGTAGTTAAAGTTCCAATGATTAAGGACGGTGTTAAAGCCATCAAATATTTCTCTTCTAAAGGAATCAGAACTAACTGTACATTGATATTCTCTGCCGGACAGGCATTATTAGCTGCTAAAGCCGGAGCAACTTACGTTTCTCCTTTCCTTGGCCGTTTAGATGATATAGGTAGCGAAGGTTTGCAACTGGTTGAAGATATCCGTTTGATTTTTGATAACTATGGATATGCAACTGAAATTTTAGCAGCATCTATCCGCGGACCATTACATATTATCGAATGTGCTAAATTAGGCGCTGATGTAATGACAGGTCCTTTATCTGCTATCTTAGGTTTATTAAAACACCCATTAACTGATAGTGGACTGGCAACATTCCTTGCTGATCATAAAAAAGCAGCTGAAGCTCAGAAATAAGCACAGCTTTATAGTATAAACAAAAGAGTCCCGGTCGTATGGCCGGGACTCTTTTGTTTTATTTCGGTTTTGATCTTTAATTTCCTGCCAGAACAGCTTTGACTTTATCATAGTCTATCTGCTCATCAGGTGTAATCAGTATCCCCTTCACTCCTGCTCCGTTAGCAGCTTCTACATCTCTTGGTTTATCGCCAATCATCACAGATAAAGCAGGATCTATATTATATTCGGCAATTGCTTCGAGCAGCATACCAGATTTTGGTTTACGGCAATCACATTCTCCTGATACTGTCGGATGGTGCGGACAATAGTAGGCATGGATAATCTCAGCGCCATGTTCTTCGAATTTATTGAAAAGGATCTCATGCATTTCTGCAAGGGTATCTTCTGTATATCTTTGCAGGGCAATTCCTCCCTGATTAGTAATTACTACCAAAAGGTAACCTTCATCAAAGAATTTCTTTAAAGGTGGAATCTGGTATTCCAGCACTTCAAAATCTTCCAATCGGCAGATGTAATCATAAATCTCATGATTAAGGACCCCATCACGGTCTAAAAAAATTGCTTTATTCATTATTTTTGATTTGCTGTCAAAGATCAAAATATAAACGAAAAAACCACGATGATTCCTGGGATTTATAAAAACAACAGCAAGCTCTTTATAAAGTATTTACAAGCGGGATTTCACCATATTTCTTCAGGTAATAAAACCCGGTCTTTGCCGAATCACAAAGATCGTCTACCTGAGCATCAGGGTTTTCAGTGATTAGTTTCTCGCAGAATGTTATGTATTTATTCATAACTGTCCTTGATTCATTGTCTTTATTGGTGTTATAGGCTCCTAACCCGCTACTAAATACGATATCGTATTTTTCTCTGTTAAATATGTCCATAATCAAATATAACCAATGCTGAATGGCAAAACAAATTAAATTAATTATTTGTCACTCAAATAGATACACTGCAATAAAAAACTAAATCTAAATCACATTATTTTCCCCCTCTATAAATTATTCATTCTTTTTATAATTTATTTCAACAACCGTTTAAACCATTGGAAATTCTCATAGTCATACTACTCAATAACGGCAACCAGTTTAACAAACCGGAAAAGCCCACAGACAAGAACAGCAACAACACACCCAATAGCAGACGCCCGGCAGAATATCGCCGGGTTTCTCATTTCTGGCTCATCCTCAATTTTTGCCGCTTCAGCCAGTTCTTCACCAGAACCTCCTCCTATTTAGGCGATCTTTGCGGTCAATGGAAACTTCTAAAACAATAAAACTGGCCATACCACTTATTATTGGTGAACTTTCTCAGATCGTATTACATATTATAGATATGGCCATGGTTGGCAGTCTCAGCTACAAACACCTCGCTGCTGCATCCTTAGTAATGAATGTCATCAATATCCCTTTCATTATGGGAATTGGGATAGCTATGTCTATTGCTCAGACAGTGTCAATGGCTAATGGAAGTCATGATGGCAAAAAAATTTCCCATTATTTATTCAATGGATTAATCCTCTGTTTAATTACCAGTATAATTATCTGTATAGGATTAGAATTGGGGACCGGTGTGTTGCACCATCTGGGGCAGGACAAGGAAGTGGTTGAACTGGCTATTCCTTTTATGCGTATCATGAGTTATTCGACTATACCTATGCTATTGTTTATCGCTTTGCAGCAGTTTACTGATGGTCTGGAAAAAACGCGTACGGCAATGCTTATTTCATTAATAGCTTTACCGATCAATATTTTTTTTAACTGGCTGCTTATCTTAGGAAACCTGGATTTTCCAAGAATGGAGTTACTCGGCGCAGCATGGGGGACTTTGATGACGCGTGTTATTATTTTTGTCCTGATGGGCGCGACTATATTGATTAGCCCATTTTACAAGCGGTTCATAGCTGTATGGAAAAAGCAATGGGTAATCAAGTGGGAAACTATCCGTGAGTTATTGGGCTTGGGTATTCCAAGCGGTCTTCAGATCGGTATGGAATTCGGCGCATTTGCTGTTTCAGGTATTTTAATCGGGACTATTGGCGCAAAGGAACTTGCAGCTCATCAGATTGCATTAAGTTGTGTTGCTTTTACATTTATATTCTTCACTGGCCTGGCAGAAGCCGGTTCTATCCGGATTAGTAACGCCTATGGCGGGATGGACTGGAAGAAAGGTTATATTATTGGCAATGGAACTGTACTGACCGCATTAATATTCGGAGGATTCTGTGCACTTGTTCTATTCATGATCAGGAACATTATTCCATTTGCCTTCACGGCAGATCAGCAGGTGGTTGCCATGGCTGGCCCGTTAATTCTGTACGCAGCTGTTTTCCAGATTCCGGATGCACTACAGACGATTACTGCTGGATTATTAAGGGGAATAAAAGATGTGAATATTCCAACCGGACTAATCGCTATTGCCTATTGGGTGATTGGTCTGCCTAGTGGATACTATCTGGCTTTTCATTTAAACCTTGGCCCAATTGGGATATGGACAGGCTTTTTAATTGGTCTGAGCATTTCATCGGCTTTGCTCCTGTTCAGGTTTAAGAAAAAGATGGGTAATCAACACATTACAGTTTAAATAAGAGTAAATTAGTAAAAACGAATTCTTATGAAAACCATCAGCATTAAACACATCACCGATCTGCACAGTGATTCTTTAAGAGGACTTGATTTTTATGCTCAGGAACTGGATATCTTACAGGGCCGCCTGCAGGAAATTCTTGCGGACAATACCGGCGAAGAAGTTGCCGAACAGGTCGAACATTTTCAAAACCAGTTTATTATTCAGCGACACGCCATTGAAGAGCTGAGAGGTGAAATACTTGAAAACAACAGCATGATTACTGAACAGGTTATGGAATCTGGTGGGGTAGAAAAGAAAACAATAGCAGAGAATAATAATCTGCATGGCGACTACCTTACCGAAGAGAAGATAATCAATGATTTAAGACATGAGTTTTATCGCTTTGCGTCTAAATGGATGTAAGGTTCAATTTCATAAAAGGAAAATTAAAATTCTGCCTGCGGTGGTTTTAAAGCAGTTTTTCTAAGCTTTATCTTGTTTGATGGACAAAAAAAGATATCTTTAAACCATATTTTTTTATAATGATTAAAGAAGAGTTTAAGCCTTTCATACCCGCTGAAAGCAATATTGCAGAATTTACTATTAAGTCCATTTTACTGGGCTGTATAGCAGGAATTATATTTGGAGCAGCAACAGTTTATCTTGCGCTAAAAGCCGGACTAACTGTCTCAGCTTCAATTCCGATTGCCGTTCTGGCCATTACACTGGGTAAAAAGTTTTTTAAGACAACTATCCTGGAGAATAACATTATTCAGACTACGGGTTCGGCCGGAGAGTCGATCGCTGCCGGTGTGGTATTTACATTGCCAGGATTTTTATTCTTAAGCAGTGACATGGGTGGTCAAAGTTCGGGAGAAGCATTTTTCAATTACATGACGATCCTTATTCTGGCCATTCTGGGTGGAGTACTGGGAACGATGATGATGATCCCGTTAAGAAGATCTCTGATCGTTAAAGAGCATGAGACACTTCCCTATCCTGAAGGAACGGCTTGTGCAGCAGTATTAAAAGCTGGAGAAAGAGGTGGAACATTTGCGCGTACGGCCTTCTGGGGTCTGGGTTTTGCCATGATCTATGCCATGATGCAAAAGGTTTTCCATGTGATTTCTGAAGCACCAACCTGGGTAACGACACAAGCTAATAAATTTCTTCCTTCTGCACAGGTAAGTGGTGAAATCACGCCTGAATATATGGGTGTAGGTTATATTATCGGACCAAAAATAGCCGGTGTACTTGTAGCAGGTGGTGTTCTGGCGTGGCTGGGACTGATTCCTTTACTGGCTACGCTGATTGATCCGGCATTAGCTGCGCATCAATTGGTTAAACTGGGTTTGCTGGCTGATATTACTAAATCAGGTGGTTCTGGTGGATGGGATCCGGTAACGAAAACATTTGCCGATTACCCGCTGGCTATATACCAGGCTTATGTAAAACAAATTGGTGCCGGAGCAGTAGCAGCTGGTGGATTTATCACTTTGTTAAAGACTATTCCTACGATTATATCTTCTTTCAAAGACAGTCTTGGTTCTATTAAAGAAGGTAAATCGGTAGCTGATACTAAAAGAACTGAGCGTGATCTTTCGCTTAAAATAGTTGGTATCGGAAGTTTAGCCTTAATTATCCTGGTTGCCGTTTTACCTCAGATTCCAAGTAACGGGATTATGAGTAATTTACTGATCGGTGTACTGGTAGTTGTATTTGGTGCATTCTTCGTGACAGTTTCAAGCCGTATTGTAGGTTTGATCGGATCAAGTAATAACCCGATTTCGGGGATGACGATTGCGACTATTATGGGTACTTGTCTTGTTTTTATCGCTGTAGGATGGACTGGTAAGGTTTACGAACCAATGGCACTGGTTGTAGGTGGTATGATTTGTATTGCAGCGGCCAATGCGGGTGCAACTTCACAGGATTTAAAAACAGGTTATATTATTGGGGCAACACCAAGATATCAGCAGATTGCTTTGTTTATCGGTGTTATTGTTTCTTCTATTGTGATTGGTCTGACTGTCCGTATCCTGGACACTCCTACTCCTGAAATGCTTGCCCAGGGAATTAAACATGCGATCGGTACGGAGTTATATTCTGCGCCACAGGCTACTTTAATGGCTACCTTGATTAAAGGGATGCTTTCTTTTAACCTGGATTGGCAGTATGTACTGGTAGGTGTGTTTATTGCCATTACAATTGAGTTATGTGGTGTGAATGCATTATCTTTTGCTGTAGGGGCTTATTTGCCTTTATCTACTACGCTTCCAATTTTTGTTGGTGGTGCGATTAAAGGTGCAATAGACTGGAGAGACAGAAAGAAAGTAAAAACTCCTGAGGAAGAAGAACTGGGACCTGGAAATCTTTTTGCGACGGGACTTGTTGCTGGTGGTGCATTGGCAGGAGTCGTCGTTGCGGTATTGATGGTTATTCCGTCGGTCAGAACAAACCTAAGCAAGGTTAATGTAGAGCCTATCTTCACCCGCTGGTTTGGCGAAGGAGGTTATCAATTGCTGGGTGTTTTAATCTTCTTGTTTATGGGGTTTGTCCTTTATAACATCGGAAGAAAGAAAAGTGAAGCAGAAGATATTCTTAAATAGATAAATTTCAGGGAGGTTTTTTAACACAAAAACCTCCCCTATCATATTAATTTAACGTTTTTTTAACTTTAAATACAATTAATCAGGCTTAGAATCAGGCTACTATACGATAACCACATTTTTTATTTGCAGTATAAGCCTCCTAATCCTATATTTGCATCACTTTAAACGGAAACGCTTAGAGTATTGTTCTGAAAAGAATGATGATTCCGTAGCTCAGCTGGTAGAGCATTACACTTTTAATGTAGTGGTCCTGGGTTCGAATCCCAGCGGGATCACGAAAAGCCTCACTGAAATGTGAGGCTTTTTGCATTAAAAAATATTTTTGGTATTAGAATCGAACATCATCCGGATCAAGTCATAAACTTGTGAAAGAGGGATTAATCCGCAGGGTACACCATAACTTTTAAGCCCGGACATTGCACCACCATTCACGAATATATTATTTAAAGAATTACGAAAGGACACTCATATGTCCATCCTTTCAATTTGCTTTTATTGGTGGATTAGGCCATGCAAGGACAAATGGTAAAAAACTAAATTTGCTATAAGAACAATTTTAAATGGAACAAATAGAAATCAATAGACATTCTTTTGATGCACTTATAACTTTTTTTTTAGGTTTTTTCACCATAAATAAACAGGAAAGAAAGGAGTTAGAAAGTATTTTTGTGGAAAAAAAAATCAAAAGAAGAAAATATATTCTTCAACCAAACGAAATATGTAAAAATTTCACTTTTGTCATTTCAGGATGTTTTAAAATGCTCACAACTGATGAGGCAGGAAAAGAACATATATTAGATTTTGCAGCAGAAAATAACTGGATCTGCGACATGGCAAGCTTTTATAGCAAGACACCCTCAAAGGTATTCATACAAGCTATAGAACCATCTGTAATTATGCAGATCTCCTGGCATGACCTTATTCAATTGTATATTAAATATATGAAGTTCAATTCCACCTTCCGTATCATAGCCGAGAGAAAATCTATTGAACTACAGAATAGAATTTTACAAAACATCAGCCTCTCCAGTGAACAGCGGTATCTAAACTTCAGTTCCACATATCCACACCTGATTAATAGGCTTCCCAATACACAAATTGCGGCATATCTTGGTATTACTTCAGAGTTCCTAAGTAAAATCAGAAAAGAACTATTGTACAAAGGTTAATACCTAAAAGACGGTTTTCTTAAGATAGTTCATAGGTCAAATCAAAACAAGATACAGACCTTTGCTGTATAAAAATAGACAGCAAAATGAATATCAAAAAAGTAACTAAAGGAATTGTTTTGGGAGGAGGAGGACAAGTTGGGAGAGCATGGCTTGCCGGCCTTGTTTCACAGTTAATAGAAACAGGCGTTAAACTTCAGGATTCAGATGTGATTATTGGCACTTCAGCCGGATCGCAGATAGGTGCCCAGATTGCACTGGGAACACTGGACTTAAAGAACGCCCCCACACCACCTGAAAAATATGTTGATTTTAGCACCGTTACATCAGATGCCTTTACCAATTTATATACAATGTTGGCCGACGCAGCATTAGCTCCCAACCCTGTAAAAGTTTTAAAGGAAGTGGGTAAATGTGCTCTCAATGCAGATACTATGAGTGAAGACCAAGCTATGCACCGTTTAAGTTACTTGAATGGTTATAACTGGCCGGAAAATTTTAAAACTACCGCTGTAAGTGCTCTTACAGGTAAGTTTCATTTACTGGATAAAGACTCAGATATAACTTTAAAGTTAGCAGTTGCTTCAAGCTCAGCGTTGCCGGGTGTTTTTCCTCCTGTAAGCATAAATGGCGATCGTTATATGGATGGAGGAGTTAGAAGTATGATTAATGCAGATCTGGCTATTGGGAACGAATTGGTGCTTGTGGTGTCTTGTTTTTCGCTTGAGGTATCTTCGGCACATACAGCGCAAGATATCTTGAATAATAAAATACTTGAAGAGATTCAAACGCTTAAGGAAAATGGCTCAACTGTTAAACTTATTTCGCCAAATTCTGAATTTAAAAAGCTTACCAAAAACGGTACAGAAATGCTAAATCTATCGTTAATGCCAGATGCCTGGCATATTGGAAGAAATCAGGCGTTAGATGAAGGGAAAGATATTGATGTGAGATGGATGATGTAATTATGAAGAGCCAAATTATATTTCAAAAACAGGCATAGAATAAATAATACGAGAATCCTTAATGAGTTGGCGAGGGCGCTTGAATATTCGCCCAAATATTTTTGGCCGGATAACCCTCTATAAAAGTAAAGGTAACCAATCAGAACTGGTGCGGAAGTGATGTTATTTTAACGTCTTTGTGTATTGCTTGTTTGATTTGGGCTAATTTGTGCAGGCCGAAGATAAAAAGGTTCGAGTTTTGTCCCACAAGGTTCACGAAATACCTCAATGCAAATTGAGGCATTTTGTATTAAAAGGTATGCTGGAATCGGTATTTTCGACTGGATGTATCGCCGCAGGCAGAACGAAGGGGCTATCTCGTGTTCCCCTTCCTTTTTTCTATTTTTTGCAATTCTTCTACATCGGCCTTATCCTTTAATTTGCCGGTGTTAAATTTCGAAAGCACTAGGTCGTTAAGATGAAGAAACGGGACTTTTATGCCATCAATATCTGCAATAATTTTTCTCTGATCTGCCTGCTCAAACTCGATCATACTAATTCTGGTCAGGAAATCTACTTTTTCCGGTTCGTCCCACATTGAAAAGACAATATGTTTTTTAAAATCCAGCTCGGCAATATGTTGTATATCTTCTTCATCAAAGTCCATTTGCTTTAGAACATCCAACAATTTCAACTTATTTACATTATCCGGTCTTAGCCATTAATCCACATCGCCAGTGCTTCTAGCGTAGCCATGAAAGGTTAATATTATATTCAGTGGCTTAAAGAATTTCGTCTAGTTGAGTGATCTTTTTATCTCTCTTTACACTTCTATTTTAAGTTACTTCGGAACTGTTTAATTAGTTCTTTCCATATAAAAACCAGAAACACATAAAGTATTACCGAGAAATATCCCTATTTGGGTACTCAATTTCGTCATTTAACCAAAAGTACCAGTATAAAACATCCAATTAATTGGCCCTTAGAGAATAAGAGTGTCATATAACACCAATATATGGCATATAGACAATTTCATTTACCCGGGTAATACAGCAGTTGACGTAATTATTAAACTATACTTAATTATATGTGGTACACTTGCCGAAAATTTACTTTTTCATGAAAATAACATTAAGATTAAAGCATTTTACAAGTATACTTCTAATAAGTTGCTTTATTATGCTTGTTAATTCCTGTAAAAAAGATCACCCCTTGTCAATTGATCCTACACCAAAGACTAATGTAACAGTTGAAGAAGCCAAATCCTGGCTTAAGAAAAATCAACCGGCTTTAGATTTAGGAGAAAATTGGGAACACCCAATTACAATGACTACGGGTGCCGGAGATAACATTTTAAAGATCCGCATAAATGAGACCCTTTATCAAAAGAAAATCTGGGTATTAAGAGATATCTTATTTCAAAAGGATGCCAATGGAAACATTCAAAGTGTCGGCTACAAAGTCTTTCTTGATACCGCATATTTTTCTAATAAAAAGGACGCAAATCTACCATCAGGCAATAAAAGAGAATTTATTCAGAATAGTGACTTTACTGGAAAAATCATACTTTACACTTTAAATAATGAACCTATAAAAGGTGTTGATTATTTAAATGGAAGAAAAACAGGAGATTTGATACTGAAGGACACAAAGAAAAGCGGATTTAAAATTACAATGGGACAACAACCGCTTGACATTCCACCTACCTGTTATGGAAGTAGTCTTGATGACCACCAATATTGCGATGGCGGCGGTGGTCCGGAAGATCAGCCCCCATTTGATGGTCGTCAGTTTATTGAACCTGGAAATAGAGATACCCCCACTCCTCAAGCTCCGGATTATAGCTGGTTATTTCCACCAACAAATCCAGCAAACAACCCGGCTCCTGATAATGGCATTCCAATCGGTAATCCAGGTGCAGCAGGTGGTGCTAGCGGCAGTGCAAATCCAATAGTAATCGGCTTAGATGATAGACTAAAATACCCAACACTTGCAAAAATAGTTGATGGTTTGTACATAAAGGTAAAAAACAACCCAACTCTCATGGCAGCATTAAAACAATTTACTCATCTTAGCGAACAGCAAATACTAGATAATTTGAAAGCTGGAAAAGGACCATTATTACAAGTTGCGCCTCATAATAGTTTACCTGGTGGATCTGATGGTCAATTCACCCCCTCAACAGGTATTTTAAAGATTGATGAAAGTATTGCTACTAATGCAAATTACTTTTCCACTACATATCCTACAGCTACAGAATTTTTTCTTACTGCATGTATTTTGCATGAATTTGTACATTATGGAGAAAATGTAACTCAAATATTTACTCCTCATAGCGGTGGCCAGGATGATGCTGGATTTCAGTTTGAAAATACGTATTACGGAGGAAAAGTAGATTTTAATTCGCAAACTGGTATCACTACATTTAATCCATTATAAAATTTAATATGAATTTAAAAAAAATAATAGTACCCGTTCTTATTTTATCTGGGACGATGTTATTGGGATGTTATGGGGGGAATAACCCTATAACTGAAAAGCAAGAAAAAAAAGAGGTCAGTAATCTATTAAGTTATTATATCAATAAAGAATTAAAGAGGGATTCCATCTATTTATTTAACAAATCACCAGTTTTATTAACGGAATTATGCGTTAACAACATAGTATCTGAAAATAAGGATCTAGGTCTTACAACAGATGAAATTTTGAGTAAATCACAAAAAGATACTATAGTTTGGTCGAATGAGATCATCCCTAGTGCATACATAGTTAGTGATAAGGATATTACTAAATTTAATAACTCCGCAGAACGTGTAAAGAAAGGTCAATTTTTCTATTTATCAAATCCCATCTTTTCAAAAGATTATAAATATGCCATATTACACTCGGAGTTTGTTTGCGGCAGCAGATGTGGAGAAGGTTCGACTCAATTATTTAAAAAGGAAAATGATAATTGGCGTTTGCTTAAAACTTATTGCAAAACTGTAAATTAAAGTCCCTTAAAGGATGTCAATAAAGCCAAAATACCTTTCGCTAATAATTATTATTCTAATTCCGATTCTTTTAGGAACATTCAACTATCTGATTGAAGTTATAATTATCCCAGAGAAAGCATTAATCAAGTTGAATTATTGGGGATATTATATCTTCAATTATGCATTATTTAGGCTTATATTCTTTGTACCTGCAATTTGGATCTATACACTACTTTTCAAAAAGGCTACAAAACGTAATAAAGCGCTTGGATTCTTATACGCAATTGGAGTAGCCTTATTTTATGCATTAGTCGTATTTTCGAATGATCCGAGAATTTCTCTTGAATTATCAGATAAATTTATGATGTCAATTACCTATACCCTGACTGCTATTATAGTTTACTTTATCTATGAACTTTCCCATAAAACCAGAATGACTCGAGTATCATAAACGAAAACGTTTAAAACTATGAAGTATATAATAATATTTTTATTAGGTTTTGTGTGTTTAACCATTCAAAAAGTCAAAGCACAAAGTGAAAAAGTCAAGAAAGATACCGTTTATTATCATCTGGATACAACTGCCATACCTATCAAGGATAGAATGTTTGCCATTGATGAAGAGGCTGGAACAGTGAGCTATGTTTTATTGTGTAAATGTTATCCGTGGGAAACTGATTTACGGTTTTTTTATACAAAAGGGAAAAACACAAAAAGCATTTCCAAAGAAGAATTTAGTAAAATCAAAACTATCTCAATTACTCAGCTTATTGAAATTGCTGTTAAATATGCGAAAGATAGAATAGATCGTCATACATTCTTTTTCATATTGCCAAATGGAAAAAACATGAAGGTTACAAAAGCTTATCTGTCTGATCCTCGAAAGCCTCGGGCTCCTACCATAACTGTCGAAACTGTCAATCCAAATTAAATTAGTAATTACGGACAAAAGTGCATATAAGCCTCGGGGTTAACAACCCGGGGCTTTTTATTTATGTGTTTACCTGCCAAAATATGGTCAACAACAACGAGAGATAAAGCAGAGTGAAGATAGTTTAGTTGTGTATGTCCACCGAAATGTGGTCAATCACAACAAAACATCAAATGACGGGTTTACAGAAGATGTTGTTTCTACCCACCAAAATGTAGCCAACCACAACCTCGAAGCCCGTCCAGAAATCACCATATTAATTGTGTTTACCCACCAAAATGTGATCAACTACAACAAGATCTTTCTTTATAACTGATTGAAAGTTTTGTGTTTACCCACCAAAATATAGCCAACAACAACTTAACCATCCCATAAGGGATAACAACAAGTGTTGTGTTTACCCACCAAAATGTTGTCAATCACAACTTATACCTGGTTGTCTAGCCTGACAAATGAGTTGTGTTTACCCACCAAAATGTGGTCAATCACAACATCTGGATAATGTTGGTCTGCATCTATCAAGTTGTGTTTACCCACCAAAATGTGGTCAATCACAACAACAATATTAAAACAAATATTATGATAACCAGTTGTTTGTACCTACCAAAATGGAGTCAACCACAACTTCAAAACACATAAATCGTAAAACAAATCCGTTGTGTCTACCCACCAAAATGTGGTCAATCACAACAACAACTAAAAATAACGATTATGAAAAGTGGTTGTGTCTACCCACCAAAATGTGGTCAACAACAACATGGACATTAGGTACTATTGATTCATTAATGTTGTGTCTACCCACCAAAATGTGGTCAACAACAACTATCGCGGTTGATATGGTTGCGGCATGTATGTTGTGTCTACCCACCAAAATGTGGTCAACAACAACGGTATTTGACCCTGACTTTAAAGTAACTTGTTGTGTCTACCCACCAAAATGTGGTCAACAACAACAACATTTTTCGATTGCAATGATCACAGGTAGTTGTGTCTACCCACCAAAATGTGGTCAACAACAACTTGAAAAGGAATTTAAAAACATCGTTTCGGTTGTGTCTACCCACCAAAATGTGGTCAATCACAACGGAGTTCAAGTCGATAGCATACATCTTAGTGTTGTGTCTACCCACCAAAATGTGGTCAATCACAACCTGTCATGATCGAAGTTAAAGTTTCCAGATGTTGTGTCTACCCACCAAAATATGGTCAATCACAACTTGCTTGCGACTGTGCTTGTTGTTGTTGCTGTTGTGTTTACCCACCAAAATGTGGTCAATCACAACGTCCAAAGCGCCTGAACAAAGCTCAAAACCGCTGTGTCTACCCACCAGTATATGGCCAATACTTCAAAGAACAAACAATTAATAAGCTCTTATGCCTTTCCAAGATTCCTTTATGAGGATTAATCTTAATATATGCGAAGATCAGTGTTCTATTTTACCACCAGACTCCATTTGTATTAACAATTGATCCTTTTAACCAGATCATTTATATTGAGTTCAACAAAATTATAAAGTTGTTTTGCTACGGAAGTATAATTCAGATTTAACCAGTCCTTTTTATTTGAATTTTCATCAAACAGTTTTTGTTGCGTCTCACCAATAATTGGTAAATTAAATACAACGTGTTCAGGATATTGATTATGGGAGAACTTATTTCTAAGAACACTCAATTCATTCAAATTTTCATCTGCAAATCCATTGCATTCTAACCATTCTATATAGACCTTAAATTGTATTTCATTGAAATTATTGAGTTTTTTCTTATTTAGCTCCCATAATCCCTTCTGATCTTTCAATACAATAGCCTTTTCCAGTTCAAATATCTTATCAAAGACAAGTTCCCGATAACGGTCATACTCCCTTAATTCAAAGAGTAGTACGTTAACTGAGATTTGACTTACATCAAAATATTCAACTAAATTAGTTAGCCTTTTATCATATAATATTTTCCTAAAAAACCCGGAATCTTTCAATGTCCAAACAAAACCTTTTACACCATCACCATTTTCAACTCTACTAAGTTTCACTTCTTCTTTCCACGATTCAGTATCTTCAGCAGTAAGAATAACCGACTTATTCTTATTTATTCTTAAACTCTGAGTAAAGCTTACTGGTAAATCAAGGGGATTATAGGTTGAACCAGGATAAATATTTGCCAACGAGAATTGTCCTTCAAAACCTAAATCTTTATCAATTACAATTAGATTTTCGCACATCAATCTTACTATACGATCCTTTGTTTGGATGAAGCGGATATATTTTTCATTTTGTTCAACTAACGATCCGAATTTTTTCTTGATGGCACTATGCTTAAACTTACGAACGTCTATCAACGAATCCTTACCATTTTTCCCAAGAAGCTTATAAATACGTTTATAACTATAAAATGGTTGTTCATCTCCTTTCAAATACTGTCCTAACAATCTTGCAAACTTATCTTCATTTGTATATTCACCCTCCTTTAATCTCATTCTTAGTAGGGTGTTTATTTTCTCATCAAAAATTGTAGTTGGCAAATCAATTACAGCGTCCCTTTTATTTACAATCCAATTATTGATTTCAAAAGTCTGATTCAGCTTTTTCTGCATTTTGTATGGGACTGGAATTAATTCCGGGATTATATAATTCACCTTCTTCTTTGCCCCTTCTCTGGTAGTTTTAATAAAATTCCTCTCAAGCCATCTGAGTTTTTTCCCAAGATAATTATCATAAAATTCTAATACAGAATTCGATTGTTTTATTAAACCTTCAGTCAAAAAAACATGCCCCTTAGCTTGATCAAATAAATTTAGCTCCCTACATAAAGAAATTAAATTGTTCTTTTCATTTGCAAAATATGCGATATATTTCTGCAAATAATTGTAGTAAATGCTGGTGATCTTCTGTTTCAGCTCTTCTTCAATAACCAATGAAATGATATCACGGGCAATGTAAGTTGCTATTTCACCTATTTTGGGCAGCTTATTCTTTTCAATTTCTTTTATCTTTTCTTTGACTTCAGTAATGCTTGATTTAATATGATGACTATTCCTTTTAACCATTGACACGTCCTCAATATTCAAAAGGTAGTCCTTTATACGACCAGGCAGCTCAGTGACTTTTATTTTATCACCTATATGCCCTTGTAAAATCTCTCGTCTTTGCTTGATAAAACTCTGGTATTCCTTCCTCTTTTCAAATTCAAATACGGGTGTCCTATTTTTAACTTTTTTTAGATTATCATTTCTTCTTGTAAGTTGCAAAGGTTCATATTTTAACTGTGCAGCAATACTTTCAAGACTAGATAAACTTAGAAACTTGCTTCTATACTCGCGCATAAAAGAAAAAATATGGTGTTCAATGTCTTGTCCACTATTTTTCCCTTTGTTCTCACAAAGCATAGTAATAAGAACAATTTTAGGTAATTCATGAATACTTATGAATGCAGTAGGTTTTACGTGATTTATTTTCAGTTTTCCCTTTTGATTGCTAGTTACTTTAGATGCATGAAAATCCTCATTGATAGGTAAAAGTATTCCTATTTTGTTATTCTCAATATGATAATGAGGATTGAATCGTTCAAATGAAAGACCTTCTTTCTCCTTTTCAGATAAAGTGTTTGTTATTTGTTCTAATATTTTATCCTCTTCTAAAAGGAGGGATAATTTACCAAATGCATTTATTGGAAATTGGATGGTTCTTGCCTGTACCTGTCCTATGATTTTCTTATCGTAAGGTTCGTGTTCTAAGCTACCGAGCCTTATTTGAAATTTAATTTTACTAAACGCCTCAGTTTCTTCCAAATATCTTAAAGCAAAATATGCGAACCGGTCATCACTACGTCTTAAGGGAACAATCTTTTCAAGTAAACAGTCTATATCATCATAAGAAGATTCATCAGTATTATTTAGTATGTTCAATAATGATTGTTCATTTATAGTATCGAATTCTTCTTGATCTCCTATGCTTAGATGTCTATACAGTTCTTTAGGAATTTTATTTAACTCATTAAGCATATCTAACAATAATGCCTGTTTAGGATCCTCTACAATCAGCTTTTCATGTGGTAAACGAATAGTATAGGCAGTAAAAGCTCTTAATGTTGCTTTAAAAGGCTGAGTTGATTCATTTTTAAATCCATTAAATCTTTTTAAAAAAATATAGGCATACTTTTTTTCAAGAAATAAACATGTAAAAAAGAATAACCCTTGTGCTGTTAATTCCTGACCACTGAAAAGTATGTAATCATCCAAATGTTTAAAATCACCCAATTCATGGCCATCTGATAACTTTTCATCTGTACTTCTGAACCTCTGCCAGGTATACTTTGGAGCTAATTTAAAAAACTTGAATAGTTGATAACAAGCTATATGAGAAACTTCTTTCTTATAGTCACACCTATTTCCAGCTTCATCAAGTGCTATATAATGACTATATGAGTTCCTAAATAAAACCAGTTCGTGGAGGATAGTAATAAGAAATTCATACAATTCCATAAAATCTATAGGAATCAAATCATTTTCTGACTCTTCTTCATCAATAACCTGCTGTTCGAAAACCTTAAGAAACGGGAGGTACCTATTCATTGCTCTAAACACCTTTACAGCATAAAGTTGATGAAACTTATGAGTCGGATTAAATACCTCTATAATACTGTGCTTCTGAGTCGATTTATTAGCATTGTTAATTCGAAAGTCTTGATCAATGTACTCATCATCCGCTAAATCAGAAAAACCAAGTTTTTTAAACCTGCTGTTTATCTCATTAAGAATTTGAAAAACATTGTGTTGGGCCATATTCAGATATACTCCAAAATATTGAGCATCATCCTCAGGCGTTCTTTTATTATTTGTCTTGGTGAGAGTCGTTTCAAGTGACATAAAATATACTAATTAAGAGTCAAAAAAAATATTCATTCAATATAACTAGACACAAAATATATAATAAATATTACACATAAAATGTCGCTAAATCTAAAGAGCTATGAATTTAGGATATTCTAGTATTTACCATACCACCACCTTCTCATTCTATAAAAATCTTGTTTAGCTGTCCAAATGCCCAATTTATTGGTTATCCCTCGTTGAGAAATATACTTTGCAAATGCTAGTTCTTTAGTTAACTCAGGCTCTATAAAATCGTCGTTACTAAAACACTCATTACAATAATATTCATTTATTTCACCATCATTAAATTTAGCACGTTGAACAGTGGCATTGAATTCTTTTGTACAGGATTGGCATTTGAAATTCTTTCTTCCTTCATTGATCTGCTTATTAACTAAGGCATTTTGTTTAATTTGACCAAACATCAACCCTAAAGTACTAATTACTAGTAAAGCTGGGCCTAGAGGGATTAAATCAATCCATATGATGTATTTTTTAACGCTTCTATTCAAATCCTCATTTATTATTTTTAATGTCTTATTAAGTTTTCTTGTTTCAGAAGCAGATATTCTTTGATTTAACACATACTTATCCCAATTGCCTTTTATCTTATTAGCAACAATCACATCATTCTTATTTCCCGATACAACTTCCTTAAACTTAGTAAGAGAATCATTGTCTACTATTGGATTTTCTGTATGATACTCAATAGATAATCGATTTGAATAAAGAATTAGATTTTTCAATTCCAAATCCAGAATCTCCTTTTGCAAAGAAATTGAATCAGTAATTGTGTCAACTCTTCTGGAAAGGGCTGTATGTGTTGCTGAATATTTTTCAGTTTGTAGATATGTATATCCAATTAGAAACATTCCAATTGTAAATAAAATATTAAATATATTACCTGATAAGCTTGTCGGCATAAATTAGAGGTTAATTTAACCAAATAAACAAATAACCTTTCAATTTTTCATCACTTTGTCAGAGATAAAAGTACCAATCAAGATTACCTAAGTCAATTACAGCTTATTTCCATATAGTTACAATAAGATCGCACTGATATTTTGTTTCCTACCAAGTTAATATTATAACCAAACACAATAAGCAAATAATCTGAATTACTGGCTTATTGTGTTTAATCCTACTTTTACTTCAAAAGATAAACACTACCAGAGACGTATCTTTTATGAACTGCTGATGCTAAAAACAACCAGTAATGCAAAACATCTTCCTTTTCAAACACAGGACATTGTATCTCTACCTGGAAATCCAATCTTTTAGCTGCGTATTTAAAATTATGCCCTGTACTTGTTGTAGCATTATAAATAAAAAAATGCACATCATCATCAGTCCGACTATAACGGTTTAAAGAATCAAGATCATCATCCCATTTGATATTGATTTTTCCACCTTCAGAAATAACCATCTCTAAATCAAATACCATATTCAGATGACCTTCACTTATTTCCACTTTCGGATAATCAATCCGATAATCGGGATATTCTCCTGTAATCGCCTCATTTAAAATCTGTCTGACAGCTCTATTTCCTGGAGTGACCGGTATCTTTTTTTGAGTAGCATATCCAATCACAACGATTTCTTTGAGATGTCCGGCAAATGAACTTGCTAAACCCAATTTCAATCGTTGTGCCATCTGCCTTTCGGTAGGTGGTTTCAACCTTTTTTCACGTTTGATTCCATTAATAATGTAATACAACTTCGTTCTTTTATCATTTGCCTCCCTCTCATTAAAGAGAGGTGATAGCCTTCTTCCTATAGGTGCCATTCTTTCCTGTTTAAATTGTAAATAGATTTTTTATACCACCACAGTCCAAAAAACCCAGTTAACACTAAAATCAACGTGATCCATTTCCAGGAAACCAGACTTTGTTTCTCCTTGGTTTGTTGCTGTGAGATGTCTTGCTTACTTTGTTTCGACTTCTCCTCTATCCTACCCTTGTCAAGTTCCTGAGCTGTAGTTTTACCTGAATAAGTTAAAAGCTCAGTTGAACCTCCCATAAACAGGATACTATCCGCTCCACCTGAAAAACCTTTCTCTGGAGAATAGGTAAAAGCTCCTTTTGGCCAAAGTTGAACAGCATAATCCCGACGCATGGAATCGCGATAAAACATTAAACTGGCTGTCTTTTTAAACCAGTCTTTCTTTTCTACAAATTCCGATTCGGCCAAATGCTTTGAGGATTGATAGGATTTCTCAGAGCTTGATTGCGTATTTTTAAATAAACCGCAGCCAGTTAGTAGTAATAGCAGTATTAACGCATAAATTTTCATGGCGCCCTCCTTCCTGCTGTTACCCAATCTGCTATTTGATAAATGCTTTTCAAATGCCTGCGTTTGCGATACACACCATCTCCTTCAATACCACCACTCAAATTGGTATTTCCTTCAATGCTCAAACACCAGGCTCCCTCGGTTTTCTCTACCAAACCCACATGGGCAATACGCTTTACTTTGGGAATATAAATACCTATTACATTACCGGGCAATGCCGATCTGGCTAATCTGGAAGAAGGGAAAAGTGCCGGAGACCACCCGGACCTGGGCTGAGCATACCCTGCCTTTGCATACAACCAACTGATATAGGCCGCGCACCAGGGCTGCCTTTTTTTTAACCCGACAGTTGCAAGATATTCTTCAACCCTGGCTCCATCATTATGCCCCGTTTGCTCTCTGACACCAATTTCTGCCCTGGCCAAATTAACCAACTGCAAACGGTATTGAGCATCATTAAAGGTTTCCTGTTTAATTGGTATCTGTCCTAACAGATCGCGCTTAAGCATACCGAAGCTACCAGCAAAAGCAAAGCAAAAGATGCCCAATAAAAGCCTAATTGTTGCCATAATGATAAAGTGTTAAACTGTGAAACCATAGTTCTCAAAGAAGGCAGTCCTGCTGCCATCCAGAACTTTTGTAATAACCACCAGCATAAACCCGTTATCAGCATAAAACTGATCAAACTCAATATAACCAGCAACCAAATGCTTTGGTCAATATTACCGGCTGTTTCATCAATCTTATGCAACCAAAATGGGGCAAAACACCAGACCATCAATAAGCCAATAAAAAGCAAATGCTGTTTCAATCTGCGAGGTACCTGACCTGTCCGCAATCGCAATACAGGATATAATTTTCTAATTGAAGTATTCATAATAAATCATTTAAATTGTGAGAATGAAATTGATTGAAAGCTACTGGCAAGCTTTCATCATCCTGCCAGTAGCTTTCGGACTAGACTATCGTTACCTTGCCCAAGTATTGAGTGATAGACGCCTGTTTGCCATCTTCAGAGCTAAAAAACATCCATCCATGAACCTCACCTTGAAATATTCTTGGCATAGAGGTATCAACAGTTAACTTACTTCTTACAATCTTACCAGGGGCAGACATGGAGAGTTGACTTTGCGGATGATAGTATAAAGTGTAAAGAATATCCGTTGGTTTGGTATCTCCACCCGGTACATCTTCCAGCTTCCAGGTAAGTTGTAAACCACGTTTAGGTAAAGCAGTCATCACCGGATCAAGACCTGCATCAATCCATGTACCCACTTGTACTTTACTCAACATGATATTGGGAAGATCCAGTAAATAATTGGGATAAATACCACTTACAGCATGCTCCAGGTTATACCTGATTGCTTCATTCATTGCTGTTGTTTTTTTCGTTTCCCCGTACCCAGCAGCAATTATTTTGGGAAACCTCGTTATAAATTTGCCAACCAGCGCAAATTTAGACCGGGTATCTAACTGTCCGGCTGTAGGTGCTTTGGTTGATTTTTTAGGTTTGCCTCTACCAACATAACTGTTTTTCCATTTGGAGATAACCAGCGCACCAATTTTTCCGTTGAAAAGCCCTAATTGGCCTTGTTCTAAAATTGCCATAATTTTGAATTTTTAAAATGTAAATTAATTTGTTAATTCAAGTCATTGCATGCCGGCAAGCTTTTCTGGACTCGTTGAAACGAATGTAAACCACAGAATAACAACATCCTAACCCACTCATCAAAATGTCCGCAATTGTCCGGGATTGTCCGCAATTGTCCGACCCTCACCATCAACACGGACAATAATCTGCTGCTAAATTTGAATTTAGCAGCAGAAAAAGAGTAGGCATAGAAAGCCTTGGATCGTAATCAATACAATCATAGATCTACATGGATAATAAGGTCGAATGAAAAATCTGGAGGCTTATTTCTTATTTAATTTATTCGCTTTAGCGGATAGCTGAAGTTCCAATTTAGAAAAGTGAACAGTGCCGCCAATGTACATAGGTTTGATAATACCATCGGCTTGCCATCGCCTTACCGTTCTCCCGGTTA
>NZ_JACHCC010000015.1 GCF_014207135.1 Pedobacter cryoconitis | reverse complement strand
AATGTGGCGAGGTTCTGCCTCCTTTCCCTTTCTTGGGATGTTCGTTTTCTATACTCATTTTTCTGCTTTGAAAAACTTTCTTATGTAAACTCAGGCCAGGAACGGACAGTTTAACATAACTCTATTGGACATAAGACATCATCATAGCACTAAAAAGATTTTAAAAGACTTATTGTGCGACAGAAGTAAGTTGGTTATAATCCTTAAGGATCGTATTTAGAAATTCCAGCTGGTTCATTCCTTCAGGCAAACTAACCGAAAGATGCGCAGCTATCTTCGCAGCCATTGCATAAACGAGTTCGTACTGGTTAGTTTTATAATAAGTAGTCAGTACTTCGTGGATCAGTTCTATGTCCTGATCCCGTAACTGGTGGACATTCGTAAAAACAGGGGCATACCCTTCCTCAACAGGTATAAAAGCAATTTGTTCAAAACTTGTTCGTGCTACGGTTTTAATCACTATAGTTCCAGCCACCAGATCACCAATCCTTTGCTTATTCTCAGTCACTGCAACACAAACTAAAGCTCCAACCTGCCCGGTCAGGGAAAAATCTGCCAGACGGAATAACCATCTGATAAAATACTGGCCTATACTTGCCTGGCTACCATCCATACTGATGACCTTAATCTTCATCAGCTTTTTACCAACACTTTGTCCATTGAAAAAAATCTCATAAAGCAGGTTGTAGAAAACATAAGATGCAAATACCAGAGCGAATAACACGATATTAAAAACATCAGCATTACGTGATCCTGTTAAGCTTACAAAAACAATAACCAGTAAAAATAAACCGCCAAACATTACCAGATCTATTAATCTCGCTGATATCCGTTCACCCAGTCCTGCAACCGGATAATCAATAGCTACATGCTGACTTGTATTTACTTTTATCGTTTCCATTCAGTTCAAATATAATATTGATATTTAATTAATTATTGCAAAATCACTTTTTGTAAGTATTTTAACAAAAAAATTGATCCAACATGCGGGAGGCCTTATTCGTTAAACAAAATGCTGAAAAGTGGAAGGCCTATGAACAATCACCCGCAACCAGTCCCGATGAGATTGCAGACCGCTTTATTGAGATCACCAATGATCTTTCTTATGCTAAAACCTTCTATCCAAAGTCTAAAACCACAAGTTATTTAAACGGCCTGGCTTCCCTCCTTCATCAGGCGATTTACAAAAACAAGAAAGAAAATAAAAACCGGTTTATTAATTTCTGGAAGCTGGAATTACCAATCCTATTTTTAACCTATCGTCCACAAATTATATACGCTTTTCTGTTTTTTGTTATTTCTGCCTCTATCGGAGCACTTTCAGCTAAATACGATGATAACTTTATCAGGATGATCATGGGTGACAGTTATGTCAATATGACTAATGAAAATATAGCTAAAGGTGATCCCTTCGGCGTATACAAACAAACCAGTGAAGCGCCGATGTTTTTAATGATCGCCGCCAATAACAGCTATGTAACACTGCTTATGTTTATCAGTGGGATCCTCTGCTCCATCGGTCCTGTCTATTATCTGCTGAAAAACGGAATTATGCTGGGTTCATTTGAATACTACTTTTTCAGCAAGGGCCTTGGACTGGATTCTATACTCGTCATCTGGATTCACGGTACCTTAGAGATTTCAGCAATCATTATTGCCGGGGCGGCCGGCCTGGTACTGGGACACGGGCTGCTTTTCCCCAAAACCTACACTCGTTTTCAATCTTTTAAAAGAAGCGCCAAAGACGGGACCAAGATTGCCCTGGGCCTGATACCAATCATACTCATAGCTGCTTTCTTCGAGGGATTTATTACCCGTCACACAGAAATGCCTGTATGGCTCAGTGTCAGTATCCTGGCTATGTCCCTGATATTTATAATCTGGTATGTCATTCTTTATCCAATAACACTTTCAAAACGCCATCAACCTACTCAAAATGTCTGAAAAACTAGAATTCAAAAAACTCCGCGAGTTCGGGGAAATCATCAACGACACCTTCCGTTTTATCAAAGAGAACTTCAAACCTCTGGTAAAAACTTATATTTATTTCTGTGGGATTTTCCTCCTTGCGGGCATGATCGCTGCAATCATCCAGCAAACTGGTGCACTAAAGGGCATCACATACACTGCATCAAATAATCCATTCGATACAATGAGGTACAAATATGTAACGACAAGTTACGTGTTCGTTATATTCATCTCCCTATTTAGCTATACTGCTATAAATGTATCTATTCTAAGTTTTATAGCCATTTATATCAAAAAAGGAAATATAGCACCAACGTTAGAAGAGGTCTGGGGCTATTTCAAATATTTCTTTTTACGTGTATTTGGCAGTAGCATCGCTATTGGTGCATTTATAATGGTCTGCTTTATCCTATGCCTGGTCCCTGGAATCTATATCTTTCCCGCCGCTTCGTTAATGTTGCCTATTATGATTTTTGAAAATGCCAGCTTAGGTTATTCCTTCAGCCATGCTTTCAAATTGCTTAAGAATCAATGGTGGGTTACTGCCGCGAGTATATTAGTTCTTTGGCTTATTACAATGGCTACCTCTTCATTAGCTTCTTTCCCTTCTATGATGATGATTATGGCTAGTGCTTTCGCACATGGTCCTAAGGCAATCAGTACTACTGTAATTATTATTTCAACAGTTATCCAGTATGTCTGCCAGATTCTGATGATCATACCG
This sequence comes from Pedobacter cryoconitis, assembly GCF_014207135.1. Classification (GTDB taxonomy): domain Bacteria; phylum Bacteroidota; class Bacteroidia; order Sphingobacteriales; family Sphingobacteriaceae; genus Pedobacter; species Pedobacter cryoconitis_D. The sequence goes on along the minus strand of NZ_JACHCC010000015.1, from coordinate 215,855 downwards.
ATTATCGGTATCTCTTTATGTTATTATAATCTTTCAGAGAGTCAGCACAGCGAAGGCCTGATGGACCGTATTAATAAAATGGGTGAACATGAAGATCCATTCCAGCAAAAAGCAGAATACTAATATGTTTAAATATCTTATTGCTTTTCTCTTTTTATGTCTGACGACACAAGCTTCTCCTGTCCGCAAAGATAAGGTTGTGCCTGCAAAAATTCTTCAGCTTAAAAATGACAGCAGTAAATTACAGCTCAGAAATTTTGATCAGCAGAAGATCAGCTCCTATCGTCAGCAAACTGATTTTCATTATAATCAGCAACTGCCCGGGGCCTCTTTATGGGATAGATTCTGGGCCTGGGTCTGGAGATGGTTCAGCGGTGTTGTAGCTAATGGCTATACTGGCAGCTTTGTTAAATACCTATCCATTGCTGCTTTAACCGCATTGATTATCTATGTGGTTATTAAATTTACAGGAACTGATCTTAGAATTTTTACAGGAAAGTCGAAGTCTGTCAATATTCCCTATACCGAATCAGCTGATAACATTCATGAGATAGATTTTAATGCTGAAATTGAGCATGCTATCGGAAATGCCAATTATAGGTTGGCAGTGAGACTATTGTATTTACGTACACTGAAGAAGCTTCACAACAATAACCTGATTAACTGGCAACCCGAGAAAACCAATCAAACCTATCTCCAGGAGATTACAGATCCATATAAAAGAGAACAATTCAGTTTGCTCACTACGCAATTCGAATATATCTGGTATGGCGAGTTCTTTATTGATCAGGAGAATTTCAGGCAGGTAAAGATTAGTTATGATCAGTTTAATACGGAGAAATTATGAGGGGTATGAGATTATATCTTATCGGAACTGCTACAATATTAATATTATATCTGGTAGCCCAGTATTATAAACCCAAACCAACAGACTGGACACCGAGTTATCACAGAGACGATAAAATTCCTTTCGGGCTCTATATTTTAAATCATGAAAAGGAGAACATCTTTCCTGGCACTTTAGTAACAACATCCAGATTAGCTGTTTATAATACTTTAAAGGACAAAAATTTCAGCAATACAACTTATCTTTTTATTGCTGGAGAATTAAAATTTGACAAACTGGATTATCAGGAACTGGTGAAATTCATGAATAAAGGGAATAATGTATTTATTGCCGCCTTTGATTTAGGTTCTGTACTCAATGACACCCTTAAGCTTGAAACCAATAACGTCTTCAATGCTGGCGATAAACCTGAACGCATCAATTTTGTCAATCCTTTATTAAAATCAGAAGAAGGTTATGTTTTTGACAAGGGCCTGAGCAACCAGTATTTTAGTGGTATCGACTCTTCGAGGTGTACTGTGCTGGGTAAAAACAGCAATGGAGATATTAATTTCGTCAAATATACTTTTGGAAAAGGTGCTTTATATATTTTACCGAATCCGCAGTTATTAACTAATTACAGTTTGCTAAAACCTGCAGGAGCTGATTATGCAGCCAAAGCCCTTTCTTATCTGCCGGCTTCTAAAGAACTGATATGGGACGAAACCTTTACGCTTGGTAAAATCAATAATGATGATATACTCAGCGTCCTTTATAAATATGATCAGCTGCGCTGGGCTTACTATATCTCCATTTTTGGCCTGCTGATATTTGTTATCTATGAAATGAAACGCCGGCAAAGGATTATTCCTATTATCCTGCCTTTGCAAAACACCTCTGCAGATTTCGTTTATGTTGTTGGGAAAGTTTATTACCAGCAACGTGACAACAGTGATATCGCCCAAAAGAAAATCAACTATTTTCTGGATCACATCCGTTTAACCTACAGGTTAAAAACGATACATCCTGATGAGGAATTGATTTCCTCCTTAATTCTGAAATCAGAAGCTGATGAAGAAACCGTCAGACAATTATTTAACTTAATCCATGTCATTGGCACAGGTATTAAAGTCACAGACAGTCAACTTATTGAGCTTAATAAATTAATAGAAAAATTCTACAATCAATCGAAATAAATTATGGAATCTGAAATAGCTAATCAAAGAACGGATCTCACACAGCTTAGCCTTGCCGTAACGCAGATCAGGGAATCAATCGGTCAGATCATCGTCGGCCAGCAGGATACTATCGAATTTCTGATTGCCGGCTTACTGGCTGATGGCCATCTCTTACTGGAGGGTGTTCCGGGAGTAGCTAAAACACTAAGTGCTAAACTAGTAGCAAAAAGTATAAATGCTGTTTTCTCGCGTATTCAGTTTACTCCGGATCTGATGCCCTCAGATGTATTGGGGACATCAGTTTTCGACCCAAGAACTGCGTCTTTCGAATATAAAAAAGGCCCCATTTTCGGTAATATCGTCCTGATCGATGAAATCAACCGTGCTCCTGCCAAAACGCAATCTGCTCTGTTTGAAGCCATGGAAGAAAGACAGATTACAGTAGACGGGCATACTTACGCCCTGGAAGAACCATTCCTGGTGCTGGCTACTCAGAACCCAATCGAACATGAAGGAACTTATCGGTTGCCAGAAGCACAATTAGACAGATTTCTGTTTAAAATTGAGATTAAGTATCCAACCCTCGAAGAAGAAGTTATCATCCTCTCCCGTCAGCATCAGCATAAACTGGAAGATGAGATTAAAGACATTAAAGCTGTTTTAAGTATAGATCAGATTAAAACCTGCCGGGCTACTATTAAAGCACTGCATGTAGAGCCTAAATTAATCGAATATGCGGCGAAAATTGTCCAGGAAACCCGTCATAACAAATCACTCTATCTGGGTGCTTCTCCCCGCGCTTCTTTAGCAATTGTAAATAGTGCAAAAGCAATTGCCGGTATGCAGGGACGTGACTTTGTAACTCCTGAAGATATCATAAAAGTAGCCATTCCTGTCCTTGCACATCGCATTGTACTCAGCCCGGAAAAAGAAATGGAAGGATTGACGACCAGTGATATTGTAACTCAGATTATTCAGAAAATAGAAATCCCAAGGTAAAAGGCAAGATTGTGAAATATTTATTTATCAGATATTACAAAGACCTTTTCCTCGGCAAACGATTATTTGCTGGTTTGGGATTATGCGTCAGCCTGTTTTTATTTACCTTCTTTCTACCCTGGCTGGGCGATCTGCCGTATATCTGTTTTTTCGCCTTGATCATATTGTTTTTTATCGACCTTGTCTTATTATACAGAACCGATAAAGGTGTTTTCCTGAGACGTGATCTGCCCGAAAGGCTCAGTAATGGTGACGAGAATACACTCAGCGTTTATGTCGAGAATTTTTATTCTTTTCCTGTTCAGCTGGGGATTATAGAGGAGATCCCCTTTCAGTTCCAGAAAAGAGACCTCTGGCTGGTCAGCGACCTGAAAGCCGGGATGCATAAAACTATTTCCTATAATCTAAGACCAACTAAAAGGGGAGAATATAAATTTGGTCAGACCAGATTATATGTAAGTTCCCCACTGCGTCTGATCTCCAGAAGATTCAATTTCGGACAAGAGCATACTGTACCCGTGTATCCTTCTTTTCTTCAGCTGCGTAAATACGAGCTGATGGCCATATCTGACAGATTGAGTGAAATAGGTATTAAAAAACTTAGACGTACAGGTCATAGCATGGAATTTGACCAGGTTAAAACTTATACGCAGGGCGATGATTACCGCACGGTGAACTGGAAGGCAACTGCCCGGAAAGGTGATCTGATGGTCAATTCCTTTGTAGAGGAGAAAGCTCAGCATATTTATTCCATCATCGATAAATCCAGATCGATGAAAATGCCCTTTAATGGTCTGAGTTTAATGGACTATGCCATTAATGCCAGCCTGATACTTTCGAATGTAGCGTTATTAAAAGATGATAAAGCCGGATTAATTACCCTGGCAGAAAAAACAGGAAGTGTTGTTCCGGCAGACCGCCGCCCTGGACAATTGGGTAAAATCATGGAAGTCCTGTATAAAGAAAAAACCCTTTACCTGGAAAGTAATATAGAAGCCCTGAATATGACTATCCGCAAGGTTATCAAACAGCGCAGTCTTCTGTTATTTTTTACTAATTTCGAAAGCATGTCTGCGCTCCGCAGGCAGCTCCCTTTTTTAAGACATATAGCCCGGTTTCATTTATTGACAATTGTCTTTTTTGAAAATACTGAAGTGAGCGCGATCAGTGAGACACCTGCAAAAGACGTAGAAGGCATTTACATTAAAACTATTGCAGAAAAGTTAGTTTATGAGAAAAGACTGATGGTGAAAGAACTCGCCAAATACGGAATACTGAGTATACTCACGCCACCAGATCAGTTAACCGTCAATGTAGTTAACCGATATCTGGCAATTAAGGCGCAACAAAAAATCTGATGATTATTTCAGGATAAGTTCCATCTGTATATTACATCGCTCATAAGGTGTAATCCGTCCGGCTACTTTGCTGAAACCTAACTTGTGATATAAATTAATAGCAGGTTTCAGCAAGGTATTACTTTCCAGATAGATCTTCCGGGCGCCAAGGTCTTTTGCCTTTTGTGCGATTGCATTTCCGAGCAGCCAGCCAATACTTTTTCCCTGTACTGCCGGAGAAACAGCCATTTTAGCCAACTCATAATCGTAATCCGGATCATTCATTTTAATTAAAGCACATACCCCAACCGGTTCACCTTTATATAAAGCAACCAGGATATAACCTCCCTTATCCAGGATATAACCCTGGGGATCATCAAGTGCATTATAATCTGCCTGCTCCATCTGAAAATAGCTGGATATCCATTGCTCATTTAAGGCCCTGAACGCTCCCTGATAAGCCGGATTATAATCTACAATACTAACCTGCTGGCTTTCTCTTTCTTTCTTTAACTCCTGTACCCTGCGTAATAAGGTCTTTTGCTCCAGCAGGAACTCCCATTCTTCGATAGCCTGCCATAAATCATTTCTTGTCTGCGCTGTAATATCTGCGATCGCTTTATCCAGATCAATGTACTGATCCTGTATTTTTGCTGTTATTTCATCGCCTTTTGCCGAAAGGCTGACCATATTTCTTCTGCCATCAGCTTCGTCTTTCTCTTCTTTGACTATCCCGTCCTTTACCATCTCACTGATAATTTTACTTACAGAAGGATGAGAATGCCCGATTTCTTTAGCTATTGCAGTGATGGTTTTGGCCTCACCCTGTGACAGTACATAAAATACAGGGAACCACTTAGGCTGCATATCAATGTCATAATATTTATAAATCTGAGCAGCATCTTCTGTTATTTTTTCGGTTAACATCCGCAACCTGCTGCCTAACGCTTTTTTACCTACCTGATTGAAAAACTCCATATACATTTAACTACGTAACTGATTACGTAAATATATGTATATTTTTATTGAAGCAAAGGATTCTTTGAAAAAAGATCTTTTGAGTGATATATATCATGCCGTAACATGATGTATATCACAGCTTAAACAAGCGTTTCTTCTGAACTTTATAGCATAGACTTAAATAATCACTGATTTGAATCATCAAAGGCTCAATCTGACAAAAGAAAACAATAAATAAATAAGATGAAAACAATAGCTGTATTAACCGATTTTTCAAAAAGAGCAGAAAATGCTGCCAGGTATGCGCTACACCTTGCACAACAACTGAAAGCCAATATAATTCTTTACAACTCTTTTTTGGTTCCTGCCGGAGAGCCATTGGCGGGTCAGGTTTACTGGTCAATGGAAGATTTTAATGCCCTGCAAGAAGACAGTGAACAGGAACTGAATTTACTGGCAAGCCGGTTAAAGGAAGAATTAACGACCTTACCAGTCAATGCTTTCAAACCTGCTATTCATTGTCAATGTCAGGAAGGCCCACTCTATATGCACCTGAATAAGCTGTTAGCGAATAAGGACATCATCATGCTGGTAATGGGTACGCATAGAAAGGGTTTGTCTTCTCTGATTATGGGAAACCATATGCGCGATATTATAGGCAACACCTCACTACCCGTCCTGGTTATCCCTGAAAATCACCATTTTAAAAATATAGATAAAATTATTTTTGCAACAGACATGAGTGAAACTGATCTGGAGGTACTTCACGCACTGACTCAAATGGCAAAACCTTCCCATGCAGAGATCACACTGGCTCATATCCAGAGTCCGGAAATAACAGAAAAAGAAACAAAAAAACTAACCTGGAATTTCCTCGAAGAGGTAGCCAATAAAATAAACTATGGTAAAATTTACTACCGGGAGGTCAAAAAAACACCAATCAAAGAAGGGCTGAAATGGTTGAGCAGCAACGTCACCTGTAGTTTATTTGTAATGGTTCATCGCCATAAAAGTTTCCTGGAACAGCTTTTTAACATCAGCAACACACAAAAGATGGCTGCAAACACAAATTTACCCCTATTGATCTATCCATCCCTGCCTGTTTCCGGTACAAGCAGTGAAATGGCTACCCAGGAAAACAGGATTGCATCAGTCATTATTTAACTCTAAAATTTTTACAAATAAAAAAGGGAGGCATAAGCCTCCCTTTTTTATCAATTATCAGGGTACTATTTAACGTCCCAGAATAGTTTCGTGGTGACTAAATCACCTCCGATAGCAGCAGCGGCGGCAGCTCTTGATGCTCCATTCAAGGTTTGTTCATTAATCGGATAAATTATTCTTAGCGGGATAGTCAGACCATCCGGAGCAGATTGACCAGCAGGTGCATTTGCTGTGCTTGGTGGCGACAATTTAGGAAAATCCAAACGTCTCCATTCTGTCCAGCTTTCATATCCTCTGTTATATAAGGCTATCCATTTCTGATTTCCAATTACTTCTCTGAAATCTGTTGAAGCTGTAGCATAAGCTACATCTGGACGGGCAAGATAAGTTGCAGCCTGTGCAGCTGTTCCACCCCAGTAAATAATAGATGCTGTAACAGCGTTATTATAATGACCCGCGGCCGTACCCGGTACATTAAAACCTCTTGCAGCAGCTTCAGCCAGGGCAAACTCAGTCTCAGGATAATCCAGTAATAAGGCTTCAAAATCAAAAGATTTGATTTTAGCCGTCATGGTAGAATAATTTGCATAGGAATTGGTAAACCCGTAATAACCACCCACGTATTTACCATTAGCAGCTAAAGTAAAGTAGCCAGGAAGACGTGGATCATTTAAGGCATTTAATTTATCAATGAATGCAGATGCACCAACATAATCTGTTCTTGTAGTTAAAGCGGCATTGGCATTGGTAGAAATCGGATTGTTATTCGGTGGACTAGCTATATAAGGAAACTTTGCATTATCCGCAGCACTTGCCAGTACATTTGACGCAGCCGATTCAATCGTAGTCCTGGCTTTTGCAGGATCCTTATCTGCCAGGATCAATCCCAATCTTAATTTCAGAGAGTTTCCTAATTTGATCCATTTTGCAGGATCACCTCCATAGAATAAATCTGCAGTTCCATAACCGGCAGCCGTAGTTTTTAACTTTCCGATTGCCGCGTCCAGACGTACCAGCAGATCGCTGTAAATAGTGGCAGCGTCATCATATTTTGGCTGAACATTAGAAATATCTATGGCCTGAGAATAAGGAACATTTCCAAAAGTATTAACCAATGTTGACCAGGCCATAATCTCCAGAATTTCGGCTTCAGCGGTCTGATTTGCCTTCACATCTGCATTTGTAACATTATCAGCAGCGATGATACGCTTAGACTCTTTCAGATCAGTGATTACATCTTTATACAAAGCCGACCAGAATGACTGAGGAATCGTTCTTGCAGTCAGGTTATATCTTGGCTCATCCAGATACTCAGTACTTGTCCAGTATTGCACATAAAAACGGAATACATTGGTATTCACACTAGGCGTTGTCATTACATCTGCAAAACTCTTCTGAGCAGCCGTAAATAATGTTGGTGCAGGAACAACTGTTGCATTCTTCTGGTCAACGTTGTATCCATCCATATTTTTAGCACAAGAGCTTAAAAATGCCGCCGCGACTAAAATAATATATATTTTTTTCATAATCTGCTTATAATTTAAATCTAACATTGAATCCTACAGTTCTTACTGCCGGGTAAGAAGCACTTTGATAACCTTGTACGTTACCAGCACTCAAACCGTCCTCAGGATCTGCAAAAGGAACATTTTTATGAATGATCCAAAGGTTACGGCCAATCAGGGAAACATCAATACCTTTGAAAGCACGTAGTTTATTAACCCATTTTGCAGGTAAAGAATAATTCAGGGCTACCTCCCTTAATTTGATATAACCAGCATCATAGATTACTGACGCCCGTGGAGGATTGTTAGGGTAACCATATGGTGAACCACCTGAAGTTGACATATCGATACGTTTAGTATTTGGTGTACCATCAGCTAAAACTCCTGGCAGAATAACTCCACCACCATTAGCTATTGTATTTCTTACCGGGTTACCTAAATCATTAGTCCCAACAGTATTAGGATATAATCCTGTTCCTTGTCCGTACCATTGATCCAGTGACCAAAGATCTCCACCTTTACGGATATCTATCAGGAAGTTCAGGGAAACATTTTTATACTTGAACGTATTTCCAATTCCTCCCATCCATTTGGCATTCGGATCACCAATAATTTCGGCTGAACTTGCAGTGGCTGCATAATAACCGCTTGCATTCACTACTTTCTGTCCGTCTTGATACACATAATTTGTTCCACGGATAATACCATAAGGCTGACCTACGGCAGCATTCGAAGAAACTCCTCCCTGTAAAGTAAGCGGACTTAACTCGATGTTACTTACTCCCTGGTACAGCGAAATAACTTTATTACGGTTACGTGTCCAGTTTATATTCATTGTCCATGAAAAATCCCTCGTTTTAACAGGAACTATAAAAGCAGAGACCTCAACACCTTGATTCTGCACTTCACCTGCATTCACATATAGCTTTGAATAACCACTGGCAGTAGTCACTGATACCGGGGTAATCTGATCAACAGTATTTGTTTTATAGAAAGTCAGATCAAATCCTATACGGCTATTCAAAAAGGCTGCCTCCAGACCAGCTTCGATACTTCTGGTTTGTTCAGGTTTCAGGTTCGAATTATTTTTAGTATCTGGTATAGAAAACATGGGTATAGAACCAAATGCTGTAGGTTTCGCATAGGTATCATAAATACTTAAAGGAGGGGCATCGTTACCTACCTGAGCATAGTTTAGTCTCACCTTACCATAAGATAACCAATGCAAGTCCTTTAATACATTCGAGAATACAAAACTTCCCGCAACTGAAGGATACCAATAGGCATTTTTATTCGAAGGAAGCGTAGTAGACTGATCTCTACGGATTGTAGCATCTAGAAACACTAAATCTTTATACCCGAAGGTAGTACTGGCAAAATAACCGTCTACTGCTCTTCTTTCATAAGATTCAACCGGTGCCACAATAGGGCTTATTGAATTTGATAAAGAATATAAGCCCGGAACAACCAAACCGCCATTTGTAGTTGCAGAGATTCTTGTCAGTCTGCTACGCCTTAAGTTTGCGCCTAATAATCCTTTGAAAGAAAAATCTTCAGTGATCTTCTTGTTAAAGTTCATCAACAGGTCAAAGTTGGTTTCTGCGAAAGTTCCATTGGAGCGGGTATAAGCCGGAATAGCAGTACTTCCAACAGCAATATGCTCTTCCTGCATATCCGAAGTGCCATCATAAGATACGCGGCCGATCACATCAAACCAGTCATTCACTTTATAGTTTAACCCTGCATTACCAAAATAGTGGTCTCTAGTATCACTGGAGACATTTTGATAACGGTTAAAATAAGGGTTATCTGCATAAATAGGTTTTGTACCGGTTGCATCACCCCAGTTCCAGCTTATGTTTTTCTGATTTCTGTCATAAGCTTGTTTGAGCTCTTTGATGTCAGCGCCAACATTCCACCATTGACGGAAGCCCTGGTTAGGGTTTAATCCACTGTATCCTGTACCATAACGACCAAGACCATCAATCTTAGAGTAATTTACAGCAGCATTAACTGTCAGGTTCTTTGCGATGTCATAGGTTGCACCAAAATTAAACAGGTTTTTAGTGATCTTACTGTTAGGTAAAACTCCTTTTTCATCATTTCTGGTGTAGCCAATTTTAAAGGTGCCTTTATCTCCGCCACCGTCAATACTCACACTCTGGTTTGAGGTAACAGCAGTCTGATAAAAGGTTGAAGGATCATTAGCGGCAGCAACCCATGGAGTTGCAGTTTTATAATTCGGAGAAAATGGGTCTAATGCTGACCATTGATAAATCAATAAATTCGGGTCAAATCTTGGACCATAGGAAGCATCAGAACTAAATTGTGGTGTCATGACATTTCCATTTCCAAAAACATTTCTGTACCAGAAACCAGGTGTTGGAACCGTATTACCCGGTCCATCCGTAGCCGGAGAAGTATAACCCTGTCCATATTCCTTCTGATATTTGGCGAAAGTAGATTTATCGATTTTACCAAAGGTCACACCACTGTTCACAGTAATGTTCGTACCGTTTTTACTTCCTTTTTTTGTTGTGATGATGATTACACCATTTGCAGCCCTTGACCCGTACAATGCTGTAGCAGCTGCACCTTTCAGTACAGTCATTGAAGCCACATCATCCGGGTTAATATCCGATGCAGCATTTCCATAATCATAACCAGCACGACCTGTATTCTGATTGACCGTATTTGCACTCGCATTACTTACCGGAACTCCGTCAATGACAAACAAAGCCTGGTTATTTCCACTGATTGATTTCGAACCACGGATAACCACATTGGTAGATCCACCCATGGCGTTGCTCCTTTTGATATCCAGACCAGCTACTTTACCACCCAGTGAATTGACCACGTTAATATCGCGTGTTCTGGTAAGATCTTCAGCTTTTACTTCCTGAGCAGCAAAAGGCAGCTCATTCTTTTTTCTTGAAATTCCCATTGCAGTTACCACAACCTGATCCAGTTGTTTTGAATCTTCTGATAATGCAACATTAATAACGTTGGAGGAAGGAATCGTTACAGTTTGTTCGGCGTAACCAATGTAGGAAATGGCTACTAAGGTTGCACTACCGGGAACTACAATGGAGAATTTTCCATTAGCAGTGGTCATAGCTCCCTGTTTTGCACCTTTCACACGAATTGTAACTCCCGGGAGTGGCAGCCCGTCGGTTTTCGAGGTTATTGTCCCCGTTACTGTCTTGTCCTGTGCATTTGCCTGTATAGCAAACAGCAGAAAGACGAAGAAAGATAGTAATCTTCTTTTCATAATTTTTTTGGTTTAGTTAGTTGATTGATTCACAAGGTAAAAGATTTTAGCATTCAAAAAAAATAATCTCGCTATTTTTTTAGCAGAAAAGTTACACAACATGTGCAAAAAAAAACAGGTGTTATATTCGTCTCAACAGACTATAATTATTAAATCAATCGGAAACCAGTAAAAACAGCAGTTTTATAAATACTGCTCAAAATATATCACCAAAAAGAGAATTATTTTTACTCCATTATGATCTGCGAATTTATTTTTTGCAGCCTCAAATCGCCCCCGGTCGGGCTCCTCTTTTGTCTGAGAAATCTCAGAAAAAAAGTTAAATATTATAAATACTATAGATTTAGTAGTTTATTTATATATTTGCCAGACAATTAGCACAGTTCATTGATTTTACTTATCCAGAAAGACCGAGGGAAAGGCCCTATGAAGTCTTAGCAACCTATACATCCCAAATGTAAAAGGTGCTAACTCCTATCCACGTTAAGCGGAAAAGATAAGTGACAGATATACCCCAAATGCGGTTTGCTGTCATCTGTTTCCTCTATTATTTCTGAATAAATAACCCTTCAAAGAATCAGCCAGATAAATTGACAGATAAACTAAACGCAACAATTATATATTTCGATGAAAACACGCACCACTAAATCAATTAAGCAACGACTAAACATTTTACATCTTCAACTGATGCAATCTTACAGCATTACCCCTCCGATGCAAACAGCATACTGTTGCTAAAACATCCCCAAAGCCGAATCAGACCGGCAAAACAAACACACCAATTTTTTAATCTGGAATAACATTCCGCCAATAATTAAATATGTATAAAACTTACAAATATTTATTTGGGATAATACTATCCTTTATAATCGTGCAGACTGTTGCTGCACAATCCACCAAAATCACCGGAGTAGTGACCGAGAAATCAACCGGCTTACCTCTTCCTGGGGCAAGTGTCTCTGTAAAAGGAACAAACATTGTCACCCAGACAGACGGCAAAGGAAAGTTCAGTATCAGTGCTGCGCCGGACAATATCCTCCGGGTTGCCTCAATAGGATACAAGAACCAGGAAATCAGGATCACTACAACCACTACCCCTCTGAATATACAGCTGGAAGAATCCGCCAACGAATTGAGTGAGATAGTCGTTACAGCACTCAATATCCCTAAAGAGAAAAAATCATTGGGTTACGCGGTTCAGGAATTAAAATCAAAAGATATTTCCGAAGCCAAAGAAACCAACCTGATCAATGCACTCTCCGGTAAAGTAGCAGGTGTACAAATTACCAACAGCCAGGGCGACATGGGTTCTTCCAGAATCATTATCAGAGGAGAAACTTCTATTTCAGGTAACAATCAGCCTTTGTTTGTAATTGATGGGGTCCCTGTTGACAATACGCAGAATTTAGGTGTTGGCGGATCGAGAGATTTTGCCAATACAATTTCTGATATCAATTCAGAAGATATAGAATCAATGAGTGTTCTTAAAGGGCCAAATGCCGCAGCATTATATGGTTCACGAGCTGCTGCCGGTGTAGTATTAATCACCACTAAAAAAGGTAAAAACCAACAGGGTTTAGGCATTACTGTCAATTCAAACACTACATTTTCAACATTACTGACCATTCCATCCTACCAGAATTCTTATGGACAGGGCGCAAACGGGCAATTCAGCTATGTAGATGGTAAAGGCGGAGGCATCAATGACGGGGTCGATGAAAGCTGGGGCCCAAGATTAGACGGCCGCCTGATCCCTCAGTTCAATTCTAATGGAACACCAGTTCCGTTTATTGCACATCCAAACAATGTACGCGACTTCTTCAATACTGGACACACCTTAAATAATGGGATAGCCATTTCCGGCTCAGGAGAAAAATATGATCTGCGTTTCTCCTATAACAACCTTGATCAGACAGGAGTTATTCCAAATTCTTCACAATCAAAAAATTCATTTTTACTGAACGCCACCTACAAAATAACCCCAAAACTAACTTTCAGTGCATTAGCTAATTATGTGAATAGCAGCGCAGCGAATTTACCAGGCTCTGGAGGTAAAAGAGCAAGCAGCACTATGCTTCAGTTTACCTGGTTTGGCCGTCAGGTTGACGTAAGTCAGTTAAAGACTTATAAAGATGCTAATGGTAATAACATCAACTGGAATAACAGTTATTACAGTAATCCTTATTTTATTGCTTATGAAAACACTGTAGGTCAGGTTCGTAACCGGCTGATTGGGAATGTAGAATTAAACTATAAAATAATTGACGGTTTATCTGCAAATTTCAGAACAGGAAGTGACTATTACACAGACCGCAGAAAGATCAGAATCGCTTACGGTACAAACGGTACGCCATTCGGTTCTTATGAAGAAGATGCCTATACCTTTAATGAGAATAATACAGAAGCGCGCCTGAACTATACTAAAAAACTAAATGAAGATTTCAATTTAGACCTTTTACTAGGTGGTAATATCCGTACTACAACCTTAGAAAACAATGACCAGAAAGCTCCTAAATTAGCTGTTAACGGACTTTATACTTTAAGCAACTCACGTGACCCACTGATCTCATCCAACCTTTACAGCAAACAAAAGGTGTATAGTACCTATGGTTCGGCACAGCTAGGTTTCAGGAATTACGCCTACTTAAATTTAACAGCAAGAAATGACTGGTCCTCTACCCTGCCTACACAAAACCGGTCGTATTTTTATCCCTCAGTCAATGCAAGTTTAATCCTTACTGAAGCATTTGAGATTAAGAGCGATGTCTTAAATTTCGCAAAATTACGTGGCGGCTGGTCACAAGTAGGTAAAGATGCATTACCCTATTATTTATTCAATACTTTCGGTTTCACTGCACCATTTGATGGTAATCCACAGCAGAATCTGAATGAAATAGACCTGAATCCTAATTTAAAACCAGAGACAACTAAATCTACTGAAGCTGGTTTTGAACTGGGCCTGTTCAAAAACAGAGTACGTTTTGATTTCAGTTTATACAATACAAACAGTATCAACCAGATCCTGAGTCTGGACGTTAGCCCAACAACTGGTTTTAATAAAAAACTGGTTAACGGAGGTACAATTAATAACAAAGGACTTGAAGCCCAGTTAGGACTGACACCAATTAAAACAAAAGATTTTACCTGGGACATCAATGTTAATTATTCGATGAACCGCAGTAAAGTAAAATCACTTTACCAGAACCTGCAAAGTTATCAGCTCGGATCTGACGGCTCAGTGCAAATATTAGCTGCAGTCGGACAGCCTTACGGTACTATTTTCGGTACAGCCTACCAGAGAAATGCAGCAGGAGATATTATTGTCGGTGCAGATGGTACTCCGCAGATTAGTCCGACTAAAAAAATCCTCGGTAAATATACTCCTGACTGGTTAGGTGGCATTACCAACAGCTTTACTTACAAAAGATTTAATTTAAGTGTGCTTATTGATGCCCATATCGGCGGTAAAATTTACTCCGCCACCAACAGTACCGGGACTTATACCGGCGTATTAGCCTCTACCCTTCCAGGTCGTGGTGCTGAAAATGGTGGATTAAGCTATTACTATCCAAACAATAACAATTCGGGTAAAGCAGTCCAGCTGGCTTCAGGGGTTTCGGCTCCCGCAGGTGCCGTAGTACATGATGACGGAATGATTTTTAAAGGTTCAAATGCTGACGGGACCCCAAACAACACCATCATCCCGGCATCTCAATATTATAAATCATTGAATAATATAGATGAAGCCTTTGTTTACAGCGCTACCTATATCAAACTAAGAGAAATTAAATTAGGTTACACTTTACCTTCAAACTGGATTAAATCCGTTGGTCTCCAAAGTGCGACAGTTTCATTAGTTGGCAGAAATCTGCTGATCATTCATAAAAATGTTCCAAACATAGACCCGGAATCAGCTTTCAATACCGGTAATGGACAAGGACTCGAAGACCTGGGTCTGCCAACTGTACGTACCGTTGGTTTCAATCTTAATTTTAAATTCTAACAGACATGAAAACTATATATATATCCCTTTTACTGTCAGGCTTCTTGCTTACCTCAGTGACTTCCTGCAAAAAAGCATTGGACTCGGCCAATGTAAACCCCAATTCCTCGGAATCAGCCCAACCTGATTTCTTATTGACAGCAGCGATTAAAAATACTTCAGACACTTACTGGGGTACTACCAATAATATGAACTCCAGTCTGCTTTTTGTACAGCACTGGGCAAAGATTCAGTATACAGATCCAGACAGGTATATTTTCACCAATACCAGTTTTCAGGAATTATGGACAACTGGATACCGTACCGGTATTGTCAACCTGAACCAGCTGATTAAACTGGCAGATGCCCAGGGAAATCCAAACTACAAAGGTGTGGCCCTGGTTCTCCGCTCCTGGATATTTACCCTGGAGACAGATGCTTATGGTGATGTCCCTTACACACAGGCAGGGGATATCAGTAAATATCTCACACCGAAATACGATGCACAAAGAGATGTTTATCTGGGCGTGCTCAATGATTTAAAGACCGCACAAGCCAGTCTGGATCCGTCAGGAAAAGCAATTTCAGGAGATGTTATCTATGCCAATTCTATCCCCTTATGGAAAAAATTCGCCAATTCTCTGCGTTTGAGAATCGCCCTGCGTATTGCAGACCGTGAACCAGATCTTGCCAGACAGGTTATTGCTGCTATTCAGGCCGAAGGAGGTACTTATATTAATGCTAATTCAGAAATTGCGCAACTCAATTATAAAGCTTCTCCGAATCAGAATCCGATAAGCAATCTGTTTGATACCCGTGATGATTATCGGGTCAGCAAAACCATCGTTGACCGCCTGACTGCCTTAAATGATCCACGCCTACCTGTATATGTCAGTAAGGCTGCTGCAACACAGCTTTACACGGGGGTACCCAATGGTTTATTAACTGCCGATGCTTCGGCTCTTGGATTAACCCGTACATCAAAACCAGGTACCTATTTCCTTGCACCGACGGCTCCGGCGGTAATTATCAGTTATGCTGAGATATTATTTGACCGTGCAGAAGCTGCTGCCAGAGGATTTACCAATGAAGACCCGGCTTCACTTTATAACCAGGCAATAGAAGCATCACTGACACAATACGGGGTTTCTGCTGCTGACATAGCCACCTATAAAGCAAGACCAGATGTTCAGTATGATGCTTCAAACTACAAGAAATCAATCGGTAATCAGAAATGGATTGCTTTATTCGGGCAGGGATTGGAAGCCTTCGCCGAATGGAGAAGATTGGACTATCCTGTACTAACCCCCGCAGTTGCAGGTTCACTGAATGGTCAGATACCTGTAAGATTTATTTACCCGGGTACAGAGCAGTCACTCAACCCTGATAGTTACCAGGCTGCAGTTGCACACCAGGGAACAGATGCACTGACAACTAAACTTTGGTTTGACGTTAATTAATTTCCAATTACAATATCTTTCTATAAAATTTACAGAAAGATATTGTAATTATCATTTTATTAAATCCTCAGAATCATTTAAATTTATCATTTAAATCCCTGATCTTTAGGGAGACCGTTTACTATTGATCTGAAATTTAACTGACAAAAATGAAACACATGAGAATTCTGATCACGCTGATAACCTGCTGTATTCTATTTTTCTCGTGTAGGGAAAGTCAGTCTTCGACGACTCAGACACTGAGTAAAGTACAGGATAAAACTGTTACACCTGCCTCCACTGATACCGATGCCGAAGACAATGCAAAAGTGGCGGGTGTCCCCCGGAAAGCCTATACAGTGGCTTCCTATGTGGAAAAGAATGGCAGGGCCCCCAAAGGATATGCCGGAGGGACATTATTTCAGAACCGGGAGAAACGTTTACCACAGACGACAAATTACAAGGAGTATGATATTAACCCAAAAGTCAGAGGCCGGAACAGAGGGGCTGAGCGCATTATAATCAGCTTTGATGGCAGCCGCTATTACACCGGGGATCATTATAAAACATTTATAAAATTTTAAAGATATGAACGGATTTTGCCTGTTTGAAGCTGGAAAAGAGAAGGATCTGCTTAAAGAAGATACGCGTATTGTACGGATAGAGGGCCGCGAAATTGTCACTGTGGATGAATTTATTCATGAAATGGCTAAACAGCTCGAGTTTCCGGATTATTACAGCAATAACCTTGATTCACTGGAAGAATTATTAAATGATTTAAGCTGGCTGGACTATTCGAGGTTTGCCATTATCATCCGCAATTACACCTTTTTCTTATGTGAAGAAAAAGATCTTATCCGTAAAAACAACCTGATAGCGCTGCTCAATGATGTCGCTGAACAATGGGATAATGTACCTAATTACCCTGGCGAAGAAGACTTCAGAAATAAAGCAGCTTTTAACATTTTTATTGAAAAGGGGAAAGCAGCTATTGCTGAACTGGAAAGCTTAAAGATCAGTTACAACGAACTTAAATAAAAAGGGGTTGCTTTCTATTGAAAAGCAACCCCTTTTTTAATGATCTTCAGCTTTTATTTAGCTCCGGACGAATGAGGCCTGTCTGCTTCACTCACTCCCCAGGTCGGAGAAGGTTCAGGTCCCATATACAAGGTCAACTCTCCACCCGCTATAATAGCAGCATGTCTTAAATATCCCTTGGTATAAGGCTGACCATTTAACACGGCCTTTTGGATATATTTATTTTTAGGACCGTTACCGATTACCTTAATCTCAAATTTTTGAGCTCCCGGAATATGAATAACCGCACCATCCACTAAAGGAGAGCCAAATACATACTCGCCGTTTACAGGATTAACCGGGTAAAAACCCAATGCAGAAAACACATACCACGAAGACATCTGACCCAGATCTTCATTTCCACAAAGCCCGTCAGGTTTAGATGTATAAAGAGAATCTGTAATCTGGCGTACTACCTGCGCAGTTTTCCATGGTTTCCCGGCATAAGCATACAGATAAGGCGTATGATGATTAGGTTCGTTACCCTGCGCATACTGTCCGATCAGACCACTGATATCTGGTGACCCGCCTTTTTCCATCACAGAACTGATGCTGAATAAAGAATCCAGTTTTTTGGTAAAACCAGCTTCTCCACCGAATAAATGAATCAATCCTTCAGGATCCTGTGGAACCAGCCACGTATATTGCCAGGCATTCCCTTCAGTATAATCGTCTTCACGATGTTTAGAAGCTACGGGATCAAAAGGTTTACGCCAGCTGCCATCAGCCAGTTTACCACGCATAAACTGCACCTGAGGATCAAAGTATTCTGCATATAGTTTAGCTCTTTTACTAAAATACACGTAATCCTCTTCCTTGTGCATTGCTTTTGCCATACGGGCGATACACCAGTCGTCAATAGCATACTCCAGTCCTTTGGCAACTGCCTCACCCACTTTATCAGCCGGTATATATTTTAATTGCTGTATATATTCTATTCCATCCTCTTTCTGCATAGCAGAATGTCTGATAGCCTCATAAGCAAGTTCAGTATCATAATTCCTGAAACCCTTCAGGTAAGCATCCACGATAATAGGTACCGCATGATAGCCGATCATTGTATTGGTTTCATTACCCATCAGGTGCCATACAGGTAATTTCCCCTGCTGTTTATAAATAGCCAGGAATGTATTGATAATGTCCGATACTTTATCTGGATGAACGATAGTATACAGTGGATGAAAAGCCCTGTAAGTATCCCATAAAGAGAAGGTAGTATAATTATCAAATCCCGATTTGTGATAGACTTTTTTATCAGTACCGCGATAATCCCCGTTTGCATCATTGAATAAAGAAGGTGCAATCATCGTGTGATAAAGCGCAGTATAAAATACCTTTTTGGTATCATCGCTCCCCTGGATCTGAATTTTAGACAGTTCTTTATTCCATTTCGCATCCGCTGCTGCTGCTACTTTATTAAAATCCCATGCCGGAATTTCGGTAGCGATGTTTGCCAGCGCATTCTCATAACTTACCGGCGAGATCCCCACTTTCATTTGCAGAACATTTTTCTCAATCGTTTTGAAGTTCAGGACAGCCTTCATCTTTAACCCTTTTCCTTCAGTACCCGAAGCTACCTTCGTGCTGTCATAAAGCGACATACTACTTAATGGTTGTGATAACTTAACAGCGAAGTATAAACGCTGATCTTTTGCCCAGCCACTAGACAAACGATAACCTACCAAAGTAGTACTGTTTACCTGTTTGATATAAGTTTCTACAGGTTTATCCCAGCCGATACCATCAGCCAGATCCAGCATTACATGCGGGTTATCTTGTTTTGGGGCAAAAGTATAACGATGAAAACCAACTCTTTCTGAAGCAGTAAGTTCAGCTTTAATTTTATATTTATCCAGAACAACGCTATAGTATCCTGCTTTACTTACCTCATTCGCATGAGAAAAAGTGGACAGATATCCATTTTCCGGATCAGTTTTAGTCCCTTTATTTAATTGTAGTTTACCTGTAGCTGGCATCACCAGCACATCATTCAGGTCACCAATTCCGGTACCGCTTAAATGCGTATGGGTAAAACCTACAATGGTATTACTGGAATAATGGTATCCGCTGCACCAGTCCCAGCCTTCAAAAACATTTGTCGGCCCTAATTGAACTGCACCAAAAGGTACATTAGCACCAACAAAAACATGCCCGTGTGCATCCGATCCGATTATCGGATCTACATACTGGCTTAATTTATTCTGCGCGCTCAGACTAAAACTAAAAATGAAACTGCAAATAAAGACCAGACCCGTTGTTTTTCTATTCATTTTACTCATATAATTTGTAAAAATAAAAAAACACCGGTCTTTTTACGCCTAAAATGGCAATAAAAGACCGGTGTGTATGTAATTTTATTGTTTTAGAAATTTCCTTTGGCTACATCCCACCACAATCTTGTACCTCCGTTGTCAGGACCACCCAATAACTGGATAGCTTTATTCACTTCTGTACTATTTGTGTTGTATTCGCTTTGCGGGAATGGCAATCTTCTGATTTGAATATCAGTACTGATTGTTCCACCGCTATTATTCTGAACAACAGGGAAAAGTCTTGGATAACCGGTACGACGGAATTCAGACCATGCTTCCTGACCTTCAGGGAAGATAGCCAACCATTTCTGTGTAATGATACGTTCCAGTTTCTGCTCATTGGTTGCTGCATTATCCCATTTGATAGTTACAGCTCCAGCGGGTGCAGGGGCACTATTTCCAGCAGTTTTCGGATCTACATAAGCTGCAGGAACGTTAGTGCTATTGCTATAGTACGTACTTGCATCACCCAGTCCGTATTGCTGGAATGAAGTACTGATACCTGATTCATATAAACTCTGAGGAGTTCCACCCGCATTAGCCCAACCTCTTAAAGCTGCTTCTGCACGTAAGAAATAAACCTCCGCAGCAGTCATTAACTGAGCAGGACTTGATTTTGAAAATGTTGGGCTTGCACCATTACTCACATTCAATCCAGAGAAGCCAACATAGTCAGGTTTCGAAGAAATAACCGCACCAATACGGATACCTTTATACTGACCATGTAAAGCTGTATCAGTAGATTTATCGAAATACTTAGGTAACCTTGGATCTGCATAACCAGTCAGATAAGACTCTATAGCTGCTCCCATTCTGGTATCTCCCCAATCCTGGGAAATGAATACCAATGGATTAGTAAAACCTACACCCAGAACCTTTACTGCCATATTTTCAGCAGGAGTTGACAATAATCCTCCATTTGCAGGATTCATTGCTTTCTCTCCTTCTAATTGTGCTTTTGCCGGGTCTACTTTCACCAGGCGCAATGCTAATCTCAAACGCAGAGAGTTTGCATATTTCAACCAGGTACTCAGGTTTCCGTTGTAAACCAGGTCAAAATCGCTAAAAGCAAAAGGAAGTGGTTTGCCAGCTTTCACAAAGTCATTAATTTTTGACTGCGCATCATCCAGTTCAGTAAAGAACTGATAATAGATGTCCTTCTGGCTATCATAAGGATTGTTCACCTTTAAACCTACCGTACTATAAGGAATAGGGCCATAGATATCAGTCACCCTACTCATTGCAGTTACCTTGATCAGCTGGGATACCGCCCATACAGACGGATAAGTCTGGTCAATTCCATTATTTTTTAATTTCCTTACATTGGCCATTATATTTAAATATCCCACTTTAAAGGCTTCGCCATTCCAGCCCTGCATCATGAAATAATTCAAATTGTTACTTCCACCGTTAAACGGATTAGGGCTCATAAAGTAACCAGAAAAGTTATCAGCATTTAAACTCTGCTGAACCTGGTAAGAATTTGGGTCACCACCACCAGAGAAATTAATAATAGATCTCTGTTCCATCTGAAAGAAGAACTTCAGATCATTATAATCTGCAATCAGGTCTTTGTCAGAAACGCCAACCGGATTTGTATTAATATTTTCAAAGTTTTTCTTACACGAGGTGATGGTCAATGCTGCCAGACACAGGGCACCCATCATGCGGAACCTGCTCTTGCGAATTGATATATTGAATTTCGTTTTCATTTCTTGATCTTATTTGATTAGAACAACTGATTATTAAAAATTAGCATTTAAAGAGAAGCCATAATTACGTGTCGCTGGTGGCATAAAGATATCCACTCCAGAAAGGCCGTTCGACGTTGACATACTCAATTCAGGATCAAATGGTGCTTTCTTATACAGATAAGCTAAGTTTCTACCCGTAACTGATAATTTTAAACTTTTAATAAAACCTTGTTTCAACGGTACAGTATAACCAAAAGATAATTCTCTCAGACGTACTACAGTAGCACTGTACATATGTTCGCTCGAAATTCCCTCTCTACCACCAACAACACTATACCATTTCTGAGCATCTACTTTAGAAACAGGGTTTCCATTAGGATCAACACCATTCACAGAAACTCCGCCCTGATCACGTGCCGTACCAGTAACCTTGGCAACACCATATTGTTCCAGTACAGATTCTGTTACAGACATTACTTTACCACCAATTTTACCGTCAAATAAGAAGCTCAGAGAGAAATTCTTATAGTTGAAGCTGTTGCTCCAGCCCAGTTGCCATTTTGGATTTGCGTTACCCAGGAAAGTGCTATTACCACCATCCGCAGTCATTGGCTTACCGTTACCATCGATCATCACTCTTCCCTGAGCATCACGTTTTAAAGAAGTACCATAAATATCACCATATGATCCACCCTCTTTAAATTTAGATACATAATTTGCACCCGAAGCTCCACTTAAAACAAACTCACTGATGTCTGGAGAAAGCGTCAGGATTTTATTCCTGTTCATCGAATAATTCAATCCTGTTTTCCATTTTAATCCTTCACCGTTCAATACATCATAACCCAATATGATCTCGATACCTTTATTCTGAACATTTCCGGCATTGAAATAATACTGATTAAACAAAGAAGCCTGAGAAGCATCAGCCTGTAAGAACTGATTTTTAGTATTCGTTTTGTAATAAGTAAAATCGAAGCTCAAACGATTACTGAAAAATCTCCACTCAGTACCGAATTCAATCGATTTAGTTCTTTCTGGTTTTAAAGTTGCGAAAGAGTCTCTGAT
This sequence comes from Pedobacter cryoconitis, assembly GCF_014207135.1. GTDB lineage: Bacteria > Bacteroidota > Bacteroidia > Sphingobacteriales > Sphingobacteriaceae > Pedobacter > Pedobacter cryoconitis_D. The sequence goes on along the minus strand of NZ_JACHCC010000015.1, from coordinate 193,043 downwards.
CGGTGTTGAAATTCCACCACCTGCACCAAAAGAGTTCATGATATTGGTGACATAGTTTGGCACATCATTACCCACCTCAGCATAAGAGCCACGAACTTTTGCAAAGCTCACCCATTCAGGTAATTTCAATTTATCATTGATGATAAAGTTAAGACCTACCGAAGGATACGAGAAAGGGTTACCTGTAGTAAAAGCCAAAGCTGATGACCAGTCAGTACGGATCGTCGCGTCTAAGTTAATCCAGTTATCATAAGCAAGACTTGCACTGGCAAATACCGAACGAAGTTGTTTATGGTTATAAGTATTTCCTGAATTTAATGGATTTAAAGCTTTGAAATTCTGAATAACAAAGATATTTGGAATATTTAATCCATCTTTTCCTGAGTTAAAAGTAACCCCGTTATCGTTAAAATCCTGGATGCTGGTACCAGCTGTTCCTGAAATTTTAAATTTCTCCAATGGAATATTCACATTCGCGATTAAATCGGCGTATTGTTGTTTAGAAGTATTCGTTGTATAAACGTAACCACCATTTCTATCTGTTAAAGTAACTGAAGTCCCTGCATAAATCTTCTGATCATAAGTATCAGTATAACTATCCATACTTCCGCGTGCCTGAATATCTAACCATGGATTTACTTTATACTTTGCACTTACATTCAACATCAGACGATCTCTGTTCAGCTGATTCTGGTTTCTGTTGTTAATCCACCATGGGTTCTGTTGAATATCCTCTGATAAGTAAGGCCAGTTCTGTGTATTCAGGTTTCTTGTCGGATCAAATTGCTCATAACCAGTTTTATATGGTTTGATATCCTGACCCCTTGGGAACAAATACAATCCGGTTAAAGGATTAAAATAAAGACCAATCAGCGGAGAGTTATTGATTTTTTGTCTGATATAGTTTACGTTTCCAGAAATCGTCAATTTGTCATTGAAGAAACTTCCAGTCTCTTTTAAGTTCACATTATGACGACTTAACTCATTTCCAGGCTGTGTTCCTGTTGCAGTTGTATTTGCATAAGAGAAATAAGTCTGTAATTTCTCTGAACCAGCAGATAAACTGATCGAGTTTGTATAATTATGACCTGTCTGGAAATAGGATTTTAAATTATCCTGACCATTAGTAATAGCAGGTCCCCAGCTTTGCGTAGATCCGGCCGAAGACTGACCATAACTATTCTGGAATTTCGGCTCAGAGGCTACTTTATCAATTCCGAAAGAAGAAGAAAAATTAACCTTAGCTTTTCCAGCCTCACCAGATTTTGTAGTAACGATAATTACACCGTTTGCAGCCTGGCTACCATATAACGCAGCTGCCGAACCACCTTTCAGTACCGATATACTAGCGATATCTTCAGGGTTCAGGTTGGAGATCGGGTCTCCTCCATCGTAAGAACTACTTCCACCGTAAGCTGAGTTAGGCTGAGAAGTAGAGCTGTTTCCTGTACTGGAAACCTGCTGGCTTGAGCTGCTGTTGTTCATTGGAACCCCATCAATCACATAAAGTGCCTGATTACTTCCTGAAGCAGATTTACTTCCTCTCAGAATTACTTTCGCAGAACCACCAACTCCCGAAGAACTGCGGGAAATGGTTAAACCTGCAACTTTACCGTTTAAAGAATTCACCAGATTGGGATCTTTTACTTTAGTTAACTCATCACCTGCAACCTGCTGCGTAGCATAAGTTGTAGAACGACTTGTTCTTTTGATACCCAAAGCGGTCACAACAACTGTATTCAGTTCCTGTGCGTTTTGTTTCATCACTACATCCAGTGTAGTCTGACTGCCAACCGTGATTTCCTGTTTATCATATCCAATATAAGAGAAAACAAGGATATCACCAGCCTTAGCGGTTATACCATACTGTCCTGCTGAATTAGTTTGCGTAACCAGCTTAGTTCCTTTTACCTGAACTGATACACCCGGTAATGTTGTACCTGAAGCATCACGTACCGTTCCTTTCACTTCGTCTGCAGCAGAGAAGCCCGGGATACTCAATAAAGGAGTTAATAGTTTAGGATGATCTGACTTTACCGTTGCAAAAGCGTGCGACGATGCGTAAAGTAGTAAACATGTCAATTGTAATGTTTTTTTCATTTGAATGAATAACAGTTAAATATTTTGGTTAGCTCTTTTGCCTCAAAAATCCCTGATGGCAAACTTTGCATTTTTATTAAAAAAAATGCGCGTTAAGGAAGAGACCCTTTTTAACACCCGATTGCCTACAAGAAAATTATTTTTTTTATGCAAAGCGGGGTTTATATTATTTATCTTGCCTCTATTAACCATTATTTATTTTAATCTAATAACTCCCGAAGGCCTTGAAACCTGATTTATCCTCTTTATGGTCAAAAGTTTGCGTGGAGGATGATGTCAAATCTTTTGAGGTTTTATACTATCATTTATTTAACAAGCTTATCCGGTTCTGTATTTTTTATGTAGGCAGGAAAGAGGTAGCCGAAGAGATCGTGGCTGATATTTTTGTCAGATGCTGGGAAAACAGGAAAGCTGAGACCGTAATTCTTAACCTCGAAACATACCTTTTTACGGCAGTCAGGAACCAATCCCTTAAATACATTAAGAAAAATGCCGCCGTTCATCTGGTAGAAATTGAGCCTTCCAATGAATTCCGGTTTATGGATGCTGTCAGTCCTGAAAAAGTACTGGAAAATAAAGAACTGCATCATAAATTAGATCAGGCTATTAATAAGCTTCCTGAGCAGGCCAGAATTATTTTTAAACTCATTAAAGAAAATGGCATGAAATATAAAGAAGTAGCTGAAATTCTGAATATTTCGCCCAGAACAGTACAAACTCAATTGTTCAGGGCCATCGATAAATTAAGAGTAAGCCTTAAAGCTTACCATCACCTTTATACACACAAGGATAACGGCAGTGATGCGGTGAATTTAATCCTTTTAATATTTTTTTTACATATTTTTCAATTCTTGTAAGCAATTTTAACAAAAAAGGGTACTACTCTCTTACATAGTATAACTAACTAATGATCAATCAAAAATTCACTGAACTGCTTAGCGAAAAATTATCGGGCGAAATTTCGGCTGGTGACGATCAGGAATTTATGGCTATGATCTCGTCCAATGAAGATTATAAACTAGAGTATGAATCTTTAAAAGTCTATTTCCAGCAGGAAGGAGAAACCAATGAAAATATCAATCTTATATTTCAGCAAATAAAAGAAAGAATTAATGCCAGGGGTACAAAACCCGTTCGGAGATCTTTTACACCATGGTACCGTATTGCAGCTGTTTTCATCCTGGGTCTGGGCACATTTACAGCCTATAAATACTTTGCAACAACGAACGACACCACTCAGAACCAGGAAATCGTCTGGAAAAAAGCAATTACTTCAGACAGACAAAAGTCTACGCTTGTACTCTCTGATGGAAGTAAAATCACTTTAAACGCTGGAAGTGAAATTAAATATCCAGCCTCCTTTACCGGCCGGAACAGAGAAGTATATTTAAGTGGCGAAGCCTTTTTTGATGTGGCAAAAGATCACAGCCATCCATTTATAGTACAGACCAAAACCATTAGTGTAAAAGTACTGGGAACAGCCTTTGATGTCAAATCATACGAAGATGAGCTCCTTACAGAAACTACCCTGCTCAGAGGGAAAGTAGAAATCACACTCCATAAAAACCCCGAAAAGCATATTCTCTTAAAGCCTACCGAAAAGTTCACTTTAACCCATCCGGTGAATAGCAGCGCTGAAAAATTAAACGGGGATATTTACAGTATAACCCCGATGACTTATTACGATAAGCATGATAAAAATGCTATCCTGGAAACCTCATGGATGAACAATAAACTGTTGTTCAAAAATGAAACCTTTTCCAGTTTAAGTCTTCGTTTAGCCAGGTGGTATGGGGTAAATTTTGTCTTCAGGTCAGAAAAACTGAAAGACTATAAATTCACCGGAGAATACGAAAAAGAAAGTTTAACTGAGGCACTTAAAGCCCTGCAGCTCATTACACCATTCGAATATAAAATACAAGGAAAAACTATCTATCTTTACTCGGTGAAATAATATCGCTAAAGCGATATAGCTCAAGCCCATTGTAAATTTATAGATGAGGACCTTAGTCAAACTGCTGATTTTTTTAGCTCTTCAGGTAACTGTGAATGCCTATTCACAAACGAAGGTTACACTAAAATTAAAATCTGCGGGTTTTGAACAGGTAATTGATGCACTTCAAAAGCAGACTACCTATCATTTCATCTATAGCGAATCTAAGATCCCAGCCCAGAAAATCACTATAAAAGTCAGGAACAAGGAAGTATTTTCCGTACTCGGTCAAATCCTGAAAGGATCCTCCTTTACCTATAAATTACTGGACAATAACCTCATCGTGATCACCCCGGTCAAAGAAGTTAATATCCTGATCAGGGGAAGGATAACAGACGAAAACAAAAATCCCGTTGCCAGGACATCCGTTAAAGTTAAAGGAACGCACCTGAGTACAAAAACGACAAATAACGGTGAGTTCTCTATTACAGCTCCCGACAACGCCGTCCTGGTTATCAGTCAGGTTGGTTATCAGCCACGGGAATTTCAGATCAAAGAAAATACTTATGCTGAAATTGCACTTCGTCCTCTGCTGAACGATTTGGATGAAGTTGTAATTACAGCGCTTAACATTCCCAAAGATGAACGAAAAATTGGTTATTCTATTTCCACTATTAATGGCAATACCTTAACTAAGGCAAGGGAATCAAATCTGGTGAATGCCCTCGAAGGACAGGTGGCTGGTTTAAATATCAGTGGCGTGAGCGGTGGACCAGGTTCTTCGGCAAGAATACTTTTACGTGGAGCAGTTAGTATGACCGCCGGCTCTCCCCTGTTTGTGGTCAATGGTGTTCCTATTGATAACACACAGCGGGGAAGTGCAAATGAATATGGCGGGCCCGATAACGGGGATGGGATCAGCAATATTAATCCAGATGATGTAGAAACAATTACGGTGCTGAAAGGCTCAGCTGCTTCTGCTTTATATGGAGCCAGGGCAGCAAACGGAGTTATTCTGATTACGATTAAAAGCGGGAAAAAGAACTCTGGAACAGCGATTGAATATAATACCAATTTATCTTTTGACCAGGCAGTTAACAATACCGGTTTTCAATATGTATATGGGCAGGGTACCCAAAATCATCGTCCTGATAATATCTCATCGGCTATTGCTTCCGGCCTGCTAAGCTGGGGAGAGAAACTGGATGGAATACCCACGATTCAGTTTGATGGAAATAAGTACCCCTATTCGGCAGTAAAAAACAATATTCAAACTTTTTACAGAACTGCCCCGGCCTTTACCAATACTATCTCCATAGGGCATGGTGGTAAAAATAGCACCGTCCATTTATCAGCCTCTGACCTGGATCAGCAATCCATTATCAGGAATGGAAGTTTACAGCGAAAAACCGTTAACCTCTACAGTACCTATGAGCTAACCAAAAAATTAAGTCTCAACTTTAACGGCAATTATATTCATGAATATAATAAAAACAGGTCTTATCTGAGTGATGGGCCATTAAATGCCAACTATGGAATTGCAGCGCTGGCTACCAATATTAACCAGGCCATCCTGTCTCCTGGATACAGTCAGACAACGGGGGCCGAAACACCCTGGAACAGCGATGAGTATAAAACCAATCCTTATTTTATACTCAACAAACAGGCAGACTATTCAAGCCGTGACCGTTTTATAACCTCAGCCTCGGCTAAATATCAGTTCGACAGCTGGATTTATTTCCAGGCCAGGTTAGGTTACGATATCAGTAATGACAATGTACTCAATGTCATTCCAACCGGAACAGCCTTTTCTGTCAATGGAGAAGGAGGAATTAATGCACAGACCAAGTCCAGAATATCCGAGCTGAACAGCGACTTCTTACTCGCAGCCAACCGAAATATCGCAGATGACCTTAACCTTGATATTTCTGTAGGAACCAATTTCCGTAAAAGAGCAGTAGAATCAAGTGTTTTAAAAGGTTCGAGATTTGTTATTCCTTATCTCTACACCGCAGCCAATCTGCAGACCATCGTCAATGACTACACCAGCTCAAAAATCATCACAGAATCCGCTTATTATACCGCCGATTTAAATTATAAAAAGTTCCTCAATCTATCTGCTACAGGCAGATACGATGTCTATTCCACCTTACCACAGAATAACAGAGGGATATTTGTTCCCGGCGTTTCTGCCAGTTTTGTATTCTCTGATCTGCTCGGCCTGAAAGGGCTTAACTATGGTAAACTAAGGGCCAGTTTCGCAAAAACCAGTGGCGAACCGATAGAGCCTTATACCACTCAAACGTATTATTTTTCCAATAGTGATGTCAATGGCGTTCCCCTTGGCAATTTCTCCAGGGATCTTCCCAATTACAATCTGAAGCCCTTTACCTTAAATGAATTTGAAACCGGGGTCAGTCTTAAATTCCTGAATAACCGGCTTGCTGTTGATCTCACCTACTTCCACAGGATTACCAATAATGAGATCATTAATGCCAAGCAATCTGTAACCTCAGGTTTTACTTCTGCTTATGTAAACCTTGGTAAAACCCGGAACACCGGAACTGAGATCCTTTTACAAGGTATTGTTGTAGATCAAAAGGATTTTAAATGGAAAACCAGTTTCAATATGAGCCATGTAAATAATGAGCTTCTTTCTATTGACGGGACCAGTAAATATACACTTGCAGGGACATACAGACCCCTGAATGCCTATACAGCAATGGTTGTTGGAAAGCCGCTGACACAGATTATGGCTTACGATTATCTTCGTGACGCGAATGGGAATACTGTTATTGGTCCTGATGGTGTACCTGCACGTGGTGAATTAAAGCCTATGGGTAGTACATTACCCGATTTTTACGGCGGGTTCAGTAATAATTTTTATTATAAAAACTTTAATCTTTCTATGCTGATTGACTTTAAATATGGAAATAAGATTTTATCCGCAACAGAAAATTACTCCTATGTATTTGGGCTGAACCAGGCTACACTCGAAGGGAGAGAAACAGGCATCGTTGCCAAAGGTGTGCTTGCTGACGGATCAGTGAATACAAAATCAGTTCCTGCCTATAATTATTATCCGCAGCTGGCTACTAATATTTCTGCATTATCGGTACTGAATGGCAGTTTCATCAAAGTCAGACAGATAACTTTAGGTTATACTATTCCTGCGCATCAGTTAAAAAGAACACCTTTCAGCAGCATTTCGATTGACCTGGTTGCGCGAAACCTGTTTACGTTACTTAAATACACAAAAAACATTGATCCGGAATCCGAGTTTTCTTCTTCGCTTAACTATGCAGGTATTGAAGGAGCTTCATTTCCTGCAACAAGGACTTATGGTATTAATGTCAATTTTAAATTTCAACAAGGGAGAAAATGATGAAAAGAGTTTATTTGTACCTATTGAGTTTTTTAATCTTATTCCATACCGGATGCAGTAAACAGCAGCTGGATAAAACAAATACGGATCCGACAAAATCACCGGCTGAAAACTATGATCCGAATGATCTGCTTTCTACCGCTCAATTCAAATTTTCCAATAAGGGTTATTATCAGCTGCTCTATCAGAGTACAATGATGCAGCTGCTCGCCTCTACTTATTTCTACTATAATAATGGCGATAAGTATGTAAATGCAGGCAGTTTTACTGATTATCAGGGCAGGATATTCGACGAAGGTTATGCCGAAGCTTCTACTATCAGGGAAATGCAAAGACTGGCCAGAGAAAAAGATCCCGCTGGTTATTCCAATCTGATCAATATCGGTGATATTATGTTTGTGTTAATCCTGCAGAGGATTACAGATACCTACGGAGATGTCCCTTATTCACAGGCTGCAAAAGCAAGAGAGGGAATTAAATACCCAATATACGATAAACAGGAAGACATTTATAACTCGATGCTGACTGACCTGGACAATGCGATCAATGGGCTGGATCCTGCGAAAACTAAACCAACTGCCGATTTATTTTACAAAGGGGATATTGTTAAATGGAAGAAGTTCGGTTACTCCCTGATGCTAAAGGTAGCCATGCGGCTGACCAAAATTACTCCCGACAAAGCCAGACCATGGGTAGAAAAAGCTGCAGCAGGAACATTTTCTGACATCAGCGATAACGCACTGGTTATGACCGATGCTGCAAATCTGGATGGGCAAAACGGGACTTCGCTTGCACTCCGTACCGTTTCCGACTACAGAGAGGTACGCTGGAGTAAAACTTTAATTGACGAATTAAAAACCAGCAATGATCCCAGGCTAGGTGTTATCGCCGAAGTATCTCAAAGTGGTTTAGCGAACAATATCAACGAAAATCTTGCCGGGAATACTGATCCGGCCGTACAACTGGGTTTACCTAATGGTTATGATTTATTGGGTGGGGCTTATGATATTCACCGGGCACCGGGATATCCCGGAGAAACAGGGACAGGAGCGGATGCCGCTCCTTTAGGAAACTATTCCAGACCAAGGACTTCTGTTTATCTGAACCTGGGCGGCCCAAATTTCATTATGACCTATGCGGAGACCGAATTATTACTTGCTGAAGCTAAAGTAAGGGGCTGGAATGTCCCGGGTTCAGCGGCTTCGCATTATGCAAATGGCTTAAGAGGAGCACTACAGGCAATGACCCAAATGAATCAGCTGGCGACCATACCCGATGGAGTGATCAGTGATTATGTACTCAAACATCCGCTCGATGAAACCAGCCAGGCCAAATCATTGGAGATGATTAATACGCAGTACTGGGTGACTACCGGAACTAATTTCAACTTTATAGAAAGCTGGCTGAACTGGAAAAGATCGGGTTATCCAGTACTGATACCCGTTAATTATCCTGGAAATGTAACCAACGCAACAATTCCGAGAAGACTGATTTATCTGTCAACTGAGATACTGACCAATACCGTAAACTATAATGCAGCGGTTGCGAGACTGCCCGGGGGTGACCTGCTCACGTCAAGGGTTTGGTGGGACCGGTAGCTTCAAAAGAAACGCCCTCAATTTTCATTGAAGGCGTTTCCAGGTGATAAATTTGTGTGAAAATGACTATTTTCCGATAAGGGCTTTCGCTTTGTTGACTACATTATCAATAGTGAAACCGAATACCTTATACAGCTCTTCTGCTGGTGCAGATTCACCGAAAGTATGCATCGCAATAATATCTCCTTCGTCAGTCACATATTTATGCCAGCCCAGTGGAGAACCAGTCTCGACTGCCAGACGTTTACGGATTGCCTTAGGGAAAACTTTCTCTTTATAGGCTGCATCTTGTTTCTCAAATAATTCCCATGAAGGCATACTGACAACACGTGCAGCTATTCCCTGTTCTTTGAGTTTAGCCTGTGCATCCAGGATCAGGGCTACCTCCGAACCTGTAGCAATCAGGATCAGCTCTGCTTTTCCATCAGCTTCCGAAAGAATATAAGCTCCTTTTTCCAGGTCTTTTGCCTTTCCATATTTATCCTGATCCAGTACAGGTAAACCTTGTCTTGTAAATACCAGAACAACCGGACCATCTTTATGTTCCAGCGCCACACGCCAGGCCTGCGCGGTTTCATTGGCATCAGCAGGACGTATTAGTGTAATATTCGGAATAGAACGAAGGGATATCAACTGTTCAACAGGCTGATGCGTCGTCCCATCCTCTCCCAAACCGATACTATCATGCGTGTAAACAAATATTGGCCTGATCTTCATGATCGCTGCCAAACGGATCGGAGGGCGCATATATTCAGAGAACATCAGGAAGGTCGCTCCAAAAGGAATTACCCCTGTGGTTAAGGCCATTCCTACCAGGGCAGAACCCATCGCATGTTCACGGATACCAAAATGGAAATTACGCCCTGTTCTGTCCTCTGGGGTAAATGAGGTATATTGTTTTAAATTGGTATCGGTTGAAGGGGCTAAATCAGCCGCACCGCCTATTAGCCCTGGTAAAACCGACGCAATTGCATTTAATACTTTACCCGATGCCTGACGGGTCGCCATTTTATCTTTTGAAGGTGCAAATACAGGTAATGAATCCTGCCATTTCTCAGGCAACTCACCACGTACCGCCTGTTCATAAGCCGCAGCCAGTTCAGGGAACTGAGTCTTATACTGCGCATACAGGTCATCCCATTTTTTATTTGCATCAGTTCCTTTTTTACCGGCAGCCTGATAGTATTCATCAACTGCAGGTGGAACATAGAAAGATTTATCAGGATCAAAGCCGAAAAATTCTTTGACTAATCTGATCTCATCCGCCCCTAATGGTGAACCATGAGATCCCGAAGTATTAGCCTTATTCGGACTACCATAAGCAATTTGTGTACGCACCTTAATTAATGAAGGGCGGTGAAGCTCTGCTTTTGCATTTCTTACCGCGTTGATGATTGCCGTAATATCATTTCCGTCACTCACTTCCTGCACATGCCAGTTATAAGCTTCAAAACGTTTAGCTACATCTTCCGTAAAAGCAATATCCGTATCTCCTTCAATAGAGATATGGTTATCATCATACAGATAGATCAGGTTGCCCAGCTCCAGATGACCAGCCAGAGAAGCTGCCTCCGAAGTTACCCCCTCCATCATATCACCATCACTACATATGGCATAAATCCTATAATCAAACAAATCGAAACCCGGTCTGTTAAACCTGGCTGCCAGATGTTTCTGTGCAATAGCAAAACCTACACCATTCGCGAAACCCTGTCCCAATGGACCGGTAGTCACATCAACCCCATCAATTAAACCATATTCAGGGTGTCCGGCTGTTTTGCTGTTAAGCTGGCGAAAGTTTTTCAGATCATCCATAGTCACATTGAAACCGGTCAGGTGCAATAAACTGTACTGTAACATACAGCCATGTCCCGCCGATAGAATAAATCTGTCCCTGTTTGCCCAATGCGGGTTTTTAGGATTATAGTTCATATAATGGGCATACAGCACATGTCCCATTGGCGCAGCCCCCATAGGCATACCCGGGTGTCCTGAGTTCGCTTTCTGTACAGCATCAATTGATAAGGTCCGTACAGTATTGATTGCTAATTCTTCAATGTTATTATTTGAATCCATTTTATTTATTTATAGTGACCATTTTAATACGATCTCCAGCCCCTATTTGTTTTAAACAATTTACTTTTTGACAGAATATATATAAAAATATTTTAATATCCAGGATTCTGTGTCAGCGCCGGGTTCTTCTGAATCTCACTGGCAGGAATCGGCAACAAATTATAAAAAGTCTGATAAGAATTTGATAAAATAGGTTCTTCTGTTAATGATGCAGCCTTGGCAGTGGCGATGAATTTTCCCCATCGTTGCAGATCGAGCCTGCGGTGTCCTTCACCACATAATTCCCAGCCACGCTCCTGGTAAATCTGGTTCCTGAGTTGATCCTGACTTAAACCAGCCAGAACCGCTATCCCTGCCCGCTGTCTTACCTCATTAATCGCACTTAAAGCTGTCGTGATATCCCCGCCTTCATTGGCCGACTCTGCCAGCATTAACAAGACATCGGCGTACCGGAAAACATAAATATCCAATCCGCTGTTCCTTTCATCAGCATCCAGTCTCCACCATTTAGGCCCAAACCACACATTAACTCTGTTGGTTGCATCGGGCGCAAAGGCCTGACCATTATAACCCGTTGCAATTTGCGCAGTCTTACGTTTATCCTCTGGGGCAAAACTACTGGCAAAAGCCTGATAAGGAACATAAACACGGTACCATGGTTTTTTACTGAAAGGCTCTACACCCACTCTGCTGTCAGGCGAGTAAAAAGCATGCTGATAACTGTTTAATAAATCCTTCTGAAAATCAATCTCAAAAATAGATTCATTATTAAATTCATTACTTGCACTAAATACATCTGCATAATTAGGCAGCAAAGTATAAGTCCCTGAATTTTTGATCGCCAGTGCAGTTGCTTTCGCATTGGCCCAATCCTTATTCCAGAGATAAACCTTGGTTAATAAAGTCTGAGCAGCACCTTTGGTCGCTCTTCCCTTATCGGCCGCATCCGGATAGGTTACAGGCAAAAGACCAATCGCAGCAGTTAAATCAGTAACCATGAGCTTTCTGACATCTGCCACCGGCGAGCGGGGTAATGTTTTAGCTGTTTCAGTATTGCTATAATTTGATTCGTTGATTAGCGGAACATCCCCGAATAAACCTGTAGCATAATAATAAAACAATGCCCTCAGAAACCTGGCTTCTCCTTCAGTTCTTTTTTTAAGATCACTGGTTCCTGATTTTGGAATCCGGTCAATACACTGACTGGCATTGTAAATACCTTTATAAATACCTCCGTAGACAATCTGTGCACTTCCGGGATTATTGCCTGATAAATTCTGCGCACCAGAATTCGGTCTGCGGATAGCATCACAATCCTCATCCAGGACCTGCCACAAATCCTGCTGAAATAATCTCTGCGGGTAACTTCCTACCAGCCAAAAATAAACACCATTAACTCCCTGAACAGCATCCTGATCAGATTTAAAAAATTGTTCGGGAGATATAAAAGTTTTTGGGTCCTCAGTGAGCTGTTTTTTACAACCCATCATACCCACTAAAATCAGGCTTACTGCTATATATAATACTTTCTTCATGATACTAAATGTTTTTGTTAATGGATTACAGCGTTAAATTGATACCGAAAGCAAAAGTTCTGTTCTGCGGATAATTTGTATTATCAAAACCACGCAATACAGAATTTGTCCCGTCCGCACTTGTTTCAGGATCATAATATGGATACTTGGTAATCAGGAATAAGTTAGTTGCAGTTGCATAAATGTTCAGCTTATTAATCCAGTGCGCATGGAGTTGTGCCCCTGTAAATGTATAACCTAAATTGATCGACTTCAGGCGGAGAAAAGAACCATTATACACCCATCGCGAGGAAGGAATATAGTTCCTGGAATTCACACGCGGAACATCCGAAGTTGGATTCGAAGGTGTCCATCTGTCTGCAATAGTCGCAAACTGGTTAGTTAAGGGATCACCTGTATTGTAGAAAGCATCCCCGACATTCATCACCTTGTTTCCATAAGATCCCTGCAGATAGATATTCAGAGAGAATTGTTTGTAAGTGAAATTATTTCCGATTCCTCCGTAAAACTTAGGGCTCGAATCACCGATGACGCCAAAATCCTCATCTCCGAATTTGCCGTCTCCATTTTTGTCTACATATAACGGATCACCAAGTCTTGGAGTTGAATTCGGATTAACTGCTCCCGCAGGTACCTGAGCTGTTTTTTGCGTACCATAATAAGTAGCCCCCCAGAAGGTCCCTACCGGCTGCCCTACCTGTAACTGACTGATTGAACTGTTTCCTCCAAAATAAATATTCTTTACACTAAAGCGGTCTACTCCGCCTAAGTCAAGTACTTTACTTTTGTTCCGCGATACATTAAAGTTGGTCTCCCATTGAAAATCCTTAGTCGTGATATTGACAGTATTAATCAGAATCTCTATCCCCTTGTTTCCAACCATTCCAATATTGGTTAACCTACTGACAAACCCTGTTTGTAAGGGTAATTGCTGATCCAGTAACAAGTCTTTGGTCCGTTTATCATAATAATCGATCTCGATATTAACCCTGCCTTTTAAGATCCCGGCCTCCAGGCCCAGATCCAGTTGTCTTGTTGTTTCCCACTTTAGGTTTGGATTGGCAATCCTGTCTCCTACATAACCTAATATTTTCTGTCCGCCAATCAGGTAACCGCTTTGATTGGATAAAGAAGCAAGAGATTTGTAAGGATCAATCCCCTGGTTCCCGTTATAACCAAAACTTCCCCTTAATTTTAGGTTGTCAAATACATTCAGGTCTTTGATAAAGGATTCATTAGAGGCCTTCCAGGCCAAAGCAACCGCAGGAAACAAAGCCGATTTATTATTCTCCGCAAAACGTGAGGACTGATCCTGTCTCGCGGTCAGCGTCACCAGATATTTATCTTTATAAGCATAATTTATCCGTGCCAGCAAAGAAAAAATAGAGTATTTAGAATAATCAGATCCGATTCCAAAAGTACTCTGTGCAGTGGCCCCCAGATTATTATACTGATAAAGATCTGTAGCATATCTGTCTCCCTGTGCATTTAAATACTCATTACTCGAAGTCTGAAAGGTTACACCACCCACTGCACTGATATGATGGTCCTGACCTATCTGTTTATCATAACTCAGTGTATTTTCATTTTGCCAGGTTAAGATATCTCTTGTATTTACCTGTGCCGAACCACCAGAATTTGCATTGGTACGGGTTGGCAGGGTAGACGGATTGTATATATTATTCTTAACGAAATTAAGTTCAGCCCCAAAAGTAGATTTCAGTGTAAGCCCTTTGATCAATGTCCATTCTGCACCCAGATTACCAATAATGTTGGTAGTTGTAGTCTGGTTTAACGGTAATGTCCCCTGTGCAACCGGATTATCATAGACCTGGTTATCATTTGGCTTTTTACTGTTAAAAGATCCATCTGCATTATAGATCGTGGCTGCCGGACTATAAGCCAGAGCCGATGAACCATAGTCCTGTCCGCCTAAAGAAACCGTACTGTTTTTAGTTTCGGCACGGCCGATATTAAAGGCAGCCGTGATTTTCACATTTTCTTTCACATTCTTATCCAGGTTAGCCCTTACCTGGTAACGTTTAAATCCAGAGTTGATAATTACCCCATCCTGATTGATATAATTACCAGACAGAAAATAATGATAAGTATCCTTTCCACCCGAGGCACTCAAAGTATAATTCTGAATAGGCGCAACTCTTGAAATAGCTCTTTGCCAGTCGGTGCCTTTACCTAAAGACTGTGGGTCGGGATAGAGTACCGCCCCGCCATTATCCAATGAACTTTCATTAGCCAGCTGTGCATATTGAGTGGCATTCAGCATCGGAATAAATTTCGGGACCTGCTGCCAGCCCGAGTAAACATTAAAATTGATATTATCTGTTCCGCTCGCGCCGTGTTTAGTGGTAATCAGAATTACCCCGTTTGCTCCCCGGGCCCCATAAATAGCTGTCGAAGAAGCATCCTTTAAGATCTCCATAGATTCTATATCCTGCGGATTGATCAGATTTAAATCTCCTCCCCCGATCAGACCATCTATGACGTATAAAGGCTCATTACTCGCATTGATGGAGTTTCCACCCCTGATCCTGATTGTACTTCCTGTACCTGGAGAACCATCTACAGCAGTAACCTGTACGCCCGCAGCCTTTCCCTGGATCATCTGATCAACACGTGTAATCGGAACGTCTTTAATAGCTTCCTTCTTGATAGAAGCTACCGA
This sequence comes from Pedobacter cryoconitis, assembly GCF_014207135.1. Classification (GTDB taxonomy): domain Bacteria; phylum Bacteroidota; class Bacteroidia; order Sphingobacteriales; family Sphingobacteriaceae; genus Pedobacter; species Pedobacter cryoconitis_D. The sequence continues at coordinate 177,733 of NZ_JACHCC010000015.1, read as the reverse complement.
ACCGGTCAGATCCTTTTTCCGTGTAGTACCATAACCAACTACCACAACTTCATCCAGCCCTTGATTGTCAGGTTTGATTTTGATGTTAATAATCGTTTTAGCATTAATTGGAACTTCAATAGATCCATAGCCAACATAAGCGATTGACAGTACTCCATCGGAAGGTGCATTGATAGAGAATTTTCCTTTGTTATCGGTTGAAGCACCTGCGGAAGTTCCTTTCACTTTGACCGATGCTCCTATAATGGTTTCACCTGTTTCCTGATCGGTCACTGTTCCGGTAACTGTAATCCTTTGTGTTTGTGCATGAACTGAACCTGTTATCAACAGGATTAAGATTAATGGACACCATATAAATTTCAAAAATTTACAGGCATACGCTTGCATAGAGTAATTGGTTTGTTTCATCAAATCGGTCCTTTCTGGTTAGGTTAAGTTGGTTTGTAATCTATTGGAAATTAAGGATTACCATTTGATAACATTCCCGCTTTGGTGTTCAAAAATTGCGCAAACGTTTGATTAAAACCGGTTTAATTATAGTCGGAAAACTATATGGAGACCAGAATCTCAGATGTAACAGGAATATGAGCAAACTATTATTAATAAAAAATTGATTCAGTTCCTGAATTAAATTAACTGAGTCATAAAAAGACACTTCATAGAATCAGGGGAAAGCCCTGAATAGGCAAATCAAACGTTTGTCCTGAATGTTTATCAACAAAAGAGGGGCGCATAAAGCGCCCCTCTTCGAATTGGTGTGTGTATATTATTAATATACTATGGGGTATAGGTTGTTGCTAAACCACCATAAAGTGCTTTTGATATACTTGATAAGTAAGTATGTATATCTGAACTTGTCAGATTATAATATAAATAAACACCATAACCATCTTTGACAGTTTTAGTGGCATTTGTAGTAGCAGTTGAAACACTGGTTGCAGTTACATCAGTAGCTGCAGGGCCTAACTGGCTTTTAGTTAAACCTGGAATACTAGGCGCAGAATAAGTACCATAATATGGGTTCCAGCTATAATTTACTTTAGAACCTACAGTTACGCCATTATATGACAAATTAGATGCTGATGGCCCGATATTATAGAATGATATAATCTTGTTAGGCATTAACTGACGAAGTGCAGTAACCAGATATACAAAAGAGCTCGAGTTTGGCTGTCCTGTTCCATTATTACCATACTCTGCATACTCATCATCAAAATCGATTCCGTCCAGTCCATAAGTCGTTACAGCATCACTTAGCTGTTGTGCAAAAGCCTGTGCTGCTGCCTGACTAGGGAAATTGGCAAAACCTGCTCCCTGGTGATTACCTAAGATGGAAAGTAATACTTTAATTCCTTTGTCCTGAAGAGGTTTAACATAAGTATTTCTATTCGTCAGCACATTGGTAACCTGAGTATTGAAAAAGAGTTCTGCTTTCTGGGTGGTTGTATTGTAATTGATATTCGCTGCAAATATAATCCCGTAATCAAATAATGGCTTGCCATTCGTCAAAGTGTATTTCGCCACATTTCTGAGGTCATTACTGTTGACTTCTACATAACAAACGCCAATAGGCCCGCTTTGTCCGACAGCATTAACTGCCGTGTTAGTAGATGAAGATGTATTCAGGTTGGAACTAGCCGGCTGGTCTTTTTTACAGGCCGATGCCAGTAAAACAAGAAGACTCGCCGAAGTGATTGCAGTCTTTTTTAAGATTGCATTGAATTTTGTGTTCATACAAATTGATTTGGTAGATGTTTATAATTTGGTTATTTATCGCTCATTCATTTAAATTGATAAAACGATTAAGCTAATCTAAGTTAACAGATAGTTTTGAACATCACAATACCCTGAGGATCTTTTACATAAAAGAACTTATCAACATATTTTCACCAGCTTTCGTGAGTAACTCTAATATTTGCACAGGTCCGATAAATAACTATATTTAGCTAACTATCAACAAGATAAGTTAATATGATTTAGCAATACAAAGACTTAACGCTTCTTAACAAATCCATTATGATGACAAAAATTATTCAGATTTTATGCTTCACCTTACTGATCCATACAGCTGCCTTCGCAAAAGATTATCTTCTTTCCTCTCCAGATAAGAAAATCACAATCAAAGTCTCTGTAGCTAAAAGTATCACCTGGTCGGTCATTAAAGATCAGGAAATCCTGATCAATCCCAGTGCGATGAGTATGATCCTGAAAGACGGCCGGAATCCCGGAATCGTACCCCATGTATCTAAAACAATAACCAAATCTGTTAACCAGAATATCACAGCAATTATACCTGTCCGCAATAAAGTCATCCCCGAGGTATACAATGAACTTAAACTGGTGATGAAAGGTGGATATACTATAGAGTACCGGGCTTATAACGATGGCGTGGCCTATCGCTTTGTCACTGAAATGGGCCCCCAGCCCATTGAAGTCAATTTTGAAGAGGTCGTATTCAACTTCAATGAAAACTGCCGGATTTATCTTCCCAAAGAAGATAACCCAGAACTGCAATCCCACTATGAAGCCGACTTTCAGTCTATGAACCTGGCGGATATTCCTGCAGAAAAGTACGGTTATCTGCCTCTCTATGTCGCGAGCCCTGCAGGTACCAAAATGGTGATCACAGAATCCGACCTGCATGATTATCCAAACCTCTTTCTATTTGGTACAAATGGTAATACCCTTACAGGCCGCTTTCCCAAAGTTATCCTGGAATCAAAACGCAAAGAAAACTCAGACCGGGCAGAGCTTATTGTTAAAAAGGCTGATTACCATGCAAAAACCTCGGGAAACAGGACATTTCCATGGAGAACGGTAATTATCAGTCCGGATGATAAAGGGCTACTTGAAAATGAAATGGTTTACAAGCTATCCAGTCCTAATATTTTAAAAAACACAGCCTGGATCAAACCAGGTAAAGTTTCCTGGGACTGGTGGAATGACAATAACATATACGGTGTTAATTTCAAATCGGGCATTAATACAGATACCTATAAGTATTACGTAGATTTTGCTTCAGCATATGGTCTGGAATATATTATACTGGACGAAGGATGGTCACGCAGTACCACAGATCTCCTTGCACCAAACCCTCAGCTTGACATAGAAGGGCTGGTCAAATATGCCGCCGCTAAAAATGTAGGTGTCATCTTATGGGCCTTATGGAAACCTCTGGATCAGCAAATGGATGCTATCCTGGATCAATATGTCAGATGGGGAGTAAAAGGAATAAAAGTAGATTTTATGGCCCGGGCCGATCAGTATATGGTCAACTTTTACGAAAGGGCCGCTCAGGCCACGGCCAAAAGAAAACTGCTTCTGGATTTACATGGAGCTTATAAACCTGTAGGATTAAACCGTGAATATCCTAATGTCCTGAACTTTGAAGGTGTAAGAGGAATGGAAAATAACAAATGGGAAGAAACGATTACGCCGGTACACAATACAACCCTTCCATTTACAAGGATGGTTGCCGGACCTATGGATTATACTCCCGGAGCTATGTTAAATAGCAATAAAGATGAATTTCATATCAGTATGACCTCTCCGATGAGCAGAGGGACAAGAGCACATCAGGCCTCCATGTACGTTATTTATGATAGTCCTCTTCAAATGTTATGTGATAATCCTTCGAATTACTTAAGAGAACCGGTGTACACCCATTATATTGCCCGTTTTCCGACCACATGGGATAAAACAATCGCCCTGGAAGGTAAAATTGCAGCTTACGCAGTGGTCGCGCGCAAGAATGGGAATAACTGGTATATAGGCGGGATGACCAACTGGGATGCCAGAAGTTTTGATATCCCTTTGACTTTTCTGGAAGGTAAAAAATATAAGATAGACATCCTGAAAGATGGTATCAATGTGGATAAACATGCCGCAGACTATCAGATAATCAATAAGGAGATCTCCAAAGGGGAGAACCTCCATATTGATATGGCTGCCGGAGGTGGGTTTACTGCTATTTTAACCCCGATCGGATAGCATGTATTTCTTCAATGGTTTTCGCCAGTGGGGGGCCTAACAAACGGCTTCCCGCTGCGGTAATCAGAAAATCATCTTCTATTCTTATTCCGCCGAAATCCCTGAACTGTTTTACCTTTTCATAATTAATAAACTCAGCATGTTTTTTCTCTGCCGACCAGGAATCAATTAATACAGGGATAAAATAAAGTCCTGGTTCTACGGTAACTACAAAATCCTGTTCCAGTTTTTTGCCCAGGCGAAGGGATTTTAATCCAAAAGCCTTACTTTTTTTCAATTCATCTGTATAACCTACATATTCTTCTCCAAGGTTTTCCATATCATGTACATCCAGCCCCATCATATGACCTAAACCACATTGAAAGAACAAAGTATGGGCATCTTCAGCAACCGCCTGTTTAGGGTCTCCTTTCATCAGTCCTAAATCAGTAAGGCCGATCACCAAATGTTCGGCTGCCAGTAAATGAATATCTTTAAACAAAGCTCCAGGCTTTAGAGCTTCAATGGCTTTCTGTTGTGCATTCAATACGATGCTATATACTTCCTGCTGCAAAGTTGTAAATGAATGTCCTACCGGAAATGTCCGGGTCAGGTCTCCGGCATAATGCATATTATTCTCTGCACCAGCGTCACATAAAACCATCTGGCCATTCTGCAAAATAGTATTGCCCGGATGGTTATGCAGGATCTCACCGTTTACAGTCAGAATACTTGGAAATGACAGGTATCCCCCATTCTCAGTAGCTACAGCTTGTAATTGTGCGGCAACAGCATTTTCAGTCATACCCGGACGGGCAATTTCCATAGCCTTCTGGTGCATGAGTACACTGATTCCGACAGCTTTTTCTATTTCCTTTACTTCTTCTTCACTTTTTACGGAACGTTGGGCAACTATCGCTTTGATCAGCGCAACTGAAGGTTGTCCGGTCAGTCCCCAGCTGATTAATTTTAAAGAGGTTTCCGGGCGGTAAACAGGTAGGAAATGAACTGTTCTGTTTCCTGCCAGTGCATTGATAACCTCCACTTTTTTCCTGGTAAAAGCAACCCCGGTTTTTTCAGCCTGGAGCGTCAGTGTTTCCAGTGCTCCTGTCCATACAATATCATCTACAGTAGCTTCATCCCCGAATAAGATTTCCTGATCGTTATCGATATCGATCACCAGACAGAGACCTGGTCTGCTGATACCTGTGAAATATAAAAAGCAACTATCCTGACGAAAGGGATAGGTATTATCTCTGAAATTCATTCCGCTTTCTTCATTTCCCGGCAAAAGGATGATACCTTCTCCAATCACTGATTTCAGTTGATTTCTTCTTTTCTGGTAGACTTCTTTAGCAAACATATTTAATTCGTTTAGACGAACCCAAATTTATTAAATAAAACCAGTTTGAATCCGTTGACTAACAGAAAAAATAAAGCCTGATTTTTGGATGATTTAACATTAAGAGAATATCCGGAGCCTACCTTTGGAAAAAAAAGTATAGAAACGAAATCTACTTTAACTGGTATGGATCTGATAACTTCCTTAAAACAAGGCGATCAAACTGCCATGGAAATTATTTACAAAAGACATTGGGAGCAGGTATTTGATTCAGCTTATAAACGTATTGGAATAGAAGACATTGCACAGGATATCACTCAGGATATCTTTATCTCTCTATGGGAAAAAAGAGATACCCTTGAAATTAAAGAATCGCTGACTGCCTATCTCCTTGGCTCAGTAAAATATCGGGTTATCAATTATTTTAAAGCCAATATTACCAGAGAAAAATACCAGGAGGACCTGCTTTCCCTGATCGGGAATACTTCTACCCTCCACGCAAACAACAAACTGGCAATTAAAGAGATACACCAGGAATTAGATGAAGCTATCGCAGAGCTCCCAGAGCGTATGGGCCTGATTTTTTCCATGAGCAGAAAACAGGAAAAATCAAATGATGAAATCTCCGAAGAACTGAACCTCTCTATGCAAACCGTTAAAAACCAACTGACCGCAGCACTGAAAATTATCAGGAAAAGACTGGCTTATCTGACCATACTCTTCCTTTAACACAAAGGTAACATAACGTTAACGCCAGCACCCGGTACCAAAGACAGCTTTAGATGACTGTTAGGTAGATGGAAGATAAAAAACTGGCAGAAGACCTGCTAAAAAAATATTTAGAGGCCAAAGCGACACCCAAAGAAATTGAACAGGTTGAAAACTGGTACAATAGCTATGAAGGGAAAAACCAGAGCTTAAGTAAGGGACGCAAAGCAATCATAGAACGCAGAATGCTGGATACACTGAAACAGCATATCGGTACGCCTTCCAGAAAACTCTTCATCCTTGATACTTCCTTTCTTCGCATTGCGGCCACCACAATTATGGTTTGCGGCATAGGTTTCGGTTACTGGAAACTGGCGCCACGTACCCAGACCGAACAGCCGGCTGATGCACAGTTAGCCATCAGTACAAATACCCGTGAGAAAAAGACAATCACTTTAAGTGACGGTTCGGAAATCATCTTAAATCCTTCCAGTCAGTTAAAATATCCGGCCAGGTTCAGCTCAGCTTCAAGAGAGATCAGCCTGGTAGAAGGAGAAGCTTTCTTCAAAATTGCCCATGATGAAAGACGTCCTTTCAGCGTACAGCTTCCTGAAAAATTATATACCAGGGTACTGGGTACCTCTTTCACTATCCGCGCATTTAAGGCCTCCAGGAAAATGAACATTTCGGTCAGCACCGGGAAAGTTGCCGTTGGAAACAAAAACCAGGTCTTTGGTACCCTGATTAAAGGGCAGCAGATCACTTACGACAAAAATAAACAGTCGGCCCTGATCAGCCAGAGTCCTGTACCTGATACCAAAATCGTGTTTGACGGAATCACCCTGCGCCAGGCGATGAATAAGCTGGAATACGTTTATTCTATCAAAATAGACCTGTCACCTGCCAAAATGGGAAATATGGGTTGTACCGCAACTTTCCACAGTAAACAAACTCCTGAAGAGATTCTTGGTATTCTCTCCAGCCTTTACAATTTCAAGTTTAAGATAGCCCCTGATCATAAATCCTTTAAAATCTATAAAAAATGAACCAGTAAACCTCATTCATTAACCGGTACTGATCAGATCTGTACCAGTAGATCGCACAAATATTCATTAAAGCTCCAAAAACAAATTAATTAAATGAAAACACCCTCCCATATGAGGCGAGCAGCCTTTTATAAAACCATGAAATATTCTTTATTAATATTTTCAGTCCTCTGTATTTTTTGCGGGACCTTATTCGCTTCTGCAACAATGGCTCAGAAATTAGACCGTGCCATTGTATCACTGACGATTACAAAAGACAAATCACAACAGGCAATCCTGAAAGAAATAGAAGCTAAAACAGGTCTTCATTTCGTCTATAACCAGGATCAGCTGACCATCAACAAATTTGCGCTGAACGAGACTTTCAAAAATGAAAAAGTAGAGCTTGTACTCCATAAATTAGGATTCGAATGTCTGGAAAAAGGCGATTATGTCATTCTCAAAAAAATCCCTGCACCAATAAAAAAAGCAGACCATACTGTTTCCGGAACGGTAAAAGATTCGACCGGGGTGACCATGCCTGGAGTATCAGTGAAGGTATCTGGTACCAATAACGGCACCACAACTAATATTGACGGAAAATACAGCATCACAGCCCCTGAAGAGGCTTCCTTAATTTTTTCGATGATCGGTTATAAAACCCAGACTTTAAAAGTTGATGGGAGGTCGGCAATCAACGTCGTTCTGAAAGAAGATAACTCCCAGTTGAACGAAGTTGTCGTGGTAGGTTATGGTACTCAAAAAAAGGTTACCGTTTCTGGCGCCGTGGCAGAAGTTGCATTGGATAAACTAAACTCAAGATCAGTGAATGATATTGGAAGTATTTTACAGGGAAAAGCTCCAGGTGTAGTTGTGGTGAATGAAAGTGGTGATCCATCGGCAACTCCCAAGGTAAATATCCGCGGACAGGGTGGTATCAACGGAGAGAGCCCGCTATATGTAATCGATGGTTCCTTATTTTATGGTACCCCATCACTTAATCCAAATGATATAGAATCTATCTCTGTATTGAAAGACGGAGCAGCAGCTATCTATGGTGCAAGAGCTTCGGGAGGAGTAATCCTGGTTACCACTAAAAAAGGAGCTAACCAAAAGTTAAATATCACTTTCGATGCTAAATTAGGTGCACAAACCGCATGGAAAAAACTTAAATCACTGAATGCAAAAGAATTCGCTGATGTTTCTAATCTGGCTGCTGACAATGCCGGTGTACCCAGAAAAGATGCTTTTGATGCTACAAAGTATCCTGATGGACAAATTACCAGAACCGATTGGGTAGATGATATTTTCAGGACCGGAATGATTCAGGACTATAATATGGGGATGAGTGGTGGAAATGACAAATCAAATTTCTATCTGAGTTTCAATTACCGTAAAGCAGAAGGAACTTTGCTGAATACTTATGCTAATCGCTATAATTTCAGGATTAATTCAGATCACCGTATCAATTCGTGGTTAAAAGTAGGAGAAAATTTATTCTACGATTATACGAATGGAAACGGTTATAATTCTAATTCTGCAGTAAGCGGAACAAATACAACAAGTGCCTATACAGGTGCTATCATATCTGCCATTTTTTACCCTTCAAGTGTAGCTCCATATACCTCAACAGGTGCATTTTCAGGCTTACCCCTTACTTATGCAGGTGCTTACGGTGATATTATCAATCCTGTAGCTTATCTGAAAAGACTTGACGTAAGTAATCCTGTGAATACCATAGTTGTTAATCCTTATGCTGAACTGGATTTAATGAAAGGATTAAAATTCCGTTCTAATTTATCATTAACTAAAACGTTTAACAACAGTAAGGTCTTCCAGACTAGAGTTCCTGAGATTGGTAAGATCTTCGATTTTAATCAGCTTACACAATCTTCTGTGAGCAGCAATGACCTGTTAGCAGAGCAAGTCCTGACTTATGATACCTTCTTTGGCGCTCATCACCTGAATGTAATCGGTGGTTTCTCTTATCAGAACCGACATTCAGAAGGTGTATCTGTCTATGCACAGGGATTTGATGATGAATCTCCCAAATACCGTTATATGGTAAATGCTTCTAAACCATTCCTGCCGGAAAGTACTGTATCGACAGAAGCCTTAACTTCATTCTTTGCCCGTGCAAATTACGATTACAAGAGTAAATACCTGCTTTCCCTGATCGGAAGAAGAGACGGGACTTCTTTGGTGGCCAGACAAAATCGTTTTGCAAATTATGGTTCGGCATCTGCCGGATGGGTGATCAACAGAGAAGATTTCATGAAAGATATCTCTTGGATTGACAATCTGAAAATCAGAGGTAGCTATGGTCTGTTGGGCAACCTGGCCAGTGTAACCAGTTTAGCAGTGAATCCTAACCTGATCAAAAGTACCATCTACATGGGACAGACACCTGCTCAGCTTTTAGGTTATTACGAGAATGTATTATCCAACCCCAACCTGACCTGGGCTAAATCTAAACAGACCAATATCGGACTGGATCTAGGTGTCTTAAAAAACAGACTGACCCTGGTTGCCGATTATTTCATCAAGGATACCAAAGATATGTTGATCTATCAGCCTTTATCGGGAACAACTGGTGTTGATGGTCAATGGAAAAATGGTGGTTTGGCCAGAGACAAAGGAATTGAGATCGGATTGAATTATAATAACAAACCAGAAGCTGCATTTCAGTATAGCATTGGAGCAACTTTCACCAAAATGAATAACAAACTGATTTCATTGCCAGCTGATCTGACTAGCCAGGCAGTAGATTTCGATGTTCGCGGAACGCTGACCCCTGTTCGTTTACAGGTTGGACAGCCCCTATATTCTTATTATGTGGTAGAAACGAATGGAATTTTCCAAAGTGATGCTGAGGCTAAAAATTACAAAAATGCAGCAGGTAATCCTATTCAGCCAAATGCAAAAGCCGGAGATTTCCGTTTTGTAGACAGTAACAATGATGGTAAAATTGATAACAACGACCGGGTTTACAAAGGAAGTGCTTATCCTAAATTCTCTTATGGTTTAAGCTTCAATGCCAGTTACAAAGGTTTTGACTTGAACTTGTTTGCACAGGGAGTACATGGAAATACACTTTTTAATGCCTTAAAATATACAGGCCTTAATGCAGGAAGCGGACAGAATTATAACCTATTGAAAGGTGTACTGGATGCATGGAGCCCGACAAATACAGGTAGCAACCTGCCCCGCATCTCAGCAAGTGATGCCAATGGTAATTTCTCGACAACTTCAGACTTCTATCTGGAGAGTGGTTCTTACCTGAGGTTGAAGAGCGCAACAATTGGCTATACTATCCCAAAAAATGTACTAAAAACAGCTAAGATCAGCAATCTGCGTTTATATGTAACCTCTAATAACCTGTTTACCATAACTAAGTATTCTGGCTTCGATCCTGAAGTTGGCTTAGATCAGTATGGTGTAGACGTAGGCCGTTATCCACAGGCAAGAACATTCTTGTTTGGTGCCAGTCTCAATTTTTAACCTGTAAAACGAATACAAAATGAAGAAGAATATACTCCATATATTAATTGCTGGTTTAACCCTGGTTACAATCAGCTCTTGTAAGAAACAATTAGATATCACCCCTGAGGGTGCCCCATCAAAAGGGAATTTCTGGAAAACCAGCAGTGACGCACTGAAGGGGGTGAACTCCATGTATGATAACTATGATGACGAGAATTTCTATGGCCGCGGTTTTTTCTGGTTCATTAACGCAAGTGATGACATGGTTACAGGCCGTGTAAAAGCACAGGGTGATAATGTAAGGGATTTCAACTCTGCTTATATAGGCGGAGATTACACTGAAAATCAATGGAAAATGCGTTATGCAACTATCAAAAGGGCAAATGACGTGATCCGTTATGTCCCTTCAATTGATATGGATGCTGCCTTAAAGAAGCGTTATATCGGTGAAGCCTATTTCACCAGCGGATATATGTATTTCCAGCTGGCTGCTAATTATGGTAACGATAAAGCAGGTGTACCTCTGGTAACGAGATCAAATATGGATGATCCTAACCCTACACCCAGAGCTGCAAATGTCAATGTGAACTATGATTATGTCATCAGTGAATTACAACAGGCCGCCAATAACCTGCCCTATTTTGATCAGTTGGCAGCGGCCGATTATGGCAGACCACACAAAGTAGCAGCCTGGGCTGTTTTGTCTAAAGTTTATCTGTATAAAAAAGATTACCTGAATTCGGAAAAATATGCCGACTCAGTGATTAATTTCGGGAAACGTGACCTGATGCCAAATTTCGCAGACGCATTTAAAGCCGTAAACAACTGGGGCCCGGAATATATCTGGTCAGCATTATCAACTCCTTCGGGTGCTGGTGGCTGGGGAAGTATCCTTCCAGGTGTGATGTTAGAAAACAAAGGCTGGGGGAAATATAATGGCTGGGGATATTACGTACCTACGAAAGAACTTTATGATTCTTATCAGCCAGGTGATATCCGTCGTGAAGCAACTATTCTAAAACCTGGAGATCATTTCATGTATTTTGGAGAAGACCGTGTCTATAGCTCAATCAATAGTTTATCTGGCTTCCAGTTCAGAAAATATATGGATCCGTTCAGTTTTGCTTCTCCGGTAGGCTCACATATCAGCCCTAACGGTGATCATCCGACAACAGACCTAAATGTTCCTTTACTGCGTTTCGCCGAAATTTTACTGATCAAAGCTGAAGCTGCGATTATGCAACGTGGTGCCGGAGCTGGTGATGTCGCATTAAACAGGATCCGTGTAAGAGCAGGTCTTCCGGCTGTAAATGGAATGACGTTAACAGATCTTAAAAGAGAACGACGCAATGAACTTGCTGGCGAATGGGCAGACAGACACCGCGACATGGTACGTTGGGGAGATGCACAGGCGGCTTATGCACAACCTGCGCATGGGTTCGGCGGAACTGTTGTATGGCCAGCAAGAAAGTTTGATCCACAAGTACATAATGTATGGGCAGTTCCACAAAAAGAAATTGATAACAGTGGTGGTGTAATCACTCAAAATGCTGGTTGGTAAACAAATATTTAAGATCATGAAGAAATTATTCCGCTATTCGTTCTTAGGATTGCTCCTGCTGACGATAGATTCACAGGCTCAGCAATCCTTATCAGCTAATGCTGGACATAGTCACAATGATTACAAACAAAATATCCCCCTGCTCCGCGCCTATTACGCGGGCATGGGGTCTATTGAGGCTGATGTGTTTCTTAAGGAAGGGCAGCTGTTTGTAGCGCATGAACTGAAAGAGATCAAACCGGGAGCTACTTTGGTCAAAGAATATCTGGAACCATTGTACAAACTGTATAAACAAAATGGAAATCATCCTTATGCAGATCCGAAGTTAAAGTTACAGCTGGTTATTGATGTCAAGGAAGATTACCAGCATGTACTTCCTCAGTTGTTGAAAGAGCTGAAGCCATTTCAGGATATGGTCAACAGGCCGACAAACCCAGATGCGGTAAGTATTGTCATCAGCGGGGATATGCCGGTACCTGAAAAGTTCAAAGATTATCCTGAGATTATCTCTTTTGATGGCCGCCCAACAACCGTTTACACAGATGAACAGCTTGAACGTATAGCGATGATCAGCGATGAGCTTACGCACTATACGGTTTGGAATGGTAAAGGCACACCAACCAAAATCGACGAGCTTAAACTCAAAGCGGTTATAGATGCGGCACATCAGAAAAACAAACCTTTCCGTTTCTGGGCGACACAGGATAGTCCTAATACCTGGGTTGAACTGGAAAAGTTCGGAGTTGACTGGATTAATACAGATGCACCAGAAAAATTACGCGATTTCTATTTAAGAAAGGACAAACTGACTTATACTAATCCGGTTGCTTATCCTGTTTATCAGCCAAGCTATAAAACTGACGGTGCAGATAAGAAAGTGAAAAACATAATCTTACTGATCGGTGATGGGATGGGCCTGGCACAAATTCATGCCGGATGGATTGCAAATCATGGTAACCTGAACATCACGATGATCCGTAACAGTGGTTTTTCACAAACCGCAGCAGCCAATTCAGGAAATACAGATTCGGCCGCAGGCGGTTCGGCTATTGCCATGGGCGAGAAAACGAACAACCGTTATATCGGTATGGGGACTGATGATAAAAAAAGAACCAACCTGGTAGATACGCTGGCAACTTATGGATTAAAAAGCGGAATCATCAGCGTGGGTGATATAACCGACGCTACTCCTGCAGTATTTTATGCCCATCAGCTGGACCGCTCTTTTAGTGAGGCCATAGCGAAAGATTTCCTGGACAGTCATGTAGATATTTTAGTTGGCTCCAACCAGAAAAGTTTTCTGCAAAATCCGGATGCTGATTTAATGCGTAAACTAGAAAATAAAGGTTATACTTTGAGTAAATCAATGACCGACTTTAAACAGAAAACCAGCGGAAAACAACTGGTGTTACTACCGGATTCTGCGACACGCCCTGTTAAAGATGGCCGTGGCAATATGCTCGCTGAATCACTAAAAAAAACTATGCAGCTTTTATCCACTAATAAAAAAGGATTTTTCATTATGACCGAAGGCGCACAGATCGATTACGGAGGCCATGTGAATGATTTGAAATATGTAGTCACCGAATTGCATGATTTCGATAAAACTGTAGGTGAAGCTTTACGTTTTGCAGATCAGGACGGCGAGACGCTGGTCTTAATTACTGCAGACCATGAAACAGGCGGCTTAACACTATTGGATGCTTCTGCAAGTGAAGGCAGAATCCAGGGCGAATTCAGTACCAATGACCATACCAATATCATGGTTCCTGTTTATGCCTATGGCCCGCATTCCAGTGATTTTACCGGCACTTATGCAAACAATGAGCTCTTTAAAAAGATTCTCAGACTCGTTACCTCTAAATAAAAACAAAAGAATAAAAAAAACCGCATCGTCAATGATGCGGTTTTTTTTTGTGCATATTTATTTACCTGATTTTTTGACAAATCATTATTAGATTGGGCTAATCATAATTACCCTGGGTTTATAAATCAATACATGAAAAAACTATTATTTTTATTCATTTCATTACAATTTAGTACACAGGTATTTTCTCAAAACACTACTCAGAGTATCAAAAAGTTGGAAAAAGATATTCAGAAGGCTATTCAGCAAGCATATCGTTCCTCTGTTTACATCACTTCCTACGATTCTGTTACACAAACAGCAGGTACCGAACAGTTTACCGGTGTAGTGGTTGATACAGCCGGTCATATTCTTTCTGCGGCACACGCAATCAGACCAAATGACGTATATAGTGCGCTGTTTTCTGGTCAAAAAAAAGAGTCCAATTTATATGAAGTTACATTTCCCGATGGTAGAAAATTCAGGGCGGTAGGTTTGGGTAAAATTGCTTCTAATGATGCGGCCATGCTGAAAATCACTGATAAAGGAACCTGGCCCTACGCCGAAATGGGCTGGTCATCATCCCTACAAAAGGATATGCCTTGTATCAGCATCGCCTATCCGGGTACTCTGCGTATTAAAAAGCCTACCGTGAGATTGGGATATATTGCCGACCCCAGAACCAGGGACGGTTTTATCCGTTCTACCTGTCTCATGGAACCAGGGGATTCAGGGGGACCGTTATTTGATATGAAGGGAAGAGTAATTGGTTTACACAGTAGGGTTGATCTTTCACTGGATTCCAATTATGAAGTCCCTGTAGATCTGTACAGAAAATATTGGACCGCATTGAATAGTCCTGTAGACTATGACGCACTTCCGGCAGCAGAAAACTTTACCGCTGATCCGAGAAGTTCAATGCTGAAACCAATGCCGGAAATTAAAAATATCAATGCAGGCCTACAAGAAATTGAGGCTGTGCTGGATAAAACCGTAATGGTGGTAAAAAGCACAAACAAAGGCACCGAAATGCTTATACGCGGTACCCTTGTCGACCTGAAGGGCATTATTTCTGACGGGAAGCTAAAAGATAAAAGTTTTATAATCAGCAAAAGTTCAATGGTGGGTGATGATCCAATGATCAAAACAGAAACCGGTAAAAATATTAAAGCCATGGTACTAAGCCGGGATGAAGCGAATGACCTGGTCCTGCTTCAATTGGATAGCATCATTAAAGGAGGAGTGAAACTTAAATCAGTCCGGACTGACACGGTGGGTTTTGAAGAGATAGGTAAGTTTCTGATTTCTCCTCAGCCAGATAACGGTAATATTATAAGTGTACTTGGCAATACGCAGTTTGGTGTAGCCGGAGTACCAGACCCTCCGTTTATTGGATTTGACACCAGTTTAGAAGATGGAAAACTGATGATAAGCAAGATTTCACCAGGTAGTCCGGCAAGTACTGCAAATCTTGACGACGGAGATGAACTGGTTAGCTTTAACGGGACGCCGATGCAAAAGCCAGAAGACCTGATCAAAGTAATGGCAGGTTCTAAAGTTCTTGACACGGTCAATATTCAATATAACAGAGGAAGAAGCCCCTTTAAAGCCCGACTCGTTCTGGTATCTAAAAAACCACCTGTACCAAGTCATATTGCCTTTCATTTTACGGATGGACGGAGTGAAAGAGCTGATGGATTTGATCATGTTCTGGTTCATGACGGCAGATTAAAACCTGCGGAATGCGGCGGGCCTTTATATGATACAGACGGACGATTTTATGGAATAAATATTGCCAGGTTCAGCCGAACAAGCAGTCTGGCCATCCCCGCTATCATAGTTAGCAAATTTGTTGAAATTTTAAATTTTAATCTAGTCAAATGAGCCCGCATTTTTGCAGAGGTTTTTCCTTAATTTAGGAAAATAAAAATCGCCTCTAAAAATATAACTACATGAAAAAAACTATTTTATTTGTCCTTGGGATTGGCATGATGTACGCTGCACAGGCCCAGGAAAGTCAGTTAAAGACCATTAAAGACAATCCTGCTACATCGGTTAAAAACCAGGGACAATCAGGTACCTGCTGGAATTATTCTACTACTTCACTGGTAGAATCCGAAGAACTGCGTAAAGGATTAGGTGAATTTAATCTTTCCGAGATGTTCACTGCACGTAACATTTATATAGAAAAAGCAAAAAACTACATCCTGCGTCAGGGCAAAGCTCAGTTTGGTGAAGGTGGGCTGGGACATGACCTGATCCGTGCGACTGCACTTTATGGTGCTATGCCGCAAGAGGCTTTCCAGGGTGTGAGTGGAGAAATTCCTAATCATTCCGGTTTGGAAGAAGCTTTAAAAACCTACCTGGATGGCATACTAAAAAAACGTCCTTTAGCAGCCGACTGGCTAAAAGGCTATGAGCAGATCCTGGACCAGAAAATTGGTATTCCACCAGCTAATTTCGATTATAAGGGCAAAAACTATACGCCCAAAACATTTGCTAAAGAAGTATTAAAGTTTGATGCGAACGATTATGTGAATATCACTTCCTTTACCCATCACCCATTTTATTCATCTTTCATTTTAGAAGCCCCTGATAATTTTTCAAATGGTTCTTTTTATAACCTGCCATTAGATGAAATGATCGGTATGACAAAAACGGCCTTAAAAAATGGCTATACTGTTATGTGGGATGCAGATGTCAGCAACAGAAATTTCCAGCAGGGAAAAGGTTATGCAATCCTGTTTGCAGACACTACTGATGCCAAAGCACCTAAACTGAATCCAAATGCAAAAGAACTGGCTTATTCACCGGAATTGCGTCAGCAGTTGTATGAAAACCTGACGACCGAGGATGATCATTTAATGCACCTGATCGGATTAGAACAGTCAACTGATGGAAAATACTTTTTTAAAGTTAAAAATTCATGGGGTGCAGTAGGCCCTTTCAAAGGCTATATAGAAGTTTCGGAACCTTATTTCGCGATTAACACAGTGAGTTTAGTATTACCTAAAGCTGCATTGTCAAAAGAACTGAAGAAAAAATTAGGTATATAATCTTCGTATCTGTTTCGTAACCTGTTCGGGTACGCTTGCAGATTACCCCACCATAAGGCCACCATTAGGCCACGTTGAGGCCACCTTTCTCCTTAGGGAAAAGGTGGCCTCAACGTGTTTTGATGATAGGTTATTTGTGGGGTTTTGACGAACCGTACCAGTCCGGGAGGTCAACTGTCCTTCAGACTGAATCTGTCGTTTCGACTTTGTCTATCGGTGCTTCCGGATCAAGCTCCACACAACCTTCTTTGTCTTTTCTGGAAAATAAAATAGGATAAAGAAAAAGAACCGCGCCCAGCATCAGAAATAATCCGGACACTTCAAGTATATATCTGCTCCATTTGATATGTGCTGCACTCATCAGAATATAAGCACCTAATGCAATTATACCCAGGATAATAGCAATTACTGCCTTTTGAAGTTTCATTATCTTGATCATAATACTGAGATTGTAACGGTTAATTTATCGTTTGCATTTAAAGGCATCAAAAACCAAACCAATTTAAGTTTTTGAAGATCAATGTATTTCCTTAATATCTACCTTTTTTTAATTCTTAATTCTTAACTTTGCATCCTTATTTTTTTAAGATACTGGATTGATGTATAGGGAATTTAAACAATTAGAGCTACCTAAGATAGGTAAAGAGATACTGGAGTTTTGGAAGGCAGAAAATATATTTGAAAAAAGTATTTC
Organism: Pedobacter cryoconitis; assembly: GCF_014207135.1. Taxonomy (GTDB): domain Bacteria; phylum Bacteroidota; class Bacteroidia; order Sphingobacteriales; family Sphingobacteriaceae; genus Pedobacter; species Pedobacter cryoconitis_D. Next base: position 160,049 of record NZ_JACHCC010000015.1, on the reverse strand, counting down.
TACCCGCCCAAAATCAAACCCATTTACTTTTTATGAAGGCCCTCCTTCAGCTAACGGCATGCCTGGTATTCACCATGTCATGGCGCGCGCTATTAAAGATATTTTCTGTCGTTATAAGACTCTGAAAGGTTTCCAGGTAAAACGTAAAGGCGGATGGGATACACACGGACTGCCTATTGAGCTTGCCGTAGAGAAGAAACTAGGAATTACCAAAGTTGACATCGGTACTAAAATTACGGTTGAGCAGTACAATGAAGCCTGTCGTGAAGAAGTTATGCGTTATACTGACATCTGGAATGACCTGACTGAAAAGATGGGTTACTGGGTGGATCTGGAGAAACCCTATATCACTTATGAAAATGAATACATTGAGTCTCTTTGGTGGATCTTAAAGACTTTCTACGATAAAGGCCTTTTGTATAAGGGTTATACGGTACAACCATATTCTCCTGCTGCGGGTACTGGCTTAAGTTCGCATGAACTGAACCAGCCGGGTACTTACAAAATGCTGAAAGATACTTCCATCACTGCGCAGTTCTTCATCAAAAAAGAACAGCAGCATCCGATGATGCCGGTATTATTTGAAAATGACACAGAAGAAACAGCTTTCATTGCCTGGACAACTACCCCCTGGACTTTACCGTCTAACGGTGCATTGGCAGTTGGTGCAAAAATAAATTATGTAAAAGTTAAGACTTTCAACCCTTATACTTTCTTACCTGTAAGTGTTATACTGGCTAAAGATCTGATCGGCAAACATTTCAAAAATGAAGCTAAAGATCTTTCTTTCGCTGATTTCAAAGGCGGGGACAAACTGATTCCATGGACAGTCACAGCCGAATTTACGGGTGCGGAACTGGTTGGCCTGGTTTATCACCAGCTGATGCCTTATGTAACTAATGCAGAATTAGAAGCAAAGGCTTTCCGTGTAATCCCTGCGGATTACGTAACAACTGAAGACGGTACCGGTATTGTGCATCTTGCAGCGGTATTCGGCGCAGACGATTTTCGTGTCGTGAAGGAAAATGATATGCCTTATGTCATGGTTACTGACGACCAGGGCAATGAACTTCCTCTGGTTAACAAACAGGGTAAATTCGTAGATGAGGTAACTGATTTTGCAGGTCGTTATGTAAAAGAAGAATATTATAGTGATGAGGAACGTAAAGCAGCAGATTTCAAGCCTACGGACGTCCTGATTGCAATTAAACTGAAGGAAGACAACAAAGCCTTCGACGTTAAAAAATACGAGCACAGCTATCCGCATTGCTGGAGAACGGACAAGCCAATTTTATACTATCCACTGGACAGCTGGTTTATCAAAACCACTGCAGTGAAAGATAAAATGGTTGCCCTGAATAAAACTATTAACTGGAAACCGGAAGCTACAGGAACAGGCCGTTTTGGAAACTGGCTGGAAAACCTGGTAGACTGGAACCTTTCCCGCTCCCGCTACTGGGGAACTCCCTTACCAATATGGAGAACACAGGACGGTTCGGAAGAGAAATGTATCGGTTCTATTGCAGAACTGAATGCAGAGATCAAAAAATCTGTTGAGGCTGGCTTTATGGAGGCTTCCTTTGAACTGAAAGACATGCACCGTCCATTTGTGGATGATGTCATCTTAACCTCTTCAAAAGGAGAGAAAATGACCCGTGAGCTGGACCTGATTGACGTTTGGTTTGACAGTGGTGCAATGCCTTATGCACAATGGCACTTCCCTTTTGAAAACAAAGAGGAATTTGAAAATGCTTACCCGGCTGATTTCATTGCTGAGGGAGTAGATCAGACCCGCGGGTGGTTCTTTACCTTACATGCGATTGCAGTGATGTTAAGTGAAACCAGCGATGAGATCAAAGCCATCAATGAACGTGTGGGCAATAAAGGTATCGCTTATAAAAATGTGGTTTCGAATGGACTGGTACTGGATAAAAACGGTAACAAAATGTCTAAGCGTTTAGGTAATGGTGTTGATCCGTTCCATACGATTGATACTTATAGTGCAGATGCAACCAGATGGTACATGATCAGCAATGCGTCTCCATGGGACAACCTGAAGTTTAACACAGATGGTCTGGACGAGGTGAGACGTAAGTTCTTCGGTACGCTGTACAATACTTATGCTTTCTTTGCTTTATACGCGAACATCGATAAGTTTGAAATTGACGAAAACAACGAAACTCCTGTCAAAGACCGTTCTGAACTGGACAGATGGATTTTATCCCTGTTGCAGAACCTGATTAATGAGGTAGATGAGAGTTATAATACTTATGAGCCAACCAAAGCTGCAAGAGCGATTCAGACTTTCGTCGATGAGCATTTGAGTAACTGGTATATCCGATTATCACGTCGCCGTTTCTGGAAAGGTGAAATGACTGCTGATAAAAAGGCTGCTTACGAAACACTATATACTTGCTTAATGAGCGTTGCTCAGCTGATGTCTCCGGTAGCTCCTTTCTTTGCCGATTGGTTATATCAGAATTTAACGGTTAACAAGGCTGGTACAGAGCAGTCAGTGCATTTGAGTTTATGGAAATCAGGCGATGCTTCGCTGATCGACACAGAATTGAATGAGCGTATGGAACTGGCACAGAATATCTCTTCAATGGCACTTTCACTAAGAAAGAAAGTGAGCATCAATGTACGTCAGCCACTGGCCAAGATATTAATCCCGGTACTGGATAAAAATTTCAAAGAAAGAGTAGAGCTGGTGAAGGATATTATTCTTTCGGAGACTAACATCAAGGATATTGAATATATTTCTGATACCGCTGGTTTTATCAAGAAAAAGATTAAACCAAATTTCAAAGCCCTTGGCCCTAAGGTGGGTAAGGACATGAAAGCAGTTGCCGAAAAAATTACTGGAATGAGCCAGGAAGAATTAAGCAAATTTGAGGCGGAAGGTTCTTATATTGTACCGGGTACAACGTATGAAATTCTGCTGGAAGATGTAGAGATCATTGCTGAGGATATTCCTGGATGGCAGGTAACCAATATGGGCAGCCTGACTGTTGCACTTGATGTGACTATTACTGAAGAGCTGAAAGAAGAAGGACTGTCACGTGAATTGATTAACAGGATCCAGAATTTAAGAAAAGAACTTAATTTTGAAGTCACTGACCGTATTACTGTTAGTTTACAAAATCATAATTTGATTGCAGGTGCGGTGGCACAAAATAAAGTATACATTTGCGCTGAAATATTAGCTGATGCTATTAATTTGATAAGTAATTTAGATAAAGGAAACAAAATAGTGATCGATGATGTTGAATTACAGATTTTGATTGCAAAACAATAATTAACATGGAAAAACCTACAAAAACGCGTTATTCAGATAACGAGCTTCAAGAATTTAAAGAATTGATCCAGGATAAACTGCGTATGGCGAGAGAGGAATTTCTCAACTTAACAAATTCTTTGAGCAGCCCGAATTCTAATGGTACTGAAGATACTTCAGGTACTTACAAGACTTTGGAGGATGGTTCTGCGACACTGGAAAAAGAGCAATTAAATCAACTGGCAGCACGTCAGAAAAAATTCATCGAGAATTTAGAGGCTGCACTGGTACGTATAGAGAATAAAACTTACGGTATCTGCCGTGAAACTGGTAAACTTATTCAGAAGGAACGTTTACGCGCTGTACCGCACGCTACGTTGAGCATGGAAGCTAAATTGAAGCAGGCATAATGAAAGGCTATTCTAAACCTTTTTTGGTTATTCTCCTGGTGCTGCTGATAGACCAGGTTTTAAAAGGCTGGATTAAAGCCAATATGTATATTGGCCAGGAGTTCAAGATTATCGGAAACTGGTTCATTATACATTTTACTGAAAACAATGGTATGGCTTTCGGAATGGAGTTTGGCGGAGAGTTTGGCAAACTGGCCTTATCATTGTTCAGAATTGCTGCTGTGGCGGCAATCGGCTATGGTCTGGTTTACCTGATCAAACATAAGTATCACAGAGGGCTTGTCCTGAATGTGGCGCTTATTTTTGCCGGAGCATTAGGTAATATCATTGATTCTGTGCTTTATGGTAAAATATACGGCTATGCGGGCCTGTTTCATGGCCGTGTAGTGGATATGTTCTACTTTCCGATCATGGAAGGGATTTTTCCTAAATGGGTGCCAATATGGGGTGGAGAAGATTATATTTTCTTCAGACCGGTATTTAACGTAGCAGATGCTGCCATATCTATAGGTGTAATCGCTATCCTTATTTTCCAGAAGAAATACTTCAAGGAAGAAGTTAAGGAAGAAATCGGCCCCAACAACGAAGTCGTAGAAGACTAAGATCAAAACATAACACAAAAGCTTTTTCAGGCATTAGTCCATCATCAGGACCTGCTCTGAAAAAGCTTTTGTCTTTTCCTCCCTGCGGCTATCATGTATAGCCCATTCTGCCATCAGGTGCATCAGTGGCACAAGTTCCTTCCCTGAACTGCTTAAAAAATAGGTTACAAACGGAGGAACTACCGGTTCTGCTTTTCTGATCAGCAAGTTATCAGCTTCCAGCTGTTTTAAGCTTTGGATCAGCATTTTCTCGGTCACTGCGGGTATCGCCCGTTTCAATTCACTGTAACGCTTTGGTCCTTCTTTAAGCTGATAGATAATGATCGACTTCCAGTGCCCGCCAATTTTATTCATCACATAGGTGACAGGACAGGCTAATGCTGAAATTTCCTTGTTCTGGTTCGATGTAGAATTCTCTTTAATTTTTGTCATGATACATACTCTGGGGTAAGTACTTGTAAAAAAGTAAGTACAAATATACCTTTGATCTGTCAATAAATAATAAGATTATGAAAATTACATTAACAGGTTCCCTGGGGAATATAAGTAAACCATTGGCAGAGATATTAATCAATGCCGGACACGAGGTAACGATTATCAGCAGCAGTGCCGATAAGGTAAAAGCTATTGAAGCATTAGGCGCTCAGGCGGCTATAGGTTCAGTGACTGACACTGAGTTTTTAACAGAAGCATTTAAAGGTGCGGATGTAGTATATACGATGGTTCCACCTAGTTACACCACAACTGATTACAGGACTTACATTGCTGACACAGGACGCGGATATATAAAGGCTATCCAGGCAGCGGGTGTTAAAAAGGTTGTCAATTTGAGCAGCATTGGGGCTCATTTGCCAAATGGCACAGGCCCTATCAAAGGATTGCATGATGTCGAGCAATTATTGAATAACCTCGAAGGCATTACTGTAAAACATATGCGTCCGGCCTATTTTTACTTTAATTTTTATGGTAATGTCGACATGATTAAACATGCGAATATATTGGGCGCAAATTATAGTGACTCTGCTCCATTAGTCATGGTACATCCGACAGACATCGCAATAGCCATTGCAGAAGAGATACAGTCGCCATTTACAGGAAAAAGCGTCCGTTATGTAGCCAGCGATGAACGCACTACAGGAGAAGCAGCAAAAATACTGGGTGCAGCAGTAGGTAAACCCGAATTGCCATGGGTAGAATTCACCGACGAACAGGCTTTAGGTGGAATGATTCAGGCAGGGTTATCTGAAGAGTTAGCCAAGAATTATGTGGAGATGGGTACAGCAATCAGAAGCGGTATTTTATGGGAGGATTATCTATTGAACAAACCGGTTCTTTCTACAAGGAAATTAGAGGATTTCGCAAAAGAATTTGCGCTTAGCTTTTAAAAAATCAAGGAATTGTAACTCATGGTTTTGTATTGTTTTTTTGTTATTATTACATTAAAAAATTAAAAGCTTATGAAAAAATTCATTTTAGCATTTGCCTTTGCCGCAGCAGTACTTCCTGCCGTAGCGCAAACGGCTTCTCCGGTTGCTGCAGCAAAGCAACAGGTACCAGTAAAAGCACAAAAAACAATGCAAAAGACGGCAGCTGCCGTTCCAGCTGAGCAGAGAGCGGTCGCCTATTCCAAAGAGTTACAGAAAAAACTTTCTCTGGATGATGGCCAATATACTAAGGTCCTAGCGGTAAATACAGAATGTATCCGCCGTAAAGATGCGTTAAAACAAGCTACGCAGAAAACTCCGGGGGCATCTAAACAGATTGCTGAATACCGTATGCAGCAATATCAGACGATCCTTAAGCCTGATCAGCTGGCTAAACTGAAAGCAATGAATGCACAGGGCGGTAAACAAAAAGCTGGCAGCAAAGCTGCAGTAGCTGATCCGATGAGTAATTAGAGAATAAGTGATTTAAGCTAAAAAGGGTACAAACATTGAATGTTTGTACCCTTTTTAGCTTAAATCACTTATTCTGAATGAAAGGTATTGAAGTTCTGACTAGCGATAGGAGTGAAAAATATTTATCGTCTAACTATAATCCAGCCCTAGCCTATAATAATCCGCAATAAACTACTAACCCAGATTTAGGAATTAATACATCACGCGTGCTTAACAGAATACAATTAGCATCCTAATTGCTATTACAGTAACTTCTTAAGTTCGTTAGCAACAATCAACATTCCGCACAATGCCAAAATAGCAGAGCTAAGAAAAGTCCTCAGTTTAGCAGTAAACAGCATATCGCTAGTCTTATACTTATAAAACTTACTCTTTGTCATCATAATCACACCTATTACTATGGAAGCAATTCCTACAACGAGAAATGTAATATTCATAATCAATTTTTGTCCTATGTTTAATAAGACACTGTTCTCACTTTATTAAAACATTTAATTTACTACCACCCCTATCAACATTGAAATCAATTATTTTTTCTTATAAAATTTACGCGGACGAGTATTTATTTGTAATGGTAAAGTTTAACTATCTTACCATCAGACTTCTGAATTTCAATATGAGGAACACCTCCATCCACACCTTCATCTACACTTCCTTCTACCACCCATATCTCTCCATTCTTCAAAGTTGCAATAAAAGGTTTTTTCTTAAGTACCTTCTCTCCATAAACACGAACAAATAATACTTGTGCAATTTGTACCGCAGTTGTGCTATCCGGCACATACCCTTGACTAATATCCCACTCGGCTTGACTTATACTAGGACGGCATTTCACTAAAAGCGGAACCGTTATTAATATAACCAACCACAATCTAATACTTCTATGAAATAATCTCATTGTTTCTGTTTTAATTAATGATAAAATGCAATCCCTGATCTTACAGAATTTATAAAACCGTTAAAACCTGTTCGTAAATTATTAACAGCATTTGGCGCCGCATTTCTTACCCCCGAAGCAGTTTGTCCAACAGGTAAGGATATAAAATCTCTAAATCTGTTCGACATATTTCTAGTAGGTTCATTTTTTGGCAACTGCCCCGAATCAATATTGTTAACCCTTGTTGGAGAATTAACATCACTTGGTATATCTTTTGCGATCAAACTCGTCTTATTGTTTGACGGATCATACATTTTTAATGTTCCTTCAGGAGTTGCAACAAAGTTAGGAACATCTCTTGATTTAGCATTCGTCTTATCTGCTGGTGAGAAATCATTATTTACATATCCTTTCTCTTCGGCACCATGCGTATGAGCCGTAGCTACAGTTTCATAAACTGGGCTACTCATACTAACCCTAACACCGTCATTACCACCAGTCGAAGGCTCTACATACGAGTAATATGTTTCACCTCCTTCAACTCCTTTATAAATCGTAGTCCCATATTCTTGCTTCTCCTTTATTGAATTATCGTTGTATAATTTAGCAAAATCTGTAGCTGCTTCTTTAATAGTCTTAAATCTATCACCAGGATCCATTGCTTCCATACCATCGGGGTCAATAAATCTTATTGGATTATTATTCCCATAAACATAAGGACTAAACCGTCTACTCTTCTCCGCCAACGGATCCACCACATTCCACCTCCCAATCACCGGGTCATAGAACCTGGCACCGTAATCATATTCTCCTAACTCTTCCTGTAACTCCTTCCCATTGTAAAGATACTTATTAGATCCAAGTTTTGAATTTTTTCTTAATCCAAATGCATAATAATCATCACTCTGCTGTATAGCTAATATATTTTCAACCGGATGTTTGTTAAAGGTCATTCTTACATTACCCAGGTGATCTGACAAGTTATATTCATAACTGTAGGTACCCTGATTATTTCTCGCCTGGCCTTCTTCTGTGGCAATAACATCGATTACCCCATTTGTATATTGAATACCGCCAATATAATCCGTTTTGGTATCTCCGCTTGTCTTTCTTAACTTATTTCCCGTTGCATCATAAACATAATTTACATTCAAATCCACAGCAACAGCCTTCTGTGGCAAATTGAGATAGTTATAAGTTAATGTAACACCTTTTCTACCATCAGTTATAGCATTTCCATTATCATCATAATTATAAATACCAGTAGCCAGCCCCCCATCAACTCTATTTAACTGATTACCTATATAGGTATAATGTCCATTTTTTCCATCTCTTGTTAAATCAGAAATATTTCCCATCGCATCATAGGACATTGTTTCACTCATTACTACTCCAGTACTTACCGCATTTATCAACCGGTTAATCTTATCATAATTATAAGTAAAGATGTTAGTATTAGTTCCTGACTTACCCCAAAATTGGTTTCCTATATTTCCGTTATACTGAGGGCTGGCACTATCCTGATACTTCAATTCGAAACTGAATTGAGGAGAGGTATTACTTTTCATCCAGCCTCTCTCATTATAGGTGTAAGTACTGTTTTGCAGGTAACTGCTCCCGTTATCAGTGCTATGAACTGATTTATTCATCAGCTGGCCTATTTCATTATATTCCAGTTTGCTCAAAACCACCTCAGGACTCCCGTTAATTGACTCCAGAACCGCAAGCTTCCGACCCGCATGATCATAAAAATAACGATTGGCAACCGTTGTTGCTCCCCCTCCTGCATGATGAACCTTAGTGCTGGCTGTCAACTCTCCTGCAAAATTATAAGTATTCTCAATTTCATCGTAGTTCGCAGCATTTCTTTCTCCTGAAAGATAATGTTCCGCAAAAGTCTTTGATACCCGGCCTTCCTCATCATAAAAACTCCAGGCATACAACATTGGTTGCTTATCACCATCCAGGACTTTAACCCTGGTCCCGGTTAAGAGTCCTTTGGTTTTTGCACTTGAACCGCTAAAAATATGAGATGTACCTGAGGGAAAACTATAATCATCATAATATTTGACAGTATAAAGTTCTCCCCCACTTCGCGGAAAAGCCAGGTTACTATAATCCTCATTAGGGTTTCGTTTTTCCCACAAAACACTATCAGCACTAACCGTGGTCTGCAGGTCAGCGCGAGACGCTGCATTACTGTAAATCCCTGTCATTATGTCCCTGCCCAACGCATCATATTTTGTATAAGTCCATTTTCCACCTTTTTTCTGATTCGCATCCTGTGTCAAAACCACCTGATCTAATTTATTATAAATTGTGCTGCTCCAGGCCAGATTACCAGGCACCCATTTTTCAATCATCCTTTTCCTGGCGTCATAGCGATACTGATAACAAAAACTATTCAATACAGCAGCATTGATTGTTCCAGTGTCTGGATTAGCACCCGGTGGTATCACATAACAAAGATTACCCAGATAATCATATACATAATAGGTCGACAATACTTCTATCGCACCATCTGTTCTTCTATTAAAGAACCTTCGCAGCACGATCCTGTCCTCTTTATCCGTATACTCTTCAATTGTTCCTGCTTTACCATCACCTGTTACCCAATTTTCATCTTTAGAGATAGAAAGGTATAATTGATTAACCGCATAATAACCGGCTCCCGAAAGCGTACACTCAGGTCCCGAAGAACCAGCATTCGCCAGATATATTCTTACTGCATAATTTCCATCCGTTTTCAGATCGTCTTTATCATTATTACTTCCATGACTCAACTTGATGGTATGCCCATTCCTGATCTGCCATGCATCACCTGAAGCACCTTGCTCTGCCACCCTGCTTAAGGGTGAAACTTCAAAAAGAGTTTCGGAGAAAGCCGCATTAGGGATTGCAGCTACATTGGGTGCATTGAACACTGTCGGATTTAGGTAAAATCCCATTTGATCATTGATACCATTTAATCTGCATCCGCCGTTGCCGCTGGCCAGAGTAGAACTATATGGTAAATATTTCCTAGCCTCCCTACCAAGTCCATCATATTCTATAGGCTGCACAATATCACGAAAAGTACTGCTAGCCTGCACATTGACTGTTTGCTTGACCCTGCCAAGTCCATCAAAATATTGAACAGTCTGATTTACATCGCCTACAAGCCTTGTAAAGTCCAGATTATCAGGATTCACATCTTTAACCTTAAATATTTTGGTACTAATAAAGTTTTCTCCCTGACTTGGAACTCCGGCAAAATCAACATAGCTTTTAAAATCTGCCAAAGTATAAATAAGTACAGACTGGCCCAAAGGCGGAGCAGGAATCTCAAATCCAGGTAACAAGGTGATACTACGGGAAGCCTTTATTTCAAGTTTTCCATCATATTTATTAAGTTCTACATCTTTATCGAGTTTCTCGTCTTTTTTCTGGGCACTTACATTGCTTTGCAAAAAAAACAGGAGTACTGAAGCTGAAAAAAAGAATTTTCCAGAATTACTTATTATTATATTCTTGATCTTCATATTAATTAAACGTTACATCAACACTCTGTGAAACAGATAACTTAGCCCCAGTAAAAGTAACTGCCGAATCTTTCACACTAATTCCTCCATAAAGTCTACCCCAGAAAGCATTTAAGACAGCCGAGTTTGGTATATAACCCGATGTAATCTTAAAAACAAGAGTAGAATTGGCACTGGCAGGGACATTACCACTTATGGTCAAAGTTGAGTTTGGCCCTACAGACTGAGGACCAGCGATAATATTTCCATTCGCATTTAGCAGAAAATAGACGATATTGTTGGATTTATTCGTGATGTTGAAATATGTTGATACGCTTGACGGCGTACAGCTCCCATTTGTATTTGCATATTTTTGTCCTTCAGTCCCAAATTCAGCATCCGCTAATGTATTTGCCGCTTCGACACTTTGAGTAGAACTGTATTTGCCAGCAGGAATTGTGTACAAAACCTGAGTCCCCGTTCCTGTGGCACAGTCATTCTTCGTGAGCATTCCTGATCTCTCTACGTTTTTATAAATTACGGCTTCTGGTGTACAGCTACCATTATGATTGGCATATGCTTGCCCTTTAGCTGCGATTTCACGATCCGCCATCGCATTTGCGGCATCAACACTCTGAAAAGAGGTGTAGGTGCCCTTGGGAACTTCGTAAGTTACCTGCGTACCAGTTCCTGAAGCACAATCATTCTTTGTAAATATTCCGGATCTTGTTGCATTTTTAAAAGTCAAAACAGGTTTTTGATTAGAATAATTATAATTGATAGCTTTAATTATATAGTTATTTTGATCTTTCACATATCTCAACCTTCCAAATTCATCGTAATCATAAAATGTCGTTTTGTCTTTGATATCAGTTTCAGAACTCATACCAACCGAAGGTTTATAGGAGAAACTCTTAATAAAAGCCTCAGGATGCGCAGTTTTGAGGGGTGCCAGAAAGTTATCCACAGCCACTTTATCTGGGGCAGCCAATTCTCTTAATGCTTCAACTTTAGCTTTACCTACTGTATTTTCAATAGTTGAATAGTCCACATTGGTGATTTCAGCAGCTGGAAGAAGTCCCAGGTTACTCCAGATGTAATTAATCGTATTTCCTCCAATCTGCGTGAGGCTTAATATATTACCGTTTTTATCGTAGTTATTGTAAGCTAAAATAGATTCATAACGACCATCAGCACCCTGATGTTCCTGAAGTTTAGGCAGATAGATTCCGGCAAAAGGACTGTAATAAGTTATTCTTTCACCGCTCACTAATGATTTATCGGAATAAACACTTTTCTCTATTACCGGAGATAACACATGATCAGTATACATCTTATTATATATACCAGTAGGATCAGTATTCAACATATTATTAGGGTAACGATAAGACGTAATATGGTTAACCGCCACTACACCATTTCCACTGCTACTTAATTGACTTTCCTGAATTACATTATAAGTGGAAGCATCGTATTCTTTGTTTTTCTCGACATTAACCGGATTTAACCCCATAGCATCATACAGGAAATCCGACTCTTTCTTCATTAAAACCGGGAAAGTGTAGATGTAATATGCTGTTGATCTGTTCTCAAACAGACCATTTCCCAAATTAAAATACCGCTGCTTATAATGATCAACACGAATGGCCTCCTCATCAGACCGCCCTATTGTTTCATTATATTCATACCTGGTATCACGCTGTATAATATTACCTGAACTATACATCCGTTTTTCAAGTAATTTTCCACGCAATAAAGAGAAGCTCGTGTTTGGATCAAGAAGCCACTGGTTTAGGGAAGGATGAATAATTGACATTGGGGCTGCATCACGATATTTAATCTGATCATGATTCGAATAATTGAAAATAGTGTAACTGCCATCGGCTAATTTTTCAGCGACTTCAGTATAGGTTATATAACTTCCATTTGTTTGACTCAATGGTTCTACAGAATAATCGTTCCAATACCAATAGTCAATAAATCCTCCTTTTGAATACTGACCTTTACCTTCTTCAAGATACTGCGGTCTGCCGGCTAAAATTCCGCTCGAATTCTTTCCATCAGCATTATAGTTTAATACATATCTGTACTCTTTAAGATTACTTATCTTTCCAAATTCGTCTTCATCCCATATCTTACTTATTCTTAATCCTCCCAACTTGGTATTTGCCGTACTTTCGACCTCAAAAGGATAACGTTTAGCTACCAGACCAAACTCATGAGGTTCAAATTTAAAATTGGTCGTACCACCTGTAGGATATTTGATGGAAGAAATTGTACCATAGGCCATCAAAGTCGTGTCCTGATCCTTGCTCAAAGTATAAGCCGGTATATTTTCTTTTTTGTAGACGTTCGCCCATAGCTCATCTACAGTACCATACCTCGGAAATCCTCCAAAATAATCTCGCCCATTGTAAAAACCCCAATGATCAGTTTTTCTGGAATTATAATCTGGCAGAGCTCCATTATTATAAAAAAATTGATAGGCCGGCTTACTACTTCTATCGGACCCCATTTCTCTGACACTATCCAGCATCAAACGGGAAGTGGCCAGCTCTTTATAAGAAAAAGCAAACTTCTTCAAAAACACTGATGTATTCGTATAGAAAGAAATCGAATCTAGTTTTTGCCAGCTGATGTTCTGCTGAATTGACTTTCCTGTACCATTTCTGCTAATATCAGAATAAGTTGTAGCCATGTTCTCAAGGTCATCATTTACATCATCATAATTATAGGACAACTCGTTGCTTTTAGACCTTGAAAACACTACTTTTTGATCTAAAGTCTGGATTTCCTTTAAATAAACAGGATTGATAATTGACACTGCTTTTCCTAACTTAAAACCCCTGTTACCAATAGGGCTTCCTGCTGCATAAACGGAGTATATCGATGCATAAGTTGAAAGTGGTGCAATGATAGGCCCGCGTTCATACAAGAAATTCACCTCTCTTTTTGTATTGGTAATAATCTTAGTTAAGAACCATGAATTAGGGACTACATCACTATTGTAACTATTAGTCGAACCTGAACCTCTGGTAAATTCAATCGACTGTGGGTTTCCACCAAAAATGTATTTAGCACCATCAGGAGTGATCAGTGTGAACTTATAGAAAATCCGTCTTAAGTAGATCGACGACATCCCTTCCTGCTGTTTTTGAAGTTCAAAATTATTCATTAACTCTACTTCAAGGCCTATTGGCTGATCAGATTTCACCTGCCATTTCCCTTTATGATTATAATAAAAGGATCCGGAATAATTACCAAAATTAAATATAAATTCATCTGGATCCGGTATTGCACGCCCCAACGGACTTGAATATATTCCTTTTAATGAGGCTTCAGAATACCAATCTGGATTATTTAAATAGCCATAATCATAGTAATAACTATAAATATTTTCATCATCAAATCCTGGAGTAATTATTTCATCAACACCTCCATTCACTTTTCTGGTAATTGAGCCCCCCACGTTCACATTCCAGCCAGAACCTACCCAACCAGGATGATCATCCGGCCGTATCCCACCTGCATAATAGCTTAAACTAATATCCACATCCGCCCCGCCTGCTTTAATATTTTCAATTGGAATAGAAATTTGTGGTAACCCGTTAAAAAGAGAAACAGGAACCTGACCGTAAACACCAAGAGCCGCAGCATTAGGCGAGGGTAATAATACTTTAGGGGCTGTAGATTGAGCATTACTCAGCATACTAGTTAATAACAGGAGTCCCAAAATAGGGAAGGTTTTCGCTCCTAGTCTTTTGAGCTTGTGAATAAGGTAATAAATCTCGGGAAAGAAATAAATGGAATTGAACGATAGCAGTCTTGTGTTCCTCATTTGAAGTTGCAGTATATTAGATAATAAATTATTGTTAAGGTGCTTGGTTGCTTGTTATTACTGCTCAATTAAATATCTTAATGATAGAAAACACCAAGGAGAAGTATGGTGCAGCAGCATAGATTTGGTCATTATTGAGCGTGTTATAACCTTTGTGTAATAAATCAGGTATTTGTTTGACAACATAGATGCTTCAAACGGCCGTAATATCAGGATAATAATTGCGTTCACAAAAAACAAAGAAAATTATTAAACCTAAAAACCAACATAAACTTCTTAAATAGATAAACAAGTGCCATATAATTAGTTAATTACACATTAAAAAGTTCGAAAATATATTTTACATAGAAATACGTTTCTCTTTAATACAATTCAGTCTCAGTATTGACATGGTTTTTTCAAGACATATGGGGCCGAGTGGAAGGACAGCAAAACCATTTTATCATCATAGCATCTGCGGTTTTAAATAAATAGAATATTAAAAAGAAAATATCTTTAATTTGCATAAAATTAAAATTCTTCAATTTCAATTATGGAAACGGCATGATTTTTACATCTAGTCTGTAAATACACACAAATAGAAATTTATTATGAAAAAATTATTAGTCCTTGCCTTTGTTACATTAATTAGTGTTAGTGCTATGGCTCAACAAGTAGATTTAAGAAAAAAAATTACCGTTAGCGGAACAGCTGAAACTGAAGTTACTCCGGATATTATCTATATCAGCATCTCATTGAAAGAATATCTGAAAGATGGTAACAGCAAGAAAAAAGTAGAGATTACAGATCTGGAAAACCAGTTATATAATGCCATAAAGAATGCAGGTATTGCTAAAGAAAATCTGATGATTAATAGTCTGTCAAGCTATAACACTGCACCTGAGAAAAAGAAAAATCCAGACTTCTTAGTAAGCAAACAATATCGTCTTAAAGTTACTGACCTAAATAAATGGAACGAAATTATTGGTTCGGTTGACCCTAAAGGTGTAGCTTATACTAACGTAGACAGCTATGACTATTCTAAAATTGAGTCTTTAAAGAAAGACCTTAAAATTAAGGCATTACTGGCTGCAAAGGCAAAAGCAACTTATTTAGTAGAAGCGCTGGGAAATCAGTTAGGTAGTGTAATTGACATCCAGGAACAAGGAAATGAAAACTTCCCTCAGCCAGGTTACCGTGCTTCGGGAATGATGATGATGAAATCTGCTATGGCAGAGGATGCAGCCCCGGCTCCTGAAATTGATTTCAAAAAGATAAAACTAAGTTATGTGATGAATACTGTTTTTGAAATCAGATAACGACCATCATAGTATACACGTTTGAAGGTTTCATGTACTGTTTACCAGTAACAAAGAGCCAACAAAACAACTATATATCAGCCAATTAACTACTTTAAAAACCTATCAATTCTTTTGGTAGGTTTTTTGTTATGTCATAGATCTGTCAGACACCCTATAAATTAAATTATAAAACCATGAAAAAATTAATCTATTCTTTCGCATTAATCTTCCTTTTAGGAACCAGTATGAATACTGTTTCAGCCGCTACAACTAAAGACAAAGTTGAAATGACTGTAGAACAAAAAGCTGAACTTCAGAAAATCGTTAACCGCGTTGAAGAAATCAAAGCAATGGACAAATCAAATATGTCCAGAGCAGAAAAGAAAGAGCTGCGCAAGGAATTAAGGGAAATGAAACAACGTGCCCGTGGAATCAGCGGTGGTGTTTATCTTTCTGTTGGTGCAATTATTATCATTATCTTATTACTGATTCTGATTCTCTAATTTGCAGGATCACTTCAAATAAAAAGCGGGCATTCCCTTCAATAGGAACACCCGCTTTTTTATTTAGCCTTAGAAAAGGATTAACTGATACGGTCAAATCCGGTATATTTCACTAAAACTTCCGGAATCATAATTCCGTCTTCAGTCTGATAGTTTTCCAATATAGCTGCCACGATACGTGGTAGAGCTAAAGCGCTACCATTTAAAGTATGCGCCAGTTGTGTTTTACCAGTATTACCCTTAAATCTTAATTTCAAACGGTTAGTCTGATAAGACTCAAAATTTGATACAGAAGATACTTCTAACCAGCGCTGCTGCGCAGCACTCCATACTTCCATGTCATAAGTCATCGCTGAAGTAAAGCCCATATCACCTCCGCATAAACGTAAGACACGGAAATGTAAGCCCAGATCTTTGAGTAAAGACTGTACATAAACACTCATCTCTTCTAAAACTTCGTATGATTTTTCAGGATGTACAACCTGTACAAGTTCTACTTTATCAAACTGGTGTAATCTGTTTAATCCACGTACATGTGCACCATAAGATCCAGCCTCGCGACGGAAACAAGGTGTATAAGCCGTATTTTTAATCGGTAATTCTTCCTCTTTTAAAATCACATCACGGTAAAGGTTCGTTACCGGAACTTCAGCAGTTGGGATCAGGTATAGATTATCCACTGTAGAATGATACATCTGTCCTTCTTTATCGGGCAACTGACCTGTTCCGAAACCAGAAGCCTCATTAACCATTAAAGGTACCTGCATTTCTCTGTATCCCTGCTCAGTAGCACGATCAAGGAAGAAATTAATCAGGGCACGCTGTAAACGGGCACCCTTACCTTTATATACAGGGAAACCTGCGCCGGTAATTTTAGTGCCCAGTTCAAAATCTATAATATCATATTTAGCCGTCAGTTCCCAGTGTGGTAAAGCTTTTCCATGCAATTCTGCTGGTGCACCATGGGTAAGAACAACTTCATTCTCTTCGGGTGTAGTTCCGGCAGGTACCTGTTCTGATGGTAAATTAGGTAATTGTACTAATGCATTGTGCAGGTGCAGCTCTATGACAGCCAGCTCATCTGACATTGTTTTGATATGTTCTTTATTCGATGCTGTTTCTGCTTTGATAACCTCAGCTTCGTCTTTTTTACCATTACGCATCAATTCGCCTACTTGTTTAGCATTAGCGTTAGCGATAGCGGACAGGTTATCCAGCGAAGTTTGAGTTTGTCTGCGTTCTTCATCTAATTTGATAATTTCATCAACCAGTTCTGGTTGTTTGAAATTACGGACGCCCAGGCGTTCTAAAACTTTCTCTCTATTTTCGCGGATATAGTTAACTTGCAGCATTATTTAATTTTTTTAACAAATATAACAAGAGTTTGGAGAATACTATGGGCGGTAAACTATTTCTGGTTCCTACACCTATCGGCAATCTGGAAGACATGACTTTCAGGGCTATCCGCGTTTTAAAAGAAGCAGATGTCATCCTGGCCGAAGATACCCGTACCAGTGCGCCTTTATTAAAGCATTTTGGTATTGATAAAAAAGCTTATTCACATCATCAGCATAACGAACATAAAGCGACCTCAGAGATCATCCGGTTTTTGAAGGAAGGGAAAAATGTAGCACTGATTTCTGATGCCGGAACACCTGCGATCTCTGATCCGGGGTTTTTCCTGGTCAGGGAAGTGTTAAAAAATGATTTGCCCGTAGAATGTTTACCTGGCGCCACAGCGTTCGTACCAGCGCTGGTTAACTCTGGTCTGCCTACGGATTCTTTTGTTTTTGAAGGTTTCCTTCCTGTCAAAAAAGGAAGACAAACACGCTTAAAAAAGCTGGCTGAAGAAGAAAGAACGATCATTCTTTATGAAAGCCCACATCGTTTGCTGAAGACACTGGAAGAATTCGCCCAGTTTTTTGGCGAGGAAAGACAAGCTTCTGTTAGCAGGGAACTGACCAAACTTTATGAGGAAACTGTGAGAGGTACACTGATGGAGATAAAATCACATTTTGAAAACAATATTTTAAAAGGTGAATTTGTAATTTGTGTTGCCGGAAAAGAAGAAACTAAAAAGGAAAAACGCTCTTACGAAAAGGACTAAATACGTAAGGGCTTTAAAAATAAAACAATATGATTTTAATAGATAGATTTTTGAGTGATGAGCAGGACCCTAAAGCTGTTGAAAAAGTTTTAGGTAAACTGAATGACATGCTGACAACGAACGAGGAGCTGATCTACCTTGCGGTACAAAAAAGACCTGCTGTAAATCTTCTTCCTGACTGTATCGTAGTTAGTAACAGACGTATTTTTTACTGTGAGCCGGCAAACTTCGGGATCACGATGAACTTCAAGGATATCTCCTGGAAAAGCATTAAAGAGGTTTCCTTCAAAGAAGAAATCTTCGGTTCTAAATTCATCTGTGTTCCGCAGCATGGTGAAAATATCATTACTGAATATATTCCTAAAGTACAGGCCCGCAAACTATATCAGGCTGCTTATGAACAATTAGAAGCCTATAAGGAACAACAAAGACAGCTTGATCTGGATGAAAAAAGAGCTAATCAGCCAGTTACTGCACCAGTAACGGAAACACCTGCGACCGAAGTTATTCCTGCTGAGGAACCTGTGGTTGCTTATGTACCTCCTGTACCGGTAGAAGAACCTGAGGATGAGACGACCCTTAAACTGAGAAAGCTTAAAACTTTATACGATAAACAATTAATTACCCAGGCCGAATACGAAGCTAAAAAAGCTGATATACTAGATACGTTCTAAGGAGCTCAATAACCCCATCAATGAAAGCTACATCTACCTACCTGCTTGCCCTTTTAAGTGCATTTTTATTATGGCTGGCCTGGCCGCCGCATACTTTCGCCGCTCCTTTGCTACTGATCGGTCTTGTTCCTTTATTCATCGCACTGGATGAACTGATCAAAAAAGGAGAAAAGAAAACAGGCAAAAAGGTATTTCTGACTTCAGGTCTTACTTTTCTGGTCTGGAACACCGCTACTATTTATTGGGTTTACAATGCGATCAGTGCTTATAACAGTCCTGTTGTTGCGCTGTTAATTTCTTTGATCCCTTATGGATTAGGTGCCCTGCTGATGACCTTTGCCTTCTGGCTCTATTACCGCTTTCGCACAGTGGTCAGCAATCAGCGCATTGCTTATCTTGCTTTAGTCAGCTTCTGGGTTGGCATGGAGTATTTACATGCAAGCTGGGATCTTGCCTTTCCATGGATGACCCTGGGGAACGGGCTTGCGGGTATGCATCAGCTTGCCCAGTGGTATGAGACTACCGGCGTATACGGTGGCTCTGTATGGATTATGGTCAGTAATATTCTGGCATTTGAAGCATATAAAAGTTTCAGATCAAAAACGGGTTATCTTAAAATCAGACCTGGTCTGGCCTGGCTGGTCTTTCTGATTGTCCCGGCAGGAATTTCCCTGATTAAATATTATGGCTACAAAGAAAAGACTATGCCCATCAACGTGGTTGTCGTTCAGCCAAACATTGATCCATATGAAAAAATGGGAGGAATCTCTCCTGCTGATCAGCTAAAAACCCTGATCCACTTGTCTGATTCAATTGCCCAGCCCAATACTGAATACTTTATCTGGCCGGAAACAGCGATTCCAAGTTATGCAGATGAAGACCGGATCCGTAGTGCTTCTGAATTTATCACTGCTCAGTCTTTCCTGAATAAGTATAAAAACGGTACGCTGATTACAGGTATAGAAAGTTTGAAATTCTACAATGACAAGCGAACCATCTCGGCTAAGTTTAACCCTAATGCGAATCAATACTTCGATAATTATAACTCTGCCATGCAGGTAGAGAACTCTGCCAACGTCCAGTTTTATCATAAATCAAAACTCGTACCCGGGGTCGAAAAAATGCCTTTCCCAAAAACCCTATCCTTCCTTGCCCCTGCATTTGCAGGTCTTGGAGGAACAGTTTCTGGTTGGGGATGGCAGGATAATCCAGGTGTCTTTTACTCACAAAATGGTGTGGGTGTAGCTCCGGTAATCTGTTATGAATCACTATGGGGAAGCTGGATCGGAGAATCTGTAAAAAACGGAGCGCAGCTGATTGCCATCATCACCAACGATGGCTGGTGGGGTAATACTTCGGGTAAAGACCAGCATTTCCAGTATGCTAAACTACGTGCTATCGAAACCCGCAGATGGGTTGTCCGTTCGGCCAACACAGGGATTTCCGGTTTCATCAATCAACGTGGAGATGTTGTCAAACAATCCAAATGGTGGACACGCGACGCTTTGAAAATGGATGTGAACCTTAATGACCAGCTTACGTTCTATGTAAAAAGCGGAGATATTATTGCTCAGTTGTTAAGCCTTACGGGTATTATACTAGCTTTATTCATCCCTTATTATACTTTTATCAGGAAGAAAAAACACCAGAAATAAAAAACAAGGGGTCGTTATTTTTGAGCATATCTTTCGCTAAAGATCCGGCTCAAAAATAACGACCTCTTGTTTTTTATCCAGTTTACTAAAACTTATGCCAGATATTTGCCTACAATCGGCATCCTTCTTCCACTTCCAAATGCTTTAGGAGAAACTCTCAGTATAGGGGGTGTCTGATAACGTTTAAACTCGGCTCCGTTCACCATTTTAATTATCCTCCTCACAAGCCCTTCTTCATAACCCATAGCAATAATATCTTTCGAAGTCTTTTTCAATTCAATGAACTGATAAAGGATCGTATCCAGGGTATCATAGTCAGGCAGCGAGTCCGAATCCTTCTGACCTGGCCTAAGCTCTGCCGAAGGTGGTTTAACGATCGTATTCTCCGGAATCAGTTCCTTATCCTTATTGATATAATGTGCCAGCTCATAAATCTGTGTTTTATATACATCCCCGATCACACCGATCGCGCCGCACATGTCACCATATAAAGTGCCATAACCCACTGCACATTCACTCTTATTAGAGGTATTCAGCAAGATATAACCAAACTTATTAGACATCGCCATCACGACAATCCCCCTGCTCCGGGCTTGTATATTCTCTTCTGTCAGATTAAAAGGTAAACCTTTAAATGCACCTGCCATCATACTATCAAAAGCATCTGCAGCTTCTGCAATCGAAATGATCTCATGCTTACAGCCGAAATTTTCCACCAGATCCAGTGCATCCTGTATAGAATGATCCGAAGAATATTTCGATGGCATTAAGACTGCCATTACATTCTCCGGTCCCAGGGCACGACAGGCCAGTGCACAAACTATAGCAGAATCAATTCCTCCTGATAACCCCAGTACAGCTTTAGAAAAACCAGATTTCACAAAATAATCCTGAATTCCCATAACCAGCGCATCGTGAATCTGAGCGATGTCAGGCACCAGCACATGTTCAACCGGACTATACCCTTCGATTCTCTGTCCGGCAAGCGTATAAGTCCTTAAATACTCTTTAAAGTAAGGCATCTCATCGAGCATGTTCCCTTCTTTGTCAAATACCATTGATCCCCCATCAAAAATAAGTTCTGTCTGTGCACCAACCTGGTTCACATACAACAGTGGGAGGTTATATTTTTTCGCATTGTCAGCAAGCACGATCCTGCGTTCATCATCATGCTGGTAAGAAAACGGGGAGGCAGCAATATTAATCATCACATCCGGCCGCTGTTTGATCAGCTCATCCATCGGATTAGAAACATACAACGGATTATTGTTAATATTCCACAGATCCTCACAGATAGTCAGCGCAATCCGCGTTCCTTTATAATCGATACATTCAAACTGAGATGCAGGTTCAAAATACCTGTATTCATCAAAAACATCGTAATTAGGTAACAATGCCTTCCTTGCTATAGATCTGATCTGTTTATCGGCAATAAAATAAGCTGCATTAAACAAGTCTTTACCAGCTGCCTGCTCATTTCTGACCGGAAGGCCGACAATACAGGCAATCCCTTCACAATGACTGGCGATTTCCTCCCCCGCTTCTTCACACAAAGTGATGAATTCTTCGAATTCGAGAAAATCACGTGGCGGATAACCACATACTGCCAGCTCGGCGAATACAACCAGGTCAGCGCCATCGGCCTTTGCCAGTTTAATATGGTCTATAATTTTTTTTGTATTGCTCTCAAAATTACCCACATGGTAATTAAGCTGCGCCAATGCTATCTTCATAATCTGCTAAAAGAATACCCCGAAATTTAAACTTACGAAATGGTTGCGTGTACTCCTGCCTGGTGCAGAAGATATATCAGTAAATCCGTTATTAAATGTTAAACCAGTAGTTACACTCGTATTTCTTGCCACATCGTATTCCAGTCCAGCTCCGATAATCAAACCTGCACGGTAGAAATTCGTGTCTTTACCAATATGATCATCCTGAACAATACTTTTTCCGGCTACAGATACATCCTGTCTTGCGCTGATATTGAAATCATTGGAAAGACCAAACTGACCGTACCAGCGTACATCCCCTATTTTCTCCGTCTTTAATTTTACCGTCAGCGGAATTTCAATGTACTGCATTTTATATTTAAGATTATAGGCAGTGGGATTCGGATAAGCCGTAGCATCATAATATGGCCGCGGATTGATTTCTGTTGTTTTTCCATTGATACTGGTAATCGTTAACCCGGTTGAGAAGCTGTAGTTTTCAGCAAAATTGAAATCTGCCAGTAATCCGTAGGCAAAACCCAGGCTAAAACCGTCACCTTTACCATTCTGCGGTTTAGCCCAGCCAAAAGTCGGATGTGCAGTTAGACCTAATCTGAAACCATAATAAGGTTCCGGCCCCTGCTGAGCAAAGGCAGTACTTGTTAAAATTGTCAATAAAATTCCGGTAAGTATTTGTTTCATTTGTATCATATTTGTTTGTGATGGGTATTGAAGACACCCCTGATCTGTTTATATTTGTTACCAATGAAGTATAACGTTAAACATCTCCAAATTTATCTAATTTTTCTGTGTGTAGTCACATTTTTTTCCTGCAAACAAGGTGGGAAGCCTAATGTGGATGATATTAAAGTGGATATCCACATCGAAAGATTTGACCGGGACTTATATGCAGGAAAGCACAAAAATCTGGTGGAAACAGATCTTTCCCTCCAGAAGAAATATGGCTTTTTTTACGATGATTACATCCACAGAATGGTAGGAGATAAAAGTTATACTGATCAGGTAATCCTGTCTACGCTATATAAGGATAAGGCTTATACCGACCTGAATACTGAAGCAGACAGTGTGTTCAGGGATATGGCCCCCATAGAGAAAGACCTGAACCAGACTTTTAAATATATTAAATATTACTACCCGAAGATTAAAATCCCCAGGTTTATCACCTTTGTATCCGGCTTCTCTGTACAGACGCCAATCGGTGATGGTTATATGGGTATAGGACTGGATATGTTTTTAGGTAAAAACAGCAAATTTTACAGAGCGATTATAGAGAGTGTACCTTTATACCTATCCAGACGTTTTACTCCTGATTATGTTGTACCCAGACTAACGGAAACTTTTGCAAGAGAAGAAATGTTCCCGCAAAGAGATGAAGATCATTCTCTTTTAGCTAAAATGGTTGAAAACGGAAAAATCCTGTATTTTATGGATAAGGTTCTGGCGGATGAAGTTCCGGACACCCTGAAAATTGGGTATACGGAGAAACAATTAGCCTGGTGTAAAAGCTTTGAAGGGGACATCTGGGCTTATCTTATAGAAAATAAGCTACTGTTTGAGACAGACGACCAGAAAATACAGATGTATGTGAGCGAAGCGCCTTTTACACCTGGTTTGGGAGAAAAGAATGAATCCGCGCCAAAACTGGGTGTTTGGATAGGCTGGCAGATGGTCAGAAAATATATGGCAGAGAACCCTAAGGTTACGCTGCAGGAGCTGATGAAAGAACAAGATCCGCAGAAGATATTGAACGGAGCAAAGTATAAACCAAAAATGAACAGTAAAGTATGAGGAAAGTAGGAATTGTTTTGTCAGGTGGCGGGATCAGGGGAATTGCCCATTTAGGTGTATTGAAAGCGCTGACTAATGCAGGAATAACTTTTAGTCATATCAGTGGTACGAGTGCAGGAGCTATTGTAGGTGCCTTTTATGCTGCCGGGATTGATCCGGAAGAAGCACTGGATATCTTCATGAAAACGAAACTGCTCCGCTTTGTAAGACCATCATTAGGGGCACTGGGACTCGTGAGTATCGAACAGACTGCTCAGCTCCTGAAAGATTATTTTCCGGCCGATAAAATAGAGGAACTAAAAATTCCATTGACCATTACGGCCACAAACTTCAGTGAGGGTAAACTGATTTACTTTACAAAAGGTCCGTTAATACAGGCCATTCAGGCATCATCCTGTATCCCGGGGATTTTCAAACCGATTATGATTGATGGTCAGATGTATGTAGACGGGGGCATTCTGAATAATTTCCCGGTCGAACCTTTACTCAATAACTGTGATTTTATCATTGGTTCTTCCTGTAATCACCTGAAACCTGTGGATAGCATCACGCATATCACTACCTTAATGGCCAGGGCAGGTTTAATGTCAGTCAATAAGGATATGGAACAGAAATCTGCTTTCTGTAATATGCTGATAGAACCGAAAGGAATGGGAGAAATCAGCACCTTTGATATGAAAAAAGCAGAAACAATTTATTGGCTGGCTTACGAAGAAACGCTAAAAACCATTCAGCATAGCGAAACCTTTAAAGAACTGGCCAGGGAATTTAATGCTTAGATTTCTGTCTTCAGAGCTACCAGGCGGTCTCCTGTCAGGACAGGAATAGTCTGGCAGATATTTGACTGCAGACAAAAGTTGACATCTTCTTCGATATTGAGTGCAATCATACGATGGCTGTGTGACGATTTGTTAATATAAGCCCTTAGATTGTCTTTGGCAACCAGGTATAAATCTTCGGCAGCAACGCTGGCATCGTCATAATGTGTAAATCCATTCCGGAGCTGATGCACAACAGCACCTGCAAAAATGGTATCCTCCAGGTTAAACTGGTCTTTCCAGCCAGCACAAAGCAGCAATACGTCTTTATCCTGTGTTTTAAGCCAGCCGCATAAAGCTTCCAGGTTTAAAAAAGCACCTATAACTACCTGGCTTGCTCTTTTTTTTGCCAGATTTAGTGCCTTGGTTCCGTTTGTTGTCGTTAAAACAATAGTTTTACCGGCCACCTTTTCGGCGGTATAGGAAAACGGGGAATTACCGAAGTCATAGCCTTCAACTACTTCCCCGTTTCGTTCTGCTGCCAGCAAATAGCCCTTACCGGCATAATCCAGGCATTCTTCTACCTGGGCTACGGGAATAATAGCCTGTGCCCCATTATCAATTCCATAAACGATGGAAGAGGTTGCTCTTAAAATATCTATAACTACGACAATGCTATTCTCAATAGCGTATAAATCTATAAGTGCAGGGGTTAAACAGACTTCTATCTTTCTTTGCATATAAGGGCAGGCAGCGGATTATTTATAAAATGGGAATTTGACTACTTTAGCTTTGATCGGGGTATTACGGATACTGATAAAGATCTCCGAACCTTCTTTTGCATTCTCCTTGGTTACATAACCCATGCCTATTGCTTTTTGCAAAGATGGAGATTGTGTACCTGAAGTTACTTTACCGATTACATTTCCTGCGGCATCAACGATTTCATAATCATGACGCGGGATACCACGGTCAATCATCTCGAAACCGATCAGACGACGTTTAACACCAGCTTCTTTCTCAGCTAAAAGTGCTTCAGAATTGGTAAATGCTTTGGTGAACTTGGTTACCCAGCCTAAACCTGCTTCAATCGGAGAAGTAGTATCGTCAATATCATTTCCATATAAACAGAAGCCCATTTCCAGACGTAAGGTATCACGCGCACCTAAACCAATTGGCTTAATGTTAAACGCAGCACCAGCTTCAAAAACGGCATTCCAAACAGTTTCGGCATGCTCATTATCACAGTATAACTCAAAACCTCCGGCACCTGTATAACCTGTTGCAGATACAATTACATTATCCACACCAGCAAAAACACCTTTTTTGAAAGTATAATACTCCATAGAAGCCAGGTCAATTTCTGTCAGACTCTGTAATGCTTCTGCTGCTTTTGGTCCCTGAACAGCTAATAAAGATGTTTTGTCAGAGATATTGTGCATTTCCACACCTTTAGTGTTAAACTTCTGAATCCAGTTCCAGTCTTTTTCTATGTTCGAAGCATTCACAACAAGCATGTAGGTAATTTCATCGATTTTATAAATCAATAAATCGTCTACGATACCACCATCCTCATTCGGAAGATACGCATACTGAACTTTCCCGTCATATAATTTCGAAGCATCATTGCTGCTTACACGTTGAATCAGATCCAATGCATTTTCACCCTTCAGGATGAATTCGCCCATATGGCTGACATCAAAAACGCCTACGGCTTTTCTGACTGTAGCGTGTTCTGCATTAATGCCTTCGTACTGAACGGGCATATTGTATCCTGCAAATGGAACCATTTTAGCTCCTAATGAAATGTGTTTCTCTGTTAATGCGGTATTATTCATGCGCTATTGCTCTTAAAATTGAGGGCAAAAGTACATAAAAATTATCCATTTACTAACCGCTGATAGACATTCAGCATCCTTTGGGAAATAGTAGCTAAATTATGATCTCTTTCGGCCGTTTTACGGGCATTTTCCCCTATTTCCTGCCATCGGTTAGGATGTGTAATACATTGTAAAATACACCGGTAAAACTCGTCTGCGGTATCTGCGATCAGGATATCCTTACCATTCTCACAGTTTAGTCCTTCGGCTGCATAAGAGGTGGCAATAATGCATTTTTTCATAGCCATACCTTCTATAATTTTTACCCGCATCCCACTTCCGGAAAGCAGAGGAACAATCATAATCGCCTTGGAATTCATAAACTCAACAGCATCGAAAACCTCTCCCTCCACCACCAGGTTATCGGAGTCATAATCATAAAAATGTTGCTGCATATGTTTACCGGCTATGTAAAACCTGAGTTCGGAGCTTAGTTTCTCTATATCCGGCCAGATTTCATCAATAAACCATTCGAGCCCTTCTTTATTCGGACGCCAATCCATTGCACCCAGGTGAAATAATGTAGGAAAACTCGTTTTCGACTGATCAATAATATATTTTTCAAAATCCAGTGCCACAGGAAATACTTCGACACCTACCTGACAGCCAAACTGCAGAATACTGTGGCGATCGGGCTCACTGATGGAAAAGATCTGGTGAAAACGGTTGATTTGCTCTGTTTCATAAACCTTTAACCTGCGGGCAAGAAACTGAAGGTACCTGCGCCTGGGGGTAAAACGTTCTGAGTTAGCTAAGCGCTCCCAGACATCAAAGACAATATTATGTGCACGATAAATTAATTTCGCTTTACTATTATTTTTAACCACATCAAGATAAGGCACAACGAATAATCCCTCAAACTGAATAATATCAAACTCTGTTTCCCGAAGAATATTTTCAAGAATTTTTGCGGCATCATCGTCGTAAAACCGCGAAACATTATAGGACTCGTTGGAAAAGATATTGAAAAATGCACCCCAGAGATTAACTTCAGTATCCAGGTCAAAAGAATGAAATTTGATCCTTTCATACACAGGATCATAAATATCATCGACGTCAACACGGTGTTTGTTGGTATTGATACTAAACAAAGTAATCTCAACCCCCACATTCAGTAATCCTTTCATCGTATTGTAAACTACGATCGGATAACCACTATTGGGAGGAAAAGGAACGCGGTTACTTAGTATAAGTGTTTTCAATAGGGTGAAAATACGAATTATCCGGCATTATCTGAAACGATAAAAGCCGCAGGATCGCTTATTGCAAAAGTTTTACGATGGTAAGGACTAAGCCCGTGAAGCAAAGCCGCAGAACGATGAACTTTAGTAGGATAACCCTTGTTTTGTTTCCACTGATACAGGGGATATTCGGCCGAAATATTATCCATAAACTCGTCACGATGTGTCTTTGCCAGGATAGAGGCGGCAGCGATATTCAGATACTTCCCGTCTCCTTTAATGATACAGCTATGAGGAATGCTAGGATATGTTTTAAAACGGTTTCCGTCAATACTCAGATATCCTGGCTGAATAACCAGTTTTTCAATCGCTCTGTGCATAGCCAGAAAGGAAGCATTTAGTATATTGATTTCATCAATTTCATAGTTATCTATCGAAGCGACCGCCCAGGCTAACGCCTCTTTTTCAATAATGTGTCTTAAACCTACGCGTTGTTTATGCGATAGTTTTTTTGAATCATTTAACTCTCCTGCAATAAAATCGGGTGGAAGAATCACAGCAGCTGCATAAACAGGTCCGGCTAAACAGCCTCTGCCTGCTTCATCGCAACCAGCTTCTAAAAATTCCTGTTGAAAACAGTTTAATAACATATGTTCTGATTTAATAAAAATTGATTGTTGATTTTATACTATTGTACCAGGTGATTTCACTTTAAATGCATCGCTCAGACCAACTGCCATCAGATTGAAAGCATACACTGTCAGCATAATGGCCATCCCGGGCAGAATCGCAAGATAAGCTGCATCCATTACAATATAACCATAATTTTCTTTGATCATACTTCCCCAGCTGGGCATAGGTGGCTGTGCACCAAAACCAAGAAAACTCAGACCAGTTTCAAGCAGAATAGCAGATGCAAAGTTTGCTGATGCGATAACCAGGACAGGACCTGCAATATTAGGCAGAATATGCCTGGTGAGGATACGAAATGTGGGAAAACCTAATGCTCTGGCTGCCTCTACAAATTCTGCTTCCTTAAGCGCGATAACCTGCCCTCTGACCATCCTTGCTACATCTACCCAGGTGGATAGACCTACGGCTATAAATATCTGCCAGAATCCTTTCCCCAAAGCAAATGAAATGGCGATCACCAATAACAGGGAGGGCAATGACCAGATCACATTCATCAGCCAGCTGATAGCGGTATCTATCGTTCCTCCAAAATATCCTGCCATTGCCCCCAGGCTCAGACCTATACTCATAGAGATCAGCACAGCGAGTAATCCCACAGATAATGAAACGCGAATGCCCAGTATCAGACGGCTTAACAGGTCTCTTCCATATCCGTCTGTTCCCAGCCAGAAAGTCTGCTTATACAGGTGTTCTTTAAGGTATTCCTGCTGATGACTAACAGGGAGTGGAAAGCTGGTTTCTGTAGCTTCTTCATCGTCACCGATGTATTCTTTAATGAATAATCTGTTATTGGATATTCTATGAGCTGTAATGGGGATACTTTTAAGTGCTTTCTCCTGGCCATATAACATTTTACTCAGGATATTTACTTTACTGACTCCCTCTGTTTTACTGATGACCAGAAACTGAAATGTGCGTCCTGGTTTTTTATTGCTCAGCTGTAAATGCATGGTATTTGCCATGGGTGTCTGATCGGGTGTAATCAAATAACCCAGAACACCCATCACCAACAATATCAGAATAAATATTAGTCCTCCTACAGCAGGTTTATTTCTCTTAAACCTGGCCCATATCTTTTGCGCCGGACTAGTATTTTTCTCCATTATTTAACCATTCTGCCCTTCCAGTTATATTTACCGGAATTACCAGCAATCCCTATATAGATGATATAAAGTATATGCAATACATTTAATACTGGCAGTAAAACCATCAGACTTCTTCTCCTGGCAAATTTGGTCACATCCATCAGGAAGATAAATTCAGCAATTATTTTTAATAATAGCTGAGTCAGTGCAACCTTAAGAAAACCAATAAAGAATATTCCTGTAATCAGGTTCAACAAGATACTCACATTGAAAAACCAGATAAATACGCCCAGCACAATAATGGATTTGTTTTTATAACGTGTGCTTTTTGAAGCCCAGCGTTTACGTTGCTGCAGGAACTCACTCAGATTAGGTTTTGCATGGGTATATACCATCGCATCAGAATTTTTCAGGAAACCAATACGGTTCTCATAACGGGCTGCTATTTTATGCAGCAATAATTCGTCATCTCCTGACGCAAGATCGTCAATTCCCTGAAATCCACCAACTTCATAAAATGCCTTTTTCTCGTAAGCCAGGTTAGCCCCGTTACAGGTAGAAGGTTTTTTATTCCCAATGGTTGAAGCACCCAAACCAATAAGGTATAGAAATTCCAGTGACTGTGATCTTTCAAAAAAGCTCTTTTCTTCATCATATGCCACAGGTGAAGAGATCATTTTATATTGTTTCTCTTCATAATAGGCAATGATCGTTTTAAGCCAGCTGGTCCCCATTCTGCAATCTGCATCTGTGGTGATGATCAGATCGCCGGTCGACTGACCTATAGCAGTCTGAATAGCTTTTTTCTTATAGGAATTTAGCGCCTGATTTTCTTTAAGAGAGATGAGTTTTACACCCTGGTCTGCATAAGATCTGACAATTTCGGCAGTATTATCTGTAGAATGATCGTCTATAAAAATGATCTCAGTCAATGCTTTATTATAATCCTGAGCTAATAATGCCTCTATGGTACGATGTATGTTATCAGCCTCATTACGCGCCGCTACAATAATCGAAACAGCTGTTGAACCCGTTGTTTGTTTATATTTAAAAGGTATCAGTTTATGCCAGCCCCTGATAAATCCGGTAACGACAAAGAGGTAGATAATGGTTAAGAATGCGGATAGATAACTAACGACGATTAAGATTTCCAAAAAAATTTAATTTAAAAACAAAATATGAACCTAATATAGCAGGAATAATAATATTTATAAGCCATATGCTTGCAGTACATGCAATCACGGCAACATCCTGTTTGGTGACAAAGCTAAAAAAATAAGATGCAGTTACACTCCTTACCCCAATATCAAATAAATCCAGAGAAGGTAAAGTGGATTGTACAAAAAACAGAATGCAAACCATCATCAGGATATCCAAATAGTGAATATCAGGAATCAGCCAATAAAACATAATAAAATACTGGGTGCTGAAGACCACATATCGTGCCAGACAAAATAAAAGTATTCTTAAAAGTTCTTTCTTTTGGTACCTGCCTAAGATACTATAGAATTTTTTGTATTTCCTGGTAAAACGCATGGAAAGGAGCAAGCCATTTAACCAGCGGATATTAAAAAAGAAGACCAGAAAAAACACACAAAACATAGCTGAAAGTATTATGAGTGCATAATTAAGTCTATAATCGAGCCCAAGAAACCGGTTGATAAAAATGCTGAGCGCAACTGCTCCGAATATATTTGTCAGTACCATCTGTCCGATGTTACCTACCGCCATAGCGACAACTCCGATAATCCTCCTCTTGGGGGAGAGAAAAAATACTCTTCCACCATACTCTCCTATCCTGTTTGGTGTAAATATCGCCAGGGTCAGACCACAAAATACGGATTCTATGGCCCTCCATAGACTAAGTTTTTCTATCTGACGAAGCAGACGTCTCCATTTGAGCGCTTCCAGCCCCCAGTTGACCAGCATCAGTAAGATCACAAATGAGATCACCGAAATAATCTCTGCACGTGGCACATCTGCTATAAGATTGCGAAAATCTTTAAGATTAGTATTGGAAGACAGCTTATTATAAATGAACCAAAACGCAAAGGCCACTATGGCTACTTTTAGAACATAAGAAAATATGCGTTTATAATTTGATCTCAACTTATCGTTTCTTTTATATTGTGCAAATATGCTTAATATTGTTTTATGTTGGTGGAAAAAAAGGAAAGGGTAATCATGGGTATTGACCCGGGGACAGCTGTGATGGGATACGGTGTGATACTGGAACGGGGAAGTAAGATAGAACTGATTGCGATGGGAGTAATCAAGATGAATCATTTAGACGACCACTTTTTAAAACTGCAACGCATCTTCGCCAAAACAGTTGGGCTGGTAGAACAATATAAACCGGATGTAATGGCTCTGGAAGCTCCTTTCTACGGGAAAAATATACAGGTCATGCTTAAACTCGGCAGAGCCCAGGGTATTTGTATGGCTGCAGCTTTATCAAAAGACATTCCGATTACAGAATATGCCCCCAGAAAAATCAAACAGTCTATAACCGGGAGCGGGAGTGCAGGAAAAGAACAGGTTGCGGCAATGCTGCAAAGATTATTAAATTTTAAAGAGACACCTGAGTTTCTGGATGCGACGGACGGACTTGCAGTAGCTGTCTGTCATTCCTTTCAGCGGGTACCTTCGGGTGGTAGCGGAAAATCATATTCCGGCTGGGGTGCTTTTGCTAAAGACAACCAGAAAAGGGTAAAATAATATTATATTTAAGACTTAATCGATTATGGATAGTAATCTATCAAAACTGACATTATTTAATCCCTTTAAATTACGCGCGTTATTATCACTGGGATTTAAGGGATATTTAGCAGAAAAGGGCTGGTTTAAAGCTCTTGAAACAAGATCGTCTGTAGACGAGAATGGAGAAGCAATTCCCTGGGTTACCTATTCCTTTATCGATTTCATAAAAGACAGGATCAACAATCAGCATGATATTTTTGAATTTGGTTGTGGAAATTCAACCTTGTTTTATGCAAAGAACTCCGGGTCGGTTACATCTGTAGAACATGATAAAGCATGGTTTGAAAGAAATTCAAATATGAAATTACCTAACGTAGAACTGATCTATTGTGAACTGGTCCGTGGCGGTGATTATTCTAAAAGTGCTGTTAAGACAAATAAAAAGTTTAACATCATTATTGTAGATGGCAGAGATCGTGTTAATTGCTGCAAAGAATCATTACAGTCACTCACTGAGAACGGAGTAATCGTACTGGACAATTCAGAGCGCGCCGATTATGTCCAGGTTTTTCCCTTTCTAAAAGAAAAAGGATTTAAGCACTTACCTTTTACAGGAATGAGTCCAGGAGTAATCACCTCAAATTGCACCTCTGTTTTTTACAAAAGCAATAACTGTTTAGGGATTTAATAGCACAAAAAAGCCCTTCTGCAAAAATGTTGCAGAAGGGCTTTTTTAGTATATGTTTCTAAAATTAAGAGCCTAATATTTTGAAGACTGCTTTACAGCAGATAAATGCACCAAGGAATAAGATAATCCATGATACTAATGATAAAGTAGTTGAGTCAAATGCGAAACGCAGATAAACCCCTACGATGCTCACAACGATACCTGCTATCAATAATTTATATATTGATGTCTGATTTGCATTCTGCATGCTTTTAGTATTGTGTTTTGGCGTTTGCTCCATTATTTTATTTTTTAATTCCGCTGCAAAATTAATATTATTCCGACAAAAAAAGCATGTTCACCGGAGAATTTTTCCCATAGCCTGCTTAAATTTATCAAATGAGTTTTAAATAGGCTCTTAGTATCCCTTTAGCCCCTCTCTGCGCTGTTTAGCTCTCTCTATTTCATTCAGATGATCACCTTTATAAAGTAACTTTTCCCAATCTCCATACATTGGATTAGGCAATACGATAAAATGATTTCCAAATTCTTTTTGTGCTTTATCCACCTCCTCTTTTGTGTTTTTACCTTCTCTGTAAAAGACATTAGAGAAATCGCTTAAGTTATCACCACAAAGTAACAGGATATTGTATTTTTCAAGCACTTTCTGTCTACGTGACTCCTTATCAGAAGTACCCGATTTAACGACCAGGTGGGCCTCGTCAGCGAAAGGGAAGCCAAGACGCTGTAAGTTGGTCAATGTTGCCTTATAATCGCTCTGATCACGGTTAGTGATGTAAAAAGTCTCTACCTGCTGAGACTGTGCATATTTTAAAAAGCCTAAGGCACCGGGTACAGTATCAGCTGCTGCTTTAGCGGTCCAGTCTGCCCAGTCTTTGGCTGCATAACTTAAGCCTTTCTGGATTTCATGTCCCTGGAAAGGTGAATTATCCAATACGGTTTCATCAATATCTACAATTACGCAGTTGGGTTTTGACCGATCAGCAGTTTTTAAGCGTTCCAGTAAAGAA
The DNA here is from genome assembly GCF_014207135.1 of Pedobacter cryoconitis. Classification (GTDB taxonomy): domain Bacteria; phylum Bacteroidota; class Bacteroidia; order Sphingobacteriales; family Sphingobacteriaceae; genus Pedobacter; species Pedobacter cryoconitis_D. Next base: position 125,912 of record NZ_JACHCC010000015.1, on the reverse strand, counting down.
AACCTGGCAAAGTTATAAGCCTGAAAGGAAAGCGCCCTGTACTCTCCCGAATGTTGTTGCCAGGCCACTGCAATAGTATAGTCTTTGGCTGCTTCAGCAGCTGGATTAGTTTGTGCAAACAGCCCCAATGGGAGCAAACAGGTAAGAACTACAGGAAGAAATATCTTGGTCATGGTAAAATGTTTTGGCAAAAATAATTATTCATCTGTCCAGAAAGGTTATTTATATGTAAAAAGGCCGTTATCTCACGATAACGGCCTTTTATTTATTAGCTTAACGGGATTGATTATCCGTTCAGTGCTGCAGCACCACTTACAATCTCTGTAAGCTCTGTAGTAATCGCAGCCTGACGTGCCTGGTTGTAAGAAAGTTTTAAGGCTTTCAACAGGTCACCCGCATTTTCTGTTGCTTTGTCCATTGAAGTCATCCTTGCACCATGTTCTGAAGCATGAGAATCCAATACCGCTTTATACAACTGGATCTTGATCGACTTAGGAATTAATTCTTTAACGATTTCCTCTTGTGAAGGCTCAAGAATGTAATCTACCTGATGATGATCTTTAATCTCCGGTTCTTTTTCGTTTTGTGGCAAAGGCAATAACTGCTCAGTTGTCAGAATCTGAACTGCAGCGTTTTTGAAACGGTTATAAACTAATTCAACTCTGTCGTAATCGCCGTTTTTAAAGCCGGCCATAATTGCATCAGTGATTTTAGTTACGTTTTCGAATGTTAATGCAGCATATACTTCGTTATTGTTTCCAATTACATTGTAATTTCTCTTCTCGTAGAAATCCTGAGATTTCTTACCGATAGCGACGATACTTACATTACCATTTTTATACTGCTCACTGTATTTATCAGCAATCAGGTTATTAGTTGCCTTGATCACATTCATGTTGAATGCGCCAGCTAAACCACGGTTTGATGAAACTACTACTAATAATACTTTATTAGGCTCGCGTTCTTCAATATATGGGGATGAAGATCCTTCCAGGTTGGCAGAAAGATTCCCTAAGATCTCTTTAAGCTTCGTAGCATACGGACGTAACTGTATAATAGCATTAGTTGCACGCTTCAGTTTCGCCGCCGAAACCATTTTCATGGCTTTGGTGATCTGCTGCGTAGACTGCACTGATGATATACGAATTCTTACTTCTTTTAAATTAGCCATTCTTTTTTAATCTTCTTTTTCCTGCTTAAAATTTAAACAGAACTTCTTTTTAAATTAGTATTTACCTGCTAATTCTTTAGCTACAGTTTCTAATACCGATGTAATTGTATCATCCAGTTTACCAGCTTTTAAAGCAGCTAATGTTTGTGGGTGACGTAATTCCAGTTGTTGTAAATATTCAGCTTCAAATGCTCTGATTTTATTTACAGGAACTGAACGCATCAGGTTTTTAGTACCAATATAAATGATCGCAACTTGTTTCTCTACAGTCATTGGAGAGAACTGTCCTTGCTTTAATATTTCTACGTTTCTTGCACCTTTATCCAGTACAGATTTTGTTGCAGCATCCAAATCAGATCCGAATTTAGAGAAAGCCTCTAATTCACGGTATTGAGCCTGGTCAAGTTTTAATGTACCAGCTACCTTTTTCATTGATTTGATCTGTGCGTTACCACCTACACGTGATACAGAGATACCTACGTTAATAGCCGGACGTACACCTGCGTTAAACAAGTTAGATTCCAGGAATATCTGTCCGTCAGTAATTGAAATTACGTTAGTTGGGATATAAGCAGAAACATCACCAGCCTGAGTTTCGATGATAGGAAGTGCTGTTAATGAACCACCACCTTTAACGATACCTTTTAATGATTCAGGTAAATCGTTCATAGCTTGTGCGATGTCATCGTTAGAGTTGATTTTAGCAGCACGCTCTAATAAACGACTGTGCAGATAAAATACGTCTCCAGGATAAGCCTCACGTCCCGGTGGACGACGCAATAACAGGGAAACCTCACGGTAAGCTACTGCCTGTTTAGATAAATCATCATAAACAATCAGTGCCGGACGACCTGTATCACGGAAGTACTCACCAATAGCTGCACCAGAAAATGGAGCATAGAACTGTAATGGTGCAGGATCTGCAGCTGAAGCTGAAACAACTACTGTATAAGCCATTGCTCCGTTCTCTTCAAGAGTACGTACAACGTTAGCTACAGTACTGGCTTTCTGACCACAGGCAACATATATACATAAAACAGGGTTACCTGCTTCATAAAATTCTTTTTGATTGATAATAGTGTCAATACAAACGGCACTCTTACCAGTCTGACGGTCACCAATAACCAGCTCACGCTGACCACGACCGATTGGAATCATCGCATCGATAGCTTTGATACCTGTCTGAAGAGGCTCATTAACCGGCTGACGGTAAATTACACCAGGAGCTTTACGTTCGATTGGCATTTCGTAAGTCTGACCAATGATTGGTCCCTTACCGTCGATAGGTTCACCTAATGTATTTACTACACGGCCTAACATACCTTCACCAACTTTAATAGAGGCAATTTTTTTAGTACGTTTAATTGTATCACCTTCTTTGATAGTGCTTGACGGGCCTAATAAAACCACACCAACATTATCTTCTTCAAGGTTTAAAACAATACCCTGCAAGCCGTTTTCAAATTCAACTAGCTCACCTGATTGAACTTTAGTTAAACCATAAACACGGGCAATACCATCACCCACTTGTAATACGGTACCAACTTCTTCAAGTTCGGCTTCTGATTTAAAGCCCGACAATTGTTGCCTGATAATTGCCGATACTTCGTCTGGTCTTACCTCTACCATAATTTTATATTATTTCTTTTGTAATTCTGTATATTGTTATCGGATCTAAACCACGCCCTGGGCCAATTCCTTTTTTAGTTTATTTAGACTACCAGAGATACTGGCATCAAATTGTTTGTCGCCAACCTTCAGGATAAAACCACCGATTAATTTCTCGCTGATCTTTTCTTTAATGATTACTTCGTTTGCGCCAATTTCCCTTTTAACCACTGCAATAATCTCTGCTTTATTCGCATCGGTCAATGCTGTTGCTGATAATACTTCGGCAGTTACAATACCTTTGATAGTATTATATTGTCTGATGAATGCCTTAGTAGTATCAAATAAAATAGCAGCACGGCCTTTATTGACAAGCAGTTTCAGATAGGCTTTAGTAATGGCATGAATGCTTTTACCAAAGATTCCTTCTAAAATTGAATATTTTTTATCCAGCGTAATAACAGGATTCTGAAGAATAGCCTCCAACTCACTGTTCTGATCAATAACCTGCTCAATCAGGACCATATCAATTTTCATCTCTTCCAAAGCATTCTGCTCAGTGGAAAGATCAATTAATGATTTGGCGTATCTTGATGCTGCTTTATTTTCTGACATGTTAATTTAATTTGTGTGGCAGGGAATTAGTTCAATTCAATATCTTTCAACAAATCAGCAACAAAATCCTGTTGCTTAGCTTTATCAGCTAACTGATTGCGCAATACGCGTTCAGCGATATCAATTGATAATGATGAAACCTGATCTTTCAATTCAGCCAATGCAGCTTTCTTTTGATTTTCAATTTCAATTCTTGCCTTCTCAATTAATTTAGCGCCTTCAGTCTGTGCCTGATGTTTCGCTTCATTAATGATTGAATCTTTTAAAATTTTCGCTTCTTTCAGCATCAGATCTCTCTCTGCACGGGCGCCTTTTAAAGACTCCTCATTCTGTGCAGCCAAGCGCACCATTTCCTGTTTTGCTAACTCAGCTTTGTTTAAAGCTTCATCGATGTTATGCTCACGTTCTTTGATAGCTGCTAATACAGGTTTCCATGCAAATTTGGCCAACACGAACATCAACAATAGAAATGCTATCGTCTGAAAAATAACTAAACCAATTTCCGGTACTAATAATTCCATCTCAGTATATATATTAAATCTTTATTTCTTAAATCTATAGTATGTACTTTGTAGCAATCCTACAAAGTACATGACCATTTTTTTTAGTTTGCAATTAATGCAACTACTACCGCGAAAAGAGCAACTGCTTCAACGAATGCAGCAGCGATCAACATCGCAGTTTGAATTTTAGAGGCTGCTTCTGGTTGACGAGCAATACCTTCCATAGCTGAACTACCGATTTTTCCGATACCCACGCCAGCGCCTATAGCAGCTAATCCAGCACCAATTGCAGCAATACTTCCTGTAATCATGATTATATATATTAATTGTTGTTAAAAATTCTAATTAGTGGTGTTCTTCTATTGCCATTCCAATGAACAGGGCAGACAACATTGTAAATATAAACGCTTGTATAAATGCAACCAGCAATTCGATAGCACCGATAAACAAGGCGAACGGAACTGATACAACAGATACAAATAAAGAGTTAAACACGAAGATCAGACCTATCAGTGAAAGGACCAGAATGTGCCCCGCAGTAATGTTGGCAAATAAACGTATCGCAAGAGCGATTGGTTTAGTAAATATACCGATGATCTCAACTGGTACCAATACGATGTATAACCACCATGGTACATCTGGTGTAAAGATGTGTTTCCAGTAATATTTGTTACCGTTAGTTACGACAAGAATTAATGTAGCTGTTGCTAATACTGCTGTAACAGCAATATTTCCTGTTAAGTTAGCTCCTCCCGGAAGGAATGGAACCAGTCCTAGCATATTGTTAAACCAGATAAAGAAAAACACTGTCAGCAGGTATGGCATAAAACGCTCATACTTGTGACCCAAGTTTGGTCTGGCAATATCATCACGTACAAACAGAATAATAGGCTCCATCCATGATTGTAATCCTTTAGGCGACTTACCTTTTCTCTTTTTGTAACCATTAGCTACATTAAGGAATACTGCAAGCAGAACGATTACAGAGATAAATAGTGTACATGCATTTTTCGTTACAGAGAAATCAAGAGGGCGTGCATTTTTCGCGTGATGATTAGCATCAACCTCAACATACTCTCCTTCTTCATTCGCAGCAGCAGATGCATAGTATATCTTCTCATGCATTTTCACAAAACGCTGACCGTCTTTTTCAATAACTAATTTTGCTTCATCATCTCCATGAAACTCATTAGAATTAAAACTTACAAATCCACTTTGTGTATACAAAATGACAGGAAGTCCGATATGGTAATCACCTATTACATGCCAGCTATGCGAATCCGCAATGTGGTGTAAGGCAAACTTACCTAAATTGAACTTTTTCTCATCCTCTGGTTTGGCATGAGCGGCTAAGGCTGCTTTCGATGTGTCCTCCTGTGCATATAACAGGGGTGTTACAAAGAATAACGCTAAAAAAAGCGTAAAAACAACAGTTAACCTATTAACTTTAAAATCAAAAACGTGGCTACAATCCATTTACTGGCAGATTTTTACTTATTATTTTGGTGGCGCAAGTTACATAACAGAGAGTATATTTCAAAGAAGCTGAACAATAAATATAAAGAAAAAAAGTTGAGCGCAAAAACTAACCCCTTTTCTTTAGTGTTCAGGCTGTAAATCAGAACAAAAGCCATAGAAAATATCATTTTCAAAACTATTGACCCCATAATTGCCATTACACCCGTCTCAGGACTCAAACTAATCCCGAAAGAGGCCATAATATAAGCTATATAGGTAAGTCCCCCGATAAAACCAAACAGCAGCCAGAACTTACGGGCAAGTAAAGGAACGTTTGGAAATAATAAAGGTAAGGCAACAGCCACCCCGGCAAGGAGCAACGCATAGATCAGATAATACAGCGTAAATTTTAAGATACTCAAAATATATTTTTTTGACAAAAGTATAAAATTAAGAGCGAATGTTTGTCTTACTCTTTATTATTCAATTGCCTGATTATCTGATAAAGGGAGACAATTACACCCAAAACTCCCAGCAGAGCGGTAAAAATCATTTGAGCACTTTCTCTGTACAGATCAATTTTATAGCCGATAAAAGCTAAAATGCCTATTGTACCCAGCATTTGGAAACCCATTCCCGAATACTTTATAAAATTTGTCGCTTTTTTATCCTTCTGCTTATCGCTCATAGGTTTACTGGTGTGAAAAAAATTAATATTTTGCATAGAAATATTGATGAATAAAATATTTTTGCATACATTCTAGTATATTTTAAATGCTTACTCATACTACTTATTTGAAGACTCCCCGCCATTCCAGTTTGAAATTGTTATTGTTTTGCCTTGGAAGTTTTCTCTTAGTGGCTTGCAGCACCCCTAAAGATACAGCAACGAGCAGGGCAATGCAAAACTTAACTGCACGTTATAACTATATTTATAACGCCAACGTTATTCTGAATAACTATGAGGAGGATCTATATAATTCTTATATAGATAATTATAGCGATATACTACCGGTTTACACCGATCCTGATAAGTTCAGTTCAGAAACTGTCCTCAGGCCACCTGCAAATGACAGAGCCCTGGATGCCATTGTCAAAAAATCAAGAGCTATTATTGCAGACAAAGCTTTCAGTAATTATATTGATGATGCCTATCTCTTATTGGGTAAGGCCTATTTTCTTAAAACCAATTATTTCGTTGCCGAGGAATATTTCGACTATACAGCCAAGGTATATCATAAGCAGCCAAACGTCCTGATCACAGCTCAAAACTGGAAAGCCAGAAGTTTGATGCAACTGAATGACATGGAAGGTGCTGCAGTTATCCTGGATACCGTTTATGATAACCTTGCCCTGATCAAAACGAAGAAATCCGAACCAATGGCGACTATCGCTCAGTCGTATATTTATCAGAACAGATTCAATGATGCCATTCCTATCCTGGAGAATGCAATCAAAGAAAGCCCTTTACAACGTAACCGGATCCGCTGGACTTATATCCTCGCTCAATTATATGAAAGACAAAAAAAATACCAGAAGGCGCTTGCTCTTTACACCAAAGTAGAGAAAAGTAATGCTGGTTTTGAACTGTATTTCAATGCAAACCTGAATAAGATCAAAGTAAGTGGTATATTAAATGGTGAACACTTAAACAGAAAAAAACAGCTGCTGGCTTTGCTCAAGGATGACAAAAATCTGGAATATCATGACCAGATCTATTTTCAGATAGCTGAAGATTACGCAGAAGAGAATAATATTACTGAGGCTGAAAAATTCTATAAGAAGTCTATCCGGAACAGTACAAAGAATAATTATCAGAAAGGCTTGTCTTATCTCAGGATGGCCGATTTGAATTTCAATAAACTCAAAGATTTCCTGAAGGCAAAATCGTACTATGACAGTACGGTTAATACCTTACCTAAAACTTATCCGGGATATGCACAAATCGTAAAGAAAAGTCAGAACCTGGAATATATCACTACCAGATATGACATCATTGCTTTTCAGGACACCCTGCAGGCACTGGCAAAACTACCTGAAGGTAGTCGTCTGGCCAGAATCAAAAAAATCCTGACCCCTAAAGTTGTGCCTGTTGTCTCTGCCCCGGATATCAGAAATAGTTATTTCCCTGACTCCAGAAAAGGCAATACCGGCGGAGCATCATCGACTTTTTATTTTAACAATACTACCGCACTGAGCAGGGGTTATACAGACTTCCTGACTAAATGGGGGAACCGAAAACCGGAAGATAACTGGCGTCAGAGTATTAAGTCATCTGCACAAACTACCTCCGAAAGTATTGCTAAAGTTGAAAATAATGGTTATCCGCTAGGCAAAGATGCCGCAGAAAAAGTGATTGCAGAGAAAGACACCAGTGGAAAACACTATCTGTCTGCCATCCCGCTTACGCCTGAAGCCATTACAGTTTCCAATGGAAAAATCATTGATGCATATTATGAAATCGCTAATTTCTATCAGCAGGAACTGGATGACCCGGAAGAAGCTATCCGGATTTACCAGCTAATATTGACCCGTTTTCCTGATAACAGCCACCTGGCCTCTATCTATTATAGCTTATACCTGGGTTATAAAAAAACAGATCCGGCGAATACCGCGAAATACAAGGCACTGGTACTAGATAAGTTTCCGGCAAGTGTCTACGCAAAAACTATCCTGGATCCAGATTACTCAATGAAACAGTCAGATCTTGAAGCGGCTGCAATTAAAAAGTATAATGAGGTATTTGATCTTTACGTGGGGAAAGTATTCCCTTCAGTAATTACTGAGGTCAACGCGACAATCAAACAATATCCTGCCAGTCTGATTAATCCTCAGCTGAGTTACCTTAAAGCAATTGCAATCGGAAGGACTCAGCCCATTGATAGTCTGACACTGGCTTTCAAAGCAATCACGAATCTTTATCCTGATGATAAATTAATCGTCCCCCTGGTTAAAGATCACCTTGCTTACATTGCTACACACCAGAGCGAATTCAGAAAAAGAAAAGTAGCTTTACCGGATTTTGATCCGGCAGAACCACGCTTCTTTACCACAGCCGCTGTCGTTGAAAAAACTGTCCAGCCAGTGATTCCTGTGGCTGTTCAACCTATCGTGCAAACAGTAACACCTCAAAAAGTCAAGGTTGTTGCTCCACCACCTGTTACAGTGGTTACTCCTCCAGCAGTAAAACCAGAAACAGTAGTTGCTGCCATTGTTCCGCCGGTAGAAGTAGTCAAACAGCCGGCAGAAAAAACAGTGGAGGTTCCGGTTGTAACCCCTCCTCCCCTGATTCCGGTTAAAGTGGATAAAACATTCAGCACTGATATCTCAAAGGTATATTACTTTGTCATTGATGTGGCAGATGCCAGTCTGACCTTAAGTTCATCCCGTTTTGGGATCGGCCAGTTTAATCGCGGAAATTATCCTGGAGCGGGTTTGAGACATCAATTAACAGAATTTGACAATGACCAACTGATATATGTTGGGAACTTTATTAGTTTTGCAGAAGCAAAAAGTTACGCGGATGGAATAACTCCGAATTTAAAACAGATTATGAAAGTACCGGTGGGAATCTACACCAGCTTCATTATCAGTAAGGAGAATTTCGAAAAACTTCAAAACAAGGATCTGGTAACTAGATATTTAGAATTCTACAAAAATAATTACTAAAAATGACCAAAAATATTTCAGCTGCAGAGATTAAAAAATATAATATCACACTCTGGAAGTTATTAATAGGCGGCGTGATCCTGTTTGCCCTTTTTATCGTTGCAATTGGTTTCGGGCTATTTGGAACCCTGCCATCCTTCAGAGATATTGAACACCCAAAAAGTAATCAGGCTACTGAAATATTAACAGAAGATAAAAGGGTTCTGGGTACTTATTTTGTACAGAACCGCTCTAATGTAACTTACCCGGAGATTTCACAAAATGTGATTAATGCCCTGATCGCTACAGAAGATACCCGTTTTAAAGAACATTCGGGGATCGACTTCAAACGTACTTTTTCGATTATTTTTTATAATATCATCGGTAAGAAACAAGGTGCCAGTACAATTACACAACAGCTGGCCCTGAACCTTTTCTCTGAAGAAGGCCGTCAGCGTAATTTCTTTAAACGTCTGATGCAGAAATTTCAGGAATGGATTGTTGCCGTAAAACTGGAACGTAATTTTACCAAGGAAGAGATCATCACCATGTATTTAAATACAGTGGATTTTGGTAACCAGGCCTATGGAATCAAATCGGCAGCCAGAGTTTATTTCAACACTACTCCCGATAAACTGACAGTCACCCAGGCAGCGACACTGGTTGGACTGCAAAAAGGAATTACCCGTTACTCTCCTACCCGCAACCCTGAAAGGTCACTGGCCCGCCGTAATACAGTTATGGCGAATATGGTAAAGGAAGATCTGATGACCCAGCAGCAGTTTGATGAGGAAAAAACAAAACCATTAGCCCTTAAATTTAGTGCAGCGACAGTTAATGACGGGATTGCTCCTTATTTCAGAGCTGTGCTTAAAAATGATATCAAAAGAATTTTCCAGGAACGATCTATCTTAAAAGCCGATGGTACTCCTTATGATCTGGACAGGGACGGACTAAAAATCGTGACCACGATCAATTATGATATGCAGGTCTATGCCGAAGAAGCACAAAAAGAGGCAATGCAAACACTTCAGGCACAATTTATCAGAGGCTGGAAAGGAAAAAACCCTTTTAAGGATAAAGAATTACAGATTGATCAGGGGATCAAAAGATCTGACCGCTATAAAGCATTACAACAGGAAGGAAAATCAGATGAAGAGATTAAAGCTGATTTTAATACGCCTACCGAAATGAGCATCTTTACCTGGAAAGGGAATCTGGATACCTTAATGAAGCCTATCGATTCGGTTAGGTATTACAAATTACTGCTGAGAAATGCGATGATGGCTATGGACCCGAAAACGGGTTATGTCAAAGCCTGGGTAGGTGGAATTAATTATGAGCATTTTAAATATGATCAGGTAAAAATGGGTACCAGACAGGTTGGTTCAACAGCCAAACCTTTCACCTATTCAGTCGCTATTGAAAATGGTTATTCTCCTTGTTACCAGGTCTTAAATGAGCCAGTTACTATTGATATCCCGGGAAGCGCTCCATGGACCCCAAAATCTGGCGGAACTATTCCTGGTTATATTACGCTACAGAAAGCCCTGGCCTTCTCTCAGAATTATGTGGCAGCTTATTTAATGAAACAGGTAGGTCCGACTGCAGTAGCTACTCTTGCCAAAAAGATGGGGATCACTTCAAATGTACCTGCTTATCCTTCCATTGCATTGGGATCTTTTGATGCTTCTGTCTTTGATATGGTGGGTGCTTATAGTGTATTTGCCAATAAAGGTGTATGGACACAACCTACTTATATTTTAAGAATTGAAGATAAAAATGGTGTAGTACTATTCTCACAAACCCCACAAAAACACCCTGCGCTGAATGAAGATGTAGCCTATGTCATGAACCGCATGCTTATAGGTGTAGTCAGAAATGGTCTCGGTTATGGACTGATCAGTAAATATGGTTTAAAAAATCCAGTTGGTGGTAAAACCGGAACTACACAGAATAACTCTGATGGTTGGTTTGTAGGTATTACTCCTGATCTTGTTGCCGGTGTATGGACGGGTTGCGAGGATCGTGCTTTCCACTTTATCAATACCAGAGAAGGTGAAGGTTCCAAAACGGCAATGCCTGTTTTTGGTGGATTTTTCAAAAAGGTTTATGCCAATTCAAAATTAAAAGTCAGTAAAGGAGAATTTGAAGCCCCTAAAAACGGTGTATCTATCACTTACGATTGTAACCAATATCAACAGCAACAAACTGATACCACAGAACTGGATAAGAAGCTGGGTTTTTAAATGAGCATTTTTGATTACAAAAAGGCATTAGCCGATATTCCTCATAAACCCGGTGTTTATCAATACTGGGATCAGGAGGGTACACTCATTTATATTGGTAAAGCCAAAGATTTAAGGAACCGGGTTGGCTCTTATTTCAACCAGGATAACCAGATGAATGGTAAAACCAAAGTATTGGTTTCCAAAATCCGGAAAATCACTTTTACCATAGTGGATACTGAGATCGACGCATGGCTGCTTGAAAACAGCCTGATTAAAAAGCATCAGCCCAGGTATAATATTATGTTGAAAGATGATAAGACCTATCCATGGATTATCATCAAAAAAGAGCCTTTCCCACGTTTGTACTGGACCAGAAAGATGGTTAAGGACGGATCAACCTATTTTGGCCCCTATGCTTCTGTAGGGATGATGCATACGATCCTGGAGCTTATTAAAGAGACTTATCCTTTACGTACCTGTAATCTTCCGCTTAGTGAAGAAAATATCAATGCCGGAAAATTCAAAGTATGCCTTGAATACCAGATAGGCAATTGTAAAGGCCCCTGCCAGGCTTATCAATCCGATACAGATTATGATCAAAGTATTGAAGAAATCAAGGATATTCTGAATGGTAAAATCGGCAATGTAATCAAAGACGTTAAACAGATTATCAAAAATGCAGTCACTGAGCTGAATTTTGAATATGCTCATCAATACCAGAAAAAACTGCTGGTCTTAGAAAAATATCAAAGTAAATCGACAGTAGTTAATAGCTCCATTACCAATGTAGATGTGGTTAGTATTGCCTCTGATGAACGTTATGCTTTTGTCAATTATCTGAAAATAATGAACGGCAGCATTATTCAGACGCAGACTATTGAAATCAAAAAACGACTGGACGAATCTGATGAGGAGCTGCTGACACTGGCAATTACCGAATTCAGGACCAAATTCAGCAGCACTTCGAGAGAGATCATCGTTCCTTTTGAAATCAAACTGAATGATAAAAACCTGAAATTCACTGTTCCAAAACTAGGAGAGAAAAAAAACCTGCTGGAACTTTCACATAAAAACGTATTATTTTTCAGACGGGAAAAGCTGAATCAGTATGAAAAACTCAACCCTGATTTAAGGTCTGAGCGTATCTTAACGCAAATGCAGAAAGATTTAATGCTGACTCAGCTGCCTGTTCATATTGAGTGTTTTGATAACTCCAATTTCCAGGGGGCTTATCCCGTTTCGGCAATTGTCGTCTTTAAAGATGCTAAACCTTCAAAAAAAGACTACAGACATTTTAATGTTAAAACTGTAGAAGGCCCGAATGATTTCGCGACTATGGAAGAAGCCGTTTACAGGCGATATAAGCGCATGTTAGAGGAAGAAGGGACATTACCTCAATTGATCATCATTGACGGCGGCAAAGGCCAGTTATCTTCTGCTGTAAGTAGTCTTAAAAAGTTGGGTATAGACAAGAAGGTAACTGTAATAGGAATCGCGAAAAGGCTGGAGGAACTATATTATCCAGGAGACAGCTACCCTTTACATCTGGATAAAAAATCTGAAACGCTGAAAATTATTCAGCAACTTCGTGATGAAGCTCACCGTTTCGGGATCACCTTCCACAGAAAGAAAAGAGATCAGGGAACTTTAAAGACAGAGCTTGAAGAAATAACCGGTATTGGTAAAGCTACCGCGGATAAGCTGCTCCGTCAGTTTAAATCCGTAAAACGAATTAAAGAGGCCTCAGAAACCGAACTGGAACAGGTCTTAAACAAAACACAGGTCAAAACACTACTCGCTCATTTCAGCGCAAAAAAAGCCTAAAAGCAAAAGCGCTGTTATCTTTTAGGATAACAGCGCTCTTATATTTCATCTTAGTATTCCCACAAACTCTGTTCGTAATCTGACATTCCTTTTTTAATACGTTCCGATTCATATAACTTTCTCGGGTCTTTAGGATCTGTCTGATTCAGAATTTCCACGATCGTTTTATTCGCCGGATTGGTCTCTTTGACAATATTGCTTGAGAAAAGACGTCGCACAAAGAAATCATCATAGGTCAATACCGAAGCATCATTTGATGGGTCTACCAGCTTTTTCTTACTTAAGATTGTTCTGGCTTCATCGTAATAGATCCAGAATACAGGCTGCCAGTTACCTTCTACCATTTTCATTGGAGCAATACCAACAATACGTGGTTCGAACACTGAGCGCTTCACATCCAGAATCCAGTCTTCCTTAATTCTGTATTTCTGGAACTCATCCGGTCTTAACCTTCTTAAAGTCGGTTCGCCGATTTTGCCTTTTGCATCAGCCTCTCCCTCGGCTGTACCTCTTGCATTTCTCAGCGCTTCAGCACTGGTTAAAGCAATACGGAAAGAGTCATTATCTTCCAATAATTTACCAGCAACGGTATCCTTAGGTGAATAGGCTGTTAATTCTTCATTTCCGATAGCTTCCAGAAGGATTTCAATCAATTTGGATTTGTCAGTATTTAATACCGAATTAATCGTATCTCTTAAATCAATCTCACGCCAGATCCTTTTAGAATAGAAAACGTCTTCCTCCCTTACGTCAGCATAAGGAACCATCACACTACTGTCTACATCTTTTCTCTCAAAAAAGCCGTCTTTTGGCGGTATCTTGATCTTTGATTTTTTCAGTAAAGATTGTGAACCAGCTGCAGCGCTTGTAGCTACAGGTGCGTTTGCTGTTGCATTTGCAGTAGGCACAACACCTAGTGGCTTAGCCGTTTGTACAGGCTGATTACCTGCATCTGCCACAGGCGTAACAGTAGCCGGAGCTGTAGTAACAGGTTGTTGTGCTGGTACTGGCGTATCCGTTGTTTTAACAGCCTTTATCTTAGGACGCTGGCTGACTATTGGTTTTACAGTTTTGTCCTGGGCAAAAGATGCATTACCTAAAACCAACAGGATAATCAGGTATAAAAATTGTTTCATCTTAATTCTATTTAGCTGTAAATGTTATACCATCTAAATTCTTCTGTCTGCCATCAGGACCTTCAGCTATAATATCCTTAAAGATAACTGTTGCTCCTGGTTTAATTGAATTTAAAGCACCTTTAATCTGTCCGCTGAATGAGCCTCCGCTGTTTTGAATATTAACAGCATCAGATCTTGGATTAATAAAGGTAGCGTTAAACCTGATTACTTTGTATTTAATATCAAATACGAAATCTTCCAGTTCAGTTTCGATCGCTCCTGACCTCGCCAGCCATTCCAATTCAACATTACCGCCTGATTTGCCTTTAACAAGTGCTTTAGGTGTAGGTAAAGCCTTAACCCTGAATTGTTGCGACCCCAGATTGACGGATTTACCTGCATTATTAGCAGTAACGGTAATATTTAACGTTTTACCAATCTGATCACCACCTACGCTTACAGAATATTTTCCGTTAGCTCCGCTGATCGATCCACCTGAAATACTTGCTTTTACGCTTTCCAAAGGAAAACCTGCAGCAGATACAGAAAACGGATTCGGAATTCCTGCATAAATCACGTTCATTTTATCTGGTGAAACAGTAGCTGAAGGCTTGGCAACCTGATAACTTTGTTCAGGTGTCCTGTATTCTTTAATCTGTCCGTCAGTTTGTTTTACACGGATTGTACCAACCCATTTAAACACGCCAACTGAACCAGTACTTCCTGTATAAGTTCCTTTACCCTCTTTAGTTGCTAATTTTCCGCCGCCAACACTGATTTCAGGACTTGATTTAGAATCGCTTGCTGTTAAAAATACTTGTGCAGTATAAGGCTGGCCCTGTATCACATAAGAAGTCGGAGCTACAGCTACAGCAGCAAACTGATCGAGGTTGACCAGAGACTTATCCATATTTCCGAATAATTTTTTAACAATCTCAGCTTCTGCATTTTTTGTATCTGCCTGAATCTTTGTTAAAACTGTATTTGCAGCTGTTAATGGAGTACCTTCACCAAAGTTGATATCTTCCCATGCTTTTTTACCTTCTACTCTTTTTGTCGCATCATTAGCTTCCAGTGAGAAAGAAACATGTTTACGGTCTTCAGGGCTCAAAAGTGCAATCAGTTTTTCACGGGTCTCATTGATCTTAGCTTTCAGCTTCACTCCTTCTTTGTTGTTGATCATGATCCCCTGAGCGATATCCTGGTTTCCTCTTTCAACCATATCACCAGTCTGTTCATCGATTCCTCCACCAGCGGTATTAAATCGTTGTTTCAGTTGTTGAATATAACTGGTCAGGTCATCAGCATATTTCTTCGCCTGGTTAGCTTTCTCCCAGATCGGCTGAGCCCTTGCAGGCTCCTCCTTAAGTTTGGTATTCTGAAATGCAGTAAATAACTGATCAATACTCGTGTTTACATTTGTCTTTGAAGATTCAAGACTATCATTGATATTCTTGAAGGCATTCAGTATAGTATCAGATACGTTTAGGGCAAGCATAGCTAACAATACCAAATACATGATATTGATCATCTTCTGCCTCGTTGTTTCTTTTCCTCCGGCCATTTTTATGGTTATGGTTCTCTCTGGTGATTAAAATAAATGATTACCTGATTAAGGACGTGGCTGGTTCATTGCTGTTAACATATTGCCATAAATAGCATTCAGCGACGATAGATTTTTAGCAAGTTTACCTACTTCTTCCTTAAATTGTTTCGAATCGTCCATTGACTCATTGAAGTTACTCATCGTATCAGAAAGGTTCTGATAAAATTTGTTCATAGATTTAAGATGAGAAGTAGAATCTTGTAATTCTAATTCATAAACAGCATTCAGGGCCGATAAATTTTTAGAAAGGGCAGTTACCTGCTCATGGTAGCTTTTAGAAGCAGTTCCGCTCTCACCCAGTTCTACCAGTTGGGTGGTTGCTTTACCAAATGCACCGTTCAGCTGATCAAAACCAGCAGAGGCTAACTTAACTTTTCCAGTAAAATCATTAGTAGCCAATGTAGCATCAGCAACTGTTGATATAGTAGATACTTTATCTCCGAAGGTACGTAACCCAGTACCCAGACTTTCAATTAATTCAGGACCTATTTTAGCGTCAACAAGCATTTTATCTAAAGCAGCAGTTGAAGAAAAACCGGCTGCTGCAACTGGTCTTGCTGACGCCTTAGGTAATTCACCTGTAAAATCATCGCTTAATTCAGGATATACTTTCTCCCATGCGGGTTCTTGTGCTGGCGGAAAAAATCCAGTGATAAAGAATAAACAAGCTTCAACACCCAAACCGATACCGATCATGTAATTTCCCATGATACCACCAATGTGAAGGATTTTAAATAATGCCCCGATAATTACTACACTCGCTCCCCATGATATTGCTACGTGTAACAAATCAAATTTCTTTTTTGCTGCCATATTATACTAGATAGATGTTGTTTAAATTTTTATAATTGAAATTGGATCGACTTAGTTTTTGAAATGAATATCAGTACCTGCATAAGAAGAAACGCATCTGAATCCTATGTAGGATCTTGCCTGGTCCTGGTATTCGTAAGTGCTTACTGCATTCTGAAGGAAGAAACCTATATCTTTCCAGGAGCCACCTTTAACCACCTTACGTTTAAGGTATTTGCTGTCTGAAGGTTTAGCCACATAAGTGAAGTTAGGGTTAAAATCCAGTAATAATGGTGCGGCCGAATTATTATAGGCCGTTACTGTCCACTCTGAAACATTACCTGCCATATTATACAAACCATAATCATTCGGGAAATAAGATTTCACATTGACTGTATACAAACCTCCGTCGTCGGCATAGTTACCTCTTCCTACTTTAAAGTTAGCCTGCATACATCCTTTGGCATTTCTTATATAAGGACCTCCCCAGGGATATTTCGTCTTTACCTTACCACCTCTTGCAGCATATTCAAACTCAGCGTCTGTTGGTAATCTATACTCAGGACGGGAACTCAAAGGAATTTTTCTTGAAGCAGCAACCGGTTCATACAAACGGGTACGCCATACACAGAAAGCATTTGCCTGTTCCCAGGTCACACCAACTACAGGATAATTATCATAAGAAGGGTGATTGAAATAAGATTTCACCATCGGATCATTCTGAGTATAAGAATAATCTAATTTCCAGACCATAGTGTCCGGATAAACATTGATAGAGGGAAACTGATTAGGGTTATTCGGATCAGGTGAATCCACATAACTTTCAATAAAATCTTTACGTTTTTTAGTAGGGTCTTTCCTTCCGGCTTCTGCCAGGTCTAGATTCACAATACTATAGGAATATCTTAATTTTCTAATATCAAGCTCATTACGACCAGGCAAAGCATCGTCTCCGGTATAGTACATGTCTTTGAATTTAGCGCTCAGGCCACCTTTTTTATCATTCCAGAGCACAGAGCCATTACCAACCTTTTTCCAGTCAATATTTTTCTGTGAAGAAAGCGTAGCTCCTCCCGGGGTAGTTTTAGCATTGATAAAATAAGCAGGGGCTCCTGTAGGACCAACAGATGTTAAAGCAACTGAGTCTCTCACCCAATTCACAAACTGTCTGTATTTAGCATTGGTCATCTCAGTTTCATCCATGTAAAAGGCACTGAATGAGGTCATTTTACTTGGAGAAGTCTGAGAGTTGTTAATATCCTCATCAGACATACCGATCAGCGTTTTACCCTGAGGTATATAAACCATCCCTCTCGGCATTTTCTTGTTATTGAATTTTTTATTATAAGCACCAACGAGCTCACCTTGCCCACCTTTTCCGCAGCTCGTAAACAATGCCGTAACTAATATAAAACCCAGTGTGTAAATTTTCCTCATAAGCCGTAGAGCAATTTTACAACAATTTTATCAATTATGATTGATATAAACAATTATTATGAGATAAAAATATGTCTTAAAAGCAAAAAAAGCAAGATGTTAACGATTCTGTAACATCTTGCTTTTTAGTTTTAAAAATTCCCAGGCTTGCAGCATATTCCCCAATATGGGAAAATATATCAACACCTCTTTATTATTTGTTCGATTTCTTAATATAATTTTCAATCGCCATAATCATGGATGGTGACTCTGGTGATGGGGCTGCAATATCAACAATCAGGTTATTATCCCTCACTGCCTTATGCGTATTTACTCCAAACGCTGCAATACGAGTATTATTTTGCTGGAAGTTAGAAAAGTTTGTATAAAGTGACTGAATACTTGAAGGACTGAAAAAAGCAATCATATCATAAGTCACTTCAGCAAGATCAGAAAGATCACTTACAACTGTCTTAAACAATACCGCCGGGGTCAGATCATATCCATTTTTCAATAGAAAATTCATTGTATCTTCAGTAGCCACATCAGAACATGGGTAAAGGAATTTCTCCCCTGCATGTTTCTTCAATACTTCAGCTAAATCGGCAGCTGTCTGCTTGCCAAAGAAAATTTTGCGTTTCCGGTACTGAATGTACTTCTGCAAATAAAGCGCAGTTGATTCTGAAATACAAAAATATTTCAGATCTGCTGGTACTTCATACCGCATTTCTTCGCAAATTCTAAAAAAATGATCCACTGCATTCCTGCTTGTAAAAACTACAGCAGTGTAATCACCTAATGCGATTTTATCTTTTCTAAAATCTCTGGCTGGAATACCCTCCACATGAATGAATGACCTGAAATCAACTTTTAAGTTATATTTCTTAGCCAAATCAAAGTATGGAGATTTCTCTGTTTCCGGTTTCGGCAAAGTTATCAGTATACTTTTTACTTTACGCAACCTATCTTCTGTTCTTTCTTGCATTTTACCTAATTACAGCTCTAATCCTACGGCCTTGATTAATATCAAAATAGGACATATTTCGAGGGCACAAAAGTACATAAATAAATAGAATTTTGAAAACCGATAATGAGATAAAATATTTATTCCTGCTCTTATAAATTGAAACGTGAAGATAACAGCCAGCAGAATAAATGAGATAACTATATAGTATATACCATATTTCATTGGTGATAATGCAAAAGCTACGACCAACGGAATGAATATTAAAGAGATGTTAAAATAACTCAAATATAATATAGAAATGTACTCGTGGATAGGTTTTTGGATGTTAAACAGGTGACCAAGCACCCGAAGCAGCAAAATTTTCATTGCATATAAGACAACAATCAGGATGGAAACGCTGACAAAAAAACGGAAACCCTGATGAACATAAGCGAGCTGATAATATTGCGCAACCAGATAAAAAAACATCCCGATTGTAAATCCAAATTGTATAAATAAGAACAAAAATGGCCAGGAACTGAACACATTATCTTCCTTATTCAGGTTATTTAACCCTCGATTACTGTAAAAAGATTGCACGATACTCTGTAATTGCTTCGAAAAAGAGATCCTTAACACCGCAAAAACGACCAGAAGTAACACAATAAAACCGAGCACCCAGGTCTGCCCTTTATGCAGGGGATTGCCCGTTCTGAAACGGCTGATTTTTTTTAATTTGCTGTATTTTTTAAACCAGGCATTCAGATCCAGTTTCTCAAAAACGTTAGCTTTTACGATACTGTCAATTAACATATGTTTATTGATCAGTGAATCCGGGAGGATCCAGGTATGGGTCATGATAGAATCTGTAACAAATTTCTGTCGCGCAAGAAATGCAGAGTCTCTGACTATCCTGGGCTTATAAACCCAGCGTTTTATAGTAGAATCTCTGGCAACGGGCAGGTTCTGCACATTCGCCTTCCCAAAGCCTGCAATGCACAGCAGGAAAAAAGTCACCAAAAAATATTTATACATTGAATTGTAAAAGTAGCGGGATTATTCCTTTGTGCAAATTTAAGCTATTATTATTTCATAATTAACACAAATACAAAGGAAACCTACCGGACGAGTGCGTCATACAATACTTCTACAGGATGCAGTGCCTTTCTTGCAGTACCATCCTTGATCTGATGCCTGCAGCTTGTGCCTGTAGCAGCAATAATTACTTCTTCAGCCTGTTTCCTGACTGCCGGCAGTAAAACCAGCTCCCCGATCTGCATGGACAATTCATAGTGTTCCTTTTCATAACCAAAAGAACCGGCCATTCCACAACACCCTGAGGGAATCACCTCAACCCTGTAATTTTCAGGAAAAGAAAGGATCTGCTCGGAGAATGTTAAAGCCGACCACGCTTTTTGCTGACAATGCCCATGTAGTCTGATTTCTTTACTCTCGAGCGTGAACTGTTCCCTGGTAATATTCCCGTTTTTGATTTCCCTGGCAATGAACTCATCTATTAACAATGCATTTTTTGCCAGCTTTCGTGCCGGATCAAGCTGAGGCTCGTCAACCAGGTCTACATATTCATCTCTAAAGCTCAATATTGCTGATGGCTCTACACCAACCAATGGTGTCTGTTCTGTAATCAATGGGTCCAGTAAAAAGACATTGTACTGTGCTATTTTTTTTGCTTTATGTAGCAATCCCTTAGACAACCATGCTCTTCCACTCTCCACATGTCGTGGAATAATGACCTGGTAACCTAAATGTTCAAGTAGCAGAATCGCCTTAATACCAATCTCTGTATCGAGATAATCAGTAAATTCATCACAGAAGAAATACACAACCCTCGTCCCGGTGCCTTTTGTTATTCTTTCAGATCCGAGTCTTTTGTAAAACCATTTTCTCAGGGTCGTATGGTATAGATTTGGCAGAGAACGTGCCTGAGCAAAACCACAAAGCCGTTTAATTACCGGACTAATCCGCTGATGGTTCATCATCAGGTTATACAATCCCGGAACGATCGAAGCCATTCGGTTCAACAGACTAAAACCAGCAATCATCCTGGTTCTTAACGGCACACCGTTAGCATCGTAATATCCCTGGAGGAATTCGGCCTTGAGTTTAGCCATGTCTACATTAGAAGGACATTCAGATTTACAACCTTTACAGCTTAAACACAAATCCATGACTTCTTTGATCTCCTGGTGATCAAAACGATTATCCTTACCGGAGTGAGTCAGCATTTCACGTAATATATTCGCTCTGGCCCTGGTCGTATCCTTTTCATTCCTGGTTGCCATAAATGAAGGGCACATGGTTCCGCCCGCTAAATGAGACTTCCGGCAGTCGCCCGAACCATTACATTGTTCAACGTGCTGCAGGATATTCTGTCCGGGATAACGGAATACAGTTTTAACAGGAACTACTTTCTGCCCGGGTTCATAACGCAACATACTATCCATCGGAGGAGTATCTGTGATTTTTCCGGGGTTGAAAATGTGCTTCGGATCCCAGGCTGCTTTAACCTCCCGAAGTAAACTATAGTTATGTGCCCCGATCATCTGTTCAATGAACTCACCTCTTAATCTGCCATCCCCATGTTCACCACTCAATGAACCCTTATACTTCTTCACCAGAGTGGCTATCTCTTCGGCGATCACCCTGAACAGCCTGTTCCCTTCTGCCGTTTTCAGATTGAGGATTGGCCTCAGATGAATTTCTCCTGTACCGGCATGTGCATAATGGACAGAGAACAAACCATGTTTCTTCAATATTTCATTGAAATCTCTCAGATAAGCAGGCAGGTCATTCACGTCGACAGCAGTATCTTCAATTACAGCTACAGCCTTTTCATCACCGGGCAAATTGCTTAATAAGCCCAGGCCAGCTTTTCTGAGTGCCCATATTTTCGACATATCCTTCCCGAATAACAAAGGGAAATGATAACCCAATCCTACTGCACGCATTTCAGCCTCCACCTGTGCGGCTTTTACGGTAATGTCCTCTCTGTCTTTACCTGCATATTCTACAACAAGCACAGCAGCCGGATCACCTTCCACAAAAAACCGGTTTTGAAGATGCTCAATATGACCTTTAGTACACTCCAGAATATAATGATCAATCAGCTCACTCACCCTTGGCTTATACTTTAAGGCTATCAGGTTTGCCCTGATAGCCTCATCAATAGAATTAAAATGGATGCAAAGTAAGGCTGTTTCCTCCAGAAGTAAAGGCTCAAGATTTAACTTAATCTCAGTAATAAAAGCTAATGTACCCTCAGATCCCGCGATGAGTTTACAGAAATTAAAATCTTCTTGTCCCGCGGTAAAAGGAGCAGTCTCCAGCAATAAATCAATCGCATATCCTGTATTTCGCCGTAAAATACTTTTAACCGGGAACTCCTCCCGGATAGAAACCTGGTTTTCATAGTTGCCGAGTACCCCCCTGATATTACGGTAAACCGCAGCTTCCAGAGTATCTCCCGAACATTTATCAATAAAAGCCTCGAAGTTCATCGATTTAAAATCCACCTCAGTACCATCACTCAACAATGCTTTAATTTCAAGCGTATGCTCCCTCGTACTCCCGTATATTAATGAATTTGATCCGCACGAATTATTGCCGACCATTCCTCCGATCATAGCCCGGTTAGCTGTTGAGGTTTCCGGGCCAAAGAAAAGACCATAGGGCTTCAAATACTGGTTCAGCTCATCACGCACCACCCCGGGTTGTACTCTTACCCAGCGTTCTTCCTTGTTAAGTTCCAGAATCTGATTAAAGTGTTTCGATACATCCACAACAATTCCTTTACCTACTACCTGACCTGCCAGTGATGTACCAGCGGTACGGGGAATCAATGAACATCCTTCTCTGTCTGCAAACAAAATTAACTCCTTCAGATCACTGACTGTATGAGGGATGGCTACCGCCACTGGCAGTTCCCTGTAGGCTGAAGCATCTGTAGCATACAGGATACGCGTCTGATCATCGGTAAAAAGATTGCCCTGCAACAAAGCAGACAGTTCCCGGAGTTTGGATTTCATAAATTGGGTAAGCTTATTATTATTTGTCTAAAGATCGAACCTGATTCCTTGTGCCAGTGGTAATACTGCACCATAATTTATCGTACAGGTTTGTCTGCGCATATAAGCTTTCCAGGCATCAGATCCACTTTCTCTACCACCACCTGTTTCTTTTTCACCGCCAAATGCACCTCCGATTTCGGCGCCTGATGTCCCTATATTTACATTGGCAATTCCACAGTCAGAACCTTGTGCTGATAAAAACAATTCTGCTTCACGCATATTTAATGTCATTATTGATGAAGAAAGGCCTTGCGGAACATCATTCTGCATAGCAATAGCATCGGCCATTTCGGTATACTTCATCACATATAAGATGGGCGCAAAAGTCTCATGCTGTACAATTGGGAAAGAATTCTGAACTTCAGCAATACATGGTTTAACATAACATCCAGAAGTATATTCACCTCCCTCAAGTATACCGCCATTAACCAAAAACTGTCCTCCTTGTTCTTTTATCTTACTGATAGTATCCATATATGCCTTAACTGCATCCGAATCAATCAACGGCCCTACGTGATTCTTTTCATCCAGCGGACTTCCAATTCTTAACTGTCCGTAAGCTTTAACCAGCTTCGCTGTAAAATCAGCGTAAATGCTTTCGTGAATAATTAACCGGCGAGTAGTTGTACAGCGCTGCCCTGCAGTTCCAACCGCTCCAAAAACCACACCTATCAAAGCCGTATCCACATCTGCTGCTGAAGAAATAATGATGGCATTATTCCCTCCTAATTCAAGCAGGGATCTTCCTAACCTTTCGGCTACAGTAGCGGCCACCAATTTACCCATTCTGGTTGATCCTGTTGCTGAAACCAATGGGATACGTGCATCTTTACTTAACCATTCCCCAACTTCTCTTCCTCCGTTAATTAGTCCGCTTACGCCTTCCGGCACGTGATTGGCAGCAAAAACAGCAGCTACAATTTTTTGACACGCTACAGCAGTTAAAGGTGTTTTTTCGGACGGCTTCCAGATACATACATTTCCACAAATCCAGGCCAGCATCGCATTCCAGCTCCAGACTGCAACCGGGAAATTAAATGCAGATATGATCCCTACAATTCCTATCGGGTGCCATTGCTCATACATTCTGTGTAAAGGACGCTCCGAATGCATGGTTAATCCATGTAACTGTCTCGATAAACCAACAGCGAAATCACAGATATCGATCATCTCCTGTACTTCCCCATAACCTTCCTGTAAACTTTTGCCCATTTCATAAGCAACCAGTTTACCCAAACTTTCTTTATTCGCTCTCAGTGCATCCCCAATTTGTCTGACCACTTCACCTCTTTTAGGCGCAGGCCACGACCGCCACTCCAGATAAGCCTCCTGTGCTTTCACAACAACCTTATCATAGTTTTCCTTTGTTGAGGTCTGAACTGTGGCAATTTCCTTACCATCTACAGGTGACCAGGAAGTAATTCCGGGTCCATCAGTTTTGATCCAGTTACTTCCTGTAGAAGTTCCTTCATTATGCGACTCAATACCTGTTGATTTTAATATGTTCTTCATGATTTTTTATTTATCAGTAATAGTTTTTGTCTGATCAGTATATGTACTCTCAAAAATTTTATCAGCATTATTTGTTTCAAATCCATCTCTCCGATGCTCCGGTTTGATTTCCTCAGCCGGAAGACTTCTGAATTGTGGTAAAACCTGGCGTTCCGCAAACTCTACATAACTGCCTGCGATTTCCCTGGTCTCTCCATTAGCAAAAACAGCTTCCTGTAAACCAGCTACTGTGCTGCTCTGACTCAGCATCCCATCTTCACTGGTTTTAATCTTACCCCCGGAATTATTTAATTTAATACCCAGCCCTTCCACAAAGTGATTGAAATCGGGTAGTGTATTATACCCTTCTTTTAAAGCGTGTACACTTATTGTATAATGATTCAGATAATAGCGGTTATAAATTACCCAGGCAGCGTATTCGCTCTCTTCCAGTAGTAAATTATAATCCTCCAGGATCGGTAATCTCCAAAGCGGTTCATGAAGGAAAGTAGCTATTGCTTCACCATTATCCAGATCAATAGCATCTACCGGATCAGCTGTGATGGCATCAGTATAACTTTTGATCGTCTGCTGCACATTTTCAGAAAGCTGAGAAACCATCAGTTCGCTTAGAAATATTCTTGGATAATTGGGTAATGACGGAGCATACCAGTAAGCATTGAGTTTCTTACCCTCAAAATAATAATGGTCCATCTTCCGGTATCCGTGATACAGAAAGATCTTCTCAAAAGAATCAATACCCAGATGAGGCACACCTAAAGTTCTGAAAGCAATATGATCATTCACAATCTCTTCCTGAGAATGGATTACACCCTGATCAAGTAAAGCAGTTGTAATTAAATCCACCGCCGGAACGGCAGTCCGGTAACGTTCAAAAAGCGTATTCAGGAATATATCCAGTGGAGTTTGCTCGTTAAAATTCATATTTTGTTATTTAAATAAACTACCAGATCTAGTGTTTAAGAGTGCTTCAAAAGAAATCTCTTCCTGTTTAATAAAACCTTTAGCTGGTAATGAACCATTAGCTACCATCTCGATTACCGCCACTAAACTCGCTGCCGTAGTCCACGAAATAGCACGCCATGAATTTCCGTTCAGCATAATCGGGCCATAGGTTTTACAAAACTCATTTCGTTTCAGCTCTTTATTTTTCCAGCCTTCTGCATCTGCATAAATAATGACTACATCTTCTTCTACAGGAGGTTTGGCATTTTTAAGAATATCTTCCAGTTGCTGTTTATCTTCTTTCATATGAAGCTCATGAACCAGAAAATTCATCAGATCACAATGTCCCGGATAACGGATAGTTTTATAATCCAGCCTGTCTAATTTGCCCTCATAAGTTTCACACATCGTACCCAGACCACCTGAAGTATAAAAAGCCTCATATGCTGCTCCTTCTATATTAATGACTTCCTTACCTTGCAGAGAGGGTACCATTTTCCGTTTTCCATTATGGATAGCCTCTGCATCATTAATATATTCATTGACGACCCCTGCCGCCGACCAGGTAAAAGCATAGCCCATCTTTCCATTTGGGTATTTAGGTAAAGCCCCTACACGCATATCAATAGAACGCAGTTTGTCGAAATCCTTTGCCAGATGCGCACCAATAATCCCGATAATTCCCGGTGCCAGACCACATTGCGGAGCCATAACTGCCGTTGCTGTTTCACTTAGTTTCCTGATCTCATCAGTAGTAGGTACGTCTTCAGTTAAATCAAAATAATGTTTTCCCAGTTTATGTGCTATCCTTGCCACAGGGCTGTTTAAAAAATATGGCAGCGCCGAAACCACAGCATCAAACCGTCCTATAGTTTTTTCCATCAGTGACAGGTCAGAGACATCCCCGGTCAGAATATCAAAAGGCAATTCATAGTCGTAATGAGGAGCCTGTTTGTCCATACCTGTTACTTCAAACTGTTCACTGAGCAGGGTTGCTACCAATGTTCCTACTTTACCTAGTCCTAGACTTAAAATTTTATAGATCATGTGTTTTGGGTTGTATTTGGTTAATTACCTCAAATATCTTTAGATTTACCATTAGTATTAATACTGATTACTTCAATCATGATAAGTATGACTAATCAAATAGAACTAAGGCATCTCCATTATTTTAAGGTTTTAGCAGAAGAATTGCACTACCGTAAAGCAGCAGAAAAACTTTACATCTCCCAGTCAGCATTGAGTCAGCAGATCAAACAACTGGAAAATCTGCTGGAGCTTTCTCTTTTTGACAGAATCAATAAGCGTGTAGTATTGAATGATGCGGGTAAATTATTTTATAAGGATGCTATACAGGTAATCCATAAGATGCAGACAGCACTGAATAATTTAAAGCTGCTCAAAAGAGGAAACACTGGGCAGATCGGAATCAGTTTCGTCGCCTCGGCCATGCAATCCATATTACCAGGTTTACTTAAAAAATTCAACAGTGATTGTCCTAATATTAAATTCTATCTGGAGGAACTAACCAATAAAGAGCAATTGGCAGCTTTGCAGAAAGGAGATATAGATCTCGGTTTTATGCGCTCTAATCAGGTAGGCCAGAACATGATGATCAAAAGTGTTTTTAAAGAAAACTTTACGCTGGTTTTACCAAAAGCCCATCCTATGACCGCAGCGAAATTCAATCACGTCGGGGAGTTAAAAGACGAGCATTTTATTTTGTTTCCAAACGATCAAAGTCAGTTATACTACCAGCAGATCATCAATTTATGCGCTGATCAGGGCTTTACCCCCAATATCACACATCGTTCTATCCATGCGCCAACTATTTTTAAGTTGGTAGAAAATGGGATGGGCCTATCAATTATACCTAAATCGCTGGCGACAACCGAAAACCCCAATATTAAATTTATAGAATTGAAAAATATACCGCAACAAACTGAGTTATACGCCGTCTGGAATAAATTGAATGACAATTCAGCACTGCCCTATTTCCTTGAAATGCTCAATTAAAAGACAGGGTAGTCAATGCTTTTGCGGGAGCTGGAATTTTGCCATGATTCCACACCAATAATATAGTTTCCTTCTTTGTGTTTAAACTCCTTGGCGTATCTACAAAACAGCTACAATTTTAATCATTTAATTTGCGGTTCTAAGTCTTTCATCTTCATTACCCGTTTTTCCTGAATTAACTTTGATTTTTTGATTACCGAATTTATAAGATACGCCAAAACGGAATGAACGGTTATCATAATAGTTTCTATATACAAGCTTTATATCATTTGTATAACTAGTAAGAGTATACCTCTCTGTACCAAAAATATCATTACCGGCAATCGTAATTTGCAAATTTTTGTTCAATAAAAGTAATTTAAACGCAAGAGAAAGAGAGTTTGCTGAACTCACCTTATCTAGACCATCAACTCCAGGTAAACTATACCAATAGTTCACACTCAGCGCCATACTTTTGGCTTTATTAAGATTAAAGTCATTATATGAAGAAATATAACTACTATATCCATTTCTTTGCTTTGCCGTAACAGGATTACTAGAATGTGAAACTGCATAGTTAAAATCCAAACTATTAGAACTTGTCCACCATTTAACTTTATCATATGTGTATGATTCAGAAATCCCAAATTTCCTAGAAGTAAGAAAATTATCAACGAAAAACCTCGTTATATTTGTATTTGGATCTGCAATCCCGAATTGTTCAAAACCCGCCGTTTTATTGCTAAAATAAAATTTATTTTCTAATGTCTTGTAAGCATATACTAGTTCTAAATTATTAGTAAAAGAAGGTTGTAAGAAAGGATTTCCTTCTATATAAATATATGGACTATCATACGCTTTAAAGGGGTTTAATTGTTCAAATTTTGGTCTATCAATTCTCCTGCTATAGGCGAACGAAAAATTATTATTCTCATTCGCAGTATAAGAAAGGTAAGCAGTAGGAAAGAATTGAACATAACTATTTTTTGTAGTCTGGTTATTATTTTCAGAGATCCCCATACTCCTTGTATATTCCTCCCTTAAACCAACCTTAGACTCCCATTTACTATCAAATTTCTTATTTCCAGAAATATATACTGCATGAATTTTTTCATTATATTTAAAGTAATTAGTGTTGTTTGTATCTAATTTCTCTACACCACTATCATTGTTAAAAAACCTGATCGAGTTATTCGTTTCTGAAGATGAGTATTTATATCCAAAATCAAGGTCTACCAATTTTGATTTAGACTGTCCATCAATCTTCACTGAATAATTTGTGATTTTCTGGTTGTTACTATTAATAGCTGCAAAATATGTATTCGGCAAAACAACGCCATTCTTATCTAATGAGTTTCCATTATAATTTCTTGAATCAGAATTATTAAACCGGAAATAATCTAGAGAAACCAAAATATTGCTGCCATTAGTATCTAGTTTAATTGCATTATTCCATGTAATGGAATTGAGACTTGGTTTTTTG
The DNA here is from genome assembly GCF_014207135.1 of Pedobacter cryoconitis. Taxonomy (GTDB): domain Bacteria; phylum Bacteroidota; class Bacteroidia; order Sphingobacteriales; family Sphingobacteriaceae; genus Pedobacter; species Pedobacter cryoconitis_D. Next base: position 96,953 of record NZ_JACHCC010000015.1, on the reverse strand, counting down.
TCGGTTTTAGAGGTTGAACTTATGTAAGAGTCAATTCCTCCATTTAAATAATTAGATATTGATGTTAATGGATTATCACTAGTTCTAATGTCAGAGACACTTCCCAGATACTGTAGGTCTGTACTCCAGATCTTGCTAACATCGTAACCTAAACCGATTCTCCCACTAAAAGAAGTATTTCCTGCTTTTCTGGGATTATTTTGGGACCATAAATTACTTGGATAGTAAACCTGATTATTGTCATCTAATCGTTTATATCCATCACTTAAATTAAAATTAGAATAAATCGAAACTTTGTTCTTATTATAATTCAAATTACCTGTTATAGATTTAGTCCCGTACGTTCTTTGCGTATAGCTAGTTCCAAGTGTTGCATTCCAGTTATTAATATTATTTTTCTTTAGAATGATATTCAACATTCCGCTATTTCCCTCTGCCTCATACTTTGCAGGCGGAGTTGTAATGACCTCAATACTTTTTATATTGTCAGAAGATATAGATCTCAAAAAATCATTTAAATTATCACCTGACATATTTACTATTTTGCCATCGATCATTACTTGTAAGCGGTCTTTACCAACTAAAGAAATTTCTTCACCCTTTAATCTTACTCCAGGGGTAATCTTCAATGCATCAATCGCATCTCCCCCGGAAGATAAAATAGTCCTATCCAGATTAAAAACTAATCTATCTATTTTCCTTTCAATGACTTTACGCTTTCCAACTATATTAACTTCTGCAAGTTTTAATATTTTTTGGGATTTTATAACTCCAAGGTCTATATTTCCATTTACTACCAGGTCTTTTTTAAATATGACTTCTCCGATATAATAAATAACAAATTTATAATTCTGGTCATTTGCCATTAGAGAAAATTCCCCATTTGGATTAGTGAAAGTTTCCTGTATAATGGAATCATTGACAGACATTATAACTTTAGCCAGATCTATTGGATAATTATTTTCATCTAGAATTCTTCCAGTAACTTTATGTTGACTAAAAGCAGTAATTGAATATATGGAAAGGCATAAAATAAAAATATATTTTTTCATTTGTCTTTATCTACGGAAATAATAATTCAGTCCAAGTTGCAAAATTGAGCACCCATTAATTGATAGAAATTTTGGTCGCTCCTTAAAAATCCGGAGAAACAGCCTGCTATAATGAGACTCATAACGAATCCCCTCAATGTTAATTAGCTATTTTATGTCTGCGACAAAACCTTTGATAATAAACTCACGTAATAGTTTGGTAGCCTAAATACGGAATTGTGTTATTCTAAAGCTATTTACACGATACCCTACTAAGCAATTACGGCATCCAGGTTATAGAACACTAAACTCTCCCATATACCGCGTCTGCGACACAAATTTATAATCCTCAGACGCAAAGAAAATCCATAAATGTACCTTACCCAAAAATGCAGACGGCAAATTAATCTCAATACCTAACTCACTTCTTTGTGGAGGCAATGGATTAATAAATGTCTTTTTTCCAGGATGATAAATAAAAGAATAAGCCCGGTCTGTCGGTTTTGTCCCATCAGATTCCGGCAGTTCATCTTCTTCCCAGGATATTTTAATTTTTTTACCGGACGCAGTCCCTGATACATTAAATCCGTTATCAATTTCGGTTGTATAATCTGCCGGTTCACTTAACTTCACCTGAGCAAAATCCAAAGCAAAATCAGGATATGCACCCTTGATTGAATGTTTTAGATTATACAACATGGCATAGTTCATCGCCGTCATATTTTTAGGCACCTTTTGAAAACTAAAAGGCACTACAGACTTAACCATACGCAGAAATTTACCAGCTATTCTGAACTTAGACTGCTGGGTATCCAGTAAAACTGTAGCCTTTTTTGATGTTGATTTTGGCTTACTTTTGCCAACATACTTATCTTTCCACTTCACAATTACTAATGCACCTATTTTTCCGGTGAATACTCCTATTGAACCCTGCTTTAAGATTGCCATGATTATTTATTTTTATTGCTGAGCCAATCTATTTACCAGATAATGTGGCCCGTATAAATACTGTTAGAAACCCTTTTTCGATTTTCAGACATGAAGGAGATATAAGTTTCCAGTAATAATGGTTTTCTCCTTTTACGAATGGATAAAATTGCTTGTCCTTCACTTCTCCTGCCAGCATTCAATTGAAATACAGTACCTGAACTACCTGGAGCATAAGCCATCAGCATCACCTGGTCATTTCCGTTTACTCCTGATGCAGTAAAGCTGGCATCCCAGTTAAAAATCAAACCTTTCTCCGTCCGGCGTACAGAAGCATCCGGTGTAAGGGGCATCTTGCCACGGCTAAATAAAACTTTTGTAAAATCTATTCGCTGCTCAGGATAGGTACCTGAAATTGCATTTAGCCGGTTATAAGAAGTAGCTACAGTATAATAACTCGTAAGTTTAAGTTTTCCTTCCAGTTCAAACCCAACGGCAATGAAGCTTTTAACAGGTTTCAGTAAAGCAGTAATCAGGGCAGTTACCTGTCTGCTTCTTAATACTGGAACCGTTGGTTTATCTGTTCGTAAACCAATTGTTCTCTTTACCAGTTTTCCATACCGCAAATAAGTGACTGTATTACCACTCCTGCCAATGAAACCATCATTCGACCCATTTCTAAGTATCGCCATAACCGAATTTTTTACATAAACTAAATAACATTAACAATATAGACATTAAAATCCAGTATAAAAATAATATTACAACAAATATTAGCACTATACTTCCCCTCAGTTTATTACGGGTTTGACATGGGTTTGATACGGGTTTGATACGCCCTGACCCGTTTCAAACCCGTATCAAACCCGTATCAGATCCACTTCAGACACAGCCGTAATACAGTGTATTGCGGCTTTAAACAACGATAAACAGGCACCATACCCATACAAAAGCGGTGGCCTAAGTATGTTAGCCAGCAGTTTATAGGCCAACCAGGCTTTTAAATTTTTGTTGATCCTTTTAAATACTAAAATCACAGATTGCCTTATTTCCTTATCGGAAAATACGTCCATTAATCACAAAATAATGAACATGTAATCATTTTGTGTCCATATTTTTTTATCCAAAAAACAATGCGTTCATAATTCATTGAAAAATGGACACGACATTTCAATTGTTCTAAAATATTTTGTTTATTTGTGTCATGTTCAAATGAAATTAAAAAATGGACACATTATATGGCTTACGACCGGAGCAAACCATTCAACGATTTACCATTATTACCACCAATTTCGGAAATCGAAAATGATGTTGAAATCTTAAAGAAACTAGTGACCGCTTCAAGAGCTTTGGCGACAGTAAACAGTAGCATTATGAGATTACCCAATCCTTTGATGCTGGTGAATACAATTGCTTTACAGGAAGCTAAAGCTTCTACTGCTATCGAAAATATCTTCACAACTGAAGACGCTTTATATAAAGCCGTTTCAGACACAGTACATGAAGACAAAGCAAATGTTGCAACAAAAGAAGTATTACGGTATCGTGAAGCTTTATGGACTGGCTATCGACTCATCAAGAAAAACAACAATATCGATTTAGAGAGTATTTTAGGAATTTTCAGACAGATCAAAAATACAACATCGGGGTTGCGATCACCAGCATCATTAACTATCATACAGCGGGGACAAAGTGAATTTCGTTCGGGCGAAGTAATTTACACTCCACCAAGAGGGGCTGGAGTACTAGAAAAACTAATGGATAATTTATTGATCTATTTAAATGACAATGAAAAATATCCCACAGACCCTTTACTTAAAATGTGTTTTGCTCACTATCAATTTGAAGCCATACATCCTTTTCCCGATGGGAATGGCAGAACCGGACGTATTCTAAACCTATTATATCTTGTACATGCGGGCTTATTAAATCAACCCGTACTTTATCTATCTAAATATATCATCGTTAATAAAGACGATTATTACTATAATCTGGGTATCGTCACACAACGAGGCTCGTGGAAACCCTGGATACTATATTTGCTGGAAGCAGTAGAAAAGACAGCTCAATTAACAAGCCAGCTAATTAACAGCATACTTGCACAGATGGATTCAACGCTGGCACACGCCAAAGGTTTAATAAAATGGTATAATAAAGAAGTAAATGAATTAATTTTCAGTCAGCCCTATATCAAACCTAAATTCATTGGTGATCAATTAAATATAACATCCAGGACAACGCTTACAAAATATTTCAATGAACTAGTTGCAGCAAAAATATTAAGTCCAATAAAAGACGGTAAAGAGTTATTTTATGTTAATGACGACTTAATCCAAATATTGGAGGGATAATAAATAATAGATGTATATAGCATCTAGTATTTTATGTTCGTGTATAAGTATCTCATCGACTTTTTGCATTTGCTGATGATCGGAGGTATTTTCAGGTTCTGTAATTTTGACTGAAACAAATTGTCACCTGGTATAATAACTACACAAGTCCAAAATCAACTGTAATAGGGGTTATACATGCCCATATATAGGCTGATTAGATCTACGGCTCTGGTCTGAATTTCTTTCAGTTAACTTTTCATCCCATCCAGATTTGTTTCTTTTTTATACCTTGAACTACCGACCTAATATTATATGCTATATGGTGCACAAAGCATCCTTTTATTTTTATTCGTATCACTATCTGAAGAAATTTTCATGCGTGGTATCGTATTGAACTATTTAATGCTCATCAAAAATGCTGAAAAACCTGCGATTCTAATCTCCGCAATCATTTTTTCACTTTTTCATATGTTAAACCCCAATATTTCCAGTATTGGTTTCTTAAACATATTTTTAGCAGGGATACTCTTAGCCCAGGTTTTTATCTACTCAAACTTCAATATCTGGGTTTCAATCGGACTGCACTGGGCATGGAATTTTTTCAAAGTTCAATTTTCGGTTTTTCCGTTAGCGAAATCAAAATGCAATCTTTATTTACTCAGAAGTTAACTAGACAGAATATCATAAATGGCGGAAATTTTGGTTTGGAAGGATCAATTATTACAGTTTTTGTAATGATGGCGGCTATTCTCATATTGTATCTCTGGAGAGTAGACACCAGGAAGAAAGCAGCAATGAAAATAAATTTATGAATAGAAATTATACCCCAAGTAGCCCCCGCCTTATTTTCTTGAAATGCTCAATTAAAACACAGGACACCCATTAGCAGGGACAATCCCCTCATGATCAACCTTCAGAACCTTATCTTTACCAGTGCCTGTAATCGTCCAGATAGAATCAAAGTCGGTGTCATTCCAGCTCAGTTTCTGGTGTTTGACCCCCAGTGCTTTTGCAAGGGCTGGAATTTTGCCGTGATTCCACACCAATAGTATAGTTCCCTTTTTGTGTTTCAGTTCCTTAGCCAGACTAGCGAAATCAGTGCCATCAAAACTACTGTTGATACTTATATTATACCTGACAGCGAAGGGAGTAATAGTCTGAAACATCCTGGAATGAAGAGTTTTATTGCCATTGCCCAAAGATGGAACATAAATATAACTGGGCACCCCTATTTTTTTATGCAGTACATTAATCAGCTTCAATGACCGGTTAAGCCCCATACAGTTCAGGTTTTCATTTTGTTCCTGTTTTTCTCCATGACGGATAATTACAATAGTCTGTGATTTTACCACAAAAGGCAAAACCAGATAACAAAACAATAGCAACATACTTCTTTTCATAGGAACTAAATTACAATAAACTATCTAAGTTTTATCGTAACCATATTTCCCCATTTGACCGGTTCGGCGGGCGCCGAAGGATTAACATTCCAGAAACATTCCCTGATAGTCATCGTCATCGTTTTAGGATCAATAGCACCAAACTGAAATGACAGTTTAGTTTCATCATTCGCCGAAATCAGCCCTTTCATCGGCGAATCTGCACTCACCGCATTCAAGTTAAGATCGTTATCCGGCCCGTTCCAGACATAAAATTTACTTTCGTGCACATGCCCATGTAAGTACGCTTTAATATTTGGATGGAGTTTTAAAAATGCGGCAAAAGCCCGCTGTTCAATATTCGCAGTTACTGTCGGTACTTTACCATCTTTGAAATGCTCATCCAGTACATTATCAAATTTATCTACCGGATTAATTGAAAAGGTCCCGTTAGGATTTGTAAAATGATTGGAAACGACGGCTGGCTGATCGTGTGCTACAATAATTACAGGAGTACTGCCCGCCACATTTTGCAGATCCTTATTTAACCAGATCCTGACAGCCGAATCAGGCCACATCTGAATAAAGCAGAAATGAACACCGGCAATTTCTCTCGAATAGTTGATCCTGTCCGTATTATAATTAAACGTTGCTGCTGTTTTAGCCACCGGGGCATTTAACATCAGGTTATAAATATTAGCCATTGAACTGGCATCAGTTAATGGAGACATCATCCCATAAAAGCCGATTGAATTAGAAACATCATGGTTTCCGGGAACCACAAACAGCTCCGTTTTTTTATTGTTCTTGTTTTTCAGTGTGACACTTTGGAGGTAATCCATATTAAATTGCTGCCACGACTGTGCTGCTGTCTGGACAGTTGTACTGGTCTCCATCCGGTTAGCAATATCACCTGCTTCCAGAATATAATCCACAGATCCGATTTTCTTTCCGGCATTCACGCCACCGTCATCGGGCAATATAAGATCCGGAAGACTATTCATTTTTGCAACCATTGCAGCGTTGACTATATGAGCATCTACTTTACTGTTCCCCCTGAATGTGCTCCGTGTCAATCCATAATGCGCATCTGAAGTAAAAATAAATTGTACAGGGCTCATATCCTGATCTGGTGCGATTTCGCTGTTTTTCTTTTTGCATCCTGCGAAAAGCAATAACACAGTAAGTGCAAAAGCCGGGAAAGAATAATGTTTCATAACGGACAAAAGAAGCCATTTACAAACAAAATACACTATAGAGATAAAAAATTAACAAAATATTGACCCCTGGTTAATATTCCTGTAAACTGCTCGTGATATTGTTTTTATAACAAAATGACATGCTTTCCCTATAAGCCGCTTACCTTTGTGAAATGGCAGGAATTTATATCCACATCCCTTTTTGTAAACAAGCATGTAATTATTGCGATTTTCATTTCAGCACTTCCCTTCAGTATGTGGATGAAATGACTGATGCGATCTGCAAAGAGATTATCTTAAAGAAGGACAGGATTACAGAACAGGTGGGCAGTATTTATTTTGGAGGGGGTACTCCTTCGCTATTACCGGAAAAATCCCTCGCAAAAATATTCAATACTTTAACCTCCAATTTTTCTATTGCGGCCGATGCCGAAATTACTATTGAAACCAATCCGGATGATTTAGACGCAAAGAAAATTGCTCAGTTAAGGCAAATGCCCGTAAACCGCTTCAGCATCGGTGTTCAGTCCTTTTTTAATGATGACCTGGTCTGGATGAACAGGGCCCATAATTCTACAGAGGCCGAAACCTGTATCAAACGCAGTCAGGATGCAGGTTTTGAAAACCTGAGCATTGATCTAATTTATGGCTTTCCTTTACTTACCGACGAAAAATGGTTGAGTAATATCCATAAAGTGGTCAGCCTTCAAACTCCGCACATTTCAGCTTATTCATTAACGGTCGAGCCCAGAACAGCATTGGCAGCGGCTATTAAAAAAGGAAAACAGATACCTGTTAATGATGAACAAAGTGCAGCACAATTTATCACCCTGACAGAAAAACTGGCCACGGCTGGCTTCGATCATTATGAGATTTCTAATTATAGCTTACCAGGACGTCATGCCATCCATAATACCAACTACTGGAGAGGTATTCCCTACCTGGGTATCGGGCCATCTGCACACGGATTCAACAGCAACATCAGATATCTGAACATTGCCAATAATGCAAAATATATGCAGCAGCTGGCATTGGGTAAATTAGCCGAAACAGTTGAAGAACTGGACATATACGACCGGTTTAATGAGTACATCATGACTTCACTCCGTACCATGTGGGGTTCAGATTTAGTAAAAATAAAGGCCGAATTTGGCAAAATATTTTTAGAAGACACGCTGAAAAATAGTGTTCCCTTTATACAAAGGAACTGGTTGAAAAATGAAGATGACAAGCTGATACTTACTTCGGATGGTAAATTATTTGCAGATTATATCGCCTCAGAATTATTTCTGCTGGATGAACACCCGGATAAATAAAAGACAAAAATAAAACTTATGAAACCCAAAGTAATCTGGATCACAGGAGCTTCTTCAGGTATTGGCGAAGCACTGGTATATGCCTATAATAAATCAGGTGCAAATCTCATTATCTCAGCCCGGAACAGAGATGAGCTTTTCAGGGTGAAAGGAAACTGTAAAAATCAGATTAACGTTCACGTCTTGTCTTTTGACCTGGAAGATACTGCTGCATTAGCTGATAAGGCTAAGGATGCACAAAAAATCTTTGGTCACATAGACATGCTTATTAACAGTGGCGGGATCAGTCAGCGTTCACTCGCACTGGACACGCAACTCGCTGTTGAACAAAAAATCATGAATATAAATTTCTGGGGAACGGTAGCTTTGAGCAAAGCCGTATTACCACAGATGATAGCCAATGGCGGCGGTAAAATTATTTGTATCAGTAGTCTTATGGGTAAGTTCGGGACACCTTTCCGTTCGGCCTATGCAGCATCAAAACATGCATTACAAGGCTATTTTGATTCTTTACGTTCGGAGGTATATGAACAGAAAATTCAGATTCTCCTGGTTTGTCCTGGTTATATTAAAACCAATATTTCAAAAAATGCTGTTACAGCCGACGGTACCGCATACGACATCATGGATGATAACCAGGAGAATGGTTTATCCGCAGCAGATTGTGCCGATAAAATTATCAAAGCTATTCAGCAAAACAAGGAAGAGGTATATATGGGTGGCAAAGAAGTCAAAGGAGTTTTATTCAAGAGATTCTTCCCGTCCAGGTTTTCGAAATACATCAGAACTGCGAAAATTACGAATCAGAAAACCAAGCCTTAGTATTCGCCGTATCTCTGTTTATAAAACAAGATCATGAAAAGATTCATCTTACCTTTATTTGTCATAGCAGCTATGGCATTTTCAACTTCAGTTTACGCTCAGAAAAATCCAATGGTTGGTGGTGCAGCAATGTATTCGACCAAAGACATTGTTGATAATGCAGTAAACTCAAAAGATCATACTACACTGGTGGCAGCAGTTAAGGCAGCTGGTCTGGTAGAGACATTAAAAAGTGCAGGTCCATTCACAGTCTTCGCTCCTACCAACGAAGCTTTTGACAAACTTCCTGCAGGTACTGTAGAAATGATTTTAAAACCAGAAAACAAAGCACTGTTAACTAAAATCCTGACTTACCATGTAGTCGCCGGAAAACTGGATTCAAGAGCAATTGCAAAAGCAATTAAAGCCGGTAATGGCAAGGCCGAATTAACGACCGTTTCAGGTGGTAAATTATGGGCTTCAATGGACGGAAACAAATTAATTTTAACAGACGAAAAAGGTGGTACTGCTACTGTAACTATTGCCAACGTCATGCAAAAAAATGGAGTTATACATGTTGTTGACTCAGTTTTAATGCCTAACTAAATTTTTCCAGATTAAATTGTGTAAATTGAGAAACACAGCCATAATGGCTGTGTTTTTTTATTGTCAGCTTTTTTTATTTTTAAAACACATTTTGTTTCAAATGGTCTATTTCTATAAATTTACTTGACTTAACATTATTTTAACATGAAATTTGATTTAACTCAAATTGATTGCGTTGATGATATTTCCAAAGAGGATTTTGAAAAAAAATATCTCAATGCACGCAGACCGCTCATCATTAAGAACATGGCCAAAAACTGGCCTGCATATGAAAAGTGGTCTATGGATTATATGAAAACAGTAGTGGGAGACAAAATAGTTCCACTATATGATAGTTCCAAAGCCGATCCATCCAAGCCAATTAATGCCGCTGCCACAGAAATGAAGTTCTCAGATTATATCGAACTCATCAAAACCACTCCTACAGACCTGCGTATATTTTTGTTCGATCCTATTAAACAGGCACCCAAACTCCTGAAAGATTATATCGCACCAAAAGATTTGATGGGTGGTTTTCTGGACAGCTATCCAAACATGTTTTTTGGCGGAAAAGGTTCTGTTACCTTTTTACACTACGATATAGATATGGCCCATATCTTCCATACCCATTTCAATGGCCGCAAACATGTGATCCTGTTTGAAAACAAATGGAAAGAACGTCTCTATCAAATTCCCTACGCCACTTATGCACTGGAAGACTATGATATTGAAAACCCTGATTTTGACAAATTCCCTGCCTTAAAAGGAGTCAAAGGAGTAGAAGCCTATCTCGAACATGGTGATACGCTGTTCATGCCAACAGGTTACTGGCACTGGATGAAGTATCTGGACGGCTCTTTTTCAATCAGCCTCAGGGCATGGGATAAATCATGGGCAGTCAAAGCCAGGAGCCTGTACAACCTGATCATACAACGCAAATTTGATGACTTTATGAAAGCTAATTTCAGAGAAAAATATATGACCTGGAAAGAACAGCTTGCGGTAAAAAGAGCAAACAAAGCACTCGCAGATCGTATTCCTTCCTAATTAAGACTTAGTTTATATAAATAAGTAAATTTTAATTTACACTTTTGTTCTCAAACAAGATCTTATTTGATTATGAGCTTTATATTAAAGCCGGTAGATACCGTTGAGAATATTAGTCCAGCAGACTTTAAAAAAAATTATTTAGATCCCAGAAAACCTCTAATCATAAAAGGCTTGACAAAAAGCTGGCCGGCAAGAGAGAAATGGACAACAGAATACCTTAAGGAAATTGGTGGAGACCTGGAAGTTCCTTTGTATGACAATGCAAAGGTGGATCCCTCTAAACCTATCAATTCAGCAGCAGCGCATATGCGTTTTGGTGATTATCTTGATCTGATCAAAAGAGAACCTACAGAACTGCGTATATTTTTCTTTAATCTTTTCAAGCATGTACCCAGCCTGATTAAAGATATCGTGTTGCCCAAAGACCTGATGGGTGGGTTTATTGAGAGTATGCCAGCTATGTTCTTCGGTGGTTCAAACTCGGTTACCTTTCTGCATTATGATATAGATCTTCCGCATCTTTTCCATACACATTTTGGTGGCAGGAAACATATCATCTTATTTGATAACAAATGGAAGGAAAGGCTTTATTGTATTCCTAATGCAACTTATGCATTAGAAGACTATGATGTAGCTAATCCTGATTTTGATAAATTCCCGGCACTAAGAGGTGTAGAAGGTTATGAAGTTTTCCTCGAGCATGGCGATACACTTTTCATGCCTACCGGGATGTGGCATTGGATGAAATACCTAGATGGCTCTTTCTCTTTAAGTTTAAGGGCATGGGACGCTTCTCCGATCAGAAAGGCACAAAGTTTGTTTAACCTTGCCATTAAAGGTGGCCTGGACAGTGTTTTAAAGATGGCTTTAAAAGCACCTTATGCAGAATTCAGAGAAAAACTAGCCGTTAAACGTGCAGAAAAGGCTCTGGCCAAAGGACTTCCAAGAAAATAATTCTAATTCCGGCTATACCCTTAGCCACCAATATAAGTCTGTTCCTGGTATGACCAGGAACAGACTATTTTTCCCTTAATCTTTATAAGGGTATTTTTACAAGCGGGTAACATAAATCCTCTGTCAAACTTTTACCTTCGATATTCCGTTATTATAAGAATATGAGAGGTTTCCATTTTTCTAATTTTCAAGCAGATGACAAGCCAAAAGGCGGGTTTGATGAAATGCTGAAGTTATTCACTCAGTTATTGAATTATACTGCTGGTGATGCAGGTGAAACACTGGCCTGGATGAACGAACTGGATAAACAATATAAGTTCACTACAGGTGATTACGGCATGGGTGATTTCATTGATGACCTGAAAGACAAGGGTTACATCAAAGAAAATTCCCGGGATGGAAATATGGAGATTACCTCCAAAACTGAACAGACCATCCGTAAATCCGCACTCGAAGAAATTTTCGGGAAACTAAAAAAGGCAGGCAGAGGCAACCACAATAGCAATATCTCCGGCATTGGCGAAGAAAAAAATGCAGACCGCCGCGAGTATACCTTTGGTGACAGCCTTGATCAGATCGATATGACTGCCTCTATACAAAACGCACAGATCAAACACGGCATAGGTAATTTCACTTTAACTGAAGGTGATCTCGAAGTTGAAGAAAAGGATTATAAAACACTCACTTCTACCGTCCTGATGATCGACATTTCGCATTCCATGATCTTATACGGCGAAGACAGGATTACACCTGCTAAGAAAGTCGCCATGGCTCTGGCAGAGTTAATTCATACCCGCTACCCTAAAGATACATTGGACATTGTTGTTTTTGGAAATGATGCATGGCCAATTACAGTCAAAGATTTACCTTATCTGCAGGTAGGCCCCTATCATACCAATACGCTTGCCGGACTTGAACTGGCTGCTGATCTGTTACGCCGCCGTAAAACCCATAATAAACAGATATTCATGATTACCGACGGCAAACCAACCTGTCTTAAAGAGAATGGCCGTTATTATAAAAACAGCATGGGTCTGGACAGAAAGGTGATCAATAAAACCCTGAACATGGCTGCACAATGCAAGAGGCTTAATATTCCTATCACTACATTTATGATTGCCCAGGATCCCTATTTACAGCAATTTGTAAGAGAATTTACTGAAATCAATGGTGGAAGAGCCTTTTACAGTTCATTAACCGGATTAGGAGAGTATATTTTTGAAGATTATATTAAAAACAGAAGAAAAACAGTCCGTTAACCCGGCTAGATTATACCTATGGAGCAGACCTCAATTAAAACTCTTGGCGAATTAAAAGCCTCAAACTATACCTCAATAACAGTAAAAGACGAATTACGCAAGAATCTTATTCAGCAGCTGCAAAATAAAGATGCTGGCTTTGAAGGGATCCTGGGTTATGACGACACAGTTATTCCGGAACTTCAGACTGCCATTTTATCAAGGCACAATATTCTGTTGCTGGGTTTAAGAGGACAGGCTAAAACACGTATTGCACGTTTAATGGTCAATTTACTCGATGAATACATTCCTTATATAAGCGGGAGCGAAATATTCGATGATCCCCTGAATCCAATTTCCTGGTATGGCAGACAGGAAATTGCTAAGCATGGCGATGCCACCCCTATCAGCTGGCAGCACCGTTCGGACCGTTATACAGAAAAACTGGCTACACCAGACGTTACAGTAGCTGATCTTATTGGGGATATGGACCCTATTAAAGCCGCTACATTGAAACTTACCTATAACGATGAGCGTGTAATCCATTTCGGATTAATTCCTAGGGCACACCGCAGTATTTTTGTGATTAATGAGTTGCCCGATTTACAGGCACGTATTCAGGTAGCTCTGTTTAACATGTTACAGGAAAAAGATATTCAGATCAGAGGCTTCAAACTCCGTCTTCCTCTGGATGTACAATTTGTATTCACGGCCAACCCTGAAGATTATACAAACCGGGGCTCTATTGTTACTCCTTTAAAAGACAGAATAGAGAGCCAGATCCTGACCCACTATCCAAAGACCATCGCCATCTCCAGAAAAATTACGTTCCAGGAAGCAAAAATCACAGATACACAAAAGCTAAAGATAGAGGCTGATGGCCTGGTTAAAGATCTTGTAGAGCAGATTGCTTTTGAAGCACGTAAAAGTGAATTTATAGATCAGAAATCTGGTGTATCTGCCCGCTTAACCATTTCTGCTTATGAAAACCTGATCAGTACCGCCGAAAGAAGAATGTTGATTAATGCTGAAGAAAATACTTTTGTAAGATTAGCCGATCTCACCGGAATTATTCCCGCAGTTACAGGAAAAATAGAACTGGTTTATGAAGGTGAGCTGGAAGGCCCGGCCAAAGTAGCCAATACATTGATAGGAAAAGCTATTAAAAGTCTTTTTAGCCGATATTTCCCGGATCCTGAAAAAGCTAAAAAGAGCAAGACAGCTAATCCTTATCAACAGATCACAGACTGGTTTACAGACGGCAATACACTTGATATTGCTGATAATCTGACAGCAGCTCAATATCAGACAGAACTCATGCAGGTTGAAGGGTTAAACGACCTGGTTAAAAAGTTTCATCCCAAATTAAGTGCTAATCAAACATTACTATTAATGGAATTTGTATTGCATGGACTGGCAGAGTATTCACAGTTAAACAAAAAATACCTGAGCGGTGGTTTTGGCTTTTCTGATATGTTTGACAGCTTATTTAATACAGAGCTTGAAGATGATGACGATATAGACTTCAACGCCTAACAAATTTATATTAAAAAAAATGGGCCGATTACCCTTTCTTATAGCCGGATGCCTTTTAGTCATAGCATTCGATTTTTACTTTGTTAAAGCAGTGCTCGCTACCTTTAAAAACTGGAGCGACAAAGCAAAAACCAGATTTACCCGCATCTACTGGGGAATTACCATTGTCCTGGTCATTGGTGTTTTTGCCGGTATATTTTTAAATTTATTTCTCTCTCTGCGGGCTATCATATTAGTCTCTTTCTTTCTGACTACAGCCTGCAAAATCGTAATGTTACCTTTTCTTTTGGTTGATGATTTACGCAGATTAGGTATTTATCTGTTCAGGCGGTTAAAGAAACAACCCGAAAACGATACCAGTCCGGCTATAGGAGAACCGATCAGCAGGTCTTCATTTCTTGTCAAAGCCGGGCTTGTTGCAGCAGCAGTTCCACTTACTTCATTAACCTGGGGAATTACCTCAGGGGCCTATGATTACCAGGTCAGAAGAAAAACACTGATACTGCCCAACCTGCCGGCCGCTTTTGATGGCATTACGATGGGACAGATCTCTGATATCCACTCCGGAAGTTTCTATAACCAGAAAGCTGTAAAAGGTGGCGTGGAAATGCTACTTGGAGAGAAACCTGATTTTATCTTTTTCACCGGAGACATTGTCAATGATATGGCCACAGAGATGAGAGACTATCAGGATATCTTTACGAAAGTCAAAGCACCTTTGGGCGTTTATTCTTCACTGGGAAATCACGATTACGGGGATTACTATTTCGGTAAGGAATCTTCACCGGCAAAGGTTAAAAATTTGAAAGATGTGATCAAAACCCACGAACTTATGGGATGGGATCTGCTGATGAATGAGAACCGCAGATTAAAAGTGGACGGAGAAGAAATAGGCATCCTGGGAATTGAGAACTGGGGCATGGGACGTTTCCCTAAATATGGCCGGATGGATCTCGCCGTTAAGAATACTGATGACCTTCCAGTAAAGCTTTTGTTATCTCACGATCCTTCACACTGGCGTGCAGAAGTACTTCCAAAATATCCGCAAATTGATGCCATGTTCAGTGGTCATACACATGGTATGCAGTTCGGCGTACGTACCGAAAAATACCAATGGAGCCCTATAGAATATATCTATAAAGAATGGGCAGGATTATATCAGGAACAAAACCAACAGCTATACGTCAACGTAGGATACGGTTTTTTGGGTTATCCTGGCAGAGTTGGTATACTTCCGGAGATTACAATTTTTACTTTAAAAAGAGCTTAACAGAAAATACAGGTTGGCTAAACCAATCCGTATAGATAATCTCTATAAACCTCTCAGGAATCAGCAAAATCTGATCCTCCTTCCTAATGTTAATAATTCAAGAATAACTAATTGGCCGGCCCAATATTACCATGATGGTTAATTTATTATATTATGAATAAATTAACCATCATGAAAAGCCACTTTATAACATACGGAGACGACAAATACAGAGAGCAGAGGAAGCTACTCAAAAAGACAGCCCTGGAATCCTCTTTTTTTGATGAGGTCAGAATATTTAATCCTTCTGCCATCGAACCTGTATTCAGCAAGTGCTTCCGGTCAGTTTTAACTCTGGAAAAAGGAGGAGGTTACCGGATCTGGAAGCCCTATCTGATCAAAAAAACACTGGATGAACTACCCGACGATGATATCCTGATTTATGCTGATGCAGGATGCCTGATCAACAAAAACGGCAGACAACGTTATCTGGAATACCTGGCTTTACTTAAAGAAACGCAAACCGGTACAATCGCCTTTCAGCTACCCCAAAAAGAAAATGAATTTACCAAACGCGAAGTTTTTGATTATTTTGAGGCTCCTGAAGAATTGATTAATTCAGCACAGCTGACGGCTGCAGTTATTCTATTGAGAAAATGTTCCCACACCACACTATTGGTTAATCAGTGGTACGACACACTTTATGAAAACCTTTTTTTATTTACAGACGAGAAGGATGATACCATTCAGTACCCTGCTTTCATTGACCATTGTCATGACCAGAGTATATTTAGCGTGATCAGAAAAATGCATGGTGCTTTAGTTCTCCCTGATGAAACTTCCTTCCAGGACAGGAAAGATGGGAAACCGTATCCCTTTTGGACAACCCAATAAAGGGTTAATCAAAAAGCAGCCCATCATTAACGGGCTGCCCTGTTTTTATCCCGCATTAAAACGATAACCAATTCCCCTCACCGTTTGCAACAGCTGAGGATTATCCGGATTTAGTTCGATTTTCTTTCTCAAACGTACAATATGCATATCAAGGGTCCGTGTATTCACATCAGAATTATATCCCCAGACAACCAGCATTAGTTCGTCCCGATTAATCACTTTATTAGGGTTTCTAAGGAAGTATAACAGAATTCTGTTCTCCAGTATAGTTAATTCTATTTTTCTTCCACTACGGTACAGCGTATGGATATTCGGATGATGTTCCATATCCCCGAAACGATGGATCTCCGATTTATCATTGTTCAGCAAAAACTTTACTTTACTCTCCAGCATTGCAACCAGGACATCCATATTAAAAGGTTTGGTCACATAGTCCGAAACCCCAAAGGTATAAGCATCAATCTTATCAACATCCTGGGCTTTGGCAGTCATCATGATAATCAGATTCTCAAAGCCCTGTTCACGTACCTCCTGACAAACTTCCGAGCCTTGCTTACCTGGCAACATCCAGTCCAGCAAAACAATATCAGGTTTTTCATCCATGATCGTTTTTACCGCCACTTCACCATCACCATTCTCCAGCACTTCATAACCTTCAGATTTTAAACGGTGGACAACTAAAAACCTTAAATTTTCATCATCCTCAACTATCAGTATTTTAATTCCTTTAGACATATCATTAATTATTATAAGGCAATACTATTTTAAACTCTGTTCCTCTGTTTACTTTACTTTTCACTGTGATTTCACCTTTCATGAAATTCACCAGTTCTTTACAGAAAGCCAGTCCCAGTCCGACACTCCCATTTTGATTATACTGGTTTTGTATCCGGTAAAACTTCTTAAAGATATTATTTATTTCCGGTGTAGGAATACCTATCCCCTGATCCACAAATCTGAATACTACTTTTCCCTTGATCATCCTGGCCACAATATGAAGCTGTTTACGTTCCGGAGGAGAATATTTATAGGCATTTTCCGCCAGGTTATCGAAGAGGCTCCCCAGTAAAACAGGATCTGTAATAAAAGTAGTAAAACCCGTCACTTCATACGTCACCACAAAATCAGGATGTTTCAATTTGTGTGATTCAATCGTACTTTCTATGAAATCAATTATATTCAATTCATCCTGATTGAGCTGGATAGCCCTGTTTTCAATTTGCGTAAAAGCCAGAAGCTTATTCATTAAACCGTTTAACTTATCGGCTTCCTCATCCAGGATCTTACCATACAATTTCAGTTCACGTTCAGTCAGCGCACTGGCACTCTTGATATTATTTCCTGCAATCTTAATCACACTCACTGGTGTCTTAAATTCATGCGTCAGGTTATTCACAAAATCATACTGCAATTTGAACATCTTATGATTAATATTCAGATTCCTGTAGATCAGTACAGTCACCAGCACCAATATCCCGTAAAACAACAACATAACCATCGCAATGGGAAGAAAATAACTCAGGATTTCCTTATCTACAAATGACTTTGCTGAAATAAAATAAAGTTTATAGTCTGAAAATGGCCCCGGTAAGGTTATTTCTGTAGAAACATAATCTGTTGAAGTACTTAGAGGATCATAGGTCAGCGGTTCAATCCTTATATTCTGATATAAAAGTGGTCTTGTATTCAGGATCCGGATCTTATAAGGGTCAAGATGAAAAGAAAGCATATCCTGCTGATAAACAGGCGATGGTGAAAGTTTCTGCCTGAGCATTTTCTTGTAAACTTTCAGGTCTTCCAGCCTTGGAATATTCAGGTAGGTAATTTTATTTGAACGGATAATACTGAAATTAGTAAAGAGGTCCTCCTGGCTGGGAACTTTGGTCGTGTCGAGATTTTCGACATAAGAGATCAGTTTTATACCCAAGGCATTAAAATCATCCCCACGACTAAATTTCTTTGCATCATCCCTTGAAAACAATTTTACAGAATCTGCTGGCACCAGATCACCAAACTGATAAATAGACTTAGGACCGAATGAAAAGTGCCCGGTATTTAATCCGTCCCTTACCGGGATATTGGCAATTTCAGAATCATAAAACACCACTTTCGAAACAAATGGATATACATTGAGAATAGTATCCACAAATTTGGCAGTCGTTGCCGAATCGAGATAACCATTATAGTAAGAAATTTCAGGAACTTTATTCTGAAAGAATTCATTATAAGGCTTAATACTTTCTTCCAGTACCTTGACCTTTTCAGAGACAAATTCATTTTCTATAAATTTTTTACTGAAATTATAAGCTAAAAAAAGTGACAGAATAAACAATCCGGAGATCACCACAATAAAGGTAACGATCAAAGAAAAATTCTTACGATAGCCACTATCTCTTTCCTGGTTCATATTAACCATGCCTATTTCTTAGATAAATTCGCTGATAAAAATTGCTCCAGCGAAGCATATAACGTCTGACGTACTTCTTCACCCTGGGGCGAGAACTCACTATATTCCTTCTCCAGATAAGTTACATTAACGTTTCGTTTCTTTAGTTCCTTTACAAACTGTATAGCCTCTCCCGAATTACTTCTCGGGTCTTTAGGACTCTGCGCAATAAATACAGCCGCCCTGAATTTATCTGCATGAAAAACAGGAGATATCTGACGCATACGATCGCCCCCCGTAAGCGGATTTCCTATTACTTCATAAAACATCTGCAGATTGGTTTTCCAGAAAGGAGGAATAGATTTTAAATAACTAAACAAATTAATAACTCCTGAATTGGAACCACCGCACGCATACATTCCAGGACTCGAATATAAACTATTTAAAGCAATATACCCACCAAGTCCAGTACCGTAGATCGCTATCTTCCTTGGGTTTGCTATCTTATTTTGAACCAGCCATCTTACGCCATCGTTTATATCATCCTTTATTTTCCCTCCCAACTCTCCGCTCCCAGCAGCAGCAAACGATTTTCCATAACCAGATGATCCCCGGTAATTAACCTGAAATACAGCATAACCCCTGTTCGCTAAAAATTGAACTTCGGCATTATACCCCCAGGAGTTTCTGCGCCCCGGACCATCGTGCGGAAGGACTACCACCGGCAGGTTTTTCGGAATTCTGTTCATCGGCAAAGTGAGATACCCTTGAATTTTCAGCCCGTCACGGGCCTTATAAGAAACAGGCTTCATCTCACACATCTCTGCTTCTTTCACATAAGGATTAAAGTCACTTAATTTCCGGATAGTTCCCTTATCAGCAACATACAAGTAATAAGATCCCGGGTTCCGGTCTGTAAACGTTCTGACAATAAAGGTATTTTCTGCTTTATCACGGTCTATAATCCTTGATTCTGTACCGGGGAGCAGCTTATCCAGCTTTTCGTATAATTTTTTAACAGTGGTATCCAGATAATGCTTTTCTTTTTTCCACGTTTCACAGATCACAAAGGCGATTGTCTTCTTTGATTCAGAATACTGGGCATCAACAACATTTAGTGTATCGTTACTAAAAAGCACTTTACTTTCTTTTCCTGTGATACAGTTCAGTTCGATTAAAGCATTTTTATCCCTGTTTACGTTAGAGATAGCATATATAATATCAGGTCTGTTATCCGAGATGGCAATAGGCTTCAGCGTTGTTTTAAAATTATTAGTGACTACGGCCCTGAAAGCCTGACTCTCCTTCTCTCTGAAAAGCAAGGTCTGGTTTACCCCATCACTTGCAGTCGCCAGACGGATCTTCCCCTTTGAATCGGTAATCCAGTCTGTGATATTACCTGGGTTTTTTGCTGCCATATCCATATGACCATTTCTAACATTCAAACGATAAACATCAAAAACAGTAGAATCTCTTTTGTTTGATGACACTAACAAAAATTTCCCGTCAATCAGTTGGTCTTTCAAAACGCGCATTCTGCTAGTTCCGTTATCACTCAGCCTTCGTTCATTCGCTCCAGTTTTGTTAATGATAAAAATATCAGATAACCGATCGGCACCAGCTTTCTCCTTATAGTAAACAATCTCGTCATTACTCGCCCAGAAATAATAATTGATATTTTTCTCATTCAATTGTGTAATCTGAGCCGATTTCCCTGTGACCAGATCTTCAACAAACAAGTTCTGCTTTTTACCCTGCGCTTTTAAGTAAGACAATGTTTTACCGTCAAGCGAAATCGCATATGATCCCTTCTCCTGTGACTTAAAGAAGTCTGCTACAGGAATAACCCTCACCTGCCTGTTTTGCCGGCAGGCGCTGAATAACGCAATCAGAACAACTAATAAATATCTTTTCTTTACGGTCATAGCAATTAATAGCCTGCAAAAATACACAACGCCATTTGTCTAAACAGACAATACACTAATATTGTTACCTTAACCGCCAATAAAACACGGTCTCAAAATAGCTTTATTTTTTTGCTGTAAAAAGTACAGAGAACATTTTACTATCTTTATTTATTCATGAACAGGGTCCGTTTTCAGCATATGAAGCCAGCAATTATATTCATCCTCTTATTTATCCTTCCTTATTTCGTTTTAGCGCAGGATAACAGTGAGCAGGAAGCTGTCATGCTGAATACACTCCTGAAATCAAAACAATACGAAACAGCAGATAAGGCCATTAAAAAATTAATCCGGCAGAATCCGGCTTCTTTAAAGTATCAATTGATGCAGGCCCGGGTCTATAGAGAAGAGGGACAGCTTGAAAACTCCAGGAAGACATTTGAGCGCGTCTTAAATTCCCTTCCCAAAGATGAAGCCCAAATCCGTGAGTTAGCCAGCAATTTATATCAGTCGGCAGAGTATGATCAGGCTATAGAGGTTTTTCTCGAAGGCAGGAAAACATTGAACAATAACCAGATCTTTGTTTTTGAACTACTCAGCCTTTACCGGTTTAAAAGAGATAAGAACAAACTCATAGACGAATATCTGAATGCTTTGTCTACCATGCCACAAATGCTCCAGCAGGCAGAAACCGTATTACCTTCTGTATTTGAGGGTAATTCAGATTATCTTAATCTTCAGAATTCACTCCTTAAACGGATCCAGAAAGACCCGCAGAATGAATCTTATGCCAAATTGCTGATTTGGCAATATGTCCAGCAAAAAGAATATGATATGGCACTCCGTCAGCTGATCGCCCAGGATAAGAGAATTAAAGACGACGGAACTATCCTCTTTCAGCACGCACAGATATTTGTTGCAAATAAGGCTTATGACACGGCAATTAAAGCTTATACCTATCTGTTATCAAAAGGGAGAGAAAACGAATATTACCTTCCTTCAAAACTAGCTTCAGTCGACACACAATATCAACTGCTTTTAGATGGGAAAAGCACTGTAAAAGACATTACTATCCTTGCTGAGCAATACTCGGGCATCCTCGAAGAATATGGTAAAAATACTAAAGCCCTCTTTGCCTTAAGAAAATTGGCAAATCTGGAAGCTTACTATCTCCAGTCTCCCAAAAAAGCGGAGACTACACTCGAGACGGCCTTGCAGATCCCCGGAATAGCCAATACTGAACGGGGAGAAATCAAACTGGAGCTGGGGGATATTTATGTACTCACCGGACAACCCTGGGAAGCAATTTTGCAATATGGACAGGTGGCTAAAGAATTTGAAAACCAAAATATAGGAACCGAGGCCAAATACCGGTCAGCCAGATTATCATTTCAGCAAGGAAATTTTAGTTACGCCAAATCTCAGGCCGACGTCTTAAAAGCTTCTACAGAACAACTGATTGCCAATGACGCATTAAATCTTAGTCTTTTAATTTCAGACCATCTGGAAACAGCAACTGATACATTAGCCTTAAAAATGTATGCAGCTGCCCAGTTACTACAATTCCGCAATCTTCCAGCTGCTGCAATCGCTAAACTGGACAGTATTTCTATACTCTATCCTAAACATAGTCTTACGGATGATATTCTGATGTTTAAATCAGGAATATATATTAAGAATAAAGACTATAACACTGCAGCCATACTCCTTAAAGAACTCATAGGTCATTCCGCGAAAGGGAACTGGGCAGACGAAGCTCTTTTCACTCTTGCCGGGTTATATGAGGATCAGCTCAACGATCATGAGCAAGCTAAAATACTGTATCAGAAACTGATAACAGATTTTCCAGGAAGTATGTTTGTTGCTGAAGCACGCAAACATTTCAGGAAGCTCAGAGGCGATAATATTGAATCTTAGTTCCTATCTTTGTCCCATGTTATTATACAATGTAACCCTGATTATTGAAGAAGTATCTGCTGCTGCATGGCTGCAATGGATGCAAGAAGAGCATATTCCTGAAGTGATGGCTACAGGCCTGTTCGTATCCAACAGACTGTTAAAAGTCATAGACTCACCCAATGAAGGTGTAACTTATTGTTCACAATATGTCGTACAGACCATTGAAGATTATGAGACTTATCAATTGAAACATGCAGATGCATTATCAGTAGAATTAAATAGCCGGTTTAAAGATAAATACGTTTCTTTCACTACTGTAATGGAATATATAGCCTAATTAAAATTATGAATATAACACAGACACCTATAACCGATCTTTTCGTTATTGAACCAAAGGTATGGAAAGATAACAGAGGCTATTTTTTCGAGAGCTTTAGTGCCCGTTCCTTTACTGAAGCCGGCATACAGGCAGAATTCGTACAAGACAATCAGTCATTTTCTCAAAAAGGGACATTACGTGGTTTACATGCGCAAAAAGCCCCCTTTTCACAAGGAAAACTAGTTAGGGTAATACAAGGGAAAGTTCTTGATGTTGCTGTAGATGTAAGAAAAAGCTCACCTACTTATGGTCAGCACTTCAGCATTGTACTTAGCGGAGAAAATCACAAGCAATTATGGGTACCACCAGGTTTTCTGCACGGTTTTCTGACATTGGAAGATAATACGATCTTCACCTATAAAGTGACAAATTACTATGACAAGGAATCTGAATGTGGTGTAATCTGGAATGATCCGGATCTGAACATCAACTGGAGTGAAGAGCTGACAAAAGAAGAACTTTTATTATCTGATAAAGATCTTGTTCTTTCTTCCTTTAAAGACTTTGTAAGCCCATTTTAACCAGACCCAAATAAATATCAAAAAAGGGCTTCCGGATTGTCCGGAAGCCTTTTTTTTTATAAAATCTCTCTTATTTTTTAATCAGATCGTAGAGTTCATCCAGTTTAGGAGATAATACGATTTCAATCCTTCGGTTTTTACTCCGGCCTTCTGGTGTAGTGTTTGATTCCAATGGCTGGAATTCACCTTTTCCTGTTGCGGTCAGTCTCACACCTGGCACTTTCTCAGTCTCTGTCAGATAACGGACTACTGATGTAGAACGCAATACGCTCAGATCCCAGTTATCTTTGATCTGGCCGAGGTTAGTTATTTTTTGCGAATCTGTATGTCCTTCCACAGCAATAATGATCTCAGGCTGTTCTTTTAAAACCTTGGCCAGTTGAGTTAATGCCTGTTTTCCTTTTTCATCAATCACAATACTACCTGAAGGGAATAATAACTTATCCGTCAGAGAAACATAAACTTTACCATTTTTCATTTCCACAGTTAAACCGTTTTTAGAAAATCCAAGTAATGCCTGCTGTAATTTCTCTTTTAGCTGATTAGAAGCCTCATCACGTTTACGCAAAATATCTTCCACTTCCTTTAAACGCTGTTCGCGTTTTTTAAGATCCTCTGACAGCTTACTGATAGCTGATGAGCTATTATTCTTCAACTTGGCATAACTGCCGTCTATCGCATTATATTTACCCTTAAGCTCATTTAATTGTCCGTTCAGATTCGCAGTATCACGCTGTAATTTTGCAATCGCACTTTGCAGGTTATCAATAGACCCCTGGGCCCCGGTCCAGCCATTACTCAATGAATCCTGTTTAGCCAGCAAAGCTTTATACTTCTTGGGAGAAAGGACAACACATGAACTGAATGCACTGGCCAACAAGCCAACTGCCAAAAACAAAACTACTCTCTTCATAATTATGGTGCTATAGCTTTACGTAAAAAATTAACAAAAGGATAAATAATGGTAAAGGCCTGTTTTAACCGGTTAACCATTCCTGGTTTCACTAGTTCTTCATCAGTGATAGGAAAAGTTGCGATATAACTTTTAAGTTTTAACAAACCAATCTGAGGATGGTCAGTATCATAACCCTTCGGGGCATTTTTCAAGGTATCTTCCTGACTCAGTTTGAACACAGATGAGAAGTCCTTCGATTCAATGATCTCCAGAAATTCCGAGGTATTGTAATCAATTTCTTCCCTTATCTTTTTCAGCAGAGAGGCTTCGGGCATCCAGTAACCACCCGCAAAAAAAGATTTGCCCGGTTGCAGATGCAAATAAAACTCAGGTCCATTTCCATTCGTGTTTTTTACCGAAAAAGAAATTCCGAAATTGTTTTTATAGGGGTCTTTGTTTTTGCTGAACCTGACATCTCTATAGATCCGCATTACACATTTTTTGGCCTGTGTTTCCAGTGGGAATTGTGGGTCTACAGCAGCCAGAACAGGGATAAGTTCCTCAACAAAACTAATCACATCGGCCTTTGCCGTTTCATAAAGTTCCTTATTCAGGGCAAACCATTCCCTGTTATTGTTTGCTGCTACTGCGCTTAAGAAAGCAAGTGTTTCCGGCTTAATCATTGTCTGTCGTAATAAGCGTTATAACTAATTTTTGGCGAGAGCCAATGTAATAAAATCACTCTTGAATAACGATAATTAAATGGGGCAAGAATAAAACAGCCACTAAAGATAACCCCCACATAAAGCCATAAAGAATCAAATTCCAGATTTCCTCCCGAAAAAACATAAGTGGCAATTCCGATAGTAATCATTTCCATGACATTCATGGCATAACTCACATACATAGCAGCATAAAAATATCCAGGTTCTATTTCGTAACGCTGCCCACAGTGACTGCAGATATCATTCGTACGCTGCAGATTGAACCCATATAAATTACCTGTAAAAATGTCCCCTCTGCGACAGTGCGGACATTTACCATGTACTAAAGCATATAGTTTTGTAGTTTTCTCCATTATACAAAGAGAAATATCAGGAAGGGATAGAGTTGTTGTTTTGTGAACGACGATACTTTTTATACCATAAAACACCAATACCAGCAATCAGCAAATAAGGAATCGCCATCAGGTAAAGGACACCAGTATTTAATCCTACAGCCTGAGTATTCCCATTTTTCGTTCCCTGCTCAGCACTTATGGTACACATTGCACACTGCGCCGAAGCTGTCTCTATACCCGAACCAGCAAATACAGAGATCAAAAGAATAAAGATGATAAATGCTTTCTTCATTGGATTATGATTAAATACTATATAATGCAAATATATGATTAAACGAATAAACAAGCCCGGCATTACATAAGTTCAATGTAAAAATACCAGGCTTTTTATTAAAAATTATAATAAGGGGAAATCATCAGGTAGACAATTACGCCCGTGACAGCCACATATAACCATACCGGATAAGCCCATCTCACAATCTTACGGTGACGTTCAATTTGCATACTGAACCCTCTGAGAAAACTGATAAGGATTAATGGCAGTACGATTACGGCAAGCATAATATGCGTAATCAGGATAAAGAAATAAATCATCCGGGTTCCGCTCACAGCCGCCAGTTCTGCAGCAGATAAAACTCCGTTGTGATCTATATCCCCATATTTAGTATCCTTTTCATATAAGTGGAACAGGATATAAAAAACAAGGAAAAGTGCAGACAAGATAAAAGTAATCACATTGGTCACTTTATGCGCCTGTATGTTTTTCCTTTTGATAAAAATCAGTGAAAGAATCAGTAATCCGGCACAAGTCGCATTAATCCCTCCGATGATATGCGGTAATAAATAAATAAATGACGGTTTTACCGCTGGTGGAGGTACAATCTTCAGGGTAATTACCACAACAAGTACTACTGCGGTAACTATCCAGATCAGACGTAAAAAGAATTTATCGTTAATATTCATGGTGTATTTATTTTCAGCTTCAGGTGCCGGCAAAGCCAATCTACCTTCCGTCTCTTACATTTCTCAGTTCTTCAGCTACAAGAACTTTTATTTCATCATCCAGTTTAGATAATGCCTCCTGGTTGGTTGCATCATAATAACCCCTGATGCGGTGCTGAGGATCCAGCAGAACGAATAAATTACTGTAAATGAACTTACGTTCACCTTTTTCAAAATGCTGCTGAGCATCAATATACAGCCCTTTATTAATCCAGTCATATACAGCAGTGCTATCACCGGTCAGTAAATCCCATTTACCAGCCTTTGCCTTCAGTTGAGTTGCATAAGGAAGTAATTTTGCCGGGGTATCATTTACCGGATCTATACTTAAGCCCACAAAGTGAATCAGTGGGTTCTTGCCATAAGTATGTGCATACACATTCATGGCTTTATTCGCAAACTCTACTGCATAATTGTTGCCTGTTGTATAGAATAAATTCAGGACGATGATTTTACCTTCATAATTCTTCCACTTTACAGTATCAGCCTGCTGGTTGATAAAACTGAAATCAGGTAACTGATGATAAATGGTATCCGGAATCTGTTTACCCCTTTTGGAATGAAAAGTAGATGCCACTTTTTTAGGGCCGAAAAAAGGTAAAGGTTTATACCTGTTTTTACCTTGTTCAACCAGTTCATAATATAAAAATCCCGGTACCGCTAAAATCGATACCAGGATTAAGATTTTTTTTATTGAAGCTAACTTCATGAATTAAACGGTCATGTGTATGTGCAAATAACCGCCTTCGATCAGCATCAGGGTAATAAAGTATGCAATAAATATAAATGCCAGCCCCAGTGACAATTGCAGCCCGGTCTTTTCAAACTTAAGGTGCATAAAGTAAGCCACAATATAATATGCTTTTAAAAGAGTTAATAAGATGTAGGCAATATTACCAGCAGTATGAGGAATCAGATTTTTAGGTAAGATAACCAATGCAATAATAAACTCTACAACAGTAATCCCTAATAAGATAAAGAATACATGCCATATTTTTGATTTGCTCAGGCCAGCGTGCTCATCGTGTGCATGCTCATCTGCGTTTTGTAAGTTATGTTCAGACATAATAATATTTTTTGAGGAATTAAACTAAATAGAAAAAGGTAAATACGAATACCCAAACCAAATCAACAAAGTGCCAGTATAAACCTACTTTTTCGATCATCAGGTAATGACCACGTCTCTCGAAAGTACCATTGATCGTCATACATAAGATGATGATATTTAACAATACACCTGTGAATACGTGGAATCCGTGGAATCCGGTAATGGTAAAGAACAGGTTAGCAAACTGCTGGGCCGCCACGTTAGACACCGGACCAACAAAGAACTCCTGTAATGCTTCCGGACCAGGGATAGATCCCCACCAGAAACCTTCATGGTGAAGGTGAGACCATTCCAGAGCCTGACAGCCCAGGAACATGAAACCACCGATAATCGTCAGAATCATCCAGATGATAACTCCTTTTTTATAACGTCTGTGACCAGCCTCAACAGCCAGTACCATTGTTACAGAACTCATAATCAGGATAAAAGTCATGATACCTACGAACACCAATGGTGCTCCTTTATCAAGTACACCTGGGATAGACTGGAATACCAAATCCGGATCAGGCCATGTAAATTTAGTGAAACGTTGCGCCCCGTAATATACTAATAATGAAGAGAATGTAAATGCATCTGATAGCAAGAAAAACCACATCATTATTTTTCCGTACTCTACCGACCACGGTGAACGGCCGCCACTCCATGGAGTAGTTTTTACCTGATCTAATTGTGATAATGAATTCATTTTAAAAATTGTAATAGTTTGTTAAAAAGTCTAACTGTTCAAAAGTAAAAAAACATAGAGATATATCCATAATATATCTATAAAATGCCAAAATATAGAGGCAATTTCTATCCGGTATACCGCATTTTCAGGTTGAACTTTGCTGTATGCCCCCCAAAGGCTGTTTAGTATAAAGCAAAGACCGGCTAAAATATGCAGCAAGTGCATACCTGAAACAATATAAATCACAGAAATCGCTGCATTATTGTTCACCAGGGTAGCACCACTCTGATATAATGCCGACCAGGCATCAAACTGAAGATAAGCGAAACCAATGCCTAACAGCATGGTTAACCAAAGAAATATTTTCTGTGTCTGTATATTCTGGCGACGAACCGCCCTTGCGGCAAAGAATAAACAGATACTGCTTAATACAAGTACTGCAGTACTGTACATAAAGACATCCGGAAGAACCAAACCATGTCCTTTACCCTTAGATGCTGCAAAAACAATATAATAACTTGTAAATCCTCCAAACATAATAGTCGAGGAAACTACAAAAAGCCAAAGAACAAATTTCTTAGCTTTTAAGGAAGCAGACATCCTATCCTGACTCACTTCTTCCTGTTTCAATGTATGTACCATATAAAAACTATTTACCTATAAAATCAAACAATAAAATCAGTTGTACCAACGGGATATAAAAGAAAGAACAGAACATCACTTTACGTGCACTTTCCACATCCAGTTTAATCAGCAGTTTAAACGCCGTTAAAGAGAAAATCACCCCTGCAACGATTGATACACCGGCTATATAATAACCACCAAAACCATATACAGTAGGCAATAAACTTACCGGAATCAATATCAATGTACTTAAGAAAATAAGAACTGCACTAGTCTTATCCCTTTTCTTGGTTGGCAGTAATCTGAAGCCAGCCTTTTTATAATCGTCATCCAGAACCCATGCAATTGCCCAGAAATGCGGAAACTGCCACACAAACTGAATCAGGAACAGAATTCCGGCAACTTCATAATCTACATGCGTAAAATTCGTCGTATGTCCCAATGCAGCTAAATAGCCAATCAGTGGTGGTAAAGCACCCGGAATAGCACCTACAAATACAGCAACCGGGGATTTTCTTTTTAATGGTGTATAAGCAAAAGCATATAAAAGAATAGAAAACACCGACAAAAGACCAGTTTCCAGATTTAGTTTACCTAATAACCAGGTGCCCAGCATACCCATGATCAGTCCTAATACCAATCCTTGTCCTGTGGTCATTCTGCCCGCTGGCATCGGACGGTCCATCGTACGGGTCATCAGTTTATCCAGATCCTTTTCTATGATTTCATTAAAGCAATTCGCTGCCGCGGTGACCAAAAAACCACCGGCTACCAGAATAAGCCAGTTTCCCCAGTCAATAGACGGAACTTCTCCCCTGGCAACCTGCATCCTTGAACCAATTAAAAAAGTAACTGACGCAGAAAACACAACCAGAAAAGTAAGTCTGAATTTGATGAGTTTAGATAGGTCTGAGAAAAATAATTTCAATTCTATATGTTTTAATATTATTGATTATAAGTACTTGTTCTGTATACCAGCAGGTATAAATAAAACTGGAGTGTAAACAGAACTGTAGAGAACACTAAATGAACCACCTGAGCTGCAGGCGGCAATGCAAAGGTAGACAATAAAATCCCACTCGCAATCTGTACGAGCAATACCAGAACTATTGAATTCCCCAATTTTAATTCAGTTGCCTTCCCTCCGAATTTATTCATCACAAACTGATAAATAAATGCATTGAGCACAACCACTCCAATCGCCAGATCACGGTGATAAGAGAAGATATCCCCTATTTTCCCGATCCAGGTATTTCTTTCCTGGTATAACAGGCTTTTCGATACTGCATCAATTGCCTCTCTGACCTCAGTCCCTAATACGATTTGCAATACACTCAATATTAAAGAAACCAGGATCAGTACTTTTAACCAGAATACTTTCGAGATAACTACCGTATCTACTTTATAAAGGGTCTGCGCATAGTAATAAGTATAAACCAGCACAGCCAGTAAAACCAGAGCCAGTAACATATGTACAGTCACCACCCACGCTGTCAGATTTGTAGAAACTACTATAGAACCTAACCAGGCCTGAATTACAACCACAAAAAGGTTGAATATGCTTAATATAATAATCCTTTTGGCGCTCTTCCTGTAGATCAGTGAAAATCCCGCAACAGCTATTAATAAAAAACCCGTAGTTACACCTGCCAGTCTGTTGATATATTCTGTCCAGGTATTCGCCACATTAAAAGACTCAGGTACACTGATAGTCTGATCATGACGGATACTGTCAGCCAGATTACTTTTACCCATCTTATCCAGCAATTTCGCAAACCTTTCGTTCTTTGCTAATCTTCCGGCAACGTATTTTTGTTTGTAATCCTTTGGAAGCTGATCCACCGAAGTAGGTGGGACATATTGATCAAAACATTTTGGCCAGTCCGGACAACCCATACCTGAACCAGTACTACGTACTACTGCACCAGCTAAGATGAGTATTAACGTCACTACTATAGTAATCAGGTTTAACCGGATAAATCTCTTTTCAGATTTAGGAACCATTGGTTTGATTTTAAAAAAAATGAGGTTACCGTTCTAAGTATATACTCAAGCAGATAACCTCATTGTATATTAAAAGACGGATATATTAATCCTGTGTTGTTTTCTCTTTTGCTTGTTTTTCAACCCATTCTCTCTGGATACGCTCAGATTCAGCATTTCCTTCAAAGTCATGTGGCATGTTAGAGCTCATTGTCTGAGAATAAGGTACAGTCTGAGGAATGAAATCATGCTCAGCACCTGGTTTACTGTAATCATATGGCCAACGATACACTGTTGGGATTTCTCCTGGCCAGTTACCATGGATATGCTCAACAGGTGTAGTCCACTCTAATGTATTTGACTCCCAAGGATTCTGTACTGCTTTTTTACCAAAGAATATAGAATAGAAGAAGTTAAACAAGAAAGCCACCTGAGCTAAAGCCGCAACGATTGCTGCCCACGTTACAAAGATGTTTACTGTAACCCATTTCTGCATGAATTCAAATTCAGTAAAGGCATAATAACGACGTGGAACACCATCCAGACCCAAGAAGTGTAAAGGGAAGAACACTAAATAAGCACAGATAAATGTAACCCAGAAGTGAAGATAACCTAGTTTAGCGTTCATCATTCTACCGAACATTTTTGGATACCAGTGATAAACACCAGCCAACATACCAAAGATCGCAGCAGATCCCATTACCAAGTGGAAGTGGGCAACTACGAAGTAAGTATCATGAAGATTAATATCAAGTGATGCGTTACCTAAGAAGATACCAGTTAAACCACCAGAAATAAAGAATGAAACCATACCAATAGCACATAACATAGCAGGCGTGAACCTGATATTACCGCGCCATAAGGTAGCCAGGTAGTTGAACGTCTTAACGGCCGAAGGAACAGCAATAATTAACGTAGTGATCATAAACACACCACCCAACAATGGATTCATTCCGGTTACAAACATGTGGTGACCCCACACGATGAATGACAGAATAGTAATACCAATTAAAGAGTAAACCATCGCATGGTAACCGAAAATTGGTTTTCTTGAATTTACCGAGATAACCTCAGAAGAGATACCTAAAGCCGGCATAATTACGATATATACCTCTGGGTGACCTAAGAACCAGAACAAGTGTTGCCATAAGATCGGTGAACCACCTTCGTTAGGCAATACCTGAGTACCCATTACAATGTCAGACAAATAGAAACTTGTACCGAAACTACGGTCAAAGATTAATAATACAACACCTGCTACTAAAACAGGGAATGATAAAATACCAAGGATTGCAGTTAATAAGAAAGCCCAGATAGTTAAAGGCATTTTCCAAAGATCCATTCCTTTAGTACGCATGTTTAATACAGTACTTACATAGTTGATACCACCCATTAACTGAGAAGCTACAAAAAGAACCATACTTACTAACCATAATGTCATACCAAGAGCCGATCCCGGGATTGCTTTTGGTAAAGCAGATAAAGGAGGGTATACTGTCCATCCGGCACTTGCAGGTCCCGACTCAATGAAGAATGAGCTCATCATCACCACACAGGCGATGAAGAATAACCAGTACGAAAGCATATTCATAAATGGAGATGCCATATCCCGTACTCCGAGCTGAAGTGGGATCAGCAGGTTACTAAAGGTACCGCTCAATCCTGCGGTCAGTACAAAGAATACCATGATGGTACCATGTATTGTTACCAGGGCCAGGTAAAATTCAGGTTTAATCCTTCCTCCCTCAGCCCATTTTCCTAAAAATGTTTCCAGGATAGGAAAACTCTTATCAGGCCATGCTAATTGCAGACGAAATAAGATAGACAATCCCATTGCAATAACAGCCATAACGATACCAGTTATTAAAAACTGTTTAGCGATCATCTTGTGATCCTGGCTAAATATGTACTTTGTTATGAAAGATTGTTCGTGATGCCCATGATCGTGACCGTCATGGTGATCGTTGTTATGTGTATCGTGTAATGTTATAGTTGACATAATGCGCTATTCCAGTATAATTATTTTTTTAAAGCCGGTTTGTTCATTGCTACAGCAGAAGAATCCTTCGCAGGTTTTTTAGCTGTGCTATCAGCAGGAGCTGCTGCTGGTGCAGCTGCATCCGGTACTGTTGGCAAGCCAAATTGTTTTCTCAAATCGTTATTGATAAACTTAGGTTGTTTAACTACCCATGCATCATATTCAGCCTGACTAACAACCCTAACAACTTTTTGCATGTTATAGTGACCAGATCCGCAAATTTTCGAGCAATAGAAAAGATATTTAAATGCTGGATCATTTACTTTAGTCTGCATGTCGGCAGTAGTAATTGTAGGTGTGAATTCAAAATAAGAAGTCATACCCGGAACAGTGTTTAACTGAACTCTGAAATGCGGCATGTAGAAACTATGCAGAACATCTTTACTGGTCAGGATTAATCTCACTGGTTTATTTACAGGAATAACCATTTCTTCGGCCATCTGATCATCAAGGTTGTTTTTATCCTTGAAGTCCATACCCAAACTGTTAGTTCCGGTAATCAGCTTGTAGTTTTTCTTTCCTACAACACCATCAGCACCAGGATAACGGATTGTCCAGGCAAACTGCTGAGAAGTAATCTCAATGCTCAGTGGTTTGTTATTCGGATCTTCGATCTTATAGAAGATTGATCTCCAGGTAAGGAATCCCATTAATACCAATACAGTAAGTACTAAAGCCGGAACGATTGTCCAGATACGCTCTAACGCATTATTGTGCGGATAGTAATATGCTTTTCTTTTACCAGTATTTTTGTAGAAATAAGAGAACAGGAATAATACAAGGTGCGTTCCGATGAATACAATAGTAGTCAGGATCAGCGTGATGTTAAACATCTGGTCAATCTTCTTACCATGTTCCGAAGCAGCTTCAGGAAGAAGCATGTTTCCATGAACAGTATATTCGAAATAAACACCGTATAGACCGACGATTAAGAAAATCACAAACAGAACACCATTAATAGTATTCCAGTTGATTCCGGCAGGTTTATCCTGAGCTTCACGTGTCAATTCATATACCCGCATTGCCTTACCTACTATTGCTATAAATAAGCAAAGCAGTAAAAATAACAGGGTATAAAATGCTGCCGATTTGTAGATCGGGAACATATCAATAGGTTTAGCCGTAGCGGCAGCACCGGCGGCAGCTTCTTGTGCAAATGCGCTCGTAGTTCCAAACACAGTAACAATTACTGCCAGAGCCGCTATTGTCTTATTGCTTATATATTTTCTTAAACTCATTTTCTTAAAAGTAGTACGATGTACTTCTACTATAAATTAATGTATATACTCTCTAACCCTTTGCTTACAAATGGTGATTCAAACTTTCCTGAAGGAAAGGGTGATTCTTTGCAATTAGTGGTTTCTTACTTAATGCAGTCAATACTGTAAAGGTAAACAAGCCTACAAAACCTATAGCTGTTCCTATTTCAATAATACCAAAACCATTATGTGATTCTACAGTTCCAGGCATAATCATCTGATAGTAATCTACCCAGTGACCGCACAATACAACTATA
This sequence comes from Pedobacter cryoconitis, assembly GCF_014207135.1. Lineage (GTDB taxonomy): Bacteria > Bacteroidota > Bacteroidia > Sphingobacteriales > Sphingobacteriaceae > Pedobacter > Pedobacter cryoconitis_D. The sequence continues at coordinate 62,479 of NZ_JACHCC010000015.1, read as the reverse complement.
CACACACCAAGCATGATATTTTCCTGTCTTTTATTGTCACGGTCCATCAGTAATAAAACCGGAGCCAGGAAGTTCATCACTAAATTCAGGAAGAACCAGAACTTATAGAACTCAAAACGTTTGTAAAAATACACAGTTTCTTCCGGCATGTTGGCATAATAGATCAACATAAATTGAGCAAACCATACATAAGTCCAGAAAATCGAGAATCCGAAGATGAACTGACCTAAGTTATGCAGGTGGCTATTGTTAACCCATTGCATGTAACCAGCTTTTCTTAACAGGATGATGATTACCGCCATTGTTGCTAAACTGCTTACCCACATTGCTGCGAAGTTATACCAGCCAAACATCGTAGAGAACCAGTGTGCTTCTAATGACATCACTGTATCAAACGCAAATATCGGCGTAGTAAATCCATAAATAACAAGGAAAATACATGAGTATTTAAAACTCTTGGTATAAGAATTTAAACCACCTTCTAAATCTTCGTTATTTGATAATTTAGAAAGTAATAAAGCGAAGAAACAATACAGACCTAAAAATATAACCTGACGTCCTAAAAAGAAAGGTACATTTAAGAAAGCCGATTTTCCATCGATTAATTTATCGTAGTTAGGATCTGCCGGATTAGTTAATCCTGGTGCGTTCCAGTGATGATAAAGGTTATGCGTGTATAAACCCATACCAATAATAGCGATCAGGATCACTACTGCAATAGGCAGTGTTTTTGCCATCGCCTGAGGTACACGTAATATAGATGCAGACCATCCAGCTTGTGCGACAAACTGAACAGCTAAAAAGAATGCACCTGACATACATACACAGGCGAAGTAATAGGCCATAAGTAACAGGTTGGCGAAAGTCCGCTCATGAAGTCCATGATCAGAAAAACCGTAAGCTATACTCGCGATACCGATTACGATCGCTGCAATGCTTAAGTTTTTAGCTTTCCCTGTAAACTCAAACTGCTCAGTTAAATTATAATTGTGAGTTCCCATTTATATCTGCTTTTCTATTGTATTTTTTGTAATTGTTGAACATACATCACTACTTTCCATCTTTGATCTGGAGTAAGCTGAGAAGCATGTGATCCCATGTTATTTAAACCGTACATGATAGTATGATAGATTTTTCCTTCGGTTAAATCTTTCATTAAACCACCACGTGATGATGCTGCATCACCATGATAAGCCGGAACACCTGTAAATTTCTCAATTTGAACCAAATGACCTTTACCATCACCTTTGTCACCATGACAAGGACTACAGAATACAGTAAAGTAATGTTTACCAGATAATAAATTCTGAGGAGTCTTAGCTAAAGGATTGTGCAGGTTTGTACCAGCGGCTTCATAACCTTCTTTAGTATTTGCATACTCATACTTTACAAATCCTATCGGATCTGTATTTGCAGGAGGAGTTTGCGCAGTCTGACCATTTGCAAAGTTTTTATTTGGCTGATCAGGATCATAAGCGATGTGATCATACATATTCCTTGCATATTCCAAACCTGGATTATTCTTATCCCTGCAAGACGAAAGTGTTGCAACAATGGAAAAAACAACAAATGAGGCTGCAACTATTTTATTCTTATTCATAGCTAATATACTTCCTTTCATTGTGCTTAACTTCTATAGCACCAGCTTCTTTTAATAATCCATCAATTTTACTGTGATCAGCATTTTCCTTTGCATCAACTGCGATAATAAATCTGTCATCAGTTGCTCTTAAGTCCATTACTCTTGGCGCTCTTCCTGGGAAAAGGTGAGTAGATGCATAGTAAGATCCAACTAAACCAAATGCACAAAACAAAATGGTTACCTCGAACATAATCGGAATAAAATCCGGTAATGCGAATGCTGGTTTACCACCAATATTATGTCTCCAGTCTACAACTGAGGTCAGATAGATCAGGGCGAATGCTGACATTGTTCCTGTTATCCCGCAGAAAAATGCAAGGATATCTAATCTTGATCTTTTAATTCCTAGTTTGGCTTCGATGCCGTGGATAGGCATAGGCGTATAAACATCATGGATCTTAATGTTGTTCTCCTGTAACTTTTCGATGCCATGCATCATTTCGTCCGGATCGCCAAAACTGCCTAAAATATATTTGATATTACTCATTGTTATATTTTTGCGTATTCTTCTTGTTTAACACTATCAAATTTCTCTAAAGATTCAACGTATTCCTTTACCTGAACTTTATCTAAATGACCTTCTTTAATCTGTGCAAGTTTAGCTTGCTCACTTGATGTTTTAAGTAACAGTTTCACCTCAGCAATCGCAATTGAAGGAAGGACTCTTAAGAACAACAGGAATAAAGTAAAGAATACACCGATTGAACCTACAAAGACACTTACATCTACCCATGTAGGATAGAACATCGCCCAGCTTGAAGGGAGGTAATCACGGTGTAAAGAGGTTACGATAATTACGAAACGCTCAAACCACATACCGATGTTTACCACGATAGATAAGATCCATGTTGCAGGAATGCTCAAACGGATTTTCTTGAACCACAGTAACTGCGGAGAAATTACGTTACAAGTCATCATCATCCAGTATGCCCACCAGTAAGGACCAGTAGAACGGTTGACGAATGCATATGCTTCATATTCTGAACCTGAATACCAGGCAATAAAAAACTCTGTCAGATAAGCTACACCTACGATAGATCCTGTTAAGATGATGATTTTGTTCATCGACTCAATGTGGAACATGGTGATATAGTTTTCCAGACCTAATACTTTACGGGCAACCAGTAATAAGGTTAATACCATGGCGAAACCAGAGAAGATCGCACCAGCCACAAAGTATGGAGGGAAGATTGTAGTGTGCCATCCCGGAATTACCGAGGTAGCAAAGTCCATTGATACAATCGTGTGTACCGAAAGTACCAGTGGTGTAGAGATACCCGCAAGGATCAGAGACACTGTCTCAAAACGCTGCCATGTTTTAACGTTACCGCTCCATCCGAAAGAGAAGATAGAATAAACTCTGCGGCGTAAACCTGTTGCACGGTCACGGATAGTTGCAATATCCGGTAACAGACCCGTGTACCAGAATAATAATGATACAGAGAAGTAAGTTGAGATCGCAAACATATCCCAAACCAGTGGTGAGTTAAAGTTTACCCATAATGATCCGAACTGATTCGGTAATGGTAATACCCAGTAAGCTAACCATGGTCTTCCCATGTGTGATACAACATAAGTTGCGGCACAGATAACGGCGAAGATCGTCATCGCCTCTGCCGAACGGTTAATTGAGTTACGCCAGTTCTGACGGAAAAGCAATAGTACTGCAGAAATTAGTGTTCCTGCGTGACCAATACCTACCCACCATACGAAACCGGTGATATCCCAGGCCCATCCTACAGTTTTATTTAATCCCCATGCTCCGATACCGTTCCAGAAAGTATAACTTACTGCAACTAACCATAAGGTTGCTCCCATTAGGGAAACAATGAAACCTATCCACCAGGCCCTGTTCGGCTTATTCTCAACTGGCATTAAGATATCATCCGTAATTTTTGCATACGTGATATCACTGCCGGTGATTAGTGGTTCTCTTAATATTGATTCGTTATGTCCTGACATAATGTGTTTTCTTTAATATCAGCTTACGCTTGTACTGTTGGTAATGAATCTGTGTTTCTAATTTTTGTCATGTAGCCTACTCCCGGTTGTGTATTGATCTCTTCCAATACATAGTAAACGCGCTCACTACGTAATGCTTTCGACACTTCTGATTCCGGATCGTTGCCATCACCAAATATAATTGCATTTGCTGAACAAGCTTGCTGACATGCCATTTTGATATCTCCGTCTTTCAATGGACGTTTCTCCATTTTAGCTGTTAATTTACCAGCCTGAATACGTTGGATACACATTGAGCATTTCTCCATAACACCTCTTGAACGTGTAGTTACATCAGGGTTAAGTACCAGCTGCGTAAATTCATTGTTCAGGTAGTTATCAAAACGTGAATCATTCCAGTAGTTAAACCAGTTGAAACGACGAACTTTATACGGACAGTTATTCGCACAGTAACGTGTACCTACACAACGGTTATAAGCCATGTGGTTCAGACCATCCGAAGAGTGTGTAGTTGCCAGTACAGGACACACAGTCTCACAAGGAGCGTGATCACAATGCTGACATAACATCGGCTGATGTACAACAGTCACACGGTCAAGATTCTCCAGGTGCGCAATCTCTTTCTCCTCAGACACGCTCTTATCTCCCTCTTCAAAGCTATAATAACGGTCAATACGGATCCAGTGCATCTCTCTGCGTCTGCGAACCTCATCACGACCCACTACAGGAATATTATTTTCTACGTTACAGGCAACAATACAAGAACCACAACCGGTACAGGCATTCAGATCGATTGCCATTACCCAGTTATTTCCTGGTTTCTCATATTTATCCCATAAATCATATGTTTTATGACCTTCCTCATGTTTACCAGTACCAGCAAACGGGTTTTTCACATATTCCTTGAAAGAAGCTTCACGGATAATGTTTCTGCCTTCGAATGAATGGTGAGTCTGAGTCTGTGCAAGTTCGTAAGTAGAACCAGTTTTAGAAATTGTAATCGTAGTCGCATATTGCAGCGTTCCATTACTGAAACTTGCAAAAGGATAAGCATTTTTACCTACGTTATCACCAGCTTTACCAGCCTTAGCACGTCCATAACCTAAAGCGATGGAAGCAGTACCTACAGCTTGTCCAGGCTGAATCAGCACAGGTAAAGAAATTGTATAGCCGTTGCTGCCTTTCACGTCAACAACATCAAATTCTTTCAATCCTTGTGATTCTGCAAATTTAGGCGCAAGGGCGATATAGTTGTCCCAGGTTACTTTAGAAACCGGATCAGGTAATTCCTGTAAAAATGCATTGTTTGCATGGCTACCATCGCGCATTGCGATACTTTCATAAACCTGAAGTTCGATGTCTTTTGCTAAAGCTGCACTGCTTTTCAATACTGAAGGAGCAACTGCATCTAAAGAAAGTTTGAAACTATAAGATCCTGCTGCTTTAGGAGCCGAAGCAAAAACACCAGTCTGTAATAATTCATTCCAGTTTTTACCTAATGCAGGAAGTATGTTTTTCTCCCAGTTGTTACGTACATACTGGTAGTAATCTTTAACAGGTGCGTTAGACCAGATCAGTAAACTCTGTTCCGCCTGACGTGAGTTGAATACCGGGTTGATCGTTGGCTGAATGATCGAGTAAGATCCTTCGTAGCTGTTTGCATCACCCCATGATTCTAAATAGTTCTGATTGATAGCAATCACATCACATAAAGTTGAAGTCTCATCCTTACGGTCTGAGAAAGAAACTTTCAGTGGAACTTTGCTTAATCCATCAGTAAATGATTTCACATTGGTTACATCATAAGCAGGGTTACTGTCTAAGAAGAATACAGCAGCAACTTCGCCCCTGTTCATCTCATTTAAGAATTCTGCAAATTCAGCATCGTTACCAGCATAACGTTTGTTTGGATTGTCCAGATCAATCGTTGTACCATAACTACCAATAGCCGAGTTAATTGCATTTACCAGTATCTGTGTAGAAACATCGTTCGAACCACATACGACTAAAGCTTTACCCTTTTGCTGAGTTAATTCCTTAGCTACCAGTTTCAGTGCTTTTTCAGCAGTCGCATTCTTAGGTAAAGAACCACCTGCTAAATTGCCACCGGTAATTGCATTGTATAAAGTTATCAGTGCAGGTCCCTGTTCTGATAATTTAATTGGAACACGTGTATCAGCATTGGTACCTGTCAGACTCATTCCAGCTTCGAACTGGAAGTGACGTGACATTTTACCTTTAGCCAGTGATTTGTTGTTTCTGTTAGAAACATATTGAGCAGTGAATTCTTCTCCACTGATCCATGTACCTAAAAAGTCAGCAGCAAAACTCACGATTAAGTCAGCTTTGTCAAAGTTATATTTAGGGACTACAGCTTTACCAAAGCTATTTTCATTTGCCTTGATGATACCAGTATAAGAAACTGCATCATACTGTATATGTTTGGTAGAAGGATATGCAGCTGTAAAATCTGCTACTACTGATTTAGTCGAAGGACTGTACACAGAAGAAGAGACGATACGAATTTTCTTACCTGAAGCTTTTGCTTTAGCTAACTCTGCAGTTACAAAAGCATCCACCTTGGTCCAGGTAGTTTCATCATTCTTTAATACAGGTGCTTTAAGTTTCGAAACATCGTATAAGTCCAATACCGAAGCCTGAGCCTGAGCGTCAGTACCACAGTTGAATAATCCTGCATTAGGATTTGGTTCAATCTTGATAGGACGTCCTTCTCTGGTTTTCACCAGAACACTCTGACCGTTATAACTTGAAACATAGTAATTCGGGATGCCCGGGATTACTTCTTCAGGTTTAACCAGATAAGGTATTGATTTGTGAATCGGAGCAGGCTGACAAGCAGCAAGTGTTACCGCACCAAGACCAAAGCCTAAGGCTTTTAAAAAGTCACGGCGAGGAGTTACTGTACTTAATCCTGCTTCATTTAAAACATCTTCTATTGGAAGCGGCTCTGCGAATTCGTTTTTGTTGTTCTCAACAAAATCGGAGGTCTTGTTAAATTCCTCTAAGCCTTTCCAGTATTTTTTATTGCTTTCCATTTAAGCTATATTACTGTTTATCGAACGTTCTTTTACTAAACTCTATTAATAGTGACATTTACCACACTCAATTCCACCTAATGCTGCTGGTGTAATTTTCTCACCTTTTTTGATTTTCTCATGAGCCTCAATAATTTTGGTGTAGAATGCGTTGTCTTTAACTTCTAACTTGGTGTCTTTATGACAGTTAATACACCATTTCATAGTCAGAGGAGAATACTGATAAATCTCTTCCATGGTATTAACCGGTCCGTGACAAGCGAAACAAACTGGTTCGTTTGGTTTCAAGCCTTTTTCCTTACGGATCGCATCAGCAGCTACAACTACGTGTTGAGAGTGGTTGAAGTAAGCGAAATCCTGAAGGTTGTGAACACGTACCCATTCAATTGGTTTTTCTTTAGACTTGTCATAAGTCATTTTATCTGCATCGTAACCCAATGCATTGTAGATTTTCTGAATCTCAGGAGAGATGTTTCCATCATGGCTGTCTCTAGCCTGCACCTGTTTGTGACAGTTCATACAAACGTTAAGTGAAGGTATCGTTGCATTTTTAGATTCAAATGCACCAGCGTGACAGTACTGACAATCAATCTGGTTAACACCAGCGTGTAATTCGTGAGAGAATTTAATTGGCTGAGTTGGCTGGTAACCAGTAGCAACACCAGTGTTCCACATTCCCATCCATCCGAATGAACCTAAACTTATGACTAGGCACAGGATCACGAAGAAAACAAATTTCTTGTTTTTGAATAACTGACCAATACCAGCTACCATCGAAGCTTTCTCTTCGTCTTCTTCAATCTCTACACCTTGTTTTTTAAGGATCAGGCGTTCCAGCATTTTAATTGCTCTGGCCAGGATCACTAATACAATAATAGAGATCAGGATAACCGCGATCACCCCAACGATAGAGAAGTTTGAAACTTCATCAGAACCTTTGGCAGCGCCAGCAACTTCAGCTTTCTTTGGCTCACCTACTTTAACATAAGCAAGGATGCTTTTAATCTGCTCAGGCGTCAATGAAGGGAAAGCCGTCATATCCGCATTAGGATTAAATTTCGAAGCCTCTACAGCTTCTTTGTCACCAGATGCGATAAATGCCGGAGCATTGTTAATCCATCTTAACAAAAACGCTTCGCTTTTGGTAGGTACAATCTTTTGTAATGCAGGGCCGATTAAATCGCGGTCCAGTGCATGACATGAAGTACATTTTTCCTTGAAGATCTTTCTGCCTTCTACTGGGTCTTGTGCTTGTGTACCAGAAACGATTAAAACAGATAGAGCCGTAAACATAAATGCCGACTTCCAAACTCTTCTAATGATCAATGAGATATTCCTCATAATGAGTATTTTATGCTTTATTTTAAAAAACTGTAATGAACGAAATGATGTTTAAACTCTTGTTCTACACCAAAACGTCCACAAAAGTAAAATTTATTAAGTTACCAATGACAAAGAAATGACAGTAAATACAATTTATAATCATTCTAAACTTCGCGTTTTTGATGCTTTAAACGAAGAAAATCAGCAAATTTTTCAACTTGCTGATTTTCGGTACGCTCAAAATCCAGAATTGGATTTGGATTTTTAATTTACATTTTTAATATCCAGGCAAAGATTAACGGGGCTACAATAGTCGCGTCAGACTCTACAATAAACTTCGGTGTATTGATGTCCAGTTTACCCCAGGTGATCTTTTCATTAGGTACAGCACCCGAATAAGAACCATAAGAAGTTGTTGAATCAGATATCTGGCAGAAGTAACTCCAGAACGGGATATTCTCCATTTCCATATCCTGATATAACATTGGTACAACACAAATAGGGAAGTCACCTGCAATACCGCCACCAATCTGGAAGAAACCGATTCCCTTACCTGCACTGTTTTTAATATACCAGTCAGCAAGGTAACCCATATATTCAATTCCGCTTTTCATGGTCGAAGCTTTCAGTTCGCTTTTCATCACATAAGAAGCAAAGATATTTCCCATTGTTGAATCTTCCCATCCCGGAACTACAATCGGAAGATTTTTTTCTGCCGCTGCAAGCATCCATGAATTTTTAGGATCGATTTCATAATATTGTTCCAGTACGCCACTCAATAACATTTTGTACATGTACTCATGCGGAAAATAGCGTTCGCCTGCTTTTTCAGCATTTGACCAGATTTCATGAATGTGTTTCTGTAAACGTCTGAAGGCTTCCTCTTCAGGAATACAAGTATCAGTTACACGGTTATAATGGTTCTCTAACAAATCCCATTCATCCTGTGGGCTCAGGTCACGGTAATTAGGTACACGTTTATAATGTGAATGCGCAACAAGGTTCATGATATCTTCTTCCAGATTTGCACCTGTACAGGAGATTATCGAAACTTTATCCTGACGGATCATTTCAGCTAATGAAATACCCAATTCTGCAGTACTCATTGCACCAGCAAGGGTTATCATCATTTTACCGCCTTCATCAAGATGCGTCTCATAGCCTTTAGCCGCATCCATCATCGCTGCTGCATTGAAATGAAGGTAATGCCCTTCCATGAATTTTGATATTGGTCCTCTTGTTACACTCATTTTAGTAAGATTATTCTGTTTTGTATAATGGGCGCAAAAATAGGTATATCTTTTTAAAAAATGGGCATGCTATATTTTGACCTCTGGAGAAGACATTATACCTATTATATATAGGTATAAAAATCATCCGCATGAAGTTCAGGTTATCAGGACAATAAATTCTTTTATTTAGAATAATTATAAATAATATACTACATTTGAATTAAACATAGCTGAAAGCTTAAAAACGCAATACTTATGTGTAAAACTATAGTTTTAAGTTCCGGAAAAGACACTGCAATTTCACATTGCCCAGGCTGCGATGTATTCTACATCTGGCATAACAATTTACTACTGAATTTCACTCATCATGATTTTCTGAATTTCAAAGATATTATTGAAAACTTCTCATTTGCGGAAACCAGTCTTCCCTTCCCTGACAAACAAGAGAGGATACTTCTCCGTACACCAAACGAAGATATCAGCTTCGCTTTTACCTACTCAGAACTTGAATCCTTCAGGGCTCTGCTGGCTGAAGCCGTATTTATGAAAGAAGTCTATACCCTTATGGGAACCGAACCGGGGACAAGATAAGCGGGCCAATAATAATTTTCTCCCTAAATTCAAACTGGCTCTTATAAAATGTTTACTTTAGCGCCTTTATTTTATAAGATTAGCTACGCGCCAGACCCGCATAATGAGAAAATTTTTAATTTGCACCACCCTCCTGCTCTCAACGCTTCATGGATTCGGACAAATGAAACTGATCAAACGGATGTTATCAGAAGATGTGGACAGCACGCGTAAAGCGAGCTTTATGCCACTTCCCTTACTGAGATATTCACAGGAAGTAGGCCTGGAGTTTGGTGTCGGTGGATTATATTCAACTTACGTCGATAAAACCGATACCCTGAACCGTAGCTCTAATTTTTCTACTGTACTTTCCTTCTCCACCAAGAAACAATATAACGTCAGCCTGAAAGGTGATGTATGGACTAAACACAACGACTATCATCTGATCAGCGAACTTCGATTCAGAAGTATGCCCTTTGACTTCTTCGGAATCGGTAACCAGACTTTGGAAGCCAATAAGGACAGATTGGTACAACGTCAGATCAGAACCTTCTTTGATGCTGAGAAAAACATACTTCCTTTTGCTTATACTGGCGTATCATTGGGGTACGAAAACTATCACTTCACAGATAAGGACCCAGGTGGAATTTATTCCACTGACCCAGCTGTGTTAGGCAAAGATGGCGGATCAGTATTGTTTATCGGTGTCTCACAGACTTACGATACCAGGAATTCAAACAACTACCCGACCAAAGGGTTTTTCGGACGGGTTTCCTACCAGTATGCCCCTAATATTTTCGGTAAAAATGATTTTAACGGAAGCCAGATTAAAGTAGTTGTCCGTAACTTCTGGCCACTGGCCAAAAGACTTGTTCTGGGCGTTAACGGCATTTACTACACCATACAGAGCAAAAATACCCCATTCTATCTTTTACCACAATTGGGTAATGATGAAATCATGCGTGGATATTATTCAGGCAGATACAGAGATGCAAATTTACTAGCTGCACAAACAGAACTCCGTTACCGCTTAAGCAATCGTTTCGGATTAGTTGTATTTGGTGGAGGCGGACAGGTTTTTGCTAACGGAGGTTTCGCCTTCAGTCAGTTTAAACCATCAGTCGGAGGAGGTATAAGATACTTCTACGATCCGGCTAAAGGACTTAGCGTAAGAGCAGATTATGCAGTTGGCGAGAAAAATCCTGGTGAAGCCAGGCAGTCAGGTTTCTACCTGAGCCTGGCCGAAGCATTTTAAAACTTGATTTTGAAGTGTTCTTTAACCTGCCCTTTTTTGAAATAGACTAAACCTATCCAGAAAAGGTCAACGGTTACAGTTACATCCGGGTGATTTTTGATTTCCTCCCAGGCTTCTTTCATTCCTTTGCTCCAATAGATATCATCAAAGATCAGTAAAGAATCTTCATGTACTTTAGGCAAACACCAGTTAAAATAATTTATAGTAGCATCCTTACGGTGGTTCCCGTCGATATAGACGAAATCCAGTTTTGGCGAATGTTCAATAACTCCCGGTAATAATTCATCAAAATTGCCAACCTGCAATTCGATATTCTCCAGACCAAGGTCCTGGAAGTTCGCATAAGCCTTTTTAGCTGTTTCAGGACAACCCTCAATCGTAATGATATCAGCATCAGGACGGGCTTTGGATAAATAAGCAGTCGTTAGCCCCAGACAGGTTCCTAGTTCAATCAGGTTAGCAGGCTTATTATTTTTAGCCAGACGATAAATCAACTGAGCAAGTTTTGGAGATTTTAATGCATTTTTCGCGATCTCTTTTACCTTCTTTGTCCGGTTTTTATTTAGGTGAGAACCTGCACCAAGATCTGTAACGGTGATTAATGCATCGTCATTTAAAAGTTTTTTTCTTTGTTCCTCGATGCCTTTATATTCAGTTTTAGAGTTAAAATCGTAAATTACCTCATCCACCAAATGGTAAACAAAGGGCGAATGGGTACCATGCCTGCTTTTAGAGGTTAAACGATGCTTCAGATAATCGCTGATAAATTGTAATGCCATAAATGCAAAAATAGGTAAACGAAGCATTGTAATTGGCATTTTTTTAATGGAACCATCATGATTTTTCAAATTACATAACAAAATGAGTGTAAAATCATGATAGCTCCATCACCGATAAAGAGCAAACCGAGCTTGCGAGTTCATTGATACAAATAAAAATATCAATGCAGATCAATAATATGCACTCTGATGGAAAATAGTACAGAAATAAACGCACTGGTAAAATTACTGGATGATCCTGATCCGGAAGTTTTCGAACAGGTCGCTAAACGCCTGCTCGAACATGGAACTTCTGTGATTCATTTCCTGGAAACAGAATGGGAGAAATCATTAGACACCTTACTTCAGGAGAGAATTGAAAACATTGTTCATCAGATCCAGTTTAATACTGTAAAAGAGGACCTTAACCTCTGGTATCAGAGTGGCGCCTTTGATTTACTCCAGGGAGCGCTGGTCATGAACCGTTATCAGTACCCCGATCTGGATGAGCAGAAAGTGATCCTTCAGATCGAAGAGATCAAAAGAGAAATATGGCTTGGTTTGCAATACGAAATGAGTTCCGTGGAGAAAATTAAACTCATTAATCACGTCTTTTATAATATCCATGGTTTTCGAGGAAACACCAAAAATCATCACGACCCACAGAATTCTTACATAAACCAGGTGCTGGAAACCAAAAAAGGGAATCAGATTTCACTGGCGATTATCTATTCGACTATTGCCCAGAAGCTGGATATTCCAGTATATGGCGTTAATCTTCCCCAGCATTTCATTCTGGGTTATATCGATGAAGGAAAAAGAGAGGAAAATGAGTTCGGTGTCTTATTCTATATTAACGCTTTTAATAAAGGGGCAATCTTTGGCAAACACGATGTAGACCAGTTTCTCCGTCAGCTAAATCTTCAGCCTTTACCCGGTTTCTATGCCCCATGCAGTAATGTAGAAATTATACGCCGGATAATCCGTAACCTGATTTCCGCTTATGAGAATCTGGGTTCAGCTGATAAAGTAGATGAATTAAAACAATTACAGGAGATCCTGTCCAATAACGAGATTATCTAACCACTTTATTTTAACAAGTTATTTGCCTGCATCCACTCCGTTAAACGGTCGAACCACTCATCTGTGGTGGTTTTATTGTGCAGGCCAAAACCATGTCCTCCTGCCTGGTAAAGATGAGTTTCAACCGGAACATTGTTTTTGACCATCGCCTGATTAAACAGGATACTGTTTTCAACAGGAACGGTATGATCATCATTGGCCTGTGCCAGAAAACTTATGGGTGTCTGAGCATTGACATGCAGTTCATTGGAAAAATATTCTTTTTGCGCCTGACTTGCATCACGGCCAATCAGATTTTTGAGGGACCCGGTATGCGGGGATGCAATAAAACTGATCACAGGATAAATTAAAACCGCAAAGTCAGGTCTTAAGCTCAGTCCTTCAGTATTTTTTATTTTACTGTCCATATAATGTACAGCAAGAGAAGAAGCGACATGCCCTCCGGCAGAGAAACCCATAATCCCTATTTTCGCAGGGTTAATTTTCCAGGCCGCAGCATTTTTTCTTACCTGGTAAATTGCCTGTTCAGCATCCTGTAAAGGCCCGAAAGCTTTATCTACCATAATCGTATCATTAGGCAGCCTATACTTCAGCACAAAAGCCGTTACGCCCGATGCTGCAAACTTTCTGGCAACTTCTTCCCCTTCATGGTCTGTAGCCAGAAAAGCATAACCGCCTCCGGGGCAAATAATAACCGCTGTGCCATTGGCTTTAGCAGGATCAGCTTTATAAAGACTGAGCGTAGGATGAAATACCTTGCTCAGTCCAAAAACTTTTCCATTTTTGATTGTTTCAATTTCTTTATAAGAAGCCGGTGCGGTTTTCGCCCCCGGTATTTTTCCAGGATATAACTCCAGGACTTCCTGGGCTATAACAGTTTGTGTACCGACTAATCCCATTATTAAAAGTAACAACCAGTTCTTCATCATTAGAATTCCATTAAGTAAGCTTTCAAGAAATCATTCAACTCTCCGTCAAGCACCGCCTGCGCATTCGAAGTTTCATAATTTGTTCTCAGATCTTTCACCAGTTTATACGGATGCAAAACATAATTTCTGATTTGTGACCCCCATTCAATCTTCATTTTCGATCCTTCAACCGCAGCAGAAGCCAGCATTCTTTCGCGCATAACTGCCTCGTACAACTGTGACTTCAGGAGCCTCAATGCATTCTCCTTATTTTGCAATTGCGAACGTGACTCCTGATTTTTGATTACAATACCCGAAGGCTTGTGATACAAACGAACCGCCGTTTCCACTTTATTTACATTTTGTCCACCAGCTCCACCAGAACGGAAGGTCTCAAATTCTATATCCGCATCCTTAATCTCAATCTCAATCGTATCATCCACCAGAGGATAGACATAAACCGATGCAAATGAAGTATGACGGCGTGCATTGGAATCAAAAGGTGAAATACGCACCAGACGGTGTACCCCGTTTTCTCCTTTCAGATACCCGTACGAGAATTCTCCGGCAAATTGTAACGTAACCGACTTAACACCTGTTACCTCCCCAGCCTGAAAATCCTGTTCAGTCACCTTATATCCATTTTTTTCACCCCACATGATATACATCCGCATCAGCATGGCAGCCCAGTCACAACTTTCCGTTCCGCCTGCGCCAGCAGTAATCTGCATGACAGCATTCAGCTGGTCTTCCTTACTGCTGAGCATGTTTTTTAATTCCAGATCTTCGATCAGCTGCAAACATTTTGCATACTGCTCTTCCATCTCTTCATTAGTCGCATCCCCTGTTTGCAGAAAATCAAATAATACCTGTGTGTCTTCAAATTCGGCATTCACTTTTTGCCAGGCATCTGTCCATACCTTTTTAGCGTTTATTTCTGCCAAATGCTTTTCAGCCTTTTTGGGATCATCCCAAAAATCTGTTTGTAAGGTAAGCTCCTGTTCTATATAAATAGCTTCGAGTCGGGTTTCGACGTCAAAGATGCCTCCTCAGCGACGCTACTCTGTCCCTTAAATCCTGTATTTGTTCTTTTGTCATAATCACAAATATATAATATAAATTCAAAAGGCTTCAAATACAAAAGGCTATCTGAACAATGTTCAGATAGCCTTTTGTGTTTTTATATAGGAGTACTTAGTTAAAAAGCCCTTTAAGTTTATCCATAATACCACCACCTTCTGCGCCGGCTTCTCCTTCTTTAGCAGCTCCTCCGGTAAACATTCCCAGCACCGATGAAATATCAAAGTTCCCGCCTGCTCCCCCGGCTACCTTACTCACGATATCTTTAATATCGAAAGAACTATCATTAGGGTCATTGGTTTTATCCACAAACTTACTCACCAGACCAGGGATCACCGAAGCCGCAATTCCTTTGGCTGCTTCCGAGTCTATGCCTAAACCAGCCAGTTTATCCACAAAACCAGCAGAAGCATCCTGTACAAGAGAACTTCCGGCTACATTTCCACCCTTGAAAGAGTCTACTAGCCCACTGATGTTTCCTGAAGTCAAATGATCCTTAAGTGCATCAAAAATAGAACTCGAAGCGGCCGAAACAGCAGCTTCATTATGCTCATCAGGGATATCGCTGTTATTTGCAATTGCTTCCTGGGCGCCGTCCTGAACAAGTTGATTTAAATTGTCTAACATAGTCTGATTTTTATAGGTGAAAACTTATTTGTTTATTAAATATAATATAAATAAAACCATAAATACACCATAATATTGTGCTATTTCTTATAAATCAGGTCATTAGGCATCAAAATAGAATACATTAACCAGCGCCTAAAAAATCGGTGGTTTGAGGCCTTAATCAACAGTTCAACGTAAAAAAAATATAAACACAACCTTATACGTTATTAATTACAATCCAATCTGACGACATTTATTTTTACATTTACAAAAACATCAATAATATGCTACCAACCATAAATTTCACAGAGACTTCGGCCTACAAATACCTGGCTGATCACTTCATTGACATCAATGAGAAAAACCTAAAACAACTGTTTGCAGAAGATGAAAAGCGTTTTGAGAAGTTTTCCCTGATTTTCGAAGATATCCTGCTGGATTATTCTAAAAACAGGATTAATGATACTACGCTTGCCCTGCTGATGCAGTTAGCCCGGGAATGCAAACTGGATGAGGCTATTAAAGCGATGTTTAGTGGAGAAAAAATCAACCAGACAGAAGATCGTGCCGTTTTACACACTGCCTTACGTAACCAAAGCAATAAACCAGTTTATGCTGATGGTAAGAATGTAATGGAAGAAGTAAATGAAGTATTGGCTAAAATGGAGAAATTCAGTGAAGCGATTATTTCAGGAGCCTGGAAAGGATATACCGGCAAAGCGATTACAGATGTAGTAAATATAGGTATAGGTGGCTCAGATTTAGGCCCGGTAATGGTTACAGAAGCTTTAAAAGCTTACAAGAATCATTTAACGATGCATTTCGTGTCCAATATTGATGGCACACATATCGTAGAAACATTAAAGACCGTTGATCCTGAAACAACCCTGTTTCTGATTGCTTCTAAAACATTCACTACACAAGAGACCATGACCAATGCCAATACGGCAAGAGACTGGTTCCTGAGTAAAGGTGCAAAACAAGGGGATGTAGCCAAACACTTTGCGGCCTTATCTACGAATGCAAAAGACGTTTCGGCTTTTGGTATCGATACCGAAAACATGTTCGGTTTCTGGGATTGGGTAGGCGGAAGATACTCTTTATGGAGTGCTATCGGTTTGCCAATCGCGCTGAGTGTAGGTTTTGCTAATTTTAAAGAATTACTGGCTGGTGCCCATGCTGCCGATGAGCATTTTGAACATACTCCATTTGAAAATAATGTTCCTGTAATCCTGGCCTTGATAGGTATCTGGTATATTAATTTCTTTGATGCAGAAACAGAGGCTATCCTGCCTTATGATCAGTACCTGCACCGTTTTGCTGCTTATTTCCAGCAGGGAGATATGGAAAGTAACGGAAAACACGTAGACCGTAATGGAAATGACGTAACCTACGAAACCGGACCAATTATCTGGGGTGAACCGGGAACGAATGGACAGCATGCATTTTATCAGCTGATCCACCAGGGAACACGCATCATTCCATGCGATTTTATTGCACCAGCACAAAGCCTGAACCCTATCGGTGAGCATCATCCGATTCTGTTATCCAATTTTTTTGCACAGACTGAGGCCCTGATGAACGGTAAAACCGAAGAGCAGGTTGAAGCTGAATTAAGAAAAGAAGGTAAAACAGAAGCAGAGATCAAAAAACTGGCTCCTTTTAAAGTTTTCGAAGGTAACCGCCCAACCAACTCTATTTTATTGAAAAAAGTAACCCCACGTAGTCTGGGTAGTCTGATTGCTATTTATGAACATAAGATTTTTGTGCAGGGTATTGTATGGAATATTTTCAGCTTTGATCAATGGGGTGTTGAACTAGGAAAACAACTCGCTAAGAGCATCCTTCCGGAACTGAAAAATGACGAAGCAGTTTCTTCTCATGACGTTTCAACCAATGGACTGATTAACCAGTATAAAAACTGGAGATAGGTTCAATATATAAGCGTTTTCGTTTGTATATTAAACCTTTGTATAAAAAACCAATCTTATTTTTACACATAATTAAATAATATGCAAATGAAGACGCTTAAAAACATTTTACTATTGGTGCTGCTGTTTTCTGCTACGCGGTTAAGCGCACAAACCGATCAGGCCACCCTGACTAAAATTATTACCGCACAGAACTTTGTCTTTGCAGCCAACAGTGCAAATCCTTTGAACTCGGCAGATATTGACAGGGTAATGCGCAAAATGCCCGGATATACCGGCGGAGGTAATATTAACCTGAGTACTTCAAATTACACGCTTTCCATAACGCCAGACAGCCTGGTTGCTTATCTGCCCTATTTCGGAAGATCCTATACCCCAAAAATGGGAGATCCTAACGATAGCGGCATTAAGTTTACCTCTAAAGATTTCAAATATAAAAGCACGCAAACCAAAAAGGGTGGATGGACGATTACGATGAATCCCAATGATGTCAAAGACAATTATAACCTGACCCTTTCCGTTACCAAAAGCGGGTACGCTACCCTCACTGTTACCAGCAACAGTCAGCAGGCAATTACCTTTAATGGAACCATCAATGAGCCCAAAATAAAAAAGACGAAATAAACCAGGAGCCTGTTTAAGAGCCTGTTTAAATCAAACAGGCTTTTATTTTGAAACTGCCGGAACCAGCTGGATCTGGAACAGTTTACTAAACTTCTTGCCCGTTACAAAAAGACGTTTACCGGCAGCATCCCAGGCGATGCCATTCAGCACGTCTGTATTAGGGTATCTGTCTTTGGTAGGCAATATGCCGGTCAGATCAATATAACTCAATACAGAGCCGTTTTTAGGGTCAATTACAGCAATTTTATCCGTCTGATAGATGTTCGCATAAATTTTACCGTCAATATACTCCAGTTCATTCAGCTGATCTACCTGTCCATTGTTATCATAGACATCGATATAACTTTCTTCTTTATAATTTGCTGCGTTCAGAAACCAGATCCGGTTTGTCCCGTCAGATTTGATAATACGCTGTCCATCGTAAGTTAATCCCCACCCCTCTCTACTGTTCTGATATGGGAAAGTCCCAACCTGTTTCAGGGATTTAGCATCGTAAACAAACCCTACATCCTCTTTCCAGGTCAGCAGGATAATTTTATCTCCAACCAGTGTTGATCCCTCACCAAAATACTTTTTATCCAGATCAATTTTTTGAATATCCTTACCTGTCTGAAGATTGACCCATTTCAGTGTAGAAAAACCATATTCCCCACTGCTCTCCAGGAAACGGCCATTGTGATATTCCAGTCCCTGTGTATAAGAACTGGTATCATGAGGAAATGTATTGATGACCTTGTACCCTTGCGTTAATGGTTTAACAGCAGATTTCAGGACGATATTAATCGTCAGTGTATCTTTCTTTGATCCATTATCTACAATTGCTGTAATCAGTTTATAACCAAGAGATAGATCTCCGGTTTTCAGTACCAGTGCATCCCCGTTATTTTTGGCACCCACCGGTTTACCATCCAGCAGATAGTTTACACTACTGATCTTACTATCAGCAGGCACATCCAGTTGTACTTTAACATCTTCTCCCAGGCCATAACTTTGTCCCTGCTCCGGAGCTTTGAATCCCAGAACTTCAGCTTTGTTGGTCCCGCTTTTACAGGAAATCACCAAAGTGATACCAGTAAACATACAGATCAGTAATATTAATTTAGGTAACGTAATGAGCGTATTAGTTTGGCCAGAATGCATCTTCAATATGATTAATTTTATAAAGTTGTTCATTTTCAAAAACAATTGCAACAATATCGAACCGAATCTCCCCCTGATGGTTCCTCCTTTCGATATAAACAGCAGAAGCGAATTCCATTTGCTTCTCTTTCTTCCAGTTCACAAAATCTTCGGGTTCACCATGAAGTACTGATCTCCTGGTTTTCACCTCTACAAAAATCAGCCTGCCTTCATGCAGTGCAATCAGATCTATTTCTGCCCTGCCGTAAACCCAGTTCTTTTCCAGAATACGATAACCAAGGGTCAAAAGGTAATCTGCAGCAAGCAGCTCTCCTTTCCTTCCCAGTTCGTTATGCGCAGCCATTATTTAATAACTACAGAGCCCAAGAATTTTGATATTTCACGCTCTACGTTTTTCATATAAGCATATTTACTCATCAGGATATCCTGATTGGCAGGGTCTGGTTCCTGCTTTATTTCCTGCAACAACCCTAATAAGAGACGTTCCACCTTTTTCTTTTTCAGGTGATACAGCCCTCCCAGGATCGTAGCCTTTAAATTCACCGTTTCATCCCTGACGTAAATCTGATGCTTATTATACCAGTTCTCACTCAATGAATAGGGAGATGTAGATAAAGTTATAGCTAAATCTGCAATTTGACGGTTATCATTTTTGATGAACTGATTCGCTACAGGCAAATGTCCGTTCTCTATTTCTTCCTTATAGTTCTGAATAATCAGCTGACAGATTTCATTTTCAAAAGTTACATCAGACAGGTTTTGCATAATAAACGATCCGATATACATATTATCTATATTATCCCAGCTAACCAGTTCGTGCCCGAAAGCTAATAAAAGCCGTATAATCTCATGTTCCTGTAGTAAGTCATCATCAGCTGCGACTTCCATTCCAGGAAGATCAGGACCTGCATCATCATCAAAGAGATTATCAGGAGGGCCTTCCGGGTATGGAGAAGGAGATTGCGATGAACCAGATGATCTTTGCTGATACTGCTGCTGTCCCTGGCCCCCTTTTTTAAACTTGGCCGACCGCATCTTATTCAGCTCGGTCATCAGCATCCGTTCCTCAACCTGGAGCAAATGGCTACATTCCCTGATGAATACAGAAGCTTTAATATCGTCCGGTATTTTAGCAATACTTTCTACAATATCCCTGATGATACCTGCCCGTTTGATCGGATCAGTACCTGCTTCCTTCAGCAAAGTATCCGCTTTGTAAAGAATAAAATCCTTACGGTTATTTTCTATATAATTTTTGAAGGCACCAGCGCCAACCTTGTGCATATAGGAATCCGGGTCATGGCCATCCGGAAAGTTAACAACCTTCACATTCAGTCCTTCTTCCAGGATCATATCCAGTCCACGCAGTGAAGCTTTGATCCCTGCCGCATCCCCGTCATACAAAATCGTTACATTCTGGGTAAAACGTCCGATCAATCTGATCTGCTCAATCGTTAATGAAGTACCTGATGAAGCGACAACATTTTCAACGCCCGCCTGATGCACAGAAAGCACATCCGCATAACCTTCAACCAGGTAACAGTTATCCGCATCACGAATAGCCTTTTTAGCCTGAAACAACCCATAAAGCACATTTGACTTATGGTAAATATCACTTTCAGGAGAGTTGACATATTTCGGGACATTTTTATCTGTTTTCAGTGTTCTTCCACCAAAACCGATAACCCTGCCCGTAAAATTGTGAATAGGGAACATTACCCTGCCCCGGAAACGGTCATAAACCTTTCCTTTATCATTACGGATAGCCAGCCCGGTTTTTTCCAGGTATTCTTCTTTATGTCCTGCCGAAGCAGCACTCAGAATCAAAGCATCCCATTGATCAGGAGAATAGCCCAGTTCAAATTTCTTAATGATATCTTCCCTGAAACCACGCTCTTTAAAGTAACTCAGTCCGATTGCCCGTCCCTGCTCACCAGTCCAGAGTTCATTCGAAAAGAAATTTGCCGCAAATAAAGAAACTACATATAGACTCTCACGGGCATTATTAGCTTCAACAACCTGAGGGCTCTCTTCCTTTTCCTCGACTTCGATATTATACTTTACGGCCAGGTACTTTAAAGCTTCCGGATAGGAGTATTTCTCGTGATCCATAATGAAACGTACAGAATCACCTCCCTTACCGCAACCAAAGCACTTATAAATACCTTTAGTTACCGAGACGTGAAAGGAAGGTGTCTTTTCATTATGAAAGGGGCAATTACCAATTAAGCTTGTCCCACGCTTTTTTAAAGACACAAAATCACCAACTACCTCCTCTATACGGGCGGTATCCATGATTTTGTTAATAGTATCCTGATATATCATTCAAACAAATTATCGAAAAGGGGTATTAACCCCCAACAATTCAAAGGTAACCAATTTAGAATTCTTTAGGTTAGCCTATTTCCCCTTACCCAGCTGATAATCCTTATGCAGGATCAGAAAACTTGCCCGTTCTTCCTTTTTTAAAGGTACATTCCAGTTTCCCTGGTAAGTAATTTTCGTCGGTAATTTATCCTCTCCGAAATAACTCATTTCGATATTCATCTGGACGTTAAAATCGAACAGCATGTTGCTGTATTTCATATCTACATAACGTCCCAGAATGGCAAAATCCCGTTTATCAAAAATAGTCACCAGTTCCTTGATCATCAGGCCGTCCTTGGTCCAGCTGCTTAAATCATCCTTTACACTTACCCTGAAACGGTAGACCGGAATAGAATCCAGATAAGTTCCGCTCTGAAAACCATAATCGTAATACTGGCGCATATTCGCCGTAAAAATTTCTGTTTTACTGCCAATAAAAGGGATCCCTTTCACCGGTTTACCGGGATTAAAGATCAGTGTTTTCAGCTTATCCTTATACCCTTCATTTGCGCCCGCTTTGCCACCCGCAGCCGGCCCTTCGGCAAAATCTGTTTTATAAGCATTCATAAAGATATAATCAAACATCTCAACGGTATACAGCTGATATTTACCATTCTTTTTAAACACCTTTCCTGTATCCTGTTTAACCAGGTATTCCATTTTGACAGGACCCGAATTATGATGTCTGATCTTACGGTAAATCTTCCCGTTTACCTTATTTTTCTTGTCGTAAGTATAAATTCTGTTCTCCGCAATGAAACTGTATTTTTTCATTTTACGGAAAGCAGCATAGAAAGTCGTATCAGTAGTAATTGCCCTGATAAAAGTCTCTACATTCAGCTTCTGCGCGACAATATTAACATTAGAATCCAGCTGGATCGTTTTGATTGTATCAGGATTAAAACGAGGAATCTGCTGCGCAAACCCCACAGCACCACACAAAACCAGAACTGCAGCAAGCAATACTCTCTTCATCTTCAATCTTTAATTTCCCAGCTGCTTTAAAGCCATATAAGCCATCAGGCCCGTTGATATTTTCAACGCATCTTCATCCACATCGAAATTAGGATGATGCACTGAATAAGTTGTATCCTTAGCTTTATTTCCTGTTCCTAAACGATAGAAACAAGCATCAGTAACCTGAGAATAATAAGCAAAATCTTCAGCTGCCATCCAGATATCCAGGTCAACCACATTTTCAGCACCCAGATAATCTTCTGCAAAAGCCCTGGCACTGGCTGTCAGTTTTTCTTCATTAACCAGGAACGGATAACCATGCATAATATTGAACTCACAGCTTCCTCCCATACTTTCGGCAATGCCTTCAGCCATTTTCTTCATCAATCGTTTGGCCTCTGCACGCCATTCCTCATTCAGTGTACGGAATGTCCCTTCCAGTTTCACTTCGTTCGGAATAATATTCGTCGCCCCATTCGCAATCACCTTTCCAAAAGAAAGTACCGAAGGTAATCTTGGATCAGCATTACGGCTTACGATCTGCTGTAGCGCAACAATAATGTGCGAAGTAATCAATACCGGATCGATATTATGCTGAGGTTGCGCCCCGTGACCACCTTTACCACGGACAGTTACATATAATTCATCAGCCGAAGCCATGTAAATACCCGAACGGAAACCAACTTTACCTACTTCAATAAACGGCATGACATGCTGCCCGATAATATGCTGAGGTTTTGGGTTCTCCAGTACCCCTTCTTTAATCATCAGACTTGCCCCACCCGGAAGCATTTCTTCTCCTGGCTGAAAGATCAGTTTAATCGTCCCCCCGAATTCAGCCTTTAACTGATTCAGGATATAAGCGGCACCCAAAAGAGACGATGTATGTACGTCATGCCCACAGGCATGCATTACCCCCGGATTCTGCGACGTATAAGGCTTCTCATTCGCTTCAATGATTGGCAGCGCGTCAATATCACCCCTAAGGGCTATAACCTGCTCAGAAGGCAGATCTCCGGTAATTAAACCCACTACACCAGTATTAGCCATACTGCTGAACGGGATTCCCCATTCTGTCAGTTTCTCCTTAATAAATGCAGAGGTCTGGAACTCTTCAAAAGAAAGTTCCGGATTCATATGAAGATGACGGCGATAACCTACAACATCCTGAAATATAGTATTGGCTAAATTTTGAATCTGCTCTTTGTTGATCATTGTGATTGGTTATAAACTAGGTGCATTGATTTTTTCCCTGAAGATGAACAAAGTCGGAAACGTTGACCTGAGTTCATTCATTAGTCTCTGGGCTTCCAGACGTGTTCTGAAATCACCCACACGTAAATAATAATTTGGTTCTTTATAAGTGATATAAGTATTCAGCTTTGGATAAGCCGATTTGAAACGTGCCTGCTCATTAAAAGTCTGTCTTCTGTCCGACCCGTAAAAGACTTGTACCCGAAAGCCCATTTGCGAAACAATAGCTCCGTTTCTGCGCGTGGTTACCGGTGCTGTTTTTTTGCTTAAAGCAATCCTTCTTTCGATCAGGCTGTCCACCATAGGATCTCTGACAATGATTACTTCCCCTCTTTTCTGTGCCGAGACAGCTAAAGAGAAACAACAGATAATAAATGTAAAAAATGATTTCATAGGTGGGCCTTAAAAAAAGAATGCCGATTTCTTTTTACAAAAATCGGCATTCTTTATGTGTATTACAAATTACAATCCGGCACCATGACAGTTTTTGTATTTCTTGCCACTTCCACAAGGACAAGGATCATTTCTGCCAATAGTTACCTCTTTGCGAATAGGTTGTTGTGGTACCGCTTCACGGGTATCACCGAATTCTACATCACCAGTACTTGTAGATGAGGCAAATTCAGGTTTTGACATTTTCAATCTGCTTGGAGCAGGTTTAGGTGCCTGTGCTTCCCTGATGTCATCAGCTTCCTGCTGCATCGGTATACCGCCTTTATATAAGAAACTTACTACTTCTTTATTGACTGCGTTCAACATGTTTTTGAACAGATTGAAAGCTTCCATTTTATAAATAATCAATGGATCTTTCTGCTCATAAACCGCATTCTGTACAGACTGTTTCAACTCGTCCATTTCGCGCAAATGCTCTTTCCATGACTCATCGATTAAAGCAAGAACGATAGTTTTTTCAAATGACTTCGTTACTTCACGTCCATGATTGGCAATCGCTTTTTTCAATTCTACAGGAACCTGGATGCTTCTGATTCCATCAGTGAAAGGAACTACAATCTGTTCGATATGATCTCCGCGTTCTTCATAAACCTGTGTTAATACCGGCATAGCCTGAAGAATAATATTCTCAGATTTTCTGGCATAGAAAACAGTAGCTTCTTCAAACAACTTATCAGTTAAAATATGAATGCTTCTCGAGCTGAATTCTGCTTCAGTAATATCAGTATCCAGAGAGAAGTTTTTAATGACTTCCAGTTTGAAACCTTCATAATTACCCGCTTCCTTATACTCAGAAACAACATCTTCAGCCACATCAAATACCATGTTGCTCATGTCTACATCCAGACGGTCACCAAACAAAGCATTTCTACGTTTTGAATAGATTACAGAACGTTGAGAGTTCATCACATCATCATATTCCAGTAAACGCTTACGGATACCAAAGTTGTTCTCTTCTACTTTCTTCTGTGCGCGCTCAATAGATTTGGTAATCATAGAATGCTGAATCACTTCACCATCTTCAATTCCCATTTTAACCATGATATTAGAAATACGCTCAGAACCGAACAGACGCATTAAGTTATCTTCCAGTGAAACGAAGAACTGAGATGAACCCGGATCTCCCTGACGACCTGCACGACCACGTAACTGTCTGTCAACACGGCGTGACTCATGACGCTCTGTACCGACGATAGCTAAACCACCTGCTTCTTTAACACCAGCACCTAGTTTAATATCCGTACCACGACCCGCCATATTCGTCGCAATCGTTACTGTACCTGCCTGACCAGCTTCAGCTACAATATCAGCTTCCTTCTGGTGCATCTTCGCGTTCAGTACGTTGTGTTTAATACCACGCAATTTCAGCATACGGCTTAACAGCTCGGAGATCTCTACAGAGGTAGTACCCACCAGTACAGGTCTTCCTGCTTCAGTCAGTTTCACGATCTCTTCTGCAACTGCATTATATTTTTCACGAACAGTACGGTAAACGTAATCCTGCTCATCTAATCTTGACAATACTCTGTTCGTAGGAATTTCTACCACATCCAGTTTGTAAATTGACCAGAACTCACCTGATTCAGTTGTCGCTGTACCAGTCATACCGCATAACTTGTGGTACATTCTGAAGAAGTTCTGTAAAGTAACTGTCGCATAAGTCTGTGAAGCATCTTCTACTTTCACATTTTCTTTAGCTTCAATCGCCTGGTGTAATCCGTCAGAATAACGACGACCATCCATGATACGACCTGTCTGCTCATCTACAATTTTGATCTTACCTTCATCGATGATATATTCCACATCCATTTCAAATAAGGTATAAGCTTTCAGCAACTGGTTCACAGAGTGAACACGTTCAGCTTTGATAGAGTAATCGCGCATCAGTTCATCTTTCTTCGCAATTTTCTCTTCACTTTCCAGAGCTGACTTCTCAATTTCAGCAATTTCAGTACCTACATCCGGCAATACAAAGAAATGCTCATCCTCACCAGATTTGGTGATCAGCTCAATTCCTTTTTCAGTTAATTCTACCTGGTTGTTTTTCTCATCAATGTAGAAATACAAATGAGAATCTACCTTAGGCATATTTTTAGACTGATCAGCCATATAGCTGTTTTCAGTTTTAAGCAGGATATTTTTGTTATTTCCTTCACTTAAAAATTTGATCAGTGCTTTATTTTTTGGTAAACCACGGTGTGCTCTTAATAAAGCCAGACCACCTTCACCTTCTTCGGTTCCGGTATTACCATCATTGATTAATTTTTTAGCTTCTTGTAAAGCTTTGGTCACATACTCGCGCTGTGCATTCACCAAACGTTCAATCCTAGGTTTCAGCTCATGGAATTCGTGCTGATCTCCGAAAGGAACCGGACCTGAGATAATCAATGGAGTACGGGCATCATCAATTAATACTGAATCGACCTCATCCACCATCGCAAAGTGCAGCTTACGCTGAACCAGCTGTCCCGGCTCCTGCGCCATATTGTCACGCAGGTAATCAAAACCAAATTCATTATTGGTTCCATAAGTGATATCCGCCAGGTAAGCATTTCTACGTTCCTGAGAGTTAGGCTCATGTTTATCGATACAATCAACCTTAATACCATGGAATTCAAACAAAGGACCATTCCACTCCGAGTCACGTCGTGCCAGGTAATCATTCACCGTTACGATGTGTACCCCCTGACCAGCCAGTGAATTCAGGTAAGCTGGTAATGTACTTACCAATGTTTTACCCTCACCCGTAGCCATCTCAGCAATTTTACCGTTATGTAAAACGATACCACCGATTAACTGTACATCATAGTGAACCATGTTCCATACGACAGTACTTCCGGCAGCATCCCATGAATTTGCCCAGAAAGCTTTATCTCCTTCAATTTTCACATTACTTCTGCGTGCAGCATAATCCCTGTCATGAGCAGAAGCAGTTACTTCCAGTGTTGTATTTTCAGAGAAACGGCGTGAGGTTTCTTTCACTACTGCAAAAGCAGCAGGCAAAATTTCCATCAATACCACTTCCAGTTCTTTATCTCTGTCTTTAATCAGCACATCAATCTGCTCATAAATGGCAGTTTTCTCTGCTAATGACAAATCCTGAGCTTCAGCATCAGTTTTCAGTGTGCTTATTTTATTATCGATTTCACCTAAAGATTTGGCGATAATGTCCTTAAAATAGACTGTTTTGTTACGCAATTCATCATTGCTTAAAGCCGAAAGTTTAGCGTACTCTTCATTTATCTTAATGACAAGTGGTTGAATTGCCTTAATATCTCTTTCTGATTTGCTTCCAAAAACTTTGGTTAAAAATCCTAGCATCGTTTCTAATTAGTGTTTTATTTGTTTTAAAATCATCATTTTACAACAACCAAGCCATATCAGCAGACAGGTCACTTTGGCAGTTTTCGAGCGATAAAAATACAAAATATCTCCGCATTTCTTGCCGATCCAAGGCTTTATTTAGCCAGATCGGTACAAATTGTCATCCTGGGGTAATAATGGGTGAAATTTATTTGATAATTTTTAAACAGCCTCTTGACCAAAGCCGTTATCTTTGCTGATATGAATATCTTATTATTAGGTTCTGGTGGAAGAGAAAGCGCTTTCGCCTGGAAGATGAGTCAGTCTGAACAGTGCTCCAAACTATTTATTGCACCGGGTAACGGTGGAACGGCAGCATATGGTAAAAATGTAAACCTTAATCCAAATGATTTTGAAGCTATCAAAACACTGGTATTAACGGAGAAAATTGAGCTGGTTGTAGTTGGTCCCGAAGAGCCTCTGGTAAATGGTATTCATGATTTTTTCCTGGAAGATGAAAAACTGGCAGGAATTCCTGTAATCGGCCCTAAAAAAGAAGGTGCGATACTGGAAGGCAGCAAGGATTTCTCTAAAGAATTTATGGCACGCCATGGTATTCCTCATCCTGGGTCCAGATCTTTCACAGAAGATACGCTGGAAGCTGGTTTAGCTTACCTCGAAAACCACAGTCTGCCTGTTGTGTTAAAAGCAGACGGATTAGCCGCTGGTAAAGGCGTACTGATCTGTGAAACCAAAGCTGATGCCCAGGCCGAGCTGAAATCGATGTTAAGTGAGGGCAAATTTGGTAATGCCGGAGCGATCGTTGTCATCGAAGAATTTTTAACAGGTATTGAATTGTCTGTGTTTGTACTGACCGATGGAGATAACTATGTAATTCTGCCAGAGGCGAAGGATTACAAACGTATCGGACAGGGAGACACAGGATTAAATACAGGCGGAATGGGTTCAGTATCCCCGGTTCCTTTTGCTGATGAGAAATTCCTGAAAGAAGTGGAAAACAGTATTATCATCCCTACAATCAACGGATTAAAGAAAGATAAAATAGATTATACAGGCTTTATTTTCTTCGGTTTATTTAAAGTTGGTGACAAACCAATGATCATTGAATATAACTGCAGAATGGGAGACCCTGAAACGGAAAGTGTTTTACCAAGAATTGAGAATGACCTGGTAGAATTGTTCATCGCAACTTCAAAGAAAAAACTAAAAGACGTTAAACTAAAGATCAGCCCTAAAAGCGCAGCCACAGTCATGATCGTAGCAGGAGGTTATCCCGGCGAATATGAAAAAGGTAAGGTTATGACAGGTATTGATAATATCCGCAAATCAACAGCTTTCCACGCCGGCACTATTGCTGAAGGCGGAGTGATTAAAAGCAATGGCGGACGCGTATTAGCCGTAACCAGTTTACAGGACGACATGTTTGAAGCTTTACAATCAGCAACGGCGGATGCAGCCAGGATTTACTTTGACGGAAAATATTTTAGAGAAGATATAGGTTTCGACCTGATGTAGATTGAAGAAAGATCTTTTAACAAAAAGGCAGTATACCATAAACCGTATACTGCCTTTTTATTAAAACTTCATTTGCTTCTGTCTGTCCCCAGGGGACCAGTTTATCCGAAAATAGCTTTATAAATTAAAACACATCCAAGTATTATTCCCCCTATCGATCCAATATATAATCTAAAGTTATTTACCCATGTACCTCTATAGCCAGTCTTTCTGTCCTCTATCACATAGAAAAGCACTGTAATTCCTAACATCAAACTCGCCGTCCCCCCTAAAATCTTAGAAAAAAAATCTTCACCCATTATTCTTGTTTTATTTACTACTGCCCGCTTACCAAGGTGCCTTGACGATCCCATGCCCCACTGATAAGGCAAGATATCATCGGGTTATTTTTTTCAGTTGTTCCTCGAGTCTGTTAATACGATCCTCCTGATCTCTCTTCTCTTTATCTTTTTCACTTTTTACTTCGATCAGATAAAGTGTTAATTCCTCCACCTTTTTAGTCAGGAGTTTATTCATCTCACCCAGGTCCAATCCTTTTTCAGTTACTTCTTTTGCAGAAGGTATTTCTGGCAAATGATGATTCTCGTCTATATACGTTTTGACTTCAGTCAGCGGCATTAAAACATGATCCTTATGGAAGACATAATCTGGCCAGTTATCGGTGTCTACTTTAACACTCTTCGCATGAACTCCTCCATTAACAGCCAGTTTATATCCATTTGGAGTTGTTGTACCTATTCCGATGTTTCCACCTCCATCCGTCATTATAGTGGGATTTATGATCACTGATGAGGTTATATCTGTTCCATTGGGCACAGCTTGTTGTACCACAATATTTACAAATTGAGGGGTCAATTGATAGCCAAAAGAATAAGAATTAACTGCAAAGGAAGTATAATCATCTAAACTAGGCATAAGATAAAAATCGATATTTGCACCATTCTGGTACACTTTTAGAGTTACTCTACTAGTCATATTACTTCCTAAACTAGTTTCATTAATCGTTAATCCATTTCTATTTGAGATATAAAAAGCTGTTTCTCCATTAGAGTCTCCAAACCAGGATCCTCCCAGTATTTTAACAATTATTTTCTGAGAGTTATATGTACTTCCCACGGACTGAGTTAAGCTCCCCAAATAAACATAGTTGACACCCGGAAAGGTTACGACCTGCGTTGGTGTCTGAGCCTGCGAAGCCATTGCTCCAGCTAAAAAAAGGAAAAAGAGTACTATTTTTTTCATAATTATATGGATTGTGTTAATTTAAAAACTATTGCTCATCTGGAACATCGGCAGGTACATCGCAATCAGAATAATTCCGACTGCCATTCCCAGGAAGATGATAATCAAAGGTTCCAGCAATCCGCTGATCGCGTTGGTTTTATACTCTACTTCTTCTGTGTACTGGGTTGACAGCTGCTCAAAGAAATATTCCAGTTTATTCACCTCTTCTGCAATCTTGATCATCTGTATAAATTTCACCGGGTAAAAATCATGTTTTGCCAGTGTTTCCGATAAACTGCTACCATGCAGGATATCCTTTTCAGCCATAGTCAACGACTCTACGATCGGATAAAAAGCGATCATTTGCTTGACCATCCCCAGAGCCTGCAATAATGGTGTATTCGTACCTGTCAGCAGCCGCATCGTATTCGCAAAACGGGCGAGATAGATTTTCTTGACAATATCTCCCGCCAGTGGTATTTTCAGAACTGCTATTGCCGAAAAACGCTGAAACCAGGCCTGCCTGCGACTAACCAGGTAAAAAACAACCAGAGCCACAATGGCAAACAGTAAAACATAAATATAACGGTCAAACCAGTCTGAGAAACTAACAATTAAAGCCGTCA
This sequence comes from Pedobacter cryoconitis, assembly GCF_014207135.1. Lineage (GTDB taxonomy): Bacteria > Bacteroidota > Bacteroidia > Sphingobacteriales > Sphingobacteriaceae > Pedobacter > Pedobacter cryoconitis_D. The sequence goes on along the minus strand of NZ_JACHCC010000015.1, from coordinate 31,586 downwards.
GATAGGGAAGCTTGCCACCGAAACGTTTAAACACGTCGGCAAACATCGGTACCACAAACTTGATCATGAAAAAGATAGCCGCGAAGGATGTATTCAGTACCAGTAGTGGATAAGTAATAGCCCCGATAATTTTACGTCGCTGCGAGATCTTACTTTTATAATACTTAGCCAGTTCATTCAGTACTTCGCCCAGTCTGCCTGTCTCCTCGCCGATACGTACACTATAATACTCATAGCTACTGAATTTCTCCTGACTTTGTAAAGTCTCAGATAAAGACTGTCCCGAAACAACTGCCTCCTGAATACTTTTAAACAGTTCTATATCTTTCGCTTTCGTATAAGAGCTACTGGTTAATTCCAGTGCCGTTTTAATATCAATACCCGATCTGGTCAATGTTCCCAGTTCATTGTAAAAAGCTTCCTTTTTTTTATCAGGTAACTGACCATTCCCAAAAGAGATATCCTTGTTCAGAAAATCCAGTATTCCTGACTTTGAACTTCCTGCCGATGGCTTTGGTTTTTGTTTATAATTGGATATATCGATGGATGCCATAATTACTTAAATAAATCAGCAGAACTATAATACTTATTAATTTGTACAGGTACCTGCACGTCTTTATTCATTTGCAAAATCAGGTTCAGCTGGTCAACTGTATCGGCAACATGAGCCTCACGCCCTTCAAAATAAAAATCAATCTTTTGTGCTGGCATCGAAAACGTATCGGTATGCAAGCTTTTGATTTGTCTCAGGATCTGTTTATCCTGGAATGAATAATCAATATTTAAACTATCCTGCTGTACTTCAAGTCCATTCTCTGTTCTGATAATGTGTATTGCTTTCAAAAAGTCCCTCTCCAGCACATGCTTTAAATCCATCACCAGTGAAGATGTTTTATTTTTCTCCTCAAACCGAATATAATAGCTCTGTATCAGACCATATGCCGAATAACAGATCGTAATACAGATAGCCGAAATTAACATAGCCACTGTAATCTCCATCAGTGTAAATGCAGATACCTTACTCTTCATGGCTTTTACTCTTATATAAAACATCCGTATGCCCCAACTGCTGATCATGTTGACTGGCTATAATCTCTATGTGCTTTAATCCACTGGCACTATTGCTGTCAACAGTAAACTTATAATGTACACTGTCTACAACCATCTCCGGTTGTTCCAGATATCCCTTTTGCTGTACAGCTTTGGAAAAGACATCCAGCTGCTGCTGTACCTGTATTTTCTTTGAAGCAGGACTACTGTATAAAACATTATTAAAAATCCTGATGCCAAGCGTAAAAACGATCATAATGATAACCATTGCGATTAACACCTCAATCAGTGTAGAAGCCTGTACTTTTATCTTAACCACTGCAGTACCTCCTTTTCCTTAGCCTGACCTTCAAATAAACCAGCACTCAGATAATATTTACTTCTGGCTTTACGGTTAAACACAACATCGATCAGAAAATTCTCGTACAGAGTGACCGGTGTCTGCATAATAAAACGGTTACAGGATACCTTCCCCGCAATAGATACACCCTTTTGGACCTTGATCAGTCCTGTACTATACACTTCGCCATTCAGATGGCTCTCCTTGCTCAAACTTATTAACGTTTGCATCGCGCTGCGTTTCTCCTCATAAGTAAACACAATGCCATTAAACTGCAATCCTTTTCCAAAAGTAACCGATGGCTGATTAGCAGTTCCGATTGTACGTAACACCCCTACCACAGAAGGATAATCAAAACGGACATTTTCACCAACGACTACAGAATCCCTTGCAAAAATCTGGCAGTTACCTTTGAAACCCGATTCTACGGCAACTGAATGTGCATAAATTTGTATGTGATTCAACTTGGCCGTAGCCGAAATGGTAACCGAAGTATCTGATACCAGGATAATATTACCTTCCAGTTCACTATCTATTTTTGAACCAGGAAGCAGTTTAAAAGTTCTTGTTGAGTCTTTAAAAGAAACACTTAATTTCGATACATTTAACACCTGCAAAGGTTTAACTGCTGGCTTAAACCTGGCCTGAATTTCCTTAACCATATTGCTATTTAAGCCTTTCAATGTCCGTTTACTAGAGGTATTTTTCCCGTCGATCAGTTTCTTATCCCCAGTATAAGGCTTCCCTTCAGCATAAGATTGCTTGATACCTGCCTTTGGTAAAGCCGCATCCCCTGTTAACCGCGTATTTCCACTTACTGAAAGTGGCCGGTCTTCATCACTCAGGTACAATACATCAGGATCTTTATCCGTCTTAATACCAGTAAAAAAAACCTTACTTATTGTATCCCCGAGTATGTGTGATTTAACAACTGCAAGATTATAAACACCCCAGTTTTTCCGTTCTAACAAAACACTATCCGATTGATTTTTAAATAAATCAACTGCCAGTTTCGGTTTAGAAGTATCCTGATCAGCCAGCACATAGCCGATACCCGAATTTAAATTATTCAAAAGCCGGGCATAACGTACCTCTTTTAGATAAGAAGTTCTGAAATGTGCAGCCAGCATAATCAGCGAAGCCGTAATGATGGCAATAAAAAAAGCCATCACAATAGCAAAATATAAGGCTCCGGCTTTTAGCATCTCGAATTTTTACTGACTTTTATCTTTTTTGAGATTATCCACTTCATGTTTCAACTCGATAACATAAAGGGTTAATTCCTCTATTTTTTTCAACAACTTCGCATTCATATCTCCCAGATCTACACCGTCTTTAGCAACTGTTTTAGCTGATGGTACTTCAGGCAAATGTTTGTTTGTCTGAATGAATTTCTCCAGTTCCGGCAATGATAACTTCTCATATGAAGGCTCAAAAACATAATCTGGCCAGGGATTAGTCATAGCTACTTTAATTTCCGTAGCCCATAGATTACCAGCTGCACGCAGATCTTTACAGGTAAAACTGACATCAGCTTTGTTAATATTGCCGTCATGATAAATCTCCTTCCATGGATTCCAGACATTAGGGTTAGCATCGCCATTCATTGTCCGGAAAGAAATATGTCCTCCACCATTTGGCCCATAGTCAGTACTAAACTGACAATCATAGCGTTCGAGCAACCCACCAAAACTCATCAATGCACCATTCCAGGGCGCACCAGAGGTAGCATAAGCGAATGTATATCCATTTCTAAAAGAATTTACGGTTCCTGCATCCTGTATAAAACTTCCTTTCTTTTGCATGAAATCAGCAGGATTTAAATTCCCCGAATGCCAGAGCTTATTCCAGTCACTCCATTTGACATCGACCTTCCTTCTAAAGTACATTTCGTCAGCGAAGGTAGAGGCTAACAACTGAGTACCAAATCTTTCATCCCCACCCAAAACCATTTGTATCCCGTTTCCATAAACACCGGCTCCAGGCGGAATATTTTTATCATGGTTATAATAACTAATAAATCCCGATTTAGATGACCATGAATTTAAGTCATCCAACATAACCGGCAATTGCCACTGAGCTTCAGACTCAAACCCAGTAAATAGTAAACAACAAATAATGAGCGTAATTTTTTTCATATAAGGTTAGTTCTTTTGCGCTGATATCAGTTTCTCCAGCTTAGCTTCAAGCCCGTCCATCTTTTCCTTTAATTCACTAAAATCTTTGTCTTTCCTGTTTAATCTTTTATCCTGATCAATAGTATATAAAGTCAATTCTTCTATTTTCTTTAACAATTTCGCGTTCATATCACTCAGGTCTATGCCGTCTTTAGCCACCGTTTTGGCTGATGGTATTTCAGGTAAGTGTTTATTCGTCTGAATAAATTTCTCCAGTTCCGGCAAGGTTAGTTTTTCATAGGAAGGTTCAAAGACATAATCTGGCCATACCTGATTCTGGACTTTGATCGAAGTTGCCAGGATATTACCATTGACCAGGAATTTAGCATTTGGTGTGACAATACTTACATTCCCATTATTCTCCAGCCTCATCCGTTCTACATTCTTGCCTGTATTAAAAGCGATAAACCCATCCTCACTACCTCCACCTCTAAAGAAATTTATTGAGCTATTGGTAACCCCGTAGAAACTATGCTCCAATGCAAAACTTTTAACAGCGTATGTCCCAGGAACAAGTGAAGTACTATACCCCCTTACGCCCAGAAATGTCCCCTCTAAAGTGCCATCACCTTCAACCATTCTCCCAAACACAGGGCCTAATTTTCCATTGCTAATGTCCGCACCAATATCAAATATGGCCCTTGGGCTAGTTGTTCCTAAACCTATATTACCTTTGTTGTCAATTCTGAATCTTTCTACATTTTTACCTGTATTAAAGGCTAAGAACCCATCTTCACTAGCGCCACCTCTAAAAAAATTTATAGAACTGTTGGTTACGCCGTAAAAACTATGCTCCAATGCAAAACTTTTAATAGCATATGTCCCGGGAACGAGTGAAGAACTGAACCCTCTTACGCCCAGAAATGTCCCCTCCGAAATAGCATCCCCTTCAACTAATCTCCCAAAAACAGACCCTAATTTTCCATTACTGATATCACTGCCGACATCCAGCAGGGCTCTCGGGTTGGTTGTTCCTAAACCGATTGAACTATAACCGGTCAATATCTGACCATAACTTTGTGAACAGATAAATAAACCACCTATCCCGAGTAACATTAGCTTTTTAATCATGTTAATTATTCTTATTTGTGGGATTCTCAATTACTTCAACACGGTCTTTCAAAGACTGAATCATCTTCTGCTGTTCGATCATATATAAAGTCAACTCTTCTATTTTCTTCAACAACTTCGCATTCATATCACCCAGATCTACACCGTCCTTAGCAACTACTTTGGCTGATGGTATTTCAGGTAAATGTTTGTTCGTCTGAATGAATTTCTCAAGTTCCGGCAAGGTTAGTTTTTCATAAGCTGGCTCAAAAACATAATCAGGCCATACCTGATTTTGTACTTTAATTGAAGTTGCCAGTATATTACCATTGACCAGAAATTTAGCATTTGGCGTGACAATACTTATATCCCCATTATTCTCCAACCTCATTCTTTCTACATTCTGGCCCGTATTAAAAACAATATATCCCCCAACTGTGGATCCACCTCTAAAAAAATTTATCGAACTGTTGGTTACACCATAAAAACTATGTTCCAATGCAAAACTTTTGAATCCGTAGTCGGTTGTTGTATTGTATCCCCTTACACCCAAAAATGTACCTTCGCCAATGCCATCTCCTTCTGGAAGTCGCCCCAGAACGGTTCCCAGTTTTCCTCCAGTAAGATTAACACCAACGTCTAATGGCACTCTTGGACTAACAGTCCCTACCCCTACCGCATTATTGTTGATACTCATCACCATTACTGCTCCGCTGGCAACATCGAAAGGCCCACCGGGATATCCCTGATTGTAAAACCGGATACCTCCATATTGTGAATGAGCAGAAAAAGTTAATCCATAATGATGATTAATAACCATGGCAGGAGAGGCTGGATTCGGACGAACATCCAACGCATTATTATAATTTAATCCCCAGCCACTGTAATCACTCGCTCCATTTCCTTTAATAAGCTGGCTGAAAGTCAAATTATTGAAATTCCCATCTGGATTCTGAGCAAATCCCTGAAAGGAAAAGAGTAAAATCCATAAACTGAGTGTGATAATTTTCTTAATCATATAATATTATTTAACTGGTTTTGTATTATTTCCTTCTTTTGTTTTATTCTTAAAGATCCAGTCGATCCACTTCCAGCTAGTCTTAGTTTTAACCTTTGGCGGAACTATAACCCCATCTTTATATTTAGTCTTGAGTGTACTATCGCTCTGATATCTGATCAACTCTCTATTCAGTTTACCCTCATGGTTCCAGCCTTTTTCAATCAGCTTACCTTGCTCATTATATTTATAAAAATCACCTTCAGGTATCCCATTCTGAAAATTGGTTGCATTTTTCAAATGTCCATCCTCCGCCCAGCTCTTCCATTCTCCACTTTTCAAACCTGTTTTATAACTACCCTGTTCGATAAGTTTACCTTGTTCATTATACTGATAGAAACTTCCATCATAAATGCCATCCTGATAGTGAACCGCATTTTTTAAAAGCCCATCTGCAGCCCAGCTCTTCCATTCTCCGTTTTTCAGCCCCATTTTAAAATTGCCCTGTTCCTGAAGATTCCTGTTTTCGTAATAACTGCTATAAAGCCCATGCAGTAATTTCCCACTAAAACCACCCTGTGTAATTTTAATCTGGTTATTACTATACCAATAATAAGACTTCGTCAGATCCGTATAACTCAACGTCTTGTCATCAGGCTGTACATGCAGTGTAACTTTATGATCAGGATAAGTAATGGTATGCTGATAATTTTCCAGGTAGGCTGAAAATTTCTTCTGTGCACCGGCTGGCAGAACAAACAGAGAAATAAACATTAGAGTGAGCAGGTAAATGCGCATATTATTTTAAGCTAATATATTTTATACTATTTTGATACTGAACTTTAACAGAGTCTCCGGCATGTTTGAGTAGTTTCAGACCGTTCAGACTTTGCCCTTCTGTGAGCATCCCTTCTTTACCATTAACCTGGATAATTGCAATCCGGCTTTTGGTTGTGGGATTATTGATATATCCGGTATACTGAACAGCAGACCAGTTAACCATTGGTTTTGGCATAGGGGACATTGCCGGCAATTTAACTGGATTAGGGACTACAGGATTAGGAACAACATCTTTCAATCCCACTGAAAGCTCAGCAAAAGGATCACGATAATTTAAGTTTAGTATCACCCGGTCTGTTTCATGGTTAACCAGTTTAAAGTACTCCGGTTTCCCTGTACTTACTACACTGACAGGTATCTCCTCATCCTGGTCAAGCCCGGCATAAATACGATAAAAGATAATACCCCAGACCCCTGCAACGCAGACAATCAAAAGATAGGTGAACTTCTTTCCTTTCATTACCGTTTATTGAATAATAAAACTAAAAAGATCACTGAATGCCCCTTTGTTCCCAGCCTTATCAATTGCCCTTACCTTCCAGTAAATTTTCACAGTACTATCCCCGTCATTATAGGTGTAAGTATTGGTCGCCAGGCTTTGCACAACAGGCGCAATAGTAGAATCTCCTTTGAATACATTTAACTCATATCTGTCCGCATCTGTAATCGAATTCCATAACATTTTAACCGGTTTTGCCACACTCTGTTTATTGCCTGGTGCAGTCAATACAACCTTGGCGGGCGGTGTAATATCATAAGTGAAGGTTCGCACTGTTGACCATTTAGAATTATCAGCACCTGCTTCTGCACGTACACGCCATTGATAAGTCCCTTCTGCCGGTGCCTTTAAAAGATAAGTCAGATTAGCCGTAACTGCATTTAAAGTCAGTTTGGTCTCATCTGCAAAATTATTATCATCTATTTGCAAACGGTAATTCTGTGTCCCAAATAATTTAAGCCATTCAAAGCTGATATTTCCAGCTCCGGTAACCAGACCTGTAGCAGGTGCATTAACCAGTACCGTCTGATCTTTGATAGAAGAGGGGTAAATCGTAAAACTTCTGGTCGTATATTCTCCCTTACTGCTCCCGTTCTCAGGTCTTACACGCCATTCATATTTACCCGGATCAAGCGAATAAAGAAGCTTATTACCTACTACAACACTGTCTGCAATGAGTTTTGCAACACTATCAAATTTTGGTGTCACAATCTGTACACGATAACGCAATGCATCTTCATGGGTTTCCCACCAGAAAGTCTGTTGATAAATAGTACTTTCCAGTTTATCGCCTGGAGCTAACAGCGCAACCGTTTTCCCTCCCAGAGAAGGTTCTATAAACTCTCTGCACCCTGTTAACGCAAAAAAAGAAATCACCAATAACGTCAGTAATTTATTCATAGTTAAATATATTATTATTTTAAACCGATCAATGTTAAAAACTGATTATCATTTATAACAAAGAAAAAAAACATTTATAATCATTCGCAGAAGCTCGATATACTACGGCTTCCCGTCCTTTTTGATTTCTTTGGACAGTTCCAGAATCAATCGCTTCAATTCTGCCTGTTCCAATTCCTGCTTCATAATTTTTTCATTCTGACTAATCACATGCAAAGTCAGCTCCTCAACTTTCTTCAGTAATTGTTTATTCATTTCACCCAACTCAATACCATTCATTTCCACCTCTTTCGCTGAGGGAATTTCCGGAAGATGTTTATGCTCCTTGATATAGGCAGCAAGTTCAGTTAAAGACCTGTTTTCGTATTTATCGTCAAAAACATAGTCCGGCCAGTTCGCCGTTTCCACTTTAATCTCAGTTGCCCTGATCTTACCATTTACCGAAAGTTTCTCTTTTGGGGTAGTAGTACCAATTCCTACATTACTATCAAAATAAACAGGACTCAGAAAAGCCAGCTCTTCAGTCAGGTCATTAAAGATTCCGGTTGACGGTGGCCCTGTTAAGACCAATCCATTTACTATCCCGCTTGTCCAAGTCCCAAGGATTGTTTCAACAGTCATGAAAGCTCCGTCTCCCGTAAACGCGGGTAATAAAGCGTAAAAGTCCCATGAAGAAGGGCTTAGCTGCACAACCCTGATATTGCTGACTACTTTAGCTCTGCCGGTATTGGAAAACATTCCTGCACCATAAAACCCGCCATTCTGAGAATCACCATTACTTGTGCGGAAATGTATAAAACACTCCGACAATTGTTCTTTGACTGCATTATAACCAACACCAGCAACAATCCGAAACTTTGCATCAGAGCCAGATTGCGGCAGATACAGATTCCCCAGTTTATACCATCCGTATTGAAATCCTGTATTTCCTAATTTGAAGACCTGACTATGGCAATCATTCTTCAATGAAAATCCGAGAAAAGTCAGGCATAAAACCACAAAAAATTTATTCATTCTAATAGATTTATTAATTTATCCTTCCAACCCCTTTAATCCCAATACCAAAGTCAGTTTATCATCATTCGCTTTCTTATCCATTTTCTTAGGACTCTCCAGTTTAAACTTATAAATCTTGCCTATCCCCGGACTTTTACTTACCGTATCCAGGAGATGTACAATATTTGCATACTTTCCCCTGAAAGTAAACTGATCTGTTACTGTTCCCTTTGACAATGCAGCTGTATCAGCCTGTATTGCCGGTCCCTGGCCAAAACTGATTTCTACCTTATTCGCCATGGCCATTCCCGAGAGACATTGCCACAAATGATTTTCCCGGTCTTCTTTTCTGACCTTATATTTTTTAACAATAGCCGCACAGAATTCGTCCTTTTTTTCAATCTGAGGGTAAGAGGCTGTTTGTCCTGATTCGGCTCTGTTATCCTTCTGTAACTGCCCATTAAGCTGCATTGCTTCAAAAGCATGTTTAAAAGAAAACTGATAAGCTATATAAAGCAGTAAAACAGCTAACGCAATTAGCAGCATTTGTTTCTTTTTGAAATCCAATTTATCCAACATCCCCTAATAAGTTAATAATAGATTAAACTGATAAAGTTCACTTTCCGCTTCCTGCTGATATTGTACCAGCTTAACTGTTTTTACCCATGATTTCTCCTTTAGAATAAAGATCCAGTTATTCACTGCCGCAAGGTTATCCGTTGTTCCTATAATCCTGATATTCGGCACCATATTTTTTTTCTCCTCATCGGTTTTATAATCATTCATTGAGGTACTTTGTAAAACAAGTCTGTTTGGTGCACTCGAGCCCAGTTCATTTAACAGATAACCATAATTATATCCTCCGTTCCATCCCATCTGTTTCATGAGATATTCATTTTCAGAAATATGCTGCTTCAACTGCTCAGAACGATCGACAGATGCAGTCTGACTACCCACCACACGCAAAAGGCGGGAGTTCTCATTGCTGTAATAAGAGAATAATATAAAACTTAGCAACAGCAGAAAAAACAGACTAAAGACCACTGCCAATAACTGCTTTTTAAGCTTAGCCTGTTCGAGAAATTTTTCAAATGCTGTATGGATCCTTTCGGCATTTGCCGTCACCAGGACCAGTCTTTCATGAAGTAACAGCTGAAATGCGGTAGCATAAGCCACAATCATATGCTCCGCTATAATTTCATCTCCGATTTTAAGCTGAAGCTCACTCTTAATTTCAGTCTGATAACTATAGTTTACCAATGTTTTACCTGCCGATAAACTAAACAGGTGGCCATCAAACCGAAGTTCCAGCTGGGAGATGTTTAATAACGGCCATATCTGTGAGGTTACCGCAGCTCCGATAGACAGATTATATACTTTTATTCCGGCACGGTCCAGTTTTTCCAGAAGCGGGTCTGCCTGACTTTTACGAATGATACTGACGAAAGCTATATTAGTTTCCGTAAATACCTGGCTATAAAAATCATTCTCTTCCACTGCGGGGAAAGCCTGTTTGATTAACTGTCCGTTATCAGTATTTCCTTCTGCACTGATAATCTTGTGCAGTGTCCCCTTTCCTGATAAGGTTAAGGCTACCGGATAGTTTCTTGGCAGGGATTCGATTACCGTTGACAAAGAACCCTCAATTACCTTTTTAGAAGTAATTGTAATCTCATTCTTGTTTTTAGTCAATAAACAAAAGCGGCAACTGAAGGTGGTATCAGTCAGCCATTTTAGTTCTACACCTAAGCAGGTTGTTAATTCAGCTGACAACATCTTAATACATGATTGTAGGTTTGATAAAGACCAGCGTAACTACCTTGGCATTTGTTTTTTCACGGCTACTGAATAACCATTTCAGTATAGGTATTCTGGATAAGATGGGGACACCCGATCCTGATTCACTGTTTTCAGTTCGCTCCAATCCACCAAGTACGATCATATCTTCATTTTTCGCCCGTATAATTGACGTAAACTTACTGGTAGATTTTGGCGGCGGTGCATTTAACGGCGGGTTTCCAATAAAGTCAGAAATGTTAACCCCGATATTCAATGTAACCTGATCATCCCCAGAAACTATAGGCTTGATCTCAATTTCCAGGTTTGCATTCACTTCTGTAAATTGTTGTGTAACCACAGTCTGCGCATTCAAAGAAGGGATCACATTTTGTGTACTCTGGCTATAATACCGTGAACTACCAATACTTAAATTAGCTTTATGTCCATTTAAAGTAGACAGTTTCGGTACAGAACGGATTTCCACATTACTGTTAGCTTCTAATGCCTTCAGTGTCACGTAAAAATTAGGGGTTACCCGGCCCAGATTTACTGAGTTATTACTTCCGAGACTAGAGAGAAAACTGTTAATCGATTTAGCTCCAAAAGTATAATTCAGCCCTGGAAAGACACTTCCTCCCGTTCTTCTTAAAGTATCCGAAACACCTGCAGAGATACCTGTACTAATCGTTTTACTTTTACGCACATCGACTAATGTCACCTCGATCAGGATCATCGGTACAACTTTATCAATCTGTTTAATGTAGTTTTCGATCTCATTGATCTGCGGCGCCGAACCTGACATTAATAGTGTATTCTGCTCCCTGAACTCTTTAATCTCCACACCGCGTTTCCATTCATTAGGAATCATAACTACAACTGTATCAATAGAACGGTGCTGTAACTGTAAGATACGTGTGGTACGCAGTCCTTCCAGTTTACGTTCACCGAGCAGATAAATTCCGTTATCCTTTTTAAAAGTATACTCAGTTCCCTGTAAAAGAGCGGTTAAAAAGCTATCATAGGTGATATTGGTTAAATGCGTCGTTACAGTCCCTTTGATATCTGAATAGATAAAATAATTAACACCTGCTTCTGTAGATGCCGATTTAATCAGGTCCAGTATCGGTGTATTTAAAGCATCAACGCTAACCAGTTTCTGACCGCCTGCATCCTTTTTTCCTGAAAGATTAAAGTTTCCACCCTGTGCAACCCCACTTCCCGTTGCAGTAGGCTTATTATTTCTCTTCACTGAGGTCGCATTATCACCACTGATATATAATTCTTCTCCATCGCCTAATGGCTGAAAAATAAATACATTATCATTTGTCTTATTCAGCTTAAGTTCATTCGCATAAGCCATTTTTTCCAGTGCCGTTTCAAATGGGGCCGCGGCGATAAAAGCAGTGACTTTTTTCCCTAGAAGATTGACAGGTACTACCACATTTTTTTGTGATAACTGGCTGATTTTCTTAGCAACCAGACTCAGGCTATCACCGTTCAGTTCAAAGCCAAGATTATCATTTGCAGGATTATAAGTAACACGGATTTCTTTCGGTGGTATCACAACACGCGGTGATACTGCTTTGGTCACAGACATAATAGAACCAATGATATTGATGTCCAGATCATATTCTTTCGAAAGGAATAACAATATATTCATTGCAGTTTCGTTTCTAAAGTTATTATAGACTTTAAAATTGAGTTGCGGATCTACATTGATATTTAAATTATTGGCCTGCGCGAGTGCTCTCAGAAATTCCTGAGCAGTAGCCCCGGACATGGACAGTTGCACTTTTTGAGTTAAACCAGGTACCGTGACAGACACTGTACGAAGGCGTTCATCAATTTGTTTCAACCGTTCTTCACTGGTAGTCTGTGCGCTGACAAGGCCGCTATAGGCGACAAAAAGACACAATAATAGAATAGAAAAGAGGTGATGTTTAGAAAAGTTATTTTTCATTTAGATAGATAGCAATAAAGGAAAAATTTCTTCCAGTGACGTTTCCCCAGAGACAAACAAAGAAAAAGCGTTTTCCGAAAGTGTCTTAATTTTCCTTGTTTTCAATAGGGGGTCAATATACAAATTCCCTTGTTTGATTTCAAAGGCTAATTCCGCATCCACAGGGATTACCTCATAAACGGCTTTACGACCCTTGTAACCTGTATAATAGCATTCTCCACAGCCTTTAGCCACAAAATGTCTGGCAACATGATGGGTCGGTTTAAACTGAGTCGGGTAACTTTTAGCGTCAAAATCCTCTTCCGCCTTACAATGTGGACAAAGTAAACGTACCAGACGCTGAGCAACTGTAGTATTTAAAGTGTTGGCAACCAGGAAGCCAGGAATTCCCATATCCATCAAACGTGACACTGTTCCCCAGGCCGAATTGGTGTGGATAGTTGACAAGACCAGGTGACCGGTAAGCGCAGCCCTGATGGCCATATTAGCCGTTTCAGGATCACGGATCTCCCCGACCATAATCACATCCGGATCCTGTCTTAAGAAAGTCCTTAAAGCAGAAGCAAAACCCAGACCTATACTCTCTTTAAGCTGTACCTGGTTAATCCCTTCCAGAGTATATTCAATAGGATCTTCAATAGTCAGGATGTTACGGGTTGATTTATTTAACAGTTTCAGCGTCGCATAAAGCGTTGTCGTTTTACCTGAACCTGTTGGCCCGCTGATCAGGATAATACCATTTGGCCGCTGAATTCCCTGCATATAATGATGCATGTCGATTTCAGACAGGCCCATTTTATTTAAGTCTATATCCGTGCTGCTATTATTGAGTAAACGCAGTACAATTTTTTCACCATGAAGCGTTGGTAATACAGAAACACGGATGTCGAAGGCTTCCGCTTTCTGGGATTTATAATGAATACGTCCATCCTGAGGCAGCCTTTTCTCAGCGATATCCAGATTGGCCATAATTTTAATCTTATTAATCAGTGCTGGATAATCTTCCCGCTCTATCTGATAACGTTCCACCATCATCCCGTCAATACGTACCCTCACGCGGCACTTCTGCTCATAGGATTCAATATGTATATCACTGCTTTTTAAGCGTCTGGCCTCCGTGATTAAAGCTGTCAGAAAGTCTTCATTCGCAGAAATAACCTGTTGTTTTGCAACCTCTCCTGGTTTATTATCTTCTGCGAAATAATGGGTCGATAAAAGCCTGTCTATTTCTGCTCCTTTAATACCGCTTAATACAATCTCTTTACCAAAGATTACTTCCAGTTCATCTTTTAATGCCCCCTGCTGGTCTGCCTCATCGTAATAAAAAGACATCGCAGAAGTATTTACCTCAAATGGGATGATACGATAATTCCATGCGTGTTCCTTCGCTATTGCATGAATAAATACTGGATTAATTACTAACTGGTTTGAGCTCATCACGTCATGTTTATCAAATTATTTATTCAACCTTTCGGTGATTTTTTGCATCTGTAATTTCAAAAGATCAATTTCCTCTCCCTGTTTCTGCAGCTGTTTATCCTTCTCAATTAAAATGAGTGTCAGTTCTTCTACTTTTTTCAGGAGCAAGGCACTGTGCTGACCCAGATTTAATCCATCTTTTTCTACCTCTGCGGCAGCAGGTGCTTCAGGCAAATGATTATGCAGTTTAATATATTGTTCTATTTCAGGTAGCAAGGGTAACTGATAACCTTGGTGAAATACATAATCCGGCCAATTGGCAGCTTCTACTTTTATTGCCTTGGCGCGGATATTTCCATTAACTGAAAGTTTTTCTGCGGGAGTTGTTGTACCAATTCCGACATTCCCGTTTGCAGTTGCTTTAATAGCAAGATTAGCTCCCAAAGCCCCAAAATTATCTCCAACATACAGGCTCCAGTCGTTAGTCATCGCCAGAAATGGAAGAATCGTGAGGTCAGTCCCAACATTATTCATAACGTTCCAGCCACTATTCTGACTGATTGCCCTTACTTTAATATTGACTATAATCATATCACTGGTAACGCCTAATACCCTGATAGCTCTTATTCTGAGACGGGGATACCCATATTGTGTATTACAGTCAAGTGTAAAAGCATGTCCATCTGAACCACCACCAGCATAACCATTACTGTTAACCCTGCCAACTTCACGCCAGATAGTCGGATTAGCATGTGAAATACTTGCCAGATAGGTTGCGCCAGCCGCTATATTTCCCCTGACGTAAGAGATCGACACCTCATAATTCCCTGAAGCCATTGCATTCATAGGCTGGACATTTAGAAATTCTATACAATCCCCGACTTTATAATCTGCCGGAAAGGTAACTGATCCATTCCATTCTGAGTTGTTCTGTCCAAAGCTCAATTTAGTAAGAAGGATAAGGCAGATGAGTAACGTTTTTTTCATTTTTTATTTATAAATAGTCTCTTCCTTTATCCTTTCTGAGATAATTGATTAATCCTTTGATTTTGCTGATCAACTTTTCTATTCAATTCTATCATCTGAAGTGTCATTTCCTCAATCTTTTTCAGCAGCAGCTTGTTCATTTCTCCGAGATCTACCCCTTCTTTTTCGGCTTTTTGTGCAGATGGCATTTCTGGCAAATGTTTATTGACTTTAATATATTCTTCCAGTTGAGGGAGGCTCATACCCTGATAATCCTGATGGAATACATAATCCGGCCAATTAGCTGTCTCCACTTTTATAGCCTTGGCGCGGATATTTCCATTAACTGAAAGTCTTTCTTTAGGATTCGCTGTACCAATTCCGACATTTCCATCTACAGTTGCTTTAATAGCAAGTTTGGCATCAACAGCATCAAAGTTATTTCCTACATACAAACTCCAATCATTAGTCATCGCCAGAAACTTGTCTACTGTAAGGTCAGTCCCGACATCATTCACAGCCCTCCAACCACTATTCTGACTAATTGACCTCACTTTAATGCTGACTGTAACTACCTCATTCGTAACACCTAATACCCTGATAGCTCTTATTCTGAGACGAGGATCCCCGTATTGTGTATTACAATCAAGCGTAAAAGCATGTCCATCAGAACTAGTCCAAGCATAACCGTTACTGTTAACCCGGCCTACTTCCCGCCATATATTTGGATTACCATGTGAAATACTGGCCAAATAGGTAGCACCAGCTGCTAAATTTCCCCTTGTATAGGATATAGAAACCTCATAATTTCCTGAAGCAGAAACATTTATGGGTTGGACATGTAGAAATTCTATATAGTCCCCTACTTTATAATCAGCAGGAAAGGTAACTGTTCCATTCCATTCTGAGTTGTTCTGTCCAAAACTTAGTTTAGTGAGAAAAAGAAGGCAGATGAGTAACGTTTTTTTCATTTTTAAATTGGTTTGAGATTTTTATATATTTAGAGTATTATTTCTTCGTTATAGGGGCAATAATTTATACAACGTATAGCTATCCTGATCAAAATTCAGGTGCATCATATGTGCTATGATCAGCAACAATGCAAACAACAGCGCTTGTATTCCAGCCAACGGAATTGTTAGCGTATCTTTTTTAGAAATTAACCTGTTAGCCAATGCGTAAATAATAGAGGCCATTAAGCTCCCTACATAAAACACCACATAATTTAGCGGAGACAAATAAAAACAGACCGCCAGTAAAAACAGGATGTCCCCCCAGCCCAGATATCCATTGGTCAGGTTGATTGGCTTTCTATATTTAATGGTGAAATACAGCCATAGAACCAGGAATTGAATCAATAAAAACCCTACAGTGAACAGGCTCTCAGTTAACAAACTTTGAAATCCGTTATCTATTGTCTTGTGTATCCCCAGCAAAACTGCAAGTACGGGAAAACAAATCCAGTAGACTGCTCTGTATTTAAAATCCTGGTAAGCAATAATCGCCAGGACAATCAGTACAGCCCCTGATAGTAAAATCATTAGTCAGGGGTAACTTCTTTTAAATTCTTATCCTGGTCAATCTGCCAAACATTAAAAACCCCATTTCCGTTAAAATCAGCTACAGCTGTAGCTTTAGCAGTAAAGGTGTTATTAGTCGCTGCAGTAACCTCTATTTTATAATTTGCCTTACCATCTTTTCCGTCTGTAGATAACTTCTCCTGGATAAATCCAAGTTCTTTCAGATCGGTAGTATATTTGGAATGCTCGTAAAAATAGGTTTGTTCGAGTTTGGTCAGGTGCTCAAGCTGCAATTTCGCTTCTGTAGTTTTTGCTTTAGTGATCAAAGGCATCAGGTTCGGCAAAGCCAGCAGAACCAGAATTCCTATAATTACCAGTACCACAAGTATCTCAGTCAGAGTATAAGCTTTTACCTTACTATTCAGGCGTAATTTCATGAGCGTCCTTTTATTGCTCAAAATTACTAAAACCTTTCCGGATTAGAAATAACAGAATCGTTTTTTTACGTCCGTGTTAATTGAAATGAGGCTGGACCTCAGCAGAATCTCCCTGATAAACAGTAAAGCCCGACATAAAATGCCAGGCTTTACGCTATAATTCAGTCGAATTATATCCGCAGCTAACAAATTATTCTCTTTTCTCAATTATAAGTTCGACGGATTCCTCTTCTAAAGAATTGTACTCGTCAAAATGCATATGATAACCTATTGGAACACTATCCTGAGCTAATGTCAACATCTGCTTTGCTAAAGAGATTAACCCCGCTTTGTTAGCGGAGATTATAATCTCTCCATTATTGATTCTGGTCTTAATTTCAAAACCGTTTTCCCATTCATACTGAAGTCCTTTATCCGAGTATTCCGGTATTGTTAGTTTTATTTCCATGTTAATTATGTAAAAAAATGTGATAATTATCCTTAACCATCATCTTACCAGGCTTAGCAGGATTAGGTACCAGCGTCTCAAAATTAACATGAGGTCCTCCCCCATGTGCTCCCGTTATATCACTCGTTCCCATCCTAAAAACTCTTTTCCCATCTGAAGATATAAACCTGCCGCTACCTGGGACAGTCTCTTTATACCCTTTACCTAAGAACTCCTGCCCTAATTCCAAAACTTCACTAGCAGATCGCTTAGCTCCATCTTTTAACCCAAGTTTAGCCAACGATTTGTAAGCACCGGCAATTTCTATACCACCAATTATATCGGAACCCGCAGACAGCAATCCCATACCTGCTGCAAAATAGTTCGGACCAGTTGAAAAAGTACCGGTTCCATATTTCATGGCCTGATACAACCCTCCAAGCACCGGAACTTCTGTTATCCTTTCATCGGCTTCGTCTGCCGTCTTACTAAGCTGATCGAACGGCTCCCAATTTTCTGAAGTCTTTTGTGCCTGCTCTCTACTCCTGGGACTATTTTTAGGCCCAACACCTAATGCCGCAAGAAGTTTCTGCAACCAGTCATCATCGACACCTTTATTTGACAAATATTCACTTTTTATCTCACTGAACTTAGTTCGGGCATCTTCTTCGGTATAAGTAGTCATGCCATTAACTTCTTCGACAGCCATACCATCAGGATCGATAAATCTGACTGGATTATTTAATGCATAGTTATAAGGTGACCATCTCCTATTCATTTCGGCCAATGGATCTACTACGTTCCAACGTCCGATCACTGGATCATAGAACCTTGCCCCGTAATCATATTGGCCTAACTCATCCTGCAGTTCCTTCCCATTATACAAGTATTTATTATCTAAAGATACAGGACTTCCAGATGATTTGCGTAACCCTAATGGATAATAATCATCACTCTGCAATCTCTCCAACAGCCCCGTGACAGGGTTTTTGTGGAAACTATAACGTACGTTCCCTAAATGATCAGTTAGGTTATATTCATAACTAAAGCTTGTCCCAATTTTACGGGCAACCCCGGTTTCTGTCTGTATAAATTCTATGTTTCCGTCTCTATATTGAATACCCCTAATATAATCTGTAATTACATCACCACTGGTTTTCTTCAGTTTGTTTCCGGAAGCATCATATAAATAAGAAAGTTTTAATCCTTCTATTTTAACCGGGAGGCTTAAATTATTGTAGGTGATGGTCTGTCCATTCTTTCCATCCACTGTCGCATTTCCATTTTCATCATAGGTATAGGCACTCTTTTCGGTACCTCCGGTTATCTGGTTCAGCTGATTGCCATTGTAAGAATAATTCCGGGTCACCTCATCACGTTTTAAACTTTGAATGTTACCCATTACATCATAAGTTACAGTCTCACTCATTCCTGTACCAATCCCACTACTTAATCGGTTTAATTTATCATAACTGTATACAAAATTATTGTTCAGTGTACTCCCTGCCCCCCACCATTGATCAGAGATATTCCCGTTAAACTGTGGGTTCGTACCATCCTGATATTTCAACTGTTGACTGAACTGATCAGAAGCACTGCTTTTTAACCAGCCACGTTCGTTATAAGCATAAGTGGTTTTTTGTTGACCATCGTTCAGCTCTCTCGTTTTGACCTGCCCAACCTCATTATATTGGTTTTCTGCCAATAGTACTTCTGCATCGGTATTGATCTGAACGTAACTTCTTAATCTTCTGCCGACATGATCATATTCATAACGGTTAGTAATAGTTGTATTCCCTGTTTTCTTATTGTAATGTGTCCGGTTACTGACTTTGAGTACTCCTTCAAAATTATAACCATAACTGATCTCATCATAGTTTTTGTTATCAATTGCACCCGACTGATAATGTTGTTTATATACTTTTGATACCCGGCCTTCATCATCATAATAGTTGACATTTGTGAGCATATCTCCAGTTCCCAATACGGTAATCCTGCTCCCGGTAAGCAAACCCTGCGTCTTTATACTACCAGAATAGGGATAAGTGGTTGCACCAGTGAAGTTATAAGCATCATAATAATTAATATTATGATAGTAAGCAATGTTCCGAGGGAAAGCAGTATTGCTATAACCTATATCTCCGGCAGCTAAAATCTCCCATAACTTCGCAGGATCTTCTTTGCTAACAGTAATCTGCATCGCTGGACGCAAAGATGAATCATTATATATTCCTGTAATTATTGGTCTTCCAAGAGCGTCGTATTTATTAAAAACCCATTGCCCGTTTTTCCGTTGAACACCATCCTGACTCAGAACTACCTGGTTCAGATTATTGTACACCAGCCACTCCCAGTCTTTTCCGGGAACACGTTTTTCAATCTGTCTTTTTCGTCCATCATAACGATATTGATAACCATAAAGGTCCAAAGTCGCTTGTTCAATCGCTGTACCATCAGGATTTGATCCCGGAGGAAGCACAAAACTCAAGTTACCCAAATCATCGTAGACATAATAAGTAGACAGGACTTCTATATTACCATCTTTACGGTTAAAACCACGTTTTAATATAATATTACCTTCTTTATCCACATACTCTTCCGTAGTCCCCGCCTTCCCGTCCGCACTTACCCAGTTTTCATCTTTTTTTATCCTTAAGGAAAGTTGTCCATCTTCATAATACCCACCGGTACTTAAACTCCTCTTATACACCTCCCCAGTAACTGATAACGCGTTCCACACACGCACTGCATAACCATCACTGGTATAACTAACTGAGCTATTATTTGAACCATAACCGATTACAACAGTTCTACCCCTGTCATTAGTTCTCTGGCCATCAGCAGCTGGCTGCCATACGGTTCCAGGAGCCCCCAGTTCAGTAATTCTGTTCAAAGGTGAAGATTCATAAACAGTCTGGCTATATGCAGCGTCAGTCTTCGTAACTGCTCCATCCCACCCGGTGGAAGAATAAAATTGCAGCTGATTACTCAATGCTTTAGTCTTATATGTCCCATCTCCGCTTTGGTCTGTATAAGGAAGATATTTCAGAGGTTCCCTGTCAAAAATATCGTATATAAACGGCTGGACAATATCATTCCCAAATGGGCTACCTTTAGTCTGGACAGCTTGCAAAGGGCGACCCAGGCCATCAAAATATTTAACAGTCTGACTCACATCATTGACAGTTGCACTGTTAAGATCTGTGACCCCGGGATTCTTAAATATATTCGTAATCACATAATTCTGATCCTGACTAGGTGCAGATCCTAATTTTGCATTTAAGTTTTTGGTAATAAAAGCATGAAAAGGTCCACTGGTACTAAAGCCTGGCTTTAATACAATAGTATAATTAGAAGAGTATTCTCCAGTTGCTGGTCCGGAAAGTTCAATGTATTGGCTATAACCTGATCCCGGAAATAAAAGCGTCAGCAATGAGGTTAAACAAGTAATTATATAAAGAGATTGATTGATATACTTTTTCATCGGGACTTAGTTTTTAAAGTGATAACTGTTACTTCTAATGAGATCTCCATTCTGATCTTTCACCTTTATAAGTCTCTGAATTCCATCGTATTCATAATAGAAAGATTGGCCTTTTTCATCAGTATGACTTGTCATTCCTACCTGAGGGTCATAAGTATAAGTGGTCATCTTAGCATCTTCCGGAAATATCCGGACATCATCGACAGGCCCCGTCAAAGTAAGGTTTGCTGAATATGCCTGTTGATTAAAATTCCACTTACTATTCGCATAATTCCACCATTGTATGATGTAATTACGGCCAGCCGGAGGACTGAACTTTACGGGATAATTCGCATCCCAGTATTTATAACCTGTATGCCCTTTTCCATTAACTACATTGACATTCCCGGTTTCCTCAAATCCGTCATAAAAGAATTCATTGGTACCTTTTGCTGCAATCTGTTTATCCATGTATTGCAATGTTATACTCCTGTATGTCCCGCTTGGATCTGGCCCCACAGTTCCTATAGAAAGCGTATAACTGCCTGGAGGCATATTATTAAATACAGCAGTTGAAGGAAAATTACATCCCTTTGAAGTTCTGCTGATACATAGGTTACCCGACTTATAAACACCAGCCCCTGATAAAGTATACTGCAAAGTATAAGTGAATCCTGGCTGTGCATTAATATCCAGTTTCATATCCGATAATACATTCGATGTAAATCCACTGGAACCGGAACCATTGCTTTCCGGAAGCACATAATTAAAATATTTTGTAGACGTTACGGCACCCGAACTGGCTCCATTTGCATTTTCTATTATCGCAACCGGAAACTGGTCTGCATATCCCCATACATAGCTGGTAAACGGCCCATTCCCTGTAGATTTAGTAGAAAGATTCCCTTTGTTGTCATATGTATAACTGGTAAGAGTTTCAACAGGATAACTTCCTATACTCTGATCCACAGAACCCGGCATAAATACTCCGGCCCCAACTTCGGAATAATTTGTGCGTTTGAAATAAGAAGGTATAACCGTATTTGCTCCAGCTTTAGTGATAGTTTTAATCTCTTTGATCACAGGAGAAGTTATATGCTTAACATCATACATCGCCTTATAGACAGCAGCAGAATCCCGCATATTACCAGGATAACTATAAGTAGTAGTTGAAGTCTGCCCTTTACTATCGACAGCCACAAGGCTACTCAAAGTATTGTCTTTACTATCATAGGAATATTGTTCCGTCTTTGAAATTGACAATCCGGTATAACTGGTTATTGTTTTTTTCTGCAAGTAAGGGTAAAAGGTATAAATCACATTTGCATTCATTCTGATAAATGGCATTGACCCTAAGCCAGGAACAACCATTTTTGATATTGATTTTACAAAATCATTATATCTATCAGGCGAAGAATTATACTCATTAGTTACTGTCTCCAATAACTTATTATTCTCATCATAAGTTTGCTGTGAAAGTAATAATCCCCTTTCCAGCTCTCTTGATGTAAAGTCATCAGTCAATGTTCTTTGATCGACATTTGTATTCGTATACAAAGGCGCCTGATCCGGAAACTGATCATGGTTGGTATATTTATATATTACTTTCCCATTTCCACTTGTTTTTTCTATAACCCTTGAATAGGTAATATGATTACCGTTTGTATTACCCAGCAAATTCATGAAATTCTCGGATGTCATGGTATAATTCTGTTCATACTTAGCCGAAGTACTGTAATAGGTCAGCCCAGACCAACCACCGGTATGATACTCAACGCGTGCATGCCCGGTAGCTGAATACAAAGGTATACCTGAAAGCATACCGCTGGAAGTATTATCCTCATTAAGATAGGAGTACTCTTTAATCAACGCACCCTCTGCCGAATTTGCATCAGGCCTTGAAATAACCCTTCTGATACGTAATCCCCCCGCAATCCCACTAGCTGTCTGCAGGTTGAAATCCGGTAACTGGGAAGCAATTTTGCTATAATCATGTGCTTCATATTCAAAAAATGTTTTACCTCCAGTTGGATAACTAATTGCCCTAAGCACTTCTGCCTTCATTAATGAAGTATCTGCAGATCTATATTGATATAATTTATCGCCGGTTATTCCATCATAACTTTTCCCATTATAATAACCCCAGTTATCTGCCATTTTCGAATTATATCCTGGCAATAAAGTAGGGTTATAGCTAAATTTATAGCTCCCTGGATTATTATTATAAAGATCACTAATCGATAAACTATTCAGTTTTAATCGTTCACTCGCATTTGATGTGTAATTAAATTTTACGCTTTTACTATTGTTAATCAGTATTCCATCCAGTTTCATCCAGTGATTCTGGGGCATGTACGTTTTAGGGTTGATGTGTGTTAAGCGATAAAATGCTATAGTGTCTGTATCGTCTTTTAACTCCACAGTCTGACTTTTCGTAAAATCTATCTGTGTACCATCTGATCCGGACACACCAGCCAGATAAATCGGATATTGAACGGAAATAGAAGTTCCTTGTCCAGAAAAGGAGCACGCATAAGTCTCCGGTTTATCTTTCATACTGACACAAAGCTGCGATTTGACACTATTGGAGACAATAGGATTCCCATCGCGCTGATAAGTAAAATTAACCTGGCCGCCCGAAATCCCCTTAATACTGGTTAGATACCAGGTTACAGGAATTGTATTTCTGTAGCTATCGTTAACAGCACTGTTAAACTCAATTGCATCGACAGCCCCTCCGAAGGTGTAGATCTTTCCATCTTCAGCTGTGACAGTGAATTTATAGAAAGGCCCGTAAAGCGTCTCCTTAGTCTCGTTATTAGTTTGTCCCGAAGGAGAAAAGAAATCCACATTAAGGTTAGCGATCTCAGTTTTCACCCTTATCTTTCTTCCGTCTTTTGATTTCACCTTTACCTGTATGGAGTCATTGACATCACGGTACAGATAAAAACTTGCATTGACTCCTGGCGCATTGACAATAAATTCATCAGGTTCGCCATCAGCATAATTTGACTGAGTTGTTGCCCCTGAAGGAAAAAAATTCGTAAAGCTCGCTAAACTTAACCAATCGGTTCTGTCTAAATTATTTGACCGGTAAAAATATCCAAACCCATAAACATTAAATCCATAGTTGGACTCGCGTTTTACATCTTCACTGTTTTTTTCATCTTTTGCGCCGTGAATTACCCTTGTAATAGATCCTCCGCAAGAAAGGCTCCAGCCCAAACCAACCCATGTAGGATGCTGCTGCACCTTAATACCACTCGCATAATAGCTCATCTGAATTGGTACTACAATATCCTTCACCTTAACAGTGTGTATCGGTATTGTAATCTGAGGCAATCCGTTAAAAAGCTCAGTAGGAACCTGTCCGTATCTGCCAAGTTCAGCCGCATTTGGCGTTTGTGGTAATACCTGAGCATATAGCTTAAATAAACAACAGTAAAAAAATAGAAAGAATAGTAATGTTTTTTTCATAATCATTGGTTTTTCACAGAGATTTTACTGTGGGGCTTAGGTGATAATATTTGTTGTGATGAAATCCCATAAAAGCAAGATGGCAGGTTGCAAAAAGGGCAAGAGAGAATCAATTTTTATAATCATTTAACAGCGGCAGTCTGTCAAACACCTATAAAAGTTAAATATATTCATTTATATAAAACTGACAGGGCACGAAAGTAAATATTTTCTACCACAAATAGCCTATACTTACCTTGCAAGTTTTTATCATTAACAATAAGACACAGAAATGCCTCCTGTCAACCAAAACAGTGAAATTAAATCCAGAAAAAATCAGGTATACAAGCCTTATAAACCTGGCAGATCCAACCAGATACTAACCGGATAATGATCGGAAAGTTCAGCAGTTATCTGATCCTTAATCACCAGCGATTTAACTACTTTGGCCTGCAGATCCGGAGAAATGAAAATAAAATCAATTCGTTCCCGCGCCGAATTAAGTACCGTTCCGGATACCCTTGAAGGATAACTGTTATCAAAATTGATCCGTTTCAACCTCCAGCTATCCACAAATCCTTTATTCATCAGATAACCCGTCACACTGTAATCCAGCTTACCATTATTCACGTTCGTAATATGACTGGATTCATCACCCTTCAGTAGCTGATTCAGACGGTCATTTCTTTTATAATAAGCACTATCAGAAGCAGCATAACTGTTCATATCTCCCAGAACTATCGTCTTTTTAGACGATCCTCCCAAACTATCCACAACCATAGCAACCTCCTGTTGTCTTTTCTGATAGCTGAACGGAGAAAAATGTACTACTGCAAATTGCAGGTTACCAATCTGTGCCAACATAAAACCATGATGCATTCCTTTGATAATCTTCTTTACATTTTTGATCGGAAACCTGGATGTAATCCCCACCGAATAGCCCTGTTCCTTAGCCAGCTCCGTGTAAGGATGGCCAATAGCTTTACCCAGGCTCTCCAACTCCGCAGCACTGATATTCAATAGTTCCTGGTAAGCGATAACATCTGCCTGCTGCAATTTTGCCCAGTTAATGAACTTTTGTTTTCTATCCTTCTCTCCCTCAAAATAATTGTAAACGTTATAGGAAATTATCTTAACGGGTGTTTGCGCCATAGCTGCCTTACCACTCAGTAAAACCAGGATAGCTATAATTGAGATCCGGCAGATGTATTGTTTGAACATATTTATTTCGGTTAGATTGACTGCCAAATCTAATTATTTATTCAAAACTGCCCTCTTTTCAATCCAAAATTTACGTTATCTTTCCATTACCATAATGTATAGACGGATAAGACAATCTCCGGGTACTGTTCGACATGAGGCCACCATAAGGCCACCATTACCCCACCTTCAGGCCACCTTTTACCCTAGGAAAAACGTGGCCTCAGCATAGACCAGTACTACGTTGATCCTGGCTTCACTACGACTAGTGCCTGAGCACAACCCGACCAGCAGATCCAATCAAATGAAATAGTTATGAAAGTAGCTTCTGATAAGTACGCCACCAAAGATCAGGCATTTCACCATTCACCGCCATGGTATAATCTTCATACCGACAAGGGACCAGATGATAACGCTCATTTTTAGATACCCCGCTAGGATAAGGTACCTGCATCCACCAGCGATCTGATTTTTTACTTTTCACAAAAAGCATTTCTCCGGAACCATCACTGATGCTAGCCCTGTAAATCAGATACTGAGACTTTGGATTTAAAGGAAAATCTTTTTTCCGGTTATAATAGCCATCTACAAAATACCATACCATTTGTGCAAGAAGCATAGCCGATTGGCTGCTCTGATCAAAAGCCGGGTTGAATTCATAAAAACCTATAGAAGACAGCTTATCATTTAATCCCGCATAATGCGCGATTTTACAAGCCTGTTCCCCGTAGAAACCATTCGGACAAGCATTCCCATTAGCCGAAGAATCCGAAGAACGGATCGAGGAAAGATCAAAACTCATCATATTCGCATTCCGGATGACTGGTTCAGCAGAACTCACATCATTCAGGAATTCACCCAAACGATGAACGTCGAAATACAACTTGTTCATTACCTTTAAACTATCCTGATTAACCAGATAAGTCTGATAACCTATATTACTGAAATTGAACAGGTAATTTGGCTGATGCATAAAAATTCTGTTCAGATAAGCATCAGACCGTGTAGCGATATTGTCATTTCCATCCTCATCCAGATCAAATTTATTATCTACTACAACCAGATCTACTTTCTGCTCCAATGCTTCATAAGCCATGTACTGCGCATAAGTCAGATCCTGTCCGCCACCAATGATAACCGGAACTATATCCAGTCTGATCAGGTCACTGACTACCATTTTCAGTGCGATATAAGTATCTGAAATAGATGCGCCCGCAGTGATATTACCCAGATCCACGATCCTGCAATTGAATGCACCTTCATGTAACAGATAAAATTGTTCCCTGAAATAATCAGGGCCTAAAGAACAGCCACTATTATTCACCGCAGCACGGTCATCTTTAACACCAACAATAGCGATATCGTATAGTTTCTCGTTCAGTTCCGGGAATTTTTCCGTGTAAAAACTGGTCTTCATTCCCAGCTGGCTGGTATAAAAGCCCTGTTTAGGCATGAATTTTTCGAGGACAAGCGGGGAGAAAAAATCGGATAAGGACATAATTAATGGTATCTATGCCATCAAATATCTATTTTTGAGATCATATATTAATAAGAGCTGGTTTAAATTTATCAATTAATTTGATTCCGGCCCTGGACATCCTAAAAAAAATGACATGATTTTAGTTACCGGTGCTACAGGATTTTTAGGATCTGAGCTCATTAACCAGTTAACTGGACAAGGAAAAAAAATACGCGCCCTGAAAAGGGAAAATTCTGCTATTCCGGCATTACTGGCAAACAACCCGCTGGTTGAATGGGTCATTGCTGACATTAACGACTTCTCCTCACTTGAAGATGCTTTTGAGGAAGTTACCCATGTATATCATTGCGCAGCCGTCGTCTCTTTCGATCCAAAGGATAAAGCACTCTTGTTGAAAGTCAACATCGAAGGTACCAGTAATGTCGCCAATTTATGCGTACACCATCATGCCCGGTTACTCCATGTCAGCTCGGTAGCCGCAATGGGCGAACCTAAAAAAGGAAAACAGATTACCGAAGACGATTTCTGGGAATACGATGCAAACGTTCATTCTTATGCCATTTCCAAATACGAAGGCGAAATGGAAGTATGGCGCAGCATGGCCGAAGGTTTAGATGCTGTTATCGTTAACCCTTCGGTAATTATAGGTAGTAACGCCGGATATACTGGCAGTGGTGCCATTTTCAAACTCGTCAAAGAAGGACTTTCCTATTATACCAGAGGAGCAACCGGGATTGTAGATGTAGAGGATGTAGCCAAAAGTATGATCCTTTTGATGGACAGTGAAATTACCGGCGAGAGATTTACCATATCCGCAGAGAATTATCATTATAAGCAGTTTTTTTCGGAAATTGCCAAAGGTATGGGCGTCAAGGCCCCGGCCAGGGAAGCTAAGCCCTGGATGCTTGGTCTGGCCTGGCGGGCAGCAAAACTAGCCTCTGTGTTTACAGGAAAAGCAGCTGCATTAACCAGCGATGCCGCCAAAAGCAGTTTAAATATCAGTTTATACAGTAACGATAAAATAAGGAACAGTACAGGTATCACTTTCAAGCCCCTGCATCAAAGTATTCAGGAAGTATGTGCAGGGTTAAAAAAACTTTAAAATGAAGCAAAAGAGTATTTATATTATTGATTTCGACAGTACCTTCACCCAGGTGGAAGCTTTAGATGAGCTAGCCCGTATTTCTCTTAAAAAACATCCTGAAAAGGAGGCCATCTTCAAAAAAATTGAAGACCTGACCAACATGGCGATGGAAGGAAAACTATCCTTCGGCGAGAGCCTTGCACAAAGAGTAAAACTCCTGGAAGCTTCAGAAGATCACCTGAAACAACTGATCACCCGTTTAAAAAAGAAAGTATCCAGATCTTTTTCCCGTAATGCTGCTTTCTTTAAAAAACACGCTGACCAGGTACTGATTGTATCGGGCGGATTTAAAGAATTTATCACTCCGGTAGTCAGCCAGTACCATATTAAAAAAGAAAACATTTACGCCAATACATTTGTAACCACAGGCGATGGCAAAATCATTGATTACGATCACGCCAATCCGCTAAGCGAAGAAGGTGGCAAAGTAAAACTGATGCAGCACCTGAACCTGGAAGGAGATTTATATGGCATTGGAGATGGCTATTCTGATTTCCAGCTCAGAGAAAGCGGAATGATCAAAAAATTCTATGCCTTCACAGAAAATATCTCGAGAGAAAGTATTGTCAGCCGTGCCGATCATGTTACGCCTAGTTTTGATGAATTTTTATACGTCAACAATTTACCAAGAGCTATTTCCTACCCTAAAAACAGGATTTTATGCCTGGCCATTGGCGATATTCCCGAAGAATGCCTGACCCTGCTTAAAAAAGACGGGATGTCTGTGCGTCACAAATCTTCTTTTGAAGATAAATACGTGAAAGATGTGCATATGATCTTACTGGCAAAGGGAGAAAAAATGGACCCCGAAAAACTAAAAGGTGCCCTGAAGTTAAAAACCATAGGTTATCTTGGACAGACTACCGGTAAACTCGATTTACAGACCTGTACCGATATGGGTATTGTGGTTTTCGAAGATCCTAAGAACAATCCGAGAAATGCCAATTTCATTCCTAAAAGAATGCTCGACTTTATGAACAAAGGTACCACCTACCTGAGCAGCAACTTCCCTAACCTGCAATTACCAAGAATTGAATCTTCGCACCGTTTAATTCACGTCCATCGTAACGTACCAGGTATCATGGCGCAAATCAACACTATTTTTGCCAAACATAGCATCAATATTGTCGGTCAGTTCCTGATGACCAACGCGACCATCGGTTATGCCATTACAGATATTAATGCAGAATATGATAAGGACCTGTTTAAATCCTTAAAGAAAATTGAACAAACGATAAAATTCAGAGTACTTTATTAATTATTACCATGGAACTTACACCGGAAATAAAAAGCAAGCTGGATAAATTACAGGAAAAGTATGAAGCGATGGGCCAGGATATGGCTGCCTATCTCGACGGCTTACTTTATGCTGATTTCCTGACCTACTGGGATTATATCCATTTAGACACCCTGCTTAGCTTACAGAGTCCGAAAACACCTTTTCCTGATGAGGAAATCTTCATCATGTATCATCAGATTACCGAGCTGTACTTTAAGCTTTGTCTGCATGAATGTAAACAGATTGCAGAACACCCCGACCTGACCGTGAAGTTTTTCACTGACAGGGTAAAACGTATAAATGCCTACTTTACTGCACTGACAAGTTCTTTTGATGTCATGGTCGAAGGAATGGAGAAAGAACAGTTTCTTAAATTCCGGATGTCCCTGCTGCCTGCCAGCGGTTTTCAGTCGGGTCAGTATAGAATGATAGAGATCTGTGCCACAGATTTCACCAGGCTGGTTGATAAAAGTAAAAGAGAGGAACTCGCCAGTGCAACTATAGCTGAAAAGTTTGAGCATATCTACTGGAAATTTGGCGCAACCGAATTATCCAGCGGAAAACAAACCCTGACTTTAAAACAATTTATCTCTAAATATGCAGCACAGTTTTTGCAGCTGGCTAAAGACCGGGAACTGACTAATTTTTCAGCCCTGTACAACAAGTTTCTCAATGAAGGACAGGATGTGAGTTTACTTGCTGCAGAATTGAGAAAACTGGATCTGTTTGTCAATGTGGAGTGGCCTCTATCGCACTATAAATCAGCAGTCAGATACCTGGAAAAAGATCCGGTCGATATTGCTGCTACCGGAGGAACAAACTGGCAGAAATATCTGCCTCCGCGTTTCCAGAAAAGGATCTTCTATCCATTTTTATGGACTGCAGAACAACTGGAAGAATGGGGAAAGGCCTGGGTACTTAACGTATTGAAAACATTACATTAAATAAAATAAAATATTACACGAACCGAAAAATTCGTAATTTTGTACTGATAAAAACTAGAAATCGTGATAGATACATTAACTATAAAAACCACAAAAGCTGGTCATTCCAGATTAGCTGAAACAGACAATACTGATTTGCCTTTTGGAAAAGTTTTTACAGACCATATGTTTGTGGCAGATTATGAAAACGGAGAATGGAAGAACTTCGAAATCCTTCCTTATGGCCCTATTCCTATGAGTCCGGCAATTTCTGCTTTACACTATGGACAGGCAATTTTTGAAGGGCTGAAGGCCTACAAACAGGCTGATGGAAGCGTAAGCGTGTTCAGAGCTGACAAAAACTTTGCACGTTTCAACAAATCTGCTACCCGCATGGCGATGGCAACTATTCCTGAAGAAGTATTTATGCAGGGTATCGCTGCCCTGATTGATATCGACAAGGCATGGGTTCCATCCGAAGAAAATTATTCTTTATATCTGAGACCAGTGATGTTTGCTACAGACCCTGTTTTGGGCGTGAGACCATCTTCTACATATAAATTCGTTATCCTGGCTAATCCAAGTGCACCCTATTACAGCAAACCGTTAAAGGTTAAAGTAGAAACGCATTATACACGTTCTGCTGATGGTGGTGTAGGTGCTGCAAAAACAGCGGGTAATTACTCAAGAGCTATGCTTCCTACTGCCGAAGCACAGGCTGAAGGTTTTGACCAGTTAATCTGGACGGATGCCAAAGAGCACAAATACCTGGAAGAAT
The DNA here is from genome assembly GCF_014207135.1 of Pedobacter cryoconitis. Classification (GTDB taxonomy): domain Bacteria; phylum Bacteroidota; class Bacteroidia; order Sphingobacteriales; family Sphingobacteriaceae; genus Pedobacter; species Pedobacter cryoconitis_D. The sequence goes on along the minus strand of NZ_JACHCC010000015.1, from coordinate 506 downwards.
CTGGTGCTGCCAATCTGATGTTTGTGGTAAACGGAAAAATCTTAACCCCTGAAGTCCGTGAAACTATCCTGGATGGTGTAACAAGGGATACAATTATCCTGTTAGCTAAAAGCATGGGTACTGAAGTAGAAGAAAGAAGAGTTACAATACTGGAAGTACTGGAAAATATCGAAAACGGTACTTTAACAGAAGCTTTCGCAGTAGGTACCGCCGCTACGGTTACACAAATCAGTGAGATCACTTATGAGGGTAAAACCTATAAACTTACTGATCCGGCAACACGTACTGTTTCTATAGGAATTGCAAAAAAATTAAATGATATCCGTTACGGGGTTACAGCTGATGAATTTGGTTGGAACTGGCTGGTATAATACCATTTAACAAAATAAATAAAAAAGGGATGTTCATAGTTTTTGCAATGCCCCCAAAAAGTTAGACACTTTCTGGGGGCATTTTTATGACAAAAAAAAAGAAACACAGTTTTGATTTCAAGCTTCATTGCGTAA
>NZ_JACHCC010000014.1 GCF_014207135.1 Pedobacter cryoconitis | reverse complement strand
AAATCATTGTAAACAACAAACAGGAATTAAAACTATCATTGTAAACACAAATCAGTAATTCACTTTTTACTGTAAACTTATCTCAGTATAGGACAGATAAGTTATTGTCTATGCTGTATTCGGTGTTGGAATAGGGTTGATATAGCCCAGAGCTATGCCAACCCTATTCCAACACCGAATACAAAATCAGTTTAAGATCAACCAGAAACCTCTTTTTAGCCTAATAGGAGAGGTTATTTAAACTCGTTTAATAGGTGCTCCTTTGTTTTGCCTTTAAGCGCTAGTGCAGCCATTTGTTTTGGGTTTTTTGTCAGGATTTTAGTGAGTATTTTTTCGGCTTCAGCACTACGGTTTAGAAAAATTAAATCCCCGGCGTAATTTATCAGGGTATCTTCGTAATGTTTATCATTCACATTCATTTTATTTAACCTGAGTTTATTCAAAGCTTCTGCTTTTATAAACTTCTCCCGGGATTTTTTAAGCTCACCAGTTTTTTCGAGCATTATTCCAAGATAAAATAAGAGTTCAGGATTTGTAGGCTCGACCACTTCAAATTTACGCATTGTACGAATTGCCATAGGATAATTCTTCCGCTCTACGTAGATGGAGGTCATATTGGAATAAGCAATGGCATAATGATTATCAATTTTTAAAGCACTGTCTAATAATATTAATGCAGTATCTACCTGTTTACTTCCAGGTAAATGCATCGCATTTAAACGAGATGCCCTGTTGTTTAGTGCTATAGCTTCGGGTTTAGGTTTGTTTTTTAACTCTTGGGCATAAGAGCCTGAAGTCACTACAAGTAATATCAGAATGGAGGAAAGATAATTCTTAACAGCTGAGGCCATGTTTTTTGATTAAAATTATTTTTATGGAAGTGCTAATGTAGTTACAAAACATAATGAGTTATGAAATCAGGTAAGCTTATTTTTTGGTTGTAAATATATTTATGGAATAATTATTGACTATTTTTAATCAAAAAAACCTCTTCAATGGAAAATACAACTACAGGATCTGGTGTTCCACCAAAAAAATCAAAAGGTAAATTCTGGACTATTCTCATTATTCTGGTGATTTTAGGTTTGGCAGGATTTTCTTATTACAAGTATTTTTTCGTTTTCGGTGAAGGTGTAAAAGCCGGACAGCTGAACTATTTTGTGAAAAAAGGATATTTATTTAAAACAAATGAAGGACGTTTGATACAGACAGGTATCCGTTCACAGGCTCCGGGAAATATAGCTTCAAATGAATTTATGTTTTCGGTAACAGATGAAAAGGTTGCTGATCAGCTCAATAAAAATGCAGGTTCCAATATTGAAGTGCATTACAAAGAATATATCAGCCCTCTTCCATGGAGAGGGGTTACTGTATTTGTAGTGGACAGTCTGATTTCTACTGCACCAGGAAATGGGGTAAATACACAGAACTAGTCTTTTCTAGCCATAGCAAATTAAACAATTGTCTAGGCAATTGTTTAATTTAGCAGGCAACGATGAGAATTCTTCATACCGCCGACTGGCACCTAGGAAAGAGACTGGAACAAAGTGAAAGGACAGAAGAGCATCAGGCTTTTCTGAACTGGCTGATACTGACCTTACAGACAGAAAAGATTGATGTTTTAATTGTTGCGGGAGATATTTTTGATACCGGCAGCCCATCCAATACAGCCTTTGAACAGTACTATGGTTTTCTGAGACAGGTTAAGGATACCTGTTGCCGCGAAGTGATTATCATTGGCGGGAATCATGATTCCATTAGTACTTTAAATGCCCCTCAGTCTTTACTTAAGTACTTTAATGTACATATCGTTGGTGGTGTCCCTGAAGAATTCACCGATCAGCTCATCGAAATACGCAATCCCGAAGGTAAACTCGAACTGGTAGTTTGTGCCGTTCCTTTTTTGCGTGACCGCGACATCCGGCTTTCAGTTGCCGGTGAGACTGCCGAAGAGCGCGAAACCCGGATCAAAAAGGGAATCAGCGATCATTATCATAAATTTAAAGCCTATATCGGCGAATATAAATCCAATCATATCCCTGTCATTGCTACAGGACACCTTTTTGCTGCCGGATCAAGTACTTCGGACAGTGAAAAAGAGATTCATGTAGGAAATCTTGGACAGATAGGCGGGGACCAGTTCCCGGAAGAGTTTAACTACGTAGCGCTGGGACATATTCATCGTCCGCAGATCATTAACAATATGAACCATATCCGGTATTCCGGATCACCCATTCCATTGAGTTTTTCTGAAACAGAAGATCGGAAACAAGTCATTGTCCTTGAATTTGAAGGAGATAAAATGATTAGCCTGATAGAAATTCAAGTTCCCTGTAACCGTAGACTGATCAGAATTAAAGGGGATTTTGAAAAGGTGAAAACCAAACTCGTTTTACTGGATGAACCCGAAACACTTTTCCCGGCCTGGGTGGAAGTACAGGTAGAAACGGAAACTTTTATTTTCGATCTGGAAGAGCAGCTGAATACACTGATTGTCAATAAACCTTTTATCGAAAGACTCTTTCCAAGACAACTTCGGATCAGGGCTTCACAAAACCTCGATGAACAAACCACAGAAGCGATGGCATTGACGGATCTCGATCCGGAAACCGTGTTTTTAAAACGCTGTTCCTCTGAATTTCCTGAGCAGGATCATGCCGATCTGCTGCTTACTTTCAATGAGGTAATCGAATATATGGCACAAAAAGAAGATAGGGTATGAAGATTATAAGTGTTAAATTTTTAAATCTGAATTCCCTGAAAGGGCAGCACGAGATCCGTTTTGATCAGCCACCTTTTACTGAAAGTGGTATTTTTGCTATTACCGGCCCTACAGGAGCCGGAAAAACAACCATACTCGATGCCATTACTGTGGCCTTATACGGGAAAGTTCATCGCCATACCAAAGATGTATTTGAGGTCATGACCCGTCACACAGCAGAATCTTATGCTGAAGTAGAATTTGAGGTTAAAGACAAACTATACCGGGCCAAATGGTCTATCCGGCGTAGCCGTGGAAAAGCAGACGGCCAGTTGCAAACCCCGAAAATGGAGCTTGCCGAGGCAGTTAGCGGAACCATTCTGATTGAACATCCTTTGCAGGAAGTGAGAGATGAAATCGTAAAATTATGCGGATTGGATTATAACCAGTTTTTACGATCAGTAATTTTATCGCAGGGCGATTTTACCCGCTTTCTGAAGGCCGATGAGAATGAAAGAAGTGAATTGCTGGAAAGGATAACAGATACCGGGATTTATTCGGAGATCTCTGTTTCTGCCTATGAAAGAGCAAGAGAAGAAAAGATAAAACTAGAACAGCTGCGTAATCAGCTGGACAATGTGGTTTTGCTGACTGCTGAAGAAAGGGAAGTTTACCAGGGTCAGTTTGAGGGGCTTTCTGTTCAGGAAAACCAACTGAAAGAAGAAGAAACTCTATGGAGAACCAAAATAGAGTGGCTGAATACTATAGGAAAACTGGAAAACAGAAAAACAGAACTGACACAGCGTTTAGTTGACGACCGGCTTTTTTATGCTACCCATGAGTCGCGGTTTATCAAACTTCAGCGACATCTGGCTGCGGCAGTTCATCGTCCGGCTCTGGCCGAGTTAAGTACTATTGAAAAGCAGCAGCAGAAAATTAAGACTGATTTGCAGGAGGCAGAATTACAGCACCCGGATCTGTTGAGAGAGGAAGCTGCAACAAAAAATGCACTTAATACATCGAAAGAGAAAACTGCACAGACGGAGAAAACCTTAGTGGAGATGGAGCCTGTATTTGAAATCGTCAGTAAGAAAGATATACTGATTGAACAGGCCGAAAATCAACTGCAAAAAACCAGTAAATCTTTTGAAGTTGCAAAGGCAGGCCTTGAAGTCATCACCGAAGCCCGTGCAGCAATGACTGTACAACTCAATACTTTGCAGCAAAGGATTGAGCACCTTTCTTTATGGCTGGAAGATAAAGTTCTGGACAACGGACTGGATAAGGAGGTTATAGTCCTGAATCAACAGGTTCAGCAATTGCATACTTTTACACAAAAGATTCTTGCTGTCGAAAAGGAAATAAAGGATTATACCGGGCAGACAGACCTTGCAAAACTGACTCTGGTTGAAATGAACCGGAATATCAATCTGGCGGATCAAAAGATACTGGAATATACAAATGCTTCCGCTGCGTTGAATCAAAAATTGCTGACTGTTCTAGGGGGGAAAGCTGTCGAGGAGCTGGAAACAGAATTAAGAGAGTTCCCGGTGCTGATTCAAACTTCGGAACAACAATTACGTCTGGCTGATCAGCACCACAAGTCTAAACTGGAACAGGATAAGCTGGTTGAAACACTGGCAGGATACCGCCTCAAAAACATAGCTGCTGAGCAATTAATGGCTGGGCTGAAAGTTGAAATTGAAGAGGGAACTACCCAGCTAACTTATTTGCAGCAGATCTATGAGCTGGAAGTGAAAGTGCAAAAATATGATGCAGACCGTTTGCAGTTGGAACCGGAACAACCTTGTCCGCTTTGCGGGTCGGTACACCATCCATTTGCTGAAGGAAAATATACCGGTAAACTAACCGAATCGGCCGAGCGCAGAAATCAGCAAAATGTAAAGCTGGATCAGCAGAAAGCAAAACTTGCAGAGGCCCTGCTTGAGTTAAATACACTGACCCATCAGATACAGACAGGTGAACGGTCACTTGTTGTTTTACAGGAATCAATCGCTTCAATTCTACAAGAGTTTGAAACCAATAACGAGAAACTACCTAAGCCACTGGACCTGAATAAACCAGCTATTATTGCTGCGGTTATTACCAGAAAAAAGGTACAGCAGCAGGATTTGCAGGTTCAGCTTAAATTGGTCAGGGATACGCAACAGGAGATTACCGTGCTTGAAAATAAGCTTCTTCAGGAGAAAGAAGCGTTGGCACAGGAAAAAAACAAGGTGGAACAGGCTGGGCTGACCATTAGTTTTGCCGAAAAGCAATTACAGGTGGTACTGAAGGAAAAGACAAAAACTGAGGAGGAACTTCAATTGGTACTGCAAAAGGCTACACTGTTGACAGCGCCTTTCGGAATTGTTTTTGACAAGGAGCGGGCTAATGAAATCATTCTTGAAATGAATGAAAGATATCAGCGTTATCAGACCTCTGTCAAAGAATTAAATCAATTGCAGCCTGATCTACGGCAAAAGGAAACTGAACTTAAAAATAGTCTGGCCGCATTGAATGAAAAGAAGGATAGCATTGAACAGTGGAGTGGACAGTTAAAAGCAGAACAGAGGATCTTGCAGCAGCTACAGGAGGACCGTATTGAGCTTTTCGGATCGAAAGATCCAGTTCAGGAAAAAGTACGGCTGACTGAGGCTTTAAAGAAATGTAGAATTGAAACAGAAAGGTTGCAGCACCAGGTACAGGAAAAACAAGAAAAGGTGCGTATTGCCGAAGACCGCCGGGCAGTCTTGCAATTAGCAGAACTGAATACTAAAGAATTGTTTACTGTTCATCTGGAACAATTAAGCGCAAAGCTGATTGGAGAGGGGCTGGCAGATCTAACTGAACTGAAGTCGTTATATCTGCCGGAAGAAGAAGTTAAAGCCACTGGGGAGCTGCAAAAAGAGGCAAATGAGAGAATAACTTCGGGAGAAAGTCTGTTAGCTGCTACAGTCAAAGAACTAGACACGGAACAAAAGAAAGCACTTACAGAAGAAACTATAGAGATTCTACAGCCCCGTTTAGCAGTATATGACCAGGAACTGAGACAACTACTCGAAGATAAAGTGAAAGTAAGACATATGCTCGCTGTGGACGACGAACTGAAATTAAAACACAGGGAAGTAGCCGGACAAATAGAAAATCAGCAAAAGGAGTCTGATCGTTTTCAGAAACTGTCGGCTCTGATTGGCTCTGCTGATGGAAAGAAATTCAGCCGTTTTGCGCAGGGACTTACCCTGGCCAGACTGACTGAGCTGGCTAACCGTCATTTACTGAGGTTAAGTGACCGGTATACTATTTTAAAGAGTCCGGAGAAAGATCTGGATCTGCAAATTACAGATGGCTATCAGGCAGATGTAGTCAGACCGATGTCAACCTTATCAGGAGGGGAGAGCTTCCTGGTCAGTCTATCTTTAGCACTCGGCTTATCTGATCTGGCGAGCCGGAAGGTACAGATCAATTCGTTGTTCATTGATGAAGGATTTGGTACGCTTGATGCAGAAACGCTTGATGTTGCCATTACTGCGCTCGAAAACCTCCAGGCAAATGGAAAAAGTATAGGAATCATTTCACATGTGGAAGCGCTGAAAGAAAGGATAGGTACACAGATCCAGCTGAGCAGACTGCCAGGAGGATCAAGTAAAATATCTTTATTCAATTATGGGGTCAGGGTAGAGACCGGGAAATAAGAAAAATGAGATCTGGATTTACCCAGATCTCATCATACAATTAATGCTTATTCATCTTTTACACCTTTTATCCAATCTTTGAACCTATTGATTTGTTCTGTTATAAAGGATTCATGTTCTTCTTCTCCTTCATCACCTACCGGTAAAATATGCTCAAAATAGGTTCCTTTCAATACTCTGCGTAATATACCTTCACCCAAAAATGGCTTATTGTCATTTAGCGTTTTCGCCGCTTTGAGTAAATGACGGATATCGTACTGCAAAGGATTAATATCAGGTACCTGCTTATTCAGGTTTAACAGTTCATAAACTGCAATTCTTGCTGTTCTTACAGAACTTTCCATGGTAAATACCACATCATTGTTTGTCTCTACAAACTGGCCGATCAATCCCAGGTTTTTACATCCTTCAGGAACAACTCCCGGACGGTCACCTTTAGCCCTTGGCATGAACATCGATGTGATATAGGGCATGAACGCTGTACGGACGATCGTGTTTTTTACTACATTATCCAACTGATCAATGATGCCCGTATGATAGCATAATTCGGCAAGGATTTCATCTCCAGTACATTCAGGCATTGTTTTCTTGATATAATTTCCTTCTTTATCCATGAAAAGTGCATACACCCAAAGTACCAGAATATCGTCTGGTTGTTCCGGGAAATGAGGTTGTCTGTTACACGTAAAACTCATTAACCAATTAGAATCCGTAATGGTAATAATTCCTCCGGTGGCTGTTTTTCCAGAATAAGGATCATTAACACAATATTCCTTTAGTTTTTCAACCAGTGCAGAAGGCCGGCAGGTTAAAGTCACGGATTCCCAGGCCGATTTTTCAATATTGCTGCAGAATTTTTCTGGTTTACCAAAGACTGCTGATTTAGCAGCAAGGTTTTTCCATAACTTCCATCCACCGCTTTTTCCACTTGTACTATTGTCGATAGCTATGATAGGTGCTTTTTTGTTATCACCATAGAAAGTATCTTCGGTCATTGAACCCGTAGTTACAATCACATAGTCTTCTTTTCCTACAGGTATTTTAACCTCTTTTCCGTTTTGGTCAGTAATAATCCCTTCAACTACCTTTCCTTCTGTATTGATATGAATATCAAGGTCGTTTATCAGCGTATTAAACTGGATGTTAACGCCTTTATCCCTTAGAAAATTACGCAAAGGAGTTATAAAGGTGTCATATTGATTGTATTTAGGAAATACTAAAGAAGAGAAATCGTTCAATCCATCAATAGCATGCAGGAAGCGGTGCATATAAAGCTTTAACTCCAGCAGGCTATGCCAATTTTCAAAGGCAAACATGGTACGCCAATAAGTCCAGAAATCGCTGCTTAGGAAGGTCTCACTGAAGTAATCTTCAATGGTCAGATCGTCCAGATCTTCCTTTTTCTTTAGCAAAAGTTTAACGATGGCCAGCTGGTCTTTTTTGTTCAGACCGAATTTACTGAAATCTTTTATTTCTCCTTTGTTATGGATAAGGCGGGCTTTGGAATAATTGGAGTCATTATCATTGATTAAACGATATTCATCTAAAACGGTGTAGGGAGCCGGCATTTCTAGTGCTGGAATGTCCTGAAATATATCCCAAAGGTTCTCGTAGGTCATGTCCATTTCCCGACCACCACGGATGATGTAGCCGTCTTTTGCATTACCTGCACCATCCAATGATCCTCCATCGATGTGCAATTGTTCTAAAAATGTGATGTTTTTGGCAGGCACCTGGCCGTCACGAATGAAATAATAGGCAGTTGCCATACCAGCTATACCACTACCTATAATGTAGATTTTACTATCCTGATATGATTTAACAGGAATCCCTCTGTTACGTTGATAATTTCCAATCTGGTCCGAAAACGGCATAGATTTTTGTGGTGTGTTGCGTTGTTGTTCTTTGCTTGAATCGGGCTCGTGATTCACATTTCCGTTATCAGAAGAAGCGCTTAAAATTTTGTCGAATTTAGAGGTAATTGATTTCATCGCTTATTGTTTTAATTATGAAATAAAGAAGGCTATACCAGCCTCTATCCAAAAACAAAGGTATAGGCAAAGGCAGATTATCTAAATGTAAAGAATCATTCAAAAAGGTGATAAGGATCAATTGATGGAAATATAAATTACGTTACAGACCTCAGGTGATCTTCTTTCTTGCATTTAAAGTGAATAATAAATTTACTACCCTTATCTGGCTTGCTTTCGACATTAATACTTCCACCCGCTGCATTTACGATTTTTTTAGCAAGGTATAATCCTATACCACGACCATCAATGTCCTGATGAAGCCGCCCATACATATCAAAAATACGATTAAGCCCCTCAGCTGGCATGCCTCTGCCATTATCCTCGACAGTTAATATGATATCATTTTCTTCCATTGAGGTATGGATATGAATTACAGGATGTTTATCACTTTGAAATTTAATACCATTTGAAATCAAATTAAACAGAATACTCCTGAGATTCTTTTTTGAAAAGAAAACCTGTTTAACGCCAAGATTCTTGGTGATAACTGCACCCGATAGCTTAATGTTAAGATCCAGGCTCCATTCTACATTCTTAATAATCTCTTCCAGATCAACCATTTCCATCATATCACTTTCTAATTTGGCTATGGTAGAGATATCACTTATTAATTCTCTGAATTTTTTAACAGAGGAGTTGATGATGATTAAAAATTTATTCAACTCCGGATCTGTTACTTTCCGGTTCATCACACCAATACTCATTTCAAGACTACCTAATGGCGCTAACAAATCATGGGAAGCAGTATTGGCGAAATTATCAAGATCGGCATTGATACGTAACAGACTTTCATTCTTTTTATCAAGCTCCAGTTGCGTCTTTTTTAGTTCAGTAATGTCATTAAAAGTAACGATTGCGCCTTTACTCTTATGATCAGTCTGCTGGATATAAGGCATAGTCATGATCTGGTACCACTTGCCATTATTAGTTTCAATTTCTTTAGTAATGACGCTTCCTCTGTCAATTACCTGTTTAATGTCTTCTATAATGGTTTCAAATTTTATATTGGTAGAAATGTTACTGATAGGTCTCCCTATGTCAGAATCCCGGAGATTAATTTGCTTTACCGTACCTGGTGAAAATTTCATTAACAACAAATTATTGTCAATAAATAACTGCCCATTGATATTACTTCTAAAGTAATTGTTCAAATCATCATTAACATCCAGTAGCTCCTTGTTTTTTAATTGATAATCAGAATTAATGGTATGTAATTCTTCATTTACCGATTGCATTTCTTCATTGGTACTTTGCATTTCTTCATTGGCAGAAATGAGCTCTTCATTAAAGGATTGAAGGTTCTCTGCAGAAGAATCAAGTTTCTCATAGGCCGAGTGAAGTTTGTCTTTTAGCTCCTTTAATTCTGCTTCCAGATTTAAAGTATATTGATTTAAGTATGTTTTTTCGTCATATACGTAGTCTTCTTCACTGCCCGGACCGACCGGATTAGCGTCACTAATTACAACCATCAGCAATCTTTGTTCTCCTTTTTTAACTACCAAAGGTGTGACAGAAAGAGATACTTTAACGGTAGATTGCCCGCGTTTAATTTTTATTCCATAAACAGTAGTGCTTTCATTTGTTTTTGAAACGGTTTTGCTTAACGTATTAAATGCTACTAAAAGGGGTTTGGGTAAAAGCTCAGCTAGGTTTGAAGTAAAATGTTTTTGGAGAAGATATTTTGTGGTATCTCCATAAGATTTTATAACAGAATCATTTTCATCAATACAAACAGCCATAAAGTTCAGTACTTCTGCCAGGCGGTCATTCATAGTTTCGGCTATAACGTTGGTCATATTTTTACCAATAGGTTCCCTTGCAGATGAAGAAGACATGTGTTTTAAATCCAGCAAATTGGGTAGTGAAAATGCATCAAAACTTATAGCCCGTTTTGTTTCGAGATTCCTGTATATCTTCCATTTTTTATTGGTAACTTCTAACTTTTCGATAATTGGCATTGGATTCTCGCTCGAACCTAAAAACAGGTATCCTTCCATCTTAAGTCCAAAAAGTAGCATGTTGAATATTTTTTTCTGCAACGTAGGTGTCATATAGATCAACAAATTACGGCAGCTGATTAAATGCATATTGCAATACGGAGGATTCTTCACCAGATCATGTTGAGCAAAAACGGCCATTTTTCTTATCTCCGGTTTAATCCGGTAGTTTTGACCTTCTTTTAAGAAATACCTTTCAATCCGCCGTGGAGATACATCCTTTTCAATAACCGAACTGTAAATTCCTTTAGCAGCAAGGACTAATGCTGCATTGTCAATGTCAGTTGCGAAAATCTTCACAACAGTATCTTTAAATTTTCCGGTTAACTGTTCTGCAATCAATATGGCCAGGGAATATACTTCTTCACCCGTAGCACAACCTGCCACCCATAACTTTAACTCTTCCCTGGGTGCCAGTTTTTTGAGTATTTCAGGCAATACATTACTTTGAATGAAGTCAAATGCTTCTTTATCTCTGAAAAATGAAGTTACACTAATTAAAAACTCTTTAGCAAGAGCCGTTACTTCTTCCGGTGTTGTTTTTAGAAAATCCATATAGTTGGAGAGCGAAGTAAAATTATGATAAGCTGCTCTTCTTTTAGTTCTTCTCAGGATGGTTGCCTGTTTGTAATCAGAAAAATCCAGAGGTGAATTTTCTTTAATCAGGTTAATGATTGCGATCAGGTTTTTTTGATCTCCTGGGTCATTAACTAGTAATCCTGCTTCATATTTTACATAATCTTCAATTGCGCCAGGCATTAATTCGGGCTCCAAAATAAAATCTACGATTCCGGTCGCCACAGCGTGGGAAGGCATACTGTTAAATTCTGACGTTTCGGGGTTACGCGCTATAACCATTCCACCTGCTTTTTTAATAGCCTTAATACCCTCAGTGCCATCAGAACCTAACCCGGATAAGACAATTGCAATAGATTTTTTACCGGAATTGACAGCAAGAGAATTAAAAAAAGTATTAATCGTTAGATGCGGTCCTGCTTTTTTTAGTTTGTCAGTTAAAAATAACTTGTTGTCTTGTATGGTCATGAATTTATTGCTGGGGATCAGGTACACCTGATTCCGTTTTACTTTGGCACCATTTTCAGCTTCTTTAACTACAAGTTTACTGTGCCTGGCCAGTAATTCTACCATTCTGCTTTTAAAATCAGGAGAAAGATGCTGGATAATTATATAAGAAACCCCATCTAAAGGGGTATGATCAAAGAAAGCATTGATTTCTTCCATGCCACCTGCTGAGGCTCCAATGGCAATGATATGATCGGGTTCAATAGTAGGCATGATGTGACTTTAAGAGAACGAAAGAATTAATAGAGCGGCTTTCAGTACAGAAATATTAGGAAATCAAAAATACAATTATATTATGAGAATAAATTAATAGTTAACTGTAATCTGTTCAATTGCCGTATCTTAATTTGCATTCATTATTGTTTTTTATGCGGCCCTATTGATCACTTTAAGAATGATTGCGATAACGGCAATGACAAGTAGTATATGGATTAAACCACCTACATCTCCAAAGCCGTGAAAGAAAAATCCAATTACCCAGAGTATAATTAATACTACGGCAACTAAATAAAGTAAATTTCCCATGATTTATTTAAGATTGATTGTGAAGTGACATCTGTTTAACAGTGTTCTTCTATAATTGTTTAAATTTAAAATGGCTTTGATTTTTTCAATCTTCTTATTCAATCAGAATTGTTGAAGTATTTTTAACATAAACAATTTCAAATCGCGTATGTTCTTAGTAGCATGGACAATATAACATCGGCATTGATTCATGCCTCGAGAACAGGTGATTTGCCATTATTGCAAGAAATATTAGCTCTAAAAACCAATCTCGAAATGCGGGATGATAAAGGTTATACGCCTTTGATCATTGCTTGTTATAATCATCAAACTGCAGCTGCGCGTTTATTGTTAGAATCAGGAGCTGATGTCAATGGGACAGATATTGGTGGCAATACGGCCCTTATGGGAGTGTGTTTTAAAGGTTATATAGAGATTGCTGAGCTTCTTATTGCCCATCATGTTAAACTTGATCTATTGAATGGAAACGGAGGGACGGCTTTAATGTTTGCAGTGATGTTTGGACGTAATGCCCTGGTTAGATTGCTTCTTGATCATGGTGCAGATGTAATGATCAAAGATTACCGGGGAATGAATGCCTTGGATATTGCTGTGCAACAAAATAATGAAGAAGGAATTTTACTGTTAAAAACCTTATATCTACCTGTAAATTAACAAGAAAATGGAAAAGAAAAAAACGAGGACTGAAAACAGTGGTAATTTAAAACAAAAAGACCTGGCACCTGATATAACTTCCGATCAGGAAGAATTGATGACCACCAATCAAGGTCTTAAGATTAATGATGACACGAATTCGCTGAAAGCCGGAGAACGGGGACCATCTTTACTGGAAGATTTTATCCTAAGAGAAAAGATAACGCATTTTGACCACGAACGAATTCCCGAACGTATTGTACACGCCAGAGGTTCAGGTGCTCATGGCTATTTCCAGGTATATGAATCTATGGCTAAATATACCAAGGCAGGTTTTCTACAAGATCCCTCAGTTAAAACACCTGTGTTTGTCCGCTTTTCCACGGTTGCGGGATTCAGAGGTTCGTCTGATCTTGCGAGGGATGTTCGTGGATTTTCCGTTAAGTTTTATACGCAGGAAGGAAATTATGATTTGGTGGGTAATAATATGCCGGTATTCTTTATCCAGGATGCTATAAAGTTTCCGGATCTGATCCATGCGGCTAAACCTGAACCCAATAATGAAATACCTCAGGCAGCAACTGCTCACGATTCTTTTTGGGATTTTATTTCACTTACACCCGAATCTATGCATATGATTATGTGGGCCATGTCAGACCGGGCAATTCCCAGAAGTCTTCGCATGATGGAAGGTTTTGGTGTCCACACTTTTAGATTTATTAATGCCAAAGGAAAATCAAGTTTTGTCAAATTCCATTGGAAACCAATCCTTGGTATGCATTCTGTGGCTTGGGATGAAGCTTTAAAAATATCTGGTAAAGATCCTGATTTTCACCGAAGAGATTTACATGATGCCATTGAAAGCGGCGCGTTCCCGGAATGGGAATTTGGTGTTCAGATTGTTTCACAGGAAGATGAACATAAGTTTAGTTTCGATTTGTTGGATCCCACTAAACTGATCCCGGAAGAATTAGTCCCAGTACAAAGAATTGGTAAAATGGTACTGGACCGCAATCCGGATAATTTCTTCGCTGAAGTAGAGCAGGTAGCCTTCCATCCTGGTCATTTAGTTCCAGGTATAGATTTTACTAATGATCCTTTACTTCAAGGCCGTTTATTTTCTTATACAGATACACAATTGTCTCGTTTAGGGAGTCCTAATTTCCATGAAATCCCAATTAACCGTTCGGTGAATACTGTCCATAATAATCAGCGTGACGGCCATATGCGCCAGCAGATCAATGTGGGGAAAACTAGCTACCATCCAAATTCTATAGGAGGCGGAAGCCCTGCTCAGGCAAAAATAGCTGACGGTGGATTTTCTTCTTATGAAGAACGTGTTGATGCACATAAAGTCCGTGCACGGAGTAAAAGCTTTATGGATTTCTTTAGCCAGGCTACTCTTTTCTTTAATAGCCAGTCTGAGCCTGAGCAAAACCATATTGCTGATGCATTAAAGTTTGAATTAGGGAAAGTAGAGACAGTTGAAGTTCGGCAAAGAATGGTGAACCTGCTTACTCAGATTAGTGTTCCTCTTGCAAACACTGTAGCCGAGAGTTTAGCTTTAAAGGCTGGTAAACCTGAGGAGCCTATTAACCATGTTCTTGGAGCGGATGCCAATCCAGCAGACTATCGGCCCCATAAAGTAAAGTCAGAAATTGAAAAATCTCCCGCCTTAAGTATGGCCAATACTCCAAAAGATAGCATTAAGACCAGACAAATTGCTTTTCTGGCTGCTGATGGAGTGGATGCTGCTGATTTTGGAAATATGAAAAAAGCACTTCTTGCTGCTGGCGCTATGGTTAAAGTTGTTGCGCCTAAAAATGGTATACTTAAGGATGCTGCGGGTAAAGAGATCAAAATTGATATGAGTTTTTTAACCGGCACATCGGTGGTATTTGATGCTGTGTATGTACCAGGTGGAGATAAAAGTATTAACGCTTTGTTAGCCGAACCTGATGCGATTCATTTTATTAATGAAGCCTATAGACATTGCAAAGCAATTGCAGCGACCGGCAAAGGTATTGAGCTAATCACCCAAAGTTATGTAGGTGCTAAATTGAAAAGTGGCAATACAGATGCAAAAGCAGGTATACTGGTCGATACTACACCTCAGGATTTTATTAATGCAATCGCACAGCATCGTTTCTGGCAGCGGGAGAAAAAAGATAAAGTTCCTGCCTGATCTAATGAATATCTACAAATTACGGCTGAAGGATTAAAAGATACAAAAGAAAGGCGATATCATCCAGATGATATCGCCTTCTTGTATTAGCATATTTTTTTATAAAACCCGGTCTCTAAGGGCCTTGATTTGATCATGTGAAGCCTTTAAAGTAGCTTGTTGGCTAGAGATCAGGTTAACCAGATGTTTTGCTAACCCTTCGGTTTCCAATGCCATTTTATAAGCACGTTTTGCAGCATCTTCTCCAAATTCACAATTGTTGAGAATAGTTTCACGGTCATGACCAGTGAAAATGGCTTTAACATCCATCCATGCCCGGTAAATTTTGCCTGAAGTGGTTGTTCCTTTTTCAGCATCAGTCCCAAGAACTTGAACTTCTTGTATCAACGCCGATTTGTTGTTCTGGCTTTGTCTTACCATTTCGGCAAATAAGGATTTAAGGTCATTATCCTCAGGTTTCAGATCCTCTAATGCTTTCTGGTATCCTGCAATCCTATCATTATTTATCTCAATAAGATCGTTCAGGGTTTCTGTGTTTATTGCCGTATTTTCCATATCAATTAGCTTTGATGTATTGAAGTAACACGAGCTAGTCAGATATGTTTAGATTTTCTTAGACCTAAAAGGAATATAAGATTCTTATTGCATACTTTTGCGGATTTTATTGCTCATAGGGAAATGAAGCTCAACTTCCTTTTTTACTATTTAAACTTTTCATCAACTGACCATATAAGTCATCACCAGGTTCTTCCCTGGGTATTAATTTTTTCACAACAGCTCGTTTTCCTTTTGCCTTTGCTTTAATGATTTTTAAAAGTTCAGCACTATACTCATCATGGAAATTTTCAATATTAAATTCAGAAGAGTACTGCTTTATCAATGCAAGTCCAACTTCTAACTCTTTTTTATTTATAGCAGCAAGCGATGGGGTTTCCAATTCCTTATAGGATCGGATTTCTTCGGGGAACCTGATTTTTGTGATGACTATAATATCGTTCATAGGATGAATAATACAAAGGTTTTCCGTATTACGAAGTACGAATCTTGCAAGACCTGCCTTCTTCGATTTAATTAGTGCTTTCAGCAGTAATGCGTATGCTCTTTTTCCCTGATCTTCAGCTTCTGCATAATAGGAGGTTTCATAATAGATCGGGTTAATCTCTTCAATGTTGACGAAATTCTCTAACTCAATCATTTTATTCTTTTCGGGGCTCGCATCGCTGAAATCCTCTTCATCTAATATGACATATTTTTCGTTTAACAGGTATCCCTTTACTATTTTATCAAAAGGTACTTCTTTATGTGTATTTTCATTTATCCGTTTAAACTTGATCTTTGAATGATCTTTTCCATCCAGCATATCCAGATCCAGATTGCTATTTTGAACTGCCGAAAATAGTTTAACAGGAATATTGACTAATCCAAATCCAATAGACCCTTTCCAGACTGCTTTCATATCAAGTTATTTTTTGAACTATTAACAAGGTGATTTGAAATTTGTTTCATTTCTGCTTTTTAGAACAGAACAGGATACTGATTGTTAATTACTCATTCAATGATTGTGACATGGGACTAGATCAGTATAAAAAGAAACGTGATTTCTCTAAAACTAAAGAGCCTAAGGTAGGTCAATCCAAAGATAAGGATAAGCTGCATTTTGTGATTCAGAAGCATGATGCGACGAATCTTCATTATGATTTCAGACTTGAAATGGGAGGAGTATTGAAAAGCTGGGCAATTCCCAAAGGCCCTTCTACCGATCCTAAAATCAGGCGGCTGGCTATGATGGTTGAAGATCATCCCTATAATTACAAGGATTTTGAAGGGATCATTCCTAAAGGTCAATACGGGGGTGGTACTGTGATTGTTTGGGATGAAGGAATTTATGAACCTATTGAAGATATCCAGGGTAAGAAAACACAGGATAAGTATTTACGTCATTTGTTGCATACCGGGTCATTGAAATTCAGGTTGCATGGAGAAAAGCTGAAAGGAGAATATGCTCTGGTGAAAACCCGGGGGATGGGCGAGAATGGATGGCTGCTGATCAAACATAAAGATGAGTTTGCTTCTACCTCTGACATTACTGAAAAAGATAAGTCAGTGTTGTCTGGAAAGACCATTGCAGCCATGTCCAAACAAAGTGAAAAGATGTGGCTTAATGGTCATGAACAGGATCTGCCTGTTTCAGAGACGAATGTTTTAAAAGAAATAGCAAATGTTAAATCTTTACTTGAAACGGCACCAGAGAAAAAGATTCCAATTGGCATAAAACCTATGCTGGCTACCCTGGTCGATGAACCTTTTGATAATCCAGACTGGGTGTATGAAGTAAAATGGGATGGTTACAGGGCGCTCGCTTATACATTAAAAAACGGTGATGTTCAGTTACTGTCCAGAAATAATAAGCAGTTCAATGAAAAATTTTATCCTATATATGATTTGCTCCGAACCTGGAAAATAGATGCGGTGGTTGATGGCGAAATTCTGGTATTGAACAAAAAAGGGATTTCTGATTTTTCCGCATTGCAAAACTGGCGTAGTGAGGCAGATGGTCATCTTGTTTATTGTGTTTTTGATCTGATCTGGTACGATGGAAAGGATCTGACCGGTCTTCCATTAAAAGAACGGCAGTACATTTTAGAAAGTGTCCTGCCGCAAGCAGACGAAAGAATACGTCTAAGTAAGGTTTTTCATGCTAGTGGGACTGACTTCTTTAAAGCAGCTCAAAAAATGGGACTAGAAGGGGTTATGGCTAAAAAAGCAAGCAGCACCTATACTGTGAACAACCGCTCCAGCGACTGGCTGAAAATAAAAGTCAATAAAAGACAGGAAGTAGTCATTGTTGGTTTTACTAAAAATCAAGATACATCCCGGCAATTTAGTTCCCTGTTGCTAGGTGTTTATGAAAATGGAAACTTGCAATATGCCGGAAAGGTGGGGACAGGTTTCTCTGACAAAATGCAACAAATGATGATTGCAGAGTTCAAACCTTTAATCACAGATAAAAGTCCTTTTTCTGGAACTCCGCACCCGCCACGGGTTAAGGCTACCTGGATAAAACCAGAATTGGTTTGTGAGATTGCTTTTACTGAAGTTACTGCTGATGGTGTCTTTCGTCATCCCTCTTTCCTTGGCATGCGCGTTGACAAAAAAGCTAAAGACGTAATCCGCGAAACAGCTACAGAGGCTAAAGCTATTGTTGATCCGGATCTTTCAGTGAAAAAAGTAGTGCAGGTTACCCGCAAAACGCTCCTCAATTCTAAGGATGAAATCCAGGTATGTAAGATA
Source organism: Pedobacter cryoconitis (assembly GCF_014207135.1). Classification (GTDB taxonomy): domain Bacteria; phylum Bacteroidota; class Bacteroidia; order Sphingobacteriales; family Sphingobacteriaceae; genus Pedobacter; species Pedobacter cryoconitis_D. The sequence goes on along the minus strand of NZ_JACHCC010000014.1, from coordinate 211,637 downwards.
AATGGACACGATCTGAAGTTTACACATTTGAGCAAGTTCTATTGGCCACTGGATAAGATAACTAAAAGAGATATGCTTAACTATTATGATCAGGTAGCTGAATATATTTTGCCCTATCTGAAAGACAGACCGCTATCGCTGAACCGTTTTCCAGGGGGGATCAATGGGAAAAGTTTCTATCAGAAGGATGTGAAGGGGAAGGTTCCTGATTGGGCGGAAACTGTTCCACATACAACGAATGAGGGAGACCATAAGGAATACCTGGTAGGTACAGATAAAGCGACATTACTCTGGATGGCTTCCCTGGGCTGTATAGAAATGAATCCTTGGTTCAGCAGGATAAAATCAATGGATAATCCGGACTACTGCGTGATAGATCTTGACCCTGATAAAAATACTTTTGACCAGGTAATAGCAGCAGCACGAATTGTAAAGGAGGTACTGGATCAAATGGAGGTGCCTGGCTTTTGTAAGACTTCCGGTTCAACAGGAATGCATATATACATCCCTCTGGCGGCACGTTATAGTTATGAACAGTCGCAGCTATTTGCAAAGATTATTGTCAGTCTGGTCCACCAGCGAATACCAGAGTATACAACTCTGGAAAGGATGATTTCTGCACGAAAGGGTAAAATGTATCTGGACTTTCTTCAGAACAGGCCGGGTGCAACCATTGCAGGACCTTATTCTTTACGTCCGAAACCAGGTGCAACAGTTTCTATGCCTTTGCACTGGGATGAAGTAAAACCTGGGCTGTCCATGAAAGACTTTAATATTTTGAATGCGGTAGACCGGTTAAGATCAGAAGGTGATTTGTTTAAAGGCGTTCTCGGAAAAGGTATTGACCTGGAGAAAGTTATTCATAAGGCCAAAAGTGTATTTAGTTAATATTAATCATTTCATGGAATGAAGAGGTTGATCAGGTGAAAGTTATGTTGCAGTATGCATGGCAATTAACCATTCTCCATTTTCCTGAGTCAGAACATAAGAAGATTTTGCTGTCATTTGTTGTCCATTGAGTGCTGGTGATCCAATAGCGGTATATTCACAGGCAAGCAGAATGTTGTTATCGTCAAGTGATTTATTTAAGACTTGTTTGATACTAATGCTAGTCCAGCCCTGATTAATTATGCCCTGTAACAATTCCGAAATTTGGGGGCTACCTTGAACCGTCTGATAACCGACTAAAATACAGTCCGGGGTATAGAGTTTAATAAGTTCTTTAGATCCTTTGCTCCAGGCCGCTTCATATTTTTTGATGAATTCTTGTGTGATCTGTGGAATTGTTTGTGCTGTTGTAGTCATAATGGTAAGATTTTTTGGGGAGTCTATTCTTTATGCTTTTGCCGTTCGCGCATATTTTCTTCCGCTTGCTTTACTTCATCTTTCTCTGCCAATGGCTCCTGAGTTTTTAGCTTTTCTGGTTTTTCAACTTTTATAGCAGCTATATGAATATCTTTTTCCTTTTTTATTTTTTTTTCCATGATGATTAGCAATCATACATTATTTAAACTTTTCAATTGATTTTTTGATCTGTGAGTAATGCAAAGGTTGCTCTTGAGCTTGTTGAGTTTTTCCCCATTGCCAGTCTTCTCTGAAGTCTTCATCAGGATGGAAGTAATAACCATGTGGTTTGAAGGATGAATTAAGATTGATATTCAAATGGCCTTTCTCATTAATTTTCGTCTTCATAATATAAATGTTTGAGTAGATTATTAATAAACACTTGATAATCAGAATTGTTTGGTTGTTAAGTCTATGGTGTGTCATACTTGATTTAAGCTTAATACCTAAGAAAATATAGCTGATGAATGTAGGAGATAAACAATAATTTATGATATTTAGTAAATCATCATTTTATTATATATCCTTATAGATCTATCATCATGGAAAGAAGAAAATTCATGGGCAATTCAATTGCCGGTTTAGCACTCTTAGCTTTTGGGATACCACCATTTAAGGCTCAGGCTAAAGAATTACCAGTTAAACCAGTTTTGACTACCGAAAACTTCGAACTTGATGAGGTCACAATTGATGTATTACAACAAAAGATGAAGAGCGGTGAGTATAGCTCAAAGACCATTACCGAAATATATTTAAAGCGTATCGCTGCAATTGACAAAGATGGCCCCCATTTAAATGCTATAATAGAACTCAATCCTGATGCCTTGAGTATCGCCAGTGCAATGGATGATGAACGAAAAAGTGGAAATGTCAGAGGGCCTTTACACGGTATACCAGTATTAATCAAAGACAATATTAATACTGCAGATAAAATGCTGACCACAGCTGGTTCAATTGCAATGGAAGGAAATAAGGCTTTAAAAGATGCATTTATTGTAGCAAAACTAAGAGAGGCAGGAGCAGTATTGCTCGGAAAAACCAATTTGAGTGAATGGGCCAATTTCAGATCGACAAAATCATCCTCAGGATGGAGCAGCAGGGGTGGGCAGACCAGGAATCCTTATGTATTGCATCATAGCCCTGGTGGGTCGAGTGCAGGATCGGGTGTTGCAGTTGCAGCTAATCTTTGCGCTGTGGCCATAGGTACAGAAACAGATGGATCGATTACCTGCCCGGCATCACTTAATGGTATTGTAGGTATTAAACCCACAGTTGGATTGGTTAGTCGTTCGGGTATTATTCCGATATCGCATACGCAGGATACAGCCGGGCCAATGACCAGAACGGTTAAAGATGCAGCAATCTTACTGGATGTGATTATGGGAAGAGATCCGGAAGATAAGGTGACTCTGGAATCTAAAGCCGCAGCGAAAAGCAGTTATACCAGTTTTCTTGACCCTGATTCATTGAAAGGGAAAAGAATTGGAATAGATAAAAAGATGCTGAATTCAAAAGCCAGTGGTGCACCAATTCTGAAAGAAGCACTAGATGTGATGAGAAGTAAAGGAGCCGAAATCATAGAAGTAGAGTTCCATGATCGGTTACAGGCTCTTGGTGACCCTGAGTTTGATGTACTCCAATATGAATTTAAGGATGGACTAAACAAGTATTTGTCCAAATCAAATTCGTCCATTAAATCACTCAAAGAACTCATCGCTTTCAATAATGATCATGGGCAGGATGCTATGCCATTCTTTAAACAGGAACTGTTGGAAATGTCTGATAAGAAAGGGGATCTTGGTAGTAAAGAATATACTGATGCGTTGAGCAAAATGCTTGCCTCCAGAGCCATTCTCGATGACCTGATGAAGGTAAATAGACTGGATGCAATTACTGGGTTTACCTATGGGGCTGCCTGGAGCATCGACATTATCCATGGCGATCAGGTAAATGAAATGAGTTTCTCTTCACCTGCAGCTATCTCCGGATATCCCCATATTACTGTTCCCGGTGGCTTGTACCATGGCTTGCCAGTAGGTGTATCATTTATGGGAGGGGCTTATACGGAGGGGACATTATTCGCGCTGGCCTATGCCTTTGAGCAAGCTACCAAAAAGAGAGTAGCTCCCGTTTTTTTAAGTGAGGTGGTAAGGTAGATCATATTTTATTCCCATCCCAGTCAAACCGATGACCAGATTTATCTCCAAATACGGCGGTATATTTTTTCCCGTTTACAGCACCATTCGTTTCAATTTCTTTAAAGCTTTTACTATCAACCCCTTTTAACAGATTAGTTTTATAATATACGTTTTTAGCGTCTTTACCAAAACCAAATTTTAGCGGTACATAGGTATTAACCTCTGCCTGAGCAACGATATCCCCGTCATAGTAAACATTATTTTTATCTTTTGCATAAAGGCTAAATTTATCTTTCGGGAAGTACAATTGAAATGAGTTCACGTCAACTGTTTTGTATTTAAATGCTTTACCATAAAATATGACCTGATCATCTCCACATAATACATCCTCATTCATAAATCTGACTTTTTGCAAGGGATTGAAGGGAGTTGATAACACTTTAATTTTGGGTGAGGTTTCTACATAATAAATGGCCTTTTGGTCTATAATGTATTTGCTATTTAAAGTCTTCATCTTACCGTCATTTAGCAGAAATGACTTGAATTCCCCATCTTCTGAATTTGCATAGACCGAATCCTTATCTTCTGAAAATTGCTTGTTGAGAAACCTGAAGGTATTTCTATCGACCTTTAATTTTGCCACATTCAGGTAATAGCTGTTTTTATCTCTCGCCCAGGAATGATTTAACGTATCAATAGCTAAATACTCGAATGTTTTTGGATCAGAACCTTCAATCTTTTTCATTAAATGATCCGACAATAAATACGCTGAAAACTTGTCCTTTGGTATTCCTTTATCCATGTAAAACGAGTTACGGTCTACTTCTTTCTGCTTTATGCCAAGGTAGAATACGAAAGCTTTATCTTCTCCAATTTCAGTGGATAAAACCTTGAATGTTTTCGGATCAGCATCCATTTTATAACTTCCCAATTCAAACCAGTTGCCATTTTGGGAATACGACAGTTGTCCACTTGAAGAAATGAAATAAGAATCCGATTTTTCTTTGTCAACCAGATCACCCAAATGTGAACAAGAGGTAAGTAATAGTATAACTAAAATGAAGGGATAATTTTTCATAAGATATGCTTAAAAAAAATGTGGCTTACGGATTAAATATCAAGATAATGACGCACATTAACAATGAGTGTCGCTCAAATTGTCGTCAAGCGGCCAAATTTGCTGATATAGTCTTTTATTTTGTGACCGATGGCCTTTTTATTCCTTCTTATTTGTAGAGATCATCAGGTGTAACCATCAATGTTCGCTTCTGTTGCAGATCGTTGTAATCAACAGTGATCAGATACTGTTTTTTTTCGAAAACATAGTTGTCTATGAACCATAATATCTCATTCAGATTTTTATGCATTGGAACTCCTGCGATCTCATGCCCCATTCCGTGTACCCGCATGAAATAATAAGGATATCTATTTGCGTCGAATCTTTTAGCCAGATAGTTAGAACCAAAAAAACCTTTGTTGAAAAGGCGTTGTTTATTATACATAACCAGTTTGTCTTCTGTCCCATGAAATAACATGGTGGGGGCAGGGGCGATCTGATAAGATGGAGTACCTTTATAACTTAGTATGGCTCCTGCAAAGGAGATAACACCTGCATACTGAAATTTTTCAGGAAGCTGACGGGTTAAACCAGTATGGTTTCTTTTTTCCCAGTCGGCATGCAGTACCGTTATCGCTCCGGCACTGGAACCGGATATGATAATGCTGGTGCTGTCAATGCCCAATGTGCCTGCGTTTTTAAGCAGGTAAGCCGTGGCGCTGTAAAGATCTGCCACCGCAGTGTCTATGGCATTTTTTAAGGGTTTAGTATGAAGGGCGGAAAGTTTTTTTACTCCTTTCAGACCCAACCGGTAATCTATAGAAACTACTTTGTAATTGTGAGCGACCAGTTTATTGAAATAGGCGGTATAATATTTATCATCCCTTGAACCTCTGATAAACCCGCCTCCAAAGACAAACATCACACAAGGTTGCTTAACTTTTAAATCCTGGTTACTGTAAATATCCATTTTCAGCTCCTGTTTATCTTTAACGCCATAGGTAAACGTCGTCTTATGAACAGCTTCAACTGGTTTTACTTCCTGTGCAAAGGTACTTTGAAGGTCGGTCAGGAAGAAAAACAGCAGGATTAAAACTGATTTGTATGTTTTGGCAGGGAGGATAACTGAAAAAAGAGGAAGATTCATTATTTGTTGATTATATCGTTTTAAAAATAATTTTTTGTGCCATTCGGGTGATTCATGATTGGATGAATTTTAAATGATCCGACAGTAAATATGCGGAAAATTTGTTTTCTCCTATTTCAGAAACGGAATTACTTTTTTAGTGTAGAAAGGTTCCTGTCGGCCCCAAAATATATAATCCACTTTCAGGTAGTTCTTGGCAAAATTGTAAATTTCACTTACGGTGACTTTTTGAGCAGTCTGAGGATTTATAATTCCATAGTTTATCCATTTGTCCCTTTCTGTACACCAGTATATCCGGACCTCGGACACCCACATTTATTTCTTTTGCATAGGCATATAAATCGTTAATGTGTAATAATAATAAAGTACTTTCAAGGGCATATTTATAGGAGCGTTAAATATTCTTTAGGTGTAATGCTAAATGTGCTTTTAAATTGTTCAATCAAATGTGAGGCATCTGTAAAATTAAATTTATTAGCTATTTCCGTGATTGTAAAATTGCCAGTTTCCAATATCTCTTTCGCATAAGCCAGTTTACTTGTTAATGATATTTTGATAAGTTTTACTATCGTAGCCAAGCCCAAAAAGTAGAGCCCAAATGGAAGATATGGGTCTATATTTGGCTAAACTATGTAATGCATAAAATCCAGCGTCAAAAATAATTGCAGAATTTAGGTGATATTTGAAGTTATATAAGCACATACTATTAAACTATAGTAGTTATGGACCCAAAGCCTGATAAAGAAAAAACACCAAACGATCGCGAAGCTTTACTCATGTCGCTGTATCAAGATGCTTTTCCCCTTGTGGCAAGTCATGTGAAGAAAATGGGAGGCTCGTTCGATGAAGCCAAAGATATTTTTCAAGATGCCCTGATCATTTATTATGAAAAAGTTCAGCATACAGGAAAAACGCTTCAGTGCACTGAAAAAGCATATCTTTTTGGCATTGCAAAATTCCTTTGGAATAAACGGTATAAAGTGACCAGTAAACAATTTTCTCTTGATCTCAATAATGATCTTGATGCTGTTGATTCCGTCTATGAAGAGATATCTTTGTCCAGATTGATCCATTTGCTGCAAACAGCAGGTCAGAAATGTATGCAACTGCTAAGCGCTTTTTATTATGAAAGGCTAAATATGGAAAGCCTTGCAGAGCGATTTGGATTTTCGGGCCCAAGATCAGCAACTGTTCAGAAATTTAAATGTCTGGAGAAAATAAAAGAAACTGTAAAAGAAAAATCATTAAATTATGAAGACATCATGGAATGAGCTGCTTCTGATTGAAGAATATCTTTTGTCAGATAGAAAAGAAGCAGATAGAATCCTGCTTGAAGCCCGTATTATATTACAGCCAAATCTAAAGGACAGTGTTTTCTGGCAGGAAAAAACGTACAGTCTGATCCAGCAATATGGAAGACAGCAGCTGAGAAAAGAAATAGAACAAGTGCACGAAAAGTTGTTTACAGCTCCGGAACACTATTCTTTCAGGCAAAAGATCATACAGCTTTTCGGTAAATAACCTTTCGCAGTAATTTTTGAAAAACAACTATATCTTTCTATTCAAGAGAGTAGGGAAACTTATGCCCAAAATTTAAAAAGACACAGAATATGAACAAGAACGAATTTCGCAATTATGCAATAAAACATCATCGTATCAATAGTTTATACGTAGATCGTTATATCAGCCGGATATCATCTAATGCCGGCCCGATGGCTATGACACCTTATATAACTGAAGAACGGCAATTAAATGTGGCACAGATGGATGTCTTTTCAAGATTGATGATGGACAGGATCATCTTTATGGGAGAGCCTGTCGATGACAGGAGTGCTAATGTTGTACAGGCACAATTACTCTTTTTACAGTCTGCCGATGCAAAGAAAGATATCCAGTTATATGTTAACTGTCCTGGTGGATCAGTCTATGCCGGTTTTGGGATTTATGATACCATGCAATTGATATCACCAGATGTGGCTACAATCTGTACTGGGGTTGCTTTATCCATGGGATCAGTATTGCTATGTGCTGGTGCTGAGGGCAAACGCTCAGCATTGAAACACTCTAGGGTGATGATTCATCAGGCTAGTGGTGGTGCACAGGGTACTGCTACGGATATGGATATCAGTATAAAGGAGGTACTTAAAGTTCAAACCGAATTATATCATATTATTGCCAAACACAGCGGTCAGAGTTATGATAAGATCAATGAAATTGCTGCCCGTGATTACTGGATGACGGCAGTTGAGGCTAAGCAATTCGGTATGATTGATGAAGTATTGGGTTAGAAATATATGTACATTTTGGTATCCTCCATTTTATGTCCACCGTTTCTTTAGTAAAACCAAAATCTTAAACCATGATGAAAAGGATCGTTTTCCTATTATTAATTAGTATTCAAGTGACCTTTCTTTTTTGCACAGAAAGAGGATGGGCCAGTTCTTTCTAATCAAAAGTTCTACTTTTGCACTATGATAAAATTCAAAATTCTTAGACCTATTCTCCTGACGTTATTGCTTATCCCACAAATTATATTCGCTCAGCATAGCCCGCAGTCGAGCTTGCAATTACAAGAAAAAATTAAACACATTATTGATACGGCCGGAGGAAAAATTGGTGTAGGCGTGCAGGGAATAGATTTTAAGGATGGTTTTATCATTAACGGAAATCATGGTTACCCAATGATGAGTGTTTTTAAATTCCCACTTGCTTTTGCCATACTGCAAAAGGTGGATAAAGGAGAATTAAAACTAAGCCAAAAGTTCCATATGCCTAAAGAGAAACTGGATACTAATACCTGGAGCCCGATGGTAAAGGATTTTCCTAACCAGGATCTTGACATGACCTTGGCAGATCTGCTAACCTATACCGTTTCAAAAAGTGATAACAATGCGTGCGACTTTCTATATACTCAGGTAGCTGGTGGCCCCGCCGCAGTAAACAAATATCTCCATGATGCAGGAGTAAAAGATATTTCTATTGTCTATACAGAAGGAGAGATGGAAAAGGATTGGACATTACAATATAAAAACTGGTGTAAACCTGCTGCCTCGCTGCAATTACTTCAACTCTTGTATCATCAAAAACTACTTTCAAAATCAAGTAATGATTTTTTGATTCAGATCATGAGAGAACTACCTGATTGGGGCAAAAGAATTACGACTCTTTTACCTAATGATACTGAATTTATTCATAAAACGGGTGCATCAGGCGTAAATAAACAAGGGATAATGGCTGCTTTCAATGATATTGGTATTGTTACTTTGCCTAATGGTAAACATCTCGCTATTTCAGTATTTGTCTCTGATTTTAAGGCCCCGAAAGAAAGAGCTACCAATGTAATTGCTGTAATCTCAAAAGAGATCTGGGATTATTATAAATAGATCATTCATGATTAAAAAACTGGTACCATCATATGGTCTACTATGAATAAGATCAATTTAAACCCCTTTAACGGGGCTTTTTTGCGAAACATTATTTTTTTTGTAAGCAGTTTTACCTTCTTTAATCGTTTCTACTACTTTGATTTTATTGGATCAGTTTTTATTGGGTTCTTATCCAAAATCACAAAATCGGTGTTTTTCCCTTTGACAAAAGAACCTTTTGTATCTTCTTCAAAATGGTGATACGCTGATCAGTTTCACAGGAATATACACTTCAGATAGAAATTGTAAATATCAGGGGGGTAGGTTATATGCTGGTTATTCGTTAATATCTTTTGGAAATATGTTGTAATTAATTGGTGTTTTTCAATTGGCTATAAGCATGTATATCTATATATAAATAAAAACTACTAATTTAGTCGTGTTTATTTATATATTTGATTTACACCTTTAAACCAAAAAAAAATATGGCAGGACAAGTGAAAAACACCCAACAAACAGCGCTAAGTGATATTGCGGCCAGACCATTGGCAATTGCTACCCGGACAGTACCACAAGCCCCTTTTATTACACCGAGATGGTTACCTCATCTTTTAAGCTGGACCCCTGTTGAATCTGGTATTTATAGGGTAAACAGAGTCAAAGATGGTGAATCAGTTGATGTAGATTGCTCTAACAGAGATGAGCGTGTGTTGCCTAATACCTTTGTCGATTACGTCGAACAGCCACGGGAATACCTTTTAAGTGCAGTTAACACCGTTCTTGATGTCCATACCAGGGTGTCAGATTTGTACAGTAAACCTTACAATCAGATCAGTGAGCAGCTTCGCTTGACCATTGAAGCGATCAAAGAGCGCCAGGAAAGCGAGTTGATCAACAATAAAGAATATGGTTTACTGCACAGCATTACAGCTTCTCAGCGGATTAAAACGCGCACAGGAGCGCCAACACCTGACGATTTGGACGAGCTGATTACAAAGGTTTGGAAAGAACCAGGATTTTTCCTGCTGCATCCTTTAGCTGTAGCTGCTTTTGGCCGTGAATGTACAAGACGAGGCGTGCCACCTCCCACAGTATCCTTGTTTGGTTCTCAATTCATTACCTGGAGAGGTATCCCATTAATCCCTTCAGATAAAGTACCAATAGAGAACAACAAAACCAAAATATTGCTGATCCGTACCGGAGAGAGCAGACAAGGGGTAGTTGGATTGTATCAGCCTGACCTGCCGGGAGAGCAGTCTCCTGGTTTATCAGTTCGTTTCATGGGCATCAATGAAAAGGCTATCGCTTCTTACCTTGTTTCTCTTTATTGCTCATTAGCTGTTTTGGTAGACGATGCGATTGCCGTATTAGAGGAAGTTGAAATCAATAAATATCACGAGTATAAATACTAATTGTTATGAGTAATACAATTAATGGCCCAAATGGACTGCCTGATGTACATGCTTTAGAAAAACTCGCCAATGAACTTTTCTCCATTTTACCTGGAGGATATGTAACTGGTCCTTTGCCTGCAAAGGATATTTTGCCTTCTAATCATGACGTGGCCCAAAGAAACGGGAGTGGACTTACAGATGCAGCAATATACCAGGGAAACTCGGTAGATCTGAATAATCCGCAAACAAGTTTACCAGATGCCAATGGTTTAGGACTTGGGCATATTCCAGGATCTACCGCCGGAAGCGGAGGTGTGTCCGGACAGCAACCAATTACCAGAAATTTTGAACAACCGGCTTATCAACCTATAGGGGGATCAGCTTTTTCTCTTCCGTTTGAATCGGAGAGGCCATTTGAACAGGAATTGAAGCAGGTTTTGGCTGGAATACAGACTTATAGTCCCACCGCTCAGTTGCCGTCTTTTCAATCGGGTCAATTAACTGAAAATGCTTACTATTTTTCTGCGTTCAATCAGTTTAGCCATGGAAATCTCCAGCCAGCTTTTAATGTAAACCTGGTACGGAATGATTTTCCAATTCTTTCTGAACATGTAAATGGAAAGCCTTTAGTTTGGCTTGACAATGCGGCTACAACCCAAAAACCCAGGCAGGTAATTGAACGGTTAAGTTATTTTTATGAACATGAAAACTCTAACATTCACCGTGCAGCACACGAGCTGGCTGCCCGTGCAACGGATGCTTATGAAGGGGCAAGACAAAAGATCAGCCGGTTTATCAATGCCCGCTCTACGAATGAAATCGTTTTTGTAAGAGGTACTACTGAAGCTATAAACCTGGTAGCAGGGAGCTGGGGAGAAGAATACCTGCAACAAGGTGATGAAATTATCCTCAGCCATCTTGAGCATCATGCCAATATTGTTCCATGGCAATTGTTAGCTAAAAAGAAAGGGTTAACTATTCGGGTGATACCGGTAGATGATGATGGACAGATACTGTTGGACGAGTACGGAAAATTATTAAATGCAAAGACTAAACTCGTTTCCTTTACGCTGGTGTCCAATGCCCTAGGTACCGTAACTCCGGCAAAACAAATTGTAGATATGGCACATGCCGCTGGTGCCAGGGTGCTCGCAGATGGCGCACAGTCCGTTTCTCATATCCGCACAGATGTACAGCAGCTGAATGCGGATTGGTTTGTTTTTTCGGGACATAAGATCTTCGGACCGACTGGCATAGGGGTATTGTATGGTAAAGAGGACTTACTAAACTATACCAGACCCTATCAAGGTGGGGGAAATATGATTAAGGATGTAACTTTCGAACATACTGAGTTTCACAATGCACCTGCCAGATTTGAAGCGGGTACAGGAAATATTGCGGATGCAGTTGGCTTAGGCGCGGCTATTGATTATGTAGAAAAGTTAGGGATTGATCATATTTACGAGTATGAGCATTTTTTACTTCAATATGCTACTCAAAAACTGGAAAGGATTTCAGGACTAAGATTGATTGGTACTGCTGCTGAAAAAACCAGCGTACTTTCTTTTGTATTGAATGGATATACCACTGCCGAAGTGGGAACAGCTTTGAGTCAGGAAGGTATCGCAGTAAGATCCGGACATCATTGTGCACAGCCAATCTTAAGACGATTCGGAGTTGAAGCCACGGTAAGACCTTCTCTTGCTTTTTACAATACCTGCGCAGAGATTGACTTACTTTGTGATGTTATTTCTGGCTTAAGGCAAAGAAATTAACAAAAAAACATAAGTGTTGTACTATTAAAGTACAACACTTATGTTTTTGCAATGAAACTGCTATCCTGCATCGGGACAATAATATTTGCTGCAAGATGCGAATCCAGATATTTCGAGAAATAGTTCTGATGACTTCCGTTGATAAAAATAACAGTTTTACCTTCAATGGTATTGATTACCTTTTCAGATAACTCAGCGGGCACCGCAGGGCATCCCTGACTGCGTCCGAGCCTTCCCAGCTCATTAATTGTACTCTGGCTAACATAAGGTGCGCCATGGACTACAATAGAGCGTCTGCGCGCATTAGAATTATAACCTTCATCCATACCGTCAAGTCTCAGCGAACGGCCATGTTTACCTCTGTAAATCTCACCTGTTATATAAAAACCAAGACTGCTTTCATTAGAGTCGGTAGCATCAGAAAAACGCGTAGCCAGATCATCACCACTCCTGGAACCATGGGCAACCCAGGTATTGAGTAAAAGAGAATCTTTTGCCAGGTCTATGATCCAGAGCCGTTTTTTAGTGCTGTTCTGGTCGAAATCGGCGACAGTAAGAATTGATTTTTCTGCTGAAACTTTACCTGTGTTTTTAAGATTATAAAATCCCGTTAGGGCTTTTTCAAAAACTTCAGGTCTGAGACCGCTTTCCTCGAGATGGGCTGCATAATAGATTTTGCTGACATGCAGATTATAAAGAGAGTCCTGGGTAACAATTTTTTCCGGTAAATTCCGGTTTGAATAAGGGATCCAGCTAATTAAAATGGTCAGAGTAAGTACGCCTAAAGTTAAGCCTGCTCCGCCTAAAAGGTATTTTCTCATAGAATGGGGTTTAAGTGCTATGAATTTTATACAATTAATTAGGTACTGTTTTTCTTCAGATAGATTTATTTTTGAGGAGCTTTTTCAGATTTTATTTAAACAAAGATAATGAAATGTAAACGATAGGCATCCTATTTTGGTATAATTACTTGATGATGACTTATATAAAGCTACAAAAATAGGTAAGAAAATACGATTTATGTATTTTTGTAACCCGGTAAATCACCTTTCGATCCGGTGTTTTTGTATGCGTCGTTCAAGCTATTTTTATACTATATTTTTAACCTCAGTTTTGCTCTTTACCAGTTTTAAACCTGTTTCAGGACAGGAAAAATGGAAATTATCAGTCGATCGTGATGGTATTGAGGTTTTTACCAGGAAGATGGAACACTCTAAAATCAAGGCAATCAAAGTAATTTGTAAGCTGGAGGCTACACCATCTCAGCTCGTAGCTGCAATTTTAGATATCAAGACCTGTAATGAATGGGTTTATCACAGTAAAGAGAACATTCTGATTAAGCAGGACTCTCCGCTCGATCTGATTTATTATTCCAAAGTAGCTGTTCCATGGCCTGCTGAAGACCGGGATTACGTCGTTCATATCCAGGTTGAACAGCATCCTGAAACTAAAATTATTACAGTGAATTCGCCTTGTATCCCCGGATATGTCGCAGAAAAGAAAAATGTAGTCAGAATCAGTCATTCTGTGGGAAAGTGGACAATCATCCCCCTGGGTAAAAATCATGTCAAAGCAGAATATATGCTGGAAGTGGATCCGATGGGAGATATACCAGCTTGGTTAACAAATCTTTTCGCAACAAAAGGCCCTTTGGAAACATTCAAAAACCTCAAAGTCCATTTACGGAAAGATGTTTACAAAAAAGCGCATTTCAAGCAGATCAGTGACTAAAGACCAGTCCATTTAAAATTCATTTATTCTATTTTTCTATTGGGCAGAATATTGGATCGTAATTTGATTATAGTTGTAAAAGAATAATTATAGTTGTGTTTAAACACGATCCCAACCATCCAAACCAAAAGAATAATGAGAATTGAAAGTGAAATCGTAAATGCCATCCAGCAAAGGGATTTTGAAAAAGCGAAAGCATTACTCCAAAGCGGAGAGAAAATCTCTAAAGAAGTTATTAAGCAGCCAAATTTTAACTTGCCCTTTGATCAGTTAATCCAGGCAAAACAATATGAGATTATTGATCTTTTGGTTGCTGATAAAACAATAGAAACAGATATATACGAATACGATTCTTTCAGGAATACTATTTTTGATGTGATCATCCGTCGTTTACCAGTGGATGAAGAGTCCCTGAATTTCTTAACAGATTTTGTAGGGAAATTGCAGAATATCAACGATGATATACAAAACGAGACTTTATTAGGTTATGCGCTTGAAAATACTGCGGATATTGCCATTATTAAATGCCTGATCAACGCAGGCTGTGACGTGAATTATATCAATAATGCTGAGCAGAGCCTTCTTTACCAGGTGCTGAATAAGCGAATGGCTCCTGCCGAAAAAACAATGGCTTATATGGAGACCTTAATTTCGGAAGGGTTAGATGTCAATAAGGCCAATGTAGAAAAGACTACGCCGATAATGGTAGCCGTCAGTCAGAATAAACCCGAATATCTGGATTTGCTTTTAGAGAACGGGGCTGACCCTAATGAACAGGACTGGCATGGTGAGACCGCTTTTTATAAGGCAGTAGTGGATCAGGGAAGTGTAGCTGTTTATGATAAACTGGCTGCCCATGTAACCCCTGATTTTGACCTGAGGGACAACAATGGAAATACACTTCTTTTAGCTTATCTAAGCCGTCCGATCAGTGATTATTATCCCGCTGTTTTACCGAAACTGATAGAGGCTGGTGCTGACCTCAGACAGACAGCGCTTCATTATGACCAGGAGAAATCTGGTCTGGACTGGCTGGCAGAAAAATCATTTGAGTCTCTTGAAACCGTATTGGCTATGGACAAAATTGAGCTCAATGAGCCGGATGATAAAGGAGAAACCCTGCTGCATAAAGTATGTGCCTATAATGTTGTGCTGGATGAACGTATGGCAAAGGAGATTTATAAAAAGGCAAAACTGCTGATTGAGTCGGGGGCTGACGTCAATCTGATCAACAGAAAGGAAGAAACGCCCTTGATGCTGGCTTCCAACAATAATCTGAAAGCCAAGACTGTACAATTACTAATTTCTAATTCAGCAAAATAAATATATGTCAATGTCATTCCTGATTGCCTGTGAAGGTGGCAATAGAAAAATCGCAGAACTATTACTTTCTGCCGGTGATACCGATATTAAATATACGGACGAAAAAGGACGTACAGCTTTGCATTATGCGGCGCACAGAGGTTACCTGGATATTGTGAAAATATTAGCAGACCAGGGCTCGGATATTGATTACGAAGATCATAATGGAGAGACCCCGCTTTTCTTTGCCCTGTTGCAGAAACAGAAGCAAACTGCGCTTTATCTGATCGAGAAAGAGGCCAAAGTTGGTATAAACGATAAACATGGAAATAGCTTTTTACATCTTACTGCTAAAACAGGCCAGGCAGAAGTGCTGAAAAAGCTGATAGAGCAGGGGTTAGAAGTAGATGTAGAAAATAACGATGCAGAAACACCTTTACTGATTGCTGCAGGCAGCGGAAATAAGGAGGTTATACATTTACTGCTGGAGGCTGGTGCAGCTATTAATAAGACCAACAATTTAGGTGACACTGCCTTGTTATTAGCCGCTAAAGCTAAAAACAGTTCCATGCTCGAGTTGTTACTGGATAACGGTGCCGACGTTAACCATATTAATGATGCAGGAGAAAGTGCTTTGTTGATCAGCTGTTATGAAAATAACCAGGCATCAGTGAAATTACTGGTGAAAAGTGGAGCTGACATCTTTGTTTCCTCAAAAAGTGGTTTATCGCCTATCTGGTACTCCTGTTCGCATAATCAGAAAGAGATTGTTAGCTTATTCCTGGATAACGGGCTGGATGTAAATTACGCTAAACCTATTACTGCTGCTGACGGTGCGATGAATTCTTACCTCGACTGGGTAGAAAGCGCGGCTGACATGTCATTAGGCAACAATTTTAGCCTGAACAATGAGATTTGCAGTGGAGAAAGCCTGTTGCAGGCCGCAGTTAAAAATGGCTATTTAAGCATGGTAAAACTGCTGGTAGAGCGCGAAGCTAAAGTTAATTATCAGGATGAATCAGGTAATACAGCCTTACATTATGCAGCTGCAAACGGGAAGAAAGATATTGTGAAATATTTACTGGAAAACAGTGCAGATGTCACTGTCGTTAACGTGAAAGAGCAAAAAGCAATTGATTATTCCAATATCAAGGGTTATAATGAGATCACTGAACTGATTTTAAAATTCAGTGCTCCGGGAACAGTTGTCAAACCGGTGGTTAACCAGGTACCGGTAACTGAAGCGCCTAAAAATGATATGGCAGCTAAAAAGCAGGCTTTAATGGATCTGAAGGAACTATTTGATGCAGGAATACTGAGCCAGGAGGAATTTGATACAGAGAAGAGTAAGATTTTAAAGGGCTGATCAGAATGGCACAAAATGTGTACTGTCCAATCCAGGTAGCAGGTTAATCCTGCCAGGAAATATTAAGAAGATGGACGAGTTCAGTATAAGATTTTTACACCACACAGTGACAGTTACCGCAGCAGCAGATAACCAGTATATTGTTTCTTACGATGAAACCTTAAATGATGTGGTAATTCCAGCAGTAATAGGGGTGATATATCCCGAAGCGGATTTGAATCACGGAATCAGGTGGGCATCAGACGATGACCTGTCTGAAGAGCTAATCCAGTTACTGGGGCATATGATTACAGAAAGGGGAATGTAAATTCCCCTTTCTGTTTATTCCGGTCTCGTCATCGCTCTGTGCTTTTCACCCCAGTTGCTTAACTGTTCCCAGATCGGAATCAGTTCCCTGCCTATATCCGTCAGTTCATATTCAACTTTTGGCGGTACCTCAGCATAAACCGTACGTTTGACTATACCATCATTTTCCAATTCTCTGAGATGCAGCGTCAGCATACGTTCAGTAATATTACAGATCTTACTTCTCAGCTCGCCGAACCTTAACTTTCCATTTTCCAGATTGCATAGAATAAGCAGCTTCCAGCGCCCGCCAACCATACATATTGAATAGGTTAGGTTACAGTCTGTTATGATGTATTTCCGGTTGAGGTTATTGGTCGAATTCTCCTTTATTTTTGCCATTACTTACTTTTTTGTATGTACCATACAATGGGTGTATTACCTTCAAAAGTAAGGGTTACCTTTTAATTTAGCCAGCTCAATTTAAATAAATAGAAATGACTAAATACCCATTAGTGCTCACTATGGCCTTAACAGGGCTGAATTTGCAGGCACAGACAACAGTAATCAGATCTGAAAAATTACACCGTATTGATAGTCTGGCGCAGCAGCTGATCAAAACCCAGCAAACCGCCGGGATAAATATCCTGATCCTGAAAGACGGAAAGCCGGTTTACGACAAAGCATTTGGTTATGCAGATCTGGAAACCAAAAAAGTAATGCAGACGAACCATATTTTCAGGATAGCTTCTCAAACCAAAGCTATAACCAGCCTGGCGGTGATGATGTTATGGGAACAGGGCCATTTTCTGCTGGATGAACCAGTTTCCAAATATATACCTGAATTTAAGAAAACGAAGGTGCTGAAAAGTTTTAACCCGGCAGACAGCAGTTATACTAGTGTTGCACCGATAAGAGAGATTACCATCCGTGATTTATTGCGTCATACCTCTGGCCTGAGTTATCCTGTCTTCTCAATAGATGAGCGGATGAACGCCATTTATGCAAAAGCGGGTGTATCTACAGGGTTGGGCAGTAAGGGCGTTTTAAAAGAGCGGATAGCATTACTGGCCAGACAGCCACTCTTACACGAACCGGGTGCTGCATTTACCTATGGATTAAACACAGATGTACTTGGACGTCTGGTCGAAATCTGGAGTGGTATGCCATTGGATGAGTTTTTCCGTACGCGGATTTTTGGACCTCTGGAGATGGAGGATACCTATTTTCATTTGCCAAAGGAGAAGCAGGACCGTTTGGTTGCCCTCCACGAAAAAACTAAGGGAAAACTAAATAAGCACAAAGGATTGATCTATGAAGGGAATGCTGCGGACTATCCGGTAACTAATGATATCTATCTGTCCGGTGGAGCAGGACTGAGTTCGACAATTTACGATTACTCAAAATTCCTGCAACTGGTATTAAATAAAGGGGTTTATCATGGTAAAAGACTGATCGGGCAGAAGACCGTTGAGCTGATGCTGCGAAATCAGCTGACAAAAAACATGAAAATAAATGGCGAAAATGAAGACTTTCAGTTTGGGCTGGGCTGGGGGCTGGTGAACGAAAGAAACAGCTATTTACACCCTTTGAGTCCTGGTTCATTCTTTTGGGGAGGAGCTTTCAATACGCACTACTGGGTAGATCCGAAAGAGCAGCTGATCGGCCTGGTCTTTACACAGGAGTATATGCCTGAGTCTTACTGGGACCTGGGATATCTATTCAAGAATGCATTTTATTCACTGATAGAAGATTAACACGACGATAGGATGATGACTAAAAAAGTAGCCTACATTGGCTGTCTGGGGTTAATTGGTATTATCACCACTGAGTTTGGCGTAATCGGTATTTTACCACAAATTGCAGCTTATTATCAGCTCACCATTGCACAGGCCGGTGTATTATTAAGTGCCTTTGCATTGGTTATTGCTTTAACCGGTCCGCTGATGACTTTACTTTTTTCTGGTTTTGACCGCAAAAAAATAATGCTAGCAGCTATTTCTGTGTTTTTAATTACCGGGATTGTTTCTTCTTTCGCCCCGCCTTTCTGGCTGTTATTAACTGTCCGGATATTACCTGCATTTCTGCAGCCTGTATATATCTCTACCGCTATAGCTGCGGCAGTAGCCTCTGGGGACAAAAAACACGAGCATCAGTTAATGGGCATTGTATTGGGGGGGATTGCTGTCGCAATGGTAACGACCGTTCCGCTGGCAACTTATCTGGCTGGTTGGTTTAATTGGAGAGCCTCATTTATGGTACAGACCGGAGTTAGTGCACTGGCATTTTTAGGAATATGGAAAGCCTTACCATTAATGCCGGTTGCCGGAAAAAAATCATATGGAAGCCAGCTGATGATCTTGAAGCAACCTGCTTTCCTGCTCAGTACAGCTATGAATTTCTTTATGATTGCAGCCTGGTTTTCGACCTACAGTTATTTTGCAGATTATCTGGGGAAAGTGAAGCATATGGATGAGAAGATGATTAGTTATATGTTATTTCTGTTTGGGATTACCGGCGTGGTTTCCAATTGGATCTCGGGAAAAATGCTCAGTAAAAGTATCCCAAAAACCACAGCTGTTTTTCTTTTGGGAACAATATTAATTCCATTTGCTTTGCAGTATTCTGGTACAAATATCTGGGTAACCATTGGAATAATTGCCGTCTGGGGATTTTTCTATGCGCCATGTTTTCTCAATGCCTCAGCCTATATGATCTCGGCAGCACCTCATGCGCTTGAATTTGCCAATAGCCTGGCTACCTCTTTTGGAAACCTGGGGGTTTCAGTTGGTACGATGGTCAGTGGCTGGATCATTGTCAGCAACGGCGTAGAATTTTCTCCCTGGGTCGGTCTGTGTTTTGGTATTTTGTCCTTAAGTATGATTGGGTTAAGAAGTTTAATAGAAAAGCATTGTTAAGTGGAAGCTATAAAATTGTTATCTTGCTTTTTTTAGAATTATGAACCCGAATTTAATTTACAAGAAACTTAAAACAAGTATTGTACTTTGCTTATTGGCTGGTACAAGCGCATTTGCTCAAAATCAACAACCAATTATGAAATGGTTCAATCAACCCGTTACCTGGTCAGGTAATGCAGACAAACTTAATTTTACGGTAGATCCCAATACTGATTATTGGCAGGTTACCCACTATGGTTTTAAAAGGGATAATGGCCCGTTCTATTTTCAGGAAGCTGAAGGCGATTTTGAGGCCAGCGTGAAAATAACAGGACATTACAAAGAACTCTTTCATCAGGCAGGCCTGATGATCCGTATAGATGAGAAAAACTGGATTAAAACAGGGATTGAGTATGTGGATGGAGTACAAAATGTAAGCGCTGTAGTAACCCGCGAAGTATCCGACTGGTCGGTGGTACCACGACATAATAGTCCTGAGTCTGTCTGGTTAAAATTACTGCGCAAAGGAGATTATGTAGAAATCAGATATTCTTTCGATCAACAGAAATATGAGATGTTACGTCTGGCCTATTTCCCTCCTGGTGTGAAAGTGCAGATTGGTATGGTTGCCGCTGCACCGGGTAAGCAGAGTTTTCCGGTAACTTTTGAGAATTTCAAAGTAGAGAAAAAATAAGGTGCTGAAAGGAGCTGACCTGATGGTCGGCTCCTTATTGTTATTTTGATGCCACAAAAGGGGCCTTCCTCAGATAGGCTGTAGCTGTAATCTGGTCGATCAGAAAGTCAGCAAGGTCGGTGGTGCTGATCAGCTCACCCGGACAATCCTGTAAATCTACCTGTACACCCCGTCTTTCGGTTGTCTGTTCAATCCAGGGTAACCTGAGCAGTGTCCAATCCATCTTACTTTCTTTTAGCATTTCGTAAGCTTTCTGTTTATCCGCAACAAAGATGGGAAAGGTCGCTTTCATCCATTTTGTTGCTTCTGTATTCTTAGGACTCTTCTGGTCCCCGGCTACTTCTAGATTCATACCCGTTAATAAAATATACCGTTTGATATTCAGTTCTTCCATAACCCGGAGAATGTTCGAGGTTGCCAGGCTTGAAATCAGTTCTTCGTCTTTATTTTGACCGATCGCACTGATTACGCAGTTGCAGTCCTTCAATAACAGCCTTGTGGTTTCTAAATCTTTGATATCTCCTTTAACGATTTCTATTAAAGGATGAGTAATACTGTAGTTTTCCGGATTCCTGATCAGTGATTTAACCTGATAACCCTGAAGAAGTAATTCCTGAAGCAGGTATTTGCCCGCTTTTCCTGTTGCACCTAAGAGTGCTATTTTGATAGATTTTGTCATTGTGTACTTTATAAAATATTTGTGAATAGTATATCCTTCCGATCATTAGAATGAAGGGATACACGGATTTGGGATGATCCGCTTTAACTAAGCGATATTTTATAAAGACAGTAGAATAGATCAAATATATTAAAATTGTTTAGCAGTTAGTGTGGGTTTTGTCGGTAAGTTTATGCAATTAATATTTTAATTTGTTGGTTGTAGAATTTAATAAAAGCCCTTATATAGACACTGCTAAAAAAGTATAATAAAAGCATAGCAATTAGCATAGTGTCCCGGTTTAAATCAATTAAATTACCTATGGTAAAAAAAAGCAGTGCAAAATTTCCAATAAAGAATCCAGTAAAAGCTAAATTGCGTAATGAATTGTCCATGATAGAATATTTGCGATTTTTTGTTTTATTCATCATGATTTTAGTGAAAATGTAAATGCTTACCATCATAAAACAAGCAAAGGTAGCGACTGTCATGGGCTGCATATTAAAAGGAGCACTTTTGCCAGTATAATAAAAACAGATGCACAGTGCCAAAATTGTAAGATTATTTAATATGCCTGGCCACTTAAAAGTATTTACTATTTCTAAGCGAAAAAGCCCCGTATATCTTTTGTTAACTTGTTTTTGATAAAGTTCTTCCTGCTTTTTAATTTCTTTTAAACCTCCTAAGTCATCATTAACAATTTTAGTAACTAATTCAATGCTGTAAACCTCGTCAAGATCTGTAAGAGCGTTTAGAATATGATCGTAAACTTCGTGATAGGTTTCTTTATATTTTGTCGCATCAAAAATATAATCTTTGATTTTCTGATTTTGTTGTGCAGTTAATATCATATTAAATTGCAGGTTTTAGGTTCAACAATAGTTGCAGGTGGGCAATAAAATCTTTAGCCTCTTGTAATTTGTTTACCCTCTCTTTTTGGCCATCTTTTGATAGAGAATAATATTTCCTCAGTCTGTTTTCGATAACCTCAGTTGAGGTTTCAAGTAGACCGCTTGCTTCTAGTTTATGTAAGGTCGGGTATAAAGCACCTTCTTTTAAGATTAATTCTCCTTGTGTAATGGTCTTTACTTTTTGTGTAATCTCATAGCCATACATCCTTTCATTCTCAGCTAAGAGATTAAGGATAATGGTTTGTAGGGTGCCTTTAAATAATTCGTTATTTACCGCCATGATTCAAATATATATAATTCTATATACATCGCGAAATTATGTATATGGAATTAATTTAGAGATAAAGTTCACCTCATAGATGACTAGATTTAATAAAATATTATAATTTTATTAAATGCTTAATAACCTGTCTTACTGGGAAAAGAAAAATTTCTTTAATGCCGATGTGATTATTATTGGTAGTGGAATTGTGGGCGTAAATGCAGCAATCAGTCTTAAGACTGCAAGTCCGCGAACGAGTGTTTTAATCCTGGAAAGAGGTTTTCTACCCTCTGGAGCAAGTACCAAAAATGCAGGTTTTGCATGTTTCGGTAGTATTTCGGAATTGATTGAACAGGAAAAACTGACCGGTACAGATGGACTACATCAATTGATTACCAAAAGATGGAAAGGGCTGCTAAAGCTCAGGAGCCTGCTGGGAGATGAAAATATAGCCTATCAGAATAATGGAGGGTATGAGCTGTTCAGACCCGAACAGCATCTGCTCACAGAAGAATGTCTGGCAAAAATGGGCCATTTTAATTCCCTGATTGAAGATATTGTAGGACAAAAAGATGTTTATGGTGTAGCTCAGGATAAAATTAATGCCTTTGGTTTCAATCATATTGACATGTTGATCGATAACAAGTTAGAAGCTCAGATCGATCCAGGCAAAATGATGAAAATGCTATTGGCAAAAGCAGCAGCTTTAGGCGTTCAGATTTTAAATAATTGTAAGGTACAAGAGATTTTGGCAGATAGGGAGGAAGTTTCCTTAAGAACTGACCAGGGTATTTTTACCAGTAAAAAAGTTTTGCTGACTACCAATGCATTCGTGAATGAATTACTGCCTGATTTACCTGTTGTGCCAGGCCGTGGACAGGTTGTTGTGACCAAACCGATTCAGAACCTTAAGATAAAAGGAACTTTCCATTATGATAAAGGGTATTATTATTTCAGAAACATTGATGACAGGATCCTTTTAGGAGGCGGAAGAAACCTGGATTTTGGAGCTGAAGAAACTACAGCATTCGGAGATACGGTGCTGGTGCAAAATGCACTGTATAATTTACTGAAAGAAGTGATCCTCCCAGAAACGGCTTTTGAAATTGAGCATAAATGGAGTGGGATTATGGCATTCGGGCCTCAGTTCTCTCCGATTATTGAAGAGGTAAAACCAAATGTTTTTTGTGCTGTACGTTGCAATGGAATGGGAATTGCCATGGGAAGTCATACAGGGGAAGAGGCTGCCCATAAAATTTTACAAGTTTTATAATCTATATAGCTATGTTGAAATTATTATCCATGGTTTTCTATTTTTTTGCCCATCATGGCGCCTGGTCATTTGTGATCTTATTATTTGTAGGAATAGGTCTCAGTATCTGGAGACACAAAGTTTTTTATGTGATCATGGGTTTTATCCTGGCGGTGCTCAACGTTTTTACCGGGCAGTTTGTGAATGCTGTTTTTCTGGCTCAATGGGGAACCGAAGGCTCGGCGGTTGTTACACTGGCCACAGAGACCAATTCGAGGTTAAATGATGAGTATATCTGGGATTACGACGTAGTCGTGAAAACTGCAGACGGAAAAGATGTGGTAACTGATTTTTCTACAACAACGGCTTCATTATATCCTATCCGCAATGAAATTCGTATCCCAAATACAGGGGAACGTTTTGTCGTTAGATATATTCCTGGTTTTGAAAAGAACATTGTGATTATGACTGATCAGTCAGCCTATGGTATCAAAAGCAAAATTGCTGAAAATCTAATGCCAGTCAAAAAAGCCGAGGCGCAGTATAACGTGAATCCGGATAATGCAGATTTCCGTAAGGAATATGCGGAGGCGATGCGCAAATTCATCGCAAACCCTGAAAATGCCAGTGATACACAGAATCTCCCAGTTTTTAGGACAACCCTCAATAGATTAGAAACCATTGGTAAAATGCAATCTGTCCGTGAGGGAAGATAGTAACAAGAGTGTGATCATATTCTGATCGGGGCTCGTCTTTTCTTTTGTAAAAATTTATGATATAAACTAAAATCGACATAAGACGATTTTAGTTTATATCATAAATTTCGTATTTTTACTAAACAATTAGAGGTTAGAAATATGTCAGATTTTAAGCTTGAAACTAAGCATGAAAAATATCTTATTACCATAAAGAATCTGAGAGCTAAAAATTTCAGCAATAATCTTCCATTTCTTATTCTTTCAGAAAAGCTTCCAGAAGGACAGGTCTATAAGGAATTTGCTGATGGGCGCATTGAAATTCAGGAAGTCGCATCTGCAGGTAAGAAATTTCGCACTCGTGTTATAAAGGTTCTTAAAGGATTGCAGGCCGACAACGTCCGCAAAGCTTATGGATTACTCTAAACCAACACTCCTGGTTATATCTGGTCCAAATGGCGCAGGTAAGTCTACACACATTCAAACTATGTTGCCTGATGCTTTTGAAGGGATATTTTCTTTTGATAGAGATAATACCAGGGTATTTTTTGAATCGGAATTAGAATCAGAAGGCCTTTCAGAAAATATAAGAGTGACTCATGCTACCCGTATGATGGAAGAAAAGCTTTTTGAAGAAATGAGAAAAGCTATAGCGGTGAAAGAGTATTTTGTTCTGGAAACCCCATTATCTCACCCTGATTATTGGAGGTATATTGATATGTTTGAAACTGCTGGATATCAGGTTCAGCTTAATTATCTTTGTTTAGATAAAGTAGGTGATTGTATTGGTCGGGTTGAGCAGAGAGTCCTTGAGGGTGGGCATATTGTTAGGCCTGATACTATTAAAGGAGTATTTAACGATAACCTTTTGCATATTAATACACAATACCAAACATTTCAAAGACTAGAATTATATGATGGGATGTTAGTGCCAACGTTACTTTGTAGCTTAGAAGATAATATTATTGAATATGTTTCTCCAAAAGCACTAAAGAAAGCCTGGATCAAAAAGGGTTTACCATTGTTATTTACTCGACTTAAATCTTTTTTGGAGAGGTAATAACTCATCTAAAATCAAAATTCTGTATTACAAATAAGCAGGATTGATTTTTTAATATTGTGCTTTTATTAGTATCTATGGAGAAGTTTTTGATACACAATGAGGAATGAACGCTAGATCCATTATTTATGCCTGAATTACTTTTAATGATGGTCTTACTGATCCCGCAGATCGTTGCAGGGATATTAGCCAAGAGTATGGGCAGAAAATTCTGGTTCTGGTTCTTCATCTCATTTTTAATCCCGATTATCTCGCTGGTTGTCTTATTGTGCCTGGATGATAAGGGAGGGGATAAAGGCGGTTATAAATTAGCAGACCACGTCCATAAAGAAGATCCTTCTGACCTGATCTGAAACCTGTTTTATGCTTTCATCAACAAGTCAACCGTAGCATTGGCATCTGTAATAATCGATGTCGGATAATCATTGATCTCCAGAATCCGGATTGCATTTCTTGTCTTTAATGGCCCTTTTTTGATGGTATGATCGAAAATAAGCTCTTCTTCGGCAATAGTTTCAGTAAAATGGTAAAGATCATAGGATGTATGCAACAGATCGTTTAATTCCGTATCATGTGTGGAGACAAAAACGAGATTATTACCTGTTGCCAGATAGGAGAGGATTGCCTTACCGGCTGACACCCTTTCAATCGTATTCGTCCCTTTAAAGATTTCATCAAGGATAAAGAAACAAGGTTCTTTGCTAGTAGATTCGGCAATGAAATTCTTAATGATCCGCATCTCTTCAAAATAATAACTCTTTTCTTCCAGCAAACTATCAGAGATGGTAATAGAAGAAAATATTTTAGCATAAGGCATGGCAAACTTGCTGGCCGTACAGGTAAACAAAGTTTGCGCTAAGATCATATTAATCCCCACCGATCTGATAAAAGTTGTTTTACCCGACATATTAGAGCCTGTAAGCAACAAATTTTTATGTTCAAGCTGAAGATCGTTCGGTACACAGTTTACAATCAGCGGGTGTCTCAGGCCGGTAATTTCCATGCAATTATCAGGGCTGAAAACCGGTTTGCAATAATCGTCTCCCAATGATGCTCTTAAAGAAGCTACTGAAACACTACTGTCCACTATACCTACAAACTTAAAAAGCCTTTTCAGTGGTTCCCTTTGTGCGGTTAATGAATCAATAATAGAATAGAAAAGGATCATTTCGACATTAAAGGCTATTTTTAGTAGTTCAAAGAGCATATAACCGATCATCACCATATCAGCTTCTGCCAGGTTATCCAGTTTTACCCCCAGCATTTTTCTTTTCAATGGGGTCAGTTCCTTCAGTAAACCGGCTGTTTCAGGAAACTGGGCAGCGATTTTGGGATCTGCATCCAGTTTCTTAGCCGTGTCAAATACTTTGAGAAATTCACCTAATGATGCAGTATGTACACTTACATTGTTTTTATTCCAGTAATGAATAAATGAATTGATAATGAAGATGGCAAAAAATACAATAAGAACCTTCAGCTGAAAGATAGCGATAAAAAGACAGGCGACGTTGAGTGCAGAGAGTAGATAAACAATAGGCATGAATGACGGGCGTGCTACCTTTTTGGCATAAACAAGGTCCTGGAAATAATAGGAGTCATTTTTTTGCAGTTTCATTAGTGTGAGCTGCGTATTCATTCTTAATTCCTCATCGGCGGTAATGATATCGGCGAATGCATCCTGGATAAGCAGATCAGTCTTTTCTTTATCAATTGTCCTTAATCTCGCATATAAAAATTGCTGGCCGACTTTAGATATCGTACGGTCAATCAGCTTAAAAACATCATTGATATACAAATCATCGGCTATTTTATCAGAGATCAACTGTAATTTATCAGCAGATTCAGTAATCGTATTCAAAAAATAGTTTTCTATCGAGTCGAAATCGAAATACCTGCTGTTTTTGGCCGTTCCCCAATCCCTGCGAAGCTCTTCCCGCTGCATTTTTACAGAGAAGTTCTTTTTAAACAGGTACACGATGAAGTAAACGCAGAATAATGCAAGAAGGATATAGGCCAGAATCAGCATGGGTAAAAGATGATAATATGAAAAGATGCGAAATTTAAATAAAAAATAAATAAAAGAGGTTAAGTATCTCTTTTGTGGCAGAAATCCTGGTCGGGTTGTATAATCTGATGATTAAATTATGAGAGTTTGTTTAAAATGCATCTGCTCATTTGTTTATAGCTTAAAAATAAGCTATAAACAATTTGAGCATCTAAATTTAAACAAACTCTAACATTTTCTTTATATAAGGGCTGTATGTTTGTGCCAGTAAAATATTTGGTTAGTATTTTCTAGTTAAGGTTTAGTTGAAAAAAAAATACCCGGGTGGATGTCCGGGTATTTTTTTTGAAAAATATTTCGTGAAACTATAGGAAAGCTCAAATTCTTTGATACATTTGTAGTGTACTAATGAACTAATACACTATAGCATGATCAAAATATCTGACTTAACCTTTGGCTACAGTAAAAAAGCATTATTGTTCAAAAACCTGAATTTGGAATTGGAGGCTGGCCATATCTATGGCTTGTTAGGGAAGAATGGAGCAGGAAAGTCAACATTGCTTAAAAATCTGGCCGGACTCGTTTATCCCTTGCAGGGAAATTGTATCTTAAAGGGATACAGTGCTGCTGATCGTTTACCTTCCTTTTTACAGGAGCTCTTCTTTATTGCAGAAGAGCTGTATATGCCGGCGATTACTGCTGAGCAGTATATGGAGAGCACCAGTAAATTCTATCCCAATTTTAATATTGCGCAATTCAGGAAAATGCTGAAGGAGTTTGAAGTCCCTTCGCATAAATTATTAAGCAGTCTGTCATTTGGACAGCAGAAGAAGTTTATGATCTCATTTGGACTGGCAGCCAATACAGCCTTACTGATCATGGATGAACCGACTAATGGTCTGGATATTCCATCCAAAGTGCAGTTCCGTAAAATTATAGCTTCTGCGTTGACGGAGGAGAGATGTATTATTATCTCGACACATCAGGTCCGGGATCTGGACAGTTTAATAGATACTCTGCTGGTTTTACATGAACAGGAGATCGTGCTCAATACTTCTTTAGATCAGATTGCGGAAAGGATCCAGTTTACCACTGCTTCACATGCCAATGCAGCTCAGATCTTATATGTAGAACAGGAAATGATTGGAGCAAATACAATCAGTGTGAACAGCTCAGAGAATTATGGTAAAGTAGACATGGAGATTCTCTTTAACGCAATCACTTCAGGTCATCAATCAATTATTGACGTTTTAAACTAGATCGATATGAACAATATATTTAATATGAAGCGGTTTGTGATGCTGCTGAGCAAACAAAGCAAAGAACATTACAAAACTTATTTAATGTCAACGGCTGTATTGTGTGGAATCATAGCACTGGCTTTAGGGTTTACGGCCTCTATCAATAATGGAGAATTAGGAGAGACAGCGCAGTTTGCATTTTTTACAAACTTCCTGATTATCGCCGGAACAATTTTTACCAGTATGATATTTTCAGATCTGGGGGATAAAAAGAAAGCGATGCCCATATTAACCCTCCCTGTATCTCACTTAGAAAGATATTTAGTGATCTGGTTGTACTCTTTTGTATTTTTCCTGATCGTTTTCTTAACCAGTTTTTATGTGATCGATATAGTCATTCTGCGCATAGGAGATAGTTATCATTTGGAGAAGAATAAAGTACTGAACATTTTTGGGCCTGAAAACAGAAATTACATTGTGTTTCTGACATTCATTTTCTTAAACTCAGTTTCATTTCTGGGAGCTATATTCTTTAACAAGCTGCATTTTATTAAAACGACTTTCCTGTTTTTCATCTTTATGATTGCACTTACCCTGATTAATCAGCCTTTGATCAGACTGATACTGGATGCTGATGTCAAACATCCGGTACCGTTTCAGCAGGTGAATTTTATAGAAAACGGGAAGTTTTTTAATCTGACTGCAGAAGGGCCGGGAAAGATCATTATGATCGTAATGGTCTTAACAGTTACTTTTTTATTGTGGACAGCAGCATTTTATAAGCTGAAAGAAAAACAAGTATAAGATGGAATTCAGAGAAAACGAAGCTATTTATTTGCAAATAGCAGCCTATATAGGAGATCATATACTCATGGGGACATGGGTATTGAATGAAAAGATCCCTTCAGTGAGAGAGCTGGCCGTGAGTTTACAGGTAAATCCGAATACCGTGATGCGCTCTTACGAGTTTTTGCAAGGGATAGAAATTATTATGAATAAAAGAGGGATTGGTTTTTTTGTAATGCCCGATGCGAAAGAGAAAATGACAGCTTACCGGAAAGAAAGATTCCTTGGACAGGAGCTGCCCGAGTTTTTTAGAAACCTGGATCTGCTGGATATCAGCATCGACGAAATTAAACAACGTTTTGAAACCTTCACCGTAGAAAAAAATCAATCTGAACAATTATGAAAACAAGCACCATGCTGATTATAGCAGCGATATTAGTCATTCTGGGCTGTTTGACAGTCTATAATTATAAAATTAAAGAAGTTTATCTGACCAGAGAATACAGGAGTCCTTTCAGGGGGATGGAGTTTACCCCTTTAAACGGAATTGAGAAGTTAAACCTGAAAATAGGGGATAATATTAACGTCGAAGTGAAATACGGAGAGAAAGAAGGAATATGGATTGACAAAGACATTAAAGAAAAGATCTCGTTAAAGATAACTGGTCAAACGCTTAATCTGGGACTTGTTCCTAAAAAAGAGGGTGATGAACCGATAGGGTATGGGAATATTATTTTGTTTACCAGGAAATTAAATGCTGTATCTTCATTTTCATACGATGTACCAAAAGCACCTAACCGTTATGACCATCTTGACCAAATGGCTATAAGTGGTTATAAAACGGATCACCTGAATTTAAATATAGGATTTAACACCAGTATCTCACTTCGCAATATGGAACTCAGAAAGCTGGATGCGAATGTAGGGGATAAAAGATACGGAGATGCCGAACTTATACTCTCTTCCGACACCAGGATTGATACTGCACTGCTGAACGTTCCCGGTAAAAGCAAACTAAGTTTATTTGATCCCAAAATTGTAAAGACAAGTTATAACCTGTCAGATAGTGCCAGTGTTTTTCTGAATGGAAAAGTAGCTAAAATGCTCAGATAACTGAATTTTTATTTTAGTAAATAACCCGCTCCTGATTCAGGCTGCGGGTTTTTTAATACCCTTTTTTCTTAGAGGTTTAAAATTGTATCTGATTGTGAATCCTTGTTTAAGGGTCGTTTAATGGTCATTTGTTTGTTTTTTTTATATTAATACTACTAATTCTATCTAGAATATATATCTTTGAAACCGAAGACCTTAAAACGCCTTTAAAACAAAACAATCCTTAACCAAGATTTATTGACATGCAAAGTTTTAGAACGGAGCTGGAGAACCCGGTAGTAGAAAAAGATATCATAGATCTTGAACAAAAGATCCGTGCCTTTCGTGAGGGAAAAATACACGATGAAAAATTCCGCAGTCTGCGGTTGGCGCGTGGCGTATATGGTCAGCGGCAGCCGGGGGTACAGATGGTGCGTATTAAACTGCCATTTGGAAAAGTAACTTTTAAACAATTACTGCGTATTGCTGATGTTTCTGATGAATACGGAAGCGGAAACCTGCATTTAACAACCAGACAGGATATTCAGATTCATTATGTGAGCCTGGACCGTACACCCGAGCTTTGGGCAGAACTGGAACGTGATGATATCACTTTGCGTGAAGCCTGCGGTAATACAGTCAGAAATGTAACTTCATCTCCTGATGCAGGGATTAATCCCGAAGAACTTTTCGATGTTTCTCCTTACGCACAGGCCGTATTTAAATATTTTTTACGTAATCCGATCTGTCAGGAAATGGGACGGAAGATCAAAATCTCTTTCTCATCAACAGAAAAAGATACTGCTTTCAGTTACATTCATGATTTAGGGTTCATCCCAAAACTTAACGAAAAAGGAGACCGCGGTTTTAAGGTTATGTTTGCCGGTGGATTAGGGGCACAGCCGTTCCTGGCCAGTGTAGTACATGAATTTCTTCCCGAAGATCAGTTAATTCCTTATGCCGAATCAGTACTGAGGGTTTTTGACCGTCACGGAGAAAGAACCAACAGAAATAAAGCAAGATTAAAATATTTGGTTCAGAAACTTGGACTGGAAGAAGTAACCCGCCTGATTGCAGAAGAAGTAACAGCGAATAAATCAAAAACTTTTGCGGTAGACCTGGGAACTGTACCCTTACCTCAGTTCCCGGCGGTGTTGAAGCCTTCTGATTTGCGTCCTGCTGATGAAAATCATTATCAGCGCTGGTTAGCGACCAATGTATTTGCACAGAAACAAAGTGGTTTTTACGGCGTATACATCAAAGTTCCGGTAGGTGATATCAAAACTGACAAGGCCAGGGTGTTCGTAGAAGCTATACGTCCTTACGTTGCAGACGAAATCAGGATTACACAAAACCAGGGTTTATTATTGAAATTTGTCAGGGAAGAAGCCCTGATCCCACTATATAGTGCTTTAAATGAACTGAACTTTGCTGTTCCGGGATTTGATAGTGTAAGTGATATTACAACCTGTCCTGGTACGGATACCTGTAACCTGGGAATTGCCAATAGCATGTCGCTTGCCGCAGTACTGGAAGGAGTTATCGAAGAAGAGTATCCGGATCTGATTTATGATAAAGATATTAAGATCAAAATAAGCGGCTGTATGAATTCATGTGGTCAGCATGGTCTGGCTCATATTGGATTTCATGGAAGTTCTGTGAAAGCCAATGGTAAAGTTGTACCTGCTGTACAGGTCATGATTGGCGGTGGAACAGTAGGAGATGGTGTCGGAAGAGTAGCAGAGCGCGTCATTAAGGCTCCTACAAAACGTGCACCGGCTATTTTACGTACGGTACTTGATGATTATAGCAGTAATTCTGGGGCGGACGAAAGTTTTCACCAGTATTATGATGTAAAAGGCAAGGACTATTTTTATCAGTTGTTGAAACCACTGGCAGACCTCACTGCACTGAAAGATGAAGAATATGTGGATTGGGGACATGAAGAAACCTTTATCACCGCTATTGGTGTGGGGGAATGTGCCGGAGTGGTAATCGACCTGGTGGCAACTTTACTGCTCGAAGGAGAAGAAAAACTATTATGGGCAGAATCTGCCTATGAAGGAAATGCCTGGTCTGATGCGATTTACCACTCTTATAGTGTGTTCGTGAATACAGCAAAGGCCTTATTATTAGATAAAAATATTAATAGCAGCACACAGGTTGGTGTGATCAGAGAATTTGATACGAATTTCGTTGAAACCGGGGAGGTGATTTTGCCTTCTACTTTTAATGAACTGGTTCTTCAGATCAATAAAAATGAGCCTACAGAAGAATTTGCAACAGCATATTTGACTCAGGCTGCAAAATTTTACCAGGAAATGAGAGCGAAAAGGGAGGCGCAGGTCAATGAAAAATAATTCAGGAACAAAAAATAGAAGAGAACCCAGGATAACACTCGTGGGTGCTGGTCCGGGAGATCCAGAACTGATTACCATGAAAGGTGCAAATGCATTGAAAGATGCTGATGTTATTTTATACGATGCACTGGTTGATGAAAGAATACTGAATTATGCTTCGGCCGGTGTGATCAAAGTTTATGTCGGAAAACGTTCTGGTGAACATTCTTATTCACAGGATGCGATCAATAAACTGATGGTTGATTATGCACTGAATTACGGGCATGTTGTCCGTTTAAAAGGCGGAGATCCATTTGTATTTGGCAGAGGATATGAAGAACTCAATTTTGCTGCAGGATATAATATCCCGGCGCAAATGATTCCTGGTCTTTCCAGTTCTATTTCTGTACCAGGCTTGCAGCAAATCCCGGTTACGCACCGCGGATTAAGCGAAAGCTTCTGGGTAGTTACCGGATCTACAGCTTCTGGTGCGATTTCTAATGATTTGTATGAAGCTGTACGGACAAAGGCTACAGTTGTGGTATTAATGGGATTGAACAAACTGAAGGAAATTGTTAAATTGTATAAACAGGAAGGGAAACATAAACTCCCGGTTGCGGTGATACAAAGTGGTTCTACTGAAGGAGAGAAACTGGCTATAGGAATAGTAGATACCATTGAAGAAGTGGTTTTGGAAAAAGGGATAGGTGCTCCTGCCATTCTGGTCTTTGGCGAAGTAGTTTCCCTGCATCCCCAGTTCCAGCCAATCAAAGATTTTTTTGCAGCAATTAAGGAAGAATTATAATCAGAAGAAGCATTGGAAGGTAATCAGCTATTTCCCGTATTTTTAAAACTGAACCAATTGCGGACAGTGATTATCGGAGCAGGTCCTGTAGGATTTGAAAAGTTAAATGCAGTTCTTCAGCAAAGCGAACAGGCTGGAATTACAGTTATTGCTGAAGAGATTTCGGAAGATGTTGCAGCACTGGCCAGCCGTTTGCCACAGGTAAAACTGTTGCATAAAACTTATGCTGCGGCCGATTTACAGGAGGCTGACCTGGTTATTGCAGCGACCAATAATAATGTCTTGAATGAGCAGATTATCCATGATGCCCATGCTTTGAAATTATTGGTTAATGTGGCCGACAAACCCGAGTATTGTGATTTCTATCTGGGTTCCATTGTTAAAAAGGGGGATCTGAAAATAGCGATCTCTACCAATGGCAAATCACCTACTATTGCTAAAAGATTAAAAGAATTGTTTAATGATAACTTACCGGGAGAACTGGATATTACCCTACAGCAAATGAGTAAATTCCGTAATACTTTAAATGGAGATTTCAGTTCGAAAGTTAAGCAATTGAATGAGGTGAGTGCTGTACTGGTTGAGCCTGCCGCACAGAAAACACCATTCCCGAAATTCAGGTGGCTGATCTGGCTGACGATTGTTTTATCAATTGGTATCCTGATTGCCGTTTTCTGGCAGCGCGAACCTGAGTTTCAGGCTTATGTTTCGGCAATCAATCCTGTCTTTTACTGGTTTTTAATTGGAGGGTTTATTTTTGCGATGATAGACGGGGCTATCGGGATGTCTTATGGTGTAACCTCAACAGCTTTTTCTCTTTCCATGGGGATTCCGCCTGCTTCGGCCAGTATGGGTGTCCATCTGTCAGAAGTTTTGAGTAACGGAATCGCCGGATGGATGCATTACCGGATGGGAAATGTCAATTGGAAATTATTCAAATTGCTGATTATCCCAGGTATCCTGGGAGCTGTGACCGGGGCCTATCTTTTGTCTTCACTCGAGCATTATAGTGCCTATACCAAACCACTGGTTTCTTTCTATACCTTAATCCTTGGAGGGGTAATCCTTTCCAAAGCATTTAATGTGTCTAAAAAGAGAGCAGGAGGTAAGATTAAGAAGATCTCTTTACTTGGCCTTTTTGGCGGTTTTATTGATGCTGTAGGCGGCGGAGGATGGGGATCTATCGTATTATCCAGCCTGATTGCCGGGGGCAGAAATGCCAGGTTCTCGTTGGGGACAGTTAAACTAACCAGGTTTTTTATTGCACTGATGAGCTCTCTGACCTTTATCACGATGTTGAAATCGGCGCATTGGGAAGCTGTAGCCGGGCTGGTTATCGGCAGTGCCCTGGCATCACCAATTGCCGCGAAGGTTTCTAACAGGATTTCTGTGAAGAGTATCATGGTGGCTGTCGGTTTTATCGTCATCCTGGTGAGTTTAAGAAGTATTGTTATGTTTATGATTAAAGTATTATAGAAATGAAAGCATACCTGGAAGAGATAGCAGAGCAGATCAAAGACCTGGGCCCTATAGAGGCACTGGCTTTTCTTGCCAAAGCTTTCCCCGGACAAATTACCTTTTCTACAAGTTTTGGCTGGGAAGATCAGGTGATTACTGATCTGATATTTGCCAATGACCTGCCTGTTAAGGTTTTTACGCTGGAAACTGGAAGATTATTTCCTGAAACCTATTACGTGTGGAACAGGACACTGGAAAATTACCAGAAACCTATTCATGCTTATCACCCTGATGCGGCTGCGCTCGAAGAGCTGATTTCTGCAAAAGGGCCAAACAGTTTCTATGAATCTGTAGAAAACCGGAAAGAATGTTGTTATATTCGAAAGATAGTTCCTTTAAAAAGAGCTTTGAAAGGAAATAAATGCTGGGTAACCGGTATCCGGGCAGAGCAGTCTTTAAACCGGACTGATATGTCAAACCTGGAGTGGGATGAAGAAAACCAGCTGATTAAATTTCATCCGATTTTCTACTGGAGCCTGGAAGAAGTTAAAGCATATATTAAAAAGAACAATATCGTATACAATACGCTTCATGACAGAGGATTTCCCAGCATCGGTTGTGCGCCCTGTACCAGAGCGGTTCAGGAAGGAGAAGATTTCCGGGCCGGAAGATGGTGGTGGGAAGATCAGTCAAAGAAAGAATGTGGTTTGCATGCCACAAAATAACCAGAAACACATGAGTAAATATAATTTAGATTATTTAGACGAATTAGAAGCAGAGGCTATACATATTCTGCGTGAGGTAGCGGGGCAGTTTGAAAAACCTGCACTGCTGTTCTCTGGGGGAAAAGATTCTATTACTTTGGTCAGACTGGCTGAAAAGGCTTTCCGTCCGGGTAAATTTCCATTTCCGCTTGTTCATATTGATACCGGACATAACTTTGAAGAAACGATTACCTATCGCGACCAGCTGGTAGAACGTCTGGGCGAAAAACTCATTGTGGGTTATGTGCAGGAGTCTATAGACAATGGTAAGGTCATTGAGCAGAAAGGTAAAAATGCAAGCAGGAATGCTTTACAGACAGTCACTTTACTGGATACCATCGCGAAACACGGCTTTGATGCCTGTATCGGTGGCGCCAGAAGGGATGAGGAAAAAGCAAGGGCTAAAGAAAGAATTTTTTCTGTAAGAGATGAATTTGGTTCCTGGGACCCTAAACGTCAGCGCCCTGAATTATGGAATATCTACAACGGCAGAATTCACAAAGGTGAAAATGTAAGAGTATTTCCAATCAGTAACTGGACTGAGCTGGATGTATGGAACTATATCCGCAGAGAAAACATGGATCTGCCCTCTATTTATTTTGCACACAACAGAGATTGTATTACCCGGAATGGTCAGCTGATGGCTGCCTCTCCGTTCCTGAATATGGATGAGGATGACGTAGTGACTCACCGCAAGGTCAGGTTCCGTACGGTAGGAGATATGAGTTGTACCGCAGCTGTAGAATCAGAAGCTGATCTGATTGATGATATTATAGATGAAATCAGCGCATCAAAAATAAGTGAACGTGGTGCCCGCCTGGACGATAAAGTGTCTGAAGCAGCGATGGAAGACCGCAAAAAAGGAGGATACTTTTAATGAATATACTTAAGTTTTTTACAGCAGGAAGTGTCGATGACGGGAAAAGTACCCTGATCGGCAGATTATTATATGATACAAACTCTATTCTTGCCGATCAGCTGGAGGCCTTACAACAGTCAAACCGTAAAAATGATGACGGTACCATTGACCTGGCTATTTTAACTGACGGATTACGCGCAGAAAGAGAGCAGGGGATTACCATTGATGTGGCTTATAAGTATTTTCAGACAGCAAAAAGAAAATTTATTATAGCTGATACACCTGGTCATATCCAGTACACGCGTAACATGGTTACTGGTGCTTCTACGGCGAATCTGGCTATTATCCTGGTAGATGCAAGAAATGGGGTGGTAGAACAAACCATCAGGCATTCTTATCTGGTATCTTTACTGGGGGTGAGCCACGTAGTGATCTGTGTCAATAAAATGGACATGGAAGGCTACAGTGAAGAAGTGTTTAACACGATCACTGAAAAGTATAAAAAAATGGCTGCCAAGCTGAATCTGCAGGATATTACCTTTATCCCTGTAAGTGCTTTGAAAGGGGATAATATTGTTCATCCTTCAGCGCACATGCCCTGGTATAAAGGGGACAGCCTGCTGGATTTCCTGGAGACAGTGGAAGTAAACAGCAGCCAGACATCCACTTTTGCGCGTATGCCTGTACAATGGGTGATCCGTCCGCAAACAGATGCTTTGCATGATTACAGAGGGTATGCCGGCAGAGTCCTGAGTGGTGCTTTTAAAGTGAATGACAGGGTAACTGTATTACCTTCGGGAAGCAGTTCTGTGATTGAAAAAATTGAAGTATTTGATCAGGCGCCTGAGGAAGTGACAGCGGGTATGTCTGTGACTTTACATCTGAAAGATAATATCGATATCAGCAGGGGAGATGTACTGGTAAATTCCAGTCACCTTCCACAGCGGTCCCAATTGATAGAGGCCGATTTGTGCTGGATGGATAACAAG
The DNA here is from genome assembly GCF_014207135.1 of Pedobacter cryoconitis. Taxonomy (GTDB): domain Bacteria; phylum Bacteroidota; class Bacteroidia; order Sphingobacteriales; family Sphingobacteriaceae; genus Pedobacter; species Pedobacter cryoconitis_D. The sequence continues at coordinate 173,966 of NZ_JACHCC010000014.1, read as the reverse complement.
CCAATGGATGATTCCATTACTTATTTCTTACAGCACAACAGTAAGGTCACTAAGTGTAAAATCAGAGAGATCCTGCATAAGGTAAATATCAATACGCTGGAAAAAGAGGATACACATGAGTTTAAATTAAACGATATAGGTCGTGTGGTGATTAAAACAGCAGATGAACTGGCTTTTGATCTGTATACAGAAAATAAGGCTAACGGATCTGCAATATTAATTGACGGACGTACCAACCTGACTGTGGGTGCACTGATGTTCAGAGCAATCGTGGAATAAGTCTTTTCTTTTTAAAAACAGTAATGCCCTTTTCTGCCGGCTTTCCATTTTTATGGAATATTGGCAGAAAAGGGCATTACTGTTTTTAAAAGGTCCTATTTAACTAGCAAACCGCGGTTTTTCTCCATCGGTCCGATTTTAGGATCATGACCTCTGAAATCGCGGAACATCTTCCCATAATCTTCTGTATTGCCTTTGGACAAGATCATATCGCGGAAACGCTGACCATTTGCCCTGTTCAAACCACCATTTTCCTCAAACCAGGAATAAGCGTCATCATCCAGCATCTCTGTCCATAAGTATGCATAATAACCAGCTGCATATCCGCCTCCCCATATATGAGAAAAATAACTTGTCCGGTAACGGGAAGGGACTTCAGAGAGGTCCAGTTTGAGTTTATGCAGTGATTCCTGCTCAAATTTATCCGTGTTTTTGGGTGTATTGTCTGGCGAAAGCTTGTGCCATGCCATATCAAGTGATGCAGCTGACAGAATTTCGGTCAGGTTATATCCCTGGTTGAATGTCGCTGCTTTTTTAATTTTATCTACCAAAACCTGTGGCATCGGCTGACCGGTTTTGTAATGCACCGCGTAATTTTTGAATACGGAAGGATCCATTGCCCAGTGTTCATTAAACTGCGAAGGGAACTCTACAAAATCACGGGCTACATTGGAGCCCGAAAGGATAGGGTATTTCTGATTGGCAAACAGCCCGTGTAATCCATGGCCAAATTCGTGGAACATGGTTGTCACATCACTGAAACTGATTAAAGCAGGTTGACCGGCAGCAGGTTTGGTGAAATTACATACATTGTAAATCACAGGTTTGGTACCCATTAGTTTGGACTGATTGACCAGGTTAGACATCCAGGCTCCGCCCGATTTGTTATCCCGTTTAAAGTAGTCACAATAAAATAAACCAATGGTGGATTTATCTTTATCAAAAACCTCGAACACCCTTACATCTTTCTGGTAGACAGGCAGATCATGACGTTCTTTAAAAGTGATGCCGTAAAGCTGTGTCGCCGCATAAAAAACGCCGTTTTCCAGCACTTTGTTCAATTCGAAATAAGGCTTAACCTGATTCTCATCCAGGTCGAACTTCTGTTTCCTTACTTTTTCAGCGTAGTAATCCCAGTCCCAGGGCTGTATTTTAAAACCACCTTTTTCCAGATCTGCCTGAGCCTGGATGTCGGCGGCTTCGACTCTGGCTTTGGCCGTTGCAGCAGGAACCAACTGGGCGAAGAAAGCTTCTACAGCGGCAGGTGTTTTGGCCATCTGGTCCTGAAGTTTCCAGGTGGCATAATCAGGGAAACCCATCAGTTTCGCTTTATCTGCACGGATTTTTGCGAGACGCAGAATCGTGCTGCGGGTATCATTTGCGTCATTTTTTTCGGTGCGGTTCCAGGAAGCATTAAATAATTTCTCTCTGGTGGCCCGGTTAGTCAGCGATTGTAAAGAGGGCTGCTGAGTTGTATTTTGTAGAGGGATTAACCATTTGCCATTCAATTTATTGGCTTTTGCACCCTGGGCAGCGGCGTCCAGTTCTCCCTGCGAAAGACCTGCCAGTTCAGCCTTGTCTGCAATAACCAGTCCCCCTGCTTTATTGGCTGCCAGTAACTGGTTCGTAAACTTAGCACTCAGAGAAGCATCCTCTTCATTCAGTTTTTTAAGCTGGGTTTTGTCTGCATCAGATAGTTTAGCACCTGCCAGTTCAAATTGCTGCTCGTAGAATTCAACCAGGCGTTTATCTTCCTGGTCGAGTTTAAGTTTGCTGAGACTGGCATATACAGTCTGAATACGTTTGAACAGTTTAGAGTTCAGATAGATTGCATCCTGATGTGCTGCTTGTTTCGGAGCAATGTCTTCCTGTATCTTTTGTAGTTTCGGATTCGTATTAGCTCCGGTCAGTGCACTGAATACATTGTTCACGCGGGCTAAAAGCTGACCACTTTTCTCCATTGCGACCAATGTGTTTTCAAAGGTTGGTGCATCCGGATTATCCGCAATTTTCTGCATCTCTTCCAGCTGAATTTTCATCCCTTCTTCAAAGGCGGGTTGAAAATCATCGTCTTTGATCTGATCAAATGCAGGAGTCTGGTAGGCCAGTTTGCTGGGTTCTGCAAACGGCCCGGAAGTTGAAGCGGATTTTTGCTGGCCAGCTTTGTTGTTGTTATTGCAGGAGGATGTCACTGCAATAATAGCCATCAAAGGCATGATAAATATTTTGTTCATTTTTATATAAATGGTTTATCCGAAATTACATAAAACTTAATTAATATTTTCCCAGCACGGTGAACAGATGATCGATATCAAAGGGTTTGAAAATATAATCATCAAAACCGGCCCTTGCATACTCAGTCTGGATATCATGATTACAACTGAGGGCAACTACGGGAAGGGAGGGGAAACCTTGCTTGATGGCGGTACAAACTGACACAGATTCTTCTCCGGAAAGTCTGAAATCAAGTAAAATCAAATGCGGATTAAATACGTTGATCAGTGAAACAACATCTTTGTAATGAAGTACCGGAAGTACTTCAAAGCTGGCTTCTTCCAGCAGAAAGGTTAATGTCTCGAGTAAGTCACAGTTGGTATCCTGTACAATCACTTTTTTCATCCGCAAAAAAATAAGAATCAAAAAATGATTTTGAGAGCATTTGATGATCTGGTAAATAATAGCTTTCTGGTATTTACGTATTATGTGTCAAATTGGATCATATTATTAGCTGAATTCATAATTTAACTGTAATTTAACGTTGATTTAACCGATGTAGAACTAAATAATCCTATATGCCTGAATTACCTGATCTAGAAATTTTCAGCCGCAATCTTCACCGCAGACTCAGCGGCAGGCAACTCAAAGAAATCACCGTTAGAAACAGCAAAAAATTAAACGTTCCGGTCACTGAATTAAAAGAAACCCTTGAATCTCAAAAACTGACCAGTGTATCCCGCACCGGAAAAGAATTGTATTTCGGATTTGAAAATGGAGCAGTACTGGGTTTACACCTGATGCTGAAAGGTGAACTGCATTTATTTACCGACGGGGACAGCCGTAAGCACACCATTGTCGAATTGGTTTTTAAAGATGGTACTCATTTTTCTTTAACTGATTTTCAGGGAATGGCCAGGGCAACACTAAATCCTGAAGCAGACCATACGCCAGATGCCTTATCCGAAGCAATCAACCAGGAATTCTTTAAACGTATATTTGCTTCGCGGAAGGCTACAGTTAAAAATGTTTTATTAGATCAGCATATTATCCGGGGAATAGGGAATGCCTATGCTGATGAAATTTTATGGGAGGCTGGAATATCTCCTTTCTCTGCCGCCAATAAAATCCCCGAAGCTAAACTCAGAGACCTGGCTAAAGCAGTCAGGCATGTACTGGAGAATGCTGTAAAACAGATTTCAAAAGCTGATCCGACAATTATCAGTGGTGAATTACGGGATTTTCTACGGATTCATACAACCAAGAAAACACATAGCCCTTCTGGTGTACCTATTCTGATTGATAAAACTGGTGCCAGGAAAACTTATTATACGCAGGAGCAGGAGATTTTCAATTAATCCTGGTTCCATCGGATAAATTTAAACAGGTGCTGAATTGTGGATGTAATATTTCAACCTATTACATTATATTCGTTCCTTTAACCAGGCACCTCAGCGGGCCGGAGGAACAAAACTTAAAATGAAAAAACAAGACAGTACGGATCAAAAGAGCCCGCCGGGACTATTCAGCCTGCTAAAACCCTATCGAGCAATGGTTATCCTGCTCATTCTGTTTGCTTTATTCAGTAACGGATTGAATTTGTGGCTCCCAAGACTGATAGGTCATGGTATCGATGCCTATAATACTGGGAATTTTTCCTATAAAACCATCATACAAGAGTTTACAGCTGTTGCTTTTGTTATTTTTATTTTCAGTTATTTACAGGGGATTATACAGACTTTTGCTTCTGAGCGGGTGGCACGTGATTTAAGAACACGGATCACACAAAAAATTTCTGCCCAGAGTTTTGCTTTTATTGAGCGGACCAATCCTTCAAAATTACTGACCAATCTTACATCGGATGTGGACTCTGTCAAAATGTTTATTTCACAGGCCATTGTTTCGATTGTTTCTTCCTTGTTTATCATCATTGGGGCTACGATTTTATTGTTGAGTATTAACTGGAGACTGGGGCTGACTACGATTTGTATTATCCCGATTATCGGGGGTGCTTATTACATCGTACTGGGGAAGGTAAAAGTGCTCTTTAAAAAGAGCAGAGAGGTCATAGACTGGTTAAATAAGGTTATTAATGAAAGTATTCTGGGGGCTGCACTGATCAGGGTAATCAATTCCCAGCAGCTGGAATATGAGAAGTTTTTTAATGCCAGTACACAGGCTAAAAACATAGGGGTTTCTATCCTCAAATTATTTGCCTATCTGATTCCGATCATAGTTTTTACAGCAAATATGGCTGGATTAACAATCCTTGCCCTGGGTGGACATTATGTGATCAGGGGAAGTATGACCATTGGTGATTTCGCTGCATTTAACAGTTATCTGGCTTTACTGATCTTTCCAATCCTGGTGATTGGCTTCATGAGTAATGTTATTGCACAGGCAACAGCTTCTTTTGGCAGGATCAGTCATGTACTGAACGCTGAGGACCCTGTAGAGACTGGTACAGTCACTGAAAAGCTGACCGGAGCGATAGAACTCAAAGGAGTGAGTGTGAATTACGGCGAAAAATCATCTTTAGCCGATATCTCTTTTAAGGTAAATCCGGGAGCGAAAATTGCTGTTATCGGCCCGACTGCTGCTGGTAAATCTCAATTGCTTTATCTGTTGACGGGCCTTATTCCGGCAAGTTCGGGAGAGGTACTTTATGATGGAAGACTGATTCAGGAATATCAATCGGAAGCTTTTCATCAGCAGGTTGGTTTCGTATTTCAGGATAGTATTATGTTTAACATGAGCATCCGTGAAAATATCGCTTTCAGTGATATTGTGACCGATGAATCACTGGAAAAATCTATTGAAACAGCAGAGTTGAAAGACTTTATAGATGCTTTACCTGAAGGTTTAAATACTAAAGTGTCGGAACGTGGACTGAGTCTTTCGGGAGGTCAGAAACAAAGAATTATGCTGGCACGTGCACTGGCATTGAACCCCAGAATTTTATTGCTTGATGATTTTACAGCGAGGGTAGATCCGCAGACCGAACAGAAGATCCTGGCAAATATTACCCGGAACTATCCGGGGCTGACCCTGATTTCTGTGACCCAGAAAATTGAAGCCGTACAACATTATGAACAGATCATTCTGTTGATGCAGAGCGAATTGCTGGCTGCTGGGACACATGAGGAACTGATGAACAAAAGTCCGGAATATATACAGATTTTTAACTCACAACAAAGTACGAGCAATTATGAATTATAATCTTAACAGCCTGCCTGGCACAGAAGCAAAAAGCTCTACCTGGTCAGGAGTAAAGAGTCTGTTGAAGCTCGTTGAACAGGAGCGGAAAACACTTTATATCGCGCTTTCAGCGGTTTTGCTGAATGCTTCACTGAATTTATTAGGCCCATTTTTAATTGGTCACACGATTGACAAATATATACTGACCAAACAATATCATGGTGTACTGGTCTTTTCAGGCATTTTATTATCGATGTATGTCATCGCTTTTGTGAGCAGCTATTTCCAGACCAAATTGATGGGTGGTTTAGGGCAGCGTATTATTTTTGAGTTGCGGAATGCTATTTTTAATAAGATCCAGCAACTTCCGCTTGCCTTTTTTAATGAGAATAAGGCAGGTGACCTGATTTCGAGAGTAAACAATGATACCGATAAATTGAACCAGTTTTTTTCTCAGGCGCTGATGCAGTTTATCAGTAATATCGTGATCATGACCGGTGCTGGTATTTTTTTACTGGTTATTAATATTGAACTTGGACTGGCCACACTGATACCCGCTGTATTTATCTTTTTCTTTACGAAGCTCGTTTCTCCCTGGATTAAGAAAAAGAACGCACTGAACTTAAAAAGTACTGGTTCCATGAGTGCTGAGATTCAGGAAAGCCTGAATAACTTTAAGGTTATTATAGCCTTTAACAGAAGGGATTATTTCAGGAAGAGATTTGACATTGCAAACCGGCAGAATTACGGGACAGCCATTGGTGCCGGACTGGCAAATAATATATTCCTGCCAGTATTTGGTTTCCTTTCTTCTATAGCACAGTTAACGGTGTTGTCTTTTGGTATTTACCTGATTACGCAAGGGAATTTTACCATAGGTTTACTGGTGAGTTATCTTTCTTATGCGACAAACTTTTACAACCCGCTGCGTCAGCTGGCAGCCCTTTGGACCAGTTTTCAGGTTGCATTGGCAGGATGGGACAGGATTTCGCAGATCTTATCGCTTAACAACAATCTGGTAACGATTTCCTATGATGATACGCAGGACCCCGGTCATGCGGTCATGGAATTCAGAAATGTACATTTCGGTTATCCGGGTGGTTATGAGATATTGCATAATATCAGTTTTACTATGGAAAAAGGTAAAACTTATGCGCTGGTCGGACCCACCGGAGGAGGAAAAACGACAACGGCTTCTATTATGGCCAGGCTGTATGATCCTTTACAAGGAATAATCTTACTTAATGGAAAGGATATTCGTACTTATAGCCCGCAGGAGAGAGCTGAGAAAATCGGATTTATCCTGCAGGAGCCATTTCTGTTTACGGGTACAGTTAAGGAAAATATTCTGTATAGTAATAACAGCTATCATCAGTTCAGCAATGAGCAGTTTTTACAAGTATTAAAAGAAGCTAAACTCGAAGGTTTACTGACTACTTTTGACCAGGGACTGGAAACACCTGTTTTATCAGGAGGGGAAAGCCTGAGTATTGGTCAGAAACAGCTTATTGCTTTTATGCGGGCAGTATTACGTAAGCCTGAGTTGCTGATTCTGGATGAGGCTACGGCCAATATTGACACGATCACAGAGCAGCTGCTTGGACAGATTCTGGATAATTTACCAAAGGAAACCACATTGGTCATTATTGCCCACCGGTTAAATACGATTGAAAACGCAGATGAGATATTCTTCATTAATTCGGGAGAAGTCACACGTGCAGGTTCTTTTAAAGAAGCTGTCGACCGTTTAATGCATGGGAAAAGGTTAAGCTAAGCTGGCCTTTGCTTATATTTAGTAAATTTTACTGGCATGAATAAACTTGTTTTAATCAGACACGGACAGAGCGAATGGAACCTCGAAAACAGGTTTACCGGATGGCAGGATGTAGATTTAAGTGAGAAGGGCAGGGCCGAGGCAATACAGGCTGGTAAACTATTGGCCGGGGCCGGTTTTGTTTTTGACATCGCTTATACTTCTGTCTTGAAAAGGGCGATAAAAACCTTACATCTTGTGCTTGAAGAAATGAATTTACTGTGGATTCCGGAGATCAAAGCCTGGCAGCTCAATGAAAGACATTACGGGGCGCTTCAAGGGCTCAATAAAGCAGAGACAGTTCACGAATACAGTCCTGAACAGGTATTAATCTGGAGGAGGAGCTTTAATATTTTACCACCTTCACTGGAGCCTGATGATATCCGTTCACCTTATCTGGATCCGCGTTATGTCAATATAGATCCTTCACTTTTACCATTGACTGAGAGTCTGGAAACGATGATGGAGCGGGTAATCCCTTATTATCAGAACGAGATTTCTCCGGCACTCAAAAGCGGCAGACATATCCTGATTGCCGCACATGGTAATACGCTCAGGGGATTGGTGAAGTACCTGGATAAGCTTTCGGATGAAGATATTGTAAATTACGAGATTCCAACCGGAGTTCCGCTGGTTTATGAGTTGGATGATAGTTTTGTGCCACTGCGTAAATATTATCTTCCTGCTCCCTAAGATTGTCATAGCCAGAGCCTTGTTTACTTATTAAAAACTGTATGTTTGAATATGTTTTTAATTTATTAAATCACTGATATTATGTCTATTGTAAAAACTCTTCTTACAATTGTTGTGGTCGTTGTGGTGTTCCTTCTGGTTGTCGGTCTTTTTCTCAAAAAAGAATATACAGTGGAACGGGATATAACGATTAACAAACCAAAACAACAGGTTTTTGAATATCTCAAACTGTTGAGAAATCAGAACAATTTTTCAAAATGGGCCAGGATGGATCCTAAGATGAAGCAAGAATTCAAAGGAACTGACGGAACAGTTGGTTTTATCTCTTCCTGGAGTAGTGAGGTTAAAAACGTGGGTACAGGCGAACAGGAGATCAGTAAAGTTACTGAAGGGCAACGGATTGATTACCATCTGCGTTTTATCAAGCCTTTTAAAAGTAATTCCGAGGCTTACCTCGAAACAACGGCGCTTTCCCCGGATCATACCAGGGTCAAATGGGCATTTACCGGAGTGATGAATTACCCGATGAACGTTATGCTTTTATTTATGAACATGGATAAAATGCTGGGCCCCGATTTACAGACTGGACTGGACAATTTGAAAGGTATTCTGGAAAAACCCTAAAAAAGGAGCTATTCAAGCTCCTTTTTTAGGGTACTGGTATAAAAGTAAATCTGCCCTGCTCAAAGTCTATAGGGATATCTTTTTTGAAATAGGTCCTGCCTATGGTATTTTCCATTTTGCCGATTCCAATCGTTAGTTTACCATCTTTTCTCAAAAAAGCCAGTGGATTCTTGTACGTTGGTTTATTCTTGCCGACTTTAAAAACATAATTGACAAATAGGGTGTCACCTTTGAATTTACCCTTAATTTCACCTCTGTTATTGGCTTTCTTATGATAGGTAATTATCAGTTTCCCTTCAACCTTTTTACTGAACTGATTCAGCTCCATTCTGGCCGTATCCTTTCTGTCGATTGCCATATAGTGGGTTGTAGACAGAGGTTTCTCTGGTTCTTTCCCGGCTGCGCCGTTATCCTGTGTGCAAATATATAACATCACTGAAGCAAGGGTTATATACACCAATATAGAAGTTTTGATCATAGCTGTTTTGGTTAAGGATGCATTTACTTAACCAATTCCATACGCGGATCTTCTATTTTTTACAAGGCACTGGTATAAATGTAAACCTGCCCTGTACAAAGTCTATAGGCACATCTTTTCTAAAATAGGTTCTTCCTAATGTACTTTCCATTTTACCGACTCCCATAATTAATTTGCCGTCTTTTTTCAGGAAGGCAAGCGGGTTCATATGGGCCTGTTTATCTTTTCCGACTTTAAAAATGTAATCAACATATAGTGTATCACCTTTGAATTTACCTTCTATTGTCCCGTTGTTATTGTCTTTCTTAGCAAAATTGATGACCAGGTTTCCGCCCATATTTTTACTGAACTGATTCAGTTCCATTCTGGCCGTGTCTTTTCCGTCAATAGCCATATAGCAGGTTGTAGATATAGGTTTTTCTGGTTGTTTATTGGTCGCGCCGTTATTCTGACTGCAACTGTATAACGCTGCCGAAGCAAGGGTCATACCTATCAGGATGGAAGTTTTCATCGTGTCTGTTTTGATTAATGATGTACTAATTTAATCAATTCCACAATCAATGGCCTATTTTTTTAACCAGCTATTTACTTGTCGCCGAAGTAGTGTGTCAGCCTGATTAAACATAATAGCTTTAGCATAAGGGGGACTCGTGTTTTCGTCCAGCCTGATCCATGACAGTTCCGGATGTTTCTGCTGTTGATATTTAGCCTCGGTTTCATCCGTGAACATGACGTCGGCACCACTGTTCAGTAAGGTGATGAAAACCTGCTGGTTATCGGGAATAACGTTTAATGTTGCCTGATGAATATGCTTTCTGGCGAATTGCTCGTTAGTGCCGCCGATATTTTCAATAATCCTGATACCTGCCTGATCAATCGCCTGAAAATTTACGAATTTGCTTTGTTCCTGTTTACGAAAAATGGCTACTTTACGGTCCATCAGCAGAGGAGCAGAGAAAATGAATGATTTTTGCCTGGCTGCATTGATGGAAATTCCACCTATAGCCAGATCAAATTTTTTAGCCAGGAGATCTGCGTTGAGATCCTTCCATGTTGTTTTTACAAAAACTACCCGTTTGCCCAGATGTCTGCCTAAACGTAAAGCCAGTTCGATATCCTCCCCAATAAATTGTTTACTGGCTGTGTCAAAGCTAGTTAGTGGAGGATAGTCACCGGTAGTACCTATCAGGATCTGGCCAGCTGGTGTCAGTTTACTGTTGCAGGCAGTAGCCAGCAACAGTAAACAGAAGAGTAAATAACGGGTGATTGGTTTCATAAATTAGTTTACACCGCCTTTGCGTGTTGGTTTTACAACCGGAGGCCATTTTCCTGGCTCATCAGTTTTTGGATTGGAAGGCAATACAATTTTCGCAGCTGATGTTTTGTCTGCATCTTCACTGGCCATATAAGCCAGGATCGCTGTCAGTGTAGCATTATTACGAACGTCATCAAATACAATCTTGTCATAAGTATCCCTGTTGGTATGCCAGGTATAGCTGCCATAAGACCAGCTGTTGGAACTTAAAGAGAATGCCGGTGCACCAGCTGCGACAAAGGATGCAAAGTCCGAACCTCCGCCTCCCGGAGCACCTGGGAAATTAGTTGTGATTTGTTTTCTGATGTTTTCCGGCACTTTAGCTAACCAGCGACCCAGATAATCGTAGGAATTCAGAAAACCCTGTCCTGAAAGATTAACGACTCTTCCTGTACCATTATCCTGATTAAATACAACCTGTATATTTTTGACAATTTCAGGATGATCTTCGACGAATGCCCTCGATCCGTTTAAACCCTGTTCTTCACTTCCCCAGTGTCCGATCAGAATAGTTCTTTTAGGATTTGGATACATCTTTTTCAGAATCCTTGCAGCCTCCATCATGGTGATTGTGCCTGTTCCGTTATCAGTAGCGCCTGTTCCACCATCCCAGGAATCAAAATGAGCAGATAAGATGACGTATTCATCAGGTTTCTCTGTTCCTTTAATCTCTGCGATCGTGTTAAATGTAGGCACTAAACCTAATTCCTTAGATTCGGTATGGACACTGATCTTTGGTTTGTTTCCTGTTTCCTGTAGTCTGTACAATAGTCCATAATCTTCCAGAGAGATATCTATAGAAGGGACCTTAGTGGTATTTGCCCCAAAGATTTTATTAACGCCAAATCCTGCTGACCAGTTGCTGGTTACGATACCCAAAGCACCGGCATTTTCTAAGGCAAGGGCAATGGCTTTTGGTTTCATACCTGTTTTGCTCATTCTGGAACGCCAGGCAGTGGTTTGTTCAGTTCTGCTGTTCTTCATCTTTTCGAAAGATTCGGGGGTTGCAAATTCCTGCCAGTTATAATCCGGACGACCTGTAGGCTGGTTCATCGATAATAGCACAAACTTACCTTTCACGTTGGGAAGCCAGCGACTAAAGGCTATGGAATCGGCCAGATCAGGGAAAATAATCACTTCACCGACTACCGATTTTCCTTTAGTTCCAGGGCTCCAGGCTAATTGCATACCCTCCAGGGATTTTACCCGGGGATAAACCATATCAATATGAGAGATCCCGCGTTCCCATCCGCGCCATTCGCCCCATTTTTCATTTTTAGCAGTGATTCCCCAGCTGGCGTATTTAGCTACAGCCCAGTCATTGGCCTGTTTCATCTGAGGCGAACCTACGAGCCTGGGACCAACTACGTCCATGAGTTCATGGGCAAGGTTCTCCAGTTGAGAATTTTCGTTAGCCTCTTTGACAATATTGTCTATGACCTGTGTTTTTGTCTGTGCATAACTGATGTTTCCTGTGAGCAGCAGGGAAACAAAAAGTAGCTTTGTACTTTGCTTTAAATACACAAAAGTAGGATGTTTCTGAGTAGTCTTCATTAATTTCTGAGGGTTAAGATTTATAGTTTAAAGATAACTATAAAACGTTTTGCGGGCCTGAAAGGAACAAATTTGATACATTGCAACTTATAGGCTATGTCTGGTCCGGCTCAAACTCCAGTGATACTGAGTTCATACAAAAGCGTTTGTAGGTTGGTGCCGGCCCATCATTGAAGATATGCCCCAGATGGGAGTCACATCGTCCGCAGGTCACCTCGATCCGGCGCATACCATAACTGACGTCTTCTTTGTAGATGACACTGCCTGGTTTGAGTGTCTCAAAAAAACTAGGCCAACCACAGCTGCTGGCAAATTTGGCACCTGATTTAAATAATACATTTCCACAGACAGCGCAATAATACGTACCGAGCTCATCACTATCCCAGTATTTCCCGGTAAAAGCACGCTCTGTGCCTTGTTCCCTGGCTACATGGTATAAATCTGCAGGAAGTATTTTTTTCCATTCTGTGTCTGGAACATCCAGTCTGGTATCGTCTGTTCTTGAATAAAAGGGGTTGTTATGTGTAGGATTATCCATATCTTTCTATATTGAATTGATATAAAGATAAGATATAATTTAGTTTTGGTGGTAGTACTGGTCGGGGAAAGGCCACCATTACCCCACCATTAGGCCACGATTAGGCCAGGTATATACCTGGCCTAATCGTGCATGGGAGGCGGAGGAATTACAGCCATTTCCCGACCAGTAGTTAATTCCATCCACCACCTAAGGCACGGTATAGATTAACCACAGCATGAAGTTTCTGACTTTGATCACTGATCCCTTTTAATTCTGCTGTCAGCAGGTTCTGTTCGGCAGTCAGTACATCTGTATAATTCGTGTTTTTACTGTAGTTCAGTAACTCTTTATTGAAGGATACGGCTTTTGTCAATGCAGTGAGTTGTTTCTTCCTTTTATCTTCTTTCTGGGCTGCCGTCTGATAAGCAGATAAAGCATCTGATACCTCCTGACTTGCCTTTAATAAGGATAATTCGAAATTATAAAGCGCCTGTTTCTGTCTGGCCTGTGCAGTTGTTAATCTGGCCTGGTTCATCCCTTTATTTAAAAGAGGCTGGCTTAAACCTCCCGCGATGTTTGCAAATAGTCCGACACTGTTAAACCACTGTTTCAAGCCAAAACTTGAAAAGCCTCCTGCTCCGCTTATTGTTAGTGCGGGGTAGAAATAAGTTCTGGCTACATTCACCTGTTCAAAGGTCTCTCTGAAAGTATATTCAGCCTGTTGTACATCGGGTCTGTTGGCGAGCAGCTGAGCCGGAATTCCAGGTTTTAAATCATAGTTCATCTTTTGCTGTTCCAGCGATGTTCTTTCAATTTTTCCGGGTGAACGGGCCAGTAAAATGCTCAGGGCATGCTCCGTTTCTCTGATTTTTTGTGTAATGTCAGGAATGGCCAGGTCTGCTTCATAGAAACTGGCTTCACTTTGTACAACAGCCACCCCGTTCTGTACAGAGCTTTCAAAAAGATTTTTAATTGTATTTGCTTCTGCCTGCCGGTTTAAAGCTGTTTTCTGTGTGACGACCATTTGCTGATCGAGTGCCAGGAGTTCGTAGTAATAATTAGCGATATTGGCTATCAGTTGTGTCTGTACTGCTCTTTTAGCGGCATCCGAAGCTAATAAACCGGCTATTGAAGCACGTTTTGCACTGCTGAGTTTACCCCATACATCAAGTTCCCAGGCGGTAGAAATCCCCAATTCATATTGCGTAGAAGAGTTAACCAGTCCAAATCCCTGAGGAAATGATAATTTGGATTGTTTGACAGAAAGATTGGTACTGACCTCTGGTAAAAATGCGGCTTTGCTCAGTTTTAAGTTAGCCTTAGCTTCGTTGATCCGCTCAATAGCAATCTTAAGATCGAGGTTAGCCTGTAGACCCTGGTTAATCAGCTGGTGTAATACAGTATCGGTGAACAACTCTGACCATTTAAGTGCAGCTATATTGGTGGTATCGGTAATTGTTGTATCGCGGTAATGTCCCGGGATTTGAACAACAGGTTTGGCATAAGGTTTTGTAATCTTACACGAGCTCCATAATCCTGAGACAAGGAGTACTGGAATCAGGAGCTGATGATATTTTGTTTTCATCTTCTTAATTATAAATGATTTCTGGAATAGGTAATGGTTCATTGGCCGGATGTGGTGAACCAGATATTTTTTCATGTAAAGCCTGGAAAATGATGAATAGTACAGGGATGATAAAGATGCCGAATACGGTGCCAATGAGCATTCCTCCGACAGCTGCTGTTCCGATCGATTTATTACTGAGTGCGCCTGCACCAGTAGCCAGCATTAAAGGAACAAGACCAAATATAAAAGCGAAAGAAGTCATCAGGATTGGTCTTAGTCTGGCTTTAGCCCCAAAGATGGCTGACTGGGTAATACTTCTGCCGCTGATTCTGTGTATTAAGGCAAACTCTACAATCAGAATGGCATTTTTGGCCAGTAAACCAATCAGCATGATCAGACTGATCTGAAGGAAAATATTATTATCCACTCCGAAAAGATAAGCGAAGATAAATGCACCGGCCAGACCAACTGGTAGCGATAGCAGTACCGCAAAAGGCAGGATATAGCTCTTGTATTGTGCGCTGAGCAGGAAATAGATAAAGACCAGACAGAGCGCGAATATCAGCGTGGTCTGACTGCCGCTGGAAAGTTCCTCTCTGGTTAAGCCCGAAAATTCGTGGGTATAACCACGGCCCAGGGTTTGTTCCGCAACTTCGTTGATTGCTTTAATGGCATCTCCCGAGCTGAAACCTTTATTTGGTGTTCCGGTAACTGTGGTCGAGGTATATAAATTAAATCTGTTGATGAACTCAGGGCCGTAGGTTTTCCGGAGTGTGACAAATTCAGTAATTGGTGCCATCACTCCTTGAGCAGTTCTGACAAAAACTTTATTCATATCAGCTTCTTTTCCCCTGAAATCAGGGCCTGATTGCATCATCACCCGGTATTGTTTACCAAATTTATTGAAGTCCGAAGCGTATAGCCCTCCAAAATAACCCTGAAGTGTATTGAGGACTGTCTTTACATTTACTCCGGCATCCTTACATCTGGCAATATTTACATTAACCTCCAGTTCAGGAAAACCTATATTAAAAGGGGTAGCCGCGTAAAGGATCTCAGGCCTTTGCTGTAAGGCAGCCATAAATTTGCTGATGTTGTGATCGAAATCTTTTAGACTTCCGCCTGTTTTGTCTTGTAACTGAAGTTCGAATCCGTTGTTATTACCAAATCCCTGAAGGGTCGGGGCTGCGAAAAAGATCACATTTGCTCCTTTAATATGACTTGTTTTGGCAAATAACTGGCCGACTATACTATTGGCATCCTGATTTTTACCTTTCCTTTCTTTCCAGGGTTTTAACCGGATAAATATGGCGCCATAAGAACCCCCAAATCCATTAATCAGATCCATTCCTGCTAATCTCGAAGAGAGCTCAATTTCTGGAATACTTCTGGCGATACTATCTACCTGGCCGATAATTTCTTCGGTTCTTGCCAGTGTAGAAGCAGGAGGGAGGATGATATCTCCAAAAATTGCCCCGCTATCTTCATTAGGCACAAAACCTGTTGGTGTAGTCCTGATCAGGAAATAAAAGATACCAGCAAATACAGCGATTCCAGCCAGAGAGATCCATTTTCTGCGAATTAGGAACCTGACACCAGCGATATATTTATGAGTCACTGCCTCGAATGCAGCGTTGAAACCTGCGTAGAATTTAGGCATGAAACCTGTTGTAACGGTATGATCATCTGCCTGATGTGGTTTGAGGAAAATAGCACATAAAGCAGGGCTGAGCGTCAATGCATTGATGGCCGAAATCACAATGGCCACGGCCAGTGTTAAACCAAACTGTTTATAAAATACGCCGGCAGATCCTGTGATAAAGGTAACAGGAAGAAATACCGCAGACATAATCAGGGTAATGGATATGATTGCCCCGCTGATTTCACTCATGGCATGCAAAGTCGCTTTTTTAGCAGATTTGGCCCCCTGATCCAATTTGGCATGAACGGCTTCGACAACGACGATAGCATCGTCCACTACAATACCAATAGCCAGTACCAGGGCAAATAAAGTCAGCAGATTAATGGTGAAACCAAAAAGTTTAAGAAAGAAGAAGGTTCCAATAATCGCTACAGGTACTGCAATAGCAGGGATCAGTGTAGACCGGAGATCCTGTAAAAAGATAAATACAACAATGAAAACCAAGATAAATGCTTCAACTAAAGTATAAATCACTTTTTCAATGGAAGCGTCCAGGAAATCGTTGGCATTTAAAAAAGCATGGTATTCCACACCGGGAGGGAAATCTTTGGAAGCTTCTTTTAAGATTTTCTCGCAGGCAATAATCAGTTCCCTGGCATTTGCACCTGAGGTTTGACTGATGGCACCTCCGGAGGAAACTTTTCCCTGGGTAAACAGGGATGTGGTATAATCCTGTGCCCCGAATTCTATTTGTGCAACATCTTTTAACCGTAACAGGCCCCCTTGTTTGGCACTGCGGAGTACTATATCTTCAAACTGTCTGGTCTCTTCCAGCCGGCCGGTATACTTTAGGGTATACTGAACGGACTGTTTACTGTTTTCGCCGAGTTTACCAGGTGCAGCTTCAATATTTTGTTCTTTCAGGGCAGCCAGAATATCATCGGGTACTAAACCCTGACTCGCCATTGCATCTGGTTTGAGCCAGATTCTCATGGCATATTCCTGGTTTCCGTAAATTTCGGTACCACCGACACCATTGACCCGTTTTAATTGAGGCATAATGTTAATCCTTAAATAATTATCCAGGAATTTCTGGTCGTATTCGGGATTGTTACTGTACAGCAGAAAACTGAAAGCCTCACTGCTTAGCTGTTTGGTTGTAGTAATCCCAGCTTTGATCACTTCTTCAGGTAACAGGCTGGTCGCTTTGGTTACCCTGTTTTGTACGTTAATGGCAGCCTGATCAGGATCCGTTCCCTGTTTAAAGAAGATCGTGATTTTTGCACTTCCATTATTACTGGCCGTAGAAGTCATGTAGGTCATGTTTTCTACCCCATTGATCTGCTCTTCGAGCGGAACAATAACGCTTTTCAGGACTACGTTTGAACTGGCACCCTGATAGGCAGCTGTAACCGACACGGTAGGCGGCGCAATCTCCGGATACTGTGAGATGGGCAGAGAGGATAGTCCTAATAAACCCAGAATGACAATGATGATCGATATTACCGTAGATAATACCGGGTTCTCTATAAATTTTTTTAACATGGCGCTTTTTTATTTCGTTGTGGAAGGATTGGGTTTAATTTTCATCCCGTTTTTCAGATTCCCAAGGCCTTCTGTTACGATCTGATCGCCGGCAACCAGCCCTTTGGTAACTACATAGTCTTTTTCTGTGACGGCGTCCATGATTTCTATAGAGGTATGATGGATAACATGTTGCTGATCTACTTTGAAAACAAAGTATTTGCCCTGTAATTCGAATGTAGCTGATTTAGGAGCCAGGATGGCTCCTTTGAGGTGCGAAGGAATCCGGATAGTGGCACTGGCACCGCTCCAGAGTTTAGCTTCCGGATTTGGAAATACGGCTTTGAAATTAGCCGCACCGGTAGCCGAATTCAATACGCCGCTGAGTGTCTCAATTCTGCCTTTTGGCTGGTAAACTTCTCCGTCGGGCATCACCAATGCAACTTCAGGCATATTCCTGAATTTATCATTTGGCTGATTTCCGCTGTATTGTTTCAAAAATGCACTCAGTTGCTGCTGACTGAGAGAAAAATAAGCATAGACTTTTTTAGTATTGGCAATAGTGGTGAGCGCGGCTTCGGATGTACTGCTGACCAGGCTTCCGATTTTATAAGGCAGGCTTCCTACCGTGCCATTGATGGGGCTTACTATATTGGTGAAGGCGAGTTTAGATCTTGCTGCTGAAAGGTCGGCCTTTGCCTGATTCAACTCTGCTCTTTTGACTTGCTCAACGTTTCTGGCTGAGGTCAGTTCAAAAGAATTGACAATCTTTTTCTCAACCAGAACTTTCGTCCTTTCGGTTTGGATGCTGGCCGTTTCCAGATTGGCCTGGGCGGCTAATACAGCCGCTTTTTTGCTATTCGTTTCCTGCTCAAAACTATTGGCATCTATTTTAAACAGGGGCTGCCCCTGACGCACAGGGGTTCCCTCGGTCACATAGACCTTTTCTATATACCCATCTATTTTGGACCGGATTTCTACAGTCTGTTCTCCCTGCAGCGTGACAGGATATTCTGCTGAAAGATCAACCTGCTGTGGAAGGACAGAAAGTACCGGGTACGCTTTTAATGTTTCCTGCTGATCAGGTTTTTGAGCAGTCCCGCAGGAGGCTAAAATCAGGGTGGCTGAAAGGCAGATGTAAATTATTGTAGTTTTCATTCTTTGGATTTTAAACTGTTTTTTTCTTTTTATAAATCATTACTGGTGAGCCTGCTTCTCCCCACATCAGGCTTTGTACCTGATCCATCAGTTGTCCTGCTGCACAGATATAGATTTCGGGAGGGATAATTGTACTTGCTTTGAGTACCACTTTCTTATCACTGAAATGGCTGTAGTCAATTTTTCTGACTCTTTCCATCCAGATCAGCTCCTGATGATCCTGATGAGTTGCATACAGGATGGTATTGGTGTAAGGTTTGAGCAGGGAGGTAATCAGGACATATGCCCAGTACGGAACTATGGCATCGTTTGAACAATAGAGAATAACTTCTTTATCCTGAAAGCTGCTCCAGTCTACCTGTATCATATCTACCCTGAATACCTTTTCCTTGAGCAGAAAACCCTGAAATAAATAGGGCATGATGTCAAATGTGGCATATTCGTTTTTCAGGGGTTTGTAATTAATCAGGTCAAGGGTAAGCAGGCCGCTGAGCTCTACTTTGTTTATAATTTCTTCCATATTCTCCTGGATTTAGTTTGAATTTTGGGCATAGAAATTCCTGCCCGCTTAATTTGTTTTTTTAAGTAGATATTTGTTTTTAAGCCTTTTAAAGGCTAAGAAAGGTTCGTTGTGTTAAGGTTTTTTTTCCTGCCCGGGCCCTGCAAACAGGATGGCAATTTCATGTATTGTTAAAGACATAACATTTGTTTAAATGGTGAACGAATACATCAGTATAAACCGGTTTTATCTTTTAAATGCTATAATTATGGTCGGTATATCTGAATATGTTCAGCAAAGTTAGTACTTTTGTTAATAAAACAACCAAACACTTGTTTTATTAATTTATGATGACAAACAGATTTTTGATGTTGCTGAAAACCCGTGGAGCATTAACAGCTGCTGAGATTGCGCAGGAGCTGGGGATGACAAAGGAGGGGGCCAGGTTGCAATTACTGAAGTTTACGGAAGAAGGTTTGATTAAAGCCGAAAATGAATCAGTGGGGGTAGGAAGACCTAAACAGTTTTTTAGTTTAACAGCTCAGGGAAATGCTGAGTTTCCGGATACGCATGCAGAGCTTACCGTAAAACTGATTGATATTATCAGAAGTACTTTGGGAAATGCTGCACTTCAGACAGTGATTGATGTAAGTGAACAGACAGGGAAAGAAAAGTATCTTAAGGAACTGGATCCATTTCAGGAGCTGGAAGGACGGATTGCAAAACTGACAGAAATCAGGAGCAGAGAAGGCTATATGGCAGAGTACCATAAGGATGAAGAGGGGTATTTACTGATTGAAAACCACTGCCCGATTTGTGCGGCTGCTACTTCCTGTCAGGGCTTCTGTTCTTCGGAGCTCAATGTGTTCAGATTTGTGCTTGGAGAAGGGGTAACTATCGTTCGACAGGACCACATAGTCTCCGGAGACAGAAGATGTGCTTACAGGATCAGTACCCAATCTATTTCAGCGTAACCTCTACCAGGACAGGGAAGTGATCTGAAGGATATTTTCCATGATAAGAATCTGTTAAAACACCCCACCGGTCTGCTTTAAAGTCTTTCGTTACGAAAACATGATCTATAACTTCAGTCCCTTCCAGTTGTTGACCAAATTCATTAAATGAAGGATTATTCAGATAAGGATGGCTAACCTGGTTAAAGGTATCTTTCAGATAACCTGAACCAGCGAGTGTTAAATACCATTCACTATCATGCCCGCCATTCAGGTCTCCGGTAAAGATAGCTGGTTCGTTTCCGGCAATAGCCTTCATTTTACTCAATACCAGTTTACTGCTTTCTACCCTTGCAATTTTTCCCTGATGATCAAAATGTGCATTGAAGTAGTAAAATTTCCTGCCGGTTTTAATTTCCTGCAACTCAACCCAGCTGCAGATACGGTTACAGCAGGTTGCATCCCAACCCAATCCAGGTTGATCCGGTGTCTGTGACAGCCAGAAATCACCTTTTTTTAAGAGTTTGAATTTATCCCTGCGGTAAAAAATAGAAGAGTGTTCCCCTCCATCTTTTCCATCATCGCGGCCCAATCCGTAATGGGCATATTCCGGTAATGCGTTATTGATATCGTCGAGCTGATTTTTGAACCCTTCCTGGATTCCAAAGATATCGTACTGATGAAAACGTAAAAGGTCAGCTACAATGGGAGCTCTTTGTACCCACAGGTTACCAATATCGCCCTTATTATCGTTACGCAGGTTATAGGTTCCGATAATCAGTCGCTGTGCAAATAATTGCGCGCCAGAAAAAAGTAGAAAAAGGGCTGCAATAATTGTTCTTTTGATCATAATGAATATTTAAAATATAAAAGTATATAAAAATTGGTTGAATGGTGTTTTTCCGAAATGATATGTTTTTATCTTAATATAAACTTTATATAGGGAAACTATTTTTATGATCTCTGATGATAAGGTCCTATGAAATCAAATGCACTGCTGTTCAAAATTCTGCTGATAAACCTGACGGTCTTCTTGCTCAGCAGTTGCAGAAAGTCGGAGGACAAGCCTGATTACCCTGCCGGCAGTCAGGAAAACATCAATTCCTGGATATTGGACAGTATGAAAGTTTATTATTACTGGAATACAAGTCTACCAGCAAAACCTGGTTTTAGTCAGGCTCCTGGTAGTTTTTTTAAAGAGATCAAAAATGGCACTGACCGGTTTTCAGCCCTGGTCAACCCGGATATGCCTGAAACTTACCCACCCTCACTGGTTCATACTTTTGGATTTGACTGGATTACGCTGCAAAATAGCGATGGTCAGGTACAAACGGTAATCAGTCTGGTTGTTCCTGGGTCAAGAGCTGAAGATACTGGTTTAAAACGTGGAGATGTTATCAGAACGATTAATGGAAGTATACCTGTGGCAGGTAATATAGCCGCTTTGACCACCAATAGTATTAACGGGCAGGTCGTAGTACTGGAACTGGAAGGAAAAACCGGGGTAACTACAGTCTCACGCTTGATAAATACAGAAGACCCTGTTTATACTTATAAAGTTTTTCAGTCCGGTGGTAAGATATTTGGCTATCTTTTTTTGAATTCTTTTGAAAATACAGCACTGGACAAATTAAGACAGGCCTTTACTTATTTTAAGCAAAAGCAGGTACAGGAACTTATTCTCGATGTGCGGTACAATCCGGGAGGGAGTGTGCCGGTAGCAGCAACTTTAGCAGCTATGATAAGTCCGAATGCCAGAGAAGGGGACATCTTTGTAGAATACAGGGGGAATGCAAAAGCGGGTACCCGGAAAAGTAGCTTTGCAGTTGAAATGAATAGGGTTGGGGCAGGTCAGTGGATGAGTTTTGCAACAGCTTCGACTTATCGCCTGGGTTTAAACCGGGTTTATATACTAACCGGAAGTCATACTGCTTCGGCAGCAGAACTCCTGATCAATGCACTCAGACCTTATATTGCCGTGATTCAGCTGGGGCAGCAAACTTTGGGTAAGGATATGGCCAGTTTTGTGATTAAAGATTACAGAAGCCCCCAGATAGTACCAAAATGGGAGATCTATCCCATGATTTTTAAACTCTATAATTCGGCCGGGAAAGGAGATTACAGCAATGGATTAATACCGGACCTTTCTGCGGACGAACTGAGTGTACTTCCTTTACTGGCTTTCGGCGATCTCTCAGATCCGCTGATCCAGCGTTGTCTGCCGAAACCTTTAAGTATTGCCGGAGGGAAAAAGGCTGATGCGGTTCAGGATGTACCAAAAATAATATATGATTCCAGAGCCCAGGTGGATTTAACAACGCCAGGTTTAACAGTCGCCAGAATGTATTAATATATGTTCATTTAAGTTAATATTTAATTAATATGTAGTTTATATACTGCATTATTTTTCGATATAAATTTGCAGGGTATGACGGTATTAACTAAAGATATTATTCAGGATTTCATTCATGGTGAAGAATATGCTTTTACCCGGATTTATAAGCTATACTATCAGGATATCAGATCTTATTGTTTTAAACATACCCGTTCTGCAGAACTTGCTGAAGAACTGGCAAGCGATGTGTTTCTTCGACTTTGGGAAGCAAGGGCCAATCTTGATCCGGACCGCGAACTGAAACCTTATCTTTTTACCATTACCAAAAATGTAACTTTTACCTGGCTGAAACGGGTTTTATCTGATCAGAAAATGAAAAGTGTTTTCCGGGAGCGTTATCTTTCAGCTCAGGAAGAAGCTAATCAGCATGTCGCAATTACCGCAGCTATGGATCTGGCCCGGCTCCGTAAAATTATGACTGAGATCCCTTCCAGGAGAAGACAGACTTTTGAGCTTTGTAAGATTGATGGAATGACTTATGCCGAAGCGGCTGAACTGCTTTCTGTCAGTAAGGAAACGATCAAAGAGCATATGAGTTTAGCCAAAAGAGATCTGAGCAAACTGGCCGATTCAGCGGATTATATTTACCTCCTTTTACCAATCGTTTATTCTATAGATAATTATTTTTAATTATCATCCCCCCTAAAGCGATCTCCCGATAGTATATAGTAGTATGAAGTCGAGTGAGAAAAAGAATCTATATCATAGGTTCCTGGAAAAGGAATTGGATGCAGCTGAGCTGGATGCATTTTTTCTATTAGTTGAGAACGGGGAATTTGATATGGATTACCTCGAAACCATGCCTTTGGTGGAGGAAAAGCCTGTAGCTGCCCCCCGCTATAAAATTAAACCTTTATTTAAAACACTGATCAGCATTGCAGTTGCGGCTTCATTATTAATTATTTCTGCGGCAGGCTATTTCCTGCACCGGCAGACTGAGAACTTAAAACTACAATCTTCATTTACCATTGTCAGGGTCCCTGTGGGTTCTGTAAAGATTATTACACTAGCTGATCATTCTGTGGTTACGCTTAATTCTGGTTCAGTCTTTAAATATCCTGCATCTTTCGCTCCGGATAACCGTAAAGTTTTTCTGATTAAAGGAAAAGGTTTCTTTGAAATCGCAAAAGATAAAAAGAGACCATTTACAGTTTACTCGGCCCAACTGTCAACGACGGCACTGGGAACTTCTTTTACTGTCGAAAATTATAAAGCTTATCAGCTTGAAAAAATCTGTCTGTATACCGGAAAGGTTGAAATAGGTAGTAAAATCAAAGGTTTTTCTCCACTAAAACTTATTCCTGGCCAACAATATAGCCAGATGGGGATGGAAGGTCGGCAAGGTGTTTTTACAGCGGGCGGAGAGGTTAAATCTTATACAGAAGACGGAACCTTGATATTCGATAATATGAACCTTACAGAAGCACTGGCAAGGGTAGCTTCCTATTATGATATAGTACTCGAGTTTGATAAGAACAAACTGAATGGTTTTGCAATCAGCGGTAAATTCCGCAATGAACCTGTCAGAGACGTTCTTCAGACACTTTTATTTACCCACCATTTAAAGTTTAAAAAAATCCCTGAGGGGTATGTTATTATGAATTGAGCGCTTAATGAACCAGGCCCGGCCTAAAAAAAAGAGAAGTACCGCTGGCGGCAGTACTTCTCTTAATTACCGGTAAAACCGGCAAAAAAACAATGATAAATTACGATTCACAGGCGCAATAAACCATTCCAAAAGTATGATTATAAATTTACTGTCCAAAAAAAAATATGCAGTATACTCTTCTCAGTCCATTTTATTGATCTCATTTCTCTTTATTTTTCTATCATTTAACTGCATTTCAGAACTACATGCACAAAGTGGAACAATTACACTGAATTATAAAAGTTGTACGGCACAGGGTTTATTAAAAGAGCTTGAAAAACAATCCTCATTTAGATTTGTATTTGACCCGGTACAGATGAGCGGGGTTCATTTGCAAAATATTAATTATCATCAGGTCCCGGTGAGAAGTGTGCTGGATGACCTGGAAAAGAAGACCAATCTTAGTTTTTCTATATTAAATTCGAATGTTTCTGTCCGGTTGGTCATGAGGACTGCTGTAAAAAAGCCAGAGCCGGGAAAAATTACCGGCACAATCAGCGACGAAAAGGGGGAGACCTTTCCTAGCGCAAGTATCAGGGTTATTGAACTGGGATCGGGGATGCAGAGTGCTGTAGACGGGAAATATACGATGTCTCTTCCGCCGGGTACTTACACCCTGGAAATCAGTTATATTTCTTATCAGACGCAAAGGATAACCGGCGTGCAGATCAAAGCCGGGGGAATGACAAAACTGGATATCTCTATGAAACCTGCGGCGAATGCTTTAAAGGAAGTCGTGGTTACTTCAGGTTTCCAGCGGGCTTCAACGGCAGGTTTGTATGCGAAACAGAAAAATGCAGCGGGGATTTCTGATGGGATTTCGGCTGCTCAGATCTCCCGAACGCCAGATAATAATGTGGGAGCGGTACTTAAACGTGTGAGTGGTCTGAATGTCGTGGATAACCGTTATGTGGTTGTGCGTGGTTTGAGTGACAGATATAATCAGGCACAAATTGACGGAGTGACACAACCGAGTACAGAAATGAACCAGCGGAACTTTGCTTTTGATGCGATACCTGCCGAGATGGTCAGTAGTGTAGTTGTGAATAAAACAGCAACACCCGATTTGTCTTCTGAATTTGCTGGCGGACAAGTTGTTGTGAATACATTGGATATACCAGTTCAGAATTTTACACAGTTTCAGCTTGGTACAGGATATAACAGCAATACGATTGGAAAAGATTTTCTGCAGGCAGGAAAGAGGGGGAATGCAGAGTTCTTCAGTTTTATTGGAAACGGGCACCAGTTGCCTCCGGGTTTACGTAGCTGGGTGAGTAGTAATCAGGGAGGGGTCCCGGATTACGTAACCGCACAAAGCAAGGCTTTCGATCCTGAAGGCTTCAGGATGTACCGTTATGGATTTATGCCTAATCAGAATTATCGTTTTTCATTAGGGCGAACTTACGCCTTGAAAAACGGGATGAACTTTGGTTTTGTAGGTGGGGCTACACTAAGAAATAGCCAGGAGATCAATGATTATATAAGTACCAGAGCTGGTTTTACCGTAAAAATGATTGATAGTGCAGACGTACGTCAGAATGGAAATATTTATAAATATAACTCAACACTCAGTGGGCTGCTTAATTTTGGTCTTCAGGGAAAAGGATTTAAACTGAGTTTGAGAAATATGTATTCTCATGTATATAAGAACGACTATTATACTTACAATAGTAGAACAGCTAATGATGAAACTGATCCGGCCCCAGCCCGAAGGATAAAATTCAATCTTCAGATTCCTGAAAGTACGACTGTTTTACAACATAAACTGGAAGGTGAACATGCTATCGGTGAGGCTGGTTTCAAATTAACCTGGAACGGATCTTATACAAGTGTTGGACAGACTATTGATGATCAGCGCAAATTTACAGCGCTTAATTCCGGTAAAATTAACGGACAGTCCTACTATCAGCGTTATCTGGTAGCAAATCCTTATCTGAATGATGGTAACCCCGATTACCGCTTGTATACTGATACTAAAGAAAAAGATTATAACTGGGGTGTGAATTTGTCGAGGTCTTTTGATTTTCTACAAGCCAAAAACCTGATAAAGATTGGCTACAGCGGTTTCTATAAAAAAAGAGATCTGGCAAATACGACAGTTCAGATTTACAATGATTCTCATGATAATATAGAGGTTGGTCCTTACGAATATAGCCTGAGACCTGAATTATTAGGTACAGGTGCCGGTCAGGTATTTTATAATGTACCTGCAGAATCAGGTTCTCAGTTTAGTGGTAAATCAACTTCTCAAAGTGCCTATGCCATGCTGGATCAGCAGATCCTGAAAAAAATAAGGCTCGTATATGGAGTTCGCTTTGAGAGTTATAAACTGACTAATTTACAATATCAAACCAAGGATGATGAGGTAAACAGGGATGATAATAATAACTTTCTTCCATCTGCAAACATTACTTATAGTCTGACAGAGCAGATGAATTTCAGGGCTTCCTATGCCACAACTATAGTAAGACCTGATTTCAGAGAGACGTCGGTTTTTAATCCATATGATCCTAATCTGGACGCAAGAATACAAGGGGCAAATCTGAAAAGTACCAAAATTAATAATGCAGATATCAGATATGAATGGTATCCGTCGCCGGGAGAAATTATATCCTTATCCGGATTTTATAAACACTTTGATAAGCCAATTGAACTGGTTTTTATTCAGGATATGGCTGTTGACCAGTATGCTTTTCAAAACCAGAAATCGGCAGTGAATTATGGACTGG
Organism: Pedobacter cryoconitis; assembly: GCF_014207135.1. Lineage (GTDB taxonomy): Bacteria > Bacteroidota > Bacteroidia > Sphingobacteriales > Sphingobacteriaceae > Pedobacter > Pedobacter cryoconitis_D. Next base: position 147,163 of record NZ_JACHCC010000014.1, on the reverse strand, counting down.
AAATGGAAATCAGAAAAACAATGTCTTTTATTGCTGATAAAGCCTGGTTGCGTAACCTTTCCATCTTTGGAAATGGAACTATTATCCGGTCGAATGTCGTAGCGCTGAGCTATGAAGGTGCTGATGGTAAGACTGTTAAGGAGTTGAAATCCAAAAGGGCTTTGTTTGGTCAGTCTCCCTGGATTGCCAATATAGGCTTGTCTTATACACAAGACCAGTATGGTATAAACGTGGTTTATAATAAATCCGGATATCGTACCAATACAATCAGTGATAACCCACAGTTAGTTGAATATGAAATGGGACGGGACCTGGTCGATCTTCAGTTATTTACCCGTCTGTTTAAGCAGAAGGCTGAACTTAAACTTAATATAGCCAATCTTTTAAATGCGAAAACCACTTTTTATAAAAACTGGGAAGGTTATGTCGGTGGAGGGAAGGATGAGTTTGTAAGAGTACCTGGTAAAACTGATGGATATAAAAAAGAGGAAGGTGATTTTATAACCTATCAGTTGAAATCGGGGACAAATGTCAGTATGTCGTTTACCTATAGGTTTTAGGCCTTATTATAGTGAATAAAAAGTTTATATAGTTGTTATAATTATCTTTTAATCAAATTATTATTAATAATAATTTAACATTAAATAAGTTTTATAAAAACACCAATCTGTTAACTTTAAGATATATTACAAAAACCATAAAACCATTTTAAAAACAATGAAAAAATTCACAAAACAGGCGCTTGCAATTGTAACAATTGCAGCATTCGCAGTCACTGGCTGTAAAAAAGGAACTGATGGAAATTTTGACCGTTCAACCGGGGCTGGCGGCCCGTTTACGGGAGCCGATTCTGTAATTGTTGGGAACATCACTGCAAACAGAACATTGAGCCCAGGAAAAGTTTACAAATTAAAAGGAGTAGTTTATGTGACTGGCGGAGCTAAACTAACCATTAAACCAGGTACTGTAATTACCACCGGAGAAACTGTAAATTACAAAGTTGATCCTCAGTCTGCTGTAGTAAATGCTATTGCAGGGGTTCTGGTAATAACTAAAGGATCTACAATTGATGCAGTAGGTACTTCAGCAAAACCAATTGTATTTACTTCACCAAAAGCTGCCGGATCACGTGTTGCCGGTGATTTCGGAGGGGTAATTATATTAGGAAATTCTACGACAAACAGAACTACTGCTCCTCAGATCGAAGGTTTGCCAAAGTATGATGAGAATGGTGTCTCATTAGGTGTTGATATCACTTACGGAGGTACTGTTGCTGCAGATAACTCAGGCAGATTCAAGTATGTTCGTATTGAGTATGCTGGTTATAAACTGGCACCAGACAACGAAATTAACGGATTAACTATGGGTGGTGTAGGATCAGGTACTTCTATTGATCACGTACAGGTATCTTTTGGTGCTGATGATGCTTTTGAATTTTTCGGAGGTACTGTAAGTCCAAGTTATCTGTTAGCGCTTGGTAATGATGACGATGATTTTGATACTGATTTCGGTTATTCAGGAACTATCAAATATGCAATTGGTTTAAAAGACCCGGCTTCTACGCATAGTACAAGTGGTAGTGTTTCTGACTCGAATGGAATTGAATCAGATAATGATGGTACAGGTTCGACAGTTTTCCCTAGAACAAAACCAGTTTATTCTAACTTCACTTTATTAGGTTATGGTGCTAAGAGTGATGGATTACGTGCTGGTAACCGCTGGAGAAGAAATTCTGATTTATCTATCACAAATTCAATCATAGCTGGTTATAATACTGGTGCAGAATTCCAGACTGGTACTGAAGTTAATGCAACTGCTGGTGGCTTCACTGGTAACATTGTACATTCTTACACTACAGTATTCAGCCCTGCAACTGCCGTTTCATTAACAGGAAGCACAAATTCTATCCTGGTATCTGACAATGCTGAAGCATTTATCGGTTTAGGTGCCACTAGTACAGGTGCGCTTTTAAGTCCTTTCTATACTACTGCTGTTTCTTCAACTTATACACTTGATAATTTATTCCCACGTGACGCATCGAGCACTAAAGGTGCGGTAACTGACGCAAATTATTCAAACTGGGCTTCAGGATGGTTGAATTTCAAGCCTCAAACTTCTCAGGACTAATTTGGAGCTGATTATATTAAATCAATTTATTATTTAAAAAGAGCAGCGCCCCGCTATTCAAAGGGGGCTGCTCTTTCATTATTCCTAACCAATGAGGATAATCCTTTACTTGATTTCAATTAGTTTAGCACTGCTTAATATCTGTTCCTGTTCAAAAGGAGATCCGGTATCAGATCCCGGGTTTGGTAATTTATCAATTGCCAATTTCGCTTCAGGGGAGACTCGTATTATACAGGGAACTGATCATGAATTTACTGCCAATGGTAAAAATTTCAGCTTACTCTCGGGTAAAAACAGGTTTAGATTTTACAACGCAGATTTACTGTTACTGGACACACTGCTTTCGGTAGATGCTTTTGAAGCCCATGCTTATTTTATGTTCAGGCCAGCTATCAGTTCACCTTTGAAAATAGTTGACTCCAGACTGAATGATTTTGATAAAGAGCTGAAACCAGATTCGGGTTCCGTGAAAATCAGTCTGGCAAATTTTTCAAAATCCTTACCAGATAAAGTAAATATTTATGTTTTAACAAGTACTTATATTCCATATGCCCTTCAACCGGTTCAGGTGGGAGCATGGCAAAACGTTTCCCGTTCTTTTTCCGGATTTCAAAAAATCAAAACGGGCAGGGACCAAAGTTCAAGACCGGTCAAAGAGTTTACACTGGTTGTCAAAGATCCGGATGACAGGGCTGTATTATCCACGGCAACATTTACGCTGCCATTAATTCCTGAGCCTGGAAAACAGGCCAGCAGTGTCTATCTCATCTATATTAATGGAGATGGACAGGTAATTCCATTGATGAGCAAATAAGGCTTACGGGAAAATTTATATACCGAAAAAACAATACTTACTGATGAAAAGACTTTTACTATTTATATTGACTTTGTTTTCGATACAAGTATCAGGACAGGTCCCCAAGCTGGAAATGCTTATTTTTCCTAAATATATTGAGGGAAGTACGGGGTCCCGTGGTGAACTCAGAGCTGGTATTCCTTATGTATACAGGGCCAGAATAACCGGGCTGAAAGCAGGTAAAACTTACCGGTATGAGAATAAGATTGTCAATGATGTGCTTGGGACAACAACCTCTCCAAAATACATGTTTATTCTTCCCCCTGTGAATGTGAAACCAGGAACCCCGGGCTATAGTTCAGGTGACTTTTTTATGCCTCCGATTACTACTGATGATACCAATGGTTCTTCAGAATTAGGCAAACTCAGCTCGGATTATGGAGTGCTGACTGCTGATGCAAGTGGAACTTATGCTGGTTGGTTTATACAGGAAACTGTTAAAGGAACTATAGGTGAAGTTTTTCTGAGAGTATCTCTCAATGATCCTGAAGGAGCAGATCCCGCAGCAATTGCTTATATGGTTCACTCACCAGAAGACCAGCCGCTAAAAGTACTTGGGGTTGCTGCAAAGGATAATGAGGAAGATGACCCGAAATTTGCAACGGCTATACGAAGTACACCAGCAGCTGGCGGAATAGCGAAGAACTTTGTGTTTTTATATGATAATGAAGCGGGGACCGGAAGACCGGTTGCAGGGACTTTTATTGAAAATGACGGGGTTTCCAGCGCCGCAGCGAGCGGAGTATCGGGATTGGCGGCATTTTATTTCAATCATGTGAATGGAGTTAACGGCACATGGGGAACTATGTTGGTGAATACGGATGCAAATGGTATCCGGCGTATTGAACAGCGTAGTTTAACAGACGGATCAATCACAGGATATAATATTTCTTCAGATGGTGTATGGCCAGATGGGGCCAATTCTGGTCAGACTGTTTCAACTGTTCAGACCAGGCTTGGTGGTAATGCGGCCGGAACTGTTTCAATTGTACTTGATGGTAGCAAGGTTACACTGGCAATGCCGAAATCGCCTCAGCAGGTTACTTTTACAAACACTTTTCCAGCTACATTTAAAGTAGGAGACCCCGATTTCACACTTACGGCCAGTAGTACTGCCGGATTAAGTGCCTTTCAATATACAGTTGCCCCAGCCGGAATTCTGGAATTGAATGGAAGCAAGGTGAAAATAATAGGTGGAGGGACTGCTGTAATTACAGTTACAGAACCTGGAAATATAGTTACAGATGCGGGAACCGCAACTAAAAGTATAACGGTAACAGCCACTGCACAAACTATTGCTGGTCTCCCGGCAACATTTACAAAAGTTTATGGAGATGCAAATATCGTTCTGACTGCTACAGGCGGTGCTAGTGGTAATCCTGTTATTTATACTTCAGATAATCCGGCAATTGCATCGGTTGAAAATGGTAACCAGGTAATGCTCCGGAAATCTGGAACAGTGGTCATAAGGGCTAATCAGGCCGGAGGCGCAAATTATGCTCCGGCTACCGAGGTAACCAGTACACTGACTATTGCGAAAGCTGTACTGGATGTCATTGCAGCGGATAAGATTAAAACACAAGGCAGTTTGAATCCGGCTGCAACGTTCACTTATGGTGTGTTTAAAAATTCGGATGATGCCACAGTAATCACTGGTGCTCCTGTGTTAACCATACAGGCTGATGCAGCATCTCCGGCAGGTATATATGATATTAATGTAGATGTATCAGGTTTAGGTTCGGATCAGTATAGCTTTAATCCGGTCAAAGGGAAACTTACCGTAGAGTCTAAAAAAGAACAGGTGATTACTTTTTCAGGCTTCCCTGTCTCAGCAGTCTATGGAAGCCAGCCTCTGGCCTTTCAGGTGACCAGTAATTCGACAAATGAAATCATTTTCAATAGCAGTAACCCTAATGTAGCCCTTGTAGAAAAAAATGCAGCGGGTGAATGGGTAGTTAAAGTAATAGGTGCAGGCGAAGCAGATATAACGGCTTCACAAACAGAAGACGGGGTTTTTGGACCTGGTCTCCTTAGTCAGCATATTAGTGTTTCGAAAATAGCTTTAAGTGTAATTGCTGACAATAAATCTAAACTGACGGGACAGGCCGATCCTGTTTTTACTGCCCGCTTTGAAGGTTTTGTTAATCAGGACGATGTCAGTAAGTTATCAGGTGCACTTGTATTTACCAAACAGGCTGATGGAAATGATTTCCTGATTGTTCCTTCAGGTTTGAGTTCAACCGATTATACAATCACTTTTGTGAATGGAAGGTTGACGGAAGGAAATATTGCTTTTGCATCAATGAATAAGACCTATGGGGACGCTGCCTTCGATCCGGCAGCAATGAGTTTAGGGAAAGAACCGATATATTCAGTTGCAAATCCTGCAGTAGCTATAGTGAACGCTACAGGCTTACTGGAAATCAAAGGAACCGGTACAACAGTAGTCACTGCTACTTTTGGTCCGGGGATTATTGGAACGGCAATACTGAAAGTGGATCAGAAACCAGTTACAATTACTGCGAATCCGCAGACCAGAGGGTATAATCAGACAAATCCTTTACTGACGGTAAGTTATGCCGGGCTGGCTTATGGTGAAACTGAAAATGTTTTAAGTGTTAAACCTCAGGTTTCAACCACTGCAAGCATAAACACGAATGCGGGCATCTATCCCATCAGTGTGACCGGAGCTGTGGCTTCAAATTATAGATTCAGTTATCAGCAAGGGGTACTGACAGTTACAAAAACGCCACTTACGGTCAAAGTCATTGATGTGGCCAAGTCGTATGGTCAGGAAATTCCAGAACTTATATTATCATATACTGGGCTTGCCTCACAGGATAATGCAATTGATTTAAATCTGAAGACAGTGGTTTCCACTACAGTAACCAGGTCCTCAGGGGTGGGGATCTATCCGGTTAATGTTTCAGGTTTAACAGTAACTTCAAATTATATAGTCAGTTATTTACCTGGCACTTTTAATGTGACACCTGCAGCTTTAACTATTAAAGCTGACAATGCTGAAAGAGGAGTGGGGCAACCTGATCCTGTATTTACTATTACTTATACTGGTTTTGTCAACGGTGATCAATCTTCTGTTTTAATTGACAAACCTGTTGTAGTGACGACAGCAACGGCCGGTTCAGGAAAAGGGATTTATCCGATTAATGTGAGTGCGGCAACTGCGTCTAATTATACCATTAGTTATATAGCCGGACAGTTGTCCATTAAAAGTGTACCATCAGTCGTTTATCCTGATTTGCCGGTAGTGAGTTATGGAGATGCCAGTTTTAATCCTGCTGTTACTGCTGATTCGGGATTACAGCCAACTTATGCTTCAGATAATCTGACAGTTGCTGTAATTGAGAACGGAAGAGTGAAAATTGTAGGATCGGGGACTGTAAATATTACAGCGTCTTTTGCAGCTACAACCGGTTTTACTGCTGTTGTGGTTAGTAAATCCCTGATTGTTAATAAAAGGATGCTGATTGTACGGGCGGATAATAAAACGAGATTGTACGGACAATCAAACCCTGTCTTAACCGCAACTTATGATGGTTTTGTAAATGGAGAAACTTTGGTTACTGCTATAGCTGCACCAGCTTTGCTGACTACGACAGCGAACCCATTATCTCCTGCGGGGACCTATAGTATTTCGGGCAATTCTGCTTCTGCTCAAAATTATACGTTTAGTTATGAAACCGGAATTTTAGCTGTTGATAAAGCTGTATTAACAGTAACTGCCGATCATAAAACAAGAATATTTGGTGCTGATAACCCAGTTTTAACTTTTAAATACAGTGGTTTTGTAAATGCTGAGGGGCAAAATGTGATACAGAACCCTCCTCTGGCTTCTACGCTTGCGGTACAAAATTCGCCAGCTGGTGTATATCCGATTATCCTATCCGGTGCTTCGGCCGGTAATTATAGTTTTAACTATATCAGCGGAAATTTAACCATTACCTCTACAACCAGAACGATAACGTTTGATCCGATCGCTTCAAAATTTGTTGGCGATACTGATTTTGTACCTAATGTAACACTGACAAGTGGAGAAACGCCGGTATTGAGTAGTGCCGACCCGGCTGTAGCTATTATTAAGGATAATAAAATACATCTGACGGGTGTCGGAAATGTATTCATAACGGCTACTGCTCCGGCTAATCCAAATTATGCAACAACACCAAGTGCTACTCGTCTGCTCCTGGTTAGCAAAGTTGCACAGACGATTACTTTTGAAAGTATACCGGTTCTTCAGCTCAACGGTGTTTATAGTTTGAAAGCAGTTTCAAGTGCTGGTCTGCCGGTTACGTTTAAGGTGGCAAATCCTGATCTTGTTTCCCTGACCGGGAACGATCTTAAAGGATTAAGAATTGGTAAAACACAAATCACTGCTGTTCAGTTAGGTAATGATCGTTATGCAGCCGCAGAGTTTTCCGTACAGGATGTTCAGATAGCAGATGCAATAGGGGATGGGTTGAGGGTTCATCCGGCTTTGTCAATTAATGGAGACGGAGTAAACGAATTTCTTTCGATAGACGGTATTAAAGATTTTCCGCTGAATAAAGTGACTATCATTAATCGTAATGGTCTTAAAGTATTCGATGTGGAAGGATACGATAATGATCAGCATGTTTTTGTGGGGAAATCAAAATCCGGGGAAGCTTTACCACAAGGAACTTATTTCTGCCTGATAGAATATCAGACAGACAGCAAGGTGAAAAGCAAAACGGGTTATTTTATCCTTAAATACTAATTCTAAACAGGCCGGGACCAGATTCCGGCCTCATCAAAATATAAAATATAGCTATGAAATTCTTTTTAATTATTGCAATGATCCTGATGGTGCATATCAGTCAGGCCCAGCAGTCCGGTTCATTTAATCAATACCATGATAACCAGATTCCTTTTAATACAGCTTATTCTTTATTAGATAAAGCCGGATCAGTAAATCTGAACAGCAGAAAACAATGGGCGGGAATAGAAGGTGCTCCATATACTTTTCAGTTAAATGGAAGTCTGCCATTGGAGAAGATAAATGGTGCGGCAGGATTATCATTGACTTATGATAAATTCAATATTGAAAAACTGACGGAGGTTTCTGCGTTTTTTGCTAAATCAGTACAGCTTTCTGAGGGTAATTTTCTCGCAGCTTCTGTCAGTGCGGGTTTCAGAAATTATATAGCAAGTTATTCGGAAGTTGACCCGCATGATATCAGTTTTCGCAATGATATCCGGGAAACGGTTGGGACAGCAGGGTTGGGTGTTATGTTGTATAGCCCGGAAAAGTATTACATTGGCGCTTCATTACCACGATTAAGTTTTCGCAGTCTTGGTACAGCATCTGCTGAAGAAAAGAGAAATTATAGTAATACCTATTATTTTAGCGGGGCCTATCTTTTTACATTGAATGAGGAGGTGAAGCTAAAGCCAGCGACTATGGTTGCTTATGCAAGGACTTTTGATACTCAGGCTGATGTGTCAGCCACAGTTTACCTGAAAGACAGGTTTGGATTTGGGGTAAATTACAGGACCACGGACGAGATTGCAGGCATATTATCCGTTATCCTGAATAATAATATCAAATTTGGATACAGTTATCAGACAGGGTTTGGTAGTTCTAATCTTGGAAGGATCAGTAAAGGAACTCACGAGGTTGCTGTAGGGTTACGTTTTGGCAAAAAGGCCGCGCAACCTAAATTACTTTAAGCCTTTAGCTTAAGGACGGCTGATTCTTTTTATATTTAAGGGCTTGATCTACCAGGCCCTTAAATATCTTTAATAACAGAATGAAGCAGCATCAATATCTTACAACAATTGAATGGACGGGTAATACTGGTCATGGAACGACCAGTTATAAAGGGTATAGCCGGGATCATATGATCTCAGTTGAGCATAAACAGATCCATATTCCTGCATCTTCAGATCCATCATTTTTAGGCGATCCGACAAGGTATAATCCGGAAGAATTGTTCTTGTCTTCTTTATCTTCCTGTCATATGCTCTGGTATCTTCATCTATGTACAGTGAATGGAGTAATTGTTACTGGTTATACTGATCAGGCAGAAGGTACAATGGAAGAGGACGAAAGTGGAAGCGGAAGGTTTACAGCAGTCGTTTTGAATCCTTTGGTAACTGTACTCAGGGAAGAAATGATTGCAAAGGCAAACGAACTTCATACGCAAGCCAATCAAATGTGTTTTATTGCTAATTCCTGCAATTTTCCTGTTAGTCACCGGCCCCTGGCAAAATCTGTGTAATGGCCGGCATTTGCAGGGGATGATTAAGTTCTGCAACAAGATTATTACTTATCTGATTAAGCGATAAAAAATAACAAATTGTGTGAAAAATACACTTAAACAAAGAAAATGTATTTTTCAGGTTATTCTTTTTAGATTTTTGGTTAAGTAATTGAAAATAAAACAACTAGTGGAGATCGTATTTTATTATATTTGCCGCATTAGATAATAATTCCGAGTCATTTAAATGAGACCATTCATTCATCATGAAACAAAAAACGGCAGAAAAAACGGAGAGTACACTTGTTAAAGAACCTGAGGTTGTCAAAACCATAGTTGACATTCTTTCTAAAGATGTGGAAGCTATAAAGGAGCTTTTAAACCGAAAGAAATTAACAGAAAAAGGCTAACCATTTTGTTAATGGCAGTAATTTCTGCCCATCGAAAAGGCGAAGGAGCTCTATTTAAGAGCCTGAACTGATCAGCTGATTTTTTAACAGGCTCTTATTGTTTTAATTTATACTTGTTCTGTTTCCCGTTCAAAGGCCTGATAATTTCAATGTTGTTGCTTCCCGGCCCTTTTCTCAATATTTCAGTTATACGGGTTGGTGAGATTTCCAGCTCATATTCATTTTTGTATTTTTCAGCGATCTGTTTACTTGTCCGTGCTTCATTGAGAAAACCAGTTTTCAATAAATCGTTCATGTGCCTGACATGGTTAGGCATTTTATCTTTTAAACAGGCAGGATCAATGTTTTTAGAGGCGATATACCGTCTGATGTTTTCCCTTAAAACATTTTTGGGAGGAATAGGGAAATCAGGATCAGACAACTGATAATGTTTTACCCCAAATGTATTACTCAGCGTTTCCTGTGCAAGTATTCCTATATTAATATCTCCTTTTTCTATGGAGGCAATATAGGATTGATACAACTGTGCAAAGGTAGCTAATGCTTCCTGCGAAATATTTGCTTCTTTTCTAAAGGTCCTAACCCGTTTACCGTATTCTTTTAATGCGCTTTTATCGTTCTCTGCCACGTCTGCAAGTTGTACATTATTAATTATCTTTAGATACACATTGTGTTATTTTTATGTAAAAAAATGTTTAATTATAAATGTTTATTTTTTATAAAGCATAATATATACACTAAATATTAATTACACCAGCGATTCAGTTGTAATTTCCTGATTGTAAGTGGTTACAGTTATATATGTGAAATTCAATTTAGCATGGGAGATTGGCCGTTCTTCTGTTACTGTATAATAAGAGCCCGTTTAAATCTTTTATTATACACATCAATAAACATGCGAAAATCAATTGTTCATTCCAACCGACTGATTAAAGAACCGCCGGATTAGAAACGGGGATATCAGCAGACCTGAAACAGACAGGTTAATACTCGAAGGTCTGCTGGCTTCCATATTTTTTAATCAAGTACATAGGCAGTCTGATGTTTGATTTCTGTCATTACAAATGAACTCTGCACATGTGCAATATTTTCTATGGTAGCGAGTTTGTTGGAAAGAAAATTCTGATAACTGTTCATATCGTTAACGACTACTTTGAGCAGATAGTCGAAATTACCGGCGACGTGAAAACATTCCATCACTTCGGGAACTTTAGTAATCGCCTTCTCAAATACAGTAATTAATGGTTTGGAATGCAGTTGCAGCGAAACATTAATAAAAGCAACGATCGTCTTGCCAATCTTATCCCGGTCCAGTAAAGCCACATAATCTTTGACAACCCCCGTCTGTTCTATTTTTTTTAGCCGTTCATAAGTTGGGGTAACTGTTAACCCGATTTTACCGGCAATTTGTTTGGTATTTAAACGTGCATCTTCCTGTAAAACCTTTAAAATCTTCCTGTCAATTGCATCAAATGGTTCCATGATAGTTTTTTTATACTGTATGAATTAATTATAAGCCTATCAAAAGGTTTATAAAAACTGTAAATATCAGTATAATAGTGTTTGTTTTCTAATTTATGCCAAATAATAGTTTCATAAATTTAAGATTACTTATTTTACATATCATTTAAACTAATTGTATTTGTAAGATGGAACAGTATATCCTCTCCCCGGAAAACGCAGGGAGACTGAAGGAATTAATGGAAAGATTAACTGCCGACTCGGAACTGATGCTTGGGTACCCGGTATCAAAGGATTTTGATTACGCTAAACTGGCGGATTTTCTGAATTTTCCCATCAACAATCTTGGAGATCCTTTTGTCCCTTCTACCTATAACATAGGTACACGTGAAATGGAAAGGGAAGTGCTGCAGTTTTTTGCTGAACTTTTCAGGGCACCGGTAAATAACTGGTGGGGTTATGTGACCAACGGTGGTTCTGAAGGTAATTTATATGGGTTATATCTGGCCAGAGAAATTCATCCGAAAGGGATGGTGTACTTTTCGCAGGCTACACACTACAGTGTGCAGAAAAACCTTCATCTGCTGAATATGCCTAATATCGTTATCCGTACACAGCCGAGCGGTGAAATAGATTATGAAGATCTGAGGGATACTATCAAAATGAACAGGCATATGCCGGTCATTATTTTTGCCAACATAGGTACGACGATGACCGAAGCACGGGATGATGTCAGTAAAATCAAAGGTATTTTACAGGATCTGGCCATCCAGCATTATTATATTCATGCAGATGGTGCCCTTTCGGGAAGTTACAGTGCTTTTATAGAACCGCGTCCGGCATTTGATTTTGCTGACGGAGCGGATAGTATTGCAATTAGTGGTCATAAGTTTATCGGTTCGCCGATTCCTTGTGGGGTAGTAGTGGTTAAAAAGAACAACAGGGACCGGATTGCACGCTCTGTTTCTTATACAGGAAGTATGGATACCACCATAACGGGTTCAAGAAATGGTCATACGCCATTATTTTTGTGGTACATGATCAAATGCCTGGGACTCGATGGGTTTAAAAAAAGAGCCTTACATAGTCTGGAAGTAGCAGCTTATGCAGAAATGAGATTAAAGGAGATTGGGGTCAATGCCTGGAGGAACCCGGATTCTATTACTGTAAACCTGCCTGAACCGGCGATGAATGTCCGGATCAAATGGCAACTGGCCATGGAAAATGGCTGGTGTCACATTATATGTATGCCTAATGTAACCAAAGATCAGATTGACAGACTGGTTGAAGAAATAGCGGAAACTAATGTAGCATTATCTGCTTCTTTATTTTAAAGAGGATATCATTCAAATCAAATGGTTTACTGATAAAATCATTCGGATTACACTGTTTAAAGATAGCTTCTTCTCTGGCATGCGCAGACATCACAATAATCGGTATATCTTTCGTTTGTTGTGATGTCCTTATTTCTTTACATAAGTCGAGGCCATTGCCATCGGGTAACATAACATCCAGTAAATATAAATCGGGGATAGTGTCTGCTTTGGCTGCGTGGAAGGAAGAAATATCAGGAAAAAGTCTGACCTTATACCCTTCGTCTTCCAGAATGATTTCTATGATCTGTCTGATATCCTGATCATCTTCGACAACATAAATTTGCTTTATCATTTCTCAATAGGTTTCTAATAGATATAAGCTGGTTTTTATCTTCATGAAGGTTACCAGATAAAAATATATCTCCTATGAGAACTATGGGCAAACCCTGTACCAAATTCAGGGGTTTGGATAATAAAAGACAAATTTATCTTCATTTAAATGTTATATTTTGGTAAAGCCCAATCGGATAAAGCTTAGGAAGGGGGCTGAACTTCCCGGTAAAACCCCCTTATAACTAACCGGCATCCACCAGCGTTTGAATAAATTATCTTTTCAAATATAAAACTGTCCACCGGCCTGAAAAATGATTGTGATCACATATTGGTGCGATTAGATTGCTTTTCTGTAAATTGCGGCACGATGAAACTAACCACCATATTAAGCGCCGTTATGCTCTTCATGGCCACAGGTCTGACGAACGTTAATGCCCAAATCCCACGCGAACTATCAGAATACCCTTTACATATACATTATGTCCGTTCGGCTAAACCACTATTGGTTTTCTTAACAGGGGATGGTGGCTGGAATAAGTTTTCTGAAGGAACTGTTAAAGAACTGGTGAAAAGCGGATATGCTGTCGTTGCATTGGATACCCGTAAATACTTCTGGAACCAGAGGACTCCCGAACATTTTGCCAGGGATATGCAGCTTATTTTAACTTCCTATCTGAAAGCATGGGGTAAAGAGTCTTTTTCTATGATTGGTTATTCTTTTGGGGCGGATGTTGCCGCATTTGTACCATCCCGTTTACCAGGAAATCTGGCTGAAAAACTGAACTCGCTGGTCCTGCTTTCCCCTGGATTTTCAACGGGCTATGTTGTGAAATTGAAGAACATGCTGAATTTTGGTTCTACTGATAAGGAGAAATATAAAGTCATGCCGGAGTTGTCAAAGTCTGTAGTTCCAGTCTGGTGTATCTTTGGTAAAGATGAGGAAAGTGATTTTTATAAAGCTTTGAAAGCTACTGATAAACTACACAAGGTTGTCATTCCGGGTTCTCACCGTTTTGACGATGATATTCCTCATGTGTCGAGAACCATTATCAAAGGCTTGTAAAAAGAAACGGGGATAAGCCCTCCGACTCATCCCCGCTATCTAAATTAACGCTCTCATATACAAAGACGCTTATAATTAAGCTTTATTGTGTGGAGGTGTAATTTTTTTTATTCTTTGGTATTTGATAAGTTTGAATTATTAATCTGTCCTTATTTTAAATGTTATGAAATTATATACCAGGATCCTTTTTTTATTTTTAGCAGGTCTGTTCAGTCATACGGTTGTTCTTGCGCAATCCGGAAGTGTCCGGAATCCAGAAGATAAGATGAATATACTTCAGATCAACAGGAAGAAAATCGATTCTCTGGATAAGAAATTGATGGAACTGATTGGCGAAAGGGAAAGAGCTGTCAGGGAAATTGGTGTTTATAAGGCAAAAAATAATATTGCCCCATTACAGGCGGACCGTTTTAAGCAGGTTTTGGAGAAGAGTATTGAATCGGGTAAAAAAGAAGGATTGTCGGCTGTTTTTGTGACAGAGATGATGAATGCGATTCATAAGGAAAGCCTGAGAATGGAGGAAGAAATTAAAGCGTCCAACTAAATTCTTAGCTAAATGATGTCACCACTTTTGAATTATTTGATCGTGACAGTGTAATTTTTATGCGTTTTTGGGCAAGAAAACGCCGATCCCGATCTTTAAAATTATATAATTCAAATTATTGCTTAGTTTTGGGGAACTATTATATCCTTCCGTTCTATGGCAAACAACGTAAATATCACCTCCAGCGGCATCCAAAAGGTTTTACGGAATTACAACGAAAAGCAGGCTCTTGCTGAATATATATGGAATGGTTTTGATGCCAATGCTGATACCGTGGAGATCAATTATACTGCAAATGAGCTGGGCTTCATGGACAGGCTGGAGATCTACGATAATGGCTATGGGATAAACTTTAAAAATCTTAAGGTCAAATTCGATCCTTTTTATGAGTCGGAAAAGGCACTGCAATTAGCCGCAAACAGGAACAGATCTGTCATGCACGGAAAAAATGGCGTGGGACGGTTAACCTTTTTCAAATTTGCCAATGATGCCGAATGGCAAACTACCTTTTTGCATAATAATCAGCTGAAAAGCGGAAGAATCAGGATTGGGGTATCGGCACTGAATAACTATCAGGCCGGTTTACTGGATATTCCACTAAGTGATAAAACTGGTACAAGGGTCCTTTTTTCCAATATCAAGATTCTGGAAGAGAGTATGGAACAGGAAATCATCCCTTTTCTGAAGGCAGAGTTTTGCTGGTTCCTCGAGTTGAATAAGAAAAGAAATTATACAATTATAGTAAATGGTATCCCGCTTGATTATACCGATAATATCCAGTATTACGAAGAAGACATTCTGTTAAAAGATGAGCGTACACAGGTTGTATTTAAACTCAAATTTGTACAATGGAAGGAATCTTTGCATAAAGAACTCTCAAAGGTTTATTATGTAAATGAGAGAGGAGAGGAGAAATACAAGGAATATACTACACTGAATAAAAAAGCTGATGAATATTTTCACAGTGTCTATATAGAAAGTGAGTTTTTTACTGACTTTGATTTTAGTGGTTCTGAATTCGATACTCAGGTAAAGTTATATAACCGTTCAAAATCTTCACCTGAATACAAATTACTGAGTAAAAAGGTGAATGAGCTGCTCAGGGTAAAAAGAAAGTTTTTCCTGAAGGAATATTCCGGAAAATTGCTGGAGCGTTATGAGAAAGAAGGGATATTTGCTTTAGCACATCAGGCCCCTGAACGCCGAAAAAACTTGCTGGACACACTAAAAGCTTTATATGAGATCCAGCCTAAGCTGTTCAGTAATCTAAGTATAGATCAGAAAAAGACTTATGTAGCTTTGCTGGATGCGCTACTTTTATCTGATCAGCGGGGGCAGTTACTGGCCCTTTTTGAAAGTATCATAGATCTTGAAGAAGAAGAAAGAGAAGAACTGACCGAATTATTAAACCTTAAGATCAGTGTTTAAGATAGTGTCTGCTTTCTTTCTGACTCAAAATACTGATTTTAAAGTCTACTGTGGATAAAGGGTGATCATTTTTGTCTGTAGGGACATTGTTAATTTCATCTGCGACCTCCATCCCTTCTATAATTTCCCCGAATATAGTATAATCCTGATCCAGACGTGGGGTACCACCCACTGTTTTATAAATCTCACGCTGTGCAGCAGTAAATTTAATTCCCTTTTTTGCCTCGAGTGCATCCAGCGAGGCATCGGTTTGCAGGGTTCCGGCTACGAGATAAACCTGATCCAGATAAGAGCTCTTTTCGGGGTTATCATTCCTTCCGGCACCTAAAGCTCCTTTTTTATGAAAAAGTTCTGGTTTGATCTCGGCAGCGAGCCGCTCTACGGGTATTTCGGGATGAAGTTTTTCTCTGTCCAGAATCGTATCATCGAGTTCGCCTCCCTGGCTGACAAAATTTTTAATGACCCTGTTGAACTGAGTATCTTTAAAGAGACCTTTCCTAACCAGTCTGATCAAATTATCCCGGTGTGCAGGGGTCTGATCATAAAGCATAATGGTGATATTGCCTTTGGTCGTAGTCAGCCGTACAAAATAAGTTTGTGCTTTTGCTGCACCAAACAGCAGGCAGAAACAGGTAGTCAGGGTTAATAGTCTCATGTAAGCTGAATTGCACGTTTAACGTATAAGTGTATCACCAGGATGATCATGCCGATCATAATAGATACATCGGCCAGATTAAAGATACCGGTTTTTAAGATATAAAAATCTATATGGAGAAAATCTGTAACTGATCCGTAAAGCAAGCGGTCGTACAGGTTTCCAAATCCGCCACCGATTACAAAACAAACGCCCAGGACCATTAGGTTATTCAACTGGTTATTTCTCAGTAAATAGTAAATCCCATAAAAAAGTGCGAGCAGGGGCAGTAAAGATAATACGATAAACTTTACAGAGTCGCCGAGTGAATCTCCTGTGCTGAGGAAAGCCCCTGAATTTTCA
The DNA here is from genome assembly GCF_014207135.1 of Pedobacter cryoconitis. Taxonomy (GTDB): domain Bacteria; phylum Bacteroidota; class Bacteroidia; order Sphingobacteriales; family Sphingobacteriaceae; genus Pedobacter; species Pedobacter cryoconitis_D. The sequence continues at coordinate 130,389 of NZ_JACHCC010000014.1, read as the reverse complement.
ACTTTGGTTAATATCAGATGATTGCCAATCACATTGATCGTTTCGTGGTAAGCGATATTTTGACGGGCTACATTTTTAGTCAGCTGATCACAACCTGCATTTGCCAGCACGAGTAATATAATAGCTATGTTTCTTAAAATTGGATTCATCTGTTTATATCTATCGCTTTTCATCTGAAAGGTGATTTCGGCCATAAACATAACCGCTTTAGTTTATAATCTCAAATTTAAAGGTCTTTTAATTCCTGGTATTGCATTTTGTGATACTGTAACAATAAATATGGGTTATCATCTAATTTTAAAATTTTGCAGATGTGGTTTAAAAAGAAGGAAAATCAGGATGGGACTCCTGTACAGAAAAAATCTAAAAGGCGTGAATGGACAGACGCGGTTATTTTTGCTGTTATTGCAGCTACAATCATCCGGATGTTTTTTATTGAGGCTTATGTAATCCCATCGGGTTCAATGGAGAAATCGTTACTGATCGGAGATTATCTTTTTGTCAGTAAAGTCAATTACGGGGCCCGTATCCCGATGACACCGGTAGCTTTCCCTTTTGCACATCATACGATGCCCATAATCGGTACAAAAGCTTATTGGGATGGGATTGAATGGAAATACAGGAGGCTACCTGGTTTAGGGAGAATTCAAAGGAATGATGTAGTTGTTTTTAATTATCCGCAGGGAGATACGACTGCTATGGAAAATCAGGATGCTGATTATTATGAGCTGGTGCGGCATTCGGGCAGGGCGGCAGTACATGCACAATATACGATAGCTTCCCGTCCGGTAGATAAACGGGAGAATTTTATTAAACGTTGTATCGCTATAAGTGGAGATGAAATGGCGATCAGGCAGGGGCTGGTTTATGTAAACAATAAGGCTGTACCTCTTGAAAATGCGGGGCAGACTGATTATATCGTTAGATTCAAAACTCAGGATGTGAATTTTTCGGTATTTGAGGAACTTGGTTTTGTGATCAATGATGATATTCACGCCGTTTCTGACAGTAGTTACCAGTTTACTGGCTCTCCTGAGATGATGAAAAAGGTAAAAGCACTGGATTTTGTCGTATCAGTCAATGAAATGGCTGCTCCGAAAGATCTTCAGGACCTTGATATTTATCCGCATGATCCAAACAGAAAATGGAATATGGATAATATGGGGTCGTTTATTGTCCCTAAAAAGGGGCTGACCGTCAAGTTGGATAGCGTTTCTATGCCTCTTTATGAGCGTGCTATCCGTATATATGAAGGAAATACCCTTTTGAAAAATGGAAATGGCTGGCTGATTAATGGAAAACCTGCTGATAGTTATACTTTTAAAATGAACTATTACTGGATGATGGGAGATAACCGTCACCGGTCGTCAGACTCGCGCTATTGGGGACTGGTTCCTGAAGATCATATAGTGGGTAAAGCTTTGTTTGTATGGATGAGCTATGATAAGAACGCTTCTTTTTTCCATAAAATTCGCTGGAACAGAATTCTTAAGATTATCCGTTAGGATAATCTTAAGAATAACTTGTTTGGTTATTTTGTACTGAACATTTGTTGCGCCATCTTCTGGTCGTGACCATAAATATCATCTCTGAAATTGACCATGCCATTTTTATCGACCCAGCTGGTGAAATAGGCAATGATTACAGGGACTGGTTGTTTCATGGTTACCCAGATTTCTTTTTTAGCATTCATCGCCTGATCAATTTTATCAGATGTCCATTCCGGCCTGTCTGCCAGCAGATACTCGGCCAGTGCCTTTGGTTTTGCCAGACGGATACAGCCATGACTGAATGCACGCTGGTTTTCTGCAAACAGGGCTTTGGCCGGAGTATCATGCAGATAAATGTTATAGCTGTTTGGAAACAGGAACTTGACACGTCCCAGAGAGTTTGTGTTTCCTGGTTTTTGACGGATCAGCGGAAGACCGTCACTGAATCCATATTGTTCCATGTTTTTTTGCGCCAGGAAATTTCTGTTTTTACGCATCCCAGGTAAGATTTCATCACGTACAATACTTGGAGGAATGTTCCAGTAAGGGCTAAAGACAATGTTTTTCAGATTATTACTGAAAATCACAGTCTTATTGGCTGCTTTTCCGACAACGATCCCCATACTAAGGACTTCTTTTTTAGCTTCGAAAACGTGTAGTTTATATTCCGGGATATTGACCAGGATCAGTTTTCCATCAGGCATTAAAGGTGACCAGCGCATTCTTTCGAGATTAATCAGCATTTGCTGGATGCGGGATTCTATGGGTGCATTGAGGGCCGCTATTAACATGCGGTCTGGTTTGCCGCTTTGGTTCTGGCCAAACTGCGACTGTGCTTTTTTAATGGCGATGGTTAAAGAATCCGTGAAATAAGAAGTAGTATCTCCGGGATTAATATCGCCGAAATCGGCCAGTCTTTTTTTAAGCTGTACAATTACTGATCCTGAATCGCCTTGTTTTACCATTTTAAGATCGTTAAGGCTGATGGATGGCCAGGCACCTCTTTTCTGGATGTTGTACCAACGCAGAAGTTCTTTATTCAGAGTTCTGTAATAGCTGTTTACAGGCTCCCATTCTTCGAGCTCTTTTCCTTTTTTGGCAACCAGTGAATCCAGAAGCGCAACGGCATCAATCTTTTTTCTCGGAATATACCACTGCAAGGCAGCCGGGTCTACTTTTCCGGCATAGGCATAAGTGACAAAATTGAAAAAGTGTTGGGTCAGTTGCAACTCCAGTTTAATCAATGAGCGGTTCACGGTGTGAATTACAGTGTCTTTGCTGATTAAATCACTTAATCTGGTATGCAACATCTGGTCAGTTTTTGTACTATCCCTGGAAACGGAGATATAACTTTTATCTAACTCATAGAATACCCTGGCCTGTTCTGCCAGTCCGTTTTCTGTTAACCAGGCAAACTGGAAGTTCCTGCTGTTGTAAAAATTTCTCAGCCTTGTGGCAGTGCTATCCTCTAACTGGGCACTGTTGATATATTGTTCCAGTTCCAGACTGTCGATATATAATTTGGTGACCGCATTTTTTGGTGTGATTGTAGTGTCCCGGGCAACTTTTTTCACTTCTTTCTGTTTGCATTGTACAAAAAACAGGGAAGTTAGCAGCAGTAACAGGAAAGGTCGTAAGTAGTGTTTTAATTTCATAGAGATAGGTGTAGGTAAGAGGCTAGGGGGCCTGGAAAAATTCGTCTACTTTGCGGTTAAACTCGTCTTTATGTTCAATCAGGGTGGCATGACCGGATTTGGGTAATATCCACAATTGTGCATTAGGGATATGTTGTGAAATTAATACGGTATGTTCAGTATTGATCAGGTCATGGTCACCGCCAATAATCAGTACGGGGCATTTAATCTGATGTAAGGCGCTCAATGGGATATGAGGCTCTTTCCAGTCGAGTAAAAATATTTTCCAGTCATTCTTTTCTTTCGCGGTTTTAAATGTCTTTTCTTTACCGGACCGGAAGGTCTCATATTCAGATTTCCAGAGGGCAGGGCTCAGTGCGGTAGAGTCGGGCCAGAGATTAGCTCCGGTAGAAGCAAGTCTGATGACTTTAGCGGGATGTCTCATTGCCATCAGCAGGGCATTAATACCTCCGTCGCTCCATCCGATGATATAAGTTGAATCTATATGCATGGAATCCAGCAGTGCTGAATAATCATCTGCCATCATCTCAAAACTTAATGAGTCGCGGGTATCCTCAGATTTGCCATGGGCCCGGCTGTCGGCAACGATTACTTTGTATTTTTTTGAAAAATAGGGGATGTTCTGTGTAAAAGAGCTGATGTCACCACCATTACCATGAATCATTAATAATGGCTTCCCGGAGCCATAGACCTCATAGTACATCTTAAAACCTCTGATGTTAAAGTATTTTCCTGCCTTGTCATTATTGCCATATGCTATTGTTTTATCCTGACAGGAACCAAGCAGAGGGGTTAAGACACAGCAAAAATAGAGGAACAGGTTCTTAATATGCATGATGTTTTTATATAGTATATTATTCAAATATTGGGATAAAACATTTCTATTCCTCATTTTTAATCATATTTTCATCAATATGTCTATTGTTTTTTATCGGTGATGAAGCTATCATAAGCATATTCATTAAGTTTTTAAGCGGTATGCTTATGATGGTTTCAACAATTTTGACTCAAAAAGATAAAGGCAGGAAAAGTAATATTATATTTGTTGCGACAAAATCTAACCTGACCAATATTTAATGCAGTCCAAACAACTGACCTGGCAGTTTGCCTGGGAATATCCGGCTTTCCGTGTAAAATTCATTTTAGGAATCATTGTGATGAGCCTGGTATTGTTCTTTTTGCAGGATTTTTTCTTGTTTATACAGGCCAGGAACGGAGTGCTGATGAATGACTGGGTATTGAGCCGTTTACCAGCCTACGATGTCTCTCATCTGATATTTCTGATCCTTTATCCGGCAACCGGTTTTTTCATCTGGAGAATAATCAGAAATTCGTCTATGTGTATTACCGCATTGTGGGGGTATATTTTTCTTTGCCTGGCCAGAATGATAACCATTTCTATGATCCCGCTCGATGCGCCTCTTCATCTGGTACATCTGAGTGACCCTTTCTCTATTTTCTTTTATGGATCAAATGTAATCACCAAAGATCTGTTCTTTTCAGGGCATACAGCTACCCTGTGTCTGGTCGGTCTCTGTCTTGAAAACAAGAGGGAAAAAATGATTGTTTTCATCGCCACAGGATTATTGGGTGTTTTATTGCTGATCCAGCATGTGCATTATACCGCTGATGTACTGGCTGCACCGGTATTCAGTTATATATTCTGGTACCTTGGGAAAACAATTACAAGGATATAATTGCGATAATCCTTAATTTGGCCAATTCTTATTTCACCTATAATTTTAATCAGGGAGTCTGGCTGGTAGGCTTGTTCCCATTTATATTTTTTAATGGAAGTCAAAAATTTAGAACCTCAGGAACTTTGGAGCAATTTTGTCCGGCTGAACGCAGTCCCGCGCGCTTCAAAAAAAGAAGAACGTGTCATTGCTTTTATGGTCAGCTTTGGTAAAGAACTTGGTCTGGAAACAGTGACAGATCCTATTGGGAATGTCGTTATCAAAAAACCGGCTACTCCGGGAATGGAAGATCGTAAAACTGTGATTTTACAGTCTCACCTGGATATGGTTCATCAGAAAAACAGTGACACTGTTTTTAATTTTGATGAACAGGGCATAGAGATGTTTGTGGATGAAGACTGGGTAAAAGCCAGGGGCACGACACTGGGGGCTGACAATGGAATAGGGGTAGCGGCTATTATGGCCTTATTAGCTTCTTCAACCATTGCACATCCTGCTTTGGAAGCTATGTTTACAATCGATGAGGAAACAGGCATGACGGGCGCTAAACAGCTTGATCCTGCTAACTTTTCCGGCTTAGTATTGTTGAACCTGGATACAGAAGAAGATGATGAACTGACCATCGGCTGTGCCGGAGGAATAGATACGAATACAAATTACAATTATCAGCAGGAAGCTGTTGCGGGTGACAGTACTGCTTTTGAAATCACGATTAAGGGATTAAAAGGCGGACATTCAGGAATGGATATCCACAAAGGCAGGGCAAATGCGAATAAACTGATGAACAGGTTGTTTTATACTGCGGCACAAACTATGGAGCTGGCTATCGGTTCTGTGAATGGCGGAAGTTTAAGAAATGCAATCCCAAGAGAGTCTGCTGCGGTAGTTGTTGTCGCGAATGCTGAAAAAGGGATCTTTGCTGAATTCATCAGGTCTTTTGCGGATTTGCTTAAAGAAGAATATCACACTGTTGAACCTACCCTTGTTTTAGCAACTCAGGAAACTGTACTGCCTGCACAGGTGATGGTTAAGGCAGACTTTAAAAAGATCGTCAATACGCTATATGCTATGCCAAATGGTGTTTTCAGAATGAGTCCTGATATCGATGACCTGGTGGAAGCTTCAAGTAATCTGGCCAGAGTGATTATTAAAGACGGATCGTTTATTACACAGTCTTTGCAACGTAGTAGTGTGGAAAGTACTAAAACTGATGTTTCTAATGCGATACGTGCGGCTTTTGAAAATATGGGTGCGGAAGTTAAACAGGCTGGTGATTATCCGGGCTGGAAACCTAACCCTGATTCTGATATCTTAAGGGCTATGGTTGCCTTGTATGAAACTTCTTTTGGTAAAGCGCCTAAAGTTGAAGCCTGTCATGCAGGACTGGAATGTGGTATCCTGGGTGGTCATTTACCAGGAATGGATATGATTTCGTTTGGACCGACAATCAGAGGGGCTCACTCTCCGGATGAAAGAGTACAGATCTCCTCTGTTCAGAAATTCTGGGGTTACCTGATTACGATACTTAAAGAAATTCCCAAAAATACTAAATAGAAAAAGAATTCCTTATTTTAGACCTTCTTTAAAGAACAATTTATGATTATTGCACCAAGAATACGTGGTTTTATCTGCCTGACTGCTCATCCTGAAGGATGTGAGCAAAACATTGTCAATCAAATTAACTACGTGAAATCAAAAGGAGCTATTGCAGGCCCTAAACGTGTGTTGGTTATTGGCGCATCTACAGGGTTCGGACTGGCATCAAGAATTACCAGCGCCTTTGGATCAGATGCATCTACAATAGGGGTGTATTTTGAAAAGCCACCTGCACCAGGTAAAACGGCTTCTCCGGGCTGGTATAACACAGCAGCTTTTGAAACTAAGGCTCAGGAAGCAGGTTTGTATGCCAAAAGTATCAATGGAGATGCTTTCTCAGATGAAATCAAACAAAAAACAATAGAGCTGATCAAAGCTGACCTGGGTCAGGTTGATCTGGTTATTTATAGTCTGGCTTCACCACGCAGAACACACCCGAAAACAGGAGTAGTGTATAATTCTGTATTGAAGCCAATCGGTCAGGGTTTTAGTAATAAAACCGTTGATTTCCATACAGGCGTTATTTCGGAGATCTCCATTCAGTCCGCAAATGAAGAAGAAATAGAAAATACTGTAGCGGTAATGGGAGGGGAAGACTGGGGTTTCTGGATCGAAGATCTGAAAGCTGCAGGTTTACTTGCCGAAGGTGCAACAACAGTTGCTTACTCTTATATCGGCCCGTCAGTAACAGAACCAGTTTACCGTAAAGGAACTATTGGCCGTGCGAAGGACGATCTGGAAGCTACGGCTTTTAGCATTACAGAAAAATTAAAAGATCTGAATGGAAAAGCATTTGTTTCTGTGAACAAAGCTTTGGTAACTCAGGCGAGCTCTGCTATTCCGGTTATTCCATTGTATATTTCATTGCTTTATAAAGTGATGAAAGAGAACGGAACTCATGAAGGTTGCATCGAACAGATCCAGCGTTTATTCCAGGACAGGTTGTATACCGGAGCTGAAGTACCAACTGATAGTAATGGAAGAATCCGTATCGATGACCTGGAAATGGATGCAGCTGTTCAGGCTAAAGTTTCTGAATTGTGGGCTGAAGCGACAACTGAAAGTCTGCCTGAAATTGGTGACCTTGCGGGTTACAAAAAGGATTTTCTGAACTTATTCGGCTTCGATGTAGCTGGTGTAAATTATGAAATTGAATCAGATGAAATGGTAGAAGTACCAGGATTAGTTTAAATCTATCTGCTCAAATAGAAAGGGTTTCCATGTATTTGGGAGCCCTTTTTTTTATGCTATAATATTTTTGTTAGGATAATAATCACTTTAGGTGTTTTGTGTTAGTGTTTTGATAATCAGTTTTTTATTTAAAATTGTGTTTTGGGCTCGTAATCATGAATTCAAGTGTGTAGTGTAAAATTGTATTGTGCACAATATAATTAGAAGCATAGCGTTTACTTATTATGGAAATGCTTAAACTGGAGCATCAGCTCTGCTTCCCGATCTATGCCTTGTCAAGGCAAATTACTTCTTTGTATCGTCCTTTGCTGGAAAAGCTGGGGCTTACCTATCCGCAGTATCTGGTGATGCTGCTGCTTTGGGAAACCAATAGAATCAGCATTAAAGAAATAGGGGAACGTCTTCTGTTGGATACCGGAACGCTTACCCCATTACTGAAAAGACTGGAACAAAAAAAGTACCTGACCAGGAAGAGGAGTGCGGAAGATGAAAGGGTGGTTCATATTGAACTTACCGGGGCCGGACTCGAACTAAAAGAGTCTGCTGTGGAAATACCAGGTGCGCTATTCTGCGCATTGGATATGACCGAAGCTGAGATCGTCAGCCTGCAACAAAAACTAAGTGGAATTTTAAATACAATTAATAAACATCATGGATAAAATTGAAAAACTGTATACTGCTGAAGCTAGTGCTACTGGTGGTAGAAATGGAAATGTAAAATCATCAGATGGCGTATTGGATCTTGAGGTGAGAATGCCTAAGGAACTAGGCGGTGGGGCAGGAGCGTACACTAACCCGGAGCAGCTCTTTGCAGCGGGATATGCGGCTTGTTTTGACAGCGCCCTGAATCTGGTCATCAAAACGGAGAAAGTTCAGACAGGAGAGACTAAAGTAACTGCACAGGTGAGTATCGGCAAGAATAGTACAGGAGGATTTCAGTTGGCTGTAAAGCTGGGGGTATCTGTTCCTGGTGTGACACCAGAAGTGGCAAAGGCTTTGACTGAGAAGGCGCATCATGTTTGTCCTTATTCGAATGCTACACGGGGTAACATTGAAGTGGAACTGGTAAACGTTTAAAGCATGTAAATCTTTGTTCTGAGGGGCGATCTCTTTGGGTTTGGACTTGTGTGTCTGATTGATGGAAACCGCCCCTTAGAAGGGGTTATTTTGAGTGTGGTAAACCGGGGTCTGAAGAGATGGGCGGTTATCATGTGGATAAGATTGGTCTGGCTGTTCTATAGATTCTTTGAAAGCTTTTTTGAAGAATATATCCGGGACTGGTCAGACCATTTTTTAGTACACCTGGTTTGTTGAAATTCATTGTGTAGTTTTTACTGGATTCTTCTCATTTTTTTTAATAAATTTAAAATCAGGAATATATAGTATTTATTTGAACTGATAATTTATGACAAGTTGTCTGGTACTGTTTTTGCACTATCACAAAAGTCATACCTGTGAGTTTAAATAAGTTTAAAATTTTACTGGATTTACGAATGAAAAATCTCGTGTTAATTTAAAAGTTATACACACTGAATTTTCGATGTGGATAAGTTATCCACAAAAAACGTGCTTTTCAGAACTGTATCTTTTTGCTTGTTAGCGACTTATGAAATAGGTGAGATTTTATGATTTTTTATGGGTAATTTTTAGGATCTTCGCCCTCCCAAAACGGCAGTGTGTTTGGCCGTAATTTAAGTTGAATACCATTAATTTATAGAATAACTATGCAAAAAACTTGTACCGAAGTATGGAATAACTGTCTCCAGATTATTAAGGATAACATCCCGGTTCAAAGTTTTAAAACTTGGTTCGAACCTATTTCCGCTTTAAAACTGGAAGGCAATGTACTAACCGTACAAGTACCAAGTTTGTTTTTTTATGAATGGCTGGAAGAGCACTACGTAGGTTTATTACGTAAAACTGTTAAACAGCAAATGGGAGAAGAAGGCCGTCTCGAATATAATATTGTGGTAGATAAATCTTCAAATACAGGCTCACCTTACACGACGAGCATGCCTTCAAATGGGAATGGAGCAGCTTCGAAAACACAATCAATGCCGGTTCCGGTATCGATTAATAAGGATATCAAAAATCCTTTCATTATACCAGGATTAAAGAAACTGAATGTAGATCCTCAATTAAATTCTCAATATACTTTTGAAAGTTACGTAGAAGGGGACTGTAATCGTTTAGCACGTTCTGCTGGTTTTGCGGTTGCTGCAAAACCCGGAGCTACCTCCTTTAACCCATTGATGATCTATGGTGCTGTAGGATTGGGAAAAACCCACCTGGTACAGGCGATAGGCAATGAAATCAGACGTACTTTACCAGATAAACTGGTTATTTATGTATCCTGCGAGAAGTTCTGCCAGCAGTTTGTGGAATCCCTGAAAAATAATACAATTAACGATTTTGTGAATTTCTACCAGGCAATGGATGTAATCATCATGGATGATGTGCATAATTTTGCTGGTAAAGAGAAGACACAGGATATTTTCTTCCATATCTTTAATCACCTTCACCAGTCTGGTAAACAGATTATTATCACTTCTGATAAAGCACCAAAAGATTTATCTGGTGTTGAAGAGCGTTTGTTAAGCCGTTTCAAATGGGGGCTTTCTGCTGATTTACAGATCCCTGATCTGGAAACCAGGGTAGCTATCCTGAGGAAAAAGATGTATGCGGATGGTATTGAACTGCCTTCGGATGTCGTTGAATATGTAGCTAATAACATTGATAATAATGTGCGTGAACTGGAAGGAGCAATGGTTTCTTTGTTAGCACAATCAACTTTAAATAAAAAAGATATTGATTTAGGGCTTGCTAAATCGATGTTGAAAAACTTTATTAAAAATACAACCAAAGAGATTTCAATGGATTATATCCAGAAACTGGTTTGTGAGTATTTTGAGGTCCCTATAGAAATGGTAAAATCTGCTACACGTAAACGTGAAATTGTGCAGGCCCGCCAGATTTCTATGTACCTGTCCAAGAGTTTAACTAAATCTTCTTTGAAAAGTATCGGTGCATTTTATGGCGGAAGGGATCACTCTACCGTAATTTACGCTTGTCAGACTGTTGAGGATCTGATCGATACGGATAAGAAATTCAAAGGATATGTGAATGATATCCAGAAAAAATTAAAAATGAGCTAGGTATCATCGCTTATTAGCTAAAAGAGGTTGTGTCATCTATAAAAGGATGATCAACCTCTTTTTTTTGAGCTGTATTTTAGACCGCAGCTATCCTTTGATAAGGTAAAAGAGTTGGGTAATAAAAATGATACCTCCAAAAGCCTCTTGAATACAGCTAATTCGCCGATCGCATGATAAGCCTGTAGAAATGGTCAAATCCATTAAAAACGACCTGAAGAATTCTTAAAAAGCAGTAGATATACGGATGAGTTAAATGACATTGAGAATTTATTGAATATGTCGGATTTGTAAAGAAACGGACGAAGTTAATCTGGTCATGTCTTTTGATGAGAGCTTGTTTTTATATCATTTTTTCAGAAATAATTATTTAATATTGGATTATGCTTATGTAAAGTTATGTGCTTAAGGGCCATTCTTTGTGTAGTAGGCAAAGTGTCATCAATGAATAAAAACTGCCTGGCGGAATGTAATGAGTACCTATAATTCTCTATCTGATCTAGACCTGAACCTCCTTTTGAGGGATGGGGATGAAAATGCCTTTGCAGAAATTTATCACCGGTATTTCAAAGTCTTATTTATTCATGCTTTTAAGCGCTTAAAGGATGAAGAAGAGGCAATGGATGTAGTGCAGGACCTGTTTGAATTTGTTTGGTCTAAAAGAGAGCAGCTGGAGATCACAACTAAATTTTCTTCTTATTTATATGCAGCTGTGCGGAACAGGATCTTTACCCTGGGCTTAAGATCAGATCGTAAGATACGCTATCTGGACTCTTTAAAAGAGTTCATTGATAAAGGTGAGTTCCTTACTGATATAAAGATCAGAGAATGGGAGCTAACGGCCCTGATAGAAAAAGAAATTAATGCACTGCCACCCCAGATGAAGAAGGTGTTTGAAATGAGCCGGAAAGAGGGTAAAAGCCATAAAGATATTGCCAGTGAGCTGGGTACCTCCGAACATACTGTCCGGACGCAGATCAAAAATTCTTTAAGAATTTTGCGCTCACGTCTTGGAATAATTGTCTACCTGCTTTTTCTGCTTAATCAGAATAGATATTAAATTCTTTTTTATTTTTTTTTATTTCCGATACCCTATCCGTGCTAGTTAATAGCCTTATGTATAAGAAGTGATATTCCCAACACTATGGATAAAACAAAAGAAGAAACTTTAATTGAGAAATACCTGTCTGGTATAGCTGATGAACAGGAACAGGCTATAGTGGAGAGCTGGTACCTGAATGCGGAAGAGGAAGGTGAAATACCAGGTATGGACAGGATTGAAGAAGCTGAGACAAAGGTGTGGAACCGTCTTTCTGTGAATAAGCTGCAATCGAAACGAAGAAAACTTTGGCCACGTGCCGCAGCTGCGGCTTCAGTTTTACTTTGTGCCGGACTTGGTTTTTATGGGTATAACAATTTTTACGCAGAGAAGCAGATAGCCAAACCCGATATTGCTCCAGGAAAAAATGGGGCAACTTTAACCTTATCTAATGGTCGGAATATTATTCTATCGGATGCTACTGATGGTAAACTTGCCCAGGAAGGAGGAGTTAGTATTCGTAAAACAGCCAATGGCGAGATTGTTTATGATCTGACACCGGTTGCTCAGGATACTTCCATAACTGATCACAAAATAAATACACTCCATACTGCACGTGGTCAGCAATATCAGGTTCGTTTGCCGGATGGAACAAATGTGTGGCTCAACGCAGCTTCGAGTTTAGCTTATCCTACATCTCTTAAAGGCGCTGCTCAACGTGTGGTAGAATTAAATGGGGAGGCTTACTTCGAAGTAGCAAAGGATAAAAAACATCCATTTATCGTAAAAGCAAATCAACAGCGTGTAGAAGTTCTGGGAACGCATTTTAACATTAGCTGTTACAATGATGAACCTGCCGTGAAAACGACTTTACTGGAGGGAAGTGTAAAAGTTCTCAATCTTAAATCCAGTGTTTCAGGTACTTTGAAACCCGGCCAGCAGTCGGTTATCCGTTTCTCAGATAATTTGCTTCAGGTGCGGAATGTGGATACGGAAGAAGCGGTTGCCTGGCAAAAAGGAGAATTTTCCTTTGATGAAGAGCGTCTGGAAAGTGTAATGAAAAAAATAAGCAGATGGTATAATGTAGAGGTAGAGTTTCAGGACCCTTCCAAGAAAGATGTGGTATTTGGAGGCTATATCTCGCGTTTTAGTCACATCTCTAAAGTATTAAAAATGCTGGAATTAACCGGTCTGGCAAAATTTACCGTGGAAAATAATAAAGTGGTTGTCAAGTAACAGCCTTTAAGAACCATAATCAACTAATAACCAAACCATAAAACCAACCACATGAGAAAATATTTACCAGATCAATAGCGGCGGCCCCGCCAGCTGATTAATCAGAGAAAAACAAGGACTCCGAGTCGTAATCGAAGTCCTTAAGTTCTGATTAATCCAAAAAAATTACAATCGACTTTCAAGGAATTTAAACAGATAACCAAATGTATAAAATTTATACCAAAATTTTATGTTGGCCTATTTGCTGTATGTTATACAGCCAGTTAGGTAAGCTGATAGATTTACTCATGCCTGATGCATCGGTAAAAAGAAGAATTATGATGAGCATTAAAATTACTACTGTAATCCTTATTGTAGCCATAGTACAGGTTAGTGCCGCCGGATTTGCTCAAAAGGTGACTTTTAAGCAAAATAACGCCTCGTTAACCCAGGTATTTAAAGTGATCAAACAACAAACAGGCTATGGTATTATATGGCCTGCTGCTGCTATAGATAAAACCAGGCAGTTTGATGTCAGTTTTAAGGATGCGCCTTTAGATCAGGTACTGGAAAAGTGTTTCAAGGACCAGCCTTTTAGTTATGTGATTGAAGATAAGGTGATTATTATTAAGGAGAAGTCCTATAGTGAAAGAGTCTCTGATCTGCTGAGAAGTACATTCGTAGCGGATATTGATGTGTCGGGAAGGGTGACAGATGAAGATGGAAAGCCTTTGCCAAAGGCTACAATTAAAATAAAAGATGCCAAACGCTACACGCTTACAAACAACAACGGAGATTTTATTCTGAACAAAGTAGATGAAAAAACTATCCTGATCATTTCTTATTTAGGTTTTGAAACCAGGGAAATACCTGTTGCGAAGGATATGGGCATCATCAGGCTTAAAGCAGCGGATGGAAAACTCGATGAAATATCAGTGGTTTCTACTGGTTATCAGCAAGTTCAAAAGAAATTAATGACGGGGTCAATTGCCCAGATAAAAGCGGAAGACCTGGTGATTAACGGGACGAACTCCATAGAGCAGATGCTGCAGGGTAAACTTGCCGGTATGGCAGTTTCAAGTAGCTCAGGTGAGCTGGGTACAAGACAGTCTGTAACCATAAGGGGTACTTCTACCTTATTAGGTAATCAACAACCGGTTTGGGTAGTTGATGGGATTATACAGGAAGATCCACTGCCATTTAAGGGAACAGATTTAAATGCGTTTGGTTCAAGCCCTTCCAATGCACAGGCTTTGAAAAATTATATTGGAAGTGCGATCTCCTGGTTAAATGCTTATGATATTGAGGATGTTACCATATTAAAAGATGCAGCTTCAACTGCTATTTATGGTGTAAAAGCAGCTAATGGTGTGATTGTAATTAATACCAAAAGAGGAAAATTAGGAAATGCGCCTACCATTTCTTACAATACCAGTTTTTCTACGCAGCAAGCACTTAGCTATAATAATATGGATCTGATGAATTCTGAGCAGCGGGTAGATGTATCCAGAGAAATTTATCAAAAAGGACTGGTCTCCCAGTTTGGTCTGGATAATATCGGTTATTCTGGTCTTTTGAATCAATATCTGACAAATAAACTTCCTTATGACAGCTTTAGTGCAGGAGTCAAACAATTAGAAGTAAATAATACTGACTGGTTTAAGTTACTTTTTGTGCAGCCTTTCAGCCAAACCCATAACCTGAGTGTAAGTGGCGGTGGTAATTCCAGTACTTATTATGGATCATTTGGATATTCCAATCAGCAGGGACAGGCAAAAGGTAACAATATGGATACCTATCTGGCCAACATTAATTTTACCAGTTATATAACCAGTAAACTTTCTGTCTCGGCGCGTTTATCGGGAACTTATACCAATACAACAGGTTTTTTTGGTACAGACCCCTATCAGTATGCAACAACAACCAGCAGGGTGTTACCTGCCTATAATCCAGATGGCAGTTTAGCTTATTATCAGAGTAGTGTTCAAGGTAGCAACTATAATTACAATGTATTGAATGAACTGGCCAATTCGGGAAATTTCAATATCAAAACCAATCTCAATACGGCCATCAGTGTTAAATATGAACTTCCTTTAGGTTTCCGTTTTCAATCGGATCTGGGGATTGGTTTTACCAACACGCATTCAGAAAGTTATCAGTCTGATCTTACCAATGCAATGGCTGCAATGAGAGGGTATGAGTATGGTCAGTATGGACCAACAACGGCTCAGTATAAAGCTTCAAAGTTACCTATGGGAGGAATGCAGGGCCTGGAAGATGACCGGAATACCAATTATACCTTCAGAAATGCTTTAAGTTATGCAACTGTAATCAATAAAAAGCATGCCATTAGCGCTATGGGTGGTTTAGAATTAAGAAGCAATCAGTATGCAGGATCAGCAAGTACCATCTATGGTTACTACCCTGATATGGGAAAGGTCGTAATCAATCCACCGGCGACAATAACCACTACAAGCGGTGTGCAGCCAAACCCAATTTATCTGAACAATTTTAGCTTTACCAATTCTGCTTCTGTCGCCAGGTATGTATCTTATTATGTCACTGGTGTCTATAGCTATGATGACAGGTATGTGTTTAATGCGAGTTTGAGGGGAGATGCGTCTAATACATTTGGTCAGGATGCCCGTACCCGTTTTAATCCGATTTGGGCCGTTGGGGGGAAATGGAATATATCCAGAGAACACTTTTTTGATAAAAATGACTGGTTAAATGAGCTTAGTGTAAGAGCCAGTTATGGTTTCCAGGGAAATGTGGCTGAAAATTATGGACCTGATCTGATTGCTAATATTCCAGCGGGATCAGCCGCTATCAGCACACTGACTGGCGAAAGGGTTTTGAACATTACTTCATTACCTTATGCTAATTTAAGATGGGAAAAGACACAGACGACTAACTTTGGTCTTGATTTCAGTCTTTTTAAAAGCCGTTTAAGCGGAACTGTAGATGTTTATAATAAAAACAGTTCTGACTTAATTGTGCTAAAGAGTACCCCTTATGAGGATGGGGTTTTGCAAATGCCAATGAATGGCGGTACGATGAAGAATTCGGGAATTGAGGCGCAGCTTATGTTTTATGCTATAAAAACTAAAGATCTGACCTGGTCAATCAGTATAAATGGTGCTAAAGATATTAACAAAATTACTAATCCACTGAGCCCTAATCCTACCTGGAATACTGCTACATCTGGTAGTTATTATGTACAGGGATATCCTGTGTCTGGTTTCTGGGTTTTTGATTTTGCAGGACTTAACCCGGCTAATGGACAACCGTTATTTAATATTCCTACAACGGCCAGTAATCCCAACGTAACAACAGATGCTTCAGCTTATATGAAATATGCCGGAAAACTGAATCCTGATTTCACTGGTGGATTTGGTACAATGGTAAGATATAAAGAGTTTACTTTTTCCACCAATCTGTACGCTTCTGTAGGTGCAAGCAAGATACTGGCACCGCTGTATCCGGCTAGTATGACCAACAATACGCCAAATGAGTATAATAACTTGCCGGCAGAGTTGGTGAACCGTTGGCAGAAACCTGGTGATGAGGCTTTTACCAATATCCCTTCATTACCTTTTTATGGAGTCCCTTTCGTGTCTATTCCATCGGCTTCTGCGCTTACCTTATCTCCTTATCAAATGTATGATTTTAGTACAGCAAGAGTGGTGAATGCTTCCTATTTACGGATTAATAATGTTAATTTTTCATATATGCTTCCGCAGAAATTTGCTAAACGTGTTTATTGCAAAAGTCTGTCTATTGGTTATACTGCAGGTAATCTATACACCTTTGTAAGTAAAGATCTTAAAGGTATAGATCCTGAAGTGGCTTCAGGAGGTCAACCTCTGCCACGTACCCATGTAGTTAACTTATCTGCAACCTTCTAAAAAATAAAAACATGAAACGTTTATTTTATATATTTATTTTCACCGCTGGAATCCTGGTTTCGAATACCGGTTGTAAAAAATTCCTGGCAGAACAAAGCCTTGACCTGATTAAACCTTCTACCGTTCAGGATTTAATTGCACTAGCGGCAGGGGAGGCCTACCCATATCAAACAAATTTACACCTGCTGTTAAATGTAATTACAGATGATGTAAACTGTAATGGTGGCCAGGGGCAGCCTACTTATCAGGCTGTGGTAAGGGTTGGACAAGGGCCTTTTACGTGGTCTAAAACAATGTATCAGGATTTAATCCAGCCTGGGGGTTTAACCAATAAAACCTATCTGGATTCGTATCAGATACTCTACAAGCATATTGCAGGTTGTAATGTGATACTTGCTTATATAGATAAAGTAAGCGGGGCTGATGCTGATAAACAGAATCTTAAAGGGCAGGCTCTGGCTTTAAGAGCTTATTATTATTTCATATTGGTTAATATGTATGGAAAGCCTTATAATGCTGCGGGTTCAGATCCGTCAACTAGTCCGGGCGTACCTTTAATGTTATCCATGGATGTTACAGATGCATTTCCTAAAAGGAATTCTGTTGCAGAAGTTTATACCCAGATTGAGGCAGATTTATTAAATGCTGCCACGCTACTAAAAAATCCTACCAAAGACTATGGCGTCTATAAGATGAATGTAACCGGGGTGTATACACTCTTGTCCAGAATGTATTTATATCAGGAAAAATGGGACCTTGCTCTTCAATATGCAAACCAGGGTTTGGCAATAAGATCCCAGCTTTCTCAATTGAGCTCCTTCAACTCTGCTGATTACTATACTTATAATAATCTTCACAATTCAGATAATTTAAACAAGATTTACGACCCCTCAGTAAGCAGTGAAATTATTTGGGCATACGCTCCATATAATACAGGGGAAGATCAGATCTTAAAAGCTGGTGGTCTGAACCCGGCATACAGCGCTACTTATAGCCCACCTTATGCTGTGTCGCCAGACTTATGGAATTTATATGAGAAATATGGTACAGCAAATAATGCTATTTATCTGGGAGATTTGCGTTCCCGTATTTATTTTTCTTGTTATGGGTACGTTATTTATGTTCCACCATATCCAGTAACCTATTTACCATATGCTGGTGGTATGGGAGGAGAAGGTTTCCGCGTAGCCGAACTCTATTTGAATCGGGCAGAAGCAAATATCAGGAAATTCATCAGTACAGGGAATGATGCATTAAGATTATCTGCTTTACAGGATATTAATACATTAAGGACGTCGAGGTATGATCCACGTCAGGCTTATGTGCCAATCAATATTACCGATGCAACCCAATTGTTGAATTTTTACAAGGATGAGCGCAGAAGAGAATTCCCTTTTGAGGGACATCGCTGGTTCGATCTGCGTCGCTATGGAATGCCTTCTATTTCGCATTACTATGAGGAAGTGGCTGGTAGTGGTCAAACGTTTACCCTGGCACAGGGAGATAACCGTTATACACTACCTATACCACAGGAAGCTCTTGACCGCAATGGGGCGCTTACACAAAATCCATAAACCTTGAAGACGAAGAACATGAAAAATTTCAATAAAACGATAAGGATGATATTATTTTTAGGGGGACTGGCATTACTGGTTAATTCCTGTAAAAAAACAGACGCACCCTTAACCCCAAGCAGTACACCTGAACCGGGATTTAAAGTACCTCAGGGGAACCATGATTACGATGCCCGGATTGTGGATTACTATAATCGGTTTGGAACGTATATTTTGTATAAATTCAGTCAGCAGGACATCAACTGGACTGTGCCTAGTACTACTACTGCTTTTCTTCCATATACATCGGTACCTGCCGATACTTTATATATTAATCCGGAACTGGATTTACTGCAAAATACATTTTTTAAGTACTATGCAGATTCAACTTTAAAAAGTCACCTTCCCCTGAAGTTCTTTTTATGCAGTTCTTTAATTTATAACAAGTTACAGGTTAATGCCTTCCTTTTGACTATTAATAATACGTATTTGGGTGGATATCAAAGCTTTGCAGTAGGCGGAGTTAATAGCTCAATTTCCACTATCAATCCGGCTGTTTACAGGGGAGATGTGAATTTTAGCTTTCTAAAAATGATGGATGTCCAGCTCAAAATACCAAGATCCAGTATTTTTCTTGCTGCTAGTGATTATACAACAGCGGTTTCCGGAACGCAGGCAGATCGTTATAAAAGAGGTTTTCTGGGATCTACGACTGGTTTAACACCGGCATCCACAGATTGGCAATCTTATATACAGGCTATCGTCTATAATCCTTATTCTTTTTTAACAGATCCTAATACAACCGCTACAGATGTTACTGCGCGGGGGATATTAACTGCTGTAAAGGACCCGACAGGTTTGATTCGAAAGAAATATGCTGCGATGATAGCATTTTATAAACAGCAATATAATATCGATTTGCAGGCTATAGGGAACGGACAATAAGTAAATTTTTTAATTAGTAGTAAAATGATGCGCAAAATTATGTTTGCCCTGGGGATTGTTTTGTCTGTGTTTTATGCCCGTGCACAGGAGAACCTTGTTTTAAAGGGGAATATTAAAACTGTCACGGCTATAACTATTTCTTTAAAATCTTTATCAGGGCAAACTATTTTTAAAACTGATATTGATAAAAATAAGGGAACATTTGAGTTGGGGCCGGTTTCGGTTGTCCCTGATTTGTATGTGCTTTCTATTGGTAAAACAGTGCAAAAACTTTTTTTGGTTAACCATACGGTTACCATTAACGGTTATTACGATGATATGGATAGTCAGAATAACAACCTTGAATTTAATGGTTTGGATGAACATTTTAAAATGATGGAATTTGCGCCTAAAACTTCATGGGATTTTAAGCTGGACCCAAATGCGTTTACGGCATTAAATTTCAGGGAGCTTACCGCACTGGCTTATCTCTTCAATTCGGATAAATATGATTTTAACTACAATTTCTTACAAAAGATCCCTGAGAATGAACGTCAAACCGAATCTGCAAAATGGCTGGTCAAAACGGTTGACAGCTTAAAACAGTATACTGCAGGGGTTATAGCGCCTGATTTCGAGTTGCCCAATGAAAATAATAAAATGGTGACACTAAAAGATTTCAGAGGTAAAATTGTGGTACTTGATTTTTGGGCTTCCTGGTGTGGCCCATGCAGGAGAGCGATGGAAAATTTCAAGACTTTTTATAAAGAGTTTGAGCCGGATGTTCAGTTTATCAGCATTTCGATGGATGATGATCAGGCGAAGTATCAGCAGGGATTGAGAGAAATGAATATTCCATGGGTAAAACTCTGGGACAGAACCGGGTTTTCTGATATCAAAACCAAGGAATCCGGTTTTTTTAATTCAAAACTCAGAACCAGATATGGTTTTAAGCAAATTCCTTTTTGTGTCATTATCAATAAAGATGGTACGATACTGAAAAGGGATGTGATCAATGGGGAAGACCTTAAAAAAGCTTTGATTGAAATAACAAAAGGAAAATAACATGAGCATACAAATAAAAGTGAATTTGATATACAAACCTTTGATATTCCTGATCTGCTGGTTTTTTACCAGTACTGTATTTGCCCAGGATGTTGCAATTCTACCCTATAAGGTAGTTGCCAACAAGATGATCATTGAAATACGTCTGAACGGAAAACTCGTTCCCATGATTTTTGATACAGGTGGTAAAAATGCCATCAGCTCAGCTTTAAAGGGAGAATTTGGGTCAGCTGTGATTGATTCAAAAGTAATTATGGATGCCAATAGTAGTACGAAACATGTAGACATTGTCAAGCTGAATCAGGTGGAAACACCGGATAAGAAAGCAATATTCAAAGATGTTCCATTTGTTATTGTGGATAATGAACTGTTTACCTGTCTGGGTGTTGGCGGACTTATCGGAAGTGATCTTTGGCAGAACAATACTGTTGAAATTAACGATCAAACCAAAGAAATCAAAATCAGGAAGGGTGGAATGACGGTTGTACCAGGCGCTAAGCAAGCTATTCCATTTAGTGCCAGTGCTCATGGTGACCCTATTTTTATGTTAAATGTGGGGAAATATGACCAGGAAAGGGTAGTCTTTGATTCGGGTGCTGCCTGCTTTTTATCGGTTAAGGCTTCGCATTATCCACCGCTGGAACAGCAGGGAGCACTTTTTATGGTCAGACAAGGAATAGGAGGTGGTACTTTGGGAGTTATAGGCAGGGTAGCAACTGGCAATCGGATTTTGCTGGAAGTTCCGGAACTGATCATAGGAGGAGCCAGTTTTACGAAATTCAGGTCTGATGCAAGTAATGCACCCGAAAGCTTATTAGGATACAGGGTATTGCATTATGGAAAGGTGACTATAGATTATGTCAATAAGCTGTTTCACTTTGAACCTTTTAAGCCTGGAAAAATAGAGGTAGAGGCAGATTTAAAAAAGAACTGGGAGCTGGAAGTACGTGAAGAGGGGAAACAGTTGACTATTGGTACAGTATGGGAACAGATGGAAGGAGAAGTGGAAGTAGGTGATGTGGTAACCCATATTGATGGGAAAGAGCTCAAATCTACAAGCTTTTGTGAAAATCTGACTATCGGTATACCGGTTTTAAAAGAAAAAGACCAGGTTATACTCACTGTAAAAACGAAACAGGGAGTGAAAAATATAACAATTCATAGAAATTAAAATACAAGTAAACATGAAGTTCATATCCCGGATTTTGGTGCTGCTCGGCTGCTGGTTTTTTACTGGTGAGGTATCCGCACAGGAGGTAGCTATCCTACCCTATAAGGTAATTGCCAATAAGATGATCGTAGAAATGCGCCTGAATGGAAAATTGATTCCCATGATGTTTGACACGGGCGGTCAAAGCTCCATTAGTGTTAGCTTAAAAGAGAGCCTTGGGGTTTCTGTAAACAGATCAAGGGAGGTTACGGATGCTAACAGTAATAAACAGCAATTAGAAATAGTTAACCTGAACCAGGTGGAAACGGCAGACGGCAAAGCAGTATTTAACAATTTTCCCTTTCTTGTTTTTGATTTTGAAATGTTTTCTTGTTTAGGCGTACAAGGTGTCATTGGAAGTGACCTCTTCCAAAATAATACTATTGAGATTAACGATCAGACGAAAGAGATCAGGGTCAGGGCGGGCGGAATGGCGTCTTTAGCAGGTGACAGGCGAACTATTCCTTTTGCTGCTGCTACTGGTGGTATGCCGGTTTTCTCTTTAAATATGGGAAAATACGATGAAGCTAAAGTACTTTTTGATACCGGTTCTGACAGTTTTCTATTTCTTAAGCGGGATGAATATTTGAAGTTGGAACAACAAGACGCTCTCCATAAGATCAGGGAAGGAGAAGGTGGCGGTTCAATAGGTGCTACGGGTAGGGGAGGAATGGGTAAATGCATTTTGGTGGAAGTTCCGGAAATGACCGTAGGACAAGCCAGTTTTATGAATTTCAGGGCGAGTGTAGGCAATCCGCCTGAAACTTTATTCGGATACAAATCATTGCAGTATGGAAAGGTAACGATAGACTATGTCAATAAACTGTTCCGGTTTGAACCCTTTAAACCCGGAAAAATAGCTGTGGATTTGAAAAAGACCTGGGATCTGGAAATGGCTGTAAGTGGAAATCAAATGGTGATCGCTACCGTTTGGGATAAATTAAAAGGACAAGTAGAAGTAGGCGATGTGGTTACCCATATCAATGGAAAAGAGATCAAGCCGATGAGCGTTTGTGAAAGTATTACCAAGGGCTTACCTGTTTTAAAAGAAAATGACCAGGTGATACTCATGGTAAAAACGAAGCAGGGCACAAAAAATATCACTATTAATAAAAGTTAAAAAGCTGAAAATAAGAACATGAAAAAACGAACCTTATTACTTGTGCTGTCATTACAAATTGTTGTTCTGACCGGTAAAGCCCAATTAGTGCAAAAAAAATCAAAAGAAAAAATAGCTGATTGGTATAACCTTTCTTTTGATAAAGATGGTGTTTATGGTGCTGAAGTGAACAAAGCATATGAGTTTTTGAAAGGCAAACAGATAAAAAAGAAACCCATTGTAGCGGTTATCGGTTACGGAATGGATGGGGAACACGAAGACCTGAAAGATTCGCAGTGGACAAACCCTAACGAAAAGGCAGATGGAGTTGATCATGATAAAGATGGCTGGATAGGTGATATCCATGGATGGAATTTCCTGGGTAATGCCCAGGGTGAAATGATAGAAAAAACAAATAAGGAAGGCGACCGCGAATACTTCCGTTTAAGAGGGCTTTATGAAGGGATATTTTTTAACGGGACTGATTATGTAAAGTTTGATGACATCTTGCAGAAGCCGGTTATAGTTCCTGCTCCGGCCAATATTGCGGAGTACAAATACTTTCGTTATGCGCTTCAAAAAGAATCCCAGCTAGCGACAGAAGCCATTTCATACAATGTTTTAAAATTTGAGAAGTATTACCTGAACAATGATTTTGAGTCTGATATAAAGAAAATGTACCCCGATCTTTCTAAAGTTGGTCAGCATGAGTTTACCAAAGCAACTAACTATCTGGACCATCAGGGAAGTCATGTAGATTCCTTAAAGCTGATGTCGAGGTACTTTTTTCTGTTTGCTATGGGGGTTAATAATGGGAGTATGACAAAACTGAAACGGGATTCTGTTACTTATATCGCAATGAGGGATCTTGTATTAAAGAATAACAGGCCTAAAAATACCTATGAGAGTTTGCTGGCCAATATGGTTGATGCCCGGAAAATTACGGGTGATGACTTTACAAACATCAGCCAGAAGAACTATGGTAACAACAATTTATACAGCAATGGTTCATTTTCAGGTACCATGATATCAGGAATTATAGCCGCGAACAGAGCTAATAATATAGGGATTAAAGGTATTATGCCTGATGCACAGCTGATGTCCTTACGTGTTTATCCTAAAGTGGGGGAGGCCTATTATAAGGATATTGCCCTGGCTATACGTTATGCTGTAGAACATAAAGCAGATGTGATTATGTTAGGCCCATCCAATACAGTATATCCCGCGTATGAAGCTAAATGGGTAAATGATGCCTTGTTATATGCTGAACAAAAAGGGATATTGGTTGTGTCTTCTGTATGGGATCTTTCCCGTGATCTGTCTAAACAGAGCTTTTATCCGAATCAATATATCAATGGTAAAGAATTAAATAATTTCATACAGGTGGCCGCTTCCGACAGCCTGGGTATGCCACTTAAATCTGCCAATTTTGGTGCAAAGGAGGTCAATTTGTTCGCTCCTGGTGTAAATGTTTCCACTACTTATATGGGCAGTACTTATCGCCAGGGGGTAAGTTCTCTGTTTGCAGGTGCTTGTGTGGCTGGTACAGCTGCCTTAATCAAAGCCTATTATCCTCAGCTTAATGCAGTTCAGATCAGAGCACTTATTTTAAATAATGTGACTGACCGTAAAGATGTGGAAGTAGAAAAGCAGGTTGGCATGAAAACAGATCAATACTTGTTTAAGCAACTGTGCAGCACAGGGGGGATATTAAATACCTATAAGTCTGTTCTTGCAGCTGATAAACTGAGTAAAACTAAATAATTGTCTAAAATATCTTTTATACTGAAATGATGAAAAGAATGAAATGGGTGCAAGGGTTGTGTTTTTATCTACTTACCGTTTCCGTATGCTTTAATGCTGCGGCACAAAATAATGTCACCAGTGAGATTCTGCCTTATAGGGATGTAGATGGCTATATGATTATAAGAGCGAATGTTGGAGGAGTTGAAGGTGATTTTTTACTGGATTCGAGGGGGAAAGTTGCGGTAACCGAACAAGCTGCTGTTGTACGTGCGATGAAGGTAGATAAACCTGTAGATAACTATCCAAGGGGAGGATTTCAGGTGGTTGGCGGCGCAACAGCTATTGGTTTTTTTGTGGGTAATACGGTTTATCAGAAAGATATAAGTACCCGTGTACTTAAAGAAAATGTGCTGCTGACCAAGTTAAAGGTAGACGGAGTAATTGGTTTCGCTGCATTTTCCAATGTTGTCGTGACTATTAATAGTAAGGCTAAAACCATTACCCTTTCGACACCTTATAAGCCAGCTTATTTGAAACTGGTGAACCGTGATAATGCTGAATTGTCAAG
The DNA here is from genome assembly GCF_014207135.1 of Pedobacter cryoconitis. GTDB lineage: Bacteria > Bacteroidota > Bacteroidia > Sphingobacteriales > Sphingobacteriaceae > Pedobacter > Pedobacter cryoconitis_D. The sequence continues at coordinate 105,281 of NZ_JACHCC010000014.1, read as the reverse complement.
GAGCGAAGGACTTACTATTCAGATAATAATCAATGGTAAACCTGTGAAGGCAATTGCGGATTTTTACCAGAATGAGCCTCTTGTACTTTCGGCAACGGATGCGCAACTGATTAATAGCGGCTCAGCGGCGGTAAAGCTGGCCGGTATATCAGTGAATAATGTAAAGGTAACTAAAGGTGATGCTACGCGCACGGTTGTAGGAAAATCAATTTTAAATAAAGGGGTGATCTCTTTCGATATCGAACGTAATAAATATTATTTCCAGTCCTTTAACCAGGGCGAAGAAAGTTCGGCACCTGCAGTTAAAAAGGAAACAGTTGCCATGGTTCCGGGAAAAGTAAATTCTATAGACCGCGAATACTTTTTAAAACATGTTTACGATTACAAAAACAATAAAGAATGGAAAACAATAGGTGGTAAACCTGTTGTGATCGATTTCTGGGCAACCTGGTGTGGTCCGTGTATGAAAATGATGCCTGTCATGGAAGAGCTTGCTGCCAAGTATAAAGATAAAGTTGTTTTTTATAAAGTGAACGTAGATAAAGAAGGAGAACTGAGACAGATTTTTAAGGCCAATGCTATACCGCTGGTAATTTTTGGGTCCTTAAATAATGGTTCTACCCAAGAGATAGGAGCAGATACCAGGGAAAAAGTAGAGGCACATATACTACAATTACTGAAATAAATAATCCCATGAAATTATATAAGTTTTCTGTTGTCTTTCTGTTCTATGGTGTAGGGATATTCTCTTCTGCAAATGGGCAAGCGATACAATTGACGCCTGATGGTACTGATTTTGAACCGTTGCCACAGCATGCCACTATTGCCAAGGCAGTAGCTAATATGGTTGCCGGTTATCACTATAAAAAGACTAAAATAGATGATTCTTTGTCAACAAAGATCTTCGACAATTACCTGGAGAGGCTGGATAAAACACGTACTTTATTCCTGGCCTCAGATGTGAAGGAGCTTGAAAAATATCGGTTAAAAATGGATGATGCCTTATTGTCGGGTGATCTTTTACCTGCCTTTGAGGTATATAAAATATATGCCAAAAGACTGAATGAAAGGGTTGATTATGTTTTAAAGACACTTCAAACTGCTCAAAACTTGTCTTCTGCGGATGTTTTTGATTTTACGCGTGAACAATTGCCCTGGTTTAGTTCTGTTAGCCAGCAGCAGGCATACTGGAATAAAAAGGTCCGTTATGACCTGATTTTATTAAGAGCAAATAAAAAAACTGAAAAAGAAGCACAGGATATTTTGATCAGGCAGTATCAGAAATTAGAGAAAAGACTGGAAAACCTGAAAAGTGAGAATGCTTTTGAACAGTTTATGAATGCTTTCATTGCTACTATAGACCCGCATAGTCTTTATCTGTCGCCAAAAAACACTGATGAATTCAATATCAAAATGAACAAATCATTGGTGGGGGTTGGCCTGGAATTAACTCTTCAGAATGAATATCCAACAATTACGTCAGTGATCAGTGGAGGGCCTTCGGAGAAAAGTAATCAGGTTGTGATAAATGACCGGATTCTGGCCATTGCTGAAGGTGAAAAGGGTGAATTTGAGAATGTGGCTGGATGGGATCTGGATGAAGTTATACAGAAAATACGCGGTACAGCCGGTTCAATTATCCGGCTGCGGCTTTTACCAGCAGGAGCAACGATAGCTGCCCGGGCCAAAGAAGTTAGCCTGACAAGGGACAAGATCGTATTAGAAGATCAAAAAGTGAAAAGTGAGGTTAAAACTGTAAAACAGGGCGACCGGGAACAAAAAATAGGAGTTATCACCATTCCGAATTTTTATTTCGATGCGAACGCATTTAATAAAGGAGATAAAAATTATGCCTCTACCTCGCTCGATGTGAGAAAGGCACTGGAATCTTTTAGAAACCAGGGAGTAGCAGGTGTGATGATCGATTTACGTAATAATCCGGGAGGTTCTATGAAAGAAGGGATTGATCTTGCGGGTTTGTTCATTACTTATGGCCCTGTAGTGCAATTGCGTGATGCAGAAAACAAAGTAACCGTTCATTCGGATACTGACAGCTCAATAGTATATGATGGGCCGTTAACAGTGTTGATTAACCGTTTGAGTGCTTCTTCATCAGAGATTTTTGCAGCAGCGATGCAGGACTATGGACGAGCCGTTATTATTGGTGAACAAAGTTATGGTAAAGGTACTGCGCAAAATACTTATGCGCTGAACCAGGTGATTCAACAACCCGATAAGAATTATGGCCAGTTCAACATGACTTTTGCAAAGTTTTACCGTATAGATGGTTCCAGTACTCAGAATCGTGGTGTAAACCCTGATGTGAGCTTCCCATCGGCCGGCATGTTATATGTGGGTGAAAGTACCTTGAAAAATGCACTTCCTTACGATGAAATTGCAAAAGCTTCTTTCTCTCCGGTTTCACAAATGAAGGGAATAAATACGCTGTTGGAAAAAGATCATGAAGAACGTATGCAGGCTAATCCGGAATTCCTCGCTTTAAAGGAAGGTATTGAGAAGTTTAAAGAAGCAAACGCAAAGAAATCACTTGTATTAGACCTGAAGAAATATGAAGCCATGCAGGGAGAACAGGAGCGTAGAGATTTGAAACGGATAAATGAGCACAGGGCTTTACAAGGTTTAAAGCCAGTGACCTCTATAGAAGGAGTGACTAAATCCAAAGTGGATTATATCAAAGACGAGAGTTTACAGGTTACAGCTGAGCTGGTTAATAACCAGCATAAATAGCAGAAAAATATTTTAGATTCTGGTTTAGTTTAATAGTTAGTAATGAGAATGGGGGATGCCGGATGGCTACCCCTTCTTTTCTGAAAACCTAAGCTACCGTCTCTGAAATAATCACTTATAGTAGAAAAGAAATTAGTTTAGAGTTAGTTAGTGTGAAGACTGGGGGGACGCCGGATGGCTACCCCATCTTTTCCTTTTGAAGGAAATAAAAATAGACTTCTTTCCTTGTCGAAAAACCTAAGCTTTCATAAACCTGAATGGCACGCTCGTTATCATGACGCACATGTAAAAATGGGATCTCTGATTTAGCTTTGATCCTATGTACCTGACTTAATAATAATTGTTTCGCATAGCCTTTTCCAAGATATTCCGGATGAGTGCAAACTGCGCTGATCTCTGCATATGGTGAAGGGTGCAGGCGTTGCCCAGCCATAGCGACAAGTTTACCGTCTTCAAAAATGCCCTGATAATGTCCCATCTCAATTGTTTTTTTAGCAAATGGCCCGGGTTTGGTCAATTGTGTTAAGGCCAGCATTTCAGGGACATTTTCTTCCTTTAAAGAGATAAGATCCATGTTTACATTAGCAGGAACTGTGATTTGATTATAGACCATCTGATAAGCACTGACCAGATGCAGTACTTTCCAACAGTCAGGGATTTGTGTTTCTGCAGCATTGACAAATGCTACCGGGCTATCATGCTGAATTAGTTCATATAATTGATGGAAGTTACTAATCGAATTTTCTTTTAAACCTACAAAAGGGGACACCTCCTTGTTAAAATATTTTACGTCTTCAATGCCATTTGAAAGCTCCTGATTTCCGCTAATAAGGGCATTCCAGGCCGGGTTATCTAGTATATGGTCCATCGGTAAACTATAGGAGCTTGAAATCTTCACGTACAGGATCAAAGATGTCTATCAGTTTGCAATCAGTAATCGCTCTGCCTCCATGTACAATATTGGGAGGTAAAACAGCAAATGTTCCGGTGTCCAGTACTTTCGATACGCCATCTACGGTGAGTTCAAACCTACCTTCAATAACAAATACGCATTGATGATTAACATGACTGTGCATCGCTGATACACTCCCGGCTTTTACTTCAAGGAAGTTGATTGTATTGTTTTTGGTGTGTATTATTTTTGACAGATAACCCGGGGATAACTCCTTGGTTTCGATAGCTGAGAAATGATTGAAAATTGGGTTCTCCATAGTTATGTTCTAAAGCTTTTAATTGGAAATTATTATAAAAGTATAAAATTTAAGATTAACCTTTGTAAGGTACAACCCGATTTAAGATGGCTAAATATTTTACACCAAACGACCTGGCAGCATTTGTCTTTAAGGAATTGCAGCAATCTAAGAGCAATGACGAAAAACCACCTGAACCTATTCTCAATGAACTTTTTAATACTTTATATTATACCAGTCTGCAAACTGAAGAGGGACAGTTTATTAAAGTGGCAATAACGCTTTTGGATCATAACGCAATTGTGGAGTTTGAAGACAAAAGGGCGTCGTATGACACCTGGAAATTCTTTCCTTTTGAACCTGAAATAGAGTTTTCAATCAAGAATCTGATTAAGTTATCAAAAGCGGCAGATCCTATGAGCTCCAGCCTTGCGGTTTATTATGATGATAATCATGTGTTGTATATCTATGGAATGATTGATCAGATCATCCATTTTCAAAATTTCCTGAACTATGAAAGGGAAGCAAAACCAATGCATCCCGGGATTATGCAAACGATGATCACTGGTATCGGTATGTTGAGTGTAATGCTGGATTATCAGCCTATAGCCAGTTTAAATCAGGATACGCTGGTTAAGCTATATCCCAATGTATTTGAATTTGGGCCGGTTTCTGTTTTTCTGGAGGAAAATGCAGCCTATAGCCAAAACTATCTCGAAACAATTATTAAGGATAAACTAACCAGTAGCGATACGGTAGTATATAATGAAATTATCCTGGAATATGTGATTCAGTCTATTAGCCGGGTATTACTGAAAATAAAGAATTATCATCATGGCGGCGCTATTCTTTTAACCAAAGACTTCACTGCTGATCTGAATATTAAATATGCCCTGCAATACAATCGGATTGAAGAGGCAATCATGCATATTGTTGATCATATTACGGATAGTGATTTGCTGAGTAATGAAATAAAGCAAATTAAGAAAAAGGGAAGGGACCTGCCGATTGAACTGCATGAAGCCTGTGATGAAAATGAAGCCGATATTGAAGATAGTTTTAATGAATTGATAGGCGCAGTCCGTTTTGTTTCCTCACTAAGTTGTGTGGATGGATTAGTGCTCTTATCGCCGCATCTGACTGTAAAAGGATTTGGTGTTCTGGTTACTGAACAACAACAGCCTGAATATGTTTATCTCAATAAAAACAAAGTTAAGATTAAGCCCTCGCATTTTGGGACCAGACATCAGTCTATGTTTGCCTATTGTCTGAAACATCCCGACAGCCTGGGTTTTGTGGTTTCTCAGGATGGTGAAATCAGGGCAATTATGTGTGTAGATGGTGAAGTCAGGATGTGGGAGAACATCAAGGTGTATCAGTTTTTGAGGAGTACTAAACTGCCTGGGGTACCCCTAAAGAAGTAATAAATTGAAAATTGTAGCATAACTGCTGATTTTAACGTTTTACTGATATGAAAAAAATATTAACTCTTCTTGCCATAGGTTTTGTCTTTACAGGCTGTAGTATGGTTAAATCTCCTGGAAATAAGGACCTTGTTCAATTAACCGGAAAAATACAACAGTTAGGAATGTCTACCTTTCAGTATGGTACACATATAATTAAATCTGCTGATAAAACCTATGCTTTGAAAAGCAGTACAGTTAACCTGGATACTTATATCGATAAAGAAGTGATTGTGAAAGGTACAAAGGTTAAAGGTTACCCGGTTGAAAATGGCCCTGATTTAATTGAAGTAACGGAGTTGAAACTCAAATAATCAGCTATAGCAAAAAGCCTGCGTCATATTATGACGCAGGCTTTTTGCTATAGCTGATTACAAGTTTGTATTGTCCTTTTTGACCTGGGTTGTCAGTTCTATGGCTTCAGAAGGGGGAGCTACTTCTTTGCGTTTTTCAGGATCCATCATTTCCATCAGTTTTAAGCCCAGAAGACCGTCCATTGCTGAACCTCCGTTATTTCCGTTGCCACCAATCAATACATCAGGAATTAATTTGATCTTACCTTTTGATAGCTCTTCAGTAATTTTATAACGTGTAAAGTTCTCACCACCCAGCGCCTTTACGGCAAGTTCATAAGCCTCGGCAGTAGACTTTCCGACAGCCAGGATCTTTCCTGCTTCAGCACTACCTGTTAAAGAGATGAGTTCAGCTTCGGCCGAAGCTCTTAATTTAATCGCTTCTGAATCTGCCTGTGCCCTGGCTTTAGTGGCCTCAGCTTCAGCATGAGCTCTCATTTTGGTCGCTTCTGCTTCTGCACCGACTGCTAATTTTACACCCGCTGCATCACCTTCAGATTTTTTAACCGTTGCGCTTGCTGTACGTTCGGCAATTTCTACACTCTGCTGTGCTTTAACGATATCTTTCTGCATATCAGCAATGGCTGTTTCCTTTTCCATGCCCTGGCGTGTTTCCTGAGCTTGTTTTTGAGTATTGTAGGTTACTTTTTGCTCTTCCGCAATTTTACGGTCTGTCAAAGTTTTCATCAGTGACTCCGGAGGAACAATATCTCCTATCAGGGTGTCTACAGCATTTACGTTATATTCATCCAGGACTTTACGGATGTGCTCTTTTGCCGATTCCTGACGTTCTTTACGGGTACTTAAGAAGGCGATAACATCACTGTCCTGTGCTGAGTTACGGAAATAATTACCTATGGTCGGTTCTAAAACCTGTGAAACCAGATTCACCATATTACCAAAGCGGGCAATTACTTTAGGCGCCTCTGTGGTCGGAACATGGATAATCTGGGCTACATCAAGATTGAAAGGGAAGCCATCTTTTGAGCGGACAGTGATTGTAGAAAGGTTTTTATCCAGGTTATGGGCCTCGCTGCGTGCGCTTGCCCAGTTTAACACTAAATTGGTTGTAGGTACCAGTTCTACCTTCATAATGTATTTATTGATTGGATATTTACCCGGGCCCAGAGGTTCTAACCAAACACCTTTTGAGCCTTTCCCAACAATGTTTCCATGTTTGAAGTCTATGCCTGTTAAATCATTTCCGTCGATTCCGATATAAGAAATGACAACTCCAACGTAACCAATAGCGATTTCCGTCATCGGGATCTCTTCTATCTGTACTGCCCATGGGTTTAAGTTGTAAGAACCAGCAAGAATAACCTGCGGTTGCAAACCACGGTTTCCGCCATGTTTTATGAAATTATCGAAATCCTGAAAATTGTTATGGCCCTCTACCAGTTTACCGGCAATCTGATTTGCCTCGACCGGTGAACCATCTAATGTGGTCACAATACCGACCATGCTTTCCTGGATACGAATCATATCAGTCACTGAAATCTGAAAAAGCATCGTGTTGATACGGTAAGAACCCGAAGTAATATAAGAGGTCTGGCGACCACGCTGACCACCATTTTCCAAAAATTTAACGGCATCCTGGAAATTGTCAGAATCTACTTTCTGACCTAAAATATTCCCGGTAGGGATTTCTGATCCATCTTTAGCCATGATCAGACCAATTTTCCCCTCGGGGATAATGGTAAACTGTTCCATCGTGATGGTATATTGCCAGAACCACATCCCGAAATACATCCCGGGAGCAAGTGTTTTTCCCTGAAAACCGGCTTCACCTTTAATGGCGATAATACGTCCGTCAGGGAGTTCTTTTTCTGCGCCAAAGAGTACGAATTTTTTAGTGATCAGACCGACTTTATCTTCCGGAACGACAACCATACCGAATAAAAAACGCAGTATGTATTTGTATAGAATGATGCACAGCAGTGCCAATAATACCCATGAATATTTAAAAATGAGCGCTTCCATAATTATGTTTTTTTTGACGCAAGGTAATTTATTTTATCAATCAAAACATAGTTGTTACCTATGAATATTTTTTGGTCTTTTTTTAACGAAAATTAGCAATAGGCGAGGGGTTTTTATGAACTGCAGGACAGTGCAGAACTTCCCGGCTGGTCATTTGCCCATTCAGGTCTCCGAACGAAAAACTCATCATGGTCAGTGGAATAAGGTGTTTTGATCGCTTGTTGTAATTTGAGGAAAAGAGCCGGCTCGCCTTTTTCAAATTCTTGTATGGCCTGATGCAATAGATAATTTCTCAAAATGAAACGGGGGTTATTGGCTTTCATCAGTTCTTGCGATTCTTTGTATGATATCTGGTTAAGACTGATTCTTTTTTGATACTGCTGAATAGTATTAACTAAATATTTGCCTGAACTTTCCTCTGGAATAGTGTAAAAAGAAGGTGCAAAATGTACACTGATCAGTTCGGGATCAGTTGTAGCAGGCGGAAGTGTAATCAGTAGCTGGTAGAAGATCGTCATATCAGCTTTTAACTGAACCAGCATTTTTTCTATAGCTTCAATCAGGTCTTTATCAGTTTCCCGGTAGTTGTCCAGCCCAAGTTTCCTGGCCATCATACCATAGTATTTTGAAAAGTAAACAGGTTTGTAATTTTCCAGCGCAGCAGAAAGTTCTATAGTATCTTTAAATAAAGGGGCGATAGCACTTGCAAGGCATCCCAGGTTCCAGTAAGCGATACCGGCCTGATTGCCGAACGCGTATCTGCGTCCTGGTAAATCAGTTGTATTTGGGGTAAACTCAGGATCGTAGTCGTCAAGGAAAGAGAAGGGGCCGTAATCTATGGTTAAACCCAGGATGGACATATTATCAGTATTCATTACCCCATGGACAAAACCCACTCTTGTCCATTCTACAATCAGACTGGCTGTTTTTTCTACAATGTCTTCAAACCACTGTATAGTCTTATTTTCTCCTTTAATATCAGGAAAGAATTGATCTATAGTCCAGTTTGTTAGTTTTTTGAGTTGTGTTATTTCTTCTCTGGAAGTTAGCATTTCAAAATTTCCAAAACGAAGGAAACTGGGTGCTGCGCGCATAACTATTGCTCCTTTTTCATAGGCACTGTTTCCATCATAAAACAGGTCGCGCATAACCTGGTCCCCGGTCAGGACCAAACTGAGTGCCCTGGTTGTAGGAACTCCCAGGTGAAACATAGCTTCACTCATCAGATATTCGCGCAAAGAGGATCTGAATACAGCTCTGCCATCTCCTCTTCTGGAATAGGGTGTAGGGCCAGCTCCTTTTAACTGAAGTTCATAAGCAGGGGCAGTTTGACTGGTCCATTCACCTAATGTAATTGCCCGTCCATCACCCAGTTGCCCGGCCCAGTTGCCGAACTGATGACCTGCATAACAGGCGGCGTATGGTGACATTGATGGTGTCGTGAGATTTCCTGATAAAATGTTAATGTCTTGTTCATCAGGTTTCTGTATCTGAAGGGTAGCAGCCAGTTCATCAGACCATGCCACTAATTCAGGTTTTCTGACTGCGGTTGGTTTGACTAAACTGTATAAAACACCGGGAGTTTGCCTGGGCTGATTCTTTTCCGTTTGAGCTCCATCAAATGTATTCACAAACTCATTCCTGAAGATTTTTGTACTTAATTTGTCCATTGTAATCCCGTGTTTTTATACTGCTGCGAAGATAAGTCCATTTTATAGCTAAATAGTTTTATTAATGTAAAACCTTGTTACGTTTACTGCCTGGAAATTTATTTTATAATGATAAGGTGTGTTGTATTGTCATTGAATGAAATAGTTTTTAACTTATATTTTTTTTTGTACTTTAATAGGGTAATAAAGTAAAATTTAATGTTTGTGTGGAATTGAAAATTATCTGTATAGAAAATGAATAGAATGAATGGCAACTCTCTATTGTTATTGTCAGCTAAGAGTGTAATTTTACTTAGGTTAAATTAATTAATAATTTAATAAATATGAACGGGGCTGCTAATTCTAAACTTCAGATGGGTGCTATCGGTGAAAAAGTCCCGATCCTCAGAGATAGTTCTGACAGCAGAACTGTGATAGAATTAAAGGCTAAAACTGAGACTTCATTTAGCAGATTGTATGCAAATTATGCCTCAATGCTTCTTGGGGTTATTCTGAAGGTAGTTTCTTCAAGGGAGGTTGCAGAAGATATTCTGCAGGAGACATTCATTAAAATATGGAAATCTATCGATCAGTACGACCCGGATAAAGGCAGGTTATTTACCTGGATGGCCTGTCTGGCACGTAATTCGGCGATAGATTATCTCAGGGGAAAAAACTTTGCGAAAAGCAGTAAAAACGATGATATTGAAAGCGTTTTTACCCAGGTAAATAATTCCTATTATTTTCGCTACAACACTGATGTAATCGGAATCAAAGAACTGATCGGTACATTACCAGATTCGCAGAAACAGATTCTTAACCTGGTTTACTTTCAGGGTTACACACAGGTAGAAGTGTCCGATAAACTTCATATCCCTCTGGGTACAGTGAAATCAAAGATCAGATTGGCTGTAAAAGAGCTTCGCTGTTATTTTCTGTAGGTTTACCTATAGACTTCAATTTCTGCAATACGTAAAAAATTATTCTCTTTTGATACTGTTTGTTTAGCTGATAACCTCAGGTATCTTGCGCTGACTTTGCTGGTTAGCGAAATACGCTGTAAAATAGGGTTCGCTTTAATATTTGAAAATTCCCCTTCAGCAACGACATCCCATTTTTTACCGTCATTGCTGATTAGTAACTCATATTTTTCAATAGCCCCTTCTGCTGATTTATCCTGTGCCGGTAAGTATCCGACAGCTGAAAAATCTATTTGTTTTCCAAAATCAATGTCCAGATGATTATTGGTTTTAGTTTCAAAAAAAGTAGTATCGTTATTGTCTATAGCTTTTTTTGCGTCAGCTATCTTTGATTGAGCTATACCCGTTACGCTCCAGGAAGTTTTGTTGTATTCATTCCCTGTTTTCAGTTTAGCGGTAGTTTTGATGGCTGGTTCAAGGTAGAGACCGATCTCACTTAAAGCAATGCTGACCGGTGCGTATACACGGATGCGCATTTTTGAGGCTGTTTCTGCATGGGCCAGACGAATGATCCTGTTTGCTCCGATACTTGTTGCCTGCGCTAATAATGTCCAGTGTCCGTTTTTAAAGATGTCTACACCAATACTATCAATACGTTGTCCGAGTTTAATATTTTCCCTTAATTGTATCATGCTGAATCTGGCCGGTTTTTTGAAATCCAGCTGTACAGAAGCCTGATGAACATTGTCATCTGTAGCCCAGTAGCTGTATCTGTCAGCATCAGTCAGATTATTTGTGCCGTATGGTCCTTTTCTGATGTTAGAAGCACTTATTTTGGCTTCAGTGGCCAGGTTATGTGCAAATACCTGTTTCAGTAGTTTTCCGAATTCAGCTAAGGTGTTTACATCTTTCTGATATAAGATCCCTTCGGGAGTAGGGGAAAGACCAAGATCGAGTGCGCCGCCATGTCCTACTGAATGGCAGTAAATATTAAAAAGTTCTTCAACAGTTTTTACCTGATCATTCTGGTCAGCATGATAAAACCATCCCGGGCGCAGGGAAACATCTCCTTCAAACGGAATCCACTGTTTGCCGTTCCTGGTCCCGCTTCCGAGATTGGAATCATCCAGAAAACCTGGCATTGCAGGTCTGTCTCCATTACCTTTCAGGTCTATCGTAGACCAGCTGGTTTCGGGAGACATACCTTTTTCATTTCCTACCCATCGGACATCAAGGCCTATGTCACTGAATATACTGGCACCTGGTTGTAATTTCCTGGTGATGGCCCATGTATTTAACCAGTCGTAATAAGTAGCCTGATCAACTTTTCTTTTCTCTTTTTTTCCTCCATAATATCCGTCTCCGCCATTGGCCCCGTCATGCCAGCTCATAAACAGATCTCCGTAATTACTATACAATTCTCTGAGCTGATTGCGGTAAATGTCCAGGTAGGCCGGAGTTCCGTAATTGGGGTTATTCCGGTCCCATGGAGAACAATAAATGCCAAACTTCATTCCTTCCTGTTTAGCAGCGAGTTGAAATTCTCTGACCATATCACCCTTACCTGCCTTCCACGGACTTTCACTAATGTTATAGGCCGCAGTTTTAGTAGGCCACAGGGCAAAACCGTCATGATGTTTAGCTACATATACGATCCCTTTAAAACCTCCCGATTTAGCTGCGCCAACAATCTGCAATGCGTTAAATTTAGTAGGGTTGAAGATGGAGGGATCAGCATCACCATAACCCCATTCTTTATTTTGAAAGGTGGTTGGTGTAAAATGAATAATACAGTACATCTCTGTTTCATGCCATTTTAATTGCCTTTCTGTTGGGATAGCACCATAAGGCAAAGGAGCATTGGTATTATTTTGCGCATAAGAAGCGGTTGAAAAGAGCAGGGCGGATAAAATCAGGACACGCTGGCGGGTAAATAACTTCATTTTTGAAAAATTAATCTGATTACAATTGTAAAATACATTTTTTTCATTCCTCTTCATAAAAATACCAAACTATTTAAACCATAAAACTGCATAATCGTACCCTCAGACTTGGGAGTCAAAAGGAGGGGTTTATCATTTTTTTGTCAGCTTTTAGTTAAAATGAAATAATGGATAATCCTTTGCGGCCTGACTTAGTCAAACAACCAAAATTGATTCATTTTAACATGAAAACTTTAAAATTTAAATCGTCAATAGTTGTAGCTGCGATACTGGTTTTCAGCAGCTTTACAGCGACTAGTGTTTTTGCGCAGAGAGGTGGACGTGGCGGCGGCGGCGGTGGCGGTAGATCATCCTCTTTTCATGGGCCTTCCAGAGGTTCATTTGGTAGTGTCAGGACTTCAGCAAGCATCGGTTTCCGGGGTCATTACGGCTATCGTCCGGGCGGATGGGGTTACAGAAGACCGTTTTATCCATATCGTAGTTATTACAGACCATATATTGGTTTCAGTATAGGCATATTACCTTTTGGCTATTATCCATTCTTTTATGGAGCGGATCAGTTTTATTATGCCGGAGGATTGTTTTACAGACAATATGATGATGAGTATAAAGTAGTTGTTCCTCCACTGGGTGCAGAAGTTCCTACGATTCCTTCGGATGCGCAGGAAGTTGTGATCAATGGTCAGACCTATTACGAATACAAAGGTGTTTATTATAGTCCTGTTAAAAATGCAGATAACAAAACTGTCTATGTAGTAGCAGGTAAAGACGGGGTGCTTAATACAGATGGTAATAATGATGCTAATGTAGACAATGGCCCTCAGATAGGAGACATTGTAAGCCAGTTACCTGAAGGTTATAAAGAAGTGATGGTGAAAGGAAATAAATACTATGTATCTGATTATGGAGTTTATTATGAGCAGATTTTTGATGACGCAGGCAAGGTTGTTTATAAAGTGATAGGGAAATAGTTGCTGATCAGCTCATTAAGGAGTGGGGTATGTTTGATTAATCTTTCATGGCCTGCTCCTTTGTAATTTACAGACTTTATCCAGGGACGGTCCCTTAAAAATGCGGACAGATACCTGGAATCTACGACAAGATCATCTTCATCATAAGCTATCCAGTGTTCCAGGTGCTGATCAAAATTGTAATAAGTATCCAGATCATAATCAGTTGCTGGCCTTTTAAAGGTAGATTGAAAGGAAGTAAAGAAATTTTCCTGGATCTCTTTCGGAATATTTACACGCTCCATCATATTACAGAATAAGGCTTTAAGTCTGATAACCGGTGCTATACTGATTAGCACATCCGGTACGATTTGTAATTGCTGCATAGCAATTATGTTTGCCATTGCACCAAGAGAATGCCCGATAACTATAGATGGCTTTCCGAAATGCGTAATAATTTCCTTTATAGCTTCCGTAAACAAAATTAAATTAGAAAGCTCTGCCTGAGAACTTCCGTTTCCAGGCGCATCAAAGGCAATGATTTCAATACCTTCAATCAGTAATAATTGTTCAATCAACGCCGAAAAATCGGCGGCTTTTGAACTCCATCCATGAGTTAACAGAACTTTTTTATCGCCATTTCCCCATCTGAAGCCATTAAAGGTAAGCTGGCTTTTGCTGAAATAAGGATCATTGACTGAGAGCTGAAAAGGAATGGCCTTTTGCAGTAACTCTTGTTGTGCTAATCTTAAAGGGATTTTTGGAGCGTAACAAATTAATTTCCAGAGTAAATCATCAATGGCTGTAGGTTCCAGTTGACTGAGATTTTGAGCCTGCTGATAAATTTGTCTGTAGCGTTTCATAGGTAAAGGAATTGAATTGGGGCAATATAAGTAAACTGCTACCTTTGTTGAAATGGAATATTTCAACAAATTGCTCGATTTGCTTAAAACCGAGCGGGAAGAAGATGAGAATGCTTATCTCAAACTTACTGAATCTTCTTCTGTAGCAGACCGCAGAGCTAATGGATTAAGCTGGTATCCTATTGCAATCAGAGGGTCTGAAATGAGTCGTGGAGACTATCTGACAGTAGAGATGGAACGAACTTCACATCAGGATATCAGTCACCAGCTCAGGTTTGGTGCTTCGGTAGTTTTATTTTCTAATCACGATCCTAAAAATGACCGTGTCGAAGGTGTTGTTTCTCACCAATCCGGCAATAAAATTAAGGTTACTTTACGTACCGACGAATTGCCTGACTGGTCACGTGACGGAAAATTAGGTCTGGACGTGCTTTTTGATAACAATAGCTATGATGAAATGAAGCAGGCGCTTCAACTGGCATCTTCTCCTTTTGAGAAGGAAGAAGATGGCCGCATGGTCCGTATACTTACCGGAGACTTATCACCCTCTTTTCTTCCAGATGGATTTAACTATACTATTCCTGTTTTAAATACTATTCAGCAGGAAGCTGTAAACAAAATCCTGTCAGCTACCGATCTGGCCATCGTACATGGCCCTCCGGGAACAGGAAAAACCACTACATTGGTGCAGGCGATTAAAGCTTTAATCAAAAAGGATCATCATCAGATTTTGGTGGTTGCACCTAGTAATACTGCTGTAGATTTGCTAAGTGAAAAACTAGCAGATGAAGGCTTGAATGTATTGAGGGTTGGGAATCCCGCGAGAGTATCTGAAAGACTTACGGCATTAACGCTGGATAGTAAAATGGCAGATCATAACAGCATGAAAGAGATGAGAAATCTCAAAAAACAGGCTAATGAGTATAAAAATCTTGCACATAAATATAAAAGAAATTTTGGCAGGGCTGAACAGGAGCAGCGTAAGGCATTATTTAGCGAAGCTCACAAACTCATGAAAGAAGTGAGCAATACAGAACAATATATCATTGATGATCTGGTAGCAAAGGCGCAGGTGATTACGGCGACATTGGTTGGTTCTAATCATTATACCGTAAAGAACCGTAAATTTCATACAGTGGTTGTGGATGAGGCAGGACAGGCATTGGAACCAGCCTGCTGGATACCAGTTTTGAAAGCTAAAAAGGTGATTTTTGCAGGAGATCATTGTCAGTTATCACCTACTATAAAATCTAATTCAGCAGCCAGAAACGGACTGAGCACCACTTTACTGGAAAAATGCGTGGCCTTGCATCCAGAGGCTGTAGTACTTTTAGAAGAGCAATACAGGATGCATAAAACTATAATGGGTTATTCTTCAAAGGTCTTTTATGAAGACAAAATGAAGGCTCATGTTTCTGTAGCTGATCGTCTTTTGATGCCTGGAGACATACCACTGGAATTTATTGATACGGCCGGTTGTGGTTTTGAAGAGAAAACAGAAGGAACGAGTACAACTAATCCTGAAGAAGGTGTTTTTCTGCTGAAACATCTTACTTTACTGGCCGAAAATTATAAAATGCAATATGCCGCTCAAGCTGATTTTCCAACTATTGCTATTATTTCTCCTTATAAACAGCAAGTCAATTTATTGAAGGAGCTTTTACTCCATGTTGTTGAACTGCAGCCCTACCAGGACAAGATAGCTGTGAATACTATTGATAGTTTTCAGGGACAGGAAAGAGATATCGTTTATATCGGCCTGACAAGAAGTAATACCGAAGGGACGATTGGTTTTCTCTCAGATATCAGGAGAATGAATGTCGCAATTACACGTGCTAAAAAGAAACTGGTCGTGATTGGGGATAGTGCGACACTTTCAAGATCGCAGTTTTATCTGGATTTTATAAGTTATGCAGAGTCACATCATGGCTATCATAGCGCATGGGAATTCTCGTAAATTTCATTCTGTTTCTTTTTATAAAACCATATATTAGTTTCGAAGGTTTGGTACCTGAAAACATATCTATATGGCACTATTTGATTTTTTAAACGCCGGTGATCATCATGCAGACGAGCGGCGAAATGATTATTTTTCTTCTTCCAAAATGACAGATACAGGGTTCGTAGATAGTTTGATTAATTTGTTTCGTACTAAACCAGCAGTATTAAAAGCTTATTTTGGTTTACTGTATGACGAAGAGAAAGGGGGGAATGACCTGTTTCTTGCAGTAGATCACCAGGGTGATGAAGAAGAGATTAAAAAAACTACTCATTTTATTAAAAGCACATTCCTGCCAGCTCAGCAACTGTTCTTTACTTCTAAGGAAGACCAGCCTGAATTGATGGACTTTATTAAAGGAACCAATTTCCCATTTTATGTGAAAGATAAAACTCTGGCCTTAAATGTGCTGATCATGAAACTCTGGTTTGATCCGACCTATAAGAAGAGCTTTATACAGCAAATTAAAATGTCGAAGGTAACCTCTTTGTTTAAAGATTTTGATCCGCAGAGTAAAGTTGTTAATTTTCAAACCTTTATAAGAGATGGGAAAGAGTTTATCCCTTTATTTTCCGAAAAAGAGATGGTTTTTAAGAGTGGGATGACCCAGGTGCCCACCGACCTGACTGTAGCTGAATTTGACTGGAAAAAGATTGATGAGGCTATAGATCGCGGTGTGAAGCAACATTTTTATGTGCTCAACCCGGGGACTTCCTTTGAAGTAGAGTTTACTGCCTGACCGGTCCGCAGCTCTTCCTGCAAGAAAAATTAAGGTCCGAACTGACATAGTAATGATACGTTTCATTTTGTACAAAAAAATAGATATGTATCTTTAAAAATTCTTGTTACAATCAACATTACATCTTTTAATCAATGAATAAAATTGAAAATTATGTGGAAGCATTTTCCGCAATGATCATCAGTGGTTTGCCAAAAATTATCATGGCTGTCGTTACCCTTTTAGTCGGAATATGGCTAATTAAATGGTTTCTTAAGTTTATCCACCGCAGGTTCCAGCGGAATACCGTCGATATTTCTTTAAGTGAATTTCTGATCAGTATTATCAGAGTTATACTTTATATATTATTGATTATTTCCTGTGCTTCTATGATCGGTATCCAGACAAGCTCTTTTGTAGCTATTCTGGGAGCGGGAGGACTGGCTATCGGTCTGGCCTTACAGGGTAGTCTTTCTAATTTTGCAGGAGGGGTATTGATTCTGCTTTTTAAACCTTTCAGGGTTGGACATGTGATCTCCTCGGCGAATAACGTTTCGGGTACAGTATTGAAGATAGATATTTTATATACTACGTTAAAAGCCGGAAACGGGACGACAATTTATGCACCTAATGGTCCGCTGGCTAATGCTGTAATCAATAATGTGTCTGATAATGAAACCAGACAGATAGAATATAAGCTCAGCATCTCCTTTAATACTAATATAGACACTGCCCGCAAAGTTATACTGGCCGTATTAGAAAGCGATGCACTTATCCTGAAAGACCCTAAGCCAGTTGTTGTGGTTTCTTCACTGGAAGATAGTGCAATCGTATTACTGGCCAGAGCATGGACAACAAACAGTGATTTTTGGGGAGTTTATTATGCTGATCTTCAGAAAGTAAAAGAAGCTTTAGAGGGAAATCAAATTATTTTAGCTAAAAAAACTGAGGTATTGGTGATGACAAATCACGTATCTTAACATTTAAAATCAACCTATAATGAACGAAGAATTTTATCTTCAAATTTACAACAAACAGAATCAGATTGAGGCTGTACCTTCTAATCTTGAAATAGCCGAATGGGCTGTGAGTTTATTGAATTTAGTTTATCCTGAAAGGTTAACTAATCCTAATGCCTCGATAGAGGAAATCAAGAAGAATTTTGGGGAGTCTGAACAGGAATTACTCCATATTCTAAAGGCAACCAAAGCATGTGCAGCTTGTAATCAACATGTTATTGCGGAGACTTTTTATAACGAATTGCCCGAATTGTACCGTCAGATGAATACTGATGTTTTAGCGACGTTAAATGGTGATCCGGCTGCGAAGAGTGAATTTGAAGTGATCAGAACCTATCCTGGATTTCTGGCTATATCAATTTACAGGATTGCTCATAAATTGCAGCTATTGGGTATACCTTTAATCCCCAGGGCACTGACTGAATATGCGCATGCTGTGACTGGTATTGACATTCACCCGGGAGCTATTATTGGTGAACATTTGTTTATTGACCATGGAACCGGGTTGGTTATCGGCGAGACAACGGTGATTGGAAATCATGTGAAGTTATATCAGGGTGTTACACTGGGAGCACTGAGCGTGGAGAAATATATGGCCAATACGAAAAGGCATCCTACTATCGGTGATCATGTGATTATCTATTCAGGAGCAACAATTTTAGGTGGTGATACAATTATAGGTGAAAATAGTGTGATTGGTGGAAATGTCTGGTTGACTAAAAGTGTTCCGCCACATTCGACCGTATACCATCAGTCGGCAATGAAAGTTATAGATACTAAAAGCAAAAATTAAACATGGCATCACTGATAGAATGTATTGGAAACACTCCGCTGGTTGAAATCCAAAAATTAAACCCTAATCCGGCTGTCCGGATTTTTGCTAAGCTGGAGGGAAATAATCCCGGAGGTAGTGTGAAAGACAGGGCAGCTTTAAACATGATCCGAAGTGCAATGGAGCGGGGAGAGGTCAGTAAAGAGACTAAACTGGTAGAGGCGACAAGTGGAAACACTGGTATTGCACTGGCCATGATTGCTGCTATATACGGACTGGAAATCGAGTTGGTAATGCCCTCTAATTCGACCAGGGAACGTACCCTGACCATGGAAGCTTTTGGTGCAAAAGTTACCCTGCTCGATTCAATAGAAATATGTAGGGATTACGCAGAGGAAAAGGGGACTAAACCAGGTTATTTTCTGCTGAACCAATTTGCGAATCCTGATAATTACCTGGCGCATTATAAAACGACAGGTCCGGAAATCTGGACGGATACAGAACATCAGATCACACATTTTGTGAGCTCCATGGGAACTACTGGGAGTATAATGGGTAATTCCATGTATCTGAAAGAACAGAATCCCGATATCCAGATCGTGGGTTGCCAGCCTACAGAAGAATCTTCTATTCCCGGAATCAGGAGATGGCCAAAAGAATACCTTCCAAAGATATTTGATCCGTCAAGAGTAGATCGGGTAATGGATGTTTCACAGGATGAAGCTTCTGAATATGCCAGAAAGATGGCTAAATCAGAAGGAATCTTTGCAGGAATGAGCAGTGGGGGGGCATTGGCCTGTTCACTGAGACTTGCTGCTGAATTAAGTTCGGGGGTAATTGTTTTTATTGCCTGTGACAGGGGGGACAGATATCTGAGTAGCGATCTGTTCCTGGATAAGTAATCATCAAAAAAGCCTGACCGAAATCAGGCTTTTTTGATTTTGTTTTTATTGTGCGTCTACGACGGCAATTGTAATCATGTTAACGATCTCTCTTACAGAACTGTCCAGTTGTAAAACATGTACAGGTTTGTTTAGTCCAAGAAGAATAGGGCCAACTGCCTCTACATTTCCCAGTTCCTGTAATAATTTGTAGGCAACGTTTCCTGACTCCAGGTTCGGGAAAATCAAGGTATTTGCCGGACTTCCTTTTAAGCTTGAGAATGGATAATTACTTTGTAGTAGTTCTGCATTCATGGCAAAGTTAGCCTGCATTTCGCCATCCACAATCATATCCGGATATTTTTGTTTCAGTAAAGCAGTCGCAGTTCTCATTTTTTCAGGAACCGGTCCGCTGTTAGAGCCAAAGTTAGAATAAGATAATAAGGCTATTCTAGGTGTGACATTGAACCCTTTAATGGTTTCATTGATCATTCCTGTAATGTCCACCAGATCTTGTGCTGAAGGCTCTGGATTTACTGTAGTATCTCCTAAAAATACCGGACCTTTTTTGGTCAGCATCATATACATACCTGCAATTTTCTTTACACCAGGTTTGGTGCCGATAACTTGCAAGGCAGGTTTTAAAGTAGATTTATAGTTTTTAGTCAATCCTGAAATCAGGGCATCAGCCTGACCAAATTCAACCATACTTGCGCCATAATAATTACGGTCACGCATCAGTTTGCGTGCCTCATATAAGGTAATACCACGTCTCTGACGTCTCAGGTAAAGGTGTTCTGCAAATTTCTCAGATTCGTCAGTACCCTGCCATGGATCGATGATCTCAATGTCGCCAAGTTCAATTCCATGCTCAATAATGATTTTCTGGATTTTGGTGATGTTTCCTAATAAAATAGGTGTTGCAATACCTTCGTCTTTAACAATCTGAGCTGCTTTTAATATCTTATAATTATCAGCTTCAGCAAATACTACACGTTTAGGCGCAGACTTGGCTTTGCTGGCAAGATTTCTTAATATTTTATAATCCGCACCTAATCTGATTTGCAGTTCTTCCTGATAAGCTGCCCAGTCCGTAATCTGTTTACGGGCTACTCCTGATTCAATCGCAGCTTTGGCAACCGCAGTAGAAACAATACTGATCAGCCTTGAATCGATAGGTTTTGGAATGATATAATCTTTACCAAATTTCAGATTTTTGGCCTTATAGGCAAGGTTTACAATTTCTGGTACCGGAAGTTTGGTTAATTCGGCAATAGCTCTTACCGCAGCTATCTTCATTTCTTCATTAATCGAGGTAGCACGTACATCAAGGGCACCGCGGAAGATATAAGGGAAACCTAAAACATTATTTACCTGGTTAGGGAAATCTGAACGTCCTGTTGCCATGATAATATCTTTACGGCTGTTGATAGCCAGATCATAGGCAATTTCCGGATCAGGGTTAGCCAGTGCAAATACAATAGGGTTTTTAGCCATTGACTGCACCATTTCTACCGATACTACATTTGCAGCGGAAAGACCTAAAAATACATCGGCACCTTTCATTGCTTCAGCAAGAGTCGTAATATCTTTTCTAGGTGTTGCAAATTCCATGCGCATAGGATCAAGGTCAGTACGGTCAATATTGACGATACCATCCTTATCAAATACCAGCATATTTTCCTTTTTTACACCCAGCTTCAGGTATAATTTGATACAGGATACTGCTGCTGCTCCGGCTCCGCTGACAACCAGTTTTATTTTTTCAATTTTTTTATGTTGTAATTCACAGGCATTCAATAATGCTGCACTGGTAATGATCGCTGTTCCATGCTGATCGTCGTGCATTACCGGAATATTCATTTCTTCTTTTAAACGGCGCTCGATCTCAAAACACATCGGCGCAGCTATATCTTCCAGGTTCACACCTCCGAAAGTAGGTTCTAATGCTTTAACTACATTGACAAACTCGTCAGCAGTAGTTGCATTGATTTCCAGGTCAAAAACATCTATATCTGCAAATATTTTAAATAGCAGGCCTTTACCTTCCATTACAGGTTTACTTGCTGCCGGACCAATATTTCCCAAACCTAATACAGCTGTTCCGTTACTAATTACTGCGACTAAATTACCTTTAGCCGTGTATTTATATACATCTTCCGGATTTCTGTATATTTCCATGCATGGTTCCGCTACTCCTGGTGAGTAGGCCAGTGCTAAATCTCTTTGTGAATTTGTAGGCTTGGAAGGTATGACTTCAATCTTACCCGGCCGACCATCCGAATGATAATCTAATGCGTCCTGCTTGCGGTTTGTTCCTTTATTCATTTTGTGTGTGTATCCTTGATATTGATTTGAGCCCCTGGAGAAGAATTCTCCAAAAACTGCTTAAGGGGTCGAAAGTAGGTATATGTTTAAAATAATACTAGAAAATAATAGGGAAATTACCTGAACCTGACCATTAGTTACAATAATAATACTATATAAGTGTGGGATTGTTAAAAATCCGACGTACTTTCACAAGAAATATAATCGCAGTTTATGACATTTTTGAGCATAGTACTCGACCCCCCAACTTATGGATGGGCCGATACTAATGGTAATCTTTCGAAGCCAGCAGCGGGGCAGCTATGGCAGGAGTTCTTTAAACGCCTTAATATTTTTAAAACACGGAAAAACTGGTTGCCGCTTTTAAGCTGGTCAAAGGTTGTTTTAACCGTTCCCTTCCTGTATTTATTCATCTTTAATTATTTTAGCTGGAGCTTATTGCTGGTTGCTTTCTTATATAGTATGATTATTATGGGAACACATGGAACCATCTGGCATCATCGGTTCTGTACACATAATGCTTATGCTTTTAAGAATAAATTCTGGAGGTTTTTTACACAGAATCTGACTATATCGATGATTCCTGAAGAAATTTATGTCGTTTCACACCACGTTCATCATGCGAAGTCTGATGCTCCGGGTGATCCTTATAATGCCTCCGGAGGGTTTTTGTATTGTTTTCTGGCAGATGTAAATCATCAGCCAATTGCTAAAGATTTAAGTGAAAGGGATTATCACCGCGCTGCAAGATTGATGAAGCATACGGGTATTCATCCCAATACATATGCGCAGTACCTGAAGTGGGGTTCTATTGCGAATCCGGCAAGAACAATTCTGGCCTGGATACTCAACTGGTCTTTCTGGTACGTCGTATTATTTCTGATTGGTGGTCATGGACTGGCCTGTACAGTATTTGGTGCTGCGGGTATATGGGCAGTAGGTGTCAGGACCTTTAATTATGAAGGACATGGTAAAGGGAAGGATATGCGTCGTGATAATTATGATTTTTGCAGGGAAGATATGTCTATTAACCAGCTATGGCCAGGAGTGGTAGCAGGTGAGTGGCATAATAACCATCATTTATTTCCAAAGAGTGCGAGAACAGGTTTTCTGCCTCATCAGGTTGATATTGCCTGGTATTATATCCGTTTTATGTATACTATGGGAACTGTGAAATCTTTTAGGGATTATAAAGCAGACTTTCTTGAAATGCATTACAACAAAACGGATCTGGTAGAAATAGTCGCTGAGAAGATATCCTTACAGAAGGTGGAAAAGGAGCTGGTCATTAACGGAGAAAGATAATACGGGGGGATTTAATGTATTCTAAAGATCAGGTTTCAAAATTGAAACAGGCTTTCTGGACTTCATTTGGGCAATATATTGCTCCTCAGCTTTCTGCTGAGGGTTTGAAAATTAACTGGATAAATTACAGAACGGGGATTAAACATCTTCATTTTAAATTACATGCTGATCAAAAATCGGCCTATATAGCTATAGAGCTTTCTCATCCCGACCCTGGGATGCAGGAGTTATTATTTGACCAGTTTAAGGAGTTTAAAAATGTCCTTACGTCTTATTTAGAGGAAGACTGGGAATGGGAAAATGGGCTTACTGATGAGAATTATAAGCTGGTAAGCAGAATTTATAAGCCTTTAGCCGGAGTGAGTATTTTTCGGGAGGAAGACTGGCCGAAACTGATCTCTTTCTTTAAACCACGCCTCATTGCACTCGATGAATTCTGGTGTGATGCATCTCCTGGTTTCGAACAGTTTAGATAAAATTAATAAATCATTTGATACATTTGCCCTTTATCAGCGGTTTAGCCGATAGAGTTATTTATAAATGTATATGTACGATATTTGCTGCATTGGGCACATCACACTGGACAGGGTAGTCACACCTACTATGGAAAAGCATATGGCTGGAGGGACTTCTTTTTATTTCTCCAATGCAATCCGTAAAATGGATGTAAATTATGGTTTGGTCACTGCTCTAGCAGAAAGTGAGATGAACTTTGTACAGGATTTACGTTCAAATGGTACAGCTGTAAATGTATTTCCAAGTGCCCAAACCGTTTATTTTGAGAATATTTATTCAGGGAAGCTGGATCACCGGACGCAAAGGGTTTTGCAGGTGGCCGATCCTTTTACCGTTGAACAGCTCAGTTCAATTAATGCGAGGATTTTTCATTTAGGTCCTTTACTATCAAATGATATTTCTGTTGAATTAATTGTCAGCCTGGCAGAGCGGGGAAGGGTGTCTCTTGATGTTCAGGGTTATCTTCGTGAGGTCAGGGATCAGAGCGTGTGTGCGGTAGACTGGCCAGAGAAAAAACAGGCGCTTCAATATGTGCATACAGTTAAAGCAGATGAAGCTGAGCTGGAGGTATTAACAGGTGTTACCGGAATAGCAGAAGGGGCAAAGATATTAAGTGACTGGGGAGTTCAGGAAATCGTGATTACCCGGGCAAGCTTAGGCTCAGTAGTTTATGCGGATAATGTTTTCTATGAGATCCCTGCATTTACCCCTCTTGCTGAAGTCGATGCGACAGGTTGCGGCGACACTTATATGGCAGGATATTTATATCAGAGGGTAAAGGGGGCCGGGATACAAAAGGCAGGTGAATTTGGAGCTGCAATGGCTAGTTTAAAAATGGAATCTTACGGACCTTTTGATGGTACTGAAGAAGATATACTCCAATTATTAGCTGTAAATAAAAGCTAATCTAAAATAATATCAATCATTTCATGTACGTGTGGGCATTTTCTGTCGTTAAATCGTCATGGAAATGTTTTATTTAAAATAATTGATAGTGTAATTTGTACACTATTAAAAAGTTTAATATATTTGTATCAGAAAATAAGCAATAAATATTTTCCGGACCAGGGAGGCGTCAGCAATACTACCGGAAATTTAAGGAAAAACCCGTTCATACAGGTTTATATTTGGTTAGAATAGGGATGTGTCTGGATGGAACAACCCTTTCTTTTTTTTAAGACCTTTTGTAAATTTTATGATTAGTTTTTGTCCCGTTACTATCAGAATTGATCTGGTAGATCTATATTTGTCAGCATAATCAGAACATTCTATTTAAATACATGAACTACAATAGATGGTATCCTGTAAAGGTTTGGTTAGCAGGTGCTGCTCCAGCTGGGTTTTGTATGGGCTTAATTAAAACTACGCTGAATGATTTTACACCCGCTTTTATAACTTCTTTTTTATTTATTTTAGTTTCTCTCCCTTTTTTTCTTGTGTTTTCTGTCGTTTTTCTGATTTTAAAAAAGATGTCTTTGTCTTTTAAAAAGGCAAAACTGATATTAATCCTGATAACCTCGGTTTGTATAGCGGTGCCACTGACCGGGCAATTCTCCTTAGATTCTTCTTTGAAATCAAGTATAATTGCGTGGTTTGTGATTCCATTGGTGTGTTGTTTACCCTTTGTTGCAGGAATATTATATTTTGAGATAGATGGGGTGAAAAGATCTGAGGAGCAGATTATCTAAATGTCTTATTCGTGAGACTTTGACTCGAACGTTGACAAGCCGATTGCGTCTTTTCTGATTTTAGACTTCCACTTTTTTCCGTACACCTTATTCAGATGATGGAATATGCTATGGTTATAGAATATCATACATTCCTGATCTGGTCCGCTGCAACCATAATCGTAATAGCTTACCCGATAAGTAGATTCGAAATATTGATCGGTAGTATAAACAACAGGAGCGATACCTCCCTGCAAAAGTATCTTGATGTTATTTGTTTTGATGTCCTGTTCGGCTATATCTTTTGCTTTTCTACAATCGGACAAAAAGATTAGCCTCGAGTCTGAAGGAGTACTAGAGTTTATTAGTGCAGAATCAGCTTTAATATTATGCTGTGCATTACCTTTTATACCAAAGAGGACTAAAAGTAGGATCATTAAGGTTTTATTGCACATATCTTATGGATTCCTTGGCAAATCCTTCCCATTTGTCTGCATAGTCAAACGGTACCTGCACCCATTCTTTCATAGGTCTTTGTTTACCTGAAGGATCAAATAATTTTGAGCCATCCAAACTAAGTGCTTCCTGCTGAGAGGTTCCAGTCAGTTTAAAAACCATTTCATCTTCAAACAAAGAAATAAAGGCTTTTCCGTTAACCTTAAAACAGGGCTTTCCAAACATCTGGCTTTCAACAGAGTGCTCTAGGTTTTTTCCTATCGAAAGATAAAGTTCCTGTTCTTTTGTCATACCCCAAACTGAATTAAATGATGATCCAGGTGTTTATAAAACATATTATTCCATTCTGTTTTTGATAAATTACCAAAAGAATGAGATTCCCTGTTATCAAAATAGGTCTCGCCCAGTTCTTGTGTCTTCCGGATATAATCAACTAAGCGGCTCTTTTCTTTATCGAAGTCTTTATTGTCTTTAATCAGAAACTCCGAAGCAGTAGGACTATCCCTCTTAAACGGCTTTTCGCCAACTACCAGCTTTTTAACAAATTGTGTTAAAAGGAATCTCTTAAACATACCTGGTTTAGAATGACTATTGTCATAGACCAGTTCATAAGTGACATTACAATGTGCCAGCATTTTGGCTACATCCATTTTCCCCCAGGCAGGTTTTGAACTGGCATCTAATTTACCAATCCGGTTGATAACTTCGGTAGACACATCTTCTGTGAAAATATTTTTCATTTCTTATTCGTTGGTGCAATAGTCTTGTACTTAATAAAGCTACATTATTACCCCGATGATAACCAAAGCAAATCTCTAATAGTTTACAATTTGCCTTAAATGGTGTTCCAGATGTTCAACGTAGTCATTAAATATAAATTCCAGGGAGTAACTCGTTTCTCCGCCTCCATAACAACGACGTTGTAAACTATCCACAGGTATCTGTTTGATGAGTTCAATTAATTGTAGGTTATAGATGTGCCAGAAGGATATGAGCTGCTGTCCGTTTATCTTATCATAATAATTGAACCGATTGCAGTTGTTCTGATCATAGACGATTTTTGGGGTATCCTCGAACTGACCTCTGACAAAACGCATATGATTGTATGTTGCACTGTCTATAAGATGTCCGATGATTTCTTTTTTGCTCCATTTATCTGGAGCGGGTTTTGAAGAAAATCCCCGTTCGTCAATTTCGGTAAGACGACCGGGGATAGTATTGCATAAATATTGAAGCCTTTCAATTGCCAGGGTAATCATATGAAAATTATTCTGTGTTATTTATCGGGTATATCTTTTTGTTGTTTTTTGAGTCTTTTGGCGGTCTTAAGGCTATTATTCAGCATCCATTCAATCTGACCATTAACACTCCGAAATTCATCAGCTGCCCATTTCTCTATAGCCTTCATCGTCTCTGAATCAATCCTTAATGCAAATGATTTTTTTTCTGACATGTTTATTGATTTAATGTACCGGTATTGATAACTGGTTTAGTTTCGCTGTCACCACAAAGAACAACCATTAAATTACTTACCATAGTGGCTTTCCTGTCATCATCAAATTCAATGATTTTCTTGTCAGCCAGAAGTTTTAAAGCACTTTCAACCATGCCAACTGCACCTTCCACAATCTTATGACGGGCAGCGACTACAGCCGAAGCCTGTTGTCTTCTCAGCATAGAATGTGCAATTTCCGGTGCGTAAGCCAGATAGGCTATCCTGGATTCTATGACTTCAATACCAGCAATTTCCAGCCTTTCAGCAAGTTCTTTTTCCAGCGCAATATTGACATCATCAAAGTTTGTACTTAAGGTAATTGAAGCAGTTTCATCTTCAAAATGATCGTATGGAAAAGAACCAGCAAGTTTTCTTACTGCCGAGTCTGTTTGTATTTTAATAAATGCAGCATAACTGTCCACTTCAAAAGCGACTTTGAATGTATCCCGTACTCTCCAGACTAAGATAACACTGATCAGGATTGGATTTCCCAGCTTATCGTTGACCTTGATTTTTTCGCTCTCGAAATTCCTGGCACGGAGAGAGTAGGTGAAGCGGCCGAATAATGGGTTGACCCAGAATAAACCATTTTGTTTGATACTTCCCTGGTATTTTCCGAACAATAAAAGTACAGCAGAACTATTTGGACTCACAATAATCAATCCTTTAGCTAGAATAAGTAATACTGGTAAACAAATAATAATCAGAACAATTTGCTGAGTGCTTGCAGCAAAGGCTAATATCCCGGCTACAACAACTAACAGGAATACAACGAGGTAACCATTAAAGGGGGTGACGATCTTTTCTTCTTTCATGAGATATGGTATTTAAATGATATTAAATTGATATCATAAATTTAGCAAATAAACTGTTGAAAATCATAATGATTACGGTAATTATTTTTACACCTGTTAATGAAAAATTCCATTTAATATTTTTGTGGTTACAAGGAAGGTAAATGCAATGACGCCGATGACTACCATGATTTGTCCCTTTTTTCTGTCAGGCTCATCATAGCTATAGATGGTATTCCCATCGGGCAAGGTTTTTTGGTGAGTGGAGATATGCCAGCCAACCAATATACCAAATAGTCCGCCGATTAAGGCAGTTACAAAGCCTATGTAAATCCAGGTTTTTCCAATTTGATGCGGTTTACTTAATTCTACAATTCTCTGCTTTTTTAGTTCTTTAAGCGTGTCAGGGTTTACCTCAGTACCTCTTTCTTTCAATAGTTTTTGAGCGAGCAGAAAATCAAATTCATTCCATTCATCCCGTTTGGTGATGACTTCCATTAACTCTTCATTACTGAAGTGATGCAGGTAATAATCCTCCTTTAGCCCATTTAATCCTTCAGACGCTGTTTGAAGGAGGAGATTATCCACGTTTGAGAAATCATCCTGTTTGATTTTAATCCGGTATTCCTTGGTTAACTCATTTCTGGAAAAAAATGGATCGAACTGAACGGAGGTATCTTCAATAGTATGATCTATATGATTTTCCTTTAATAAATCGCTCAGTTCAACAGCCATCTTATAGTCGTTGAATTTTTGATAGGTTTTATATTGTTCTTCAGACATACTGGTTAAGCTAAGTCCATTACACTATCCAGGCCCCTTTTCAGCCCGGTGAAGGAATCTACGTTTCTGATCGCAAGCAAAGCGCCCTGAACATAAGGTTTTGCACTTCCTCCGGCCTCATGTTTGATCGTTAGTTTTTCGTCTTCCATCCCAAAAATAGTCTCCAGTGAAATTACAAAACCTGGCAGCCGGACAGCATGCACCTGCATGCCATTAATATCCGCACCTCTGGTTTCTTTAATGCCTTTAGTCTGATCAACAGGAATGGTTTTAACTGACTGACCAACTTTTGATAATTTGCTGGCAAGCTCCAGGGCACTTCCGCTGGGAGAATCTGGTTTACGATCACTGGCATAATCAATGATCTCCCAGTGATGCATATATTGAGCAGCCATTTCTGCAAATTTATTCAGCAGAACAACACTGATCGCAAAATTCCCTACAGCTAATACCGCTTTTTTATGCTGAGAGGCAATAGCTGCTATTTCCTGATAATCATTGTCCGAAAGACCAGATGTACCAACGACCACGTTTATCCCATGCTTTACAGCAGTGATGACCTGATGCTTAGCAATATCGGGCTTCGTATAATCAATCATGACGTCACAGGGAATATCTAGTGCTTCTTCTATTGTTCCAAAAACCGGGATGTTTTTACCGGTTGACAGGTTCAATACCTCGTTCAGATCTTTAGATGCATTGGTACGTGAAACTGCTGATACCAGTTCAATATCATCTGTTAAGGCTATGCCTTTACAAAGTTCAGATCCGGCCCAGCCTGTAGCTCCGGCAACACATACCCTTAGTTTTTTCTTTATAGTCATAGTTTATTTACATTGATGATTATCCTAAAGGTAGGCAAAAGAAGAATTTAATTAATCATGAAATCAACTCGCTTTCAACCACTTTGTATTTTCAGTTCTGATGATAAATTTTAAATCAAAAATATGTTAGCTTTGGTTCAAACCAACTCTTAAAACACGATAGAAATTACATGAAGAAAATTGTACTCTTAATTTTTGCACTGTTGTTCTCAACGGTCTCATTTTCACAGGAAGTTATTAAACTGTTTAATCGTTCGAACGATTTTTTCCAATTGATGGAGCAGCAAAAATTTACCGAAGCCCAGGCTTATTTTGATCCCAGTGTATCCTCAAAAATAACGGTTGCAGATTTGCAGAAAATCTGGGAAACCCTGAATGAAAAACTAGGAAAATTTGAATCTGCAAATACCGTGGAAAGTAAAACCAAAGGAGAATTCTTCTTAGTTACTGTGGACGGAAAATTTGCCCGTGCTTCACAAGGTTTCTTACTGGCCTATAATAAAGCAGGAAATATGGTCGGTTTTTTTATCCAGCCGAAAGCTGCAGAGGCATCTTATCTGAACCCTGCATATGCTGATACTACCTTGTATTCAGAAAAGGAAATATATGTTAAAGCTCCCGGACACAATCTTGTAGGTATGCTGACAATACCAAAAAATGTAAAGAATTTCCCTATTGTTGTGCTGGTTCATGGATCAGGGCCATCTGACATGGATGAGACTGTGGGACCTAATAAAACCTTCAAAGATCTTGCTGCAGGTTTCGCTGCTAAAGGAGTGGCCAGTATCCGTTACGTAAAACGTACATTGGTTTATGGTGGTGAGTTTACTGGTGCATTTACAGTTAAAGAAGAAGCGATAGATGATGCCGTTGCTGCAGTTGCCCTTGCGGGTACTATCCCGAATATCGATAAGAAGAAAATTTTTCTGTTGGGACATAGTTTAGGGGGGATGTTAGCCCCAAGAATTGCCGCATTGGCTCCGGAACTGAGTGGAATTATCCTGGCCGCCGCACCGGCAAGAAGTATGACTGATCTGATGGTCGAGCAGAATAAATATATGTTCGAGCAGGCAAAAGATACTACCCAGGCTCTTAAAAAACAATTTGAAGGACAACTACAGGAACTGGAAAAAACCAGGCTCACTTCATTAGGTAAGATGAAAGCTGATTCAGCTATACTGGGTTTACCAGCATCTTACTGGGTAGACCTGAATCAGTATAATCAGGTAGAGGCAGCAAAAAAAATAAACAGACAGCGTATCCTGATTATACAGGGGGGGAATGATTTTCAGGTTTCTACTCATGATTATGATTTATGGAATACCGCGCTGAGCAAAAAAAGTAATGTGACACTGAAATTATACCCTGATTTGAACCATTTATTAAGTTCGCAGGTCGAGCGAGGTCCGGTAAGTCAGTATAATAATCCATCCAGCGTATCCGAAACATTGATTATTGATTTGGTTTCCTGGATAAAAAGTAATTAACCTTAAAGGGTTATCTCTGATAACCCTACAAAAACAAATAAATGAAGCAATTTAAAGCCCTTCTTTTTGATCTGGATGGTACCCTTGTAGATTCAGAGCATTTCCATTTTAAAGTCTGGAATGAAATACTGGCAGAATCAGGTGTTGAGCTTGATTATAATGATTTTCTTAAAAATTTTGCGGGAGTCCCTTTACCTGGAAACGCTAAAAGGTTAAAGGATCTTTATGAAATCAGCTCTCCGCTGGATGTACTGATCAGCAAAAAGGAAAATCTGACCAACGAACGTTTAAAAACGAGTACAATCGAACTGATGCCTTATGTGGAAGAGACACTGGAATACTTTCTGGAAAAAGATATAGCGATGGCGTTGGTTACGGCAAGTAAAAGATCCGATGTGGATGAGCTGTTTGGCAAAAACGGGCTTGATAAATATTTTAAGCTATTGGTCACCAGGAGCGATGTGACCAGAAGTAAGCCTGATCCCGAGTCTTATAACCTCGCAGTAGAGAGAATTGGTTATAAAAAAGAGGAATGCCTGGTTTTTGAAGATACACTAAATGGTTTAAGGGCTGCGAAGAATGCAGAATTAACTTGTTTTGTTATTCAGGGTGATCATGAGAGTCATGAAAAACTGGCTGAGTCGGATCGGATTTTTACTGATTTCAGACAAGCAAGGACATATATTACAGAAAATGACCTGATTTAATGCCAGATTAAGGTGCCTGGTAATTTCCGGTAATCAGATTTAACAGGTCTTCATTTATTCCAGTACCACTGTCAGCTATCCATTTGTTTTCTTTATTCAATCTGATCTCGAAATTTTCATGATCGTCGATGGAAACAATATGGTTTGTTTCTTCCCCGTCTGTTACAGCGTGGACAGCTACAGCAATTAGTTTGCCCTGATGGTTAACTTCAAATCTGGTTACTTTATAACTCATTAAACAAAGATATAAATTTTGATTTCATGTGCTCACGCTATACCTTAACTAAAGCTCAAAAAGAGCTGGTGAAACTTTATCAGGTGAAATTGCCACCTGATTATGAGCCTAACTATAACCTGGCACCTACGCAGAAAGGGTTGGTTATTACTGCTGATGAACCCGAAAGAGCACAGTTAATGCATTTTGGACTTGTTCCTTACTGGGCAAAGAGTACCAGGCTTGATTTTTCTACACTCAATGCCCGGTCTGAAGAAATTATGGATAAGAAAACCTTTGCACCATTGGTTGTTCACCGGAAAACCTGTTTGGTATTGGCTGACGGTTTCTATGAATGGGATAAAAAAACAGGGGATACACTCCCTTACCGGTTTATATTAAAAGACAGAGAGGTATTTGCTTTTGCAGGTCTCTGGAGCCAGTGGAAAGATCCTTTTTCGGAAGAATTGTATCGTTCCTTTACTATTATGACTACTCAGGCTAATGAAACTGTAGGTAAAGTATATGCACCTAAATTCAGAATGCCGGTTATATTGGGCAGGGAAGAGGAAAACCTCTGGCTGGACAAGAAAATGGATCCGGCTGGGTTATTGAATTTATGTGATGCCTATCCCGACGAACTGATGAGCAGTTACAGGGTAGACAAAGCAGTGAATGCGACAGTGGTGAAGGGAGTCATTAATAACAGGCCTGAACTGATGCAGGCTATTTAAAACAGAAACGTGGATACAAACAGCTATCCACGTCAAAAATATCTCTTCTCTAACCCTTTTTATTCAGGTTTTCCAGGTAAACTGCTAAAACATTCTTTAAATACAGTTCCGGTTTAGGCATTGTAATTACTGTTCCGGGTTCTTTATCCTGTGACTGTTTGATATAGTTTGCTTTAATCTTTCCCCAATCTTTAGAATAAAGCTGGATGAAAGTTTCAACAAACTGCGCATCGGTATAATCTTTTGGAAGCTTACTTAGCACAACTTCAATTTTCTCTTCTTTTCTATGTAATACTGCCATGTTGAATTTTTAATCTTTCCAAAGCTATGAACTATATTGATTAATATAAACTTTTCTGAGTTCTAATTGTTTGAGTACTGTGAATGGTTAGTATATCCCAACAAAACCATTCGACTGATATTGTATGGTGGATCATCTTAGAAGACAAGGTTTACGGAACTTCTTCATTCAGTGTTTGCAGGATTTGTATATTGCAGAGAAGAAGCTGGTTAATTGTGCAGCCGCACTCTCTATAGCTGCCTATAAGGAAGAATTACAGCGTGCGCTGATCTTACAGTCGGAAGAAGCCGGAGTTCATGTACAGCGCTTAGATACCATTTTTGAGATGATGAACGAGCAGCCTGTAAAAGGCAAATGTAATATTATAGAAATTCTGAGTGACAAGGCAGCCTCTGTCGTGAAGACAGTTGAAACGGGTACTGCATTACGTGATGCCGCAATAATCTATGCAGTTCAGCTGATTGCCCATTATAAGATTGCGAGTTATGGAAGCCTGATTTCTTTACTGGCAGAGCTGGATTATCCAAAAGCTAAATCGCTGTTAAAAGATTGCCTGACCGACGAAAGGGAGGCAGATAGTTATCTGACCCAGATTGCGGTGAACTTTATTAATCCCGCAGCGCAAAGAGAATCTGAATAATCGATTTATTATCGGGAGCTAGGGCTTCTCTCTCTTATAATTATCGGCTACTTTCTCTGCTAATTCCAAAAATCTCGAACGCCAGTAATTCCTGTCTTTTTCCATTTCCTCAAATGTGGTAATTTCGTGGGATTCACTATGCTGTGGAAGTCTGATCTCAGGGTATTCGCCTGAAAAGTCGAAATTTAATACCTCACCGTATTTTGCAATGACTTTATAGGGTAAATGAGGATCGGCAATATGATGATAATACGTTGTTCTGTCAAATCCTGCAGATGCAGTTAACGCCTTAATCGTTATCCCTCTTTTACGGACGACCGAGTTTAAATATTCACCTTTGTGTTTCTTGAAATCCTCTTTTCTCACTAAAAACAAGGTAAAAGAATAATACTTTAAAATATTCTACATTTTATTGGTATTATTCAACAAATATGTTGATATTAGTGTTGTTAATGTAGAATATAATCATGATTTGAATAATTAATCGACATATTTAACCATTTAGCTCAACAAACTAGTATGTAATAAAAATGCAGATTGAAACATAATTTATAATTTAGCAGTTCTTCAAATCGAAATGAAGCACTGCTTGACGAGCCTCGTAACAGAAATCTGGTAAATTTCAACACCCTACGAGATAAGTCAGGCAGCTAGACTCTATAAATATAGGGTCGGTTGCTTGCTTAAGTTTATTGTAGGGTATATTTTGCGAAAAATATTAGGGTTTACCAGAACCTCTGTTACAGTAGACGGGCAAGTAGCCGGCCCTATTCTTTTGAAGGTCTGATCTACCTGTTCCCATGGCTTTATGACTATTCAAATCACCAAAAGAGAAATTGGTATGTGCGGCTGGTTATCCTGGCCTTGATAAATACTTGATACCGGTCGCCATACCTCTCTTTCATCTTGTCTATTAGCATAAAAACAATATGATGGTAAATAAGCTATTAAATACAAAAGCCGGGAAATGGGAACCGGTATTGCAGGAAACCAAAATCAAGGTTAAAGGAACAGTGACTACCAATAAAGATCAAACCACAAAAAATAGGGTTAACCGGAGGATATGGGTAAATGAAGTAGAAATTCTACCCGAAATGGGTTTTATACTCCGGCCATTTTATGAATGTAAGTTTGACTGGGGTAAATCAGCACAGAATGGTTCTTTTATCACAGCATTATCAGTTTGTCTGGCAGTTTTTCCGACCGAAAGGCTGGCTGAGAATTTTTATGTCCGTTTTCAGGAGGAGTTTGTGATGAAGTTTCCTGCTGGTGATTTCGAACTGAACATAGACCTGAACAGATTTTTAAAGAGGTATAAAGGTAGATCGGCACCAGATTTATATAGCCGTTTCTGTTTTTCTGCTATCAGCAGTTCAAGAGAAATCCTATTGTATAAAGACCCCGTTTCGGGTTTAATTACCGCTAATCTGGCTGAAAACTATGCTTTACATAGTGGGGCAATTCCAGATGTTAAGGTCAGAAAGTTGAATGAAAGAAAACAAAAGTTATTATTCAGACTGTTTGCCAAAGGAAATCACATTATCCAGGGATATGAATTTCAGGAGATCATGCCGAGAGTGGAGGATATGATGAACAGGTTTTACTGGAGATCTATTGAAAAGATGATCACAAAGCAATACTCAGAAAAATTTACTGAATAATCTATGGCTTATCCTTCGACCAGTTCAGTGTGTATGCTAAACCTTTTTTTACATCGTATAAAGGCTCATAACCTAAATCTTGTCTGACTCTGCTGATATCAGCAAGTGAATCATGTATATCTCCGGCCCTGGATGGTCCATAAGTTTGTCCGGGGTCTGTTCCGCTGAGCTCTTTCAACTGTGCCCACAATTGGTTTAAGGAAATACGCTCATTACAAGCTATATTATAGATTTGATGAGGCAGGTCTTCAGGAAATAACAGCGCTTTGATATTTGCCTGAACGACATTTTCAATAAATGTAAAATCGCGGGTCTGGCTGCCATCTCCATTGATGAGCGGAGGATTACCATTTAATATTGCACGGATGAACAAAGGTATGACAGCTGCATATGCTCCTTCGGGATTCTGATTAGGACCGAAAACATTAAAATATCTCAGACCGATGCTATCTGTTCCATAGGTCTTTCTGAAAACATCTGCATACAATTCATTCACCAGTTTGGTGACAGCATAGGGCGAAAGAGGTGCGCCAATACGATTTTCTATTTTAGGTAATTCCTTGCTGTCTCCATAAGTTGAAGAAGAAGCCGCATAAACCAGGCGTTTTACCTGTTGATCTTTAACAGCGATCAGCATATTTAAGAAGCCTTCTACATTTACCTGATTTGTGGTCAGTGGGTCTTGAATAGATCGTGGTACAGAACCTAAGGCCGCCTGGTGGGATACATAATCTATTCCCTGGCAAGCCTGTCTGCATATTTCCGGATCACGGATGTCTCCCAATATAAACTCAAATGCCGGATGAGATTCAAATTCTTCCAGGTTTTTCATAAATCCGGTCGATAGATTGTCCAGCACCCGTACTTTACCTGCACCATACCGGAGTAAATAATTAACCAGGTTAGAACCGATAAAGCCAGCTCCGCCAGTAATCAGAAAGGATAAATCACCCAGGTCCTGATTGTGGTAAGGGTTGAGGTATAATTGATTTTTAGAGTCTTCCATGAGTAAGTTCTGCTGGCAACATGCCTTTTATATCATATACTACAGTATTTTCTTTACACAATTGCTGTACATCAATTGTCTCAAACTCCTGATGCGCAACAGCACCGATAATCGCATCAAACTGACGATCCGCGATGTGCTCATTCTGACAGGTGATTCCATATTCCTGAAAAACATGTTTGGGATCGGCCCATGGATCAAGGATACACACATTGATATGATATTCTTTTAAACGGGTAACAATATCAATCACCCTTGTATTACGTACATCGGGACAATTTTCTTTAAAAGTGAAGCCCAGGATCAACACTTCACTGCCTGTGACCTGAATTTTCTTACGGACCATCAACTTGATGACCTCATCCGCAATATATTGTCCCATCCCATCATTTAGTCGTCGTCCGGCAAGAATGATTTCAGGATGATAACCTGCCTCCTGTGCCTTTTGAGCAAGATAATAGGGGTCGACACCTATGCAGTGTCCTCCAACCAGGCCAGGTTTGAAATTTAAGAAATTCCATTTTGTTCCTGCAGCCTCCAGTATGTCAAGGGTATTCAGACCTATCAGGTTAAATATTTTTGCCAGTTCATTGACAAAGGCAATATTAATATCTCTTTGCGCATTTTCTATGACTTTGGCCGCTTCAGCTACCTTGATGCTTGAAGCCCTGTAAGTACCTGCTGTAATGATAGTCTGGTATAATTCATCTACCCGGTTGGCGGTTTCCGGTGTTGAGCCAGAAGTGATTTTTAAAATCTTTGTCAGCGTATGTTCCTTATCTCCCGGATTAATCCGTTCCGGAGAATAACCGCAATAAAAATCCACATTGAATTTTAATCCTGAAGCTCTTTCAAGTACAGGGGCGCATTCATCCTCGGTGACACCAGGGTAGACAGTAGATTCATAGATTACAATATCTCCCTGTTTTAAGAATTGACCAACTGTCTCACTCGCTTTATATAAAGCGGAAAGATCAGGGTGGTTAAATTTATCTATAGGAGTAGGTACTGTGATGATATAAATACGCGCATGCTGCAAGTCATTGCTGTCGCTGCTGAATAATAAGTTTGACCGGACTTCTTGGAGATGGTCTTCTTTGATTTCCAGTGTATTATCGTGTCCTTTATTCAGTTCTGTGATGCGTTTATGTTTAGTATCAAAGCCTGTCACTTTGTAATGCCTGGCAAAAGCTACGGCCAGCGGTAAACCAACATAACCCAGTCCAATAACTGCTATTGGTGTGTCTTTATCAATCCTTGTCATCTATAATCTTCTATTCAACAGGGCGCAATTTATTGAAATAAAACTGAATCTTAAGCATTAATAAAACCAGAGACCGGATTCGCGTGCAGAATTATAATTACATGCAATTTTAGTAGATTTGAGTAAAACGAATACTTATGAAGAATTTAAAACTCTCTTTGGGGGCACCACTTATAGCGGGTTCCTTGCTGATTCTGGCGGCATTTCACCCTATTCATTCGACCGATGATCCAAAATCAGGTATTATCCTCGAAAATATGGATAAACAAGTCCTTCCTGGAAATAATTTCATGGAATATGTAAATGGAAGCTGGATTAAAAAAACTGAGATTCCTGCGGATAAACCCTCTATAGGTGTTGGTTCTCTGGTCAATGACAAAGCGCAGGCGGATGTTAAGGAAATCATCGAAAAGGCAGCTTCTGGAAAATTTGCCGATGGTTCTGAAGAGCAGAAAATAGGTGATTTATACGGTTCTTATATGAATACTACTATAAGAGATGCTATCGGGATTAAACCAATAGCAGCGGACCTGAAAAAGATTGATGCGATTAAAGATCAGAAAGAACTGGCTTCTTATTTTGCTTACGCCAGTAAGATTGGGAATACTGTACCTTTCAGTGTTGCGGTTACTGAAGATTTTAAGGATCCTAAACATTATATGTTATTGACCTGGCAAGGCGGATTAGGACTGCCGGACAGAGAATATTATTTCACAAATGATGCAAAGTCCATTGAAATCAGAGCTAAGTATGTAGCGCATATTGAAAAGATGCTGACGCTGGCGGGAATAACCTCCGCAAAACCAAAAGCTGCTGAAATAATGGCTTTAGAAACATTATTAGCTTCTAAACAGATGAAAAAAGAAGAGACCAGGAACATGGCCGGTCTTTATAATAAATATGCTGTTAGCAAACTGAATACTTTAATGCCTGATTTTGACTGGCAGGGAATGCTGAATGAGGCAGGGGTGAAAAATGCGGATAGTATTGTTGTCGCTCAGGTAAATTACACTAAAGCACTGAATGATATTATTAAAGATACACCTCTGGATACCTGGAAAACTTATTTAAAATGGAGCGTGATTAACGGTGCTGCCGAAGCACTGAATACAACTCTGGATGAGGAAAACTTTAATTTCAATGGTACCATTTTAAGTGGTGCTCCTAAACAGCGTCCGCAATGGCGCAGAGCAGTTGTGGTGGTTAATACCGCATTGGGTGAAATGGTAGGGAAATTATATGTAGAAAAACACTTTTCGCCAGAGGCTAAAGCCCGTATGATGGTATTAGTTGGAAATCTGCTTAAAGCTTATGAATCAAGTATCAAGGAATTGGACTGGATGAGCCCGGAAACGAAGATAGAGGCCCTGAAAAAAATCAGCAAATTCACCCCAAAGATTGGTTATCCTGATAAATGGAGAGATTATTCAGCGTTAAGGATTGTTAAAAATGATCTTTACGGGAACCTGAAGCGTTCAACAGCTTTTGAATACAACAGGATGATGAAGAAGCTGGGAACCCCTGTAGACAGAACAGAGTGGGGGATGACTCCGCAAACTGTAAACGCTTATTACAATCCACCATTAAATGAAATCGTGTTTCCTGCTGCTATTCTGCAGCCGCCATTTTTTGATATGAAAGCGGATGATGCTGTAAATTATGGCAGTATAGGTGCAGTGATCGGCCATGAGATAGGTCATGGGTTTGATGATCAGGGCAGTACCTTTGATGGTGATGGTGTGATGCGTGACTGGTGGACTAAAACCGACAAGGAAGAGTTTAAAAAACGGACTAATGCATTAGTTGCTCAATACAGTAGCTTTAAGGTATTAAGTGATTTGAATGTGAACGGAGAATTTACGCTTGGAGAGAATATCGGAGATCTTGGTGGGTTATCTATCGCGTTAAAAGCTTATCATGCCAGTCTGAATGGTAAAACGGCACCTGTTCTGGATGGTTTTAATGGTGATCAGCGAATATTTATTGGCTGGGGACAGGTTTGGTTAAATAAATCAAGAGAACAGAACCTGAGAAAACAAGTAAATACTGATCCTCATTCTCCTGCTAAATTCCGCGTAAATGGGGTGGTAAGGAATATTCCTGAGTTTTATACTGCATTTAATGTAAAGCCTGGAGATTCATTATACCTTGCGCCTTCTCAACGTGTGAAAATCTGGTAAAACGAGTTTTTTAGAATTAAATAAATGAGAGGTGTCCTGGTGGGGCACCTCTTTTTTATTGGTGACAGAAATGAAGTGGGTTAAGTATAAGAGTTGGGTTTGGATGCACTTTGGTTCGGACTTCGTTCGGACTTTGTTCGAAGATCGTTCGAAGAAGCTTCGAATGGAACTGAAGAAAATATGAATGAAAGCTGAACTATTTACCTGTGAGGTCAATCCCTGAATCCGGGTTAAGCAGGATGCTGGCTCTGGTCGCTTTAGTGAACAGTTATAAACAAAAAGAGAGGGCAACGTAAGTTGCCCTCTCTTTTTGTTTATAACTGTGTGAATTAGTTTTTAACGAATTCTGTATTTGCATTAAGTGTAACTTCGTCACTTAACATTGCATTTGGATATTTCGAACCTAAGGCGAAATCAGCTCTTTTGACTGTTCCTGATACTTTGAAACCTGCAGTAGCTTTTTTAGACATTGGGTTAGTCGTTAAACCTCTTAAAGTAGCGTCCAAAGTAACTGATTTAGTCACGCCGTGTAATGATAATAAACCGCTTACTTTATATTTGTTAGCAGATACTTTTTTTACCGAAGTACTTTTGAAAGTTAATTTAGGGAATTTCTCGGCATCAAAGAAATCGGCACTTTTTAAATGAGCATCTCTTTTTTCATCTTCAGTATTTACAGAATTTACATCTGCACTTAAAGTAATAACAGCATCAGAGAAATCATCTTTTGAAGCAGATATTGTAGATTCAAAGTTCTTAAATGAACCTTCAACATCATTAATCATTAAATGCGTTACCACAAATCCTAATTTTGAATGTGCTTTATCAGCATTCCATGTATTTGCCGCAGGCTTAAAAGCAAATAGTGCAGCTGAGGCTGCAAATAATAATACGAGTAGTTTTTTCATGTCTTTAATTTTTTTATACGACAAATATGGTATAATTTAATTTGGGTTGTATTGATGTATGATAAGAAAATCGGTTTCAGCTGGTTTTTTTCATTAACCGGGGGCTTTATAACAGGAAATAAGTGGTTTATTGAGTTTTATTTGTATGTTGTTTAAGTCTTTTGTATTCAGTTGATTATGTTTTTTTAAAAACGGGGAAATAAAATTATTGTTAAATATTTATACTCTGAAAATAGGTATTTAACACATTGTTTTTAGGTGTTTATACTGATGTCAGATTTATAAATCATCTTAAATTTGATATTGATTTAGCCATCTCTTAAACAATATGAAATCATCTGTAGACCAGCCACCAAAAAACCTGCTTTGTTTTTCACATCTCCGTTGGGATTTTTTATTACAAAGACCGCAGCATTTGCTTCTGCGTTTTGCTAGCGATATCAATGTTTATTTTGTTGAAGATCCGGTATTTGACGCAAAAGAAAAACCGTTTTTTTCTTTTGGTACCCGTTCAGAAACGCTTTGGAAAGTGGTGCCGCATTTAATGCCCGGATTAAGTTCAGATCAGGTAACCCGATGTATGGCAGAGTTGATCGATGAGTTTTTAAGAGATGCAGAACTCAGTCAGTGGACATTCTGGTATTATAACCCTTTGGCCCAGTTATTTGTGAAAAAACATAAACCTAAACTGACTGTGTACGATTGTATGGATGAAGTTTCCGGGCTGAGGCATGTGCCTCAAGAAATGAGTATACTGGAGAAAAAACTGTTGGAGAAAGCCGACCTGGTGTTTACAGAAGGATATAGATTACCTGAAAACCTGAAAAAAATGCATGCTAATATTCATTCTTTTCCCAATTCCGTTGTTCAGGGGAATAGTGCATTTTCCTGGAATGAGAATTATAAGGCAATGTTTCGTTTAATGCAGTCAGTCGTAGCCTGTAAAAATGCGCATCTGCATAACTTTCGAAGGAGAGCATATGTGGATCAGCAATTGAACATTACCTGAAATAGTAATTTGAATCAACATTATAATTAGTAAACGCGATCTATTATTTTATCTTTTTAATATATTTTTGTAACTGAGTACTTCTAAGTTAATTTTATCTTTATAAGATCTCTGAAAAAATAATGATACAAGATCAAAACAAATTAAAAGAATCCAGGCAGGCACAATCTTCTTTCCCAATCATAGGAGTAGTCGGTTCGGCCGGATCTTTTCATGCACTTCAAAAGTTTTTTTTGTGAAGACTCAGCCGGTAAATCATTGCGATACAATTAGACT
The DNA here is from genome assembly GCF_014207135.1 of Pedobacter cryoconitis. Lineage (GTDB taxonomy): Bacteria > Bacteroidota > Bacteroidia > Sphingobacteriales > Sphingobacteriaceae > Pedobacter > Pedobacter cryoconitis_D. Next base: position 63,275 of record NZ_JACHCC010000014.1, on the reverse strand, counting down.
ATCAGCCTTATTAATCATTTTTAGAAGTCAAAACAGTGGATAAAAGTCAAAATTCAGCCAGAGTAAGTCATCCATCGTTGATTAGTAGGTTGTCAGGGAAATTGAAGCATAAGAATGATATTTTCTCTTCACCCCGAAAACTGACTGATGATGATATTAATGTTCTTCTGAATGAACTTCAGGTCTATCAGATGGAACTGCAGATGCAGAATGATGAACTTAAGGCGTCCTATTTAACGCTTGATCAGGAGCGGGCCAAATTTGTAGGACTTTATGATCTGGCTCCGGTAGGATATTTCATTCTTGATTATCTTGGAATCGTGGAAGAGGCCAATCAGAATGGGATTGATCTGCTTAAAATCTCTAAACAGGCTATCATGAATAGGAGATTCCAAAGTTTCATTGCTCCAAAGTCATGGGAGGATTTCTATAATTTCTTGCATAGAATGCAGCATAGTGATGGTAAACAATCTGCTGAGATTAAGCTGAAGTTTTTAAATGGTAAAGTTGTATATACCAGAATGGAAGGTATAGGGGTTTCGAGTATGTTCACCACTGATATTAAATACTACATCACTGTCATTGACATTACTGAGAGTAGGAATGCCCAGCAAATTCTCAAAGAGACGAAAGAAAGGTTGGAAATGACATTGAGAGCATCAGCTACCGGAACCTGGAAAATTAGCTGGGGATCAAATACCGTCTTTTTAGACAGCCATAGTTATAAGATTATGGGGATTAATAGCTGGGCTTTCAAAGGTACGATCGTTGGATTGATTTCAATGATCCATCCAGATGATCAGCAGCATGTTCGTCATCAGCTGATGAGTGCAGTCAATGGATTGAAAGATATTGATATGGAGTTCAGGGTGGCTGATGAGACTGGACAGTTTAAATATATTGCGGCAAAAGGGCACGAAATCAAGGTACAGGAAGAGTCCAAGTCAAACTATTTTGCCGGGATATTAATGGATATTACTGAACGTAAAAAATTTGAGCACGAAGCAGAAATTCTAAAGAATGACCAACAGAAGTTAATTCTTTCTGCTACCCTGACTGCACAGGAAAAAGAACGCAACAATATCAGCAGGGCATTGCATGATAGTGTCTGTCAGCTACTTTACGGTATAAAGCTGAACCTGGAAAGTGTAGAAAGGGTTCATAACCTGAAAGGTGAATTCAAAAATGTCAATCAGTTACTGGATCAGGCAATCAGGGAAACCCGGCAGATCTCCTATGAACTGACTCCGGCAGTATTGAAAAACTTTGGTTTCGTTGCCGGAATAAAAGAAATGGCTCAGCGGACAAGCACAGTACATTTCCAGATTGATACTTACATTGATAGTTCAGCAGATTTTCTCCATCAGGATGTACAGCTGTATTCCTTCAGGATGATACAGGAACTGATCAATAACTGTATCAAACATGCTCATGCCACACACGCAGAAGTAAAAGTAAGTTTTCATGATAACCAGGTTATCATCAGGGTAACAGACAATGGTATAGGACTCCACCAGAACATTGATGAGGCTTTCAGTAGCGGATCTGGTTTAAGTGGAATTAAGAACAGGGTTTATCTGCTAAACGGACAGATTAAGTTTAATAATGCCAAAAAAGGCCTTGTCGTTACCATTACATTCTTTAATACACCAGAATTTTCGGTGTAAATTTTTTTAATCAGATAAAACACATTTATGTTAAGTTTACTATTAGCAGAAGATCATAATATAGTTCGTAATGGAATTCGTATGCTGTTGGAAGCCGACAAGGAAATTAGTATAGCCGGCGAAGCTACTAATGGTCTGGAGGTTCTGGAAATCATCGATAAAGGAATTAAAGTTGATATTGTACTTGCTGATATTAATATGCCCGAGATGGATGGGATTTCCCTGATCAGGGAATTGAAATTGAAAAAACCTGAAACACAGATTGTAATGCTTTCCATGCTGGATAATGAGAAGTACGTCTCACAGGCGTTTTCTGAAGGGGCGTCTGGCTACCTCTTGAAAAGTGTAAGTGCTGACGAATTGATCTTTTCATTAAAACATGTCAATACAGGTGGTAAATACTTATGTGCTGAATTGTCAATACGTTTGCTTGATAAGTTAGTTCATGCAGCTAATATGCCTATAAATCAGATCAATGCTAACCTGGATTTCTCTATGCGGGAAATTGAAATATTACATTTGATAGCCGAAGGGCTGACGAACAACGAAATGTCTGATAAACTGTTCATCAGCAAACGGACGATTGAAGGCCACAGGCAGAGTCTGATTGAGAAGACCGGTTCAAGAAATACTGCAGCGCTGATCAGATTTGCTGTATTAAGTGGTATTATCCAGTAATACGCTTTACGCTATAAAAAACTAAGTAATTTGTGAGCCAGGTTTTTGGTTTTATAGTTGATCAGGGCCTTACCCTGGTGGTTAAAATAAAACATATCCTTTTCTGAAATAAAGCGTACATCTTTATTTTCCAGGCTGATCTGGAAAGGGTATTTTCCTGATCTGTCTGGTACCCTGGATATAGAAGAGATAGTGCCGGAAATACTAAATTCCTGCTCATCACGATCCACACTGATCATTACTTTATTTCCAACATTCAGTTTGGCGACATTCGACTCATCGGCTGCGGCTGTACAATATACTTCACCTTTACTTTTAATGTCAGGCATGATATAAAAGAGCGTATCATTTTTACTGACATAAGTTTTATTCCTGAATTGTATTTTATTAGGCATGTAATAACCAGCCTCTTTAGCATATATTGATATATCCTTTTGCGCTGATAAATCAAAAATGGTAAACAGAAATAAATTAGGTTCTATTGCATTATTGATATTAAAGACATTTTTTTTGATAATACCATTGTAGGGGCTGATTACCGGAATAATTTTATGCTGCGTATGAAATTCGGCCTTGAATGAGAGACTGTCCCTGTATGGAATAATAAATGTAATCAGAATCAGCAGACAAAGCGTTGCAAAAGTCAATGTCATGCTGTAACTGTTAATCTTATTCAGGAGGTTATTTGTTTTGGTCTCTGCTAGCATTGTTTTTTTCCTTCTTTAATTTTATATCTCCAGTCTGAGCCAGGCTTTTGAAGAAAAATAAAGCAAGCCAGAAAGTAGATACGATCTGACTTGTTCTTTTCATAGGTAGAAAAGTATTATTTATTTTTCCTTCGGGCAGGACTGAGATTTTTCGTATTAATGAGGCTTAGTTTTTTAATAGCTACAAATTATAAATATTGTTTGGTCCGATAAAATAGTTCGGGTTAAAGCAGGTTTTTGAATGGTGAACATAATTTTTAGAGGGGTTTATATTTTAAGATTCTGTCTGCGAAAAATAAAGCTCTGGGATTTCGTTAGTTAGCAGCTATTTTATACATTGAGCTGTGGATAAAATGAATTGTCTAATTAGCTGTTTATATAGTACATTCATTTATCATAATATTACCTGTGATTAATATAAATTAACCGATGAATATAAGTTGTTATATAGTTGATGATGAATTTCATGTGATCAGTACGTTGCGCGAGTATATCAGTGAAGTCCCTTACCTGGAATTAGTCGGTTTTAACAGTGATCCGGAACAGGGGTTAGTTGAGGTGAACAGGTTGGCACCAGATCTTATTTTTCTGGATATTAATATGCCCGAACTGGACGGAAGGGATTTCTGTGAGCAAATTACTACAGCAACCAAGGTAATTTTTGTAAGTGGTTACAGAGATTACGCTTTTGATGCATTTGGTCATAATGCAGTTGATTATTTATTAAAACCGGTTTCTCACAAGCGGTTTATGCAGGCTATTCATAAAGTGATTAGTTTTGTCCCGATGCTGGGTAAATCTGCTGTACCCCCAGTATCTTCTGAAATCAGTTATATTTATATCAAATACGGGGCTAAAGGGAGGTTGATTAAGATAGAATTTGATGATATCTATTATATCGAATCAAATGATAACCATGTGATCTTTAATCTCGAAAATGAGAGCTATACTGCTTATATCCCTTTGAAAAATGTCATTCTGCAATTGCCGGAAGATAGTTTTTTGCGTATTCATAAATCATTCGTGGTCAACCATAAAAAGATCAATCATATTGAAGGAAATATGGTCATACTTAAAAACAAGACTATTTTGCAACTGGGGAATACCTATAAAGATTCCTTCTTTAAATACGTTGGTTTAAGTGTCTTAAAAACGAATAAATAAAAGCCAGATCTTAAATTAAGATTGATTTATTAGTCTCATTACTAATGTTTTGTGAATTATTGTAAATTTTATTTGTAATTATTCTAAATAACTAGCTATGTTTGCGGAGTTATTTAAAATAATTCTAAATAGGTTTTTTAATGAGAATTGGTTTACTGCTGGTTACTATATTTATATTTACTGCAACTATTCATGCGCAGGACAAAACTGTCGTTAGTCAGAAGAAAAAAGATACGACGGCTAATAATCTGAAAGAAGTTGTTGTCACAGGTGAATATCAGCCTCAATCTCTAAAAAATTCTGTTTACAGAACACGCATTATCAATGCTGAGCGGATCCGGTTAAAAGCTGCAACCAGTATTCAGCAGGTACTAAATACAGAACTTGGATTCAGGTTTTCCAATGATATGGCTCTGGGGACGACGGATGTCCAGATGATGGGGATGTCCGGACGCAGCATAAAAATCTTATTAGATGGTGTACCAATGCTGGACAGGAGTGACGCCCGTGAAAGTTTAGCCCAGATTGACATCAATACGGTTGAACGCATTGAAATCGTAGAAGGGCCTCTCTCTGTTTCTTATGGCTCGGATGCATTAGTCGGTGTAATCAATATCATTACTAAAAGACCGGGGAAAGAAAACCTGAATATAAATGCAAGGGTTCAGGAAGAAACAGTAGGAACAGAATATGCTCCTTTTGGTAAATCAGGAATGCATACCCAGCACCTGGGAGCAGGATGGCGAAATAAAAACTGGAATGCATTGGCGGGCCTGACACGTGAAGATTTTAATGGCTTTAATGTGATCAGTCCTACAACTACGGCTGACGAAAGTCTGGCCAATCCAAACCGCTGGAAACCAAAAAAGAAATGGTTCGCCAATGCCAGAGTGGGTTATAATGATGATAATTTAAATATCTGGTACAGATTAGATTATGTAAACGAAAACATTGATAGCAGAGGACCTTATATTGCAAATGTAAACAAGTCGAAGAATCAGCAATATATCACTAACAGATATACACAGCAATTACAGGGAGATTATCGCTTTAACAATAAGCTACAACTAAGTGGTTCTTTAAGTTATAATGATTTGCGGCGTGCGACTAAAACCACAGAGCATGATTTCGCTGCAGGGACGGACAGGTTAACCGATGGATTGGGCGAGCAGGATGTTGCGAAATTCAGAACAGGAACTGTCAGGACTACCCTTCAATATAAGCTGTCTGATCAGATCGCTTTTCAACCTGGTGTAGAAGTTACGCTCGATGGGGCCAGTGCTGCCAGAATTAAAGGAAATCCTACAATCAATGATTATGCATTTTTCATTTCATCGACACTGGATGTCATCAAAGGAGTAACTATCCGTCCTGGTTTCAGATTCATTAAAAACTCGGTTTATGATGCCCCTCCGGTTATCCCATCACTGAATACCAAGATTAAGCTGACTGACAAACTTGATTTCCGTTTGGGTTATGCAAGTGGTTTCCGTGCACCGGCATTACGTGAACTCTACTATGATTTTGTTGATGCCAACCATACCATTCTTGGAAACGAAAATCTGAAAGCAGAACAATCCAATAGTTTCACAGCCTCTTTTTCGCTTGATGCAGTCCAGACAAAGGAGCTTACGGTCAGCTCTGTATTAGGAGGTTTCTATAACAATATTAAAAACCAGATCAATTTTGTGACTTCAGAAACTGATGGGGGAGTAACCACTTTGTATAATGTCGACAGATTCAGGACAGTTGGCGGTACATTAGACAATACACTGCTATGGAAAGATTTCCAGGCAACCCTCGGTTTTGCCATGATCGGTTCGTATAATAAATTTAGTGCAGTATCTACACTATATGGTGAATCTCCCGAATTTGTATGGTCACCGGAAATCAATACCAACCTGAGTTATAGTTTCCCAAGGCTCGGAGCGATTTTGAACTTATCGGCCAAATTTAATGGTACCACCCGAAGATATCAGGATTATACAGAGAATGGAGTACAAAAGATAAAATTGACAAAAGTTGCTTCATCAACTATTGCCGATCTGATGATAACCAAAAAACTTTTTAAAACACTCAACTTAAATGCAGGTGTAAATAACCTGTTTAATATTACTACACTGAATAGCACTGCTACAGCTACAGGTGGCGCACATAGTACCGGAGGAGGTTCTATACCATTAAGTTATGGCCGTTCCTATGTAGTGGGTTTAAGTTTTAACTGGGCAAAAGATTAAATCCTAATAAATACACAACATGAACAAATTTACTCAACTCATCACTTTATTATGTTTTGCAACGGCATTTACAGCCTGCAAAAAAGATAACAATCCAATTATTGAAGCCCCGGCTTCAGTAGGCAATAAGCTTACTTTAAATGGTCTTATTGGCACAGAAGCAGGTGCAAGTGCAGGAAACAGTGTTTTCGTGGATTTCAGTACTGATAAACAAACTTCGGTTGCCCGTACTTCATGGGATCTGGGCTTTTACGCGGGAAATGATTTCAAAGTAATATTAAATCATACTGTTGGAGCAACTGCCATTGCTTTAGCACAAACTGATTTAACCAAGGTGACTGCAACCGATACTATTACACTGGCGGCTTCGGGGGCTTTAAATCTTGGACAGGGTGAAGGTGGTTTTTCTACTATAGATCCTGTAGAAGGAACTGCAACGGCATATCTGGCAGGTACGGTGATTAAAACAATTTCGGCAACTGATGCGGACAATAAAGTCTATATCATTAACCGTGGTGGAAAGAGCGGATGGGAAAAAATCCGTGTCATCCGCGCCGGAGCAGGTTATACCTTGCAATATGCCAAAATCAATGAGACAACTTTTAAAAGTCTGACAGTTACAAAAGATGCCGCTTTTAATTTTAAATATGTATCCTTCGTAACTGGTGCAGTTGATGTTGAGCCTGTTAAAGCAGCCTGGGATATACAATGGACACTGTCTACCTATAAGGCCAATGCAACTATTCCTTATACTTTTTCGGATTTTGTACTGATTAATTTTGTAGGTGGGGTAACAGCTGCTGAAGTAATCTACACTGGTGCAGGGGCAAACAGTAATGTTGCTTTTGCTGACTTTACTGAAGCGAATTTATCAGGTATAACTTTCGTTGGCAACAGAGATGTGATTGCTGGAAACTGGAGAATTACGTCGGGTACACCAATAGGTGTGAAAACAGATCGTTTTTACCTGGTTAAAGACGGTGCTGGTAATATTTATAAATTGAAATTTGTGAGTTTCCATCCAAATGATGCTGGGGTACGCGGTAAACCAGTGATCGAATATAAATTGGTTAAAAAGGCATAGACTTGGTTAGTTTAGGTTGCGAAGGCTGGCTTTCATCCTGTATGAAAGCCGCCTTTATTCATTTTTTTTTCAACTGGCAGATTTTATCTTATTAAATAATTATAAATATGAATTTTCAATTCAATAAAAACAGAAAACTTAACCTCCTGGCTGCGACTTTGTTTGTGCTTAGCCTTGGTGCATGTAATACCGGTAGTCAGCCTAAAGCAGAAAGTCTTCCGGATAGTACTAAAATTGTGTCTCTGAATGGAGCAATCAGTGAAGTACTTGCGGGAATAGGTCTGGATAAAAATATAGTTGGGACAGATGTAACCAGTAATTATCCGGAGAACCTGAAGTCAAAACCAAAAGTAGGTCATAACAGGAATATAAATGCAGAAGGTATTCTGGCACTGCAGCCTAACCTGATTATCGCTGCTAAGAAAGATATTACGCCGGCAATTTCTGCTCAGTTTAAAGCAGCGGGCGTGAAACTTTTATTACTGGATCAGGAATTCTCTGCTGATGGTACAAAAAAGATAATCCATACCCTGGCTGACAGTCTTCATCTTCAGGCTAAAGGAGATTCACTGGCGAAAATTCTGGATACTGATCTGGCTGCGGTTAAACCTGTGACTAAAAAAACAAAGGTGCTGTTCATCTATGCACGTGGTGCAGGAACAATGATGGTTGGGGGTACAGGAACACAGGTAGAAACTGCAATTAAGCTGGCAGGGGGGCAGAATGCAGTTACTGAATTTGCAGATTACAAGCCATTAACTGCTGAGGCCCTGGTCAAAGCTAACCCTGATGTTATTCTGCTTTTCGATTCAGGTTTACAGAGTTTGGGTGGAATCCCTGGGGTAGTCAAGATTCAAGGAGTTAAAGAAACCAATGCAGGTAAAAACAAGAGGATTATAAGTATGGACGGGGAACTGCTTGGTAGTTTTGGTCCGCGTTTAGGTATTGCTATTCAGGAACTTGCAACTAAATTAAATTGAGTAAAAAAACAAAACTGATCCTGATATTACTTTCGCTCCTGCTGTTAGCCGTTGTGATTTTATCTTCCTGCCTGGGGGCGGTCAGAATAAGTATGGCCGAGCTTTTATCGATTATAGCTTATAAAACCGGACTTTCAGAAACTATAGGTTTTAAATCACAACAAGCAGCGGTACTGATGAATATCAGATTGCCCAGGGTGGTCTTAGGTGTATTGATTGGAGCTGGGCTGGGTGTTTCTGGTGCTGCTATTCAGGGCCTGTTCAGAAACCCTCTCGCAGAACCCGGGTTAATTGGGATATCTGCTGGCGGAACACTGTTCGCGGTATTGATGATTGTCATGGAATTTACCTTCTTTACAAAATTAAACGGAGTAATTGGTTTTTATGCAATTTCCATTTCCGCTTTTATCGGTGCTGCACTTGCTACCCTGATCGTTTACCGGATGTCTACCCGGAATGGTAAGACTGCAATTACCATGTTATTACTATCAGGTATTGCAATTACTGCGCTGGCAAGTGCATTCGTTGGTTTGTTAACCTATATGGCTACTAATGAACAACTCCCGGCAATTGCTTTCTGGAGTCTGGGAAGTCTGGGCGGTGCAAACTGGGAAACAGTGACTGGTGTCATGCCTTTTATTTTGATACCTGTAGCAATTCTTCCATTCCTGGCCAAATCTTTAAACGCATTGGCATTAGGGGAAGCCCAGGCACTTCACATGGGAATCAATGTAGTTACAATAAAAAGGATCATTATTGTACTGGCCACTATGGCAGTAGGTACTTCTGTAGCGGTATCCGGAATCATTGGTTTTATCGGATTGATCATTCCGCATATTCTAAGAATGACTTTTACGGCCGACAACCGTCTGGTCATTCCAGGTGCAGCAATTCTGGGGGCTGCATTGTTAACCATTGCCGATCTGATAGCCAGGACTATAGTAGCTCCCGGTGAGCTGCCTATTGGTATTCTGACAGCTTTAATTGGTACCCCTGTATTCATCTCTATCATTATTTCTGAGCGTAATAAAAATAAATTATAATATGATCCAGGTACAAAATATTACTTATCAGATCGGAAAAAAGATGTTGCTGCATGACTTAAGTTTTGAAGTGAAATCTGGCGAGTTGTTAGCTGTACTGGGCGCAAACGGAGCTGGTAAAAGCACGTTGATGAAGTTATTGTGCAGGGAAACTACACCTGCTTACGGTGATATTGTCTTCAGGGGACAAAACCTGAAGAAATATACCTTGCCAGAACTGGCAAGACAACGTGCAGTCCTTTCTCAGCATCATACAATTTCCATTTCTTTTATGGTGGATGAACTGGTCATGATGGGCAGGTATCCGCATTTTGAACAACAGCCCGGCCCGCATGATCAGGAAGTTGTTCAAAAGGTGATGGAAGAAACAGGTATTACCCACCTTTCGGGGAGAGATTATAATACCCTTTCGGGTGGGGAACAGCAGCGTGTACAACTATCAAGAGTACTGGCCCAGGTTTACGATTGTCCTGACGCCTGTTTGTTTTTGGATGAGCCAACCAATGGACTGGATCTGCTTTATCAGCAGCAGGTTATGGAACTTGCCCGCAGCCTTGCCAATCGTGGATATTGTGTCATTTGTATCCTTCATGATATCAATTTTGCTTCCCGGTTTGCAGATAAAATACTAATGCTCAAAAATGGACGGAAAGTGGCTCTGGGTACACCATTAGAAGTAATTAATTGTAAAAATATACATGAAACCTTTAATATTAACGTTAAGTTAATGGCATGTGAAGGATACACCTGCCCGCTGGTTATTCCGGCAACTATACAGACATGAAATTTATAACAAAGAACCAGCATGAGTTTATGCAGGCTTCATTATCAGTAAAAAAAATATAATCAAATGGAAAAAATAATGGGACTAAAAAGTCTTTGGGAGGCCTTCAGAGCAGAAAACCCTAAAGTAAGGATCAGAGATGCAGCAAAACAATTAGACACTACAGAAGCTGAATTACTGGCTACCTCAACCGGAGAAACAGTAACCCGTCTGACAAACGATTTTCAGGAGATCCTGAAGTCTGTTGAATCATTGGGCAAGGTAATGGCTTTGACCCGTAATGACTTTTGTGTACATGAACGTAAAGGTGTTTATAAAAATGTTACGTTTTCCGGTCCGATGGGACTTGCAGTAAACCCGGATATTGATTTGAGATTATTTATGATGCAATGGTCTTCTGCTTTTGCAGTTGATGAAAACGGCAGGAAAAGTCTGCAGTTTTTTGGTAAAGACGGAGAAGCAATTCATAAAATCTACCTGGTTGAAACCAGCGACGTACGGGCATATAATACTTTGGTGAAAGCCTTCACCGCAGCTGATCAGGAAGAACCTCTTTTGATCCAGAAAGATAAAAAGGTTGCAGAAGAAAAACCAGATCACGAAATTGATGTAGCTGCCTTTCAGGAAAAATGGCTGAACTTACAGGACACACATGAATTTCATGGTCTTTTAAGGAAATTCGGAGTGACCCGCACACAGGGATTGCGTTTGGCTCCTGAAGGTCATGCGGTTGCTATTACAAAAGAGTCTTTGAAAGCAGTTTTGCATAAAGCTTCAGAAACGGACCTTGAAATTATGGTGTTTACCGGAAGTGCTGGTTGTATACAGATTCATACCGGTCTGGTGAAGAATCTTTTGCAGACAGGTCCATGGTTTAATGTAATGGATCCTGATTTTAATATGCATTTGCGTGAAGATGCAATTGCATCTGTCTGGTTGGTTAAGAAACCTACAGCAGATGGTATTGTAACCAGCATTGAAGTGTTTGACCAGTCTGGTGAGATCATAGTTCAGTTTTTCGGCAAACGTAAACCAGGCATTCCTGAAAATGAACATTGGAGATTAATGGTAAATGAAATAGCTGTTATCTCCAGATAAATTACTAAATATTTGTTGCTGAATATTTCTATGCCCGAAGCCCGGTTGTTTATCACCGGGCTTTTCTTATTCCTATTATTTTGATTAATTTTATCAGGATGTAACGCTACTCGATTACATATTTAATCTTAGAACCTTGGATAAGCAATCAATTGATATTAAAGACCTTGAAAAACAGGTCGCAGCGAGAGAAGCTGTTAAATTAATTAAAAATAATGATGTCGTTGGATTAGGCACGGGGTCAACAGCCTTTTTTGCTATTCAGGAAATAGCTTTAATGGTGGAAAACGGTCTAAAGATCAAAGGTGTGCCAACCTCCGAGCATACCGCAGCACTGGCAACTTCTTTAGGTATTGAATTACTACCGATGAGTGAAGTGAATGTCATTGATATCACCATCGATGGAGCAGACGAATTTGATGCACATTTAAATCTGATTAAAGGAGGGGGAGGGGCATTATTCAGAGAGAAAATTGTAGCCTCACTGACTAAAAATGAAATCATCATTGCAGATTCCGGCAAATTTGTATCTCAATTAGGCAAATTCAAAGTTCCGGTAGAGGTGGTGCATCTGGCATTAAATTATGTACTGGGACAGTTGAGTAAATTAGGCGGCAAAGGAGAGGTACGGTTAAGAAACGATACGCCATTTATCACAGATAATGGGAATATCATTGTAGATACTGACTTTGGTCTGATCAGTGATCCTGCTGGTTTATCTGAAAAATTAAACCAGATTGAAGGAGTGCTGGCACATGGGTTATTTGTCAATCTGACCTCAAAAATCATTATGGGAAAAGGAACTGATACTATTATATATGATGGAAATTAATTTTGACCCTTTTCCGGTGCTGGAATCGGAGCGTTTACGTTTGAGGCGAATTACAGCTGCTGATGTAAATGAGGTATTTGCACTCAGATCCAGCCCTGATATTATGAAATATATCCCGCGTCCCCTGGCTAAAACCGAGGAGGACGCCTTGGATTATATCAAAACGATTGATAAGGGGACTGATGAGAATACACTGATTAACTGGGCGGTCACTTTTAAAGATGAGGATAAACTGATCGGAATGATTTGTCTGATCAGAATGCAGCCAGAGAACTTCAGATCGGAAACCGGTTATATCCTTCATCCCGATTATCAGGGTAAAGGAGTGATGAAAGAAGCTCTGGGCAGGGTCATTGATTATGCCTTTAAAGATTTGAAATTTCATTCCCTGGAAGCGGTTATCGATCCGGATAATCATGCTTCTGAGTATTTACTTCTCAAACATAACTTTATCAAAGAAGCGCATTTTAAAGAAAACTCCTATTTCGATGGTAAGTTCCTGGATGCAGTAATCTATTCATTGATTAATAAAGACTAACGGCCGGCCCTTGGTTTTTCCCATTAAAACAGTCATGTTTGTCTATAATAATGATACATATTGTATCTTTGTATTATAATCATGATATTATGGTAAATCTGGAATGGTACAGGACCTTCAGGGCTATTTATGAAACAGGCACACTTACCGGAGCCGCCGAAACTCTTTTTGTCTCTCAGCCTGGTGTAAGTTTACACCTGAGTTCTCTTGAGTCTTATGTAGGTTATAAGCTTTTTGACCGCACTTCCCGGAAAATGGTTCCGACAGAGCGTGGTAAGGTGATGTACAATTTTGTCTTAGAAGCATTAATCAAGCTGGAAGAAGCAGAAAAACACTTTCATAGGAGTACAGAAAAAGAGAAGCCAACGCTTAGCCTGGGAATGTGTTTTGAAACCTTTCAGCTGATGCTTGAGCCTTATTTATCTGGTTTATCATTTAATGTTATTGTGAAATTTGGTGATTATCCCCAGATGCTCAATGACCTGGATAACGGAATTTTGGATCTTGTGATTACCCCGCACATGGAAAATATGAAGAATATAGCTTATAAGGCTTTTTCGAAAGAGAAAATTGTGCTGGTGAGTGGTTCCGAAAATGATACGACAGATTTTGAGCTGATGAATAAGAATGGCAATCTGAAAGGAATGCAGGAGTGGCTTAAACATCAGATCTGGTATGGAACCTCCGGGGATATGGAACATCTGATGAGGTTCTGGCATAATAACTTTAACAAAAGGCTGGACTTTAAACCTAATTATATCGTTCCAAATATGAGCTCGATTGTCAGGTGTATTAAAGGAATGCGTGGTTTTGCCGTATTGCCAGATTTTTTATGCAAAAATGAGGTTCTGGACGGGAGTGTAAAAATAGTTTGGGAAGGAACTAAAACTATGGAAAATACGCTTCATTTCGCGATGCGGAAAAAGACAATTTATGCTGAAGAAATCAAAGTCATTCAGCAGATATTTGAAAAGGAAATGAGTCCGCTTGAAAATGCAGGTCATGAACTGATAGCCTGACCCAGGGGACATTTGCCTCATTTTTTAATTTCTTTCTTGATTATAGCATAAAAGCCTACCTTTGTAATTCCGAAAATCACTTTGTATTGATTGGGTACTATTAATTCATTAAATTCATATATAAATCATAGTTGTAGATGATTAACATTACACTCCCGGATGGCTCAGTACGTCCGTATGAAAAGGGAACAAGTGCACATGAAATTGCTTTGTCAATTTCTGAAGGCTTGGCCCGCAACGTTTTAGCTGCCGAAGTTAACGGCGAAGTCTGGGATTCTTCCAGACCTATTGAGAAAGATTCATCAGTTAAATTATTAACCTGGAATGATACCGCTGGTAAAGCTACATTCTGGCACTCTTCTGCCCATATCATGGCTGAAGCATTGGAAGCTTTATATCCGGGTACTAAATTCGGTATCGGTCCTGCTATTGAAACAGGTTTTTACTATGATGTTGATTTTGGTGACCAGGAGTTTTCTTCTGATCATTTTAAAGCTATCGAAGCAAAATTCATGGAGCTGGCCAAACAAAAAGAAGTTTTTGTACGGGAGAATGTTTCTAAAGCAGATGCAATAGCTTATTTCACTGAAAAAGGTGATGAATATAAGCTGGATCTGATAGATGGACTGGATGACGGTAAAATTACTTTTTACAAGCAGGGTGAGTTCACCGATTTATGCCGCGGACCACATATCCCGAATACTGGATTTGTAAAGGCTGTAAAATTAATGAACGTTGCCGGTGCATACTGGAGAGGTGATGAAACTAAAAAACAGTTAACCCGTATTTATGGGGTTACTTTTCCTAAAGCAAGTGAATTGACAGAATATCTGTTAATGATTGAGGAAGCTAAAAGACGCGACCACAGGAAGTTAGGGAAAGAACTTGAATTATTTGCTTTCTCTGAAAAAGTAGGGATGGGCTTGCCGTTATGGTTGCCTAAAGGAACTGCTTTGCGTGAGCGTTTAGTGAATTTTTTAACTAAAGCACAAGCAAAATCAGGATACGAACAAGTAATCACACCACATATTGGTCATAAAAATCTTTATGTGACTTCTGGTCACTGGGATAAATATGGTGCTGATTCTTTTCAGGGTATAAAAACACCTCAGGAAGGAGAGGAGTTCATGTTAAAACCAATGAACTGCCCGCATCACTGTGAAATATATAAAGTTAAACCACGGTCTTATAAAGACCTTCCACTGCGTTTAGCAGAATTCGGTACTGTTTACCGTTATGAGCAAAGTGGTGAGTTACACGGTTTAACCAGGGTTCGTGGTTTTACTCAGGATGATGCACATTTATTCTGTCGTCCGGATCAGGTGAAAGAAGAATTCATGAAAGTGATTGATCTGGTATTGTACGTATTTAAATCTTTAGGATTTGAAAGCTACACTGCCCAGATTTCATTAAGAGATCCGGAAAACAAATCGAAATATATCGGTACTGACGAGAACTGGAAACTGGCTGAAAATGCAATAATTGAAGCAGCGGCAGAGAAAGGTTTGAATACGGTAACTGAATTAGGTGAAGCAGCATTTTACGGACCGAAGCTTGACTTTATGGTGAAAGATGCACTGGGCAGAAAATGGCAGTTGGGAACAATCCAGGTAGATTATAATTTACCGGAAAGATTTGAACTTGAATATACTGGCAGTGACAATCTGAAACACAGACCTGTAATGATCCATCGTGCCCCATTTGGTTCTTTGGAGCGTTTTATCGCAGTTTTGATTGAACATTGTGCTGGAAATTTCCCATTATGGCTTTCTCCTGAGCAATTCATAATCCTTCCAATTTCAGAAAAGTATGAAGATTATGCTAAAAAAGTTTCAGATGAACTAAATAATTCCGATATTCGCGGTTTGATTGACTTTCGCGATGAGAAAATTGGAAGGAAAATCAGAGACGCTGAGGTTAAAAAGACTCCTTATATGCTGATAATCGGGGAAAAGGAAATGTTGGAAGGAAAGTTGTCAGTAAGGAAACACGGAGAAGGCGATTTAGGAGAAATGACTATCCAGGCGTTCAGTGAATTATTAATTAAAGAAATAACAGTTTAAATAGTATATAAATTTGGCATTAGGCAGACCAGGATTTAATAGGGGACCACGTCCTCCTTTTAAGAAAAAAGAAGCAGAACATAATATTAATCAGTTTATCAGAGCCCAGGAGGTTAGATTAGCTGGCGATAATGTTGAACCAGGGATTTATCCTTTGGCAAAAGCTTTAGCCCTTGCCGATGAACTGGAGTTGGACCTGGTAGAAATATCACCAAATGCAGTTCCACCGGTTTGTAGAATAATCGATTACAGCAAATTTGTTTACGAACAAAAGAAAAAGCAGAAAGAGATTAAGGCGAATGCTAAACAAACGATAATAAAGGAGATCCGTTTCGGACCGAATACCAACGATCATGATTTTCAGTTCAAACTGAAACATGCAGTTAGTTTTCTGGAGAACGGAGAGAAAGTTAGAGCATATGTACATTTCAAAGGTAGAGCGATTGTTTACAAAGAGCAGGGAGAGATCTTATTGCTTAAGTTCGCACAGGCTTTGGAAGATATAGGTAAGGTTGAACTTTTACCTAAATTAGAAGGTAAACGTATGTTTTTAACCCTTGCTCCAAAAGTTGCAAAAAAATAAATAAATTACATAAATAAGAACAGGTTATGCCAAAAATGAAAACCAATTCCAGTGCTAAAAAGCGTTTTTCGCTTACTGGAACCGGTAAAATCGCAAGAAAAAACGCATACAAAAGTCACATTTTAACAAAAATGTCTACTAAACGTAAGCGTAATTTGGGTCACACCTCAATGGTGTCAAGTGCTGATATGGGCAACGTTAAGCGTATGCTTGCTATCGGTAAATAATTAAATTTTTTTAACCAGGTACCCGGTAGTAAGTTTGCTGAAATACGCAACACCGTTTATCAAAAAACAACAACACTATGCCACGTTCGGTAAACGCAGTAGCTTCGAGAAGAAGACGGAAAAAAGTCCTTAATATGGCCAAAGGCTATTGGGGATCAAGAAGTAAAGTATTCACTGTAGCAAAAAATACGGTTGAGAAAGGTTTGCAGTATGCATACCGTGACCGTAAAGTTAAGAAAAGAGAATTCCGCGGTTTGTGGATTCAACGTATTAACGCTGGTGCGCGTCAATATGGTATTTCTTACTCTCAGTTCATTGGTAAATTAGCGGCTAAAAACATTGGTTTAAACCGTAAGGTTTTAGCTGACTTAGCTATGAATCATCCAGAAGCTTTCAAAGCAGTAATTGATACAGTTAAATAGAAATATATAACATCAAAAAAAAGGGAGCAATTTTGCTCCCTTTTTTTATGCTTGAAATTTGAGAGGGAAGTTTTACCCCCTATAATATTTATTGTGTTTTCTCAGGTGCTTTAGGCCCATTCTGGTTGTTCTTGCCAGCCTGTTTTGCAGCTTTCTTTGCCGCATGCATATCCTGTAGTTTTTTCTTTTGATCAGCAGTCAGTACCTCATTCAGTTTAGCATCTGTTTCTTTCTTTAAGGCAGTATGCTGATCTTTCTGCGCTTTTCGGTTTGCTTTACTCAGTTTATGCCAGTCTTCACTTTTTTTGTACTTATCCAGTTCTACAGCATAGATTTTCTGTTTTTGATCCGCAGATAAAGTCAATTCCTGCTCTAATTTGGCCGTGGCTTTCTGAGCCTTTTGCTCAGCAGTCATTTTTTGGCTGGCAGTACCTTGTTTAGTTGCTGTTTGTGCATAGCTGGCAGTTAATCCGATTACTGCTATGGCTAATGTTAAAAATACTCTTTTCATAAGTGTTTGTTTGTGTGTTATTTAATAATATAGAGTAAAAAGAGTGAAAAAGGTTTAAGAGCCTGCCGAAATTCGTCAGCTATTGCCGGCAGATGCTAAAAAAACTTAATTTTTATTCATTTGTGAGATTGACTTCTGCATTTGCGCCATCATATTTGTTAAGGTCTCCATGCTCGGCTCTGGTGTCGCATCAGGTAGCGTAGAGCTGATATAAGCCTTTGCTTTCCATATTTCCAGTATATCTTCAGCAGCAACCGTATAAGGGTCGTACAGCTTATTATCTGAGACTAATTTCAACTCTTTGTTTTCCTTAAAGCGGTTTCCGGCACGTTTATAAACGACACCTTCATTTTTGCTGATAATTACATAGGTTTCTCCGGTTTTAACATCATTCCAGTTATCCATATACTCACCGATAATAATACTTCCTGGCTGAATAGGCAACATGGAATCCCCTACAATTTCAAAAGCTCTGAAAGTACCCTGTTTTAAAGAGGGCAGGGGGAGTTGAAATTTAGGCAGATCTTTGATATACTCGGGGTCAGAGAACCCGTTCAGATAACCTGCACTTGCTTTTACAGGAACCATTTCAATATTTTCATTGTCATTATGATCAACCGATATACTTAATATCCGCAGATTGGAACCCTGACTCTTTAATTTAGGTTTCCAGTTGTCATTGATGATTTCGTTAATGAATTCATCCATGGTTAGTTCATAGTGTTCTGCTATTTTTTTTAGCAAATCATATTTAGGTTCCGCACGGTCTTCTTCGTAAGCACCAACCAGTGATCTTTTAATTCCCATTAAATCAGCGAATTGTTGCTGTGTGTGGCCTTTTTTCTTTCTTAAGTATTTGAGGTTTATGGAAATATTCGACATAAAATAAAAGATTAAAAATAATTTGTTTTTACTAAAATAGTTAGTATTATTGTACCAATAAAGTTAGTAATATTTATCTGTACTACAAATATATATACTAATTTAATTAGTGGTGATAATTAAAACTACAAGCAATGAGAAAATTTGTCTACATCGTGACCGATAGAAACCGTACCAGTTTACATGTTGGAATGAGCGCTGATTTAATTAAGACGCTTGATTTTTATAAGCAAATGCCAAGTCTGTTTTTTGACAGTGGACAGCAGCTTACCCGTTTGGTCTATTTTGAAGAGTTTAAGACGGAGCCACAGGCACTCAGCCGCTTTAAACTGATCAGCAGATTCACCAGAATGCAAAAAGAGCGTTTAGTCCGCTCTTGCAATCCGGATTGGATTGATCTGACTATCGGTCTTGACTTTGAGCATATCACGATGAGCAGACCATTGTCTACACAGGTTAAGATACCATTGACCATTATGTCATAGAAGAAGGGGAGGCAATGTAATTCAGGTCAGTAATTTATTCTTCCCACAATTCGATACTGTTACCTTCCGGGTCAAGGATATGGACGAACTTGCCATATTCATAAGTTTTGATCTCATCGATGATGGTTACACCGTCATTTTTTAATTGCTCAACCAATTCCTCTATATTTTCAACCCGGTAGTTGATCATGAAGTCTTTTTTGGAAGGTTCAAAGTATTTGGTGTCTTTGGCAAACGGGCTCCATACGGTACTGCCTTCTTTCTCCGGATCATCGGTAGTGCGCCAGGTGAACATAGTACCATATTCGGCAACGGGCAGGCCTAGGTTTTTGGCATACCATTCATTCATCTTTTTTGGATCATCGCACTTAAAAAAGATGCCGCCGATACCAGTTACTTTTTTCATATTGATCAATTTTATAAATAATATAATACCAATATACTAAAAAGGCCAGCACGTTTAAATTTCGGCTGGCCTTTTTTTTATTCTGTCTGATAACTATATCAGGAGATTGATGTGTTCATAGAACTAGTTGGTCTTGCTCTCGTTCTTTTTGTTTTCTTCTTCCTGTTTTTTCTTATCCTTCTCTTCCTGGCGTTTTTTTCTTTTCAGTTCGCGCTCCTCTTTTCTGGTTAATGGTACAACAGGTGCCAGTTGCTTCGGAGCAGGTTCAGGAGCTTTTTTCTCTTCTGGTTTTACCTCTTCCTGTTTTTCTGCGGGGGCGGCACCATCAACAACAGGGGCTACATTTAAGGAGTCTACAGCTACACTATCCTTTTTGGTTGTATCTGCCGTATAAACAGGAGTGGGACAGTTATAGTTTCTGGTGATAGGTACTGTCGCTTTCGGGAAAGGCCCGTAAGTATATCCGGTACTTTTATCGTGGTAAACCTTTTCCATAAACTTAGCGAAAATAGGAAGAGCAGTGTGTGAGCCTTCACCGGTTTCACCATTTTTAAAGTGTGCTGAACGTTCGTCACAACCTACCCATACGCCTGTAACCAGGTCTTTTGTAATCCCCATATACCAGGCATCCACATAGTCAGAAGATGTTCCTGTTTTACCACCAATCTGGTTATTGTTTTTCCAAAGATCCCATTCCCATAAAGCTCTTGAAGTTCCTCCCGGTTCTTCCATTCCACCTCTGAACATATAAAGCATTAACCATGCAATTTCCTCAGAAAGTACTTTTTTGGTTTTTGCGACGAAATCTTCAAGTACATTACCATCCTGATCTGTGATCCTTTCTACTAAAATAGGATCGGTCCTTACACCTTTGTTCAGGAATGTTCCGTATGCTCTTACCATTTCAAATACAGAGACATCGTTAGAGCCAAGACTTACAGAAGGTACAGACTCCAGATGACTATCGATACCACATTCATGTGCCCATTTTACAACATTCTCCCAGCCAACCTTTTCGGTCACCTGAGCAGTAATTGTATTGATAGAGCGTCCCATTGCCGCGCGAAGTGAAGTCTCGCGGTAAGTATTTTGCCAGTTTGCATTTTTTGGTTCCCAATACTCAGTTTTGCCTTTCTCATCGTATTTGATTTTAACAGGCTTATCGATAAAGGTATCACAAGGGCTCATGCCGCTTTCAAATGCAGTCAGGTAGGCGAAAGGTTTAAAAGTTGAACCTGCCTGGCGTTTAGACTGGTTAACATGGTCATATTTAAAGAATTTATGATCCAGACCACCAACCCATACCTTGATTTTACCATTAAAAGGGTCAAGGGTCATCATACCAGTGTTCATAATTTTACCGTAATAACGGATAGAATCCATGGTCGAGAACAAAGTATCCCTGTCACCTTTATAGGTGAAGATTTTCATTTTCTTCTTTTTATTAAAATAAGCGGTTACAGAATCAGGACTGTTTGCATATTTTTTCTCCAGTAAGGCATAGATCGGAAGATTACGCATCGCACGGTTAGGATAATCAACTTTATGTTTTTCAGAATCTTCCCATGGATCTTCGTTACCCCAGACACTATAAAATCTGCGCTGAATAATTTTCATTTGTTCAGCAACAGCCTCCTCAGCATATTTCTGAAGTTTAGAGTCAATAGTGGTGTAGATTTTTAATCCATCTTCATAAAGGTCATATCCGTTTTTATCACACCATTTTTCCAGATATTTGGCTACGGCCGCTCTCAGATAAGAATCACCGTCACTGCCTTCGTCTTCTCTTCCTTCTTTAAGTTTTACAGGTGTACTCTTATACTGGGCAAGCTCAGCTGCGCTGATATAGCCGTATTTGTTCATTTGCGAAAGAGATACGTTTCTTCTTTCCAGTGCTCTTTCCGGGTAACGTACAGGATTGTAAGTTGTGGTTCCTTTAAGCATACCTACCAGCATGGCTGATTCAGGAACAGTCAGTGAGTCTGTTTGTTTATCAAAGTATACCCTTGCTGCAGTTTTTATCCCATATGTGTTATTTCCAAAGGACACTGTATTCAGATACATTGTGATAATCTCATTCTTGGAATAGTTGGACTCTAGTTTTACCGCCGTCATCCATTCTTTCAGTTTAGAAACAATAGTCCTGATTACCGGGATATGTTTGATAAAACCCTGAGATTTATTATATCTGGTACGGTACATGTTTTTAGCCAGCTGCTGAGTGATTGTACTGGCACCTCTTTTATCACCAGTTGCTGTAGAGATTCCGCTTGATAACAAAGACCGGAAGTCTATTCCCATGTGTTTGTAAAAACGAACATCTTCTGTTGCAACCAGTGCATTGATCACGCTTGGTGAGATTTGTTTGAAAACAACCGGAGTACGGTTTTCTTTATAATATCTGCCTATCAGTTTTCCATCCGAAGTATACAGTTCCGAGCCTACACTTTGTGTGGGTAATTTGATATCCTTGTAAGAAGGAGAGTAGCCAAAAAGCCACAGGAAGTTCAGCTGAAGCGCGCAAAAGAAAATAATGATACAAAAAATAAACACTGAGAAATAACGCAGGTATTTATTGTGAATCTCTTTAAACATACAGTTTGGTCAAAAAATTAGTAAAACAGTTTAAGTTAAATCTTGTTAACAACATTATGTGCAAATTAACGTAAATAAATCACTAAAATTTTTACCATTATAAAATACGTTGGGCTTCCTATGCCATATATACTATATATGGACTGATTTTTAGTAAATTAGATAGTTCCGTTCTGTTTAGTAGTTTTCAAAATAACCTATACATGAGTAAAGAAATAAACCGCTTTTTAGCACCGTCAGGACAAAAGATAAAATTGAAGGAGTATAGTACCCACTACAATGGAGATTTGGGCAAAAAAGAAGGAAAGGCAATGCTCGGTGCTGTCAAGGAAAAATTAAGCATACACCAGAAGGTCCTGTACGCCGAAAATTCACATTCAGTGCTAATTATTTTTCAGGCTATGGATGCTGCGGGAAAGGATAGTGCGGTTGCCCATGTTATGTCTGGTCTGAATCCTCAGGGCTGTCAGGTTTATAGCTTTAAAACACCCAGTGCAAATGAATATGAACATGATTTCTTATGGAGACATAATCTGGCTCTGCCTCAGCGTGGGCGGATTGGTATTCACAACCGGTCACATTATGAAAACGTATTGGTTTGTAAAGTCCACCCCGAATATGTATTAAATGAAAGAATTCCGGGATATGACGACGTCAGGAAGATCGATAAGAATTTCTGGAAAGCGCGTTATGATAATATCCGGAATTTTGAAAAACAAATCACCGGGAACGGCACAGTAATTCTCAAATTCTTTTTATACGTTTCAAGAGATGAACAGAAGCTACGTTTCCTGGACCGGATTAATGACCCTTCAAAGAACTGGAAATTTTCAGAGTCTGATATTACTGAAAGAGCTTTATGGAAGGATTATATGGAAGCCTATGAAGAAGCAATTTCCGAGACATCCACTGACAATGCACCCTGGTATATTATTCCGGCCGATAAAAAGTGGTTTGCCCGTTTGACTATTAGCCAGATATTGGAAAGTACCTTTAAGAAAATGAATTTGAAGTTCCCTGTATTGGCCGATGAAGCGCTGGCTAAACTGGAAGGATATAAAGAAAAATTATTAACTGAAGTATAATTATTTTAGTACATTTGCGTCGCTTTTGGTTCCTGGTCACCTTGGTCAGGATTAAAAGGGAATATGGTGTAAATCCATAACTGTCCCGCAGCTGTAAGCTCTGTAACGGAATTCAAATCCAGCCACTTGTCTCTCAATGAGACTGGGAAGGCAGAATATCCGGGAGTAAGTCAGAAGACCTGCCTCTAGCCTTAATTTCATAGCTTTCGTGGATTGAAGCTAGGGGTGAGTGCCTTGATGACGTAATCATTTCCTTAATCTGCTGTTTGCTGTGGGTAACCCTCACAACAAAATGATCAAAAGAAAATTTGCCTTTGAAGGCATTTCTAATTCTTTTTATGCCTTTTCCATCGTCGTATGGATTGGGGTTTCTGTGCCTTGTTGCGTATCTGCACAAACAGATTCCGTAAAAAAAGCAAATGAACTGAAAGAAGTTTCTATCCGCGCAATTAAATTGGGTAAACGTCAGCTTTCCGCTTCTCCTTTACAAATTTTATCGGGCAAAGACCTCGAAAGAATCAATAGTTTATCTGTAGCAGATGCGATCCGTTTCTTTTCTGGTGTACAACTTAAAGATTACGGCGGGATAGGTGGATTGAAAACGATCAATGTCAGGAGCATGGGGACTAACCATACTGCTGTGTTTTATGATGGTGTACAATTAGGTAATGCACAGAATGGCCAGGTCGATCTGGGAAAGTTCTCTTTAGATAATATTGATGAAATAGAACTTTATAACGGACAGAAAAGTACCATATTTCAATCAGCCAGAGGTTTTGCTTCCGGGAGCTCACTGTATCTGAATGCTAAACAACCGCTGTTTGAAAACGGTCAGACCGACCATTTCAAGGCTGCATTCAAGACTGGCTCATTTGCGTTGATCAATCCTGCTCTGCTGTGGCAAAAGAAAATAAGTAATTCCGTTTCCGCATCTATCAATACAGAATATAAAAAATCTGATGGCAGATATAAATTCAGGTATACCGATGGGGTTTACGATACCACATTGGTTCGCAGGAATGCAGATATAGAAACGATGCGGGTAGAAGCCGGACTACAGGGTAAACTGGCAGACAGTAGTGTCTGGACTGCCAAAGCTTATTTCTATAAAGATAATCAGGGATTGCCGGGTGCTATCGTGAATAACAAATATGATTTCACACAGCGTTTGTGGAACAGGAACTTTTTCATTCAGTCTACCTATAAGAAGGAGGTGGGGAGGTATAATCTGATGGCCTCGGCAAAATACGCGAGTGATTACACCAGATTTCTGGACCCTGATTTTGTAACTGACGAGGGGTTATTGGATAACAGGTTTAAACAGCAGGAACTCTATTTGTCGATGACCAACCGGTATCATATCAATTCATTCTGGGATGTAGTCCTTTCCGGAGATTATCAGCGTAATACACTGGACGCAAATCTCTATCGTTTTCCATATCCCACAAGAAACACTTTTCTGACTGCTCTGGCAACACAGTTTCACTGGAAAAAGCTAGATATACAAGCCAACCTGTTAAGTACCTATGTCAATGACCAGGTCAGACAATATTATGCTGCCGGAAATAAAAATGAACTCACACCTACTATAATGGTGTCCTGGCAACCTTTTGATTTAAAAGAGTTCAGGCTGCGCAGTTTTTATAAAAACATTTTCAGGATGCCCACCTTTAACGATTTGTACTATACTGCTATCGGAAGTACATTTCTTAAACCTGAGTATACAAAACAGTATGATTTTGGGTTGACTTACATCAAAGCCTTTAAAGATAAGCTGCTCCGGCAGGTTTCCTTACAGACAGATGTCTACTATAACAAAGTTAAAGATAAGATCATTGCAGCTCCCGGAGCTAATCTGTTCCGCTGGAGCATGCAGAATATTGGATTGGTAGAAATTAAAGGACTGGATTTAAATGTCCAGACAGCCTGGGGAATTACAGAGGATCTGGAGCTGAATACTGGGCTGACCTATACTTATCAGCAGGCGCTGAATGTAACCAGTGTCAAATTGAACTACAGGAACCAGATTCCATACATTCCTGTGAACAGCGGTTCCTTCATTCTGGGTGCAGACTGGAAAAACTATGCGATGAATTATAGCTATATCTATACCGGACAGCGCTTTAATCAAAGTGCTAATAATGTATATAATTATGTTCCTGCCTGGTATACCCATGATATAGCCTTTCATTACAATTATTCAATCCATAAAGCGAATATCCGGCTTTCAGCAGAAGTTAATAACCTGTTGAACCAATATTATGATGTGATAGCCAATTTTCCTATGCCTGGCCGCTCTTACCGTTTCACACTAGCTTATACCTATTAAACCAAATCAATAAAGAAATGAAACCATCATGATTTTTCAAATCACACAAATAAATGAATATAAAATCATGATAGTTTAATCACCATTAAAAAACAATATATACTCTGATGAAAAAACAAATCACTTATCGTTTATCTCTGGCTGTTCTAGTATCAGTCTCTCTTTTTTCCTGCCGGAAAGACCCTCAGCCTGCCCCTGAGCAGACTGAAGTTGTACCACCGGCTGCCGGGCCTGCCAAGGGTTTTTACCTGGTCAATGAAGGTAATATGAATATGAATAAAGCCTCTCTTGATTATATGGATCTGACCACTGGATTATACCGTCGGAATATTTATGATGCCGCCAATCCAGGAATTGTTAAAGGATTGGGTGACGTCGGGAATGATATAGGAGTTTACGGCTCTAAATTATACGTAGTTGTGAATGTCTCGAACAAGGTAGAAGTTATGGATGTTAAAACAGGCAAACGTATCAAGCAGATTGATATCCT
Source organism: Pedobacter cryoconitis (assembly GCF_014207135.1). Classification (GTDB taxonomy): domain Bacteria; phylum Bacteroidota; class Bacteroidia; order Sphingobacteriales; family Sphingobacteriaceae; genus Pedobacter; species Pedobacter cryoconitis_D. The sequence goes on along the minus strand of NZ_JACHCC010000014.1, from coordinate 37,366 downwards.
GAATTGCCGGTATATTACCTTTCACAAAGGTAAAGCCTATGTCAGTGCTTACCTGGGCTCGGTAGGTGACCCTAATGCTCCACAAGGTATCGTAGCTCAGATTGATACAACATCGCTGACTGAAGTGAGAAGAGTAGAGGTTGGCCGTCAGCCAGAAGAGCTGGCAGTTGTAGGAGAGAAACTATATGTGGCTAATTCTGGTGGATACAGCCCGAAAAACTATGAAAGGACTGTTGCAGTGGTAGACCTGAACACTTTTCAGGTAATCAAAAAAATCGATGTAGGAATTAACCTTCACCGCCTTAAAGCAGATAAATACGGCGATCTGTATGTGACTTCCAGAGGCGATTATTACGATGTCCCTTCCAAACTTTTTGTCATTGATACTAAAACCGAAAAAGTTAAGAAAACCTTTGATATAGGTGTGAGTAATCTGACCATTGATGATGATTATGCTTATTACTATAGCTCTGAATATAGTTATCTGACCGGAATGAACAGTATTTCCTACGGTATAATCAACGTGAAGGATGAAGTGCTTACAGATAAGAAATTTATTACTGACGGAACGGATAAAGAAATTCTGGTTCCCTATGGGATAGCAGTTAATCCTTATACCAAGGATGTTTACGTGACGGATGCCAAGGATTATGTTTCGCCTGGCACCTTATATATGTTTAATCCGGCAGGTACCAAAAAATATCAGGTCACCACAGGTGATATCCCGGCACATTTTGCCTTTGTCTATTAATCAACCTAAACCATAAATCTGATGAAACCTCTACAAACAAATTTAAAGCCCTTAATGATTGCACTAATGGGCATAATTACATTCACTGGATGTAAAAAAGATATTAATAATGAAGTTAAAACAGCTCCCGTAAGAGAGGTGACTGCGGCGAGCAGTAAATTTATTTCAAAGGTATTCGACTATTTACCTGCGCCAGGACAGTTTATCAATGAAAGTTTAGGAAGCCTGGCAGGAGCGCAACGTATTATAGGTGACGTTAACAATACAGGAATGGTTTCCTTAGGTGGATATGGTGGTTATATTGTTTTTGGATTTGATCACTCTGTGGTGAACAGACAAGGATATGATCTGGCTATTTACGGTAACCCTCTGGGGCCTGTACTCCAATGGTCAGAACCGGGAATTGTGATGGTCAGTCAGGATACTAACGGAAACGGTTTGCCAGATGATCAGTGGTATGAACTGGCAGGAAGTGAATATAATTCACCAGGTACCATTAAAAACTATCAGATTACCTATACTAATCCCAAAGCTACAGCTAATGTAAATTGGACAGATAATCAGGGGCATTCAGGACAGGTAGAACTCAACAGGTTTCATAATCATAATTATTACCCTTTGTTTGCGCCAAATCAGGAAAGTATTACGTTCACAGGAACTCTGTTGAAATCAACCTGGGGAATGTCAGGCGATATCTACATTAACAGTGCATTTGCCTGGGGATATTCAGACAGCTGGTCAACAGGTGATAACTATGGTACCAACATGTATAACTCATTTGATATTTCCTGGGCTGTAAACAGTAATGGTCAGCCTGTAAACCTTGCTACTATAGATTTTGTAAAAGTGTATACAGGTCAGAACGAAAAAGGTAATACTATGTTGGGTGAGATTTCAACAGAAGTCAGAGGTGCCGCAGATTTAAATATTAACAACTAAACAATACAATGAATTTTAAAAAATCAATGCCGCTTATTTTTGCCGGCTTATCTATTTTAGCACTTGCTTCCTGTAAAAAAGACAATCAGCCAGAACCCCTGCTTAAACCTGAGGTTTCAGGGGCCTCTGATTATAAAGCCAAAGATTCCGTTACCCTTAACAAGACGATATTCCTGCATCCAAAGATTAACAATGCTAAAAATGCAATTTATAGCTGGACAGTTAATGGCGCGCGTTTAGGCTCAGACTCAGTATTTACTTTCAAAGCCACAGATAAAGGAGATTATAAAATCAGTTTCAAAGCAGTAACCGGAGGTGGTGAAGTAGATCTTGATTATCAGATCCATGTATGGGATAAGTATGAAAACGGCTTCTATATCATTAACGAAGGATGGTTTGGCCATGGAACCGGAACTGTAAGTTTCTACCGTTATGATACGGGTGCTATGGAAGACAGCATCTTTGTTAAAGAAAATCCAATGAAAGATCTGGAACCTAAATCTTCCACATTAGAATCTGGTGTGGTTTTCAGGAACAAACTTTATCTGGTTTCAAAAGTGGGAGGCCCGATGGTCGTGACTGATGAATTTAATATGAAAGAACTGGCCCGTATTCCAAGTCAGGGAGGTAACGACTGGCGTTCTTTTGTAGGGATCGATGATAATAAGGGATTGATCAGTGCTAATGGGGGAGTGTTCCCATTGAATCTGAATACCCTCGCTATAGGCCAGAAAATTACCGGTATCAGCGGACAGGTTGGGGATATGATCAAAGAAGGTAACTATATTTTTGTGCTTTCACAGACTGATGGCGTAGTTATTCTGAATGCAGCAGATAATACAGTAGTTAAAAAGATAGCTGGTGCGACTATTGGATTCACACGTACCATTGATGGTAGTGTATGGGCAGCTGGCGGTACGAAATTGTTGAAAATCAATCCCTCATTGGATGTGGAAGCAATTACAGTTCCTTTTAACCTGTTTGGTTCGTGGGGAGCGTGGCATCCGGGTTCTATTACAGCTTCAACAAAGGAAAATGCGGTGTATTTTGCTAAAAATGGTTCTTTCAGCGGAGGAACTGACATTTATAAATACATTCCCGGAAATGACGCTTCACTACAGGCCCCATTTTTAAAACTTCCTGCAGGTAAAATTGTTTATGGTGCTGGTATCAGTTACAATGCGAAACTTGATCAGTTACTGGTAACTACTGTACAGTCAGGATTTGGAGAAAACTTTAAAGTGAACAACCTGTATTTTTATGATCCCGTAACTGCGGCGATTAAAAAGACAGTTACTTATGACGGTTATTATTTCCCTGCGGTTATTGTTAACCACAGATAATTAAAAGAATTTGCGGTGTGTTTGTGCCCCTTTTACCATTACGGTAAAAGGGGTTTTTTAAAACAGGGTAATTCCGGCATTCCAGCCAAGCCAACCCCTTGTAGTATCATTTATTTTGTGTGAATAGCTGGGGGCTACCTGTTGTTTATAACCTTTCACACCTGAACCGGCAAGCTGATCCGAGCTATATATAGAATAGGACGGGCCACCGAAAAGTGTCAGTCCCTTGAAAATCCTGATTTGCAGATTAGCCTGCAATTTATTCAGGCTCGGACTGTCTTTCGAATCACCCAGATATAAAAACTGAGATGACAATTCCGTTGCCAGGGATAAATTTTTACCTAACTGAAATTCATGTCCTAATCCCATTCCGCCAGACACTATTTTTTCTGTATTGGAAATATTCTGCCCGATCATTAAAATGGAGTATAGTTTTCTGGTACCGGTCTTCAGGCTCAGATTGGTATTCATCAATTCATTGGCCGAGACACTGACTTTGCAAATCCCATTTTTCTTAACCAGGTTAATCAGACCAAAACTGTAGCCCGAAGAACTATCCGCAAGGTTAACCAGGCCGAACTGTACACCTTTTAGTCTCTTTGCGTAATTAAACAGACCAGCGATCTGTACACCATCCACCTGGTCGTTGGTGATATTAGCTACTGCAGCTATTTGCAGGCCAGTGGCTTTCCCTCTGACATAATTATACAGACCAGCAGCCTGTACACCGCTTACATTCCCTTTAACCAGGTTAACGGCACCCCCCAGCTGTACTCCATAAGTATCACTACGGACGGAATTAACTAAACCTGCAGCCATGAATGCATTACTGTTACCAATCACGGAATTCATGGCTCCGGCTAATTGAACTCCTTCTACAGATCCGCCGACAATATTGAATAATCCGGCTGCCTGAAAATAACGGACATCTGTTTTCTCCATATTGAATACGACTCCAAATTCAATTCCATTCAGTCCCGCGGAATAACCACCCAGGATATTGAGAGAACCTTTATTGATGATCTGTGAACTCATCATTCCATGTGAACTCAATCCAGGCGTGAAAGAAGTCTGAATCGGACTGGTGGCCAGAAAATCTCCTATATTTAAACTTTGGATCCTTTGTTTTGAAGAGACAAAGAACTTGCCTATCCCAAGGCTTTCTACCATATTGCTCACTCTTGACTTTTTCGATGCGGAAGTGGTATCCTGATAACCTTCGGGTTTAATGGTGATGTTAGAAAGAAAGATTAATGTTGTATCCCGGTAAGACTCCTTACTTGCGGTCAGGATAACTTCATTGTAATCACCCCTGAAACGGAGTTTAAAATAGCCATCATTATTAGTCAATGTTGATTGTAGTAGTTTCTTCTCATAAACACTAGCCTGTTTAACCCTGGCGCCGGTTTTAGTATCTACTACATAACCGCTGATCAGATATAAATCCACAGCGGTTGTAATATTTTCGGGTTCTATAGTCAGATGGAGAGCCGCAGACCGGAGAATAATGTATTGCCCGTTTTCCTTATAATCTAATTTGCCTTTGAATAATCCGTCCAGAACAGATAATACTGTTGCATTTTGTACTGAAACATTGACCAGGCTGTCGGTATTAAAAAGATTTCCCTGATAGGAGAAGTAAAATTTTCCGGCTCTGCTGATCTGGTTTAACACCTCAGTGATTTTCTGGTTTTTTACCTGTATGGTGACTCTTCTCGATAAATTCCCGGCCAGAACGGGTTGTTGTCCATAAAGTTTACCGATCATCAGGAACAGGAAAAAGAGCAGGAGTAGTCTTTTAGTCATGCTGCACTTTTTTTGATAACAGAATTCCGTTCTGGCTGCGGACCTGCTGGATATCTAAAGTTGAACATACCACCTGCAAAATGGTTTCCAGTGATTCTTCTTTAAAAGTAGTGTTCAGTGTCATCTCTTTCACCTTTGGATCCTGGATTGCAATATTTGCATTATAAACTTCATTCAATGTCCCAACAAATTTCCAGAGCGGAGTATTATTCAGTATAAATAATTTGCTGCGGTAATGACTGTATAACTGATCACTATTGATTTCTTTTGTCAGGCTGGTTGCGCCATCTTTTACACTCACTTTTTCTCCTTTATGCAGTTCGATATACATATCTCCGATGCTCACCTTAACAATACCGGTTTCCACAATGACTTCGGTCTCACCTTTCAGATGTTTAACATTGAAAGAAGTACCAACCACACGAATGGATACCTTGTCAGCATCAATAATAAATGGTTTTTCTTTATTTGGTGTTACTTTAAAGAAGGCTTCGCCTTTTTGTAAATGAATTGACCGGTTATTGTTGAAGTCGCTGTTGTAGCTCATCATCGCATTCTTGTTCAGGGTAATTACAGATCCGTCTGGAAGAGTTTTGGTCACAATACTTGCACTCGCATCGATCATCGTATAGTTACCTGCTGTATACAACCTGTATGTACTCCACAGACCAACTGCAATTAAAAATACAGCGGCAATTTTGAGCCAGCTATAATTTTTCTTCCGGATTGGAAGAATAACTGTTTCCTGTTCGGCAGGAGCAGATACCTTTGATCTGAATTTTTTCCATGCCGCCTCTTCATCAATCTGGCTTACGCTTTCAAGGTTTTTACTGGTCTCCCAGATCTTTTTGAAATGAGCGTAGTAGGTCTCATTAGCCGGATCTTCTGTGATCCACTTTTGTACCTGAGTTTGCTCCTCTGTACTTGTTTCGTTTAATAAATACTTTATTAAAAGTTCATCTATATCACCCATCTTAATTCAAAAAATCCTTGTAAAACCATATGCCTAATAAAACGAGGACTAAAAAATCTACTAGTTTTAAACGCATTATTCTTAAAGCCTTTCCCATCTGGCCTTCTACAGTTTTGATCGAAATCCCGAGCTGGTCGGCAATTTCTCTGTATTTTAATTCTTCAAACCTGCTTAGGTGAAAAATGAGTCTGCATTGTTCGGGTAGATCCTCCATGGCCTCGTGTACCCGGGATTCGAGTTCGCTTAATTCTACCCGGTGTGCAGCCGATTCACTTTCCTGGCTGGTATGAATGGCAAAATTCTGATGACGTAACTTTACCTTTTCGTGTTTTATAAAATTGAGTGTATCATGATAGACACATTTATATAAAAAGGCTTTCACAGAAGTCTCGATATTCAGCATTTCGCGGTTTTCCCAGAATTTCATGAATCTGTTCTGCACGATTTCTTCGGCTGTTTCATCATCCCGGATCATGGTGTTCACATAGCTGTGTAAGGCTTTATAATGTGCTTTGAACAATTGTTCAAAGGCATTGTCGTCGTAATGTATAGTAGTAGTTTGTGTCACAGGTAAGGTTAATTCCAGTTGGAGTATGTCTTCGTCAAAGATATCAGAATTCTTTTTCTTGTAGCGGCCTGAAAGATTAAATATTAATTCTTCGTAAAATTTCTTTTCCGTTTATAGTGTCTACTGCAATCAGATCGATATACTGTAGCTTCGGAAACCGCAGCGATCCTCTGTTGATCATGATAAATATTCTTTTCAAAAGATAGGACATGCCTTCGTCTTTGATGTAGATTTTGTATTTGTTATCAATTTCCGAACGCTTGAGGTATAAGGATAATTTTTGATAAGCTGTAAAGTGAATTTCATATTCATCATTTCCGAGGTAATGGCTGTATACACCATATGCATATTTGTTTTCTATACTTTTTATTTCTTTGAACTCTCCCTGTGCTGTCTCTCTTATCCAGGAAGCCTTGACTGGTGCCTTGGTGCAAAGTGTGCCATCTTCATTCAGATTTAGCTCATAGATAACCATGTTGGCACCGGGAGTTCTTTGTAGAAAAAACAGAAGGTTTTCTATCCGGGGAGAAGGGAGGCCTTCCCCCCGGGAAGTCTGTACAGTAAATAACTGTACAAGCAAAAGAAGTATTGGTACTACTGTTTGTCTAATACTAAACAAGGTCATTAGCTGAGTTATTTTGTAGATAAACTAAAGAACTACTGTTTTTACAGGATGAATTGTATTCCTCCGGTACATCCGACTTTAAGTCCCTTGCTCATATTCTCTTCTTCTTTACTCCATTTCATGGTAGTGAATTTTAAGCTGGGTCCGCCAAAGACTTCGATGTGTTTACTGATTTTATAAGCGGGCAAGATCCTGAAAGAGGATTTTAAACTCCTGCCGATTTTGAAGCTCTCGAGTGATACTGCTGCAAGTTCAATGTTTACTCTGAAGGCGTTGTGTGTAAACAGGTGAGCTCCCAGACCTGCTTCCATAGCGTAGATTTCTTTGTCGTTCTTGAAATTATAACCAATTCCGATAATTCCGTAAAGGATTCTGCCACCTGATCTGAAGGATAAAAGGGTAGTGAGGTTTTCATCTACGGTTACTCCTATGCTTTTTTCTCCGTTTTTAACCAGGTTGATTAAGCCAATGGGATAATCGGAACTGTCAGCAATGTTCATAAAGGCAGCAATCTGGACACCTTTAACTTTTTTGGCGACGTTCATAAAACCGGCTACCTGGGTAGAAGCATCTTTGGAGGTGTTCAGGAAACCTGCGAGCTGGAAGTCTTTGGTGTTCTTAGCAAGGTTTGCAAAACCGGCAACCTGTGTAGAGGCGTCTTCGCTTTTGTTGAGAAAACCTGCAAGCTGAAATCCTTTGGTGTTTTTGGCGAGATTCATAAAGCCAGCAACCTGGGCGCCTTTCATTTGTTTTGATATATTGAGGAAGCCTGCGACAGAAGCTCCCTGGGTATCTTCGGAGTTGTTCATGAAACCGGCAACTCTTGTACCTTCTGCATTGCCTCCAATGTGGTTGGAAAATCCGGCGATCTGAACGCCTTTTGCACTGTGATGGATAATGTTGGTCAGGCCAGCGAGGGTAAAGCCGTCTTCGGCAGCAGAGACACCTGCAATGATGTTAAGGGAGAAGGTGTTGCTGTCTAAGGGGGCATGGCTCCCGTTACTGCTCAATGGATATACTAAACCGATATGAGTTCTGGATGGTTTTTGCTGGGCGTAAAGGGGCGATGTAGCGAAAAGTGTAAGGGCTACTGTTTTTAAGATTTGTTTGGTGTAAAGTGATTTCATTTTTATAAGCTATTTACTCAAAGGGACACCGTGCGTGAGGTTTACCCTTACGTGGGTTTGAAATATTTTTTGAGATCTTCTTTAGCCCGCTAAAACAGCTATGCCCTGATTCGGGCTGGCTTATCCCTTCTGCGAAGAAATAAAGGCCCTTAATCAGGACATGGCTGTTTTGGTCGGGTACAATGGTATATCTCTGCAAAAAAAATATTCTCAAAACAGTAAGGGGGTAACATCACTTTCTAAATCCAGGCAGGGTGCCTAAAAAAGCAGGTGCCAAATAAAACCAAATAAAAAAGCCTGTTTAAATGCATCGCATCTAGACAGGCTTGAAGTTAAAAAGGTACTAAAAGGACTTTTATTCTTTATTAAAGATAAACGTACCACCTCCTCGTTTGACAATAATTTGCTTCTTAGGAAGGTCGAAGTCTAAAATCGCACCTATTCGTTCAGCAGTAAATTTATCTTTTTGTTTAGCCTCCAACGGAAAAGCGGGCTGACTGTTCAGTTGTATCATCAATAATTTATCACTTTTGGTAATAGTGAGTTTTGCAGCTACTTCTTTATTGGTGTAAATACCGGGATACTGATTTAAATCCTGATCTGATACTTCAATCGTTGAGAAATCAGGGATGATGACTGGTTTGTTGTAAACGCTGTTTAACAAGGTGATCAGAATCCCGTTGTTGTCGTAATTTGAACCGTTTGAAGTTATAGCAACTGCGATCTTATCGGACGGGTAATAAGCATAGACTGAACTGAATCCATCAATACCACCTGTATGCCCAAAACCTGTTTTATCATTAAAAGGGAACTTGAACAGGCCCATCCCGAAATTATCTTTGATGGTTTCCATCTGTGCTAAACTTTTAGTGGAAATAAGACGGCCGCCAAATAAAGCTTCTGCAAATTTTGTTAAATCAGTCGGAGTTGAAACAATCGCACCAGCACCTAATGGAATAGACATATCTGTTTCAGCTTCTTTTTTCCAGGTGGTTGTAAAACGATATGAATTGGTCTCATTGTCCTTCAGGTTTATTTTACCACCAAAAAAAGTGTTTTTTAAGCCAATAGGATTGGTGATCTTCTCTTTTAAGATGTTAGCATATTCTTTTTTATAAATCTTCTGCAAGATGAATGATAAGAGCACAAAATTAGAATTACTATAGGAGGCCTTGCTATCTGGCTCAAAATCACTTCCTCCTTTGACAATGATATCTACTAATTCTTTTTCGGATTTTTTTGTCGTATTCCATTTCTCATAATCATCATTGCTGGTGAAATTATGAATTCCACTTCTATGACTCAAAAGCAGGGCAATGGTAATTTTATGGCTGTTCTTAATAGCGGGGAAGAATTCATAGAGGCTCTCCGCGAGACTCAGCTTCTTTTCTTCAATAGCCTTGAAAACTAAAACAGTTGTAAAAGTCTTTGAAATAGAACCAATCCTGTACTTTGTGTCTTTATTGGGCCTGGTATGGGTCTCCATATCAGCATAACCTATTGCCTTGGTATAAAGGAGCTCTCCATTCTGCGAAATTGCCGCACTCCCCATAAATTTATGACTGTCTTCAAGCGCCTTGAAGTAATCGTCTAATTTATGTTTGTCAATGTTTTGAGCGTAAGAAAATGATAGTGAAAATCCAATGATTATTGCGGCAATGAGTCTCTTGTACATAAATTTAATTTTTTATTAAATTAAGAAAAAAGATTTACCGAAAGGTGTTTTTGTAATAAATATCCACAGATTCTTATAATCAAAGGAAAGGGGAGGGGACGGATCCGGTAAGACATGCATTATTCTATAAAATTATAACAAAATGATGTAAGTGTTCGGAGCGGGTGGGGCGTATCTTTGTCTTATAATTAAATGAGATGTCAGATTCAGATAAACTTCAAACAATTTCTTTACCAGTACTAGGGATGACCTGCGCAAGTTGCGCTTCAAGTGTTCAATCTATGCTGGAAGCTCAGGATGGGGTTAAAAGTGCAGAAGTCAATTATGCGACGCAACAGGTGAAAGTTAGTTACAAACAGGGACGTACCGGACCGGAACAATTCCAGACTGCCTTACAGTCTGTAGGGTATGACCTGATCCTGGATACCTTAAATGGGAAAGAACAACAGGAAGAAGTACAGCATAAAAATTATAGTGCCTTAAAAACAAGGACAATTCTTGCAGGGATACTTACACTGCCAGTTGTTATCATCGGAATGTTTTTAATGGATATCCCTTATGCAAATTACTACATGCTTGTGCTGACTACGCCGGTGCTGTTTGTATTCGGGAAAAATTTCTTCATCAATGCCTTTAAACAGGCAAAACATGGAAAAGCAAATATGGATAGCCTGGTCGCCCTAAGTACGGGGATTTCTTATCTTTTTAGTGTTTTTAATACGTTTTTTTCAGAGTTCTGGCATAGTAAAGGTATTCATCCTCATGTGTATTATGAGGCAGCAGCTGTAGTAATTGTTTTTATCATGCTAGGAAAGCTGCTGGAAGAGAGTGCAAAGTCAAATACTTCTTCAGCAATCAAAAAACTGATTGGATTGCAGCCCAAAACAGTCATGCTGATTACTGCGGATGGAGAGGAAGAAATAGAAGTTGCTGCGGTTAAGGCCGGAGACAGGCTGCTGGTTAAACCAGGGGATAAGATTCCTGTGGATGGCAGGTTGTATGAAGGGAAATCGTATGTAGATGAAAGTATGATCAGTGGTGAACCGGTAGCTGTTTTGAAGGAAGCGGGTGATCAGGTTTTTGCAGGGACAATCAATCAGAAAGGGAGTTTCAAATTCCATGCGGAGAAGGTAGGTGCCGAAACACTACTGGCACAAATCATCAGACTGGTGCAGGATGCACAGGGCTCGAAAGCACCGGTACAGAAACTGGTGGACAAGATCGCGGGTATATTTGTGCCTATAGTTCTTTTTATTGCAGTCCTTACTTTGGGGATATGGCTCTTGTTTGGTGCTGAATATAAACTGAGCCAGGGACTGATGGCCATGGTGACTGTGCTGGTTATCGCCTGTCCCTGTGCGCTGGGGCTGGCTACACCGACAGCAATTATGGTTGGTATTGGTAAAGGTGCGGAGAACGGAATGCTGATTAAGGATGCGGAAGCACTGGAATCGGGTTATAAAGTGGATACTGTGGTGCTGGATAAAACAGGCACGATTACTGAAGGTAAACCTTTAGTTACAGGAGTGGAATGGACTGAGAATGAAAATGTAAATAGAGAAAAACTGCTGGGGGTTCTTCTGGCAATGGAACAACAGTCAGAACACCCGCTGGCCGAAGCGGTAGTAGCCTATGTCAAAGCTGCGAATGTTAAACCGGCCGGAATTAAAGAGTTTAAAAGTCTTACAGGAAAAGGTGTTGAAGCTGTTTTCGATGGAGAAAAGTATTATGCCGGAAGCCATAAAATCCTGAAAGGAGAGCAGGCTATACTTCCTGTAAAACTGCAGGAAGTGGTACACGGGTTTCAACAAGGGGCTAAAACAGTGATCTATTTTACAAACGCTGATCAGGTGCTTGCTGTCATTGCTATTGCTGATCAGATCAAGGCGGGCTCAAAAGAAGCCGTACAGGAGCTGCAAAAATCAGGAATGACAGTTTACATGCTGACAGGGGATAACGCCTTTACAGCTGCTGCTATTGCGGAACAGGTTGGAATTATAAACTATAAGGCAGACGTACTGCCATCAGAAAAGGCTGATTTTGTGAAAAGCCTGCAACAGGAAGGAAAAATTGTAGCGATGATAGGGGATGGAATTAACGACAGTCAGGCACTGGCCCAGGCAGATTTATCTATTGCAATGGGCAAAGGATCGGATATTGCGATTGATGTAGCCAAACTGACACTGATTTCCTCAGATCTCAGACAAGTCTCCAAAGCACTGAAGCTTTCGCAGGCTACGGTAAGAACAATCCGCCAGAATTTGTTCTGGGCGTTTATCTATAACCTGATTGGTATACCCCTGGCTGCAGGAATACTCTATCCGGTTAATGGCTTTCTGCTCAATCCAATGATTGCAGGAGCTGCAATGGCACTCAGTTCTGTCTCTGTAGTTGGGAACAGCCTGAGATTAAAACTTATCAAATTAAATTAATTTTATAAACACAAATTATGGAAACTTTAAAATTTAAAACGAATATCAAGTGTGGCGGATGTATCGCTACTGTAACCCCACATTTAAATGCGATGACAGATCTGGAAGAATGGAAAGTAGATACTGATGTTGCGGACAAAGTATTAACAGTGATTGGTAAAACCGGAAACCTGGGACAACAGATTATAGAAACCGTAAAAAAGGCAGGTTTTCAGGCCGAGTTAATTTGATATGCAACTGCACGTAAAAAATATGGTTTGTGACCGATGTATCCTGATCGTCCGGCAGCAGCTGGAAAATCTGGGGTTCTCTGTCGAAGAGATTTCATTAGGGAAGGTATCCGTTTCACCGGAACCTTCTCCTGAAAAATTACAGGACATTTCAGCAGCCTTTCAGGTACTGGGATTTGAACTGATTGATAAGGACAAGGACCAGTTGGTGGAGCAGGTAAAGACCCAGGTTATTGAGCTGGTTCATTACTCGAAATTATACGAATTGAGGCAAAGTCTGATGAGCCTGATTGCAGAGAAATTAAACAAGGAATATGTTTATCTCAGCCGGTTGTTTTCGGACGTGGAAGGGATCACTATTGAAAAATATATCATCCAGCAGAAAGTGATGAGAGTGAAAGAACTGCTCGAATATGGAGAGCTTAATCTGAATGAAATTGCCTACCAGATGGGCTATAGCAGCAGTGCTCATTTGTCTACACAATTCAAGACAGTGACTGGTGTAACGCCCAGTAAATACAAGGCGTCACCAGGCGGAGATAGAAAACCGTTAGATCAGGTTGGCTAAAATAATATATGATCTGTTTGTTTATATGATTTTTGTTTTTATTCTGATTAACAGTTTGTTTTAGTTTTTAACTGTGGTCTATTCGAAATTAGTTTCGAATCTTTTGAAGCAATTCCTTTCCAGATTTTCACGATGATCGGGGTGTGCGAGGTCAATTAATGCCTTCGCACGCTGCTTCAGACTTTTCCCGAAAAGGTTCACTTTTCCGTATTCAGTAACCACCCAATGTACATGTCCGCGGGTGGTTACTACGCCCGCTCCTTCTTTTAAAAATGGTACAATTCTGGAGATCCCTTTTGAGGTAATTGAAGGTAGGGCGATGATGGGTTTTCCTCCCGGAGACAGCGATGCACCATGGATGAAATCCATCTGTCCGCCTATGCCGGAATACTGAAAAGTTCCCATCGAATCGGCGCAGATCTGACCAGTCAGATCGAGCTCAATCGCAGAGTTTATTGCTGTGACTTTTGGGTTCTGACGGATCACACTTGTATCATTTGCATAAGAAATATCCATCACTCTGATGCTTGGATTGTCATTCACAAAATCATAAAGTTTAGTGGTTCCTATCATAAAAGAAGTGATGGATCTGCCAGGGTTTATCCTCTTCAGACTATTATTGATGACTCCGCTTTGAATCAAAGGAATCACCCCGTCCGACAGCATTTCGGTATGAAGCCCCAGGTTTTTATGGTTCCCCAGATTCTTCAATACCTGATCGGGAATACCTCCGATTCCCAGCTGTAAGGTAGCACCGTCTTCAACAAGCGAGGCGATATGCTGACCAATAGTAACCATGGCTTCGCTGACCCTGGCCGAATAATCTACTTCGGGTAAAGCCGATTCGTGCCAGACAAAGCTATTGATCTTACTGCTGTGAATATATCCGTCACCATGTGTGCGGGGCATCTTTGGATTAACCTGGGCAATCACATATTTTGCGGTATCTACTGCTGCCCTGGCAATATCTACAGATGTTCCTAAAGAACAATAACCATGTATATCAGGGGGTGAAACCTGTATAATGGCCACATCAAGAGGTAAAAATCCTTCCTTAAATAACTTAGGGATCTGACTTAGAAATACTGGTACATAATCTCCGTTGGCACTATTAACCACACCTCGGGTGTTGGCAGAAGTAAATAAGGAATTGAAAAAGAAGCTTTCCCGCCATTGGGGATTATTGAAATCTACATCTCCCAATGTGGAGATGCTGACTAACTCTACCTTTTTAAGTTCGGCATATCTTTGCTGAAGGGCTTTGATAAGTTGTACTGGGGTAGCTGCACTGCCATGAAGAAATACTCTCTGGCCGGACCGGATATGTTTTACGGCTTCTTCAGCGCTGATATAGGAAGGTTGACTCATATGATTTTTTTTGAACAATAACGTTTTTTCTAATGGGTTTGTGTGTGATAAGGGTCAGAATCTATAGTGATATAGATCAGATTTACAGGTTTTTCATTACCTTTTACCCATTATAAATTGCTAAAACAAATGGATATAAATACCATCAGAAAAGAGACAAGAGGTTGCAAAAACAAGATTTTCCTCAATAGTGCAGGTTCCTCTTTAGTTCCCGATCCAGTATTTGACCGCACAATCAGCTATCTAACTGAAGAAGCGAGGGTTGGCGGATATGCACTGGCTTATAGTAGTCTTGAAGAAACAGAAGAATTCTATACCGAGGCTGCCAGCTTACTTAACTGCAATCCCGAAAATATAGCTTATATGACCAGCGCAACTGATGCTTATGCAAAAGCTATTTCTTCCATAACATTTAAGGAAGGAGATATTATACTTACTACAGATGATGACTATGTTTCCAACCAGCTAACCTTTATTTCGCTGAAAAAACGGGTTGGTGTCAAAATTATCCGGGCAGTTAATCTACCAAACGGAGATCTTGATCTGGTGAACTTTGAACAGCTGGTTAAAGAATATCAGCCTAAATTAGTGGCTTTGACTCATATTCCAACAAGCTCTGGTTTAGTCCAGGACGCTGAAAAAGTAGGAGAGATTTGTCAGAAATATAAAATATGGTACTTACTGGATGCCTGTCAGTCCGTCGGACAGCTGGTTGTCGATGTGAAAAAGTTAAAATGTGATTTTCTGGCAGCAACTGGAAGAAAATTCCTTCGCGGGCCGCGGGGTACAGGCTTTTTATATGTATCAGACTCTGCCCTGCAGGCTGATCTGGCACCATTGTTTATTGATATGCTGGGTGCAAAATGGACGTCAGAAGAGGATTACGAGCTGGAACTGACAGCGAAAAGATTTGAATTCTGGGAATCTTCGATCGCAGGTAAATTAGGTCTTAAAGAAGCGCTAAAGTATGCTAACGCTATAGGAATGGCTAATATAGAAAGGTACAATGCCGGTCTGATGGCCGCATTCAGAGTAAAGCTGGCGGCAATAAAAGGACTTCAGCTGCAGGATTGGGGGACACAGGTAAGTAATATCCTCACTTTTACAATGGATCATCATACAACTGACGAAATATCAGAACACCTAAAGCAACATGGCGTTTACTTCTCTATCAGCTCTAAAAGCTCTGCACTAATAGATTTTACCAGGAAAAACATTGAGAGTGCTATACGATTGTCCCCGCATTATTTTAATACTCCCGAAGAATTAGAGAAAGTTGTCACCATTTTGAACTTTTAATTGTTGTTTCTGGTAGTGATTTTATTGTTGATTAAATCCCATAATTAGAATTTAATGAAAGAGTTTGATGCAATTGTAATCGGTGCGGGCCAGGCTGGTGTACCGCTGGCCAAGAAATTAGCGAATGCCGGATGGAAAACGGTATTGATAGAAAAAAGACTGGTTGGCGGAACCTGCATCAATGATGGCTGTACCCCAACCAAGGCTATGGTTGCTTCGGCCAGAATGGCCTATCTGGCAGGCAGGACTGACCTTGGGATAGAGGTGTCTTCTTTTAAAGTGAATTTCAAGGCTGTTATGGCCCGTAAATCGGCTATTGTAGCGCAATTTCGTAACGGTTCAATTAAGGGAATTGAAAATACAAAAAACCTGACGCTGATTTATGGTGAGGCTAAATTCCTGGATGATCATACTGTTTCAGTGAATGAGAGTGAGGGGGATCCGGTAAAATACAGTGCTAAACATATTTTTATCAATACAGGAGCCAGTCCGCGTATTCCTGAAATTGAGGGGATTAAAGAAATTAAATATCTCACTTCAACCTCTATACTTGAGCTTCAGGAGCTTCCTGAACATTTGCTAATTGTCGGAGGTGGTTATATCGGACTGGAATTCGGGCAATTATTTAAACGTTTGGGAGCTAAAGTCACTATTATGGAGCAGTCTTCGAGATTGATGCCTAAAGAAGATGATGATGTCTGTGAAGTTATGAGCGGAATCTTTAAAGAAGATGGTATTGAGGTTTTAACCGAATCCAAAGTCCTGAAATTTGAGACCCTGGCAAATGAAAAAATAAAGGTCACTGTAGACTCAAAAGGTGAAAAACATATCCATACCTGCAGCCACGTACTGATTGCTTCTGGAAGGGTTCCACAAACCGCTGCATTAGGGCTGGAAAATACAGCAGTTGAATGTGATGTCCGTGGCCATATAAAAGTAAATGAATACCTGGAAACCAAAGTTAAACATATCTATGCCCTTGGTGATGTAAAAGGAGGTCCGGCTTTTACACATATTTCATATAATGACTATATTGTGGTGACCAAAAATATCCTTGAGGGACTTAAGATGAGTACCAAAGATCGTATGATACCTTATTGTATGTTTACTGACCCGCAGCTGGGCAGAATAGGGATTACCGAAGTAGAGGCAAAAGAACTCGGACTCGATTATCTGGTCGCTAAGATTCCGATGAAAAACGTAGCCAGAGCAATCGAAACAGCGGAAACCAGGGGCTTTATGAAAGCTGTTGTAGATCCGAAAACCAAACAAATTCTGGGCGCAGCAATTATTGGAGAGCAGGGAGGCGAAATTATGTCTGTGCTGCAAATGGCGATGATGGGTAAAATCACTTATGAAGAGATCAGGTTTGCCATTTTTGCTCATCCCTTATATGCAGAATCACTCAATAACTTATTTATGTCCATCGTCTAAATGATAAAAGCAGAAAATCTGGTCAGGAAATTTGGTAGTCAGGTAGCCGTCAACGGGATCAGCTTTGAAGTAAAGGAGGGGGAAAACCTGATCTTACTGGGAACCAGTGGTTGCGGTAAAACAACAACATTGAGGATGATCAACAGACTCATAGAACCCGACTCCGGAACAGTTTTTATTGATGGTGTAGACATCAGAAGCCGTCAACCCGAAGAATTGAGAAGGGGAATAGGTTATGTTTTGCAAAACCACGGCCTTTTTCCACATTATACAGTAGCAGAGAATATAGCCATAGTACCCAGGTTGCTGCACTGGAAAAATACTGATATCCGGCAAAGAGCTGATGAGCTTTTTCATAAACTGAACCTGGATCCTTCAATTGCCGAAAAATACCCTACAGCTTTAAGTGGTGGACAGCAGCAGCGGGTTGGATTGGCCAGATCACTGATGGTGAACCCACCTGTTTTATTGATGGATGAGCCATTTGGTGCCCTGGATAATCTGACCAGGATTGCGATTCGTCATGAATTTAAGGCTCTGGATGAGCTGGTCAAAAAGACGCTGGTCATGGTGACTCACGATGTTCAGGAAGCCTTTGAAATGGGAGACAGGATCTGTTTGATGGATAAAGGTGAGATTAAACAGATAGGTACACCGGAGGAATTGCTTTTTAGTCCGTCCAATGAGTTTGTATCAGGTTTTTTCAGAGAACAGCGTTTACAGCTGGAGCTTAAATCAGTACTGGTTACTGAGATTCTGCCTGGGTATCCGGAAAAGGAAATTACCGTATGGGAGAAAATGGAGGCTTTACTTCATATCAGAAATGATGATTCATTAGAAGAACAGTTAAAAATAGAAGACCTCATGCGTGCATTTTTAGCTTATAAAAAGAAATAATATGGAGCAGGAACAAAGTTTCTGGCAATTCGTAGTTCAGCAATCCGATAAATTATGGAGTCAGACCTGGGCACATCTGGGGCTTACACTGATTTCGTTGATTATTGCTATTGTCATTGCCATTCCCTTAGGTATTCTGATTACGAGGAGACAAAAATTATCGGGATTTGTACTCGGATTTGCCGGCATATTACAAACTATTCCCAGCATCGCCCTGTTGGGCGTATTAATTCCATTTTTGGGTATTGGTCCCAAACCAGCTATTCTTGCGCTTTTCCTCTACGCCCTTTTACCAATTATAAGAAACACTTATACCGGTATTAAGGAGGTAAATCCTGCTGTTATTGAAGCTGCAAAAGGAATGGGAATGAGTAAATGGCAGGTGCTGATGAAAGTTGAATTACCCTTGGCTTTTCCTGTGCTGATGGCCGGAATCCGTACAGCTACAGTAATTAATGTCGGTGTGGCTACGCTAGCTGCGTATATTGCCGCCGGAGGACTGGGAGAGTTTATTTTTGGTGGAATTGCACTTAATAACTCCAATATGATACTCGCTGGTGCTATACCTGCTGCCCTGTTAGCAATTATACTGGATTTTCTATTGTCACTGGTCCAGAAAATCAATTTCAGAAGTATCAGAATAGCCTATCTGGTATTTCCGTTTGCATTAATTACCCTCAGTTCTTTTTATTTGCTGCCAACTCAGATCGGAGGCCGGATGCTGGGTGGGTTTACCCCCGAATTTATGGGTAGGGAAGATGGTTATCTCGGACTCAGGAAAATATATAAATTAGGTATTGAAACTGTAGTCATTAGTGATGCAGTCATGTATAAAGCTGCTTTTGAAAAGAAGCTGGATGTAATC
Source organism: Pedobacter cryoconitis (assembly GCF_014207135.1). Taxonomy (GTDB): domain Bacteria; phylum Bacteroidota; class Bacteroidia; order Sphingobacteriales; family Sphingobacteriaceae; genus Pedobacter; species Pedobacter cryoconitis_D. The sequence continues at coordinate 18,466 of NZ_JACHCC010000014.1, read as the reverse complement.
AGTGGTTATAGTACTGACGGAAGACTTAAAGCTTATGACTTAATTACATTGAAGGATGATAAACATATCTTTCCACCTTATTACGCCGCACCTCTTGTCCGTCAGGAGGTGCTCGATCAGTATCCTGAACTGGAAGGGGTATTGAACCAGTTATCAGGTTACATCAATGATTCGACTATGACTGCGATGAACTATAAAGTGGACCAGCTCAAGGAAAGTCCTGAAAAAGTGGCTCTGGATTTTACAATGGCACATCATCTTTATAAGCCAGCCAGAGCTGCGGGGCATGGAACAATAAGGATAGGTTCTAAAATCTTTGGTGAGCAATATATCCTGGCGCAGATTTATAAAATACTGATCAGGGGTAATACCAATCTGAACGTTATTACTAAGTCTGGTCTGGGAGGAACGAAGATATGTTTTGATGCACTGACCAATAATCAGATAGATTTTTATCCGGAGTATACCGGCACAGGGTTTCTGGTCTTACTTAAACCGGACGAAAAAACACTAAAAGGCCTGGCGGGTGATATTGATGGGGTATACCATTATGTAAGCAGAGAATTTAAACATCAGTTTAATATCAAGTGGCTAAAGCCTATAGGCTTTAATAATGCTTATGCCTTGATGATGAGAAGAGAACAGGCACAAAGTTTGCAGATTAAAACCATAACAGACTTAACCAACCATCTAAATCAAAATTAATATGTCACTCTGGGAGCAATACTCCGCAGTAAGGTCACATAGCGTATCTATATGTGCTGAATTGCAAAAAGAAGACTACGTAGTACAGCCAGTTGTTGAGGTCAGTCCGCCAAAGTGGCATCTGGGTCATACCACCTGGTTTTTTGAGACATTTATTCTAATTCCTCATGCTGTAGCCTATCAACCTTTTAATGCTGATTATAATTATGTGTTCAATAGCTATTATGAGAATATTGGTGCAAGGGTAATCCGTACGGACAGGGGGAACCTGAGCAGGCCTACAGTAGATGATATTTTCCATTACCGTGCCTATGTAGATGAAGCCATGCAGAAATTCCTCCGCAGCGGTGTAAATGATGAAATAGAAGAACTGCTGATTCTAGGTTTAAACCATGAACAGCAGCATCAGGAGCTGTTATGGTATGATATTAAATACATCCTGGGGCACAACCCACTTTTCCCTTCTTATGCTTTGAAAAATATAGAACAACAGCTGGAGACAGGAGCCGATGGCTGGGTTGATTTCAGGGAAGGTGTATATGAGATAGGTTACCAGGGAGACCAGTTCCATTTCGATAATGAATTAGGCAGACATAAAGTATATATACAGAATTTCAGTATTGCTACCCGGCTGGTGAGTAATGCCGAATATCTTGAATTTATTGAAGCTGGTGGATATGAGGATTTTAACCTATGGCATGCAGAGGCCTGGGACTGGTTAAAGGAGACGGGTATTCAATCACCCCTTTACTGGTATGAAATAAATGGACAATGGCATCGCTATAGTTTATCGGGTTTGGAAGTCTTAAAGCTGGATTCTCCTGTTTCCCATATAAGTTATTATGAAGCATCGGCCTATGCCCAATGGAAAGGAATGCGTTTGCCGACGGAATTTGAATGGGAGGTCGCATCTGCACAATTTTCCTGGGGTAAACTTTGGGAATGGACAGAAAGTGCTTACCTTCCTTATCCTGGATTCTCTAAAGCTCCGGGAGCACTTGGAGAATATAATGGTAAATTTATGGTCAATCAGAAAGTACTGCGTGGTGCATCAGTTGCGACTCCCGCAAACCACAGCAGGAACACATACAGAAACTTTTTTCACCCAAATCTGCGCTGGATGTTCAGCGGTATAAGGCTCTCAAAATAACTATATGAATCAATTTCTAAAAGAGGTTTTACAGGATCTAAGTCAAACACAAAAGAGTTTAAATTCTAAGTATTTCTATGATGGGAAAGGGGATAAGCTGTTCCAGGAAATCATGGATTGCCCGGAATATTATCCCACTAATTGTGAGAAGGAGATTTTCAGGGACAGGACTACAGACCTGGCTATAGCTCTGAAAAATGGATTTAATACTTTTGACCTGATCGAGATGGGAGCCGGAGATGCTACTAAATCAAGCTATCTGCTAAAAGAACTAATAGATACAAAGGTTGATTTCACCTATATGCCTATAGATATTTCTTCTGCTATGATCGTGCATTTAGAGCAGTCATTGCCCGAGAAAATCGAGGGGCTTAAAGTGCATGGATTAAACGGTGAGTATTTTGAAATGCTGGAAAAGGCAAATCATATCTCCTTCAGGAAAAAAGTTGTTTTACTGCTGGGCGGGAATATTGGGAATGAAACACCGGAAAATGCAATTGAATTTTGCCGTAAAATACGTGCTTCTTTGCAGGAAGGGGATCTCGTGCTGGTAGGTTTTGATTTGAAAAAGAACCCGCGTACTATCCTTGCTGCCTATAATGATGCGGCAGGATTTACCAGGGACTTTAACCTGAACCTGCTCCACCGGATTAATAATGAGCTGGATGGTGATTTTGATACAGAGCAATTTGAACATTATCCAACCTATGACCCGGTAACCGGTGCCTGTAAAAGTTATCTCGTCAGCAGGATTGAACAAGAGGTCAGGATTTCTGGACAGTCTTTTCATTTTAAAGAGAATGAACCTATTTATATGGAGATTTCACAGAAATATAGTGTAGAGGAAACTGAAGAGATGGCAAAAATTGCCGGTTTTAAAAGTGTCGCACATTTCTTTGACCATAAAAAATGGTTTGTGGATACGGTCTGGCAGTGTATCTAAGCTCGTTTTCTGAACTGAACATCAGTATTTTGTCAAAAAGAATCATTTAATAGATATATCGGGAAAAGTCGATATATCTTTGTCTTATGGATCAGGTAGAAGTGTTTAAAGCACTGTCAAATAAGACAAGATTAATGATTTTGCAATGGCTCAAAGAGCCGGAACTGAATTTCCCTCCTCAAGAGGTAGACATGAAAGAGGTGGGCGTTTGTGTGGGTCAGATCCACCAAAAAGCTCAGCTTACACAGTCAACTATTTCAGAATATTTGTCGGTTCTTCAACGGACAGGTTTGATAGAATCCACCCGTATAGGGCAGTGGACCTATTACAAACGCAATGAAGAAGCCTGTCAGGAACTCAAACGACTTTTAGAAACTTCACTATAAATTTAATGGATATGAATACAGACAGTTTGTTTCAGCCCTTTAAGCTGAAAACTTTAACTATGAAAAACAGGCTGGTGATGGCCCCGATGACACGTGCATTCTCACCAGACGGAATTCCGACAGCCGATGTAGCTGAATATTATCGTAAAAGAGCAGCTGGTGACGTAGGATTGATTTTGTCAGAAGGTACAGTGATTGACCGTCCTTCTTCTTCATACGACCCAAAAATTCCACATTTCTACGGAGAAAAGGCATTGGCGGGATGGGATAAAGTCATTCAGGATGTACATGCCGCAGGAGGACAGATGGGGCCTCAGATCTGGCATATGGGCGTAATGGAAAACCATGCTTCTGGCTGGTTACCTTCATCTCCGTTTGAAGGTCCTTCAGGTTTTGTTAAACCGGGAGAACTGAATGGAAAAGCAATGACCGAAAGCGATATCGCTGATGCTATTTCGGCTTATGGAAGAGCTGCGGCTGATGCAAAAAGATTAGGATACGACACAGTAGAGATACATGGTGCTCATGGTTATCTGATTGACCAGTTTTTCTGGGATCAGCTGAATCATCGTACTGATAAATATGGTGGTAAAACACTGGCCGAAAGAAGTCGCTTTGCTGTAGAGGTAATTAAAGAGGTGCGCAGACAGGTGGGGGATGATTTTGCAGTTATTCTTCGTTTATCCCAGTGGAAACCGCTGGATTATAATTTTAAGCTTGCGGCTAATCCTGCTGAAATGGAAAAATGGTTAAACCCTATGGTTGAGGCAGGTGTAGACATCCTGCACTGTTCTCAACGCCGTTTCTGGGAACCTGAATTTGAAGGTTCAGAATTGAATTTTGCAGGATGGGCAAAGAAGATAACAGGTGCGGCAACGATTACTGTTGGATCGGTAGGATTAAGTGGAGACTTTATGGGTGCTTTCCGCGGAGAAGCTTCTCAACCTAGTTCTCTCGATGAATTAATCAGAAGAATGGATAGAGGAGACTTTGATCTGGTAGCGGTTGGCAGACCATTACTGGCAGATCCGGAGTGGGTTCAAAAGATCCGTGATCACCGTGTGGATGAACTTAAAGGCTTTACAAGTGATGCGCTTGCACAATTAGTTTAATTTTATGCAATCATCAGTTCAACTCAGGATTTCTTCAGAATTACCAATAACAACCAATCAGCTGATACAAACCATTGACCAGTATGCAGAGCAGGTTGCTTATATGCTGCAGGCCTATCATCCTCATGAAAAGGCGAGCGGGGTAGAAGTTATGCCGGAGAGTATGAGTCATACTCCGTTGGGGTTGATCACTTTAGAACTTAGTTATCAGTTGGAGCAATTTAATGTTTGCAGAGCAATTGATGCTGTAAGAAGAGAAAAGATGGTTGTGAGTGTCTTTGTTGATCAGCAGAGAGGAGAACTGGAGCTTAGAGGAGAATATTGGCCGGAGAGAGAAACTGATTAAGATCTCATTATAATAGTTTGAAAAAGAGTCTGATACCATAGATTTATGGGGCAGGCTCTTTTTATACCTTATATAGATGAAAAGAGTTTAAGACCGGGGCCATTTCCAGGCATGCCAGATGATAGTTAAAGTAATTATAATCTCTAAAACACCTAAAAATATATAAAAGATCCACCAGGGAGCAATGGAGGCAAGGACCGTCAATATCATAATGATAGTATAGACTAATCCCATGATTATATTTAACAGGCGGTTTATTTTTGGTTTGAGTGTTAAAGAAAGAAATACCATGAGGGCAGGAATAGCCAGTACTATAGAGAATACCAATAAATTTGATGGAGTAGTTGGTCCGATCCCCATTTGACCATGCATCAAGTCCTTTATCCGCCCAGGAACAAATAATGAAAAAATATCGCCATAAACGTAGCAAAACATTACTGTTGCCCATAGTGCAGATAATTTGATCTTTACATTTATCTTGAAATCCTCCAATATATGCGGGGTTGTTTGATTTGAATCCATTATATGCTGTTTAGATTGTTTTCTGTTGTATGTTTCTTTTCCTTAACCCCCATAATCAGGAGCCACAAGCAGGTGCCAACTTCACCAAGGCTGGCGGGTAAGGTAACATAGTCTGAGATAATTGTCTTGTTATAACTATCCTTAAAAAGAAATCCTCCAGTAAAGTTGATCAGGTATCCGAAGCACCCGATCATTAGCAGGATACCCAGGAATTTTGGCAGGAATCCGGACTTGCATACTAAGTAACCGAAAGGAAGGAGCCACAAACCCCAGAATATTGACGCAATTTGATTCCCATTTTCATAAGAATGAAGATAGAGCATCACCTGAGATTGCAGTTTTTCTATTTCAAATACTTTGAGATAATCAGATTTGCTTAACAGATTCAGAACTGCAAATTTGTTGAGTGTATTCACTAAAGAAATTGGGACACTTACAGCTGATAATATGACCATTAGTATTGCAGAGGTTTTGTTAACCTGTTTCAATAACTGGTATAAAACAAAGGGTAACAACAGGAAGGCGAGGTAACAGATTAAACCGCTCAGGATACCCAGACGGAATAGCATCTCTGAATCCGTAATATTTTTAAAAGTAGCTGCAGCATTCCCCCAGACAATGAGTTTATCGGGGACATATCCCAGGTTAAAGGTTCCGGTTAAAATGACGATGAGGTATAATAAGCCTGCTATTCTTGCTGTTTTTTTGTTTGAGCCCATATTTTTAAGATCTGTCCAAAGCAAGACGATAAAATTTCATTGGAGGTTGCATGAAGTTAAAAAAAGAAAAGCTATATGTAATAAAGATCATTTAAAATGATGCATAAAAAAAGAGGGTGCCTTTTGGACACCCTCTCTTATTCTTAAATGCAGTTCCGATTAAAATAAAGAGAATTCAACTCTTCTGTTTTTCTGACGGCCAGCTGCAGTTTTGTTAGATGCAATTGGTTGGTTTGGACCGTAACCAGTAGCTTCGATACGAGATGCATTAGCACCTTGTGAAACTAAATAAGTTTTGATCGCTTCTGCTCTGTCTTTCGATAAACGTAAGTTTAAAGCCATTGATCCAGTGTTATCTGTGTGACCAGCTAGTTTTAAGCTAAAGTTTTTCTCTACTAATAAAGCAGCAACTCTGTTTAATGTGTTGTAAGAAGTTGGACGTAATGTCGCTTTACCTAAATCAAACTCTAAGTTTCTGATGGCTTCATCAACAACTTTACGATCTTCAGCTGTAACGATTACTTTTTCTTTAATGATTTGTTTTGGAGTTTTTAACGGGCAACCAGCACCATCAACAACTGTATTTGGAGGTGTTCCAGGACATTTGTCAAATTTGTTAGCTACACCATCACCATCTTCATCACCCATGTCTTTTGCGTATTGCTCCTGATCTCTCAGTCTGTTTTGCTCAGAGGTAGATAATGCTCTTCTTAACTCAGCACTTTCGGCTGCACTTTCTTCACGAACGGCCGCAATAGGACTAAAGTTCTGTAGTTGAGAAGTTCCTCTTTTACCCAATGCAATCTCGACGCCTGCATGTGCATAAGTGAATTTGTCATTGGTAGCACTTCTTACACCATCAAAGTTATTGGTTTTCATGAAGTTAACTGTGTATCCTAAGTCAAGGTTAACACCTTTTGATAAACCGAATTTTAAGCCTGCGCCAACCGGAATGAACCAATGTTCTCCATAATTAGTACTTCCTGCATCTACGCCAGCTGTTGGCAATGCATTAGTTTTTGCACTTGAAGACATATAACCTGCACCAGCTGTCAAATAAGGTGAAATCACTGAACGTTTGTGATTTAAACTCATGTTTGCAATAGTAAAGTTACCACTAACTGCTGCTGACCAATCAATACGTGTTTCAAAACTAGTGTTTTGTTGTACACTACCATCAGCATTGTTAGCTCTTAATCCTTTCACCTTACCTGCGAGAAAGTCAGCCTGGATACCAAATGAAGGAAGGATTTGTTTCTTAATGTAACCTCCGTAACCCCAGCTTTCTTGTGGTGTGGCGAAATCCCCGTTAGCTCTGTTATTGAAAGGAGTGTAGTGAGTTAACATACCACCGTTTAAACCTATTGACCAGGTACGGAAATCTTTCTTCTCAAAACGCTTTGTTGTATCAGGATTCATGTCCTGAGCAAATAATGAGGTTGATAATCCTACTAAGGATAATATCAAAGCCGATTTTGTAATTCTTGAGTTCATCTCTATATTTCTAGTTAGATATTAAATGTTCAGTTTGTTGCTGAATGATAGTCAATACGTAATAACCCTGCCAAAAAAAGAGATGTGTTGTTTTTTTATGTATTAAATGTGTTGATAGTGAGTTACTTGTGTGTAAGTTTGGCGTTTTGTTCGAGATTGGCCTTTGCCAGATGGATTTTAATAAACTGTATAGTATTTGCTACAAAATAGCTCGTCTGACTTTATGTTATCTTATTTTTATTCTTGAAATTTAAGTGTTAAAGCTCAAATACTTCACCCTTTTCAGGAATAATTGCTATATACCCGGCTTCCGAAATTGCAGTTGCCAGACTTTCCAGACTTTTAGATTCTCCATGAACAAGAAATACTTTTTTTAATTTTTCGGGCCGTTGTTGCAAGACATTGTTCATCAGATCGTCATGATCACCATGTCCGCTGAGCAGATCTGTTTGTTTAATAGTTGCAAAAACCATAAGGTCACGATGACGTAAACGGACTATAGGGTCTCCTCTTAGCAGTCGGTTCCCTAAAGTACCCTTGGCGCAATAACCTATAAACAGGATTGTGCAATAGTAATTCTGGATATTATGATATAAGTGATCCTGTATACGACCGCCCTCCAGCATTCCTGCTGAAGAGATAATGATACAAGGCTCATGATAATTGGAAATCGAGAGGCTTTCTCGTTTGTCCTGGACATAAGAGAGTTCTTCAAATTCAAATTCGTCCCCTTTCCGATTATAAAAATCCTGTGATTCTTCATTCAGTAAATGATGATGTTTACGGTAAACATCAGTAGCAAAGCTGGCTAGTGGACTGTCGACAAATATTTTTACAGGTGGTAATAGTCCTTCGCTGAAGATCTTATTTAGCGAATAGACTAAAGCCTGAGTTCTTCCGATACTAAAGGCCGGAATGATCAGTCTCCCTGGAAATTTAACACAGGTTTCGTTAATTGTTTCTACGAGTTTCTGCTCAATTGTTGTGTCTTTACTATGGAGCCTTCCTCCGTATGTGGATTCAGAAACCAAATAGTCTACTTCAGGAATTGGCTGCGGGTCAACCAGTACGGGATAGTTTTTGCGGCCGATATCACCGGTGAAAGCAATCTTTTTCTCCTGGCCATTTTCCTGAATAGTTAATACCACAGCTGCTGCTCCTAATAAATGACCTACAGGAATAAAACGCAGGGCTATATCTTCAGTAATATTAAAATCCTTATCAAAGGATACGGTCACAAAACGGTCCATTACATCCATCACATGTTTATGAAGATATAATGGTTTTGGGCCTGATCCGGCTCTTTTTCCTCTTCCTCGTTTATTCTGTTTACTCAGAAATACATTGACCGAGTCCATCAGTAAGAGTTCCGTCAGGTCGGCAGTTGGTGGGGTACAAAGTATCTGGCCATTAAAGCCCATTCTTACCAGAGTAGGTAAATTTCCTGAATGGTCAATGTGTGCATGAGTTAAAATTACGACGTCTATTGACGAAGGGTCAAATGGAAAATACTGGTTCTCTTCCTGAAAAGTATCCTTTTCATAATCGAGTCCACAATCAATCAGTATGTTGTAATTTTGCGATTGAAGCAGGTGCATACTTCCTGTTACTTGTTTCGCTGCTCCCCAAATCGTTAATTTCATGTCTGTATCTGTTTTCCTGCAATCATAGAGTTTGTTTAAATTTATCAGATAACATTAAGCAAACTCTTACTCTTTCCTGCTTTGAATAAGTTTAAAAAGAATAAAAAGATTAGCAATATATCATTTTAAAAGCTAAGGATTATCAATATAGGGAAAATCATTTTCCTTTGTTTTGTATTTTATTGTAATACAAGATGATTAAAAAATAGTAAACTTTACAAGTTCAGCTCATCGAGCAGGGAGGTCTTAAAGTCATAGTTGACTTTCTGAGGTATATATATACTATGAACCAGTTTCCAGTTGAGCAACTCGTCGTTGAACTGAGGTAAATCAAGTTCTGATTTTAATGCAGCTGCAGTATAAAAAGCAGTACGTGAAGGATGATCCGGTGAACATGCATTACAAGTATAGCCAAAAGCCCGTTGTTCAATAATACTCAGCGTAAGTCCAATGCAATCTGACAGATGGATTAGATTTACAGGGGCATTTCCGTTGGATATAGCTATTTTTCCAGCAAAGAACCTTCCTGGGTCTCTTCCGGGACCGATTAATCCACCAAATCTAAGAATGGTGGTGCGGAAAGTAGTATTACTTTTTAGGAGTAATTCGGCAGCCAGCATTACTTTACCAGAGTCAGTTTCAGGAGTAGGGAGGGTTAGTTCGTTAACTTCTCCCTGGTGATCCGCGTAAACGGATGTCGAACTGATAAAAATGATGTCAGCTACTTTATTAAGTGTAGCTGCTGCTGAGATACGTGCTATTTTTGAAGAGAAAGTATGCTGTTCGGCTGTGTTTCTTTTTGGAGGAATACAGATTATTAAAACAGAACAATCGAAAAAAACGGGGTTGGGGTCATCTTCATCTTCGGTAAAGCTGATAAGATATGGGTTTATCCCTGATTGTTCTAAATCGGCTAATTTTTTAGGGGTAGTTGTAGATCCGTTGACCGTATAACCTTTTTTTACTAATTGCTTAGCCAGGGCAAAACCATACCATCCGCAACCAAGTATGCTGATTTTTTCGTTTAACATAGTGATTTAGCTTATCTCTTTTGAGCAGCAGTTTATAAAAAGAAAAGGGGTGATGCATTGCACCACCCCTTTTCTCAATTTAACGAATTTCTTAAAGAACAGTTACATTAGAAGCCTCAGGGCCTTTTTTACCGTCATTTAATTCGAATTCTACATTGTCACCTTCATTCAATTCTCTGAATGAATCTCCTGCAATTGCAGAAAAATGCACGAAAATATCTTTTCCTCCATCTTCTGGAGTTATAAAACCAAACCCTTTTGCAGAATTAAACCATTTAACTTTTCCTGTTGTACGCATATTAATATTATAAATTTCGCTGTGAAAATAATCAATTGAATACTAATATCCAAAATCTTAATTGCTTATTCTTTTAGTTTTACGGGAATTGAACAAACAGCAGCCGATGACTTTTGTTATTAATAAAGTATAAAAGATGAGTCTTTGATAAATTATGGAAAGAGAAAAGAACAGGATTAAAACGGGTAACAGTGAGCGGGACTCGGCTGATTATCCGGATGCTGATAATTTAGGACTAGATGCCGATTATTCTTCTGTGAACCCGGGAAGGGCGAATTACAACAATGATAATGATAGGATTTCTCATAATCCTGATGGTGAGGATGATAGTCATAATACAAAAGAATTACCGGGCCATTCTCCATTAATGGATAAATGATTTATGCTCTGTATAATGGGTGCTAAATTAATTGTGGCATCATTTTAGCATTTAATTAATATAGATTAATTATTTAACACACACATTATGAAAAGGATATTCGCCATACTCGCTATTGCTCTTGCATTTACAGCATGTACTAATGCTAAAAAGGAAGAAGCTATTAAGCTAGCGGCAATTAAAGCTGTAAAAGACAGTATACGTTTAGATAGTTTTAAAAAAGCTGACTTGGTTCAAAAACAACAGGCCGCTAAAATTCAGGATGAGAAAAGAGTTTTGATGTTGGCTTCTGCTAAAGCTGCTGAAAATGCTCCTGCTGCTACTATGGCATCAACCGATAATCATCAGGCTCCTGTTAAGGCAAAGAAAAAAGGATGGAGTAGTGCGGCCCTGGGAACTGTTATTGGTGCTGGTGCTGGTGGATTAGGTGGAGCACTTATTGATAAAAAGAAAGGTAGAGGTGCTATTATTGGTGGGGTAGCAGGTGCTGGTGCAGGATATCTGATCGGTCGTGGACAGGATAAGAGATCCGGTAGAGTTGCGTCGAATTAATTAGAAGCAAGAAAAGAAATAAATAAAAAAGCCTGATCTATTTAGATCAGGCTTTTTTATTTATTTCTTTTCTGGTGGTGTAGATACAATTTCACCAAATTCATTTACGTATGCCATCATACTTTCCAAATCACCACCTGTAGAATTTTGTTTGCGTTCTTCTTTGCGCTGTTCTTTATCCTCTTTCTTCTTCTGCCTGTTTTTTTCTAGTTGCTTCTTCATGAAGGTCGCCTGAGATTTAGCCATAAATTTCCCTGTTTAATTAAAAAATAACTCTTCTCTGCTGTTACTTGTTAAGGCGTTCCATAACCATTGGTGTGGATCGATCTAGCCCGAATATAACTTAAATTCCCGGGCAACAACGGTTGGGTAGCCAGGAGAAATTGAATCTAATCAAATGGATTGATTAGCAAGTAAGTATTAAGAGAGTCTGTGTTTATACTCCGTTCTCCGCAAATATACGAAAAAAAATTTATTTACGAAAGGGACCTGGCTGATCTGTCTTTGTTGCGATAGAATATGCCCTGTTTTGATCTGTTGATTGGTAGGTGTGAAGTGGGGAATCTGTATTGATAATGTATTAATTATTCTTTAAAGATAATTAATTGGGTTTATTTATTTGTTTAAAACATTTAAAATATCTTTTTAAGTTAAATTAGTTCTTTTTGTTTTAAAAATGTTCTTTTTGAGAGTGATTCAGTCTTTCTGATAATTGGTTTTTGTGTTTTGTTGATGTGTGTATTTAATTACCCGTTGTGGGGAATTAAATACACTTTTACTTTGATGTTAACAAATATTTAACTTCTTATGTTCTTGTTTTTTAAAATAGTTTTGTATCTAGGGATCTGGATTGAATAGCTATGTACTTGTGTTTAATACGATTTATATAAACAAGGATATGAGTGTACAACTTTTAGAAGTGTTTTTTATATTAAATATGGCTTGATAAATAATTTTTGGCACAAAAATTATTAAAAATGAATTTTGAGCGTTCAAAATTTGGAAAATACTATTAATTGTTCCTATTTTGTGGGGGTAAATTGTATTATTAACTAATGTGAAATATTGATTCGGAGATATTCGAGGTTTTTAACTCTCTGGTGTTATTTGATGGCTTTATAAATCCCGATTAGTTTTTGCATTAGTGATAAGCAGGATACGTTGATTAGTCTACGCTAACGCTTTCTATGAAAAAACCGCTCCGTTTTAAACTCTTAAAAAGGTTTACTTCGATGATATGCTCGTTCACAGAGCTTATGAATCGTAGGGGAGCGTATAACTGTACACTTCTACTGGTTTTTCTGTTACTTACACTAAATCCTTTTTTCTCGAAAGCTCAGTTTCCTTACAATGAAACCTTTAGGAATTCTACTACGAATAAGTCGGATGTGGTGTTTGGAGGGGCGAAGCCAGCTTTCCTAACAGCCACGTCTATTGATACTGAAGGAAACGGTTATCTGCGATTGACTGATAATACAGGAAATCAAAAAGCTTATGTTTATTCTAATAATGTTTTCCTGGGTACATATGGTTTAAATATTGAATTTGAATATTTTACGTATGGGGGGACTGGTGCTGATGGAATTTGTTTTTTTCTGTTTGATGCTGCGGTTAATTCCTCAAGTTTTAATATAGGAGGATTTGGAGGGTCTTTAGGATATGCACAGCTATATCAGAATAAGATTACTTATCCTGGTGTTAGTTCTGGTTACCTGGGGATTGGGTTAGACGAATTTGGGAATTATTCAAATAATAACGAGAACAGGCAGGGGGGGGATCCTGCGGGACAAGTCAGTGATAATATAACCTTGCGTGGTGCAGGAAATGGTTCGGCTGCTGTAAGTACAAATTATCCCTGGCTTAAAACGACTCAGACCTCAGCGCTTACCGGTGTAGATCAGTTTAGTATTGCCGGGAATCTGCGGGGAGCTGTTGACGGGGCACCTGAATATCGCAAGGTATTTATTAACCTGGTACCAAGACCGGGAGGTGGCCTGTTTATAAATGTGAGTGTCAAACATGGAAGTACGATTACTAAGGTCGTTACTAATTACCCTTATACCACACCTATTCCTGTGCAGGGATTGAAATATGGAATCTCATCTTCAACAGGCGGGAGTACTAACTTTCATGAAATAAGAGGACTGAGTTTAACTGTTGACCCTAAGTTTTTAGCAACACCAGTTGCGCCGAATCCTCAAACAAGTATATGCCAAGGTGTTACTGGCAGTTTAGATATCTTATCAGGAGCTACTACTCCGAATGCGGGCGGTGCTCCAAATCCATATAATGTAGACCTTGATCCGATCACTCCTGGTATTCAGCAGACTGTCACCACATCTGCTGGAATTTTTAGTTTTGATCCTGTTATTACTAAAATGCTGACTTTCAATCCTGCTGTAGGGTTTAGTGGTAGTTCTGCATCAATCAATTTTAATTTCATGGATATTTATGGTGCTTTATCTACTACGGGTACGGCTACTTTTAATATCTTCACTCCGATAATTACCACGCAGCCTGTAGGGACTACTGTTTGTAAAGGGTCGACATTCACCACTTCTGTAGTTGCTTCCGGAACTGGTATCCTTTATCAATGGCAATATCTGAATGCCATAGGGGTATGGACAAATCTTACTGATGGTGGTAGTATATCAGGATCGGCGACTAGTACGCTTTCTATCAGTAATATACAGCTTGCTGCAAATAACAATCAGTACAGGGTCGTAGTCAGTACCCTGGCGGGAACGTGTAGTGTGGCTTCGAACCCGGTAGTTTTAGCAGTTAATCCTACTATGACTGCAACGATTTCACCAATTACTCAATCTGTATGCCTGGGGAGTGCTGCTATCCCAATTACTTTTAAAGGCACAAATGGTACAAGCCCTTATACTTTTACTTATACTGTATCTGATGGAACAACTACTAGCCCTGTGCAAACTCAGACAACATCAGCCTCGAGCGATAATGTGACATTTAATCAGCCGACTAATGTGGCAGGTGTGTTTACTTATAATATGATCAGTGTTTCGAGCGCAACAGGTTGTACAGATAAATCGTTTGAAGTAAGCAAAATTACAGTTTTACCAAATGCTACAATAGGGGTTGCTACAGGATCAGGGCCGGCTACTCAGAATGTCTGTGCTGGTGCTGCGATACAGCCAATTGTTTTCCAGGCTAAGGATGCTGGAGGTATAGATGACGTTGTTTTTGATAAAGTGCTTCCGGGTGTTACAGGTGTATATGACGGGAGTACAAAGCAGATGACTATCAGTGGAACTCCGACTGCTTTGGCTTTGCCGGGGGATTACTCATACACAGTTACTACTGTAGGTGGATGTTCTTCAGCCACTAGTGTCGGTAAGATTACAGTATTACCAAATACAACTATAAGCCTGGCTTCTGCAGTAAAGACTGATCAGCAGGTAATTTGTCTGAATCAGCCAATAGTTAATATTGTTTATCAGGTGACTAATGGTTCTGGGGCTGTTGCGGCAGGGTTACCTGCGGAGTTAAGTCAATCTTATAATGCTGCAACAGGTTTATTTACTATCAGTGGAACACCAAAAACGGCAGGCTCATTAAGTTATCAGGTTACAGCAACCGGAGCATGCGTTTCTCCGACAGCTAATGGAACTATTACTATTAATCCTATTGCCAGTGTAAACCCGATTGCTGACATGGTTTATTGTAATAATGATGTATCTCCTGCATTAACTCCAGGAGGTCCGATTGCTACTGCAACTTATAGCTGGACTAATGACAATACGGCTATTGGCCTGGCCGCTTCGGGGAATGGAACTATACCGTTGTTTACTGCTGTAAATGCGGGTACTGCACCAGCCGTGGCCAATATTACGGTGACCCCGGCTTCTACCACAGGTTGTGCGGGTCTGCCATTGACTTTTAAGATTACGGTAAACCCGACCTCCAATGTAGCGGCCATCACAGATAAAGTTTACTGCAATACTGACCCAGTACCAGTTCTTACTTTAAGTGGTAATATCAGTGGAGATACTTATAAATGGAGCAATGACAATACTTCAATTGGTCTGGCTGCTTCGGGTGAAGGGACGCTTCCTGCATTTACGGCAACGAACTTAACCAATGCAGCAGTAGTTTCTAAGATTACTGTCACCCCAGTTTCAGCGGTAGGTTGTGCGGGTCTGCCATTGACTTTTAAGATTACAGTAAACCCGACTTCCAATGTAGCGGCTATCACGGATAAAGTTTACTGCAATACTGATCCAGTACCAGTTTTTACTTTAAGTGGTAATATCAGTGGAGATACTTATAAATGGAGCAATGACAATACTTCAATCGGACTAGCTGCTTCGGGTGAAGGGACACTTCCTGCATTTACGGCAACGAACTTAACCAATGCAGCAGTAGTTTCTAAGATTACTGTCACCCCAGTTTCAGCGGTAGGTTGCGCGGGTCTGCCATTGACTTTTAAGATTACAGTAAACCCGACTTCCAATGTAGCGGCTATCACGGATAAAGTTTACTGCAATACTGATCCAGTACCAGTTTTTACTTTAAGTGGTAATATCAGTGGAGATACTTATAAATGGAGCAATGACAATACTTCAATCGGACTAGCTGCTTCGGGTGAAGGGACACTTCCTGCATTTACGGCAACGAACTTAACCAATGCAGCAGTAGTTTCTAAGATTACTGTCACCCCAGTTTCAGCGGTAGGTTGTGCGGGTCTGCCATTGACTTTTAAGATTACAGTAAACCCAACTTCCAATGTAGCGGCTATCACGGATAAAGTTTACTGCAATACTGATCCAGTACCTGTTTTTACTTTAAGTGGTAATATCGGTGGAGATACTTATAAATGGAGCAATGACAATACTTCAATCGGACTAGCTGCTTCGGGTGAAGGGACACTTCCTGCATTTACGGCAACGAACTTAACCAATGCAGCAGTAGTTTCTAAGATTACTGTCACCCCAGTTTCAGCGGTAGGTTGCGCGGGTCTGCCATTGACTTTTAAGATTACAGTAAACCCGACTTCCAATGTAGCGGCCATTACAGATAAAGTTTATTGCAATACTGATCCAGTACCAGTTTTTACTTTAAGTGGTAATATCAGTGGAGATACTTATAAATGGAGCAATGACAATACTTCAATCGGACTAGCTGCTTCGGGTGAAGGGACACTTCCTGCATTTACGGCAACGAACTTAACCAATGCAGCAGTAGTTTCTAAGATTACTGTCACCCCAGTTTCAGCGGTAGGTTGTGCGGGTCTGCCATTGACTTTTAAGATTACAGTAAACCCAACTTCCAATGTAGCGGCTATCACGGATAAAGTTTACTGCAATACTGATCCAGTACCTGTTTTTATTTTAAGTGGTAATATCAGTGGAGATACTTATAAATGGAGCAATGACAATACTTCAATTGGACTAGCTGCTTCGGGTGAAGGGACACTTCCTGCATTTACGGCAACGAACTTAACCAATGCAGCAGTAGTTTCTAAGATTACTGTCACCCCAGTTTCAGCGGTAGGTTGCGCGGGTCTGCCATTGACTTTTAAGATTACAGTAAACCCAACTTCCAATGTAGCGGCTATCACAGATAAAGTTTACTGCAATACTGATCCAGTACCAGTTTTTACTTTAAGTGGTAATATCAGTGGAGATACTTATAGATGGAGCAATGACAATACGGCTATTGGTCTGGCTGCTTCGGGTGAAGGGACACTTCCTGCATTTACGGCAACGAACTTAACCAATGCAGCAGTAGTTTCTAAGATTACTGTCACCCCAGTTTCTGCGGTAGGTTGTGCGGGTCTGCCATTGACTTTTAAGATTACAGTAAACCCAACTTCCAATGTAGCGGCTATCACAGATAAAGTTTACTGCAATACTGATCCAGTACCAGTTTTTACTTTAAGTGGTAATATCAGTGGAGATACTTATAAATGGAGCAATGACAATACTTCAATTGGACTAGCTGCTTCGGGTGAAGGGACACTTCCTGCATTTACGGCAACTAACTTAACCAATGCAGCAGTAGTTTCTAAGATTACTGTCACCCCAGTTTCAGCGGTAGGTTGTGCGGGTCTGCCATTGACTTTTAAGATTACAGTAAACCCAACTTCCAATGTAGCGGCTATCACAGATAAAGTTTACTGCAATACTGATCCAGTACCAGTTTTTACTTTAAGTGGTAATATCAGTGGAGATACTTATAAATGGAGCAATGACAATACTTCAATCGGACTAGCTGCTTCGGGTGAAGGGACACTTCCTGCATTTACGGCAACGAACTTAACCAATGCAGCAGTAGTTTCTAAGATTACTGTCACCCCAGTTTCTGCGGTAGGTTGCGCGGGTCTGCCATTGACTTTTAAGATTACAGTAAACCCAACTTCTAATGTAGCGGCCATTACAGATAAAGTTTACTGCAATACTGATCCAGTACCAGTTTTTACTTTAAGTGGTAATATCGGTGGAGATACTTATAAATGGAGCAATGATAATACGGCTATTGGTCTGGCTGCTTCGGGTGAAGGGACACTTCCTGCATTTACGGCAACTAACTTAACCAATGCAGCAGTAGTTTCTAAGATTACTGTCACCCCAGTTTCTGCGGTAGGTTGCGCGGGTTTGCCATTGACTTTTAAGATTACAGTAAACCCGACTTCCAATGTAGCGGCTATCACGGATAAAGTTTACTGCAATACTGATCCAGTACCAGTTTTTACTTTAAGTGGTAATATCGGTGGAGATACTTATAAATGGAGCAATGATAATACGGCTATTGGTCTGGCTGCTTCGGGTGAAGGGACACTTCCTGCATTTACGGCAACGAACTTAACCAATGCAGCAGTAGTTTCTAAGATTACTGTCACCCCAGTTTCTGCGGTAGGTTGCGCGGGTTTGCCATTGACTTTTAAGATTACAGTAAACCCGACTTCCAATGTAGCGGCTATCACGGATAAAGTTTACTGCAATACTGATCCAGTACCAGTTTTTACTTTAAGTGGTAATATCAGTGGAGATACTTATAAATGGAGCAATGATAATACGGCTATTGGACTAGCTGCTTCGGGTGAAGGGACACTTCCTGCATTTACAGCAACGAACTTAACCAATGCAGCAGTAGTTTCTAAGATTACTGTCACCCCAGTTTCTGCGGTAGGTTGTGCGGGTCTGCCATTGACTTTTAAGAT
>NZ_JACHCC010000013.1 GCF_014207135.1 Pedobacter cryoconitis | reverse complement strand
AAAACTGAATTTAAATGGAATGAGCCCGACGGAATATCGGGCTCATTATAACAAATCTAATAATTAAATTTGTCTAACTTTTTGGGGGCAGTCCATAATCCTAACCATTTTCCTTTCTGACCATCTTTCTGATAATCAAATTATTTTTATTCAGTAAACTCATTACAAGCGTGCCGAACCCCACGATCAGAATGAAAGATTAGCGTCTGGGTAATGAGTCTGTTTTTGTGCCGTTTTAAATGCTGATACTACAGTATCCGTGGACTTCATTCTTGCGCTCAATTCCCAACAATGATAACTTTTATGTCACCCAGATCAATAACCGCGGTCAAATATAGCCAATCCCACTTTATTTTTATTTAGTAGCTGTCCGATACCCAAACAGCACCTAATGTCCATGGCTTAAACTCACAATTCAACCTATTTTCCAAGACAAGAAACTTATGATTAGAATCGGTGGTCACTTTGAACTTTTTCTTTGCGATGCTTCTCAGATTGGCTCTTCTCATCATTCTGGATACTCTTCCTCCAGACACTTTTATGTCCTTTTTATGGAGTTCTTGGGTGATTCAGGAGCTTCAGGATACTTTTCACCGTTTTCAAACATCTGAAGAATCTAGGCTTTCAATATTTTTGCTTTAGGAAATCCTTTTCAACTATGCATAAAACCGCCATAACTTTGCTAGATGAATATAGTATAAGAAAACGGAGCCATTCTCCTTAGTTACTCAATAGTGATCAGGCTCAGCAGGAATCTATTCCTTATAAGGTCACTTTTTTTCTCGTAAAATAGCCTGTTTAGTTATTAAATTCGCTTACCCCGCAGTATATTCAAACCAAGAATCTCAATGCCCCAATAACCTTTTATACCCTTCCATATAAATTCGCAACATTAAAAAGGCAATTCCACTAAAAATCAAAACCATACAGCACATCAAAACTGACTTAGACATCCAGTTAACAATTAGGATGTTTATTATTAATTGGATGATCCCATATATTGAGGAAACTATCAAATGAGAGAGCTTTCTCTCATTTGCCAAATATTGATAAAAATGGCTTCTATGGGCATCAAAAATATTTTCCTTTCGTATCAGCCTGAAGAACATAGTTGTAACAGTATCTAAGCCATATAACAAAAGAAGAAGCAAATAATTGAAGTTTTCTGTTCTAATGATTAGTTGCAACAGGAAAAATAAAATCACAAATGCAATCCCAACACTTCCGACATCACCTGCAAAACACTTTGCCTTGGTTCTAAAATTATAAAAATTAAAGACAAAGATGGAGATCAGAGAGGTTATTAGCAGATTTGAAGTTGTAAATTCAATAACATACAGATTAATATAAAGTAATGTAGACAAAGTTATAAGTGCATATAAACCCGTGATTCCGTTGATCCCATCCATAAAGTTAATTGCATTAATGCAACCAATAAGCAAGATCAACGCAAGAATAATCCAATAATACGGAAGGTGGTACAAGCCTAATTGGTAGAACATTAATGCCCCCCCTGCCAAATGAAAAACCACCCTTAATTTATTGCTGACAGGCCGTATATCGTCAATAAAGCTAATGAACGCAATTATAGCCAAGCCCAGCAGAAAACACCAATATTCAAGGCCAAAAAAGAAAGGATATACCATCAACCCAAGAGTAAAAATGATTCCACCACCTCTTAAGGTTACGTCAGTATGTGAGCTTCTATGATTCGGTTGATCAATAATATTAAATTTATCCGCTATTTTAAAATAACAGATTTCAAATGCAAAAAAGACAAAGAACAGAATAATGACTAAAGAAATTTCCATATGGATGTTTATATATTTTTAAGAACTAACCTAGGATTCCAATTTAGTTTCTGACGTGCAGCCTTATCATCAAAAGTCAAATCTGCGGTGATTTTATTTAATTTACTAGAATTTATCGGAAAATTAGCACCCAATAAATCTCCAATTTTTGCTATAGGGTAAATAAACCATCTTGGTATATTAAATGCCTTACGTTTCCCAAATTTGGCAGAAATAACTTCGGATAACTCTACAAATGAAGGATGGTATCCATCCGTTAGATTATATATACCGCCTATTTTTGCTGAAAAAGGAATTATATCAGCAACATCTGTATCCAAAACCATACTTTTTTTTGCTTTTCCACCTGCGATATTCAAATAGTATCCCCTTTTGATGCCTTTAATCATAGCTCCAAGATTTCCCGGAGGATTTGGCCCAACAATCAATGGCAGTCTTAAAATCGTACATATAACATTATTTTCTATACACCATTTCTGAATAAGATTTTCTGCTTCTATCTTACTCAATCCATAAGCATCCTTAGCTTCAAGGGATGTCTCTTCATTAATATTACTTCCGCATTCTTTACCGTAAACTGAAACTGAACTAATGAAAATAAATGACTTAGGTTTTACTTCGTTATTGGCTAATCCTTTCAACAGATTTTTTGTACCATTCACATTAACATCAAAAAACATTTGCCGTTCAATTTCTGTTTTTGGCAAAAAATGAGCCTTCCCAGCAGCATGGACAACAATATCTACAATTGGCAATTCGGGGATTTGTTTAGAAATGTCACATATTATATCTTTTTGCCCACTCCTTCCTAAAGAGATTACTTCTTTTGGATAATAGGATAAAATCGCTTTTCCCAAAAACCCAGAAGCTCCAGTTAATAAAATCATATTAATTCAAATATTTCGCTGACCCAACCACTAATACTATATTTAAACAACGTTCCCAAATCTAAAGGTTCAAAAGGTATTTTTTGAAATTCTTCAGTCAATAAAGGACTCTCTCTTTCAACTAATAGGATATTTGCCGGATTATAAAAATCATAGTTTAAGATATCTTTATTTGTTGTTAGTAATTTCTTTTGCATACCCAATGTCTCTAGAGTCCGCATGGTTAATCCGATTTGCTTAGGGTGATTAATGTCTAAAACTATTTTCGACTGCTGCATCATAGAAGATATTTCACTGTGACTCAACGAGGTAAAAGATACATCCTCATACCTAACCTTCTTAAATGAGCTGTCAAAGAGCTTTTTAAGGAAAAATAATAATACGCTGTTCAAATAAAAATACAATTTAACATTGTTAAGTTTATTAGATTCACAGAACTTCTTCACGAAAGTATACCTATCGCTATGTGCTGTACCAACAAATAAAAGCTCATACTTCGGTGACGAATCTTCTTTTTTTCCGTATGTATTAATATAAAAAAGAGGTCTTAGTTTTAAATTATATGATATTGAGTCCTCCCGGTCAAAAGTATACATTGAATTAAACAATGGCAACAGCTCCAGATTTTGTTTCCGATTTTTGAATGAGTCCCACATATATAAGATTCTCTTAGCATCAGGGAATAATCCTTGCATTTTAGTTAAGATTTCGACTGAAATAGATTCTGGATTTACAAAAAACAGATAATCAAATTTTTGATCTTTATTCTTATCCAGAATCTCATTGTAGTATCTCCTGATCTTATTCTTCAGGAAATTCTTATTTACTCTAATCACTGCCTTAGAATAGAAATTATTTGAGGGTCTATCATCATACCATATGACTGTCGCACCAAAATCTTCCAGTGCTTTTTTGATTTCTTGCTCATAATTAAAAAATGTAGGACAAAAAAACAGTATAGTTTTACCCGATAAACTTCGCATTTAATCTATTTATATAAGCCTCTTGACTTCATCTCCTCTATTGACTTGGCATAACTGTCACTCTCAACTTCTTGTGTATTTACCCAATCAGTAAATCTCTTCAAACCTTGTTGGAATGAAAATTTTGGATCAAATCCTAATTTTTCTTTTATCTTTCTCAGATCTGCAAAATTATGACGAATATCTCCAAGGCGATAATTTCCACTTATATTAATCGGAACATCAACTCCATAATTATCAATCAGACCTCTGGCTACGGTTATCACATCAGTAGGTACACCTGTACCTACGTTAAATATTTCACCATTCGCTTCTTCTTTCTCTATTCCAAGAATAGTAGCATCTACGACATCGTCTATGAAAACAAAATCTCTGGTTTCTTTTCCATCTTCAAATATGTTTATATCATTCCCGTTTTTTATCTGAGTAGAAAATATAGAAAGTATCCCGGTATAAGGGTTTTTAAGAGATTGACCCGGTCCATATACGTTTTGATAACGGAATGCCACTGGTTGAATTCCCAGCGTAGGACAAACCGTCATAATCATCTGTTCCTGGCTCTGTTTAGTAATACCATATACTGAAGAAGGATGAATCTTCGAGTCTTCATCAGTCGGCATTAATTCAAGACTTCCACAACCAGGAAATTTCACGTCAAAATCGCCATTATCCATATCTTCCTCAGCACGGTGTTTAGGATAAACATATCCTAGTTCAGCACTTTTATATCTACCCTCACCATATATAGACCTTGAAGATGCTATAATTATTTTCTTTACCCTATGTGGTTGATTCGCCAGAATATCCAGCATGATACTTGTACCATTAATATTTACATCTACATATTTCTGTATTTCATACATAGATTGTCCAGTACCGGTTTCTGCTGCATAATGAACTACGATATCCTGCCCCTCCAGAGCATGCTCCCAATCTTCTTTAGCAGTAACTGTTCCTTTAATGAATCTGACCTTATTGATTATACTTTGGTATAAGGGAGAGGATTGTGATGCTTCAACACCATGAATCTGAGATGATAAATTATCCAGAACAGTGATTTTGTGTCCCTTATCAATTAACTTCAAGGCTAAATTACTTCCAATAAAACCTGCACCACCTGTAATTAAAATATTCATATTTTATAGAAATCTTTTGTCTGTTTATAACATTTATCCCACGAAAACTGTTTTGATCTTTCCAATCCTAGTTCGATCTTCTGCTTTCTTAAATTACCCTTATTTAAATTTAAAATTTCATCCCTAAATCCATCGATATTCAAACCATTGACCAGGTAAGCAGCTTCACCCGCTATCTCCTGTACTATTGGTATATCCTGGGCAATAACCGGACAGTTACATTTGAAGGCCTCAATCAGAGGAATACCAAACCCTTCATAACTTGAAGGATATATTAAGCACTCACTTAAGTTATACAATTCGTTTAATTCCATATTTGTTGTATTCCCGAAATGTATATACCTGCCATTAAGATCTCTGTCTAAAAGCCTTAGTTCACTATCAGACAAAGCATTACCTACAATTGCCATTTTATAATTTCCAGGTAGGGAGGCAATAACTTTTACGGCAAAATCAAAATTCTTGTATGAGGTTCTGTGTCCAACAAATAATATATAAGGATCCTTCTTTAAAGCCTCGAATTTGACATTTGTTTCACTTATATCACTTAGAACAAAAAAATCATCTGAAACACCATTATGGATGACCTCAATTTCCTTTTTCTCAACCAAATGAGGAAAATACCTAAGCAAATCAGATTTTGTTGTGTTTGAAACACAAATTATATTTTTTGAATTCTTAACAGCCAGTCCTTTTTGATAATGATGTACTTTTTTTGAAAGACCACTCCCGAAACGCTCATAAATAAAATCATGGACAGTGATAAAGTTAATTACACCTTTTTGTCCAGAAAACCTATAATAAGACGAATGAAAAATAGCTGGCTGTTTAATTTTCAGAGTTAAAGGTAAATATCTTAGAATAGATAAAGGAATATTTTTCTCCTTTAAAGGAGCCTTTAAATTAAGTAGCGGCTTAAGGATATTCGAAGTTTCTCCATTAGGTTCAATAAAGTTCACGGTGTTTTCAAGATTGAACCTTTTCATTAACTCACCCCAATGGACCGATCCTCCTCCAGAACGCTGAAGATAAAAAAGTATATTATCAAAGTATTTTTCCATAGACTATTATCTTTTCTCCCAAATATTAAGCTCACTATTAAATACTTTAACAACTTTTGCTGGAATACCAACGGCTATACTCATTGCAGGGATATCCTTGTTAACAACAGCGTTGGCACCTATAATACTCCCAAACCCTATCGTGACTCCCGGTAATACACAAACACCATCGCCAAGCCAAACATTATCTTCAATCCTGACTCCGTCATATACTAATTCTCTTTCTGCAGGGAACTCGAATGGAGAAGATGGTGATGACGATTGATATTCTCCATGAGCTGTGTCAGATATATATACTTTGCTAGCTATTAAAACATTGTCCCCAATATGTACATTATACATAGCAGTAATATGCACATAATCGTTCAACTGGACATTTTTGCCGATGATAAGGGTTTTAGAATTTATATTCTTTTCAGCATATGCTTCTATTCTACAGCCATGACCTGTTGTAAAACCTTTATCTACACTTATAAATTTTTTCCCTCTTAGATCTACAGGAAATCTTATAAGTCTTGCATTTCTTAAAGTCAATTTAGTCAGCAGTAGATTTTTGGCCATGATAATTGCACCGAAAAACCCATATTTTGATATTATATTCATAATTAATCTGTAATATTCTCTTAAAAAGTCAAAGCTAAAAATTCATATTTAATTCACTCCACTTATCAAACAGCACCATTGAAAATCTTTACCAACTATTCAGCTTATTAAATTTTCTGTATTTTAAAAGGAGCCCTGCAAAGGTCAAACAATCCCGCCACTCCATGAAGTCTTTTATCCTTATAAATTCATATTCGGACTTGTATATACTTTTTAAGTTTAACAGAGTTAATGAACATATATCTTATTCAAAAGTTCAGTTACGTCAACCTATTCAACCTTCGATAACTTGCTTCCATTTTTTATATACGTTTTCTTTGGAGAAAAACAATGCATTAGCTCTTGCTCTATTTCCTAAAGCGGATCTTAAAATCTTATCTTTAATTAGCACAGAAACTTTTTCTACAAAATCAGAGTCATCATTGTTGTCAATTAGAAAGCCATCTTCATTATTCAAAATTAATTCGCTGGTGCCTTCACAGTTATAGGCAACAATTGGCAGACCGCAACTTTTGGCTTCAAGAATCACCATTGGCATTGCCTCTGTATATGAAGTCATTATAAAAACCGATCTATTCAAATATTCCTGTTTAATATTTTTCACCGGTTCATGTATTGTGATATAAGTATTTAAATTTTCAATCGTATATAAATCAAGTAATTGATTTTTCATAGGTCCTTCTCCAAAGATATCAATATGCCAATCTGGAAACCTATCTTTAAGTCTGTTTGCAATCACAACCAATCTGTCATACCCTTTTTCCAAGCTTAATCGCCCAACCATCATCAATTTGTTTGAAGACAAAGGAGAGGTTTCTTCAGTAAGAAAAGGAAGTGCATTAGGAATAACAAAAATATTTTTATTTAGCGTCTTTACCTTTTCTTTTGCCTGCTCTGACAAGACAACTACGCCATCCAGATATTGATACATCAAAGACATCAACATCCTGGAACTCTTAGGTATAGTATCAAAAACGATATGCTCACATCCAATAATTGAACCATAACTTGATTTACTTAGAAAAGGAAGCATTGAGTTAACGTTATGTCCCTGTCCAATTATTAAATCTGGCGTTATATTAAGGATAGCAGTCTTTAATCTCTTAATCGTATCAAAGAACCAACCAAATTTACTAAACAATCCGGATGGCAATTGCTTACAAGATAAATGCAAAACATTAACTGGAGCATTTATTTCATAAAATGATTTTTCTCCTTTTTTGGTACTGATACTTAAAATTATAATATCATGTCCTTGTTCTTCTAACATATTAGCCACATTTGTAGTGGCTCTTTCTGTACCTCCGCTGCGAGAAATGTCAGATATAATTAATACTATTTTCATTCTATCTTTTTCCTCAAAACGAATTTCACTCTATATAATTTTGAAATATAAACTATGATTATACCCCAAACCAAAAACCTCAGAAAGAAGAAAAATTCAGCTCTCACTAGAAATACCGCATATGACATCATAATACCATAGCAAACTAAAGCATAAATATTAGTCTTAGCCTTATCTAAAGTCATACTTATAAAATATCCTAAACCTGTCATAAGTAACACAACCCCCGGAAAACCAAATGACATATAAATATCAGCGATAATATTTGTTCCCAGGCCTAACTCACCAACTTCTCCAAGTGTCATCTTTGTTATAACAATTGATGATGACATAGTAAATGGGTCAATGCCAAAAAGTGTAATCACAATATTCTGAAGAAATGGAACTGGACTTAAAAATGACGCTG
The DNA here is from genome assembly GCF_014207135.1 of Pedobacter cryoconitis. Lineage (GTDB taxonomy): Bacteria > Bacteroidota > Bacteroidia > Sphingobacteriales > Sphingobacteriaceae > Pedobacter > Pedobacter cryoconitis_D. The sequence continues at coordinate 222,272 of NZ_JACHCC010000013.1, read as the reverse complement.
ACATTGACATTCCCCATGTTATTCCATTTGTTCTCACATATTCAATAGCAGCATAACTATTTCTATTATTAATAATTAAATCCATTGCAATATCAACTAACGAAAAATTCCCTTGTTGCTGATAACCCCTAGCCAGTACAACTAAGAACATAACTCCCATTCCCAAAAAAGCCAGAAAAACAAACCTCACAAAAGAAATTGGTTTAAAAAATAAGGTTAGCAGACCTCCGCACAATAGTATTACCTGCATTGGGACAGTACGGCTCCCAGTAGCTAACATTAAGAAAACAAACATCAAGGAAATAAATAAAGTAATCTTATTTAGATTCTTGAATTGAAATTTAAACATGTTTTTAGTCCTGAGATTATAGAATTCAATTATTATTGTTGAAAGCAGAAATGCAGGAGTGAAGATAAAAACATAACTCGAAATCGCAGACTTCTGCACCTCGTCTCCCGAGTAGGCTCCCCCAAGAGCTGCATAACCACCTGTTAATATATATAATAAAAAGGTAACTGCTGTGATAAATGAAAGATGGTTATTAGGAATAAAATCTTTCAAACCATACTTTCTAGCTTCCGAAGATTTTGGTTTATGCAGGAAACTTCCAAATATATAAGCATTTATTCCAACCAAGGCTAATGCAGAAGCCTGCGGAATTATATTAGCGTCAAAATCGTATTGAAATGCAAAGAAGCGTGTTGGATCATTTTCATACATAAAAACCGGATAAAAAAGCGTTACGAAGAAGTATCCTGTAAAAAAAACACAATCAAAATCAAAATAATTTTTCTTTTTTTTCAAGAACAAATATATACCAACGCTAATTGCATATTGAACTGAGCAAAAGACATTAAAATTGTAGTTATAAATCTTAGGAGCAGCAAAATAGACTACTATTGCCTCAATAAGTAATATCAAACAGAACAATTGAGATACTCTCAAACTCATAATTATTTAATTTTATTCCTAAGCATATAATATAACGATGAAAAGTAAAATCTCATCCACATTAGACCTCTTAAACTAAAATCACTATTCTTTTCAATAAGATAATGAACTATTTTCGGTACATCTCTATCAAATTTTTTATCGAATGAATAGCCCTTGATAAAATGATTAATTTTTTCAAATTGAGCAGTCCGAACTGATTTCGCTTTTAATACATTTGGTCTATACATAGATAACAATGCGTATTTATTTATTGATAAATAACGTCCTCTTACAGCCTCTATGAATTGTGTATTATTAAATTTTTGCTCTATACATTTGAACAAGTCATATTCCAATTCTATTAACTGAATCAGTTTTTCACTTGGATGATGAAGGTTGGACAAGGAGTTTTCCATTGTCCTGTTGTAATGATAATTGCAATTATCCAGTAAAGTAATTGAATTAATATTTTGACAGTACTGTAAAGTGAAAATTTTGTCTTCCCCATAACTCAGAGAAGGTTCAAATCGTATTCCATACTCTTCAATAATAGTTCTGTTAAAAATTTTATTGCATGCTCCGCCGAGACACTGTCTGAGCTCAACTTCAAATAATGCCATTGTAATCTCATTATTATTATAGCGTCTAGCCGGGAGTCTTAAATAAGTTTGTTCATCTTTAAATTCATTAATCAAACCCTGATAAATTAATTGAGTTGGATATTCTTTCAACTCAATTAAATAGTTCTCCAGAAAAACAGGATCAATCCAGTCGTCACTGTCAATAAATATTACAAATTCACCTGTAGCCTTATCCAGGCCATAATTTCTCGCAACAGAAACTCCTTGATTTTTTTGGTGATAAACATGAATACGCTTATCTCTTAAAGCATAATCATCACAAATTGCCCCACTGTTGTCAGGTGAACCATCATTAATTAATAGAAGTTCAAAATCAGTAAAAACCTGGTCTATTATACTTTCTATACATCTCGAAATATAAAGTTCAGTATTGTAAACAGGAACAATAATTGATAAAACGGGGGCCATAAGTTATTTCTTGATACTATTTTTTATTGCTTCGAGATATTTCAATCCCCATTTCATATCTGGTTCAACATAATTTCCTTCCGCCCATTCATTCCAGGATTTCAGAAAGATGATCCGGTGATCGGGTTCCTTATTCTCAACTAAACTAACTGCACGCTTAACATGATCCTCAAAAAGCTCAGGGGTAGAGTCAGTCATAACCAGGCCTTCACGTCCACTTCTCGGCGTATGATCCCAGCCAGGAATAATGCTCGGAAACATATTTTCATTACGATCTTCCTCATGTAAAAAGTACTTTGAAGTTTCTTTATACGAATATACAAGCGGCATTGATCTAAGTAGCTTATTCAGTCTCCCTTTTATCTTTTGCAGTGTAGATCGTTTTGAGAAGTATGCTATCAGTCGGGTTGCGTTTACTGCATCAACCCCAGTTTCCAAAATTTGTGTGGCATTATAAGCTATACCATTTGTCTGCCCTACAAAGTAAATTCCATCCAGTCCGTTAATTTTTGCCAGCTCTCTCCAACATTTGATAAATACCAGAACTTCCGGATTAGCCAGCGGAAGATATATCATAAACAAAGGCTTCCCATCTACCTTTATATACCGGCTATCTTTAAATGCCGGTAAAACAGCATAAAAATGCGCAGTATAATCATCAATACCAGGATAAGATTGTTCAATTAAAACGTTACGATTAGTTAAGCCATGATCAAATCCTTTCCAGGTTTCATTTGCCCAGGACAAACAGAAAGGAAAATCAGGACTGCCAGAAGACAAAACTTCATTGAATGGTCTTTCAATTAAACGTTTTCCGTTTCCAAACCAATAATGCCAATAGCAGAACCCTTCGATACCATACTCTTTTGCCATATCAGCTTGAGCTTCTCTTGTTTCTGGTACCCGTAAATCATAGTACCCCAAATCAGTTGGTACCCTTGGTTGATAATGTCCTTTAAACAAGGCTTTAGCCTTTCCAACATTTTTCCATTCGGTAAATCCTTTTCCCCACCACTTATCATTTTCTGGTATTGGATGAAATTGTGGCAAATAAAACGCTATAACACGTGCTTTCTTTTTCATTAGTTAATTTCTTTTATTACTCGAGCAGGATTGCCTGCAGCGACAGTATTTTTAGGTATCGACTTCGAGACAACGGCATTTGCACCTATAATACTGTTTTCCCCTATTGTTACTCCAGGAAGAACTACAACCCCCTCTCCAATCCAGACATTATCCTCTATAACCACTTCTCCTTTACTGTATAGACTTCTCTGAGCTGGTGGCAATCTTAAAGCATTTGAATTTATTTCTCCATGTGAGTGATCAGAAATGAAGACCCTACTACCAATTAATACATTATTACCAATTGTAATTCTATTAATAGCTCCAATATGGCAATCCTTCTGAATAGAGACATTATCGCCAATTTCTATTAAAGGCGAGAACTTTTCCCCCAGAAAATTATCATAAGTATCTAAACGTAAACGTTGATCAGAATCGAAATTTTTCCCCAGTACTATATTCTTCCCACCATTTAAATATAATGGAAAAGCAAAATAGACACTACCATTTAACTTTTTAAACTCTCTCGATATCCAATACGTATAAATTAAATTAAATTTCCTGTCTAAAAATCTAAAAAACCTCAAGGGAAATAAAATAGAAAAAAACTGAATTATCATTTTAAGAATCCTCCTAATTATTCGCATCATTCTTTCTTCTTTTTATATAAAAAAACAATAAAAAAGGATATATATAAGGTTCATACCAATATTTCCCAAAAATCACTCCGTATGCCCCTTTTAAGTCAAAACCAAACTCAGTTTCATTAGGTATTATCAATCTCGTGAGCCATGGATAAACGAAATAGCGAAACAAACGATATTTTTCCAATTCATACTCGACAAAAGACAAATCTTCCTGCTTAATTATAAACAAATATTTATTAACAAAAGTATCAAAAATATTGTACCCCCCCTTTTTATTTGGCGTTGCAACGGAAAACATATCATCAAAGTAAATTATAGTCCGCTTACTATTCTTTACAATTCGATAACTCCAATCGACCTGTGTAAACCTGAGATCAGCATAACGGTCTTTGTCATTAATCAACTCAAAATCGTCTTTCCAAACACCAAAATTTGCAATCCAAGTACTAAAATAGCTAACTTCCCTGATATAAGCCCCTTTGGACGACATCACTTTAAAGCAGTCAGAATTTGAGAACATATTTGCATAAAAAAACAGGTTCACCCCGACATCCATATACTCAACAATTCTTTCCAACATTAGATTTAAGATGTTGGGCTTAAAAGTAAGGGTATCATTAAAGAGTCTGATATATTTTCCTTTCGCATAACCTAATACAACAGAGAAATTGAGGTCTTTTATATTTTGAATATTTTTATAATAACGTGCCAAAGGATACTTCTTTACAACCTCCTCTGTATTATCTGTTGAGCAATTATCAGAAACTATTACTTCAATTAGATTCGAATCAAACTCAGGATTGCAAAAAAGCCTGTCTAGGGTCTGATCTAATATATCACACCTATTATAAGTCGGTATGCATATTGACAATAATATTTCATTCATAACCTTGTTCCTTCTTTCATTTAGAATAATAAAGCAGTATATATAAACAAAAATGGCCTTATCAATGCCATTCTGCTTTTTTAGTTTTAAAAATAATCCAAGACCATATCAAGCTTATAAAACAGATAATTGAACAATAACCAATTACTATCCCCATTAAGCCAAAAAGATGACCGAATCCAAAAGTTGAGGCTGCAGTTACAATTCCTACTATAATGGATTGAACTAGAAACGGTTCTTGTTTATGACAGCGCAAATAAGTTGCAAGGGCCGAAATGAACTGATTAATAAATGTCGTAATACAAAGTAATAGTGTCGGCAGAAAAGGTAGAAATCTATTTCCTAATGGTACTTTCAAAACCTGAAGTCCATATACAACAATAATAAAAAAGACCAGAGCCACCCCACAAATTAAGCTTGCTTGTTTTAAAGTTCTGTTAAAGACTGTATCCAGCTCTTCATAATCTTTTTTAGCAATCAGGCTTGAAAATAATGGCACTTTAGTATTAATCCAGCTCAATGAAATAGATAAAACGCCATTTAAACCAGCCAATGTCATCCCCATCTGACCAGCCACTACCGGTCCTTCAGTCGCAAATAATACGGGATTAAATAGCTGAAAAATAAAATAACCACTTATCCAACTTAAGGCGATGCGCCATTGAAAGGGAAAAATCTCAATCCGATAGTTTATCTTCCATTTTCCTGTCTGTTTCCAAATAAACAATAGTAGATCTTTTTTATAAGTAATGAGGATCCATAACGGGGGTATAACTAATGTAATTGTCACAGCCAGCGGGCTTGCTAATAATTTAAAACCAGCAACCAAAAATATAAGTAACAAGATTATTTGACAAATATATTGGTATAGCCTGATTTTCGCTACTTCCTTAACTTTTCCAAGTCCCTCAAGAAATGCAAGAATTGGGGAGACAATTAATGAACAACCAGTACAAGCGGACAATATAACCCATGGCATTTGCCAGCTTACAATCTCATTCCCTTTACTATATTTATTAAAAAATATGTATCCTGTTATAATTAAAATAACGATCAATAAAAAACCAACAACAAAGAACCATTTTACACAAAAATGTAATAAAGACGATAACCTTGATTTAGATTTTTCTGATCCTGTTAATTCTGCATTGCCATTCCATTCTAAATGAGCTGTTTCATGAGCAACAAACTGTGTTATAATATTTGACAATCCAAGTTCAAAAAAGATCTGGATTGCCAATATACTCCCAAAGGTAAAATAATACCCCTGTTCCACTTTAGTCAAATATCTAGCAATAACTACTATTGATAATATTCCTCCGCCAGCTTGAAAAACACGTGATAGAATTGTATAAATAATGGCGCCATCTATTCCAAGTTTATTAAACAAGGACCTAAAATATACGTTCATCTAAGAATTTATATAATTTCTTATTACATCGGCAATGTAATCATAATGACTTTCATTTAAACCAGGCCATACACCAAGCCAAAATGACTGATTCATAATTGTATCTGTATTTTTCAAATCACCAACAATCCGGTGTTCAATATTAGCATATGCAGGTTGACGCAAAAGATTTCCGCCAAATAGTAGTCTTGTACCAATTTTATTTTCTTCGAGGTGCTGTACTAGCATATGCCTGTCATTTGAATCCCCCTCCCTTAAAGTTAATAAAAACCCGAACCATGAAGGATCCGAATTTGGTGTCGCTTCGGGAAGAATAAATATTTCTTCAAATTCCTGCATTCTTTTATAAAGTGCTGCATAATTCTCTTTTCTCCTTTGAACAAAATGATCAATCTTATGAATTTGTGAAACACCAAAAGCAGCCTGCATATCAGTCACTTTCAAATTAAATCCAATATGAGAATAGGTATATTTATGGTCATATCCATAAGGTAAAGTTCCCAGTTCTTGTCCAAAACGACATCCACAGGTATTATCCTTGCCCGGCTCACAATAACAGTCTCTACCCCAATCTCTGAAGCTTTCTGCTATTTTAGCTAACTCAGGATTATTAACTACAACCGCCCCGCCTTCTCCCATAGTAATATGGTGTGCCGGATAAAAAGAGAATGTGGAAATATCTCCAAAAGTCCCTGTTTTTTTTCCTCTGTACGTTGCTCCTAACGAATCACAGTCATCTTCAACAACCCAAAGATTAAACTTTTTTGCAACACGCATCACTTCATCTAAATCAAATGGATTTCCTAGTGAGTGTGCAATCATAATCGCTTTAGTTTTTGGACTAACAGCAGCCTCAATCATATCTGCCTTTACATTATGAGTAGCAATATCAACATCAATAAATACCGGAATAGCACCAAATTGAATTATGGGATTAATTGTCGTAGGAAAACCAGCCGCAACAGTAATAACTTCATCTCCTGGCTTAATTGCTCTTTCTCCTAGTTTAGGTGAAGTCAGCGCATAAAACGCAACAAGATTGGCAGATGAACCCGAATTTACTAATAAGGCCTTATTTGCGCCAAAATATTGCGCAAAATCATGTTCAAATTTATTTGCAAAACGACCAGCTGTCAACCATCCATCTAATGCGGCATCTACCCCCAAAAGAATATCTTCTTCATCTAGTACCTTACCTGTAACTGGAATATAATTTTGTCCGGCAACAATAACCTGCGTTGAATTCTTTCTTGCAATCTCTCCTAAGCTTTTCTTAAGATCAGTATCTTTAATATTTTGTAACATTTAACGTGTTTTATATAATATATATTTTAAATATAACTTAAGTACCTTCCATTTCAATTGGCTTTGCAAAAGGCTCCATCTCTGTTATTGGCCTTCCAAAGGCTATCTTAGGATAAGTATTCGTATGAGGGTCTATCATAACCTGAAGTAATTGTGGCTTATCAAGATTTTCTTTCGTCCAAAACCAGGAGACAGCCTCCGTAACATCTTCAGAAACATCAATTGTTCTACTGCTTATTCCATAGGCATTTGCAACTTTATCAAAATCAGGAGCATCATAACCCCAATAAGTTGACTGATAGCGTGATTCAAAATAGCTATCCTGAAACTGCCTGATCATCCCCAGAGTTCTATTATTTAATACAACAATTTTAATTGGCAACTTATTTCTAACGATGGTCTGTAATTCCTGAATGTTTATCTGCATACAGCCATCTCCTATAAGGACAATTACTGGCTGCTTATCAAGAGCAATACTAGCACCAATTCCCGCAGGTAATGAAAAGCCCATAGCTCCCATACCTCCTGAAGTTAAAAAGTGCTGTCCTTTATTAATTTCCAAAGATTGAGCGGCCCACATTTGATGACTACCAACATCAGCCAAATATACTTTCGCAGCTTTACTAACTTTTGAAAGTTCATGCATGAAAACATTTGGATTTATACCTTTAGGGTCTAATTCATTAATATCTGGCCACCGTTCTTTTTGCTCATTAATATTAGTCATCCACTCTACGGGTAAATCAAAATGCTCATTGACTGCAACTTGATTAAATTTAGCAAAAAACTCTCTTAAATCCGTAATGATGCCAATACAGCTTTTCACTCTGTTATTAACCTCTCCACGTTCGCAATCTATATGATAGATCTTCCTGTTTCCAATAAATGCTGTATCTGCGCCTGTTTGTCTTATATCTAACCGGCTACCTAAAACAATCAAAAGATCACACTCTCCGAAAGCCAGATTAGCCCACCTATTTCCATAACTGCCAATAAAACCGACTCTAAGAGGATCGTTATATGAAATCGTATCTAAGCCAAGCAAAGTAGTAATAACCGGAACTTTAGTATGTTTAACGAAATCATCAAATTTTTGTTGACAATTTGATGATTTTATTCCTCTGCCAGCAAGTACTAGTGGTCTTTTCGCTCCCTTAATATCTTTAATTAGCTCCTCAAGAATTTCATTACTGATTGAAGGAAAACTAACTAAATTATTATCTTCAATATCGGGAGAAATCTGAGCCCGCTGAATATCCATCGGAATGTCTATAAGTACAGGTCCCGGTCTCCCCTCTAACGCAATTCTAAAGGCTTCCTCAAAGACTTGAGGTAATTCATCTGCCTCATTTATCTGGAAACAAGCTTTCGTAATTGGTTTTGCCATAGAGATAATATCAGTTTCCTGGAACCCTAACTGCCTAATCTCTCTATCCCCTCTGAGTTCGTGACGATTCACTTGCCCGGTGATAAAAATAGCCGGGCTAGAATCAAAATAACAACTACCAATCCCAGTCAACAGATTTGTGGCACCTGGACCACTCGTTGCAAGAGCAATTCCTGGTAAACCAGTAATTCTTCCATAAGCCTCTGCTGCAAAAGCTGCAGCCTGCTCGTGATGCATGGTCACTATATGGATATTAGTAGTTTGGTGAAGTGAGTCAAGGATATGAGTAATCATTCCTCCAGACAATTCAAAAACACTCTTAATTCCCTTTTTTTCTAAAAATCCAGCAATAAAATCTGATACTTTCATAAAATGCTCAATTTTTTATATAATAATTTAAAGTATTTTGTAAAGCTACGTTAAAATCGGTAAATTCTATTTTACCAAGTTGTGAGCATAGTTTACTGATATCACCTTCCATATGCATGGATTGGTTCTCTCTATAACTTAATGCTCCAAAATTTAATTTAAATTCTGGATTAATGTAAGCTCTGACACTTTCAATTAATGATCGAATAGTAATAGTATTATCCGCAGACACATTATAAATACCCGAATTAACAGACATTTCTAAAATCATATTTATGATATAGGTGAAGTCCTTAATATAGAGGTATGAATATCTCTGTTCACCGGGAGTAAGATCCATCTGGTTTTCATTTAACATCGACTTAACTAAAGATGGGATAAGCCAGTTAGCATTTTCTTTTTCTCCAAACAGAGAGAATAATCTCAACCAAATCCAATTAATATCATTCGTGTCACAGAATGTTTTTACTATCTCCAAACAGGATAATTTAATACTTCCGTAAGCATTTAAAGCAATCGTTTTATATTCTTCGCTAACTTTACCACTAATATTTCCGTATTCGGCTTGTGACCCTAAAAAGATAAATTTTTTTAATCTCACCTTCTTGGCTACTTCCAATAAATCGATCAGAAAATTAATATTCTTTGCCTGTTCAGCCCAGTTATCTCGGTCTTTGGATTCTACACCTATCCATGCGCAGTGCACTATAGTATCAAAGGAAGCTTTTACCAATTGATCCTTATATTTACCATCATCATCAATGTCTACCCATTGAATTTTATCATGGAAACCGAAACAACGCCAGGTATCTGAATTATTCCGTTTCAAACCAATCACCTCAATCCCATTTTGAACCAGATTTTCAGCAATATGTGATCCGATAAAGCCTGTAATTCCGGTAATTAATACACTATGCATTTAAGTACTCAATAATTTGCAATTCTGTAAAAGCATTAATACTCTCTTTCTTCTTTGAGAATTCAAGATACCATTTCATTGTCATTTCAACTGCAGTTTTAGCATCTAATTTAGGATACCAGTTCAATTGAGATACAGCTTTACTTATATCCAGCTTTAATAAGCCTGCTTCATGAGGCTGCCCTACTGTTTTTTGAACTTCATAAGATCCGCTTCCCCAGCAATTAATCGCTAACTTTAACATTTCTTCAACAGGAAGGGCATCTGATCCATAAGGGCCGAAATTATATGCCTCATTGAATGTTTGAGGTTCAGATTGCAGTTTGCCACCCAGAATAAGATAAGCAACGACAGGCTCCAGAACATGTTGCCAGGGTCTAACTGATTCAGGATTCCTGATAATTATAGTATGATTAGCATTCAGTCCTCTTGCTATATCGGGTATTAAACGATCTGCAGACCAATCACCACCACCAATCACATTTCCTGCACGACCAACAGCCAGTGCTTTACCATGTGAGGCATAATCCTTAACATTAAAAAAAGAGTTTTTATAGGAATCTATAACAAGTTCAGCACATGCCTTACTCGCACTATATGGATCATAACCACCAAGTCTATCTTCTTCTCTATACGGGTACACCCATTCGTTATTATGATATACCTTATCGGTCGTTATCAAAACGACGGAACATTTTTTTTTCAGTAGCTTTATTCCGTCTAATAAATTTGCAGTTCCGATAACGTTCACTTCAAATGTTTCGGATGGCATTTCATAGGAAAGACGTACCAATGGCTGAGCAGCAAGATGAAAAACAAAGTCAGGTTGAAATTCGACAATTTCATCTTTTAAACGACTTCTATCTCTTAAATCATCAATAACAGACTTACACAAAGTATCACCTTTAATCAGATTATAAAGATCATCTTCACTTTTGGGTTCAAGTGCATATCCCTTTATCTCAGCCCCGATAAGGCTTAAAAGTTTAAGCATCCAACTTCCCTTAAAGCCAGTATGACCAGTAAGGAAAATCTTTTTACCCCCATAAATTGTTTTCAATTGCTCAAACATACTTACCATATTTTCCAGGGCGAATTACCAGAATTCCACATCTCGTTTAAATCATGTTTATCCTTCAAAGTATCCATAGGGCGCCAGAAACCATGATGCTTATAGGCCTTCATCTCTCCGGACAAAGCTATATTTTGCATTGGCGCCTGTTCCCAAACCGTAGAATCTCCGTCTTTTATAAAATCAAAGACACCAGGTTGACACACCATATAACCTCCATTAATCCATGATCCATCTCCCTTAGGTTTCTCCAAAAATGAGCGTACTTCATTATCTGATGACAAATCCAGAGCTCCAAATCTACCTGAGGGCTGAACAGATGTAACGGTAAAAAGCTTTCCGTGCTTTTTATGATAATCCACCAAATCCTTAATGTTTATATCACCTACACCATCTCCATAAGTTAACATAAAAGGTTCATCTTTTACATACTTTTGTATCCGCTTAATTCTGCCACCAGTCATGGAATCATCACCTGTATCAACTAAAGTTATTTTCCATGGCTCAGCTTCTGATTCATGCACTTCTACACTATTATTTTTTAAGTCAATGGTCACATCAGATTTATGCAAGAAATAATTCGCGAAGTATTCCTTAACAACATATCCTTTATACCCTAAACAAACTACAAAATCATTGAAACCATATGAAGAATAAATCTTCATTATGTGCCAGAGGATTGGCATTCCACCAATCTCAACCATCGGTTTCGGTTTTAAAACCGTTTCTTCTGATAACCGGGTACCTAAACCACCCGCAAGGATAACTATCTTCATATTAATATTTTCTTTTCTTACACCTCTAAACTAACACCCTTTGTTAAAGGATGGCTGCAACATAACAAATACTCATCACTCAACAGATCTGTTCTTTCCTGACTTAACCCTATCATCTTTAAATCTCCATTTTTTAATTTAGCTTTACATGTATTGCAATTACCAGTTTGACAAGAATAAGGCAATTCAATGCCAGCGTCCAAAGCACATTCCAAAATGCTTTTACCTTTAACCACTTCTAAAATGTACTCCTGGTTCTCAAATTTTAAGTTAACCGACTGTGTCTGAACATCGTTAAAATCACCAGGATCTCTGATTAATTCAAAATCCTCTGACAATACTCGTGAATTGGGGACATTAAGTTCGGAAAGAGCTTCTTTGACCGAGTCCTTTAATCCGAGTGGACCACAGATATAGTGCTGGGATTGCTCTGCAATAATCCCTTTCATAACATTAAATACGCTTTTTTTATTGATTCTTCCCTGCACCAAAAAAGGAGAGGCATCAGTAACAGAAAGTAAGGTATGAAAATACCAAACTTTAAATCTTTCTGGATGTTTTATGAGTAACTCATTAATCAAGTTTGAAAAGATAGTACTTTCATGATTACGATTACCATAAACTAAATTAATTCTAATATCTGGATATTCTGCTAAGACATATTTAGTTAAGGAGATTAAAGGCGTAATACCACTACCTACTCCCCATAAAAAAATCTGGGATACATCTGCTTCATTATTTTCATAAATAAAATCTCCCATTGGAGACAGCACTTCTATACTATCTCCTACTTTTACTACATCATGTATATGATTAGAAACAATTCCATTATGAATCCTTTTGACAGTTACATCTAATGTCGTGTCGATTACAGGGGCAGAAGAAAAGGAATAAGGCCTGAGATAACGCCTCCCGTTAATTCTAAAAATCAGGGTAAGGTATTGCCCAGCCTTATACTTAATTTTTCTTAACGCAGGCTGCTTAAAACATACAGTCACTGTGTCCTGTGTCTCATTTATTTTATCTATAACTTTAAGTGTATACGTAACCATTCTTTAAGCCATTACAGCTGTTAAAATTTTCTTACCTAGTAAAACCACGCAAGTTAAAAACCCAAATAAAAAAGCTCCAACAATCATGCCTTTTAATTTCCCTAGTTTTTCAATTTCTAAAGGAAAAACCGGCTCGTCAATTACCTGTATTAAAGGCGCTTCTCTCAATAAGTTCATTTTTGAAAGTTCCAAATTTTTCAACAATTCTGCTAAAACTGCCTTATTCATTTCTGCATTAAACTGTGAACGCTGGACCGGTGCTATTCGTTGGACCTGACGCGTAATATTTAAATTAGGAGTTGCATCCGCAACTGCAGCAGCTGTATAGATAGAACCATTCATTACAGCTCTTACAGAATCTGTCTTATGTTGTAAGATTGCTACGTTTTCCGTAGATTTCTTTATTTTTGTCTGCACGTAAAAATCGTTTACGTTTTTCACAATTTGTTCATCGAAAGCCTTCGCAAAAAATTCATCTTTTGCCCGGACTTCTGCTTTGATAATACTCAATTTCTTATCTGGCTTAAATACGAGTAGATAATTTAAGCTAATATCAGATACGATGACTCCCAATATACTATCTTGCACTCGATTGAAAGTCGCACCTGGGGAATCAGACTGCAGTGGGCTAAACCGGATTCCTTTCAGTTTTGGATTTTTATTCCACTTTTCTCTGAGTTTGTTGATTGATATATACCAATCGACTAGTAATTGCTTCTTTCCATTCTTCTCTATATCAGTCAACAAGGTTTTTTCAATCATAGTGCGAGACTTATACAACTCAAGAATATTATCCCCCTGAAAAATACCACTCCCACCACTGCCACCAAGATCAATACCGGCCATAGAAGCTAGTGCACCATATTGCCCCATTGCTCCCCCCTTCCCAGCATCCTCCAGGACAAAACTAGTTCTAGCAATGTAAACAGGTTTTTTTATGTAAGCATATGCACCACCTAAAATAGCACCCAGTAATGCAAAAGATAAAATGACTATCCACTTAGATAGAAAGTAACGATACCATTCACTGATTTTCAGTATAAGCTCTTTTAAAGAAATTTCTTCTATTTCCTGCTTATGTTCACTTATTTTATCTTCCATATTGCGCTTTTCCAAGCTTTCATTCAATTTTAAATAAACCACTCATCTGGTCCTGAAGCAGAACCCTACATCTATTTACGAAATACAGTAATTAATATTGCAGCTAATGACGCAAGAGCGGTTGAGATTCCGACTAACCCTTGGATACCAAGCTTTTCCTTCGGAGCCTGCTTAGGAACAAAAATTTCCGCTCCAGGTTTAACACGAGGATAATTATTGAAAAATAAAAACTTACTTCCTGCATCTACTGACCCATTTGCATACTGAATATACGCGCTTTTCTTATTGGCATTATAAGTAAACCCGCCAGCTCCGTTAATATACTGTTTCATACTCTTATTTGGACTGTAAACAATATTTGTAGGTCTAAGAACTTCACCGGTAACTCGAACTGTTTGAAGTTGTTTCGGGACTCTGATGACGTCTCCATCTTCAACTAATAAATCATATTTTGAAGCAGGAGATTTTAATATTTTAACTAAATCAATACCGACAAGATCACTTCCTAATATTTTAACCTCTTGTATCAGCTGGGCGGTATCCTGTACACCTACTCCTTGCAGTCTTCTTAGATTAGCCAGCTTTTGCATCTCTTCTTCTTTCCTGTCAATGGCATTTTTATTTGAGGATCCCAATGATTTACCAGCCATAATTTTGCCATTCTTGTCCCTTACTACTTCTCCCTCAATTTTATCCGGTCCAGGTCTTTTTAAAGACGCTCCTTCAGCAAAAGAAAGTACCGTCAAACCTCCCGCTCTTTTAATTACATCAGAAATGCGTTCATCCTTTCTGGTAATCGTATATATACCGGGGTAAAGAACCTCACCTTCTACCTTAACCTGCTGCTGAACCTGATAGCCCTCAGAGCTTCTAATGGACACAATATCAAAAGGCTGAAGTACAAAAGTCGAATCCTGTACTCTCAAATCTCTGGAAATATTCACATTTAGTATCTCTGCAGTCTTAGCGGATATGGAGTTAGCATCACTATTCTTTATTCTCCTTGCAATCTCAATACGATTTGGAGTTGCTCCTTCTCTAAGTCCACCGGCCATTTGAATCAAAGCTTCAAGTGTCATCCCCTCGGCATAATCAAACGAACCTGGTGATCTCACTTCACCTTTAATATCTACCTTATATTCTTCTCGCAAATCAAAAATAGAAGAGATGGTCACCTTGTCTTCTCTTCTCAGGGGGATATCCTGCTCAGTTCCTTTTAATATCTTATCTACATCAAAAGATAACAAAGCCAAACTATTATCAGAATTCAATCTGGAAATATATCCCCTATTTAAAAAAGCATCTTCTTTTAGACCATCTGCCTTTTGAATTAATTGTTTCAAAGTTACCCCTTTTTCCAGCTCATATTGTCCTGGTCGAAATACAGCTCCAACGATTTCCACTCTGTTAGCAAAACGATCTAAAATAGTTTCTACCACATATTTATCACCATTCAGCGGGCTATATTTACTGAAATCATCTGCGTTTACATCAGTGATTCGTCTCTCTTTATTTGTGTTTTGTAGAACCTTAATTTTAGCAGTATACGCTTTATTTGAAAACCCGCCAGCAAAATTGATAACGTCCTCCAATGATTCATTACTTAATACCTCATATAGCGCTGGTCTCTTCACTTCACCTGACATCTCCACTCTTGTTTGATACACAGGAATATTAATTACATCCTGATCCTGAAGACGGATATTCCCAGTTTGCATTCCTTTTAATAAGAAACTATAAACATCTATTGTTGAGACAATTTTATTATTCCGAATCACCTGTATCTTTCTAAATGAACCATTATCATTTGGGCCACCAGAAGCATTAAGTGCATTAAACACTGTAGACAAAGATGATAAAGTATAAGAGCCAGGTTTTACAACCTCTCCCAGAAGTGTAACTTTGATGCTTCTTATATTACCAAGATTGATAGACAAACTAGTCCTACCGCTTCTTAAACCCGGGTAAGTACCAGACATCGCACTTCGAATTTTAGAGGTGGCCTGTTCAATGGATAATCCTCCAACAGAAACCAAGCCCACATATTGCACACGGATGGTTCCTTCAGGACTTACCTGAAGCTTATAATCCGCCTCGTTGTCTCCCGTCAAATCAATTATCAACTGATCATCAGGACCTATAATATAGCTTTTAGGAGTTGCCATCCTCAAATTAGGCTCAAACTTTATATCATTATTTTTAAACAATTCAGCCCCAAAAATTTTTGGAATAAGATTTCCGAAAGCATCCTTTAATTCAGCTTTCGCCTTATTATTTAAATTATATTTTTTATTACTTGTAGAATCTGAACCTTCGTAAGATCTCTCTGAAAAATCTTCACTAGGAGATCTTTCACTTACTTTATTGTCTGTATTATTACTCTTTCTGATTTTCTCAACCCTAATATGTAATTTTGTTACCTCTTCGGGCTTCATTCCTTGTGCAGCTGCCATTTGCTCCAACTGCGCATCATTATAACCAACAGACTCAGCACGTTGCATCAATTGACGGACTTGTGCATCTGTCAGTTCATCAACTTTTACATCAGAATAGTTAGTCTGAGCATAAACATGCTGACCAACTATCATATAGGAGAAAAACAGTAATGCAGCTATTATTTTTTTAAAATTCATATGGTAAACCTGTAGTAGTAATATGCTTAATTATTATTCAAAATGATTCAAAGTATTAAACCCGCCTTCTTTCAAGTATTCATCTTTCTTCATTAATTGTAAATCAGACTGAACCATTTCTTTAACTAACATAGGCAAATCATATTTGGGTTCCCAACCTAACTGAGTTTTAGATTTTGTAGGGTCACCTAATAATAAATCTACCTCAGTTGGTCTAAAATACTTAGGATCTACACATACAACTGTAGTTCCTGGCTTCAAATATTTATCATTTAAACCCAGAGATAAAATAAGGTTTTGATCGATATCGATAATTACACCCTTTTCATTTTCATCTCTGCCGCTAAACTCTATCTCAATGCCCAGTTCTGCAAAACTCATTTTAACAAAATCACGAACAGTCGTTGTTACCCCTGTTGCAATAACAAAATCTTCGGCCTTATCCTGTTGAAGGATCAGCCACATTGCCTCAATATAATCTTTAGCATGTCCCCAATCCCTTTGTGCAGACAAATTACCCAGATATAAACATTTTTGCAGACCCAAGGCAATTTTACTGGCAGCCCTTGTGATTTTACGGGTAACGAATGTTTCTCCTCTCAATGGACTTTCATGATTGAATAAAATGCCATTACTGGCAAACATTCCATAAGCCTCTCTATAGTTTACAGTTATCCAATAACCATATATCTTTGCGACAGCATAAGGTGATCTGGGATAAAAAGGAGTGCTTTCACTTTGAGGGACAGCTTGTACCAAGCCATATAATTCAGAGGTAGAGGCCTGATAAATTTTCGTCTTCTTTTCTAAGCCTAAAATACGTATTGCCTCTAATAACCTCAGCGTTCCTATACCATCAGCATTTGCAGTATATTCCGGCATTTCGAAACTTACCTGCACGTGGCTCATCGCTGCGAGATTATAAATCTCATCAGGTTGTGTTTCCTGGATAATACGAATCAGGTTCGTAGAATCTGTAAGGTCCCCGAAATGCAATTTAAAATTAACCCCATGTTCATGTTGATCCTGGTATAAATGATCTATTCTCTCCGTATTAAACAAAGAAGAACGTCTTTTGAGTCCGTGAACAAAATATCCCTTTTTTAAAAGAAATTCTGCAAGATAAGCTCCATCCTGACCTGTAACACCTGTAATTAGGGCAACTCTCATTTGGTTAATATTTTTTAAATGTAGGGACCAAAGATAAATGAATTATTTGATTTCTGAGAAATATATGACATTTGAAACGGCTTATAAATTTTGTATACAGAAATTCAAGCTATCTCTCCAATAGGGTATTTCAACATCCAATACAGTTTTGATTTTTGTCTTATCCATAACAGAATAATGTGGACGCTTTGCCTTGGTTACAAAAGCTGAAGAAGCAACAGGTAAGACTTTCATATCTACCTCAGCAAATTCAAAGACGGCCTTTGCAAAATCATACCATGAGGCTATACCTTCATTACTGTAATGATAAAGTCCGTATGCCTGCTTATCATTTTGTATAATATTTACAATAACCCTTGCCAGGTCCATCGCATAAGTTGGTGTACCAATCTGATCAAAGATAACTGTTAAGGTGTCCCTGCTCTGTGCCAGCTTTAACATTGTTTTCACAAAATTATTCGCCTTTTCAGAATATAACCAACTGGTTCTTAAAATAAAATACTGATCCATTATCTCCTGAATTCTTTGCTCTCCTTTCAACTTAGACAAACCATAGACATTCACTGGACTGGCATCCATATTCTCCGTTAATGGAATACTCGAACTTCCATTAAAAACAAAATCTGTTGATATATGTATCAGTGTCGTATGGTGAGCCAAACAATTTTCTGCCAGCCTTTTCACGGCAAACTCATTGATCTCAAAAACACGATCATGATCTTCCTCAGCCTGATCGACAGCTGTATAAGCTGCACAATTAATACAATATAAAGGTTTGTACTGTTCAAACAGTTTTGCTATCTCATCAGCATTTACAAGGTTCAGATCTTCTTTGGAAAGGAACACATAACTGAACATATCATTTTTTACTGCAACAACCTCAGACAGGCATTGTCCGAGCTGTCCACTACCACCAATTACGATAACATTTTTCTTCATTAATTTTTATTCCCAATATGAAATTGAATACCTATTGAAACAGGATTAAACAAGTATTCTGTCTTATGAAATTTATCCAAAGAACGTACGTTTGAAGCATCCTGAGGCACTGACTCCTGACGTTCATAAGAGTAAAAGAATTCCAGATTACTTTCCACGAAGATAGAAATTTCTTTAATAGGGTTGATTTTTATTCCTATAACCGGAGTAATTGTAAACCCTTCTTTGGTTGCTATGACTTGATTTGCAGGAATAACCACACTCGCCTCACCTGCCTGCGCATTTAATATTGGATTTATGTTGTTTGAAATTCCATCAAACTTATTTGATCTGTAGCCTAAATCAAGAGCTAAATAAGGTTGAATCTTGGAATAAGTAAGATTCTTTTCAAAACCAATTTTGAAAGCATAATCTTTCATTTTGCCACTGACGAGGTCACAATTATCACAGTTATTACGAAAACTCTCATTTCTATTCAAATAACTTCCGCCTAATCTGTAACTGAACAGGTTATCATTGAATTTCAACAAGAAACTATTAAAATAACTATTCAGATAGGTATTTCCAGCCGTCTGATTCATAATTTTCGGCATTTGCATATAGCTGTAACCTTTAATACCTACGCTATAGAGATAATCACCGTTAGTTTGTGAATATGCCAGAGTTGAGAGCATTATAAGAAAAAAAAGCAAGTATGTTTTTATCATAAGTGAGCAGGATCTCTGTTAAAATTAGTTAATAAAATACAATTCACTATCAAATCACCTAGTATTCCCGTCAAAGCAATAATTCGACCAATTCGGTTAAATTAAGTATTATCATTTAAAATTAACTATTTGATTACTTAATCCGGAAGTAAAAGGAATTTTATTATAGAAATTTAACTATTTCTATTTTAAGTGCTATCAGCAAACTTCATACTAACAGCGAACATTCAAATACGTACACTATTTTGGTCTATAAAATTAGTCAAAACCAATTTACAGTGTGATTGTTTATAAACAACAAATAATGTTCTGAATAAAATTAAAACTAAAGAACATTATCCGTAAACAAAACTAAATAACCAAAAAACAAAAAAGATGAAAAAAGTATTCCTTGCATTTGCAGCAGTGATACTGCTCTCATGCAGTGCTGCTATCGCACAAGACACAACCATGCATTCAAAGATGCATCATCAGAAAATGGCAAAAATGCACGACCATATCATGATGAAGAACGGAAAGATGTGGATGATGAAAGACGGAAAGAAAATGGAAATGACAGAGCCTGTCACTCTTAAAAATGGTGCAACAGTGTCCACTGATGGAACCGTAAAAATGAAAGATGGAAAAACATGGATGATGAAAAATGGAAACGTCATGAGCATGAATGGTAAAATGATGCCAATGAAATGGAAAAAACCCATGAATTCAAAAATGAGCAAAGATACTACTGCCATGCAATAACCATCCTGACAGAAAAGACCGGTTCTACTGGTCTTTTCTTCTTTATTTTTCCTTTTGGCTTTAGCAGGAGCCACAAGATGACAAACAGACTCTCGCCCTGACATATCGGAACTCTAATAACAAAGCCTCCGCCTACTACCTAGCTGAGGCCTGATCGTCAAAGTCTTTATAACTCCTTCTTACAAATTTTCCAATTTTATCTATTGATTATATTTACTAGAATAATTTAGATAAGCATCACATAACATGCTTTGGACAGCACATAACATACCTGATCAATAAATTGATATTATCCACACCTTATACCCTGAAAAAGACATGGGGTTAATTCACAAAATTTTTGCTGTTTTCAAAAAAAGCATCACCAAGGCTATACTTGAAATAAAAAAACAGCAAAACATCGGCATTGCATTACGCATTTGTATCGCTAAACGATTATCAGATATTTTATTAAACCATCTAACAGGATTGATAAATTCAAATGATAGCCATAATAAATCGAACTTTAACAAAGCTAACCCCATCATGTTACCGCCCCAGCCATTATTGTTTACTTGGCCTTTCTTTTGCAATATTTCACTTAGCAAAAATATTTTTTTTGAAAAAATACCATTTTTTAATTCATCAAACCCTATAACAAATGATTCAAAACATTGGAAAGAAGCTAAGAGCAATTCGCAGTACACATTGCATTAGTCAGAAAATCGTAGCCGATCAATTGGGCATATCTGTTACAGCTTATTCTAAAATAGAAACAGGAATAACAGATGTATCTTTCAATAAAGTACAGCAAATAGCTGATATATACGGCGTTTCGATGGTTGACTTACTCCGGATAGGTGAAAAAAATTCAAAAGACGAGCAATATCCGGATCTTAAAAAACAGTTGGATGATCTGAACACGAGATACAACGACCAGCAAAAAAAAATGATTGAACTATACGAAATTATCAGAACGCAAAAGACTGAAATTCTTTAAACCAATACCACATCTGTTTTCCAGTCAGATTTATCAATATAATAATGGGGAATATAATACACATCCAGAGTATTATTTTTCATTCCTACATGTTTTAACCCTGTTGCATACAACAAGCTTATTAAATAAAAAAGCTCCCCTTCTTAATTTAAGGAGGGAAGCTTAGGTATTTGTTTTTCTAGGTGTTGCGTATTTATTGAAGGGTGCCAGAGAATGTAAAGTCGGGATGCTCAACACTCTTGAACTGTCCCAGTACTTGTTTCGTGGTCGGGTTTATAAAGTAATCTAAAGTAAACTGATCTGCACTTAATCTTTGAGTGGTTATGGGTGCCATTTCTTTAACAATCAGACTTCCATTTCCTGTAGGTGCCCCTGCTGTAAATTTGTAAGTCCCAGATGTCGTTTTAGTATAGGTAAAAGGAAAGACGCCTGTAAATTTAGTTGCCCCCTGATAAATATCCGTAGTAAGACCTAGTGATTGCTGACCTGTATTAAAACTGAAGATCATACGATCTAATCTTAAGCTATAAGGACCGGTCAATATTGCATTAGCTACTGCTGCCCTCCTTGCTACAAAATCTACTGACCACCCAGGATAACTGGTTGCATTTGGCACAATGATACTTGAATAGTTAATTCCAATCAAAGCATGAAGAGGTAATAAAGGACCTGAAGCAGCTATAACATCTATACGCTTATTATCAACTGTGGTATAAAAATTCCCTGTTGTCGCATCCCATATAAACTCACTGAACATTTTACCGTTCACAAATAGCGGATTTTGTAATAAAACACCTGTTAAAGTAAATACAAATGGTGCGGAAACAGTATTAATAGTACCCTTATCATCCCAGATTACAGAAAGTGTTTTCTGACTATAATTAAACAGCGTTTGAAGTTTAATTGTACCATCAATACTAAAATACAGATTCTTATTGTTGTCAAAATACTTTGAAGACACGACCATCGAATTATATAGTCCTTTTGCATTATAAGCATCCTGTTCTGCCTTACTTGCCTTTACCAATACAAATTTGCTGCCCAGGAGTTTACCTTCCAATTTTAAAGTATCTCTTTCCTGCTGCAGGAAAGAGAATTCAAAATCTGAATAAAGACCCCATCCCGAAACTCCACCAAATACATTTGGATTAGGATCAGAGAGTCTGTGCATATAATTATAGGTATCAAATAACAATGATGGTATCTGATTTGCTTTTATACGGTAAGAACTTTCCATACTCGTCGTTGCCGGATCAGTATCCAAATCAGCATACATTGTAACCCTGTTTTTATCCGTAAAATTTAAATAAAAGGAGTATCCCCCTCCTCCATTTGGATATAAATATGCTTTCCATCCGAATGGACTACTTGTCAAGGTAGTTTTGTATTTTGTCAATGCTTCGGTAACTCTTTCTTCCGGCCTTTCTCCGTCGACCAGGATTTCATTGTTCTTCTTACAACCAGAAAATATGGCCAGAGAGAACAAGGTATATATTGCGATTTTTTTCATTTGATTATCATTTAGATTATTGACCCATAGCCCCGTAGAAGTAAGAACTTCCATCCGTTTGTTTATAAAATGCACCTAATGACCCTATTCCCCCAATATTTCCGGGAATAATCTTATTGATCCAGTCTATTTTAAATTTATTATTTTTAAAATAGTTGTTTACAGGAGCCATCATCGGATTGATCAGGTTCATATTGTTATATGTTGCTGTTGTTGGTTGCGTAGCCGAGAGTTTGATTGTTCCAATCCCAGCAGCATCAATGGTCAGTGTATAATCTGCATCAGCCTGGTAAACCGAAGCACCAGACGAGAAGCTATACCTTAAAGTCATTGCATTTGCTGCCTTAAAGGTCATTGTGATGTCATTGACAGTAAATCCACTGGCAGTCATATTTGCCGATGCTGTTTTCCACAAGCCCGAAAACTCCGAAGACTGGCTAATATCTGTATTCGGATTTGAATAAAGAGTCGTGTAACCTATTCCCGGACCAATGAGCTTCGCCAGAACTGGTGCTGTAATATTATTCAACGCATTCTGGACTTCAGTTTGCAATGCATAAAAATCAATATTAAAAGCCGATTTAAAGTAGTCAACTACATACTGCTCCTTCTTTTTTAACTTCAATTGTCCGTCTGCTGGCGTAGTACTTACAATTGCGTTAAATACAACACGTCCCATCATCAGCATATTTGAAGACATTTCCGCATAATCTTCTTCTGGAGCTGCCCTTGCATATTGGGTAATAAAACCTAGTGCTCTACCGTTTGCCAGAGTTTCTTGTGTCCAGTTAGCCACATAGCCACCTTTTGAGATATTCTGAAAATCTGTCTGATAATCTACAGTCTGATTTAAAATGTGTGTGTATTCATGCTGTATAACCTGAATTGTCTGTTTAACAGATGCCAGATTTGTTTTATCAAAACTGTTGATCACATATAATACAATCTTACGACCGCCTTCTGCAGTTCCTAGCGTGATTGTCCCATCACTGTTATACTCAGCACTTCCTGCCAGAATAAATTGCTTGGGAGAGATCCTTTTTATGAAATCTGCACCACCAACCGCTTCAAAAGGTTTGATCCACACCGCCTTTACCATTTCCATGGCAGGGATTACCTGCGACTCAAGAGGTGGGGTCACATTCTTTCCCAGGGTTAATTCAAAACGATCATATCTGAATTTGGTTTCGATATTATAAGGTTTTAGATAATTTTCATCCAACCATAAATCCGTTGGAGTCTTGTCTATAATATTTTTATCAATGATTGATAAATTAGCATTGAGTTTTTCCTCCTTTTTACAAGAAGAGAGTGTCATTAGAATAAATAAAATAACAACACCTGTCTGAATTATATTTTTCATCGCTATATTTTTTTTAATGATGATTACGCTATCCTTAGAATGATATCAGTCTATCGGATTATCTGGGATTCTGATCTATACCGGACAGTTGAACTTGTGAGGGCAACTGAAATAAACGACGCGGATCATCAGCACCAAGCTCTATATAGGTCGAACTTCCGTTATTAGCCATTACGTTATGTTTAACTGGAAGTTTATATCTCAGGATATCAAACCAACGTAGCCCCTCCATGGCAAATTCTGCTTTCTTAAAATCCAGTATTGCCTTGATCAGCCCAGTTTTACTATCAGCAGTACCGTAATAGTCTGCTACCTTAGCTAATGTAACAGCATCACTTACGGGATTATAACTAGCCAGTCTTGTACTTACAAAAGTATTCAGGTCTTTCAGCGCAAGATCATTCTGCCCCAGAGAGACATAAGCCTCAGCCCTGTTTAACAGCGCTTCGTCAGCAGTTAATACCGGTACGATGGTATAAGGCTCCCCAATAGTTGCGTTCTGACTTGTCTTAACGAAGTACTCATTCCATTTCAAAAAGGAATAGTTGGGTACTGTGTAGGTATATAATGCATGCACCCATCTTTTACCTGTAACATTATTCGTTTCAAACATAGCGCCTTCTGTCATCTGTCCGAATCCATAACGGGGACGTATTGTCCTTGCCCATGAAGAAGCAGTCTCAATCAGCAACAAGGTTGAAGGTTCCGTAGCCATGGTGAAATTTGTACGCATTTCTGCTCCAGTATAATTTTTATACCGTGTACTCCATGGCCTAATGATCGTCGCGAATGAATTTCCAGGAGAAACCGCACTTGCATGTTCAATTACTTTAGCATAGTTCTGTTTAAAGAGATAAAATCTTGCGGCAAAAGCATGTGCTGCTGCCAGATTGAAATGATATTTAGGTACAGTATAGGCGCTATTTTTAATTAATGGCATACCTTCAACTATATCCTTCTCAATCTGGTCATAAACTGACTGTACAGTTCCACGTGTATATTGACCATTCACAACTTTCTCCGGACTGGTTACATAAGGAATTCCGGGAGAGGTATTGTTACCTGTCGGATCATAAACCTTAGCATATAGATTAACCAGCATGAAATGCGCATAAGCACGGGCTAGTAACGCTTCCCCTTTATATGCATCATAATCCGCTTTATTGTCAGCTTTTCCAATTGCAGAAAGTGCTTCGTTTGCAGCGGCGATAGCTGTATAGCTGGAATTCCAGTAATAAATCGGCGTATCCTGGTTATAATCATCATTATCCTGCCAGAAATAAGGCTGCACAACAAATCTCTGCTGGTCAGTTACCGTAGGCCCTTTATCTTCTGCATTGTCAGAAGCCGATTCTGTAAAGGGAATATAATTTGCCTCCGGATAAGCGCTGGTTAATAATTGAGCTACTTTATCTACTGAATTTATTTGGGTTCTCTGATCCGGAGACTGCTCCAGAAACTTTTTACAGCCTCCCGTAGAAATCAAAGCCAGAGCAAGAACTGATATATATAATTTTTTCATTTTCAAATCTTTTAGAAACCTACTTTTAATGATAATGTAAATTGACGCGGAATCGGTAGCGCAACTCCTCCTGTTCCAAAGAACTCTGGGTCCTGTCCATTTAATTTCTTGTCTGAATAAATCAGGAATAAATTATTACCTACAACACTAATTGATGAATTGGTAAAGCCTAATTTCTGCGAGAATCTTGCTGGTACATTATAACTTAATATAATCTGTTTCATTCTTATGAATCCTCCGTCCGCAACTCTCTCTGTAGAATAATTATAGTTATTATAAGCATATATATTTCTGAACGGTACCTGAGCCAATGCATCTAAAATAGAAGGGACATTAGTTTTCAATTCATCCCCTGGCATTTCCCATCTGGATAGAAAAGCCTTCGGCATTGCGTCCAAATCAGTATATGAGGATTTAAAAGCAGGATTTAACCTTACCTTATTTCCAGCTGCAAAAGTGATTAATGTAGATAATGTAAAGTCCTTGTACTTAAAGTTGTTGGAAAACCCTCCTGTATAAGTCGGATCAATAGGACCTTCATACTTGAGGTATTGAACAGAATTACTCTGCAGATAAATATCATTCCCTACCTTCCCATACTCATTAATGAATGTTGGTGATCCGTCCTTAGGATCCAGCCCTTTAAAAACCAAAGAAAATAATCCTCTTTGTGAATACCCCTGTAAAGCTCCGCCATCCGCACCGGTTAATCCAAAGATCAACGGCTGATTTTTCAGATTAGTAATTTTATTGGTATTATGCGCAAAGATTAATTGTGTCCTCCAGCTAAAATCTTTCGATTTAATTACTAAAGCACCTAACGAAGCCTCAATCCCTTTAGATGTCATATCTGCATAGTTGGCTCTTTTCAATGCTTCACCACCAATTCCCGAAGTTCTTACCTCTCCTATCAGATCAAAACTATTTCTTTTATAGGCATCAACGGTTAAGGTCAGGCGTTCATCAAATAAACCTAAGTCCAGCCCGATATTGAGTTCATTTAATTTCTCAAAAGTAAGCTCAGAGTTTTCTAAGCCTTCAATGTATAGTTTAGTTTCCTTTTCCGGAAGATAAGGCCGTTTGGTAGCCATACTTTTAACCACAAGGCTTGAATTCTGCGCACTTCCCATACTTGCTACCAGTCCATAGGTCGCCCGTAAAGTTGCCCGGTTCAGTATTTTTTTCAGACTTTCTCCCTGCATGAAGTCTTCCGTATCAATATTCCATGCGCCAGAGACATTCCAGGTCGGCAACCATCTTGCTGTACGTGATTCTCCCAAAAGATTGGATCCATCATATCTTCCAGTTGCATTAAGACTATATTTTCCTTTGTAAGAGTAGGCACCTCTTAAAGAGTAATTTAAATACCGTTCATAACGATATCCCATGCTATAATAATTGAATCCGCCTTCAACGTTTGATTTTACAATAGCCGGATCAATAAAAGGAACCCCACCTTTATCATACTGATATCCATACCCGTCAAAAGTTTTATTCTGACGATTGATGTAACGCATCTCTTGTGTAGCAAAGAAGTTAACAAGGTGGTCTTTATTAAAAGTATTATTATACTCCAGACTATTCCGTACATAATAGTTGGTAATGTTATCATCATTGGTGTTATAGAATCCACCATATGGCAATACAGAAACTGGTAATGCATTGGGATCATCCGGATTTGAGTATAAGAATTTATTGTTCTTTCTGATTGTGGCGTCGTCTGGTCTGATACCGGCACGGTAAGCCTGAGCCATATTAGAATTTTCAGTTATCTTATGTTCCTGACTTGTACGGGCATAACGATAAGCCCCGTCAAATGAATACTTCAGATGGTCAGTAATCTTATATTTCACTCCTCCCTGAACCTTTAAATCTATTACACTTAAGGTTAAAGTGTTATTTTCAAGTTCATTTAAAATATTAAAAGGAGCATAATTTTGAGTGAAAAATTCACGGTTACCGTTGGCGTCATACGGCGTTAACGTACGACTTGTGTTTAGTGCATAACTAAATGGGTTGATATCAAAATCCCGATCATATGTTCCATACACCGGATTTCCATTTCTGCCTAAAGTTCCCGGTGCCTTCTGGTCACGAATTGATCCCTGGGTAATTAATTCGATGCTCAATCTATCATTGATATCAAAGTTACCACGAATATTACCAGTAAAGCGTTTTACATTATCTCCGACAGTCCACCCGTTGTCTTTTAAAAAGCTAGTAGAAGCATAGATTTTAGACCGCTGGGTACCGGATGATATACTTACCGAATGTTCCTGCATAAATGATTGCTTGAACAGGACATCAAACCAGTCTGTATTTGCATTAGCATAACGCTGCAAAAATTGTTTCTGACTTGGTACATCATTTTTCAGCGCATAAGAATCTGTCGCCGGATTATAGATATACATCTGATTAAACATTTTTGCAAATACGCCACCATTTGCTGCCCTTGAGGTATTCGCATGATTCAACCAGCCTTTATTCTGCATTTCCAGATAAATATTCATCTGATCAGCAGAGTTCACAATATCAAAGCTACTGTAGGAAGGTTTCATATAACTTGAAAAGTTACCTGTATAGGAAACAACTGGTTTACCTTCGGTATTTTTACCTTTTTTTGTTGTAATAATAACAACCCCGTTCATTGCTCTCGCCCCATACTGTGCGGTTGCTGCTGCATCTTTCAGGATATTGAAGCTCTCAATATCATCAGGATTTAATCCGGCAACCGAGGAACCTACTAATGTCGATGGATCCCCAGTGGAAAGTTGCTCATTAGATATATTCACTACATCTTCCAGGATAATTCCGTCAACCACCCAGAGTGGTTTATTGTCTCCGGTAATGGAAGTTGCACCCCGGACACGAATCTTTGGTGCTGCACCAAAGGTACCCGAAACGTTCTGTACTGACACGCCGGCAACCCGGCCTTCCAGCATTCTGCTAACGTCAGTAATCCCATCCCGTTTCACATCTGAAGCTTTCAAGGCTGTTGCCGAGCCCGTAAACAACTTCTTATTCAGATCCTGATATCCCGTTGAGACGATGCTTACCTCATTTAACTGACCAGCATCTTCATCCATGGTGATATCTATTGACGATCTGCCGTTTACTTCAGTAACTACAGTTTTATAACCTATAAAACTAAAAGTCAGTACTGCATTATCCTGTACTCTGATCTGATAATTTCCCTGACTATCACTGGATACTGCATTTTTCACACCTTTTTCCCTGACACTGACACCCGGGAGATATCCCCCATCTTTTTTCGAGGTTACACGTCCTTTCACCGTGATCATTTGTTTAGCAATCTGTAAAGGAACTTTTACCAGTATTACTTGTTTACCGACTATATTATAATTGATCCCTTTTTCTCTTAAAGGCTCCAGATCAGCTTTAATTGACACTAATTTGGCAGGGACTTCAAGGTTGGTAGCTTTGTTGATCTGGGCAGCATCATATACAAAACTCACCTGGTAGGCCAGCTCAATTTTTTTAAGATAAGTATCTAATCTTTCTGTTTTCAGTACTGTACGCTGTACCTCCTCGGCATTTGCCAATGAAGTGCAAAAAACAATGCACAGCAATATAGCCCTGAGACCATACTTTAGTCTTCGCATTCTTTTTGAGTAGTGTTTCTCCATAATTATTGGTTATTGGTTAGTTGATTGATTGGTTGGTTATAGGTTTCTTATAGTGATCTGGTGATCGCTGGTATCTATTTTGATTTTGTAGGTTTGTTTTAATACCTTCAGGATCTCATCCAGAGTGCTGTCTTTAAAATTGGCATTGAATTTTTTAGCGCTGTGCATCGTATCATGGACCACAACATTTACATTATAATAGGCACTGATCTGTTTACAAACCTCTTCCAGAGGCATATCCACAAATACAAGCTCTTTAGTGATCCAGGAAGTTGAATTGGAGCTATTTTCCCATTCCAGCCTATTTTTGCTGAGATTATAATTGATTGCCTGGCCGGCAACTAAAATAGCAGAGGAACTGACGGCATTTGGCGAGAACATCACTTTTCCTGTTTTGACAGCCAGTTGAATAGACGAATTGTGGTAATTTATATTAAAAGAGGTACCCAATACCGTTACTTTCGACTGGCCAATAAGCACATTAAATGACCGTTTTACATCTCGATGTACTTTAAAGAAGGCCTGACCTTTAACCAAAGTAACCAGACGACCAGTATCCGACAATACCTTAGGATATCTGATTTGCGAATTTGCTGCAAGTATCACTTTTGTACCATCATTCAGGTAAACTGAATCTATCTGTTGCTTCGTTTCTCTGGAAAGCTCAACCGGTTTTATATCCCTGGGATAAAAGAAAATCCCAGCAGCCGTTATCACCGCAACTGCTACTGCCAGTTTAAGCCAGCCGAAAGGCCTTGTTTCCGGAGACTCACTATGAACTAATTTTCCCCTAAAATTCCTGATTGACTGGGTATAATCCAGTTCATGCAATCTTTTAGTCTGGGCAGCAGCATCCCAGATAGTTTTTGTTTCCTGAAAAGTTTTTTCGTTTTCTTCCGATGTTTGTCTGAGTTCAGCAACTTGCTGAGCTAAAATTTCATCATCCGGGGCATTAAAATGGTTCAGAATAATATTCTGAAAGGTCAGATTATCTTTCAAATGTCTAGTGTTTGTATGGATGACAAATAACCACCCAAAAACCCCTAGCCTATTCTATAAAAAAAATGATATTTATTTAAAACGATTACAAAATCAGGATTTAATACAAAAACATCGACAATAAAGAGAAATATTTAGCTTTAGCATGTATATCATCCGTCTGTATATGATGTATTACACGCAATCTTAATAATCTAAGCGCATTACTCATATGGTTTTCAACAGTTTTTTCAGAAATAGACAGCTGATTGGCGATATCTCTGTATTTCAAACCTTCTAAACGACTTAATTTAAAGACCCGTTGACATTTTTCGGGTAATAATTCAATTTCATTATATAATAGTACAATTAATTCGTTCTGTTCATTAATAATTTCGATATCATCATCCGTTAAATGCTCAGCTATTTTAAGATGATGTTTTTCAATATTCTTCTGACGGTTCACATAATTTATAGAAGCGTTAACTACGCTCCGGTACAAATAAGCGCTGACCGAATTCACATATACCAATAATGCCTTATCCTCCCAGATTTTCAGAAACATATCCTGCACAATCTCTTCGGCGACATGTATATTCTTTACATATCTGTCTGACACTAAAATCAGTTTCTGAAAATTATTGGAATAAAAAACAGTAAACGCACTTTTATCATCTTCTTCAATGAGTTCAAGCAGGTCTTTCCCTGTAGTTATAACATCTATTGTTTCATTAAATTTCATTAAACTCCTGACCCCCTAAAAATTACCAAAAAGAAGTAATGCTTATAGCTAAAGTCCAAAATAACATTTCGCAATCATTCTTAGGTAACAATTATTAATAATGTGCGCTATTGAAAGGATTTATTGTTGTTTTCCAACAAATAAGCCTTAAAACAATAAATCCTGCCAGTCGCTTAAATCATTAAATTATAAGCAACCAGCAGGATCTTATCATCCTGGGTAAACAATGAATTATCTCCCGGTTATTTCTAATATTTACCAAACAGTGTAACTGCCATGTCTGGGTAATCAGAAATGATTCCATCGACATTCAATAACCCCATTTTTCTTAAGGTTGGTTCATCATTAACAGTCCAAGGTAATACTTTCACCTTCAACTGGTGTGCACTCTTCACAAATTCAGCGTCTACCATTCCATAATAAGGACTGATTGTATCAGGTATAAAGCCCAGCCTGTTCATATTAGTTGTAAAATTATCTTTATTAGCTACCAGATAGGACAGTTTCTGAGCCGGATATTTTTGATGTAATAAAACTAAAGGACGAGTATCGAATGATTGTATAATAACCTTACCTGTTATTTCTTTATTTCTAATCACATCCATTACAAGTTTTACAAATTCTTCCGGTCCGGGATGAGCAGTACCATCTCCATCCGCGGAACTCTTGATCTCAATATTATAAAATACCGGTTTTAATTTATGAACTTTAACATATAACTCAACACTATCAATTAACGCAGCTAACAATGGCTTGTCAGTCTTCATTTTTTTCTGTTTTGGAAACGCTACGTTGACTTTTGTCCCTCCATCATACATCCTGATACTATCATAAGGCATCTTATACAATAACAGAGATTTTTCTTCCGCTTTGTTGATTGCCGAACCATCAGGCTTCAGCATAAAATCAGCAGACATATACACATCATGAGAAACCACAACCTGTTTGTCTCCTGAAATCACACAATCCAGTTCAAGTGTACGTACTCCAAGATCCACAGCATGCAACATTGCAGCTATAGAATTTTCAGGCATAATTCCGCGTCCTCCACGATGGCCCTGTACATCAATTTTCTGTTGTGCCGAAGCAGCCGTCGTCAGAAAAAAACAAAACATTAAGACTAATAGATATTTCATATGATATTAATTAAAAGCTATAACGAACACCTATCTGCCCCTGATAAGGATTACCAGATGGCTTCACAACACCGGCAGTATTTACTCTGTAAACATAATTATTAGTTACATTATCAAATCCTGGGACCGCAGGTTTATCAGCAGTTTTAGGAATACCTAAGGTATACAACGCCTGATTACCAAGCGATTCATTTACACCCCATTTTTTATTTAATAAGTTAGCAACATTAAAGATATCAGCCGACAATTCCAGGCTGTGCGTCTTATAAATTTTAAATTTCTTGGTTACCCTTAAATCAAAAACCCCATAAAAACTATTAACCCCACCATTTCTTTCAGCAATCTGCCCTGAATATTTCAGTATATAATCCTTGATGCTCTGACTTGCAGTCGGATTATCTAAAATTGCCTGAAGGCCTGCGCGGACATTCTGAGCCACATTCGGATTGTTTTTATCAAAAATAAAAGCAAGATCATTTGTGGCAACAAAGTCACCATTAGTATTCGCTCCCGACAATAAAGTATAGCGTGTCCCACCTATTCCAGAATAACGAAGACCTACACTTATACCATAAAAAGTAGGAAGCGTTCCATATAGTACAATTTTGTGTCGGAACTGATTATCAGAAGGTGTCATCCTGCTCAGATCGCGCGGATCATCCTTTACGGGTAAGGACAAAGTTGCGCTATTGGCCACATTACCATTATAGGAGGTATTGTCCCTGGTATCATTCCAGGTATAACTCACTGAAATCTCTCCGTCTTTAAAATATTGATAACTTCCATCAATTACTACAGCAAACTGGTTTACCTTTCCTTTACTGTTCAGCTCCAGTACCCTTCCCAGTTTCTGACTGATACGTCCCTGCAACCAGTCAGGAGAACTATTTTGAATACTCGATGCGGGAACATATACCCCACGGTTACCTTCATTTGATAAACGGAAATATGGGTCCACAACCATGTTCCGGTCTACATACATATAGTTATGCCTTCCTAAGGTCATGTATCCTGTAATACCAACTTTCAAGCGGTCTGTGATAAACCGGCTGTAAGATACATTAGCTTTATA
Source organism: Pedobacter cryoconitis (assembly GCF_014207135.1). Classification (GTDB taxonomy): domain Bacteria; phylum Bacteroidota; class Bacteroidia; order Sphingobacteriales; family Sphingobacteriaceae; genus Pedobacter; species Pedobacter cryoconitis_D. Next base: position 189,160 of record NZ_JACHCC010000013.1, on the reverse strand, counting down.
AACTACCGGTACCCTTGCATCACTTGCATTTGTATTGATAGTCATCAGCTTGCTTACCCCTGGTAAATTGAATAAATCCTGCCCCGGAGCACTCGCCGGATTTGCGCGATAACCAGGAAAATCAGGCTGAGGAACAGCTGCCCCCCGCACATCCAGCGAAGCTAAACGTGTACCATCAAATACCATATTATTGATCGTAGCATAATTATTAATATCTGAAGCAAAAACACCCCCGCCTAAACGGATAAAATCCTGATGTTTATCATTCACATCCCAGGTGAACTGTATACGTGGCTGAATCTGAAGCGTTGACAAAGAATTATCAGTACGAAGTCCAAGTTCATCAAAGACTAACTGGTTAAACTTACCCTTTGGATAACTACTGTAATCCATACGCAAACCTGCAACCATGTCCAGTCCAAGAGCAAGTTTAGTCTGCATCTGACCATAAACTGCAGAATTGAGAATTCCTTGTCTTACACTTGGATCTGCAACCAGTGGTACCTCCCTGGTGTAACGGTAAGGCTTTAATGCCTCGAAATTGTCTAGTGCAGTCAGCTTATTCGCAGCGTCATCTTTAAAATAAAAACGTCCGTTCAGCTCACTACCATAGGTAGAACGTGCATGCGTATACATAAAATCAACACCAAAAGTGTACTTAATCTTATCTGTATTGAAATAAAGATTGTCCACTAACTGAAATACATTGTTTGTGAATCCTTCCTGTGCAAAACGATGTCCCCCAAGCTCAAGATCTGTGGTCAGAGATGCATTGCCAATAGTAGATGCAACACCTTCAACAACTGCTCTCGGGATATTTGCAGCGGGCAGCTGATTACCAGGACTACTCAATTGATAAGTATACAAATGCTGTGCCTTCAGTTCATTGGTTAAACGAGGACTGATAGAAGTACGTAAGGTTGCCAGTAAACTATTGTCCACATTTTTATCATTACCATACGATTCGTACAAATTAATGGCTGTATTATCTTCCAGTCCCTGAGGATTCCTGTCATTTGTATAATTATCCCGAACCGTTAATAAGTTCTTTTCATTGATCTGCCAGTCGATACGCGCAAATGCTGCATCAGATCCTCTCTTTTTATCAAAAGATCCGAACTGAGGTGTATTCGCAACGCCATATTTTCTGCGTGCGATATCCAGATACTTATCAAGTGTAGGCTGATTGATCTTTAACCTGGACTCATCAGCAGGAGACAAGATATTCGCAATCTGTAAAGGGCGGGCATCCTTCTGATGATCCCATACCATAAAGAAGTGCAGTTTATCTTTAATAATCGGGCCGCTTAAGGAGAAACCATACTGATAGGTAGAGAAATCAGACTTACGTTTGTTACCATTAATATCATAAGGACTACTCAGCCAGTCAGCACGTCCATAAGTAAAAGCACTTCCGCTAAGTGTATTCGTTCCGGATTTGGTTACAGCACTTACAGTACCACCACCACTCCTTCCATAAGTTACATCATATTGGTTGGTAACTACTTTAAACTCCCGCACTGCCTCTATTGAAATAGAATAAGGAGCACCGCTCCGGCTGGTCGTTGACCCAGAAGATGTTGGATTTTTTGCATTCATTCCATCAATTGTAAAATTGGTAGAAGACCCCAACTGACCTGAAATATTAGTCCCCTTACTTAAAGGTGAAAGATCCATCAAAGAGGTGAAATTACGACCGTTTACAGGTAGCCGGGTAATATCCCTGGCCGAGATAGTTGTTGCCGAACCCAGGTTTTCAGTTTTATTCTTCATACCCGACCCCACTATTTCTACTACAGAAAGGCTGTTTACAACATCCTGCATTGTAATGTCAATACGGAGGGCATCCCCCTGATTAAGCGAATAACCCGTTCTTTTCTGTTCACCAAAACCTATGTAAGTAACGGTGATACTATAAGGCGCACCTAACGGGAGCTCTTTAAAAGTATACTCCCCTTTGGCATTCGTCGTTGTTCTGGTTGTAAAACCGGTTGATTCATTCCGCACCTGAACAGATGCACCAGGAATGGTTTTCTTTTGATCATCCGTAATTATCCCGGAGATGGAGGCCTGTGTTGTCTGGGCTGCTAATTCGTTTTTACAAACGAGGCAGATTAGCATCAGAAACACCGTGCAAAGTAAGTTTTTCATTGTACGATTGTGGTTAATTTTTTTATGCCAAAATTAACCTCCGTGATATTATCAGTGGAATATGTTTGTATTAATAAATCCTCCGATATCAAAATAAGTGAAGCAAATACCCCGGTTGGATTCTGATCAGGTAGAATCCAACCGGGGTATTGAATTTAAAAGGCAATAGAAGTATGTATCATGAACCGGTTTCCGGCTTTGACGCTCCCCCCTGCCAGATTTTGCGAGGCAATAGCCTGGTAATTTACGCCAAAGGAGAACCGTTTCAGATTCGCTTCCAGTCCAGTGATGATAGCAAGTGAATGTCCACCCGAAACATCAACTGCAAATTTTTTATTCTCTGTATCTTTTTGAGATGTTTCATAAAGAACACCTGCATTCGGTGATAATGTCAGAATTCCAGCCATTCTTATCTTATAATAAGCCAGTGCATTTGCCGTAAACTTATTGCCATAACGGTAATCATACTTATTGTTGGTATTGATTTTATAATTGGTATTCAGATTAGCACCAAAATCCATCAATCTTATATCATAGGCTGCATTCAATGTAAAATCTGTACTTGCTGTCCCTAACTGAAAATTATTCGGGGACTCCGTCAGAACATCTCTGTCCCTTGGTTCATATTTACCTGTTGGAACTTTTATACCGACCCCTATCCATAGCGATTGCACCAATAATTTATCATTGATAGTATTCCGGCTATTAAAAAGATTATAATATCCCATCAACGCAATATCACCCATTCCATTCTTATGTCCGCTGGTTTCTGCACTACTGCGCTCATTAAAATTATAAGGAAGGAAATAAAGCACACGAAATTTACTACCCAGATTCCATCCTCCCCATAGTTCTGCGGACTGATAAACCTCATTGGTTGTAAGGTAACTGGTACGGCCTCCGGGCCCCAGATGAGTCATCAGCGTTTTATGCTGATAACGTAAGCCCATAAAACGTTTATTGAACTCAGGTAGAATACCCAGGTAATAGCTACCTACTCCACAACCACAAATATCACAGGCAAAAGTAGTATAACCAGACAGGCATATAAATAGTATTAAAATATATTTTTTCATCATATTATATATTGCTTTTTATCGGTGATGAAGCTATCATAAGCATATTCATTAAGTTTATAATTGGTATGCTTATGATGGTTTCATATAAATAAATTATTGTTCTGACAGATCCTTACGTGTGACGAAGTCTTTATCATCCAGTGTTTTTAAAAAAGAGAGTAGTTTGAGTTTATCATCACCAGAAATTATCAGTCCAGGCTGACCATTCTGCTGCAATGCTGGATCAAGATTTGGTGTTTGCTTTACTTCAGAAGTATAATGTGTGAGTACTCCGTTTAAAGTCAAAAATCTTCCATCGTGCATATAAGGTGCTGTATAACTCAGGTTCCGCAGACTTGGCACTTTAAATTTGTATTGATCTGCTGGATTTAACGTGATCAGATATCGTCCCTCATCGTTGTTAGGGCCAGCCGCAATTCCATTGTTACGAAATGAGCCGTCGGTAAACAAAGGTTCAGTATGACAGCTACTGCATTTGTCCTTGAAAATAGCATAGCCTGCCAATTCATCCGGGGTAAAAGCCTGCCCACCTTCTTTACGCATTACCCTATCATATTTAGAATTTGCACTGACGCACATAACCATAAACTGTGATAAAGCTTTCATCATCCTAACATTTGTAATTTCAGTTGTTCCAAAGGCCTGCTTAAAAAGCTGAAGATATTTTGGCATCTGTTTTAATTTCAGCAATACATTTTCTATCTTTTCATCCATTTCAACAGGATTCGTAATTGGATTGACCGGCTGAAGATCAAGATCAAAAACACCACCGTCCCAGAAGAAAGTTTTATTCCAGGCCAGATTCATAATTGGCGGCGAATTACGGCTGCCCAACCGGTCATCAATCCCATGACTTACATCATGTCCGTGCTGTGTAAATCCCGAAGACTGAATATGACAGGAACCACACGAGATGGTATTGTCCCTTGATAAACGAGGCTCATAAAACAAGGCTCTTCCTAAGAGAAAGCCTCCTTCGGTTACTGAATTGTTTTCCAGTTTATAAGCAGGAACCGGAAAGTTAACCGGCTGTTTAAAACCAAGAAAAGAACTCAAAGTTTCCTGAATAGCTGTTTCCTTTTTACAAGCATATATAAACAGACTGAATACACTAAGAAGTATAAATAATATTTTCTTCCTCATTAGTTCTCCGTGTGATCATGGTAAAACATACTTGTAAAATTGTTGGCCACATTCACGCTATAATTACTGAACATAACCTGTGGATTTGCAGCGATGCTAATATTGGTTTTGCCATTGAACATTTTCATTACATCAACAAAAAAATGAACATTACTCTCCCTGCCTTCACGTACACGCGCAATACCAGCAGCACTGAGATCGACAGTAATAGTTTTCACATTATTAAAGGTGGGTGCAGAATAGCCTCCGAAACCTCCGATATGATAACGGAATTTTCGGACACCTGTCGGATCCACCGGAGCCTGCTCAGAAGTCCCTTCCATTTTAAAGAAAATATACCCGCTGTTCCAGCCCCAGTACATTCCATCATCCATCCCTCCTGTCGGGTCAAGCACCCCGGTACGTCTGGAAATATCCATTGTATTCCTCAGGCTATCCACGCCCAGCGTAAAAGTCAGCGTCTTGTAATCACCCTCCGGAACCTTAACTTTACAAAACTGCGTAGCTCCGTCACTTTCCTTGACCAGGAAATAACTGTTATCCTGATCAACCACATATTCTTTATCGGCTGTTGTCTTAACTTTTATATTACTGATAAAATACTGGAGTAACTGTACTGTAAATTTTTCACCTGAGGCATTCGTATACAAACCCGTGTTGAGCTGAAGGTTCCGGTCGCCCACAATATTATCAAACTGCAGACTCAGTATTGCCTTTTTCGAAGGTTCTGGCTGCACATCGTTCTTTTTAGAGCAAGCGCTCAAACCTGCACATAGCGAAATAAACAGTATAGATTTTATATATATAGTTTTCATTTGTCAATCAATTTATTCTATTAAATTTTTATTCTGGATAAAAGAGCTGTCCGTGAGGCAAACTAAAAATGCCATAATCGCTTTCTTCTCCGTGGTAGAAAGTGGTATCCCAGCCTTACCATTCTGCTGATAAAGCAGCTGATCTGTTGTTGCTGTCACCTTAACTTCATTTTCATAATGTACAAGTACCCTGTCTAGAGTGGCAAACCTTCCATCATGCATATAAGGAGCTGTTAGCATGACGTTACGCAAAGTAGGAGTCTTAAACTTTCCAAGATCTGCGAGCTGGTAACTGATCCGGTAATGTCCCTGAAAAAGTCCTTCAAGTCTTCCATCGCTAAAATCCGCGTCCAATCCGTTATTATGAAAGCTGTTATCAGTAAATAACTCCCCGGCATGACAACCGCGACACTTACTGTTGACAAGACCAAGCCCCTGTAATTCCATTTCTGACAACCTTGTCCCCGCTTCTTTTCGGATATACCGGTCATAACGTGAATTCCCTGAGATAAGCGTACGTTCAAACTGAGCAATTGCTTTAACAATGCCAGTAGACTTAATCCCACTTTTAAAGAGCTGTTGAAAACGTTTCACATAATCCGGTACCTGTCCAAGTTTATACTCCAGTTCCAGTAAATTCTGATGCATTTCATCCTCATTACTCAACGGTCCGAAAGCCTGCGACTCCAGGTTGGTAGAACCACCGTCCCAGAACAATCCTTTATCCATCCAGGCAACATTAATCAGCGCCGGAGAGTGACGCTGAAGTGTATTTCCAGATTCTCCGATATGACTTAATGCCACGCCATCGCTAAAAGCCAATTCGGGCCGGTGACAGGAAGCACAGGAAATCCTATTACTTCCAGAAAGGCGTACATCATAAAACAGCAGTTTACCTAAAGCTATTCCTTCTTCGGTTAATGGATTATCCGGATCATCGGTCGGGGGAGAAAAATTCCCTGGTAAATCCAGTTTCACAGGATGAAGTACAGCCGCATTTTCAACGGAAGTAGTTTCCTCTTTTTTGCAAGAGGAAACTACCAGTACAAACAATAAGTAAAGCAAGGAGACAAAATGCTTAAGTGCATTTAATCTATTCATCAATAGCTATTTAATAGATTTCACCGTAAAAACCTTAGTTGCATAATTAACAGCCACAGCCGCCATTACCGGTGCCTGAGATGCCCCGATTGAAGGTGTGGTCATGATATCTACCCCCTCCATAATTTTCGAGACATCCGTATTCAGAACAATAGCCGATGACTGTGTGCTTCCAATATGCAGTTCAACAGGCAGATTCAGAGATACTGTTTTAAAATTAGCGTTCAGTCCCGTTTCTATTTTCAGGTCTTTGGTTGTCGTACCATCAGTCACTTTTCCTTTAACTGACGAAAAAATATAACTGGTTGACCACATCCAGGACACATTTGTCATCCCATTAAGCTGCGACAGCTCGCCAGCCTGAAGACTCAGATTATTATTGTACCTTTCATCAACCCCGATAGAAAATCTGATACTTTTATAGTTGTCAGCAGGAATACCTGACAAAAGCACATCCTCTCTTTTATTAGCCGGATAGGTGAACTCACTGTTGGTAGTACTTGCATTATTTTCCTCAATCAGATAATAAGCATTAGGTACTAAAAATTCTACTCCCTTACTATTAATCAGGACCAGATTACTCACCCAATACCTGAGCTGAGTAAAATTCACGCTCTTTCCATTCAGATTAAAATCTTTGTTCAGTGCAAAATCAGCTGTTCCTAAAACAGTTTTAAAACTAAGTGTCATTTTACCCGAAGTTTCGTGTGTAGCAATAGGCTGTACACCATCATTTTTACGGCATGACGTAAATAGTATAACCGGTATCAGCAGTGTTAATAAAAATGCTTTCATTAGATATATATCGTTAGCTGAGGACAGACGTATAGAATAGTCTCCTCTGTTTATGTTTAAATAATTTAATAGTGGGCTGGACAAAGCACAGCCAGGCCAGATGTCTTCAGAAAAAACATCAGCATTTAGAGTAGTATTAAATAAATCAGACTAACTGAGGTGGATGGAATATTGCGAATGAACGTTGTATCGTATTTTGGGGCAGACATTCAGGATAAGTTATACGAAAAACAGATATTCTTACAGCTAAGGTTAATTTTTCCCCTGGTAGGACTTCCTGATAACGATTCTTTTGTTCGGCACGTTCCTGTTTTTTCTCCTTATCCTCTGTTTGCTTCAGCTTTTTCATCAGATAACAATGTCCGTTACAATGCATCCAGGGACGAGATTTATTTTCACAAAGGTTCGCTGCAATAAATTTTTGATTAGCCTCAAAACCAGCAAAAATGATAAACCTTGACAGGTTGGCACCTACCAGTGTGACTAATAAAATTACAGCAATCAAACGGTTTAACATTTAAGTACAAAGTTAAACATATAATATAGGCTTACAAACCCTTACGATGAATAACTTGTTTTTTATACTGAAACTAATATAAAAAGCTAATGTTTGACCATAACTACCTTATAAAACTCTTTTTTTTGTAATATTGGTAATCAGTTCAGGCTTATGAATATTATTATCAGGCTCAGAGAAAAATATGCTGCCTTATTAACAGATAAGCAAATTCCTTTAATGCAATCCAGGATTAAGATTCTGGCTTATGGATTAATCCTGATGATGGCCCTTTTAAGTCTGATTATCATCAATTCCCTCATCAGAGCTGATTATGCAACTTCCATGAGGTTATCTGTTTCGGTCATTACGATGTGTACTGCACAATATTTCCTGATTGAGAAAGGCAAATGGAGAATGTCTGCCCATCTTTTTTTATTGTCCCTTTGCAGCATTATCTGGACTAATCTCCTCCTCTATAATTTTGGGATTAACCTGGTCAGTCTTCAGTTATCACTCATTATTATCTCGGCAAGTTTCTATACACTGGGTAAAAACTGGGGGATAATTTATTCTCTGGCTAATGTACTGCCAATTGTTATCCATCTTTTAATTACCCGCAGCCAGCATGGGAAAATTACTGTAACCCCGTTACAACTCCATGATAATTCATTTATGCTTGCCCTGATAGTTAATTTTGGCATTCTGATCACTATGCATTATGAATTTTTCAAATCGTTTTTCAAAAGTCATTATAAAGAAAGAGAGCTGAATACCAAGCTGCAATCTGCTCTTCAGGAAGCTCAGGAAGCCACCCGTTTAAGATCAGATTTTCTCTCCTCTATGTCCCATGAACTACGGACTCCGTTACATGCCGTTATAGGACTGATCAATATACTGAGTGTCGAAAACCCCAGAAAGGATCAGGAAGAAAACCTGGCCATCCTTCGTTTCTCTGCCGAGAATTTATTAGCTCTTATCAATGACACACTGGATTTCAGTAAAATGAACGAGGACAAGATTATTCTAAACAAATCCCCGTTCAATCTGAATCTCCTTCTACAAAATATACTCGCTTCTTTCAAACCAAAAGCCGAGACAAGAGGCATTGATCTTAGGCTGAACATCGATTTCGAGAATGCACCTCTCCATATCATCGGCGATCAGACCCGTCTAACTCAAATATTAAATAATCTGATTTCGAATGCAGTCAAGTTTACCGATCAAACGGGCATTGTCGAGATTTCTATCAGTACCAAAACCCGTGACGAGGATGAAGTTACATTGCTTTTTACAATCAAAGACTCAGGTATAGGAATCCCTAAAAACAAACAGAGTATCATTTTTGAACCTTTTTTACAGGCCAATAATAATATAACCAAGCGCTATGGCGGAACAGGTTTGGGGCTTGCCATCGTTAAAAGGTTAATCAAACTCCACGAAAGTGAACTCATTCTCCAAAGTGAAGAAAATATCGGATCAGCATTCTCTTTTGAACTCCGGTACAAACTAACCCCAACAAGTACACCACAGGAAAATTCTCCCGCAGTGACTACAGTTATTTCTTCCATCAGTAATCTCAATATTCTGATTGCTGAAGATAACATCATCAATATCATGCTGCTCAAAAAGATCCTGGATCAGTGGAACTGCAACTATTCTCTCTCCAAGAATGGTAAAGAAGCCTTGGATATGGTAAAAACGGGAGCATTTGACGTTGTATTAATGGATATTCATATGCCTGTAATGGATGGTTTTGAAGCCTCCAGACAAATTAGAGAATTACCAGACGTCAATATCTCCAAGATTAAAATCATTGCTCTTACCGCCTCCAGCGATGTAGACATTCAGCAATCATTCAGTTATACCTATCTTGATGATTATCTGACCAAACCATTTTCATCTCAGCTGTTAAAAGAAAAACTGGAGGCTGTAGTTCAGCAACAATCAGGTAAGTAACAATGGCCCCCTTGTTGCTTAATTACAATAGTTAAAACAATATGAAACTTAACACTCTGCACCCGCTCCAGCATATTTACGGTAAGAGAACTGTTCAGTTATTAATCCTGATTATTTTCAGTACTATCCTGATCAATGGTATATTCTTTTTCCATCTTATTCATCAGAATAAAGAGAGTTTAAGAAAAAGAGAGCTCAACGAAAAGGCAATGCTGCTGACCAGGAGAATACTGGGTAATATGAAGGACGCGGAAATCGGAGAACGTGGTTACATCCTGACTGGCCGGAAGAAATATATACTTCCATATACCAGGGCAATTGAAGTCGTTTCTGTCAATCAGCAAAGATTGACCAATCATATCAAAAGGAATTTTAATATAGATAACATAGCAGATGTCAACGCGATGAACAAAGCAATTGCTGTTAAGCGTGCGGAACTCGAAAAAACAATCCAACTAAAAAATGAGCACAAAGACGCAATGGTCATTGAAGAAATAAACTCTGATCTGGGAGAAAATGAGATGAATAAGATCAGGGAAATATGCAATGGCATGCTGAAAAATTTTTATCAGAACATTAAACAAGAAGATCAGAAGGTATCAGAGACACTAAGCAGGGCAAAAATCAGCATCTTGTTCTTCAGTACCATTGTGATCATTGGAATAGGTGTCATGCGTGTTAAACTGATCAACCGGCAAACACAGATTATCAATCTCTTTGAAGAATTGGAAACGCAAAACACCAGGCTGATTATCCATCAGCAGGAACTAAGAAATTTAAGTGAGAATTTTTCATCCCGGAATTCCGAACTCGAGCATTTTGCACATATTATCTCTCATGATCTTCGCGGCCCGTTAAACAACATATTATCCCTGATTAAAATTATAGAAGAGGAAGGAAGCACCAGGATAAATACACCACCGTTTATGATGTTAAAGAATGCATCATCAGGATTATTTCATAAACTTGATGACCTTATTATTCTACTCAAACAGCGAAAAAACGGGTTACTACTTAAAGAAAAAGTCAGTTTTCCTCAACTATTGGATGAAGTTAAAGTCAACCATAAAATTCAGATAGAAGAATCACAAACCATCATCACAGCCGACTTCGGTGAAGCTGATGAGGTTCCTTTTGTCAAGGTATATATGCAAAGTATACTGCAGAACCTGATTACTAACGCGATTAAATATAGAGATCCGGCGCGCGTAAATCATATCTCTTTAAAAACTTATAAACTGGAAGACACCGTACAGTTGGTGATTGCAGATAACGGTAAAGGCATAGATCTGACCAGATATGGTAATGAGATTTTTGGCTTGTTTAAAACCTTCCATACCGGACAGGACAGTCATGGTATTGGGTTGTATCTCGTAAAAAAACAGACACTGGAAATGGGTGGGGACATAACCGTTAAAAGCGAAACCGGTAAGGGAACAACCTTTACAATAGTTATTCCCTCCTGATTTTTCTGGCTATCTGCGCTGGTCTTTTAATAAATTGATTTTAAGGTTAATTTCAAAATCACCACCAGTCCGTTGACGTTCACCCGCCAGCTGGCTGGTATAAAACCCCTGTATAAAGAAATTCTCATAATTTAAACCTACACCAAAAGTGGAACTTTTATCACTGTGATACATTCCCAGAATAGAAATCAGGTTGTTTTCCATTTTAAGGTTAGTGCCGATGTCCCAGATATTATCAATGTCTTTTGCCCCCCTGAAACTGATCTTCGGTTCTATAGAGACAACATCCAGTGTCGTCCCAATCTTATAAGACATCGCAAGCAGATATGTGGAGCCATCCACAGTATTTTGATTATCCTTATTAAAAAACTTCTTCAGGTTAGGCAAAGCCCCCTGTAAAGTCAGTCTTTCCGTTGTATAAGCCATCCCGAAATCCCCATCGACATAACCTTTGCGCTGATTAAACCTGGCCGGTAATACATCATCAGGGTTTGCAATAATATTCTGTTCATCCAGACGCTGTTTCATCACGCCCAGTGAAATTCCGAAATGGAGTTCCCTGTTATCTATATTTAAGGGTAAATGATAGGCATAAGTCCCCATTACACGCGTACGCCCAATTAATCCTGCCTTATCATTATACACGTTAAAACCCACTCCAACTTTATCCACAACACGGTAATCGCCACTCACTGCCATAGTCACCGGCGACCCTGGTATAGCCCTCCACTGGTTACGGTAACTCATATTGATATTCATCCCCTGATCCATTCCTGCAAAAGCCGGATTACTGATATATTGATTCTCATAATACTGTGTCCCCAGTGGCCTTATCTGCGCCCGGCTTTCCCCGACCCCAGTAAACATGAAGATCACTGTCAAAATTATAGAAACACTATGCTGAAGTATAGATTTAATCATCTTGTATATTTTATTGTTCTTTCACTATTGTAATAAATCCGGTCTTTTTAGACTTACCCGAATCGATGTAAAGGATATAGTAATAAGTATCCTCTGGTAATGGATTGCCATTAAACGTTCCATCCCATGTGTTGTCATAGCCAATTTTACTATAAACTACCCTTCCTTCCCTGTCAAATATTTTCAGTTCATTATTCGGATATTGCTGGATATTCTTTACGATCCAGACATCATTTTTCCCATCTCCATTGGGAGTGATCATATTATTGGCTTCAATATCCTTATACATGATAGCAGATGTTGACACCATACTCACCGCATTGACATCAGCAAAGATTATGGGTTTGGCGAACAACTGTCCCACATAATGCTCATTCGGAGAAGCCACACTTTCCTGAACCAGATTGTAATCCTTATAATTATTACTGGTTGTTTTCGAATAAGCCAGTACAAGATCTTTAGCCTCATTCCCATTCAGTTCTATGTCCTGGAAACTCAAAGCAAGTTCCCCCTGAAAAGTAACTGGCCGGTTGAACCGGTACATCCGCTGAATACTGTTAAATCTTGGCCAGATCACCACCGAAGGGTGCATCGCGACAATCAGATTATTAAAACCCCAGTCATTAGAAGGAACAAGTGTTAATCCATCCGTACTGAATACCGTTCCATTCTGAATAAACAAACCTTCAGACCCCACACTTAACTGAGCCTTTAAAGCCTGACCGGAGAATAATATCAGCCCAATGGAAAGAGAGACAATTATCTTCTTCATTTTATTTTTCATCAGAGTATATATTGTTTATTTCATAGCTGCCTTCAGCTGTTCAACTGTTTCGGGCAAAGCGACAATCTTGTTGGTTTTAGCATCTACCAGAACCATTGTAGGGGTAGACAAAACAAAATAAGCGTTAGCTTCCGGGCTTCTGATCCCCTGTTCAGCCCGCTGATGTTTAAAGGCCGGAAGATTAACTTTAGCCTTTTCCCACGCAGGAATTTCCGTCTCTGTTTCATCCAGACTAATGGCAAATACATCCATCATATCTCTGTTAGCTCCCTCCTGGTACCAGGGATGAAGCTGATCCAACAGTTCTTTACAATGCTGGCATTCGGCCGACCAGAACAGGACAAGTTTATATTTAGCTTCGGTTTTATATTGCTGAAACTGTACCGTTTTACCTGAAGTCAGTCTCCAGCTAAAATCAGGAGCAACAGATCCCGTTACCAGAGTTTCCATTCCCTTCAGCCTTTGTTCGATAGCTTTTCGTTTTGCGGTCAGACAGAGAGGATCGTTCAGATAAGGTTCCAGCATCTTAATACCCGCGGTCATATTAAAACTTTCAAACCCCGTATAGAAGTAATCGACCATCCATCCGTAAACTAAAGGATGTCCCAGTTTTGCCCGTTCAACCGCTCGTTTTCCGGCAAGCGTAAACAGAGAATCCCGGAGCTGAATAGTTGTAGACATTGTTCCATAAATATTCACATACTTATCCATCCAGTCTTTCAGATCGGCCGTTTTGAGAATCATTGGGTTTTTAAAATCCATTCCGTCAAAATAATGCGCGATTACACTATTCATCCTGTCACTACCGTTTCCTTTCCATAAAATCGGAGAGATATACTGGAAAGCAAAACCATTACTCACAAAGGCATTTTTATGCTGTTCTATCTGTGCACCGACCCATTTATTGTAAGTCAGTCTTCTTTGTTCATACTCTTCAGTACCCAGATTAAAAAACTTAGATTCCGGCTGGTCATAGTTCATCAGAAAATTTTGCAGCAGACCTAACTGTTCCCGCTGTTTCATATTGTCCCGCGAGAACCTGTCAAACAAAGTGTTCTCTATTTCCCCCTTCTGGAAGTAAGTACTATCCGGATGATTCAATGCTTTAGGACGGGCCCATAGTTCCAGGTTCTGACTACTCACAAAAATGTGTTTCTCTGCCGGATAAGGATTACTCGTTTCTTTTTCCTGATAATCAAACCGCAGTACGAACTCTGCTGGCAACTGAATTTTAGAAATATTAAGAACAGCTGTTTCTCCATTCTTTATGCCCGGATTTTCAGAAACCGTTTTCAGCGATGAACCCGATATGGACAATAAGGTAATCTTACTTTTATATACTCCCGACAAATGTATTTTCAGATTGACGTCCTGCCCTTTTGACTTTATGCCCAGCAGACATAAACAAGCAACAGGTAACAACCGCATTACATTTTTCATTTTTTCACCACTCATTTTATATTTATTATTCATTCCACAATTAATCTTTTAAACAACGTATAGGTACTCCGGTGGCTTTATCTGTATAAGAATTAGCAGTATTAAAGAAACAAATTCCATAAGGACTACTACTGTACTGTGTATTACTCCAATACATTATAACTGTGCCTCTTCCAGTGATAACACCAGTATTATAAGGCAGATATCCTGCACCATGAAGTTTTAATTCTGAACTGTATACCTGTGCTTGAGTTTGCCAGTACTGAGGCGGAGCAGCAGCAGCCGTCCATTCTGTATTTGTAGGGATTCTCCATCCTGTACCTAACAGCAATGCACAAGGATCATTTGCAGGTAGCCAGGATAGATTTTCGCTATTAGTTATCACCCATGGTTTAACTGCATTGGTTGGAGTCCTGCCAACAGCATCATACTTATAACCCTGCGAACGGTTAAACTGCCAGTACCAGCCAGACGAAGCCTCTGTAGCATCAGCTAATGACGAAGCCTGCTGGTCTGCACCTAGATTCTGAGTAATCCAGCATTTTGAAGCTCCCGAAATATTGCTACTTACTGTTCCATAAGTCACCGTTTTATCAACAGGTGCCCCATTTACCCCTGCTTTATGAACCACAGTAAAAGGATTACAAATTTTAAAACTGCTCACTACCGGACTATAGCTTGTACCTTCGCTGTTTGTTGCATAGGCCCGAACATAGTAAGTTGGCCCTTCTGTCAAACTAGGCAATGTTGTTTTGATAACTCCTGTTCCCTTATCCAGAGCAATAACATTATCCTGTATGGTCGGTGTACCTGTAGTATTCCATACCACCCCCCTTGCCGTTACCGGTGCTCCACCATCATTAGTTACAGTAGCCGAACCATTAGCAGAATTAGCCGTCATCTCAGCAACAGGTATAACTACATTACTTACTGAAGGCACATTCTTCGCCAGTTGATCTCTCAGACAACGGATTGGAAATCCAGAAGCTTTATCAGCGTAAGAAACCCCATTACCATTAAACAAAATGTTACCATAACTAACGCTCGCATTCTGTGTACTGCTCCAGTAAGCCATATAACTGCCTCTGGAAGTCAAAACAGCAGTATTAAGAGTTAAATATCCTGCACTATGAATCTTCAGTTCCGACCCATAAGCTGCAGCCTGATTAATCCAGTTTTGAGGAGGTGCCACCGCCGTCGCCCATTCGGTTGAGGTCGGCAGTCGCCATCCGCCACCAAGTAGCTGGACACAAGGATCATTAGCAGGTAACCAGTTTAAATTTTCACTGTTACTTGCAACCCATGGAGTCCACGCGTTATTAGGCGTCCGGGTTGCACCGTCATGTTTAAAACCCTGGACCCTGTTGAACTGCCAGTACCAGCCAGAAGAAGCCTCGGTATTATCATCAACTGTATTGGCCTGTTTGTCGGCTCCCAGGTTTTGCGTGATCCAGCATCTGGCAGCACCCGATATACCACTATTTACGGTTCCATATGTTACCGTTTTATCAACAGGCGCTCCATTTAATCCCGCTTTATGAATTACCGTAAATGGATTACAAATTTTAAAGCTACTCACCAGTGGGCTGTAATTTGTGCCGGTACTATTTGTGGCATAAGCACGCACATAATAAGTTGGCCCTTCTATCAGACTAGTCAATGTTCCCTTAAGGTTCCCTGTTCCCGTTCCCAGATTAATCACATTATCCGCAAGTGTAGGTGTACCCGTAGTATTCCATACCAGACCACGTGAGCTAACTGCAGAGCCACCATCATTAGTAACCGTAGCCAAACCATTAGCCGTATTCACTGTCATCTCAGCAACAGGAACAACTACGTTAGTTACCGATGGAATATTTTTCGCCAGGGTATCACGCAGACAGCGGACAGGTAAAGCATTCGCTTTATCTGCATAACTTACAGTATAACCATTAAAGAAATAATTACCATAAGGAGAACTAGTGTACTGTGTACCGGTCCAGTAACTCATATTGGTGCCTCTGACAGTTAAAGCACCCGTGTTATAGGCCAATAATCCTGCATTATGAAGTTTTAATTCCGATGCATAAGCTGCCGCTGTACCACCCCAGTTTTGAGGAGGTGCCGCTGCTGCTGCCCACTCTGCTGAGGTTGGCAGACGCCATCCGCCACCTAGAAGTAATATACAAGGATCATTGGCAGGTAACCAGGATTGATTTTCACTTATACTTCCAATCCATGGGGTCCAGGCATTGTTCGGTGTACGGTTAGTTCCATCATTTTTATAACCCTGTAATCTGTTAAACTGCCAGTACCATCCGGCAGAAGCTTCAGTAGCATCACCGACAGCAGTAGCCTGCTGATCCGAACCCAGGTTTTGCGTAATCCAGCATCTGGCAGCACCCGAAATATTAGTACTTATTGTTCCGTAAGTCACTGTTTTATCAACAGGTGCACCATTTAGTCCGGCTTTATGAATTACTGTAAATGGATTACAGATTTTAAAACTGCTCACCAGCTGACTGTAATTTGTTCCTGAACTATTAGTTGCAAATGCACGAACATAATAAGTTGGCCCTTCTGCAAGGTTGGCCAGTATACTCTTGATTGCGCCAGTTCCTGTTCCCAGATTAACTATATTATCCGCAAGCGTAGGGGTACCCGTAGTATTCCATACCAGACCTCGCGCGCTTATTGCAGAACCGCCATCATTGGTAACTGTAGCATAACCATTAGCCGTATTCACTGTCATCTCAGGAACTGGTACAGTTACATTCGTTACCGAAGGAAGATTTTTCGTCAATGTATCACGCAGACAACGGACTGGCATAGCATAAGCTTTATCAGCATAACTTACGGTATAACCATTATAGAAATAATTACCATAAGAAGCGCTGCTGTATTGCGTACTGGCCCAGTAACTCATGTTAGTACCTCTCGCACTTAACACACTCGTGTTGTTAGCCATTAATCCTGCGTTATGCACTTTTAACTCTGACGCATACGCTAATGCCGCACCTGTCCAGTTTTGCGGAGGTGCAAGCGCCGTAGCCCATTCGGTTGATGTAGGAAGACGCCATCCACCACCTAACAATTGTATACAAGGATCATTAGCAGGTAACCAGTTTAAGTTCTCACTGTTACTTCCAACCCATGGGGTCCAGGCATTATTTGGTGTGCGGTTAGTCCCGTCATTTTTATACCCCTGTAATCTGTTAAACTGCCAGTACCATCCGGCAGATGCCTCGCTGTTATCATTTACAGCAACAGCTTGCTGATCTGAGCCCAGGTTTTGGGTGATCCAGCATCTGGCAGCTCCCGAAATACTAGTATTTACGACTCCATAAGTTACTGTTTTATCTACAGGCGCTCCATTTAAGCCTGCCTTGTGAATGGCAGTAAAAGGAATACAAATCTTAAAGCTATTGATCAGCGGGCTATAAGCAGTACCCTCACTATTAGTTGCAAATGCACGAACATAATAAGTAGGTCCTTCCACTAAACCAGTAATTGTACCAGTAATATCACCTGTTCCTTTACCAACGAGAACAACATTGTCGGCCAGGGTAGGTAAACCTGTCGTATTCCATACCAATCCTCTTTTAGTGACCGAAGCCCCTCCGTCGTTGGTCACAGTAGCCAAACCATTTGCCGAATTAGCCGTCATACTGGCTACCGGCAAAGTCACATTACTTATAGAAGGAATACTTTTCACCTGTGCATCCCTCAGACAACGGATTGGCATAGCATAGGCTTTATCAGCATAACTCACCTGGTTTCCATTGTAAAAATAATTAGCATAAGGAGAACTGCTATACTGTGTGCTGCTCCAGTAACTTGTGTTTGCCCCTCTTGAAGCTAAAACACCATTATTACTCGCCATTAAACCTGCAGCATGGAGTTTTAATTCTGTAGCAAAAGCATCAGCAATACTAGTCCAGTTTTGCGGTGATCCGATTACCTTTACCCACTCCGTTGATGTTGGAATACGCCAGCCGCCACCAAGTAACTGAACACAAGGATCATTTGCTGCTAACCAATTTGAATTCTCACTATTACCTGTGATCCATGGAGTCCAGGCATTATTAGGTGTACGGTTTGTTCCGTCATTTTTATATCCTTGTACCTTGTTAAACTGCCAGTACCATCCGGCAGCTGCCTCACTGTTATCATTTACTGCAATTGCCTGCTGATCAGCCCCCAGATTTTTAGTAATCCAGCATTTAGCCTCACCTGACATAATACTATTGAATGAACCATAAGTCACTGTTTTATCAACAGGTGCACCATTTAATCCAGCCTTATGAATTACAGTAAAAGGTTTACATATTTTGAAACTCATTTCAGCAGAATAGCTTGTTCCCACGCTATTCGTTGCAAAGGCTCTGACATAGTAGGTTGGGCCTTCTACCAGTCCGGTAAATACCGTGCTCATACTTCCTATACCCGTACCACTTAAAATCACATTATTATCCAGTGAAGGACCCGTTGAAGTATCCCAGACAAAACCTCTCGCAGTAACATCAGCTCCACCATCATAAGTTACCGCAGCCGTTCCTGTAGCCGTATTCTGGGTCATATTGCTAATAGTCACTGGACCAACTACAGGAAGTACTGCAGGTGTATTTAAACTATCCAGTTTACCATAAGCAGTCCCCACACTATTAGTAGCATATGCCCTGAAATAGTATTTGGTAGCTAAGGCCAACGGACCAACCTTACTGGTAAATACCCCTGGGCCAGTACCATCGGCTGTTTTGGTTGTTAAAGCTGTTGTCGGATCTTTAGCAACATCCCAGATTACCCCTCTTGCCGTAACAGTCGCACCACCATCATTCGTAATTTCACCACCACTTGTAACCGAAGTACTTAGGATATTAGTTGCCGGACTTGTTTTCACACTTGGTATATCCAATGTGGTTAAGCTATCCAGGTTACCGTAACTAGTTCCCATACTGTTGGTAGCATAAGCCCTGACATAATATTTTGTACCTTTTATCAATCCTGTAATATTGGTTACAAAACCACCTGCACCTGTACCATTCGATGACTGATTAACCCCACCAATTACCGGATTTGGCACAATACCCCAAACCAGTCCTCTGGCAGTTACCGGTACCCCTCCGTCACTCGTAATTGTTCCTCCCGAATTGGCTGTTATTGTCGTGACCAGACTAGGTTTCGTTGTAGTCAATGAAGCCAGCGAAGGTGTTGTGAACGTAGTTGATTTCGCACTATAACCCGTACCAATTACATTCTTACCATATGCCCATACAAAATATTTTGTGGCTGGTAATAGACTGGTCATTGTACCCGTAATTGATGTACCTGAAGCACCTACTGACAGATTGTTATTTAACCAGTCAGGAATTACATCTGCGGTATTCCAGATCAGACCAAGATCTGTGATCGCCGATCCGCCATCTGAGACCAGGTTCGCAGTTCCATCTGCACTGTTCATTTTCAGATTAGCAATCGCCACCTGACTTAACGAGGGCACAATGGCCGAAGTTGTAAAGGTCAGTTCATTACCATAAGCAGTTCCTGCGCTATTCGTTGCAAATGCGCGGATATAATAAGTAGTACCCGGTATAAGTCCGGCAAAGACATTGCTGAATGTACCCGTACCTGCTGTACCATTGATAATCTTGGTTGGCAGTGCGATAGTTGGCGAACTGGTTAAGCTCCAGACTAAACCTCTGGTGACAACCGGCATCCCTCCGTCATCTGTGACTATTCCACCACCTACGGCCGAAATACCTTGTATTGCTGTAACTGGTACCGTACTTAATGTTGGCAACATTACAGTATTGGTTTTAAGAACGATCTGACTACCATAAGTTATCCCTACCATATTCGTTGCATAGGCTCTTACATAATAAGTAGTATTTGCTTTTAAACCAGTAAGCGTCGCTGTGAAACTACCTATTCCCTGAGTCAGCTGATCTACAGTTTTTGTACTCAGATCAATAGTTGGATTATCATAGGTGCCCCATACAATTCCTCGACTGGTAATAGCCGTCCGTCCGTCATCAGTGATTTTCCCTCCACTGACTGCACTTGTAGCCAAGATGTTAGTTGCAGGAGTAGTCGCTGTTAAGGTAGGAACAGCCAGTGTTGTAAATGATTTTTCCAATCCATAGGCCACGCCGATACCATTAACCGCATAGGCCCTTACATAATAAGTAGTATTCTGCAACAAACCAGTCATACTACTGGTAAAAGTTCCATCCCCAAAATCCACATCACTGGTCTTGGTTAATAAAGATATTGTCGGATTTTGTGAAGTACTCCAGACGATTCCCCGTTTGGTGACCAGCGCACCACCATCTTTCACAATTTCTCCACCACTTACAGCCGTTACGCCTGTAATTGATGTAATGATATTGGTATTCAGAATAGGTGAAGTAGGAAATATAGAAGTCATCAGCTGATTTCCATAAGCTGTCCCTGCACTGTTAGTGGCATAAGCACGTATATAATAAGTGGTACTCCTGTCCATAGGGTTAATCTCACTGATAAAATTCCCTATACCCGTTCCATTAACCGTCTTATTCGTGACAACTGTATCAGGTTTAAAATTTGCTCTTTTACTCCAGATCAAACCGCGTGCAGTAACCGGATTTCCACCATCCGAAGTGATAGTCCCTCCGCTGCTAATGGAATTATCTGAAGTAACCACCGCATCATTCGTTGTCACACTCGCCAGAATAGGTGTAGTGGTAAAACTGATTTCATTACCATAGGCAGTACCAATAGAATTGGTCGCATAAGCTCTGACATAATATTTGGTAGCTGGTTTCAATCCTGCCAGTCTGCTGGTGAACACACCATTTCCGGCGTCACTCGTTTTAGTGATCAGACCAATTGTTGGATTAGGGCTGATGCTCCAGCATATCCCCTGTGCAGTTAAAGGTGTTCCTCCTGTCTGATTGATCACACCTCCACTTACTGCCGTCGTTCCGGTAACAGAAGAGATATTGATCGTAGTCAGTGAAGGAATATCCGGTGTTGTAAAACTAATTTCATCTCCATAGGCTGTACCTACCCGGTTCGAAGCATAAGCCCGTATATAATAAGTTGTTCCAGGAATCAGTCCGGTAAGTTTACTGATAAATTGTCCTTTACCCGCTCCCGCCTGAACCGTTCTGCCTGAAGCCGGAACCAGGTCAGGATTAAAGCCCGGCTGAGTACTCCAGACCACCCCGCGCGTATCGGCAACGACACCTCCCTCATCACTGATAATCCCACCGCTGGATGCCGTATTTCCTGTGATCTGTGTAGGCGCTATAGTAGTTAAAGTACTCAATCCCGGAGGATAGGTAGTAAAACTTACCTGCTGGCCATAAGCTGCACCAGCCATCGTTATCGCATAAGCCCTGACATAATATTTAGTATCAGGAAGCAAATCCTTTAGCTGGCTGTCGAAACTTCCGATACCTGCACCGTTACTGGTTGTATTTGCTGAAGAAGCATCCGGTGTAAAATTAGAGACTGTACTCCATACGACTCCCCTTCCAGTAACCGGTGAACCTCCAGCAGCCGTAACTGTTCCACCCACCATTGCAGAAGTATTTGAAACCTGAGCAGGTGAATTCGTAGTCAGCGTTGCATAATCAGGTGTCGTAAAACTGATTATATTTCCATATGAGGTTCCGGCAATACTGACCGCATAAGCACGAACATAATAAGTTGTTCCGGGAACCAGTTTTTTCATATAGCTAACAAAAATCCCCTTCTCATAACCTGTATCTGCAGTCCTGTTTGTTGTAACTGTATCTGGTGCAAAATCAGGGTCAGTACTCCATACAATTCCTCTGGTACTCACCAGCGCACCACCATTGCTGGTAATCTCACCACCTGAAGTTGCAGTCGTAGCTGTGATCTCTGTTGCCTTTGCTGTAATTACCGTAGTTGGAACCGGTGGTTTTGTGGTCAGACTATCCAGGTTTCCATAACCCGTACCAGCAAAGTTGGTGGCAAAAGCACGTACATAATAAGTCGTTGAACCCATCAGGTCTTTAAGTGCTGCAGTAAAATTTCCCGTACCCGAACCTGCTATAGTATTCTGATCACTCAGTCTAGGATTTTTTGAAGTACTCCAGCAGATACCATTACTACTGATATAAGTTCCGCCATTACTGATAATACTACCTCCGCTGGTAGCCGATGTGCTGGTAATTGTTGAAGTAATTGGTTTCAGTGTAGTCAGTGAAGGTACACTTGGCGTTCTTAAAACAATCTCATTACCAAATACCAGACCAACCGGATTGATCGCATAGGCATGCACATAGTAGGTTGTTCCAGGTGATAAATTGTTTAACATACTGACAAAATCATCAGTAGATTGCTGAATAGTTTTCTGCCTGGTAGCCGTATCCGGCTGAAAACCCGAAACTGTGCTCCAGACAATTCCATTCATTGTCAGTAAAGCCCCGCCATTACTGATGAGCTTCCCGCCACTTAGCGCATTGGTCCCATTAATCTCTGTTGCTTCTTTCGTCGTAATTATCGGAAGGACCGGCGCACTGGTACTAAAAGTAATTTCATTTCCATAAGCAATACCCGCGCTGTTAATCGCATAGGCACGGACATAATATGTTGTATTTCCTAATAATTTAGGGATAGTATGTATAAATGTGCCGACCCCTGAACCAGTTTGTGTTTTGGTAGGTAGATCAATAGTTGGATTTGGTTTCGTGTTCCACACGATTCCGCTTCTGGTTACTTTATCCCCTCCGTCACTAAAAATATCACCACCACTTACTGCGTCTATACTGGTGATACTACTTGCCTGAGTCGTAATCAGTGAAGGAATTGTAAAAGTTTTAAAATTGACTTCCTCACCGAAAGTGACCCCAATACTATTCACTGCATAGGCTCTTACATAATATGTTTTGTTAGGTACAAGCCCTGTAATTGTGCTATTGAACTGACCTGGGCCACCCGTTTCCTGAGTTTTGGTGGACAGAGAAAGACTGGGTGTGAAATTTGCCGTCTGGCTCCACACCACTCCTCTTGAAGTGATTTCTGCTCCCCCGGTTGAAGTCACCACTCCACCGCCCGTTGCAGTAGCTGCCAATGTTGCCAGAATAGGGGATGTAACCACAGCCGGCTTATCGGGTGGCCCGGTTACGAATGAACTTACATTTCCATAGCTGATCCCGACATTATTGATTGCATAAGCTCTCACATAATATTTGGTATTCCCCATCAATCCAGTGATGTCACTTACAAAAGTACCGCTTCCAGAGCCATTAGTGCTATGCGGATCATCAATAGAAGGGTTATTTGTCGTGCTCCAGCATACCCCCCGGGTATTCACCGGCATCCGGCCATCATCCACAATATTTCCACCGCCGCTTCCCGTAATATTAGTCAGCAGAACCGCAGGGTTTGTCGTCAGATCAGGGACCTGTGGGGTTCTGAATTTAAATTCTTCTCCATAAGCTGTCCCCATACTATTAATCGCATAAGCCTTCACGTAATACATGGTTCCCGGAGATAAAGAAGTCAGGTAACTCCTGAATACACCCTTACCACCATTGGTCACATTTTGTTCAGCTTTAGTAGTTAAATCTGTAGTAGGATTCGGATCTGTACTCCATACAATTCCCCGTTTAGTAATCAGCGAGACACCATTGCTGGTAATATCTCCGCCACTCATGGCTATTGTTCCGTCATAACTTGCAAAGTTACCATCCACATGACTTGCTGCATCATAATTTAATGGAGCCAGTGTTGTTAAAGTGGGCAGAGAGGTGGTGATAAAACTGGATTCACTGCTATAACTTATCCCGACACTATTTTTTGCATAAGCCCGTACATAATACAGTGTTCCTTGCTTCAGACCAGTAATATTGCAGACAAACGTTCCAATATCAGTAGGATTAACCGTAGTCGAAGGGCCATAGGTAAAGTTCACCCTGTCAGTACTCCAGCTCATTCCGCGCTCAGTCACGACCTCTCCCCCATTATTAATAATGGTTACTTCACTAACTGCTGAAACATCGGTAATATCTACAATCTTAATATTTGGTGAGCTCAGTACAGGTGCCGTGGCTGCGGGTGTTGTAAACTGCAACAGGTTACCATAAGCCTTACCAATAATATTGACGGCATATGCCCGTACATAATAAGTTGTATTTTTGAGCAGGTCAATCAGCCGGCTTGGAAATGTTCCAACACCAGAACCATCCAGACTAATTACTGCATCCTGATCATCTTTTGGATCTCCTGTCGAACTCCAGGTGATACCACGGGCAGTAACCGGTGCCCCACCGTCACTGCTGATTATCCCGCCACTATTGGCCATAATCGGGAAAATATTATCTATATCCAGTGTAATAATTGATGGCAATGAAGCCATTGCCGAAGTAAAAGTCAGATCTTCTCCATAGACCACACCCGAACTGTTTACTGCATAGGCGCGAACATGATAAACCGT
The DNA here is from genome assembly GCF_014207135.1 of Pedobacter cryoconitis. Lineage (GTDB taxonomy): Bacteria > Bacteroidota > Bacteroidia > Sphingobacteriales > Sphingobacteriaceae > Pedobacter > Pedobacter cryoconitis_D. Next base: position 164,584 of record NZ_JACHCC010000013.1, on the reverse strand, counting down.
ATTCGCCTGCAAACCGGATATAATCCCGGGAAATAAGCCCACATCAGTTCCGAATATCAGGTTTCTTGTTTTAGTCGTTAATGTTGTATCAGGATAAATACTGGTGCTCCAGCATATCCCCTGGAGAGTTACTGCTGAACCCCCATTGTTCATAATATTTGCTCCGCTTATTGCAGAAACATTCGTGATTTTAGTAGGTATAATTGTTGAAATTACCGGCAGGCAACTGACGTCTTTCCACACCGTACCGTCATAATAACGAATAGCCCTGGATACTGTGTTAATATAAATTGCCCCGGCCGATAAACCCAGAGGCGCAGGGTTAGTTGTCAGCACCGGGAGCTTAGAAATTTTCAGCCCGCTGTTTGTTGAAAAACCATTGTGAGGCGTAAAACTACTCTTTGCCAGTAATTCGGCTACTGCATACCACGAATTACCATCATTGACTCTCATGGTATGATCCGTTTTGGAAAAATAGACTCCTCCCGAGGAAGCAGCTCCTGCAGGTTCAGCATCCAGAGAAGATAAATATGGGATTCCGGTTTTGACTTCCAGGTAATCCTTCACTGTAGCAGTATTAATATTACTGCTGCATAACGTTTCCCAGGTTGCCCCATTATAGATCATTGGCTGTTTATCCGTATTACTGTAGATCAGCATTCCGGGTAAAGGAGTAGCCACTGTTACAGGATCAATCGCCGGAAGATGAGGAACACCACCAATAACCCTAAAAAATGCCTGTGCCGAAACTGAAGCAGTTCCGGCAAGCAATAAGAAAATTATAATCTTTATCGTATGGTATAATGTCTTCAAAATTCTGCTGTCCTAATTTTATTATTGCATTCTTTTCAGGATACTGTTAATCTGTTCCTGCTGCTGATTCATGCGAATCTGCAATTCATCAATTTTTTGCTCCTGTTCTTTTACTGCCTGGATCAACATACCGGTAAGCTGAGTATAATCAACTTTTAAAAAGCCGTCTTTACCTTTGGTTACCATTTCAGGATATATCTTTTGCAGTTCCTGGGCAATCACCCCGATTTTCTGTCCCGCAGCATACTTGTGCTGGTCCTTATATTCAAATCTTACTCCTCTTAACTGATCTATTTTCTGAAGTACATTTCCCAGGGTTTCAATATTGGTCTTCAGTCTCCTGTCTGATGGGGTATAAAGATTTCCATTAATCGTTAAGTCCTGGCCAAAACTGGCATTTCCCTGCGTGTCAAAAGTCACTCCCTTTCCATCTGCTCCATCATTACTTATGGCAAATACCGATAGCTTGATATTCTCTGTTGCCCTGTGGTTACCCAGGTTATCTTTTGCATTAGCTCCCGCAGTCAGTAATCCTGCATCAACATATTTTTTTGTAGCCGCATCCTGATCCGCTAAAGGATCAACCAGATTAGTCAGTTTAAAATTACCCATGGATACATCCGCCTGAGCCGAACCGAACCCACTGAGTGGAATTACATTTTTTGGTGTAGACACTGCAACGCCAGCAGAATTACCTACGTACAGTTGCTGGTCGGCCAGCTTATTGTCCATCGGTACCCACGATGTACCATTATAAACATATAAGCGGTTATCAGCTGTATTGTAATAAGTATCCCCGGCAACAGCAGTACCTGGTGCAGTTGGCCCAACTGGTATTTTTGAAGATTTGGAATCCACATATTTTTTAGTGGCAGCATCTTGATCCGCAGCAGGATCAGCCAGATTGGTAATTTTGAAATTTGCTGTCCCGTTACCCAGAGAAATATCTGTTGTTGCAGTACCGAAATCACTTAGAGGAACAGCATTTTTAGCAATATCTACAGCCTTATTAGTTGCATCCCCTACCAGGATATGATCGGTTGGTAAAATGATTGATCCTACAGATGAAGTCTTTGTATCCACATAGTTTTTAGTGGCCGCATCCTGGGCAAACAATGGTTCCGCCAAAAAGCTGATCCCATACTGCGTAGCCGCATCACCCATATAAATATTGTCAGTTGCTTTAGCAAATCCACTGATTGGGATTAGTTTTTTTGCTGTTGCTTCAGCTTTTCCCCCTGCATTACCCACAAAGAAATTCCCCGCTGGTAAAGCCAGAAGAGAAGCCGGAGTTTTGAAAAGATCATCCACATACTTTTTGGTGGATGCATCTGCATCGGCTAACGGTGCAGCTACATTATTCAGTAAGAATCCACCTATAGAAATATCAGTAGCTGCTGCCGCGAAGCCACTTAAAGGAATAGTACTTTTAGCTACATCTGCCGCTTTTCCAGTGGCATCTCCAATGAAGAAATTCCCCTTGGTCAGTGTAAGACTTGCCGGACTGATAACCTTCTTGTCTACATAATTTTTAGTTGCCGCATCCTGTACAGCTACCGGATCTGCAAGGTTATTAATTTTGAAACCACCCACAGAGACATCAGTTGCCGCAGCTCCGAATTCACTCCATAAGATTGTATTTTTTGCTACTGCTACCGCAGTACTGATATCACTTCCGACAAACATATTTCCTTTTGGAAGATTCAGGTTTGCTGGTGCAAATACATGTGTATCTACATAATTTTTAGTAGCGGCATCCTGTCCGGAGGCAGGATCGGCCATATTGATAATTTTAAAATTAGGTCCTAATGCTCCTGTCCCCATAGATACATTTGCATAGGCCCTGTCAAACCCACTGATCGGGATCATATTTTTTGCAGTTGCCGTAGCCTTACTCGAAGAGTTACCTACAAAAAAGTTATTTAATGGCAGAGACAAAAGACTTGGCGAGGAAAACAAAGCATCTACATATCCTTTAGTTGTCGCATCAGAAGGACCTGTAGGGCTTGCAATATTTACAATTTTATAATTTGTTGTCCCATCTCCGAATGAGACATTGTCAGTAGGAATGGCAAAACCACTTAAAGGGATATTGGCCTTATCCAGTTTTTCATCTGTTACAGCATGGTCTTTAATTAATAATCTTCCCGATGCATTAAGTGTAGCATCCCCTGCCAGTGTAACCCCGCTTGCAATATTAGAACTATTTCCAACAAAAACCTGTCCGGTACGCAGGCTCAGATCAATCGGTACCCAGGCTGTACCATTATAAACATAAAGCTTATGGTCTGAAGTATTGTAAAATAAATTGCCCTCCTTAACTACCGTTGCCGAAGGATCAGGATTAACACTTCCTGAAGGATTTGAACCATTAGTAGAAACCTCTACCCATTTCCCGTTTTTATCATAAACATATAAAATGTTCTGATCAGTATTAAAGAACATATCACCAGGCTTGGATTGCGTTGGCAAGTCTGTTCCCGGACCACCTGGGATAGACGAGCTACTGATCACTTTCCACTTATTATCCCCGCCCATCATATAGAGCTTCATCTCTCCTTTGACAAAAAACACATCCCCATATTTTGAAGAAGTTGGCAAAGCCGCCAGAGTTTTTGGCTGAGCCCAGCTTGAGCCATCAAAAACATAATATTTACTATCCCAGTAAGAAGTAAAGATATCCCCTTTTGTTCCCGGATCAGCTGAAGATGGTGGATTAGCATATTCCGTACGGATACCACCCGGAGGAATACTTTTCCAGCCATCACTGGTTAACTGATACAGTAACTGATCTCCTGAATTAAAAATGATATCCCCAACTGTTCCCGTGGAAGATGGAAGTGCATCTCCCGCAGTATAATTTGGTATAGCTGTATTGATCGCCAGTATCGCCGTATTTGAAGCACTGGTCAGTGCAGCTGCCGGTGTATTGATCGTTGTCAGCGGAAATCCCCGCGGACTTGGCCTGTAAATCAGCCCCAGACCAATTCCCGGAGGAATACCATCAAAAGCTTTCGAAGTTGTATTGATATTTGTCCCATCAATAGTGACATCTACAATTTCGAAGGTATTTCCACTTTTATCAATGATTTGGTCACCTTTACGTACCTGATTAGCATTAAACATATTTGCAGCATCAGAAAACGATCCGTTAATATAATAGACATTGGGTTCCTGTCCGGTATTGATAAACAGAATATTGAACTGACCGTTAAACTGAGTTATTGTTTGTGATTGACTTCGAAACGTACAAATCATTAAAAATAGAACAGCTGCATAAACTTTAAATGCTTTCATATGATTAAGGTCTTACTGTGATAAAAAAACCAAGTGATCCTGTGTGGTTACTGATATTATTTGTCTGCAGATTAATCGTTCCACCCGAATATCCCTGTAGTGTAAAACCAAAGTTGGTACCACCCATCATCGTTACTGCATTCACAACCGGTGATGCAGAGTTGATATCGATAATCTGAACAACAGGTACGACTAAATCATCCGGTCCGTTATTCCAAAGCGCATTCTTATCTGTAATAATAATATTCATGAAGGCCTGACTGCCCAGTTCTGAATAGCTGGTTTTGACTTTAAAATAATCTAAGGTTACACCTGTCGGAATCACTACAGTAACTGTATTACCAGATAAAGTAGCTGTTACACCCGGGCCTGTTGCCCTGATAAAGTATTTCTTATTGTTCAGATAATAAGTAATCAATGAACTACCTCCGGAAGCCGCCGGCGTTACCCAGCTGGCCTTTGAACCATCAGCGCTTACCGTTAACACTTTGTTCGCATCAGTAGCCTGTACGATATCATCAATCTTATCCAGTTTAGATTTATCTGTATTTGGCATCAGACCGGCTGCAACTGCTGTTGCTCCCGGAATAATAACCGCTTTTCCGGGAGTAGTCGGCGTAATTGTTCCCTGGGTCGGCGCAGCAGTATAAGTTAAATCTGTAGTACCTCCGCCACCTCCAGCGGTTGCCCAGGTAAATCCACCGCTTCCGTTTGAAGAAAGCACTTGTCCTGCAGTCCCGTTTGCTGTAATGTTATTCAGTTTAGTGGCAGTGATCGTTTGATTGGCTATATCAGCCGCAACGATAGTTCCGTCCAGAATATGAGAAGAAGTCACTTTATTAACACCAATGGTAGTCGTTATTGCGCCAAAACCACTGCCATTTACATCACCCGAAAGGATGATGTTCTGATCTCCTGTATTAGTACCAGAAAGGTTACTTCCACTGATGACTCCTGCCGAGACCACAGAAGTTGGTCTGATATCTCCCAGCGCCAGTGTAATTGCCGGTGTTGTTGTCGGATTAGAAACTGTCCCACTGATTCCGTTAGCGGAGACCACAGATACACTATTTACTGATCCGCCACCACCACCAGTCGCTGCATTCAGTGTATTCCCTGAGAAACTTAAACCAGTACCCAGCGTAATTTCACTGACCCCTGTTCCCGACGCACCTGATCCTAATAATTTATTAGGGGTCATAGCCTGCATTTTAGCATAAGTCACCGCATTAGGGTTAATAGCCACTGTATTTTTAGCTGTAGTAGTCACATCACCTGATATCGGTGCATTGGTATCTACAGTTCCCGCTTTACCGGTAATATCTGTTTGGTCTCCTGTATTAGTACCTTTCAGATTACTTGCACTCATAGTTCCCGTTGTAGAAATCGCTCCTGTAGCTGTGACAGATATAGGTTTGATATCTCCTAAAACCAATGTAATCGCTGGTGTGGTAGTTGGTGTAGCCACAGTACCACTAATCCCGTTTGCATTCACAATCGAGGTTGAAGTTACTGTTCCACTACCGCCACCGCCAACCGGGGTAACCCAGCTTGCTGCTGTACCACCACCATTTACTGTTAGAACCTTGCTGGCATCAGCAGCTGTAAATGCTGGAATCTTACTGTCAACATATGTTTTTGTTGCTTTTTCCGTCGGAAATTTAGTATCCGAATTACTGGCCAGTGTGCCATCAGTACTTTTGTTTGAAGAGTTTTCTTTACCAACCACTGTCGCATTCGCACTTACCCTTGCATCAGTATAGTATTTATTCCCTGCTTCTGTTACCTGGTCAGTATTATAGTCACCAGCTGCAGCGGCAACTGCGCCTGTTCTGCCAAATACAGTTGAGATCGTACTGCTACTGCTTACTTTATCCCAGGTTGTACCATTTGAAATTACCCAGTCACCCAGCCCAAGAGATAAACCCTGTTGCGTTCCGGCTGCCGTAACTACAAAATAATAACCCTTATTAGAACCAGAAGGAGAAGCCAGTGCAGGTGAATTGGTGACCGCGTTATAAGTGCCTTGATAAGTTACAGCGCCTGTTAAAGAATTTGGTAAATATTTAGTATCAATTTTACCTGATGCATCCAGCGGGGTTACACCCGATGGTGCACCTTTATCCGATGTATTTATTTTTCCATTTAATGCTGCCAGTGTAGCATCACTTACAATTTTATCCTTATCTGCTGTATTCTGTACATTACCCAGACCTAAATTTGCTCTGGCACCCGGCGCATCTGTTGCACCTGTTCCGCCATTTACGATAGCCACAACACCCGTTACATTAACCGCAGTAGTTGCTGATCCTGCAGTTGTAGCCGTAGTTGCGTTCCCCAACAGATCTGCTGTAATTTTACCAGCAGAAAAGTTGCCGCTGTTATCTCTTTTGACAATTGTGTTTGGTGTATTAACCGCTGTCGCTGCATTTGCGAGCGTTACGCCGTCTTTAATCACACCAGCAGTTACACCACCTACAAAGTTTACCTGTGGCACATCTGCAGTTCCACCCAGATCACCCGTCAGCTTTAATTTTCCTTTAGTGATGGCATCTGCATCAGGTACAGCACCAGCCCCTATTTCCGCCGCTTTTACCGCTGCAGCAACAGTTTTATCAACATAAGTCTTTGTTGCTTTTTCTGTTGGGAATTTAGTATCTGAATTACCGGAGAAAGTATCATCTATACTTTTATTGGCGGTATCCTCTTTCTGGTCTATTCCAAGATCGGTTTTTAAAACCGCTGGCGTAACCTCGATTAAAGTAGTTGCATTTCCTGCCTTAATATAATTTCCTGCAGTATATGATCCGATACCTGTTCCTCCATTTACAACCGGAAGTATACCAGTCAGTGAGCCAGCAGTGATAGGTCCCCAGGTTCCATCTCCGCGAAGGACAGTTGTTCCGTCAGCAGTACCCGTAGTTTTCAATGCACCGACAGGAATAGTTCCGTTTCCGAAAAGACCGGACTTGATAGTTCCGGTAGTCAGGTTATCCGCATTGGTTTGATCCAGGTTTTTAACATTATCTAAAGACAAAATTGATTTAACAGTTAATGCAGTCAGGCCTGTCGGCACTGCATCTGTTGTTCCGATGTTTCCCAGAATTGTATTCCCAGGGATCGTAGCCAGACTTAAAGTAGCATTCCCAGTCAGGGCACCACCAGCCAGACCAGCTCCTGCAGTTACGCCAGTAATACCACTGCTACCAGAACTGATTGCAGATAGTACGCCACTGCCATCAATACTAAGGTTTGCACCTATTTTAACACCCCCCAATACAGAAGCCGAAGCAACAGGCAGACTATAATTAGTCAGCCCATCCAGTTTAGCTTTATCAGCAGGATTCATTAATCCGGGAGTAGCTGGTGTTGCAACCGGAACATTCGCAGATAATACACCACCGCTTAAACTGATTCCTGATCCGACAGTCAGATATTCAGGGCTTCCAGTACCGGCAGAACTTCTTCCGATAAGTGAATTAGCTCCCATATCTGCCATTTTTGTAAGCATTACAGCTTTGTCAGCCAATCCCAGCTGTGTTGTGTTACCATCACCCGTTAAAGTTCCGTCATGTTTAACCGCAGTTAAACCACCACCAGCTGAAGTCGTGATTTTCCCCTGTAATTCTTCTAATGCAGCCTGAACATTGGTTGAGATCAAAGCCCCATTTGGCGTTACCGGCACTGTAAGTGCAATCTGATCACCTGTGTTTGTATTGGTTACGTTATTAATTAAAGTAAGCTGGGCATCTGTTATATATCTCTTATTTGTAGTTTCTGCAATATCAGCAGTCGTCGCATCTTCACCTCTGATCACTAAACCATTGACATCGTAGGTTATTTTTGTTTTAGTTGCAGCCGTCACCGGTGCATTCGCATTTATTTTTTTATCCAGTTCAGTTCTTGTCGCATCGCTGACTGGTTTATTGATATCCGAAGTATTATCTACATTTCCCAGTCCTAAATTCGTCCTTGCATCAGGGGCATTATTTGCACCGGTACCACCATTTACAAGACCAACTATCCCAGTCACATTACGTGCAGTCCCATCAATATTACCCGTTGCATTTCCGATATTTGGTGCAATCAATGTTGGTGAATTCGCTAAAACCACAGCTCCCGAACCTGTTGTCGGCGCGGCAGTAATTGCACCAGCCGCCCCCATTAAAACTCCGTTAACAGAAGTTCCCAGAGTGATATTAGGAGTAGTTGAAGGATTAATCACCGAACCTGTTAAACCATTTGCTGAGGTTACAGCCACCGAAGTCACTGCACCTGTACTGCTACCACTGCCATTTGCTGCGGCAGTAATTCTTCCCTTTGCATCTACGGTAATATTTGCAGAGTTATATACACCCGGAACAACTCCCGAATTGGCCAATCCCAACGGGCTACCCAGGTTCCCAAGTCCAGTAAGCGTGGCATCATGAGCCACAAGGCCACCGCCGCTTCCACCACTTAATAAAGAGAAAAGATCTACCTGGCTGTTTCTTGGTCCGGAGATAGAAAGCACTGTTCCCACCAGACTTAAAGACTGATTAAGATCTGCAAGACTTACCGAATTACCTCCTTTAACAGATAAATTATAAGCCGCATCAAAACTCAGGCTTGGCGCTTGTCCAGGTTGTCCCGGGACAGCTGGTCCTGTGAATAGGTCATCTACATATTTCTTTGTTGCCGCATCCTGATCTTTTGTCGGTGTAGCCAGATTAGTTATTCTGTATCCTCCCAAGGACACATGTTTAACTGGTGCCCCGAAACCACTCAGTGGAATATTTGTTTTATCCAGGTCTACGTCAGCAATCGTTCCATCTGCAATTTTTGCCGAAGTAACAGCCTTGTCCGCCAGATCCAGCGTAATGTCCTTCAATACCGCTTCCTGACCATTACCAATCAGGATTGTACCACCCGATGTGACTGTTTTCCCGGTTACGGGCAAAGAATTCCCCGGAAGTCCAGGATCCCCTTTCGGACCTACCAGCAGAATTCCTGAAGAAGGCCAGTTTCCTGATGCTTTAGGTCCATATAACGTATTTGTACTGGTATTCAAATAGAAATCACCATTTGAACCCATATTTGACGAAGGAGCAACGTTTCCGTTTAAGATCGTATTTCCGCTCGTTCCATTACCTCCTGAAGTTAACTCAGAGTTATTTACCAGTCTTTGCCACTGTCCATTATTGTAGAAATAAAATCCCGGTAAACTATTAGTCTGATAAATTAATAAACCATTGGCAGGATTATTGATATCGTTACGTTGTGTAAGCGACAATCTTGGGATAAGGAGACCTTTTGAGGTAGACAGTACTTCCAATTGGGCACTGGCGTCGGGAACGTTAGTACCTATTCCAACCTGAGCTTTAGCACCGAATGCAAACAGCAATCCGATAAGCATAGCGAAATGCTTAACTTTTTTGTTCATGAGCGTATTGTATAAAATAGTAGAATATATTTAAACCAAAAAACAGGAAACAAGCATAAACGGGCCCGCTCAGCTATAGAGCACACCCTTTATTCATCTTCTTATTTGGTTTCTATTAATAACTTAAAATTGCGACTGGGAATCTTCTGAAACATCACACCGTTCAGGTGGAATGAAGAGGTTCGGAGAGAGACCGTTTCTGTTGTACTTTAGATGGTTTTTCATTGCTGGAAATATATTTACTTAATATCATTTAAGCATTGAACATTTGTATTTCAGAGCCCATAGGTAAGCCAGTATCTACAAAAATCTGTCAATTTGGGAGCTAATCTACCATTCCGAAACGGAATTTAATTGCACTAAAAGCAAAATTATCCAAACATTAAGCAACTTAATTACATAATTAACTGTGTATCAGTTAATTAATTTTTTAATATATTCTGAAAAGAGATTGAAAAATACCTAATTACACTGCTTAAATACCTTATTATGGGTATAATAATTTAGAGAAAAATTATTACTTTCCCAAAACACAATAAAAGGTATATAGTAATTAAAAATAATATCCAGGTAATACTAATTTTACACCTTGATTATATTTTAAAACCAAAAGATAACAACCAGAAAAACAAATAGTTAAATAGTATATTTTTCTGTTAATCTTTCTTCTTCAGGCCGCCGGTATTAATTACCGCACCAATGCTGAAAATCGAGTTCCCTGCTGTCATATATTTACGGTTTTTCAGTCCCAGATTATAGCTGGTGGTATACTGTAACTGAACAGCTTTACTCAGGCGCATACGGGTAAAGAATATGGGTTCCACAAAGATGTTGTCTTCTTTGGGCTGCATAGCACCATTAATCAGAAACCGGCTCATACTTACGTGACTCACACGTATTGCAGTTCCATAATTTAAAGGGTAGTTGTTCCCGAAGAGATGGAAGTTTTTGTTCTTCTTAGAGCTATAGTTGAATTGCAAAAAGGTTTTATTATAATTAACCTGCTGAAATTCTGTATTCGTTAAAATATTATCATCATATGTTCTGAAAGTGCGGTTGGTTGTCCCTCTTCCAATACCCGCATATATTTCCAGGATCCTGTTATTCTCAGGACCGAAAGTATTAAAGTAACCCGCGCCAGCTTCTACCTGTTTACGGTTTATATCTTTACGGGTACGCTCATCCTTCATATACGCTCCCCCAGCCAAAACACCAATATGACTGGCCACAGCATAAGCCCCGTTAAAGTTGGCATCTCCTTTCAGATTGATATGCGCCCCCCCGCTAAATTCACCCTGTGTACTTAACATAGGTGTGTTGGGTACATTAGGTACATACACAGAAGAACAAGAAGCAAAAAAGAGGAGCGTTAACAGGAAGATTAACTTCAAAGGATTCGACATAGACTGACAGATTAGATCCTGCAAAATAACAATAATATTATTGCAGCAGGAGTCAACCCTACAATCTACTTACATCCAGCGACTTAGATAACTATTAAATGCTTCTTTGTATTGGTCTCCGACAGTAATGCTGAGAACCCCGATATGCAGACTGTTTTTAGTTACAGAATTCACTTTATCAAGAGAAACTATATAAGAGCGGTGAACCCGCATAAATATTTTAGAAGAAAGTTTTTGCTCCAGGACCTTCAGACTGGTCAGCGTCAGAATGGGGCGCTCAGTTTCTTCAAGGTACACCTTTACATAGTCTTTCAATCCCTCTATATAGAGGATGTCTTTAATAGCTACCTTAACCAGTTGATATTCAACTTTCAAGAATATATATTCTTCTTCCTGTTCCGCAGGAGCCGAAGCCGGGGCCTGTATGGGCCTGACTAATTCAGCATAAGCCCTTCCTTTGTTTGCAGCAATCAGGAACTCTTCGTAATTAAATGGCTTCAGCAAATAATCCAATGCGTCAACCTTATATCCTTCCAGCGCAAAATTATTAAAGGCGGTTGTAAATATAACCCTTGGCCCGCTACTGCCGGGCTGCCTGTCCAGAATTCTTGCTAACTGAATACCCGTCAGGTCAGGCATTTGAATATCCAGAAAGATCAGATCTATCTGCTGTTCATGGATCAATGTCAGGGCTTTTACCCCACTCGAAAAACTCCCTACTAAATTAAGAAACGGGGTTTGTTCAATAAAACTGCACACCAGCCCAAGGGCTAGAGGCTCATCGTCTACTGCTATGCAATTCAATATCATCAAGTACTAAGGTTAAATGAACAATAAACTCATTCGTATCTTCAGCTTTTTCAGCTGAAAAAGTATGTTTTCCCGGATACAACAGATCCAGTCGTCTTTTGGTGTTAGTCAGGCCTATTCCGCCATAATTATCCGCAATTTCTGCGTTTTCGGCAAAAATCGAATTCCGCACTGTCATATCCAGTGTATTATCCTCCATGCTCAGCTCTATAGCAATCACCGAAGGTTTCACTGAACTTACCCCGTGTTTAAAGGCATTTTCTATATAAGGAAGAAATAACATAGGCGCAATCTGTATATCATTGTTAATCAGAGGGCCTTCAAAAGTCACTTTAGTCGTATCATTCAGACGAAGCTTCATTAGTTCAATATAATCCACAATAAAAGACACTTCCTTACTCAAAGGTGTACTTCCAGCCTGCGTATCATATAAAAGGTAACGCATCATTCTCGATAATTTATGTAGTGCTTTGCGCGAGTTTTCTACATCCACATGTGTCAAAGCATAAATATTATTCAGTGTATTAAAGAAGAAATGAGGATTAATCTGTGCCTTTAAAAAGGACAGCTCCGAACCTATCTTCTCTTTTTCGAGGGCCTCTCTTAGTTGTTTATCAGACTGCCACTTCAAAATCATGGTGACACTTGTGCTGATACCAAAAATAAAAAGGGTTAACATCGCCAGAAAGATATCAAGTTTATCCTGCCGGCGCTGAAACTTTATTCCTCCTCCTCCCTTAAATGCTTTATCCAGCAACGCGGGTAAATGCAACGCATTATCCAGTGTTTTGGTTAACAAACCTGTAACAACCGAGATAATGACCATAGTAACTACAAATGTCATGATCTTATCCTTCAATAATAACCTGGGAACAAGGACATAACTGTTGAGATAAAACACAAACATGAGGATAAACAATATCACAAATTGCTTGACCCAGAACTGTGGCGGTATCACAATATTCCAGGATAAAGGAATATAAAAAAACAGCACAAAAGCAAACAGCATCCACAATAACAAATGGAGAAGTATGGTAATATAAGATCTGCTTTTAACCGGGTTCATCTAATCAGAAATTTAAGTATATTTAATGATGGACAAGGTAATCAACCTTAGGGCTTAGGTGCAAATCTTTCCGTCGTCCAGAAACTGTTCTTTGTCGGTATGTTTTCTCCTCCAGTCGATTATGTTTTTTTAACCTTGTAAATAAGCGTTAATTAGATCTGTTAAACCGGATTTTTATACTCAGCTATATGTCACAATTAACCATTAAAAATCTGCTCCTCTTATTTCTGGGATTCTCCTCTTTGAAGGGGTATGGCCAGGATACTACAGCTAAGCCTGTTCCGGTACTCTGGGACCTGGCAACCTGTCTTCAATATGCAAAGCAGAATAACATTCAGTTAAAAACACTGAGACTGACTACGGAAAGCTCAAAACAAGACCTTTTACAATCGAAATCGGCTTTGTTGCCAAATCTCTCTGGTTCTGCCTCACAATCCTTTAATCACTATAACCTGAATACTTCTGGTACAACAAATGCCATTAACTATTCCGGAGCCTATGGATTAAGTTCAACCTGGACCTTATACAGAGCAGGTTATCTGAAAACTGATATCAAACAAAAAGACCTTTCCGTTCAGTCGGCCAATTATGCTGTTCTGACAAGTGAGAATGATATTACTTTACAGATTACACAAGCTTATCTGAGTATCCTTGTCGACAAGGAAAGTATTATCTACAATCAGGACCTTGTTAAAACTTCAACCGCACAACTGGGGCAGACACAACGTAGTTACGATGTTGGTTCGTCGGCAAAAAAAGATGTTGCCCAGTTCCAGGCCCAGCTTGCCGGTGACAAGTATAATCTTACAGCGGCTCAAAATGCCGAACGTCAGGATAAAATAACCCTGAAACAATTGTTACAGTTACCCGCAACACACGATTTTGACATTGTTAAACCAGATACCGTAATCTCTGATCAGCGCATACCAGACCTGCAAACTGTACAACAGTATGCTTTACAGAACCGTCCCGAAGTTAAAAATGCTGAACTGGCAGTACGGATATCAGGTTTTGACCTCGATAAAGCAAAATCCGGTTATCTGCCGACTTTAACCCTGGGTGCCGGAATTGGTACAAGTTATGCCAACGACCCCACCTATAATGCATTCAGGCAGTTTGACAACAACTTTTATCAACAGGCAGGCTTAACTCTTTCTATCCCTATTTTTACGAACAGACAGAATAAAACCAATGTCGCAAAGGCGAAGATAGAAGTTGCACAATCTCAGCTGGCTCTTGAAAACACGAAAACTACGCTGGCACTAACTACGGAGAAAGCTTATATCACGGCCCAGAATTCACAGAATCAGTTTGTATCTGCTATTGAACAGTTAAAGTATAATACCGAAGTCTACCGGATAGCTACGCAGGAGCTAAAAATTGGTTCGGTCAATCTTGTTAACTTTTATCAGCAGAGAAATCTCTATGTGCAGGCCATGCAGGCTTATATACAAGCCAAATATAACGCTGCCCTGGCCGAAAGAATCTATGAATTTTATCTTGGAATACCCATTAAACTATAAGTCATGAAGTCTAAAAAAACAATCTTAATCATAGCCTCAGTAATTGTTTTAGCTGGTCTGGTTTGGTATTTCTTTCTAAGGAATAAGGATAAACCCGTTGTATTAACAACAGAAACACTGAGTAAAGGGGCAATTTCTACCAGTGTGACTGCGACCGGAACAATACAACCAGTAGATACTGTAATTGTAGGTACCCAGGTATCCGGAACAGTCTCTGCCTTATATGCAGATTTCAATTCTGTCGTAAAAAAAGGGCAGCTGCTTGCTGAACTGGATAAAACACTGATTATGGCAACAGTCGATCAGGCTAAAGCCGGGCTCGTACAGGCACAAAGTAATCAGGCTTACCAGGCAGCGAACTTTAACCGTCAGAAACAACTTTTCGAAACAGGATCTATCAGTAAGGCTGATTATGATATTGCCCTCAACACCTATCAGGTAGCCAAAGCTAATGTCAATAGCGCACAGGCACAGTTACGTGCCGCGGAAAGAAACTTATCCTTTACCCAGATCTACTCGCCTATCGATGGGGTTGTATTGGGCAGGAGCGTTAATATCGGCCAGACCGTGGCTGCAAGTTTCAATACACCAACAATCTTTACGATAGCCAAGGATATTACCAAAATGCAGGTACAGGCTAAGGTAGATGAAGCCGACATAGGTAATGTAGTCAAAGGGCTGAGAGCCAGTTTTACCGTGGATGCTTTTATTAACGATACTTTTAACGGAACTGTGAAAGAAATCCGGTTACAACCTTCTATTTCGGCAAACGTAGTGACTTATGCAACGCTGATTGACGCCCCCAATGATGACAAGAAACTAAAGCCTGGAATGACAGCTAATATTGTGATCTATACCAAAGAGATAAGTGACGCCTCACTGATATCTGTACAGGCTATCAAGTTTAATCCTGACTCCAGCCTGAAGAAACAATATCAGATTGTCCCTGCTCCCGAAAAGAAAAAAGAAGCTAAGGTGGGCAACAAAAATGCGATGAAGCCTAAAACCCCGGGTTCAATAAAAGCTGAAACAGTGAAAGTACCTGATAGCTATGTATGGTTACTGCAAGGGAATAAGCTGGTACAGAAAAAAATAAAAACCGGCCTGAATGATAATAACCATGTACAGGTACTGGATGGTTTAAGTACAAATGATGTGGTTATTACCGGAATGGAAAGTGCAGCAGCAGCCAATGCAGCGGCAGTAAAAAGTCCGTTTATGCCAACCAGACCAGGAGGAAAAAAACGATGAGCAACAAAATCCTAGAGATCCTGAACGTAAAGCGTGAATTTACGATGGGTACTGAAATTGTAAGAGCACTAAAAGGTGTTTCATTTGAAGTTAATTCAGGAGAATTCGTCACCATTATGGGAAGCAGCGGCTCCGGGAAAACCACTTTACTCAATATGCTCGGCTGCCTGGATAAACCGACAGATGGCATTTACATGCTCGATAAGGTGAATATCAAAGAGCTCTCCAGAGACGAACTGGCTAAATTGAGAAACAGAAAGATTGGTTTCGTTTTCCAGGCCTACAATTTACTGCCCAGGACTACAGCACTGGAAAACGTAGAACTACCTTTGCTTTATAACCCCACAGTCAGTACAAAAGAGAGAAAAGAAAGAGCTATTGCCGCTCTTCAGGCAGTTAAACTGGACGGCAGGTTTGACCACACACCAAATCAACTTTCAGGCGGACAGCAACAGCGTGTGGCTATTGCCAGGGCATTAGTTAACGAACCAGTAATGATTCTCGCAGATGAAGCGACCGGAAACCTGGATACCCGTACATCGTACGAGATTATGTCCCTCATGCAAGACCTGAACCAGAACGGCAGAACAATTGTGTTTGTTACGCACGAACCGGATATCGCCGGTTTCAGCAGCAGAACAATTACCCTGAAGGATGGAAGAGTTCAGAAAGATTCCATGAATACCAACAATCGTTCAGCAAAAGAGGCTCTGGCTTCGTTACCAGCTGCAGACGACTACTAAATCAGCTACCATGAAACTCCTCAATTTAATCAGATTAGCTATCAGAGCTTTGCAACGCAATAAATTACGTGCCTTATTGACTATGCTGGGTATTATTATAGGTGTAGCTTCAGTAATCACAATGATGTCCATTGGTGAAGGTTCTAAGGAAAGTATCAATGCTTCCCTGGCTAGTATGGGTTCTAATATGATTACCATCACCCCATATAGTAACGAACCCGGCGGTGCAAGACTGGGTGGAAGCAGCTTCAAAACTTTAACCATGAAAGATGTTGATGCCATGAGAAAAGATGCACCCGATATCTCCATCATTTCACCGCTGGCCTCTTCCAGCGGACAGGCGATCAACGGAGCCAGTAACTGGCCAACCAATATTCAGGGGGTCAGTCCGGAATATATGGACATCCGTAAACTGGTGATTAAGGATGGAATTATGTTTTCCGATCAGGATGTACGGGCTTCTGCAAAGGTCTGTCTGCTGGGAAAGACCGTAGTCGACAATCTTTTCCCTGGCGGAGAAGATCCAATTGGAAAAGTCATCCGTTTTGGCAATATCCCTTTTCAGATTATAGGGGTACTGGTTCCTAAAGGTTACAGTAATTTCGGACAGGATCAGGATGACTTGATCATCGCCCCTTATACAACCGTACAGAAAAGGATTACTTCCACTATTTATTTCGGGAGCATCTATGCCTCAGCAATTAACGAAGGGGCTTCAGATATTGCAGTTACAGAAATCAGTGCCATTTTAAGAGAAAGCCACCGTTTAAGAGACAATCAGGATAATGATTTCCAGGTCAGGACACAAGCAGAATTAATGACAATGATGAATTCTACAAGTAGTATGATGACTGCATTGCTCACTGCTGTAGCCAGTATTTCACTGGTAATCGGCGGGATTGGCATCATGAATATAATGTATGTTTCGGTTACAGAAAGAACACGCGAAATAGGACTGAGAATGTCTATTGGAGCCAGGGGGATCGACATCCTCCTTCAGTTTCTGATCGAGGCGGTCATGATCAGTATTACCGGCGGGGTAATCGGTGTGGTCATTGGTGTTTCAGCAGCTATAATCGTCCCCAAAATGTTGAACTGGCCAACGGTCATCTCAGAGTTTTCAATCGTAATCTCATTTGTGGTCTGCGCAGTTACAGGTATATTTTTCGGTTATTATCCAGCCTTAAAAGCCTCTCGTCTCGACCCGATTGAAGCCCTGAGATACGAATAAAACTCAGATGGTGTAAAACTAGTCGTGTTTTGCACCATCTTTTACTTTAAATACGTGTAAAACCGCAGGAAATAAAGCATCCATACTTTCTTCTGCTCCTTTTACTGAACCAGGTAAAGTGATAACGAGCGTCGATTGAATAAACCCGGCAACACCTCTGGACAACATCGCATAAGGGGTACGTGCCTGTCCATAACTCCTTGCGTTTTCCATCATTCCCGGAATTTCTCTCTCCAGCAGTGCTGCGATGGCATCCGGGGTCACATCCCTTGGAGATAAACCAGTACCACCAGTAAAAATCAACAAATCAAATTGCTGATCCACCAGCGATAGTGTTTTTTGCTGAATCTGTTCAAAATCATCAGGAACAATATCATAATAATTGGTTTCTATTTTATACTGCTCCAGCTTCTGTATAATCGCTTTACCTGAACCGTCTTGTTTTTCACCTGCGCTGACACTGTCTGAACAAACAATCACTGCACATTTAAACTGATCCTGTTCATCAGCCTTGTACTGGCTTTTCCCCCCGGATTTATGTTCAAGACGAATATTCTCAATTTCAATCCCTTTGTCTATAGGTTTAAGCATATCATAAATAGTCAGTGCAGTAACCGAAGCACCATGCATAGCCTCTACTTCTACCCCAGTCTTGTAAATAGTATGTACCTCTACGCGAATGATAATGTACAATCCGTCAATTTCATGGGAGATCGCGGTATATTCTATAGGCAGTGGGTGACAATCCGGGATAACATCACTTGTTTTTTTTACCGCGAATAAACCTGCAGCTCGCGAAAACTCAAAAACATCACCCTTAGGCACCTTTTTTTGAAGAATAGCTTCAATAGTCCGCTTGTCCGAAACTTTCAGTTTTGCCGTAGCAATTGCTTTTCTAAGTGTGTGTTGTTTAGCTGTGATATTGACCATTATTTATTTTCCTTCCATTGATGAGCTTCATTTGTCAGAATTTCCTTGCCCCAGACAGGGAGTTCAGCTTTAATCCGCTCTACCAGTTCATCACAGGCCTCCATTGCTGCTTTACGGTGTGGGGAAGAGCAGAACACAAAAAGACAGACCTGCCCGGCCGGTACCAGCCCCAGACTGTGATGCACATGTAAACAGCTAAGCGCATACTTCTCAAAAATGGCTTCCCGCATTTCATCCATTTTTTTTAGGGCCATTTCTTCATAAGCTGTATAATTGATCCCGGCAACCCGTTCTTCTCCAATCTCATCAGCACGCACCTGACCTAAAAAAATACTGTGCGCACCGATCGTTGTACTATGCTGATGTTTTTCAATGCTTTCTGCAATAAACTGAGCAGAGACTGCACCATTGACAAATATATTTTTAAGCTTTCTTTCCTTCATCAGGTTATGATTTCATCCGTAAAATTCCACCCTTCAGACTGTAAAATTCCTTTTCAGGATAAGCTTCCAGTAATAACTCTCCTGCAACTATACTTCGGATTCCCGAATGACAGAACAGGATAACCTTATCTCCTTTAATCAGCGGAATTTCACGTTTTAATTCAGATAGAGGAAGACTGATATACTCAAAACCAGATGCCGCGGGGAGTTCTCCCGGTTCCCGTACATCAATGATTGTAAAACTGTCCTCCTGCAAAACCTGATGAAACTCGTCCGGTCCCATTTCTTTCAGTTCCCTGTTCAGCGTCCTTATCCCGCAAAACCAGTTATAGTCCATCTTCATAAATGACGGTATATCCGAAGGCAAATCAGTTAAGTTCGGATCACCTGGTGAGAGTTTGATTTTATAGGTCTGGCTGGTATACAGATTATAAATCATCAGCTGATTGTATAATGTCTCTCCTGTTCCTGAAATTAATTTAATCGCTTCATTAGCCTGCATCATCCCAATAATTCCCGGTAAAACCCCTAAAACTCCTGCTTCAGAACAGTTCAGCACTTCACCCGGCTGGGGAGCCGCAGGAAAAACATCCCTGTAATTTACCTTTATACCAGACTCATCAGCTACATTAAAAACAGACACCTGTCCTTCGGTTTCAGACAATGCCCCATAAACCAAAGGTTTATTTAACAACACACAGGCATCATTGATCATATACCTGGTCGGAAAATTGTCCGATCCGTCAATGACGATATCAAATTCACTCAGAATTGATAGTGCATTCTGGTTATTCAACTGTACCGGATAGGTCAGAATTGTAATATCCGGATTGAATTCCCGCAATCTCTCTGCCGCACAGTTAACTTTGAGCGAACCTACATTAGCAACAGAATATAAAATCTGCCGGTGCAGATTACTCAGTTCAACCACATCATGATCTACGATACCTAATGTTCCTATCCCCGCAGCTGCCAGATACTGTAAAACAGGACAGCCCAGTCCACCGGCACCTATGACAAGTACTTTTGCCTGGAAGAGCTTTTCCTGACCGGTACGTCCAAAATCCTTCAGTAACATTTGCCGCTGATAACGGGCTTCTCCTTTTATATTCATTTTACCCTCCCGAAAATGGCGGCATTAAAGCAACAGTCATCCCGTCTGTTAACCATTGATTATCATGAATAATCATATGATTAACAGCGATCTGATAATTCAGTTGTTTTAGTGCCGGACATAATCCTTCCAATTGACTGCATACAGCATCTGTATCTGCAACCGCTTCCAGATGAAGACGTTCAGATCCCAAAAGTTCAGCAAGCCGTCCAAATAATAAAACCTCTATGTTCATTATAATATTAAAGCCTTAATCAGGAAAAAGATGAATAATCATTTTTTTTCCTGCATCAAATGTAGTTTCTTCCTCTGGTAGTTCAATCATACAATTCGCTTGTGCAAAAGAACTCATTCTAAAGGATTCCTGTGCATTTAAAGGTGTAACATTTCCATTTTCAAAATGGGCCTTCAAAAAATGCGTCAGACCTGCATTTTTTGAATATCCATGGGTTAAGATGGCTTCCTGGCACAGGAGTCCTCCCTGATCGCCATATAACTTGCGTAATGCAGGTAACACATACTGATAAAAACAGCTCAGTACAGAAGATGGATTACCAGGAAGACCAAAGATCACCTGATTCCCTTTCTTACCAAAATACAATGGTTTTCCAGGCTTTTGTTTCACCCGGTGAAAAACCTGTGTTATGCCCACCAGCTCTGCTGCTCTCAGCACAAAATCATAATCACCTACACTAACCCCCCCTGTAAGCAAAACGACTTCATGTTGCCCCAATGCCTCCTGTAAGACTGCTGTCAGTTCATCCAGTTTGTCATCTGCACTATAATAGCTGATTTCCGTGATTTGTGTCTGCCCTAAAGCCGCCGTTAAAGAATAAGAATTTGATTCATATACCTGGCCAAAAGTTAATTCTTTACCGGGCTGCTGTAATTCCTTCCCGGTAACAATGATACCAACAGATGGACGCTGATAAACCTCAATTTCAGTCTTTCCTATGCCAGCCAGGAATCCTATGGCCGCTGGAGTCAGCCTGCAGCCCGCTGACATTGCTAATGCCCCGTTTTTTATTTCTGCGCCTTTGTTTCTGACATTGGCCCCCCTGGTCAGTTGTGTATCCGGGATAGTCAGCCTGCCAGCTTCCACCTTTACCTTTTCCTGCATCACAACTGTATCTGCATGAACAGGTAAGGGAGCTCCTGTAAAAATACGTGCAGCCTGACCGGGTAATAAAACAGATTGATTTACTGAACCTGCCTGCATTTCACCACTGATCAGTAAATTCTTTTCGCGATCCTCGAAACGGATCGCATAACCATCCATAGATGATTGTTCAAATGCAGGAATATCAGTAATGGCATAAATATCATTACCCAGGATATGTCCGGCAGCATCTCTCAGAGATACCCGCTGAACTGGTAATGCATTAATTTGTTCTTGTATTAAATGTCTGGCCTGGTGTACCGAAATCATAGAGACAAGTTTAAACTGTTAACCACCGATAGTAATCATACTTCTGTTATGAATGGTATCGGGTATTATATTTTCAAAAAGACCGGAGAACTGACCGCCAAGCGCCGCTGCTTTATGCGCAATACATTCGTGGATTAAAGGCAAAACAGGTTCACCCCTCCTTAAAGGTCCAAGCAAGTCTGTTTCGGAAACTGAAAAAAGACAATTTTTCAGTTTACCATCAGCTGTTAAACGCATCCGGTTACAGGTTCCGCAAAATGGTGCCGTCATGGTGCTTATAATTGCGAATGTACCGGCATGTCCGGTAATCTGGTAGTGTTTAGCGGTATCATTCTGACCACCCTCAAGCGCAGTAAACGTATATTTTTTAGTTATCTCAACCAGAATTTCTTCGAGGGATATCACTTTATTACCTGTCCAGCGGTTCCCTTCAAAAGGCATAAATTCTATGAACCTGATCTCTACAGGCTCATCCTTTGTCCAGGCAATAAAATCAAGGATCTCAGTATCATTGAATTCTTTCATCATGACCACATTAATCTTGACTTTGATATCATGCTTCAGCAAAAGATCAATATTAGCCCTGACCTGCTGAAAAAGATCTCTTCTGGTAACAATTTTAAATTTATCGGCATCCAATGTATCCAGGCTGATATTGATGCTTTTAATTTTAGATTCCAGCAGGACATCTATAAAATCATGCAAACGCACACCATTGGTAGTCAAAGAAAGTTCTACAGGTAATCTGGAGAGAGATAAGATGATTTGTGCTGCATCTTTACGGACAAGAGGTTCTCCTCCCGTAAGTCTGATTTTATTAACCCCTTCACTAACGAACAGGGTAGCAAGTTTTTCAATTTCCCCGGCCTGCATCAGCTTTGAGGCCTGGGTAAACTCATAATTCTCGTCGGGCATACAATAGAAGCAACGGAGATTACAGTTATCTGTAAGAGATATCCGTAAGTAATTATGCACCCGGTTAAAAGAATCCTTTATCATTTAATCTAAGTTAACAACAAAATCCCAGTCCGGGGTTTATTGCTGCTGCTTAGAGAAGCTTGTCCCGCAAAATTTATGCTGATATGACAAAAAACATTTAAATGATCTTTATGTCCCGGTGTTTACATCCGGTAACGTAAGGATACTGATCTCCCTAAAGCCTGGGCAAGATCAGGTTCAATGGTAAATTCACTTTCCTGCTGCATCCATACCTGGCTCACATTTTTCAATAAAGTTATTGGCTGCCCATTTAAAATTATTTTTAACTCGGTAGTTTCCTTATTTATTGCAGCACCATTTATAATTTCGTACACATAATCTGTGTCTCCATACGTTATACGCATTTTCAATCCCATATTCTTCTCCTCGACCCCAAAGATAAATTAAAACTCCTATAACAGCGTGTTTTTGTTGCTATTGATCAAAAAAATGTGAAATATTTTTTTCAGGTATGCAGCATCAAAAATCCTTTATTCGGGAGGTGTAAATAAATTACTTAGATTTGGTCATCAAATTCTATTCAAATATTTGCATATGACATACCAGGATAAACTGCGCGAAATACGTAAACAAATGAAGGCCGATAATGTACAGGCCTATATTATTCCTTCTGCTGATCCTCATATCAGTGAGTACCTGCCAAAACATTATAAATGTATCCCTTTTACTTCAGGATTTACCGGTTCTGCCGGCACCTTGGTTATCACAGCCGACTTTGCTGGCCTGTGGACTGATTTCAGATATTTTGAACAAGGCCCGGAACAGCTGAAAGGTAGTGGTTTTGAACTGGTCAGACAAAAAGTTCAGCATGCACCAGAATATATACAATGGTTAAATGAAAAACTGGAAAAAGGGGCTACTGTTGCAACTAATGAAAAATTGCTCTCGGTATTACTGGGTGATTTACTTACACAACAATTCTCTTCCAGCGGCATTCAGCTAGTCAATAAAGACTATCTGAGCCCGATCTGGGAAAACCGTCCGGAACTACCAGCTGACCCTGCATTTCTGATTGCAGACGAACATATCGGAGAAACTGTGAGCAGTAAGCTCAAAACAATAAGAGCAGCAATGGCCA
Organism: Pedobacter cryoconitis; assembly: GCF_014207135.1. Lineage (GTDB taxonomy): Bacteria > Bacteroidota > Bacteroidia > Sphingobacteriales > Sphingobacteriaceae > Pedobacter > Pedobacter cryoconitis_D. Next base: position 141,032 of record NZ_JACHCC010000013.1, on the reverse strand, counting down.
GTCATCAGGCAGACCATCACCTGGTTTCTTCCCTGGACGACATCGCATGGATTTTTAATATCCGCGGGAAAGATGTAAGCTATAATCCAGTGGTATTAGGATTCGCTTTAATTAATCAGGATCATGCAACCTTGTTTATTAATCCATCCAAACTGACAGAAGCTGAAAAACTGACCTTGCTGAAAAGCGGTGTTGAGGTATTACCTTATGAAGAGATAGAGCGTACGCTGACACAAATCTCACCTGACAGCTCCATCCTGATAGATCCTAAACGTAACTGCTATGCCTATGCTAAGCTGATCCCCGCATCGGTAAGAATCATTAAAGAAATCAACCCTTCAACTAATCTGAAAGCCATAAAAAATGAAACTGAATTAAGAAACACTGCTGAAGCTATGCTGAAAGACGGTGTTGCGATCACTCAGTTTTTAAAATGGCTGTCAGAAAATATTGGTCAGGTAAAAATCACTGAACTTTCTGCAGCTGCACAACTACGCAAATACAGATCAGCACAGGAAGGTTTTGTTGGAGACAGTTTTAATACGATCAGCGCCTACAGAGCTCATGGGGCCTTGCCACACTATTCGGCCTCTGCAGAAAGCGATGCAGAAGTAATTCCTGAAAGTTTGTTCCTGGTTGATTCGGGAGGTCAGTATTTTTACGGTACAACCGACATTACCCGTACTATTCCGATGGGTATTACCACTGAACAGGAAGAAACTGATTATACACTTGTACTCAAAGGGATGATAGACGGTTGTAAAGCCAAGTTCCCTAAAGGCACCTGCGGTTACCAGATTGATGCGATTACCAGAAGACCATTATGGGATTACGCCATTAACTACGGACACGGTACAGGTCACGGTGTAGGTTACTTCCTGAACGTTCATGAGGGACCTCAGGTATTTAATCCAACCAATACTCCGGTAGCAGTAGAATTAGGTATGATTACCTCTATAGAACCTGGGATATACCGCCCGGGAAGACATGGTATCCGCATTGAAAACCTTGTCCGGACGATTACTGTAGAAACGAACGAATTCAATGAGTTCTACGGTTTCGAAACCCTGACTATTGCGCCGATCAGCACCACCATTGTTAAAAAAGAACTACTGGATCAATCAGAAATCAACTGGCTGAATGCTTATAATGCTGAAGTTTTTGAAAAACTAAACCCGAGGTTAAGTCAGGAAGAGAGTGACTGGCTGAAAGAGGCTACCAAAGCGATATAATGCAAATCATTCAAAGAGATTTTCTAATTGCCAGTGAATTGGTTTACAAAAACTGCGGTTTCAGTTATACACCACTAAGACCAGAGTCTGAAAGCGCCGGTTACGGGGCGGGTATTTTTGAAATAAACGCTTTACCAGTAGTCTGGCGTGTAGCAAAAATCACTCCGGCTAAAACGGGGCAGTTTGTGACTTTATGGAAGCGAAATGAAGGTGGAATTACCCGGCCCTTTGACCTGAAAGATGATTTTGCTTTTTATATTATCAATACCCGCAATGATGAACATTTCGGGCAGTTTATTTTCCCTGAATATATCCTGGTTGAAAAAGGGATACTATCCAGCGGAAGTAAAAATGGGAAGAGAGGGATCAGGGTGTACCCACCCTGGGATCAGACAACAAATAAACAAGCACAAAAAACCCAGCAATGGCAACTGGATTATTTCCTGGAAATCCCAAAAGACAAACCAGCCGATTTAATCCGGGCAAAAACACTATTCATACAGTAAAAAAAAGCGTCGTTCCTGATCAGGAACGACGCTTAAAATTCTTCTTATGCCTGCTGCCAGCTATACGCCGCACCAACCAAAGCTGCATCTTCCCACATCACACTTTGCTTCAGCACCACGTTTTTATCCTTCAGGTGCTTCAAAACAACAGGAATAAAGTTATCCCAGGTCTTGGCTATGTTCCCACCAATTACAATGGCATTCGGCTGCTCCTCGGCTATAAAATCATTCAGGAATGTAGCCAGGTTTATTCCAAATTCTTCGAATATCAGTGTCTTGACCCCTTCCTCGGCTGTAGCGAGCAAAGACTCTACATTTTTAATATCCTCTCCTGTCAGTTCCTTATATCTTTTAGAGAACCATCTCGTCGAAATATACTCCTCAGCTATACTGTCTTTAAACGGAATAAATGCACGGTCAGAATCTACAGTTTTACCCTGGCAGTTACTGGCAGATCCCAATCCCGTTCCTAAAGTAATTCCCAGTGCCCTTTTCTCTCCAGCAACGGCCCCAGAGGCCAATTCTCCATGCAAAAACGATTCAGCATCGTTTCGAAAAAGAATATGACTAGTTGGAATACCTAATTTTTCAGCTAGAATTTCCAGCACATTAAGTCCGTATAAAGAGTCATATTTCTTAGTTCCTTTCATTAAAGAAATCCCCTTTTCATAGTCAAAGGGTCCAGGCATTGCAATACCAATATAGGTAGTTTGCTCACCTTTATTTTCAACCAGCGGAGACAAAGCATCTACCCAGGATTTAATAATGACATCTGCACCTTCCATAGAAGCTACCCGTTCTCTGATCAGTGAACTTTTTATTACTTTCAAATCAGCAGCACCTACATGTGCTGCTGTAATATGAGAGCCTCCAATATCCACCCCAATATAGGGTAGTTCAGGCGATTTATTATTCATGTTTATGGTTTAAGCTAGATTTTTTATTTTGTTATTTTTAACAGATAAACTCCGTAACCACTTTTCACAAGTGGTGTGGCTATTTTACGAAGTTGTTCTTTATCTATAAATCCCATTCTGTAGGCTACCTCTTCAATACACCCTATTTTAAGTCCCTGACGTTCTTCAATAACCTGTACAAACTGCCCAGCCTGCATTAATGAAGCAAAAGTTCCGGTATCAAGCCATGCAGTCCCGCGGCTTAGTACACCAACTTTTAGTTTACCTTGCTCAAGATAAACCTTATTGACATCAGTAATTTCATACTCACCACGAGGTGAAGGTTTGATGTTTTTCGCTATCTCTACCACACTGTTATCATAAAAATAGAGACCAGGAACTGCAAAATCAGATTTTGGGTCTGCCGGTTTCTCTTCAATTGATATAGCCTTGTTATCTGTATCAAACTCTACAACACCATAACGTTCAGGATCAGATACACGATAAGCAAAAACAACTCCGCCATCCGGATCAGAACTGCCCTGTAAAAGTTTAGCCATCCCATCTCCATAGAAAATATTATCGCCAAGTACCAATGCAACTTTATCTGTTCCGATAAAATCTGCCCCGATTACAAAAGCCTGCGCAAGACCATTTGGCTCATGCTGAACAGCATAAGAGAATTTACAACCTAAACTGCTGCCATCACCTAAAAGTTTTTCAAAATTCGGAAGATCATGAGGAGTAGAAATAATTAATATTTCTTTGATTCCGGCCAGCATTAATGTTGACAACGGATAATAAATCATTGGTTTATCGTAAACAGGCATCATTTGTTTACTCATGACCAGAGTTAAAGGGTGCAACCTGGTGCCGCTTCCCCCTGCTAAAATTATTCCTTTCAAGATTTTATGTTTTTATGGTTATAAAGTTGAAGTTACACTATTTTCCAATTCCTCATACCAGTCTGCTCCATATTTTCTGATCAGTGGTCCTTTTAAAAAAGTATAAACAGGTACTTTAAGTTCTCTTCCAAATGCGCAGGCATCTGAACAAATATGCCAGCGATCGTAATTCAGCACATCAAATTCCGGATATTTGGTTATCCGGATGGGATATAAATGACAGGAAATTGGTTTCTGCCAGTCTACAATTCCCTGCTCATGCGCTTTCTCAATGGCACATTTCGTAATTCCATTTTCGAAAGTCACATACGCACATTCTTTATTTCCATCTACGCATGGAGTTGTCAGATCTCCGTCAGCATCTACCACCGATGTACCGTATTCCTCAATTGCTGCGATACCCTTAGGTGCGAGCATATGTTTGATTTTGGGATAAATCTCAGCTAAGATAGCTGTTTCTGCAACTTCCAATGGAGCTCCCGCATCCCCCTCTACACAACAAATTCCTTTACACTTATTGAGATTACACACAAAATTCTCGCGTATAACATCTTCATGAATAAGTGTGTTTTGTACTTCTATCATCTTCTTAATTTTCTTTTGCCAAAGGATATAACAATCCATCAGCTGATTTAATTTCCATGGTTACTGCCCCAACTATAATCTCTACCTGAGCCTTTACAGGCACCCTGTTGCCATCATCAGTAATCCAGAGATACAAAGCACTGTCTTTTCTAAAAATCCTGCCTGGCTCAATAGAGGGGCTGAATTTCAGACAGCGTATATTACCGAGTTTGCTTTTTACAACCTCTTTTCCTACATATTTTATTTCCAGCTGATGAATACCGTCACCCAGAAAATAATGAAGTTTAAACTTCTCTCCGATTTTGAGTCTGGAAATGTCCAGACTGCGGGCAAAATAATAAGCAGAGACCAGGTCGAAGGTTTGGGTAGTCGCTGCATTGAAAGTTCCTTTATTGGAAACTACCTTTTTCGTGTCTTGGGTAAACCGGGCTTTATCTTTCCTGGTATAACTTGCTTCCTTTACATCCTCCTGGTAAAAATAAGGTGTCAGTGTCGTTTTATCTATATAGGAATCATAATGGTCCCTTATTTTATAGAATACATCAAAAGTACCGGAAGTCTTTGCATCGACAACCAGCCTGTAAGTTTCATTATTATCAAATTTAAGATCAGAGTTCAGCACCTTTATAGTCGCTTCGGCCGCTGTGATAAACCCATATTTCAGTTTATACTGCAAAACTTCACCAGCCTTAAAAATGGGTTCTTTCTTTAATGGCAATTCCTGAGCTTCGGCATGAACCAGAGTAATCAAAAACACTAACAGCAAAAATAATTTTCTCATACCCGATCTTAACAAAAACTCATCCAAAATCCTAATCCTTTCGTTTAAAAATCGGGACAGTGGAACATGGTTCCCCATACATAATACTTTTAACTACTGGTGTCAGCAGCGTAGTGATTTCGACATAAGCTGATACAGGAACCTCAATATCAGCACAGCCTTTAACGACAACACGCGCATCCTGATAAACTGAAAGGTCAACCTTAGCCAGTGCTTTACTGAACAAAACAGCTTCCAGTGTTTCCAGGTTACCAAATACAACCTCATTGACATAAGGTTTCAACTTATTAGCCAGCAACATATACGCCCAGGTAGGCACAATGGCATCTGCACTGCAAATGACAGCTACATTCTTACCGGTATAGGATGCCCAGTCATGTTCTTTGATAAACTCTCTGAAATCCTTTTCCCTGAGCATCAGACCATGAAACAGGTTTTCTTTGATATCATAGACAACCCGTTCCCCTTTATCATAATAGAGTTCCAGATTGAAAGTAACTAAACCACTGGCAGCAACCTTATTGACTATATTTTCCTGAATATCCATGTTCGTAAAAATAAAAAAACCGGAAGCGATGTACTTCCGGTTTCAAAATTACGTAAAATAAGATTAATAGAATTTCACTCTATTGTCTTTTATCTCACTTTTATCCTGTAATGCCTGGAATGCTGCTCCTAATGACTTCTGAGCAACTGCCTGACGCATCATTTCTTTTTGTTTGTAGGTATTTCCGATTGGAGCCGGGTTAGTAAACCCATTCACTGTAAACACATATACGCCATGCTCACCTTCAACGGCTTTAGATACTTTACCTGGTGCTGAACCGAATATACTTCCGATCAGTTTATTTTCCTGTGCCGCACCTGGAAGGATCGGGTTAGAGAATACAATGTTCGAAACCGGTACAACAGTTTTTCCAACTTTCTGAGCTACCTGTGCAAGATTTCCTGCACCTTTAGCTGCATTGTTTAATTTCTCTGCAAGCATCTTACCTTTAACCGCATTGATCACCATCGGCGTGATATCTTTTTTCACTGCTTCCAGTGGCAGGATACCTTTTGATTTAATGTCAGTAACACGTGCTACAACGAAAGCATTATCCATCTGATAAACTTCTGCTAACACATCTCCTTTTTTAGCTGCGAAACCATCACGGATCAGCTGACGTGGATTATCTAATCCCGGAGCATATCCCTGGCTACCTGTAATTCTATCTGCGATAGCTACAGTGTAACCTAATTTTTTAGCTTCTGCACTAAAGTTATCACCTTTAGCAATACCCAGGAAGTTCGAAGCTTTTTTATAAGCCTGATCTTTAGTCTTGCTGCTTGGCGTAAGGTTTTTCTCTATGTAAGCCAGTTTAGCTACTTTAGAAGAACCAATTTGTTTTTCAATTTTAATCAGGTGTACACCAAACTGTGAACGTACCACTTTAAGCTCACCAACCTGGCCGTTAAATGCTGCATTCTCAAATTCAGGAACCATTTGTCCTCTTGCGAAGGTACCCAGTTCACCACCTTTATCTTTAGATCCGTCTACACTGTAAGTTTTAGCCAGATCAGCAAAACTTGCTCCTTTTTGGATTAAGGTTTTTAAAGAGTCAGCCATTTTCACTGCCTTGTCCACGCCACCCAGTTTGGTCGCATCTAAAAGGATGTGACTTGCTTTAACTGAATCAGGAGAAAAACGGCTGTCAATCACTTTTACCAGTTTATAAGAATTACCAGTAAATACAGGTCCGTAGAAACTACCTGCCGGCAATGCAAATACAGCTGAATCAATTTTAGGATCCAGTTTACCTTTACCGATATAAGTATATGGAACTTTCACATCAGAGTTAACTGCTGCAAATAATGAGTCACTTTTTGAAGCTTTGAAATCCGAAGCTAATTTCTCCACCTGCGTTTTCACTGCAGCTGAATCTTCTTTAGTTGGATTAACGCTGAATGAAACATATTCAAATGAACGGGTTTCAGCAGGGTTATCAAATCTCTTTTTGTTGTTGTTATAGTAATCAGCAAAATCAGCGTCTGATGGTTTAACTGATGCATCAGGAATACTTGCATAGTCTAAACCTACATAGTTGAAGTTCGCCAGTTTATTTCTGTTCTGATATTCATCATTCGCTTCCAGAGAAGTTACATAAACAGAGTTTTTAATTAAGTTACCATATTTCTGTTGTAAAGCCTGTTTTTCAACTTCTGCTTCCAGTAAATCCCATTGTTGTTTCAACTGAGGATTAGACGCTTGTTGTTTCAGGGAGTTAATCACTGCAGCACGGTCAACCTGACCAGTCTGAGGATTACCAAAATATTGAACGATAAGCGGGCTGGGATTTTTACCCTGATATAAATCGAACAATTCTTCGCTGGAAATACCTAAACCTAAACGGTGGTATTCTTTTGACAATAAGACTGTTGCTAATTCACCATTCCATGCATTGTCAACAGCCATAGCTGTCATTTGTGGATTGGCACTGCCACCGTATTGTTGTTTGAACTGTTGTAAATTCTGATCTACTTTAGGACCAAATTCATCGATGTTGATGTCCTCACCATCCACTGATCCAACAACTTTTTGAGATGCTGCCCAGAAAGGCTTTCCTACGTTAATTGCATCACCGACTAAAAATGCAACAATTGCAAAACCGATGGCGCCCACTAAGATAATGCCCATGCGATTCCGCAAAAATGTCATAAAACCCATAATATCTATTATTTATATTTTTTAAAGAGGGCGCAAGATACAACTTTTGCCAAAAAAAGAAAACAATTTAATGTTTTTGAATAAACCACTGTCTGAATTTGATTTAATAATAATTTTATCAATGCTCAAATAAACAGAAACCACACGTACCGGCATGGCCGGCTGGTGTGGTTTCTGATGTCTAATATCCGAAATCTACAGGGTTAAACCCACCCGAAAAAAGAAACGTCTGCCATTCCCCCCCATCTGAACGGCATCAAAAGGGCCTGCGGGTTCATTATTATATGCCCAGTTTTTTGCTCCTTTTACATAACCCAGATCAGGATGAACATTAAATACATTATCTGATCCCAGAGAAATGCGGGCAAATTTATTCAGTTTATAACTGAAATAAATATCACTCACCACTTTTCCACCGTAATTGTACAGATCCGGCACCCTACCCGACCCGTCATCCAGCGGTACTGTAGGATATAACGTTGTACCATCTCCATATCCATAAATAGCTACTTTACCAAAATAGGTAAACCTTGTACCCACAGTAAAGTCCTTATGACCAAATTCAGGGTTTAAAGAAAACTTTGCACGCGGGGCAGAAGCCAGGATAAAATTCTTTTCCCTCGAACTTAGAAAAGTCTCCTGAAGGACCGGCGTACTTCCCAGGATCGGCGGATAATTTACCTTATTGATATCCATGTGCTGAAAATTCCCTGTAAACAATAATCTGTAACGGTTATCACCAATAGTTTTATTGTAATCCAATACGACATCCAGCCCTCTGTTGGTCGTATTTACTGCATTTGCAAAAAACTGTGCAGAGCCTACATGGAGTGCCTTCAATGCATTTGTAAATGAAGGATCCAGTGAGGTATCATCAGCACTGAATTGTCCAGACAAAACTACCCGGTCAGTTACTTTAATAATATACCCGTCTACAGTCACACTGAATTCCGGAACTGGCTTAAAGGTAAAGCCCAGACCGGCATTTTTTGACCTTTCCTGTTTTAGATTGGGGATTCCGGCAGCCTGGGTGATCGGGCTGTAATTAGGTGCAATCTTAACTTCAGAAATCACCGCCCCCTGTACATTGGTAAAGGTTGAACTATAATTAATCTGCTGCAAAGATGGCGCACGGAATCCCGTACCAACCGAACCACGAACATTGAAATTATCAGTTATTTTATACCTTGTGGCAAACTTGGTACTGAAATTATAGCCGAAATCACTGTAATGTTCCAACCGGTTTGCAAAATCTATCAGCCATTTTTTAGTTACATCTACTTCAAAATCTACAAAAGCACCCAAAACGGAGCGGTTAGCTTTGACAGCATCCCCTGGTTGAAAACCCGGAAATCCCTGTGAACCTGCTGCCTTAATACCATTAGGGTCATAATTTTTGTAAGAAGCCTCTTCTCCAGGAAATATCTTATAACGTTCATAACGGTATTCTGCTCCAAAACCAAGATTGAAACCCGAGAGTACTTTATCAAAATGTTTGCTGAAGTTCAGGTTGCTCGTATTTTGCAGAAAAGCAGATCCGCCATCATCAAAATGTGTCTTTCCAGCTCCTAAAGAAGCATTATATGTCTTTTCACCAAAGAAATGAAAGTTATTGTTACCAGTGTTATTACTCAAATCCCAGTCCCAGGCATCCCCGAAAGTACCTTTCACACCAGCTGCAAATGAAACATCAGTATTATGTGTCTGGATTAACGGATTATAATAAGAATCACCGTTTGGGGTATTAAAAATAATTCCCGGTGCAGGGATCAGGTTTCCATTGTTCGTTGGAAAACGATCCGGTCTGGCCAGAAAGTTTCTGGAGAAGGCATACGCATCAGATCCCTTGTAGCTGTACCCACCAAAACTATAGAAGGTAGTCTTCTCACTCACCGGTATCTCATTATTAAAAAATATAGTACCGTTTTCGGATGATCCATCACCATTAGCCCGTCTGGCTGTATTAATTGGTAGTGCTTTAGGATTCGATGTAGTCGTATCTTTGACCTGCCGGAAGGTCTTACCATTTTTGGAATAATCTGCAGTAATATTGATGAAACCTTCTTTCCCGATTTTCAATCCATAGTTTGCATCTACATTGACCCCGTTTCCATCGATAGCCCCTCCGTGCGGATATTGACCAGAAGCCATGTTATTTTTACTATTGAATGCCGGGTCATAATACCCAGAATAGCCAGCGTTAATATTAAATTGATTTACTGTTTTCTTCAAAACAATATTGATTACTCCCGCGATAGCGTCAGATCCATATTGTGCAGATGCACCGTCCCGCAGGATCTCAACCCTTTCTATTGAAGCTGTGGGTATAGAACTAAGGTCAACACCCGAATTTCCCCTTCCTCGTGTTCCGAACACTGAAACAAAAGCTGTTGAATGACGTCGTTTACCATTAATCAGAACCAATGTCTGATCTGGGCCTAAACCCCTAAGTGTACCCAGTTCCACGTGATCTGCTCCATCCGAACCTGACTGTTTGTTGTAATTAAAAGAAGGGGCTGCATAATTGAGAATATCTGTTAGATCCATACGCCCCGTTGTTGTCGCAGATTTGCTGACATTAACGATATCAACTGGCACAGCCGTCTCCAGTTTCACTCTTCCTGCAGAACGCGTTCCGATCAATACCACCTCATTGAGCTGGGCGGTATTACTTTCGAGTGTAATATCCAGTTTTGTATTTGTACCGGCAATTCTCGTAACCGCGGTATAACCCGTATAACTAAAAGTCAGCTCATCTGTCGGCCCGGCCTGGATCGCAAACTGCCCTTTTTGATTGGTACTGGTGCTGAGACTGCTCCCTTTAATATGTATAGAGACACCAGGAATGGGTTCTTTACTTCCTCCATCCACAACAGTTCCGCTAACTGTCTTTTTTTGCGCCATGGTTACTCCCGCAGAAAGGAATACCAACGTAATCATAAATAATAGCCATTTTTTCATAGATTTTGGTTTAGATGAGTTTTGGTTTAGGTTTTAATCTGATATTAATATACGTTATTATTCAGTTATAACATTAAAAACCAGTATTTTACCAAAACACACCAAACAAACTCTACTATGTTACCCCAAAAAGTAGGATCAACGCAATTTCAGCAGCGAAAAATCACTCTCAGACATAAGATTAAGAAAAATAGACTAGAATTTTTACTGCGTTAAGTCCCCTTTAACGTAAGTTTCTCCAGATCCCTGTTCAAAATCAACTGAACTGAAATCCTGAGGGGCTTTAAAATTGATCGCATTTAAGACAGTGCCGTCGGGTCTGGTCACTATCCCTTTTGGAGAGAAAAACATCTTTTTCTGCTGATTCCAGGTAAGTTCTTCTGTATTAAATGTCAGTTCGTCCCTGACCACAACCACATTTTTCTTAAAAATGGTTACCTGCTCAGTTTCTTTCCTGATCGCATAATCTGAAGTAATGGTGCCTGTTGGTTTTTGAAGAGGGTCAAAGAAGGTGATCTTGATCCCCTTTGGCATTTCCTCATATTTACTACCCGTAGATGGGTTTACCTGATCCAGTATTGGTGCAAACCCTTTCGCTTTAACCACCGCCGAATCACTGAAGACGATTTCTACTTTTAAGGATCTGTCCCTGCTGAGGGTCAGCTTTTTGGAAGAGATAGTAGCCGCTTTTTTCAAGTCATCCTCATTACAGGAGCTTAAAAAAAGCGGAATAAAGCACAGTATAACTATACGTGATAATATACTGGCCAATTTCATTAATCGAATTTAAATCTTTTGAACCAGGTATCATTAATCGCAAAGCCCAAATGAAAACTCACATAGTTTTCCTGTAAAGAACCAGAAGTCAATGTACCTCTGCGTCCGATTTCAGTAGAAAAGTTCAGTTTATAGAATGCCCCTCTGTACATTGCATTTGCCAATGGTAAGCCCAGACCAAAAGTTAGTGCCGCCTGTTTTACACTCTGATCAGCCAGTTTAATATAGGTCTGATCATAACTAAAACCTAAGCGGTAATCAATACGTTTGAAATAGCTGTTGATAGAAGTAATATCCGGAGTAATCTGACCGCCAATAGACGCGCCTTTGCTATTTTGTAATCCCTGTCCTGCACCATCAATAGTGAAAGCAGACCAGTTACCCATTCTAAAATCAGCACCTACAAGCCACTTATTATCTTTTTGAAGAGCGATACCGAAATTATGGATTAAAGGAAGCTTCAGGTGGGCCTTTGCATTGTTGATCGAGTCCACAGTCTCAACTGTTACGTTACCCTCTCCCGTGGTTCCGTCATACAAGTATTTGCTTGCCGAATAAGTTCTCGTTGAATTCACGTTGGATGGAGATGAACCTGAATAACCAAATGTCAGTAATGTTTTTCTGTCTAAACGGATATCATACTGTGCACCATAAGAGAAAGTAATCCCACCGACACTGTTTTTATTCTGCAGACGGGTTGCGAAAGCACTTGGATCGTTAGTAAACTCAACAGCTTTATTTTCTATCAGGTTTCCGAACAGATACTCAACATTACCACCTATTCTGAAATGCTCACCAAATCGCTGACCATAACCAATATATGCTTTTGTTAAACCACCTTCACCTGAATATACATTATTCACCGTCGCTGAAGAAGGGTTACCTGCTGAGCCGGTTATCGTCTGTGGATTAGTGAAATTATAACCCAGTTCAGAATAAGGAATGATACCAAAACTCAGTGCTGAATGCTGGGTAACCGGAAAAGCAAGTGCAAGGTGACTTAATGTACCATTGAAACTGTTATCACTTGCAGAACCTTTTGACAGATTGGTAAATGTACCTCCCAGTCCAACATCAATCGTCGTCATCGTGATTCCCGCATAGGAAGCAGGATTCTGCATATTAATATTATTATAACCTGTAGGTTTGTTGATTGCTGTGGAAATACCACCCATCGCCCTGAACTGAGGAAGCAGTTCGCCTTTGAGATTTCCGATCCCATATTTAGAATATGGCGATTGTGTAGTAACCTGCGCATTAACAGAAAGGCTGGCCAGCAGAACTAAAACTGCAGTTATATAATTAATTTTTTTGTACATATTCAAATACAATGACTTCATTTAATCCTTTTAATACCAAATAGGGATCGTGTATAATTTGAGGTGCAAAGATGCTGTTTTTTAATTGTTCCAGCAAAAAAGTAGCATCCCCTCCAGTTATAACTACCTTCAGTTCTTTATTATTTTTATTGTTAAGTTCAATAAAACCCTCAACTTCGTTGATTACGCCTTGTAAAACGCCATTTGCAATGGCTGTATCCGTATCTGTGCCCAGAGGAATATTTTGCATTTCCTTATCCCATCTGACCAAAGGCAGTTTGCCGGTATAATGATTTAAGGCCTTAAACCGCATATTCACGCCAAGACTTATACTCCCACCATAATAGTTCCCCTCATTGTTCAGTAAATCATAGGTAATACAGGTCCCTGCATCTATAATTAAACAATTTTGTTTGGGATAAGCCTCATGAACAGCTAGTACTTTAGCCCATCTGTCCTGACCCAGGGTAGATATTGTTTTATAATAGTTATTCACTCCTGTGTTTAACCGGGTAGAAAACTGCTTATACTTGGTTTTGGCTCTTAAAACATCAATTACAGCTTCCACATCCTCCCTTACACTGGAAACCGTAGAATTTACTATCTGATATTCCTCTATTAATGTTGTCAGGACCTGTTGATCTAAATGCTCCAGGCTTTGAAAAAACACCAGCACCTTATCATTAAAAACAGCTATCTTGCTGTTAGTATTGCCGATATCTATAACAAGATTATGCATTTACCAATCCACAGTTCATCCTACAAAGCTATTAATCTTTACCAAGTTTCAAGCCGCCAAATTGTTAAAAAAAGTTAAACAAACAAAAAGAACTGGATTGTTACGACAAGAATGAAGAACAAACTTTCGTAAAACCAGCGTTTTGTTGCGTTCGAAAAATAGTACGCAAGTAAGACTGCTCCCGGAGGCACACACAATAAAAAGTGGTACAACTTAAAATTCGGTTTGGTATAAACACTCAGCACTGCAATCAGAAACATAAAAAACAACATCTGAAAAGCTTTTCGGGTACTGATAAAACTTCTGAAGAAATTCTCGCGGAGCTGTAAGGTTGCCAATACCATGATGATACCTACCGGGACCAGAACCAGATAATCATTATACATGATTTTAAACATGGACGGGAACTTATTCTTTAAAGGCAGCCATATTTTATAAAACATCCCCAGGTTATCATTCCAGTAATAAAAAACAGCCAGAAAAAAAATCACTGATAAAAAACCTATCAATCCCGAAACCCATTCTCTCCAGTTAAACGATCTGTACAATAATAAACTCAGCCAGATCAGCAGTAGCATCATCACAAACGGAAAATACATCAATGTACCTACAGCAATAAATATCCCGATATCAAACATCAGCATGATCGCATTCGGAGATTTACCAATTTTCAGCAATTTATCCATAACCAGGATCAGCATGAAATTACAGAGTAACACCGGGCTCAGAATCAGAAAAGGGCCAAATAAACTTGCCGCAGTGATATAAAGGAGTGCGGGTAAAAAACTGGGTTTTGTAAGCAGTGTATGATTATTGACAATCCTGTTAAAGAGGATCGCCTGTATATAAACCAGAATTCCGGCAATCAGTATATTCGTAGTCACCGAAAAATTATCACCTATAGGGATCTGGATCAGAAACTTGGTATAGGGCTCGAGGAATTCAAAATTCAACCGCTCAGGCGGATGGATAAGAATAGAAATCCGCATAAAAAAAGTATATGCAAATAACAGGAGCAGGTTAATGGGGTTTAACGTTTTGAATTGATTAATCATGCCATAAATAGAAAGGCAAAGTAAAGAAATTTATCTGGCAAACTCTTTGACAACTTTTGCAATGACCGCAGCGGTTTCATCAGGAAAATCAAATCGGTGTTCCTGTGGCTGAAATACCCATTTCTGAATCACAGGCAACCAGTTTTTATTAGAACCCCAGATGACAGGCAAACCCATTTCCTGAAGGGCATAGGCATTACATTGCTGTTCATACTGAAATTTCATCGGAACAACCAATAGTTTTTTTCCCAGGAACAAAGCTTCCGCAGGGCCTTCAAATCCTCCTCCGGTAAACAGTCCTTCGGAACTGGCCAGACTGCTGTTGAACTGTTCATTGTTCACAGGACGGACATAAACGTTTCCATCCGTAAAACTAGAGTGTGTATGTTTAGAGAATACCTCCCATTTCACATGCGGGATCTGTTTCAGAATAGGCACCAATAATTTATCATCTATAGCAGGAAGATAAACGGTATAATGCCCCAGATTACTGACAACCAGGTTTCTGATTTCTGACCGGATAACCGGTGTATGGATAAAACTGTCGTATTCTTTAAAATGGAAACCAACATAATGTGTCGCCGGCGCATAATACTTCATCACCAGTTGTGCCCAGTCTATGCTTTTGGGCTTAGGTACTTTATTTGACTGGAAGGAAGCCTGATGACTCAGACCTACACTTTCAATACCTTTCATCTTGCATGCCCAGGCTGTGACAGGTTCAAAATCGTTTAGGATCAGGTTATACTGATCAAGAGGAAGCCTGCGCATATCCTTCACAAACCTAGGAAGGTTCATGGATTTCCAGGTAGCATAATGATCTACACCACCTTTTTTACCAAAAATAAAACTAAAGCCATGAAGCTGATAAGCAATCTCCTGATTAAGTTTTACATCGGCTTGCGTACCGCTGATCAGCAAATCAACCTCACCATGCTGTTGCAATAAGGGTACGATTTCCCTTGCACGACTTACATGGCCGTTTCCTGTACCCTGAATAGCATAAAGTATCTTCATTCCCGCCGAATATCTGTAATTTTATTTGCTAGACAATTTCTAATTTTATCTTTTGTAGCAACATATTGATATCCAGCTTACTATGCAAATCCTCGCTATCAGAAAGAATTCCTTCTTCTACCTCATCGGTCTGGAAATCTTTATGATCGTACTTAAAGACAGTCCAGGCTTGCTGATTATATTCCAGGGCAGTCAGATTTTCTACCCAGTCACCGCTGTTTAAGTATAGTACCTGTCCGTCTTCGGTAGTCACTGTTCTCATTTCCGGCTGGTGGATGTGTCCGCATACCACATATTCATATCCGTTTTTCGCTGCTAACTGAGCAGCTGTATCTTCGAAACTATTAATAAACTTTACCGCATCCTTAAACTGTGCCTTAACTTTTTTAGAAAAGCTCATTTTTTCTCTGCCGAATAATTTTAAACCCCAGTTTACCATACTATTGATCAGAATCAGTGTATCGTATCCTACTGCACCCAGTTTAGCCAGCCATTTGGAATGCTG
Organism: Pedobacter cryoconitis; assembly: GCF_014207135.1. GTDB lineage: Bacteria > Bacteroidota > Bacteroidia > Sphingobacteriales > Sphingobacteriaceae > Pedobacter > Pedobacter cryoconitis_D. The sequence goes on along the minus strand of NZ_JACHCC010000013.1, from coordinate 125,047 downwards.
CATGGTTACATCAAAAATATCGCCATGAAAAAACCAGGCTTTTTTACCATCAAGTTCTAAAACCAGTTTATTCTGAAGATGAAAAGTCCCCAGGTGCATATCTGCAAATTTACGCAGCAACTCATCGTGGTTTCCGGTTAAGTAATATACAGGTACCCCTTCAACAACAAATTTCATCAGTTTTCTGACTACTTTCATATGCGTCTCGGGCCAGTATCTCTTGCTGAACTGCCAGATATCGATGATATCTCCATTGAGGATAAGCATTTTTGGTTTAATGCTTTTTAAATATTTGAGAAGTTCTTTAGCATGACAACCGTATGTGCCCAGATGGACATCAGAAATTACCACGATATCAACGTCTCTTTTACACATCATCTTCATCTATTGTCAAATCATAGGGGCTGAAAAAGAATGCTATCAGGGCAATGACACAGACAAACGTAATTACTTCCTGCATAGCTTTTCAGTTTATATACACAAATGTGCAAAACTCAGGTTAACAATGTATTAAGTAAACATTATCGTATAGATAAGCCTAAGAAGGTAGCTCATCTGACTACTGATTTGGTCTGACTGATAAAAGGTTCGGATTGGGTACATATTTTCTTCGGCAGCATTCGAAGGATCTTCGAACAATCTCCGAACGATCTCCGAACAAAGTCCGAACCAAATAGCATTCAAACCCATTGTATACGGCTAGTTTTGACACCAATAAAAAGGGCCGTTAATTTCTTAACGGCCCTGGTAAATCCTCGGATCTGAATTTTAAACAGTTTTCTTAGTTTTCTTCTGATCGCTGTAAACAGCAAATCCCAGTCCCAGCATTAACAGCACGGAACCTGCAAGAGAAATCTTCTCTCCGGTATAATATGAAGTCGGGTGGAAAACAAATTCCAGTTTATGGTTTCCGGCATCAAGCTGTGCCGCACGTAATACGTAATCAGCTCTGAAATATGGCTTTTCAACACCATCTATCAGCATTTTCCAGCCTTTATCATAATAAATCTCCGAGAATACGGCAATCACATCTCTTGGTGCACTGTAAGAATAAACCATGTGGTCAGGATGATAACTATCCAGTTTAATACTGGCAGTAGGTCCGCCCAATCCTGCTTTCGCGGTATCAATTAAGTTTTTATACCTGATATCCACAATAGCTTCTTTCTTTGGATCAAAACTACTGATTGCTTTCATTTCCTCATCAGAGTTTTTCACAAACTGTACGCCGTCCACAATCCAGGCATTCCCTGCTGCCGACTCATTACGCTGCATTTTATAAGCACCAGTCTGCTGATCCTGGGTAATGATATATTTCGTATTGAACATATCCAGAACATCATGGTTTACGCTTTTGGTAAACTGATGATCAATTAGTTCCTGAATACGTTTCAATCTTGCAGAATGGGCACCACCAACAGTTTTATGGAAATATGAAGCATCAGCACTGGTGAAAGTAGGTATAGTGGTATCAAATACCCTGAAATCCGGATCTTTATCAGCAAGGATAAAAGTATCCACATCTCTTGGTTGAAAACGACTGTCCAATGTTGATTTAGCCACGAAATTTAAGTTATTTAAATAACGGCGGTCAACTGACCACATATCTACCAGCACAAAAAAGGCCAGTAAACCACAGACAACTTCCGCTTTCATCTTTTTAGTGATCAATGCCCAGGTCAGTCCGAAGCCTATGGCAATAAACAGCAAAGTTCTTAAAGCATCGGCCCTGGCCAGCTCTACCCTGTCCTGAATCAGCGCATTACCGATCGTCGTTGCAATATTTTTATCGTTATTTAACGCCTGAGCCAATGAACCCAGGAACGCTTCGTGATCAGACGTTCTGAAACTAAAAAACAAGGTTGGCATAGCTGCAACCAGCAAAGCAAAACCACCGGTGATACCAGCAGACCAGATCAGTTTTTTAACCAGGTACTTCTGATCGTATTGTCCTTCCTGAGCTTCTTTTACCGCAAGCACAGCTAATATCGGGAACAACAGACCAACCACCGCCAGAATTGACTCTACAGCTCTGAATTTATTATAAAACGGTACGTAATCAAAGAATATATCTGATAAGAACGGTAGGTTTTTACCGAATGATAAAAGCAGGCACAAGATGGAAGCAGATAAGATCCACCACTTCATCCGGCTGCGTACAATAAACAAACCGAATACAAACAGTAAACAGATGATAGCCCCAAAATAATAAGGGCCGGCCGTTCCTGGTTTATCACCCCAGTAAACAGGCATACGCATCGCAAAATCAGCCGCCTGCTCTGGTGAGGCTCCCACTGTCTGAATAGCTTTGGCTACATTTGAACTTGCATCCAGGCGGTTTGTACCACCACCGTAAAGATTAGGGATCAGAAAGGTGAAGGATTCACCAACACCCTGGCTCCACTGATAAGCATAATCTTTAGGAAGACCATTGGCCGGTTCAGCTGCATCAGCAGTCAGATTAGATTTACCACGTATAGTTTCTTTTCCGTATTCGTAGGTCGTCCACAGGTTACTCGCATTGACCATTACTGAAAGCAGTACTGCAGCAGCCAGGAACCCGATAGCTTTGGAAATTTCTTTGGTTTTACCTGCTTTGAAAGCATGGTAGATTTCGATACCAATGTAAATCAGCAGCGCCAGCAGGAAATAATAGGTCATCTGAACATGGTTAGACCTGATATTCAATGCCAGGAAAAGTGCAGTTAAACTTGCACCCATCCAATATTTACCCCGGAGTGTTAAAATAATTCCGGCTAAAATCGGGGCAAAAAAACCAATCGCAAGTGCCTTATTGCTATGCCCTGCGGCGATAATGATAAAGTTATAGGAAGTAAAGGAGAAGGCAATCGCACCCGCCGCTGCAAGCCAGGGATTAACCTTTAACACGCAGAAAAGCAGATAAGACCCTAAAAGATACAATAACACCGTTCCAACAGGATCAGGCAGGGTATCTTTGATCAGCGAAATACCGTAAGTTGTTAAATTTAATGGATATTGAACCCAGATCTGATAAGCTGGCATCCCGCCAAACATTTCATTTGTCCAGAGAGGGCCTTTGCCATCTTTGGCTTTGTAATCCATGATCTCTCTCTGCATGGCTTTTGCCTGCATTACATCGCCCTGATCCGGAACTTTTCCCTGTAAAACAGGACTAAAATAGGCGAAACATAAAATTACAAAAAATGCACTGATGGCTAAGTGTATGCCATTCCTTTTTAACCAATTGTTCATTAAGGGTCTGTTTATATTTAAACTAACCCCAAAAATATAAAATTGATACAGATTAGGAAGGAAATATCTCGATAAGACGGATATTTTTATTTAACCTCTTCGTAATCAACGAAGTCACCCAGTTTATCAGCATTCCCCTGCTTAGGTTGTGGTGGTACATAATCAATCGACAATGATCCTTCAGGTCTTGAAGGCCTCCTCTGCTGTTGTTGTTGCTGCTGTCCGGCGTAACCTGAAGAAGACTGCATTTTCCCAAAAACGCTTTTAACGATCATTGGAAATATCAGTCTCAACAAAATACGGATAATCCAGAGTATCAGTATAGTAAAGAAAAGAAATTTTATAAGTCCCATTATTTAATATTCAGTTAATCTACAAATATAGACAGAATTCAATCCTGATTATTACAAGTCCCGGCTGTTTGTTATATTATATTTACAATTTACAAACAAATACCGGGAATTTAAACCATCGTTTAGTCCTCTTCAACAATCTCAGCAACCCTTCCGATCTGTCCGTCTTCCAGTCTTACTTTAATTCCACGGGAGTGAAAAGCAGATGAAGTTAATAAGTTCGCTACTATTCCCCTGGTCAGCTTACCGCTGCGCTGATCTTTCTTTAAAATTATATCCACCTCTAGTCCGGGATAAATATCCGCTCTGTTTTTTCCGTCCATTATTAATTATTATACCTTTTTAACACTTTGCTTTCCAAACCTTTCCGCAAACACGGTTTCCATCGCGAACATTTCGTCACGCAACCTGGCGGCCAGCAGAAAATCCATATCTTTTGCGGCTTTGGCCATATCCTTACGAGTTTTATCAATGGATTTCTGCATTTCCGGCTTGGTCATATACTGCACGATCGGATCTGCAGCAATGCTTACCTGATCAATCTCCTGATAAGTATTTTTATGCGCTGCATTACCAGAGAAATCAAGAACAGAAGTCTGCTCCAGAATGGCTTCCCTGCTTTTGCCTACAGTCTTAGGTGTAATTCCATGCTCGGTATTGTACAAAATCTGTTTCTCCCTGCGGCGGTTGGTCTCATCCATCGTCCTGGCCATAGAGTCAGTAATCTTGTCCGCATATAAAATCACTCTGCCCCTGTCATTTCTGGCTGCCCGTCCGACAGTCTGGATCAGGGCACGGTCAGATCTTAAAAATCCTTCTTTGTCTGCATCGAGTATAGCAACCAGAGATACCTCTGGTAAATCCAGTCCCTCTCTTAAAAGGTTAATCCCGATCAGTACATCAAATTCTCCTAAACGCAAACCACGCAGGATCTCTACCCTTTCCAGTGTTTTGACTTCAGAGTGTATATAACGGCACTTGATATTCAGCCTGTCCATATATTTGGCCAGTTCTTCAGCCATTCTTTTAGTCAGTGTGGTGACCAGTACCCGGTCACCCATTTTAATTGTCAGTGCGATTTCTTCCAGCAGATCATCTACCTGGTTGATCGCTGGCCTGACTTCAATCAACGGATCCAGCAAACCCGTAGGGCGAATAACCTGTTCAATGACCACACCATCTGATTTCTGAAGTTCATAATCTGCCGGCGTCGCGCTGACATAAATCGTTTGCGGTGCCAGGCTCTCAAATTCTTCAAAATTTAAAGGCCGGTTATCTAATGCAGATGGTAAACGGAACCCATACTCTACCAGTGAGAGCTTGCGGGACCTGTCACCACCGTACATCGCTCTGATCTGCGGAACGGTCACATGACTTTCATCAATAACCATTAAATAATCATCCGGAAAATAGTCCAGTAAACAGAAAGGGCGCATTCCCGGCTGACGACCATCAAAGAATCTGGAATAGTTCTCAATTCCGGAACAGTAACCCAGTTCTTTCATCATTTCAATATCGAAGTTGACACGTTCTTCCAGCCGTTTGGCTTCCAGCAACTGCCTGTCCCCGATCAATTGGTTTTTACGCACTTCAAGCTCTTCCTGTATTCCCCAGATCGATGAGGTAAATCTATCTTTTGGGGTCACAAAAAGATTAGCCGGATAAATAGCCATATCCTCAAGCTTTTCAATGGTTTTACCTGTTACAGGATCGATAATACTGAGTTCTTCAATATCATCCCCAAAGAAAGACACGCGATAGGCGGTATCGAGATAGGCCGGAAAGATATCCACCGTATCTCCTTTTACACGGAATGTTCCTCTTTTAAAATCATTAATTGTCCGGGCGTATAAGATTTCAACCAGACTATGCAAAAATGAATTTCTTGAAATTCTCGTTCCTACTGCAAAACGGAACACTGAGCGGGAGAAATCTTCCGGATTTCCCATACCGTAAATACAGGAGATCGAAGAAACGACAATAATATCTCTTCTGCCGGACATTAAAGCAGAGGTTGTCCTCAGCCTCAGTTTCTCGATTTCTTCATTGATACTCAAATCCTTTTCTATATAAGTATTACTGCTGGGCATATAAGCCTCCGGCTGATAATAATCATAATAGGATACAAAATAGTTAACCTGGTTTTCGGGGAAGAAATTTTTAAATTCTCCGTACAATTGTGCAGCAAGAGTCTTATTATGACTCAGGATCAGTGTCGGCTTCTGGGTTTGCTGGATCACATTTGCAACTGTAAATGTTTTACCTGAGCCCGTTACACCCAATAATGTCTGATAGTTTTCGTTATCATTGACACCTGCAACCAATTGTTCGATGGCACCGGGCTGATCACCCGTAGGTTTATAATCTGAAACAAGTTGAAATTTCATAGCTATTCAAAGATAACAATTATTGATGTATTGGATTGTCGTGATTATATCCTAAATTTAGTGGCATCATGAAATTACTGGTTTATGTTCCCATACTTACACCCAGGATTAAGTATGTCTTCAGCTTTATTTTCAACGATATTCTCAGAACGCAGGTAGGGTTCAGCTCAAATGTGGCCGAATTCAAGGCTTCTGCCCTGCCAAAAATAACTTATGCCGATCAGCCTGTTGCAGACGAACTCTTTTTTAAGAATGCTGATTTTCTGCTCTCTCATACCATTTCGCCGCCTCATCTCAAGACGACGACCTTTGGGGATATGATTGTGCCTTTTGCAGTAGATCACAGTAGTTTGCCTTTCGATGTCTTTGCAGCTTCTTTCTATTTTGTGAGCAGATATGAAGAGTATATGGATTTTACTGCCGATCAGGATGGGAACTTTCCTCCCGAAGCGAGTTTGCAGTTTAAACTTAAACTACTGGAATTCCCGGTGATTGACGGCTGGACCCTGATGCTGAAAAACATGCTTTTGAAGCGTTATCCGAAACTCCATTTTGGTCAGAAAAAATTTGAGTTTATCCCTCTGATCTGTATGTATACAGCGCCGGGAGCCAGATCGTTCAACGTCCTTAAACATGTATTCAGTTTCCTGCGAAAATTCCAATTGCTGTCCGGTTCAAAACCTGTAGCAGCAACAAAAAATGGCGGATTACCAATTTTCCTGAATGAACAGCATGAGAAATATAAATTAAACCCCATTTATTTCTTCAAACCAGCTCCCGAAATTGACCTGACCTGCGATAAACAGCTAATTTTTCCCAGAAGTTATCTCCAATTACTAAAAAATGGGATTGATAAAGATTACCGGATGGGTTATACCACGACTATCGGTTTCAGGGCAGGTACCTGTACCCCTTTTCACTGGTACGATCTTCAACTGGAAAAGACCACGCACCTGCAAGTGTTTCCGGTAGCGGTCAACGATACAATTCTTTTACAAAACAGGACATTTAATATCGATGAAATCAATGGTAAATGGGGTAAGCTCATTGAAAATGTGAAATTGATTAACGGTCATTTTTATATCTTATGGCATCGGGAATCGCTTCCTGAATCAGGTAAGGGAAAAGTTGGCAGAAGACTATACACGCAATTGTTAAGCAATTTTTTATCTTTGTCAAATGATATTTGACCTGAGTAAAACAAATTCCATAGCGAATATTTTCATGGCGGAATTACGCGATGTAGATATACAGAAAGACACGATGCGCTTCCGCAGAAACCTGGAAAGGCTCGGTGAATTCTTTGCCTGGGAAATCAGCAAAAACCTGACTTACAGCGATTCGGAAACACAAACGCCACTGGGTATAGCAAAAACCAAAATACTGGACCACCAACCGGTACTGGCTACGATCTTACGCGCCGGATTACCTATGCAACAGGGCATGCTGAATGTTTTTGACCGTGCAGATGCTGCTTTTGTAACTGCTTACAGAAAATCAAATCCATCCGGGACTATCGAAATCCTGGTTGACTATATTTCTTCTCCTGACCTGACTGACAAAATCCTGATTATGGCAGATCCAATGCTGGCAACAGGCCTGAGCATGGTATTATGCTGCAAAGAATTAATGACGAAGTATAAAATTAAAGAACTCCATATTGTTGCGGCAATTGCCAGTACGGAAGGTGTGAAACACGTCCGCGCACATTTGCCTCATGCAAAATTATGGTTGGGGGCTATAGATGATGAGATGACTGTCAAATCGTATATCGTACCCGGACTGGGTGACGCAGGTGATCTTGCCTACGGATCCAAAATCTAGTATCGGATGATTAAACATATCTTTTTTGACCTGGATCATACGATCTGGGATTTTGATAAAAACGCAAGAGAAACCCTGACAGAATTATATCACAGGTACGAACTGAATACATTAGGACTATCCTCTTGTGAGACCTTCATTGATGTTTATACAGAGAACAATCACCTGTTATGGGCCGATTATCATCTAGGGCGGATAACCAAGGAAACGTTAAGATCGGAACGGTTCAGTAAAACTTTTGTACAGCTGGGTGTTTCAGCAGATCTGGTCCCTCCACAATTTGAAGCCGAATATGTAAGACTCAGCCCCAGGAAAAAGAATCTTTTTGAAGGCTCAGAAAAAGTACTGGCTTATTTGCAGCAAAAATATACGCTCCATATTATTTCGAATGGGTTCAAGGAAACTACACTGACTAAAATGGATACCTGCAACTTAAACCCTTATTTTACAAATGTGATTATTTCGGAAGATGTAGGTGTCAATAAACCAGACAGGGCAATCTTTGAATATGCACTGGAAAAAGCCGGTGCAGAGAAAGATGAAAGTATCATGATTGGTGATAGTCTGGAAGCTGATATCCGCGGTGCGCAGAATTTCGGTATCAAAGCTATTTTCTTTAATCCGCTGAACATAGACCCGCCGGCAGATGTGGAATGGCAGATTTTAAAGCTGGATGAATTAATGCACCATTTTTAATGCTCTGCTGTTTAGTAGCTGAACCTTTATCCCATCACATGAGCAATTCTTCAGTCCTTTCTTCGCTGAAAAAGATTTCAGCGGCCTATAAAGCCGTATTACAGCGCATCCCGGAAGGGCAGTTTCAAACCACTCCTCCTATCGGCGGCTGGTCTTACAGTGAAGTCTATTCGCATATATTTGATGCAAGTATACTCAGTCTGGAGGAAGTTAAAAATTGTGTCCGGGGAGAAGGAAAGATAAAATCTACTGCTTTTGTGGTAAAGGTTATTCTATTCTTCGGAAGTTTTCCTCCTGCTGCAAGGTACAAAGTACCAAAAATACTTTTAGACAGGGAGAAAAAGATAGATAAAGCAGCCGCAGCAGCGTTTATAGAAAGATTTACAAAGCTGCTGGACAGTACTTACCCAGGTATGAACACTGCAGATCCCGCTCTCAAAACACGGCATCCCCGTTTAGGGTACCTGAATGCAGAACAGTGGTTTCGTTTTACAGAGATCCACCTGAAACATCATCTCAAGCAATTAAAGCGGATTGAGAAGAGCTTTTAATTTCACATCTTTGCGCAGATGAAGTTACCCGGTTTAAAAGGTTTTGATGAAGAAGCGTTCAACAAGTATTTTAAAAATACTGGCTGGCTGATGTTTGGGAAAATCCTGAGCATGGTGATTGGTTTCGTTATTGCGATTTATCTGCGGCCTTCTTCCTTCGGGGAACTGAGTTTTGCTGATGCGTTTACCACGATTATAGCCGCTGTAGGCGCATTGGGACTGGATACTTTTATTATCCGGGAGATTATTAATGAACCCCACCAGAAAGATGAAATTTTAGGTACTTCTTTATTCATGCGTCTGGGTGTGACCGCGTTTTTAATTCCTGTTACAGTTGGCATTTACCTACTTTTTCATCATTATTCTGAAAAACCGGGAGATCCGCTGACCTGGGTGATACTGATTTTATCTTTCGCTGCATTTTTCAAATCGTTTAATGTAATTGACTCTTATTTTCAATCGCAGGTCGCCTCAAAATATGTGGTTAAGGTGCAGAATGTCTGTGTCGTACTTTCGGCTGTAGTTAAGGTCTTACTGGTGGTCTTTAAAATGCCGCTGATTTATTTTGCAGCCTCACTGACCTTTGACAGTGCCTCACTGGCAGTAGGCTTAATTTATATGTATCATCAGCGGGGCCAGAGTTTATTTACCTGGACCTTTAGCCACACAAGAGCGGTCAAGTTATTAAAACAGTCCTTTCCCCTAATTCTTTCGGCTGTGATGGTTTCCATTTACATGAAGATCGACCAGGTAATGCTAAAAAGTTACAGCAGCACTGAAGTCGGAATTTACAGTGCCGCAGCAAAGATCAGTGAAGCCTGGTATTTCATTCCCGTAGCTATTGTAACTTCGGTATTCCCAGCAATTATCCATGCACGGAAAACTGATCTGGAAAGGTATACCAAAAGGCTGAAAAATTTATATGATTTACTGATTTTCATCAGCCTGCCGGTAGCACTGGCAGTTACTTTTCTGGGCCCGGCCATTATCCAGTTTCTTTACAGAAATACTTATGATGGCGCCGGACAAATGTTATCCATACATATCTGGTCGGGTGTATTTGTATTTTTGGGAAGTGCCAGTTCACAATACTTACTGGCGGAAGGTTTTACCATAATTTCTTTTCAGCGTACTGCCTTGGGTGCAATGGTTAATATCTTACTTAATTTGTGGCTGATCCCGGAATACGGTGGTGTGGGGGCTTCTATTGCGACCTTAATCGCCTGCGCATCAAGTGCATTTTATCTTTTATTTATCCCGAAAACCAGACAGCAGGGTATAATGATGTTAAAATCATTATTTTTGTTCACGGTATTTCAAAAAATATTTAAACGTCTCTCCGTTTAACCACCTGAAACCTTATCTATATCTAAAAAAAGAAATTTGCTATGTTAAGCGATGAAGTAAAATCAGCATACGACCATTTTTATACGCAAAGTGATACAACCTGGCGCATGCTTGGGGCAGAATCAAAGGCAAAAAATTTGATGAATGTCTGCCGCGATATCCAGCCTGACAAGGTACTGGAAGTAGGTGCCGGAGACGGCAGTATTCTCCATTTTTTAAATGAATGGAATTTTGGCAATGAATTATATGCACTGGAAATTGCTGACACTGGTGTTTCGCTGATCCGCGAACGTGGTTTAAGCCGGTTAAAAGAGGTGAAGAGCTTTGATGGCTATGTAATTCCTTATGAGGATAATGCCTTTGACCTGGTGATCCTGGCGCATGTTCTGGAACACGTGGAACACGAACGTATTTTAATCAGGGAACTCAAAAGGGTAGCTAAAAATATAGTGATCGAAGTGCCTCTGGATTATCGTTTCGGAGTTGATAAGCGAATGAAACATTTCCTGGACTATGGCCACATCAATATGTATACGCCAACGGCTTTACGTTTCCTTTTACAAAGTGAAGGATTGGAAATCTTAGCGGACCAGGTTTCGATGACACCGACAGCAACAACTAAGTTTAACCAGTTTGTGAATAATAAAATGCCTAAAACTTTTCCTAAGATTTTAAGAATAGAACTGGAATACAGGATCAAAAAAACGCTTGGAAAGTTACTGGGGATTAAAAAACAGGAACAATATGGGAACGCATATACCGTTCTAACGAGAAAATCAAATCAGACTCTTCAAATATTTTAATTCATGCAAAGCTTCGCTCCTATCGCATTATTCGTTTATAACAGGCCAAAGCATACAGAACGTACGCTGAAGTTCCTGAGACAAAATGAACTTGCTGCCGAAAGTCGTTTATTTATCTTTTCTGATGGCCCGAAAACCGCAGCCGAGGAAGAAAATGTACTGGAGGTCAGGGAACTGCTGAAGCATATCGAAGGTTTTAAATCTGTCGAAATCATTGAACGGAAAGAGAATATGGGCCTCGCCGAGTCTGTAATCGCAGGGGTCAGCAGACTCGTCAGGGATTATAAACAGGTGATCGTTTTTGAAGATGACCTGGTGAGCTCTCCTTATACTTTGAATTACTTCAATGACGCACTGGACCGCTACCGCGGAGAGGAGAAGGTGATGCATATCGGTGCTTATATGTACCCGTTTAAGGAAAATACGCTACCGGAATCTTTTTTTTACCGGGCCGCCACAAGCTGGGGCTGGGCAACATGGGACCGGGCATGGCAGCATTTCGAACCGAATATTGATACGTTAATTGCTCAGTTTGACGGAAAGAAAAGGGCGGATTTTTCTATCGATCATAAAATGAATTTCTGGAAACAGATGACGGACTTCAAAAAAGGGAAGAATAATTCATGGGCAATCCGGTGGTATGCTTCTATCTTTTTGAAAGGGGGACTGACGCTGAACCCAGGCCACTCTCTGGTGAATAATATAGGTCATGATGGTACTGGGGTACATTCTGGGATCAATGATATTTATAATGTAATTATTAACCCGAAACCGGTGAGTGTTTTTCCTGATGAAATTGTGGAAAATACGGAGGCTTACCAAACGATCCGGGGATTCCTGAGCACGAGAAAAGGAACCTTATGGGAGAGGGTAAGGAGATACGTCATCGAGTCGGGGATCTTTGGCCGGGGGAAAAATAAATAAGCTTATTTTTTCATGGCTACGCCCCCCAAAAGGTGGGCTGATGCCATTCAAAAACAAGCTTATTTATTTTTTTCACCAGAATATCCTCAAAGCAATCAACGCTTATCCTTAGGGGAGAAAACCGGTGGAGAGGGGCTAAATGCAAAACGCATATATATAATAAATTAAATATTATATATGGCGCAAAAAAAAACAGTTCGGGTCTACCTTCCTTTTCTAGCCTCTAAAATGATATATGGAGATAACTGACGGGAATTGAAAGGAAATATTTTAGTGAATACCTTACCGGCAAGCCATATGGTTTTCTTGAAAAGTTTAAGACCTGCGGATTTTTGTTTCTCATTCTCCAGCCAGATACTGAAATGACCAAAGTATTTTGACTGGACAACTTCGAGGCCGGCCTTACGACAAATGGACGCGAGAAGCTCAGGATCCATACAGCTGATATTGTGTTTATCGTAGTTATCGCGATCGAAAGATTTCTGAAACCAGCCGTTAAGAGCTTTGAAGTTAGGAAGGGTAATGAAAAGGGTGCCCCCTGGTTTGACAAAATCAATATGCCGCTGGATAATGTCGGCAGTATCGTTAAAATGCTCTATCAGGCCACAGGATAAAACCAGATCGTATTGTTTGGTTTCTTTATGGTTGAAGAGATCGGTCTCTATAATGTGAATATCGCTTTCGCTCAGATTATTAGCCTCCAGCAGGGAATTGGTCACAGGCTGATGCACAAAATAATCCAGAAGGGTAACATCGAGTTTGAGGTACTTCTTCAGAAAGACGGCATAATAACCTGGAAATCCACCTAGCTCTATCGCAGTTTTTACTTTTTGTGTATCGACAATGGAAGCCAGTTCCTTATGGAAAAGATAGTTCTCAGGGATACTGACCGACAATCCTGTTTTGCTCTCCCAATAATTCACCCAAAATTGTCTGTCGGTTAAAAGGTTATCCATGTTATGTTTTACTTAATTTGATGTTATCTTTTTAATCTCTCTGTTAACAATACAACGTCCACAATACTAGGATCCGGACATCAGGCGTTAGGAAAGAAAAATATGTCTCTGTTATTTATTTAAGGAGGCGTAAAATTAATTATATTCCCACCAATTTCCTTCAGGTTTTAATAAAGGATAACAATTATACGTAATTTTGAGCTATTGAAAGTAGTACACCTAAATACATACGAAGGAAATGGAGGGGCCGGAAGAGCTTGTCTCCGGCTAAGTGACGCGTTGCAGGCTAGTGACGTCGAATCGAGCGTCATGGTCTATTATCAGTTTAAGGAGAGCCCGAAAGCAGAAGCATTCAGCAAATCGCCTTTTCAAAAAGCAAAAGCGGTATTTAATATTTTAGCGGAGAGATATCTGGCTAAAGGGCTGACTAAAGCACTTAAAACACCATTTTCTTTGCAATGGTTTGGCCGTTCGGTCACTTCGGCACTCAGCTTAAAAGAAGCGGACCTGATCCACATCCACTGGATTAATCATGGTTTTTTAAGACCAAAGGACCTCGCTGCACTGGAAGACCTGGATAAACCTATCGTATGGACCTTTCACGACAGCAACGCATTTACCGGAGGCTGTCATGTACGCTATTCGTGTGAAAACTTTCATAAACAATGTGGCTTCTGCCCGCTGCTAAAAATAAGCGGGAAAAATGATATCTCACACTGGAACTGGCAGAGTAAGAAAAAAGGATATGCCAATCTGGGTTTTCATATCATTGCCCCAAGTAACTGGATGGCACGCTCAGTCAAATTTAGTAGTTTAATGGGGGCAAGAGAGGTTTCTGTTATCCCGAATACTATTGAAACAAATGTCTTTAAACCGTATGTAAAAACGGAAGCCAAGAAGTTGCTAAAGATCGCACCCGAAAAATTTGTTTTAATGAGTGGCTTTATGCCTTCTAAAAATGACAAACACAAAGGAACAGCTTACCTGATCCAGGCACTGAATGATCTGGCAGGCAGACCGGGAATTGTTAAGGAAAATATAGAATTACTAATCTTCGGCAATAAAGACAACGCCGATATACCGGATTTCCCATTTAAAACAACCTTTCTGGGAAAGATTGACAACGACGTTCACCTGGCTAAATGTTATTCGGCTGCTGACGCCTTTATTACGCCTTCTCTGGAAGATAATCTTCCGAACACGGTTATGGAGAGCCTTGCCTGTGCAACTCCGGTAGTCGCCTTTAAAACAGGTGGGATTCCGGATATGGTTACGCACCTGGTGAATGGTTACCTCGCGGACTACGAATCTTCGGAAGACCTGGCCACTGGTATTGAATGGTTATACCACGAAGAAAGTGCAGCTGAAATCCAGAAGCAGGCACGGTTAACCATACTTACCCATTTTTCTGAAGAGGTCATTGCCCAAAAGCACATCGCCCTGTATCAGTCACTCATCAATTTACATCCACATTAATCAATTATATTCTTTTTCATGCTGCAGCCCAAACTTAGTATTATTACCATCGTATACAATAATGTAAGAGATATTGAGCGGACTATACTTTCGGTATTAAATCAAACCTATCAGAATATAGAATATATCATCGTGGACGGTGCTTCAACTGATGGCACAAAAGATATTATCAGTAAATATGAATCCAGACTCGGACAGTATATTTCTGAAAAAGACAAGGGTATTTATGATGCAATGAATAAAGGCCTGAGCATGGCCAAAGGGGATTATGTTTTATTCATGAATTCGGGTGATGAGATTTATGCACCTGAAACGGTAACTGAGATTTTTGACACTGCCCCTGGCGCTGACATTTATTACGGAGAAACTGAAATGTTTAACGATAAATGGGAAAGTCTGGGACAAAGAAGGCACCGTGCACCGGAATGTTTTAGCTGGCGCAGTTTCAAACACGGCATGAGTATCAGCCATCAGGCGATTTATGTGAAACGCAGTCTTACGGAACCTTATGACCTGCAATATAAATACAGCTCGGATATTGACTGGATTATCAAAGCAGCGAAAAAAGCATCGAGTATTGTCAATACGCACAGCTATGTAGCGAAATACCTGGTCGGCGGGATATCTAAACAAAAACATTTCGCAAGCTTAAAGGAACGTTTCCGCATATTCAATAAGTATTATGGCTTTATTCCGAACCTGGTTAATCATTTCTGGATCGCCATTAACCTGACGCAATATTATGCAAAGCATAAAAAGACAAATGACTAACTGCCTATGCCTTTTTTATCTCATATCTCCCTGCCCGAAACTACTATAGAAGATTATCCTTTCAGCATTCCTGTTTTCAAAAAGGGTTTAGACCTGAAACTGGAAAGCAATGTTACTTTTTTTGTCGGGGAGAATGGTTCAGGGAAATCAACTTTACTGGAAGGTATTGCCGAACAATGCGGATTCAGTATCCGCGGTGGGAACAGGAACCATAATTTAAATGCGGGAAACCCGGATGGCAGTTTTGAAACGCCTTTAGCTCCTCTTTTAAGCCTGGGATGGACACCGAGAAGAATCAATCAGGGCTTTTTTATGCGTGCAGAAAGCTTCTTTAATTTTGCTGATTATATTGATGAGATTGCCCGCGAAGATGGCCGTATACTGGATGCTTACGGCGGAAAATCTCTTCATCATCAATCTCATGGGGAATCATTTCTGGCGCTTTTCGCGAATCAGTTTCGCCAGGGTATTTATATCCTGGATGAGCCTGAAGCTGCACTCTCCCCTAACCGGCTGATGACTTTCATGTCTATTATCAATAAGCTGGAACGATCCGGAAAGGCTCAGTTTCTGATTGCCACACATTCTCCGATGTTACTCTGTTATCCTGCTGCGCAAATTCTCCATTTCGGAGAAAATGGACTTGAAGTAATGGGTTATCAGGAAACGGAACATTATCAGCTGACTAAAAGTTTTCTGGACAACCCTGAAGCGTATTTCCGTTTCCTGTTTGAATAAGGGCTAATCTTCCGATACCCGGGAACTGGCGGGATAAGTATAAGGCAATCCTGACAGGTAATGACTGATCCTTCTATAAGGATAATTTCCGGCACCTCTGCCCGAAAACTGAATGATAATGGTATGGGTTGCTGGATCCACATACAACCTCTGCCCTCTCATGCCTTCAGCTGCATAATCACCTTTAACACCTTGCTGAGGAATCCACCATAAATAGTGTTGTGCCGATTTCTGCCAGCCTTTCGAATTTGCAGGCGCCTCATTCCCTAAACTGACAGATTGGTTAACCCAGTCAACAGGGATGACCTGGTCATCCTTATATTTTCCTTTATTGAGATATAAACGACCCAGTTTAGCCAGGTCTGTTGCAGTACACTGAAACCTGCTGGCTGTGTTGGCTAGTCCGTTTACATGATCCAATCCAAAACTTGCCGGATAAGCCGTACCAATCTTCTTCCAGATTTTATTCTGGAAATATGCCGCAGCCTTTTTCCCTGTCGCATTTTCCAGTGCCCAGGTCAACAGAAAAGCATCTATACTTTTATATTTCCAGACAGTGCCGGGAGGGTTAACCGCTTTTGTTTTAATCAGTTCCTTTTTAATATCATCTGTATAATAATATTTAGCCTCATCTGATAAAAACGCAGCTATAATCCCTCCGTAAACATCCTTAAATTCAAGACCAGATTTCATATCGAGCAGGTTCTTCAGTGTAATGTGGTCAAATGCCGGGTTCACCTTTAATTCCGGAACATATTGTACCAATCTATCATCCAGACTTTTAATCTTACCTTCTGCCAGCGCCTCACCAACCATCATGGATACCATTGTTTTAGCCACAGAAAAAAGTGTGGTCAAGGTAGTATCACTATAACCAGGAGCAAATTTCTGATAGATAACTGTATCATTTCTGATGACCATAAACAGATTATTCTTTCCCTGTTCCAGGTAAGTGGAAAAAGGAACGGATTCATGTTTCCAGTTTAATACTTTTATGGTATCTAAATCATCACGGTTTTTCGCTGCTTTTATAAAAGTAAATGCCGTATCGGAAGGCTGTATAACTGTCTGCGGAAAAATCTTGTAAGTATTGGCATCGGGCGACTGATAACGTAAAACACGTGCCAGCTCCGGACGCCAGATAAACAACCCTGCAAACAAAAGCACGATTGACAGGAGTAAAACACTAAGTATATACAGTACTTTTTTCATACTATGGATTAGTAGACCAGAGACCTGCTTCTTTAACAAATACCCTGCGGTTTAATTTCAGCTGACTGATCACTAACTCGGCAAGATCCTCTGGCTGCATAACCTTATCAGGATTTCCATCGGTCAGTTTCAGATCTTTCGCCATATCGGTAGCAACTGTACTTGGTGTTAATGTAGTTACGCGTATATTATGTTTCCGGACTTCCTGCATCAGGGACTCGGAAAGACCAATTAATCCAAATTTAGAAGCGCTGTATGCACTGGTTACCGCAGCACCGCGCTGACCGGCTGTGGAGGATATATTGATAATATCACCGGTTTGCCTTGCTATCATTTCTGGCAGCACAGCACGGGTCATATAATAAACACCAAACAGGTTCACTTTCACAATTTCTTCCCATCTGGCAGGCTCCAGTTCCATAAATGAACCGAAAGTACTGATACCGGCATTATTGATCAGAATATCTGTTGCGCCGAGTTCAGCGCCGATTTTCTGAACAGCCTGGTTTACTGAATCTATAGCGGATACATCTGCAGTAGCAATTGCTGTGCGTACATTAAAAGACTTCAGTTCTTCTGCTACATTTTGTAAATCAGCTTCCGTTCTGGCAATGAGGCCTACATTCGCACCTTCCTGTGCAAGTGCAATCGCCAATGCACGACCTATCCCTTTACCCGCACCTGTAACAAGTGCATTTTTTCCTTTTAATGATTCCATGATATTGCTTTATTAAGCCACAAAACTAAGAAAAAAGATCATTTTGATAGTTTTACCAGGGTCATATCCTATTAGTTCCTAAAGCAGCATTTAAAAACTGAGGGCAAAAAAAAGCCTGTAAGCAATGCTTACAGGCTTGATCTTATAATTGATAAGGTCTTAGAAATTTTTACCTTTTATTTTACGTTCACCTTCAGTTAAGTAGATTTTACGTAAACGCATACTTAACGGTGTGATTTCAATGTACTCATCAGCCTGGATGTATTCCATTGCTTCTTCCAGAGAGAACTTAATTGCAGGAGCAATACGGTTACTATCATCTGTACCTGATGCACGCATGTTAGTTAAAGCTTTTCCTTTAACAATGTTTACTACTAAATCATTGTCACGGATGTGCTCACCCATAATCTGACCTTCATAAACATCAACACCCGGATCAACGAAGAAACGACCACGGTCCTGTAATTTATCGATTGAATAAGCTGTTGTGCTTCCTTTTTCCATAGAAACCAATACACCATTCAGTCTTCCAGGGATAGTACCTTTCCAAGGCTCGTAAGCTTTGAAACGGTGAGCCATAATCGCTTCACCACCTGTAGCAGTTAATACGTTATTTCTTAATCCGATGATACCACGTGCAGGGATCTCAAACTCTAAGTGTTGTAAATCTCCTTTTGGTTCCATGATCAGTAATTCACCTTTACGCTGAGTTACCAGTTCGATTACTTTACCAGCAACCTCACCCGGTACATCTACGATCAGTGTTTCAACCGGCTCACATTTTTTACCATCAATTTCTTTGATAATTACCTGTGGCTGTCCTACCTGAATCTCGTATCCTTCGCGACGCATAGTCTCGATTAATACAGATAAATGCAGAATACCTCTTCCGTATACCAGATAGGCATCAGGAGATTCAGTTTCTACAACTTTAAGGGCAAGATTTTTCTCCATCTCTTTGTACAAACGTTCTTTAATACGCTGAGAAGTAACAAATTTACCTTCTTTACCAAAGAATGGTGAGTTATTGATCGTGAACAACATGTTCATCGTAGGCTCATCAATTTTGATAACTGGTAACTGCTCCGGAGTATCGAAATCAGCAATAGTATCACCGATATCAAATCCATCGATACCTACAACTGCACAGATATCACCTGAACTTACCTGAGTTGCACGAATTTTACCTAATCCTTCGAAAGTGTATAATTCTTTTACTCTTGATTTTACCATTTTACCATCACGTTTGATCAAAGTAACCGGTTGGTTTTCTTTAATCACGCCACGGTGAACACGTCCAACTGCGATACGACCTACAAAAGATGAATAATCTAATGAAGTGATCTGCATTTGTAACGATCCTTCGATTAATTCTGGTGCAGGAATATTAGCTACAACAGCATCAAGTAAAGGGAAAATATCTGTAGTTGGTTTTGTGTAATCAGTACTCATCCATCCTTGTTTAGATGAACCGTAGATTACAGGGAAATCCAACTGATCTTCTGTAGCTTCAAGGTTAAAGAACAATTCGAAAATCTGCTCATAAACCTCTTCAGGGCGACAGTTTTCTTTATCTACTTTGTTAACTACAACAATTGGTTTCAGACCTAAAGCCAAAGCTTTTTGAGTCACGAAACGAGTTTGAGGCATTGCACCTTCAAACGCATCGCATAACAACAATACACCATCAGCCATCTTCAATACACGCTCAACCTCACCACCGAAATCGGCGTGACCAGGTGTATCAATAATATTAATTTTAACGTCTTTATACATTACCGATACGTTCTTGGAAACGATGGTAATACCGCGTTCTCTTTCAAGGTCGTTATTGTCAAGTATTAAGTCACCTGTCTGCTCGTTGTCACGAAAAATAGAACAAGTGTGTAAAATCTTATCAACCAATGTAGTTTTACCGTGGTCAACGTGTGCTATAATAGCTATGTTTCTTATTTTTTGCATAAAATGCGCCTAAATTTTGGCGCAAAGATAACGTAAATAATTGATATATCAGCCTATTACCTAGGACTATGTCATTATTTTTAGGATAAAAACTATTGATTATCCTAAAATTCTTTCGATCCTGCAATAGGATTTTGAAGCTCGGCACAGGCTTAACCGTCAAAGAAAGACGCCGGTAAGAATTGATTTTTCCGAAAAACCAATATTAATATAAACTTAGCGGAGAGATAATTGTTAATTTGGAAATGGATATAAAAGCAGTACTTGCCGGCGCCAGCGGATCTATAGGCAACAGCCTGATGACAGCGCTGTTAAATGATGATAATTACACGGAGGTACTGATACTGGTCCGTAAAAAGATAAGTATAAAACATCCAAAATTAATTCAATTGGTTGTAGATTTTGACAGGCTCAGTGATTATGCCGCGGAAATTAAAGGAAAAGTAGTTTTCTGCTGTCTGGGTACCACAAAAAGCCAGACTCCTGATCTGGAGCTGTACCGCAGGATTGATTATCAGTACCCTTTAGACTTAGCCTGGATAGCACAAACCAACGGGGCTGAAAGTTATCATCTGGTATCGGCCCTCGGTGCCAATAAAAATTCTTCTATCTTTTATACTAAAACAAAAGGAGAACTGGAGAGTGACTTAAAAGCAGTCCCTTTTAAAAGCATCTTTATTTACCGCCCCTCTTTACTGGATGGGAAAAGGGCTCAGAAACGTTTCGGTGAAGGGGTCATGAATGCAATGATGCACCTGATCAACCCACTGCTGACAGGAAGCTGGAAAAAGTACAGGAGTATCAAAGTCGGAGTTGTAGCCAAAGCCATGCTCAGACAGTCACTGGAAGATAAAAAGGGAGTCTTTATTTATCAGTCTGATCAGATACAGGATTTAGGCAGACCGTTATAAAAACGTTTTTCTGCCAAATGCCCAGATTAAAAACGAAGGGAGTGCCTTAGCCCATGTAGCGACATCATGTTTCCCTCCTACCATTTCATAATAAAAGATATCATCCGGCCGGTTGTAACCCTTTTTCGTTAATTCTTTAATTACATCGATGGTATCATCTATAGAGTCAATGATAAAATTCCGGTTCCGGTCGGCAGTTTCATCTTCTGTCCCTGTCATCAGCCAGAATTTAACCTCAGGATGATTATTAGTATTCCTGATCACCTGATGCATAATCCGGTCTTCATCTGTATAGCCATCTTTAAGATCCTTTTTCCTCCACCAGAACGAACCGGAGAAAACTCCGGCAGTATCAAAAAGATGATCATTTTTCCAGACGATATCAAATGCAGTCAGCCCGCCTAAAGAACATCCGGCAAATGCACGTTTTCCAAGAAATGGCATTCCAATTTCTGAAGAGAGATAAGGCATCAGTTCTTCGGTAATGAATCTGGTATAGTTACCAGCATCACTTCCTCTTCCTGCAAAATCAGGAACACCAGCTACTCCGTATTCTTTTAACCTGGCAGCAGACGCTTTAATGGCGACAACAACAACGGGCTCGATCTTCTGGTCTTCGTATAAACTGTGAAGAGTTTCATCCAATAATAATCCAGCGGCATCCTGTCCGTCATTTAACAATAGCAGATTCAGCTTTTCATTGCCCAGCAGACCTGAAGGATAAAATATTTCTATTTCTACTTTCCGTTGCAGGTGAATTGATTCCACCTCACGGGTTATAGGGGCAGCCCCAAGAATTGACACAGTACTATTCATAATTCAACGAATTCCCTTTCTCACAAATTCGTTGCAAATTTACGAATCTCCTGAATAATTATCTATTTTTTTTAAAAGCTAAGAGCCTGTTTAGCATTCATAGATATCTATAATAACTATTTCTTAACGCTAAACTTATATATTTTGGCTAAATAGCAGATAAACAAGAGAAATCGGTAAAACTTTTTGCGGTTTGAAGGGGTTTTACATATATTCAATATATAATCGGGAAAGGCGTGAAAGAAGAATATAAAAAATGGTACAGCCCCAATTTAAGCGGCGAGATAGAACTTCTGATTTTCGGGCACAGCGGATGCCCAATCCTGCTTTTTCCTACTAGTAAAGGACGTTATTATGAGACGAAAGACTTCGGTCTGATCGGTTCGGTACAACATCTGATAGAAGAAGGAAAAGTCAAAATATATTGTCCTGACAGTATTGACGCACAAAGCTGGTACAATAAATCAATTCCCCCGGCCGACCGGGCAAAAAACCAAAGCTGGTATGATAAAATGCTTGTGGAAGAGCTCTTTCCTCTGGCATGCAACGAAACAGGTTATGGAAAGGTCGTTACCGCAGGCTGTAGTTTTGGAGGTTATCATGCAGCGAATTTTGCTTTTAAACACCCTGTCCTGGTTAGTCACCTATTCAGCATGAGTGGGACATTTGATATCACGCCGCAAACGGATGGTTTTTACAACAGTGATATTTATTATAATAACCCCGTTGATTTCCTTCCGGGAGACAACGACCCGGATCTCTGGAAAATGGATATTGTACTGGGCACGGGTGACTGGGATATTTGCAGACCATTTAATGAACGTCTCTCCGGCATCCTGCAACGCAAAAACATAAATCACTGGCTGGATATTAAACCTGGCGCGGATCATGACTGGCCGGTATGGCGGAACATGTTTCCTGAGTATTTATCAAGAATATAAAAAAAGATAAGCTTCATCATTAAATTAAAGAAAATCTATGAAGAAAATAGGGATCTTATTTGGACAGGAACGGTCATTTCCTGAGGCCTTCGTGAAACGTGTAAATGAACTGGGAGGAAATGATTTTCAGGCAGAGTTTGTCAATATTGACAAAATATTCCAGGCAGAACCACTGGATTATGCCGTAATTATTGACCGCATTTCGCAGGACGTCCCATTTTACAGGGCGTCGTTAAAAAATGCAGCAATTACAGGAACAGCAGTGATTAACAACCCATTCTGGTGGAGTGCTGATGAGAAGTTTTTCAATAATGCGCTGGCAGTTAAACTAGGTATTCCGGTGCCTAAAACAGCCCTGATTCCATCTCATGCCAGACCAGATGATACAACAGAACATTCATTCAGTAATCTGGCCTTCCCATTTGACTGGAACTCGATTTTTGACTATACCGGTTTCCCGGCTTACATGAAACCTTTTGATGGTGGCGGCTGGAAAGAGGTCTATAAATTAAATGACAAAGAAGAATTTTTTGATAAACATAGTCAGACGCATCAACATGTAATGATGCTACAGGAAGAAATTGAATTTGATGAATATTTCAGATGTTACTGTATTGGCGGAAAGTATGTGCGTATTATGCAATATGAACCACGTAACCCTTTTCATCTGAGATATGCGGTAGATCACAAGCCTTCGAGCGAAAAGCTCTTAAAAACAATACATGATTATGTGATTAAACTGAACCAGTATCTGGGTTACGATTTTAATACAGTAGAGTTTGCCGTTCGTGATGGTATTCCTTATGCTATTGATTTCTGCAATCCGGCACCAGATGCAGAAGTATCCAGTGTAGGACAGGAAAACTTTGACTGGGTGGTAGAAACCTCGGCCAAATATGCTATTGAGAGAGCGAAAGCGCAGATAGACGGACAGGATAATTTAACCTGGGGAGAATATGTGAAATCGGCTATTACCGGAAAAACATTAACTGCCCCCGTTAAAGGAACGGTAGCTGCCAAACCCAAAACTGCTGCAAAAGAAGTGGCAACACCTGCAAAAAAAGCAAAACCAGCAGCCACTAAAGCGGCAGCTGCAAAGAAAAAATAAATTCAAATAAGGAGGCTTCAAGATGATGAATGAATTTACGCTCGGTGTAGAAGAAGAATATATGGTCATTGACCCGGTTACACGGGAGCTGACTTCACATGACCAGAAGATAGTAGAAGCGGCACAAAAAATCCATAAGGATCAGGTCAAAGCTGAAATGCACCAGGCGGTAGTTGAGGTGGGTACAGGAATCTGCAAAAATACGGAACAGGCGCGACGGGAAATCTCGCAGTTGCGCCACACGGTTTCGACATTGGCGGGAGAACAGGGGCTGCGTATCGGCGCATCCGGAACGCATCCTTTTTCGCTATGGGAAAAGCAACTGATCACTGAGCATCCGCGGTATAGTGAAATTGTCAATGAACTGCAGGAAGCTGCCCGTTCTAACCTGATTTTTGGCCTGCATGTTCATGTGGGTTTCCAATCGCGGGAACTGGCTATTCATATTGCCAACCAGGTACGTTATTTCCTGCCTCACGTTTTTGCCTTATCGACTAATTCTCCTTTCTGGGAAGGGAGAAATACAGGTTATAAGTCATTCCGGACGAAGATTTTTGATAAATTTCCAAGAACTGGTATTCCAGATGTATTTAACAGCATTGAGGATTATGACAACTATGTCAAACTGCTGATCAAAACCAATAGTATTGACAATGCTAAAAAAATCTGGTGGGATATTCGGGTACACCCTTTCTTTGAAACTATAGAGTTCAGAATTTGTGATTGTCCAATGCTTATCGATGAAACAATGGCTTTCGTAGCCTTATTTCAGGCGCTTTGCGCTAAACTGTATAAACTCCGGCTGCAAAACATGAAGTATATCAATTACTCGAGGGCACTGATCAACGAAAATAAATGGCGTGCAGCCCGTTATGGCATTGATGGAAATCTGATCGATTTTGGTAAGGAAATGGAAATTAACTGCCGTAACCTGGTCCTGGAATTACTGGATTTTGTAGATGACGTGGTAGACGAACTGGGCTGCAGGGAAGATCTCAATTATATACATAAGATCCTGGAAAATGGTACAGGTGCTGACCGCCAGCTGGCGATCTATTCACAGACCGGTAACTTTGAATCGGTAGTAGACTATATCACATCTCAGACTTTAATCGGGGCACACGAATGACAGCACAGAAAAAAGAAATTAAGGTTGCTGTCATTGACATGAATAAAGGGGTTCCGAATCAGGGACTGAGGGGTATTCTGGATATTTTATCTTCCTACAAAAAGGAATATCAACTGGATTTATCCTATAAGGTTTTCGAGCTGAGGTTAAACAACGAGATCCCAGGCACTGACTATGATATCTATATTTCAAGCGGCGGCCCCGGCAGTCCTTATGATGGCCTGGACGAATCCTGGGAAAATTCATTCTTTAAGTTACTCGATGACCTTGAAGACCATAATAGTAAACACGATACTAAAAAACATGTTTTCCTGATCTGTCACTCTTTCCAGCTGGCCTGCCGGAAATATGGACTGGGAATGGTTACGGAAAGAAAATCCAATGCCTTCGGAATTTTTCCTGTTACACTAACTGAACAGGGTGAAGATGATCTGATCTACAGAGGGCTCTCTAATCCGTTTTATGCAGTGGACAGCAGGGACTGGCAGGTTGTAGATGCAGAGGATGAAACATTTAATGAAATGGGAGCCGAAATCCTTGCGATTGAGAAGGAACGTCCGCATATTGATCTGGAGCGATGTATCATGTCTATACGTTTTTCCAGAGAATTTGTTGGTACTCAGTTCCATCCAGAGGCAGATCCACTGGGGATGAAATTATATCTTTTAGAAGAAGAGAAGAAAAAAGCTATCATCGATGCACATGGGGAAGAAAAGTATCTGGACATGCTGGATAGCCTGGAGAACCCGGACAGAATCATGCTAACACAGCAATCTATATTACCTAATTTTCTAACCGAAGCCATTCAAGCGCTTAAAGCAGTCTGATATGATCAGTAAGTACAGGGAGTATTTTAACAGAAATTTTTCAAAGGATAAGTACAAAAGCTTTTTGCGTTTATTGGGAAAGGATTACCCTCCTGTCAATATCCGCTTTGCAGAAACACCTATATTTATTCCTGAGGACCTGAAAAATCAATTGATTGAGGCTGGTGAGGAGATTATTAAAGTCATCAGACAACCCGACTTCAAAAAGCTTACGGAAAATGCTATTCCAAAGGAATGGGCGGTACCCGGAGAGAATGATCATCCGCATTTCCTGGCCTTTGATTTTGGTATTTGTAAAGATGAAAATGGACGTTTGGTCCCCAGGTTAATAGAAATGCAGGGTTTCCCTTCGCTTTTCGCCTTTCAGTTACACCTGGCTGATACTTATGAGAAAGTGTTTGAACTGGATAAACTGGCTGATTTCACCCCGTTTTTTCATGGAATGGATCGCGAGCAATATATTGATCTATTGAAAAAGGTAATCCTTGGTCCTTATGCACCTGAAGAAGTCGCCTTAATGGATATTGACGCACCAAATCAGAAAACGGCCATTGATTTTTTTATAACAGCAGCGTACTTAGGAATCCGGATTTTAAGCTTAACGGACATTTTTAAAGAGGGTGACCAGCTATTTTACAGGGAACAAGGAAAAAAAACACAGCTGAAACGGATTTACAACCGGTTGATTTTTGACGAAGTGAGCACACAGCAGGACCTGTTTAAACTAGGTTTTGACCCCAGGGAACCTCTTGACGTGGAATGGATAACACATCCCAACTGGTTCTACAGGATCAGCAAGTATACGATGCCGTTTTTAAAGAATGAGTTTGTACCGGAGACGCGGTTTTTGAATACATTGAAAGAAATTCCGGAGGACTTAGAGAACTATGTACTCAAACCTTTGTTCTCTTTTGCAGGGATGGGTGTAATTATCGATGTCAGCCGGACTGATATAGACAATATTACTGATCCTGAAAACTGGATCCTGCAACGAAAAGTAAATTATGAACCTGTTATTCAATCTCCGGACGGGCTGGTCAAAGCGGAAATCAGGCTTTTATATATCTGGCCAGATCATGAAGATCCGCAGTTATGCATTAACCTGGCCCGCCTGAGCAGGGGTAAAATGATCGGCGTACGTTATAATGCCGATTTTGACTGGGTAGGCGGCACTGTAGGTTTAATGACGCAGGAAATTGACATTTAACAGACTCCTCAGGCAGATCATTTAATTAAATTTGTATTTATGGATATTCAAACTATTTTAGTCGGAATTTTATTTGCTGCCGCCCTGTTTTATATAGGTCGCATCATTTATCGTGCTGTATCCCCAAAAAGTGGAGGATGTGCATCGAACTGTAAATGTGGTGTAGATTTTTCCAATATCGAACCCAAGAATAAATAGCTTTTATCTATAGTATATGTTTGATCAGTTTAAAGAGTATTTACGTAAAAAAGTAACCATCACTGACGAACAGTTTGATCTCATTTCCGGAGATATCAAAGTAAAAACTTTTCCAAAAAACCAGGTGGTCCTTTCACCGGGCGAAATGAGCACAAAAACGTATTTTGTAACTGAGGGACTGATGCGGTGTTATTCGGTAGATAGTAAGGCAAAGGTCAACATTATACAGTTTGCTCCTGAAAACTGGTGGATCGGTGACCGCAATAGTCTCTTTAACGAACCAACTGATTTCTTTATCGATACCATTGAACCAACTACAGCGTTAATTATCCCCAGAAATTATTTTATGGAAGCCGGGGTACATGTCCCTTGTTTACATGCCCTCAATAATACGATGTTAAATAATTCGATCCGTTTCATGCAGAAAAGGATCAACATGCTGCTGAGTGCCACTGCCGAGGAACGCTATCTCGACTTCATCAAATTATATCCAAACCTGACACTCAGGGTTCCGCAATGGATGATCGCCTCTTACCTTGGCATTACACCCGAATCACTCAGCAGGGTACGTAAAGACCTTGCGCACAAACACTTCAAGGTTTAGCATTTCTTATCATACATCAACCCCGGCGGCGAACAATAGCTTTAATTTTGTGTTATAATAAAAACCAATATTAAAATTAAAGATTATGGCAACCACTAAATGGGTATTAGATCCAAACCACAGCGAACTTCAGTTTAAGGTAAAACATTTGATGATCTCTACCGTTACAGGTAGCTTCAATGAGTTCTCAGCAGAACTCGATACTAACAGCGAAGATTTTGAACATGCAACTGTTACTTTCAAAGCAGGTGTAGATTCTATCGACACTGGTAACAAAGACAGAGATGGTCATTTAAAAAGTGGTGATTTCTTCAATGCTGCTGAATTCCCTGCAGTTTCTTTCCAGTCAACAGCTTTCACCAAAGATGGCGGAGATTATAAATTAGCTGGAAATCTGACGATTAAAGATGTAACTAAACCAGTGACTCTGGATGTAGAATTTGGCGGTACAGCTCAGGATCCATGGGGTAACACTAAAGCTGGTTTTACAATCAAAGGAAAAATCAACAGAACTGATTTCGGACTGACCTACAATGCAGCACTGGAAACAGGTGGTGTGATGTTAGGTGAAGAAGTGCGCATATTAGGCGAATTGCAATTCGCAAAACAAGCTTAACAAAATATTTTCTATGGAAACCGATATAAAAACAGTTTCGGCTGTTTTAGATGCGCCGTCACCCCATATGGTGGGTGATGGGTTCAAAGTAAGCAACTTTTTCCCGGGAGGTTATAAAATTAAAATGAGCCCTTTTTTTCTGCTCGATTTTAATGATAAAATGGAACTTCCGCCAACGGATAAACTCCGTGGCGTTGGTGTACATCCTCACCGTGGTTTTGAAACTGTAACCATTGCTTACCATGGGGCCGTAGCGCATCATGACAGCAGTGGAAACAGCGGGATAATATATCCTGGTGATGTACAATGGATGACAGCAGCAAGCGGGATCCTGCATAAAGAATACCATGAAACGGAATTCAGCAGAAAGGGTGGCACTTTTCAGATGGTCCAGCTTTGGGTAAATCTTCCGGCAAAAGACAAAATGAGCAAACCTAAATACCAGGCTATTCAAAACAGTGACCTTGGAAGATCTGTTTTACCAGGAAACGCGGGTACTGTCGAAGTTATTGCCGGAGAATATTCAGGGACTCAGGGACCAGCGACGACTTTTACTAAGATGAATGTTTACAACGTCCGTTTAAATGCTGGTGGAGAGGCTGTATTCACGCTTCCGGCCACATTTAACACTGGTATCCTGATCGTAGAAGGCAATGTGGTCATTAACCAGAACAAAGCGGCTGGTAACCAATTTGTTTATTTCAAAAACGATGGGGAACAAATCAGGATTGAGGCGAAAGAAGACAGTATCATTCTTATTTTAAGCGGAGAACCTATTCTGGAACCTGTCGCTCAGTATGGTCCGTTTTTAATGAATACCCAGGAAGAGATAAGGACAGCCATTGATGATTATAACCAGGGTAAGTTTGGTTACCTGGAAGAATAAACCAGACCAACGAATAAAAAAGACCGGACAGTTTAGCTGCCCGGTCTTTTTTATTTAATGTTTTTGAGGGGTGTTTTTTGAACTATCGGCATTTTTAGAGGTATCTGTACTCTTTTGTGAGCTACCTGCTGGCGAAGGCCGGAAAGTTGTATCTATTTTCACAGAATCAGGAACTTTCTCGCTTCCTTTATCACCTAAAGTACAGGATGAAATAAAAATTACTGCTATCAGTAAATATTTGAATGATGATTTCATAATCAGAGTTTGTATCCAGAACTCTTTTCCTCAGACAATTGTTTTACATTTTTTGAATCAGGCACACCGCGTAAGCCACCACCCCCTCTTCCCTGCCTATAAAACCCATAGTTTCATTGGTCGTAGCTTTAATCGAAATATCTTCTGTCGGTATTCCAACCGCAGTAGCAATATTTTCCTGCATCTGAGGAATATGGGGGTTAATCTTCGGTGCTTCCAGACAAAGCATCGCATCAATATTTCCTATGGCCCACCCCTTTTCGGTCAGTAACTTTACAGTTTCCTGTAACAGGATCATACTACTGATGCCTTTCCACCTGGGATCGGTATTTTTAAAATGGAACCCTATATCACGAAGGTTCGCTGCGCCTAATAAGGCATCGCATATGGCGTGTAATAAAACATCCGCATCTGAATGACCGAATGCTCCTTTATGGTGTTCAAGATTTACTCCCCCAACTACAAATGGATGACCATCTTTTAACTGATGTACGTCAAAACCAAATCCTACTTTAATCTTCATTTCAATTATCTATATTATTTATTGTCGCCAAAATTGAACAACAGGGTAAATCTTAGGGTATTAGCTAAAGGACTAGTCCTTGCACTGGCTAACAGATAGGAAAGATCGAGGTTAAAGGACTGATATTTAACGCCAGTACCCAGTGTAAAATATCTTCTGTCTCCCTTATTAGGATTTTCATAAAAATAACCTGCCCTCAAAGCAAATCTTTTATTATACCAATACTCTAAACCTGTAGCAATATTTATTTCTTTTACTTCTTCGCTAAAACCCCCCGGAGCATCTGTGAAAGATCCGAAAATACCTGAAGGAACTGAGCGGTTAGGATCTCTCCCGGATTGTATGCTGCCATCCGTATTATAGATCGGCTGGGTAGGTACCAGAAGTTTGTTAAAATCGAGTGCGATGGTCAGTTCATTATAATCATCGAGTATAAAGGTAGAGGCTCCTCCGATTTTCAGATTTGTAGGTAAAAAAGCACTCTCCCCACCATCGATGTAACTCATCTTTGTACCTATATTAGAAATATTGGCTCCTGCCGAAACGATAGCATCATGCCCCAGCAGGTAAGTCGGTTTCTTAAAATAAGCGGAAACATCCATCGCAAAAGACTTACCAGCTCTGGACTGCTGTCCGACAGAGAACTGACCGGAAGCAAGATTGGAATAAATATATCTCATGGAGGTACCTAAAGAGAAAGAATCTCCGAACCGGCGGGAGTAAGTTGCATCAAAAGCAAATTCATTTGGGTTATAGGTTCCCAGATCCTGCTGATTAATATCCGTCAGCTGAATTTTTCCCAAAGAAAAGTACCTCAGGGAAGCCCCCAGAGTTGTTCTGTCATCCAGCTTATAAAATCCGCTCAGATAACCCAGATTAATATCTGATGCTATAGTTCTTAACCAGGGACTATAGGAAACTGACATCCCATATTTCTGTTCAAGAAAAGCAATTTTCGAAGGGTTTATACTGGTTGAGTTAGCATCGGGTGCAATAGCCACACCTGCTTCTCCCATTCCACCCACCCTGGCATCGGGCGTAATCAGCAAAAACGGGACTGCCGTTCTCACGCTGTTCAGCCTGCTACCATTAGTTTCTGTCTGGGGCGCATTTTGTGCAAATACGACGAAGTTTTGTGACACGAAAAAGAAGCACATCAATAGGAATTTTGAATAGCGCTTATAATTGATTATCCTCATTTAATTGAATTTCTTTTTCTGTTCTGTTAATAGGCTTTGCAACTTTATCGGATTACTCTTCCTCAAATATAATTTAAATAAGCAATTTTCATCAGAGTATGTATTGTTTTTTATCGGTGATGAAGCTATCATAAGCATATTCATTGCTGTCTGTAAACGGTATGCTTATGATGGTTTCACTGCTTTTGTGTTTCAACATTTACAACACTGACTAATGCAAGATGTTGATTTTTATTAACCTAACATGATATTATTCAATTATTTTGTTGCTTCGATCTTTTTTTATGTAATTTTAACAGCTAGAATAGTTCAATACGCACTTATGAAAAAAACATACCTATATTCATTTGCTTTTTTATTGTCTGTTTCCTCTTTAGTTTCCTGCACGTCGAAGAAAAATGCGACCTCAGAAAAAACAGGGTTAGCATACAATAAACCAGAGAACGGAGGTTTTCAGGTAAATAACAAATTCAAACGTGGACCGGGTCCGGGTTTGGTTGAAATTGAAGGTGGTGTATTTGTAATGAGTGGCAGCGCAACAAATGTTCCCGGACAGGAGCTGAAAGACTATAACCACAAAAGAGAAACAACAGTTTCATCATTTTACATGGATGAAACAGAGGTTTCAAACACTAACTGGTTAGAGTATCTGAACTGGATCAGAAGGGTTGATCCGACAAACTACGAATATTATTATAATGAACTTCCGGATACCCTGGTATGGCGCAGACCGCTTTCATACAATGAACCTTATGTTGATAATTATTTAAGACACCCTGCTTATCAGGATTATCCTGTAGTTGGTGTAAGCTGGGAACAGGCGCAAAGATATTGTGCATGGAGAACGGATATTGTGAACGAGTCACTACTCAGGGAACAAAATTATATGACCAGCTACAAGGATATGTACGGTACTGGTAAGAATGGTAAAAAAAGTAATGCTGCTGCAACTGCGGCTAAACCGACAGGCCCATTCAATACTGACATCTACCTGAACGGTCAATATGATGATAAGGGAACCAAAGCGAAAAAAGACTTTAGTCCGGCAGCGACTGCTGCTGCTGCAAATGGAAAAGCGCAGAAAGGTGGCCCGACAAGAAATGTAAGATTAGAAGATGGTATCTTAAAACAGCCATATCGTTTACCTACAGAGGCTGAATGGGAATATGCTGCTTTAGGCCTGATCGGAAATACAGATTACGAAAATATCTCAAACAATAAAATCTATCCCTGGGATGGACTGGGTATCAGTTCTGCCAAGAACAAAACACGTGGTCTGATCCTGGCCAACTTTAAGAGAACCAAAGGAGATTATATGGGTGTTGGCGGTAACTTGAATGATAAAGGTAGTATCACTGTACCTGTACGTTCTTATGTGCCAAATGATTTTGGTTTGTATAACATGGCGGGAAATGTGAATGAATGGGTAGCTGATGTTTATCGTTCAAATACATTTGAAGATGCTGATGCTTTAAACCCATACAGAGGAAACTATTACCAGGATAAGAAAGTAGCTGACCCGCTAACCGGAAGACTGGAAAAAGATGCTTACAACAGACCAATTATGACTGCTGCTGTATCAGGTAAGAAACAAACCTGGGCAGAGAAACAGGCAGCAGCGAAAGCTCCTGTTGCAAATTCTTATGCTGACCAGAGAGGTTTCCGTGATGAGGAAAACAAGTTATATGGTGAGATTACACTGGTTAACAACAAATCAAGAGTTTACAAAGGTGGCTCATGGGATGACCAGGCACTATGGTTAAACCCTGCCACAAGAAGATTTTTACAACAGGACGAGTCTACTGCTGATATAGGTTTCCGTTGTGCGATGACTATGCTGGGTGCTTCTGAAATACGTTCAGTGGGCAAACCTCAGTTCAAGCCAAAACAACAAAAACCATTTAATGCCAAAAAGCAATAAAAGACCCTGAGACCTACAAAAAAGAGGAGCTTAACAGCTCCTCTTTTTTTATGCAAATTCTATTAAAACCTGGTTCTTTTCTACTTTATCGCCTGTGGCTACATGTATTTTCTTAATCTTTCCTTCGGTAGCTGATTTTAACATGTTTTCCATTTTCATCGCTTCCAGTACCAGCAGACTATCCCCTTTTTGAATCTCCTGCCCTTCAGTAACGCTGATATTCAGTACTAGTCCTGGCATAGGTGCTTTCACTTCTCTGGCCACTTTCCCGCTGCCTGCTCCCATGCCCATCGCTTTCAGCAGGCTATCAAACTGATCTTCGATAGCAACTTCATATAATTTTCCGTTTATTTTAATGACGGAAGTCTTTTCTTCATGATCTTCCGAAACGACTTCAGCGTTATAGGATTTATTTTGATAAAGAAAGTGAATATGGCCATCTTTCAGATCGCGGATATCTACAGGGATATTTACACCATCATGCTGTAAGGAATCATTTACGGCCGACAAATCAAAATTGTACTGCTCATTTACTTTTATCTTGTACATATTAATGGGTTAAAACATATTCGACTAAATTTGCGCCCATTTTAAGCGCACTTACCCTCTTTTCCTCCGTATCCCCCGGATAGGTACCGAAGTCTTCCCAGCCGTTCCCTAAATCGCATTCATAGGTATAATAACAAACTATTCTTCCTTCCCAGATCAAGGCAAAACCTTGTGCGGGTTTCCCATCATGCTCATGTATCTTCGGAAGCCCTCCGCTGAATTTAAATTTCTGATTGTAAACGGCATGATTTACCGGTAATTCTACGAATGATAACTCGGGAAATACCTTTTTCATTTGTACCCGAACGTATTTATCCAGTCCGTAGTTATCATCAATATGCAGGAATCCACCACCAATCAGGTACCTGCGCAGATTCTGAGCCTCCTGTGCGCTGAATACGACATTTCCGTGCCCGGTCATATAGACAAACGGATAATTAAAGATTTCGGGGCTGCCCACTTCTGCAATTGCCTCTTCAGGTGCAAAATTGGTATGAAGATTCTGGTTACAAAAGGTAATCAGATTGATTAACGCCGTTCTGTTACCATACCAGTCACCTCCGCCATTATACTTGAGCCTGGCCAGCTGATAGGCAGGAATCTGAAAACTGCTCAGTGAAAAAACCAATAAAGAAAAAAGGATCAGTAATTTAAATTTCATCGGTTTGCATATTGCTTTTTATCGGTGATGAAGCTATCATAAGCATATTCATTACTGTTTGTAAGCGGTATGCTTATGATGGTTTCATCGGTTTAAATAATTCACCTCAAAACATGCCGCAAGAGCAGCTGTTTCTGTCCTGAGACGTGTATTACCTAAAGTTAATGGTTTAAAGTCATTTTGCAAAGCCAGCTGGATTTCATTTGGTGTAAAATCACCCTCGGGCCCGATCAGAATCAGATAACTCTGTCCCGGCTGAGAAACCTGGCTGATAAACCCACGGGGCTCACCATCAACGCAATGCGCAATCATTTTATAGGTTGCCGTCTCCCTGCTGATCAGTTCTTTAAAACTTACCGCCTCATTTAACACCGGGTGATAGGCTTGCAGAGATTGTTTTACTGCCGAAGTAATTACTTTATTAAGACGTTCTTCTTTCACGATCTTGCGCTCGGAACGTTCACAGATCAGCGGGGTAATGGTATCAATTCCTATTTCTGTTGCCTTCTCCAGGAACCATTCCAGCCTGTCTATATTTTTAGTGGGCGCCACAGCAATGTGTAACCCGTGATTTCTTTTTTGATATTCCCTGGTAGTTTTGAGTACCCTCAGGGTGACATTCCGTTTAGATTCCGCTATAATTTCTGCTTCATACAAACCACCTTGACCATCGATCAGATGGACGATATCACCGATCACCAGACGGAGAACCTTCATACAATGACGGCTTTCTTCTTCATTCAGACTATAGGTGTCAGAAGTGATATCAGGGGTATAAAAAACATGCATCTTACAGAATCTTAATGGTTATCTAGCATATCATTTTTAGAGATCACCAATTCGAGTTTGATGGTCTCAATATTTTGCTCTGTCTTTTTCAGGATAGTAAACAGATAGCCATAACATTCTTCACTATCGCCCACATCAGGAATTTTCCCAAAAGCATGGGAAACCAAACCTCCGACAGTATCAAAGTCAAGATCTTCAGGCAGGTCATGCGGAAGGTGTTCGTTCACATCATAGACCGTTGCGTAGGCATTGATCACGAACTCAGTATCGGATATCTTCTCTACTGTAGGCTTCTCTTCATCATATTCATCCTGAATTTCACCAACAATCTCTTCCACAATATCTTCAAGAGTCACCATACCGGCAGTTCCCCCGAATTCATCGATGACAATTGCGATCTGGATCCTTTTCTGCTGCAATTCACTCAGCAGATCATTAATTTTTTTAGTCTCAGGAACAAAATAAGGCTTTCTGATAATATCTTTCAGAGACCATTGTTTGTTGCCTGCCAGTAAAGGCAAAACGTCCTTAGCATGGATAATACCTATGATCTTATCAATAATATCATCATATACAGGCATTCTTGAATAACCTTCAGCGATGATCAGCTGAATAACCTCTTCTTTAGGTGTAGAAAGCTCAATACCAGAAATCTTGGTTCTGGGTACCATAATATTTTTCACCACACGTTCATTGAAATCAAAAACGTTGCGGATAAGTTCGTGCTCGTTAGTATCTAAGGCACCACTCTCTTTTCCCTGGTCTAACAGGTAATATAACTCTTCGGTACTGTGTACAGCTTCATGCGCACCTGCTGTCGAGATCCCAAAACCTTTTAATATAAAAGAAGCAAAACTATTCAGTAACCAGATGAATGGTCTGAATACAACATAAAAAATCTGTAACGGAACAGAGATAAAAAGTGTTGTAGCTACGGGGCGCTGAATCGCAATGGATTTTGGTGCAAGCTCTCCGAATACAATATGCATAACGGTAATAAAACTGAATGCGATAATCGGGGAAGCTGTTTTGGAGAAGGAATCAATAAATTCCGGGGACTGGTTTAACGAGGTTAACAAATTGTGTAACAGATGTTCCATTACTGATTCTCCAACCCAGCCTAATCCCAGTGATGCTAATGTAATACCCAGCTGCGTGGCAGCCAGGTATCCATCAAGATGTTGTGTAATATGTTTAGCAATATTAGCTACTCTATTACCAGATTTAGCCTTAATTTCTATTTGCGACGCTCTGACTTTAACGATTGCAAACTCAGCTGCAACGAAAAAGCCGTTTAAGACGACTAAGAAAAAGGTTAAGAATATTTGAAAGCCCATTAAGAGTTGTTTCTAAATGTACTATTATAAAGTTCTATACTTTCTTCAATTACTTTATAAGCATAAGTTACGCCCATCAGTTTTTCGATAGTTACGTTCTTTCCTTCTAATGCTTTATAATCCTGGAAGAATCTTACGATTTCTTTCATCTGGTGCGGAGGCAATTCAGAGATGTCGTTAATATAATTTACTGACATATCATTTTTTGCAACAGCAATAATTTTATCATCCTGCTCTCCGTTATCCACCATGTGCATCACACCAATAACCTTTGCCTCAACAATAGATAAAGGATAAACATCAACAGAACATAAAACCAGTATATCCAGGGGGTCATTATCATCACAGTAAGTCTGTGGAATGAAACCGTAATTTGCCGGATACATTACAGAAGAGAAAAGTACACGATCTAATTTGATTAAATGAGAGTCTTTATCTATTTCGTATTTAGCTTTTGATCCTTTAGGAATTTCTATAATAGCATTTACCGATTCTGGTAAATTAGCACCTGGAGAAACACTGTGCCAGGGATGTTTTGTGTCTATTTGCATTTTTTTTATTCTTGTTATTTATTCTCTTCGTTTGTATGTCCCCTCTTTTTTAAAAAAGTTACTACCAGAGGGATAGTTGTAATAACCATAAAACCTACAATAATATAAAGCAGGTAATCGCTGACTTCCTTTTCAAATTTCTTGCCAAGAAAGTAGCCCAGCAAAGTTAAAGATGTTATCCATAAAAATGCACCACAAATATTATATAGTGCGAATTTCTTGAAATCAAGCCTGACAACGCCAGCAAAAATCGGCGCAAACGTCCTGACAATTGGCACAAACCTACCCATGATTAAAGCAAAAGCACCTTGTTTATTGTAATAGATCTCTGCTGCTTTAAGATAGCGCTTTTTAAAGAAAATGGAGTCTTTCCGATCATATAAAACCGGCCCTGTTTTTCTTCCAAACCAATAACCGGTAAAATTACCGGAAACAGCAGCAGCAATAAGGCCAAAGATCAGCACATAGATGTTCACGTCCAGTTTACCCGTCGCCACAAACATACCGGCAAGAAACAGTAAATAATCTCCCGGCAGAAAAAATCCAAAAAACAATCCTGTCTCAGCAAAAATTACGAATATCAGGACATAAAAGCCACCCTCTTTAAGTAATTTCTCAGGATCAATAAAGTGATGTACGGAGGTCCAGAAATCGTGCATAGTTCAAGTATTCGTAAAATTACAAATAATTTCCTGAGAAATGCCTATATGAGATTTAAAATTACTGTTGGATAAACTCCTAAGAACACTGTGATTATTACCGATAAAATTAGAACAACTTTGTATTGAACCGGAGTTTCTAAAGCAATCTCTGCCCCTTCTTTAAAGTACATGGCCACTATTACTCTTAAGTAATAGTAAAACCCTACCAATGCATTTAAAATAGCAAATGCCACCAGGTAAATCTGGTAGTCATGCATCACATTTAAAAACATAAGATACTTCCCTATGAAACCTGCCGTCAATGGAATTCCGGCAAGAGATAACATAGCAATAGTCAGAGCCAGTGCAACTAAAGGATTACGTTTTCCTAATCCGTTGAAACTTTCAAAGTTATCATGTCCGGTTTTCTGTTTCACCAGAATTAACACCGCAAAAGCAATAATGCTGGCAAAAGTATAAGCCGCTGCATATACCATTACATTGTTCGCTGAAGAAGCTGTTAAAGTAATTAAAGAGAACAACAGATAACCCGCATGTGAAATACTTGAATAGGCAAGCATTCTTTTGAAGTTCTTCTGGAAAAGTGCAGTTACGTTACCAATAAACAGGGTGATACATACAATAGCCATCAATGGTGGCATCCAGAAATCATGCAATGGAGCGAAAGTACCTGCGAAAAGACGCAGGAAAGCCGCAAAACCAGCAGTTTTAACTACCGTTGACATAAATGCTGTAATTAAAGAAGGTGCTCCTTCATAAACATCGGGAGTCCAGAAGTGGAATGGTGCAGCACCAATTTTAAAACATAAACCCACCATGATCAGAATAACTCCCGGATAAAACAGCGGGGATACTGCCTGATAGTTTCCGATCAGATACTGATTGATCGCATGCAGGCTGAATGAACCTGTAGCACCATAAACTAAAGTAATCCCGAATAAAAGAAAGCCTGTGGAAAAAGCACCCATCAGGAAATATTTTAAAGAGGCCTCATTCGAAGCAAAATTGTTCTTTCTGATACCTGCAAGGATATAAAGCGCTACTGACATAATTTCTATCCCAATAAATAGCATCGACATATTGGTATAAGAAACCATGATGATAATACCCGAAAGGGCAAATAAAATCAGTGTGTAGTATTCAGCTATATTTTCACCGTTTTTAGAAAAATAATTCTGTGTCAGTAAAAAGATGAAAATAGTTCCTAAGATCGTAAGAGATGAAAAAGCTAATGCAAAGTTATCCATCTGCATCATTCCATAATATACAGTATCTGAATTCCAGGAAGTCACCGCAAAAGTCAGAGAGATGAGAAGCCCCAATAGAGTTAATGGTAACAAGGCCTTTTTAGCCTTGAATAAACCTGCATAAAGCACCGCTAAAGCTGTAACAACAATTGTTATAATGATATTCATTTCCTTATTTTACCGATGTTAATTTTTGATTTACCTGTTCTAATAATTGTTGTACCGAAGCTTCTGATAAATGCAGAATTGGTTTAGGATAAACTCCAAGTACGATGATCAACGCGCAAATTATAAATAGCACAACCTGTTCTGATCCTTTAATATCTGCGAATCCAACAGTAAGTTCATTGGTTTTACCCAACATAATGTTCTGATACATACGGAACATATATACCGCACCAAAGATAACCGTAAGACCGGCAAATACGACTGCCCAGATATTATACTGATAAATACCGATCAGTAACATAAACTCTCCTACAAATCCGTTTGTGCCTGGTAAAGCTACTGTTCCTAATACTATAATTAAAAATGCAATAGCCAGTTTAGGCGCCGATTTAGCGACACCACCTAATTCTGCAATTGTATTGGTCTTAACTCTTGAAAAGATAATATCCAGCACAAAGAATAAACCGATCACATTGATACCGTGACTCAGCATTTGAATCATCGCTCCCTGTAAACCCTGTATATTTAAAGCAAAGATACCCGCAGAAATCAGTCCTACGTGAGCAATGGAAGAATAAGCAACCAGTCTTTTGGCATCTTTTTGTTTAAAGGCGATTAATGAAGCATACACGATACCGATGATAGACAGCACAATCGCTGTATTACCCCAGTTCTGTACTCCTGCTGGTACTATCGGCAATAACCATCTGATCACCCCGTAGATACCCATTTTAAGCATAATCCCAGAAAGTAACATCGTACCTGCTGCTGGCGCTTCAGTATAAGTATCCGGCTGCCAGGTATGGAAAGGAAAAATTGGCATCTTGATAGCAAAAGCAATAAAGAATGACCAGAATATCCAGCCCTGCTGAACAGGATCCAGGTGAAGCTGATAAAAAGCTTGTATATCAAAGTTATGCGCCGGGTTCTGCAGGTAAAGGTAAATGATACCCAAAAGCATAAATAATGAACCAGCAATAGTATAAACAAAGAATTTCATGTTTACCTTAATACGGTCTTTACCTCCCCAGATCGCGCAGATAAAGTAGATCGGAATTAAAGCAGCTTCCCAGCCAATATAAAATAAGAAAGCGTCCATCGCTGTAAATACAACCAGTAAACCAGCCTGCATAAACAAAATTAAAGCGAAGAATCCAGCTGGCGATTTATAATTATGCTGATAACTGGCCAGAATAATTATAGGGACCAGAACATTGGTCAATAATACCGTAATCAGACTGATCCCGTCAATTCCCGCATGAAAACTGATCCCGAGATCCTGTATCCAGGGTAGATTAACGGCAAATTGCGTACTAGCGTCCGGGATAAACTGGCCGGCCAGAACAGCAGTTAAAGCTAGTGAAGCCACCGCAAAAGCAAGAGCCACATTTTTTGCGGCATTGCCGCTAAATGCTGTAACCAGAGCACCAACTACTGGCAGAAATATAAGAAGTATTAAAAGTTGTTCCATTATCTTTTTTTGGACGATCTTTTATAGAGATAAATAAGTATACAATAACAACGAGATGATTCCGGCCACCATCATAAAAATATAGAAACCAACATTACCCGATTGCAGTAATCTGACACCTTTACTTGTTTCCGATGTGCCCCAGCCTAAACCGTTGACAATACCATCGATAATCTTTTTATCAAATACCTTGTAAAAGAATACTGAAATAGCATCCAGAGGTTTTCTGATAATAGTATCATAAATCTCATCGATATAGAACTTATGATAAGATAGTTTAGCCAATGCTGAACGCTCGCCTTCATCTGCTACCGGAATATGATTCTGTTTCACATATTTGTTATACGCAAATGCGATAGAGATTAATACGCCGACTACTGAAACAGCCATCAGGATATATTCCGTAGCATGATCAGGGGCTTCCCCGTGATGCTGGATAACCGGAGCCAGCCAGTGTGACAACCAATGATTTCCTCCCAGTGATTCCGGGATACCAATTGCACCACCTATAGCTGAAAGCACGGCCAGTACAATTAATGGGATAGTCATACTTTTTGGAGACTCATGTATTTTTTCTTCAGTATGATGTGTTCCCCTGTATTTACCAAAGAAAGTAAGGAACAACATTCTGAACATATAGAAGGCGGTTAAAAAGGCGGTAAATACCCCGATTGCCCACATTACTTTATTGTATTCATAAACATGAGACAGAATCTCATCTTTAGAGAAGAAACCAGAGAATGGAGGTAAACCCGAAATAGCTATTGTACCAATCAGCATAGTCAGGAAGGTAACCGGCAGTTTTTTACGTAAACCACCCATATGTCTCATATCCTGCTCATGGTGCATCGCATGAATTACTGATCCTGCACATAAGAACAACAATGCTTTGAAGAAAGCATGCGTAATCACGTGGAAGAACGATCCGTTATAGGCACCTACACCTAAGCCCAGGAACATATATCCCAATTGAGATACAGTCGAATAAGCCAGTACCTTTTTAATATCCGTTTGTGTCAGGGCAATCAATGCACCCAGAACTGCTGTTGCCAGACCGACAATCGCGATCAGGTGTTGTACAACCGGCGCCAGATCAAACAATACGTTTGAACGTGCGATCATATAAATACCAGCTGTTACCATGGTTGCAGCATGTATCAATGCAGAAACCGGTGTCGGACCAGCCATTGCATCGGGTAACCAGGTAAACAATGGAATCTGTGCAGATTTACCGCAGGCACCTACAAATAATAATAAAGCGATTAACGCAATCGTAGAATCCCCTGGAAGCAGATTAGCAGCCTGAGGGAATATTTTAGAAAACTCTACGCTACCAAAAGTAGTAAAGATCAGGAAAACAGCTATCAGGAAGCCAAGATCACCAATACGGTTCATCACAAAGGCCTTCTTTGCAGCAGTAGCATAACTGCTATTGGTATACCAGAAGCCGATCAGCAGGTAAGAGCATAAACCAACGCCCTCCCATCCGATAAACATGACAATATAGTTTGAACCTAAAACCAGTAATAACATGAAAAAGATAAACAGGTTCAGGTAACTGAAGAACTTTCCGAATCCTTCATCATCGTGCATATAACCAATAGAGTAAACGTGGATCAGGAATCCGATACCCGTAATGATTAATAACATAATTGAACTCAGCGGATCTACCAGGAAGGATAAAGGAATTTTTAATGACCCTGCACTGATCCAGTCAAACAGAAAGATCTCATGTGATTTTACAGTATCATTGCCTAAGGCTAAAAATATGCCTATACTAATCACGAAAGAGATCAATATCACGCTACTCCCAATAAAACCTATCAGGTTTTTGGATAATGTATTTCTCCCAAGACCGTTGATGATGAAGCCTAAAAGAGGAATTAACGGAACCAGCCAAACTAAATTTATCATTTTATAATTTATTCTTAATAATTACCACTTAAGGCGATTCAATACATTAATATCTGTTGACTGCGTATTTCTGTAAACCATTACAATAATACTTAAGCCAACTGCTACTTCGGCTGCTGCCAGAGCCATGATGAAAAATACAAATACCTGCCCCGAAGGATCATTGCTATGTACAGAGAAAGCAGTAAGTAATAAATTAACCGCATTCAGCATCAACTCTACCGACATGAAAATTACGATAGCATTTCTGCGGGTAAGTACACCGATTACGCCAATAGTAAAAATAATAGCACTTAACCAGATATAATGATTAAGCGGTACACCCTGTAAGGTTTGAGTCATAGTTCCCATTATACTTTTTCTTTTTTAGTTAATAATACGGCACCCACCATAGCTGTCAGCAATAAAATTGAAGACAATTCGAAAGGCAGCATAAACGGACCGAATAATTCTTTACCCAGGTTTTTTACCAGGCCCAGGTTTGGATTCTGTA
Organism: Pedobacter cryoconitis; assembly: GCF_014207135.1. Lineage (GTDB taxonomy): Bacteria > Bacteroidota > Bacteroidia > Sphingobacteriales > Sphingobacteriaceae > Pedobacter > Pedobacter cryoconitis_D. Next base: position 82,112 of record NZ_JACHCC010000013.1, on the reverse strand, counting down.
ATACCAGTGGATCAGAGACAGCAGTAGCTTTCAGAGAGCCGATCAGTGTTACTACCAGACAACATCCGGCAACAACGCCTACTACTTTCAGTAAACCTGATTTTAAAGGTTCATTCTCTTTATTGAGATTGAGCAGCATCAGCACAAACAGGAATAGAACCATGATTGCCCCCATATAAACTATAAAGTTTACCACCGCGAGGAACTGAGCGTTAAGCAAAATGTAATGGACAGTGAACGTAAAGAATGTTACGATCAGATAAAGTACACTATGCACCGGGTTCTTCGCGAAAATCACCATCAGTGAAAAGAAAATACTTAAAAAAGCGACCAAATAGAATACTGATGTACCCATTTATTATTTTTGTTTTAAAGCCGGGTAAACGGCAAATGTATAAACTGTTTATATCAAGAAGCAATTAATGCTTCAATTTCATTATTTCTTTTCTAAAGGCTGTTCTACCAGTTTATCCTTACCGTAGATAAAATCCTTACGCAGATAGTCTGAAGGAACAATTGGTCCGTCAAGGTAAATCGCCTCTTTCGGACAAGCTTCTTCACATAAACCACAGAAAATACAGCGCAACATATTGATTTCATATACAGCAGCATATTTCTCTTCCCTGTACAGATCCTTTTCTTCCGGTTTACGTTCTGCTGCAATCATCGTGATCGCTTCGGCCGGACACGATAATGCACATAAGCCACAGGCAGTACAACGTTCTTTACCATCTTCATCTCTTTTCAGGGAATGCATCCCCCTCCAGTTGATAGACATCTCGCGCTGAACTTCAGGATATCTGATTGTTGCCTCTTTCTTGAAAAAGTGGCTTATAGTAATCTTCAGTCCTTTTCCTATTGCCGGCAGATACATCCGCTCCGCAAAGTTAAGTGGCTTTTGTATTAATACTTTCTTTTTACTGGTTAATGGTTCCATTAAACCTCCTTTTATATTCCGCAGGGCGGATAGTTAAAACTTTTCTACAATTGCAATCACAATACCTGTGATGATGACATTCGCTATGGCCAGTGGAATCAGGACTTTCCAGCCTAAATGCATCAGCTGATCATAACGGAAACGCGGGATCGTCCATCTTACCCACATAAAGAAAAATATGAATGTGAATATTTTCAAAAACAATACTGCTGTACCGATCAATGGTGCAATAGTTGGTCCCGTAATCTGAAGTACCCAGTCCATACCCGGATAATTATATCCTCCGAAGTATAATGTTGCCATAACTGCTGAAGACACAAACATATTGATATACTCAGCAAACAGGTAAAATCCTAATTTCATAGAAGAATACTCCGTATGGTACCCGCCGATCAGCTCAGTCTCACATTCCGGTAAATCGAAAGGTGCCCTGTTAGTCTCTGCAAAAGCACAAATGATAAACAACAGGAATCCCAATGGCTGATAGAGCACATTCCAGTGCCAACCATGCTGCATTTCTACAATTTCTTTAAGACTCATCGTATTAGTCACCAATAATAAGGCGATAATAGAAAGTCCCATCGCAACCTCATAACTGATATTCTGCGAAGCTGCACGAATGGCACTTAAAAGGGAATATTTATTATTCGATGCCCATCCTCCGATCATTACACCGTATACACTCAGGGAAACTACACCAAAAATATACAGAACACCTACGTTAATATCAGTAACCTGTAAAGGGATGATTTTTCCACCTATAGTAATCGGGCTTCCCCAGGGAATAACCGCTGTACCGATACAGGCAGTCAGCATCGCCAGACCAGGCCCTACCATAAACAACCACTTACTAGAATGGGTCGGGATAATTTCTTCTTTCATGAACATTTTCAGTCCGTCAGCCAATGGCTGCAGAATTCCGAAGGGACCTGCACGATCCGGTCCAAGCCTGTCCTGTAAAAAAGCGGCAACTTTTCTTTCCGCATATGTAGAATACATAGCGATAACTAAACTTATACCAAAAATGATAGCGACTAGTATAAATTTTTCTATGACGAATGTGATATCCATTAGAATTTAGCGGTTTTTTCCAGTTCAACTTTATTAGCTTCCTGCAAGCGAAGATCTTCCTGAATGACAGGTAAAGGTATCATTGTTTCATAATGATTAGAAGAGATTACAGAAGTATCACTGATGTGCGTAGGATGCTCAATGGTCCAGTCTGCTGTTTTCTTTTTATCAAAACGACAGGTATTACAGATAAATTCCTCTACTTCACCATAGATATCCTTACGGGCAGTTACCCTTAAAACATCTTCTCCTTTATACCATAAAGTAACCTTACCACTACAGGTTGGGCAATCCCTATGGGCATCAACCGGTTTGGTAAACCAAACCCTGTTTTTAAAACGGAAAGTTTTATCAGTCAAAGCTCCAACCGGACATACATCGATCACATTTCCAGAGAAATCGTTATCCACAGCAGTCTGAATATAAGTTGAAATTTCAGAGTGATCACCTCTGTTTAAGATTCCATGAACCCGTTTATTGGTAATCTGATCAGCAGTAAATACGCAACGGTAGCATAAAATGCAACGGTTCATATGTAACTGGATCTTGTCACCTATATCTATACGTTCGAAAGTACGGCGTTCAAATTCATAACGTGTTTTTTGTAAACCGTGCTCATAACCCAGATTCTGCAGATCGCATTCACCTGCCTGATCACATACCGGACAATCCAGCGGGTGGTTAATCAGCAACATTTCTACCACACCACTTCTGGCTTCAATTACCTCCGGAGAAGTAATATTCTGCACTTCCATTCCGTCCATTACTGTGGTACGGCAGGAAGCAACCAGTTTAGGCATTGGTCTGGGATCTTTTTCTGACCCTTTGCTTACTTTTACGATACAAGTACGGCATTTACCTCCGCTACCTTCTAATTTAGAATAATAGCACATTGCAGGAGGTACAATGTCCCCTCCGATTTGCCTTGCAGCATTCAGAATCGTTGTACCGGGCGCTACTTCAACGGTTATTCCGTCTATGGTTACCTTAACTTTTTCACTCATTGTTAAAGATATTCTTTCATCATCGCTGCATTTCCGGAGAAACACAGGTCAGATCGTTAATTTTCCTGTTTCACTTCTGCTTTAGCAATCGGTTCCGCATAACCAGCGATACCATAATTGGTCTGAAGACTCTTCAAAGGCTCTCTGACATGCCACTCAAATTCATCTCTGAAATGCCTGATTGCACTGGCTACAGGCCATGCTGCAGCATCCCCTAAAGGACAAATGGTATTTCCTTCAATCTTTTTGGATACATCAACCAGCAGATCAATATCACTCATCTTTCCATGACCATGTTCCAGTCTGTGTAAGACTTTCTCCATCCATCCTGTACCTTCACGGCAAGGAGAACACTGGCCACAGCTCTCATGGTGATAAAAACGGCTGAAATTCCAGGTGTTTCTCACGATACACTGATCTTCATCAAAAGCGATAAAACCACCTGATCCAAGCATTGTACCCGTAGCGAAACCACCTTCAGAAAGAGATTCATAACTCATTAAACGAGGTTCACCATTTGCTAATTTAAGCGTCAGGTTAGCTGGTAATACTGGTACAGAAGAACCTCCGGCTACAGTAGCCTTTAAACGTTTTCCATTGGCAATACCACCGCAATACTCATCAGAATAGATAAATTCTTCTACTGGAAGTCCTAATTCTATCTCATATACACCTGGTTTGACCAGGTTACCTGAAGCAGAAATTAATTTCGTTCCGGTACTTCTTCCGATACCGATTTTCATATATTCATCACCGCCATCATTAATGATAGGCACAACAGCAGCTATAGATTCTACGTTATTTACTACCGTAGGGCAACCATACAGACCAGCGATAGCCGGGAATGGAGGTTTAATCCTTGGATTACCCCTTTTGCCTTCCAGAGACTCTAAAAGAGCCGTTTCTTCACCGCAGATATAAGCTCCGCCACCAGGCTGAACATATAACTCCAGATCATAACCTGACCCTAAAATATTTTTCCCTAAAAATCCTGCATTCTTTGCTTCAGCGATTGCCTTTTCCAGAATTCTGATCTGAGGCATCATTTCACCTCTCACGTAGATGTAAGATGTTTTGGCACCTAATGCATAACTGGATACGATCATACCCTCAATTAAGGCATGAGGAATGTGAGTCATCAGATAGCGGTCCTTAAAGGTCCCAGGCTCTGATTCATCAGCATTACATACCAGGTAACGCGCTACACCTTCCGGTTTTGCCAGAAAGCTCCACTTCATTCCTGTAGGGAAACCTGCACCACCACGTCCGCGTAAACCAGACTTCTTCACCTCTTCTACCACTTCATCAGGGGTAAGGGTTTTCAAAGCTTTCTCCACAGCACGATAACCACCTTTCTGGCGGTAAACATCAAGAGTATTGATGCCTGGTACGTTTATATGTTCTAATAAGAGTTTACGGGCCATTATTTTTTGCGTAATTCTTCTATCAATGTGTCTAACTTCTGATTGTCGAGGTTCTCATAAAAAGTGTATTCAGGACCTATCTGCAGAACCGGGCCGTAACCACAGGCCGCAAGGCATTCCACACCTCTCCAGCTAAATAAACCATCAGCTGTCACTTCACCCTCTTTTACCCCAAGCGATTTTTCCATATGCTCCATCAGTTTCTCAGCACCTACCAGACAGCAAGGTCCGGTACGGCAAACTTCCAGCACATATTTTCCCTTCGGCTCCAGGAAGTACATACTGTAAAAAGAGGCCACTTCGTAAACTTCAATGGGCTCAATTTTCAGATACGCTGCTACTTTATCCATAGCAGTTGCACTTAACCAACCTAATTCAGCCTGAACTTCGTGTAGTACAGGCAATAAGGCAGATTTCTGCTTTCCTTCAGGGTATCTACTTGAAATTTCATCACACTTTGCCATTAAAGCTGATGAAAATTCTACAGGTTGTTGTTCTTCTACTTTAAGCATCTAATTCTCCGGCAATAATGTTCATACTACTCATGTTGATAATAGCATCAGATAATAACATTCCTTCGCTCATCTTCGCATACATGGAATAATTGATAAAACTAGGTCTTCTGAAATGCAGACGGTAAGGTGTTCTTCCACCGTCGTTGATCAGATAAAATCCAAGCTCACCATTTCCACCTTCAACAGCATGGTAAACTTCTGCTTTCGGGGCATCGATTTCTCCCATTACAATTTTGAAATGGTAGATCAGTGCTTCCATATTGTTATACACTTCCTCTTTAGCTGGCAGATAGAAATCTGGCACATCAGCATGAAAAACTCCCGCAGGCTCACCTTTGAGTTTTTCCATTGCCTGTTCAATCAGACTTACACTTTGCCACATTTCTTCATTACGAACCAGGTAACGATCGTAAATATCACCACTTGTACCTACCGGAACTTCGAAATCGAATTCATCATAAGAACAATATGGTTCACTTACACGCACATCATAGTCTACACCGGTAGCACGCAATAAGGGCCCGCTCCAGCTGTAATCCAGTGCTTGTTCCGGCGTAACGCAAGCCACACCAGCCGTACGGTCAATAAAGATCCGGTTACGGTTAAGCAGGCTTTCAAACTCCCTTAAAGCAACAGGGAATTCTTTCAGGAATTTATTGATTTTGGTGAAGGCGATATCATTGAAATCTCTTTCAAAACCACCGATCCGGCCAATATTTGTTGTTAAACGTGCACCACAGATCTCTTCATAAATTTCATAGATATGCTCTCTGAACTGGAAAAGATATAAAAATGTGGTTGTTGCACCTGTATCCTGGGCAATAATGGTATTACAGATAATATGATCTGAAATACGCGCCAGTTCCATGACAATTATCCGTAGATAATCCACACGTTTCGGTACTGTTATGTTCAGCAGTTTTTCTACCGTCATATGCCAGCCCATATTGTTAATAGGTGACGAACAGTAGTTTAATCTGTCTGTCAGTGGCGTAATCTGATAAAAAGGTCTGTGCTCAGCAATCTTTTCAAAAGCGCGGTGAATATACCCAATGGTAGAAACTCCGCTGACAATACGCTCTCCGTCTAACTGGAGTACATTTTGAAAAACGCCGTGTGTTGCAGGGTGAGTAGGTCCTAAGTTTAAGGTTACCAGTTCACTCTGAGGATCGTTGTCTGTATATACCGGTTGATTGTGATTCATGTTCTTATCTACCAAAGTATTCGTCTTTTTTATCAACTCTGTTCGGATCTTCCAAAGGATACTGTTTTAACATCGGATGCACATTCAGTTCATCCATGTTCAGAATCCTTTTCAGATTCGGGTGACCTTCGAATTTTACACCGAAAAAGTCATATGTTTCTCTTTCCATCCAGTTTGCCCCATTCCAAAGCACTGTGGCTGTCGGAATAGTAGGCGTATGCTCATGAATGAACACTTTAACCCTGATTCTTATCTTATTTACCATATTATGCAAATGGTAAACTACTGCGATATGATTAGTCTCCGGGTAATGGACAGCTGTGATATCAGTAAGGAAAGAAAAAGCAGCACCTTCAGTTTCTTTAAGAAACCTCAGTACATCCGTAATAACGTCTTTTGTGGTCTCTACAGTAAGCAAACCATATGGTTCGTTCACACCGCTTACTTTAGCGCCGAAACGGTCAGCCAACAGCTGTATTACACTACTATTATTAACCTCTGCCATTATTCGATTCCGTATGAAGCCAACATTTGTTTATACTGATCAGAATTTCTTCTTCTGCCAGATTCATTTTTCACTAATTCCTGGATTTTACCAAAGCCATCTAAAATTGCTTCAGGTCTTGGCGGACAGCCAGGAACATAAACATCGACAGGAATAATCTCATCGATACCCTGTAAAACTGAATAAGTATCAAAAATACCACCGCTTGATGCACATGCACCTACAGCCATCACCCAACGGGGTTCGGCCATCTGCAGATACACCTGTTTTAAAACAGGGCTCATTTTCTTGGCTATGGTACCCATAACCATTAATAAATCAGCCTGACGGGGAGAGAAACTTAAACGTTCAGATCCAAAACGACCGAAATCGTAATGCGAACCCATGGTAGCCATGAATTCAATTCCACAGCATGAGGTTGCAAATGGCAATGGCCATAATGAATGGGAACGGGCTAAACCAATAACCTTGTCTAAAGAAGTAGCGAAAAAGCCAGATCCTTCAATGCCTGGAGGCGCGTCTACTATATTGATGTCACTCATATCATAAAACAAAAAAGGCTCATTCTAATACAGAATGAACCACAAATCTACAATATTTAGAGGCAAATAGGTCTAGTCTATCTCGATTTAGAACCGATCTAAATAGCCTAATTCCAATCCAGCGCTCTCTTCTTCAGAATGTAAATAAAGCCTAATAACAGTGTGCCCATAAAGACAAACATTTCGATCAGACCTGGCCAGCCAAGTTCTCTGAAATTCACTGCCCATGGATACATAAAGATAACCTCCACATCAAACAGGACAAACAGGATGGCCACCAGGAAATACTTAATAGAGAAAGGCTGACGCGCATTACCTACAACCTTAATCCCTGCTTCAAAAGTGGATAACTTATCATTAGTCTTACGTGCAGGACCTAAAAAGTGAGTTGCAAATAATGTTACAACCACAAATCCTAAAGCAACAATAATCTGAAAAATAATAGGTAAGAAATCTGAAGGCAAACTTTGGGTTTCCATATAATCTTAATTAGGCTACAAAAGTAAAAGAAAAAAGGGGAAAACAAACAAACCAGCTTTAAAAACTGGCAGATAACCTGCTAAAAACAAGTATAAGTGAATTGCGTTTTAATGAGAAAAGCCCTTTCCAAACACAATCAGGTTCGAAAAGGGCTTTCCCTATTTTATATAGCCGAAAACTATTTCTTTTTAGAAGGAGCTTTCGCTGCCGGAGCTGCCAATTGTTTTATTCCGGTCAATGCATTCGCATTTGTTGGATCAATTGCTAATGCTTTATTGAACATGTCCGTTGCTTTTGCTTTATCTGTAGGTGAATAAAAGAATCCTAAGTTAGTATAAGCTTCAACCAGATTTTTCTTTTCAGCTTCTGAAGCACCTAGTTCAGGTTTCTTAACAGTCACCAGATCAATATACTGCTCATAAAAAGGAGCTCTTAATCCTTTAGGGTTAACCTGATCATCCATATAACCCGCTACACGACCTCTCATGATATAAGCCAATGTAAACTCAGGTGAAACTTTATTCAGGTGTGCCAAAGCTGAATCCGCTTCAATCAGAATGTTTTTACTTGGGTTCTTTTTCGCTCTGTCTTTAGTTGCATAATCAAAATAATCAGCAGAAGCCAGGTAGTAATAGTTAGTCAATGAACCTTTACCATTAGGGTTTGCTTTGATTGCATCTTTATAAACAGCTGCAGCCTGATCGTATTTCTTACCGGTATACAATGCTTTTCCTACATCCTCGAAAGCATCAGCATAAGTCGAATCTTTAACAACTGCTTGTTTGATACTGATCAAAGCTAAACTGTCCTGACCTGCATTCAACTGAGCTTTACCTAAATAAAGATAATCGGCAGCGATTAAACGAGACTGATCAGGGTTTTTAGCAAAGAAATCAGTTAATAACTTCAAGCTTTCAGGGTTTTTATTTTCAGCTGCTGAATAAGCCTGAAGACGGCTGATTACTAAACTTTTTTGATTGTTTGGATATAAACGTGCGATATCAGCTGTTTCAGTCTCCAGACCTTTAAAGTCTTTTGCATAAAACAAGAACTGTGCATAACGTAATCTTGTATCAAAAGATTTGTCCGTTAAATCCATGTATTTTTTATAGTTCTCTAAAGCCTGTTTAGATTTTTCTGCGTAGTGAGCAGGCTCAAAATTAGCCCATTGCATATATAACTCAGCAATTTCACGGTAAGCAGGACCATAATTAGGATCTGCAGTGATTACATCTTTCAATTGAGTTTCAGATTCAGGAAATGCTCTTGATTCTTTATACATTCTACCGATCTGAACTTTAGCTCTTAACAAGCCTTCATTGATATTCAGTGCGCGCATGTAGTTTTGTAAAGCCTCAGAGTTCTTTTTCTGAGCTGCATATAAATCACCTAAAGCTACAAATGTCTCAGGATCTTTATCTGCTGCGTCTACTTCGTCCGCTTTGGTTAAGTTAGTTAAAGCAGTAGCAAAATCAGGTTTTTCCTGAGCCAGGTAAGCTTTACCGATGTATAAATACGGCGTGTGATCTTTTTTAGAAGCTAACGAAATCGCTTTGTCAAAATTTGTTTTTGCAGATGCTGCGTTATTAGAAGCAAGGTCTGCCTGTCCTAATCCAACGTAGTTTAACGCATATTTGGGATCAGCAGCTATTCCTTTGTTAAAAACCGCTTTGGCTGAATCTACATATTCGTTATGCAGATATACATCACCTAAATTAAAGTAATTCTCCCCTTTACCCGCCTGAGAACTTACCAGTGATTTAAGCATAGAAGTAGCCTTAGCATACTGCTCAGCATCAATCGCTTTTTTTGCATCATTCAAGTTTTGAGCAAAAGAGGCAGAACCCATCACTACTAAACCTAAACTTAAGGTTATTGCTTTCTTTGTCATTTTCATTAGTTTTTATTGTTTTTTAATTGCTATGAAACTTGCCTACCCGCAAGTCTGTCTGGTTCATTATTTACAAAGCTAAATTGTTTTTCGTTGAATATCCTGGCCAAGACCAGACAAGGCTCAATATAATACTAATTTTTATTTTTTATATTAATCTCCCTTGGATTCATCTTATTCGGTCCCAATCCTGATTTCAACACGATCAACTGGCCACGCTGGCCCGTTAACCACGTTGCAAAACCCGTGCCTAAACCATTTTTACCTTCAGCATTAATAATATATATGTTCCTTAAAAAAGGATATATACCATCAATTAAATTCTTTTGAACGGGTTTATAAAACGCATCATCCCCTTTTTTCCCCTTGGTGTTCTTCACGCCCATTACTTTGACCTGAGCAATAAAGTCTGACTGGTCCCTTTTATTTTTCAATAACCAGTTGACACCAACAACCCCAATATAGTTCTTATGTTCTGCAACGTATTTTATAACATCATTATTGTTACTCAGCGTATAAATACCTGATTTAGGTAATTCTTTTAGCTGAGCGAGGTCCTTAAAATAACGGAGTGTGCTTGAATAAGCATTGTCGAAAACCAATTGTTTTCCAGAAGTTGAAGTCCCTTTTAAGATAGAAACCACTTCATCAGCAGTAATTGTTGAATCAGGATTATCATTACCTGTAATCAGGGCAATCCCATCAATGGCAAATCTTGAAGTAAATACCGGAATACTTCTTTTAGTATAAGCCTTTTCCTCATCAGGGGTAAGCATTCTGGACAAAATCATTACCCTTACACTGTCATTTAAAAAAGTAGGCATGATTTTATTCTCATTACCCTGTACCAGATCAAATGTTGCATCCGGATAATCCAGTTTAAATACCTCAATCTGATCCTGAAGAACGGAAGAGAAGCTTTCATCAACAAGCATTTTTACTTTGCCCGAAGTGCGCGTTTCTGCCCCATCATTATCTTTAGGCTTGTGTTTACACGCAATAAATAAAAATAATGGCAGGATAAAAAATAGCTTCTTCATGTTAATTGTCTTTTTGATTAATTAAACGGAAAAATCTGATAATTGCATAAACGATCAGTAGTAGACCAAACAAGATGCGGTAAGTAGGCTGAATTTCGAACGGAATATCTTTCCAGAAGATCAGGGCTGCTCCCAGTACCAGATACATGGTGAACATGACTAGCCCTAAAATGAACAGAAATCGCTGTTGAGGCGATTTCTGTTTAAATGTATTGAAGTCAAACATTCTAATAAATTATAATGATTAGTTAGATAAAGTAAAACTGATCGGGATGTTATATTTAACACGAACAGGTTTACCATTCTGGATACCAGGAGTCCATTTTGGACTTGCCTTTAATACCCTGATGGCTTCTTCATCAGTACCACCACCTAATTTACGCTCAACTTTAATATCAGTCAGACGACCATCTTTCTCTACTACGAAAGACAAGAACACCTTACCTTGAATATTATTTTCCTGAGCCATAGGAGGATATCTTACAGTTTTGTGCAGATAAGCATAAAACTTATCCATACCACCAGGGAAACCTGGCTGAGTCTCAATACTTACAAAGTCATAGACTTTAGTATCTTCCACTACTGCGGCCTGTTTAGGACCTTCTCCTACCGGACCAACGACAACGATGTCTGCTCCCGGATCACCTTCGATTGTTTTCTGACCTGGGTCAGCTGCTTTTAACTGCTCAATCTGAGGAGGATCTTCATCACGAACCTGATTATCCGGTTTTACAATCGGAGGAGGGAACTTAATTTGATCCGTCTTTGGTGGCGGTGGCTCTACCGGAGGCGGCGGAGGTGTTTTTGGATCCACCGGAGGCGGAGGTGCAACAACAACTTCTACCTGTTTCACAATTTCCTCTTCAGGAAGTGAACCTTTGATCAAGCTAACGATCTTAGGCAAAAGAAACAGAAATATAAAGGCTGCCGATGCAAAAAGTAATGCCCTTGTTGTATTCGCTCCATTACGTTTACGTAACTCGTAAGCTCCGTATTCTTTGTTCTTTTTAGCGAAAACAACATCAAGCCATTCCTTATTGAATAAATCTATTTTAGATCCGAACATTGCTTGTTATTTAAAATGTTAATAATATTATAAAAGTTTTTGTTGCTTCAGGAATGTTACTTCAGCATCAGTGATGTTTACATCGTCAATTGCAGGAGCCGATTTGATTCCGGTAATTGCCAGTTCATCCATGATATCAACGAAATTTTTATAAGTAGCACCTGAAGTTGGCTTAATCACCATAACGATTGATTTGCCACTCGCTGCCTGTACTTTTTGTTTGTTTTCCAGTATGGATTTTCTCACCTCACTGAAGCTTTGAACTGTAGGAGCTGATTTACCAGCTTCTCCCATATACCATGCTACTTTATTGTTTTTACCCAATAAAATTGTCATCGTTTGAGATGCCCTTAATTCAAGCCTCGCGTCAGACTTGTCATCTTTATCTGGCTTGGCAATATCCATTGCGATCGGTTTATTCAGCGTGGTGGTCAACATGAAGAAGGTAATCAATAAGAACGCTAAATCAACCATCGCGGTTAAATCTACTTTCGTAGATGCTTTCTTACTCCTTACTTTCCCACCTTTCTTGCCACCCCCACTGGAGGTATCTAATTCTGCCATGTCTTTTTATTTGCTACCGCCCTCAGCAGTGGTGATTAAACTGAATTTGTTAATTTTTTGTTTTTGAAGAATATCTACAATCTTCTTGATAACTGGGTAACCTTCTTCTGAGTCTCCTTTGATACTTACTCTCATTCCTTCATGATGAAGCTCAGCTACCGCCTGACGCGAATGAAGGATCCAGTCAGCTAATTGGTTGTTTAAAGAGTCAGTTGGAATACCTTGTTCCAGACCTGATTTCTTTCTTGCAGGCCCGTCCATCATGACAAACTGTTTCAGACTCTGGATTGGGACACCAAATGAACCCATTACACTAAACCGTTTTTCCTCTTCCGGAGTGAAATTGATCTTGTACTGCTCACCAATTTTCTTCAGAGTAGCTACTTTAATATCCTGTCCAGCCGCTTCAAAAAACACTTTACCCTGGCCAATTGTCAAAATAGCGATGTCCTTTTCAGGAACTTTGATCTTATATGATGACGATGGAAGTTTTACATCCAACGGATCGGGTTGTTTTGCAGTTGCTGATAAAATAAAGTAAGTAAGCAACAGGAAGGACACGTCGCACATTGCGGTCATATCAATCGAGGTACTCTTTCTTTGAACCTTTGCTCTAGGCATAATTTTAAAAATTACTTATGTTTTGTATAATGATGTTAATTCTTCCGGTTTTCCATAAAGCCGGTAAAAAAAAATAACATTATTTTCTATTTATGCGTAGAAGCATAAGTTTGGATGATGCTAAAACCAGCTTCATCAATTGCATAAGTTAATTTATCAATTTTTGAAGTCAGGATGTTGTACATGATAATCGCTAAAGTTGAAGTACCGATACCAGTAGCTGTGTTGATCAGGGCTTCAGAGATACCAGTTGCTAATGCAGCTGAATCCGGAGCACCAGAAGCACCTAAACCACCAAACGCTTTAATCATACCTGTTACTGTTCCTAACAGACCCATTAATGTACCTACTGAAACTAAAGTAGCAATTACAGTTAAGTTTTGCTCTAACATTGGCATTTCTAATGTAGTAGCTTCTTCGATATCTTTCTGGATAGCTAAACATTTTTGATCAGTGTCCATGTTAGCTTCAACTTCCATCTCACGATATTTTTTCAAACCAGACTTGATTACGTTAGCAACAGAACCTTGTTGTTTATCGCACTCAGCCATAGCTGCTTCGATGTTGTTTGAGTTTAAAAGAGTTTGTACTTTTTTAACAAAAGCATCTAAACTAGAAGTACCAGTTGCTTTTCCGATTACGATAAAACGTTCAACTGAGAATACGACTACCATTAAAAGCATACCCATTAAGACCGGAACGATTGGTCCACCTTTGTAAGCCATACCAGCGTAGTTACCGATTTTTGGTAAATTCTCAACATTATTGTCAATGAAGTTGTTTGCGTCACCAAGAACAAATTTATAGATCAGGGCCGCGATGATAATACAAATTGGAATAACAAGTGTAGCGAATAGATTCGAAGCTGATGAGCTTTCCTTTTTAACTGTTGTTGGTTTTGGTGCGTTTGCCATTTTTTTAGTTTTTGAGTTTTTAGTACTTTGTTTTTTTTAAATTTATATTAAATATTCTGTAATACACACAACGACGAATATTATCAAATGTTGCAATAACAAATCTACAACTTTGATCTTAATTCCAAATTAAATTATCATTACCAGGTAAATTTGATTTTCAACACTAAATCTTCGTCGCTAAGCCTATATTAAAAAAGATTGTCTCTGTTCGGAGACAATCTTTCACAATGAAAACTAAAAAAAAATTGAAATGCAAATTTTTCCTTAAAAAAAATGATTTAAAGTGTGATTTCGACAACTTTTGGGAGTGATTTAAGGATTTCGTCATTTGCGAACTCCTCAAACTGCCTAAAGTTATCAATAAACGCTTTAGCTAATTCGTTTGCCTTTTGATCATATTTTTGTTTTTCAGACCAGGTATTTCTTGGGCTCAGAATTTCTGAAGGCACACCCGGACAAGCATCAGGCATTAACAATCCGAAAACCGGATGTTCAGTGAAGTTTGCATCAGATAATTCGCCATTTAAAGCCGCTGTAATCAATGCACGGGTATAACTTAGCTTCATCCGCTTACCTTCGCCATAAGCGCCGCCACTCCATCCTGTATTGACCAACCAGACATTTACCTGATGTTCTTCCATTTTCTTTCCAAGCAACTCCGCATATTTGGTCGGATGCAATGGAAGAAATGCTTTTCCGAAGCAAGCTGAGAAAGTTACCTGAGGTTCTGTTACACCAGCTTCAGTACCAGCTACCTTAGCTGTATAGCCCGAAATAAAATGAAACATAGCCTGACCAGGAGTTAGTTTTGATAATGGAGGTAAAACGCCAAATGCATCTGCCGTCAGGAAGAAAATATTCTTAGGAATACCAGCAATGGAAGGCAAAACCGCATTATTAATATAATTAATAGGATATGCTACCCTGGTATTTTCAGTTTTTTCAATATTTGAATAATCGACATCTCTGGTCGCCGGGAAATAATTAATATTCTCCAGTAATGACCCGAACTTAATCGCATCATAAATCTGTGGTTCCTTTTCTGCTGTCAGATCCACACATTTTGCATAACAACCACCTTCGAAATTAAAAACAGACGAATCTCCCCATCCATGCTCGTCATCGCCTATTAATCCTCTTGCAGGATCAGCTGAGAGCGTAGTCTTACCAGTACCTGAAAGCCCGAAGAAAATAGCTGTATCCCCATCAGCGCCAACGTTGGCCGAACAATGCATAGATAAAGTATTCTTAAGTTCCGGTAAGATAAAATTCAGTACAGAGAAGATTCCCTTCTTGATTTCACCAGTGTAACCAGTTCCACCGATCAGGATCATTTTTTTAGAGAAATTCAGGATAGAAAAATTAGCCTGACGTGTTCCGTCAATCTCTGGATCTGCCAGGAAGCCTGGTGCAGCGATAATTGTCCATTCAGGATTCTCAATACCTTTTCCTTCTTCCGGTCTCAGAAATAGGTTGTTAGCAAATAGATTTTGATAAGCAGTTTCTGTAATTACCCTAAGGCTCATTTTATAGGCCTCATCTGCACAAGCATAAGCATCTCTCACATAAAATTTGTCTTTGTTGAGATGTTCACAAACTTTCTGTAATAACGAATCGAAATTTGACTGACTGAATTTGATATTGATATCACCCCACCAAACTGAATCCTTCGTAATATCATCCAGCACTATAAATCTGTCCTTAGGTGAACGTCCGGTAAATTTACCCGTGTCAATTGCTAAAGCACCTGAAGATGAGAGCGTACCCTCTCCGTTAATGATAGCTTCTTCTACCAGTTGCGGTACGCTTAACTGATAGTATGCATTATCAGTACCCAAATTTAACTGTGATAAGTCTGGTTTAGGCATTAAAACTTTGCTCATAAAATGATTATTTGTTTAGGCAAAGCTAAGGAGATATTTATTCAAAAAACATCATTCCAAAGGAAATATTTCACTTATTGTGGCATATACACTAACAAGCAACTAATTGATTTACAGATAAATACAAACTGAATTATCCGCCAGATTTTTTCACTTTATATCCCTCTTTTTGAAGCATCAAAACTACCTTATCTCTGAAATCTCCCTGTATAATAATCTCCCCGTCTTTAGCACTTCCGCCTACCCCACATTTCGTCTTCAGCATTTTAGATAATTTATCCAGGTCTTCAGCATTTCCCCGGTAACCAGTAATCAGTGTAACGGCTTTACCACCCCTGTTCTTCCGGTCGAGCATCACTCTCAGGTCCTGCTGGTTGTTCGCTATGACTTCAGACGCTGTTTCTTCCTCGCTCTCATAATTAAAAGAAGGATCGGTAGAGTACATAATCCCTCCCAGGTCGCTTAATGATTTTTTCTTAGGATTCATCTGTTTATTATGATTGATTTGTATTGTTTTTTTGTTATTACTCAGGCACGAGGGACAAAAACCTGGTGTGAGTACATCTTCATCTTAACCTGGGTGCAAGGTAAGTCCATGTGTTTTCAACTAGTTCAAAATACATGGACTTACCATGCACTTACCATGCACTCACCATGCACTCATCACGATGACTACCTGAACACTTCAGGCACAATTACATTTAAAGACAAGGGCGAAATACTTACTGCGATTTCCCTTCCCATAAAGAATGGTTCTCCGTCAATATGGATAGCTGCATCATCAGCTCTGGTGATCTGAATATTTTTCCCCTGGATAATCTCTACCATATCAGAACGGTCAGTACTTGCATTCAACATATGATAAGCTAGTAAAGGAAGCTTGTAAAGAGGAAACGATTTAACGATACAAACGTCCAGCAAACCATCTGTTACTGAGGCATGTGGAGAAACATGCGCATTATTACCATATTGAGAAGAATTGGCTACACTAACGACAAATGCAGTCCGCGTATAACTAACCCCGTCAATCAGCAGACGATACTTTTCAGGTTTATAATTGATCATTTCTTTAAATCCAAGCTTAAGATAGCCAGACAACCCTCTCTTTTTATTCCCCACAAATACAGAACTGATATGTGCATCAAATCCCATTCCTGCCATATTAAAAAAGAACTTATCATTAAATGTGCCTGTATCTATTTTCATGACATGCTGAGAATTCAGCACCTGTATTGCTTTCGCCGTATTCATTGGGATCTTCAGAAATCTCGCCAGCCCATTTCCTGATCCAAAAGGTATTATCCCAAGGATCTTTTGCTGCTGCATTACTTTTGCGGCTATTTCATTGATTGTTCCATCGCCACCTACGGCAACAATAATATCAAAATTCTTATTCGCAGCTTCTTCAGCTATCTCCGCAGCATGTCCTATGTATTCCGTGAAACTATAATTGGGGTTAAACTTGGACCGGTCCAGATTTGCATCAATTATAGCAGGGATCTTTAACTTGTCCTTACCCCCGGATATAGGATTAATAATAAATAGAATGTTCGACTTTCCCAAAGGATATGATTTAATTATGGCACAAAATAATTGATATTTTTTGACTATTTTGAATATATATAGTAATTTTGCATACCAAAGGTGGACTGATTTGCGATGTTATGCTTGCATAACGGGATTGCAACCACGTAAAAAAAAGTGCTAACCATTCATACACTTCCTTTTACTGCCTGTTTATGCGGGGTCATTGTCCATTTTAAAGAATTGTTGATTAATAAACTAATTATTTAAAATGTCATATTTATTTACATCAGAATCTGTTTCTGAAGGTCATCCTGATAAAGTAGCAGATCAAATCTCGGATGCACTAATTGATAATTTTTTAGCATTTGATCCGGAATCAAAAGTTGCCTGCGAAACTCTGGTTACGACAGGTCAGGTTTTTCTGGCTGGAGAAGTGAAATCAAAAGCATATCTTGATGTGCAGAAGATTGCAAGAGAAGTAATCAATAAAATTGGTTACACTAAAGGTGAATATATGTTTGATAGTAACTCTTGTAGTGTATTATCGGCTATTCATGAGCAATCTCCTGACATTAACCAGGGTGTAGACAAAGAAGACAAAACAACCCAGGGAGCTGGTGATCAGGGAATGATGTTTGGTTACGCCACAAGAGAGACTGAGAACTTCATGCCTCTTGCATTGGACCTTGCTCATAAAATTCTGATTGAACTGGCAGCTATCCGTCGCGAAAACACTGAAATCACTTATTTGCGTCCTGATGCAAAATCTCAGGTTACCCTGGAGTATAATGACAATAACGAACCTGTAAGAATTGATTCTATTGTCGTGTCTACACAACACGATGATTTCGATGAAGAACAGGTTATGCTTAAGAAGATCAATGATGACATCATCAATATTCTTATTCCACGTGTATCACGTCAATATCCTCAGTTTAGTAAGTTATTCAACAAGGATATCAAATATCATATCAATCCGACCGGAAAATTTGTTATCGGTGGCCCGCATGGAGACACTGGCTTAACCGGCAGAAAGATTATCGTTGATACTTATGGTGGTAAAGGTGCTCACGGTGGTGGAGCTTTTTCTGGAAAAGATCCTTCCAAAGTTGACCGTTCGGCAGCATATGCAACCAGACATATTGCTAAAAACTTAGTAGCAGCAGGTGTTGCTGACGAAGTTTTAGTACAGGTTTCCTATGCAATTGGTGTTGCTCAGCCTATGGGTATTTATGTAAATACTTATGGAACAGCCCATGTAAAAGGAACTGACGGTAAATTACTGACAGATGGTGAAATTGCGAAAGAAGTAGAAAAAATCTTCGACATGACTCCTTATGGTATTGAAACCCGTCTGAAATTAAGAAATCCTATTTACTCAGAAACAGCTGCTTACGGCCACTTCGGAAAGACAAATGAAGTTGTCACTAAAGTATTCAAAGCTTCTAACGGTGTTGAAAAAGAAATTACTGTAGAATTATTCACATGGGAAAAATTAGACCATGTTGACGCTGTTAAAAAAGCATTCTCTCTGTAACCAGACCAGCATTATCCCACAAATGCCCCAGGTTTTCTCTTAGGAAAAACCTGGGGCATTTGTGTATTTAAGATAGTTTATTCCTGGTTTTGCCAAAAGCACAACTCTGATACTCTCCCAGAGAATTACCGGATTATATTAATAAACCGCATTTTAAATCGTATTATTAATCAAAATAATAGAATTATGATGCGTAAACTTATACTGATCCTGTTTATAGGGCTGCAATTGGGAAAAGTTTCTGCCCAGCAGATTCAAACACCCGATCAACTATATGGAGTATTATTTGCAGATGTACAAATGCAGAACGTGCTTAAAGACGGTAAAACATTTGTGGATTGTATTCCAAAGAGAGATCCTGCAGATATCCTGAAGGATTATATCAGGTTAAAGGCTAGTCAATCAGGTTTTAATACCAGGGTCTTTGTGAAAGAAAACTTCATCCTCCCTGACACAGCTATAAAGACTGTTATCACAGCAAATAAACCAGTAGCAGGTCACATTAACGAGCTTTGGACTGCTTTACGCCGTAATCCTGCCCAAAAGGTAGCCAACAGTACCCTGCTGGATCTACCATTCCCTTATATTGTACCTGGTGGCCGTTTCAGAGAGATTTATTACTGGGATAGTTACTTTACCATGCTGGGACTGGAAGTTTCCGGGGAGCATGAACTTACAGAAAATATGATCAAAAATTTTGCCTGGCTGATCGATCAGTATGGTCATATTCCCAATGGTAACCGGAATTACTATCTCAGCAGGTCACAACCCCCTTTTTTCTCTCTGATGATTAATCTTCTTTCCCAGGCCAAAGGCGATAAAGTATACACTGATTATCTGCCTGCACTTGAAAAAGAATACGCCTACTGGATGGACCAGTCTGCTCCTACCAGACATGTTGTTACCATGCCCGATGGCAGTAAATTAAACAGATACTACGATCAGCTAAACATCCCAAGACAGGAATCTTATAAAGAAGACGTTCTGATCGGCCAGCAGCAATTAACAAAAAACCCTGAAATATATCGCGATATCAGATCCGCAGCAGAAAGCGGATGGGATTTCAGCAGCAGATGGCTGGCAGACGGGATACAGCTTAAAACTATTCAAACCACACAGATTATTCCTGTAGATTTAAACTGCCTGCTCTATAACCTTGAACTAACACTTCAAAAGTGTTACCAGATTAAAAAAGATCGGACCAAAGAACAATTATTCAAATCTCTGGCATTGCAAAGAAAACTAAGCATCCAGAAATATTGCTGGTCACCACAACAATCCTGGTTTACCGATTATAATATCCATACAAAAAAACAATCTCCGATATTAAGTCTTGCTGGTATGTATCCGCTTTTCTTTAAACTGGCAGATCTTAACCAGGCAAAATCAGTTCAGCAGATCCTGCAGCAAAAATTCCTGAAACCAGGAGGTTTGATTTCCACTCCTTTAAACACCCATCAGCAATGGGATGCACCAAATGGCTGGGCCCCGTTACAATGGATTTCGATTACAGGACTGGGAAATTACGGCTATCATCAACTGGAAAAGGAAATTGCTTTACGCTGGATTAATTTAAATACCAATGTTTATCAGAGAACCGGGAAACTGATGGAAAAATATAATGTAGTGGATCTTAAGTTAAAGGCAGGTGGAGGAGAATATGCCTCTCAGGATGGGTTTGGATGGACCAATGGTGTGTTACTTTCCCTGATGAAGAAGTACGCTCTGATAAAATAAAAAGAAAACCATTTACATAGGGCTTTGTTTAATAATTAAAACAATCATTATTATGGAACAGCCAGCAGAAATGAATACCCTTAGCCAGATTTTAGAAAAATTAAGACAAAAAGGTATAGCTAATGAATTGGGCATGACCGATCATGGAAAAATGCAGGGTACTGATCCAGGCAAAATATATAGTCCCGAGGATTTGAGCATTATCAAAACCTACCGTTTTGAAGGTGATTCAGATCCAGGTGATAATTCAGTGCTCTACATCCTGGAAGACAAAGAAGGGCAGATTGGCTATATTATTGATGCCTATGGGGTATACAGTTCGCAGGGGTCATTAGGTTTTTCTGATTTCCTAAAAAAAATACCGACAGCACACAGAGATCTCCAGGAACTATTTAAATAAAACATCTGATTTGTCCTCCCTCCTGTTTCCCGGTTTAAATCTCAAACGTTTGCGTTAAAAATCAGGTTGAAATACGGTCTGTTTTCAGGTCTTTCGCAATTTTAATTAATACCTTGAGGTCAGGCAAATGCCAAAACCAAAGGTCATGTTCAAATTAATCAAACTAAATTTCTCCTCAAAAGCTATCCTGCCGGCTGCTTTACTTTTATTCGTCAGTTATGGTACAACCAAAGCCCAGCAGATTAAATATAAGTCAGGTAACCAAAGCTGGAACGCAGACTCCTTAGGAAATCACCGGGCAGTAATCACTGTTCCTGCAACCGGTTCATCGGCTAAAGCAGTAATTGAATGGCGCAGAAAAGACCAGCCTGCGAATAAGGAAGTCATAGTTGTAGATGCCCGTACAAACAAAAGGGTTTTAAATGTAAGAACCGAAGCACTGTCCCGTGAGTCGGGAACCATCTATTTCGAACCCGTTTCCGGAGCAGGCACCTATTATATCTATTACATGCCCTTTCATGTTAAACCCGGTTCAAATTATCCTACGGCTATTTATCTGAAGCCATCTGACCAGGCAGCAGCAGCATGGAAAAACGGAATACCAGCAAAAAGCCTGAACGCCAGGATTGACTATCTGGAATCTTATAACCAGTTAAATAATTTCTATCCAATGGAAGTTATTGCAACGGCAAAAGAAACTGAAAACCTGGTTCTGAAAGATAAAAACCAGCCTTATCTGATTTTTCCTGAAGACAGGTTACATCCTGTAAAAATGGAGAATGACCTTCCTCAGCGCTGGGTGATTAAAGGCTCTTCCAATACTTTTACCGATACCACCAGTCGCGGCGAAAATTTCAGTTTTCAATTGGGTCTTTATGCATTTTCGAAAGATCTGCAAAATGTACATTTAAAATTCACTGATTTAAAAAGTGCCAAGGGCGATGTTATCCCCTCAAAACTACTTTCCTGCCTCAATACGGATGGAGTGAACTGGGATAATAAGATACTCAGGAAACAAGTCAATATATCCAAAGGAAAAGTACAGTCTTTATGGTGCCTGTTGAATGTACCTCAAAATACTAACCCTTCAACCTATACCGGGACAGTAATGATCATGGCTGATGGTATTACGTCAAGACAGGTTCAGATCAGATTGGTCGTGAATCAGAAGCTCTCGGTTAACGGTGGAGTAAATGAACCCTGGAAGCAAACCAGGCTAACCTGGCTGAACTCATCGCTGGGACAGAAAAATGACCTGATCAAACCCTATATCCCTTTGAAAATAAACGGGAATGCAATCAGTTTACTAGGCCGGAAACTAATTCTGGGAAATGACGGGATGCCAGCGCAGATCGAATCTTATTTTACAGAAGAAATGACTGCTATTGACAAACGTCCGCGTCCATTACTGGCCTCTCCTTTTACCTTAATTGCTGAAGAAGCTAATGGCTCAGCGGTTCAATGGAAGACCAGCAAACCCATTCTTAAACAACCTGAACAGGGTGAAGTAGAATGGACGGCAGTAAATACCTCTCCCTCTCTGCAAATGAATATCAAAGCCAGCCTTGAATTTGATGGTTTTGTTAACTATTCAGTCAAAATAACAGCTTTAAAAGATGTAAATCTTAAAGACATCAGAATGGTAATCCCTTTCAAAAATGAGGTTGCAGAATACATGATGGGCTTAAATCTAAAAGGGGGAAAGATCCCTGCCGACTACCAGTGGAAATGGGATGTAAAGCATAAAAATCAGGATGGCGCCTGGATCGGAACTGTTAATGGCGGTATTCGTTTTGCCCTGAGAGATGAAAATTATACCCGCCCTTTAAACACCAATTTCTATCTGGACAAACCACTCACTTTACCTTCTTCATGGGGTAATCATGATTTGGGCGGAATAGATATCCGTAAGCAATCAGAAAACACTTCAGTTACGAATTATAGTGGCGCAAGAACAATGAAAGCCGGTGATACCCTTTATTATAATTTCAATCTAATGATCACACCGTTTCATTCTCTGAATACCCAGGAGCAATGGACAACAAGATATTATCATAAATACAGTAATGTAGATACCATTAAAGCTACCGGGGCAACAGTGATTAATATTCACCACGGCACAGCTATAAATCCTTACATCAATTACCCTTTTATTGCCCACGATGCAATGAAAAGTTATATCGATTCGGCACATCATCTTGGCCTGAAGGTAAAAATATACAATACTGTACGTGAGGTTTCGAATAGTGCCTATGAACTGGCCCCTTTAAGAAGTCTGGGACATGAAATCTTCTCAACAGGTAAAGGTGGTGGCTACTCCTGGTTGCAAGAACACCTGAACGGAGATTATATTGCCGCCTGGTATGTACCGGAAGTCAAAGATGCAGCTATTATAAACAGCGGAATGAGCCGCTGGCATAATTACTATGTAGAGGGAATGAGCTGGCTGGTACAAAATGTGGGTATCGATGGAATTTACCTGGATGATGTTGCCTATGACAGGACAACCATGAAAAGAATCAAAAGAGTACTGACCCAGAATGGACATCCTGGTATTATCGATCTGCACTCTGCCAACCAATACAACAAAAGCGATGGTTTTAATAACAGTGCTAATTTGTATATGGACCACTTCCCTTATCTGAACAGGCTGTGGTTTGGAGAGAACTTCGATTATCAGAACAATACACAGGATTTTTACCTGACCGAAGTTTCAGGAATTCCTTTTGGATTAATGGGTGAAATGCTCGAAGGCGGTGGTAATCCCTGGAGAGGTATGATTTATGGAATGACTAACCGTATGCCCTGGTCTGATAACGCAGATCCGAGGCCAATCTGGAATGCCTGGGACAACTTTGGGATCAAAGACAGCAGGATGATCGGTTACTGGGTAAAAAGTGTTCCGGTAAAAACTGGTAATCAGGACATCCTGGCAACTGTTTATCTCAAAGACAAGAAAGCAATGGTAGCTATAGCAAGCTGGGCGAAAGCAGATGAGAAGATAAAGCTGCAGATCGACTGGAAAGCCTTAGGGATAGATCCATTGAAGGCTACCCTGAAAGCCCCTGCGATTAAAAATTTCCAACCTTCACAGACTTTTACTGTCAATGAAGAAATGACTATAAAAAAGGGTGAAGGTTTGATGCTGATTGTAGAATAATTTTTAATCCGGTTTTAATCTTTTAAAGAGAGAAAAATCATAACAAACTAAATATCAGTATATTAATTAATTTTTATACTTAAAAATAATTAGTTTTTTTCTTCATTATGTCACCACTTAGGGAATTAATGTAATATACCTTTGTGTTGTGTGAATCTTTAAAGATTAGAAATCGTTCTTACCAATTTATACCTCATGGCTTTAGGTGTGTTTAGCCATGAGGTATTTAATTTACATCAAACCGCCTTCTTTTTTTTGCTTCCAAAGCTTAATTCCACAATTTTTCTAACGGCCTTTGTAATTTCATTTCTTCCGGCCTCTGTATTCAGATCAAGACCACAGATTGTACTTGAATTTTTCTTAGCGTGTAATACGGCATAATAAATACCACAGACAATAATTGCCGAAACAGCCCTGAAATTAACTTCGGAATCCTTAAAATAGGGGTCAGTCAATTTTAAGAGTTCTTCACCCATAACTTCTCTCTTTTTACAAAGCTCATTCAGCATACTGGTCTTTTCCGATATTTCCCACAAAATGATACGCTGCATTTCATCTTCATTGAAGAAGAATTCAAACTGATTTTCCAGAATACTGGAAATAAATTCTATCATGGGTTGCTTTTTATTGGCAACATCTACTGCATCACTTACTTTTTTAGAAAAAGTGACCCAATAATCCTTTTCTACCAGGTAGGTTTCAATCAATGCATCGACCGTCCCAAAATACCTGTAAATTAACTTTTTACTTACACCCGCGTTTTTAGCAATAGCATTAACGCCCAGACCTGTATACCCGTTTGACCTGATAATGTCCCCTACGGCATCAATCAGTTTACGCTCGGTCAGTTTCCTGTTTTTAGGTTCAGTTTTCGACAACACTGTTTTCTCTAGCATATAATAATGATGGGGATTTCATCAAAAATAGCTTTTTATGCCTTATCCGACATTATATTATACCGAGAGTTTTTCGTCATTTCATCTGTACGGGCTTCTACACCCCGTATTCTGGCATAAATTACCTTTCAGATTATGGTATTATATTTGATTAAAAGCTAAATATGCATACAGGCAGATCCTACCGATTAAAAGAATTTCTCATCTGGACAAGAAGAACAATTTACTGGGTTTTAGCCATAAGTATCGTGCCTACACTTCTTTATCAGGCAGCCGGCTTAAAATGGCTGACCATCCCATGGACAGTGGTTGCCTTATTGGGTACTGCAACTGCATTTATTATTGGCTTTAAAAACACCCAGACTTATAACCGTACATGGGAAGCCCGGCAGATATGGGGTGCAATTCTCAACAGCAGCAGAACCTGGGGAATTATGAGCAGGGATTTCATAACCAACGATCCCCAAAAGACAAAAGAACTGGTATATCGTCATTTCGCCTGGCTTACCGCACTTCGTTATCAGATGAGAGAAAGCAGAGCCTGGGAGAATAGCAGTAGCCGTGAAAATGAAGAATATAAACAGTTCTACACCATTCCCGAAAAAGAAACTCCTTTAGAGACAGAACTCGCAAAATATATCACCCCCACCGAACTAAATTATATCCTGGGAACTAAAAACAGGGCTGTTCAATTGATGAGCCTACAGTCAAAAAGTATTAAAGAACTATTGGTTCAAAATCAGATTGATAGTTATCAGTTTGTAGAAATGGAACGGATAGTCAGAGACCTTTATGATCAGCAGGGAAAAAGTGAAAGAATAAAAAACTTCCCCTATCCACGTCAGTTTGCAACAATTAACGGATTCTTTATTAACCTTTTCTGCTTTCTGCTTCCATTTGGCTTATTACGGGAATTCGACAAACTCAACGATGGCATAGAAGGCATCATGAAAGGAAATATGGTCTGGCTGGTCATTCCTTTCAGCGTATTGATTTCCTGGGTCTATACCTCACTGGAACAAGTAGGAGAAAGCACTGAAAATCCATTTGAGGGCAGCGCCAATGATGTTCCTATTTCACAGATGAGCCGTACCATCGAAATAGACCTCAGAGAAATGATCGGCGAGACAGACCTCCCTCCTGCATTACAGCCAAGAAATAATATCATTCTGTAAAATAATGAAGAAAAGAGAAAAATTAGCCCTTATCCGCAAACATTACCCAAATGCGATCACTACGATCGACAGCGTTAACCGGATGATAGATTTTGTAGAAGAAAAATTAGATCTCGAACCATCAAAAATTATGCTGGCAGACAGTATTTGCAGTGATGATGTGAACAGTATCCAGTACCCTGTCCGGGCCAGCGAGTTCTTAGGGCCTTTCAAAATGGGTGGTTTGGATGGTTTTCCATTTACCGGGCTTACAGGCATGGGAGCTTTTGCAAGTCATGTGCCTGATGAAGGAGCTGTTTTTGTTTATTATGGCCCACATATCGGAATTTCCGCAGCTGGTATAATCGGAGAAATATATCGCCATGGCCAGCAAAAAGGCACAAGCTGTTGCGGTGCAGCAAAAGGAGCATTAAATAAATTATTGAATGATTCGATTATCACCGGTCAGGTGAGTGAGATGGATTATCAGATGAATACCATAGAACAAATTCTGCTCAAAGAGAAAGACCGCGTTATTTCGGCTGAATATCCCATTAAAGAAGCGACAGAAGTCATTTATGAAGCCATTGACAAACGGATCAATGAACTCATTGAACGGACAAAATACAACTGCCGGTATGTTATACTTTTAGGTACGATTCATATCAATAGTGACACTGACATCGGTTCCTTTACTTCAGCTAAACGATTTGAACTGATAGACCTCCTGACCAATGAGAGGAAGAATATAATGGAAGAGCTCATCAGATAACGGAAAAGAGCTTCAACATACTGTTTAACACTGATTAACACTAGATAACCAACCTTTAACAAAAAGCAGTTAAGCCTTCACTTAATTTTGATCTCAAATTTAATCAAGGAATTATGAGATTATCAAGAAAGGCTTTTGAAGCTTCATTTATACTGTATATCCTATCTGCTTTTGCCCCTGTTTCATCTTATGCAAGAGAGGCTGAGACTTTATTAGTCCGCAGTCCCACTATCAGTAGTCAAAATCTTGCATTTGTATATGGCGGCAATATCTGGATAGCTGAAAAAGATGGGACAAACCCAAAAAGATTAACCGTAAACCAGGGACAAGTGTCCAACCCAAGGTTCTCACCTGATGGAAAACAAATTGCGTTTACGGGCAATTACGATGGAAACCCGGATGTATATGTGATTTCGGTTGAAGGAGGAACGCCAAAACGGATAACCCATCATCCTGCTTCGGACATTTTGCTCGGATGGTTAGGAGATAATGAATTATATTTTAGTTCAACAAGAGAATACACCTATTCATTTAATCCAAGAATATTCAAAATAAACATCCAGGGAACCGGAGAAACTGCTTTGCCAATGCCTGAAGCAGTCCAGGGCTCTCCTTCTGCTGATCAGCATTTCTGGGCATATAATAAAGATTATGATCCTGCAGACGGAAGAGGTGGAGTATCTAAGTTATATAGAGGCGGAGGAATGCCCCATGTCTGGATCTTCGACACGGCAACAAACAATATCGTTGACGTTCCCGGAGCAGGCTCTAACAACACTAAGCCCCAATGGATAGGAAATAAGGTTTATTTTTTATCAGACAGGAACCGTCACGTCAACCTGTATAGCTATGACGTGAAGACAAAAT
This sequence comes from Pedobacter cryoconitis, assembly GCF_014207135.1. GTDB lineage: Bacteria > Bacteroidota > Bacteroidia > Sphingobacteriales > Sphingobacteriaceae > Pedobacter > Pedobacter cryoconitis_D. Next base: position 54,398 of record NZ_JACHCC010000013.1, on the reverse strand, counting down.
CTATAGAAAAGCTCACCGACTATAAGGATTATGATATTAAAACGCTAACGTCAGGGAATGGAGTGCTTGCCTACGAACAGGCGTGCAAAATCCACGTCTATAATATCTCCACAAATAAGATAACTGATATTAGCATTTACCTGGAAGCTGATGCACCTTATAACCGCCCTCGTTATGTCGAGATGAAAAGTGCCATCAGACAATTTGATATATCACCAAAAGGGGTGCGGGCATTATTTGAAAGCAGGGGTGAAATATTCTCAGTCCCTAAAGAAAAAGGCGAAGCACGGAATATTTCCAATTCTCCCGGGAGTTATGAGAAATTTCCTTCATGGTCACCTGACGGGAAATATATTTCTTATTTATCCGATAAAAATGGTGCTTACCAGTTAGTCTTACGGAATCAATCCACCAAAGGAGAGCCCGAGTACATCAATTTAGGGGATACACATTTTTATTTCGAACCGATATGGTCCCCGGATAGCAAAAAACTCTTTTACAGTGACGCTCATCTGAACCTGTTTTACATTGATATTAAAACACGTAAACACATCCTGGTAAAAGCAGATAAATTAAGTTCTGAAGTGAATAGAACTGGTGATATTTTTAATCCATCCTGGTCACCTGACTCTAAATGGATTGCTTATCAGGCTACCTTACCAAATGCAGTAACAGCAGTTTTCCTATATAATCTGGAAAAAGGAACCCATATCCAGGTTACCGACGGCATGAGTACATCTATTTCACCTACTTTCAGTAAAGATGGAAAGTATCTCTTCTTTCTGGCCAGTACAAATATTGGACTGACCAATAGCGGACTTCATATGTCTTCTTATGAACGTTCTGCAAACTATAGTACCTATGCCCTGATTCTCTCTAAAAACACACCTACTCTTTATAAAAAAGAAAGTGATGAAGAATCCGTAAAAGCAGATGACAGTGTACCTCCAAAAGTAAAATCTGAGAAGAAAGAAAAAAAGGCCGCTAAGGACAGCTTAAGTAAGGATCAATCCATAACAATAGATACTCAGGACCTTAGTCGTAGAATTATCCCCCTACCCATACCAGCCAGTAATTCTATTTCTATAAATGGAGGGATAGAAAATAAACTGTTATATCTGGACGGCAATGACATTAATGAGCTGAATTTAGAGAATATGAAGACCAGCACATTAGTCCAGAATGGTGGTAATTTCGTCATTAGCAGTGATGGTAAGACTATGCTTTACAACTCTAAAAATGAATTCTTTGTCTTACCTGCAGGGACAAAACCCTCATCACCGGACGCCGGGAAGATAGAGCTGAAAGGAATCAAACTGTTGGTTGACCCAAAAGCAGAATGGAAAGAGATTTTCAATGAAGTATGGGAAATGGACAAAGAGTACTTCTATGTAGAAAATATGCATGGTGCAGACTGGCCGGCTATCAAAGTTAAATATGAGAAGTTTCTTCCCAGTGTCAATAGCCGGCGCGATCTGAATTATCTGATCGGCGAAATGAAAAGTGAATTATGCGTTGGTCATAATTATACCTGGGAACCGGGTGATGATATGAATGCACCTTCTGTAACTATAGGAATGCTGGGCGCAGATTACAAGATCGATCATGGGCTTTATCAGATTAACAAGATATACAATGCCATGAACTGGAACCCAGGTTTAAAATCACCATTACAGGAGCCCGGTTTAAATATCCATGAAGGTGATTATATTCTCGCCATTAACGGTATCCCTGTTAACTCCGAAACCTCCATTTACAGTTACTTTGAATATCAGACAGGGAAACAGGTTTCACTGAAAGTAAATGATAAACCGACACCGGATGGCGCAAGAGAAATTGTAGTTGTTCCTATTGATCTGAATGCTGAAATGAGCCTTAGAAAAATGGAATGGATAGAAAGGAACCGTAAACGGGTAGACCAGTTAAGCAACGGAGAGATCGCCTATGTGTACATGCCTGATACAGGACCAGAAGGTTATACACTTTTCAATAGATATTACTTTTCACAAATGGACAAAAAAGCTTTGATTATTGATGACCGCAATAACGGAGGTGGTTCGGTTGCCGATTATGTCATAGACTTATTAGGCAGAAAGTTAGCCGCATACTGGAAAATAAGAGATGGCAAAAGTTTTACTACTCCAGCGAACGGTATTTTTGGACCGAAGGCCATGATAATTAACCAGAATGCGGGATCAGGTGGGGATGCTATGCCATACCTGTTCAGAAACAGAGGGTTGGGTAAACTTATCGGACGAACTACTTTGGGTATATTGGTCGGAATAGGCAGCGACCCACAATTACTTGATGGTGGAAGTATTAAAGTGCCCAGTTTCGGGATTTACGATACGAATGGAAAGTGGATTATTGAGAATGAGGGTGTAGCCCCGGATATTTTTGTGGAGCAGACTCCTAAAGAGCTGATTGAAGGGCGCGATCCTCAGCTGGAACGTACAGTTAAGGTTCTTCAGGAAGATATGAAAACTTATCCCTATCCTGATGTTGCAGCGCCGAAAGATCCGGTTCGTGTGAAATAAATAGCTCAGAAACCGATGAAAGCATTAATAAAACCCAGTATTTTAACCGAAAATTTAATCAAAAGATAAATTAACGCTATGAAAAAAAAACTTCTGATCTCGGCTTTAATAATACTGGGACATTATTCCTATGCTCAACCCAATAGGATACTTCCTGAAGGGGATGTAGGAATCGGCACTACACTCCCCGCAGCGAAACTTGATGTAAGTGTCAGTTCTTCAACATTAACAAATAACATCAAATTTGGCGATTCGTCTCCGGCGTATTTAGTCTCAGGGACTACCGGAGTTTATATCAGCAACAATATGGGTAAGCCGCTGTTTATGATTCAGCATACAGGTAATGCAGGCCTGGGAACAATATCTCCCTTAGGGACCTTACATATAAATGGCAGTCAGGTCCTGGAGTCACCTAATGCCCCTGCCCAGCTTGTGATTAGTAACAGTACAGATATAACAAACAATTTAATGCTGGGATATGACAATACAGTTGATGCAGGAATTATCTCCGCAGCTAAACATGATGTGGGATGGAGAAATCTTGTTTTAAACCCTTATGCTGGAAATGTAGGGATAGGAATCACTAATCCAAAGGAGCGGCTTGAGGTGAATGGCACTATACACTCCAGAGCGGTGAGAGTAGACTTAAATGGATGGGCAGATTACGTTTTGAAACCGGATTATCGACTTCCAACACTGAGCGAAGTGAAAGCTTTTATTGATCAGAACCAGCATTTACCAGATATCCCATCGGAAAAGGAAGTGATCAGAGACGGATTAAATCTGGGAGAAATGAACAAATTGCTGACAAAGAAAATAGAGGAATTAACTTTATATCTGATTGTGAAGGAGCAGCAAATCAGTGAACTCAATCAAAAACAGCAGGCTCAAACTGAAATAAACCTGAAATTACAAAAACAACTCAACAGCATACAAGATCAGCTGAATTCAAATCCTAAAAAACAGGATTGAAAACAAAAAAGCTTTTAATCATATGATTAAAAGCTTTTTTGTTTATTGATATTAATCTTGCGGACCGGACGGGACTCGAACCCGCGACCTCCGCCGTGACAGGGCGGCATTCTAACCAGCTGAACTACCGGTCCGTTTTCCTGATTACAACCTAGTATAAATACTGTCTGGTTGCTTTCGGGACTGCAAATATACGTTAATTAATTAAAAATCATTTTAAAAATTCACTCATTTCAAATATATCGCCTAATTCGCTGAAAATGAGCGACTATTTTTTATAATATCTGTCAGACTTAGCCATTGCTCATCTTTTATGCCCCTTTGTTCGCCTTGCTGGGTATGATGTCCCTTGAAAAATATGACCGGCATTTGCTTTTGCCCCGGAGGAGTACTGATTTCATTTCCGTCCCTGACGATACGATGCTTTAAAGAACAGAACAGTTCAACTTTTCTGCCATCAGATCTGGCTTGAAAATCAGAAATATCCCAGGGATAACCCCAGTATTGTTTACCATTTTCTATAATGACCGGATTGACATAGACCAGGGTTCTGTCCTTTCCTGTTTTCAGATTCTGATCTATAAACATATAGTCCGCACCATCCTCATCCCCCACTGCTTCAAAAATTTCAGGTTCAGGATCATCATCCAGATTGATAAACCAACGATACAGAAATCCGTCAGTATAATATTTCAGCTTTTTGATAGTTTTAAAATTGGATGTAACCCAGTATTCATCTCCCTCACCGGTAGAATCAGGCTTCATTTTACAAATGAAATCCGGTATTTTATCTCCTGTGAAATCAACTTCTTCCACCAGGCTAATAGAATCCTTCAGATACTTTTTCAGTTCATCAGAAGTTTTTACTTTTAATGGTTTTGTAAAGCCCACTTCTATAAATTTCCGCGCCGTATCTGCAGTTTCAGTTACAGGAGTCAAGGCATCACTCTTTTGATGGATCATCACTTTCCTATCTGATTGAGCTACTTTGTCTGCACGATTCTTACAAGAGATCAAACAGGCCAATAGGATAATCAAAAATATATTTCTCATAGATAATGTTTGCCTAAAATTAACAATCTATCGTTATTTAACAAGCACTACAATTGAGAAGAAGCAGGAGTTTTGATTCCTATAGCTTTCATCTCTTGTTTCAATTTATTTATTTCTTCATTCTGCCCGATCAGATAAAGTGTAAGTTCTTCAATTTTCCTGATCAGCACCTTATTCATCTCACCAACGTCGATGCCATTTTTGATCACCTGAGATTCAGATGGAATTCCTGGAAGATGATGATTTTCATCAATATAATTCTTTACATCTTTCAGATCTGACAAACTATAATCATCATTAAATACATCATCTCCCCAACCTGTCATATCGACTTTAACAGATTGAGCATGAATAACACCACCAACAGCAAGTTTAGCATCCGGATGTGTTGTACCTATTCCCACATTACCAGAAGAATTTATACGTATACGTTCGGTACCACCGGTACCCAAGACAAGATTTCTGTCCATATCAGGCACAGTAGAATAACCTGTCAGATCAATAAACGTTTTAACATTAGCATTTGAGCCCGCTCCGGCAGAAAGTCTCAGAAATCCATCATCAGAACCTAAGGCTGTATTGCTATAAGATCCTATTTCACCAGTAACTCTCAAATTACCAATTGCTGGCCGAACCATCGCATTACTACTTGAACCTGCAACCAGTATAGCGCCATTTACATCCAGTTTCGCATTTGGTGAATTCGTTCCGATCCCCATATTACCTGAAGAGTTTACACGTACCTGTTCAATACCACCTGTACCAAGCACAATATTCCGATCCATATCAGGTACGGTAGAATAAGCACTTAAATCAATAAATGTCTTTACATTAGCACTTGAACCTGCCCCGGCAGAAAGCCGCAAGAAGCCATCATCAGCACCAAAACCCAATCCACTATAAGCACCAATTTCTCCTGCAAGTCTCGAATTTCCGACAACCGGTCTGATCATGCTGTTACCGCTCGATCCTAAAACAAGAATAGCGCCATTCACATCCAGTTTTCCATTTGGAAGACTGGTCCCGATACCTACATTATTACCAGTTGAAGTAATATTTCCGGATGTAGTAAACTGGGCCTTAGCAGTTCCCGTGACAGCAAAAGATGCAAGCATTGCAAAAAGTAATTTTCTCATAAATTTTAAACACATTAATCCGCCGCCAAGATACAAAACGAAAGTTAACAGGATTAACACAAAGTTAGAGAGAATATCAGTACATGTAATTTTTGAACATAAAAATCTCTGTTATTCATCATAACAGAGCTAGGTCAGGGAATTAATAAAAAGACGTTTCTGAAAAATAATCAAAAAAAAAAAGCCTCAGATTTCTCTGAGGCTTTTGCGGACCGGACGGGACTCGAACCCGCGACCTCCGCCGTGACAGGGCGGCATTCTAACCAGCTGAACTACCGGTCCGTTTTCCCATTTGGGAATGCGAATATAGGAACTATAATCACATTACAAAACTAATATTTCAATTATTTTTGATAAAATATATAACTCACTAAGCTGCAGAGCCCTCTTTCATCTTTTCTGCATTTTCAGCGAACTGCAATGCATCAATCAACTCCTGAACGCCACCATCCATTACTCCATTCAGATTGTACAGCGTTAATCCAATACGGTGATCAGTTACCCTACCCTGCGGATAGTTGTAAGTTCTGATTTTTGCAGAACGGTCACCTGTAGATACCATAGTTTTACGTCTTGAAGCAATATCACCATTACGTTTCTGTAATTCAATATCATATAGTTTACTACGCAGCATTTCAAAAGCGATCTCTCTGTTACCTAACTGTGAACGCTCCTGCTGACAAACAACAACCATACCTGTAGGTCTGTGTGTCAATTGCACCTTGGTCTCTACCTTGTTTACATTCTGACCACCTGCACCACCAGAACGGGAAGTCTGCAAGTCAATATCAGCCGGGTTCAGATAAAAATCAATCTCCTCAACTTCTGGTAAGACTGCAACAGAGGCTGCCGAAGTATGTACCCTTCCCTGAGTTTCAGTATCCGGCACACGTTGTACACGGTGTACACCAGATTCGTATTTCAGTTGTCCGTACACATCCTCACCAGTAACTTTCATGATTACCTCTTTGTAACCACCAGCTGTTCCTTCAGTTACATCTACAACTTCTACTTTCCAGCGTTTCTGTTCAAAGAAACGGGTATACATTCTGTATAAATCACCGGCAAATAACGCCGCTTCATCACCACCAGTACCACCTCTGATCTCGAATACTGCATTTTTCGAATCTTCCGGATCTACCGGGATCAGCATCAAACGCACACGCTCTTCGATTTCTTCCTGTTGTTTTAATAACAAGTCAAGTTCTTCTTTAGCCATTTCACGCATTTCAGGATCCTTCTCAGTAGTCAGGATTTCTTTATTCGCGTCAATGTTGCTCATTACATTTTTGTAAACCAGATACTCATTTACAATTTTGGTGAGGTCTTTATATTCTTTATTTAACTGGGCGAAACGTTTCATGTCCTGCATAGTATCAGGATTACTCAACTGCTCTTCTACATCTTCCCAGCGAATTTTTATAGCTTCTAATTTCTCTAACATAATCTTTTTATTCAGCAAATAAACAGCGCTTACAGTCTTTCCACAGCTCATAACCAGTATTAGCTACCGGAAATCACCATATCAGAAACGAATACTGAAGCAATTGATATTTATAGGATTACAAAAATAAGGTTTTTCATTGAATTATATTAGTGTTTTTCATCGGAGTATATATTGTTTTTAACGGTGATGAAGCTTTCATAAGCATATTTATTGCTATTTGTTAGCGGTATGCTTATGATGGTTTCAATGATGGTTATTCATCATGCCTGTTTATCCGGTCGTTCAAAGTACTCCAGCCTTAACTCTTCACCATCAAAAACAGCGTAAGAATTAAACCCGAACCACTCCCCGATATTATAATATTTACTGTTACTTCCCAGATCGACGATCATCGGCAGGTGCCGGTGACCATAAATAAAATAATCATAATGCTGTTTTTCCAGGACTTCCCTCGAATAAACGGCCAGCCACTCTTTGTCTTCTCCAAGGAATACTTCTTCTGTAGTTGTATTAGCTATCCTGCTATGACCTGACCACCCTGTAGCTATTCCTAAGCCAATTTTCGGAGGCAATACAGAAAATAACCAGCGGCAAACCGGATTCCTGAAAATCTTTCTCAGGATCCTGTAATTAGCATCCCCGGGACCCAGTCCATCGCCATGATGCAGATAAAAACTTTTTCCACCACGATGAATGACCAGTTCATCACTAACGATCTGAATACCCATTTCTTTGGTGAAATAATCATCCACCCACATATCATGGTTACCCTTAAAAAAATAAATTTTAGTACCACTGTCAGACATAGCTGCCAGCTTACCCAATAAACGAATATATCCTTTAGGTACAACAGTCCGGTATTCAAACCAGAAATCAAAAATATCCCCCATCAGAAATAATTCGGAACAGGAAGCTTCAATAGAAGTTAACCATCTCACAATCCGGTCTTCCCTGATGCGGCTTTCCGCATGATTGGGTGACCCCAAATGAAAATCAGAGGCAAAATACAGGTTCTTTTTCATCAATATTCAAAGATAGTCAACCATTTTATCATTCATGTTCAAAAATAAAATTTACAGCTAACCGGCCTTATCGGTATCATAAAATGAATACTTAGCCCATTAGATCAGTCGGCATTGTCAAATCTGCCTCAATTTTAAACCAATTGCATACAATCGAGAACCATTACAAACAATTTTCGTAAATTCGCCACAAATTTAAATACATGATTTCTACAGATATAGCCATCATTGGCGCCGGACCCGTAGGTTTGTTTGCAATTTTCGAAGCAGGTTTGCTTAAAATGCGTTGTCATTTAATTGATTACTTACCTCAGGTTGGAGGTCAGCTTTCCGAGATATACCCTAAAAAACCCATATATGATATCCCAGGTTTTCCGAGCGTACTTGCTCAGGAACTGGTAGATAACCTTGTTGAGCAGGCAAAACCTTTTCATCCTGGCTATACACTTGGTGAACGTATTGAGACCCTTGAAAAACGTGGAGAAGCAGATTTCGTCTTAACCACTAACATGGGTACCAAAATCGAATCCAAAGTAGTAGTAATCGCTGGTGGATTAGGTTGTTTTGAACCTCGTAAACCTGCTGTTGCCGGACTCGAGCAATTCGAAAACGGACGTGGTGTAAATTATATGATCCTTGATCCTGAACAATACAGAGGACAAAGAATGGTGATAGCCGGTGGCGGTGACTCTGCATTGGACTGGACTATTTTCCTGGCTGATATCGTAGAAGAATTAACACTTGTTCACCGTAGCGAAAGTTTCCGTGGTGCACCAGACTCCGTAAATAAAGTAATGGAACTTGCTGAAAGCGGAAAAATCAACCTGGTATTAAACAGTAACCTGAATTCTGTATCAGGGCATGGTAAACTGGAGAATGTCGAGCTGGTACATAACCGCAGTCTTGAAAAAACAAATATCGCTGCTGATCACCTGATCCCTCTGTTCGGATTAAGCCCTAAATTAGGCCCTATCGAACAATGGAACCTAAATATTCATAAAAGTGCAATCGAAGTAAATACTGATGATTACTCTACTAATATTCCCGGCATCTATGCTATTGGCGATATCAACACCTATACAAACAAATTAAAACTAATCCTTTGCGGATTCCATGAGGCTGCATTAATGAGTCATAGTGCTTACCAGTACATGAATCCTGGTATTAAATACACAATGAAATATACTACAGTTAACGGAGTAGCAGAATTTTAATAATGGAAGAAAATAATATTACAGTACATGTTCAGAATCCTGACGGCACCAGGACTTCACTGGAAGCGCCGGTAGATATGGGTCTGAGCTTAATGGAGTATCTGAAAGCCTGTGAGTACGATATTCTGGCTACCTGCGGGGGAATGGCCTTATGTGCTACCTGTTGCGTTGATGTTTTAGAAGGAGAAGAAAAGTTAAAGGAAATGACAGATGACGAATATGCCATGCTGGATACCCTGCCCGATCTTTTACCTAATTCAAGACTGGCCTGCCAGTTACAATTAAGCCATGAGATGGATGGTTTAGTCGTAAAATTACACGGAGGAGAGTAATAATTAATTATTATCGGTTCCTGCAGCGACTATTTTTGCAGGATCACCTATAGTCTTATAAGCACCTTCGCCTTTTAATATTGCAAGCATTTTAGTGGAATTACCAAGCACTGATTTTGCTGTTTCCAATTCCTTATCATACTGGAATGCTTGCATTATTTTTCCCTTCTCAAAATAATACCTGCTTACAACCTGTGTTTCCAGTACTCTTTTGATTTCCGCTTTATGCGTAAATATCTCCGTTTTTTTAGCGACAAGCATCTTAGCTTTCAATTCTTCCAGATCCTTTTTAACCATAGCCAGCTTCTGCTCCTTTTCGGCTTCAGTGCGCAGCTCTGATAATAGTCTTTCAGTAGTAGAAGTATAAGCATAGTCCTTACCATCCAGCGAACTGGCAAAAGTTGCATAATCTTCATCACTTAACTTAAAATCCATAGCCGGACTAATCGTCTCATGTTTCTTCTTGTAAGCATTTGCATAATCAAAAAACATACTTTTGCTAATCAGCGAAATTGTAATCGGGCTCAGTTTAATTGTTCCAACCTCTACATCAGGGTAAACACCACTCCCGTTATAAACACTCCGGCCTGTCTTTGTCTTATATTTAGCGATCAGAGAGTCAGCAATCTTTACATTCTTTCCCTCTGCATTCTTATGCGTATAATCAATTGCCTGTATACATCTGCCAGAAGGGGTGAAATATTTTGCGACGGTAACCTTAACCAGGCTGTTATAAGGCAGATTAAAGGTCTGTTGAACCAATCCTTTGCCATAACTCCGCTGTCCAATAATTACTGCTCTGTCCAGATCCTGCAAAGCACCTGCTACGATTTCTGAAGCCGATGCAGAGCCTCCGTTAATCAGCACCGCCAGCGGAAGATCCGGCATCATTGGCGAATAATTAGTTTTATAACTTACTGTTTTTTCAGGATTCCGTCCTTTCTGAGTAACCACAACCTGATCCTTCGCGACAAAAAGATTGACAATTTTCACTGCCTCCTGTAAAATTCCACCACCATTATATCTCAGGTCAAGAATTATTCCCTTAGGATGCTGTTTAATCAGTTCGGCTGCTGCCTGCTGTACCTCCAGCGCAGAATTCTCCAGAAATTTATCGAGCCTGATATAAGCCATATCACCAATCATTCCCGAATAGGAGACATTCGGTTGTTTAATCTCATCACGAACCAGTTGTTTCTGAATTACAGTGCCTTCTCTGACAATCAGCAGGTCAACGGCAGAACCCTTCGGTCCGCGAAGCAAACGACTTACTTCGGCACGCTCTTTTCCTTTGACTTCAATCCCATTAATTTTTACAATCTGATCACCTGGCTGAATACCCAGTCTGAAAGCAGGATATCCGTCACTGACTTCATTGACAAATAATTTTCCTTCAATGAAAACTGTACTTGCACCGATACCGCCGAACTGTGTACTCACATATTTCAACTTATATTCCTCTATCTCAGATTCAGGAACATAAGTAGTATAAGGATCCAGTGTTTCCAGCATGGCATCTATACCGCTTTTCATTAAATCTGTCGGATTTGTTTCATCCACATAGTTGACGCTGATCTCTTTATATAAAGAAGCGAAAATATCCAGGTTTTTAGAGACAAGGAACAAATCTTCCTTGAAAGACCAGGTCAGAGAAGCAATTGCAATAAGAGCAAACAGGAGTGCAAACTTATTTCGTTTCATGGGCATGCAAATTTTTAAAGAGGATGAGCTTAATATGCATGTTGAACATAAATGCTCAGCGGGCCATAGCAACAGCTATAAATCAGAGCTTTACAACCTGTTTCCCTGCGGATCAGCTAACGCCTTATTGATTGTAAATTCTACATATCTGACATCTCTTTTCAATAAAACTGTCAGTTGATCAACCAACTGATCTTCCTGACCAGGTGCAAATACCAAATTCTCTTTAGCCAAATCTCTGTATTTCCTAAGAACTTTGATTTTAACTCTTTGTGCCGTTTCAGGAGTAAATGTAAAGCTTGCCATAATTTATTCTTTGTTGCAAAAATATAAAAAAAAACAGCAGATCGTTAATTTAAACAGGCTCTAAAACAAATTCACAAAACCTTAACAGGGCAGACTCCTTTTTTTGACTCATTGACCAAATACTTTTTTATATTTACGTCTTCCTTAAATCCTCAAAACACCATAATAAAAATGGCAAGATTAAATCTTTTGGAAGAAACACGTTTTGAAAAATTACCTGTTTCAGTATTTGATAATCCCGCAACAGCATCCCTCAATGTTGCACACCGAATCGCTAATCTCATCAGAGACAAACAAGAAAAGAAGCAGCAGGCAGTTATAGGCCTGGCTACTGGCGCTACACCGATTGCTGTGTACGCAGAACTTGTTCGTCTGCATCAAGAGGAAAACCTGAGTTTCAGCAATGTCATTACTTTCAACCTGGATGAATACTATCCTATGCAACCCGATGCTGCACAGAGTTATGTAACCTTCATGAAGGAACATTTATTTGATCATGTTGATATTCCTAAAGAAAACATCAATATCCCGGATGGTACACTGGCTTTAGAGGCAATTCCGGCATTCTGTCTGGATTATGAGCGGAAAATCGGTGAATTAGGCGGTCTGGATATTCAGATCCTCGGTATCGGACGTACAGGACACATTGGATTTAACGAGCCTGGTTCCGCACCAAATTCAGGAACCCGTTTAGTTACGCTTGATGACCTGACAAGAAGAGATGCTGCAAGAGACTTTGGCGGAAAATCTTTCGTTCCGGCAAAAGCAATTACCATGGGCATAGGCACTATTTTCAAAGCCCGTGAAATTATCCTGATGGCCTGGAACCAGAAAAAAGCTTCTATTATTAAAAAAGCTGTTGAAGGAGAAATCTCCAGTGAAGTTCCTGCCACTTATTTACAGCTTTCTGATCACGTAGAATTTATCCTTGACAAGGATGCAGCTTCATTATTAACCCGTTTTGACACTCCATGGCTGGTTAAAGATTGTATCTGGGATGATAAGTTAACCAGAAAAGCAGTAATCTGGCTGGCTACGACACTTCAGAAGCCAATCCTGAAATTGACAGAAGACGACTTCAACAATAATGGCATGGCACAACTGGCCATTGAAAAAGGCCCTGTATACAACATTAACATTCATATATTCAACAAATTACAACATACAATTACTGGCTGGCCAGGAGGTAAACCCAATGCAGATGATTCGCAGCGTCCTGAAAGGGCAACACCAGCGAAAAAGCGTGTGGTCATTTTCTCTCCGCATCCCGATGATGATGTAATCTCTATGGGTGGTACCTTCATTCGCCTGGTAGATCAGCATCACGATGTTCATGTAGCCTATCAGACTTCTGGTAATACCGCTGTATGGGATGATGACGCTTTGAGATTTGTAGAGTTCAGCATAGATTTCGCAGAAAAAATGGGTCTGGATCAAAAAGAGCTGAAAGGCATTTACCAGAATATGCGCACTTTTATAGAACAAAAACTACCTAACCAGGTGGATACACCAGAGATCCAGTCAGTGAAAGGACTGATCAGAAAAGGCGAGGCTATTGCAGGAGCCCGCTATTGCGGCCTGGAAGATGACCATATCCATTTTATGGCATTACCTTTTTATGAGTCCGGCAAAAACAAAAAGAATCCGGTGACTGAACTCGATGTTCAACTGACTATTGATCTTCTTCAGAAAGTTAAACCTGAGCAGATTTTTGCCGCGGGGGATTTCGAAGATCCGCACGGAACACACATCGTTTGTTTTAATATCATTATCGAGGCTATGAATCGTCTGCGTCAGACAGAAAAATGGGCTCAGGATTGCTGGTTGTGGATGTATCGCGGCGCATGGCTTGAGTTTGATACCCATGAAATTGAAATGGCTGTTCCATTGAGCCCTCAGGAACTGCTGAAAAAGAAATATGCAATCTTCAAGCACCAGTCGCAAAAAGACAGAGCGGTGTTCCCTGGTGACGACGCAAGGGAATTCTGGGAGCGTGCCGAAGACAGAAACAGAGAAACAGCCAAAGCCTACGATGAGCTTGGACTGGCAGAATATGAAGCCATGGAAGCTTTCGTACGCTGGAAGTTTTAGTGCTTTTCAATAAATTACAAATATGTACAAAAATACCTTCCTGATCCTTGGGTTAACTGCACTCCTTGCAGTTAACACCACGGTATCCGGGCAAACGAAGATACCCGATGACCCTGCCGTTAAAATTGGCAGGTTATCCAACGGCCTGACCTATTATATCAGGAGAAATACAGAACCCAAAAACAGAGCTGAACTTTACCTGGCCAACCGGGTTGGTTCTTTAATGGAAAATGATGATCAGCAGGGACTGGCACATTTTACCGAACACATGGCTTTTAACGGAACTAAAGATTTCCCGAAAAATGAAATCATCAATTACCTGCAGAAAGCAGGCGTACGGTTTGGTGCCGATTTAAATGCCTATACCGCATTCGATCAAACCGTGTACCAATTACCTATTCCAACTGATAGCGCCGAAGTCTTCAGGACAGGCTTTAAAATTCTTGCCAACTGGGCAGGAAAAATCAGTATGGATGGAGCCGAAATAGATCGCGAAAGAGGCGTGATTATTGAAGAAGATCGTCAGCGTGGTAAGAATGCGCAGGAGAGAATCAGCAAGCAATTATTACCCCTGTTGCTTAAAGATTCGCGATATGCGATTCGTATTCCCATCGGAAAGGTTGATTTGCTGAAGACCTTTACACATGATAAAATCAGAAACTTTTACGCAGACTGGTACAGACCCGATCTACAGGCTGTCATTGCTGTAGGAGATTTTGATGTCAATGAAGTAGAGAAATTAATCATAGCCAATTTCTCTGTGCTGAAGAACCCCCTGAATGAAAGAGAGAGATTAAAATATGATCTTCCAGATAATCAAACCCCGCTGATCAAAATCGTAACTGATCCTGAACAGCAATATAATGTTGCCTTTGCAATCTGGAAACAGCGGGGCAATATTGTAAAAACCACAGAAGACCAGCGTAAAAACATCATCTACAGTATGATCAATGCTATGCTGTCGGCCCGTTTCCAGGAAATCCTGCAAAAAGGTAACCCTCCTTTTTTGTTCGGTCAGAGTTCCTTTGGAGCTTATCAGGATGGGTTAGTACCTGGTATTAATGCCTTCCAGACTATAGTTGCCTCAAAATCCGGCAAAGAACTACAGTCTGCATTCACAGCAGCAATCGCAGAAAGCGAAAGGGCAGTAAAATTTGGTTTCTTACAAGCTGAACTTGATGTAGTCAAAAAAAATATGGAAGCAGGGAATGAGATCTCTCTCAGGGAAAAAGACAAAACCCCCTCTTCTTCATTTATGGGCGAATATCTAAGCAACTTCCTGACTGGTTCGGCTATGGGTTCAATTGAATTTAATTATGCTGACACCAAAAAGAACCTCCGGACAATTACCCTCCCTGAAGTTAATGCCCTGGCAAAAGCACTGATTACCAAAGACAATCAACTCCTGATCGTACAGGCTCCCGAAAAAGATAAAGCCGATCTTCCAGGCCCTGCACAGCTGCTGGCTGTACTGGACAATGCAGGAAAGAATCTGAAGCCATATCAGGATAACACAGTAAAAAAACCTCTTTTAGCTAAAACACCAGTTCCCGGTAAAATAACCGCAGAAAAGAAATTTGAGGATATCGGCGTTACACAATGGACTTTAAGTAATGGCATCAGGGTACTTCTCAAACCAACTGATTTTAAAAATGATCAGGTCATTTTCAGTTCCTTTTCTAAAGGAGGCACCTCCATTGCTCCCCCTCTTGATTATCAGTCAGCAGAATATGCCGGTATTATTCCCGAGAGTGGCGTAGGAGATTTCAACCCCACACAACTTGATAAATTGCTTGCGGGCAATACCGGAAGGGCAAATGCCTATATCGGAGATTTATATCAGGGATTTACCGGAAGTGCATCCCCTAAAGACCTGGAGAATGCTTTCAAGATGGTCTATGCTTCAGCTCTGACACCACGAAAAGACGCCGAAATATTCAAAAAGAGCATCAGCGATTATAAAGTAAGTCTGGAAAATAAAAATTCAGATCCCGGAAGTGTTTTTGCAGACACCGCTCAGGCTGTTTTATCTTCCTACAATAAACGCAGTATGCCCTATACACTGGCTGATCTCGGTAAAATCTCTCTGGACAAGTCTTTCGCCTTTTTTAAAGATCGTTTTGCGGACCTTGGAGAGCAGACTTTTGTTTTCGTAGGGAATTTTGACCCGAAGACTATAAAACCGCTTGTAGAGCTTTATATCGCCAGCCTCCCAACGCTGAATAAAAAACAGAATTTTGCAGACCTTGGCGCAGCACCACCCAAAGGTATTGTCAGTAAAACTGTACATAAAGGTCTTGAAGACAAAGCCACTGTGCAACTTTACCTGCATGGAGACTATGACTACACGGCTGAAAACAATGTTCAGCTTGATGCCTTAAAGAGCGCACTGGAAAACAAAATACTGGAAAGACTGCGTGAAAAAGAAAGTGGGGTTTACAGCCCAGGAGTATCTCTGAACGTCAGTAAATACCCTAAAGCACATTATTACTTTACCATCTCCTTCAGTTGTGCAACAGCTAATGTAGAAAAGCTGATTGCCGCAGCAATGGATGAAGTAAAAACGATCAGGACTAACGGAGCTACCCCCGAAGACATAATCAAATACAAATCTGAAGAGCAGCGTCAGCAGGAATTGAATCTGCGTGATAACGATTACTGGTTAGCTTACCTGACGACCAGGCTTAAATATGGTGATCCGCTGAATCAGCTGCTGACTGAAAAACAAAGGGTCAGTACCGTAACTGTCGAATCATCAAAAGCTACAGCCAAAAAATTTTTAGCTGCAGAGAATTACATTCGCCTGGTTTTACTCCCCGAAAAATAATATAATCTTCAGTATAAAAAGAAATCCCGGTTTGACACTCAAACCGGGATTTCTTTTTTATTTAGTTTCTACCCCTACAGGGCCACCAGGATCACTTTCATTCTTTATTCTGTCCAGCGCAGTAACCAGGTAATTATATCTTTTCCCTTTCTCTACACCTGTATCCAGAAACGAAGTTATATTCTCAAAACTGATTTTAATAATGTTCTTCGGATTCACCACACTGATCTTTTCTCCTTCATCGAACCGGTAAATCACATAACCAGATGCCGTTTCTCCATCCTCCGCTTTCAAAGGCACCTCCCATTTCAACTGTACACCCGGACCAACCACATCCGCAGTTAAATTCCTTGGAACATTTGGTACAATTTCATCCAGCCAGGGCATTTGTGGCGGAAGTGCCGGATATTTATACAAATCGTTTCTCAGAGAGTCTCCGGTTGCCCGCGCTACTGTAGAAAATGACTTAGAGCTAAAAAAAACGCTCCCCTGAACACGATTATTTTCTCTCATATATCTGATCTGATCTGGAATCTGACTTGGGAGTCTCCATGCGGCTTCCATCCGCTGATTCATCAGGTAAGCGGCCTGCCCGATATAAAGGTGCCTGCCATAAGTATTATTGCTCCACCAGTCAACCAGGGTATCAAAGGGTGCGGCCTTCCTGGTAAAACTAAAATATACCTGTGGATTGATATAATCTACCCAGCCTTCTTTAATCCATTTTCTTGAATCGGCATAAAGCTCGGTGTAATTAGAAAGACCATGTGTAGCAGACCCCTCGGGATCTTCATTCTTATTTTTCCAGATTCCAAAAGGACTGATCCCAAACTTTACATACTTTTTATAATGGTGAATACTATCGTCAAGCTGTTTGATCAGCAGATCGACATTGTTTCTTCTCCAGTCATTTATATTCGTAAATCCGTTTCCGTATTTACTGAAAGTAGCACCATCATTAATCCGTTGCCCAGCAATAGGATAAGGATAAAAATAATCATCAAAATGGATACCATCCACGTCATACCCCTTCACTACATCCAGAATTACCTGAACAATATACTCCCTGACCTCAGGTAGCCCCGGATCAAACTGTTTCTTTCCTCCGTAAGTAAAGAACAAATCGGGTCTTTTTCTGGTCATATGCCCTTCGGCGATAACTGTATTCGGACTCATTGTTGCACGATATGGATTAAACCAGGCATGTAACTCCATTCCGCGTTTATGTGCTTCTTCAATCGCGAATTCCAGAGGGTCATATCCCGGACTGGGTGCGATTCCCTGTCTGCCCATCAGCCACTGGCTCCATGGCTCTCTTGACTTACGGTAAAATGCATCTGCTGCCGGTCTGACCTGCAGCATAATTGCGTTCATTCCATTTCTCTTATGCTGATCCAGTAAGGCAATCAGCTCCTGCTTTTGCTCATCAACACTTAACCCCGGTCTGGAAGGCCAGTCGATATTGGTAACAGTCGCAACCCACACCCCTCTGAACTCTCTTTTTGGAGCAATTTTTGCTGCTGATTGTGCATATATAAAACTGGGGATACTTAAAATTGTGAAAATTGCAAAAACAATCTTTTTCAGCATTATTCGTTCTTTTGGTAGTTTAAATTTAAAACAGCCGGGGTTTTATAAAAAAAGATTTTTCCCCAACGTCAGCAATTAAACGAATTTTTTTAAGCTCTCATACAATTTCAGTCATTTTTTTACCACAAATTATTTTTTTTATCCTATGTTCGTTTTTTTTATGAATAAGTAACAATACATAATACACCCAAAACACACCAATTTTTGATTTCAAATGTTAGACCGAAAAGATCCCGTTAATAAAGGAGACCGCAATAAAATATATTTTCTCATTGTTGTCATTGCAGCCCTCCTAGGCACAAATGCCTTCTTATACTTCAAAGATAAACATGAAAAAGAACGCTTCGTTACAACCAATACGGAGAAGGAAAGGCTAAAACTTGAGGTTGAAAAAATAGAAGTTGAGTTTGACAAAGTGAATACAATGAATGTTGCCCTGACGGATAAACTACAGCAGGAACAGCAATTAGCCAGAGCTAAGATCTCTTCCCTGAAACAAGCCTTGCAAAAAGGAGAAGTAACGCAGGCAGAATTAGCTAAAGCACAGGAAGAGCTTAAAAAACTAAGATCATTTTTATCAGATTATAAGGAAGACTTTTCCCGTTTAGAGAAAGAAAATACATTTCTCAGAGCTGAAAGGGATAGTCTGGCCCGCTCTGTGACTTCAGTCTCAGCTAAAGCCAGTTCTCTCGAAAAAAAGAATTCGGAATTAAATGCCAAAGTAAAAAGTGGAGCGGCACTAAAGGCTTTCAATGTACGCCTTCAGGCATTTAAAGTAAAAAATAGCGGTAAAAACGTTGAAGTCACCAAAGCTTCCACTGCAAAAAAACTGACTACCTATTTTAATATTGTCCCTAACCAGCTGGCTGAGAAAGATTATCACAAAATTTATCTCCGTGTCTTCGATCCCTCAGGTAACTTAATTGCAGATGAGCAAAATATGTTTGAAGCTGATGGTCAGGAAATGCAGTACAGTGACATGATCACGATCTCCTACAACAACGACGACACTGCTTATCTGATAGACTGGGTAAACCCAAAACCCTTTGTTAAGGGAACATATGCTATCATTTTATACGCAAACGGTTTTACCATGGGTAAAGCATCCATTTCACTGAGATAATCAGCTGATATCCTGAACTAGCGGGAAGCTTAAATAAAAAGTAGTACCGGTATCCATCACAGATTTAAAATCTATCGTTCCCCCGGCATTTTCTACAGCCTGCTTGACAAAGGCCAGCCCCAGCCCGGTACCAGAAGATTTAGTTGTAAAATTAGGCACAAATATCTTCGGTTGCAGATCAAGGTCAATTCCTTTTCCGTTGTCTTCTACCTCCACCCAGACATAATCAGAATCGTTGGTGATTTTAATAAAAATCATGCATTTATCTTTCTGGTTTGCAGCCTCGATTGCATTCTTCATCAGATTGTTAAATGACCGTAGCATCTGATCCTTATCCCCCTGTATAAATACCTCTTTGCTGGTTAGATTGGATATATATATTTCAACATTTTTAGTATTGACAAAAACATCCCTTGTTTGCTCAATGATCGGAATAAGCAGCAGTTTTTCCAGTTTGGTATCCGGCATTTTTGCAAAGTTTGAAAACTCAGAGGCGATCGTCGCCAGACTATCGATCTGCTCCACAAAAGATCTGTAAAAACGCTCGAACTTCTGTTCAAAGTTAGGGTCCTTTTCTTTCCATGATTTTTCCAGTAACTGTACCCCCAGTTTTAATGGCGTGAGCGGGTTTTTAATCTCATGGGCAACCTGTTTGGCCATTTCGCGCCAGGCACTCTCCCTTTCAGATTTCGCAAGTTTAACCGCACTTTCTTCCAGTGCAGCAATCATCTTGTTATATTCTTTGATCAGCGATCCGATCTCATCATGCCTGGACCAGATAATAGGCTGATTTTTCTGCCCCAGTTTAGTCTTTTTTATACTCTCCTGAATAAAGGTCAGCGGACTGGTGATCTGGTTCGCCAGAAACACCGCCAGGATACCTATAGCCACAAAAACCAGTGCGTAAATGTTAATCAGCGTATTAATAAACAAACCTATTTTAGATTGATAGTCAGCTTCATTTCCATAATAAGGCAAACCAATATAGGCTACAGTCTGATTTTGTGCATTACGGATAGGCGCATAAGCCGAAGAGTACTTAAATTCACCTATGGTTTCCTGTGGATTTGAATATTCTGATCGCTGGAGTTGCTTCAGATAAATATAGGCTTTAGGCTCCATTTTAGTTCCTATAATCCCATAATCATACATCTTTGGCAAAGAAGTAAACAACAGGTTCCCATCGGTGTCAAACAAATTCAGGTAAGCAGAATTAATATCCGCAAACTGGTTGAAATTGATGACCGCGACATCCGTACTTACAGGTATCCCTGTACCAAAGATCTGCTTCTCATAAGAAAGCTGTACTTTCCGTATTTTTTCACGGATAAAATCTTCCTGCTGTTTCCTGTATTCATCCCTGATATAAAAGAAGGTTGACCAGCCGACGATCAATAATGTAGCGACTACAGATAATACGATAGAGAGCTGTATCCTGGTCTTATATAGGATCTTATTCGCATTAATCATTAAAGAGCGATTGATATTGAACCATCCTCCCCAGCTCTGATCAATATTTTTCAGTAACCAGATCAGCATGTATAAAGCCGCCGAGAAAATAATAAACATCAGAAAGAAGAAAGATAATGCCGCTAACCGGACTATATAATTCACCTTTTCCTTACTGATCACTATAATTTTTGAATTACTTGCCGAATAAATTAAATGACTGTATCCCAACTTCGGCTCATTCACAATTACAGGTTCTCCATAAACACCTTTAAACTCTGTATTAGCAATTTTGTAAGTGTATTTCCCTGCCTGTTTGATCAGTTTATTATTGTTATAAAAAGCAAAAGAGTAATTACTGTAGTCCTCTTCGTTTTTCAGTTTCCCATCAATCAGGATTTCCGGAAACTGACTGTTATAATTGTACTGCTGAGATTTCAGTTCTATAACCAGGGTACCCAGAATATGATTATCATCAAAAATAGGAATGATCCCAAAATAGTTTTGATAACCAAAAGTATCATTAAGGCGGTAAAAGAAATTTGAGATCTTGACAGAGCCAGACTTAACCAGGTTCTGATAATGTTGTAGTGACCTGTCTTCTCTTACTGCCAGCGTAGAGTCCACTGCGTTAAATTCATAAAAATTATGCTCAAAAGGAGACAGATAACCATCGAGGAAAGTCTTGATAATATAATTCTGCAGAGCCAGATGCCTGTTTGACCCTGGGTTCTTAAAATAATCAGTAATAAAAAGATCATTGGAAATCCCGTTTCCAAGACTTTCGATTGAATTGATCACCTTAGGATCATCCGAAGACTGTAAGCGCTGCGCTATCACATAACGGTTACTACGCTCCTTAATATCATTAAATTTCAGATACTTGATGGAGGAGATAAAGGCAAGGCAAAAGAAGATCGCAGCAAAAATACCAATGGAGAACTTATTTTTCTGGATATAACTATTATAGGAAATAATGAACAGAAACAAGGCGTATGCGATGAAGAAAGCCGTAAAATCCACACATAACATATAGATAAAGTACATGGCAAACATGGCAAAAAACAAGAACAGCCTCTCCTTGTTTGTAACTTTCAACTGCCTGGTCAATTCGATACAGACACTGGCCAGGAGATACACATTGAACCAGACCAGACAAAGAATCACTATACAAACCCAGCTCAGCCAGCTGAGGTTTATAATATTGGTGATATCAAAATTTATCTTGGAGTTATAAATAAGACCAAAAAACACCTCATTCATCAGAAACGCTATGCCCGAGAAAAGCAATAACAGGAAAACATGAAAAAGTAATCCTGCAATCTTACTTTTGGTCATCCATCGGGGAAGTTTGTAGCTCTCCTTATAAGTATAAACAAACAAGACAACCCAGGTAATACCCAGCACATTAAGTAAAAAATCACCCAGAGAAGGCAGGAAAAAACTTTCTGCATAGATAGAAGGGCTGAAAATCTCCAGGCTGAACTGATGATTATACCAGCCATATTCCAGGTCAGTGATCCGTACCCCCAAAAAGAAAGTAATCAGTAGCAGGGTAGCCGGAATCAGGTACCCTCTTTTAGCCAGTCTTGCACAGAATGAATTGACAAATAAAGAAAAACTGAATAAGCCAATGACCCACAGCCAGATCTGGATGGTAGAATAAACACTCTGGGTATAATTAGGCTTGAGTTTGACTTCAAATAACAACTTCCCTTCCAGGTTCATAATGCCATTTACTTCTTCATCCATAAAAGATGCTAAAGCCAGCGAATTCGAAGAAGATAATTGATTTACAATCCCATTTTTCAGATATCTGTTCTGGATACTGAACTGATCCTTTACATCTATCAGAAAAACCAGTGTGTAGCTGCCTTCTGTTTTTTTGATGACCTCATACCAGCCATTGGCTAATTGCAGAAAAGAAGAGCCTTCTTTGATCTTATCCAGATTAGGCGGTATAGCCTTGTAAGAACTCCAGAATTTAAGTAAGTCGTGGTCATAGGTAAGAATATTAATTCCTTTGGCTCCAAAGGAATTAATATAATTTAAGGCAAATGTTTCATTCAAATGAAATTGCTTGGCTCTTTCAAGCTGCTGCGCATCTGCCAGGAAGTTATATACCGCATGTTCATTCAGTGCAAGGTTCTCCTGGAGTTTACTTGCTTCGTGTTGCAGGAGGTCCTTTTCAGTTATAGAATGCTTTAACGATAATGCGGTAATAATACAGCATATCCCCAGAATCAATAAAAGAAAACGAATTTTACCTCCTATATGCACATCGGTTTTTTTTAATAATGAAGATTAAACAGGAACTGTTGCAGAACTTGTCTGAACTGAACGGTTCACTTTTTTAACCAGGCCCTGTAAAACATTACCCGGTCCTACTTCAATAAATTCGTCCGCTCCATCGGCCAGCATACGCTCTACAGTCTGAGTCCATTTTACAGCACCGGTAAGCTGTGTAATCAGGTTAAATTTAATTTTTTCCGGGTCTGTCTGCGGTCTTGGATCCACATTCTGATAAATTGGACATACCGGAGGTAAAATTGTAGTATTTTCAATAGCTTCCTTCAGTTCAATTCTGGCAGGTTCCATCAATGGAGAGTGAAATGCACCACCTACATTTAACTTTAAAGCTCTTTTAGCACCAGCCTCAGTCAGTTTTGCACAAGCGATATCCACCCCTTCAATACTTCCTGAGATAACCAGCTGCCCCGGGCAGTTATAATTTGCAGCGACAACGACTTCATCAATCTCTTCACAAATTTTCTCTACCACATCATCGGCCAATCCAAGAATAGCGGCCATCGTAGAAGGTTGCAGTTCACAAGCTCTTTGCATAGCATTTGCACGTGCGATTACTAATTTCAATCCATCCTCAAATGAGATTGCTGAGGCAGCAACCAAAGCAGAAAACTCTCCTAAAGAGTGTCCGGCAACCATATCAGGTTTAAAATCATCACCTAATGATTTGGCCAGGATGACAGAATGAAGAAATATAGCTGGTTGGGTAACCTTAGTTTGTTTTAACTCCTCTTCCGTGCCCGAAAACATAATATCACTGATCCTGAAACCAATAATATCATTCGCTTTTTCAAATAATTCTCTGGCTAGTTCTGTCTCGTACAGTTCTTTACCCATACCTGAAAATTGCGCGCCCTGCCCTGGAAATAAATATGCTTTCATTTATATTATTCTATATTTTAATGTAATCGTGCTGTAATTAACCTCAAAAACTCTGCCCTTGTTTTGTCTTTTGCAAATTCACCTGTAAAAGCCGAGGTTGTTGTTACTGAATTTTGCTTCTGTATACCTCTCATCGCCATACATAAATGCTGACATTCAATCACTACCGCTACACCCGCAGGTTCAAGCGTTTCCTGAATACAATCTCTGATCTCGTTGGTCAGACGTTCCTGTACCTGTAATCTTCTTGCAAAGGCATCCACCACACGTGGGATCTTACTCAGGCCTACAATGTGTCCGTTAGGAATATAAGCCACATGAGCTTTACCAAAAAAAGGCAGCATATGGTGCTCGCACATAGAATAAACTTCTATATCCTTTACCACAACCATCTGGCTGTAATCTTCTTTAAACATTGCTGAGCGCAGGATCTCTGCCGGATTGATATCATAACCATGCGTAAGAAACTGTAGTGCCTTAGCCACACGCTCAGGTGTTTTCAACAAACCTTCCCGTTGCGGATCTTCACCAAGTTGTGTTAATATATCAGTATAATGACTTGAAATAGAAACTGTTTTCGCTTTATTGTAACGATCTATTTTAATATACCCTTCGTTTTCTTCTTCTTCAAAGGTATCTATTGTATGATTTTCCATCTATCTTGTTTGATTAACCGAAGTATTCTACAAAATTATTTTCGGTCTCGTAAATTTTAACACAATGCAGCTCTGCGCCGCCAGCTTTAATATGCGGAAGTAATTGATCCCAGACAGCAATTACCAGATTCTCTGTAGAAGCCAGTTTGTCCTTCATAAAATCTACATCCAGATTAAGATTTCTATGGTCTAATTTATCAATGATATGCTCATTGATGATTTCTTTCATCCATTTAAGGTCAACCAAAAATCCTGTTTCAGGATTCACTTCACCTTTAACAGTAACAAACAGCTGATAATTGTGACCATGCCAGTTCGGATTGGCGCATTTGCCAAAAACTTCAAGATTATGATCATCAGACCAGTCTGGTCTTGCTAATTTATGTGCGGCGTTGAAAGATTCTTTGCGGGTTATATAAATCATATTTCAGTAATTGACTGCAAATATACGAAGACTATCTAAAAAGAAGCATGCAATTGAAGCTGTGCTACTTTTAAAAGTTTATCGCTGTGCAGATTATCTGTAATATGATCCCGCCACTTTTTAAATTTTGTAACTTCGTCAAATGAAGATACTGGTAGTTGCAGCAACGAGGGCCGAGGTCTCTGGGTTTTGCAAAAATTTTGGCCTGGCTGAAGAAAATTTCACACAAAATACTCATTTTGATTTGCTGATTACCGGTGTAGGTATGACAGCAACAGCCTTCGCCCTTGGACAACATTTATCTACTGCATATCAGCTGGTTATCAATCTCGGAATAGCCGGATGTTATGACCGCAGCATTCCGCTGGGCACCCTGGTGAATATCGTAAATGACGAATTTTCAGAATTAGGCGCCGAAAATAAAGATGATTTTTTAACTATTGACGAGATGGGATTCGGGAAGAGCACTTATACCGCCACTTATAATGCTGAGCTCAGGGATGTAAATACTTTACCAAAAGCAAACGGGATAACTGTCAACAAAGTACATGGGAATACTCAGAGTATCAGTGCGATTGTCAACAGGCTTAATCCCACTACAGAAAGTATGGAAGGCGCCGCTGTATTTTACTGTTGTGAGCAACTCGGCATTCCCTGTCTGCAGGTCCGAAGCATTTCCAATTATGTAGAAGAGCGGAACCGGGATAACTGGAATATCGGTCTGGCTGTCAAAAACCTGAACAACTGGGCAATTGAATTTTTGACAAACGATTAACCAACCGGATACCGGAACTACTTACATTTACGCCATGAAACTTTCTCTTGGCTTTTCTCCGTGTCCTAATGATACTTTTATTTTTGACGCACTAATCCATCATAAAATCGATACCGAAGGATTAGAATTTGAGGTATTTTTTGATGATGTCGAAACCCTCAATCAAAAGGCTTTAAGAGCCGAACTGGATATTACCAAATTAAGTTTTCATGCATTTGCCCATGTTGCTGACAAATATGCACTACTGGATGCCGGAAGTGCATTAGGTTTTGGTGTTGGCCCGCTGCTGATCTGTAAAAATGAGCAGCTGATAAACAGCGATGAACTGAGATCAGAAAATTCTGCGCTGTCGGTCGCTATTCCCGGCGAACTGACCACTGCAAATTTCCTGTTGGGCATTGCTTTTCCCAATTTACGCAACAAACAAGTAAAAGTTTTCTCAGAGATACAGGATGCTTTACTGGACGGGAATATTGATCTGGGTCTGATTATCCATGAAAACCGCTTTACCTATACCGATAAGGGCCTGCATAAGATTGTGGATCTGGGCAGCTACTGGGAAGAACTTACTGGCTGTGCAATCCCCCTTGGAGGAATTGTGATTAACCGTAAGCTCGATCATGAAATACAGCTTAAAGTAAACCGTCTGATCCGCAAATCAGTCGAATTTGCCTTTGAGAATCCCAAATCAGGAATAGCATTTATTTCCAGCCACGCCCAGGAAATGGATGAAGCTGTCATGTACAAACACATTGAGCTGTACGTTAACAAATATTCTGTTGATCTGGGTACAGAAGGCAGAAAAGCGATAGATATCCTGTTTAAAATGGCCCGGGAAAAAGGAATAATCCCTGCACTCAACCACGATCTGTACGTAACCAGTTAATTTCTTTACTGGTTACAGGGACCGTCCGGGATGTCCTTTGTAATTTTAAGCAGTTTAGTCACTACCAGTGTAGAGTCAAAATCTGCCGACACGATCAGACTGTCAGATTTAACCACGTGACATTCTGCCTCAATGTAGACTGGCTCATAGGGCTTCTCAAAATTGAATTTACTATAGCTCAGCTCCAGTGTTTTTGCACTGTCAGTTACCCAGTATTCCCGTCCTTCTTCACAATCTGTGAATGACTTTATCTCAGGACCGTAGCTATATAACCCTTTTATTATTCTTGTATTCGCCTTCGAAGTATCCTTCCCATTACGATTGCAGGCGGCAAGGACAACAGAAAGTACAAATAACAATAAAAATGTATGTTTTAAGGAATTCATGTCAGAGGTCTTGATTTAAGTGATTAATGTTCTTCACGCTTAATTTAGCTGACAAAGCTGATGCCATAAACGAGAAAACACTCACTGTGATGAATACTAATAAAAAATCTTTCCATTTTAGGCCAACAGGATAAGCATTACTCATGATCAGGTTATCCTGTGACATTTTGACAAGCCCGAATTTCTGTTGTACTAAACAGAAGATCAGTCCTACAAAAAGCCCGAAGATACAGCCTGCCAGCGTAATCATCATTCCTTCGAAAAGAAATATTTTTTTGATCAGTCCTTTTCCTGCTCCCAGACTACTTAAAATAGCAATATCCTTCATTTTATCGATAACCAGCATAGTCAGTGACCCTATGATATTAAAGATCGCAATAATCAGGATAAATGTTAAAATAATATATACCGCCCACTTTTCGGTACTTAATATATTATATAATGCTTTGTTCTGCTCGATTCTGTCTTTGACGACAAACGTATTACCCAACTGCTGCTCTATCTTAGCTTTAAACACATCCGGATTAACGCCCTTCTGCAAATTGATTTCCACCGAACTTATCTTTTTATCCTCCTGTAATAATTTCCTGGCAAAACTTAAGGGTACAATAGCGATATTATCAAAATCCTGCTGTACCTCAAAAATTCCGGAAACCGGGATGTACTCATTCATAAAATCATCCGCCGGATTAATAGAACTCGTAGACATTCCCTTTTTAGGTGAGAAAATCTGCAATTGTGTAAACGGATCATTTGTATTGACCATCAGATAATTTTGCAGGGCCGAACCTATTACTGCATTGGGGCCCGCATCATTCTGAAGAACAAATTTCCCCTGAACCGTAATGCTGTCGAGGCTTTTATTTCTAAGATATGCTGTACTTACCCCTTTGACCAGCCCCACCGACTGCTTATCCCGGTATCTGAGTAAAGCATTTTCAGATAATACCTCAGTATAAGAATAAATCTCACCGGCCTTTTTAAGCTGCGTAAAATAAGCCGTCCCCGGATCAAAGGTTTTTCCTTTGGCAGGTGCAATGACCAGCTGAGGGGTAATGGTATTAAACATTTTCAGCACAACCTCTTCAAACCCGTTAAATACGGATAAAATGATAATCAGCGCCGCACTTCCAACAAAAACTCCCAGCACCGAAATGGTAGAAATAATATTTATGGCATTGGTAGACTTTTTAGCAAAGAGATACCTGCGGGCAATATAGAGGGCTGTGTTCAAATGCTGTTCGTTTGGTCAAATATACAGGTACTTATTTTAAAAAAGGATTGTTTCGTTTTTCAAACCCGATTGTAGTCAGATGACCGTGACCAGGATAAACTTTAACGTTCTCAGGTAAAACAAAAAGTTTTTCCCTGATATTTTCCAGGAGCAGTTCATGATTTCCACCCGGCAGATCTGTGCGGCCAATAGAAGAATAGAATAAAACGTCTCCGCCAACTATAAATTCATCAGCCTTTGCATAGAAACACAAATGTGCAGGAGAATGCCCGGGCGCAAAAATCAGCTCCAGTTCACTATTTCCGAATTTTACTGTACCTGTTTCTTCCAGAAAGACTTCCGGTTCTGGCGAAAGTTCATAGTTTAAGCCCATTTGAGGTGCATAACCCGGAACCGCCTGAAGGATATATAATTCTCCCTGATGAAACTGTGGCTTTAGACCCCAGGTATCAAAAACAAACTTATTGCCAAAAACATGATCCAGATGGCAGTGCGTATTCAGCAGCAATACAGGCTTCAGCTTTGTTTCTTTAATCCAGCTGGCCAGCGTATTCTGCTCTTCACCATCATACATTCCCGGATCAATAATTACACACTCCCCTGTCTCATCATATAAAACGTAGGTATTTTCGTGGTATGGATTGAAGGTAAACTGTTTAAGCGTAATCATCTAAATTTATAATTAATTTTTCCACCTGAAAGAATCAATCATACGATCAATATCTTTCTTTATAAAACTCACAACGGGTGCAATAGAGTCATATTGCGGCCGCTCATTAAAATATAAAGCTCCCCTGAAATAATGCTTTGCACTATCTGTCAGAAAAAACTGCACTGACGAAGCTGTATTCCCTTCAATAGCATAATATATCCCGTAAACTTTCCTGTCCGGGAAACTGATCAGTTTCTGGTCTATGGCATTGGCCTTCACTGTATGTTTAAAAGCCAGCGTACGGGCATCTTCTACTAAACCTTCATATTCCTTTCTGGAAGAAACATCATAATAAGTCAAATGAAGACGCGCATTAAACTGAGGAAAATGAAGATTGTTCCAGCAAGGGCCCGAACCACGTTCCTGATCAGGTTCTATTTTAGCATAGCTGGGATAATCAAATGTAAACGGGCAGCCTTCATTGTAAGTCTGGTATTCCTTTTTCGGAAAATTAATCTGAAAATAGCCCCTTGGCTTTGGTACATAACTCTCGTTCGTACAAGCCGCAGCACAACCCAATAAAAGGAACACACTGTACAATAAATATTGTCTCATTTCATTTTAAACTAGGAATTCCAGATAAACCAGGACCGTTCTGCCTGCAATTGCAACATTTCAAATCCATTTTTAACCGCAGCCCCCTGTAATTTTGCTCTTTTCAGGAATTCCGTTTCCTCCGGATTATAAACCAGATCATAGGCAAGATGCTGATCGGTGATCCATTGATAAGGCAGGTCCGGGGCCTCTGTAACCGCAGGGAAAGTCCCTAAAGGTGTCGTATTAATAATTACCTGGTGCTTCATGATCAGTTCTTCTGTAAGATCCTTATACAGGATCCCGTCTCCGGCAGCCGTCCTCACTACAGACA
Source organism: Pedobacter cryoconitis (assembly GCF_014207135.1). Lineage (GTDB taxonomy): Bacteria > Bacteroidota > Bacteroidia > Sphingobacteriales > Sphingobacteriaceae > Pedobacter > Pedobacter cryoconitis_D. Next base: position 24,468 of record NZ_JACHCC010000013.1, on the reverse strand, counting down.
GGTAAGTTATATTTAATTTATCCAGCACATATTTCACCGCTTTGGCCGCTCCTCCGTCACCCAGGATTAAAGCATGGGTATGGTGGTTTTTCAGGTACGGTTTAATCGACTCTTCAAAACCATAGGCATCAGTATTGTAACCTTTGAGCCAGGTTTTCCCGTTCTTTTGCTGAATATCAATACAGTTTACTGCCCCTATCTGCTGAGCGGCATCATCCAGCTCGTCCAGAAAAGTCATGACATTTACTTTATGAGGAATAGTCACATTCAATCCCCGCAGAGAATGATCAGCTGCGATCAGTTCAGTAAGCGCATTGACCTTTTCCATAGGGAACAATTCATAGCGATGTGCAATGATTCCCTCCTGCTCAAACTTCTCTGTAAAGAATTTCTTTGAGAAAGAATGTGAAAGCGGGTAACCAATTAGTCCGAATGTCCTCATGATAAATGCTTGCTGAACAGATAAAGGTTATTTACTTAAGTTAAGGAAGTGATCAAACGTATCTCCCCTTAACCCTAAACGAATGGTTTCCAATGGAATAACCTCTGCCGGAGCAATATTACCCAGATTTACATTGCTGCCAATCAATTTGATAAACCAAACCTGTTGTTCTTTCTGAGGAGCTTCCCAGATAATTGTTTCCTGAGGTATTTGTGTCAGAATTTCATCAACCAGTCCTTCACGAACCTCTCCCGATCCTCTGTATATACCTACATTTCCGCCTTCTCTTGCTTCTGCAATTACTTTCCAGGAGCCGGCTTCAATTTCAGCATTCATCAGTTTAATCCATTTATAGGGCGCAAATATCTTTGTAGCATCCTTAGACCCTACTTCCGAGATTACCGTAACATGTTTAGCTAATTTATGAATGTATTCACATTTTAAATCATGTTCAATCTCAATAGAGCCATCCGAAACTTCTGCGTATTCCATACCAAATTGCTCCAGTACACGAATATAGTCTTCAAACTGGTTACGGATAATAAATGCTTCAAACAAGGTACCGCCAAAATAAGTCGGTATACCTGCACTACGATAAATATTTAGTTTTTCTTTTAATCTGGGTGTAACGAATGAGGTCGCCCAGCCTAATTTCACGATATCCGAATGGACGCCTGCAACATCAATAAAGTCTTCTGTCTGTCTCAAACTGAGTCCTTTATCCATCACCATAGTTATACCGCTCTGGCGTGGTTTTACTGGACGTTCCGGAATATTATTTAATGGGTAATTCATATCTGCTGTAAAGGTGAAAAAAATAAGGCTATTTGTATAAATTTATTTTTAATGTTAATGAAGCCATCAAATGATGGAATTCCCCCAAAAACAAAGAAGCTAATATTCAGACTGTAACAATCTGCTCTGGGAGGCAAACCATTTACAGCCTGAATATCAGCTTCAAAATTTTATAGGTCTTCTACTTAATATATCTGTTAATAACTTCGATAATCGCATTGTTGTCTTGTAGTTGCGGCAAATATTCAAACAGGATATAATGTTTATCCGGATCGGTTACTAAAGCCGTTTCCAGGTAAACCAAAGCTTCTTTGTTCTGCCCAAGGGCAAACAAATACGCAACCTGTCTATAATATAACTCCGCCGCATCAGGATTATTTTTGATCCCGTCAGAAATAGTTTCCGAAGCTTCCAGTAATCTGCCCTGTTCGTAAAGTACGGTCGAGAAGTCCAGCCAGGCTTCAATGTCCAGCGGATTGTATTCCAACACTTTGAAATACGCCTCTACCGATTGTTCGATCTGACCCAGCTTATAGTACGCATCTGCCATTGCAAACCAGAAATCAGGGTTTTCCCCGTCCAGTTCAATTGCTTTTTTATAGAAATGAAGAGATTCAAAGAAACGCTCTTCAAAATTCAGTGTAACGCCAATCCCAAACCATGCATCCGCAAGTTTAGGGTCCATTTTCACAGATTTTTTATAATAAGCACGTGCTTCGTCCATGCGTTCCAGCTTTTCGTAACACTCTCCTATTGCACAATAAGTATCCGCATTCGGCTGCTCATATTCCCAGGTTTGTTTATACACTTCAATCGCTTCCGCATAACGGTCAAGCTGTACCAGTGCGTTTCCTTTATTATAATAGGCCGAAGCAAAATTATCCTTAATCAGGATCGCATAATCATACGCATCGATCGCTTTCTCAAAAAGATCAAGTTTATGATATGAATTTGCCAGGTTATACCATGCGGCATAAGAATAAGGATCGTTATCTATGTATTCCTGGTAAAACTGAATACTCTCTTCCTGCTTGTCCAGAATATCATAACAGAAGGCCAGTTCATATAAACCGTCTTTATTTTCCATATTCTGCTCCAGACTCAGCTTGATATACTTAATCGCACTTTCGTAGTCCAGCATATTCTGATAGACGTAAGCTATCTGCAACAGGATTTCGTCGGTCGTCTCGGCAAAAGTCAATGCCAGCTGAAAATTATCCAAAGCTTCGGCGTAACGCTCCAGGCTATTGTATATATTTCCGCGGAGTACATAAATTTCCGATTCAGAAGCCTCCAGCATTTCCGCCTTTTGCAAAGAGAAAAATGCTTTGTCGATCTGGTCTGTGATAAAAAACAGTTGTGCCTGTTTAATTAAAAATACTGCGGCGTAGGGGTGCTGGTTTAGGGCATATTCTATCACCTGGAGTGCCTTTACAGGGTCACTCTTTTCTATATAGTAGTCAATGATGTTTTCAAAAGCCTGGGCATCAAAAAAATACTGATCCTGGTTCCTTATCATCTCTTCGTACCGTTCTACCGAACGCTGCGCATCATCACTAAAATCAAAGTAAAATTCCTCTTCCATTGTATCGAATAATTAAAGAACAGATCCCTTTTTTCTAAAATACAGTATAAGTTTACAGTATTATGCAGCATGGAACCGAAATAATTATCAACATACAAACAACTTTTGTCGTAATTCATTGATAGTATTAAATTTAGCGGTAAAATTTGCCGGTCAGCATATGCAGCATTGGTTCATTGCTGTCTGGGATTTTCCTTTAATTGGTACAAAGTAACGCAACTTAATTTTAATCTGCGTAAGATTCAGGTCAAGAAATCGGCTTCGCCTTTTTTAAACCCTTTCGGTTTTTTTTTGTTGATTTGTATAAGAGGCTGTTTAAAATTATTTAATCTGATAAAGCGACCTCTTATACAGATCAATAAAAAATACAGATTCATATGAATTCAGTTTTAAAAAATTTGGGCATCCTGGAGTTAAATCCAGCCTACAGTACCGGAAATAGCTGGGGCGGGAAAACCAATGCAGCCACTATAGACAGCTACTCTCCTGTTGACGGCCAGAAAATAGCAGCTGTAAAGGTTGCAGACAAAGAGGATTATGAAACTGTATTGGCCCAGGCAAAAGAAGCATTAATTTTCTGGCGTAGTCAGCCTGCTCCTAAACGTGGTGATATTGTCCGCCAGCTGGGTGACGCCCTGCGAACACATAAACAAGATCTGGGCACACTCGTTTCTTATGAAATGGGTAAAAGCTTACAGGAAGGCTTAGGTGAAGTACAGGAAATGATCGATATATGTGATTTTGCTGTTGGTTTGTCCCGCCAGTTATATGGCCTGACCATGCATTCTGAAAGACCAAATCACCGCATGTACGAGCAATGGCACCCACTGGGAATTGTAGGTATCATTTCGGCATTTAACTTTCCGGTAGCCGTATGGAGCTGGAATGCAGCACTGGCTTTGGTTTGCGGTAATGTCTGCATCTGGAAGCCATCTTCCAAAACACCACTTTGTGCGGTAGCCTGTCAGCACATTCTGGCTAAAGTACTTCAGGCAAATGATATGCCCGAAGGGATCAGCTCTCTGCTCATCGGTAATGCCGTAGGTGATCTGATTAATAATGACCCCAGAATTCCTTTGGTTTCTTTTACAGGGTCTACCCGTATTGGAAGAAAAGTCTCGGCAGCTGTGGCGACAAGATTTGGAAAAACTATCCTGGAATTAGGCGGTAATAACGCGATCATTATTTCTAAAGATGCAGACCTGGATATGTCTATCATCGGTGCTGTATTCGGTGCTGTTGGTACTGCAGGCCAGCGTTGTACTTCGACCAGACGTCTGATTATCCACGAAGATATTTATAAAGAATTTACCGGCAAACTGGTTAAAGCTTATGGCCAGCTGAGAATTGGTGATCCATTAGACCAGCATAATCATGTTGGTCCCCTGATTGATCAGGCTGCCGTTGAAATGTATACCAAAGCCATTGAAAAAGGCAAAAAAGAAGGTGCTAAATTCGTAGTGGAAGGCGGCACACTGAGTGGTGATCAATACAAGTCAGGTTGTTATGTCAAACCTTGCGTAGCCGAGGTGGAGAATCACTTTGAAATTGTACAGGAAGAAACCTTTGCCCCTATTTTGTACCTGATCAAATATAAAACACTCGATGAAGCTATTGCACTTCAGAATGGTGTTCCACAAGGGTTATCATCAGCGATCATGACCCTGAACCTGAGAGAAGCAGAATTATTCCTGTCTTGCTCGGGATCGGACTGTGGAATTGCCAATGTAAATATTGGTACTTCCGGAGCAGAAATTGGCGGTGCATTTGGCGGAGAAAAAGAAACTGGTGGCGGTCGCGAAAGCGGATCAGATGCCTGGAAAGGATATATGCGGAGACAGACCAATACGATTAATTACTCCAATACTCTTCCATTGGCACAGGGGATAAAATTCGATCTATAAACATCCGAAATGAAGAAAAACCTTTTTTACATCACACTTGCGCTTTTATATAGCCAATTTTCTTTTGCACAGGCACCAAAAGTATTTTTAATCAATGCTGACCTGATTAAAGCAAAGAAAGAAGCTTATCAGCGAAAAGATAAGCAAGTAAGTAACCAGGTAGATCAGGTTATCCGCTCAGCAGATCGTTTGCTTACCGCAAACCCAAGATCTGTGATGGACAAAACATCAACTCCACCAAGCGGATCAAAACATGATTATATGAGTCTGGCAACCTATTTCTGGCCTGACCCTTCTAAACCTGATGGAACACCTTACATCAGAAAAGATGGTGAACGCAATCCTGATATCAAAAGGATAACCGATGCTACCTATCTGCATGGACTGACTGATCAGTGTAAATTTTTATCCCTCGCTTATTATTTTACTGGTCAGGAAAAATATGCTTTAAAGGCCAGTGAATTACTAAATATCTGGTTCATTGCACCTGAAACAAAAATGAACCCCAACCTTAATTACGCACAAGCTATAACAGGCGTAAACGATGGCAGAGGTATTGGTATTATTGAAAGTCGTTCATTAATTCAACTGGCCGACTGGATAGGCCTCCTTGCTAATTCAAAAGCACTTTCTGCGCAACAAACCGAAGGTCTTAAAACCTGGTACAAACAGTACCTCGACTGGATGTTAAACAGTAAAAACGGCAAAGATGAACATCGATCCAAAAACAATCATGGTACAATTTATGACGCTCAGATAGCCTCATTTGCTTTATTTACTGACAATAAAGAACTGGCAAAAAAGACAATAACAGAAAGCCTTCAAAGAATAACAATACAAATTACACCCGAAGGAAAACAACCTCTTGAACTCGCCAGGACGAAAGCTTATAGCTATAGTACCATGAACCTGAATGATGGCTGGTTTGACCTTGCCTTACTGGGGGGACACGCAGGCATTGATGTCTGGAACTATCATACTTCAGACGGAAAAAGTATCCGCAAAGCACTGGACTGGTTAATCCCATATGGCATGGGAGAAAAAGCGAAAGACTATAAACAGATCACTCCATATGATACCAATGAGCTCTACAGATTGCTGACACTTGCGGGTACAGCCTACAAAAACCCAGCTTATTTCAAACAAGCTGCAGCTATCCCAAAAGATAAAGATACTCCGTTAACCGACCTGCTTTATAAGCCATAAAAAAAGAGGGCAGCTTCACCACTGTCCCCTCTTTTATTTATAATAGAAGCGCACCTGACGCGATTATTTTTTCAAAGTATCAACATTCATTTTTTTATGCTTCATGCCATCCGTATTCATAGCCAGTCTTGACGATCCAGGCAGGTTCTCTGTATTCACGGCTGCAAACTTAGCTGTATTCAACATTCCGTTACCTGAATTTTTGATGTAATGATCTACCGTTGAACCCAGCAACTGTAATTTTGACTGACCATCCATCTGTGTGTACAGGCCCTCTGTATCAGCTTTAATAAAAGCCACTGCATTATCCTTTAGAATCACTTGAAGAAACTTTAAATTAAACTTCCCGATAGTTGTAATATTTGCCTTATCTGATGCCTCAATCCGGTATATATCTTTAACATAAACAGTAACAGACACGGGATTCTTTTCTGACGAACTGATATTTAAAATATTCCCGTTCTGTTTGATCTTTACTTTACTCATGTTGTCTTCATCCAGCGATACCCATTCCCTCTGGCTTTGCACCAGACGAACCTGGACATTCCCCTTTATTACCACCCTTTTAATATCAGGATTGGCAGATTCTTTTCCCAGCGTGATTATTCTTTCAGCAGCTGTGGAAGTAATTACGGTGGCTGTCAAAAGGATGGCAGTCATAACTAATGTCAGTACTGTTTTTAATGAGGTTTTCATGTCTTTAAGTTTTAATTTTTTTCGTAAACTATTGTTTTTAAATAGTTTACAATTAAGACGCAATCTCCTATGTTACGTTGCACGTAATTCCGTCTTTTATACCACTCACCGATCACATCCGACAAACGCCCATAATTTTACGACCAACAGGCACAAAAAAACACTTCCGAAAACAGAAATAATCGGAACCCTGATTAAAAAGAATAAAACCTGAATAGTTTTTATAGAATAAAACCTAAATCTTTTTGGCAGCGATTCAAATTTGATGTATGTTTAAAGATTTTCTAAGCTTAAACTCCTTTCTTTTTTAATTATTTGGCTCATGTTACGTGTAGATAGCTCTAAACCTTGTAAAATTGTATATTCGTTGTGTAAACATGAATATTTAGGCTATCTGATCGAACCTCATATTGTTCAGTTAAACCCCCAGGGCGACTTTTCTTTAACCTATCAGCGACTTTTTAGTCATACTGCCAAAGAATTTACCCGGCATTTATCCGATTCTGATTTAAAAATCATTAAAATACTGGATGAAACCGAACAAGATCATGTCATTAAGAAATATCATAAGAAAGCAATCCGGCCTTTTGAATTTTTCAGTAAATTCTATGATGAGAAATTTTACGAAAGCGTCCGTCCAAAGATTGAGAAAAAACTAGCCGAAGTTCTTGAAATCCTTAAAATCAAAGATGAATTATACCTGATGGATAAGGACGGCTGGCCGGCCGAACGCAAAATCGAACTAGCCACAGAGCCGGCAACCATCCTATTTCATTTCCGTAGAAACGAGATAGAAACGCGCTACTTTCCAACCATTAAATACCAGTCCCTACGGATTGATTTTATGTTTAAAGATGCCCAGATTGTTAGTAATCAACCTGCCTGGTTGTTACTGAATGATGTTCTGTATTTCTTTGAGCAGGATATCGAAGGTAAAAAACTGATCCCATTTTTAAATAAACGCTATATCACTATTCCGACTGCTAAAGAAGCAACCTACTTTGATAAGTTTGTTGCCCCGCTGATCGAGAAATACCATGTCTACGCCGAAGGGTTTGATATTCTGACCGAAAAACATGAACCCACCGCTATCCTGAAAGTAATTTACATTGAAGGAGGAATTTCCCAGCTTCAGCTGTACTTCAAATACGGAGAGCACGTTTTTGCTTTAGGTAATGAGAAAAAGGTAACCGTCCATGTCAAAAAAGAAGATAATAATTACATATTCACCCGGGTTAAAAGAGATACCATCTGGGAGAAAAATAAATATGCCGAACTACTGAAACTCGGGCTTAAAAAAGCGAGTGCTATTTTTTACAACCTTGAACTGGCCAGCCCACCTGAAGGTGAAGATAAGACCTATGCCCTTTTAAACTGGGTCAACGAACATGTAGAACAGTTAAAAGACAATGGTTACAGTATAGAACAATCAACCGGACATAAAAAATTCCTTTTCGCATCCAGCAAAATTGATTTTGAGATCCAGGAAGACAATGACTGGTTTGATATTAATGCGATTGTTTATTTCGGTCAGCATCCTATCCCGTTTATTTCTTTAAAACAGCATATTCTACATAAGAAAAGAGAATTTACCCTTCCAGACGGTACCATAGCTATTATTCCCGAAAAGTGGTTTTCACAATACGGAAGTCTGTTCAGTCTGTCAGATGGTGGAAAATCCCTTAAACTCAAAAAACACCATATTGGCCTGATCAATGACCTCGCCAGCGATGGAATTGCCAATATTACCCTTCAGCGCAAATTACAGAAACTGAATGATTTTGAGAACATTGCTGATACCCAGATGCCTGTTCATTTCAAAGGCGAGCTGAGAAGTTATCAGAAAGCGGGTTATAACTGGTTCAGTTTCCTGCGTGAGTACAACTTTGGCGGCTGTTTAGCCGATGATATGGGTCTAGGTAAAACTATTCAGACGCTGGCCATGCTTCAGAAGCTCAAAGAAGAAGATGAGCAGAACCAGACACATAGTACTTCGCTGATCATTATGCCAACCTCATTAATTTATAACTGGCTGGCTGAAGCAAAGAAATTTACCCCAAAACTAAAAATCCTTGCCCATACTGGCAGTACCCGGAATAAAGATGTCAGCCATTTTATCAAATACGATGTTGTAATCACAACCTATGGGATCACCCGGGTTGATGTCAACGAAATACAAAGTTTCTATTTCAACTATATCATCCTCGATGAAAGTCAGAATATTAAGAATCCTTCATCCAAGTCCTTTAAATCTGTCCGGTTATTAAAATCAAGACACAGACTGATCCTGAGCGGTACACCCGTAGAAAATTCTGTAAGTGATTTATGGACACAACTGACCTTCCTGAATCCAGGTTTGCTGGGTACCCAGGCCTTTTTTAATGAAGAATATGTACAGGCCATTGAGAAACGAAAGGATGAAGAAAAAGCCCGGAAACTACAAGCTATTATCAAGCCTTTTGTACTCCGGAGAACTAAAGAACAGGTAGCCGAAGAACTACCGGCAAAAACTGAGCAGGTCATTTACTGTGACATGAGCGAAGACCAGGCAACCTACTATGAAAAAACAAAATCAGCTTATAGAAATGATTTGCTCAGCAGTATGGACGATGGGACTTATGCTAAGAAACAAGTACAGCTTCTGCAAGGTTTAACTGCCCTGCGTCAGCTGGCCAATCACCCTAAAATGATCGACGATACTTACCATTCGGACTCAGGTAAATTTGAGAACGTAGTTCATACCCTCGATAATGTATTAAAAGGTGGTCATAAGGTCCTTATATTTTCACAGTTCGTTAAACACCTCAGTATTTTCAGAGCTCATTTTGAAAAAGAACAGATTCCCTTTACCTATCTGGATGGCTCTACTAAAAACCGTGGAGAGATTGTTGCCGAATTCCAGGAAAACAAAGAGCTTAAAGTCTTTCTGATTTCCATCAAAGCCGGTGGAGTAGGTTTAAACCTCACCCAGGCAGATTATGTTTTCATCCTCGATCCCTGGTGGAACCCAGCAGTTGAACAACAGGCAATTGACAGGTCACACCGTATTGGTCAGGAAAAGAAAGTGTTTATTTATAAGTTTATTGCCAAAGACACTGTCGAGGAAAAAATCCTGGCTTTGCAGAACCGCAAAAAACGTCTGGCCAGTTCGCTGATTACCACAGAAGAAAGTTTCTTCAAATCCCTCAGCAAAGAAGATATCCGGGAAATACTGAATTAAGCCTGCAAAATGAGCATATAGTCCTCCCGCGAGATCATTTCTGCACCCAGGCTCAATAGGTGGTCATTGGGTACCTGGCAATCAATCAGCCGGTATCCACCTTCGCGGCATAACCAGATCAGCGCTGTCTTGGAAGCATTGCTTCTGAAGCTGAACATACTTTCGCCTACAAATACACCATTGACGACCATTCCATATAAACCTCCGCACAGTTCTCCATTATACCAGACTTCGACACTGTGCGCCCATCCATGACGGTGAAGATTGATATAGGCATACTGCATAGCTGTCGTAATCCAGGTACCATCCTGCTCCTTTCTGGGAATCTTTGCACAACAAGTGATCACATCAGAAAAAGCCTCATTCATCGTGACCGTATAAGTCCCGTCCGAGATTACTTTTCGCATACTCTTACTGACTTTAACCTTTTGAGGAAAGATGACACAACGTTCCGGCGGAGCAAACCAGCAAATTGGATCACCTTCACTAAACCAGGGGAAAATTCCGTGCTGATAGGCAAGCACTAACCTGTCTTTACTCAGATCACCCCCGATAGCAAGTAAACCATCTTCTTCTGCTAATGAAGGGTTTGGAAAAACCAACTCTCCTTCCGGTAACTGAAATATCATATACAAAAATATAAATTTTTAAACCTAAACGTTTTACATAAGTCATAAAGAGAGTAAACCAGCAGAGCTCATGGATAGAAAAGATAATTTCGCCAATATCAAACACCTGTACAACCGGGCCGGATTCGGGATTGCTTATCCCGATTTATTGCAGCTCAGTAAAAGAAGATTGAGTAAAGCAGTCGATAAATTGCTGGACATCCCACATCAGGGACCAGATCTCCTGACCGTTTCTGCCGATGAATTCAAACAGCAACAGCTTGTCCTCGCTGGTCTGAATGGCAAAAAAGATCTTAGTCCTGAAGAGAAACAACAGCGCGAAGATATTACCAAAGCCCGTAATGAGAAAAGCCGAGACCTGAACCTCGACTGGGTGCAGCGTATGATCGCTACACAAAATCCATTGCTAGAGAAAATGACCCTATTCTGGCACGGGCATTTTGCCTGCAGGGCCAATAATCCGTTCTACTCTCAGCAACTCAATAATATCCAGCGAAACAACGCACTGGGAAATTTTAAGACCTTGCTCATGGAGGTTTCCAAATCTCCGGCAATGCTCGACTATCTGAACAATCAGCAAAATAAAAAAGGTCATCCCAATGAGAATTTTTCCAGGGAACTGATGGAGCTTTTCACCCTTGGCAGAGGTAATTATACAGAAACTGATATTAAAGAAGCTGCCCGTTCCTTCACAGGATGGGCCTATAATAAAAACGGGGATTTCGAATTTAACCCCAAAGTCCATGACGAGAAGGCCAAAACCTTTTTTGGTCAGACCGGTACGTTTGACGGAGAAGCCATTATCGACCTGATTTTACAAAAACCTGAAACAGCAAATTTTATCTGTCGCAAGATTTACATCTTTTTTGTCAATGACACTCCCGATGAAACCCATGTAAAAGAACTTGCAGCTCATTTCTATGAACAGAAATATGATATCTCTGCTTTAATGAAGAGATTATTTAATGCCGACTGGTTTTATGGGAAGGAGAATACCGGAAACAAGATCAAATCGCCGGTGGAATTCCTGGTTAACCTGAGCAGAGAATTTTACGTGACTTATAATAAACCTCAGATCCTGATCCAGCTGCAAACCAGTCTTGGTCAGTATTTATTCAATCCCCCCAATGTCGCTGGCTGGCCGGGTGGAAAAAGCTGGATAGACAGTTCATCCCTGATGCTCCGGTTAAAGATCCCTTCTCTGGTTTTGAATGATGGTATTCTGGATTTTAACGGAAAAGCCGACCCCGAAGAAGAAGCTGTAATCGCCCTTAATAAAAAGCAAAAACCCAGACCGGTAAAATCCTATGTCAATGCACAGGCCGACTGGTCTAAATTTCTATCCTGTTTTCCAAAAGACATGAAACAGACCGAACTGGCTTCCTTTCTGCTCGAACCCACGCTAGGAAAAAAGGTCAGTGATATTATCATTTCAAATGTTAACCTGAAGAACACGGCCATTGCTGTAACCAGTATGCCTGAATATCAATTATGCTAGCCTAAACAAAAATGGAAAGAAGAGATTTTCTAAGAAATGCAGCCTTTGCAGCGGCAGGTACATTGATTGTGCCGGCCTTTATGAAGCCCTTTGAAGCCCTGGCACTGGAAGAACTGAGTTTGTATAAAAACCTGGTCGTTGTTCAGCTCTCAGGAGGTAATGACGGTCTGAATACCGTGGTGCCTTTTGGAAATGATATTTATTATCAGATGAGAAAAGGGATAGCCGTTAAACCAGATGAAGTGATTAAACTCAATGACATGCAGGGCCTGAACCCAAATCTGAACTGTCTGCGTGAGCTTTATGACCAGGGTTGGATGTCTGTGATCAATGATGTAGGTTATCCTAACCCTGACCGGTCCCATTTCCGGTCTATGGATATCTGGCAGACTGCAAGTGATGCCAATCAGTATCTTTCCACTGGCTGGATAGGCCGTTACCTGGATTCAAACTGCCAGACCTGCAAATTCCCCTATACCGCAATTGAGGTAGATGACAGCCTTTCTCTGGCGATGAAGGGCAAGAGTAAAAAAGGGATAGCCTTAAAAGATCCGGCAGCGCTTTACCGCAATACAAACGAACCTTTTTTCAGGGAAATGATCAAAAGCGATAAAGATCACCTGGATGAAGAAAATCTTGGTTATCTCTACAAAACAATGATTGAAACTTCATCTTCTGCCGATTATATTCAGAATACTTCAAAAATTTATCAACCTAATTATACCTATCCTAATACCGGCTTTTCCAACCAGCTGAAGACTGTATCCAGGTTTATCTGTTCCGGCTTAAAAACAAGGGTGTACTATGTTTCTTTAAGTGGTTTTGACACTCATGTTAACCAGGTTAATCAGCAAGGCCGTCTGTTGCAGCAATATGCCGAAGGAATAAATGCATTTGTCAAAGACCTTCATCAGAACAATAAGCTGGATGATACCCTGGTGATTACCTTTTCTGAATTTGGAAGACGTGTAGCACAGAATGCAAGCAATGGTACCGACCATGGCACAGCGAATAACATGTTCCTGTTTGGTGGGCGCCTGAAAAAACAAGGCATCTATAATGCTGCACCCGACCTGGCGAATCTTGATAACGGAGATCTTAAATATCAGATCGATTTCAGGGAGGTCTATGGCACCATACTCGACAAATGGCTTGACGTCAATAACGCCCAGGTTTTGAACAAACGTTTCAACACCCTCGACTTTATTTAAATACTGATCAAACCGATTTGAGCAGAGTGCCTCATCGCCTCCTTACTGTCCGTAAAAAAACAAGTATGGATGTGCTGAGCCTCTACTTTCGCTAAGCTGTCCAGCGTTGTCTTTTGATTTTCATGCCGGACATTCCTGATATAGACAGCCTCTATACTCTTTGGATACTTTATAGCTATAGCCGAATAGATCTCAGGATCCTGCTGTGAATTATCCCCGAAAAGTATAAATCTCTGATTCGGGAAGGCATCTATAATCCGCATAACCCGGATCAGTTTCCCTTCATGGCCTGTTTTTCCGGTTTTCAACAAGTTCTTCCACCTTTTGATCTGATTTAATAAAAATACACCTTCCGGCAGCTTATTAAACCTGAAAACACTGACCAGATAATCATATAAATTCCATTCACTGCTGGAAACATAAAAAAACGGATTAGGATGTGCAGTATCTGTATGAGATAACGCGAGTAAATTGTAATGAGAAACTACGCTGGGAAAAGTCTTTCGGGTGTGCGGGTTTTTAATAAACAACTCTCTCAGCCTTTTCATCATTGATGCCGAATGAGAAAGCATAATCGTATCATCAACATCCGAAATAAAGCCGAACTGGGTAATATGAGGGACATAAACCTGACCAGTACTCCAGCCGATGACAACTCCCTGATCATCCAGGGCCTCCACCCTGACCTGGTGCCATCCTGCACTGACCTCTTTTTCTGCTTCCCATTCAAATTTAAAAAATCCATCATACTCAGCGTTCTGGTCTACGACCTGATCGTAAAAACTAAGCCTGACTTTAGCCCAGGGATACGGCTTTAAAATGAACAGCCTGATCAGGTAAAGCAAATTTACAAAAAGGTTATTGCTATAGCTCTGGACATTCTTTGCACGGAATCTGAAAACATGCCCGTATACAACAAGATTGTGTTTATGTCCATAGCCATGATATATTTTTACACTTGCAGAATTATTCATTATATCACAAACAACCAGGCCCCTGCACTGTTTGATTTATAATGAAACTACTTTTTATAATCAACCCTGGTTCGGGAAATGATAATCTGGATTATAAAACTGTGATTGCAGATTTCTTTAAATCCTATGACCATCTCTTTGAGTTTTACGAATTACAGGAAGACTTCAGCTCTGCCCAGGTTAAAACAGTCATTGATTCCTCAAAGGCAGACCGTGTGATTGCAGTTGGCGGAGACGGTACACTCAAACTGGTTGCCAATGCCTTAAAAGGCACAAAAACGCCTATTGGGATTATTCCTGCCGGATCGGCTAATGGTATGGCTAAAGAGTTGGGTATACCCCTTCAGCTTAACGAAGCACTGGAACTGACTATAACAGGGTTGCCTAAGGAAATTCATGTGATATCGGTTAACGACGAATTATGTATTCACTTATCGGATATCGGATTTAATGCTTACATCGTTAAAAAATTCGATAACCTTCCCCAAAGAGGAATGTGGGGTTACGCAAAAGCTGCCTGTCAGGCCCTCCTTTCACGCTACCTGATGGATGTTGAATTTAATATCGGTGAAGAAATAATCCGCTCCAAAGCAGCAATGGTAGTTATAGCCAATGCGACCAGCTACGGCACAGGGGTAAAAATCAATCCGGAAGGTAAGCTGGATGATGACGTTTTTGAGATCATCCTGATCAAAAAATATTCTTTTCTTGAAATCTTTAAAATCCGTTTCACCAATCAGCCTTTCAATCCAAAAAAAATCGAATTATTTCACACTAAAAATCTACAGATCAAAACCAGGCACAAAGTCCATTTTCAGGTAGACGGGGAATATATAGGCAAAGTCAATGCGGTGGAAGCACATCTATTACCAGCAGCTATAACGGTTCTGGTGAGGCCTGTCTGAAATATTTCCGGTGCGCCTGAAGAACATAGTAACCCCTGAAAAATTCGGCAATAATACAGACACGGAACAGGATGCCAAACCATTTGTCCCCCTGATGGAATAATTCGGGCAGAAAAGTGATAAAACCGACAGAAAACACCCATAGCACAAGCCGGAACGGAAACTGAATATAATTGGTAATTATCCCATATTTTCTGAACCTGAATAACCCATAGGCAGAAATAAACAGTGAAATATAGATCAGTAAGGTAAAAACAACCCTGGCTACTGAAAATGCCTCATGTGGAATTTCCTGATACTTACTCAGTACAGACCAGATCTGGGGACTCATAGAAACAATGCTGATCAGATCGAGCAAAGCAAATAACTTGAATAAAAGACGCATCTACTTACAATATATAACAAGGAGTTCATCCGCTAGTGATGAGCCCATATTTTTGACAAAAAGGAAATCTTCACAGGCACCCTGTTTATCCTTTTGTTTTAATTTTTTCTTACCCGCTTCAATTCTCCGCTGAAGGTACTCATCATCATAACCTAATTCTTTCTTCATGGCATTGATTCTGGCTTCCTCAGCCTCGCTATACTTCCCTTCGGCCTTATTCCTGTAAAAATTTATGATCACGTCTGTCAGGGCATTATCTGCCTGATAAGCGGCAATCGATTTTCTGACATCCGTAATACTGACATTATTACAATCATCCCCGCTGACCTTAAAATTGACCGGTGCAATCAACACATAAGTGGTGTCATATCCTGGTGGCACCTGCCATTGCCCACTACTCAGCCTGATCAGTCGTAAAGCTTCCTGATCCAGATCTATTCCTGGTCCGTTGGTCACCTTCGACGTATAAACCTCCCCAAGCAGGTTAACCTTAAAGCTGATATTGACCTTTCCCTGGATACAGTGTTTCAGAGAGAATTCGGGGTAAACCAGATTCTCCTGAATAAAAGTCTCCAGCCCATTTTTAATGACGGGTTGTGCTTTGACAGAAAATACTAAAAACAACAGAAAAGCCGCAAGAATTTTCTTCATCCCCTAATTTACGAAATTATTTTATGGGAAAGGTATAGTTCAGGATCAGTCCCGGATCTGGACAATTAGCCAGGTAAACAGCCCGGTTAGAAAACTGGCAGACACCTGGGTAATCTCCATTTTTACCCTGCATATCAAACATCAGCTGAAAATGAAGATGGGGTGGCCAGTTACCGTTTTCTTCAGGGATCCCAAAGGTGGCAAAACGTTCGCCCGTGGCAATAGGCTGTCCTACCTTTAAATCTGCAATTGAAGCCAGGCTCAGGTGACCATACAAGCCATACAAAACCAGTCCGTCAAGCTGATACTTGAGAATTATAGTCCCTCCGTAATCACCAAAATGATTATTGTTGCTGAAACTATGTACTTCAGCTTCAAAAAAATTATATACAGGCGTACCTGCAGGGCCCCAGATATCCACACCAAGATGTAATCTTCTCGGTTCTTCTAGAGTATCAAAGTGGATACTCCTTGAATAAATGGTCCGGTGTTCATTATAACCGCCAATGCCATAACGGGCACCGGCGTCTTTAAGTTTTTGTGTAGTCCAGGAAGTGAAAGCCGAAGTATCCCTCAGCACCTCATCAGTCAGCTCGAGGTTAGCAGCCGTAAAATCAAAAGGAAAAAGATGGTCAGCAGAAGGATTAAAATCTACCACCCTGCTGATCTTTTGCTGATGGTTAATTAACCATCCCTTCAACTTTTCCAAAGATTCCATCAGCAATTAGTCCGCTGTTTCATCTTCTTCTTCACCCTGTTCTTTACGTTCTCTGGAAATCTTATCAAAGATTTTATCCATATGCTCTACATAGGTATTCGTGTCATCCAGGAAAAATGTCAGTGAAGGCACTACCCTAACCTGGTGACGGATACGTGAGCCCAGTTTATATCTGATTTCTCCCGCATGAGAATTGACAGTTGCAATGGATAATGCGGTATTGTTTGTGCTTAAAAAACTCAGATAAACTTTAGCTACTGCTAAATCCGGAGATACGCGGACCTTAGTAATCGTAACCAGTGTATTAGGTAAGTACTCTGCCCCTTCCCGTTGAAATATTGTCGCTAATTCCTCTTGTAGTACACCAGCAAATTTCTGTTGACGTTTACTTTCCATGATTTTGTAATCTTTTATTTAGTATAATAATTTGTCATAAGGATACCTTATCGTATGAAGCGCAACAACCTTATCGTATAACAGTTGTTTAAACTCTTCCAGGTTTTCCTTATGTAGTGCAGAGATAAATAATGCTGGTGCATTATGCTGCGCCATCCAGCTTTTCTTAAACTCTTCCAGTGTTAAAGTCGCATTTTCCTCTTCATTCATCTCATCAGATTCCGGATGAACATAAGCATCAATCTTATTAAACACCATGATCGTTTCCTTATCCCTGGCACCCAGATCCTTTAATGTTTCATTCACTACATTAATCTGATCTTCAAAGCTCGTATGAGAAACATCGACCACATGAATTAAAATGTCCGCCTCCCTGACCTCATCGAGTGTCGATTTAAAACATTCTACAAGATGGTGAGGAAGTTTACGGATAAATCCAACCGTATCAGATAACAGGAATGGCAGGTTATCGATCACGACCTTCCGGACTGTGGTGTCCAGGGTAGCAAACAATTTGTTTTCCGCAAATACTTCCGATTTGGAAAGCATATTCATGATCGTAGACTTTCCTACGTTCGTATAGCCTACCAGGGCAACCCTGATCAGTTCATTGCGGTTTTTACGCTGCGTCTCATTCTGTTTATCAATGAGCTTCAATCGCCCCTTTAAAAGGGAAATTTTCTCTAGGATCATCCTTCTGTCACTCTCAATCTGGGTTTCCCCTGGTCCACGCATACCAATACCACCCTTCTGGCGCTCCAAGTGAGTCCAAAGGCGTGTTAATCTTGGTAATAAATATTGCAGCTGGGCCAGTTCGACCTGAGTTTTTGCCTGCGAGGTCTGAGCTCTTCCAGCAAAAATATCGAGGATAAGATTACTCCTGTCCAGGATTTTGACTTCCAGTTCACGTTCTATATTACGTAATTGCGAAGGAGATAGTTCATCGTCAAAAACGACCATATCAATCTCTTCCGATTTCACGTAGGCTCTTATTTCTTCCAGTTTCCCTGTACCTACGAAGGTAGCGCGGTCTGGTTTTAACATTTTTTGTGTAAATATGTTATCCACCGTTCCACCCGCCGTATCTACAAGAAACGCCAGTTCGTCTAAATATTCTTTTGTTTCCTCCGGTTTTTCTCCCGGTCTGATCACCCCTACCAGGACAGCCCGTTCCTGTTTAAGCGCGGTATCATAAGTTTTCGCTTTTCCCATGTAAAGTACAAAGATACAAAAGTTATACCGAGATCATCTCCTCTACAAAGCGATGCATTGCGGTTCCCGGATCTTCGGTCTTCATAAAATTTTCACCAATCAGAAAACCGTTAAATCCAGCCCTCTTTAGCTGATTAATTATTTTCGGATCACTGATCGCGCTCTCCGAAATTTTCAGAAATTCTTTCGGGATCTCTTCTGCCAGATCGAAAGAAGTCTGAATATTGACAGTAAAATCTGCCAGATTACGATTATTAACCCCCACAGCATCTATATAAGGATTAATACTACGCTGTAATTCTTCGAGATTATGCACTTCCAGCAAGACATTCAGTCCAAGGTTTTTTGACAATCTGCCAAAATTAATTAACTGAGCTGGTGTAAGAATAGCCGCAATCAACAAGATAATATCTGCCCCTGATGCCTTGGCCTCAATAAGCTGGTATTCATCTATCATGAAATCTTTCCGTAACAAAGGAACATTGTTCACAGCCCTTGCTTCCAGCAGATCATCCAGATGTCCACCAAAGAAATCCGAATCTGTCAGTACAGAGATTGCTGAAGCTCCAGCTGCTGCATAGCCATTGGTTACTTCCTTAACAGTCGAATGGGCATTGATAATTCCCTTTGACGGGGAACGGCGTTTAAACTCAGCAATTATGCCTGTACGGTCAGGTGCAAGTATAAATTCTTTCAGTGAATAGGGTTCTCTATGAAAATAAACACCTGCTTCCAGTTCTTTAACAGAGACCCGTTTTTTAGCCTGTTCAACTTCCGCTGTTTTTCTGAGTACGATTTGATCTAAAATATTCATTGAATCTGTTTTAATTTTCCAACCAGTTCTTCATCATTTCTTTACCATATTCGGTCAGCACACTTTCAGGATGAAACTGCACACCTCTTACATCGTAGTCAACATGTCTGAGTGCCATAATTTCATGACCGGCATCAGTGGCCGTAACCTGAAGACAAGAAGGTAAGCCTTCCTGGCTCACTACCCATGAATGATACCGGCCGACGTTAATAATTTCAGGGCACCCTTTAAACAATAATTCTTCTTTATCAATTACGTTTATCGGTGTAGCAATCCCATGCATAGGCCTACCCAGGTTTAAAAGCTGACCTCCGAATGCTTCTGCAATAGCCTGCTGTCCCAGACAAATCCCCAGGATACTTTTCCCTGAAGCATAAGTTCTGATCACATCCAGTAATAAACCAGCCTCCGATGGTACACCAGGACCAGGAGATAACAAAATCTTATCAAAATCAGCTACCTGGTCAAGTGTAAATTTATCATTTCTCCAAACTTCAGCTTCGCTGCCCAGCTCATTAATCAGATGCACTAAATTATAAGTAAAAGAGTCATAATTATCTATGACCAATATTTTCTTTTGCATGTTTCTAATTTAAATTTTATTAATCCCTTTGGCCATTTCCATTGCCTTACGTAAGGCAGCAATTTTATTATTCACCTCATTCATCTCATTAACAGCGATGGAATCGGCTACAATTCCTGCTCCCGCTCTATAGTGAAGCTGGTTATTTTTACTCATAAACGTACGGATCATGATTGCATGGTTAAATTCTCCGCCAAATCCCATATATCCTATTGCTCCTGCATAGAAATTGCGGGCCAGGCCTTCGTATTCATCGATCAACTGCATCGCTTTATATTTTGGCGCTCCACTTAATGTTCCCGCAGGATAAGTATCTGCTACGACCTTAAAAGCAGAAACATCCGGCTGTAAATTCCCGCTTACCTTTGAGACCAGGTGGATAAGGTGCGAATAATACTGAACCTCTTTAAATGATTTAACCTCCACTCCCCTGCAATGTCTGCTCAGGTCATTTCTGGCCAGATCCACCAACATAACATGTTCTGCACTTTCTTTGGGGTCCTGTTCCAGCTTCCTGGCCAGTTCAGCGTCTTCTTCATCGTTTCCGGTACGCTTGAAAGTTCCGGCAATAGGGAAAATATTTGCAGTTCTGTCTTTGATGGTAATCTGTGCTTCTGGAGATGAACCAAAAAGCTTGAAGCTACCATAATCAAAATAGAAGAGATAAGGCGAAGGATTGATAGAGCGCAGACAGCGGTAAACATTAAATTCATCGCCCGAGAAGCCCTGGTTATATGCTCTGGAAGGAACAATCTGGAAAACATCTCCACGCAGGATATGTTTTTTCATTTTCTCCACGATATCCATGAAGCCCTGATCAGTCAGATTAGACTGCTCTTCACCTACAGTGTCAAAGCTATATTCAGGGAAATTCTTGTTCTGGATCAGGTATTCAATCTTTTCCAGGTCCTGGTCTTCCTCTCCGTCAAAACTATTCTTAAATAAGGTAACCTCATTTTTAAAATGATCAATAGCAATAATATAACGGTAGATATGATATTGCATCAATGGGATCTCTTCGCCTTTAGGTGATTCCGCTTTAAAACTGATGTCCTCAAAATACTGAACCGTATTCCAGGTAAAATAACCAAACAGGCCGGTAGAGATATAACGTTTTTCCGCTACAGGCTGTGCATCGAACCTGGCTTTAAAAGCTTCGATTTCTTCGGCCAGAACAAATTCCTTTTTTATTTCCTTTCCGCCATCAGGAAAATAGGTAGAAAGCTGTCCGTTCTGAAGCATGATTCCTGCGACAGGATCGGCGCAAACATAACTTACAGAATTCTCCCGGCTATGGTAGTCGGAACTCTCCAGTAAAAGTGTATTAGGAAACACATCCCTTAACCGCAGGTAAATGCTCACCGGCGTTGTTGTATCCGCCAGTCTCTTTTTATAAAGCGTATTGATTTTAATCTTTTCCATTATAAAATTGCTATAAAACAAAAAAACCCGACGTGTTGTACGTCGGGTTAATATTTGTGGTTTGGTTTAGGTTGATAAACTATAATGTACACAAAGCTGCGACGGGACTCTTTTCAGAACCATTACGCCATAGCCAAGTTTGTTTATTGTTAATCATGAGTAGCAAAAATAGAAATAAATCTTACAAACCAAAATTAAATCTCAAAAAAATTATTACATCCCAAACAAGTGACGGCTTGGATCGGCCTTAACCATTGCGAATATGGCTGCAATGATCAATAGCAATGCCATACCAAAATACAGCATAATTGACTTGTGTTTGGCCAGCGCGCCATCTGCCCGCTTAGATCTTGCGTTACCAACTGTAATTAAGATAATTGCAAAAATCATCATGCTGATGTGCTCCATTTTCCAGTAACGTTGTACAGCTACCGAACTATCACCTTTATACCAGTCGTGCATAAAATAGATAATCAATCCTAAAAGCAATTGAATATGTGCACTGATTAAAGTAAACACATTTAACTTCCGGCTCCCTTCGGTATATGGTTTTTTACCCACATATCCCATTAATGCATTAACAAAAGCAATCAATAATAAGATGATTACTAAATAACGCCATCCAGAGTGCGCACTCTTTAAGATTTCATAAATACCCATAACTGTTTTTTTTCTCAAAAATAAGAAATTAATCCTTGCCAGTAAAAATGGATACTCTTAATTGAAATTTATAATCATTATAAAAAAGCCCCGGCTTTATACCGGGGCTGTATCAGACTATAAAGCCGGACCGAAATTTGTCTCTACAATCACTTTAGAGATATCCTTGTTAATGAAATCCAAAGGAACCACACCATATTTTCCCACTTTATTAGCGGTGAAATAGTCTGTAACTTTAGGATTAATATAATTATTCACCGTTAAGATATCCGGAATTCCGAAAATAAGCGGTTTGTATCCACTTCCGTAACTGATATATAATCTGTTTGATGAATCGCTATGTGCATTATCCATTAAGGCTTTCATTTTAGTCCATTTAGCACTTACATCAGGAACTTTGTATTCATCCTCTATTTTCAGGTTTGCTGCTGCGTTATTAATTTCAAAAGTAGTATTGTCTGCCCATTGCGTAGCATCGATACCTTTAGCTTTAGTTGCGCCAAATCTTCTTAATAATTTAATTTTGCCACGTACGTCAGCCAATTTAGAAATGCCGGTACCCAGGTCCCATTTACCGGCATTTTCCTGAACATAGGCATCAAATGTATCTTCAAAACTTCTGGTATTTCCAGTAGGCGTGTATTCTTCCTTTACACTCATAATAATCGTTTCAGTAGGATTAGCTGTAAGGAAATCAGTACAAGCTTTCAAAACGTCCGTAAAATTCAGGTTCTGGTAAACCAGGTCATGATGAATGGCAAAAGTATTATTAATGTGTCTGCACCTGATGTCCAGAAATCTTGCTCCCGCAGTTAACTGATCAGCAATACTTAAGTTTTGACATTTGGCAGTACCGGTTACAGGTTCAATTCTTGCACCCGAATCGTGTGTACCTGGAATAGAAAGTTGTGCTAAATTGGTTGTGTCTGGCAGGAAGCTCATCCAGTTACTTAAAGTATAATTTTGCAGGGCAGTCTGCCTTGTCATCATACTTTCGGTTCTCATTGCAGGGGCGGTGTTGCCTGCAAATTCTTGTTTCTTACATGCCGAGAGTGCAAGGACTCCGAATGCCATTACGATAAAACGTAGATTTTTGTTAGCCATAATAAATTGTTTTTTCCGGTTAGATCATGACGCAACAGGATAAGAAGTTAATTTTTTATCGTTGTTACTTATACACGAATCTACATTGGAATTGTTAATTTATTATACGCAACGGATTAAGTTTAAACTGTTAAAAAATTAAATTTAAAACAACACAAAATCGCTTTAGCTTAATATTGTGTCAGACTAGATGAATGGAGATATCCTGAAAAAAGAAAAAGGGTAACCCGCCTCCGGATTACCCAATTAACTAACTTATTAAAATAAAAAAACTGGCTGTTGGGGAAGGAGTCGAACCTTCAAGGGGAAGTTAGCCGCAGTTCAAAAAATTAATTTGTGGTCAACCCATAAACTGTGTTTATCCCATGATCCCCACCACCGAGACAAGAAGGTGTGTCTGCCAATTTCACCACCCAACATTAAATAAAGAACCATCATTCTTTGGCTGTAGGGGAAGGAGTCGAACCTTCAAGGAGTGGTTAGCCTTTTCAGGTTTCCCAAATTCTCCACCACCGAGACAAGGAGGTGCGTCTGCCAGTTCCACCACCCTACAGAGTATAAGCAATTATTAAAATGAACGTTTTTTCCTTACTTGCTTGATACAAATGTAACAATACATCATATATGTTGCAAATATAATAATGATTTAATTTCATTATTACGATTATTATAATTAAATTAGATCTTCATTATAATTAATTGAAATCATGCTCAAAAAAGAAAGCCAAAATTTAGAAATTGATAACCTTGATATTGACATTTTAAAGCAATTGATGCAGGATGCGACTAAACCTTACACCGAAATCGCTAAAGATTTAATCGTTTCCGGGGGTACAATTCATGTACGGATGAAGAAACTACAGGAAATGGGTATTATAAAAGGATCACATTTGATTATCGATCCTCAGAAAGCAGGATATGATATCTGTGCATTCCTGGGCATATACCTCGAGAAAGGGATTCAGTATAAAGATGCCGTTGCCCAACTGAGCCGGATTAAGGAAGTAGTAGAATTACATTACACCACTGGCGCCTACAGTATGTTTGCCAAGATCATCTGTCGTGATACCAATCATCTGCGCCATGTATTGAATGAAGAGATTCAGGCCGTAGAAGGTATACAACGGACAGAAACTTTAATCTCATTGGAGGAAAGTATCAGAAGACAAATAGAGCTGGGCTAATAATCAAAATAAGAAGCTTTAAGCGATTCTAATGCTTAATCCACACATTCACCTTGCTGATGAACTCTTATGAGCATACAGGAGATCAAAATATCGATTCATTATTCCTTTTAAACGAAATAACCCCGGTCTGCGCTGAGCAGCCGGGGTTGTTTGGTTGTTGGTTTACAAAAAGGTTGTAAACAAGAAAAGCCTGTAGTCTCCTACAGGCTTTCTTTAAGATTTGGCACCGACCTACTCTCCCACGTGTTACCGCAGTACCATCGGCTCTGGT
>NZ_JACHCC010000012.1 GCF_014207135.1 Pedobacter cryoconitis | reverse complement strand
GTTTCCGGCATTTTGCCCTTGCTCAATAAAACTTTGGTAAAATCAATATGTTGCGAAGGATATGTACCGGTAATTGCATTTAACCTGGTATATGAAGCGGCCACATCATGATAGCTTTTAGAAACTCGCTTTGCCTCCAGCTCAAATCCAACTTTGATAAACTCTTTGATAGATTTCAGAAAAGTTGAAGTTACTGCTGTTGCCTGCCAACTGGATAATACCGGTACAGTGGGTGCGTCTGTACGCATACCAATGGTTCTTTTTACAATTTTCCCATACAATCTGTAAGTTACAGTATTGCCGATTTTACCTGTAAATCCTTCATTCGAGCCTTTTCTTAATACTGCCATAACCGTATTTTTATTTACAAAAACTACCTTTATTTTCTATTAAAGATAGTTAACTATTCTTAATATACAATTATAACTTCATTTAGTTTCTAAACTCTATTCTAGCAGGTTTGAACTAGGTTTGAAGCATGGTTGAAGCACCTAAACCTGGTTCAAACCTGCTTCAACCGTGCTTCAAACCTGCTTCAACATTAAACAGAAACCGGCTAGAACTACAACTTGTTTGTCACTGTCCTATACTACGATAAGTTTACAAGTTGTCCTATATTTATAGTCGGTTTTAAAACACTCAAAACAAAAATGGCCGGATAACCTTTTTAATTAGTTATCCGGCCATTTGATCAGGACTAAAGATAATCTGTTATTTCAACAACCACATCAGCTGGTTCGTATCATCACTACCGCTATACTGACTGGCAATCGCCGCACTTACATTTACAGAATTATAATTCAGTTCTGCATCCGGATAGAGCCAGCGTACCGGAAAATTAGAAGAAGGAATATTTAAATTCGACTGAGGATTCAGCTTAAAAACCGGATACCCCGTTCTCCTGTTTTCAAACCAGGAAATAAATTTACTGCCCTGAAGAAAATTAGAAACATATTTCTCAGTTAAGATCTGTGAGATCTGTTGTTCAGTTGTACCACTTAAAGCAACTCCGGCCGAAGAAGGAAATGCATTGATATAAGCATCATCCATTTTCATATTATGGTGATAATCTACCAGGTCAGGCGTATTGGCTACTATAAATTTCATAGAATTAATGATACCAGCTGCATAATAAGACTGAGCAGAAGTACCACTGATCCATCCCCTTACTGTAGCTTCCGATAAAGCAAACTGCAAATCCCAGTAGCTAAAAACACTTACCGGTTCAGCATTCACCAATTGTACATAACGATTATTAAGATCTGAATAATTCTTATTTACCCTGATAGTCTGCAGTGCAGTAAATGCATCCGAAGGTTCTACCCCAACATAAGCATTGTAATCCGACTGATCCACCCCTGCCGCAATTTTAACCGGTGACGGTTTAGCAAAGTAAAACAACCTTCTGTCTTTTAAACTTTTTAAAGGATCAAGCAGGTTATTCGATAACATCGTATAGTTTGATTTCACAAATGAATTCCCAGAACCTGCCGGAACATCAGACCAGGGATAATTCTGACCGGCAGTAGCGTTATAAGCCAGGGCAAAATTGTCCTTATAATCCCGCATCAGCGGACGATTAGCCACAATATCCTTGAATCTTTCTATCACTTTTAAATCCACATCCCCAGTTTTTTTATACAAATTCAGTAAAACATGCAATTCAAAACTGTTCGTTAACCGGCGCCAGTTATCCACTTTTCCAGCATAAATCGGATCACCAGCAAAATCAGTTCCATCTGCGAACAACTGATTTGCCTGGTCCAGTTCATTTAATATACCCAGGAAAACTGTCTTCTGTGTATCATACTTAGGTTGCAAAATATGATCAGATTCTCCTTTTACAGCATCCGTATATGGCATATCACCAACCTGCATCGTATTCATAAAAAACTGCCAGGCATTCATGAAATGCCCCAAAGCCTGATATGATTTTTTCAATCCATCAGTTGTGGCATAATTGACCATTGGCTTAATATTTCTCAGTACTCTTACCCCATCAAAATCAGTCTTGTTCAATTTATTGAACTGGAAATTCTCCTGTCCTTCCCCCCAGGTCACGTATTTACCCAGCAAAAATGGTTGCATAAAACTCTTCTGCGTACTGATTCCTGTGCGCGTGATATTCAGAATTAAGGTCGTTGCCAGCATGGCCGAGTTAACCTGCGTCGTCGCGTCCGGATTTGTGTTCAGGACATCATACTTCTGACAACCGCCAAGCATCATAACCATTGCCGGCAACAATAATATATATTTTAAAATTTTCATGATATCTATCTTTATTTAATTAAAATCCAACTCTTACATTAAATCCAACCATTCGTTGAGAAGGTGAATTCAGGTTTTCCGTATCCACATCCGGATCAGAGAACTTGAATTTTGTCCATAAGAATAAGTTCTGTCCCGTTAATGATAAAGAGGCAGTCTTAACACCAAGTTTAGCCGTTACCTTTGCCGGTATACGGTATCCTAAAGAAACTTCCCTCAGTTTAATAAAAGATTCATTCTGTATACCTCTATCTCCCCCTCTGTAGTTCTGGGCAAAATTCTGATAACCTACCGGCACATCATTCGGTGCATACTGACGCGTGTCACTGGTAATGTTGCCATATTTATCATAAGTAGCCTTACCCGAAATCACTTTAACACCCTTTCCTATATAATTATTTAAACCATTAACTACCTGATCATAACGATATTGATTATCAGATTCCGGATTAGTCCCCGAGTCCCACATTTTATCATAGATATAATTATACATCAGCCCGCCGATCCTGCCATCTATATTGACACCAAGCATCCAGTTTTTATAGGTAAAATTGTTAATGAAACCAAAGCTGAAATCAGGTTCCCCGTAACCGTATTTCTTTTGATAATCGCTACCCACCGGCATTCCGTTATTATAAATTACGTTTCCGGCAGGATCGGTTAACCAGTAATTGCTGGTATAAGTATCCAGACGCTGACCTTTTTTTACCCAAAGCGCATCTGCAGAATAAACAGGGTCCAGGTTATCATAATACCTGTGCTGATTCGACCAGTTAATGGTAGAATACCATTCAAAATTCCTGTTTTTGATCACCGAACCGTCAACCGTAATTTCTATCCCCCGGCGGGTATAAGTTTCCTGAGTATTCACCAACGTTGAGGCAAAGCCCGAAGTAGAAGGGATCGTAGCATTAGTCTGCTGATTATAATAGTACTTATTAAAATAAGCCACATCAAAATGCAATCTCTTTTTAAATAAATATCCGGCCGTACCAATTTCCCAGGTTCGCTGAGAACTTGGAAGAACATCGCCACCACCTAATAATTTTGAAGGATAACTTGCCGAATTCAGATTATTCCAGGCAGCACTTGTGGTCGCATAATTAATATTGGTCGCAAAAATATCCGCAGGAGTCTTAAACACAGCGAACGAGCCCCTTACTTTAAACAAATCAATCACCTCTGGTAATTTAACCAGCTGCGAGATCACCACACTTGAACCAACCGAAGGGTATAAATAAGACCTTGTCGTCTGAGGTTGTGTAGAAATCCAGTCATTACGTCCTGTAAAATCAAGGAAAACAGCTTCGTTCCATCCTACCGCAGCCCTGGCATATAAACTACTTGACTCTTTAGGTGAAAAATAAGGCGTAATTCTTGGGGGCTCAATAGAACCGTTCAAAGAAAAATAAGTCGGAGAGATCAATCCATTTTTAGTTACAGCATATAAACCCTGATCTTCTTTATGGAAAAAGTTACCTCCCGCAAGCGTTTCAAAAGAGAATTTATTTACTTTTTTATTATACGACAGGATTAAATCATTACTTGTGCTGTATCCTTTGGTATCATTGACACTGTACATCCCTTTGGCATCCCAGCCTCCCCGGGTTGAAAAGATATTCGCTGTAGGATTACGCATAGTCTCCCTGTTGCTGTAATTATCATAACCCAGGCGAAGCATCAGGTTCAAATCTGGTGTAAACTTATAATTAGCCGTAACACTTGCATTCACCGTATTTTGCTGAATGGCATCTAACTTTTCATAAGCAATCAGATAAGGATTATCATACCAGTTGGTATACATCCAGTTTTGTGTCTGATTGGGCACTTTCCAATAATCCTTATAATCCCTGATATCATATTCTGTTCCGGTCCACATCACCAGCTGATACAAATAACCCTGATTCTGGTAACCACTTCCCCAGATTTGCGAAGCATTCCGGCGGCTTAAACCAAAATGGCTTTCTATCTTAAATTTATCATTGATTTTGATCTCTCCCCCTGAAGTCAGATTGATCATGTTCAGGCCCTGATTTGGAAACTGCCCCTTATTATAAACATGGTTCAGACCGATTTTAAAACTTCCATTTTCACCAGTTTGTGCAACAGTTATATTATTATTTGCGATAATACCTGTACTGGTAAAATTCTTCAGGTTATCTTTACCCACAGAACGTAAAGGCATATTGTCTTCAAACTGTTTAGTCACAGGGTTCCAGTCTCTTGCCGTATTACCAGCATCCAGACGCGGGCCCCATACATAATCATTATCCAGTTTACCATTCTGTCCACGTGCATAAGAACTCTGGACTTTAGGAATAGCCAGATAGCCCAGTTGGAACATCGTATTGCTATTTACATTAACAGAGAACCCCTTTCCGTCGGCACCCTTTTTAGTCGTAATCAGATAAACGCCTCCCTTTGCCCTGGCACCATAAAGTGCAGATGCTGTAGGACCTTTCAGGATGTCTATACTTTCAATATCATCAGTAGGAATATCCCTTAGGGATAAATTATCATAATCAACACCATCAACTACCAGAATAGCAGCTTCACCTCTCAGTTCCAATGTAGGTCTGGCATTGAACTCTGTAGAGTTCTTCACGACCAGACCAGCTACCCTACCCGTCAGCGAGGTTCCCACATCTACCCCTTTAACCGTTTGCAGGTCTTTACCAGATACCTTCTGAACCGCATAACCCAAAGATTTCTCCGAGCGTTTAATCCCCAGGGCAGTCACCACAACTTCTGTTAACTTGTTTTCCTCAGGTACTAAAGAAACCGTGTATTGCTGATCGGTGCCTACGACAATTTCCTTTGCGCTATAGCCAATAAATGAAATAACCAATGTTGCCCCCTGAGAAGCACTGATGCTAAAACTACCATTTACATCAGTAACTACCCCAGTTTTGGTTCCTTTAATCATAATACTTGCTCCGATAATCGGTTGCCCATTTTCATCTAGTACCTTACCTTTTATCGGCTGAAAGGAAATACCCTTTACAGAGAGTTCTTTCTTTCTGATCACGATATTCTTTTCAAAAATCCGGTAAGTTAAAGATTTGTCTTTCAGGCACAGATCAAGTATTTGTCCGACCGTACCATTATGAATATCAACCGAGACTCTGGCAGCCTCTGACAACTCCAGATTGTCATATAAAAAGAGATAATCACTTTGTTTCTCAATAGCTTTTAATACCACTGCTATCGGAACATTTTTTTGTCTGATCGTTATCTTCTGACTGTAAACGCTGGCATGAACCTGCATTAATCCAGTGAATAACAAAATGATAGAAAGTTTCATTACGAGTAATAATTGGGAGAATTTATACTGTATTCGAGGTACAGTCTTAAAGAATGCACTAAAATTCATAACTTTGAATTTGGGTTTTAAAAACATTATTGCTTAGATAATTTTTGCTTTCCGGATCAGGGACGATTGTCCTCACGGAACTTAACCCCATTATTGACGGGAAGTGGTTCGAACACTTCCCGTTTTTTATAGGTTAACCGATTTTTCTCATCATTAAAAGTAATTCTGTTACATAAATCTGGGTTTAAAGGTTAATGATTATTTTATTGTCTTTGACCTGGCAATGAATCCCCGAATAAGAAAGCATCTCTATCAGCGTTTTTACACCGACACTTCTGGGAATTTTACCTGAATATTCTTTTTTAGGGATTTTACCCTGATAGACCACATCGGCGTCATACCATCTCGATACTTGTCTCATCAGAGATTGCAGATCTGATTTTTCGAATTGCAGATATCCGTTTTTCCAGGCAATAACCTGTTCAGGATTTTCTATATCCTTTACATTGATCTGATTGGTGGCACCCATTGTCCGGGCTTGCTGACCAGGTTTTAAAAGAGACTTTTCATTTCCCTTGCGCAGCTCGATGGAACCTTCCAGTAAAGTCGTGATCTGTGCAGCCTCATCATCATAAGCCATGATATTAAAATGCGTTCCCAGAACCTGAACTTCAGTTTCATTTGACTCTACAATAAATCTCCTGGATTTATCCTTTGCCACTTCAAAATAAGCTTCCCCTTTAAATTTGACCTTACGTTTATCAGCAGGAAATGAAGTAGGAAAGGTCAGTGAAGAATTGGCATTTAACCAGATCCTGGTTCCATCCGCCAGCAAAAGCTGATATTGTCCACCTCTGGGTGTAGAGATCGTATTATATTTAGTAGTTGCCTGATTATCGCCGATAACCTTATAAATCAATTCACCATTCTTCGTTTTGCTGACCGTTACACCCGCCTGTTCAGCAAGCTGACCAGCTCCAACATCCGAAAGATTGATTTTAGTTCCATTTGCTAAGGTCAATATAGCCTTGTCAGTTCCAGGCGTAATCCCTTTCTTTTGTACCGAAAAGGTATCAGATGAAACCTGGAACCTTTTCGCCTGGAAATAAAGCAGACCGATATTGAACAAAACACACCATACTGCAGCCCAGGCGATCCAGGTATATATTTTTCTTTCCTTTTTATGTAAAACCGGAGCGGGTTCTTCTATATGTTTTCTGACGGCGCCATAAATCTGACCCTTCAGTTCAGCGTCTTCAGACAAAATAGCTTTGCCTTCGAGCTGTTCATACCAACGTTCCACCTGCATCCTTTCTTCCGCACTAGCCGTATTATTGTTATACCTGGCTATAAGTTTGCTAAATTCTTCCGTATCCAATTAACCTTCGTTTCTTACCTATCCGTTCAGGAAACAGAAAGTACTAGATGAATTTTAAAAAAACATCACTTTAATCAGGATAATTGATAATCCGATCAGATCCGGATTATATTCCTTTAGCTTCGACCTTAAACGGTTATAGGCATTCTGCAATTGGTTCTTAATCGTTTGTTCAGAAAGACCAAGTTCTTCTGCTATCTGTTTAATCGAAAAATTGCTGTCCTTTTTCATGGCATAGATTTCCTTCATTCTCGAAGGCATGCGGTTCACTTCGGTGTCGATGATAGATTTAAGCTCCTTTTCTAAAAGCAGCTCATGCGCGCAAAAATCCGAAGAAAGTTCTGCCGGACAAATCTGCAAAGCATACCTTAACCTTACTGCATCTTTTTCAAAAACCTTAAGGATCTTATTCCGTAAAATCCCATGCAGATAAGCAGCCAGGTTAAGATCTCGTTTTAACGTATCCAGATTATCCCAGAAGGCAATAAAAACCTCCTGTACTAAATCTTTTGCAAGATCTTCGGCTTGTACCTTACTATAGGCCCGTCTGTATAATGGCTGCCAGAATTCGTCAAATAGTTCTTCAAATGCGCTATTTTTGTCCAGATCAAGCAGCGTAAAAAAATCACTTTTAAAAGTGTCGGGCATGGTCAAAGCGCTTTGGTTTTTCAGATCGCAAAAATAGCCGGGAACCATTAATTGAATATTAACTTATCAATAATTCCTGACCGTCATATTCCGTTCATACAATGATCTGATTTATACCTAATATAAAGTTATTCCTGCAAGTCAAAAAGCCGGAAGCCCGATTATTATTACGCAAACGTTTGCTTAAATAAGCTTATCAGGCGCACCCAATCCAAAATCCCCCTCCTGTTTAAGCATTTTATTACCTAAAACGTTTATTTTTTTGGAATTAATACCATTTTTCTGATTTACTCCTGCATATCAATTATATTTGGTTCTGAAAGATAATTGATAATCTTTCAAAAACACCTAGCCTATGTTTATCATATCAATAACCTATAAAGTTTCAATAGAGCTAATTGAAACTCAACTCGCAGCCCATGTAGACTTTCTTAAAGCACAATATGCACTGGGAAATTTTATCCTTTCAGGCAGAAAAGAGCCTAGAATCGGCGGTGTCATCCTTTCAAATCTGACCAGCAGAGATCAACTGGAAGAGATCCTGGCAGAGGACCCTTTTAAAAAGAATGACTTTGGTCATTACCAGGTTATCGAATTTAAACCCACTTTAGCAGCAGCTGATCTCAACTTCCTGATCGGTACATAAACTACAAAGTAAAATTTAAAAATATTAGTCTGATCGGGCCGCTGATTAAGTTAATCAACTGCCCGATCAGACTAATTTAATGTTTTATTTTCCAGCCCCCGGACTGCTGCTGAATCTTCCAGAGATGATGGTATAAACCCTCATTACCAATCAGTTTTTCATGGGTACCACGCTCCTGCACCTCACCTTCTTTTAGTACCAGTATCTGATCTGCATGTTGTATAGTAGATAACTTATGCGCCACAACAATTACCGTTTTATTTCTGACCAGTTCCTGAATGGCCTTTTGAATATGGATCTCATTTTCAGGATCCAGAGATGCAGTAGCTTCATCCAATAACACAATTGGTGCATCTTTAAGCAGGGCCCTGGCAATACTTATTCGCTGTTTTTGTCCACCCGAAAGTAAATTCCCCCCTTCCCCGGCTTTGGCATGTAACCCACCGGGAAGCTCCCAGGCAAAATCAAGTACCTGCGCCAGATCTGCGGCCTTAATGACCTCCTCTTCTTGTGCACCTGGTCTTCCGAACAGAATATTATTATAAATGGTATCATCAAATAAGTATACCTCCTGGAATACCTCACTCATTAAACCATAAACCTGGGCCGGTTCCATATCCTTTACATCCACGCCACCTATCTTCACGCTTCCCTGCTGCACATCCCAAAACCTGGCGATTAATGCAGTAATAGTGGTTTTCCCCGAACCGGAGGGCCCTACCAGCGCCATCATACTGTTAGGCTGTACCTGAAAAGTAACATCATTCAATACATTTTTCTCCTGCTGATAACCAAAACTGACATGCTCAAAAGCGACAGTAAAATCCTTGGGTTTTAACCTTTTTCCTGCAGGCTGCTCTTTGATATTCAGCACCTCAATTACCCTTTCCATACTAA
This sequence comes from Pedobacter cryoconitis, assembly GCF_014207135.1. Lineage (GTDB taxonomy): Bacteria > Bacteroidota > Bacteroidia > Sphingobacteriales > Sphingobacteriaceae > Pedobacter > Pedobacter cryoconitis_D. The sequence goes on along the minus strand of NZ_JACHCC010000012.1, from coordinate 227,219 downwards.
TATTCATATAGCGCAGAATCACATAATCAACCAGGATAATTTTAGTAGGTTCATAGAGGCGATAACCTACAATTAAAAAAGTAATCAAAGCCGGAGCTGACAGACTTCCCTGAGCAAAGAAAGTAACTGCAAGCCCTGCCATCAGCAGGAAAAAGACTTCCAGGATCAACCCCGCAGTAACAACCATCGGTCCCGGGATAACTTCGGTACGGATACTTGCTTTACGAAAATCATTAAGCGCATTATCCAGGCTGACAAAGCTCTTACCTGTCATGCCAAACGATTTGATATGACGGATTCCCTGTACATATTCAAGAAAGCGCGCACCAATCTGATTTCTTGCCTGGACATGTTTCTCTCCCTGACTGACAATTAAGTAATTTGCAATTCTGATCATCCCCCAGGCTACAGGCAAAGCAAGCAGTAGGAACAGTGCCAGACGCCAGTCAGTAAACAATAAAAACACAGATAAGATTACAGTAGCAAATAAAGCCGAAGCCATATTGCCGATAGTATGCCCAAAGATCATCTCAAAATTGGCCACATCCTGTAAAACAACCGAAGCCAGATCACCAGGATCACGCTCTTTAAAGACTCCCATTGATAAACGTTGCAAATGATTTCCCAGCCTGATTCTCAGACCAGTCGATAAAGTATAAGTCATCAGATTACTGTTGACTATAGTTTTTGCCGCTACGAAAAACTGGATCAGCAGCAGCCCGCTCATAAGCCATACAAAACTCCAGAGACGTTGTTTATCCGGATTTCCGGTAAATAATTCCTGAATAATCAGTAATAGAAAACCTGTAGGAACAGCTATCAGGACACCATGAAATAATTCGAGTAATATACTTTTACGAACTACCTGTGGTGCCGTTTTAAAGACGAAGAAGAGATTTTTTATCATTTTATATATACTAATATTCTGAGAGGGTAAATTCCTTAGCTCTGGTATGCGCATTCCACATGTTGATGTATAAAGAACAATCTTCCAGTAGTTCTTCATGTTTGCCAATCCCCGCAACCGAGCCTTTATCCAGTACAATGATCTCGTCACAGCCGGTGATAGTACTTAAACGATGTGCAATTACAATAACCGTTTTATCACTGATCAGTTCATTGAATGCCTGCTGAATCAGATATTCATTTTCAGGGTCACTGAAAGCTGTAGCTTCGTCCAGAATAAGAATCGGAGAATTCTTCAGGATAGCCCTCGCTAACTGAATACGCTGCTGTTCCCCTCCACTCAGATGTACCCCTTTTTCTCCCCAGAGCGTCTGATATCCATTAGGAAGCCCGGAAATAAAACCATGACACTGTGCTGCTTTTGCAGCATTCACAATTTCCTTTTCAGTTTTTTCCATACCCATGCGGATATTTTCAAAAATGGTTTGCTGAAACATAAAGCTATCCTGAAAAACAACCGAAACGTGCTTCATCAGCTCAGCCGGATCAATTTCCCGGATATCCAGACCACCTACAGTGATACTCCCTGAACTGACATCCCAGAAGCGCGAAATCAGCTGGGCAGCTGTTGATTTACCAGATCCGGATGGTCCCACCAGAGCAGTAATACTTCCTTGCGGGATAACAAAACTGACCTTATCCAGTGCCCTTGTCTGTTCATTATAGCTAAAAGAGACCGAATTAAACTCAATGCTGAAATCGGTTGTCATTTTTTGCGTTCCCATAGTTTCCTGTTCCTGGCTGAATAAGATTTCATCTAATCTCCTGACACCATGATTAATCAGTGAGATCTGAGAACCCAGATTACCCAGTGCAAACAAAGGACGGATATAACCAACCCCAAGGATCAGAAATAAAAACAACACCGCCAGACTTAGTCCTCCATTAAAATACAAGTAGAAACCCAGCGCCAGTACTGGCAGAGAAGCATTGCTGATAAAACTGATAAAGATACTGTAGGCTGGTGCAGAACTGCGGATAAATTCAAAGACCATATCCCTGAAGCCATAAACAGAGCCACTGTACTGCTCAAAACTATCAGCAGTATGTCCGAATATTTTAATCACCGGCATTGCCCTTACAAACTCTACAATACCCGAATTCATCTCTTCCAGTGAACGGTGATAAGCCGTTAGCATCCCATTCCGTTCTTTACTGAACATCACCGGAATCAGTACACCCAGTAAAACAATGGGTATACAACTGCTTAAAGCCAGGAACCAGTTTACGGTAAAAAGGTAAACCAGAGTCACAACCGGTAAAACAACTCCTTTCACAAAATCAGGGATACTGTGCGCGATAAAGTTTTCTATCCTTTCTACATCATCAGCCATTATTTTTTTTAAGGCGCCAGAATTATTCCGGTTAATAAATCCTATCGGCAACCGGCCCAGTTTCTCGGCCATTTGCCGGCGTAACTCATATAAAATATTAAATGCAGCGATATGCGAAACCATTCCAGAAACATATAATAAAACATATGATCCCAGTGTAGCGAGAACGGCCTTCAGGATATAACCATAGATCAGTTGCAAGTCGACCGGGGGCGTCAGCATAGCCCTGATTATATAATAAACTAAAATATACGGGATCACTGTCAGCAGTACATGTATCACTGCAAAACAGGCAGACAACATTAACAGCATCTTTTCTTTTCCGGCAATCTGCAATAATCTGCCAATGCCATTTTTAGTTTTTTCTGTACTCATATTCAATTAAACTAGAACCTTCAGAAAGATTATTTATAATATTTCTAAATAATCTTAGATTTGTACAAAAGTGCTTTCTATTCAGCAAAAGACATTTACATCAGAAGGATAGATTTTTACACCAAAGGGATTAAATATGGGACTATGTTTAAGTGATGAGCAAGGTAAATGGACTGAGATTGGTGCGATCATCAACTTTTCAGACCCGTTGCTGTCTACAGTAGCGGAACATAAAGAGAGTTATAATCTTCCTTTCTTTGATGCTGAACTCATTCAGTTGTCCCTGCCGGATATTTTCATTGTTTATGGCGACATGAGGTTAAAGAAAAGACAGATCAGGTTCCGTTCAACCAATGAACCCGATTTTGTGGAATTACATTTCTCGCTCGTTGGAGGTGGAATAATGAAAAACCATATTAATGGCCATGTTCATCAGTTTGATGCCTTGCAACATAATATAATTTACAGTCCTGAATTTGATGGAACCGGTCAGTACAGTATCGACAAGAAACATCAATTCTTTGAAGTCCATTTCAGCAAAAATTACTTTCTCGGGCTGGTTGCCGATAGCGGAGATTTGCTATCCAGGTTCTGCGAAAAAGTAGATCAGCACCATTTCTCTGATATTTCTGAAACCAATTTAAAAATGACCTTTCCTATACATCAGTGTATTCGTGAGATCATGAGCTGTAATCTTTCAGGAAAACTAAAAGTCCTCTACCTCCAATCTAAATGTATAGAGCTCCTCAGTTTACAGGCACAGGCATTTGAACAGTCAGCAAACAACAAATCCAGATCCGTCCTTAAATCTGCTTACGAACGCGATTGTATTCAGTACGCAGAAACTTATCTGACTACCCATAGGCAAAAACCACCAACCTTAACAGAACTGGCAAAAATTGCCGGGATTAATGAATTTAAACTGAAAAACGGATTTAAAGAAGTTTTTGGTAACACCGTATTTGGCTATCTGAACGATGTCAGACTATCCGAAGCCCGGGAGCAACTACTTTCAGGTACTACAATTAAAGCCATTTCGGACGACCTGGGCTATGCCTCTGTTCAACATTTCAGCACCGCATTCCGTAAAAAATATGGTTTGTCTCCAGGTAAAGTCAAATTGAATTAGATACCTTAGCTAAACAATTATCTTTTCAGACGATGGAATCCAGGGACCCTGAAATAAAAGAATTTTTAATCAAAAAATCTGCACACTCCATTGCCCTTTTCGAAGAACTGGATACGGTCTTCCGCCAGATCGGAGAAGTCAATCACCACGCCACAAAAACCATGATTGCTTTTTCAGCCCGGATCAACTTTGCCTATATCATACAAATGGGTAAAGATTTCATTGATGTGGTTTTCCCTTTTAAACAGGTTTATGAAGATAATCTCTGTTTCCGTAAGATCAAACAAGTGCCCGGAAGCAATGATTTTAACCACCATCTCCGGATCTATGCAAAGGAAGATCTGAATGAAGAAGTCAGGTTTTACATGAAAAAAGCCTATCAGAATGGATTATAAAAAAAGCTGGTTATCCTCAACAGACAACCAGCTTTTATAATTATTCCGGAAAGTTTACCAGCCTTTAACAGCTCCGCCTTTAAACACTTTAGCAGCAGTTTCGGCTACTTCATCAGACTGGAAAGCTTTTACAAACTTCTTGATTTTCTCATCATCCTTATTGTCCTCTCTGGACACAATAATGTTCACATAAGGAGATTTTTTATCCTCTACAAAGAGTCCATCCCTATCCGCTACCAGTCCTACACCCGTCGCAAAAGTATTATTGATGACAGCGATAGTAACATTCTGATCATCAAGCGCTCTTGGTAGCTGAGGAGCTTCCAGTTCCAGAATTTTTAATTTCTTAGGGTTCTCTGTAATATCGTTTACAGTAGGTAATAAACCAACACCATCTTTTAATTTCAGTAAACCAGCTTTTTGTAAAAGCAGTAAAGATCTGCCTCCGTTAGTCGGATCATTCGGAATAATAATAGTGCTTCCGTCTTTCAGTTCATCAATTTTTTTAATTTTCTTCGAATAACCAGCAAGCGGGAAAACAAAGGTATTACCCTGGATTACAAATTTATATCCACGTTGTTTGGATTGTACATCCAGATATGGCTTGTTCTGAAATACATTGGCATCAATATCCCCCTGATGAAGCGCCTCATTGGGCATCACAAAGTCATTGAACTGTACCAGTTCCACATCCAGACCAAATTTTTCTTTAGCTACTTTCTGTGCAGCCTGTGCCACAGCATATTCCGGTCCGGACTCTACCCCAACTTTGATATGGTTAGGATCATTCTTTTTGGCTCCGCCACCGCAGCTGAATAAGGTTACTGAAGCAATAACAGCAGCTGTTGCCAGCAATTTAATTCTTGTATTCATTCGTATCTTGTTATTTTTATCTTTAATATCTGCTTATTTTCTATGATCTACCCGCTTTGAGATCCGGTCTCCGGTAAACTGTATGGCAAATACCAGGGCAACTAATACCACCAGTACCGTATTCATAACCAATACATCATAACCGACATAACCATACTGATACCCAATCTGCCCTAATCCACCCGCACCTACTGCTCCACCCATTGCTGAATAACCAACCAGCGTAATTAAAGTAATAGAAGCCGTATTGATCAGCGAAGGCATGGCTTCAGGTAATAATACTTTGTAAACTATCTGAAAAGGAGTTGCACCCATTGCTCTGGCCGCTTCAACCAATCCGCCTGGTACTTCAATCAGACTGTTCTCTACCATTCTGGCAATAAAAGGAGCCGCACCAATACTCAAAGGTACCAAAGCAGCTTCTATACCAATAGAAGTTCCTACCAGCATCCGGGTAAAAGGGATCATCCAGACGATCAGAATAATAAAAGGAATTGAACGGAAAACATTCACCAGTACAGAAACTACATTATTCAGCGTTCTGTTTTCCAGCACCTGACCTTTCCTGGTCAGATACAGCATTACTCCCGTAGGCAAACCAATTACAAACCCAAAGAAGCCAGATACAAAAGTCATCACTATGGTTTCCCATGTTCCTTTGAACATCATTAAAATCATTGCATCAGACATACCCTAGAACCTCCACTTTAATTTGTTTATTTTCATAATAGGCTATTGCTTTCAGACTGTCTTCCTGCGAGCCGGAAACTTCGATGACCATTGCTCCGAATTTCACACCGCCTGCATATTCAATCTGCGCATAAATAATATTGTTATTCAGTTGAAAAAGACGGCTCACTTCCGAAAGAACCGGATCATCCACAGACTGACCTGTAAACTCCAGTTTTAATAAAGGTTTTCTATCGGCTGAAGGAGTCTGTTTCAACCTTTCCAGGTAACTCTCCGGAATATTTATTTTCAGCGACGAAGCGATAAACTCACGGGTAAGATCAGCTTTAGGATGAGCAAAAATCTCACTGACTGTTCCCTGTTCTATCAATCTCCCTGCACTAATTACCGCCACTTCATCACAGATACTCTTCACCACATCCATTTCATGCGTGATCAATAATATTGTGATATCCAGACGTTTATTGATATCTTTTAATAAAGTAAGTATAGATTTCGTAGTCGCTGGATCCAAAGCACTTGTGGCTTCATCACACAGCAACACTTTTGGGTTACTTGCCAGTGTACGGGCAATAGCGACACGTTGTTTCTGTCCTCCCGATAAATTTGCCGGATAATCTTTTCCTTTATCTTCCAGACCTACCAGAGCCAGTAATTCCGAAACCCTCTTTTCAATCTGATCCTTAGGCACACGATCCAGTTCCAGCGGAAAAGCTATATTTTGAGCGACTGTTCTAGATGATAAAAGATTAAAATGCTGAAAAATCATCCCGATCTGTCTTCTCTCTCTAGCTAGTTCAGTTCCTGATAAGCTAACCAGATTGACACCATCGACAATAACTTCTCCAGAGGTAGGTCTCTCCAGCAGATTCACACAACGGATCAGGGTACTTTTTCCTGCACCCGAAGAACCGATTACCCCATAGATTTTACCTTTGGGAACCGTTAATGACACCTCCGAAAGGGCTGTGATCTCCCTGTTCTTCTGATGAAATAGTTTTGTTATATTTTTTAATACAATCATGTTCGCCGCAAAAGTAAGCATAATCATCTATAGTCTATTATACTTATAGACTTTAACTGTCAATCTTTATATTTGAAAGAAAATGCAATATCCCTTAAAATTAATGATATATTTCTACCAACCACACAAAATAAAATTAGCCTGAAACCAGATTTTAAGACCAGAACAACTTTACATTTTAAAAAAAATGCGCATTAATTTCCTGCCGTCTCCATGATTAAATAGCAACCGGCAGGAAAATAACGCGCAGATTTCTCCTTTTAACAGGATAAAACCCTAATTCAATGATTGCATATCAATCACAAAACGATAGTGAACATCACCAGCAAGCGTGCGTTCATAAGCTTCATTGATCTGATCTATACCAATCATCTCCACATCAGAAGTGATATTATGCGCTGCACAATAATCCAGCATCTCCTGAGTTTCCTTAATTCCGCCAACCAATGAACCTACCAGACTGCGGCGACCGCCAATCAGCTGGAAAGCATGTACATCAGAAGGTTTTGGTGGTACACCCAACAAGACCATTACTCCGTTTGTACGTAATAAAGCAAGATATTCATTGTAATCATGATCAGCAGAAACCGTATCGATAATATAATCAAACGTATTTGCCAGTTTCTTCATGGTTTCTTTTTCTGTCGTAATTTCAAAATGATGTGCACCTAACTCCTGGGCATCTTTTTCTTTACTTTTAGAACGGCTTAAAACAGTGACTTCAGCGCCCATAGAAGAAGCGATTTTCACGGCCATGTGTCCTAAACCTCCTAAACCTACTACGGCCAGTTTATCCCCTTTTTTAACATTCCAGTGTTTTAAAGGTGAGTAAGTTGTAATACCTGCACATAACAATGGTGCAACTTTTTCGAGCGGTAATTTATCCGATACACTTAATACAAATTTCTCTGTCACGACGATATGACTCGAGTAACCACCATAAGTAATGGTTTTCTTGTCCTGTAACATAGAGTTATAGGTTTGTGAATGACCGTTTTCACAATACTGCTCATTATCTTCCGCACAATTTCTGCAATGTCCGCAAGAATCTACAAAACAGCCGACCCCAACAGTATCTCCTACTTTAAAACGGCTTACTTTATCCCCTACACGGGTAACTTTTCCTACAATCTCGTGTCCTGGAACTACAGGATATATTGTTCCTGACCATTCATTTCTTGCCGTATGTATATCTGAGTGACATACACCACAATACAAAATCTTGATTTCCACATCATCAGCCCCTGGCTCACGACGGTCTAACTGATAGGGCTCAAGTGGTTTATCTGCGCTATATGCCGCATACGATTTTACTGCTTTCATCTTTTTTCAATTATTTAGTGTTACAACAAATATATATACAAAAACAGATGGCCCTTTGTTCATATTATTTTTCCTGTGTCAGCAAAAAGTAGTTTTAGTTTCCGCAGAACTTTAACCCCGTAACTGTACATTTTGTTTATACACTCTACCAACCGGTAATTCATGTCCCAGTTTCAGCTTCACCATGCTGGAAGAATAAGATTCGATATCCTGGGCAAGCACCAGATAAGATTTATGTATTCTTATAAATCCCAGATAAGCATACTGCTCTGCAAATTCACTCATTCTTTGCAGCAAGGTAAAATTCTTAAAACGGCCCACCAGTTTAATATATTCCCCGAAACCTTCCACCCAGAGTATATCCGCCAGACGCATCCGCTGGATCATATAATCCGATTTAAACATGATGATGTGCTCATCGGCTGCATTAAAAGCAGTGAACCTTTTATACTCTATCGCCTTATTCACTGATTTCTCAAAACGGACAAAAGGTACCGGTTTAATCAGATAATCGATCACATCCAGTTCATAAGCCTGCACCGCAAAACCCATATCAGCCGTAATAAAAATACATAGTGGTTTATAGGTTAACTGCTGTAATAACTCCAGCCCGTTAAACCCAGGCATTCTGATATCCAGCAATAACAGGTCGACCCTTGTTTTCTCTAAAAAAGCGATAGCTTCCTTTGGATTGGAAAACGTTCTGAGCAGCTCAATATCCGGCATCATCTCACTATATTCCTTCAGCAGTTTTAAAGAAGGAAGTTCATCATCCACACAAACAGTTTTTAATCTGATCATAATTTTAATATAATTTCTGCCTGATAAACCCCGCTTTCAGTCTCTGTTTGCAAAACATAATTATCCATACCAAATTCTATATTCATCAGCTGCCTGATCAGGTTTAAACCTATGCCCTTATATTCATAATGTATGTTTATTTCTCCCGGAACAGCAATAGTATTATGCAAGACAAAATGTAGTTTGTCCGCGGATAGAAACAACTTTACACTGATCCAGGCTACCGGATCATTTCCAATTGCAGAGTGTTTCAGCGCATTTTCATATAATGTCAAAAAGATTGCCGGCGGTACCTCTATCTCATCCATCCAGTCTTCTTCGTCAAAATCAAACCTGATATCCAACAGATTACCATGCTTCAGCTGGTATAAACCCGTCAGCGCACGGATCATCTGCATTTCCTTAGCCACACTGATTCTCCGGTGATCAGTTTCATAAATAGTATACTGTAATAACTGGCTTAGGTTCAGTACAGACTGAGATTGCAATTCATTGATATTATCCCCTATCGCATAAATATTATTCAATGTATTCAGTAAGAAATGAGGGTTCACTTTAGATTTCAGCAGGTTCATATCTGCCTCCTTTTTGATCCGTTCGAGTATCACCAGATCATTTTCAATCATAAACTTATGCTTTGATATACCAAGCAAGCTCGATACCAGGATACAGATCCCATGCGAAGTATAAATAAAAATAAACAGCAGTCCCTGTTCTATCTTCGGATTTGGCCCAGCTATCATTCCAGGTTCAATCAGGATACGGGTCAGACTGAAAACCACAAATATCAGTATTGTATAAAGTATATACTGTGCATAATTCTTAGTGATATAAAATGCAGGAACCAGTTTATCAAAACTAATATAATAAATTGAAGCACAGCTGATCAGCGCTATTACAATACAATACAGACTATAGGGAAAATCAACAAACGAGCTATAAAAATAGACGTTAACAAAAGAGAAGATCATCCAGAACAAAATATGCTGCACCAGGAGTAATACCGGCCAGTCTTTCTTCAATACCCCTTCAATTATCTTTTTCTCAAAAGATAATCTCAGAATCAGTACCAGAAAGATAATGTTGAACAGCATGGTCATCTTCAAAGTTATAATAAATACAAGGTTATTCCATCTTAAGAACGTGTCGTTCATCTGGGTTTATGGTAGTTCGCTGAGTTTATTTCTTATCTAAAGCATATACCATCATATTAGAACTCACGGGCAAACATTTCAATCTTGTTTAAACGTGACGAGCAAAGAATTCTAACCAAATTAAAACTATGAGGCTATTACTGCTAAAAGTAGCTGCTGCAATGATCCTGACCCTGTCATTCAGCACTGTTGCCATTGCCCAACCGGGGAAGTTCAACCAATTTTATATGTTCCTGACCAGATCTAAAATTGCTCCCCAATGGACAATCACTTCATTGGTTCAGTACAGAAGTTACGATGTTGATGTCACCGACAGCCGGCTTTTTCTGATCAATACCTATGCCGATTACAAACTAAAAAATGCACCGGTACAGTTTGGAGGTGGTTATATGTATCTCGAAATATCTCCCTATGATGAAACCGGGACAACTAAAAAGACTATCCTCGAACACAGAGTATTCCAGCAGGTAACTATAGGCCATAAACTAAGTGAAAGGCTTGATCTCTCTCAGAGATATCGTTTCGAAGAGCGTTTTCTTTTTTCAGACCGCTTTATTCTCCGGGCAAGGCACCTGCTTACAGCCAACTATAAACTGGGTGATGTAAAAACCGGTAAGTGGACACTGATAGGAAAAAACGAAATAAGGATGAACCTGGATAAAGCAACTGCTTTTGACAGCTACCGTTTATGGGGAGGTGCAGGTTATAAAATCACCGATACGTTTGAAGTAGAAACCTATTGGATGAGCCAGTTTGAATCTGGCGGCATATTCAATTTCGGAGTACTCTCCCTGCGCAAGAGCTTCGATTTCACCAGAAAAAACAAAATTTAAGAACCCTTACCATAACCATATGACTGCTTTTTTAGGATTTTTAATGATCATTACTTTTATGCTCCTGATCATGAGCAAAAAAATGTACGCTTTGACTGCTTTAATCATTGTACCCATTATTTTCGGTTTAATTGGCGGTTTTGGCAACGAATTAGGTAACATGATGATGGAAGGTATCAAAAAGATTGCCCCTACAGGCGTGATGCTCATCTTTGGAATCATGTATTTCAGTATCATGATTGATGTAGGATTATTTGATCCGCTGGTTTCCAAAATACTCAAGTTCGTCAAAGGAGATCCTTTGAAAGTTACCATCGGTACCGCCATTCTTACCCTGATGGTATCGCTCGACGGAGACGGGGCAACCACTTACCTGATTGTAGTTTCAGCAATGCTGCCTTTATATAAAAGACTAGGTATCCCTCCTCTTAAACTAACCGCCATCATTATGTGTGCGGGAGGAGTCATGAATGTATTACCCTGGGGAGGACCAACCGCCAGAGCAATGACCTCTTTACATTTAAGTTCTGCAGAATTATTTATTCCCGTTCTTCCTTCTTTAGTTCTGGGTGCAACCTGGGTTATTATTATGGCCAGAATTTTCGGAATGCAGGAAAGAAAAAGAATGCGCCTGGCAGGAATTGATATCAATTCAGCAGAATTTGCTGCCGAAAACGAAATGCATTTACAATCCGGACAATCAGGTGATCAAAGCCTGAAACGTCCTAAACTATTGATCTTTAATTTTCTATTAACTGCTGCCCTACTGATAGCTATGGTTCTGAATGTGCTGCCTCTTACAGTTATGTTTATGATTGCTTTCGCCATTGCAATCATTATCAACTACCCTAAACTGGAAGAGCAGCACGACAGGATACGCAAACACGCTGACAATGCCTTATCAGTATCAGCAATGATCTTCGCTGCTGGTATCTTTACCGGCATTTTATCCGGGACAAAGATGATGGACGCGATGGCCATGACCATGATCAGTGCGATTCCGACACAATGGGGTAACCATTTACCCCTGATTACCGGTCTGGCCACCCCTCCATTAACCTTCTTCATGAGTAACGATGCTTATTATTTTGGTATTTTGCCGCTAATCGGGCAAACCGCACAACACCTGAATGTTCCGATAGCTGAAGTAGGAAGAGCTGCACTGTTTGGAGGTCCTGTTCACCTGTTGAGTCCGCTGGTCCCATCTACTTACCTGCTCGTTGGTCTGGCCGGAGTAAGTTTTGCTGATCATTTACATTTCACACTCAAATGGGCAAGTATTACCTGTCTGGTCATGCTGGCCGGCGCATTCTTGTTTGGTGTAGTTTCCCTTTGATCTATAAAATGATAATTTTATTAGATTTTTGATAACTTACGAACCATTCTGAAAAATTGTTAAATGCCTGATAGATTAAGGAAGATATTTACCAACCTGGCCTTCCAGGTACTCATCGCACTGATTGCTGGCATCACAGCAGGGATACTTTTCCCTGCTTTTGCTATTAAACAGCGTTTTATAGGCACCCTGTTTATCAGTATTACAGAATGGTTTGTTGCTCCCGTTATCTTTTTATCTATTACCTCGGGTATTGCCGGTATTGCCAGCCTGAGAAAATTAGGCCGTATTGCGATAAAATCAATCGTCCTGTTCGAGGTACTCACTACCCTGGCTATTGTTTTCGGCCTGGCCCTTGCAGCTTTGCTTAAACCCGGTACTATCAGCAAAGGCAACCTGCAGGAACTCTTACTTACCCATTTTAAGTTGCCAGGACATGAGCCCGAACCTGGCTGGAATACTTTTCTGCCTGTACAAAATGTATTATGGATTTTAATCATTGCCACGGTCATTGGTATTTTACTCCATTTACTACCCCAGAAAGAGAAATATATCCTGAAGCTGGAGAAGGTCAGGGATATCATTTTCAGGATTATTACTTTATTTTTCAGTCTTACCCCACTGGCCGTATTCAGTGGCATGGCCTATACGATTGCCAGTTTTGGACTGCATTCCATTCTGCCTATGAGTAAACTGGTTGCCGTCATGTACCTGCTGGTTATCATTTTTGTATTCGTATTTCTGGGCCTGCTATTACGTTACTTTAAATTCAGTATCTGGCAATTGCTTGTTTTAATCCGTGAAGAAATCCTGATTGTTTTTGGTACCTCATCATCCAGGACAGTTATACCACTGGTGATCGCCAGGCTCGAAAATTATGGTTGCAGTAAACCCGTAACCGGATTTGTCCTGTCCACCGGATATGCTTTTAACCTGATCGGAACCTCTATATACCTGGGTTTGTGCACCATGTTCCTCATTCAGTTATATAACATTCAGCTGGACATGGCTGCTTATTTCAGGATTATACTGATCTTAATGCTCGTCTCCAAAGGCGCATCCGGGGTGCCAGGTGCAGGATTTATTGCTTTAAGCTCTGCGATTTATATTATACCGGAAATACCCTCCGAAGGATTATTATTTATTGTAGCGGTCGAAAGATTTTTGAATGAGGCGCGTTCCATTACCAATACGATAGGGAACGCTGCCTGCACTTTAGTGATCGCAAAAAGCGAAAATGAGTTTACCGGTCAACCGGTTAAATAACGATTACTGTTTTACCAAGTGCTCTGCCTTCCTTACTTCTGGCAAGAGCTTCGGGAGCTTCCTCCAACGAAACCTGTTGAATAGGAATGCTTATATTTTCGGCCACTTCAATCATTTCATTAACAGATTCGAGCACCGATACACTGCCCTTTACTTCAAAATTGCCACCTTTTAAATTTTTGGCTTTTAGCTTTTCAGGATCAGCAGTGAATACCGTTGTCAGGGCAACACCTCCTGGCTTAACCACACCAGATAAATGATCAAATGCCGCAGCATCACTGACAAGATCTATTAAAGCATCCACTCCATCCGGATAGGCCCTTTTCACCTGCTCTACAAGATCACCCTGGGTATAATCAAAGGTCACCTTTGCCCCCAGTTTTTTGATCCCCTTTTCAGCAGCTTCTCCTCGGGCTGTAGCCAATACATTAAATCCGTTTAAATTGGCAAAAAGCGTTGCAAATGTACCAACTCCACCAGTTGCACCTACAATTAGTACGGTTTGACCTCTGATCAGATGGAGTTCTCTGACCAGCTGAAATGCCGTCATACCCGCGACAGGAAGTGCTGCCGCCTGCTCAAAAGACAAACCTTTAGGTATTCTGGTAATGATTGCTGTTTCTGGTACAGCAATGTATTCGGCATAGGTCCCTTCACCTACCGGCTGATGTAAAAACTGCCCGTATATCTTATCTCCGGTCTTAAATAAACTTACCCCTTCTCCTATAGCTTCCACCACGCCTGCACCATCTACACCCAAAATCAGTGGAAAGACATGTTTCATTTTTCCATCAAGCAATCCATCTGCAATCTTCCAGTCTGTTGGATTCAGCCCGGCTGCCTTGAGTTTAACTAATATTTGTCCCGGTTTCAAGACTGGTTTTGGAATCTCGGTTAATGCCGGATTACCCTTAAATACTTCTACTGTAATTGCTTTCATCAGGTATGATTTATTGAATTTGATATATAACAATCTATTAAATGAAAGGTTTGACGGTCTCGCCTGCCCTAAAAAACGAATATCCAAAACTTAAACAGCATAACTAATAGTATAAAACAACAACCAATAGCTATTAAATAACAACCTAATTATATCATATTAACTTATTAACAACACCTTTATGAAAATTAAAATCTATCTTATGAAAAAAAATTATTTTATCATTACCACAATTTCATTCCTTCTCTGTTTTACAGCCATGCTGTCCTGTAAGAAAAACAGCATTAACCAGGATCAGCTGGCGGGTCAATTAAACACTTCAGCTCAGAAAAAGGTGAATGACATTTCAAACAATCTGTATGATGGTCCATACATCCTTTACAACAACGGAAAGATAATAGTCCGGACGATAGAACTGGAAAATGGCGAACAGGTAGCCAAAAGCCAAACCTATCCGGAAACAAACAAATCAGCTGTTCCGGTAAATATTAAATTTACGGATCACCCTGCATGGGACTTTTCGGTTAAGCTAAGAGACCAGATCCAGAATGAACCTGTTTCCTATACCCAGCCTACAAAAATTCTTGCCTTATCAGACATAGAAGGTGAATTTGCAGCATTCAGAGGCCTGTTGATAGCCAACAAAGTCATTGACGAGCAGTACAACTGGATCTTTGGAAATGGCCACCTGGTCATTTGCGGAGATCTTTTTGACAGAGGTGAAGAGGTACCGGCTACGCTTTGGCTGCTCTATAAGTTAGAGCAGGATGCCAAATTAAAGGGCGGTTATCTTCATACGATACTGGGCGATCATGAATTCATGAACCTGAACGGTGATCTTCGTTATCTAAGGCCAAAATATCTGGACAATGCAGATCTGATGGGATTGAGTTACAATGACCTTTATACAGCAGACACCGAACTTGGACGCTGGCTGAGAAGTAAAAATATAGCAGAGAAAATAGGTGATTATCTTTGTTTGCATGGCGGGGTTTCTCCCGCTGTAAATGGTCTTAAGATGAGTCTTTCAGCCCTCAATAGCCTGTGCCGCCAGAATTATGATAACTATAAAAAGCCAGATCAGTATACAGATAAAAATATCAAAACACTGTTCGACGGCAAACTTTCACCTTTCTGGTACCGGGGATATTTTAAAGATCCTAAAGCAACTGACAGCGATATTGACCAGACGTTTTCTTTCTATAAGGCTAAAAAAGTCCTTGTCGGACATACCATCATCAGTACTAACGTGGGTTTCTATTATAATGGAAAAGTACTGGGACTTGATGTCGATGAGCACAGCGGTCAACATGCCGGTGCCCTTTTTCAAGATAATACCTGGTATAAAATTGATGACAGCGGCGAAAAAACTCCTCTAAACTAATTTATCTAACCTGGTGAGCATCATGAAATTAACGATGTTCATCAGGTCATTATCCGGGTTACGTAAATATAATTCTTTAAAGTCTACCTATTTAGTATAGTTTTACTATCTTTGCTGAACTTAATTTTTACAAAAACGATACCCCATGATTCTTGCGCTACTTAACCTTGCATTTTCGTTAACTGACTCTACAGTAAGTCGTCTCCTCCATAAGCAGCAGCTGGTCTATTCCATGTGCCGTTGTAAAGGCTAAGCCCTACATCCTACCCATTTCTAGCTAATAAACACCCCTCCAAAGGGGGATAAAAAGCTATTGCCTAAAAATTCCGCTCGTAACACCCATAAAAAACCAATTTATTCAGATGAAATCAAAATTACTATTCTTGTTTCTCCTGTTTTTCTCTTCCTTTACCTATGCCCAGCAGGGTTATAAGGTTTCGGGCAGAGTAACCGAGAAAGGAACTAATCAGCCACTGCCAGGCGTTAGTGTTTTAATTAAAGGATCAAAATCCGCTGCAACAACAGATGTTGCCGGGAATTTCAGTATCGGCCTGAATTCCGCTCAGGAAACCCTGACCTTCTCTTACCTGGGTTATACGACTCAGGAAATTGCCGTCAAAGCAGGCACTACACTGAACATTGTGCTTAGCGAAGAACCCAACAGTCTCGATGAGGTTGTAGTTGTCGCTTATGGTACTGCTAAAAAAAGAGATATAACAGGTGCTGTATCACAAATCAATAGTGAACAATTACAGAACAGACAGGTTTCCAATATTACCAAAGCCCTTCAGGGATTGGCACCAGGAATACAGGTAACCTCTGCCAGTGGCCAGCCTGGTACTACTGCTGATGTAAAAATCCGCGGAATTGGTTCCATCAATGCATCCAGCGATCCATTGTATGTAGTAGATGGGAATCCATTCTCTGGCGACCTGAGTGCAATCAATGTCAACGATATTGAGTCTGTAAGTGTTTTGAAAGACGCAGCCTCAAGTGCGTTATATGGTTCAAGAGGTGCAAACGGAGTCATCATTATCACCACCAAAACCGGTAAAAAGAATGATCAGACACAAATCAGTTTCAACTTTAACCAGGGATTCTCAAAACGTGCCGTAAAAGATTATAAACAGATGACTACAGATCAGTATTTTGAAAATTACTGGCTGGCAGTTAAAAATAAACAATTAGCCAGCAACCCAACCTTTACTGATGCTCAGGCTGGTAAAGCGGCTGGCGAACAACTGATCAGTGATCTGGGGATCAACCCTTATGGCCCGGCATATCCTTCTCCGGTAGGACTGGATGGTAAAATACTTCCAGGTGCAAAACCATTATGGGATGATAACTGGGGCAAAGCTATGGAACAAAGTGCAGTCCGTACACAAGCCGACCTGAGTTTCAGTGGCGGGAATGAAAAAGGGCAGTACTATATTTCGGGCGGATACCTTAATGATAAAGGTATAGCCCTGGGTTCAGGTTACAAACGCTATAACGCCAGAATCAATCTAACCACTAAAGCTAAAAAATGGCTGACAGCAGGATTGAATATTTCTGCGTCAAACAGTTTACAGGATTATCCTGTTTCTGAAGACAGCAATACAGCCAACGTAATCAACTTCTCGCGTACTGTTCCAAGTTTTTACCCGGTCTATGAACGCAATCCAGATGGAAGTTATAAAACCGATGCCAGCGGAAACAAGGTTTTTGACTTTGGAGAATACCGTCCGAGTGCAGTTTCTCCAAGAACTAATCTCGCCGCTACCGTAGGACTTGATAAATCACAGATTTTAAAAGACAATGTTTCTGCCAGAACATTCCTGGAAGCGACTATCCTACCGGAATTAAAGTTTAAAACGACATACAGTGGAGATTTCACCAATACCAACAACCACTTTTATTCCAATCCGGTATTAGGTATTGATGCAGAAACCAAAGGTTCTGTCAGCAAATCAAACAGAAGGACCTATTCCTGGACCTGGAACAATATTTTCACCTATGAAAAAACCTTTGCCCAGGATCATCACCTGAACCTGTTGGGCGGACAGGAGATTTACAAATACAATAGTAGAAACATCTCCGGCAGCCGTTCCCGTTTCGTATTGCCAGGTTTAGATGAACCAGATGCCGCTTCACAATTAGGAGATTTCGGCGGTTCATCTGTCGATTACGTCTTATTGAGTTTCCTGGGAAGAGCAGAATACGATTATCAAAAGAAATACCTGCTTTCTGCCTCTATCCGGACCGATGGGTCATCCCGGTTCTCTCCTGCTAAAAGATGGGGAACCTTCTGGTCACTAGGTGCATCCTGGAAAGCTTCTGAAGAAGAATTCCTTAAACAAAGCACCTGGTTGAGTACTTTGACCTTAAGAACAAGTTATGGCGCACAGGGAAATGACAACATCGGTGTCTACTACGCTTATGAAGGCCTGTATGCCATCCAGAATAATCTGGGTGAAAACGGATTAATCACTTCCAGACTACCTACACCAGATCTGAAATGGGAAACCAATTTAAACTTTAACCTTGGTCTGGATTTTGGAATTTTCAAAGATCGCGTCAGCGGTACCATAGAGTACTTTAACAGAAGATCAAAAGATCTGCTGTTCAGTTTACCGATGTCTCCTTCAACCGGCTTCTCTTCTATTGATGCCAATATCGGGGCACTGAAAAACACAGGTTTTGAAGTCCAGTTAAATGCGGTTCCGATACGTACTGCGGATTTCAGATGGACGATCAATATCAATGCTACTCATTATAAAAACACAATTACATCTTTACCTAACGGTGATATCAAAACAGCCACAAAAATCAAACGTGTGGGCGGTTCAGTATATGATTTCTACCTGAAAGAATGGGCTGGAGTAGATCCTGCCAATGGAAACCCGTTATGGTATAAAAACGATGCAAATGGCAATAAAGTAACGACAGCAAATTATACCGAAGCCCAGCAATATGTACAGGATAGTGCATTACCAAAAGTCCTTGGTGGTATAACTAATACCTTCACCTATAAAGATTTTGAAGTCTCTGCCCTGCTCGCTTATAGTCTTGGCGGGAAAATACTCGACAACGATTACCTTTCCCTGATGCATAATGGAAACCGTACAGGTGGTACCTGGTCGGCAGAAATGCTCAACCACTGGACACCAGACAACAGACAGACGGATGTACCCAGACTAACCACAGATAATTTAGGATGGACACAGGCTTCTACCAGGTTTTTATACAGCGCTTCCTACGCGCGTTTAAAAAACCTGACTGTAGGTTACCGTATTCCTAGAAAACTAGCCAGTAAATGGGGGCTAAACAATCTGAAATTCACTCTAACCGGCGAAAACCTGTTCACCTTCAGCGGACACCAGGGTATGGATCCTGAACAGACTATTGATGGTACTACTTATTACCGTTATCCGGCAATGCGTACCATTTCGGCCGGAGTTAACCTTACTTTCTAAATCATTAATCACGATCAAGATGAATCTTAAAAATATAACTTATATAGTCGCTGCGGCTTTTTTGCTTCCCGTGCTGGGCTGCAAAAAGGAGTTGACGACAAAACCCACGACCTCTGTTGCAGAATCCCTGATTTATGACAGTGCAGATAATATAGAAACAGTGTTAAATGGTACCTGGTCATACATGCAGGACAGCTTCTTCACTTATAGTAATCCGGGCTATACCACTATTCTGAGAACCAGTGATGCGATGGGTAATGATGTCGCAGTGATTACCAATAAATATGGTTACAGAGATGCCTACGAATTTACATTAGCCAATAACCAGACCCGTTTAGGCGCAATCTGGACTATTCTCTATAAAGTAATTAATAACTGTAATAACATCATTGCAAAAATTGATGCATCCAGTGGTACTGATGCTAAAAAAGCACAGATCAAAGGTCAGGCATTGGCTCTAAGAGCGAACAGCTATTTAAATCTGGTCACCTATTATCAGTTTAATTATCAGGTTAACCCACAGGCCAAAGTAGTCCCAATTTATACCGAGCCAACCACGCCATTGACAAAAGGGAATCCCAAATCAACTGTAGAAGCAGTCTATCAGTTAATCTTAGCCGATCTTACACAAGCCGAAAAGTTACTTCCTGCTTACAGTCGTCCTGCGACCACCAAATACAAAATCAATATTGATGTAGTGCATGGTCTGCTGGCCAGAACTTATCTCAATATGGGTAAATGGGACCTGGCTGCTTCAAACGCATTGGAAGCAAAGAAAAAATACAGTTATATGTCAGCAGACGATTATGCTACCGGATTTAATGATCTGAAAAACAGCGAATGGATCTGGGGACATGGCCAGCGGCCTGATCAGAGTAATGCCAGTTATACTTTCAACTTTCTGGATGTAAGCAGTCCTTCCTCGTATTACTATAGTTTTATGGCTGATCCAAACTTCAAGAATCTGTTTGACACGAAAGACATCAGATCAAAATTATTTCTGTGGGATGGTTTACCCAGCAGAGAAGGTTATCTGCGTTATCAGAAATTCAAATTCCGGGAAGATCAGACCGGGGATATTGTCATGATGCGTTCGGCTGAAATGACCCTGATTGCAGCCGAAGGTTATGCAAGGAATTCGGATCTGACCAATGCTGTTGCCTTACTGAATGAATTACGCGGAGCCAGACAGGCAGAGCTTTATACACTGGGTACCAGCTCCAAAGACGATGTCATCGCTGCTATTCTGATTGAAAGAAGAAAAGAACTATGGGGTGAAGGTTTTGCTTTATCAGATATCCTGAGAACCCAGTCTGCCGTACAACGACTACCTGCATTAGGTGCAGACGGGCAACCTTTAAAGGTAACTATCATCAAACCCGATGGCACGAGTAAAATCGTAACCGCAAAACAACATACCAGTTTAAAGTTTCCGGATGGTACCGCATTTATACCAAACAGCAGTTATTATCTGTTTGGTCTTCCCCAGACAGAGCTCAACAACAATAAGAATATCAATAACTAAAAAAAGCTGTCCGCTAACACCGGACAGCTTTTTTTGTTTTAAATAAAAGATAATGGCATTATAAATGTATTGAATAGCCAAATACACAAAAATAGCCCTTCGCTATAGAAAAACAATACAATATGGATAAAATACAAAACACTTTATGGAGCCTCCTGGACGGATTCATTCTAAAAGTCCCTACCCTTTTACTCGCGCTTGCAACTTTACTGATCGGTCTGTGGCTGATTAAATTTTTAGTCCGTTTTCTGAATAATCATCTTCATAAAGGCAAAATAGATATTTCCCTGACCAACTTCCTGGTCAGTATTTTAAAAGTTATACTTTACGTGCTTTTACTGGTTACAGTTGCCTCTACCCTGGGCATTGAGACAACATCCTTTGTAGCCATATTAGGTGCTGCAGGTCTGGCCGTTGGTCTGGCCCTTCAGGGAAGTCTTTCTAATTTTGCAGGTGGTGTACTGATCCTGCTATTTAAACCTTTCAGAGTCGGCCACTTTATTTCATCCAGCAACAATGTAGATGGAACTGTACTTAAGATAGATATACTCTACACTACGCTGAGAGCAAAAAACGGAACTACATTATATGCACCAAACGGCCCTTTAGCCAATGCTGTCATCAACAATGTCTCGGATAATGAGAACAGGATGCAGGAATACAGCATCGGAATCTCCTACCAGGCTAATATAGACCAGGCGAGAAAAATCATCATTGCTACGCTTCAGGCCGATCCGCTGGTATTGAAAGATCCGCAACCAGTTGTTCTGGTAGCTTCATTAGGAGACAATGCAGTCAACCTGACAATCAGATCATGGTCTGCTAATGCAGATTTCTGGCCTACCTATCACCGCAATTTTCAATTAATTAAAGAAGCCCTTGATCAGAACGGCATAGGGATTCCTTATCCGCAACGCGAAATACATATCATTCCTCCAGTCACAAAACTACCGGAATAATCAAAAAACAGCCGGATCAGCAAACCTGATCCGGCTGTTTTTTGACATCCGTTTTTTTAAATGATTGTAAAAAGAGTAGCTTTATCCTATGAAGCAAATATCCCTCTTACTACTATCTTTTCTCCTCTTAAGCAATCTTTCTAAAGGCCAGGAAAAACCGACCGTTACAACGCTTTCTACCAAACCATTCCAATTGGGTATCGCTACCGAAATCCAATCCGTACAGCTTTCAGAAAAACGGACACTGAACATCTATTTACCAGAAGGTTACGACAAAGACCTTAAACAGACCTATCCGGTTATTTATCTTCTCGACGGATCTGCCAATGAAGACTTTATCCATATTGCCGGACTCGTTCAGTATTCTACGATGATAGAAGTGCTGCCTAAATCCATAGTGGTAGGTATTGCAAATATAGACAGGAAAAGAGATTTTACTTTTCCGACTACTGTCGCTGAAGACAAAAAAGACTTTCCTACAACCGGAAGTTCGGCCAGATTCATGTCATTTATTGAAAAAGAACTTCAACCCTATATCAACAAACAATATCGGACCAATGATTCAAAAACTATCATTGGCCAGTCTTTAGGAGGTTTACTGGCCTCCGAAGTATTACTTAAAAAGCCTGAGCTTTTCAATACTTACCTGATTATCAGCCCAAGTCTGTGGTGGGACAATGAGTCCTTGTTAAAAGCAGCCCCGGATTTGATTAAAACACTGGCAGATAAAAAAATAAATGTATATCTCTCTGTGGGTACCGAAGGAAAAGTAATGGAGAATGATGCCCGTCAGTTTGCCGAGGTATTAAAAAAATCAACCGATAAAAATCTGAACCTGATCTTTAATCCCATGCCCGCAGAAAACCATTTAACTATTCTTCACAATAGTGTTTATAAGGCTTTTGACGTTTTAAATCCAAAAAAGAAATCTGCTGATGCAAAATAAATTGGACACTTCCAGGTTATATTTCACTGACCTGGACACAACAGATCCTGACTTTATCCAGAAACTGGTTAATACACAAGGCTGGCTTAAGTTTATTGGCGAAAGAAATGTAAAAACTAAAGAAGACGCTTTAGCTTATATTCAGAGACTGATAGATAATCCGGCTATAAATTACCAGGTGGTCAACCTAAAAGACCAGAAGCTTCCTATAGGCGTTATCACTTTGATCAAAAGGGACTATCTTGACCATCATGATATCGGTTTCGCTTTCCTGCCAGAATATGAAGGAAAAGGTTATGCTTATGAAGCCGCAAAGAGTCTTCTGGATGTACTGATAAATGATCCTGCACACACACGGATTATGGCTTCTACGGTCACCAGCAACACCCGTTCTATCCAGCTGCTTGAAAAACTCGGTTTAAAATTCCAGCATGAAATGGAAATTAACAACGAAAAACTATTCCTGTATGCGATTGAAACGACCAAATCAATACTGGATAATTTAACCACTCAGTTTTTCGGCATTTTCACCAATAAAGAGCAGCAATTACCTGACTGGGAAATGATCCATAAACTCTGTCTGCCACAAACACTGATTATTAAGAAAACCGAGTTTAAAGAAGAAATTTACAATCTGGATACCTTCATTGAACCCCGGAAAATCATCCTTTCAGACGGGACACTACAGTCTTTTGAAGAGTGGGAAACAGCCGAAGAAACAAAAATAACCGGCCATATCGCACAGCGTTTTTCTACTTACAGCAAAAGTGGCCTGCACAACGGAAAGTCCTTTCAATCAGACGGTCACAAATTATTTCAGTTTGTCAATACCCAGGCAGGATGGAAAATAAATGCTGTGATTTGGGAAGACGAATAGCTACCTTTGTGAAGCAATGCAAATATCACCTTCCATAGCATTATCAGTATTTATTAAACACTATCTTTTTTTAGATACTCAAAATCAGGAAATAAAAAAACTCCGTTTATTCTCTGATGGAAATACAGGTATGGTATTTTCATTCAGAAACAGATTGATTTCTAAGCTGGGCGGGCTTGAAAAGCCCGACTATCTCCCCCCGGCTTTTATCTACGGACAGCTCAATTCTTTCAGAGACCTTTATTGCGAAGGCGATACTTCTTTAATGATTGTGGTATTCCACCCCAATGGGTTAAATAACCTCTTATCTGTTCCGTCAGTAGAACTAAATGATCATTGTATAGCTCTTAAAGATCTCTTTGGTGATCTGGGAGCAACACTTCAGGAAAGACTAACAGATTCCCTGAGCATCACCGATAAGATCAGGCTGGCCGAAGACTTTTTCGGTAAACTAATCACCCGGAACCAGCCTTCCAGTCAATTCTTAATCAATTTTTCTCTCAGCCAGATCATTCAGTCTAAAGGCCTGATGCCCGTCAGTAAACTGACCGATGTGACTGGTTGTACCGAAAGAAAGCTCGAAAGAGCCTTTATAGAAGGTATTGGGATCAGTCCGAAGAGATTCAGCAGTATTGTTAAACTACATGTCTTTTTAAAACAGCTGAGGTCTAAATCTGTAACCGGAAACCTTACAGAAATTGGTTATGAAGCTGGCTATTATGACCAGCCCCATCTGATCCGGGAATTCAAAAAATACACTGGCCTGACTCCCGGTCAATATCTCCGGAATAATAACCCGCTGGCGATCAATTTTCTCCTGACCTCCTAAAAAACTTCCTGTCGGATTTGTACATTTTTCCGGTTTTCCAAAGCCCTATGTTTGTTTCAAATAAGATGAATCCAACATGATTAAAATAATTATTAAGCACACAGGGCAATGATTATTTTAATCATGTTGGATCCATCTGACAAATGAAAACAATAAATAAATAGATGAATATGGAGAACTTAAAAATCGCAACTGCCCAGTTTGAGCACAAAAGCGGAGATAAAAAGTATAATCTGTCCCAGATAGAGGAGCTTGCCAGAAAAGCATCACTGGATGGTGCAAAAGCCATTGCTTTTCACGAATGTTCAATTACAGGTTACACTTTTGCAAGGAATCTGACCAAAACACAAATGCTTGACCTGGCGGAGATCCTTCCCGAAGGAGAAAGTATAACAGCACTTACTGCTATTGCAGCCAGGTATGATATCGCTATTCTGGCCGGGCTTTTTGAAAAAGATCTGGCAGATAACCTGTTTAAAGCCTATGTATGTGTAGACAAAACTGGCATGATTGCTAAATTCAGAAAACTGCACCCTTTTATAAATCCATTTTTAAATCCGGGAGATGCCTACTGCATTTTTGAACTGTATGGCTGGAAATGTGGTATTCTGATCTGTTACGACAACAATATTATCGAAAATGTCAGAGCTACAAAATTGCTTGGTGCGGATATTATATTTATGCCACATGTCACCATGTGTACTCCTTCTACCCGACCGGGAGCAGGCTTTGTCAATCCTGAGCTTTGGGAAAACAGAGAAAATGATCCTACTTCTCTCCGACTGGAATTTGAAGGGATGAAAGGCCGCGACTGGTTAATGAAATGGCTTCCGGCAAGATCCTATGACAATGCGATTTATACGGTATTCTCCAATCCGATTGGAATGGATGATGACCAGCTGAAAAACGGATGCTCCATGATTATTGACCCTTTTGGTGATATACTGAACGAATGTAAGACCCTGGGTAACGACTTTGTAACCGCCGTTTTAACCCCTGAAAAACTAACGCAGGCAGGTGGTCACCGCTATCTCAATGCCCGCAGACCGGAACTATACAGCCAGATTATCGGCAAACCTCATCAATCCGCACAGAAAGTAGTCTGGTTAGATAAATAGCCAGATTTTCATGAAAAATGCTTTACGCACTTACCTGCGTAAAGCATTTTTGATCATCTATTTATTAAAGTTGTCCCAGTTAACCTCACTTGAGGGTCTTTCCAGTTGGGTAAATACACTTCCCTGATCCAGGGCCACCGGAATTTCATTCAACCGGTTATATCTTCTCAGATCAAACCATCTGTGTCCGGCAGGCTCAAACCATAGCGAATACCTTCTCTGGAATAAAATCTCAGTAATCAATGCATCCAGATTCTTCTCTCCACTGTATGGAGAAAGATTAGCCGAAGATCTGATTCTGTTGATTGCAGTTACCGCATCGTCAAAACGCCCCAGCTGAGCAGAAGCTTCTGCATAAATCAAGACCAGTTCTTCATTTCTGATATAAGGAACCGGCGAAGTATTACTTGCCCATCTTTTATCCTGATATAAACTGGATAATGGAACTGTTCCTACCGTATTAATCAATGGAGTAGTCCGTACAAATATTTTCTTAGCAACCCGTGCATCACCAGGTAATGCATCTTGTACAAAAGACGGATGTACGACCGGCAGATTACTTACATTCGCATTCAGCACATAAAAAAACGGATTAAAAGGCTCCGGAGGTGCGCCATAAACATGGGCAGGCCCCAGATCAAGATCACCTGTCAGACTAAAAAACGAAAGGTTCAGATCATTCAATGCACCTTGCCAGTCTTTTTGGTAAACCGCCGTTCTTGCTGCCAGTGCACGGTTAACTTTAGCCAGTCCGGCAGGTGAGCTAAAAGGCGCGTAACCCGAAGTTAGTCTGAAAGGTAAAGTGGTACCTCCTTTGGTTAAATCTGCATAACCCTCATTCAGGATACGCTGTATCTCTGAAAGAGCGACTTCATAAGACACAAAAGGACCAGGTTTCAATTCATTGGAAACATCGATCCGGATCCCGTTTTTATACTGAGCATTTGCCGGGATCAGGTACTGATAACCTTGTATAGTCTTCGCAAATCCAGTATAGGCCAGCTTTTGTTCAGCAGTAATTACCGAAGTATTATTGACAGCACTGATTAGAACATTAGCCTGTTTGATAGCCTGATAAGGACTGGTGTAGATACTGGCTACCCCGTAAAAATCTCCGTCCGGTTTTCTCCCTCCAAGCCCTAGCCAGAACTGGATATGTCTGGAATCATTAGAGTCAAAGTACCATACGTCTCTGGCAAAAGTACCAAAGGCATTTTGCGCAGCAATTACATAATCCTTACTTCTGGATTCCAGTCCGGAAACCAGATTCTGTAACTGAGCAGTACTTGCATTATTGGTCACACTCGAAATAGAAGGATTATTCGGATCAGGCAGATTATCCAGTTTACAGCCACCGGTCAGTAAAACAAAAACCAGTGTGATATATTTAATTTGATTTTTCATTAGTCTATATTATTGTTTAAAACTCCACTCTTACATTAAACAGGAACCGCTTTGACGAAGGGTAATTGAATAGATCTGTCCCCGTATTGATCGCATTCGTTCCAAAACTCGAAACCTCAGGATCATATCCTTTATACTTGGTAATCAGGAATAAATTGGTTGCAGAAACTCCAAAACGTACGCTTTGCAAAGCCTTTCTGAAAATCCGCTGTGTCACAGCCTGAGGCAGACTATAGCTCAGCGCTACTTCCCTCAGCCTTACATAACCTGCATCCTGCACATAAACACCTGCTCCGGTGCCTTGTCTGTCTTTTCCGTTAGGAATACCATTATGGTTATAATCCCCGTTCCAGTCGGGCGAAGTACCGCCGTTATCTGTATTGTACAAAGTGATGTTCATGATATCCCCTCCTTTTTTCCAGTCCACCAGAGAAGAAAAAGTAAACCCGTTTAAAAACGAAATCGTGTTAGTCCAGGAAGTTTGAAAATCAGGCTGAGAATCCCCATAGACAGTATAATCACCAGAAGCGGTCTGCGGTGTACCCACGATAGTAGTTGGTGAAAAGCCCTCTTTGATCAGGTAAGTACCATAACTTGGTCCGTAAACCCCGGTCGTATAAGAAGGTACTTTAAGCTTTGTAATTTTACTTGTATTCTTCCAGAAAAGTAAGCGGCTCGTCCAGGTAAAGTTTTTACTTGAAAAAGGCGTACCACTTAAGGCAAATTCCACCCCGTGATTCACCAGGTCAGCAGCATTTACCTTTTTCGTTGTCACCCCGCCAGAACCAGCAAGCGTTAACGTCTGGATCAGGTCAGTTACCTTTTTATTATAATAAGTACCTTCCAGTAAGATCCGGTCATGTAAGAACCCGATATCCGCCCCTAATTCCAGTTCTCCTGCACGCTCCGGTTTAATATCAGGATTTCCTGCCGTAGCAGAAACCACAGACCCTACCTGGCCGCCAATGACTACCGGATTCAAAGCAGTATAGATATCGCCGAAACTCGGAACCCCGCCCGTTTGCCCATAAGCAGTACGTAACTTCAACTGACTTACTGCTGGTAATTTCCACCAGTCAAACTTGGTCAGATTCACCGCAACCGAGGCCTTAGGAAAAGCATAAAACTTGTTGGCATTACCATTCAGTGTCGATTTATCAAAACGTATACCCAGCGTGGTAATCACCTTATCATCATAATTAATCTCTTCCTGTGCAACCGTACCAAAATCTTTCACTTTCTGGTCATTCTGCGAAAGCAGTGACTGTATAGCCGCCTGCGAAATATTCTGCTGACCAGCAACCAGTCCTCTACCTCTGTTTAATACAGCATTTGCCTGCGTTTGTAAAAACACAGCTCCAACCTGCGTATTAAAATGAGTTTTACCTACTTGTTGTCCATAAATTAAAAAGGCCTGGACATTTGCGTTGATATCAGTTTCATTACCCAAAACGATATCACCCGGATTCGGCAGACTCCGCTGAGCCTGTAAATTATCAGGGAAATATTGTTTAGTACGGCTTCCCAGGTAATCGACTCCTCCTTGCAGCGCCAGTTTTAAACTCGATTCTTTTTTCTGTAATAAATAAACATTCAGATTTGCAGACTGGATAAACCTGTTTATCCTTGCATTATTAATTGCTTTATCCCTTAGTTCCAAAGGGTTCTGATTTTCCGAATAAGGGTTATCTGGGTAAACCCCGTTAACTGGTCTGGGATTAAAATAGTTTGGCAGATAGCCGATGATATAACCCAGACTTGTTCCTGATTCATTTTCATTTCCTGTAAAACCACGATCACTCGATGAGTTCAGGTAATTAGAGGTAATAGAGAAGTTTACCCAGTCATTAAACTGATGATCCAGATTTAACCTGATTGATTTCTTATTAAACCCGGTATATTTTATAATTCCATCCTCTTTTGCTGCATTCCCGGAAACATAGAATTTTGTTTGGGCATTTCCTCCCGAGATGCTTAGATTGCTATTCCACAGGATAGGTGTTTCACCGTAGATCAGCTTTTCAAAATCCGTAATTCCATGATTAGCCACTGCATCATGGTAACGTTTTAGCTCTTCTGTCTGGGCTGAAGCAGGAAAATACAGTTTAATTTTATCCTCGTCCCAGGCTGCACTGCCAACAAAACGCTGGATTTTGGAGAAACCTACATCCTGGCTCAGGCTCACCCTTGTTTTACCTGCCTTACCTTTTTTGGTCGTAATAATGATTACACCAGCATTTGCCCTTGTTCCGTAGATAGCAGAAGCTGATGAACCTTTCAGTACCTCTACACTTTCCACATCATCTGGATTAAGATCAGCAATCCGGTTTGCTCCGTCATCTTCACCCTGGCTAGCTCCCGTTAAAGTACTACGGCCAGTTCTTAAAGTGCTGTTATTTAAATAGACCCCATCGATAATATATAAGGGTTGAGAAGCTCCCTGCAAAGAACTGATTCCTCTTAACTGCACGGAGATACCGCCACCCGGCGCACCACTGTTTGCGCGGATATTGGCACCGGGTATTTTTCCATATAACGCTTTATCCAAGGTCTGCGGAGGTGTTGTACCAGTCAGATCCTTACTGGAAATTGTAGTTACTGCATTAGCCAGGTTAGACCTTTTGATACTGGAGGCCAGTCCCGAAACAACCACTTCATCCAGCGCAGAAACATTCTCCGACAACTGTATATTCAATGTTCCTTTCCCATTCACTTTAGCTTCCTGTGTTAAATAGCCAATGGCCCTGAAAACCAATACAGCTGACTGAGGGACACTGACCTTATACTTACCATCGCTGTCAGTCATTGTAATGCCCTGCCCTCCTTTCAGAGAAACAGAAACTCCTGGAATCCCCAGGCCATCACCCGCAGCGCTGACTTGTCCGGTAAGTGTGATGTTTTGTGCAAATAATAGCCGCGGTATAAATAGCAGGACCGCCGCAAATAATAATTTTTTAGTAAATTTTGAATTCATGATCAATTGTGTGTTTGATAAATTATGGGACATAGGAAATCCTCCCGGTCAAATACGCCGGTTTATTAAAAATTAAGAAATAAAGGATTTCAGGCCCTTAAGGGCAATAAGAATTTAGGAGCGACAACAACGGATTGCCGCGTTAAGAGGGGGATAGAAAACAGGTTTCATGCTTGTAAAATTAGGGATTGATTATAATGTCATTTTTCAAATATCCGACAAACATAAACAATAATCCACTAATTCCATAGACTTTATTTAAAAAGCAATATTCTCCTACTTAGCGATAACTGCTGTTGCTTCGATTTCAACCAGGACATCATCTCTGAAAAGTTTGCTGACCTGTACCAGTGTACTGGTTGGAGGAGTTACAGTATTGATAAATTGATCTCTTACCTTACGCAATTCTACAATATGAGCCGTATCCAGCAAATAAAAATTAAGTTTTACCAGATCATTCATAGATCCGCCGGCCGCTTCTACAATATTTTTGATGTTGATGAAAGCCTGCTCTGCCTGTTTGGTAAAATCAAGTTTTCCAACCAGTTCTCCGGTCTTATCGAATGAAACCTGTCCCGAAATAAGCAACATTTTACTCGTTCCAAGATCAATTTCAGCAGCCTGAGAATACCCTTTAGCTGCAGGAACAGTAGCAGGATTCATAAATTTAACCGGCTTTCCGGTATTTTGTGCAAAAGATGATGAAGTAATAGCCATAAGAACCAAACACATAATTGTTTTCATCAGTATATAAATATTGATATTTTTAAATCGCTGCTTAAATATAATTAAAGTAATTAACAAAAATTAAAATGGCATTTAAGCTCCCTCATCTTTTAATAATCAGTTTCGGTTAAACTGTTCTATCAGCTTCTTAACCGATTCATCAGAAGGGGAGGCAAAATCTTTTATCCCTTCAAGTGCTTCTTGTCCTAATATAGTTGCTCTGGCTCTCATTCGTTTTTCATATGCAATAATGGCGGCTTGTATGTTTTGAAATTCACCACCAGTAAGACACTCACTTAAATCCAAAGCATCCAGCATCGCTGTATTTACTCCTTCACCTGACGGAGGCATCAAATGAGCTGCATCTCCAATAATGGTGAGATTCGATTGAGTCTCCCAGTCCTGGTCTAAAGGGAAATAATTCAGTGGCCTTGGCACAAAATGGTTACATGCTTTAAAAAGTGTAAAAAATATCGGATTCCACTCTTTGTAATATTGAACTAAATAAGCACACACTTCTTCCCTGTCATTAAAATCTATACCACTATTTTTGATCCAGCCTTCAGGGTAAAGAGAAGAAGCATAAAACGTCAGCCCGCCATCCCCCCTTGGTTGCATAGCTATGGTTTTTCCGATGCCCATTGCTATGAGATTGGCGTTGTCAACCAATGCATAAATTTCAGGACATTCTGTTTCAGGATAATCTATCTCACCCTGAATAATGGTTGCGCCCGAATATAGTGCTTCAATGTCAGTTATATAGGAACGTATTTTTGAGCGATATCCTTCGGCCCCGATCACAATACTTGCGGTAGCCTTTTTGCCATTTTTAAAATTGAGTTCCCAGATATTATTGACCTGCGCCATGCTCACAAACTGACTATTCCAGACAACAGTATCCGGCAGAAGAGCATCTGTCAAAATGTTCCTTAGCGCTCCTCTGTCAATCTCCGGTCTAAAGTGTTCGTCACCAAAACCGGCTTCAGAATTTTGATTATGCTCATCCATCATGATACTTCCTTCCTGATCAACCATACGGAACTTATCAGCCCCAGGCATGTAATTAGCTTTGAAAGCATCCATCAAACCGGCAGCTTCAATAACTTTCAGGCCCGATTCAAAGTGCAAATCAACGATTGCACCCTGCACGCGCTCCTCTTTGCTAAAGTCTCGTTCATAAACCCTGACACTGGCCCCTTTAAGCTGTAATAACCGGGCCAATGTCAGCCCCCCCGGGCCACCACCTACGATTGCTATTTCTTTATTTTGTATTAGATTTATTGCTTTTGATATTTCCATTTTTATATCATTTTTAATTGATACAAAGGAACATCTTATACCAGGCCTAAACAATGCCGATACGAAGTGAGTATAGGACTAATCGAAGTTTTTAGTCCGAAAAGTTAATGGTGTCATCCCGGTAAGTTTAACAAATAACCTGGTAAAATAAGAATAATCGTCATAGCCAAGTTCGCCTGCGATCTCCTTTACAGATTTATCAGAATGGAAAAGGAGGCGTTTTGCTTCCAAAACAACACGCTGTTGTATGTGATATGAAACGGAATACCCAGTTGTGGTTTTGACACATTCATTCAGATAGGGAGTAGATATATTCAGACATTTAGCATAGGCCGCAGGACTTTTCACAGTTGTAAAATCGTGTTCTAAAGAGGATTTAAATAATTTGGTAATCACCTCGAAACGCGAATAATTATCTGTGGTTTTAACTTGAGCTAAATACTGAGATACCACTAATGCGACTAAAGTATTACAACTTTCTTTCAGAATAGAATTAAATAACTTCTCGTGTTTTCTTTCAGAAAATTGTATGCAGAGAGAAGCTGTTTCTGAAATAATAGAGAGAGTCTCTGTTTTTAAAGCCAAAGCACTCACAGGTGTCAGGTCTGCCAGTAACTTCAGGTTCTCCTGCTGTAGATTTTCACTGGTGATTATCCAGCTAATGATCGTTGCATTTTCAAACGCTATCACACGATGTATCTGATCAGGATGTATATAGATAATTGATGATGCTTCTATACTATGCTGTTGAAAGTCAATTTCAATATGGGTTTTTCCTTTTTCCTGCAGGATAAATAAATGTCCGTTGTCCCGGTGTGGTCGTACAACCTCCTCAGCATCAGGGAGCCCATTAAACGATATTTTTGCAATAAATATTCCTTCTCTGATTCCAGAAGGCAATGTGTTAACAGGAATATGCTTGCTTTTTTTTTGCATCTTATTATCATGCAAATATAACTTTCTGTATAAGAGCAACCTAATGCCAGGTCACATCTGTCTGATTAAACAATTTACAGTTTAAAATTCCCTCGTGAAAAATAATTCTTGCATAATCAAATCTTTATATTTTACTTTGCAACTCAAAGTTCTTTTAAAATGCAAGAAAAAGATATTTATTCAGAACTCAGTTCTATCCGTAACCTGATGGAACGTTCCACCAAGTTTATTTCACTAAGTGGTTTATCAGGCATTATGGCTGGAGTATATGCCTTAATCGGAGCCTTTTTAGGTTATAAAACTGTATACCGCGGATATAATATATCCTATAGAAGCAGTTATGTCAATGAACCTGAAATTTTATGGCAACTGAGTTTAATCGCTGCCCTGGTATTGGTACTATCTTTGGTGACCGGAATCTGGCTGACCATCCGTCAGGCCCGTAAAAAAGGAGAAAAATTCTGGAACCCGGTTAGTAAACGGCTTCTGGTTAATATGGCTATTCCCCTGGTTACCGGTGGATTTTTCATCCTGATCCTGATCCTTCGTGGTGACTATGGAATCGTAGCGTCAGCCTCTCTTATATTCTATGGACTGGCACTGATTGCCGGCAGTCATTACACGCTTTCGGATGTAAAATGGTTAGGATTCAGTGAAATCATTCTCGGTTTGATTGCAGCGCTCCTGCCTGGTTATGGAATTATATTCTGGACTATTGGTTTCGGTATTCTGCATATCCTTTATGGTTCAATCATGCACTTTAAATACAACCAGTGAAAATCTCTTTAGACTCTTTTGATAAAGCATTTGAAAACCGGTTACGCCTGCAGATCATGAGCGTACTGGTTGCCAATGACTATTATGATTTTAACGCATTGAAAGAACTGCTGAACGCAACTGACGGGAATCTGGCATCCCATTTAAAAGCGCTGGAGAAGGAAGAATACATTACCGTTAACAAAAGTTTTATCGGTCGTAAACCGAATACCCAATACGCTGCCTCGACAAAAGGCATACATGCTTTTAAAAAACATCTCGAAGCCCTTGAAAATTTAATTAAACAACAAAAGAGGTAATATTTTTTTTCTATTTACACTTTGAAACTCAAAGTACTTTTAAACTATAAAACATGGAAGATTTACAAAAAACATCAAACAAAGGATTCAGAAGCTGGTTCGGCGAATCCGTATTAGTCAAATTAAGTTTAATTGGAGTACTGACCCTGCTCCTGCTCATTCCATCCAGCTGG
The DNA here is from genome assembly GCF_014207135.1 of Pedobacter cryoconitis. Taxonomy (GTDB): domain Bacteria; phylum Bacteroidota; class Bacteroidia; order Sphingobacteriales; family Sphingobacteriaceae; genus Pedobacter; species Pedobacter cryoconitis_D. The sequence continues at coordinate 193,099 of NZ_JACHCC010000012.1, read as the reverse complement.
ATACAGGGCCTGATTGTAGAACGTCAGAACAGACAGGAAGAAGTCAATCAAGAAATTTCAGATAAGTGGTCTGGCAGTCAGCGAATCGAAGGCCCAGTACTGGTCCTCCCCTATAAAACAATGGTGAACCACAAAGACAGCACAGGAAAAGTAAGTTATAAAGAAGTACTAACCAATATCTATATTATGCCAGAGGTTCTGGATATAGTCGGTAAAGCAGAACCACAACTGCTCCATCGTGGTATATTTGATGCTGTAGTCTATAACTCCAAAGTTAGGGTTAATGGCAAATTCAGCGCTCTGGAATTAAAAAAATCAGGAATTAATCCTGATCTGGTACAATGGGATAAAGCCAAAGTTGACATCGGCCTGAGCGATCTGAAAGGTCTTAAAAATAATCCGGTGATTAAACTGGCTAATACCAATTATGCAGTTGAACCCGATTTCACTTCACTCAGTCTGTTTACGAATAACCTGGTGATCCTGCCAGATCTGAGCTCCGTAAAAAATACTGCTCTGGATTTTAGTTTTGACCTCGATCTGCGTGGCAGCAACGAAATCAGCTTCCTGCATATAGGTAAAAGTACTACTGTAAAAATAGAAGGCAGCTGGAATAACCCAAAGTTTACAGGCCGGTATCTTCCTGAACAAAGAAACATTTCTAAAGACGGATTTTCTGCCACCTGGAAAATGCCTTATTTCAACAGACCATTTTCTCAGCAATGGATAGAAGAAAAAGCTTCACTCCTTGACCCTGTTGCGGACGGAAGCAAAACAGTTCAAAACTCTTCCAGAAAAGATGCTTCCTTTGGCGTACAGTTTATTCTGCCGGTTGACCAGTACCAGAAAACTATGCGCTCAGGTAAATATGCTATCCTGATTATCCTGCTGACCTTTGTATCTCTGTTCTTTACAGAATTACTGAATAAAAGAAAAGTTCATTTGCTGCAGTATTTACTCATTGGGGTAGCTATGATTATTTACTATACCTTATTACTTTCACTCAGCGAGCAGATGGGTTTTGATCTGGCTTACCTGATTGCTTCCCTGGCTACGATCTCTTTAGTCGGTGCTTTTATAGCTTCGCTGTTAAAGAATAAAAAACCAGCACTCATATTTGTGGCTATCCTGACCATCTTCTACGGATTTATCTATGTGATTATCCAGTTACAGGATCTGGCTTTACTTTTCGGAAGCATAGGACTGTTCGTTATAGTAGCAGCCATGATGTACCTGTCTTCAAAGATAGACTGGAACAAAAGCCTCCTGACCGAACCAGAGACACCAATAGTAACATCAGAATAGATTCAATTGATTAGACCAGGAAACCTGCTTCTGCAGGTTTCCTTTAAAATATTAAGCTATGCTCAAATTCCATAAATCCTTCGCCGGGCTAACCCTGCTCCTGTTGATCACAGAAATTCTGATTGCCCGTTATGCCCATGACTGGCTGATCCGTCCATATGGCGGAGATTTTCTGATCGTTATCTTTCTCTACTGTCTGGTCAAAACCTTTGTGTCCGTCCCAGTAAAACCCTTACTAACAGCAGTTTTAGCATTTGCCTATCTGATAGAAATCTCCCAGTACTTTCATCTTGTCGACCGGCTGGGATTAAGCAATTCAAGCACAGCCCATCTCTTGCTAGGCAGCCAGTTCAGCTGGATTGACCTGATTGCTTATACAATGGGGGCAGTTCTGGTATACTGGTTAGCGTACCTGACTCAGCTCATGAAACGGTCATCTCCTGCGGCCTCACCCCCAGAACATTAAAAAAGGTATTGCTAAAAGTAGAAACACTGTCATACCCCACCTTAACCGCTACACTTTTCACACTTTCTCCAGAAACAGAAAGCAACTCGACAGCCTTAATGATTTTATATAATTTGATATAACCCGCTACTGTAATTCCAATATCCTGCTTAAACAACCGCTCCATGGTACGTGCCGAAAGATTAAAATTAGCTGCCACTTCAGGTATTTTGATATCTTCAGCCACGTTTTCTGTCAGATAACTGATCATACTTGCAATCCTTGGGTTCTGAGGAACCGGAAGAACTAAGGGTAAAGAAGTATCACAGGTTAAAGGCAGAATACCTATCAGTGCCTTCAGAAAATCAAATTCCAATGCATCTTTTTCTTCCAGTCTTGACCATTGTTCAGTGAAAAGAATCATTTCTCTCAATACTTTAGAAGTATGGAAAATATTCAGTTCATTAAAAAACTGGTGATCAGCTGTTTTACTTAAAAAGATACAGCGCAGATGCACGGGGCTTACCGGAGCTGAAGTCTTATGCAGCAAACCCGGAGGTATCCAGGCACAGTGATGCGTAGGTAATAAATATGTTCTTTCGGGTGTATGTAAATACTGAACCCCTTTTTCTACAAAAATTAGCTGCCCCATATGATGCGAGTGCCATAAATCAGAAAATTTCCAGTCAGCTTCATGCCATACATAGGCTTCTTTTTGTACTTGATCTACCGTAAGGTGGCAGAACCTTGATCTCTCCATTTGTCGTATTATAACATGCTATTGGCAAATATTGATATTTAAAGACATGCTATGTTCAATACCTTTGTCCGCATCATTTAAATTAAATATGTAATGAATATAATAAATTCAAAGACAACAACAACAAGTCTGATACTTTTGTTTTGCTTGTTCAATGTGTCATTTCTAAAAGCGCAACACAAAATGAATCAGGAACCAACGACTGTCAAAATACTTGTACTTTTCAGTACTGTTAACGGAGGCACTTATAAAATGGCTAAAGAAATTGCTGCCGGAATTGAAGATTTTCCAGGTACCAGAGCCATACTCAGACAAGTACCAAGAATCAAACCACTCGACAATGAAGCTAAACAACCTTTCGGCAACATTCCTTATGCGACTATCGATGAATTAACCGCCTATGATGGCATAGCTTTTGGCTCGTCAGTCCATTTCGGTAATATGAGTGCAGATATGCGTTATTTTCTGGATCAGTCTGTTCAGCTCTGGACTGCACGCAAATTAGAGGGGAAACCTTCAACTGTATTTATGTCGGCTGGTAGCGGTGCGGGCAGAGAAGCTGCGATATTATCATTCTGGAATACCCTTGCTGTACATGGCATGATGATCGTACCTACAGGCATTATGGGCACACAGGAAATAGATAAAACCATCCCTCAGGGAAATACCGCATTTGGTGCCTCTTCGCTTGCTGGCATTCCCAACAGCGAAAGACCATCAAAAGGAGAGCTACATATTGCCAGATTACAGGGATATGCTTTAGCAAAAGCCGCAAAGGGTTATCAGCTAACCACAGCTACTGATACCCGCCAAACTACCTCAGCCCCAAAAGAGGAGCCCAAAACCAGTTTGACAGCGGCCAGATTAAAAACCTTGAATATCGTTTTGCCCAATGCCCCTGCCCCTGTCGGTAACTACAAACCTTACCGGATTTCTGGCAAACAAATTTTCATTAACCAGATTGCACTGAACAATGGGAAAATTGACCACCCTGGCCTGATCGGCACCGGAGTTACTGAAGAAGAAGCTAAACAAGCCACGCGTCAGACCTTGTTAAATGTGCTGGCAGTGCTGAAAGAGGCTGTAGGTGGAGACCTCGATAAGGTAAAACAAGCGGTACAATTAACAGGATATTTTTATACACCAGCCGGTTATACCAAACATGCAGTCTTAATGAATGAGGCGTCCAATCTTTTGGTGCAAATCTTTGGTGAAAAAGGAATGCATACCAGAGCAACAGTAGGTGCATCATCCTTACCCATGAACTCTGCAGTAGAAATTCAGGCCATCTTTGAACTGGAATAATTACCCATCTGAAAAGGGGTTCATTAAAATGGGCCCCTTTTCAGTTAAGCTACAAAATCCTGTAAATATGCTTTATAGGAATCTCTTGAATACTTAACCAGGGTTAATGACAAATTCTGATAATTCTTTGTGGCTAGTTCAATAGCCGTTTCCTGATCTTCAGCAAATACAATCAGCCATTTTAATTCTCCCAGCTCGTTACAATTCCGTTCCATACGGAACTGAGAGACGAGTATCTGTTGGGGCGAATGAGCTTTCCCTTTAGAAAAATGCACTTTAAATAATTTCATAGGAAGAATATACTATAACTTACAAACGAGAACCATCCCCATTTAGATGTCATAGTTTTGTCATATGAGCCAAATTTATAAATTTATAACGTATTAGCTAAGATCCATGATTTAAGCTTCCTGCTATATCGGCCAGGTCTCTTAAACCCTTCTCCAGCTTGCTGTTCCAGGACATTCCGTAATTCAACCTGATACAATTGGAAAACTGATCCTGCAAAGTAAACAATCTGCCGGGGGCGATGCTGATTCCTCTTTTGATAGCCTGATCATACATTTTAAGCGTATCAATTTTCTGATCAAACTCTACCCATAAAACTATCCCTCCCTGCGGCCTGCTGACTTTTGTTCCCTCAGGAAAATAATCATTAATCGCCCGGATATACTGTAGACTGTTTGTATGTAAAGTATTCCTCAGTTTACGCAAATGATGTTCATAACGCCCAGTCTCTAAAAAATTCGCAATGACTTCCTGGGTAATATTAGTAGAAGTGATTGAATGAAAAAGTTTCAACCGCAGGATTTCAGTTTTAAATTTCCCGGGAGCCAGCCAGCCTACACGATAACCGGGAGCAAGTGTTTTAGAAACAGAACTGCAGCATAAAATCAGTCCGCTTTCATCAAATGTTTTACAGGTATTGGGCCTGCTGGTCCCAAAATAAATGTCCCCGTAAATATCATCTTCTATCAGCGGAATGTTGTATTGCTGAATGAGTCTGACCACTTCTTTCTTGTGTTCATCTGGCATGAGGCTGCCCAGAGGATTACTAAAATTACTGATTAGCAAACATAAATCAATTTTATTGGCTTCCAGGGCCTTTTTTAACGCATCTATCTCTATCCCGGTTTGCGGATGTGTCGGTAGCTCCATCACCTTCAGCCCAAGACTTCTGGCCAATTGCAGAATTCCAAAATAAACCGGACTTTCGACCGCGATGGTATCTCCGGGTTTAGCTAAAGCCATCAAAGCATACGAAATTGCATTCACACAGCCAGAAGTCGTAATGATATCTTCATGGCTCAGTTCCGGCATATGAAAAGCCTGTCTTGCCAGCTGCCTTCTTAATCTTTCATTTCCCTGTAACTCACCATAAGCGGTTCCACTTCCTTTTAGTTCACGCATAGCTTGTACTAAACCTTTATTCAGTTTAGCGATTGGCAGTAATTCATCGGCAACGACAGCGTTAGACAAAGCAATGTCAACTGGCCCTGCATTACTGTAAACCTTTTCCAGCAGCACTTCAATCGGCATATTGCTGCTTTCAGTGCCTGGCTGACTTGTTTTAGGTAATCCCGGATTTCTTTTCAGCGACCCACTGACAAAATAACCAGACTTGGGTCTGGTTTCCACCAAACCCTTACTTTCCAGTTCATAATATACCTTTATAGCTGTCGTCTGACTTGTCCCATGTAACTTACAGAAATCACGGAGTGAAGGCAGTTTATCGCCTATGGCTAATACATTATTCCTGATCTGTAACTCCAGACCATTTGCTATTTTCTGATACAGATGGTATTTCTGAACTGATTTCTTTTGCATAACGTCAAACTGCTATGCACAAATATAACAAAACTGCATCTGCATTGATAATTCTATTTCGTTTAAATTTGCACTATACAATTCAGTTATGGACTTATTACATATTACATACATATTACGTAGTACACCAAAAGACATAGATGCAATTTTTGATCTTTATGATCAGGCCACCGAGTATCAGAAAAAAACTGGTGGAGGCCTGTACTGGCAGGGCTTTGAAAGATCATTGATCCAAAAGGAAATGGAAGAGAACAGACATTTTAAAATCATGGTAGATGGTCAGCTGGCCTGCACCTTTTGTATTGCTCACCAGGACCCGTTGATCTGGAAGGAAAAAGATAAGGATCCGGCGGTTTACATTCACCGCATTGCCACTAATCCTGCATTAAGAGGTAATTCTTATGTCAAACATATCGTTAGCTGGGCTACAGCTTTTGCCAGAGCAAACCAACGCTCATTTGTCAGAATGGATACCGGCAGCGGCAATGAAAAACTCAATAATTATTATATCAGCTGTGGATTTAATTATCTCGGGGTAACACAACTGGAAGACACCAGCGGTTTACCCAAACATTACGAACATGGTTCTTTCAGTTTATTTGAAATCCCCGTTAATTAACCTGCTATGACAAGTCTGGAAATTTTGCCACCCAATTTACCCGTTCCTGTTGATGACGGTGCCTGTGATCATCTTTTAGGTTTGAAAATCCCTGACCTGGCTTTAAAAGCTACTCATGGAGAATTTGTAAATCTTTCTTCCCTGAAAGGTCGTCTGGTTATTTATTGCTACCCGATGACCGGACCGGAGCATATTCCACTTCCAGATGGCTGGGATGCCATTCCTGGTGCAAGAGGCTGTACACCACAAGCCTGTTCTTTCCGCGATCATTACCAGGAACTGAAGCAGCTCGACACACAGGTTTATGGCATGAGTACACAATCGCCAGCAGATCAGCTCGAATCAAAAGAACGTTTACATCTCCCTTTTGATTTATTAAGTGATGAAAATCTGGCTTTTACCAGGGCTCTGAACCTGCCCCTCCACCTGATAGCTGAACTGAAATACCTGAAAAGGGTGACGCTGATATTTGAGGATGGAATCATTGTGAAATATTTTTACCCGGTTTTTCCACCAGACAAAAATATTGACCAGGTCCTCCATTATTTAAAAAAGGGATAAAGAAGACAGACCGGAAATCATACAAACCTGATTTCCGGTCTGTTAATGGTTAAAAAGCTGCCCGTTCCAGGAATTCGATAACCTCACCGTTCGGACTGTAGACTAAAGAGTTATATACAGTGATTGCAGGATCGCCCAAATGCAGAGTCATTGGTTCATGGCACGAGGTAGCTCCACCTGCAATAGCCATTTCATAAGCCAGACGAGAATCTTTCACAGTCAGACAAATATGCAGCAAGGCAGTCTGAACAAACTCTTCCCCTTTCTGCTTTTGTCTTCCCTGTGCCGGGATATCAGCTTCACGATCATAGATTTCTATAAAACTCAGGCCATCCGCCGACTTCAGCATAGCCGCCTGTTTAAGATTAAAGGAAGGCAAAGACCAGGTATGTGCTACACTATAATCCAGAACCCTGGTATAAAAATCTACCGTCTGCTCAAAGTCCTGTGCCCTGATGGCAATATGATGCAGCCCCAATACGCCAATATCATTTTTAGGTGTTGTCATAATTTAAGAATTTATTGGCAAATTTACAGCTGTAAACACCTGCATGAATGAACTTACAAAATTGTAAGCGATGAGAAAAACAGCTTCAACCAATTATATTAATGAGCAGACCCTGCACGGTTTATGCGATGCCGCTTATACCTTATCCGTATTGAGCGGACGCTGGAAACTCACCTTGCTAGTCAAACTAAAGGAAGGAAAAAAACGGTTTTCTGAATTAAAAGACCAGATTCCTGCAATTACAGAACGTGTATTAGCCCTTCAGCTAAAAGAACTCGAAAAAAGCGGGCTCATCCTGAAACAAAAATCAACCCCCAAAGGACAACTATACAGCTATGAATTAACCTCTTTAGGGATTTCACTCGATCAGGTCATCCAGTCCCTCTCCGACTGGGGCATCGCCCATAATCCTACAGTCTGAACTGCAAAGTTGTTCTGATAGCGAAATTTGATGACGGTAAACCAGCTTCAGCCGGGTGATTCCGATGCGTTATCCGATGCAGGAAATCTACACGGATAAATTTAAAAATGTTTTCCACGCCATAACCAACTTCCACATAAGGAACACCGCCCAGACTCTTGTTCAGATTAGTCCGGCCTCTGACAAAAGCTTCGTTATTTTTATCAGAAAGTGCTCCTTCCAATACATTTAATACGGCTACAGTACGCATATTCAATGACTTCAGCAAAGGGATACTATTCGTAATCAGACCTTCCATATGCTGCGTATAGTTCAGGGAAACAAACCTATCGCTGGTAAATTCTAAAAAACGCATGGTATTAAAATTATACCGGTGATTTTCCAGTAAAGGATAAGGCAATGCGCTCGGGATATAACCTGCTGTAAAAGAATAATCACCTATCCCGAAAATCCCCATCCTGGGCCGCTGACTAATATTAAAGAAGTATTTACTATAGTTAAAATCTCCGTAAACCGTTTTCAATCCTTTGATGAAACGGAAAGTCAGGATCGGGTTATTATTTCCGTTACCGACAACCAGTCTTTTGTTTAGCTTCGAAGATTCCAGCATACGTCTGCCCGGTGTCCACTGCAATTCAGTTCCAACTTCTGAAACCTCATACCGATTATAAGTTTGATCATCATCCTTATCACGGTAATGAAAATTAAACAAAGGATCGAAGGTCCGGTGAGAAAGGGTCAGTTTAGCCCTTACCGTAGGAGAAAGATCCGTCTGAATATAAGTACTCGCCGCATTTTGGACAAATGGTCCTCTCCTGATTACATTTCCATTCCGGATAGCAGCCAGGAAAACATTGTTGCCCCGGTTCATGAAGTTTTCAAACTGATAACCGGTTTGCGCAATATCATGCTGATAAGAAATTCCGGCCTGAACCCATGGTTTGCGGGAGAAAATATAGTCTACCGCAGCATTGTATTTAAATTTTTCATCCCTGAAACCGTAACTCAGAAAACCGCTCAGAATCAGTTTATCACTAAAACGGGCATTGGTCGTCGCGCCGATCCGCAATACACTACCTTCCAGATCATTATAACTGTAAGTATAGGGATAGGGTCCAAAACTGATTTTACCTACCCTGTAATATCCATTGATTAACATGCCAGCTATATCTGCATAAGTTTTCACCAATGGCAGATTTTTGACCGTATCAATCATTTTATAAACCGCTTTATCAGTAGCCGTTACTGAATCAGCACGGTTTTTCACCCAGTACTGATCGTCCTTTTTATTGGCATCATCACTCATCACCAGGCTTTCTTTAAAATCCCCGGCCGGATAATCTTTATTGACAACTATATTCTTATTGGACAGATAAAACTTGGCGATAAAACCCGAGAGTTTTTTCTGCGTGGTTCCAACATTAACAACGATCCTTGTTTGTCCGGGTAGCCAGGCTGTAGTCCCTTCAGCCTGTACCATGGCTTGCTGTATCCTGACTTTATTTAAAAAGTTCAGATTCGCATCCTGCGAAACCTTACAGTCAATCTGGTATAAGGCATAGCTGTCACGCGTAATCCACATCACCCCGTCAAAAGCAAGGTCATGCGAACGTTTAGGCTTAAACTCAATTTTATAACATTCCCTGCCATTGATCTTATCATAAGCTTCAACCAGTTCGTAATTATAAAATGTTTTCCAATTGTCGCTCGTTGGAGATATAAAATCTTTATTAGCCAGTCTCAGATAATTATTATAAAAATTATACTGTAAAAATGTAGAACCTACCAGCTGAGAAATCAGGGTTTCATCTTCGATCCCTACGCCACTCACCTTTGTCCGCAGGACATGTTCTGTTTTCCTTTCCGGATTCGTATTGTATTTATAATCTGAAACCGTCTCTGACATAAAAATAGGCAAAATGGGTGTACCTTCCTCACCCGCAATCTTTTGCAGGTTCTCCATTAAAGGCATTACCTGTTTAATTACCTTATTTTTCTTTAACTTTTCACTGATATTGGTAACTGATATTTCAATACGGTTATAGCTCTGGTATGCATAACTCTTTAAGTACTTCTGGTCGTTTTGGGGTTTGTTCTTTACCATGTGTTCCATGACCTCCCAGGCAGGGTTCACATAAGTTTTAGGCGTAATGGTAACCCCGTTTAACAACCTTCCATTCACAGCCAGCTGAAAATCAACTATAGTATGAGGTGCTTTAGGCAGTACCTTTTTGCCGGGTAAATAGCTGACATAGGCTGTATAGACAGAATCTGTAGCCAGATGTTCGGGTAGTGTCAGATTATACAAACCATCAAAGTCTGAAGCCGTCGCCTTAACCATTCCATTTTTAAGCTTTACAAATATGGTCGCATAGGGAATAGCCTCACCGGTTTGTGCATCAGTTATTTTGCCTGTAATGACCCTGGCGTGCTGTGCACTGGCAATGTTAACAAACAACAGGTTCAGCACTAACACAACACCTGCATTACGCAGCATGCTTTTAGCATTAAACAACCGGAAGAAAAAAAAGGTGAGTACCCTAACCTGCATAAAGTGTATAATATATTCTTAGTAGACGCCAGAATCTGTCCATACCCCCACTCAGGTATATAAGATTAATACCTTTAGGGAAGAAATGATGATTAGGGTCTGATTATTTTTTGAGCGTTAAAGAGCCATCTATTTAGAAACAAATTTGTTACAAATATAGTACAAAGGAATTGTCTCAGGCCAAAAAGCTATTTATTAATATAAATTTAACAAAAACAACGGAAGAAAAATACATTAAGTTCATATTATTCTTCGACAACAACCCTGTCCCCATGTGCTTTTGGTGCAGAGATGACCAGAAAACTCAGTGGTAAACTGCTCCGGTTTGTAATCTGATGTTTCACTTCGGGCAGCACATGAATGCTATCTCCTTTAATCATAGTCCAGATCTTTTCCCCGAGTTTAAAGGTAGCCACGCCATCCAGGATATAAAAGACCTGTTCTGCTTTTTCATGATAATGCAGAACTTCGCCGGTATCAGGAGGCATCAGTTCCTGGATCAGACTTAAACCAGGTGACTGGAGCAGGTGCCAGCCATCACAATCCGTACCCCATTTATAATGTTCAGCTGTATAAATTGAATTGATCATAAGCTATCAGTTGTTTTCCATTCTTCTCTGGTAATTTCAAACCAGTCATGTTCATCTCCTTCCAGGTCAAACTGTGCCGTACACCGTAAACCTATTTTTTCCAGTACACTTCTTGACGCTGTATTTTTCACATCCGCTATGGCGTAAATTGTATCCAGGTTAAGACTTTCAAAACCATAATCCAGCGAAGCTTTAGCTGCTTCAGTGGCAAATCCCTTTCCCCAGTATTTCCTGATCAGCCTGTAACCTACGTCATAATAATTCACATGATTATTATAATTGACCTTCATCAGCTTTAACCCTGCCCAGCCAATAAAAGAACTGGTTTCCTTTTCCACAATAGCCAGCCTGCCAGTCCCATTGGTCACATATTGGTTTCGGATAAATTCAATAGCTTCTTCCACCTGCTCCATACTTGTGACAGGCTGATTACCCAGATATTTATGGACAAGCGGATCAGTATCCAGCTCATACATCCCATATTTATCAGCAGCTACAATTTCTCTTAAAATCAGTCTTTCGGTTTCCGCAAAAATCTTCATATTACCTTTTTCTCAATAACAGGTTTAATATTCTTGGAAGAGTTCCGGACTGATCATCGTCAAAATATTCATTCAGCGTGATGATTTCAAATCCGTATTTTTTAGCGAGAGTGGTAAATTCAGAAATATGATGTGTAAAGCAGGTAACTGCCTGTTGTCCTTCGGCCGTATCAAAACGCGCACCAGAGCCCGAATATTGTTTAAATGGATGCAGTTCGCCTATGTAGACATAACCGCCTGCATCCATTATTTTTACTATCTCTTTAAAGATATGGTCAAGATTTTCAATATGCTCGAGAATCAGGCTAAAGCCTATCAGATCATATTTTCCATCTGTAAATAACCAGGGTTCAGTAATATCAGCCTGCTTGAAATCAACCTGGCTTCCTTTATTTTTAGCTTTGGCTTTGGCCAGCATTTCCTCAGAAAAATCCACCGCAGTGTGCCTTTTTGCCCTTTCTGCCAGCCAACTTGTATTCTTACCTGTTCCGCAACCAATCTCCAGACAACGTTCAAAAGAAATATCATCCAGAACTGTTCTTAATGCCAGCCCTTCCAGATCACGTGTTTTATTCTGATTGGTATCGTACTGTATTGCCCAGTTGTTATATGCTTCCCGAATGCTCATATCTCAAATTTAGCAAACAGGATATTATTTTTTCAAAAAAAACCTATTTTAAATTGAATTGATCACCCGCCCCATATAAACTAAACCGTAAATCCTCTACAGTGATCAGATGGTTTGCGCCAACTTTTAGTTCTTTAGGATCAGCTATTCTAACCACCTGACTTACACCAGCCACTGTTATCTTTTTACCATGAACAATAATCGCGGTTCCTTCGTCTATACCAATACATTCATAGGAAGGATAAGCCGCAAGAGCAGAAAGCAGCCGGTTATATCTGCTCCGTTTTAAAAAATGCTGGTCAATAATCACCGAATCCAGCAAACCCATTCCACTTTCAAATTCGATATTATCCGCCCGTAATTTGTTAAAAGTTTCCCGGTAGCTGGTATCCAGTAACTGGTTCCCGGTTATCATATGTCTGCTCATTACCGCTGCACCAGCACTTGTACCAGAAATAGTTGCCCCTTTTTCATAGGCTTTATGAATGGCCGCGTAAACCGGAGTATTCAAAACTACTTTCATAAATTTGCTTTGATCACCACCGGTAATAAAGACAAGTTTTGCATTTTCCAGAGAGTCCAGCCATTTTTTATCGTTCACCCGCTCACCCTGAAAATTAAAATTATAGATTTTGTTTTTTGCAGCGGCAGATAACTGTGCCTTAATCGCCTCAAAAGAAGCTTCAGGTTCTTCGGTTGCCATAGGCAACACAACAATATAATCCGCTGTCCCCAGCTTCGCTGTCTGGATGAGCTCTCTGATGAGTTCAGGAGAACGGTCCCCACCACCAATAATAAACAGACTCCCTTTAGGTAAAACAGGCTTACTCTTAACCTGACAAATTCCAATGTTTACTGCGCAGAGTAAACCCACCAGCAGTACATACCGCAGGTATAAATCAATTCTATTAACCATGATTAGCTTTTATTTATAGATCAGCACTTCAATTTTACCACCTTCAGTCACTGTCCCACGGTACATACCTTCAGTATTAAATGGCATGGTTACATTTCCTTTGGCATCTAAAGCAATCAGACCGCCATCACCTCCCATTTTACCCACCTTGTCCAAAACTATTTTGGCTGCTTCTGCTACCGGCAGGTTTTTATATTCCATCAGGGCAGAAATGTCATGTGCCACCACATTACGAATATAAAACTCTCCCCAGCCTGTGCAGGAAATACCCGCTGTTAAATTATTCGCATAAGTACCGGCACCAATGATCGGCGAATCCCCTACACGTCCATATTTCTTATTGGTCATCCCTCCGGTCGAAGTACCTGCAGCCAGGTTACCTGCCTGATCCAGTGCAACAGCTCCCACTGTACCAAATTTATAGTCATGGTTAATTGTGCCCAGTTTCATGCTTTTTTTATTCCCGTGATCCAGTACAGCCTTGGTCGAATCTTCTTTAATAGCTTGCTGTAAGCCATCCCAGCGTTCTTTAGTATAGAAATATTTAGGATTAACGATTTCAACGCCAGCCTGTTTCGCAAATAGCTCTGCACCCGGACCAACCATCATGACATGCTCCGATTTTTCCATCACAGCCCTTGCTGCCGAGATCGGGTTCTTAATTGTAGTTACACCAGCAACCGCTCCAGCCATCAGCGTTTTTCCATTCATGATCGCTGCATCCATTTCATTACGTCCGTCATGCGTAAACACAGAACCTTTTCCAGCGTTAAACAATGGAGAATCTTCCATGATATGAATAGTAGCCTCTACTGCATCCAGACTCGTTTTTCCTGATTTCAGTACATCATAACCGGTTTGCAGTGCTTTGGTCAATGCAGCGATATAGGCTGCTTCCTTTTGCGGGGTCATATTTTTCCGCGTAATGGTTCCGGCACCGCCGTGAATGACCATGACATATTTTTCCTGTGCGAAAGTTACATTAGCCACTAAACATAAAATTAGTATAGTGAGCAATTTCAAATTTTGGTTCATGTGTTTGGTTTTTAATATTTAGGATTTTGAACTGTGTTTTTATTAACGGAAATCTCCAGTGCAGGAATAGGCAAAGCATATTGTGCCTGTGAAGGTAATAAGGTAACTGCACCAGAAGTATTGATCGCATCTTCAGGTAACCTTTGTACTGGCAGGTTTCTTCTTTTCAAATCAAAGAACCGGTGACCTTCAAAAGCTAATTCTTTGAACCGTTCCGTATAAATTGCATTGATTAAATCATCTTTACCATTGAAAGTTACAGGATTATAACCATTAATCCTTGCACTGCGTAAAACATTGATATCCCCGGCGGCATCTCCCGAAGTTTCAGCTTCAGCTTCTGCCCTGATCAGGTACATTTCACCTGTTCTGAAGAGTTTAATATCTGCCAGACCTGGTGAAGCTGCTGCCCCTGCGTATTTATTAACCAGGTATTTGGAAGTATTGACACCTCTGGTATCATCAAACCTGATATAGGCTGCATAACGTACGTCATTAGAGGTATCAAAGGTGTTAATCAGTTTAAAAGAAGGGGCATACAGTACAATCCCTCCTGACTGACGGTAATATAATTCCCCGATCAGGTTATCTGAACGCGGGTCTCCGAGTACTCTTTTCAATTTCCAGATCACCTCATTATTGGCCACATCTGTCCAGATTCCAGGAAACTGGTTTATAGTTGCCAGCGGCGATTGATTAATAGCCTCTGTCGCATAAGTAATCGCTTCAGCCCAGTTCTTAGCATATAAAGCTAACCTGGCCTGGATCGCAGAGACTGCTGTTTTGGTTAAACGGGTATTATCAGTAAAAGAAGTTGGAAGCAGCGCTTTAGCTGCTACAAGATCAGCTTTAGCATCAGCGACTACTACCTCAAATGGATCACGGGCAGGGTAACTGATTACAGACGTTTTCATATAAGGAACTCCCAGGGCACCGCTCTGATAAGCCGAAGCATACATCCTGAGTAATTCAAAATGACAGAATGCCCTTAGTGCCAGCAGTTCACCTCTGTATTGATCCCTCAAAGGCTGGTCAGCCGCAGCAACGGTTATTCCGTCCAGCCCGGCAAGCGTCCTGTTTACCCGGTCAATAGTAACATAATAACCCGGATAAGCCGAAGTTACTGAACCGTTGTCAGGCGTATAAAGCCACCGGTGGGCATCGGTATTACTGACCGTATTTTCGGTAGGCAGCATGACCTCATCTGAGACCACAGAATTGACTCCGATCAACGTATAATCTAAATTAGCATAAGCCCCTAATAAACCCAGATTTACATCACTCAGGTTTCTGTAAGCTTTGCTGGCATCAATAATGTCTGTTGGTTTGACATCCAGTTTGGTACAGGAAAACAGCAGTACCGACAAAGAAAGTATAAGTGTATATTTGATATAGTTATGATTAATCATGGTCGTAATTTTAAAAGTTAACACTAATTCCCGCAGTATATGTTCTTGCATTAGGATACTGGAAAAGCCCGGCCACTCCGTTATTTTCAGGATCAAGCCCTCTCCATTTAGTCCAGGTCACCAGGTTCTGGCCCTGTACAAAAACCTTTAAATTTTTAACCACTTTGATCTTTTCCAATAAAGCCTTAGGTAAGGTATAACTGATATTCACGTTTCTGAGTCTCAGGAACGAAGCATCCTGAATATCTTTGGAAGTGAAATTCCTTGGAATGTCAAAACGTTGCAGGGTTTTCACATCGCCTGGTTTCATCCACCGGTCATCCAGCATTCTGATCGACTGATTACTGGTCGCATAACGCTGATTTTCATTATAAAAATCTTCATTATTCCATCTGGATACCCCGGATACAAAAGAGAACAAGGCACTGGCGGTAATTCCTTTCCAGCTTAAACTTGTATTAAAACCACCGGTAAAGGAAGGATATAAACTGCCTGATTTAGCCACACTCTGCGTATTGGAATTGTAGGTGGTGGTAATGCTGCCATCCTTATTGTAATACTGCGCCTCGCCTGTCTGCGGATTGACCCCTGCCCATTGTGGCGCATAATATGATCCATAAGGTAAACCTACCTGTAAAATCCTTGTATCACCATCCGGATAAGAATCAGCCACATCTGATACGTGCAACACTACATTTTTATTATAACCTGCATTCACGCCCAGCGTCCAGGTAAAATCCCTGGTTTTGATCACATCACCGCTCAGGTCAAATTCAACACCTCTGTTTCTCATCTTACCCGTACTTAAACTCAGCACAGAAAATCCGGAAGTAGCCGAAGGCGGCTGATCGATGAACATGTTGTTGGTAATTTTGTTATAATAATCGGCCGATAAGCGTAATCTGCGGCTTTTAAATAAAGTCAGGTCAAAACCTGTATTGAATTCTTTAACATATTCCCAGTCAAAATTAGGGTTGCCCGCAGCAGTAGGGCTGATCCCTGGTGCCCCTCCATAACTTACATTAGTGCTATAGGCTGGAAGATACAGGAAATCGCCTGTTCCGAAAGGACTCGCTGAAGTACCGTAACTCACTCTGAAACTCAAATCTGAGATCAGCTCATTCTGCTTTAGAAAAACCTCATTTTTCGCATTCCAGTTAGCTCCGGCAGAGTAAAACCCGCGCCATTTGTTTTGAGGAGCCACCTTGGTAGAACCATCATAACGATAGCTTCCGGTCAGTGTATACCTGTTATCATAGGTATATCTTGCCACGCCCATAAATGAGGCCAGGGCACTGCTTGTTTTTGAACCATTTACGTTAGGCAGGTAATCTGCACTATTGGTAATTCCTGCCGGTGTTTCCGGCAGACGGCCGTCTAAACCAAAGCCCGAGAAACCAAAAGCATTATAGTTATTATAGTTGTATTCATAAAAAGCAGAAGCTTCAAAATCGTGTTTCTGATTAAATGTTTTAGCATATGTCAACCCTGTAGTAGAACTGATATTGAAATTTCTCCGGGTACCTTCATCAAATCTTCCTTTTCCGCCAAGCGTATTGGAATTATTGATTGACCCGTAATAAGAGTCGGGATTGATATAAGCCTGGTCAGTTGAATTTCTATAGTCTATTCCGGCTTTGGTGGTAATTTTCAGCTCTGGCAATAACTGATAAGCCAGGCCCACCCCAATAATAGATTTTAACTGGTCAGTTTTACTTGAAGAATTCAGTAAACGTTCCAGTGCCTGACTGCCTTCGCGCTGATCCAGGATGAAGTATTTATCCTGGTTCCCCGGATGAATCAAAGTACCATCGGGTGCATAAGGATTTTCATAAGGCAAGGCATAATAAACAGCCGACATAGCTGTCCCACCCCTGCTGCTGCCTTCCCCTTCAGTGAAACTCTGGTTAGAATAACCAATATTCAGGTTGACATTTCCGGAAAATTTATCTGATTTAAAATCAAGGTTACTTTTCAGTGCATATCTTTCCAGACCGGTACGTCTGGCAATACCATCCTGTTTATAATAGTTCAGGGAATTATAAAACCGGACATTTTCATTTCCTCCGCTCACACTCACCTGCTGTTCCTGGAATTTACTTTGCTGGTAAAACTCATCTCTCCAGTCAATATTGATATGTCTCAGGCTATCCAGAATATGATCTGCGGTTTGTCTGAAAGCAGCTGTACCAGAAATATAATCAGGATTTTTCGGAGAATAAGTCCATCCCGGCCCGAGTGTTCTTCCAAAATCTACGCCGACACCTTCTTCAAAAGCAAGTCTTTGCGTGGTATTCATCATCGTGAATTTGGGTTCAGTCAGTTTAGAAAAACCATATTGAGAGGTATACTGAACCTGTATTTTACCCGATTTTCCTCTTTTACTGGTAATCAGGATTACACCATTAGATCCCCTTGACCCATAAAGTGCTTTTGCAGAGGCATCTTTTAATACCGTTACATTTTCAATATCAGCCGAATTAATCGTCTGAAAATAACTGGCTTCAATCGGTGTTCCATCCATAATGTATAAAGGATCTGTAGAACCATTGATACTACCTACCCCACGAATAACCACTGCTGCACTCTGTCCAGGCTGACCGGAACTGGATATCACACTCATTCCGGCTACACGCCCCTGCAGGATCTGGTCAAAAGTCAGTGCCGGTACATCGTTAATTTTATCGGCAGAAACTAAAGTTGCTGCACTGGCAGACTGAGTCCGTTTATAATTGGTATAACCAGTGACAACCACCTCCTGTAAATTTCTGTTGTCCGTTTTGAGCACAATCTGCAGGACATTCCCGCTGGCAGCAACTACTTGTCTGACATAACCTACATAAGAAAATTCGAGCATAGCCGAATGATCGGGAACACGGATGGAAAATTTCCCCTCACTATCTGTACTGGTTATGACCGATGTGCCGCTTAACCGGACAGAGACACCAGGTATTGGCAAACCAGTTTCATCTGCTACACGACCTGAAACAACAATGTCCTGCCCTTTTTTCCCTGAATAAATAACGACCAGGTTACTTTCTTTAAGCATATAGGTCAGGTTTGTCTGTTTTAAGATCAGTTGCATAGCCTCATCCAGCGAAACATCATGCACATTTAAAGAAGCTTTTTCATCACCTGATAAGATGCGGTCACTATAAACAAAGCGGTAATCCGTCTGTTTTTCGATTGTCTTTAATAAATTACGGATGCTGGTATGCTCTGCCGTAATACTGATTTTCTGCTGTGCAAATCCCGAAGCGGAGACCTGCATACACATAATCAGTAAGATAAAGCCGGTAAGTTTAGTCAGCAGCAACATTCTGCTGCTGACTAAAAACTTACCAGACTGCGTAAGAAGTAAGGTTTTTCTCATATTGGTTGGTTTAAGGTTTGTTGATATAAATTGTATTGGTGGTTAGCTTATTGTGGTCCGCTGCTTATTTATTGATGACTATCCTGTTTTGTTCAACTTTAAACTCAAAAGGATAAGCAACCTGCAGGGCCTCAAGAGTTTTGGTAATACTCTCATTTTCAAAGGTTCCGGAATACCGGTAATTTTTCACCAGTTCGTCCTGAATGACGATTTCGATTCCATACCAGCGCTGAAGTTTCGCTGCAACTTCTGCAAATGGCTCGTTATCAATGGTCATCCGGTTTTGTACCCATGCCGTTTCTTCAGTACTGTGAGCCGGATGAGCTCCATGCAACACGGATACGGCAAATATCTTTTTAAGATCTGCCTGCTGACCTGCCGGCAGGTTCCGGTAGACCAGTTTCTGATCAGGTTTTAATAGAACGGAATAACCCGGATGTTGCTTTGAGACAACCTGAACACTACCACGGATCAGGGACGTTTCAATAGCACTGGTCCGAGGATAAGCTTTGACATTAAAACTTGTACCTAACACTCTGATATCATTCCATGAAGTATGTACAGTAAAGGGATGAGCGGCATCATGTCTGACTTCAAAAAATGCTTCGCCACTCAGCCATAATTCTCTCTGCGCCGGACTGAAATTAGCTGCCAAACGGATTTCACTGTGTTTGTTTAGGGTAATTACCGTCCCATCGGCCAGCACAATTGTTTTTCGAGGTTGGTTCCCGGAGGCAAAATAAGATGCACTTGCAGACTGACTCTCTTTCACCGTTAAGTTACGATGCAGCATAAAAAACAAAGACCCCAGTAAAAACACAATTGCAGCTGCAATACCACTGTATTTATAAAAACGTGGACGGATCTGAACTGGTATTTTCAGTTGATCGTTCCTGGTCAGTAAATGCTGAAAGGATGCTTTTTGTAAAAGTCCCGATTTCAGTTCTTTTACCTGTTCCAATCTGCTACCTTGTTTGACGGCAAGTATATTGACTAATTGTTTGGCATTTTCAATATCAGCAGCTCTTTCAGGACGGGCACTAATCCAGTTTTCCCATAAAACATGATTTTCCAGACTTTTTCCCAGACAATAGTCCTGAAAAGACTCATTACAAATCAATTCTTCTGTTAAAAAATCATTTTCCGGAAACATCATATCTTCTTTTTATCTTACAGACGGAGAAACAGGAGATTTTTCCTAAGGAAATCTGATGTTTTTTTCAAATAAAAAACAGGAGCTCTGGGTACTGTTCGAGATGAGGCCACCATTAGGCCACCATTACCCCACGTTCAGGCCACCTTTTGCCTTAGGGAAAACGTGGCCTCAGCATAGTTATAACACAGTCCGATGGTGGGATTTCCCCGACCATTACTTAAGGATCTTCCGAAGTGTTTTGATAGCGTCGTAAACCGTATTATAAGCGGTTTTTACCGTCTGAGAAGTTCGCTCTGCGATCTGGTCATAACTGAGTCCCTCAAAAAATTTAAGCTGAATCAGTTCAAACTGTCTTGGCGTAAGTTGTCCGATTGCGATTTTCAATTTATTTTTCAGCTCTTCATCCTGCTGTACACCAATCATGATCTCCTCATAGGAAAGCTCATTGGATTCGCTGGTTTCACCCATTTGATGAAGGGCGTGATTTGTCCGGTCAATATAGGCCAGCTGATCGAGCATACATCTTTTAAGCGATGTCATCAGATATGATTTTACGTTTTCCACCGGGTTCAGCTTCGCTCTTTTATCCCAGAGATTCAGAAAAACCTGATTTACACAGTCTTTTACCAGCTCATCATCAGGATTGATTTTCAGACCAAAACGGATTAAATGAAAATACTGGTTATTATACAAACCAAACAAAGCGTCCTGGTCACCAAGCCGCATTTGTTCCCAATAATTTCTATCATCTTCTCCCGAAATCATAAATCGATTTGAATATATGAATTTGCGGTGCTATTCGGTGATCATTGGAAAAAGATTCTGAATTTTAAGCAGGCTCTTAAACAGACTCCTAACCTGATGGTTTGAATTTTGCAATTAATGGCTTGAATTATGTAAACACCTGCCTGTTGCTTTGAGATACATTTGTATTATAAAAAAATCAAAATGGATAATCAAAAAGTATGGTTTGTAACCGGAGCCTCCAAAGGTCTTGGTCTTGCCTTAATCAAACAATTACTGGATCAGGGTCACCAGGTGGCTGCGACCTCCAGAAGTATCGAAGAGCTCAATGAAGGTGCCGATGCAAAACCTTCTGCGAACTACCTGCCTTTAAATGTCGACCTGAGATCTGAAGATAGTGTCGGAAAGGCCATTGCCCAAACAATTCAACAATTCGGCCGTATAGATGTCGTGGTGAACAACGCTGGTTACGGATTGGCAGGCAGTCTGGAAGAATTGAGTGACGAAGAAGCAAGGGCAAATTTTGACATCAATGTATTCGGCTCATTAAATGTAATCCGCAAGGTCATGCCGCATTTGCGCAGACAGTTGTCCGGACACATTTTTAATATCTCTTCAATAGGTGGTTTTACAGGTTATTTCCCGGGATTTGGAATCTATTGTGCGACAAAGTTTGCAGTTCAGGGTTTCACTGAGGCCTTAGCCGCCGAAGCCGAACCTTTTGGCATTCATGCGACTATAGTTTCACCAGGATATTTCCGCACTAGTTTCTTGTCTACAGATTCTTTAAATGTACCGAAACATCAGATAGATGCTTACCAATCAGTTCGCGAATCACAGGATCAGCATCAGAACCTGATTGACGGCAACCAGCAGGGAGATCCTGAAAAAGCCGCAGCAGCTATTATTCAGGTAGCTACCGAGCCCAATCCTCCTTTACATCTTTTCCTGGGCCAGGATGCCTATGATCTGGCTTATCAAAAAATGGATGCAGTAAAGGGAAACCTTGAAAGTCTGAAGGAGTTGATTACCTCAACAGCCTTCTGATGGCCACCGCTATAAATCTGGCTACCCGTCAAATTTTTCCGTTTGGCGGGAGCATCAGGTTTAATCCGTTAACTCTTGCCTGATCTGTTGCAGATCAGCAGTCATTTCATCAATTTCAGAAAGCACTTTCTTTTGCTTTTTATATCTGTACCACAAGTGTACACCCAGAATGTAAGTTGTAACAACCAGTACAGCCATACACTGAAAAAAGACCGTTCCTTTAGCCGCGACTTCTGATATATACATCACCAGAGATAGCCATAGTAAAACCAGGTAAATCCAGGTGTATAAAGTAACCGTTTTGCGTTGCCACTTTAATTTATCCAGCTGATAACTGATATATCCTGCACTGGAGCTCTCCAGATTTTCTTTTTTAAACGCATAACTTTTCCAGCTTACAAAAATATAAACCAGTATTAAAGCATACATCGCAGCAATACTTACAGTAAAGGGCCATCTGAACAGCTCGTGAAAGGCAAGATAAACCCATCCGATTCCAACCAGTGTAACCAGGAGCAAAATACTTCCATACACCTTTTGTTTAAACAGCTTAGACTGATACTTCTCCCACCTGGTTTGCAGAGAAGATTTGAGTTTACTGGTATCTGTGATGACATTTACAGGCTGACCTTGCCAGCTTTTCTGCAGATCTTCAAAATTCATATTCCTTTTCTATTTTCCATGAGTTTAACTAAACGCGCTTTGATACGGTTAATCTTAACCCCCACATTGTTAATATTAGTTCCTGTGATTTCTGCAATTTCCTTATAACTTTTATCCTCCAGTACTAAAGAAATTACCAGCCTGTCAGGTGTTTCCAACTGACTGATACAGTAACGCAGCTGATCCAGCTGGGTTTCCTGCTCCTGTTTTTGCTGAAGTGTTTCTTCATATGGTACCTGGATAAAATCCGGTAAGGATTCGAACTGTTGTTTTTTGTTCTTCAGGTTAAAACTAATTGCTGTATTTACGGCTATACGATAGATCCAGGTACCAACTTTTGATTCCCCTTTAAAATTCTGCAGACTTTTCCAGACCTGAAACAAGATTTCCTGATATAAATCATCCGCATGGGACACATCATAAAGATATGCCCGGCAGATCCGGTAAATACTGGCATGATGTGCTTTAACCAACTCATTAAACAATATTTCCTGTTTAGCTAACATAGGTTTGATCTAAGATATTTAGCCCGCTTTAATAAAAGTATCAATTTCCTGGTAATACCACTGAGGTGCATCATACATAATAAAATGTTTCGCTGAAGGACTTACGTGAATGACGCAGGTTTTACATTGTTGATACTGTTTGGTAAAAATATCAGTTACATGTTCGCTGGTAAATAAAGGAGAACCTGGTTTTGGCATAAAAGCAGCAAGGACCAGTACAGGAACCTGAATGGATGAGATTTGCTGACGGATATCTTTTCCAAGCATTTCACTCATGGTATAGGCCATAGTCCGGTGATCTGACTGGACTCCCCATTCTGCTATTTTTGCCCATTGAGTAGAATCGGCACATAAATACTTAGCTATACCCCGCTGACTGGATCTCAGTTTCTCCGTATCCATTTTATCATAACCTGCCAGCATATTTTTAGCCATTTCTTCATTAAATCCGGCTTTGGCATTCGGGTTAAACGCTGCTGCAAAAAAGGGCATTGCATCTACTATAATTACTCTTTCCAGGTGGTCATGCATTTCCGAAGCGATACAAAGTGACAAAAAACCACCGATCGAATGACCGACCAGAATTACTTTATTCAGTTTTTTGTCCCGGATGTATTTAATGATTTCGGTTTTATAGGTATCCAGGTAATCTTTTGACTCTACCGGTGCAGCACCCGCGTAACCAGCCAGTGTAAAAACATGACATTGATAATGGTTACTGTAACGTGCAACGGTTTCTTTCCATTCCTCGCCACTGCAGGTAGCACCAGGGATAAATAACATAGGCTGGCCTTTACCGGTCACCTTTACCTGAAAGGCAGCTGGATCGGCTTTAGCATACAAGGTGACACTCATCAGTAGAAGAGTGCTGATAGTCAGGATAATTAAGCTTTTTGTTTTCATGATTCTGTTGATTTAAAACCTTAGTCAGCAGACTCCTTATTTTATTACACCCTAAATTGTTTTTTTTGCAAAAGCCCTATGAATAGCCATGCAGCACATCATTTAAATGAGCCACAAATGAAGCTGCATCTTCGCGGTTAAACAGCATCGGAGGCTTGATTTTCAACACATTGTGCAAAGGCCCATCGGTACTTAACAAGAATCCCCGGTCTTTCATCTGTTCTACAATTTCGTTGATTTCAGGAACCGCTGGAACCAGGGTTTCCCGGTCTCTGACCAGTTCCACACCAACAAATAAACCCTTTCCTCTGACATCCCCAATCAGCGGGTATTTTTCCATCAGTTCCCTGAGCTGTTCCACCAGATAATCACCAGTTTCTCTTGCTCTTTGCTGCAATTGTTCATCTTGTATAACCTGCAAAACTGCAATGCCTGTTTCCATAGAAACCGGGTTCCCTCCATAAGTATTAAAATATTCCATCCCATTGTTAAAAGCCGCCGCAATTTCGGCAGTAACGACTACCGCAGCCAGCGGATGGCCATTTCCTATCGGTTTGCCCAGAACCACGATATCCGGTTCAACATCCTGTAATTCAAAACCCCAGAAATGCTCTCCCACTCTGCCAAATCCAACCTGTACTTCATCAGCAATACACAAGCCTCCCGCTTCTCTGACGCGCTGGTAAACAGCTTTCAGATAACCTTCAGGTAAAGGAATCTGCCCGCCTACACCTAATAAGGTCTCACAGATAAAAGCAGCTATCCCAGTCCCCTTTTCTTTCAGTTCATCAATCTTTTCGCCGATAGCCGCTGCATATTTTTGTCCGGCGTCTTCATCTCCATAACGGTAATGACCGCGATAAAGATCTGGGTTCATTCCTTTATGGATATAGGGCTGTTGTCCCGTTCCTCCAGGCCCATCAAACTTATAAGGGCTCAGTTCCATCGCAACAGTTGAGGTTCCGTGATAAGCATGGTCCAGCACGATGATATCTTTCTGACCGGTCATCATTCTGCTGATCCTGATAGCCAGATCATTGGCTTCACTCCCTGAATTGGTAAAATAGCAGACCTGAAGTTTAGAAGGCATGGTATCAGTGATCATCTTTCCATATTGAACCAGACTATCATGTAAATAACGGGTATTCGTATTCAGCCTGGCCACTTGTTTTTGCATCGCCATCACCACCCGTGGATGACAATGCCCGACATGACTTACGTTGTTGACGCAGTCTGTATAAGTATTACCCTGATCATCATATAAATACTGCAAAGCGCCTTTGATTATTTTAAGCGGCTTCTGATAACTGATACTGAGATTGGCCCCGATATGCATTTTTCTTTGTTCTTTTAAATTGCTGTAACCGTCATCTTCCCCAAAAACAGAAGGATAGCCACAACAAAGATTAAAGCGGTTATGGGCTTGTAGCGGATTAATTTTAATCCATTGGTATAACAAAATCCAGGCATCATTTTCTGATACAAAATGATGTTTATTTTCGCTTTTCGTTCTTTGGAAAGCAGAAGTTGTTACACTTTTACATAATCTTGCAGCGATCAGATAATACAGGACAGATAGCTCCGGCCTGGTTAAGGGATACACCTGATGATAACTACTAACCAGTCTCTCCGCTACTTCCAGGGGTTCAAACTGTCTGAATAGGGCATAAGTACAGGCCACCGCAAGATTATTGATGAGCGCGCTTTCTACCATATCCCCAAAATCTATAATGCCGGTAACCTGACCATTATTGATCAGCAGATTATAATCATTGGCATCATTGTGGATCACAGCCTTTCTTAATTGCGGAAGTAAAGGCAAAACTTCCATTTCGTACTGAAGCAGAAAATAGGCCGCTAAAGTCCGCTTTTCATGATCTTTGATGTATTTCAGATTTTCCCGGCAGTCCAGCACTTGCGTTAAATCCCAATCGTTATAACGGTAGGCCGCAGGATGTACAAAACCTTCCAGATGTTTATCCATACTGCCCAGCAGATAACCCAGGCTGTCAAAAATCTCAGCCTGTGGAATCAGCAGATCTGCAATAAGACCACCTTCCAGATAGGTTAATACCCGCATAGACAGGTTGATTCCGTTTTCAGAAATCCTGGTCAAATGCTCCCCCGTTGTATTTTTCACTACCCTCTGTATAAATGAACCGACAGGTGAAGCTGCCAGATGCTCCATTGTTCTGAGCTGTGCTTCCAGAAAATAAAGCTGGCTGTCATCGGTCGTCACCTTACTGATAAACTTATTTCCCTGGTGATCCTTTAGCAGAAAATTCTGATCTTCATAACCAGTTGTGGCTTCAACGGAAACCTCCATTGCATAATATTTGTGTAGTAGTTCCTGAATATATTTCGCGGAAAGTATCATAACGTATTTTCTTTAAGCATGAGTAAAAGATGTGCTGCTGACCAGCTAAAATTAATGGCATTCAAGCCCTTGCCACTTACCGGGTGGTAATTCTCCCTGATCGCTTCCCTGCCTGTCAGCCCATTTGCATTTTGTAGTAACTTAATTAAAAATTCTGAAGCTTCCTTATCGTAGCCATACTGATGCAGACCATTTAACCCAAAATAAACCTGATCCAGCCACACTGGACCTCTCCAGTATCCTTTTAACGGATCAAAAGCCGGATGATCTGCAGCTAAGGTTGGCATTGGCACAGGGGTATTGAATTTATTTTCTTTCTCCATCATCCTCAGTACCGAAGCAGCCTGTTTCTGACTTGCAATCCCTGCCCATAGTGGTATCCATCCTTCGGTACCCGTCACCTCTACCCAACTCCCATCCAGCATTTTATCATAATAAAACCCTTTTGCCTCCTGATAAAAAGTATCATTGATCAGCTTTTTTAAAGGAGAAAGCTGTGCATTCCAGTTGGCTGCATCCTGATCCAGTCCCAGGGTCAAAGCTATTTTTGCCAGGTAACTCTTCTCTGCATACAAATAGGCATTGAGATCTACCGACTCCTGGTTCAGCGACCAGGCACTGGCATTGTTCTGTAATAATACAGCCTGGTCAAACCTGACTGCATTGTCCATTCCACTTTCCCACAATGCTGCTACTCTTGTCCCGTCTGCAGATCCATATTCGCAAAGTCCGTTTTGATTATGATCCCTGTTCTTGTACCACCACCGGTGATAACTGACCAGTTTGGGATAAATCCTTTCGAGAAACTTCCTGTCTGGTTTGCGCTGATAAATTTCCCATACTGCCCAGGCAGCGAGTGGAGGTTTGGTATCGCGCCAGTTATTTTCCTTTTGATCGGTATAAATACAATCCGCAATCATTCCGTGCTGATCCTGATAATCGAACATAGCCAGCATATTTTCCCGGGCCAGTGCAGGAAAGAAATAACTGAGACCGACTGCCTGTTTCCAGCTGTCCCAACTCCAGAACCCATAAAAACCCTGGTAATTCAAAGAAGGGAACACACCATCATGCAGCAGATCTTTTGCTTTGCTCCGCCAGTTGGTCATCAGGGTTACAATAGATTTAACAGCCAGTCTGCGCTGAATACTATCAGCCAGTTTTACACCAGGTGCATTGAAATAACTATCCAGATATTGATCCCAACGGCTCTGGTTATCCAGAAACTGTTGGTTAAAGTTATAAGCTACTGCTTTGACAGGAATTTCTGCTTTGTCCAGATAATAGCTTTCTGTATGGGTAGTCTCAAAAACTTCACCCGGTTCCAATATCCGCTCAGGTAAAACTGCAGTATATCCTTTGCCTGTCAGTTGATAACTGAGTTTATCTTTTGCAGGAAAATTGAGCAGGAAACTATGTCCCTGGTTAAAATCTATCCAGATCTGATCTCCCTGCTGTTTTAAATGGGTATCCTTTAAAAGACAGGAACCAGACCAGGACAGCCCGATTCTATGTCGTTTCGAAGACTGGCTGGTAATCCTCGTCCGGATCATGGCTGTTCTGTCTGATACAAAAATAAGCTGTAAACTGATACTTAAATCAGCCATCCGGATATCCTGTTGTAAAAATCCCGGATAATAATGCTGACTGATCTTCCCCTGACCAGGATCCGAATCTTCACCGTCAATGCTGAATCTGAGTTTCGCCAGCGTATTTGCCAGCCACTGCCCATTCATATCCATCACCATCGGGCCTATAAATGCCCCATAATCTTTTGGGGCTGAAGGCAAAGTATAAGCATGCCAGGCACCCAGATCTGAAAACACATTGGCTTCAATCTGCGTGGGTGTCTTAACCTCGTAACCTAATCTTAATACGTCAGGAAATAAATCTCTCTGGTTCTGTCCGAAAGTTGTACTCAGGCTAAAGCTGAGTACAACAAATAATAATCGCTTCATCAAATATATTATGCTATTTTTTTGCTCTTTCTGTTAGAACCTGGTTTTTGAATATAGGTCTCAGGGTAAAGGAATAAGTATAATCCTGGTAAGGAAGCCGGTATTGCTCATGAGCTTTTGCACCCCAGCTGTTATCACCGCCCAGGCCTGTCTGCCGGCTGTCGATATTCCACCAGATCAACGGATCATTAGTCATCGATCCTCCATGAACATTTTGCGGGGCATTTTTATCAAAATCCAGTTTATGAAGATCAAAATGGAGTATTCCGGTACTGATTTCAGGTTCACCTATAGCCATCAGACCTACTCCCGCAGGATTTAACAGGGCAACCCATTGCACGCCAGTCCGGTAACCACTTTCCTGTGCCCGTGGATAAGGGAAAAACAAAGAATCTGCTTTCATCTGATATAGATCAGTATGGGCGGCATAATTTCTGTCCGAATAATTATCAAAAGGTCCCCGGCCCAGCCAGCTCACCTGATCAAATTCAGGATGGAGAATTACCCTCATCCCTACCCTTTGCAGTTCAGGAAAGTTGCCTGCACCGGCTTTCATCTGATATTTTACGTCTACATCCCCGTCACTATGAATGGTATAAATAGTGGTACAGGTCAGCTCAACTACCGGCAGATAATGCACAGTTATAACCACTGCTTTATCTGGTGATGGAAGCTCATTTTTGAAAGATTTCAATTGTGCTGTCTGAAAGGCAGTCTGCCAGATTTTACTGTTGATCTGCATACTGTTTCCGATATCATTATCTGTCGCTGCACGCCAGAAATGGGGTTCCAATGCGTTTTTAATCAATTGCTGACCAGCAATAGCATAGCTTTCCAGTAAACCTGTACGCTGGTTAAACCCAATATTCAGTTCGCCGCTTTGATAAATTAACTGATCGCTGGTAGTTTCTATATTCAGTTTTTCGGTATGCTGGGACAATGCCGGAACAAAGGGCACAGCTACAGGTAATCTGAACTGTTCTTTTGCAACCACAAAATGAGCAGGTAACAAAGCAGAGGCTTCTTTTAAATAGGCTTCCAGAGTCAGAAAATAGATAGTCCCTGGTTTTGGAACAAAATCCGGAACGTTCAGTCTGATCGCTTTTTCCTGTTGTGGTAATAAGGCTGTTTCTGGAATTTCACCCTGAGCTACAGACTGACCATCTCCTTTAATAAACCACCTTAGGCCATAGGCTGACAGTGTTGAAAAATCAAACCGGTTCTTTATTTTAAAAGTATAGTTTTTAAGATCTGTCGCTTCAAAGCTGATATTCTGATATACTTTTTGCAATTCGTAGGCCTGAGGGTGGAAACTACGGTCTCCATTCAATAAACCATCGGCACAAAAACTGGTATCACTGGTTAAACCCACTTTTCCCATATCTCTGCCATAGGCCCAGATCGGATTTCCCTGGTCATCTTTACGGGCAAAAGTCTGATCTGCAAAATCCCAGACAAAACCACCCTGCAACTGTGGGTGTTTATAGATCAGGTCCCAGTCGTCTTTCAGGTTACCACCGCTGTTTCCCATCATATGGGCATACTCACACTGGATCATCGGTCTTTCGCGCCAGGTTTTCACATAATTTTCCATGACCGTGACCGATTTATACATCGGACAATAGATATCAGAATAACGGTCTGGTTTGGCCACCTCATATTGTACAGGGCGGGTCTGGTCCTTTGTTTTCAACCAGTTATATCCGGCAATCAGATTCTCTCCGAAACCACTTTCATTCCCCAGCGACCAGGTAATAATACAGGTAAAGTTTTTATCCCTTTCCCACATCCGCGTAATTCTGTCCAGATAGGCATTCTTCCAGTCTGGTTTATCAGATAGCGTTTTCAAAGGGGTTAAACTCATCCCATCACATTCTATATTGGCTTCATCAATCACGTATAGTCCATAGCGGTCACACAGCGCATACCATTTTTCGGAATTCGGATAGTGGCTGCACCTCATCGCATTAATGTTCAGCTGTTTCATGATCTTTATATCCTGAAGCATATCAGCTTCAGTGATCACTTTTCCGGTAATCATGTTGTGTTCGTGCCGGTTTACCCCTTTGATCTTGATAGCCTTTCCATTAATCAGAAACAAGCCATTTTTAATCTCTGCTGTCCTGAAACCAACCTGGTGCGTCAGGCTTTCTACAATCTGCCCTGCTGCATTCAACTGCGCAATTTTTAAAGTATACAATTCTGGATGTTCTGCGTTCCAGCTCTTCACGTTTTCAATTTTTTCTGATAAATGAAGCTGCTGCGAATGCTGTATCCATTGATGGGACTGATAAACCAGTTTACCCGAAGGGTCTGCCAGGGAAATATTAACTTTTCCCTTAGCCTCATCTTGCCCTGGTTTCCTGTTAAATTTAACATCCAGCTCCAGTTGCCCGTCTTTATAGGTTTTATCAAGCGTTGCCTTCACCTTAAAATCAAACAGATGGAACCCTGGTCTGGCAATCAGAAAGATACTTCTTTCCACGCCACTTAGTTTCCACATATCCTGCCCTTCAAGGTAAGTCGCATCACTAAATCTGAACACTTGCATCGATACTGTGTTTTTACCTTTCCTCAACGCCCTGGTAATATCAAATTCTGATGGCGTTTTACTATCCTTACTGAAGCCCATATACTGATCATTAATCCATAAATAAAAAAATGAGTTTACTGCTCCAAGGTGAATAAAAACCTGTTTGCCTTTCCAGGAAGGATCTATAGTAAAATCTTTCTGATAGGACCCTACAGGGTTATAATCCCGGGGAACAAAAGGCGGATTGGGTGGTATAGGATATTCCACATCAGTAAAAATGTATTTATCAAAACCTTCAGTCTGCCAGTGCGCAGGGACCTTAATGGTCGCCCAGTTTTTAGTCTGTGCTGTATTTTTAAAGAAACCCACTGGTCTTAAAGAAGGGTTCTGAACGATCTTAAACCGCCATAAACCATCCAGTGACCGGATCATTGGCTGATCCGGCATAAACCAGGCATGGGGATATACTGTATTTAATGAGGGGACCTTCGGGTTCTCCCAGTCTGCTTGCTGCGCATGCAGTTTACCTGGTGTTAAAAACAGGTAACAGCTCAGCAAGAGAATCAGTTTGTTTAAATTCATAGGGACTTTATTTGACATCCGGATTGTTAATGACTTCTTTCAGTGGTGTCGGATAAAATGCTTTATCCATACTGAATTTTCTGCCAGCGGCCTGCATATTCTGACTGAGTAAACCCCAGCGCCTTAAATCATAAAAACGACTGCCTTCCAGTGTAAATTCCATGACTCTTTCATGAATGATCTGATTAAATACGGTTTGTTTGTCCCCTGTTGCTACACCGGGTAAACCTGCCCTTTGTCTGACCTGGTTGATATAATTCACAGCTTCTGAACTCCCCTGCTCATTTAAAACTTCGGCATACATCAGCAACACATCGGCATAACGCATCAGCGGAAAATTAATCGCATTGGCCATCCCTATCCTGTCGGGCGTTGCCGGAATCCACTTCCTGAAGGCGATGGTCTGGGCACCCGCGCCGAACTGACTGTCATAAGTACTTCCATAAACCTGCGGGTTATTACTGTCATTGAAGTAAGGGTCATTAAAATATAAGGTCTGATAAACTCTGGTATCATAAGCTCCATTGGCAATTTTACCTTCTTTCAGCATTTCAGCGAGTAAACGTGGTGTTCCATAAATCTCGCCATAACCTCCAATTTCGGATGCCGCTACCCAATCGCTCAGGTAAGAACGGTAATAAGCTCCGCTGGTCGCATCGGCCGACTGCTGCAATTCAAAAAGTGATTCCGGACTGTTTTTGGTTACCCCGTTAAACATCTCCAGGAATTTAGGATCCAGCGAATACTGACCGGAAAGAATCACTTTCTGTAACCAGTCATGTGCTTCTTTAAGATAAGCCGTAGCATTCGCTTTGTCGTCTCCGGCCCGGTAGAGATTAACTTTGCCTAAATAAGCCTGTGCAGCATTTTTGGTCACCCGGCCCAGTTCGGTAGCTGGCCTGGCAGATCTTAAAGGCAGATCGGGCTCTGCATCTTTCAGGTCTTTCAGAATAAAATCGTAGACTTCGGCCCTGGAAGAAAAAGCTTTGGATAACTCTGCCTCTGAGGCTGGGACCTTATCCCTGATGATTAGCTGACTGAAATTATTCAACAGTTTAAAGTGGTAATAAGCCCGCAGAAATTTTGCTTCGGCGATAATCTGTTTTTTACTGACATCGTCAATAGAACTACTACTCATGGCACCGACATGGTCAATCACCTGGTTGGAAAAATTGATTCCCCTGTAGTTTTCCCGCCAGAGCAGATCAATGGCATAGTTTCCGGAAGTAAATTCAAAAGTGTAATTTTCAGTCCACCAGGGATAATTGTAGGCATCTGATCCGGGAATAACATAGTCCTCTCTGTAGAACTCTCTTACCGAACGTGCCTCTACATAATTGTCCCAGGCCACAAATCCTTCCAGCTGTGAATAAGCGGCCGCAAGCCCTGAAAGTGCCCGGTCTTTGGTTGTCCAGAAATTATCTACCGTTAACTGATCTGGAACCTGCTGATTCAGTTCGCTTTTTTTACAGCCTATGGCTAAAAGCCAGATACAGCAGAGTATATATATTTTATGAGTGTTCATCTGATAATATTTTAGGTTAGAAAGTCAGTTGAAGACCTGCAAGTAATCTCTTGTTCTGAGGGTACATCATCCTGTCTACACCAGTGTCCAGTGCGCTGAATGTGCCGATTTCGGGATCAAGACCTGTATATTTAGTGAAGGTAATCAGGTTCTGTCCGCTGAGATAGACTCTTAGTCTGTTAATCTTCATCCTTTTCAGCAAGGTTTGAGGCAGGGAATAACCTAACTGCACTAGTTTCAGTCTCAGATAGGCCCCATTTTCGAGAAAACGGGTTGATTCACGTGCATTTCTGTTTGGATCACCAAGCACTGCACGTGGCATGTCTGTCTGCGTATTTTGTGGTGTCCAGGCATTGAGTGTCGTGGTCAGGAAGTTTCTGCCAGCATCCATTCCTTCGAGTTCAAAACGGTTCCCGTTGTAAATCTTATTGCCGCCTACCCCCTGCCAGAAAAGTGACAAGTCGAAGTTTTTGTAATTGATGGCCAGGTTCAGACTGTATTCGTATTTGGCAAAACCAGATCCCTGATAGGTTTTATCAGACTCATCGATCACTCCATCGCCATTGGCATCTTTAAATTTAATATCTCCTGCTTTAGCATTAGGCTGCAAAACCTGTCCTTTGGCATTTTTGTAGTTGGCAGCTTCGGCATCCGACTGAAAGATCCCTTCTGCTTCATATAAATAAAAAGCCCCGATTTCTTTTCCTACTCTGGTCTGGGTAGGAATATGATCGGTTCCATAACGTAAACCTGTACCATAGAGAACCTGATCCTGGTTGGCTAAACTCAACACCTTGTTCCTGAGCAGACTGAATGCTCCACCAAGGTCAAAATGCCAGTCATTCCGGGAGAATTTGTAGTTGGTTTCAAGTTCTAATCCTTTGTTCGAGATTTTACCAACATTCAGGATTGGATTATCCAGCCCTGATGATGGGGGTACTTCTTTGGTTATCAGTAATCCATCGGTTGTGTTATTGAAATAATTCAGGGCACCGGTTAACTGATTATTGAACAGGCCAAAATCCAGTCCCAGATTCCGGGATTTAATAGTTTCCCAGCGGAGGTCCCTGTTCAGCAAAGAGTAACTCGCAGAACCAGGCCATGGTGTTGATCCTGATCCCTGGACATAACCACCTGACCAGGTATTGGCAGTGGTAATTAAAGCCTGATGATCATAGAACCCTAGTCCGCCTTCATTCCCCAACTCTCCGTAACTCGCCCTGATTTTCAAATTATTAAGCCATTTCCATTCTGGCATAAAAGATTCCTTATAGATATTCCAGCCTACTGATGCTGAAGGAAATACACCGTAACGTCTGTCTTCGCCAAATACAGATGAACCGTCTCTTCTGGCCGAAACCTGCAACAGGTATTTTTGGTCATAGGCATAGCTGATCCTTCCTAAAGTGGAAAGACGTACATATTTATTGTTTGAACCGGCAGCATTAAAAGTTCCGCCCAAACCGGCTGTAATGGTATTGAAATTAGGGTCACTGAATCCTCCCGGCACTTCAGTCTCTACAATTTTACCATTCACCACAGTCCTGATAATAGTTTTTCCATCTACCGTGGCACTTAAAAATCTATTGGTCTTTTCCTGTGCAGTATAACCTGCCACTGCTTTAATGCTATGTTTACCAAAATCAATATCATAATTCAGCAAATGCTCCATCAGCTGTTCTTTATAATTTGAGATCCTGTTATATACTTTTGGATATGAAACCAAAGGGTCATTCGCATTGGCACGGTATGGCGGATTATGGGCATAATCCTCTGTCTGACTACTGATATAATTGAGATTGGCCGTATAAGTTAAACCTTTATACAATTTCAGACCGATCCTGATATTTCCGGCGAGATATTTGGTTTTAGTATACCCATCCAGGAAATGATCGGCAGCAATGGGGTTCTGAAATTTAGGCAAGCCATTTACTGTCAATGCATAACCGTATTTCTCATTACTATCCATTACAGGTAGTAAGGGTGATTGGAAATAGCTGTCCTTGGTATCAAATTTAGCGGCCTGTGTACTGGTTTCCGAATAAATAATATTACTTCCGACAGTGAGGATGCCTTTAGTAAAATCATTCCTCGACTTCAGTGATTTCTTGTTGAAGCTGGACCCGATAAAAGTACCTTTATCATCTGTCAGGTCACCACTCAGGGCATAAGTCAGATAATCTCCTCCTCCACTTAGTCCTACATTGTAATTCTGTGAAATCCCCTGACGGTTAATGAGTTTCTGCCAGTCTGTATTGGCCGTACTACTTTGGGTCAGATAAGCTGGAAAAGCAGCTGGCAGTATGCCTGCATTGGTATACATCTGGGTATGCACTTTTTTATAACCATCTGCATCCAGAAAACTGTATTTATTAGTTGGATTAACTATACTGTAATAACTCGAAACATCAATAAGGGGCGCTCCTTTCTTACCTTTTTTAGTGGTAATGAGAATAACTCCGTTTGCGCTGTTTGAACCGTAAATAGAGGCTGCCGCGCCATCCTTCAGTACTTCCATCGAAGCAATGTCTGTATTACTCAGAAAATAGGGATCTCCGGGGACCCCGTCAATAATATACAGGGGCTGGTGGGCACCAAAAGTACCTATCCCCCGCAAACGGACATCGGCTACCTGTCCGGGATTTCCTCCTGGACTGCTGACTGTCAGACCAGCAACCCTGCCCTGCAAAGCATTGATAGGGTTACTTGAAGCTACCTGCTGTAATTTTTCTCCGCTGACAGAGCTGACTGCACTAGTGAGGTTACTCTTGCGCTGGGTACCGTAACCGATTACCACAACTTCGTCGAGCCCTTTCATGTCCATGAGCAATTTCACCAGTATCGGTTGACCGGGGGAAACCTGGATCTCCTGTGTTTTGAAACTGACTGCCGAAAAGACAAGGATATCTTTTGCTGAAGCCCTGATCGAAAAACTCCCGTCGGCACCCGATCTGGTACTGACTGTAGTGCCTTTAACTGTTATATTAATTCCGCCAATGGGCTGATCAGCCTCATTCAGAATCTGTCCTTTAATTAAACCGGGCTGTGCGAATGCTGATGTTACTGCAAACATGGCAACAAACAGCCCCAATAATAAATGGATGGGCCATCGTAAATTTTTAATCATAATATTTGGTTTGGTTGATTAATCAAACCTAATATTAGCGGATGCTAAAAACGATATTACCACCCCTACATCGCCGGGAGCTTACCCCTACACGACCTCTACAACGGCCATTTAAATACCCTGGATAGGGTTTAAAATGATTTCAGGAAATCGTTCAGGTTCTCCTGCTGAGGGAGCAGGAAGTGTTTGCGTAAACGGTACCTGGCCATCTCGACCGACTTCACTGAGATATTGTTCAATGAAGCTATTTCTTTAATAGTCAGGTTCAAACGGATCTGGGCCGATAACCTGATTTCATTCTGAGTTAATGTCGGGAATTTTTGTTTCAGATTATAAAAGAAGTCCTGGTATTTTGCTTCAATCTGTAAATTGAAATCTTCTACATACTTCTCAATATTGATATCATATCTGAATTTACTGATCACCTTCTGTAATCTGGAAGATAACTCTTCCTGACAGCTATGTGCAATTGCACCAAGGTCTTCTATAAAGCTTGTAATCAGCTCATTTCTGTGGGATAAATAAAGGGCATAACTTTTCAGTTCAGTATTATTGAAAGCTAATTTACTATTAAGTGCCATCTTATCTGAAACAGTCAATTCGAGTTCTTTCTGAATAAGCTGTTGTTTTATCTCTGCCAGTTCGGCTTTTTTTCGTTGTCTGGTCTTCAGTTTATTAT
Organism: Pedobacter cryoconitis; assembly: GCF_014207135.1. Classification (GTDB taxonomy): domain Bacteria; phylum Bacteroidota; class Bacteroidia; order Sphingobacteriales; family Sphingobacteriaceae; genus Pedobacter; species Pedobacter cryoconitis_D. Next base: position 156,504 of record NZ_JACHCC010000012.1, on the reverse strand, counting down.
ATAACAGAAATCCGATAATGAATAGCAGGACAATAATAATAGCCAGCGTATTGCGCTGATAGGATTTAAGGCTCTTCTCCAGAGAAAGTGCCTTGATCTCCCGCTCCTTTTCCTGGGCTTCGCGCTTCATCGTCAGGGTAATTAAAGCATTTACCTTATTTTTAGAGAGGAACTCTTCTCTTACGGTATTGTACTTATCAATATTGATATAGGCCTGTTTATAGTCGCCGGTAAGTTTATACAGCTGTGAAAATACTTTATAATTATCAAGCAGGTTTTCCTTTCTTGAATTGGAGGTTGACCGGTCTATGTATCCCCTGGCCTTTTTTAAAGCCTCCAGACCTTCAGGATACCGGCCCAGCCTGATGAGCGAAAAAGCCATCTGGTTATTCACTTCTGCCAGCGACAGCAGATTGCCGGTAGAAAACTGCAGGGAAAGATTGAAATAGTTAATTGCCTGCAGATATTCATTGGTATTATTACTGCCTATCCCCAGGTTATTGTAAGCGGCACTGACCAATGCTTTATTTTTATACTTACCGGCGATAGAAAGTACTCGTTTAAAATAACCATCTGCCTTTTTGAATTCGTTCCGCAACTGATAGGTTAACCCGATCCCGTTTAAGGAAGTCGCGCTTTGAGCTTCATTCCCTGTCTTTTTATACAACTCATAGGCCTGGGTATGGTATTTCAGGGAAAGTTCTGCATTTTCTACGTCGTAGTAAATCCAGCCCAGTAGCGTATAGATGGCACCAATCTGTTTCTGATTTCCTTCTTTTTTATAAATTTCCAGCGCATTAAAGGCATATTCTAAAGCCAGATCGTAAATATCATTGTATAAATATCCTTCGGCCAGTACACTCAGTGCATCAGCTTCCTGTATTTTAAATTTGTTTTCATAAGCCAGTAAATAGGCTTCATAAGCATAAGCAATAGCCTGATTGGTAGAATCTCTGTTCAAACTTCTGGCTTTTTGATTAAGCTGATTGATTTTTCCTTTGATATGGACCACACCTGCCCTGACAGCCTCATCTGCCCTGGTTTTGGTGCAACATAGAAAAATTAAAAATAAAGTGGCAAGACAGGTTATTTTCAAGGGGTTTATCCCTCTGGTTTTGGTCAGCATATCTGGTTTTCGGTTTATTTTTGAAAAGAAGGTCAATCTATAATTCCATCGGTTATTGCTTCTTTTTAACCGTACGTTTTTTTTGAGGATTGGACGCCGGGTTTACATTATCAGTAACCGGAGAAGCTATATCGTTATCTTTAGTCTCAAAATAAGCTCCGGTTTCAGGAATATGAAGTACAGAAATAAAATGTTTGAGCGGTTTCAGTGTATGATAGGTATGAATATTATCAAGACTATCTGGTAGAGAAATGGACTCAGGTCTCCCTAAAGCGGCTCTGGAATAGATCTTATCGAAGTCGGCAGGAAGCGCTTCTTTAGCACCAAAACGACTTTCATTTTGTTCCGGACCTATACTATACAATACATTTTCCTTCAGGACAAAACTGGCTGTAAACAATTCTCTGTCTGTATTTCCATCATAAAGCAATAAAAATTCATTCCATTCTGTGGGCGGATTAAAATTATAAACAGCGCTCCTGCCTGAAGTTCCACGTATCGGATTGGAAAGGAAAAAACTGGTTACCGGTTTTGAAATTACGTTCAAACGGTTGACATGGTTAAAATAGGACTGTGTACTGCTGTTTAACAGCTTAAAACTATCCGTCGTAAAAGTATCAGTGAAACTAAAACCAATCCCGGTATTTTGCGCGTATTCTCTAAAAATAAAGAGTTTACCTTTTTTTAATTGTTCATTATTCCGACCATATACGACAAATGGCTCTGTATCATCTCTCTGTTCCTGAAGAAATATTTTTTGTCCTTCAACTTTCCAGTTACCGAGAATTAACTGATCAACAGCCCCATAGCTCAATGAATAAATAAACCTGTTCCCGGGTAAGATCAGCAGTTCCATCGCGATCTCTGGTTTTGTGCCATTATAACTCCCGGTAAAGTCATTTGTTTGGGCGTATAAGGACGTACTTAGCGACAGTACCATTAGTAGTAAACTTCCTTTTTTCATAAAACTATATTATCCAATTGTCAGTAAAGGTCATTTTTCCCTCTTCCAATTTGTATTTTTTTTCCTTTAGATAACTTAATATTTTTTCACTAAACTCTTCAAATGAACTTGCAATCACAATATGATCACCTTCCAGATCCTGGCCTGGCCACAGTTGAATAACCTGACCATAAACACCATTTATACCAGGATTAAGATCGAGAGCAATTTTAGTATTTGTTTCAGAAGCTGTAAATGGAATCCAGGATTTATCCCAGATAACTGGTTGAACTTTATTCTCCTGAACCCAATCAATTTTAGGTTCATCTCCAAATAAGTCTAGCAGCCTTTTATAGATATCAATGATTTCGGCTATACTTAACAGGCAATTGTACCCAACAAAAGGCAGTTTAAATTCGTTATGCAGTTGCCCGTTAAAAGTTTTTAAATATTCTTTAAAAAAACCTGGCAGTGATTGCTTCAAATGCATCTCCAATAGCGCAATTTCTTCGTCACCAGCAGGTTTGTTAAAACTATCTGCAACAGTTGACGAAATTTTCTCCAGTTGATTTTTGATTTCTGTCCAGCTATTCTGCATAGAACATAAAAGTAGCGATTCAATCATATAATTCTTATAAACTGCATGACATTTAACATAGCCATATGATGCGATCGCTTCATTCAAAAAAAAACCGTTGATCAGCTTAAACTGATCAACGGTTTTAAATAGCTGTCTACTGTTCTGCTACTTCTTTGTGTTCAGATAATCCCAGCTTGCTTTAGTGAGTTCGGCCATAATCAGATCAGTTGCTTTTTCATCTTCTTTACTCATCGATACAAATGCTGCAACTGCAAAATGTTTTCCGTTAGGCAATGTTACAATCCCTATATCGTTTGATGCAGCGGTTAATCCGGCTTTATTTGCTCCGGAACTTCCTGTTTTATGGGCAACAGGAGTACCGGGAGGAAGTAATCCTTTAATTTTGTTCGGGCCTGTAGTAGTCTCTGCCATAACTTTCCACAAAAATTCGTGTGAAGTTTCGGAAAGTAAACTCTTGCCATAAAATAATTTCAGCAACTGTGTAGCTGCACGTGGCGTCGTCCAGTTGGTAAACTGTACCTGCTCATTCTTGTGCATTTGTTCTTCAGTAGCCACAATCGAGACTTCTTTAATCCCTAAACTATGGATATACCGGTTAACTTGGGCAGGTCCTCCCAGCAGGCGGAATAGAATATCACAACCATTATTATCACTTTGAGAAATTGTATAACTTAAAATTTCTGATAACGGCACCTCGACCTCTCCATTAGGATATTTGTCTCTCAGCGGGCTCCAGGTGTTTGGTAAAAGATCGCTTTTTTTAATCAGTATCTTTTTATCCAGTTGTAATTTTCCCTGATCAACCTGATTTAAAACTGCCAGGGCAAGATGAAATTTGTAAACACTCTGCATCGGTAAATGCTGTCCGCCATTCACTGTAAGCGTATCGCCGCTTTGAAGATCTACCAGCGAAAAACCAATGGTCGAATTATGCGCGTGAACAATCGTCTGTAGTTTTTTTCTCAGCTCATTTTTCTGGGCAGAACTATTTAGGGAAGCGGTCAGTATAAAAACTCCGCAAATCATCGTCTTAAAGGTAAAAAATCGTCTCATCGTACAAAATAACGGATAAATTTTACTTTGCGTATATTAAATATTGTTTTCCATTCATACACTGGATTAACCCCTAATTCATCGGATTCTTAATTTCTTTTGAATTTAATTTCAAATCACCCATTTACTAATTTATTAGATTATTTTTACTGAATAGTTCAGCCTGGTAAATAGATATACAGAGAATAAAATTTCAGTCTTTTCCGGGAATACATGAACAAAATAATTTGCCAGATTTTAAATAAACCGATAAAAGACCTAAATAGTAAAAAAAATGCTAAGTCACCACTTTTGAATAAAATATGCACTATATTGCCTTTTAGGAAACATCATTAACTCCTTCCGATGAGAATCATTTCACCTATAGCAAGTCTGATCAGGGCCATTCATGTCAAAAAAACAGTAGCTCCAAGCGGCAGATTATTGAATAATTAAGCGTGAATCAATCCCCTTACCGGCTATGGAAAGTAAAGATAATGTCAGACACAGGAACAAAGAGCAAACTAAAAGAAAATTGTTGCAGGCAGTAGGTGAAATTATCACAGAAAAAGGATATTCAGGTTTAGGTGTGAACAAAATTGCAAACAAGGCTGGTGTAGACAAAAAACTCATTTATCGCTATTTCGGAGATGGGAACGCTCTGGTAGAAGCCTATATACTGGAAAAAGATTACTGGCTCAGGTTTGCTGGTAAAATGCAGGAATTTAACGACATCCAAACTCCTGATAGAGCCAGGGAAATTATTTCCGCTATCCTGGAACGCCAGTTTACTTTCTTTTATGAAGAAAAAGATATGCAGCGTCTTATTTTAGAAGAACTGACTTCTAAAAGCTCTCTGATAGCCAGCATATGTAATATCAGGGGAAATATTGGGGCCAGCCTGTTAAAACTGACTGATCCGCATTTTAAAGATTCCGGGATTAGTTTCAGAGGTGTAAGTGCTTTATTGGTTTCAGGTATTTATTACCTGGTTTTACAAGCCAAAATTAACGGAGGTACCATTTGTGGCCTTGATATCAATGCTCCTTCAGGAAGAGAAGAAATTGTCAGAACCATTCGCCATATCATACAATGGGCTTATGAAGCACCTGAAAAAGGAACAACTAAAAATTAACACTCAATTTTTCAATAAACGTCAGAAATACCATGAAATATGAACTGCAGCAATTCAAGTCGATGGTCAATGCCTTACTTCAGTATGACAGGCTTGAAAGCTGGATGAAAAGTCAACATAATTTTATTGAAAATATTGCACTGGAGACCGAACGCATCTGTGATACATTCAAAGAAATCAGTCTCAGACAAGAAGCTATATTTTTAACAGATTATTTCCATTATCATCAGCATGCACTGGTGGTCATGATAGATCAGCTCCACCAGTTCTTAACTAATCTCCCGGAAGATGCAAATGATGAGGATGAAGGAAGAGTAGTTTTACAAAGACTATATAATGCTTGCGTGACTATACTCCTGCTGCTGCATACGCAGTTAAAGGATTTCTTTAAAATGGAAGGAAAAGTTCCTGACAGTTTCATAGAACAACATCAGTCCCAACAGGGAGAAAATCATATTTTCATAGAGAAGTCACTACTGGAAAGAAGTATCAATGCTACAATCGTTACTCACCTGATAGCTGTTTTACGATTTGAAGATCAGTATCCGGATGATGAAATTTCATTTTCAGTTTATAGTTATGTTTTAAAAGTGCAGAAGGAACTACTGGTTTATCTGCATGGCAAAGACGACGATACCAACAACTACCAGATCCTCAAACTACTGACAACATTAAACCTCAACAGTATAGGGATTTATGAGCATTACCGAGGGGTAGTCAACGAAAAGCAAATGCCGCATTTTGCCATCCCCGGTTTTCAGAAACCGTCTGATCCGATAAAAATGTCTTTACTTCTTTTCATTGTCACTGAAATCAATTCTTTGCATGCATTAAAACATACTACAAGAGAGTTCTATACGCTGAATACTTAAAATCACTATTCTGTTTTGCAACATTATGCAAATTTGCTTAATTTCGCATAACTATGAGTGAAATAATAAAACCAACGCTGATTGCTGCACGCAGATCGACCATGCTTTTTTTTCTGGTTTCTGGTTTAGGAACCGCCAGCTGGGCACCTATGGTCCCTTATACTAAAGACCGTCTGGCATTTAATGATGCCAACCTGGGCCTGCTATTATTGATGCTTGGTACCGGGGCACTGGTCATAATGCCTGTAACCGGGATTCTCATCCATAAATTTGGAAGTAAAAAAACAATCCTTGTGGCAAGTTTCCTGATTGCAATCATTCTTCCCCTGCTTTTAATTATGAATACCCCAGTAACGATGGGTGCAACATTATTCTCCTTTGGTGCAGCTATAGGCGCGATAGGTGTTGCCATGAACGCCCAGGCCATTCAGATTGAGCGGCATTATACGCAGCATATTATGTCATCTTTCCATGGATTATATAGCCTGGGGGGAATATTGGGACCGCTTTTTATTGGTGGGATGATCAAATCCGGTTTATCTCCGCTTATTGCGGCCTGCGTAGTCTCTGTTTTATTACTGATTATTGCGCTGAGCCAGTATCATTATCTGCTGCCTGAACAACCGGTAACGGAAGATCAGGAAAAAGTGAAATTTTCCTGGCCGGGATCCACTGTAATTTTCCTGGGTTTGATGTGTTTTGTCGTTTTTCTTGCCGAAGGCTCTATCCTTGACTGGAGTGCAGTATTTCTAAAGGATATTAAAAACTTCGACCCTGCTATTGCTGGGATAGGTTATGCCGCTTTCTCTATTGCCATGACAGCCATGCGTTTGTTAGGAGACAAATTTGTAGATAAATTACAGCCGAAAAAGATCGTTTGTTTCGGTTCACTAATTTCGGCGACAGGTTTTATCGTCGCAGTAACCAGTCCATGGGGATGGCTTTCCCTGGCCGGCTTTACACTGGTTGGTCTGGGTGCCGCGAACATTGTCCCTGTTTTCTTCAGTGCTGCCGGCAAATTAAAAAACGTACCTGCAGCAGTATCCTTACCTGCGGTGACCACAATGGGTTACGCAGGTTCACTGGCAGGACCTGCCGGAATTGGATTAATTGCCTATTTCAGCTCCCTCCCTATTGCTTTATGTTGTATTGCACTATTATTACTGGTAGTCAGTGTATCTTACTATTTTAAAAAATTCTGATCAATGAAAAAGGAACAGCGGTTTAATTATATACTGGGTAAACTTGATCAGGAAAAAATTGTAGAATTCAGTAGTCTAAGTACTGCGCTGAATATTTCTGAAGATACGGTCAGACGCGACATTGAAGAACTTGCAAAAAATGGTCTGTTATCCAAAGTACGTGGGGGCGCTATACCAAGAGCTGAAAACCCCCTTACTTTTAAAGAACGGATCGGATACCTGAGCCAGGATAAAGAGGTCATTGCCCTGAAAGCACTGAGTCTGATCAGTAATGGACAAACCATTTTCCTGGATGGAGGGACTTCGGTTTATACGCTTGTCTCTTTATTCCCAACAGATATCAGGTTGACTGTTATTACGAATAATATGGCGATTATCCCTCTTCTGGCGCATTACAATGGCATCAAAACCATAGTATTAGGAGGAGAATTTATCAGTGCAACAGAAACCTTATATGGGCTGGAGGCCGTAAAAGGTGCAGCGCAATATCGTGCAGATATCTTTTTCCTTGGTGCCTGCTCTATAGATGAAAAAGGTGTTACAGCAACTTATAAAGAAGAAGCCGAGCTTAAAAGGGCAATGATCAGCGCTTCTGACCAGGTAGCTGTGCTTTGCAATTTCAATAAACTGGATACCAAAGATCCGTATGCGGTATGCCGTCTGGAAGAACTTTCTTATCTGATTACTGAAGAAGACATCAGTCACAAAGCATTTGAGCTCTATAAACAATCGGGTGTTACCTTTCTGTAATCGTTTTAAAGCCTGTTTAAAATTTTAATTTCTTTTCAATTCAATTAGTTAATATATCTTCTTAAATTACCTGTATAAAAACTTGACACTGAACCGTTAATAAACCGGAAACCGATGCTCCATAAGTTTGAAAGAAAGTACCTGTTAGTATTGATTTCAATTACAGGTCTTGCAGGTTGTCTTAATCCCGATCAGAAAAGGGCATTGTATAATGCCCAGCTGGATGTTTTCAAAAAAACGGACGTTTATCATCAGGTACAGCTCAGTACACAGCACAGTCTCCGTACATGGATTTCTTCAGATCTGCAAGGTGTTCAAAAACTCAGAAAAAGCAATTGGAAAGTAGATGATGCTGTCTTTTTTAATCAGAAAAGGGACAAGTGTTATTTATTATTGTTAATCCAGCATAAAGATCTCAAAGCCTCGCAGGATGAAGTTGATATTTTATATGGTACCCTGGAAAATGAGCAATGGACAATTTATTTCTCAGCTCTTCCACCCTATTTATTTTCCCGGAAAAGTGCTGACGGGGATAATTACGAACCAGTCTCTTTACAGACTCTTTCTTTACTGGCCAGGGACAAAATACTTAAGAATTACTACAAAAGACACAGACGTATCAATGATGCATACGTAAATAGTGCATATAATGACAGGTTAAAAAAAGAACAGGAAAATTTTCTGCATAAAAAATGAGAACTAAAAAGATAATCTGGCTGGTATTCGCCCTCGCATGTATTTTAATTGGTCTTTACCCTACATTGTATTTCGTCCTGGACAGAAAGTTTGCCCTGCTGAAATCTAAGGATGCGGAACTTTTAAGTAACGTGTTCTGGAATATTGCTTTTTATATCCATATCGTTGCAGGGGGAATTGCCTTATTAATCGGATGGACACAATTCAGCCGGAACTTAAGAGAGAAAAATATAAAATTACACCGGCAAACGGGAAAGATCTATGTGATAGCAAGTCTGCTGAGTGCGGTGGCCAGCCTGAAAATTGCCTATCACGCGACAGGAGGGCTGATCACTTCCATAGGATTTACCTGTTTGGGTATCATCTGGCTGGGCACAACCTGGCTTGCCTATAGCTATATCATCAGGAAACAGGTCCTGCTGCATCAGCAAATGATGTTATACAGTTATGCAGCCTGTTTTGCAGCAGTAACACTGAGGATCTGGCTTCCGCTGCTTGTTTTTTTAATGCATGATTTCACTCCGGCCTACAGAACTGTCTCCTGGCTTTGCTGGATACCCAATTTATTGATTGCGTACTGGATGGGAAAACGTCTGGAAAATTCTCCTGCTAAATAACAGGTTCGGCAGGTAAGGCTTTTTTAGCCGTCAATGTCGCGCCGGCACTGGCAATAATCACTAATGCAACAGCAATCCATTGATAGAGGTTCAGATGTTCATCTAAAAGCACCAGCCCGCTTAATGCAGCGACAGCTGGTTCAATGCTCATCAGAATACTGAATGTGCGGGCTGGCATCTGACGTAATGCACTAATTTCGAGTGTGAACGGAATTGCACTTGATAAGAGCGCCAGAGCTATACCAAGCAGTAACAAAACAGGTGTCATCTGCCCCAATCCCCCGCTTCCGATACCGAATGGGAGAACAACAAGCGTAGCGAATAACATCCCTACTGTAACCGCATCCCCACCGTTCATCAGCTTAGAGATCCTGCCCCCCAATACAATATAACTTGCCCAGAAACCTCCGGCCGCAAGAGCAAGGAAAATACCAATCAGGTCAATTCCTTTGTTTCCCCAGGGTGCAATCAGAGCGATTCCAGCAGCTGCCAGCAAAACCCATAAATAATCCACGATCCGTTTCGAGCCAAATATAGCCAGCATCAATGGTCCGACAAATTCGAGTGTAACCCCTAAGCCCAATGGTATTCTTTTAATGGCCAGATAAAATACCAGGTTCATCGCACCCAGACATATCCCATAGGGAATAACTGCCTTCCATTGTTTTGCAGTCAGCAATTTCAGGTTGGGACGGTTGACCATCATCAGGATAACTGCTGAAAGCCCAATCCGGATTAATGCGGTGCTTGCAGCCCCAAGTACAGGAAATATACCTTTAGCAATTGCCGCACCTCCCTGTACGCTAATAATCGATAATAATACAGCAGGTACAGGAGGTATGTTAACTAATGGCTTCTTCTTGTTCATTGGGAGTTGAGCGTCGGTTTTTTTTTGCAAAACTAAAGTTTTAAATTTATAGACTGTAACTAATTCCGGTTTCCGTAGTTTCATTACAGGATTATGATTAATCTTTAGAGATTTTAACAGAAATCAAAAGCACTTATGCCGATCATACGCCAAAAGTATTCATAGCTATGTGTTATCTTATCTGTTTACACAGGTCATGGATGGAAGAAATGCCCGTCTGGGTGATGGGGTTCAAAAAGCAATTCACAGGGAACCTGCAAATTGCAGTGCTTATGTGAACAGAACTGTGGCTACCGGAATATGGAATTCCTGATCCATAAAAAAAGGTGTCCGGAAATCCCGGACACCTCATATACTGTCTGAAAGTCTAAACTTTCGTCAGTTTCCTGCGATATGCCCAGTAGAATACAATAGGGAATATAAATAGGTTAAATAGCGTATCTGAAATCAATCCACCGATAACTACTGTTGCCAGTGGTTTAGATGTTTCCGAACCAATACCTGTTGACATCGCTGCTGGTAACAATCCAATGGCAGCCATCATTGCGGTCATCACAACCGGACGGATCCTTGATTCAACACCTAGTCTCAAAGCGTCAATGAATGTCCATTCGGGGTGATTATAGCGCATTTCCCTGATATTGGATTTAAACTTCGTAATCAGGATTACTCCATTCTGTACACAAATTCCGAACAGCGCGATAAATCCTATACCCGATGATATACTGAAGTTAATTCCTGTAAGTAATAAAGCAAATACGCCGCCGACAATGGCAAAAGGAACGTTATTTAAGACCAGTAATGAATCTTTGATGGTACCGAACAGGATAAACAGGACAAAGAAAATAAGCAATATACTGATAGGTACTACCTGTGTCAAACGGGTGGTGGCACGTTGCTGATTCTCAAAATCACCAGCCCATTCCATGGTATAACCTTTAGGCAGTTTTACTTCTGCGTTCACTTTATCCTGGGCTTCTTTAATGGTACTACCCATATCACGTCCACGTACAGAGAACTTAATTGCACCATATCTTTTATGTTTATCCCGGTAAATCATACTCGGGCCTACCAATTTCTTAATGTCCGCAATCTCACGAAGAGGCACTTTGTTATTGGATAAAGTTGGCACACGTAAATCGCCGATGGCAGAAGCATTATTCCTGAAGTTTTCAGGGTAACGGATACGTAAGTCAAACTTACGTTCTCCCTCATAAATCTGGGTTGCTGCCTTACCACCAATAGCTGTTTCGATCACCGCGTTGGCATCAGCAGTAGTTACCCCATAAAGGGCCATTTTCTCCTGGTTCAGATTAATCTGTAATTCTGGTTGACCGAGGTTACGCATAATACCTAAATCCTCTACCCCCTTTACTCCTTTCATAATCTTGAAGATCTTTTCTTCTTTAGCTTCAATCAGTTTAAAGTCATCCCCGAATAATTTGATTACGATAGAACCTTTCACTCCTGATACGGCCTCTTCTACGTTATCAGATATAGGCTGAGAGAAGTTCAGATCTATCCCTGGAAAGAACTTCAGCTTCTCCTGCATCCGCTCGATCAATTCGGCTTTGCTCTCTTTGTTTTTCCACTCATCCTGCGGATACAGGTCAACATGGAATTCAATATTATAAAAACCTGTCGCATCTGTTCCGTCATCGGGACGACCGGTCTGGGAAATAACCTGCTTCACTTCTGAAAAACTTCTGAAGGTTTTACGCATATCATTGGCCAGTTTTACAGACTCTTCGAGTGAAGTACTGAGCGGCCCGGTTGCCCTTACATAAATAGAGCCCTCATTCAGCTGAGGTAAAAACTCTGTTCCTAAAAACTTAAAGCAGAATAAACTGACTGCCAATACAATGATCGCAATCGGGAAGGCTACTTTTCTTCTTTTAAAACATAAATTGAAGAACCGCATGGAATTTCTGGTAATCCATTCTACAAAAATATTGTGTTTTTCTCTTACGTTTTTGGTCAGCAATACACTTGCCATTACGGGTACCAGTGTGAAGGTTAAAATCAATGCCCCCAATAAAGCGAAACCTAAAGTCCAGGCCAACGGAGAGAACATTTTTCCCTCTACTTTTTCAAAACTGAAAATAGGTAACAACCCGATGATGATGATTAATTTTGCAAAGAATATACCTTTACCATTTATCAGACAAGCTTCTTTGATCATTCCAAGCTTACTCAGCTTATTGAATTTCTCCATGCCGTCCTTTTTGGCCCGATGATCCAGTACCACAAAGATACCCTCCATCATCACGACGGCCCCATCTATGATAATCCCGAAGTCAATCGCCCCCATCGAGAGTAAGTTCGCTGACATTCCTTTTAATTTGAGACAAATAAAAGCGAACAGTAAAGCTAATGGAATGACTACGGCAACAATTACTGTTGTCCGCCAGTCTGCCATAAACAGGAATACGATAACGGTTACAAAAATGATCCCCTCTGCCATATTGTGCAACACGGTGTGTGTAGCAAAATCAACAAGGTCTTCACGATCATAAAAAGTATTGATTTTTACGCCATCAGGTAAAATAGTACTGTTTAGTTCGTTGATTTTTACCTTCAGGTTCTTAATCACTTCACTTGTATTTTCTCCCTTACGCATAACGACAATGCCTTCGACCACATCCGGATCTCCGTCGCGGCCAACCTGACCCAGTGCCGGCAGCCTCGATTCTGAAACCTCGGCAATGCTTTTAACAAAAATCGGAGTTCCTTTTACGTTATCTACAATGATATTTTTGATTTCGCTGATGTTATTCAGTAAACCGATACCACGCACTACATAAGCCTGTCCGCTCTGCTCTATCACATCTCCACCGACGTTAATATTACTTTTGGATACGGCATCAAATACCTGTAAAGGTGTTACACCGTATTGTACCGCTTTCTCAGGGTCAATCGTAATCTGATAAGCTTTGGTTTCTCCACCAAAACTATTCACATCTGCGACACCAGGAACTGAACGTATTTCGCGTTCTACAACCCATTCTTCGAGCGTTTTCAGTTCACGTACTGATTTTTTATTACTGCTTAAGGTATAGCGGAAGATTTCACCAGTAGGTCCGTAAGGAGGTTCTACTTCAGGTTTTGCCCCATCGGGTAAATCAGCACCGCTGATATGATTGTTAATCTGAAGACGGGCAAAAGCATAGTCTACATCATCTTCAAAGGTTATTTTAACTACTGAAAGCCCAAACAGAGAGGATGAACGTATAGTTGTTTTCTTCTCTGCGGGGTTCATGGCGATCTCAAGGGGACGGGTCACGAATTTCTCGACCTCCTCGGCACTCCGGCCTGGCCATTGGGTAATAATGGTAACAGAAGTATTGGTTACGTCGGGGAATGCATCAATAGCGATGCTTTTAAAGCTAAAATAGCCTCCAACCAGCAACAAAAATGTCATAAAGAATATAAAGAGTTTATTCTTCAGGGCAAATGTGAGTACAGTTTTAATTACTTTATTCATCTGTGTTTGTTGTTAAGATCAATTACTTTTTCAAAGATTCGTACAGAAATAACTGCCGCGAAGCAATAATCTGATCACCTGGTTTCAAACCTGCACTGATATAAGCACGGTCTTCCAGACGTTTGCTTATCGTAATTGGTTGTATATGTACTTTTGCCTTTCCATCTCTTACAACAACATAATTCTTGTCATTATCGAGCACAATAGCCCTGGTATTGATTACCGGCAGATCCTGATCGGATTTTGCACTGACTACCACATTGGCAAACATCTGAGGTTTCAGCAAGTTACCCGGGTTATCAATTTTAACGCGTGCACGCATCACTTTCATGTCCGGATCAATCATATTATAGACCTTATCGATTTTACCGCTGAACACTTTGCCAGGATAAGCCAAGGTGGTAATTTTAACCGGGTAACCGGTTTGTACACTGGTTATATCTGATTCATAAATATTAACCAGGATATACACAGATGATAAATCGGCAATAGTAAACAGGTTCTGGCTGTTATCGGCGCGTACCTGCATATTACTGGTAATGTTCTTCTCCACAATATAACCACTGATTGGTGCTTTAATCACATAACCACGGCTATTGGTCTGGTTAATCGACATCACTGAACCCGCACGTTTATTTTCTGCCACAGCTTTCTTATAGTCAGATTTTGCCTGCTCCAGGTCTTTACCGGAAGCCAGACCACTTTTATACATATCTTCGGTCGATTCCAGTATCCTTTTAGTATTGCGTAAATCTGCTTCAGAGCTGATCATATCTTTAGAGAAACCTGCGACTTCCACACTGCGCATATCGGCAAGGGTCTGGCCTTTGGTAACCACATCTCCCAGCAACACATGTACATTCTCTGTAATACCACTGACCATAGGATATATTTTAGCCATCTTGTTTTCATCAGGTGCAATTGAACCGGTCAGTGTAATTTCAGATAGTGCATTGGCCTGCTTCACCGTATCTATCAGCAAACTATTCAGCAGGCTGTCTGTAACCTGAAACTTGGTATCCACTGGTTTTTCTTCAGTGTGACGGGTACAGCCCGGAAATAGTAATGCAGAAGTACCCAAAGCAGCTGCAATAGCTAGAAATTTATATTTGTACATAGTAATTATATTATTTATTAAAAAAATGAGTACCTGTTATGTAGTTTAATTGCTCTAACGAACTGATACGGTTTAACTGAAGATTATTCAACTGTATCGTATTGGTTTTATAAGAGTCGTAGAAATCCAGAAACTCGAGCAGACTGATATTATGTTTCTGATAGTTTTTGTAGACTTCTTCAATTAAATGGTTAAAATCTGTCTTAAACTTGGGATCAAAACTATTATACAGTCTTTCCAGCCTGTCAGCACTCTGGTAACTGTTATCCAGATCGCTCTGAATCTGTTCCTGCTGCTGGGTTACGGCTAACTTGTTCGCGTCTATCGCAATTTTGGCCTGTTTGATATTTCCCTGGTTACGGTTAAACAATGGAATCGGAATACTGATACCTAATCCGGTATACTTTTTAATATAACTACCTTGTTTATCGTAGGTGACAGACATGGTAATGTCGGGCACTACCATTGCTTTCTGAAGTCTTAAATTCAGGTTGCTGTAGTCTACCGCTGATTGTGAGACTTTCAGGTCATAACGATTGGTATAAGCTGAATCCAGCAAATTAGTGTAGGTAACCTGCTGTAAAACGCTTTTACCATCCAGATTAAAGTCCAGTGTCGGAATGATGTATTTTCTCGCATCGGTACGGATCAGCAGTTTAAATTCACTTTGTACATCATCAATACCGTCTTTCAGATCATTTAATTCTGACTGAAGGGTATATAACTGAGACTGAATACGAAGGACCTCTTTCAAAGCGATATTGTCCTTAGCATACTGCTGCTGGAAACCAACCAGGGTTTTTGCCAGGGAATTAATTTCTTTAGCATACACTTTTGCAGATTGCTCCTGAAAATAGATTTTATAGAAATCTGTTCTCAAAGTGTATTTCAATGTACGCAGCATATCAAAAAACTGGTACTCTGCCTGCTTTACTCCTATTTTAGCTAACTGTATGTTCTTGTTACGTTTTCCGGCTGTCTGGAAGAGCTGAGAGATATTAGCAGCCTGCTGTCCGCCATCCTTACTCATATCTAAAAACTTCTTTGTATCCGGGTTGTATAATACATTTTCAAAACCAACCTGGGGATTATCAAACAACCGGGCTGTAATGACCTGTGCTTTGGCGTTATCAATATTATATTTACTGGCGATAAGGCTCAGGTTGTTTTTGATAAACAGCTCTTCGGCCTGTTTAATATCTATTCTTAAAGTATCACGCACACCATCCTGCGCTTTCAACAAACCAATGCTTGAAAACAGACATAGATTTATAAGAAATATAGGACGAACAAATTTCAATTGCATATTCTATTAATTTGAGACAAAATTAGGCTAAGTATATCAAAACACACTAAATTTACCATTATATAGTTATTAAAAGCACATTAAACTTCTCTAATACCAGCCTAATATTTAACTTAAAGGCAAATATAATTGAAAAACAGTCCCCTGCCCCAGCTCGGATTTGATATTGATGCTTCCGTTATGTAACCGGACTACATTATTTGTCAGTGAAAGCCCAATCCCATAACCAGGAAAACCCATTGCATTGCTGGAGCGGTAAAAGGGCTGGAATATTTTATTCAGGTCACTCTCGGCAATCCCAATTCCACTGTCTTTGATAGTAATAATCACATGGCTGTTGTTATTACTCACTGTACAGTATACTTCTTTGTCTTCTGAAAATTTAACCGCATTTTTAAGGATATTACTAATGGCAATAAACAGCAGCTGTCGGTTTCCCAATAAGGTAATCCTGGACTGTTCTATAGTAAAATCGTATGCCACCTTTATATTTTCAACATGTGTCCTGAAAGCCAGTTCATCTACAATCTCCCAGATCAGCTCATCAACGCGGATTAACTGGAAATCTTTATTATCCAGATTGGTCTGCATCAGCTCCATTAAACTGTCAATAATGTAATTCAGTCTTTCCACACTGCTGACGATTTCTTCGAGGGTGTGTTTATATTCTGCGGGACTGCGCTCTTTAACCAGAGTGATCTCTGCTTCTCCCAAAATGGAGGTAATAGGTGTCCTGAGCTCATGTGAGGCATTGGCCACAAAAGATTTCTGGTTTTCGAAAGACTGCTCCAGGTGTTCGAGCAGCTGATTTATAGTAGAAGACAGATTATCAATTTCATCTGTTTTTGAAATATTGATAGGTAAACGGTGATGTAAACTTGATGCCCTGATCCTTTTGAGGTTGTCTGTTATCTTTACAATTGGAAAAATGGAGATATTGGCAAAAACACGGCCGATAAAAAATGTAATGAAAAGGGAAGTGATAAAAAACACGGAGATGATCAGTCTTAACTGTTCCATATCCTGCAAACCTCTTTCATCAATTGCCGAAACGACAATAATGAAGTTCCCCGAGTTATCCGGATAGTAGATTCCGGTAATCTGCATTTCACCCTGTCTGGCATGGAGAATCTTTCTTTTAACTACTTGTGAAAGGAAACTGCGTTTCCAGCCAACAGAACCTTCAGGTATAAATTTAGGCTGAAATTTATCATCGTAGATCCGGATGGATTCGCTGGAAAGGGACTGTGGGAATTTCTGACTGACTTTTCTGAAAGTATCTTTGGATAAATTGTCCTCTGCGAGGTAGAACTGGGCTACAATAACTGCCCGCTCATCTAATTTAGTGATAAAAGATTTTACGCGGTTATGCTCGACAAATACATAGATACCTGTTAATACTACCAGCAACAGGATAGCAAACATAAATGTAAACTGCAGAGATAGCCTGTTTTTAACTTTCATGAGGTGTACCCGCTTTTGCAAAATGATCAGTCTTTAATGATATATCCCATACCAATTACAGTATGTATTAATTGTTTCGCATATCCCCTGTCTACTTTTGCACGCAGATAGTTAATATAAACATCAATCAGGTTAGTACCTCTGTTAAACGAAATTCCCCAGACTGCTTCGGCAATATAAACCCTGGAAAGCACACGGTCTTTATTGGCCATCAGTACCTCAAGCAGGGTAAATTCTTTAGCGGACAGGAATATAGCTTTCCCATTACGGATAACTGTTTTTTTGTAACAGTCCATCTCCAGGTCATCTATTTTATAAATGGTGCCCGGCAACACCTGGTCACGGCGTCTGCCCAGGGCTTTGATACGTGCCAGTAATTCGGCAAAGTGAAAAGGTTTAGTCAGATAATCATCGGCGCCGTTTTCCAGACCCTGAACTTTATCATCTACTGTATTTAATGCGGAAAGCATCAGAATAGGTACTTCTTTCTTAAACTGTCTGATTTGTTTACAAACCTCATGTCCGTTAATGTATGGTAAAACAACATCGAGTATAATGAGTTCATAGTCATTTTCAAGGGCCATTTTTAAGCCCATATTACCATCATAAGCAACCGTAACAAGATTAAGCTGTTCTTCAAGCCCTTTTTTTATAAATGCTGCAACTTTGGGCTCGTCTTCAATCACTAAAATCTTCATAGCATTTTTTCAACAAAGATAGACCGCATAATCTATATGTGTATGTACATTAGAGAATTCTAATATTGATAATTAAATTATTCTCTAATGTATGCTTATTTACGGGATAAAAGACTTGTGAAGGGCTACGAAAGAAATCGAAAAAAAATCAGCACTGATGGTTTTCGAAATCAAAAGAGCTGATTACTCCATATAATCGGCCTGACGGCTCAATAAAGATCTATATTTATTAAACACTGCTGTTTTAGAAACGAAACCGATGTACTCGTCCTGTTCATTCAGAACAGGTAATAACCAGGCGTTCTCTTTTTCCATTTTCTTCAGCACAACTTTAAGGGAATCGTTAATGTAAACCAGTTCGGGAGCTGCCTGCATCAGGTCAAGGACTGTTAAATCAACATTAGAAGGATTATTAATTGCTTTTCTCAAGACGTCTTCCACATAAATCAGCCCCCTGAAAGACTTATCTTCAGCAACTACCGGAAATATATTTCTTTTAGACTGCAGGATTTCAGGCAGTTTTTCAGCAATAGTCTCCTCTTCATTTAACACGAGATAATCCTTCTCTACCAGGTATTTCAGCTTCATCATATGCAGCACAGTGGTATCCTTATCTTCGTGGGACATCAATTCACCGCTTTCAGCCAGTGGCTTGGTATAAATTGAATATTTATTGGTGCTTCTGTTAATCAGGTAAGCCAGTGCTGAAGTAATCATTAAAGGCACCATTAAAACATATCCGCCAGTAATCTCAGCAATCAGAAATATCCCTGTTAACGGAGCATGCATAATCGCGCTCAGGGAAGCGGCCATGCCAGCAACAATAAAATTAGAAACATTCACGTGAGCAATCCCCAGGGTATTGATGGTAAAGGCAAGCAGAAAACCAATCAGCCCACCCATAATTAAACTGGGTGCAAAAATACCTCCGTTACCTCCGGCACCTAAAGTAACCAGGGTCGCAGCGGATTTGGCAAAGACAGTAATCGCAGTAAATAAAATAACAACTGTAGGAATATTACTATAAGCAGAGAATATACTATTGGTAATTACAGCAGTATAATTTCCACCTAAAAGATTTTTAATGGTCACATAACCTTCCCCGTATAAAGTAGGAAATAAAAATACCATGGCGCCCAGTACAATACCACCTACTACTACTTTTTGATAAGGATGTTTGATTTTATAAAACGCTCCCTTGATGAAATAGTTGGCTTTGGTAAAATACATGGAGAAAAGACCAATCAGAACAGCCAGTACCACATACCAGATCAGTGAACCAAATTTCCAGCCTTCAGTAACCAGGAAAAACAGCTGCTCGTTATAAAAGAAACGGGCGACTACGGCTGCTGTAGCGGAAGAAAGTAAAAGTGGGATAAATGCCGGAATCGTAAATTCAGGTAAAAGGATCTCAATAGCAAAAACTATCCCTGCTATGGGGCTGTTAAATGCGCCCGCAATACCCGCAGCAGCACCACAGGCCAGCAACATGGTAGTTTCACGGTAAGAGAGCCCTAAAAAGCGTCCTACGACAGAACCAATCCCAGCTCCACTGGTTACAATTGGTGCTTCCAGCCCGGTTGAACCACCGAAACCTACAGTTAACGCAGCAGTGATGATCTGGGAATAGATATTATGGGGTTCTACCCTGCTTGATTTTTTGGAAATCGTGTAGAGTAAAGGGGTTAAACCAGTTTCAAATTTCCCCTTCCGGATAAAACGCCTGACGTACATCACAGAAAGTAATATCCCTATAAACGGGAATACCAGGAATAAATAGTACTTGTATTGCCAGTGAAAACCATCCTGCAGGAAATCTTCAATATGATGGGTAATGGTTTTCAGCAGCGCGGCAGCAAGTCCGGCTAAAACGCCAACTATCAGGGCCGCGATCACGAGGAAATTTCTGTTGGAAATTTTTGTCCTTCGGTATTGATTGAGGGTATCGAGATAGTTGACCAGTCTTACGTACATTCTATTGGGTATTTAGCAATCGAATTTATCTAATAATTTAATCAGCGTAGCAAAGTCCTTCGGATAAGGCGCATCGATTTCAATGTCCTCACCATCCAGTCCTTTAAATATCACATGTTTTGCATGAAGGGCAAAACGTTTCATAATAGGCTGTTCCTCGTCATCTTTCGCAATGCGGTATCCTTTTTTGATACTGGAAAGAAAAACAGGTTTACCTTTATATAGTGTATCTCCACAAATTGCAGCACGCTGGGTAGCCAGGTGAATCCTGATCTGGTGCATACGCCCTGTAATTGGCTTACATTCCATTAAGGTATAATGCCTGTAAAATTTGATGGAATTAAAAATGGTTTCTGCCCGTTTCCCTTCTTTACGATCAATGGTTACACTCCTGTTTCCGTCATTTAAGATCGGCAGGTCTATAAAAAGTTCATTAAAGGTAAACAACCCGTCAACAACGGCATGATACGTCTTTTTAACTTTTCGTTTTTCGAACTGCATAGATACAGAACGGTAAGCTTCCGGGTTTTTAGCAATTATAATAGCGCCTGAAGTTTCTTTGTCTAAACGGTGACAAACTTGTGCATCAGGCGAATATTGCTTGGCAAGGCGAAGTATATTAACTTCTCCGGAGCCGCCACGCTCGTCTAATGAGGCTACAAATGGCGGCTTATTAACAACGATATGATTATCGTCTTCGAATAAAATGAGGTCTTTGAATGAAGGATATTTCAATGGTGTGGATTTATAAAACAGTACAAAAGTACAATTTCATCCCATACCATTTGAAATAAGAATGTAAATGATTAAGAAAGTTCGAATTTATAGCCCACACCTTTTACAGTTGCGACGTAGGTTTCTCCTAATTTTTCTCTTAACTTACGGATATGCACATCTATAGTCCGGTTAGTTACCACTACTGAATCTTCCCAGATATTTTTCAGGATAGACTCTCGGGTGTATACCTTACCAGGTTTAGAAGCCAGCAGATACAGCAATTCAAATTCTTTCTTTGCCAATACTACTTTCTGCCCGCTCTGATAAACAAGATATGCCTCTCTGTCAATAACCAGATCACCGATTTCAACTTTGTTTTCTGAAATCTCGTCATTACTTACGTTTCTTCTGAGGATCGCATTAATACGGCTAACCAGGGCACGGGGCTTAATTGGTTTAGCTATATAGTCATCTGCACCTACGTTAAAACCAGCAATTTCAGAATACTCTTCACTTCTGGCTGTAAGGAAAACCATAAATGTGTTTTTAAATTCAGGAATAGCACGCATCAGACGACAGGCTTCAATTCCATCCATTTTAGGCATCATGATATCCAGTATAATCAAATCAGGATGCACTTTCTTTGCAACCGCTATCCCATCCTGTCCGTTACTGGCAAGGTAAACCTGGTAACCTTCTTTTTTAAGATTGTATTCAACTAACTCTAAAATATCAGGTTCATCATCAATTATCAGAATCTTTTGTTTTACGGCGCTCATGTGTTTAAATATTTGTTACGAAATTAAGTAATCATTTGCATAACTAGGTTAAACATGGGTTAACAAATTGTTAACGACACCTCATAGTTTAACATTGAATTAGGGTTAACGTAAAGTTTTATTCAAAAACTGATCGAGTTCTTCTGCTCTAAGGTTTTTAGCTATAATTTTACCTGTAGGATCCAGTATAAATGAGCTTGGAATAGCCTCAACCTGATACATTCTTACTGTAGGACTTTCAAAATCTTTTAATTCGCTGGCGTGTGTCCAGGTCAATCCGTCAGCAATTACTGCCTGTTTCCATGCAACCGGGTCTTTATCCAGGGATATACCAAGGATCGTAAACTTTCTGTCTTTATACTTATTATAAACCTTTACGACATTTGGATTTTCCTGTCTGCATGGCTGACACCACGAAGCCCAAAAGTCAAGTAAAACGTATTTACCTCTTAAATCTGATAGTTTAACGGTTTTACCATCGATTGTATTCATGGTGAAATCGGGAGCAAGCTGACCAATCTGTACAGATTTTAATTTCGCCATTCTTACCAGAAAGTCTGTGACAGCTTCATTTTTATTAAAATTGCTTTTGATTTTTTCTGAATAGGCAATTAATTCCTTTTCATAATCACTCGGGTTTAAAGAATTAATGGCATAAAATCCAGCCAGTGAATTGGTATTGTCCATCGCGAATTTCAAAATATAATTTACCAGACCTTCATTTTCTTTAATTAAAGCAGGTCTCATCTGGTTGGCTATCGCCTCTCTGTTTTGTGGCTGGCTGGTTACATTCTCTTCGAACTGTGCCTGTATAGCTGCAATTTTAGCAACATATTCATTTTTATTTTTATTCAGCTCTTCCAGTTTATCTGCTTCGGCAGCACCAGATAACTTATAGGCTAATGTCTTATCTGTCAGATCTGCTTCCAGTTTGATCATATCACCATTTTTCGCAATCAGCATGTATTCACTGTTGTCAATCTTGATTCTGAAGAAATCTACTTCAGGAGTACTTCTGCTAAACTTAAATTCTCCCTTATTAGATAATACAGTGGAATCCAATGCTGTCTCACTGGCTTTATTAATTCCATATAAATAAACTTTTGTCTGTGGTTTGGCATGTTCAAACTTACCGCTGATTTCAAATTTGGTATTGTCTTTACAGGCAACAAATGCAGCGCATACGACTAAAAGAGTGGCTATCTTATTCATTTGTGTGGTTATTAATGTCTTCATTATCCTTATACTTTATAAAGGTATTGTTATTTTAATTTTTCAAGCAGTAGTTCATTGATCTTCTGTGGATCTGCCTTACCCCTGGCCAGCTTCATCACCTCGCCTACAAAAAGTCCGAGAACTCCTTTTTTACCGGATTTATAAGCCTGCACCTGTGGTTTGAACTTTTCTATTACCTGATCAACGAAATCAGAAAGCTCATTATTGTTCTCCACGATCAGCAGGTTGAGTTGTCCGGCAAGATCAGCTGCATCTGATCCGGGGGCCTTCTGAATAGCCGGGATCAGTTGCTGCAAAGCAATCTGCTGCGTTATTTTTTTGTCTTCGACCAGATTAATGACTGCAGCAAGCTGTGCAGGTTTAACTTCAAATCCGGATATAGTCAGGTGTTGCTCATTCAATAATGCCCTAATCGGCCCGGTAAGCCAGTTAATCAGACTTTTAGGACTTCTGACCAGATTCAGGCCTGCATTGAGGTAATCGAGCAATGCAGTATCTTCTGTAAAAAGAACGGCCTCAGCATTACTCAGACCAAAATCTGCCCTAAGTTTTGCTGTAATTTCATTGGGCAATGCGGGCATTTCTGCTTTTAAAGCAGCCAGCCATTCATCTGATATATATAAAGGTGGCAGATCGGGATCCGGAAAATAACGGTAATCATTAGCCATCTCTTTAGTCCGCATTGGTGCGGTCGTTCCCTGATCGGCATCAAAAGTAAGCGTACTCTGAATAATTGTACCTCCGCCCGAAATGATCTCCTGCTGGCGATTAAATTCAAACTCCATCGCCCTGCGCACATTACGGATAGAATTCAGATTTTTCACTTCGCAACGGGTACCAAAATCTGTAGTTCCGTTTTCACGGATTGAAATGTTGGCATCACAGCGAAAACTACCTTCTTCCATATTCCCGTCACCTACGTTTAAGTGCCTTACCAGTTTTCTCAGTTCGGTCAGTAAAACTGAAGCTTCTTCAGCAGAACGGATATCTGGTTCTGTCACAATTTCGATCAGGGGTACTCCTGCTCTGTTCAGGTCAACAAAAGAATAGTTATCATCCTGATCGTGCAGACTTTTACCAGCATCTTCTTCCATATGGATACGGTTAATCCCTATCCTTTTTGTCGAGCCATCACTCAGTACAAGGTCAATGTACCCATTCTGACAAACCGGTTTATTATCCTGCGTGATCTGATAACCTTTGGGAAGATCGGCATAGAAGTAATTTTTCCTGTCGAAGTAGTTCGTCTGATTAATAGTACAGTGAAGAGCAAGTCCCATCCGGATTGCTTTCCCCACTACCTCTTTATTCATTTTTGGCAATGCACCTGGTAAAGCCAGTGAAACGGGAGAAATATGGGCATTGGGTTTAGCGCCAAACGCAGCGCTGTCCGAAGAAAATATTTTTGATTGTGTATTTAACTGAACGTGAATTTCTAAGCCGGATACCAATTCATATGCTGAGGGAGAAATAGCAGTTTTCGTACTCATTTAAAGGCAATAAATTAAAAAACATGGTGAATTACTGTCTCACAAATATAACCAAATAAGTTTATGCCAGCAGATTTAGGGAGCAATTATAATACTGGCACAAACTTTGACAATTCATATACACACACAAATTTGAGTTATTATGAAAAAATTACTTTTAATAGTTGCTATCGGGATTGCCACCCTTGCAGCTGCACCAGCGGCTAAAGCGCAGGTGAGTTTGAGTATTAACATTGGTTCACAACCGCAATGGGGCCCAAGGGGCTACAATCATGTAGATTATTATTACCTGCCTGATGTGGATAGTTATTATTGTGTACCAACGAGACAGTTTGTTTATTTAAGTGGAAGCAGATGGATATATGCACGTTCACTACCTTCGAGATACAGAGGTTACGATTTATATGGTGGAAGAAAAGTAGTCATCAACAACTATGCAAATCCGTGGAGAAGACATAATTATTACAGAACACAGTATGTAACAAATAATTACCGCACTGTAGACAGAAGAAATTATAACCGTGGTAATCATAATGGCTGGGACAGAGGAAACGGCCACAGAGACAATGGTAATCATAACGGATGGGACAGAGGAAATGGTCACAGGGATAATGGAAACCATAACGGCTGGGGAAGAGGAAACGATCATGGAGACAGAGGGAACCATGGTAACGGAAGAGGTAACAGAGAACGGGGTTAACAGATTTTACGAATAATTTACTGAAATAATCTGTCAGTTTTATAAAGTATCGCGATCTTTGGGTCGCGGTACTTTTTTTTTGAACTATTCACGTCCTGCAACAACAAAATCTGATCATGACTGAAAACATAGAGAATATCCTGACGCAAAAAGACATCAACCCTACTGCAATGCGGTTATTGGTTCTGGATTTCCTATTGAAACAAACAGCCGCAATCAGTCTGACTGATCTGGAGAAAGGATTGGATCCTTCAGACAGGATTACTTTATACCGTGCTTTAAAGAAATTTGAAGAAAAAGGTCTGGTCCATAGTATCGATGACGGTTCGGGGGCGACCAAATATGCTTTATGCGAGAATGATTGCGAAGCAGGCCATCATCATGACCTGCATGTTCACTTTTATTGTAATACCTGCAAGGAAACTTCCTGCCTGCCTAAACACCATATCCCACAAATTGCATTACCGGAAGGTTTTAAGTCTGAAGAGGTCAATCTGATCGTCAAAGGTGTCTGCAACAAGTGCGTCCGCTAGTTTGCAATGCTATTGCGCTGTCATTAATCGTACTTTTGTTCATCGAAACTGAGCTAAAAAACTTAGCTTGAAAAACCTTGACAAAATCTACTATGATAGACGAAAAAAATATAGGGACCTGCTGTGATACAGAAACAATTGTAATCGAAAAATCCGAAGCGGTACAAAAAGCAGAACATAAACCACATGTGCATAAACATGATGGCCACAATCATAGCCATGATCACGACCACGACCACGATCACGATCACGATCATGACCATGATCACGGCGGAGGTGAGAACTCTGGCTGGAAAGGTCAGTTACCTCTATTGTCGTCCCTGGCTATATTAGCAATCATGCTTACCCTGGAATATGGTTTCGCCATTAAACCAACTAATCTAGTGTCTTTGCTTATTTTTGGCGCAGCTTATCTGCTGGCTGGTTATGGCGTCTTAAAACTGGCTTTAAAAAAAGCTCTACGCCTGGATTTCTTTAATGAATTTTTCCTGATGAGTGTAGCGACTATTGGTGCTTTCGCGATTGGCTCTTATAGTGAAGGTGTAGCAGTAATGGTTTTCTATTCGATAGGTGAATGGTTTCAGGACACTGCCGTAGCCAACGCAAAACGCAGTATTAAGGCGTTACTGGACATCCGCCCGGATACAGTTGACGTGATCAGAGCGGGAAAAGTAGTTACAGTTGCGCCTTCGGAAGTGGCGATTGGCGAAATGATCCAGGTAAGACCAGGAGAGAAAGTTGCCTTAGATGGTGAACTGGTTTCCGAAAAAGGAACTTTTAATACTTCTGCAATGACCGGGGAAAGTAAACCAGACTCTAAAACAAAAGGGGAAAGTGTATTAGCTGGTATGATTAACCTGAACACTGCTGTTGAAATCAAAGTACTTACGCTATTTAAAGACAGTAAACTGAGCAGGATACTGGAAATGGTACAGGATGCAACCGCAAGGAAATCGAAAACTCAGTTGTTTATCTCCCGCTTTGCCAGGGTCTATACGCCTATTGTATTTGCTTTAGCCGTACTTGTCGTTGGCCTTCCCTATTTCTTTGTTACTGATTATGTTTTTGCAGACTGGTTATACCGTGGCCTTGTTTTTCTGGTAATCAGCTGCCCTTGTGCTTTGGTGGTATCTATTCCTCTGGGTTATTTTGGCGGAATAGGCTTAGCTTCAAAAAACGGCATCTTGTTTAAAGGATCTAATTTCCTGGATGTGATGACGACCATCAATACAGTGGTGATGGATAAAACCGGAACGCTGACCAAAGGGGTTTTCAAGGTACAGCGTATAGTAGCTGTTAACGGAGACACACAAGAACTGCTTCGTTTAGCAGCTGCTATCGAAAGTAAGTCAACTCACCCTATTGCAGTGGCAGTTACTTTACAGGCGGGCGATGTATTACAGAATACCATAATCGGTGAAGTTGAAGAAGTTCCAGGCAAAGGCCTTAAGGGCTTAATAGATGGCAGACAGATACTGGCTGGTAACACCAGATTACTCGATCAGTTTAACATCAGTTATGCTGATGAAGCCGCAAAAGAGGAAGATACAGTAGTAGTTATAGCTATAGATGGCCGTTATGCCGGTTTTATAACTATTGCTGATGAATTAAAAGAAGATGCTGTGCAGGCGGTGAAGGAAATGCATGAGATGAAGATCCGGACTGTCATGCTTAGCGGCGATAAACAGGCCGTTGTAACTAAGATGG
The DNA here is from genome assembly GCF_014207135.1 of Pedobacter cryoconitis. Taxonomy (GTDB): domain Bacteria; phylum Bacteroidota; class Bacteroidia; order Sphingobacteriales; family Sphingobacteriaceae; genus Pedobacter; species Pedobacter cryoconitis_D. The sequence continues at coordinate 129,457 of NZ_JACHCC010000012.1, read as the reverse complement.
GAAGATTACTGGGCATTGACCGTGCTTTCGGAGATCTGTTACCTGAAAACAAAGTTGAAAAGGTAGAAGCGCTTAAACAGGAAGGACGTCATATTGCATTTGTCGGGGACGGAATAAATGATGCTCCGGTAGTTGCACTGGCTGACGCTGGGATAGCAATGGGCGGATTAGGAAGTGACGCGACTATTGAGACAGCTGATATTGTCATACAAAACGATATGCCTTCAAAAATTGTAACTGCAATCAAAATAGGCAGACTAACCAAAAGTATCGTATGGCAGAATATTGCTCTGGCAATGGGCGTAAAAATTATTGTACTGATCCTGGGAGCTGGCGGCGTGGCCACACTATGGGAAGCTGTAATTGCGGATGTTGGAGTCGCTTTACTGGCTATCTTAAATGCAGTGAGAATACAAAAAATAAAGCTGTAAAATAAGGTTACCGTCTGGTTATTCTCTGTGTTGTGTTCGGTGCTGAAATAGGGTTGGTATAGCCCAGAGCTATACCAACCCTATTCCAGCACCGAACACAATACTGGTACAAAGCCCGGAAAGATCAGCATGTACTTACTCAAATCGCAGTCTCTGTTCTTAAAAACCCTCAAAATACAAATGGCCGGATAACCTTTTCAATTAGTTATCCGGCCAAATGACCATGATCAGAGATGATCCTATTGAATTAAAGTCGCAGCTTTCTCTAAAACTTTGCTTAATCCATCTTTATTCTTTCCACCGGCAGTAGCGTAGAAAGGCTGTCCGCCGCCACCGCCCTGAATGTCCTTAGCCAGTTCCCTGACAATATTGGAAGCATTTAAACCTTTTTCTGCAACCAGATTATCGGATAACATTACGCTGATTCCTGGTTTATCATCAATTAAAGTGGTAAATACAAGATACAGATTATCAACTAAATCTTTAATTGAAAAAGCCAGATTTTTGACTGCGTCAGCATTTGGCAGATCAACATGCACAGCAATAAGGTTAATGCCGTTGATTGTCTTCATATGATGAACAATTTCGTGTTTAAGATTACCAGAACGTTCAATCACAGCTTTTTCAGCCTCTTTTTTAAGCCTGTTATTTTCTTCAATCAAGGCATTCACCGCAGCAGTCAGATCTTTATTCCCTTTAAGTAAAGTTCTTAACTGACTGATTTCCTGATTCTGTTCCAAAACAAATTCCTCTGCACGGTCGGCAGTAATAGCTTCTATACGTCTTACACCTGCAGCTACAGCACTCTCAGATATGATCTTGAAAAACCCGATCTGGCCAGTTGCCTGTACATGTGTACCACCACATAGTTCTTTCGAATAGTTGTCGTCAAAGGTGATAATCCTGACTACTTCGCCATACTTCTCTCCGAACAAAGCAGTCACTCCACTGGAAAGTGCTTCCTGGTATGGAACCATTCTCTGCTCTTTCAAAGGAATATTAGCTCTTACCCGCTGATTGACGATATGCTCAATTTCAGCTAGCTCAGCATCTGTGATCTTTGCAAAATGAGAAAAATCAAAACGGAGATAGTCAGCATTAACCAAAGAACCTTTCTGATTCACATGATCCCCCAGGACGCTTTTTAATGCTGCATGAAGTAAATGGGTCGCCGAGTGGTTATTATTCGTCTGTACACGCTTATCTTCATCGACAACAGCCCAGAACTGACCATCTACATCTTCAGGTAATGAATCTGTATAATGCACAATCACCCCGTTCTCTTTTTTTGTATCTGTAATCTCAACAGAGAACAACCTGCTGTGATCCTCCAGTCGCCCGGTATCTCCTACCTGACCACCGCTTTCTCCATAGAAAGGTGTTTTCTGTAATACAATCTGATATTGCTCTTTTCCTTTTGCAGTAACCTGTCTGTATTTTAAGATTTTTGTTTCGATTTCAAGCTGATCGTAACCGACAAACTCCGTCTCCGGATCATCATGTACAGTAATCCAGTCTCCTGTATCAATTGCTGTTGCTGCCCTTGATCTGGCTTTCTGTTTCTGAAGGCTCTTTTGATATTCATCCATATCTACCGTCCACTTTTTCTCCCTGGCCATCAGTTCGGTCAGGTCAATCGGGAATCCGTAGGTATCCTGTAATTCAAAAGCAAACTCACCTGAGATCACCATCTGGTCTTTCAGTATACTGTAAACCCAGGCATCTTCAAAAGATTTCTCCAGATCGATTGCATTTTCGGACATCAGGAATTCTGCCTGCTTAACCGTATAATTTTCAAAACGCTGAATTCCTGTAGCCAGTGTTCTTAAGAAAGAAACCTCTTCTTCCAAAACCACTTTCTGTACAAAGTCCTGCTGTAAAACCAATTCTTCAAAAACTCCCACGAACTGTTCTGCGAGCACAGGTACTAACTGATTTAAGAAAGGTTCTTTCAGGTTAAGGAAAGTATAAGCATACCGCACAGCTCTTCTTAAAATCCTTCTGATCACATACCCCGCCTTATTGTTTGCAGGTAGCTGTCCGTCGGCAATCACAAAGGCAATTGCCCTGATATGATCGGCCATTACACGCATAGCAATATCAGTTTTCTCCTCAGCTCCGTAAGCTATACCACACTTTTTCGCGATGAACTGAATCAGTGGCTGAAAAACATCAGTATCATAATTTGAAGCTTTATTCTGAAGCACCCGAACTAAACGTTCAAAGCCCATACCTGTATCAACATGTTGTGCAGGTAAAGGCTGTAACGAACCATCCTTCAATCTGTTGAACTGCATAAACACGTTATTCCAAATCTCTATAACCTGCGGATGATCGGCATTCACCAGATCTTTTCCGCTGCTGGCTGCACGTTCGTGATCCGGACGGCAATCCACATGGATTTCAGAACATGGCCCACATGGCCCCATGTCACCCATCTCCCAGAAATTGTCTTTTTTATTTCCAAGTATAATCCTGTCTTCAGGTACATACTGTTTCCATAGATCGTAAGCTTCGGTGTCCCGTGGCAGCCCTTCTTTTTCGTCTCCTTCAAAAATGGAAACGTATAATTTATCTTTAGGGATACCATAAACTTCCGTCAATAATTCCCAGCTCCACGCAATAGCTTCTTTTTTGAAGTAGTCTCCAAAACTCCAGTTACCCAACATCTCGAACATGGTGTGATGATAGGTATCAATCCCCACTTCTTCAAGATCATTGTGTTTACCGGAAACACGTAAGCAACGTTGCGTGTCGGTTACTCTTGGATACTTCGCCACGGCCTCTCCCAGGAAGATGTCCTTGAACTGGTTCATACCGGCATTGGTAAACATCAGTGTAGGATCATTCTTCACAACGATCGGTGCGGATGAAACAATATGATGTTGTTTCGATTCAAAAAATGCTAAATAAGCGCGTCTGATTTCTTTTGCTGTCATTCGTAGTAGAATTATCCAACAAAATTAAAATTTTATTGCGGTATTCTACTAAAATCCCTTTACATTTGAATGCTTTACATAAAAGCTATAATCTACTAAATATCAACACAGAAGTATGCCTTACAAGGAACGGGAAATTAATAAAATGTATTACACGATGGGTGAGGTGACTGAAATGTTCGGTGTAAACGCTTCACAAATCCGCTTTTACGAGAAGGAATTTGACGTCCTGCAACCTAAGAAAAACAAAAAAGGGAACCGCCTTTTTACACCTGAAGACATTGAGAATTTAAAGATCATTTTCCACCTGGTGGACGATAAAGGTTTTACACTGAAGGGTGCAAAAGATCATTTAAAAAACAACAGTGCGGACGTTAAAGAGAATCAGAAGATTATAGCTTCCCTGGAGAAGCTAAAAGACTTCTTATTAAAACTAAACGAAGAAATTTAATCAACAAGTTAACTAATTTAATCGGATAGATATTACTTTGGCATAATGATGTCAAAGCTAATTTTCTCTCCGATTCAATGTTTCCAATTATCAGGTGACCGGCTTCCTGCACCTGCATTCGGACTATTTATAACCCTGGTCTTTTTCAGTCTCTCCTATAAGGCTTCGGCACAGGAAGAAACCGGAATCAAAGAAATCGTCTCTGCCATAACGGGTGTTTTTACGGAAGACGACGACGACCTCTCTGAATTGACAGAACGTCTCTCTTTCTATAGTCAACATCCGCTGGATCTGAATAGCGCAAGCCGCGATCAGCTCAAAGAACTCTTCCTTCTCTCTCCTTTACAAATCAGCAGTTTTTTCACCTGGCTCAGAAAAAACGGAAAACTAAAAGACATACTGGAACTTCAATCAGTAGACGGTTTTGACAGTCTTACGATCACCAGGCTACTGCCTTTTGTTATAGTCAGGGAGGTAAACAACTATGACCTGAATAAATTGACTAAAGGTGCCAGTGAGTTATTACTGAGATACGGGTCTTTACTTGAAAAACAAAAGGGATTTAAAGAGAAATCAGGAAGCCGGTACCTGGGTAGCCCAGCCAGACTATTGTTCAAATACAAGTACAACTATAATGACCTGCTGACACTTTCCATTATAGCAGAGAAAGATCCGGGTGAGACCTTTTTCCGTGAGCCGGTGAAAAGTGGCTTTGACTTTATATCGGGAAGTCTTGCCCGCTATAAAACCGGTAGATTTAAAAAGATAATCATAGGAGATTATAGTCTTCAGTTTGGACAAGGACTGAGCCTCTGGTCTGGCTCTTCCTTTGGAAAAGGTGATGATGTGGCAGGGGTAGCCAAAAAGGACACCGGGCTCAAACCTTATGCTTCAGCAAATGAATATTCCTTTTTCAGAGGGGCAGGTGTTACTTATACCATATTAAAAAACATAGAATTAACTTCATTTATATCAATTAGAAATTTAGATGCTGCATTAAAACAAACGACAGAAGGAACTTATACTTTGTCGGCTATCAGCACAAATGGTTTACACCGGACGGTTGCCGAAAACCGGAACAAGGGAACCTTACCCCTCTTGTTTTATGGTGCAGCTTTAACATACAACAACAATAATCTGGACATCGGTCTGACGACTTCCTTCTCGGATTATCAGCATGAATTTATTACCGGCAGTCAGCTTTATAAGAAATACAGTTTCAAAGGCAGCGAACTGAATAATCTTGGAATCCATTATAACTATACTTTCAAAAACATCTACTTTTTCGGTGAGACTGCCCTGAGCAGACCAGGTGGCACAGCTACACTAAACGGGGCCATGGCCAGCCTTTCTCCGGTAGTGTCTCTGGTCGTACTCTACAGAAGTTATGCAAAAGAACATGTCAGCTTTTACAATAAAGGTTTTGGAGAAGGGGCAAACACAGCAAATGAACAGGGGCTCTATGGAGGTATCCATATCCGTCCTTCAAAGAAATGGACGATAACAGCCTCTGGCGACTTCTTCAGATTTCCATGGGCAAAGTACAGAGTTGACGATATTTCTTCCGGATACGAGCTCACAGGCAGCTTAAATTCCAAACCAAATCCAGCATTCTTAGTTACACTGAGTCTGAAGACAAAACATTATGAACAGAATGAAGGAACATCCCTGCCTGTAAACCCACTGGTTAAAGTCAGGAAAGATAATTACAGGATAGAGGCCAGATGGAAACTGAATAAAAAAACTGAACTGCAAACCCGGACCGAAATCAGCCGTTACGGAAAAGGTAAACGGACAATCGAATATGGATATATGGTTTATCAGGATGTGGACTACCATCCACTTTCTTCACGGTTTTCGACTAATCTCAGGATAGCATTCTTTTCTACTGCTTCGGCTGACAGCAGGATTTACGCATACGAAGATGATGTACTGCATGGAACAGGATCCGGGGTTTACAGTGGTGAAGGGATCAGGACATTTCTCAATGTAAGTTACAGGTTTTCCAGACAGCTCAGGGCATGGTGCAGGTATGCGGTTTATCACTATCCTGGTAAGACCAGTATAGGCACGGGACTGGATGAAATCTCTGGCAACAGCAAGTCTGAACTCAAGATTCAGCTACGTTATCAGTTCTGAATACCATGCAAAATACAACGGCTGTTTTTGGAAGAATTCTGCTCCCATTTTGCATAGGAATTTGGGTTTTGCAAGGAACAGATTATACCAAATTAAATTTGCCTGCACTTCAAATCACAATTATACTGATTATTTTACTATTAATATTCAACCTATTATACAGATTACTTAAAGTATATAATCATAAACAACTTATTGGAGTTCTGATCAATTTACTCTTTTTTACGTTTGGAATTCAGACATACCAGCGTGCAGACGAAACTCAGAATTCCAACAACTTTTCACGTTCACCAGCCGAATTTCTGAAGATATCTATAAGCAGTGAGCCACAGCAGCAAGGCAGTATGATAAGGTTCAAAGCAAGCGTAATGAATGTTTATACGGTTAATAAAAAACAGAGATCGAGCGGCACGATACTCGTCACTATCCGGTCAGCCAGCTTCCACCCGACGGTCCCTCATTATGGTGAAGTTTATTTAATTCCGGCAGCATATCGTGCGATAGAACCACCTTACAATGCTGCGGAGTTTGACTTCAGATACTGGCTGGCTATGCAGCATATTCACTACCAGATATTCCTTCTTCCTGAAGAATTGATCCCATTGCAACAGTACAGCGGAACAGCCCTGATCGGCTTTGCCCTGAAACTCCGGAAACAGCAGGTAAACCAGTACCGGCGTCTGATCAAAAATGATGATGCATTTGCAGTAGCCTCTACGCTGATCCTGGGTTATCGTGCAGATCTGAATGCAGAAACATTAGCTGCTTATTCCAGAACAGGAACCATCCATGCATTATCAGTATCAGGAATGCATGTGGGGATTATCTACTTTGTGCTGAACTGGTTATTGGGATGGATGAACAGCAAACGGTTCATGAAATGGGTCAAAGTTATACTCGTCCTCTGCACAATCTGGTTTTATACGCTATTGACAGGATATTCAGCCTCAGTATTACGCTCCGCAATCATGCTTTCTGTCTATGTGCTGGGAAAAGCAATTCATCAGGAAACAAACAGCTATCATATCTTATTCTTTTCGGCATTCTGCCTGTTATTCTACAACCCGTTTTTGCTTTGGGATGTAGGTTTTCAACTCTCGTATATGGCCGTCCTGGGATTGGTCTATTTACAGCCAAAATTACAGCAACTGGTTAGTTCCAGGTATCAGCTGGTACAAAAACTATGGAATCTGATATCAATCTCTATCGCAGCACAGGTCTTTACTTTTCCCTTGAGTTGCTACTATTTCCATCAGTTTCCAGTCTATTTCATCATCAGTAATCTGTTCATTACACTTCCAGTTATACTTTTAATGTACATAGGTATCTTCCTCTTAATATTTCACTTATACTGGATTTCACCTTTGTTTGAATGTTTAATCATACTGATGAACCGTGGACTCGAAAAAATTGCAGCTCTCCCCTACTCAGGCATCAGCGCTATATGGTTATCCAGGACCGGACTGGTTCTGCTTTGTTCATTCCTGTTTTTTCTTTTCTTTTCCCTGACTTATAAAAAGAAGCATTTCTTAGCGATTTCCTTACTGTCTTTAGCATCCCTACAAGGTATTAGGATAAATGATAAAATCATTGCGCGGCATCAGCAAAAGATAATCCTCTTCAGCCTGAACAGGAATTACGCAGCGGGATTCATCAATGGAGAACATGCAATACTGGTCACTGATTTAAAGACGGGAGATAAAGCTTTTAAATTCCATATACAGCCTGCACTGGATCAGTCGGGTATCCGCTCGGTTATTTGTATTCCGTGGAACACCACAATCCACCAATATGGTCTGACTATAAATGAGCACCAGCTGGTCTTTGGGAACTATCGTGTTTTACTACTCGACAGCAGTTTTAATGGACAAAGAATAAAACTCAGGCCTTTGTTTAATGCCGTCTGGATCCACGGAAATCCAAGGATCAAAATGGATGAATTCAGACAAGACGTGAGTTTCAACAAATTATGGATTGATGCAACAAATAAAAGTTATGCTATTCAGAATTATCAAAGAGACACTATAAATTTTAGGAGTTCAACACTGGTTTTAAGAAAAAATAAGGGATATTTGATTTATATAAAACAAAAAATATAAGCCCATTCATGACATCACCTCTTGTACTATATACAGTCGACAATCGTATTGCGACCATTTCATTGAACCGTCCTGATAAGAGGAATGCATTTAACCCGGAACTGGTAAGCGCCCTTACAAAAACACTGCTAAAGGCTTCTGATGATGATGAAGTGAAAGTCATTATATTAAAAGCAATAGGTGGAGTATTCAGTGCAGGTGCGGATCTGGCTTATTTGCAGCAATTACAAAACAATACACATGAAGAGAATGTTCAGGACAGTGAGAACCTGAAGAAGCTTTTTACAACAATTTATTATTTACCCAAGGTTGTTATTGCACAGGTAGAAGGACATGCAATTGCAGGAGGATGCGGATTAGCGACAGTTTGCGATATTACTTTTGCCGTACCGGAAGCTAATTTCGGCTATACAGAGGTCAAACTAGGTTTTGTCCCGGCCATTGTCTCTTGTTTTCTGATGCGTAAAACAAGTGAAACAATTGCAAAAAAAATACTGCTGAGTGGCGATTTATTCTCAGCGGAACAGGCTCTGGCTTATAATTTGATTACTTATGTAACAAATAAAGAAGAAATTAGTCAGAGGGTACAGGATTTTGCGCTAAAGCTATGTGAGGAAACTTCAGGAAACTCACTGATGGTAACGAAACAACTTATAGGACAGACAACTAACCCAGAATTGGAAAAAAGTCTGAACCTGGCCGTAAAGATCAACGCAAGGGTAAGAGAAAGTGAAGACTTTAAAAAAGGTATCGCTTCTTTTATCAGCAAGGAAAAAATTAAATGGTAAACTATAAAAACTAAAAATATGTTAAAATCGATTAAAACAAGTGTACTGGCAGTAATACTAATCAGCACGGCGGTAATTGCCCATGCACAGAAAAAGGTAAATGAAGGTACACTTACCTATGGCATTACTTATGAACTGACTCCTGATCAGCAGTCGATGGCTTCACAGCTTCCTGCAGAAACTAAATTTAAATTCAGCGGAGATATATTTAAAATCGAAATACAGCAGGGACCTGCTAAAATCACTATCTTCTCTGATGGGATTAACAAAAATGGACTGGTATTAGTTGATATCCCCCCTATGCAAAAACAATATGCAGTAAAAACCACTAAAGAAGAGACCGAACAGACTATGGGTAAAACACCTGTATTAAGTGATTTCAAAGCTACTGGTGAAAAACAAAAAATAGGAAACTATAACACAGAGAAGTATACTTATAAAGATGACAAAGGCACTCCATATGAACTTTGGGCTACTACTGAAATCCAGTTACCATTAGGAATTATTGGTGCTGAATTCAAAGATGTAAAAGGAACTCCTATCAAATTCACACGTATCCAGAACAATGTGAAAGCTATAGTAACTATTAAAGACCTGACAGAAGATAAAGTTGGTCCGGTTTCACTGGAAGTACCAGCAAACTACGAAGTGACAACCATGGAAGCGCTAAGAGCAATGGGTGGTCAGTAGATTATAAAAACAATAAAAAAAGCCTTCTGATAATCACAGAAGGCTTTTTTTATGATATCAAATGTCGTTTATCCTGTATTTATAAAAGAAAAACATCGTTATCTTTAATATTCTCCCCCTAATTACTGGCTATGTATATCTCTAAACTGAACCTGACTACTGATGAAAATGAAATTATTGATTTCATTTGTAAATATAGCTTTGCAACCATTGTGACTACGAAAGATGACCGGCCCAATGCAAGTCATCTGCCTTTTGTGATCAGCAAAAAAGAAGGAAAAACAATACTGACATCGCATTTTGCCAAAGCAAACCAGCAATGGACCGAGCTTTCAGCACATGAAACCCTGGTAATCTTTACAGAACCACATGCTTATATATCTCCCAAACATTATGATAAAGAAATGAATGTTCCAACCTGGAATTATATTGCAGTCCATGCTTATGGAAAAGCAAAGGTGATCAGTGACAGGGAACAGACTATGAAGATTATAGAAAAAACTATTCATAATTACGAAGCTGACTATCTTCCTCAGTGGAATAGCCTGCCTGAGGCTTACAAATTAAAAATGCTCAATGGAATTGTCGCCTTTGAAATTGAAGTTACTTCTTTTCAGGCGAGTAAAAAACTGAGCCAGAATAAAACTGAGGATGAAAAACAAAGAATTATCACTGCATTAAAAGCCAGCCCGAACAATATAGAAAGTGAATTAGGTATTTACATGGAAAAAGAATCTTAAACGAAATATTCTATCAATTTCTGCTAAACAATGAAATCTCCTTTAACGATAACAAACAATGTATTACATTTGAGAAGCAGGAAACACCTGAAATTCTATACGAATTATAGAAAAAATCAGCTTATCCGGACAGAGTATTAAACTCTTACCTAAATTAAATTTATTAAATCAAATGAAGCGGAAACTCATTATTTTAAAATTGACCTTCGTCTTATTGATTACTTCTTTCTGTGCAGCTACAGCCTTTGCACAGCCAAATAAAGAAGGAATCAACTGGACCAAAGACGGAAATGGTTATTATCAGATTTCGGATGGCGGTATTGCAATAATCACCTTACCTAAAAACGAAACTAAAACATTAATAAGCAATTCTTTGCTTACCCCTGCAGGCCAGAGCCAGCCGATCCGGATAAAAGATTTTGTACTTTCAGCTGACGGTACAAAAGCGCTGATTTACACTAATAGTAAAAAAGTATGGCGTTATGAAACCCGCGGTGATTACTGGCTGGCAGATTTAAAAACCAATAGACTGACACAGATTGGAAAGGACAAACCCGCTTCATCTCTGATGTTTGCTAAATTATCTCCGGACGCGAGTAAAGTAGCTTATGTAAGCGGACATAATTTATATGTTGAAGATCTGGCCAGCGGAACTGACAAAGCACTGACCACAGACGGCACAGCCAGAATTATCAATGGAACTTTTGACTGGGTATATGAAGAGGAATTTGATTGCAGGGATGGCTTCAGATGGAGCCCAGATGGCAGTTCAATTGCTTACTGGCAAATCGATGCCAGGAAAATTAAAAACTTCCTGATGATCAATAACACAGATTCAATATATCCTTATACTGTACCGGTTGAATATCCGATTGTAGGTGAAGATCCTTCAGCTTGCAAAATTGGGGTAGTGAATGTAAATACAGCGCAAACAACCTGGGTAAAGGTTCCTGGTAGTGAAATCCAGAATTATATCCCAAGAATGGACTGGGTACCTAATACAAAGGATCTGATTCTTCAGCAGCTTAACAGGGAGCAGAATACCAGCCGCGTATTTGTAGCCAATACGCAATCAGGAACAATAACAAACATTTACACAGAAACTGACAAAGCATGGATTGACGCAGCGCCTGAATGGCAATGGCTCAATAATGGAAAGGAATTTATCTGGGTGAGTGAAAAAGACGGATGGCGCCATCAGTACCGCATCAGTAAAGACGGTAAGAAACAAACATTGATTACCAAAGGAAATTATGACGTCATTGAAAGCAGTCTGGTAGACGAAAAGAATAACACTTTTTATTTTATTGCTTCGCCAGACAATGCTACTCAGAAATACCTGTATAAAACAAAGCTTGATGGAAAAGGCACACTGGAAAGGGTTACCCCTTCTATCTTCCCGGGAACTCATAGTTATGATATCTCTCCAAATGGCATATTTGCCAACCACACTTATCAGAGTGCTAACATTTACCCTATCAGTGAATGGATGAGATTAGATACAGGAAACCCTTTTACAATGGAAGGGAGTCTGACTAATCAGCTGGCTAAAATTCAGCAGCCAAAAAATAAGGTGGAATTTTTCAAAGTAAAAACTGAAGATGGTATAGAACTGGATGGCTGGATGAAAAAACCTGACAATTTTGATCAGACTAAAAAATATCCGGTTGTATTTTATGTTTACGGTGAACCTGGAGCACAAACAGTATTAGATACCTACGGTGCAGGCTACAACTTCCTTTATGCTGGAAACATGCCTAAGGATGGATATATCTATATTTCGATAGAAAACCGAGGTACGCCCGCTCCAAAAGGCCGCGAATTCCGCAAATCAATTTATAAAAGTATCGGTACCTTAAATATCCGTGACCAGGCCATGGCAGCTAAAAAAATCCTGGACTGGCCTTTTGTAGACAAAGACAGAGTTGCTGTATGGGGATGGAGCGGAGGCGGATCTTCGACGCTTAACCTGATGTTCCAGTATCCTCAGATTTACAAAACAGGTATTGCAATTGCCGCAGTGGGAAATCAGCTGACTTATGATAATGTATATCAGGAACGTTATATGGGTTCTCCTTTAACAACCAAAGAGGCATACATTAAAGGTTCACCGGTAACTTATGCTAAAAATCTTCAGGGAAACCTACTTTACGTTCATGGTACTGGTGATGACAATGTACATTATCAGAATGCTGAAATGCTGATCAATGAACTGATCAAAAATCAGAAAATGTTCCAGTTAATGTCATACCCTAACCGTACCCATTCAATCAATGAAGGTAGCGGGACCAGTCAGCATCTGGCTAAAACTTACACTAAATTTCTTCAGCAAAATTGCCCTCCTGGAGGCAAATAATTGAATTAATTCATAAAAAAGGGGATGATGGCTAAGCTATCATCCCCTTTTTTATGGCATTCAGATCGAATCTGCTTTGCTGGATTATTCAAACTTATGAGTCTCAGCTTTGTTGTATCACCCGATGGCATTAATCACATTCACCAATAAAGGCATATATTGTAAACAGGGAGATTTCTATATCGACCCCTGGCAGCCTGTGAATCTCGCTGTAACTACTCATGGTCATTCGGACCATGTTAAACCAGGTAACAAAGGGTATTTATGTCACGATCTGACCAAACCAGTCCTGCTACAGAGGTTAGGAGCTGATTTACCAGTACAAACCTTACCTTATGGAAAGGAAATCAGTATTAATGGCGTTAAACTGAGTCTCTTTCCGGCAGGACATGTTATCGGATCTGCACAGGTAAAACTGGAATACAAGGGTGAAATCTGTGTAATCTCGGGTGACTACAAGACAGAATACGATGGAATCAGTACCGCATTTGAACCGGTCAGGTGTCATACTTTTGTATCTGAAAGCACATTTGGGCTCCCTATTTATAAATGGCAACCGCAGGCAGAAATCTTCAGACAGATCAGAAACTGGGTTACAGATAATAATAATCAGTTAAAGACCAGTGTGCTGATTGCCTACAGTCTTGGGAAAGCACAGCGGCTGATTAAAAATCTAACTGGTGATCAGGCTATTTATGTCCATCAGTCAATTGCTAATCTGAATGAAGCTTTCATTCATGCGGGGGTTAAACTTCCGGCGACGATAAAAATTACTCCCGATATAAAAAAAGAAGAGTTACAAAAAGGGATAGTTATTGTCCCTCCTGCTCTTGCTGATGGCAAATGGATGAAAAACCTGCTTAATCCTTCGACTGGAATTTGTTCTGGCTGGATGTCTGTCAGAGCCGGGCGCAGATGGCAATCTGCTGACGCTGGATTTGCCTTGAGTGACCATGCCGACTGGCCGGGTCTTCTTACCGCCATTAAAAATACTGAGGCCGGGAAGGTTTATGTAACCCATGGTTTTGTTTCGCCCTTCTCTAAATATCTGAATGAACAAGGGATATCCGCCCGGGAAGTAGTCACCCGTTATGGAAATGAAGAAGAAGAGGTTCTAAAAGAGACTTGATTTGAAAAGATTTGCAGAATTGATACAGCAGCTTGAAATGAGCAACAAGACCAACGATAAAATCGCGGCCCTGATTAGCTATTTCAGTACAGCAGATGAAAAGGATAAACCTTATGTCATTGCGATGTTTACAGGTAAAAAGCCACGAAGACCTGTACCAACTGCATTGATAAGGGAATGGGCTGTTGAATTAAGTGGTATTCCGGCATGGTTGTTTGCAGAATGTTATCATAGCGTCGGGGATCTTAGTGAAACAATAGCACTGATCCTCCCTCCGCCAGATCATCACACAGATCGTAAACTACACGAATGGATTACGGATCTGGCCTTATTGAATGGTCAGTCAGATGCTGTTAAAAAAGAATTCATACATCAGGCCTGGGCCGGACTAAGTACTCCCGAACGTTTCATATTTAACAAACTGATCTCTGGAAACTTCAGGATAGGTGTATCAGGTAAAATGCTCGTCAATGCCATAGCCAGACAAAGTAACACGGAGAGCAGTAAGATCATGCACAGTATCATGGGAAAATGGTCACCTGATGAAATTACTTATCAGGAACTGGTGGAAGGCAAACACGTCAATACAGACAATTCCTGGCCTTATCCATTTTGTCTTGCTTATGCACTGGACGCTGCACCCGCGGATCTTGGAGAAATCAGGGATTGGCAGGCTGAGTGGAAATGGGATGGTATTCGCGGACAGATTGTAAAACGTAATGGCGAATTATTTATCTGGTCAAGAGGTGAAGAACTAATCACAGCTCAGTTTCCTGAATTACATTTCCTGAAGGATGATCTTCCTGACGGAACAGTAATTGATGGTGAAATTCTCGCCGTGAAAGACGGAAACGTTCAATTATTTAGTATACTGCAACAAAGACTAAACAGAAAAACCATTAGTAAATCACAATTAAGAGATGTACCTGTCGGTTTTTATGTTTATGATATTCTGGAACATGAAGGCAATGACATTCGAAAAGAAGACCTGGCATCCAGAAGAAAAAAATTAGAAGAAGTTTTAGCCAGATTGAGTAACCAGCAAACAATCCTGCTTTCACCAGTTATTCAATTTGATAACTGGGAACAACTTGCAGAACTACGGGAAACGTCAAGAACAAACAACAGTGAAGGCATCATGCTGAAGAAGTTAAGTTCCCTTTACCATAGTGGCCGTAAACGTGGAGACTGGTGGAAGTGGAAAATTAATCCTTATACAGTTGACGCGGTCATGATTTACGCTCAAAAAGGAAGTGGACGCAGAGCCAATCACTTTACAGATTATACTTTTGCGGTCAGCGATGGTGAACATTTAATTACGATTGCTAAAGCTTACTCAGGACTAACTGATAACGAGATTAAAGAAGTAGATTCATTTGTCAGAAAAAATGCGCTGGAAAAATTCGGTCCTGTGCGGACAGTAAAACCAGAGTTGGTATTCGAAATCGCATTTGAAGGGATTGCGGTAAGCAAGAGGCATAAAGCAGGTCTGGCTTTGCGTTTTCCGAGAATAATGCGTTGGAGAAAAGATAAAAAAGTGACTGAGATTAATACACTGGATGATTTAAGACAATTGTTAGCTTCGACTTATGCTGCTGAAAAAGAGTAAAGGTTATAAACAAGTGATCAGCTGGTTAAAGGAGCAAAGAAAAAAGCCCTTTAAATTTCAAACTGATGCCTGGCAATACTATGCTGAAGGTTATAGTGGTTTGGTCAACGCCCCTACGGGTTTCGGGAAAACGTTCTCCTTATTCCTGGCTGTTGTCATTGAAGAGCTGAACCATCGTGAAACAGACAAAACCATTAACTCCAAAACAATCAGCAGACAGAAAAATGCAGGGTTGAAATTATTATGGATTACCCCATTACGTTCTCTGGCTAAAGATCTGGCCAGGGCAATGCGTGAGGTCTGCACAGAACTGGAACTGGACTGGCATATTGGGGTACGTAATGGCGACACCCCACAAAATGAGAAACTGAAACAGAAAAAACAGATGCCCGAGGTGCTGATCATCACCCCTGAAAGCATGCATCTTTTACTGGCACAGAAAGACACTTCAGCGTATTTCGATGGATTACAATGCATTGTTGCTGATGAATGGCATGAATTAATGGGTAGTAAACGCGGGGTAATGGCCGAACTGGCTATATCCAGGATCAGAGAGCTGGCAGTCAGCAAACATCCTGAAAAGTTATTGAGAATCTGGGGTATATCCGCCACTATAGGAAATCTGGAGCAGGCACTGGACGTATTAGTCCCCTATCCTGAATTATTAAAAACAATAGTTGTTGCCGATGTAGAGAAAAAAATCTTGATCAGGTCTATATTACCTGATCATATAGATATGCTTCCCTGGGCGGGTCATCTTGGACATAAACTTGCACATAAACTACTTCCGATCATCTGGAAAAACAAGACTACATTAATATTCTGTAATACCCGGGGTCAGGCTGAACTCTGGTATCAGAACTTACTGAAACTTGACGAAAATCTGGCTGGACAACTCGCAATCCATCATGGATCGATAGACTATGAATTACGCAACTGGATTGAAGACGCCATCCATACTGGGATTTTAAAAGCTGTGATCAGTACTTCCTCACTAGACCTTGGGGTAGATTTTAAACCTGTAGACACAGTTGTGCAGATTGGATCTCCCAAAGGAGTTGCAAGATTTCTTCAGCGTGCCGGACGGAGCGGCCACTCTCCCAACGAAGTTTCGAAGATCTACTTCCTTCCAACTCACGCCCTTGAACTGGTAGAGGCTGCTGCTATCAAAGAAGCAGCCAAAACTCAGAATATTGAAAGCAGGGAACCAGTGGTAATGGCTTTTGACGTCCTGATTCAGTACATGATTACCCTGGCTACCGGTGATGGATTTGATGATCAAAAACTTTATAAGGAAATAAAAAGCACTCACGCCTTCAGAGAACTGGAGCCAGCAGAGTGGGCCTGGATGATGCAATTTATCACAACTGGTGGAGACAGCCTGACCGCTTACACGGAATTCAGTAAAGTTGAAAAAGAGAATGGATTATGGAAGGTTAAAAGCCGGCAGCTCGCAATGCGCCATCGTCTTCATATCGGGACCATTGTGAGTGATGCCATGCTGAAGGTTAAATATCTGACTGGTGGTTATGTTGGAATGGTCGAAGAATCGTTTATTTCCAAAATGAAACCAGGTAACAGTTTTACGTTGGCAGGGAGAGTCCTTGAATATATCATGATTAAAGAAATGACCATTCTGGTGCGTAAAAGCAAACTTAAGACCGCCATTAGTCCTAGCTGGCTTGGCGGAAGATTATCCTTAACTGCCAATCTTGGGGCAATCCTGAGACACAAGTATAACCAGGCTCTGGACAAGACACATGAAGATGAGGAGCTCGACATAATCCTTCCGCTATTTGAGCGGCAGGCTAAAGTTTCGCATGTTCCAAAGGATGATGAGTTCCTGATAGAATTAATTAAAACCAGAGATGGTTATCATTTTTTCGCCTATCCTTTTGAAGGCAGACAAGTACATGAGATTATGGCGGCCCTCATTGCCTACCGCCTGAGTAAAGTAAAACCTATAAGTTTTTCTATAGCCATGAATGATTATGGTTTCGAGCTGCTAAGTGAGCAGCCGATTCCACTTGATGAAGAGAATTGCAAACTCTTGTTTAGTCCGGTCAACTTGGGCGAAGATATTGTAGCTAGTATTAATGCAACTGAAATGGCAAGACGTAAATTCAGGGATATTGCCTGCATTTCGGGTTTAGTATTTCAGGGCTATCCAGGTAAATATGTAGCCAATAGACACCTCCAGGCTTCGTCTACCTTATTCTTTAACGTTTTCAGCGATTATGATAAACATAATTTACTGTTGCGGCAGGCTTATGATGAAGCTTTTTATCAGCAGATTGAAGAACCCAGGTTAGCAGCTGCCTTACACAGAATACAGAAAAGCAAGATAATTATTGTTAGGCCAGACAGTTATACACCATTGTGTTTCCCGATAAAAGTAGATAGCTTAAGGGAAAATATGAGTACTGAAGAATTAGGAGAAAGAATCGCAAGAATGACTGCTGAGGCAGATGGCAAAGAATTAAAGACACACCGGAGAAAAAAGAATGAACATTAATTGTAGAGGAGAAAATCTTATACTGAGTGAAGAGAGGGCAATTTACTGGGCAACAAAAAAGATGTTGATTATCAGTGACCTCCATTTAGGAAAAGGTGCTCATTTCAGAAAGGCGGGCATACAGATTCCTTCTCTGGTAAATACAGCCGACCTGGATCGTCTTACCAATCTGCTCAGGCAATTTGAGCCGGAATGTCTCCTTGTTACCGGAGATATGTTTCATCATCAGATGAATAGTGAAGTAGCACTGTTTAGTCAGTGGAGATCTCAATATCCGGATCTGAAAATTATCCTGGTTAAAGGCAACCATGATTCACTTCTGGCCAGCGATTACGAAGAGATGATGATTGAAATCCATGCCATCGAATTCTTAATGAAACCATTCAGATTTATACATGACCAACCTTCAGTCACCGATGCATATTACAATATTACAGGGCATATTCATCCTGGCGTAACGATTTATGGGAAAGCCCGGCAGCAAATTAAGTTACCTTGTTTTTATTTCGGAAAAACATGCGCAATCCTACCGGCATTTAGTGTCTTTACGGGGTTAAGCAAAATCAAATCACAACAGGGTGATCAGTTTTATGCGATAACCCCGGAAAGAATATTTCTGGTTTAGTCTGCTGATTGTGCAATCAGTGATAATAACATATTAACTACTGTTTTATCCGTTTTAAAGGTAACGTCGTTTTCAGTCAGTGCGTCCAGATCAATCCAACGGAACGCCTGTAAAATCCCCGGATCAAAATCCATGGCTTTGGTTTTAAAATTCAGTTTCAATTCACTGACCTCTCTGACAAGGTAATAAATACTGATAATCTGGCTGTCATTGAAGGAAGATTTTTCATAAAAATCTGTCGTATAGAAATGGCTTAGAATTTCTATTTCAGCATTACACTCTTCCATAAATTCACGTTTAAGTGCATCAATAAGGCCTTCCCCATATTCCAGTCCGCCACCAGGGAACTTACTGAAACTTCTCCCTCCAGATTGTTCATCACTGATCAAAATCTGATTCTCTGCATTGATTAATAAACCGTAAACTCTTACATTGAAATTATTCATCTGTCGAAATGTTTTTTATTTTTAGTAGCATTCTCCACATTCCATCCGATTTCTCCAGTGAAAGCTTCCTGCCGTACGTGACAATTTTTTAGTTTGCAATAGTTGCAGCATTCTGGCAAACAGGGATCTGCGTGTATAAATAGTTCAGTACTCCGTTCAGCATTTCCATTAATCAGATGATCAATAGAAGAGATTTCAGCATGTACCTGGTTAAGATCATAATAATATGGAAGCGTGAGATGGCAATCAATATGGAGATCTGCCCCGTATTGCTGTGCCCTGAGATTGTGAACATCTATCCAGGCTTCGTGTCTGTTATGCTGTAAAATATCAACAATAGTTTTAACCAGTTCGACATTACTCTCATCCATTAACCCTCCTACCGATTTCCGGGTTAGTTTGTAGCCGTTATAAACGATATAGAAACCGAGCAGAATAGAAATGACACTATCCAGCCAGTAAATTTTGGTGACCTGGATCAATATAATACCAATGACTAAACCACCGCTGGTTATAGCATCTGTCAAAAGGTGTTTACCATCTGCTTCCAGCGTAAGAGAGCGATGTTTTTTACCCGTATTGATAAGATAGTATCCTACGATGAGGTTAATCAATCCTGTGGCACCAATAATCAGGGCACCATCCAGTAGCTGCTGGATTTCTCTTGGAAAAACGAGATCATAACTCGATTTAAAAATGATAATCAGGCCGGCTATGGCTATCAGTACCCCTTCTACAAAAGCCGAGAAGAACTCTACTTTACCGTGTCCGTAAGGATGGTTTTCATCTTTAGGCAGTGTAGCCAGATAAATGCTGTAAAAGGCAAAGCTACTGGCTAGTACGTTCACAATACTTTCTGCTGCATCAGTTAAAATAGCATTGGAATGGGTGAGAAAGTAAGCGCCGAATTTGGCCAGCATCAGGATAATACTAATGCAGAGTGAAATGAGTATAGCTTTCTTTTTAGGCAGCAAAGGAATTGATTTAGCCCCCAAAAATACGTTTTCATAATCATATTACATTAAAAAGTACTTTTTTTAGTTGCAAATTGCTCTAGGTTTTTATATTTGCTTTCTTATAAGCGAATCATGACATTTTTATCGAAAAGAATCAACAACCTATCAGAATCACAGACCATTAAAATGGCAAAGCTGGGGAGAGAGCTCACCGCTAAAGGAATCGATGTAATTAATTTAAGTTTTGGAGAACCTGACTTTTTTACACCAGAACATGTTAAGGAGGCCGCTAAAAAGGCAATTGATGAGAACTATTCTTATTATACTCCAGTATCAGGATATCCTGAATTGCGGAAGGCAATTGTTGAGAAGCTGAAGAATGAAAATGGACTGACTTATACCTTTGATCAGATTGTTGTTTCAACAGGTGCAAAACAATCACTTGCAAATGCTGTAATGTGTCTGGTTAATCCGGGAGAAGAGGTCATCGTGCCTACTCCTTACTGGGTTTCCTATTCGGAAATGATTAAACTAGCTGAAGGTGAGACCGTATTCATCAATGCGACAGTTGAAAATGATTTTAAGATTACTGCCGGTCAGTTGGAGGCTGCGATTACGCCAAAAACGAAAGTATTCATGTTTTCATCTCCTTGTAATCCTACAGGATCTGTTTACAGTCATGAGGAGCTGGCTAGTCTTGCTGCTGTATTTGAAAAACACCCGAACATCTATATCATCTCTGATGAGATTTACGAACATATTAACTTCGTAGACAAACACGCTTCTATCGCTTCTTTTGATTCGATTAAAGACAGAGTAATTATCATCAATGGTTTCTCTAAAGCTTATGCAATGACAGGCTGGAGAGTTGGTTATATGGCTTCTAACAGTATAATTGCTTCTGCCTGTGATAAACTACAGGGACAGATCACTTCAGGAACTTCTTCCATATCCCAGCGTGCTGCCCTTGCTGCTTACCAAAGCGGTTTAGAAAGTGTAGTTGAGATGAAGAATGAGTTTAGAAAACGCAGAGATCTTGTTTACGGTTTACTGAAAGAGGTTCCTGGTATTAAGGTGAACCTTCCTGATGGTGCATTTTATTTCTTCCCTGAAGTCAAAGAATACTTTGGTAAAAGCGTAAACGGTCAGGTAATCAATAACGCAGAAGAGTTGTGTCTTTATTTATTAAATGAGGCTCATGTATCTACAGTTACAGGCGAGGCATTTGGTAATGAGAACTGCATTCGTATATCTTATGCCGCAGCGGAAGATCAATTAGTTAAAGCTGTCTCAAGAATCAAAGAAGCATTATCCAAATTAGCTTAAAAGATAAATTCAATATAGTTCAATACAAAGGAAGGCTGTCCCGAATTAATTCAGGGCAGCCTTCCTTTGTATATTAAGAAGGGGTACTGTATCAAATGGTCAAACTATAGGACACAAAAACTGATGCTTCAAATCGCAAAAGCATTAAAAAAATACCACTATATTGTTAATTATTCTAAAATTAATTGACCAATGCAACACCATACGATTATTGAAGAAAAATATTCGGACTTCGTTTTATCCCACCTTGAACAATTGGGATTATACCGCGCTTTTCAGAGCAGGGAAAAAGAATACCTTATCAATAAAGATGGAGATATAGTCTATAAATTACCCGAAAGCACTTCTGATGAATTTTATTCGACTAATTTTTCTTCAGGCAAATGGCATAAATTGGATACTGAACTTAATCTGAGAATTAATTACTGGATTCAAATTAAGTATACATCTTCGGAAAGTCCGCCTTTGACCGCCACCGTATTCACTTTTAAGAACAATCAGGTAGTCCAGCTTTTAAGGGAGGAACTCCTATTAAACGCCATTGTTTTAAGCCCAGAAAGGTTATTGCTCCAAATAGCAGCAGACAAGGGTGCCCCTTTTTCCTTATCAAGGATATGTATCTATGACATTAAAGAGAACGAATTCATAGCTATTCATCAGGCGAAATATAGACAAGAACCTTTTTTGGTCCATAGCGTTTTTGGGTCAGATTATTTGTTTTCGGTATTGATTAAAGAAGTAAGAAATAAAGCACAGGATTATGATCATCAGCTATTCTGGCTGTACAATCATGAAGGAAAACGTTTGGTAAACTTTGAAACAACAATCGGGCAAAATGGTGAAATCACCTGGTTTGAGCCTTCTAAAAGAGGTCTTGGAATTACCTACAAAATATTAGATAGACCTTTTAAAATAGCATCCAGTTCTTATGACAGCAATTATAGTGTGTGCAATGTGTTAATAGATCGTCATGGTCATGATTACGGAGATTTTTACCATATCGCAGGACAAACACCAGGATACATAGGAAAATCCTCCACACGGCAGCCTAAATACCTGGATAAAAAACTTTTATGTCTGTCTCTCCCAGAAGAAGAAACATCCCATCCTCATCTGTCTATTTTTGATGAAAACAACAACTTGATCCGAACAAAATATGAGTATCCCTGGATCTTTGCTTATTCCTCCAATTCTCTCATCAAGGATAAAAACATATTTGGCAAAACCTGTATCACCGTTATTGATCATAACAATTATGTACGGCTTATAGATTTAGAAGGGAATGAGATAGCGCATACCATACCTATAAAGTTTCATAGTCTGACAGTGAATTATGCTAAAATGTTTACACTTCAGGCAATTGAAATTGCAAAGAGGTATGAGGATTAATGATGCCTTAAATCGTTAATTTAACCCTATCTATATATACTCCCTGCTTTTTATTTTCCCGTTTATGCAGTTTTTCTTTAAGCATTATTGTATATCTGTTTTCTACCGGATTAGATTGTTTCCCGGGTTTTTCCGGTATAGGGTGTCCAGGTCTTATAGAATTTAAAAACCGGTTGTGTTATTTTTATGGCATTCTCCATTTTGAGGAGACCGGCCATAAAAATAACACAACCGGTTTTTAAACTTACGACCGGATAGCCTCCACCGGATCAAGCCTCGAAGCTGAATAAGCCGGCCAGAAACCTGATATTGTTCCAATGATTACTGAAATACCAATTCCCATGATGATGTTTTTCATATACAGTACAATTTCCACCTTGAACCCATAAGTAAACACCAGCGTCAGGCTATATACCAATAACAATCCCAGCAACCCTCCTAAGATGCACAATGCTATAGCTTCAAACATAAACTGAAGAAGAATAAAATAATTCTTGGCTCCCAGAGATTTTTGGATTCCGATAATATTTGTTCGTTCTTTTACAGATACAAACATAATATTCGCGATACCAAATCCTCCTACCAGGATAGAGAAACCACCGATTACCCATCCCGCTATTCTTACCATTTTAAACATCAGGTCCAGCTGGTTTGAAATCATTGTAGTTTTATTCAGTGCAAAATCCTCTTCAGCACCCGGTTTGATCCGGTGGATAGAGCGCATCGTTCCCATCAGTTCACTTTCTACTTCTTCCAGTGGAATGCTCGTTTTTCCTCTCACTGTGATCTGAGGACCATAATTCCCATTCTGAACATCAAACACGCTTTTCGCCAGGTTTAAAGGAATCAGCACATTTTTATCCTGAGACATTCCCAACATGTCCTCCCCCTCCTTCTTAAACACTCCGATAACAGTAAGCCTGCGTCCCATTGCTTTAATTTGTTTACCTACTGCAGGTTCACCGTTGAACAATCCATCAGCGATCAGCGCTCCTATAATCACTACCGGCGCACCTGTTTTACCTTCAGTTTCCGTAAAATATCTTCCCTCCTGGAAAGCTAGTGTCCAGGTTTTATCATAATCCTGTGTTGAAGCATTCACTGATGCTCCAGTTACTGAGCTGCTCCTGTATTTAATAGTCCTGTTACTTGCAGACGCTTCATAAGAAATACCATCGACATTCCCCATACGCTCTTTTAGCGCCTGGTAATCTCTTAAGCTAGGATCAGGTCTGTTTATATATTTCCACCATGGATAATCCCCAAAACCCCATGGCCATTTTTGAACAAAAAGAGTATTGGAGCCCAGTTTATCAACACTTTGCTGCAATTTGTTCCGCAGCGTATCTACACCCGAAAAAACAGCAATAATTGTGAATATACCGATTGTGATCCCCAATAAGGATAACATGGTCCGAAGTTTATTCTGACGGAGTGCATCGGCAGCAAACCTGAAACTTTCGCCTATAAGTCTGAATATCATCATAATTACTGTTTAGATCAAAACTAACCAAAAAGGTTACAGTTTAACTCAAATAATTATAAAAATAGATAACCGGCGCGCTTATTGTAGGTTTGCCTCAGACAGATATATAAATATACATTTGTATAAATATATTTTTATACAAATATATTGCGTAAATTTGCGGCCTTAATTATTTTATTAAAAAACATGAAGTTATCTCAATTTAAGTTTAATCTACCTGAATCATTAGTTGCCAATAATCCTTCGGAACACAGGGACGAAGCCCGTTTAATGGTTTTACATAAAGACACCGGTAAAATTGAACATAAAATATTTAAGGATATCTTAGAATATTTTGATGATCAGGATGTAATGATACTGAATAACACTAAGGTTTTCCCTGCACGTTTATACGGTAATAAAGAGAAAACTGGTGCTACAATTGAAGTGTTTTTACTACGTGAACTAAATAAAGAATTACGTTTATGGGATGTTTTAGTAGATCCTGCACGTAAAATCCGCGTTGGAAATAAACTTTATTTTGGTGATGATGATTTATTAGTTGCTGAAGTTGTAGATAATACAACCTCACGTGGCCGTACCATCCGTTTCTTATTTGACGGTACAGATGAAGAATTCAGAAAAAACATTGAAATTCTTGGAGAGACTCCACTTCCAAAATATATAAAACGTAAAGCTACAGCTCAGGATAAAGAACGTTATCAGACTATTTTCGCTAAACACGAAGGTGCAGTTGCTGCTCCTACTGCAGGAATGCATTTTAGCCGTGAATTAATGAAACGTCTGGAACTAAAAGGAGTAAATTTTGCAGAAGTAACACTTCACGTAGGATTAGGTACTTTCAGGTCTGTTGAAGTTGAAGATTTAACAAAACACAAAATGGATTCAGAGCAATTCATTATTGAAGAGTCACAAGCAAACATTGTAAACAAGGCCCTGGCGGAAAAAAGACGTATCTGTGCTGTTGGTACTACATCAATGCGTGCTATCGAATCTGCCGTTTCATCTGCAAGAACACTTAAACCTGCAAATGACTGGACCAGCAAGTTCATTTTCCCTCCATATGATTTCAGCATTGCCAATTCCATGATTACTAATTTCCATACTCCGGAATCAACTTTGCTGATGATGGTAAGTGCATTTGGAGGTTATGATTATGTAAGAAATGCCTATGAAGTGGCTTTGAAAGAAAAATATCGTTTCTACAGCTACGGTGATGCCATGTTGATCATCTAATTGTGATAAACCCAAGATATAAAATAGGAGGACCTTTTAGGTCTCTCCTATTTTTTTTGCCTGAAAAAACTTATTTTTCTTGAAAATCTTTGACAAATAAAACTTAATCTATAGCCATGAAGTATTACGCTATAATTGTTGCCGGTGGCAAAGGCAACAGGATGAACCTGGAAGTCGCCAAACAATTTCTGGAACTGGATGGCAAACCCATCTTAATGCATACACTTGAAGCATTCCACAAATGTGTATTAAATCCTGAGCTTATCCTGGTCCTGAATATCCATCAGCATCTGTTCTGGGAAAAACTTTGCACTACTCATGATTTTAAAATCCCCCACCAGGTCGTTAAAGGCGGTCAGGAGCGTTTTGATTCTGTACGCAATGGATTGAAAGCAATTAAAGGTAAAGCGATCGTAGCCATCCATGATGCCGTTCGTCCGCTTGTCAGTGCAGAACTGATTAGTCAATCCTATCTGATGGCTGAAGAAAAAGGAAATGCTATAACTGCTATACAACCCGTAGACTCTGTAAGAATAAAACGTGAGGGTCAAAATTCTGAGGCTTTAAACAGAAATGAGTTGTTTATGATCCAGACACCTCAGACTTTCCAGATAGAGCAATTGAGAAAGGCATATCTTCAACCTTATAGAAATGAATTTACTGATGACGCATCAGTGGTCGAAAGAGCAGGATTTAATATCAACCTGCTTACAGGAGAAAGAAATAATATTAAAATAACTTATCCGCAGGACCTCGAACTGGCCTCCTTCCTTTTACAAAAGAAAGGCTCCTGATTTCGCAGGAGCCTCTGACATATCATATCCGGTACCTTTTATGTTGCCCTGTTTATTACTTTAAGAAGTATAGCTATAACAGCAATCACTAATAATACATGGATCAGACCACCTACATCTCCGAATCCATGAAAGAAAAAGCCAATTACCCACAATATAATCAGGACAACGGCAACTAAATAAAGTAAATTTCCCATAACTCTAATTTTAGATTGATTGTTAATTTATTGATTTCAGAATTCAAACAATTCCTGACATTAATTAAACAATCTTCGTTCCAAAAAAAAAGCCCCGTCACCGGGGCTCTGAATTATGTCTGTTTTAATACTCGTCTTCGTTAAAGAAGAAATCATCTTTAGTCGGATAATCCGGCCAAATCTCTTCGATAGTTTCATATGGTTCACCATCATCTTCCAGGGCTTGCAGGTTTTCAATCACCTCTACTGGTGCACCTGATCTGATACCATAATCAATAAGTTCGTCCTTTGTTGCAGGCCATGGAGCGTCCTCCAAATGCGATGCCAATTCTAATGTCCAATACATATTCTATACTATTTTATTGTTCTTATTTATTTTGCAAAAGTATATTAAAAAACCTGACGAAAACAAATTTATTTTTCAACTAATTTACAACCTTGGTAACCAGATACTTTCATTCGTTTTACTATCGAAACTTAACTTCCTGCCCAACACAAACAGGTAATCACTCAATCGGTTCAGATATATCGTGACTTTGTCATCAACAAAACTTTCTGTAGCCAGATGTACCGTTAACCTCTCCGCTCTCCTGCAAATACATCTTGCAATATGACAGTAAGAAACAACTGTATTTCCACCGGGAAGTACAAAGTGTTTCAGATCCGGAAGAATCTCATTCATCTGATCCATTTCTTCTTCAAGCAACGTAATGTCTGCAAGGTTAAGATCGGGTATCTTCATACGTGATTTTTCAGGGTCAGCAGCCAGAGAGGCGCCTATCGTGAATAAACGATCCTGTATCTCCTTTAGTACATTTTTTGCATGGTTATCGATTTCCTGACACTGGATAAGCCCGATATAAGAGTTCAGTTCATCAACCGTACCATAACATTCTATCCTGAGGTGGAATTTTGGGACACGTGTCCCACCGATCAGAGAGGTTTCTCCCTTATCTCCGGTTTTGGTATATATCTTCATTAATGATGTCCGATTTTTTCAAAGTCTTCCCCAGTCTCCATTAACTTTGAAAGTCTCGGGGAAACGGTTTTAATATCTGTATTTAAATAATCATTCTCAATCAGTCCATCACGCATTCTCACAATTCTATGCGCGTGTAAGGCAATATCCTCTTCGTGAGTTACCAGGATAATGGTATTTCCTTTACTATGAATCTCTTCCAGCAAACCCATGATTTCAACAGAAGTTTTAGTATCCAGGTTACCTGTTGGCTCATCTGCAAGGATAATAGAAGGATTATTAATTAATGCCCTTGCAACTGCTACACGTTGACGCTGACCTCCTGAAAGTTCATTCGGCTTATGTGTAATCCGGTTACCCAAGCCGACATTTTCCAAAGCTTGTTGTGCGCGCTTATCGCGTTCCTTCTTAGTAATACCTGCATATATCAATGGCAAAGCCACATTATCCAGAGAAGTGGATCTTGGTAAAAGGTTAAAAGTTTGAAACACAAATCCAATTTCCTGATTTCTAACCTCTGCCAATGCATCATCGGACATATGGCTTACATTGATCCCATTGAGAATATATTCACCTTTACTAGGTGTATCCAGGCAACCCAGAATATTCATCAAAGTCGATTTACCCGAACCAGATGGTCCCATTAAAGCCACAAATTCTCCTTTATTAATATTCAGGGAAACTGATTTTAAGGCATGGATAACCTCAGTTCCTATAACGTATTTCCGGCCTATTTCCTTGATATTGATTAGTGGTTTTTCCATTTAAGCAGATATTTTAACAATGTTAAAGCTTTAAGCAGCTTTTGAGTTTAGACAAATGCAGCTCCCGATTGTTACAGCCGTAATTATTTATCGAGAATTTTCGGAACAAGAAAAAACTCTTCATTATGTAAAGCAGCATTTTTCAGCCCCTCGAAAGCTGTAAGGTCTTGTTTAACCACATCTTCTCTCCAGACGTTGACCTCGGGATTCATGTAAACCAAAGGTTCAACCTGCTCAGTATCCAATTCATTAAGTTTCTCCATAAAAGTGAGGATTTTATTCATATCAGCCTGTAAAGCACCTACTTCATCAGCTACAATCTCAATTCTGGCAAGGTCTGCTACTTTATAAATCGTCTCTTTATCTATGTTCATCTGTTAAAAGAATATTGTTTCTAAATCAAAAATACTGAATTTACTCAGATATACCAGTTTGTACAGGACATGTATTCAAAATTCTGTCTGACACGCCCCCGGAAAACAACATTATATCCATCAAACACAGACTGTTCACATATAAAAATTAATTATTGACCGTTCTAATAAGGGTTTTTTATTAATTTCGACCAGTGATTCCCAACAGGGATTCGAGCATAAAAAACAAATCCAGGAAAATGAAAGAAATAGTAGTAAGCGGTATACGTCCAACGGGAAAATTACATCTGGGCAATTATTTTGGTGCAGTAACCAATTTTGTAAAGATGCAGCATGAATATAATTGTTATTTTTTTATTGCTGATTTACACTCTTTAACAACTCATCCAACTCCTGGAGATCTTCATGGTTATGTAAAACATGTTTTAGTAGAATACCTGGCCTGTGGAATTGATCCCGAAGAATCGACAATTTATATCCAGTCGGATGTCCCTGAAGTAACTGAACTCTATCTGTACCTGAATATGAATGCTTATATGGGTGAACTGGAAAGAAGTACTTCCTTTAAGGATAAAATCCGCTCCCAGCCAGACAACGTTAACGCGGGCTTACTCACCTACCCTGCTTTAATGGCAGCTGATATCTTAATTCACAAAGCAGTTAAAGTGCCTGTAGGTAAAGATCAGGAACAACACCTGGAAATGACACGTACTTTTGGAAACCGTTTCAACCGTTTATATAACTCCGAATATTTCCCTGAACCATTTGCCTTCAGCTATTCTGAAAACCTGGTTAAAGTTCCGGGACTGGATGGAAAAGGGAAAATGGGGAAATCAGAAGGTGATGCCAACTGTATTTACCTGGCGGATTCACCGGATATTATCCGCAAAAAGGTATTAAAGGCAGTTTCAGATGGTGGTCCGACCGAAGAAAACCAGCCTAAACCAGAGGCTATCCAGAATCTGTTTGACCTGATGAAAATAGTTTCTTCTACAGATACACTGGCTCATTTCGATGAACTATATAATAAATGTCAGATCCGTTACGGCGATTTTAAAAAGCAACTGGCAGAAGACATGATCATCTTTAATTCTCCGATACGCGAGCGGATTGAAGAAATTTCAAAGGATAATGATTACCTCCGTAAAGTAGCTAATCACGGAGCTGAAAAAGCCAGAGAAAGTGCAAGAAAAACTATAAAAGATGTCAGGGAACTCATTGGTTTCAAACCTTTTTAACACCTGAAATTAATCAAATTAAAATTATACCTTAAGCTCATCAGACAAATCGTATGCATATAGCAATAGTTGGCAATATAGGTGCCGGTAAGACTACTTTAACAAGCCTGCTGGCTAAGAATTATGGTTGGGAAGCTTTATATGAAGAGGTAGACAATAACCCCTACCTCGAAGATTTCTACAGTGATATGAAAAGATGGAGCTTTAATCTCCAGATCTATTTCCTGAATAACCGTTTCCAGCAAATCGTAGATATCCAGACTAACCAAAGAAATGTAATACAGGACAGGACTATCTATGAGGACGCACATATCTTTGCAGAAAATCTTCACGAGATGGGATTAATGACCACAAGAGATCACCAGAATTACAGGGATATCTTTGAAAACATTACTTCTTTCATTAAGCCGCCTGATTTACTGGTATATCTCAGAGCTTCTGTACCAACATTAGTCAACAACATTCAGCGCAGAGGCCGTGATTACGAAGCGAGTATCCGCCTGGATTACCTGTCTAAGCTTAATGAAAAATACGAAGCATGGATCAAAAATTATCAGTTAGGTAAATTACTGATCCTGGATAAAGACAAACTGGATTTCACAAACAATCCGGAAGATCTTGGGTCAGTGATCCAATCGATAGAAGCAGAAATACACGGACTTTTTTAAGATGGCTAAACTTGGAATTATTCCTGCCCGGTATGCATCGACCCGGTTTCCTGGTAAACCGCTGATAGATATAGCGGGTAAAAGTATGATTCAGCGGGTTTACGAACAGGCCTGTAGCTCTTCTAGTCTGGATAAGGTGGTCATTGCTACTGATGACGACCGGATTATCCAGGAAGTCAAGCGTTTTGGCGGTGAATATGCTTTGACCAGAGCAGATCACCAGAGCGGCACCGACCGCTGTGCTGAAGTAGCTATGAATTTCAAGGGCTTTGATGTCATTATTAATATCCAGGGAGATGAACCCTATATTGACCCGGTTCAAATTGATCTGCTGGCTTCCTGTTTTGAAGATCCACAGGTTAAACTGGCCACACTGGTCAAAAAGATAAACAATACTGAAGAGTTATTCAATCAGAATATCCCTAAAGTTGTACTTAATGCTGATCAGGAAGCACTTTACTTTAGCCGGCAAACTATTCCCTTTTTAAGGAACACCGATCCAAAGGACTGGCTGAGTACTTTTCAGTATTACAAACACATCGGAATTTATGGTTATACCACCGAAACACTCTTACAGATTACCCGGTTAAAACCATCTGCACTGGAACTTGCCGAAAGCCTGGAACAGCTCAGATGGCTGGAAAACGGCTATAAGATTAAAACAAAAGTAACCGATTTAGAGACAATTGCCATAGATACTCCTGAAGATCTGGAGAAAATTATTAGGTTCAAGGGCGATTAATTTCTTATCTTAGGAATAAAACAATCTACATGAAGAGAATTTATAGCTGCCTTTTGATTTCATCCTTATTTTTAGCGGCTTGTAATTCTGCAGAATCAGGCAAAACAAAGGATGTTACTGCAAATTCCAAAATTGCTTTACGCTCATTCAGAGACACCACAAAACTGGACACTTTCAAAATTGAATTAAAGGGAGATCATCCCAAAAATATGGAATTGGTTTTCACAATCACTCCTCAGGATGGTCATCAGATTTATACAAAAACATTGAAAGCCAAAGAACTTCTGGACAATTATAAAGAAAGTGTTGATCTGGGAAAAACTAAAGAACAGATCCAGTTTATTAAAGAAGAACTGAATCTGTTTTTTGATGAAGAAAATTTCATTGAGCCTGCGGTAACGGAGAATGAAAAACCAGATAATAATACACCGGATAAAGTCTTTTTTGAAGAATTAAAAAAAACAGGTTTAAATGGTTTTAAATATCGCCTGGGTAAAGAAAGCAAAGTTTACATTGCCTGGTCTGAAGCAGATAAAAAGGTAAAAAACTATTATGAATGCTGTAAATAAACCTAAGCTTAGTGTACCTAAAAGTAGTTAGTTTAAGCATTATTACAGTGCTGGCATTTGCTTAAAATCAAGCAGTCTGATAGCTTTTCAGGTATCTGAAAAATAAAAACAAGGACTCAATCACAAATAATAACACTGAAAATCAGTTAATTACAAATAATATCAACTTTATTCAGCATTGCATATACTAAATTCTAAAATTAATATTAGATTTACCTTAGTGTTACGACATAACATTTTAACTTTTATCAACCAAGCATATTCTAACCAAATATAAAATTGAAAAAGGCCAGGTAAATTTACCTGGTCTTTTTTTTATTTAAGGGATCTTCCTGATTATCAGCATTTGAATAGAAATGATAATTAGTTTCCCAATTCCACAATATTTCCGTAGCTTTGTATCCCGTACAAAAACAATAAAAACGCCTTTAAAAGCGGCTTTTATTTCACAAACTCACAAACATGACTAAGTATATTTTTGTTACGGGCGGTGTTACTTCCTCTTTAGGTAAGGGCATCATCTCCGCTTCATTGGCCAAACTTTTACAAGCAAGAGGTTACAGAGTAACCATCCAGAAATTCGATCCTTATATCAATATTGATCCGGGAACTTTAAACCCATATGAGCATGGCGAATGCTACGTAACAGAAGATGGTGCTGAAACCGATTTGGATTTAGGTCATTACGAACGTTTTTTAAATGTTCCTACCTCACAGGCTAACAACATCACTACTGGTCGTATTTATCAGAATGTAATTAATAAAGAACGTCAGGGAGAATACCTTGGAAAAACAGTACAGGTTGTTCCGCATATCACTGACGAAATTAAACGTAATATGCGTATCCTGGGCGAAACCGGTGATTATGATATCGTAATTACTGAGTTAGGCGGAACTGTCGGAGATATTGAATCACTTCCTTTCATTGAGGCTGTAAGACAATTTAAATGGGAAGCTGGCGCAAATAATGCAATTGTTATCCATTTAACCCTGATCCCCTATCTTGCTGCCGCCGGTGAGCTTAAAACCAAACCTACACAACACTCGGTTAAAGCATTGCTGGAATATGGTATTCAACCGGATATTCTGGTTTGCCGTACAGAACAGCATATCAATATGGACATCCGTAAAAAGATTGCCCTGTTCTGTAACGTTAACGTAAACGCAGTAATTGAGTCTATCGATGCTTCATCAATCTATTCAGTTCCATTGTTGATGATGAAGGAACAACTGGATAAAACAGTATTAAGCAAACTTAAACTGGCACAGAAAAATGAGCCGGACATGGAGAGTTGGAAAGATTTCTTAGGAAGACTTAAAAATCCTACTGCTGAAGTAAGAATTGGACTGGTTGGTAAATATGTTGAATTACCAGATGCTTATAAATCAATCATAGAGGCTTTCATTCATGCGGGTGCTAAAAACGAGTGTAAAGTCAGAGTGGAATATATCCATTCAGAAGAACTTTATCCTGATAACGCTAAAGAAAAATTAGGTCATCTTGATGCGGTATTAGTAGCTCCTGGATTTGGTAGCAGAGGTATTGAAGGAAAAATTGATGCGATCCGTTACGTTCGTGAAAATAATGTTCCTTTCTTTGGTATTTGTTTAGGTATGCAATGTGCGGTTATTGAGTTTGGCCGTAATGTATTGGGATTACCAACTGCAAATACAACCGAAATTGACGAAGAAACTATTGATCCAGTAATCAATATGATGGAAGATCAGAAAACAGTGACTAATAAAGGTGGTACTATGCGTCTGGGCTCTTATCCTTGTGATCTGAAAAAAGGAACTAAAGCTTTTGCTGCTTATGGAAAAGCACATATTAATGAACGTCACAGACATCGTTATGAATTTAACAGTGCGTATTTAGACAGATATGAAGAAGCTGGAATGATTGCATCAGGTACTAATCCGGACAGCCATTTAGTGGAAATTATTGAGCTTAAAAACCATCCGTTTTTTGTTGGTGGACAATTTCATCCGGAATTAAAATCAACAGTTGCTAATCCTCACCCACTTTTTGTTAAATTTGTCGCCGCTGCGATGGAGTATGCGAAGAAAAAAACAAACTAATACGCGTTTAAATAACAATAATGGATAAAAATACATTCACAGGATTGTTCCTGATCATGATCGTTTTGGCGGGTTCTTTCTATTTCTTTAAGCCAAGTGAGGCTGATATAAAGAAAGAACGGGAGCGGATATCTCTGGATTCCGCTAGTAAAGCTGGTGTTAAACATTCTCCGGCGGCTATTGCTGACAGCGCATCATCTCCGAAATTAGATTCAGCAGCTTTGAAAGGTCCTTTCGGAGCAACAATTGCTGGTACTGCTGCAACAAGCGTACTGGAAAATGAAGCTTTAAAATTAACCTTCACTAATAAAGGCGGTAAAATCAAAGCTGTAGAAATTAAAGGCGAAGAAACTTACCTGAAAAAACCGGTAGTATTGTTTGATGGGGACGAAAATGTATTCGGACTGGTATTAAACATCGGTGGTAAACTGGTAAAAACAAATGACCTTTATTTTACTGCTACAAAAACAAATAATTCAATGGTGATGCGTGCTAACTATAGCGCGGATAAATATGTTGAGTTTGTTTATGATTTACAGCCTAATTCTCATGACGTTGGTTTTAATATCAACTTAAAAGGAATGAATCAGGTAATCCAGAGAGACAGCGTCACCCTGGACTGGGAAACTGTATTGCTTCAACAGGAAAAGTCGTTGAAAAGCGAGCAGCAGTATTCTGCGCCTTATTATAAATACATAGATAAAAACCCAGACCACCTGAGCATTGCTAAAGATGAGACAGAAAATCTGGCTAAAGCCAAGATTGAGTGGATTGCCTTCAAGCAACACTTCTTCTCAGCAGTGTTACTTCCTGCTGATCCTTTTGCAAGAGTTAACCTGGGCGTAAGAATACTGACAACACCAGGACAGGTAAAAGGCTATTCTGCTAAAGTAAACCTTCCTTTCAATCAGCTTGATGCTCAAAACTATAAAATGAAGTTCTATTTCGGGACCAATCAGTTTAAAGTTTTAAAAGCTCAGGGACACGAAATTGAGAAACTGGTAGAAATGGGCTACTGGCCATTGAAATACATCAACAGATTCGTTGTATTGCCAGTATTTAACTTCCTGGAGAGCTTTGGCTGGAACTATGGATTAATTATCCTGGTTTTAACTATTGCGTTAAAGGTTGTATTATCTCCATTAACTTATAAGTCTTATATCTCTATGGCCAAAATGAGAATTTTGAAACCTGAAATGGATGAGATTAAAGCTAAAGTGGGTGAAGATAATGCTACATTATTACAACAGGAATATCTTAAACTATATAAACAGGTCGGTGTAAATCCATTGGGCGGATGTTTACCTATGCTGCTTCAGTTACCTATCGTAATGGCCTTCTTCTTCTTCTTCCCGAATTTATTCGAATTAAGAGGACATAGCTTTTTATGGATGCATGACCTTTCTACTTATGATGACTTCATTAAATTTGGTTTTACACTTCCGTTTATTGGTGACCACTTAAGTTTAATGTGTGTATTGATGACTATCTCTACATTGATTTACACTTATTTCAATAATCAGGTGTCAGGTGCTACAGGACAAATGAAATATATCGGTTATATCATGCCAGTTGTATTCCTTGGTGTGCTGAATAGCTACCCTGCTGGATTAAACTACTATTATTTCCTGGCGAATATGCTAACTTTTGGTCAGCAGTTCCTGATTAAATCAATGGTTAACGACGAGAAAATTCACAATATTCTTAAGGAAAACAAAAAGAAACCTGAAGAACAAAAGAAAAAATCTAAATTCCAGACTCGTCTGGATGATTATATGCGTCAGCAACAACAGGTAAAAACACAAGAAAAAAAGAATAAGTAATTATTCAGACAATAATTAGAAAAGGTCGTCTCCCCACCAGGAAGATGACCTTTTCTTGTTTAACACCTTTTAGCAATAGATATTCTGCCTTAATTATGTAAAATTTAATATACAAATGGCGGTATATTGACAAAAAATTACAATTTTTAGGGCCAAAGAATATCATCATTTAAATCCAACCACTCAATTATGCAGAAAAACTTTACGCTTATTCTTTTATTTTTAGCGACTGCCACTTTCGCCCAAAAGAAACCGCTGGATCACACGGTTTATGATTCCTGGCAAAGTGTTGGCGTTAAGCAGCTATCAGACAATGGTCAGTGGGCAGCTTATTCTATCCTTCAGCAAGAAGGAGATGCGAATTTGCACCTCAATAATCTTTTGAATACCACAAAAATTAATATTCCAAGAGGCGGATCTGTTCAGTTCAGCGCGGATTCCAAATTTGCAGCATTCCTGATTAAACCTTTATTTGCTACAACCCGTCAGGAAAAAATAAAAAAGAAGAAACCTGCTGAGATGACTAAAGACTCTCTGGGTTTTGTCAATCTAACAACCAGTGCAATCCTCAAGGTAGCAAGAGTAAAATCATTCAAAATACCTGAACGCGCTGGAAATTACCTGGCCTATCAGAAGGAAGTACCTTTAGACACTGCTAAAAAAGCAAAAGCCGATCGTGAAAAGGAAGATTCAGCAAATGATTTTTTTGCAGAAGAAGAAACTAAGGAAAAAGATAAAAAGACGGGTTCTGATCTTATTTTAAGAAACCTGCTGACTGGTGCAGAGCAAACTTTTAAATACGTTACTGAGTATGCTTTCAGTAAAAACGGTAAACAGCTGATTTATAACTGTACCGGATCAAAAAAAGATAAGACTGCAAAACCAGGTGTTTTCTTACTGAATACAGAAAAAGGAACTATTAAAACACTGGTTAATGTAAAAGGTAATTACAAAAGCTTCATTTTTGATGATGCCAGCGAACAGGTCGCCTTTTTAGGAGAATCTTCACCTGAAAAAGAGGAAATTAAAAATTACAGCATTTACTTCAATTCAATGACTCTGGATACCGCACAGGCCCTGGTTGACCATGAGATTGATGGTATGCCAGCCAAATGGGCAGTTAGCGGAGATGGAAAACTTACTTTTAGCAAAGAAGGAAACAAATTGTTTTTTGGCATTGCACCTGTAAAAAAAGCAAAAGATACTACTCTGGTTGAGTTTGAACATGCTAAACTGGACATATGGGGATATAAAGATGATTATTTGCAGCCTATGCAATTGAAAAATGCTGATAAAGAGGCTAAAAGAAGTTATTTATCAGTAATTGATATTTTTAGCAGCGATCCAAAAATTGTACCGCTGACAGACATCAAACTTCCTGAAGCCAGTATAGTCAAAGAAGGAGATGCAAATTTCGTACTCGCTTCCACTGATTATGGAAACCGTGCTCAAACGCAATGGACTGGTTCTGGGATCTATGATTACTATCTGGTTGATACTAAAACAGGTTCAAGGAAGAAAATCATATCAGCATTAAATGGCCATGCAATAGCCTCTCCAGGTGGGAACTATGTCTTATTTTACGATAAGAAAACTTCCGTGTGGTCTACTTATACTGTCGCTACAGGAAAAGTTACTGTATTAAATGCGAACATGACTGTAAAATTCGCTGATGAAGATAATGATGTGCCTGACGATCCTACTGTATATGGTGTTGCAGGCTGGACTGAAGAAGACAAACAGGTTTTAATCTATGACAGATACGATATCTGGAGTTTTTCACCTGATGGTAAATCTGCACCGAAAAATATCACCAATAATTTCGGAAGACAAAACAGCATTACTTTCCGTTATGAGAAACTAGATCCTGAAGCACAGTTTATTAGCAAAAAAGACGAAGTATGGCTGAGTGCTTTTAATAATGTGACTAAAGAAAACGGCTTTTACAAAACCCGCGTTGGAGACAGTAAAAATCCGGAGCTGGTTGTGATGGCTAAATTTAAGTACTCATCCCTGGCTAAAGCAAAATCAGCGGAACGCTTTATTTATGACAAAGCAAATTACAGTACTTCACCAAATGTTTATGTATCTGCAGATTTAAAAACAGAAGTAAAACTAAGCAATACTAATCCGCAGCAGCAAAACTACAACTGGGGCACAGCAGAACTCGTAAAATGGACTACACCGAAAGGCTATAAATCTGAAGGTATTTTATACAAACCGGAGAATTTTGATCCGAATAAAAAATACCCGATGATTGCTTATTTCTACGAAAAGCTTTCAGATGGACTTTATAGCTACCAAGCCCCTGCTCCTACGCCTTCAAGATTAAATATTTCTTTCTTCGTAAGTAACGGATATCTGGTCTTTGCTCCGGACATCAGCTATGAGAAAGGTCATCCTGGAAAATCTGCAGATGAGTATATCAACTCTGGAGTTGAATCATTGAAAAAAAACAGCTGGGTTGACGGTACAAAAATCGGTATCCAGGGACAAAGCTGGGGAGGTTATCAGGTTGCGCACCTGATTACCAGCACAAACATGTATGCTGCTGCATGGGCTGGAGCTCCTGTAGTGAACATGACCTCTGCGTATGGCGGAATCCGTTGGGAATCTGGTATGAACAGACAATTCCAATATGAAAAAACACAGAGCAGAATCGGGGCAACTTTATGGGAAAAACCAGAGTTGTATATCGAGAACTCTCCTCTTTTCTCTTTACCTAAGGTGACTACACCAGTAGTAATCATGGCTAATGACGCTGATGGTGCCGTACCATGGTATCAGGGAATTGAAATGTTCACTGGTTTGAAAAGATTGGGCAAACCAGCCTGGTTACTGAACTATAACAATGAAGCACATAACCTGATGCTTCGTCAGAACAGGAAAGATATCCAGATTCGTGAACAACAATTTTTCGATTATTATCTGAAAGGTGCAAAAGCCCCGGTATGGATGACAGGTGGAATACCTGCAACAGAAAAAGGTAAGACCTGGGGTTTTGAACTCACTGACGATAAGCCTTAAACAAAACACAATTTGTTTTAAACATAAAAAAGGATCTGTATTCTGACGAATACAGATCCTTTTTTTTACATTCATGGTTTCAAACTAAAAAAATGGCATTAAATTATCTATGGATTGCGTTTTTCGTCGTCGCATTTGTTGTTGCACTGATCAGATTAATCTTTTTTGGTGATACAGAAATATTCAAACTTATTGTAGATGGTACCTTCGAATCTGCTAAAGTCGGTGTGATGGATATCGCTTTACCACTTATAGGTATTATGACCTTATGGCTGGGTATCATGAATATCGGGGAAAAAGCCGGTGCAATCAATTTTCTTTCCCGCATTATAGGA
The DNA here is from genome assembly GCF_014207135.1 of Pedobacter cryoconitis. Classification (GTDB taxonomy): domain Bacteria; phylum Bacteroidota; class Bacteroidia; order Sphingobacteriales; family Sphingobacteriaceae; genus Pedobacter; species Pedobacter cryoconitis_D. The sequence goes on along the minus strand of NZ_JACHCC010000012.1, from coordinate 90,518 downwards.
CCTTTCTTCAGCCGTATTTTTCCAGAGGTACCTAAAAACCATCCTGCAACCGGACACATGGTTATGAATTTCTCTGCGAATCTGCTGGGTCTGGACAATGCAGCCACACCATTTGGTTTAAAGGCAATGCAAAGCCTGCAGGAAATTAATCCAGATAAAGATACTGCCAGCAATGCACAGATTATGTTTTTGGTGTTGCATACCTCAGGACTTACACTGATCCCTTTAAGTATTATGGCTCAAAGGTCAATTCTGGGTGCTGCAGATCCATCTGATATATTTATTCCCTGTATGATTGCTACCTATGTAGCAACAGTCGTCGGATTAATTGCCGTTGCGATCAAACAAAAGATTAATCTGTTTAATACAGTTGTGATCTCCTGGCTGGGTGGCATTACTTTATTTTTAGTCGGAATGATTTACTATTTCACTAATTTTCTAACTAAGGAACAAATCGAAATCGTTTCCAGGGTGGCCTCTAATTTCATTCTCTTTTCTATTATCATCGCTTTTATTTTAGGTGCAGTACGTAAAAAAGTAAATGTTTATGATGCCTTTATTGAAGGGGCAAAAAATGGCTTTACAACCTGTATTACAATTATCCCCTATTTGGTAGGGATGCTGGTAGCGATTGGTGTACTACGGAATTCAGGCGTATTGGGATACATTGTAGATGGCTTTACCTGGTGTTTTGTACATGCGGGAATTAACACAGACTTTACCCCTGCCCTGCCAACTGCAATGATTAAACCATTGAGTGGAAGCGGTGCCAAAGCCATGATGGTAGATACTATGAAAACCTTTGGTCCGGATTCATTTGTCGGTCGTCTCTCCTGTATTTTTAATGGCTCGGCTGATACCACATTTTATATTGTCGCTTTATATTTTGGTTCTGTTGGTATTAAACGCACCCGTTATGCTATTCCATTTGGATTAATCGCTGACCTTGCCGGAATAATCGCTGCTGTGTTTGTAGCTTATTTGTTTTTTCACTAAAACATTTATATACAAAAGGGCCCGCCTTGGATGAATCCAAGGCGGGCCCTTTTGTATATAAAGATTAAGCCAGTTTATGAATATCCAGATGGCTGATAATTTTTTCCAATACACCAGGTTCTACGTTGGTATATTTTGAGGACCTCCAGGTAGAAGAAGGCTGATCGAGCCAGACACAAAATGAATGATAACCATCCACAATAACAGCGTAGGTTTCATGAAAATCATCCTGAATTCTCATGCAAAAACCTTTGACAGGTTTACCCTGTACATCAAATTGGAAGTTGAGATAATTACTTAACATATTCATACCTGGTTAGTTCATCAGTCTTAACAAATATGGATAAGAAATGTTTAGCTAATTTTAAATCGACAACATATTTCTGTTAATTTTCTAGCTCATGTTCAGCATATTAGAATACCCTTTGGCAATCAGTCTGTCTTTCTTAGGGAGAAAGACTTCACATTGTAAATTAATAATTCTCAACCCTCTTTTAACCACAGCTGTTCTGGCAATAATCAGGTCCCCTTCCTTTGCAGGTGCAAAATAATCAATTGAGTTATTCACTGTAGTATAAGCATCATTTAAGCCAAGCGTATAAACCGTAGCACCAATCAGATCATCAATAATCCCTGCTGTAACCCCTCCATGCAAAATCCCATATGGATTTGTCATTTCGTGCCTGACGACGTAACTGAATTCCAGCATCCCTGATTGCGCATTGATAACTGTCGGCTTAAGCCAGTTCATATAATTTGATGGAGAACCAGCTAGTTCTTTTCCTGTAAAGGATTGTAAAAAAAGTAATCGTTCGTGTATTTCTGATGATTCCATCAAGGATTTTTTTAATTTTAAATTTAAATTTAAGCAAAAAACACCATATGGCTAAGAAGCAAATCACTGCAGTTACTGAACTGGACCGCTCACATTATCTGACTAAAGTTTATGCAGGAGGTCATTTCATTTATGCAGATGAACCCGAAGATGTAGGAGGAACTGATGAAGGAATGAATCCAGGAGCACTTCTTCTGGCCAGTCTGGGAAGCTGCACCGCTATAACCATCAGAATGTATGCCGACCGGAAAGATATGGCTTTAGAAAGCGTTAAAATTCATTTGGCCATAGTTGATGAGCAGGAGATGAACGCTGCAACAAGAATTACCAGGCAGATTGAGTTTACCGGGGATTTATCAGAGACAGAATTAAACAGACTAATGCAAATAGCAGATAAATGTCCTATTCATAAAATACTGAGCAATCCTATTGTAATAGAAACCAGCTCATTATAAATCATATAGAATTTAGTACGGCTCATCTTATAATTAGTACAGTTTGCCCTATGCAGCAAGCTGTGCTCTTACAATTTTGATCAAGTTACTAATATCAAACGGTTTAGCTAAAAAATCGTTTGGTGCTCCAGGTTTTAAAAGTAAGTTATGGAGATTATGACTGGCAGAGATCATGACAACTGGTATCTTCTTGAATAATTCGTGCTCTTTTAATGTCTTGCAAATTTCTCTTCCATCCATCCCACCCAACATTACATCCAGAAGAATCAGATCCGGGGAGTTTTGTCTGACCATTTCCAGCACATCATTTCCGTTAGCTAATGTCAGCACCTCATACCCTTCTTGTTCCAGAATAATTCTGATGACGTCCAAAATATCGCTGTCATCATCAACCGCCAAAATTTTTTCAAACATCATTTCTCTCCTATTTTATTTCTAATATGCGATTTACATGCCACAGAGATAATAATTTGAATAATTATCTGTTTTACTAATTTTATTAGCATATTTACACCCACTTATCTAGCTATAAATGTCAAAATATGCAATTGTCGATATTGAAACTACCGGGGGCTTCGCTTCCGGTAATGGAATTACAGAAATCTCAATTCTTATTCATGATGGTTCGGCAGTTATAGATAGTTTTGAAACACTGATCAACCCTGAACAGGATATCCCCGAATATATACAGGCTTTAACTGGGATCAGTAATGAAATGGTCAGTAAAGCACCCTTATTTGATGAAGTTGCAGAAAAGATCTATCAATTATTAAATGATAAGATATTTGTGGCTCACAATGTAAATTTCGACTATTCATTTGTAAGACATCAGCTGGCTAATTCTGGTTTTGCTCTAAATTGCAAAAAACTGTGTACCGTAAGAATGAGCAGAAAAATTATTCCGGGCCATTCTTCTTATAGTCTGGGAAAATTATGCGCTGAATTGCACATTCCTTTACACGATCGTCACCGGGCCGGAGGAGATGCCGCTGCTACTGCGTTACTGTTATCACTCCTTTTGGAAAAAGATAACGAGGGAATTATTCCAAAATCCTTACTTAAATCTTCAGGAGAACAGGTATTACCACCAAACTTATCCAAATCAAAAATTGACGCACTACCTTCAAATCCAGGTGTTTATTATTTCAGGGATCAAAAAGGAAAGATCATTTATATTGGCAAAGCAGTGAATTTAAGAAAACGGGTCTGTTCTCATTTTTCGGGAAACAAAATCAACCGGCAGAGACAAGAGTTTCTTAAAAATATTTACGATATAGATTTTACAGTCTGTGGTACTGAACTGATGGCACTGATCCTGGAAGCAGCTGAGATACAAAAACACTGGCCAGAGAATAACAAGGCGCTCAAACATTTTGAACAAAAGTATGCTTTGTATGATTTCGAGGATCAGAATGGATATATCCGCCTGGGTATTGATAAGTATAAGAAGAATAGCAATGCCTTATATACTTTTAACAGTTTATTATCGGGGCAAAGTATGTTACGAGGTATGATCAATGAACATGTCTTATGCGAAAAATTGTGCTTTATACAGAAAAACAGATTGTCTTGTACCGCACATGAGTATGGAGGTTGCCATGGTGCCTGTCTGGGTCTGGAAAATCCGGTAACCTATAATGAACGGGTAGATGCAGCAATTAAACATTTAAAATCCGCTCTCCCCTCTTTTGCACTACTTGATTCTGGACGAAATGAAGAAGAAAAGAGTTGTTTATGGGTTGAAAATGGAAAATTTTATGGAATGGGCTATATTTCTTTTTATGCTGACATCTCTGATCATGAAACTTTGAAGTCAAACATAGTTCCTTATACATCAAATGATTATATTCTGAATATGATTCTCTCATACGCTGAATCACATCCCCTGCAGAGAATTGATCTCCCTAAATCTACCTGATTCACGATTTTTTTTAAAAAAAATTTGCGTTTACAGTACTTTAACCCTACATTTGTCGCTCCAACAACGGAAAACGCATCCATAGCTCAGCTGGATAGAGCAACGGTTTTCTAAACCGTAGGTCATAGGTTCGAATCCTATTGGGTGTACGAGATTCATTTCTTAATTAAAGGCGACGTTGCTCCAGACGTCGCCTTTTTTTGTTTAAGACTTTTTAACCTTCTCCGTAAACTAAATGATTTCTGTTATAAAGGTTTCTTTTGGAGTTCTAACCTTTTTCATATTCACCAGCCAGTCATTCGGTTCATCTCTGTAACCCAGCGCTAATATCACTGCACTCTTCAAGCCCAATTCTTTCAAACCTAATAATTCATCCAGAGCAGGTGGTAAAAAGCCTTCAATTGGAGTAGCATCAACCCTTTGCTCTGCCGCAGCACCAATTGCCAGACCAAATGAAATATAAGCTTGTCTCGCAGCATGGTTTGCATGCCATTCCTGCCCAAGAGGCTCATACATTCCCCAAAGTGTCTTTTTATAATCATCCATTGCATCCGCAGGTAAACCTCTTTCAGCAATAATCTTATTAAAGATATCTTCAATTTTAGCTAAGCTATAACCATCCCAGGCCGCAAAAACCAATAAATGTGAAGCATCAGTAATCTGGCTTTGGTTGTAAGCTATAGGCTTTATTTTTTCTAATAATTCTTTATTAGAAATTACAAAAACACGATAAGGTTGTAAACCCGATGAAGATGGAGCAAGCCGGGCTGCTTCTAAAATGTAATCAAGCTTGTCTTGTGGAACAACTTGTCCACTCATTTTTTTTGTGGCATATCGCCAATTCAACGCTTCTAGTAAGACCATTTTTAAAAAATTAATTAATGGACCAAAAGTAAGAACGCATTATGTATTTTTGTCATACAGTTACCAAAAGTAACAGTGACAAAAAGTATACTAACTAACATATCATGGATGAGAATCTCCCAACAATAACAGAAAAATGCGGTAAGAAAATACTTTCTGTACATGATGCCATGGATATTTTAAATGGTCGATGGAAGATTACAATTGTAGCTGCACTTTTTTTAAATAAAATGAGATTCACAGATCTTCTGCGTGAGATAAATGGGATTTCGGGCAAAATGTTAAGTCGTGAATTAAAAGATTTAGAAATTAATCAGCTCATCACAAGAACTGTTTTAAATACCCAACCTATAGGTGTTGAATATGAGCTTACCGAATATGGCCTCACATTGGAAAAAGTTCTTAAAGCACTATCAGAATGGGGCGTGGATCACAGAAAAAGGATTACCGGCAGATAGGCACTACCCGATTTCCTTACCGTAATAAAACGTATTGCTACTGACAGAATTTTATGTAATTTTGAGTATAGTCAAAAGATCAATAAATTATGGAAAAAACCAAACAGACATTTGATCAGGCAGAAATAGAACTTTTGAAAGAAGGTTTAAAACGCACTTATAAAGAAAGATTTGAAATGGCTACCCGGCTATACAAAGTGCAACAAACCATGAATAAAGCTTACATATCTCACAAACCATTTATTAGCAAGTAGACTGTGCATCTTAAAAAGACAACACAGTCTATGGAATCAGCTTATTTCACCACTGTCGCCTCAAGCTCAACTTTTAATGTTTCAAAAAGACTTTTCACTTCCAATAAAGTAAGCGCTTGCTTAATGCCATGTTTAGCTATCCATTCCTGGAAAATACCAAAATAAGGCCAAAGCTCTGCTGTCGAGGTAGTATAAATATTCAACCGCACAATACCTTTGCATTCGTATCCGGCCTCATGAATGACTTGTTCCAAATTCTTCAGTGCCAGAATTAACTGGGTTTGCATATCTTCCGTACTTGATATACCATCGGCACTTATCGCTGTTTGCCCGGAACAATAGAGCGTACCTTCTACATTCTTCACTTCAACAGCCTGCGCATAACTACGTTCGTCCTGCCATTTCCAGGGATTAATTACTTGTTTTTCCATTTCTTTGTTCTTGATGTCTCCCTGCAGGTACGACGGTTGTTAAAAATTGTACATGACAAAGATGAGGTCAAGCCCTCTATTTTTGCGTGACAAACATCACAAATATAAACTAATCGAAATAAGACTAAGAAGCACGCCAAAGTCTGCTCAGGGTTTCGCGCGAAACACCCAGATAAGAAGCAAGCAGGGTTTTAGGTACCCTTTGAACTAATGAAGGATATTGTTTAACGAGTCGTGCGTAACGTTCCTTCGCATTGGAGGTAAGAAAAGACAATATCCGCTGCTGCGATGCAATGTGCCCGTTATTCGCTTTCGTAAGAAAAAAATGTCCCATCTTTTGAAGGCCTGCACATACCTTTTGGTAATCTTCGAGTGAAAGGCAGAACACTTCAGTATTTTCAACGCACTGTAAAGACATTGTCGCTTTACTTTGCTTGTGATAAGCTTGAAAATCGCTTTCCCACCAGTCTTCCATAGCGAAAGAAACAATATGCTGGCTACCCATATCATCCGTATGTACTAGCTTTAACAGACCTGAAATCACAAAGTAAGAATACCTTACAGCCTCCCCTTCCTGAATAAGAAACTGATTTTTCTTAAACTTTTTAATGGTAAAATGAGTACTTACAAAGGTAAATTCATCATCACTGAGTGGTATTACTTTGTCTATATGTGCTTTTAGTATTTCATACATAGTATTAGGATCACCTTCATTAGTCACAAAAATATAGTATAATCTATAATTATCGGCTGCAAAGTTATTACCGCGAATTGTGCTATAGTTACCGCGAGTTCATTATTGATTACCTAAGTTTGTTATTGTTCCTTTACATTCAATTTAAATTACTAAAAATGAGAATAGTAACATTAGAAGAACACGTATCATTTCCAGAGATGACAAAGCTTATACCCGCCGACATATTGGGGAATAAAAAGCCGTCAGGTGCCGCAACCCTAATGATGCCAAAACTGGTTGATATAACTGGTGAACGTTTGAATTCTATGAATGATTCAGGCATATCTATGCAGGTACTCTCTGTCGAAAATACAGATGTAAACTTATTAGACAGTACTCTGGCACCTGAATTTGCTTCAAAATATAATAATCTGCTGGCTGAGAAGATTAAAGACCATCCTGAGAGGTTTACCGCATTTGCACATCTTCCGATGACTGCCCCAGAAGCAGCAGCAGATGAACTTGAACGCACAGTGAAAACTTATGGGTTTCGCGGTGCAATGGTTAAGGGACTAACTAATGGCGATTTTCTTGATGCCCCCAAATTTGCTCCCATTTTTGAAAGAGCTGAAAAACTGGGTGTCCCAATCTATATTCATCCGGGAGTTCCGCCAGATGCAGTAATGGATGCTTATTATAGTAACATAGGCAATAATACTGGTCCTTTTGATCCTATTGCTTGCTGGGGATGGGGATGGCATTCAGAAACGGCCATTCATGTATTACGTCTTTTGGTTGCAGGAATCTTTGATACTTACCCCAAATTAAAGATTATTATAGGTCATATGGGCGAAATGTTGCCAATCATGTGGGACAGATCGAACAAATCATTTCAACCTGGCAATGGCGGACAGAATCAGCGCACGCTTATAGACACTTTCCGACAACAGCTTTATATCACTACAAGTGGATTTTTTACACAGCCCCCACTTCAGATTGCACTGGACACTATCGGTATAGACAATATTATGCTCTCTGTAGATTATCCATTCAGCAGCAATCAGATGGGCATAGACTTTCTGAACGGAATTCAGCTTCCACCAGAACAAGTGGCAAAAATTGCACACGGAAATGCAGATAAATTACTAGGGCTTCAGCCTTAAAAATACCTGAATAAAAACACTATTTTTGAATTAATGAATACTATTCCAGTACATAAATTACAGGACAGAACTGATCTGGGATTTCAGCTTAAACCGTTTACTCAAGAGGATATAGATTACAGGCAGCCTGAGTATTCAGATGCACACAGGGACGATCATTATATATTTTTCATTATGTTGAAAGGTTCCGGCTCAACGATTGTAGATTTTGAAGAAAAAACAGTTCAAGCGAATCAACTCTATTATATTCTACCTGAGCAGGTTCACTATCGGATTAAAACATTCAAGGCAAACGGATGGTTCGTTGCTGTAGATCCTTCGTTAGTAAGCACAGAATGCAGGAATGCTTTGGAAAGTTGGTTAGGTTTCCAGGAGCCAGTTACATTAACGTCAAATGACCTGGAAGACTATGACAACCTCCTTCATATCATACATGGTAAAATAGCAAATCGCCCTCAGGCGGGAGTAAATTTAAATGTACTTCATTCGTTAATCCGCGCATTCTTTGAAATGGTTGCAAGTAACGTCCGCGTTTCTCCTGATTTCAATATGAGTAGTTCAAGACCAGTCGAACTCTCTATGAAATTCAGGAAACTATTGAATGAAAACATTAGAAATTATAAAAGTCCTTCGGATTATGCCGATCTGCTTCACATTTCCGAGCCTTATCTTAATGAATCCTTAAAGAAGATTACCGGCTCTACAGTTTCATTCTGGATAAAGTATAAAATTATCACAGAGGCTAAACGACTATTGTACTTTAGTGAACTGAATGTAAGGCAAATATCCAACGATCTTGGTTTTGAGAACCATTCTTACTTTTCCCGGTTTTTTCTCAAAGAGACCGGAATGACAGCCCTTACTTTTCGCAAAAAAATCAAGGATCCGAATAGCCTTGCTTAATACCATACAACAGCAAAGCCGGACAATGCCCAGCTTTGCTGTTGTAATTTTAACTCAAATACAATCTGATTAAACCTTAGTGTTTAACCAGGCTGCTCTCAACTTTTTCTGCTCATCAGTCAATACCGGATATTCTTTAAGAATATTGTATTGTTTATCTTCCTGAACCTCAACCGGCTGGCTCAACTTAACCTCAGCCGCCTTGCCATTACTATCTTTTCTCGATACCACTACAGTAAGCATACCTTCTTTTAGATTAGTACGTACACTATCCAGAAATTGCCTCACTTTTGAAATTTCAGGGATACTCTGACCGTTAATACTTACCAGTTCATCACCTTTCTGATAACCCATTTTCTTCCCGTAACTGTTCATCCCTGTTGTATCTGCCACAAACAATCTATTGGTTTGATTATTATAACCCAGCCCCATTTTTCCGAAATTTGCTTTTTTAACATTTATAAAGGGTTCATAATCCACTCCTATAGAGGCAAAAATCTCCTTATAAGGCAGTTTTTTAGTACCAGCTACATAGCTATTTAAGAAATCCCCGATTTCAGGATAGGTCAGTTTGGTAATAGTCGCAAACAACTCGTCATCTTTAAAAGATTTTGTTTTTCCATAAGTCTTCGACAGGTCTTTCATCAAATTCTGGGTTCCATATTTTCCATTCGACAACTGACGAAGTTTAATATCAAGACAAAGTCCGATCAGGGCTCCTTTTGCATAAACATTATTATACTGATTCGCAAAAGTATCCAGTACACCTTTAGACATACGGGTGAAAGCCAGTGTATCGTTAAAATGCATTGCTTCATTTAACTTTTCGGCCTGAGTCTTCAGATAACTATTGAAATCAACCAGCCCATACTTCAATTGCATATGATGAGCAGCATATTCTGTAAGCCCTTCATACATCCATAAATGTTCAGACATTTTAGGATGATCGTAATCAAATGCACCAATTTCTTCACTATGAATGCTCAGCGGAGTTACAATATGAAAAAATTCATGGGAAGCAGTATTTTTAACTGTTTCAGCCAGCTGTGCAGGATTAAAAGACTCGGGTAAGAAATAGAAAGAAGAATAAGAATGCTCTAAAGCACCATAGCTCCTGATATGTGTATTGTCTGTTAAACTTATAATAAACGCATATTTATTTACCGGTAATGTTCCTCCAAGATATTCTTTTTGTGCTTCCAGCATATTTTTCAGTCCTTTAGCAATATCCGCAGAAGTAGCCTTTTGATTAGGTGAATACAGAGAGATTAAAATATCCGCTCCGCCAATATGTAAAACCGTTGTATCAGGTTTATTATACATGATGGGTGCATCAGCCAGACTGTAATAATCAGGAACGTTATACTGATCAGTAGTTGGATTCAGGTGATTAGCCTGGAGAGAAGTCGAACCGAAGAAAGCTGCTGGTTTGGTAACTGTTACCTCAAACGGAATACTTTTCTCTCCGTCAAAATAACCGAAGAAACCAAAATTATTGATCACAAATACCTTATCCTTTTCTATATCAGTTCCCGCCGGCTGAAAGATTTCGGGCCCTTTAATTTCAGGGCTATCCCAGCTATCATCCACCATATAAGTGATTTTTGAAAGATTTCCGGCATCAGATATTTTCCAGGAATTCAAATCTGTCTGATTAACCTTCAGCTGATTTCCTTTTTTATCAAAAGCTTTAAAGGCCGAAATATAACGCCCGAAATCATAAATAGCATAAGTACCAGGAACCATTTTAGGAAGATGAAATACCGCTTCACCACTCTTTAGTTTTGGTGTAAGTAAAGTAACCTGTAGCTTATCTTCCACCACATCATTTAAATTGATGCTATACTTGTAGTTTGAAGAGCTTTTCTGCGCAAAAGCAGTGCTGGAAATTGCCAGCAGCAAAAGAGGGATAAAATATTTTTTCATCATATTAATATAATTGATCTTTGTTTGATTCAGTATTACTAATTCTGTTACAAGAATAGCGTACAAAAAATATCTTTTTGTTAAACCAAAGTTATCTACTGTTAATTAGTGTTAACGCCTCTTCCCAAACCACCTCTCAAATAGCCAGTCCATTGATATCAGTAGTCAGCACCTCGCTCATATAATCAAAGAAAGGCCGCATATTCTTAAACGTCTGACCAGCCTCCTTTACAAAAGAAGGATCTGTTACTTCCTCGTCTGTAAATTTCCTTCTCAATAAAAACTGCTTGTAACGCAGCAGATCAATAGCTTCATCGGACGCATCAAATCCTTTAGGGGTTGTCTTCAGCTGTTCTCCCTTTAAAACACCGAATGTTGATATGAAAGATTTATCATTTAATATCTTTCTAAGTGGAGCAGGATCTGCGCTGATCTCTTCACGGATACGTTTTAAGTCTTGTGTATCAGGCCCCCAGAACCCACCACTTATGAAGCTATTGCCCGGCTCTATATGGAAATAATACCCTCCCCTTTTTTGTTTGGTAGCTCTTGCAAAACCACCACTCCAATTATTTTTGTAAGGTGTCTTGTCCTTCGAGAACCGCGTATCCCTGTAAATACGCTGAAGACTTTTCTTACCTGATTGCGTTTCTATGACATCGTGAACATTCAACTCCCGCAGCAGCTCATCTGCAAAATTCTCTATAAATGACTGCTGTTCAATAAATTCGTCTTTATGTGCATTAAACCAGTCACGGTTATTATTTTCTGCTAATGATTTCAAAAAATCCAGACATGAAACCGGGATTTCTGATGTTGACTTCGGCATAACTTTCGGATATAAAATTTAATTTTGATTCTATTGGACTATGGTTCTTCTCAGTAAACAAGAAAATTTTAATTACTGTAACTAAACTTATCATTTTCCATCTTAATTATAAAAATACAAAATGAATTTAATAGGTAACATTATATGGATTGTTTTTGGAGGGATATTTATCTTTTTCGAATATATTATTGGCGGATTGATTTTATGCCTGACCATCATAGGTATTCCATTCGGATTACAGTGTTTTAAATTTGCCTTTGTCGGCCTTGCCCCTTTTGGGGTCAGGATTACGGACACATCATCCAATACAGGTTGTCTTTCTACCATCATGAATATCATATGGCTGCTCTTTGGTGGTTTTTGGATTGCGCTGACTCACCTGTTTTTCGGTATACTATTATGTCTTACCATTGTCGGTATTCCTTTTGGAAGACAACACTTTAAACTCATGAACCTGGCTTTCTCTCCATTTGGAAAATCAATCAGTTAATTTGAGCTGATCCGATATCCAGCATAATAAACACTAATTTTTTTAGTAAAATATTTAGCCAATACAAATATTTAAACTAAATTTGTTAGTGTTTTTATTTATCAATTATGCTTAGGAAAAACTTTCTTTATCACAACGAAGACTTTGAATCTATAGAGAATCAGGGACAGTTGACCAACTTCATTTCACCTGTAGATGAGTATTTAGAGAGCAGGTTACATATTATTCAGAGACTGGTTAAAGACCCCGGTAATACCTATTACTTTGAAATGCACAATAGTGACATGTTTCAAAGTGGGATTTCGAAAGGTGCATTGTTAATTATCGATAAATCCCTGAAACCTAAAAACGGATCAATTGTCATTACCAGTCATGAAGGACAATGGATTGCCCGTATGCTAGTGAGTAATGAATACCTGATGACCGGGCCAATGGATCAGAAACCTATTAAAATAGAAGAAAATGGTCTCAATATTTTCGGGGTCGCTACCTGGAGCTGTAATCCTCTGGCAGGAGAAGGTTCTATGGGAATCGTTGACCTCACTGTAGAATAAATATATTTCCGGCCGTATACTAAAAAGATAATACCTTTAGGGCAAATGAAGCCGGTAATATGAATGAATATGCATTAATCACAGGGGCGAGCAAAGGCATTGGAAAATCCATGGCCCTGCTACTTGCCAGTACAGGTTATAACTTACTCCTTATTGCCCGTTCCGGGACAGAACTTGAAGAATTATCGATCCAGATTCAAAACAAGTATCAGGTCAGGGTATCCTATCTTGCAATTGATCTTTCCGGTAATAATGCCTCTAAAGAAGTAGCCGGCTGGTGTAAAAACCAGACATCACAACTTTCCATTCTGATCAATAACGCCGGTTTCGGTTTATGGGGCAATTTTGAAGATCTGGTTCTTGCAGATCAGCTCAATATGCTTCAATTAAATATCAATGCAGTTGTAGAGCTGTCTCATTTGTTATTACCTGTTTTAAAACAACAGAAACAGGCTTATATATTAAATATAGCCAGTACGGCAGCCTATCAGGCATTACCTACACTGGCAGTCTACGCCGCCACCAAAACATTTATTCTTTCTTACAGCCGGGCACTGCGTTTTGAATTAAAAAACTCTCCGGTTTCTGTCAGTTGCCTCTGCCCCGGCCCTACTGATACCGGATTTGCAAGTCGTGCGGGAATGGATGCGCTAACTGACCTGGCAAACAAATTCAATACTCCACCCGAAGAAGTTGCCCGGATCGGACTCAAAGGTATGTTTAACAAAAAATCAGAAATTATTCCTGGTTTCTTAAATAAACTCTCCGCTTTTGGTGCAAACCATTTACCTAAATCATTGATAGAAAGGATTAGTGCCAGTTTATTCAGACACTAAAAAAAAGAATTAAAATAAATTTCATATTTCTAATATTTTCTTCTACTTTTATAGTCTACTAAATAAGTAGACTATATTTTAGATATGACAACTTCACAACATATATATTCTGCATTCCCCATGCGAATGCCCTTTTCTCAAAGGGCCGTCTATTATTGTTGTTGCTGTTAATCTCTCCCATCCTTATTGATTAACCAATCCCCCCTGAATCTTCAAAAGGTTTAAGCTAATTCTCTACTGTAAACAATTTAAAACTTATTGTTATGGACTCTTCATATCCAAAATTTACCCTGGGCGCTGTCATTACAGCCGAACAAGAAGACTTTTTCAATCAAAATGGCTTTATTCATTTTAAACGCTTTATCAAACCAGAAACAGTGAATGACATTATACAGGCATCCTCACTGGTACAGCAAAAATGGATAGAGAAGCAACAGATTAAAGTAAATGGAATTCCCATAAAATATGGAAAAGACTTAGACGGCTCAACAATAGTACAACGGTTTGCCTTTATCAATCAGCATCACCCCCTCTTTACTGAACTTACACTTGACCCCCGTTTTAAAACATTATTAGAACTTATCGGCCCCGGAGCAAGACTAGGCACTTCAGAAAAAGACGGCATGGTATTAAACCACTATGTAAACGGCCCTGAAAGTAAGTTCACACAAATGGGCTGGCATACTGATGGTCTGCGTGACATTTTTCAGGGTACAAGATTAAATCCTATGCTGAATGTCGGTATACACCTGAGTCATGTAAAACCGGAAAATGGTGGCCTCAGAATTTTACCTGGTACACATAACCAAAGTCTTTACCATATGCTTTTCCGGAAAAAATACTTTCTGAATACGAATGCCGACGTTAATGAAGTTGCTATTGCACCAGAAGCAGGTGATCTGACCATTCATGACGGACGCTTATGGCACCGCGTTGCACAATCAACCGTAACAGGTGAAGCCAGCCGCAGGCGCGTCATCTATTTACCAATTATTGCCGGAAAATATGAACCAAAGCATGAGAAAAGCCCAACTGCTTTTTATCAGCGTTTCGCAAATCTTGTTAAATAATCATCATGCTGATTACCCTATTGATAACTTACCTGGTCAGATCAGGGAAACTGGTAAGCTACAGAAAGTCATTGAGCCAGCTCAGACTACCTTCAATGACTTTCTTTACCAGGTTCAGACTGCTAAAGAATAGGTATTGATTTCTTCTACAGGCCTAAAACCTAATTTACTGTAAATCCGCTCTCCAGCTGCTGAAGCATGCAGTACACAATATTTTCTGTGTGCTTTAATACATTCTTTCAGCAAATGAACAGTTACACCGGCAGCCATGCCCCGCCCCCTGAATTCGGGTAAGGTCCCGATCATATGCAGGCCGGCAAATCCATATTGATCATAAAAGATTAATCCACAAGCCACAGGTCTGTCCGTTTCATAACCAATGAATAATCCAGGACTATTTTCCTGATGCAATAGTGATGCTACAATACGGCCATCAACTTTATATTTAAAAGATTGGGAGGCAATTGAGGCAAAGCAATCCGCGTCCCCGGCATTTTCCACTGCTCTGAAATCAATTTCCGCTGTCACCTCAGGAAACTTTATCTCTGCCAGATCAATGATCATCCCCAATTGTTTAAGTTTTGGTTTAAAACCCGCTTCTGTTAATTCCTCCTTATAATGTGAACCCATAGAAGCTGTGAGTGTCAGCATATCCGGTAATTTATTCTCACGGATCTGCACAGATAAATCCTTAAATATTGAACCTTCAGGATCCGTTCCGTTGCCCAGGTTGAATACCCTTTTCGGCCAGTCTGATTCCCCGGGAATAACAGCATTAAAGTCAGGGTTAAATAAAATGGTCTGAGAACTATTCCCAACAAAGTTCCAAAATTCGAACAGGTTATTAATTATAGTTTTTTCTTCTTGTATCATACAGATTGATCCTGCCGGATTTCTGATATTTCCGGCAGGTCATACAAATTTAAACAAGCCAGAAGAGCGTCTGGTAGACCAATCCTATAATCGGGATAGTCCAGTTCAAACACCATTAAATCTAGTTAAATTCCATATTTAACACATAGATATTAGTCTAAAAATCTACCTTTACAGGCGGTAAACACAGTATAATAAAGAGACTCTGGTCCACAGGCTGCTGTAAATACTTCATTAAGATCATTTTATCAATCAATATTTCCCTTTTGCAATGAGTAAGTTTCTATATGGAATTGATTTTGGAACAACCAATTCTGCACTTTCTATTTATGATGAAGAAAAAAAAGAAATCATCACCACAATCACAGTCCCTTCCCTTTTATATTTCCAGCAAGAACCAGGCACAACCGAGTCACCCAATTATGTTGTAGGTGAAAATGCAATTACTGCCTATCTTGAAGACAACATGAAGGGCCGGTTTATTAAATCTATTAAGCAAATCTTATCCAGGAGCAGTTTTATAGAAACAAGGATTCACAATAAAAGATATAACGCTTCTGACCTGGTTGCCTTAATTCTTAAAGACCTTAAAGCAAAAGCAGATAAAATCATTGGATACGATTGCCAGAAGGCAATTATTGGAAGACCCGTATTTTTTGATGATGACAGTGCATCAAAAGATACATTGGCCCAGACAAGATTAAGTAAGGCAGCAGAAAATGCCGGTTTCAATGAAGTGCGTTTTCAATTCGAACCGATTGGTGCAGCATTTGCCTACGAGAAAACAATCAGTAAAAAAGAGAAAGTACTGGTTGCCGATTTAGGCGGAGGAACAACAGATTTCACCTACCTGATCCTTGACCCCGAAAACGTAGGCAGCAAAGACAGGAGAAATGATATGATTGCCTCTGGTGGTATATACATTGGTGGAGATAGTTTTGACTCTGCATTTATGTGGGATAAAGGCACTCCATATTTTGGAAAGAATACTTTGTATGAAGCTACCCCTGGAAAAGTACTAACTGTTCCTATGTCCCTTTTCGCCAATATCTGTACCTGGGATAAAATGAATTTTTTTAACGGACTCCGGATACAAAAAGACTTACAGGACTATTATCACTATTCAAAGAAAGACAGAAAATTCAAAAATCTGATTACACTAATCGATAATAACCTGGGTTACTCTGTCTTCCGCTCTATCGAAAAAACAAAAATCACACTGTCCGATCAGCCGGTTTCACCATTTACCTATTCCAATATGGGCATAGAGATCAATGAAGAAATCTCTGCGGAACAATATGCGGCTGTTATTGAAAAAGATGTCCGAAAGATCAGTGTTTATCTGGACGAATTTATGCTGAAGAACAATATCAGAGCCGAAGAAATTGACAGTTTGTTCCTTACTGGCGGAAGCTCCCTGGTTGGTGGTATACAAAATCTATTCAAGACCAGGTTTCCACATATTCCGGTAAATTCAGGAGACAACTTCACCAGTGTAGCGAAGGGTCTTGCTTACAGTGGTTATTTGTTTGATGCTGATAATTAACAAAATAAATGAACAGAAAATGAATATAAAAGAACGGGTTTAATCTTTCAGCTTTACTTAATTTCATAGTGCTTCAAAAAAAAATGCTATGGAAACAACAGCTATTGAAAAATTGGCCCCATTCCGTGTTGGCGAATGGCTTCCTTCTGATCAGACTATCCTGCAAAACTGGCTTCGGGATCTGATTGCAGAAGTTGAAAAGGATAAAAGACCACTGTTACCGGTTATAGAAGAATTCAAGGAGTTCATCGAAAGTGATGCAGAAGTCTTTATGTGGTTCAACCTTATGTTCGAAGAGGTTCCGAAGAAATTCAAAAAGAATCCTGCGGGTGCCCCCCAGGTCAGGAACTATCACCTCATGCTCAGGCTGATGAACAGGATAATGACAAAAGCACCTGAGTTCAATGAAACAGGGCTTGTTGGATTTCCTATCAATGCTATTCTTGACTGGTCTATGGGCACTACAGCAGGTTATGCAGCTTTCCTGAATGAAAAAGTTAACTGGCAGCTCAAAAGAATTCTAAGCGAATGGGCAATCTTTTTATCTTCCAAAGATTCAACCTACGTATTAAATAAAGATCCGAAAACCGGTTGGTTTGGTGCAGATGCAAAAAAAGCTATGCCAGATTTCGATCAGGAATTTATATGTGATCCGGCCAAGCAACATCACGGCTTTAAATCATGGGATGACTTCTTTACAAGAGAGTTCAGAGAAGGTCAGCGTCCATTAGCAGATCCTGATAATGATGCAGTTATCACAAACGCGTGTGAATCGGCTCCCTACAGAATTGCGAAAAATGTAAAACAACATGATCAGTTCTGGATCAAAGCTCAGCCTTATTCACTCGAACATATGATGGCTAATGACCCACTATTAGACAGCTTTGTTGGGGGGACTGTATACCAGGCCTTTCTCAGTGCTTTAAGTTATCATCGCTGGCATAGCCCGGTCAGCGGCAAAATAGTCAAAGCTTATGTGCAGGACGGTACTTACTATGCTGAGGCCCTGTCAGAAGGGTATGATCCGGCTGGCCCGAATGACTCACAAGGATATATCACCGAACTGGCAACTAGAGCCTTGATATTTATTGAAGCTGATAATCCAGCCATAGGCCTGATGTGTATTATGCCAGTAGGAATGGCAGAAGTTTCATCTTGTCAGATTACAGTTTATGAAGGACAGCATGTAAAAAAGGGTGAACAGCTGGGGATGTTTCATTTTGGAGGCTCCACACATTGCCTCTTCTTTGGTCCGCAGGTGAAACTAGAATTCGATATGCATGGACAGACACCTGGTTTAGATTCCAGCAATATTCCTTTAAAATCAAAAATCGCCACAGTTATCAATTAAAGAGAGAGAGATTAATACTCAAGATCATCTTCCTGGAGAGTCAGACCGGTTTCCGTTCTGACTCTTTTTTTCGTAATAGTAATTCATTCACAGAATATATTTACATTGACGGTAATTTAACTACTCTATGATGAATAAAATTGATCTTATCGGAATTACATTAGCAATGGGCTGCGTTTTCACACTGACCAATTGCAAAAAACAAAATGACAATGCTGTACAGTCAGCAAACAGCAGCCAGATTATTCCTAATGCGGCCTCCAGTATACTATTTAATGGAGATGCCAGCAATGGCGCCAATAATGTATGGAAAGACATTAACGTCGAACAAAACGGAGCCGTGTCTACCGTTAAGGATGAAACCGGAACATTATGCTGGAATTTTTTGAAACCCGTTGGAAGCCATCGTGCTGAAGGACATGGTGCAAA
Source organism: Pedobacter cryoconitis (assembly GCF_014207135.1). GTDB lineage: Bacteria > Bacteroidota > Bacteroidia > Sphingobacteriales > Sphingobacteriaceae > Pedobacter > Pedobacter cryoconitis_D. The sequence continues at coordinate 71,661 of NZ_JACHCC010000012.1, read as the reverse complement.
GAATTTCCAGGGAGTTGAAGGGGATGATATTTATATTGGCTGGACCAGTAAAGTATATATGCCCGTTACTTTAAAAACAGAAGCCATATTTCAGTGGAAAGCTTATCCAACAGCCACAGCAAGTGCTAATCATCCGATCATGCTCCATACAGTGAATGGAAAACTCGAATTACAGCATTTTGATGAAAATCATGTGGCTACAGTACCATGGTCTATTCCATTGGCAACAGGAACCTGGCAGAAGTTCGTACTCCGGATGAAATTATCTAAAGATGCGTCTGTTGGATTCATAGAATTCTGGTATAACGGAACTCAGCAAACCCTTTCCAATGGTAAACAAAGATTAAATTGCAGAACATTGGACAGTGATTTGTGCGATCCTAAATGGGGAGTTTATGGTGGAGATTCTTCTCAGGTAACACAAATTGTAAAGAAAATCAGAATTGCGTCTGCTTATATAGATGCAGCACAGTAATCAAATACGAAAAAAAAGGTAAAGGGTCTTCATCCAAAAGAACCTTTACCTTTTAATAATTGTTATCCAGGATCTTTTGCAATACCAGCTGGGATTGATTAAGCTTTTTACTTTTAATTGCCTTAAACAACTCCTCGTGAAGATGATGGTTCATGGCAAAACGACTGATCCCCTGTTTCTCCCTTGCTAAAAAGAAATTACGCATCACCTGGGTAAAACTATAATACAGATCGGACAGTACCGGGTTTAAAGAAGCTCCCGCAATTGCCATGTGGAAAGCAATATCAGCATCGGCACACGCTTCATGATTCTCTGCCTGGATAGCTATTTTACGTTTTTCCAGACAACATTCGATCTCTTTAAGATGTTCTTCCGTACGATTTTGTGTCGCCAGTTTGACGATTTCTTTTTCCAGCATACTCCGCACTGCATTGACGTCATCAAAATCAGCTCTTCGTAATTTTTGTTCAACACTTACTTCCTGGAAACTATTATTTACAAATGTACCAGAGCCCTGCTGCACTTTTAAAACACCGGAAATAGACAAAATTTTGATGGCTTCTCTGATGCTTGACCTGCCTACCCCGTATAATTTCATTAATTCAGGTTCTGAGGGTATTTTCTCCCCTGTTTTATATTTCCCCTGAGCTATATCTTCCTTGATCAGGCTGATTACTCTTTCGTAAAGTTTTGTGGAGTTATTCAAAATATATGCTTTCCGACAAACATACGATGTTTATTTCAAACATCATAAATACAGACATTAATTTCGACTAAAATGATCTTAAACCCGATATTTTCCAGTCGACATAGTCACTTAAACAACCACAAGACATTTGTCACAAACATATGATGTTAACACAAACATATGATGTTTTATTTAGAATTGTGATAATTCAATTCTATATTTGTCTAACATTAATCTTAAAATTATGGCAACTACTAGACGCGGATTCATTTCCGCAGCATCACTGTCAACGCTTGGCCTGGTAACAGCAGCAACAAGTTTAAATTTATTAGTTCCGGAAAAAGCCGGTGCATCCACAAAATCATTAAAGGAAAAGACTATGCAAAACCCACAGGAAGAATTAGAAGATTTCGTCTATGACATTGAAAATGGAAGTAAAGGCTGGACCGGAACCGGAGGAACAGCTAAAGAGGCAACTGTTGAAGAATTTCCGGTGTCACAAAGCATTGCAGGTGTAATTATGCGTTTAACCCCAGGTAGCTTCCGTGAATTACACTGGCACTCCATTGCTGCAGAATGGGCTTACGTTTTAGAAGGAAAAGTACGTACAACAGTCGTTTCTCCAGACGGAACGACATCAACTGATGATTTTGAAAAGGGTGATATCTGGTATTTTCCTAAAGGTCATGGTCATTGTCTGCAGTGTCTGGGTGATCAATCCTGCAAATTCCTGCTTGGCTTTGACAACGGTCATTTTTCCGAATTCGGAACCTTCAGCTCAACAGACTGGATAAGCCATGTTTCTCCGGAAATACTTGCACGGAATTCGGCTTTACCAGCCAGTACTTTTGCTTCTTTCCCACGTAAAGAACTTTATATAGGGACTGGAAAAATCGCAACTGGACCAAAACCGCAAAACTTAGATCCCAATATTCCAACCAGTGATTCTGCCCACAAATTCCGCATGGAAACTGATGGAGTTTACCAGAAATTCAACGGAGGTTTTACTAAAAAAGTGTCCTCCAAAGAATTCCCTATCCAGACCACTTTAACAGCATTACGCATGGATATAGAACCTGGAGCTATCCGTGAGCTGCACTGGCATCCAAATGCAGACGAATGGCAATATGTAATCAGTGGTAAAGGAAATGTAAGTATTTTCGGATCACACGGCCGTGTGAAGACCATGGCTTACAAAAAAGGAATGGTTTCGTTCATTAAACAAGGTTATGGTCATTATATTGAGAATACAGGCACAGAAACATTAAAATTGATTATACTTTTCAATGCTGGTGAGTACCAGGAAATCTCACTCAATACCTGGCTGAATGCCAACCCTATCCAGCTTGTGGCAGATCATTTTGATCTTACTCCGGCACAGACATCTTCACTCGCAAAACATAAAACAGGTATTTATTAATTAAAGACAGCTATTATTCATAGGCTTGCACCAGTAACTGGTTAACCTGAATTCAGGGTTTGCCCTGACGGGTAAATGGTTCGGTTTATATTCGGACTTTCTTCAGCCCCGTTCGAAGGATCTTCGAACAAAGTCCGAACAAAACCCGAACGAAACCCGAACCAAAGCACATCCAAACCAAGCGTTCAATACCAAAAAAGAGGAGCCCAAACCTGGACATCCTCTTTTTCAATTTATAATGTTATGAAATAAATATTAATAGGCACCGACCTCGGCCAACGCGGCAAATGACTGTCCATCATAAGAAGATTTTGCAATCAGTTTAATATAACGCAGACTCTGTTTAGATGGCAAGCTAAAGTATTGTGCTCCATTTGCATTCGCCAGCACCAAAGATCCGGCCGAAACAAAATTCTGGCCATCAGTACTGTATTGGATCTCAAAATCTTTTACAGCTCTTTGTAAACCACTTCGCTGTGAGATACTGAAACCACTGACCAGTTTAGCAGTCCCCATATCAACAGTAAAAGAGTGAGGGTAAACTGCTACCGTACCTGAATATTGCGAATGCCAGTAAGTATTTCCCATGCCATCAATCAGATTAGCGGCATTTCCATTTTCAGCAGCAGTCTCCTGTGAACTCACATTAATCACATTCCAGCCCTGTTTACTAAATTCATCTCTGCTGCTAAATTTTAACACAGGAATACCATTTACAAATTCATAATTATAAATTGTCTCTGTGACATTTCCATTGTCATGAACCAGCTTTACTTTCAGTTCATAAGGACTGCCATCTTTATATTTAAATTCGGAGATTGGCATTTCTACATAAAAACTGTCCACTCCTATTGCTTTTGATTCCCAGGTAACTGCATTATAATCGTGATTAACACCAGTACCTTCATTATTTACATTAGGATCATTATAATAAACAACACTATTCACCTTAGTATCCGAATTAAATTTACCAGACACTACAATTGCTGATTTTGCAGCCACATAATCAGCATGGATTTTTGTGATTGATGCTTTAACAGGCCCATAATATGTTTTGTTATCTTTATTAAAGATTTGATTCACATTTAATATGGCACAATCAGTAGCTGTTAGAAAGGTCTTCGAGATTCCCAATGTACCATTACCAGCCCACATCAATGCCATACCCAGGGTCTCATTCTCAGATACCTTCTGACAGTTATGCGGCAAATTCAAACCATGTCCAAGCTCATGCATCATTCCGCCAAACCAAACACTGAAACGTTTACCATCCGCGTCTGTTTTACCCAGGTTCTTGATATCCAGTCCCTCGTAATCCAGTGCATAGCACCATTTTCCAGTTCCGTAAAACGGACCTCCGCTAGGCGTTCCATCTGGTTTAAATTCATAACGCGGCATAATTACCAGCGTATGCTCGCTGGTATTATCGGCAGGATGCGCAGCAAAATAGGCATTAATTTCCTGAGAAACAGCTCCTGATCCACCAGAATATGGATAAGAACTTTTAGGCTTTGTACCTCTGATTACAATAATTTTCACACGGTTTGCACTATTCACAAACATCCCAAAGGTTTTATCAGGATAACCATTACGTGTCATTTCGTCTTTATAAAATTTCTGTCCCCAAAGCATCAGGTCACTTAAACGTTTCTGATATCCTGGCAGGGTATCAAGATCGTTAGGGACAAAATAGATGAGGTTTAGATTATGGATATGATCACTGCTATAGCCATCTGCAGTTGTCGTCGTTGTTGTACCTCCGCCACCAACATCGGTGCCGGCAATTTTCTTACAAGCCATAAAACTGACCAGTACTGGAATCAATAATAATAATTTTGTTTTCATAAGGTTTTGATTAGGTTAGGATATCATGTTAAAACACAACACATTATACTAAGCAATCTATAAATAGCCAGATTATATATTAACTATAAAGTATACGCAAACGTTTGATATGATTACACAATAATTATTAAATATTAAATGTTTTTTCGTTTAAAATCAAGAAGTTACATTGTAATTCCAGTTAAACATCAATAAAAAATAGTCGACACGGAATTATTTTGTTCACAAAATTTTGCGATATCCGCTTTGAAACATATTTTAAAACGTTTGCGCAATAATTACTTAAGCAAATATCATAATGGCCCAAAGGGATGCTGAACAGATCGCAATCCATAACAATACGCCCTGAAAAAATGGTTTGATTCCGACTGATTTGATTACTTTAAAAGATAATCCGCTTCCGATCAGGAACAGCGTCAGTGTAAGCCCTGTTTTTGCCAGGTCAACCAGATAAGGAGATACAGTTTTTATAAAAGGTAAATAAGTGTTGGCTAGTATGGCCAGTATAAACAAGCCTATGAAATAAGGAACCTTAATTTTATTCTGGTCACTTTTGAAAAGAAAAGCTGTAAAAAAAGCAACCGGAACGATCCATAAAGCACGTGCAAGTTTGACCGTTGTTGCAATTTGTAACGCCTGTTCCCCATATTTACTTGCTGCGCCCACTACCGAACTGGTATCATGAATAGCAATGGCGCACCAAAGTCCGAACTGGCTTTGAGATAAATTAAAGGCATGGCCGATACCTGGAAAGACAAATAGGGCTACAGAATTAAGAATAAACACTATACCTAAGGCTGCTGATATCTCTTTTTCACCGGCTTTCATTACCGGAGATAATGCTGCAATCGCGCTTCCTCCACAGATTGCTGTCCCGGAAGAAATCAGAAATGATGTTTTACGCTCTGTTTTAAATACTTTACCCAATATAAACCCAAGTATAAGGACACCAAAGATGGATACTACAGTAAATAAAAATCCTTCTTTTCCCGCTTTCAGTGCTGAAGCCAGGTTCATTCCAAATCCCAGTCCGATAACCGCCAGTTTCAGCAACCAGCTGGTCGCTTGATGGTTAAGATGAAGAAAAGGGTGTTCCATTAATTGTGCAATTATTAATCCAAGTAATAAAGCTAAGGGTGGAGACATAAAAGGCAGCAGACAACATAATGCTGCTGCAATAAATATAATTTTGCGTGTACTCAGGCTCAGTTCCATAATCTTTGTTATTTTTCATACAAAGATGCCTTCACTGAGCAGGCTGGTCAAATTGATAAAATTAATCTCCCATTACTTCAGGTTATGGAATAGTCTCGCATAACGGAGAAAAACCTCAGACAAGCCATCCAGTTTTCCATGGAGATGAATGAAGTAAAAATTACGTTCTATAGTCAATCCTGAAACATCAACGATCCTCAGCAATCCACTTTGCAGTTCGCTTGTCAAAGCGTGCACAGAGATAAATGCCAGACTATCAGAGTGCATCAGATAAGACTTGATGCTCTCGGTACTCCCCAGCTGGATTTCAACTTTGAGATCGGCAGCCCTCACCCCTATTTCTTTGAGTGCATAATCAATAACTTCAAGCGTACCCGATCCCTGTTCCCGCATCACGAAAGAGTTTTCCAGCAACATTTCTCTACTCAGTTCAGATTTTTTAGCCATTGGATGATCTTTGCCACAAACCAATACAATCTCATCCCTGATAAATTCAATATAACTGATTTCCTGATGTCTGGACCTACCTTCTATGATACCCAACTGTATTTCCTTATCCAGTAATGCCTTTTCAACCTGTTCAGTATTACCAGTAATCAGATTGAGCTCTATACCGCGGAATTTATTTCTGAATCCAGCCAGCATTGGCGCTATTACATATTGGGAAACTGTTGTACTTGCACCTAAATGCAAAATACCTTCCTTTTTCTGCACCAATGCGTTCATATCGAAATCAATATTCCGGTAGATATCAAATAAAAGCTCAGTATGTTTTAATAAAAGTTCTCCGGCACCTGTTAGCTGGATTTTATTACCTTTACGTTCAAATAATTTATTATCATACTGCTGCTCAAGTTCATGGATATGTTTAGTCACAGCCGGCTGTGTAATGAACAAGGCAGATGCTGCTTTGGTGAAACTTAATCGTTTGGCCACGGTATAAAAAACTTCTAAACGAAAATCTGACATCTGAATGTGTAAATTAAAACATAAAGGATAATCCTGCCAAGATCTCAATAAAACAGCAATAAATGAAATATCCTGTTTTTCAAATCTGATTATTCCCTATAAAATCATAAAAAAAATGAATTCCCCCTACAGTTACAAATTACGCTCAAATACAATAAATGATAATATTTTTCGTCTCATCAGCAGCTTCATCACCTGCGAAGAAGAATATTAAATAAACCTGAACCAAATCAAATTCCGTATTGCCAGATCTGCTAAACCAGATCAGGCAGAGCTTTAGCAAGCTCTCTAAGTATGGATAACATACACACCAAAAAATTATACTAATGAAAAACAAGCAGTTCTCCTTTATAGTCATTCTGATTATTATTGTCTTATTTATCATTATCCTGTTAAGAGTATCCTTTAATCAATATACTGAGCAAAAAGCACTTCAGGATACAAGCCTCCAGAGTGAGGTCAATAATGAACAAATACACGAACTGGATAATATTAACCTGACCATACAGGAAACAGAGAACAACTTCAGACTGTATACCTCCCTTTGGGAAAAGGAATACTATATAAAGTATGGTCAAGGCATACAGCACATCTCTTCTCTACTGGAAAAATTTTCTAAAGAGGACATCAAAAATGTCACCTCTGATATTTCTACTGATATCGCCAAAAAAAATAAACAAATTCTGCTTTACGCCAGTATTAAAAAAATGACAGATTCATTGATGTCAGTTAGTCTGAAGGTCAATACCGATCATATCACCCCCCCTGCCGCCCTGGTAGTCCCACGGCCAAAAGTGACTATCGAAAAAACAGTTAAAACGGAGGTTGTTAAAAGTGCTCCTGAAGTAAAAAAAACAAAGTTTTTCCAACGTTTAAAGAGTGCTATATTAAATAAGGAGGATAAAAAAGATACAGTCAGGACTAATAATGTAGAAACTATTTATATACGGGGCACAGATGACAAGCACCTTTATACTAAGAAGCAGTTGGACGATGTCGAAAATTTCTACAGAAACCTCCTGGAAAAACAACGTGGGAACCACAAACTTCTGAATGAAAACGAGCGCGCTATTCTCAAACTGAACGAACAGATCCTGCAAAACATTAAATTGCTTTTCCGCGAATTCTCTGCGCGTGAATATCAGCTTCAGCAAGCCCGTAAAACAGCGCTGAAAGACAGAGCGCGGCATTCGCTGCAAGTAATCGGTACCTCCGGAAAGATTAATTTCCTGATTAATATAATCTCCCTGATCATTATCATCTTATTAATGATCAGATTATACAGGGCTTACCATAAAATAGTCAAAGCAAATAAACTCGCAGCCGAACAGGTCATCGTTAAATCGAGGTTTTTCACCAGTATAAGCCATGAGATGAGAACCCCGCTGAATGCTATTCTGGGCACCACTGAGCAGTTAAAATCTACACCTCTGAATACGGAACAGGCCGCCATGGCAAATCTGCTGGATACCTCTTCCTCGATGTTGTTAGCTGCAGTAAATGAAATTCTTGATTTTTCGAGGATGGAAACTGGAAAATTGTCCCTTTCCAAAACCCCTTTTTACTATAAAAGTACCTTGGCAGATATCGTAGCAGCCACAAAAGTATTGGCCAGCCAGAAAGGCCTTGAACTTATACTGAACCAGGAAGACACACCTGACCTGTTGCTGACAGGTGATCCTTACAGGCTTAAACAGATTATGGTTAACCTCATTGCCAATGCCGTTAAATTTACGGATCGGGGAAAAATCACTGTTGAGGTCAGTACCAGGAGAAATACTCCAGGCCACATTCAATTATTAATACAGGTTATCGATACCGGTATTGGAATCTCTGAGAAAGAGTTACCTTATATTTTTGATGAATTCTCACAGGTAATTAATAACAAGCGGATGGACTGGCAGAAAGGTTCGGGATTAGGCCTGCCGATTTGTAAAAAACTGATAGACCTTCATCATGGAAAAATAGCCGTAACCAGTGAACCGGGAAAAGGCACAACCTTCCAGCTGGAAATCCCTTATGCTATTGCAGAACAAGAGAATTTAACAGCTGAGGAAAATTCAGCACTGCCAACAGATGTCTTCAGGAATGTTCATCTACTGGTTGTTGATGATGCAAACATGAATCTGCTGGTTATTAAAATGATCTTTAATAAACTGGATATTAGTTTCGATACGGCTACCAATGGAATAGAAGCCCTGGCAGCATTTGAAAAAAACAATTACGACCTGGTACTGACCGACATAGAAATGCCAGGTATGGACGGGATTGAACTAACTCAAAAGATCCGCACACATCATGATGCTAAAAAATGCAGAACACCTATTATAGCGATAACGGGTCAGATCTCCCCGGAATCACATCAGAACTACATAGCCTCAGGTCTGAACGACTACCTGATCAAACCTTATAAAGAAAGCGAGTTGATTGAAAAAATAATCGACTATCTCCCTTAAAATCAAGGCAAAGAACTTTAAAACACAAATAATTAATATCCAATTATTTGTGTTTTAAATATAATTTATGCTTAACTTAATATAACCAAATCAATAGTATCTTAAAAAGGAGGTTATATGAATATGGTTCAAAAAATAGAGCATTGGGGAGATATACATCAGACCAAATGGCTCGACGTAATCCGCATTGTTCTTGGACTACTCATTCTAAGCAAGGGAATTGCGTTTATCAGTGACACAGGCGTACAGCAGGAATGGATCTTACAACATAATACCCTGGGATTTTCGGGGTTAATGGCCATTGCTGTCCTCCATATTGTCGCATTCGCACACCTGGTAGGCGGATTACTCATCCTGATGGGACTGCTTACACGTTTTGCTTCAGTGATCCAGATTCCAATCCTTTTAGGAGCGATTTTCTTTGTCAATATCTCTAAAGGTTTCTCCTTCCTTAATTCAGAGCTATGGCTGTCTATTATTGTACTGCTGCTACTCGTTTTATTCTGGATAGTTGGTTCTGGTCCATTTTCAGTAGATAACTGGATGAAAGCACACCGTCCGAAATAACAACAGATCAAACATAAACCAAACCCTTCATAATTACCATCCTGGTAATTATGAAGGGTTTGGTCTTTCTCCCCCTTAAGAGTTAAAAATCAGTCATCTAAATTTGCTATTTTTAACGCTTATATATGGAAATTACTTCAGCCCAACCACCTAAACCACAAAAGAAGAGCTTTATCAGAAGACTATTTACCAATCTTACCTTTTGGGTACTGATTGCCATAGTAGCAGGTATAATACTTGGAACTGTAAATCCCGCACTGGCCATAAAAATGGAAATTGTAGGTAAGACATTTGTCGATATTATCAAACTCTTCATTGCTCCGATTATATTTCTTACGATCGTCCTTGGTATAAGTACCATGGGTGATCTGAAAAAAGTAGGACGGATAGGTATAAAATCTCTGTTATACTTTGAAATCGTCACAACTTTTGCCCTCGCTATAGGTATACTGGCTGCTTATGTGATCAGACCAGGTCACATAGACAGGACTGGTCTGAACATACAAGACCCTTCCAAATACACAAAAGCAGCGGCATCCGGCGCGGCCTTTGACTGGGGGAAGTTCTTTATGGACAATCTGACCCTGCAGGTACTGGCCGTTGCTATCCTGACTGGTATTGCACTTAACTTCTATTCCAGGCGTCAGCAGGTTATAGGTGTACTGAGCAAAGCCTCAAAGTTAGTCTTCGGGGGACTAAAATATGTCATGTACCTGGCACCCCTGGGGGCTTTTGGAGGAATGGCATATACGATTGGTAAGTTTGGCTTACAAACACTTATTCCCCTTGGTAAATTGATGGGGACTGTCTACCTGACTATGGCCCTGTTTGTCTTTATTATCCTGGGATCAATTATGCGGTATTTTAACCTGAGTATCCTTAGTTTTCTTAAATACATTGAAGAAGAACTATTGCTGGTTTTAGGAACATCCTCATCCGAATCGGCATTACCTTCAGTGATGAAAAAACTAGAGCAGCTAGGTTGCAGTAAATCCGTTGTAGGTCTGGTAGTTCCGACCGGCTATTCCTTTAATCTGGATGGTACTTCTATTTACCTCTCTATGGCCGTTATCTTTTTAGCACAGCTCTATAACATTCATTTATCCTTGCCAGAGATGTTAAGTATCATAGGGATACTGATGCTGACCTCTAAAGGGGCGGCAGGTGTGACAGGAAGTGGATTTATCGTACTGGCTTCTACATTGACCGCTCTTCATAAAATCCCGGTAGAGGGGCTTGCTTTCCTGCTCGGTGTAGATAAGTTTATGAGCGAGGCCCGTGCCATTACTAATATTATCGGGAACGGAGTGGCCACTATCGTCATCGCCAATACAGAAAACGAATTCCATCCAGGAGAAACAAATATTCTTGCCCTCAAAAAGAAGATTGGCCGCTAACAAAAGAAGGCGTTTCATCAAATGATGAAACGCCTTCTTTTATACTCTTTCTGCTAAGGGCAGACCTGAATATTATTATTTATCGCTGTTTTTCTTTTCAGTTACTTCAGTACGAATTTCCTGAGCTAATGTTTTTAAATCTTGCATTGCTTTACGAACTCTAGTACCGGCAGCACCGTTACCTGCATTGTAAAACTTGTCTGCATCTGCCTCAACTCCGGCGATTAATTCTTTTAATTTTGCGAATTTTTCCATGATATTTTGTTAATTAAATTTGATTTCTGGGCTTAAAGTTAATAATTATTGGTTTTCTTCCAAATCATTAACGAACGACAATCGGGTTTTAATATAAGCGAATCATTATTTAAAACCATTTCTGCAAGGTATTGTCAGAATTGTTCCTGGTTAACAAAACATTAAGTCTTGAAAACCAGCCTCAAACACACAAACAACTAAACTACTGACTAACAGAACTATAACCCAAAAAACACACAAAAACAAGTCACACAAGCACGTATTAGCGCTACAACACACAGGGAAGGATATGAGCGCTATACCATCGAAAATCTAAATCAGCAAGAGGAATTAAAAGATCTGCTAAAGAAGCCCAAAAACAAAGATTCTGACAATACAATGACAAAAAACAAAACATTGCTATAGGCCTTAAGCGCCAAAACAGACCTTAGCAGAGGTCAGAAGCCGGGTAACAGGAACAAAAAAGAGGAGATTATCCGTACCAGATCCCCCCCAGTCTGTCACCCTCTCTAATAAGAAGCAGGAGCTGGCTGATTAGATTTCAAATCTATTTTTGTCCTGTTCAATTTAGGGAATAAAGCGACCACCAGTAACACGATAATCAGGACAATACTGATCAACAGATAATAATCCATCATTGCTCTTAATTGTGCCTGATTATCCACCGCCCTATTGAGTAAACCTCTGGCTGCTTTCGCTGCCTGGTCGGGGGCCATACCTTTATTAGTCATCGCTCCGGCATATAGATTCAACCTTTCTGAAACCATCGTATTCAATCCACTTAAATGTTCCTGAAATCTGTTGATATGATTGTTCTTTTGCTGAAGCTGGAAATAATTGATCAGTGCAATACTTGCACAAAAACCTGAGAAGCGGAAAAAGACACCAGTTGCTGAGGCCGAACTACCCAGGCGTTCAGGTACTGATGAGATCGCAAAAACAATAATAGGTGTCATCAGCATCCCTGCCCCCATTCCCTGTATAATCAATGGAATGACAAATGTCGAAGAATCTGCCTGTGTACTGAAAAGAAACCACATCCAGGCATGAAAAATCAACAATAAGACAAAACCATATAACCAAACCAGTCTTATAGGCCTCTTCATAATAATCAAACGTGAAGATATCAGTACGCTGAGTACAATACCCACAATATTCGCTATCATAATATAACCTATATGTATAGGATCCATTCCTAAAATAACAGCAAAATAAATAGAAGTAATTCCTAAAGCACCCCGGATGATATAGAGGATGAAAATCATCCCCATACCCACGCTAAAATTTCTGTACTTAAATACTTCCAGGCTCAGGTAAGGCCTTTTTAGATGAAGTTGTCTGAAAATATGTAATCCGGTTAAAACCAATGTTCCGGATAAACTCCAGACAATCCTGGGATCGTGCAGCCAGTAATATTGCTGGCCATAAACCAAAGTATAACCTAATAAACAAAGGATAGCAGAATAAATAATGAAACTATAGAAATCCAGCTGATAAAGCGGCATTTTCTTATTAAGCCTTACATTATTCATAATGACCAGTAATAATATCCCACCTGGGATATAGGCGAAAATGATAAATTTATAAAGGACATTGTAATCAAAAGCATCTAAAATCGGGGCAGTAATAATCGTCGAAATTGGCGTGATACAAAGTAACAGACAGTAAAAAATGGAATAGCCGATTTCTCTGGCCCTTTCATTATGCAAACTTCCAAAAATCAGGGTAATACAGATACTCGTTGACATACAGTTAGACATTCCCTGGATAAACCTGAAAAGGAATAAAACAGACAGGTTGCGGGTATGAAAACAGATATAAGCTGTCCCCATCTGGATAAGTATACTGAGTATAAAATACTCTCTTGTTGCTATAAAAATAAAAAACCGCCTTTCCAGTGCAAAAAACCCAGCTACTGCCGCATAAAAAATAACCATCGAATATTGCACATCAGCTGGTTCAATTCCATAATAACCTGCAGCGCCCGGCCCGCTTGCAGTTGACAGACCAAACAATAACAAACCAGGAAAGATAACCAGGAAGATTGTAGCCCTGATCAGCCACACAGGCACCCAGGATCTAAATACCGGCAAAGCTAAATTCATTAGTTTTTTCTCACTTTTACGTTTGCATTCATACCGGCACGCAACTGATCTACGATCTCCTTGCTTTCTGTCAGTTTGATTTTAACGGGTATACGCTGTACAATTTTCACAAAATTACCTGTTGAATTATCGGGAGGAAGTAAAGAAAACCTTGCTCCTGTTGCCGGAGACAGGGATACAATCTTTCCCTTAAAAGTTTTACCAGGAAAAGCATCTGCTGTAATTTCTGCTTCTCCGTCAATCTTCATATTTCCGATCTGTGTTTCTTTAAAATTAGCAATCACCCATTTACCAGCTTCCTGATCAACAATATAAGCTAATGTCTGACCAACCTGGATCTGTTGTCCTTCCTGAATCGTTCTCCTACCCATTTTTCCGTTGTAAGGAGCACGGATTACAGTATAACTCACATCCAGTTTTCCTCTGTTTAACAAAGCCTTGCGACGTTTGATCTCTGCTTCATAAACACCTTTCTGTGATTTGATATCATTTACTTTTGATAAAGATGCCTGATAATTTTCTACAGCCGAACGGTATTCAGAAGTAGCTACATCCAAAGCTGCCTTACTATTTTCCAATTGTTGCTGTGTTGCAGATTCTACCTTGAATAGTTTAGAATATCTGTCAAAATCCTGCTGTTGTTTAACCAGTTTTGCTTTAGCAGAAGCAATCTGCGATTCACTGGCCTGTGAAACTTTCGAAGTTGTCATCACATTACTTTCCAGTACACCAATCTGTGCCTGAGCATTAGAAAGCGCTGCTTCTGCCTCTTCCTGCTGCAACTGATATTCGCTGTTATCAATAACCAGCAAAGTATCCCCCTTTTTCACATCCTGGTTCTCTTCGTATTTAATTTCCCTGATAAAACCACCTACCCGCGAAGTGATCGGGTTGATGTATTCTTCTATCTGGGCATCATTCGTATCTTCATAATTATAAAGCTGGACCAGGGAGATAATCCCCCATATGGCAAGCCCCAAAGCAATAAGCCCGGCTATCCAGGCCGTAATTTTTGTAATTAACCGATCAGTATTTGTATAATTATTCTTCGTCTTCATTTTAGAGATTGCCTATTGCCTTTTGTAATTGATAATATTGTAATTGTGCTGCGATTTTGGCTGCTGCCAGATCGAAACGCGTTTGAAGTAACTGGGTATCTGCATCAAGCAAATCTGTAACCAGTGCAAGCTGATTGAAATAAGTATTATTTACAATTCTTAAATTCTCAGTGGCCTGATTGATATTTTCTTTAGCCACATCAATCCGGGTCAATGATTCCTGATATCTCAGGTAAGCTTCATTTACTTCCTGCCTGATCCGGTCTTCTGTATCAGAATGCTCTACTTCCTGCTGCTGATATCTGAGTTCGGCAGCTCTCGCTTTATGTGTATTATGATAAAAAGCAGAAATAGGAAAACTAGCCTTAATTCCCGTCATTCCTAAACCATATAAAGCCACTGAATATGGATAAATGAATATCTGAGGATAGGAATAGGCATAATTTGCAAACAAGCCAACTTTAAAAGACACATTGGCTTTTACATTTTTCAATTCCAGCTTACGTAATTCACCTTCCTTTTCAGATATTTTATAAGCGAAAGAGTGTTGCATCGCTTCTGAAAGATAGGTTGTATAAGGTTGTAATACCGGCAGCTCATCTTTTGCCTGAACGACAGGTTCTATAACTGTCTGATCAGGCAGACCTGTCAGGATATTCAGCTTCTGATTTGCAATGGCCAGATCATTATTTAACTGCACCAAAGCCATTTTTTGTCTTGATAATTTCAGGGTTACTCTGAGGACATCACTTTTCAATACCACTCCGTTTTTCAGCAGCTGTTTAATTTCTTCCAGCTGTTTCTCCTGGTCACTGATATCTTTTAGTAATAAGGCTTTAAATATATTGCTTCTTTGCAGATCGAGAAAATAAGCAGTTGCCCTTAACTTCATTTCAGAAGTAGTCAGGTTCCGTTGTTCAACAGCTATTTCATTTTCTTTTTTCTCTTCTGCAATTTTGATATTGGTTTTATTACCATTATATAAGTTAAAATAAGCACTACCACCAAATTTATAAGAGGTATGCACCACTTCAAATTGCTCTGGTGTATGAAATAACCCATTTGTATAAATAGGCATATTACTCACTTTGGCATACTCACCTTCTGCAGAAATTTCAGGAAGACGCTCAGCTTTAGCATCTTTTATCCCTTCGACAGTACCTTTGACCTTAAGGTCCTGCATTTGTATAGTTTTGTTATTGGCTGCGACTTTTTCCCAGATCTGGTTAAGAGACATTTGTATTTGAGCAGGCTGCTGGGCCTTTACACTACCTATCAGAAAGATGGATAGACTGAGGAGAACGATTTTTTTATTATTGAAGTACATATCATTTAAGAATGATACAAAATTACAGCTATGAAATACTTGTAATTTTATCTATATTACCAAATATTTGTCCATTCCAGCCAATGTATATCGAAGACACAGAATCCTATCTTAGAGTTATTGATTCCAAGCCCAAAGGCATATTCATTGTGCATGAAAAATTAGAGCGGAGTTTACCGGTACATTCGCACACCAAAGGTCAGCTAACTTACGTAGAAGGTGGTATAGCCTATATTTTCACTGATGATAAGACTTATATTATACCTGCAAGACATTATGTCTGGATCCCCAGTGGTCTGGAACATTACCTGAATGTGAGGAATGCAGCGACCATTACCCATAACCTGTATTTTTATACAGAAGATGATCATACGGATATTTTCTATCAGAAATTAGGAATTTATCCTGTCAGCAATCTATTGTTTGAGATGCTTGTTTTTGCCGGAAACTGGACAGGAACTATAGAAAAAAAGGATCCCGGGTATCATTTTCTCGCCGCAATAAAGGATATATTACCAAGGCTGAGTACCAAATCATTCCCTATCGCATTACCTACGACTTCAAATACCAGGTTAAGACCAATAGTGCTTTATCTCTCCCAGAATTTTGCTCAACCCCTGACGCTCGAAAACCTGGCCAGCCGTTTTGGAATGGGCGAGCGAACATTATCACGTTTGTTCCAGTCAACCATGAGTATTTCTTTTTTACAGTATCTCAAGTTGCTCAGAATTGTAAAAGCAATAGAACTGATTATGTACAGTGATAAAACGACCACTGAAATTGCTTACCTGACTGGATATAATAGTCTGGCGGCCTTTAGTAAAGCATTTTTTCAGCTCACCAATATCAGGCCGTCAGATTTTGGCAAGAGCGGTTAATATAGCCTTTTCAGATAAAAATCTGTAGGAATATCCACGATCAGCGGAACCTTTTCTACTGCTACGAAACTCAGATCGAGTCCAAAACCTCTCTCTTCAGGTACACTAAACGTTTTAAGAATACTATAATAAGCCATCGTGAAACGTTCGATAAAATACAGGCTGTTCGCATTTGAAAGTACTTTCTCAATCACAACAAACCTGAAATCTCCGGCAATATTATGTTCTTTCAACGAAGCATATTTACTGGTGATATCAATCTCTCCATTTTTCACCATCTCTTCCACGACTTTCCTGAACATCACATTGACACGCTGCTCTACACGGAATCCCAGACGGAAATCTATCCTGATCAGTTTTTTATCAATTAGCTGCTCCACCTTATATTCCATGGTGAAAGGCTCATCAGTTACATCAACGTGAAGTAACCAATATACATCTGCCCTTTTCGGGTGTTTCTGAATAATAGAATACATGATAGATGATTCTATTTCAAAATTGAAATTGGCACTTGTCAGATAAACCAGCTGCGAAGCATATTTAGGAATAGTTTCATCTTCACTGATTTTACTGATAATCGGGAAGTATTTTTCTATATCCACAAAACGCATATAGCGGTTTCTTATCCTTCTTCCGTTTGACCAGGCATACATAATAGAGAAAAGTGAAATACCTAAAATCAGTGTAAACCAACCACCATGTAGTATTTTCACAGCATTTCCTGCAAGGAAAGTCAGCTCAATAACTCCATAAATTGTTAAAAATATAACGATAAGGTACATCGGTACCTTTTTACGCATTAGAAAGATCGAGACCAGAATGGTTGTCATCAGCATCGCTACTGTAATAGATAAACCGTATGCAGCCTCCATGTGTTCTGATTTCTGAAAAATCAACACCACCAGGATACAACCTATAAACAACACCCAGTTCATTGAAGGCACATAGAGTTGTCCTTTTGAATTACTAGGATAATTGATTTTAACTTTGGGCCATAAGTTTAATCTTACTGCTTCCGAAATCAGGGTAAATGATCCTGAAATCAGTGCCTGGCTGGCTACAGCCGCAGCAACAGTTGCAATCAGGATACCATAGATCAGGAACCAGTCTGGCATAATATGGAAAAAAGGATTGATCTCTCCGAGATGTTTTCCCTGCAACTGCCATAACCAGACACCCTGCCCCATATAACTTAAAATCAGACAGATTTTAACATATACCCAGCTTACACGGATATTTGATCTGCCGCAATGCCCAAGATCGGAATATAGTGCTTCTGCTCCTGTTGTACATAAGAAGACCGCTCCAATGATCAGGAATGCTTCGGGATTGGTCGTTAAAATATGATAAGCATAATAAGGGTTAATGGCTTTCAGAATTTCCGGGAACTGTAATACATAAGCCGTACCCAGCACCGCAATCATAGTGAACCACAGCCACATGATCGGACCAAATGCTTTACCTATAAAAGAAGTTCCAAATTGCTGAATACCAAACAGAAAAGTAATAATTAAGATCACAATTGGCACAGTAGGAAGGTCTTTGTAAATAATCCCCAATCCTTCAATTGCGGAAGAAACCGTCACCGCAGGAGTCATAATCCCGTCTGCGAGTAAGGCAGCACCGCCAATCATCGCCGGAATAATCAGCCATTTAGCTTTACGTTTAACCAGTGAATATAAAGAGAAAATCCCTCCCTCACCTTTGTTATCCGCCTGTAGTGTGATCACTACATATTTAATGGTAGTTTGTAACGTTAATGTCCAGAATATACAGGAAAGGCCTCCTAAAATCAGATCCGCGGTGATTAATCTTTCGCCGATGATTGCTTTAAAAACGTATAGTGGTGAAGTACCTATATCCCCGTAAATAATCCCTAAGCTAATTAATAACCCTGCGGCTGTTAGCTTATTGACATCTTTATGATTTCCCATTTTTTTAATTTGAAGGGGCAAAGGTAGGGATTGTTAAGTCATTAGAGGTCACAATACCCCAAAAAAATCATATTTAATCCAATCTGTTTAACCATCTTACAATTTTCTTAAAAGGAATATCCTCCAATATTAATTCTATGTTAAGCCATACTATTCATTAACAGAATGATAATTAAACATTACCAAATTGTTAAATTACCTTTACACCGTGCCGCTACCTATTTTTATTTTTCACGAGTTACTTATCAGAATTCAACAGTTTGATCCCTCTGTCGGATCCTATGTATCACATCACTACAACAAATCAGGTGCTGTAGTGATTACTACTACACGAACCATCAGAATCAAAAAATCGATTCTGAATAAACAATTCAAGGATCCCAGGCTTGTCCAGGAATCTGACCTTTTACAAATCGCAAGCTGATCCGTTAAAAAGAATCTATACGTTGATTAATTGACGAATTTTAAACAGGGTCTTAACATTCCCCTTTTATTTTTACAGAAAACCCATTCCTATGAATTCTGTATTTAACTTCTTTAGCCCTAAAGACAAAAAGTTCCAGCCTCTTTTCGAACAGGATGTGAAAAACCTGGTCAAAATCTCAGAAAGCCTGGCAAAGACAGTGGTTTGCGGGGATGAAGAAGAACGTATTATTCATTTCAGGGAAACAGAAAGACTGGAGCAAGCCGGAGATGATATTACCCACTCCATTTTTCTTGAACTCAGCAAAAACTTCATCACTCCGTTTGACAGAGAAGATATCTATACCCTGGTTAGTGCACTCGATGATGTCGCTGATTACGTATACGCCACCTCACTGAATATAGAACTGTATAAGATCAAGACCTTCAGCGAAGAAATCGTTCAGCTGGCCAGTTTGATCACAGAAATGTCTAAAGATCTTGAATTAGCGATCACCGAACTGCGGAACTTCAAAAACACCAAAATTATTGCTGATGTTTGTTTAAGAATCAACGAAGGAGAAAGCCGGGCCGATTATCTTTGCAATACTGCTATTGCCCGTTTGTTTATCACTGAGACAGACGCAATCGAGCTCATCAAACAGAAAGAGATTCTCCAGACACTGGAGATGGCCACTGATAAATGCGATGATGCAGCGAATGTGCTCGAAGCTATCCTGATTAAAAACGCATAAACAAACATGTCATCAGCAAAGAAACTCATAAAACCTCTTTTTAAACTCAACCAACCAGACGACAACTATAAATTTCAACCACTACCACTACCTTTTGGAGATTATCCATACCGGTTAAAACCTGCTATGGAACTGACCGATCCCAACAAACTGGTTTTTCAGGTCGCTGGTGATACCGGAGGCTTAAAATCTCCTGCATTTCAAAAGCTTATAGCAACAGAAATGGGTAAACAGTACCATCAGGCCAGAAATCCAGCTGACAAGCCTTCATTCCTATACCATGTAGGTGATATCGTTTATCATTTTGGAGAGGCAGATCAATATGAGCGGCAGTTTTTCACTCCCTATAAAGATTATCCCTCAACTATTTACGCAATTGCAGGTAATCACGACAGTGACGTCAATCAGGCGGCTAAAGTACCCTATTCAAGCCTTTATCCGTTTACCAGTGTATTCTGCGGAAAGACACCGAGGCCCGTTCCTTTTGGCACAAACCTAAATCGTATGAGCGGAATACAGCCGCATGTTTACTGGACATTGCAGACACCAGTAGCCAATATCATCGGCCTTCATAGCAACGTACCCAAATTCGGAGTTGTTACAGAGGAGCAAAAAGCATGGTTTATTGAGGAGCTCAAATATGCCGGTACCGAACATACAGAAAAAGCAATTATCGTTTGCATTCATCATGCCCCCTATTCGGCAGATTTCAACCACAGTTCCAGTCTGCCCATGATTAATTTACTGGAGGAATGTTTTGAAGCAGCAGGTGTCATTCCAGATCTGGTACTGAGTGGCCATGTACATAATTATCAGCGTTTCAATAAAACCTATCCAGATGGAAAAACCGTTCCATTTATCGTTTGTGGGGCTGGCGGATTCGATGAATTGCACTGGCTGGTTGAAAGCGATGACATACTCTACACTGATAAAAGTGATATTTTCGATACTGTAACTCTTCAGAATGCCTGCACGATGCTGCATGGATTTCTGAATCTTGAGGTTACGAAAACCGATGAAGGGCATCAAATCAGTGGAAAGTATTACTCCATTCCACATGATGGATTAAAACCCGGAGAAGATGCCAGTCTGTTCGAGGAGTTTACGTATTTTTGTAAACATGGCGACAAACAAGTTGTTCAATAAATCTTCTTTGCAAAATTCTAAAAAAGAAGGCCTGACTTTAAAAGAAAGACTGGCTGCACTGGGTAACCTACCTGGATTCTTTAAAATGGTATGGCAGACGAGCCCTGGCATGACTATCTCTAATTTATTACTGAGATTAGTCCGGTCGGCCACTCCGGTTGCGATGTTATATGTTGGAAAACTGATTATTGATCAGGTTGTTACACATATCAAAACACCAAATCAGCATGATCTGACGGTGCTCTGGAAACTGATTCTGCTTGAATTTGCAATCGCAATTATTTCAGATTTGTTAAGCAGGGCAATTTCTTTAATTGACAGTCTTTTGGGTGATCTTTTCTCCAAGCATTCTTCTATAAAGATCATGGAGCATGCAGCCACCCTGGACCTGGATCAGTTTGAAGATTCCATTTTTTATGACAAACTGGAACGGGCAAGACAGCAGACTGTAGGCCGGACTATTCTTCTTTCGCTGGTGATGAGCCAGGTGCAGGATCTGATTACGATGGGATTCCTCGCAGCAGGACTGATTATATTCAACCCATGGCTGATCCTGTTATTGTTAGTGACTATTATTCCTTCCTTTTTAGGGGAGTCTTATTTTAACGCACAGACTTACGCCCTCACCAGAGGACAGACACCTGAAAGAAGAGAACTGGATTATCTTCGTTTTCTGGGAGCCAGCGATGAAACTGCCAAAGAAGTAAAAATCTTCAACCTTTCGGGTTTTGTGATCAACCGATTCTCGGTCTTATCCGATAAATTCTATCTGGCAAATAAAAAACTCGCTTTGCGGCGTTCAGCCTGGGGTACTTTTTTTGCTTTATTGGGTACAGCCGGTTATTACGGCGCATACCTCATGATTATTTTTGATACCGTATCAGGAAAAGTAACTATAGGTGAATTAACCTTTCTGGCAGCTTCCTTCAGACAGTTAAAGACTTTACTGGAGGGCATTCTAACCCGTTTTATAGCGGTATCACAAGGAGCTATCTACTTACGCGATTTCTTTGAATTTTTTGAAATCCGCCCAAGAATAATTGCCTCAGTCAAAGCAATCCCTTTCCCAAAACCTATTCAGATTGGGTTTACTTTTGAAAACGTAGGCTTTCAATATCTGAATTCTGAACGCTGGGCAAACAGGCATCTGAGTTTCACGCTGTATCCTGGTGAAAAACTTGCGCTGGTCGGAGAAAACGGCGCGGGAAAAACAACATTGGTCAAATTACTGGCCAGGTTATACGATCCGACAGAGGGCCGCATTTTGTTAGATGGCATAGACCTCAAAGAATACGACCTTACTGATCTGAGGATGAACCTGGGCATTATTTTTCAGGATTATATCCGTTACCAGATGAGTTTTTCACAAAACATAGCGGTCGGTAATATCCAGGAAAAAGAAAACGACCCTTTAATACAATCTGCTGCACACCAGAGTCTGGCTGATCAGCTGGTCAAAAAACTACCTGGCCTTTATAATCAGATGCTCGGTAAAAAATTCGCAGAGGGTGTAGAACTCTCGGGTGGAGAATGGCAAAAAGTAGCGTTAGCAAGGGCTTATATGAAAGATGCACAGTTACTGATTCTGGACGAACCCACCGCAGCTTTAGATGCAAGAGCGGAGTATGAAGTCTTCCAGCGTTTCTCTGAGCTCACCAAAGGCAAATCGGCTGTGCTGATATCCCACCGTTTTTCTACAGTCAGAATGGCGGACAGGATACTGGTACTCGAAAAAGGAGAGCTGATAGAAATCGGGAGCCATCAGGAGCTTTTGGATCAGAACGGCAGATATGCAGAGTTATTTAATCTTCAGGCTATGGGTTATCGTTAGTTAAATCAGTCGTATTTTAAAGGTGTCCAGTGAATCAGGTTTCCGCTGAACTCTTCATTGAAATACAGAAAAAAATCTTCTATCGTCGCAAAACCATCATTAACAACCAGGCGCAATAGCGTTTCCCTGTCAATGAGTTCATAGTTTATAAAAACCGCCGGGCCATCATCATTGATTAATTTTGAGTAATCAATCTGAATCCTTTGCACTGACTGACACCTCAGAACTGGTGCAAACTGAAACTCATCGGTAGAATTCAAATTGATCACCAGCTGGATTTCCATTCCTGGCTGCCATTCATTATCAAGGTCCCTGCGTATGGTATGGATCTTTGGATCAAGAAATTCGCCAAAAGTATCTCCATCCCAGCATTTACCAAATTTTTCGAGATGGCGACGCTGATAGTCCTGATAACTGCCTTCCAGGTCACCCGGCCCCTGTAACAGACCCTTCCATATTTTTTCCAGAAAATAGTTTGGCTGATGATTAACCTCTGTACCGAATGATAGTTTCATATTACCTGTGTGCTGTATAATATTGTGATGTAGTTGACCGCTGTAAGATATCCATTTCTTCCGCAGAAAGAAGAGGAAAATCTGCAGCAGCTGCAATATCTTCTAACTGAACTTCTGTCCGTATTCCCAACACTGCACTGGTCAATGCCTGGTGCTGCAGAACGAACCGGATAGCTGTTTGTGCTGCAGAGCTACTTTTGCTGGTGATAGCGCGTACTATATCAGCAGCATGACTGACCTCCTGAGCCGACCAGTTTAAATAATCAGCTGCTGGTTTATCCACCAGTAAGCCCTGTGCAATACTACCACGACTTAATACACCAATTTCATTTTGCTCCAGCAAAGTCAGACATTCTTCTTCCGGTCTTCTGTCCAGCAAACTATACTGTATCATCACACTTACCATTGCAGAACGCTGAACATAGGCACGGATCACATTGGGGCGAATAGAAGAAATTCCATAATTTCTGATCTTACCCTGATTTTTTAAAATCTCGAAAGCTTCAATAGTTTCATCCATAGGATCTTCAATAGTTCCGCCATGTAACTGATACAGGTCTATATGATCGGTCTGTAACCGCTTAAGACTTCCCTCCACTGCCGAAAGAATATATTTCTTGCCAGGGTTCCAATCCCAGCCATTTCCATCCGCCCTGCGCTGGTTACCGACTTTGGTTGCTATAATAACCTGATTACGTCTGGCCTTCAGCAAAGATCCTATCTTAACTTCATTCTCCCCCGCCTCATATAAATCTGCTGTATCAAAATAATTAATGCCAAGTTCCAGCGCTCTTCCAACAATCTTTTCGTTTTCCTTTGCATCCCCGCTTAAGGACATACAACCGAAACCTATCCTGCTAACTTCCAGAGTTGACTTTCCCAAATTTGAATATTGCATCTTGCTTATTTTTATAGGTTATCCTGGTCTATATTAAGAAATACTAATCAGTAATCAATGTAAAAAACGAACAATTTCGTCTATTTTGTTGTTAGAACAATAAAACAACAAGGAAAACCCTAATTTAATTAATGGATACTTTTACTACGATTACCATTCTGGTAACTATCAGCGCACTCATTTCCTATTTGAATCACCGTTATGTCAAGCTGCCCGGAACGATTGGGATTATGGTCATTGCCATCAGTCTTTCAGTACTCATTCTGATTACGGGAAAGTCTTTTCCGGCAGCTTATGAGTTTATTTCACAGTTAACCTCGAGCATAGATTTCACCAGAACGCTACTGGATGTCATGCTTGCCTTTTTGCTCTTTGCCAGTGCACTTCATTTCGATTTCGAAAAACTTAAAGCACAAAAACGTCCGGTACTGATTTTAAGTACGGTAGGTGTAATTGGCTGTACCACAATATTCGGCTTCCTTTTCTACTGGGCCGCCTCCTTATTACATATCGAGATTCCACTACTTTACTGTTTTCTCTTTGGTGCGCTGATTTCTCCTACAGATCCGGTTGCGGTATTATCCGTTTTAAAGAAATCCAAAATCCCGCCTTCCCTCGAGACTATTATTGGCGGGGAATCGTTGTTCAACGATGGTGTGGGTATTCTTTTATTTGTCTCTCTCCGGGAACTGACTGAAAACACAACAATGGCCTTTTCCTGGTCACATTCTGCACAGTTATTTGCCCAGGAAGTATTTGGTGGCATTTTATTGGGTGTTGCCTCTGGTTATCTCTGTACCAGGCTAGCTAAAAAAGTAGATGAACTTCAGACTATATTAATGATGACATTAGCTATGGTCATGGGTATTTCAGTGATCGGCAGCTTACTCCATGTTTCTATTCCCCTGGCTGCAGTAACCGCAGGACTGATGCTGAGTAATATGAAATTGGGTGATAATGCAAATTCACTCCATCTTAAAGACATACTGGATAAAATCTGGGGCCTGATCGATGATCTGCTGAATACCATTTTGTTTGTCATGATTGGTTTACAGATTGTCATTATTCCATTCTTCCGTAATTACTGGCTGATTAGCTTATTATCTGTTATTTTTGTATTGATTGCCAGAGGGTTGAGTATTGCAGCTCCTACTATACTGATGAAAAGATCTTTAAAAACAGACTATAAACGGCTGGGTATTCTGATCTGGGCAGGCCTGAGAGGCGGGATTTCTGTAGCTCTTGCCCTATCTTTACCAGATTCGGCATACAAGCCACTGATTGTTTCGGCCAGTTATATCATCGTAATATTTTCGATTATTGTACAAGGCCTGACCTTAAATAAAGTAGTTAATAAATTTTCAGTTAACGGGTTTTAAATTTATATATGCACACCAACTTTTTTGATCACATCACGAACCAGTTTCAGCTTCCCTTTACCAACCCGGTATTGATCTTTTCCTTATTGTTATTTATCATACTGATTGCCCCTATCCTGCTGGGGAAAATTAAAATCCCAGGTATTGTAGGATTTATTATCGCCGGGATACTCATCGGCCCCAATGGCTTTAATATTCTGAAGAAAAACTCTGCCATTGAACTTTTTGCAACTATCGGACTATTGTACATCATGTTTATTGCGGGCATAGAACTCGATCTGGCAGAGTTTAAAAAGAAGAAACATAAGAGTTTCATCTTCGGCTTTTTCACTTTTGCCGTTCCTATTCTGATTGGTTTCCCAGTCTGTTATTACCTGCTGCACTATTCCCTGCTGACTTCCATCCTGACAGCCAGCATGTTTGCTACCCATACACTGGTTGCCTATCCGATTGTCAATAAATTTGGAATTGCTAAAAATGAGGCTGTAGCTGTAACTGTCGGAGGGACAATCCTTACCGATACCGCAGTACTGATTATCCTGGCCATCATTATGGGCTCTGTACAAGGTGAACTGAACAGCGCCTTCTGGATTCAGCTCACGATATCCCTGACTATATTCACCGCAACGGTGTTTATCGTTATCCCTAAAATCGCCAAATGGTTTTTCACTAAACTGGAAAGTGAGAAAACCTCTCATTATATCTTCGTATTATCAGTGGTTTTCTTTTCTGCTTTCCTTGCTCAGCTTGCAGGGATAGAGCCAATTATCGGAGCTTTCGTAGCCGGATTGGCGCTGAACCGCCTGATCCCACACTCTTCAATCCTGATGAATAGAATTGAATTTGTAGGTAATGCCCTTTTCATTCCTTTTTTCCTGATCAGCGTAGGGATGATTGTTGATTTGCGTGTGCTTTTCAGAGGCCCTGAAGCGCTGATTGTAGCTGGAGCACTAACGCTTGTCGCCCTTGCAGGTAAGTATATGTCTGCGACATTGACACAGTGGATTTTCAAGTACACAAAAAATCAGCGTTTATTGATCTTCGGATTAAGCAGTGCACATGCAGCGGCTACCCTGGCTATCATATTAGTTGGTTACCAGGCCAAAATCATTGATGACAATATTCTGAATGGTACGATCATTCTGATTCTGATTACCTGTGTATTCGCCTCTTTCGCAACAGAAAGGGCCAGTCAGCAGATCGTAGCTGAAGAAGAAATATCTGGTCCGGAACCTATCGAAAACCAGGAAAACATCCTGATCCCTATTGCTGACTTTAACAACATGGATACGATGCTGGATCTGGCTGTATTATTTAAAGACAAGGATTCGACACAACCTATCAA
The DNA here is from genome assembly GCF_014207135.1 of Pedobacter cryoconitis. Taxonomy (GTDB): domain Bacteria; phylum Bacteroidota; class Bacteroidia; order Sphingobacteriales; family Sphingobacteriaceae; genus Pedobacter; species Pedobacter cryoconitis_D. The sequence continues at coordinate 44,801 of NZ_JACHCC010000012.1, read as the reverse complement.
TCTGCTTTCTGTTGTACCGGATAGTGATAATGCACAATCTAACCTGCTTATTGCGCGTAAAAAACTAAATGAATCTGTAAAATATGCTTCCGGAAACGGGACACAGGTCAAAGTGATTGCTACTCTTGATCATAACGTTTCCAGTGGTGTACTCCGGATTGCAAAAGAAAAATCATCCAATATTATTATTACCGGATGGCCCAGAAAAACAACAGTATTTGATAAATTTCTGGGAGATAAATCAGCTGCACTGATTGCTAAATCCCCTGCTAATCTATTCATCCTGCATCTCAACAAACCCATAACTGTTCATCAGCGTATCCAGCTGATTTGTCCGCCAGCCTATTTAATGGAAAAAAACATGAAGGTATGGCTTGCCAAAGTTTGTAAACTGAGTACCGAACTTAGTCTTCATGTTCATTGCTATTGTGATGCTGCCACCAAAGCACATATTCAGCATGCTTTAAAGGCTATGAAAGTTAGTGTAAGTTTTAAATTTGATGCCACTGAAGTATGGAAAGACTGGAGAATCCTCAAAGAAAGAATCAAGGCTGATGATTTCATGATTGTAGTCATGGAACGTAAACCCGAAACGACTTATCTGTTGTCGCTGACCTATACTCAGCGCAAACTGGAACATCTTTTCGAGTCCCAGACCAAATTATTGATTTACCCGCAAATTTAAAACTTACCAGCCCATTCTTTTACGTAAAGACAAAATCTGCTCTGCGTGATGTTTTCCATGCCAGCTGTATAGATTGGTCATCTGCCAGAGCGGGACATAGCTCTTGTCACCAGGATGATAATATTCCCGCTTCCACTGCTCATCTGTCAATTGAAGCAGCAGAGAAGTCCAGCGACGGTGCAGTGCATGAATAAGCGTAATAGAAACATTTAAAGGAACATCTGTGACATCAGGAAGTTCGGCCCAAAGCTGTTCTTCGTAAGGTTTGATCACTGGCTTATCTTCAGTTAGAGCAAGTTTCAGTCTGATATAGGCATTCATATGGCTATCGGCAATATGGTGAATAACCTGTATCGTATTCCAGCCTCCTTCTCTGTAGGGTACATTTAACTGTGTTTCATCAAGATTTTCAATACAATAATCCAACAGTAAAGGAACAGATTTAATTGAACCAATCCAGGTATTCAATGATTGTTGTGTATATGCTGTAGCCGGCACAAAACGTCCTATAGGGAAAGCATGTTTTTCTATTTCCATGTTCTAAAATTAGCAAAAAGCTTTAAGAGTCTGTTTAAACAGACTCCAAATAATTAACTGATGTGGTATTCTTCCAGTTTGCGGTAAAGTGTAGTTAAGCCGATTCCCAGCAGACGAGAGGTCTCTGTTTTATTATTTCGCGTATATTTCAGCACTTTCATGATATGCATCTTTTCTATAGTTTCCATCTTCATTCCATCTCCCTCACTTATAGTTCCCTGATGAAATTCAAATGGAAGTAAACTGGCATTCAGACTGGTACCATCAGACAGGATCACAACTCTTTCAATCACATTTTTCAATTCCCGGATATTTCCTTTCCAGGTATGGTTCAGTAACATTGTACTGAACTGCTCATCCATTGTAAAATCTGGTTTATTTACTTTAGCCGCAAACTGCTTTAAATAATATTTAGCAATGATCAGGACATCGCCCTTTCTTTCGTTCAGCGAAGGGAGTTCTATGGAGAACACAGATAACCTGTAATACAAATCCAGCCTGAACCGGCCTTCTTCTGCTTCGGTTTTCAGGTCTCTGTTGGTCGCAGCAATAATCCGGACATTCACTTTTGTCGTTTGCGTATCCCCCACCTTAATGAAGGTCTGATTTTCCAGAACACGCAATAATTTAGCCTGAAGGTCAAGGTTCATTTCTCCTATCTCATCGAGAAAAAGTGTACCTTCATTAGCCTCCTGCAATAAACCTTTTTTATCTTTCTGCGCACCGGTAAAAGCCCCCTGCTTGTAACCAAACAACTCACTTTCAAGCAAATCAGGATTAAATCCGCTGCAATTCAGCGCCACAAAGGGTTTTGTCTTCCGCTGACTTTCAAAATGAATAGCCTGCGCAAAGACTTCCTTACCTGTACCTGTTTCTCCAAGTAATAAAACAGTGGTATCAGTCGGAGCTACTCTCCGGGCAAGGTCTATAGCTTCCAGTACCGGCTTGGATTGCCCCAGTATAGAAGTAAAATCGTATTGTTTTTGTATTTTAGATTCCAGTTCAAAAACGCGGTACTGCAACTTAGCTTTTTCCATTGCTTTATATACCAGCGGGATAATCTTATCATTATCATCGCCTTTGGTGATATAATCAAAAGCGCCATTCCGCATTGCTTTTACCCCGTCCTGAATGGTCCCAAATGCAGTCAGGTTAATCACCTCGGCATAGGGTTTCAGCTGCTTAATTTGTTTAACCAGCTCTACCCCATTAATATCTGGTAATTTCACATCACTGATCACGACATGCACTTCCTGGTTCGCCAATACTTTAAGTCCTTCTTTTCCTGTATTGGCCTGGAACACAGTAAACCCTTCAAGTTCAATAATTCTTGCCAAAAGACTACATATCTTTTTTTCGTCGTCAATGATCAGGACACTTTGCTGCATAGTTAAAATTTTCATCAAAAATAGTTATAATAAGACATATGTAATCCAAACAAAGTATTTGTTTATTTCCCCATTTCAGGTAACACGGTCATATTCATTAAAAAATCTTATTTTTGTATAAAAAAAACCTTCATCATTTTGGCTAAAATCAAAAAGAATTCCCATAAGATCCTTTACAGAAAGTATTCTTCTAATATTAAATATATTATGATGGTACTGACTGTGCTTATCATTACGTTTTTTTTACCTAAGCAACCCCGTTTCAGATATGAATTTCAGAAAGGAAAAGTATGGTTAAACAAAGACCTTGTCTCTCCTTTTAGTTTTGCAATCCTGAAAACCAGTCCGCAGGTAAATACAGACAAACAGGATGCACTGGAAAACGTTCTTCCTATCTATCGCTACAATACAGAATTATATTCAAGTGTAGAAGAGGCTTATCTGAATGAATTTGATGTAAAATGGCGTGGAAATGCTTTTCCTGAAGAGGAAAAACAACCTAATAAAATTGCTTCTCTGAAATTACTGAAGGGGATTTATGAGAAGGGGATTATTGCGATCAATCCAAAACATCAGAAAGGAAGAAAGTATTATGATATCTCCCTGCTGAATAATAATATTTCAAAAACTATCAGTACACAGGATGTCTTTACTGTGCAAACTGCACTGGATTATTTCAATTCGACTTTTACCTCTACCAAGGTGAAAGAGAAGGAAGTGGTCATGAACCTTGTGGAGGATCACTTGCAACCCAATATTGTTTTTGATGAGAAGCTGACTTCAATCGTGCAGAATAATACGATTAACAGCCTTTCTACTACCCGCGGGATGGTTCAGAAAGGGGAATTGATCATTGCCAAAAACAATGTAATTGATGATGAGGTCTTCCAGAAACTTCAGTCATTCAAGGAAACCTATGAAGCGCAGACCAAAACTATCGGGGATAGTAAACTGGTATACCTGGGTCAGATCTTACTGGTTGGATTCATTCTGACTCTGCTAATGGTATTTCTTTCCATGTTCAGAAAAGACATCTTCAATGATAACAGACAACTTTCTTTATTATTACTGGTCATTACCATGCTCCTGCTGGCCCTTACCTGGTCTATCAAGCTGAACATGCCAAGTCTTTATTATATTCCATTCTGTATCGTTCCTATCATTATCAGGATCCTTTTTGATACACGACTGGCATTATACCTCCATTTGCTCGTTATCCTGATAGCGGGCTTCTTTGTCCCTAACAGTTTTGAATTTGTGTTTTATCAGGTTACGGCTGGTATGGTGGCCATATACAGTATCAGGAACCTGATCAAGAGAGAGCAGCTGCTCTTGTCTGCCCTGTTTATCCTGACAGCTTATTTTATCTGTTTTATCGGGATAGCTTTACTGCGTGACGGTTCATTTAAAGATATCGAATGGATCAACTTTGTGCCTTTTATTATCAGCGTATTGTTATCTCTGCTGGCTTACCCGCTGATCTATGCTTTTGAAAGGGTATTCGGAATAACTTCTGATGTTGCTCTGATTGAGCTGACGAACACCAACAACAAACTATTGAGGGAACTTGCCTTCAAAGCCCCGGGAACCTTTCAGCATTCCTTACAGGTGGCTAATCTGGCCGAGGCAGCCATCTTCAAGATTGGTGGAAATTCCCTGCTGGTCAGAGCTGGTGCATTGTATCATGATATCGGTAAAATTGAGAACCCTCAATACTTTATCGAGAACCAGAATACGACCTTAAGCCCGCATGATAAACTGCCTTATGAACAAAGTGCCCAGATTATCATTAAACACGTCCATAAGGGCATAGAAATTACCCGCAGACATCAGTTACCGGAAAGTGTGATCGACTTTATCAGAACGCACCATGGAAATACCCGTGTTGATTATTTCTATCAGTCCTTCCTTAAAAACTCTCCGGAGAAATTTGTGGATGAAAATATCTTCCGTTACCCTGGTCCTATTCCATTTTCTAAGGAAACCGGGGTATTAATGCTGGCAGATTCGGTCGAAGCAGCCTCAAGAAGTATCAAAAATCCTAATGCGCAAAACATAAATGACCTGGTCGAACGCATCATTAACTACAAATTAGAACAAAATCAGTTAGACAACTGCGATTTAACGTTAAAAGATATAGAAACTATAAAGCTGATATTCAAGACTATGCTTATGAGCATCTATCATGTGCGTATAGATTACTTACAAAATGTGTAAAATATTTTTGTAAATATAATTCTATTACTATATTTGCAACCCCGGAAAACGGGTAACAAATTTAAACGGAGGGATGCCTGAGTGGCCGAAAGGAACAGTTTGCTAAACTGTCGTACTGGCAACGGTACCGAGGGTTCGAATCCCTCTTCCTCCGCCAAACATAAATGCTGCTTATCGAAGATAAGTAGCATTTTTTGGTTTAAAGCCGGGCCGCACCCTTCAGTGCGAAGACCGGCATAAACCAAAAAATGCGTACGAGCGAAGCGAGCGCATTTCTGTTTGAAGCCTCCCCCCTCAAGGGATCAGCGAGCGCAGCGAGCTAATCCTCTTAGGAGACCATCCTGAGAATGACCCAAGAAGATTATACGCGAAAGATGCTACAAACAGATTTACAAATCCTATCTACAAATTTCCTTCAGCAATATAAGCAGGTTGTTTCTAGTGAAGCTTTATCTATTAGCATTAGCCAATTAGAAGATACTCCCCTTTCAACAGATAATTTCAGCTTTCACCATGCGGTAGCCTCTGTCTATTCAAGTAAAATTGAAGGGGAAACAATAGAATTGGATTCTTATGTGAAACATAAACGTTTTCATATTGAATTTCAACCTGATTATACCCGTAAAATAGATGACCTATATCTGGCTTATCAATTTGCCTCAGAAAACAGACCAGATAAAAAAACGTTTGCCGAGATGCACACACTTTTAGCAAAACATATCGTATCCACGAACTACCTAGGTAAATTCAGAAATCAAAATATGTTTGTAACGACAAAAGATGGCCGGATTGAATATGTAGCAGCCGCTCCTTTTGAAGTGACTTCTGAGATGGATAAATTGTACGCTGATCTGGAGATACTGCTGAATAGCGAACTGACTATATCAGAGACTTTCTTTTTTGCAAGTATGATCCATCTTGTATTTGTAAAAATACACCCATGGAATGATGGCAATGGACGTAGTGGACGTTTGTTTGAAAAATGGTTCCTTGCACAAAAACTGGGAAGTAAGGCATGGTTTATCCAATCTGAAAAATATTACTATACCCAGCATGAAACTTATTATAATAATATAAGGGCATTAGGATTGGAGTATCCTACACTGGATTACACTAAAGCTTTATCATTTTTATTGATGCTGCAAAAGTCTGTTTTAGAGAAAGAATAATAACCGGAGAATAATTCCAGAGTAAAACTTATTATATTTTCCCTACCATAAACGCTATAAGAATTTCAGCGACTTTGTAAGCTATAAATTCATGAAGTGTTCGAATCCCTCTTCCCCCATATTGCCAACTACTTGGGTACTACCTAAAAAAAGTATTTGTAATAATTTCAAAGAAGTAGCTATCACCTCGCTTGATTATAGCAATCATTGAACTTATCTACCATAATTAACAACACTTTAAGAAATAAAAAGGCCAAAGTTAGAACTCAAATTAGAGTTAATTCTGGCTTAGTACCCAGTGCCGGAGTCGAACCAAGTTAGATTTGATTAAAATAACTGATACAACAATCTAATAATTACTATTTTACATTAATTTTAGAATATTTTATTTCCTAATGTTCTGAGATTAATCTTCCCTACTCTTTAATTCATTTTCTATTTCTTCAATTGTTGGCAGGCTTGACCTAAGATCCTTTGGTAAGGACCTCGTTAATTCAAATTCAGAAATACCTATGGGCTTATTCATGTCTCTTAAAGCATATTCGGCCACAACCTTATCCTTCGTCTGACAAAGTATCAGACCAATGGTGGGCTTATCTTCTTCATACCTAATTAACTCGTCTACTGCCGAACAATAAAAATTCATTTTCCCTGCATATTCAGGTTTAAAGTCCCCTTTCTTTAAGTCAATAACTATAAAACATCTCATTTTAAGATGATAGAACAGAAGATCCAGGTAAAAGTCCTGATCACTTACAGTCAATTTATACTGTCTCCCAACAAAAGCGAAACCTGCACCTAATTCTAAAAGGAACTTTTCTACATGCTTGACAAGTTCAGTTTCCAACTCTCTTTCTGTGAAAGCTTGAGTAAGTGTAATGAAGTCAAAGATATATGGGTCTTTCAATGTTTCTCTAACCAAATCTGATTCAGGATCAGGGAGTGTTTTAGAGAAATTATTAATTGTTTCCCCATGTCTAAGGTGAAGATTATTCTTTATCATTAAACCTAGAATATCCCTACTCCAGCCATTTACAATCGTTTGCTCCGCATACCAAAGCCTTATATTTTTCTCCCTAATCTTTTGCATTAACAAAATATTATGGCCCCAGGGAATTTGGGAAACAAGTTGTTTCCTGAAATCAGGCTCTTTATCAGTATTTTCTTGTAATTGGGAAACGGCTTGTTTCCCAATTACATCATCAAAATCATATCCTTTATAAAACTGAACCATAAACTTCAGGTTTCTTTCTGAAAACCCTTTAACCTCCGGCAATTCATTTTTAATATCATTGGCCAACCGGGACGTAACGGTTGCTCCCCAACCTTGCTCTATCTGTTGTTCATGAATTAACTTACCAATATCCCAATAAAGCATAATCATTTCAGCATTTGCCGAAAGAGCAGCTCTAATTTGAGCACTACGAATCCTAACCTTTATCTCTATTAATAAAGACTGATATATTTTGATCTCCATTGATTTATGATTACATCAGTAAATTTAAGACACCTTAAAATTACCAGTAATCAAAATTAATACAAATTGCTCTTTGGATGGTAATCTTTCAGTACGATCTTATTTTCAGAATCGGATTAGAAAAAACATTTTGAGAAACAATACCACATTCGAAATGTTCAAAACCAAAAAATCCTCCGATTTTCATCGAAGGCTTTTGAGTCGTACTCTCAGCCGGAGTCGAATCACCTAGCAATGATTTCAAGTTTTAAAAGATTAATGAGTAATCTTACATATATCCAAAAGCTTACGTCCTACATAGACCCTTCTTTAAAACTATACTATCTACTCAAAATCTGCCTCAAAACGCTAAAAATCCCCTCAAGGTGTTCTATTAGAATCCCCTCTCCCCCATATTGCCAACCACTTGGGTACTACCTGATCGAATCGCAGATAATGCATAAGTTGCATTAACCTTAATGATTGCTGAGATTAAGTCTGATGAAAAGGAGATAATGGTGAAAGTAATGATAAATCTGATTAATACGAATAACTAAAAACCAAAAAAGCCTCCAAATTTTCATCAAAGGCTTTTGAGTCGTACCCCTAAGTACTTAGATCGAACCAATGTTAGTGGCAAGTGGCTTTTATTCATTAGCTTTCTGCCGACTTTAATTAAACGAATGTCTGAACTCCAAAGGCGAAACATTTGTCTTTGTCTTGAAAAGTTTGCTAAACGATTGTGAATGTTCAAAGCCCAATTCATAAGCAATTTCCGAAACGGAAAGATTTGTAGTTGATAGTTTTTCTTTAGCTTTTTCTATGATTGCGTTCTGAATGTATTGTTGTGTGTTTAGCCCTGTCAATGAACTCAACATGTCACTCAAATAGCGTTGCGACAGCTTTAATTCTGTACTGATATATTTTACTGATGGCAAGCCGTTCTTCAGACTGTTTTCTTCTTCAAAATAGCTGTTTAAAAGTTCATCCAAAGAAGTTATGATGTCGTGATTGATTGCTTTCCTCGTGATAAATTGTCTGTTGTAAAAACGATTGCTATAATTCAATAACAATTCTATTTGCGACACCAAAACATCTTGGCTGAAACTGTCAATATTGTTGTCTAATTCATTGGCTATTGTAGCAAATAAATTGGCTATGATTTCTTTTTCTTTTGCCGATAGAAATAAGGCCTCTGAAACATCGTAAGAGAAAAAGCCGTATTGATTTATTGTTTTTCCTAATGGATAATTTCGGATAAAGTCCGGATGAAAATACAAAGCGATACCTTCATAGCTTTCTATGTCTTCCGGTGGAAAAACAATTTGTTTTGGCTTCAAAAATGCTAATCCGCCTTCTTCAAAATCGTAATATCCCTGTCCGTATTTTATGTGTCCTGTGAATGTAGGCTTAAAGGAAATCTTGTAGAAATCAAGACTTACTTTTTGCCCTTTTGGAAACATTTCAATCGAAACATTATTATAGTCAACCAATGCAATCAGTGGGTGCAATGGCGCAGAAAACCCCAATACACGCACCAATTGCGATATACTTTTGATGTGATTGATGTTAGCTTGTTGTTGCATTTTTCGTTTACGAATTTAATCAATTTTGTTTTGACGGACGAATAACAATATCGCCAATTTCAACATCGTTAGGTTGGCTTATTGCATAAATTACAGCATTGGCAATGGCTATGGGATCTATGGCAATCTGTTCCATTCCTTTTTGAATAGTTGTTTTCATTTCTTCGTTTTTTATGTTGTTTGCAAAATCTGTTTTCACAAATCCCGGCGAAATGCCTGTAATGCGTATGTTTCCATCTGACTCTTGACGAAACGCCTCTGCAATCGTGCGAATGGCATTTTTAGTTCCTGCATAAACGCCCTGCATGGACACAATCTTAATTCCTGCCGTTGAAATGATATTGATGATATGTCCCGATCGTTGTTCTTTGAAAATAGGAATTGCAGCAGCCATCCCATACAAAACGCCTTTTAGGTTAATGTCGATCATTTCTTCCCAACCGTCAATATCCAATTCGTCAATGCGGCTTAATTGACTGACACCTGCGTTATTTACAATGGCATCCAATTTTCCATATTGCTCAACTGCTGTATTTACCAACCTAACTAGATCGGCTTTATCCTTTACATCAATTTGAGCAAAGGTGGCTTCACCACCTTTGCTTTTAACTTCTTCAACAAGTTGTTGCAATTGTTCTGTTCGTCTTGCACCCAAAACAACCCTGGCACCGTTTTTTGCTAATTCTATTGCAATGGCTTTACCCATTCCACTGCTTGCACCTGTAATGGCTACAACTTTCCCTTTAATATTTTGCATTGCTGTTCATTTTTATTTGTCTATTTGTTTTTCTAAAAATTCGGGATAACGGTCGCCCACAAGTGTAATTCCATTTACTGTTGTGTCAATTTTTGCAAGTTCATCGGCTGTTAATACTATATTTATACTACCAATGTTTTCCTCTAAACGATGCAGTTTTGTAGTCCCGGGGATTGGTGCTATCCAAGGCTTTTGAGCTAAGAGCCAGGCCAATGCTAATTGTCCGGCCGTAACATTTTTTTGTTTAGCAATCTCAGAAAGTGCGTCCACTAAAACCAGATTAGCCTTTATATTTTCTTCGCTGAAACGAGGAATAATGTTTCTACGGTCGATATCCTCTAATTTTTTGTTTATTATACCTGTGAGGAAGCCTTTGCCCAAAGGACTGAAGGGAACGAAACCAATTCCTAACTCTTCCAAGGCTGGTATGATTTCATTTTCTGGCTCACGCCAAAACAAAGAGTATTCGCTTTGTAATGCTGTTACAGGTTGAATTGAATGTGCTCTTCGAATAGTTGTAACACTTGCTTCCGATAAACCAAAATATTTTACTTTGCCCTCTTGTATCAGGTCTTTCACTGTTCCTGCAACATCTTCTATCGGAACATTAGGGTCAACTCTGTGCTGATACAACAAATCGATGTAATCTGTCTTTAATCTTTTTAGAGATGCTTCGGTTACTGCTCTGATGGTTTCGGGTCTGCTGTCTAAACCTACTGCTGGTCTAGCATCCTTACAACCAAATTTTGTGGCGATTACTACGTCTTTTCTATAGGGCTGTAATGCCTCGCCAACAATTTCTTCATTGGTGTAAGGTCCGTAGGCTTCTGCGGTATCAAAAAATGTAATACCTCTTTCAACTGCGTTGCATAGTAGTGTGATGGCATCTTTTTTATCAAGAGCTTTGCCATCCAAAAAGTTTAAACCCATACAGCCAAAGCCTAATGCGGAAACTTCTAATCCGCTATTTCCTAATTTTCTCTTTTGCATAATTCTTTATTTAATTATTTCTAAAACTGACTTAAATTTCAAGTACAAAATTCTTGATTGTCGCGCTATAAAAAGTAGTTGGATTGGTAATTGTTGTAGTCAGATTTTCAAACGTTTTTTAAACACTATAAATTAGTCCGCTACCTTTAGCTAACGATTTGATGGCTGTCAGATCATCGGCAGACAACTCAAAGTCAAATACATTGAAATTTTCATTTATCCTTTTCATATGTGCTGATTTCGGAATAACCACGACTTCTTTTTGGATTAACCATCGTAGAACCACCTGAGCGATACTCTTGTTATATTTGCTTGAGAGCACTACTAAAAGTTCCTGATTAAAAAATTATTTCTGCCCTGGACAAATGCCGCACATCGGGCATATCCATCGTTTGGGCTTTACGGCGCTGCAAAAGCTGCCGTGATCTTTTTGGCGAAAAGCTTTTCAAACAACTTGCTAGAAAGAAAAATCAGGGTAAATGTAATAACTCCGGGTACTACAGACACACCTGCATTTGATAAGTTCCGTTCCTGCTGAACAAATTGAAGCTGTGAAAACACAGTTTGCAGGTGTAATGCCGATAGGCAGGATCGGGCAGCCATCAGATATTGGTGAAACAGCAGTTTTCCTTGCTTCTGAAGATTCTTCTTTCCTGCTTGGCTCCGAACTTCCTGTTGATGGTGGCATGACCTACTTAGCTAAGTAATTTCTTATTCACTGGCACGAGTTCAAACTCATGCCAGTGAATATTAGATGCTAAGGAATCAGCAATAAAATATTGAGGAAGGTTAACTGGTATATAAATAAAAGTCTCATTATTTATTCAAAATCTGCCTTAAAACACTAAAAAAACCTTCCACGTGTTCTATTAGAATCCCCTCTCCCCCAAAATGGAATTCAATTTAGCTAGTAAATATTCACTGATCGTAAGTGTTCTATATAACTAATGATAGGTTATCTGTTAAAGTTTTTAGATTTGTTCATGCTTTAAAGTGTGATAACTTAAAGTATGCATTTTCAGGCTAGCTAGAATTGTTTCCCTAGACTCTACAGATACTTAAAAGTAAATTCATTCGCATCACAGATTATGAAATTTATAAATTTTGGCATGCAACTTTTCAATAATAAGATTGATTATCCGCTAAGATATCAATCGAAACACTTGTCAAAAATTGTGTTGATCCAATTTTTATTAATTTTTGTCACCCTCTACTTATTTAAGCCGTTTACTGTAAATGTGACAGAACAAGAATTAAATTACTTAACCATCTGCTGCTTACATGCACTATCTCCCGCATTGATCGTTTACTTATATTTTAGTACACTTACCCGTTTCAGAAAAAGAAATCAGATAAATAACTGGACATTAAAAAAGGAATTTTTTCATGCAGCAATTGTATTTTTGATTATAGGCTTATCAGGCTTTTTATTACGGAATGTGATCTATACTAATCCAGACAACATTTCATGGCGCTATTTATGGGAAGAAATACGAAATGCTTATTTAGCAGGCTTAGTGTTCTGCTTTTATTTAATTTTTACTAAGCTTTATATTAACTCCACAATTGATAAATCTCCCAATTATCATACTGATGCGGTTACTCAAGAACCTTTAAAGCAGTATTTAACTGTACCTTCAATATTTATTAAAGCGCACGTTAGGATTGATGATTTCTATTTCAAAGCCAATGACCTGTTATTTGCCAAAGCAGAAGGAAATTATATTTCCTTAACAACCGTCAAAGATGGTTTTTTAAAAACTGAACTTAAAAGAATCTCCTTAAAACAATTGGAAACACAACTTACTGTCTATCCTAATTTATTACGTTGTCATCGCTCGTATATATTGAATATTCAACAGGTAGTAAAGATTTCAGGTAATTCACAGGGATATTTAATCTCATTTAATAACACGGAAGACAAAGTACCTGTCTCACGGGCATACTTAAATGTGTTTGATCAGATCTACCAGCAAGAACCCAATTTAGCCTGTTAGTTATCATCCTTGTCATTTATCACAAAACGTAGTTACTCATCACAACCTTTTAGCATAGTCTATGAGTTCATGTATTTTTGAAGAGTCAATGCAGCAGTTATTCCTGAGGCTTTGGTTTTCTCAATAAAATCATGAAAAACACACAAAACACAACATTAATTATCACACTATTTTGCGTGATAAATTTGATCCTGCACTTAATCGCTGATTATAATTCAGGATTTCACGGAGATGAATTGCTGCACATCACAACTGGTAACTATCCTGCCTTTGGCTATATGGAGTTCCCGCCAGTAATTGGGTGGCTGGCATGGATACAAAATCAATTTGGATCAACTTCGGTATTTATACACCATATTTTTGCTCATATTGCCACTTTACTAATTTTGATTCTAATTGGATTAACTATAGTAGAATTGGCTGGAAAATCGAAAGCAGTCTTTATCGCGCTACTTTGTATTATGGTCTCGCCTGGGTTTGACAGATCACACCAATTATTTCAGCCAGTTGTATTCAGCGAACTTTTTTGGGTACTATCTTTTTACCTGCTGGTAAGATTTGTAAAAGAGTCAAATAACAAAAATTTATTCTACTTAACTGTTGCTTTTGCATTTGGTTTTTTAACCAAGTACGATATCGTGTTTTTTATAGCGGGGATTTGCAGTCTTTTCTTTTTTAAAAACACGCAAAAGATATTGTTAAGCAAGCAATCCTGGAAATTCGCTTTAATCTTCCTTGTTATTGTGGCGCCTAACCTTTGGTGGCAGTATATACATAGTTTCCCTATGTTCCAAATGTTTTCGCGCCTATATGAAACGCAACTGGATAAGTTGAGTGTCAGTGGCGTTTTAGGCCAATTAATAATTGACCTTAACCCAGTAACTCTATTAATATGGTTACCTGGCTGTTTTTTTATGTTTAATAATAAGTCTAAAGCAACCTATCGGCCTCTAGCCGTTTACATCACATTGTCAATATTGTTTCTGGCACTGGCAAAAGGCAAGCATTACTACTTTTTTTCAGAGATCATATTTTTGATCATATTTGGCAGTATCTGGTTCGAACAAACGGTACTGGCCTGGCGAAGGTGGTTATTATATCCTGTTAGTACGCTGTTTATTTTGACAGGGCTATTCCTGCTGCCATGGGGATTAATGATATTGCCATTAAACAGTTTCATCCGTGTTTACAAGTTGAAGAAAGAAGAAAACAGGTATGGGATACCTGATGAATATTACACGAAAAGTAAATGGGTAAAAACAATGTCGGCCATTAAGGCTGTTTATGATAGTTTGCCTGCTAAAGAACAGAAGGATTGTTTAATTTGGGGCAAACATTATAGTCAGGCTGGTGCTGTAAATCTATTTGGCAGCATGTATGGTTTACCAAAAGCTTTCTCTTATCATGGTAGTTTTTACTTATGGGCCCCCGGAGGAAAAATTCCAGAAACAGTTATAGGCTTTACAAACGGCGAAGCAACTATTGATTTCTTTGAGTCCTATTTCAACTCCGTTGTTGCAGTAAAGAAGGTCTATAATCCTTATGCATCTTTCAATAAAGACGTATTTCAAACTATTTATATCTGCAAAAGCCCTAAACAAAGTTTTGATGAGTTAAAAGTTCTCTTTGAGAAAAGAGTTTTTGAGTAAATTTAGGAATGAGCTTGACTATTTATCCAAAATCTGCCTTAAAATATCAAAAATCCTTTCAAGGTGTTCTATTAGAATCCCCTCTCCCCCGATATTGCCAACCACCTGGGTACTACCTAAAAATAAGTATTTGTAAGAATTACAAAGAAGTAGCTAGTACAGTAGAGGGTCTTTTAGCGGAATCCCAGACCAAGCGCTGAGACTTGCGCTAGATTGGGCAGATCTGTGTTATTAGTAGTATCTTTTTAAATTTACATAAAATCAAATACTACCACATTGCACAGGTACATAATTTAAAAATGACATTTACTAAAAACAATTTCCCCGAAATAACATCCAGGCATTCCCACGTTTTCACTTCGTTCATCAAAGGATTTGGGTGGCTGATGTCTGTATATGTACCCATTGCTTTGATAGTATCAACGATAGTCGTTTTTAATTCAAGACATAGTTCAATCAGTTTAAAAATAGGAATACTTGTACTGTCCTTACCGCTGGTGTGGTTTTTTGGATGGCTGATGGTAACGGAGCGAAAAAAAACGAAAAGTAATGTCACCAAAATAACGGTAGATAAAAAAGGTATTAATTATTACAACGACATAGAACTGATTAAAACATTAAATTACGATGATTTGAAAATCCGTCCGCAGAATGAAAAATATGATGTATTTTTGAGCGAGCTTGGAGAGGAGGGTCCTTTCATACTAAACTTTTATGTTTTGGATTCTGAATCTGGTAGGCTCCTGAGAAAAGACCCTGCTTTTGATTCGGACGTTGTTATCACCAACAGTAACCAGCTTACCCGCCATTTCGTAACAGGTATATTATACTTTAGACCCGATTTAAAAATTGAACCTGGTGTATTAAATTTGTACCAATTGGAATAGGTTAAAAATGAAATACTGTACTAGCAATTTTCCTTAAAGAGCTTTTCATCCCCCCGACTGCTTTAAACCTGGTTGTTGCAGATCGTATTAAGGCTTTTGTTTTTACATTTGTTATTTGAAATTCTGTCTATATTGTATACCTAGGCTCCAGCGTTTCTGTCAGAATGGACAGTAATTATGAACAGTACTAGATGATGACATAGAAAGTTGACAAGAAGAAATTCTGCTCGCTATAAATCGCAGTCAATCACCACTTAGTAGCAATATTTGGGATTTATGGGCGACGAAACTATGCAATGGAAAGAGGTTGTTCGGCGATATATGTTGAAAGTTTATATAGAGACTTGACTACTCGGTTTAGAAGTTAGTGAGAAGAATAAAGGCACTATTATTATTTATTAACAGGATCAAGTAACGCAATAGAACCAGGAAATTTAAATACAATACCTTCTTCCAGTAACCATATAAGCCGACCCGTCTGGGGAGCCACAATTTCTGCCCAAACTTTGTCAGTACTTATCTCACAAATTACTTCATCTTTTATAACAATCTCGCCCAATTCTATTTTCCAATTGGTAATGAAGGCTTCATATTGTTCGAAACATGCTAAATCGTCTTCAAATACTACACCAACGCTATTTGGAAATTTATCTTTTATAATACTATATGGTGACAACAATGGACGAGGTTTTCGCCAAACAGGTGCCCCAAAGGGCGGATCAATTTTCAAATACCCTTCAGAAATTTTTCTGGTTGCTTCGGCTTCCATGGCTATCCTTGCGTTTTCTTTTTCTTGCTTTCTCATTGCTTCCTGCTGACTAAAAAAGGTAGTATCGCCTTCTAGAATATCAGTAGCATATTTCATCAGGTAATCAGCATATGCGTAAAGTTGATCAATCTGACCACCAGCAATTGGTATTTCAGGTTTTCGTTCGTTTATCAATTCCTCGATACTATAACGATCACTATCCCTAGTATTAATCTGCAAATAAATATTTGTATTCATACCCCAGTTTCTACCTTCTATCACGATCCGGATTTTACTATTCGAAAACGTTATCTGAAACCGATTATCTATATCTCTTAGGATAACATCCTCTTCCTGTAAACCGAAACTACTACAGATCGGCGCAAAGGCTTTCCGTGCTTCGTCTTTGAAATAGGGAACTAAATGAGCAGTGAGTTGATTATAATCTTGCATAATTTTAATGGTTTATAGCAAAAGATGTTGCGACAAAGTCGCCCACAAATGTTACTAATTTAATCCAACTTCTGCTACTATTAATTCCTCAATCATTTTCAATTTTCCACGCTTATGGAGCTAACTGCTTTTATTTCGGGTCCGTAAACTATGTCAAAGTAAACATTAAATCTTTTGTCTTTATACCTGCATAGAAAAACATTTGCTTCTGCTACCATTACCTCTTCCAATATTTCAATTTCATATACTGAATTTATTTTCCTTAAAGCATTTGCCATTTCACGATAGCTCAAGGCCATTGCCCAATAAATCCTAATTTGCCGTTTTGGCCCGCCTTTGCGAGATACGGGCTTTCTTTCTATGCGTGTGCCGTTGAATAAAACCCAATTATGGATGAGATTCGACTTACAACTGACCTAAAAATAGCGGTTTGGATTATCAACACTACTGAAGAGTGCCTAACCTTATGATGGTTCTAAGTGGCAATTTGACCTATTGAATATATGAATCAGACGAATTCTAACCTTAATCATTATATTTACAAACGCAACATTGTTACACAACTATTGATGATATTTTCAGAAAAGACTTTGAAGGAGTTAATCTATCCAACGCTTAGAGCTATTGTTTTTATATTTGGCTTTTTGCTTCTTACTTTAACTATTACCCCTTTTTTAGGATTACGCGCGAGCTACAGTGGTTTACTTGAGGGGGGAATTCTTGGTTTTATCTTTGGAAGATTTGTTATATTATTATTTATTACACTTTTATCTTTTACTCTTTTATATCTGGTTGGAAGATTATGTAAAAGGAAAACAACTAGAATGACTTATCTCTTTCTTTTTTTAACACTTTTAATAATGACTATTTGGAGGACTTATTCTTTTATCGACGGGTATTTATTATAATACTCCGCAATATTAGGTCGA
The DNA here is from genome assembly GCF_014207135.1 of Pedobacter cryoconitis. Lineage (GTDB taxonomy): Bacteria > Bacteroidota > Bacteroidia > Sphingobacteriales > Sphingobacteriaceae > Pedobacter > Pedobacter cryoconitis_D. The sequence goes on along the minus strand of NZ_JACHCC010000012.1, from coordinate 27,353 downwards.
TAATAGCAACTGGTAGAATCTTCAAATGATTATTTAAAATAGAAGGAATAAGTTCTTCATCAGTAACAACTGGGACTTCAAATCTCGCTATTTATTCAAAATCTGCCCTAAAACGATAAAAATTCCCACAAGGTGTTCTATTACAGTCCCCTCTCCCCCGCCAAACATAAATGCTGCTTATCTTCGATAAGCAGCATTTATTGGTTTAAAGCCTTCGCACTGAAGGGGTCAGCGAGCACAGCGAGCTAATCCTCTTAGGATACCATCCTGAGGATGACCAGAGGAAAAACTAACTTACGAGCAGGGCGAGAAAATTCCCAGACAATGATCAATCTTACGGCTCACAGGTTTCATTGTTTTAGACAGTTTTTAGAAAAAATTAGCTAAATTTGTTAAAGGACTAAAGTAAAACACTATGATCGCTGTAGAATTATCATTTAGACAATTAATTGATGCGGTGAGACAATTATCACCATCTGAAAAACTGGAGCTAAACGAGGTAATCTGGGCCGAAGATATAACTATTCCTATAGAACATCAGAACATCGTAAATGAAAGGATTTCTGAATACAAAGCCAATCCGGAAACTTTATTAGATTGGACTCAGGTCTCAAAAAAGCTTAAATCATAAATGTCATCTTATAAAATTAAAGTCTTTCCTGAGGCTTTAGATGATATTCAAAAAGCAACAGACTGGTATAACGAACAATCTTACGGATTAGGCACACGTTTTCAAAAACAAGTCGTACAACAGATTAATAAGTTAAATAAAACTGCTGAAGTTTATACTGTACGTTATAGTAACGTTAGATGTATGGTAATTAAAAAATTCCCATTCATGATTCATTTCTTAATTGAAGATGAGATAGTCGTGATCTTTGCAATTTTCCATACGAGTCGCAACCCGAAAATATGGGATAAATTGTTAAAACAAAAATGATAAACATACAGCTTTAGGAAATTATTTACTCAAAATATCCTTTAGCTATCTCACAAGAATTTTAGTAATCATACAAATTATTAGTTCATGAATACCAAAAGGTGTTCGAATCCCTCTTCCTCCGCGAAATGGGATTCTATCAATCTCAGCAAAGACCTGCTCCACTTCGATCAGCTCTTTTTGCTTAAGTATCGATTTATTATGAGCAAATGCAGGATTGATACTGGGTGTTCTAAACACTCCATCTTTAAAGGTGATATTTCTCTATAAATACGTTTCTTAAAACAAAAGATAAAGTTTCCTCTTTGGAGCCAACGATTTCACGTAAGGCAATTAAAAACTATTTATTTTTATGAAGCCTATATAATTGTAACTTAGTTGGAAGTTATTTTTTTATTCAAAGGATATAGGAAATTGTTTTTTTGAGAACTATAAACTGACAACTATGATATTTCTACGTTCTACTGTTGTTTTCTTCCTGTTGTTGGGGATGATGCTAAAAAGCTATAGTCAGTCAGCTCAAATAAGCCTTAAATTTAGATATGGGAATGAAGTTAATCCTATAGGTATCGATGTAAAATACACGCTGTCAACGGATTTTAGCAATAGTACTGAGAGGTTAGTATTTTTATACGATAAAATGTATCCATTACAAAGAAGCAGTGATACTGTTTCCAACCTCCAGGTGAGAGATCGCTTGGGCCTATTTCCCCTTAAACTTCAGGCCAGCGATAAATTAAATAGTTCTGGCTTCCTTAAGTGGAGTGCATTACGGGCTCAGGATGGCCCGGTAACGGTTTCGTACTTTGTACCACTAGCTCCCCGGATCGCGTTGAGGAGTGGGCCTGTAAAGGATTTACAGGCTGCGGGCGATGGAATGTCAGGCGCAATCGGAAGTTTTTTGTTATTCCCTGATCAGTCAAAAAAAATCAATATTACTCTCCATTGGATATTAAATAATGGTCAGGAAGCTGTCTGCAGTCAGGGATTTGGTAAAAATATTTCATTTCAAACATCCTTAGACGACCTTTTTGAGATACAATTTCTAGCGGGTAGTCTATATGCAAATGCAAACAATAAAATTACTACCGGCTTTAATATGTATGGTCTTGGAAAAGAAGTAAACAACGAATTAAGTACTTCTGCCGATTGGTATTCAAAAGCGTATAAAACAATAAGAGATAGTTTGAATGGCTCACCAACTGCACCTTTTTATTATTTCTTTCGCTCTTATAATGGTAGTCCAATGTCAAGTGGAAGAGCTAGCTATGGATCGTTCATGGTATACCTTCCCAAAAAGATGTCGATAAATGATGAAGATATAAAAATATTATCTGCCCATGAAATGATACATGTATTTGTATCAGACCTCGTTGATCCCGATGATTTAACAGATTGGTACGTCGAAGGTATTGCCGACTATCTTTCAGTAAAATTATTATACGATGGCCATTTGATTGACGAAAAAAAATATCTGGAGGTAATAAATGACCATGCAGCTGTATATTACACCAATAAGCTGAGGAATATACCGAACCAAAAAATACCAGAAATTATGTGGTCGGGTACTAATGCCTGGACTACGCCATACAGTAGAGGGGCAATGTATTTTGCCGATCTTGAGGGTAAACTCAAGCAGCACAAGGCAAAATTGGCTGTACTTTCGCTGGTTAATATATTGGATGCTATGAAAAAAAGGGGAGAAAAGATCACTTCAGATTCATGGGCAAACCTGCTGGAGAAAGAGGTTGGAACATGGGCATTAGCAGATTACAAAAACATGCTTTCCGGTAAGTTGCTGATTCCGGCAGATAATGCTTTTGGTGAGCGCTTTGAACGAAAACCTGTTAAGGCTAGTTTTTTTGATTTGGGCTTTGATTATCCTAAGTCGATTAAAGCAGGAGAGCACATTAAAAATCTGAGGGCCAATTCTCCTGCTGCAAAAGCTGGATTAAAAGCAGGAGATATTATTAACAATGATGTAGATCTTTTACCATTATACAAAAGCTATTCAAAATCTTTAACCATTGCTGTAAGAAGAAATGGAAAAATCATCCCAATTACATATCATCCCCGTTCAACCTCAGCGAGTGCATATAAATGGACAGCCATTAATCAAGTAACGCAATAGGGCCTGGAAATTTAAATACAATACCTTCTTCCAGTAACCATATAAGCCGACCCGTCTGGGGAGCCACAATTTCGACCAAAACTTTGTCAGTACTTATCTCACAAATTACTTCATCTTTTATAACAATCTCATCCAATTCTATTTTCCAATTGGTAACGACCGCTTCATATTGTTCGAAACATAATAAATCGTCTTCAAATACTACATCAATGCTATTTGGGAATTTATCTTTTATAGTGCCATATGGTGACAACAACGGACGAGGTTTTCGCCAAACCGGTTCTCCAAAGAGCGTATCAATTTTCAAATACCCTTCAGAAATTTTTCTGGTTGCTTCGGCTTCCATGGCTATCCTTGCGTTTTCTTTCTCCTGCCTCATCAATGCTTCTTGCTGATTAAAAAAGCTAGGTTCTCCTTGTAGAATATCTGGAGCATAAGTCATCAGGTAATGAGAATATCCGAAAAGTTGCTCAACCTGACTGCCAGCAATGGGTATTTCGGGCTTTCGGGCTTTTATCAGTTGCTCGATACTATATAAGTAACTATCCATGGTATTAACCCCAAAACTAATATCCGTATTCATACCCCAGTTAATACCTGTCACCACGATCCGGATTTTACTATTCGAAAACGTTACCTGAAACAAATTATCTGTATCTGTTAGGGTAACATCCTCTTCATGTAAACCGAAACTGCTACAGATCGGCGCAAAGGCTTTCCGTGCTTCGTCTTTGAAATAGTGAAGCGAATTAGCTGTGAGTTCATTATAATCTTCCATACCTTTTGATAATTGAAGATATAAATTATCTGCCAATAGTATTACTGAGGATTACAGTTGTAATGATCATACTTCCACACATCAACCTCTCTTGAAAATCTTACTATTTACCCAAAATCTGCCTTAAAACGCTCCCCCCCCTTCAAGGTGTTCTATTAGAATCCCTCTCCCCCTGAAAAGGATTGTATCCATTCCTCAAAGAGTTACCCGAAGTAAGATCAATTCTTTTTCACTTAGCGAGTGTCAAGTTTATCGGAGCTCATATTTCCAGCCATATTCTTTCGTCCCCATATTTTCATGGCATCAATAATCGGCAACAGAGTCATTCCATGTGATGTCATTTTATATTCTACTCTTGGGGGTACTTCAGCAAAAATTATGCGCTCAATTATTCCATCTGTTTCCATTTCGCGAAGTTGATTAGTTAGCGTTTGTTTACTTATTTCAGGAATTGCTTTCATCATCAAACTATATCTGTTAGTTTGATTACGGATTAGGTGTATAATAACTGGCTTCCATTTTCCTCCGATAATATTAAGACAATAGGTGACTGCGCAATTTGTCGGATTAAAATCTTTTGTCTTTCTCATGTATCATTTCCCCAATGGTCTAATATTATTGCCCAGGAATATTAATCTAGTCTTTTACACAAAAATAGAGAATTTGTGTTGTTTTGCACAGCTAAAAGATTCTGAAAAAATGATAACTGACAATAAAAACGTTAACAGATACTTTCCTTCTAATTTTATAAAACACAGCCTTGGTGAGCTTGATATGATAGTTATTTCTGATGGAGAAGTACAATATGAAAACAGTTGTTTTGCACCTGGTATTCCTAAAACAATTCTGGAAGAGATACTAAGAAATTATGGGCCAATAACCCCGCACTTCAAACTACCCCACAATATTCTTGTGATTAGGTTCAAAGAACATGTAATTATGATTGATACGGGCAATGGCTATAAGGAAAGTCCACATGCGGGCAGATTATTGGATAATTTAGCATTAGCAGGAATTGCTCCCAAAGATATAACCAATATTATACTTACTCACGCCCACCCAGATCACATAAATGGATTAATAGATGATAAAAATTCTCTGATATTTCCTAAAGCAAAAATCCATATTTCAAAAAAGGAGTTTGAATTCTGGCAAGGCGAAGCAGATTTTTCAAAAAGTAAAAATACTACTGAATCTCTATTGTCCTTACAAAAGGAAATCCAATTTTTCTTTTCAATAGTACAAGATCAACTTCAATTTTTCACTGGAAAGGATTTGTTATTTGAATGTTTACAACCAATTCTCATGCCTGGTCACACGCCAGGGCACTGCATTTTCACCATTACATCCGGTAATGAAAAGTTCACTCATCTTGCGGACATATTCCATGACGAAATTATGTTATTTACTCAACCGGAGTGGGGAACTATTTTTGATATTGATTTTGAACTTGCCGGATTTAGCCGCAGAAAAGTTCTGGAAGATTTTGCCCGTTCAGGGCAACAGGTTTTTGGTTATCATTTGCCATGGCCTGGATTTGGTTACATATGCCAAGAAAAAGGATCATTCAAGTGGGATTCAAAAATCTAAATCTGCCTTAAAACCTTCCCCCCTCAAGGTGTTCTATTAGAATCCCCGACAATCCTGGTGATCGGTGGTGCAGACACCTGCCATGAGGATAGGTTCTTATCGCAAGGTCGATGCATGGCTACGCGAGGTCCTATAATGATATTCTTACTGCTCCACGAATGATTCCTGTCTCAAAACAAACATATTTTTCATGTAATTTTTCCCAATAGAAATACGTTATTTACAATTGTCAATACTTAAGTTTTCAAGAAAGATGGTAATCAAATATGAAAAATTCAATAGATGAAAAACAAAGCTAGCTACTGGATAGATCGCCTGGATCTTCAACCACATCCTGAAGGTGGTTATTATAGAGAAATTTTCAGATCTCATGCCGAAGTTCATCGTCATAATGAAAGTGAATTAAGACGTGCTTGCACATCAATTTATTATTTACTTGAAGGTAATGATTTCTCCGGCTTTCATCGCTTAAAGTCTGATGAGCTTTGGTACTTCCATGGTGGTCAAGCAATAAACATTCACGTTTTAGATACAAATGGGGATTACAAGTGTATAGAACTAAGTGATTCAGAAACTGGTAATCTACAAGCTTTCATCGAACCGAATTGTTGGTTTGCAGCGGAGATTTCATCAAAATTGGACTTTGCGTTGGTAAGCTGCGCAGTCGCACCTGGTTTCGATTTTTCAGAGTTCGAGATGGCAACTAAAAGTTCGTTGAGCAGCGTTTACCCATCTCAGAAAAGTCTAATCGAGAGATTATGCAGATTTTAGATTTCACTTAAGTTGCCGAACGGTTTTATAATCGCCAGTTCGTTACACGTGAAAAGGCTAATCATCAAATACTTGATCGCCTGGAAAAAGTTTTGAATAGCGAAAACACAACTTTCTCCCATGGAGTTCAGACAGTCATTCAAAAATTAAGCATTTTCATATTGAATTTTGATTTATTAACCTAAGTGCATCATTACTGATTACTACCGGAGTAATTTTGTGTCCTGATTTAAAACATTATGAAAACAAAAGGATACATAAAACTGATTCATTCAGCAGACACTCATAAAGACAGTATATTGGAGATGAACATTCTTCCCGGAGAAAAAACACCCTGGCATTATCACACACTGTTTTCAGAAACATTCGAAATTTTAAAAGGCACCCTGGAAGTTGGGATAGATAAAAATGTTCACCATTTAAAGCAGGGAGAAGTTGCCACTATAAAGCCGAATGAAAAACATTATTACCACAATGTTTCTAAAGAGGAATGTATTGTAAAAGCAACCCTTAACCCTGGCAATAAGAATTTTGAGAATTCACTTTTCATTTTAAAAGGGCTTGCAAAAGATGGCCTGGCAAGTAACGCAGGGACTCCTAAGAAGTTTTCAGACTTAGCAGTGTTTATTTATCTAAACAATTCAAGAATGATCGGGTTTCAAAAAATAGCCGAACCAGTATTCAATTACTTTGCTAAAGCCGCTATTAAAAGAGGTTACTTAAATGAATTGATACAGAAATATTGCAAAATGTCTTATCCATCATCCAATCATTAATCCAGATCCTTTTTAACATTGGGATCAATCTTTAAGCCTAGCTGTTTTAAGCCTTTTCCATGTGCTCCGAAATATTGGGTAGGGAAAGGTTTATCGCCATGGATGGTTGCCCATACATATTTGCTGAACATCAGGGCATCATCATCTATTCTATCCGGACGTGAGAAATCGAGTTTCTCAGTTTTGGGAGCCAACCTGATTTCGGCCTTCGATTTCATGTCCTTCTTGTCCGGATTCATCTCGTTCAGAGCAATATTGGTTGGAAGGTGGGTATAACTTGCATAATCTGGTGTAGCCTGGAAACATTCGGTCATTAGCGGAGCCAGTGCAACCAATTGGTTCATCGGCTGCACTCCAAAAATCTGGCATATGGTATGCAGCACTGACGATTGATTATAGAACGTACTCACTACTGCATCACGTTTTACATGTGGGCCTGCCACTAAACAATACGAACGGTGCCCATCCACATGATCAGTACCTGTTTGCGGATCGTCCTCATTAATAAATACTGCCATGTCTTTCCAGAATGGGCTTTTTGATAGTGCATCAACCACTCTTCCTGTAGCCAGATCGTTGTCAGCTACATATGCCCTGGGTGTAGGTACTGTTGTACTGTGCCCGCTGGTGTGGTCGTTTGGCAGGTAGATCACGATAAATTGAGGCAAACTTCCCTGCTTTTCATATTCAGATAATGCAGTAATAAAAGCATCGGCCCTTACCTGGTCGGGAATACTCATTTGCCATCCGGGAAATCGAGGATCGCTGTATTTGCGCAACAGATCAGATGTGTAAGAACATTTGAACTCTGTATCATTTGTTTTGTTGGCCCATGCGGTATAAAAATCTGTCCAGCTCTTTCCTTTAACCAATTCTGGATAATCCAATTCCCCAAAGTTTCTGAAAGAAATTCCCTTACGCAGCAGGTGATCCCAGATGAAACCACTTGCTGCATAACATAATGGATCAGTTCCAAAGTCGTATGCACAATGCACAGATGCATAATCCTTTTCGCGGTATGGCGTTGTCATCCCCTGTACAGCCCATTGGTGCCCATCATTGGATTGAACACCGTTACAATAGTAATTATCCAACAATACAAACTGGCTCGCAATAGCATGAGTGTTTGGTGTTGTTAACTTCCCAAACTCAACCAGGTGAGGATCACAATTTCCTTTTCCAAAGTCGCCCAATACCTGGTCAAACTTTTTATTCTCCTTGATAATATAAACCACATGTTTGATCACAGAAGGCTCGCCCGGATTATTTGGAATGGGCTGCGGTACCACTCCTGATTTTGCTTCGGCCTGTACCCTGATGATATCGAACAAGTGGAAGCTGCTTTCGGCCTTTTGGGTGTACCTATCCAGCTCAGCTTTGCTGTTCGGTAATGTTACCTTTTGTAATGCCCCTTTTAAAGGCACTACATTACCAATAAACAGATTATTGTCCTTCACACAAAGTGCCCCCGGAAAACCGCCGGCAGCAATAAATCCATATGGCCCTTCTTGCGGTTTCTTAGGGTTGATCAATGCAATAGCATTGTTGCCTGCATTTGCGGCAAACAATATGTTTCCATCCGCGCTAAATTCCAGCGCATTGGTTAAACTTCCGTAAGGTAGATCTGGATTAGGTTTGGTATCAATGGTCTGGATAACTTTTCGGGTTTTCACATCGATCACGCTGATCCCATCTCCACTGGCATCGGCAACATATAAGAGTTTGCCGTTGGGCGATAGCACCATCGATTCGGGATGGATACGGGTAGTGATTTCGGTAAGAACCTTTTGGGTTTTGATATCGATCACCGAAACCGAGCCACGCAGAGCAATTGAAGACTCATCTACGGCAACATCCGAACCCGCCGACTTCTCCGTTTTATCCCCTTTACCAGGAACAGGTCCACCAAAATTACTGATAAAGGCCGTGGATTCATCCTGTGTTACCACAACTCCATATGGACATATTCCAACCGGGATATTTCGCAATACCTTTTTGGTTTTCAAATCAACTACAGCAACCCGATTGGCAATGGCCAGGGCTACCAGGGCTGTTTGAGACCTGTTGCACAAACCAATCCCAAGAGGATTTGTTTGTTTTTTATCGATGGAAAGGTCGATAGCCATTTTATAGGTAAAGGCTCCACTTTTACCAATGGTGCCCATATACATGTTCTTTTGTTGCCCGGTATAATAAACAGTAGAATCATCACTGGCCACAACAAGTCCATTCATTGATCCCCCATCATCTTTATCTGCAAAATTATTCTTATTGTTCAACTTAAAATTATCTGCATCTACAATAGATAAATGTCTATCCGATTTCACCACAACAAATTTCTTGCTGCGCGCCAGAGCTACGTTCAATATCCTCTCCCTCGACTCAAAAGGGATAGCAATTCCTTCTGGTTTTACAATATGCCCGGCAGAAGAAAGTATGTTTCCAACAGCTAGTTTTTGCCAGGCTTGGTTTCCATTGAGACTATCAGTGTTATGGATTACTGTTTTACTGTTATCATCCTTAACGGGGGCTTTCTTGTCCTTATGGCGATTGGTAGAATTGTACCATTCGCTGTTTTTATTCTCCTGGGATAAGACTGTTGTTCTTATACCAGTAAGCAACGCAACGAAAATAAAGATGCTAAATAAACGTATTGATCTCATGGTAATTAATTAGTATAACACACATAAATTTACAAAAAGAATGTTACTATAAGATTAAGGAAACTGAAAGATAAAAAGTCTGTTGACCACCAGAATGTGACCTGTGGTCAAAAAAAAAATTCTAATTCTATCCAAAGCTGTTCTTTTATATCAAAAAAAGAACATGGAAACCACACAGCGGCAAACATATCTGGATTGGCTAAGGATTTTATCCATACTGGGCGTATTAATTTTTCATTCGGCCATGCCCTATGTAGCAGAGGAAGGCTGGCATATCAAGAATGCACAGACCAGCAACTTGCTGATGGAGTCAAACCTGTTCCTGCACCTTTTTCGCATGCCCCTATTATTTTTCATCTCCGGTACAGTGAGTTACTACATGATGCAAAAACGGTCTACACTGAGCTTTATTGGCTTACGGTTCCGCAGACTACTGATTCCCCTGATTGCAGGGATGTTCATTATTGTACCTCCTCAGATCTATATGGAACGGCTTACCCAAGGTTACAAAGGCAGCTTCTGGCAATGGTATCCGGATGTATTTCACTTTATCCCCTATCCAAAAGGAAGTTTCAGCTGGCATCATCTCTGGTTTATTGCCTATTTGTTTATATATGACCTGATATTTGCACCACTTTTCGCATGGCTGATCTCTCCTAAAAGCGAGACTTTTAAAAGGAAATTAGCGGTTTTGGCTATAGGGAAAAGGATTTATTTACTGATGTTACCCGCAGTGATCTGGTATGCAATGATGAGTCGGGAACTACCTGAGACTAACGACCTGATACACGATGGCTGCTATTTTGTCTACTGGTTGTTTTTCCTCCTGGCTGGATTTGTGTGTATCCTGCAAGCGAAACTAATGGATAGCCTGGAACGTAACCGTCGCTTTGCACTAACCCTCGGCTTCCTGGCGTTGTTGTTACTTAATTATTTAAGATTTAATAAGATTGAACCGGGTCACGTTGACTGGCCTTTTCATCATGAAATTTTCACTTACCTGTTTATTGCTTTAAAACCTGTGATTGCCTGGGGTTGGGTACTGGCTTTAGTAGGTTATGGAAAACATTACTTTAATCGTAAACACCCCATATTAAACTATTTAAATCAAGCAGTTTATCCATTTTACATCCTTCATCAAACAGTGATCGTTATATTGGTTTATTATTTTGTACAGTTGTCCAATGAAAGTATATTATCTAAATATTTCTATACCATAGGCACCACCTTTTTTATTACTGTACTCACCTACCATTTGCTGATCCGACCTTTTGCATTGACACGTTTTTTATTTGGCATGAAGCCAAAGGAGAACCAGAAACCGACGGTTATTCCAGCCGAAGAAATTATACCACATATAACACTAAATTCTTATTTTTAGCAGGATATGAAGTTTTTCAGGGTCTACATTTTTCCTGCATTTTATGGCCTGCTGATATATTTTACGATCAGGTTGCTGCACGATATTGAGATAGAATCCCTTTTCTGGAAAAGAGATTGGGGTTTAAATGCCTTTGAAATGTTTTGCAGCATATCAGTAGGTTATTTAGGCATCTATTTGTTTCGCTGGCTGTTTCGTTATTGCGATCGCCGCTGGCCATTACAGTTAAACTATTGGACAGTAGCCAGAGAACTGCTCATTATATCCGTTGCCAACCAGCTAGTTGTAAACCTGGTTTTCACCCCTATGGCCGCATTTACTGATGATGGTCTTTCCTGGGCTGATGCGATCGATATCAATGTGATTCCTGCATTGTATGCCGTAATTTACTATGGTATAGCAAGAAGCAGCACCTGGTTAAAAGCTTATATTGATAATAAAGTACTTCTAGAAAAGGTAACGAATGATCACCTGGAAACAGAGCTGAAGTTTTTAAAAGCGCAATACCATCCGCATTTTATGTTTAACGCCTTAAATACGATCTATTTCCAGATGGACGAAGATATTCAGGGTGCTAAAAAAAGTATAGAAACCTTCTCAGAATTACTGCGCTACCAGCTTTACGACCAACAGCAGCAAGTTCCAGTCATTCAGGAAATAGGATACCTGCAAAGCTTTATAGAGCTGCAAAAGATACGAAGTACGGATAAGCTGATTTTAAAAGTTGATTTTGATCAGCACCTGAATAGTCAGCTGGTATACCCGCTTCTGTTTTTACCATTGGTAGAAAACGCATTTAAGTTTATTGGCGGCAATTATCAGCTCTCCGTTAGTGCAACAATAGATGATGAATATATCATCTTTAATGTAAAGAATGCTATTCCCGAAAATTTAGGAGCAGCAAGAACAAACGGCATCGGACTGGAGAATCTGAAACGACGCCTTAACCTGCTTTACCCAGGTAAACATGTATTAAGCTTAATTCAGGATCATGACCAGTTCATGGCTACACTAAAACTCACATATGCACAATAAGATCAGTTGTATTATCACAGACGACGAGCCCTTTGCCCGCAAAGGGTTAACCGGATATATAGAAAAAATAGACTTTCTCGATTTAAAAGGAACTTGTGAAGATGCTTTCCAGTTAGGTGAACTCTTACAGCGACAGCCGGTCGATCTACTTTTTCTGGATATCAAAATGCCCCATCTTACTGGTATCGAATTTTTAAGAGCTATCCAGCATCCCCCAAAAGTGATCTTCACAACAGCCTTTGAACAATATGCCTTGGAAGGCTTTGAACTGGATGTAATGGATTACCTGTTAAAGCCCATCTCCTTTGAACGTTTTTTAAAAGCCGTCTTTAAAGCCAAAGACTATTTCACATTGCATCAGGAAACCAACCAGGAGGTCTCCTATTTCTTTGTGAAAACCAACAGCAAACTGGAAAAAATAACTATTGACTCTATCCTGTTTATCGAAGGAATGGAAAACTATGTTGCCATTTATCTCGAGGATAAAAAGATCATTACCCATGCCACCATTAAATCATTATTGGAAAAACTACCTGCAAAACGGTTTATACAGACACATAAATCTTATATTATTGCCATTGATCAGGTAGGTTCCGTTGAAGGTAACATTCTTCACATCAAAAAATACCAGGTTCCTGTAAGCAAGTATTTGCGAAAAGCAGTACTGGAAGCGATCGTTAAATAATCCATCTCCATAACTGACTAGCGCGTATTTTTAATGATAAAATACAAATATGGGGTAACATTTCTTATTTTTATTGCATCTCTCAAAATTCTCTTTACAACCCAACGCTTCCTTCAGCCCAATATCCCTGAAAGATGATGTTTTTTGAACTTATACCAAGCTGTTTTAAAACTTTTCTGAAACCCTGAACTGAAGCAACATTACCTGTCAGATAAAAGATAGAGTTCAAAATTGTATCCCGCTCCTTCTCATCGATAGATTGCAGATATGAAATTGCTGATTGTCCTGGACAATCAGCTGTTTTTAATACGGTTACTATCTCAAAACCCAGCCCTAAAGGGACATCTATATTTTGTTTCAATAACTCGAGTACCCCGGTGCATGACTGACCATTTTTTTTAATCTCCCGCATCAGGGCAGCATAAAAACTAAGACTAGTTTCATCTCCAAAAAAGAAATGATGTCTTTTCTCCTTATTATATAATTTTCGCCCTCCTGGGACTGTTATTTTGATGTTGTCACCTACTTTCAGTTGTTCTGCTAAATCACTTCCTGGTCCATTGCCATGAATATGGAAAATAATCTCAAATGTCCCTGCTTCTCTGTCAAAGGCCGAAATGGTATAGTGACGGAAATCATTCGCGCTGACGCGAAAATTGACAGCACTGCCTGGATAAAAATCGATCTCTTTCAGATCTGCAGTAAAGACTATGTTTTTTATTTCATGATTGATGTAAACACAAGAGTTTACCGTAGCATTCAGAAATTTCGAGGGCAGAAGATTCTCCATGGAATCAGCAATCCATTTGGGTATATAAGGCATAACCTGTTTGTTTAAATTAAAAGTTATTTGTTGCTTTCTGTAGTTTAATCTGAGCCAGCATGAGTTCATATGCACTCTGGATGTAATTACGTTCTGTAACACTCAATGTCTTTTCCGTATCTATCAACTCACTGTATGCAAATGCACCCATTTGATATTGCTGCTGCTGATTGCGAAAAATAGTTTTGGAAAGTTCGTAACTGCTCTTTGTACTCCTCATATTCAGCACAGCGTTGCTGAGTGAAGCCCTGGCCTGCTGTATCTCATAGTTAATATCCGCCATTTTCTGCTTCAGGAGCAACTCGTTCTGACTGATCTTTTCTCCGTACTCCCGTTTTTTTTCATTTATTTTCAGATGTGCTGAGATGGGTATATTAACATTTAGTGTAAAATAGCTGAAAGGGCTCCACCACCTTCCGTCTCCATAATTAAATCGATTGGACAGGAACTGCTGCGAGTAGTTTGCCCCAAAATAAACCGAAGGAAGTACACTTTGCTTCATATTTTTAAGCCCCAGCTGGTCTTCCTGCTGCCTGAGTCTTAACTGGCGGAGTTCTGTTCTTTCCTCTGCCTTATCCTGCAAATCACTGATACTGCCAACTATCGCATCCAGGGAATCACTTATACGCACAATTGTTCCCCGGGGAATATTTAACTGATAATATAGTTCCATCAGGCTTAGCTCATAATCTTGTTCCATCTGTTTTTGGACCTGCCTTGCATTATCACGGTCAAGAACAGCTCTTAGATAATAGTTTTCTATCAGGGATCCATGCTTATACATCCCTTCTGCTATTGTTGCGTATTCGTTGTTCCGCTGCGCTATATCCGTTGCGACTCTTTTTTGCAAGTCCCTTAATTGCACATTCAGATAGACCTGGCTAATCTGGAGACTAATATTTATTTCCGCAGCTCTATTCTTTTCCTGATGAATGGCCAGATTAATTTTACCAAGTTTAACCTCATTGATCAGCCCCATATTAAAGACCGGCTGACTCAGGCTCAACCCGAAAACACTTTCACTCTTAACTGTGAGTGGAATCAGCTGGTTTTGATCAAAGCCAGGCAAGACACCACCAGGTATAACTGAGTTTTGAAGCTGCGGACTGTATTTCAAGCTTGCCACACCATTTATTTCAGGGAACCAATTGTTTCTGGTCTGAATTATTTTTGAATCTGCGATTTTAACATCGTATGCATTTGCTTTAATATCAAATCGGTTCCGTAAACCAATTTTTATTGCCTCGCTACGAGATAAAATAAGTGTATCTGTAGCTGCTTTCACGTGGCAGGCAGTTATGATTAATATAATTATAACAGGAAGTATTTTCATTTTGAATTGTGATTTAATTAGTGTCCGTCAACAGGTGGTTCCTGTTTGACTTTTGGTGTTCTGATCAGAAGAATTACCGGAATACAGAGAATGAATAAAAGAGCAAAACTTAAAAAACCCTGATTATAACTGATCAGTGTCTGCTGCTTTACAAGAATGGTCTCCAGTATCTTATTTGCTGCCTGAATTGCCTGATCATCACCATATCCTATGCTTTTAAAAGTTTGAGCAAGCGCACTTAACCGTTCCTGCGTAGCCATACTGAATTCTGTGATACTACTTGCCAGATGATGGCGAATAAACGCATCGGTTTTAGTAGTATAAATACTGATAATGGCAACACCTATTGCTCCTCCCAATTGCCTGGTCATTGTCGAAAGACCAGTGGCCTGCGCCAGGTCTTTTCCTCTGAGCGTGCCAACGGCTATCCCAATCATATTAGGTGCAATAAAGGCAACACCGACATTACGTACGATAAAAGGCCAGAAGAACTGATCACCTGTAGAGTCTGGTGACACAAATCCCATCGGGATAAGGGAAATAATCACCAGTACCAATCCAAAAACCATCAGTATTTTGACATTTGTCCGGGGGAAAAGCTTCTTTACCAGGATCATTCCTATCGCACTGGCAATACCTCCGGAAATGAGGAATTCACCTGTTTGGGTGGCTGTCCATCCTAAGGAAACCTGAGCCAGCAGTGGAAAAATAAACAAAGTACCATTTGCCATAATTCCATACATCAACCCAATAAGATTACCCAATACCAGGTTAAAATTCTTGTAAAGCTTCAGATCAACCGCTGGATGAGCTGTTGTCAGTTCCCTCCATATAAATGCACCGAAAGACAGAATGGAGATAGTGAAGAAAATACGGATTTCACCGCTGTCAAACCAGTCATGTATAGACCCTTCTTCCAGCACATACTGTAATGATCCCAAAGCCATCGCAATAAAAGCAATACCTGACCAGTCAATTTTAGGTGGTTTTACAGCGCCGGCCAGATCAGTGATGTATTTCCAGGAAAGTAATCCACCAATAATACCTAATGGTACATTGACAAAAAAGATCCAATGCCATGACAATGTATCGGTAATATACCCTCCAAGCACGGGACCGAAAATAGGCCCCAGCATAATCCCCAGTGCAAAAGTCAAAAATCCGGTTTTAGCTTGCTCTGGAGGAAATGCGCCGAGCACGATTGACATTGCTGTTGACAATAGTCCACCACCTGCAAGCCCCTGAATAAAGCGCCACATCACTAAACCCCAAAGGCCAGATGAAAGGCCACATAACAGAGAGGCTAAAGTAAAAATGAACACAGAGCCAGTAAAGTAGCGTTTTCTTCCAATCAGATTGGCCAGCATTCCAGATAGCGGAATGACAATAACATTTCCTATACCATATGCGGTGGAAACCCAGCCGATTTCTGTCACACTTGCACCAATATTCCCGCTGATCTCTCTTAATGAAACATTTACAATAGTAGAGTCAATCAGCTCCATCACTGCGCAGGAAAGACAGGTAAGTACCAGGATCCACTTAGTGGCTCCCGCTGGGTATTGAGTTTCATCTGCCATATCAGTTTACCTTTACTTTTACCAATACACTTAGTCCGGGATACAACTGACCGTTCCCGGTTTGTGGGTCAAGTTTGATTTTCACCGGAAACCGTTGGGCAATTTTAATGAAGTTTCCAGTGGCGTTGTCGGGAGGTATGAGTGCAAACCGGGATCCGGTAGCTCCACCATAGGAATCAATTGTACCTGTCAGCATCTTTTCTTCATAGGCATCCACAGTGACTTGCACCTTTTGTCCTGTTCTGATCTTCCCCATCTGGGTTTCCTTAAAGTTGGCTGTAACCCACAGATCTTTGTGATTAATAATAGCACAAAGGGATTGTCCAGCGATAACAAACTGGCCTGTCTGCACATTTCTTTTGGTAACGATTCCGCCAAAGGGTGCAATAATACAGGCGTGACGCAACCGTTCTAAAGCAGCAGCCAGTTCTGCTTGTTTTCTAAGGATAACATTCCGCGCAACAGACACCTGTTTTCGTTCTGCCATAGCACGCGTCTTTAATCCTGATGATGAACTTGAGGATGATAGCTGCATGGCTTTCGCTTTAAAATAAGCAGCTTTAGCTACATCCATTTGTGTTTGTGCCTGTTCGTAACCGTTTTGAGTAATGGCCTTAATACCCAGTAATTGTCTGGCCCGGTTGAAATCCTGAACCGATTTATCATAAGTTGCCTTTGCGGACTGGATTCCCTGTTCATTAGAAGTAGATTCGAAAACGGCAGCATTTGCACTTTGAATACTCGCCTCTGCTATATTGCCCGATACATCTACATTCAGTCTGGCATTTTCCAATTCTGCCCTGATCTGACTGGCCTCTGCATTTAATTCTGTTGTATTAAATACAATGAGTGTGTCACCTGTTTTCACTTCCTGATTATCCTTGAAGCGAATCTCAGCGATGTAACCAGTAATTCCAGCTTTAACGGGCAACAGGTCACCATCCAACTGAGCATTATCTGTAGTTTCGTAAGCCAGTCCACTGATATAGGAATTAATCGTAAAAATGACTAATAGAATAGCCAGAAGGCCACCAATTACCAGTTTCTTATTATTCTTTTTTGGTACATTCTCTTCCATTACTTTATTCTTTTTATTTCACAAAGTAATGGCATTACCAAAGCGGGAACAATGAAGGAATAAGAGTAATATCTGGACTATTTGTGGTATTTGTTACGAAATTTCAACGGCGCAAGCCCGGCGACTTTTCCAAAAAGCCGGATAAAATAAGTGACGTCAGCATAGCCAAGGTTTTCTGCGATTTCTTTAACTGTATTATCTGTATAAAAAAGCATTCTTTTCGCTTCCAGTATAATTTCCTGATGTATCCAGTAGCTCACAGGTTGGCCGGTAGTATTTTTCACCACTTCATTAAGGTATGGGGGAGAGATGTTCAACGCCCCTGCATATTCAGCAGGGCTCTTCATCTGTCTGAAACTAACTACAAGAAGATTTCTGAACTGCCTTGTTATAGTAACAGGGCGCAGATTCGTTTGTGGAAAGACATTATCATCATATTTGCAACAGGATACAAACAAACTTAAACAAACCTCAAGCATGGAGGGTAATGTTTGACCCTGAATATCGGTATGTGTAAATCGTTCGATCTGTTGTAATAAGACTAAACTATCCCGTAGTAAGTGTACTTGTGATTCTATGATAGAAACCTGAACATTCCGGATGGCGAACTCTGTAACGATTGTACGAAAAGCATCTTTAATCCAGTCCGTTCCTATTGCCAATGCCCACATATCTGCTTTTTGCAATGAAATTCCATAATGTATCTGGCCAGGAAGAATACAAAAAATAGCCGGGCCGGTAATGGTTATTTCCTGAAAGTCAACAACCATTTTACTAATGCCCCGTTCCTGAAAAATAAACATGTAATTGTTGTCCCGGTGTGCTTCACTCCTGCCTGCAAAGTCCAGACTTTCAGAAAGCCTTATAATCTCAAAATTCTGCTTTGCCCTTTCCTGCAAATCGTACATAGGTACCAGCGGTCGTGTTCTCATTTTCCATCTCAATATTGAGACGGAATGTACATTGTTTTCAATAATGCAGGAATAGACGAATCTAAGTAATGAATGGACAAATCGAGGTACAGGCCTATCTTTAAGCCTCCGCCCTTACAGCTCGAAACGCACTCATGCTCATTCCTTTATGGCTTTTGAAAAATTTATTCAAATGACTTTCGTCCGAAAACCCGAACTCTTCTACAATTTCATTGATTCGCATATCACTAAAATTTAGTCTATGCTCTATCAGCCTCAGTTTATAATTTGAAATATAATGCTGCATCGCTTCCCCACATTGATTCTTAAAATAACTTCCTAAATAAGTACCAGACAGGCCGAATTTCTCCGCTATAAATGAAGCTTTTAGATGTTGCGGACAATAAATATTGTTTTGTATATGATTAATAATATCTAGTACCCGTTTATCTGCATTGGCTTTAACACTGGCGGGCCTAATCTTTGAAATATTCCTTGCTGCAATTACAATTAAGGCGTTGATAAAATGCATAATCAGATCCTGGTTATAAACATCATCATGATTAATCTCGTGCAGAAGGGAATCAACTATTGCTTTCACATGAATTTCATCCGACTTATTCTGCAGGATACAACCTGACAAGTGAGTTGAATAATATAATAAACATTCGATATGATCAATACCCTTCCAGCGGTACTCCTTCACGTACGCACTACTAAACCGGATCAACAAAAATTCAGAGGTACTTGCAATCTCAAAATTATGATAATCACTTGGCGTCAGTAAGAGCAGGTTTCCGGCCTGATAAGCTAACCTGTTGCCGTTTATACTCAGCTCTCCTGTCCCTGAGATAACATAGACCATTTGAAAAAAAGTAAAATGCTGATCCCGAAGCGGACAACTATCCACCTTCTTATAAATCACCTCCACAGGCTGGTGAATATTTTCTTTAATCATAGTTCAAATTTACCTATTTATCATTTAAATATACCGAAATACACAAATAATTCAGTCTAATTTTGGTAAAACAAATAAAACTAAGAAATGATAGCATTTAAAAATACAATTGCATTGACGTCCGTATGTCTGGCCGCACTGATGTTCGGTCTTGAGATTTCAAGTGTACCGGTAATACTCCCAACTCTTGAAAAAGTACTACATGGCAATTTCAATGACCTGCAATGGGTTATGAATGCATATACTATTGCCTGTACAACAATTTTGATGGCAACCGGAACACTGGCCGACAGGTTTGGCAGGAAACAAGTCTTCATAATCAGTATAATTATGTTCGGTATCGCCTCACTAATCTGTGGTTTATCACAGACTATGCCCGTTTTAATTATCAGCCGGTTTCTTCAGGGAATGAGTGGCGGTGCGATGCTAATTTGCCAGGTTGCTATCCTTTCACATCAGTTTACAGGCTCAAAAGAACGCGCAAGAGCATTTGGTATATGGGGAATAGTATTTGGTGCCGGTCTGGGTTTTGGCCCCATCATAGGAGGCCTGATCGTAGCTGTATTAAGTTGGGAATGGGTCTTTCTGATACACGCAGTACTATCCGTTTTAACACTGTTACTTATATTAAATGGCGTACAGGAATCCAAAAATCCGGAAGCAAAAAGATTGGATGTATTGGGCATTATGACGCTATCAGTATCCGTTTTTTGTTTAACATTTTTCATTACACAAGGTACTACGCTTGGCTTTCACAGCACCATATCTATAACTATTATTACTATTTCAGTATTAAGTTTTATAGCCTTTATAATTACAGAAAACAAGATACAACATCCAATGTTTGACTTTTCTGTGTTCAGGATACGTAATTTCTCGGGCGCTTTATTAGGGTCTATGGGCATGAACTTTAGCTTTTGGCCTTTCATGATCTATCTTCCGATATATTTTCAAAGTGCCCTTCAATATGACAGTATCACAGCCGGATTGTCTTTACTATGCTATACACTTCCTACCCTGGTCATTCCACCTTTCGCAGAGCGTCTTTCAATCAGGTACCAACCTGGAGTTGTTATCCCTTTTGGCTTGTTTATAATCGGTCTGGGTTTTATACTGATGTGGTTTGGCAGTAGCGCTGAACATGCCAGCTGGTTAACAATGCTCCCTGGTACACTCCTGGCTGGTACAGGATTAGGTTTAACCAATACACCAGTAACAAATACATCTACAGGTTCAGTTGCCAGTACACGTGCAGGAATGGCCTCTGGAATAGACATGAGTGCCCGTATGATCTCCCTGGCAATAAACATTGCCATCATGGGATTTATTCTGGTAAGCGGAGTATTATCTTATTTGAGGAGTAACCTTTCTGTCAACTTAAACGCATTGGAATGGCGTTCTCTGTCAGAAAAAATAGCGGCAGGAAATATCACATCAATCCATCAGATTTCTCCTTTGGATTCTTCCGGATCAATCGCTCATGCGGCGATTACTTATGGTTTTAGCTGGATAATCCTGTATGGAGCCATCGGAGTATGGATTTTAGCGTTTTTTAGCCTGATGAGCTTTAGTCCCTGGAAAAACTCCGTGAGTAAATAACGACTCAAATTTATTTTTTGTTGATTATCAGCTCGATATTTTTTGATTCAGAAGTCACTAAACGAGGAACTCCATCAAAGACATTTGTCATTGAATAAGGTACCAGTTTACCTTCTTGTCTGATCCCTTCCGCAGAATAAACCCAAGGGACATAACTTAGAATCCCCCCTATATCACTAGGTAATGCTTTGTTTTTCAACTCAGGTAAATCGTCTTTATAATAATATCCTGATTTAAGCAGATCAGGATATTTCTCCTTTAAATATTTGGTTAAGGTATATCCATCTCCGCCTTGCTTATATAAATCATCGGCAGATATTCTGGTTACAATTTTACCTGTAATCCGGCTTTTCATTTTTTCATATCTTTCTGCCTCTGACGTAAATTTATCTTCAGCCAGCTCATTCTCAATTGAAAATTGTTCTACGCCAGCAAGTATCACATAGTCCTTATCTATTCTGACCACTATCTTGATATCATAATCATGCTTATACTGCCAAGATTGACTTCCCCCATCAGTTACCATACCTGAGGTTTGATAAAAGATAAAGCTGCCTGGCTGTAACCGGTGTTCTGGTGTCACTATTGCCTTGCTCCATTGGTACTGGTCATACTTCCCTTTTAAAAAGAAAAAAACAGCCAGTAAGAAGATAACACTGATTATAACGAATATTATTTTGAGCTTCATAATTATTTGATCCTCCAAAAGTAACGATTTATATCAAAACCGCATCTCCTGTTTTTTTTGTATATTTAAGAGTATAAATTTTTAGAAAAATAATTGTGTCTAATCATGATCTTAAGTCATCTAAGGAATTCATAGTAAACATTAATTTTTCAATCAGATGATGGGCCTTAAAACAAGTAAACTAAATAGCGCTGCAGAAAATTTAACCACTATAGACAGACGCAGCAATCTTTCCCGTAAGGAGCTTTTTAAGGAATATATTGAGCCCGAAATTCCGGTAATACTCACCGACGCTACCAAAAACTGGAATGCAATCGGAAAACTAACCCCCGAGTTTTTTAAAACAAATTATCCTGAAATTACAAAGGAAATTAAAAACAAGAAGTATACCCTATCAGAGCTTATTGATCTAATACAGATATCAACAGCCGAAAAGCCAGCTCCTTATCCTTTCAATCTGAATATTGAGAATTACCTGCCCGAATTATTAGCAGATATCAAACCTGAGATAGTTTATGGTAAACTAGACCGGATTAACCATCCCCTGCTTCCAAAATTTCTATTGAACGGAACAGATGTTTATGAGTTTTTTTTTGGTGGTAAAGGCGCCAGCTTCCCCTTTCTCCATTATGATGCCTTATACATGCACACGCAGATTACACAAGTGTACGGATCTAAAGAGTTTATTTTTTACTCACCAGGTCAGTCTCAACTATTATACCCCCGTCCAGGTAGCCCGCAAATTTCACAGGTGGATATATTCAATCCCGATTACGAAAAATTCCCTCTGTTTAAACAAGCACGACAGATCAGGTGTATGGTTGAGGAAGGAGATACACTCCTGTTCCCGACAGGCTGGTGGCATACCACGCAGATTCATGGCCCGAGCATTACCATGGGCAGGGCTCAGTTAAACGCTTCAAACTGGCAGAAATTCATTAATGATATTTACGGACATTGGAAAGTATTACATCCAAACCACCCGAACATGCGCATTCCAGCATTAGTTTGTGCTAAAATATTAGGTACTGTAATGAGTATCCAGGAAGCATTCCTATAAAAAAAGCTGCTTGCAAATTTGACAAGCAGCTTTTTCATCTCACTCTATTAGCACTAATTGTAGTCTGTTACATTAGTACCCGCTATAACAGTATTTAAACTGTTACCTAAAGCTTTACCATTCTCATCGTCAATCATATTAAAATGATCTCCGGGAGCATTGACCTTTATTACTTCTCCCGTATAAGCATCCCAGCCTAACGACTCATCGAACCCCTCATTTATCCACTTCTGACGGTCCGCACTAACAATAGTCAAGGTCGCATTAACTTTACCCGAGGAAGTATAATTGTATATAGTAGAATTAAAGACCAGGAGATAAACCAGCATGAGCTCATCCTGAGAATGCGTCTTAAACTGGCGATATTGCGCTACAATGAAATTAAGCATAAATGAACGTTTATCTGCTTCTGGTAATGACTCCAATTCCGATCTGAATGCCTCCAGCCAGTCTGGATAAGGGGCTCCGGGTACTATAATTTCAAATACTTCAAGATATTCTACAGTATCTTTCATCAACCTTGCATCTCCCGAAGGCAAGACATCTGGTCTTGGAGATACATCCATTATAGCGGCAAAACTGACCTGTTCATCTATTGCTTCAAACTGTTTAACCATTTCATAAGCTACCCAGCCACCAAAAGAATGACCGACGATACGATACGGTCCTTCAGCCTGTATCTGCTTTATCCATTTGATATTTTGCGCTGCAATTTCCTCCAAACTGTCTAAAGGTATTTCCCCATTAAATGTCCCCATCATACTCAGACCATATACAGGACCCGATTTTTCCATTACCTTAGCCATCCTGTCATATCCATCGACAATTCCAACTCCGCCAGGTATAATAAATACAGGTTCTCCTCCTTCAGCCTCATTTAACAACCGGATATGTTCATTATTCAGTTTACCCCGTTCAGCTGTACCGGGATTCCTGTCTCCTGAAAGGACAGCTGCTTGTTCCGCTATTGTTTTATGAATCATCAGCTCACTTAAATGAATTTTATAGCCTAGTTTTCTGATCCTTGAAAGCATTCTGATCACAATCAGAGAATGGCCGCCCAGCTCAAAGAAATTATCATTTACCCCAACCTGTTCCATCTCCAGCAATTCGTGCCATATAGCTGCCAGCATCTCTTCTACAGCATTACGCGGTGCGACATATACATGCGTTGACAACAAACTACTTTCCGGTTCAGGTAAGGAATGTTTGTCAATCTTTCCATTTGAAGTCAGCGGCAATTGCTCCAGCTCAACCAGCATAGGTATCATATATTCCGGCAAACTGATTTTCAGATACGTAATGATATCTTCCCTGTTCACCGTTTCGGACGGTACAATATACCCCACCAGACGTTTCACACCCTGAGCATCAGCCCTGGCTATGACTACACTCTGCTGTACCTGAGGATGATGATTTAGTAAATGCTCTATTTCGCCCAGTTCTATACGGTAACCTCTGATCTTCACCTGGTCATCCAAACGTCCAAGATACTCAATACTACCATCTGTCAGCCATCTCCCAAGATCTCCCGTCTTGTACATCCGTTCATTTGGACGCAAAGGATCCGGCACAAATTTTTCTCTTGTGAGGTCTTCCCGGTTCAGATAACCGCGGGACACACCAACACCAGAAACACAGATCTCACCCGGCACCCCCAATGGACAGATTTGTCCATATGAATCGAAGATGTAAATACTTAAATTCTGGATAGTTTTACCTAAAGGAACATTACTACCCGAAGGCGTATTATACATAAAATGATGCGTAATATCATCGGACGCTTCTGTAGGCCCGTAAGCATTCACAACCGGAATACAGCAGTAATCTTTATGATTAAACCATTGAGCCAGCAAAGACTGGCTTACAGCTTCACCTGTAACCAATAAATAGCGCAGACTATTTAATTTTACCGTAGTCTCCTCCTGCAATACTGCTGCAAGGTATGAAGGCACCAGTTCCAGAATACTAACTCGATCAGCATCAACCTGTTCTATCAGGGCTGCTGGTTGCAAGATCAGATGATCCGCATAAACCACAGTACATCCACCACATAATAAAGCACAAAACATCTGCCATACAGAAATATCAAAAGTATAAGAAGCTGTATAAGAGAGTATCGTATGATTATCCATCTGCAGTTCATTTATTTTCGCAAATAAGTGGTTGAGCATTCCTCTGTGCTCTACCAGTACTCCTTTTGGCTTACCTGTAGAACCCGAAGTATAAATCACATAACACAGATTCTCCGGGGCCGTTCTGTTGTCCGGTGCAGTTAATGGCTGATCATTCAAAAGTTCATAGTCATCTATAGAAATTACTGCATCCTGCACACTTTCAGGTAAATTTTTTCTGCTACGGTTACTACTGATAATCAGACTGGCACCACTATCTTCCAGCAGATACAGCATACGGTCTGCCGGGTATCCCGGATCAATCGGAACATATGCCCCTCCTGCTTTCCAGACCGCCAGTATACTGATAAGCATTGCCGGTGAACGTTCTATACAAATACCGATCAGCTGATCAGAATGGACAGCCCTTTTACGTAAATAATGCGCCAACTGATTCACCCTTTTATCCAGTTCAAGATAAGTAAGCCGTTCCCCTTCGAAAACTAATGCGATTGCATCCGGTGTCTTACTAACCCACTCCTCAAACAAAACCATCACAGTTTTTTCCTTTGGATAATCTACTACCGGTCCACTGAACATTCCCTTTAACAGCTCTGTTTCTGCCGATGGCAACATTGACAAAGTATTAATTTGCTGAAATGGTTCTGCAATGATGGACTGTAGCAAATGTCTGTAATGTCCCATCATCCTCAGGATTGTTTCTTCCTGAAAAAGATCTGTACAATAGCTGATATTTATATTCAGTCCTTCCTTTTCTTCAGTGATCGCCACAGACATATCAAAAGGCGAGGGTGTATAAGCTGTTTCCTCTTCAGCTACCTGGAGATCTCCGAAAACCAATCCTGTATTATCAGGCGTATTTTGTAATATAAACATCACCTGAAACAATGGATTTCTGCTCAGATCCCTGTTTACAGCTGCTACCTCCAGTGCTTTCTCAAAAGGCATATCCTGATACTCATACCCTTGTAACAAAGTTGATTTCACTCTTTGTACCAGATCAGAAAAAGATGGCGTCCCGCTTAAGTCACTACGCACTGCCAATGTATTAATGAAATAGCCGACCAGACTTTCAACTTCCTGCTGTTTTCTACCTGCCAGTAAAGTACCCACACAAATATCTTCCTGATTGCTATAGCGATACAACAATACCTTGAAGGCAGATAAAAGTGTCATAAATAAAGTGATGCCATGCTCCTGGCTGAATTCATTTAACTGGTTTGCCAGTTTAATATCAATCCTAAAATCTGCCATTGCCCCGTTTGTACTCAACACAGCAGGGCGTGCATAGTCAGTCGGCAGCTGTAATATTTCTACACCTGCCAGCTGTTTCTGCCAATAGTCTTGCTGTAACTGCAGTACATTACCTGCCACATACATTCTCTGCCATAAGGCGTAATCAGCATACTGTACGGTTAATGGTTCAAGCTGCGCCACACGTTTCTCAACATAGGCACTATAGAATTCAGACAATTCTTTAACCATCACCGACAACGACCATCCATCGGATGCGATATGATGCATCACAATGACAAGCACATTTTCATCTGCTCCCGATGCTACAATTGCCGCTCTTACCATATGATCTTCATCCAATCTGAATGGATGCTCTACAAATGAAGTAATTGCCCTATCCGGATCTTCGGTCTCTTCAATGACCGACAAACTCCATTGATCAGGTTCAAGTACCTGCTGATAAGCTACACCTTCCTCTTCTCTCAGTACTGTCCTCAGCACTTCATGACGGTTGATAATACTTTGTAATGCATACTCAAGAGCTTGCTGGTTCAATGCGCCTTTTAGCCTTAATACCAGAGGCATATGATAATGGGTACTGCCTTCTAACTGGTCAATAAACCAGAGACGTTCCTGACTGAATGACAATGGAATACGCGATGACCTTGGCTGTACTGTAATTGCCGGCAGTAAGGTACTGCTACCCGATGCCTGTATCTGAACAGAAAGAGCAGCTATAGTAGGATATATAAATATATCTTTCACCGCAAGTTCGGTTTTTAGTTCCTTACGAATGGTAGCCAGTAACCTGGTAACCAATAAAGAATGTCCCCCCAGTTCAAAGAAATTATCATGGATACCAGCCTGTTCTATTCCCAGTAATTCCTGCCAGATCTCAGCCAGTTTTTGCTCCGTTTCATTACCTGGGGCTACATAAGCTACATTCCGTTGGGCACTCAGATCGGGATCAGGTAAGGCCTTGCGGTTCACCTTACCATTCACCGTCAAAGGAATCTCCGCCACCTCTACCCATAAAGCCGGCACCATGTATTCCGGTAAATAAGCTCTCAGTTGAGTTTGTATGGCTTCCTTGTTCAAAACATCTTGCACCACCACATAACCAACCAGTTGCTTGTTACCTGTCGCATCGGTTTTGGCAACCACCACACTCTGACGCACTAAACCACTCTTCTCCAGTACAC
>NZ_JACHCC010000011.1 GCF_014207135.1 Pedobacter cryoconitis | reverse complement strand
CTTTACGCAATGAAGCTTGAAATCAAAACTGTGTTTCTTTTTTTTTGTCATAAAAATGCCCCCAGAAAGTGTCTAACTTTTTGGGGGCATTGCAATTTAACAGCCCTTTTTTTGCTTATATTTTTAATCAGCGTAGGGGTATGGGGTGTCAGGTGCGTCTTCATGAAAAAAACAGACAAAAATGTACAATATCATGATAGAATCAAGTAAAAATGCCCTTGTTATTATACTGGCGGGCGTAATCATTGCATCAATGGTTATTTTGATCGGAGGTTAATTCAAACAGGTTTTAATATCTGCATAATTTTCAGTAAAATTAACAGGAAATTATGGCACTGTTTAAACGTAAATCACAATTTGACGACGATCTTGGCTTTGGTACACAACCTGTAACCGGAGAGCAGAGGATGATGAATACAGACGGATCTTCCAATATCAAACGGATTGGTCTGCCATTAATCAGAACTTCTGATACTTACAACTGGCTGATCTCCATGAGCTGGAAGAAGTTTCTTTTCATCCTGCTGATTGCTTATCTGGTTGTCAATATATTCTTTGCTTCACTTTATGTGTTCATTGGTATTGAACATCTTAAAGGAGCCGGAGGAATTACCCCCAGAGATCATTTCTTTGATGCTTTTTTCTTTTCAGCCCAAACCATCTCTACTGTTGGTTACGGGCATATCAGTCCGGACGGTTTTTTAACAAGCTGTCTGGCTGCATTTGAATCCATGCTCGGTTTACTGGCTTTTGCATTGGCTACAGGTTTACTATATGGCCGGTTCTCCAGACCGACCGCAAAAATATCCTATAGTAAAAACATGGTTATCGCTCCTTATAGAGAAGGTCTTGGTTTGATGTTCAGACTGGCCAATCTGAGAAATAATCAGCTGATAGAAATTGAGGTACAGGTTGTTCTGTCCTATAATGAATCGGTCAAAGGGAAAAAAACAAGAAGATTTTATCCTTTAGAACTGGAACGGTCTAAAATTGGTCTGCTGACGATGAGCTGGACTGTCGTTCATCCTATTGATGAAAGCAGTCCGTTTCATCAGAAAACAGCAGCAGAATTAGCGGATGCTGAAGTAGAAATACTGGTGCTGTTAAAGGCATTTGATGATACTTTTTCTCAGACTGTCCATACCCGTACTTCTTATAAAGATGAAGATATTATCCATAATGCCAGGTTTGTGACTATCTTCTCCAGAGACAGTAACGGGCAGACTATCCTCGATCTTTCAAAAGTAGGGACTTATGAAAAATTGTCAGACCCTGCCCATCATCATTAAATAGTAACGACTATCTTTCCTTTTGTCCTTTCTTTTTCCATCTCGGTATGAGCTTCTTTCAGTTCATCAAAATGATAGATCTTATGCAAGTGTGATTTTAGAATCCCTTTTTGCAGCAGGTCAGCTATCTGTCGCATATCCTCTCCATTGGAAATAACAATCTGCGGGAATGGGGGGAGAAATAACTGTCGAAAGAAGGATTGAGTTAATAAAAGATTTATTTCTGATTTAATTCATAAATTAGAAATAAATCTAACCTTATGAAAACTTCTTCTCTAATGTATTTACTGATCATTTTAGCATTTTCGTCCTGTAAAGTTAAAAAACAGGGTACCCCGCAGATAGCAGCCGAAGATTCCTTCCTGCCTATGCAGATTGGAAACCGCTGGACACATGGCACGCATACCTATACCGAAATCCGGGATACGGTAAGGATTAATAAACAGCTCTATTATAAATTCTATTCTCTGATTGGCGGGGATGCTACTTCCACAAAATATATGCGGATAGATGAGAATAACCAGTTACTGGAGGCTTTTCCGGATCAGCCGGGTATGATCTATTTACATGCAAAGTTTGATGCCCCACTCAATGATGTCTTTAATACCCTGAATGACAAAAGTACAAATGACTATCAGGTGAAACTCGTAGAAAAAACAGCTGACAAAAGAACCTTTGAGTTTGATATGGTAAATCAGTCAAACTTAAAGGGCAGTACCTATAAGATAAGTTATATCAAAGGACAGGGGCTCGACGATGGCTGGGATAGTATCCGGATAAATGGTAAAGTCATTAAATAATTTTTTTAAAAAGCTATATTAATACAGTTTTCTGTGTTAATATAGCTTAATATTAATGTGTGTATTTTTAACACTTGTTTAAAATAAGTGTCAGAAAAGTTACAATTATAATTTGGAGATTCTTATATTAGGGTGTTACGATCTACCTAACACTCAACCATATGAATAAAAAATTAAGACTTATCACTTTAATTGCGCTGGCCGCAGTAGTGATTGCATCCTGCTCTAAAACCAAAGAGACACCTGCAAATCCAACACCTCAAAACCAGAAATCTGAAAATGTATTATCCTACATTAAGAGTCTTGGTTTTCCTGCTACAGCTATCGTCGATAATGGTGATAGCTATGTTGTAGAGGAAGATATTATCTTCCCTAAAAACATGGTTATTCCAAATGGTCAGCCTAAGACTGAGCAGTTTTATACCGGGAGCCTGGTTAACGCCACTAACAAAAAGAATATCAGAGTAAAAGTTGATGCTTCGATGACCAGCATGAATGCTGAGGTGACTTCGGCTGTTGATCAATGGAATGCGATAGCGAATTCAAGTGTTCGTTTCAGCATTGTAACCACTGGGACTTATGATATCCTGATTAAAGATGAAAATCTTGGAAGCGGTGTTTGTGGACAGGGAACATTCCCCTCAGGAGGTGCTGCAGGTAATTTAATCAAAATCAACAAAGCATATATTGCTGCCAATAGTTTTGCGCAACGTCAACGGACGATTACGCATGAACTTGGCCATAATATCTCTTTGAGACATACTAACTGGTCCGCTATCGGTGAAGGAACTGCCACTCCTGTACCGGGCGTAGGTGGAACAGATGCGTCTTCATTGATGAATGGAGGTCAGTGTAATTCAGGAGCTACTGTATTATCTACTAAAGATAAACAAGCTACTGCTGCACTATATCCATTGTAAAAAATAACCTGAAAAAACTTAATCAAAGATCGTAACTTATTCAGGACAGGTCCCTTAACGGGATCTGTCCCGTTTAAAAAAATATACCTCCAAAGAAGATGAAATTTATATTACTGTTGTTACTTGCTCCAGTCTTTTGTTTTGCGCAGAACGATAAGTATGCTCTTAACTTTACCGATGGAGTCCAGGACAGTGTTCCGGGAACTTCCATTATTTTAAAAAATCATGCGGTGCTTTTTCAGAAAGTTTATACTTCAAAACTAGAAAAGGAGGAATTAAGTGACAGACTTTATACCCTTTTGGCAACCATCAAAAAATTCAGGTATGACCGTCATATTTATCCGGCCGAAAATCAGTTTATCGGAAAACTGGTTTTTTATATGATTGATGCCAGAAGGTACGGGGCTACTGCATTTACGACACCTGCAGTTCTGGCATATCCTTTAACCGCTACTGTAAGTATTCACGTTAAAGACTTTAAATACCGCGTCATTATTACAGATATGAACTTTAAAGATCCGGTTAAAGTGCAGGATCCTAAAAAACCGGTAACAAATGAACTGGTTACCGATGTCATGCTGGACGATTATCTCACGCAAAAGAGACGCTCACAACTAAAAAACAGCAAGACGGCACTAAGAGTTGCCCAGTTTATCTCTCAGGATCTTGCCGACCGTTTCGATCTGCAGAAATCTATCTTATCAGATGATTTTTAAGCCAGGATCAGAGCTGTACACTGCTTCCGGCAATCACTTTCCAGGAGTCTTCAATATTTTTCCAGACCCTGGTATAACGGTAATTCCCATCCAGACTATGTACCAGATATTTACCCTGTAAATTAATAGTTACCGCTACTACAGCCGTATCACCTATCAGATGAATAGCCTGATCCGCTGATTCAATGTGTGTAATGGCAATGTTTCCCGAATGATAGTTCTCCATATCCTGAGCTTTGGAAATTGTTTGACCCTGAGGAGTGGTAAATAGGAGATCCTGATGGAGGAGCTCATCGAGTACACTGACATCGTTTAGTCGGATAGCTTCAAGAAGTCTTTTTTCGCAGGTAATAATATCTTCTTTAAACATTTTAGCTGTGATTAGTTTCAGGAATGAAATTAGTATTTTGTTTCCTGTTAAACAACATCAGCCAGCTTAAACCGATAAAAGCATATATACCCAGAATAACTATCGGGAGGGAGGTAATGGCTGCATTGACAGTTGTTGACTGCATAAAAAGAGTCAATATGGATAAACCTATTCCGGCACCCAGAAAGTAAGAGGTGGTTGACAGGCTGGATGCTAAACCATAATATTTACTTGGAACATCCTGGATAGAAAGGACCGATAGCCCTGTATAACTGATTGTCATCCCCAGTCCTGATACAAAGGCAGCAGAAAGTAGGATTAAGGGCAGAGCGTGTCCTGTTAATACCGCGCCGATTAACAGGATGGCACCCGTTAACATCATCATCATACCTAAAATTCCTGTCTGACCAATATTTAGTCTTTTCATTAATACAGGCAGAATAAATTTGGCTACGATAGCCGATAAGATACTGAACGGAACTAAAAGTAAACCTGATTTTGCGGCGCTAAACCCCATATCTCTCTGTAGCATGAGGGAAATGATAAATAAATAACCTGTAAAGAACGAGCCCAGTAAAAAGAAAACCCCATTCGCGGTGACTACTTTGGAAGAACGGAAAATAGAGAGATCAATCAAAGGTTCCTGGTGACGGCAGAGTCTTGTGTATAATAGTTTTAAGCAGGTGATAATGCCGATAGTTAAAGCAGTAAGTAATAAATAGTGTTTTTGGAAATTACCTATTTCATGTACACCATAACTCAGCATCAGCAGACTGGCAACCAGTAAAAATCCGGAGATCAGGTCCGGTGATTTTTTTTGCACAGCAGGGATGTCAGCATCCAGATAGAACCAGGATAGAATGATAACTACTGCCAGAACAGGTACGTTGATCAGGAAAACCCAGTGCCAGCCCCAGTAAGTGCTGATAATACCACCAATTGATAAACCACTTCCTGATCCGATGGCCGCAAAAGAGCTGAAAATTCCTATCGCTTTGCTACGTTCGTGTTTTTCAGTAAAAGTATGGGTGACAATAGACATCGCCGAAGGCATAATAAGTGCTGCAGCAAGGCCCTGTACTGCCCGGTATAAGGCTAACATTCCGAATGAACCCGAGAGACCGGCACCTAATGAGGTTAATAAAAACAAAGTAGAACCAGCGATGAATATGGTTTTTTTACCTATTACATCCGATAACTTTCCACCAATAATCAGGAAGCCACCATACAATAATACATATAGTGTTTGCAGCCATTGTACCTGGTCATTAGTAATACTGAACTGTGACTGAATAGAGGGAATAGTTAAATTTATAATGGCGATATCCAGTGCTTCCACAAAAATCCCCATCGAAGCAATCATCAGGATACCATTCTTTTTTGTAATCATATAATAGTGTGTTGTTCTTTCAAATGTATTAATATGGAATAGATTGTAGAAATAATAATAAATATTCAGAACAGATGTGATATTTGTTTACTTTTAAAAGTACATAAGTACTATCAAGCCATCATTATTATGCCAAATACAGAACAATCCGAAAGACCTTCCGTTACACTGGATACAAAAGACTATGAAATTCTCAGGTTAATGGAAGAGAATGCCAAGCTTACCGTAAGAGAAATTGCGGCCCTGATTCATTTAAGTCCGACACCGACTCATGAACGGATTAAACGGATGGAAAAAAGCGGGGTGATCAGGCAGTATGCGGCAATACTCAACAAGCGATTGATAGGAAAGGGGATGATTGTACTTTGTATGATTACCCTAAAGGAACATAATAAAAAAGCAGGCGCTGTTTTTATTAAAGCTATGCTTGAATTTAAAGAAGTGGTAGAGTGTTACAATATTTCCGGCGACTTTGATTTTATGGTTAAAATTGTCGCCGGAAGTATGGAAAGCTATCATAATTTCTTTGTCAATCAACTAGGTGAAGTCAAAGGAATAGGGCAGACAAAAAGTATTTTTGTCATGGATGTGATCAAAGAGACTCACAATTTGCTCTAGCAAAGATTTATGCGTTTAAAGTTCTCAGATTTTTGATCTTTAGAGTATGTTTTTGTTTTTCTCTGAATTCAAAACTCATTTTTCCCATCATTAGATTATCAGGTGAAGAATGTCCGATAAGCACATCATGTCCGGTCGAATTTTTTACAACCATAGTATGTGCTTTCTGGTTTTGTTCGTTTCTACCGATTATAAAATCAATATACTTAGATTTTTCTGCAATACTGAAATTATCAGGGTTGCCTGCCTGGTCTTTATAATTAAGGTCTGATAAACATACAACAAGGTCACAATTCTGGTGCTCTTTCAGATAAATTGCAGTCTCATTTGCTTTTTTAATGGGATCCTGGTAGTTAATCCCATTTATTTTCGGACCGATACCAGTCAGGCCGATTTTATATCTGCCGAAATTGATAATCTGCCATGGTTTTACAAAGGATGCCAGGGTTTCATTAGTGAAAGAATAGTTACAACTTAATAGACTGAAACTCATCGTAGCAGTCAGACTGGCTAAATAAGTCTCTCCATTACTCAGGTCCTGTGCAGTTGGAATACTGGCATGATAACCAGCCGAATTCATTGCGGCAATAACTGACTCATGGTGAGCTCTATCCTTTTCTTCACCCAGGAAATTCCCTGTGTCTAAAATCAGCCCCCCTGAACTCTGTCTGTTGAGTACGGTGTTAAATTGATTGATGCCTCCCGGATCGTCAACATTTCCATTCAATCGCATACTATGGTAAATCGTTACCGTATGTCTGGATGATTGTAGGGTGTTGACATTTTTGCTAACCTGAGCTAAGGTGTTAATGGGTCTGCTTAGTAAGGTTGCGGCTGCTGCGAGAGTACTGTTTTTGAGAAATGACCTGCGGTTGTCGGACATATGATTGGCGTTAATATGCCATAAACATAGAAAAATTTACACAGTCATTTCCAAGCGGAACGAAAAAAAATAATAATTATTGTAATTGTCAAAATATAATATAACTTTACGATAGAATTAACGACGCCTAAATTAGTTCCAGTACAAGATACAAAACTATATTATTATTAACGACTCTCAAATGTTATCAAATAATGAGTGATTTCTTAGGATCAATCAGCATGTTCACCTTTAACTTCCCTCCAAGAGGGTATGCACAATGTGATGGACAATTATTAGCTATTAATACAAATGCAGCACTCTTCTCTTTATTAGGAACCACCTATGGAGGGAATGGAGTAACTACTTTCGCTTTGCCGGATTTCAGAGGCAGGACACCGTTACATTATGGGACCGGATCTTATACTTTAGGGGCTACCTCGGGAGAAGAAAGTCATCTGCTTACGCTCACTGAGATCCCATTGCACAGCCATACCTTTGGTGCTGGTTATGTGAGGGCAAAAGCAGGCAGTACCACTGCGAATGCAACAGCTCCCGAAAATAATTATTATGCTTCAAATCCTGCACTGACTACACGTTTCAGTAATCGTGCAGATACAGCTATGTATAATAATGGCCCATTTAATACGCAGCAAGTCGGATCAGGACAAGCACACGAAAACAGGATGCCTTTTGTCGTGTTGAATTTTGTGATTGCGCTTACTGGTATCTTTCCTTCAAGAAATTAATTTAACAATTTAATCTACACTTATTATGGCAGCAGGTGATGAATCCTATGTTGGCGAAATTTGTATGGTTGGCTTTAATTTTGCCCCCCGAGGTTTTGCGCTTTGTAATGGGCAAATATTGGCAATTAATCAAAATGCCGCTCTTTTTTCTATACTGGGAACACAATATGGAGGAAACGGGACGACAAATTTTGGGCTTCCCAATCTCCAGGGAAATGCGATTGTAGGGCAAGGTAACGGCCCGGCACTGACGCCCCGTACTAACGGTGATACCGGAGGGGTAACAACAGTTGTAATTACTAACAGTACTATGGCTAACCATACGCATGGATTGAACCCTGTGATCAATACAGGTGCTGCGCCTAATACAGCCAATGCGGTTGGCAGTTTACCTGCCGCATCACCTACTACAGATAATCTATATTCTACTTCGGGCAGTGCGACCGATTTTATGGCCCCTCTTATTGTCAATCTGACCAGTCCTACCAGTACGCAGGGTGGTGGTCAGGCACACAATAATATACAGCCTTATTTAGCAATCAATTTTATTATTGCCGTGGTAGGCGTTTTTCCATCCCGAAATTAAATTTAAAATTATGGCAGCAGAACCTTATATCGGAGAAGTATCAATGTTTGGAGGCAATTTTGCCCCGGCAGGCTGGGCACTTTGTGATGGCTCTTTGATCTCGATAGCGAACAATTCAACCCTGTTTGCTTTAATAGGAACAAATTTTGGCGGTGATGGCGTAACCACATTTGGTCTGCCTGATCTGCGTGGACGTACACCCATTCATATGGGCAGATCAGCTACATCCGGGACTACCTATATTCTTGGTCAGACCGGTGGGGCAGAAAGTGTGGTTTTAACCAATGCCACTATACCTAACCATTCACATGCTGTTACCGGAACTGTAGAAATGAAGGTAAGAGCGGATAATCCTGATACCCAGGTGTCGCCGATTAATAACGGACTGGCAATTGCCCCGGGGAAAAAATATTTCAGCCGGACACCAACTACTAATGCGATGGGGCCGCTGGATACTAATATTGTACTGAGCCAGTTTGGCAGCAGTGCGGCTCATGAAAATATGCAACCCTTCCAGGTGATCAATTTTATTATTGCTACACTAGGTATTTTCCCATCCAGAAATTAAACAATATGACTATAGGTATACTGCTCCCTAATTCCACTACTTATCCCCTGATCTCCTATAATTTTATAGCGGGGCTGAAAGGATGTTTAGGACAATTAGCCCCGGCTTTGTTACCTGAATTACATACTTCATCAATTGGTTTTGGCACTGACCAGATAGAGATGTTAAAAGAAGCGCAGGATATGCTTCTTGAGAAAAATGCCGATATATTAATAGTTTTTGCTGATCATCCGGTTGTAGAATGTCTTTTTCCGTTGATCAGTTCATTAAAGAAATTATTAATTATAGTCAATACCGGGGCTAAGTACCCCCCGGTAAAACTACAGCCTTATGTGATTTATCATACGCTCAATTATGCTTTGCATTGCCGGCTTACCGGTAAATTTGCTGCTGATCAGAGTAGTAAGGCAGTGAATGCTACATCCTATTATGACGGTGGTTATAGCCTTTGTCATGGTATCAGTGATGGCTATATGAGTAAAGGAAGTAATATTGTCTTTAATTTTGTCAGTAAATTCAAGGCTGATGAGTTTGACATTAACCCTCTTTCCGATTTCATACAAGCTAACCCGGAAGTAAAAGATATACTGGCTGTTTACAGTGATCTGAGTCCTGTGTTTTATGAACAGCTGGCTCAGAAGTTTCCTGCAACACCTTTAAATATCTTTGCTAATCCAGCTATGCTGGATGAAATACACTTACCGGAAGATGAAGATTTTAGTCTGTCCAAGACTGTGAATGCCTATTTACCCTGGACAGTAAACATAAAAAATGCCGAAAATATCAATTTCTGCAATGTCTTTAAAGCCAGTTCCGGACGTTTACCAGATGCTTTTGCTGCATTGGGCTGGGATACTGGTGTATTACTGACGAATTACATTGTTACCGCTACAGCAAACCCACTTTTCAAAATTAAACAGGTGTTAGCTCATTTGTTTAACAATGAAATGAATGGGGCTAAAGGGGTAATGTATGTGGATAGAAAAACACATCAGGTGCTTTCTCCGGCGTACAGGGTAAAACTTGAGGCCGAAAATGAACTGATCGTGGAGGAAGTAGTGCTTTATGATGAAGTACTGCAGGAATGGACTGAAATATGTGCTCATCCAGCCCAGGGACTTGTCTCAGGATGGATCAATACATACATGTGCTCTTAAACCACTAGTATCTAAATTATATAAACGCTCACTAATCCATCATCCCATGGAAATCTCTCTCAAAAGGGTAATTAAAGGCATTCTATTGTCTTTAGTTTTCCTTACAGGCATTAGTTATAGTGCCTTAGCTCAATGTACCCTGGGTAAGGGTGATCTTGTATTTACCGGTTATGATCTCCAGGACGATGGGATCAACGGCTTAACTCAGGATGACAAATTCTCCTTCGTGCTGCTTCGTGACGTCGCAGCCGGTACACAAATTTATTTTACAGACTTTGGCTGGACTTCGGCTAATGCTTTTCAGGTTGATGCACAGGCTGTAAGCGATGGTATGATCCTCTGGACTGCAGATAAAAAATATGTGGCAGGGACACAGATTTACATCAAATGTAAATTTAGTTTAACCGCTTTTGATAAGAATAATGCCGCTGCGGGTGTCGTAACTTCAGTTACAGAATCCTATGATACCCGGGTTAATTTTCCCGGAACGCCTCATGAGTATATGAGTCTCGGTGTGTTTTCCGGTGATCAGATTTTTGCTTTTATCGGTACTCCCGCTGCACCAACATTTCTGGCCGGGATGAGTATAAATCATAACAATGGGGGCGGAGTTTCCGGATGGGATGTCACCTTGTCGCCAGCTACTTTTGCTGCTGATGAATCGATGTTACCTGCAGGCCTGGCCAGTGGAGCTCAGAATTTGTCCATCGTTCAGACTGATCCGACCGACCCGACATTTAATACTGCCTATACCGCACGTTATAAAGCAACAGCTGCCGGGGGAGGAACTACTTCCGGTGTAGCTTCGGCTATTGTAACCAGACTGAATAATCCTGCAAACTGGGAGATACTCAATGACGGAACTTCCTTTTCTCCTTTTTTCTCGGGCGAGACATTTACGGTTACCGGGGCAGCAATTACCACTCAGCCGCTGAACAGACTTAGTCAGTGTGCAGGTACCGGAACCACTTTTGCTGTTGTAACTACTAATGCCTGTGCTTATCAATGGCAGGTGAGTACAGATCTGGGAGTTACTTTTACGAATATTACTAATGGAGGAGTATATTCCGGAGCTACCAGTGCAACACTTACAATTTCAAATGTAAATGGACTGGGTACCTATCAATACCAGGCAATTGTAACTGGTGCTGCGGGTCCCGTAACTTCGACGGCTGCACAGCTGACACTGGCCAGTCAGGTAATTACACTTGCTCCGTCTTCATTGGCTTCAGGTACTTATCAGACAGCATACAGTCAGACTTTAACGCCTACGGGAGGTGGTGCACCTTATGTTTATTCGATAAGTGCAGGAACTTTGCCAACTGGTTTAACACTTTCTGCTGCAGGGGTTATCTCAGGTACACCGACAGCAGCCGGGACTTCTAATTTTACCGTTTCGGTAACAGGCGCATGTATCAGTTCAGGGTCTCAGGCCTTCTCACTGGTTATCGCACAAAAACCATTAACAGCTACATTCGCAGCTGTTACTAAAGCTTATGATGGAACCGCAAATGCTAACGTAGTTTTTAACCCGCTTAATGCCGCTAGTGGGGTCGTAGGTGCTGATGTAGTTAGTGTAACTTATACTTCGGCGGCATTTAGCGATGCAACTGTAGCGAATAATAAAACAATCAGTTTTGTAGGATTGGGTTTAACAGGTGCCGCAAGTGCGAATTATACGCTGAACACAGTTACAGCTACAGGTAATATCACTCCGGCAGTCATCGTGCCTTCACTGGCAGGAACCATTACCAAAACTTATGACGGAACTACAACAGCGACTTTAGCCGGAGCAAATTATACTTTTACAGGTAAAGTAGGAGTAGAAAATGTAGCCCTGAATAATCCTGTAAGTGGAACTTATGATCTGAAAAACGTAGGTAGCAGGACCGTTACCGTTACAGGGTTAACACTGACCGGGACTGATGCCGCGAATTATACCTTGTCCACTACCAGTGTTACCGCGCCGGGAACGATTACCTCAGCGACTATTGTACCAACACTGGCAGGAACAATCACGAAAACTTATGACGGAACTACAGCGGCCACTTTAGCAGCTGGAAATTATAGCTTTACAGGAAAGGTAGGTACAGAAAATGTAGCGCTGAATAATCCGGTCAGCGGAACTTATGACCTGAAAAATGCAGGTTCCCGCACGGTTACTGTGACAGGTCTGGCTCTTACAGGAACAGATGCTATCAATTATACACTTTCTACGCTCAGCTTAACCGCACCTGGAACAATTACCTCAGCGACTATTACACCGACACTGGCAGGAACAATCACGAAGACTTATGACGGAACTACGACGGCTACTTTAGCGGCTGCGAATTATAGCTTTACTGGTAAGGTAGGTACGGAAAATGTAGCCCTGAATAATCCATCCAGCGGAACTTATGATCTGAAAAATGTAGGTAGTCGTACGGTTACGGTTACTGGTCTGGCACTTATAGGAACAGATGCTATCAATTATACACTTTCTACGCTCAGTTTAACTGCACCGGGTACAATTACCTCAGCGGTTATTGTACCGGTACTTGCCGGAACAATAACTAAAGTTTATGATGGTACTACAACCGCAACCTTAACAGCTGGAAACTACAGCTTCAGTGGTCTGGTAGGGACGGAAAATGTGGCCCTGAATAATCCTGCAGCAGGAACCTACGATCTGAAAACTGCGGGTAGCCGTACAGTAACAGTTACTGGTTTAGCTTTGACAGGAACTGAT
Organism: Pedobacter cryoconitis; assembly: GCF_014207135.1. Classification (GTDB taxonomy): domain Bacteria; phylum Bacteroidota; class Bacteroidia; order Sphingobacteriales; family Sphingobacteriaceae; genus Pedobacter; species Pedobacter cryoconitis_D. Next base: position 229,108 of record NZ_JACHCC010000011.1, on the reverse strand, counting down.
GCTGCAAATTATACGCTGTCTACCCTCAGTTTAACCGCACCGGGAACTATTACCACTGCAACGATAACACCTGTGTTGGCAGGAACAATTACGAAGGTTTATGATGGGAATGTTACAGCCGTTTTATCGACAGCTAATTTTAACATTCTGGGAGTTATCGGAACAGATGCTGTAACCCTGATTAATCCACCCATTGGAACCTATAATATTAAAGACGCTGGCAGCCGTGTAGTTACTGCTATTGGTTTGTCACTCTCAGGGGTAGATGCAGTCAATTATACACTTTCTACGACCACTGTAACTGCACCGGGTACAATTACTTCAGCGACGATTATACCGGTACTGGCAGGAACCATTACCAAACCTTATGACGGAACAACAGCCGCAACCTTAACAGCTGCAAATTATAGTTTCAGCGGTTTGGTAGGTGTGGAAAATGTAACCCTGAATAATCCGGCAAGTGGAACCTATGATCTGAAAACAGCAGGTAACCGTACAGTAACGGTGACAGGTTTAGCCCTGACCGGAACTGATGCTGTTAACTATACGATTTCAACAACCAGCTTAACGGCGCCGGGAACAATTACCTCGGCAACGATTGTCCCTGTACTGGCAGGAACAATTATGAAGGTTTACGACGGAACTACTACAGCCACCTTATCAGCAGCGAACTATAGCTTTACCGGTAATATCGGTGCTGACCAGGTCGCATTAAATAATCCTGTAACAGGAAATTATAGTCTGAAAACAACAGGTAACCGTACGGTAACTGTGACAGGTTTAGCCCTGACCGGAACTGATGCAGTCAACTATACGATTTCAACGACCAGTTTGACTGCGCCGGGAATAATTACTGCAGCGACTATTACGCCTGTACTGGCAGGAACGATTACTAAAGTTTATGACGGAACAACTGCAGCCACTTTATCAGCAGCTAACTATAGCTTTACTGGTAATATTGGTGCAGACGTTGTAACGCTGAATAATCCAGCTGCCGGGACTTACGATCTGGCAATTGCTGGTAACCGTACTGTAGCCGTAACAGGTTTAGCCCTGACCGGAACAGACGCTGTCAACTATACGCTTTCGACAACCAGTTTAACTGCTCCGGGAACAATTACCGCAGCGACTATTGTACCAGTGCTGGCAGGAACGATTACCAAAGTTTACGACGGGACTACCACAGCTACATTAACTGGAGCCAATTATAGCTTTACAGGTAATATTGGTGCAGATCAGGTAACCCTGAACAATCCTGCAGCAGGAACCTACGATCTGAAAACTGCGGGTAACCGTACAGTAACAGTAGCTGGTTTAGCATTAACAGGAACAGATGCTGCGAATTACACGATTTCAACCACAAGCTTAACGGCTCCGGGAACAATTACCTCGGCAACCATTATCCCTGTGTTGGCAGGAACGATTACTAAAGTTTATGATGGAAACACGGTAGCCACTTTATCAGCAGCTAATTATAGCTTTACAGGTAATATTGGTGCCGATCAGGTAGCCCTGAACGATCCGGCTTCCGGAACTTATGATCTGAAAATTGCGGGTAACCGTACAGTAACGGTAACAGGTTTGACCCTGACCGGAACAGATGCAGCCAACTATTCGATTTCAACAACCAGTTTAACCGCTCCGGGAACTATTACCGCAGCAACTATTATCCCTGTATTGGCTGGAACAATTACTAAAGTATATGATGGAAACACTGCAGCCACTTTATCAGCAGTTAATTATAGCTTTACAGGTAATGTTGGTGCAGATCAGGTAGCCCTGAACGATCCGGCTTCCGGAACCTATGATCTGAAAATTGCAGGTAACCGTACAGTAACGGTAACAGGTTTAGCCCTGACCGGAACTGATGCTGCCAACTATTCGATCTCAGCGACCAGTTTAACTGCTCCTGGAACAATTACTTCAGCAACTATTACTCCTGTACTTGCTGGGACCATCACTAAAGTATATGATGGAAATACTACAGCTACCTTATCAGCAGCTAATTATAGCTTTACAGGTAATGTTGGTGCAGATCAGGTAGCCCTGAACGATCCGGCTTCCGGAACTTACGATCTGAAAATTGCGGGTAACCGTACAGTAACGGTAACAGGTTTAATCCTGACCGGAACTGATGCTGCCAACTATTCGATCTCAGCGACCAGTTTAACTGCTCCTGGAACAATTACTTCAGCAACTATTATCCCAGTGCTTGCCGGTACTATCACTAAAGTTTATGATGGAAACACGACAGCTACCTTATCAGGAGCAAACTACAGTATCTCGGGGAATGTTGGCGGAGATCAGGTAGCCCTGAATGATCCAGCTGCAGGAACTTATGATCTGAAAGACGCGGGTAATCGTACAGTAACGGTAACAGGTTTAGCCCTGACCGGAACTGATGCAGCTAACTACACGATTTCAGCTGCCAGCTTAACAGCGCCGGGAACAATTACTTCTGCAACTATTACCCCAGTGCTTGCCGGTACCATCACAAAAATTTATGACGGAAACACTGCAGCTACGCTATCAGGAGCTAATTATAGCTTTACAGGTAATATCGGTGCCGATCAGGTAGCCCTGAATAATCCATTAGCAGGAACTTATGACCTGAAAATTGTAGGTAACCGTACTGTATCTGTGAGTGGTTTAGCCCTGACAGGAACTGATGCAGCCAACTATTCTATTTCAACGACCAGTTTAACCGCACCTGGAACAATTACCTCAGCAACTATCGTCCCTGTACTTGCCGGAACGATTACTAAAGCTTATGATGGAACTACTACAGCTACCTTATCAGGATCTAATTATAGTATCTCAGGTAATGTCAGTGGAGATCAGGTAGCCTTGAATAACCCTGTGGCAGGAACTTATGATCTGAAAATAGTAGGTAACCGTACTGTATCTGTGAGTGGTTTAGCCCTTACAGGAACTGACGCAACCAACTACACAATTTCGGCCACCAGTTTAACTGCTCCGGGAACAATTACCTCAGCGACTATAGTTCCCGTATTGGCCGGTACCATCACTAAAGTTTATGACGGTACTACCACAGCCACTTTATCAGGAGCGAATTACAGCTTTACAGGTAATATCGGTACTGATCAGGTAGCGCTGAATAACCCTTCTGGCGGAACATACGACCAGAAAAATACTGGCAGTCGTACAGTAACTGTTAACGCTGTAGGATTAACAGGTGCCGACGCGGCCAACTATTCGATTTCAACAACCAGCTTAACCGCACCGGGCACAATTACCTCAGCCAGCATTACACCTTTACTGACCGGAACAATTACTAAAGTTTATGACGGAAGCACAACTGCTTTCTTAAATGCAAGTAATTACAGTTTCAGTGGTCAGGTAGGTTCAGAGAATGTAGCGCTGAATAATCCGGCTCAGGGAGTTTATGACAATGCAAACGTAGCCACAGGAAAATTGGTAACTGTTATCGGCCTGGCACTGACAGGAACAGATGCAGGAAACTATGTCCTGACTACCTCCAGCCTGAACAATAACACCGGCATAATTACAGCTCAGCCATTACTTGTTACAGCAGACAATAAACAGATGATACAAGGTACAACTGTACCTCCACTGACTATAACTTATACTGGTTTTGTCAATGGAGAAACAGCAGCTGTACTGACTACACCAGTCACTGAAACAACTACTGCCACTAACACATCTTTAGCCGGTGATTATCCGATACTGGTTAGTGGTGCGGCAGCGGCCAATTATGCTATCACTTATGCAAACGGTGTACTGACTATAAAACCAGGTATACCAACCAGCATAACTTTCACGCCACAGCCTTTATATCAGAAAAGACCTGTAGGAGCGGTGGCAGGAACATTAAGCAGTACCTCTCTAGATCCGAATGCAACCTTTACTTATACGCTGGTTGGCGGAGCCGGAGATATTGATAATAGTTCATTTGCTATCAGTGGTAACCAGGTCGTTACTGCAAAAGTCCTGAACTTCAAACAACAGGCTGTTTATAGTATTGTAGTCAGAAGTACAACCCAGTATGGATTGACTTTAGATAAACAATTCAATATTTATCTGAATGATGTCAATGAAGTTCCGACACTGAATGCAATAGCTGATCTGACCCAGTGTAATACAACCAGTAAACAAACCATTGCACTAAGCGGTATCACTCCGGGACCAGAGACAACTCAGACCACAACCTTAAGTGTGACTTCTGATAATCCGTCGATGTTCAGTGATCTGAGAGTAAGCCAGGGAGCTAATGGAAATGGAACACTGACTTATTATCTGGCCAACAACTCAGTTTCAGGAACTGCAAGAATTACAGTGACTGTGAAAGATAACGGTGGAACAGCTAATGGTGGAGTAGACACCTATAGCAGAACCTTTGCGCTGAATATCAACCCGGTTCCGGTACTGAGCATTATTTCAGAAGCTGGAACATCACTATCAAAAGGTGTTACGACCAGACTGATCGCCAGCGGAGGAAATACCTATGTATGGGCAAATGCTTCAGGTATCATCGGTGCACAGAACACAGCGATACTCACAGTGAGACCAACACAGACAACTTCATACACAGTAACAGCTACCAATGCATCAGGTTGCAGCAGTACACAGCTGATTACCATTGATGTCCTTGACGATTACCGTACCATTGATGCAACGAATGTTTTAACACCGAACGGAGATGGTGTCAATGATAAATGGGTAGTGAGGAATATTGATGTGTACCCTAACAATGAAGTGAAAATATTTGATCGTGCCGGAAGACAGGTTTATAGTAAAAAGGCATATGATAATAGCTGGGATGGAACAGTGAATGGTAGTCCGCTGAGTGAAGGCACCTACTTTTATGTTATAGATTTTGGAGACGGCCGAAGCAAATTCAAAGGCTTTATAACGCTGGTTAGAAACAATTAAAACAAAGAAAATGAAAAGGAATCTCTCAATATTTGGACTGATAACAGGACTGCTTTTATTCATCTCCAGCCAATCTTACGCACAATTAAATCCATTGGCGGCAATGTATTACCAGAATCAGTACCTGGGTAACCCGGCAATGGCCGGAATAGATACTGGACTGACTTTTAACCTGGCTTATCGTGCACAATGGAATAACATACCTGGCTCTACTGTCACCCAGTCGGGGACAGGTAGCTATGGAATTAATAACAGGGTAGGACTGGGTCTGAATGTCAGTAATGACAAGATAGGTCTGCAGCGCTGGACAAGAGTTGTCGGTACCTATGCCTACCACCTACAGTTAAATGATAGAAATGATCAGCTGCATTTTGGGGTCTCATTTGGTTTCTCGAATGAGAGGCTGAATGAAAACCTGGTGAACGGTGATCCCAATGATGTAGCGATTAGTCAGTATAACCAAAGGGCAACTTATCTGGACGGGGATTTTGGAGTGGCTTATACCGCAAACAGATTAACTTTACAGGCAGCATTGCCCAATCTGAAAAGTGTATTTCATAAAACCGATGTAAACAATGCGATTGACCAGGCTACTTTTTATACGGCAGCAAGTTACCGGCTGACACTGACACCAGGACAAGATGGTTTCGATGTAGAACCCAAAGTTGCTTTACGTGGCGTAAAAGGATATACAGATATCTTTGACGCCGGCGCTAATCTTGTCTTTGCCAATAAACAAGTCAATGTATTTGGTATGTACCATTCTACACAAAGTGCTAGTTTTGGTATGGGGCTACAGTTCCAGGCATTTAACCTGAGTGCCAGTTATACAACCGGAACTGCAGCACTGAGAGGTTATGTAGATGGAAACTTTGAACTCAGTTTAAGGTTCAGAGTGTTCTAGATAAAACCTTAGTTACCCCTGTACATTTACAGACCTGATGATACGATGATAACACAGGTAAGAAATTAATAAGATAGCAAACACCAGTATAGGTGCAAAAGACATCGGAACCATCCCATCTACAGACAGGTGGGCGATTAAAGCCGAGATATACTGAATGCCCAGGGCCACATAAGCCCATTCTTTAAGGCGTGAAGGTAATTTCGGTATAATCAGGATCAATCCGCCAATGAAAGCACCTATACTGGCTTCTATATGGAACCTTGTGGTAACCCCAGATGTCTGGTTCCTTCCAGTGCCATAGGGCTGTTCATGAAAAATATGCCTGGTAAAATAAACAGGGCCAGGAGCACAGTCGTGATCCAGTAAATAATTTTAATACTTTTAATTTTCATCTTTATTTTTTTTGAGGTTAATAATTGCTTATGTGACGGCACATGAAGGGGTTGTAATTGATTGAATTAAAATTAAGACGAAATTTGTTTTCTCAAAATAGGTATTGAAGACAAACTAAGGGGTGATTTGCGACAAGAATATTTAAAACAAAATAGTTACTGTAGTGTTCAGTATTCAAAGAGAATTAATAGATATCTTTGCCGCGTTCCATAATAAAAATATCCCCCGAATGAAAACAGGAAAAATCCTGGCTGCCGTACTTAAATTTTTATTGATCCTAACCATTATTTTTGGCTTGCACGGACGTACAATGGTCAGGTATGCGGATGTTTTTTCGCATCGGGGAGAATCTGTAGAACAAAGTATTTTAAGAACCCCGCTGGTCGGCGCTAAAATCATCCATTGCAGATTACTGTGTTTTACACAGGATTTTCAGTCTGATATTCTTCCTCCGGTAGCCTATAATATTGGGTTGATACCTCCCGCTCTGGTTGTGTTGTCCTATCGGGTATTGTATACCATTAAAAGTCCCAGCGGCCATCATAACCGGCTGCTTCCGCTCAGGGCCCCGCCTTATTGCTAAAATATATCTGATCCGCCGGAATTTTTTTTCCGTTTTATACTATTTTGTATCCATTTTAATTCATTAAGATGTTGATATGAAGTACCTTGTATGTATAAGCGCTTTTTCCCCCTAATAAAATTTCTGAATTACCTATGAACACTCCAAAAATCCATTTAGCCACTATGGCAATCCTTGTTATCCTGTCCTCGTGCGGAAACAAAAAAAACAAAGATAAAACCACCGATCAGGCTAAACCCTATCCTGTAATTACGCTTTCACCCAAAACGGCCAGTATTTATTCAGATTATCCTGCCACTATTCAGGGGATACAAAATATAGAAATACGTCCAAAAATTGATGGATATGTAGCTGACATTTATGTCGATGAGGGAGCTTCTGTGAAAAAAGGACAATTGCTGTTTACGATCAATGCACCCCAGTACGAACAGAATGTAAAAACAACAGAAGCCAATATCAAAATAGCTGTTGCAGATGTGAATGCAGCCAGGATGAATGTAGATAAAGTAAAACCACTCGTAGATGGAGATATTGTGAGTCCGTACCAGCTGGAATCTGCACAATATACCCTTGAATCAAGACAAGGGGCGCTGGCTCAGGCCAAAGCTGCCTTGAATAATGCCAAAACAAATTTGAGTTACACCAAAATTTATAGCCCTGTGGATGGGGTAATCGGTACACTGCCCTATAAAATTGGAAGTTTAGTGAGCAGTACCACTACAAACCCGCTGACTACCGTATCAAATATTGAAAAAATATATGCCTATTTTTCGATCAATGAAAGACAGGGGCTTGACTTTTTCCTGGCTGCCAAAGGAGTAACAATGCAGCAAAAGTTAACTACGCTGCCACCAGTATCGTTAGTGCTGGCTAACGGAAATGTACTTCCTACAACCGGAAAAGTAGAAACGGCAAGTGGTTTAATCAATGCCCAGACAGGGTCTATTAATATGAGGGCAACTTTCCCAAATCATAACGGACTGGTAAGAAGCGGAAGCAGTGCCGTAGTCAGGATCCCGCGGACTATAGACGCGGCCTTACTGGTGCCTCAGAAAGCAACCTACCAGATACAGGGTAAACTTTTTGTCTATATCCTGGATGCTTCCAATAAAGTAAAGTCAGTGGAAATTACAACAGCTGCCAGTTCCGGTGATTCTTTCGTGGTTCAGAAAGGCTTAAAAGCTGGTGACAAAATAGTAGCAGATGGTATCTCCAATCTAAGAGAAGGTCTCGAAATCAAACCTACAAAGGTAAATGCCGATAGCGTTTACAACAATCCTTAAGCTTGGTTATCCTACAAATTAATTAAAGAAGTATCAGCATATGTTAAAGCTATTTATTGAACGTCCGGTATTATCAACCGTGGTATCTATTATTATAGTTACCCTGGGTGTACTTGGCCTTTTATCCCTTCCAATCTCCCAGTATCCTGATATTGCCCCACCAACTGTACAAGTATCCGCCAATTACAGCGGAGCGAATGCAGATGTGGTATTGAAAAGTGTAATTGTTCCCCTTGAACAACAGATCAACGGGGTTGAAAATATGGATTATATTACTTCCACTGCCGGTAATGACGGGTCAGGGAATATTACCGTGAGTTTCAAGATCGGCAGTGACCCGAATATGGCAGCGGTGAATGTACAGAATGCGGTATCCCGTGCTACCCCTTTGCTACCTCAGGAAGTAACTAAAGCAGGGGTAACTGTGCAGAAAAAACAAACCAGTACCTTGTTGATTTTTTCTGTTTACAGTGATAATCCTGCCTACGATCAGACCTTTCTGCAGAACTATGTAGATATTAATATCATTCCTGAAGTCAAAAGGATTCAGGGGGTAGGGGATGCATCGGCTTCCGGGCAGATGGATTATTCGATGCGGATCTGGCTGAACCCACAAGCTATGGCTTCTTATGGACTGGTTCCTTCCGATATTACTGCAGCACTGGCTGATCAGAATATCCAGGCCGCTCCCGGTCAGTTTGGTGAACGTGGTGGACAGGCTTTCCAATATGTAATTAAATACCCGGGTACACTGGTTGACACGGCGCAGTTCGGTGATATTGTTATTCGTTCCAATGTGGGCAGCCGTTTGTTAAGGCTGAAAGATATTGCAAGGATACAATTAGGTGCATTAAGTTATTTCAACAGTACCCGGACCAATGGTCACCCTGCGGTGTCTATCAACGTTGCACAGGTGGCAGGCTCTAATGCCAGAGAGGTGATCCGTGAAACGTTGAAAGTAATGGAAAAATCTTCCAAAACCTTTCCTCCGGGAATACATTATGTCGTCTTGCAGAGTGTCGATGATTTCCTCACGGCCTCTATAGACAAGGTACTGCATACTTTGTTTGAGGCATTTATCCTGGTGTTTGTCGTGGTTTTCGTGTTCCTGCAGGATTTCAGGTCAACATTGATCCCTGCGATTTCAGTGCCCGTTGCTATTGTAGGTACCTTCTTCTTCTTACAGCTATTTGGTTTTACGATCAATCTGCTCACGCTCTTTGCACTCATCCTGGCTATTGGTATTGTTGTAGATGATGCGATTGTAGTCGTCGAGGCCGTTCACGCCAAGCTGGATAGCGGATATACCTCTGCCAGGCAGGCCAGTATCGACGCGCTCGGTGAGATTTCAAGTGCCATTATTTCCATTACCCTGGTCATGTCTGCTGTATTTATCCCGGTGAGTTTCATCGGTGGTTCATCCGGTGTCTTTTATAAACAGTTCGGGTTAACACTGGCCATCGCTATTATCCTTTCTGCGATCAATGCTTTGACATTGAGCCCTGCACTTTGTGCTTTGTTTCTGAAGAGCCATCATGAAAAAGGAAAACAGATGAGCTACCTGGAGAAATTCTATGCTGCTTTTAATGCTTCTTTCGAAAGGATGAGCAACAAGTATGCGAATGCCATCAGTTTCTTCAGTAAACAGAAATGGATACCTTTATCTATCCTTGGATTTTTTATGGTTGCATTGTTCTTCCTTGCGAAAAATACAGCGACTGGATTTGTACCGAATGAAGATCTGGGTGCAGTCAATTGTAATATCACACTTCCTCCCGATGCTTCACTGGAGAGAACAGATGTAGTGACCCGTAAAATAGAAAAACTGGCACATACTATCCCCGAAATCAATAATGTACTGGCAGTTACAGGCCGCGGACAGCTTTCCGGTAGTGGAAGTAATTATGCGACAGTAGTGATGCGGTTAATTCCCTGGGAGCAGCGTAAAAGAGATGTGCAGGCTATTATCGATGAGCTGATTAAAAAGTCAAATAACATCACAGAAGCAGAGGTTAAGTTTTTTGCACCACCAACCATCCAGGGATTTGGAGCCACGAACGGTTTCGCTTTTCAGTTACAGGATCGTACCGGAGGAGATATTGCTACATTTTATAAAACCAGTAAAGACTTTTTGTCTGCCCTTTCAGAGCGTCCGGAAATACAGTTCGCTACGACTTCCTTTAATCCCAACTTCCCACAGTACCTGATGAATATGAATGTGCCGAAGATTAAGGATGCGGGCCTGAATGTGTCAGATGTGACCAATGCTATGCAAGGTTATTACGGAGGGATTTATGCCTCGAACTTTAACCAGTTCGGACAGCAGTTCAGGGTAATGGTACAGTCTTCACCTGAATACAGGATGACCCCAGAAAGTCTGAATGGTGTTTTTGTCCGTACACCAGATGGGCAGATGGTTCCGGTAACTGAGTTTTTTACCCTGACCCAGGCTTACGGACCCCAGGCTATTACCAGGTTTAACTTATTCAATTCGATCAGTATTAACGGTACCCCTAATTCGACCTATAGTTCTGGTCAGGCGATTACGGCCATACAGGAAGTAGCAGCAAAAACACTTCCTGCAGGATATAGTTATGAATATTCAGGGATTACCAGAGAGGAGCTTGCCGGAAACAGCCAGACGATATTTATCTTCCTGTTGTGCCTTGTCTTTGTGTATTTACTGCTGAGCGCTCAGTATGAAAGTTATTTGCTGCCCTTATCCATTCTATTGACGATACCGGTAGGAACAGCCGGAGCTTTTATGTTCGCGCATTTATTCGGGATCAGTAATAATATCTATGTTCAGATTACGCTGGTCATGCTCATCGGGCTGCTAGCTAAAAACGCTATCCTGATTGTCGAGTTTGCTGTAGAAAGAAGACGTTCGGGTATGGATATCACAGAAGCTGCGGTGAAAGGGGCACAGGCAAGGCTTCGTCCGATCCTGATGACTTCATTTGCTTTTATACTTGGGCTGGTCCCCTTAATGCTGGCTACAGGCGCAGGAGCCAATGGTAACCGTTCTATTGGTGTCGGTGCTGTGGGCGGGATGCTTGTCGGAACAATTTTCGGTCTCTTTATTACACCAACTTTATTTATCCTTTTTCAGACACTGCAAGAGAAATTGAAAAGCAAACCCGATCACAAATTATAAATACGAACAGATGAACCGATATTTGAGAATTTATCCACCTCTTGCAGGGCTGATTATAATATTAATAGCCTCCTGTAAAGTAACTCATCCTTATCAGCGACCAGCTTTGGATATGGATGGTTTATACAGAGAAATTGTCACTAAAGATACCACGACCATTGCCGATTTGCACTGGAAAGAGATGTTTACCGATACACTGTTACAAAAGCTAATTGGCGAAGGGATCAGACATAACCTCGACCTGAAAGCTGCTTATTCCCGTATCAGACAATCAGAAGCTTATTTTGAGCAAACCAGGCTGGCCTTTTTTCCTACACTGGGTACTGATGCGAGTGTGACAACCAGCAGTTCTTCAAATCCTGGTATACTGGGGAAAACAGTGATCCCGTATCAGTATCAGGCTGAACTGACCACGAGTTGGGAAGCAGATTTATGGGGTAAACTCAGCAGCGCCAAAAGAGCCAACCTGGCTTCTTTATTACAGGCAGAAGCCAGTGCAAAAGCAGTACAGACTACATTAGTCAGTAATATTGCCACTAATTATTATCGCCTGCTGGCTTTAGATGAGCAACTGGTCATTACCCGCGAGAGTCTGAAAAACTGGCAGACTACTGTTGATATTATGAAAAAGCTGAAAACGGCCGATGTGGTAACAGGAGCGGCAGTTGTACAGAGTGAATCCAGTAAGTTTGCAGTGGCAGTTACTATCCCCGATCTGATGCAATCGATCAGAGAAACAGAAAATGGTTTAAACCTATTGCTGGGCAGGGCGCCTGCACCTATCGAAAGAAGTCAGTTTGCACAGATACATCCGCTTGCTTTGCTGCAGACAGGGGTCCCGGTCCAGTTATTAGCTAACCGGCCAGATGTACAGGCTGCAGAATATAACTTCAAGAATGCATTTGAATTAAGTAATGTAGCAAGGACTTATTTTTATCCTTCACTTACCATTTCTGCATCCGGAGGATATAACAGTTACAGCAGCTTCTTTGGCCCCGGATCCTGGATCAGTAGTTTAACTGCCGGACTTACCCAGCCTATCTTTAACCGCGGAGCGAATAAAACCAGATTGAAAGTTGCGATGGAGCAACAACAGCAGGCTGTACTGAGTTTTCAAAGTGCGGTATTGATTGCCGGCCAGGAGGTTTCCAATGCGATGTATTCTTACCAGAGGGCTTCAGAAAAAAGAATTACCAGGGCCAGTCAGCTCGAAAACCTGGAAAAATCAGTCAAGTATACACAGGCGCTGGTTAGATACGGCTCGGCAAATTATACAGAGGTGCTGACCGCACAGCAAAGTTATCTGGCTGCTCAGCTGAGTCAGGTCAATGACCAGTTACAGCAGTTGCAGGCAGTTGTCCTGTTATACCGCGCATTAGGCGGGGGATGGAAATAGGTTTAATATTTCCATCTCCGGTGTGACCATAACCAGTAGGTTGGGTCACCCTTGATCGTCTGTTGTAATTTACCGGCAAAAATTTTGGTGATTTCCTGATTACTGGTTTCCTTCGGGGATTCGGTAATCAGTGAAAAACCAATTTCCCAGCAGTTATCCGGTTTCCTTTTCAGTTCCAGATAAACTACAACTGCATTGGTGGCTTTCGCTAGTTTTTCAGCACCATTAAACATACTGGTAGACTGGTGCAGGAAGTCAAATTTGACTTGTTCAGTATCGCCGGGAAACTGATCCGCAAGGAAAATGGACAGTTGGGGCTGGTCCTTTTGTTTAAGCAAATATCTCAGGGCCTGGTTCGAGGCTAGCAGCCGCATCCCAAAACGGCCGCGGACATGATGTACCAGTTTATCCATCACCTGACTGGACAGTGGTTTGTAAATCGCATTCACTTTGAAAGGAAGCTGTGCCGGCAAAATGTTCAGGTATTCCCAGTTTCCATAATGGCCTAAAACAGCAATTATATTCCTGTTTTGCTGATGATAATGATGTAAAAGTTCAGGATTAACCAGCGTTACCTTTTTATCCATTGATTCCAGACTGACAGAGAACAGTTTGAGTGTCTCCATAATCATGCAGGCCAGGTGTTTATAGAATTCCTTGGCGATCTGCTGAATTTCTGCATAAGATTTAGCTGGCAATGACCGGGAAAGATTTTGCAGCACTACGTTATAACGATATCTGAAAATCCGGTAAGATATAAAATAGAGAAATTGTCCAAGGGTCACACTAATTAATGGTGATGGGAGCAGGCTGACCAGGTAGATCGGGAGATAAACCAGGTGATAAACCGGGTTGTAAATTTTATTCTTCACAAGATTCATGAACAACTTTTAATAAGTAAATAATGACCGCAATAGCAAGTATCAGGGCTATAGCAAGAAAACTGCTGAACAGAAAACAGAGGGTATGGTTTTGGCCTGTCATAGGATAGCTAAATTAGAGGAGTTATTTTTTTTTCAGAAAAACAATTGACCACCAGAGGTGAGCTGTTGACGAGTTGTGGGTTTAAGATGATGTCCATTTTTAGCGCATTTTATCTTTTGACAACCTTAAATGCATTTACCCTTATGGGATATTAAAATAAAGACCTAGTTTTATTTTTTTTTAAGCTCAGAACGATATGGAATTAGCGACACAAGCGGCAGCAGAAATCAGGCTGTTTATCAAAAATATTGAGGAATGGTTTCGTGGTGACAGCACCAGTGACCAGGCTACGGAAACACTTTTACTGGAAAAATTCCGTCAGGATTTTATCATGGTCACCCCAGGTGGAAAAGCCATGGATTACAAGGCGCTGGCAGCATGGTTGCCTGCCGTATATGGGATTAAACCCGATATCAGGATAGAACTCCATGAGATTGCCACACATTATATCAACGACAATTGCGTGCTGATGACTTACACCGAATCGCAGTACAGGGAAGAGGGGGATAATAAAAGAATTGCCAGTGCCTTATTTGTCAAAGGAGAAGACGGGCTGGCTTACTGGTCACATTTACAGGAAACCTGGTGTCCTTAACACCAGTACTAACCTGGATTTTTATATTGGTCAAAATAGGTATAGTCGGCCTGTAAAGATTTCCAGAAAGTGCGGTGCTGCGGAAAATTTAACAATTCTCTTTTCATATTTTCCTTTGTCATTTTAAAGGGATAAATATGAACAGGGATTTGTGTTTGTCCACTGTTCTGCGCTTCGACTGCCAGAATATAAACTTCCTTTATTTTGTCATTGGTCAGGGGAATACAGCCAACAGTAACCTGATCACCGTGGATGTAAATGTCCGAACCCGGATTATTTGTTCCACTTCTCTCCAGGTCCATAGCATTTGGATAATTAATTCCCAAGGATAAATAAAAACGGCTTTCCGGATTGAACCTGTCAATGAAATAAGAGCCTTCAGGAGTTTGCAGATCACCTTCTTTAGTTTTTGGCCCTAAAACGCCAGAATGTGCACTGAAATCGTAGGTCCTGAACAGACTGTAGGTGGAGTGGATTTTATCTTTGATCCAGATTTCTAATTTCCCTTCCTTTTTATAGGCATTGATGTACACCTGAAAATCATCCTTAAACCCACCCTGAGACAGTTTGTTGTGTAGCTCTGTCCATTTTTCGGCATAGGCATTTTTCACCCTTTCAAAGGTATTCTGCTGCTGTTTAAAGTTATTCTGTGCGGACAAAGACTGTGACATAATCAGTAAAAGGATGGTGTAAATGGCTGTTCTCATATAGGACTGAAAATTACTTTATTTCCTCAACATATGTAAATGTTTGGCAGATTAATTAGCCTGTACTTTGTCTGATAAATATATATAATATGAAACATCTGTTAGTTTTTTTAGCAATTATCCTTTTAGCCGGTTCTACATTTGCGGCAAAAGTAGATACAGTTGCCGTGCCTAGTGCACTGATGAAGAAAGAAGTCCGTTGTATTTTTATTACACCTGGT
Organism: Pedobacter cryoconitis; assembly: GCF_014207135.1. Lineage (GTDB taxonomy): Bacteria > Bacteroidota > Bacteroidia > Sphingobacteriales > Sphingobacteriaceae > Pedobacter > Pedobacter cryoconitis_D. Next base: position 213,968 of record NZ_JACHCC010000011.1, on the reverse strand, counting down.
AAAACGAAAGATACTGCCAGGTTTCCGGTAGTTTATGTATTACATGGTTATAGTGGAAATGCAGTGAGAACCTTTAAACAGGATATTCCCGATTTGAGTGCACAGGCTGATGCCTATAAAATGATTTTTGTCCTTGCTGACGGAGGATTCGACAGCTGGTATTTTGACAGTCCGGTGAATGATCAGCTCCGCTACGAGAGTTTTATCAGTAAAGAACTGGTTAGTTATACCGATAAGCACTATCCTACACTGGCCAGAAGAGAAAAAAGAGCCATTTACGGCTGGAGTATGGGAGGACAGGGGGCACTCTTTACCGCTATCCGTCACAAAGAATTATTTGGGGCAGCAGGCAGTACTTGCGGAGCGGTTGATTTCAGACCGTTTGAAAATGCCTATGGAATTGAGAAAAGTCTGGGTGATTATCCAGGCCATCAGCAAAGCTGGGAAAAGCATACAGCCAGTGATGCGGTATCTTCATTACAAAACAAAGAATTAAAACTGATCATTGACTGTGGGTTGGATGATCCTTTACTGGAAATCAACAGGGCCTTACATCAAAAGCTGATCGGATTGAAGATAGAACACGATTATATCGAACGTCCGGGAGCACATAACACCGCTTACTGGTCGGCTGCTGCTGCTTTTCAATTCTTATTTATCCATAACTATTTCACGCAATCATGAATATCATTAAATCACTAATTGTGCTGACTACGGCAGGGGTTCTGAGTAACCGGTCTGTCGCACAGGAAATTTCTAATCCAAAAGGTCTGTATGACCCTCGTCCTCATGGCTATTCGCATATGGCGACAGTTCCGGCGAACAGCACTCTTGTGTTCGTTGCCGGACAAGCCGGAACTGACGAAAAAGGTGGATTAAGCAAAGATTTTGCAACACAAGCAGGTTTTACTTTAAAGAACCTGGCGATTGCACTTAAAAGTAAAGGGCTGACACTGGCCAATATTGTCAAACTGACTACATTAGTCGTAGATTATGATGCTGAAAAGCACAAAATCCTGATCGCTGAGTCAAAAAAGATCTGGCCTGATGAGAAATTCCCGGTCAATACACTGATACCGGTTTCGCGTTTAGCACTGGATGGGATGTTAATCGAGATCGATGCTATGGCAGTTCTAAAGGATCAGGCTCTTTAATCCTAGGGGAATTATAATTATAAAGCAACAAAAGAAGGATCAGGCAGGTTTCGTATGAAATAATCCGATATTTATCGAGGACAAAACAAGAGGATTGAAAATGGATTCATTTGTTAAAGCACTCAATCAATATGCGCCACTTTCTGCAGCCTGTATAGAAGAAGTCTTAAAGATTGTAAGGGTCAAAACTATAGCTAAGCATGATTACTGGCTCAGGCAGGGAAATATTCCTAAGTCAGTGGCTTTTGTGAAAAAAGGTTTATTCTCTTATTATTATATTACCATTGATGGGAATATTGTAATCAAGAGGTTCTTTGCCGAAAATTCTTTTGTTGCTTCTACCGCGGCCTTAATCAAAAAGGAACCCAGTTTATTTAATGTCTGTGCACTGGAGGATACAGAGATCATAGAATATGATGCCTTTTCTTTCTGGAAACTGATCGAGCGGTTTCCTGATCTGGCTATCTTTCATATCAAATACATAGAGAAGCATTGGATAATAGATAAGGAGGAGATGGAAATCACGCTCAAATATCAGCAGGCAAAAGAACGCTACCAGACTTTTTTAAAGGAATATCCCGGATTGACCTCACGTCTTAAACAACATCACATTGCTTCTTATCTTGGGGTAACGCCAACGCAGCTGAGCCGGATCCGAAAAGAATTATAGGGAAAAAACATTTAATCTTACCTTAGTTCTGTAATAGTATCAAAATAGCATCTTATGTCAAATATTAAACTGATTATCGAAGAAAGAGCGAGTGATATCGGAAATTTTATAGTGGGTAGATTGTTACCTTTCAGGGAAAAAAGAATGGTTGGCCCGTTTTCTTTTATTGATCATATGGGGCCTGTCCAGCTCAACGACCACGAAAACCTGGATGTTCCACCGCACCCGCATATTGGTCTTTCTACACTGACTTATCTTTTTGAAGGTAGTATTATGCATAAAGATAGTTTAGGGAATGAAGTGGAGATCAAACCCGGACAGGTAAACTGGATGACCGCCGGACGCGGCATTGTACATTCGGAACGGACTCCCGGATATTTGCGTCATTCGGAAAAGATGCTGCACGGACTCCAGATCTGGGTGTCGCTTCCAAAGGACAAAGAAGAAATGGCCCCTGAATTTGCACATATCGAGGAAAATGAGATGCCGGTCTGGGAACAGGATGGTGTTGCTTTCAAACTGATTGCAGGAGAGGCATTCGGAAGAAAATCTCCGGTACCGGTTTTTAGTCCCCTTTATTTTATTGAGTTAAAAAGCAAGGACCGCCAGAAGGTGAAAATCGGTGAACAGCTTTACGGAGAGAGTGCCTTATATATCCTGGAAGGAGCTATCGAAAACGATGGGAATATTTATGAACCCAAGCGGATCATGATTGCGAAAGACAGTCAGCTTTGCGAGTTTGAAATGCAGGAGAATACTACAGTTTATATATTTGGCGGGGAGCCATTTCCTGAAGAAAGGTTTATTTACTGGAATTTTGTAGCCTCCAGCAGAGAACGGATTGAGGAAGCTAAAAAACAATGGCTGGAACAATCCTTTCCTCCGGTTCCGGGCGAGACAGAGTTTGTGCCGCTTCCGGAGCAGCGAGCTAAGTAGTGAAACTAATTTAAATCATAATAACAGATCCTTTTGATGAATATAGAGCAGGTTAACGAGGAAAAAAACGGCTATTTTATAGATAAAGAAAATGATAAAGAAGCTGGTCGTATGACCTATGTATGGGCAGGTCCCGGTAAATTTATTATTGACCATACAGAAGTAGAACCTGAATTTTCGGGAAAAGGAGTGGGGAAACAGCTGGTGCTGGAAGCCGTTAAATTTGCAAGGGATAAACAAGTGAAGATACTTCCGCTTTGTCCTTTTGCAAAAAGCGTATTCGATAAAAACCAGGACTTACAGGACGTGTTATTTTAATCATGTCGGATCCATCTGACAAATGAAAAACAATAGATATAAACAGATGAAAACAGAATTTTATATTCAACTATTTAACCGTGACATTGCCAGACTGAATGCAGAGTTGGAAATGTATCCGGACGATGAGTCTTTATGGCTGGTACTGCCAGGAACAATGAATTCGGGAGGAAATCTGATCCAGCATCTGATTGGCAATCTGAAAACTTTTGTAGGTAATCCTTTCGGGCATATCAATTACGAAAGAAACAGGGATGCTGAATTTAATGCCCGGTTATTTACTAAAGACGAACTGGTGAAAGAGTTAAATCAGCTGGCTGCGATCATCACAGCTTCTTTGTCTGCTTTGACAGAGGCGAAATTAGCGGAAGAATATCCTGCCGAAATTAAGGTAGTTCAGGAAGAACAGACGATTGAATATGTACTGGTACATTTGTTTGCACATTTATCTTACCATACTGGTCAGTTGAATTACCACAGACGCTATGTGACCTCAAAATAATTTTAAAACCCGGTATAGCAGACACCCTGTGTTTTACTATACCGGGTAATTTCTAGAATTGATTTTGCTGATCCTGAGTGTTTTTAGGTTCAGATCCGATACTGTCCCTTGTGTTTTTCTGTACTGCGATAGAGGCAAAAAGAGAAAGTAAGAATGACATCGCATAAAATCCTTTTTCACTTAAATCTAGTGTAGCATTCCATAAACCTACGGTTAACAGGAAAATTGATAAAATTGTACAGAACCAGGCTATACCGTAATAGATATTGGTTACAGGGATTCCTTCGAGGCGGTCACGTACACATTTCTGTACTGAAATTGCAGAAAATGTACCGAAAATAAGGATGGTAAAATAGTACCCTTTCTCATTCAGCAGCATTTTAGCATTGAAAAGACCGATATTATAAGCAGCAAATCCTGCCATTAAAGCTACCCAGGAAGCTCCGACAAATGCACTTGATGGTTTTTGATTCATAATTCGTTAACTAGATAATTGTTTGGTTGATATATTCTAAATGGTTTTATTATTCAAACATAATGAAATGTACTTAATAATAATTAAGTGTGCGTTTATTATTTAAATGAGCTGAAAATATAGTCGGGTGTCGTGCGGAGATTCATTAAACGTTTCTCAATAAAAATGTTAATTTTGGTACAGGCATAAAATAGGTACGTATATGAAAATTTTATTAGGTTTAGGAGTTGTGATTCTTCTTGCGGCAGTTGTTTATCTGGTAGGTCCTAAACCTGAAACCCCAGTCTATGTTACAGCTCTCCCTGTTTTGCCGGACAATCTGGTGCAACTGGAAACATTTATCCATGACAGAGAAGCGAAACTTCCGGTTAAAACTGATAATGAGGCCAGGATCGTCTGGGCTGACAGTACACATAAAGAGCAGACAGAATATGCAGTTGTTTACCTTCATGGGTTTACAGCAAGTCAGGGCGAAGGTGAACCGACGCACCGTAATTTTGCCAAAACCTTTGGCTGTAATCTTTACCTGGCCCGTCTGGCTGGTCACGGCCTGAAAGGGAAGGATGCCATGCTCGAATTTACACCTGAAAATCTATGGACCTCTACACTTGAAGCCTATGCTATTGGTAAAAAATTAGGAAAAAAAGTGATCCTGATGGGAACCTCTACCGGTGGAGCACTCGCGATAAAACTGGCGGCAAACTTTCCGGAAATTAAAGGGATTATACTTTATTCACCAAATATTGAAATTAACAACAGCTCTGCCTGGCTGACGAATAAGCCCTGGGGGCTTCAGCTGGTTAGAAAAGTAATGGGTGGAATGTACTCCAAGAAGAGTAATGATACTGATCCTAAAGTATTGCAGTACTGGTACAATCAGTACCGCCTGGAAGCAGTACCACAATTACAGGAATTCATGGAGACCTCCAATACTAAAGAAACTTATGCAAAAGTAAAACAGCCTGTATTAATGTTATATTATTATAAGGATGCTACACACCAGGACGCTACCGTAAAGGTAGATGCGATGCTTAAAATGTTTGATGAGCTGGGTACTTCAGATGCATTTAAGCGAAAAGTAGCTATTCCAAATGCCGGAAATCACGTCATCGCCTCACCATTATTGTCTAAGGATGTGCCTGCTGTAGAAAGGGAAACACTGAGCTTTGCAACGAGTATATTAGGAATGACTCCTGTCAAAAAATCATAGGGTGGTAACATAGGGCATAGTGTTAAAATAACAAACTACTAAATTGTATATTTTATCCTGCTAACTCCGCGTTGATGTAAGTTAAACGGTTGTTGGTGTAGTAAATTTCTTAATCCTGTTTATTATGTAAATATTTATCAGAAATTAGTATTTAACTAAAAGTATGAGAATTTTACTGACCTTGTGTTGTTTGGGGATCTTTATGAGTCTCGGATGTAAACAAACAAATGATCCGTTTGAATTTGACAGAATAGTCAATACGGCTTATTCCAGTTTGTCCAATATTAGCTTACTTGATTCTGCAAGTAAGGAAGCGAAAAAGAAGGAAGAGCTGAAGTTGCGTAATCTTAAAAAAGAGTGCAAAAAACTTGACTCCTGTCATTCTATAAATTTTTCCGGAAAGGTCATGTAGGCCATCCTTGTTATCCCCGGCTATTTTCTTAAATAACTTGTTAAAAAGGGTCTGCCAGACTTAAATGGGCATCATTCGGCTGAACTAATCAGCTACTGGCCGGATTGTCTTCGGGTACTGGTCGGGTCGTGGTGCAGTCATAGTCGTGACTGATCCAGTGGCTGAATAGTCTTGGTCTATTGCAAGTCCATGTATTTCGACTAAAAACATGGACTTGCAATAGACCAAGACTATGTCAGGTAAGGACGAATTATAACGCTAACTACAAGTTGATACGAACTCTGTAGCTCTCCTCAGTTTTGTACTGGTTTTCTTTATGAAACGAGAGAAGTAATTTATAACTTTGCTTTATATGAAACCATCATGATTTTTCAAATCGCACAACGAAATGGAAACAAAATCATGATAGCTTCATCACCGATAAAAACAATATATATTGATGAAAAAGGTATCCCTGATCTTTGGTCCAGGCCTGAAAGCCGGAATAATTTTATTAACTGGTTTATCACTGGCTTCCTGTGGTCATCATGAGTCCTCGGGTAAAGTTAAGCTGGCTCTACCTGATTCGGCTGCTGCCAAAACTGTAGCAAAGAACAGGAAAGATTCGGCACAGTTTTTTGTCGATCTGTCAGGGGCTACTGAAAAAATAAAGAGTGATTCTCTGCTCACTTCAGCTTTGCCAAGTGGTGTTGCTTATCAGGGAAAACCTGTTAAAATCAGGACCTGGAAAGATAAACTGGGTGAAAACCTGCTTTTATTGACCGAAACAGGGGAGTATGCTTCGAAGGATTCTGTGGAGTATCCTGATAACAGGGATGCAGCCTTACATGCTTATCATTATCTGAAACGCGGGGATGTTTATGAGCTGGTGACAAAGGTGAATGATTTCATAACCTCTTGTCCGGTTGATATCTCAACTAATTTTATTCCGGGGGCTTTATTTATCACCGACCTGGATGGTAATGGGATTGCCGAATGCAGTTTCGCTTATCGTCTGACCTGCACAGGAGGGGTTGATAATAAAGAAATGAAACTGATCTTACTGGAAAATAAGAAGAAATATGCAATAAGGGGTACGACAACAGTTTATGCTGGTGAAAAGATCCCTGGAAAGATGAAGGCTGATCAAGGGATACCTCAGCATTTCAGCCGTTTTATGACTGAAATGTGGGGCGCTTTTGAAACTGAACACAATTAATGCTTTACTTAAAAATCTTTTGATATTTTGTTATATATATTGATATCAAAGGAAGTTGCCAAATCATTATCAAGGTATTTAGCAGTTTTTTTTGGTTGATTATTGGTGAGGAATTTTCTTTGATAACGGTCACAGATCTCTTCGTCTAAAGTAATTTCCCTTGCGGTTCTGGTAGAATCAGCTCTGGTGCTTTTAAAGGTGATCTCAGAAACGATAACTCTGTATTTGCGATCTTTAACCTGGATCAGTACATTGGCATAAATCGGGTAGTCTATAACATCCTGACTAAAAGTGAAATACCTGCCTTCAAATTTGCTGTAGTTAACCAGGAAATTAGTAATCCTTCCGCTAAACTGATAAGTTGACTGGTTCTCTGTATTTTTCAATTCAAAGTTTTTAATAGTAGGCAGGAATAACTTGATTTTTGCCGCTAATTCTTCCTTATCTAAATCTGAGGTATATATTTTCTGAAAGCTGACAGTAAAATCTTTTAATATCAATGAGGTGCCTGGAACACTGTCCTGAACCCCATTAGCGAATCTGGTTTCCTGTTTATCAGCCTGCGCAAATGAAATGAGGGGAGTGAAAAATAATAGAAATAACAAATGTTTCATCAGAGTATAATTTTATAATCAAACATAAACATTAAGTTTTCATTTCTGACGAGGATTAAGGTTAAATAATTGTTAGGCCTGCGAACCGTTGTTGAGGTGACTACAAACAAAAAAGGTGCTTCGACTGAAACACCTTTTTTGTTTTATACCTCTGTATAGGGGTCAAGATTATCTTTATACTTGCGTTCCATATCTTCTTTAAAACGTTTCGCTTTATCTACCCATTCCGGGGCTTTGTCCTGCAGGTCATCAACGATAGATTTACCATTGACATCTTTCTTGGTTATATATTTAATTGCACCGTAAACTGCGGCCCCAATTAACGCTGTTTTTAATAATCCCATTTCTTTTTTCTTTATTAATATATCTATGTAACAGTGTATTGCCAGAAATGTTTAAGAAAATTAGATATTCTTTAGCTCTTTTAAACCGAAAAGATTTTCAGCAGGAATGATTACCATTTATGGAATATGATCATTACGGGCATCTCCATAAAAACTTATTTATGAAACTTCGATTGATTTCTCCTCTTTTAATATTGCTGATATTGTACGCTATTGCCGGATATGGTCAGACACCTCAACTTAAAGTTTTAGGTGCAAAGACCGAGGCAGATCAGAAAGCCGTCAGTTTAAAATCATTGCATATTGATGTGCAGGTTTATGGCAATATTGCCACTACAGTAATGACTATGTCCTTTGTAAATCATAGTTCAAGGATATTGGAGGGGGAGCTAACTTTCCCTATGCCGGACGGTGTGAGTATAAGCCGTTATGCGCTGGATATAAATGGTAAAATGAGAACTGCTGTTCCGGTAGAAAAAGCAAGGGCAACCGAAGTTTTTGAAAGTGTGGAACACCGGGTTATTGATCCTGGTTTACTGGAAAAAGTAGAAGGGAATAATTTCCGTACGCGGATTTATCCATTTCCTGCACATGGAGTCAGGACAGTGATGATCAGTTATGAAGAGGAACTTCGTTTCTCAGAAAAGCAGCAACTTAGTTACCGCCTGCCACTGGATTATAAACAGGCCATCCCAGAATTTTCACTAAAAGCGAGCGTACTGGAAAGTAACCAGCAGCCTTTACTGGCCGAGCAACCAGATGGAAGTTTTAATTTTAAAAATAAGGGTACGACCTATACTGCCGAAATGCAGCGTAAAGATTTTTTACCGGCTCACGGGCTCTTGATTAACCTTCCGGAAGCCGGAACACAAACGACAGCGCTGATGCAAAAGGCAGGGCAAAGTTTTTACTTCCTGGCCAATGTCTTTTTAAAGGTACCATCAAGGACACATCATTGGAGCAATCATATCGGGCTGATCTGGGATGTATCCTTAAGTGGCCTGCAAAGAGATACTGCAAAAGAACTGGCACTGCTGGACGGGCTGATCAGGGAGAAAAAGGATTTGACAATTGAACTGGGTTTATTGAATAATAAGTTCAGCAAGGCTGGAGTCTTTGAAATCAGAAATGGGGACTGGAAAATACTTAGAGAAAAATTGTCGGGGCTGGTATATGATGGGGGTACTGATTATAGTAAGATCAGTTCCGGTTTATTGAAAGCTGATGAATACCTTTTCTTTACTGATGGGTTCTCTGGTTTTGGTAATTCTTCTGTCGCATTAACCAAACCCGTTTATACTATTAACTCTGCTTTACGCGCTGATTTTAATAAACTTAAAGAGGTAAGTGCAAAAACCGGAGGAGGGTTTATTAATCTGAATGTTCTTTCTGCTGAACAGGCATTACATCAGTTGTCCAGGGAAGACCTGCAATTTATTGGGATCAAAAATAATCCGCAGATCAAAGAACTTTATCCTGCTTTACCAGTACGGGTAAACGGCTATCTTTCAATTGCAGGACTGGCTTCTTCGGGAAGTGAAGAGCTGATCTTACAATTTGGTTACGGAAGAGAAGTAACCATAGAGCGGAAAGTCCGGCTAAATGCCGAAGAACAACATGCAGGGATAATTGATGTCAGCAGGATCTGGGCACAAAAGAAGCTGGCTGATATGGATGTAAATTATGAACAGCATAAAGAAGAAATCAGCGAACTGGGTAAACAATTTGGCTTGGTCACCCGAAATACGAGCTTACTGGTCCTGGAATCGGTGGATGATTATATCCGTTATGGAATTGAGCCGCCACAGGAACTGAGAGTGGCATATGATCAGGCCATGAAACATCAGTTCCAGATTAAAGAAAATCGTAAAAATGGTTTAATGAAAGAGGCTATAGCCATGGCAGCAGAACTGAAGACCTGGTGGAATACTGTTTTTAAACCTGCAAAATATTTTCCAAAACCTGATGTGGCGGCAGATCTGGAACGCCGGGCTGTTACTACAGCAGCGTCCAGCGATGTCGTTAGGACAACATATGCTGCCGCTACGGTAAGAGCGAACCCAGGATCTGGTGAGGTACTATTTGAAACGGCTATCGCTCCGAATGCTTTAATGGGTAAGGTTGCAGGAGCCACTGTCAACAACGGGTACGTGGAACAAAAAAAGGTTACCATTGCTACCCGTACAGAAATCATTGTTCCGGAATTTAAAAGCGATAAAGAATACATGAAAAAGCTCAAAGGCAGTGTAGAAGAGGCTTATCAGCAATATCTGGCGGTAAGAAAAGAATATCTGACTACACCTTCTTTTTATCTGGATGTTTCGAATTGGTTCTGGCAGCATCAGGATAGCGGCAGAGCATTGATGATCTTAAGTAACCTGACTGAGCTGGATCTGGAAAATGCCGAGATCTATAAGACATTGACTTATAAACTGAGAGAAACCGGAAATACCGAAGCTGAATTGTTTACGAGCAGAAAAGTACTGGAATGGCGTCCGATGGATGCGCAGAGTTACCGGGATTATGCATTGGCACTGGCCGATTGCGGTTATTATCAGCGTGCTTTAGATACTTTGTATACGGTGCTGAATAAAAGTTATAGTATGGAAAATGCATCGAGAGACAGCGGTATTGAAGAAGTTGTACTGACAGAAATGAATAACCTGATTAATCTCCATGGTATAAAATTGAATACTTCTAAAATTGCTCAGCAGGTGAAATTTAACTTTCCGGTAGATGTAAGAGTGGTAATGAACTGGAATAAAAAGGACACGGATATCGATCTGTGGGTAACTGATCCTAACGGAGAAAAATGTTTTTACAGTCATAAACGGACTCTTGCTGGTGGAAGGATCAGTAATGATATTACACAAGGTTATGGTCCGGAGCAGTTTATGCTTAAAAAAGCAATTAAGGGGCGGTACAAAATTGAAGTCAATTATTATGGGGACAGGCAGTTAAGTATCAGCGGCCCGACAACAGTAATGGCCGAAATCTATACGCATTATGGAGGCAGGAACCAGGAGCGGAAAGTGATTGCCCTGCAGCTTTCCGGAGAACAGAACAACGGCGTGTTTATCGGGGAATTTACTTTTTAAGTTTACTGAAAAAGGCCTTGTAAATTATAACTTACAAGGCCTTTGTTGTGTTATTTAAGTGCTTTTAATAATTCATGGGCAACTCCTTCAGAAGAACCCGGGTTCTGTCCGGTGATTAATAAACCGTCTTTTTTTACGTACGGGCCCCAATCTGCACCTTTGCTGTAAATACCACCCAGTCTCTTCAACTCGTCTTCGAGTAAAAACGGAACTACGTTTGTCAGCTGAACAGCTTCTTCTTCAGAATTTGAAAAGCCGGTAACCTGTTTACCTTTTACTAAAGGATCACCATTCTGAGTTTTAACTTTTACCAGCGCAGCAGGGGCGTGGCATACCAGTGCAATTGGTTTCTGCTGCTGATTAAAGGTTTCAATCAACTGGATGGAAGTAGTGTCATTAGCCAGGTCCCACATTGGTCCATGGCCACCCGGATAAAATACAGCATCATAATCAGCTGCGTTGATTTCACTCAGTTTTGTCGTATTGGCCAGTTTCTTTTGCAAAGCAGCATCCTTGTCAAAACGATGGGTTGCTTCAGTCTGGAAATCCGGTAATTCACTTTTAGGATCAATAGGGGGCTGTCCACCTAATGGAGATGCCAGGGTGATATCAGCTCCTGCATCAGCTAATACATAATAAGGCGCTGCAAATTCTTCAACCCAAAAACCGGTTTTTTCACCTGTGTTTCCTAACTCACTGTGTGAGGTTAATACAATTAATACTTTCATTTTTTTAGTTTTAAATTTTTACAATCATTTTGCCTTCGTTTTTACCTTCAAAAAGGTCAAGAAATGCAGCTGGAATATTTTTAAACCCATTGACAATGGTTTCTGTATAGTGTAACTTTTCTTCTTTTACCCATTTGGCCAGTTGGTCAATAGCCTGCGGAGCCTTGTCTGCAAATTGTCCTACAATAAAGCCCTGCATCAATACACTTTTAGTCACCAGGATGGTTTGTAACCGGGGGCCTGTCTGTACTTCGGTTGTATTATAAGTAGAAATCGATCCACATACAGGAACGCGCGCAAATCTGTTCAGATTGGCCATGACAGCATCAGAAATTTCGCCTCCGACATTGTCAAAATAAATATCAACTCCATCGGGACAGGCCGTTGCAATAGCTTCATCCATCTGTTTAGTCGTCTTGTAGTTGATCGCTTCATCAAATCCAAAACGTGTCTTTAGTAAAGTCGTTTTTTCATCGGATCCGGCAATTCCTACAACACGGCAACCCAGTATTTTACCAATCTGACCGACAATACTTCCAACGGCACCCGCAGCACCGGATATAACCAGTGTTTCGCCTGCTTTAGGTTTACCAATCTCTATCAGGCCCAGATAAGCAGTTAACCCGGTCATTCCCAGGACACCCAGAAAGGCACTCAGGGGAGCGATAGCCTGGTCTACTTTAGAAAGGCCTTTTCCATTGGAAACCTGATATTCTTTCCATTGTAAATTACCGGAAACAAAATCTCCCTTGCTGAATCCTGGGATGTCAGAGGTAACCACTTCAGCAATTATACCGGATTGTACAGGCTGATGTAACTGGAAAGGAGGGATGTATGATTTTGCATCATTCATTCTTCCTCTCAGGTAAGGATCAACCGAGACATATAATGTTTTTAACAGGATTTCATGTTGACCTGCCTCCGGCATAGGTTCGGCAATGAATTTAAAATTACTGAGCTGCGGTTTTCCGACAGGTCTGTTATCCAGTGTGATGATATTGTTCATTTGAGGATTGGTTTTGATATTCCCTGGATTTATCATCCATGGAATATAATTAGGTAAATTTTTTTACTTCCTTATTTTCTCTAAAAGATCATTTAATAAATCTGCTTCATTTTCGGTCATAGCCACAGCCATCTGATTGAGGATTGTCCTGCCCTGTATTCTTAGCTTCTCTCCCTCAGCAGTCAGCTTAATATAAACAACACGCTGATCAGAAAGGTTTCGTTCTTTTTTGACTAAACCCTTTTCCATCAGTTTATTTAACAGGCGGGATACGTTTGGCATGCGGTCAATTAGACGTTCCTTGATCAGGTTAACCGTAGCTGTGTTTTCGGGTTGGCCATTCAGGATACTTAAGACATTGAATTGCTGCAATGACAGGTTTGTTGGTTTCAGAGAGACAGCGATTCTGTTTAAAAGCCAGTTTGCAGTAAAAATGATGCTGGTTGCTGCACGCTGTTGAGGTGTGAAAAACTGGTGTTTTAATTCATCTTCTATCTTCATGAAACAAATATATATACCATGGATGATAATTTTTCCGGAGTTCTGGTTTTTGACATTTTATTGATGTTTGGACAGCAGCAATTCAGTATTTTTAATTCCCAAATTAAGGGCTGAAATAATGCGGCAGAATGATTTTAATCTGGATTATGATGGAAATAATGTCAGCATCACCATCAAAAGTAAAGTGAGTATGGTCTGCCGGATTTTTCTGATCGGTTGTATGCTGGTTTTATCGGGGATGGTGATCACTGCAGCAATTTTAGAAATGCCTGCGGTGACTTTTGGTGCTTTAATATTTTTGTTGTTCCTGTTGAGATATGCACTTTGGAGATTATACGGGAAGGAATGCCTGACAATTAACAAGAGAATGATTACCTATAGTCACAGCTGTCTTTATTTTAAAACACAGTTGGTGACCAGGAGAATTGGCAAAAGACTGAGAGTTATACCCTATGAGTTGTACGGACAAAGTAAACCCAAAATGGTGAGTGTCATATTTGAAGCCTGTAATGTCAATGATATCCCCGAAAATATTTATGAATTTTCTCTGCCTGTCCGGGCTGAACAAGCAGAGATGATTAGTTATACTTTAAGTCTTTTATACCTAAATAAACTTAGCTTTGATTTCAGCAGGATGAAGATCTGTATGAATTGATCAGTATCCCTCTTCTGTTAATTTCTTAGCGAATTCCTCGCCGAGTTTTTTCCCCCATTCCATTCCGGCCTGCATAGATTCCTGCGCGATAAAAGGAGTTTTTTCGGCCAGTTTTTTTCCAGTCGGACTCTGATAAAATACAATTATACTTTTGAGGTCATCCAGCGAAAGGTGTTTCTGATAAATTGGTAAAAGTATATCCAGCAGGTCTTCGGAGGCAGACTTCGTAAATGTTTTTCTGAACTCTTCCCAGACCTCTTCTTTAACTTCTGGTTTTTGTGCTTTGAATGCCGTCACCATTTGGTTAATCAAGGCACTATAAGTAGCTGCCGACCCATTTGCAGCCATCATCTTCTTTAGCGTTTCTCTGTAAGCTGTATTGTCCTGGCTGAATGCCAAAACAGAAGTGAATAACATCAGGGAGAGCAGAATAGTTAGTTTTTTTATCATATTTATGAGTTATATTTCGCTAATATAAATATTATGTCCGGAGAATTACCCGCATTGACGAGTTTGAACATTGCTACGTGGCGCCTGGTTTGCCAGCAGCTCGAAGGAACAGCATTTTTTAATGCTGAAGAATTGGTTGAGTGGATGGGGTGTATTCAGGCGCAGGATTATGCAGCTGCCAAATGGGCCATTGGTAACAGGATAACAGATAGTACTGATGCTGCTATTGAAAAGGACTTTAATGCAGGTAAAATTTTAAGGACACATGTCCTACGGCCTACCTGGCATTTTGTTTCCCCGGTGGATATCCGATGGATGCTTCAGCTAACTGCTCCGGGAATAAAAGCACTGAACAGGCCATATCAACGTAAGCTGGAAATAGATGCTGAGGTAACCAGGATTTCTCAAAAGCTGTTGATTAAAGCATTAAGTGATGGCAACCAACTTACCCGAACTGAAATTTCAGCGGTATTTAAAGATGGGAATATTAATACGGATGACATCCGCATGAGTCTTTTACTCATGGATGCAGAGCTGGACGGATTGATTTGCAGTGGTGGCAGAAAAGGGAAACAGTTCACTTATGCACTACTGGAAGAACGTGTTCCATTGTCTTCGGTGCTGGACAGAGACGAGGCTCTTGCTGAACTGGCTAAACGATATTTTATAAGTCGGGGACCTGCAACCCTGGCTGATTTCTGCTGGTGGAGCGGCTTGAATAAAGCGGATGCAAAAAGAAGTGTTGAAATCAATAAAAACGTGCTGGTACAGGAAAAATTTAATGATCAGATTTACTGGTTCTCGTCTGCCGACCTTAGGGCAGGTTGTAGAGGAAAGGTATATCTGTTACCTGCATTTGATGAACTCGGTATTGCCTATAAGGATCGTAAAGAACTTGTCAATCACCACCTGATTAACCAGCAGGGGAATGGTATTTTCAGCCCACTTATCATTACTGACGGACAGATATCGGGTACCTGGAAACGGAATCTGGTCAAAAACAAAGTTCAGGTTGAAATCAGGTTACTTCGCCGGCTGGATAAAATTTCTAAACAGTTGCTGCTGGTACAACTTAAAAAGTATAGTGATTTCTTAGGTATGGAACTGGAATTACCCGGTCCGGATATCTGAATCAATACCCTTGATACATATTTTATGTTTTTTCTGTACGACGTTTAACTTTATGTTAATGTTACATTGATGTGTCCGTAATAATATTATA
The DNA here is from genome assembly GCF_014207135.1 of Pedobacter cryoconitis. Taxonomy (GTDB): domain Bacteria; phylum Bacteroidota; class Bacteroidia; order Sphingobacteriales; family Sphingobacteriaceae; genus Pedobacter; species Pedobacter cryoconitis_D. Next base: position 198,475 of record NZ_JACHCC010000011.1, on the reverse strand, counting down.
TTTGGTTAGCATAATGAGCTGTCGGGATGTGAGATAAGTGATTAAATCTGCAATAACATTTACCCTGAATAATATATATGAAACCTAACCAACTAATATATATATGCAACCTGAACAACCAAATTCAAGAAGAGACTTCATTAAAAAAGCGGGCTTGGGGCTGGCGGTATTTTCCATTGTCCCGAGGTACGTCCTTGGCGGAAACGGATTTATTGCGCCGAGTGACAAGTTAACCAAAGCTGTTATTGGTGTAGGTGGAATGGGTAGAAACCATTTTGCTTATGATGGCACCCAGGTAGTGGCTATCTGTGATGTCGATCAAAGACACCTTGCCCTGGCGCTGCCAATGCTGGACAAGGGCGTGAAAACTTTTACTGATTACCGGGAACTGATCAGGTTACCGGAAGTGGATATTGTACATATTGCAACCCCTCCGCACTGGCATGGCATCATGGCTGTCGATGCGGCCAATGCAGGTAAAGATATCTGGTGTGAAAAGCCTATGACGCATAGTATAGGTGAAGGAAAGAGGGTTATGGAAGCTGTTCAGCAGCATGGCCGTATATTCAGGCTGAATACCTGGTTCCGGTTTAAAGATGATTTTTATGGAATGGGTACTCCTGTAAAACCTATTAAGAAACTGGTCGATAGTGGGATGTTGGGCTGGCCATTAAAGGTTACAGTGAGTAAACATACTGGCTTTGACTGGAAGTTTTACTGGGTAGGGAAAGACAATCTTCCTGAAGAGAAAGTACCGGCAGAACTGGATTATGAAACCTGGCTTGGACCTGCACAATATAAACCATACAGCAGCCACCGGGTGCATCAGACTTTCCGCGGTTACTGGGACTATGATGGGGGCGGATTAAGTGATATGGGACAACATTATCTTGACCCGGTTCAATATTTTTTAGGCAAGGATGATACCAATCCGGTATCTGTTGAAATAGATGCACCGCAACAGCATCCTGATGCAGTGGGGACCTGGCGCAGAATAACTTATACCTACGCAGATGGTTGTCAGATCATTCTGGATGGAGAAGGAAAAGATAATAATGTAGCCTATATAGAAGGGCCTAAGGGGAAACTGTATCCAGGGTTCAAATCAGATATTCCAGATCTGGAACGGAAACTGGCTTCTTTTCCAGATCCTGCACCGCAGATGACTGATTTTACCCAGGCAGTTAAAACCAGACAACAGTTTGCTTTAAATGAACAAAATGGTCACCGGTCATGCAATATTATCAATATGGGACTGGTTGCTTTACGTTTAGGGCGCTCTTTGAAATTTGATCCTGTTAAACAGGTATTCATAGATGACGAAGCGGCAAACAGGTTGCTCAATCCGGTTTTGCGTGCACCCTGGACTATTTAAATTCATCATTTCTTTTCAATTTTTTTGTTTCATCTCATGATAAAAAGAATATTTTTTATACTGCTGACCGTTGTCCTGCTGCAACTTACTGTTTCGGCCCAGGAAAAGACTGACCAGCGTACAACTACGACACGTATTGCCGATTTATTAGCGCAGTTACCCGCCCGAAATGCAGGGCTGCTGAACAATAGTATGCAAGAGATCTCCAATATGGGAGAAGCTGGTTATGTCAAGATGATCGGCGGGCTGACTGCCGGGTCTAAAGATAATAATGCCTTGCTTGAATATGCTATAGGTGGTTACTCGGCTTATGTCAGTGAAAAGGGCCGGGAGGACTTAAAAAAAATGAGTATTAATGCTTATTGTAAGGCATTAAGTTCCTTATCTGACAATCAGCATAAATCATTTCTGATTAGTCAGCTGGAATTAATAGGTGATGATAGTGCAATTCCATGTCTGACTGGTTTTCTGGCAGATAACCAGTTGGCTGATCCTGCGGCGAGGGCTCTGGTGAAAATTAATACGACAGCGGCCAAAGATGCTTTGCTGACCAGTCTGCCAACAGCAAACGGGACAGCGCAGCTTGCTGTTGTCAATGCGCTTGGAGCGATCCGTTCAAAAGATGCTGTACAGGCAATTACTGTTTTAGCGGAAGGTAATAGTCCGAATCTGATTAAAATCTCTTTAAATGCACTAGCTGATATTGCTGATCCAGCTTCCGAAAAAGTAATTACCGGGGCTGCTGAAAAAAGCGGATATCAATTTGAAAATACGAATGCTACAGCTTCTGCAGTTTTATATGCTGAAAGGTTATTTAAAGATGGAAACATTGTACTTGCAGGTAAAATTGCAGAATCCCTGGTGCAGAAAACTACAGCAGATAATCAGGTACATATCCGTACAGCTGCACTGAAAATTTTGGCAGACAGCCGTAAAGATGAAAGTACGGCTATTTTAATGGAAGCTGTTAATAGTAAAAATAGCCAGTACCGTGCAGCAGCCTTAAAATTTGCTGCTCCCGGTTTGAATACTGCAAATACAGATTTGTGGGTAAATAAAATGGAGAAATCCGATCCGGTAACCAGTACAGAAATAGTTGGTATGCTTGGCGCTAACAAAGCAAAAGATGCATTACCAGCCATACTGAAGCTGTTAACCAGTAAAGATCAGTCACTGAAGTTTGCGGCAATTAACGCAGCTGCGGATATAGGTCAGGATAAAGTACTTGACGATTTATTAAGCATAATGGGCAAAGGGGATGCGGCAACGGTTAATGAAGTTGCCGGGGCTATTCATAGAATGAAGGGAACGGCTATCCCGGCCGGGATAGCGTCTTTTATACCTAAAGCAAATCCGGCTGTTCAGGTTGCTTTAATTAATTTACTGGCTTCCAGGGCTGCGAATAGTCAGTTAAACGTTGTTTATGATTTGCTGAAAAGTAAAAATCAGGAGGTCAGGAGCACAGCTTTCGGTGCTTTGAAATATATGGTGACTGCTGATAATCTGCCCAGGCTATTTACTTTGCTGAACGAAACTGCTGATCCGGCCGCTTTGATAAATTTGCAGGAGGCTGTTATCGCAGCGCAACGTGGAACAACATCGAGAGAACAGCAGATTGCTTTAGTGCTTCAACAGATGAATGCAGCAGCTGCAGATAAGAAATGGCTCTTTTATAAGATTCTGGCTAATCTGGGTGGAAAGGAATCACTGGAAGCGGTTCAACAGGCTTTTAATTCTGGTAATGAGCAAAATAAAAAGGCAGCGCTTGATGCTTTAACCTCCTGGACTGATACCGGGGCCGCCGGTCAGTTGATCCGTGTGGCCAGAGAAACCAGTAACAGTGATTACCAGAATGAGGCTTTGATCGGCTATCTGGGGTTGATCAGGAAAGCAGATTATCCTGCGGAGCAACGTGTATTGTTATTGAGAGAAGCCATGGCACAGGCTAAAACAACCGGACAAAAACAACAGATTTTAAAAGAACTGGAAAAAGCTAAAACCTTTAATTCTTTTGTTTTTGCTGGTAAATATCTGGACGATGCAGATTTACAGGCTGATGCGGCTAATACTGTCATGAACATTGTTCTGGCAGATAAGTCTTATCAGGGTAGTTTAGTCAGAGAGTTGCTGACCAAAACAATGAATGCTTTGAAGGGCAATGATAGTGAATATCAGAAACAGGCTATCCGGAAGTATTTGGCAGAAATGCCTCAGGGTGAAGGTTTCGTCGCCATGTTTAACGGAAAGGATCTGACTGGCTGGCAGGGATTGGTGGAAGATCCGATCAAAAGAGCTAAGATGGACCCAAAAGAATTAGCAGCAGCACAACAGAAAGCGAACCTCGAAATGCTGGACAGCTGGAAGGTTGTGAACGGAGAATTACTGTTTCAGAGTCATGGTAATAACCTGGCGACAATCAAAAAATATGGTGATTTTGAAATGCTGGTAGACTGGAAAATTATCGATGATCACCAGCAAAAAGGTGATGCTGGTATTTATCTCAGAGGTTCTCCGCAGGTACAGATCTGGGATACAGCCCGTATTAAGGATGGTGCGCAGGTTGGTTCGGGAGGTTTGTATAATAATCAGGTTAACGAAAGTAAACCCCTGAAAGTAGCTGATAATAAGCTGGATGAATGGAATACTTTCAGGATTTTAATGAAAGGTGACCGGGTGACGGTTTACCTGAACGGAGAGTTGGTTACAGATAATGTAATCCTGGAAAATTATTGGGACAGGAATCTGCCTATTTTCAGCCAGGAGCAGATTGAGTTGCAGGCACATGGTTCTCCGGTTGCTTATCGGGATATTTATATCAGGGAGATTCCACAGGTAAAACCTTATGAAGTCAGTGCAGCTGAAAAGAAGGAGGGGTTTAAGGCGCTGTTTGATGGAACTAATATGCATAACTGGACAGGTAATACGACTGATTATGTGATTGAAAACGGAAATCTGGTCATCCGTCCGAAACCGGGTAAAGGTTCGGGGGGTAATCTGTTTACGAAAGAGGAGTACAGTAATTTTATATTCCGTTTCGAGTTCAAGCTCACTCCAGGGGCAAATAATGGCCTGGGTATCAGGGCACCATTGGCAGGTGACGCGGCTTATGAGGGGATGGAACTGCAAATTCTGGATAATGAAGCACCTATTTACAAAGACTTACATGTCTATCAGTATCATGGATCTATTTATGGGACGATACCGGCAAAAAGAGGTTTCCTGAAACCTGTTGGCGAGTGGAATTACGAGGAGGTAGTGGTTAAAGGACCTAAAATCAAAGTCATTTTAAATGGTACGGTGATTCTGGATGCTGATATTACTGAAGCGAGAAAAAATGGTACCCCGGATGGACAGCAACATCCCGGTTTGAAACGGGATAGTGGTCATATTGGGTTCCTTGGCCATGGTTCATTGGTAGAGTTCAAAAATATAAGGATCAAAGATTTAGGTAAATAATTAATCGTGTTTGTAAAGAATAAATTTATGACTGAGGAAAAAAAAGATTCGGCTGCGGGAAATTCAAGAAGAGACTTTATCAAAACTTCTGCGATTGCTGCCGCAGCATTTATGATTGTACCAAGACACGTTTTAGGTGGAAATGGATTCCTGGCACCCAGTGACAGGCTGATGGTAGCAGGAGTAGGTGTGGGTGGAAAAGGAGAAAGTAATCTGAGTAATATCTATAAGGGTGGGAAAGCGGACATTGCTTTTCTCTGTGATGTGGATGACAGGAGGGCAGCGGCTTCGGTGAAGAGCTTCCCGAAGGCAAAATATTATAAGGATTACCGGGAGATGCTGGATAAAGAGGGGAAAAATATTGATGGAGTCGTGGTTTCAACGCCAGACCATAATCATGCGATGATCGCTATGGCTGCTATGCAACTGGGTAAACACGTTTATGTAGAGAAACCATTGGCGCATGATATTTACGAAGCAAGAAAGCTGACCGAAGCGGCCAGCCGTTACCGGGTGGTCACACAGATGGGTAACCAGGGAGCATCAGGTGATGGGGTGAGACAATTACAGGAATGGTGTGACGATGGGGTAATTGGTAAAGTTCATACTGTTTATTGCTGGACAGATCGTCCGATCTGGCCGCAGGGAATCCCCTGGCCCTCTACTGGTGGCATCGTTCCGAAAGAACTGAACTGGGATCTCTGGTTGGGAAGTGCACCGAATAAACCTTATATAGAGAAATTGGTTCCCTTTAACTGGAGGGGCTGGTGGGACTTTGGAACAGGCGCTATAGGTGATATGGGCTGTCATTTGGTTGAGCCTCCATTCAGGGTACTGGAATTAAGTACACCAATGGATGTACAGTGTAGCGTGGGGAGTATATATGTAGATGAATTTAAGCGTGGGTACTTTCCGGAAAGCTGTCCTCCTTCAAGTCATGTGATCATGACTTTTGAGAAAACCAGAAAGACAAAAGGTGATTTACAGATACACTGGATGGATGGAGGAATTAAACCTGCCCGTCCTGAAGAGCTGGGTGCCAATGAAAGTTTTGGAACAAACGGGGTATTGTTTGAAGGTACTAAAGGCAAAATGATGTGTGATGTCTATGGTTCAAACCCAAGGCTTTTACCTTTATCAAGAAATAGTGAAGTACATACTAAACAGAAGATAGAAAGAGTACCTGGTGGAGTGGACGGGCATTACTGGCAATGGGTGGAAGCAGCTATTGCGGGTTATGGCAAGATCAGGTTAAGTTCTCCGTTTGATATTGCCGGGCCGCTGACCGAAACGCTGCTGATTGCGAATCTGGCTATCAGGGGTACAGAGGTGCAGAAAGCCAAAGCAGGAGGAAGTGGATTTGATTATCCGGGAAGAGATATTAAATTGCTTTGGGATAAACAGAACTTAAGGGTGACCAATTTTGACGAGGTCAATCAGTTTATCAAAAGAGAATATCGTCAGGGATGGAGTTTAGGTGTATAATCTGATTATAAAATGTCTTTGGAAAATAAGAAAATAAGAGTTCTCGTAGTAGGCTGCGGTAACATGGGGCGTTCCCATGCTACCGCTTACCATACGCTGGATGGATTTGAATTATGCGGGCTGGTTTCGAGGGGAAACAGCAAAATAGCTTTAAATGAAAAGTTGGGCGGTGGTTATCCATTGTTCGATGATTTTGAAGAAGCCCTGAAAATAACCGGGCCGGATGCAGTATGTATCTCTACTTACCCTGATACTCATGAAGCTTTTGCAATCAGTGCGATGGAAAGTGGATGTCATGTATTTCTTGAAAAACCAATTGCTGATTCAGTGGAAGCAGCAAAAAGGGTAGCGGAAGTTGCTGCAAAAACTAAACGAAAGTTGTTGGTAGGTTACATTTTAAGATACCATCCTTCCTGGCAGCAATTCATAAAGCTTTCGGCAGAAATGGGAAAACCGTTGGTGATGCGGATGAATTTAAATCAGCAGAGTCAGGGAGAGAAATGGACAGTACACCGTAACCTGATGAAAAGCCTGAGCCCCATCGTGGATTGTGGTGTTCATTATATTGACGTGATGTGTCAGATGACGCGTGCTAAACCAGTTCAGGTAAGTGCTATCGGCGCCAGACTCACTGAGGATATTCCTGAAGGCAGTTATAATTACGGGCAGTTGCAGATCCGTTTTGATGATGGATCTGTTGGCTGGTATGAAGCCGGATGGGGACCTATGATAAGTGAAACGGCCTTTTTTGTGAAAGATGTGATCGGGCCCCGGGGCGCAGTGTCTATTATAGCCAGAGATGCTGGGACTGCCGGTAAATCTGCTTCTATTGATGCACATACAAAAACGGAATCAATTAAAGTACATTATGCTGAACTGGATACGGATGATCGTTTTGCCAGGGAGGACAGGTGGGTTGATCTGACCGATGAGCCAGATCATCAGGAACTCTGTAACAGGGAACAGCTTTATTTTTTGAGGGCAGTTCTGGAAGATATAGATCTGACGGAACCTACAAATGATGCGATCAGTAGTCTGACTATTGCATTCGCTTGTGATGAATCGGTAAGAACAGGACAGATCGTTAAATTTTCTTAGCAGTACAGGACAGAGATTGAAGGAATTATTCGTTTAAAAACGCTTTATTTGTGCTTTGATTTTGTTTTAATCACATTAATCTTTTCCTCATATGCTTGTCTTCGGTACAGAAATGGAGCTGATAACCTTCATTTTTGTGTTATTCGAAAGTCTGATATTTTTTTTTCAGTTTATCTATTACCTATCGCGGCCACAGGATAAGAAGAGGTTATTATATCTGATTCTCTTGCTGCTCTTATTGTTTTATAATGTCGGAGCAAATCTTTTACCGGATCCAAATATTCCACTGCCGATTATTCTTCAGAATATTATAGCCTATAGTAGTGGTTTTGTCATGGCTGCTTATATCCCCTATTATTTTTATAAGGCATATGATTTGCAAAAACTTCGTTTTCAGGCGAAATATGGAATATTTCTATTCATAGTGTTGCCATTTATAATCTTTTTTGTGATTGGTTATACGCTGGATGGAAATTTAATACATGCGCGTGATCGCGGGTTATTTATTCCGATGCTGTATGGTGGTTATTTTGTTTATGTGATTTTTAAAGAGGTCTATAAGAAACTTCGGGAAAATGTAAACAATGAGAATATTATCAATGCAGTTATTGTCTGCTGCGCTGTTTTACCCTGGTCTATGGTACCGGTAGTTGTTTACCTGGACAGTAGTCAGCTGGTAGAAGTTTTGGTTTGTAATACTGGTTTTTGTATTATGACTATCATCTTTATCAGGCAGTCAATTAAAGACTCTAAGGCAGAGTATAAACTGCTGCTGGAGATGAATAAGGGACAACTGTTACAGGAGGAAAGATATGATCTGAACTGCAAACGGTATAATTTAACGGTACGTGAAACTGGTATCGTGAAATTGATAGATAAAGGACTTAAGTATAAATCTATCGCTGAAGAATTGTTTATTTCTGAAAGAACGGTCTCCAAACATGTACAGAATATCTTTATTAAAGTTGGGGTCTCCAATAAAGTTGAGTTGATCAATAAGCTTAGCGAATAATATCCGTATTCTGTTTAAATGGGCTCTATCCCTAAAATACGTGGTTTCACGTATAAGATTTACTTGTTTTTACGTATTGGGTTTTCCAGGTGATGTGACGAGTTTTGTGAACAGGTGTTTAACCCTTCGGGTGTGTTTTGAAATACAGTATTTGAAGTATAGCTCATGGGAGTGCTGTATTTCAAATTACTGTATTTTTTTACTATTCGCAATAAGAAAATGAATTTAGTATTGGAAAGAGATTAATATGACTGATACCTATCCGGGATTTGATTATCCTGTCCAGCTGTTACGCAAGTTTATTTGTGCCGTTGATATCTTTACAGTTTTGTTGAAAGACGGTGGGATCATTCATCACAGGGCCCCGGATCCTGGCCACTTCAGAAAATGGCTGTTAAAGCACGGTATTGAAGATATCAAATTAGACGATGCTATCTTTTAGATCCTATTCCTGTCATAAAAAAAATAGTTGTCAGTTTTTTGGTTGTCAAGAGGTATTTTTAGATTATGATGACATCATTTGAAAAATTTAGAGATCTCCATAATCAGGAGAATTTGCTTTTAATCGGTAATGTATGGAATGTACAGAGTGCTTTAGTTTATGAACGGGCAGGATTTGAAGCAGTTGCGACTTCGAGTTCAGCAGTCGCACAAAGTTTAGGTTATGAAGATGGTGAGGATATGCCTTTCAATGATTATCTGTTTATAATAGAGAGGATAGTTAAATCTGTTAAGCTACCTGTATCTGTAGATCTGGAAGCTGGTTACGGAGATACTCCGGAAAAAGTTGTTTCCAATATCTTAAAGCTGGTTGATTTAGGGGTCGCAGGAATTAATATCGAAGATTCGCTGGTCAGGGATAACAAACGGACGATTCAGGATGCGGCCGGATTTACAGCAAAACTAAAAGCTATCAAGGATGCATTAAAAGCCAGAAATGCAGAGATTTTTATCAATGTACGTTGTGATACGTATATTCTGGATTTACCAGATGCACATACTGAAGCTAAAAGGAGAATCAAACTGTATGAAACTGCCGATATTGACGGCTTGTTTTTACCTTTTATTATCCGGGAACAGGAGATCAGTGAAATCGCTGGCCTGACTCGTCTTCCGGTCCATGTGATGTGTATGCCGAAACTTCCTGGTTTTGAAAAATTACAAAGTCTTGGGGTAAAACGGGTTAGTATGGGAGGTTACGTTTATCGGAATGTTTACAAGCAGTTGGAAGTCGTGACCAAAGAGATTATTGATAGTCAAAGTTTTGATATCTTGTTTAATTAATGAAACTGCTGAAATATTTTTTATTATTTATCCTTTTTCTGGCTTTTAGTCTGGGTAAGGCTCAAAATAAACAACTCATAAGATTATCTGACGGTAAACTTAAGGTGGACGTTAATCCGGAAACCTTCTCCCTGACAGCTATTGATGAAAAGGGTAAAATCTACGTAATTTCTGCTCCAGGCCCTAAATTGAAAGTCAGCGGCTTAAAACAGGATGCAACGCAGCTGTCCTGGGATTTTTCAAATGGACTGACTGTTTTACTCGGTTTGCACCATGGCTACCTGGATGTTAATATTAAAGCCAGCGATACAACTCATCTGATCTGGCCGCGGGTAGAAACGGCCTTTAAAGCGCTAACCATACCTTTATATCAGGGGAAATATATTCCTGCACAGGACGAAAAATGGCAGGCTCATTTTGCTAAAAACAGCACGATTTCTGGTTCTCAGGATTTGTCTATGCAATTCTTTGCGACAAATTTTGAAGACAAGGCCCTGGTCTATGTCATCAGAAATATGTTTAATAATGAACTTGAATTCTATACGCATGCAGGGAGACTGGCTTTGCAGTTTAAACATGAGTTCCCACTTACAGTAAAGGATAAACAATATGGATTCAGGGTCTATCTGGTTCATAATGACCCGGTATCTATCGCGAAAACGTATAAAACTTATGTAACTGAAAATAATCCGGTAATCACGCTGGAAGAGAAAGCCAGGGACAATGCAAATATCAGAAAGTTATATGGTGCGCCTCATATTTATATCTGGAACAATGAATTTATTGTAGCTGAGGATATCAGGAACTGGAAACAGCTGAAGCTCAAAATCATTCATGATCTGGCTGCCGTCCCCATGAATCCGACAAAATGGATTTTTAAGTTGTTTGGGGAAAATGGAGCAGAAGCTGGTCAGGAATTTCTGGCTGCGCTGGATGAGTTTAAAAAGGACGAATATATTAGCAAGTATCAAAAGGGACTTTTATCCAGAGCATTAAATGAGGCTTTGAAAAGAAAGGACTTTTATAATGTCGCCAGTTGGAAAGACATTGAACTGGATTCTACAACCCGGTCTTTGCTCAGTAAAGGTCAGCGGAATCCGATGGAATTATATCAATTGAACAAGGCTTTGTTATATAACGCCTATGATGGATTGCTAAAACCAGTAAAGGACTGGGGAGGGGCACCAACAACGATGATTGATGAGATGCAGCAGGCAGGTATAAAACATGCCTGGCTGGGATTAAATGATTGGGTAGCAGGTGAGATCCATCCCGAATTTGTAAAGAAGGCAGAAGAAGGCGGTTATCTGATTGGGCCTTACGATTCTTATCATAGTATGCATCAGCCTGGGCACGAAAAATGGCTGACTGCAAAATTTGAGGATACCTCTTTATATGACAATGCTTTTGTGCTGAAGAAAAATGGCCGGCCGGCTACTGGATTTTTAGGTCAGGGAAGAAAGTTAAATCCTGTTTTATCGCTACTGGCAGTGCAGCAAAGGATGGAGGGACTGATGAAAGATACAGCTCATGAATTCAATTCGTGGTTTATAGATTGTGACGGAACAGGAGAAATTCTGGACGATTATACGCCGGGAAGAATGACTGATCAGCAGCAGGACCTGGAAGCCAGACTCAAGCGGATGACCTGGATCAGGGACCAGTATCAATTGGTCATCGGAACCGAGGTAGGGAATGATTTTGCAGCTAATACGATTGCTTTCGGACATGGGATGACTACGCCTGTCATTGCCTGGGATGATGAAGATATGCGAAAAAATAAAGCCTCAGAATATTTTATCGGTGCCTATTATGCCAATGACGGTGGTATTCCCGGGAGGTATGGTTTACAGGCTCCGCTGAAAGAGGAATACCAGTATATTTATTTTGATAATCGTTTCAATTTACCCTTGTATCAACTTGTTTACAATGATGCTGTAATTACCTCTCATCACTGGGAATGGGGAAGTCTGAAGGTTCCGGGAGAGATTAAAAATACGGCACTGAAGGAGATTTTATATAATGTGCCTCCTTTATATCATCTGGATCAGGTGGCCTGGACCAAGTATAGGGAGATTATCTCAAAACAGGTTAAAATATTCGCTCAAACGCATGAAATGGCTGTGAAACTAGAAATGACCGGGTTCGGTTGGTTAACAAATGACCGGTTAGTCCAGCAGACGACCTTTGGAAAAATGCTGGAAGTGACGGCCAATTTTAATAATAGCCCATTTATTTTCAAAGGGCAGACCATTCCTGCACATTCATTACTTATTCATAATCTGCTAACAGATAAATATGAGGGGTATCAGCCTTAAGTGTTTTTTTTATGGAAAAATGCTAAGATAATCTTAAGTTTAGGGACCAAACAATAAACTAATGATCAAAAAGTTCCTTTTAAAACTAAGTTTTATAGTGTTTTTACTGGTTAATTCGGTATTCGCACAATCAAAAATCAATCCTGACTCCATAAAGACAAAAATGCAATGGTTTGCTGATGCAAAACTGGGCATATTTATCCATTGGGGAATATATTCGGTAAAGGGGATCGATGAGAGCTGGAGTTTTTACAATAAAAAGATTAGCCATTCTGATTATATGGCACAGCTAAAAGGGTTTACTGCTTCTAAGTATAATCCGGAAGAGTGGGCAGCCCTGATCAAGGAAAGCGGTGCAAAGTATGCTGTGATGACTACTAAACACCATGATGGAGTAGCACTCTGGAATACTAAACAAAAACATTATAGCATGGTGAAGAATTCACCTGCAAAACGCGATTTGCTGACTCCTTTTTATGCTGCACTGGATAAACAGGGAATCAAAAAAGGGGCCTATTTCTCTTTGATCGACTGGAGTTACCCTGACTATCCGGGTTTTACCAAGGATAGCACACGCTATAAAGTAAGTGACGATCCGGCACGCTGGCAACGTTTCCTGAGCTTTAACCAGGCACAGATAGATGAGGTTAACAAAACTTTTAAGCCTGATTTATGGTGGTTTGACGGAGACTGGGAGCATTCTGCTGAAGAATGGAAAACACCATCTATCAGACAGAATATTTTAAAGATTAAACCAGAGGCTATCCTTAACGGACGTTTACAGGGGTATGGTGATTATGATACACCTGAACAGAATTTCCCAGTGACCAGACCTAAATTTAACTGGTGGGAATTATGTATGACCATTAATAATAACTGGGGATACCAGCCGCAGGACACTGCCTGGAAAACTCCATATGAAATCATTGCGATTTTTGCTGATGCGATCAGTAATGGTGGAAACATGTTGCTGGATATCGGCCCGAAAGAAGATGGCACGATACCGGAACAGGAAGTTCATGTGTTGAAAGAACTGGGGAAATGGAATAAGAAACATGCCGAAGCGATATTCAGCACAGTAGGTGGTTTACCACAAGGTCATTTTTACGGACCTACTACTTTATCTAAAGATTCTACTGTATTGTATTTATTCCTTCCGGGAAAGGTTGCAGGAAATATCATGGTAAAAGGACTGAAAAATACAATCAAAACAATCCGTGTGGTTGGTACCTCCAGGAAACTGGAACCTAAAGTTGTTGGGAAAATATCATGGAGTCCAATACCAGGACTGGTATTTATCAATGTTCCGGAAGATGTGCAGGATGAATATATGACGGTACTTGCACTGGAATTAGATAAACCTCTTAGTCTTTACCAGGGGCAGGGCGGACTGAAATAACTATTTAAAACGGTTTCGGTAGGTACTTGGATTGCAATCCATAATCAGCCGGAAGAATTTATTGAAGTTGGTCAGGTTCTGATAACCGCATTGATAACAGATATAGGCTATAGACAGATTTTTATCCGGCAGTAGTTTGCAGGCATGTGCAATTCTCAGCTCGTTTAAAAATCTGGAAAATGGCTTCCTGGTATGTTTTTTAAAGAAACGGCAAAAGGCATTCGGGCTTAGGTTAACCAGTTGTGCCACATCTTTTAAGAAGATTTCTGAACTGAAGTTTTCCATCAGGAATACATAGAGTGTATGGATCCTTTTATTATCAATTTCATTTAAAGAGGCTTCAAAAGTATTACTGGTCAGGAATTCATATTCACAGGTATCTGTCATGATGTTGAGCATGCTGAGGAAGATAGCCGTTCTTTTTAAGCCGGTGGTGCTTCTTATCTGCTGAATCTGGTCAATCAGCAGTTCTCTGGTGTTCCCCTGAAATTTCAGGCCTCTTTTGATTTGATGAAGGAAATTCTGAAGTAGTAAAGTCGTGGGGTCATCATCGCTTAGGCTCATTAAAAAACTCACAGGAAAATAGACGACTACAGCCTTGGCTCTGAGATCTGTAGCTGACTGATGAAACACGGGATCGTTATGCCAGATATGAGGGAGGTTTGGCCCCATAAGTACTAAATCTCCTGATTTAAAATCAGCAACGCTGTCACCTACAATACGTTTTCCGTAACTTTCTTCAATCCATACGAGTTCACAGAGATCATGAAAATGCAATGGTGAATTGAGAACAGGTTTATCAACTGTTTTAACGTATATGTTCTTTTGCTGGGGAGTTGAAACTCCTATAAACTGAGGTTTCATAGTAAGATGAATCAGGTTGGCTTTATCTGGTTAATGTAACTAAATATCCTTAAAATATGATAAATAGAGTTATTTATGGTAAAAAAGTTTTAATAATAGTCAGTTAGGTTGTAGAATTTATAGGGAATAAAGCTCAATTTTGGGTTCAACCTGATCAAACCTTTATGATAGAATGGAATACTGACGAAGCGCTTTTTAAAATAATCCGGGATGAACTATATACGGCGGTAATCGGCGATATTATGGATAAAATGGGGCTTTTAAACCAATTTCTTCCTCCGCAGATAAAAGCACTCACTAAGGGTATGTTTATTGCCGGAAGAGCGATGACCGTATTATGTACCGATATTCTGGAAGGAGCTGTTAACCAGAATAAGATCCTGGGCAAACCCTTCGGCCTGATGCTGGAAGCATTGGATAACCTGAAGCAGCATGAAGTTTATGTATGCAGCGGGGCATCACCCGAATATGCACTCTGGGGAGAGTTAATGAGTACCAGAGCAATGAAACTGGGGGCTGCCGGTGCAGTGGTTAATGGATATTCCAGGGATACCAAAGGTATTCTGGAACTTGGTTTTCCTACTTTTTCATGGGGTGGATATGCTCAGGATCAGGCACCCAGGGGTAAGGTTATAGATTATAGAGTGCCGATTGAAATTAAAGGGATAAGAATTAATCCGGGTGATATTGTTGTTGGAGATACAGACGGTGTTTGTATCGTACCTGCATCTGCTGAGAAAGAGATCTTTTTATTGGCTATTGAAAAAGCCAGGGGAGAAAAAGTGGTGCAGCAGAAGATTCAGGAAGGGATGAGTGCTGCGGAAGCTTTTGAAAAATATGGAATCCTGTAAAATAAAATTATGATAGTCAGAAATATATATGGTTTTTTAGTCTGTTTGCTGCTGGTTAGTATTCATGTACAGGCACAGCCTTATCATCCAGCCCGTTTATCTCCGCAGCCATCAGTGACAGGATCGGTTAAAACACCTGTAATTTTATTGGATGGAATATGGAGTTTTTCTATCAAAGGAGAAACTCAAAAAAAGGATATTAAGGTTCCTGGAGAGTGGGAAATGCAGGGATTTAAAGTCGCGGAGGGAGAAACTGCTGTTTACAGCCGCGAAATCAGTATTCCGGATGACTGGAAGGGACAAAAGATTAAAATCAGGTTTGATGGAATCAGTTCGCATGCTGTTGTCAGGCTCAACGGCGCAAAGGTGATGGAGCATGAGGGTAGTTTTGTTCCTTTTGAAGGGGATATGACTGCATTGGTTAAACCGGGTAAGAACCTGCTTACTGTTGAAGTACAGGCACTGACCATCAGTGACAAACTAGCCTGTACTTCTCAGTATGCAGCACATACTGTCGGAGGGATTTTGCGTAAGGCATCGATTTTTGTTTTACCGGATATTAACCTGTCTGACATAGCTATAACTACTGTTTTTGATAAGCAGTATAAACACGCGACACTCGGACTGAAAACGGTAGTTGTCAATGAAGGTACAGCCTCAGGTACAGCTATGATCCGTTACCGCTTAAAGGATGCAAAGGGTAAAATTGTACTGGAGAAAACGGTAAGCACTTCTGGTATCAATGCCGGAGGGACAGAACTTCTGCAAACTTCGGTGCCGGTGAAGAACCCTGAACAATGGAATACGGAAAAGCCTTATTTGTATCAGCTGGAAACGGTCTTACTACGCAAAGGGGTTGCTACTGAAAGTGTTTCGCACCGGGTAGGGTTCAGGCAGATCGAAATTAAAGGCAACCATGTTTTGGTTAATGGTTCGGCTATTAAACTACGCGGGGTAAACAGACACTCTGTACATCCATTGACAGGGAGGAGTATTCCAGCAGATCTTGAGCGAAAGGATGCAGTATTGTTCCGTGACGGAAACTGTAATTATATCCGGACTTCGCATTATCCACCTTCGGAAGAGTTTCTGGAAGCTGCTGATGAATTGGGTTTATTTGTTGAAGATGAATCTTCACTGACCTGGATAGAGCATGATGCATCACCAATATGGAAATTATGGAATTATAAGGATGAAAAATTTCTTCCATATATGATCAGTGCAAATCTAGAAAAGATGCAGGCTGGTAAAAACCATCCTTCGGTAATCATCTGGTCTTTAGGAAATGAATCGAGATGGAGCCCCTTATGGGAAAAAGTACTGGCAGTGGTTAAGGCTTTTGATCCGGGCCGGCCAACTTCGTTTCATGATCAGTGCTGGGGCGGTTATAACGATGCCGGGAGTAAAGCTGATATCGCCAATTATCATTATCCGGGAATTAATGGGCCAAAGGCTACAGATACGATGAGCAGACCCACTTTATTTGGAGAGTATGCACATATTTCTGACTATAACAGAAGAGAATTAGTCACAGATCCGGGTGTAAGGGCAGCCTATGGTGCCCCGCTGGTTAAGTTATATGATACGATGTATAATCATCAAGGCTGTCTGGGTGGAGCTATCTGGAGTGGTATAGATGATACTTTCCATATGCCCGACGGCCGGATTGTAGGTTATGGCCCATGGGGACCTGTTGATGGCTGGAGAAGACCTAAACCCGAATACTGGGGGATGAAAAAAGCTTATTCTCCGGTAGTGCTTAAAAATAAGGATAAACTCATGCTGACCGATCGGCAGCTGCGTTTAGAGATAGAGAACCGGTATGACTTTATATCATTGAAAGATATAGTCATAGATTGCAAGGTAGATGGGGTCAAACTAAAGGTCGGTACTGCTATAAATCCGCATTCCAGTGGATATCTGACTATTCCTGTCGATAAAAACAGCAGGGAGGTTGAACTGACTTTCAAAGATCCAAGAGGGTTTATTGTAGATGAAGAGCGGATCACGCTCAGAGATGCTGTGAATGCAGCGGTTAACTATCCTTCAAATCTCTCTTTTACTCAAAATGATGCTGCCTATGTTATACAGGATGGAGATATTACCTATACGCTAAGCAAGCTGACGGGAATAATTACCAGTGTGAAGAAGGGAGGGGATTTGATATTATCGCAGGGACCTGTGTTTTGTGTTGTGCCAATGAATAGTGAAGATGGAGGTAAACCTAATGTTGCAGGAGATACTTACCAGAATAATATTTATCCGCTGAAAAATTATCCGCTTTATACGTTGTTTGCTAAGGAGGTTAAAGCTGTGCAAACAGATACTGCATTGATATTTTCGGTTCAGGCTACTTATACGGATGCTGAGGGGATGATAAAATACTTCTTTCTTAAAAAGGGACTGGTGAAGGTCAATTATAGTATTCACTACAAGGGAACGGATGATAAACCAAGACAGTATGGATTATTGCTGGAACTGCCGCCAGTTTATGATTTATTAGACTGGAAACGTAAAGGAGACTTTACTGCGTATGCACCAGCAGATATTGCGAGAACTGAAGGGCAGGCCAGATTGAATGCACGATGGTTACCGGCAGTAGAGGAGATCGGTAAAGAACCATCAAAGGATTGGAAAGATGATGCCAATGCATTAGGTTCAAATGATTTCCGGTCTACTAAAGAACAGATCTTTAGTGTAGCTTTAACTACTGGGAACGGTTCAGGAATAGAGGTTTTATCGGATGGTAAACAGGCTTCCAGAAGCTGGCTGCAGGATCAGCATATTCAGTTATTGATTGCTGATTATAACAATTCGGGTTCCGAACCATTTTATGGTACACCATTTACTGAAAACAGGATCAATATTAAAAACAAAGAACTGAAGGGAAGTTTAAGCTTCAGGATTAAATAAATAAGGTATGATTAAAAAGTTATTTTTCTGTCTGGTCACTGTACTATTGTTTAAAGAGGTAAGCGCACAACCTTCATCCGGTCATAATCTCCATTTTGATCAGCTGGCTAAACAATGGGATGAAGCTATTCCTTTAGGCAACGGTATGCTGGGGGCTTTGGTCTTGCAGAAAGACGGAAAACTTCATTTCTCACTGGACCGGGCGGACTTATGGGACCAGCGGCCAATGAAAGGGCTTCACCGCAAAGAATTCAGCTATAACTGGATTATTGACCAGGTACACAAAAAGGACTATGGGATTGTGCAGGAATATTTTGATGAACCCTATGACAGGGAACCGGCCCCATCTAAAATTCCTGGAGGAGCACTGGAATTTGATACGCGTAACTGGGGAAAGGTAACTTCGGTGAACCTCTCCTTAAATGACGCTTTATGTGAGGTGAAATGGGTAAATGGGGTTGTTCTGAAGACATTTGTTGCAGCAGATAAATCTTTGGGCTGGTTTAAGTTTGATCATATTCCGGAAAATGTTGACGTCGAACTGGTTGCCCCAAAATATCAGGGGCAGGTTAAGAATTCGGGAGATCCGGTCGGCGGAGATGATTTATCCAGACTGGGTTATCCGAAAGGAACCATTGTTAAAGACGGACATAGTATAACTTATGATCAGTCTGGCTGGGGAGGATTTAGCTACCAGATTAATGTACGCTGGAAAGAAACAGGAAAAACGATGGAAGGCAGCTGGAGTATTTCGTCCAGACATACTACAGATAGGAAGGATATTACAGCTAAAGGGGTAACCGCTAAAGCCGGTAGCTTTACGACGGATTTTGGGACTCATCAAAACTGGTGGAAACAGTTCTGGCAACAATCGGCTATTCAGCTGCCAGATGCTTTACTGGAAAAACAATGGTATCTGGAGCAGTATAAATTTGGCTCGGTTGCCAGAACCGGGGCACCACCTATATCTTTGCAGGCTATCTGGACTGCTGATAATGGAAGACTCCCACCCTGGAAAGGAGATTACCATCATGATCTGAATACGCAGTTAAGTTACTGGCCTGCCTATAGTGGTAATCACCTGAAAGAAGCTATGGGTTATCTGGATTACCTGGAAAAGAATAAGGAGAATTATAAAAGGTATACTAAAACATTTTTTGAAAGTGATGGAATTGCTGTGCCGGGTGTAACCACACTGGATGGTACAGAAATGGGGGGATGGGTACAATATTCTCTCTCTCCGACAGTTTCTGCCTGGTTAGGTCAGCATTATTATCTGCAGTGGCGCTATAGTATGGATCGGGATTTTCTAAAACAGAAGGCCTATCCATGGATAAAAGCTACGGCGAAATTACTGGAGGATATTACGATTTTAAATCAGCAGGGATATCGTCAGTTAAAGATCAGTTCAAGTCCTGAAATTAATGATAATAGTCTGGAAGCCTGGTTCCCTCAGAATACAAATTACGACCTGGCTTTAATGAAGTTTGCCTTTAAAGCTGCTGCTGAGCTGGCAGATGAACTGGGATTGAAACAGGAAAGCCAGCATTGGAAGGGGATTTATGAACAATTTGATAACTACGCCCTTTCTGCAAATCAGGAATTAAAATTTGCCCCAACGATGGCTTATAACCAGTCTCATCGTCATTTTTCAAGTGCAATGGCTATTCATCCCCTGGGATTAATTAAATGGGAAGATGGGGCGCAGGCACAAACAGTTATTAAAAATACGATCCATCTGTTGGATAGTATCGGGCCGGCTTATTGGTGCGGATATTCTTATGCCTGGATGGGAAATATGAAGGCCAGAGCTAAGGATGGAGAGGGGGCAGCCAAAGATCTGGAAATATTTGCTAAAGCATTTTGTTCTGTAAATAGTTTCCATCTGAACGGTGATCAGACCAAAAGCGGGTATTCTAAATTTACCTACCGGCCTTTTACGCTGGAAGGAAACTTTGCTTTTGCGGCTGGATTACAGGAAATGCTGTTACAGAGTTACGCAGGTTTTATTGAAATCATGCCGGCAGTACCATCTGGATGGAAAGATCTGTCTTTTAACCAGCTTCGTGCAGAAGGTGCCGTACTGGTCAGCGCAAAAAGGAAAGATGGTTTAGTCAGAGAAGTCAGACTGGAAGCAGAAAAGGATGGTGAGATTAAGCTGAAATTACCTTTTAAGGAGTATGTGATAAGTTCTAATACCGGTGCAGCAATTAGTGTGAGAGATGGTTTGATGAAGCTGATCTGTAAACCTGGTGCATTGGTCGTTTTAAAAAATAAATAGATGAAGATTACTGAGGTCAAAGTCTGGTTGGTTGAAGGCGTGAAGTACAACTGGACTTTATTGAAAATTTATACGGATACAGGGCATACCGGTGTGGGTGAAGCCACCAACTGGCCGGGTAGCCCGATTGTTTATCATGCGGCTAAACATGCAGGAGAGAGGATTATAGGACTTGATCCAATGCGCACCGATTTTATCTGGACAAAACTTTACCGTGATTTAAACTGGATCGGACCAAATGGAGCCAGTCTGTGTGCAATCAGTGGAATTGATATGGCTTTGCTGGATTTAAAAGGTAAAGTTTTAAAAACACCTTGTTATGAATTGCTTGGCGGAGCCTATAGGAAAGATATCCTGCTTTATGCAAATTACTGGTTTACCGGTGGCGGGCATAATGCAGCTGATTATGCTGCTCAGGCGTTAAAGGTGAAAGAAGCTGGTTTTACTGGATTAAAATTTGACCCTTTTGCACATACGAATTATTTATATGGCGAAGACCTGGCTTCTAACCTTCAGCTTACCGCAGCACAGCAGGATCTGGCTTTTAATGTCAGTAAAGCTGTCAGAGATGCTGTAGGGCCGGATTTTGATATTATGATTGAAACTCATGCGATGCTGAATTTCAGGATTGCAGTAAAAATGGCCCAGCGACTGGCAGAACTGGATATAACCTGGTATGAAGAGCCCGCCGGACCTGAAAGTGCTGATACTTTAAGGGCAATGCGCGAACGTATTCCTTCGAATGTCTCTATCTGTGTCGGAGAAAGGCACTATACCAGGCATGGTATCCGGCCGGTACTGGAAAAAAACATCTGTGATATTATGATGCCGGATATTACCCGCTGCGGCGGGCCTTCGGAAATGAAACGAATGGCTACGATGATGGAAGCTTATAGTGTTTTACTGGCTCCCCATAATCCAAATGGCCCCTTATCTACATTGGCAAGCGCACAGGTATGTGCTGCGGTACCTAACTTCTTCAGACAGGAATTTATGTTCAATGATGTAAGCTGGAGGGATGAAATCATCACTCACCCTATTCAGGATATGATCAGTAATGGTCGTTTACATTTGTCAGAGAGACCGGGTCTTGGGGTAGATTTAATTGAAGAGGAAATGGAGAAACATCCTGGTGTACTTGTACCCAGACCAGGCTTTTACGTGTAAAATTTATAATTATGTCTTTTGAGATTGATTTGAGTGGTAAGGTAGCATTAATTACCGGTGTGACTTCGGGGATTGGTTCCGGAGCTGCAAAAGCTTTTGCCAGGGCCGGTGCAAAAATTGCGGGCTGTGGATTAGAGACAAAAGAGAGTAGTGAAGCGATAGCCTTTCTGGAAGAAATGAAATTAGCCGGTGCAGATGCTGTTTATAGTTGTACAGATCTGACCCGGCCAGATCAGATCAATGCCCTGACTGAAGAAGTGTTAGCCTGTTATGGCCGGATTGATATACTGGTTTCCAATGCTGGTGCTAACGTTTTTGAAGGTGCCGAAAATTGTTCGGAGGAACGATGGATGGAAAATCATCAGCTCAACCTCACTTCACACTGGCGGCTGGCTAAAGCTTGTAAACCTGCTTTGGAAAGACAGGATGGAACTATCATCATCATGTCTTCTAACCATGCTTTCAGTTCAATACCAGGTTGTTTCCCTTATAATATTACAAAAACAGCGCTGACGGGTTTGGTCAGAAGTCTGGCTATAGAGTGGGGGCCAGCCATCCGGACAGTAGGTCTTTCCCCGGGTTTTATCGATACGCCAGGTAATCAGACCTGGTTCAATTCTTTTGATGATCCTCAGCAGGAAAAGGAAAAAACGATTGGTCTTCATCCTGTAAAAAGACTGGGGACGACAACAGAAATTGGGGGCTGGTGTGTTTTTCTGGCTAGTGAATATGCTGCTTTTGCCAGTGGTGTAACTTATCTTATTGATGGTGGAAGAAGTGCCTTGATGCAGGATTAAAAATGAATAGGGTTCAAAACTGGGAAGCAAAGATTATACATAGAGAAAAGTTAC
This sequence comes from Pedobacter cryoconitis, assembly GCF_014207135.1. Classification (GTDB taxonomy): domain Bacteria; phylum Bacteroidota; class Bacteroidia; order Sphingobacteriales; family Sphingobacteriaceae; genus Pedobacter; species Pedobacter cryoconitis_D. The sequence goes on along the minus strand of NZ_JACHCC010000011.1, from coordinate 176,121 downwards.
TGCTGGGAGAGGCTGCATTCTGGCATCCTGAACTTCAGCGGTTGCTGTATGTAGATATAGAAGGCGAAAAACTAGCCTGGTTTGACCCCGTTTCACGACAGAAACAAGACTATTTACTGGATAAAAAGGTGGGGACAATTGTTCCGGCAGACCGCCATCAGGTTGTTGTCGCTATACAGGGTTCATTAGCGCTGATCGATTTAAGGGATCATATAATTAAAACTTTGATTACGCTGGAAGATGATAAACCAGCAAACAGGTGTAATGATGGTAAGTGTGATGCGCTTGGCCGTCTTTGGTTTGGAACCATGCATATAGAGGCAAAACCAGGAGAGGGTTCGTTATATTGCTACGATGGTCAGCTGACTAAAATGCTTGACCAGATCAGTATTTCTAACGGGGTTTGCTGGTCACCGGACAACACAGTGATGTATCATACCGATTCACTGGACAAAGAGATCAAAGCATTTGATTTTAATCTGACTGATAAAAAAATAGCCAATCCTCGTGTAATCATTAGAATTGAAGAAGAGGGTTGTTTGCCGGATGGAATGTGTGTCGACCTGGAAGGAATGTTGTGGGTTGCCATATGGGGGGGAGGGTGTGTGAACAGGTATAATCCGGTTTCCGGTGAGCTAATTGGTGTAGTGAGGGTCAATGCACCACTAGTTACTTCCTGTGCTTTCGGGGGAAGTAATATGACAGAACTTTATATTACCACAGCCAGTAAATGGCCGGATTCAACTATGGCTGCAAAATATCCGGACAGCGGATCTGTTTTTGTTGTGGAAACGGATATAAAAGGCCTGGCAACGAATTTCTTCCAGTCTTAATTCAGATTAATGTCCTGTCCAGATATTTTGCACTTCTTCTAATGACTTCCCTTTTGTTTCAGGAACGAGTTTAAAAACGACTGCAAATGAAAGCAGACAGCAGCCAGAGAAAAACCAGAACGTAGCTGCGGCACCTGCCGAGCCCAGCAATAGCGGGGTCAACTGCCCAACTATAGTATCAGCAACCCACATGACCATAATACTTAAACCCATGGCTTTGCCCCGAATGCTGGTTGGGAAAATTTCTGAGGCTATGACAAATTTCAGTGGCCCGATAGAGAAAGCGAAACAAGCCAGAAATAAAATAATACTGATAACCAATGCTATGTTATTTGTCGCGCCGCTATAAAAACACCAGCCGGTAAAAAACAGGGAGGCAGTAGCACCCAGAGATCCGATAATATAGAGTGGACGCCTGCCCATCTGGTCAACTTTCCAGACCGCAACGAGGGTAAATACAAAATTAGCCAGGCCAAAAACTATTTGTCCGAGCAGTGCATTACTGATATTGATCCCTGCATCATTCAGAATACGGGGGCCATAATAGATTATTGCATTGATCCCGCTGAATTGTGAAAATAGTGGAAGTAATAATCCGATAAGCAGTGGCCGCCTCATTTCTTTTGTAAAGAGTATCTTATAGGAACCTGAATCTTTTGCAGGTGTTTCTTTGAATTGAAGTATATCCTGTGAGGTTTGAGCTACACCACTGATCTTATTTAATATAGCAATACCTTTTTGCTGCTGACCCTGCTGGATTAACCAGCGTGGACTTTCGGGTACAAAGTATAGTCCAGTGAAAAACAAAAGTGAAGGAATAACACCAAGCCCTAACATCGCTCTCCAGACTTGTTTAATCACCATATAATCTAAAAGGCTACCTAGAGATTGGTGTTGATAGTTTAAAGAGAGGTTGAGTAACCCTGCATTAGTTAGATAGGCTACCAGAATTCCTGCAGTGATAGCGAGCTGATAAAAGGTAACTAATCGCCCTCTTATCGTAGCAGGAGCTATTTCTGAAATATATAAGGGAGCAACTATAGAGGCTACACCAACCCCCATGCCTCCCAGCATCCTGGCTAATATTAATAGGGTATAGCTGTTTGCAGATGCAGTTCCAATGGCAGAAAACAAAAAAAGCAGGGCAGATAGCATCAGCATTTTTTTTCTTCCAAAACGATCACTCAGGTCACCGGCGAAGGCAACACCGATAATACAGCCTACCAGGGCCGAAGAGACAAACCAGCCTTCGGCTGCAGGAGATAAACTGAATTGCTGTTTGACAAAGGGTAATACGCCCGAAATAACGGCCATGTCAAAACCAAAGAGCAATCCGCCCAGGGTAGCAACCAGGGTAATGGCTACCAGATAGATAGTGGGTTTTTCCGGAGATACTCGGATTTCATTTTTTAGGTTCATAATTTCTTAAGGTTGATCAATACAAATTGTCATTATTCCTTTTGCAGGAAGGTTAAAGTGGTTCTCTAATGACTTTATGCGTGTTTCTGAAAGGTTACTTTCCCATATTTTGAGCGATGCCCCGTTTTTAGGATCGATATTTACCTGACTCAGCTGATCGCCGCAATTGACCAGCTGAGCGATAATGGATTTTCCATCATCAGATTTTTTTAATGATTCGATATAGATGTTATCTCCTTTAAATATAAACGGGAGCCCTTTTTCTGTTACTGCATTTGCTGTTGTAACCAGCAGGGGCTGATGATTTTGTAATCCTGTCTGATTGACCTTGTAACTGTTATATGCATTTTCATGAGCCTGGATATAGTAATGGAATGTAACCAGTCCCTGTTGATCGGCCCTGAAATTGGTATGCCATAAATTATTCATCACCCAGGAATAAATAGCTGAAGATTGTGGGGTAAATGATAACCATAAAGGATCATGCGGGAGTCCTCCCAGTAAGTTGGCAGTAGTGATTTTCCCAATTTCAAACAGTGGGGCGTCAGGGCTTGACCAGGTGATGCCATATGAACTGTTGGACAGGTCAACCCATCTCTGCATGGTATACCAGTTTCTGTTGGCATATGGTAGCTGATCGGTCTCAGCAGCTACACTTCCCCATGGAATACTGTATCGCACCTGCGCATCCGGAACATGAAAGGGAAAGGCAAAGTGTACACTTTCTTTTTGCCGGACTGCTTTTTTATCAATTGTATTAATCAGTTCAATCTGATCAAGACCATCAGTAAGCCTGATCTCTCTGGTGATTCCTTCTGTACCGGGTGCTGCTGATCTGATCAGCATACTGACCAGCAGGGGGCCTTTTTCTTTGATGGTGATTATGGGAGCAGAACTGGTCTGAATCTTTTCTATAGAATCGCCAGGCATATACAGGTACTGATTAAGTCCCGCTGCATCCGCTGCAACATAATCTCTTCCGGAAGAAATCCTAATCAGGCTTTTAATATTACCTGTCTGTTTAGCTATGGATATTTTATAGATGCCATTACTCAGCGTTTCTTCTGACAGGGCTGCTGAACCTTTAGAATAACCTTTACCTGGATTGATACTAAAGGTCTTTTTCCCCATCTGAGGAATGTCCGGGGCTAAGAAAGCCAGTTCACCAGTACTTAACCGCTGGGAAGGAATAGGGGTTCCGTTTTCGTCTTTGACCAGATCGCCTGCTTTACTCAGCGATGCGGGTACATAGGCGAGACCTGTCCTCGACCAGGAAAGTGTATTGTAGACATCAACTTTGTTATCCCTGATTGAAGGAGTTGCTAAAGCATTTGCCATTAAAGTATCAACGCCGTTTCCTGCTTTCAGCACATAGGATTGTTTAACAGCCCATTCACTTTTCACTTTTTCGTCATCGGGATTGGATACACTATTAAATGCTCCCCAGGTATGTTCGTTGAATAGTAACAGGTTTGTCCAGCTTTCTTCAAATGCTTTAGCCGGGTAGGCAGATTTATTACGGATGGCCCAAACGGCATCGGCTTGTTTAAGCTGATCTGATCGTCTCCTGCTTAATGCAGTTTCTTTGGCAGCAGAGGATACACCATCGGTCCAGTACTCTGTGTAATCTCCTTCAAATGAAGGGATCGTTGCTGCATACTTCTTTTCAAAATCTGTGAAAAACTGCTTGACTGAGGTGATGATCAATCGGGGAGAGGCATATTTTTCATTCCAGGTTTTAACGGCATCCGGTAGTTCGGGATCTATTGGGGCATTGTCACTCATAGCCCAGGTCAGTATAGACATATCATAAGGAAATCCTTTTTGTGTCAGCTCATCCAGGTAACTGAATAAATAAGGATCGAGAAAGTTCTCGGATGGGTGACCTGTATAAAATGGTTTTGGCTCATTGATCGTAAAGAAATTCGGGATTTTGTTTCCTTTTAGTTGATAACCTAAAGAATAGGGCTGACATTGCCAGAAGAGGAGTTTTTGTTTGCCAGAGGGAGAAAGCCAGTAAAATGGCTTATCCTGCCATTTGGCTAGGTTCCCGATCCGGTCTGAAGCATTGGGGCCTGATAAAAAGTACTTGATGCCAGTTTGCTCAGTCTGCGCTGCCAGGCCCCAGGAAGCGCCTGGAACATCACCCTGGAAAAGGGTATTAATCACAATACCTTGTTCTCTGGCCAGTTTCTGTGACCTGGAGAACATTTGCATCAGTTGTTTTGAATCGGTCAGACTGGTATTGATATTGCCATAAGCACCATCCAGATTGATCCAGCCTTTTTTAACCGCATCCCAGAACCTGTCTTTTTTTTCCTGAGTGGCCTGGGCAAGATAATGATCTACTACCCAGATCGCCTCGGTGGTCCATTTAAAACGAGCTTCGGCTGGGTAATTTTGTGTTTTTGCGGCAAGCGCTATAGATTGGTCTATATTTTCCAGGTGTAACTGGAGAACTTTGGATTGAGTATTTGTATAACCAATATCCACATGAGAATGAGGCAGGATATAGATGCTCCATTCTTTTGCTGGTTCGAGCAGACAGTGTGCTGTATAAGTACGTTTACCGGTTAAAACAGCTATAGTTGCCTGTGTAGTCCTTTGGACAGGAGCTCCAGGTAAAGGAATGTCAAATAATGATATACCGGTTTTACTGATCGGAATTTCCAGGTTTTCCTGCAGTCCGTTAAAAGACACAGTTATTTTTCCACCCAGATAATTCTTTCCGTTTTTGAAGAGTAGTCTGACCATTCTTCTGCTCTGACCCTGATACTTGAGATAGGCAACAGTAGGCTCAAGTTGTATGTCACTAAAAACGGGGCTGATCTGCTGAGCAAAGCTAGTTGAGTAGCTATAGAGGAAGAAAATGAGCAGGAGACTATATTTGGTATTGAATGGTTTCATGTAACAGATTCTTAAATTAGCAACATTCTTCTTTGACAAAAGCCGTCAGTACTTTGGCCTGTCCTTTACCTTGATTAATCAATTGATAATTGATCGCATCTGCAGGAATTATAAAAGTCTCCGCAAAATTGATCTCCTGTTCAAGTTCTCCTGTTTTGACGATGATTGAATCCCCTTCCACCAGGCTTAAGATATGGCATTGGCCCTCTGTATCTGCTTCAACAGTACTTGCAAATTCGAATCGGTGGATTGCATAAAAATGATCAGGATGGGTTGACAGATCAAGGATCTGCCAGTCAGTGCCTTGTTTAATCACAGTCTGTCTGGAAATTAGTGTATCGGTGACTTTTTCTCCTTTTCTTGTGAAATCAAGGTTTGCAAAAGCCCTGTCAATATTCAATGGTCTGGGTTTTCCATTTAAATCAGGACGTAACCAGTCATACATTTTAAAAGTGAAAATATAGGGGGTTGCACTGATTTCCAGCACCAGATTATTCTTGCCGGAACTATGGACAGTACCATTGGGAATTAAAAACAGATCATGTTTTTGACTAGGGAAGGACTGCACATATTCTTCTACTGCAACTGGAATATTGTTTTTAAAGCTATCTTCCAGTACAGTTCTGAATGCTGTGCTGTTTATATTTTCCTGAAATCCCAGATATACTTTTGATCCTTCCTGGCGTTCGAGGATATAATAGGTTTCATCTTGTGTGAAATCTTCTCCGAAGTGTGTCTTGGTATAAGCTACAGTCGGATGACATTGCAGGGATAGTTCTCCACCATCCATGGTATCCAGAAAATCAAACCGGATAGGAAACTGATAACCAAAACGGTTGGCTGCTTTACCCAGAATGGCTTTAGCGTTATTAAAAAGAAGCATGTCAAAAGACACTTCCAGCATTTTGCCATTATTTTCCAGGATGATTCCGTTTTCTGGAGCGATCAGCTCAAATGACCAGGCATAATTTACAGCCTGCTGGTTTAATCCCGCTATGTTTTTCTTCATCCACTGACCACCCCAGACACCAGGTTCAAACCAAGGTCTGGCCCTGAACGAATGTTTCGATATTGTATCTAGTGCGGCGCGGAAAGGTTTGCCTTCTATCCAGCTGATTTCAGTAATCCGCTGTTCATCGACAATAATATCCAGCTTAGCGAGTAATCTTCGTTTATGTTTATTTAAAACCGGCCAGTCTATAAAATAAAATCGTTTATACTGGAGCTTCGGATCATTGGATTTTCTATCTCCGATATTGAGTATTAGTCCGGTTCTGGAACGAAATTGTATTTCATTTTTGGGGACATCTATGTAAATGATTTTTGCATCCAGTTTAGCCAATGCGGCACCACAACCATAGATAATAGTAAACTCATCGTGCTCTGGTCTGATCAGATTTAATTTGTCCTGGTCAAAAAAGTCGCTTAGTTCTCCTTCGTATAATTTACCAAATACGGGGTCTGCCAATTGTAGGTTATCCTGTATTAATACATCGATTTTCTCCGGACTTTTTAAGGCAGTATCAATATTGATCCAGCGGGCAGTTTTGCCATTTTTGATTAGCTGATAATCCAGTTCATGGATAAACAGGTCCCAGTAAACCCCTGAATAACCATCAATAATAATGTGCTGTCCCTGACAGGCTATCCAATGAGCAAGACTGTCAAAGCCATTATTGATGGCTCCTTCAATGTTAAAAGCAGGAAAGATGTCATACTTGCCCTGTTCATTTTTCACTTTCTTGCCTGGAATAATAAATTCCCCGGTGTTACGGAGCTTATTTTTAGCTGTGGTTATCCCGTCTTTTCTGGAATCAGTCATTATTTGGTTGGTGTTATGTTATAATGTCCAAACATATGACAATTCATTTGAATATTCAAAATGAATTTTTATTCAGTCAGAAAAAAATACTAAGACCTGAGTTTAACTGCTATTTCTGCGGCTTTCTACGGTGTAAACAAAGCTTTCAGCCTTGTAATAACCTAGATTGTATTCCATAGCCCGGTCTCCCTGATCGTATACAAACCTCTTTCTGAACAGTATAGGGCTACCATTGTCTATTTCCAGCTTACCGGCAATAAATTTACTGGCTGATATCGCACTGATCTCTTCTTTAGATAAATTAGCAATCACTGAATGCTCCTGTTCAAGCATTTCATACAAGGGTTGTTTGAAATCTTCTTCGCCGGTAAGGCCGATTCTGGGGTGGAAGTAAGAGATGAAATACACAAATGCACCGTCAGATCCACCTCTCAGTCTTTCGAGCTTCAGGATCTTCTTGTCTGTTTTGATATCAAAAAAATTAGCGATTGTTTCTTCGGGATATACCCAGCTTAAATGCATTTCATAGTTCCTCACAGGGATACCTCTGGTCTTCATTTCTTGAGAAAAACTGAGCCAGTTCATTGATTTAGAGCTTATTTTAGAAGTCGCGACCTTTGTGCCATATCCCTTTTTTCTAATCAGTAATTCTTCATAAACCAGTTTATTAATGGCTTGCCTGAGGGTCGTTCTGGAGATGGCGAGCTTTTTGGCCAGGTCAACTTCATTAGGTAGTAGCTTACCGGCCTGATAAGCAGGGTCTTTAATGAGTTCTCTTAGTAACTGTTCAGCCTGGATATGAAGCGGAATATGACTTTTATGATCAATGGAAATATTCATGTTGGAAATAATTATTCAATTATTGATCGCGAAAGTAACCTTTTTGTACATACATACCAAATTTGAATGTAGGTGCGAAATTCTATGGAGCCGAGTGAATTCCAATTCTGTTTTTGTTGAAATTAATAGAGTCGATCAATTAGAGATTAGGAAAGAAAAATTTTGTGTTAGAATTGTTACTTATCTTGTTATAACTTAAATCTCAGTGAAATAGACTAATTTGAAGGATAATGATAAAACGTTTTAATTTAATTGAAAATTGTCTTTCAAAAATTTGGAAATACCTATAATACTTATATGTTTGTACATAATAATTAATCAACCAAATATAAACTGTCACCAATTTTTTCATTGTAAGCCTGTTGGTGGCTTTTATTTATCCTATTTAAATAAAACTGAATGAAAAGATCTTTACTACTTTTTTCTGCTGCTTTTTGTTGTTTATCAATGAATTCTACCGCCCAGGTAGCAAAGCGGTCGGCCATGGCCGAAACCATATTGAAAGACAGTCGCTTAGATACTATACAAAACCGGGCATTGAAGCTGCTTACCGGGTTTTCTGCAGGAACTTCCTATGATGAGGTCTGGATCAGAGACTTTAATACTTTTATCAATGGTTCCCTGAAGGTACAATCCAGGGAAAAAGTGAAAAGCATGCTGTTGATGTTTTTTAAAATCCAGGGAAACGATGGTAATATCGTAGATGGAGTGGTAGATAGTGCAAAAGCTAATGGGGGATATAAATATCGCTATTCTGCGCTGTTACCTGGTTGGGCTGCTCATAAAAATACTGTCGAAACAGATCAGGAATCATCACTGGTACAGGCTGTCAGAAAATATATCTTGGCTACCGGAGATACTTCTATCCTTTCTGAACGTATCGTAGCTAAAACCATTTTGCAAAGAATAGAAGATTCATTCTTTTATCTGCTAAAGGACAGATGGTCATCCGAATATGGTTTGGTGAAAGGGGCTACTACGATAGACTGGGGTGATGTCCAGCCAGAAAAGGGCTGGGGAGTGGCGATCAACGAACATACCAAATGGACCATCGATATCTACGACAATGCGATGTTCGTTATGGCTATTCATGATTTTCTGGACATGAAACCAGCTAATTACCAGACCCAAAAGGATTGGGCATCAGTGGCAGCGGGTATTAAAACGAACGTTCGTAAATACTTGTGGATGAATGATCTTCAAAAATACAGACCGCATTTATATCTTAATGGAAGTCCTTTTTCCAAAGCATTTAATGAAGATCAGATTTTATACTCCGGTGGATCAGTCTGTGCCATTTTAGCTGGTTTCAACACCAGGAAGGAGATAGAAAATATTAATCATCAGCTAGTGGCTGCTGCGGCCAAAGAGAAACACGCAACAATTGGCCTGACTGTTTATCCTCCTTATCCGGAAAAAGAATTTCCAAACATGCTTCCTTACACCTATCAGAATGGTGGAGACTGGACCTGGTTTGGCGGAAGAATGATTAATGCGCTGGTAGCTCATGGTCTGATTAAAGAAGCTTATGCCGAATTACAACCTATGGTAGACCGTGCAATTGCTCACCAGGGATTTTATGAATGGTACAATGTTCAGTCTGGTCAGGCTAAGGGGTCGGGAGATTTCAGAGGTGAGGCTGGGGTATTGTTTGATGCCATCGGATCCTTAAGACAATGGGCAGGTAAAAACTAGTAGATTATAATTCAGCATATACTTCATACAAATAATATCATAAAGGTAATTAGGACAACCTTGTTTTTTTTGAACCAACCAATCAACCAATAAATACCTGAAAACTAAAAACAAACTTTATGAAGAGAACATTTATTTACTCCATTCTGCTCTCGCTGCTGTCTTTACAGGCGATGGCACAACTTAAAATTACCGGAAAGGTGACCGGTTCTAAGGACAATTTACCTATACCGGCCGTTAGTGTGAAGGTCAAGGGCACAGCTATCGGTGCATTGACGGATGTTAATGGAAACTATCAGATACAATTACCAGATGGACAGGCTGTTCTGGTATTTTCCTACACGGGTTATACCCCTCAGGAGAGGAACGCAGCCGGCCGGAGCACGATCAATATCCAGCTGGATGAAAAGGCCGATAACTTAAATGAAGTTGTCGTAATCGGCTATGGTACAGTTAAAAAATCTGATCTTACGGGGGCAGTTGCTACCATTAAAGGGGATCAGCTGATGGATAAACCAGTAGCCAATATCTCTCAGGCTTTGCAGGGGAAAATAGCTGGTGTTGAGGTAAGTCTGAACAGCGCGGCGCCAGGTACGGCAGCGAAAGTACGGGTAAGAGGAATTGGATCTATCAACTCAAATATTGATCCTTTGTATGTAATTGATGGGGTAGCAGGAGTTGATCCGAACTCTATTAACCCAAATGACGTGGCTTCACTCGAGGTACTGAAAGATGCTTCTTCTACAGCAATCTACGGTTCAAGAGGTGCGAATGGGGTAATTATGATTACCACCAAACGCGGAAGAAGAGATGGAACACAGATTAGTTATGAAGCCAATGCTAATGTCAGTGAATTATACAGGCATGTACGTACATTGAACTCTGCTGAGTTCCTGCAGGTTTATAACCAGGCTTATGCAAACGGGCAGAAGTTCGATCCTGCCGGAGGAGTATGGACTCCGCCTGTAGCATTGAATCATGCTAACTTTCCATTATTATTTGACACAAATGATAAACCGCTTTATGATACAAACTGGGAAAAGGAAACCTATAAACCGGCTTTCTCTCAAAATCACCAGTTAAATGTTCAGGGTGGTAATGATAAGACACTTTACAGTTTATCATTAGGATATCTGAACCAGAAAGGATTGGCTCCTACATCTGGATTTAAGCGTTATTCTGTGAAAATGACCCTCGATAATGATGTTAAAAGCTGGCTGAAAATCGGTGGTAATGTCAATCTGATCAAAAGTATACAACGCCTGGTTACAGATGGTAATGGTAGCTTAAATGTAGCCAGAGCAGTAGCAGAGGAAGTGCCTATCGTACCTATAAAATACCCGAATGGTATTTATGCGGGAAATTTTGATATTGCAGGTCTGGAAGGTGCACCAAATCCTATTGATATTGCGAATAACCGGTACACCATTAACAATACTATGCAGATGCTGGGTAATGTTTATGGCTTATTCCATATCACCAGTGATCTGGATTTTAAAACTGATTTCGGTTATAATCTGAGTTCTCAAAAAAACAATTTTTACTCTTCTCAGAATCTGTATCATTTATCAGCCGATCAGGGTGGTGTAGCAAATATCAATGCTTATGATAACTATTACTGGCAGACAGAGAATTATTTAACCTGGAACAAGAAAATAAATGACCGTCAGAAACTAACAGCTTTAATTGGGGTTTCATTACAACAGTCCGGTTATGAAAGAGTTCGTTCTGAGACGCAGAACTTCATAGATGATATCTTTCAGTGGCATTACCAGCAGGCAGGTTCGGTAAGAAGTGCAAATGAATCGCAGGATAGTAAATCTGCACTGAGTTCTTTTTACGCAAGGGCAACCTATAACATAGATGAGAAATACCTTTTTACAGCTACCGGCCGTTATGATGGCTCATCGAGATTTGGTAAAAACAATAAATATGCTTTCTTCCCTTCATTAGGAGCTGCGTGGCGTGTTTCACAGGAAGATTTCCTGAAGAGCAGTAAAACGATCTCCAATCTGAAAATCAGGGCCAGTTATGGTGTTTCTGGTAACCAGGAAATAGGGGATGCACGTTCACTGGCACAAATCCAGCCGAGTACAACAGTTTTAGGAGGAACAGCACAGTCCACTTTATTACCTAGTTATATTGGTAACCCTGATTTGAAATGGGAAAGATCCATTCAGTTTGATGGAGGTGTTGAGCTGGGTATGTTTAATGACCGGGTTAACCTGACTTTAGATTACTATAATCGTGTGACCAAGGATCTGTTGTTACAGACACCTATTCCATGGTCAGCTGGTTTTACCAATGCTTACGTTTATAAAAATGTGGGTTCAGTCCGAAATTCGGGAGTTGAAATCAGCCTGAATACTGTCAACGTTAAAACAAAGGATTTTACCTGGTCTACCAACTTCCTGTTCTCAGCTAATAAAAATAAAGTAATTAAGCTGAATGATGGCAATGCTGATATTTTCCCGGGTCCGAACTTCCTTGGACAGAATTATGTAATCCGCGTCGGTCAACCTATAGGATCTTTTTATGGAATGACACGTCTGGGTACCTATAGTGATTCTGAGGCTGCGCTTGCAGCATCCCATGGATTAAAACCTGGGGACAGAAAGTATTTATACAATGCTGATGGCAGCGTAAACTACAGTATTATAGGTCAGGCTTATCCTAAATGGACCGGTACTTTCAGCAGTACTTTTAAATATAAAAACTGGGATTTATCCTTTGACATCCGTTTCGTTCAGGGTGTAAATACTGCGGCTAACTTCAAACATTCGACAGAAGACAGACAGACTATTGCAAACAGTCTGGCGACCGTTTTAAATGCCTGGACTCCGCAGAACCAGAATACATCAATTTCTCAGGTACGTAATTATAAGTTTGCCCAGGATTCACATTTTGACAGCTGGTGGGTAGAAGATGGTTCTTTCATCCGTGGTCAGAATTTTATAGTAGGCTATAGCTTCCCTGAAGCTATCAATAAAAGACTGAACATAAATCGTTTAAGAGTTTATGCGAATGTTCAGAACCTATTTATTATTACCAAGTACACTGGTTATGATCCGGAAGTAGATACTTTCAATCAGACTTACGGTTCTAATGCCTCATTCTCGCAAAATTTAGATTTCTTTTCTACACCAAGACCTCGTGTATGGAATTTAGGTGTACAACTTACCTTTTAAATTAAATCAAATGAAGACATCACATAATATAATACTCGCCATATTGGTTTTGATGACCTGTTCCTGCAAGAAGTTTCTGGAGGAAAAGCCGACCAATTTTATTACGCCGGAGTCAGACCTTTCGAGTGCGAAAGTAGCAAGGGCTTTTGCCAGTTCAAGTTATCAGTATTTGCAGGGTGTGGTAACGGGCCAGCCATCATCCTATGGAGGGAATACCTGGAACCTGATGGAGTTTATGACAGGAAAAGCAAATAGTGATCTGGGACAGACAGGGGCTGCCAGTTTTCAGAATCTGACTTATGATCCTACTTCATTTTATATTGATACCTGGTGGCAGCAAATGTACCTGGGGATTGGCGCCTGCAATTTAGCCATCGAAAAAATACCACAGATTAATGCAGCGGGATTAAGTGAGGCAGATAAAACCAACCTGATGGCTGAAGCGCGTACGCTGAGAGCGCTGTATTATTTCTATTTAGTAAGGATGTATGGTGCAGTACCTAAAGTTACCCAGATCCCTAAAAACCTGGATCTTAAGATAGCAAGGACACCAGCAAAGGATATCTATGATTCGATCATTATACCCGACCTGCTCGAGGCAGAGAAATCTACTCTGCCATGGCGTGATGGATCTGGAAAAGTATCTATGGGAGCTGTAAAATCAATACTGGCAGACGTTTATTTAACTTATGCTGGTGCAGCGATCAATGGAGGAAATCAATTTTATGCTGAATCAGCTAAACGTTCACTGGCAGTAGTACAGACCGGAGGATATAGCCTGTTTTCTGAATATACAGACATGATTGTGCCGGGAAATAAGAACAATGGTGAATTTATTCTCCAGGTACAATTTGCAGCTGCTGTTCAATCTGCAGCTGCTACTCCTGCTACAAATCCGCTGACCGCACTGACTATCCCAAACTATTCCGGTATTTCTAAATATTCGGATGAATATGGATCTGTATACCCGACAACACAGTTTATCAGTTCTTTTGCCCCGGGTGATAAAAGGGTGGCGGAAAAGCAGTTTTTCTATACCAATTATGCAAATATAAAAACTGGTCAGACTGTTACCTTTAAAGGGCCATATATCTATAAATGGTTTGATGTACAGGCAGTAACCAGTACTGCTAAATCTGATTTGAATTATACAATATATCGTTTGCCGGATGTAGAATTAATGTATGCAGAAGCTTCAAACCGCGCTGAGGGAGGACCGAACAGTACAGCTATTCAATATGTGAACGATATCAGAAGAAGAGCAACCCTGGCACCTATCGGCGCACTATCACAAGCTGCTTTTGAACAGGAAGTCTGGGCACAGCGTAATTTCGAATTGTGTTTTGAGAATAAAATGTGGTTTGATATGATCAGAACCAGAAAAGTACACAATGACGTTACAGGCAACTGGGACAACTTTGTAGGTCACAAAACTGTATTCGGAGCAACATTTGCAGAAAAACAACTGTTGTTTCCTTTACCTAAACAGGAAACAGATGTTAATCCTAACCTGTTACCGAATAATCCAGGTTATTAAGGCTGATTACTATACTTAAATAAAGAACTCCCTGTTAATTCTGATTAGCAGGGAGTTTTTTGATAGAAAGCATACCAGTCCATAAGTTATTTGTTTTGATGGCTTACTTTCAGAATGGAGAATGTTTTCAGCCCGTCCGGCATTTCCCACTGAACTTCCGATCCTGCCCTGTACCCTAATAAAGCAGTTCCGATTGGGGCGAAAACAGACATTTTATTTACTTTCATATTAGCTTCTGCGGGAAGCACAATCTGAAAAGTATACTTCTTTCCTGTCACTACTTCCTGAATTTCAACTTCAGATCCGATGCATACGGCATCGTCTGGTAATTCACTCTCTTTGACCACCATTGCAGAGTCTAATTCTGCCAGCAGCTGGGTTTTATTATAATCGGAAAGATTAGAATCTTTAAGGTGTTTTTTTAAGAGATCGAGTTCTTTTTTAACGATCATTAATTGTACTGTCTTCATATAGATATTTTTAATTTGGTTAATTATTGTTTGTGGTTTAATCTTTTGTACCAGAGTATGTTAATCGCGGATGCAAGAATAGCTGACAGATCGAGCCATTGATTATCAGCGATGAATGCCATAATAACCAGCATCAGGTTTAAACAGAAAATGCATATCAAGCCTAAGCCGATCCAGGATATGGATCTGAATTTTTCAATCATAAAACTTATTAATTCAGTAAAAAAAGAGGTGATTTTCCTGAACGCCCCGAACCAGGATGTGGTTGGGGCCTAATTGATAAAGTCTTTACTGGTCGTTTGAGAGTGAAATCCAAAATGATAATGAACACTTACCATCTGGTTATACATGGCATACGAAGCTTTAATCTCATTGATGTAAGAGATTTCAAGCATAGTATAAATGGTATGGTGTGTATAAAAAGGATTCATTAACAGAATAAATTAAGATTAAAAAAACGGAGGCTTTATGCTGGCCCCAAACCTGTAGTTGGCCGGGACTTACTGAATAAAGTCTTTACTTTTCTTAAGAAAGTATCCTGAGTTAGATTGGATAGGAATAGTGCGGCAACGCAAAACACGGGCAGGTTGCATTAAAGATGCAATTGCCAGTCGAAGTGTATAAACGATGTGCCTGAATAAATCCATTGAAACAAATCTCTGATTTTAAATTTAAAAACCAAATGTTTCCTAAATTAACTGTTGATTCTCTTATGAATGTTACATGAATATGTTTCTTAAAGATATTTTTTTCTTAGAAATATATTCCGCTCTTCTTGCGTAGATTTGCAGTATGAAAGCTGACATTAAAAATCTGGAAGATATCAGGCTGTTTGTAGATAAATTTTATCATAAGGTAGCCCAGGATCAGTTAATTGGTCCTGTATTCGCAGATGCAATTGAAGATTGGGCCCCTCATCTGGAAAAGATGTATCAATTCTGGAATGCAGCTTTATTTGGTGTTCCTGGCTTCCGCGGGAATCCATTTGCCAAACACGCCCCTTTACCAATCAATGCGGCGCATTTTGATCGTTGGCTGAGCCTATTCAACGAAACTATTGATGAGAATTTTGAAGGTGAAATGGCTGAAGATGCTAAAAACAGAGCTGTTCTCATGGCCGAAATGTTTTTGCGTCGTTTACGCGGGATGACAGGAGGAGCAGGGCGAGTAATTATGTAATTCAATGCTAAAACGTTGTTTATTCTTGAAAACAAACGTTTGTGTGGATATTTTATCCCCAGTTTCTCTAATACTTTCAATCTCTTAAAAAGGCATTAATTAACTTGATTTTCCATTTAATTTATATCACACCAGGTAAAAAAGCAGTATTTCCAGGCTTTTGAATGGATAGTTGTGCAAGCGTTTGCGTAGCCCTCATTCTTTTTAATAGTTCTGCATGCCAGTATCTTAGTTTCATAGCCAGAATATATTTTACCTGCTGAACCAGATCCATTCCTGACCAGATTTGCCATGTACAATTGCATCAAATTTGATCAGAGCTGTGATAAGGCTACCCTATGCTGGTACCTGTAAATTGTGTATGAAGAAATTGAATAAAAAAACTTTTTGTCTGCTGCCATTAGTTTTTGGCTTATCCTGTAAACAAAAGGTAAAGGAGGAGAAGCATGTTGCGACGGTACATCATACAACAGATTCTTCGTGCAGTAGTAATTTACCAACCCGCTATGGTGCCAGGATAGTTCATCAGGAGTTAAAACCCGTTTTGAAAACAGATGGGATTTCTTCAGCTAAAATGATCTGGATTCCAACTGGAAATTTTATGATGGGCGCAAGGGACAAAGAGGGAAGGATGGATGAATATCCCGCTCATGAAGTGAAACTGAATGGTTTCTGGATGGATGAAACAGAAGTTACCAATGCACAATTCAGCGCCTTTGTGAAAGCTACGGGATATGTTACAGTCGCTGAACGCAAACCAGACTGGAACGAACTCAAAAAACAATTACCTGAAGGTACGCCGAAACCACCCGATGAAATTCTGGTTCCTGCATCACTCACCTTCACACCTCCTTCACACCCTGTTCCATTAAATAATGCCAGCCTTTGGTGGAGCTGGACACCAGGTGCTGACTGGAGTCATCCTAATGGTCCGGACAGTAATATTAAGGGGAAAGAAAATTATCCTGTAACACAGGTTTCGTGGGAAGATGCCCAGGCTTATGCAAAATGGGCTGGCAAAAGATTACCTACAGAAGCTGAGTGGGAATATGCAGCCCGTGGCGGAATCAAAGATGCTGCCTATTCATGGGGAAATGAACCTATTGAAAAAGGCAAACCAAAAGCGAATACCTGGCAGGGGAGTTTCCCTGATAAAAATACAAACTGGGATCATTTCTATGGTCTGGCACCTGTTGGATCCTTTGCTGCAAACCCTTATGGCCTGTACGATATGTCAGGCAATGTATGGGAATGGGTGGCTGACTGGTATGATGAAAACTATTATCAGACACTCGCCAATAAAATTACGGCTGACCCGAAAGGACCTGTTAAGAGCTTTGACCCCGCAGAGCCATTGATTCCAAAAAGGGTAACACGAGGCGGATCATTTATGTGTAATGAATCCTATTGTAAAGGATACAGAGTGACAGCCCGGATGAAATCATCACCAGATACAGGTCTGCAAAACACAGGATTCAGGTGTGTTTCTTCAAAATCCAGACAAAGAACCTGATTCTTTATACCTAAAAATCAAATAGAAGATGTTTCATTCATTATCAGCTGTTAGAAATACCATATCCTATGGTACACTTTCAGATCAGGAGCTGTCTGGTCTGATACAGGTTGACGATGAGGCTGCATTTAATGAAATTTATAAAAGATATTGGGAAAGGTTATACGTTGTGGCACGTCACAGAACAGATGACACTTATGAGGCCGAAGAGATTGTGCAGGATATTTTCTGTAATCTCTGGAGAAAACGCAACGAGTTTGTATTAACCAAAGGATTCCTGAATTATTTCTCAGTAGCAGTAAAGTTTGAAGTGATTAACCGGCTGGCTAAAAGAAACAGGGAGAACAGGTTAAAGAAAGAAGTCTCGGTATTCAGTTCCCTGGCTGATGAATCTACTGTGGATCAGCTGAATTATAATGAACTGCAAAGCCAGCTGGCTTTAACTATCAAGGTATTGCCCGAAAAGTGCATGCTGGTTTTTAAACTTAAGCACGAAGAGGGGTATAGTCAGAAACAGATTGCTGAAGAACTCAATATAGCTGAAAAGACCGTTGAGGCACACCTGGCCAAAGCAAGAAAAACCATACGGATCAAATTCAGCTATTTATCAGCGATGGCTAAATCACTTCTTTTTTTATGAAATAAATCTGCTACCGGACTAAGGGATTTCCGGAATTGATTTGGCTTTAGTATAAACAGCCATTATGATGAGTTCCATCCCAACCGAAGACCAACTATCAGAACTTGCTGAAAAGTGGCGTAACGGTACAATTACTGAAGAGGAGAAGATTATATTTAATACCTGGTATAATTCTTTTGATGACACTGAACTCGTTATAGAGGAGCAGGGTACTCTGGATAGTCTGGGAGCGGATTTAAACGCAAGAATAAAGACAAGGCTTAGTTTCAGGTCTTCACCACGAAAAAATGTAAAATGGTGGTATCTGGCTGCAGCTGTTCTGTTGATGTCCGGAACAGGAATATATTTCTCATCGGGTTCTATATCGTCCGCTCTGCCAAAAGAAAATAATCAGCTTGCCGGGTCTGTTCAGCCGGGCGGAAATAAAGCGTTCCTAACGCTGTCGAATGGAAAAAAAATCAGTTTAACAGATACGACCAATGGCCAGATTGCTGAGCAGTCTGGTATAAGTATAACCAAAACAGCCAGCGGGCAATTAGTCTATACCGTTAAAAATTCAGCTAAATTAAAAAATGCGGGAAAAACGGAGTTTAATACTATTGAAACACCCCCGGGCGGACAATATCAGATTGATTTGCCGGACGGGACGAAGGTCTGGCTGAATGCCGCTTCTTCTTTAAAATTTCCGACACATTTTGCGGGTACTCAGCGAAGGGTAGAGTTGACCGGAGAGGGGTATTTTGAAGTGTCAAAAGATAAGAAGAAACCTTTTACTGTGGTCACTGCTCAGCAGCAGGTACAGGTATTGGGGACACATTTTAATATCAATGCTTACAAAGATGAAAATGCAACCAGAACTACCTTGCTCGAAGGCAGTGTAAAGGTATTGACCGGCACTCAAAATCAGGCACCAAAGCTACTCAGTCCTGGACAACAGTCGACAGTGGCAAAGAATACATTTAAAGTAGATCATGTAGATACCGATAATGTCATTGCCTGGAAAAATGGTTATTTCACTTTTAACGGAGAAGATCTCGAAGTATCCATGCGCAAATTAAGCCGCTGGTATAATGTAGAAGTTGTTTACGAAGGAAATTTTGATAATATCTCTTTTGGCGGATCTATTTCAAGATCCAGAAGCCTGACCGAAGTCCTTAAAATCTTAGAATTAACCCGGAAAATGAAATTTAAAATTGAGGGAAGGAGGGTTATTGTTATGTCCTGAACTTTTACCACCTCTTAATTCAAATCAAACAAACCAACAAGATTATCAACCAAAACCAAACAAACCAATGCACGAAAAAATAGCTTTTAATTCGTACGGGGATCCCTGTAGGAGTCAAAAAAAATATGGAGCTACTAAGAGTTTATCATTACCCTGATTTTAACTGCAGTGCTCCAGCTCAATGCGATGGCTTTTGCGCAAAACCGGATTACTTTATCACGCAAAAATGCCCCGCTGGAGAAAATCCTGAATGAAATAAAAATGCAAAGTGGCTATGACATATTTTTTATCAGGAAAGATCTTAAGCTGGCCAGACCAGTTAATATAGAGGTTAAAGAAGCAAGTCTTGAAGATGCCCTCAAACAGGTTTTCGCTAACCAGTCTCTCGAATATACGATTACAGCTAAAACAGTTGTAATACAGGAGAAAAAAGCTGTAGTGGAAAAACCATCAGCTGTAAAAGCAAATATTAATATTACAGGTAAAGTTGTCGATGAAAAGGGAGAAGGGATACCTGGTGCTACTATTAAAGTAAAAGGAACCGCTCAAGGTGGTATTACAGATGCAAACGGACAATTCAAACTGGTTAATATAGATGAAAAAGCCATTCTGGTTGTTTCCTATCTGGGTTATATCACTCAGGAAGTCAATGCTGGTTCAGGTGCTCCATTAATCATCAGAATGGCTGTCCAGGCCAGTAATCTGAATGAAGTAGTTGTCGTCGCTTATGGAACGCAGAAAAAGAGCAGTTTAACAGGAGCAATTGCTACGATAAGCCCTAAGAAACTTAGAGAAACCCCAGTGAGTTCTCTGCAAAATGCCTTACAGGGTGTTTCCCCAGGATTAACTATTCTACAGCGTCCTGGCGATGTCAGCCGTGCTTCGGATGGTACTTCAAGCGGAACAGGAGGAGTCTCAATCAGAGGAAGAAGCAGCCTGGCCAGTGCAGGTTCACCGATGTACGTAATTGATGGTATCCCGGCAATCGCTCAGGAATTCGCTTCTTTGAACCCTAATGATATTGCCAGTATCTCAGTTTTAAAAGACGCTTCTTCGGCTGCCCTTTATGGGTCAAGAGCTGCAAACGGCGTAATTATGGTAACCACCAGACGTGGCGGAGGTGACCGGACAATTGTAGAGCTCAATGCAGATTATGGCTTTCAGTCGGCTACTCGTTTACCCAAATACGTTGGCTCTGTGGATTATGCCAATTTATACAATGAAGCTTTGACCAATGCAGGGGGGAAACCAATTTTTACACCTGCTCAGATTCAGGCTTATCAGGATGGTTCTCAGCCAGACCTGTACCCAAATACGAACTGGTATAAAGAAGTGCTGCGTAAAACAGCCCCGGAAAGTAATATCAGTCTGAACATCAACTCACCAGGTAAAACCACCAGCAGTTATTTAGGCTTGAATTATCTTTCACAGGCATCATTAATCCCGAATAAAAATCAGAAAAGAGTTGGTGGTAAGTTAAATACAGAATCGACAATTGTACCCGGTATTCTTAAAGTCGGAACTAATTTATCCTTCACCAGTCAGAATTTTGACCGCAAAGGTGATCTGAGCTGGACTGAATTAAACCGTTCTTTGCCTACCTCTGTACTTCGCCAGAGCAATGGAGAATGGGGCTCTATAGATAATGGAGTTGTCAATGCAAATACTGCAGGCCGTAACCAGTTACGTGCTATACAGGAAGGTGGATGGGGATGGGACAGGGATAATTATCTGCAAACCGCAGCCAATGCAACCTTGACGCCATTGAAAGGGCTAACCGTTAATACTTTGGCCTCTTTTAAATTTACTGATGGCAATTCAACTGCCTTTAATAACACGACAACCCCGATTAATAATTTTTTAACGGGTGTAGCTATTCCTTCGACTGCAAATACAGTAAATGATATGAAGGAATACTATCGTAAAAGACGAGAGTTATTAGTACAGGGAACAGTTGATTACGAACGTTCTTTTGGCAAACATTACGGGAAAATAACCATCGGTGGAAGTCAGGAAAGTAATGTTTACAGAACAGCATTCCTGGGAAGAAAAAATTTCCCTAACAATGATATGACTACAGTGGGGAGCGGATCTTCTAATCCTGAAGATATCAATTCTGATGCTGACGGACAGGCCAATACGAGTGGCCAGGTAGAATGGGCAATGCGTTCTGTATTCGGCCGTTTTAACTACGCTTTCAATGATAAATATCTCTTTGAAGTCAATACAAGGATTGATTATTCATCCCGTTTCAGTCCTGATATCCGCAAAGCAGTATTTCCATCTTTCTCAGCAGGCTGGAATATTTCGAAAGAAAGTTTTATGAAGGATGTCAACTGGGTTAGTAATTTAAAGCTACGTGGTTCATACGGTTCATTGGGTAATCAGGATGTTGTTGCCCCAGGCAACTATTATAACCTGTTAAATACTGGATATGCCTACAGTTTTGAAGGTGTGCCACAAGGTGGAGTATGGCAGAACAACATCCCTAATTACAGCACCACATGGGAAAAAGTATATATGACTGATCTTGGTGTGGATATGAGTTTGTTTAAAGGGAAACTGGATATTACCGCTGATTATTATGTTAAAGATACCAAAGATCTGTTATTAAGAGTTTCTACACTCTCAACTATTGGCGTAAATACAAGTACAACTTCTACAAGCAGCGGTCTTCCTTACGTAAACGGGGCATCTACCCGGAACAAAGGATTTGAACTTGCACTGACACACAATAATAAAATCGGGAATGATTTCACTTACAGTGTAGGTGCAAATTTCTCAGTTATCAAGAATAAAATTACCCAACTGGGAGATGGCAGGGATAATTTCGATGGCACCTATATCCAGAGGGTCGGAGAATCTATCGGTTCATTTTATGGCTACCAGGCTGAAGGACTATTTGTAGATGCTGCTGATGTTAAAAATCATGCCTTCCAGTCTTCAGCAACCGGCCCCGGAGATATTAAATATAAAGATCTGAACGGAGATGGGAAAATAGACGCAAGTGACCGTAAAGTATTAGGAAATGATGTACCCTGGTTTAACTATGGTTTTAACATCAGCGCCAGTTACAAAGGATTTGATTTTAGTGTAATCACTTATGGTGTGGCTAATGTAAAAACGTACTTAAACAATGAAGCTGCTTACCCTTTCTTTAACGGTGCCAATGTCAAGGAACAATGGTTAAACAGATGGACGACTGCAAATCCTAATCCTAATGCTGACTTTCCCCGCATTCTGACTACTGCTGCCGGTGGACAAAATTATACGCCGGTATCTTCTTTCTGGTTATTTAACGGGGCTTATTTCAGAGTCAGAGGAATTACATTGGGTTATACCATTCCGCAGCAGGTCAGCAAGAAATTTGGTATGTCAAGATTGAGAATTTACAGTACGACCAATAATCCATTTACAATTATGGCTGATAAACGTCTGGCCGATTATGATCCTGAATCAGCTTCGGGTCGTGGCGGTTATCCGGGGATCAAAACCCTGTCATTTGGTATTAATGCAAGTTTCTAATCCTAAAATATAAAAAAATGAAAAGATCATCAATATATATACTTACAGGGCTATTGACTTTATGCTCAGTTACTTCCTGTAAAAAAGACTTTCTGGAAAGACCACCTTTAAATCAGCTCTCTGAAAATACTTTCTGGAAAAATGAAAACGATGTTTACCAGACTGTGATGGGTGTTTATGCTAAATTACCGGCAGAAGCAGATGCATTTGGTATTCTTTATAATGATGGGATGTCTGATAATGCACATGCTCAGTATCCCTGGGAAAGTATAGCTACAGACGCTTCTTCGGGCGTGATTACCTCTACTGTGGATGCTACCACAGCGGGTTGGGATTTTACCGGAATCCGCCGGGCAAATTATTTCCTGGATAATGCAGATAAAGTAACAGCCATAGACAAAGCCTTACTTGATCGTTATAAGGCAGAAGTCCGTTTTATCAGGGCCCTTAATTATTTCAATTTACTAAGCCGGTTTGGTGCGGTTCCTTTACTGACACACGTAGTGGCTATCGGAGATGAAAACGTAGCACAGACTTCTAAAGCAGATTTGCTGAAATTTGTACTCGATGAGCTGGATGCAGTGTCTAAGATTTTACCACAGAGCTATGGTGGAGGAAAACCAAACGAAAAAGGCAGGATTACCAAAGGAGCTGCTTTAGCTTTAAAAGCCCGTGCCTATCTGTATGATGGCCAGTGGCAGCAGGCCGCTGATGCAGCCAGCCAGGTGATGGGATTAGGCTATAGTCTGTTTAAAGTGACTGCTGAAACTGATGTACAGGCGAAAGATGATTATAGCCAGTGGGTGAATTTTGCAGATAAAACAGATGAAAGTAAATTCCGTTTGGGTCTTCGTAGTTATGAATCCTTGTTTTATCAGGCCAATAATGGTAATTCAGAAGTTATCCTGGACCGTCAGTATATTAAACAGGTAGACGCGAACACGATCAATACTTTATTGCCTCCGGGAACGATTGGCGGCTGGAGTTCAATCGCGCCAACTCAGGCATTAGTAGACAGTTATGCCAGTTATCAAACAGGAGATGCAGTAAGCCCTACAGATCCGGCACAACGTGCGGCCTGGTACACGGCTAAAGACCCTGCTTTTGCCAATGAATACAAAAATCGTGATCCACGTTTTTATGCCAGTATTTTATTTGAAAATGCGCCCTGGAATGCGATGCAGGATGGATATAAATTTACCTGGGTACAAGGGGCTTCTAATATGTCTCAGACTGGGTATAATTTCCGCAAACTGGTTGATCCTAAGATTTTCCGTGATCAGGTGGATAGTTATTCGAATGTGATTTTAATTCGTTACGCTGAGGTTTTATTAACCTACGCAGAAGCTAAAAATGAAAGCAGCGGACCTGATGGCAGCATTTATGATGCATTGGATGCGATTCGTACACGTGCCGGAATGCCAGTGGTAAACCGTGCAAAATATGCAGATCAAAGTTCATTGAGAGAGCTGATCCGTAACGAACGTAGGGTAGAATTAGCGCTTGAAGGTCAGCGTTATATGGATATCCGCCGATGGAAAACTGCTCCTCAGGTTATGATCACTATTAATAATATCAAAAATACACAGGCACAGCAACGTACCTGGAGTGACAAATTATATTTAATGCCGGTTCCACAGACACAGATTGATTTATCAAAGGGTGTACTGAAGCAAAATCCTGGATACTAATTTACCCGACGGGGTTGTATTTTTATCTGTTCCTGATCCTGCCGGAGTTTCCGGTGGGATTTATTAATGAAAATGGAAGATTAAATTTGGAGATATGAATAGAATAGCTGCGCTTATATTGTTAATCTTTACTTGCTCAGGTTTGAAAGCACAACAAAAACCTAATGTCATTTTTATTCTCGCCGATGACATGGGTTATGGTGACCTGGGAGCTTATGGACAGAAGCTGATTAAAACACCGAATATTGATCTGCTGGCACAAAACGGGATGTTATTCACCCAGTTTTATGCAGGCACCTCTGTCTGTGCGCCTTCACGTTCTTCTTTAATGACCGGGCAGCATACTGGTCATACACCTATACGGGGAAATTATGAAATAGAACCAGAAGGACAGCGGCCATTGCCGGATTCTACAATGACCATCGCTAAAATCTTTAAAAATGCAGGTTATATAACAGGCGATTTTGGTAAATGGGGTTTAGGATTTGTCGGATCTTCCGGAGATCCGTTAAACCAGGGCTTTGACAGGTTTTTTGGTTATAATTGCCAGCGTCAGTCTCATAACTATTTCCCTGATCATTTATGGGACAACGATCAAAAGGTCGTATTACCAAATGATTTTACAGCACTGAATCAATACGCACCAGAGTTGATCCAGAAGCAAGCCTTAAAATTTATAGAGGCCAATCAGACTAAACCCTTTTTTATGTATCTGTCTTATACTTTACCACATGCAGGTCTACAGTTACCTGCGGGCAATGAAGTATTCGAAAAATATAAGGCAGCTTTTAAAGAGCAACCCAGGGCAATTCCTCAAAAATGGGATGGGAAAGGTTATCAGCCGCAAGCTTATCCGCATGCTGCCTATGCAGCTATGGTCACTATTCTCGATACCTATGTTGGTCAGGTCATCGCAAAATTAAAGACACTGGGTTTAGACAAAAACACACTGATTGTTTTTACCAGTGATAACGGGCCTCACCGGGAGGGCGGGAATGATCCTGATTTTTTTAACAGCAGTGGTAGTCTGAGAGGGATTAAAAGATCACTTTACGAAGGAGGGATGCGTGAACCAATGATCGTTAGCTGGCCCGGGGTAATTCAAAAGGGAAAACGCAGTAATCAGACAGGTGCTTTCTGGGATTTCCTGCCTACGTTTGCCGATCTGATTAAACAACCGGTACCTGCTGCTGTTGACGGGATTTCTATTTTACCTACACTGGTTTCAAAAAGAAAACAGCAACAACACGAATATCTTTACTGGGAATTCCATGAAGATGGAGGCAGACAAGCAATCAGAAAAGGAAAATGGAAAGGCGTAAAGAACAAGGCAAATCACGCTGAGTCTGCCAGATGGGAGTTATACAACCTGGAAGCAGACCCGGCTGAAAAAACAGATCTTGCAGCGGGGCAACCTGATCTGATCAGGCAGATGGAGAAAATAGCTGCTCAGGCACACCGGTCTTCGGATGTTCCGGAATGGAACTTTAACAAAAATTAACCACCATAAACACACAAAATACACAGATGAAATCTTCAATTAACTCAAAGCTCTTAGGGTTGGTTGTACTACTTACCGGTACCTCCGCTTTAAAGGCACAAATGCTCCCATCAGAACTTCAGACCCCTGATGTGGTGGCAGTGAACCGGATGCCCATGCGTTCCAGCGCCTATGCTTACGAAAGCGATGCATTGGCAGCTAAAGGACAAAAAGAAAGTTCAGCTTATTTTATCAGCTTAAATGGAACCTGGAAATTTAACTGGGTGCAGGATCCTGCTAAAAGACCATTGGATTTTTATAAAACAGATTATAATGATTCTGGCTGGAAAGACTTTAAAGTACCTGCAAACTGGGAAACAAACGGTTATGGTTTACCAATTTATGTGAATCAGCCTTATGAATTTGCAGGACAAAAAAAAAGAGGGGCGCGTTTAAATCCTCCCTTTGATATCCCCGCAGATAATAATCCCGTAGGTTCATACCGGAAGACGGTTGATATTCCTGCAAACTGGGATGGAAGACAAGTATTCATCCATTTGGGAGCTGTGAAATCAGCTTTTTATATCTGGGTAAACGGTAAAAAAGTAGGTTATAGCGAAGATAGTAAACTGGCTGCTGAGTTTGATCTGACCAAATATGTTAAACCAGGAAAAAATCTGGTGGCTTTAGAAGTATATCGCTGGAGTGATGGTAGTTATCTGGAATGCCAGGATATGTGGCGTATTTCAGGGATAGAACGTGAAGTCTATCTTTATTCAACCCCTAAACTGGACATCCGTGATTTCAGGATAAATGCAGGTTTAACTCAGAATTATACCAATGGTATATTAGATGTGCAGCTGAACGTTGATAATTACAGATTAGATCAGAGGACCATGCACAGCAAGCCAGATAGCTTTTCAGTAGCACTGGATTTAACGGATGCAACAGGAAAGTCAATCTGGAAAGAATCTTCTGCACAACAGGCTGTATTAGGTAATTACCATAAACAGCTGGATTTCAAAAAGGAAATTCCATCGGTTAAACAATGGTCGGCAGAGCTACCTTATCTGTATACCTTAAATATTACACTGAAAAATAGTAAGGGAGCTATAATCCAGGTTATTCCGCAGCATATAGGTTTCCGTAGCGTAGAGATCAGAGGAAGCGACTTTCTGGTTAATGGTAAACGTGTTTTTCTTAAAGGAGTTAACAGACATGAGCATAATGCCAGACAGGGACATACTTTAACACATGCCGATATGCGGAAGGATATGGAGATGATGAAAAAACTCAATATCAATGCAGTTCGTCATTCTCACTATCCGCCAGACCCTTACTGGATGGAGCTTTGTGATCAGTATGGTTTATATGTAGTTGACGAGGCTAATATCGAATCTCATGGTCGTGGTTATGATCTTGAGGTAACCTTTGCCAATGACAAAGCCTGGCGTAATGCCCATTTCGAACGGATCCGCAGGATGTACGAAAGAGACAAAAATCATCCTTCTGTGGTGACCTGGTCCCTGGGTAATGAAGCGGGTAACGGAACCAATATGTATGAGGGATATGAGTGGCTGAAAAAGACTGATACAACACGGCCAGTACAGTATGAGCGGGCAGAAGAAGACTTTAATACGGACATGATAGTTCCACAGTATCCTGATCCCGACTGGCTGATTGCCTACTCTAAAGGAAAAGAGCAACGCCCTTTGATTATGAGTGAGTTTGCACATATTATGGGAAATAGTTTAGGAAACTATAAAGAATACTGGGATGCGATTGAAAATCATCCGAAGTTACAGGGAGGTTTCATCTGGGAATGGATTGACCAGGGACTGGATACCATTAAAAATGGAAAACGGATCCTCGCTTATGGAGGAGACTTTCCACTGGAAGGGCCTGTGAATGAAAATTTCAGTGACAATAATTTTTGTGTTAAAGGGGTAGTTACTGCTTACAGGGAACTGACCCCAATGGCAGTAGAGGTTAAAAAAGTCCAGCAGTTTATCAAAACTACTTATTCGGGCGATCACAGACTGACTATTACCAACAGCTATTTCTTCAGAGATATTAAAAACACGCAATTAAACTGGGAGGTGATAGAAAATGGAAAACAGATTGAGAAGGGTACAGTTACCAGTCTTGCAGCAGGTCCGCGTCAGCAGGTTACAATTGATTTGCCCCTGAAATATAAGACACAGCCTGGTAAGGAGTATTTCCTGAATGTACATTATGTACTTAAAGAAGCTGAACCTTTTTTGGAAAAAGGATATGAAGTAGCTTATGAACAATTTGCATTAAATAAAGTGGAGCAGTCAGAGAAATCTATTGCGAAGGGACAGTTGCAGGTCAGCAAGACTGAAAGTAGCTACCTGGTTTCGGGCAAAGATTTTAAAATAGAGTTTGATGCAAAAGCCGGTGTTTTAAAAAGCTATTTATTACAGCAGGTTCAATTATTACAGGAGGGACCTGTACCTGCCTATTGGAGGGCCCCTACAGATAATGATATTGGTGCTGGTTTTAACAGAAGTCTGCGTAAATGGCGGAATGCTTACCAGGATGCGAAATTACTTTCGGCCAGTCTGGATCAGAACGCCGATGGAAGTTATACCGCTAACTTTAAAAAGGAGTTGTTAAACGGAGAGGCGACACAAGAATCTGCCATTACCGTTTTTGCTGACGGAACTTTAAAAGTAAATAATCATTTCTACGTTGTGAAAGGAAAATATCCGCTTTTATTAAGAATGGGTACCGATCTGGAACTGAAAAAGGAATTTGAACACATCGAGTTTTATGGCAGAGGCCCATGGGAGAATTACTGGGACAGAAAAACAGCTTCTTTAGTAGGCCTGTACAAGCAGCAGGTGAAGGATCAGTATTTTGCTTATGCACGTCCGCAGGAAAGTGGCAATAAGACAGATGTACGCTGGGTGAATTTCACCAATCAGCAAGGGAAGGGCTTGCAGTTCATTTATGAAAAGAATCTGCTAAGTTTTTCAGCTTTACCTTACAGTCTTAATGATTTAGATCCTGAACAGGATAAAAAGCAATATCACTCTGGCGAATTAACCGTGAGAAATAACATTTTTGTACATATGGACGCGCAGCAGTCAGGCGTACAGGGGATTGATTCATGGGGTTCTGAGCCTTTAGAGAAATACCGTATTCCTTTTCTTGAACAGGAGTATAGTTATTGGATTAAACCGATCAAATAGATTCATTTAAGCTGAGTCTCTTTCAGGGGCTCAGCTTAAAAAATCCTGCGCTATAATCTTTTCTATATTTCGCTCAGCAATAGCCGTAATCGTTACAAATGGGTTTACGCCGGTACTTCCGGGTAGTAATGAACCATCACAGGTATAGAGCTTGTGATATCCTTTAAACCTGCCATAAAGATCTGTTGCTTTACCTAATACACAGCCGCCTAAAGGGTGATAACAGATCTTTTCATCAATTCCTTTTTTAAATAACAGTCCGGCGTTTGTACCTCCGTTGGCATGATTTAATTTTTCCATCAGTTGTTTTACAGTGGCGGTAGCAGTTGAACCGAAATTTTCAGGAACCTTCAAAGAAACTTTATTTGTCAATGGATTATAAATAAACTTTCCCCTGTCGGGAATCTTAGTGATAACCAGATAAAGAGAAGTCCAGGTTTCCATTTTCATAGGCATTGGTGAGATCTCGGCAAATAATGGATGATCCTGATTATCCCAGTCATCGATAGCCATAGTAGGAATACATGATTGTTTACTGCCGGTGCCTTGTTTAATAAAGTTCCGGCCTGCCATTACATTTCCATTATTTCCCCAGCCCTCTCCAATTTCATTGTTCAGTTCCGGTAAGGCCCCGGTAGCTTTGGCTTTAACCATTAATTGTGAAGTGCCGATACTTCCGGCACAGACAAACAAATAGTCACAATGGAAATCTTTAACGAAGTCAACATGGCCTCCGGTATTAATCTTGTCAACCACCAGTTTATATCCTGTACCGGTTTTAAAAATAGCATTTACCTGATGAAGTGGTCTGATCTCAACATTTCCTGTTTTTAGGGCAGCTGCCAGATAGGTTTTATCCAGGCTCTGCTTCCCTGCATTATTACCATATACTACCTCGCCATTTAAAGCTGATTGATAAACTTCGTTGCGGCTTTCCTTTTCCATATAACCGAAATCATATACATTAGGTACAAAGGTGGTTTTATAGCCTGCTGCGTGTGCCTGATCCCTGGCTGTGCGTGTAAATTTATAATAGGGGGTCGATTCGAAAAAAGCAGGGGATATGCTGTTTACCTTCAGCATCCGGTTAGCCAGAGGAAAATATTTATCGTACATCTCATTGGCATTCACTGCCGGAAGAATTTGCTCGAAATAAGTTCTTTTGGGCACTACGGCCATTCCTCCGTTAACTAATGAGCCTCCTCCGACGCCTCTGCCAGCATAGACTTTTAAGCCATCAAAATCCATTCTGTCCAGTACACCGGTATATTTTTTGAAGGTGAAAATGTTGGCAAAGGGGAGAATACTTCTGGTTTTTAACCAGGTAGATCGTTTATCAGGAAAAAGCAGTTTGGAAAAAGTATTATAATCTTTTCTGGCGGGCCAGTCCATGCCCATTTCGAGCATTATAACTTTTATTCCTTTTTCTGCCAGGCGTAAGGCTGCAACTGCGGCACCATAACCAGTACCAATAACAATGACACGATGATGTTCATCTTCTTTTTGGGTAGGTAAAGGAAATGCTGATCCAATTTTTGAAGCCGTTAATCCAATACCTAATGCAATGTTGGTTTTTATAAATTGTTTGCGGTCCATCTGATCATTTGTGATTGATCTTAACCTTAAACAAAATTGGTGCCCCATTCATGGAACACTAGTTTGATATAGGTTTGGAATGTCCTGGAACACTCCAAATCTATATCATCTCGACATTAGCCTGATCAGTAGCGTTGGGGTAACTAGCTGATCATTTCTTTCAGTTCAGGCTCAAGTTCGAGATATTTTTTAAGCAGGGTAACCTGATTTTTTGTCCTGTTTAAATTCTGACCTTCGTATTTCTCGCCATAGTAAATATCGTTCTGGAGATAATCAGTCAGAAAACGGATAGCCTGCATATAAATCAGGAATTTGCCAGCATAAATAAAATATTGTTTTTCAGTGGCCGTCAGCACATCACCCATCTCCTTCATATAACCATCATAAATGGCCTTAAAGAAGTCTTTCCGGACATTTATTTTAGCCAGGTCAGTTTCTTCTTCGTTTGCGGAAGATAAGTATGTTCTCATCATATCTCCTACATCACTGATAAAATAGCCAGGCATTACTGTATCCAAATCTATCACACAGATTCCTTTATTTTGCTGATCGAAGAGTACATTGTTGATTTTGGTGTCGTGATGAATTACTCTTTGAGGGATCTCTTTCCGCTCTACTATATTCTGATAAATGGTGACGATATCTCTCTGCGCCATAATAAAGTTGATCAGATCTGTAGATTGCTCTTTTCTTTGAGCAGGAGCGTTTTCAACAGCCGAGATAAACTGGCTAAAGCGTAGGGTCAGATTATGAAAATCGGGAAGGGTAATATGCAGTTGGGTAACATCAAAATCATTGAGTAGTTTAGAAAACCTTCCAAACTGCTTGGCCCCTTCATATGCTTCTTCTTTTTTATTTAATACATTCAGTGAATGTGAATTCTCAACAAACGGAAATAACCTGAAATAACCTTCCGGAGTTTCAATTAAAGAATTGCCGGAAGTACCGGCAATAGGGGAAACAAAAAGGTATTCAGGATGTGTTTTATTCAGGTAAGACTTTAGTCTTGACACATTCTCATCTATATCCATTGGCCTTTTAAAGACAGATTGATTGACCTGCTGTAAAATATAACCATTCGATTTAGTAGTTACTTTCCAGGTATGATTGATTAGACCATCTCCAAATAATTGTACGTCACTTTCAACAGGTTGAATTCCGTACAACGGTAAAATCTTATCAAACATATATTAAGCGAATTTTGTTTTATTTTGTAGAATCAAACTTAATCAATTTCGCTATCAGATTGTTGTGCAAACGTTTGTGTAATTTTATTTATCCTTTCCAATAATTAGTTCTGATTCTACAACTACATTGTAATAAGCCGTTTCTATTTCTGAATCTCCTTTTGGTTTGTTGATCAGGTCCAGTAAGATATCTGCTGCTTTCTTGCCCTGCTTATAAGGAAACTGCTCTACAGAGGCGATAGGAGTGTAGTCCATATAATTGATTAAAGGCAGGTTGGCATAACTTACAAAATCAATATCCTTGTTGATTTCTATATTCAGGGACCGGGCATATCTAATAGCAAATAAAGCTACGTAATCATTAAAAGTTACTATCGCTGTAGGTTTGCGTTTATGATTGAGAAAATTATCCATGGCTTCGATAGTTCCTGCTTCGGTAAGATCGCAATTAAGCATTAAGGATGGATCAAATTTTAGCCTGTGCGAAGTCATAGCTTTGATATAGCCATTTTTTCTTTCTGTACTGGCTACTAAATTGGTAGGACCATTAATCATTCCGATGGTCCGGTGTCCTTTTTTGAGTAGGAAATTTACAGCTTCAAAAGTTCCGGATTCGAGGTTGGAAGCTACAAAATGGATATTTTTAACAGGAGGGATACGATCGAAAAATACGATGGGAATATTTGATTTTTTGAAAGCTTCCAGGTGTTCGTAGGTGTTTGTTGTTTTGGATACCGAGATCAGTAACCCATCTACACGCTGCATCTTCATTTTTTCGATGAGTAGTTTTTCCCTGTCGGCATCATCATGTGACTGGGCAAGCAGTACGGTATAATTCCTTTTGTAGGCTATATCCTCAATTCCGCTGATGGCTGCAGAGAAAAAGGATTCGGCAAGCTCTGGTAAAATAACACCTATGGTATGTGATTTACCTTGTAAAAACTGTATAGCTCGTTGATTTGGTTCGTAATTGAGCTCTTTAGCCATCTTTTTTACACGCATTTTAGTGATCAGACCTATGCTGGAATGGTCATTTAATGCTCTCGAAACAGTAGAAACTGAGATGTCGAGAAGTTTGGCTATTTCTTTTATAGTGGTTGGTTTATCTGACATTTGTATCAAATGTTGCAATTATCTTTTAATATACGGAATTAATGTTACTAAAAAAAAAGCCCCCGGCTTTATTGCGGGGGCTAATTGTTTTATTATCAAATGATATTTGTTCATAATAACTGAACAGAGAATCAAGGTAACTGACTAAAATCAATTACCGGATGAGGAGTACCAGCAGATGGTCTGCTGAAATTTTGCTTTAAAGTAGTCGCATCACTAAAGAAACCACCATTTCTTAAGAAGAACTGGTTGCCGTTTACACCTCCGCCTACATCTTTCCGGTATCCTCTGTTCGCAATATCATCACCGGTAAATTTCATAGCGGTGATTTCTGTCCAGTTGCCCTGGGTATCTACTGCCCACTGGTTGCCATAATTGGCCCGGCGTTCAATATTTCCCATATCCTGATTAAAGTTTTCCAGGAAAGAATATAGACTTTTCAATCTGGTATTTGTAGCAGGACGTTCAAAACTTGCAATCAGTATCCAGTTTCCGTCAGCGGGTTTGAAATAAGAAGTATATACTGTCTTATTGGTTGTCGCATCTGGTTGTGCCCGGGTCAGGAAAGCATAAGTTTTGCCGGCTGTCCAGGGATAAATCAGGTAACTTTGTCCACCGGAACCCTCGTTTCCAAATTCGCCAGTGGTGACACCTGTACCTTTTTTGATCAGTTTAATTTTTTTGTCATCTGGTATAGTGGATGGGTCATCTGTCGGAAATGGACTCCAGAGCGAGAACAAAACTCTGCGCTCGGTAGCCGAATTAACCTGGATACCGAAATAACCTTCTCCAAATCCATTGGACATAAAATATGAACCTACAGGGTCCATGCCAACAGGTACATTAATCTCATTATAAAACCACTCTACGTTATTTTTAATCGCATCAGGCAGGGTATAATTGACATGCACAGAAGGTCCTCTGCGGCCCCAGTAAAACCGCTGGTCGATATTGTCCTTTACATAGGAAAGAGAGTCTGTAACAGGCTGCCCGCTGATGATCAGATCTGAAACGTCACCGAAGTAACTACCGGTTTTAGTCAGTCCCTGTAAATCAACTTTAACATAGCCTTTTGCAGGGATGTTAAAATTGCCAATAGCGACGGTGTCAAAGGCTGCATTTGATGCACTTTTTGTAATTGAACTGGTACCTACCGATACTTTAAATGTGCTCTTTCCCGAAGGCACTTTCATACGCAGGGACAAAGTAACGTTCCCTGGTTTTTCAGTTCTGAAATAAATACTGGTTACAGAAGCTGTACTGGTCCAGTTGGCCAGGCCATTTGCATTAATGACTTCGTTTGCTGCTGCGGTCTTTTTAACCCAGGCGTTTCCACCTAAGGCAATGGCGATTTTTGGCCCTGTAGCGCCTGTACTGCTACTTTCGACAATACTTTTTTTGCAGGCAGTTCCAGTCAGCAGGGCGATTAATGACAGGGATAATACCAGAGTTTTCATAGACTGTTTTTTGGGTTTAGGTTATAGTCAGTCCGATTCATCAATCAGACTGACTATAAAAATTAGGGGTTCTGAACCAGGTTAGGATTTAAAACCATATCGTCTTCCGGAATAAAGAAAATAACACGTGGATCAGTGTAGGCGATTTCCTGTATAGTCTGGCCAGAAGCAAGGTGTGTACCGGGATAATCTCTGTTCATCGTTCTTTTATTTCTGAAAACATCAAATTTGCGTTGTGATTCAAATGCAAATTCAAGACGTCTTTCATCCAGGATCACATCCAGTACACTGGTATAACCCATCATGTTGCCTGAAGAGAATAAAGCGTCCCCTGTCAATCCTGCCCGGCTTCTGATGATATTGACATCGGCTAATGCATCCGCTGGTCTACCTAGTTGGAAAGCACATTCTGCTCTGGTTAAATACATCTCTGCCAACCTTAGTACTACCGGAGAACTCAAGGTTTCATATCCGTCCTGGAAAGAGTATTTATTAATGAAGTATTTTGGATAGCCATTTCTTTTCTGAAGTATAGGGTTACCTTGTGCATCAAGTTTATTTGAACCATCATCATTTTTCTCATACTGAGGAACAACAAATGAATTACGCAGATCCTGAGGGAATTTGTTGACCAGAGCCCTGTAACTCTGAGAAGCATACATCTCTCCGTAACCGATTGCACCACCCCAGTACATCGAACCAATTGCATCATCCAGACGGTCATCTTTTAGCGTGTGTTTAATTGCAAAAATGGTTTCGAAATTCTGTTCCGGTGCGCTGGTGAAATACTTTGGATAATTGGCTGAAGCAGTTAAGGTATAACGACCGGTTTTAATTACCTGGTCAGCATAATCAAATGCATTTTTGTAATCCCCCATGTAAAGGTAAACTCTGCTTAAAAGTGCCATCGCTACTTCTTTTGAAGCAAAGTTATTGTTTTTTGTACTGTTCATTAGTTTGATCGACTTCTGTAAGTCACTTATTACTAAAGCATAAACATCTTTTACTTTTGATCTGGCAGGTAATTCTTTAGTATCACTGTTGGTTTTGATCATCACTCCAAGAGATTCACCATTATCATCAGTATACGGGCGGCCAAATAACTCCACAAGCTCAAAATGGACCATTGCCCTTAAAAAGTAATTTTCACCCAATAATTGATTTTTTACGGCATCCTGGCTTTCTGTTACCTTTTCTATGACTACGTTTGTGCCAAATATAGCCTGGTATGCTTTACGCCAGAAATTATAAACATTACTCTGATTTTTCTGATGCTGATAGTTATAGGCATAAAACAGAGGGTCTGTAGTTGTTCCGCTTAAGGAAACATTATCACTTGGGTATTCAGTGAAAATATGATAGTTACGGACATAATATGGATCCTTAATGTAACTATAGGTACCAATAGTGGCTGCCTGCAGACCTTCCAGTGTGGTCACTACATTCTCATTGGGGATTCCATTATATGGATTAAGTATCAGATCCTTTTTGCATGCTGTAGCGGACACAAGTAATGCCATGGCTACAATTGTTTTATATTTATTAATCATTCTTAATTTCTAATTAGGGTTAAACCTTAAAAACCTATATTAACACCAAATAATATCTTTTTGCTGATTGGGTATTTCGTGCCACTTATACCAGGGCCAGGGTCAGAGCCACCGTACGAATCGGAAACTTCTGGATCCATTCCTGAAAATTTAGTCAGCGTAACCAGATTGTCCCCGCTTACATATACTCTCAGATTGGAAATCTTAAGTTTTTTGGTGATAGATTCTGGGAAGTTGTAACCCAGGGTAATATTACGTAACCTTACATACGAACCATCTTCAAGGAATCTGGATGATGGTTTATTCGATAACTTGTTACCATTAACCACTGCCTTAGGATGGGTTGCTATGTCTCCAGGATTTTCCCATCTGTTCCAGCCATCCTGTAATACCATACTGTTATACTGAGGATAGGCCCCGTCAGCATCAAACACTTCGCGGTTGGAGTTGTAGATTTTGCTACCATACACGAAATTGAAAAATGCATTTAAACTGAAATTCTTATAAGTAAACTCATTTCCCATTCCACCAGTGAATTTTGGGGAAGAAGTGCCAACATATCTTCTTTCGGCCGCATTGTAATTGTTAGTCGTAGTGGTATAACTATTTCCCGCAGCGTCTTTTTTTGTGACGTACCAAAGTGGATCGCCGTTAGCTGGGTCTACACCGGCCCATTCTCTCATATACCATGAATTGACATCACGGCCTACAGCAATGTTTTGATTGGTGAATGCACTGATCGGCTGGTCTTCATACAGGCTGAGTACTTTATTCCTGTTAATCCCAATGTTGAAACTGGTATTCCATTTAAAGTCTCCTATAAGGTTTTTAGTGTTTAACTCTATATCAATACCTCTGTTTCTGACAGAACCGATATTCTGAGGAAATGTATAGAAACCGGAAGCTGCTGAAAGTGGAACATCGATAATCAGATCTCTGTTGGTACGCTGATAAACATCGACATTTAATTCTATTCTGTTCCAAAGACCGATATTGGCCCCTACGTTGATAGTTGTAGGAGTTTCCCAGGTTAAATTAGGGTTACCAATAGCATAAGGTACTCCACCAGGTACATTGGCATACTGAGTTTTAAACAGATAATAGGCAATTGCATTATAATCCACATTTTGTGTATTTCCAGTAACTCCATAACTCGCACGCAGTTTTAAATTAGTAACCACCTGAGATTTGAAGAATTTTTCATTGGAAATCAACCATCCGCCGGCAATGGAATAAAACAAGCCAAACTTATGATTCACACCAAATTTAGAGGAACCATCATTACGTAAGGAAACTGTTCCGAAATAGCGGTTGTCATAATTGTAATCACCCATGAAAAGCTCTGATACTGAACGGCTTTTTGATTTGTTTCCGGATAATAAGGTAGGTGTGGCTGTGGCATCAAGTACACTCAGGCCAGGCTGGATACCGTACCCCGTTCCATCAATTCCATCTAAATAATTCTGTTGAAATTCAAAACCTCCGATTGCCGATAAGTTGTGTTTTCCAAAACTGCGGGCAGCATTGAATAAATTGGATGTCAGAAAGGAATTGGTATAGTTATAGGTATTTCTGAGTGACCCCAGATTTGACTTTCCCTCTGGTGTGCGGGCATCCACTAAAATTTCTTCTCTAGAATTTGAAGTGGTATATCTGTTGGAAGTAGCAAAGTTCAGCCAATCGTTGATTTTATATTCCAGTTTTAAATCACCAGCCAGAGTTTGTGTTCTGATATTATCAAGATTGTAATTCTTTAAGAATACAAAATTGCTATGGTCACGTCCATACCATTGAGAAGCCTGGTCAATATATCTCGCACTTCCGTCAGCATTGTATGGATTATCCCAGGGTACGTTCGTATAAGCCTGGTAAAGTGCGCCGCTCTGATCGTTAGTACTATTACCAAAACCTGCATTGATTCTCGTGGTAATTTTCAGACGGTCAGTGATTTTGTGATCCAGGTTAACCCTAAAATTGACATTGCTCAGTCCGGTATTAATTAATGTACCTTTCTCTTTATAATAATCGGCACCTACGTAAAAGTGGGTCCTTTCATCACCACCTGAAACATTGATGTTCTGGCTATTGGTATAAGCTTGTTTAAAAGCTTCTTTTCTCCAGTCCGTATTATTTACAGGGCTTGTCGGTAAGAAACCTGATAAATAAGCTGCATTAGTTAATGGAAGCTCTTTACTGGTCAAATAAGCATCAATCTGTTGTTGCGTAGGATTAGGAGTCGTTGCAGAAAGCTGTTTGATATAGTTAGTCCTTTTTGCATTGTAATCATTGGTATACAGATAGGTGCTGTAGTCAAGCAGTTGCTGACCATTCATCAGTTTAAAATTTCCCTGAGAAGCATTGTTGATCCCATAAGATCCGCTATAGTTAACCTTGGTTTTACCACTTTTCCCTTGTTTGGTTGTGATGACGATAACTCCATTTGCTGCTTTTGAACCATAAAGACCTGTGGCACCTGCATCTTTCAATACTGTAATAGATTCAATATCTCTTGGATTGGCAGTACCACCAATGACACCATCAACTACAGTAAGGGGTTCTGCACCGGCACTAAAAGTACCAGTACCCCTGATCCGGATGCTCGTCGATGCACCTGGTTGTCCAGATGAAGAAGATACAACCACACCAGATGCTTTTCCCTGTAAAAGATTGGCAGTACTGTTACTGGTTACGTCCAGTAATTGCTTTGAGGTAACCGTCGAAACAGAACTCACGATTTGTGATTTACTCTTCGAGGTATAACCCATTACAACTACTTCGTCCATTAGTTTTGCATCAGGAGTAAGATTTACGTTGATTACGCTTTTTCCCCCTACAGGAACATCCTGCTGTACATAACCTAGATAAGTAAATTCCAGAATTACATCGTTGTTTGCTTTAATTACGAATTTTCCATCGCTGTTCGTAATAGTACCATTTGCTGTTTTTTTTACTTTAACAGATACCCCTGGCAGTGGGAGGCCTTGTTCATCGACAACTTTTCCGGTGATCGGCGACTGGGCATAGGCAGCGCCAGAGCATAGTGTAAGTAATACGATAGCTATTGCCTTGGTGAATTGATTGAAGGAAAGCTGCTTTAGCTTACCGATGGGTGGCATAACCCAATTAAAAACCAGATTGGTTAGTGTGTAGACTTTAGTCATGCGTGATAAGATTTGTTTGGTTAGTGTACTTGTGGATAAGAAATATCTGGCCTTTCCATCAAGTATTTTTGAAAGATAGAGAGCAAATAGTAGCGTACAGAATTTACAGGGGTCTAAATCAACGCAAACGTTTGATATGTTTTATATAGGCTTTAAAGGGAGAGAAGCTAAAAAGGTGCCGTTTTTTTTATCCTGATGATGGTAAAAAACGTTAATTCTGTAAAAAGACCTGGTAAAGTGTAATAATTGGCTCATTTTCATTTTGGTTTTTGATAAAACATCGTTTTGTGATGCCAGATATAGGCAAATAATGGCCCCGTTCTAATTCAGACAAACGTTTGCGTGATAATTACACGATATAGCTTAATTGCTTGGAGAGAAAATTTATACCTTGTATTCACGAAACCTGACCTGAGATTATAACCAATGGATAGAAGAGAAATCTTTAATATTCTTTTTAAAGGAAGTGCTGCCCAGGAACCCATAACTCCAGAGCCGGATCCTGTGCTGGAAACACCTGTCCATTTAAAAACAGATCAGTTGTCCAGGGTTTATAAAGAGTGGACAGATTTAACCGGAGAAGATAAACTGGATCTCTCTACTTCGCATGCCTTTACCATTACACTGGATCTGGATTGTCCGGATAATCAGGAAACCTGTTTAACACTGGGGATTCAGCATGATAAAACCAATAACATCAGGATTGGTTTGAAAGCTGATGGTTATCTATTTATCAATGACCTGGTCGATGAAAGAATCATAGACAGGGCTAAATTATTTGGTGGGTTTCAACTGATTTTAGCAGTTAACCCTTTGGGGCCGGGAATGAGTTTCGCGAAACTGAAAATTATGGACAGAGCTGGTCTGACCCTTTCGGCTTTAAAATCAAAACAGTACGCTACTGAAGACTGGGACGGAGGGATGATTTTAGCAGAACAGCCATTCAATTTTTTACGCATAGAAGGATTACACACACACAATTGAAATATAAATATAGCTAACCAATAATCTGAACAAAAACAATTATGAACAGAAGAGAATTTGTAACATCAACGACACTTACTGCTGCTGCGTTGACAATCCTGCCAGATAAAACGCTTTTTGCAAACTATGCAGGCGAGAAGCTTAAAATAGCGATGATGGGTGTTGGGTTGCGCGGACAAAATCACCTGGCTTTACTTTTAAAACGGGATGACGTTGAATTAGTTGCGATCTGTGATGTAGATCCAAGAATGCTGGATATGGCAAAGGCAATGATCACTAAAAGTGGTAAGCCAATGCCTAAGATATATACAGGTGATAACAATGCCTGGAAAAAAATGCTTCAGTTAAAAGATCTCAAATCTGTATTGATTGCTACTCCATGGGAATGGCACAAACCGATGATTATAGGATCTATTGAAGCGGGTATAAAATATGTAGCTACTGAAGTTGTATTAGGTATCAACCTTCAGGATCACTGGGATGTGGTTCATGCTGCGGAAAAATATGATGCGCAGGTAATGATGCTCGAAAATGTTTGTTACAGAAGAGATGTCCTGGCTGTTTTAAATATGGTAAGACAAGGCATTTTCGGCGAGATCCTCCACTTACAGGGAGGGTATCAGCATGACCTGAGAGAAGTGAAGTTCAATGATGGGGTAAAACCTTATGGTGGAGGCGTAGAGTTCAATGAAAAAGGGTTCTCGGAAGCCAGATGGAGAACTAACCATTCTGTACACCGTAACGGAGAATTATATCCGACTCATGGTATCGGGCCAGTTGCTCAGTGTATTAATATCAACAGAGGAAACAGGTTCCTTAAACTGAATTCATTTGCGACAAAATCAAGAGGTTTGCATAAATATATTGTAGACCATGCAGGTGAGAGCCATCCAAATGCAAAAGTTAATTTCAGACTGGGAGATATTGTAACTACAACTATTGATTGTGCGAATGGAGAAACCATTATTCTTCAACATGATACTAACTCTCCAAGACCATATTCTTTAGGTTTCCGCGTTCAGGGTACGAATGGTTTATGGATGGATATCAACAACAGTATCTATGTAGAAGGAAAAAGTAAACCACATCAGTGGGACAGTGCAAAAGAATGGCTGGAGAAATATGATCACCCACTATGGAAGAAATATAGCAGTGATGCAGAAGGTGCTGGACACGGGGGAATGGACTTCTTCGTTTTACATGCCTTTATTGAATCTGCGAAACGAGGAACACCAACTCCTCTGGATGTTTACGATGCAGCTGCATGGAGCGCAATTACACCTTTAAGTGAGCAATCCATTGAATTAGGAAATGAAACTATAGATTTCCCTGATTTCACTGGAGGAAAATGGATGAACAGGCAGGCTGTGTTTGCACTGAATGATGATTATTAATTTATAACATACAGTTTAAAAGAACCGGTTATCCTTTCAGGGTAACCGGTCTTGTTTTTCTGAAGAAGCTTAAACTTATCCTGATGATATCAAACCATAAAATGAAACAGGGCTTATTGGTACTGGCTTTAAGCTGGAGTACTGCGGCCTATGCCCAGCAAAAGCAAAGTTATGTAACAATCAGTGCAACTGATTCTGAACATGATATTATCCGGAAAGCTGCTAATCTGACACCTTCAGACAGACAATTACGCTGGCAGGAACTGGAGGTAACAGGTTTTCTTCATTTTGGGATGAATACTTTTACCAACAGAGAATGGGGTGATGGAAAAGAGGATCCGAAATTATTTAATCCAACCCGGCTGGATGCTGCCCAATGGGTACGTACCTGTAAGGAGGCTGGGATTAAACAGGTGATTATTACAGCTAAACATCATGACGGTTTTTGTCTGTGGCCAAGTAAATACACGGAACATTCCGTGAAAAATAGTCCATGGAAAAACGGGAAGGGAGATGTAGTCAGAGAAATTGCTGATGCCTGTCATCAGCAGGGGGTAGGGTTTGGAATTTATCTTTCCCCATGGGATAGAAATAATCCTGATTACGGTGATACTGAAAAATACAATGCTTACTTTTTAAACCAGCTGACTGAACTGCTTGGAAATTATGGCAAGGTGGATGAGGTTTGGTTTGACGGAGCAAACGGAGAAGGACCAAATGGTAAAAAACCAGTTTATCATTTTGATGCCTGGTATAATCTGATCCGTAAAATGCAGCCCGGCGCCGTTATTGCAGTAATGGGACCAGATGTACGTTGGGTGGGAACTGAAAGTGGTTATGGCCGTTTAACAGAGTGGAGCACTGTGCCTATGAACGGGCTCGCCAATCAAAGTATAGCCGATAACTCGCAAAAGGACATCATTTTTGCTCCAAAGGGAGATATGACCGGAGATGATCTGGGGAGCAGGGACAAAATCCGCGATGCGAAAACATTAGTCTGGTATCCCAGTGAAACTGATGTATCTATCCGTCCGGGATGGTTTTATCATGAGACAGAAGATCTTAAAGTTAAATCACCTGAGAAATTAACTGATATCTATTATAGCTCTGTAGGTCGTAATTCAGTATTACTGCTTAATATTCCGCCGGATCAGAGAGGTCTGATCAATGAACATGACCAGAAAAACCTGATGGCATGGAAAAGAACGCTTGACCAGACGTTTAAGAATAACCTGGCCAAAGGAGCAAAGATCAGTTCTTCTAACGGAATAAATACAGGAGCCTTGCTCAATGGAAACCTGAAAAATTACTGGACAACAAAAGCGAATGATACAACAGGGTTGATTGAATTGACATTACCAAAGCCACAACTTTTTGATGTTCTGCTACTCAAAGAGAATATCACTGTTGGTCAGCGTATCGAAAAATTCAGTCTGGAATACTTTAATGGTAAAAGCTGGGAGGTAATAACCGATGGAACTACAGTTGGTGCCAAACGTCTGATTCGTTTTAAACCTGTGCTGGCGCAGAAGGTCAGACTGAAAATAATTGCTTCGAGGCTAAATCCAACATTAACAGCTTTAGGACTCTATAAACAGCCCGGCTAAACCCGATTATTTGTATTTTCTGATAACATTTCTATATTTGTATAAACGGAAATGGTGTCTTCCGATTTAACCGCCCTAAAAAGCTGATGGCGCCTACAAACATTAACCTGATGAACAATACAGTTCATTGGTACAGGATATTTGTAGGTATATATGAAAATTTTCAATCATTTAATTCGCTGGACACTTCTGATTCTCCCTGTTGCTATGACCATAGGAACAGTTGTAGCCTTCTTTTTATGGTCACTCAGTGCTGTCATCCATCTCCGTTTTGAATATAAATGGCTGCTTTTTCTATTGCCTTTTGCCGGAATTTTAATCCATTTGATTTATCAGTCTATCGGGAAGTCTTCTGAAAAAGGGAACAATCTGATTATGGAAGAAATCCATGAATCAGGTGGAGGTGTGCCATGGCGTATGGCCCCCGTAATTCTGATCACTACGTTGATTACCCATTTGTTCGGCGGTTCGGCAGGTAGAGAAGGTACAGCTGTACAGATAGGAGGTAGTATTGCTTCTTTGTTTGGAAAATGGTTTAAATTGAATGAGAACGATACTAAAATGATACTCACTGCAGGTATTGCTGCAGGATTTGGGGCTGTCTTTGGTACACCGGTTACCGGAGCTATTTTTGCCATGGAGGTCCTTACTTTAGGAAGGATTAAATACGATGCTTTGTTTCCTGCATTGGTTGCAAGTGTTATTGGTAACCTGACTGTAGCGGCATGGCAAATTCATCATACAGCTTATCATATTGATATCTTACCCAGAGCACCATACTTTTTGTCTGACTATTTGCCGCTGGATCTTTTTCTGCTCAGTAAGGTGATTGCTGCTTCAGTTGTTTTTGGCCTGGCCAGTTATTTGTTTTCTGTGACGGTTCACCGCATCAAAGAATTATTTTTATTTCTGTTTAAAGTGAAATGGATGATCCCACTGACTGGTGGACTAATTATTATAGCACTTACCTATCTTATCGGTAAGCCCGATTACCTGAGTTTGGGAGTCGATGCGGAGTACCCGGGCGCGGTAACGATTCCATCGGCTTTTATTCATGGGGGGGCAGATACATGGAGCTGGCTATGGAAAATAAT
The DNA here is from genome assembly GCF_014207135.1 of Pedobacter cryoconitis. Lineage (GTDB taxonomy): Bacteria > Bacteroidota > Bacteroidia > Sphingobacteriales > Sphingobacteriaceae > Pedobacter > Pedobacter cryoconitis_D. Next base: position 131,796 of record NZ_JACHCC010000011.1, on the reverse strand, counting down.
CTATACCGGATTAACCTTAGGAACCGGTTTTAAAGGAGGTGAAGTCACTCCTTTGTTTTATATAGGAGCAACACTGGGTAACACACTTTCCGGACTATTGAATGCGCCTGTAAGTCTGTTCGCTGCTTTAGGATTTATTGCCGTTTTTGCAGGGGCGACCAATACACCACTGGCCTGTACGATGATGGGTATTGAACTCTTCGGTAGTGAATATACTTTGTTTTTTGCTATAGCCTGTTTCACATCTTATTTCTTTAGTGGTCAGACTGGTATTTACAGTGCGCAAAGAATTGCTGTCCCGAAAATTTTTGATCATCAGTTTAAGTTTGGTGAACCTGATCCTGTCAATTCCAGGACTAGTCAAAGCTCCTTAAAACAAAAGTTGTCCCGGTACAAAATCTATTTCAAAAAATAGGTAACAAAATCATTATTTATTCGATTTAGCTTATTATTTTGCTGATATTACTTTAGGTAATCTCTCATTACTTTTAGTATTTATGAACGCGCTCCAGTTAACCTCATCTTTGATATAGAAATTTTAAACTATGTCAGAGCATAACCTTAATGAAACAGAAAAAGCACTGGTTTATACGGCAAGATCGGTAGTTGTGGCTTCCTTACTTTTTATGGTTTGTAGCGCGATACTGATCAGTACTTTTATATGGAGGGAAGAGACAGAACCAAAGCGGCAAGAGGAGACTCATACAGTTATTTCATCTGCTACGAAATCCTCCGCTCAGGAGAATTGGGCAGCTCCTGAAGAAAATACTATACCGGCAGGAAAAGAGGGAGAGGCAATCCGTTATGGAAAAGAGCTGATTGTCAATACAGCCAGATATTTTGGGCCAAATGGCTCAGTTGCGACCATTTCTAACGGGATGAATTGTCAGAATTGTCATCTTCAGGGAGGAACAAAAACTTTCGGGAATAATTATTCAGTTTTCTTTGCCAGTTATCCGAAAAAAAGTAACAGATCGGGTACTGTTGTACCTGCCTCAAGCAGGATTGCTGAGTGTTTTGAACGGAGCCTGGCTGGGAAAGCTCCTGATCCTTCGGGGAAAGAAGTACAGGCTATGCTGGCTTATTTAAAATGGCTGGGTTCGGGGTTGAAAAAAGGGAACCCGGTTTTTGGAACGGGCTGCGGGAAATTAAAGTATCTGGACAGACCGGCTGATCCTGCTAAGGGGAAGATCTTATATGCTTCAAAATGTGTTTCCTGTCATGGTAAGAACGGAGACGGTTTGCGTGCTGCGGATCAGAAAAGTTATACCTATCCACCGTTGTGGGGGAAACATAGTTATAATGATGCTGCAGGAATGTACAGACTCGCTAATTTTTCTGGTTTTGTAAAAAACAATATGCCATACGGAGCGACTTATGAAGATCCGCAGCTAAGTGATGAGGAAGCATGGGACCTGGCAGCTTTTGTCAATTCACAACCCAGGCCACATAAAGATCAGCAAAAAGATTATCCGGATCTGTCTAAAAAACCTATAGATGCACCATTCGGGCCATATGGTGATCAATTTATTGCACAACAACATAAATATGGCCCGTTTAAACCCATAGCGGACTATTATAAATCAAAGAAAAAAAAATAGAAACATGAAGAAGATGATCCTGATTTGCAGCCTGCTTGTAGTAATGGCTGGCGTAAAAACAAGTTTTGCACAGACAAAACCGGCAGTATATACCGGTGCAAAAGCTGTCCTGAAACATTACAAGGCCGTTTACATGCTGAATAGCGGTGATGAAAAGAAAATTGGTGGTACACTGAGGAATATGAAAAATGCGCTTGATGACCCTCGCCTTAAGGGGAAACTGGAGCTGGAATTGGTTGCCTTTGGAGATGGGGTCGCCGTTTATGATAAAAACGGAGTTTTTGAGAAAACATTAAAAGAATTGCAGGACAGGGGTGTTTTACTGGTACAATGCGAGAACACACTGAAGGAAAGACATATTGAAAAAAGTACTTTGTACGATTTTATCAATTATGCACCCAGTGGTAACGGAGAGATTATTATCCTTCAGCAGCAGGGCTGGGCAATTGTACATCCTTAAAAAAGTATAAAAAGACGAAAAACAATAATATAAACAGATGAAATTAAACTATATAATTTTTGGTATTGCTGCGATGTTTTGTCTTTCTGAAGCAGCTATAGCTCAGGAACACCGTTTTGATCCTCCCTGGAATACTCCTCCTGAAAGTGCATTGCAGTTTACAGTGCCAGGTGTTGATAATGTCCCGGATTTGTTTGGGGATATTAATGATCCGCAGCTGGTTGTGTTTTTTGCGGGTAATCAGTTCATGTGCATTGACGATCTGATTGCTGCTTTTAAAAAGGCTTATCCTCAATATCAGCGGGTATTTGCTGAAACTCTGCCTCCTGGCATACTGGCCAGACAGATTGAAACAGGAAGTATAGTGATTGGAAATCTCAGGATCACATTAAAACCGGATGTTTACACTGCCGGTAAAAACCGGATTGACCAGACACCGGAATGGTTCAGTCAAACGGCCTTATATGCAAGAAACAAATTGGCGATCCTGGTGCAGAAAGGTAATCCGAAGAAAGTTAAAGGGTTAAAAGATTTGGGAAGTAAAGATCTAAGGATAAGTATGCCGAACCCTGATTTCGAAGGTATTGGTAAACGTATTGAGGAAGCCTATGTTAAGGCGGGTGGTGAACAATTAAAGACAGCGGTAATGAAAACCAAAGTGAAAGACCAGTCTACCTATCTTACGCAAATCCATCACCGTCAGTCACCGATGCGGATTTTATATAATCAGAGTGACGCTGCTCCGGTATGGTACAGTGAAGCTTATTATCAGAAAATGATCAATCATCCTGTCGAAATGATTGAAATCCCGGAAAAGGAAAATATTCATGCACAATATATTGCCGGGGAGCTGAAAAATGCACCGCATCCACAGGCAGCTAAGGACTTTATGAAGTTCCTGGTTAGTGCAGAAGCGAATGCTGTTTACAAGAAGTACGGATTTGATCTGCCTTAATATTAGGTTTTACTCATACAGGTAATTGGTTCAGATCACATTCGTGTTTTCTTCAATTCCGTTCGAATGTTGTTCGAACAAAATCCGAACAATCTCCGAACAAAGTCCGAACCAAAGTACATTCAGACCCCTGGTCTTATTCTTCAAAACAAGTGCCCGGATCCGGGCACTTGTTTTGAATTAAAGCTGTTTCAGTAAAGTGGATACTGCTGCTCGTTTTTTGTAGTCTTTATCGAAATGAACAAAAGATATCTTTCCGGTATGGTCTATGATATAGGTTGCCGGAACGGGTAGGACATGATCTGAGTTTCCATTGTTTTTATTCAGATCTACACCATATCCTTTGTATTTAGTAACTAAACCCTCATCCATGACAAATTTTACATTATAGGCTGTCATGATTTTATACCCTTTGTCTTGTATGATAGAAAAGGAAGCATGGGTTTTCTCAATAGTTTTAGTAATATTCTCTCCGGTTTCGGGAGTGACACCAATGACATACGCTCCTTTGGCCGTAAGCAGTTGAAGAGAGTCCTGTAATTGTTTGATATGCAGATTGCAATAGGGACACCACTGTCCGCGGTAAAAAAATAAAACTACAGATTTATGCGATTTCAGTAATTGTTTAAGATCAATAGTTTTGCCTGCATTGTCTCTGGCCGAAAACTGAGGGGCTTTATCACCTGTTTTTTTTCCGGTTTGTGCAGCCAGGCTGAGGGTAAATAGTATTGTAGTGATGAGGAGTACAAATTGTTTCATTATTTATGTTTTAAAAATATCCCGGAGACCTGAGCCTCCAGGATATTTCGTTGAATATCTTACATTTTGGAAGGTGCCATCTTATCCACCTTTTTTGTGTTCATTTTGCTTTTTGACATTTTAGAAGGGGCCATTTTATCCATCTTTTTTGAACTCATTTTACCTTTTGACATTTTACTCATTTTAGATGATGCCATTTTTGTAGTGTCTTTTTGTAATGGGTGTTCAGCTGCTTTGGTCTGAGTAGTGATTGCAAAACAAAAGGTGATGACTGCGGCCATTATGCCTTTTTTTAGGTTTGATCTTAGATTCTGAGTTTTCATGATTTTAAATTTTGTGAATGTTTCTCCCTTAGTCGCAGACCATGGACAGACCTTACAATAAATTCTAATTTTTATTCAACTCATTTTCTATGCGTTCCTGTAACTCTTTTTTATAGGTCTCATCCAGTCCTCTTTCTGTAGGCTTTGCTGTATGAAAAAGCTCATGTACCATCAGGTTTATACTGATGCTCTGTTTTTGAAATAACCTGCAAAAAGAACAGCCAGTCAGGTGAATTCTTAATTCTACTTTTTCTTGAAAGGTAAGGGGGGACAGCTGTTTCTTTTCAATCAGAAAAGTAGCTTTCCTGCAGTTATATATAATGTTTTTTAGCGCGCTCATATCAGTTTCTTTAAATCCAGTTTTTTTGCAGACAGGCTCTCAGGTTTAGTTTTGCCCGGTGGATAATTACCCAGAAATTTGAAGGGGTCACTTTCAGTTCGCTGCAAATAAAATCTGTGGACTCATCGTCCATATGTTTCATCGTAAAAACGGATAACCAGAGCCCAGGAAGTTTCTGCATACATCTTTTCAAGATAGAATTGAATTCTTTAGCGTTCAAAGCATCCGTTGTATCTTCTATTCCAAATGGCTGAGGCCTGTGTGCTTTCTTCCAGTGACCATCATCTGGATCGAAAAAATCCTGGTCATTTTGTTCTGCACCGCTGTCTATGGTGATATTCTTCAGACCAGAAGACTTTTTGCGGTAGATGTCTATAATCTTGTTTTTTAAAATAGCAGTTAACCAGGTACGCTCAGTACTTCTCCCTTCAAAGCGGTCTATTCTTTCCAGTGCTGCCAGAAAAGTTTCCTGGACAAGATCTCTTGCCTGCTCTTCTTCGTTAATCCTTGTAATTGCATAGTTGTAAAGGTAGTCTGCATGATGAGTTACCCATAGGTGCGGATCAATAGTATGCGTTTCGGACGATGAAGATTCTGTATGTTTTTGACTGGACATAGAAGATGATAAATTATAGTAGTCGGGCAATTAGACTGTTCCTTACAATTTGTTTAAATTTATTGTAAGGATTTACTATACAAGCCGACAAATAAGGAAATCTTATCATGAAAGTAATCAAAATATTTTTTATAGTCGGCTGTCTGGGTACTGCTATACTATTATCGGGTGCAATTGCAATTGCCAGTTTTCGCAAGACAGCTGTCGGGAATAATGATAAAGGATTTGCATTAATTGAACTTTTTACTTCTGAAGGTTGTTCAAGCTGTCCTCCAGCCGATGAACTGGTCGCCAGAATACAACGGGAGGAGACAGGTCAGCCAGTTTATATCTTAGCTTTTCATGTTGATTACTGGAACCGTCTGGGCTGGAAAGACGTATATAGTAATGCGGATTATTCCAAAAGACAAAATCAATATGCCAGCTGGCTGAACCTGAGATCTGTATATACACCTCAGATAGTGGTGAACGGACAGCAGGAGTTTGTCGGATCGGAAGAAACCACTTTACGAAACGCGATTAAGAGCAGTTTACGAAAGATCTCTGCAGCAAAATTAATACTGGATCAGGTGGATACAAGTGGCAGACAATTCAGGTTACACTACCAGGCAAACGGAGCAGACGGGCATACGGATTTGCTGCTGGCTCTTGTACAGCATTCGGCACAGACGAGAGTTAAAAGCGGAGAAAACGGTGGTCATCTATTGTCACATATTCAAATAGTACGTCAGCTCAAACAGATTCCTCTTAACGGTAAGAACAGCGGGACAGCCAGTCTGGATATTCCACAGCATACGGATGCTGCAAAATATGGATTGATTGCCTTTTTACAGCATGATACTGACGGTGAAATTATTGCAGCAACAAGATACAAATGAAAGTGATTCATGAAAAGCATCCTTTAGCGATGCGCTGGACTCATTGGGTGAATTTTCCTATCCTCCTGGTTATGATCTGGAGCGGAATGTTAATTTACTGGGCAAATGATGCCTATAAAATTGAGATATTTGGGTATACCTTTATTCATTTCTTTCCAGACTGGTTCTATAAGTTGCTGCATATCCCAGCCCGGTTGGCAGAAGGAATGGCCTTCCATTTCTTGTTTATGTGGTTTTTTACCTTAAATGGAATCTTTTACTTGTTGTATACACTGATCTCTGGAGAATGGAGACAGCTGGTTCCCAACCGCCACTCTTTTAAAGAAGCCTGGCAGGTACTTTTACATGATCTCCATATCAGGAAATTCAGTCCTCCGCAGAAAAAATATAATGCAGCTCAGCGGATTGCCTATACTGCTATTATTATCATGGGTTTTGGTTCTGTAATCACTGGTCTTGCTATCTACAAACCAGTGCAGTTATACTGGTTGACCTGGATATGTGGAGGTTATCATTTTGCAAGGATTATTCATTTTGTACTGACTCTTGGTTATGTCCTGTTTTTTATGATCCATGTGATGCAGGTTGTGCTTGCCGGGTGGAATAACTTCAGGTCCGTGATCTCTGGTTTTGAAGTGAAGGAATTAGAACCTGTGCCTGTACCTGCAATTAAAAAGGTACAGCCGAAGCCAAAGAAAATAGTAAAGAAACCTCAGGTAACTGATAAAACAAAAAAATCAGATGAAAACGACCGCAAATAAACCTCAGCCAGTTGAACTGAGCATAGAGAAGAAAATCAAACGGCGTAATTTTATATCATTCGCTACCTTTTTTGTAGCTGGCGGGGCAGCTTTCGGTGGCTGGAAATGGCTTTATAATTCGCCGGAAGAAAAGGCCGGAATTACAGGCGGGGCACGTCAGCCATTGCGAAGGGCACTGAATAAAACTGAGTTGTTTTTCAGGAGAATCTTTAGCAATGACCATGTGGTCAAAACCTATCCAAAAGAGAGAGCCGCCAGGGTGGTTAGAGTAAATAGTGACATTGGATTAACGGATGAGAGTTTTGATGTATCCAGATGGCAGTTATCCTTAGTTAAAAAGAAAGGAGAGGTGTTGAAGATCAATATCGAAGACCTGAAGGCCTTACCGAAAACTGAAATTGTCTATGATTTTAAATGTGTGGAAGGTTGGGACCAGATACAGCATTGGGCGGGTCTGAGGTTTATTGATTTTATTGATTATTATCAATTACACGACCAGGCTAAGATGGGATATGTCGGGATGGAAACACCGGACGGAGAATATTATATAGGACTGGATATGGAAAGTGCTTTACATCCTCAGACTATACTCGCTTATGAGATGAATGATAAGCCGATAACTGAAGAACATGGCGCACCCTTAAGATTAATCATTCCTGTTAAATATGGAATAAAAAACCTGAAAAGAATTGGGATGATCAATTTCAGTAACCAGCGTCCACGTGATTACTGGGCCGAGCAGGGGTATGATTATTACTCTGGTCTGTAAATGGCTTTACGAGAGCTGTCTAAAATTTGATGTCTTTAAGGGATGTGTTTATTTTAATAATAATATCATCGAGTTCTGTAGCTGATTTACTTAACATCATCAGCATTTCAGCATGTGAGGGGGGAGTATCCGGGTCTGCATTCATGAGTTCTGTTAAACCTAATATATTACTTAAAGGCCGGCGGATCTCATGTGAATTATTCCATGCGATCTCTTTCAGCATTTTATTTTTTCGTAATAATCGTTTTTCGTAATCCTTTCTGATGGTAATATCTCTGAGCGCACCTACCATTTTTTCGGTTTTCCCATTTTTGTCCACCAATATAAATGCCTGATTGTATACTTCCTTATAGGTTCCGTCTGCACACTGGAGTCTGTATTCGCAATGCCACGAGTTTCTCAGCTCCTTAAATGCTAACTCCACGGAACTGACTACGCGCTCTTTATCTTCAGGATGGATTTTACCCAGTATCCAGTCCCCTGTATTTACTCTTAACAATTCTGTATAACCAAAGATCTCTGAAAAGCCACTCATCCATTTGATCCCATCTGTATAAGGGCAATATTCCCAGATCACATCATTGGTTACGCTGGTCACAGTTTCATAAATATTGAGCAACTCCTTGATCTTTTCTTCGGCCCTGATATGATGCTCAACATCAATTGCTATAACAGTAAAGGCGGGAATGCCATTGTAAACAGTACTGTGATGAGAGATTAGCTGATGAAAAAGTTCGCCATTCTTTTTCCTGTGCAGCCATACTCCGGTTTCGTGACCTTCGTTATGTTCCGTCAACAGGTAATCTCTTAATTTGAAACTCTCCTCAGCTGGCCGGATGTCCATCACAGTCATTTCCATTAACTCCTTATGGCTGTAACCATATTTTTTAGTCATGATTTTATTCATTTTCAGGAAGCGGTAATTCCTTTTATCAAAAACATAAATAGCGGCTGGTGTACCCTCAAAAAGTTGCTGATAATTCTTTTCTACTTTTGATAAGCTAACGCGGTACATTTCTATCAGCAGAAAGAGTATCAGTGCAGAAATAAACAGGAAAAAGATATTTTTATATGCATAAAGCCAGCTTAAATCTTTTTCAGGGGTCATGCGGTCAAGTTGCCCGATCCACTTGGCTCCCATAATCAGCCAGGCGGCACCAAGAATCAGGTAAATCAGGATAATTATTACTGTACGTTTACGCATAATCTGCTAAAGGTAAATCATTCCATCCGGAAAATAAGTCAGTTAAACAGCTTTTAATTTTTCCTGCAAGCTTAATTGTTGTGTAATTTTTTAATTAATCGGTAATTAATGTAATTGTAGAGGATGTGTAGTCTGAGCTGCTAATAAAACCGAAATATTAGGGTACAAAGAATTACTTTTGCTAACTGTTATGAGAAATAAGATACGGAGACATGTGAGAAGGGCCAGGTATGTGCTTTATAAAGAAACGCTGATTGATGTCAGGGAACATATCTGGACATTTATTGGTTCATTTTTAGGGATAGGCATCATCGGGTTTATCAATAGTAAGTACTTTACAGCTTATGATAATCTTTTTATGATCGGTTCATTCGGGGCTTCTTCAGTATTAATCTATGGTATTATTAACAGCCCTTTGGCCCAACCGAGGAACCTGATCGGGGGACATGTCCTTTCTGCCCTGGTAGGCGTAACGATGCATAAGTTAATTCCAGGTGAAGTCTGGTTAAGTTCAGCACTTGCTGTTTCTGTTTCTATTGTGGTTATGCAGATTACCAAAACACTTCATCCTCCGGGAGGGGCAACTGCACTGATTGCGACAACAGGTTCGGCGAAAATTAATGCACTGGGTTATTTTTACGCCTTTAGCCCGATATTTACCGGTGTTATGATCCTGTTCCTTGTGGCTGTGGTCTGCAATAATGCAACACCACACCGTCAGTATCCCACTAACAAAAACTGGTATAAATTCTGGCAGAGAAAATACAGAAAACCTCAAACCAGGCAGATTAAATCTTAGTCCAGGATTACTGGAGGATATCTTTCAGCTCTTTGCTGATTCTTTTGATGTTATTAAGGGAAGTTTTGGTGTTTAATTTTTTATCCAGGTTGATCCTGAGTTCTCCAGGTGTCGATTTGATATTAAACTCGCTTTTGTCAGCCAGTGTCACTCTGATTTCGGATGGGTGCCCAGGTTTGAAAATAGCAGTTTGAGGTACATATTGTGAGAGATATTGTTCAACCTTAGGGGTTTTATCTTCATTATAGCTGGCAGTCATCTCATAATTGGTATCTGTTTCATTAACTGTGATTTTGAGACGGTCTCCATGACCTTTACAGCTTGAAAAGATTAAGCTTATAGCTAAGGAAAGGATTAAAACTGAGGAGGTAAATATATTCTTTTTCATGTGGTCTGAGGTTAAATTTTATTGTTATTCAGTAGGTTAGATTGTCAGATTCTCTGAATGTTACATTAAATTGTAATTGCTGTTTTAATTGTCTGTAATTTGAAGACAGGTTATTTAATCCAATGATCATGTACGAGGAGCTTTTAAATCATATCAAAAGATATGTACAACTAAAACCCCAGGAAGAGCAAATGCTCTGCGAAAGGCTGGAACTCAAAAAACTAAAAAAGAAAGAGATTCTGCTTGAACCAGGGAAAATGTGCCAGGGGAATTACTTTGTGTTGAAGGGATGTGTGCGCCAGTTTTTTATCAATAGTAAACTCAATGAGCAGACTATACATTTTGGTATTGAGACCTGGTGGATTGCTGATCAGGATAGTTTATTGAACAATCAACCCTCTACTTGTTATATACAAGCCATAGAGGAGACACAGATGCTACTGTTGAATGAACAAAACAGGGTAATCCTGTTTAAAGAAATACCGGCGCTGGAGAGTTATTTCAGGATCATGATGCAAAAGGCATTTGTAGCGGCACAACGCAGGATAGGATTTATTTTTAACCAGAATGAGGAGACCCGTTACCGGAATTTTACCAGTCTTTTTCCTGAATTTGTACAGCGTGTACCGCAATATATGCTGGCTTCCTATTTAGGGTTTACCCCCCAGTTCATGAGCCGGATGCGTGCGAAAAAGATTTGATCAGGTTTTGTATTTCTTAACCACAGTTCATTTTTTTGAGGTATATTATTACGCACATTTGTCTTAACAAAAACTAATTATATGAGCAACAGGATTAAAATAAATGAAGTACAGCCAGCTGCATACAGAGCTATGTTAGCATTTGACAAGTATATTGAAAGTACCAGTCTGACTATAAAACACAAAGATCTGATTAAAATCAGGGCATCACAGCTTAACAGATGCGCCTTTTGTATCAACATGCATACGATAGATGCACGTAAAGCAGGTGAAACAGAACAAAGAATATATGCACTGAATGCATGGCGCGATACTCCGTTTTTTGATGAGCAGGAGCGTGCTTTACTGGCACTTACTGAAGAGGTAACTCAAATCAGCGGGCATGTTTCTGACGAAACTTATAAAAATGCAGCCGGTCTTTTTGGAGAGGCTTATCTGGCTGATATCATCATGGCTATCATCGTTATCAATGGTTGGAACAGAATAGGTATTTCTACTGCACTGGAACCCTCTTTATAACCTTTTTTGATTGAATAAGGGCACTGGCAGGAGATATAATGTCTTCCTGTCGCCTTTATTTTATTATCTTTAATAATGCGTTTAATCCTGTTTGTACCATTTCTTCTGATTGCTGCTGCCTCCTGCGGACAGCGAAATGCTTTGGTTTATCGTGCAAAAGATAAAGAAGTTATGGCAGATACGGTACTGCGGGCTTCATTAACTAAGCAGCTGCAGGCTATTTATGAGGATGACCAGAAATACAGGCAGCAGGTGGAAGGTATCTCTATCCGGTATGGTATGGCTTCAAAGGAAATGAATGACCTTGCACGAAAGATGGACGAAATGGATTCTGTTAACCTGGTTAAAGTAGAATCTGTTCTGGATCAATACGGATGGCTTGGTCAGCGTACCATAGGAGAGGACGGTAATGCTGCATTATATCTTGTGGTACAGCATGCAGACCGGCAGACTAGAGAGAAATATCTTCCATTAATAAGAGATGCCGTCAGACATCAGCGGGCATTACCTTCGGATTTAGCCCGTATGGAAGACAGAATCTTACTGGGTCAGGATAAAAAACAGCGTTATGGAACACAACTGGGGTTCGACAGAAAAACAGGGAAGTATTTTTTGTTCCCACTGGAAGATCCGGATCATGTAGAACAGAGGCGGGCTAAAATGGGACTGAATAGTTTATCAGCCTATCTGGGGCAGTTTGGTATAGTTAAAATACCTCTCCCAGATTAACAAAAAGCCCATGTGAATGATCTGTACCAATACCATAGTCAATACCCAGATTGGTATTGGAATGTTTATTGATCTTAATACGGATACCTGCTCCTGCTGCGGGATTAAAATTGTTGATATTGGTTGTCGTTACGCTATGCGGATAACTCTGAACGTTTGCAAAAACCACACCTCCTATTAAACCATTACGGGTAACTCCAAACCGGTACTCACTTTCAAGATAGAGCATATTTCTGCCTCTGAACCTGTCAATAGCATAACCACGACCAGTATTGTTATAAGTATCATTACCAACGCTTGGCAAATCAAGGTATGGAGGTTTGCCATTCAGGGTTAACCAGGTGTAACTCCAGAAAGCAAGAACGTTGTTTGAGTACTTGGACAGTTTAAAATATTTACGGATATCAATCTGTACTGAACTCCATTTGGAATCGCTACCCAGACTTTTAAGGTTCTGCCGGAACACCACGTTGGCATAAGTACCTCCAAGCGCATTCACAGGATTGGTGCGCGAATCGTATAACATATCCATTGTGAAGCCTGAAGAGCGTGAGCTCGGAGATTCACCATAACGTTTAAAGGCTGAAATTGTATTACCCGGGGTACTGGTCTCAGTAATACTCGAATGGTAGTCGAGACTGTAGCCTAATCCGGCATAAAAATTTGTAGTCACTTTCTTTAAAATAGTCTGATAAAATCTCAGGTAATCATAATCCAGATCATCAGCATTTGACATTTTGGATGCACTGCCCAAGCCATAAGTGACATCGGGATATTTGGTCAGCCGCAGATCCGTGACAAATTTAAACTGATCATCCCAGGCCCAGATATTTGACTGAGTCATGAACGTTTTTTGCTCATGCGAATCATAAAAGGCCTGAAGATTGACTACGGAAACATTCTTATCGTGATCTTTTTGCGTATAAAATGTAGTAACTGAACTCGCTCCGGCAGTAAAACCTGTAGAATAAGTATAACCTACAGTCGGGACAATGGATATGTTTAGTTTTTTTGAGGTACTTACATGACCAGCATTCTTTTTTTTGTTAAAAATGGCACGTAATACATCCCCCATATCTCTCATTTTTGAAGAGTCTATCTTGGTAGTATCACTGTAAGCCAGTGTATCTCTACCAGTACGTATAGCTGAAAAAGAGAATGAGCTATAAGAAATTAGCAAAACAATTAGTAAAGTACGGATACTCAACATAAATGGAAGAAATTTAGCATCTGGCGGTTATATTAATTTTAAAAGGGTCTTTGGGTTTAAGCAAAGCTAAAACTTTAATAGATAACCTGTAAGCTGTCAGATGTTAAAATTTAGTTATTTATTTAACATTACCGGATCTGTTAACCTGAAATACTTAAATAATAATCCAGATCCTGATCTAAATCTATGTAGGGTTTAAGATTGGGAATGTTCGAAAATAACGATAATAGTTCGGCTTCATCAACAAATGGGATATAATCGATTTGTATACCGGAGTGAGATTTACAGCGGCCCTGAATAACAGGGTAACCATAATTGGACGAATAACTAAATTGTGGTTTCATATGATTATTTAAGGAAAGGTGTATAATTTATCTGATTGTAAATTTAATCACAATTGCAGCGCCAGGTGTGCAAGAATCAAACAGATAATTGCAAAATTCAAACAGGTATAAATGTCTCTGCGCTTCCAGAAATAACCAGCAAAAAGAAGATGATGTAATTCAAACAATTGGTTTTGTCTGAATGTTCTTTGGGTAAGATTATTTTAATTATCAGATGGAACAGACAACTCACACCCAACAATTAATCAATACTGCAAAAGCAATGGTAAGGGACTTTAAGGGCCTCGTTGCAATAGATGAAAGTGTTGCCACTTTAAATAAACGTTTTGAGAAGGCAGGGATACCGCAGACAGAAGAATACAGACGAGCTTACAGAGAGGTCCTGACGACAACTCCGGGGATAGGAGATGAGATTAACGGAGCGATCTTATTTGATGAAACTGTTCATCAGCAAACAGCTGATGGCATTCCTTTTCTGGAAGTTTTGAACAAGGCAGGTATTATTCCTGGAATCAAGCTGGATGAGGGAACGGAAGACCTGGCTGGTTTTCCAGGGGAGAAGGTAACCAGGGGGCTGGATGATCTGGCAGACAGGTTAAAAGGGTATGCTGATCTGGGACTGAAGTTTGCGAAATGGAGAGCTGTAATTCTGATTGATGGGGCCTTGCCGACAACAGCCTGTATAGTAAGTAATACCCATGCTCTGGCACGTTATGCAGCAGCATGTCAGCGTGCTGGTATAGTACCGATAGTGGAGCCTGAGGTGATCATGGATGGTAATCATACTATAGAACGTTGTGCTGAAGTTACAGAAAGTGTACTGCGGTCTTTATTTGAACAGCTATATCTTTTAAAAGTAGAACTGGGTGGTTTAATTTTAAAACCGAATATGATTCTGCCGGGCGCAGCTCATGCGCAAAAATCTGATCCGGAGACAGTAGCGAAATTTACCGTCAGCTGTTTACGTAATGCTGTTCCTGCTACGGTAGCCGGGATTGCTTTTCTTTCGGGTGGGCAGGATGCTGTAACAGCTTCCAAAAATCTGAATGCGATTAACCTGAATTATAAAACAGAATTGCCATGGCCGGTTACATTTTCTTTTTCGCGGGCCTTACATCAGCCTGCATTGGAAATATGGAAGGGTAAAGCAGAAAATGTGAAGGCCGCACAGGATTCTTTTCTTCAGCTTGCCAAAGCAAATACTGCTGCAAGGAGAGGAGAATTTAAAATATAACTATTTGTAAATAAGTGTGTAATGTTACCGTAGATAATATTCCACAGTTTGAATTGTATATTCTACGTGTATAGCCATCATCAGATGCCCCGGAATAAATAATTTATTCCGGGGCATTTTGATTTATTATGGATGTATTGGTATGTGTTAATTACTTAATCTGGATTTTAAAGCTGTCGGTTTTAACTTCTCCGGGATCCAGCGTACTCAGCTCATTGGAAATTAATCTGCCGTAAGCATCAAATACGACTAGCCGGATAGTTTGTTGTTTTTGGGCATTTATAGTCGTTTTTAACTCGAAATCAGAGATATAACTGAACTTTACGTCTTCATTGTTGATGATGTCTACTGCATAGTTATCTTTCAATACAGTATAATTAAGTACGCAATCTGCACATTCTACTCTGATTACTCCGGCTTTAGAGAAGAGAACATTTGATAAAGGATCAAGGGCAGAATCTTTCTTACAGCCAGTGAATAGCAGTGACAGACAAAAGACGAAGAGGAGCATTCTTAGCGTATTCATAAGGTACAGAAGGCATTAATAATGCCAACTGTATTTGCCCTTTTAAATCAGTAATAAAACCTGTTGTTTTTATTTGAAATGTGCCTTAAACAGCGCCTCCAGATGTGCCGGATAGAGCGGTTTTTTTAATAATTTAATGACATAGGGATTAGCTTCTGCTTTATGGATATCTCCAAAATCAAGTGTTGAGGAGAGCATGGCAACTACACAATTCTCTTTCAGTTTGGAGGGGAAACGCTTGTAGTTTTCCAGGAACTCGAAACCATCCATTTCAGGCATCTGAATGTCCAGAAGAATTAAATTGGGTAGTTTGTCAGGCTGATCAGAATGTGTATTGAAATAACTGAGCGCTTCTTCTCCCGACTGACACTGAATGATCTCGTCGAATAATTTAGAGATAAAGATGATTTTAGAGTTAATCTTCAGATCAATAATATTATCATCGATCAGCATCACTTTTATGCTTTTCTCCGGTTTATTTGGCATTGGGTATCGTTATTTTAAATGTAGTACCATGGTTTAAAGAAGAGCTGACAGATATTTTTCCATCAATCTTATTTAATGCTTCTTTGACTATAAATAACCCCAATCCGCTTCCCTTATTGTTTTTAGCTTTGAAAAATTGAGTGAATATTTTTTCAAGGTGTTCATTAAGGATACCCAGCCCATTGTCTGTAATTGATATTTCGGCCGAGAGCAGATTAGCCTCGATAGTAATATCAACTACTTTATGGTGCCCGCTGTCTTTCTGATATTTAATTGCATTAGAGATCAGGTTACCTAATATCACCTCAATCCTGAAGGAGTCACCCATAAATGGATGGGTCTGATTAATATTGAGGTTAAATTGAGTATCACGGTCACTATAAGCATACAGATCAATCATTTCATCAACCAGCTTCTCGAAGTTGATATCTGATTTATCGGATACATTTTTATTGTTTTTATAATATTGAAGTGTCTTCTGTATATAGTAATCCAGTTTATTTGAGCAGGATTCTATTAATTCCCAGTATTCTCCGCTGGAGTTATACAGGCCTTCCATTTTTACAAGGTTGACGATCCCGATCACCGAAACCAGGGGTGCTCTCAATTCATGTGAAATACTATAAATGAATCTGTTCAGCTCATCATTTGTCTTTTCAAGTTCTTTGATCTTGTTTCTCAGATCAATCTTAGATCTGTAGGCATCGTGTGCATTTTTGATGGAATTATGTAATTCCAGGTCATTCCATGGTTTAGTGATATATCTGTAAATATCTCCGTGGTTGATTGCATCCGCTAAAGCCGCAATGTCAGTATAACCGGTTAAGAGTATACGTATAGGATCTGGGTAGGTATGTGCAATGCTCTTGAAGAATTCTACACCAGTGGTTTGTGGCATCTTCTGATCGGCAATAATAACCTCTACTGGCAGGTTTTCTAATACTTTTAATCCTTCAGCGGCAGAATTTGCTGTGTAAATTTCATATTGTCTCCTAAAACTTGCTTTGAATGCGAGGAGGTTATTCTCTTCATCGTCAATATATAAAACTTTAACAGGCGAGCGAGTCATATTATTGTATGTTTAGAGGCAAGGTAATAATAAATTCTGTACCTATATTTACTTTTGTTACAACATCGATATGGCCTTTATGTTTTTCTATGATACTAAATACAATAGAAAGGCCTAATCCTGTGCCTTCTCCAACCTGTTTGGTCGTGAAGAATGGTTCGAAAATCTTCTGTTTAACCTCTTCTGTCATTCCTGTACCAGTATCCTTAATACTGATTTTTACCTGATTTTCTTCTGCTGTGGTAGTAATATAAATATATTCTTCGGGTTGAGGGTTTTCTTTAATCTTCAGGGCATGGATAGCATTGGTAATCAAATTCATAAAAACCTGATTTATTTTTCCGGGCAGACATTCTACCAGGGGAAGCTGCTGAAAATCCTTGACCACATTAATATAGGGTGGAAGAGTGCTCCTTAACAGAACCAGGGTAGACTCCAGCCCTTCATTTAAGTCAACAGGTTTGGTATCGCTTTCGTCCAGCCTGCTAAAGTTTTTAAGGCTTCTGATAATCTCTGCTGTCCGTTTAGCTCCTTCGCCAATTCCGGAAAGCAATGAATTAATTTCAGTTTTTATAAAGTCTATATCAATCTGTTTTTTGAACTTGTCTATTGAGGTCAGCTGTTCCTGGATATTCTGATCTGGATCGAGGTTTTCATACTTTTCGATAACTTCGTACAGATCGTTAATATCTAATCCCAGAGGTTTAATATTTGACGTTACAAAATTGATCGGGTTATTGATCTCGTGTGCTATACCAGCTGTTAGCTGACCTAAACCTGCCATTTTCTCAGCGTCAACCAATTGGGACTGGGCTTCTTTTAACTCTTTAAGTGTAAGGTTTAATGTGAGATTTGAATTTTGTAATTCTTCGGTACGTCGGTTAACCTGGATTTCGAGTTCGACGTTTTGCTCGCGGATCAACCTTTCATTCTCTTTGGATATTTGAAGGGCCTGTTCCTGTGATTGTTCCTTGTCCTTTCTGTAAATATTGATTTTATCTGCCAACGCAAACGAAAGTAAAGTAATCTGTATGACCGAACCAATTTCTAAAATGTAAGAAGTAAAGAGATTGTACTCAATTAAGTTGAAATTCCTTAAAACAAAGATGACTACACAAAGAAGGAATATGGTATAGGCAACCAGGAAAAACAGTGCCGGACGCGAGCCTTTTCTCCTGATTACATTGGCTACGTAAAGAAAGTACAGGGATCCGAATAAAGCCAGGGTTTGCAGGCATTTTATGCTATTAATATGCTGACCGGAAATCCACAGACCAAGCGCAATAAAATAAAACAGAATAAAGAGGTTTATTCCAATATGTAATTTCGGGGTCTCTATTTTTGTCTGTAAAAATCTCTTTAAAAATAAGGCAGTTGTTATCCCTGAAAAGAAAGGGACCAGAAATGAGCTGTTTATGGCCAGCCACGGACTATCCGGCCAGAGAAATTTAAAGGCATATCCCTGGAAAGTTGCCTGTGTGAGACCTACGAAAAAGATATAAAAAATATAGTAGATGTAACTTGGGTCCTTAACCGTGAATGATATAAACAGATTGTATAAAATCATAATGATAATAATCCCTGCATAAATCCCAAACAGGATATTCTTATTGTTATCATTGACCAGTACGATTTTTGCCGTTCCCAAAGAAATAGGAAGCTGGATCTGATCCGTGGAACTGATGCTGATATAAAAAGTTTCCCTGCCTTGTCTGGCAATTTTTATCGGGAATATGTAATTCGGGTTATTAACCAGTCTTTCGTGAAAAGGTCTGAATTTTCCCAGTTTTGAGGAGGTATAGAGCTTATGATTATTGATCCGGTATAAGGTAATGCTGTCAATTGCAGGCTGAGCGATAACAAGCATCAGGTTTTCTGCTGCGCTTTGATTATCTATAGTGAATTTAACCCATATTTTATCAGAGGTTATACCAAGATTAGGAACCTTTTGATTAAGGTAATTGAATTTACGGCCAATAATATCAGCTATAGTTAACGTTTTGGAAGGGTCTTTGAAAATCGAAATACCATTTTCGACTCTTAGGATCTGGTCCTCATTTTTAAAAACTAATGTACTGTCTTGTGTTGCAGCATAAGTTAATGCCGTATTCAATGTCAGCGCAAGAAGCAAAAAAAGTATTTTTTTATACAGGGTCATGGAGATTTGGAATGTGTAAATTATATTCTAGCTGGTACATCCCTTTGGGGCCTCTTTCTTCAAAGACCTGATGTGGGTTATCACGCAGGGAGAGGATCTTTATCCGCTCAGACTCGTCTGCATTACTCAGATCTTCGGGATTTCTAAGACGCATTGCGGTGGCAACCAGATCGTCTTTTGGATAATAGAAAAGACCGTTGTTACCTAACGAGGTTTCGATCACACAACCAACCCTTTTCCCCATCCGGACCGTTACTGGCGCACATAATACAAACAGGCTCACAATAGGTAGTTTAGCGGCCAGCACTGAACCTACTCTGGCCAGTACGTGACTTCCGATTCCCATACCTGCAACCTCCCTTGAATTCCATAAACCGCATAGTTCGCAAGTTCCTCCACGCTGCTGGTCAATGTCAATCATATCATAGACCTTGGGGTCATATTTACCAATAGCAGAAGCGATAGGTAAGTCATATTTTTCACTCTTTATCTGAATTCTCGCCCCGCCATATACAAATTTTGTTTCTTTATCCTCAACTAAGATGACAACGGTTTTAGGATCTTCAACCCAGTCCTGTCTGTTTGAAGTAATCTGTGTTATCCCATAGAGCTCAAGCAATCTTTTGTGACCAACAATAAATTTCGAGCATGCCTCAGGATCATCAGGAGCTCTGAATGTTCTAATGTGTATCATTGTCTCCGTTTATATTAGTAATCGTATTAAACTCATCCAGGAAGAGATTGTCAAAATCCACGAAATATCTACCTGAAGAGCTAAATTGTTTAAGCAGGATTCTTCTGCTTATATCAGTGATCATTGCACCACCCAGTGTAACTGCAGATGCAAGTTGTGGCCACCCGACTATCGTTTTGTTCATTTCTCCGACTGATCTCATCATGGCTTCAGATAAGTTTTCATAGCCAATGATTTTTGCCAGGTAACCTATCTTTTCAGGAATGGTAAGCTGATTTAATTTTTCGGTCAGCTGGTCGGTAGTCAGTTCCTCCAGTTCATTTACTTTTCCATGGAAAATTGGTCTTCCAGGCTCCAGATCGAAGCGTTCCACATCGAGCATGCCTTTGTCGTTGGTATCCATGACTACCGGGATACCCAACTCTTTAGCTTTGATACGGGCAAGGATTTTGATGTCAATACCATCACATTCTTCTACGAGGATATCGAGTTTGCCACCAGCTGTAAAGAAGTCATCAATGTTATCCGCTGTAATGCCTTTTGTGAAACAAACTACATTGATAAAAGGGTCTAATTCAGCAATTTGTCTTGCTGCAACGATAGATTTATTCAGTCCGAGATCTTGTACATTGACTTTGATCCTGTTCATATTGCTGAGCTCTATCTCATCAAAATCGGCCAGACGCAATTCTCCGCAGGTACGTTCCATAGCGAGGGTTAAAGCGATACTTTGCCCCACAGATAGTCCGATAACGCCTATTTTTTTATGTTTAAGGATATTTATTTCTTCGGGTGTGATTTTATAAACATTCCTGCTGGTTCTTACCTGGGCAAACTCCTGTTCATCCAGGGTATGTACCAGTTTATTTGACCATGGGAAATATACCCATACGCCATATTTATCTGTTTCAGTGTTCAGATGGAGTTTGATCAGCTCAGCTGACTCTTCAGGAGTCAGTCTTTTTTGTGGATTATTCAGTTTAATCAGCTCTGCCAGCTGAC
The DNA here is from genome assembly GCF_014207135.1 of Pedobacter cryoconitis. GTDB lineage: Bacteria > Bacteroidota > Bacteroidia > Sphingobacteriales > Sphingobacteriaceae > Pedobacter > Pedobacter cryoconitis_D. Next base: position 111,271 of record NZ_JACHCC010000011.1, on the reverse strand, counting down.
TTAAAATAGTATCATAAATGATCAGGTTTGGATTGTTTGAGATTAAGTTTTTAAGCTTCTCACCTTCATCCGGATTGATTAATCTGAAATATACGGGACGGTAAATCATTGAATGGTCGGGAGCATTAATACTAGAATTAATCTTATCCATTTTTGCAGTATTGTGTGAGCTTTTGTGTAAAATTGATCAATTATTATTTAGAAATAATTTTTATCCGAAATTAGTTTTTTAGAATTTATAAAAGCAATATATTTAACAAAAAAATCCAATAAATAACAATGAATTCCGACGCCCCAATTAATGTGCTTTATGTGGATGATGAAGTTCATAATCTTAATTCTTTTAAAGCTGGCTTTAGAAGGAAATTCAACATTTTTACCGCAGAATCTGCGGTAGAGGGACGGAAGGTATTAGAAACTGAACTCATTCATGTGATTATTACGGATCAGCGTATGCCGGTAACAACCGGTATAGAATTTCTGGAGTCTATCATTCCTGATTTTCCTGATCCGATCCGAATATTACTGACTGGTTATGCAGATATAAATGCTGTGATCGACGCGATTAACAAAGGGCAGGTTTATAAATATATCCAAAAGCCATGGATGGATGAGGATCTCCGGATCAACATTGAGAAGGCTTATGAGATTTATGCACTGAGAAAAGAGAATAAAGAACTGACTGAAGCTTTATTGGTTGCGAATAAACAACTGGAGTTCCTCTTAAGACAAAATCTCCTTTCTTAAATTTAAACAGGCGCTAAGCTAAATGCAAATGGAACCCTGAAGGTTCCATTTGTGTAAATAGGGTATTGATATTTTATAGTTCTTTTCTCAATCTTGCAACCGGGATATTCATCTGCTCCCTGTACTTCGCAACAGTCCTTCTGGCAATGTTATAACCCTGTTCTTTCAGGATTTCAGTTAGTTTCTCATCTGCCAGTGGTTTACGTTTATCTTCATTACCAATACAATCTTCCAGAATCTTCTTGACTTCTTTATTAGAGACTTCTTCACCACTTTCTGTCTGAATAGCTTCTGAGAAGAATGATTTCAGCAGGAATGTCCCAAATTCGGTTTGGACGTATTTTGAGTTGGCTACCCTGGAGACAGTAGAAATATCCATGTCAATTTTATCTGCAATATCTTTCAGGATCATGGGGCGCATTTTACGCTCATCTCCGGTTAATAAATATTCATATTGATACTGCATGATCGCATTCATTGTTTTTAGTAATGTCTGCTGGCGCTGTTTAATTGCATCGATAAACCATTTGGCTGAATCGAGTTTTTGTTTTACAAATTGTACAGCTTCTTTAAGCTTTTTGTCCTTCTGTGCAGCTTTATCATAGTGCTGGAACATATCGATATAAGAGCGGCTTACTCTGAGTTCAGGAGCATTTTTAGAATTCAGGGTCAGAATCAGGACTGAGTCATTATTTGAAATATGGAAATCAGGAATGACTTGTAATTGTTTGGTAGTTACCTGGTTGGAGTCTCCTGGTTTTGGGTTCAGACGAAGGATTTCTGCAATGATTTCCTTGAGGTCTTCACTGCTTAAACCTAAAGATTTTTCCAGCTTGTCATAATGTTTCCTCGTAAATTCATCAAGGTAGTTTTCTACAATCGTGATCGCTTTCTGAATAATCGGATTGTTCGGATCTTTTCTGCGCAATTGTAAAGTCAGACATTCCTGAAGATCACGGGCAGCAATTCCGGGAGGATCAAAACTCTGGATAACTTTCAGCATTTCCAGAACATCTTCTTCTTCGACCATTGCATTTTGTGAAAAGGCCAGGTCATCAATCATGGAAGTTACGGGTCTTCTCAGGTATCCGTCGTCATCCAGGCTACCGATGATTTGTTTACCGATGATGAAATCCTGATCAGATAAGGGAACAAGGTCAAGCTGTTCCTGCAGGCTTTCGAAAAAAGTACTTTCAATAGCTATTGGAGTTTCTTTTTTTTCTTCGTCATCATCACTGTTGTTATAGGAAGTGCTGTAATCGTTTCCACCATCATCCTGTAAATAATCATCTACATTAAATTCATCAGTACTTTCTTCCTTAGATCCTCCATCAAAGTCATCAGGAGCGTCGTTTAGGTCATCGTATTCTCCTTTGGGTTCATCAGCGATCATTAAACTCGGGTCTTCAAGCGCTGGATTTTCTTCTAACTCTTCTTTTATTCTGGTATCAAGGGAAACAGTAGGCACCTGCAGCAATTTGATAAATTGAATTTGCTGAGGCGATAACTTTTGAAGTAACTTTTGTTGTAGATGTTGTTTTAGCATGTTTTGTAGCAAAGGTATTTTGACCCGTTTCAAAAATAAGCATTTGGTTTATATATCACCCATAGTGTTGAGCTAATATTGCGTTTGAATGAGTTTTTCGAAGAAAAAAGATAGTTTTTATAATAAAGTTTATATTTTTATTGATAGTTGAACACCATGAAAAATTAAAATTATGAGTTTTGTAAAAGAATTTAAGGAATTTGCCTTAAAAGGAAATGTAGTCGACTTAGCAGTCGGTGTGATTATTGGAGGTGCTTTTGGCAAAATTGTAACCTCCATGGTTAATGATTTAATTATGCCGCCTATCAGTTTAATAATTGGTGATAAGGGCTTTGTTAATTACTATTTGCCATTAAGCGATAAGGTAAGGGCCTTCGTCGCAGCTAACCCGACTGCTTCTCTGGAAGATGCAAAAAAGGCTGGTCCTGTTTTGGCATGGGGTAACTTTGCAACAGAAGTTATCAATTTCGTTATCCTTGCGTTTATTATCTTTTTAATGGTGAAAGCTATTAATAAACTGAAACGTAAACAGGAAGAGGTAGTTGCTGCTGATCCGGCTCCAACTAAGGAAGAAGTGTTATTAGGCGAAATCAGAGATTTATTAAAAACGAAAAGTTTATAATTCATATACTTAAAAGGACAGACAAGCCCCTTCACCAGGGCTGTCTGTCTTTTTTTTTGCGACGGATTACTTTTTTGAAGTCAATATGATAAAATCACCAGGTTCAGCCTGGTTTTTGGCCCAGTCCGGACTTGAAATGTCTTCGGCAGCGAAACAGGATATAGTTAATAACTTTAGTTTTGGGGCGTATTTTCTAAGCTGGTTAGTAATTCCGAGATGTTCATCACTATGAAATCTTCCATTCACCTGAAATATCTTTTTACCCGGATTCTGAAGGGCGTATTGGGCAATCGACCAGGCCATAGTTGCATCCCATAAATTCTGTGTCTGATAGATCTTCATCGCTCCCATATCATGTCCCCCGAGGGTTTCAATAAATTTATTGTAATATCTGCCAGTAGCGGTGTCAATAGGCAGGGGAGGGAGGAATGCTTTTGAAGCAGCAGGGAAATCATTTAATTTATTCAGGCCCGAGAAAGTTACGGCATTGCTGTACCTTGTAGCAGCATTAGCGGCAATAACATTTGCTTTGTTTTGCTTTGCCAGTTCAATCAGGGGTTTATAATCATTGTAATTGTTCCAGGCACGGGCTTCTTTGATAAAGTTCTTTTCAGAGATGACACCGGCAAGGTATTCATTCATGATTGGCTGTACATCGGTAGAGAACATTTCCATGGAAAGGGCAGTGCCGGGATAGGTTTGGAGCAGTCCGCTGAAAATCTGTGTTTCCAGCAAATGACCAATAGAATCATTGTGTTCCTCACCAAAAAACAATACATCTGCATTTTTTGTTTTTTTGATCAGTTCTGCTACACTAATAGTTTTCTTAGTTTTTGTTTCAAATATTTTATAAGATTGATCTGTATTCTGAGCGAATAAGAAGACGGGGATGAATACCCAAAAGAGGATCAGAAGGTTCGTTTTCATACTTCAAAGTAACACATTATATTTTACCGGTAAAAAAATGATGTTCACCGGGGTTTTGCAGCTATATGGACAATCGTTATATAGTAGTCCGGGTTTATCTGGTAGTTTTGACTAAAAGAAATCAAGGTTATGGAAAAGTATAAATATAATAGTCACTCTAACAGAATCTGGAGTGGTTTGATCCTGCTGCTTATAGGATTAGTTTTTTTGTTAAGGAATTTTGGACTTGATATCCCTTATTGGGTATTCAGCTGGTCTACATTATTAATATTGATAGGTTTGGTCATTGGGTTTAAACGTAATTTTCATGGTGGCGCCTGGTTAGTCATGGTCCTTGTTGGCACCTATTTTACGTTACAGAATGTCGTTGATATAGATCTGTCACAATATTATTTTGCTGCCGGATTTATTATCCTGGGTTTATTCCTAATTTTAAAGCCAAAAAGCAAATATCATAGCCGGTTTCAAAAGAACCCTTTTGATCCTGCAGCTGTTGGGGGAGATAGTTTTTCGGCAGATCCGGCAGGAAACACCAATGAAAACGGAGAAAAAACTGCAGATCCTGCAGCGCAACATTATAATTATGGCGGCTGGAAACGTGGCTATAGACATAGTGGCTGGACATCCGAAGATGAAAACGACTATATAGATTCGGTCAATGTATTTGGTGGCAGCAAACAGCAAATCTATTCAAAGAACTTTAAAGGTGGGGATGTGATTTCAATTTTTGGAGGTTGTGATCTGGATCTAACCCAGGCGGATTTTGAAAATGGAGTAACCATAGATATAGTTGCCATATTCGGGGGTGTTAAATTAATTATTCCTTCTACATGGGTGGTGAAATCTCAGGTGTCACCCATATTTGGCGGATTGGATGATAAAAGAACGGTTAGCCCGGTTAACGTTGAGCCACTTAAAATAATTACGATAAAAGGAGTAGCTTTATTTGGTGGAGTAAGCATAAGCAACTATTAAATAATTAATCGTGACGGATAACCCATTGTTAAACAGGAAGGCACAAAAAACGGCAGCTCTACTCTATCTGTCCTGGACAGGAGCGTTTATACTGCTGTTTTTTTACACGCTGAATTTCAGCTGGCCCGAATCTGTTGCGGACAGCGTGATTACCAATACGCTTTTGGCCTTCTCCTGCATTATCATTAGTACTGTTTTAAGATTTTATCAGCCTAAAGATGAGATCATCTTGTTTGTGATCATACTTGCTGTTGCCTTAGCAGTACTGATTGCTTTTATAAGCAGGTTCCTGTTGAGCCATCTTTTTTTTAACGATCATACTTATGTGAATTTTCTGGGGTTTTCTCTGATTTTCAGAATTATTGTTCTATTTGTTTTTCTGGCCTGGTGCGCATTTGCAAATGTGTTATGGTATCGTCTCGAAGAGCAGTCAGAAATGAAGGAGCGGCTTTTTACTACGCAGAATTTAGCAAAGGAAGCAGAACTGAATAAGCTGAGACATCAGCTACAGCCACATTTCTTATTCAATAGTTTAAATTCAGTATACGCACTGACAATTGTAAATCCTAAGGAAGCAGGGACGATGATTACTAAACTTGCTTCTTTTTTACGGGGGACCCTGAAGCGGGACGATGAGGTGTGGGTGAGTGTAGCTGAAGAAATGGAGTATATTCAGTTATATCTGGATATTGAAAAAGTGAGATTCAGTCACCGGTTAAATCTCAATGTTAATATTGATGAAGATACTCTTGGGCTTTCTTTGCCCGGGACGTTATTGCAGCCTATTGTAGAGAATGCTATAAAATTTGGTCTTTATAATACCTCGGCGGCCATTCTGATTTCTCTTTCTGTTAAAGTTGAAGACAATCTATTGAAAATCAGTGTTGAAAATCCATATGACCCGGATATGAAAGCTACCGGTGGTACGGGGTTCGGTTTATCTGCAATCCGCAGAAGATTATATCTTCTTTTTGCAGACAGTACACTTTTGCAGACCAGCGCGACAAAAGAAAATAAATATATTACTACGCTTAAAATACCACAAAGAATATGATAAGAACGATACTTATTGATGATGAACCTTTAGCCAGGGATATTGTGAAACATTACCTGAGCAATTTTCCTGAAGTGGAAATCGTTGCAGAGTGCAGCGATGGTTTTGAAGGGATAAAAGCAATTACGCAATTTCGTCCTGATTTCATCTTTCTGGATATACAAATGCCAAAGATTAATGGTTTTGAAATGCTTGAGCTGGTTGAGAACCCTCCGGCAGTAATATTTACAACAGCATTTGATGAGTTCGCTATTAAAGCTTTTGAAGTGAATGCGGTTGATTATTTACTCAAACCGATAGAACTGGAAAGATTTGATCAGGCTATGCAAAGACTCCCTTCTAAATTAAAGCAGCCTGAAGCGACAGCTGAGCTGTTGGAAACTGCTTCGCTGAGTCCTGCTCAGCATAACAGGGTAGTGGTAAAGAGTAACGGAGTCATCAAAATTATCGCTGTTAATGATATTCATTATTTCGAGGCCGATGATGATCATGTGAAATTAAGCACTACTGATGGTATTTTCTATAAGAATAAGACGATGAGTTTCTTTGAAAAAACACTGGATCAGGAACAATTTATACGGATTCATCGTTCTTATCTGATTAATCTGGGGCAGGTAACAAAAATTGAACTCAAAGAAAAAGATAGCTATATTGTGCTCCTGAAGTCCGATATCTGGCTGCCTGTCAGTAAAACCGGATATGTTAAACTAAAGGCTGCCCTGGGTTTATAAATAAAAATGCAAACATAGGCTGCATGTATTTGCATTTAAGAAAAAATCGCATTATATTTGCACCTCTCAATTAAAAAATAATAGTTAAGATATCATACAGTTATGAAAAGAACATTCCAACCTTCGCAAAGAAAGAGAAGAAACAAACACGGCTTCCGCGAAAGAATGGCTACAGCAAACGGTAGAAGAGTATTAGCTTCTCGTCGTGCAAAAGGAAGAAGAAAATTATCAGTTTCTGACGAACGTCGTCACAAAGCATAATTTTGATTGCAGCACTTTAAGTGCTGGCAGATCTTTATTCTGCAAATCTGCGATCAAAAACATGAAAAATTTTACCAAAGAAGAACGGTTATGTAGTAGGAAATCATTAGACCTGCTATTTAAGAACGGTTCTTCTTTTTTATTATATCCCTTCAGGGTTTCGTACTTATTTGTACCTGAGAAAAGTGCTTTTCCGGTACAGGTGGTAATCAATGTCTCCAAAAAGAGGTTTAAGCGTGCGCATGACAGGAATCTGATCAAACGCAGGACCCGTGAAGCCTACAGGTTACATAAAGCATCTGCGCTTTATCCTCTGCTCAATCATCCGGATCAGTTACTTCTGCTTTCCCTTCAGTTTGTTGGAAAGGAGCATTACGATTATGCATTTTTTGAAAAGAAATTAGGTAATGCATTCAAAAAACTGATGCTGACTATTGAACCTTCCGTGGATTTATCTGCTTCGAAACATGAAACCGATTAAACAGATCATTGGCTGGTTCTTTCTTGCCCTGATTAAATTTTATCAGTGGTTTTTGTCGCCGCTCCTTGGAGCCAGCTGTCGTTTTACGCCAACCTGTTCGCAGTATGGAATAGAAGCCATTAAAAAACACGGCCCTTTTAAAGGAGGCTGGCTTACACTTAAACGTATTGGACGTTGTCATCCCTGGGGTAAACATGGGCACGATCCTGTTCCATAATTTTAAATCTGCTATCTTTGTCTTAATGGCTACAATACTTCAATTAGAAACTGCTACCCAAGTGTGTTCAGCTGCAATAGCTGTAAACGGTGAAACAATTGCATTAAAAGAACTTGCCGCTCAGAATATCCATGCAGGTAGTCTGACGTTATTCATCAGAGATGTAATGGAAAGTGCTGGTCTGGCCTATCCAGAACTTGATGCCGTTGCCGTAAGTAAAGGACCTGGTTCTTATACTGGATTGAGAATTGGAGTTTCTACAGCGAAAGGACTTTGTTTTGCTTTAGATAAACCATTGATCGGAATTGATACCTTAAAAATGATGGCGCAGGGTTTCCTGAACACAGCGGGTAATTACACAGGTTTGGTTTGTCCGATGATTGATGCCCGCAGAATGGAGGTTTTTACAGGTCTGTATCAGCGCGATCTTACTGAGGTTTTGCCGGTAGAAGCTAAAATTATTGATGGAACCTCATACCAGGAGCAGTTAAACAATCATCTGATTACTTTTATCGGAGATGGAGCTATGAAATGCAGTGATTCCATTGTTTCTCCGAATGCGTTGTTTTCTGATCTTAATTTTAATTCTGCATCAAATATGAGTGCTTTGGCTTATTCGGCCTTTAGCACTGGTGATTTTGTGGATTTAGCTTATTTTGAACCTTATTATCTTAAGGATTTTGTCATTACTCAGGCAAAAAAGAAAGTCTGATTATTGTTTCTTCTTGAAAACACTAAATAATTTACTGAAGAATCCGGTTTCTTTCGCATCATCTCCAACCCCTGGCATATAACTGCTGTTCAGCGGGTGTTCAACGGTATAGCCAAATTTAATCCCGACACCCATGTAGACAGATGCACCGGCGTAGCTGTTGTTTACTGTAGGTTGCTGTTGGTAGGCCGCTGATTTCAGAACATTATCACTCCCCAGGAAAAATTCAAAGTTAGGTGTCTGATATTTGGCTTGTGCACCTAACATCATAAATCCATTCAGATTATAAATGGGAGAAAGACTGACTGAATACTCATTGTAAGCGAAATTGTTCACAAAGGCAATGTCACCGCCTTTATTCCATAAGTTTTTAGAGACAATGAAATTAGGGGTGTAAAAGTCGAATTTTTTGGAAACGAGGAAATCGGCTTTGGCATTTGTTGGGGTATAAAAGCTTTTTTGCTGGTCATGGCTGATAAACAAATCTTCCAGGTTTTTCTCGAACACACTTGGCGGTTCTCCGTTTACAGCTGTTACCTGTCCTTCATTGTCAGGAATGAAGATAGAATGGGAATTTTTATTCCATCTGATAAAACCTAAATCCTTAATACTTCCCATCAGGAACACGCCACTTTTTGCGGTATACGTTGTGCCAAATCCTACAGACAGACCTGGATTTTTGAAATCAGGTATCAGTGTTTTCGTATCCAGTTCTTTAGCACGCAGGAAATTTGACTGATACGTACCCCCGACACCAACGGTAAGCTGTTGTGCTACCGGGTTGAATTGCAGATCCGATTGGGTTATGTTTATTTTGTTATAAGTAATTCCGCTAAGCAGACTTAGCTTTACACCAAAGGCCAATCTCTTATCAATGTTCTCTCTGTAATTCATACTGAACTGATGATAGGACTGGACATTTCCATTTCCGTTAAAGGGGGAGTCCTGGTTGCTTTGTCTGTCAATAAATCGCTGGATATCATTAAAAAGAATCAGCGATTCATTGGTATAATCTGCGTAGCTGTCAGTACGGAGCTGCCAGGAAAAACCAAGTTCCTTGTGATATTTATAAGATTGAAAAATCCTGAAAGTAAAAAGATAGATATTGGAGTTTTGATAGACTTGATTTCTGGCATTGTTCCCTATAGGAATGCCATTGGTATTAAAAGTTCCATTATTGATTAAACTCCTGAGACCAAAGTTGGAATCTCCTTTATTAGCCACATTAAGACCAAAGTAAGGTATCAGGAAGTTTGAAGCATACTGACGTGATGAATCCAGTAGAAATGCTTTTTGCGCTGGATTTTCAAATGCATCAAATAAAGTCTTTGTATTAAATAGCCCGTATTGCTGTGCTTTCAGTTGTGTAGTTAAAATCAGAAAAAGGCTTAATATTAGGTATCTTTTTGCCATAGGGTCAAAACAAGCCTAAATATGGGGATTTAAAAAATAGATCCTGCTTATTTATTTGTTAAATTTTCGAGTGTATCCGGACTGATTTCGGGTATGGTATTGAGCAAAAGATTGGTTTGGAACTCTCCTTTATCACCACTCAGCTGATAAACGAATGAGCTAAAGCCTTCAAGCCCCTGTTTATTGATGTAATGATTATAATAAGGAAGATAAATAGTTTTTCTGACCAGGTCTCCAGAGTTTTTACGGTTAATATAATAAGTGATATTAGCTGTTTTTGAAATCTGGCTGTAGATGTTAATATAATCCTGGGTGTTGATGAGTAGTTTATTACTCCGGTAAGCCTCCAGAAAGGAACTGAGTGCAGCAGGCTGATTGGAGACAATCATATTGTTGTCAATGATGGCATAGTATGGTCTGCTGAATTGTTTAAAGGGTTCACCAAAATAGCAGTATAAAAGACCCGATTTTTTGAATCTTTTGATATCCGGATTATAATCATCACTCATATCCAGTAAAAACTGCTTTACCTTGTCTCCGTTAGTCAGGTTGACAGCAGCCAGATTTTCTGAAGATTTAAGCTGGAAAGTGATAAATTGATTCTTGAAGTATGCGGGGAAAATATCTGCTGTATTCAGGTGATATTCCTTGTTGAAATCTTGTATGGTCCTGTTGACCTTCTGATCCTCTTTATTAATCTGAAACCAGTTGGCCAGCGATTTTTTCCAGATATTATAATCTGCCATTGCATATAACCTGAAGTTCGCTGTGTTTTCTGGTAGTAAGTTATCAATGCTGTTTTGCTGTGGACTGAGTGCCGTAAACAGTTTCAGGTAATTTTTCGGATCATGGATTTCGGAATTACCATTGAAAAATACTCTTTCCCGGCTGAAATTATAATTAAATGTGGCAAACGAATTCTGATGATTAAAGACTGAAAGGCCCCCGTTTAAATTGCCTGGCAGGATTGACTTTAAAATAGCAGGGACTTTATTGAAATCGACATATAAATTTCCCAGGCTGTTTTTACTGAATTTATTGCCTGATTTAATATAGGCTACAAACTGATGATTCTCTTCGGTCGGTTCATGTACCATCGCTGTTTTAATCAGTTCGCTATTATTTGATAAAAGGATCAGGTTCTTTTCGATATTCAGATAAAATAAGGAACTGTCTTTCAGTGCCAGTTTCAGAATTCCGTTTTCTGTAGTAATCGTTATTCCTTTGGACTGTATTGCAGTGATTAGTTTTGGCTTTTCTAATTCATCATTTAACTGTGTACTGACCAGATAGTCTATCTCTTTGTTTTTTCCGGCTGCAAAGCTGATAAAGATATTGTGGTTGCCAATCAGATTGCTGACTGTGGGGCCTGACATCAGTTCGTTTTTTAATAGACTGAGCTGCCCAAATTTCTCTTCCCCCAGTAGTTTTCTGAAAAAATGCTGGCCCTTCAATACTTCAAATACACTTTTTTCATTCTGAATGCAGAATATCAGGCCGGAATTTGCAGTTGCCGCATACAGACTCGTTTCCTGATAAGAAGTTTCGCGGGTCAGATTCGAAAAGTACAGGTAAGCCATGCCGGCAATTGCTGACATCAGGATAAATAGGGTGAAATATATTTTTTTCATTGTGTCTCAGAGCCGGTGTAAAATTCATCCAATAAAAGACCTGATCAATCTAAACTGGCTCCATACAAATTTAGGTTAATTAAGGCGAAATCTGCTAAAAAGGGAATCTATTTCTTGTGTTGTTATCCATTTGAAAGCGCACTATGTCTGGATTCTTTTAAAACTGCCGGCGAAAATTATTGAATAGGTTGTTTTAATTAATCATCAAGATGATGTCATAATTATTTTATTACTATAGCTTTGTTTTATACTAATTATTTAAAATGAAAAAAATATACTTAAGTCTGATGATTACGGTTGCATTTACATATTCTTCCTATGCTCAGTGGGTTGGTAATGTCAATATAAACAATACCAATACGGGGAATGTGGGGATTGGGACTACAACGCCGATGCAAAAACTGTCAGTCTCCAACAACGGGGCAGAAGGGCTGGAGGTTTATCTTGGCTCACCCGTTGGCTTAGTAGGATTGCAATCCTATAACCGAGTGACAAATACTTACTCCAGAATGCAGTTTGATGCAAGTAACTTTACCTTTTCAAAAGGGAATGTGGGAATTGGAACTTCAAATCCAATGCAGAAGTTTGCAGTCTCGAATAATGAAGCAGAAGGACTTGAAATTTATCTTGGATCGCCTGTCGGCGTAGTTGGTCTTCAGTCATTTAACAGGGCAGCAAATGTTTATTCAAAAATGCAGTTTGTCGCCAGTAATTTTGCATTTACAAGTGGAAATGTGGGGATCGGAACAACAGATACGAAAGGTTATGCTTTTGCTGTAAACGGAGATGCAGTTGCGAATTCGGTTACTGTGAAAATGTATCCCTGGGCTGATTATGTATTTGATAAGAGTTACCATTTAATGCCCCTTGCTGAAGTGAAATCTTATATAGCTGTAAATTCAAGACTACCAGAAATGCCCTCAGAGAAAGAAATCGCTGAAAAGGGATTAAATTTGGGGGATATCAATAAATTACTGACTAAAAAAGTTGAAGAGCTGACCCTATATCTGATTGAGAAGGATACAAAAATTAAAGAAATGGAGCAAAAACAACAAATGGAAACTCAGAAACAAAATGAGATTAACCAGAATTTACAAAAGCAACTTACGGATTTACAAAACCATCTGATCAAAGGCTGACAGATTTCTTCCCAATAGGTGTCTGATTCAGATGCCATTTAGGATTACCGTCAGCTTAATGTAATGCGGTAGGGAAATACCAGGATTGTTTTTAAATATTAACGAAATGCAGTTTAGGTTTCTTAATTTTGCCAGGCTGCAACTTCGTCCTGATCATTTCAGGAAGGAAGGCTACCAGAAATAATCAGGACTCGTTTCGCTTAAAAATAAGCTATAAACAATTTTACCATCTAAATTGAAACAGACTCTAAGACAAATTGAATGAATAGACGAATAATTTTAACTGCTTCTTTTTTTGGAGCAGTCGCTGTAATACTGGGTGCATTTGGTGCACATAGTTTGAAAAATGTTCTTTCCGCTGATCAGCTGGCCATATGGACCAAGGGAATTGAATATCAGTTCTATCATACTTTTGCGTTGCTATTTCTCTCCACATTTGCCAGATTCAGGACTAAACTGGTTGATTTTGCATATTATAGTTTTACTGTTGGTATCCTGTTTTTCTCAGGGTCACTTTACCTGCTGGCAACACGTGGGATATTAAATTTAAATTGGGTAAATGTGATAGGCCCGATTACTCCTTTAGGAGGATTATTATTAGTTACAGGCTGGATTTTCCTATTTTTCGCCGCTTTAAAAAACAGATAGATGCAGGAATTTAACGATATGGATTTTACCGAGAGGGATACTTTGTTTATAGAGGTGATTTTACCTCTTTCTCTTTCGAAAAACTATATATATCGTGTTCCTTTTGATTTAAATGAGCATACTGCTGTTGGTAAAAGGGTAATTGTCCAGTTTGGGAAAAACAAAATCTATACGGCACTGATCAAAAGCATCAGTCAGACAGCTCCCGAACTTTATCAGGCTAAATATATCATCGATGTGATTGATGAGCATCCGGTTGTCAACAATAAGCAACTGGAATTCTGGAACTGGATGACCTCGTACTATCTGTGTAATGAAGGTGAGGTTATGTCTGCAGCCCTTCCTGCCGGACTAAAACTGGCGAGTGAGACCATTATTATCCTGCGTGAGGAGATTTCCCTGGAAACCATTGAAGTCACTGATAAAGAAAGTGTATTACTCACTGCACTCGAAAAACATAAAAGGCTGACTGTAGATCAGATTTCCAAATTATTGGGACAGAAAACAGTATTCCCCCTGATCAGGTCTCTTTTGGACAAAGAGATTATCTATATCGCTGAAGAAGTCGTTGAAAAATATAAACCATTATTAAAATCATATATTACCCTGAATCCGTTTTATACTGAAGAGGGGAATTTCAAACATCTTTTTGAAGTTTTAGAAAGGGCACCTAAACAGCTGGATGCTTTGTTGATGTATGTAAAGTTATCGAAAGCAGGAATTGAGATTTCAAGACAACAGTTACTGGAAGATAGTAATTGTGGTCAGGCAGCATTAAAGTCATTGTTGGATAAAGAGATCTTCTTTTTGAAGAAAAAAGCGGTAAGCCGTTTGAATGATGAGTCTGATGATATGATTCTTAATTTCAAGCTAAGTGCTGCTCAGAGTGTAGCCTTACAGAGGATTGAAACGGAGTTCCAAACGAAGGATGTTGTGTTATTACATGGTATAACAGCTTCTGGTAAAACACAGGTTTATATCAAGATGATCGAGCAGGCGATAGAAAATGGCGGCCAGGTATTATTCCTGCTTCCGGAAATTGCCCTGACTACGCAAATTGTTGAAAGAATAAAGCGTTATTTCGGAGATGCTATTGGCGTTTATCATTCAAAATTCAACGACAATGAACGTGTGGAAATCTGGAATAATGTTATGAATGGCAAGTATAAAGTTGTTCTGGGAGCCCGTTCTGCAGTTTTCTTACCATTCAAAGACCTGAAGCTGATTGTCGTAGATGAAGAACATGAGTCATCCTATAAACAAAATGAGCCTGCACCCAGATACCAGGCAAGGGATGCTGCTGTTTATCTGGCACATCTTCATCAGTCAAAAATTATACTGGGTTCAGCTACTCCATCGATAGAAAGCTATTATAACGCAATGCAGCAAAAATATGGTTTAGTTACGCTTAATGAGAGATTCGGAGGGGTAGAGCTTCCTATTCAGGAAGTTGTTGGTATTGCTGAGGAAACCAAGAAAAAGAAAATGGTTTCCTATTTTTCCAGCGTATTAATCGATGATATTGCGGCAACAATCGAAAGAAAGGAACAGGTAATCCTTTTCCAGAACCGACGCGGTTATGCGACGATTATGATCTGCAAAACTTGTGGTTTTGCTCCGAAATGTGTGAATTGTGATGTGAGTCTTACCTTTCATAAAAGTAGTGGTAAACTACATTGCCACTATTGCGGATATCATGAGAGCAGTATGAACATTTGTCCTGCCTGTGGTTCTGTACATATTGAGCAGAAGGGTTTTGGAACAGAAAGGGTAGAAGAGGAATTAAGCCTCATTTTTCCTGATGTTAAGATAGCCAGACTGGATGTAGACAGTACAAGAACCAAGAATAGTTTGCAGAAGATCATCGGTGATTTCCAGGAAAAGAAAACTGATATTCTGATCGGAACGCAAATGGTTGCTAAAGGACTCGATTTTGATAACGTTACATTGATTGGGGTAATTAACGCAGATACCTTGCTAAATTATCCTGATTTCAGGGCTTTTGAACGCAGTTTCCAATTGTTGGCACAGGTAGCCGGGAGAGCAGGAAGACGTGATAAGCAAGGCAAAGTGTGTATCCAGGCTTATGATGCTGACCACAGGATTATTAAACAGGTAGTTGATAATAATTACCTGGAGATGTATAAAGATGAAATAACTGAGCGTAAGCAGTTTCAGTATCCGCCTTTCACCAGGCTGATCTTTATTAATATGAAACATAAAGATTCAAATATACTGAATGGGGCTTCAGCAAGGTTTGCAGCTATGCTGAGAACACAATTGGGAACAAGAGTTCTTGGACCGGAACAACCGCTGGTTTCGAGAATCAGAAATTATTATATCAAACAACTCATCATTAAATCAGATAAGGCCACAGCTATTCAAAAAGTCAAAGCTGTACTTAAGCAAACAATTACTGATTTTAATACCGAGAATACCTTTAAAGGTGTAATCATACAGATAGACGTTGACCCCTATTAATCCTTATTTCCAAGGTGGAACTGTATGCCTATAGTAATCGGCTTAAATAGTATTTCTTGTTTATGCCCGGTCGTTTGTGTAAGTGTGGCAGAAAGATCCTGGCTGATAGTCTGCGTGTGCAGATAGGAGATGCAGTATTGAAAACCTCCTTCAGCAAAAATAGAAATCTCATCAATCGGATTGATCTTTATTCCGAATGCCGGAGCAGCGGTAAAACCATCTTTTATAGTTTCTAATGCATCTGTTGCATAAATCTTCCGTTGCAGGTTTATACTATTCTGTATGCCTGAAAAACGATTATATCTATAACCTGCATCAAAAGCGAAATATGGTTGTATACGTGCGTAATTAAGGTTCTTTTCGAATCCTATGCTGATATTATAATCTGTAATCCGGCCATTATCCAGGTTGCAGTTTGTACAATCACTTTGAAAATTAATATTATTATGAATAAAATTTCCGCTTAAACGATAGCTAATCTGATGGTCATTTAATTTCAATAGAGCACCAGAGAAATAATTAGTTAGATATTTCTGTTGATCCTGATCAGCAATTTGGGGTAATTGTAGGTAGCTAAATCCGATTAGTCCAATAGTGAAATTATATTTTGGGTTAACCTGAGAAAAGGTATTTGTAGAGAGAAACATAAATAAACAGCAGGGTAGAAGTATCTGTTTCATAGAGAGTTATACGTCAATTGGATGATTGAAAATATATAATATTTTGAATAAATCCGTGGAAAATTGGGTAACTATTTTTTTTTAAATTATTAAGTAATATTCATTTTTCTGTTGAAATAATATTGCCCTTTTAGTCTTTAAGCACTCAAGTATTTTATCTTTTGCTTAATAGTCCGAAAAGAAGCTAAAGATCTGAAGAGGGGGATCTTTGCAGGAATACGGTAAATTCCTCGAATTAAAACCTTAGAAATCGATTTCAAAGCAGTATTTTTGAAATCAATGGCATACAAGTTTGTAGATAATTACCGGGAAAGGGGAGCGAGGAAGAAATTGGTCGAGCATCTTAAATCAAGAGGCATAGCAGATGAACGTGTTTTAACGGCAATTGGCAAAGTACCAAGACACTTTTTCTTTGATGAAACGTTCTGGAATCAGGCTTATAAGGATATTGCTTTCCCAATAGGTGATGGGCAGACTATTTCCCAGCCTTATACAGTTGCTTATCAAAGTGAACTATTGCATATCAATAAAGGCGATAAGGTACTTGAAATAGGCACCGGATCGGGTTATCAGACCTGTATATTAATGGAGTTGGGTGCAGAGGTATTTACGATTGAAAGACAGGAAAGTATTTACAAACATACACTTAGAGTACTTCCTGGAATGGGCTATAATGCTAACTTCTTTTTTGGTGATGGTTCAATGGGGATTGCTGATCATGCACCTTATCATAAGATTATCGTCACTGCCGGGGCACCATTTGTCCCTGAAATCTTATTGAAACAACTTAAGGTTGGTGGAATCCTTGTTATTCCTGTTGGGAATGAACATTCGCAGATTATGGTTACAGTTATTCGTGTCAGTGAAACGGAGTATGAAAAATTCGAACTGGATACTTTCAGATTTGTTCCATTGGTCGGGGACCAGGCCTGGTAATTAACCTTTCATTGCCCGGTCCATTTCACGTTTAGATTCACGGTCTTTGATGCTATCTCTTTTATCAAAGTCTTTCTTTCCCTGTGCTAATGCAATTTCTATTTTTGCAAATCCTCTTTCATTGGTAAAGATGCGAAGCGGGACAATGGTATAGCCTTTTTCTTCACTTCTGAACTTTAGTTTTTTCAGTTCTTTTTTTTGCAGAAGCAAAACCCGGTCACGTTTAATATCATGATGATGGAATGAGCTGTGACTATATTCAGAGATGTGTAAGTTTCTAACGTATAATATGTTACCTATAAACATACAAAATGCATCTGTCATGTTTGCTTTCCCCTGTCTGATTGCTTTTATCTCCGTCCCTAATAAGGCCAGCCCGGCATTGAATTTTTCAACAACGTGGTAATCGAAGTATGCTCTTTTATTTTTTATTTGAATATCGTTCGTCATAGAATCAGCTAATATCCGAAAGAATTGCCGATTTATGGCAGTTTATCTGAATTTATCTGACCACTAATACAGGGATGGTAATTTTATGTCTTACGGCATCTACAGTTGTACCAAATATTAAATCTTTCAGCCCTTTATGTCCGTGAGCACCCATAACCAGCAATTGTAGCCCGTTAGTCTCCGATATTTCAGCAATAGCCCGGGCTGCGCCGCCAAAACCTATATGTGGAATGCCACGATAACCCAATTTTTCGAGGTTATGACAGTATTTTTCAAGGTTTTCTGCATCACTCAGGGTTTCGTAATCCATTGTCGCCTGTCCGTGATAACGTGCAGCAGCAGTTTCTACAATATGAATCAAATGATAATCTGCTTTTTTACCTCCCTGGATTAAGGCATGCCTGATCGTATTCAGGTCATTCTTGGAAAAATCAACAGTAATACCTATCTGAGTATAGTGGATCTGGTCGATATTGTCAATGGCTAAGGCGCTTCCATGTGGTACATTTTTTCTGGATCTGACTTTGGAACTTAGAATCGGGTATACAAAAACATAGACCAGGAGCAGACCTATTAAAACTGCTGCAGGGATAATCAATCCATAGATGTACCATCCGTGTGTTGCAGAAGCCCATCCTGAAATTTCTTCTATAACCAATTTGATGTTCAGAGCAACAATTACTGCTGCACTTATCCAGGCTAATATTTTGACCCATAATTTGATTGCAAAACCTTTCATCTCTTTTTGATCAGAGGTGAAATGGATTAATGGGATGACAGCAAACCCAAGCTGGAGACTCAGTACCACCTGGCTCAGAATCAGCAGACCGCTCAGGGCATCATTGCCAAAATATAGAATTGTGAAAAAGGCTGGTATAATAGCGAGCAGACGTGTAATTAAGCGGCGGATCCAGGGTTGTATTCTTAAATTCAGGTGGCCCTCCATTACGATTTGTCCTGCCAGTGTACCAGTAATGGTTGAGCTTTGTCCCGCTGCAATCAGCGCTACAGCAAAAAGAGTTGGGGCAACATTACCAAAGATGTGCCCGAGTAATTTATAGGCATCCTGTATTTCGGCAACTTCATGCAAGCCATTTTTATAAAATGCGGCAGCGGCCAGGATCAGAATGGCGGCATTTACAAAAAATGCCAGGTTAAGTGCAATGGCAGTATCTATGAAATTGAATTTTATAGCTTCTTTTATTCCCTTATTATCTCTTTCAAATTTCCTTGTCTGGACCAGAGAAGAATGGAGGTATAAGTTATGAGGCATTACGGTTGCCCCGATGATTCCTATTGCAATATAAAGTGCCTCTCCTGATAGTACCGACGGTTTTAATCCCTTTACAATTTCTTTTACAGAAGGTTCAACAATGAACATCTCTACTAAAAATGAAATCCCGACTATAAAGACCATAGAAACTATAAATACTTCCATTTTACGCATCCCTTTATTCATCAGGAAAAGAAGTAGGACAGTATCGAAAATAGTAATACTGATCCCCCAGATCAATGGGAGTCCGAAAAGTAAATTCAGTCCTATTGCCATTCCAATGATTTCAGCGAGGTCACAGGCAATAATAGCGGTTTGCGCCAAACCAAATAATGGGATATTTACCCATTTAGGATAAGCATTTCTCGAAGCCTGTGCCAGATCCAGTCCCCTTACAATACCTAATCTCGAACTCAGTGATTGTAATAGTAAGGCTATTAAGTTTGACATCAGCAAAACCCAGATCAGCTGGTAACCGAATTTACTACCACCAGCAAGGTCAGTTGCCCAGTTTCCGGGGTCCATATAACCCACACTTACCAGGTACGCCGGACCAATGAAGGATAATATTCTTCTCCACCCTGTCCTTTTGCCGGTATCTACGCTCTGATGTACTTCACTTAATGATTCTGTATTCTTCATTAACAATAGGTCTTTTAATTATTTTATCTTATGATTTTAGAAGGATATGTTCTGCTACCTTTTTACTTACGTTAATCTTCTGATCATTCATCATGAGTTCTACAGAACCATCATAGGCTGTAATCTCAATTATCTTTATAGCTGTACCTATAGTCAGACCCAGTTTCTCCAGATGGATCAGAAAGGGAGAGGAGTGTTCACTCACGCCGACGATTATACCACTTTGTCCTTTGGTCATCTCCGTCAGGTGTATGTTTTCCAGATCCTCAAAATTTCCATGCTGGTCCGGGATCGGATCACCATGAGGATCTCTTTTAGGGAAACCCAGAAAATCGTCCAGTCGCTCTACCAGTACTGCCGAATTAATATGTTCCAGTTCTTCGGCAATATCATGTACTTCGTCCCATCTGAATTTGAGCTTGTCAACCAGAAATACTTCCCATAGCCTGTGTTTTCTGACTATTTTGATGGCTGCTGTTTTACCTTTTTCAGTCAGAGTGACTCCCTGATATTTAATATAATCAATTAAATTCTTGTCTGACAGCTTTTTAAGCATGTCCGTGACAGATGCAGCTTTGGTCTTCATTCCATTTGCAATAGCATTAGTCTGGACAGTTCCTTCTTCTGCCTGGGACAGATGATAAATGATTTTAAGGTAGTTTTCTTCGGTAAATGAATGCATTATATTGACCTAATTAAAGATTTAGATAAATCTAAAAAATTTTAGATAAAATAATGCATAATTTTATTGTTTATTTTTAGAATTAAATTTGGTAAATAAGGTGTTCTTATTCTACCTTTGAGTTCAAGATCGATAAAATGGCAGCAGAACTAGACAAGATAGATTTCAAAATACTTAAACTTTTACAGGAAAACGGTAGAATAACCAATTTGCTTCTTTCCCAGGAAATTGGATTATCGCCGGCACCTACCCTGGAGAGGGTTAGGAAACTGGAGATGTCGGGCTTCATCAAAAGCTATCATGCTTTGGTTGATGAAGAAAAATTAGGACTGGGGATTAAGACTTTTATTCAGGTACAACTGGATTTTCATAAGAATAATACTATCCAGATATTCCTTGATGAAGTCAATCAGATTAAAGAAATTACAGAATGTCACCATGTAACCGGACAGGCAGACTTTCTTTTAAAAGTTTATGTAAGTGACATTAAAGCTTACGAACGTTTAATCATGGACAAAATCAGTAAAATCAGTGTGGTGAAGACCTTTCAGACAATGATGATTATGTCAACTACTAAGAAAGAACCTATTGTTCCATTAGAGTACTAAAAGGATTAAGCTTTTTCCTTCATTGAAAGAGTCAGCCAATTAAAGGTGGATCAGCTGATCTGCCAGTTAATTGGCTGACGTCCTTCGGATATCAGAATTGCGTTAGTCTTTGAAAAAGGTTTACTGCCAAAGAATCCATTATAGGCAGAGAAAGGTGAGGGATGTGCAGATTTTAGAATTGTATGTTTCGTTTCATCAATTAATACAGCCTTCTGCTGTGCAAATTTCCCCCATAATAAAAATACAATTCCTGTTTTTTGCTTCGATAACTGGCTGATGGCCTGATCAGTAAATGCTTCCCAACCCTTTCCCTGATGAGATCCTGGCTCATGTGCCCTGACTGTAAGTGAAGCATTTAATAATAAAATGCCTTCATCTGCCCAGGCAGTAAGATTACCATGGTTTGGTGTTTTGAATTCTTCTATGTCGGTTTCGAGTTCTTTATAAATGTTTTTCAGCGATGGGGGAGTAGTTACTCCTTTTTGTACCGAAAAGGATAATCCATGTGCCTGACCATCTCCATGATAAGGGTCCTGTCCTAAGATTACGACTTTGACCTGATCAAATGGGGTGTGGTTAAAGGCATTAAAAATATCAGCCCCTTTGGGGTAAACTAGTGTACCTGATTCCTTTTCCTGTAACAGAAAAGCTTTCAGGTCTTTCATATATTGTTTTTCAAATTCAGGTTCCAGGACGTTTAACCAGCCTGGTTCTAATGCTGCTGACATTCTTTATTGTTTTAATATTTCAACCATATCAATTTCCAGAGTAGCTTCCGGCCACTCCGTAATACGACCTATTTCTTTGCGATGGGCTGTTAAAATAAACGTAGGTACCTTCTCTATACTTAAATTCTCCGTTAAGCCATTGGCTGACTTTTTCATTTCATCTACACAAATCAGGGTAATTGTTTTTTCTTCGACACCCGATTCATCCAGGATTTTATAAAAGTGTGGTACCTGCAATCTGCTGTCACTGCACCACACACCCATAACTATAATGATTTCCTTGTTTTCTAACAGCGGTTTTAATTGTTGCAGTACGACAGGATCTGGTTTATAATCAGGATATTCCAGATCGTACTTTTCTTTCATTTCCGGAAACTCCATGAGTTTACTGCGGGCAGACATATCAGGCATAATCAATCAGTACTATTTTTATAATCAGGGACCTGTGCAGTCTCTGTAAAGAGAATCAGAGACAGGTTTTACCAAAGATAAGCATCTTTAGCGCCTGTTTAAAATTCATCTGTTAAATCAAATTTAAACGGGCCTGGAGAGGAATAGTTTTTTTGTTTAAATTATAATTTTAAATCTGATTTTTGGTATATAAACACGATATTTGCACGAAATAATTAAAAATAGATATGCCAAACGTAGTAAGACTTATTGCAGCTTTTGTGGGATTGGGAGTTGCTGTAGCACTCATGATTTTCGGTTTTTGGGGTTGGGGAATTTTAGCTGTATTGATCAGTATTTTAATTGTAGTGACCTTTTTCTACAATGAGAATATGCTTCTTGCACAATGGTTCCTGCGTAAAGATGATATGCCTAAGGCTGAACGTTATTTAAACAGAATCACCAATTATGAGACGCAGCTGATCAGAGTTCAGCACGGTTATTACAATTTGCTGGTTGGTTTAATTGAATCGAGAAAAGCACCTATGCAATCAGAGAAGTATTTCAAGAAGTCTTTGGCCCTGGGAATGCAGATGGATCATAATATAGCATTGGCTAAACTGAGTTTAGCTGGTATTTCAATGGGAAAACGTAATAAGAGAGAAGCTCAGATGTACCTGACAGAAGCTAAGAAAGCTGATAAAAATAAATTACTGGCAGACCAGATCAAACAAATGAAAGATCAGTTGGGAATGCTGGATAAACAACAACAGGTAAGATACAGGTAGTTAAGAGAAGAACATACATATAGTATTATAAAAATAGCCACTTTACGTGGCTATTTTTATTTATCGTATAAACTGTCAAAATTTTCAACGGTTCCGAGTTCACCTCTGCTAATAATATCATCCTCCATGTACTCTTTTTTTCTGCTGAAGAACAATTGTTCAGATTGAATTCTCTTGATCAACTGACGTATAAGAGACAGGTCAAAAGCATCTTTACTTAGTTTAATGCAGTATTCATTTTCAGTTATCTCAAGACTAGAGTTATTCATAACATTCAATTTTATTGTTTGTTAAAAATAGAAAAGGCTTGTTGTAATTCCTTACAGCAAGCCTTTAACTTTTTGTTATGATTATGTTAAGAGAACCAGGCGGTTACCTCTTCTTTTGTTGGCATAGTCAGTTCCAGCTTTAACTTTTTACGCATACCGCCTAAATCATTAAATACTTTATTGGCGTTAGCACCCGAAAGGTCTTCTATGGTGTTAAAGCCCATTTTACGGATCACCTGAACCCATTCTGCTGGTATTCCTGCATTGACAAAATCTTCATCACTGGTTACCTTAGCTTTCTTCTCAGGTCTCATCTGAGGGAAGAAAAGAACCTCCTGAATAGTGGACTGATTGGTCATCAACATCACTAAACGGTCGATACCGATACCCAAACCAGAAGTAGGAGGCATTCCATATTCCAATGCACGGATAAAATCATCATCCATCGCCATAGCCTCGTCATCCCCTCTTGCAGCCAGTTTTAACTGATCTTCAAAACGTTCTTTCTGATCAATCGGATCATTCAACTCAGTATAGGCATTGGCTATTTCTTTACCAACTACAAAAAGCTCGAATCTTTCTACCAGTCCTTCTTTACTACGGTGTTTCTTAGCCAGCGGAGTCATTTCAATCGGATAGTCGGTGATGTAAGTAGGCTGGATTAAATTAGCTTCAACTTTTTCACTGAATAACTCATCGATTAGTTTTCCACGACCCATAGTAGCGTCGATCTCAATGTTAAGACTTTTGCAGGTCGCTTTAAGCTGGTCTTCAGTCATGTCAGAAACATCAATTCCGGTGTACTTCTGGATGGATTCGTACATGGTCAGTTTCTCGTACGGGCCTGCAAAGTTAATCTCATGTTCCCCCACTTTGACAATAGGAGAGCCATGTGTAGCCATTGCTACCTTTTCAAGACATTCCTCTACCATACCCATCATCCAGATATAATCTTTGTAGGCGACATAAATTTCCATTGAAGTGAATTCAGGATTATGCGTACGGTCCATTCCTTCATTTCTGAACATTTTGCCAAACTCATATACACCGTCAAAACCAGCAACGATTAATCTTTTTAAATACAGCTCATTAGCAATTCTCAGATACAGAGGCATATCCAATGTATTATGATGTGTCTCAAACGGACGCGCTGCAGCGCCACCATGAATAGGTTGCAGAATCGGTGTTTCTACTTCCATCCAGCCTTCCTGATCAAAATAAGCTCTCATGGTGTTGATTACCTTAGAGCGTGTCATGAAGATCTGTTTAAAGCCCGGATTTACGGTAAGATCCACATAACGTTGTCTGTATCTTAATTCAGGATCAGTAAAACCATCAAATATATTTCCGTCTTCGTCACGTTTTACGATAGGAAGAGGTTTTAATGATTTTGAAAGTAATTTGAATTCAGTAACGTGTACAGATATCTCGCCGGTTTGGGTAGTAAATACATAACCTTTAATTCCGACGAAATCACCAAGATCCATTAGTTTCTTGAAAACTGTATTGTAAAATGTTTTGTCTTCATCAGGACAAAGCTCGTCTCTTTTTAAATAGACCTGGATACGGCCTGAAGCATCCTGTATTTCTACAAAAGCTGCGCTACCCATAATACGTCGGGTCATAATTCTGCCTGCAAAACTAACCTGCTGATAGGCATCCTTATTGTTTTCGTAATTAGCCAGTATATCGGCTGCATTCGTATTGATTTCATATCCTTCTGGTGGATAAGGATCAATGCCCAGTTCACGTAACTGGGTTAGCGCATTTCTACGCAATATTTCTAATTCTGATAATCCTGTACTCATATGTGTTATTATATTCGGCTGTTGCCGGATAAGCTCTGATTTGTGAGTGATCTGAACGTTTCCATTCAGATACCTTGCAAAAATAGTAAATTAGAGCCTGTTTTTTTTAGAAAATTCCAGAGCCTGTTTAAACAGGCTTTTAATCAGCCTCAACTGATTCGGTATATAATTCATTGATAGCCTCGGCATAGATCTTTTCGACCGCTTTACGCTTTATTTTCATGGTAGGAGTAATCTCACCATCCTCGATACTGAATGGATTTCTTTTAATCCTGAAGTTTTTAATCCGTTCAAATTTTGATAATTCACCGGATAGCTTCCTGATATCCTGTCCAATCCACTCCACGATCTCCGGTTCATTGATAAAGATCTCCGGTTTCGTAAAGAAAGCATCTGGTAAGTTGAACTTTTCCTGCAAACTTTCTCTGTTGGGAATGATAATAGCGGTCAGATATTCTCTTTTATCTCCAATTAAAAATAGTGAATCAATTTTAAGACTTTTCAGGTAAATGTTTTCAACTGGAGTAGGATAAACATTTTTTCCATAAGCATTCACGATCATGTTTTTCAAGCGGTCGGTAATTTGAAGATTACCTTTGTAGAAGCGACCGATATCACCAGTATGAAACCAGTTGTTTTTATCTATAGCTTCGGCAGTTTCTGCCGGTTTATTAAAATACCCTTGCATTACACAATGTCCGCGAACTATAATTTCTCCTTCTTCACATTCAAAATTTTCCTGAAATGATTCATGTGTTTGTATGCTGATCATCTCTTTGGTTTCGATATTCTGAATGGCGACCTCAATACCAGGAATAATTCTACCTACAGTGCCATATACCTGTCTGTCATATTCAGTTACAGCCATTACCGGCGATGTTTCCGTCAAGCCGAATCCTTCCAGGATTTTAATACCCAGATTACCGAAAAACTCCCCGACATTTTTAGGAAGGGCTGCTCCGCCCGAAATCATGAATTTTAATCTTCCACCAGTTTTCTCTTTGATTTTACTGAATACTAATTTTTCAGCGATGCTTTTTTCTACAGACAGGATGATACCCGCTGATTTTCCAGCTTCAATTTTCTGGCGGTAATTTTGCCCTGTTTCCAGTGCCCAAAGAAATATCTTAGCTTTTAATCCGCCTTCGGCTGTACCACTTTTTATAGCTTTATCATGAATACGTTCCAGTAAACGAGGTACACAGCTCATAACCGTAGGTCTGATTTCAGCCATGTTTTTGGCTAGCAGTTCCAGACTTTGTGCGTAGGCAATTTTGCATCCCTGGGCGCAGCATACATGATAAGTAGCTGTCCTTTCAAAGACATGGGATAAAGGGAGAAAAGATAAAAAT
The DNA here is from genome assembly GCF_014207135.1 of Pedobacter cryoconitis. Taxonomy (GTDB): domain Bacteria; phylum Bacteroidota; class Bacteroidia; order Sphingobacteriales; family Sphingobacteriaceae; genus Pedobacter; species Pedobacter cryoconitis_D. Next base: position 85,080 of record NZ_JACHCC010000011.1, on the reverse strand, counting down.
ACGTCTGTCTCATCAATTACCGGGATCTGCTGCAGACAAACCTTTACATTTTCCACAAAGTTACTATGGGAGAGCATTACTCCTTTCGGAGTACCGGTAGTTCCTGAAGTATAGATCAGGGAAGATATATCTGAAGGACGTACAGTTGCTCTGGCTTCTTTTATTTTAACCTGATAAGTAGATAGCAGTTCCTTGCCCTGTTTTAAGACCTCCCCGAAACTGATGATACTTTTGTTCAGTCCTTCAGGGATAACCGTTTTGGTGTATTCTGCAAAAGCAGGAATAATATATTGAAGGTGCCTGCAGTTATCTGATATTTTCAGGATCTTTTTATAAAGAAAAGGATTGCCAACAAGTAAAGCTTTTATGCCCGAATCATTAATAATATATTCTACCTCCTGTTCAGATAAGGTAGGATAAATGGATACATTGATTGCGCCAATCTGCTGGATCCCCTGATCATAATACACATAATCGGGACCGTTTTCAATCATCAGGCCCATTCTGTCACCTTTGGTTATTCCCTGTGCTAAAAAGAATGCAGATACGTAGTCAGCTTTGTCAAGCGTCTGCTTAAATGAGATATTTTCCCATTCATTATTCTTTTTATGTATTAAGAATGTTTCTTCAGGTTTGTGAATGTTTTCTACTACGTTTCTTAAAAGACTGGGAACGGTAGAGAATTCGTTAAATGATACCATGTTATTTTTTTTGCGAGGGCAATAATAAAGTTTTTTACATTAAAAACACAATTGGCGTTTTCATAATCCCTTTATATTGCGGTCAGTGCAAATTTTCTGAATAGAAAAAGGGCACGATAAAGTGCCCTTTCCAAATATAATTTATAAGATTAAACAGAGAAACTCTCTCCACATCCACAAGAACGGCTTGCGTTAGGGTTGTTGAAGTTAAAGCCTTTTCCATTTAGTCCGTCTGAGAAATCAAGTTCAGTACCGGCCAGATATAAAAATGATTTCATATCCAGGGCGATGCGGATTCCTTTATCTTCAAAAAACTGATCTCCTGTTTTCTCTTCGTTATCGAAATCTAAATTGTAGGATAAGCCTGAACAACCTCCACCTTTTACTGAAACACGTAAAAAGTAAGTAGTATCCATTTGCGACTCCAGCATTAAATTATCAATCTTGCTTTTCGCTTTATCTGTTATGGTGATCATATGCTTAATTATTAAATTCTGAAACTATCTTGCCGATTCAAAATTATTTTCTGAGATTCTAATCATCCGTATACTGGTTTTTTTAATCTCAGACAGTATTTTAGTGGTGTGATTTAGGTAAAGCGATTGGCTCCATACCATTTTTTACACGATAGTCGTTGATTGCAGATTTGATTGCATCTTCAGCTAATACCGAACAGTGAATTTTTACCGGAGGTAAAGCTAATTCCTCAACAATATCCATATTGTCAATAGTCATTGCCTCATCTACAGTTTTTCCTTTTAACCATTCTGTTGCTAAAGAAGAAGAAGCAATTGCAGAACCACAGCCAAAGGTTTTAAATTTAGCATCAGTAATTACATTGTTTTCGTCAACTTCGATCTGAAGACGCATAACGTCACCACATTCCGGTGCTCCTACTAAGCCCGTACCAACTGATTTACTATCCTTATCTAAAGTACCAACGTTGCGGGGGTTGGTATAGTGTTCCATTACTTTTTCTGAATATGCCATTTTTATTTTCCTCCAGACCTCTTTTTCGGGAGATCTATTTTAAATATTTTAATTTATAGATAGAAGCCTGAGACTAGTGCTCAGCCCATTCAATTTTACTTAAATCAATTCCTTCTTTAAACATCTCCCAAAGCGGAGACAGGTCTCTTAAGTGATTAACTGCTTTTTTAGTGTTTTCAATTGCATAATCAATCTCCTCTTCCGTAGTGAAACGTCCAAGACCAAAACGAATAGAAGAATGTGCCAGATCATCAGAAAGACCTAAACTTTTTAATACGTATGATGGCTCCAGCGAAGCTGAAGTACAGGCAGAACCAGATGAAACAGCCAGATCTTTCATGGCCATCATCAATCCTTCACCTTCAACATATTTGAAAGAGATATTAGCTACATGAGGTAAACGATGTTGTGTATTACCATTTACATAACTTTCTTCCATTACTGATAATGCACTTTCCAGTTTATCACGCAGACCTGAAAGACGTTTAGCTTCTTCGTCCATTTCCAGACGGCATAATTCACAGGCTTTACCTAAACCAACGATTCCCGGAACATTTAGTGTTCCTGAACGCATTCCGCGCTCATGACCACCACCGTCCATTTGAGCAGTTACTTTAACCCTTGGGTTCTTACGGCGTACATATAATACACCAACACCTTTAGGTCCGTACATTTTATGTGCACTGAAAGCAAGCAGGTCAATTCCGTCAGCATTCACGTCTACAGGTATTTTACCTACAGCCTGTGTTGCATCAGTCATAAACAGGGCACCAAATTTATGAGCAATAGCAGATATTTCTTTAATCGGCTGAACTACACCTATTTCGTTGTTGCCATACATGATCGTAACCAGGATAGTTTGTTCTGTCATCGCTGCTTCTAATTCAGCAAGATCGATCAGACCATCTTCTTTAACCTGTAAATAAGTAACTTTTGCACCTAATTTCTCCAGGTGTTTGCATGTATCTAAAACTGCTTTATGTTCAGTTGTAGCGGTGATAATATGATTACCTTTATCCTGATACATCTCAAACACACCTTTAATACCAAGGTTGTCTGCTTCTGTTGCTCCTGAAGTGAAAATAATTTCTTTCTCAGTACAGCCAATTAGTTTAGCAGCTTGTTCACGTGCATAATCAACACCTTCTTCTGCAACCCAGCCAAAGGCGTGGTTACGGCTTGCGGCATTACCGAATTTGGTGGTGAAGTAAGGCAACATGGCTTCAAGCACTCTTGGGTCAAGGGGGGTTGTAGCGTTATTATCTAGATAAATAGGAAGTTCCATCGTATATAATTTATTCTTTTGATAAACAAAGGTACTAAAAAAGATTGCCAAAGAATATAAATAATCCCTATGAAGGTATAGTTAAAACATGCATTTTTACATTCGTTTAACGTTTAAAGTCAGCATGAATAAAATTGAACATATAGGGATAGCTGTAAAAGACCTTGATGAGTCCTGCAGGCTTTATGAAAAATTGTTGGGTACAGCGGCCTATAAACGGGAATCAGTAATCTCAGAGGGGGTGGACACAGCTTTTTTTCTTACTGGAGAAAATAAAATTGAACTTCTTTCTGCTGCTGCTGAAGACAGCGCGATAGCTTCCTTTATTGCGAAAAGAGGAGAGGGGATTCATCATATTGCATTTGATGTCGATGATATTTACGCCGAGATGATAAGATTAAAAAATGAAGGTTTTGTACTTTTGAGCGAAGAACCTAAATTTGGCGCAGACAATAAACTGATTTGTTTTGTTCATCCTAAAGGGACTAAGGGGGTGTTGGTTGAACTGTGTCAGGAAATAAAATAAAAGATTTAATGGATGATTTTAAAGCACTCAGCAGACTTATCGGAAACGATTTTGAGCTGGAAGATGAGCTGTCGGTGGTGCAGTTGAGAGAGAAGATGGTTTATGCCTTCTCCTGGTTACTGGATAACGATATCTCTAAAATGATGAACATTTTATATCGTACCGATGTAGATGAAGAAAGATTAAAATCTTTACTGATCAGTAAGTCGGAACTGCCATCTGCTGAAGTAATTGCAGATGAATATATTAGAAGGCAGATGCAGAAAATAGAAACCAGGAAAAAGTATAGTACATAATTTTTTAATAATCCTTGTAAATAAAAAATATAATTAGGATATTTGCATCCTTCAAAATAAGCGACAAATAAGTACAAATAAGTATATATTCATTATGAAAAAAGATCTTCACCCATCAAACTATAGATTCGTAGTATTTAAAGATATGTCTAACGAATACGCTTTCTTAACTAAATCTTGCGTAGAGACTAAAGAATCTGTGACTTGGGAAGATGGTAACGAGTACCCTCTTTATAAATTAGAGATTTCACACACCTCTCACCCGTTCTATACTGGTAAAATGAAATTGGTAGATACAGCAGGTCGTATCGATAAATTTAAAACTCGTTACGCTAAGAAATAATCCTAGAGTTAGAAGAAATAATTCTAAAGTCCCGATGCTAAGCTTCGGGACTTTTTTTATTTTTGTCCATTTATATAAGATAATATAAAACACCTTAAGCCGGACAATTTTCTATATTGCCAATTGCAATGGCTTGATAATAAGTACTACTACGAAAACCAATATATTCAGATGAAGATTAATTTATTTGATGATCATTCGGCTTTATCCCTAAGGCCGCTTACTTTTACCCGGCCTGTGGCCGATCTGCGTTTAGGTATATTAACAATCGCCGAAAAATGGGAAAAGTATTCTGCTAACCAGACTGGATTCTGTACAGCTGGTTATCTTTCAGCCAAATACCCTGTCCGCAGAGATGCTGATATTTTTGTAAATGGTTCAGTTTGTCCCGATCAAAATCTTTTTGCAGCTGTCAGTGATCTTCAGGAAGGAGAGGTGCTTTTACAGGATAACTTCATAATCGCCTATAAAATTAATGGCGGTGTAATACATGATTTATCACAGGCATCAGGATTGCGTCCTGTTAATTACAAAGGAACCTTTACCCGGATCAGATTTCCGGAAGATATCTTCAGAAATAATGATTTGCAGTTAAGAGCTGATTTTAGTCTTTTAACAGAAGGCCGGACCTCCGGAAAACTGAGTACGACTAATGTCGTTCTTGGAGACGAAATCTTTGTAGAGGAAGGCGTGACGGCAGAATGTACTACTTTCAATACCCTGACAGGCCCGGTTTATTTAGGGAGAAATTCACAGGTATGGGAAGGAAGCCATATCCGGGGTTCTTTCGCCCTGGGCGAAAACTCAAGAGTGAAGATGGGTACCAAAATTTATGGGCAAACCACTATCGGGCCGTTCAGTACAGTGGGAGGAGAGATTAATAACGCCGTAATCTGGGGCTATTCTTCTAAAGGACATGAAGGTTATCTCGGTAATTCGGTCATGGGGCAATGGTGTAATATAGGAGCCGATACGAATAACTCTAATCTTAAAAATAACTATGCCGAGGTTAAGTTATGGGATTATGAGCGTCAGGAATTCAGGAAAACAGGACTTCAGTTTTGTGGCTTAATTATGGCTGACCATGTAAAATGCGGTATAAATACAATGTTTAATACTGGTACTGTAGTAGGAGTTAGTGCAAATGTCTTCGGTGCAGGGTATCCAAAGAACTTTATTCCTGATTTTGCCTGGGGGGGACCACAGGGATTTGAGGTTTATAGTCTTGAAAAAATGTTCGAAACAGCAGAAAAAGTATTTGAACGTAAAAATGTTCAATTTAATCAGATAGAAAAAGATATATTGGCATCGATTTTTGAAATAACTTCAAATTATAGATATTTTTAAGAGAGTTTGTGTATTTTTATCAGCTATATGTGTAATTACGCGACTTGAAGTGGTGTTTATAATTTCAATCATTTGCTTTAATATCAAAAAATAGGAATACAGTTAAAATAATAATAGATTTAATTATGAGAAAGAAAATAGTAGCAGGAAATTGGAAAATGAATACCGACTATGCGGAAGGTATTTCATTATTTTCAGAAATCGTTAACATCGTAAGAGATGAGAAAAAAGGCGATCAGATTGCTATCATATGTGCTCCATTTATCCATTTAAACAGCTTATCGAAATTAGGTGGTGAGACTGTTAAAATTGGTGCTCAAAATTGTCATCAAAATGAAAGCGGAGCTTTTACCGGTGAAATTTCTGCAAAAATGATCAAGTCTGTTGGCTGTGAATATGTAATTATAGGGCATTCAGAACGCCGTCAGTATTTTGCTGAAAGCGATGCTTTGCTTGCTGAAAAAACTAATATTGCTTTAACTAATCAATTAACACCTATTTTTTGCATTGGCGAGACATTAGACGAAAGAAACAATGGTAATTTCTTTGAAATCTTAAAAGGACAGCTGGAGAATGGTCTCTTCCATTTAAATCAGGAAGAATTTTCAAAGGTAGTTATTGCTTATGAACCAGTTTGGGCGATAGGTACAGGACTAACTGCTACGGCTGAACAAGCCCAGGAAGTACACGAATTTATACGCGCTGAAGTTGCTGGTAAATACGGAGAAGATGCTGCTGAAGAAATATCTATATTATACGGAGGTAGCTGTAACCCCAAAAATGCGGCAGAGTTATTTGCTCAGAAAGATATTGATGGTGGATTAATAGGTGGAGCTTCACTGAAATCACGTGATTTTGCGGATATTGTAAAAACATTTAACGCTTAATGCAATATATTCAGGTTACTTTCAGCTTTAGGCTGATTCAGGAATATCAACAAGACTTATTAATTAGTGAACTGGCTGAAATCGGATTCAACACATTTGAAGAGACTACAAACGGGTTTTCTGCATTTATAGATTCCGATAGCTATAGGGAAGAGAACCTTAAGGATATCCTTCTTCAGTTTGAAGGTGAATTCGATTACGATTATACTGTAACCGAAATTGCTGCAGAAAACTGGAATGAAGAGTGGGAGAAAAATTTCGAGCCCCTGATCATTGATGAGACCTGTTACGTAAGAGCGACTTTTCATCCTCACCAACCAAAATATAAATATGAGATTGTTATAGATCCCAAGATGGCTTTCGGGACGGGGCATCATCAGACAACAACCATGATGATGCAGTACATACTGGAAAGCGATGTTTCTGGTAAACTGATCCTGGATATGGGATGTGGTACTGCCATATTGGCTATTCTTGCTGCTAAAAAAGGTGCAGGAGAATTAATTGCTATCGATAACGATGAAGTATGTTACCTTAGTGCAAAAGAAAATTCACTGCTGAATAATATTCACAATATCACTGCATTGTGTGGTGGAAAAGAAGTTATTCCTGCCAGGACATATGATATTATTCTCGCCAATATTAACCGCAATATTTTACTGGATCAAATACCTGTATATGCCGGTGTATTAAAAGGCGGAGGAGAGATTTTCTTCAGTGGGTTTTATGAAGAACCAGATTTACAGATGATTAAGGATGCATGTGAGGCGTTGGGGATAAATTATTGCGATCATAAAAAAATTGGAGACTGGGTAGCCGCCAGATTTATAAAGGCATAATAAGAGCCTGTTTAAAGATTCATCTGCTCATTTGTTTATGCTTCTTTTTAGCTGCAACATCGTCTTATTCATTTCAGGTAGGAAGGCTACCAGAAATAAATAATCCTCGTTTCGCTTAAAGATAAGCTATAAACAATTTGAGCATCTAAATCTAAAAAGGCTCTAAAAAAAAGTATTTTTTGCTTTATTTTTTTTAATATTTGAGATGCGAATACATTTTATAGCTATTGGAGGAAGTGCAATGCACAATCTGGCGATAGCTTTGCATAAGAAGGGATTTAAAGTAACCGGGTCAGATGATTTGATATTTGAGCCCTCGGCAAGCAGATTATCCAGGTATGGGATTCTACCAGAAAAACTGGGTTGGGATCCTGCATCAATCACTCCGGATCTGGATGCTGTCATTCTGGGAATGCACGCACTGATAGATAATCCTGAATTATTGCGGGCGCAGGAATTGGGCTTGAAAGTCTATTCTTATCCCGAATATATTTACGAACAGACTAAGGATAAGCTACGCGTAGTGATAGGAGGAAGTCATGGTAAGACGACTATCACTTCAATGATCCTGCACGTATTGAATTATTATCAAAAAGATTTCGATTATCTGGTAGGCGCTCAGCTCGAAGGATTCGATACGATGGTTAAAGTCACTGATTCTGCTCCTTTAATTATTATTGAGGGAGATGAATATTTAGCCTCTCCGATAGACAGAAGACCAAAATTTCATTTATATAAAGCAAATATCGCGGTAATCAGCGGTGTTGCCTGGGATCATGTGAATGTGTTTCCCACTTTTGAAAATTATCTACATCAGTTTGAACTCTTCATCGATACTATTGAGCCAGGAGGTAAATTAATTTATTGTAAGACTGATGAAGAATTACACAAATTGGTTGAAAATACTTCAAAGGAAATTATTAAGGAGGAATACGAAATTCCCCCTCATTGCGTTACTAATGGTATAACTTATTTATTACCGGAGAATTTACCGCTGAAAATTTTTGGTGACCATAACCTGATGAATTTAAGTGCGGCGAAATTGGTTTGTAAAGAAATAGGGATTTCTGAAGATAAATTTAATCAGGCGATTACTTCGTTTAAGGGAGCTGCAAAAAGGCTTGAGTTGTTAAACACGGAAAAAAGCACTAATGTGTACAAAGATTTCGCACATTCTCCTTCAAAATTAAAAGCTACCATTGAGGCGGTAAAGTCACAGTTTGAGGAAAGAAAGTTAGTAGCCTGTATAGAATTACACACATTTAGTAGTTTAAATAAAAATTTTTTACTACAATATGCAGATACGATGATCCAAGCAGACAATCCTATCGTATATATAGATATAAAAACATTTCAACAAAAAAAAATTAAGCCTTTCACAGAAATGGATGTTCGAACAGCATTTAATAGCGAAAAGCTTACGTTTTTTGATAATGCCTCTACTCTTGAGCAATACTTGAGAGAATTAGATTTTAACCAAACTAACCTATTGTTAATGAGCTCTGGTAACTTTGGTGGTATAGATTTAATTAAACTGGCACGTGAGTTGAATACTTAAAGAACAAAACACACCTAAATTTATAACAATGAACATCATCGGTAAGAACATCAGACAGCTTCGCCAGAAAAATGGCTGGAGTCAGGGCGAAGTAGCTAAAAGACTTAACATTTCAATTCCCGCATTTTCGAAAATCGAAACAGGAATTACGGATATTAATATCTCGAGGCTTGCTCAGATCGCTAATCTATTTGAAGTTTCTACTATGGACATTATCTCTAAAGAGGGAGAGAATCCACAGTCGGTAAATTTTGAAGAGATCAATAATTTAAAAGCGAAACTCTCATTGAGAGAAGAAGAGATTATTAAACTTCAGAAGAAGGTTATTGATCTTTACGAGGAAATCAGAGAAAAATAGAAAATCTTCTCTTTAAGAGAAGATTTTACGCATCGTCAGGTGTCGCTTCCCAAAAGTGGCACCTGTCGCTTGATGAATAGCAAGCATCTTATCATTGAAATCACCTACCCAGGATAATTCGAGTTCATCATATTGATTCAATGGCAAAACATATTCTTTAAGTTTAATGAATAAAGCAGATTCCAGTCCGTGTTTCTGATAAGCAGTTTTTGTACCCATTACAATCGCTCTCATTCTGTTTACACCTTTCCATCTCCGGTAAACAAATTGCAGTTTTTCTATTAAACCCAGTTTTCCCTTAAAGTTCTTAATCATTTGATTAGCATCAGGTATGATAACTACGAAAGAAGCCGGTTCTCCGTTCAGGTAAGCGAACCAAATTAGTTTTTCATCCATTATCGCCTCCATCTGTTTGAAACTCTCTTCAAGGGTCTCTTTTTTGATGGGGACAAAATTTTCAAAGTCCTTCCAGGCATCATTATAGATTTCCATCAGGTCCTGTACATATTTGGCTGAATTCTTTTTAGAAAAGTGCTCGAAGGTATATCCAGGTTTATTGGCTACCCAGGTAGCGATTTTTGTAAAACGTTCAGGGAAAGGTTTTCTGACTTCCAGATGATTGGTAATCTGCTGGTAGGAAGTTACAAAACCGTAATTTTCGAAAAAAGCCTGGTAATATACCGGGTTATAATTCATTCCATAGGATGGGGGAGTGAAACCCTCAACCAGCAGTCCCCAGAAATTATCGTTTTCTCCAAAGTTGACCGGGCCGTCCATGGCTTCCATTCCACGTTCTTTCAACCATTGCTGACCCGCTTCGAATAATTTAAAAGCGGCTTCCTGGTTATTGATGCATTCGAAAAACCCTATGCCGCCGGTTGGCTGATCATAGTTAAATGCTTTTTTTGAATTGATGAAAGCAGCTATTCTTCCGATCGTCTTTCCCTGTTCATCTCTCAGTATCCACCTGGTACATTCACCGTGTTTAAAAAAAGGGTTTTTTCCCGGATCGAAGACTTTTTCAATGTCCTGGTCCAGGGGGCAAATCCAGTTCTGATCATTTTGATAGATATCGTGTGGAACCTTTAAAAATTCTTTTTTTGTCTGTGAACTGGAAACGGGAACTAGCTGCATTTAATTGAATTTAAATAAAAAAAAAGCATCTTTTTTTAAAGATGCTCTATATGGGTTGACAGGATTATTTAGTAGTCATCATCATCATCACCAAAGTCGTCGAACGTATCAAGGTCATCTAATGGCATATCAAAGTCATCATCGTCGTCGTCATAAGTTTTCTTTTTCTCGACGGAGCCATAAGAATTATCATCATTCATTTCTTTGTCCTGTGCCTGATCATCTAATGAACTTTTCTTAACAGATTTTTTTGGAGTTGTCATTTGTCTTAAATAAAATTACCAGAGGTTGTTGATACGTTAAAAATACAAAAAATCTTTTTAAATAGCATCAAAGCTGTTTTTAATCATTTTTTGCTTAATCAAATTTAATATAAAAAGCTTTTCAAAAAAAGAATTTTTTCAAATTTTGCCTGAAGATCTTCAAGAGGTTGCTGATCAGATCAATTATTGTCTCTGTAAATTAGCAAATGAATTTTAAACAAGGTCTTTTTAACATTAGGGGGCAAAAAAAAAGTGGTAAAGCTTTTACTTTACCACTTTTTAACACACAAATGAAACCTGAATTGAGATAAGTTTTAGGTTAGGTTAAAAATATCTTTTGCCAATTCTATAAGAACGCGTTTTACAAACTATGTTTGTTTTAATATCTATAACAAGTTTAATGCAAATTTCAATCGAAACGAATAATACTTAGTAAGTGGTAGGTATCATTGAGTAAACGGTAAAAGCTATCTGTTTGGGACTAGAATTGAGATAGTTGTGCCCGAATTACCATTCTGTCTGATGCTGATTTGTATAGGATTTGCCTCAATCTGATTAATCAGGTTGATCCTTTCCTGTGTAAGGCTCATGCCTTTACTCTCATGTTTTTCTCTTTTTATCTTCAGCGAGTTCTCGATACCTATCCCGTCATCGATAATCTGAATCAACAGGGAGTCAGGCTCCTGATGATGAATTTCAATAGAGATCCGTCCGCCATTTTCCATAGGCATCAGTCCGTGCCAGATCGCATTTTCAATATAAGGCTGCAGGATCATGGAAGGAATCATCGTTTCATCCTGGTCGATATCTTTGGCAATATTGATCGTATAACTGAATTTTTCTCCAAATCTTTTCTTTTCCAGTGCCAGATAAAGAGAAAGATATTCAATTTCTTCCTCCAGGGAAATAAAACTTTTGGTACATATGTCCAGGTTTTTTCTGATCAGTTTGGCAAAACCAGTCAATATCTTATTTGCAGATGAGGTGTCTTTGGTATTGATATAATGCTGTATAGAATTCATTACGTTAAATACAAAGTGAGGGTTCATCATAGCTTGCAGTGCCTGTTGTTCCAGCATCAGGATTTTGTTCTTTAGCAAGAGCCTTTGCTGCTCTTTATCTTTTTGCTGTTTGGTTACAATGACAGCAATTTTATAAAAACTGAAGCTTGCAATCAGCAGTATCAAAAATATAAACCACCAGGATTGCCAGAAATGAGCTTTTAAAAGGAAGGTGACCCCCACAGGCTTGCTCCACTGACTGTTATTTGTTTTTGCACTCAGTTCAAACTTGTATTGCCCTGGTTCGAGAGAGGAAAACTCCAGCCTTCTGTTTTTGGTTTCCGTCCATCCATTGGTCGATTTTAATCTGTATCTGTATAAAATATTGTTGTCCTGGAAATCGAGGGCGCTGTAATAGAAGGTAATGTTATTATCTGCCGGTGCTAAGTTAAATGGGGCAGTATTGATCTTCAATGAATTTCTGTTACTTATAACAGCTGATATCAGTACTTTAGGTACTTCCTTATTCCTGTCAAAAGGGGTGTTGGCGAAGAAGACCAGTCCATGATTCGTTGCAAAATAAGCAGTATCCTTGTCAATATATAACTCATTGACATCATTATCCAGCAGGCTGTTAGTGTATTCAAATGATTCTACAGGGTTCTTTCCGTTCAGTGAAATCCTGTTTACCCCGTTATTGGTAATGACCCAGATATGGTCATGCTGAATAAATAGTTTTTTGCAAATATTATTGGCCAGTCCGTCTTCTCTGGTCAGCTGCCTGATCAGCAGATTGTTTTTTAAAATGAGAACTCCATAACCATCTGTGGCCAGCACAATTGTTCCATCTGGCAACTGCGCAATATCATTGATCCTTTTGGTGAATAATGGATGTTGCTGATACCATTTGGTCAGTTTCCCACCAGCTAATTCTGAGAGGCCGTTGACATTGGAAAACCACAACTGATCATTTTTATCATAATAAACCCGGTACGATCTGCTGCTGAAAAAGTTTTTTCCGTCCTTATAATCGGATGAAGCAAACGATAACTTATGGAAAGGGTCATCCAGGATAACCACTCCGGAAGATAAGGCAAGCGAAAGACGGTTTTTACTGCTTATACTGAAGTTTTTCAAGACAAATCCGGAATTATGAGTTTCCTGAAGATAACTGATATTCTTCCCCGGATCAGTATTATTGCGCAACATCCCTAAACCATAATCCGAACTGAAAAAAATATTTTTTCCGTCAGAATCACTACTTAATTGTTTAATGGCATTAAATTTCTTTTTGTCAGGGAGATCGATTTTACTGATTTGCTGACCAGATTTTTTAAGGATGTTGATCTTTCCGTTATCCATTCCCAGCCATAATTTGCCATCATGATCTTTCATTACACTTTTAACAGTATTACTGCTTAAGCCATTGTGATTGTCGATAATGTAGACCCTTTTCGATTTTTTTGGCAGCATGTAAATCCCATTGGTTGTGGTGAACCACATATTTTCCCTGTTGTCTTTGATAACCTGGTTTGTCGTCAGGTTAGGTAAATAATGTGTTTGAACTCCACCTGCTTCCAGATGATAAACTCCTGAACCTGTTGTCATCCAGAGTTCCTGCTCATTCTCAGCATAGAAATAACCAGGATTGTCAGAGAGAAGGGCGCTGTCAATTTTCATGGTCAGCGTCTGCTGGTCCCCATTTTTGAGATTCAGTCCTTTATTATCCAGGAAAAACATAGTTCTGTCTGGCAGGTTCTCTGCGGTCTTATAAGACAACTGATTGATACCAGATGATGTTTTATTGAAGTTTTTACCATCAAAAAGACGCAGACAATGTGCACTGGATGCCCAGATTCTACCCATTTTGTCCTCATAGACGAAAGTATTGATAAACTGGCCGGAGTGATCTGTTGAAGTATATTTTTTCAGTGATCTGCCATCCCAGCGGGCCAGCATATTTTTGTTGGTTCCGAACCATATATTGCCTTTGCTATCCTCAAAGAATGAGGTGACAACACCGTTAAATTTTAATAATTTCAGTAATATATTGTTGCTTTCATTATAGATCACACCGTCCTTGAAATAGCTTAACTGGCCATTCAGAGCTGAAAACCATATTCTGCCAGACCTGTCCTCATTAATTCTGATAATCTGGTTATCAGGTAAGCCGTCATCTACAGAAAATGTTTCAAATACCTTTCCATCAAACCTGCTTACACCAGCATCAGAAGAAACCCAGATATACCCCTTCTGATCCTGCAAAATAAAATAGCAATTATTACTTGGAAGCCCATCCCTGGTACTGTAATGTTTAATGAAAGTGGTTTGACCATAGCTAAAAAAACCTGAAACAAGTAAAAGGATAAGTAGAATAAATCCCGTTATGCCCGGCTTTTTTGTTTTATTTATCACTGGTGAAGCTGGTATATTGTTTAACTTTTTCTGCAAAAATACTCGCCCTTCTGCGAGATACAGCAATTTTCTCTCCGTTTGTCAATAAAACTTCCAGACCATTCCTGGAATTGTACTCTTTTAAATAATTTAAATTGACAATACTTGATTTGTGTATACGGATAAACTGGTTTTCAGGTAAAATTTCTTCATAATCCTTGAGAACCCTCGATACGGTAATCTTTTCCCTGTTGTCCAGGTGAAAGATGGAATAATTGCTGTCAGCCTCGATACGGATAATTTCATTCAGATCAATTAGTGTATAACCCTGGCCATTAGGCAGACTCAGTTTCCTGATTTCTGTCCGGTCGGCTAAATTAATTGCTAAGTTTTTTAAACGCTCATTTCTCTCCGATTCCAGATCACTCAACCTGATATATCTCGAAGCCTTTTCTACGGTTTCCTTGAGTTCATCAATATCAATAGGCTTTAGTAAATAATCCAGCGCATTAGCTTTAATTGCTTTGAGCGCATACTGATCATAGGCTGTTGTGAAAACTACCTGTGCGTGGTTTAGTTTCGCATCTGGAATGAGCTCAAACCCATTTTTACCAGGCATAGCGATGTCCAGAAAAATAAGGTCGACCTCATGCTGAGAGAGCAATTCCCTGGCTTCATCCACAGATTTTGCAATCCCACAGATATGTACATTTTCACAATTTTCCTGTAAAAGAAAATAAAGTGAAGAACGCGCAAATTCTTCATCATCTACTATAATCACATTGAACACGGGCCGATATTTTTATAAGGTGAAATTATCAAAAAAATAGGGGAGACAAGAATTTTTATTCAAAACTCAAAAACCAAAGCGTTTTATCTCGCGTATGTCACGGTATAATCATGGGGGCCCTCACATTGTTGAACCATATTATAAAAATATTTCTTATGAAAAGTTTACAAGAACAAGAGACAGAATTGCTGTACAAAGAGAGCGGTATTCTGACTGCCAAACTGCAACGCAGATCGTTTCTGCAATATGCAGGAGCAGGCGTGGCTGGGGCAGCCTTAATAGCTGCCGGCTGTAAAAAAGATCACAACAATGATAATGGGCTTAGCACTGGTGTTGATTTGGGTAGTGGAGATTTAGGTATATTAAATTATGCTTATGCACTCGAACAGTTAGAAGGTGCATTTTATGATACAGTCGTAAAATCTCCATACACGAATATTTCGCCTTATGAGTTGTCCTTGCTGACTGACATCAGGGACCATGAACTGGCACATCGTGAGTTTTTCAAAAAAGCTTTAGGGACTAATGCTATACAAGCCTTAACTGTAAACTTTTCGGCTATCAATTTTACTGATAGAACAAGTGTCCTGACAGCTGCTAAAGCCTTTGAAGATTTGGGTGTATCAGCTTACAACGGGGCAGGTAAATTAATTAAATCGGCAGATTATTTATTGATCGCCGGAAAAATCGTTTCAGTTGAGGCTCGTCATGCTGCATTGATCCGTGATTTGCTATCTAACGGAACTTTTGCGGATAACACTGTGATCGATGTTAATGGATTAGATGCTGCAAGATCACCTCTTGCCGTTTTATCTATAGCTAAAGCCTATCTGTCAACACAAATTAACGCCTCTAATTTACCTTCTTAATCAGGAAATCATGAATATCATCAACATATTAGAAGAAATTGAAAAAGTGGATGGAGAAGTATATGAACGCTTAAATCCACGCAGAGCGGCCATGAAACAATTTTACGGTTTCGGTTCTAAAGTAGCTTTGGCAGCTCTTCCACTGGCTTTGGGTTCTATGTTTAAAAAAGCCTATGGGCAAACAACGACCAGTGTATTGGGTGTGCTGAATTTTGCTTTAACACTGGAATATATAGAATATAACTTTTATCAGACCGGATTAAATACACCAGGTTTGATCCCAGCCGGAACTCCGGCATTGGCAGCACTAACTAATATCCGTGATCATGAGCTGGCTCACGTTAATTTATTAAAAGGAGCGATCACCGGATCAGGAGGTACGCCTGTATCATTTACAGCTTCGCAGTTTGATTTTACCGCACAAGGTAATTTTAATGCTGTATTTACTGATTATCCTACTTTTCTGGCTGTTGCCCAGGTATTCGAAGATACGGGCGTAAGAGCCTACAAAGGTCAGGCAGCAAATTTAATGGGCAGCCCAAGTGTGTTACAGACAGCTTTGCAGATTCATTCTGTAGAAGCTAGACATGCTGCGCACATCCGTGAGATGCGTCAGGCACCAGCGGGAGGAGGAGTAACTGCATTGAGACCATGGATTACCGGAGCTAATGACAGCGGGGTGCCTGCTGCAGCGGCAAATTATGCAGGTGAAGATAATGTAGTACAATTAGGTATTAATATTCCAGGACTTGGATTTTCTGTAAATGCATCTACTGCCGCATTTGACGAACCATTAACTATGGCAGCCGTTAATGCTATTGCCAGTTTATTTATTAAAACATCATAATATTTGAGGAGAGGTTTGTGAGGGGGAAGAAGGGAGAGGAAGGCAGACCTTTCCCTTTGTTTATCATTAAAAAACCCGGGTTTGTTGCCCGGGTTTTTTATATATTAGTAATTGATAACCTGTTCTTCCAGATGTTCCGGTAAATCACGGTAATTATATTGTTGTCCCCTTAACTGAGGTTCAAATCCGGCTTCTCTGATTGCGTCCTGAATTCCTTTAGCTGTAAAACGATGTGGTGCACCGGCAGCAGAAACTACATTTTCTTCAATCATAATAGATCCGAAATCGTTTGCTCCGGCATGTAAACATAACTGAGCTACACTCTTACCTACAGTCAGCCATGATGCCTGGATATTTTTAATATTAGGCAGCATGATTCTGCTTAGTGCAAGCATTCTGATGTATTCATCTCCTGAAACATCATTGGTAATCCCTCTGAGACGTTTTAATAGGGTGCCATCATCCTGGAAAGGCCATGGAATAAAGGCTAAAAACCCTTTTGCATGTTCAGGTTTTTCACTTTGTACTTCCCTGATCCATACCAGGTGCTCAAAACGTTCATCTATCGTTTCCACATGACCGAACATCATTGTTGCAGAAGTTGTGATATCCAGCTGATGTGCTGCACGCATTACGTCCAGCCATTCCTGCCCGCCACATTTTCCTTTGGAAATCAAGCGGCGAACTCTGTCGTTCAATATTTCAGCGCCTGCACCCGGAAGGGAATCCATACCGGCAGCTTTTAAAGCACTTAAAACTTCTGTATGTGTCAGCTTATCCAGTTTAGCCACATGAGCAATTTCGGGCGGGCCCAAAGCATGCAGTTTCAGGTCAGGATAAAGCTCTTTTAATTTGCGAAAAAGATCAGCATAAAATTCCAGTCCCAGATCAGGGTGGTGTCCACCCTGTAAAAGCAACTGATCACCACCGAGGCGGAAAGTTTCTTCGATTTTAACCTTATAAGTCTCAATATCTGTAATATAACTCTCGTCGTGTCCAGGTCTTCTGAAGAAATTACAAAACTTGCAGTTTGCAATACAAACATTGGTTGTGTTTACATTTCTATCAATTTGCCAGGTAACCTTTCCACTGGGCACTTGTTTTTTTCTCAGCTCATTGGCTACAAAAGCCAATTCGGCTGTAGCAGCATTGTGGTACAAAAACACACCCTCTTCTTTACTTAAAAAGTCGAATTGCAGGGCCCTTTGTAATAATTCGGCAGTATTCATACGACAAATATACCATAAGTTCCGCTGTTTTTATTTCATCAAATTATCACATTTAGCCTAAATCATTATTCCTATATTTGACAGAATTATATATTTTTTATGGTAGATTTTAATCGTTTTACATTAGCTAATGGCTTACGTGTCCTGGTACACGAAGATGATACAACCCCAATGGCTGTATTAAATATCCTGTATGACGTTGGAGCCAGAGATGAGGAAGAAGGTAAAACCGGCTTTGCACATCTGTTTGAGCATCTGATGTTTGGAGGATCTGTCAATATTCCCGTTTATGATGAACCACTGCAAAGAGTAGGAGGAGAAAATAATGCTTTCACCAGTAATGATATTACCAACTATTATATCACTTTGCCAGCAACCAATATAGAAACTGCCTTCTGGCTTGAAAGTGACCGTATGCTTAGCCTGGCATTTTCTGAAAAAAGTCTGGAAACACAAAGGAATGTAGTTTGTGAAGAATTTAAACAAAGATATCTGAATCAACCTTATGGTGACGTATGGTTGAAATTACGTCCGCTTGCTTACAAAAAGCATTCTTATCGCTGGGCAACTATCGGGCAGGATCTTCAGCAGATTGAAAATGCATCGATGGAAGATGTGAAAGCATTCTTTAAAAAACATTATAATCCACAGAATGCAATTATGGTTGTAGGTGGAAATGTAAAGACCGAAGAAATTAAATTGCTGGCCGAAAAATGGTTTGCTCCAATTCCTGCCGGAGATAAATATGTCCGGAACTTAATTCAGGAACCAGTTCAGACCGAGGAACGTAAAGAGACGGTGATTGCTAATGTCCCTTTGAATGCATTTTATATGGCATTTAAAATGCCTGCGCGCAGAGATGCCGATTACCAGACTTACGATCTTTTATCCGATGTACTTTCTCAGGGACAGTCATCAAGACTTTATAACAGCTTATTAAAAGAACAGCAGCTTTTTAGTGATATTCATGCTTATATTACAAGTAGCCTGGATGAAGGGTTATTTGTAATTGAAGGTAAATTGAGCGAGGGTGTAGCCGTAGAAACTGCAGAAACGGCCGTTTGGGCAGAATTGCACCAGATTTCTACAGAAGAAGTGAGCCAGACAGAATTGACCAAAGTGAAAAATAAATCAGAATCAATTATGGTATTTGCTGAAATGAATCTGCTGGATAAAGCAATGAACCTTGCTTATTATGAACTGCTGGGGGATGCAGATGGATTAAATACCGAGATCAATAAATATCTCGCTGTTGATGCTGCACAGATATTAAAGGCCGCTAAAAAGACTTTCGTCAGAGAGCAATGTTCAACTTTATACTATTTAAATCTCGAAAATGCTTAACCGAACCCTTATACCTGAATCAAGACAGGTGAATGAGATAAATTTTATTGCTCCCAAACAACAGGAACTGGCAAACGGGATTAAAGTATTTACTGTGAATGCTGGCAAACAGGAACTCGTTCGTATTGAATTTGTTTTTGAAAATGTGAACTGGGATGAATCAAAGCCACTTCAGGCAATTGCCGTCAACCATCTGATCAATAATGGAACGGCTAAACTGACAGCTAAAGAAATTGCTGATCAGGTTGATTATTACGGTGCATTTTTGCAGACTGAGTATGGTGCAGATCAGTCCAGTATCAAAATATACACCTTAAATAAACACTTGCAGGAAGTATTACCAATTTTATGGTCTATACTGAATGAGAGCATTTTTCCTCAGCAGGAGCTGGATATCTTTAAACAAAATCAGCAGCAATCCCTTAAGGTCAGCCTGCAAAAGAATGATTTTATTGCCAGAAAAAACTTTGCGCATGCTATTTTCGGAACTTCAACTTATGGATCTGATATAGAAGTTGAGGATTATCAGGCTATAGAAAGAGCAGACCTGGTTAGTTATTTCAATGCAGCCTATAAACCAGAAAACTGTACCATATTCGTAGCCGGGAAATTTGAGCAGGCTGAGTTTGACTTGCTGGATGCTTCATTCGGAAAAGGATGGAACAACCAGGCAGTTTCAAAGGTCAATGAATTCTCATTTGATTTTTCACCTAAAGGGGAGATTTTTATTGAACGGCCGGATGCGATACAATCTGCAATCAGGATGGGAACACTGAGTATTAACCGGACGCATGTAGATTTTGCTGGTTTTCAGGTAATGAACTGTTTGCTGGGTGGTTATTTCGGATCAAGACTGATGGCAAATATCAGGGAGGATAAAGGATATACTTATGGAATTGGCTCTGCCATTGTTTCCATGAAGGATGCCGGATACTTTTTTATCGCGACTGAAGTTGGTGCAGATGTTTGCACAAGTGCTTTAAATGAAATTGAGAAAGAGATTGATTTGCTTAAAACAGAACTGGTTACAGAAGAAGAACTAAGTCTTGTACGCAGTTATATGTTAGGCTCTATGCTGGGGAGTCTTGAAAATGCTTTCTCCCATGCAGATAAATTTAAGAATATCTATTATTCCGGACTGGGTTATGATTATTACGATAATTATATTAAAACAGTGAAATCTATCACGGCTGAAGAGTTGAAAGCTTTAGCCAATAAATATTTGAATACAGCTGATTTTACCAAAGTAGTAGTTGGTAAGAAGTAAGAATAAAACCTGCTTAAGATTCATTTAATGAATCTTAAGCAGGTTTCTGGTTAAACTAATTAACTTTAGCCAGTACCACTTTTTGTTTATCCGCCAGATAGATTTTCTTGTAAAAATCTACAAGGTCCTTGTATTTTTCCGGGGTATATTTTTTACTGTTCATCTGCTGGTTCCGGGTGTAGACAATAGTATTGTCTTTCAGCACAGCCTTAGCCGTATATTTTCCGAATTCAGATTCGAGCAAAATGTCCTGAGGAACAAATTCTGCCTTATATCCCTCTGGTAAGGTGTAAATAATTTCGTCTGTGTCCCTGTATCCATAAGGAACGGAAAAAGAAGTTTTTCTGTTCTCTACTTTAGCCGGAACACTTTCTCTCCGGTTTAATAAATTCAAAGTCAGAAATAGCTTATCTCCTCCCTGCGTTAACATCTGTGAACTATTTAACACAATGTCTTCCTCAATTTTTGGGGAGGTTTTATCAGGTTGCAGAAAGCTGGCAGATGAAATTTCCATATTAGGTATACCCAGATTATTCATCAGTTTTTTGCGCTGTTCTACAGGCTCGATTAACAACATTCTCAGCATACCTTCATATTGCGCATTACAGTAAGAGGTTTTGATATGAATGGCTGCAGACCGGTCAGGGGCTAATAATACCGTGGTTTTGCGACTCTGCAGATTGGCTTCGGGGGTATAAACAGGTGTATTTACCAGTTTTCCGCCCTCTTCCGTGACAAGAAGCACGGTTCTTGCGGCATTGTCATCTCCAATATAACCGACAGGGGTATGCTGACTTGTACATTCCAGCCAGGTCGTGTCCTTTGCTGCCGGAACACATAAGATCATATGATTAGCTTGTCCAAAACTTGCATATTTAGTCTTCAGAGAGGGTAGGCCAGAACCTATAATAACCAGGTGTGAAGCAATACCTGCTTCAGATAAAAGCGCTTTCATATAGTTGGATAATGCTTTGCAGTCTCCATAGTTCACTGCCGCGACCTTCTCGGCAGTGATAGGCTTAAATCCGCCGATACCCAGTTGAACACCAACATATCTGGTATTGGATTGCAGATATTGATAAAGAATAGCAATTTTCTCTTTATCAGTTTTCGCAGATGCAATTAATGTTTTAACAATTGCCTTCGTGTTTTCAGGTAAGATTTGCCCGGAGTTGCTAAGCTGGTATACCCATGAGCCCAGATTTTTCCAGTTTTCGACATTACCTTTTGAATTGTCATATTCAAATTCATTCGGAGATGCAGTTACCCATGGCACCAGATTTTTAAGTCCCACAGACATCGGTTCATGCTCAAAGGCCGGAAGCTTCTGACAGGCCCATTTATAGGTTGTCTTGGTATCGGTTACTGTAGAATCTGTTTTAAGCTGTTCGCTTTTCAGATACCTGAAATTAATGGACTTCGGAATCTCTAAAGTATAAGATGATTTCTCTATAGCCAGATCGTATGCTTCAATCGGTTCCCAGGATGGAAATGAAAGATAACCATTATAATCCTTGCTGTAACTATATTCGATGGTATAAGGATAGGTGGCATTTAAGAATACCAGGCCTTTTCTTCTGTTATCATCATACATTGTGCCTTCGGACGTGATACTTTCATCCTTAAAGTCGGAGCTTTTATAAGATCTGATTTTAATTCCTTTGGCATCATACATGACGGCTTTCAGATTGTATATGGAGGAAAATTTATCATAATACTCGGACATATAGCTAAAACCATCCCCATTCTTATTCAGAACGGTGATGGCAATTTTATAATTATAGGTAGCGTTATGTGTGTTTTTAACTGTGAAATTCTGTTCTTCCATCCGGACAACAGCCGTTGATTTAGTCAGCAGTTCTGCCGGAATACCAGCAGTATCATATGTTTCCTGTGCACTGGCAAGACCTGTACAGCAAAGTAGGGCTAAAAATAAGCAGGTATTTAATTTCATGATTTTTTGAATACAATTTGTTCAGCTTGTTTGCGAACGATGTTTTTATAAAGCTCTTTCAAATTGTAATATTCATCAGGGCTGTAAGTTGTTTTGAGAATGGAAATTTTACTAACCATATTTAGCCTGTTACCCTCTACGGTGTACAGGATACTAAATGTTCCGCCATCATCAGGTAACTTGAATCTTTCATTTTTAGGGATCTGGTCCAGTTTGTAATCTTCAGGAAATTCGATAGATAAGCGGTAGCTGTGTTCATTTGGATGGGCAAAATCTACAGGGAAATTCCTTTCTTCCAGACTGAATGGATTTTGTTTAACCCTTTCAAATAATAGAGGGGTGAAATAAGAAAGATTACCTGCAGTTTCGATATTATCTTCAATGGTGACATCCATACTCTCTATTAATGCTTCATCCGGATTATTTACATTGTCTATCTTGAAATTACTGATTTCCAATCCTGGTTTATTGAGCTTGTATCCTTTCAGAAACTCTTCTTCATTAGTGGCTGTCTGATAAGAATTTCTGGTCTCAACAGCGTCATAGTTGTTTTTTGAAACAGATAAGGTACCTTTTAATTTATTCTCTTTATCCAGAACAAGATTGTAAAAGACACTGGTTTTGCTGGCTAAGGTATTATCCGTAGATACCCATTCTCCGTCAACAGCTGTTCTGTCGATTTTAAGACCCTTGTGATTTAAGTTCTCATAACTTAAGAGATCCTTAACATTATTTTTATCAACCGCATCGAGTAAATATTTTTTCTCTCCGTTTCCGGCCATCACAATTACACTATTAAACTTTGTAGCCAGCGGATAACCGGGGTGAGTTCCATTCTCTCTGGTACTGACCAATACAGGGTAACATTCCAGTCCGGCAGCATCCAGTAAACCTAGTAATACCAGGTTGATTTCTGCCGAGTTACCGGATTTTTTCTCCAGAATAGCCTTTTGATTAGAGGCCTCTGTATAGACGCGGTATTTATTATCCCATTTCAGATTGTTTTTGACATAATTGAAGATGAGATTTGTCTTGGCCTCAGGATCTGTCTCCTGTTTGATAATTTCTTTAACCAGTGCTTTGCTGGCGCTGTTTTTACGGATAAAGCCGCCAAAGCTTTCGTGATCCATCATCTCCTTGACAATCTTTGGCCAGGTAGAAGTATAAGCCTTATAACCAGTATTTGGAAAATTGGTTGCATTCAGCTCGAAACCAATTTTACTAATGTAA
This sequence comes from Pedobacter cryoconitis, assembly GCF_014207135.1. Lineage (GTDB taxonomy): Bacteria > Bacteroidota > Bacteroidia > Sphingobacteriales > Sphingobacteriaceae > Pedobacter > Pedobacter cryoconitis_D. The sequence continues at coordinate 61,628 of NZ_JACHCC010000011.1, read as the reverse complement.
TCATACAATGTAGTAATATAGCTTTCACTCTTGATGGCCGGCGCATCTTCAACATAATACTGTGATTCTACAGTTGAGATCGATACATTTTCCGTTCTGCTTGTCGCATTGGGAATAGAATAATTACTTGTGCTGCTAATTGGCTTTAACTGATTGATATTGATATATCCCCCTGCATTTATTTTATAAATATAATAATCAGGTACAATTATGCTGAAAGAAGAATAACGGGTAGGGTAGCGGTCCTGAAAATACCAGTCATCAAGTCTGAAGGTAAAATCAGATTTTGTTCTGTATCTGTATTCGATGATTGAGCCTTCTTTAATATTAGGCAGCGTGAATTTTTTGACAATGTGTTTATCATCCAGCCGGCTGGTAAATTTAGCATCATTGTTCATTTTACTGGTTTCAACCTTACCGTCTTTCAGATTATAGGTAGCTCCGTTAATGAAGTCCATTTTTTCTTCTGAACCCTGTCCATCGCGGTATAATCTGACTTCGACATTGGCCAGGTCATAGGCTTGTTTGTTAATGATTTTATACCTTACATGTCTTTCCAGAACGTAGACAAATGTACCAGAGGGGCCAACTTCAAAATGGGCGTTTCCAACTTCAAAAAGTTTAACGGCGGCAGCAGCCGAATCGGCTCCATGAGCCTTAGTTTCAAATTCTTCGGGATTTACTTTTCCATATTTAAAAGTTAGTAATTTTTCCGGAGTTTTCTGTGCGGAAACCTCGATTTTAAGAAATAGCAGGGCTATTAAAATGAGGTTTAATTTTTTAATCATGAGCGTGTCTTTTGTTTTGCAATTTTAATACTAAATTTCCTAATGAAAAAACATTTTTAAATTTGCCTAAAAACGACATTACCCGATATTATGCACTTTTGTGGGAAATAAGGAAGGGAGATGTAAAAATAATTCTATTTCTTTTCTACCGTTTTTCTATCTGAAATATTTGTTCATATTTGCGCCGGATAAAGCTCATCCTTTAAAAGGAATGGTTACAAAACATATTTATGACGCTCAATAAAATCGATATCAACAATTTCGTTTATAAACTGAATCACGATCTGTCTACCGTTGACTGGACTTACGTTTGCGAACTGTTTTCCAGGATAGAATGGAGAACAAGAGTAGAAGCAGAAATTGAATCAGCATTCAGAAAAAGTACCTGGACGTTGTTTGTGTATCACGAAGATCAGCTAGTTGCTTTTGGAAGAGTGGTGGGAGATGGAAGGTACTACGCTGTCATGGCAGATATTGTAGTAGATCCGGATTTCCAGGGAAATGGTTTAGGCAAAAAAATAATCAATATGCTAAACGGTCAACTGGAGAATTATCATTTTGTAAATCTGACAGCTGCGCCTGGAAAGGGAGACTTCTATCAGAAGCTGGGCTGGAAAAAACAGACCACCTCTTATATTTGGCCACAGGGGCCTAAACAGCTGAGACAGCATTGTGAGCCGGAAGAAGGCACAGAGATTTAATCTGATTGTCATCTTCTCTTTATTTTGGGGAACTATTTCGGATTTGAAATAATTTGTGTAGATTTGCCCGGCAAGTAATAACTCCTAATTATTTGCTATGCAACTCGATCCCCAAAAATTTATTGCCGAAGGACTAACATATGACGATGTCTTATTAGTTCCAGCCTATTCTGAAGTCCTTCCACGTGATGTAAACACCGGAAGTTATTTAACCAAAAAAATACGTATTAATGTCCCTGTAGTTTCAGCTGCAATGGATACTGTTACCGAATCGGGACTTGCAATTGCAATTGCACAGGCCGGAGGTATTGGTATGCTGCACAAAAACATGAGCATTGAACGTCAGGCTGAAGAAGTAAGCAAAGTTAAACGTTCTGAAAGTGGAATGATTCAGGATCCGGTAACACTTCGTGCTGATGCTATCATCGCCGATGCTTTCCAGATCATGACAAAATATAAAATAGGCGGTATACCTATTATTGATAATGACAACAAACTCGTAGGTATTATTACCAACCGTGACCTTCGTTTTCAAAAAGATATGCAGCGCCCGGTTTCAGAAGTGATGACTTCAGAAAATCTGATTACTGCAGCAGAAGGTACTACACTGATCCAGGCAGAAGAAATTCTTCAGGATTATAAAATTGAAAAACTACCTGTGATCAATAAAGAAGGCCACCTGGCCGGATTGATTACTTTTAAAGATATCCAGAAATATAAAAATTATCCTAAAGCCTGTAAAGATGAACGTGGCCGCCTGAGAGTTGGTGCTGCTGTTGGTGTGGCTGCTGATAACATAGACCGCGTTGCTGCCCTTGTTAAAGCTGGAGTTGATGTGGTTACTGTAGATACAGCACACGGACACTCTAAAGGAGTAATTGACATGGTTAAGGCCATTAAAGCCCGTTTCCCTGACTTACAGGTGATTGCCGGTAATATCGCTACGGCCGAAGCAGCTCTTGCCCTGGCAGAGGCTGGTGCTGACGCTGTTAAAGTGGGTATCGGACCAGGTTCAATCTGTACAACCAGAATCATAGCAGGTGTGGGAGTACCTCAGCTATATGCAGTTTATGAATGTGCACAAGCCTTAAAAGGTACAGGAATTCCTGTTATCGCTGACGGAGGTATTAAACAAACAGGAGATATCGTAAAAGCACTTGCGGCAGGTGCCAGTTCAATTATGGCAGGTTCGCTGTTTGCAGGAGTTGAGGAGTCGCCAGGCGAAACTATCATTTACGAAGGGCGTAAATTTAAATCATACCGCGGAATGGGTTCTGTAGAAGCGATGCAACATGGCTCTAAAGACCGTTACTTCCAGGATGAAGAAGATGTAGTTACCAAACTTGTTCCCGAAGGTATTGTTGGCCGTGTACCTTATAAAGGTACCCTGTCAGAAGTAATTTATCAATATGTAGGAGGTTTAAGAGCAGGAATGCACTATTGCGGAGCAGCAACCATTGAAGAGCTGCAACAAGCTAAATTTGTCCGGATTACGGCTGCTGGTATGAGAGAAAGTCATCCACATGATATTTCTATCACTAAGGAAGCACCAAATTATTCACGTTAAGATTTTTTGAATCCCCATTTTTAAATCAATCAGTGCTTTTATATAAAGCGCTGATTGATTTTTTTATTATATAATAATATATTTTAGAAAATTTTATGAGAGTAGAAATCGAAGTACCTGTTCCAGGTGTTTATATAAATGACTTTGACAAAATCGCTGTACCAGCTTTTATGGATGAAGTTGAAGGAGGCGTTACATTATCGTTCCTCGGTATTGAAGCCCTGAAAAGTTATCAGTCAGAATTGCTGACCCATGATGAGGCAGAAGGATTCGAGCAGCGGAATGAAGTAAGAGCCAGGATTAAGAAGGAACTGAAAAAAGCAATATCAGAGAATCTGGCAATCATGGGCGCTATCCGTGATTACGCTGAGGCTTTATTCACCTTTATTTATGACAGGGAAGGACATAGAGAAGATAAAAAACGAATTCTTAATGAGGTGATCCAGAATATAAATACAGCCGGAGATGGCCAGGAACTGGAGGAAGCTATCAAAGAATCAACTTATGAATTAGGTCCATTGGTTTTGAGTTATAGATTAACCTTCAGAAACTATTCTTTTAATACTATAGATTTTGATTTTCCGGCTATTAAAAGTCAGTTGACAGCCGATCTGGAAAATCTGAAAAATGAGTTCACAAAGAATACCGGAAAAGCTTAATGCTAGTGTTAATTATTAAATAATTTTTCAAATGAAATCGATTTGTGTTTATTGCGGTGCAAATTTTAATGGTGATCCGGTATTGCGGGCAGCAGTAGAGAATCTTGCACAGGCATTTGTTGATCAGGAAATCCGTCTGATCTATGGAGGTGGAAGTGTTGGAGTGATGGGAATTATTTCAAATGAAGTTATGCAACGTAAAGGTCAGGTAACTGGTGTTATTCCCCAGTTTTTATTGGACCTTGAAGTGGGTAACCAGGAGGTGACAGAACTGATTGTGACCGAAAATATGCATCAGCGTAAGCAAAAAATGGCAGATCTTGCTGAAGGATTTATTATCCTCCCAGGTGGGTTCGGAACTTTAGAAGAGTTTTTTGAAGTCCTGACCTGGTTACAGCTGGGCTTACATAATAAAGCAGTAGGTGTATTGAATATAGGTGGGTTTTATGATCATCTGTTTGCTCAACTCGATGTTATGGTTGAACACAAGATGTTAAAGCCCGCTAACAGGGCTTTAGTGGTTGATGCAGCCGAACCGCTTGAATTATTGCAGAAAATGAAATCATTTCAGGCTTCACCAGAATCGGTATGGTATAAAGACAGGGATCTGACCTGATCTGTACTTCTTAAAGCTGTGCCGGCTTATGTTTCTATACCGGTACAGCTTCATAATAATTTTCCTGTAAACAGCATGAGACAGAGCTGAGTTCTGTATGTGTTCAGTTATGCTTTGGTTCGGACTTTGTTCGGACTTCGTTCGAAGATTGTTCGAAGATCCTTCGAACGGAGACGAACAAAATCCGAACCATCTCTGAAGTTAATACAACCTCAGCTCAAATCAGCTCACTCCCCAATATCAATTGTGTCTGAAGGAGAATAAGAAGATTTTATCTTGTAAAATTTGTATTTCTCTTTCTATAATTTGGCAGAATGGTTTAACTTGCCGGAATGAACATCGAATTCAATAAAAACGAAGATATCAATAAGCAGCTGGTGTATGATCTGAAGACCAGGCTGAAAAAAATATTTGCAGGCGGAGGCGAAAAGAGTGCTGCCAAACAGAAAGAAAAAGGTAAAATGCTGGCAAGGGAAAGAATTGCCTACCTGATAGATAAAGAAAGTGAATTCCTTGAAATCGGAGCTTTTGCTGCGGATGGTATGTACGCAGAACAGGGAGGATGCCCATCAGCCGGAGTAGTCTGTGGAATCGGTTATGTATCAGGTCGTCAGTGTATGATTGTTGCCAATGATGCAACAGTGAAAGCAGGAGCCTGGTTTCCGATGACAGCTAAAAAGAATCTCCGGGCGCAGGAAATAGCAATGGAGAACAGATTACCGGTGATTTATCTGGTAGATAGTGCCGGTGTTTATCTGCCTATGCAGGATGAAATTTTCCCTGACAAAGAGCATTTCGGCAGGATGTTCAGGAACAACGCCATGATGTCTGCTGACGGTATCGTCCAGATCTCGGCCATTATGGGATCCTGTGTTGCGGGTGGTGCTTATCTGCCTATCATGAGCGATGAAGCCATGATTGTTGAAGGAACCGGTTCTGTATTTCTCGCAGGTTCTTACCTGGTTAAATCTGCTATTGGCGAAGATGTCGATAATGAAACCCTCGGCGGAGCGACTACCCACTGTGAAATATCAGGTGTTACTGACTATAAACAGCCAAATGACAGTGCCTGTCTGGACAGTATCCGCAATATCATGAGTATGCTGGGAGAACCGCAATCCGCAGGATTCAGCCGGGTAAAACCAGCAATGCCGAAGTTAGATCCGGAAGAAATATATGGTATTTTACCCGAGAACAGAGAGAAACAATATGATATGCATGAAATTATTTACCGTCTGGTAGATAACTCAGAATTTGAAGAATATAAGAAAGAATATGGCCAGAGTATAATCTGTGGTCTGGCAAGGATAGATGGCTGGGCGGTAGGTATTGTGGCTAATCAACGTAAGGTGGTGAAGTCAAAAAAAGGAGAGATGCAGTTCGGCGGAGTGATTTATTCTGACAGTGCAGATAAATCGGCACGTTTTATCATGAACTGTAATCAGAAAAAGATTCCGTTGGTGTTTTTACAGGATGTGACCGGTTTTATGGTAGGAAGCAGATCAGAGCAAGGTGGTATCATTAAAGACGGGGCAAAAATGGTTAATGCTGTAGCTAATTCAGTGGTTCCTAAGTTCACTATTGTAATTGGAAATTCTTATGGGGCCGGTAACTATGCCATGTGTGGTAAAGCTTATGATCCCCGATTGATTTATGCCTGGCCAAGTGCTAAAATTGCCGTAATGGGTGGTTCTCAGGCGGCCAAAACATTATTACAGATTCAGGCAGCTTCTTTAAAGTCAAAAGGAGAAACCATTACCCCTGAAAAAGAAGCCGAATTACTGAAAGAAATTACGGATAGATACGATAGTCAGACTACCCCGTTTTACGCAGCTTCAAGGTTATGGGTAGACGGCATTATTAATCCTCTGGAAACTCGTAAGGTGATTTCTATGGGTATTGAGGCCGCCAATCAGTCACCAATAAAAAGACAATTCAATGTTGGAATTATCCAGACCTAGTTCCTAAATTTGAACACATAATGAAACGGATTATTATTTGTTTTTTCTTTCTTCTGGCTGGTCTATATTCACAGGCACAGATTAAAACGGTTTTGCTGGATAGCAAAGATCAGCTTACGCTCGATTCTGCTTTGGCAGTTACCTATGGGGTATTTGGTAAAATTGAAGGCGATTCGGTGTATACTTTCAAAAAGTATGACTTTACCGGGGTTCTGTTAGCTTCTGGTTCATTTCAGGATGACAAGATGGAAATTCCGCAGGGTAAATTTGTTTACTATAGTTGGATTACCCCCGATAATAACACTACAAATTCGGGATTTGAGATCAATGGTAAAGAGAGATTTATTGAGCTCACCGGAAATTATATTGACGGGAGGCGCAGTGGCCGCTGGATTACTTTTTATCCGGACGGTACGATCAAGCAGGTTGTGACTTTTTCGCAGGGTATTATTCATGGTCCGTATCAGGCCTTTGATGCGGATGGCAAGGTACAGGTGGCTGGTATATACAGATCTGGAAAGAAAGAAGGTACCTGGATACTGAGCGGTGGGAAACAGGAAAATGAGTATGTGGACGATAAATTGATCTCCACGCTGAAAGGTAAAAAACTTAGGGAGAAACAACTGGCAGCTCAAAGCGTGAAGGCACCAATTTAATCCTTTGTACATCCGGCTTTAAAACTTTAATTTTGCATAGTAAAAGAATACAGGGCATGACCCCGGAACGGGGTGGGGATGCTATATTATAATAGAAAATATAATTATGGATACTTATCAAGAAATAGAACACGTTAAATGCCTGATCATAGGTTCCGGTCCGGCTGGATATACTGCAGCTATTTATGCTGCCAGAGCAGATTTAAAACCTGTTTTATATACTGGAATGGAAGCCGGAGGGCAACTTACCCAGACTACCGATGTAGATAACTTCCCGGGTTATCCCAATGGGATTATGGGACCTGAAATGATGGAAGATTTCCGCAAGCAGGCAGAGCGTTTTGGAACAGATATCCGTTTTGGTTATGTGAGCTCTGTCGATTTCAGTTCTATGCCGCATAAAATTGTGGTAGATGAAATTAAAACAATTACAGCTGATACTGTGATTATCTCAACTGGTGCAACTGCAAAATGGTTGGGTTTACCAAGTGAGCAACATTACAATGGATTTGGTGTTTCTGCCTGTGCAGTTTGTGACGGGTTCTTTTTCAGAGGACAGGATGTGGCGATTGTAGGGGCAGGAGATACAGCAGCAGAAGAAGCTACCTATCTGGCTAAATTGTGTAAAAAAGTATATATGCTGGTTCGTCGTGATGAATTCAGAGCTTCAAAAGCTATGGTTCACCGTGTATTGAATACGCCTAATATTGAAGTAATTTATAATTCTGAGGCTAAAGAGGTTTTAGGAAACGGTAAGAACGTAACAGGACTTAAGATCCAGAACAATAAAACCGGCGAAGAAACAGATTTAGCAGTAGAAGGATTTTTTGTGGCTATTGGTCATAAACCGAATACTGATATGTTCAAAGGCTGGTTGAAAATGGATGAAACAGGTTATCTTATAACTGTTCCGGGTTCAACAAGAACCGATGTTGAAGGTGTTTTCGCCTGTGGAGACGTACAGGATCATTATTATCGCCAGGCAGTAACTGCTGCGGGTTCAGGTTGTATGGCTGCACTTGATGCGGAACGTTACCTGGCCGCTAAAGAGCACGAGGTAAAAGTAGTGTCTTAGATTCTCTCCTATATAATTGAATAAATGGCCCGTGAGTTTAGCTTACGGGCCTTTTGTTTTTAAAGGAAATCTCAAATTAAATATTTTGGGATTTCTGGCCCTAGCAAACAGACAGATATCATCGTAAATTAGACTAATCAGTAGGGAAAAGCCGAAAACCCTGAACAGAGTAGGTTCAAATTAAAGTTTTCTGATCGTTTTTTGATTTATAAAAGCGATTTATATGATGGCTAGATGTTGGTATGCCTATAAAGGGACTGGTAACCCGACTTTAAGCAGTAGTTATATTTTACTGAGTAAAGTTAAGCCTGGTTGTTTAAATGGATGTATAGTTTGCGCGATATATGTTCCCGCTTGTGGCGTAACGCCTAGTAGCCCACTACCTTCAAATATTATAGGGTATATAAATAATCTGCTTGCGTCATGTGTAGCTCAACCACAGGTACCTGCTGGAACTAAGTTTTATGTTTATGGTAAAGCCGATTAAGATTGGTAATTACAACTGGATAATTAAGAGCAACTTGTAACACACAAAAGAGACCGCCTCTTAAGCAATTAGGAGGCGGTTTTTTTATTTATAGGATTTCCATATGCCTGATGTTTTTTATTTCTGTTTTTTACACAATATGATATAGACAGAATTGTTTTAATCATGTTACCATATCTAAAATCAGCATACCAGGCACATTCATAGCTGTTTATATACAAAATCACTAAGCAGCTGACCTATTCCGTTTTGTATTCTCCATATTTTATTATAATTTCATCAATTTAATAAGCTAAATCGCTTTACTATTATAATTGTTGATAGAATTTTGAATAATTTTAGGGTATTGGCAGACTTAATTTACTGTTAATACTGATCATTGTCAGAAATGTATTTCTTTTAAAGGCCAGGTTCTTCAATTTAATTGATATTCCCCCTGGTTACGTTCTTTTGCTGTCAGACCCTGTGACATTAATTCAGCCTGTGAAATTAATTGAACATATTTAATATTAAATTCAAAAACCAAATAAATACAAAAGTAAATAATGTTAAAAATCTACAAATTCCGATTGCTCAAAATGCTGTTTTCAATGCTGGTTGTGCTCGCAACATTTAATCAGTCATCAGCTCAAGATCAATATGAACTCAATTCGGGCTGGCTGTGTATGCCATCTGCTAAAATTAAAGCGAAAGGATCTGAAATTTCAAATGCTACTTTTTCAATGGCTGGCTGGAAAAAAGCAATTGTTCCGGGAACGGTACTGACTACGATGCTGGCTAACCAGGAAGTCCCTGATCCTTTTTACGGAATGAATAACGAACTGATTCCGGATATCTATAAAACAGGAAGGGAATACTATACCTACTGGTTTGCTAAAGATTTTAAGGAAGCGGTTCCGGCAGCGGATGGTCAGGTCTGGTTAAAGTTCAGAGGAATTAACTACAGCTGCGACATCTTTCTGAATGGCCAGAAAGTGAATACTCAGCCTTTCAAGGGGATGTACCTTAGAAAATCCTTTAATATTACTAAACTCCTTTCAAAAAGCGGAACAAACAGACTGGCAGTCATTGTCTATCCTCCTGATGAAGTAGGAAATCCAAATGGAGGACAGGGTGGTGATGGAACTATTGCTAAAGGTGTAGCACATCAATACACTGCAGGCTGGGACTGGATCCGTCCGATCAGAGACAGAAACACTGGAATCTGGGATAAAGTATATATAGAAAAAACCGGAGCTGTAAGTCTGGATAATCCACATGTGGTTACACTTGTACCAGGGAAACGTCAGCAGACAGGGATACAACAGCCTGCACTGATTAAAGTTTCGGCTGAACTGAAAAACTCGACAGCTAAAGTGATCAGCGGAAATCTGGTTTATACACTGAATGGACAGAAAGTGATTCAACCGGTTAAATTGCAGCCGAACAGTGCAGCTGAAATCAATTTTCCTGATTTAAGTCTTAAAAATCCAAAATTATGGTGGCCTGCTGGTTATGGTAAACAGGATCTGTATCCAATGCAAATCAGCTTTTTAGAGAACGGAACCAAACTTTGTGACAGCCAGACAGTAAATGTTGGTGTGAGAGAGATTCAGACAGAATGGAACGTCACTACCAAGAGTAAAGAAGTACTGGTTAACGGACAGAAAATTTTTATTAAAGGAGGTAACTGGATCATTTCCGATGCAATGCTCCGTTTTACCAAATCCAGATACGATACCGAAATCAGGTACCATAGGGATATGAACCTGAACCTGATCCGGATCTGGGGAGGCGCATTAATTGAGCGCCCTGAATTTTATGAGGCCTGTGATAAATACGGTATGCTGGTTTTCCAGGATTTCTGGATGTCTGGTGACTGTAACGGCAGATGGGAAGACCCCCAGAAACTCGAAGATCAGTGGAAACGCAGACAATACCCGGATGATCATCATTTATTTTTGGAATCAGCAGCTGATATGATCAAAATGGTGAGAAATCATGCATCCCTGGCTATCTGGTGCGGAGGAAATGAAATTACTCCTCCAGATGATATTCTGATTCCGCTTCGCGATCAGATTTTACCGAAACTGGATGGTACCCGTTGGTTTATAGACTATTCAAATTCGGACAGTATGTCTCAAAATACGCTGGGTGGCAACGGAGATGGTCCTTATACCATTCAAAATGTAAGTACATTCTGGGAAACCAAAACTTTCCCGTTCAATTCTGAAGTAGGATCAGTTGGAGTAGGTGATCTGGAATCTCTGGAAAGGTTTATCCCTAAAGCCAATCTGATTGCTCCCGAATATATTGCCCCTGAAAAACGTAAGGCTAAAGGTCCTTCCGAAAAAGTTGATTCAGTCTGGGATTATCACAATTATCTGGGGGTAGGTTACGAACAACATATTTTACCTTATGGTAAACCTGCGGATATTGCAGATTTTGCCAAAAAAGCGCAGTTAGTGAATTATGATCAGTACAGAGGGTTAATGGAAGGTTTCAGCTCACATATGTGGGACTGGTATACAGGTGTCATCATCTGGAAAACACAAAATCCATGGACTTCGATGCGGGGACAGATGTATGATTACTATCTTGATCCGAATGCCTGTCTGTTTGGTCTTCGTTCGGGAAGTGAATTATTGCATGCCATGTATAACCCGGTTGACGGGATGCTGATGCTGGTAAATAATGATTTAAAAGGAAGACAAAACATCATGCTGGATGCAAGGGTACTTGATATGGATGGCAAGGAAACTTCTTTAACAAAGGTTTTCTGTTTCATGGATCCTTCGAGCGTTAAAAAAGTGATGTCTGTTAAAAAGATTGTAGATGAGCTTTCGGCAAAAAAAGGAGCATTCCTTTCACTGCAACTGCTGGATGAGAACAAAAAACTGTTGAGCAATAATCTGTACTGGCTGGCGGATAATAAAGGGATGTATTCTGGTTTGAACGAACTCAAAGCTTCGGCGATTAAAACCAGTGCAAAACTAGTAAAGACAGGTCAGATCGAAGTTACGGTGACTAACCCGGCTAATGGCCCTGTGAGTTTCTTTAACCGTGTTTCATTGGTAGATGGACAAACTAAAAAGCGCATTTTACCTGTATTCTATGATGATAATTATTTTTCTATCCTCCCTGGAGCAGAGAAAAAAGTGATCATCGATTATTATCCTGAAAAAGGAGCTGCGATGCCGGTCATTACCCTGACAAACTATATCGGACAAGAACAAACTATTCAGATTAACCCATAGAACCAAACCTTATATATCAATAAACATGTCAAGATTAAATTTATTAGAAGAGACGAGATACGAGAAGCTGCCCGTTAGTGTTTATGCCGATGAGCAAACCGCAAGTATCGAAGTCGCAAAAAGGATTTCATCACTAATTATTTCAAAACAGGAAAAAGGAGAACAAGTTGTATTAGGTCTTGCTACCGGCGCTACTCCTGTTAAAGTTTACAAAGAGCTGATCCGTCTTCATCAGGAAGAAGGCCTGAGTTTCAGTAATGTAGTGACTTTCAATCTTGATGAATACTACCCGATGAAACCGGACGCGAAACAGAGTTATGTTCGCTTTATGAATGAGAATCTTTTTGATCATATTGATATTAACCGGGCAAATATTAACATCCCCGATGGTGAATTGAAAAGAGAAGATATTGAAGACTTCTGTTTGAAATACGAACAGAAGATCAGTGGTTTCGGCGGTATTGATTTACAACTGCTGGGGATTGGAAGAACAGGTCACATCGGTTTTAACGAGCCGGGATCTGCCCCTAATTCGGGGACCAGGCTGGTGACTTTGGATGAACTGACCAGGAGAGACGCCTCGCGTGATTTCGGAGGAGTAGCAAATGTACCTACCAAAGCGATTACGATGGGAATTGGTACTATTTTCAAAGCGAAGGAAATTATCCTGATGGCCTGGAATGAAAAGAAAGCCGCTATTGTGAAAAAAGCTGTTGAAGGTGAAATCTCTGCTGATGTACCAGCTACTTATTTACAGCTTTCACCAAACGTTGAATTTATACTTGACCAGGATGCGGCCTCTGCTTTAACCCGTTTTGATACACCATGGTTAGTGAAAGATTGTGTCTGGACAGACCAACAAGTTACCAAAGCTGTAATCTGGCTGGCGAAAACGCTGAACAAGCCTATTCTTAAATTAACTGAAGACAATTATAACAATCATGGGATGGCACAGCTGGCTACACAGCGCGGGCCTGTTTATCAGATCAATATCCAGATTTTTAACAAGCTGCAACATACTATTACCGGCTGGCCGGGAGGTAAACCGAATGCCGATGACAGTCAGCGTCCGGAACGTGCAGAACCAGCTTTAAAAAGAGTTATTATTTTCTCTCCTCATCCGGATGATGATGTCATTTCGATGGGAGGTACTTTTATCCGTCTGGCAGATCAGGGACATGAGGTTCATGTCGCTTATCAGACTTCAGGAAATACAGCTGTATGGGATGATGATGCCTTACGTTTTGTAGAATTCTCGATTGATTTCATGAAATCAAGGGAAGAAGATACTGCTGCTTTACAGGAGATGTATGATAACATGAGAAGTTTTATCAGTACGAAATCGCCTAATCAGACAGATCCCGAAGAAATCCGTACCGTGAAGAAACTGATCCGTAAAGGAGAGGCCATTGCAGGGGCGAGGTTTGCAGGTGTAGAAGATCAGCGTATCCATTTTATGGACCTTCCTTTTTATGACAGAAGTAAGTTCAGTAAAGAGGTAGATTATGAAGATGATATCATCCAGACGATGGAACTATTACAGCAGGTAAAGCCGCAACAGGTTTTTGCAGCAGGTGATTTTGCAGATCCGCATGGTACACATAAAGTATGTTTCAATATTCTGCTCGAAGCGATGATCCGCCTGAGGAAAACAGAAAGCTGGACAAAAGACTGCTGGTTGTGGTTATACAGAGGTGCATGGCATGAATTTGAAACCCATGAAATAGAAATGGCAGTGCCACTTTCGCCACAAGAGGTAGAAAGAAAAAAACTGGCTATATTTAAACATCAGTCACAGAAGGATTTGCCGGTTTTTCCAGGTGAAGACTCGAGAGAATTCTGGGTAAGGGCGGAAGAGCGTACCCAGGAAACAGCAAGGGCTTATGACCAGTTGGGACTGGCTGAATATGAAGCTATGGAAGCATTTGTGAAGTGGAAGTTCTAATCTTTAATGATCACCTCTTAATTTTATATTAAATGACAACAACAGTTAAAAAAGGGATGCCACCTATCTTCATTATTGGAGCATTGTTCTTTATTTTCGGGTTTGTAACCTGGTTAAACTCAGTACTGATCCCCTATCTTAAACTGGCCTGTGAGCTCAATAACTTTGAGGCTTACCTTGTGGCCTTTGCGTTTTACATCAGTTACCTCGTGATGGCTATTCCATCTGCGAAAGTGCTTAAAGTGACCGGCTATAAAAAAGGAATGGCCCTTGGCCTGATTATTATGGGCGCGGGGGCACTGGTTTTTATCCCGGCAGCACTGACCCGTACCTATGGACTTTTTCTGTTAGGTTTATTTATTCAGGGTACAGGACTGGCGTTATTGCAAACCGCTTCTAACCCTTACATTACTATTCTGGGCCCACCGGAAAGTGCGGCAAAAAGGATTAGTATTATGGGGGTGTGTAATAAGGTAGCCGGTGCAATAGCACCGATCGTATTAGGGGCAATTGCCTTAAAGAATGCGGATGGTTTTCATGACCGTCTGTTGCTGATGAATCCGGCAGAGAAGATTGCAGAATTGAATGAGCTTGCTTCAAGAGTAATCCTGCCATATGTCGTAATTATCATCGTACTGGTTGTCCTGGCAGTATTGATTTATGTATCCGATTTACCTGAGATAGATACTGATAAAGAAGATGAAACTGTGTCGAAGGCAACAGCCGGCAAAACAAGTATCATTCAGTTCCCTCACTTGTTGTTAGGTGTTATTGCCGTATTCCTTTATGTAGGTGTAGAGGTAATGGCTGGTGATACAATTATCAGTTATGCCCATTACCAGGGTATTCCACTGTCTACAGCTAAATTTTTCACCACTTTCACTCTGATTGGAATGATTGCGGGTTACGGAATCGGAATTGTCTGCATCCCTAAGTATATCAGTCAGGAAAATGCGATGAAGTGGTTTGCTGCCCTGGGTATTGTACTCACTTTAATTTCGCTTTTTACAACGGGTTATACCTCAGTTTTATTTATCGCTTTATTAGGACTGGCCAACTCTTTAGTGTGGCCGGCGATATGGCCGCTTGCACTGGCAGGACTGGGCAGGTTTACTAAAATAGCCTCTTCCTTATTAATTATGGGGATTGCAGGTGGTGCAATTATTCCACTTTGTTATGGTGCATTAACAGATCAGTTTAATGCACAGCAAGCATACTGGATTATGGTACCTTGTTATATATTTATCTTTTATTATGCTGCGGCCGGTCATAAAGTGCAGCATAAAAATTCAATACAACAATAAAACACCAGATATAGATGAACAGAAAAGATTTCATTACCAGTACAAGTCTGCTGACCGCAGGCTTGTTTTTGAGTAAAGATTTAAGCGCGTTTGAGTTGGCTTTTCCTAATGTAAGAGTCCCGCTGAATAAAAGGAAATTTACTAGCCCTGCCGTTGAGAAGGCTATTCTTAAATTTCAGCAGAAAGTTTCGGATAAAGAATTAGGATGGTTGTTTAACAACTGTCTGCCCAATACACTGGATACGACTGTGTCGTTCTCTACCAGAGATGGCAAACCGGATACTTATGTAATTACCGGTGATATTGATGCCATGTGGCTCAGAGATAGCTCAGCGCAAGTCTGGCCATATCTTGCTTTTATGAAAGAGGATAAAAAGCTGCAACAACTAATTGCCGGCATTATCCATCGTCAGGCACATTACGTACTTAAAGACCCTTACGCAAATGCATTCTATAAAGATGGTGGGCAGAAAAGCGAATGGGCAAGTGACCATACGGATATGCAGGCAGGTGTACATGAACGCAAATGGGAGATTGATTCCCTTTGTTATCCGATGCGTCTGGCCTATAACTACTGGAAAATGACTGGTGATGCAACTCCATTTGATGAGGAGTGGAAGAAATCCATTCATACCATTCTGGCTACTTTCAAAGAACAGCAGCGAAAAACAGGATTAGGTCCTTACCATTTCCAGCGGGATACCCCTAAACCTACAGATAGTCTGCCGATGGCAGGTTATGGTTTCCCGGTAAAACCTGTTGGGCTGATCTGTTCAATGTTCAGACCTAGTGATGATGCTACTATTTTTCCTTTCCTGATTCCGTCCAACTTTTTTGCTGTAGTGAGTTTAAAACAAATGGCAGAAATGTTCAGGTCGATTTTTAAAGAAGAAACATTTGCAGCAGAATTGACTGAACTGGCCACAGAGGTAGAAGCAGCCATACAGAAATATGGAATTGTGGAACACCCTGTATATGGAAAGATCTATGCTTTTGAAGCAGATGGTTTTGGAAATGTAAACCTGATGGATGATTCAAACGTACCTAGCCTGCTTTCACTTCCTTATTTAAACGCAGTGCCGGTTACTGATCCTATTTATCAGAATACCAGAAAGTTTGCGCTTTCTGAGCACAATCCTTATTTTTATAAAGGACGTGAAATAGAGGGGATTGGTGGTCCGCATGTGGAGCAGCAGGATATGATCTGGCCGCTCAGCATTATTTGCAGAGGGCTGACCAGTACAGATGATGAAGAGATCAGACAGTGTATTGCAGCTTTGAAAAAAACACATGCTGGTACAGGTTTCATGCATGAATCCTTTAAAAAGGATCATCCGGAGACTTTCACCAGGTCATGGTTTGCATGGGCAAATACCATATTCGGAGAGTTTCTGTGGGAGGTGTTCCTGGCAAAGCCACACTTACTGAGTTAATTCTTTTAGCCCTGATCCGTCATCAGACAGATCAGGGTTTTTAATACACAACAAATTGAACCAATATAAACTATAATCAAATCATGAACAAAATCATTTCAGGGCTTATTCTGGCCTGTGTAACGCTGAGTGTAAAAGCTCAGACGGATGAAAATCTGGGGATTATACCGGCACCGGTATCTGTCGCAAAAAAAACAGGTTTTTTTAAACTCGATAAAACTGTTGTCCTGGTTTCCAATGAAACATCCAATGCAGCAACAGCCGATATTCTGAATGCTTATATCACTACTCAGGGTGGATTTGCTTTAAGGTCAGCTAAAGAGGCGGCAGGTCAGCGTGCTATTATCCTGAGTTCTGCCGGAGCAGATCAGTTACCTGAAGAAGGTTATGTACTGGAAGTAAATGGTAAAAACATAACTGTTACCGGAAAGGGTGCAGGATTGTTTTACGGGGTACAGTCACTGATGCAGATGATGCCTGAAAAAAAAGGGCAGGAAATTGATGTGCCTGCAAGTACAATTAAGGATTATCCAAGATTCAAATACCGAGGGATGCACCTGGATGTCGGTAGACATACCTTCCCTGTAGCCTTTATCAAGAAGTATATCGATCTCATGGCTGCTTATAAACTCAATAGCTTTCACTGGCATTTAACAGAAGATCAGGGCTGGAGAATTGAAATTAAAAAATATCCTAAACTGACCTCGGTGGGCGCAGAAAGAGCAGGTACAATTGTAGGTCATCACCCTGGTGTGACTACTGACAATACACCTTATAAAGGGTTCTATACACAGGATGAAGTGAAAGAGGTTGTCGCTTATGCGACCAAAAAATTTGTGACTGTGATTCCTGAAATTGAGTTACCAGGACATAGTTCTGCTGCAATTGCTGCTTATCCTCAGTTAAGCTGTTTCCCGGACAGAGATACTTTTATCGATCCGAAAACGCCATGGGCAGGTGACAGAAAAGGCAAACATGTACAACAGACATGGGGTGTTTTTGATGATGTATTTGCACCTACTGAATATACTTTTAAATTCCTTGAAGATGTGCTGGACGAGGTTATGGTCTTGTTCCCTTCAAAATACATCCATATCGGTGGCGATGAAAGCCCTAAAGAGTACTGGAAACAATCTCCTTTCTGTCAGCAGCTGATTAAAGAAAAAGGGCTGAAAGATGAGCATGAATTACAGAGTTATTTCATTCAGCGTATCGAAAAATACATCAATTCTAAAGGAAGGTCTATTATCGGATGGGATGAAATCCTGGAAGGCGGACTGGCACCAAATGCGACTGTGATGTCATGGCGTGGGGTAGAAGGTGGTATTGCTGCTGCAAAACTAAATCACGATGTCATCATGACCCCTGGAACCACCGGATTATATTTTGACCATGCACAATCCAGTTCAGCCGGAGAACCGGTAAATATTGGTGGAAACGCACCTTATTCAAAAGCTTATGCTTATGATCCGGTTCCGGAAAGCTTATCAGCAGACCAGAAGAAATATATTAAAGGTGTACAGGCCAATGTCTGGACAGAGTACATTGAGACTCCTGAAAAAGTAGAGTATATGGTTCTGCCAAGAATGTTTGCCCTGGCTGAGATTGCATGGACTCCACTGGATAAAAAGAACTTTAAGAATTTCTCGGAGGACAGAATTCCTCTGCACCTGGCCCGTCTGGATAAAACCAATACCAATTATTGGGTGCCTGTTCCGATTGGCCAGACAGATAAGCAGATTGACGGACAGGATATTACAATTGACCTGAAAGTGCCTGTTCAGGGAGCTAAGATCTATTATACTTTAGATAATACAACCCCTTCGGAAGTTTCTGCGCAGTACCGTTCTCCTTTAAAAATTAGTGTACCTAAAGGCAAGAAACTTTTATTAAAAACCATTGTGGTTACGCCTAAAGGAAAACATAGCGTGATTTTAGAAACTCCATTAAACAACGCCGGGTAACAGGCAGGAGCTTGTTTTGGTAAACAAATTTGGTTCAAATCCTTTTTTAGCATAAATTGGCTTAAAAAAAGAACCGGATGAAACGACCTCAATACATTTTACAGCAGTCTGCACTTTGCGTGGGACTGCTGTTTTTGTTTGCCTGTAAACGTAGCCAGCCCATGAAGATTTCGGCCTCACCAGAACAGCATGCCCAGGAGAAAGCAGTGGCTAAAAATACTGCCGGCACTTTTCCTTTTCATAAAGATATTACGATCAAACCCGGACTCCATTTTGAAGTACTGAGCTGGGGAAGAGGGGTAGACAGTCTTGGCGGTTATCTGATCCTGATGTCCGATTCAGCTAAAAATAATTACAAGTCTTTCTCTGTTGAACGTCACGGAGTGATTACTGATGTCTGGAACATGGATATGGATAATGATGGTAATCCTGAACTCTATATTGAACTACTCAGTAAAAAGAATGTGAAAGACCTGAATGTCTATGAATATAATAATGGTAATTTCAATAAGATCAGTTTTCCGCCTTTAAGTGCCAAAATGAAGAAAGTTTATGGAGGGGATGACCGTTTTATACAGAAAAACGGAGAATTGTTCAGATCATTTCCTGTGGTGAATTCTGCTGACACGACGCAAAAGAATGGGACAATGAAGATGCTGCATTACAGCTTAAGAGGAAATAGTTTTAATGTCGAAGAGGTTAAAGAATAAAATACCCGTAATGAGAGGGATAATAATCATTGTAATTTGTGTAATACCTTTAATAACAAGGTCTCAAAATAGGTTTACTATCCAGGGCAGGTTGAATAAACTGAATGACTCGACAAAAGTTTATTTGCAATACCCCGATACATCTGGTTTTGCTTTTAAGGCAGTTGATTCTACATTAATTATTAATGATCAGTTTTCGTTCATACTCAAAAACAATGTGCCCGAAAAGGTGTTTCTTACCATTAACCATAAGAATATAGCATCGCCACCAACTGATGACTCCTACCAGTTGCCTGTCTATCTTATGTCTTCCAATTCATCTCTTCTGGTTGTATCAAATACAAATAACATTAAAGATGCCATGGTTACAGGGTCTAAAAATAATAAAGATTATACCACCTACCATAATCTGCTAAAGCCTCTTGAAAAAGAAAGCCAGGCTCTGCTTGCTAAATTTAAAGCAAGAGGAGATGGTGCTCTCAAGGATACTTTATTTATGAAAGAGCTGATCAGTCAGAGGGACATTCAGAATAAAGGTTTTTTGGATTTAGCACTACAATTTATGAGAAAAAACTATGATTCTTACGTTGCATTAGAGATTTTGCAATCTTCTTTTGTACACGGTTTCCTAAACCATAACATTGCTGAATCTGAGTTTGATAAATTTTCATTGGAATTAAAAAAGACTAACCTTGGGAAATGGATTTCTCAGGCTATCATAAATTCCAAAATTGAGCCCCGTGGCGATGGACCACGGGTAGGTAATAATTGATAAGGAGATTATAATACTCCTTGATTAAATTCGCAGGGACATATGATGATGAATACTACATTAAATATTTTGATGGAAAACCCTATGTATCATTATCTCTGCTGCTAACTTTATACCATTTTGATGAATCAAAATGGTATAAAGTATTATATCCAATAGAATATGTTGAAGGCTATGGGTATAGTTTTTTAGAATTTATGAAGCTTTTATTACCTGAGAGGCATCCAGACGACAAATGGTTGGGAAATATAAGCCCTGAGGCGTGCAATAGATTCTATTTTAAAGATTTGACTGTTGCAGAAATTTTAAGTGTATCGGATCAGAACAGGAATTGATTATTCCTGTTCTTTAAATTGCGCACTGATCCTTTCAAATTTCTCGATTAAAAGATCAATGCGCTCTTTTTCTTTATTCATATAAGATTTACGCAGGATGGTTGCGCAAAAGGCCATCCATAATATGGTGAACAGGATAATGACTATTTGTATCCATGGATTCAGATGGCTTAACGTTTCAAAGAAAAACAGGATGAAACCAACTGATATCGCTGCGGCATAAAACCAGTAAAGTTTGTTGTACAAATTGAAACGGCTTAACTGATATTCATGTAATCTGGTCAGAAATGCACCCGGATGTTCTGTAAAATCATTTCTTGAAATCAACCTGTGCTCGCGGTATAAAAGAATGGTATAGATAGCTACCACCAGGACAATGATACCGATACCTAAGAAAGTAGCCCAGGAGTTAAAATCGAAATAGAAAAGCAAAGAGCTGATCGCCAGAAAGGAAATGACCATTCCGCCAATATTGAAAAGAGATTTGGTACGGATGGAGTGTACTTCTTTTTTTGCCTGGTTCAGCATCTCATCCGAGGTGATCTTCACCTCCACGGAATGAGTTTGCCAAAGAGACTTTATGTTTTC
Source organism: Pedobacter cryoconitis (assembly GCF_014207135.1). GTDB lineage: Bacteria > Bacteroidota > Bacteroidia > Sphingobacteriales > Sphingobacteriaceae > Pedobacter > Pedobacter cryoconitis_D. Next base: position 40,831 of record NZ_JACHCC010000011.1, on the reverse strand, counting down.
AAATTCTTGCATGCTGATTGTATAATTCGGTGAGTTTTTGTTTAATCCGGTGAATCTTTACCCTTAGATTCCCTTCGCTGATTCCCGATATCTCGGCTATCTCGTGGTAAGGGAGTTCATCCAGTACCATGGTAATAATTAAACGGTCGTTTTCTTCCAGTTTGGATATTGATTTATATAACAGGGCTACCTGTTCATTTTTTTCTGAGAATTCTTCTACTCGGTTTTCAATGATATTTTCTGTAAGTTCATCCTTAGCCTGTCTTTTTTCAGAACGGAGATAAGTGAGACAGGTATTCACTGCGATCCGGTAGATCCAGGTAGAGATCAGTGATTTCTGTCTGAATTTATCGAGATTCTGCCAGACTTTAAGAAAAGTCTCCTGGAGTAAATCATTGGCCGAATCTGCATCGCCTGTATAACCATAACACAAATGGAATATCTTCTTGGAGTTAGTATCAAAGATTTGCTTAAATAAGATGTCTTTCTGATCCAAAGGGCGTTGTTTTTAGGGTTTGACCTCGTTTGCAGGGAATTGTTACAGTAAAAAATGGTTTTTACATTTTCAATTACCCCAGAGTATTGGTTTAAACCAGTTAAGTTATTTGTTTACAGTTTATTGATGATCAAAAAATCACCGGATATTTTTTAGCTGAAAACACCTTTCCGGTAATAATTTAAGCCAATTTTAAAACAATAAAATATAACAATTTTATTTGGCAGATCTAAACTGGTTCTGAAAATAAGTTTATTATTGTAGTTTTACCCTCGGAAAAAAAACATACAACCAAATATAATGTCAAAAAACAACAGATTAACATTCTTTATATTCTTAGCACTGGTACTGGGCATTGTCTTGGGTTACGTATTAAATGTACAATCATTCGATACTTATAATACAAAAATTACTAATGCTGATAATCTGGCTAAAAGTACTGAAGTCAAAATTGGTGCAATTAAAGATACAACGAGTGTTCAGTATGCACAACTAAAAACGGTGAAAGCTGAAGCGCTGAAGACCAGAAGAGAAAATGAGAAAATCAGAGAGGAAAAGCTGGAACCGCTTACTTTACTGAGCGATATTTTCCTGAGATTAATCAAAATGATTGTAGCACCACTGGTCTTTGCCACATTGGTAGTCGGTGTAGCTAAAGTAGGGGATATCAAAGCAGTGGGAAGAATAGGTGGTAAGACCATGCTCTGGTTTTTGAGTGCCTCTTTATTATCGCTATTCCTGGGAATGATTATGGTTAATATATTCAGACCGGGTGAGGCGATGCATTTGCCGCTTCCAAGTAGTCATGAAGATACTGGTATTCATAAGGTAGCTGTATCTATGAAGGATTTCATCTCGCACATTATACCAAAGAGTATGGCTGAGGCGATGGCAACTAACGAGATTCTTCAGATCGTTGTCTTCTCCCTGTTTTTTGGTGTTGCAACTGCGGCTATTGGTGAAAAAGGAAAAATTATCATTGAATTCTTTGATGGTGTTGCCCATGTAATCCTGAAAATGACAGGTTATGTAATGAATTTTGCCCCATTTGCTGTATTTGGCGCGATGGCGGCTATTATAGCGAAACAGGGGTTGAGTGTATTATCCACCTATGCTTTATTTATAGGTGAATTTTATTCTAGTATGCTGATGTTGTGGTTGTTGCTGATTATGATCGGTTATCTTATCCTGAAAAAGAGGGTATTTAACCTGATGGACAGAATGAAAGAACCGGTATTAGTAGCTTTCAGTACAGCCAGCAGTGAGGCTGCTTATCCAAAGACTATGCTGCAGCTGGAAAGATTTGGCTGTAAGGATAAAATTGTAAGTTTTGTACTACCATTAGGATACTCCTTTAACCTGGATGGATCTATGTTATATATGACTTTTGCTTCGTTGTTTATTGCGCAGTCTTATGGTATCCATTTATCGTTTCAACAACAGATTACCATGTTATTGATCCTGATGCTGACCAGTAAAGGTATTGCCGGAGTTCCAAGGGCTTCATTGGTGGTAATTGCGGGAACAATTTCAACTTTTAATATTCCTGAAGCAGGTCTGGCCTTATTAATAGGTATTGACCCTCTACTGGATATGGGCAGGTCAGCAACGAACGTGATTGGTAACAGTATCGCCACAGCAGTTGTCAGTAAATGGGAGGGAGAGCTTACAGAGCCCCTAGACTAAATTATACGCCAGCTTAACAAAAACACAATTTATATAAATAAAACAATGAGTACCAAAGCGAAAAAGATCTTTTTATTGCTGACCATAGTAGTCCCTTTTCTGGCCTATTGTGTGATTTATTATATGCCGATCATCAAAAATGCACCATTCAGATCTGACGAGTTCGTGTCTTTTCAGTTTAAATGGGGTGAAGGAGATAAACTTGTCAATACCTATGATTCTGCGACTGGTGACTATCAGTACCTGAACCAGAAAGACTCTCTGATCAAAACGAATGTTAAGCTGAGAGAGAATGACATTATTTATTTACATAATAAAGCCAATGAACTTGGGTTCTGGAACTTTCCTGATGTTATTTCCAATGCAGGGACGGATATCAATAAATCCAAAGCACTGCGTTATGTGATGATATTCAATTATAAACGTAAGACCAAAAAGGTGGTTTTTGTTACTGATTACAGCGATATTGCCAAATTAAGGGATGTAGCCAAGCAAATGACCGTGCTGCTTACCCAGAGCATAAATGATGCTGAAGACAGATACGGTAAGAAAAAATAGCAGACGCTATGATTTTATAAATATATATTCTATATTTGCACCTCGATAAAAAAATAAACAATTTAAAATACTAATTATTTAACAATGTACGCAATAGTAAATATAGCAGGACAGCAATTCAAAGTTGCAAAAGACCAGCACCTTTTTGTACACCGTTTACAAGGAGATGAAGGCGCTAGTATTGAATTTGACAATGTATTGTTGGTTGAAGACGGAGGAAAGATCTCTGTAGGTGCACCTTTATTATCAGGAGCTACTGTTTCAGCTAAAATCGTGTCTCATTTAAAAGGCGATAAAGTAATCGTTTTCAAAAAGAAACGTAGAAAAGGTTACAAAAAGAAAAATGGCCACCGCCAGTATTTCACAAAAATCCAGATCTCTGGTATCAGTTTATAATTAGTTGTTAAACAAAAATTATCAGTTTTATAACTGTTAGTTGATAAAATATAAAACAAAATGGCACATAAAAAAGGAGCCGGTAGTTCCAGAAACGGACGTGAGTCTCATAGTAAACGCTTAGGTATCAAAATTTTTGGTGGTCAGGAAGCTATTGCAGGAAACATCTTAGTACGTCAACGCGGAACTAAACACCATCCTGATAAAGGCGTAGGTATCGGTAAAGACCATACTTTATTCGCTCTTGTTGCTGGTACTGTAGTTTTCAGAAAGAAACAAGATAACAAATCTTATGTTTCTGTATTACCTGCAAGTGTAATTAGCGAAGTTGTAGCAAAAGCTGCACCAGCTAAAAAAGTAGTTAAAGCTAAAGCTCCTGTAGCTGAAGCACCTGCTAAAAAAGCACCAGTTAAAAAAGCTGTTAAAGCTGACGCTGCTTCTGCAGAATAATCTTTAACTTATCTCATAAAAAGCCGCTACGTTTTCGTTGCGGCTTTTTTTATGAGCCAATTTTTGGAACCCCTTAGGATAATGCAATCCTGGCTTTTATATTTTGCAATTCATTTTCCAGTTTTTCTAAACACGTGGAGAAGTTCTTAAGGCTCGTTTCCAGTTCATTCAGTAAGCCTGCCACCGGAACAGGGTCCAGTAATGCAGCGGTCTGGTTTTCTTCTCCATGTAATAACCATTCGTAACTCTTCTGATAATGTTTAGATAGGGCACAAAGCGTATGGAATGATGGGTACTGATTCCCCAATTCAATCTGAGAATAATTACTTCTTGACAAATTCAATAAATTAGCTATATCTACCTGAGCATAAGCTTTTTCGAGTCTTAATGACTTAATTCTCGCCCCTAGTATTTTCTTTGATAGAATTTCTTGCATAAATAATATTTTTTTTGTTGGTTTGTGAATTATTCTATTGGTGTAAAAAAGGCAATTATCGAACCATTACCGCCAATTTTATAAATTGATAATCTTTATTGGGAGATCTCAGGATTTAAAGTAGCTAGTTAAATGTTAAAAAGAAATTAAATGAGTGCTTGTATTTGTGTCATGCTAAAGGAAATCAACTATGAAGCTTAATGCTTACTGTGATTGTTATGCCGATAACTCTTATTTCCTTTTTAATAAAAAAAACCAGATTACTTTTTTTAACATTCACTCTATAGAAAAAATAGGGTATTTTTTGGCCAAAAATCCCAAATGTGGGGAATTTTTTGTGGAAATCATTTCACAGAAATATGAAAAGGCATTCTCAAAACTGGTCGCCGAGTGTTTTGAGGGGAAATCTTTTAGCATTGAGAAGCGATTAAAAGTTAAAAACCAGGATGATGTTTTATTACAGATTGTATTGACCCCGGTTTTATCGGATCCCGATGAACCGCTGGTTGCCTGCACGGTCATAGACAGTAACAGGAAGTCCAATCAGATGAAGTTGCTGGATGAGTATTCCCATCTGGCATCTCATGACCTTCGTGCGCCTATTACCAATATATTGAGTCTGTCCAGCCTGATGAACTTTCCCGATATGGAATCGTTCGACACAGCCAGGATCAAAGAATTATTAAGGGATATCAATTACCAGGCGGAGAAGCTGGATGATATTATTAAGATGCTGAACAGACTGATCAATAAAGAACAGGCACCCAGAAATTTTATGTCGGATCTTGCCATAGCAGATTCCAAACATATTATGCTGGTTGATGATGATTCACTGACCAACAAGCTGCATCATATGATCATTACTAAACATAATAAAAATAAAAGAGTAGTTCAGTTTGACAGTTCAACCCATGCGCTCGATTATCTGAAGGAAAATAAGCCGGATTTAATCCTGCTTGACCTGAATATGCCTGAAATAGATGGATGGACCTTTTTAAAGCTGCTGGAGGAACAAAAGAATGCAATTGATGTGGTGATCATCTCTTCTACCATTGACCCCGCAGAGCGAGTCAGAGCGCAGTCTTACAGGGCTGTTAAGGATTTCCTGACGAAACCCTTAACCTATGACAAAATCAAACACCTGGTTGATAATTAGTTCTGAATTTAAGACCTAATGTTCCCTTTCGATCAGGGAATGTGCAAGCTGTAAAAGCTCATCTTTTTTAGCTGGTGCTGCACTAACTTTATCCAGTGCGGAGAAGGCAATATCCAGGCTATGTTTCATTTTCGTAATAGCGAGATCTCTTATGCCATACTGATTATAAAGGGTTGTGATTGCTTCTATTTTAGCAGGATAGTCTGTGTTTGAATATTGTGATTCCAGCAAACTCAGATCCTCTCCTTTGGCCAGTTCTTTTAGTTTCAGCAGCAGGAATGTCTGTTTGTTGGAAATAATATCACCACCAACCTGTTTTCCGAATTTTGCAGGATCGCCGAATACATCGAGGATATCATCCTGCAGCTGGAAAGCAATACCGAAATTCTCCCCGAAATCATATAGATAATTAGCATCCTCTTCAGTTGCCCCAGCTACGATGGCACCCAGTTTCATCGCACCAGCAACCAATACGGCAGTTTTTAGCCGGATCATATTGATATATTCCCTGATGCTGACATCTGTCCGCTGCTCAAATTCCATATCAAGCTGCTGTCCTTCACAAACTCCCTGAGCAGTAGCATTGAAGCAATGTAAGGCATTCTTCAGCACAGCTGCATCTAATCGGGTCAGGTGTTTGTTGGCTTCTACCATCATAACATCTCCGCTTAGAATGGCATTATTTACTCCCCACTTGATATGAACGGTATCCTGTCCTCTGCGCAGTGGGGCATTATCCATGATATCATCGTGGATCAGGGTGAAATTGTGGAAGGTTTCAATGGCCAGGGCCGCCTCCATGGCTTTGGAAGCCTCATGATTGAACAATTCACTGGAAAGCAGCAGCAGAACTGGTCTGATCCTTTTACCTCCAAGACGCATAATATAACTTATCGGTTCGTAAAGTTTGCCTGGATTAGCCGGGTATTCGACCTCTCTGATTGCTTTTTCAATTAATTGCTGTAACTCAAAAATGGTATGCATTATTTTTTTAATGGTGTGTTTTTTTCTAAAATTTCTATTGCTGCCTGTTCCTTCTCCGTCCTTTTGATCCCTGGGTTTTTCTTCCAGAAATCGTCGTTATATGTCATTGCTTTAACCAGTTTGGTATCATTGATCTCCAGGTCAACGGCTTCCAGTTCACGACGGTTTATAGTTTCATCATCAATCATATAAAGTGTAGAATACAGGTCGGTCTGCTGCACCCCAAAACCCAGTACTTTTAAACTATTAGAGGTATTCAGCATGGAGTAATCCAAAACATTATCGCCTTGTTTGTTTACCCGGTATTGCGCAATAAAGGTAGTCTCTTTATTCTTTACACTGACAGGCCCGGAACTTTTAAAGTACATCCCTTTAATTACGCCTTCAATCTTCAGCACATTATTGGTGACTGTATTGACATAATAGCTACCTTCAAAGCGTTTTCCTTTTAATTTGTGTTTAGGCGTACAAATGATTTTCGCTATCTCTTCTCCATCCTGTGTAAAGGTGCCCGCCAGTTTAAAATTATAAAGGGAATCAACTTTTTTTAGCAGCGGTTTCTGATGAATGGAATTAGCCAGATAACCCGTTAAAATAAAAGAAAAGAAGCTGGTATTGGTATAGGAGATGCCTTTTACGCCTTGCAGATGACGGGCCTGTGTAGGGTGCCAGGCAATTAATCCATAGGGTTTCCATTCTGCATCCAGCCAGATTTCATTCAGGTACACCGGACGATCTGACTCATAGGCAATCTGTCTTAACAGGGCTCTGCCATAATTGGATTTATTATAAGTTTTGTATGCTTTATCAGCAGCATCCTGCATGATCGCAATCGCCGGATTACCAACGGTCACTTCTTTGAGCGTCATGGCCTGTGGATCAAGCGCAATCTTCAGGTCGGTTCCGGCAGTAGTAACCCGTAAACCGGCACTGGCATAATTCAGGTGACTGATTAGGATTTGAACTGGTAATTCAGGAACTACCAGCTCAAATTCTCCGTTTTCATTCGTTAATGTACTCTTCAGATTTTTGACCTGTACAGTCGCAAAGGCAATAGGGGTACCCGTATTTTTTTCTACGACTGTGCCTGCAATTTTTTGCTGGGCCAGAACGTAAGCCGAAGACATGAACAATAAAAGAAAGAGAACAGTGCCTGATTTATACATTCTCCTGCTTATTCCTGTACCAATGAAAAGTCGATCTGTCTTTTGGATAAGTCTACTCTTTTCACTTTAACTTTGACCTCATCGCCCAGTTGATATTTCTTTTTCTTACGCTGACCGACAATGCAGTAATTCTTTTCATCGAGGACATAAAAATCATCAGCTATATCCTTCAGTCTGATCATCCCTTCACATTTGTTCTCGATCAGTTCCACGTACATTCCCCATTCGGTTACACCAGAAATGATACCCATAAATAGTTTACCTACATTTTCTTCGAGGTACTCGACCTGTTTGTATTTGATCGATGCACGTTCTGCATCAGCAGCACGTTTTTCCATCGCAGAAGAGTGGGAAGCAGCTGTTTCATATTCTTCCTCGTTTGCGGAACGTTCTCCGTTCAGGTAGGCTGCCAGCAGGCGGTGTACCATGACATCGGGGTAACGACGGATAGGAGAGGTGAAATGGGTATAATGGTCAAAGGCAAGGCCGTAATGGCTTGTCTTTTTAGTCGTATAAACTGCTTTAGCCATAGAACGTATAGCCAGTTGCGTCAGCACGTTCTGTTCTTTTTTACCTTCTACATCTTCCATCAGGAAATTCAGGGATTTCGCAATATCCTTATCCGACTTCATGTTGATTTTATAACCAAAACGGGCCGCAAACAGTGCGAAGTTTCCCAGGTTTTCGAGATTCGGAGAATCGTGGGAACGATAGATGAAAGTATATTTTGACTTTCCTTTTCCTTTTTTAGCGATAAATTCAGCTACTTTTTTGTTAGCCAGCAGCATGAAATCTTCGATCAGTTTATGGGCGTCTTTACGTTCCTTAACATAAACTCCTACTGGTTTACCTTTTTCGTCCAGTCTGAATTTTACTTCAGTACTTTCAAAGCTGATCGCACCATTTTTAAATTTCTTGTCACGCAGGATGTAGGCCAGCTCATTCAATTTTAGAATTTCGTCCGCATAGTCCCCAGCTTTATTCTCGATAACTTCCTGGGCCTCTTCATAACTGAAACGTCTGTCAGAATGGATAACCGTCCTGCCAAACCATTCTTCTACTACATTTGCTTTTTCATCCAGTTCGAAAACTGCAGCAAAACATAGTTTATCTTCATGAGGACGTAATGAACATACACCGTTACTCAGTCTTTCAGGAAGCATCGGGATTACGCGGTCAACGAGGTAAACAGAAGTTGCCCTTGAGTAAGCTTCTTTATCCAGGTAAGTCTTAGGCTGCACGTAATGCGAAACATCAGCGATGTGTACACCTACTTCGTAATTGCCATTAGGCAGTTTTTTGAAGGAGATGGCATCATCAAAGTCTTTGGCATCGGCAGGGTCAATAGTGAAAGTAACTGTTTCCCTGAAATCGCGGCGGTTCTTTAATTCTTCTTCAGTAATCTGTTCCGGAATTGCATTGGCTTCCGCTTCTACTTCTTTAGGGAAAGACAGTGGAAAACCATACTGTGCAAGGATCGCGTTCATTTCAGTATCATTCTCTCCTTGTGTACCCAGGATATTAATGATTTTTCCAATCGGGTTTTTAGCCCCATCCGGCCAGTCAGTGATTCCTACCAAAACCTTTTGTCCATTTTTAGCACCTCCAAGGTCACTTAAAGGAACAAAAATATCCTGCTGCATTTTTCTATCGTCAATAGAGACGAAAGCGAATCGGTCGGAGATCTTAATTACACCGATAAAATCGGTTTTTAAACGCTGGATGATTTCTACGACTTCACCCTCGTTTTTCCTGCCTCGCTTTTTAGCGTAGATATAAACTTTTACTTTATCGCCGTTAAGTGCATTATGCAGTTTACGGGCTGAGACGAAGACATCTTTTTCAAATTCATCATCCGGAATGATAAATGCTGCGCCATCGGCAGTCATGTCTACTCTTCCGGTAATAAAGGTTTTTAAATCCTTCAGTTTGAATTTTCCTTTTTGAGGTTCCGTAAAAACGCCCTTATGCACCTGTTCTTTAAGGATTTCCAAAATGGTTTCCCTTGCTTCGTCATCTTTTATGTTGAGTTTGGCCGAAACCTGTTTGTAGTTGAGGGCTTCATTGTTGCTATTCTCTAAAACATCACTAATTAACTGGGTTAAAACGAGTTTTATTTGAGAAGATTTCTTTTTTGCCATAGGTATATGTGTCAATATTCCGAAGGTAACACTTTGAAATGATTTCTTTAGCCTTGAAGGCCATAAAATCCAATATTATAGCCCTTCAGGGGCTTTAGCTATTTGTATAATTGTACATTTATGCGGAGCTTTAGGCCGGCTGAAGGATTGCCGGTTTTAAAATGATAGAAGAAAAACAAAGGAGTACAAAAAGGGAATTTCTGATGATCGTGATCAAAACCATTGTTTTTTTAACACTGGTATATTTTGGTGCTGAGCAGCCGTTACTATTCATCAATTATCCCGTTATAGCCCTTATTGCCCATTGCTTAACTGTATTTATGGGGCCCAGTACACTGGTTTCTTTCATCCGGCTGATTGTAATTTACTGGTATATTAAAAAGCATCGCTTCAAACCAAATATCAAGGATAATTTTATTCTGGGTATCAACAGGATAGTTTCAATCCTGAACACTGCATTTGGTGTGATTACCTTTATGATCCTGATGGGGATAGATCCAATTAAGTTTTTGACGAGTATAACCATTGTGGCGGCGGCCATTGCAGTGACTTTTAAAGATTATATTACCAATATGATCAACGGACTGATCATTATGTTTTCTGACCGCTTATCCCTTGGAGATCATATTAAAGTCAATGACAACGAAGGTAAGATCCTGGATATTACGCTGATTAATATGATTCTTCAGAATGAAGATAATGATATGGTTATCATCCCGAATTCGGTGGTTTTCAGTTCAGTAATTATCAATCAGTCTAAACAGAATATCAAAAAACTAAGTATTGAATTCGAGCTTGCCCTGCATTTTGGTTATACACCCGATTTCCTGGAGAAACGTTTAGCAGGTGTAGTGGAAAGCTATAGGGATAATATCGTTTCCGGTGGCCTGACCATTAAAACGCTGGCTATCAATAAGGATATTACCCGTTTTAAAGTACAGGTTTTACTGAATAATTATGATAAACTGAAAGAAAGGCTGATCAGAAGGGCCCTGAATACTGAAATTATCAGGTTATCTATCACAGAGCCCTCTTAAACCATTTTTAACCAGCCAGATTGAGTTTTCCGGGGATGGCTGCAATCAGTCTTTTTGTATAATCGCTCTGCGGTTGTTCATAAATAATTTCAGGGAAATTCTCTTCTTCAATCCGGCCTTTATTCATCACAATCATCCTGTCGGAAAGGTGTTTAACTACGGCCAGATCATGAGAAATAAAAATGTAAGTCAGCCCCATTTCCTGCTGTAATCTTCTGAGTAAATTTAATACCTGTGCTTGTACGGAAACATCCAGTGCAGAGACAGATTCATCGCAGATAATGAGTTTGGGCTGAAGGGCAAGGGCCCGGGCAATGACAATCCTCTGGCGCTGGCCCCCGGAAAATTCGTGCGGGTAGCGGTTGAAATGTTCTGCTTTCAGATCCACCAGTTCGAGCAAATGCTGTACATGTGCTTTGCGTTGTGTCTGAGAATCAAATACCTGGTGTACCTGTAAAGGCTCCATTAATGCATTACCTACTGTTAATTGCGGATTTAAAGAAGAATAAGGGTCCTGAAAAATGAGCTGGATATCCCGTCTCAGTTTTCTGAGGTCATTGTTTTTCAAACGGGTAATATCCTGTCCTTCAAAGGAAATAGTACCTGAAGTAGGCTCAATGAGCCGCAGTATCGTTCTGCCAAGGGTGGTTTTACCACAGCCTGATTCTCCAACCAGTCCCAGTGTTTCTCCGGGATATAAGTTGAAACTGACATCATTAACTGCTTTTATGGTTTCGGCCGATTTTCCGAACAGTCCCTGTCTGACCGGGAACCAGGTGCAGATATTTTTAATTTCAAGTAGTGGAGAGGCTTGATATAATAGTGTTCTTCTGTCATCGATTTCCTGTTGCGTATAGCTGTTGACAGCCAGTAAGTGGGCTACTGGTTCATCCGTTTCCGGCTTCAGAAAGTCGGCCACTACGGGTAGTTTCTTTAAACGGTATAAAGGAGAGGGCCTGCAGGCAAGTAAACCTTTGGTATAAGGATGTCTGGGCTGCTGGAAAATCTGAGCCAGTGGGCCCTGTTCGACAATGACTCCTTTATACATGACGGCAACGTCATCAGCAATTTCACTGATTACGGCCAGGTCATGAGAAATGAAGATCATGCCCATATTCCTTTCCTCTCTTATTTTTAGCAGTAATTGCAGAATGGTCTTTTGTACGGTTACATCCAGGGCGGTAGTCGGTTCATCAGCAATAAGCAGCTCTGGATTACAGCTCAGTGCCATGGCAATCATTACCCTTTGTTTCTGTCCTCCGGATAACTGATGCGGAAAAGTGTCAAAAATAGTTTCGGGGCGGGGGAGTTGTACCTCTTTGAAAAGTTCAATTGTTTTTTCCTTTGCGGCTTGTTTATGGATTTTCTGATGTAACATAATTGCCTCCCTTACCTGATCGCCGCAGGTAAATACAGGGTTAAGCGAGGTCATTGGTTCCTGGAAGATCATGGCGATCCGGTTACCTCTGTAGGTATTCATCTGCTGATCAGAAAGTGCCAGCAGACTGGTTCCGTTGAAAAGGATATCTCCGCTGATCCTGGTTGTGGCAGGGTCATGTAAGCGCATGACCGCAAACGAGGTTACCGATTTTCCCGAGCCTGATTCCCCTACAATTCCTAAGATCTTTCCTTTTTCAGCATTAAAACTGATCTGGTTAACTGCGGTATGCCAGGAATGTTCCTCCTGGTTAAAAAACTGGATATTTAGATCAATTACATTTAACATCTGAGGTACAATATAGATAAACCATCATGATTTTTCAAATCATACAACGAAATGAATCTAAAATCATGATAGCTCATTAACCGCTCAAACCGCCGAAGGCAGCTTGAAGACAAAGAAAAAACAATAAAAAACTACTGAAAAAACAATTATATTCTAATGAAATTATCCCTTAAATTCCGGCTTTTGTGCTATTTTTGCAGTATGGAAAGAGAAATTCTTGATACCAAGCGTAAAGCCCTTAATATTAATTTAAACCCTGATATTTATGGAACTTTTGCTGAAATCGGGGCAGGGCAGGAAGTCGCACGTAATTTTTTTACAGCGGGTGCAGCTTCAGGAACAGTAGCCAAAACTATGTCTGCTTATGACATGACTTTTAGTGATGCCATCTATGGCGCCGAAGAAACAGGCAGGTATGTCAGCCAGTCGAGACTGACTAAAATGCTGAACCATGAATTTGGTCTGCTTACCGAAAGACTTTTCGGAGAAAAGTATGATACCAGATGTTTCTTTGCTTTTGCTGATACGGTTACCACCCTGAATTACAACAAGTCCAATGATCCGCATGGTTGGATTGGTATCAAATTTCAGACGGAACCTTTTGGCGAGCCTAATGAAATATTTTTCCATGTACGTTTACTGGATACAGATGCAGCTTTGCAGCAGAATGTATTAGGGATCATCGGGGTGAACCTGGTGTATGCAGCATTTTATTATCACTCCGATCCAAAAAGGATGATTGAATCTCTTGCTGATAACCTGACTGTGGGTTCTGTGGAGATTGATCTGATCTCTGTAAGCGGACCAGCTTTTAAGAATATCAATAATATCCTGCTGAACCTGTACCTGATTGTCAAAGACTTTTCGGATGCGGCTATTTTTGATTCGCTTGGAAATCCTTGTCTTCCAAAAGATCTTTTGTACAAAAAGGATATTATGATCCTGCGGACTAAATATGCGCAGAAATCACTGCCAAACTTCAGTATGTTCAACAAGGCCGTAGACCAGTTCAGAAGGACCGAAAATGTGAAGAAAGAAAACCTGAGTGTTTTAATTGAGGTGCTTTTATCCAACGTGCTGACTGCTGATACCGATATTTCTGAAAATATTGACCTGGAGGCTGTTGCATTACGTGCAGAGCAGCTATGTAAAACAGGAAACCTGGTTATTGTTTCGAATTTTGCGAGACATAATAAACTGGCTAAATATCTGGATAGGTGCAAACCAAAAAGTGTCGGGATCTCTACCAATATCAACAACCTGAAATTTGTATTTAACTCTTCTAATTTCGGGGATAATTACTCTAGTATGCTGCTGAGTTACGTGAGTGATATGTTTACTAAAAACGTAAAACTGTTTGCTTATCCCTTCCTGGATAAAAAATCAAACAAAGTCATTACTACGGTAAATATGCCAGTAACACCAGAGGCTAAACCCTTATTCGATTTCCTGATCCTGAACGGCTATATTACAGATATTAAAGAATATAGTGAAACGGATGTAAAGACTGTTTAAACCATGAAGCCTGAGGAGATTAACGAAGTACCGATGTTATTTACAGGCTTTATCTAAATCCAGCAGTAATTTTTTATTGAAAGCAATAGCGATTAAAGAATCCTGGGCTGTATCGTATTCAAATAACTGTCTTTTTTTACGGTCAAAACTGAATCTTGCAATTACAGGTTCACGGTCCGGGTAGCTTTCATGAACACTATAATCATAGGTTTTAGAATAGGTCAATGCACTATCCAACTTTGGGTTCGGGCTTCCTTCATATAAAAGACCATAAGATGTACCACCGTTTGCGATGATTCTTTCGGCCAACCCTTTCGTCAGACTTTTATAACGGGGCGAGGTAGTCAGAATCTGATAAATTATCTGGTGGCAGGGGCGTGTGGTTTTGTCTCTTTCAGGCTGATCCTTTGGGATACAGGAAACAGATAATAAGAAGCAGGCAGCTAAGAGGCAAATGAATTGGATTTGTTTCATTCCAGTATTTAAATGATGTGGTCAATGATATGGATGTTGTTTAGGCTGTATCTCCAAAAGATAGAAAGAGTACTGCAGTCAGAGCAAATGTTAAAATCAGTCCGATCAGACTGATCAGGAATACTCTCCAGAAACCAAATAACTGTCCTCCTTTTTGAATATGATCTGCTATCTTATCTTTCTGATAACGCTGAAAGATATATTGAGCCATACAGGTTATGAACAGAGGAACTATAAACTTAGGAATCTTATCTAATAAAGCAGAAGGCAAAATGCACACCAGGCTAAGTAATCCTAAAGTGAAAAGCACTCCAAAAATCCAGATCTGTTTTGCTTTGCCAGTTTCGCCCGAAAACTTATAATTCTCAGCTAACAGGTATGTTGCTGTTAAAGGACCACCCAGGATGGTGCCGAACCAGACTGAATTTTCTTTGTAGGCTTTTGTTTCAGGTGATTCGTTTATCCCTGTTTGTTCCATAAATATGTAACGTTAATTGTGATGAGAGACCAGAAAGATGGGTATTAATCTTTCTGGTTTTTATAAATATCATTAATGGTAATACCCATGATATTTTCAGGGTTTTCCAATGCTTTAAATCCAAATTGACTGTAGAGGTTATGCGCGTCTCTTGTCGCTAACATATATCTTCTTAATCCTTGCAAATCAGGATGGAAAAGCATTAAGGTCATGAGTTTTTTAGATAAACCCTGACCTCTGAATTCTTCGTCCACATATACATCTGCCAGATAGGCGAAAGTTGCGCGGTCAGTAATCCATCTGGCAAAACCGATCTGGTTTGTTCCCTGGTAAATACCAAAACAAAGGGAGTTTTCTACAGATCTTCTTACGGTTTCCAGTGGTATCTCCTTAGCCCAGTATGATTTGGTACTCAGGAAAAGATGAACGGCACTGACGTCAATTTTACTCTTGTCGTCCGAGAAAATAAATCCGTTATCTGCAATTTCCATTAGTTACGCATGTTGATGTATTGAAGTGGCTGTCCGAAATCCTCACCTTTGCAAAGTGAGATTACTTTCTGCAGATCATCGATACTTTTACTCTGAACACGTAACTGATCATCCATCACTGAAGCCTGTACCTTAAGGCCGCTGGCTTTGATCTTTGCAACAATTTTTTTGGCTGCTTCTTTATCAATTCCTTCCTTGATGGATACTTCTTTGCGGATCATATTACCCGAAGCGTATTGCTCTTTTCCAAAATCAAGACTTTTAGGATCCAGGTTTTGTTTGACCATTCTGGAGATAATAGCATCCTCAATTGCTTTCAGACGCATGTCATCTTCGGTAACTATTGTGATTACATTAGTCTTTTTATCGTGATCAATGGTACTGTTAGAAGTAGAGAAATCATAACGGTTAAGGATTTCCTTTTTTGCGTTGTTCATTGCATTGTCCAATGTCTGCGCGTCAACTTTACTTACGATATCAAAAGTGGGCATGATTATAGCTTTAGTATAAAAAAAATATTAGATTTATATATTAAATTATTTAACGTTCTGGCTAAAAATTATATTTTAAGCAATTATGTGCAGCAATCGGCCAGCCAAAATTAATAGAACCAGGTAGCACATGATAGCTTCATCACCTTTTTTAAAAATAAATTAAACCGATGAAAACTAACAAATCAAAAGTGCAAAAAAATAATGCTAAAAAAGCAGTTAAAAAAGAATTAGAGCAGAGCCTTACGCAAAAGTTCTTTGAAGCAGTCTCCCATTTAGGACATGATGCTGAAAAAATTGGAGAAGAATTAGCCAAGGCAGCTAAAGGTGTTGCCAGTAAACTGGCCAAAAAATTTAAAGCTGCAAAAGCAGAAACCGCTAAGCAAGTCAAACCTACCAAAAAAGAGTTAGCTAAAAAAGTTGAACAGGCTAAAAAGGCAACTATCAAAGAAGCTAAAAAGGCTAAAAAAGAAGTTCAGAAAGCTGTAGCGAGTGTTAAGCCATCAGTAAGCAGTATCAAGGTACCGGCTATTGGAAGTGAAGAAAAGGCAGCTGTACTGATTGCTAAACCAGTGAAAAAGACTACTGAAGTAGCTAAGAAGCCTGTTTCTACAGTGAAAAAAGTAGTGGGAACTCCAAAAAATGAAGCAGCAGCCGGGTTAAAACCTAAATTAAGTACTGCTGCCCAGGTACAAAGAGCAAAGCCAGTAAGTAAAACAGGTACAGTTGTAGCTGGTGCAGCTAAAAAGGTAGTAAAAGCGCCAGTAAGCAAAGTTGTTAAAGCAGCTCCGGCAGCCAAAACTGTAGCTAAACCAGCTGTCAAAGCTACTACTAAGCCTGCTGCCAAACCTGTTGTTAAACCGGTCGTAACCGCAGAGGTCGTGACTGAAAAAACAACGGAGGAAAGTTAATTTAAAAATATTTTCACCTAGATTAATGCTCGAATAATTAACACTGACTTAACAATAGAATTTGCAGTTTTGAGCATCCGTTCCCATAAGGGATTTTTTTTGATATTAACCCATGACTAAGAAGAAGGTACCATTTTTAAATAGAGAACTCAGCTGGTTATATTTCAATGAACGGGTTTTACAAGAGGCGGCAGATGAAAGTGTGCCGCTGATTGAAAGAATAAAGTTTTTATCTATTTTTTCTTCTAACCTCGAAGAATTTTACCGGGTACGTGTCGCTACAATGACGAGGCTGTCCAATTTAAACGACAAGGCTAAAGAATTGCTTGGGTTTAATCCCAAAAAAGTACTGAACGAGATTAAAAATATTGTCGTTAAACAGGAACGTAAATTTGAACAGCTTTTTCAGGCTACGTTGATTAATGAGTTGGCTCAGAACAGGATTTTCATTCTGAACGATACACAACTCAATGTAGCGCGCGGAGAGTTTGTGAAAGAACATTTCCGTGATAAAATATTGTCTAATCTGGTCCCGATTATGATCGATCTGGATAAACCCTTCCCAGAACTTAAGGACCGGTACCTATACTTTTTTGTAAGACTGAAAAAGAAGGCAGGCAAAAAAGATGAAAAGTACGCACTGATTGAATTACCTCCGGATTTACCGAGGTTTTTGGTGCTTCCGGAAACGAACGGGTTGAAATTTATTATCCTGGCTGAAGATATTATCAAATACTGTCTGGATGATATATTTTATGTATTTAAGTATGATGAAGTCGATGCATACTCTATACAGCTGACCCGGGATGCAGAGCTGGATATTGATAAAAATGTAAGTGATAAGTTTATCGATGAACTCAAAACCAGTCTCGATAAACGGAAAAAGGGTAAACCTATGCGTTTACTTTACGATACGGAAATGCCCTTTGATATGCTGGGTGTTCTGGTAGCCAAAATGAAAATTGAGGCAGAAAGCCTTATTCCGGGAAACAGGTATCATAAATTTGGAGACTTTATCCGTTTTCCAAATGTCGGAGATAAAAGCCTGGAATATCCGGTCAATGTTCCCTTAAAGGTTTTTGGCTTACACAGGACACAAAGTATCTTTAATAAACTCGGGGAAAGGGATTATCTGGTGAACCTGCCTTATCAGTCTTATGATTATATCATTTTATTTCTCCGTGAAGCTGCTATTGACCCTAAAGTAACAGCTATTAACATTACGCTTTATCGCCTTGCAGAAAATTCAAGGGTAATTAATGCGCTAATCAATGCGGCAAAAAATGGCAAAAAAGTCAACTGTCTGGTAGAACTAAAAGCACGCTTTGATGAACGGGCAAATATCTTCTGGACGAACAGGCTGGAAGAAGAAGGGGTACATGTAAATTATGGATTAACGGATTATAAAGTCCATTCCAAAATCTGCCTGGTTACCCGGATAGAAAAAGGCCGTCCGGTATATTATGCTAATCTGGCTACAGGGAATTTTAATGAAAAAACGGCTAAACTCTATTGTGATCATAGCATCTTCACTTCTAAAAAGGAGATTACACATGATCTGATCAAACTTTTTGCTGCCCTGAACAAACGTACAGTAGCGACGGGATTCAAATACCTGATTGTTTCGCCACTGGAATCCAGGACGAAGTTTTATACTTTGATAGACCGTGAGATCCGGATCGCGAGGTCGGGAAAACCGGCTTATCTGATTTTCAAGGTCAACAGTCTTGCCGACGAGGGTATCGTAGAAAAACTATATGAAGCCAGTAATGCAGGCGTGAAGGTTAAACTAATCGTGAGGGGGATCTGCTGTCTGGTACCAGGGGTAAAAGATTTCAGTGAAAACATTACCGTAATCAGTATCATTGATAAATTCCTGGAACATGCACGTGTTTTCATCTTTGGAAATCATGGTAAAGATGAAATGTACCTGTCTTCGGCAGATCTGATGAGCAGGAATTTTGAACACCGTGTCGAAGTAGGTTTTCCGGTTCTGGATGAAGATGTCAAACAGGAGATCAGAGATATTATTGACTTCCAGTTACAGGATAACGTAAAGGCGAGGGATATCACCAGGTTAAATAACAATAAATATCACAAAAACCGTATCAGCACGAAAGTGAGGGCACAGGTTCAAACTTATAATTACTTAAAAAACAAACACCAGTAGAGAATATGCTCAGATATGCAGCAATTGACGTTGGCTCTAATGCCGTTAGACTGCTTATTGCAGATATAACTTACAATGAAAACGGGTTTGGTTTTAAGAAGAATACCCTGGTCAGGGTACCGCTGAGATTAGGGGATGATGCATTCCTGGATCATAAAATCTCGGCCCGCAAAATCGAAGACCTGGTTAAAACCATGCAGGCTTTCAAAAACCTGATGGATGTATATCAGGTGACTAAATATCTGGCTTGTGCTACATCGTCTATGAGAGAAGCACAGAATGGACGTGAGATCATTAAAACTATCCAGGAGCAGGCGAATGTAGATCTTGAAATTATAGAGGGACAGCGTGAAGCCAATATTATTTACGCCAACCATATAGAAGATGACCTGGATATTAAGAAGAACTATCTTTATATAGATGTTGGTGGTGGTAGTACAGAGTTATCTGTTTTTGTCAACAAAGTTCCCGTAGCTTCGAAATCATTTGATATCGGTACTATCCGTATCCTTGATAACCAGGATAAGGAAGAGACCTGGGAAGAAATGAAACTCTGGGTAAAGGAACAAACCAAATATCATAAAAACCTTGCGGGAATAGGTACTGGTGGAAACATCAATAAGTTATATAAGATGGCTAACGAGAAGGAGGGAATGCCTTTAACCTTCTTAAAGCTGAAAGCACTTTACAATCAGTTGAACAGTCACTCCCTGAAAGAGAGAATTCAGATTTTTAATTTAAATCCTGATCGTGCGGACGTTATTATTCCTGCCAGTGAGATTTTTATTACGCTGATGAAATGGACGGGCATCAAACAGATCCATGTACCAAGAGTAGGTATGGCAGATGGGATTATTAATCTGCTAATAGAAGAGAATCTGAATAAATAACAGCGAGGTAGCTGCCGTGGTGGCTAACCGAAACTGCATGCTTCTGACCAGTAATAGTATGGACCATCTCCGGAAGTCCGGACCTGTTTCTGGTCAGCTGATAAAATGCCGATAAACGGTTAAATACTTCATTGTAATCTGGTACAGGCCGGAGGTATTGTAAATGAAGGTTTTCAAAATCGGGCAAGGCAGAAACTACAGAAGAATGGAGTAGGGGGCCTTTGATCTCACTTTGGCTATAGAGTTTTTTTTCAAGATAGCTGATCTTTCCTGATGCCTTTATCCCATCCGTTAACAGATCATCACAAATATATTTCAGTGGTTCATAAAGTCGGATCCCGGTTTTCCGGTGAATGATTTTATAGGCTGCTTCTTTCATGCTCCAGATCAGCCATAACATCACAGCAGGTTCACTGGCTTGTAAAATCAGTTGCTGCTCATCTGATGTACAGATTTTATCCAGGTATCCTTTTCGTTTCCAGTTACTGTCGAGTCCCGCTTTCTTCAGGTCTACAATATCATTTCCGATCATTTTCTGCGAGTTTAGCTTCAATAATCTCCATGGCAGCTTTTACATTTAACATTTTTGCCATTGAATCATTATCAATTTCAATCCCGAATTTTTCTTCAATATCAAGGACGATATCTACCAGGTTTGCAGAGTTGACCTTCAGATCTGTAATGAAATCTGTCTCTTCACTGATATTTTCCAGGGTAGTTTTGTCCTCAGTATACGGACTTACAATTTCCTTAATGGCGCTAATTAATGCTTCTTTCTCCATGGTGGTATCTTTTTAATAGTAAACAGGCATTTACATCACCGAAACCAAAACTGGCTTTAATCAGGATATCGAATTCTCTTTCAAGACAAACACGGGGAATCTGCAGCGGGTCTACGAGTTTCTCAATTTCAGGATGAAGGTCTTCACAATTGATATTTGGAAAAATAAACCCTTCACTAATTTGTAGAACTGAAGCTACACATTCAATACTACCCGAAGCACTGATGCAATGACCAGTCATTCCTTTGACTGAATTGATATAGGGGAAGTCCTTTCCTGAACGTCCGAGAGCCTTAACCCAGTTTTCTATTTCGAGTGTGTCTTTTGAAGTGGCTGTTAAATGACCGTTAATCACCTCTATTTCGGTGGGGTTTACTCCTGATGCTGCTAAAGCTGAAACTATACAACGTTGTACCGCCTGGGCATTAGGCGCGGTCATTGTTCCGGTGCCGCGCTGTCCGCCTGCATTGACATTTCCTCCGAGTATTTCAGCGTAAATTTTGGCTCCTCTGGACAGCGCATGTTCCAGGCTTTCTAAAACCAGGGCACCTGCGCCGCTTCCTGGAACAAAACCACTGGCAGTTTCACTCATCGGACGGCTTCCTTTTTCAGGGTTGCCATTATGTTTATAGGTACATACTTTCATAGCATCAAAACCACCCCAGATATAAGGCCCACTGTCACTAGTGCTGCCGGCGAGCATAATTGTTGCCTGCCCGTTTTTGATGCGCTCATAAGCCATTAAAACGCTCTCTGTTCCTGTTGCACAGGCAGAGGAGTTGGTCGTTACCTGGTTACCCAGTCCGATTTTTCCGGCCAGGAGTGCGCTTACCCCGCTGGCCATGGTTTGTGCGACAACGGTACTCCCGAGTTTTCGGATTTCAAGATTGTCCAGTTTATAAATAGCACTTCTGAATTTATCGATACCAGAAGTGCCTGTGCCAAATACAGTACCACTTTCCCAGTCTGGTACTTCGGAGTCTGCTATTTCAAGTCCTGCATCTTTCCAGGCATCCATACCGGCAATCACACCATAAACGATACCTGTACTATCCAGGTTTCTGATTTCAAGTTCTGTAAAATACTGGCTCAGCCTGGCTTCATCTATCACAGGTTTCCCTGCTATCTGACAAGAGAAAAGAAGCTGTTCCAGTTGCGGATCATGGCGGATGCCAGACAAGCCGTTTTTCAGGGCATGTCTGAATTGTCCGAGATCCGCACCATTTGGTGAAACAACTCCTAAACCGGTGATGACTACACGATTAGTCATGCATTTTTGCAGTTACCATTCCTGAAATGTTTCCTTTACAAACGGTTTCTCCAGCTTCATTTTTCATCACGACATTACAGTTTAATTTTTTAAATCTGAAATACACTTTTTCGGCAGTTACCGTTACTTTTTCACCCGGGAATACTGGTTTCATAAAATCCATTGCCGTAGAGGTCAGCATGACATGTGCTTTCATCTCTGTATTTGCGCTTTCAGAAAGATAGATACCCAGACAAACCAGTCCGATCTGTGCCATGGTTTCTGTTAAAATAACGCCTGGCGTAACCGGAGCATCTTTGAAATGTCCTTTGTAAAAATCAAGATCTTTATCAAAGGTATAAGTGCCTGTTGACCCGTTCTCATCTATCTGTAAGAGTTCATCTACAAATAAAAAGGGTTTGCTGTAAGGTAGTTTCGCTAATATTTCCTGTGGGTTCATCTGTTTATATTAATTGATCAGTTTTAAGGTGTAAAGTAAATACAAAAATCGTTTACCATTGCAATAAAATTCGCTGTGCAGTAAATCCGGGGCCGAAACTCAGCATCAGGCCCTTTTCACCGGATGCAGGTTTTTGCTCCATAATCCGCTCAAGGACATACAGTACCGTGGCGCTTGACATGTTTCCGTATAATCTTAATACTTCTTTTGTATCATTAATGTTTTTGCCTAATGCACCAAATAAATTCTCGACAATCTCTATGATCTTTTTCCCACCGGGGTGAAAGATCAGATGATCGATAGCTGCAATTTCTAAACCATGTCCGGCCAGAAAAGGATGGATGATATCGGGAAAATGTGCTGCAATGGTATCGGGAACGGCAACATCCAGTACCATCTGTAATCCTGTATTACAGAGTTTAAACCCCATCATATCTTCGGCATCGTAAAAATGGTACATAGACTCACCCAATACTTCCGGGCCTTCATCATCAGGATGCGAAGATAACAGGACACAAGCTGCCCCATCGCCAAAAATAGCGGCACTGACTATGTTGGCCATAGAGAAATCGTGACGTTGAAAAGTCGCAGTAGGGGATTCTACAGCCACAACAGCGGCTCTTTTACCAGGGTTGGCTTTCAGAAAGTTCTTGGCATAAATTATTCCTGATACGCCAGCGGCACAACCCATCTCTGTGACAGGGAGGCGGACAATATCCTGTCTTAAATTCAAGCTGTTGATCAGGTAAGCATCGAGTGAGGGGATCATAATTCCGGTACAGCTGACCGTAATGATAAAATCAAGGTCTGCACTTTTCCAGCCTGATTGGTCAATGGCTGTACGCAAGCATTTTTCGCCCAGTTTAATCCCTTCCCGGATATAAATATTATTCCGTTCTTCGAGACTGAGCTCACCAAAAACTTCCTCGGGAGACATAAATGAATAGCGCTTGTCTACTGCAGCATTTTCAAATATCTTTTTGACCTTACGGATAAACCTTTCATCCTGTCCCTGCAACCAGGTTTCCAGAAAAGGAAGGATTTCTGCCGTCTCTCTTGAATATTCAGGTAAGGCTTTGCTGACACTTTTAATTTTTACGCTCATGTTGTTTTAAGATCCATTGGTAGCGGAACGCCCATTTCCATTTAATATAGTAAAGTTTAAGTGCTGATTGCTCTGAATATGATATTAAATCAGCTCTTTTAAATCCGCGAAGTATGGAGATCAGTCCATCTTTACGCGACATCTCATTAAGGCCGAACACAAAACATAAGGCCAGAAACAGGTAATAAGCAATTGCGCTGCGCTGTAAATCGTTGATTACAAAACCTAGTCTTGCTTTCAGCTTAAAACTTTGGAGCAGGGAGATGATTTCAAGGTTATTAAAGTGGTGTAAAGTTAGCGTGCAAAGCAGAATGTCCGTCTGTTCGATAGCATCCGGTTCTTTCAGTATATCTGCACATTGATAACTGATATCCGTATATCCGGCAGACAAACTACGGGCGTGTTCGATGGTGAAATTATTGGCATCAATACCAGTAAGTATAAAATTTAAGCTTTCTTTCTTTGCGTAATCAGCCAGTGTTCTCAGCATATCTCCGTTGCCACATCCTATATCTGTAATACGTATAACGGCTGATTTTGGTTGTGCACTAAGCAGATATTTAATTCCTTCCAGGGTAACTTTGTTTCCACCCAACAGACGGTTGATGCTGGCAATTTTATCCAGTGCATCTCTCAATATTTCTCCTTCCAGCTTGAAGTCATCCATGATTTCCGGCTCAGTGCTTCTGTATCTGGTATCTACAAACATGATTATTTAACCGTTATAATGTGACCGTGCGTTTTTCTGATCAGCATAGGGAAAATAAAAGGTATACGGCTCATTCCGGTAATTAAAAGATCGGCCAGGTATTTTTTATTTAAAATGGCTGATAAATTACTACCCATCCATAGTCTCTGTTGAAAGTGGTAGTCCCATGATATCAAATAGCGTTTTTCCAGTATGGCCCTACTCTGAATAACACCGCGGAAAACATCAATTAATAATTCTGCACAAATCTGTGCACTATGAATAGCCATAGCCATACCATTTCCGCAAAGGGGATGAATCAGACCGGCAGTGTCGCCGATCATCAGAATATGGTCCTTGACTACTTCTTTTGCACCGAATGCTAACTGACTGATCGTTAAAGGTGCTTCAAACAAGGGTTGACTGTTTTCAAAAATATCCTTTAAGTGTTTGTTCTGATAGAGCACTTTCTCCTGGAAAGTGGAGATGTTTTTGTATGTTTTAAAATTATTGTAATCGGTGAGATAACAGATGTTTATTTTATCATCTTCTACTTTGGATACCCCGCAATAGCCGCCACTAAAATTATGTAATGCCACCAGGTCATTGGCAAACTCTCCTTTATAATGAGCCTTAACAGCGAGAAATGGTGATTTTTTCTGAACAAAAGGTCTTTTTAATTTATGATCAATGGAAGATCTTTTACCATAAGCACCGATAACATACCTGGCCCGAATCTGTGAACCCTGGAGGGTGAACAGTGTAAAAGAATCATTTTCGAAACTAATCTGGTCAATACTGTCATGGACTACCAGCCCCCCCCGGGTGACGAACCTTTCGTAAAGAAAATGATCAAGCTTAAACCTGCTGATGCCAAAACCGCCAAGAGGAAGAGGAGTGAAAATGCTTTTTTCCGAAAGGGTAGTAAACTGAAACCTGGAGATGGTTGTGGGGTTCAGCTCCTTTGGATTAACGCCTAGCCATTGCAGGTAAGGCATAACCTCATTCGAAACATATTCGCCACAGACTTTATGATGGGGATAGGTCTCTTTCTCGATCACAGTTACCTGTAGTCCTGCCCGTTGAAGATGTAGCGCAGCAGTTAAGCCAGCAAGTCCGCCACCAATAATAAGAATATCTGTTTGAAATGGCATAGCTGAATTTAACTATACAACAAAACTAACAGGCGAATTGTTCATTTGGATCTAACCTTCGCTGAAGGGCAAAAAAAAGCCCTGTTCCGGATTGACGAAACAGGGCCATTAGCTGTTTTAAAAACTAGTTGTCCAGTAATTGTGCAGCATCACTGTCCAGGAACCAGGTCAGGCTGCCATCAATCGGATCAATCAACTGTGAAGGATATACTTCAGGAGTTTTAGGATCACCTTCGATAACATGTTTAAGCGCATCAGCTTTAGCTTCACCAAAGACAAGGAAAGCAATGTTTTTTGCCTTATTAATCAAGGGAGCTGTGAAACTGATTCTGTAAGTAGACAATTTATCTACATAAACACTCTCAACACCTACTTCATTGGAACCTAAAATTGTAGTACCAGGGAACAGTGAAGCAGTATGACCATCATCGCCCATGCCTAATAAAATAAGATCGAAAGCCAGGTCAGCACCATCAAAATGAGCTGAGATTGCTTTTGCATATTCAATGGCAGCTTTTTCAGGAGCCAGGGTTGTATCCACAAAAAAGATATGGTCAGCAACAATGTTTAAAGGATCCAGAATAGATTTCTTGGCCATCAGACCATTATAACTTTCATGTCCCGGAGGTACATTACGCTCATCGCCAATAAAGAAATATACTTTTGACCAGTCTAATTTCTCGCGGTATGTTGTAGACAGGATCTGGTATAGTTCTTTTGGAGAATTACCTCCCGTCAGTACAAAATTAAAACAATCTCTTTCAGCAATAGCTTTTTCGGCGATTGCAATGATGTAATCTGCCATGTCATTCAGCAGTTCACTTTTTGTTTTATAAATGAGTAAGTTCATACTAATCCTTATTTTTTAATGGTAAAGTAAACCAGTGGAAACCATCTCTGGCAATCAGTGCCTCAGCATCTTCCGGTCCCCACGAATCTGCAGGGTAGTTAGGGAAACTCAGGGAAGTTTTACTCTCCCAGGCATTGATTACAGGCATTAATAATTCCCAGGCACTTTCTACCTGATCTGCACGCATAAATTGTGTCTGATCAGCAATCATTACATCCAGTAACAAGGTTTCATAAGCTTCAGGAGCTTCTGAACTGTAAGTTCCTTTATAATCGAAAACCATATCTACAGGATTTAAGACCATATCCAGTCCTGGTCTTTTAGCCTGAACCTGTAAACGAATACTCATTTCGGGTTGTATGCTGATGATCAGTCTGTTTTGCTGCCAGTGTTCGGTTACCCCTGCTGGGAAAACCTGGTGAGGCACATCCTTAAACTGTATTGTAATCAGGGAAGAGGTTTGGAATAAACGTTTTCCTGTACGTACATAAAATGGAATTCCCTGCCAGCGCCAGTTATCTACAAAGAATTTGGCAGCGGCAAAAGTTTCAGTATTGGAATGTGCATCCACATCTTTTTCAGATCTGTATCCCGGAACTTCTTTACCTTCAACCCATCCTTTGGAATATTGTCCGCGGACAGTACTCAACCTGATATCATCAGGTCCAAAAGGACGCATTGCTTTCAGTACATCAACCTTTTTGTTTCTGATTTCATCAGCATCAAAATTAATTGGCGTTTCCATTCCGATTAAGCAAAGCAACTGGAGAATATGGTTTTGTATCATATCTCTTAAAGCACCTGCACCATCATAGTAACCTCCGCGGTCTCCGACACCCAATTGCTCAGTTACAGAGATCTGCACATGATCAATATAAGTACGGTTCCATAGCGGCTCCAGGAAAGAATTGGCAAAACGGAAGGCCATGATGTTCTGAACGGTTTCTTTGCCCAGGTAATGGTCTATTCTGTAAATCTGTTTCTCGGTGAAGATACCTGTTAACAGTTTGTTTAATGCTCTGGCAGTTTCTAAATCGCGGCCAAATGGTTTCTCAATTACGATACGGCAATTGTCTTCATTTCCAGCAAGATCATATTTAGCAATACATTCTGCAATCAGCGGGAACAGGTTGGGCGCTACAGCCAGATAATAAATTACCTGTGTTTTAGGGCCAAACTTTTCTTTAAGCTTTTCAATGCTGTTTTTCAGGTCCTGAAAGGTTTCTGGTGCAGATACATCAACAGGATTATAATAAACGTTCTCAGCAAAGCTGGCCCATTTATCTTTTTTTACCTTTCCGGCACGGGAGAATGAATTGACCCCTTCCATAATGGTATCCCGGAACTGCTGATCAGTAAGTTTACTTCTTGCAGTGCCGATGATTGCATAATCCTTAGGCATAAAGCCGTCCGAATACAGATTATAGATCGCTGGCGCAAGTTTGCGCATATTTAAATCCCCTGTGCCACCAAAAATGACAAAAACGGTTGGGTTAAGACATTGACTTGTTTTCATCTGTTTATATCTCTTATATTATGATTTTACTGGATTCCAGATTGCATGAAATGTTCCTTCTGCATCTGTACGTTCAAATAAGTGTGCACCAAAAAAGTCTCTTTGTGCCTGGATTAAGTTAGAAGGCATTCTTTCTGTTCTTAACGAATCAAAATAGGTCAGGGCAGAAGCAAATGCAGGAACAGCCAGTCCGGTTGATACCGCATGGCTAACTACTGATCTCATACCAGGAAGAATTTCTTCTAGTTTTTTAGCTACACCAGCATCAGCATAAAGATGTTCCAGATCTGGTTGTTTTTTGTAAGCCTGGTAGATATCTTCCAGGAATGCAGCTCTGATAATACATCCACCACGCCAGATTTGCGCGATTTCATGTAAGTTCAGGTTATATTCATAAGTAATAGAGGCTTGCCATAATAAATGAAGGCCCTGTGCATAAGAAGTGATCACTGCAAAATATAAAGCTTGTTCCAGCTCTACAATAAATTTGTCTTTATCTCCTACAGTTGGTTTTCCCTGTGCATAGGTTTTTGATAAAGCAACACGTAAACTTTTGAATTTAGATAAATCTCTGGTACTTACTGCTTCGTTAATCGTAGGAATTGGTAACTGTAAGTCCATAGAGACCTGAGATGTCCATTTACCTGTACCTTTGGATTTGGCTTCATCTTTAATGTAATCTACCAGGTAACCACCTGTTTTCTCATCTTTAAAGGCGAATATATCTTTGGTTACTTCTAACAGGAAAGACTGCAGACGGCCATTGTTCCATTTTTCAAATACATCGTGAATTTCTTCATTTGAATATTCCAGGGCATTTTTCATAATGTCATATGCTTCTGCAAGCAACTGCATCATGGCATACTCTATCCCGTTATGTACCATTTTAACAAAGTGTCCTGAAGCTCCCGGACCGATATAAGCTACACAAGGATCACCTTTTACTTTTGCAGAAACTGCTTCCAGGATCTCTTTCATATCGCCATAAGCAGTTTTATCACCACCAGGCATAATACTAGGACCGAAACGGGCACCTTCTTCTCCACCTGAAATTCCCATTCCGAAGAAATGGATTCCCTGTGCAGCTAAGTCTTCTGCTCTTTTAGTAGTATCTGTAAAGTGTGAGTTACCGCTGTCAATAATAATATCTCCTTTATCCAGTAAAGGAACTAATTCCTGGATTACACTGTCAACGATTGGTCCTGCAGGAACCAAAAGCATAATCCTTCTTGGCAATTCCAGGCTTCCAATAAAATCTTCTAATGAGCTGTAAGCAGTCAGGTTGTGTTTTACGCCATCTTCTTTAAGTTTCTGGATCATCTTAGGATCCTTGTCGTAACCTGTAACTGCAAAGCCTTTATCGGCCATGTTCAACAATAAATTGCGGCCCATTGTACCAAGGCCGATCATTCCTAATGTGAATTTACTTTCCATTTGATGTATTTGATTTTGGATACGTAGTGAAAACGTGATATTTTTCTTCAGCAGCCCATAATTTGGCGCCACCTTTGATACCATCTCTGTTGGAAACAAGATGGATATTATGATCTAAATCGATAGTAATATATTTGGCATTACCACCACCAAGATAGAGCTGGTCATAGTTAAAAACGGTCTTATAAATTTCTATAATACGTTTTAATCTTTCATTCCATTTCTTTTCACCTTCTTTCTGAAAGGCTTTCTCCCCAATGTAATCGTCGTAATCTTTGTTTTTGGTGATAGGAAGATGGGCCAGTTCAAGATGGGGAAGTAGTTCTCCATCAAAAGTAAGTGAAGTGCCGAAACCAGTACCTAAAGTAAGAACGATCTCAAAGCCTTTGCCTGATATAATACCAAGTGCCTGCTGATCGGCATCATTAATTAACCTGACAGGTTTTCCTAAAACATCACTGATGTGCTGTGCAAGAGGATAGCCCGCCCATTTATTCTTTGCTAAATTAGGAGCTGTTTCTACAACGCCACATTTGACATACCCCGGAAAACCCATTGCGATTTTACCATAAGGCGCCAGTGGAGCAACTAATTCATGAATAACGTTAATAACGGCTTCGGGAGTAGAGTTCTTTGGTGTTGGAAGTTTAGTGTACTCAGAAAATAATTCACCATCTTCAGTTAAGATGCATGCTTTGATACCAGTACCACCTATATCAATTGATAAGATATGGGTACTTTCTTTTTCTTTTTCTTTGTCGGCCATAATCCTTTTTTTATGAATATTGCTTTTTAAGCTTTAAACCAATATTTGATGATTCAAATTAACAAATTTCCAGCCACATAAAACCAGAAACAGCACAAGAATGTCTAATTATCGGGCATAATTGATGAAAAAACCAATAAATGTACTTTAAAGATGAAATTAGAGGTTAATTTGATATCTATATGACTTTCTGGGAGCAATTGACTTTACTTATATTGCCCCAGAATATCAATTTTATCAGATAAAGATATGCCTCCGGGATTACAACCTGGTTTGCCTTCAGGAACGTCCATTTTTAAGTTATCAAAATAGGCTTTCCATACCGGGAAAAAGGCTCCTGAACCTGGTTCCTTATAAGTCATCGGAAATAACTGAAAGAACGGCTGATCATGATTAGCAGCTTTAAAAGCATCGTAAATTAACTCGGAACAGTAATATTTTCCATTATTATATAAGTACTCATCGTCATAGGGAACACCCATCTGCTGCATCGCAAATGATAAGGCCGAAGGAATCAGTTTTTGATAAGCTGGTTTCAGTCTTCCCAGGTAATGCGGATGGCTGGACTTGGCTAAAAATACTTTGAGAGGGGTCAGGTGAACATTTTTGCCCGATGCTTCAATGACTAGTGTACTATCATTTCTAAGCAGGACCATTCCCATATGACTAAATTTATTACCCTGATAGCCCTGTGTAACGGCATTGATAGCGTCGCAGAGCGGACCGCAATCGAGATTCTGAAAAATGAGATCCCCGGCTTTTAATTTGATGTTTTCCTGTGCCCGGGTGTTTACTGAAAACAGGACAGCAGTACATATACAGATCAGTAGTTTACGCATGATAGACTGTAAAATTACAAAAAAACCTGCCTGAATGATAAACATTCGGGCAGGTTCATGTCATAATTTATAATTTACTGAATGCCTTTTGCGCTTTGCATCGGATTAACACCCATTGACTGGCCACGTGCAGCAGTAGATTTTTGTTTAAACAACTGGAATTTGGAAACTTCAGCTTTGCCACCCCAGGTGTTATTGCTTTCGTCAATATCAGCTGTTTCGCGCATAGGATCAAGTCTGATGGCTGTCACTTCTTTATCCTGAACATAGAACTTAGAAACCTGCTGTTCATTGTGTCTCCAGATCTGGGCAGGTATCCTGTCGATTTTTTTTGTACCATCAGCGTAAGTGAATTCGACGATGATCGGCATAATCAATCCACCTTTGTTACTGAAGGACAATTCATAAAAGAATTTACCAGCATATTTGGCCTGATCATCAGAGGATAATGCTTCAAACAATACAGGAAGTTCCTGTTTTTGCTCTTTTTCATTATACTTCTCTATTCCACGGTCATATCTCCAGTAAAAATCCTGTGTTGATTTATCCTGATCAGTATAAAATTTAATGTTTTTGTCTTCTCTGTTTCTGACCTTAGAAATGTCATCAAAAGCGTTGACCTGCGGAGCTTCCAGTTTCACCATTTTTACTTTGGAAATAGGGACTTTGGAGTTTACATCTGCTTTAGCAAATTTAACCCCGTCAAGAGCAATATCACATGGATCGGTACTGTAAAACCAGCCTCTCCAGAACCAGTCCAGATCTTCTCCGCTGGCATCTTCCATCGTTCTGAATAAATCAGCAGGCGTAGGATGCTTAAAAGCCCATCTTTTAGCATATTCTTTAAACGCGTAATCAAAAAGCTCTCTGCCCATGATAGTCTCTCTCAGAATATTTAATGCTGTAGACGGTTTGGAATAGGCATTAGGACCAAAACGTTCAATATTTTCTGAGTTGGTCATAATTGGTTCCAGCTGATCTTTAGGTAATTTCATGTAATCAACGATCGTATAGGCTGGCCCTTTTTTAACAGGGAATTTATTATCCCAAAGCTCTTCAGTCAGGTATTCCAGAAATGAGTTCAAACCTTCGTCCATCCAGGTCCACTGACGTTCGTCACTATTGACAATCATAGGGAAGAAGTTATGTCCTACCTCATGGATAATTACACCCAGCATACCATTTTTAGCACTTTCACTATAGGTGCCATCTTTTTCTGTCCTGCCGTAGTTAAAACAGATCATCGGGTATTCCATCCCATTAGCTGCCTCAACGCTTTGTGCGACAGGGTATGGATAAGGGAAAGTGAAATGTGAATAGGTTTTAACTGTATGGGCTACCGCTTTGGTAGAATAAGGTCTGTATAAATTATAGGCTTCCTTACCATAGAAACTCATACACATTACCGATTTATCTTCTACTTTCTGGGCCATTGCATCCCAGACAAATTTTCTGGATGAAGTCCAGGCAAAATCACGGACATTATCGGCTTTGAACACCCAGGTTTTGGTTGCAGTACTTTTAGTGGTCTCTGCTTTTTTAGCTTCGTCTAAAGTTACAATTTCAACAGGCTCTGTGGCAGTCTTTGCCTTATTATATCTGGCCAGGGCAGCAGGGGATAGTACGGCGCTGTAATTAATACACTCACCGGTTCCACCCACCGTATGATCTGCAGGAACAGTCATCTGTACTTTGAAATTTCCAAAAGTCAGTGCAAAT
The DNA here is from genome assembly GCF_014207135.1 of Pedobacter cryoconitis. GTDB lineage: Bacteria > Bacteroidota > Bacteroidia > Sphingobacteriales > Sphingobacteriaceae > Pedobacter > Pedobacter cryoconitis_D. The sequence continues at coordinate 8,617 of NZ_JACHCC010000011.1, read as the reverse complement.
TCACCTCTTCCGGTAAACTGGTGGTTCTGCCAGCCCTGGAAATCACTGTAAACACATAATCTCGGGTACCATTGTGTCATGGTAAACAGGTAATTTCCATCTTCAGGGAAGAATTCATATCCACCACGTCCGCCACCAGCTATTCTGTCGGTAATTTTATATTTCCAGGTTACATTAAATACAAACTGCTGACCTGATTTTAATGGTGCAGGTATTTCTACACGCATCATCGTTTTGTTGATCGTATATTTTAATTCTTTACCCAATGCATCCGTAATCTTCAGGACAGAAACCCCTTTACCGTTATCAGGCTGATCAAATGCCATTTGATCCAGTGCTCTGGTAGTAGTGAATTCAGGAATTTTTGTACTGTTTTGATAATTCGCATTGCGCAGGTTGTTATGCTCATTTTCATCGAGCTGTAACCAGATATAGGTTAACACATCAGGCGAATTATTGAAGTAAGTTATCTTCTCTGCGCCTGTAAGCTCAAGCTGCTTTTCATCGAGGCTGCATTTGATGTCATAATCCGCGCGCTGCTGCCAGTATTTTACTCCTGGTGCACCACTTGCTGTCCTTTGCTCGTTAGGTGTCGGGATAATGGTCCCTAACTGTTCAAATTTATTTCCGTGGTTACTGCCCGGATTGTTTTGAATGTTCTGGGCCAGAGAAACCTGCACTGAAGAGCAGCAGAGCAGGAGCATGGCGGTAAAAGTTTTATTCATTTGGTTTGTATGTTGAATTTGAGGGGCTGTTTAGGATTTATTTGATAAATAATAAGCAGACTCTAAATTTAAACCGTTTTTTTGTAAAGCAAAAATCATATCCGTGTTATGTTGTCTTTCTTACATCAATCTCTATTAATTTGTTACGTTGTGTTTGGTACGCTTAAACCAGAAGCAGCCGGAAGCAGGGGCAAACACCCTTTACATCTGAGTTCAACTGAATTAAACTATAATCTCAAGGAGGGAACCCTGGAGGTGAGCTGCCGGATTTTTACCGATGATTTTGAAGATATCCTAAGCAAGAAATATAAAGTTAAAGCTGATCTTTCTTCAGCAGCGAAACATAAGGAAATGGATCAGCTGATCAGCAAATATATCGCAGCCCATCTGCAGTTTGCTGCTGACGGAAAACCACTCTCTTTAAACTATCTTGGTTTTGAGAACGACAATGAAGCCATTGTGGTTTACCTGGAATCGTCGAAAGTTAAAAGTATCGTTAAACTGGAGACCAGCAGTACCATTTTGTATGATCTTTTTGACGATCAGACCAATATTTTTCATCTTACCTCGAAAGGAAACAGGAAAAGTTTTAAGCTCACTTACCCGGATAAAAAATCGGTAGCTACTTTGTAAGCTGATCTCAGTGTTAGGAGGGAATTTACTATACCAGGGAACAATTTTATCTATTTATGATTAGAAAAATAGCACCAGTACTCAAAAGGGTGATGATGAAAGATGCCAATGATGAACAGCATGATTTTGAATATTGGTTGAGCAGACCAGTAAAAGAACGTGCCGCTGCAGTAACTCACATCATTTCTCAATCTTTAACAAAGGGACAGAGAATAGATAAAACAAAACTGGTAAAGACAAGAATACACTCATGACATTAGCCTAAGATTTTGTTAAGTCGTTAACGTAAAAAATAAGGTTTACATTTCTGCAATCTCAAAAACGGATAAACATTATCTAAAATAAACTGCATTTAAAAGCTTATTTCGGCACTTTTCACAGTTGTGACAATACTTTGATATAGATTTTTAAAACTAGTTATACATTTGTCTAACACTGTTAGATTATTTACACAGTACAAATAATTATCATGGGTAGTAAGGAAAGAATTCAAAGGATTAAGGAAGAAACAAGAGCTAATATTCTTGATGCTGCCTTGGATATTGTCAAAGAAGACGGTTGGCAAGCCTTAAGCATGCGTAAAATTGCTGATAAAATTGAATACACTGCGCCAATTATTTATGAGTATTTCGCCAATAAGGAAGGTATTTTACTGGAATTAACGCGAAAGGGAAACGGTCTTTTACTGATAGAACTGAAAGCGGCCAAAGCTGAACACAATACGCCCGAAAAACAATTAGAGGCTATGTGGATTGCCTATTGGGATTTTGCATTTGAACACACCCACCTTTATCAGGTTATGTTTGGGGTAGACATGATGTGCTGTGAACAAAAGAAATCTTTACCGGAAGCAGAAGCTGCACGTAAACTGATCAGCGATACGATTATACAAATCATGGATGATAAGGCAATTTGTCAGGATAGAGTTTGCCGGAAGTACTATACCTTCTGGTCTATTATACACGGATTAATCTCTATTAACCTGGTCAATAAAGGCACCAACGAAGAAATGAATCAGCATATCCTGAGAGATGCTATTCACGGAATTATCCGAACAATAAACGATTAAAAAATTTTTTTATGGAATACTTAACACTGTTAGATTATCTATACGTAATTAGTCAGCCACTAAGGAAGAAGTCTGTACGCACTATTTCGTTTTTTTTACCCCATAACTTAACAGTGTTAAATAACCTATTTACGTTAAAGAGACATTACCCCAATATTAACAATACATCTTACCCAAACAATCACCAGTTAAACAACAATTAACGTTATGAAACTACCAATTTTACTTCTTGCTGTTTTATTTATCGGCTGTTCCAGCGATAAAGTCCAGGTAGCCGCTCCTGTGGTACAATCACTTCCGGTTATTTCTTTACATAATAGTTCTGAGACTACTTTTACCGAATATCCGGCTTCTATACAAGGAGCTGTTGATTTGGAAATACGCCCTCAGATTTCAGGCTCTCTGGATAAAATCTATGTGAGCGAAGGTGCCCTTGTTCAGAAAGGTCAGCCACTTTTTAAAATCAATGAACTTCCATTCAAGGAAGCAGTTAACAATGCTAAAGCCTTATTACATGCAGCACAGGCAGCTGTAACCAATGCACAACTCGAAGTAGACAAACTGACACCGCTGGTTAAAAATAAAGTGGTATCTGATTTCCAGTTGAAAAGCGCAAAAGCTACCCTTCAGTCGGCACAAGCCAGTGTAGAACAGGCAAAAGCCGGAGTAGCTACAGCCAATATCAATCTGGGTTATACTTTAATCAAAGCGCCTGTAACGGGTTATGTAGGCAGATTACCTAAAAAACAAGGAAGTTTAGTAGGTACGGCCGATCCTATAGCGCTTACTCAGCTTTCGGATGCACATGAAGTGCATGTTTATTTCTCTTTAGGAGAGGATGACTTTATTAATTTCAACGCGACATATCCTGGTAAAACAGTAGCTGAAAGACTTAAAAAACTACCTGGTGTAGCTTTAATTCTGGCAGATCATACGGTTTATGCTCAGGAAGGAAAAATCGATATGGTAGATGGACAGTTTGATAAACAAACAGGTTCCATTGCCCTGAGAGCTACATTTCCTAATGCACAAGGTCTGTTGAGATCGGGTAATACCGGTAAATTAAGACTGAGCATCAGTCATCCTGATGCGCTGCTTGTTCCACAATCTTCTACAATAGAGGTTCAGGACAAAATGTTCGTTTACACGGTTGATGCCGGAAATAAAGTGAGCAAAACTCCAATTACTATTCTGGGTACTACAGGCACTAATTACCTGGTTAAAGACGGATTGAAATCAGGAGACAAAATTGTTTTTGAAGGTATTGACAAGCTGAAAGAAGGCGAAGTGATCAAACCCGAAAAACTAAAAGAAGAACCTATTAAAACTGCATCAAGATAATTTACATAGATTATGTTTAAGAAATTTATAGACCGACCCGTCTTAGCCACTGTTATTTCCATTCTATTGGTGATATTGGGGGTATTGGGACTTACTAAATTGCCTTTACAGCAATTTCCGGATATTGCGCCTCCAGCTGTTCAGGTCACAGCACTTTATCCTGGTGCGAATGCCGAAACCGTATTACGTTCTGTAGCCCCTTCTCTCGAAGAATCAATCAACGGGGTAGAGAACATGAGTTACATGAGCTCAACAGCAAGTAATGATGGATCACTGGTTATTTCAGTTTATTTTAAACTGGGAACCGATCCTGATCAGGCTGCTGTGAACGTGCAAAACCGTGTAGCACAGGCAACCAGTCAGTTACCTGCCGAGGTTATCCAGGCTGGGGTAACTACTGCAAAACAACAAAACAGCTTAATCATGGTATTGGACTTACACACCAACAATGAGAAAAGCTATAACCAGACCTTTTTAGCCAATTATGCTCAGATCAACCTGATTCCTGAATTAAAAAGGATCCAGGGTGTTGGACAGGCAAACATCTTTGGTGGAAGCAGGGATTATTCGATGCGTGTATGGTTAAATCCAGCACAGATGGCAACCTATAACCTGACGCCAAATGAAGTGATGGCAGTTATTAAAGATAAAAACTTAGAAGCTGCCCCAGGTAAATTCGGGGAGAGCAGTAAGAATGCTTTTGAATACGTACTGAAATATAAAGGTAAATTAACTAAACCAGAGGAGTATCAGAACATCATTATCCGTTCTAATCCTGATGGTTCATTTTTACGCCTTAAAGATGTAGCCAGGGTAGAATTGGGGTCTTATACTTACTCTAACTTAACTCGTGTAGACAGTAAACCAGGTCTTAACATCGCGATTCAGCAGTTAAGCGGATCTAACGCGAATGAGATTCAGATTGCGATTACCAAATTCATGAAAAAAGCCGAGAAGGAATTTCCTAAAGGCGTAGCTTATGATGTGGTATACAGTACTAAAACTTCACTGGATCAGTCTATTGATCAGGTTATCCATACTTTGATTGAAGCATTTATCCTGGTATTTATTGTTGTATTTATCTTCTTACAGGATTTCCGTTCTACGTTAATTCCGGCGATTGCGGTTCCGGTAGCGATTCTGGGAACATTCTTTTTCATGAAGCTTTTCGGCTTCTCAATTAACTTGTTAACCTTATTTGCATTGGTACTGGCCATCGGGATTGTAGTGGATGACGCGATTGTGGTCGTCGAGGCGGTCCATGCGAAGATGGAACATAAACATCTTGGCCCAAAACCAGCTACTACTGCGGCGATGCATGAGATTACCGGAGCGATTATTTCGATCACACTGGTGATGAGTGCGGTGTTCTTACCGGTTGGTTTTATGGAAGGTTCGACAGGGGTATTCTACCGGCAGTTTGCTTTTACACTGGCAATTGCGATTGTAATTTCAGCTGTTAATGCGTTGACACTGAGTCCTGCTTTATGTGCTTTGTTTTTGAAAGAAAACCATAGTGCGGCACACGATCCGAGTAAACCAACTAACTTCAAACAACGTTTCTTTAAAGGCTTCAATACAAGTTTTGATTCGTTAACCAACAGATATGTCGGAAGTCTGAAATTCCTTATCCGTACTAAATGGGTAGGACTTGCAGGTTTATTAATCGTTATTCTGGCTACTGTCTGGATGGTGAAAAAAACTCCTACAGGATTTATTCCTTCAGAAGATCAGGGCTTCATCGCTATCTCAATGTCACTGCCAGCTGGTGCATCACTTGAAAGAAGTACTGCGGTATTAAAAGAAACAGAGGTTTTATTAAGACCACTGGCTTTCACTAAACTGTTTAACGTATTGTCAGGTTTTAACCTGCTGACACAATCTAACAGTCCGTCTGCGGGTGCGATGTTCGTTTTATTAAAACCAACACAGGAACGTGGAGAAGTGAAGGATATCAATGCAATCATGAACATCATCAGGGGCAAACTGGCTGGAGTTAAAGGAGCGAATTTCTTTGTCTTTACTTTCCCTACAGTTCCAGGTTTTAGTAACGTGGACGGTTTGGATATGGTGCTTCAGGATAAAACTGGTGGTAGAATTGATAAGTTCAGTGGTGTTGCCTATAACTTTATCGGCGAGCTGATGAAACGTCCTGAAATTGCAGTAGCTTTTACTTCTTTCAGAGCAGATTATCCGCAGCTGGAACTTCAGCTGGATGAGGCCAAAGCCGAACAGCTGGGCGTATCGGTAAGAGATGTCCTGACAACGATGCAAGCTTATTTTGGTAGTGCGCAAGCTTCAGATTTTAACAGGTTTGGAAAGTACTATAGGGTAATGGTTCAGGCAGATGTTGCTGACCGTGCAGACCCTTCATCAATGGATAATGTTTTTGTGAAAAACAGATCCGGCGAAAATGTACCAATCAATACCCTGGTGAAATTACAAAGAGTTTACGGACCAGAGACTGTATCCCGTTATAACTTGTTTAATTCAATCGGAATCAATGCAATGGCGAAACCGGGCTATAGCTCGGGTGATGCCATCAGAGCAGTGGAAGAAGTAGCCGCTAAGCAGTTACCTTCAGGTTTTGCCTATGAATTTACTGGTTTGACTAAAGAAGAGATTACTTCAGGTGGTCAGTCAGTTATCATATTTGGTTTGTGTCTGGTCTTTGTGTATTTCCTTTTATCAGCACAATATGAAAGTTATATCCTGCCATTAGCTGTTATTTTATCTATCCCAACTGGTGTATTCGGTGTGTTTGTTGCAATCGGTTTAACCGGAATAGAGAATAACATCTATGTGCAGGTGGCACTGGTCATGCTGATCGGATTGCTCGCCAAGAACGCGATTCTGATTGTAGAGTTTGCGGTTCAGCGAAGAAGAGCAGGTAATACATTGGTGGCTTCTGCTTTAGAGGCTGCTAAGTTAAGGCTGCGCCCGATTATTATGACCTCACTTGCCTTTGTGGTAGGATTGATTCCAATGATGCGTGCCAGTGGTCCATCAGCTTTAGGTAATCACTCGATCAGTATCGGCGCTGCCGGAGGTATGATTACCGGAGTAATCCTGGGATTGTTTATCATCCCTGTGTTATTCGTCATCTTCCAGTTTTTACAGGAAAAAGTGACTGGAAAACCTCAGGAACCAGCTTTACAAGAACACGAAGAACCTATTAATATCAATGAATATGAAACTGTCTAAAAATATATATGCTGCTCTTTTACTTGTACTCGTTTTGGGTGCCTGTAAAGTCTCTAAGGATATTCCTTTACCAGCCAAAGCTGCCCCTGAAAAATTCAGAGGCAGCCAGGAAACTGACACTGCGAATATTGCTGCTCTTCCTTATAAAGAATTCTTTAAGGAAGAGACGATCCGGAATCTGATTGATACCGCGATCAGGAATAATTATGATATGCAGATTGCATTGAAAAATATGGAAGCTGCTTCTCTGTTATTCAAACAATCAAAACTGGGTAACCTGCCACAATTAAATTTGTCAGTAACCGGAAATACAAGCCGTCCTTCTGATAATAGTTTGAATGGTTTGCAAATTGGCCAGTTTTCTCAGTCAAAACATATCGAGGACTATAGTGTATCGGCAGGTCTGAGTTGGGAAGCAGATATCTGGCGTAAAATTGCGAATCAGAGAAATGCGGCAGGTGCAGCTTTTATGCAATCTGCTGAAGTCAAAAAGGCTGTTCAGACCAGATTGGTTTCGAATATAGCACAGAGCTTCTATCGTCTGATTATGCTGGATACACAGTTAGAAATAGCCAAGAAAAATCTGGCATTGAACGATAGTACGCTGACGATTATCAGATTACAGTTTGATGCTGGTCAGGTAACTTCTTTAGCTATTCAGCAGGCAGAAGCACAGCGTTTGGTTGCTGCCGGACTGGTGCCGCAGCTGGAGCAGAATATCGGTCTTGAAGAAAATGCTTTGAGTATTCTTACAGGAGCTTTCCCAAAAACTATTGCAAGAATCGGAACTCTGAATATGATGAATGTTCAAAGCCAGGTAGGGACAGGTATCCCTTCCAGTCTGCTGAGTCTGAGACCTGATGTGAAAAATGCTGAATTGGAACTGGTTAAGGCAAATGCTAAAGTAGGAATTGCAAAAGCAAACCTATATCCTTCGCTGGTGATTACTGCAAACGGTGGTTTGAATTCATTTAAAGCAAGTAACTGGTTTAATATTCCAGGCTCTTTATTTGGAACGGTAGCTGGTGGGTTGACACAGCCTATCTTTCAACGTAAACAATTGAAGACACAATATGATGTGGCAATAGTTGACCGTGAAAGAACTGTGCTGGAATTCAGGTCTTCTGTTTTAACTGCGGTAGGCGAAGTGTCTGATGAATTGGTGAAGATAGAAAAACTGAAACAACAATATACAATTGCCGATCAGCGTGTGAAAACTGTTCAGGGTGGCTTGCAGAATGCAAACATGCTGTTTAAAAGCGGTATGGCTAATTACCTGGAAGTAATCAACGCACAGAGTAATGCTTTACAAAGCGAACTTGATTTAGCGACTATCAAAACAGCACAGCTGAATGCTGTTGTTGAATTGTACAGAGCTTTAGGTGGTGGCTGGAAGTAATCAATGAAAAAAGGGCTTTTGAATGCGGCCCTTGCAGAAAGGTAATATTCCTTTCTTAAAAAAGCTGTACCGGATCCGGTGCAGCTTTTTTTTGTTCTGATTTTTAGTGTCGTTCTCCAGGTTTAGGAAACACTGGCTGCTATATTGCGATTGTCCATTCCTGCCCTGAGTTTACATAAGAAAGTTTTTCAAAGCAGAAAAATGAGTATAGAAAACGAACATCCCAAGAAAGGGAAAGGAGGCAGA
>NZ_JACHCC010000010.1 GCF_014207135.1 Pedobacter cryoconitis | reverse complement strand
AATCATTGTAAACAACAAACAGGAATTAAAACTATCATTGTAAACACAAATCAGTAATTCACTTTTTACTGTAAACTTATCTCAGTATAGGACAATTAAGTTACTGTCTGTGTAGTGTTCGGGGTTGGAATAGGGTTGATATAGCTCTGGGCTATATCAACCCTATTCCAACCCCGAACACTATGCGAATACAAACCATCTTTATATCAGCCTATAGACCGAAAATTCGTTTTTGAATTTAGAAGGCTGTTGATATATTCTTTAAATTTACATTAGTAAAAAACAGGAAACAGACTTGCAATTTTCAATATAAAAAATGATTGGTGTAATTTTATCAGGCGGGCAAAGCGTAAGAATGGGCAAAGATAAAGGTCTGTTGCAGTATAGGCAACAAACGTGGGTGCAACAAGCATTTAACAAATTGTCCTCATTGCAAATTCCTGTTATTGTATCAGTAAATACACAGCAGTTAAGCTCATACCAATCTATCTTTCCTACCCACCTGCTAGTTACAGATAACCCTGCATTATCTATTGGCGGGCCCCTTAGAGGCATTCTGACCATACATCTGCTTTATCCAGATGAAGATTTATTCATACTTGCCTGTGATATGATAAACATGCAACCTGATCTATTGACCTATATTTTTAAAGAGTACCAGGATAACCCGACCGACGCATTGGTCCTGATAAAGGATAAACATCCTGAACCTCTGTGTAGTATATATTCTGCAAAAGCATTGTCCAGGATATACACTCTATTTACGAATCAGGAATTGCATAAACATAGCATGAAATATGCCCTTGATCAATTGAAGCCCAGTTATCTCCCGGTTGCAGAAAAATGGACCGGTTATTTCAACAACTACAACACGTTAAGCGATTTAAAAGACATTCAGCTATAGCTTGGCTCAATTGGCGAAATGTCCCCTGGATAATTGCTTTTTGCACGTTTTTTGATTAAATTTATAAAGCAATCTTTTATTAAAATCATAAGGAATTGGAGGATTTACAATTGGTTTCCACTAAGCATATACCCGTCAGAAAGGTGAACGGCTTAACAAGCTCACTGTTGCCGGACATACTCTCTGTTGAGGAACCGCTTGAAATAAGAATAACTTACGGACCTGAGGCACAGCGGATACAAAAAAACATCTCTGTGACGATGCGTACGCCGGGTAACGACCTGGATCTTGCAGTTGGCTTTTTATTCACAGAAGGTATTATTTCTTCCTATCTTGATGTGGCAGATGCCTATCACACAGACATGGATTGCGCATCACAAAAGAAAAACATTGTTCAGGTAGAACTCACAGAAAATTGCATCCCCCACCTGATGCAAACGGACAGGAATTTTTATACAACCTCCAGTTGTGGGGTCTGTGGAAAAAGCTCAATTCAGTCTATAAGGACTGTTAGCTCCTTTAGTGAGCTGGACACTCCCCTGTTAAGCATATCCACAACTATATTTTACGGATTACCAGGGAAACTAAGAGCAGCCCAAAGTGGTTTTACCGCAACAGGCGGGATCCATGCCTCCGGGCTTTTCACCTTAGAAGGAGAACTTGTTCTTCTGCGGGAAGATGTTGGACGACATAACGCTCTGGACAAGTTAATTGGCAGTGCTTTGGCCAGTAACCTCCTACCCTTACACAGGTACATCTTATTACTTAGTGGAAGAGCAAGTTTTGAACTCATTCAAAAAGCTGCTATGGCCGGAATTTCCATTGTAGCAGCCATTGGTGCTCCCTCAAGTCTTGCCGTAGAACTTGCTTCCGAATTTGACATCACACTTTTGGGATTTTTAAGAGAAGACAGATTCAATATATATACTTCAAATGATCGAATATTAATACCGACATCACATGAAAATCAGGATTAAAGGCAACTCGCTGAGATATCGGCTAACCAAATCGGACGTAGCGAAACTGGGGTCAGAAGGCCATCTGGAAGAACATACAGCATTCGCAGGTAAAACGCTGACATACATAATTGTAACGACAAATAATGATACGCTGACAGCTGATTATATCGGTGACAAAATTGTATTAAACATGCCAAAGATAATGATCGACGAGCTCAATACCACAGACAAGGTGGGTTTTGATGATCGGAATGGTCCTGTAAGTTTACTCGTTGAAAAGGACTTTACCTGCCTTGATCAGGTTGAAGAAGATCAAAGCGATAATTTTCCCAATCCACTATTAAACAAATAGCTATGGAAAAAGACAAGAAAGAACCCGCAGCAGAAAACCCATACAAACTATTAGACCTGAAATTAACCAAGGTGGAAAAATGGGCCGCAGGTGTTCCTGCTGTCATGGCAGCATTTAGTGACCTTTTTGAGGAAGGAGTCCCGATCCGCGGAACCAGGGCTTTATTCTCAATGAACCAAAAAGGAGGTTTTGATTGTTCAAGCTGTGCCTGGCCCGATCCCGATGACGATCGGTCCCCTCTTGGAGAATACTGTGAAAACGGAGCGAAAGCCCTGGCTGATGAAGCGACTACCAAAAAAGTCACCGCTGAATTCTTTAAAAAGAACTCAGTTTATGATCTGGCCAAATTAACGGATTTTGAAATAGGCCGTATGGGCAGACTGGCAGAACCTATGTATATACCTAAAGGAGGTACTCACTATGAGCCTATCTCCTGGGACAATGCCTTTAAAAAAATCGGAGAACACCTGAATGCTTTGGAAACACCAGATCAGGCTGCTTTTTACACTTCCGGAAGAACCAGTAATGAAGCCTCTTTTTTATACCAGCTTTTTGCAAAAGAATTTGGGACAAACAATATGCCTGATTGTTCAAATATGTGCCACGAAACATCTGGTACTGCTTTACTGCCGACAATTGGGATTGGCAAAGGAACGGTAAAACTGGATGATTTTTACGATACAGATCTTATTGTAATCATTGGACAAAACCCGGGAACCAATGCACCCAGAATGATGAGTGCGCTTGAGAAAGGCAAAAAAAATGGAGCTAAGATCATTGCGATTAATCCTTTGCCCGAGGCTGGTCTGATGGGATTTCGCAACCCCCAGCAAATCTATGGCATTATTGGAAATGGCGTTAAGCTCGCAGATCTTTATCTCCCTGTCAAAATAAATGGCGACATGGCGCTTTTAAAGGCCCTTGAGCTCTTATTACTTGATTTTGAAAAGAAATCTCCCGGAGAAGTATTCGATCACCAGTTTATAAAAGAGAAAACCGTTGGACATGATGCTTTTATTAAACAGTTTGAAGATTATAAACTGGAAGATCTTGCAGAAGCTTCTGGCGTATCGCAAGCTGCAATTTATGAGGCAGCTCAGATGATGGCGTTCAAAAAACGTATCATTTTTTGTTGGGGAATGGGGCTCACTCAGCAACCAAACGGGGTGGATATGATTAGAGAAATTGTCAATTTACTATTGCTTAAAGGAAGTATAGGTAAGCCTGGAGCTGGTGTCTGCCCGGTTCGGGGACACAGTAACGTGCAAGGTAACCGTACCATGATGATTAATGAAAAACCTAGTGACGAACAACTGGATCGCATACAGAACGTTTTTGGCTTTACACCTCCGCGCAAACACGGTTATGATGTGGTCGGGGTCATCAAGGCTATGCAGGAAGATAAAGTCAAAGTCCTTTTTAGCATGGGGGGTAATTTTTTATCGGCAACACCAGATACAACCTATACTGCTAAAGCACTTAAGAAAATTAACTTAAGTGTCTGTGTCTCTACCAAACTTAACCGAAGCCACCTCATACATGGACAGGAAGCCATCATACTCCCAACCTTTTCACGAAGTGATGTCGACATGGTGAATGGCGAAGCTCAGTTTGTAAGTACAGAAAGCTCAATGGGTATCGTTCAATCATCCAAGGGTATACTTAAACCTATATCCGATAACCTGGTTAACGAAATGCAGATTGTCTGCCGTATGGCGATGGCAACCTTAGGGAGCAAGTCAGTTATCAACTGGCAACGGTACGCGGATAGTTATGATGCAGTAAGGGATGACATTGAAAAATGTATCCCGGGTTTTGAAGACTATAATGTTAGAGTACGGCAGAAGGAAGGATTTTATCTGCCTAATGCTGCGCGTGAAGGCAATTTCATCACTAAAAAATATGGCGACCGTGCGCCATTTACGTTAACCACTACGCCTGACAATCTACTTGCACCAGATGAATACCTGATGGCTACTACACGTACACACGACCAGTTTAACACCACAATTTATGGCCTTGACGACCGGTACCGTGGTATAAAGAACGAACGGCGGGTGGTGTTTATGAATCAAAAAGATATTGAAAAAGGTGGGTTTACAGACGGTGAAAAGGTAGATCTGTTTAACTATGACAATGGTATTGAACGCATTGCTCCTTTATTCGTTATTGTTTCTTATCAGATACCAGAAAGGAATACTGTAACTTATTTTCCCGAAACAAACGTCTTAGTATCCATTAACAATGTTGTTGGAGAAAGTAATATGCCAGCATCAAAATTTGTCAGGATTAAAATAAAAAAACATAACCCTAACATATATAAGCTGATAGATCAATTGTGATTATCAAAGAGATTATAGATAAAATATTATTTTGATCTTTGTGACCTTATGCAAGATTACATATTCGAGATTCAATTAAAAGTAAGAGATTATGAGTGCGATATACAAGGCATTGTAAACAATGCTATATATCAATCCTACCTGGAACATGCCCGTCATGAGTACCTACAGTCAAAAAACATTTCCTTTAAGGAACTGACTAACAACGGCATCCTGTTAATGGTATCCAGGATAGAAATGGATTTTAAAAAATCACTTACTTCGGGAGATACTTTTTCAGTAAAGCTGAGAATCGAAAGACAAGGATTAAAGCTAGTCTTTTTTGAAGATATTTTTCGTGTGTCAGATCAAGCCCTATGTCTCAAGGCTAAAGTCGAAGTCATTGCCCAAATCAATGGAAAATTAACCAGAGGAGAGATTTTTGACACGTTAAATCTTTAAACCATGCCCTATAGTACCCTGCTTGAGGACTTAAAAACGACGCTTCAGAAAAGTAAGGTAGAAAAACTTGCGATCATTGCTTCAAAGAACTTTTTGGTTAAAGAATTAATTGATTTAACTTTTTACCACGATGAGCAAATTGCATTCAGGGCTGCATGGATATTAGAAAATGTGTATTCATTACAGCAGGATAGATTCTTAACTCAGGCCAATTATTTCCTGCTTAAACTCCCTGCGCAAAACAATCTTTCAGCACGCCGGCATTACAGCAAAATTCTGGCGTTAATGACCAGAAAAAATGCTTCACCGGAAATCAGAAAAATCATTGCAGATTATGATACCGGGATTTTAGCAGATACTATTTTCAGCTGGTTGATTGATGAGAAAGTTCCGGTTGCAATAAAATCACATTGCCTGAATATTTTAGCTAATTTAACGACAAAACATGACTGGATTAAAGAAGAACTTCTCCAAACTATGGACTTCCTTATAGATAAAGAGAGTATTGGATTTTTTGCAAAAGTAAAACAGATCAGAAAACAGTTGATTAAATTTCAATAAAACCAATGCCAGACAATTGATGAGAAAGAAGTTCATAAATTATAGAATAATAGCGCTATGCCTACTTACACAATTGTTTTTTTCAACTTTTAGCCTTGGACAAAAGAACAGCAGGTATGCCGATTCTCTACGTACCGCATATCAGATACCTGAGCTTGCTTATGCAGTAATTACTAAGGATTCTACTATAGAAATATCCTTTTCAGGTCATCACGCCAACAATCTTCCAGATACGGCTTCTGTCACAGACAGGTTTCATATTGGTTCGAATACGAAAGCAATGACTGCCTTTATAATAGCTAAGGCCGTTGAGAAAAATCAAATCAAATGGGATACAAAGTTCTTTGATTTATTTCCGGAATGGAAAAAAGATTCAAATCCCGCTTATTTAAAGATAACACTTCAGGATCTTCTATCTCACAGAGCAAGAATCCAGCCCTTCACAGCAGGAGAAGAATGGAATAAAGTTCCCAAGTTCAAAGGAACTAAAGTACAAAAAAGAAAGAGTTTCGGACATTTTGTATTATCTCAGAAACCAGTTGATATTGACACCAGTTCAAAATATACATACTCGAATGCTGGTTATACACTTGCAGCATTAATGTTGGAAAAAGTAGCCAATAAAAGCTGGGAAGATATGATCTTAGAAACTTTCAACAGAGACTTAAATATTTTGACTGGTTTTTCATGGCCGAATAACCAGTCAAAGCAAGATACCTGGGGCCATCTTATTGAAAACAACAAGCTGACACCCCTTGCATCAACAATAGAATATAATCTGAATTATATTGAACCCGCCGGTGATCTTAATCTCACCCTTCCCGATTATATTAAATTCATCCAGCTTAACCTGAAAGGTCTGAATAATCAGGATAATTATCTTAGCGCAAGCACCTATAACTTCCTCCACAGATGCAGAGAGAATTATGCAATGGGTTGGGCCAATATCATTGAGAATAATACTGATTTATCCTCTCATGCTGGTTCCGCGGGTACCTATTTCACTATGGTTGATATAGACCGGAGAAAAGGTATTGGCTATATTATATTTGCTAACTCAGCTACAGAAAGTGCAACTCAAGGGATCGATCAGCTCATGCGCAAGTTAAAAGAAAGATAATCATCCATCTATTTTATTTCACAACAAACTATAAATCAATGTACTAATAGCTATTCATGCTATATTATCACATCAAAAACAATAATTTGCTTTTAATAATTAACTTTGGGAATCCAAATTTTCATAATGACTAAATTATTATCACTGTTATTACTTTGCGTTTTATTAAGTTCATGTGTCAGAGTATCTGATGGAATACCTGATTCTGATTACAGATTTGAAGTGACCTGTGGCAATTGCACCATTAGTATCAAAACTGGTGATAATACCCAGAGTTATAATGTCTATGGTTATCAAACCATCCCTTACAATCATAGATTACCTATAATTACGGTATTGCTATGGACTAATTATGATAAAGATCATACACGGGTTGGATTCACAGGCAGTGGCTATAACAGAACTTTATTTAATGATTACCTTTATTATGATGATCCGGCAAGGGTAATACAGCTTAATTTATAGGGCAATGAGCAAGTATCAGCAGGAATGGAAACAGATCCTTCAACAACAACAGACATTTAAAGACTGGAGAATCAGAACCAGCGGCGGTGATTTACTGATCAGGGTTCCTGAATCTACGGATATGCAATACCTGGAAAATGATTTCCCAGGTATTATAGCTGATTTAGCTACAGGGATCACAGTGGCTAAATCAGCTATAAAATTCTTTGTGGGCAATTCATCCCAGGCAAGTTTCATCTTTATTCTATAATCAAAAGATCGGAATAACTACCAACCAATCCCGTAATCTTCTCCATGGTTACTGGACCCTCCCCAGAAACTTCCATGTTTCCAGTCAAAGTATATCGCATTGATGGGGCCGCTGGTTCTCGCGCCGAAACTTAATGTATAACCCATTTTCTTCAACTCGTCCCGTGTTGCTTCGGTTGTATGATCATCTAATAAAATCTGACCTGGTTTAGGCATCCGGTCTGCTGTTTTGGTACCTCCCAGAGAAAGCCAGAGCTGATTGGTGTTAAAGTTTGCTGCTTCTGTCGCTTGTTGTACATTCATCCCGAATTCTGTTACATTTAAAAAGAACTGTAAAAGGTTCTGATCTTGTGTATCTCCTCCCTGAACCGCAAAAGACAAGAATGGTTTTCCACCTTTTAAGGCCATTGAAGGAGAAAGGGTTACTCTCGGCCTCTTACCCGGGGCCAGCACATTGAAAGGATTTATTGTAGAATCAAGCACAAAACTCTGCATGCGCTGGCTCATACCTATCCCTGTATTTCCTGCTATACAAGCAGGTAACCACCCACCACTTGGGGTCACGGATACAACCCAACCATCTTTATCGGCTGCTTCTATTGAAGTCGTCCCTAACCATAACCTTTCCAGGTAGACTGACTCGGGTGTATAATTAGTCATATCATGCGCCGGAGCAAAATTTCTTTTGGTCGTATCGAGTTCATATCCCCTGCTTTTGAGTAGTTTGATATAAGGATTTACTCTACCCTCAAATGGATAAGGATTACCCGGACCGATATCAGGGTTGTTTTTATCGTAATGAATAAGACCGGCACGTTGCTTCGCATAGTCTTTGCTCAGCAGACCTTTCATTGGTTCAATAGGTTTTGAATATGGATCTCCGTAATAAAAATCACGGTCCGCAAATGCCAGGTTCATAGCCTGATAAAGTGTATGAATATATTTTGTCGAATTATATCCCATAGCTTTGAGATCGAAATTCTCCAGAATATTTAATGCTTGTAACATTACCGGGCCCTGGGTCCATTGCTTTAGCTTATATACGTCAATTCCTTTATAATTCACAGTAAGAGGTTCTTCTTCTATGGGGCGCCAATTTTTCAAATCCTCCATAGTGATGAGCCCACCCTGCTCCTTGCTCCCCCGTACAAATTCTCGGGCTATATCCCCAGTGTAGAAACGATCATAAGCAGCCATCAGCGCTTCCTTTCTGCTTTTACCCTGCTTCAGCGCTTTACGTTCTGCCTCAACCATCTGACTAAGCGTTTTCAATAAATCTTGCTGTACGAAAATTTCACCAGCTTCGGGTGCCTCTCTTTTCTCTCCTAAATGGGTAAGCAAAACCTTTTTGCTATAAGGCCATTGTTTGATTTGTTCCTTTCCATGTTCAATAGTATTTGCAGCCTGAGCTTCTATTGGGTAACCAGCAGCCATTTGCATAGCAGGCGCAAGGACCTCTTCCAAACTTAATGTCCCGTAATTGATTAACATATAGATAAGCCCTCCGGGTGTACCTGGTGTGGTAGCAGCCAGTGGACCATATTCAGGCGGAAAATTGTATCCTTTATTCTTAAAAAACTCAACGGTAGCACCTGTGGGGGCTACTCCCATTGCATTTATAGCAATTACTTTTTTGGTTACCGGATTATAAATCAATGCCTGGGTCTCACCTCCCCAGCTTAAGGTATCCCACATGGTACAGGTTGCTGCCAGCATGGCGCAAGCTGCATCAACTGCATTTCCACCTTTTTGAAAGGTCATTGCACCGGCAGTTGCTGCCAGAGGCTTACCTGTAATTGCCATCCAGTTATGCCCATATAATATAGGTTTCTGCGTTTGCTGTGCAGAAAGAGACATCACAGAAGCGGCAGAAATAAATAATGAGGATATCAATTGTTTCATCTGTTTATGTTTATTGTTCTTCTTTTGCAAGATTCATAAAACCCTAAATTAAACAATTTTAAAAGACCAGTTCAATGCAATTCCTGCGATCTTGTCACAATCTGGATACCGTCTATATAGAATGTTTATAAATAATACAATCAGAATCCTTGCATAAATACGAGTTACGCATATCTTTGAATAACCTGCATTTATAATTTATGAAACGATCCTTTAGACATATTGCATGAACAACTTTGAACTAGATAGTTTCCAGGTAATTGCCGATCCAAGCAGAAGGGAAATTTTGATGATGCTTTCTAAAAAGAAGCTTTCGATTAATGAAATTGCCAAAAATTTCAATATCAGCAGACCAGCTATTTCTAAACATATTAAGGTATTGGAAGTAGCAGGATTTATTTTTGTAGAAGAAAAAGGCAGGGAACGCTGCTGCATGTTGAATCCTGAGGGACTTCAGCGTATCCAAGAATGGATTAATTTTCTAAAGGTCAAAAAAAAAACAACTGAAAAATCATTCTGTTAAAAATACTGATTTAGAGCTGAAATCTTACCTGAAGGATCCTTATACTCTATTCCCGTCTAAAATAATTACCTTCGCCATCTATTAATAATTAAGAGATGAAACTGGAAGAACAATTACTGGAACGAAGCGAAAACAAATGTGAACTATGTCAGTCGGGAGAATCCCTGAAATTATATGAAGTTCCTCCCCAATCGACCAGTACTGAAGACAATTGCATCATCATCTGTGATAAGTGTCTGGCACAAATTGAGAAAAGAGAAGAACTTGACAGTAAACACTGGAGTTGTTTAACAGGAAGTATGTGGAGTGAGGTTCCTGGTGTACAGGTAGTTTCATGGCGCATGTTAAACCGTCTGAGTAATGAAAGCTGGGCAATGGATAATCTTGATATGATGTATCTTGATGAAGAAAGACTTGCCTGGGCTAAAGCAGCTGGTGGACTTGACAATGATACAGATACTGTTGAGCTTCATAAAGATAGTATTGGTGGTATCCTTCAGACTGGTGACACTGTAGTTCTCACCAAAACTTTAGATGTAAAAGGCTCTCAACTCAGCGCAAAATTAGGCACTGTAGTTAAAAATATTCGCCTGGTAGAAAACAATACCGATCAGATAGAAGGTAAAATTGAAGGACAGGTTATTGTAATCCTGACTAAATATGTAAGAAAACAGGGATAATTCCCTGCAGAAAAAATTCTTTGAATGATTCTTAAATCAGCTGTTAAATAGCTGATTTAAGAACTTCCACCTCAAAAATTATTGCAGCGCCTGGAGGAATATCCCCGTCTCCGGCATCGCCAAAGGCAAGTGAAGAGGGAATATATAATATCCATTTTGAGCCGGCAGGCATCATCAACACCGCTTCTCTTACCCCTTCCAGTGTTTTATCAAGGCGATGTACCCATGGTTTGTTATTATCATAAGTACTCCATAATTTTTGTCCATTAACCAGCTTTGCAGTATACTGTAAGCTGACCCGCTCAGTCATTGTGGATTTTGGCCCATCCCCCTGTTTCAGAATTTTATATTGCAACCCCGATGACGTTACTTTAATACCTGGTCTGGTCTTATTTTTCTCCAGAAATTCTTTACTTTCCTTAGCACTCAGAGAGACTTTGAGCTCTTCCATATTAAAAGCGGTCGAATATGCCTGGTTTGGTTTCAGATAAATTTTCTGATGCTTATAGTCCAGAATTACATTAAACCGCTTAATGACCTCAATCCCTAAAATCCCCAGATAACCATCTTTTGGTACAGCCTGATCATTCACTGTGAGTCTGATACTCATCTGTCCAAATTTAAAACCATCAAATGACATGGAATTAATGACAGCCAACTGGTCTTTGGTGAAAGAGTTCATCCCTCTCCCTACTGTATAACCAGTTTTACCCAATTTGCTGTCAAAATCATGATATTTACTAAAGGGAGTACTTACAATCAGTGAGAAGGTATTACCAGTATCAAACATCACCTTCCCGGTAAAGGTTTCTCCGTTTGCCAGTGTAATAGAAACCGGAAACCGGGGAATCAGGATATTTTTACTAAACTCAAATGGAATAGCCGTATATCCGGAGGTATCTACAGCTGTAATCTGATTATATAATGATATTATCTTACGATCAAAATCCAGTTTTGTCACATATTGATTTAGTAACTCATACCCAAGTATACCGTCCAGTTTTACACCAATATCAGTTGAAAGTGAAGAAAAATTAACTAATGAAAGATCTACATTCTTAATCACCGCCCCTCTTACGTTTAAATTTTGGTGTAAGGCCATCGTATAATTCTTAACCCCACCCGAGCCAGCAATCAATACTATCTTACGGTTTTCTTTGCTTATACCTGTTTTCTCGGCAACTGCAGAATCTATAGATGCACCTGTTGCTCCTGTATCAAATATAAAATGGAGCGAATCACTTTGATTAGCCTGTACTTTTATATAAAGATGTTTTCCATTAAACTCAAAAGGGAACTGCGTAATCTGAGCTTTTAAGCTGCTTTTACCAAAAAAAAATAAAAGGGCTAACAATAAGTTTCTTATAATTTGTTTTTGCATAAAGGCTAAGTTAGAACCTCAACCAGACACAACTGTCCTTGCCTGTCTGGGTATTACCGCTAATCGTCTAATACTTCCCCCGATTCAGGTAACAATTGATTTTCGATAATCATGCAGCTTTGTATCATCAAATATTTAATATAATGGAAAATAAAAATATCAATATTGCCATAATCGGGGCGGGCTTAGGTGGACTTAGTTTAGCACAGGGACTTAAAAAAAACAATATCTCTTTCCAAATCTTCGAGAAAGATCCAGCAGTAAACAGCAGGATACAAGGTTACCGGATCAGAATTAATGAGACTGGCCAGGATGCGCTTACTTATTGTCTTTCGGAAGAGCTTTATCAAATTTTTACTGATACCTGTGCTGTTCATTCAACCGGGGTAAATACCTTAAACTCACAACTCGATATACTGGAGGATCATTGGGTTGATTCGTGGAGTGACGGTGAACAGGAGAAATTACCTGATCTGAGAGCAAACCGGCTAACCATGAGAGAAGTGTTATTATCCGGATTAGATGAAAATGTTCATTTCAATAAGGAATTTGTATGTTATGAAGAACTTCCTGACGGAAAAGTTCAGGTTCATTTTAAAGATGGCACTTCTTACCAGGCAGATTTAGTCGTAGCTGCAGATGGCATTAATTCCAGGTTGTCTATGTTAAAATTCCCAGGACAAAAGTTAGAAGATACAGGCAATATTAATGTTTATGGAAAGACTTATTATAGTGCCATAGCTAAAGAACAAATAGCAAAAATTTTACAGCTCGGTACTTCAGTCATTTTTGAAGAGGAAATGGCTGTAATTATAGATGCTATGCAATTTAAAGGATCAGCTCTGCAAGCTATAAAGCAAAACCACCTGTTTAATATAAGCCACACAGAGGATTATATTTACTGGTCTTTTATTGGCAACCGCGAACGTTTTGGATTGAAGAAAGATCAAAATTTAATGATGTCTAAAGAAGATATTCTGAATTGTGTAGGAGAAGTTACAAAATCCTGGGCCTCTTCTCTTAAAGTACTGTTCGGACTTGTTGAACCTGCGACACTCAGTATCACCCCTGTAAGAACTTCAATTCCAAAAGAAAAATGGATCAGCAATAAAATAACAGTACTGGGAGACGCTATCCATGCAATGAGTCCAGCGGGAGGATTGGGTGCAAACACAGCTCTCCATGATGCCTTTCTGTTGACAAGCTGTTTATCTGAAGCAGCTGGCAAAGGGACTAATATACTCGGGACGGTTGCTAACTATGAAGAAAAAATGCGGAAACATAGTTCAGCTTCCATTCTTTCCTCAAATTCGGGTGGAGCTACCTTATATAACAAGGAGTAGCTTTATACACCGGCAGATTTTTTCCTGATAGCTGTTGGATTAATACCTCCATAGTTTTTCAGAAACTTATTGAAATGGCTTAAATCTGCAAAGCCAAACTCAATACTGATCTCTTTGATCATGGAGTTACCAAATTTCAAACGGTTTTCAATAAGTTTAAATTTATAGTCATCAATATATTTTTTGACAGAGAGACCCATCTGCTGTTTAAATAAACTGCTGAGATGATTAGGAGATAAGTTAAAACGCTCAGACAGTACAGTTAAACGCAATTCTGACGGATCCTTAATATGCACATGAATATGATTCATCATACTGATAAACAGATTACCATTAAGCAGATTATCAGGTACCCGCTGATGGAAGGCATTTCTTTTAATCAATGCAAAAACACTTCTGATCAGATAAAATATAACTTCATTGGATGTATGACTTCCCTCCCATTCTCTTACGATCATACGCATGATCTGGTCAATTTTATCCAGTTCGTTTGCTGATTCAACCAGACAAGTTTCAGAAGCATTGTTTATAACCAACAGGTGATCAATCAACTTGTTCCATTCATTTTTAACAGTTCCCGCAGAAACATCATCGAGATAACAATTTGTAAACTTCAGCACACTAAACTCAGTTGCTTCCTGGATCATAAAAATATGATAGTCAGCAGGTGCCAGTAGAAATAGACAAGGCCCTGTGTAAGGGCTGAGTTTACCATTCAGCTCATGATGACCATTACCAGAATGGATAAACATCAACTCAAAATGGTTGTGATTATGTACCGGAAACGGCCATACTGTTGTCTTGAAATGCCTGATAAAAAGTGGTTCGTGCTGAATAAATCGTTCCAATCCGTTGTTTTTTACAAATATACCGATTAAAAGTACAACCCGTAAAGTCATCCCTGTCGTAGGTTTGCGTCAGAATTAATCGATACATGACTTCAGATAAACAAGACTTACACCCAGCAATTATACCTTTAATGGCTGTTTCGGCAGGTATTATTGTAGCCAATATTTATTATAACCAACCGATCCTAAAGGAAATTGGTCTGTCCTTACATGCCGATGAAAATCAGGCAGGCAAAATTTCCATGCTTTCACAACTTGGATATGGCCTGGGCATGTTTTTCTTACTGCCTTTGGGAGACAAGCTAAATCGCAAGAATCTTATTTTGTTACTTTGTGGCTTACTTACAGTTGTTTTAACACTGTTTGCTCTTTCATCATCACTTATTGTAATTTATATTTTAAGTTTTTTAGTGGGCCTTTTCTCTGTACCTGCCCAGATTATTTTACCTATGGCAGCCACTTTAGGCAAACATAACCGGGGTAAAAATGTAGGTCAGGTATTCAGTGGTATATTAG
This sequence comes from Pedobacter cryoconitis, assembly GCF_014207135.1. Lineage (GTDB taxonomy): Bacteria > Bacteroidota > Bacteroidia > Sphingobacteriales > Sphingobacteriaceae > Pedobacter > Pedobacter cryoconitis_D. The sequence continues at coordinate 277,855 of NZ_JACHCC010000010.1, read as the reverse complement.
TTGGGATCTTAGGAGCAAGAGTTCTGAGCGGCCTCCTTACACAATGGTTTGGCTGGAGATATGTCTATGGTATATCAGCAATTATGGTTCTGACTATAAGCATATTGTTAAAAGCTTACCTGCCAGAAGTGACCCCAAAATTCAAAGGCAGCTACCTGAGTCTTTTAAAGTCTACCTTATCTCTGGTTAAGGAATACAGGGTTTTAAGACAGGCCGCTTTATTAGGTGCTTTCACTTTTGGTGTATTTTGCTCATTCTGGACAACACTAACCTTTCATTTAAGTGCTCAACCATTAAATTATCATACGGGTACCATTGGTTTATTTGGTCTTATTGCCATTGGAGGGGCACTCGTGGCTCCATATTTCGGTAAACTTGCTGATAAAGGAAATGTCTATAATTCCTTAATACTAACTGTTTCGATGATCATTGGAAGTATTATCCTGATTAAACTATTTCCTTTTTCTGTCCCTGTTTTAATCATCAGCATCTTCTTCCTGGACATTGGCGTACAGGCCACACAGATTACTAATTTTACCCGTATTTATAGTCTTCACGAACATGCGCATAGCCGACTGAATACCATTTATATGACTACCTATTTTATAGGTGCTGCGGTAGGTACTTATTTTGGGCTGCTTAGTTGGAAATTTGGAGGCTGGAGCCTCTCTACCTGGCAGATGTTATTATGGAGTGGAATTGCCTTATTAATTGTTATCATTTCTAAACGTTATAAATCATGAGTCTGATAGCTATATTCAGTGATGTACATGGAAATCTGCCTGCACTTCAAACAGTGCTGGAGGATATAGAAAAAAGAAAGGCCGATCAGGTATATTGTCTGGGAGATCTGGTAGACTTTGCCCCCTGGACCAATGAGGTTATCGAAACCATTCAGAACTTAAGAATTCCATGTCTGATGGGAAACCACGATGAAAGAATTGCCTTCGACTATCCCATCATTCCGCTTATAAAACATAGTATGGAAGAAACAGAAGCCAGAATCACTGCAATAAATTACACAAGAAACTCGATTAATGAAGATTGCAGAACGTATCTGGCCCATCTTCCCGGACAGCTCAGGTTAACTTATAACCATAATGGCAAAACCATTAATATTCAACTGGTACATGGCAGTACCAGGAGCAATGAAGAATATATCTATCAAAACCACGATCTGGATGATGTCAATCAAATGATGGACGAACAACAGGCGGATATATTAATCATGGGCCACACACATGAATCCTATATCAGGACAATTCCTTCTGAACCTAATAGAATGGTTCTCAATTGCGGTTCCGTAGGGCGGTCTAAAGAAGAAAAACCACTAGCTACTTATCTGATGCTGGACATTAGTAATAATGATGTGCAAGCTGAAATCATCAAATTAAACTACCCTGTAGAAGAAGTAATCAAAGGAATATCCAAAAGCGGAATACCTGATTTTTATGCTGATTTCCTGGAAAGAATCCGTTTATAGTTCATGTTGGAACGTTATTTGCAACGTAGTTTACGAAAAAACCTATCTTTAGACCTAATGCAAAGAATCCTCCTCCTGTTTTCATTTTTATTTATTACTTATCATGTCAGTGCACAAAATGCCAGTGATATTATTTCTGCCAATAACCACCCTAAAGACACCTCTGATAAACGCGATCTAATAGATGTGGCCAAGACTTTATTTAAAATCAAGTCTCATAAAAATGATCATGAAGACTCCAGAAAAGTTTTCTTTTCGTTACTTCCTATTGGTGCCAATGTTCCCGGTGGTGGTCGCGCACTGATTACTTCAACAAGTGCGGGATTTTATTTAGGTGACCGTAAAACAACGAATATTTCCAATGCAACCTTTACCCCTTACTGGAATTTTCAAGGCAGGTTCGGACTTCCTTTACGTTCTGATATCTGGCTAAAAGATAATTCATGGACTATACAGGGAGATACACGGTTTCTCGTATACCCTCAGTATACCTGGGGTTTAGGTTCCGGAAAAGAAGACGACAAAGTATTGGTTAGCTATAAATACATCAGATTTTATCAAAGTGCACTGAAACGTATCAAACCATATTTTTACGCCGGTTTTGGTTATAATCTGGATTACTTCGTTAACATCAAAGCGCCGGATCCGGGACTTCAAAAATTCACAGGCTATAATACGGGAACTGAGCAGGGTAGCAATTCTTTTTCATCAGGAATATCCTTTAACCTGCTCTATGATACACGTAACAGTTCTATCAATCCCCTGCCAGGCGGTTATCTGAACATAGTTTTAAGGACCAACCCTACTTTCCTGGGCAGCAACACTAGCTGGAAGTCTCTGTATGTAGATGCCAGAAAATATATCTCTTTCAGTACAAAACCACGTCAGCAGAATACACTGGCTTTCTGGACCTATTTATGGACAGGGCTGAGTAACAACATCCCTTATCTTAACCTGCCGAGTATAGGCTGGGATCCATATAACAGATCAGGCAGGGGGATGGATCAGAACAGGTACAGAGGTAAAGGTCTTTTTTATGTAGAAAGTGAGTACAGAAGAGATTTAACTGATAACGGTTTATTTGGTTTCGTCGTTTTTGCAAATGCTACTTCTGTAACCGAGCCTGAAAACAATGCATTTAAGACTATTCATCCGGCAGTCGGAACCGGTCTGCGTATTAAGTTTAATAAGGGTTCCAATACAAACATAGCCGTTGACTATGGTATCAGTAAAGGTTATTCAGGATTTTCGATTAATCTCGGAGAGGCATTTTAAATTCAGTGCTCCCTGCTTGACATAACCATAATCGTGTAACTATCAGCCCCTACTATAGTCTGAAAAATATAATCAGTGGATAAATAGTAGGTACTGATTTGTTTATTCTCAATACTTTGTATGTCTTTCTTTTCTGTGCCGGAAGCTTTAATATCCTTAAGGATCAGCTCGTATGATGCCTGACTATTCAATTGATAATAAAGTTGGTTAACTACTCCATAATCTGCCTGGATCCGGAGCCATGATAATGCTTTCGTTCTTTCAGACCCATGATTTCCATAAGAAAAGGTACGGTATAACTGATCTCCTTTAACCGCTGAAAGCTCAGGTCTTACTACCCAGCGCGTACTCTTAAGACTATCTGAAACCGAAGCAACAGGCTGACCTACAAATGATTTGAGCTGACTAAGTTTCAGGTGTTGTCCCTTACCCAGTAATCCAAAAAAACACAACAAAAGAGTTAAAGCATATTTCATGTAAGCAAAGGTAATAAAATGTAAAAAGTAGATCCTTTATTGATTTTACTTTGTACCCCTATTGTCCCCTTATGATTTTTAATAATTTCCATAGCTATATACAGCCCCATTCCCAGACCACTTGCCATAAAATTTTTATCATCTACACGATAAAAACGCTCAAAGATCTTATCCTTATGTCCGCTTGATAGCCCTATACCATAATCAGTCACTGCAATCCTGACCTGCTTGCCCTCCTTTGTAACTGATAACATAATGTCTTTATGCAAAGGTGAATACTTGACAGCGTTATTGATCAGATTCATCAATACCTGTTCCAGGCGTTCAATATTCCCATTAACCTTTACATCATCACCTGGTTTATAAATGATATTATAATCCGGGAACATATAACCAGCATTTTCCGTACACATAGCAACCAGTTCATTAACACTTACCGGATATTGACTGAAATATAACTTTCCCGCCTGTATTTTACTCATATCCAGCAGATCATTGACCAGGGTCTGCAACTTACTGATAGAGCCTTCTGCTTTCACAATAAAGGTCTTTACCTGAGCCGGTACTGGTTCTTTCCTATAGTTAGAGATTAACTGTAAATAGGCTTTCAGACTTGTAAGAGGTGTTTTCAGTTCATGGCTGGCTATACCTATAAATTCATCTTTCTTTTCGATTGACTTACGCTGATCATCAATATCAGTTGCCGTACCTACCCAAAACAGGAGTTCTCCATTTTCATTTCGGAATGGCATACTTCTGTTAAGATGCCAGCGATAAATACCATCATTCCGTTTATAACGATTTTCAATTTCGAAAACCTCTCCTGTTTGAATACAGATATTAAATTTTTCGAGTGTTGCATTAAGGTCATCAGGATGAATAATATTATTCCATGATTCTTCAAATGTCGCATCAAAAGACAAGCCTGTATAATCATACCAGCGCTGATTAAAGAAATTAAACCGTCCACAAGGTAAATTCGTCCAGGTAATCTGAGGAATATTATTGGCCAGCAACATAAAATGTTCCCTGCTTACCGAAAGGTCTTTAGTCCTTTCGACTACTGTATCTTCCAGATCATTATTTAGTCTTAGTGCCTGATTCCTCGCTTCTTCAAGTTCTTCGTTTTTTGATCTTAAAACTACCTGAGTTTCCTTTTGTATGGTTAAATCTGTCAGTAAAATACTGAATGTAGTTCCCTCTTCCAGATCCAGATTAGTCATAGACATCAGTACAGGCATACTGGAAAGATTGGAACTAATCAGGATCTCCTCTGTTTTGTAATCTGAGAGACTACCAGAGTTGATGATCTCTTTGAGCTTAGCAGTTGTATAGTGATGGATAAACAGATCAAACTGTTTACCGATTACTCTATTTAAAGACAAATCCACCATTGCGGCAAAACGTGGGTTACAATAAAGGATTAAACCATCTTTATTTAACGTAACTGCTCCCTCACCCATTTTCTCTATTAAAACTCTATAAGTCTTATCGGCTGTTTTAAGTGTATATAATTGATGGCTCTCCTGCCCGGGAACTACAAATGCATCGATCATACCCTTTCTGATAGCTTCAATGGTATCATTGGCTTCTTCTAACTGAACCTGCAATCCTTTTAATTCAGCAGTCAGCTGTTCATTAGTCTTTTGATTACTCATTCTATATCTTTAAGAGTGATTCCAAGTACACTTAATACTTTCAAAGTATCAGACAAATCCCCGACTAACCTTCTTTCGGGTGCCGGCCTCTTTTTGATTAATGTGGGCAACGCGATAATTTGCTCCTTATAAGCGACCTCAGGAAGTTGATAAACATCTATAATTTCCAGTACATAATTTCCATGCAAATACTTTTCACAAATAAATTTGAGGTTATTGATTGCTTTTACTGAATTCTGAGAGGCACCAGTTATATACAATGACAGTTGATATTCGATTAGCTTATCCACCTTATATGAAGTTTGCCTGATCAAAATTAATCACAGTACCTGTTTTGCTAAGCATTGTATATCGTTTATTCATCAGTATTAAATCAAAATTTGTATTAGTTTATTAGGTAAAATCATGAGATAACAAAAAAACGACCAAAAAACATTTCAACGGTATTTCATGGATTAACCAGTACCCTATTCTATTTAAAAATACACACATTAAACTGGTAACCAACACCTTGCAGCCAATTATAAAATTAAAAACCGATTCTATATAGAATAGTTCCAGTTTATCAATTGATGTACAACACTGGATCTGGAATGATATCCGGACAGCTGATCATTAAACTAATAGTATTAATAAATAAGAACATACTATTAATTAACATTGAATTAATAGTAATCATGCATATTTGTCGTCCACAATAATTATTTGCAAACACCCTTATGACTTTTAGAAACTTATTTATCTCTAGCAGCCTTATACTCGTTTTAGCAGGCTGTTCAAAGAAAACAACAGAAGATACTATCGTTACACCTCCTGTCGCACCAGCAGTTTATAGTATAACCGAAGGTTTTGAAAATTCGGCAAAAACTGCTTATGCTGTCGGTAATTTCACAGCACCAACCGGAAGCTGGACACTCGACGATGCCCTGATTGGCTCAACGGCTCCGGATTTAAAAAACGGGACAAAAAGTATCAGACTAAGAACAGGAAGTGTTACCATGAACTTTGATGTTAAAGGTATGACCATGCTGTATATAAAACATGGTAAATACGGCACAGACCTTTCCTCTACCTGGCAGTTGATGATTTCATCAGATGAAGGAAAAACCTATACACAGATAGGTACTGATATTATTGAAGATAATACAGTGTTAAAACTGGATTCCTTTAAAGTAGCGATTAATACAGCTGTTCGTTTCCAAATCAAAAAAACAGGCACAGCCAGGGTAAATATTGACGATATCACTTTTAAAGGAACAGGTGATTCCGGTATCATAACAGGGGTACCCGATACTAATCCGGTAGATACAGCTAACAATACAACTGCAGCACCTCCGCGCAACGTTGTAGCCGGAACAGATATACAACCAGTATCAGGAGACAACAGCAATTTACTGTTTGGTAATCCTTCCAATGCAACAATGGTTGATGCTGATAATTTCCTGATCGATCAGCATTACTATGTAGAATCTTACAGCAGCAAAAGAGGAACACCTAATTGGGTAAGCTGGCACCTTGATGCAAGCAATTTTAACGGTGCTACTGCCAGGTTAAACAACTTTGCTGGTTTTACCGGCCTACCTGCTAATGCATTCATGGTACAAAGTAATAGTTATAGTGGTTCTGGATTTGACCGCGGCCATAATATTCCTTCTGCCGATCGCACCAGCTCTACCAATGCAAATAGTGCTACTTTCCTGATGTCAAATATGATTCCTCAGGCACCTAACAATAACCAGAAAACCTGGGCTGATCTGGAAAACTACCTGCGTGCAAAAGTACTCGAGGGCAACGAAGTTTATATTATTATGGGTAGTTATGGTAGTGGTGGTGTAGGTAGTAATAGCAGCGCCAGCATCACTACAATTGCCGGAGGCAAAGTTACTGTACCTTCCAATATATGGAAGATAGCAGTGATTATTCCAGCTGGTGACAATGACCTGAGCAGAGTCAGCACAACAACACGGGTTATTGCTGTCAATACACCCAATATTAACAGTATCAACACAGACTGGAAAAAATATCGTGTATCAGTAAGGGACATCGAAAAAGCAACCGGATATGATTTACTTTCTATCTTACCAAAAAACATCCAGGACGTCATAGAGACAACCGTAGATACAAGTAACTAAGGCAATGATTAGCTATTGATATTCCTGTATATATTAATAATTTTACCGGAATGATATATTACCCTTCTGTACTCACCATTGCCGGATCGGATAGTGGCGGAGGTGCTGGCATACAAGCTGACCTAAAGACAATTTCGGCGCTTGGCTGCTATGGAACTTCCGCCATTACTACGATTACAGCTCAGAACACTACAGGCGTAAAAGATCTGCATCACCTGCCCACATCCATTGTTATAGCTCAGATCGAAGCAGTGCTTAGTGATATCAGGCCCAATGCTATTAAAATAGGGATGATTTCTAATCCCGAAGTACTGCTGGCTGTGTACGGAGTTTTAAAACATTACCAGGCCATCCCGATAATTCTGGATCCTGTGATGATCTCCACCAGTGGCCACCGGCTAATCGGTGAAGATACTATTGAACCGATGAAGCAGTTCCTGATTCCGCTAACAACCTTAGTAACACCAAATCTGGATGAAGCAGCTATCCTGTCCGGAATGGAAATCTCAACCGTTTCAGAAATGAAAATTGCCGCACGCAAAATTCTGGACCTGAATTGCCAGGCAGTCCTGGTTAAGGGAGGTCATCTCAAAGGTGATCAGCTGTCTGATATTTATCTGGATAAAAATGGTTTGGAGTTTTCTTATGAAAACACGGCTATAAACTCTCTGAACACACATGGAACTGGCTGTACATTATCATCAGCTATAGCCTCATTTCTGGCAATAGGATTTGAGTTACCTGCTGCGATACAGAAGGCAGAACTATATGTTCATCAGGCTATAAAACAAGGAGTTGATGTAGTGACCGGGAAAGGAAAAGGTCCATTAAACCATTTCCATGCCCCTATTCCATCAATCAAACACGATACGGATCTAAAAAATTAATATATTTGGGCCATGGCAGATTTAAAAACAGAATTCTCAGTAGAGTTTGAAGGAGAAACTATTCCGGTTACAGTTACAGAAATTGAAGATGGTGATGATTCAACATTTATAGTTGAAATTCCGGAACACGAGAAATTCGAAATATTTCTATCTGAAGACGATATGTGGGTAACGAATGATGAAGTATCTGTAGACGAAGATTTTATCTTTCTTATCGGAGATAAATTTGAAAGTTTACAACCCTAACGATCCTTTTCCTTTTTCCCAACGAGTTTAAATTTAATCTTGCCATTGTCTCCGTCTGTGGCCAGGACATGGATGACAATACCTTTCATTCTGCGCTCTTTTATCTCCTGTTTATCTGTAATATCCTCATCCTTTTTAGGGTTCCGTAAAGGCACATCAAGAAAAATATTAGTCCCTTTTCCTGTTGTTGCATAAATCCCCTCCAGATTCATATTCAGTACACTAGAATTAATCATCATTGGTCTGATTTTCACCAGCCTTCCGTTAATATCAAATTTACCGTTAAGGTTATCAAATGTGATATTATCCAGGTTCCTGAAAGGAAAAGCAAACTTACCAATACTTTTTACCGCATCAAAACCTACCAACGCCCCCTTTTTGAGATCAAAATTGATAACTCCTTTCATTGATCCCGGGATTATTTTTCCCTGACTGTTCACACTTCCAGCCACATTTGCCTTCGTAAAGAAATTTCCTCTCAGATTTTTATAAGTAGGGCTTTCTAAACCAAAATTGTTAAATGAATAAAAGAAATCTCTGACGTTCACGTTTGAAATCACGGTATTCAGTGCAAAATTACCCAGGTCACCCTTTTGTTTCATACTACCATTCAAGCTAATAGCCCCGCCACCATGTTTCATGCTTACATTTTTAAGCCTCAGGCCATCCTCGTCAAGAAAAATATCTGCCTTCGCATCAGTACCGACAAACCGGCTATAGGATACCTTGTCTACCCTCAGATTTATCTCCGCTCTACCTTTATCCAGCATGGTATTCAATTGGGTGGCAAAATTATTACTTTTATTCTTCGGCCTGGTGGGAGTACTATTTTTTCTCGAACCCAGGAAACCCAAAAATTCACCTAAATAAATCTGAGGGCTATGCATCCTCCAGCTCAGTAAGATTTTCTCAGGTGCATTATAATAAAGATTAAGGAAATTTTTAATACTTCCGTCCATAAACACTACACTTTTACCACTTTGCAGCCTGATGTCTCTGATCAATAAATCTTCTCCCTTAAAATCAAGTGTAATAGATGTATTTTTAAAATTAACTCCGCGGGGCACATAACTCACATCGGCATTTTTCACACTAATGGTACCAGCTAAAATAGGCTTCTTTAAGGTAAGACCGACAATATCTGCACTATAATGTAATTTTAAATCTGCAATACCTTTTGTAAAATTCAATACATCCTCACCTAAAATATTATTCAGTTTGGCGACATTAAACTTAGCAGTGAAAGTACCCATAGCTACAGGTTTCTCAAAGTTATTGATAAACACGGTATCGACTTTAAATGGCATTTCTTTATAGCTGCCGGAAAAACGAAACAATTTAACGACTGAGTTGGCATCATTAAAGCCTTTACCATTCACAAAATTATTCGTGTATATTCCTTTAAAATTACAGTTATCTACAATACCGCCTGGCCCCGTCAGTTTATTGTCTCTTACAACAGCATTTACAACAAGCAACGGATCACCCCCAGCCCCCATATTACCTGATATAAGCGCTTTAGCAAAGATCGGCTTATCCAGGTCAAATTTATTCAGTGTTAAAGTAATATTTGGGGCAAGTAAGGCAGAGGCATTCTTCCATAAAATATGACGGGCCTCTACACTTATAGAAAAATCTACAGGATCTTTTGAGACATTGAATTTAGCCCCTATGATAAACGGATCAGCGCCAATATTCAATACATTTGGCTGAACTTCAATCACCTGATCTTTTTGATGATAGATGATATGCATTTTTCCTTCAACTACTTTATCTTTAATAAAGCTTCCTCTCTGCGTATTGAAAGCCAGGCTACGGACTAACGTTTTTAAATGAACATCTGCTTTCCAGCCGGCAGAAGGATAATCGACCCGGCCTCTGAAATCCTGTATCGCAAATAAAAACAGCTTATTTCCTTTTCTGTTGTCCAGTATAAACCGGACATTATGCAGTTCAAAATGTCTGATTTCGGCCGGAGCGCTAGTTTTGTCTTTAACTTTGGGCTCCTTCTTCTTTTTAAAAACAGAAGTATTGCTATAACCATTACTATCAGTATATAGATATATAGAGGCATCATTGATAGAAACCTTTCTGACTTCAACAGTCCCCTTCAGCAAGGCCGCGGTATTTACTTCAACTCCAAAATTACCTGATGTGAGCAAGGAATGATGATGAACATTCCATAAACTATCTTTGATCTCTACATTTTTCAGAGATACAGATACCCCGGGGAAACTTTTCAGTAAAGTAGGTTCCATACTGCCTACTGTCAGACTGCCATTCAAGTCTTTATTCAACTCCTTTGTAATAGAAACCAGCAGCTCTTTTTTGTGTGCATTTACATATAACGCAAGGCCGATAAAGAGCAAAGCGATTAACGAAATAAGAGCAACCAGAACCTGGAACGAGCGTTTTAACCAAAGGGGCATAGAAAGTAATTTCGTATTAAACATTTAAAATGTCGGAATTGTTTAAAATTCTGTTTTAAATTATCAGATAAATGTTAAACAGATGTTAAAGATAGTTTTGTTCTATTAAATTGATTATTTTTATATGGATAAATTCATACGATAATGAATAACATAAAATCAGTATTTAAAGGGACTTTGAAGTTCATTTTTACAGCAAGCTGTATCATTACTGTAAGTAGTTTCTACGCGTCTGATCTCAAAGCACAGTCCAAGGCAGTTACTAAGATAACTTTCCAGAAGGACAAGTACAACAGAATATTTATTCCGGTAAAAATTGACCGGGATAGTATGTCACTACTATTCGGAACTTATTCAAAACCTTTAAGATTAACCCCTTATTTTCAAAGTACCAGGGCTCTTTCTCCCAGTTATAGCCTGTTAACCTTAACCTCCCCTAATGGTAAACAGCATGACCGGTTACTGTTCTATTCCCCAAAAATAACCATAGGAAATGTCAAATTCAGAAGCGAAGAAGCAATCGTAAATTATGCTTTTCCAGACTCTATAATTACTGGTTCGACAGGAACATCTATAATTTACAGGTATAACTGGAAAATCAATAATGATAAAAATGAAATATCAATTTCCAAGACTCCGTTTCAGCCAGCAGAAACTATAACTACCATCAACTATAAAAATGATTCCTATCCAAAAGTAGCGGTTGAAATTGATGGCATTAAAACGAATTTTGCTATTGACTTTGGATCAGGTGTTGACTTCCAGGTTAATTCAAATTCAGTTTTGGGTAAACGGCTAATTACGACCTATCATCTTAAACCTGTCAGAACCATTATTTCTGATATTCATGCCCGAAAACTAATTGACACCATTTATGAGGTAAAAGTTCCTGCTCTTATTTTAAATGGAGTTGCGTTCCAGGAGCAAAAAATACAATTGAGTTCAGCATTTCCTCAAAATACAATTGGCACAGGCTTCTTAGGGAAATACAATGTTATCCTTAATAATTCGAGAAAACGAAAAATAGGTAATACAGTTATTCTTGAAAAAAGACTGGCCAGATAATATAATTCGGGGTCTGTTTTAAACAGACCCTAACCTACTCTCGATTCTTCAATAATCGCCAGTGTTTTTCTGGTCAGCTCAAACAGGGAGTCATAGTCTCTATTGAGCAGAATTTCTTTACTAATCAGTTTGCTGCCCATCCCAACACCACACACGCCAGATTTTAACCATTCTCTGATATTTGCTATTTCAATTTCAACTCCACCAGTCGGAATAAATAACTGGCCTGGAAAAAGATCTTTAATCGCAGCAACATATGCAGGTCCTAATAAGTTAGCAGGGAACAGCTTGATCAATCCTGCCTGATGCTGGTGAGCGATGTTAATTTCAGTTGGGGTAAAACAACCAGGAATCCATAAAAGCCCGGCTTCATGCACCAGCTCACCTACCTGCGTATCGATTACCGGGCACACTATAAAATGTGCTCCAGCATTTATAAAATCCTTAGCTTCAACTGCATTTTTAATAGTTCCTATCCCAAGATGCAATTCAGGCATTTCAAGATTGACTACTTTTATCAGCATTTTAAAATTCTCTAATGCCTCTGCTCCCCTGTTGGTATATTCTATCACCCGCACACCAGCACGATATAATGTTTTCACAACATTAAGACTTATTTCAGCATCTTCATAAAAAAACAAAGGCAATAAGCCCTGATCAGTAATAGCTTTTAAAGAACTGGTTTTAGATTTCATCTGTTTCTGTTATTGATTTTCATATGATTTAACTAATGGACTTATATCTTCAATTTTTATAGTATTGAAATCGCTTTCTGTAAATAACTTGGCAAAAGCTGCTGATGCAGCAAAATTTATAATCTCTTGTGGCTCCAGCTCTTTATAAAACCCATATAGCAGCCCGGCCATAAAACAATCCCCACTACCTACTTTTCCTACAATTTGTTCTGACAGATATTCTTTGGAAACAAATAATTCATCATTGGCATATAACGTAGTATAATACCTTATCCCCTGACCATAGTCAAACCGGAAAGTATTCGCTACAGACTTACATTGAGGAAATTTCTCCTGTATCACTTTAGAACTCTGTGCGGACAGTTCCAGATAATAATCTTTAGACTGCTCTTCAACTGAAAATTCAGGGAGTTTAATATCCAGCATTTTTTCAGCAGCCCAGATATTGCCCATAACCAAATCACAATATTGTACTAAGGAAGGTAATATCTGATCAGGCTCTTTGCCATATTTCCAGAGCTTGGCCCGGTAATTCAGGTCAATGGAAATTTTAATATTCCTTGCCGAAGCAGCCAGCAATGCTTCTTCGCAAACTGAGGAAACAGACTCATTGATTGCCGGGCAGATTGCACTGAAATGGAACCAGCTTACCCCTTCCAATACTTTATCCCAGTTGATCATACCAGGTTTTAAAGCTGAAAATGACGAATAATTACGGTCGTAGATTACGCCAGCGTTTTTGAGGTCCTTTCCTTTATCGAGAAAATACAAACCGATCCTTTCCCCGAAGTATTGTATAGCACTGGTATCTATTTTGAGCTTATTCAGATAATCAACTAACTGATGACTCATATAGTTATCCGGAACAGCAGTAATATACGCTGAGGGGATATTCCAAAGAGCGAGTGCAGCGGCAACATTAGCCTCTGCTCCTCCCACATAAACTGGCAGCGAGTTATCTTTAAGCCAGTCTCCGGGAGAATCCGGACAAATCCTGAGCAATAACTCACCAAAACTTAAAACTTTGTTCATACGTTTATAAAAGGCTTGAGCATTTACGATCCGGAAGTTCACCATTTTCAATAGCTTCTCCTAATTTATAACAGGTGAATTTCATTTTTACACAAAGAAGACATAATCAATTTCACTAAACTATTGTTTTCCATACATTTGTACTGTAACAATAATTATTACAGATGAACAACGCGAAATTTGCTACAGCACTTCATATTCTTACATTGCTTGATTTAAGCGAAGGAGAAAGGTTATCATCGGAATACATTGCAGGGAGTATTAACTTAAATCCGGCACTCGTCAGGAAAGAAATCAGTAACCTCCGTAAACTGGGATTTATTTCCAGTAAAGAAGGTAATGGTGGCGGGTGCTCGCTGGCCAGACCAGCAGACAACATCCTGTTATCGGAAATCTACCAGGCAGTTCGTCAGGCCCCTCTGCTTGGACGAACCAACACCCCAAATCCAGATTGTCCGGTTGGCAAACAAATTAACGAACATCTGAATGATCTTTATACAGAGGCAGAGTTATCATTAACAAGTAAATTAGAGCATAAAACATTAAAAGATTTCGGTAAAAAGTTCCAATCAGCATAATAAATTTAAACACCTATAAAATAAAATCATATGAAAATAGCATTAGTAGGCGCCTCGGGCTTTGTAGGCACAGCAATTTTGAAAGAGGCATTAAACAGAGGTCATGAAGTAACAGCAATTGTCAGAAACCCTGAGAAAATAACTGTAAAAAATGATCATTTGCATGTTGAAAAAGCAGATGTATTAGATGCTGCTCAGGTAACAAAAGCAGTAAATGGTAGTGACGCTGTGATTAGTGCCTATAATTCAGGATGGGCAAATCCGGATATGTATGCAGAATTTATAAAAGGTTCTGAATCTATCCAGCATGGGACTAAACATTCGGACGCTAAAAGATATATTGTTATTGGCGGAGCCGGAAGTTTAGAAGTTGCCCCAGGTATACAAGCTGTTGACACACCGGATTTCCCAGCTGCTTATAAGGCCGGTGCGACCGCAGCAAGGGATTATCTGAATATTCTAAAAGAGGAAAAAGAATTAAACTGGACATTCTTCAGTCCTGCTTTTGAAATGGGACCTCATACATCAGGTGTTCGTACAGGTAACTATAGAACAAGTCTTGATACTCCGGTTTTCAATGCTGAAGGCAGAAGTATATTATCTGTAGAAGATCTGGCTGTTGTTATCATTGATGAGTTGGAAAACCCAAAACATCCAAAACAACGTTTTACAGCAGGTTATTAAATAACAAAGAGATCCATCTTTAAAGATGGATCTCTTTGTTTAATCAACAATTTTTATACCCAGACTATCCAGAAAAGAGATAGCAGCTGGTAACTGAAAGATTGCTCCTTTGACTTTGTTGCCCGAAGGATCTATCTGATAATTCTCTGCTCCTTTAAAATTTGCCTGCCGGAGATCTGTATTGGAAAAAGTCGAACCCAGAAAATCAGTCCCGCTAAAGTCTGCGTTGCTTAGATTACATCCTGTAAAATCTACTTCCCTCGCCGTACAACCAATCAGCTTAGCTTTTTTTAAGTTCTTCCCAAAAAAACTGGAATAACTCAGAATTGTATTTTTCGCATTGATAGAAAAGGGGTTCAATGCATCATACCATAGTATGCCAATAGCTTTACAATTTAACAGAGACAAATCGCTGAAGAAAGTATCTTTAAATTTAATCAGCGAGACATCACATTCTTCGAAATTGCAATTATTGAAAGTACAGTCTTCGAATAAACATCCCTTTATAGTCGATTTATAAAAGGTACATTTATCAAAATAGCGACCGATAATGTGCTTATCTTCATAATTTACATTTTCGAACCGCTTATTCAGATGCATTATGGTCTCATCGGCATTACTCAAAACCGTACCCCTACCTGGAATGTTATTCCATGCGGATTAATATCAAGGTCATTTGTACTCATCCGATATCCTTTAAAACCAGCTCCGATATAAGGCGCAATATGTTTGCTCACAGCATATCTCAAACCTAATCCACCATATACATACAGTCCATTTTCCTTAATAGGTGTTATATCATTGGGATTTAAATCAGTTGCCCTATCATATTTCATAAAAGAAATACCTACTGAGGTTTCAGCAAAAGGTTCAAATTTTGATCTTGTAGTGAACTCATAAGTCAGGTTAGCGTAAACCGGCAGGATTTTCATCCGGTAAAGCTTAAATCCATTATCACCATGCAGACTGGTAGTCGCATAGCCTATTCCGATCCCCGGTTTAAAATGACCGCCAAAATTCCTGGTCACTTTCAGCGATGGGCCATTAAAGTAATTTGCGTGTGTTGAACGCAGGAACTCAAAAGCCGGGGAGAAATTAAACATGGGTTCTTTCTCAGTTGTTTTCGTTTCATCCTGGGCTTGTGCACCTATTGAGAAACCGCCTACCAAAAGAAGCGCTATAGTTAAAGTTTTTATCTGTTTCATATTGAATTGCAAATCTAATACATTTTGAAATGCAGCGATATATAATATCCGATTATATTATCTCTCAACAGGCAAATCAGTTTCCACATATTTATATCATCATTAATCATTTGATCTTTGAGCAAATTTAGAGCTTCAGCTATCTAAAAATCTTATCCTATCGTAAGAAATAAAAGTAGCCCGCTCAAGCATTTTCAACACCCCAGGCCTGCTGTTGAAAAAAGAAATATTAAAAAAGTTTGATGGTAACACAAAAAAATGCTTGTTTTACATAATTTTTAATCAGTCTAAATTACTACAACATTTTAATGATCATTGTTTCTTACACTCAATACGCTCTGCATACTAAAATTTAATGACCAGATTTAGAAAAATAACCGGCCAGATACACCTATGGCTGGGATTAATAACAGGCCTGGTGGTATTAATTGTAAGTATTACCGGATGTCTGTTCGTTTTCCAGAAGGAGATATCCGATATCATACATAAAGACAAATTCTTTATTAAACCACCAGCGCAAACAACCACATTACCTTATAGTGTCCTTTTAAAGAAAGCAGAAAATGCATTAGGAAAAAATCATACGGTTAATTTCTCTACAACATACCGGGACACTGGAAAAGCGTGGGAGTTCATGACTTATAAACAAGGTAATCCAAAAGCACTGACTTATTTTGGAACAATTGATTATTATGAATCTGTTTTCATCAATCCCTATACAGGAGCTATTACAGGACATTTTGATTATAAGTACAACTTTTTCAATGTAGTCAAGTTCATTCACTGGAGTTTATTACTGAATGATAAATATGGGCAGACCATAGTTGGTTATAGTACATTGATATTTGTGATTATGCTGATTACTGGTATGATCATGTGGTGGCCAAAAAAATGGAATAAAACAAATATTAACAAAAGCTTTAAAATAAAATGGGATGCAAGTTTTAAAAGGGTAAATTATGATTTACACAACGTCCCCGGATTTTACGCCATGCTGATTACTTTGATTCTGGCATTAACAGGAATGGTCTTTGCACTCCCCTGGTTTCAGAGTACAGTTTATGTAGTCGCTTCCAGGTCAATCACCCCTCCCCAGATAAAATACGAAAAATCGCATGCTACAGGTTTGGTAACTAATCCAATTGATAAGGCTTTTAATACAGCAAAACTATTATTTAAGACTTCCGACCGGATAACTGTCTCTCCTGCCTCGGGAGCCGATGGTGCAATCTTTATCAGTGGTATTAAAGGTAAAGAAACCTTCTATCATTCAGATGTACTGCAGTTTGATCAGTTTTCTGGGAAACTGCTGAACAGACGGAATTACGAAGAACAGAACGCCGGTGAAAAACTGATAGCGATGAATTATGATATTCACGTGGGCGCCATCCTTGGATTACCTGGAAAGGTTATTGCTTTTTTGGCGAGTTTAGTTGCCGCTAGCCTTCCTGTAACAGGATTTATGATCTGGTTAAACAGAAAAAAGAAAAAAACTAAGAAATAGATTTGCATTTGATTTTTTGTTTTCTATCTTTGCAGCCCCGAAAGGGGAAACGGACCGGTAGTTCAGCTGGTTAGAATGCCGCCCTGTCACGGCGGAGGTCGCGGGTTCGAGTCCCGTCCGGTCCGCAAAATTAGATAAAACATTAAAGAGCCCTTAATTATATAATTAAGGGCTCTTTTGATTTACAGACCTCCCAAAATATTCAGTTTTTCTCATATTACCAGTGGATCAATGCAGGCAAACCATTGCACTAATTACTACAATTTATGTGAGTTTTAATCAGAAGAAAACAAGCTCGGTATTAAAATATAAAGGAAGAATGTATTTATTTCATTTCAATATCAATTATTGCTTTCCCCTTGTCTTTCAGGTAATTTTTTAAAATATCTGCGTAAAGTTTTGGGCCGTTATCTGAATTGGTAAAAATAATCACCCCATTACCGGACTTAGGTAGAAGGAAAAAAATGGAATGTGCACCAGGGTCATCGCCACCATGGGAAATGGCATATTCTCCATCACCTAATTGGTCATAAATAAACCAACCCAAGCCTATGTAACGGTTGTCTTTTGTCTTTGTCTGATGGCTAACCATTTGTTCAGCTATCTTTTTTGATAAACCTTCACCGTTGATTGCGGCAATTAAGAATTTTCCATAATCTGCTATCGTAGTTTTTAATTGATCCGCTCCGCTGGCAGTAGTGTTTTTTTCAATTGGTAACGCATTTCCTTTGCTGTCATGAGGAATAGCGAACCTCGATTCATCCATATGGCTATCCCATATATAATGACTATCAGTCATACCAAGTGGTTTGAAAATAATCTCATCTGCCAGCTGATCTAAAGATTTATGGAATTTACTTTCCAACGCATGTCGAAGATATTCAAATCCTTCACCTGAATATTGGTATTTTGTTCCTGGTTCAAATTGGAAAGCAAGCTTGCCTGTACTCAGTTCCCTACGCCAGTTCGGGAAGCCACTTTTCTGAGTAAGGATATTTAGAGTAGTGATTTTCTTACTGCGTGGATCAGCCTTTATATCAGGATCTGTCCAATATTTGTAAAGTGGTTCGTCTAAATTCCATTTTCCTTTGCTGGCCAATTTGAGGGTAAGCATTGTGGTGACCATTTTTGTAAGTGATGCTACATTAAAAATGGAATTATATGAAACAGGCTTCCCCTTATCAAGCTCTCCGTATATCTTAATCTCCTGTAAATTACCATCTCTGATCAGACCAATTGCTAAAGCCGGAACATTATTTTCTTTCAACCATGCATTCATTTTTATCGGATCTTCAAAAACAGGAGGTGAAAATTCAGTTTCCTGGTGATCATAGCTTAAACCTCTCAAAAGTTTCCATTCGCCATTTAGTAGGTTCCATACATGAGTAAATTTTGCCCGACTGGTGAAATATTCTGGTTTGCCTGGTTCAAGTGCATAAAACCGGTGAATACCAGTTTGAATAGCACCATAAATTATCCCGTTCTTTTTTAGGGGATACACCTCCATACTTCCATCCTCCAATACTCTGCGGGCCTTATAATTTAAACCACATACATTGTTTTTCATACTGTTGACAAAAGCTTCTTTGGATAATGTAATACCTGCCTGATCATGGTAAAATTCAAAATCATCACTTAATAAGTTTTCAAACTGTGGTAAACTGCATGTATTAAAACCAACACTGAACAAAAGACTATCCCGGTTTTTTATGATTTGATAAAGCGAAGAGGACTTGTTTTCCTGTCCGTAAGCAGAAGAACTTCCTATTAAAACAATTGTTAATAGGGTAATTAACATTGATTTTCTCAAGATTGTGGAATGATTCAATATTGCTTTTTTTGATTTTTCGGTTGAAAGTATCATAGTTGATTTTATTTGTAGCGATTGAGTCCAACTTCGTGCCAGTTACCTAATCAATTATCTATCAGCATATTGAATAAAAAAATGATGTTCGCTTATGATACACTATATGTTCGAAAATGATATAGAAGAAATAATTGAACAGGAATTTCACTTACATTCTCCGCCGTCCGCTAAAAAATCCATCCGTTTAATTACAATATTTCTAACTCTTAAAAATGGTTTCTCAATTAACACGTTTAAGACATAGGCTACCGCTATAGTGGCTAATACACCAATTGCAAACATCATCCAACTATCTTTCTCCAATGAAAGATATACAGATTGGGACAGGTGTAAAACTATTTTATGACTAAGATAAATAGCAAATGACAGATCCGCAATTTTTTGCGTGGCACGGGATCTGAGATTGTATAACAAACTGCCTGGACAGAGTGCTCCGAGCACCATTAGACCATAACCCAGGCTTACTAATGGAAAACCAAAGATTGAGGCAGAGAATGACCCTTCATTTTCACATAGGTAAAAAGCAGCTGTCAGAACCAGAGCACTAATGATCAGTAAATGGTTTCCAAATGGTTGAATCCTAATTCGATATACCGGCTTAAATTCGAATATCGCAGCGATTAGTACGCCTGTAATCAAACCGTCTAACCTACATATAGTCAAATAATAAATCCATTTATACCAGTAGAACCAAAATATATCTGTTCCTTTAAAAGGACTTACAAAATTTGTCCATGTATACAGACGGAAAATAAAGCCAGATAGAAACAAAATAAGCAACAGTATAAATATTTTATTTATCCGTCTGAAATAAACAAGTATCCAAAGTATCAAAGGAAATAATAAGTAAAACTGTTCTTCAATGCAAAGCGACCAGGCATGAGAAAATGTACCTTGATTACGTAAATCAAGTCCTATATTTTGAGTGAATGTAAGATATTTCCATAGTGGCGCAAGCGCTTCTCGTTCTCTGAGAGACGGAAAGAGAAAATAAAGCAATAGTATAACCAGGTAGACGGGAATGATCCTGAAGATACGTTTAGTAAAAAAGATACGAAGATTAATTCCCTTTATTAAAATCCCTGTAAACAATTGTGATGCAATTAAATACCCACTTAATACAAAAAAGAGATCTACTCCTGTCCATCCAAATTTACCTATAGATATCAAAGACTGTGGAGCGTAAAAAAGCCTGCCATAATGAAAAATAAAAACGAAAATAATAGCGAAGGCTCTTAAATGATCAAGACCATGAAGCCTGTCATTTATAGGTGCTTTGGAGTTCATCATTACTTTTTAAGGGGCTCTTTCGTCTGAACATTGACCCATGCTACCCTGTCCATAAAAAGAGAAGCCAAATTTGAAGTATCCTTTTTGATGATCGATTCCATGAAGGAATTGATCAGTTTATAAATCGGAGCATGTCTATCTGCATTTTTTAGTTGCTGAGCATGCGCAAAAGCAGAAAACAGGATAATTGTAAGGAGTGTCATTACTTTTTTCATTCATTATTCTTTAAGTATTCTACGAATGTATTTATTGAAATAAGAGTGAAAACGAGGTGATGACAGAAACAAACATTCAATGCCGGATATTGCTGTTTTACCCATAAACATATTCGTACCTATTTTTCAGCTATCCATCATTGAATTTAGAGTTTTCGTCTTTTTTGAAATTCTTGCTCTTTCAATTTGATACATTTGTTCGCAATGAATTTCCTAAATAATCTCTTCCTCTATTTTAAAGGACATCGCTTACAAGCACATCTTTTTTTCTGGATTATCATCCTGCTGTTTTCAATCAGCAGAAACGATATGGGTGGTGTAGAATGGTCTTTCAGTTACACTCTGGTTAATGCCATAGCCTTACTGATCACGCGAATTCCATCAGCATATTTTTTAAGTTATGTAACTATTCCTGCGCTACTCTACACAAAAAGGTACTTTTTAACTATAATATATTTTATCATTTTTGCTTATCTGATCTGTGTTGCTTCAAGAATCATCATTGTCTATGGGGCAGAACCGTTTCAATTTGCACATCACATTGTTTGTTTTGAATGTCCTGAACAAGAATCTATTATAGAGATCTGTACTGATCTCTATAAGTTATTTAAGGTGTATTTTTATGAGAATTTTTCAATAGCATTCCTGTTTCTTGCACTGAAACTTTTAGTCATGCAAAATGAAATGCAAAAGAAAACACTATCCCTGGAGAAGGATAAAGTGGAAAGCGAACTCAAACAGCTAAAAGCACAGTTAAACCCACATTTCCTATTTA
Source organism: Pedobacter cryoconitis (assembly GCF_014207135.1). GTDB lineage: Bacteria > Bacteroidota > Bacteroidia > Sphingobacteriales > Sphingobacteriaceae > Pedobacter > Pedobacter cryoconitis_D. The sequence goes on along the minus strand of NZ_JACHCC010000010.1, from coordinate 256,359 downwards.
ATACACTGAATAATATTTACGCTCTCTCTTTAAAAAACTCCCCTAAAACATCAGATTCTATAGGTCGTTTATCAGCCATTCTGGATTATATATTATATCGAAGCAATTCGGCCTTAGTACCACTTAAACAAGAAATTGAATTACTTAAAGATTATATTGAGCTTGAAAAGCTAAGATATAATGACAGGCTGATATTGAGTTTTAATACTCAGATAAAATCTAATGCCATGATTGCCCCACTGATCTTAATCTCTCTGGTTGAAAATGCATTTAAACATGGTGCAGGAAGTGATATAGGAAATCCAGAAATTCATATCAGCATCGCATCTACAGATCGCTCTATTATGTTTGAAATAGTTAATACCACGAGATACAATAAAACAAATAGTAATTTAGAAAAAATTGGCCTGGATAATATTTCAAGGCAATTGGATCTGTTATATGGAAGTAACCATATTTTAACAATAAAAAGAATGGAAAATCAATTTTTAGTAAAGCTGGAAATCAATTTATGAAGGTAAAATGCCTTTTAGTAGACGACGAACCGCTGGCAATAGAGTTATTGGAAACACATTTAGGGCACTTTGACAATTTTGAAGTAGTTGCGACTTGTTCAAATGCAGTCGAAGCATTGTCTATATTATCAAACAACGCTATAGATCTATTATTTCTGGATATTCAAATGCCCCAACTTTCAGGGATTGATTTTTTAAAAATGATAAAAAAACCACCACAAACTATTTTCACTACAGCTTATCGGGAATTTGCACTAGAAAGCTATGATTTAGAAATTGTCGATTATCTTCTTAAACCTATTACTTTCGATCGTTTTTTTAAGGCCATTGAACGTTATCTCCGACAGAATTACAAACCTGTTAATATCGCTGCAACTGCTCCGGAAATACCTTTTATTATATTAAAATCAGGGGTCAAAAATTATAAAATCAATGTTGCAGATATAATATACATTGAAAGTATCAGAGATTATATTAAGGTCTCAACTACCGAAAATGAATTGACCATTAAATATAAAATTAGCAGCATAGAAATTGAGCTTCAAAACCATCGCTTTCTTCGTGTTCACCGTTCATTTATAGTCAATACAGAAAAAATAACCTCCTTTTCTCCATCAATAGTTGAGCTAGGTAAAAAAGAAATTCCCATTGGCCCCCTGTACAAGCAGAGTGTGGATGCAGCCTTAAGATAATTGCATTGCTTTCTTAATGAATCGCATTAAGAAGATTTAAAAAATTACGGGACTAATTTATTGACAGGGCCTCTCCCATAAATTAGTCTTCAATTTTAAATGAGACATCTATTTGGAAAGTAGAGGTAACAGCTTTACCATTCTCAAAACCGGGTATCCATCTTGGACTTTTTAAAATGGCATTTACAGCTGCTTCATCACAACCATATCCCAGACCATTTATAATTTTTGGAGTAAAGACATCACCATTCTTAGCAACAGAAAACTCTACTGTCACATTACCTTCGATGTTATTTTTAATTGCTGATAAGGGGTAAACCAGATTCTTGTTTACATATCGGACGAAATTTTTCGTCCCTCCTGGAAATCCTGCATGATCTGTTGGCCCAAAACAATAAATATTATTATCCTTAGCTAAGATAAAATTTACATCCTTTTTTTTATTGATACGCCTTGCAGTAATTTGAGGATTATCCGCACCACCAGCTCTTAAAGCCACGGGGGCTATTTTAATAGTGATATATCTGCTTCCATGATTGATGAAAGTATAGTCCGAGCCTGAGGCCCTAAAGCTAAGCGTATCAGTCGGTTTTAACCCTTTAAGCACAAAATTACCCAAACTATCCGTAGATGTGCTTTCATTAAGACCATGGAAATATTTTTTGTTTGGTGTTCTGCTTTGAACCCAAACATTGGAAACCTTACTTCCATCTACTGCAATTATTTTCCCCCGGACATTTATGGTATCCATCCGCATAATTTGAGTTTCTGGTTCTTGAGCAAATAAATGAAGCGATAAAAGCAGAAAAGCGATAGTATTAAAAATCTTTGTCATAATTATAGGATGTTTCGGAATAGATAAATCCACAAACATCTAAACAGTTTTTTTTCTTATAAACTTATGGTTTGTCTACGGTCAGGACCAACAGACAAATATTTAATTGACACCTCCAGTTCTTTTTGTAAAAAGTCAATATAAGCCATCAACTTTGCAGGAATCTGTAAGGTATCGGTTATCCCCATAATATCCTCATTCCAGCCATCTATTTCCTTTAATATCGGCTCTGGTTTGGCTGAACAAATATCATAGGGCATGTAATCAATTACTTCACCCTGATGATGATAATGCGTGCAGACATATATCTTCTCGAAACCACTCAATACATCTGCTTTTGTCATGACCAATTGAGTAACACCATTTAGCATAATGGCATATTTTAAGGCTGGCAAATCTATCCAGCCCGTACGACGTGGACGACCACTTACCGCACCAAATTCTTTTCCCGTCCGGCGTATTTCTTCGCCAGTTCCGTTAGTCAATTCAGAAGGAAACGGACCTCCCCCTACACGAGTACAATAAGCTTTAAAAATTCCTATGACCTCACCAATTTTACCGGGCGCAATCCCTAAACCTGTACAGGCGCCGGCAGTTGTTGTATTAGAAGACGTAACAAAGGGATAAGAACCAAAATCAATATCTAACAATGTACCTTGTGCACCTTCTGCCAAAACTTTCTTTCCCTGTTTAAGATAGCTGTTCACGATGTGCTCAGAATCTACCAATGGAAACTGGCTTAAAATTTTGAGGGCTGCGAAGAACGCTTCCTCTCTTTCGCTAAAATCTACTACTTCACCATACATAGTGCCAAGCAAAGCTGTATGTTTTGTTACCAATTTTTGGTAACGCTCTTCAAAATCTGGTAAGGTAATATCACCTATCCGCAATCCATTACGGCCGGTCTTGTCCATATAAACAGGGCCAATACCTTTCAACGTTGAACCTATTTTGTCCTCCCCCAACTTTTGCTCTGATGCAACATCCAGTAACAAGTGTGTAGGCAAGATCAGATGTGCTTTTCTGGATATCATTAAATTACCTTTAACCAGTAAATCATGGCCCGCAATTTTAAGCATATCGATTTCCTTAACTAAAGCAATCGGATCAATCACTACCCCATTACCAATCAAATTCATTGTGTTATCGAAAAATATACCCGACGGAATGGTGTTTAACACAAACTTTTTACCATCAAACTCTAAAGTATGCCCTGCGTTGGGGCCACCCTGAAAACGGGCAATTAAGTCGTAACCAGCACTAAGTACATCAACAATTTTTCCTTTGCCTTCATCGCCCCACTGGAGGCCTAACAGAACATCAACATTCATCATAATATTTAATTTATTGGGAGATTCAAACACATTAAATACCTTTGTTCAGATACTTATGGCTCATTAAAATAATAAGGATTGTACAAACAATAGCGGCTGTGACACTTACTGTTATTGTATGCAAAATTGCCATACCACCATGTGCTGCAATAGCACCAAAAACAGCTACACCAATTGCCCCGGCGGCCTGCCTTACTGTATTTAAAGCAGCTGAGGCGGTTCCTGAAAGTGTTTTATCTACACTGGCAAGAATACCGTTTGTCATAGCGGGAACAGACAAGCCCATGCCCAAAGAAATAAGCAGGAAGGGAACCGATAATTGCCAGAAAGACGTATGGAGACCAGCTGTAAAGAGACCAAAAAAGCCTAACCCAAACAAACTTAAGCCAATCATGATAGGTATCCGTATACCATAACGATTGATAACATTACCGCTTAATAAATTAGAGATTACAAACCCTGCAGTCAGCGGTAAAAAGGCAAGGCCAGCTGTAAGCGGTGGATAGTGTAGTATGTTTTGCAGATAAAGACTAAGGATAAACACTGTGCCATAGTAAAAACCATTGAGAACCGCGCCTAACATTAACAATACGTTAAAGGAAGCTGAATTGAAAAGGTTCAAGGGCAGCATTGGATAACTACTTCTATTTTCTAGTATTAAGAAAACAATAAAGGAAATGACCCCAAGCAACAAACTTCCGTAAATTAATGGATTAGTAAATCCCAGTTTAGACCATTCTATAACTGCCGCAATCAGCAACGTAATAGAAAGCATCCAGGTTATCTGGCCAGAAAAATCAAACTTTTTGACCAGAGTTGGTATTCGCTGTTGTTTAAGGCGAAAAGTAAGTAATATACCCGCAAGACAGAGCGGAGCATTGATAAAGAATATAAAACGCCAGTCACTGAGTTTAATAAGCACCCCACCAACTATTGGCCCTGCAGCAATGGCTGCACTACCTGCTGCCGTCCACAAACCAATTGCTTTTGCTCTCCTACCGGGTATATCAGCAAAAGTCTGGTTTAGAATAGCCAGTGAACTTGGAATCATCATTGCTGCACCTATACCCTGAAATACCCTGGCCGCAATCAGACTAAATGGACTAGTTGCAAACCCGCAAGCTACAGATGCAATACCAAAAAGCAGCATCCCAAGCTGAAAAAGATGCTTGGCCCCAAAAAGATCGCTTAGATTTCCTGCCGATAACATCAATACAGCAAATGCAAGCGTATAGCCATCAACGATCCACTGTAATACGCTAATATCTACTTTAAAGGTGTCTGCAATCTGTGGCAAGGCAATATTTACGATCGAGACATCTAGTTGAGCTACGACGAAGGCGAGACTGGTCACTATTATTGTCAAGCCATAGACTGGCTTTTGTGTATCGTTTAAACTCATTTAGCTAGAAGATAAGGCATTGTCCTTTTATTAACGTCACAAAGCTCAGCATAAAATGATATTTCGCAATTGTCAATTGACAATAAAAACAGCTAAACAATAGTTTTTCTGATACGACTGAGTGAAGATGCAGTAATTCCTAAATAAGAAGCCAGCATGAGTTGCGGAATACGATTAGTTAATCCCGGATAATGTTCTAAAAAATGTAAATACCTCGTCTGGGCATCCTGTACCAGCATATTACTACTTGCTCTCATTTTATTTTCCATCACATAAGAAGTGATTTTAGAAAAAATATCACTCCAGCCAGGTATTGTTAAAGAGAGTTCGGTAAAGTCCTTTTTTGAAAACACAAGAATTTCACAGTCAGTAACAGCCTCAATATATTCTGCTGAAGGCAATTCATCAATAAAACTATTAATATCCGCAACAAAGCGATTCTCATAAACAAAGTACCGTGTAAAACTTTCACCAGTTTTACTGTAATAACAGATCCTGAAAACACCGTCCGTAACATACCCTATATTTCTGGCAACTTTACCAGCCTCTGAAAAGTATGTTCCTTTTTTTATCTTTTTACGATGTGCTTTCAATTGAATCAAAGCACATTGTGATTCATTCAATTGTCCAAATTGAAGAAGGTAGTTAATCAGTTCTTCCATTATTCAAAAATAAAGAAACATAGTTGATATAAAATTGTCATTTGACAAGTTTTATGGCCTTGATAATCTGCCCGTAAAAATTACGGGATCAATACCCGCCTGGCTCCTGATCTGCAATACATTCTATATTGTATAATTACCGAAGAAATAACAGTCAGAATTCCGATCAGCACAATAGAAAAACCGATACTAATCAAATCAGTAAAAACTCCTGTAATTAAAGCCCCGAGAACATAACCCAGATCTCTCCAGAAGCGGAATATACCTAAACTTTGTGCCCGCTGTTGTGGATTGGTATCTTCGGCTATCCCAGATAAAAAAGTAGGGTAAACGATCGCTGTCCCAATGCCCAATACCGTTGAAATAATGATATAGTGTATAATATGATGAGAAAAAAGGATCATTATAATAGCAATACCCTGCATTAACATTCCCAGAAAAAGCAAATCCTTCTTACAATAGATATCCGCTAATTTCCCGGTTATCAATTGTCCGAAACCCCATACTACAGGATAAATTGCCGTTATAATCCCTATCTGTTCAATGCTGAAGTTTTTCTGGACTAATAAAACAGGCATTATTCCCCATACCATTGCATCATTGAGGTTGTTGATCAGCCCTGCCTGAGTAACTGTACCTAAATTTTTATGAGACCAGGATGTTTCAGCAAATACATTCTTCAAAAGCGGAACATTTTTATGCTGGAGCATTTCTTTCTTCACATAAGCAGAAGTATCCTTCACCAAAAAGAATGACAATACAGTTCCCATAACCGCAAGCACAATTCCAATTATAAAAGGATAAGGTCTCAGCCCGTAATGTCCGGCAATAACACTCGTTATCAACGCGACAAGTCCAACAGCAGCATATCCTGCAAATTCATTTAGTCCCATTGCAAAACCTCTCTCCTTCTCTCCTACGAGATCGATTTTCATGGTCACGGTACTGCTCCAGGTTAAGCCCTGATTAATACCTAATAAGACATTTGCAACAATAATCCAGTTCCAGCTGTCTGCATACATCAATATAAATGGAATAGGTAAACCAATCAGCCAGCCAAAAACCAGGAGTTTTTTTCTTCCAAACCTGTTAGCAAATACCCCTGTAAAATAATTAGTTATAGCCTTAAACAAACCAAATACGATAATAAACGAAAGCATAACCGAGGTTGACGTCAGATGAAATTCCTTAGCCGCAATCTCAGGAAGTAATGTTCTTTCCAAACCAATCATTCCGCCAACCAAACCATTGATCAAAACCAACAGCCAGAATTGCTTCCAGTTTTCTCTTAATCCCAATTGTATTTCCATAGCTGTATATTTAAGAAATAGCACATCTGTTTGCACCTGCTTCCAGGTCAACAGGGTTAATATCACTGAAATCACCTTTAAGGTTTTTAGCTACAATTTCCAGATAATTGTCTGGAGTCGGAGGAATACGTTGCAGAATAGCGCTGATAAAGTCTTCCTCGTTCAGTTTCAGGATCTCAACATTCCTCTTGACAAATCCTATAGTACTTTGGATCATTGCCTGATCAAAATCAACTGGTCGACTGGTATGCGCAGGTAAGACAATGATTTGTTCGTCCAGGCCCAGCAGTCTATTTAAAGACCTGTACAGCATTTTTGATTTTTGTTTGGCAACCTCATGATCAGCCTTCAGGTCAGGCCGGCCCACACCATCCACAAAAAGAGTATCTCCCGAAAGTAATACTTTACTGTTTATGAGATAACACGTACTCTCTAAAGTGTGCCCTGGAGTATGAATAGCTGTAACAACTATGTTCCCAACATTAAAAACCGTTGCTTCATCTACCGGTTTAAAGTCAAACCTCACCTGATTAGGTACCGGCAGATATAAAGGAACCCCGTTATAAGCTGCTATTTCCTTTGATCTTGAAAGATGATCTGCATGAATATGTGTCTCTATAACATACTTCAGCCGGAGGTTATTTTGAAGTAATATTTCCTGATAAGCTTCCAATGGTAAAGACGCATCCACCAGAATAGCTTCCTCACCCGAAATAACCAGATAAGAAAGACAACCTTTACCTGTTCTTCTGAATTGGATAACTTCAAAATCAGGCATTGTGATCTTAGCCGTGTTCCAGGATAAACTCCAGCCTTTCATTCCCCCTGCCAGCGAATAGACTTTGTAACCTTGCTTCTGTAAAAGATCAGCAGCTATTAAACTCGTTTTCCCTCCTGCACACACGGTCACTACAGGGATTGTTTTATCGAGATGCAAACCTTCCAAGGCAGCCGGATCATTGGCTTTGAGCTTCACATAAGCATCAAAATGAATACTTCCCGGAATAAACCATTCCTTACGTTCCTGAGTTTCTCTGATATCCAATACAGAGATATTTTTACCTTCTTCCAACCAGTTCCTGAGCGTATTGGTATCAATTTCATTGATCACTTCCATATTTTGAGTTCTTCTGTTACAAAATTGGTGGCAATAAATGGCTATCTGTTTAACATAAGATAAATAATCAACGCATTCCCCTGATCCGGCTGAGACTTACCTGGGTAATCCCCAGATAGGAAGAAATATACTTTAACGGAACTCTTAATAAAACACCCGGTGCCTCACTCAGTAAAGCATTATATCTTTCCTCCGCAGAATGAAACTGCATCCCTTCAATCCTGTTAACAGTATCTACATAAGCAGCCTCAAAAATCCGACGGAACAATCTTTCTATTTCCGGGAACCTGTCATATAATTCGAATAATTTAACCGAGCTGATGGCAACCAGTTCACTATCTTCCAGAATCTGGATTGCTTTTCGGCTTGGCTTTCCAGTAAACAGGCTCTCTACTCTGGTGAGGGTATTATTTTCAAAAGCAAAACTCTCCGTAATATCTACACCATCCTTAAAATAATAGATACGGGCCATCCCCTTATTGATAAAATAAATTGTTTTGCAGGTATGCCCGATAGGCTGCAGATCCTTGTTTTTTTTTATTTGCTGGATGCTACTGATTGCTGCAATAGCTTCCTCAGCCTCTTTAGAAAGCTGGTTATATTTTTTAAAATATTGAAAAAGCAGATCCATAGGTCAATTTAATTATGTTTTTGTACACAATATCAAAAATATTCCACCACTAATATCTTATATTTAGCTTGCTCTTAATATACCAGATGAATTATATAAAATTTTCCGGTGCATATCATGTAGAAAAGCTCAACACTGAACTCGGATATGCTTTAAAGGAAGAATGGCCTTTACACTTTAATACCCAGGACTATAATGGGGATTGGCGAAGTATTTCTTTACGTTCTGCCAGCGGAAAAAGCAATGATATTCATGCACATCCAAATGGAATTTACCAGGATACCCCAGTGCTCGGATTGATGCCTTATACTAAAGAAATTCTGGATTCGTGGCAATGTGAGAAAGAAGCCATACGCCTTTTATACCTGGCACCGGATAGCCATATCAAACCCCACAAAGACCTGGGATGTGCCTATCATGATGGTATATTCAGAATACATATCCCTATTGTAACCAATCCGGATGTGCATTTCACCATTGAACAGGAGAAACTTCATCTGGATGCAGGTGAATGCTGGTATATTGATTTTAGTGTAACGCATAGTATCATTAATGCCGGAAGTACGCCAAGAGTTCATTTAATTATCGACGGAATCCGCAACGACTGGACAGACCGCTTATTTGAAGCCCATGGTTACGATCTTTCCAGAAGAAGCACTTCGGATAGTTATGATCCGGAAACAAAGGCCAGAATGATAGAAAATTTAGAGCAGATGAACACCGATACTGCCAGAAACCTGATTGCGACTCTCAAAGCAGAACACTAATGCAAAGATCTTTAATAGCAAACTGGATACCCTTCAAGCTCAGCCATTCAGCCCAGGACGACTGGACTTTGAAATGGATGCATCTGGAGAATATCCGGATGATCCATCCATTTTTTGATGAAACCATCCAAAGCTGCAGATGTCAACAAATAGAAAAATCTAATTTAGAGAGTTTCTCCACTCCAGATTTTCTACCCGTGGCAGGTCAGGATCTGGAATCACTGGCTCCCAGTTCATTCATTTTTCATGTCTCGCGTTGCGGGTCTACCCTATTGTCCCAGGCTTTCGCAGACCCTGAAGAAAATATTGTAATTGCTGAAGCCCCTCTGTTTGATGAGATTTTACGGGCTACAGAAAAACAAGCTGACCTCAGTACTTTGACCCGTGAAGTCTGGTTTAAGTCGGCCATAAAATTTATGGGACAAAAACGCAACTTTAAAGAGACCAGCTATATTATTAAACTCGACAGCTGGCATATTCATTTTTACGAATTATTGCGGGAATGGTATCCACAAACCCCATTTTTCTTCCTTTATCGTCAGCCAGATGAAATAATTGCTTCACACGATAAACGCCGGGGGTTACAATCCATACCTGGGATGATTGATAACAATCTGCTCAAAACCGAACAGCCAGCCAGCTTCGGTGGTGATTTTAATGGTTATACGGCACAAGTACTGGAACAGTATTTCCTGAAGCTACAAAACATCCATGCAGATGCCCATCCTAAAAACTACTTCTTTAATTACGCAGATGGAAGCAAAAAAATGGTCGGATCATTCAGCCAGTTTACTGGAATTCCAATCAGGGATCCAGAAAAGATGAATACCCGTTTAGGGTTTCACAGCAAGTCATCAAAGGAAATTTTCAAACCAGAAACTCACCAGGAAAGAGAAAAATTCTTCTATAGACATTGTCACACCGCCTATGAACAATTAAATAATAATCTTAGTATACTATAATGATAAATTGCGCTTTCCTTCCTGTCTTTTATGAGGTCCACTATAATCGGAAATACGGAATCTCCGTTCCTGCCCTGGCTGCAGACTATGATCATACAGAAAATATCTGGCTAAGCTTTTTAGGTCTTGGAAAGTTTGAAATTTATAATTTTATATATGCGGAATGCAGAGATCTCAATCATTTCAAAGAATGGATAACAGACCTTAAAGGAAAAGATTTTCTGGACCATAACATAACCCAGTTTAACAACTGGCTTGACCAGCAAAACTCAGGCACAGAAGATACACATAAAGGTCCCGCTATAATTAATCCAGCACGGTTACAATTCTGGGAAGAACAAGGTTATCTGAAAGTAAGCGATCTGATTGATCATACCCTTTGCGATGATGTCAGGACATTAATATGCACCCATTTAAACATAGATCTTTCCGACCCTTCTAGCTGGTATACTAATCATCCCGATCGCCAGGGACTAATGCTGCAAGTTTATCAGGAACCCCGCATGGAACTGATCAGAAGGCATCCAAAGGTACACCAGCTATTTTCAGAACTATATGATACTCAACAAATCATACCTAACACCGAGAAGTTAAGCTTTAATCCACCAGAAACAACAACATGGAAATTCAAAGACAATATTCTCCATTGGGATATAGACCTGAGTAAGGGTAAAGAATATTATATACAGGGATTGATTTATCTTGACGATGTCCCTGAAGACAGAGGCCCCTTTACTTTGGTCCCAGGTTTTCATCATCAGTTTGACGATTGGATTAAATCATTTGAAACCCTCCAAGATGCACATCTGGCAATGCGTGAGACCGCACAGCGTATACCCGTTCCAGGTAAAAAAGGTGATATTATAGTCTGGCGTCATACCCTTCCTCATGCAGCCAGTGCCAATAACTCTTCGCTGCCGAGATTTGTTCAATACCTAAGTTTCTCCAAATTATAATGGGCCATATCATTCAGTTTACAGGTTTATCAGGTGCTGGCAAAACCACACTATCCAATTCTTTACTGGACTGGGGAAACAAGCACAACTTAAAAATAAAACTCATCGATGGCGATGTGTATCGTCAGACTCTTTGTAAAGATCTTGGTTTCAGTAAAGCCGACCGTCTGGAGAACATCTCCCGCCTGGGTGCTTTTGCCTGGTCCGTTTCAAAAGATTATGATTTCATTTTCATAGCAGCAATTAACCCTTACCAGGAAGGCAGGGACAAACTCAAACTCAGGTACGGAGCTTTATTAATCTGGCTGAAATGTGATCTGAATACACTGATTCGGAGGGATACAAAAGGGCTTTACCGGAAAGCAATGCTCCCAGATACACATGCAGACAAAATACATAACCTGACTGGTCTGAATGATACATTTGATCATGCTGAAAATGCAAACCTGATCCTTGATACAAATACATTAAGTCCTGTTGAGACTGTAGCTTTAACTACCCGTTTCCTCCTAAACCTGAAACCACACTAACAGCCAGCCTGTTCTTTACCAGAACCTCGCATAAATTGCAATCAGTAATAACATTGTAGCTACAATCATCACTATTGAAGAAGGCTTTAACCTGAACATCTCAGCGTCCAGCTCAAAAGCTTTAGGATTAATTTTCGGACCTAAAATACTCGTACAGACCATAACCAGTACTGTAATCAGGAATGACCAGCTCAGACAGATAAAAAACGGAATTTCATATTTCCCGTCCATATTTGGAAAGGCTGTATATAAAAATGTCTCCGGGCCGAACACCTTCACTGCAAACTCATTAAAGAACACCGAAATTAAAAATCCAAATATAATTCCTGTAAAAGCCGCCAGACTATTGGTACGTTTCCAGAACATCCCTAAAATGAAAGTAGCAAAAACACCGGGACTGATATAACTGGTATACTTCTGAACAAAAGTATACCCTCCTGCGCGCCCGATACCCAATAAGTCATTCCAGGTAAAAAGCACTGCAACCACCATGGCAATCACTATTGTTATCCTTCCTGTCCAGACCATTCTTTTTTCACTGGATACAGTATTAATGTGTTTTTTATAGATATCCAGGGTAAAAATTGTCGAAATACTATTACACTTGCCCGCAAGAGAAGCCACGATAGCTGCAGTTAAAGCCGCAGCAGCCAGCCCTTTTAATTCCGGTGACAAAAGACCAAGAATAGCCGAATACGCATTATCTTTCCCTCCTGACAGTTGTATATGTCCGCTTTTAAATAAAACATAAGCGACAATACCCGGCAGCATGACAATAACCGGCATCAATATCTTAAGCAGACTGGCAAATAATATACCCGTGCGTGCAGTCTGCAAATCTGCCCCTAATGCGCGTTGCGTGATATACTGATTACAGCCCCAGTAATTCAGGTTACTGATCCACTGACCAGCTGCATACATCCCCACCGCAGGCAGAATAAGATACTTATTGATATCCATTTGTGAAGCCCCGGCTTTTGGTTTGGCGAACATCAGATGAAAATGCTCAGGCGCCTCCTTTAACAAGACATTAAAACCGGCAATAGCATCACTGCCCAAACCAAATTTCTCACCAACAATCGTGAGCGCCATATAAGTTGTCGCCAGACCACCAATAATCAATACCCCCACCTGGATCACATCAGTATAACCGATAACCCGCATTCCACCCAGTGTAATCAGGATCGCAAAGACAGCCAGACAGACCATGACCACATGAAAATAATCGCCTCCTATTAAACCATTAATCGCCAGCGCACCTAAATATAAAATTGAAGTCAGATTGATAAAGACGTACAGAAAAATCCAGAAAACGCTCATAATCAGCGCTACACTCCCATTATAGCGGGTCTTCAGAAACTGCGGCATGGTATAGATTTTATTCTTAATATATACCGGCATAAAGAAGATGGCCACAATGATTAACACAGCTGCACCCAGCCATTCATAAACAGAAACTGCAATACCGGCAAAGAACCCTTCTCCACTCATCCCGATAAATTGTTCGGCCGAAATATTGGAAGCAATAATTGAAGCCCCTATGGCCCACCAGGTTAAAGAACCTTCGGCCAGAAAGAAACTCTTCGAATCATTCGTCTGATTTTTATTTTTCTTATTGTAAACGTAGTAACCATATAAAGCGACAACGACAAAATAAATCACAAAGACGCCTATCCCTCCCGCTGAGAGTGTTGAATTCATTAGCTTAGTATTAGATGGAATATTTAGGGTTTATTACATTTACCCCTGTATCAAGGTAAATGTAATAAATCAAAAAGAAAAATCGAACAGGTTTATCAGAACCACAGTTTCGCGGGCAGATATTTGGCAACCAGATCCTCATAATAAGGCCTGAGTACTTTCCAGTCAGGGGCTACCGCACTTTTAGAGTACAAATCAAAAGGATTAAACAGGTTTACCCATTTGAACATTTCTTTATCGTGTGCATTCATCAGATGCGCATAGGCATTTTCACGGTGCTGAGGATAAAAAGAATGATAACGTAACATATACAATCCCTGTTCAGGCAGATAATCTTTTAACAGATTATAAACATATTCATCATGTCCCCAGGTCATTGTCACCTTATCCAGACCACAACCAGGCTCATATATCCCATATTTTGTATTGTATAAAGGATTAGTCGAATCTGCATTCCCGGCAAAAAACTCAGGGAAAACAATTTTATCCGAATAGGCACAACCGACCGGATAACTATCTCCTACTACCGCCCATTGAGGCTCCCCAAATAAACAGAGTACTTTTCCCATATCATGAAAAAGTCCGGTCAGCACCATCCAGTCAGGATGCCCTGCGGCCCGGATAGCTTCGCTGGTTTGTAATAAGTGTTGCAACTGGTCGAGATCAGTATCCGGATCAGAATCATCAACCAGTTGGTTTAAAAACTCAAAAGCCTCCCATACAGACATTTCCATCCTGTTAAACTTCAAATATTCAGCTCTTTTCTGCTGAACAAAATCATAAGTCTGATTGATATGCTGTAATCTGTAGAACTCCTTTACCGCTGCTTTTTCAGTTTTTTCATAATCTCTGAATGCATCCGCAGCTTTATCCTGGGAAATTGAATTGGGATCAGGATAACGGGACAACAGTGCATCTTCCCACTGATCAAGCGAATCCAATGGATTCAATTTATCTGATTTAGTTACTTTTTCCATGTTAAATTTCCAGTTACATTAAAACAAACACTAATATTCAATAAAGACGAAGACAATTGCCTTATATAAAGATTAAGATTTGTATCTTCAATTCAACCGGTTTCCCTGTAATTATTTACGTTAACGATAAAGTACTCATGGAGAATGTTACCCTCAGAATCCTGGCGGACAAACTAAATTTATCTGTTACAACCGTTTCAAAAGCACTTCGGGACAGTTATGAAATCAGTGAACCCACCAAACAAAAAGTAAGAGAACTGGCAACAGCACTTCATTACACCCCTAACGCCTATGCCAGGAGTTTAAGGACCGGGAAAAGCGAGACTATAGGCGTGGTACTGCCTGAGGTAGCGGATCATTTCTTTGCCCTGGTTATTAACGGAATAGAATCAGTTGCTAAAACAGCCGGATATCATGTACTTATCTATTTAACACATGAAGACTACAACAGAGAAAAAGAAATACTGGAATATATCAGAAAAGGAAGAATAGATGGTTTATTGATCTCAGTTACCAAAGAAACAACTGTCGCAGACCATATCACCAAATTTGCACCAGAAAACATACCAGTAATTTTTTTCGACAGAATGATGGAACAGGTAGAAGTTCCCAAGGTAGTCACCAACGATTTTGAAAGTTGTTACCAGGCTACACAGCATCTGCTGGATAGTGGCTGTAAACAAATAAACCTGTGTACCATTTCCGATAACCTGATCATCAGTAAACAACGGATTGCAGGTTACATAAAAGCACTCCAGGACAACAACATACCTGCCGGTAAAGACAATATTTTGTTTTGCAGGGAAGATGACAACAGCTATACCCAGATTTACAACCTGTTAAAATCAGAAAACAGACCTGACGGCATAATCTCCCTTGTCGACAAACTGACTTTACCTGTCTATATCGCCAGTGAAAAACTAGGTTTAACTATACCCGGAGAGCTAAAGCTCGTCAGCTATTCCAACAATCCATCAGCCGGAATTTTAAACCCATCTTTAACCACTGTTTCCCAGCCCGCATTCCAGATTGGTCAGACAGCGGCAAAACTTCTGATCAGTTCAATGGGATCAAAACGGAACCAGGTACTGAACGAGGTGACAGTCATTCCTTCTAACCTTGTTATCAGGGCCTCTTCCGGCCAAAAAACCAATTAAACACCCTGATTTAATCCAAAATAGTTTTTAGCATTATAATAACAAATATCCTGGATGACCTGGCCTACCCATTGCTCATCATCAGGTAAAAGCCCCTGATCCATATCTGAACCAAAAAGATTGCATAGTATCCTTCTGAAATATTCATGGCGCGAATACGATAAGAAACTTCGTGAATCCGTCAGCATACCTACAAAAGTACCGACTATCCCCATATTCGAAAGCGCATTCAGTTGTCGTTCTATTCCATCCTTCTGATCTAAAAACCACCAGCCAGAACCCAGTTGCATTTTGCCCTTTACCCTTCCGTCTGCAAAGTTACCTATTGTCGTTGCGATCATTTCAAAATCTGAAGGATTCAGATTATAAACTATCGTTTTTGCCAATTGATCAGTCTTATTCAACTGACTTAAAAATGCATTCAGATTTCCGGCATGCCTATAGTCACCGATCGAATCAAATCCAGCATCCGCACCTAACTCATGAAACATCTTTTTATTGTTATTTCTGATAGCCCCCAGATGAAATTGCTGCACCCAGCCCTTTTCATGATACATTTTACAAAGTTCAGTCAATACAAAACCAGCAAAAGCATCAGGATTGGAAAACAAGGCCTGGTCTGATTTTAAGAATACTTTAAATTCCTGCACCAGCTTTGCACTTAAAGCAAATTGTCCGGGTAAAACACTGATTCCGTGATCTGCAATTGAACATTGATGCGCAGCAAAAAAATCAACTCTTCTTTTTAAGGCTTCCAGCAGTGAGTCTATATCTGTAATCTCTATTCCTGCTTTATCTCCCAAAAGTTTAAGATAAGACTTAAACGAACCGGGACTTGTAATCATTAAAACTTTATCTGGTCTGAATGTTGGTTTTACCTTTATTTCGAAACCTTCCTGAGCCAATTGCTGATGATGATTTAAAGCATCACAAGGATCATCCGTTGTACTCAGCATTTCTACATTGAAATTTCTCAAAAGTGAGCGGGCTGAAAACTCATCCTGGAGAAGTAGTTCATTTCCGCGCTGATAAATCTTTTCTGCCGAACCAGTGTTCAAATAAGTTTCAATACCAAATGGATTTTTAAGTTCCATATGGGTCCAGTGAAACAAGGGATTTCTTAAAGTAGAAGGAACAACTCCGGCCCAGGCTTTAAACTTTTCAGCATCACCTGCTTTACCAGTAATCAACTCTTCATCAATCCCCATGGCCCGCATGGCCCTCCATTTATAATGGTCCCCTTTTAACCAGATATCAGTCAGATTCTCAAATTTCCTATCCTCAGCAATCAGTAAAGGAGATAAATGGTTGTGAAAGTCTATCACTGGTAAGTCTTTGGCATAACCATGATAAAGTGATACAGCCTTTTTGTTTGTCAATAAAAAATTCTCAGTAATGATATTACCTTCAGTCATATTAGCTCATTTTCTGTTTATTACCCCTCTAAAAGAGATATTATTTTTGATTCAGCAAGTATTCATTTAAAATTCCAAACTCCAGTCCGCGCAACTCTGCCAAACCCTTTAAACGACCAATTGCTGAATAGCCGGGGTTGGTCTTTTTTCTTAAATCATCCAGTAATTGATGACCATGGTCAGGACGCATGGGAATGCATACTTTATACTTCTGCTGTTGCAGGAAAATCTCCTTCACCACGTTAAACATATCTGCATCCCCCTCTAAATGATTATCCTCATAAAAATCACCCACAGCATTTCTTTTAGTGCTCCGCAGATGGATAAAATGAATCCGTTCCGCAAATTCCCTGATCATTTCTTTCAGATTATTATCAGTACGGACACCTAATGATCCAGTACAGAAGCATAAACCATTATTCAAAGATGGAACAGCCTGAAATAACTTTCTCAGCTGACTGGCAGTACTCACTACACGTGGCAAGCCAAAAATCGGATACGGAGGGTCATCAGGGTGGATAACCATTTTAATTCCCAGTGCATTAGCCGTCTCTATAATTTCAGTTAAAAACTGAATCAGATGGTTACTCAGTTTATCTTCATCTATTCCTTCATACTGATCCAGTGCATGTTGAAACTGTTCCAGGGTAAAACTCTCTTCACTACCTGGCAGTCCTGCAATGATATTCCGCTGCAATAAGATTTTCGCTGCTTCATCAGCACTTTCAAACCATGATTTTCCGCGTCTTATTTCTTCCTCCGAATAACTTGCTGCTGCACGGGGCCTTTTCAGAATAAAAACATCAAAAGCACAGATCGCAGCTTTTTCAAATTTCAGTGCTTTAGCTCCGTTAGGTAACTCGAAAGCCAGATTAGTCCTTGTCCAGTCTAAAACCGGCATAAAATTATAAGTAACTATTTTTACACCGCAAGCCGCAAGATTTCTTAGTGATTCCTTATAATTTGCAATATAGATTTTATAGTTTCCAGATTGGGTTTTGATTGCCTCATGCACAGGCAGACTTTCTACCACATCCCATGTCATCCCTGCTTCTTCAATGAGAGACTGATGTTTCCTGATCTCTTCCATTGTCCAGATCATACCATTTGGCACATGATGCAATGCGCTGACCACACCACTGCAGCCAGCCTGACGGATATCCGCTAAACTTACAGGATCACCCGGACCAAACCAGCGCATCGTCTGGATCATTTTATATATAACAGATTCGCTCGCTATCTTCATTTTGTAATCCCCGAAAAAATAAAAAACATCAACATATACCCCTGCAATTTAGAAAGGGATGCAACTATATTATAACTAAAAAGATAAAAATTATTTATCAAACGTTTGGTACATCATTTCAAACGTTTGAAATCAATCAGGATCCAGCTATCCCCTTAGCCTACCACATCCCTTATAAAAATAATTTATTTTCTTTATATTTAGCCTGATCAAGAATAATGAGTACAAAAACACCTGTCACCCTGAAGTTTCTGGCGCAAAAACTGAATATTTCTATATCCACAGTTTCCAAAGCGCTCAATGATTATCCTACAATCAATGATGACACCAGGAAACGTGTAAAACAACTGGCAGCAGAACTGCATTTCACACCCAATAAATCTGCACTCAATCTACAGGTTCAGAAATCCTACACCATTGGTGTGATTTTGCCTGACCTGATGGACCATTACTTCACCAGGAGTATTTTTGGTATTGAACAGTTTGCAGGTAAACATGGTTATAATGTAATTATCGGACAGTCATACGATGAGCTGCAAAAAGAAATTGATCTCACAAATATGTTCCTGAAGAACCGGGTTGACGGATTGATTATAGCCATCTCCAAAAACACCCAGAATTTTGATCATTTGGATAAATTCAAAAATCTGGGTTTACCAGTTATTTATTATGGCAGAAACCCAAGTTTCAATTTAAGCTGTCATAAAGTATTAAGTAATACTTATCAGGGTTGTTATCAGGCAACAGAATTGCTAATTAAAAAAGGACACCAGAGAATTGCCTATCTGGGTGGTCCGAAAATGATCAGTTTTACACATGACAGGTTTAAAGGCTACATTAATGCCCTGAATGATAACCAGGTTCCTTTCGATGCCAGCCTTGTCGCCTATACCAATTTCGACCAGCAGAATACCCATCAGGCAATTCAAACTCTTTTCTATGATGTAACACATCCCCCGACTGCGCTGATAGCCTTTAAAGAACAGATCTTATTTGATGCTATTAAATACCTCCGTTCAAATAATTATCCAGGCCTGGACCATACAGATTATATCGGTTTCGGGAATATGCCTTTTATCAGTTACCTCGACAAACCACCTTTTGCTTCTATTGAAGAAAACCCGGAATCAATAGGTGACCAGGCTATTAAACTACTTTTACAGCTGATCGATCAGAAGGAAACTGTTTTCCCTTATCAGAAAATCATGATTGATTGTGAATTGGTTATCCATTAAACGACTTCATGCCCGGTAGCTTCAAACAATAACTCCATTGCTTTTGCTTTCAGCTGAAGTGCATCACTTTTTTTCAGAAAATGTTCATCTGAGGTAAACATAAAATCAATCTGCCCCCGAAAGGTTGACGTAGATAAAGTAGATGGGTTGCCAAATGGAAATATGGTTATAGGAGAATATAACCTGTCCAGTACAAACGTCCCGTAATTTTCTTTTATCGCCAGATTCCCCATATTGGAAAAGGTAAAATCATGTGCACCTTTATCTGTTTTGGCATATTTGATGATTTTTGGGAGTAAAGGCAAAAGACTCTCACTGATCATAAATTGTCTGTAGACATCAATCTTACCAATTTTGGTTAATAATTCATTCCTGAATAACCTGGCCATCTCCCAAAGGCCAGTCCCTTTCTTAGCCTTCAGCCCTAATCCTATTGTTACAGGAAAAGCGAATAACATATTATCCTTGATTGTCGGAATAAATTTCCGCATATCCACTGCACAAAAGAGTTTGGTATAAGACCTGATCGTTTCTACGTGAGCAAATGCCTTTAGAAAAACGACTCCCAATGCAGCATTCATAGAAATCCCATCGGTCTTACATTTGAATAATATTGAAGCAGACTCTTGCTTATCTAATCTCCAGTGGATCAGATAGGGATTCTCTCTTTGAATTGCTTTTCTCGATGATCCGATTAACAAAGCCAGTCTGACCATCCTACCAGTCAAAAGGATCAGCAGTTTGTTGATCCGGCTATTTCTATCCCTGTCAGGGATAAAATCAGCTAAAGAAGAAAATGATTCATAAGTGTCCATCTCCATTTCGGGCTGATCCAGCAAATATAAAATTTCTTCCAGTAGATTTAATACCGCCTTCCCATCACATATACAATGGTGACAAGACAGGATCAGGTCTGAGACTGTCTGCGATTTCAACCAGACCATTCTCATCAGCGGGCCCTCCAGCACATCAAATGGAGTCAGGCACTCCCTTGTCATTTCTTCTTGCCAGTCTGCATCAGTATACCTTTCACAAATACGCACAGGTATCTCAGGGATATTATCCAGTGTTACGAAATATGGAATTCCGGACACATCTTCCTGAATATTAACATTTAACAAAGGATGTCTTAATTGTATTTTAGCAAGAGCTGCATGCAGACTCTTTTCATGGATTACACCACATATTTTAGCATTTACAACAGCATTTACTGCTGTATCTCCTCCTGCATACATTGTTCCTTCGATGAGCGTTAATTTTCTTATCATAATTTTCCTGCCTTGATACCTTAAAAATCTTTTAAAGACACTGGAATAACAAGCGTAGAACTACGCAATAATCCAGATTGCAGTATAAAAGATACGATTCGCAACACTAAATTTCACCTCTTATTATATAATTTATTTTGCTAGATTGTGTTTAACTTAAATAACGAACCAACTCTTACAAAAAAATTAACCTTAAATGAAATTTAAACTATTATGCCTTGCCGGGCTAAGCTGCCTGGCCGCCTGCCAGAGTAAACCTGTAGATGAGCATCATTTACCGCCGCCCCTTACCGGTACATGGAAACTGGTATCCAGTAAGGTGACTATCGGCAAAAAAGTAGAGGCTACCTATCCGGTAAAAGGACAAGAGATGATCAAAATCTTTAACGGGAGTCATTTTGCTTTTTTCAAACACGATACAGCACATGGAAAAGTAACAGCTCCGGTTTATGACTCAGGTGCAGGAACTTATACCCTTAATGGCACTGATTATGAAGAACATTTAGATTATTGCAACTACAGGGACTGGGAGAACAAAAGTTTCAAATTTACCCTGACACTAAAGAATGATACTTTAACCCAGAAAGGAATAGAAAAAATTGACAGCCTAAAAGTCAATCAGGAAATTGTAGAAATATATACTAAAGTACGTTAGTGTTTCAATCTCCCGGAAGATTCGCAATTTCCGGGAAATTTGCCCACTTCCTCCATATTCTCAAATTAAAAGGCCAAAAATCAACATACATAATTTTCCTATGTATATAAGAAAATTATATATTTGTATTATGAGTACAACAAACGGAATGTTAAAGGGCAGCCTGCAAACTATCATTTTGAAACTTCTTCAGGAAAATGAGAAGATGTATGGTTACGAGATCACACAAAAAGTGAAAGAAATCACTAATGGAGACATTAAACTTACAGAAGGTGCCATGTATCCCTCTCTTCATAAAATGGAAGCTGATGGTATGTTAAGTACCAGTACCGAATTAGTGGATAACCGGGTTCGTAAATATTATGCGCTCACTAAAGAAGGTCAGAAAGAAGTAGAAAATAAATTACAGGAAGCCCAGAGTTTTATCGGAAACTTACAATTACTGCTTAACATCAAACCGAAGTTGTCATGAAGTTAACCGCACAGCAACAGCTCGAAGTACGTCAGCATCTTTTAGGTCTGTCTCTTACCGAGAATACATTTGACGAGCTATATGATCACCTGATTACTTCAATGGAACAAAAACCGGCATCTGCTAAATTCAATATGGCAGAAGTTAAACAAATGATCGATACAGAGTTTGCTGATATGATCAATACACCGGAAGAAAAAAGGGCCTATCACCGTATCAATACCTTCACTGGCTTTATACTGTTTGGTATTGCGTTGTTGACCTATTGGCTTACCATGGAACCTACGGCAAGTTTTTACGATTGCGGAGAGTTCATTTCTATTGCTAATAAACTACAGGTTGGTCACCAGCCAGGGGCTCCATTATTTTCAATGATTGGTAAATTATTCAGCCTACTTGCCATGGGTGATAAAACTAAGATTGCCTACTGGATCAATTTCAGCGCAGTTCTTTCCAGTGCTGCGACAATTATGTTTCTCTTCTGGACGATCACAGCCCTTGCAGCCAGGGTCTATAGAAAAGAGAGAATTAAAACCAGGACCTTCAGTATTATTGCTGCAGGTGCTATTGGTGCCCTGGCCTACACTTTTTCTGATACTTTTTGGTTTTCAGCAGTAGAATCAGAAGTTTATGCCCTCTCTGCCCTGTTTACCGCTGTTGCATTCTGGGCTATTCTCAAATGGGAAAGCGAGATGAACAACAGATGGCTTGTTTTTATTGCTTTTATAGTCGGGCTTTCCATCGGTGTTCATTTACTCAGCTTACTCACCATTCCTGCAATAACATTGGTTTATTACTTTAAAAAAGCAAAGAAAGCCACTACTCTGGGAACAATTAAAGCCTTTTTGATAGGTTGTCTCATCGTTGGGATCGTCCAGTTTATCCTGATTCAGTACTTTGTATTGTTTGCATTTGAATCTGATTTACTGTTCGTAAATACTTTCGGACTTCCTTTTGGTGCTGGCGGGCTCACTTTTATCCTCCTTTTTGCGCTGGGGATTTATCTGGCAATTAACTATTCCATCCGTCGCAAGCTGTACAATCTTAACCTTGGCCTGCTTTGCCTGGTATTTATTCTCTTCGGTTTCAGTTCTTATTTCATGCTCCTGATCAGAGCGGACGCAAAAACCAATATCAACTTAAGTAACCCTGACAATGCTTATTCCCTGTATAACTATTTGGGGCGTATAAATTACGAAGCTGCACCATTAATTTACGGAAAGACTTTTGATGCCC
The DNA here is from genome assembly GCF_014207135.1 of Pedobacter cryoconitis. GTDB lineage: Bacteria > Bacteroidota > Bacteroidia > Sphingobacteriales > Sphingobacteriaceae > Pedobacter > Pedobacter cryoconitis_D. Next base: position 233,284 of record NZ_JACHCC010000010.1, on the reverse strand, counting down.
AGACTGTTGAAAACAAAGAAACCGGAGACACCTATAGAAAAGGTGCGGCACAATACGAAGTATCCGGTAAAACTTATCAAACTACTTATGATAAAAACCTCTTTTTCCCGAGAACTTACAGTCAGAAAACCGGTCATCCTCAGTTCTATCAGCAATGGTTGAATATGAGCCCGGGACAGACCCCAACATTTCTACAGAACCTTAATTTCTTTGCTTCCTGGCAAGTTGGATTTATGTACTGGCGTTATTTCCTATGGAATTTTGCAGGCAGACAAAATGATGTTCAGGGACAAGGTGGTGTCGAAAACGGCAACTGGATTTCTGGTATCAAACCACTGGATACCTTACGTCTGGGTAATCAGTCTGACCTGCCATTAAGTATAACCACAAATGCAGCACATAATGTATATTACTGTTTCCCGTTCCTTTTTGGAATAGCCGGACTAATCTGGTTATATCGCCGGAACAGACAGGCAGCCATAGTGGTGATGACCCTGTTTTTCTTCACAGGACTCGCTATCATTCTCTATCTCAACCAGGATCCCTTACAGCCCCGTGAAAGAGATTATGCCTATGTAGGTTCCTTTTATGCCTTTGCAATCTGCATCGGTTTCGGCGTCCTTGCCCTGAAAGAAATCCTGGCTAAAGTTGCGCATCAGAAGCTGAGCCTTATTATTGCTACAGGGATCTGTCTGCTCACAGTTCCGGTACTGATGGGCATACAGGGATGGGATGATCATGACCGTTCACATAAATACACTGCTGCTGACTGGGCAAAAAACTACCTGAACTCCTGTGCCCCGAATGCTATACTTTTCACCAATGCTGATAATGATACTTTCCCTTTGTGGTATGCGCAGGAGGTTGAGGGGTTCAGAACTGATGTAAGAGTAATCTGTATGCAGTTTCTGCCCGACAGTGATTTTATTAATCAATTGAAGAAAAAGATGAATCATTCTGCTCCCTTACCCATCACCATGGTCCAGGCAAAATATAAGGCAGGAGTCAGAGATTATCTTCCCTATGTTGATTATGGACTGACCGATAGTGTTGAACTGAAAGATCTGTTAACCGTCATGACTTCTGACAATAAAGATGACATGGTACAAATGGCGGATGGTTCATATATGAACTTTCTACCCACCAAAAAGCTGAAACTAACTATAGATCCGGAGCAACTGGTTAAGACAAAAACCATCACCCCGGCTCAAAAGGCAAATGTAACCCCGGCAATGGAATGGAATTTTAATAAATCCTACGCCAGTAAAGGTGATCTTGCGCTGTTTGACCTGTTAGTTCATAATAACTGGGAGCGTCCTGTCTATTTTGCGACCTCCGTATCAGAAGATACTTATGCAGGTCTTGATCAGTATCTTTACCTGGAAGGATATGCCTATCGTCTGCTGCCTTTTAAAACTTCAGCAAATGATACCAGGGACAAATCTGAGAAAACAAATTCTGATGTCATGTACACCAATGTCATGAATAAGATGGATTATTCCGGATTTAAAAAAGCATCATATCTTGATCCTGAATCGAGAAGAATCGTTAATTCAACCTGGAACTTTAATAATACACTGGCCAGTAACCTACTCCTGGAAGGGAAACCAGCACAGGCGAATCATATTATGCAGAAAAGTTTAAGAGACCTGCCACTCAAAAATTATTCCGTCAGAGATACTCTGGACAGAATTTATACAATTCAAAACCTCTATGCATTGAATCACCTGGAACAAGCTAACCGCCTGACTAAAGAAACCTCAGATTTTCTGGCTCAGGAGTATAACTATGTATCTACCCTGACACCAGAATTTCAGCGGGCCTATTTACAAAATACCAGATTGAGTTTATATGTATTAAGTGGTTTAGATAAAATAACAGCTGGTTATCATCAGAAAGAACTTAACCAATTGATTAAAAGTCTGTTTCACAAGATGGCCGATGAGTCCGGAATAAGAAGTTAAATCATAAATTGAAAAGGGGGACTTATCTTATCGATAAGCCCCCTTTTTGGAGAAGAATAGCTAATTACATTTCTAATATGACTAATTCTTCCTTTTCTTCCACAGCCTGGGGAGTTGCTGTAGCCTTACTTTTGGCGAGCTGATCTACCCTGTACATTAAACCTATGCTGATCAGAGAAACTGCTACAACCACATAACCAATAATGTCGTAATGTTCTATCGGACTGAATTTAGTCTGCTGAACAACAATCATCCCTGCTATTGCAGCAGCTATCCCACCGGCAATCTGTTGCATGGATGCATTGATACTCATAAAAGCACCCCTGTCTGCCATTTCAGGAATAGCACTTGTTAAAGCAGAAGAAGGTACCATCCGGCTCATCACCCCGATCATCATTAATATGTTAAGACCAATGACAATCCAGAATGGGGTTACGGACAAATTCGTGTAGGCAACACAAATAATCATTGTCCAGACAGAAGCGACAGTGAAAATTCTGAACTTACTGATCTTGTCACTTAACCTGCCGATTAAAGGCATAATCACCAATGAGCTCAATCCCGAAATCATAAATAATACAGGTAATTCCTTAGCTGATACATGCAAATTATTAACGGCGAATACACTTCCGAAAGGCATCATCATAAAACCACCGATAGAGAGTACCGCTGTGGCCGCAAAACCAACCCTGTAGTTACGTTTTGATACTGTATGCCAAAGATGTTTAAATGCAGAACGGTCATGCTGCAAACTCAGGTGTTTGTTCAACGGTTTTAAGACCGCAACAATTAAAATCGCAATCATTACAGCCACACCTGCAACCATGACAAAAGGAGACTCCCACCCCCATTGATTCGCAATATATAAACCAATCGGGATCCCCAGCACCTGGCTCGCACCAAAGCCCATTTGTATAAAGCCCATTACCCGGCCTCTTTGCTGCAAGCTAAAAAGGTCAGTAATAATGGCCATAGAAATAGATCCGATCACACCACCAAAAAGCCCGGTAATAATACGTGCAGCGACCAAAGCTTCGAAAGAAGTAGCCAGACTGCATAAAAAGGTTCCTACTATAAAACCTGTGTAAAAGAATAACAGCAATTTTTTACGGTCAAAGCGATCTGCAAAACCCGCTGTTAATAAACCCGATATACCTGCACTGAATGCATAGGCTGAAACTGCAATCCCAAAAGAGGATGGTTTCATATTCAGTGATTTGATCAGCATATCTCCCAGTGGAGACATCACCATAAAATCAAGTATAACGGTAAATTGTGTCATGGCCATCATAAAGATTACGATCTTCTGATAACCGGTAAAAGGGACGATTTTTTGAGTTTCCATAATTTATTTTAATTCAGTGCACATATAGCCCTGATGTTGGACCAGTTCGATGACCTGTTCATGTCTGAGTTTATAAGAGATAATTCTCAAAACATAATCTTCATCATCGAGATCCACATTCCATTGTTCGATGTTTTTGTTTTTGTCCAGTACAGGTTGTAAAACCTGTTTATCCTCTTCAGATCTGATATCTGTTTTGAAAAGAAGGATATGATCGAAATTTTCCATTTCTGTAATTCTTAATTATTGAGTTCATTTTTTTAAACCTTTTACTACTAAATCAAAAGCTTGCCATAACATCTTATCATTCATTTTAAATGGTTTACCGCCTATACTTTCTCCTTCATTGTTAAACTTAACCAGAGCATATAAAGGTGCAAAAGCGACAGACCAGTAGACTTCTAAAGGCATAGCCATGATCTCACCACGTGCAACTATATTCTCACTGAATTTGGTAAAAGGCTCATAAGCATCTGCCTTAAACGTAGCAAGGAATTGTTCCTGATAAGGAGAAGTTCTCAGTTGTTCGTAAAAGAGACTGATTGTCGGGTTATCAATCATATACCGGTAGCGGTTTTCCCATTGCTGGCGTAAACCTACCTCAAATGAGGTTTCCGGATCAAAATTATGCAGCATTGACTGCCCCATCAGATGCCCATGCTCAGTTGCCAGCTGAGAAAGAAGATCATGTTTATCCTTGTAGTATATATAGATTGTAGCTACGGAAATGCCACAGGCCTTAGCTAATTTATTTACACTAAAACTCTCAAAACCACCCTTGCCGATAATTTCTATCGCTTTCTGTTTAACCAGGTTTTCTTTATCTATATCTCTTGCACGCATAATTTAAAATTGATGGTCAAATATAAGTGAATATTCATTCATTTATGATTGAATTATAAAATATTTATATAAGTATAAAAAACAGAACCTCATAGGTAGTTATAGGATCAGTTTAATATCTTTGCAGTGTCTACATCACATCAATGAAAAAAGTTCTTAAAATTTCCGGCATAAGCATTGCCGTCATCATACTTCTGGTATTATTGGTCCCCTATTTAATACCGGGTACAATCTCTAAAGAAATACAAGACCGGATTAACCAGAATATCAATGGTAAAGTTCAGTTTGAAAGTACCAGTCTGTCTTTCTTCAAACATTTCCCATCTCTAACCCTCAGTCTGAATAACTTCACCTTAAAAGGCTCTGCTCCCTTTGAGAAGGAAACACTGATCCAGGCTAAAGAATTGTCATTCCGTTTAAACCTGAGCACCATATTTTCCAAGCAAGTGAAGATTGATCAGATTTTTCTGGATCAGGCCGACATCAATATTAAAGTAGATGAAAAGGGAAATGCGAACTACAATGTCTATAAAAGCAATAATGGTCCAAAAACGGCACAGGATAGCAGCAGCTCTACAGCCATAAAAATTGACGGGATATATATCACTAAAAGTAACCTGATCTATAATGATAATTCCATCCCGATGAAAGTCAATGTCAAAGGGTTGAATTATTCTGGTAATGGTGACCTCAGCAAGGATATTTTTGATCTGAAAAGTAATGCAAAAATTGACACACTGGATCTGTATTATAATAATGAGCCTTATTTACTCCATAAAAAGCTTGATGCTAAACTGGTGACTAAAATCAATACAAACTCGCTGGACCTGATGTTCAATGAGAATGATTTGAGGATCAATACCCTGCCTATCATTTTCGTAGGGAAATTTTCTTTTCTGAAAGACGGATATGACATCAATTTTAAAACCAAAGCTAAAGAAACCGACCTGCATAATATTTTTACGGTATTGCCTCCGTCTATCGCAAACCGGATGCAAAAAACGACTGTTAAAGGTTATGCCGAAATCAATGCTTCTTTAATTGGAAAATATCTGGCAAAGAGCAAAACTATGCCTACCCTTTCCTTTAATATCAAGGTCCGCGATGGTCATATTACCAATCCTAAGGCTCCCCAGGCTATTAGTAACCTCTATCTGAATCTGCATATGAAACTGCCCAGCTTAAATCCAGACAGTTTGTATATTGATATGGATAGCCTTCATTTCAATATGGGCAAAGACTATGTAAGCTCGATTGTTAGACTCAATGGCTTAAAAAAGCCTAAAGTCTTTATCAACACCCGTTCCAGTATAGATTTAGCCAATTGGGGGAAAATATTTAGTGTAAATAACCTGAGGGGTGTTTATACCATAGATCTGCAGGCCGACGGTCAGTTTACCAAAAAGGTAGTGCGTAGTGGGATCAGACAAGTAGATACTGTGAATGTTATCCCGAAGTTTACTTTAAAATCTTCTATGCGTAATGGTTATTTTAAATACCCTTCTCTTAAAGCCCCGATAGACAAAATTAATTTCAATATCAATGGGCATAACAGCGACCGAAACTATAAACATACCGAACTGGATATCAGTGAAATCAATTTACAGGCATTAAGTAATTATATCAGAGGTTCAGCTAAAATCAATCCTGGCAATATGGCTATAGCCGTACAGCTTAAATCAATGATCAATCTGGCCGAAATCAAGGATTTCTATCCTCTGAAAGATCTTGAACTAAGTGGTAACCTTAACATGGACGTACAAAGTAAAGGAGTCTACAATAAGGCCAGAAAGATATTCCCGGTAACCGCAGCTACTTTCACCCTGGCCAACGGAAGAATTAAAACTGCCCATTTTGATCAGCCTTTGGAACAGATCGTCATGGATGGTACCCTGATTAATAGGGATGGTACAATGAAAGGTACCCAGTTAAATATCAAACCTATTTCCTTCCTGATGGCGGGTCAGCCCTTCATGCTGAAGGCCGCTATCAAAAATTTCGAGAATGTATCCTATAACGTTACCTCAAAAGGAACCATCGATATCGGAAAAATGTATCAGTTTTTTGCTGTAAAAGGCTATAATGTAAAAGGTACAATCTTTACCGATCTGTCGCTAAAAGGTTTACAGAGTGATGCTACTGCCGGAAGATATGAAAAATTGAATAACAAGGGACGTTTAATCGTCAATAACATCACTTTGCAGTCAGATCTGTTCCCGAAATCATTTTTCATCAAAAACGGTGTCTTTTCTTTTGCACAGGATAACATGAAATTTGAAAAGTTCAATGCCAGTTACGGAAAATCCGATTTCACTATGGATGGTCAACTGGGAAATGTCATCAATTACGCACTGAACACAAAAGCTATACTTACAGGAAATTTCAATTTTCAGAGTAAAAGCATTTTTGCAGACGAGTTGATGGTGTATAATACGCCTAAACCGATCCCTGGCGCCCCTGCCGGAAGTAACGGAGTAATTTTGATTCCGGCGAACCTGAACGTGACCTTATCTGCCAATGCAGGTACAGTTTATTATAATGATCTGCAGATCAAAAATGCAAAAGGAAATGTTGCTTTAAATAATGGGACATTAACCCTAAACCAGACCAGTTTCAATCTGATCGGCGCTGCTGTAAATATGGATGCGACTTATAAAAGTATAACTCCTAAGTCTGCTACATTCGATTATCACATTACTGCTAAAGAATTTGATATCGCCAAAGCCTATAAGGAGATCAAAATCTTCAGAACCTTAGCTACTTCAGCTTCAAAAGTTAAAGGAGTTGTAGGCCTGGATTACCAGTTATCCGGAAAATTAAATCAGGACATGATGCCTGTGTATCCATCTTTAACAGGTGCCGGAGTACTTTCGCTGAAGAAAGTTAGTCTGAGCGGATTTAAAATGATGAATGCAGTTAGTCAGGCTACCAAAAGAGATAGTCTAAGTAATCCGGATCTCCATGATGTACAGATTAAATCTACAATCAGCAAAAATATCATCACGATAGAAAGATTTAAAATGCGTATCGCAGGTTTCAGGCCTCGTTTTGAAGGGCAGGTAAGTTTCGATGGCCGGTTAAATATGAGTGGAAGATTAGGTTTGCCACCCTTTGGGCTGATCGGTATTCCTTTAACCATTACCGGTACACAGGATAAACCAATCATCACACTGAAAAGGAACAAAGAGGCTAAACTCGAAGAAAAAGAAGACGAAACGCCGTAAAAATAACAGGGTGCCTCAGGGCACCCTATCCAAATATCTTCTGCCTGCTTCATCCAGCCGTTTCTGAATTCTGGAGACCAGCTTTGCCGGAGAAAGTACCTGCATAGACTCTCCAAAGCCAAGTATTTCCCGCTCCAGTTCATAATTTAAGACTACATCAATCCTGATGACTGTTCCCTGGTCATCTTCTTTGATAACTTGCTGACTATGATGAATAGGCTTGGTTAATACATAAGGGGCATGATGCTTATCTATCCATAAGAACACCTTTTGTCCCCTGTCCTTCTCAGATTTGGTTACACCAAGTAAATCATTAAAATAACGGTCAAAGTCTACTCCTTTATAATCTATAAACGGCTCCTTAGTCAGCTCCTGAAACTCTATGATCCTATCTAGTGCAAGAGTAACCAATGTGGTTCCTTTTTTAGCTTTACTAATCAGAAACCATCTGTTTCTATACTCCTTCAAGAGATAAGGGAAATAAATATTATGCCGTGCTTTGATTGCCTTAAAAGACTTGTACTCAATCAACAGCGGTATTTTATTCAATATAGCCTGATACAGTGGATTAATATATTGCAGGCCCCGGAGTTGTTTATTCCCCTCAAACTGGATACAGTTCCGGCTTTGATGCGTTGACTTATAAAGGTTGTTTTCCAGTTTGGCAATCATATCACTCATTTCATCAAAGTAGCTGAACCCATTAAACTGCTTCAGGACCCCTACGATCTCTTTCATCTTTTCAATATCACCGTTGTTGATCGGTACTTTTGTAATACTGTAACTGGTATCACTATAGGCATAATACTTTCTGTCAGTAACTACAATAGGTGCATTATACCCTAATTTGTCACTCCGCATCAGTTGGATATCGGCTTGTATGGTGCGTTTACTTACGCCAGAAGTGATCCCCTCGTACTCATACAAAACAGTAGAAACCTTTTCAATAATATCATCCAGGCTCCATTTGCGGTACCTGTTCTTTAAACATTCATCAATGGCTTTATAACGGATCAGAGCTAATTTATTGATCGACATGGCTAAAATTCTTATTTATAAATGTAAAGAAAACAAAATACTACGCAATACAACTGCGTAACAAAATTTAATTCTCAGAAATACAGCCTAAAAACAAAATTATACACCTGAATACCAACAAGATAAAAAAAACAACACTAATCAACTATAACTACGCAATTACGCTGCGTCGTACAGCTTGCACCTTTGTAATGTCAGCAATGACAAACGTTCCTTGAAAAAATAATATAATATATAAGACATTCCTCAAAAGGGAATTATAATCCGGGAGGATAAACATCCATGTTGAGGGTTTCTGTATGACCCCATAGTATTGAGCCTGTAGGCATCAATATACTGATGTTTAAAATTGAAGATTGTATCAACACAATGTTGTGTGCGCGGGTTCGAGTCCCGCTCCTGGTTAAACAGGATAGATCAGAGGTTAGATCAACAACCCCCATGCAGGTTCGAATCCTGCTTCCAGAGTATGGAATAGCAAAATGGTAATGCAAAACAATTCCAATTGAAAGAAGAGATACTTTTCAAATTTCTCATGGAACAAATTACAGAGAAAGACATTCAGCTTTTAGCCGTCGTTCACCGAAGGGAAAAGCAGTCTGAGTTAAGCTTTGAAAGTATAACATAGAAAAAAGACATTGAGGTAAAATGCCAGGTTCTGGTAAGGTCATCTGCTCTCCATTGATCTGCGAGAATCTGGCAACCGGCCTCAGGACATTCTCTCTTATATTATACTTCCGCATAAATCGGGCGAATGTCTTTCAATGTGATTTATTAAAAGACAAAAAGAGACGGAAGAATGGTTAAAGAGTGTACCATTCTTCCCGGATCAGGAATAATAAAAATTAAACCAAAAAAGAGATGAAAAGAGTAACTGTAAATACCAACTCTGTAGGGTTGGTTTATAAAAGAAAAGAATTAAAAAGAGTATTAACTGCTGGTAGCTACTGGTTAGGCTTCTTTGAAAATATAGAAGTATATGATCAGTCCAAAACTTTCTATGCATTAACTGAATTAGACGTTTTATTATTGAATAAAACCTTCAAAGATCTGGTAAATCTGGTAGAAGTAAAAGATAATGAACTGGTACTGGTTTATCAGAACGGCAACTTCAAGCAAGTACTGACAGCAGGAAAATATGCCTTCTGGATAGGCCTGAATAACTATTCATTTGTCACTGCCGATCTGAATGAGTATGAGATTGCAGAAAACATAGATAGAAATACGCTTGAAAAGCCACAATTATCAGCTTATATCAAAGTATTCAAGGTTGAAAGTTATGAAACTGGTCTGATGATCGTGGATGGCAGATTAAAAAAAACACTGGAGCCAGGAAATTATATTTTCTGGAAAAACAGTACGGTCATCCAGGTTTTGAAAACCGATATCCGTCAGTTAAACATGGAAATCGCAGGACAGGAAATCCTGACTAAAGATAAGGCACAATTGAGAATCAACTTCAGTGTCCAGTACAAAGTGACTGATGCAATCGTTGCTTTACTGGAAAACAAAGAGTTTGACAAGCAGTTGTATATGGTAATCCAGTTAGCACTGAGAGAATTTATCGGAAAGATGACCTTTGATGAGCTGATGGAAAACAAGGAAAAGATCTCTGAAAATGTTCTCGAAATCTCAGCTAACAAAGCCTCTGGATTAGGTGTTGCCCTGATGAACTGCGGAGTGAAGGACATTATCCTGCCAGGGGACATCAAAGAGATCATGAACCAGGTTTTGATTGCCGAAAAAAGAGCACAGGCCAATTTAATTACCAGAAGAGAAGAAACGGCATCGACCAGAAGCTTGTTAAACACAGCTAAGTTAATGGAAGACAACACGATGCTGTACAAACTAAAAGAGATGGAGTACGTAGAAAAAATTGCAGAAAAGATTCATACCATAAGTCTTTCGGGCGGTGGACAAATCGTAGATCAGCTTAAACAAATTTTCATCAAGTCTTAATTGACAAATGATTAAATAAGATTATAATTATAGAAGAAATGAATACAAGAAATAACAGGGACAGACTGCCTGAAGCAGCTGACCTGACAGAAGATATTATCAGATTAAAAGAAGAAATAGCACCTTATACAATTTATGGGGCCGAACATATCGAAGAAGGCGCAAGAAAACAAATGGATATTGCGATGCGTCTTCCGGTTACCGCAGCCGGTGCCTTAATGCCTGATGCGCATCAAGGTTACGGATTGCCAATCGGTGGTGTTCTGGCGACAAGAAATGCAATTATACCTTATGGTGTAGGTGTAGACATCGGATGCAGAATGGCTTTGTCTGTCTTTGATATTACAGAAACCCATTTTTATGAAAATGAGGCTAAATATAAACGCGAACTGATTGCCCATACTAAATTTGGTGCCGGACATGGCTTTCAAGGTCAATACAAATCAGACCATGCCGTATTAGAGCGGGAAGAGTTTAACCTAACCCCTTTTATCAAAAACCTGCATGATAAGGCCTATGCGCAATTGGGAAGTTCAGGTGGTGGAAATCACTTTGTAGAATGGGGGATTATCGAATTTGAAACCAGAGACGAAGTACTGAATGTAGAAAAGGGTAAATACCTCGCCTTACTGACACATTCCGGCTCTCGTGGGTTAGGTGCGACACTGGCAGATTATTATACTAAACTGGCTAAGGAACACTGTAAATTACCAGCCGAAGCTGCGAACCTGGCCTACTTGGATCTGAATACCGAAGCTGGTCACGAATACTGGCTGGCGATGAACCTGGCCGGAGACTATGCTTCTGCCTGTCATGAAATTATTCATACCAAACTAACCAAAGCCATTGGCGCAGAGGTATTGGCCAAAGTAGAAAACCACCATAACTTTGCCTGGAAAGAAGTCTGGAATGGTGAAGAAGTTATTGTGCACCGTAAAGGGGCTACTCCTGCCGGAAAAGGTGTGATGGGTATTATACCAGGCTCTATGACTGCACCAGGATTCCTGGTCAGAGGTAAAGGCGAAAAGGAATCTATTAATTCGGCAGCGCATGGTGCGGGAAGACAAATGAGCAGGTCAAAAGCCATTAAAAACATTTCAAAAGATGAAATGAAAAAGGTGGTCACTGACCACAAGGTAACCTTGATCGGGGCCGGACTGGATGAGGCCCCAATGGCTTATAAAGACATTGAACTGGTCATGGCCGCTCAAAAAGAGCTGATTGATATCGTCGCTAAATTTACGCCAAAAATGGTCCGTATGGCTGATGACGGTAGCCGTGAAGATTAGAAGAGCAAAGGGTGCTGTAATTATTTTACAGCACCCTTTTTATATATTTAATGAAACTGTGCAGTTTCTGTGCTGTCTTTCATTGCTATCGTAGAGGCTGTCCCCTGCTGCACCGTATTCTGCACACAATCAAAATAACCTGTTCCCACAAAACTCTGATGTTTCACTGCTTTAAACCCATGTTCCTGTAAAGCAAATTCTCTTTGCTGTAACTGTGAAAACCCGGTCATCCCCTTTTGTTTATAGGCATGCGACAATTCAAACATAGAAGTATTCAGTGCATGGAAACCTGCCAGGGTAATAAACTGAAATTTATAACCCAGTGCTGCCAGATCTTCCCTGAAAGTTTCTATTTCCTTTTCGCTCAGGTGTTTGCTCCAGTTAAAAGACGGCGAACAATTATAAGCTAACAGCTTACCAGGATAAACTGCATGGATTGCCGCTGCAAACTCCCTCGCGATGGCCAGATCCGGCTGAGAGGTTTCCATCCATAACATATCTGCATAAGGCGCATAGGATATACCGCGTGAGATACATTGTTCCAGCCCGTTCCTTACCGTGTAAAACCCTTCGTTGGTTCTCTCCCCGGTAATAAATTCCCGGTCCCTGCTATCTACATCCGAAGTAATCAGATTAGCAGCTTCGCCATCAGTACGTGCAATAATCAGTGTAGACACATTCATTACATCTGCTGCCAGTCTTGCAGCAACCAATTTATTAATTGCCTCCTGTGTTGGTACCAAAACCTTTCCACCCAAATGCCCGCATTTCTTAGCAGAAGAGAGCTGGTCTTCAAAATGGACACCAGATGCACCAGCTTCAATCATGGCCTTCATCAATTCAAATGCATTGAGATTACCGCCAAAACCTGCCTCCGCATCTGCTACTATAGGGGCCATCCAGTCTTTTGAATTATCTCCGTTGACAGAATCAATCTGCTCACAGCGTAAAAAAGCGTTATTAATCCGTTTGACTACTTCAGGTACAGAATTAACAGGATAAAGTGACTGATCAGGATACATCGTGCCCGAAGTATTGGCATCTGCAGCGACCTGCCATCCACTCAGATAAACAGATTCCAGTCCTGCTGCCACTTCCTGTACGGCCTGGTTACCTGTTAAAGCACCCAGTCCGGCTACGTAAGCTTGCGTATTCAGTTTCAGCCACAATTTCTCTGCCCCGTTTTTAGCCAGGGTATATTCAATTTCTACCTTACTGCGCAGTTTCAAAACTTCTTCTGCACTATAAGGGCGATTAATACCTTCCCATCTTGGGTTGGTTTGCCATTCGGTCAATAGACTGGCTGCTTTAGCATTTGTTGCCATGATGGTTAATTTTTAAGGTTTACATTGGTTATTTATTTTATTTGGTTATGACTATCTGCAGTTAACAAATCGGATTCAGCATTTTGCAGCTCCGCTTCATCTTCCCTGCATACTTTTTTTTCATCATTGGAAAGAATAAGATCATAGGCAGGCAGGGTCAGAAAATCAACCCATCTGTTCTGTACCACCAGTCTGTTGAAAATACAGATGGCCTGAACATAAGCCCCCTCCTGGTAAGCTTTAGCCCCTACCGTATCTCTGATCTGCCAGATTTCATCATCGCGCAAATCTTCATACAGACTATGTGTAATCGTGCGGCCATCGGCCAATTTTGCCTGATTATGTACCCATTGCCAAACCTGCGTACGACAAATCTCAGCGGTAGCCGCATCCTCCATCAGATTATAGATTGCCGCTGCACCATTTCCACGAAGCCAGTTTTCGAGATACAGGATACCTACATTGATATTCTGTCTTAATCCTTCCTCGGTTATAGTTCCATGAGGTAATTCCAGCAAATCTGCTTCTGTACAAACAAAATCCTCGCGGGTGACATGCAGCTGGTTAGGTGTTTTCATACCTGCATCAAATATTGTTTTGGCTAAAGACACTAAACCAGGATGCGCAACCCAGGTTCCGTCATGACCATCTCTTACCTCACGCAGTTTATCGGCCTTTACTTTTTTCATCGCTGCTTCGTTGGCTGCCTCATTATTTTTAATTGGTATTTGTGCAGCCATTCCGCCTATCGCATGCGCTCCGCGTTTATGACAGGTTTGAATAACTAGTTGCGTATAAGCCCTCATAAAAGGGACTGTCATATTTACTTGTGCACGATCCGGAAAAACATAACCCGGAACGTTCCTGAATTTTTTGATAAAAGAGAAGATATAATCCCATCGTCCGCAGTTCATACCGGCCGAATGGTCTTTTAATTCATATAATATTTCATTCAGCTGGAAAGGGGCTAGTATCGTTTCGACTAATACAGTGGCTTTAATACTTCCCTGCGCAATCCCACAATAGTTTTGGGCAAATACAAAGACATCGTTCCATAATCTCGCCTCCTGATAACTTTCCAGTTTGGGTAAATAGAAATAAGGACCATTTCCATTTTGCAATAATGTTTTTGCATTATGAAAGAAATAAAGTCCAAAATCGATTAAACTGCCACTTGCAGCTTCACCATCAATTTCAATATGTTTTTCTTCCAGGTGCCAGCCTCTTGGACGAACAAATAAAATCGCAGTCTCCTCATTCAGCTTATACTCTTTTCCGTTGTCCGGATTAACAAAACTGATGGTCCGGTTCACTGCATCAGATAGATTAAGCTGTCCGCCGATAACATTATCCCAATTGGGTGAATTGCTGTCTTCCAGATCAGCCATAAAAACATTAGCCCCCGAGTTCATTGCATTGATAATCATCTTACGGTCTACCGGACCTGTGATCTCTACCCTACGGTCCAGGATATCTTCAGGAACAGAACTGATCTGCCAGTCTCCTTCCCTGATCGCAGCTGTCTCAGGAAGGAAAGAAGGTTCCCATCCATGATCTATTTTTTGCTGAACCACCTCCCTTTCCGCTAAAAGCGCTTTTCGGTGTACATTAAACTGCAGATGCAATGCTTTAATAAACTGCAGTGCTTCATTAGAAAGCACTTGAGTGTAAGCTGCCCGGAAAGGCGCATTAATGGTGATTCCCTCTGGGGTACTATACCATGTTTTTAGGTGATTCATATTTGCTGTCATGGTTGTAAATTTTATACAATATACGGATTATTCTCAATTAGCGAATATTTCGCTAATATTTTTATTTTCGTTGATTGATGCATTTTAACTACTTTAGTAAGATGATAACCAATAATGATAGTGTGAGGCTCATTTTAGGCCTTAAAGTAAAATCATTACGCCAGGAAAAAGGACTGTCTTACCAGCAGCTTGCCGAAAAAACTGGCATGTCTCTTTCCTATGTACATGATATTGAGACAGGAAAGAAATTTCCAAAGGCTGACAAAATACTCTCGCTCGCTAAAATTCTGGGCGTAGATTATGATTATCTGGTTTCCCTGAGGGCCAGCAAAAAGCTTCAGCCTATTATAGATCTGATCAACTCCGATTTTATCAATGCTATTCCATGGGAACATTTTGGATTAACACCAGCAGCTTTGCTCGATCTGTTTTCCAACACCCCTGATAAGGTAACTGCTTTTATCAGTACCCTGCTTAAGATTTCCAGAAGTTATCAGTTATCCAAAGAAAACTTCTACAATGCTGCATTACGTTCTTACCAGGATCTGCACGATAACTATTTTGAAGCTATAGAAGATGTGGTAAGAAACTTCAGAACAGCCTATCAATGGGAAGAAATACTACAGATCGATGTCACTTTACTCGAGAGTATATTAACCGGCATGGGTATACAAATCAATCGTAAACGGATGAATACCATGGAAGCTTTACATGGCCTGCGTTCTTTTTACGCTGTAAACACTAAAATATTTTACATCAATAAAGGAATGACCCCTGCGCAGGAAAAGTTTCTTTTAGCCAGGGAGATTGGTTTTCAGTATCTCAGTATTACCGAAAGGCCTTATGAAACGATTATCCAGCATAGCGATTCATTTGATATGATGCTCAATAATTTCAAAGCCTCATATTTTGCAGTTGCCTTGCTCATGCAGGAAGAGAAATTTGTAGAAGAAGTAAAAGGCATTATGATGCAGACAAAATGGAATGACAAGGTCTGGCTGGATCTCTGTCATACCTATGATGTCACACCCGAAATGATGATCCAGAGACTGACCAATATCTTACCAAAACATTTTGGCATTGATCAGCTCTTTTTTCTGCGCATTACAGGAGATACCCAGAAAGATGAATATGAAATCACCAAAGAGCTACACCTTTCTCAGCTACATAATCCGCATGCCAACGCAACACATGAACATTATTGCCGCCGCTGGATATCCATTACTTCACTACAACAGACAGCAGAACTGGTAAACAGGAAAAAATATAAATACCCGGTTGTAGAAGCTCAGATCTCTCAGTACTGGCAGACACACAACAGATACCTGTGTATATCGATTTCTAAACCTGCCAGAAAAACCAATGAGATGGTCAGTGTAACTATTGGTCTTTTAATAGACCAGAAACTGCTCCAGGCTATGTCTTTTATCAACGACATGACTATTCCGGTGAAAACAGTACATACTACCTGTGAACGTTGTGGCATTATGGATTGTAAAGAAAGAGCTGCACCACCAGTTGAAATCTTCAGACAACAACAACAGGAACAAATCAGTATAGCACTCAAACAACTGGAATAAAAAAGGGACTGATTCATGATCAGTCCCTTTTGTTATTTTTTCCTCATTCCTTATCGCAGCAAGGAGACTAATTCTGCTATCCTGTTAGAGATCCCTACTTCGTTATCATACCAGGCAACAACTTTAACAAAGTTACCCATAGCTTTAGTAAGACTGCCATCTACAATTGAAGAATGTGTATTACCTAGAATATCTGAAGAAACAAAAGGTTCTTCTGTATATTCCATTATGCCTTTAAGTGAGTTGCCAGCATAAGATTTAAACAGGTTATTCAGATCGGTCACTGAGACCTCTTTTTTCAGGTTAATTGACAAATCCACAATAGATGCATCAATGACAGGAACGCGATATGAATAACCGTCCATTTTACCCTTTAAGTTAGGCAGAACATCGCCAATAGCTTTGGCTGCACCAGTAGTTGTAGGGATAATGGAATAAGATGCTGCACGTGCTCTTCTCAAATCTTTGTGAGGAGCATCCTGCAAGTTTTGATCAGAGGTAAAAGCATGAACAGTAATCATATATCCGGATTCGATTCCAAATTCCTTATCCAGAATAGATAATATCGGGGCTATACTTCCAGTAGTGCAGGATGCCGTTGAATAAATCAAATCATCCCCTATTAACGCTGTATTAACGCCGTGTACAATCGTTTTTACGCCACCAGAGGCTGGTGCGGTAATCAATACTTTTTTTGCGCCTGCATGGATATGTGAATAAGCTGAAGTTTTATCAGTAAACCTTCCTGTTGATTCTATGACTACATCGATTGCCAGATCTTTCCAGGGAAGCTTTTCCGGATCTCTTTCACTCAGTAAGCGTATGCGTTTGCCATTTACGATCATCGTATCACCGTCACTGTCTACTTCTCCGGGAAAGCGTCCGTGAGCAGTATCATATTTAAGCAGATGTGTTAATGTCCTGATGTCTGTCAGATCATTTACTGCGACAACTTCTACTTCTGGTTTATCTTGTAATGCCCGAAGGGTCATCCTTCCTATGCGGCCGAATCCATTAATTGCGATTTTCATACTATTTCTATTAATTTCTGTGTTATAAATCAGGTTGCATCACGTCGTTAATACCGGGTGTTTTGAGAGAGGTCCTGAATGCCCGGCGATAGTCGGAAGGCGTAATCATTAAATGCCTCAGAAAGGTTCGTCTCATGGAAACCAGTCCACCTAAACCGCATTTTTCAGCTATATTTTCAAGCGACATATCACTATTCTCCAGATATTTACGGGCTGTCTCCACCCTTAGTTTTTCTATAAATTTAGCGGGAGGCAAACCAGTTTGTTTATGAAAAACACGTGTAAAATTTCTTGGACTCATATTTAAATGATCGGCGATCCGGATGATATCCAATGGCTGATGCAGATTTTCGCTAAACCAGCTATGTAATTTTCCGGCAAGATTTGAACTTTCATAAACCGGCAGCAAGTTGGCAAACTGAACCTGGAACCCAGGTCTGGATAAGTAAAAAACTAATCTCCTGGCTACCTGAACGGCAATGTCTTTTCCGTGGTCTTCTTCGACCAAAGCCAGCGCAAGATCAATTCCTGAAGACACGCCACCAGAAGTATAAATGCGTCCATCGTTTGTATAAAAGGCATTGGTATTCACTTCAACAAGCGGATATTCCTTCTTTAACCTTTCACTCAATTGCCAATGTGTCGTCGCTTTTTTTCCGTTTAACAACCCTGCCTCGGCTAAAACAAACGCACCTCCGCAAACTGATCCGATCCGGCGTGTATTACTTTCATTTACGAATGACAACCAATTACAGAAATCAGCATATGCAGATTTCTGTAATTGGTTGTCATTTCCAGCAACTATTACGGTATCAATAGGTGTTGTAATTTCCATTGCACTGTGCTGACAGCTAATTTCAATTCCAGTTGAAGTGACTACTTTCTTATTCAAGGTTGGAGACACGATTAGCACATCGTAGCCCATTTTTGAACCAGAAAGACTTAAACACTTGTCGGCATTGGTAAAAACATCAGCCGGACCTGCAAAATTAAGCAGCATATTGCCTGACATGGCTACAATTACGACTCGTTTTTTTTGCTGATTATTAACGGTTATTGCTTTACCATCATTCATAATGACAAATTTACAACCTAAGTTAACTGTCTAAAAGGACATATTTTATACAATTCAGGCCAAATGGAATAACCATAAAATACTGAACAAAAAAAAAAGAGGCTGTATCATTTCTATCAATGATACAGCCTCTTTTAGATATGATCCGTTTTTTTTAAAGCTTGAAACCGTAAGCAATACGTAAAGCTATTTGTCCCGTATTATTACCTAAATAACGTAAAGCATCACCTTTACCAGCATTTTCATACTTAAGACCTAAATCCAGACCACTACTGAATGAATAACCTATTGTAGGTGCATAAAGGAAAGTAGTTTTTGAATTTTTAGAAACTCCAAAAGCCGCTCCAGCCTCTCCCATTGCATAGATTCCTGAACCACTTGGATCAAAGAAATATTTCAAACCAGTTTTTACCGGAATATATCCATAATCAGGAACTTTAACTACACCGTCACCTGGATTATAAGTCGCATTTTTAGCAAAAAAATGAGTGTAACCAACACCTACCGGAACCGATAACTGTTTAGTCAGGTCAAACTGACCACGTACATCCAGACCAGCTGCAATACTATAATTACTGCTTGTCGGAATTCCTATATTAGCACCAATCCCTAATTTTTGTGCACTGGCATTCGTAGAAAAGAATATTGCCACAGCAGCTACTGCCGAAGCAAGATATTTTGTAGAATTTTTCATTTGTTTCTTCATTTGTTTTTAACTGTCCGGGATTGATAATCAATACCAAT
This sequence comes from Pedobacter cryoconitis, assembly GCF_014207135.1. Lineage (GTDB taxonomy): Bacteria > Bacteroidota > Bacteroidia > Sphingobacteriales > Sphingobacteriaceae > Pedobacter > Pedobacter cryoconitis_D. Next base: position 214,116 of record NZ_JACHCC010000010.1, on the reverse strand, counting down.
CTCCTGCATGGGTAATTACAAATTGTATGCCATTACGATTTAAAATGGCTTTTTAAGGTCTCAAAACAAGTTCATAAACCAGCTATCCGGCATTTTCAGAAATTTTAAATTCCTTCATACCGACCTGGCCAGTCCTGTCCGGAAGCCACCAATCACACCAACACAAAACACTACGTAACAGTCATTTATACAGAAAACTCAGCTTTATATAATTCGATAACCCTCTGGGTTAAATACTCCGGTCCTTGTACTGAATCCAGCCAGTTTATCAGAATACCGTCTTTTTCCATTTTTCTGAAAAAAGTCATCTGTCTTTTAGCAAACTGACGGATTGCGAAGTACAATTTCTCCTTTAAGTCCGGTAAACTGAGCTTATTTTGGAGATATTCTGTGATGAATTTATATTCCAAACCGTAAAAGACAAGCATTTCTGCACTTACTCCGCGCTTTAAAAGGCCTTCCACTTCTTCAATTAAACCTTCGTCAAAACGTGCATTTAATCGCTGAAAGATTCTTTCCCTTCGCAAGTCTACTGGTCCGCTTAGTCCTATAACCAGTGGATGAACTTCAGGATAATTCACTTCAGGTAAATCATTCTCCTTTAAATAAGCTGCAATTTCAATTGCCCTGACCAGTCTTTTTGCAGAAGAAAGATCTGCATGCGCTGTTAAAGAAGCCGGATAAGCAGTCAATATTTTCCGCAGAGCTACAATATCATGTGCCGGCAGACTATTCCTTAATTCTTCATTAACCGGAACGGCGGTATAAGGTTGTTTTTGCAGAATGCTGTGAATATACATTCCTGTACCACCACACAGCACAGGTAATTTATGTTGTGCTGTCAGCCGATCAAAGACTGTATAAAAATCCTCTTTAAATGCATTCACATTATAAATTCCTCCTGCTTCCCTGATATTAATCAGATGATAAGGCACCAGCTGACCATCCTTTTCGTATTCTCCGAGATCTTTTCCCGTACCAATATCCATATCTTTAAATACCTGTCTGCTATCTGCACTGATGATCTCTCCATTCAGTGCATGGGCAACGCTGACAGCTAGTTTTGTTTTTCCCGAAGCGGTAGGGCCGAGAATAATTAAAAGAGGATTTTTGTCCATTTACAAGTGTAAGATATATTTGAGATTTCCCATATTAAATACGCTGAAATAATGAGCAGAATTTAAGTATCCGACACGTTCAGCAGCCGACAGCTCAGCAACTATCAGATTGAGTTCAGGGGGTAAGCGATGGGGGAAATAGCGGATCATTTTTTGCGTATCCAGCCATATTTCAGCCGGAGGTGTTTGCGCCACCAGTTCAAAGCCCAGTTTCGTATAACCTTTGCCATAAGACCAGTCCAGATCTGCATAAGTCATCACATCGTCCGGTTGTAAAGTCTTGATGAAATGTTGAAGTAACTTACTTAATCCGCCCTGTACCGTAAATCCGTCCGCCGTCGCAAACCGGATCAACTCTGCAGAGGTATAGTCCGGATGTTTTCTGATCATTTTCCTTTTGCCGCTAAAAGTGGCAACAGCAACAATCTGATCATTAAGCAGTAAGGCATACCGGTACCTGGAAGTGGCCGATCCCTGAAGATGGTGCTGATTTAAAAACTGATCTGCCTGGGGCTGAGTAATGCTCAGGATATTGGTTTTCCGTCCATGTATCCTTTTATTTCTGCCCAATAGTGCACTGATCCGGCTCAGTACCTGTACAGTCCTGTTCTGCCATACATCTTCCCAAAGCTGAATCAGCTGTTTACCCTCTGCCAGATAATCCTGTTGCAGCTGTAAGGTTTCCCTGCAACCGGGCTGTGTGTCAATGGTAATGAGGTGCAGGAATAACTGTTCATTCTCCCGGAACCTCATTAAAAGAAAAGAGTCAGAAATAAAAAGTTCTGACTCAATGCCAATTTTCAATAATTCTTGTTTAAGCTCTTCTTTCCAGCTTATATTTTTTATACCCACTCCTGCTCTTTAAATATTTTAAAGCCGGCTGCTACTCTGTCTTCAATTAAATTCAAAGTCACGTCATCCAGTTCTTTAATGTACATTGTTCGTTCATGCTGCGCAACAGACTCAGGCAACAGATCAAATGCGACATGATCGTCGATGATTTCCAAACTAAGGAAGAACTTCGGTTGTTGTTTTCCATTCCCGGTTCCTACCGGGGTTTCTGTCCAAAGATCATATTTTTTTTCACTGTCAGTCTGATGATTAAACCCCAATCTGACATAAGGTTGTATCGCGGCTCTGATAGTCTGGAAGATTTCAATAAGATCTGTTTTCATTTTTTTTTGTTTTTGAATACATACCTATAACACGTATTAAAAACTATTGTTTACCATTAGCTGCAATATTTAACCACCATTTTGTAGCCGGGTATGCTGCCCCAATAATTACTGTTTCACCTAACAAAGGAGTTGTGATCATTTGATGCTGTTCTTCCGCGCTTTTAACTACACGCAGGACAGGCTCATTCCAGTCATGCAAAGCTAAGGTAAACTTTGCCCAGTGCACAGGCATCAGGACTTTTGCCTGCAGGTCTTTTGCAGCTTTTACCGTTTGTTCAGGGAACATATGGATATATGGCCATAACTCATTATACTGTCCACATTCCAGGATCGCCAGATCAAACGGCCCGTATTGGTCCCCTATCTCTTTAAAATGAGTGTCATAACCCGAATCACCGCCTAAAAATAATTTAGATGTACCTGTTTCCAGAACAAAAGAAGACCATAACGTCCGGTTCCTTTTAAACAGTCTTCCTGTGAAATGTCTTGCTGGGGTTGCTGTAAATTTGAACCCGTTTAAAACCGTTTGTTCAGACCAGGCTAATTCTGTAATCTGACTGGCTGGAATTCCCCATCTGACCAGGTGTGCCCCTACTCCAGCCGAAGTTAAGAAATGCTTTGTTCTGTCCTTCAGTTTTAAAATACTCTGATAATCCAGGTGATCATAATGATCATGTGTAATCAATAAAATATCAATTGCCGGAAAATCCTCAGCGCTGATAAAATCAGTTCCATCATAATACTTCCTGCCAATAAAAGAAAATGGCGAGGGTGTTCTGCTAAATACAGGATCAACCAGTATTTTCACCTGATCTAGCTGAAGTAAATAAGACGAGTGGCCAAACCAGGTCACTTTATGTCCGGAAACAGAATCCAGTTCAGGTTTGACATGTGGTAAAACCCCTGAAGGCCTGTTATTCGGATTCCCCTTCAACATAGCCCGGATAATTCCCCAGTATCCCTGGTCTTCCGGTTTCATGGGCGTAAAAGAAAGATTTTGCAAAACATCCTCTTTTACATTAGGCAACAGCCTGATTCTTTCCAGTCTTGCCCCTTCAGGCAAACGTCCAAAAACAGGAAGAGATAAAGTGATATAAGTCAATAACGCTAAAGCGCAGACAATGAACAAAATGATATACATAGTTTAAGATAAATGTTAATATCCGGAAATTCCGCACCGAATATAACAATTGGAGGTAGGATCACGGTCAGGAATTTATTAATATTGCAGCAGCCTGTTTAATCTCAAAAGCCAGAAACGATGACAAATACTGTTTTTTTAAACGATACTTATCTAGACGCAACTCAAGCATCCTTATTAATTTCAGATCTTTCCATACTAAGAGGATACGGCATATTTGATTTTTTCAAGACCATCAATGACAGGCCGGTTTTTCTACAGGATCATCTGGAACGCTTTTTCAATTCTGCAGCCAGAATGCACCTGCAGGTTAAATACACAGCAGCTGAGTTGGAAGAAATTATCAACAAACTTATCAAAATCAACAACTTACCTGACTCAGGAATACGGCTGACCTTAACCGGAGGTTATTCAGCAGATGGGTATCATTTACCGGTATCCCCAAACCTGATTATCACCCAGCACCCCCTGAATATCCCTTCAGCCTTAGATTCAAAAGGAATGTCCCTGGTGACTTACGCCTATCAGAGACAACTGGCAGAAATGAAAACCCTGGATTATTCTATGGCCATCTGGCTAAAATCTTTTATTGATGAAAATAAAGCCGATGACGTATTGTATCATGCTGACGGTTTGGTTAAAGAATGTCCGCGTGCAAATTTTTTCATCGTTACTCCTGAACAGGAAGTCATTACAGCTAAAAATGGTATTCTTAGTGGAGTAATCCGTAAAAATATCCTTAACCTGAAGTACACCGGCTTCCAGCTGACCGAACGTGATTTCACTTTAACAGAGCTTAACCAGGCTAGTGAGGCATTTATCACCAGTACGACCAAAAACATTTTACCTGTTCTGAAAATAGACGGAAAAAATGTAGGCAATGGAGAAGCAGGACCTGTTACCAGGAAACTTTCTGAACTGCTTCTGGAAAAAATCAAATCGGTTTAACCTAAGCTTCTGTAACAGCCGGAGCCTCTTTCTTAGGAATCAGCTTTTCTGCAAGACCAGCTCCGGCCGCAAGCAGCTCATTGGTAATTGCCCGGGTATAATCAGAAATTTCAGCTTTAAATTCGGTAACTGAGGCCCCAGACCTGATCTCCTCCAGGCGTTTTTCCCAGGAACCGGTCAGTTCTGCCTGTGCAATTTTCTGATCTTTAACCACGTCATACACGGCAAGGCCTTTAAAAGTAGGTACAAGATTTCTCTTCTCCCGCATAATATATTCCCTGGTAATCAGTGTTTCAATGATTGCTGCCCTGGTTGCCGGTGTGCCTAATCCACTATCTTTCATCGCATAGCGCAACTCTTCATCTTCAATTTCTTTACCAGAGGTCTCCAGCGCTTTCAGCAGGGAAGCTTCATTGTATAGCGCTTTAGGCTTAGTTTGTTTCTCTAACAATGCCTTTTCGACAATCGGTAAAAGTTCTCCCTTTTTGACTTTTGGAAGCGAAGGGTTATCCTCATCCTTTTTATCATCCTCTTTATCATTTAATACAGATCTCCATCCCGCAGAGCGGATTACCGTACCATTGGCGATAAACAAAGAACCAGATTCGATAGTAATTTTAGTCACTTCCTTAACACATTCCTGGTGGAAAGCCTCCAGCATACGACCAACAACCATATCATAGACAGCCTGTTTATCCGCACTCAGATGATAAGGTGTCTCACCGGTTGGCAGAATAGCATGGTGATCCGTCACTTTTTTCGCATTCACACTCCTTTTATTCAGTGGGGTTATCATCAGGAATTCAGCCTGTTTCCCAAAATCAGGATGTGTCGTTAATTGTGTAATGAGCTGAGGGACTCCGGCAAATACATCATCACCGATGTACCTGCTGCCTGTCCGGGGATAGGAAACCAGTTTACTCTCGTATAAATTCTGTAGTATATTCAATGTCTGATCAGCAGTATATCCCTTACGTTTATTGGCTTCCTGTTGTAAACTACTCAGGTCATGCAATAAAGGAGGTGGTTCCTTCCTTGGTTTAGCTTCTACATCAATGATCTTTCCGCCCGTTGGAAAACCTGAATTAACATCTTCAATTTTATCAAACAGGATCTGTGCTTCTTCCTTTACATTGAAATTCACGATAGAAACGGCCTTAAACAACTGTCCGTCCTTATCCAGCTGTATCCCCAGCTGATAATATAACTGAGGAACAAAATTCTTGATTTCAAGAAACCTGGAGCAGATCATGGCCAGTGTCGGTGTCTGAACCCTGCCCAGCGACAGTACTGATCTTGCGCCGGCCGAGATACTGAGTGCCTGCGTGGCATTCATCCCTACCAGCCAGTCAGATTCCGATCTGCAATGCGCTGAATTAAATAAAGTATCATAATCCGTACCCGGTTTTAGATTCCGGAACCCCTCCTTGATCGCTTCGTCAGTCTGCGAGGAGATCCAGAGTCTTTTAAAAGGTTTTTTACATTTCAGAAAATAATAGATATAGCGGAAGATGAGTTCACCTTCTCTCCCGGCATCCGTTGCGACGATAATCTCCGTAGCTTCATCAAAAAGCTTTTTGATGATATCCAGTTGTTTCCTCACGCCCGGATCTTCTACCAGACCGTCCTTGGTTTTGATTTTCCGGATGGCCAGTTTAAACTTAGCCGGGAGCATGGGCAGATGTTGTCTTCTCCAGCCAATAAAGCCATATTCCTGTGGAGGTGCCAATTGCAGAAGATGTCCGAATGCCCAGGTGAAAGAGTATCCTTTCCCCTCAATGTATCCGTCTTTTCTACCCGTTGCGCCAAACACTTTAGCCAGTTCACGTGCAACTGATGGTTTCTCTGCAATTACAATCTTCATCTGATATCCTTTAGTTAGAACCCCTAAATTTCATCAAAATACTTCGTATAAAAAAACCAGACAGCTCTGGTAACATCTACATTTCCCTATCAGCAAGCCGCTTTAACACTATTCATACACCAACCTAACCAACAAGGCAACAAGCCATTAAGGCCATCACCTCAATAACTACCCCAGCTGGTCTGCCGGTCAAAAAAATATTTTAATGTTGCATAGCTATAGACGGATAAGACTTAGTCGGGTTGTGCTGGGGTACTGTTCGGGATGAGGCCACCATGAGGCCACCATTACCCCACGTTGAGGCCACCTTTTACTTAGGAAAACGTGGCCTCAACATACACGCAGGACACCATGAATACGGACTCATTACGACCAGTACCAGAACAGTACCCGAATACAACCCGACCGGAAGAGTATCAGCCCCCCAGAATATCTATCCCTTGTTTGAACGTATTGCAATGTGCTTCGACGAGATCTTTAATTCCTGGTGAGTACCCTCCGCCCATACTCACCTGTACAGGCAAATGATGATCCTTACAAAATTGAAAAACGATCCTGTCCCTTTCCTTACATCCGGCTTTTGACATGGCCAGTTTTCCTAGCTTGTCCGTACTCAAAACATCTACTCCTGCCAGGTAAAATACAAATTCTGGTTGGTGTTTTTCATACAGATCTGGTAAAACATCCCTTAAAATTGACAGATAAGTTTCATCCCCGGTTCCTTCATCCAGTCCGATATCCAGATCAGAGGTTTCCTTTCTGAAAGGGAAGTTCTTTTCCCCGTGCATAGAAAAGGTAAAAACACGCGGTTCTTTTTCCAGGATCTGTGCTGTACCATTTCCCTGGTGTACATCCAGGTCAATAATTAAAATCCTTTGATATATCCCTTTATGAATTAAATAATTTGCAGCAACCGCCTGATCATTCAGCAGACAAAACCCTTCTCCCCAGTCAGATCCCGCATGATGCGTACCACCTGCGACATTAAAGGCAATCCCACATTCCCTGGCAAACAATGCACCATCTATAGTTCCCTGCGTGATCCTCAGCTCCCGTTCCAGTAACTGCGCATTCAGCGGAAATCCAATCCTGCGTTGTTCACGTGCCGGTAAAGTCAGGTCCCTTAGCTGTGTCCAGTAAGCCATATCATGTGATAGCAGTACCGTTTCTTCAGCAACCAATTCAGGTTCGAACAAATTTGCAGCAGTAATCACCCCCTCATGCAATAACTGTCCGGGGATCAGCTCATACTTTAGCATCGGGAAACGGTGCCCTTCAGGTAAAGGATGTGCGTATAAATGATGATAAGCTATCTTGACCATTTAGTTCAGGATCTCTCCGACATGCTTTTCTATATTATTACAAATCTCGTCGACAGGTAAATCATTCGCATCCGTACCAAAAGGGTTTTCTATTTCTTCGGCAATCAGTTCCAAACTGGCCAGTACATACAAAATAAACGGTACGATCGGGATGACAAAATAGCCCAGACTGAAAACCCAGCCAAACGGAAGCGTAATCACATAAATAAATAAGAATTTCTTAATAAAAGCACTATAAGAGAAAGGAATAGGAGTTTTCTTAATCCTTTCACATCCACCACAGATATCCGTAAAGCGGTTCAAATCTCCACATAATATAATTAGCTGTTCACCCGAAATCTGCCCCTGCTTCTCCAGTTCAAAAATCCTTGCAGAAAGGCTCGCCGCTACCTGGTTGGGAATATGTTTTCCCCCATCCACTTCTACCAGGAAACTGTTTTTACCGAAATATTGTTTTTCTCTTAAATGCTCCTTTAAAGCAAAAGCATACTTTGGAATCGCATAGCTGAAATATTCATACTCCGCAGCATCCAGTTTAAGCGATTTCAGTTTAATGGCCAGGTTCCGGCTCACATTCGTCAGTTCGCCTAATAACCTGCGTCCTTCCCACCAGCGGTCATAAGAAGTATTAGTCCTGAAAACCAACAACATAGAGATCACAAAACCCAGCAAGCTGTGCATCATCCCTATATTCTTTACCGAGGCGGTCTGCGAAAGCTGAAGAAAATGCAGTTCCAAAAACGCAATTATCCCCGAAAAGATCGCTACACTGATCATCAGTGGCCATAGTTTCCTGAAAGTATCCGCTTTGTGGATATGAAAGATGAAGGTAAACCAGTCTTTAGGATTGTAATTGATCATAAAGCACGCTCTTTACTTATTTTCAACAATAACTCACCAGTCCGGAAAACATCTTCGAAAGAGTTATACAATGGCACCGGGCTTAACCTGATTACATTGGGTTCTCTCCAGTCACCCAGTACATGTGCAGTGACCAGCTGATCAAAAATACCTTTGGCATCTCCCTGGGCAATGATCGAAACCTGCGTACCCCGGTCATTTTCATTTTCAGGAGTAATGACTTTAAACTGCTCGTAACCTACTGCCTGATTAACCTGATCAATGACATAGATCAGATATGCCGTCAGCATCATACTCTTTTTCCTCAGTGGCCCCATGAAACCAGCAGCTTCAAAAATCTGCAATGAAGCATGATATAAGGCCATAGGCATCACCTGTGAGCAGCTCACCTGCCAGCCATCCGCTCCGGCTTCAGGAATAAAACCCTTTTCCATTTTAAAACGGGTAGTTTCCTGATAACCCCACCAGCCTGCAAAACGGTCAAGCTGCTCATTTTTGAAATGCTTTTCATGGACAAAAATCCCACCTATTCCACCTGGCCCGCTATTCTGATATTTATAAGAACACCAGCAGGCAAAATCGATATCCCAGTCATGTAATCTTACCGGCACATTACCTGCTGCATGTGCAAGATCAAAACCTACGATCGCCCCTGCTGCATGCCCGGCTTTGGTAATAGCCTCCATATCAAACCACTGTCCGGTAAAATAATTGATCCCTCCAAACAGCACCAATGCCAGTTCATCTGCATTTTCAGCAATACGGGCTGTAATATCCTCAGTCCTTAAAGTATATTCACCTGGTCTTGGGGCAACTTCGATAATCGCTGTTGCAGGATCGTAACCATGAAAACGGACCTGGCTTTCCAGTGCATACTGATCTGAAGGAAAAGCACCCGCTTCCATGATGATCTTAAATCTTTTCTGCTCCGGGCGATAAAAACTGACCATCAGTAAATGAAGGTTTACCGTCAGTGTATTCATCGGACAAACCTCGGCCGGATTTGCACCTACAACCGGCGCCATTAGTTTTTTCAGTTCCTTGTGGTAAAACATCCAGGGACTATCTCCTTCAAACCATCCTTCCACGGCCAGGTTTTGCCAGTTATCCAATTGCTGACCAAGTACTGTCCGCGCTGATTTAGGCTGAAGCCCTAATGAGTTTCCGCATAAGTATATAAAAGGTTTACCATTTTGCTGTGGAAACAGGAATTCTTCACGGAACCTGCGTAAAGGGTCCTGCTCATCCATTGTCCTGGCAAATGATAGTGTATTTTCAAAATTCATATCTTTTTAATAAATCGGGTCAGCTTAACTGTTTTTACAATTTTAACAAAAAAAATCAGGGTTCAGACAATTTTATACTTGTTCTCTTCTGTAATTTCGTGCATTTCAAATCTCCTGATAAACAGGACCAGCATGGCCATCAAAACAGCGCCTATTGCCATATATAAAGAAATTTCCCTGATACTCAGTAAGGTTGCCTGTAATTCGATCTTTTTGCTGATTAAAGACAATGCAGCCCTATTCGCATGGATGAGATCCATCCCCTGCGCTAAAAATCTTCCTTTTAACTGCTGCATTTCAGTAGCATAAACAGGATTGTCAAAAGTAATCCCCTCTGTCAGGTAACCATGATGTCTCACCGTATCCCGGAACAACCAGTTACTGAATAAAGAATAGCCTGCATAAGAGGCGAAAATATACCGGAAAAACAAACTTCCCATGACCCTGTCACCATTGGATTCGCGGGGTATATTGGTCGCAGTGAACGTAGAAAGTGTAGTCAGCATGATCCCATAAGCCATCCCCTGCAACAAATAGGCAGCAACCAGGTTATTCATGGCATTATATGTCTGCACATCATGGAAAAAGAGCAGCAAAGACGCACCGTAAAGCAGGAATGCCAGACAGAGCATTATCCTTACCGGTACCCGGCGATACAATAAGATTCCCGCCAGTGGAAAACTCAGCAAATAAGCACATAAAGTAATCAGGGCAATCATTGACAGATAGCCTTCTTCCCCCTGAAAAGTATAGGCCGCATACCGGTTGAACAGCATATTACTGCTGTAAAACAGATACATAATGACCATAAATGTTATTCCCAAAGGGATCTGTTTGTAATCTTTAAAAACCCTCAAATCCCAGAATGGACGTTTCACATGATACTGCCTGAAAATAAACAGGAAAGTGAACATACAGCATCCTGCAAATGCAGTTATAATTTCAGAATTACTGAACCAGTCGCGGACCTGTCCGTATGTAAGGACATAACACAAGAGTAAAGATGCGCCGGTAAAGAAAAACATACTTGCCCAATCCACCTGATATAGTGGAACTTTCCGAAACATCCTTTCGCGATGAAATAACAGCAGACAAATTACAATACAGATGCTGGCTGCGACCGTTGCAATCAGATAGACAGACTGCCAGTCATGTTCTTCAATAGTTGGGTTAATCAGTATATCAGCCAGTTCCCCTCCCGTCCTGGCGATTGTATAATAGATACCATAAAACATCGCCCTGTGCCGCATGACGGGAAACCTGTCCGTTAATAAGGAGATGAAGTCGAGCAGACAGATCAGTTTAAGCATACTGATAAAGAAATTGCTGATCAGTAACAACGGTGCGTAATTAATCAGGTAACAGGAAACCGATAAAATTACCTGTAACACGAGCGCACCCATTAACAGGTCAGACTTTTTAAAATACAGTTTCAGCCTGTAATATACTGGGATGGCAGAAACCAGCCCGATCGTACCAATTTGCGAAAACCAGGTTACAGTTTCTGGTTCTACACCATAAAAAGCAGATAAACGCGAGGCAGTAGTACTGGTAATAGCCAGTACAAACGATTGTAAAAGAAGAAGCAAAATTATTGCAGGTCCTTTGATAGCTTCGCTGATATTTTTCCGGTAAGGAGACAATTCATACAGCATAACAAACAGATCAGCTTAGTTTTCCAATAATTTCCTGAAGAACCCGTCTGGTAATCTCCAGCTCCTGTGCTTCGATCGAAGCGGTAATTTCATTCAGAAAGCTATCCAATAGTGGTAAAACTCTCTTTTCCAGTGCCCGGCCACTGCTGGTTAGTCTGATGTTCTTATTCCTGGCATCGGTTTCATCGCTGATCCTTTCCACTAGTTTCCTCTTTTCGAGATTATCGATGATTTTGGTGATGGAACCTTTATCCTTGTACAACTGACTGGCAAGTTCCCTTTGTTTCTGCCCCTCTTTTTTCCAGATTAACCGGAGAACAGCACACATCTCAGAGGTGAGATCAAGCTCATTTTGTATCAGTAATGCGTTTATTCTGAGGCGATACAAGCCCAGGGCCTGTGAGATTAATAAACTAATTCTGGTCGAATCTTCCATAACGAATGAATTACCAGACAAAGTTAGTATAAATTGGTTGAATATTCAACCAATTTATACTAAAGCTTAATCACGAACTAAATTCCTCAATAATCTTCATGACCTCCAGCCCTTCTTCCACCTTACAGGGATTGGCTCCTTCTTTAAGAAAATAGCGCACAGTAGCCTCAATCATAGGCTGTTGAACATGCTGCAGAGGTTCAAAACCGAATACTTCCTTTTCTCCATTAACGACCAGTTCTATCTGCGGCTGTCCGAAAACTGCAAAAGACAGGCTTCCTTTTGATCCTGTAATGACACAACGGTCAAGACTCTGGCCTTCAGGCATTCCGAAACACCAGGTTCCGTTAAAAAAAACATTGTTTTTAAATTTTAAAACACCGGTTACCATATCATCAGCTTCATACAGCCCATCCTGGTTACCTGATACTCCTGTTGCTTTTTCTACCGGCCCGAAAAAATAAATCATCAGATCCAGCTGATGCGGGGCGATATCATGAAAAAGTCCGCCGCCAGCTATGGAAGGATCCACACGCCATTGTATTTTAGGGTCCGCCAGTTCTTTCGCCGTCAATGCAGGCTGCAAATAATCTAGCGTAACAAACTTAACCTCTCCGATTGCTTTTGTTTCAATCAGGGATTTAATTTTTTTAAATATGGGCTGTTCCCTGCGATAATGTGCTACTGTCAATGATCCTTCACTTTGAACTGCCGCTTCAAGCATTCTCTGACCAGCTTCAGCACTGACTGACATTGGTTTTTCGACATAAACTGACTTACCCGCTTTCAGGGCGGCAATTGTCAGTGACTCGTGCGATAAGGGTGGTGTAGCAATATATACAGCATTGACTTCAGGATCATCAATTAATTCCTGAGCATTACTATACCATTTCGGAACCCGATGTCTTTTGGCATAATCTGCCGCTTTTTCCGGACTTCTGCTCATGACTGCTACCAGACTGGAACCAGTCACCTTATTAAAGGCCGGCCCGCTTTTTACCTCTGTAACATCTCCGCAACCGATCATTCCCCATTTTATCATTTTATGTCTCTGCTTTAAGTTATGGCTGTAAATATGCTCATCATTTTTCGAATAATTAGTTGCAAGTTACAAGCCATATATTTCTCTTCACTTACTATTTAGAATCATTAAAAATAATTTGGATTTCAGTTTATATTGTCGTTGATTTGCCTTAATTAGAATTAATCCAATTAAATCACATGAAAATACGACTACGAATCCTCCATTTAATTTGCCTTTTTTGCCTGTTTGGCACTGTAGCCCAGGCACAGCAAGGATATACTATACGTGGAAAAATACTAACTAAAGACGGAAAACCAGCCGATAACGTCTCCTTAACCCTTGTAGGAAAAGGACATGGTACACAGACAGATAACGAAGGAGAATATACCATTACCAATGTAAAACCAGGCGATTATACCTTGAGAGTAACAGCTGTAGGTCTTATTCCTTTAGAGAAAAAAATTAGCTTGACCAAAAAGGAAACTATACTCCCTGATTTTATCCTGTCCGAAAACCTTGCACAATTGCAGGAAGTAACCATCAGTGTAGGAAGAACAAATAAATTTGCTGCAAAAAAAAGTAAATCAGTTGCCAAATTACCTTTAAAAAACCTCGAGAACCCTCAGGTTTATACGACAATCACCAAAGACCTGATCGTTGAACAGATCACTACCAGTGTAGGTGATGTCCTTAAAAACACACCTGGTTTAACTAAAATACTAAGTACAAGTGGCCGCAGCGGAGATGGAGGTGCTTATTACACGATGCGTGGATTCCCAACTCAGATTACTATGATTGATGGTATTGCAGGCAGAACCAATGCAGATTTCGATCCGGCAAATATAGAAGCGATTGAAGTCATTAAAGGCCCTTCCGGCACATTGTACGGAGGTGCACTGACCAGCTTTGGTGGATTAATTAACCTGGTGACCAAAAAACCTGTAGACACGCTGGGCGGTGAAATAGCTTATACAACCGGAAGTTTTGGCCTTAACCGTATCAGTACAGATCTTTACGGGCCAGTCAATAAAAACAAGAATTTATTATTCAGATTAAATGCGGCTTATCAAAATCAGAACAGCTTCCAGGATGCAGGATTCAGAAAATCGACTTTTATCGCACCGGTTGTCGAATATCGCGTGAATGAAAGACTAAAAGTTAATATCGGTGCCGAATTTTACAATTATGAAGGCACCAGCCCGACGGTTATTTTCCTAAACCGTACCCGCCAGTTTACAGCACATAACCCGAATGAGCTTAATTATGACTGGAACCGTTCTTATACCAGCAATGACCTTAGCATTAAAGCACCAAGTACAAATATCCACGCAGAAGTAAATTACAAAATATCTGATCAGTGGACATCAAAAACCAATTATTCTCAGAATAACCGCAAAACTGACGGCTTCTATCAATATGAATTTATCCGTAATCTACCTGGTGATGGTTATGTACAAAGAAGCGTGCAGCTACAAAATGCCAATGCAACCTCTATCAATCTTCAGCAGAACTTTACAGGAGATTTCAAAATCGGTAAACTCCGCAACAGAATGGTCATTGGTTTAGATTACCTGAATCAAACTGCATTAACTAACAACTCTCCTATTGTTGTTATGGATACGGTGAGCGGCCTGAAGGATGTATTCTCGCCGGGTTACGGAAGTTTATCACGTACATCGGCAGAAAAGAAAATCGGAGCAAGCACCGCAGCCAGGATCAGAACTTATAACGCAAGCAACGTTTACAGTGCTTATGTATCCGATGTGCTGAATGTAACGGATAATTTATTGGCTATGATGAGTTTACGTGTAGATCGTTTTGAAACCAAAGGAACAATTAATCAGGTGACCAATATGCAGGTTGCCAATACAAAAAACAGCCAGACGGCCCTTTCTCCTAAATTCGGCCTGGTTTATAATGTAATTCAGGACCAGGTCTCCATTTTTGGTAATTATATGAACAGCTTTGCCAATGTTGCCCCTGTAGGTGTGCAGCAAGGTGATATTCCCGGAACATTCAAACCTATGCAGGCCAATCAGTTTGAAGGAGGGGTTAAACTGGATGTTTTCCAACATAAATTGAGCTTCACTGCAAGTTATTATAATATTAAAGTTAAAAATATGCTGCGCGATGGCACAGTTACCATTAACAATAAGGCTTATGATGTTCAGTTACAGGATGGCACCCAGCTAAGCAAAGGTGTGGAATTCGAGCTGATCGCAAATCCTGTTGCTGGCCTGAATATTATTGCGGGTTATAGCCATAACGATAGCAAATGGACAAAATCAGCTCCTGAAGTAGAAGGAAGAAGACCTGCTTCTGCCGGACCGGCAGAATTAGCCAATGCCTGGATCAGTTATACCTTACAGCAAGGTGATCTTAAAGGTTTAGGGCTGGGCTTCGGCGGAAACTATGCCGGTAAACAAATGACTTCAAACTCTCAGGTTACTGGTGTATTTACTCTCCCTTCTTATACTGTTTTAAATGCAACTGCATTTTACAACACAAAATGGTACAGGGTTGGTTTGAAATTCGATAATCTTACTGATCAGTTATATTTTGCCGGACAAGGTGTAATCACAGCACAAATGCCAAGAAATTTTGCTGCAAACCTAACTCTTAGATTCTAAATCAGGTTCATCAGAATCGCTGAGGCAAATCTTTAACCTTAAAAAGCGTACAGGGATTATTCCTGTACGCTTTTTCCTTGAATTATTGTTTTATGTTTTATCCCTGGTTTTTATATACCTGGCCATAGTGTTCTTCCATGATCAGATAAGGGTTTTCCGGATGGGTAACAGACCTGATATGGATCAGACTGGTTTTACTCATCATCCTCAGCATTTGTCTGCGCTGACATTTAACCATAATCCCATTCTCGTTTCTGAAACCTGCGACAAAAGCATTCCGCCCATGTGCGCATAAATGATTATTGACAAAAATCAGATCCCCGGCCTGAGGAATAAAGTCATTATAGATCAGCTGTTTGGCTTCAGCCCAGAATTCCTTCAGGTTATCCATAGCCTCAGGGCTCTGTCCGGCATCTTTATTAAAAATCTGTTCCGCAGCATCGAAGCGGATAAATGGTGTCGCCTCATCCCCATATAACACAGCAGTTGATGGTGAATCACCAATAGCTTCTTCGGTCGCATAATTAGCGTCTTTAGGGCATTTATACATCGGTTTGAACAATTCCTTCATCATCTCATTTGTTTTGCCGTGAGAACGGATAGAATACAGCATAGAAGGTACCTGTTCTTCATTTCTCAAATACAAGAAGCTTAGAAAATCAGCTGCATTGTACAAAAATGTGTCTTCTGTATGGACATACAGATCAGTTTTTGAACCTGAGCCTGTTTGTGACAAGGCCATTTTTTCATCTGGAATAATCGCGTGTAACAAACCTCCGCCTTTTCGTTGTGCAAAATATTCTACCGGTTTAGACGGTACTACGCCGTGTAATAACGCAGAGATAAATCCATATTCAACCAGTTTACTGAAGTCTGTTTCTTTCCAGGATGGCGGGGTCACGCCAAGTGCATCCTGATCTACCTCAACCAATCCTCTGAAGACTATCGCTCCATACTGCTCCTCAGAAAAGTCAGTACCAAAATTACTCAGGATTTTCGCCAGTCTTTCTGGCAGCATTTTATACGCGTTCAAATGGATCATAGAGATGAAATCCGGGTGAGAATAATCGCCGTAACGCGCTTTCAGCAATTTTCCTATATAGATAATTTCCAACCGCTCTTCTGCAGTCACGTCTATGATACGTGGTGACCTCGGTGGAGTTGAAACGGAGCGCCCCAGGCGAGCGCCTTCCCTGGAGGCCCCTATTTTGGGCTCTGGTGCAAGATTATTTTCCATGTTTAGATATTTAATTTGTTATTTAGACTAATTAAAAATACTTTTGTCACAGCAAATCTATTTTTAATCGTTCTAAATAGCAATACTTTTTGAAAATAAATATTTAATAAACACAACATATGTAACTCTAAGGTTACACTATTAAACTATGGATCATTCAAATAATTTGACCCTAATCGGAGCTGAGGATGTAATTACGGACGTAATACGGGAAAGAAGAAGTATCTATCCAGATGAGTTTCTGGCAAAAGATATCCCTCAAAACATTGTAGAAGAAATACTTGTCAATGCAACATGGGCACCTACACATAAAATGACCGAACCCTGGAGGTTCATTGTACTACAGGGAACGCATCAATATCAGTTCGGGCTGTATATGGCAAATTATTATAAAAATTATTATTTAGAGAAATTATCACACTCAAAATTCGCCGCAAAGTTTAAATACCTACAGGAATATCCCTTAAAGGCGGCCTGCATGATTGCCATTATTCTTGTCCGTCATCCTAAAATAGCGCTCCCGGAATGGGAAGAAATAGCAGCTGTTTCGTGTGCAGTACAAAACATGGCACTTTCCTGTACAGCCTACGGCCTGGGAGGTTACTGGTGCTCTACAGATGCTGCTATTGAGTATGTAAAAGAGTTGGGACTGGCAGAAAATGAACGCTCACTGGGGCTGTTTATCATGGGGCATTTTGACCCCCTTGCGATAACACCCAGAAAAAAAAGAAGTCCGCTAACAAAAAAAGTAACCTGGCTTAAATAAAACGCCTCAAAACAAACCGAATAAAAATTTAAACCCCTATTATGAAAACAGAAATCTTACCTGATTTACAAGAATCAGCTTTCCTGACAGACACCCGAGAAGAGAATCCTTACCAGGATATTTTTCATGAAGGAAGTACAGAAGAGTATAGTGAGGCTATTGAAAGTGCAAAACAGGTAGTCCGGAATTTCCTGGAGAATAACAAAAAGCCTTTTAGTGGGATCAGTCCGGCAGCTTTAGGCTCTATATTCGCTGAGGTTGATTTTGATACCCCTCTACCCGATTACAAAAGTTTGTTTGAGGAAGTGGAAACCTTGTATGTAAAACACGCCACTGCTTTTCACCTTCCCCGTTATATCGCCCATTTAAACTGCCCGGTTGTTATTCCGGCATTGGCAGCCGAGGTATTGATCAGTGCCATCAACTCCTCGCAGGATACTTATGACCAGAGCGCAGGCGGTACTTTAATGGAGCGTAAACTGATTGACTGGACCGGACGCGAAATAGGTTTCGGACCTGACTGTGATGGTGTATTCACCGGAGGTGGTTCTCAAAGTAACCTGATGGGATTACTGCTGGCCAGAGATTATTACGCCATGAAGTACCTGAAGCATAATATCAAATTAAATGGCAATCCACCGGAAGCCTCGCGTTTCAGGATTTTTGTCTCAGAAAAGGCCCATTTCAGTAATCAGAAAAATTCATCTTTATTAGGACTGGGTGAACAGTCGGTTATCAAAATCAAAACTGACTCCCGTTTCAGAATGGACAGTGAATTGCTGGAGCAAGCGATTATCAGAGAACTTGAACTGGGGAATATTCCGATCGCTGTAGTGGCTACTGCAGGTACAACAGATTTCGGAAATCTTGATCCGCTGGCAGAAATTGCGCTACTGACCAAAAAATATCAGTTATGGTATCATGTGGATGCGGCTTATGGATGCGGTTTGTTACTGACCACAAAATACAGGTATTTACTGGATGGCATAGCCGACGCAGATTCGGTTACTATAGACTATCATAAATCTTTCTTCCAGCCGATCAGCAGCAGTGCATTCCTGGTCAGGGAAAAACATCAGCTGGGATTAATTAAACACCATGCAGATTACCTGAACCCGAAAGAACAGGATTACGACGAACTCCCTGCGCAAATTAACAAATCAATCACCCAAAGTACCAGAAGATTTGATGCCCTTAAGCTTTGGTTCACGCTAAGACTTCTGGGTAAACAGAAACTCGGTGAATACACTGAATCTATTATTGATACAGCAGCAGACACGGCTAAAATCATTGATAAAGATCCGCATTTCGAATTATTAAGCGATTCGGATCTGGGTGTCCTGGTATTCCGCTATATCAACCCCGGACAGACCAGTTACGACCCCTGTGAATTGAACCAGTATATTAAGAAATCACTGTTTAACAGTGGTGAAGTTTTGGTAGCCAGCACAAAAGTTAATGGCGCCTTTTACCTGAAGTTCACGCTGCTTAACCCGATTACCAATCTGAATGATATCCAAAATATCTTAAACATCATCAAAAAACATGGAACAGACTACCTATCACTCAACTAAATGGCATCAGACTGCTGAAGAATTAAACTTCACAGTATTACTAAATAATTGCTGTGGAGAATTCGCCAACTGGAGTTGCTACCAGGGAGTTCCGAAATATGATGAAGCTTTAGCGGCTCATTTAAGAGCTACAGGCCATGAACTGCACCTGAAGTTTGATTTTTCAGCTGAACATATTGAAGTATATGCTCCATTGCGTTATTATTCAGCAACCAGAAGACATTTATTTCATTTTCCTGTATTTGAAAGAAATACAGAAACAGATGAAATCAGGACTATTGATCCACTCCGTTTCCTGGAACTGGTCATTACTGAGGCTAAATTAAACTATCCTGGTATTGATGCTGCTTCTATTCCAGGACGTTTAACACAAAGCATAGCCAATATAGATACCTTCCTGGATCATTTTGAACAAACAGGACAACAGCTTAACCGGCCTGAAATGACTTTTATCGAAGCTGAACAGTTGATGGCTTCGGGCCATAACACACATGCTTTAACTAAAGGACGTCAGGGCTTTACACAGGAAGACCTGCTTAAATACTCACCTGAAACCGGCGGACAGTTTCAGCTTCATTATTTTCTGATCCACCCTGACCTGGTTACTGAAGCAAGTGTCGCTGAGCTTAATCCGACAGTAATCTTAAAAAATGATTTACTGAATTACACCAAAAATCATGAAGGGATCCGGCAGGTCATCAACAGACATCCGGACTGGAAAGTTATTCCTGCACATCCATGGGAAGCCGAATATTTAAAAAAGCAACCAGTTATCAAACAGATGGAAGCTGAAATGGTCATTTATGACCTGGGTGCCTGGGGACCTGAATTCACCGCGACGTCCTCGGTAAGAACTGTCTATAATGCAGAGAGTGACTGGATGTACAAACTTTCACTGCATGTCAAAATAACCAGCGCCGAAAGGGTCAACTACCTGCATGAGATGCACCGCGGTTATGATGTAGCACGTTTACTGGAAACAACCTGGGGTGAAAAACTGAAAGCGACTTATCCGGAAATAGAATTTATCACTGATCCGGCTTTTGTATCCGTTTCTTATAAAGGAGAAGTGATCAATGGTTTGAATACCACTTTCAGGGAAAACCCTTTCAAAGGAGCAGGTGCAAAGAAAAATGTAAGTTTATTAGCCTCTCTGTGTCAGGACGGTATTGCCGGACAGCCTGCAAGGATAGTCAATATCCTCAAAGAAGCAGCTATCCGCAATGATAAACCCCTGCACCAGATAGTTGTAGAATGGTTTGATCAGTATCTGGATCTGATTCTTGTCCCGGCTATAGGTTTGTTCAATGAATTTGGTCTGGCCTGTGAAATTCATCAGCAGAATTTACTGATTGAATTTGATGACTATCTGTTTCCGGAGAAACTGCATTTCCGCGACAATCAAGGTTTTCTTTTCAGAGCAGGCCTGAAAGATGAATTAACAGCCCTACTGCCCGGATTAGCCGAACAGGGTAAATCATTTATCCCGGAAGACCGTCTTTTTAATATTATTACCCACTATCTTCTAATCAGTAACCTTTTTGGGTTAATCAACGCATTGGGCTGTAATGGCCTGGCTGATGAGCATGTCCTGCTTGATAAAATCTATCAGAAGCTGAAAGAGATTGGACCGAATGATACAACTGGTCTGGTTTCTTACCTGTTAAGCAGCAGAAACTGGAGTGAAAAAGCAAATTTACTGACTAGCCTGCACCATATCGACGGAGCAGGCGCACCAACTCAGGTTGTCCGTACCCCTTATCCTAACCTGTTACATCTGCATTTCTTTTCTAACAAACTGATTCATCCGGAAGGAAAAAAAATCCTGTACAGTCGTTACTTCCCAAAAGAAAATGTAACGATCAGTATCCGTCCTTTTGACCTGGATCAGGATTTGGAAATGGTGCACGAATGGTTTCACAGAGAGCATGCTAAAAAAATATGGCAGATGGACTGGCCGATCAGGCAGCTTGAGAATTACTACCGGACGCTCCTGCCTGGTGATGTGATCCATAGTTATATAGGTGAAGCAAACGGCGAACCCAGCTTTAATTTCGAAGTGTACTGGGCTACACGCGACATGCTTGGGGATTATTACGATGTATTACCAACAGATTATGGTACACATCAGTTCATTGCCCCGGTTGATCCCAGAAAGAAATATGCCTCTCCCTCTACACAATGTATGCTGGACTGGGTATTCTCTGAAGATAAAGTCGGTAAAATGGTTGGTGAAGGGTCTGTGGATTCCCTGGCCTCTATTATGAATAAAGCACATGTCGGATTTAAGATTGAAAAAGTAATTGAACTCCCACATAAAAAAGCCAACCTGAATTTCTGCTACCGCGAATGGTACTGGGCAAAATTCCCCGCTAATAAAGCTATAAAAATCAGTCCTGTCGCAGAATTAATCCATTAACAGTAATTTAAATGAACACAAAAAAAACATATTCGGTCATAGGCATTGGTATTGGCCCTTTTAATCTTGGTCTTGCAGCACTGCTGGAACCTGTAAATGAATTGTCATCCCTGTTCTTTGACCAGTCAGAAGAATTTAACTGGCATCCTGGTTTAATGCTGGACAGTGCTACCCTGCAAACTCCTTTTCTCTGTGACTGTGTGTCTATGGCAGATCCTACCAGTCATTTCAGTTTCCTGAATTTCATGAAACAAACCGGACGTTTATACAAATTCTTCATCAGAGAGAACTTCTTTGTGCTTCGCAAGGAGTATAATGCCTATTGTAAATGGGTGGCTGGACAATTACTCAACTGCAGGTTCTCTCATCAAGTCAAATCAGTGGTTTTTGAGGATGGTCTGTATCAGGTCAGCGTACTAAATCTAAAAACAAAGGAAACGAAAACTTATTTCGCTAAAAAACTGGCATTAGGTACCGGAACCCGTCCGGATGTACCTGATTTCGTTAAAAAGGCAGATTTCCAGAATGTGATCCATACGTCGGCCTATTTAAACCGTAAAGCAGAAATGCTGGAAAGCAGATCGGTGACGATCATCGGATCGGGACAAAGTGCAGCAGAGGTATTCTACGATCTTTTACCACAGACAAAACATGGTTTACAACTGAACTGGTTTACAAGACCGGACCGTTTTTTCCCGATGGAATATTCAAAACTTTCGCTCGAGCTCACTTCACCCGAATACATTGACTATTTCTATAATATGCCTGCTGCCAAAAGGAAGCAAATGCTGACGATGCAGAAGTCTCTTTTCAAAGGAATCAGCTTCGATCTGATTAACCAGATCTATGACCTGATGTATGAAATGACTGTGGGTGACGAGGAAATCAGCGTACAATTGAGACCTAATATCCAGCTTGACCATATCAATGCCGAAGCAGATGACACTTACACCCTTGAACTTACGCATGTTGCCCAGCAGAAAAAATTTTACAGCACAGCTGATTTTGTGGTACTGGGAACGGGTTATACTTATCATGAACCTGAATTTTTACAAGGAATTAAGGAGCGTATATCAAGGTCTGAAAATGGACTCTATGCGGTTAACCGCAACTATACGATAGACCATAATGCCAGTGAAATCTTTGTTCAGAATGCCGAATCACATACACACAGCTTTATTTCAACTGATCTTGGAATGGGTGCTTACCGTAATTCTATCATTATCAATCAACTGGCAGAAAGAGAAGTCTACAAAGTTGAAGAACGTATTGCTTACCAGGAGTTCGGACTGGAGGAAAGTCCTGTTTTATTCAATGACCTTGATACCGTTATCCTTTAAATCTATCAAAAAATGACAATCAATCATACACTTAAGGGTACAGACCCATTATTAACCGGCCGCTGGAAAAAAGTGAACCAGAACCTGCTGGCCAAATCTATCGCCGAATTAATGCATGAACAAGTTGCTAAACCTCAGATGATCTCTGCTGATGCAACCGGCCTGACGCAATTCCGCTTACAAACAGACCAGGAACATATACAATATACTTTTTCTGCTTCTCCCCGTGTGCTGGATTACTGGCATGTTTATCCGGAATCTATCAAAAAACATGTCAGCGGACTAACTGCTGAAGCAACTGATGCCGGAGATTTCTTCGTTGAAATGCAGGAAACATTTGGCATGAAGTCATTTACCCTGGCACATTACCTGGAAGAGCTGACCCATACTTTATATGCTGATGCTTATATACACAGCTATAACCGCTTAACAGCTGATGAACTGGCCGATGCGCATTATCAGACCGTTGAACATCAGATGGATGGACATCCATGGGTAATTGTCAACAAAAGCCGTTTAGGTTTTAATCATGAAGATTACACAAAATATGCGCCCGAAACCGGTCAGACCATGCGTTTAAACTGGATTGCTGTTCATCAGAGCAGAGCTACTTTTTATGCCTTGACTGAAATTGAACAACAGGCATTTTATGAAGCTGAACTGGGTAATGAGACACTCCTGGCTTTCAGAAAAGTCCTGACAGATCTGCGGCTGGACCCTGCGCATTATCATTTTATGCCTGTGCATGACTGGCAGTGGAATAATAAAATCGTAGTTCAGTTTGCGGCTGATATTGCCGGGCACTTATTGATACCGGTAGGTCTGGCAGAAGATGAATACGCTGGTCAGCAAAGCATCCGTACATTATATAATTTATCCTATCCAAAGAAACACTACGTAAAAACAGCTGTATCTATATTAAGCACTGGGAATATCCGTGGTTTATCGCCTAAGCAGATGTCTATTGCCCCCCGGGTGACCCAATGGGTAAAAGATATGCTTGACGGCGACGCTTACCTTCAGGACCTGGGACTGGTTTTACTGGGTGAAGTAGCCACTATCACTTATTTACACCCGCATTACCAGGCTATCAAAGGTGCCCCTTATCAATACAGGGAAATGCTTGGTGTGCTCTGGCGCGAAAGTGCTGAAAAGTATCTGCTGCCGGGAGAGAAAATGATGACTATGGCAGCGCTGTTATACGTAGATGACGAGGGCAAGAGTTTGGTCGGTTCACTGATCGAAAAATCGGGACTTACGGCCGAGAAATGGCTGAATGCTTATTTAACGGTTTACCTGAAACCATTGTTACAGCTTTATTACAATCATTCTCTCTGTGTAACCCCGCATGGCGAAAACATCATCCTGATCATGAAGGACTATGTACCAAGCCGCATGATTATCAAGGATTTTGTAGATGACATTGTATTGACCAGGGATGCAAGGGAAAAACTTCCAGCTGACTTAGCAGATGGTATGATACAGTCTTCCAACAAAGATGATGTGCCTTTATTCATCCTGCTGGGCGTATTCGACGCATTTTTCAGATACCTGAGTGATGTATTCCATACACACCTGGGCTACCATGAAGATGATTTCTGGCAACAGGTCAATGACATCGTCATGGATTATCAGCGTGAACATCCGGAACTACAGCAAAAATTTGAACGTTTTGATCTGTTTGTTTCTGAATTTGCCCGTTTTTACATCAATAGTTTACGCTTATTTAAAGGTTATGAGGAAGGTACAGACTTCGCCATACCTAAAAAAGGTGGCGTCTTAGCTAATCCTATTGCAACTAAAAAAGAACAGGAAATTTCCAATTAAACCTATTAAACACTAATAATGAAGACTATCATTTTACAGACTCGCTCCTTTCTTTCTCTGCTCCGGGAAGCTTTCCTGGGCAGAGAGAAGAAATTCACCAGCGGAGGTATCAACCGGGCTATTGTATTGCTATCAGTACCCATGGTACTTGAGCTGGTCATGGAGGCGTTATTTGTATGTGTAAACATATTTTTTGTAAGTCGCCTTGGTGCCAGTGCTATTTCCATTGTCGGAATCACGGAGTCGGTCACCACACTCGCTTATTCGGTGGCCATCGGACTGAGTACTGCTGCATCAGCCATGATTTCACGCCGTGTTGGCGAAGGAGAGCTGGAAAGAGCCGGCCTGACAGCGATGCAGGCTATTTACATAGGGGCATCTATTGCGCTATTAATAAGTATTTTAACATTTTCATTTTCGGGGAGTGTATTAAGTCTGGCAGGTGCCTCTGATGCTTTAGTTCAGGAGAGCGGATGGTTCTCTAAAATCATGTTCGGTAGTATTATTTTCATCATCATGCGCATCCTGATGAACGGTATTTTCAGAGGAGCAGGTGATGCGGCAATGGCCATGCGTACGCTCTGGATTTCAAATACACTGAATATCGCATTATGTCCATTATTCATTTTTGGCTGGGGATTCGTTCCTGCTTTTGGTTTAATGGGTGTCGCAATCGCAACATTAGTTTCACGGGTATTCGGGGTCAGCTATCAGATCTGGTACCTGACCACAGGAAAAACAATTATCATTATCGGTAGAAAACAACTGGTCATGGTCAGCTCCATTATGAAAAAGATCCTGGAATTAACATTTGCCGGTACCATTCAGTATATCATTCCCGCATCGAGCTGGCTGATGATGATCAGGATTGTCTCTCATTTTGGCGGAGATGCCCTGGCAGGATATATTATTGCGCAAAGGGTAGCTTCGGTAGCCACTATGCCCGCCTGGGGTATTGGCAATGCAGCTGGCACACTTACCGGTCAGAACCTCGGCGCAAATCAGTCAGAGCGTGCAGAGGCTTCAGTCTGGAGAGCTGGTTTCTTTAATATGTGTTTCCTGTGCCTGGTAGCCGTATTCTGGTTCTTCTACGCAAAACCTGTAGTCAGTCTTTTTACAAACGTACCGGCAGTTATCGAAAGTGGAACAATGTATATCCAGTACATTTCTATGGCTTACATCTTACTAGGTTATACCATGGTGATATCCAGAGCATTAAATGCTGCCGGAAATGTCAAGCTGGTCACCTTTCTGTATGTGCTGACATTTTACATTACGCAGCTTCCGCTGGCTTATCTTTTGGGAATTTCCATGAACTGGGGGCCAAAAGGGATTTTTACTGCCATTGTAGTTTCAGAAATCGTACTGGCAGTGGCCTGTATTATCGTCTTTCGTAAAGGAAACTGGAAGAAAACCAAGATATAATTTAATCAAGAAAAACAACCTACAAAACAAATGGACAAATCACAGAAATTAGATGAAGTCATGGCTTT
This sequence comes from Pedobacter cryoconitis, assembly GCF_014207135.1. Classification (GTDB taxonomy): domain Bacteria; phylum Bacteroidota; class Bacteroidia; order Sphingobacteriales; family Sphingobacteriaceae; genus Pedobacter; species Pedobacter cryoconitis_D. The sequence continues at coordinate 187,997 of NZ_JACHCC010000010.1, read as the reverse complement.
GGCTTTGTCAGTGCCACTGGAAGAAATTAATGATGATCTGGCTTACCAGAGCATACCAGAATGGGATTCTATGTCACACATGGTATTAATGACCGAACTGGAAACAGCTTTTGGTATCTCTATAGAAACAGACGACATGCTGGAAATGAACACCATGCCCAAAGTAAGAGAGATCTTACAGAAATACGGGGTAATGCAAACCAATTAAAAAACTGCCATGAGACTTTATGATCTAATTCAAAATAATAAAAAATTAACCTTTATAGATCCTTTCACCGACCGGTCGTATGGAGTAGCTGATTTCCATCATTCGCTGGTTATCGATGACCGCCAGGCGCTGGTCTTTATCTACGCAGACAATCTGATTGGCTCAATAGAGGTTTTTCTTAACTTTCTGGGCAGTCGCTTTACTGTCAGCCTGCTTAGCCCCCAGCTCAGTCCGGTTTACAAACAGGAACTGGAAGAGGTTTATCAGCCATATTACATTTATGATCCTTCCAGAACAGAAATACCCGGTTTTGATATACACGAGGCTTCTTCCAGAATCCGGTTATTCCAGCATCAGCTGAAACCGGACTACCCTATTCATCCGGACATCAAACTGTTACTCAGCACATCAGGAACAACGGGTTCTCCAAAATTCGTTAAGTTGTCTGAAGAAAATCTGATTCACAATGCGGAGGCCATTCTTGAGTTCCTGCCAATCAGGGAAGACGATATAACCCCGCTAAATGTTCCGGTCATCTTTGTGTATGGTCTTTCAATTTTCACGACAAATGCGCTGAAAGCAGGTACAATTATCTGTACCAACAGGGATGTCCTGCAAAAGGAGTTCTGGGATGATTTTGTGAAATATCAGTTCAGTTCCTTAGGAGGTGTACCTTATGTCTATGAAATGCTCCAGAGAATAGATTTTTTCAAGAAGGAATATCCATTTTTAAGATATATGACCCAGACAGGAGGAATCCTGAATCAGACTCTGGCCAAAGTCATCGAAGAATATGTTGCCCCACGCGGACAGCAGTTTTTTGTAATGTACGGACAAACAGAGGCGGCCGGAAGAATGGCCTATCTTTCACCTGCGGATCTGAAAACTAAAAATACTTCTATCGGACGTCCGATCAGAAACGGAAGTTTCCAGATTGATCCCTCAACCCGCGAACTGCTTTATTCGGGGCCGAACGTTTTTGGCGGATATGCCACAAAATCGGCAGATTTAAATACTTTTCAACCTGGAGATGTCCTTTATACCGGTGATATTGCTGAAAAAGACGAAGAAGGTTATTATTATATCATTGGACGGATTAAACGCATTGTCAAACTATTGGGCACACGTTTTAACCTGGATGAGATAGAACTGATTATTAAAAATGCCTTTAACGGGGAGACATTTGCCTGTATCGGAGTGGAAGATAAACACTTGCTGGTTATCCATCTTAATCAGGACTTAAAGGATGAGGAAATTAAACAGTTTCTGAAAACGAAACTCAACCTGCATCCAAGCATTATCAAAATAAAACAAGTCAGTAAAATACCTCTTACTCCTAACGGAAAGGTAGATTATACCTCTGCAAGATCACTTTATCAGCAGGTTTAAATGATTTTAGGCAATATCCCGGTTATTCCGGAATATTGCCTAAATATTTAATTATTTAACCGATGTCACCACTTAGGTCGAAAACGCTGATTATATTTGTGTTAAAGCCCTATGAATCATGCGAATAATCAACCTTGCCCTAGTTATACTTTTTTTATGCTCCTGCAGTAAAACTGAAGTACCTGTAGTACCTCCTAATCCTCCGGTCCTCCCTCCTGTAATACCGCCGGTAGTACCACCTGTTGTGGGTGCCTCAGGCTATATTAACTTAGAAAATCTGGTCAATAGCAGTGGATATAGTCTTTTAAAAGACAGCGTGTGGTCAGATCAGGTGAGCCATACCCTGCTGCTGCAATATACTCCATCAAGCAGATTGATGATTCTGCCTGCTTTCCAGGAAAAAATATTTCCTTGTGCAATTCTAAAGGGTAATTTTACCGGACAGAAAATAGATCCGGAAGTAGTTGCGGATTATGAAGTCAATCCTATAACTGTCAGTCCTACATTCCTGAATTTACCGGACAAATTTAACTTTGTAATCGAAAAACCTTCTTACACAGCTACTTTAGATTATCTAAAAAGAGCTTTATCCGGCACAGCCGTTCATAAACAGATCTATAATTTCTCCTATAACAGCTTCGCTTTCACCCATCTTAATGAACTGAATATTCTTTTTGGTGGCAATGTAGATATTAAGCAATTATTTGGCATTTCCACTGAAAATACAGGAACTGTCACCAAAGTCAGAAATGGAATTGTGCTCAGAGCTGTGCAGGTCAACTTTGGTATTGATATGGACATTCCGGAGTATTCTGTTTTTAAAGCCAAGGTAGACAACAATATACTGAACAAAAGCAAAATCAGCTCTGTAAGTAGTATCGATTATGGACGAATGGGTTTACTGACCCTTCAAGCCGATGCCAAACCAGAACAACTGAATGTGATTACTAATAAAATCAGAACTTCCCAGCCATTGGGTGCTGATGAAGAAAAACTGTTAACAACCGCCGAGATACATACCTACCTGAATGGCTATAGTTATTCCGGAACAAAAAGTGTGGAATCGGCAAGTGGACTACAGAAAATACAAGGTTTTTACAACTTGATCTCAAGCGAAGGAACCTTTTCCGCCTCTACTTATGGCAGCCCATTATTCTATACTTTAAACCATAGTGTCGATTACAGCAGGGTACCTCAACAAGGATATGTAGTCAGGGTAAATGTACAAAGGGAGAAAGTCATCAAAACCAATTAAGGTGAAAAAGAGGTGGTTAAAATAATCCCACCTCTTGCTACGTTATGTTTCTGAAAAAGATGCTAAGTTTAGCCCCTCAAATATTGAAGACATGAAGATTTACCAGCATTCACTCCTGCTCAGAGAAAGAAAAAGAGGATATCACCTGATTACAGAAGATATTCTTCAGGCGTTTCCACAGATCAGCGAGATAAAAACTGGTATTTTTCAGGTTTTTATACAGCATACTTCTGCTTCGCTGACGATTAACGAGAATGCCGACCCTACCGTACGCCATGATTTTCAATTATTTTTCGATAAAGCCGTTCCTGAAAATGACCCGGACTATCTTCATGATGATGAAGGGTCTGATGATATGCCCGCTCATTTGAAAACAGCGCTGCTGGACACTTCATTAATGATTCCAATTCGCAATGGTCGTTTGGCACTGGGTACCTGGCAGGGAATTTATCTTTGTGAACACCGCAATTACGGGGGGGCCAGGGCAATAATGCTAACTGCATGGGGAGAATGATGTGATCAAAATTTTGACGAATTATACAAGCTATTATCCATTTGAATATATTTGGAGACCGAAATGTTAAAATCGGATTAGAAACGGTAATCAACCTCTCCTTCAAATTATTTATATGAAAAAAATTGTTGCGGTAAAATCAAAAAAAGAACTTAAGACATTTATTGATTTTCCACATGAGCTCTATCAGCACGACCCAAACTATGTTCCGGAATTGTTTATTGCACAAAAAGATTTGCTAACCACGCACCCTTTTCATAAACATTCTACCCTTCAGTCATTTTTACTGTATGATGGAGATAAAGTTACAGGTCGTATTGCAGCTATATTAAACAATAGTCATAATGAATTTAACCAGGCTAACGATGGTTTCTTTGGTTTTTTCGACTGTATTGATGACACTGAAAGTGCTGCTATGCTGATTGCCGAAGCAGAGAAATGGTTAAAGGAAAAAGGAGTTGCTACATTAATCGGTCCGGTCAATTTCTCAACCAATGAATCATGCGGTTTACTGGTTGAAGGGTTTGATATGCCTCCGGTAGTAATGATGCCTTATAACGCTTCCTATTATCCGGCCTTACTGGAAAAAACAGGACTAGCCAAAAAGGTAGACCTGATTGCATGGAAGTGGAATGGTGATAACTATGATGACCGCTCTGTACAGTTACTGGATAAATTACAGGAACGCTTAAAAAGAAGCGATATCACGATCCGTAAGATCAACATGAAAAAATTCAAGGAGGAAGCAGAAAGCCTTCGTGAAGTATACAATAAAGCCTGGGACAAAAACATGGGTTTTGTACCGTTGAACGATGAGGAATATGACTACCAGGCTAAAGATCTGAAAATGATTCTGGATCCTGATTTCTGTCTGGTTGCAGAACAGAATGGAAAGATCGTTGGTTTTGGGGCAGCTATTCCTGACATCAACGAAATCCTGATCAAAATTAAAAGAGGAAGATTATTCCCTACTGGTCTGTTCAAATTACTAATGAATAAAAAGAAAGTATCAGGGATCAGGATTTTGCTTCTGGGTGTAGTAGAAGGTTATCGTAAAATGGGTATCGAAGCTTGTTTGTATGGTAACATTATTAAAGCCTATAAAGCTAAAGGATTAAAGTACGCAGAGGCATCCTGGACACTGGAACACAATGATTTAGTAAATAATGCTATCCGTGCAATAAAAGGCGATCCTTACAAAAAATACAGAATTTACGAAAAAACAATTTAAATTCTGCAATGTTAATATGAAGCTAAACAGTTCTTTTTTATGATGCGACAACTGGGATTTATAACCTTACTGATTCTACTTTTTTTTAACAGTACGAAACTTTCGGCGCAACATCAAAAAGCTGTTCAAAAGAGTAGTGACCTCTCTTACCTGGCCGACTCCACCGTACTGACCAGGAGTGATTATTTAACCAAACTTGGGCAAGTATTTGATATTATCAACCAGGTAGAGGTGACTACTTCGTCATTTTATAAATTAAAACCTATCGCTGAACACTTATCTCAGGATGAATCGGCGATTGCTTTATTGAAGAAACGTTTATCACAGAGTGACAGAACGCTCAATCTTCAAAATCTGCAAATGTATCAGACATTGCTTGATGAACTCGAATCTAATAATGATGACTGTCTGACCGACCTGCAACTTTATGACAAACAGTTAGACGGGCTTAAAACACAGATTCTTGACCTCCGTAAGGATACTGTCCTGCGTAAAATCTTCAGAACCGACTCATTAAAAGTAATTTTCAGGACTCAGTTTCAGGAGTTAGGAAAAAAGCGGATTCTGATGGACAGCCTGATTAAATCCAACACTGGGATAATTAATAACCTGAAAGCCAGAACCTCTGCCAATCTGATTAGCGTCAGAGAAATGAGCTACCAGGCCGACAGCCAGTTAAAGTCGGTTAGCGTTAAGGCTTTCAGCAAGGAAAGACGTTATTTATGGGAATCTGTTAACCAGTCGGCCAATACCAATATAGGTTTCAAAAACTTCATGGAAAGCGAACAGAAGATCTCTGCTTATTATTTTGTTTATACCAGGAGCGCCAGATTGTTATTACTCCTCACTGGTGCTTTATTCTTCTTCTGGATATATTTTAACTTCAAAAGTTTAAAACAAAGGGATAAACTGGAGGCTGTCAGCTCACTGAACTTTGTGTTTATCAGACACAGACCTTATCTCATTACCCTGATATTTATCTTAACGCTTGCCCCTGTTTTCGATTTACTGGCACCTGCCTTATATATCGAAAGCATCCATATCTTACTTGCAATTAGTCTTACGGCACTCCTGTTTAAAAGACTTCCCAGAGCTATTTTTTATCAATGGTGCATTTTTGCCCTGTTACTGATCTTCCCGGTTATTCTACGGTCTCTGGGAATGCCGGCACGTTATCAGCGCTGGTTACTGCTTTTATTCAGTACAGCATCTCTGGTCTATGGAATATATACCTACAGAACTTTAAAAGAGCAAGCCAGGAAACACAGGTTACTCCTGAGCGTGGGTGTGATCTATATTATTTTCAATTTCCTGGCTATTATTTGTAATTTATTCGGTCGGTTTACACTGACACAAATCTTCTACAACAGTGCTTCGAGTGCTCTGCTACATGCTGTATCACTGATTATTCTGGCTGCGATGATTACCGAAGCCTTTCTTCTCCAGATTAAAAGCAGCAGGATCAGAAAGAACTACCCGGAACATTTTGACTGGAAACAGGTTGTAAAAAGCATCCGGGGTTTACTGGGGATTGGGATATTCCTGATCTGGCTAACTTTGTTTCTGGTTAACCTGAACATATTTGACGGATTGTATACGCTTGCAGTATCAGTTTTGACGGAAAAACGAAAAATAGGCACACTGGTCTTCACCCTAGGTGGTATTGTGTTATTCCTGCTGATCATCTGGGTAGCCAACTTTTTACAGAAATATATCGCCTACTTTTTCGGTGACACCGGAGATGATTCTCTGGATGGCACAAAAGGTGAACGCTCTAAACTCATCGTAACCAAACTGGTTTTGTTTATAGGCGGGTTTTTACTGGCTGTAGCGGCCTCTGGTTTGCCAATTGACAAAATCACTGTCGTACTAGGTGCTTTGGGCGTAGGAGTCGGCTTAGGGCTTCAGAATATAGTCAGCAATTTTGTATCTGGTATTATCCTGATTTTTGACAAAACACTGCGCATCGGAGATGTGGTTGAACTGGGAGACAAAAAGGGAAGAGTTAAGGAAATAGGTATTCGTGCCAGTACCCTGCTTACCGATGATGGTGCAGAGATTATCATTCCAAATGGGGCTATCCTGTCAAATAACATTATCAACTGGACCTTGAGCAATAACCAGATGAGAGTAGCCATAGAGTTCACAGTGAGCAACCCTTTCCCAAGAGAGGAAGTTTTAGAACTGATCAAAGGGGTAATCAGCTCCAATGATAACATCTTTTTGAATAAAGAGCCCAAAATCAATATCGTTCCAAAAAACAAAATCAGCAGCACAATTAAAATCAATTTCTGGTGTAAGGATATCTCATTAGCGGAGAATACCAGAAGCAGTATCAGCTCTATTATTTTTGATGAGCTGGAAGAAAAAGGGATAGAAATTCTATAGATTCCCCAGCTCTGATATCACCCTTAAACGGAATTAATCCCTTCTGTATTCTGGTCAGTTTTATATGCCCTATGCTTTGAATTACGTGGACAGTATCCGGCAAGATTATACTGCCCCCCTATCTTTCTGGCAAAAAAAAACGCATCTTCCCATCATTTATTATAAGTAAACACAATATATACATAAATAATGTATTAATACTGAATAACAGATATTTAAAAATAACATATTATCAAATGATAATATGTTATTTAATCATATTAACGACTCTCTTTCACCGCGTAGGCCAACACACTTACCGCCTCTTCCAGCTCTTCTCTGGTCAGGTTCCCGAAGCCAAGCCGCATCGCCGTAAAACTATCTGTCTGGTACAACAGCTCCTGCGGAAGATGAAGATTTCGCTTCAGACAATTTTTACTGATCCGCATCAGATTCAATTCCGGATTCCATTTTGTCCATACTGACAAGCCGCCCGGAGGAGAAGAAAAAGTAAGCTCCTCTCCCAACTCCTGCTGCAGTAAACTCACAAATATATCCCGGCGTTCCTGATAAATCTTAACTGCCTTTTTCAAGTGTCGCTGAATTTCTTTTTCCTCGAGTAATTCTGCCAGGGCCTGCTCCATCAACATATCCCCCTGCCTGTCTACCAGCCTGCGGAACTTCGCCATCTCCCTGATCAGATTCTCGGGGGCAATCAGATATCCGGAACGGAAACCCGGCGCAAGAGATTTGCAAAAGGAGCCGATATAGACTACCATACCATTTGTATCTGCACTGGCCAGAGGCAACACAGAATTCCCGTTATAGTGAAAATCATAATCGTAATCATCTTCCAGAATAATAAATCCATGGATCTGTGCTAACTGCAGTAACTCTACTCTCCGCTCTGCACTTAAGGTAACTGTAGTTGGATAATGATGATGAGGAGTAAGATACAACATCCTTATTTTCTTAGTTTTACAGAGTTCACGGATCGCATCCACAGAAATCCCCTCTGCATCTACAGGTACAGAGATAATCCTGCCTCCGCATTGCTGAAAACACATATTGGCCAGATAATAACTCAGATCGCCGACAATCACGAGATCACCAGACTCGATCAACATGCTGGAAGCCATATAAATACTCATATGAATTCCTCTGGTTGTCAATATATTATTCTTATTGATATGTAAACCCCTGGTATTATTCAGATAATGGGCCAAAGTTTCCCTGAAGTACTCATTTCCTTCCACATGTGAATAGCCGAAATGCCTGTAATTGGTTTTACTCTTTAAAATTCCACCATATACCTTTGATAACTTTTCCAGCGGCAGAAGCCTGATATCGGGCAATCCATCATTAAATTCCAGTCCGGCTGCTGATGTCACAGGAAGGACATCGAGCAGAATACTTTGTTTAAAGCGATAACCTGTTTCCGCCGGATAACTAGTCAGGAACTCCTCATCATAAGACTGCAGGGCGATATTTTCCTGCGGCCCCTTATTTCTGACAAAAGTCCCTTTATTAGGCCTGATTTCAGTCCATCCCTGCGCATCCAGCTCATCATAAGCAGCAATTATGGTTTTCCGGTGTACTTCGAGATCATCAGCCAGACTTCTTGTACCAGGCAGCTGAATTCCTGCTAAAAGCACACCACGCTGGATGGCATTGATCATCTGATGGGCAATCTGCAGATAAACCGGACGGTCAAGCGACCTGTCTATACGGATTACACTTTGAAAAGGAATTTGAACCGGACTACTCATAAACTTAAAACTGGTACCTATTAACTATCCGGCAAGGTAATACTTTTGGCTCAAACAAATGAAACCAATGGAATTAGAAGAACTCCTGCACCATATAGTAAGTGACGATCACAGACATGCCTGCTTTCTCAATACCCTCTCCTTACAGGAGAATATCGGGGCCAGAAAGATCTCAGCGAACGAACAACCAGAAACATCGACATACATGGTCTTAAAACATGCTGCCGAAGAACACCGCCATGCCTTCTATCTGAAAAAGCAGATTGCCAAGTTAAGCACATCCGCCTGTCCGACTTACGAACCGGACTACCTGCTGGCTCCATATAGCAGTAAATACTATCTCAACAAGCTTGATCTGATGACAAGCCGCTACTTGAAAGAAACACTTCAGTTAGCGGGCTCCGCATTGAAGTTCGCCGCCTATTTATTAGTTACTTATGCAATTGAGGTCCGCGCCGATCTGATTTACCCCGTATATCAGGAAGTACTAAACAAAAATAAGAGTAAGGTAAGTGTAAGGTCAATCATTCTGGAGGAACAAGGTCACCTGGAAGAGATGATTGCACAACTCAGCAATTTCTCACCGGCATGGGAGATCCATGCAGAAAAGATCACTCATTTCGAAAGTGAACTCTATCAGAACTGGATTAATGATCTGGCTAAAACTATATAAATGAAACGGAGTGCCTATGATAGTATGCGCGAAAAACTGAACCTCCGGGAGGCAAACAGTTCAATTCGTAATCTACAACAGGAAAACACTTTATATGACTTTAGTTCAAATGATTATTTAGGTTTTGCACGTTCTCAGGAGTTAAAAGACCTGATTAAACTGGAACTGGAAAAGTACCCCCAGTACCTTTCGGGGGCTACTGGATCAAGATTACTGAGTGGTAATTCTGCATTTGCTGAATTTCTGGAAAAAGAGATCGCAGCTCATCATCATGCAGCTCATGGCTTACTGTTTAACACTGGCTACTCAGCAAATACCGCCTTGTTTTCTTCCTTACCACAGAAGGGTGACACAGTTATCTACGATGAATATATCCATGCTTCTGTCATTGACGGGACGAGGTTAAGTTTTGCAACGAGATTGAAGTTCAGACATAATGACCTGGAAGACCTGAAAAAGAAACTCCTTCAGTGCACAGGTACCTGCTATGTAGCTGTAGAGAGTGTTTATTCTATGGACGGAGATCTTGCTGACCTCACCGGAATTTCAGCACTTTGTACGCAACATGAAGCGCACCTGATTGTGGATGAAGCCCATGCCTTCGGGGTATTGGGTACCGGACTGGTAGACTTATTAAAAATACAGACTACGGTATTTGCAAGGGTGATTACTTTTGGAAAAGCCCTTGGTTTGCATGGAGCAATAGTATTAGGATCTGATTTACTGAGAGATTACCTCATTAACTTCGCGCGTCCCTTTATATATAGCACCGCCCCCCCATTCTCTCTGCTTATTTCGCTTCAGGTCGCTTATAAGCACCTTTTAAGTCATCCGGAGCACCAAGTCACCTTACAGCACAAATCGTCGCTCCTGAAGGCTCATTTACCGCCAAGAGAACAATTACGTAGCAGCTGCAACCCTGCGGCTATACAAGCTATCTTTCTGAATGGGAACGAAGAAACGATCAGGTTGAGTCAGGCTTTACAACAAAGGGGCTTTGACGTCCGCCCTATCCGCAGCCCGACTGTTCCCAAAGGCAAAGAAAGACTGCGGATTTGCCTGCATATTCATAATACGGATCAGGAAATACTTGAATTATGTCATCATCTCAAACAACTGAGTCAATAAATCTCATGAACAACAAACCTTTATTTATTACAGGAATTGGTACCGACGTCGGAAAAACGGTTGTTTCTGCTGTTCTGACTGAACAATTACAGGCCGACTACTGGAAACCAGTACAGGCCGGCGACCTGGGCAATACTGATAGTGACAGGGTAAGACAACTGATCAGTAACTCTAAAAGCCTTATACACCCAGAAGCTTTCCGGCTAACCCTTGCTGCTTCTCCGCATCGGGCCGCAAAGGCAGATGGTGTCGAAATCCTGGCACAAGACTTTCAATTGCCCCTAACCGAGAATCAATTGCTGATTGAAGGGGCCGGGGGATTATTTGTCCCACTTTCCTATCAGCTGCTAATGATTGACCTGATCCGGATTTTAGATGCCGAAACCGTATTGGTAGCCCGGAACTACCTGGGCTGTATAAACCACACTTTACTAAGCATCAATGCACTGGAAAATAGAAACATCCCGCTAAAACATCTTATTTTAAATGGAGAGTTTGATGCTGACACGCTTAATATCTTACTCCATCATCTTCCGAAAGGATGTACCTGGAGCAAATTACCGGAATTCACGACTATCAATAAAGAGGCCGTTGCGAACGCTCCTTTTCAACTCAATCTGGCTAACCAAATCACCAATTAATTTTAATTCAAATGAACAACAACACAACTCCGATACGCAATGACTGGTCTATCCAGGAAATCAAAGACATCTATCATCAGCCTTTGCTGGAACTGGTTTATCAGGCGGCTACTGTACACCGTACCTGGCATAGAGCGGGAGAAGTACAGGTATGTACCCTGCTTTCCGTAAAAACCGGCGGCTGCCCCGAAGATTGTTCTTATTGCGGACAGGCTGCCCGTTACCACACGGGAATAACAGTAAAGGCATTAATGTCTAAAGATGATGTAGTGGCTATCGCACAAAGGGCCAAAGACTCTGGTTCTTCGCGCTTCTGTATGGCCGCAGCATGGCGGGAAGTCAGGGACAACCGCGATTTCGAAAACATTCTGGAAATGGTACAGGGTGTAAACGAAATCGGCCTGGAGGTCTGCTGTACATTGGGTATGCTCAGTGAATCACAGGCCACAAGACTACAGGAAGCAGGATTGTATGCTTACAACCACAACCTTGACTCATCTAAAGACTACTATCAGGAAATTATCAGTACGCGTACCTATGATGACCGGTTATCCACCCTGAATCACGTCAGAAAAGCAGGTATTTCTGTGTGTTCAGGTGGAATTATCGGTTTAGGAGAAACGCATTCCGACCGGATTAACATGCTTCACACCCTTTCAACTTTACCGCAGCACCCGGAATCTGTACCAGTAAATGCACTGGCAAGAGTAAAGGGAACACCGCTGGCCGACCTGCCAAAAGTAGATTCGTGGGAGATGGTCAGAATGATTGCCACCGCAAGGATCCTGATGCCTAAATCTATGGTAAGACTGAGTGCCGGACGGGCTGAAATGACAACAGAAGAACAGTCCTGGTGTTTTATGGCTGGTGCCAATTCAATTTTCACCAGTGAAAGCGAAGAATTGCTGGTCACCCCAAATCCGAGACTGGATGATGACCGCAAAATGTTCGAGTTACTAGGTCTGAAACCCATGCAAAAAGAGAAGTCAGAAAACATAAAACCAATAGTATGAGACTAAATGAACAGGATACTTTAAGTTTAACTGAAAGAGACTTAAAGGTTATCTGGCATCCCTATACGCAAATGTTACATGCCAGATATCCTACCGCAATCGTAAGGGCTGAAGGAAGCTACCTGTTCGATGAGGACGGCAAACGTTATATTGACGCCATATCATCCTGGTGGGTAATTCTTCATGGGCACTCACATCCTTACATTGCAGACCGGGTATCAGCACAGATCAGAAAACTGGATCAGGTCATCTTTGCTGGCTTCACCCATGAGCCGGCTATTGAGCTGGCCGAAAAATTACTTGGGCTATTGCCCCAAAATCAGGAAAAGGTATTTTACACAGACAATGGTTCAACAGCTGTAGAAGTTGCCTTAAAAATGTGTATTCAGTATTGGCACAATCAAGGACAAACCAGGAAATTAGTACTGGCATTTCATCATGGTTATCACGGAGATACTTTTGGAGCCATGTCTATAAGTGGCCGCAGCGCATGGACCGCCCCTTTTGACAACTATTTGTTTGAGGTACGTTATATCGACCTGCCTACTGCTGATAATTTAGCTGATTTAAAGAAACAAATTTCTGAAATAAGTGATCAGCTGGCTTGTTTCGTTTATGAGCCATTAGTACAGGGCTCCGCCGGTATGGTAATGTATAGTGCAACTGCTCTTGACCAGCTGATGAATCACTGCCGGGAGGAAAACATCCTGATGATACAGGATGAGGTGTTCACAGGTTTCGGACGGACAGGAAAGCATTTTGCAGCAGACCACCTGACAGAAAGCCCTGATATTATGTGTTTTTCAAAAGGTTTAACCGGCGGAACAATGCCACTTGGGCTAACCACCTGCTCGGAGGAAATTTATAACGCATTTTTGTCTAAAGATAAACTGAAAACGCTGTTTCATGGCCATTCCTTTACTGCCAATCCCCTGGCCTGTACGGCAGCATCAGCAAGTCTTGATCTGTTATTAAGAGAAGAAACCCAGGAGAACATCAACCGGATTTGCCGTAAACACGCCGTTTTTATCAAAAAGACAGGCGGACATAGGCGGATCCAGTCAGCGAGACAGACGGGCACAATACTGGCTATCGAATGGCGTACTGAAACTGGTACTTCTTATTTTGATGATCTGAGGAACCTGCTCTATGATTATTTTCTGGACAAGGGTATTTTAATGCGTCCTCTTGGTAATGTAATTTATATACTACCTCCTTATTGTATCAGTGATCAGGATTTAGACCATATTTACGAGGAAATTGAGGGAGCTTTAGAGCTTTATTAAAGAGAGAAGCAGGCTTTGCTTGCTTCTTCTTACCGGTCTGCATATATAATTTCTTTCAGTTTGATATAGAGGTTATATTTGTTGAAGTAGATTTCTTTATTGACCGTTGATAACGGGGCTGGTGCCGCAATAATCTTTTTGATATCTTCAACAATGGAAGGGCTATCCAGATCAATTAGCCTGAAATAACGCTCATCATAGATCTCACTGATATTCGGGGCACCATTATAAATAGGTATCGTATTGCACAAAACACAATCGACAAACTTTTCAGTGACATAGTTCTTTTCATTTGAATTTTCTATGGCAATGGAGTATTCATAAGGAAGCAAACCTGTAAACTTATACTCCAGTGCGCCTTTAAATCTTCTGTCATGACGCTCCAGACGTTTTCCATAAATATCAATATCCAGGTCTGAGGCAAGCAATTTATCTAATACACCGATACGTTTATGATAATTTCCCTCTGGTTTATTGAGATAAGAAACAATCATAGATACTTTACGTTCCTTTTTTGTATTCGCCATCGCATCAAAAAAAGCATAAGGTACATGATCATGGTAAAACATATAAGCTGGTGTAGTAATCACCTCTCCCCCGATGTGCAGCTGATGGGCCTGCTCAAATAAGTCCGGATCATGAACCAGGACATAGTCACTATGCAATAAGAAATCAATATACTCGTGCGCCTTACTCCAGGATGGCTCCTGGATAACCGTAATGACTTTCGCTTTTTGATTGACAGGTTCATCTGTCCTGTTAAATACCACCGCGTAATCATAATCATTAGCAATGGTAAAACTCAGGTCAGTATCATTAATCCTATAATTTGCCTTAAACCTTCTTAAAAGGTTTTCTGAGCCCTCATAATTGGAAAGAAATTTGATCTTCATAAAATCTTATTTTAAACAAACCCTAAGATAGAGAATGCTTAAAACAGAAATACTGTACAGCGCATTTTGGGACATCTGACCCTAAGGCACAAAAAAACCGGTTCGGGGATCCGAACCGGTCAGGTCAATTATATAGTTAATAAAACTTAAACTAACTGAACATTAATTGCGTTAAGACCTTTACGGCCTTCTTCTACATCGTAAGTAACTTTGTCGTTTTCACGGATGCTAGCCATAAGGCCTGTTGAATGAACGAAGATTTCACTATCACCATTAGCTGGTACAATAAATCCGAAACCTTTAGTTTCATTAAAAAATTTTACTACTCCTTCTTGCATTGTATTATTATTAAAATATTTACAAATGTACTTATATATTTCTAGATCTTGTTAAAAAGAAGAATTATATTTTCAAATCAGGACATCCATATGATTTTTCTCTCCTTAAAAACACAGGAACCCAGCCCATTAAACATACTAAATTCAGACATGAACAGGGTCTAAACCGGGTAAGACCATTTTGGTATTACAGTTAAAGAACCTTTCGTAAATAATGTTCCCATTTTTAACTTCAAACACCCAGGATTCGTTTAAAGAACTCATGCCTGCATTTTTAAGCGTCACATTCATGATTAGCCTGAAGCAGAAATATTCCCCAATGACCAGTGGATTGGAAATTTCAGTTTCATGAAACTCTTCTACATATTCCAGCATATATTCTGGTTTGTTCATCTGGAAATTTTCTCCCTCCAGTTTTCTGGAATGTAAAAAACCTGGATCATGAGTTAATATCCCATCCGGATAAAATTCCTTTATGGCCTCATCATTTCTGCCTTCCCGCCAAAGCCGGATAAATTTATCGGCAACTTCCTGAGTGTTCATTGTCTTTAATTTTGATAAATACTTGATTTCTTAGTTGAAAATACAAAAGAAATATTAATCCACAAATAAATGATAATCAATTAGATAAGATATTTTAAACAGTTTTTTTGCTATTACGTTTTAGATTCTTCTAAATCGAAAATAGATGCATTTGTAACATTTTCGAATATTTCTCATTGCGCACAATTTGATATAATAATGTCGGTTCCGATTGTGTCTTCCGTAGTTAAAGCGGTTAATGTATCCCATTAATATAATCCTAAAGCTATTTCAATCTGGTTATCTTTAATCAGGTCAAGTCTGTCAAGTTGCTGCGCCATGTAAATACTGGTTAACCTCCCTGTTCCTTCTACTGCAACATACGGTCCTACCTTATCTACCGCCAAAAGAGTGATTCCCTGTAATTTCACCTCTTTATTCTTCAGTGAACCATAGATCTCGGTTACCCGCGAATCGAGGAAGGGTACGTCCCTGATATTTCTGGCAGCATCTGCGACAAGGAAAGAGCCAGCCGTGTTTCTTTGCCAGCCCGGTAATTGCAGGGTATAAACCAGATCCAGATCGGATTTATTGATTTCAAGCATAGCACTATACCATTTAATATGTAAAGACATAGAGTCTACAAGGTTCTGTTTGAACTCCAGTACCTGAGCAATCGCTTCTTTCTCCAGATAATGATTGCCAGATAACAACATATCCATAGTCTCTTCCCTGCCCGAATTGTAAAGAGGCCTATAAAACTCGGAATAGACTTCCCCTATTGCCCATCTCCGGAGTACTTCATGCCGGTCAATTTTCTCTATTAGTTTCATTGTGTTTGTTTTTAGGTTCTATAAGCTATACTGAGTGTTTTTACCAGGTAAAATCAACTTTCTCAAATAATTTGGGGGTTCCCATTGTAGTTGGCAGCTCAACTACATTAATGAAAAAACTGGTTTCCCCCATATAAAGGGGAACCCGGAAAAGCGTTGGTTCTTCAGGCTCTTCTTCTGTCTTTTTTGGTGTAACATCGAAGGTTATCCTTCCGTAACTGAGCTGAAATAAAATACGGTCCCGGCCATAAGCTACAGGTACATATTCCAATGATTGCATCCTTTCAGCCAGGTCAGGGAGAATCCATCTGACGGGGTTAAAATAGAGTACATAAAAGATATCCGGGAGGTATAAAAACTGGTGATTAAAGAACTCCCCCAGCCGTTCATCCTCAGCTAATTTTTTTGGCATAAAATAGACATACTGAGGAATAGAATTTTCGGAATAAGGATACATCAAAACACCGTCGACAGTCTCCAAAACACGGCTCCTGGCCTCTGCATAGGCTAAAAAAGACAACATACTACTCATAGTGGATCTTTGGTTTGTAAATAGTTTTTACGGTTAGTTACAAGTTACAAAGAAATTGAAAGGGTAATCCGGAGAGGAGTTTTTTGGGACTTTTGGCCCTGAGATGAAGGATTCAGGATTTCTAAATTGGTATCAAATAGATCAATATGGAACAACCACTGGTAAGCTGTATAATGCCCACTGCCAACAGGCAAAAATATATTCCGTTTGCTGTCAATTATTTTTTACGGCAGGATTACACTCATACTGAATTAGTCATTGTAGATGACGGAAAAGAATCGATCGCATCCTTATTGCCTGACGATTCACGGATCAGTTATTTTTATGTTCCACCTTTAGGTACAATTGGGTTGAAACGGAATTTTGCCTGTGAAAAAGCGAAGGGAGAGATTATTGTCCACTGGGATGATGATGACTGGTATGCTTATGACTGGATCAGCCGGCAGGTAAATTTCCTGACCAGCTCTGGAGCAGATATTTGCGGGATCAAACACATTCACCATTATGCTGCGCTGATGAATGAATTCTGGCAGGGAGATGCTCATAACAGGAATAATCCCAGCTCAAAGCCATTTCTGGCCGGAGCTACACTGGTGTACTGGAAATCATTCTGGGAGAAACATCCTTTCAAAGATTTGCAAAAGGGTGAAGACGAAGACCTGGTACAAACCCCTGGGGCGAAAATATTTGCCCACGATTACATCGATGGGTTTATAGCGATGTTACATCCCCATAATACGACTGTTAAACCCTTCGAAAACAGTAAACATAAAAAGAATCATTAACCAGCTCCTGATAATTTTCGGGATATTTGTGGTATACTACCTACACCTACTTATGAAAACATATTTATTTCTTTTCCTGGCTATCATTTCTGAGATTATAGCCACCACGGCATTAAAAGCCTCAGAAGAGTTTACAAAACTATGGCCCTCTGTTATTGTTGTCCTGGGATATGGGGTAGCATTCTATTTCCTGAGCCTGACTTTAAGGAAAATGGATCTCGGAATTGCCTATGCCATCTGGTCGGGCGTTGGCATTGTCCTGGTTACAACTCTTGGAGCGGTATTTTACAGACAGAAACCTGATCTGCCTGCTGTGATCGGTATTCTGCTCATCATCATTGGTGTAATCGTGATTAATTTATTTTCAAAAAATGCAGGTCATTAAGGTTAACTATACGTAACCCAGCCTTCGGTCATCCGGTGGTTCCACTTCTTTTCATGATAATAGAATTCGTTGGACGTCAAGATATTTTCCTCGTCTGTCTGCTGATCCAGGATACATTTATCCAGATGATCTACAACAGATGAGGAAACTAATGCATGTCTAAGATTTAAAGCCGCTAAAGTATTTGAATAATCATTATCAGCACACCAGAACTGATAATTTTCATCGAGTTTCCCAGTAAGCCTGAAAACATCCCGTTTCAGGAACAGGCACCATCCGGCAACTTCAAATCTGCTGCGATACCCCGGGTATAGTCCGTTATTTTCCTCAAATCCCATTTTAGGATGATGAAATGAACAAAAAGGGGATGCACTGGACAGGTCATAGTATTTATGGAAAGTCTTTAGCATCTCTGAAGCCCATCCGGCATGAAAATGCAGATCATGGTTACATAAACAAACGTACTTTGACGAGGTCATCTCTATCCCCATATTCATATAACGGTGATAACCATATTTTGTCTTTGGATATATAGTGGTTGTATTTAAATATTGAAAGGGGGCCATTTGTTGGTGTGCTTCTATGACTATCACATTGAACTTAATCAATGCCGGATCCTCAGAAGTCATTAAAGAATGGATACATTCTTCAGTAATATGTTTTAACTCATCATTTGTTGCCAAGCTTAAAATGATGATATCGATTTCAGTTCTGCTCTTCATAAGTTTTTGACCTGTATTTGTTATTTCAAGTTACAAAGAAAAAAAACATGTTATTCACAACCACTAATTTCGGGACATTTGACCCATTTTTCGTATTTATTAAAGAAGGTGAGCTTATGTTACACCTGACCCTGTTTACCGGGCCTTCAATGAATTAAATTAGAGATAAAACAACGCTCATGGCAAGGCTTATCAAAATCATCCTATTTTTAGTGTTATCTGCAGTAATTGCTGATCTTTGCATTTATATATACAGAATCGATCAGCAACCTGCTCCTCATAAAAATGTAAATCCACATTCCGTATATACAGGACATTAACTCAGTATAATCTCTTTGAGTTTAGTGTAAAGGTTATATTGATTAAAATAGATGGCTTTATTACCCCCGGAACCAGGTGCAGGTTTCGCAATGATTTCATTAATATCCCGGATGATATTGGAACTATCCAGGTCTATGGTTCTGTAATAATGCTGGTCATAGATCTCTGAAATGTTTGGTGCACCATTATAAATTGGTGTGGTATTACATAAAACACAGTCTATAAATTTTTCTGTGATATAGTTTTTTTCATTCGAATTCTCTATGGCAATAGAATACTCGTAAGGCAACAGTCCTTCGTATTTGTTTTTCAATTCGCCTTTATACCTTCTGTCCTCAATGTTTAAACCTCTGCCATAAATATCAATATTCAGATTAGATTCCAGTATTCTAATCAGTACTTCTATACGTTTACGGTAATTGCCATAGCTAAAATACAAGCCTGATACTATCATAGATAGCTTCCTGCTTTTTTCAACTTCCTCCTTTCCATCATAAAAGGAATGATCCAGATGATCATGATAAAACATATAAGAAGGGGATTCAATAATCTGACCTCCAAGTTTCAACTGGTGTGTTTGTTCAAATAACCCAGGCTCATGCACAATGATGTAATCACTATTGGTCAGAAATACCTTATTTTGATGGGCATCACTCCATGAGGGCTCCTGAATTACTGTGATTATTTTAGCTCCTGGCCTGATCGGATCTTTTGCTCTGTTAAATACAACAGCAAAATCATAATCCTCATCAGTAGTAAACGTTAACAACTCATCAGTTACAATATAATTTGCCCTGAACCTTCTCAGCAGGTTTTCCGAAATCTCATAATCAGAGAAAAATTTAATCTTCATCATTTTATATTTTTTAGTATTCCTAAGGTAAAAATTAGCTCGTTTAATTATGTACCAGCCACGATTATGGGACTTTTGACCCTATCATTCGGTGTGAATCCTGTATAAATTGTGCTAAAAAAACAGAAAGATGAATTCACCAATGGTATCCTGTATAATGCCCACAGCTAACCGCGAAAAGTTTATTCCCTTTGCGATTGCTTATTTTTTAAATCAGACTTATCGGAATAAGGAGTTGATTATTGTCGATGACGGAAGAAAATCAGTGGCTCATTTAATACCTGACCATCCGAATATCAGATATATCTATACGGAGCCAATCGGTACTATTGGTCTGAAACGCAATTACGCTTGTGAGCTGGCGAATGGAGAAATTATTGTCCATTTAGATGATGATGACTGGTATGCAGAGGACTGGATCAGGCATCAGGTTAATACATTAATTGATTCGGGCGCTGATATGTGTGGTATACAGCATATCCATTATTATTCTATTATCATAGATAAGCTCTACACAGTGATCAGACAGTTTCAGGGGATGCCTAATCCCATGAACTGGGTAGCAGGTGGCACGCTCGCTTACTGGAAATCTTTCTGGGAAAAGCACCCTTTTAAAGATCTACAGATAGGAGAAGATGATGACTTTATTCAGAATTCGGGGGCTAAACTCTTCATTCATGATTACATGGATGGTTTTGTAGCTCTTTTACATCCGCATAATACGGTCATCAGAAATTTTGAAAACCCAAAACATAAAGCTTTAAAATCATGAAAATCAAATTAATACATCCACTGATTTCCTGTATCTGTATTACACAGGGCAGGCCATTGTTACTGCTTAAAGCAATTGTCAGTTTTGACACACAAAACTATCCTAACCGGGAGCTGGTCATCTCCTACCCGAAACAGGACATAGAAACCAAGAAACTTATAGATAGTATTCTGGAATTATCAGATATGAGGATTCTCAGAATAGAACGTGAAGAAAATGAGTCATTAGGCACGGCGAGAAATAATGCTATTGAGAAATGCAACGGAGATTATATTTGTCTGTGGGACGACGACGACTGGTACCATGCCCGAAGATTAGCCCATCAATATAACACTATGCTGGTCAATGGTCAGTTCAGAGATGCCAGCATATTAACCCGTGTGATGCTGTTTGATGCAACCACTCAGAAAGGGTACCTATCATTCCCCTATCTCTGGGGCGGAAGCCTTTTGTGCAAAAAAGAACATATGCTAAGAAATCCATTTGCAGACAGTGATGTTGCTGAAGATGCTCCGGTAATCAAATATCTGGAGTCCAACAAACTCTTACATTACATCACAGACAGCGCCTATCTTTACCTTTATGTATATCATGGAAAAAATGCCCTGAGTTATTTCCATTTCTGCTATTATCTGAAGAAAAGCGAGCAACTGGACAAGGAAAGCACTGACTGGATACGTAATCTTTTAGATGTTAAAGTAGAGGTTTTACCTTCTTGATACCATAAAACCAGCCTTATCATCTCAAACGGGTTGCCCAGATTGGATAAGGCTGGCCCTCTCTTATAAAATCCAGAAAATAGGTTTCATCCGGGATGATCTCTGACTGATAAGTTTTACGCAGAATGCTAAATATACTCTGATCATGACGATGATCAATAAAATCTGCGTACTGAGCGGTATCATCCTTATCATCTGTAAACAACAAAGGGTTTTCACATAAAGCTTCATACCATTTATTGATGAGCATAGTGGCATGCGAACACTTCCTCAGCATAATTACGGTAGCCATTAACTGATTGGAATGGATGAGTTCTTCTGCTGACCCGAAATGATCAAACACTTCGCGTTTAGTATATTCTATCTCTTTATGCGGCAGTTCAAATCCTATGCATCCACTTTCGGATTCCATAAGCAGTTCTATATATTCATTAAACCGGTCTACACCATTGCTATTAATCAAACATCCTGCATCGCAATAAATCAGAATATCATCATCGTCCAGAGTTTCCAGTACTCTTCGTATCAGGTAGGGCTTCCATATCCAATAGCCCCCGCCCCTTCCCTGTTTCAGAACATTGTGAAAATGTTTACTGAATGATGGTTCAATATCTTCAGGGCCGAAAATAGTGACCTCGTCAAAAAATAAAGAGGCTAAGGCCGTTTCTCTAAAAAACTCTTTTTGTGATGCATATTTCACATCGCCGTAACTAATTAAATATATTTTCATATTATCATTGTTTTCTCATTTACAACAAATTACACAAAAGAGGGAATCTAGTTTTATAGCATTAATGAAACCCATCCTTCGCCAGTTCGATGTTTCCATTTTTTTCCCAGATATACTCCCTCCATTTCCGTTAATTCATTTTGTCTTTCCGGAGTCTGCAATTTTAAGGTCTTATTTTCCAAGTGATCGACTATGGAAGAGGTCACTAAAACATGATTTAATTTTAATACCCAGAGTGTATTTGCATAATCATTATCGGCGCACCAGAATATATAATTTTCATCCAGTTTACCCATTAAACGCAATATATCCCGCCTAAAAAAAAGACACCAGCCAGAAACTTCATATCTGATCCGATAGCCCAATTTCAAACCATCATTCATCTTAAAGCCCATTTTAGGATGATGTACAGAACAGAATGGAGAAGCACTGAAAACATCCTGAAACTGATGAAATGGTCGCAGTATTTCAGTTGCCCATCCCGGATGAAAAATCAGGTCATTATTACATATACAGATAAAAGGTGCTGAAGTCATATCTATACCTATATTCATATATCTGTGATAACCGAATTCCTGCTCTGGATAAGTGGTTATACTATGTTCGTATTGATACGGCTGCATTTTTTTCTCCGACTCAACAACTATAATATTGAATTTGATCTGGTCGGGATTCTCTGAGGTAACCAATGAGTTAATGCAGTTTATAGTGGTATTTTTTAATTCTTCAGTTTGCCCATAACTTAAAATAACAATATCAATTTCTATTTTTTCTTCCATCATTGTAATTCATTTACGACAAGTTACTAAGAAATTGAAATGCACAATAAGGGATCAGTTTTTTGGGACATATGACCCTGCGCCAAGAGATTAATGCTGTATAAATTAGTTCATCACTAAAATAAGACAAGATGAATCAACCATTAGTGTCCTGCATTATGCCGACAGCCAACAGACAAAAATATATTCCTTTTGCACTTAACCACTTTTTAAGTCAGGATTATAAGAACACTGAACTCGTCATTATAGACGACGGAAAAAATTCTATTGCTCCATTACTACCTGATGACTTACGCATTAAATATTATTACACAGAACCATTGGGGAGTATCGGTGCCAAAAGAAATTATGCCTGCAATATGGCTGAGGGAGAAATAATTATGCATTGGGATGATGATGACTGGTATGCCAATGACTGGATCACCAGGCAAGTAGAATATCTTTCTTCTTCCGAAGCAGATATCTGCGGAATAGAACATATCCATTTTTTTTCACCCGTGACAGATACTTTATGGGTTGGCACAGCTATGAATAGAAATAATCCGTCCAACCCCAATCAATGGTTAAACGGAGCAACACTGGCTTACTGGAAATCATTCTGGATTACGCACCCATTTAAAGACCTTCAATCAGGTGAAGATGACAACTTCATTACCAAATCCGGGGCTAAAGTTTTTGCTCACGAATATATAGATGGATTTGTAGCCATTTTACATCCTCGAAATACAACGGTTAAATATTTCGAAAATCCAAGGCATAAAATGCCGAAACAATAACATTTATTTATGCCGCTATTTTTTGGGACATATGACCCTATTTGCAGCATCCGCTTTTTTCTAATTTTAATTTAAACATTAGAATTTCGTTATGGCTAAATCATGGTATGCTTTTATCAGAGGAGAAGACCCTACTAACGTCCAGAACTACTTCAGGATAACAATAAAACACAGTTGCTTATGTGGTACTAAAATTTGTGCAATATATGCTACCGACAATGGTATCCACCCACTGGAACCATTGTCTAAAAATATCCAACAATATATCAGTGACGCACTAACTACTACACAGTTACAACCTGAATTCCCTTATAACACTAAGAAATATGTGTATCTAAAAGATTAAAATCTAATTTCTCTGATTATGGAGTTGACTTATCCGCTGATTTCTTGTATTTGTATTACAAATAACCGCCCTTCATTACTAAAAAGAGCCATTTATTGTTTTGAACTGCAAAATTACCCTAATAAAGAGCTGGTGATTTCTTACCAAAAAAAAGACACCAAAAGCCGGCTTATCATTGAAACGGCAAAGCAAAATGAGGCATTAAAGATTCTACAGATTGAGCGTCCGGTTACGGATTCATTGGGTGAAGCAAGAAATCATGCAGTTTATAAATGTACAGGAGACTTTGTCTGTATGTGGGATGATGATGACTGGCACCATACCAGCAGGTTATCTTATCAATTTAATAGTCTGAGAGCTATCAGTCAATATTATCAGGCCAGTGTTTTGTCACGTATCTTATTATACGATACTACTACGAAAAAGGCATACTGCTCATTCTCTTATACCTGGGACGGAACTATTCTGTGCAGAAAGGAAATATTATTACAAAATCAGTATGCAAGCAGAGATCGGGGTGAAGATACTCATGTGATTACATTTTTATCAGCAAGAAAACTTTTGTACAAAATTGAGGATGTTCCTTTTTTATATATCTATGTCTATCATGGTGAAAATACGTGGAACTATGCACACTTTGAAAACTTCATGAATAAAAGCCAGCTATTGGATGAACAAACAACAATAGGCATTCGCAAGGTATTAAATGACCAAATATAATCCATTCATAATATATTTCGGGACATCTGACCCTGTCAATGGGATGATGTTTTAGCTAATTTTAAGAACACAATACGGGAGAAACCGAAAACCCTGAACAGAGTAGGTTTACACTAAAATTTTTTAGTTCTTTTTTAATCAAAAAAACAAAAAAACATGGGAAAATGGAAAAAATACGAGAACAAGGGATGGTACTGTTATAACGGTGTCGGCGATCCTTATCATGCTTCAAGCTATAGAAGAGTAAATAATAAACCGGGTGGTGAAACTGGCAAATTTATATGTGCAATTTATGCTGGTAACGGTCATGTCACACCTCATTCTCCTTTATCAGCTAATATTCAGCAATATATCGCTGAGGCTATGGTATCTGGAGGATCACAACCACCACATCCCAGAGTACGTGAAAAATGTTTTGTTTATGTAAGAGATTAAGACAAACCAGACCGTTTAACATATAAATTATTTCATAATGAATCAACAACCACTTGTATCCTGTATAATGCCTACGGCAAACAGGCAAAAATTTATTCCTTTTGCCATTGATTATTTTTTACAGCAGGATTATCCAAATGCAGAACTTGTCATTATTGACGATGGTATAGAATCAGCATCGTCACTTATACCTAACCATCCAAAAATCAAATATTTCTACACCGAACCCCTAGGTACTATTGGTATTAAACGCAATTATGCCTGTAAAAAAGCCCAGGGAGAAATCATCATGCACTGGGATGATGATGACTGGTATGCCGACGATTGGATCAGCAAACAAATAAATGCTTTATTAACCACTGATGCAGATATAACAGGGTTAAACAAAGTGATATTTTATTCTCCCTCTGTCGATAAACGCTGGATGTATGAAGACAGCGATATGGAGAAACCCTGGTTATGTGGCGCCACTATGGCTTATAGAAAATCATTCTGGCAACAGCATCAATTCATTGATATACAGGTTGGCGAAGATTATGATTTTGTATGGAACTCGGGGGCAAAAACTTACGCACTGGATTATACGGAAGGCTTCGTTGCACTTTTACATGCCCATAATACTAGTATAAAGCCTATCGAGAATCCCAAGCACAAAAAACATGCCTCTACCTGGAAAGAACCTACTAATGAAGAAAAATAATGAGTTCTCCTTATGTATCTTGTATAATGCCAACAGCAAACCGGCCAAATTTTGTGGCTTTAGCTGCTGATTATTTCCTTAACCAGGACTATAGAAATGTTGAACTAGTCATTATTGATGATGGAAAAGAGTCAGTAAGATCGATACTACCGGATCACCGCCGTATCAAATATTTCTATGTTGACCCTATTGGAACTATTGGAAAAAAAAGGAACTATGCCTGTGAAAGAGCTAGTGGTGAAATTATTATGCACTGGGATGATGATGATTGGTATGCTCATGACTGGATCAGCAGACAAATTGCTGCTTTAACCCAATCTGATGCTGATATTTGCGGACTAAATCAGATCTTATTTTTCTCTCCTCTGGTTAACAAGTTCTGGAACTATGCAAATAAAGATACAGAACGTCCCTGGCTTGCCGGAGCAACAATGGCTTACAGAAAATCTTTCTGGAAGGATCATCCTTTCAAAGATATCCATATTGGTGAGGATTATGATTATATATGGAATACCGGCGCAAAAATTCATGCTCACGATTATACAGATGGCTTTATTGCCACTTTACATGCCGGAAATACAACTCTAAAGCCATTTGAAAAACCAGGTCACAAGAAACATGCAATACGATGGATGGATGTCAAATATGAGGGGAAAACCGAAAACCCGGAAAAGAGTAGGTACAATTATTAAAAATTACATTATATGCCTTGGTATCAATTTATTAACAATGAACTCGATATTTGCGATCCAGACAGTTATCAGGTTTTAGAAAAAGCACCGGAAACTGTCAACGGTCCCTACTTATCTGCTATTTTTGCTGATGAACTTCCTGATGACCCGGAACGAAGACCTGATCTGGAAGGCACGCCAGGCTTACTGTTTTATATAATCCGTGCTTTGGCAAAAGGTAAGGGGCAGCCATCATCCAACTTCCCTCCCGTTCCATTAGAAGTTAGAATGTCCGCCACCCCTACTAATGGGAAAGCCAGAGAAATCAGCCAAATTCAGAATGAGGCGTCATTATAAATATGTCTCTGATTAAATTCTCCATCTGGTAAGCTAATTTGTACTAAGCTACTATGGATGCAAACAATGGCTATCAGCCACTTATTTACCTATTAAATGTGTAGTACGATATTATTAGCTGTAAATAAATTATAGCTAATAATATCGTACTACACATTTAATCTTCCCTCCTTTAAAATCGCTATTAATCTAACTGGAAATCAAATCATCATATTCCAAATAAAATACTGACTTACAGTATGTGACTTTTGGCCCTAGTAGATCAAAAGGGATTGAGTTAACTTAGTAGTATGGTTAACAGATCATCTATTATGGCATCTAGAGGTCACAATAGATAGTCCATTGAAAACGCAAATACTGTCTGCAGCAGCCGCATTCTTTAATGGCCAATTCACCTGGCAACAGGAACAAGGGAGAAACCGAAAACCCTAAAAAGAGTAGGTTTAATTTTAAAGTTTTCTGATGTTTTTTGATCTATAAAAACATCCTAATATTATGGCAAAGACTTGGTATGCCTACGTTGGTGGAACAGCTGGTGATCCAACACTAGCTAGAAATTACAGCAGAATAGCTGGTAAACCTGGATGTGATAGCGGTGCTTTTGTATGTGCTATTTATGCTCCAGACGGAGGAATTGCTCCAATATCTCCATTATCAGGAAATCTTCTGACTTATATTGCAAACGGACTTTCAAATCTGGTACCTGAACCACAGTTACCAATCGGAACTAAATATTTCGTTTACATGAAAGCGAGTTCATAGTTGATGATATCTTCGGTCGCGACTCTTGCAATAACAACATCACAAACAATTCAGTGAATATTTTAAGGATATTTTATTTTTAGCATCATCATTAATTAACAATACTAGCTGTTCTTTTTATTGTAAATATCAATCCTTATAGGGGGGATGCCGAAAACCCCAACCAGAGTAGGTTTAACTTAAAGTTTTCTAATGTTTTTTGATCTATAAAAACATTCCAATAATATGGCTAATTTTTGGTATGCATATAATGGTGTAGGCGATCCTACACTGGCATCTAGCTACAGTAAGATTACAGGTGCACCTGGTTGTTTAAATGGCCCAACAGTTTGTGCCATTTATGTTCAAGGAGGAACCTTTCCTGTATCACCTCTGCCAGCAAATATATTACAGTATATTGCTGATGGACAGGCAAAATCGGTTGCACAACCACAATTACCTGCTGGATCTAAGTTTTTCGTTTATCTGAAATCATAGTTCCCTAATTCTAGTTACTACAGGAGAATTTCGCCTGTAGTAACTAATTCAAGACAAAGCGGGTTTTAATAAATCATTTGTTACACTAAAGTTTTCTAATGTTTTTTGATCTATAAAAACATTCTAATAATATGGCTAATTTTTGGTATGCATATAATGGCGTAGGCGATCCTACGCTCTCGTCTAGCTACAGTAAAATTACAGGTGCACCTGGTTGTTTAAATGGGCCAACAGTTTGTGCCATTTATGTTCAAGGAGGAACCTTTCCTGTATCACCTCTGCCAGCAAATATATTACAGTACATTGCTGATGGACAGGCAAAATCGGTTGCACAACCACAATTACCTGTCGGATCTAAGTTTTTCGTTTATCTGAAATCATAGTCCCCTAATTTTAGTTACTACAGGAGAGATTCTCCTGTAGTAACTAATTCAAGACAAAACTGATTTTAATAAATCATTCTTCACATTACTTTAATTCATATCCTTGACTATAAATACAAATACTTAAAGGGAGAAGCCGAAAACCCTGAACAGAGTAGGCTTGTCTTAAAGTTTTCTAATGTTTTTTGATCTATAAAAACATCCTAATACTATGGGGTTAAATTGGTATGCCTACATTGGCGGAACAGCTGGTGATCCGACACTAGCTAGAAATTACAGCAGAATAGTTCATGGTAAACCCGGATGTGTATTTGGCGCTTTTGTATGTGCTATTTATTCCCTGGGGGGAATGATAACTCCATATTCTCCACTTACGCCTAATATACAAACTTATATAGCAAATGGACTTGCAAATTTGGTACCTGAACCACAGCTTCCAGTCGGATCTAAACCTTACGTTTATATGAAGCCATCTTCTTAAAAAACGTTCAATAGTACTCAATAAAAGAAAAGCTGATAAACAAATATCTATTGATATTTTAATATTTTCAGTATAGATATTATAATTAACAGTAAACTCATCTTCCTGACCATAAATACAAGTACTTAAAGGGAGAAGCCGAAAACCCCGAACAGAGTAGGCTTAACTTAAAGTTTTCTGATGTTTTTTGATCTATAAAAACATTCCAATATTATGGCAAATGCTTGGTATACCTATAACGGAACGGGTGATCCTACACTGGCATCTAGTTATAGTAAACTCACTGGTAAGCCTATATGCCTCTCAGGTACAGTAGTATGTGCTATTTATGCTCCCGCTGGTGGACTTTTCCCATTTTCACCTCTGTCTGCAAACATATTATGTTACATTGATGACGGGCTTTCGACACTTGTTCCACAACCACAATTACCTGCCGGAACTAAATATTTCGTTTATATGAGACAACCATAGGTCCTTAATTATACTAAAACCACCTTTACCCCTGCATGTGTTAATGGCGCTTTTGTATGTGCCATTTATACTGATTATAATGGTTGGACACCTGTGTCGCCGCTTTTGGCAAATATACAGACCTATATAGCAAGCGGGCTTTCACAGCAGATAGCACAACCACAATTCCCAGCTGGTAGCAAGTTATTTCTCTACATGAAGGATACTTCTATATAAAAAGCCAAGACCTTATTCACTTTTTAGCACATATTTACCTGGTTTTAATAAAACCAGGTAAATATGTGCTAAAAAGTGAATTCAGATATCACAATGAATTTTCTTTATCTGCCATTTCCAATGCATTGTATGCATTGACAATTCCTCCGGATATACAAAGGGCAGAAAAATCGATCATTGATCCGTCATTACTCTTCACCTTATGGTTAACTTTAACAACAGAACTCATAATGATTTTTTTCATCTGTAATGCTGTTAACTTTGGATAGTATGACCAGATAAGTGCAGCCAGACCGGATACCACTGGTGCAGCCATACTTGTTCCACTCAGATAAGAATAAGTGTTACCTGGATAAGTAGAAAATATATCCACTCCCGGGGCAAATACATCAACTATATTTTTACCATAGTTGGAGAACCAGGGTAGTAAATTTTCATCATCACGGTAGTTTGAAGCCCCCACTTCTATCCACGAATCGGCCTTACCACCATTAAGATAATTTCGACTGGGAAAACCCGATTCTAAATCCAACTTCCTCCCTTCATTACCTGCCGAATGTACAATAAGTAAGTTTTTACTCATAGCATATTGAACTGCCTCGTCTACTATCTTCCTATCCGGAGAAAAAGCCTTATTTATGCTTAAATTAATTATTCTTGCCCCATTATCAGCTGCATATCGAATTGCTGATGCTACATCTTTGTCCAATGCATCACCATCAGGAATAGCTTGTATTCCCATAATCATTGCACTTCTGGCAATTCCCATTGTGCCTTTTGATTCGTTTGGTCTTGCAGCGATAATTCCAGAAATATGTGTTCCATGACTGGGCTCTAAACCGATCACATCTCCATTCCCATAATATTTAGCCAAAAATTCTGCATTCCCCGCACGGGGATCATAATTAATATTAATCAGATACTTTACCTGATTTTTCCAGGTCATAAATTTGTCTTCCAGCTCATCCATAAAATCGGGGTCAGCTTTTAAATTTCTGACAACCATAGACAATACCTTAACTTCCGAAACCGTGCGGTACCTATAATCCTCAAACTCTTGAATATCAGGACTTTTTTTTCCAATTTTATCTGTAATCTGATTAAGGGCGTCTAGCTGAGATTCTGTCATTTTTATTGCATTTTCCAATGCAGTTTTCTTTTCAGTTACCTCTTTTTGTAAGTCTTTTGCTTTTACAGATTGGGGATCTTTTTTTAGCTCCTCTCTTAGTGAGCGGATTAATTCCAAATTATCAAAATGAAAACTTCCTTTGCTTGAACCCAAAAAATTCCAGCCATGTACATCATCGATATAGCCATTTTTATCATCATCTATCCCATTCTCAGGAATTTCATTCTGATTAGTCCAGACAACAGATTTGAGATCCTGATGAGTAATATCAACTCCACCATCAATAACAGCTACGACTACAGGTACCGGGGTTTTATCTTTTAATAATAAGTTATACGCCTTTTTTGTACTTATACCAAAAAAAACATCTGTTTTCAAATCCATATTTTGCCAGTTCGGACTGGGCTTATTTTTCCCCTGAGCATAAAGCTGAAAATTAACAATAGAAAAAAGTATGATTAATTTAATTTTAAATGCGGTTTCGATTCTGATCATTAATTCTAAGGTAAAATTTGCAACAATTCCAATTCAAAAATCAAATTACTTCCAGGAGGAATTCTCCCACCAGATGTATGATCCCCATAAGCCAGTGCAGCTGGAATATATAAGATCCATTTGGCCCCTACAGGCATTAACTTTAGGGCTTCTGACATACCGCTGATAACTCCATCTACTTTAAATTCTGATGGTCTGCCGTTCTCAAGTGAGCTATCGAAAATCCTTCCGTTAACTAACATTCCCGTATAATTCACCATAACCTTACTATTTATACCTGGCCTGGTACCACTCCCCCCCCGGAGTATTTTATATTGTAAACCAGAGCTTAGGATGACTATACCTTTCTGAATTCTATTCTTTTCCAGAAAAATCTTGTTTTCTTCTGACGACGGATTTTTCAAATCCTTTTGGGCTTCTTTCCTTTCGGCTATTTCTTTAATCAGATTTCCATCTACCAAAAATCCCCCGTCAATTTCTGAAAATATAAATTTATCAACTTCCCGAAGTTCTTCTTTCAACTGATAGCCATGAACTCTCAACTCCCGTTTAACAGACTCAATATCAGCCAAAGAACTAATATTTAGTTTTAATTCGATTTCTCCAGATTTGCTCTCATCAAATACATATGGATTTTTCTCCTGCAGATTGAGCCCATACACCAAATTATCTATCCGGTATGATTTTCCTTCTACGGACTGATCCTGTTCTTTGTTACCATGATCACTCTTCACCAAAACCAGCACATTTTCTTTCCGTTTTTCCCAACGTACTTTTAAACCAAGTAGCCCATCCAAATCAGAAATTATACTCCGGTAAACCTGCTGATCAGTCTGACCTGTATCTGGTTTTACTGATTCAAAACAAATTCCATTTGCCCGGATCCAGTCTTGCTGATAACCTTTGATATACATATATTTAGACCTGTCACCTACTTCCCAGATAATCTGATTTGGCGTAATTAAAAAAGAAGGTTTGTGAAGGGCACCAACTGCAAGTATTCTAGACCAACAATATGTATAAGAATTAAAAATAGGCTGATTCAGAAAGAAGCATCTGATTGTCTTATTATAGGTATTTCTGACAACCCCAAAACCACCCGACAACCCTTCCGCATTTACTCCTTCTTTATAATCACTGATGGCAACATATTTTAAAGATGTATTATTTGTGTCTATCTGTTTTGGATCAGTAGTAAACAAAGGTTTACTATTATCAAAAACCAAATAATCATTCTTAACGGGGAAAAACACTTTTTCTCCTCCCAGAACTCTGCTGATATTATTTGCATCCACATAACCTTCGTCGGTGATGGCTATTACTGTCCCTTTATAAATCCAGACCTCATGTGGTATACTTTTGTGCTTAAAGTAATTACTTAATAACTTATCTTCCACGACCGAGGGCAAAGTCAGGTGTTTAGTATATTTATTATTTTTCCAAAAAGTCTGCACCATTGAAGATGGCTCATAAGTCACGGGTAAAATTTTAACATCCTTACCAAAATGCTTCTGTAAACTATCCATTCTTGGCAATGCCGCAACGCAACCACTGCAATTGGTAGCCCAAAAATCTAAAATGAGCAAGCGGTCCTTATAATCAGTCATCCGAGCGGTTGCCTGAGCAGCATGGATAATTTTAGGAATAACAACAGCAGTTACCTGATCACCTATTTTCAATCCGGGATTGATATATTGTCCTTTTAGTGTATTCACCAGGAAAAATGCCAGCACAAATAATTTATATTTCATCTATCTATTTCTGTAATTACAAACATTTCGACTTCTCGTTTTTCTTCTTTTAAATCCAGATCATATCGTTGCAATTCTTTTCTTATTGCAGGAAGATCTTTCCATGAGGTAATTTTAAGTTCAAGATCTACAGGGTCTTTATATCCTGTTTCATCGACCATAGGTGGCAAACCAGCATTATACAACAAAGAACTTAAACGATCAATTGGTACATTTCTAAATTGCCCGTTATTATCATACCCACGTTCTCCAATCTGTGAAGATCTAATTTTATCGATCTTTGAAGTACGGACAAGTACTAAAGCATTTACCATTCTCTTTTTTAAACCACTCTCTACACCAAAGATTCTGCATAGTTCTTTTTCCAACGGTTTTACTCCATTAATTACTCCTGATGGCAAAATAAACTCAAAACAGTGCGCATTTTTGCGCATCCATTCGTATTCCGAACCTTGTGAAGGATCATATCTATACCGGGAAGGGTCTTTCACCTCTAAAATGATTCGGTTGGAAGTGTAGAATCCGTGGGTTAACATATCCTGGATAGACAAATTATACATATAGAATCTCTTTGTCCCATTCTCTTTATCTTCGTTTGTTCTAAAATTCCCCAGCCCTTTTATAGGTTCTACCCCCTCCCGATATCCCGTCAGTATGGACATCCGCAGAAAGTAATGTTTATTTATTTTTTGCTCCTGATCTAATTTAAAAGAGCTTTTAAGAGGATCAAAATCAAATAATGGTCTGCGATAACTTACAGCAGTAGTGTCCAAATTCTGGGCACTACTGCTGTAAAATCCTAATTGAAGGAATGAACCAACTAGTAAAATAATTCGTTTTATATTCATTCTGAGTAAGATAATTGTTTCTCGAAAGCTTAAGCTTTTAAAATTATGTATATGCATAAAAAACTACTATGCTTTAATGGGTGTTCTGAGTTATTGGACTATTTAAAATAACCTCTTGTGGAATCAGCAAAGTATATCTCGGATCATTAGGAGGTAAGGTATAAACTGTTCCTTGTATAGTTCTGGTTAATGTTTTCGCAAATCTGGTATCCCTGTTCAGTCTTCGTAAATCTGACCAGCGCACCCCCCGCATCAACAGCTCCTTTCTTCGTTCTGCTAGAATAAGTGCCAATGCCTGATCTGCGCTTGCTGCTGTCATATTGACGTACGTTCCGGTCTTCCACCTTGTAGTGAGTAAGGTATTAAGATCATTCATAGCTGAAATTGTATTACTAGCCCTGGCATAACATTCGGCGCGAATCAGGTAAAGCTCATCTACTGCGAGCCCGTCAAAGAAAGTTGCTGAAGTGACAGGTTCATAATTTCCTGTAAAACGGTGAGTCCCGATATCAGTCCCACTATTTTGTTTAAAAAAAATCTTTTGCCTTAAGTCATTGGCCTGATAAGATGCATACAAATTACTATCTATTTTTGCCACATTGGAAAAAGCAGATCCTGGATTTATGCCTGGGTCAGGGGCCATAATGGCATGAAAAATCACTTCTTTATTAAATCTTGGACTAAAGGGAGTATTACTGTTAGCATTTAAGGTATTAAAGTTAATGAGTTGATTACTAATTTTCAATGCCGCATCTGCATTGGTCAATGCGTCAGGGTAATCTTCCATCGATAAATACACTCTTGCCAATAAAGCATAAGCACTTGCCTGATTAGGTCGTGTGGCCACAATTGAGGTTGCCGGCAATAAACTAATGGCCTGCTTTAAATCCTGAATAATCTGGTTATAGGTACCAGAAACGGTTCCCCTTTGAGACTGAACATTAATGTCCGAACTTAGTCTTATTGGAATACCAGGATCTTGTCCGGAAGTCGCTGCTAAATAAGGTTTTGCGTACAACTGGGCAACTTGCCAAAATGCAAAAGACCTGAGAAATAAAGCCGAACCGGTTAATGTATTAAGTAAGGTTGGAGTGGCAGCGGGATCTGTGTTCCCCGATTTGATTTTATTAATTGTTTCGAGCATCAAATTTGCCTGGAAAACTACCTGATAAGATGACTCCCATTGTGGCTGTGCACCAGGTCTTATGGCTGTAGTAGACCAGATATACAGGTCCCGGTCTGTCGGAGCTAATGCCGACAATAAATAACCCGCATTCGTTAAATAATAATCGTCTGAGGATGCTTCTCCATCACTTGGATATCCTGTATTGATAACGGTGTAATTATCCAAAAGCAGCTGACAATCATTAGCAGTCTGCACTATATTCCGGGTATTCCCTCTATCTATATCGACATATTTCTGACAGGATAAATTAAATAATGTAGATATGGTGACTAATGAAAGTATGACTAATTTAGTCCTGAGGTTTTGGATCGATTTGATTTTTAGATTCATTTTCTTCAAATTAAAAATTAGCATTTAAACCTAATGAATATGTTCTCGGCTTTGGGTAATCATTAATATCCGGATCAAGCCCCAATTTATTTGCCCGCCAGATTACACCTAAATTGGTAACACTGGCAAAAATTCTTGGATTTTTAATAAACCAGCTTTTCTTACCAAATAAATAAGACAAATTGACTTCCTGTAAACGAACATGATCTGCTTTGAGAACATTTATATCCGAAAGGGCATAAAAAGTGTCTCTGATCTGACTGGCTGGATAAGTCAGCGAGGGTACATTCGTACGCAATTCATCTCCAGGCTTTTGCCATCTCTTTTCATATTCTATTCCCTGCAAGGAATTGCTAGTTAACAATGCACTATAGCTCACCACATCTGAACTTGGTCTAAAAAAATAATAGCCGAGTTTATAAAGTATATTTGCCGAAAGTGAAAGCCGCTTATAACTAAAGGTATTACGTAAAGAGCCGTAATATACTGGTACAGCTGAACCGAGGTAATGAGCAGTAGAACCCGGCTGATTCTCAATAGCCGCTGCATTTGCATTTCCTTGTGCAGTATTTGAAACTGAAGTAGGCACGCCGTTGAGATATCCCCTGGGATCCCCTGTATTAGGGTCAAGACCAGCCCACCTAAATGCAAATAGCCGTGAAACATCATAACCTTGCGTAAAATTTGTGGCTCCCTGTACAAGTTGAGCTGCAGTAAGATTAGTTGTTCCACTGTATTTGGATACTTTAACTCTGTTGTAACTAAACAGAAATGTACTGGTCCAGCTAAACGGACCACTCTGAATATTACGGGAATTCAAAGTTAGATCCGTACCCCAACCATGCAAACTGGCAATATTATAAGTAGCCGAACTAAATCCGGTAGTTGGATCTACCTGTGCACCAGATATTAAATCTGTGGTCTTTTTGTCATAATACTCTAAACTACCAGATATCCGATTATTACGTAATCCGAAATCGAGGCCGAAATTAAGTACCGCAGTCTTTTCTGGACGAAGGTCGGCATTTGTTACTCCGTTACTACTTGCATAAGGCAAATTATTGTTTCCGAAAAAGGCGGCCGCAGTATTATATGTTATAAGCGGCGATGGACCAACCGTGTTATTTACATTACCATTATATCCAAAAGTCGCTCTTAATTGTAACTTAGGTAACCAGTTAACATGATAAAAGTCCTCATTAGCAATATTCCAGCTAGCTCCCATCGAATAAAAAGGAGTCCCGTTGTTATTTTCACCATATCCAAAATCGCTGGATACATCTTTACGTATGCTTCCAGATAAGGTATACCTGTTATTGTAAGTATATGCAGCATTACTAAAATAACTATAAGTACGTAAACGATAGTCACTAAAATTTGGTGCAGGAACTCCAGGTACCTGACCAAATGGAAGCCCAGTAATCGCATCTGCGAAAAGCCATGTATAATAATTATAATAATCAATATTTGGTTTGGTGCTAAGAGTATTTGGATAATATCCATAATACTGATTAGCATTAGTCAGGGTATAGCTTTGTGTAATTTCTGCACCAGCAATTGCATTCAATACATGCTTTCCATTCCATGTTTTATTTGCATTAACCTGCCCCCGAAGAATCTGGTTATCAGTTGTTGTTACGGTCGGCTGATAAATTCCACCTTGAGGGATTATATTTTCGTAAGGCATTGAGCCAAAATTCGGATCTTGATAATTAGGTCCTTGATTATAAATATCAACCAAATTACGTGTATAAAAAGAGTTAGGTCCTTCGTACATAATTTGTTGATCATATTCATGATTCAAGTTGTATGCTACATTGACAGAGAATATCGGATTGATTTGATAATTCGCACCAAGCCTTATATTAACTCCCTGCCTGTCAGTCTTATTATATCCCTGATAGATATCATAAAGAGGATTAAATTGCAAATTGAGAATATTATTACCATAGGTGGAATTTAATAAATTTAAAAAAGCTGTACTATACTTATAAGGTATAGGTATCGGGTTGCCCTGACTATCGACAATGCGTGTATATGGATAATAATTAGTATTGCCATCAAATCCTGAGACTATATTCGAACCAGCCTGGCCAGTAGTCCGCTGCCTGTTATAAGTCAGGTCCCCTGTGAGCTCCAGATTTTTCAACACTTTAACACTAGTGAAATAATTCAAAGCAAGACGATCTCCAGCTGAGGCTATTGTATTATTAATTGTGTTATCATAACCACCGGATAAATGATAAGTCATTTTTTCAGTTCCCCCATCTAAAGCTAATGAGTAACTCTGCGTGACTGGATTTCTCAACAGATATTTGGTATAATCATTTCGTATATCATTACCTCTCAGAGCATCTATTTGTGCATTAGCATCAGGAGCACTAATATTCCCTTTTTTTTCCTGATCCAAAATTGTAGCTACAGGAGAATAATTAACTTGTGCCTGGGATAGATTGGGAGGGTTAATTGACGTACCAGATGCATTAAATGCAAAAACCTGAGCATCAATAAACTCAGAAGTAGTCATTTTCTTTTTATAAAATAAATTGAATTTATCAGATACAATTACATTGCTGTTGAAAGAGATATTCAACGGTCTATTATAAGCACCCTTTTTTGTCTTAACCACAATCACACCATTAGCAGCTCTTGAGCCCCATATCGAAGCAGCTGCCGCATCTTTTAATACAGTTATACTTTCAACGTCATTTGGATTGATTTTATCAATTGAATAAGGGCTGGGAATTCCGTCAATAACAACAAGCACTTCGCCACTTTGGGTAACGGAGTTATTTGCAACATTTAATGTATTCCTTCCTCTTATGGTAAGATTAGTTATAGTTGATGGTGCAAAACTGGTAGAATTTGTCGGTATAAGTTGATTATTAAAATTCATACTTGTAGTTATCCCTTCCAGCCTCCTGAGTAAATCAGGGTCAGTACTATGCTGGAGTTGTTCCTGGGTAATAACTTCAAAAGAACCTGTGGCCCGCTCTTTTGGCAAATCCTGATACCCAGTGCTTACGATATTGACCTCTCCCAGATTATTTGTTCCTGGAGTCATTTTAATCACAATACGTTTGCCAGGATCTACTCCTGTCAATGTAAATTCTTTAGTAATGTAACTGATATAGGAGATTTCAAGTGCTCCCTTTTTGGGGCCATAAATAGCAAAATTACCTTCACTGGTTGTTTTTGTCATTTTATTGCTCCCTTTTACCCTGACAGTTGCTCCTGGCATAGGGATTCCCTTTTCGTCCAGAACTGTACCATGGTAAATGATGGAGTCAGTGCTTAGCCTGATCACATTTCGATTAGCCTGTACTTGTTTTGCCTTGATAACAATGGTATTATCCTCTATCTCAAAGGCCAGATCTTTACCCGCTATACAGTAATCTATAACTTTCTTTAAATTGTCATGTTTAAAATCAACAGATATAATTCTATTCGCATCCAGCTTTTCCGGCTGATACAAGACATCGTAACCGGTCTGGTTTTTAATTTGCTTGAAAACCTCTTTGATGGATATATTTTTTCTATTTAGGCTAAATTGCTGTGCATAGGTCGCTGCACTCACCTGCATAATACCCAAAATGAACAAAACGATAATCAATCTCATTATCCATAAAAATTTATACAGGTTACCTTTAAGGCGACCTGAAAGTTTAGTATAAAATTTCATACTTTTGTTTGCTTGGTTAGCTGCAAAGAGAAATATCTGCTAGGTTACCATCTCTCTGCATAGGTTAATTGGTTGTGTTTGATCAAATAACTTAAAACCCAACAGTCCAGGGGTGTTACAGCATCTCTGGACTATCTGATTTAATCCTAGTAAGCTTATTCCATAACAGTAATACGCCTCCCTTCTATCTTAAAATGAACTGATTGTGTTAATTCGAGCTTTCTTAGTACTTGAGAGACGTTAGCATACCTGGATAAGGTTCCGCTAAATAACTGATGTTTAAGGCTCTCCCGCTGATACTGAATGTCAACATCATACCATCTTGTTATTTCTCTCAATACACTTTCAAGCGATTCATCATTAAACATAAAATATCCATTTTTCCAGGCAACCGCCTCAGCCACATCAATATTCTTGACTTCGATTACCTGATGACTACTATTTCCTTTAAGCAAAGTTGATTGCTGCCCTGGTTTAATAACGACATTGGCATGAGTGACCAGATTACTCACTCTGACACTACCTTCGAGTAAAGTAGTTTTAACAGATGGCTCACCTGAATAAGCCTTAATATTAAAATGAGTACCTAACACCTCAACAACCTGACCAGATGAATAAACTTTGAAAGGTTTTGTTTTATCCTTAGATACTTCAAAATAGGCCTCTCCTGTTAATTCAATCTTACGTTCATGATCATGAAACAATAATGGATATTTTAAAGAAGAAGAAGCATTAAGCCAGACTTTTGTTCCATCGGGAAGCTGAACCTGGGCCCCACCGCCTTTGGGAGTCTCAATTTTATTATAGGCAAGTGTTTCTTTTGCTGAACCAGAATTCCTGTAAATTAACTGACCATCCTTTGTTTTAGTAACAATAGTACCTAACTGATTAGTAACTTCTCCTGTCTTCAAATCTGCTAACGATAATTCTATCCCGTTAAACAGGGTTAAAGTTGTTTTACGTTTACCAGAAACAGTGTTCGCCGCTATCTGATGGTTTTCCGTTGTACGCCTGACAGAGTTACCCTGATACAAATGAACGCTTAAAATGGTCACAGAAATAACGGCCGCTACCAGGTAAACAAATTTTAAATAATCTGTTCCTTTTTTATTTCTTTCTTCAATCAGCTTATTAATATTCGAATGGATACGATCGCCGGTAAATTCTATGAATTTAAAATCCTGTTCTACCAGTACTTCATCCAGTTCATTGAACAAATCAAAATATTGCTGAATAAATAATAGCTGTTCTTCATTTGCCTTCCCTTTCAAATATGCATTAACAGCTTTTTTAAATTCTTTTTTAATTTTATTAGACTTCATTAACAGCGGTATTTAAGTAACCTTTATTATAACAGTATATCAAAAAGTCACTATCTCCTAAATGAATGAAAAATATTTTTTCATTCATTTTTTTCATCCACGTCATTGAAGCCTTCTACAAAACCAATTGTATAAAGTGCTGTTAATATTTTGGGACTTTTGACCCATTGCAGGACCCTTTTCTTACTTAAATTTAGAAAAACTTCAATATGGAATTCCCTCTTGTTTCCTGCATTATGCCTACCGCAGACAGGCAAATTTTTATTCCTTATGCAATTGATTATTTTCTGCATCAGGACTACCCTAACCTAGAACTAATTATCATAGATGATGGGGTAAAATCTGTAAGCTCATTAATTCCAAAACACCCCCGGATCAGATATTTTTATTATGAAGAACCAGAAAGTATCGGTAACAGACGGAATCTTGCCTGTAAGTTGGCTGAAGGAGAAATTATTGTCCATTGGGATGATGATGACTGGTATGCACAAAACTGGGTCAGTAAACAAGTTGACGTCTTAACAAAAAATGCAATAGATGTAACAGGGCTTTGCAATGTCAATTATTTTTCGGCTGTATTAAAACAAAGATGGAATTATAGAGATCCTGAAAAAGGAAAGTCATGGGTCTACGGAGCAACCTTAGCCTATTGGAAATCTTTCTGGGATAAATATCATTTTAATGACCTGCAAACTGGAGAAGACAACGATTTTCTATCAAATTCAGAGGCTATAATAATTCCACATGATTATACAGATGGTTATCTTGGCATTATACATCATCAAAATTCTGGAATCGAATTTCAACAAGACCCTAAAGAAAAACTACAGATAATTAAATGGTATAAGGAAATTAAAAAACCAGAAAAATGCACAAAACATTCTATTTTATCTACCAGTTCAGATTTGCCTCTGGTAAGTTGTATCATGCCTACCGCTAATCGCAGGAACTTCATTCCATCTGCCATACAAAATTTTCTGAAGCAAGATTATATGAATACTGAACTGATAATCATAGATGACGGAAAGGATCCAATAGCCGATCTGATTCCCGATAACAAACGTATACGGTATTTTTATTTCGATTCCATTGAATCTGTTGGAACGAAACGGAATATGGCTTGTGAAATGGCCAATGGAGAGCTCATCACCCACTGGGATGATGATGACTGGTATG
Source organism: Pedobacter cryoconitis (assembly GCF_014207135.1). Taxonomy (GTDB): domain Bacteria; phylum Bacteroidota; class Bacteroidia; order Sphingobacteriales; family Sphingobacteriaceae; genus Pedobacter; species Pedobacter cryoconitis_D. Next base: position 146,625 of record NZ_JACHCC010000010.1, on the reverse strand, counting down.
CTCAGGACTGGATTTCCCATCAGGTACAGGCGTTGATCAACTCTGGTTCGGATATTTGCGGAATTAACCAGGTACAATTTTTCTCCCCTTCAAAAAACAGTTACTGGATGACTAAAAACTATAACTCGAAAAGACCGTGGGTTACAGGGGCAAGTCTGATTTACAGAAAATCATTTTGGGAGAAACATCCTTTCAACGATTTGCAGGTAAGAGAAGATGATGATTACCTTCGCAACTCTGGAGGAAAGATCTTTGCCCATGATTATTTCCAGGGTTTTATTGCTACACTACATTCCAGTAATACAAGTATTAAATTTTTTGAGGAAACAGATCCTGAACCCGGCAAACTATAAGAAATACGACGATAAAACCATATAATCCAGGGGCACCTCAAAATGCGGGGTTGTCCTTCCCTTTTTATATAACATGTAAACCTGATACTGGATAACCATTAATAAATAAGGATAAATGTGATCAATTTTTCTCGTTGTTTTTTTTGCCAGAGATCACTGAAAACATCCTGAACGATCTCTTCTACCAAATGGGCCATTAGCAGGTCATCCGAATAAGAATGATAACCATCTCGTGTTGATTTCATATCCGCATTACTAAAAGCTTAAACCAATAAAATCTTAATGATGCTAATTTTTTGCCAAAATTTATTGTCTGATTTTCGTAGGAAAAAGATGAATTAAACTAAATGCTTTTAATTACACTAATAAGCATTTAATTAAGAAATGAGCTTATAAAAAGCAGCGTATTTATACCTATATTTAAAACTAACTACCTAAAATATAAAGAATTATGTAAATTAGTCGGGCCGATTTTCACATTTACACATATGTATTGATTTGGCATTTTCCAATAATGAAGGGAACCAAATATAATCTTCAAATCCGTATAAACTTGTAAAAATGAAACTCAGGTTAGTCCTTATTTTATATATGACTTCTGGTATTATAAACCAGGTCATGTGCCAGGTGCCCTCCTCAATTAATCCGTCACTATTGAAGGGGGCATGGCCGGCATTGTGGATTACTTCACCTGGTGCAGCCCAGCGTGAATATGGAGTTTATCATTTCAGAAAAACTTTTGTCCTCTCACAGAATTTACCAAAATCTTTTTTAATTCACGTAACTGCTGACAATCGTTACCGTTTATTTATAAATGGTAAACCTATCTGTTCGGGCCCTGCAAGGGGTGATCTGTTTAACTGGTTTTACGAAACTGTAGATATAGCGCCATATTTAACAGAAGGCGAAAATACTATAGCTGCTTTAGTATGGAATATGGGAACTCTGGCCCCCGTTGCACAAATATCTAATCAGACAGCCTTCGTATTACAAGGGAATACAGCAGTAGAGCAAATAGTAAATACTGACGCCAGCTGGAAAGTTAAAAAAAGCAAAGCTTATACGCCATGTTCTTTGGATAATGCCGAAAGATTAAAAGCCTATATGGTTGTAGGACCTGGTGACCAGGTTGATGGCAATCAATATCCCTGGGACTGGGAACTACCAGAATATAATGATGCTTCCTGGAACGCGGCAGAAGAGATTACACATCCCGAGCCAGAAGGTTACGGAACTGATAACCGATGGACTCTGGCCCCCAGGAACATTCCTTTATTAGAAGAACATTTATTACGGTTCCCATTAATTCGCCGTACCACTGGTATGAAAATAGACCAGAAAGTACTGACAGGAAAAAAACCAGTAATTATTCCTGCAAATCAAAACGTAAGTATTCTGATAGATCAGCAGTTTATAACTGCTGGCTATCCAGAACTCATCGTCTCTAAAGGTAAAGGGGCAAGATTAAAACTGACTTATGCAGAATCTTTATTTGACAAAAAAGGAAATAAAGGAAACAGAAACGAGATAGATCATAAAGAGATTAATGGAAACTATGATATATTTCTGCTAGATGGTGGAAATGGAAGAAAATTCCGCCCTTTGTGGTTTCGTGCTTACCGCTACCTCCAGCTAGATATAACGACAAATGACGAGCCTCTTATTTTAAATGATATATATGGGATGAAAACAGGATACCCCCTTCATATGAATGCTGCATTCTCCTGTAGTGACCCATCTTTAAAGAAAATCTGGGAATCGGGCTGGCGAACAGCACAACTCTGCGCGGGAGATATGTATTATGATACTCCTTATTATGAACAACTGCAATACACAGGGGATAGCCGTATACAGGCATTGATTTCTTTATATACCTCAGGTGATGACCGGTTAATGCGAAAAGCAATTCTGGATTTTTATCATTCCAGAACTCCCGAAGGATTAACACAAGGCAGATACCCAAGTAACAGACTCCAGATCATTCCAACCTTTTCACTGTTTTGGATTTCTATGGTACACGATTACTGGATGCATCGTCAGGATGACGTCTTTATCAGACAGTTTCTGCCGGCAATCAATGAGATCACAGCATGGTTCAATGCCCGCATTGACCACAAGAAAAAGATGCTGGGCCCCTTAACCTGGTGGAATTTTATAGACTGGGATAATTTTAATGACTGGGGTACCGCACCGGGAGCTGCCAATGGTAACTCTTCCATTATCACTTTACAATATGCCTACACGCTGAATCAGTCTGCTGAACTTCTAAGGGCTTTTAACCACAATTTACAGGCGGATGAAAATGAGATGCTCGCATCAGACCTTAACGCCCATACTTACTGGTATTGTTATAATGCAAAAAGAAATCTGATAGCGGATACACCAGAACAGCAAACCTATAGCCAGCATGCAGGAATCTGGGCGATATTAAGCGGAGCAGTTTCATTACAGGAAGCACAATCAATAATGAAAAAGATGCTGGAAGACAAGTCGATCGGTCAGGTAACATTTTTCTACCGTTTCTACCTTACTCAGGCGTTAAAAAAGGCAGAAATGGGCGATCTATACTATGATGGACTCGAACCCTGGAGAAATATGCTCAAGCTGGGGCTGACGACTTTTGCGGAGAAACCTGAACCAACCCGGTCCGATTGCCATGCGTGGAGTGCGAGCCCTGACTATGACTTTCTGGCTACCATCTGCGGAATTATGCCAGAAGCCCCGGGTTTCAGTAAAGTGCTGATCAAGCCCGCTTTAGGCCAATTAACAGAGGCAACGGGTATGATGCCTATTCCTTCTGGAAAAGTAATAGTAAAATTAAAACGAAAAGGTCCAAATGGAGTACAGGCAGAACTAACCTTACCTGAACAGGTTTCAGGGACTTTTAACTGGAAAGGAAAAATTATAACCTTACATGGAGGTAAACAAATTGTGACAATTTAAAAGACCACAAATATGCAATCAACTAATTCAAGGGCTCCCAGCGTACGATTTCTGACCAGATATCATACCAAACGTCATCATCCACCCTAAAGATATCTTCATCTGCTATGTAGGTACCTTCATGCCATATTCCATGTAACTCTTCAATAACCACCTGGAATCGGATTTGTTGTTTGTCTGCTGGCAGACTCCTATTGTCTAGTTTGATTTCCATACGCTCTTTATTAAATCAAAAATTGTCCGCATTAAAAGAGTACTTACGAAACTAAACACTCTTTGGTTTTTGAATCACTCATTATTTTTTTGAATAGAATTATTAACATTCCACCTAAAACAGTTCAATAAATTCTACTATCGAAATAGCATATGGCAGCATACAAAACCGCAAACATCAAATAAATGATTAAAATCCAACATGGACAATTCGATTTCTTCAAAGAGTTTATCTTCGATTAAGACAGATTTAATACTTTGAAAACTAATTAATTACTAACAAACAATTAATAATAAATGCAAGGCTAAAGAAATCCATTTCATATAATTTCATTATAACAGGTGGCTAAGAATCAAAATTCATATGTATTTCTAATATAAAGGAAATTGGCACAAATAATAAAATGGATTATGTGTATGTAAGTTCTGACGAATGTGACAATTGACACATCACATATAAGTGTATAAAATGAAAGATTTTATTCCTTTGAAAATTGTCTGGCATTCTTAAAAAGACCAGATAAATAAGGTTCTAAGCAATATTTTGAGTATAAAGAGAATATAAAGTCAATAACTGATAGATAATTGTTAATACATTTATTTTTACAATAAATAAAGTAAATGATATTTTTCGTATTTTGTTGATTATTAACCTATATAACCTTACATGCAACACAGATTATTAGTTCCTACTTAAGAATAAAATATTGAGTTATTTTTAATTGATTTGCTTCGATTCCAGTTTCACACAAATTGCAAATCAAATTTATAGACTAATTAATGATTCGTGTCATATTTAAATTATCGTATGAAATGGAAAATAAGGAATTGTTCAGAATACTAGCTGGAAAAAATTCTTTGCGTTTAGAGTTAGAATTAAAACTCAACAACATGATTAAGAGGGAGTATTATACCAAAAGTCAGATTATCCTGAAACCAGGGCAGATTCCTAATCGTGCCTGGTTTATAGAGAAGGGTTCTGCTATGGGATTTGTTTATAAAGAGGAAAAGAAAGTACCTTTTTGGTTCTGGAACGAGAACGACATTATGGTTCCGCTCAACAGCTTCTTCAATCAGATTGCCTCAGAAACTTATATAGAATTACTGGAACCGAGTATCCTTTTATCAATCTCTTATGATGATGTCCAGGAAGTATTACACAGTTTTCCTGAATCAAATGATTATGTACGTAAAATCATGCAGGATTATCAGCAAATGAGTGAAAAGAGAATACTTGAATTTGCCGCTTATACTCCTGAAGAGCATTATCTACATTTAATGCGGGATTGTCCTGCACTTTTCAGGAAAGCATCGGTTGAAAGTATTGCTGCTTACCTCGGCATATCCAGAAAAACCTTAAACCGTATCAGATCCAGAACCAGACGGTTTTAGGTTAATCAGTTCGGTTTATTAATATTTCATGCTGGCCATCGACCAGCGACTTATAGCTGTATCCTTTTCCGGGATTACAGCTTTTTTTTTACAACAATTATTCTCCTTTTGGGACATCTGTCCCTTTTTTACAGGGTTTTACCTCCGTAACTTGGACTTATCAAACAAGATAAATAAACAACCTATTAATTGCAGGCTGACAAAAATATGTCTTTACGCGTCCTTCATCAGAATGACTATTTCATTCAGTACTGCAATTAATTTGAACTTAAACCTAATGAATAAAATTATGAACCCACATCCTTTTATCATCATCATTACCGGATTGCTCATCTTGTTATGGGCTTATGCCTCTTTCTCCAAAATATTTAACATGCATCAGTTCCAACATGCGCTGATGACCCAGGTATTTCCACGCTGGATGGGCAAAATCCTGACTTATACCCTGCCACTATCTGAACTGGCAATTATCGGACTGCTGTTGATTCCAGAGACAAGATTATTGGGGATGTATACCTCCCTCTTTCTGATGACTATCTTTACGCTTTATGTTGGAGGTGCGGTATTCCAAATTTACGATCGTTATCCCTGCGCCTGCGGCGGATTATTTAGCCGGATGGGCTGGTACAAACACCTTAAGGTCAATATAGTCTTAACCATAATAGCCCTGGCTGGGGTGGTCCTGATGGAATTATAGAAATATTATCCATTTATCGCTTCCAGCCTCTCCTGGAGTAGGTTCAACCGGTATATAAAAACATCAGCAGATTTTAAATGGCCATTTTTCTTAACATAACTTAAATGCGATTCCAGAAAAAGAGGTATATCCATTATAACGACTCCCTTTTCCAGTTCAATCTGTTCAGGTAAAGTTATTCCGGTAAAATAGGCTTCAAGTTCTTCAATTGTCATCCTGCAAAGTTAAAAGAATTATATAAAAGAACAGCCTTCATAAATTTATGAAGGCTGTTCTTTTATATAATTAGCAAAACTAAAAAGCTGGATCATCAGCACTGGGGCCATAACTGCCAGGAATAGGCACATCCAGTAAACGAAGATAAACACCCAATTGTGCCCGGTGATGTACAATCTGACTCATAGAATGTCGGATAAACTCCCCTTTAGTTTTGGTCATCAGGATCTGATCTCCATTACTTAGTACCCAGTTTGGCAACAGATCCTCTTCTCCCGCTTTTTCAAGAGATGTTTTAGCCGAGTTCAGCGAGTCATCAAGAATATCCAGCAATTCTGAATTAGTACTCCACTCCGGCGACTTATATGCCTGAGCTGCAAAGTTAAGACCTTCAGTACTCAATATCATACTTATCCAGCCAGGTAATTCAGCAATATGTCCTGCCAGCTGTTTGACAGGCATACTTTTTACATGAGGAGTCCAGTCCAGTTTGTCAGAAGGAATTCGTTCCAGCATTTTACGGGTAACTAACGCTTCTTCTGCTAATTCTTTTAATAGATTCTGAGTGGTTGACATAATGTTTCTTTTTATTTTAACCAAAGGAACTACAACCTGGTGACAGCCCTATGTCAGCAGTACTGTTTTATTTTTTAATTTCTTTTCAATATCAGCTAAAATTGAGTTGACTTTATCCAGCAATGCCTCTGGCTGTATAATAACTGCATAATCAGCGAAAGCCAGAAACCAGCGCGCAAAACCCTCCAGAGAATTAGTTAGGAATTGGATCTCTACACCATCCTCCAAATGATTTTCAGAAACATAACCATGGTAATATTTTTGTTCACCAAGGTATGGATAAGCCTCTTTATCAATCTTAATAGTAGCTTCTGTCAATTTAACTTCCCGGAACAGGTCCCGCAGATAAAGTTTTATTGAAGGATGGCTGGCTGAGAACTGTTCCTCCAGCGCATTAATCTCTGTAATCCGATCAAATCTAAAATCACGGTACGCTTTTCTTTCCCTGCAATAAGCAATCAAATGCCAATAATTATCCAGATAAAATACACCAACAGGTTCAATTAATCTGATTGTATGCTCCTGTCTGTAATAAGCGAAATAATTCAGCTGTATCACATTTTTTCCTGAAATTGCATTCAGAATAAGCTGGAGTGGGTTTTGATGTGAATGCAAAACAGGAGAACGGCCAGTTTTAATTACTTCTATTCTATCATCAAGATTTTCAAGGTGATCTTTATCGGCAGTCTTCAGGACAGCTCTCACCTTAAAAAGTGCATTACTATAAGCATTTGCATAGGCAGAATCCGTCAGACTAAGTACCAGTTTTTCTGCAGTGATAAATGCTGTAGCCTCTTCACGAGTGAACATAACAGGAGGCAGACGGTAACCTTCGGTTAACGAATAACCTATTCCTGCTTCTCCAATAATCGGTATTCCCGCTTCTTCCAGTGACCTTACATCTCTATATACAGTACGCAAACTAATCTCAAACCTGTCCGCAATATCCTGTGCTCTGACGGTTCTTCTCGATTGTAGCTGAATAAGTATAGCAGAGAGACGATCTATTCGGTTCATAGTCCAAATTTATGAATTAGAAAGGAAACAGACTTATTTACTTTTCCTTAATTGAGTCAATCTTGACTGTTGTTTGTCTATACGACTTTGTAGCTTATCTTGTTTTTCCTTTGTATGATCAACCCAGCGCGACAGTTGCTTTTCTCTTAGCGCAACTAGCTTTGCCGGTGCAGGTATAAAAACTTCATCATCTACATTCATTCTGCTAATATCCTTTGTTAGCGGATGTAAAACTGTATCTACAGGAGTTTCCCAATCCTCCCATACATGAGCAATCAACAAGAATTTTCCATTAGGAATATTTACCGAAACACTATCCAGGTAATCTGAAACACCCTCAGCCCGGATGGTATCACCTGCTGCACCAGCAACCATTCCGGCTCCGATACCAACCAGGAAGCCCAGAGGTCCTGCCAATAATCCGATCAGCCCTCCGATGATACCACCACCTATTGCACTGAATCCTTCAGCCTCATCTTCAGCAGAGCAAATAGCTGTGTTTCCCTTTTTATCCTTACTCAGGATAAAAGATTCACCCAGGGAAATATCCTGGGATACTTCTAGCTGATTTAAAGCTTCCATTCCTTTAAATGCCTCTGATTCAGTATTGAACAGGGCCTGAATTATCTTTTCCATAATAATGGCTTATTTAGTCAAACTTGTAATCATATAAGCAGTAAAAAAGCCATTTTGTTTTATATAAACAGTATTTAATATAGGATAAATACCTATTGATATAAAATTTTAAAAGATCAGAAAAGCAAATATTAGCTTTATCTTATGAGATATTTAGCCATTAACATCAACTACAGATTAGATCAGGACTGGTATTGCCGGTTAAACACAATAATGGATTGTCATCAATATTTTAATAGTCTTGGCCCTGAACATGGTCCAAGCGTAGCTATTTATGACACAGAAATAGATCAATACCTCTGGCTGCAGGAATCCTATAGGGAAGATGATCCGCGTTTGAACAGCATTATAATGAATGCAAAAAATGCCCGGAAGGTCAGGGCCTGAATATCATTATCCAAAAGGACAATTTTTACATCTTTTACCTTCTTTATATTTTTCGCAACAGACCTTTTTGATCTTGGACTTAGAGGATGACTTACCGTCTTTTTTATCTTTATGTTTTTTCTTTTTCACAACCCGCGGCTTACATATAAGAATATAAGCTGCAAATTTACAATAAATGCGGAAATCATTATCAAATTAGTTTGATATGATCAAACCATTTTTCGTAAATCGCACCATAAACGCCATTTTCCTTTAATAAAACAAGTGTCTTATTAATCTGTTGCTGAAGTTTAAGGTCACCCTTTTTCATCGCAATGGCATACTCTGATTCCGTTCCAGGCATAAACATACCAATTTGCAACGCTTTGTGCTGGGCAAGAAAACCACCTACAATAGGTGAATCGTCAATAAGCACATCTATTTTACGCGCCAGCAATTTTTTATATAATTCGTTGTTAGTATCAGTATGTACAGTTACATTACCTGGAAATTGAGTCATGACGTATTTTTCAGCCTCAGTAGCTGTACGGATACCTATTCTTTTATTTTTGAAATCATTCAAATCTGTTAAATCATCCCCCTGGTTAATAACAGCACAGAGCTGAAATTTCAGATAAGGTTTGCTGAATTCCAGAATCATTTGTCTGGAGGTAGTCATTGTGACAGCCGAACAGATCATATCCAGCTCACCTTTATATAGTTTCTCGAGGATAGTTTTCCATAGTGAGACCTCATAATGTAGTTCGAGATCGAGCACTTCAGCAACCGCACGGATCATATCAACCTCAAATCCTTCAAATACAGGGGAGTTATAATCACTATGCAAGGGAAAAGGTGCCGCAGAGTCCAACCCTATCTTCAATATTTGTTTCATAATTTATTATTTCAGTTCTCAGAGGGTATATTTTTATCCTTATCCCCTATTTTATTCATTAATTTTATAATGAATTTCAACAACTCTCACCAAGTCGTCGTTTTATAATGACAATTTTAGGTAATTTTAAGGGGCTTTTTCAGTAATTTACGATATAAATATTTCATTTGGCGATCGGAAAATTTAAACTGTCAGAAAACGCTGATTAATAATAGAGTTATACCTGCAGCAAATAAAGTACTGAGAAAATTCACCCAATCATTATTTAATAAATTACGTCTTTCGAGACTGGCTCCCAGAACAGAATCGGCTAAATTGCCAGCCTGACCAGCAATAATCAGAATAAAAACAGCATTGCCTGCAAAATTTCCAATAGCATAGATCAAAGCTATAACTCCCGCTCCTACTATCCCGATAAGTGTACCTTCCAGACTGATTACACCATCTAAACCTCTAGTTTCTTTTTTCCAGCTCAGACAATTATAGAATCTTTTTCCATATAACATCCCGAGTTCAGAAGAGAGTGTATCAGCGGTGGCTGAAGCAAAACTTCCGGCTGTCATCAGTAGCAGACTCCCACTATATCCCGGAAAAATAATAGCTAATGAAGAAAATATAGTTGCACTTCCGGCATTTGCAAGTACCTGCCCGTAATCTCTTTGAGCAGAATCATCAGTTTTGTATAACTTCACCTTCATTTTTCTACCCCAGGCAGTCGTCAGGGTACCACAAAGAAAAAAAGCAGCTAATAATACCAACCCTATCAGACCGGTTCCAAAATAAATAATAGTACCACAAAGTACTCCAGTGATTGCTGCCGTTTTTGTCAATTTCCTGGTTAAAACAGTAATCCAAGCAAAAAATGCCAATAGAAAAATCACAGGAAGAGCAGTCAATAGAATCCTCATACCTAAAAGTAATAAAATATATGAGACAGCTTTGACATGAATAAATATATTAATTGTAATTTTAAAAAATATATGTTCCGTTATTTTCTAACTGCCTGTCTGCTTTTTTCGGGTACGTGTGCATCATTTGCACAGGTAAAATTGCCAATTAAAGACACTGTGGCACAGCAAGATGTAACTGACATATTTAATCTTGTTTTCAGAAAAAACAAAAAGCCAGACACAACAGAAAAAAAAAACAACAGCCTTTCTTTACTTCCTTCTATTGGATATACGCCAAGTACAGGATTCATGTTTGGTGCTGAGGTTGCTGCCACAAGAGTATTTGGCAATCCAAAAACAACAAGTTTATCACTTTTTGATGTGTTTGCAGCAGTCTCCACAAATCAACTTGTTTTTATACAATTAAAACACAACGTTTATTCTGAAAGTAACAAATGGTATCTCGAAGGAAGCTGGGAACTGGGCAAAACTGTAGTACTCGATCACGGTATTGGTACAGGTAAAGATGATCCCGGAATATCTCCTATTAAATATACTTACGTGAAACTTTATGAGAATATCTATCGCAAAATATTTGATAATCTGTATGCCGGAGCTGGTTTAGCTTATAATTACTACACTAATATAGATGATGAAAAACATGATGGAGCTAATTCCAGAACGCGTAATCATTTCTATAGTGTTAAAAATGGCTTTCCAACTTATGGATATGCAGCCAGTGGATTTCAGATCAACCTACAATACGACACCAGAGACCAGCCTTATCGGCCTTATAAAGGAGTATACGCCAATGTAACATTGAGATCTAACCGGACATGGCTTGGTAGTACACAGAGCGCGACACAATTGAAAACAGAATTCAGAAAATACTTTTCACTATCCAGTAAAAACCCTGAACATATAATTGCCTATTGGTTATGGGGCTCTTATTTGCTCAATGGTGCTATCCCATACCTGGAACTACCCGGAACTGGAAGTGACGTAAATCAACGCATGGGGCGCGGTTATACCATTAGCCGTTTCAAAGGACCATCCTATTTTTATAATGAACTGGAATACAGGTTTCCCATTACTGCTAATAAATTGATTAGTGGCGTTACCTTTTTTAATATGCAAACTGCAAATAACCAAAGAAAAACGAGATTATTCGAATATTGGGAACCAGGTGGCGGAGCAGGTATCCGTATTTTATTTAATAAACATACACGCTCAACCCTTTGTCTTGATTACGGTGTAGGTAATGGATCAAACGGTGTTTTCATAGGTTTAAACGAAGCTTTTTAGAATTCGAACTGTACCCTGGCCCTTAACCCATATTTTGAGACGCCAGGGTTTTCCAGGTAACTGAATCGTCTGACTAAGTCTAAACGCACTACTCTAAAAATATTTCCAATACCTACACTGCCTTCCATATAAGGGACCTTACCCAATGAATAAGTAGTAGCTATGCCATCGCTATTTCTAGGAAATTGCGGTAACGCAGGATTCTGATCAGGATTATTCTCCTTTCTAAGACCTCCATACAAACCTTTAAAAGTAATATACTCCCTTAATTTAAGTTTTTTAAGCAATGGTATCCTGTTTACAAATAACCCATTGAAATTGTGATCTATATTTAAACTCACATAATGGTCACTGACAAATTCCATGAAATTCATCATGTTGTAAGCATAAGTCTGATAAGCATAACTCTGATTAGCCCTGTGAATATCCAACAAAGGAAAAGGTACTTTCCCATTAATGTAACCGCCTTCTAAGCGTACGTCGGAACGCCCAAACTGAGACAGGTAAAAACGCTTATCAATACTTGCAATAACACTATGGTAATTATACTCTCCACCAAATAACCCTTTTACTCCGGCAGCATAATTAATATTAAATACCGGGTATTTCTCAATCAACCTCTCTCTAAAAGTTTTACCCTGATAAAACCGCTCATGTGGAGCATAGCGTAGATCCAGGCTAAGTTCAGATGTTGTAATTTTATCAGTAATTTGAGTCTGATTATCCTGATAGGTTGCAAAGATTAATGATCCCGCAGGGGTCTGTGTCCATTTTTTAAATCCAATATTAAAAGAAAAGTGGTTACTGTATTCCTGCATATACTCAGCCCTGTAGTAGTCACTGTACAAAAATGTATTAGTCACTCCATGTTTAAATGAGGAGACAAAATTATCTTCAGGAATGATGTTTTTCGCACCATCACCAGGCACCTCAACATCACGCTGGAACCCCACACGGACAAAGCTTTGTGGGAAAGTATATATGGATTTGTTATTAAATGCATAAGCACCACTCAGATAGCCTTTCCATTTTTCGTCTTTAATACCATAAGCAACATAAGTATCGAAGTAAAACCTGGTACTGAAATCTGTTGTCGTACGCCCACCAAGTCTCGGTTTGAAACCTTCCAGACTATTAAAAGTATAAAATGTATAAAAAGGACCTATCTCTACAGGCCCGAAACTCTTATACCCAATGAATAGAAAAGAGGCTACATCCATCATTCTTTTGAATGACTTCATTTTCCCGAGACTATCAATATTATGATAAATCTTGATCTTTTCCTTTGCCATAGTATCCAGACGATTATTAGCCCAGAACTGATCCGATCGGCTCTCGGCTCCGGGAACTAGCACTACATTCTCTCCTTTATAAAGTGTATCAGGGCGCTTTATATTTGTTTTGTAATTCTTTATGATAACTGTTCTTTCACCTTTAAAGCCTCTTCCGCCATCATTCCCCACTCCAAAGTCTACTAATAAATGGCTTTTAGCAAGATGATATTTACCTATTGAATCCTTTTCAAAATTAAGTTTGACCTCCATTGCCCTGACAAAATTGATATTGACTCCTTTACCTGTTTTAAGCAAAGCATTCTGGACGGCATATCTTCCATCCATGGTAATATAGATTTTACCCTCAAACAGCAATGCGTTTTTATTCCGGGGAACAAATGAAAGCTCTATTAAATTAGGCTTATTTGTTTTGATCGTATCGGTAATAAAAAATTTGTAAAATGTTGGTGCTCCATCTGCAATAGGACTTAAAAACTGACTATTGGTAAAAATGATATTATTAGCATAGATATCTACATCTGCGTACATCCGCTCAAAATAATTCCCGATAGCATTATTATCTACCAGATTCTTATCAAAATTCACATGCTTATCTGCCAGCATGATAACTTTCATTTTTTCCGGATTTTTACGATAGTAATTATCAGACAGCCTTTCACGCAGATATACCGGAAGAATATTTTTCCCTCCAATTTCAGAAGAATCCTGCGTATCAAACAAAAACTGATATTTTCGGAAAAGCTTTTTATTTTTGAACTTCTCAGACAGGTTACTGAGTGAGAATTGCATCCAGTCGTACTGCTGAAACTCAACATTTTCCGCACTCTCCAATCTGTTCATTGGCTTATGCTCAATAACTTTTCTAATCAGTTCAACGGCCGGATTTCCTTTGTTATGATAAGGTGCCTTCTTATTCGAACTAATATTCACTTCAGTCAGACTCTGTGAATCTTCCTGTAGCTTCACATTAACCAACTGGGTCTTACCAGCTATTATAGGCAGAATTTTGGTCTTAAAACCGACGTATTCAATCTGTAACTGGCTGTAGGGTGTTACGGAGCTAATCTCAAAATGTCCATCGGCGTCTGTTTTAGTCTCTACCCTGGAGTCTTTAAAAAAAACAGTAGCATAAGGTATAGGGGTTCTATCCTTGATATTAGTTATCGTACCCGAAACTTCAGTGCTCTGAGCAGCGGTCTTAAATATAAACACAAAAAAAAGCACTGTCAGTACGTAAAAAGACTTCTTCTGAATAACAATCATAATATAAAATGCCGGGCCTAAGTCTTTTTAATAATTTTAGCGGGAATACTAGCTTAATCTGCAAACTATATCACATCACAACTCTAATTAAACAAAATGTTTCTGAATTAAGATGTTAATGTATGTTAAAAAAACACAAAGTCAGCATTTTCATCAGTATATATTATCGATTTGTATCAATGAGCTTGCAAGCCCGGTTTGTTTTTTAGCGGTTATAAAAGTTCAATCATCTGTGAGATTCACAGCATGAAAACACGAATGCTAGCTAATTGTTTTCTCCCTGAAGGATTTTGGAGCTGCCATAGTCTGGCGCTTAAAGAAAAGATTGAAATTTGCAGGATATTCGAAGCCCAGACAATAGCCAATCTCAGAAATATTCCATTCTGTATGTTTGAGTAGTGCAATGGCTTCGTTAGCAATACGCCCGGAAATATGTTCAGAAGTTGTTTTTCCAGTCACTTCTTTGACTGCGTGGTTAAGATGATTCACATGAATAGAGAGCCGTTCTGCAAAATCATTAGCAGTACGGAGTTGAAGGATGTGATCTGTGGAATAAATCGGAAATTGTCTTTCCAATAATTCAAAAAATAAAGAGGCAATTCTGGAAGATGCATTATTTGACTTTGATTGCAGATCTCTCGGCTGCATTTTCATGGCTTCATGAATCAACAGATTTACATAATTTCGAATCAGATCATACTTAAAAGCATAATCGCTTTCCATTTCCACCATCATTTTTTCAAAAATACGGCTTACATTATCTTGCTGTTCCTTATTGATATAAAATACAGGGTTACCTTGTATCCTTGACAATAAAGAATTTTTCAACGGCTCATTCCGCTGACGCATGAAGTTTTCGGTAAACAAACAGAAATAACCGGATTGAAATTCCGAAGTAGTTTCCCATGAATATGGAATCGTCTGATTAGTGAACATCAACGCACAACCATCAATTTCTATCCGTTCATTAGGATAATGCAGCACTCCCTTTCCGATGATATAAGCTATTTTATAAAAGTCTCTCCTGTTATAGGGTGAAGGATTCAGCGTACAATAGCCAAATCTCTTAAAAACATTAAAATGACCGGTATGCTCATCTAAGATCGGATTTGGAATAGTGACATCGGGTCTGTTGACCGCAAACATCTCATAAAACTCCTGAAGGGACATACTTTTTTTCACGCATTAAAATTGCGCAAATTTTAAGATGTCCCTATGCTTTTTATTGTAAAATTATAGTCTGTATTGTAAAATTATGGTTTGATAAGATCGCCAGGATGAATTTCTTCATTAGCTTCGTTAACCAGGATATCTCCTTCCTTAATATCCCCGAAGATCTCAATCTTATCATCTGTCTCGCGGCCCTTTTTAACATTTACCTTTTCCGCCTTCTGCGCTTTTGAGCGAATAACATAAACTCCCTCGGCCCCGTCTACCACAGCCGATTTAGGTACAATAAAAGTACTTGCATTAGCTGGCAGAGGAATCGATACGTCAGATACCATCCCAGGCAGAAGTTGTTTTTTCGGGTTAGGCACATCCATTTCTACTCTCTCCGAACGCAAACGCTGATCCAGTGCACCGGATAATCTCTTCACTTTAGCTGTAAACATTACATCAGGTAATGATTTAACTGTAAAATTAACATCATCACCTTCTTTCAGATAACCCGTATATAATTCAGGGATTGAGATTACAAGACGTAAATGTTTCTGTTGCTGTAAAGTAAACAGGGGTGACTCTGAACCTTTTCCTGAAGGTCCCACATAGGCACCCAAATTTACATTTCTGGAAGAAATTACTCCGTCAAACGGAGCACGGATCTCCAGATAATTCTGAATAGCGCCGACCTCTTTATAAGCCGCTTTAGCTGCATTAAGCTGTGCAAGATCTGAATTCCTTTTCGCAATAGCCTGATCAAGATCATTTTTAGAAATTGTACCAGGAGTTTTACTTGTCTCAAACAAACGGTCATAATTTGCTTTGCTTGCCATATATACTGCTTCCTGCGATTTAAGTCTCGACTCAGCAGCAGCCAGTTGAGAAGTCAGTTCGGGTGCTTCCAATGTCATTAACAGTTGTCCCTGTGTAACTTCCGAGCCAATATCTGCTTTCAGTGTTCTGACAAAACTGCTTACTTTAGCATACAGATCTACCTGCTGATAAGCGATCAGCTCTCCAGGCAACTTCAGAGAAGTCGCCATTTTTTCCTTGCTCAATACAAAAGTTTTGATCTCGTTATGTTTCTCAGCACTCTTACTTTCTTTTTTCTCCTCCTGGTGACAGCTGCTTAAAAGCGCCAGTAAGGCAACACTGCTAAATAAAAAGGAGGTTCGGCGGAATATGTCTTTGTTCATTATATATGTATCTTATACTAATTTAATCTTTTAACCCTTTAATAAAATGTGCACTCTCTTCGTCTTCAGGATCCAGTGATAGCGATTGTGTGGAAACCTTGCCTTGTACCCATGCAAATACCATTGGTAATATAATCAATACTGCAAATGTTGAAGCAATTAATCCTCCGATTACCGCTCTTCCCAAAGGTGATACCTGGTCCCCCCCTTCACCATGCCCAATTGCCATAGGAAGCATCCCAGCAACCATCGCCACACTGGTCATAATAATAGGACGTAAACGTAATCCGGCCGCCTCTCTTGCTGACGCCATTGCATTACCATTATGTTTTCTTAATTCTTCTGCATTTGTAATTAATAGTACAGCATTCGCAATAGACACCCCGACTGACATGATTATACCCATGTATGACTGCAGGTTAAGTGTTGAACCTGTAAGTTTCAGCAATAGTAACGATCCCAATACAACTGCCGGAACCGTAGCCAGAATTACCAGAGGCACTCTGAATGACTGGAAGTTAGCCGATAACATTAAGAAAATCACAACAATTGCCACCATTAATCCATTTTGCAGACTGCTTAATGTTTCATCAAGTACTTTTCCAAGACCTATCTGCTCCACAACAACTCCCCTTGGCAATTCTCCAACGGCTTTAATAGCTGCAGCCACATCTTTATTAGCCGAACCCAAATCCTTATTATTCAGATTGGCAGTTACAGAAAGATATGGAGTTGCTCCAAGGTTATCATTCTCTCCATAGGTGGTGTCTGGTTTGATAGTTGCTACATCGCTTAATACCGGACGGCTGCTATTTTTGAGTAGTGGAATTTCACCAAGGTCATCTTTACTGTTCATCTGGTTTAATGGTACCTGAACCTGTACTCCATAAGACAAACCAATTTTCTCATCTACCCAGTTATTCTTATCCGTATAACGGGATGAAGAGGTAGAGGCCACCAGAGATTTAGAAATATCATTTAAATCAATTCCCAGCTGAGCAGCACGAACACGATCAATATTGATATTTAAAGAAGGATATTTGATAGGCTGTGCTATCTGTACATCTCTCATGTAATCAAATTTCTTTAATTGAGCTACGATCTTACCTGCGTACTCTTCATTTATTTTTTTATTCTTACCAGCTATCCGTACTTCAACCGGCGTTGGAGAACCCTGGCTTAATACTTTATCTGTTAATTCTATCGGCTCAAAAGAAAGCTTAACATCTGGCATCTGACGCTTAACTTCGTCACGCAGCTTATCCTTCAGCTCATCCATATTCACATGATAATCTTTCAGTGCAATCTGGAAAACAGCTTCATGAGGTCCACCCATAAACAAATAGATCGGATTTACAGAAAATAGTGCCGGGTGTTGCCCTACATAAACTGAAGTAATACCTACATGTTCGGGACCTACCATTTTTTTAAGGACCTTAAGGATCATATTCGCCTTTTCCTCAGTCCGTTCCAGACGTGTACCATCGGGAGCCCTCATCCTTAACTGGAACTGGCTTGAATTTACTTTAGGCAGTACGTCACGGCCTATACTAACTAATAACAGACCAGCACAACCAATAATCAATACCAGGTAAACTAAAACTACAGATTTACGGTAAACAAATAAGCGGTCAATGAAACGCATAAACCTGTTTCTGAATTTATCAAACAAGGTAACTTTTCCTTCTTCACTGTAACATTCCCTTTCTACCAATACCTTTTTCTGATTTAGTGTTTCCCGCTCTGATTCCAACGTTAATCCCGTCTGGTTAAAAGCATCTTCATCGTCAGTGATTGAAGGGTCAGTTTTTTTGTGTTTATGTGGATGTGCAACCATTAACCAGTTTGCCAGAATAGGCACAAACGTTTGCGAAAGAAGGAAAGAGATAATCATCGAAAATCCAATGGCCAATGCTAGTGGCAGGAATAATGCACCTGGAATACCTGTCATCGTAAATGCAGGCGCAAATACTGCTAAAATACATAACAGGATCAGCAATTTTGGAAAGGCAATCTCCTTACAGGCGTCCCATATCGCTAATGCCTTGGGTTTACCCATATCAAAATGCTGGTGGATATTCTCAATCGTAACTGTACTTTCATCCACCAGAATACCAATAGCCAATGCCAGACCAGACAACGACATAATATTAATTGTCTGCCCAAATAATTTAAGGAATAATACACCTGAAATAATCGAAGTAGGAATAGTCAGAATAACGATCAGCGCAGCACGTCTGTCTCCTAAAAACAATAACACCATCAAACCGGTTAAGATCGCTCCTATTGCTCCTTCACTGATTAAACTCTCTACGGCATTAATTACAGAAACCGACTGATCAAACTCATAGGATAACTTTACATCCTCGGGTAAAGTATTTTGTATTTTAGGTAAGTTAGCTTTCAGTTTTTTAACTACTTCCCATGTCGAAGCATCTCCAGATTTAGCAATACTCAGATAAACAGAACGTTTACCATTGATCAGTGCATAACCATTTGTCACATCCGCCCCATCTTTAACAGTTGCAACATCACGCAAATAAAGATTCTGAACCCCACCTTTAAATAAAGGTATATTCTCAAAATCTTTGATTTCTTTAATCGTGTAATTAGTAGGTGTAATATAATTCTTATTACCAATACGAACGTTCCCAGATGGAGCCGTCTGGTTATTTATACTGATTGCACTTACAATCTGTTCTACAGTCAGGTTATGCGAACGCATCAATCCCGGATTCACATTAATCTCGACAGTACGCGGACTACCTCCAAATGGTGCAGGTGCCAGCAAACCAGGAATAGCAGTAAAAGATGCACGTACATAAGTATTTGCCAAATCCTGTAATTCATTATTACTTCGGGTCGGACTGCTCAGTACTAACTGTCCGATAGGTAAAGATGAAGCATCAAACCTGATAATAAAGGGAGGCTGTGATCCAGGCGGAAAGATCGCCTGGGCACGATTGGAAAGTGCACTTAGTTCTGATGCCGCCTGTGCCATATTAGTACCTTCATAATAGGTAAGCTTCATTAGCATCAGTCCCTGTGTATTTTTTGTCTCAATACTCTTAATCCCGTTCGCAAAAAGCAGAACGTTTACATAGTTTTTAGCAAAATAAGATTCCATTTGCGTAGGTGTATATCCACCAAAAGGGTGTGCGATATAGATAACCGGCAAATTCATCTGAGGCAAAATATCGACCTTGATACTGGTCATCGCGCTGATACCAAAAAAAAGCATACCAGCGACAAACACCATTATGGAAATGGGTTTTCGTAGTGCAAAACGTATTAAATTCATATTCGGGTAACGGCTAAAATTCGTTAATAAATAAATTGTAATCACCCATTGCGGCTGATTTCAGGAGCAATGCCTGCCACACATTAGTATAAGCAATATCTCGGTCTATCTCTGCGCGGTTTAAAGCGTATAAAGCCTGAGTTAAATCGACAATAGTAGTGAGTCCGTTTTTATACAAAGTGCTTTTCTGTAAATAAGCTTCACTTGCAGCCTTTACCTGTACAGGAGCTTCATTATAATTGTCCATTGCATTTTTAATCTTCGTCTCTGATAAAGCCAGTTGGGCATGTAATTGCTGATCTACCAGTTCGTATTCATTTTCCAGGCCATTCGAGATATATCTTTGTGCTTTAATCTGAGGGGAATTTCGCAGAATCGTTGTCAGATTCCAGGTCACTCCAATACCGAGCAGATAATTTCCACGGGTTGGATTAACCCCATCACTATAGCTGTGCGTATAAGCGTTTAAATTATTCGGGTAATTAGTTTCAAATCCACTTCCTCTACCCTGGAATATACCAATCAGCGAAAAAGTAGGATAATTTAGCTTTTTATAATAGTTCAATTGCTGATTACTTACTTCAACTCTATTCTTATAAAACTTCAGCAATGGATGTTCTTTAAAATCAACAGTAGTGTCATTCAATAAAATTGATTGTGGTACATGATTGATTGAAGCTGTATCCAGTTTAAAGTTGGTCGCAGTTACACCTAACAGGACACCCAATTTGTTGGCTTGTTCCTGTTCCAGGTCAATGGCTTTGGTCAATGCTATCTTGGCACTCGAAACTTCTGCACCGGCAAGAGAAGAATCTACTCCTGCAATTAACCCATTCCGGGCACGTAATACTGCATTATCTTTGAATATAGTCGCTCTCTCCAAATTTTTCTGCTGGGATTTTGTTAAGCGTTGTGCGGCCAGCAGATTGAGATAAGCAGCTGAAACACGTATTTCATGTTGAAATATTTCTTGATTCAGATCATTGACATCTCTTTTCAGCGCAGCTTTAGAGACGTTGATTTTCTCGCGGATCCTTCCAAAACTAAAAAAGTCCCAGTTAACATTACTAAGATATAATGCACCAAAAGCAGCGTTCCAGTTCTGTTGTGCCAAAGCCGGGCCAGATGAAGCAGTACTTAACCCACCCAAAGCGGAGAGCGGCCCGTTCTGTCCATTGATTGTACCATAATCCTGCTGCGCAGCAAGAGTAAAGTTAGGGAGATAATCCCTTTTGGCCTGTTCAACTGTTTGTTTAGAGGCGTTAACGTAATTGCCTTTTGCTTTTATAGTTCCATAGTTAGTAATTGCTGTATTGACTGCCTCCTTCATGTTTAAGGTTTGGGCATCAACAGTAACAGCAGTACACAGGATTGAAGAAAAAAGGAGTGTAGAAAAAGATATCCGGGGCATTGTATTGATGTTAAATTAAATCGATGTTCTACTATGTGTTTATCGTACGCCACAAAAGTATCTGTTCAGACATCAATTGAAAATATTCAGTTCAAATCAATTCTTATTAAATTCAAACAATTCAGTCTAAAAATTAGCTTCACAACTACAAAAAGCCTGTTTTACAGAATAAAAAGAACCTTTATTACATCAAAAAAGATACAATCATCTATTTAAATGACATTGTATTGACTAGATTACTAAGAACCTCTTATTTACATTAACAAATTCAGATTGTCCACGATAGAAATTCATTCAGATTTCAGATAAATGACCGATTTAATGAAACCACCATAATAAAAGGCTGTTTTTACAGGAAGATATAGTCTTTCCCTAAAATAATGTTCAGTGTTAATCAATGATTTCGCTTCCACAGCTGATACTTTATCAAAAAACAAATACATAATTTTTAAAAGTAGCCATTGCCACTTCTTTCCTGATTCTTTTGTATAATAGAAATCAACGAATAACCACTTCCCACCTGATTTAAGTAATACATGCAGCTGATTAAAAACCCGACCAATAGTTTCTGCAGAAAAATTATCAAAGAAAAATGCGGTAATTACCACATCATAAGAAACAGGGGATTTAAAATCTTCCATTGAAGTATGAACATACTCCAGTATATTATCTGCTGTATTTCTCTGCTTTGACAACTCGATCATTTTTACTGAAATCTCCACATATGTGATGGTTAATCCAGAAGGATGGATTTTAGCGATCTCTTCGAGTATCCATCCCGTCCCCCCTCCAACAATCAGGACAGTACTACCGGACGGAATAGCCTTAAGCTGATCCAATTGTGCATTAACCTGTGTACGAAAAAAAACCAGCCTACTCAACACATCATAGTATCCTGCAATATTGTCATAGTTATTCTTCATTCCTTTGCCTAAATAAATTGCATCGCTATAATACCACAAACTGCCTTAACCAGAATCAGTCCGTCAATGACAATAAGGTAATAAAATATTTTCTTTCTTTTATTCATGGAGTAGGCTACTATAGCAGTAAGTACAAAAGGAATCAGATTAAGCAATACCCTGGATACAGTAAAATGTTCGATGCATGCAAATATCAGTAAGGAAAGCGCTCCTGTAATTAAAAGAGGCATCAATACATAAAATATAGTCTTTTTGAGGCCAATTCTAACCACAAATGTTTTCAACTGACTATTTGAGTCTATCGCATAATCCTTCATATCAAACATAATAGCGTTCACCGTACAGAACATCCAGTTTTTCACAAATAGAAAATACCATAGTGTAGTTCTGGCAACGTCAGTACCGGATTGAACTTTAAGTACTATCAATGGCAACAGATTTGCCGTTGCCGCCCATACAAAGCCAATAATAAAAGGTTTAAACCAGCCTGTATTCCTCAGGTTAAGATTGAAGAAAAAGACAGGTACTAGTCCATAATATAAAATGGCCATAGCTAATACCAATCCAACAACAATCCAGTACACCAGTGGTAAATGCAGAATGGCTTCAAAATTATCGATGATCAAATAAAAAACCAGTCCACTGCAAACCAAGCTAAGTATAAACTGACTCAACCGCACAAAATTATGATGTTCTGCATACCAGACCGTCCTGGGATTCTGTCCTGGCTGACTATTGGTTGCCCCCATATAGGCATAGGTATAATAGACTATAGGAGCAAGGAACAACAGTATATAATAAGTCAGGGAATTAAATGGCACCTTTAATTGCAATGTAGATTCTACAGTCAGTGCAATAGCGAGTAAGCCAATAAAATAATTTCCAAAAAATATAAATTTTATAATTTTTAAACCCATGATGAGATTTTCTGATCAATATCTGCCAGCACTATTTTTTTGATAAATACTTTAATACAGCAATCATATCATCATCTCCCAATCCCTCTTCCACAGCAGCCTCCAGAGTTGAAGAAAGGGCTGTACCGACAGGGGTATCCATTCCGTTTGCAGTAGCCAGTCCAATATCTTTAGCCAGTAATTTAAGCGCAAAGGCTGCTCTGAAATCCTGATTAACAATATTTTCTGATTTCATCTTTGTCATTCCACTCCCCACCACACTTGCATTAATCAAGGGTAATAATTCTGCTGATGATAATCCGTTTTTAGCCGCAAAAACAACCGCTTCTGCCAACCCCACCGTGGTAATTCCCAAAAACAGATTAATTGCCAGTTTAGCTACATTTCCCTTTCCATTCTCTCCAAGATAAACAGATGCTTTACCCAATGTATCAAAAATTGATTTTACCCTTTGATAAATTTCTTCTTTACCGCCTACCATAATAAATAACTCCCCTGTTTCCGCTGGCTTAACACTCCCCGAAACTGGCGCATCAAGATACGCAATACCTTTTTCCAAACAGGCAGCGGCTAATGACAATGTCGTTTCGGGCGAAACAGTACTCATATCTATAGCTATCAGTTTTGCTAAATTGCTTGCAGTTAAAATCCCGGACTCCCCTCTAAAAACCTCCTTTACAGCATCATCATTACTTAGCATGGTAATAATGACATCTGCATTGGCTGCTAAATCGGCAGGCGAGTGAGCAATCCTTACATCGGTTTGACCTTGTAAAACCTTTGCCTTCTCTTCATTACGGTTATATACCCCAACCTCAAAACCCGCTTTAATCAGGTTTTTCACCATTGGCACACCCATATTACCAAGACCTATCCAACCAATTCTCAATTTATCCTTCATCTATTTTAATGGTATTTTTTAAGAATATCTTCAATCCGTTCATCAGGAACAAGGTCAGTTACCGCTATCAGCTTAATTCTTTTGAATTCGGGATGGAGGGTATGGAGAATATAATTGTCACATTCTGGCATTACTGCCGATGGAACCCTAAGTATGGGCATTCTCTGATCATCAAACCATTTATTACCCAAAGGCTGGCAGTGGCTGTAATCATAAGGATCTCGCCAGTCAGGATCCAGCTTATTTTCTTCTACCGTACTAATCAATAAATCATCTGGGATCTCCAGAAAGACTATTTTAAAGTCATGGTTAAAACCTACTCCCTGTCGCCTTACCATATTCTCCATAAAAGCCAGTGGTATATTTTCCGAACAATATATCACAGGTTTACCAGCAGAAACCCATCTTCCGTTTACCCCCGATGCAGTGAGTGAGCCGGCATAATTCTTATGCCCTATTCTGAACGCAATCATCTGTAACCCTAAACAGCATCACCATAAGCCATTTTAATTAACTCATCTGTTACCAGATCAACTCCTCCGGGAGTCGTTAACCAATCCATAGGACGTTCTTTTGAATTCCAAAAGGGTTTATTTAACCAATAGCTGAACTCATCAACGGTACCAAACAACTCCACTCCCTTTTTATAAAGACCAATTAGTTTAAGCAAATGCTCTCCATAGACTGGCTCCAGCAGTTTCTTTTGCTCTTTATAATTACTGATTGTCCTGGATGATATATTGATCAGGTCCGCCAGTGATTTATTTGATATATTAATAGCTTCTGCAAAGTCGTAAAACAAACCAGGCTTTAATCCCTGCCTTGCATATTGAAAGACCTTCATATCATCACTTACATCAATAGCACTAAACTTAATACGAAGTGCTTCCGTCCTTTTATCTGAAAGTAATACACTTGTAGCTGACATATCTTTGAGTTTTAAAACACTAATATACGAATATTTTCAACAACTATATCGAAAATATTCGCATATTCATTTAACTGTTTTACGCCTTTAGCTCCCCCCTTTAATCGGACAACTTCTCTGCTCTGAATAGATTATCAGTAGCCTGCAAAATTTTCGCCTTCAACCGGGGATTATAATTTGGATGACTCTTAAGGAAACCCCGCACTATATCTGCAGCTTCTTTAGTTTGATAGGCTCCAAAATTCGCCTGTAACCATGATTGCGGGAAAAAGATATCCCCTGTAGACTGAATTTCTTCCAGCAACGCCAGGCTACCTGGCAAATAAGCTATACTATATTGCTGACGCAGCGGATGATGAAGATAGTACAGGGCAGCAAGAACATTTGATTCTCTGGCTCTGTTAGCTAAATATTTCAAGCTACTATTGAATTCGTCTCTTGTATTTTTGTTCCCGGAAACAGCCGGTACAATAAATTCAAAGCGTTTTTTGCGATCCGGATTCGTAATTCTGGATTCCTGTTTAGCCAGGATAGAGTTGTCAGCATCATCCCTAACCGCCAGAGAAAATGCCAGACTGGTATAATCGTCCTCTGAGAGGGTTATTCCAGTAGGCGCTTTTTGATCTTTCCAGACCTGATATAACCTGTTTCTTGCGGTCTGGCTTAAAAATACATCCTGATAAGCTTTAAACAGTTGCTTTTTATTGTTACCACTTTTTTGCCGCAACATAGCAGCCCATAATTTATCTTCCAGCTCTGCAGCTATTTTTACTCTTTCACTTTTGCTAATAAACTGCCAGTAAATATTACTGATATAACCACATAGTAGCCTGATATTCAATTCTTCCTGTTCCTTTTCCAGCCCTTGACTAAAGAGCATTAACAAGTCCGCAGGACTCACTGTTTTACCATTGAGCATCTGTTCGTATAAGGAAATATAGGCAACTGAGCGGTGCAAAGGCTTTTCGATCCCAAACAAATATTGCAAAATCTGCACATCAACAGGCCACTGCCCATAGCCATCCCCACCAGAATTGAAAAGCATAAACAAGGGCTTATCCAGACCTTCAGCTTCTTTAAGCTCCAGATTTCCATCCTTTAAGTTAACACGAAGTACCTTAACTAAACCAGGATAGAATAAAGTTATCTCAAAAGTCTGCGGCCATACCCGCTGTAATCCATATTCAGGTTTTTGGGTAACTACCAGACGTTTGATTTTACCACTCTGATAGGCCATAGTATAATCAATTACAGGCCTTCCATTTTCATTTACCCAAACCCTATTCCATTTTTCGAGATCCACTGGCGTGTGACGATCCAGAATACGGATCAGATCTGGCCAGGACGCATTAGTATTCGCATATTTATGCAGATACTCCCTTACTCCTTCCTGAAATTTATCTTTTCCCATCAGTTTTTCCAGCTGCTGCATCATTATAGGGGCCTTATGATAAATAATATTACCATAAAGTGTCCCTGCATCCTTTAAGTTGTCGAGCGGCTGGCGGATAGGATTTGCTCCTGCTGTACGATCTACTGCATAGGCCGCAGGAAAATGATCAATTAGAAATTTAAGTGTATAATTATCGTTTCCGTCTTGTCCTTCCGCACTTTTATCTGCCATAAAATTGGCAAAGACCTCTTTCATCCAGACATCTGAAAACCAATCCATAGTCACCAGATCACCAAACCACATATGTGCCGTTTCATGCGCAATAAGATTATTCCTGGCATTGAGTTGATCTTTGGTTGCACCGGCATCCAGGAACAAACTGGATGCTTTATACTGAATTGCTCCCGGATGTTCCATTCCACCAAACTGAAAATCCGGGATCGCCACAAATCCAAATTTCTGAAAAGGATATGGAATAGTTGTCCAGTCTTCAAAATACTTCAAAGAAGAAGAATGGATATCATATATGGCCGGCAAACTTGATTTGAGTTTCACAGCATCCGTTTCACGGTAGAGAAAACTTGCAGGATGACCATTTACATTATTTTGATAAAGCTGAAACTTACCTGCGGCGAAAGCAAACAGGTAGGTACTTAATAAATCGGATGTCTTATAATAATAAGTTTTAGTTTGTTGATCCAGTACAGAATCTCTCAATTCAGCATTTGCTATGGCACTCCATTCTTTTGGCAAACGAAGCGTAAGTGTATAAGTTGCTTTAAGATCCGGCTGGTCAAAACAAGGAAAAACTGTTCTTGCCCGGTCAGGAACGAATAAAGTATATAGATAATCCTGATTTCTGTTCAAAGCCCCCTCACCCGCCTGAAATTGAATCTGCACATCATTGTTTCCTTTTCTAAGAAATTCAGGCATTAAAATCAAATGCTCATTCTGATGTGTCACCTGTACCTTCTGTCCGTTAATGGTCAGCGAACTAATTCTAGCTGGATTTTCTTTAAAATCCAGCTGAAGCGGAAATCTGACAGCACTTAACTGGAAATTTACAACTTCATGAGCAACAATTGCCTGTGCCCTTTGTTTCGGGATATCAAGCTCCAGTGCATAATGAATACCCGCAAGTACTGATTTACGATAGATAGCCAGCGATCTGCTTACTCCATTCTCTGCAACAGAATCAGAAACCAGCTGACGTGACGAACAAGAAAACAACAATAAAGGCAACAGGAATAGAGTTTTGTAAGCATGGATCATAAGGGAGATACTATTTTTACAGCATTAATAATCAATTAATCAGCCTGATGTTCTGATTCAGGATATAAACAGGTACGGAACATCTTATCAAAACCATATAGCTTAAGATCTTTTCCGATCACTACAATTTTAGTTTCTTTTATCTCATCTGGTAACCAGTTTTCACCCAGTGTAATAGAAAGCGACTTACCCACTGTCTGCAACACGAGCCTGCTCTGGAAAACATGACTATAGATAATACCTTTAATCCGGTATACATTAGCAGATTGTAAAATCAGGAAAACCATCATTCTATGCTCCAGTTCCTCAATATTTAAACTCTCTTTATATTTTAAAAGAATAGTCTCGATATCACTATGTTCATGCCGGTTATGTGAGGCAGACGCAGCCATTAAAGGTTGCTTTTCTGTATTACCATTTCCCAGACTAAAAATTCCTTTGGGCGTAACCACAGGTTTAGGGTTACTGTAAAAGTTTGCAAAACGCTCCCTGGAAAACATCTTCCTGATCTGAAAATCTTCTTTGGTAGCTACCAGAATTTCGGCGAATGGATTTATGGTCTTCAGGACTGCCTGTAATTCTTTCACATACCCTTCACTAACTTTTTCAATTTTATTTAATAAGATACTGTCACTAAAAGCAATCTGCTGGATTGCCTCAGGGCGTTCCTTTAACTGATCTTCGATTAGCTCAGCATCCACTATACAAATTACCCTTTTTAAATCATATCCCCTTTTCACCTGATCCATGGTTAAAAATGGGTGCGCAATATTTGCAGGATCAGCGATTCCGGTAGCCTCAATAATTAAGTGGTCCCAGGAATCCTTTTTATCCCATAAATTATTTAAGATTTCAAAGAGATCATCATTCAGGGAACAGCAGATACAACCATTGTTCAGCTCTACAATGTCATCATCCCCCTTAATAATCAGTCCGGCATCGATACTTTCAGAACCAATTTCATTCTCTATAATAGCGAAACGGGTATCTTTCATTTTCGAAATCACTGCATTCAGGACTGTTGTCTTCCCTGCGCCCAAAAATCCAGTCAGGATCGTTACTTCTTTTGCCTTCATATTACAAACTTAATAGATACATCATGTTTAACCCCTATAATTGGCCAAATAAAATAACGTTTCCTGGCACTTAGTGTAAATTTTATGTTGTTCAGGATATTTTCCGTTCATTATTTTTTCAATATTGTGTAAAAGCTGTACATTGCCAGACGAAGATACACAAATGCAATGTTGTTGCACTATATCAAGCAGAATACTAATTAACCACACAATATGAATAAATCAATATTTAGACCTTTAGTCCTTGCTTCCGGACTATTGTTAACATCCTCTTTTTTGTTTGCTCAGGACGATCTGGTAAACTCTTTAAAAAACAACCATTCTGCAAATAGCACTTCAGGTTTTAAATTCACTGATGTGATTAACCTTGAAAATACATCAGTTAAAAACCAGGGTTCATCAGGTACCTGCTGGAGTTATTCTACCAACTCTTTCCTGGAATCAGAAATGATCAGAATGGGAAAAGAGCCAGTAGCCTTATCACAAATATTTTCGGCACGTAACGCTTATGTAGAAAAAGGTAGAAACTATGTCCGTATGCACGGAGCAGTAAGCCTGGGCGATGGAGGTGCTTTACATGATGTAATTAATATGTATAGAAAATATGGTGCAATTCCACAAGTAAACTATACAGGCTTAAACTACGGCACTACAATTAACAAGTTTGGAGAAATGGGCGCAATCACTACAGGTATCCTCGAAGCTGTAGTTAAAAACCCTAACAAAACTTTAACACCAAACTGGGAAAAAGCTTATACAGCGGCAATCGATGCTTATTTAGGTCAGGTACCTGAAAAATTCGATTACAAAGGAAAGAGCTATACTCCGCAGACTTTTGCTAAACAGGTAGTAGGTATCAATCCTGATGATTATGTAGAATTATCATCATTTAACGATCATCCTTATTATACTAAATTTACTTTATTAGTGCCTGATAACTGGTCATTTGATCAGGTTTACAATGTAAAAGTGAACGATATCACTGATATCATTGACAATGCATTGAAAAAAGGTTATTCTGTAGCCTGGGCAACAGATGTAAGTGAGAAATCATTCTCTTACAAAAATGGAGTAGCTTATGTACCAGCTAAACCATATGATGAAATGACTGCTCAGGAGAAAGAAACTATGTTCAACGGTCCAAAACCTGAAATGGAAATTACTGAAGCTAACCGTCAGGAAGCTTTCGATAATTATCAGACTACTGATGATCACGGTATGCATATCGTTGGATTGGCCAAAGATCAGGATGGCAAAGAATATTATATCGTAAAAAATTCATGGGGCGTAACCAACGACTATAAAGGTTATTTATACGTGACCAAGAATTATGTAAAATATAAAACTACTGCATTCTTATTAAACAAAGGCGGTATACCAGCAGCAACAAGAAAAAGCCTGGGAATTTAATTCATTCAATATCAATAAATAAGAAGGGGGCTGTCAATTAATTGACAGCCCCCTTCTTATTTATTGATATTCAGGAATAATCACTCTTATTCCATTTTCACCTGCAATCACCGCCCTTGTTGCTAGGCGGTAAAACAGCGAGTGCTCCACTATTCCAGGAATCATCTTTATAAAAATATTCAGCTCCTTGAGTTCAGGTAATTCTGAGAAATGGATATCCGCAAGCAGATTACCGTTATCAGAAATAACGGCACCATCCTTTTGATTGCTCATCCTCAGGGTTACTTCAGCCCCTGGATAAGTAAGTTTAATTTTCCGCAAAACGACAGACAGTGCTTCAGGTAAAATCTCTATAACCAGCGGATGCCTATGATCTAATGCTGACACCATTTTCCCTTCATCCCCTATTAGAATAAATTCTGTTGCCATCGAAGCCAGGATCTTTTCATTGGTATGTATCCCTCCTCCGCTCTTTAAAGCATTTAATTCACGGTCAAACTGATCACATCCATCGAAATAGCTATCCAGATTTGCTATCAGATCTGAAAACCCGACATTCAAGCCCTTTTCAGACAGGTAAGTACGTGTTTTAAATGAAGAAGAGACGATAGTTAACGATACAGCAAGAAGCTCATCCTGGCTAATCAGATCAACTAAATGAAAAATGGTTGTTCCAGCACCCAAACCAATAGTCTGACCTGTTTTTATAAATTTCAGCGAGGCTTTAGCAGCTTGCATTTTGTAATCATTCATCTTGATTGGATTAGTATTAAGTAACAACGAATTTAATATATTTAGGCATGCAAAAACCAATAAATACAGGCATATTATCATATGGAATGTCCGGAAAGTTGTTTCACACTCCTTTCATAGCGGCACATCCCGGATTTAATCTTGATGCAGTAGTAGAACGCAAGGAAAAGAATGCACACCTTCGTTTTCCAGGAATCAAGAGCTATTCTACTATCGACGAACTGATGGCAGACCCAGAAATCGAACTCGTTGTAATCAATACACCAAATTACACGCATTTTGAATTCGCACAAAAAGCAATCCGGGCCGGGAAACATATTTTACTTGAAAAACCATTTACAGTTACAGTTGCCGAAGCCGAAATACTTTTCGAAGAAGCTGAAAAACATAACCTCTATCTCCTTCCTTATCAGAACCGTCGCTATGACAGTGATTTTCTAGCTGTTAAAGATATAGTTGACGGTGGTAAACTTGGTCGTCTGGTAGAAGCGCATATCCGTTATGACAGATATCGTTATACCATAGGTCCTAAAGTATTTAAAGAAACTCCTATGCCAGGCAGTGGCCTGTTATATGACCTGGGGCCTCATTTACTGGATATGGTATTTGCCTTATTTGGAGAGCCACTGGAATGGACTAAAACTCTGGGCTATTACAGGCCCGGTACACAAGTTGATGATTATGCCTACATCCACTTGAAATATCCGGAAGACTTGCAGGTATTCATTACCATGAGCATGCTTGTCGTGGAACAACAACCTGCCTTCATTATTAACGGGACTAAAGGGTCTTATCAAAAACGGCGATCTGATATTCAGGAAGCACAGCTGCTAAAAAATATGAATCCTGATGATCCATTGTTTGGTATTGAAGAGCCTGGTAAAGAAGGAATCCTGAGTTGTATGAATGCCGATGGTACAATCACTAAAGAACTCATTCCACCAGGAAAATCTTCCTATATACATTTATTTGATGCAGTTTACCAAACTATAAGAGAGAATAAGCCTTATTCTGTAAAAAAGGAAGAAATAATCCAGCAAATCACCATATTGGAGAGTTAATCAAAGAAAAAGGGCTTCATTAAGATGAGGTCCTTTTTCTTTGATTAAACTCTGATCAATTATTTAAGAATTGCTGTTGGCTTCTTATGGTCGTCTATAGCTACAAATGAAAATTCTCCTGTAACTGCTTTCTCACGATCCTCAGAGTACATTTGTTCCACATAAATTTCAACTTTCACTTTCATACTGGTCGTACCAATATGACTCACTGTACCTACCAGTTCAACGATTGTACCAGCTGGAATAGGCATTTTAAAATCTATCCTGTCACTGCTTACAGTAACCATTCTCTGGCGACTGAATCTTGTTGCAGTAATAAACGCAACTTCATCCATCATGTGCATGGCAGTTCCGCCAAACAGGGTATCATAATGATTTGTGGTATTAGGGAATACGGCTTTAAAAATTCGGGTCTCTGATGCTTGGATCTTCTCTTCTATTGTCATTGTGTGTGTGTTTATATAAAACAGACGGTTTAGATTACAACCTCCTGTTCAAGCCTGCAAACTTACTGGTTCTTTTACGGATAAACGCAATTCTTTTGCAGCTTCTATCCTATCCGGCGGACAGCTCTTTTAAGCTAGATGTTCACAATGTTTTATAAGAGAAGAAAGATTAAATATGTATGCACCAGCAGGCTAGAACAATATCAATTGTTTTCACTGCATTAAAAAAGCATCATACCTGATCAAAAGCTTCAATTCGCGAAAGCATTGTCAATTCGGTTGAGGCAGGTCTCCTGACTTGTAACATTTTCACCATCCTTCCCATCCCGTAAGACAGTGGATATATTATCGGTAAAAACTGTTGAGTTACTTACAGTTGCGCGACAGTTCGTGATTCACACACGATTCCCTATTAATCTGCGTTAAGCAGAACCTTTTCCTGTTGATAAAGAAAAAATAGTAAAGAACTTAATCAACCCAAATATAATTGAAATTAGATCGAATTGATTAAGGAAATCAGTTTTTATCTGAATTTGACAAAATATGTTCGATCATATTCAATTCATCTTCACCAAAAGACAAATGATCAAGACATTTTATAGAATCAGCAAGTTGTTCCGGTCTGCTTGCCCCAACTAATACGGATGTTACTCTTTGATCCCGTAAAATCCACGATAAAGCCATCTGTGCCAGGCTTTGACCACGTTTAGCTGCTAAGGTATTTAATTCCTGTAACTGATGAAGACGCTCCTGTGTAATCTGGTCTTCCTTTAATGCACCATGTGCTTTTGCTATCCTGGAATCCCCTGGAATCCCGTGAAGGTATTTATTCGTCAATAAACCTTGGGCCAATGGAGAAAAAGGTATACAGCCTACTCCTTCCTCACCCAGTAAATCCAGCAAACCATTTTCAATCCATCTTTCAAACATCGAATATTTTGGCTGATGAATCAGACAGGGCGTACCTAATTGTTTCAATATAGCCATAGCTTCAGCTGCTTCAGGAGCCGGGTAATTAGAAATGCCTACATACAATGCTTTCCCCTGACGTACCATCAGATCAAGTGTAGTCATTGTTTCGATTAAAGGAGTTTCAGGGTCTGGCCGATGATGATAAAATATATCAACATAGTTCAGGCCCATTCGTTTTAAACTCTGATCCAAACTGGAAACTAAATATTTTTTGGATCCCCAGTCACCATAGGGTCCGTCCCACATCGTGTAACCAGCTTTCGAAGAAATGATCATCTCATCTCTGTAAGCCATAAAATCCTGCTTTAAGAGTGTACCGAAATTCTCTTCTGCCGAACCCGGAGGGGGACCATAGTTATTTGCCAGATCAAAATGTGTGATACCACTGTCAAAAGCCAGTTTTAAGATATTCCTGGAATTCTCCAGTTGATCAACATAACCAAAATTATGCCATAAACCCAGAGATATGGCAGGTAATTTTAAGCCGCTTTTACCACAACGGCGGTATTGCATTTTAGTATAACGTTCAGGATTCGCAGTATAAGGCATAAAAAAGTGAAAAAGAGGGTTTTTGAAATCCCTCTTGAGGTAAGGTTGTGCTTAAATTATTTAGCAGTATTTTTTTTCTCGGTTACTTCAGTACGAATATCCTGAGCAAGACCTTTTAAATCCTGCATCGCTTTACGCACTCTTGTTCCAGCTGCACTATTACCTGCAGAATAAAATTTCTCTGCATCAACTTCAGCAGCAGTAAGTAATTCCTTTAGTTTTGAAAATTTTTCCATGGTTTAATTTTTTATACATATCAAATATATAACTTTTACGAAATAAATGCTGAAATCATCAATTAATTACAATAAATATTCAACCAGGCTGAACACTGATAAGCGATGACAGGTCTTCAGTTAAGATGGCGTCTCCTAAAATATGACGTAATGATTTCACATGACTTGATTTTTGTCTTTATCTTTACTCACTACCTATAAAAATGCAGCGAATGAATAAAAAGATATTGGTACTAGAGAAAAACAGAGAAATTCTTGAGCTCATTGATATAGTATTGACAGACGAAGGATATCTCACTGATTTAATCTCTCAGGAAACGGAAATGTTTGAGCGTATCAAAATTTTCAGGCCAGATGCTATCCTCCTCGATATTATTAATCCAACCGAAGAAGGAACAGCTCTTTGTCAATCCATTAAATCCGCAGAAGAATCCAGTCATATACCAGTTATCGTCTTGTCAACTCACCCAAAAATAGAAGTAGTGAAAGAGATATGTGCAGATGAAGTTGTACCTAAACCTTTCAATATCTCTTTCCTGTTATCCATCATAGAACAACAGCTCATTACCGCTTAGCGCTTATAATTTATGCTGTGTTTTAAGATAATTAAGATATTTCTTATCATCTTCAAAAAGATCGGCACCTTCCATCTGATAAGCAGTTAATAAGTTTTTCTTTGCATTTTCATGATCACCCAGCTCAAAATATGTTTCCCCCAGTCTCAGTAATACAAATGGATTTACATCTTCTTCACTACTATAAATCTCATGAGCTAACAACAGCTGCTCCAGTGCTTCTTTATACTTACCTGCATTGAAATAAGCATCCCCACAAGAGGCCGAAACCCAACCAGCAGCTTCCCAGTCTTCCTTAGGTTCAGGCAACACATCTAATGCCTTCTGAAACCATTCGGCAGCCTTCTCAAAATTTTCTGCATCCATTTCAAGATTTCCCTGGTCACAATATTCTTCCATCTGGTCCTGTTGTTCATCAGTCAGTTCTTCCTGAGGCAAATTTTCGGCCAGGACAAAGTTCCTTTTAAATTCTTCGAACTCAGTATCTGAAACTACAGCCATATGTAAAAAATCAGCATTAAAATCATGGAAAATACTGTTTTTGCCTAAACTATGAGCAATTTTAAAATATACTCTCGCCTTGTCAAGATCTCCCAACACATAATAAATACTACCTGTCGTAATGAAATGGCCCGAACTTTTTACTATTCCTGTTTTCATTTTCTCCTGAAGATATTCAGTTTCTTTCAAAAAATGTGGCAGTGCCTTCTCAACCTTCCCTGTTTGCTCATAAAAAGAGAAAATGCTATCCAGCAATATGCTGCCAACACTACAATTTTCTTTAGGATGAGGTATTGACGAATCGATTTTCAATAAAAGCGCCTCCGCTTCCTCTAAATTCTGAGACTCAGTCAGTGTATAAACCTGATCAATCTGATCAAAAAATACTTCTTCTTCTTCCGGACTATAAACTAACATGGCTGATTATTTTAATTAAATGGTAAACGAAGGTAGTTATAACGGTTGATTTTCCATCTGCTTTATAATTTTGTTTACTTCAGTCTCTGTGGACCTTAGTTTAGTCTGACAAAAAGCGATCAGCTCTGAGGCCCGTTTTACTTTTTCAGCAAGAATATCTACCGAAACAGCTTCAGTCTCTATTTCCTGGGCAATCTGAGTAAGCTCATGATAAGCGGCCTCATAATTCAAATTCTTTTCCATTACGGGGTGATTTAGATAAAACTTTTGTATTGATTTCTGCCGAAGCCAGGCTCACAGTTAACGAAGTTCCGGGAATAATGCTTTCTGCATTGCTCACAATAGAACCGTTTACCTTAATAATTGCGAAGCCTTTATTTAAAATATTCTGTGGACTCATCATTCTGACCACAGATTCAAAATGGCTGATGTATCTGGTGTGATTTATAAAATACATCCTGTTAAAGGATTTGAAATTAGCCAGCAGATTATTCAGGTCTTTATTCTTATTCGATATTATAATCTTTGGATTGGTCAATATCAAACCCGAAAGATTCACGATATCCCTATGTTTCTCATGCAACATGTTTTTTGATGAGTTGATAATTAGCTGGTTTAAACGTGTCAGCTGCTCTTTATGCTGGGTCATCATCTGAAAAGTTCTGATTACTAAATGCTGCTGTAGTGATAAAACAGATTCTTCAAAATTTCTGTTATGAGCAATAAGCATTTCTGCAGCCTTGGTCGGGGTTTTGGTAGAAGTATGTGCCATCAAATCTGCAATGGTCTCATTTTTCTGATGCCCGATCCCTGTAATCACCGGTATTGGAAACTTAGCAATTGCACGGTTGAGTTCATAATTATCAAAAATCAGAAAATCAGTCTGGGCTCCCCCTCCCCTTATAATTACCAGCGCATCATATTCTTTACCTGAACCAAATACCTGTATCAGCTTTGCTAAAAACTGTTTGGCATTTCCTTCTCCCTGAACTAAGGCAAAATAATCGTCTATCTCAAAATGATAACCAAAAGTATTATTTTCAAGTGTGTGTTTAAAATCATGATAACCAGCCGAAGTATTAGAAGAAATTACGGCAATACGTTGTAATACCCTATTTAAAGACAGTTCACTATTTCTGGTCAGATATTGTCCATTCTCCAGTCTGATAAATGAAGGATTATCTCTTACCAGTCGGTCCAGTGTCTCTTTACGTTGCTGCTCAAAACGCCCCAAAGTAAAACTCGTATCGATATCAAGCAGATTAAGCTGTAATCCAAACGATGGGCTATACTGTACAGCAACCTGAACCAGAACATTAATATCATTCTTGAACTGCTGCCCTGTAGCTTTCTCGAAATTAGAAATATTTACTGAGGCATTTCCCCAGGCTCTCCCACCAATTTTCGCCAGGATTTTAGCCGAGGATTTATCTTTTTCAACCAATTCAAAATAATGAAAATTACTTTGAGGTTTATAAGTATAATTGGTTATATCTGCAATTACCCAGAATGTCTTTGCCCCAAATACCCCATTGATCACATCATGGATCTGACCAGTTAATTCGGATAATTTAATTGAGGGTATGACTGCCAAAGCTGATTATTATTTATACCCGTAAAATTAGACATTTTGGAACACTAACGGACTACCGCGTACATTTTTTCCACAAGTCCATTTAATGCAGTATGCTTAAGCAGCCAGTTGAAAAGGCCAATTCCAACAATTGCACAAATAATACCAGATAAAACATCCAGTACATAATGATGACTTGTATAAACTGCCGTAAACCATATTCCCAGCATTACTACACCAAAGAAGACATTTACCAGTCCCAATTTATTTTTCAGTCCGTAATATAAAACGATAACCGGATAAGAAGAATGTAAAGAAGGCATAGCTGCGAACACATTAGATCCGTTGCTATAAATGGATTTAAATATCGGTGCATTAAAAAACCGGTCAAATTTAACCAGCCCAGCTGTATTACCCATAGTATGAGCCTCGAATACAAACCGGTGGTATTGCACATACCAGGGTGGAGCAGCCGGATAAAGATAATAGATCACAAAACCTATCAGGTTCACCAATACAAAAGTGAACAAAAACTTAAGAAACTGTTCCCTGTTTACAAAAAACAGATAAACTGCAAAAGCAATAGGAACAGGAATCCACATCAGGTAAAATATGCCACCAATAACGTCCATTGCTGTACTGCCATGTAATCTCCAGTATTCATTAGGCGTCAGAACAGTTCCCTGAGAAGAAATACCAAAAATATGCTTCTCCAGATTATACAACTCTTCAATATGCACTTTATTGAAAACATAATTGGGAAATGCCTTCATATAATCGAAAATAATCCAGTACACGATAAAGATCGAGAAACCCAGGATAAATTTTCTGCTTATCACCGAAGCGTAATAAAAAAGATTGAACAAAGCCACCAGAATAATCTGCTGGCTTTTAAATCCGATTAAAAAATAAGAAATCAATAAATAAGCCAGAGATACCGCAGTAGTTGACAGGATATCACGAAGCGAAAAAAATGGTCTATTCAGCCGTATCTGGTCTGTCATTTACTTTTTTTATAAAATCTGATCCTAAAACTTTATCCCAGATAGCGGAACTTACTCCATATCCTTTGGTTGAATCCGAATAATGATGTAACATATGATGCTGCTTCAATTTTTTCCAGAATGGGTTTTTAAAATTTGCATGATGTAATGCATAATGCACCATATCATAAAACAAATAACCAATCAAAAATCCAGCATAGAAAGCAAAAATAGTTCCTGCCGGCAGGATATACAAGAATACGAGGTATAATGCCAATGCCATTGGGATA
This sequence comes from Pedobacter cryoconitis, assembly GCF_014207135.1. Classification (GTDB taxonomy): domain Bacteria; phylum Bacteroidota; class Bacteroidia; order Sphingobacteriales; family Sphingobacteriaceae; genus Pedobacter; species Pedobacter cryoconitis_D. Next base: position 108,323 of record NZ_JACHCC010000010.1, on the reverse strand, counting down.
CTCGCAGATGGTGGCATTACTAGCCTTTTAGCATCGTTTGGATAATCATGATGAACACCATGAAAGATGAAATGTATTCTTTTACCAATTTTTGAACTTGGATAAAAATGAAAAATATAGCGATGCATGATATATTCCGTAATGGTCCAGATAAATAAACCTATAAATAACCAGGCCGTAAATTCCAGGAAATTCATTTGTATATCTGCAAATGCCTTCCAGATTAAAAAGCCAATAATAGGAATAAAAACTATAAGTGGTACGTAAAAATCAACTTTTGATAATTTCTCCAGTAACCCACTTTTAAACATTCGGATAGATTCGGGAGAGTTGGATATAAAATTCTTCTTCATGAGCGTGCTTTATTAAATCTTAATTCTTTCTGTAATTGATGCATTTGTAGAAGTATTCATTCCTTTGATCTCCACATACTTTACGTTAGGTAACCAGAACGATCCACCTTCTATTCGCAAAAATATGCGTTCTACCTGAATTTTCTTATTATTAACTGTCACATAAACATGATATTTATTATCTTCATCAGATCTTGTAAGATATAACGGCAATTTCTTATGAGAAACAAAACGTAATTCAAACTGATCATTCGCTAATGCTTTGGATTCTATACCATAAGCAAATTTACGTTGGATATACCCCAGTTCTTTTCTTGACTCATCCTCCGAATAACGGATCCAGTAAACATGTACAGGGTTATCCTTATCTACCTGACCTTTACCATTTGTATTTAATTCACAAATAATTGTATTGGTATTCGGGTCTCGCTGAACATAAAACAATTGGTTAGTTATCCCTTTCGGAACTGGAAATTTAAGCGGCGAAGGGTTACTCTGATCACGTGTTTGTGAAAAGACTGTTGCAGCCGGGCCAAAACTGAAGATGGCAGTCAATAAAAACAATCCGGTCACAATAGTAGTCAAGGGTTGATTTTTAGCAGTCGATGCTACCTCTTGTTCTTTTTCTTTAAGGTCCTTTACATCCAGTGCTTTTTTTGCATCTCTTAATCTGTTTATAGCGGTTATGTTAGTCATAAAAGCCATGACAGTAATCGGAATAGTAAAGATCGAGATCGTTTCAAAAATATGGAATGAAATACCTGGAACATAAATTTTATAATCTCCACCAATATAATGTCCGGCAATACCACTGGCCATGGCACAAATTCCAATAGTAACTACACGTTCAGGACGTTGCATCAGCCCTCCTTTACATTCAATTCCTAACCCCTCTGCTCTTGCGCGGGTATAACTTACCATCATAGAACCTATCAGTGCAATAAATGCGAACAATGAACTTAAAAAGTAATGATGGGAAACCAGGTAATAACAAATTCCCAGGAACATAATCAGTTCACTGTAGCGATCCAGAACTGAATCATAAAGCGCTCCGAATTTTGAACTCATATTTCCCAAACGCGCAACCTGACCATCAAGCATATCAAATAATCCGGCAAAAAGAACAAGTGCTCCACCCCAGCCAACAAAGGAAAGATCTCCTCTGTTACTGCCCTCTGCACCAAAAACAAAAATAACCGCTACCCCGATATTTAGTATCAGACCTATTGTTGTTACAGCGTTGGGCGTCAAACCCATTCGGATCAATCCCTTTACAAAAGGATTAATGATCTTATAAATCGTTTGCTGTAAACGATCACGAAATGATAATGCTTGCATAAGTACTTCTTTATTCTTTATTAAAAATCAAATTTAACCCTTGCTCTGATTCCCCATGGCGACACTACCGGGTTATCCAGGTATGTAAAGCGTTTAACAAGGTCTACACGCAATAGTTTAAAAATATTACCAATCCCGACACTTCCTTCCATATACGGCTGACGACCTAAAGTATAAGTAGTCGGCACCCCATCTGCATTTTTGGGGAATTGTAATAGTGAAGGATCCATATTCGGGTTATTCTGATCTCTCAGTCCGCCATATAAAGCTTTGAAAGATACGGATTCTCTTAACTTCAATTTCTTGATCAATGGTATCTTATTAAAAAAGAATCCATTAAAATTATGATCAATATTGATACTCGCATAATGATCACTCACAAACTCCAGGAAGTTCATTAAGTTATAAGAATTTAGTTGATAGGCATAGGTCTGATTCGCTCTGTGTATATCAAGTAAAGGGAAAGGAACTTTTCCAAAAATATACCCTCCTTCAATCGTTACATCAGTATAACCCAGTTGAGAAAGATAAAATCTTTTGTCAATACTTCCCATCAGGTTCTGGTAGTTATACTGACCGGAAAGTACACCTTTTAATCCTGCTGTGTATCTTAAGTTAAAAATCGGATACTTATCAAAGATCGGAACCCTGTAAATCTTACCCTGATAAAATTTCTCATGCGGAGCATAACGCAGATTAACACTAATCTCAGAAGTATTGATCAGACCCACACTGTTGAGTGTATTATTTTCAGTATTGTTAAAAACCAGCGTTCCACCTGGACTTTGCGTCCATTTACGTAAAGTTACTGTGTAAGAAAAGTGATTCTCGAATTCTTTGACATAATCAATCTTATAAAAATCATTATACAAAAGCATGTCATTAGTTCCTCTTTTGAAGGACAGCAGGAAGTTATCCTCCTGAACAAACTGAAGCTCCTGACCCGGTATTTTTGTATCTCTCTGGAAACTTCCTCTGATATAGTTCTGAGGGAATGCATAAATAGATTTGTTATTCAGTGAGTAAGTTGCACTTAAGAAATACTTCCATTTTTCATCCTTAAAACCATACGCAGCATAAGTTTCAAAATAATACCTTTTGCTCAGAGCTGGTGTAGTACGACCGCCCAGACGCAAACGGAATCCCTCTACATTATTAAAACTGTAAAAAGTATTCACCGGTCCAACTTCAAATGGTCCAAAATCCTTATACCCTGCAAAGAAAAGCGTAATCAGATCCATCGTTCTTTTAAAAGAAGGAATGGTCTGTAAAGTATCTATATTTTTATAAATTTTGATTTTCGCACCAGCGGTAGAATCCTGTCTGTTCTCTGCCCAGAACTGATCTGAACGCAAAGCGGCCTGTGGTGATAAAACCATTGATGGCCCTGCATAAACTGAATCTGCCTGTGGCTTATTAATCTTATAATCACTAACGACAACAGTGCGCTGGCCAGTAAAACCACCACCTTTACTTTTATTAATACCAAAATCCACGATAAGGTTGGTTTTTGATAAATGATACCTGCCATCCTCATTTTTATCAAAATCAAGTTTAGCCTCAAGTGCCCTTACAAAATTTAAATTGATATTTTTATTTACGGTAAGAAAAGCGTCCTGAACAGCATAGTTACCGTCCATTGTAATATACATCTTGCCTTCAAATAACAGGTCAGTATTATTCCTGGGAATAAAAGATAATTCAATCAGCTTTGGACTATGTGTTTTGATCGTATCAGTAATAAAAAACTTATAAAATGTCGGAGATGCATCAGCAATAGGACTCAGAAACTGATTACTCATCAACGAGATGTTACTGTCATATATATTGATATCAGCATACATTCTTTCAAAATATTTACTTAGTCCTTCCGTGTCTATGAACTTACTATCATAATTAACATGTTTGTCACCAAGTACAATAACTTTCTTCTTAGCCGGAGATTTCTGCAGGTAATTTTTAGAAACCTTTTCTTCCATAAATACTGGTAAAGTGAGTTTACCACCTATTTTAGTAGAATCCTGGTGTTCAAAAAGAAACTGGTAATTTCTGAAAATCCGTTTATTTTTAAACTTATCTGACAAGTTACTGAGTGAGAAAAACATCTGCTCATATTGCTGGTACTCCACATGATCGTAGCTTTTACTCTGGTTTTTACCTTTATTTTCTATAACTTTCCTGATCAGCTCTACTGCCGGATTATTCTTATTCCGGTAAGCAGGACGTTTGTTTGAACTGATTACAACCTCAGTCAGGTTCTGTGATTCGGCCTGCAATCTCACATTAATGACCTGTGTCTCTCCTGGTTTTACCGTACTGTAATTCGTCTTATATCCAACATAACTGAATTGCAACTGGTTATGAGCCTCGCTAGTGGAAATTGTATACTTTCCGTCCGCATCAGTTTTGGTAATGATATTTGTTCCTTTAAAAAGAACAGTAACATAAGGAATAGGGTCTTTATCAGCGGCATCTGTAACCACACCGGTAATAACGGTTTGTTGAGCCGAAGCTTTAACTGCAAAAAACGGCAGTGCTAAAGCACAGATGAATATGATTGTTTGAATGCGAGTTTTCATAAAAAATTATATAAATACAAATTTCTTTTGCATCAGAAAGTTATAACCTATTCCAACTGTACAAGAGACTAAGATTTTTGATAAAATGTAATTAACATGTAAATAATGGGTAACCAGATAAACGCCTGCTGTTGTCAACAGCAAATTTCCTACCCAAACTATAATATATTTAAAGATCTGATGATTGATATTCTTTTCTTTCACACCAAATACCCAGTTACGTCCCATCATAAAGTTGGTGATCCCTCCTGCCGTGGTACCTATCACACTTCCAAGCACATACCAAACATGAAACACCTGCGTACAGACTAATGTGGTAAGAAAGTCAATAATTGAAGCCGACAATGAAGCGACCTGAGCTTTTACGAAAGTCGCCATCTTAATGTATTATAAATCTTAAAATTATCTGCAATACGATATTTGCATATATACCCGCAAGTATATCGTCAAACATCACTCCCCATCCCCCTGGCAAATTCTCCAGGCGTCTGATAAAAAGCGGTTTTAAAATATCAAAAAATCTAAAAAGGATTAACCCAATTAATATATTCACCGGCGTAACCGGAATCCATAACAAAGTGATACACATACCAACCACTTCATCTATTACAACCCTGTTATGATCTTTTCCCCAGATGGCTTCCACAACATTTCCCGACCAGATACCCAGTACAGTCAGAAGACCAGTGACTATCAGTGCAGGGATAAAGTTAAATGCATCCGGATGTACAAAATACCATACCAGGCAGGTCACAGCAGCAGCAGCAGTTCCTGCTCCTTTACCGATGTACCCAATTCCCAGGCTTGTTGATGTAATCTTGTGAAATAACATTTTTAATTATACTTAAGAATCCTGCTAGTTATAGCCATTTATTGTCTTTATACCAGTTTACCGTTTCTACTAACCCGCTTTCCAGATTATAACCGGGATGAAATCCGAGTTCATTTTTTAATCTTTCAATACTGCATGCCCAGTTCACAGCAGTCAGCTCGTTCATCTTTTCTTTATTAAGTGTTGGTGCCTCCGCAGAATTTTTATAAATCCGTTCCATGAATGAAGCTAACGCAGCGACTGCTGAAACTGGTAAATGAAACTTCCAGGTTCGTTTATGCAACGCTTTTTTCACTCCTTCGGCCAGTGCGTATCTATCGTAAATACCCCCATCAGACACATTATACTGTTTGTTTGTTACATTAGAAAACAAAGCCTCAATAATAATATCTGCCAGGTCTTTTACATAAATAAAACTGATCTGTTGTTTAAAATTACCTATATGAGGTTCAAGCCCTTTATTTATTGTTTGCAGCAGAATAAATATATCTTTTTCCCGTGGTCCGTATACAGCAGTCGGACGAATGACAATAAGGGGTAAATCTTTAATTTCCGCTAAATACTGCTCAGCAAGTAGTTTACTGGCCCCATAACTGGTCACTGGATGAGCAGGAGAATTATCCTGAATCACACCTGACAAATCCTTTAATGGGCCTAAAGCAGCCAAACTACTTACAAAAATGAATTTCTCCAGATTGATATCGGCTGCTACGGCAGCCTGAGCAAGGTTCTTACTATATCCTGCGTTAACAGTATTATATTCTTCCTCTGTTTTTGCTCTGGTAATACCGGAAGCATGTATAATATAAGTGTATTGCTTTTCTTCTAATTCCTTTTTCAGCAGATTAACATCGCTGAATTCAAGATAGGTATACTGAATATTGAATTCCTGAAGATGCTTGATATTGCTGCTTGGTCTAACCGCCGCAAAAACCTCCAGACCAGAATTTATGGCTGCAGCAATCAAATGATATCCTACGAAACCACTTGCACCGGTTATCAACACTCGCTTTTTCATATTGCTTTTTCAAAAATTCGGTACTCCCTGTACGCTATACCCTTAATTTGTTCAATCGCATTATTAATCAGATAACCATCAATAATTCCTAAAGCCATGATCCTTAAAATCCCAAAGGTGAACAAACACCCTCTTTTGACTCTGGTTGAAAAATTAACAGGGCCTGTCATTGTTATCAATTCCCGGCCCTTCAAATTCCTGATCGCTGCAGTTCTACCTGTAACCCTTCTGCCGTTATAGGCCAGAAAAAGCTGAAACGCAGAGTACTCATGGAAAGGATGCTTACCAAGGCTTAGCATATCTTCCTGAGCTATAAATAACTCAGGATTATAATTAGGATCATTTTTGTACAACTTGTGAGAGAAGTCAATAAATGTTCCTAATTCCTTTTTGCCATGAGCGGCAACGACATGTTTCATATACTAACCTTAACAGGAGTTAGTTGTACTTCTTTAAAAGCAGCGTAAAGTTTATCCACCGCTTCCTCAATCTGAGCAAAAGTATGTGTAGCCATCAGTGAGAATCTGATTAAAGATGAGTCTGAAGGTACAGCCGGTGAAACAACAGGGTTAACAAATATCCCATTCCTGTGCAAGATATTGGTGATCAGGAAAGTTTTATCGTTATCTCTGATATAAACAGGTATGATTGGACTATCTGTATGCCCTATATCAAATCCTGCATCTAAAAGTAGTTTTTTTGCATAGTTGGTATTATCCCAAAGTTTATCAATACGTTCTGGTTCTGATTCGATTATATCAAGTGCAGCAATAACACTCGCAACAGCTGAAGGAGGCATACTGGCACTAAACATTAGTGAGCGCGCTCTGTGCTTAATGTATTCTATAGTCTCTTCTGTTCCGGCAATAAATCCACCGAGTGAAGCCAGCGACTTACTAAAAGTACCCATAATCAAATCTACCTGATCTGTCAGGTTAAAGTGAGAGGCAACTCCAGAACCATTAAAACCAATAACCCCCAGACTGTGGGCGTCATCCATCATAATATTTGCTCCGAATTCTTCAGCCAGCTGCACAATCTCAGGAAGTTTAACAATATCACCTTCCATACTAAAAATACCATCCGCCACAATCAGTTTGGCTGAGTCTTCTGGTAATCTGCTTAATTTCTTACGCAGATCATCCATATCGTTATGCGCATATTTAATCGTACGTGAAAACGAAAGACGGCTTCCATCTATAATAGATGCATGATCATACTCATCAAGAATAAGATAATCATTCCTTTCCAGTAAACACGAAATCACGCCTAGATTGACTTGAAAACCTGTACTGAACAATACAGCAGCTTCTTTACCGACATAAGCCGCAAGTCTTCTTTCCAGTTCCAGATGTATATCTAATGTTCCATTCAGAAATCTTGACCCGGCACAACCTGTTCCGTATTTATCAACAGCGTTTTTAGCAGCTTCTTTAATCTTTGGATGATTAGTCAATCCTAAATAGGAATTTGACCCAAACATCAAAGTTTTCTTTCCCTCAATAATGACCTCAGTGTCCTGTGCCGACTCTATCGATCTGAAATAAGGATATAATCCCTTTTCCTTAATTGCATTTGCATCTTTAAATGCTGCAATCCTATCGCCCAATTTTTTACGCATGCCTGAATTGTATAATGTTTACTTCAGCTAGATTCATAGTTTATTTCATTCATAGACAGTCCAATACAAAAAATACCGCAATGAAACATGATCTAATATATTAAAAATATGTTAATTTTAAGATAGACAAAAGTAAATTATTCTTAGACCATAACCGTATTTTAGTCTATAATATTATTGTCAAATAAATAATTCAACATTTGGTATCTATTTTTATTGTTAAAATTTTTCTTACATTTCCTTTTTAAATAAAAAATATCAGAAAAATCAATCACTACTCAATTCGTTTCTTTGTGACATCCTTACCAATCCCCGTAATCAGCATATCTATCATTTCGTCAAAATACTCATGTGTCCGCTGCTCAGAAAGCTCAATAGACAAGGGAAAATGAAGGCCACGGAAAACCGTTACCATGACAAAAGATATCTTATTCATTCGCTCCAGTGTCATTTCTTTAAATTCACCTGATTGAACGCCTCCCAGGAGAATCTCAGTAATCATATCTATCTGAATTTGCTCGTATCTTGATTTAATGCAAATCAACATTCTCATACTGTCAACTATATCATCAAACAGTACTTCTCTAAAACTATGAAACCCTATAATGGAAGTAATCTGGGCCTGCAAATACGCTTTCAGCTTTTCTTTTGCCGTCAATGATATGTTTACAGCTTCACGGATCCGCTTCACTACATTCTTCATTTCATCTTCAACAACCGCTTCAAAGATTTCAATCTTACTTGGAAAATAATAATAGAGCGTACTCTTTCCTTTACCGGCAGCAGTAGCAATCTCTTCCATAGTTGTTTTTTTCAAACCATGTTTACCAAACAGCTTCTTTGCACCAGATAATATCTCCCCAATTACAATCTCATCCTTTTCCATTCAAAACTAATAATAAATAATTAGACCGAAATTCAATTACGGTCCAAAAGTATTATAAATATTTCATTTCACAACCTTCCCCTACCAAATCCGACATTGAAATGATAATGATGTTAGAATAATAAATAGGGGAAAATTAATAATTACAGCGCATTATTTTGACTAAGTTGTCCTGTTCCGCTGATCTTCCTTATCATAAAGATCGATCAATTTGCTTTGTAAACGGATTACACTTGCTTCCAGTTCAACCACTTTTTGTTTCAGACGCTCGTTTTCTTCCCCAAGCTCACTTTTATCATCCTCACCTGTATTAAGTAATTGCCTGATATCTAAACCGTGAACCTGAGCAATCTGATGAATCCTGCTGAAGTTTGGATCGGTAATCCCCGTTTCCAGCTTAGAATAAGCCGGAATAGATACCTCTAACAATTCAGCCATTGTCTTTTGATTTAAACCTCTTTTTTGACGGAGAATTTTGAATTTCTGTCCCAGTGTTTTCATTGTAAAATATTTAATTGGTTAGTTTGTTAGTAATAAAATTAGAAATTATTTAACGCAAATTTTACATTACTAAACGATAATTTAAGCTAAAACATTATAGCTATTTACAGATAATGACAAATAAATATATCTGTCAGAAAAAAGGAGGATATTTTTCGTATTCTACTTGAAAACACTAGCTTACAGATTAAATTTAGATTAAAAAACTGCCAGCATATTTCTAAAAACACTGTCAAATCCCCCTATTGGCAAATATCAGGCCAAATAATATAAATATCAGGCTCAGATTAAAACGACAGTTGAAATTTTATCCCGCTATTCATCAATTGTAAATCCTGAGAAGAAAGTTTTCCAACCGGTATTTTAATGAATGGCTCGATACGAATATTATATTTATTAAAAAGAGTTTGCTGACGTCCGACAGAGAAATTAAAGAAACCCAGGTAACTATTACCTTTTAGATTTTTCTCTGACGTTGGCTCATCAACCTTTTCAACAAACAATGTTTTGTAAGTAGATGCATAACCAGTTTGCGGATCAACCCCCTGCTTATCAACCTGAGCAGTCTGCTCGAAAGTATTACTTCTTTTCTCACTGATTACGTTAAAATAAGATACACCTGCACTAGTATAAAAATGTTTATTTAGTTTAAAGACAAGAGCAATTGGAATATCTATCGCTTTAATATTTGCATCCACAGCAGTTAATTTCTTCTCGGATAATGTACTTACAGCCGCTACATCACCACCTCTTGAAGGTATTGTTCCACCAGCTTCCATTTGCAGGAAAGAAATACCGGAGCTTAATGAAAACTTATCAGATAAACGATAAGCCGTAGTCAGTCCCGCACCAAGATTCAAATTTGAACTGGTAGCTGCCGGCATTACCTGTACACCAAAATCCCATTTCGATAAATGCTCATTCTTTTTTATGGTACTGTTGACCGGAGTCTTCGATTCTGCCAGCAGGAATTCAGCCGTACTCAACTGATTACGTTTACCAGGAATAACCGTATCTTTTCTTAAACGTGATGGTACTGTCTGAATCTTACTTTCTGCTGCTACGACTTGCCCTCTTGCCACTTCAGCTACATCATCATTAAACAATCTCTCTTTACTGAATTGTCTTACAGCAGAATTCTGGTCTTTACGAATAATTTCCGGCTGAACCACCGCCGTCATCCTGTCAATTCCAGCAAAAGCATCCACCGCCTCTGATCCACGATCATATTGATTTTTACTAGCCTGCCCCTCTTTAATATGATAGTCCTTATTTGCAGCTATTACATCAACAGGTTTTTCATCTTCTACCGGTTTCTTTTGCGTTACATGATTCTCTGTACCCTTCTTCATTACAGTAACTGTTTTGGCTTTTTCCTGATGAAAAAACTTACTGAACATAAAAGGCAATACAGATAATAACAAAAGGAATACCGCAGCAATTTTTATCCATTGAGCAAAAAAAGGATATTTCTTTTTTCTAACCTTTGAAAATGACTCCCATTCTCCCGGCACATAGGTCTCCTCATAATCTTCGAAAAGATCTGCAATTCCCTTTATCAACTCTTTTTTAGGATCTTCCATCAGTTAATTTCAATACTTTTTTTATACAGTTCTCTCAATTTTTGCTTAGCCCTGGTCAGATAAGTACGGCTTGAGCTAACTGGTATCGTTAACATCGAAGCAATCTCATCATGACTAAAACCTTCAATCTCATAAAGATTAAAAACAGTACGGTGCAAATCCGGGAGCTCATGCAAAAGTCTCAGTATATCTTCAGCAAACAATTTCTCTTCCACCTCAACATATCCTGTTCCACCATCTTCATACTCTTCAATATAGGTCAGTGCCGACTTATTCGCTCTGATTTTATCCAAAGCGGTACGTACGGTAATTTTTGCCAGCCAGGCCTTAAAGGTTTTCTGAAAATCTATAAGATTATGATCGTGCCGAAAGTCATACATTGTCTTAAATGCCTTCATAAAACTATCATTTACCACTTCCTTTGCAGCATTCCGATCTTTAAAGTACCGGGTAGATATCCCCATCAGATAACCCCAGTAGTGGACATAAATACGTTCTTGTATACGATCATCACGGGTACTCAATCCCGCAATGATCTCCTGGAACATTGTATTTTTATTATCCACGCTTTGTTAAACCTATCTTATATGTCAATATACCTATTTTATACCCTGCGAAAACGCAGGCTGCAACCATCTCTATTTTTAACAGAACCGGATTACCAGCATAAACGCAGCTAATCCAATTAACGCTACAGCAAATCAATTTAAATTTAGAAATTTTAACAGATGCATTTATGATTCTTTACAAATCCCTCTTTATTTTGGACAATCCTGATCAAAACAGTCCACCGTCCCTATACAACCATTTTTAATCGATTTATTAAAAACGACTGTAGCGTTATGCTCTTCAGTCCCGTTTTACCTTCAAAAACAATTAATAACTTTTATTAAAAACAAATTTAACATGAAATCTAATCCTACTTTATTTTCGAAAAGCATTAAGAAATCTGCAGTGCTTATTGCAATATTTGGCACCGCACTTGCCTTTACTTCTTGTAAAAACGACGTATATCAGCCGGAAGAAGTTTCTGCCCTGTCAATCACCAATGCTTCGCCCCTAAAAGATTCAGTTGATTTCTTTCTGAACAACAGAAGAGTTAATAATACTGCACCATTAACTTTTGGAAAAACATTAGAGTATGTGCGCGTATTTCCCGGCACAACTAACGGAGCGCTGACAAAGCCTAATACAGCAAAAAGCTTTTATAGTGCAAACTTCAACCTGATTAAAGGACAATATCAGTCTCTTTATGTAGTAACTAAAGGCGATTCTACCTCTTTCTTAGTCTTAAAAGATGATTTTACTGCACCCGCAACGGGACAAAGTAAAATACGTTTTGTCAACCTTTCTTCTGATTCACCAGCATATGACCTGACACTGGATGCTGATACTACAGTTTTCACAAACAGAGCTTACCAGGCATTCTCTGCCTTTAAGAATGTGAAACCAACAAAGTATACAGCTACCCTGGTTAACACAGCAACCAAATCAGTTGTGGCTACTTTAAGTAATATTGACATCACTGCCGGAAATTTCTATACAATCTATGCCAAAGGATTAGTGAATACAACAGTTACAGCAAAACAAGTAAGCCTGTCTGCAAGCCAGCACAAATGGTAATTTCAGTCTAAGACATACAATTAAAGATTAAACCATCTGTGCCCAAAAGCCAGGTGGTTTTTTTATCTGCTACCCTGACGTAAAATAAATGCACCCAGCATTAACGCTACTGCTACTCCTGAAATGCCAGGAAACAAAACAAACAAATAAAGTATAGCACTTATCCCTGCAACAGCAAGAATAAATAACAATCCCTTTAATGGGGTTTCCATTTTAAAAGCAGCTATTGCTGTAAATAAATAAAAGGTGCCTGCAAGTATCGGTAAGAACATATACAAAGATGCCAACCTAATGTTAAGTTAATGTTAAGCATTCTTCATAATTTCATTTCAATGACAATTTGATCAGGCTAACAGGTATGGACGTTCCTGATATGTTTTCCATAAAAACTCTGCAAACAAGCTATTTGCCCTTGAATAAGCAGAACCTGTAAATTGTTTAGGATTATCCGGATCAAAAGATTCATGTAAAAGCCCTGTATCTCCATGACAAGTCTGCAGCATTTTCAAACAATTCCTGATTTCTTCATCGTCCGTGCTAGTGAGTCCTCTTGCGATGATACTCATTGGCCAGATCATGTGTTTGGTAATCCGCGGACTTCCTATACCTTCAGCAAGTTTCCCTTTATAATAAAAAGGATTACCTTCAGAAAGTAGCATTTTTCTTGTATTCAGATAAACAGGATCCGTCATAGATAAAGCGCCCAGATAAGGCAAAGCCAATAAGCTGGGAACATTTGCATCATCCATCAGATTATAGCTTCCCATTCCGTTAACTTCATAGGCATATACCTTTCCATAAACTTCATGTTCAACAATTGCGTATTTCTGCAAGGCCAGGCGTATTTCCAATGCCATAGCTTCCATGTCCTTTGCTACCTGTTCATCTGCCTTAATTATTCTGAAAAGCTCAGCAGCCTGACGCAGGCTCACTACAGCGAAGAAATTTGAAGGAATCAAAAAAGAGAAAACAGTTGCATCTTCACTCGGTCTGAAGGCAGAGCAGATCAAACCTACAGGTTTTACCGGATAGCCAAAACCTTCCATTGGTAAACTGTCTGTTGCCCATAAGGTAGTCCGCTGAAAATGATAGGGACCAGTATTTTCTTTTCGCTGCTGTTCTTTAAAAGTTTTTAAAATTGCCTTCATCGCATCCTGCCATTTCGCATCAAAAAAACTGGTGTCTTTAGTTTGCTGCCAGTACCTGTAAGCCAAACGGATAGGGTAACAGAGTGAATCAATTTCCCATTTACGTTCATGAACGCCAGGTAACATCATAGTCAGATCGTCTTTCATTGCCCCAATTTTAGCCGGGTCATTATAGAAAGAACTGGCGTAAGGATCTTTGATAATATATTTCACTTGCCTGCTGATCACTCCACCCACCAGGTTTCTCAGTCCTTTGTCTCTTCTTAAAAAAGGCAGAAAGGACCACATATGGACACTGCTATCCCTTAACCACATCGCATCTATATCACCAGCACTCAGATAAGTATCTGGCCTTCCATCCGTCGTTTCACTGTAGGTAACCAGATTATCCAAGGCGTTTGGAAAACAATTATTGAATAACCAGGCCAGTTCTTTATTTTTGACTTTTTCAGTAAATTCAGTAATCGCACCTTCTACTGCCCTACTTGTAAAACGACGTAATTCAATTGGTTTTCTTACTAACGGGAATTCAGGCTCAGCAGCAAATGACAACATTTTCCCTGAAACCATCGCAGCTGTTAAAAGGCCTGCCTTCTGCACAAAAGATCTTCTTTTCATCAATTAAAATAATCCTTCAATATTATATAAATTTTTAGAGTTTACCTAGCTGGTTATCCTGTCCAGTGTCATTTTCACCTTACTAAAAGCATACCAATTTCAGTCATTCCATATTTTATCTCTATTAAAAACTATATTAGCTATATGAACAGTTTTTACAAAAATTACAAGGGAATTATCTGGCTCATAGCTGGTATCGTCGCTGGAAGTCTAGCCGGATTCATTTTTGGTGAACGGGTCAAGATACTTAAACCAATCGGTGAAATTTTTCTTAATTTATTGTTCACAGCAGTTATTCCTCTTGTTTTTTTCTCTGTTGCTTCTGCAATTGGGAATCTTAAAGAAACAAATAAGCTCAATAAAATGATGGCTGTCATGGTGCTGGTATTTTTGTCAACAGTATTAATTTCCGCCTCCTTAACTATCCTGGCTGTGAGAATATTTCCTGTTCATGAACACATGACTAATACCCCCTTAACAGAAAACATAGTTAAGAAACCATTGGGAGATCAGCTTACACAATTACTCACTACCAGTGAATTTTTCGAATTACTATCCAGAAAAAGTATGCTGGCCATGATCATATTCTCCGTATTAACCGGATTCGCTACACTACGTTCGGGTAAAGATGGGTTGGCTTTTTCCAGTTTTCTGAATTCGGGTAATGAGGTTTTCAAAAATGTATTTACTGTGATCATGAAGATGGCACCTCTTGGATTAGGTGCTTATTTTGCTTATCAGGTTGGTGTTTTTGGTCCTCAGCTTTTCGGTACTTATGCCAGGTCATTAGGATTATACTACGGAACAGGTGCATTTTATTTTGTGGTTATATTCACACTCTATGCATTCATAGCAGGTGGAGTAAAGGGGATCAAAAAATACTGGAACAATAATATTATTCCTTCAGCAACCGCAATTGGTACCTGCAGCAGTATTGCGAATATACCTGCCAATTTAGATGCCGCAAAAAAAATCGGCATACCCGATTATATAGCCAATGTAACCATCCCGTTGGGTGCCACATTACATAAAGATGGATCCAGTATTTCTTCAATTATAAAAATGGCAGTTGTATTCGCTTTGTTTGGCAAAAGCTTTGACAATATAGAGACTATAATGATTGCTTTGGGAATGACCATACTGGTCAGTATAGTTGAAGGAGGAATACCCAATGGAGGTTACGTAGGTGAACTACTGTTTATTTCTGCTTATGGTTTCCCTCCAGAGGCATTACCGCCGGCGATGATCATCGGAACATTAGTTGATCCGATGGCCACCTTATTAAATTCTACCGGCGATACTGTAGCAGCGATGTTAGTTACCCGTTTTACGGAAGGTAAAAACTGGCTGGCTACAAGGGCATAAAACCATTTTCAATATTATCGTCATGTAATCCTATTACCGAATAATGTCTCGGCAGGTACCAGGTTACAGTCTGCATCATATTTCTGTAGTGAACTTCACTTTCAAAACGTTCAGGAGTAATATTAAAAGCCAGATCCTGCTTTAGCTCTTCTCCGATTTTACGAGCCATCAATAAAACTTTAGGTCCTTCAATACCATTCAGTTCAAAAAAGTCTTTAAGTAATTTTCTGGTTTCCGAAGGCAATACGGTTTCAGCAGGCTGGCCTACCATAATCTCTTCCCCTTCCTCAACAATCTCTTCTTCTGTAGTACTACTGATACTGAACTGACTATCTTCGGCTGTAAAAAACCCACCATTCAAATGATAGTTTAAAATATCACCATAAGACAGCACCCAGTCAGGCTGTCCTTCTCCCGGATTGATCACAATACCATATCCTCTTTCCAGAATAAAATCACCCATCATTCTCTCAATTACAAAAGACTGATATTCTTCACCCGGTTTGGGAACAAATAGTTGAAAATAAGGAAATCCATCCGGTCCGGCAATAACCTGTGGCGTTCCGCAGCGCAGACTCGCCATAGGCAGGTCAGTTAAAAAACGATCCACCCAATCTACATCTCTTTGCTCCATTGGTACAGCCAGCAATACAGCCAGCATCTCTGTTTTTTCTAAATCTCCAAGAAACTCCTGAGGTAATTTTTGTTTTCCCGATCCAGCAACAGACTCTGTTTCAGAAACTTTCTCAGTACCGTCTTCCTTTGTTGTTTCAGTCTTTTTGAAAATATCGAATAATCCCATGTAATATTAATTTGCAAACCTGTCCGGTGTATCCATCAGGCGCAATCCAAATTTAGCAAAATATAGATAAATAGAGTGCTAATTGTACATATAGTATCAAAATCGAAGATTCCTGTTAAAAAATCACTCTTTACATCTCTGATGCTTTTGCTTATATAAAGTCAGTTTCAGTCCTTCATATAAACAAAATATTTAGATCCGACAGGTAATTGTGGCTGAGCGACTAATTCACCCAGTGCGTCCGCAATATAAGTTAGTATATTAGAACTTAAGGGTGATACTGGAGAAGGACCACAATCACCAGCATAAATAGCACATACAGAAGCACCACTAACACAACCAGGTTTACCAGTAATTACGTGATAACTCTTAGCCACTGTTATATCATCAAACGCTCCACCTACGTTGGCATACCAGCATTTTGCCATAATATCAGGATATCTTTATAGATCAAAAAATATCAAAAAACTTTAATTCAATCCTACTCTATTCTGGGTTTTCGGCTTCTCCCACATCTTTACAAAAACCATCCAAATTTTCAGGTAACTCCAGTGTTAAGTTCTGCAGGAATTATTAATAACAACTCCTGCAGAACTTAATCTTATTATGGATTTCTCAAATAAACAAAAAGCTTAGAAAAAATGGGGAGCTGGGGCTCAGCCACTAGATTGGATAGACCATCATGAATGTATTTTACTATATTAGTACTCAAAGGTGATACTGGAACAGTTCCACAACCCATTGCATAGATAGCGCATATTTGAGTACCATCCAAACAACCAGGCGTTTGGTGCAGCAATCTATAATTTCCAGCTAAAGTCGGATCACCAGTTCCACCAAAAGCATACCAGCATCTTGCCATAATAATTATACTTTTATAAATCAAAAAGCATTAAAAAACTTTAGTTAAACCTACTCTGTCCTGGGTTTTCGGCTTCTCCCACATTTTCATAAAAACCATCCAGATCCTAAGGTAATTCCGGAACTAATAATTTAAGACCAGAGTATAATCAATCCACTAAAAAACAATACAATAACTATTTAAAAACTGATCTGGATGGTACTCAAATTTACACTCAATCCTCCCTATATTACAGGGTCATAGGTCTCATAAAAATGTCAACTGTTTTTTCAATATCTTCTGCTGATTCTGGTAGCCAGAATATTTCAAAAAAAGGCTTTGCCACGCCTGCTTATTAATTTATTTTTTACCTTTAGCCATGCATAATCTTCACTTGTCCGAACTTTATATTTACCCTGTTAAATCCCTGGCAGGTATCAGTCTGAAAGAATCCCTGATAGAAGAAAAAGGACTGCAATACGACAGAAGATGGATGTTAATCGATGAAGAAGGAACATTTATCAGTCAAAGAAAATACCCCGAGCTTGCACTTCTTCAGGTAGATCTTGGCGACTCCAGACTCACGATTACTCACAGAAAAAAAACCAACCTGACGATATCGTTCAGTTTTGACGAAAACACAGGAAAAGAAATTGATGTTAGTGTATGGGGTACTGATTGTACAGGTGTTGAAGTAAATCAAAAAATAAGCCTCTGGTTTTCGGAGCTACTGCAGACAAATGCAAGACTGGTACAAATGCCCGAGACAGACAGAAGATTAGTAGACCCCCGCTACGCACAGGATAACGAAGTGGTGAGCTTTGCTGACGGATACCCCTGCCTGATCATCAGTCAGGCTTCCCTTGATGGTCTAAATGAAAAACTACAACAAGCAGTCCCTATGGACCGGTTCCGTCCTAATTTTGTTTTCACAGGAGGAGATCCCCATATAGAAGATACTTTTAATAAGTTTTTTATTGGTGAGACACAATTCAGTGCTGTAAAACCCTGTTCCAGATGTGTATTGATTACTGTAGATCAGCAAACGGCAACAAAAGGGCCAGAACCCTTAAAAACACTGGCTGGATACCGTACTATAAATAAAAAAATCATGTTCGGGCAAAACCTGATTCATAAAGGTTCAGGTATAATACGGGTTGGTGACCAGATCAGGGTCAGCGAGTGGAAACCGACAAGTTAAAAACTTCAGCCATGCCTATCTTAAGCGTAAATGAATCTTTTAAACTTATCCCTTTATAATGTGCCAGAATGATGCGGATAACCCCACCATGCGTAACAACAGCCACCTTTTGATAAGGCTCCTGTAAAAGCCTGTTCCAGAATAAAAAAACACGCTGCTGCATTTCCAGCGTGGTCTCCCCCTCTGGTGGCGAAAGATTAACAAAATCTTCCATCCAGCGATCACATTCAGTCCGGTCAATCGTATCCCAGGTTTTCCCTTCCCAGTTGCCAAAGTTCAGTTCATATAGTCCTGGGTCTTCCTTATAAACAGGCTTAATTGCAGCTGCAAGCCTGGTACATCTTGATGAAGGACTGGAATAGACTCCATCTAATCCATCAGGAAGCTGTTTCAGAATTCCCTGGCTTTCCGCCACAAAATCAGTTGCCAGTGGAACATCCGTCCTCCCATAAATCAATCCCTTTTCAATCACTGGAGTCGTATGTCGGATCAGATAAATTTCCATATCAGAATATAAGCCAAATAGATAATAACCTCAGTCATTTGCTGAACTGCCCCCAGACAATCACCGGTATATCCACCTATCCATTTCTTAAAATATTCACCAAGATACAGACTAAAAAGTACTACCGGTACAATCGTCAGAAACAGCAAAGGTTGCGCTAAGTAAATAGCCATAATCACCAATGGGATTAGCATAAAAACACCTGCCAGGATTAAATTTAAAGATTTTCCTTTAGCTACCGCCCCACTCGCTTTACTCTCTTCAATCCGGGCATAACTATGATTAAAAACCACCGTTATAGCAGCAAACCTGCTCAATGAATGAGCCACTATAAATAACCCAATCACTTTAAGTGTACCAGCATCAATAAATGTCTCGGTAAACAACTGTAACAAAGCAGCGAATTTAATACCGAGCAATAAAATAAGTCCTACCACTCCGTAAGTGCCCAGGCGGCTGTCCTTCATAATATCCAGAATCTTTTCTTTTGCCCATCCACCGCCAAATCCATCACAGACATCCGCAAAACCATCCTCATGAAATGCTCCCGTTAACAGCACAGAAGCTACCATAGAGAGCAGTACTGCTACAGGATCACCAAACAACCATCTTGCAGCTATAAAAACACAGGCAGTGACTAATCCCGTTATCCAGCCAATGACTGGCAGATACCGGATGGAATCTGGCAGATAATGCGCATTGTCCTGATGTACAAAAGCTGGGGCTGGTAGCCGCGAATAAAACGATAATGCTGTAAAAAAAAGTCTCAGCTGTTTATTCATCAGGATTTATTGGTTATCGAAGCACTTTCAAAACTCGCCATTTCATTCAAAAAATTAACAGCACTTTTTAATAAAGGATAAGCTAACGCACAACCAGTTCCTTCTCCCAAACGAAGGCCAAGACCCAATAACGGCTTTGCATCCAGTTGAGCCAATAATAAACGATGCCCCTTTTCATTTGATTCATGACAAAAGACAGCTTTATGTTTAATTTCAGGATCAATCCGGCTGGCACAAAGAAAGGCAGCAGTTGCAATAAAACCGTCAACTAATACAACCATATTCTTTTCAGCAGCAGCTAACATTGCACCAGTCATTTCCAATAATTCGAAACCACCAAAATAGGCCATCAGTTCAAAAACATTAGCTGTACCTGTATAATTAGCGACTGCCTGTTCCAGGATAGCTTGCTTTCTTAATAATTGCTCATCATTTAGTCCTGTTCCTCTTCCGATACAATCAGCAATTGGCAGACCGCACAATTTGCTCATCAGAACTGCTGCGCTTGAAGTATTACCAATACCCATCTCTCCAAAACCAATTACGTTACACCCTTTTGCAGCGATAACATCAACCACAGCTTTTCCATTCAGTAAACACTGCTCAGCCTGTTCAGAAGTCATAGCCGGCCCCTGCAAAAAAGAAGCTGTTCCTTTAGCAATTTTTCCATCCCCCAAAGGCAAATTCCTCTCAAAATCATAATTCACCCCTGCATCGACAACCTGAAGATGAATATCATGTTGCCTGCAAAAAACATTAATTGCGGCACCACCGTTTAAAAAATTAAGCACCATTTGCCTCGTTACCTCCTGTGGAAAAGCGCTTACACCTTCCATCGCTATCCCATGATCCGCTGCAAAAACAACCAGGTGCGGGTTTAACAATTGCGGTGTTGTCGTACCCAATATACTGCCAATTTGCGAAGCTAATGCTTCCAGCATCCCTAAAGCCCCTATAGGTTTGGTCTTATTATCTATTAATTTCTTGAGCTCTTCAGCAATCATAATTATTTATTTTAAACTCAGGGGCAGTCCTGACACCATAAAAACTGCTTCATTGGCTTTTGCTGCGACATACTGATTTGCCCAGCCCTGCAGATCTGCAAACTGACGTCCCACAGGAGTATCGGCATGCAGTCCCATCCCCAGTTCATTAGAAATGACGATAAAAGTACCTGGAATTTCTATCAACTGGTTAATTTCTTTTTTAAAATCAGCCAGTGCTAAATCAATATCATTGTCATGATCCAGAAAAAAATTGGTCAGCCATAAGGTTACACAATCTATGACCACCACACGATCCTTCAGTGGTAAAAGATGCAGGTCACGGTATGCTTCAAAATTAGTCCATTCCGATCCCCTGTCTTCCTGATGACGTTTGACACGTTCATGAAAATCCTCATCCCATATTTTGGCCGTAGCCACATAAACCGGATCAGCACATAATTCCTTTGCCCGCTTTTGTGCATAGGAGCTCTTGCCGCTTCGCACCCCGCCTGTTACGAAAATCAACATAAATTAAGGTTTTACTGGTGGATTACTTTCCTTAAACCGTTTATAAAGAAACAACTGCCATTTTTCCTCAGCTACCCCTGCTTTATCCATCTCTGCGCGCGAAAGCGTAAAAAACAAATCAGACAAACGGTTAATATACGCTGGAATCGTTTCACCCACTTCATCAGTTTTGATTAAGCTCACCAGTCTTCTCTCCCCTCTTCGCATTTGTGTTCTGACCATATGGCAAAGTGCAGAAATCTCATTTCCACCCGGCAGAATGAAATAATCAGAAGGATGTGTCATTGCATTTTCCAGTTCATCAATCCATGTCTCACAAAAAACAGGACCATCAACCGGCATAGGGTTAGTATTTATTTTAGTTGTATCCGAAGGACGTGCAAGATGAGACATCATATCCATCAGATCTTTCTGAATTTTGTGAAGATTACTTTGCCATTCATGTTTCTCCCCCAGTTTTACCCGGAGCATACCTATTGTTGAATTTACTTCGTCCAGTGTACCCACACATTCTACACGCACATCATCCTTATCAACACGTTTCCCGCCAAAAAGCCCTGTAGTTCCCTTGTCTCCTTTTTTAGTATATATCTTCATTCAGATTTTAGTTAAGCCAATTATAAGCAGCACAATTTTAACAAATAAAAACTAAGGGTCTCTTTAAATTTACAAACAATTTTATCTGATGATACCTGAATACACGCTGAATACATCAAAAAAACACAGAATTAAATTGAGCAAACGTTTGCGCGGTCATAAAGCTGTTCAATTGTTTAAGTTTGGTTCATAGCATACAATCCTGAACCTAAAATCACAAATGAAACGACTAATTTTATGCGCCATAACTTCCCTTTTCATTGGAAAGTCTTTTGGCCAGAAACCCGTAGCTGATCCAAAAATATTCTGGTCAGAGAACTTCAAATCTGGAAAATTACCTGAAGGATGGAAAAACGTTGACAACAGCACACAAAACATCGAGTGGCTGGTCACTAATCAACCTTACCCGGGTTCCTACCAATACCAGCAGCAAGCTCCCCCGATTGCTTCTAAAAGCCGTGGATATCACCTGCAGTTCCAGGCAGGTTATTTTGTAGATGAAGATCAGCCCCGCTGGATTAAAAAGAACTGGCATCCAGACACCTGGATGCAGACTAAAAGTATAGATTGTTCCGGTAAATCATCCGTCATCCTTCGTTTTCAGCAAACCTTCAGGTACAACAATGAGTCTGCCGGCCCGGGAGCTGGTTTATTTGTCGGTGTCAGTACCGATGGAGTAAAATGGACGGATTATAATGTCATGAACAATGCCCCTGCAGCTAAAGACATGTTTACCCCTATTAATCAGGAACTTAATATCACTAAAACAGCCGCAAACCAGCCAAAAGTATATCTACGATTTTATTGGAAAGGCTATTACAGCTGGTATTGGATGATTGACGACATAGAACTTGATGAAGCTTATAGCAAAGACCTGGCAATAGGTCGCCTGACCTCACATAACGAAGAAGAGAACACTTTTACTAAATCCGATGTACTAGCGGTAACCGTTAAAAACAGTGGGACTGAGACCATTAAATCGGCCTTCAGTGTCTTTTGTACCCTGGATGGCAAAAAAGAAATTTCGATTGTGGTACCTGCCACTAAAAAAGGCATAGCACCAGGTGAAGAGGTTACTGTGAAACTTCCGGCTACCGATCTGACAGACCGGCCAATGCACGCACTGAATTTTCGCCTGAAATATGAAGCCGACGAAAAAACATCCAACAACAATCTCCTGGTTAAAATTAATGCAAAGGAAACCAGTATAGGGAACCTGACTGGTTTTAAAGCAAATGGTAACGAATTCAATATCTCAGCAGGACTTTCTGCCTTTAAAGTGATATTTTACAGCAATGATATTTTCAGAATCTGGATGGCTCCTGATGGAGAATTCACCAATCCTGCAGCCAATGATATCGTCGTTAGTTATGCGGTTAAAAACCCAACCATAGCCTCTGCTGACAAGGGAAATTATTACCAGCTTAAAACTGCGGACTGTGTTGTAAGAGTTTACAAAAGCCCTTTACGCTTTGCGATGTACGATGTTACAGACAGCAAAGTAATCTGGGAAGAGTCTGAGCCTATGTCTTTCGGTGCACATACCAAACAAAGTATGAAACGCCAGGCAGATGAATACTTTTATGGTTGTGGGATGCAGAATGGTTATTTCTCACACCGGGACAAAGATATACTCATTGAAAAAGGTAACGGATGGGATGATGGAGGAAGAGCTAACCCCGCTCCTTTCTATCTGTCTACCGCAGGTTATGGAGCTTTCAGAAATACTTTTGATGTAGGTAAATACTCATTTAAAGAGAATCTGCAATTCACTCATAATGAAAACCGTTTCGATTGTTTCTATTTTTATGGTCCTTCATTAAAACAGATTTTAAACGGATATACTCAGATTACCGGACGTCCGTTTTTAATGCCGCGCTGGGCATTGAGTTTAGGCGATGCCAACTGTTATAATCGTGGATCTAAAGGAAACGAAAGTAAAAACTATAAAGGAACCGGTACTACAGGAACTACTCCTGATGTTATTAAACTGGTTGCTGATAAATATGTAGCCAATAATTTTCCGCGTGGCTGGATCCTGCCAAATGATGGTTATGGTTGCGGTTATACCAAACTGGATTCCACAATCACAGAATTACATAAACGAGGGTTCTATACTGGTCTATGGACTGAAAACGGAGTAGATAAAATCGCTAAGGAAGTAGGACAGTACGGTTCCCGTTTAGCCAAACTCGATGTGGCCTGGGTTGGCCCTGGTTATAAATATGCCTTAGATGGCTGTAAAGCTGCCTATGAAGGCATCGAGAATAACAGTGATGCCCGTGGTTTTATCTGGAGTGTAATGGGATGGGCTGGAACTCAGAGATATTCTACAGTCTGGTCAGGAGACCAGAAAGGAAACTGGGAGTATATACGTTTTCATATACCAACTGTTATAGGCTCAGGTCTGTCGGCTCAGAATGCAGCTACGGGAGATGTTGATGGTATCTTTGGCGGCAGTGACTCGACTTATGTAAGAGATCTTCAATGGAAGTGTTTTACCCCTGTACTGATGGTCATGAGTGGCTGGTCTAAAAAAGACAAGCAGCCATACAACTTCGGCGAGCCCTATACTGCTATCAACAGAAAATATCTGCAGCTTAAGATGAGAATGACTCCTTACATGTATACTTTATGTGAAGAAGCTCATGAAACCGGTATACCAGCTTCAAGAGCAATGGTACTGGAATATCCTGATGACCAGGTTACATGGGATAAAAAAACACAGTATCAGTTCATGAACGGAACTTCTCTGCTAGTAGCACCTGTATATAAAAGCGAAGCCAAAAGAGACAGTATATACCTGCCAAAAGGCAACTGGACAGATTACTGGAGTGGTAAAATTTATTCTGGAAATACCTGGCTGAATAACTACGAAGCTGGTTTGGAGAAACTTCCCCTGTTTGTAAAAGAAGGAGCAATTATACCTATGTATCCCCAGATGAATTACGATGGAGAAAAGAAAACAGACAGCCTGACCCTGGATATTTACCCTTTCCAGAAATCATCTTTTGATTTATACGAAGATGATGGATTAACCCGTGAACATCGTAACGGAGCATTTGCCAAAACGCTGATTGAAGTAGATGCGACAAAAGATATTAATCTTCAGATAAATGCTGCCAGAGGAGATTTTAAAGGTCGTAATACTACAAGGGTATATTTAGTAGATATTCACCAGACAAGAGTACCTAAAAAGGTTTACGTTAATAGTAAACAACTTAAAGCTTATGTCAACAAAGAAAGTTTCGATAAGGCAGCAGCCGGATACTATTTTGATCCGAATGATAAAGCTGGAATTGTACATATCAAAACAGAACGGTTAAGTACAACCGTATCACAGCTGATCAGTTTGAAATAGAAATTGTAAGATTTACTAAAAAACCGCTTAAGCCCCAGCAGGCCTAAGCGGTTTTTCCTTAGAGATTAACAGTTTTAGAAACTGATATTATATCTTAAAGCGAAGTTTCTTCCTGCAAGGTTAAACCCTCTTTTTTCATAATAATTTTCATCCGTAATATTGTTTACCAGGAAGGTAACAGTATGTCTCTTCATGTAAGTATAACTGGCGCCGAAATCAGCAACCATAAATTCAGGATAAACGATTTCAGGATATTTAGGGTCATTGAAATCTGTATCCTTCCGTTTTCCGACATACCTGCCACTTAAACGCAGATCGAGACCTTTTAAGTTATTGAACTCAAAACCATAACTGGAAGTAAAATTCGGAACATTATAAATGTCCTTACTTGTTTGCGTGCCATTAGCTGCAATAGTTACTTCTTTAGCTTTAGATGATTTTGTAGCATTAGCAAAAAGTTTCAGTGAATAATCTTTTGCTGCCAGTGTTCCGAAATCCCAGGCAAACTCGGCTTCAAAACCATTGATATTAGCCTTATTTGCATTAATATAAGTCATGCTGGTTCCAATTGGAACTCCGTCAGGTGTATTTTGAGGAGGATTTGGTACAGTAGTTTGCGTAGTGATCCGGTCTTTTACATAAGTATTGTAATAAGTGAAATCTGCTGTCAGTCCCAAATCAGATTTGCTGAATCTCAAACCAGCATCCCACGAAATACTATTTTCGTTCTTCAGGTTAGGATTTCCCTGGATCACACTTGCTTTACCATTACTTACCCGCTGAGAATAACCAGCAACATTATAAGCATCTGGCGTCACAAAAGCTCTTCCCGTACTAGCATGTAGCGTAAATAACTTACTTAAAGCATATTGCGCTGCTAAACTAGGACTAAAGAAAGGATTCGTTTTTTTACCTGGCGTATAAGTAGTTAACAGTGGTGTTTGTAATACATTATAAGTAATCAGATCCAGACGTACCCCCGGATTAATCACTAGTTTATTATCCAGGAAATTAAGTTGTCCCTGAATATAGGCAGCAGCCGATGACAGGCTATAGTTTGGTGAATACGGTGCTGAACCAGAACCATCTGGATTGAAACTTTGTGACTTAGTCAATGCATTACTATAATCTAAACCAAAAATCAGTGTATGTTTACCTAAAGTATAAGCATCTTTTGCCTGGATACCTTTCCAGCTGGTTGAACTTTTATAAGAACCATAAGGTGCAAGTAAACCATCTGCCTCTGTCAACAGCGTATAGTTCAGGTTATTTTCGTTTGAAGTATAACCCTTTAAAGACAAATGATGCTGATCTATATTACCAGTAAGTGTTGCTTCTTCATTATGACGTTCAATATCTTTAGTACTGGGCTGACTGTTCCCGAAGAAGATATCACTTGGTGCTTCTACATTTTTAGCTGCAAAACGCTCCCCTCTCACATCCAGTCTCCAGTTAGGATCAATCTGGTAACCTAATCTCAGACTTCCAGAATTGTAAGTCAGTTTCGTATAATCGCGTCTTAAGCCATCCGAACGTTTATCATCCACAACAGCACTAGTCCCGTCAGCATAGTTTTCAACTGCTGTACCTGCATTTAACCATTTCCTGAATACATTTCCTTTCCCCAGCTTCATATTCTCCGCCCTGTCGAAATTCTGGAACGTTAAATCAAAATCCAGTTGTTTAGTGATATTACCTCCGGCAGCAGCTCCCAACTGAGTAGTCTGGTAAGAACCATATTGCGCATAAACATTTCCATGAATATCACCAGTCGATTTTTTAGTAATAATATTAATTACACCACCCATAGCCGATGAGCCGTATAAAGCAGAAGCCGGACCTTTCAGTATTTCAATCCGTTCAATATCAGCAGGATTAATTGTAGCAATACTTACCGTACCAGCCGGACGGCCGTCAACAAGTAATAATGAACGCTGATTTAAACCACTGGTCTGAGGTCTGAAACCACGGATACCAATACCAGAAGACAGGCCCGGATACTGGATAATACTTACCGAAGAATTTTTCTTCAGCAGGTCTGTTACTTCCAGTGAAGGAGTCAATGCCATAGCGGCCTTCGTAATTACCGTCATACTTTGCGGTACATTACTTCTTTTAGTTTCTGTTCTCAATGAAGTCACCACAACTTCGTCAAGAGAATTAGTCCTTAAAGTATCTGCCTTTTTCTCCTGAGCCCAGGCTGGGCTACTGAGTAAAACAGTGCCAAAAAGCAAGTTTTTAAAAGACAATAAGGGTAGTTTTTTATTCATGTTTAGTATATCTAGTTTTTAAATTTTAATTGTATCAAGAAATTCACGCAGTGTGGTATAGACAGCCCGTTTCCCGTTATCATCAACCTCCCAGACCGGATGATTGTCCTCACCAGAAACCGTCAGTTTTTTTTCAGCAGCAGCTGAAATACTGAAACCATTTCTGATCAGTGCTTTTCTTGTCCAGAAAGCAGCAGTACTATCTCCCGTCACACTAATCGTCTGTTTACCCGCATAATGGATATTAAATGTACCCGTCGCAGCATCAAATTCTATTTCATCTTTATTAAAAGCATGCTGAAAAGCCCCATTCAAGACCAGTTCTTCCGGCAGCCCCGCATCCAGACGTCCGCCACTACTCATCAGCCAGATCCGGTCAGCTACCTGTAAAGCAAGGTCCAGTTCATGTGTAGAGAGTAAAATAGCTTTATCCGTTTCTTTAGCCAGCTGATGTAATAAACGCATCAGTTGAATACGACTTGGCAGATCAAGGTGAGCAGTAGGTTCGTCCAGTATGATCAGAGGTGTATCCTGAGCCATTGCCCTGGCCAGCATTACTTTCTGACATTCTCCATCACTCAGGCTATCTATTTTCCTACCTAAAAAAGCACCTGTACCAGTCGCTTTAATGGCCTGATCAATAACTAGTTTATCATGGTCAGTTAATATACCTAACCAGCCTGAATAAGGATAACGCCCCAATGCAATCAGCGAGTAGACGTCCAGATTAGCAGATCTCACATTATCGGTCAGCACCAGGCTTATTTTCTGAGCGATCTGAGAAGGTTTCATCTGTCTGAGATTCTTCTCTTCCAGTTCAATTCTTCCCTCAATTGGTTCTTGTAACCCCGAAATAGTTCTGAGCAAAGTAGATTTGCCACAACCATTCGGGCCTAATAAACAAATCATTTGACCAGCATATAAAGTTAAATCGAGCGGGCCGGCAACAGCTTTTGATTGGTTTCTACCCGAACGATAACCAACTGTTAAACCCGAGGTCTGTAATAATATTTTTTGACCAGCCATCAGAACCCCCTTAATTTTTTTGGTCCTGCAATAACCCAGATCACGACAGGAGAACCCACCAATGCGGTAATCACATTAATAGGAAGTACAGTCTGACTACCTGGCAATTGTGCTACAATATCACAGACCAGCATCAATACTGTGCCAATCAGACAGCAGACAGGTATCAGCATACGATGATTTGAAGTACCGAACAATGCCCTGGCCAGATGTGGAACAGCGATACCGATAAACCCTATCGGTCCGCAGAAGGCAGTGATTCCTCCTGCTAAAATACTCGTACTGGCTATAACCAGGATCCTTGCACGTTTTACCGTCAGCCCCATGCTACGTGCATAATTATCACCCAAAAGCAAAGCATCCAGCAATTTGGAAGATAAAAAAGAAATTAAAAGACCAGCAGACACCACAATGGCAAGAATTAGTAACTGCCCACCTGTAACCCCGCCAAGAGAACCAAAAGTCCAGATCAGATAATCTTTAATCAGTTCCGGAGAGCTGAAATATTGCCAGATACTGATCACTGAAAATGTAATATTACCAAGCATTACACCTACAATCAAAACAATCACATTGTCTTTTAAAGAAGAAGAAATTCCCACGATCAGGATCATAATCAGAGCCGCTCCCAGAGAGGAAGCCAGTATAATCAACCAGCTGCCCGAAATCCCCAGTTCTTTAATCGTATAAAGACTGGTTATACTACCGGCCGAGAGCATGACTAATGCGACGCCCAGACTTGCCCCGGCTGTGATACCTAAAACTGAAGAATCAGCTAAGGGATTCCTGAATAAAGTCTGCATTTGCAGACCACAGACCGACAACCCGCAGCCAACAATTATTGCAGTCAAAGCCTTTGGCAGCCGGATTTTTTCAATAATATATACCCAGGTATCGTTTCCGCCATCAGGTGTAAATAAAACTTTGATAACATCCTTCAGCGGAATATGGACAGAGCCCATAGCCACATCCAGTAAAAACGCTGCCACCAGCAGTGACAACAGGACTAAAATTTTAATCTTATTCAATGGTTTGAGAATTAATTCAATTGCTTGTAATACACAAGCTCATGATTCAACTTAAGTTCAGGATGAAGAATCTTGATCAGGTCACCCAGGATGAGTTGAGGATTAACAGCACCCGACTCCCAGTAATCATTTGAACCTATATCGTTGACTTTTTTGTTGTTATTATAAATCTGACCGGTTTTGAAAGCTCTGAAATCAGCAAAACGGGTATCCGTAGCTTTGATCTCATTTTTAGATTGCATAGTTCCTGTATTTATCCAGAAATCAGCTTTTAATGCGATTGGAGCAACAGCTTCAAAATTGAACGGCATACTCCCCTTTCCATGTGCATCAGCCCATTTGTAGCTGGCACCTGCATCCTTAAGAAACTTCACCATATAGTTATCCCCATCGGGCACATACCAGGTCCCTTTATAAGGCATATTAACAATTACAGTTGGAAAACTAACTGCTTTTCTACCAATTTCGGCCAAACGGTTATATTCTTTTTCTACTGCCTCAAATTTCGCATTGACCAGTGTCTCTTTATCCATTAATGCAGCCATCAGCTTCACCCATTCTGCCCTGCCAAGAGGTGTGGTTTCCAGCCATTCCGAATTCAGCATTACCGGTACTCCTGCTCCGGTCAGTGTTTCATATTTGTTGAATTTAGCATCGGGGTTCCCCATGACCATCACCAGATCAGGTTTCATGCTAATCAATATTTCGTTGTTCATGGTACCATCTATCCCGATTTCCTTCACTTTACCAGCGGCTATATTTTTTCTTACCGCCGGAGAGTTTACATATAACATACTGCCCAGGCCAGTAATCGCATCAGCAGAACCTGCAAATTCCGCCAATGCAATATGCATAGAAGACATGGCTACTAAACTTTTAACAGGAATCTGTATCAGCTGCGCTTTTTTATAACCTTCAGGAGCTTTAACTCCTTTTTTCAGAAGCACATACTGAACAGTATCAGCATGAGCGCCTGAGCCAGAATAGATACTCACCAGTTTATAGGTATCGTAATAATCTATATTAAATCCTTTAGCATATTTAATTTCTGCACTGCCGGTTTTTGCAGAGGTGTGTTTTTGACCAGATGGTTGCTGTTTACAAGAGGTAATCAGCAACAGGGATAATATCAGACAGGGAAGTATTCCGCTGAAAGAACGATAATTTAGTTTTCTCATCATAAAGTTTAGCCTTTCTTCCGAAAGCATTTAATAACTAGTTATATGGCAGGTTTTCTGACTTCCTCAAAACTGAGGTTTACAGTAGCGGAGACTGTTCTGGATTCACACCAGATTCCCTATTAAAACATTTCATACAAAATGTTGCCTTATTGATGCAAACCTAACAGAAAAAAATGAAAATGATGAATGTTGTTTATTATTTGATAAAATCCAGTACATAAGCAGCACGCTGAGATGCTGATAGTTTAGGTACATCAACAATTTCAAATCCGCAAGAGATATAAGTTTCCCGGATAGCCGAATGAATACCGGCCGCTTCTTCAAAACTCTGCCAGCGTTCACTGTCATGTACATAAATTTCTTCCCAGGGAGGGAGAATAAAAACCAGCTGTTGATAAGGATGTCCAGCTAAAGCTGCATAATAAGCTGGTGTTACTTCCAGTCCGGCGACCTTCAGGTAAGCCATAATATCAGGAATACCCCTGTCAAAAAAAGAGACCAGGTCTGCTGGTACCTGCTCCCAGGCAGTGATCATATCAGCCAGAACCTTAGTTGAAAAACAAGAAATATCCAACCAGGGCAGACATGAAGAGCCTTTCGCTGTTTCCTGTATAATCATCTTCCTGGATACTTCCTCCGAACAAAAATAGCCCATTTGTTCCAGTTCGGTAATCAGAGTCGACTTTCCAGACCCCGGACCTCCGCTGATAATATATTTACCGGGTAAGCTAATCATGAACAGCTGCTATAACTGAAAAAAATAAATCGCCATTGATAATACCATCAGTAAACATACACTCTGATTAATACTACTTACCGTTTGAAATTCTTCGTGTTTGATTTCTCTGTTATTCGAGCCTATGATAGGTTTATCCACCAGTATTCCATGATACACATTAGGTCCTCCAAACTGTACATCCAGGATTCCTGCCAGGGCTGCTTCAGGATAACCTGCGTTAGGACTTTTATGCTGATGACCATATTGAAGAACAAACCGCCAGCCACGCAGGCTAAAGGTCACTAATAACATCAGTATTGTAGTAATTCTAGCAGGGATAAAGTTGGCAACATCATCCAGACGGGCGGCAAACTTGCCAAAATATTCATAACGGTCATTGCGATACCCTACCATAGAATCCATGGTATTAATCATTTTATAAGTCAGCATCCCCGGGATACCAGCTATAAAGTAGAAAAACAATGGAGCAATCACTCCATCACTTAGATTTTCCGACATGGTTTCCAGTACTGCAACACGAATCTGCTGTGAATCAAGATTGGAAGTATCCCGTCCGACAATTCTTGACAGTCGTTTCCTCCCTGCTTCCAGCCCCTGATATTTCAGCGCGTCAAACACTTGCTTACCTTCGGCTATCAACCCTTTGTTAGCCAGCGCATAATACACAAATGCTGTAGCAAAAAGAAAATAAACAGGAACACTATGACTGAGCATGAAATGAATTAGAAAATAAAAACAAAAAAATGTAGCGGAACATAAAACCAATACCATCAGCATCCCCTTAATAAATCTGAATTTGCCTTTATTGAGCTGTTTTTCTGCAAAGGAAATCAGACTCCCGAAAAGTCTGACCGGATGTGGCAGACCTTCGGGATCGCCAAATATCAGATCCAGCAGATAACCTGCCAGTAAAGGAATAATAATGATTATATATGTTTCCATTCAGCTAAAGCATTAATCAGTAATTGATTTTTACTCTTGTTTAAAGTAGCAATACGAAGATGGCTTTCTGTAAGTCCTCTGAAATTTCCCGCATCACGGATCAATATATTAAATTCTTTTAGTAAAAACTGCTTTAATGCGGCAGCCGTATACCGATTTGTTCTCGCCAGGAAAAAATGGGTATGACTTGGATAAACTGTGAGTGGGCTATCAGCCAGTGCATTGACAAAATCTGTTTTGTCTGCCAGTACCTGCGCAGCGGGAAACTGTAATTTCTCATAATGGTCAAAAATGTAGTGACCGGCAGCAATAGCCAGTGTATTCACAGACCAGGGCATTTTATAAGAACTTAACCGCTCAATCAGTGAAGTACCAGCTGCAATATATCCAAGTCTTAGTCCAGGGATAGCATAAGCCTTGGTCATAGACCTTAAAACAATCAGGTTATCATATTTACTAACCAAATCAATCACCGAAGTAACAGAAAAAGTAAACTCAATAAATGCTTCATCCACAATAAATAATATTTCCGGATTGTTTGTTATCGCTAACTCCAGAGCCGTAAACACTGCCCCGGTAGGATTGTTGGGATTACAGATAAACAATAAATCAGTATCAGGCAAAGTTTCATTTTCCAGTTCTGCCCATGACAGGAAACTGAGCTGATGTTGAAATATGCGGCAAGCATCTTCATATTCTGCAAAGGCAGGGATAGTTATCGTTGACCGGCTTTGCTGAAAAGCCTGGGCAACCAGATAAATACTCTCCGTACTCCCATTAGTCACCAGGATATTCTCGGTAGAAAAACCATAAAATCCAGCTATTTTTTCCCTGAGACTTTCTGCAAGAACTTCAGGATAACGCTGCACCTTTTCCCATTGCTGGAAAAGATGCTCTTTTAACCCATCTGGTGCTCCGCCATACCATACATTCGTACTAAAATCGGCAGCTAATTCTTGTTTGTATAGATAGCCGTCATCTCCGTGTCCCTGAAGCATATTATTATTTATTCTTTGATCTGCTGATAAACCTGTTCAATATCCAGGTTTTCTCTCAATAATGCAGCTAATTTATCATATTGTTCACTTCGGAATTGCAGATAATCAACCGATTCTACCTGTATATCTGTATATGGAGCAACCAAATCATTAATAACCACCTGATTGTCTAAAATCCCATGCAAGTAAGAACCCCAACACTTTTCCGACAAAAAACAACCATCCGGATGCTGTCCGTCCAGAAAAGCTACAGCTTTATTCTCACCGCAAACCTTAGTTTCGCCCATATGAATCTCATAACCTATACATTCTTCGGTGAAATCTCTATAAGTAAAGACGCATTGTCTGGTCATTTTTTCGCTCAGCAATACAGTTTCTACAGGTAAAATATTCAATCCGGCTACCTCCCCGGCATCAGATTCGACTTGCCCCGGATCTTTAATCATCCGGCCCATCATCTGGTATCCACCACAAATTCCAATAACCGTTTTACCCTGCTGATGCGCAAGAATAATTGCATCTGCAAGACCATTATTACGGAGTTCCTGAAGATCTTCAATCGTATTCTTACTTCCGGGTAGAATAACAATATCTGCATCAGCAATACCTTTGACAGTATGCGTATAATACAGGTTTACCCTGCTGTCTTTATCCAGGCGGTCAAAATCAGTAAAATTAGACATCCTGCTGAGTAAAACCACTGCTATATTCACCTGACCAGCTACTGCCTGGTTACGTTTTTGTCTGAGCGACACGGCATCTTCTTCTTCTATAAAAATATCTTTGAAATAAGGGACAATCCCAATGACCGGAACACCACATAATTCTTCAATCATCTCTTTCCCATCCTGAAAAAGAGCTGCATCCCCTCTGAACTTATTAATAATAATTCCTTTGATACAAGCTTTTTCTTCAGGTTCTAATAAGGCCATTGTTCCATAAAGACTTGCAAAAATCCCTCCTCTGTCAATATCTGTAATCAGATAAGTTGCTGCTCCGGCGGCTATGGCCATCCGCATATTGGTAATATCCCGCTTTTTAAGATTAAGTTCTGATATACTCCCCGCGCCTTCCATAACAATGGGCGAATAACGGGAAGCCAGACGCTCGTAGGCTTGTCTGACTTCTACAAAAAGCGCAGTACGGTCACCAGATAAAAAGTACTCCTTTGCACTTTGATTACCAATAGATTTTCCGTTCAGGATAACCTGTGCAGTCTGATCATTGGTTGGCTTAAGCAGAACCGGATTCATATCGGTATGACATGGAATACCCGCTGCTTCGGCCTGTACAGCCTGAGCCCGGCCTATTTCCAGCCCCTGCGGCGTAGCGTAACTATTCAGCGACATATTCTGTGCTTTAAAAGGTGCCGGATGATAACCGTCCTGTTTAAAGATCCGGCAGAATCCGGCAGTAATTACACTTTTACCTACGTCCGATGAGGTACCAACAAACATGACCGGTCTGAGCTTGCTTTGAATTTTCATGAATTGCAAGCTTACACAATTTCCCAGACCTTAGCAATCGTTCATTTAAGCATTCTCCAGATCAGCAATAATCACCTTTTTCATTTTCCAAAGCGCCTCCATTGCCCGCTGACCCCGCTCCGGGTCTTTCATTAATTTGGCCCATATTTTAGGAACAATCTGCCAGCTGACCCCGTACTTGTCGGTCAGCCAGCCGCAGGCAACTTCATGTCCGCCTTCAGCCGTGAGCTGATCCCAGTAATTATCAATCTCATCCTGGTTATCACACTCTACCACCAGAGAAATTGAATCGTTAAAACTAAAATGATGATCCGCCGAACTGTCCATAGCCATGGCTGCAAAACCATCGATACTGAACCGGGCGTGTTTGATCAAATCCGTACGATCTCCCTCACCTTCAGCATATTTCATAACACTCTGAATAGCCGATTCGGGAAACAACTTCGTATAAAAATGTAACGCCTCTTCAGCCCTGCCCGCATTAGCCCCGACAAATAGGAGCATAGGGGAAAATTTCTGCAGATTCTCATTGCTGCTGCCTGTAAACAATTGCCAGGAGATATTAAATTTGTCTTGTACCCAACCATACTTCGCACTCCAGTCATAACTGTCTAAAGGCATTAAAACTTGTCCATCTGCTATCAGTTTGTTCCAGTACCGCTCCGTTTCTTCTGCTGTTTCACTAATCACCATAAAAGAAATAGCCGGATTAGGTATAGAAGGCGGGCCATCATTCAACAACATCAGCTTTTGTCCACTCAGTTCAATTTGTATCACATAAGGTGCTGTCTGGGCAACCTTCCCATCTCCAAAAGTATCGATATAAAAATCGGCTGCTTCAGCAGTTTTGCCTTTAATTATAAGGCAAGGATATATGAAATTGTTCATTTTCGTTTAAATTTTAAGGTTAAAGACTGATTCCTGCATTTTCACCATACAACGACAAAGATCCTGGGGCAAATACCATTCAATACAAAAGCCGTCAGAAGCAATTCTGTTGTCATGTATCAATTGCTGAAATGCCGCACCGATTGCCTGAATATTGTCCATAAAATCTGGTATATCTATACAAAGGTATTCGCCTTTAACAATTTTTTTTGTCTCCAGATGATGTTTTGATAACTCGCCCCGATGCAATTCTTCGGCCGCAGCTTTGTAAATAATATTCCCCATAGGATCAGGCCACGAAAGACCAAAGTACTTTCGGTGCACATCAAAAGGAAGAAGACCATGTAAGATCTCATGCGCTTTCTGTACTCCGTCAGGAAAAGAGGTTGCCGTTATGCAATACACCAGAATATCCTCATCCAATATGATAGTTTCCATTTCAATGTATTTGGTTATAGCTAAAATTAGCATTACAAAACCAGAATAAAAGGGGCTGTTTGCGACAAACTATGTGGCCGTATATGCCTTTCGGCATTTCAGCTGATCAACTGACCGGATAAACTGGTTCTCATGTTGTTTTTTTTACTTTTTTGACAGACTTAATTAATCTCATTATCTTAATATTTAATTAATAGCAATAACTGATACTTGAAAAACAATTATTTAACCATGAACAAATCAGCATTTATCTTTATCATGCCGGCCGTAATGGCCTTGTCCTGTAAGAAGGAGAACACAGCCCTGAACAAAGCAGTCAGCTCAGCAAGACCTGATGCCGTAGAAGTCGCTAAGGACACTGCCGACATCACCCTGACCTGGAACAAAACTTATCAGAGAATTGAGGGTTTTGGAGCATTTGGAGGACGTATTACACCGTTTTTCGAATCTCCTAAAAGAGATAGTATTATGAATTATCTCTGGGGAGAAACAGGTTTACAGCTCACTATTATCCGTGGAAAAATCATCCGCAGTTATCCGTTTAACAAGCAAACCGGTGAGGTGACCATTAAACCAGCTGGTTCGGACATTGATATGGATATCAATGGTGCTGAATACAAAAAGTTAACTGATGATCAGAAAGAACAGATCGGGCAGTTATGGATCCTGAAGAAAGCAAAAGAACGTTACCAGTTGCCCATCACCTTTGCCAGTGCCTGGACACCTCCCTTGTATATGAAAACTAATCCCGGATCTGAAAGCGGCAAAAATTTCAATGGACTAAATTTCAGTTGCTGCTCAACAGATTTTGCCCGTTATATAGCAGGGTTTACGAAAGCCTATCAACAGGAAGGAGTTAATTTTTACGCAGTTTCGCCAAGTAATGAACCAGAGAATATCTTCTCTGACTGGGATGCATCTTACTGGGATTCCAAACATCTGGGTGAATTTGTAACAATCAATCTTCGCCCTGCCCTAAATTCAGCGGGTTTGACTGGTACAAAAATTATTTCTTCAGAAAATGCCGCATGGGGAACAGCTAATTCGTTTCTTGCAGGAATGGATAAAAGCAATGTAGATATTCTTGCCGGACATGGTTATGTAGAAATAGGTGATCTCATATTAGGTAAACGTGGACTAAATCAGAATCCAAAAACCTGGTCTTTCAGCACGGGTAATAAACCAGTCTGGCTGACAGAAACTTCTGACGATGGTGGTACTTATGACGGATCCATAGTTGGTGGATTAAAACTAGCGACAAGCATGCACAAGTTCCTTGCAGAATGTAATGTCAATGCATTTGTTTACTGGCTGGGTATGCTGGCTATTAAAAATAATGAGTCGTTGATTGGCACGAATAGCGATGGCAGCCTAGAATTCCCCAAAACCTATGATATCATGGGACAATTTTCAAGAGCAATCCGTCCAGGTTATATCCGTTTTGATGCTGGCCTGAAGAACAATTCTACTTTAAAAATATCTGCCTATAAAGATCCTGTAAGTGGAAAATTCAGCCTGATTGCAATTAATCCTGGTCAGCAGATAGTAATCTGTAAACTAAAATTAGACGGATTCACTGCTGGTACACTAAATGCTTATCAGACCACTGCAAATAATACCAGATGGCAGAACAGTACACCATTAAACAGCAAATCAAATGGAACTTTTGAAATAACGGTACCAGCATCGGGTGTGATAACTTTTACAGGGGTTAGCAGATAAATTGCTATTTTACCTGCTAAAATACGCCCAAACAATGCAGTTAAAAAGGATAACCACCAGCAGACTTTATTTAATCCCCTTTACCATTGATATATGCGAAAAAGTACTGAATCATAATTACACTGTTTTGACCAATATGGGGATAGCTTTAGGAGCTGGCTGGCCGGATGAAGATACCTTGGATACACTCCCCAGAATAATCAGCAATCTGCGCCTGGTCACTGAACCTACTGGTTTTGAATCCTGGATGATTATTGAAAAAGAGACCAATGCAGTTATTGGTGATGCGGGATTTAAAGGCCGGCCGGACTGGAGAGGTGCTGTTGATCTTGGATACGGGATCATCAGCAGCGCAAGGCGTCAGGGTTACGCGACAGAAGCCGCACAAGGACTGATTGGCTGGGCATTTAAGCAATCAGGACTAAAAAGGATAACAGCCCGCTGTGAAGCGTCAAATGCTGGTTCTATCAAAGTAATCCAGGGGCTTGGCTTTATTGACAGGGGTATCAGAGAAGACCTGCTTCACTGGGAGCTCTTACCCCCGGAATTATAATTTGACAGCAGTATTACTCTATAAGATTAGTAGAAATTAATTGCATGTGGTATATTAGCAGAAATATTAGAAATAAATCCAAAATTGATCAAATCATATGTATAAAAAGACCCTGACTTTAGGCCTTTCCGCTCTTTTATCTGCTGGTGCTTTCGCACAGGCTCCTCTTCAGCAGGGTGCCTGGCGTGCAGCTTTATCAAGAGCAGATGGAAACAAGATTATTTTTAACCTTGATGTACAGCAGCAAAAAGGGAAAACAGTATTCTATATTGTAAATGACCCAGAGAAGATGCTGGTGAATGATGTAACTATTGTTAAAGATTCTGTTTTTATAGATATGCCTGTCTTTGAATCAGCATTCAGGCTGAAAATAGTTTCAAAAGATAGCTTGTCAGGATCATGGATAAGGAAAGGCAGTGGAAAGGATATGATTATGCCGTTTACAGCAACAACCAGGCAGGCTTATCGTTTTCCAGCGGTAAAGGGTAATGCCACTGAATCTGCTGCGGGAAAATGGAAAATTGATTTTGCGAAAAATGACTCACATGGTGAAGCTATTGGTCAGTTTTATCAGAAAGGGAATAAAGTAACGGGGTCAATACTTACCCCTTCGGGAGATTACCGCTATCTTTCCGGAATCGTAACCGGAGATTCATTACAAGTATCTACATTCGACGGGATTCATGCCCTGGTTTTCACCGGAAAAATCAGCCAGGGAAAAATCAGTGAAGGTAACGTATATAGCGGACCGGTTTCCACACAAAAATGGACAGCAATCAAAGATGACAAGGCGACCTTACCTGCTGAACAATTTACGAAACTTAAAGATGGTGAAGACGGCAGGTTGAATTTCAGCTTCCCGGACCTGGATGGGAAAAAGGTTTCTATCCTTGACCCCCGTTTTAAAAACAAAGTTGTGATTATACAACTAATGGGTTCATGGTGTCCTAATTGTATGGACGAAACAGCGTTTCTGAGTGAGTTTTATGCGAAGAACAAACAAAGAGGCGTAGAAGTGATCGGACTTGCTTATGAATATACTACAGATATTAAACGCTCTACCTACAGCTTACGTAAGTTTCAGAAAAGATTTGATGTTAAGTATCCCTTGTTAATTACCCCAACGACAGTATCTGATTCTTTACATACAGAAAAAACTTTACCGCAGCTGACAGCTATCAAAGTATTTCCAACCACATTGATCCTGGACAAAACCGGGAAAGTGACTGAAATCACCAGTGACTTTTTTGGTCCGGGAACAGGCGATTACTACACGCGTTACAAAGCCGAATTTGAGAAAAAGATAAATGCTTTATTAGCTAAATAAATCAGTAATCATAAAAAAAGCTGCTCAGAGTTAATTCTGAGCAGCTTTTTTATTTGTAATTGTTTTCTATTTCTTCAATTGTTTCCTGGTAGAAGCAGTCAATTCACGTTTTGCCAGCGCATGACATTCATAGATTGCATCGCTGAACATCATTTGTTCAGGTGGAGTTTTCTGAGTAGAAGCTGAAGGTCCTCTCAATGCTCCTACAAGACCTAATTCACGGGCTACATAAACATATCTGATAGCATC
This sequence comes from Pedobacter cryoconitis, assembly GCF_014207135.1. Lineage (GTDB taxonomy): Bacteria > Bacteroidota > Bacteroidia > Sphingobacteriales > Sphingobacteriaceae > Pedobacter > Pedobacter cryoconitis_D. Next base: position 68,407 of record NZ_JACHCC010000010.1, on the reverse strand, counting down.
TATCACAACACCTGCCGAATTCGGAGAATCCTGAACAGAAAGCTGGGCATCAAATATTACAGGTGCTCCCATAAAGCCTTCCAGTTCCAGACGGAAGTTTGCTACTTTATTATCTCCGTAATAAGAGATATATTCTGAAGGTCCTGCATGAAGGAAGCTATCTGCTGTCGAGATACCTCTGATATCATTTTGTGCACGGATTACATTCTCTTTTGAGATTTTTTTGGATTTCAACCTATTTTTATCCTCCATGTTAAGGAAATCAGTATTTCCACCAACATTTCTCTGGATATGTGCTTTTACATGGTGTCCTCTTTCGAAAGCAAGCTCCTGAAGCATCTGTGAAACGATACTCGCACCAAACTGGCTGCGCATATCATCTCCGATAATCGGAATACCAGCATCGATGAATTTTTGCTCCCAGACAGGATCCGAAGCAATAAAGACAGGGATACAATTCACTAATGAGATACCTAATTCGATACAGATTTCCGCATAAAACTCTGTAGCTAACTGTGAGCCGACAGGAAGATAGTTGATTAATACTTCTACCTCATGTTTGCGTAACTCGGCAACGATTTCGCCACGTAAAGCAGCTACCTGATTTTTATCATAGGCAGCACTGTCAATAAGGATATCTGTATGCTTTAATTCGTCTTTGATTACAAATCTGTTTGCTTCAGGGTAAGCAGCCATTTGTGGAGATACACCATCAATTACTGGTGATCTGTATATTGGAGCTTCTGATTCGACATCGGCATTTAGTACAATTGTACAGTTAGGTTTAGCAAAAATGGCATCTTTTAAAGACTGGCCGATTTTTCTTTCGTCAACATCAAATCCACATACGAACTCGATATCAGCTGCTTTATATCCACCAATATCATTAGCCATCAAACCTGATGTTTTATCTGCATGTTTAGTGTAAAACTCCACGCCTTGTACAAGCGAGCTGGCGCAATTACCTACGCCTAAAATTGCAACTCTAATTTTCTTTCCTTGGTTATGCATTGTTTGAAATGGGTTATTCTATATTTATCGGACGGAGAGCTTACAGGCAGATTTCATCCATCTAAATCTCCGCAAAAATAGAAATCCGATTATTATTTCTAGTATAGTTGTCAACAATATAGAGATAATTATGATAAGATGATCAAATTTTACATTCTGACAACTTTAATCACATAGTCAGTTTTTAGGAAAACTTGAAGATCCGCTCAATTACATTTATTCGCCTTCTTATTAAAATGATCTTTTTTCCCCGTATCTTGAACGTTTATAAAGCTCAGGGAAATTAAATCAGGGTAAAAAACCACCGGCCGGCTTATTTGTTATCAGTATCCTCCTGGCCTGAACTGAACTGATAAAATATGTATATCTATGAAGAAGTACAAGGATCAACACACTATCATTTCTTACCTGATGCTTGAAAATGCTATAGAATTTATTGAATTCGCCAAAATAGTTTTCGGAGCAGAAACCAAAATGCTGAACATCGCTGACAATAATCAAACGGTCTTATCGGCAGAAATTAGAATCGGACATAGTATGGTGCTGCTTTCAAGTGTCGCTGACCGGTATGGAAAAGCAGTCGGTAATTTCTTCATCTATGCAGAAGATGCAGATGAGACTTTTCAAAGTGCAGTATTTCATGGCGCCTCTGTTGTAACAGAGGTTACAGACATGGATTATGGCAGATGTGGTGGTATACAGGATCCTTTTGGGAATACCTGGTGGATCACCGCTGTATAATCCATGTCTTTTCTATTTAAGCCAGCTTTTTGAAGATATTCCCGATTACCTGTGGGATTTCATTCACAGCCTTTTCAGGATTATTGACTTCACCTTCTGCCCATCCCCTCCAGATTACTTTAGAAGTTTTACGGTCTATAATATCAATAATAATACTATTTGCTTTTACTCTTATCCTCCTTTCCTGGTCCCCTACGTAAATGGGCATAGGGTTATAATACGAATAGTAGTAAACACCTCTCCCACGATAATAACCTACACGTGGAAGCAATCTTGCCGGAGCATTGTAATAAACTGGTTCAGTATAGTCTTTAATCTCTTTTTTGACAACAGCAGTATAACGAAGTAACAAATCAGGGTTTTCACTCTGTAAGATAAACCCTTTGTTTCCCATTTCCTGACTGGCCGACTCTACAATTTTATCCGTAGCCACATCATTATCGTAAATAGAGGTAGATTTAGATTGCCCTTCAGGTATCCAGGCAAAGGTTTTATACTTTGTACGGTCTACTGGTTTGTGCTCTACAGAATAATAATTATACGATGAGCATGCTGATGCCATAGTGACTATCACAAACAGCATTAGAACTTGTTTTTTCATGGCATTTAAATTTTACAGTTAAACACACGTTATCAATCAATTACAGATTTAAAATATAGACAAGAGGTAGACAAAATAGTTTAACAAGCTTTAAAAAAAGTATTTCAGTGCTAATCCTCCATAACCATTTCTCTTAGGCGAAGGATTAAAATAAGCTGGCTGCGCACCACCATATCCGACTGCATTTAAAGATAATATTGAACTATAAGCTTCATTAAAAAGATTATCTATTCCCCCGTAAACGTTTAACTCAAAGGCTTTATTTAATCTTTTCTTATATCCCACTTTAGCGTTTACCACCTGATAAGCTGCATTATAATCTGAGTTTTTATCATTTAAAGGCATTTTATCATTATAGTAATAATTCAGATAGCCATACAGTCCTAACCTGGTTTCCAGATCCAGACCAGCGCTGATCACCCATGGTGAAATACCAGTCAGGGCATTACCATTGTAAGTAGCAGTGACTTCATTTTTGGCATTCAGGATCTGATAATCCTTAAATTTAAAATCTGAATAAGTTAAGGCTACAAAAGGTCTCAGACTTGCAACACCCTGATTGTCTTCGGGCTTGAGGATCTGCCATGATAAAGCCAGTTCAGCACCATTATGTGTTGTTCTGCCAGCATTATTATAAATAGTAATTCCCTGTTGAACTGACTGACCGATCAACTCTCCTTTCATATCCATTTTAAACAAGGCTAAATCATAGTTCAATCTCGAATTCAGCAAGTTCCCCTTTGCATTAATTTCATAATTAATTGCCTTTTCCGCCTGTAAGGTCGGATTAATAGAACCATCTACATTTTTCACTTCTGAGCTTGAGGGCGGAGAGAAGCCTGTACTCAAACTGGCATGCAAACTTAAGGCTTCAGAAAAATTATGACTGATAGCAATACGCGGCGTAGCCTGTGGTTTGAAATCCTTTATCCCACTTTGCGTTGGCTGCAGATAATTGGAAACATTATACTTCAAACTGTTATAACTCACGCCAAGGGTTAGCAAAGTTTGCAATCCCAACTGGGTTTCCGATTGATAAAATAAAGAATATAGTGTATTACGATAATCAATATTCCCATTGAGTGCCCCCTCCGTACCTTTATTATTGACATACTGTGTACCTTTAGTCAAACCTTCATTAAACTCAGCACCCACAATAAATTTGGTTGGAAGTACAGAGAAATCCGGGGTATAGGTAAAGTTCGTTCTTCCGCCATAACTCTGATAGTAATTCCGGAGATAAGCATAAGGTAAAGGATGGTTTAAATCATAAGAATAAGTAAACACACTGGTGCTATTTGACAATTGGTCATTGATCTGGTACCGCTGCCCTAACCCCACTCTCGTCCAGGTTTGATAACGTCCAGCCTGTTTATCCAGGTTACTGGCATTTGCCTGTAACGGATTAGCAGCTACCTGACCGGCAGTCAGTGATCCGGGAATCTGCGAATATTGCGTCGTCCTGTTCAGTAATAACGTGATGATACGTTTATTACTCGGAAAGAGTTGAAAATTTCCGGAAAGAAACCGTCTCATATCTTTACTATGTTCTCTGTAGCCATTATATTCCTGCCAGCCATAAGAAACGTAACTGTTAATTTTATCACCTCCGTTTCTGTAGGTAGCAGCCAGCCGGTGCAAACCATAACTTCCAGCCAATCCTGAAGCTTCCAGGCTTTGTTCCTGATAAGGAGAACGCTGTAGCTGGAAATTGATTACCCCACCAGTTCCGGCCCCGTAAATACTGGAAGCTGGCCCTTTAATAACCTCTGCCCTTCCAATACTATTTACATCTAAAGCCTCAATCCGGGTAGTTCCGTCAGCTTCAGTAACCGGAATATCATTCAGGTACACCTTAATATTCCTTAATCCGTAAGAAGATCTGACACCATTTCCGCGGATAGCAATCCTGGCTTCAGACAATGTACTCTGATCCATTCTTACACCAGGAATTGAATTTAAGGCTGAAGCAAAAGAAAGTCCGCTTCCGCGGTTAATATCATTATTAGTAATTAACCCGACAGCCCCTGCAGTTTCCTTATTAGTTCTGTTACCGGCAAAACCTGTAACACGAACCTCATTCAAATTAGATTCGTCTGCATCCAGTTGTATATTCAGTATCCCTTCTTTTTTACTGTAATCGACAAGCTGGGGTTTAAAACCAATCAGGATAAACCTCAGAAAATGATCGTCATTTGTATTTTCAATTCTGAACTGCCCGTTTTTATCCGATACGGTCAGTAATTTGTTAGCTGAAGATTTGATACTCACACCAGCCAGTGCCTGTTTGGTTTGAGAATCATATATAATACCCGTTAAGGGTTGAGTTTGTGCCTGAACCTGTTGCTCAAAAAAAGCAAAGCCAGCCAATAGCAGAATAAGTCTGAAAAGCTTCATTATAAAACGTAAAATTTAATCCATAGAAATATTGCCCGAAAGAAAAATCATTCGGATGTATTTTCCGGTTATTGACTAATACCGGTTATCTGGTATGGATTATACCTGGGGCGGCTGAAAGATATCAGCTGCATAAACAGGCAAACGGAAAGGTAATTCTGGCTTGTATTCCCTGACTAAACAAGCCACAAATGGATTAAAGGAAAGTTTTTCAGTAACAACTCCCAGCTGATAGATCATCCGCTGGTTTTGCTCCCTGTTTTTCTCCTTTTGTTCTGCCTGTTTTAATTTACGCATCAGGTAACATTTACCATTACAATGCATTTGCGGTTTATCGCGGTTAACGCAGAGTTTAGAAACGATATAGTTTTCGTTCAGCTCAAACCCTGCGTATACAAAAAACTGGCTGAAATTAGCAGTAAGTGCAGTTAGTATAAGAATATGTACAAGAATGCTTCTGAACATTCTGCAAATATATAAATTTCGGCCGGTCTAAGAATTTATAGCCCTGTCCAGATGTACATACCCGCCATCAATATAGATCAGTTGTCCTGTGGTATGGCTTGACCTGGGTGACAATAAGAAAACAGCAGCATTTGCAATTTCTTCAGCTGTTGTCATACGTTGCTCCAATGGAATTTTTGCGGTGATAGCTTCCAGTTTCTTTTCAGAATCCGGTAATGAATTGATCCAGGTCTGATACAGTGGAGTATAACATTCAGCTACGATTACTGCATTCACCCTGATACCGTAAGGTAACAACTCTACTGCCCATTCTCTTGTCAGCGCATTTCTTGCTCCGTTAGATGCTGCATAGGCAGATGTCCCCCCCTGCCCTGTGTCTGCCACTTTTGAACCAATATTGAGAATAACTCCTTTAGTCTTCTTTAAATAAGGCAGCGCATGCTGTGCCATCAGATAATAATGGATTACATTTTTATGAAGACTCTCTACAAAAGCCTCATAACTACCATTTTCCAAACCTACACCATCATTTACTCCGGCATTATTGACCAGACCATCAATCCTGCCAAAAGTACTTACAATGGCACTGATAGTCTCTTCAGCACTTTCTGGTTGTGTGAGTTCAGCTACCACCTGAAATGCCTGCTGACCTTTTCCAGTGATTTCATTAACCAGCTTTAGATTATCAGCTTCTTTTCTACCTACAATGACGGGGACAGCCCCCTCATTTGCCAGTTGGCGGACAATACCTTCACCTATCCCCTTTGCCCCACCGGTAACAATGATAACTTTATCTTTTAATTGCAGATCCATTTTTGATATTCTTAAAAATTACTTTTTTCCATATGCCCTAACTTCCTGTCTGGAAGTTCCAAGTCCATCAATTCCCAATTCTACAACATCACCTTCTTTAAGATATACAGGTGGGTTGAAACCCAGCCCGACACCAGCAGGGGTACCTGTCGAAATCACATCCCCCGGAAGTAAAGTCATAAACTGGCTCACATAGGAAATCACAAAAGGAACGCTGAAAATAAAGTTAGAAGTATTACCATCCTGCATGGTTTTACCATTCACTTTCAACCAGAGACGTAAATTATTGAGATCAGTCAATTCATCGGGAGTAGCTAAAAACGGACCTATCGGAGCAAAAGTATCACAACCTTTCCCTTTATCCCAGGTACCATTTCTTTCAATCTGGAATTCGCGCTCTGAAACATCATTATGCAAAGCATAACCAGCTACATAGTCCAATGCCTCGGCTTCCTCTACATAAGAAGCTTTTTTACCGATAACTACTGCAAGTTCTACTTCCCAATCAGTTTTAACAGAATTTTTCGGGGTTATAATGGTATCATTAGGGCCTGCCAGTGCTGAAGTCGATTTCATAAAAATGATAGGTTCAACAGGCAGCGGTGCATTGGTTTCTTTCGCATGATCTGCATAATTTAATCCTATACAGATAATTTTAGATGGTCGTGCAATTGGTGACCCTAAACGTGCTGAATCAGGAATACGCTCCAGTTTACCAGCATTTGCTTTCACAAATTCTGCTAATCTTGCCAATCCGTTTTTTTCAAAAAAATCTTCATTATAGTCTCTGCCGAAAGCGGAAGTATCATATTTAATATCATTGATAATTACACCTGTCTTTTCCCGGCCGGTTTCGCCCCATCTTATTAATTTCATCTGTTTATGTTTATTGTTTTTTATTTGTCAGATGGATCCTTTGATGATTAAAATAATCATTGCCCTACGTGCTTAATCATTATTTTAATCATGTCGGATTCATAGTTAATTTTAGTTATTAAGTTTTATAAATCCCCCATCAATAGGGTAATCATTTCCAGTAATAAAACCGGACTCCTCTGCACAAAGATATAAAGCCAGTGCAGCTACTTCTTCGGGTTTCCCCATCCGTCCGACAGGCTGACTTTTAGAGAGTTTATCAAAAACTTCATCTTCCTGGCCAGCGTAATTTTTTGAAATAAACCCATCTACAAAAGGAGTATGAACTCTTGCCGGAGAAATACTGTTACAACGGATACCATCGGTCAGGTAATCCCGGGCTACTGACATCGTCATCGCATAAATCGCTCCTTTACTCATGGAATAGGCAAACCTGTCTGTTATACCAACCACTGCTGCAATTGAAGCCATATTCAGGATAACAGGACTTTTACTCTTTTTCAAAAATGGAATAGCAGCGAATAGCATATTGTATGCTCCTTTAACATTGACATCAAAAACCCTGTCAAAATCCTCTTCACTGGTTGTATCAGCCTTTCCTATATGTGCAATACCAGCATTATTAACCAGGATATCAGCACATCCGATCTGATCAAATATATTTAGTACCTCAGTTTGTTTACTGACGTCACAACTATGGTGATAAGCCAGGCCTTGATTTTGCTCAATCTCGTGGATTGTTTCTAAAGCCGCTGCTTCATTGAGCTCTATAATATGGACCTTTGCACCTTGTCTGGCAAACAAAACTGAGATAGCTTTTCCTATCCCACTTCCGCCTCCGGTAATAATGGCCGTTTTTCCTTTTAAACTAAACATATATCAAATTATAATGAAACGCCTCTTTTCCAGGGAATAAAATCATCATGCCCCGACTCAACTGCCTTTGGTTTAATAATTCCGCTGGCTACATCAATTACATAATTCAGGATCCGGGCCCCTGCCTGCTCAATGCTCTCTGTACCTTCTATGATAGTACCGCAGTTAATATCAATAATATCAGGCATTTTATTAAATAAAGCTGTATTGGTAGACAGTTTAATTACAGGTGCAACCGGGTTTCCCGTTGGTGTTCCCAGGCCCGTTGTAAATAACACGATATTTGCTCCTGAACCAACCTCGGCTGTTGTACTTTCCACGTCACTACCTGGTGTGCATAACAAATTCAGCCCCGGTTTTGACACCTTTTCAGGATAATCCAGTACGGCGGTTACGGGAGAGTTCCCTCCTTTTTTTGCAGCACCGGCAGATTTTATAGCATCAGTAATCAAACCGTCTTTGATATTCCCAGGTGAAGGATTAGCATAAAATCCTGAGCCTGTAGCTTCTGCCAGCGCATTATAAGTACTCATCAATCCCATAAAACGGTTTGCCGTATCTACATCTATACAACGGTCACTTAATTCCTGTTCAACTCCACATAATTCAGGGAACTCGGCAAGAACAACACTACCACCCAGCGTGACCAGTAAATCTGAAAGGTGACCTAAAGCCGGGTTTGCTGAGATTCCTGAGAATCCATCTGAGCCCCCACATTCAAGACCAACACACAGTTTAGCTAAAGGTGCCGGTGCTCTTTCCTGTTGATTTGCAACCATCAGACCGGCAAAAGTTTGCTTTAATGCTTCCTGTAATAACCTGCTTTCGGTTCCTAATTTCTGCTGTTCAAGAATAACCAGAGGTTTGCTAAACCCGGCATCACGCTTTTTAATTTCAGCTTCCAGTATACTGATTTGTGCGTGCTGACAACCTAAACTAAGGACTGTCGCACCTGCCACATTCGGATGGGTGATATAGCCTGCCAGTAAACCACAAAGTGCATCCGAATCCATTCTCGTTCCTCCACATCCCATATCATGGTTCAGAAACTTTATCCCGTCTATATTTGGGAACAACCTGTTAGATGGTGGTACCAGAGTTGTATGCTGTAAATCTGCCTGCAATATTTCTTCTACTGTTTTACCAGTCTGATATAAAGCGATTAAGCTATCTACTTCGTTTTCATAACTCCCTGGTTTTTTAAAACCCAGTTTATCTGTAAGTGCTTCTTTTAAAACTTCGACATTACGGTTCTCACAAAACACAAGCGGGATGACAATCCAGTAATTGGCCGTTCCTACCGAGCCGTCCTGTCTGTGAAAGCCCATAAACGTTCTGTCTTTAAAAGCACTGACATCAGGTCTTGACCAATTAGTCTTTCTTTCTCCTAACTGATATCCCTGAGCTGCGTGTTTTACATTATCAACAGTGATCACATGCCCAGCGGGAATAGCCTCGCTGGCTTTACCGACCAGCACACCATACATGAATATACTGTTCCCTTCAGACAGATCATGTATGGTAAATTTGTGCTTGGCGGCTATCGGGGTGATAGTTTTAAAAGTCATTGTGTTAAACCTTACCGTAAATCCTGCAGGTAAGTCTACCAGGGCAACCAATACGTTATCCAGCGGATGGATTTGTATAAAGTAAGTTGTTTCTGTAGACTCCATATTATTCAAGATCAAAGATTTGAGTCATTAACATCCATTTTTCGCCGGGTTTAGCTCCCGGAAGCGCCTGCTGATACTTCCACATCAGTTTTTCCCATTCCTGAACCCTTTCATTAGTAGCATCCATTTTAGCCTTCTGCTCAAAACTGAAAGTTTCATTAACTTCCATAATCATCATCAGCCGGTTGGAAAAGCGATAAATCTGCATTTCTTCAATGCCGGCAGTTTTGATGCTTTCATAAATTTCCGGCCATATTTTTTTATGAAAACGCTCATATTCCCTGATTAACTCAGGGTCATTGATTAAATCAAGTGTCAGACAGTATCTCTTCATTTTTTCTATCATCGGGGTAAAAGTCACAACCTTATAAATTGTATAACCAAAGGAAGGTATTTTTGATTTTATTTATTTTACCATTTGAACGAAAGATTAAATGATTTTGGCATATTTACCTTTTATCAGCCATCATTTGTAACAAAAAAATGAATCCGATAGGATTAAAACAATCATTAAAGGATCCATCTGACAAATGAAAAAACAATAAACATAAACAGATGAAACCACAACTTTTAAAAGCCTCCCCAAATCCAATCAATTCTTTTAATGCCAGACAGGATAATGTACCTTATATCAATAACAGATGGCATTATCATACTGAAGTAGAACTGATTCATTTTAAAAAAGGCAATGGTACACAGTTTATTGGCGACAGCATTAAGCGGTTCCGCTCGGGAGATGTTATTTTAATTGGAGCAAATCTACCCCATTACTGGAGGTTTGACGATATATATTTTGATGAACAGGTCCATACCAGTGCAGATGTACGGGTTATTCACTTCAATGAAAATTTCTGGGGAGATGTATTTCTCAATTTACCCGAAAACAAACTAATTAAAAACACATTGGAAAAAGCCCGCAGAGGACTTCAGATTGGCGGACAAATCAAAATCCAGATCGGCGAAATACTCGAGCAGCTCCTACAGACAGAGGGTTCAAAAAAGATAATCCTGCTTATGGAAGCACTGACCACTATTGGAAATTGTAATAACACAAGATTATTGTCTTCTATTGGTTTTAAACACAATTTCGAAGAGTCTGAAAATGACAGGATACATGCAATTTACGAATTCTCCCTGGCTAACTTTAAAAGAAAGATACAGACACAGGAAGTAGCCGACATCGCACATGTCAGCGTCAATTATTTTTGCAGATATTTTAAATCAAGAACAAGAAAGACCTATTCTCAGTTCATTAATGAAATAAGAATAGGTCATGCCTGCAAATTACTGATTGAAAATAAAATCAATGTGAAGCAAATCTGTTACGAAAGTGGCTTTTATAATTTCGCCAGCTTTCACAAATATTTTAAATCGATTACAGGTAAAAGTCCATTGAATTATCAACGTGAATTTTTGAATGACCGGAAAGAGCCAGTGCATTAAAGCTATTTCTTCTCCGGGACTTTAGCTCCGGATTTTCTGGCTTCGGCTAATCCAATAGCTATTGCCTGTTTTCTGGAGGTTACCTTTGCTCCGCTCCCTGAATTAAATGGCCTTCCTTCATTTCATGCATTGTTTTTTCAATCTTTTCGGCTGCTTTTTTCGAATACTCAGTCATAAGTTTAAGATTTACAATTAAAAACAATCAGCATAACAAATCAGAGAAGGCCTGGTTTAAAAAAAGCAAATGATTATTCCATTGCTTTTAAGGTAGACTTCAATTCTTTGACAGAGGTGATGGAATTATCAGGTGCATTAAAAATAGTATGCGCCGAAGCTGCTTTTCCATAGAAATGTGTATTTGCCTGGGCATCTATATCCAATGAGGCTCCATTTAAAGAGATTCCTGCAAAAAGGCCTTTACTACGTGAATAAGAATAAACTTCTGCTTCCAGTTTATAATCCGTATTTGCAGTAGAATTTCTGCCCACAGGTCCGGCAGCAATCGAAAGATCTCCACCAAGGGTGAAACTGCTTTTCTTAATATCAGTCAGACTTTTACTGTGTTTAAATATCAGAACCAGGTCTACAGACTGCACGCCAATCTGTGCGCCCAGGCTACCCCCCGTCATGGTCACAAAAACCGGGTTACTCCAGGTGCCATCCGCTCTTTTAACCATAGCAATCCCTTTCCCCCGTTTAGCACCAACAACAAAACCGGCATTGATTAATTTAGGGACAACAATGATTCCCTGGGTTACTGAGAGCAATTCTTTAGGAATGGACTCCTTCATTTTACTGAAGTCACTCAGGACTGTTGTCGCATCTTCCACCTTTTTAATTTCTTTATCCTGTGCATTAGCAGAAATATTCAATAACAAGACTGCACAAAGAAGTAGCGCAGTCTTCATCTTAGGAAATTTTATCGTTCTCATAAATACTTGTTTTAATTAAATGATTAATCAAAAGCCCGAAAATAGTTTTATCTGATGGATCTTAAAATGGGGCTCTGATTATATCCAATCAAATTTAAAGCCAAGAAAGTAGTATCAAAAAATGTCAGCACCACTTTTCTTGGTAAAACTGAAAATAAGATCTTGCTGCAGACAGATAAGACAGTACTCGTATACTGGTCGGGTACTGCTCGGGTACTGGTCGGGATAAGCACATATTCGGCATAGTCTTAGTCCATAGCAAGTCCACGTATTTCGAGTAAAAACATGGACTTGCTATGGATTAAGACCAGTTAGCCATGGGATCAGTCACGACTATGACTGCATTACACCCCGAAGACGTTATTAAACAAAAGAGGGTGCTTTTCATGGCACCCTCTTTTGTTTAAGATTAAGTAGAAAATTATCTTATAACGCGATTATTAAAGAATTTAGTTGTGAATGTAACAGTAGCTGTAGTAGGATCAGGATCCGTAGGCTCCGTAATAAGAAAATCTATATGCTGTCTATTAAAAGCTGAAATTTGATAAACTGGGGTGATCTCCAGTTTCAATGATTTAAAGTTTGATTTTTTCATGATGTAACACGTTTGATTTGTCTCAATTTTAAGCGTGTCTTTACACATTAAAAAAGTTATTACACGAACTCCCATAATGTCAGGGTGAATCACCATATAATCCCTTATATTTGATCAATGATTTTCGCAGCCACTCTTAAAAACGCCAAATTCTACCGTGCAAGCGTATTTGTATGGACATTATTTATAACTTATGAAGTAATGCTTATTTATTTCATAGCAGGAAAGTTTTCATCCATTTCTGAATATATCAGTGCTTACATTATCAACATTCTTCTTTTTTACATTAATGCAAATATTGTATTACCCTTAATTTATAAAAATAAAAAACCCATATATCTCGCAGTAATCTTAGTTCTGCTTGAATTTTTAGGCTACACTTTTTTAAAATATGCATTTGCCGAGGCTTATGATTTATTAAACATAAGTAAATTTAACCTTTTAGCAAAACCCCGGCTCCAAATCATACAAACGATCTGGCGGTTTATTTATTTTATGGGGTTAAGCACAGGTTACTGGTTCGCATTGAATATCATAGTTCAACGAAAGAAAATATCAGACATGGAAAAAAGCAAATTGCTGGACCAGTTAAATCATCAGAAGCTGGAAAAACAACTGATTGACTCCGAAATTGCCTATTTAAAATCTCAGATCAACCCACATTTCCTTTTTAATACATTGAACTTCTTACATAATTCAGCTATCAGAACTTCACCGGGCTTAAGTAAGCCCATACTTCTCCTTTCTGACATTATGCGTTATGCATTGACAGAAGTGCCATTAAATGGCAAAGTAGATCTGGCTGAAGAAATAGAACAGATTGCTTCGTTTATTGACTTAAATCAATTTAGGTTTGATCATAATTTACAGTTATCTTTCACTATTACGGGAAACACAGGTAACCTTAAAATAATTCCATTAATTCTGTTAACCCCTGTTGAAAATATTTTTAAATATGCTGACCTTAAAAACTATGAAAATCCCGTAAAAATTAACCTGGACATTGATGATAATAAACTGCAGTTCACCATTACTAACAGAAAGCTAAGGACGAGAAGAACCGTAATGAGTCATGGATTAGGCCTTAAAAATCTAAAACTAAGGCTGGATGCATATTATTTAGATAACCATCACATCCAGATAGTGGAAAATGCAGACACCTACTCGTTCAAACTTCAAATAACCTTATAAACTTTATGTATAAATGTTTCATAATAGATGATGAGTCTCACGCCATCGATACCCTAAAAAAATATGCTACTGACAGTGGGCAGCTGGAAATCGCAGGTTCGTCACAAAATCCCCTGGAAGCCGTTAAATATATCAATGAGAATAAAGACATCGATATTACCTTTCTGGATATTGATATGCCAGAAATGTCAGGTCTGGATGTGGCCGATCTGATCTACAAAAATACGGCAATCATTTTCACCACCGGTCACGCGGGCTATGCGGTACAGGGATTTGAAAAAAATATATCGGATTTTCTGCTTAAGCCTATTTCATTTGAGAAATTCTTAAAATCTCTTGCCAAAGTGATTGATAAACTGGAAGATCAGCAGGCACTGACCATCTCAAAAAATGAAAATTACTTTTTTGTCAATCCAGGGATAAAAGGTAAGATGCTGAAAGTAAATTATGATGACGTAGAATATATTGAAGGGCTGAATAATTATATTGTAATCCACACCCCACAGAATAACCATATCATCTATCTGACGATGAAAGAAATTGAGGCTGGATTACCTGTCAAAAACTTTATCCGGATTCATAAATCTTATATCATTAATATTGATAAAGTAACACAGATGGAAGGCAATAAAATTATGATAGATAAAATGGTTTTACCAATCGGCTCGTCCTTTAAAGATAAACTCTTAAAAAAGATAAACAACAATACAATTAAGACACAGCGTTAATTGTATAATTATAATAAGTCTGGTGTTTTCTCATAAAATGATAGGTCAGATATTCATATTCTCTGGAGTGGCTTTCAAATATTCTGTTAATGTGCATATGAATCAGGTTAATGATAAAATCATACTTAACTGAATATTCCCATCCTATGATTTCCTGGTCAATTTCAATCAGCATTTGCTTTAACAGCAGCCAGGTTTTGTTTTGCTGCCAATCGGATAACTGTTCATTCCTGATCAGTTCTGGCTGAAAACTTCTGTATTTAGTATCCATTTTACGAATGGTTTCTTTACCCTTGTCAAATTCACCGGATAAATTATTTAAAGAATCATTCAAAAACTCAAGTCTTTTTTGTCCATCTTTTATAAAACAGGAGATGAACAATAGCGTAGAAGAAACTGCGAAGTTGAGTTTAAACCTCGTATCCATCAAGCTTCCCTTCCGAAAAGAATCGGTAATATATTCGCTATCCCTATAAAAAACAGATTCTACTTTATCAATTAATCCAGGTGAATATTTTTCCAGTTCTCTCTGATAGGTATCCAGCGTCATATAAGTTTTACCAGAATTGTACATCGGTTTTAATTTTTCATTCAGTTCAGCCATTAATTCAAGAGGTGACCTTTCTGCAGAAAAAAAACGGAGCCTGAGATGATGACCTGGATCCTGGTACCTGATAAAAAACCATTTAAAGCCTGGATTATTCTTTTTATACTGCCTGATTACTGGCAAAATGTAATCTATAAGAATCCTGTCAGTGAGTGAATCATGCGTATATAATTTGACATATAACCACTCTTCTCCAGGAAGAAATGTCCGTTTAATTCCTGGCGTTTTTTTTAGGTTACCTGACGGCTTCACCATAGGATACGAAGCGGATTGATTAATTACGCACGCCAGAAACTGACTTGTATAAGGTCGCTTTCCAACATCCCGGAGACCAGTATTTTCTGAAGACGTATATTCCCGAAGAGTAACCGTTTTCTTATTCCTGATGCATCTCCTGAACATCTGCAGATCCTTTTCATTGTTCCGGTTAAAAACCAGGAAATTATCTCCTTGAACTAAACTAAAAGTAACAGGAAGTTTCACTACTTCGTCCAGGACACTATCTAATTTAGCTATTTGCTTCAACTGGGATTCATTTAAAATCCATGTAGCGGGGCTAAGTATTGCTTTTCCGATCTGTACACATGGATAGTAGTCCATTCCAGGAAAAATGCTGGCCATTGAAAAAGATAAATTCGATTTAACTCCCTGATACTGGAGGTCACAAAGAAACCGAAATACGGGAACAGTCGTCAATTCATAATTATAAGCAGAGGAAAGCCTTGGTATGATATATTTATTAAGTCTGACCGATCTTAACAAGATCTGATTATCCTGCACAGATATCATCAGATCATTTAATTTAATAATTTCCTTGTCCGGACGTGTTGCATGAGTCAGCACTGGAATTTCATAAGCATAAAAATGCCCTCTCTGGTTAATATTTGAAGCTTTAGCAGAAGGTGAAAAAGCAATTTCTGCAAAAACAAAATCTTTATTCATGGCCATTTCCTGTTCACATATTCTTTTGAGCTGATCTTCAACAGCCTGATCAGTAAGTCCAAATCTAGAACATAATTGTACGCCCGAAACACCGCCAACATTATCTATCCATAGCTCATCATCAACACATTTAAACAGGACAGACAAACCCGGAGGTAATCTGTGTTTGCTCTCAGGAAGAGCTTCAATATCTTCTGCGGTCAGCATAATCCGGTCTGAACCCGAAGCCGTCATTGCATTCCACTTTTTAAAAAGCATCTTTTCTACCTGTCCCCACCGGACACTGATCTTCTCCTCTTTTCGCGTCGCCCAGTCATTGATAAATTCGTCATGCTGATTATCAAATGCTGAAGCCAGATTCTGATATCCTACCCCAAAACCAGGGTCTAGTGCTTCCATTAAAGAAACTTCCTGCAGTTCATACTTCTGCGTAAAAGCAGCCTTAAAAGCACTCATTACTTCGAAATCCAGATGTGCGGTCAGTTTATCCATATTTTCAACGACAGAGATAAGCTCAGCTTGTATTGTGCTTCGCAGACCTCCTGAAATTTCCCGCTGATAGAGACTATAAAGGTTATCTACATTTTCAGTTACAAAGTGTGCTATACAACTATTGAGTACTGGTGAGGGCTGGCTTTGATCATTGATATCAATAGCATGTGTTTGCAATTTACTAAGATTATGCCCCGGTTGTTGTCCCAGCAAACCGATACAACGCTGGTTATAACTCAATCCTGTTACATTAGGTTTCAGCGCCGAAACAATGACCTGTCCTTTGACCAGACCTTCAAAATAATCTTCCAGGGCTTCATCTTCACCATATTCATTCTTCAGATAATCCAGAATTGCTGACCTGGTCTGACCTTTACTGATAAATTTCAATAGTTTCTTTAAACCCGGAACGACCTTAAGATGTACTATAGAGAAATTATCCTGCGCAGAGTAACTCTGGCTGATAAAATATAATTGCGCTGCTGAACTATATAAGGAATTATTAGGATAATAATTAATGAAAGACAAATCCTTTGTTTCCAGAGCATTGACATAATTCAGCACATCCATAAAATCGGGGAGAATAGTCAATTTCCCTCCACCTGCCATACGAAAAGTATCTTCCTCTCCGGTCCCCCATACCCCCATAGAAAAAGAGGCAAAAAGACCATAGGGTAATGGTCTGAAACACATTCGGTTGAGATACTTCCACAGAGTAGCTTTAGCCGATTCGTTTAAATGATCGTAGTCAAATTCTTTTTTCTTTAATTCTATATAAAGGGGCCTGCTGGCCAGGAACAAACTGGCCTGAAAAAAATCAGTTGGCAAAACCTGGCGGAGAAATGCTTCATTAAAATCTGTATAGCTATAAGCTGGTGATCTGACAAACAAAAATGGGTCGATGGTCAAAGCAGACATTTCGGGAGTTTATATTTAGATCATAAAAGCGCCAATTGTTACTAAATTAAGATAAAAATCTTAACAAGACCAGTCTGTATTTTATCGGGATAAGATAAACAGCAGGGCTAAAAACCTGAGATTCAGGATCTGTCAGAAAGGATTCTATAAGCACATCTTCTGCCCCCGTCAACGATATATTCTATTCTTTTAATAGGTACGCTTTCCCCAATCACAGTCTGAAGCGTTTTGAATTCGGCAAGACATATATCAGGATTAGCATGGGCTGCAGCACCTATAGGGCAATGATTTTCTATAAAAATGAACCCCTCATCATCTTTGATCGCCTGTGCCATATATCCCTCTCTTGTTCTGATAGCAACAAAACTGTTAATCCTTTTTTCAAGATCGTAGATTCCTTCGAGTTCCTTCAGATATTTATCGGTTCCCTTCTCTCCATTGGCGGTAATCAGCTGGGAAACCGCTCTTTCACCCAGCAATTCTTTCATCGTTTCCATCAGTTTTACTGTCAGCGCAGCATGTGTATCAGGAAAACGCGATTGCCCTTCACTGGTCAGGGACCATAATTGCTGAGGCCTGCCCCTTCCTGTTACAGATTTGCTCGAAGTCACCAGTCCTTCTTTTTCTAAACGCAACATTTGGAAGCGGGCCCCTTCTACTGTCACCTGGAATTCACGGGCAAGCGACAGCAAAGACTGCGGTCCGCTGGTTTTCAGCAGGTTTACAGCGCCTTCTCTAAATGGTACTTTATTCTTCATTATAACCAACCTAATTCTAATTTTGCCTCATCACTCATCATATCTCTATCCCAGGGAGGATCAAATGTAAGCCGTACTTCTACGCCATTGACTCCTTCAATAGCTTTCACTTTAGTTTCTACTTCACCCAGGATCTCTCCCGCAGCCGGACATGCCGGAGCAGTCAGCGTCATATAAATATGTACGTTGTTATCTTCCAGCATTTCGATTTTATAGATCAGCCCAAGCTCGTAAATATTCACTGGGATTTCCGGATCAAAAATCGTGTGTAATGCTTCTTCAATTTTATCTCTTAACATGGGTTCATTCATATTCTCAGTTTTTAATGCTGTGATTTATAAGCCAGGGCATACATTTTCATTTGTTTTAACATGGCCAGTAATCCATTGGAACGGTTAGGTGACAAGTGATTCTGCAAACCAATCGTATTTATAAAATACAAATCTGCGTCTATGATCTCCTGTGGGGTATGTCCCGATAAAACCCTGACCATCATACTGATCAGGCCTTTAGTGATAATTGCATCACTATCCGCAGTAAACCAGATTTTGTGATCTTTATATTCGGGCTGTAACCAAACATTCGACTGACATCCCTTAATCAGATTCTCCGGGATTTTATATTTCACATCGATTAAAGGAAGTTCTTTTCCCATGTCAATGATGTTCTCATATTTATCCATCCAGTCTGAAAAAAGTTCAAACTCCTCAATAATTTCGTCTTGTTTCTCGTTAATCGTCATCTGTAAAAATTAATTGAGTATCGCTGCCGCTCTTTTGATTCCTGCTACAAGTAAATCTATTTCTGAGCGGGTATTATAAAAGGCAAAGGAGGCACGACAGGTTCCGGGGATCTTAAAAAAGTCCATCACCGGCTCTGTGCAATGGTGCCCTGTACGGATAGCTATCCCCTGTTTGTCGAGTAATTCGCCAAGGTCATAGGGATGTATCTCTCCGATCAGAAACGAAATAACACTGGCACGCTGTTCAGCTTTACCAATAAACCTGATGCCTGGAATTTCTGCCAGCTTTGCTAATCCATAGTTCAGCAAATCATTCTCTGCTGTCTGTATAGCTTCAAGGGTAACCAGATTGACATAGTCAATAGCTGCCCCCAATCCGATAGCACCAGAAATATCTGGTGTGCCAGCTTCGAATTTGTATGGCAGATCATTATAAATGGTCTTTGCAAAAGTGACTGTTTTAATCATATCCCCTCCTCCCTGATACGGAGGTATAGCATTCAGCCATTTTTCTTTACCATACAACACCCCGATCCCTGTAGGTCCGTAAATCTTATGGCCCGAAAAAGCCAGAAAATCAACATCCAGCTCCTGCACGTCTATAGGTAAATGTTGTATAGCCTGGGCAGCATCGATCATGACAGGAATATTCTTTTCATGTGCCAGTTTGATAATTTCTCTGATCGGATTAATGGTACCCAGAGAATTGGAAACATAGGTCAGAGATACCAGCTTCACTTTTTCATCCAGCAAAGACGGTAGCAGACCAAGCTCCAGTACGCCATTTTTATCCATAGGAATCACCTTCAGCGAAGCACCTTTTTCTTCGCAGATCATCTGCCAGGGTACAATATTGGAATGATGTTCCATTGCAGAAATCAGTACACTATCCCCTGCCTGCAAAAATTTCTTTCCGAATGAAGAAGCAACTAAATTAATCCCATCAGTTGTTCCTTTGGTAAAAATAACCTCATGACTAAACGCCGCATTGATAAATAGACTTACCTTTTTACGGGCCTCCTCATAAGCCGCAGTAGCCTGCTGGCTCAACAAATGTACCCCGCGGTGAACATTACTGTTACAGGTCTTATAATACTCGTCTACAGCAGCCAGAACTTGCATTGGCTTCTGCGTTGTTGCTGCATTATCAAGATATACCAGATCCTTCCCATATACTTTAGTTTCCAGTATAGGAAAGTCTTTTCTGCTGTTTTCCACTGTTGATCTGCCCATTTCTGTTTTTTTAACTGATGTTCGCTAAAGAATTTTCCATCTTTCTGTAAATTAAGGACTGTACATGTTCCTTCAGGATTTCATTCTCAATTTTCTGAGTTACATCAAACATAAATGCTTCTACAAGCAACTTGCGCGCTGATTCTTCAGAAATCCCTCTTGAACGCAGGTAAAACAATGATTCAGGATCAAATTGTCCTACCGTACAACCATGACTGCATTTTACATCGTCTGCAAATATTTCTAATTGCGGCTTCGCAAAGACCTGTGCCTTATCACTCAGTAAAAGATTATTATTTTGCTGAAAGGCATTGGTTTTCTGAGCCGGGCGTTCTACAAAAACTTTTCCATTAAACACAGCCTTGCCATGGTCCAGTAAAACACCTTTATAGATTTCATTACTTTCACAATGTGGAAACCGATGATGTATAGCTGTATGATTATCAGTCAACTGGTGACCGGCAACCAGATATAAGCCTAATAAATGAGTTTCGGTTGCTGTACCATTTAATACAATTTCCAGGTTATTACGGATCAGTTCTGCACCGGGTAAATTAAAAGTAAAGTTATCATAGCGACTATTACGCTGCTGTGTAACATGATTATAATTGATTAATCTATCCTCAGCCTGGTTATCCTGGATCAGATACTGGATCAGGTTTGCATTTTCTTTCACCATAACCTGTGACACACTGTTCATCAGGACATGCTTTGCATTTCCCAGTGAAACCACAGTTTCAATAAGCTCCGCTTTTGCACCCTCATTCACAACAATCAGATGACGTGGCTGAAACAACATATTTTCAGGAGCGGTATAAAGGTGAATAATCTGTACTGGTTTATCTACCACAACATTTTTCGGTACTTCCAGAAAATATCCATCGGTAAAAAACGCTGCATTCAGCGCATACATTCTATTGCCTTCTGCCTCTTTGCAGGTTACATAATTTTGATAAAGTTCGGTATTGATAATACTTTCCAGTGACCGGACAACAAACTGATCATGAGCTGGCAGAACCGATAGATTCAACTGTATCTTACCATTCAGCAATACCAGTATCCAGGCGTCCAGCCCTGGAATAATTGCCTGTTGAATTGCAGCATCGATCCCTTCCTGGTCAGTTTCGTCAGCACTAAGGGAAAAAGTATCTGATAAAAACGGAGTCAGATTTGTAAATTTCCAGTCTTCATCTTTTGTTGTAGGAAAACCTTTGGCTTTAAACAGGCCGAAAGCATCTTCCCTTGATTTTGATAAATCACCATCCGTATTTTTACTTTTGGGTGTATTCTCAAACTCAGCAACCAATTGGTCATAAAATGGGGTTGTAAACTGATTGGCCATCTTAAATATTTTTTACAGGTGCATTACCATGGAATTCTTCCTTCAGCCAGTCATATCCCTTTTCTTCTAACTCCAGAGCCAATTCTTTTGTACCTGAACGTACAATCTGGCCATTGTATAATACATGTACAAAATCAGGCACGATATACTCCAGTAAACGCTGGTAGTGCGTAATCAGTACAAAGGCATTATCGGCAGACCGTAGTTTGTTAATTCCATTAGATACAATACGCAAAGCATCAATATCCAGGCCTGAATCTGTTTCATCCAGAATAGACAATTTAGGCTCCAGCATGGCTAACTGAAATACTTCATTCCTTTTTTTCTCCCCTCCAGAAAAACCCTGGTTTAGCGAACGGTTAGCTAACTTGGCCTCAAACTCTACCAGAGCCTGCTTTTCCTTCGTCATTTTCAGGAATTCCTTAGCCGAAAGTTGTGGCAGATTACGATGGGTCCTGATTTCACTTAATGCAGTTCTTAGAAAATTAATATTTGATACTCCGGGAATCTCAACAGGATATTGAAAAGCAAGGAAAACGCCTTCACGCGCACGCACTTCAGGTTTCATATCCAGCAGGTTTTTCCCATCCAGCCATACTTCACCTTCGGTAACTTCGTAATTTTCACGGCCAGCTAAAACAGAGGCCAATGAACTTTTACCTGATCCGTTAGGCCCCATAATAGCGTGTACTTCGCCTGCCTTCACTTCGAGGTTAATTCCTTTTAATATTTCTTTTCCTTCAATATTCGCATGAAGATTTTTTATTGATAACATATGAATTCTTTATTTTTTTATGATCTATCCTACGCTGCCTTCGAGTGTAAGAGAAAGTAACTTTTGAGCTTCGACTGCAAATTCCATTGGCAGCTGATTGAGCACATCTTTTGCATATCCGTTTACGATTAATGCAATAGCTTGTTCTGCATCAATTCCACGTTGATTCAGGTAGAATACCTGATCCTCACCTATTTTTGAAGTTGTGGCTTCATGTTCAATAGTTGCGGTATTGTTTTTAGATTCAATATAAGGGAAAGTATGTGCTCCGCAGCGGTCACCGATCAACAGGGAATCACACTGGGTAAAGTTTCTTGCATAGGCTGCCCTAGGTCCCATTTGTACTAATCCACGATAACTATTTTGTCCTTGTCCGGCAGAGATCCCTTTAGAAATAATCCTGCTTTTAGTGTTTGCGCCAATATGGTGTATTTTTGTACCTGTATCAGCAATTTGCATATTATTGGTTACGGCAACAGAATAAAACTCTCCGGAAGAGTAATCGCCCTGCAATATAATACTCGGATATTTCCATGTAATTGCAGAACCGGTTTCTACCTGCGTCCACGAAATTTTACTACGTTCTCCCCTGCAGGCCCCACGTTTGGTTACAAAATTAAAAATTCCACCTTTCCCTTCTTTATCACCAGGATACCAGTTTTGTACAGTAGAATATTTTATTTCTGCACCTTTCATGGCAATCAGTTCAACTACTGCGGCATGCAACTGGTTTTCATCCCTCATCGGAGCAGTGCAACCTTCCAGATAACTCACATAACTGTCTTCATCAGCAATAATCAGTGTACGCTCAAACTGGCCGGTATTCTCCGCATTGATCCTGAAATAAGTAGATAACTCCATCGGACATCTTACTCCCTTTGGAATATAGACAAAAGATCCGTCAGAGAATACAGCAGTATTTAAAGAGGCAAAAACATTATCAGTATGTGGCACTACCGAACCCAGGTATTTCTGGATCAGCTCGGGATGATCTTTAACAGCATCACTAATGGAACAGAAGATAATACCTAATTCATTCAAATGCTTTTTATAGGTCGTAGTTACTGAAACACTATCAAATACTACATCCACGGCAACTCCGGCAAGCTGTTTCTGTTCGGACATCGGGATACCCAGTTTCTCAAACGTACGTAACAGCTCAGGGTCAACTTCATCCAGTGAGGCATATTTAGCCTGTTGTTTCGGAGCAGCATAATAAGAAATGGACTGGAAGTCAATTTCGGGCATTTTAAAGTTCTGCCATGCAGGCATTTCCTGCTTCTGGAAAGCCTTGAAACCTTTCATCCGCCAATCTAATAACCATTGTGGTTCATTCTTTTTTGCAGATATAAACCGTACAGTATCTTCATTGAGTCCGATTTCAGAAATCTCCATATCAATTGCTGTAACAAAGCCAAATTCGTATTCACGGTTAGCCAGCTGTTCAAGCATCAAATCATCTTTTTCCATCATTATTCAGTTTAATAACTTTATGTTCAGCATGCTGATGGCTGATCTTAAAGCATTACAAAGATAATCAACAAGTGTAATAAACAAAGGGATTACTTTGTTTATTACAATCAGATGAGCTTCGGTTTCTTTATCAAAAACAATACTTGCACTTTCTGATTTCAGATCATAGATTTACATCCATATTTTAAAGCTCATTCTATGACTATAAAACCAAAAAACTATCACCGTGCTGTGATGAACACTATGCTGATCATCGGTACGGCGATTGCCCTTCCTGCCTTTGCTCAAAAAAAGGCAGATGACCCGCTGCTCAAAATTTACAGGGCCAGTGCAGAAAAAATAAATGATCTGATTCACACTAAACTGGACGTTCGTTTTGATTATAAGAAACGTTATTTATATGGAAAAGAATGGGTAACTATCAAACCTCATATTTATGCAACTGACAGTCTGAGACTGGATGCAAAAGGGATGGATATCAAAACCGTTGCAGTGGTAAAAAACGGAGAAAACATACCGCTTAAATATACTTACGATAACCTTTCCCTGGCTATTAAGCTGGACAAAACTTATCAGAACACTGAAAACTATACAATATACATTGACTATACGGCCAAACCAGATGAACTGAAACTGGAAGCAGGCGCCGCAATAACGGATGCCAAAGGTCTCTATTTCATTAATCCTGACAGTACTGAAAAAGGTAAACCTGTGCAGATCTGGACACAAGGGGAACTGGAGAGTTCTTCGGCCTGGTTCCCGACGATTGACAGGACCAATCAAAAAACTACTGACGAGATCTCTATGACGGTTCCCGGGAAATATGTAACACTGTCTAATGGCAGGTTGGCGTCCCAGAAGAAAAATGCTGACGGAACCAGGACAGACACCTGGAAAATGGAACTTCCTCATTCTCCATACCTGTTCATGATGGCCGTAGGTGATTTTAAAATTTACCGTGATAAATGGCGCGATAAAGAAGTTAGTTATTACCTGGAACCTGAATATGCACCTTATGCAAAAGATATTTTTGGGTTTACCCCAGAGGTGATTGAATTTTACTCCAAGACTTTGGGTGTAGATTATCCATGGAATAAATACTCCCAGATTGTTGTACGTGATTATGTGAGTGGCGCAATGGAGAACACAACAGCCACTCTTCATGGGTCTTATGTACAAGGTACTGCACGTGAGCTGGCAGACAGATATTATGATAAAGGAAGAAGCACAATTGTCCATGAGCTGTTTCATCAGTGGTTTGGGGATTACGTAACCGCAGAAAGCTGGAGTAATATTACTGTAAATGAATCTTTCGCCGACTTCAGTGAAATGTTATGGGCAGAACATAAATACGGACAGGATACTGGTGATGATCATAATAATGAGGCTTTACAGATTTATCTGGAAAATCCTGCTAATGCAACCAAAGACCTCGTACGTTTTCATTATCATGCAGCGCAGGATGTATTTGATGCCGTATCTTACAAAAAAGGCGGCCGCATCCTGAACATGCTCCGCAACTATCTGACCCCACCTGTATTTTTCAAAGGACTTAGTATTTACCTGAAAACGAATGCTTTTAAAAATGGGGAAGCTCATCAGTTACGCCTGGCTATGGAAGAAGCCAGTGGGAAAGATTTAAACTGGTTTTTCAATCAATGGTATTTCGGGGCAGGGCATCCTGTACTGGACATCAGTTATAAATGGAACGAATCAACCAAAACACAGACTGTTTACCTGAACCAGACGCAGGAAGGAAATGCATTTCAGTTACCTATGCAAGTGGATATTTATAACGGGACACAGAAAGAGCGTCATCAGATCTGGATGAACAGTAAATCTGACACGCTGAATTTCAAACTGGCGGCTCAGCCAAAGCTGGTTAACGTGGATGCAGATAAAATCACACTCTGCAAAAAGACAGATCATAAAAGTATTGCTGAATTTTTATTCCAGTACCAGCATGCACCTTTATATCTGGACAGACTGGAAGCGATTGATGCTGCAATTGTACAACAAACAGACCCTCTTGCCCGTCAATTATTATTAGCTGCTTTGCAGGATAAATATTACGGATTACGGATCAAAACAATGAGCAGCATAGATCCCGCCAATACGGCATTGGTTACAGCCGCGCTGCCTGTTATTCTAAAAATTGCTCAGTCTGATGAGAATAACCTGGCCAAAGCCCAGGCAATGAAAATCATCGGTTCAGCTCCGGGAGCTGCAGAACAATTGCCTCTTTTCAATGAAGGGCTAAAAAATTCATCTTATGCTGTACAAGGAGCAGCTTTACAGGCTTTAGCTACCTTAAAACCTAATGAAGCACTCAATATTGCTAAAACTTTCGAAAAGGACAACAAGGGAGATTTAACCAAGTCAATTCTTTCTATTTATGCTAAAAGTGGCAGTGATACTGAATGGCCTTTTGTCTATAAAAATTACAAGGAAAATGACCCGCAGGCACAATTTGAAATGCTCAGGGATTTCTCGCGCATGACCGCACAGGTTAAAAATCCTGAATATGCACAGCAAGGGATCACTGAACTTAAAAAAATGGGTATTAACTATAAATCTCAGGGTGCCGGTCCTATTATTATTAGTGTACTTAACCAAATCAAAACAGTACGTCAGCAGCAAAATGACAATGCCTCTGTAAAAACTATTGACGAAGCAGTACAGCAGATTAACGACAAATAATAAACAATTGTTTATATCGAAAAAGCTCCGTTGTAAACAACGGAGCTTTTTTATTGTAAATATTTAAAGGACCTGTTCTTCCAGGATTAAGCTCAGTTTTTCCATAGCATCTTTACAGAAACCAGGATGTACCCTCGAGGTCTGAAGTACAGTACTCCGCATTGCGGTAAGCCATCTGAAACGTGAAGCCAGGTCTAAAGCCCCGATAGGTCCGCTTTCTTTTCCACCCTCACAGATTTTTTTTAATGCCTGAAGGTTAGCTTCAATTTCATCTATAGCGATATTTCCGGAAAAAGAGATCAACCGCTCTGTGTCCAGCCTGATCTCGGCTTTCAGGAATTTTTGTTTAGCACAATACAGAATTACACCTACATTCATAAATTCTTCACGTTCCACCCTTGGTACAACGCGAATGACCGCATACTCAAATAAATGACTGTCTTGCATTTTGTGCTTCTTTTACAAAAACTTCTGATTTGGCAATTCTTAATTCCAGAAATCGTGCATAGGCATCACGGTGTTCTTCTGCAGAATTAAAGGTACGTTCTTCGCACAGCCATTCTGTCGGGATCAATTCGACAACAGAGCGAATCAATTCACGGGTTAAAATTGGTTTGAAAGCTGCATCAACGGAATCAAGTTCCGTTGCCCAGGGTAGCAGGACATGATCTTTAATCAGCATAAAAGGCTTTTGTGCCTGTTCTTCCCAATTTTGCCAGGAATGATGAAAATACAAAGAGGCCCCATGATCAATCAGCCATAATTCTTTGTGCCAGATCAGCATATTGGTATTACGGGCTGTCCGGTCCATATTAGTTAACAGACAATCTAACCATACAATTTGTGAAGCAAGGGTTGGATCTATTGCAGTCACTGTCGGATCAAAGGTAATAGCTCCTGAAAGATAGTGTAAAGCAAGATTAAGTCCTACACTCGCTTTTAACAGATCCTGTATTTCTTCATCTGGTTCTGTCCGGCCAAAGGCCTCGTCCAGATTCGCTAACACAATTTCTGGTACGCGGAATCCCAAAGCTCTGGCTATTTCGCCCCCGATAATTTCAGCAATTAATGCCTTAACTCCTTGTCCGGCCCCGCGGAATTTAAGCACATACAGAAAATCATCATCGGCTTCTGCAATGGCAGGCATAGATCCTCCTTCACGTAGTGGTGTAACATAACGGGTTACACTGACGGTTCTGAGTTGAAGTTCGTTCGTATTTATCATAAAAAAACTCTTGATAGAGATCGCCCGAAATTTAGGCAAAATTATATCAAACCCTGTTCAAAAGCCTTGAATGTTTTACAACCTGATGATGATTTTCACAGGTACTGACATTTTGAGGAATTAAAAGAAGTAAAATCAGCAAGAATCTCAGTGAGGTATCCAGATCCATAACGAAGAGTTTATAGTGCATGAAGTAAAATTGGTGAACGGGAAGTTAAAACGGGGCTGGAGGCTGGTGTGCCAATATAAATTTTTGATCTCCAAACAATGAATGTACAGCTGCTGATCAGCTTAGTATAATCAAGATTACCGAATTTATCCAGCCCCTGTCCAAAAACCAGGGTGTAGGTTTCAAAACGAACCAAACCTTTGGGTATATTTTTAACAAGGATACTGCCCGAATATTGATTGGGATCTGCTTTGGCTGTAGCGATCATACTTGCTCCATTATAGCTCCCTGGATTGAAGGGCCCGCGAAACAAAGCGACCCATTTTTTACCTGTTTTAAACTGATTACAATCGGGAGTTTCCAGATGTGCAATGAGAAAATCGGTCCCAATATTATCTGAATTTACACGGAGATAACTGCCTGCTCCCGGAAGAAGCTGATTAAACTCAGCAGATGTGGCTATAGAAAGGGTGGCAATAATAGTTTCGGAATCCTTAGACCGGTCCATCCCTAATCCTATGATATAATCCTTTTTCCCTATGGAAAGCTGATCAAATATATGCTCACCAGAAACTTCTGAATGATTAATTTTTCTGGTTTGTAATGCTTCAGAGGCAGAAAGAATCCGGGTACCCTCCCAAATAGAAATGAAACATCCCAGGGCACCCGGATCTGAACCCGGTAATAAATTAAATGAAACGGCCACCTGTTTTTCATCGACTGGCTTTCCGCTAAGTTGAACAACGCTTTGCGTACGCATAACATTAAATTTTTAGGAACAACAACACACTCCACAAATATCTGTCTGACCCATTAAAACAGACAGGGTAAAAACAGCTTTTCGGGTCGGGTATTTCACCTTTATTAAAAGGCAAAATCAAGCTGGGAGAAAGAAATAATTTCATTAGGTTAGCGAAAAAAAACACCCATATTATGAAATTAAAACTCTCTGTGCTGTTCACTGCATTAATAGCTATTGGTGCGGTTGCCTGTAAACAAAAAGAAGCTGCCGATACGCAAAGTACCGGAACCCGCCGGAATGCTTCCATCCCTGATTCGGTACTTGTCGATGTAAAAACTGCAAAGCATTATGTTAAAAATTATGCTCCGCATGCTGGCTATGTAGATCAGACTGAAGAGGATGTAAGAGCGAGGAGACCTAAAAAGCCTGATACACGTTGTGTTTGGTTCAGTAAACAAAGACTGCAGGAAATGCTTAATCAACTGGACGAAGAAAATGGAGATGGTGTCCGTTTTTATATGATTACCTACGACAATAAATATGACACGACCGAAGTTGCAAAAACCCCGTATCCTGAAAAAAAATACTGGGGCTACAATACACTTTTAATGGTTTCTACCAGAGAGGTTAAAGACAATGGTAATACGCTTCATTATGATTACTATACCAATGATTTTGTTAAACATTCTGATGCGAGACAAAAAAGACCCGGTTTCATTATCACTTTTGTTCCTGAAAACAGAGGTGAATTGTGTCCACCGCCTGCAAACTGCGCAGAAGTTGGGGCTACTTTGTTAGACAACTAATATGCAGGTATTCTTTACGGTTAATACTATTACGGAACTGCTTTGTCTGATGATCTGCCTTTTTTGTCTGTTCAGAGATAAGGATATATACTGGCGCTCTTTCATGATCTATCTTTTCCTTGTCTGTGCAGTTGAATTTACAGGAATCTATCTGCGTTTGTTACATAAATCCAACTATGAACTTTACACTTATTTTCTAGTGATTGAATGTACGATGATCAGTTGTTTTTTTTATCGCTTATACCGTAAATATCATTTTAAACCCAGCCGGCTTTTTAGCTGGCTAGGTTTGTTTATGTCAATTTACGGCCTCGAGCTGTACACTAATCATTTCAGTAATTTTGCTTACAAAACGGCCGCGATTATGTCTGTTGTATTCGTGATCGCCAGTCTATACTATTACATGCTTATTTTAAGGGATGAACACTTTAGAAAGCTGGAAACCTACCCTCCATTCTGGATCGTTAATGGTGTTTTGTTTTTCTATTTTGGAAGTACTGCCTGCAATGTATTTTTTGATTACCTTATGCAGGATAAAATAACTTCATTGGGTCTGTCTGTAAGATATGTCACTTTTAATATCCTGAATGTAATTTTATATAGTTGTTGGTCTTACGCTTTTATATGCAGATATCGTCAAAGGAATTAGTTTTACTAATTACAATTACCACATTCATCTTCCTGATCGCCCCTATTTTCCTGATTGGTTATATCTTTTTATACAATAAAAAGAAAGCAAAGCATACCGAAGAAAAGGAGACACTAAAGAAAACATTTGAACTGGAATTATTAAAAAGTCAGGTTGAAGTGCAGGAACATATTATGCAAACTATCGCCAGTGACCTTCATGATAATATAGGTCAGCTACTCAGTCTGACCAGTATGACTTTAAGTTCGATCAAAGCTGATCACCTGAGGGAAGAGAAGATTAATACGGCATCAGAATTAACCCAGCGGGCTATCAGAGAATTGCGCCAGCTTTCGAAAATGATGAATGGACAGGAACTGATCAAAAAAGGACTGGGACCTGCCATTGCTTATGAACTGGAATGGCTTAAGAAAGGATTAACCTACGAAATCCAGTTTAAAGAGAACATGCCTGGTGCAATACCCGAACACGCCGACAAAGAACTGATTCTGTTCCGGTTATTCCAGGAAATATTAAGCAATATTATCCGCCATGCTAAAGCTACCCGGATTGATATTGAACTTGATCAAAAAAACGGACAGTTATTTTTAATGGTCAAAGACAATGGTAAAGGCTTCATGTGGGAAGAAAAGCTCAGGAAGAGTGATGGTTTAGGCCTGTTCAATCTTCAGAAAAGAACCTCCATGATGAACGGCGATTTCAATATTAACTCCATCCCGGGTACTGGCACAGAAATTAAAGTTTCGATTCCGTACTGTTAACGCTTGTGTTTCAATTTTATTTATATTTCTTTTGCATCCGTCTATCAAATTTTCAACGTTAGAAACACGATTATCGATATTAAATCATCTTGTTTCGCCGAAAATCTGGTGATAAACATTTTTAATTTATAAATTTAAACGCGCACTCAGACATGGAAGAAAAGAAGATAGCTATTGCAATTGTCGATGATCATACTTTATTCAGAAAAGGAATGGTTAGCCTATTGGCCGAATCAGATGAAATAGATATCATTTTTGATGCTTCAAACGGACAGGAGATGATTAATATGCTTAAGCAGGGCGCTTTGCCAAAAGTCATTCTAATGGACATCAATATGCCGGAAATGGATGGTTACACAGCTACAAGATGGCTTACAGATAACCACCCTCAGATTAAAGTCCTTGCTTTAAGTATGCATGATGAAGACGAACCAATTATTGAAATGCTAAAAAGCGGTGCTGGCGGATATTTACTTAAAGAATCTAAAACTTCGGATCTGGTCGCTGCTATCAAAACAATTGCTGAACATGACTATTTTATGAATAATCTGGTCTCAGGAAAACTGATCCGGTCATTACAGGAGAAAAGCACAGCAAAAAATGTCCTTGAGGAAATATCGGCAAATGAGCGCAAATTTCTGGAACACTGCTGTTCAGAACTCACTTATAAAGAAATCGCTGATAAAATGAATCTCAGTCCTCATACTATTGATAATTACAGAGAATCACTTTTCCAGAAATTTGAGATTAAATCAAGAACGGGACTTGTGCTTTTTGCACTCCGTAACAACCTGATTAAATTATAAAACAGCTCATATAACATCTGGTCACAACAGACCAGATGTGGATCTATTATCATAATCAATTTCTCTGATAACTCTTTTTGTCCTTCCCTACCCCTGTAATTTTTAATGATTTCCACTGAGCAGGCAATTTACTTTCAACCTGAACAATACCTGATGGTGTAATGTCCAATCCACCAAATCCCATCAGAACACTCTGTAAAATTCCGCCTGCACCTGTAGCAAAATATGGATTTGTCCCTCCTTTGGTTTCAGCAATAACGCGGAAAGGGGGAAGCAGATTAGGCTCAAATGAATCTTTAAAGAAATGCCAGGCTTTTTCAGGATTACCCAATCTTGCATATAAAAGTGCAAAAACTGCCTGCGTCATTGCTGGTGTTCCTTCATTCGGCACCCTGCCTTCATAATACTCGAGATCGTTTTTAATCTGTTTAGGATCAGTAATTACCTTGAGCGGATAAGCCAGCAGATTTGCATCTGCCTGTTTAATTCCCTCTCCTTTATAAGCCGCATGTTCGAGCGTAACTCCATTCTCCATTTTCAGGATCGGAATATTCTGGGCCACCAGTAACCAATCGGGGTCTGCTTTAATCCCAAGCAGTTTTGCTGCTGCTGTTGCGTTCTGTAGATTAACCTTTGCGGCAGCATTTGTAAAAGCATTATTGTCTACATTTTCAGCCCATTCATCTGCTGCAACTACATTTTTAATTTCGTAATGTCCAGGGCCGTTACGCTCTACCCTACTCGACCAGAAATCAGCTGTTTGCGATAAAATAGGCCATCCTTTCTCTTTCAGCCATTCTTTATCTTGTGTAACGGCATAATAATTCCATGCGGCAAGCGCAACACAGGCTGTAATATGATGTTCAAAAGGCCCACTTAATGCCCATACCGGTGTTTCTTCTACGCCAGTGTCTGCACTTTCCCAGGGAAACATTGCTCCTTTATAACCATGAGCAAAGGCATTTCGTTTTGCCGCATCCAGTCTTTCAAAACGATAGTCAATCAGTGATTTTGCTATTTCGGGATGTAAAACCAGTAAGGCCGGGAACATCCAGATATCTGTATCCCAAAAAACATGGCCATTATAGCCCAGACCGGATAAACCCATGGGAGATAAAGAAAAAGAGCTTCCGGCGCGTGTAAACGAATATAAATGATAGAGCATACTATGGATATCCTGCTGTGATTGCGGATCTCCTTCTATCTGAATATCACTTTTCCAAAGTTCATCCCAAGCCTGATTATGGAATGCGAGCAACCGGTCCCTCCCTTCCAGTTTAGCAAAAATCGTTAAACGCTCTGCTTCATTCAACGGGTCATTGTGATGCGCAGAGGTAATAGAACTGCCTGTTACTGCATAATCATAGGTTTGCCCCTGTTTAAGCTTTTTAGTGAATTTCATCAGGTGCATATTGTTATCCCACATCTCATGAATTACTCTTGGTTCCTGACCATGTACTTCTTTAAAGATGAAACTGGTAGAAGCACAAAGCTGTAATTTACCGGTTGGGCTTTTCGCAGTCGAAGTCAGCAAAGATATAGTGACATGGGGACGATCAATTTCATTGTAGTAATTCTGTACTTCCTTCAAAGCATCAGGAGCCTCCATTACACTGGCTGCATTGAGCGCTATATCTTTTTTAGCGATGATAGTAACGTCTGTCAGAACGGTAAAAGGGAGCTGTCTCAGGGAATAATAAGTATATGATATCGTTGCCTTATCACCATAATCAAATGTGGTTTTGAAAGAGGCATGGTGCAAGTCAAGCTCTTGTTTGAGATTACTGACATCGGCTGCTGTCAACCGTTTACCATCAATTTCCAGGTACATATTCAACAGGTTAAAACTATTGAGAAAATTACTTACACGCCCTCTTCCATATTGATCATATGCACCTGCCAGTACGACATTCTTCACTTTAAATGGCTCAGGGGAAGAAACTATTCCGATCATCCCATTAGCTACAGTTACTCCATAATAATTGGAAGGATCAATTTTAGCAGCTGTTATTTTCCAGGGATCGGGCTGTGCTTTAAGGGTAAAAGCTGCAAATAGAGACACGATAAGAAGAGAGAAACCAGGTTTATTCATTTGTATAATTTTAACCATATATACTTATAAAGAAAAAGTTAACGATTAAAGAACATCGTTAACTTTTCCTGTTTTACATTTTAAATTAATACCCTGGATTCTGAACTAAATTTGGATTACCCAACTGATTATCAGGAATAGGGAATAACAGATATTTAGGATCATCTGTAGGTTTTTCCTGCCATGGAGTAAGGAATTTACCAAAACGGATCAGATCCTGTCTTCTTAAACTTTCCCAGAAAAATTCACGTCCGCGTTCATCCAACAGATTATCAAGCGTTAAACTGGCAAAAGCACTTGCTCCCCTTACTGTTCTCAGCGCGTTTACCAAAGTTAAGCCTGTCCCAGCGTTTCCTGTTCTTAACAATGCTTCTGCTTTCATGAGCAGTACATCAGAATATCTGTAATAAACCCAGTCATTTTCAGCTAAACCTGTCGCAGTGTTCGCATAGTCAATAGGATATTTTATAATTCTGATCCCTGCTACCTCCAGGTGGTTCGGATCACGTTCAATGATACTTACTTCAGGCGTAAAAATAAGATTATTACCTCTCCGGTCCTTTAATAAGGCTCCCGTCTGGTCATATTGCTGTCCAATCAAAAAACCAACCTTAACACCTGACACATTAGTCACTCCTGGATATGCCCCTCCCAGGCGCGTATCTGTAGATTCGAACTTGTTATAAAAATCAGACAAAGTAGAAAATCCATTATTACCACTTGGGTTCTGGTTATAATGCAAAGGTGCTATCCACATTGCATTCAACCCTCCTGCGTCAGAACCACCAATATTCTGTGCTGTAAAAATATTCTCAGTTGATAGTTTATCATTAGCAGGTGCAAAATTATCATAATATTTAGGGGTCAGCGTATATTTACCAGCATTGATAATTTCATCAGCAAGTGAGATTACCTTGGCCATATCAGCGGGATCAAATGTAGGAGCAGTACGATTCAGGAACGCACCTTTATTCAGATAACATTTCATTAAAAGTACCTTCGCTGCATCTTTGTTTGCATTATAAACAGGTCCATCTGGCAAAGTAGGAATAATAGCAGTCAGTTCAGAGATCAGGTAAGTAATTTCATCTGCTGCTTTCCTCACCTTTGATGGCTTGGTAATATCTTCCCCTGGCTCCCGGTATGGTACCTGCCCCCATCCATCAAGGACAGAAAACTGTGCAAATGCACGCAAAAATCTTGCTTGTGCAGCTTGCAACGGACTAGGATTGAACTGCAGTATAGAGGTGCTCACATAACTTACACTATTGATATCTCTGAATGTGCTCGATATACGGGAATGATCAGCTGCCCAGCGATGCAGATGCAGCGCGCGCCAGGCGCCATTATCGTCCCAGTCACCTCCTCTTGTAGGTACAATAGCCTCATCCGAGGGGAATTCCTGTAATGAGAACCAACCATAAGGTCCCTGAAATGGATTGCGCATAGCCGTATAACTAGCACTCAACAGAGCGGGAACGTTTCCGGCATTGATACCACCATCACCAATCTGTCCATTTAATTTCTCATCGAGCTTGGTACAACCGGCTATAGAAAAAGCTATGGCAGCAAAAGCTATTATATATTTATTTTTCATGATCGTCTATATTTAAATTAAAGAGAAAAGTTTACACCGAAATTGAAAGTCCTTGCCGAAGGATAGGGAACATATTCAATTCCTGCGGAAGGAACACCTCCTACACTTTTATCCACATTCACCTCAGGATCAAACCCTTTATATTTGGTAATCACAAACAAATTCTGTCCATTTACAAAAACATTGAGTGCCTTAATAGAACTGCCAATATTTCCAAATGCATAGCTAAAAGTTGCATTGGCTAATTTCACATAATTACCATTTTCTATATACCTCGAAGAGGCTGCAATAGGATTAGCCAGAGATTCCTGAATCGGCGAATTGACTAATTCAGCGGCAACATTTTTTCCGGTTCCCAGATTTGCAATCGGTAGCACAGCATTAGCAGTGTTGTTATAGATTTTCTGTCCGAATGAACCATTAAAATTAGCTGAGAATGAAAGCTTTTTATATCTCGCATTCATACTGAAACCCATAGTTACACTTGGATTAGGGTTACCCAGATAATAATAAGTAAATCCATCGTCTGTATATTTGGAGAAACCCTGTGCATCCAGCCCATTGTATTGTCTTGTTACCATAGCAAATAATGGTAAGCCACTCTGAATTTGCTCTAGTGTAACATCACTTAACCCCTGGCCATTTAATGAACCAGTTTTAATAATACCAGCTAGTCCGCTTACTCTGTTTTTAATAAATGTGGCATTCCCTCCCAAAGAGAAGGAAACATTCTCCTGATCTATAATATTTGCATTTAATGTCAATTCAATTCCTTTATTAGTAATTGCACCTGGTAAATTCTCCCATGTTACGGTCACACCAGCATTTGCAGGTACATAAGGGATCTGAGGAAATAATAAATCTGTCGTCTTTTTATTAAACAAGTCTACAGATCCGGTAATTTTATTATGGAAAAATCCAAAATCCACCCCGATATTAGTCTGTGCATCAGATTGCCATTTCAGATTTGGATTGGCATTATTTACAGCCACCAAAGTTTGTTGTCCACTAGAGTAGGTATAGTTATAACGTTGCTGTGAAGATCCTGATGGAAATTCCTGGTTCCCCGTTCTTCCATATCCTGCTCTCAGCTTCAACTGATCAAGCCAGCTCACATTACTCATAAAGCTTTCATTTTTAATATTCCATCCAACTGCAAATGAGGGAAAATAACCGGTCCTATTATTTGATCCGAATTTAGTAGACCCGTCAGACCTGATCGTTGCGGTTAACAAATATTTGCTATCATAGTTAAAGACTGCTCTTGCAAAATAAGATTGTAATTGTGTAGTTGGATCATTATAAGAAAACAAGGTACGGTTAGCTGGTGCAGTAGCTTGCATCACATCAGTATAATCGACCGGAATATCTCCAAATCCTTTGGCAGTACTAGCCAGCCCTTTATTGATATAATTAGTATATTCATAACCAACTATAGCATTCAGGTTCAGTTTACTGGCTATTTCCTTATTGAAAGTCAATGTATTGGTGAATTGCTGCGTAATCAGCTCACTGTTGGAATAACTCGCATATCCGCCCAGGAAATCACCATCAGCCTGTACTCCCTGCAGATTCAAAAAACTGCGCAAAGACGATCTTCTGACACCTGTGCTATAATTAATACTCGCTAACATGCGAAATTCCAGCCAGGGAGTGATTTTGTAATATGGTGAAACACTACCTAAAATTGTAGATACTTTTGATTTATCACTCGAGGCCGCTGCCATCACCATTGGGTTAATGGTAGTTCCTTTTTCAATAAATAAAGAACCATCTGCATTATATAATGGACGAGTTGGATTCCAGGAGAGAGCCTGACTAATTAAACTACCTGTAAACCCAGCATCAGTTGTAATCGGGGGAATACTTTCTGTATACTGATTACTGATCATGTTCACATCTAATCCCAGGTTTTTACTTTCCAGAAATTTAAAATTCCCATTAAATGCAGCACTGTATTTCTTAAAATCACTGTTAATGACAATACCTTGCTGATTTTGATAACCTATTGATGCTCTGAAAGTATTTCTGTCGTTTCCACCACTGATACCAATAGAATAGTTCTGATTATAACCAGTACGGGTAATCGCTTTCATTGCATCCACATTGCCTCCAAAGTCACCAGAAGTCAATCCATATTTGGTTAGGGCTGCACGATAGCCATTACCATCCAATACAGGAATCTTACGTGCTATGTTGCTAATACCTGCCGAAGCACTTACGTCAATTTTAGTCGCTCCGCTTTGTCCTCTTTTAGTAGTAATCAAAACTACGCCATAAGCCGCCCTGGAACCATAAATTGCTGTAGCAGAAGCATCTTTTAGAATTTCCATCGACGCAATATCTGCCGGATTAATAAAATTTAAAGGATTGCCAGCTGTTGCCGTACCTAAACCTGTCGTTCCTACAGTGGTCGATCCTCCGGTAGGTGTTGGCCTGGCTGATCTGCCGTCAAGGGCTACTCCATCGACAATATACAAAGGTTGTCCTGTACCAGTCATTGCAGTATTTCCACGAATTCTAACTGTAGTGGAACCACCTGGTTGTCCACTATTATTGATCATTTGCACTCCCGCAACCTTACCCTGAATTAATTGATCTGGAGCAGTAAGTGGCCCTTTATTAAAGTCTTTCGCTGAAATTGTCGCTGCTGCGCCGGTAAGGTCACCCTTCTTTACAGATCCATAACCCACAATAGTCACAGCCTCCAGATCCGTTCCGGTAGAAAGAGTGATGTTGATTGCAGTTCTACCGTTAATGTCAACGGTTTGAGACTGTAGTCCGACATAGCTAAAGGTTAGTTGTTTTCCTGTAGCAGGAACATTGATAGCAAATTTGCCATTTGCATCTGTCATAACTCTTACACTTGTTCCTGTAACAGTAACAGTTACTCCGATCAGGGTGTTTTTTTCATTGTCTGATACCACACCTTTGACGACTGACTGGGCATAAGAAGACAGATTAAAGCTGAGGAATACAAACAAACAAAAAATTGTTTTTTGCAACAGCTGAGATTCTGGTTTGCCTAAAAAAGCAAACCACTTTTTTTGTAGTAAAAACTCGTTCATATTTTATTTGGTTAGGTTAATTTCAATAAGGCAGGCTGTCTGTTTCTTTTGATTTTATTTTTAGAGGTGAATAAAGGAGAATTAATCCTGAGTATTAAAGATGAAACTTCATCTACTCAATACCTTAATCTGGCAGTGGCGCCAAACGGTGTTTTTTTTCATGCATTTTACATTAGGTTAGTAAAAGCAATATATGTGTAAATAATTTCCTTCGTTATCGATTCTGTATCAATTACAAAAAGAATAAATTCACATTTTTAATAAATCACAAAGCACTGATAAACAATTGATTAAAATATAATTTAAAA
This sequence comes from Pedobacter cryoconitis, assembly GCF_014207135.1. Taxonomy (GTDB): domain Bacteria; phylum Bacteroidota; class Bacteroidia; order Sphingobacteriales; family Sphingobacteriaceae; genus Pedobacter; species Pedobacter cryoconitis_D. The sequence goes on along the minus strand of NZ_JACHCC010000010.1, from coordinate 29,860 downwards.
TCAAAAGATGCTAAAATGTTTGAGCTTTTCTAAAAATATTTAGAAATTGTAACATTACAGAGACGATGTTGTTAATGATAATTTCTTTAATTATGTCCATACATAGTGTATTCTATACATTATGATCAGTAATTTATATATATATTGTTATCAGCTTATCAAACCTACCCTAACCTATGAAAGCAATAAAAAAAGGAACCACCTTTTTCGTTTATTTTTATTTGCTGCTGGTGAGCATTTTCGCCTGTGGCTGTTTCTCTGAGAACCCTTCAGATAGTGTCCACCACGATAGCCTGAATTTCCTGGTAGTTATATTAGCTGTAGCAATTATCTTTGCGCTCATTGCCTGTTATTTACTTTTCCAAAACCAACAGAAGCACAAACAATTAGAAATTAAAAACAGAGAGATCCTGAAACAACAGGAAGAACTCATTGCCTTATCGGCAGCTGCCCAGTCGGCCGCTGAGGCCAAATTCAATTTTTTCACTCATATTTCTAATGCATTCAGAGTTCCGCTAACACTGATCCTTCTCCCTGTGGATGAGATACTCGAGTTTAAGGATCTGTCTGCTGTGCATAAACACCAGATGGAGCTCATCCATAAAAATGTACAAAGGTTACTGTTAATGATCAATCAATTGACCGATTTCAGAAAGATAGAACATGATCAAATGAAAATTGAATGTACCAATCAGGATTTTGTTGCTTTCTCAAAAGATATTATATCTTCTTTCAGCTTATTAGCTTCAAGAAAAAATATAGAGTTAAAGCTATTCAGCTCGGATAAAAAAATCATGAGCTGGTTTGACAAGAATATGTTTGACAAAGTGATGTTTAATCTCCTGTCAAACGCCATTAAGTTCAGTCCTGAAAATGAGAGAGTCCAAATCAGGCTCCACCATAACAAAGCAGATGAAATGCTGGAGATAGCCATTATTGATCAGGGAAAAGGAATGACGCAGGAAGAGATTGAACATATTTTCGAATTATTCTACCAAGCGGAACATGGTGATTTCTTTGGATCAGGCTTAGGGCTCTCCTTATCTAAAGAGATCACAGAATTACATCAGGGAACTATCAATATAGAAAGTAAAAAGGGTCATGGAAGTACCTTTTGTATTAAACTTCCAATAGGAAATATCCCTGACCTTTACGAAGAACAGCCATCAGTAAATGATTTCACCATAGACACCGAACAGCTGAATTTGTATGCTGCTGATATCCCATCTCCTGCCCCTGTACATAATGATCATGATAACTACCTCAATGAAGAATCTATATTAATTATTGACGAGAACGAGGAACTCCTGAAATACCTGAAAAATAGCTTTCAGGAAGAATATGAAGTATTCACAGCCAGCAATAACACCCAAGGCCTTAAACTGGCCTATGAAATGGTCCCCGATTTGATTATTGCAGATATAAATCTTTCTGAAAAATTGGCCGGACAGCTAACTCCGGCACTTAAAAATGACGACAGGACTTCACATATCCCCATTATCATCATCTCAGCTATCAATAACAAAGACCATCAGATTAATGAAATTAAACAAATGGCAGATCTGTACATGACCAAACCCTTTAGTGCAGCGGTACTCAAAGAAAGTGTTAAAAATTTGTTATGGAACAGAAAGTTACTCAAGAGTAAATTCAGAAATGATAATCCCGGAGAAAGTAAAATGACGGTCATCAGTAAGTCTGATAAGAAGTTCCTGCATGATTTCACGGATATTATCGAACAAAATATTGCGAATGATAAATTTAATGTTGAAGAAATTGCGAACGCTTTAGGAATATCCAGAATCCAGTTGTATAGAAAAACGAAGGTACTACTGGATTCCACCATCAATGATTATATTCTGAATAAAAGACTTAAAAAAGCAAAATATCTTTTAATCAATGAAGACCTCTCTATTTCTGAGATCACCTATCGTGTAGGTTTCTCATCCCCTACCTACTTTTCTACAGTATTTAAATCAAAATATAACTGCACTCCATCCTCTTATAAAAAACAAATAACTATAAACACCTGACAATTAAGTAAATTGTGATTTGTTTTTTAACATAAATGCTATAAATTCAATTTTATAAATCTAAATCCTTCCTACCTTCCAATCATTAAACAAAGAAAATGTCTGTCGAAAACAAAATACCATCCATCATATGCTTTGGAGAAATCCTCTGGGACAACCTGCCTGGTGGCCGGATGGCTGGAGGAGCTCCAATGAACGTCGCTTATCATCTTAATCGTGTTGGCGCAGAGAGTAAGCTGATCAGCCGTGTTGGCGAAGACAAAGCCGGAGCTGAACTCGTCGCTTTCTGCAGCAAAATGGGGCTGCCAGCCGAATTGATACAGTTTGACGAAGTACATGCCACCAGCGAAGTAATTGCAAAAATCAATGATAACCATGAAGTTACTTATGATATTCTATCAGATGTTGCCTGGGATTTTATTGAATACTATCCCAAACACAGTTTAATGGCCGGTCATGCCGATGCATTTGTTTTTGGGAGTCTTGCAGCCCGGAGTACTGTATCCAGGGAAACACTCTTACAAATTCTAGAATCAGCCAGGTACAAAGTATTCGACATCAATCTCCGGGCTCCTCATTATACTAAAGAAATCCTGCACTTGTTATTAGCTAAGACGAACCTGTTAAAATTAAACAATCAGGAATTAATATTGCTGACAGATTGGTTTTACAAGAAGAATGCACCTGAGGCGGACTGTCTTAGTTATTTACAGCAAACCTTTCATATCGACGAGATTATCCTGACCAAAGGTAGTCAGGGTGCCAGTTATCATACCGCCGGAAAGGTCTTTGAAGGTAAAGCCTACAACATTACTGTTGCAGATACAGTGGGTGCCGGAGATTCTTTCCTTGCAGCATTTCTCTATAAAAAGATAATTGGATCCACACCCGCAGAAGCACTCAGTTATGCTCTGGCTATGGGTGCATTTATTGCAGGTCAATCGGGAGCCTGTCCGGCCTACACTGGAGCAGATCTCGAAAATTTTATCAGGCAACATCTTCGTGATGAATAAGCAAACAAACAATTATTACTTATATTGATCCGTCAAAACCGATTAATAAATATAAACTAAATCGTTAAAACATGTATTTACACAAAGCTATTATTACTTCAGTTCTAATTGCCGGAATAGGACTCGCTAATGCTGGCGCACAGGCCAAACATGAGGATACAGAATTCTATACTCCGGTTCCAAAAAAAGTTACACCTGGAAGAACAATAACGGAAGCACCATCTGATGCGATTGTTCTTTTCGATGGCAAAAATCTTGATCAGTGGGTCATGACAGATGATAGAACTCAACCTGCGAAATGGACAGTAGCCAACGGGCAGCTAACCGTAAATAAAAAAACGGGAAATATTGAGACAAAAAGATCTTTCAGTAATTATCAGTTACATATTGAATGGCAAATACCACAGAATATCACGGGAACAGGCCAGTTACGAGGCAATAGTGGTCTTTTTCTGGCCTCTATGGGTAAAGGCGACCTGGGTTATGAATTACAGATCCTGGATTCCTATAATAATGACACTTACACTAATGGAATGGCGGGAAGTATTTATAAACAGACTACTCCTTTAGTAAACCCTTCGCGCAAACCAGGAGAATGGCAAACCTATGATGTGATCTGGACTGCACCTACTTTCAAGGCAGACAGCACAGTAAATACCCCGGCTAAAGTAACTGTATTTTACAATGGGGTATTGGTTCAGAATAATTTTGAATTGAAAGGGCCTACGCAATATGTTGGCGAAGCAGCATACAGAAAAGCACATGGACCACTTCCTGTTAAACTCCAGTCTCATGGCGATAAAAGTGAGCCAATCAGCTATCGTAATATATGGATCAGAGAACTTTAAAAGTTTAAATCATAAAAAACGCCATGTCTGCAGACATGGCGTTTTTTATGATTTAAACTTTTTTAGGAGGAAGGTCGAATGCAATAGCTTCATGCTCAAAATGGCCATTATGTGCGCCATCACAAAAAGGTTTATTTTTTGACATTCCGCAACGACATATTGAAAGTACTTCTCTACCCTGAAGGCCATATACATTTCCATTTCTGTCTACGATTTCGAAATCGCCTTCGATCTTAACTGATCCGTTATTATTGATTGTAAGTTTTGTCTTCGACATTTATTTGTTAGTTTATCACAAAAATAAGGCTCTCAGGCCAAACCCAGTAATCTCATTTCTATTTAGAAACATTCCTTATCATCAAATGTATATCATAAAAAAGGAGCTTCTTTTTGAAACTCCTTTTTTCCCCGCTGTTGTATTAGTGAGAACCTTATATTCAGATCAATTGAAACCGATAATTACAAAATCAAAAGTCTTGGATTGATTTTCTTTTTCATTCCGGCAAGCAAAGTTCTTTTGATATTACTCGTGCTGTTGAAAGACAACGGTACTGCATTTTCCTGATTTTCTATCTGATCTCCAGCAAAAATACCTTCTTGATGAATTTTGCCGCCCTCGCCTTGAATTTTAATTTGATCTTTCATAATAATGGTGATTTATCAAATAAGGAACAATGGTTTTCCGATAAAGTTTACCATAAAAGAATAAAAAAATCACTAAATCGTTTATATGACAAAAAAAGGTAAAACTTATTTTCTTATAAATCATTTAGAGAAGAATGTTTATTTTTATAACATGATAGATAACGAGAAAAAAGATTCAAAAAAGGACATTTTCCTTAAATGGATCAGACGAATCGGTGTCTGGGGATTTCTATTCTTTTTAGTCAAAGGGCTGATCTGGCTCGCCGTAGGCTATTGGGTAGTTAAATAATTTTTCAAACAATTCATAGCGCTTAACCGTTACAGAGATAAAAAGCGATGAACAACCAGATCCCTGAGCAAAACGAAGGCGGCAAACTTGATACGCAGGCAAAAGCTGAATTTACTTCAACTGAAGAAGCGAAAGATTTCTATCAGATCGCAAAAAACAGATTATTAAATGTGTCCTCCTGGGCGGAGATCTGTAAAGTTCCCCTATCTACTTTTACCTTAACTGATGCAAATGGCGACGAATTATTCAGAGAAGCTGAAGCCGGCGATTTCTTAAAAATAAACATTCCAGGCCCGGGCACTCACAGTGGTGATGGTTTTGACTGGGTGCAGATTGAAAAAGTAAATGAAATAATTAATCCGGGATTTACTATGGTAACTTTACAGGCCAGGCCTTCTGCTAATCCTGCCAAGCCGGATACCGAAATTGCACATTTTTTCAAACAACAGGCTACCTCTACTTTTCAGGTCAGACAAGAAGAAAATGTGGTGTATGCAGAAGAACATGGAAGGAATGAAGTACCTAATACAGATACCCCATCCCTAAGTGATAACATTAGAAATACCCTTGTTGGCTGGACTGCGCGGATAGGTCTCTCCTATCCACAGTGGAAAAGCCTGATTAAAGGTATTGTTGATCCAAGCCTCAAAAAGTAGGCCTTATGATCCCTGTGCGATTTCTTCTTTTATCTTCTCCAGAATTGCTTTTGTCTCTTCAAAACTGGTGTGATGAAAGGCATGCATCCCCAGATTCTTAGCAGTCTCTACCTGAAATAACCGATCATCGAAATAATAACACTGGTCTGGCTTTGCCTGTGCAATACCTAAAGCCAGCAGAAATATATTAGGATCCGGCTTCCGCATCTTTACATCGCAAGAAGATATAAATGCATCGAAACATTCATGAAGTTTAAACTTTTTCACTCTGTAGGTATTCAGCTCCTTTCCTTCATTATTGATGGAGATTACGCGGAACCCACAATCCCTTTTCCATTCTTTCATCCATTGCAGAAGACCTGGAAGTTCTTTTGATCTGGAATATACAAACTCTTTAAAATCTTCCATTGTAAAATCCCTTGGATGATTAAAAATAACTGTTTCCAGATATTCATCCAGCGTGATGTTGCCGATTTCGAAAACATTAAAAATATAGTTGTGCAATGTATTGAGTTCATCGTAATTAAGTCCGAATTTCTCAGCTGCCAGTTTACGTGAATCGTGTCCCCAGCCATTCGTTAACAAAACGCCTCCAATGTCAAAGAAGAGTATCTTAGGTTGTGAATTTTCCATAAGGTGTATTAAATAGGTTATTTTACTAACGTAAACTTAACTAATTGCCTACACAAAATAGTACATTTTTATTTTGTCATTCCATGCTATTAATAAGCCATCCCTATTACAAGACTGATAAAAGGTGCAGACAAAAAAAAACAGGCTATCTTTTGACGATAGCCTGTTTTTCGGAAGAGCTGATAATCTAGTTAAAGATATATCTTACTCCAATTTGTGCCTGCCAGCGTGAAACCTGGTCAGTATTTACTTTTGTAGAATTAGTTACAGGGATTAAGTTGTTTTTATCCAGATAAGGGAATGAATAATTCGCTTTACCGGTAACAGGATCAGTTCCCTGATATTTAAGTACAGCTACAGAACCTGTGTTAAATCCATTGAATGAATTTTGGTACAATCCCCAGTTACGATTCAGGAAATTACCCAGGTTAATAATATTAAACTCAACTCTTATTGTATTTCTCTGACTTCTCGATTTTCCAGACTTTACAAAGAAATCCTGAGTTATGTTTAAATCTGCTCTCTGGAAATAAGGTAAGATGGTACCATTTCTTTTAGCAAATTCTCCTCTGTGCTGACTCAGGTATTTATCCTGGCTGATAAACGAATTCAGTTGGTTCCAAATCTGATCTGGTGTTCTTGGATCTCCCACAAAATCAGCTACCAGATTGATATCACCTTTATTTTTAGGTATGAACATTAAATCATTCGCTGCTCCATCATTATTCGGATCACCGCTGGTAATATATGAAACCGCACCATTATTCGCAGATTCAAAGAACAAACCTACTGAAGTAGCATAGTTTTTATGATACTCTTTTCTGTAAGCCAGTGAAGCTATAAAGCGATTAGGCATGATATAGGTACTATTCGATAAAGTCTGGTCATTAGGATTACCGGAAGTAGGTCTGCCCGCCCAGATAATACTCGCTGTTGACCCACCATCATTCACATCTTTAGAAGCAGTATGTGTGTAGGCAATATTTGCATAAAATCCATTCAGGAAACTCTTCTGCAATTGTGCAGTTACAAAGTAAGAATATCCCTTATTCGTATTGGTCAGGTAATATAAACCTGTAATATTTGGATTAGTTGCACTTACAGGTGATCCATTGTTTAATGTTCTGTTACTGCTTGTATAACGAATCTGTCCTTCTGCACCAGGTAAGGTAGAATAACTATCAGAAAGAACCAGATTCTGATGATAAATAGCATTGATATCTTTAGTATAAGATCCTTCCAGGGTACCTATAATACCAAATGGCAACTGCTGATCAACAGCGATGTTGGTTCTCCAGATTTTTGGATATTTCAAATTAGGGTCAGTTACATCTAATTCATAAGAAGTATTTGCAGCAACTGCTCCTGTAGGACGGTTACCATTGACATCAGGATTATAAATTAAACGTGGATCGTTTGGTGTTTTAGTACCATTCACTGTACCTGAGCTAAATAATGTACCTGTGTTTGATGCCTGGTTAGAGATCCATACAAATGGAGTTAAACCGGCAAAAAGACCTGTACCTCCACGAACCTGTGTAGTGTGATCACCATTCACATCCCAGTTAAATCCTACGCGTGGTGATAATTGGATCCTGCTCTTAGGTAATTTAGAAACGTCAACCTGGATACCCTGTTGAAAGGTTAAGGCAGCAGCATTTGGGTTCGGATCCAGTTTAGTCGGGTAATAATTGTAATCAGCCCTTAAACCATAAGTCAATACAAAATTGTCTCTTACACGAAACTTGTCCTGTGCATATAAACTAAAGTTATACGATTTAATGCTTACTAAAGGCAAATCTCCACCTTTTGCCGAATTACGGTAGGTATAAGCCGCAGCAGGAAGATTGTTAATAAAATCGGAAGCAGAATTATAGGTGTACAAACCATTATAATCAGGCGCAAATCCATTCAGGAAACTTTGTGACTGATTACTTGTACCAACTGTAATTTCGTGTTTACCAGCAAAAATTGTCAGATCGTCCGAAAGCTGGCCAATATTAGAAGTCAGTAAATTACCTGCGGTATAAAGTTCATAACCAAAACTGGTTAAAACACCGCTTGGAGCTGTAATAATCTTTCCCGTTGCATCAGTTACCCCATTATCAATATCTACCATTGGTACATTTTTGCTCGACAATGGCTCGCGGAAATCGCGTAAAGCTGAATAACCTACTGTTAATTTATTAGAGATTGTATTGCTGATCTTGCTGTTTAGCTCCAGCATTCCAATATTGAAGTTGTTATTGATCGTATACCCCGCTCCAAAGAAAGGTAAAGAATTCGGACCCGCACCACGCGTCGAACCGACACCAACCTTGTCATTAATAATTCCACCGGTACTATTAGGAGGCTGGTTTTTGAAAGATTTCAGATAGAAATATTTTGCACTTAAAGTGTTATTTTTATCAATATTCCAATCTAACTTTACAGTGATCTTATCACTCTGTGTTTTGTAGCTGTAGTTTTCATAAGCTCCCGGATCATAACCGTATCTTGATTTCAATGCATTCGCGATATCATCCAGCGTTGAAGCATTCACACTCGAAACAGTTCCCCCGCTCACTCCTGGTCTTGCCGCTACGTAAGTAGTTCCAGGATTACTAACACGTTCCTGTTCTCCCGATACAAAAAAGAATAATTTATTTTTGATAATCGGACCGCCAATACTCAGACCTCTGGTATTGTAGTCAAACGGAACTTTAGTTACATCAGAAGTTCCAGCCTTATAACCTGTTAAACCAGTACCACGGCCATAGTAATATACAGACCCCTTAATATCATTGGTTCCTGATTTAATTACCGTATTTACACCCGCTCCTGTAAAAAATCCCTGACGGACATCATAGGGAGCCAGATCAACTTGTATCTGATCAATTGCATCCAGAGAAATCGGTTGTGAATTTGATTGTCCTCCCAGTGTACCTGAAAGACCAAACGAATTATTAAACAAGGCACCGTCAACGGTAATATTATTAAAAGTACTGCTTCTTCCACCAAAACTCATTGGACTGGTTGAACTTGCTGAAGGAGTTAGTTTAGTGAAATCTGATAATGATCTGTTAATAGTTGGTAGAGCATCGATCTGAGATCTCGTGATCGTTTCTCTTGCACCTGTACGAGAAGAGTTCATGACCTTACCTTGTGTTGTACCTACTACCTTTACTTCGTTCAGATCAGTAGCGCTATCGTCCAGTCTGACATTAATAGCCTGATCCTGTCCGATTGAAAGCGCCAGGTTATTCTGAATATATGGTTTGAATCCAAGATAAGCTATTTTCAAAGTATATGGTCCGCCAACCTTTACGTTGATCAGATTGTAACGTCCATTATTACGGGTTTGTACAGTATAGACTGTTCCGCTGGGTACATGAGTCAGCACCACTGTTGCTCCGGGTATAGGAGCTTTTCCATCGGTTACTACCCCGTTGACGGATGCTGTAGTAACTCCCTGTGCAAAAACCGTATTACCGGTCCATGCAGCAGTGATTAGCATGAATAATAAGAGTAAAGTTTTTTTCATAAAGTTGTATCTGTTTTGCTTGTAGCTTAGCTTTCTGAATTAAAAGCAGCACGAAGGTAAAGGTCGTTCATTAAGCCAAGGTTAACAACAGATTAACTGCATAAAACGAAGTTTTTATTACTTTTAACTATAAAAATCACATTCGGAATTAAAGCAAAATCGCATTAACCAATAATTTAAAGAAAACAACTACATCACAGGAAGTTGTTCTAATTAATAAAATATCAGTAAACACCTATAAGTGCTATAGATATTTTTCTTTTGAAATTAAAAACTATTTTGTCATCAGACCTGATATGATATTAATACTTAGTGCAACGATTACAGTATTAAAAGCAAAAGAAACCAAACTATGCATGAGTGCAAGACGGCGGATTCTCCTGGAGCTGATCTCAACATCCGAAACCTGAAAAGTCATCCCGATCACAAAAGAGAAATACGTAAAATCGAGATAATCAGGTGTCTTTTCCTCAGGAAATTCCAACCCTTCCTTGTATACCGGAGGATCTTCTTCTTTTGATTCTGCAGCTACCTGTTTACCAGGTTTACCCTCATATTCATAATAAAGGTGCGCATAACGAAAAACAAATATGGTATGCACTTGTGCCCATGCACAAATTACGGCTGCAATAGATAAAAGGATATGTAAAGTGAGTGCGGTTCCTGTTAAATGCTGGGTAGTCCTTAATAGCAGAACAACCACAAAAAGGCTCATTAGCGCCGCAAGGAGTACAAATATGAAAATAACTGTCCGGCTACTGTCCTGCACCTTAGAGACTTTTTTCATTTCCAGCGGATGAACAGCCAGTATAGTAGCCCAGGAAAGCCCTAACTGGGTTAAAGCATATCCTATCCAGACCAGAATAAAATGTGTTGAAGCCGACATTCTCCCATAACACAAAGCAAAAACGAGCAATGCAACAAGTAATGACAGGTTTAATTTATGTTTAGCATCAAGTCTTGTTATATTCATGAATTACTGGCTGAGGATAAATCGATTCACAATTGTAATCAATTTAAAAATAAAAGCAGCAAGGATATTGCTGCTTTTATTTACTGAAACATCAGGATAATTTAGGAGAGAGACTATCCTCGTACATTTTTAATTTCTTTTTAAGCAGTTGTCTCGCCAGGTGGATTCTTGTTTTAACAGTTCCTATTGGGATATCCAGCTGAACAGCTATCTCATGATATTTAAATCCTTCAAAATATTTAAGAAAAGGGGTGTAATATTCAGGCTGTAATTTAGCAAGAGCCTTATGAATGTCTTCCATCACAAACTTTCCGTCGCCGTCATTTACCGTGGCACTATAATGTAACTTATCAGAAGTAATCTCATCCGTTACAGTCATAATTGAGTTCGTTTTCGTAGCCCTGCGATAATTATTGATAAAAGTGTTTTTCATGATGGTATATAACCATGCTTTGAAATTTGTTCCTTCCTTAAAATGGCCGGAATAATTGATAGCTTTTAACATCGTATCCTGCACCAGATCATTTGCATCTTCAACATCCCTGGTAAAAGAAATAGCAAATGATTGCAGAGAATCTTTGTAGCTGTAAAGTCTGAAATTAAAATCGTTACTATTCATAATGTTTATGTTTTTCAGGTTATACATAAACACAATTCAAACAGCATACCAAATTAAGAGAATTTTTCATGATACTATGGTTACATTATGAAAAATGGATAGTCTATTTTATTTTACGCATATAGATGGGTAAAATATTTTGACATCCCAAGACAAATGTCCCAAAAAGAGGACAATCAAATCAGGTAAGATCATTAAAAAAAACACTTCTTAGGAAATATATTATTTAATAAATTATAATTATGGCCTGAGAGTGCGATTTCACAACAGTATATGCAGAGGAAGATATCAATTTGGGAATACAAAGCCTATAAATAACTAAAGGGGAGCAAAGCACCCCTTTAGTATATCAAACACACCAATTTGAGAGCAAAATTTATAACAATTCAAGTTATCAACTTGATAAAACCTAGCTCAGTTATAAATCTAAGGAAGAGTATTTGATATGAAAACATTATTACGCCAACACCCATTATAGTTACGCCAACGAAGATTTACGACAGGTTACTCAAAACCTCTAAAACGAGAAACTCCAGGTCATCCAACCTGGAGTTTCAACAAAACAAAACTTAGATCTAACCAAAATCAAGTATCTTGTTGTAATAAACCTTTATTACAATTGACGTCATGGACGGATTCGAACCGTCGTCAAGGGTTTTGCAGACCCGCACCTAACCACTCGGCCACATGACTATATACTAAGGAAAAACCTTTATTATTTCCTTCTTTTTCTAGCAAAACCAGTTACAAAACTTTCTTACTGACAGCAAATATAATAATGTCTACTTAAATAGTAGAATTTATTTTAATATTTTTATTTAACCTCTCATTTTAAGCATTGCCAGGAAAGGCTTATATTTATCTGCTACGCTATGTCAAACACTCCTACCCCATCAGAAACCGCTAAAAACACTCCGGATATTTATATAATCAGTGCATTTAAACCCTCAGTTTTTAATGCAGTTTTTATATTAAAACATAGCTCCGGGCCCGCTGACACCAATGCTCCAGGCTATTTTGATCTCCAACCCCAACATATTTTAGTCAATTATGCCTCTTTTGTCGATCATGAAAGCGCTATTAAATTTCCACAGGTAGCGGTTCGCCTTCATCAAAATGATCTGATCCTTTCTTGTCGTTGTCCGGCATACAAAAGCAGACTTTGTGAACACCAGACCCGGGTCTTATTTAATATCATGGAACGGGCTGAACTCCGGGTATTTTTTGATCAGCAGTTAAGGCATGAAAGAATAAAAGCATTTGCTATTGCATACGGTTTAGAAAATGAAAGCCCGGATGATTTGTTCAATCTGGAATATGAAAACAAAAAACTGGAGATTATACCCGTTATTAAAGATCTTATTCCAGTCACTAAAGAAAAAAATAACGCATTACAGGAGCTACTGCTTCCAAAATCGAAACTCTCATTTTTAGAAGATACGACAGAAGAGACAGACACACACAAAATCCTGGTTTTAAAACAACATCGTTATTACGCTCATTTTCAAGCCGAATTATTAAGCTGTACAGTTACTAAAACGGGTAAAATAAAGAATCCACTGAAGCAGTTAAATGCAATGGATTATATATGGACGACTGAGAATCCGGAGGAACTGAAATTCTATACGGCAATCTCAAAATTCCAGCAGAATTATGATGGTTCACAGTCAGATACTGATATCAGCGGGCTGAAAGCCCTGGTTAAGAACCCGCTTCAGCTCGATGTCTTTTATCATGACACAAACATTTCCCCGAACCTTACAGTCAGTTCAATTATTCCCGTAATTATCAAGAAACTCCAGATAGATATTCGTCTGGCTGTTAATCTCACCAATGGCTACTATACTGTTTCTGGCGAATTAATATTAGAAGACAAAGCTTATGATCTGAAATTATTAAACATAAAATTCGGTTATTTTCTTTTCTATAACGGAACCATGCATCTGATTGACAATCCCGATCTTGTCAGGGTAATTGATTTTTTCAGGCAAAACAACAATCACCTGGTTATTCATGAATCAAAATTCCCTGAATTCCAGGAGGCCATTCTTTCTAAACTGGAAGACAAAATACGGATCAACTATTCCTATCTGAAACCAGCGACGAAAGAACAACTGGAAGAAAAACATTTCGATCAGTCGGTAGAGAAAATAATCTATCTCTCTGATTCTGAAAACTTTGTCTTGATTACCCCTGTTATGAAATATGGAGATGTTGAAGTTCCTGTTTTATCCAGAAAACAAATTCATGCAGCAGATCATGCTGGTAATATATTTACAGTAAGTCGCAGGGAAGATGAAGAACTCCAGTTCATTGCTTCATTAAGCCGTCAGCATCCATATTTTGAAGAGCAGCTGAATAATGGGTGTTTTTATCTGCATAAAAAACGGTTCCTTGATGAAGGATGGTTCCTAAATGCCTTCGAGGAATGGCACCAGCAGAAAATCACCATATTAGGTTTTAATCAATTGAAAGGGAATAATATAAATCCCAATAAAGTCAAAATTACTATAGCTGTAAAAAGCGGCCTCAATTGGTTTGACACCGAATTTGATGTAAATTTCGGCAAACAGAAGGTTCCCCTGAAACACTTGCACCGCTCTATCAGAAATAAAAGCAAATTTGTTAAATTGGGTGACGGGACTATGGGCATACTCCCACAGGAATGGATAGACAGATTAACAAAATACTTTAATTCAGGTGATATAGTAGACGAATCCATTCATACAGCGAAAGTGAACTTTACGGAGATTACTGATCTCTATGAAGAAGAAATTCTTTCTGCAAGTGTAAAAATGGAGCTTTCGACCTACAAGGCCAAAATAGCAGACTTCAAAAACATAGAAAAAATTGAAGTCCCTGCAGCATTACAGGGTACTTTACGGGATTATCAGAAGGAAGGGCTAAACTGGCTTAATTTCCTGGATGAATTTGGATTCGGCGGCTGCCTGGCTGATGATATGGGACTAGGCAAAACTATCCAGATCATTGCGTTTATTCTTTCCCAACGTGAGAAAGGGCATCAGAATACCAATCTGATTGTAGTACCTACTACACTGATCTTTAACTGGCAGGCAGAAATAGCCAAATTTGCTCCTGATCTGAAAGTCCATACAATTTATGGGGCAGACAGAATTAAAGACCATGAAGATTTCAGCAGTTATGAAATCATACTCACTTCTTATGGTACCCTTCTTTACGATATCAACTGGTTAAAAAAATATTATTTCAACTATATTTTCCTGGATGAATCGCAAACCATCAAAAACCCGGATTCTCTGCGTTACCAATCTGTCCGTTTGCTACAGTCGAGGAATAAAATTGTAATTACAGGAACACCCATTGAGAATAATACTTTTGATTTATATGGACAGCTTTCTTTTGCCTGCCCTGGTCTGTTAGGAAGTAAGCAATACTTCAAAGACCATTATTCCTCGCCCATTGATAAGTTCAAGGATACCAAAAGAGCTATTGCCTTAAAGAAAAAAGTCAGCCCGTTCATTCTGCGCAGAACAAAAAAAGAAGTAGCAGCAGAACTTCCCGATAAAACCGAAATGGTTATTTACTGTGAAATGGGTACTGCACAGAAGAATGCTTACGATGCCTGTAAAAATGAATACCGGAAATCTCTCCTTTCTGAAAAGGAAGACTCGGAAAAACATCTTCTTCATATCCTGAAAGGATTAACAGAGCTTAGACAAATCTGTGATTCGCCGGCACTTTTAAAGGATAACCTGCTTCATGGAGCTTCCTCTTCCAAAATAACAACCTTGATGGAGGAGATTGATAGCCATTCACCTCAACATAAGATCCTGGTATTCTCTCAGTTTGTATCCATGCTCGATCTCATCAAAAAGGAACTGGAGGACAAACAAATTCCTTTTGAATATCTAAGCGGCCAGACAACTAACAGAGAAAAAAGGGTAGAAAACTTCCAGAATAACCCGGATGTCCGTGTCTTCCTGATTAGCCTGAAGGCAGGAGGTATCGGACTCAATCTGACTGAGGCCGATTATGTTTACCTGGTTGATCCCTGGTGGAACCCGGCAGTAGAGAACCAGGCCATTGACCGTTGTTATCGCATTGGGCAAAAGAAAAATGTCATTGCTGTAAGATTAATTTGCCCGGATACCATTGAAGAGAAAATCATGAAATTACAGGAAACAAAAAAAGAGCTGGTGAATGATATTATAAAAACAGATACTTCCCTACTCAAATCCCTTTCAAAAAATGATCTGATTGAATTATTCAGCTAATCCGTTTAATCAATGTGATTATGTTAAATTTTGTTTTTATTTTAGATTGAAAATCAGATCTCTATGAAATTAAGAACCCTATTCATGACTACTTGTGCCCTATTATTGTTTATCACAGTAAAAGCACAGCAACCGGTAAAATCAGCCGACATAATTCTTCAGGATGCCTATAAAAAAGCTGCAAAAGAAAAGAAAAAAGTATTCGTCATCTTCCATGCCTCCTGGTGCGGCTGGTGTCATAAAATGGATACTGCGATGAATGATGCAAAATGTAAAAAGCTATTCACGGACAACTATGTAATTACGCATTTAACTGTACTGGAGTCGGACAAACATAAAGATCTTGAAAACCCAGGTGCAATGGAACTGCTCAAAAAATATCATGGTGATAAACAAGGTATCCCCTTCTGGCTGGTACTTGACAAAAACGGCAAACTATTAGCCGATTCGCAAATGAGACCAGAAGGCACATCGCTGGATACTCCCGGACAAAACATAGGTTACCCAGGTTCAAAAGAAGAAATCGCTGCATTTCAGCAAGTGTTAAAGACCACCTCAGCCCTTTCAGAGAAAGAGCTTTCATTGATTGGAGAACGCTTTGTCGAACTTAAAGGTAAATAACCTCAGATTTGATTAAAGGAAAAGCCTTTTCAGTCATTCTGAAAAGGCTTTTCCTTTAAATATAGTCTTTAGATAAACTACTGAATTACTTCAAACTTATAACTGAGTGACTGGTCTGTTCCTTCAATGGTCAGACTATGAATAACTCCCTTATCACTTACGTATCTTTTATCCTTCACAAAACCTGGAAGATCCTTTTTACTCACCTGCTCAAAATAACTCTGAAAATCCTGTGTCAGCGCTTCTTCAGTTGGCGGAGCAGTAGCCAGTGTCTGTTCAGGAAGCGATTCTGATTTCATTTTTTCGAGCGCAAGCATCATGATATCAAAATACCAGGAATCAGTCAGTTTCATGGCTTCAATCGCAAAACCATCTACAAATCCAAGTAGATTATGTCTAAAGCTTGTTCCTTCATCCATAAAAAACCGTAAAGCTACCGATTTAGTCCAGGCTGCCCTTTCGCCCTGATCTCCGTTACTGCTGGCACCGTAGAATGCGACAAGATACTCCAGAGATCCTGTGATAATTTTTTCCTCATGATTAATTGGCTGATCAAGGATCTGCTGAGAAACACTTTGCATAACTTTATCAAAATACTCAGAATTTCCTGTAAAACTCATGCCTGATATTTTTACTCCAGGTAAGCCACCGCAACCTCTGCGGGCAAGAATCCCATTTTTATAAATTTTTATATTCAGTGCTTCTTCCGTTCCCGACTTCACTGTAATCAATACCTGTTCAACTTCAGATTTGTTCATTTTTTTCAATTATTAACTGGCTACAGAAAGCCAGATCCCCTATCACTATTGTGCGAAAATACGATTAAAATTTAGCTTCAGCACTTAAATTGGTTGACTGGCAGGCATTGAAAACACCTAAAGCCCCGCCCGATATATTACTCAGCGGATTTGAAGGAGCACTTGAATTCTGGTCAATAGTCGTATTTAATGTTCTGAAATAATCATACACCCCTTTGTCAATACATTGTAGCTCAACGGTCATAATATCACCTTCATTAATTAACGGGTTTCCATCTTTTGAATCAGTACTATAATAAAGCTGACCATCATATGTTCTTCCATCTGTTGCATCATCATTCCGTACAAAAGAACCTTTGATCAGTACATTATTTACCCATTGTCTTAATCTGTAGTAGTTTCCTTTACCTACCGGATCAGTAAATTCAGGTACCATAAATATCTTTTTTGAATCCAGTTCAAAACGTTTCGCATACAACTTATCTACTTTAACAGCTACCACAGGGATTGTAGAAGTCGCCTGATAGGTCTTCCCACTTAGTTTAACCGTCAGCTGATAAGTATGTCCGGCAATTCCCTGCATAGCAGAAGTCTGATATACACCTGATTTTTTGTTAACTAAAGTTTCGGTAGTTCCCGAGGTCAGGTCTTTGATTTCCACTGCAGCATCATCCCTGCCCGGAAAAGTATTATTCTCATCAAAATTCTTTGATTCTGTTACTGTTACCTTGTATGGCCCGGGGTTAGCTGTCACCTCTCCTTCTATAACAATCTGAGTAGCTGATCCGTCAAGTTTAACATTAATTACCTTTTCACAGCCACTAAAGATAACCGTTAATATCAATAAATAGAATACACTTATATTGCGCTTCATGATCTTAAAATTTAAAATTGTAGGAAATTGAGGGTACAAACCTGAACAAAGAAGTTTGCACTGCCTGAGTACGTGAACGGTCATCAGGATTATCACGGAAAGTAATCGCATAAGCATTTTCATGTCCGTAAGCATTATAAATACCAAATGCCAGTTCTGAAGAGAAATTCTTTCGTTCTTTCAGTTTGCAGGTCGCACTTAAATCCAGTCTGTGGTAAGCAGGCATCCTGTAGGCATTTCTTTTGGTATACAGATAAACAACCTGGTTATCCGTATAGTATTTACCTGTTGGGAAAGAGACAGCATTTCCAGTATAATAAACAAATGTTGCAGAAAGAGACCATTTCTTATTCACCTCATACATTCCCACTATAGAGATATCATGAGTACGGTCCTGTCTGGCAGCATACCAGTCTCCGTCATTAATACCATCTATTTGTTTCTCTGAACGGGATAAAGTATAACCTATCCAGCCAGTTAAACGACCCGTTTTTTTACGTAATAATAATTCCAGACCATAAGCACGTCCTTTACCAAATAAAAGCTGTGGTTCGATAGGATCATTACTCCTGATGTTTGCACCATCCCGGTAATCCACCTGATTATTCATCACCTTATAATAAGTTTCTGCACTAAACTCGTAAGCATTATCTTTCAGGTTACGGAAGTACCCCAAAGAAACCTGGTCAGAAGTCTCCGGTTTGATAATATTATTCGTCGCTACCCACTTATCGGTCGGGCTGCTTGTGGCAGAATTAGATAGTTGATGAAGTGACTGCGTATTTCTTGCATATGCTGCTTTCAGTGAAGACACCGTATTCAACTGATAAGCGGCAGAAAACCTCGGTTCCAGGTTAAAATAAGTTTTAACAATTTTACCTTTAGCATAATGGAGCGTATCGATAATAGCTCCTGCAGCATTCAGATTATAAAAATTATTGTCTCCGCCCAGTACTGAAAAAGCACTCAGACGTAATCCATATTCAATTTTCAGCCGGTCAGAGGCTTTCCATTCATCATTGATATAAGCCGCATTTTCCCAGCTATGTGTATAAGGCTGGCTGTCCAAAGTAAAATCACCGCTATATTCTCCGGGTTTTATAGTATGATAAATAGAATTAGCCCCTATTTTCCAGGTATTATTCGTATTCGGATAAAAGCTGAATTCCTCTTTCAGGTTCCAGTCTTTAATCTGAGAACTGATTCTGCCAGTAAAATTGCTCGAATTAGTCAGATCAATATTGTAACGGTAATCACTATAGATCAATGAAGTGTTAGAGAACAGCTTAGGACTAAACTGGTGGTTCCATCTTAAAGTACCCGTTTTATTTCCCCAGTCCAGGCCAAATAATCCTCCAAGCCCCAGTTTGTCCTGTCCAAGATAACCAGACAAATAAACCTTGTCATTTTCGCCAAACTGGTAGTTTGCCTTGAGGTTCAGATCATAAAAATACAGCGCGCTTTTTTTAATTGCGGTATCACTGCTGGCTTTTAAAAATGCATCGACATAGGTACGTCTTGCACTGATTAAAAATGATCCTTTATTTTTTACAATAGGCCCTTCAACGGTTAGTCTCGAAGCGATAATTCCAATCCCCCCGTTTACACTTAATTTCTGGTTATTCCCATCGTTCATTTTTACATCCATCACCGACGATAGTCTTCCTCCATACTGAGAAGGTGTATTACCTTTATAGAGTGTAACGTCCTTGATAGCGTCCGAATTGAAAGTAGAAAAGAATCCGAGTAAATGAGATGGATTATATACAATTGCCTCGTCCAGCAATATAAGATTCTGATCTGCTGCTCCCCCTCTGACAAAGAAACCACTGTTTCCTTCTCCTGCAGATTTTACACCAGGCAAAAGCTGAACAACTTTAATCAGATCTCTTTCGCCGAAAAGCACCGGTACCCTGTCGATCTCTTTCATGCTGAATTTTTCAACCCCCATTTTTGCAGACCGCACGTGTTCATCTTTCGGTGCGCCCGAAATCACTACTTCCGAAAGGCTGTTATCCTGTGAAACCAGGGCAATCTGAAGTTTGACATTTTTATCCAGATTGAGCGTCCTGGAATCAATTATGTAACCTACAGAACCAATCAGTAATTTATAACTTCCACTTTGCGTAGTGAGGGAGAAAAAACCATACTCATTAGTGGTGGTTGAGACATTTGTGATCCCCTCCACGCGGATCGTTGCACCAATTAACTGTTCGCCGGTCCCGGCATCTTTAACATACCCGCTAATTGTATGTTTGGTTTGAGCATTAATCTTAAAGATAGTCAGGAAGATCAGCAAGGGTATCAGGTACAGCGCTTTTATCGTCATCTAATTTTAACAGTTTCTGGATATATGCGCTAAACTAAATAAAAAATATTCCTTTTATGTTAAGAGGTTGTTTAAATTAAAGGTTTTATCTTCAGTTAGTTTGAATTCCAATACTGCGACGTCGGCCAGAATGATCTGATCCCCGTCATTTAAAGTATAACCGATCTGGGTTGAATTTAATTTATGCAGGCTTTCATCCGATGCAAACTTAATTTTAGTTTTATTACCTGGAGGCACTCCACCTTCATCCGCATATAATTTAAAACAAGAAGCCTCTTTATCCCATTCCAGATGGGCATGTTGCCGGCTAATATATTTGTTACTATCCTGAGCTTCAGTAGGAAAAGCAATACCATTTATCCTGTAAGTACCATCAACTCCCTGTACAGTAGCTTCCCTTCCAATATTTACCCGTTTGGACCCAGGTTCAATACTATATTGTTCCTGTTCTGCTTTCCCAGTGATCACTTTTAAGTAAGCTTTTGAAACTATTCCTGTCTGCGTCTGCAATCCTGCATTCTTTAAGACAAGTCCTGCTTTGATCCCACCGGCCCGGATAACTCCCGCAGGTAATTCAGACACATAATTTACTTCCATTTTCCAATCTTGTGGAAGATTTAAAGCAAAATTATCTGCAATCCGCTGCACCTCTTCTTTAAACTTTTCCGGTTCAGCACTATACAGTGCCGTTTCGTACATGAACAATTCTTCAGCACCAGCATTCACAAAAAGTTGTATCGCTTTAAGTTGTTTTCCTTCACCTCCATCCAGTTGTTGAAGACTTTCCTTGATCAGCTGTAAAATTGCCTCGCGTAAACCCTTTGCGTCCAAAGGTGTTTCAGCCTTATTCTTTTTAAAAAAATCAAACATCTTATCTCTTTTTAATTTATGCTCCTCATATATCCTTTACTAACCAGTAAAGGTATCACTGTTTGTCCGGCCAGCCTTACCGCTTCAGAAGAACCTTTTGCTGATTCGATACGAATACACACTACAGTATAACCTGCTCCCTTTCCACTTGGTGCAAAAAATACATACCAGCCATCATTTACCTTTCTTTTCTTGACAACCCTTTCAGGCGTTCCTGTTTTTCCTGCAACTGCAATACCAAATACCCCTGCTTTACCTGAACTCTGTTCAATCATATATTGCTTTAATAAAGCCGCTGCCCCAGGATCCTTTGCCAGGACTACACCGCTTTTTACCGCAATAGTAGAATCACTCAGTTTCAGCACATAACGATTAGGGACTAAAACACCTCCATTAGCTATTGCAGAACCCAGGCGTGCCATAGCAGCTGGCGTAGCTATCAGTTCTCCCTGGCCCCAGGCCATCCCCGAAATACCCGTTGCCCGGTTCTTATAAATGTTGTTTGGATTATAACCAAAATTAAATTCAGTTTTACGCCACAAATCGAACCAGCGTTGTTCCTGCTCTGCGTTCACAGACTTTCTGCCATAATAATAACCGCCTACACCATGCAAAAACATTCCTGTCTTCAAATAAAGCTCTCCCATTTGCTCCTGCAGATGTTTTTGATTCGCCAATTTGATAAAATAAACATTATTTGATTTTACAATTGCCCTTTCCATATTGATTTCTCCGGTCTCATCCGGTTCAGCACCACCAGTTCTGATCCGTTCATTGGCTTTCACCAGATAAGTCTGCTGAGCTGCCGCTAAACCCAGTTTATTGAATGCAGCCATCGCTGTCAGCAGTTTGGCTGTAGACCCCGGCTGAGTTGCAATGGTAAAGCCCGGATCAGCCGTTGTCATCCAGGAATCAAGTTTATTCTGATCCTGAGTACTCATCGTCAATTGTTCCCAGCTTTTCACAGGCGGCAGAGGATAAGCTGCAGAAGCCAGTACATCACCTGTACCTGAAGACATCACCACAACCGATACTCTGTTTTTACTTAACTTAGGATCATTGGCCAAACCTATTTGTAAGTGTGTTTGCAAATCTGCATCCACACTTAATTTCACTTCCCGGTTACGCTTTTTAAAGGTTTTGATTTCTGTACTGTCCAGTCCAGAGATTAACAACGACGTAAGCGCCGAATAATCTTTTCTAAGCACTGTCATTTCCTTAGGCCCTCTGGGCAGAAATTTGTCCTCCTTATATTTCGAGGCAGTCAGCGTGTAACCAGTTACTGGCATTTTAAAACCTCTTAACTCGGCGGCATGCTCATATTCTGCAAAATAACCATTAATCCCACCACTAAACACACCCGTATTGGCATCTCCGGTCCAGAAGAATAGCTGTTCTTCAAAAGGATAATAACGGGTTACCCGTTTATGCATAGCAGAATCAAGATTATAATCTGTTACTCCCGCCTCACGCAACTGCTGCATTTGTTTCTTCACCAGCTCCGGGTTACTTGTTGCTAAAATAAGACCAGATCTGTCATATATCGTTCCGGACTCCAGTTTTTTCATCAGTATGCCAATCCTGGGATTATAACTAAACATCCTGCTACCACTTTTATCTGCAACCAAAGCTGGTTTAACGATCCATGCCTTTGTATTAAAACTATAACGGGAAACATTAATAATCAATAATAATATCGCCGCACAGGCAGCTATTATGGCAGGAACAAGATTTTTATCCTGCTGCTGCGTCAGGTATTTCATCTGTACAGCTGTTCCCTTTACCGAGGAAACAGATAGTAAAAAACCTGCTGCAAGAAAATTAATAACCAATGAGGACCCTCCATAACTTTCAAATGGAAGAGACACGCCGGATAATGGTAATGCACCGATAGACCCTCCAGCAATCAGCAGAAACTGAATAAATGTACAGATACCAATACCTGAACAGACATAAAAGAGAAAAGGTGTCCCTGTTTGTCTACCAATAATAATAGAACGGTGCAGGTAAATCAGGAATAAAATAAAAATACAGGTAATTCCTGTCCAGCCAAACTCCTCTCCGATTGCAGGAAGAATCATATCCGTATGCGCTTCTGGGATAGTCTTGGCAAAGCCCTTTCCTGTTCCCTGGCCACTAATACCTCCGGTTGCTATTCCCCAAAGACCATTGGCTACCTGATCCCCACCGTAAACTTCATTATTCCAGGCATCCTGCCAGATCGCTTTCCGGTCGGCCAGTCTTTCAACCGGTCCCGGAACAATTTTATCCAGGTAAGGAATTTTATCTATCGTTAGAAAAGCAGTGATTACGACCAGTGCCATGATTGCCGATTCGCTCATTGACTTACGCCTCAAAACATGATACAGGATTAAACCTGCAAAAGTAATCACCGCATCCAGCCATACATTATGTACAAACCAGGCAACCAGCACATACAGAATTACAAAACAGGCCATCTCCATAAAATCCCCTCTCGAAAAAGAGAACAGCATGATAAATGTAAAACAGATTACGATTGCCGGACCAAGGTCGCCTAAAAGCAGGAACAAAAACAACGTAAATAAAATTGCTGCCAGTGCAAAAGAAAAAAACGACCACCGCTTTTTCCAGCTCGAATAGGCTGATATAAACTGTTCATTCTGCGCGAAGAACCCAGCCAGAAATAATACGACAAGATATTTAACCACTTCACTGGGTTGCACGCCCAGCAAATTTACCTTCACTCCGCTTCCTTCAGGTCCTGCCCCAAATAAAAGTGTGCCCGCTAATAATACAATCGCCAGCATAATCCACGGCCATCCGTTTGCTGCAGAACGATCTTTGAAAATCAATAAGCGATATAATTTAGAATCGGCCGTAAAACGTTTGAGATTCAGAAACAACAAGACACAAAAACCTGCAATTCCGATGTATAGAAACGTGAGTGAATCCACCGCCAGAAAACGATCTCTCACCGGGTCCTGCAGACTTAATAAAGTCAAAAAAGACAACCCTGTCAATAACATCAATATCGGTAAAACCAGTTGATCCGCTTCAGGAAATTTAATGGACAGCAACAAATGCAGGATCACGAAAGCCAGGAAAAACCCACCTGTTATACTCCAGTACCAAATCTTAAATTGCTCAGGAGTTCTTACAACCAGTGCGCCATCTGTCTTTAATGTATTGAATTCCCTTGTTGAAAGTAACCTTATTACATGAGGTGCCTCACTAAAATTCAAACGTTTACTACCATTCAATTCTTCCACACCTTTAATTTGTCCGAATTCGAATCCTGGTTTCAGCGGAATCACTTCATAAGCCTTCTTTTCCGGTAACTGATTAAATTCATAATTTCCATTTTCATCAGTACGTGCATAAGCTTTAAACGATTTCGCATTGATACTATCCGCCGGAAGAACAGTCGACAACCTGACCAGGACACCAGATACAGCATCTCCTTTAAGCGAGACCTTACCGTTAATAGTTCCACTGCCTAAACCCAGTGATTTTACAGCGGATAGAGCAACAGGACTGGTCTTCTCCTGTTGAAACCTTGGTTCATCATCACCGGTAAAACCAAGCAATGATCTTGATACCGCCACCCTCTTTTTAAAAGATACACCACCAGATAAGGCAGCTTCATCAGCAACCACATTAAATTTCCTTTTATTCAGGTCCCCAATATTCGTAAAAGACAGTCCTTTCGACTCCTGGGCTGCTATTGAATTCCCAACAATAGTTATATCATTTGGATCCTCAAAATAATAACCCCTTGCCAGTAATGCTTTAACTGCATTTGCCTGCCCCGGAGCATTTAAATTCACGATAGTTCCATCCTTTAACCGCAGGTCAACATCCTTTATCTTATCTTCCAGGACGCTGAAAAGCCTGACAAACAGGATAACCATCAGGATAGCAATCAGTCCTAAAAATAAACGTTCCTGTTTTCTTCCGCGATGTTCAGTATTTCCTTTATCCATAATTATTTTTTTGCCAGCGAATCTGCCGCATAGCTTCGTTTTGATACCCTTCCACTAACAAAAGAGCGGTCTGTAAAAATAAACGAGACCTGTAAAGGCTGTTTAATTTTATTAAAACGTACATTTTTCAACTCCAGCGCACGATTAGACGATACAATCCCTGTCTGAAAATTCTCCAGTGACATTTGCTCTAATCTGACATATTTGCAATTCGGGGATAGAATAAAAGCAGGCCCTTTATAAGCAGAGTCACTTTGAAAAACAATATTCCCTTTAGTTTGAAGGATTAAAGTATCCTTATTAATAGTCAGTGGCTGACTCAGATGGATTGGCTCCTTAAAGATCGCATCCGATAGCAATAAGGTATCCCCTTTCATCTTTAAAAGTGTATCCCTGATTAATTTCTCCTGTTTATTGACAACCGGATGCTGTGCTGATACCAGTGCTGTATCTGGCTGTCCCAATGTTGAACCCACCCTTGAATGGTAGAAAAACAACCATATTGTTGTTCCCAAAAACAACAGACACAGACCTGACAGCAAAAACAATAATCCTTTAGAACTCTTTTGCTTATCAGCATCTTTATTCTGTGAAAATTTAGGTAAAACACTTGTATGCTCGACACCGACAGACTTTGGTGAATGCGGAACAAGATGCGTTTTTTCTACCCTTATATTTTCCTGTACCACCGGCGCCTTATCATTCCTGGCCAGTACAACCGTTATATTATCCTTACCACCTGCACGGTTTGCTTCTTCCACCAGTCTTTCTGCTTTTACAGCTAATTTTTCCGAAGAATTCAGTACAGCTGTGATTAAAGCAGCATCTACCAGATCAGTTAAACCATCACTACAGATCAGGATCAGGTCTCCAGGTAAAAATGGAGAAGTCCCCGTCTCAAAATACGGATCAGTCATTCCTTTACGACTTCCAAGTCCCAAAGCCTGGTTAATCTGATTCCTTTTAGGATGTTGCATTGCAGCTTCCTCTGTTAACCTTCCGGAATCTTCCAGAAAACCAACAAAAGACTGATCATGTGAAATCTTGACCAGTGAATGATCGCGGAACAGATACAGCCTTGTATCCCCCACATGAATATAATGCAGTAGATTATTGCCCCGGTCAACAACTGCCATCGTAGCTACACAGGCCATGTCCAGCAGTTCCAGATCACCCTGTTTATGCGTAACAATCTGTTCATTGGCCTCATTAAAAGCGCTCACCAGCAAACCTGTAGGGTCTTCACTAATTACAGACAGTTCTCTCAATATAACTTCCCTGGTTAACGCAGCCGCAACCTCTCCACCTGCATACCCTCCCACACCGTCAATTACACCTGCAAGCATAAATCTGCCATCCATTACCTCTTCAGCAATGAAGACATCTTCATTATTCTCTCTTACCTTTCCGGTATCAGTAATTCCAAATAAACGATCAGTCATTATTTCTGCGATTTTTTAATAGCTACAAAATGCCCTATCAGTAATAAAATTCCTATAGCCAGAAGGCCGATTGATAAATAGTTAACCATTAGAAATTAAGGTTTAAACACATTGATCCCTATGATGCCATTTAATAATATTTTAGAGTTAAAGGGTAATTCGACCCAATCCGGATTATTGATATCACTCCGGTAAACCTCTGTCTCATTCATCATCGTTTTCTCCCCAAAGGAAGCCAGGTAAAGTTTACCCTCAGTTTCATTGTACCGGATACTCAAATGAGGAGTATTAACCCAGTCAGACGGAATCGCGAAAATATGCGGATCTTTCCTGTCTTCTTCTTTGCCAGAAATTACGATTTCCGGATTTGTCATCAGATACTCCAGCTTTTTACCCCTGAAATTCTGATCAGGCATAATCGTTTCCAGCCTGGCCAGTACTTTGTCAGATTTACCTTTGACTACCTGAACGTTTTTCAGATCCATTGCATAAGGCAATTCATAATAACCCTCACTATAGTAAGTGAAACCATTTAAGATATCCTGATTAACATCCAGTGTTTCTGCTATTCCGGTTTGCCGCGGGATAAAAGTGATCCTTAGGTTTTCTTCTTTTTTACTGCTACCGCCAGGTAACAATTTACCAATAAACCCCTTATCACCCCGCTGATAATCCGGATGGGAAACTAACCTGAAAACCCATTTAGAACTGGATGGCTCAACAGTTTTATCCATTTTTCGGTATTCCTTCAGTATTTCATAAAACTGGTTCACAGATTCATGTACTATAATCCCGAACAGCCCCTGTTTATGTGCAAGAAACTCCTTATAATCCTCCTCATTAAAGCAGATAATATACTCATGATAAAAGACTATACGGTTGGCAAAGGACAACTGTCCGATGGATTCCTTAAATTTTTCCAGTATATATTTATAAACTTCGTCCGGTGTTAAACCTTTGAGTGCTTTTTTCGATTTATTTTTTTCGGTTGGAAGAAACCAGTCCTGAAGTCCTGATTTTTTCCAAAAATTCATTTTTTCTGCCATTTAATTCCTCTTTAAAAATGTAGCGCCGTATCCAGGTTCATTTTTGCCGTATCCTGTTGTGGAACCTGCGGAACAGGCTTAATCTGAACCGGTTGCTCTTGCAATGCTGCAGTGTCGTTTACCGCCTCCTTTTCCTTATCCCAGCTATATCCCTTATCACCATTTGTATCAGTCGTATCGCGAACAACTGTTCCTTTAGGGCTTATCTCCTTTTTAACAGGCTTGGAAGGCTCTTTAAAAAGCAGGAAATAACTCAACAAAGCAATCATAAAGATTACCCCTGTCAATAAAACATAAAAAACAGGTTTTGAGATCACAATGACACCTGTATCTACAGCTGGTTTCTCCGACAGGTCTTCCTGATAATGCAAAAGCAGGGTCTGAAGTCTTTCATTCTCCATCTGCAACAGAGAAGTCCCCGCAAGATCAGCTACAGAACCACCAGTGTCTGCAATACTGCTCTGAATTATCGCCTGCTGAAGCTGCATTCCACTGCTGTATCTGGATGTCGTTTTTTTCTCCAGACATATTCCAATAACTGTAAGTAACCAGCCAGGAACCTGCATTTCATGTGCAATCTTTTCCGCTGACCAGCTTTCAGGTATATTCTCTCTTCTGAGCGTCATCAGATCGGGTACCGGCAGCTCCAAATGGCCGATCAGTACATCATTACGTGATTTCTGTCCGTTATCCAGTAAAGGAAATGGTACCTGCCCAGCCAGCAATTCATAGAGAATTACCCCGTAACTGTAAATATCAGTTTCCAGTAACATGTGTCCTTCACTTTGTTCAGGTGCCATAAATTCGATAGCACCTGCATGACGGATACTTGTTCTGCGTTGCTCATCAGACATGGCCGATAAACCGAAATCAAGTAACACGTAGTTACCTGTATGGACGTTAAACTTTACATTATTACTCTTGATATCCCCATGTTTTACGCCCACTTTATGGCAGTGTGCCAGTGCATTGGCTAAATGATCAGCTACTTTGATCACCTCTTTTACCGTAAATATTTTATCGTGAGGTTCCTTCAGTAATTCTTCCAGATCAGGTCCGTCTATAAATTCCATTTCTATAAAAGGAAAAGACCCGCTTTCAGTAATTCCTGAATTCAGAATTTTAACAATATTGGGATTAGGCTCTTCATTTACCTTTTTCAGTTTTTCTACTTCATTCTGAAAACTCTTAAAATTTTTATCCTCCTCATCTTCTGTATGAACAGGTGTAGGCAACAATTTTACTGCGGTAATAATAGGACCAAACCTTCTTCCTTTGTAAACTGAACCCTGGCCACCGGTACGCAGTGCACCCATATTTTCCAGGCCTTCAGTAATTGTAAATACTTTACTCATTTAAGCTAATTCAACGCTGTGTGTCAAGTAAAATTACTACAATTTTTCCCCAAAGTCTATTTAAAATGTCATTGTTGTACTGAAGCTTTTATTTTTCGGGGATGAACAACTATGTTTCATAAAAATCAATCTAAATTTGATTGCCAGAGTTTTCCGTTTTGTCCAAAAATTTGCTCTTGATAAGATTTAAAAAAGCCGAATTTCTAGAATGAGCGTCATCAACAACTGCATCTAAATCCCAAATAAAAACCCCAATTGGCAAGATTTTCATAGGATCTCGTGAAATAGCAACATTTGTTTCTTTGTAATACATTTTACCAGTCGAATATAGTTCTTTGTACTCTCCAGAAAGTGCCAACTCCACTTCATCATTAAACTCAATTATACCATAATACCAAATTCTTTGAATTTGATTATCATAGTACTTCATCAATTTTCTTGCTCTCTTCTCAAGCTGTGTAACAACTTTCATATTTTCTTCAAGTGAAATACCCCTTTTCTTTAATTCTACTATTACAATGTCAAATGGTTTTTTATTATTAGGGTTATTTGAAAAAGCCAGAGCGATATCAATCCTGTCATCATTCCTTTCTTCCTCACCCTCTGTTATAAATGAGATTAATTCTCCAAACTCTCTATCACTTAATACTGTTTCATATGTCATGTACTTATCATCAAGTAACCAGGAGTTATTCCGATATAAATCATTAACAAAATTTGATTTATCAAACCTACCATCCTTTCTTGTCGCAGCAAAAAGTTTATGTAATTCCGCTTCGCTGTTATCTTTAGTAGATCTTTTAAGGTTTTCGATAGTCAATTGTCTAAATAAGATGTACTCAGTTAAAGCTCTGGATGAAACTTCTAATGCTTTATCGAATTGTTCATCATTTAACGAGGTAGCCTCAAGTAATTCTTTCTGAGCCTTAAAAAATTCTTTTTGCGCTCTTTCCAAGATTTCATTTCTACCAATGTATCCAATATTATCTGAATCAAAGTAACCGCTCAGATGAGGGTATGGAGTTGCTACATTTGAACAGACAGTAAGTTAAGGGAATTTAATAACTTAACAGACTATGTCACGAGAAAGAAAAGCTTACCCCAAGGAGTTC
>NZ_JACHCC010000009.1 GCF_014207135.1 Pedobacter cryoconitis | reverse complement strand
GCTTTACGCAATGAAGCTTGAAATCAAAACTGTGTTTCTTTTTTTTTGTCATAAAAATGCCCCCAGAAAGTGTCTAACTTTTTGGGGGCATTGCATTATGTGATTGTCGGGAGCTCCTTTAAGAGATTCAAAACCAAATGCATGTATCAACGCACATCAGTTTGTAAACAAAGAACAGCCGGACTGTCGTATTTGAATATATATCGAAACCTGGTACAACCATGAAAAGCTATATTGGTCATTGGGGCTCGTGTCCCTGAGGAATTTGGTCAAAACTTAATTAAACAAAATATTGCGGCTTAATCCAATTTCCATTTTATTGTTGCAATTCCAAATATAATTAATTTCAATTAAGCAGACACTAATTGTATCAATTGTTCATTATTTAGGTCGTTTATACGTTATACATTACAGTGACTCTGTTCTAATAATAATTATCTATATATTTGATTTTTTATGTGTAAAGAAATTTTATGAAAAAATCATATTATAGTTTTAACTTTTTTTAGTGATTATTGTTTAATAAATGCTAAATCTATAGTATCATTTTAATAAATGAACCTCGGCTATTTAAAATTGGTCGATTTTTTGATTAAATTTGCTCATTATTAAAAATATAAAATTTTGTTCAGTCAAATCAACATAGTACCTAGATGGATAATATTTACGCTTGATTTAACGATATGTTTTGCATCGCTAACATTGGCCTATCTAATCAAAAGAAATTTTGACCTCTCTACATTGGATTATGTAGAGTTTAGCAGGAACGTATTGATTACAACCGTGATCAGTACGTTAGTTTTTCTGAAAGTAAGAACCTTCTCAGGAATTATCCGTTATACCAGTGCTCAGGATACTTTTCGTATTTTGTATGCGGTAATTGTATCCAATAGTACTTTCTTCCTGATTAATATGGCTGTTGTTGCTACAGGTAATGTAGCTTTAATCCCAAATAGCGTATTGATAATAAATGGCCTTGCCAGTTTCTTGTTGCTAATCACTTACCGTGTACTGATTAAATACTTCTTTATTTATATTAAGAATCTTAAACTTGATAAGATCAGAGTCATGATTTATGGAGCTGGTGAAGCTGGTGTAGCAACCAAGCGTACTTTTGATCATGATCCGAATGTGAATAAGAATATTATCGCCTTTGTAGATGATGATCAGCGTAAGATGGGTAAGACTATTGATGGAATTAAAATTCTCGATGCAAAGGATCTGGTAAATCTGATTGTTGAACACGAACTGGATGAGATCATTTTTGCCTCTTACACTATTCCTAAAGAACGCAAAAATCAAATTATAGATGTCTGTCTTGAGAATGGTATTAAGGTTCTTAATATTCCTCCACCTAATGTATGGACAGATGGGAAATTACAGCCTACCCAGATTAAAAAATTAAATATCGAAGATTTGCTTGATCGCAAGTCAATCCATATTGATATTGAAGGTATAGGGCATCAACTGAAAAATAAAAGAATTTTAATTACTGGGGCTGCTGGTTCTATTGGAAGTGAAATTGTGCGTCAGTTATCAAAATTCGAAGTTGGATTGATTATTTTATGTGATCAGTCTGAAACAGCTTTACACGAATTATATCTTGAGCTAACTGAAACGGTAAAAAATCAGAATTTTCATGCTTTCATTGGTGATGTAAGAGATGAAAGAAGAATGGAAAACCTATTCAGTACTTTTAAGCCTCACTACGTATATCACGCGGGCGCATATAAACATGTCCCTTTAATGGAAGATAATCCATGTGAGGCCATTAAAACTAATGTCCTTGGGACAAAGACAATTGCTGACAAGGCTGTGAAATATGGAGTACAGAAATTTGTAATGATCTCCACTGATAAAGCGGTAAACCCTACAAATGTAATGGGGGCTTCAAAACGTATTGCCGAGATTTATGTTCAGTCACTCAATAATTCGTTACATCATAAAAATCATATTTTTAGTAATGGTTTAAGTTATATTAATGAACTTGAAGTTAAGCCAATTACGAAGTTTATTACTACCCGTTTTGGAAATGTTTTAGGATCTAATGGCTCAGTGATTCCAAGATTCAAGCAACAGATAGAAAAGGGTGGGCCTATTACAGTTACTCACCCGGAGATAACCCGTTATTTTATGACTATACCTGAAGCCTGTCGTCTGGTATTAGAAGCAGGCTGTATGGGAGATGGTGGGGAGATATTTATCTTTGACATGGGTAAATCTGTAAAAATCGTTGATCTGGCTAAAAAAATGATTCAGCTGGCAGGTCTAGTGCCTAATCAGGACATTCAGATAGAATATTCAGGACTGAGACCGGGAGAGAAACTTTATGAAGAACTACTAAATGATAATGAGAATACTATGCCCACTCACCATGAGAAAATTATGATTGGTAAAGTAAGGGAGTATGCATTTGATGAGATACAACTTCAGATTTATGCTTTGATAGAACATGCCAAAAGATGTGACGATCTTCAGGTCGTTACTTTAATGAAAGAGCTTGTTAAAGAGTATAAAAGTAAGAACTCAGTCTTCGAAGATTTGGATGTAAAATCCTGATAGTTATTGCTTAATCCAAAGTTTTAATGCTTCTCCGGTAATATGTTGAACCCTCTTGTAGGCAGGAGGGATATATTCATTACTGCAATGAAAAGTGGCCACTCTTGTGCCAGAAGGTTTGTCTTCCAATAATTCATAAAACATCTTAAGATATTCATCGTAGATATCCTGTGAACAATTAATCAGATTGTCAATTGGTTTGTAGTGAAATAGATTTTCACTGAAAGAGTTGTAAAAATAAATATGATCATATTCATCCATATTGAGCTCGTTAAAGTTCGCATGGATGAAATTTACATTGATAAGCTTTGTTGCATTTTGGGCAATAATTGCCTCGTCTACCAGTGCTTTCCTCTGTTCCACACCATGAAAAATATAGTCCGGAAAATTATGGGCGGCCACGAGGCAGAATTTTCCAACACCACTTCCAATATCTATAATATTCCTGCCTTTCCCTCCGGTAAGGTATGTAGCTGCCTTTATTGCGATATCAATGGGAGTCCAGTGGATAGAAGAGAGTTGTTGTGCTCTTAGAGAATATAAATTGTCGAATGCGGCATCACTTGAAAAATTGTCAATCATATTTTTTAATTGCTCTCTCCAAAGTTACGGCGTAAATTTATCAAAGCTATTATGGTTTTAAGAAAAGATGGAGTAACTTTTGCTATTTTGTATTCAACTATTTAAAAATCTATGAATACAACAAGACCTTCTCTCGTTATATTGGCTGCTGGTATGGCGAGCAGGTACGGGGGGAACAAGCAGATAGAATCTTTTGGCCCTGCGGGAGAAACTATTATGGAATATTCTATTTTCGATGCCATAAAAGCTGGATTTGGAAAAGTAATATTTATCATAAGAGAGGAATTTTCAGTTGCGTTTAAAGAAGTAATAGAACCAAAATTAGCAGGTAGAATTGCAACTGACTACGTATATCAGTCACTGGAAAGTTTTAGCGGGGGTAGAAAGATCGCTGCCGGCCGGACAAAACCATTCGGGACCTCGCATGCTTTATTATGTTGTAAAGATGTATTAGATGGGCCATTTGCTGTAATTAATGCGGATGATTTTTATGGCTTTGATGCCTTTAAACAGGCTTATAATTTCCTGACGACAGGAATTCAAACTGATAAATATGCATGTATAGGTTATGAACTGAAGAATACACTTAGTGATAACGGGTCAGTAACACGCGGGGAGATAAACGTAAGTGAACAACATGAAATTGTAAGTATCACTGAGCGTAAGGAGATTTATAGAAATAATAATAAAGCGTTTACTAAAAATGGAGATGCTGTCATAGAACTACCAATGGATACAAAGGTGAGTATGAATTTTTTCTGCTTCACGCCAGATTTTGTCGACTGGTCAGAAGGGGAGTATTACAAATTCCTGGATAATAACAGAAATGAGTTGAAAGCAGAGTTTTTGATACCGGAGGTGGCTGATATATTGATTAAGTCAGGTAAAGGAGTTGTCAAAATGATCCCTACCCAGGCTAAATGGTTTGGTGTGACTTTTAAAGAAGATGCACCCGTGGTAAGAACTGCATTGCAGAAACTTGCAGAGGAAGACGTTTATCCGATTAATCTTTGGGCATAAAAGGATATGTTTTCACTTAGAGAATATTGGTGGAAAATTAAAAGCCTGATTGAACAGGCCGTACTGAGGAACTCTGATCCTTCTGAGGAAGAGCATGTTTTCTGGCGGAAAAGACTTTTTACCAATATGATAAGTTATGGCTTTATCGTTAGCTTAATAGCATTTGTCTCTTCAATGACTTTCGGTTTTTTTGCAGGGAGTGCTATAGTCCAGTGGTTCAACATTGTTTTTGTATTTGCTTTACTATCTATTATTTTCAATAAGAAAATTATGATTCATACCAGGAAAATATTGGCACTTTTTCTCTTATACGTTCTGGCCATCATTTATATAGCAGTATTAGGTTCAGAAGGTCCGGGAGTACTTTATCTGATTATTATTACCATATTCTCTGCAATGATTTTCCCCCGCCCGGCTGCTTACTGGCTCGTTGGGCTCAATGTGTTAATTTGTGCAGGTTTTGGTGCGGTAATACAATATAAATTATTTGCAAGTCCCCTCCTGGAAAGTTATGATTTGCCATTATGGGCATCTTATTCAGGAAATCTGATCTTTGTGAGCCTGATCAGTGTGATGCTGATTAGCAAAGTTTTGAATGGTCTGGAGCAGACCATCAAAAAAGAGGCAAATCTCATCTCCAGGCTTGATGCATCAGAGCGGTATTTTCGTAATACTTTTGAAGCTAATCCAGTTCCGATGTATGTTTTTGATATGGAGAATGGTAAATTCCTGCATGCAAATGATGCAGCCTGCACTAAATATGGATATACAAAGGAAGAGTTCCTCACGATGAGCATTGGAGACATCCGGCCTCAGACGGAGAGTAGTAAACTGATGGACCTGAACAGCATGGTTAACAACAGGGATTATTCAGGAATATTGATTCATGTCAATAAAAATAAAGAGGTATTTCCGGTTGAAATTGAAACCAATACTATCCGTTTTGAAGAACGTGAGGCAAGATTAGTCTTAGCTACTGATGTGTCGGAGCGAATTAATTATATTCAGAAAATTGAACGTCAAAACAGGGATCTGAAGGAAATTGCCTGGATGCAGAGCCATATGGTAAGAGCTCCGCTGGCTAATATCATGAGTCTGACGGAATTTCTGATCAAATATCCGGGAGAAGATACCCAGCAGACTTTAAATTTCCTTAATGATTCTTCTCAGAAATTAAATATGGCTATAAAATCTATTGTAGGACAGGCTGGGGGCTCTGGTTTAACAAGTTAGCAGGTTCTCCTTTGAAAGTAATTGTAAACGTGGTTCCTTCATCAATGTTACTGTTTACTTCGATACTGCCTCCGAGAGAGACGATCTGTGACCTGGTTATGTATAAGCCAACTCCGTTTCCGTTAATGTGACTGTGGAATCGCTGATGGAGGCCAAAGAGCTTGTCTTTGTTCATGCTCATATCGATGCCTGTTCCATTGTCTGCGAAGGTAAGGACACAATTGTTTATTTTGTCTTTGGTTAAGGTCAGCTGTATTTCCAGCTGTCTGCTTTGTCGGCGGTATTTAATTGCATTAGACATTAGATTTGTCAATATACTTTCCAGATAACTCTTGTTGAAAATAATATGGTTGTAATTGAAATTACAAATTAGCTTAACCCCTAATTGTTTTATCTGATCATTGAAAGACAGACAAACCTTTTCGAACACTTTTTGCACATTTACCTTCGTCACTTTTACTCCCTGATTATCTTTAAGTGTTAATATATGGGTCAGATCAAAAACGGTTTCAGTTAGTCTATCTGTGGAAGATTTGAATAAGTCAATAATTCCTTTGTTATAGTCATCAAGGAGGTCGATTTCCAGGATGTTGATGAGCCCGATCAAATTAGATAATGGGGTTCTTAGATTATGTGATATAATATAAACAAACTGGCTAAGATCCTGATTTCTTTTGTTGAGTTCCAGAAGTTGTAAAGTTTGTCCCTGTTCATTGAGTACACGATTATTGATATCATCGAATCTGATTATAAGAACATCCATATTATCGTCCTGCATATTGATAATTTTACCCTCTATCCAGCAATATCCACCTTGTTTGTTGAGGCTCCGTAATTTGAAGTTGACCCTGGAATTTTGTGAAGATAAAACAGTTCTGATTTTTTCTCTCACTTCTTCGAGGTCATCGGAATGAATAATATCTGTGATGTTGAAATTTCTGTATTCCTCGGCAGTAAAGCCAAATAGTTGTTCAGCGGCTGAAGATACATGAACAAAATCCCCGTTTTTTTTGGTACAGAACATCAGTTCATGGCACTTTTCTATGAAGGTGATAAAGCTTTTGTTCATTTCAGTGTATGGTAACGTATGTTCGGTATTATATCCTGTATGACGCCTAAAGTTTTGTCTCATAGTTATTTAAAACTCTAAATTATTCAAACATCCTGACAATTTCTGATTTTTTTACAGACAATGAACAATACATCCGACTGTTATTCACATATTTATTGGTACAGTGAATAAAAAGAACGACAGTTTACTTTGAAGCAAGATTGAATGTGGAGAAAAAATTCTATCTTGGATAAATGATCAAAGGTGATTTTCTTTTTTAACAAAAGAATCAATCTAATAACTAGCTTTGTATTGTCAAAATTGTTGACTGAAACCTGCATATGATTAATATCCCATCACTTAGGAATGAAGCTGATAGAATTGCTGCGCTTTATGTGTTGGAAATTTTGGATACCGGTGAAGAACAGGAGTTTGATAATATTGTCAAACTTGCGTCTATTATAACACATGCACCAGTTTCGGCAATTACTTTTGTGGATAAGCACAGAATCTGGTACAAAGCGAAATTGGGTATCGAATTGAAGGAAACACCCAGAGATAATTCAGCAACGGATGATTATCCTTTTTTTATTGCCATACCAATTATTGTAAACAAAAATTTGGTTATCGGGCATTTGAGTGTAGCGGGGCCCGTTCGGATTGTATTGAATCAGGAACAACACAAAGGACTTGCCTTACTGGCACAGCAAATTACTACGCTATTGCAACTCAAACTTCCGGTAATAAATAATAGCATTAAAGAATTTTATGAGAGCATCCTGAATAATATTCCACAGGATATTGTTGTGTTTGATGCGGATCACAGATACCTCTTTGCTAATCCTATGGCAATTAAGAATGAGGAATACAGGAAATTTATTATTGGAAAGGACGATTTTGAATATGGTGCTTTCAGGAACCGGGACCCTAAAATCGCGGAAGCCCGCAGAGCACAATTTCTGGAAGTTAAAAATACTGGAAAAGCAATAGGTTGGGAGGAGAGCCAGAAAGACCCGGAAGGAAATACAATTACTTTTCTACGAAGAATGTTTCCGATGCATGATGAAAGTGGGAATTTTATCATGGTTATTGGCTTCGGAATAGACATTACGGAACGTAAAATCCTGGAAGAGAAGCAAAGCATGATTATGGAGCAACTGGCTATTCAGAATACCCAACTGATAGATTTTTGTAATGTCGTTTCCCATAATCTAAGAGGCCCATTAATCAATATGGCCATGCTTGCAGAATTTATTCAGGAAGCTGAAGATGCAGATGAGCAGAAATTATTAGTCTCTAAACTGGAACCGGTAATTGAAAACCTGAAGAGTACATTTAACGAACTGGTAGAATCTATCCAGATCAGACTGGACCGGGATATCAAGTTGGATAGACTGAACTTCAGTACGTGTTTACAGGAAGCATTGGATGGTTTATATGTTGAAATACAAAAAGCAAAGGCGAAGATTAAGGTTGATTTCGATGATGCTCCTGCTGTTATGTACCCGCATAAATATCTGGCCAGTATATTTTATAATCTCATTAGCAATGCCATTAAATACCAATCTCCAGAAAGACAGTTGTCATTAAACCTGGCTTCTAAAATAAAAGAAGGAAATATCGTTCTGACGGTTCAGGATAATGGACTGGGTATAGATCTCGTCAAACACAAGGACAATATATTTAAAATTGGAAAAGTATTCCATCGTCACCCCGATGCTAAAGGGCTTGGACTATTTATGACTAAAACCCAGGTAGAAGCAATGGGAGGTAAGATTTGGGTGGAAAGCTTACCTGATCAGGGCTCTATATTTTCTATTGAATTTGTAAATCAAAATATGAACTGGTGATGAAGAAAGTATATCTTATTGATGATGATGATATTTTTGTTTTTCTTACAAAGAAAACGATCTTAAAAGTGTCTGAAAATGTAGATGTTGAAGTTTTTTCTGATGGACTGCAAGCCATCACTCATCTTAAAGAAATTCTCGGTAAAAAGGAATTACTTCCGGATGTTATCTTTCTGGATTTGAATATGCCCGTTATGGATGGATGGGAGTTTCTGGCTGAGTATCGGGAATTATATCCTTCTTTTGCAAAAACTAATGAGTTGTATATTGTATCCTCTTCTATCTCTCCTCATGAAATGGAACGGTCCAAAAATATCAATGAAGTCAGCGAATTTATTATTAAACCTCTGGTCAAAGAAAAATTTCTGGAAATTCTGGAAAATTTATAGTTTAGAGGATGTTTCAATCCCAATCCGTTAACCTGGATATTCTAAAAAAAAGAGCATTTAATTTAAGATGGGCTACTGTGCCTGAAGGAGTAATTCCGCTTACAGCTGCTGATCCTGACTTTCCTAGTGCACCGGAAATTGCAGAAGCCATTATCCGGTTTACCAGAGACAGATATTTATCATACGGGCCTCCTGCAGGGCTTCCGGAGTTTAAAGAAAGTGTTGCTACTTACTTTTCTGTTAAGCGTAATATCCCTGCAAAACCAGAATTCATATTCCCTGTTGATAGTGCTGCATTTGGGATTTATTTGACCTGTAAGGCTTTTTTAACCGTCGGAGATGAAGCAATTATTTTTGATCCTGTAGATTTCCTTTTCAGATACTCTATTGAAGCAGTAAACAGTATTGCAGTCCCTTTTGCTATTCCACCTGGATCAGATACAGTTGATTTTGCCCATTTGGAAAGTCTGATCACTCCAAGGACCCGGATGATCTGTCTTTGTAATCCATTAAATCCTACGGGTAAAGTTTTTAACAAAGAGGAGTTACTCCAGCTCGGTGAAATAGCCTGCAAACATAATCTGGTAATTTTATCCGATGAAATATGGAGTGACATTGTTTATACACCCCATTTATATACAAGTATAGCTTCATTAAACGAAGAAATCAGGAATCAAACAATAACAATAACCGGGTACAGCAAGTCTTATGGCCTTGCGGGATTGAGAATCGGGGCCGTAATGGCATCTTCTCAGGCTCATTATGACCGCTTGTTTGAAGCTTCACTCCATGGTTCCACTATACATGGAGCTAATATCCTTTCTCAGGTTGCGGTAGTCACCGCACTCAACGATTGTGATTACTGGTTGGATAGTTTTCTTGTTCATCTTCAGAAAATGAGAGATCTATGTGTCAGAGAACTGAATGCAACGCAGGGATTCCAATGTATTTCCCCTGAAGGCTGTTATGTGGCCTTTACGAATATCACCGGAACACAAAAAAACAGTACAGAAATTTATCAGCTACTTCTGGATAAAGCCAAAGTGGCTGTTGTTCCGGGAGCGAAGCAATGGTTTGGTGAGGGAGCTGAAGGATTTATAAGAATGAGTTTTGCTACTTCAGAAGAGATTTTGGGGCAGGCTTTATATAATATACAGCATACGATCAATAATTTATGAAAGTAGTTGTTTTGGGCGGTGGGATCGCCGGATTATGTATGGGGATTTACTTACATCAGCATGATATTGATGTTTGTGTGAATGAGCGCCAGGTTTTCACTGCTGTTGGAGGCCATGCTTTTCTCATGCACCATGATGGGATAACAGTCCTGAATGAACTGGCAAATGAGAGTGAACTGCATCTTCCGGGTAGGGCAGTACATACATTTATGCTTAAAGATCCGGATGGGGGTCTTATTATGGAATTGCCTCTGGAAGACTGGCAGTGTTTTAAACGTACAGATCTGCTAGCCTGTTTAAATCAGCTTCTGCCAGAATCACATATAAATAACAACCGTATATTTTCCCATTTTATTTATGAGGATCAAAAGATTGTTGCAGCTGCATTTTTAAATGGGGAACGGGAGTACGGTGATATCTTTATTGGAGCAGATGGGGCAAATTCTCTTGTGCGGAAGGCATTATTCGGAGAAGTGAAGTTTGAGCCTGGCAGGGTGAAAGAAGTGGTCGGTATTATAGAGCATGCTGAACTTGCAAATCTGCTTAATGGAAAGTTTACCAAATTTCAGCAACAAGATAAAGGACTCTCCTTTGGCCTCATTCCAACATCCGGAATAGAAATGGTTTGGTTCATGCAATATGACCCATTACTTGGTGACATTCCTGACGGAATCACTGAGCGCACTTCTGAACAGTACCATACACTTCTGCATGGGTTATGTTTAAATTTGCTGAAGGATTTTCCTGTTGAAGTAAAGACTGTTTTAAATCACAATGATTTCCAAACCAGTTACATCTGGAATACCAGAGATTTCGATCTGCTGCCCGCTTTCCATTCTCAAAATGTAGTATTAATCGGAGATGCTGCCCATGTTGCTCTCCCATTTACAAGTGCAGGTACTACGAATGCTATGCTTGATGCGAAGATATTATGCCAGTGTTTATTGGATTACCCTGATCATGACAAAGCATTCTCTGCTTATTACCAGGAAAGGGCAAATAGTATAAAAGAACACGTAAATATGGGTAGAAATTTAAGAGATTCTTTCCTGAATCCAGTTTCTGAATTTGTTATTCCATTGATTAATAAGTAGTTGGTTTTTGTTGTTTCTTCTGTTATTAACGTTTGCGAATGAACAGAATGAACAGGAGAGCATTTAAAGTATTGCTTAACTTTATTTCATATCATTTCAAGCTATTTACTTAAAGAGGTTAAAGAAGGGGAGAACTATGATTAAAGTAGGAATTATAGATAATAATCAACAGAGCAGAACTATGGTGCGTGTAATGCTGGATCATCAGCATGAGCATAATTTGAAAGTAACCCTTGATATTGGGTCAATTGGTGAATGCAAGAAGGTACAGCCTTCACAAGAGCCAAATGTTACTTTACTGGATATTGAAGTCAACGGAATTGGTGTTATCCCTGATATTTACCGTAAATTTCCAAATACAAATGTGGTTGTCTATAGTAATATTCAGGATCATAATACAGTCCTAGCCTGTGTAAAGGCAGGCGCAATGGGATATCTGACAAAAGACACCTGCGTTAATGATGTGATTTCTACTATAGTAACTACCTATCGTGGAGGATCAGTTTTTAGTCCTTCCATCTCCAGGAATGTAATTCAACAAGTACAACAGACAATAGACTATCAGTCTAAGCTTAGTTATAGGGAA
The DNA here is from genome assembly GCF_014207135.1 of Pedobacter cryoconitis. Classification (GTDB taxonomy): domain Bacteria; phylum Bacteroidota; class Bacteroidia; order Sphingobacteriales; family Sphingobacteriaceae; genus Pedobacter; species Pedobacter cryoconitis_D. Next base: position 328,135 of record NZ_JACHCC010000009.1, on the reverse strand, counting down.
CGCCAGATCGTGGAAGGACTTCAGCATGGATTGAGTTATAAGCTGATCGGTTACAAATATGGAATTTCACTGGATACGGTACGTCAATATATTAAGCGCACCTATAAAAAACTGAATATTAACAGTAAAGGTGAATTGCTTGCCCAATTCAAATAAAAACCAATAGGCGATATTCCTGCTCTAAGCAGGATGTGCTTTTATCATTCTCTCATGATGCATAAAATCGGCTATTTGAATATACTATATGTGATTCTTTGCTGTCTGGTTGTAGCGAATGCTTCAGCCCAGGTAAAATACAATTTCACCAGGGATACATTAGAAGTTAAAGGAGGGGAGACTTTCGCTAATCTATTAAAGATTACCAATGCTACACAGATTACAGTAACACTTAAACAGGATAAAAAGGAAAAAGAATTGTCAAGAGGATTGATTTCTTTACCTGATAGCCTCGTACTAAAAGCAGGTGAAACCAAAGTTTTTCCTTTGAAGTATATCGCTGACCGGCAGACTATTATTAGTAATAGTCAGTTGTTCGTACTCCATCTGATTGCGCAGACTCCAGGCATTGAGGTGCAGCAATCAGCAAGATTTATGACACAGCTTACAGATGTTGGCGGGCTGACCATCGGTACAGAAGAAAATGAAGTTTATCTTAGTCAGCTGAGTAACCAGGCACAGGTAATTGTACGCTGTGCAAATAATGGTTTTGTACCCATAACCTTCAGGCTGCTATTATCTGGTATTCCGGACGGATTAGAGTTTACCGGGCAAACTATGAATCTTACCCTTCAACCAGGGACACAACAATTACTTCCTTTTCTGGCTAGAAATAAAGTTAATACGAGTATACCCGCCGATTTTACTGTTACTATACAAGCTGTGGATGCCGCTAATAACCGGCTTGCTGTTAAAATACTTCGTATAGTGAATGTAACTAATGCCAGGAGGATGAGTATGGGGAATGATCAATACAGTGGAGCTCTGGCAAATACTGTGGCTTTCAGATATGCGAATATGAGTAGTAATTCTTCTTTCTACCAGCTGCAGGCTAACGGTAAGGTGAAAACAGGAGATAACAGCATGCTGGAATATCGTTTAAATGCTGACCAGTACCACCAGCAAGATGTAAACGGAATTAATATTTATAATACCTACGTAGATTATCAGGCAAAAGACTGGGGGCTTAAGTTGGGCAATATATACGAAAATGTAGACTTTTCTTTAGGTGGACGAGGAATTAAAGCGAGTTTAAAGCTGAAAGATAATGGAACATTATCCGTCTACGGAATTCAGAATAACTTTCTTTTGTATGACCAGATCAGTACCACTATTCCAGGGGCGAAGATTCTGGCTGTTGATTATAATCTGACTACACCTGACGGTAAAGGAGATAAACGTATTACTTATATCCATAGTCATGACTCATTTACCGGAATTGATGCGAATCAGTTAAGTATTAAAACCAATTTTAAACTTAAACAGGGACAATTACTTGGGCTTGAGGCAGGGTATTCTTTAGAGGATCAGAAAAAATCTGCCTCATCCCCTAAACCTGCAGTCTCAGCGGGGGTAAATTATGCGCTGAATAGTGCTGACTATCAGTTTTCTGCAAATGGGTACTATAGTAGTCCATATTACACCGGTTTAAGACGTGGTTTATTATTAGGGGACCTTCGTTTGGTCCGTAAATTTGAAGAAGCTGGTAGTCTCTCTTTTCATATCAGTACACAAGATAACAATCCAAAATATCAGTATAATCAAAACAATGTTTTTAATACGGGCATAAATAAAAATGCCATTTATCTTTATGAACTGGGCTACAATACTAAAGTGGGGAATATCTTTATGGGCTTTGGGCCTTATTTCATGAACCAGCACTTAATCTCCACTGTACTGACTGACCCTTTATCGGGAGATGTTAACTGGAAATCTTCTTCTATGCGTTTTACTGCAAATATGTCCTATAGTGGACGTGTGCAAAGTTTCTCGATGACAGCAGATTACGGTTATACCTATATTAACACTTCCGAAAGGCCAATTGCTCCATTTCATTCCATTAAAATCAATACCAGTTACAATATGCCCATCCTGGGTTTCAGTGGTTATATACAGTTAAACCCTTATTATCTTTCCGATGTTTTATCATCTACCGGAAGTAACAGATACAGGTTATATTCTTTTGGCCCAAATATTCATTTTGATGTTTTACAGCGCAATCTTAACCTGCGCTTTGGTGGAATGTATAATTATTATGGGTTTACGCACAGTAACAACTACTCAGTAACAGGAAATATAAGGTGCCAGTTAAGAGGTAACTGGGCACTAACCAGCGATTTCTTATATACAATGACAAAACAAAAACCAATAGTCCTTCTGGATAATCAGGGACAGAATACAGGGAACCTTAATAATCTGTATTTTGAGAGCAGACAATTGCGTATTGGGATAGAGAAACAATTCGGTGCACAGTCAAGAGGAGGTTCTATGAAACTGGAACTTACCTATTATGAAGATCGGAATAGCAATGGAAGACGTGATGTGGGAGAGGTTGCTGTGGATGGATTATTAGTTAAGATTAACGGGGAGGCTGCACTTACGAATGGTAAAGGTGTCGTTGAGTTCAGAGATATGAAAAAGGAGGCTTATACGGTTGCGGTGACTAATACAAGAGGATGGAGTCTGCAGGAGCCAACAGTAGTTTTTCTTGATAAGAGTAAAAAATTAGAAATTCCATTGGTTAAAACCCAGGCATTAAACGGCTGTATTAAATTGAAAGCTAAGAAATATGCAGACGAGAAACCTGTTCTGGCAGGTATCAGGATTAATGCTGTAGATCCGAATGGACGGATCCATCAGACCTTAACAGATGATCAGGGGAATTTTTGTTTTTATCTGCCAAGGAATAAATATACCGTTTATATTGAAACAGCGGGTATGCCCTTTTCTATTGAAAATGACAAAGAAGAAGTTACGTTACAGGGAGGGACAGTCGGTATGCTCACTTTCCTTTATAACGATGAACGCAGAAAAGTTATAGTTAGTCGTTTTTGATCAGGGGGCAACAATCGTATAAGTGATTGTAGTACTATAACTACCTGCTGCTTTATTCAATAGATTGGCTGTTTGTGAAGATGGTATGGTATATTGAAGACTGAGGAAGTTATCTATCACCGGATTAGCCGAGGTCATTAATGCCTGGGGGCTTGCAGAAAGGACAACAGGAGTAATTCCAGTCTGTCCGGTCATTCCCTGAATCGTAATTACCCCAACTGGAATCTGAACTCCTCCCGATGAAGACAATGTACTGCTACTTGCCTGAACTGTCACATTATAAGGGACAGTACTGCTTACTTTGACATGATTAGGCATTTGTGTGGAGGTACCCTGTGCATATAATGCGGCGGTATTCACGGTTAGCGTTACACTGGGATCTTGAACGACCAGTTCCATTATATTACTCACATTTACCTGAACGGAGGTATTCATGGTTTGAGAAGCCAGTGTACTGGGAAATGTAGCAGCTGTTTTAGCGACGGTGTATACTGCCGGTACGGTATAAGTCCCGGCCTGTACAAAATTACTTTTAAGATTGGCTCCGCTAATACTTAATGTAGAATTATAGGTTGTACTTTTATTAGTCAGAATTACCGGGACCCCTGTACCAACAGTTAAAAGTTGACTGGTAGTAGACAGATTAATAGCAGATCCTGCATATGGCCCTGAAATCAATGCACTCATCAGGTTTACATTATTTGCAGCGGGCAAACTATTGTAAGGTTGAGTTGTAGAGAAACTAAAAGTACTGCTGTTGGTATTGAGGCTGAATAGAGTAGGTACAGTCGTGAAGTAATCATAGTTATTGGCTGCACTGCTTACTCCTCCCACACTTCGGAAAAGAGCCAGCGAGTTTACATTCAATGTAGTAGTAGCAGGTATTTGTGTGTTTAGTGCAATAAAGGCAGGTACTGTAATGGCAAGGTTCTGTGTTCCCGGTGTTATTTTACCTGCTGGTGTAAAAATCATGGGTATTGTATAAGTTCCCGCGGCCCATATAGTTCCTGGAGTAATAACCGTGTAATTTACGTTCATTACTCCTCCGCCTAATCCCAGAAGTACATAGTAAATAGTCTGAGGACTTGTGGTAAACGTTATAGCCGAAGAGCCAGATAGAAGATTTATGCCGCCGATAGAGCTTACCTGGAATGACGCAATACTAAGCGGAAGATTCGGTAAGGTACTGGGGGCCGAAGTAAAAGTTGACTGTCCGGATTGTCCATATATAGATGAGAGTAAAGATAGTGCTCCGGAGCTCCCTGTGGCGACAGCTGTGGCTACATAATTAGTCTGCCCGGTAATATTAGCCTGTGGTAGGCTGAGAGCTACCTGTGCGCTGACATTTCTAACTGTAAGACAGCAAAAAATAACACTAAGGGCGATATATAAGCTCTTTTTCAGCAACTTTTAAATCATAAGAAGATCCGGCATCAAGTAAGGCCACAACAAGGAATTTACCCTTCAGATCTGTTGGGAGATCGAGGATGACTGATTGCGTTGCGTCAGGTAACATAGCGAGTGTTATAGGGTCAATTTTTATTTCTTCACCCGTTTCTTTATTAGTGAGTTCGAAACGAACAAAGGCATCTCTGTTCAGACTGCCCTTATTATGTATCTTTAATGCCATCCTGCGTTTCTTTACTTTTCCGTCAGTATGGATCCCACGGTCATCAAAGGACAGAAATTCAAAATCCCCCTGGTTCAATCCTCTGGGAACATAATAAACTTGGATTCCAACTTCCATTAAAACATTAATGCCAATTTTATCCGTTTTTTTTTGTTGTACTTCCTGCTCCTTAACCTGAGTAAAGAACAGCATACTGTTAGTCAGTTTTTTTGCATCTGCCGGAATAGTCAGGGATATAATAATCTGCTTATTTTCACCGGGCTGAACAGAAACAGCATTACCAGAAAGTGTAATCCATCTGGCATTTGAAGAGGGTAACGTATTACTGTCGTAATAGATTTTATTACCCAGTGAGTCCCTGTCCCAGTCCTGTATCCTCGATACAAAAGAAAGTACCTTGTCCGAAGAATTGCCGAAAGTGATTGTCTGAGTAACTGTTTCGCCTGGATTTCCACTGAAGAAAATCCTGGAGGGAGAAATGGAAAAGCCTTGACCTTTCACCGGGTTCAACAGGGAGGAAAAAAGAAATGCAGTAAGTAAAGTAGTAAATAACCTCATCAATATGTTTAGGGTTGTGTAATCGTGTAAATCACATTTGTAGCATAAGTACCATCGGCTTTACCAATTAAGCCTGCGGCTGTGGCAATAGTGTAGTTTACGTTGTAGGCGGTACTTACAGTTGCTGATGCGGCAGAGACCAGTGACTGGCTGGTTGTTGTTAATGCCGGGGTTGCGTAAGTAGCTCCTGTAGCAGGGGTACTTGGGTCAATGCTGACCTGTACAACACTTAAAGATACTGGTGTTGCATTTCCTACAATGGTATTAAATTCAGCTGTGGCTTTCACTGTGATACTATAAGACTTATTGCTGACTACGGTAAAATGTCCCACTTTTGCAACAGTTTTACTTCCAGCATAATCTGCAGCTGTAGCGTAGGTGAATACTACGGCAGGCGTTGCACCTAAAGTAATAGAGAAAGCATCTGAGAGCACTATACTAAGCGGAACATTCCCTGTGACAGACTGTGCTCTTGTTTTTTGACTAAAAAGTGTAATAGCGGTTAGCAGGACTAAGATAAAGAGCAGGTTTTTTCTCATATTAGGTAATTATGGCTGAGTAATCGTGTATATTACATTGGTGGCGTAAGTCCCATCAGCTTTACCTATAAGTCCGGCAGCAGTGGGAATAGTATAATCAACATTATAAGCGGTGCCAATAGTTGGTGATGCTGATGTGATAAGGGATTGACTGGAAGTAGTGAGTGCAGGAGTAGCATAAGTAGCTCCTGTAGTTGGCGTGCTGGGATCAATGCTCACCTGTACAATACTTAAAGATACTGGTGTGGCATTACCCGCAATGACGTTGAATTCGGAAGTAGCCTTTACGGTGACGCTGTATGATTGATTACTAACTACGGTGAAATGGCCAACTTTAGCTACCGTTTTGCTCCCTGCATAATCTGCTGCAGTTGCATAAGTAAATACGACAGTTGGCGTTGCACCAAGGGTGATAGAAAATGCATCAGACACTACGATACTTAGCGGAACATTCCCTGTTACAGTTTGTGCATTAGCTTTTAGATTGAAAAGAGTAATGATAGCTAATAAGGCGGCGATGATGAGTAGAATTTTTTTCATGTCCTTGAGAAATACGTTACTAACAAAATTAGTGGTAAAACAGTATCGAATTACTCATAGAATGACACATATTGATGTCACATAAATGCTTGTTTTTTAAAGATTACAGTAAAAACAGCCCCCCTGTCTACTTCGCTCTCAACTGCGATTTCGCCTCCCATGGAGACAACTTGCGTTTTAGTAATAAACAGGCCGACCCCACTTCCGTTAACATGATTATGGAAACGCTCATTTAATCCAAAGATCCGGTCTTTATGCCTTATAAGGTCGATTCCCATGCCGTTGTCTGCAAAGGTAAGAACAATATTTCCATCTGTATTTAACTTAGTCGCAAGTTCGATTTTGAGCGGTCTGTCTATTGCACAATACTTTAACGAATTAGACATTAAATTCATCAGTACACTTTCCAGGTAACTTTTATTAAAGGGAACCAGTTCGTATTGAAAATCAGTGTGTATATTAATTCCCGTACTGTGGATTTGTTTATTGAAATAATTACATACTTTTTTGAAGATGCAGGTGATATCCACATTTTCAATGATTTTTTTTTTGTTGCTTTTGATACTTAGCATCTGTGTAAGATCATAAATTGTTTCATTTAATTTATGAGCCGAATCCCTGAACATATCTACAATTGTTCTGTTATACTCGTCGAGTAAATCATAATTCAGGATATCGATAAGACCAATCAGGTTTGATAAAGGGGCACGCAGGTTATGAGATGTGATATAAGCAAACTGATTCAGATCCTGATTACGGGAAGTTAGATCCTCTATTAACTGATCCCTTTCTTCAGCGACTTTGTTTCTTGCGATATACTCTCGGAAATTAGCCGCCAGTGCACTAATGTCAGAATTCTTAATTCTATTTTTATTGATCTGATTTGACATGAGTTTATCTTATCGATGATGTCTGATGATGTTCAAACACCTTGCCATATCCTGGATGATTATCTATATTTTAACAAGCATTTTTATTCCTGCAGGATGTAAAGTTGTGGAAGCTTTGTCTGGATTAAATAAATTACATTATTTGTGGTTATCTAGTTGTTTACTAGTGTTGTATGTTTGTTTTTCTGATTGTTTTATTTCTTGAAAAGCTGAATGTTTTTTGCTCTTGAGTATGATTATTGAATGCTGGTTAAATACTATTGGTTTGATCAGTAAATTGATATGCAAGTTCAGTAGCTACTGCTGATCCGGCAGTCAGGTCTGGCTGATTATGTTATGGAGTTTATTTTCAGCCCCTAACTTTAGAGTAATCGGTGGATGTTTATAACCAATGTTAATTGTTTATAACCGTTTTTGTAGGATTTAAAGTTTGTATGTTGTGTTAATGTGTTGATTTTTAGTTTGTTGTTGTTTGTTTGTTAACCCTGCTAAAGCATCACACCTCGTGCTTAATTAACATTTTCAATAGGTTATCCACAAGAAAATGTGGATAACTGGTGCCGTGATATCTAGGGAAATCTAAATCTGCCGGACAAGAAAAAACCCGCCCCTTTACAGGGCAGGTTTTTAGTCTTTAAATAGATTTCGGTTATTGAATAACAACGCCGTCTTTACCAATTTTTAAGGAAGCAGTTTCATTTCCTTTTTTTGCATCAACCTGGTAGTATTCTGCTTTTTTTGCATCTGTAATTTTGAATGCTGCTACCGGAGCCCAGTCTTTATACTTGTCTGATGACAAAGTTGCTTTTACAGCATCAGGTAACTCTTCGATTTTAACAGGAGTTTTAACTGTGCTATCCTGTTGAGCCACTACAGCTACCGGATTTTTAATATCGTTTGCTTTAACTGTTGAAACTCCTGCAAATGCTAATATGGCTGCGCCTAAAATTAAATTTTTCATCTTTATAGTTTTTTATGTTTGATACAATGATTTGTATTAGCGATACAGAATAATGATGCCAGTCATTGTTTTTGTTGTAATTTGTTGATATTTAGGTTGTTATTGTTTTTGTTAGGTCTGAGTGCTGTAGAGGTATTCCACACTTTGATGCGAATAGAATCACATTTAATGCTCTTAAAGCTAAAACGTATTAACTATGTGTCATTTGTCACGAAAAATGAGGCAGTAGTTTTATTTGGTGTAAATAAATCTTTAATTGACTAGATTTACACCTTTATACTAGAATAATATGTGTGGAATAGTAGGATATATAGGTTATAGAGAAGCCTGGCCAATAGTACTTAAAGGCCTGAAGAGATTAGAATACCGGGGATATGACAGTGCGGGGATCGCACTGATCAATCAGAACGGATTGAATATTTATAAAAAAGCAGGTAAAGTTCAGGAGCTGGAGAACTTCAGTGAGGGAAAAGATAAATCGGCAACGATTGGTATGGGACATACCCGTTGGGCCACTCATGGTGAACCTTCTGACAGGAATTCACACCCTCATACTTCTAATGACGGTAAATTAAGTATAATTCATAATGGAATTATAGAAAACTATGCAACGCTGAAAGAAGAACTTCTTTCCAGGGGGCATAGTTTTAATAGTGATACAGATACTGAGGTTCTGATTCATTTAGTAGAAGAAATCTATAAAAAGGAAAATACTGATTTACTGGAAGCTGTGCGTCTGGCTCTGCACCAGGTGAATGGTGCCTATGCTATAGTAATTATGGATAATGATCATCCTGATCAGCTGATTGCAGCCAGGAAAGGTAGTCCAATGGTTATTGGTGTAGGAGAGGGAGAGTACTTTATTGCTTCTGATGCTACCCCGATCATTGAGTATACAAAGAATGTAATTTATCTGAATGACAATGAAATAGCATTTGTTAAACGTGATGAGTTATTGATCAAACGATTGGATAACGTAGTACAGACACCATATATCCAGGAGCTGGAGCTTAAACTGGAAATGCTGGAAAAAGGTGGATATGAACACTTCATGTTAAAGGAGATCTTTGAGCAGGCAAGGTCTATCAGAGATTGTATGAGGGGTCGTATTTATCCAAATGAAGGCAGAGTACAGCTGGGAGGGATTAAGGAGTATGCGGATAAACTTAAAAACATTGACCGCATTATCATTGTAGCCTGTGGAACCTCCTGGCATGCTGGGTTGGTTGGAGAGTACTTAATAGAAGAATATGCCAGGATACCTGTTGAGGTTGAATACGCATCAGAATTCCGCTATAGAAATCCTATTATTACAGAAAAAGACATAGTTATTGCAATTTCACAATCTGGTGAAACTGCGGATACAATGGCTGCTATTGAGATGGCTAAGGAGAAGGGGGCAACAATTTTTGGTGTTTGTAATGTTGTTGGTTCTTCTATTCCACGTCTTACTCATGCAGGTGTTTATACCCATGCGGGCCCTGAGATTGGGGTCGCTTCTACTAAAGCATTTACTGCACAAGTTACAGTCCTTACCTTGATGGCTTTCTATATGGCACAACAGAAAGGCACTTTAACACAAGCCAAACTAGTAGAATTATTAACAGAACTTGATTGTATTCCTGAAAAAATTACCAGGGCTTTAGAATCTAATAGTTTAATAGAGGAGATAGCCCATAAATTTAAAGATTCAAGAAACTGTCTTTTCCTGGGTAGAGGAAGTGGATTTCCGGTAGCCCTTGAAGGAGCCCTGAAGTTAAAAGAGATCTCTTATATACATGCTGAAGGTTATCCTGCTGCAGAAATGAAGCATGGTCCTATTGCTTTGATTGATGAAGAGATGCCAGTAGTTGTCATTGCTACCAAGAACTCTTCTTACGAAAAGGTAATCAGTAACATCCAGGAAGTGAAAGCAAGAAAAGGAATTGTGCTGGCTATTGTTACTGAAGGAGATACTGAAGTACGTAAAATGGCTGACTATTGTATCGAAATCCCTGATTCAAGTGAAGCATTCCTGCCTTTACTGGCTACTATACCTTTACAGTTGCTTTCTTATCATATAGCTTTACTGAGAGGGTGTAATGTAGATCAGCCAAGAAATCTGGCTAAATCAGTGACTGTAGAATAGCAGAGCAAGTTTTATTTATATAATAAGTCCTGTTTGCTGACCAGCAAACAGGACTTATTTGTTTTATATAGATATGAGAAGGCAGTTCTTAAGATGCAATGGTAGCGGTTGTCCTGCTGATTGTTATCTTCTTAACTGTTTCTATAATTGAGTTCTTATCATAACCACAGATTGACCATAATTCGGCCTGCTCACCATGCTCAACCACTTCGTCAGGCATACCCAGACGGATCACATTGGCCTGGTAATTATGATCAGCCATAAATTCCAGCACTGCAGATCCCATTCCACCTTGCAGACATCCATCTTCTACGGTAACTATCTTTTTATAACGGGTGAAAACATCATGTAATAATGCTTCGTCCAGCGGTTTAACAAAACGAATATCGTAATGTGCCGGGTGGATTCCATCAGTGTTAAGTTCTTTACAGGCCTCAACAGCAAAATTACCCACATGTCCGATAGTCAGGATGGCTACATCTTCACCATCACATATTTTTCGCCCTTTTCCAATCTCAATGGCTTTGAAAGGGCGTTTCCAGTCAATCATAACTCCATTCCCTCTCGGATAACGAATTGAAAATGGTCCCTTGTTCTCCAACTGAGCTGTATACATCAGGTTTCTCAATTCTTCCTCATTCATTGGTGCAGCTACAGTCATATTTGGAATACAACGCATATAGGCAAGGTCATAGGCTCCATGGTGAGTCGCACCGTCAGCCCCGGCAACACCTGCACGATCCAGACAGAATACAACATTTAAATTTTGTATCGCCACATCATGGATCACCTGGTCGTACGCACGTTGCATAAAGCTGGAATAAATATTACAGAAAGGTAACATCCCCTGAGCAGCCAGTCCTGCCGAAAACGTTACAGCGTGCTGCTCTGCAATGCCCACGTCAAATGCGCGCTCAGGCATAGCCTTCATCATAATATTCATAGATGAACCAGAAGGCATGGCAGGTGTGATACCTACAATCTTCTGATTGGCTTCAGCTAGCTCAACTAATGTGTGCCCAAAAACATCCTGATATTTAGGGGGTTGTGGTTTGTCGTTGACCGATTTCTTGATTTCACCGGTTATCTTATCGAAAGTACCAGGAGCGTGCCATTTGGTCTGGTCCTTCTCAGCCAAAGCGAAGCCTTTACCTTTAACTGTTACACAATGTAATAGCTTAGGACCAGGAATATCTTTCAGGTCTTTCAGGATAGAAGCCAGTTTTTTTACATCATGACCATCTACCGGGCCAAAATATCTGAAATTTAAAGCCTCAAATAAATTACTCTGTTTGAGTAAGGTACCTTTGATACTTTTTTCTATCTTTTTTACAAACTTGTGCGCATTAGGCCCAAGTTCAGAAAGTTTGATCAGTACACTTGAGATATCGTCCCTGAAACGGTTATATGATTTAGAAGTAGTTATACTTGTAAGATACTCTTTAAGCGCTCCGACATTGGGGTCAATGGACATGCAGTTATCATTCAGGATAACCAGCAGGTTTGAATTCTCAATCCCGGCATGATTAAGGCCTTCAAAAGCCAGTCCGGCAGTCATCGCACCATCACCGATTACGGCGACATGCTGACGGTCTTTTTCGCCTTTTAACTGAGAGGCGACAGCCATTCCCAGTGCAGCAGAAATCGAGGTAGAAGAGTGGCCAACGCCAAAGGTGTCATATTCACTTTCACTGATATTCGGGAAACCACTGATCCCGTTCAATACCCTGTTCGTATGGAAAACAGATTTCCGCCCCGTAAGTATTTTATGGCCGTAAGCCTGATGACCTACATCCCAAACCAGTTTATCATAGGGAGTATTAAGCACATAGTGTAAAGCAACAGTAAGTTCTACAACGCCTAGACTGGCCGCAAAATGACCGCCATTTACACTTACTGCATCAATGATATACTGTCTTAATTCCTGGCTGATTTGCTCCAGATCTTCTTCTTTATACTGCTTTAAATCAGCAGGATAGTTTATGTTAGGTAGTAATGGAGAGTTGAAGTTTTCCATGCATGTTTTAATAGACAACAATATACAAAGTACGGGATTTTAGTTAATATAACTGCAAAATAATAGTCATTCAAGTTATATGAACCTTCTGAGCTATCCTGACACCATATTTATAGGTTGTATTTCTATGAAAAATGACGTGACCCTGGCGATACGATCCTGGATATAAAAGGAAAATAAATGCTGTGAAAGATGAGCCCGGGCAGAACCGGATTCAATTCAAATGGTCTTATAACTGACTTATGAACACAAAAACAAGATAAGAACTGATGAAAAATAAATTTATACTGATGAAACCATCATGATTTTTCAAATCACACAATGGAATGAGAATAAAATCATGAGAGCTTCATTACCATTAAAAAACAATATATACTCCAATGAAAATGATTATTTTTACAGAAATATACTTTGATAAATGGAACGAGATACTTTAATTTTTGATTTGATTGACAGGGAATTAGACCGTCAGGAAAACGGCCTTGAGCTGATTGCTTCAGAGAATTTTGTAAGCAAACAAGTTATGGAAGCTGCGGGTTCAGTATTAACCAATAAATATGCTGAAGGCCTTCCGGGCAAACGTTATTACGGCGGTTGTCAGGTTGTTGATGAGGTAGAAAATATTGCAATTGAACGCGCAAAAAAACTATTTGGTGCTGAATGGGTAAATGTTCAGCCACATTCAGGTGCACAGGCAAATGCTGCGGTAATGCTTGCTGTAATTCAACCTGGGGATAAAATCCTTGGTTTTGACCTGTCTCATGGAGGCCATTTAACACATGGTTCACCGGTTAACTTTTCTGGTAAGTTATATCATCCTCTTTTTTATGGGGTAAAAAAAGAAGACGGACTGATTGACTATGCTAAACTGGAAGAAGTAGCATTAGCTGAACGTCCAAAATTGATTATCTGTGGTGCATCTGCTTATTCAAGAGAGTGGGATTATGCATTTATTCGTAGTGTAGCTGATAAAATCGGTGCGTTGGTTCTTGCTGATATTTCACATCCTGCAGGTTTAATTGCAAGAGGATTATTAGCGAATCCACTACCTCATTGTCACATTGTAACAACGACTACCCATAAAACACTGCGTGGACCACGCGGAGGTCTGATTATGATGGGTAAAGATTTTGAAAACCCTTTCGGTTTAAAAACACCTAAAGGAGAGACCAGAATGATGTCATCTGTTTTAGATATGGCCGTTTTTCCTGGTACACAAGGTGGCCCTCTGGAGCATATTATTGCTGCAAAAGCAATTGCATTTGGTGAAGCCCTGAGTGATGAATATCTGGTTTATATTAAACAAGTGCAGGCTAATGCACAGGCGATGGCTAAAGCTTTTGTCTCAAGAGGATATGGTATTATTTCTGGTGGTACTGACAACCATTTGATGCTGATTGATTTACGTAATAAAAATATAACTGGAAAACTTGCTGAAAATGCGCTTGAAAAAGCAGATATTACCGTGAACAAGAATATGGTGCCGTTTGACGATAAATCTCCTTTTGTAACTTCTGGTATACGCGTGGGAACCGCTGCGATTACAAGCAGAGGATTTAAAGAGGCGGAAATGGAAAAAATCGTTGATTTAATTGATCAGGTTTTAACCCGTCCGGAAGACGAAGCCCATTTGATTGAAGTGAGAAAACAGGTGACTAAATTAGTTGCAGGTTTCCCATTATACAAGTAAAAAATCGGGTAAATCAATTATGCCAATAAATACAGGAGTATTATCACCTAATGAAAAGGAGAGATTATGTGCTTTGTACGCATATGATATACTTGATACCCCTGTTGAAAAAAGCTTTGATAACCTAACAAGACTTGCTTCGCAAATATTTAATACACCCATTGTCCTGATTTCTTTAATTGATAAAGACAGGCAATGGGTTAAATCTGCTGTAGGTACAGACCGGAAGGAACTTCCCCGTTATCAGTCCTTTTGCGAACATACAATTCTGGGAAACACCATATTTGAAGTATATGATGCACAGAAGGATAGTCGTTTTGTAGATTATCCCTCTGTGAAAACCGAGCCATATGTGAGGTATTATATTGGTGCCCCGCTGATTGATGACGAAGGGTTTAAGCTGGGTACGCTTTGTTTGTTTGATATAGTTCCCAGAGCATTGACTGATAGTCAGAAAGATATACTGAAAGGGCTGGCAGAAGAAGTGGTTGTACATCTGGTACTCAGAAAAAAAGATCAGCAGATCCACTCCGGTGCTTCACGTTACCAGGAACTGTTGGACATTACTGCGGTATCCCCCGAAATACATTGCATTCTTGATTTCAGAGGCAGGGTTTTGTTTATTAATGAGGCAGTTACAAGATTACTCGGGTACTCTGTAGCGGAGGCAATGGAACTGGGGCTGCTGGACGTCTGTTATCCTGAAGATATACCAAGAGTAATTAAAAGTATAGAAGAAGGCCTGGGGCAAAAACAGAAAGAACTTCATATTGATTTCCGTATTGTTGGACGTGATCATATTGTTCGCTGGATAAGTTGGTCCCTGGTCGCGAAAAATCACAGATGGTATACATACGGGAGGGATATAACTGATAACAAGAAGGTCGAAAGTGACCTGATGAAATTGTCATTTGTAGCCAGCAAAGTTAATAACGCGGTAGTTATTAATGATGCAAACAATCATGTCACCTGGGTGAATGCAGCCTTTGAAAAAATTACAGGGTTTAACCTTGAAGACGTAAAAGGAAAAAGACTTGGCGATCTGATTATAGGCCCTAATACCGATCTGGAATTAATTGATGAGGTTAGAAAACTTACCGAACAGAGGCAGTCTTTTACGATAGATATGCTGGCTTACCGGAAAGATAAAAAAGAAATCTGGCTTTCCGTTTACAATACTGTTGTATTGGATGACAGAGGAAATGTAGATATTGAGGTAGAGATTATCATAGATATTACCGATAAAAAAAGAGCTGAAGAAGAGTTGCAGGTTCTGTCTATGGTTGCAAGCAAAACAAATACCGGTGTGAATATTCAGGACAATGAAGGAATCACTACATGGGTCAATAAATCACTGGAAAAATTAACCGGTTATAGAAAGGAAGAGCTTTACGGTCATCATTTGGGAAATATTCTTTCACCCAATTTTTATGACCAGGAGTTGATTGCCACTTCAAGGAATAAAAGCAGGAACAACCAGTCTTATACCATCGAAGTACTGGCAGAAAAGAAAGACGGATCTACTATCTGGTTGTCCGTATCCAATACCCCTATTATTAACAGTAAAGGGAAAGTAGAGCGCCAGATTGACCTGATATCAGATATCACACAACGTAAACAGGTTGAAAAGGAAATGATCGAGGCTAAGGAGCAAGCTTTAAAGCTGAGCCAGGCTAAAGAGATGTTCCTTTCCGTGATGAGTCATGAAATTCGTACACCTTTAAATGCGGTAATAGGTATGACCCATTTACTGTTGGACAATGATCCTAAGATCTCACAGATTGATGATCTGAATATTTTAAAATTCTCCGGAGAAAACCTGCTGCATATTATTAATGATATTCTGGATTTTACAAAGATGGAAACTGGTAAGATGGAGCTGGAAGTTTTTCCATTTAATCTGAAAACCCTGGTTAATGACATTATTAATTCTTTACAGGTTAATGTAAAGAAAAAGGGGAATCAGCTGGTCCTTGTTTTTGATCCGATGGTTCCTGTATTGGTTGCCGGGGATAAAAATAGGTTATATCAGATCCTGATGAACTTTTTAGGTAACGCTATTAAATTTACAGATAACGGGCAGGTACAACTAAGACTCAGTCTCGCAGCAGAGAGTGAAGAAGAGTCAATTATCAGGTTTGAGATCGTTGATAACGGCATAGGAATCCCTAAAGACAAACAAAACTATATTTTTGAAACCTTTACACAGGCTAAAACTGATATTTCCAGAAAATATGGAGGCACCGGCTTAGGATTGGCAATTACGAAGAAATTACTTCAGATGTTTAATTCTGAGATTGTTGTTGATAGTGTTGAAGGTGAAGGAACCACTTTCTCTTTTGAGATCGCATTCAGTAAGATGAGTGAAATAACTGCTACTCCTGGGAATAACACAGAAATGAGTGTTTTTATAGGAAAAAGAATACTGGTAGTAGATGATAATGAGATTAACATTCTGATCGCTAAACGTATTTTGAGTAAGTGGGGACTGGACGTTGATGCAGCTATTAACGGATATGAAGCTATAGAGAAAATTATGACAGAGAGTTATGATTTGATCTTTATGGACATTAAGATGCCAGGTATAGATGGTTTTGAAACTACAGGGATCATAAGAGATATCAGTGGGACGTATTATAAAGAGATACCAATCATTGCCTTAACGGCTTCTACGTTAAAAAATGATCATCATAAATTTAAAGAATGTGGTATGGATGGTCATGTTCTGAAACCATTTAATCCTGAAGAGATTAAAAAATTACTATCCGGATTTTTTTCCAAAGAAAAACAGCAGTAAAATACACTGGGCTGATAAAAGGAAGGGCCGGAACTCCAGAAGGAATCCCGACCCTTAAATTAACGCTCTCAGTATATAAACGATTAACTCAATCAATTGTTTTAGGTAAAACGATTTTTTTTATGATACAATGTATTTTTTTTGTATCTTATTGATTGTCAGTTGTAAAAAAAAATAAAGGGCTGGTGTTTCTATAAAAAAAACACCAGCCCTTATCATCTAAATTAACGCTCTCAAAAATATAAACGCATATCAACTGAAAATGTTGCAACCAGTTTTGGTTTTTGTACCTGCTTTATTCTGCATAGGCTACTGTAGCGACCGATAAATTTTCAAATCCGTTAGCCAGGAGTAAATGGCCACACGATTCAAGGGTGGCACCTGTGGTTATGACATCATCTACCAATAAAATAGCTTTATGTTTTAAAGAGAGTGACTGTGAAATCCTGAATATATATTCCATGTTTTCGAAACGATTGTATCTGCTCCTTTTTGTCTGTGTCCCGGTATTTATCTTTCGGGTCAGCAGTTTAGTGTTTACTGGCAGTTGCAGGACTTTGGCTATACCATCTGCAATACATTTACTTTGATTATAACCGCGTTTGCGTTCTTTTAACCGATGAAGAGGGATCGGGATGATCAATTCTGTTTTTTGCCCGGTCAGTAATATTTTCTCACCAATCATACAGCCTAGCATAAAACCTAATTCCGTGTTGCCATTATATTTTATGCGGTGGATAAGGTCCTGTACCTTTGACCCTTTACGAAAATACAGTAAGGACATGGCTCCCTGGAATGGCATTCTTCCCCAGAATAGTCTGGCTACGGGATTATCAGCGAATAGATGGAAATCAGTATAAGGCAGATCATACAGGCACCTGATACAGATCTGTTTTTCTCCATGAACCAGCTGTACGCCACAGGCATTGCAATGTTCGGGAAACAGCAAATGAAGGAAATCAGAAGTGATTTGTTGAATGAAAGGCATTTCCCAATGTAACCTGTTACATCGGGAAATAGTTAGTGTTTTGTTAAAATCAGGCCTGGTCTTTTACGGCTAGTTGTCCGCAGGCAGCATCAATATCCTTACCGCGGCTACGTCTGATATTTGTATTTATTCCCTGACTTTTCAAATAATTAGAGAAGGCATCAATTTTATCTCCTTCTGCATTGATGAAATCTGCAAACTGAATAGGATTATATTCAATAAGGTTTACCTTGCAGGGCACATGTTTACAGAATTTGGCCAGATCCATTGCATCCTGAATTTCATCATTGAAATTATTGAATACTATATATTCATAGGTAACAGGGTTTTTGGTTTTGGCAAAATAATATTTTAAAGCTTCAGCAAGTACCTTTAGCGTGTTTTGCTCATTAATAGGCATAATTTCATTCCTTTTTTGATCATCTGCAGCATGCAGTGAAAGTGCCAGGTTGAATTTAACGCCATCATCACCCAGTTTACGGATCATTTTGGCAATTCCTGCTGTAGAGACAGTAATTCGTTTATAAGACATATTTAAACCATCAGGAGCGGTAATCCGTTCTATTGATTTAAGTACGTTTGCGTAATTTAAGAGTGGTTCACCCATTCCCATGTAAACAATATTTGTTAATGGGGCGTTGTAGTTTTTCTTGGCTTGCTGATCAATTAAAACCACCTGATCATAAATTTCATCTGCATTGAGGTTACGTTTTCTGTCCATGTAACCCGTTGCGCAAAATTTGCAGGTTAAACTGCAGCCCACCTGAGAACTGACACAGGCCGTCATCCGTTCCTCCATAGGGATTAATACCCCTTCAACGATATTTCCATCGTATAAACGAAAAGTATTTTTGATAGTCTGGTCATTACTGAACTGAGAATTGTTTACCGTTACAATGTTGATGGTATAATTCTCATCCAGTTTCTTTCTCAGCTCTTTAGACAGATTACTCATTTCTTCAAAAGAACGGGCAGACTTTTCCCAGAGCCATTGGTAAACCTGTTTGGCCCGGTAAGCCGGTTCTTTCATTTCAGTAAAGTGTTGCTGAAGCTGGATAAGACTCAGTGAACGGATATCAGTTTTAGTTATTACAAGCATTTGATGCAAAGTTACCTAAAAATAATAAGTCGCCCAATTTTCGGGATACAAATTACTTTCAGGTGTCAAGACCTTGCTTGTTTATGCTTGTTCTGTAAGAACTTGAGAATCAGTTGTTCTTAGCGTTTAGGACTTTTGGTTTTAGCGCCTGCAGCACCTGGTCTTCCGTTCGAAGGTCTTACCGATCTCCTGCTTGGACCATTACTTTTATTCCAGTCCGAAGTTGTGGAGGCGGCTTTAAAAGAAGAAGAACCTGATGGTTTTGCTTTTGCGCCTCTTGCTGGTTTTTCTGATTTTTCTCCTCTGGCAGCTGTAGCCCTTGGTGCTTTTCCTTTAGAAGGGCCTGCTGGTCTTAGTCTT
This sequence comes from Pedobacter cryoconitis, assembly GCF_014207135.1. Taxonomy (GTDB): domain Bacteria; phylum Bacteroidota; class Bacteroidia; order Sphingobacteriales; family Sphingobacteriaceae; genus Pedobacter; species Pedobacter cryoconitis_D. The sequence goes on along the minus strand of NZ_JACHCC010000009.1, from coordinate 308,887 downwards.
GCTGCTCTTTTTGGTGTTACATTAACCTCATCAGAAACTTCTTTTGGTGCTTTTTTAGCTACTCTTTTAGGTGCTGAAGCTGCAGCAGAGCTGGATTTGGCAACCATCTTATTGATCTCTGCCATCTCTTCTGGAGTCAGTTCTCTCCATTCACCTACAGGAATACCCTTAAGATTGACATTCATGATACGTGTACGCTCCAGTTTGGTAACTTCAAAACCGAAATGCTCACACATACGTCTGATTTGTCTGTTTAAGCCCTGGATCAGCGTAATTTTGAAAATGAAAGGACTTTCTTTAGTGACTTTACATTTTTTGGTCATTACCCCTAAAACAGGTACACCCTTTGCCATGCCAGTGATAAACTGCTCAGTTAATGGTTTGTTAACTGTCACCAGGTATTCTTTTTCATGGTTATTCCCTGCACGCAGGATTTTGTTAACCAGGTCGCCATTATTGGTCATGAAGATCAGTCCCTGTGAATCTTTATCCAGTCTTCCAATAGGAAAAACTCTTTCACTATGATTTACATAATCAACGATATTGCTTTTTACACCAGCTTCAGTAGTGCTTGTAACACCAACAGGTTTATTAAAGGCCAGTAAGATTGTATTCTCTACTTCTTTAGGCTCGATAGTTTGTCCGTTCACCGTGATCACGTCACCGAAGAAAACCTGGTCACCGACTTTAGCTTTTCTGCCATTAATAAACACATTTCCCTGTTCAATGTATCTGTCCGCTGCTCTCCTTGAGCACATGCCGCTTTCACTAATGTATTTATTTAATCGGGTGGTAGAATCAGACATAATAGTATTTCTTTTTACAAAGTAATCAATTTATACCCATATATGCTATCAAAATTATTTAATACACAGATTTTTTCAGTTAATCCTTCGTAAAAAAGGCTATATCTGAGCTGATTTTTTTAAGCTTTGGGCAGAATAACCGTAATTTGCAAATATGAGTTCATATTTGTCGGCATCATGGGTTTATCCGGTGAGCAGCCCACCTTTGCAAAATGGAATAATTGAGGTTAATGAAAAAGGTACTATACTTAATGTCTGGACTGCAGCGCAGGGGAAAGCATTAGATATAACAGATGTCAGGTATTACCAGGGGGTGCTGGTGCCAGGCTTGGTCAATACACATTGTCATCTGGAGTTGTCACATCTTGCCGGAAAAATAGCAGAGCATACAGGCTTACCAGGTTTTGTGCAGCAGATTATGCAGCAAAGACAGGCTTCAGAGATAGAAATTGAAAACGCTATGCAACTGGCAGATGCTGCTATGCACGCGAATGGTATTGTGGCAACGGGGGATATTTCCAATCAGTCTGGATCAAAAAGAGTAAAGTTAAACAGTCCGGTTTATTACCATACCTTTGTAGAGGTTATGGGTTTTAATCCGGAACGTGCTGCCGAAATCATAACCAAAGCAAAGGAAACCAGAGATGCTTTTTTACCTTTGAAAGCAACAATTGTTCCTCATGCGCCTTATTCTGTTTCAACAGAATTATTCAAAGAAATTAATCAGACTTCAGGTACAGCAGATGATATTGTCTCTGTACACAATCAGGAGACAGAGGCAGAAAATCTCTTTTTTGAAGAGAAGAAAGGACATTTTCTGAAATTGTATGAATTCCTGGGTTTAGATATCAGTTTTTTTCGGGCAGAAGGGAAGACCTCATTGCAGAGTTATCTGCCTTTATTGGCCAGACAGGCCAGTACTTTGTTGGTGCATAATACATTTACCAGCAGGGCAGATATTGAATTTGCAAAAAGCACTCACCCAAAACTGTTCTGGTGTTTATGTCCAAATGCAAATCTGTATATTGAAAACAAATTACCCGATGTAGAAATGCTGAGAGATTCGGGAGTGACTATTACATTAGGTACAGACAGCCTGGCAAGTAACCATAAGTTGAGTATTCTGGCAGAAATGAGGACATTACAAATGCATGCCAATATTACTTTTGATGAACTTCTATGCTGGGCAACACTCAATGGTGCAACTTTTTTAGGGATGGAAACTCAGCTGGGAACCCTCGAAAAAGGAAAGACACCAGGAATAAACTTAATCCAGCAGCTGGAAAACGGCCATATAACGCCGGACACCCATATTCAGCGGATAATATAAAATGATAATATATGTCAGATCGTATCACACGTTTATTTAATATTCAGTATCCCATTATTCAGGCTGGTATGATCTGGTGCAGTGGCTGGAGGCTGGCAGCGGCAGTATCATCTGCTGGTGGCCTTGGAATTATAGGTGCAGGTTCTATGTATCCCGAAGTATTGAGAGTGCATATTCAGAAAATAAAGAAGGCTACATCAAAGCCATTTGCTGTGAATGTACCCTTACTTTATCCTAATGTGGAGGAGATTATGCAAATTCTGGTGTCCGAAGGAGTGAAAATTGTATTCACTTCGGCGGGTAATCCTGCAACATGGACAGGTTTTCTTAAGGAAAACGGAATAACTGTCGTTCATGTCGTTGCCAATACTAAGTTTGCACTGAAAGCTGAAGCCTGTGGGGCAGATGCACTAGTGGCCGAGGGCTTTGAGGCAGGAGGACACAATGGAAGAGAAGAAACTACGACCCTCTGTCTGATTCCGATGATAGCAGATGCTGTGAAAATACCGGTAATTGCTGCCGGAGGGATTTCTTCCGGACGCAGTATGCTTGCCGCGATGGCATTAGGTGCTGATGGAGTCCAGGTAGGTTCTGCTTTTGCAGTTGCAGAAGAATCCTCAGCCCATCCATCTTTCAAACAGAGAATTGTTAGTGCCGGAGAAGGAGATACTAAATTGCGTATGCAAAAACTTGTTCCGGTGAGATTATTAAAAAACTCATTTGAATCTATGATCGCTGCTGCAGAAGCTGAAGGGGCGGATGCAGAAACATTACAGCGTCTGTTGGGGCGTGCAAGAGCAAAATTAGGTATGTTTGAAGGAAATTTAGAAGAAGGAGAGCTCGAAATCGGTCAGGTTTCCGCATTACTGAAGGAAGTCAGACCGGCTGAAGTAATTCTGAAAGAGATCTGGAACGGATTTTTAACAGCAAAGAGCAGAATCAGCCAGTTCAATTATTAAAATAGAGAATGGAAATGAAACAAATCATAATCAGAGTAACAGGAAAAGTGCAGGGAGTAGGATTCAGGTATACCACAAAGGTTGTAGCCGATCAGATGGGTGTCCGCGGAATCATCAAAAATGAAAAAGATGGCAGTTTATATATTGAAGCCGAAGGGGATGATACCTTGCTGGATGTTTTTGTAGAATGGTGTAATGAAGGACCGGACCGTGCGAAGATTGAAAACGTAGAGATCACACCCGGTGAACTGAAAAACTATCGTAATTTTGAAATCATCAAGAAATAAGTTCACTTTATTATCCGTTTAACCAGATCAAGTGTCAGTTATAAAAAAGTTTTTAGGTCAGACTGCGGTATATGGGGTGAGTACCATATTATCCAGACTACTCAATTTTATCTTAACCCCGATTTATGTCAGGGCTTATTTGCCGGGTACATTTGGTATATTAACCAAACTGTTCAGTTATGCCTCACTGATTAATGCAGTATTGGCATTCGGTATGGAAAGTACTTATTTCAGGTATCTGAATAAATACGAGGACAAAAAAGATGCAGTATATAATAATTCCTTTATCTGTATAGCTTTTATAGCCGGCTTATTTCTGATTACAGGCTCAGTTTTCTCTGATTCTATTGCTGCATGGATTAGTAATGGCGACATAGGACAGTCGGCAGATTATCAGAAATATGTGAAGTATTTTGTCGGGATTTTATTTGTGGATGCCATTTGTGTCATCCCTTTTGCTAAAATAAGGGCGGATAATAAGGCTTTCAGATACAGCGTAGTCAAATTTCTGAACATAGGAAGTTTCGTAGGGCTTAATCTTGTTTTCATTTATATTATTCCGGCGGTGATCAAACATCACTGGCTGATGTCCGGCTGGTTTGAAAGCTGGTATCGTTATCAGTGGGTGGGCTACGTTTTTATTTCCAACCTTGCCGCAAGTGTGCTTACTTTTTTGGTATTGCTGCCAGAATTCTTACAAATCAGATTCAGGTTTGATAAAGATTTGTTCCTGAAGATGATCTCTTACAGCTGGCCGATACTGGTTGCAAATTTATCTTTCATTATTAACGAGAATCTGGATAAGATTGTATTGAGTAAATTACTTCCCCGTTCTGTTGCTGATATTGACGTAGGAATATATGGTGCAGTCTGTAAGATCGCTATGTTTTTAAGTATTTTTATCACCGCTTTCAGACTTGGGGCAGAACCCTTCTTTTTCAGTCATGCAAAAAATGAAAATGCGAGAAAAACTTATGCAACAATTCTGCATTATTTTGTGATCGCCCTTTCCTTACTGTTTGTTGCACTGGTCGCTAATATCGAAATCCTGAAATACTTTATTAGCAGGGATAAAGCCCATCTCGCCCAGTACTGGTCAGGGTTACCAGCAGTACCCTATTTATTATTCGGTTATGTCTGTCTGGGGATTTATATGAACCTGTCTATCTGGTACAGATTGTCCGATCAGACCCGGTTTGGTCTTTACATTTCATTGGTAGGTGCAATACTGACAATTGTCCTTAATTTTGTATTGATTCCAAAATACAGTTATATGGGCTCTGCTTGGGTATCCATGCTGGCGTATTTCGTCATGATGGTTATCTCCTACGTACTGGGGCAGAAATATTATCCGATTCCCTATAAACTGAAGCGGATTGCAGGTTACCTGATTACTTCAGTAGTACTGGTTATCCTGTCTTTCTGGGTGTTTAACAGGAATATTTATATCGGAAATCTGTTATTGCTGCTGTTTTTTGCGGGGATAGCCTATATAGAAAAAGATGAATTAAAAGTGCTTTTAGCAAGAGGAAAATAATAACAAATACACAACAAGATGAAGATTAATATTATCAACAAATCAGGATTGGCATTGCCTCAGTATGAAACAGCTCATGCAGCAGGTATGGACATGAGAGCATTTGTAACCGAAGAAATTGTAATCAAGCCTATGCAGCGTATATTAGTGCCAACAGGTTTACATATTGAATTACCGGTTGGGTATGAAGCACAGATCCGCCCGCGCAGTGGTCTTGCTTATAAACACGGGATCAGTATCGTAAATTCTCCGGGTACTATTGATGCAGATTATCGCGGAGAGATTAAAGTACTACTGATTAATCTTTCAGATACTGACTTTGTAGTAAATAACGGAGACAGAATTGCACAGATGGTGATTTCAAAACATGAAACCATTACCTGGGAGAACGCTGAAGAACTAAGTGATACGGCACGTGGTGAAGGTGGTTACGGTCATACAGGTAAGTAATTAATAAATAATGAAAAGGATAGTTGTTTTATGCAGTATACTTATCCTAGGGCTGACATCAGCTGCCCAGCAGCTACCTGTTTCTGCCGGTGACAGTGTCCGTATTAAACAACTTTTCTTTGCCGGTCTCAGCGATAAACTCAAAGAGAACTATCAGCGGAGTAAGGATAACTTCAGTAAAATTACCACCCTCGATGCCAGGAATGCACCGGCATGGTACGAGATCGCTTTATTAAGTTTCAGACAGAATAATATGGCTGAAGCTGAAACAGCCATAAAGACCGCTGTTGCTATCGATCAGAGTAATATCTGGTATTGGAAATTATTGGCTGAAGTCTATAAAACAACGGGTAATATGGTCAACTTAATTCCCGTATTTGATCAGCTGATCAGGTTAGCTCCGAATCAGCAAAGTTATCAGTTTGACCGGGCCAACGCGATTGCTATATCAGGTAAAAAAGAGGAGGCCCTTGCAGCTTATACTTTACTGGAAAAAAAATTCGGACCTTCAGAGTCAATTGATAATGCACGCAGGAGGATTACTGAAGGACCATCAGCCAGAGAGACAGTTTCTACTGTAAATGCTGGTGAGGCTATGGCAGTAGCGACCTTATACCTTTCCCAGAAAAAATATTCAGCAGCCTCCAGGGTTCTGGAAAATATTGCGGGTACCCATCAGGATGACCCGCTTTTTCTTGCACTTTATGGAGATGTATTATATGAAACCGGGAATTTGCCAGCTGCTCTTGTCAATTATAAAAAGGCGCTGAAACTCACAGATCAGCTTTATGGTGTCTGGGAGAAAGTCCTCAATATATCTATCCTGATGGGTCAGTATCAGCAAATGATTAAGATTGGAGAGGATGCCCTTTCCGTATATCCTAACCAGGCAATTCTCTATTATTATATGGCTTTCGCCCTTCACCGGGAAAACCAGAATAAAGAAGCACTCGAACATATAAAATCTGCATTGACACTGGACGGGGATAATAAAGAACTGCAGGCATTGATTTTTGCCCTTCAGGCAGAAATATTAATAGACGAAGGGAAAACTTCTGCTGCCGATAATGCCTTTGAGCATGCTGTGCAGCTAGATCCGCAAAATTTTCTCATTATGAACAATTATGCATACTACCTGGCGTTAAGAAATGAAAACCTGACCAAAGCAGTGGCACTGATTGCCGTTGCAGCCAAAGCTTTGCCTGGGGATGCTTCCATTGCAGATACCTACGCACTGATTTTATTTAAAATGGACCAGCTTGATCTTGCCCGCTTATGGATAGAAAAAGCATTGCAGAACAATGAATCCGGAAATAGTATTTACCTGGAGCACTATGGTGATATTTTATTTAAGGACGGAGCATTGGATGAGGCTTTGATTCAATGGAAAAAATCAAGGGATGCAGGTAATGAGTCCCCTGTGTTAAAACGAAAAATAGATGAAAAAAAATATTTCACGAAATAGTCTGCTGATTCTGGTACTGTTAAGTACTGTGATGGCTTGTAAAACTAAAAAAACAATAGTGAAAACACCTGATTTGACAGCTGTACCTGTGACCAATGTCAGGAAGGCCGAAAACTTAAGGATGCTTAGGGCTAAAGATATTCCGTTTAATACCTTGTCTATGAAAGGGAAAGTAAGTCTTGATATCAATGGGAGTGTAAATAATGTGAATATGACTATCCGGATCCAGAAGGATCAGAAAATCTGGGCAAGTGTAACCGCTATAGCCGGAATTGAAGTAGCCAGAGCGCTGATTACTCCGGATAGTGTCTTTTTACGTAATAATTTACAGTCTGTCGGTGTGAAAAAGCCCTTTAGTTACCTGAACAGTTTTACCAGCAAACAGGTTACTTTTAAGATGCTGCAATCTATTCTTTCCGGAAATACAATCGCAGAGTTTACCAATGATCAGGCTACCCTCGATGCTGATTCTGGCGTGTTTACAGCAAAAGGAGTACAGGGCGAACTGGCATTCAGGGTGTTATTCAATACCCTGCAGAAAACGGCCGAACTGAATATGAATGAAGTGAAAGCTGGGAAATCACTGAAAGTAGTTTATTCAGATTATCAGCAGGTAACCGACGCACTATTTCCATCGGTGATGAAAATCAATTCTATGTCCGGGACGAAGAAAACAAATCTGGCATTTGATTTTTCAAAAATAGAACGTAATGTCCAACTTGATTTTCCATTTACTCTTCCCAAAAGGTTTGAGTTAATAAACTAAATTTTTTTATACTTTTGATGCAATGAAGCTACACAAACTACTTTTGTTTCTTTTGTTTATGACGTTTGCGTCAGCTGGCTTTGCCCAGAGCAGTGCACAGTTAAAGCGGAAGAAGGAAGCCATCCAGCGTGAGATTGAACTTTTACAGAAAAATCTGAACAAAGCAGCTCAGAGTAAAAAACTTACTTTGAGTGAAATACGTGCCCTGAATACAAAAATCGCGTTGATGCAGAGTAAGATTACAGTGATCAACTCAGAGATAAAAAATCTGGATAACGAAATCCACGAAAATACAAATACCGTACATTCATTGCAGGGTCAGCTGGCGCAGCTTAAAAAAGAATACGCCGGAATGATCAGGTTTGCACAGCGCAATAAAAATTCATACGACAAAATGATGTTTATTTTTGCGGCGCGCGATTTTAACCAGGCTTATAAAAGAATAAAATATTTACAGCAATTTGGTCAGTACCGTAAAAAACAGGCTGACTATATCAAAGGAACTGAGAAAAACCTCAACTATAAAATTGTAGTTCTGGATAAAAGTTTAAAAGCGAAGAGCAGTTTATTGCGTGAGCAGGAGAATGAGCAAAGTAAACTGGCTAAAAATAAAACCGAGCAGGCTTCAGTACTGAATAAATTCAGTAAACAGGAGAAACAGTTTAGTCATGATATTGCTAAAAGGAAAAAACAGCAGTCAGCTATAGACAGGGAGATCAGAAATGCGATTAACCGTGAAATTGCCCTGGCCCGTAAAAAGGCAGAGGAAGAGGCCCGAATTGCTGCTGCGAAGGCCAGAGCTGAAAGTAAGCCGGCACCAGTTGAAAAAGCAAAAACAAATAGTAATTATCTGACTTCAACGCCCGAGGCAGCGAGACTGTCAGCAGGATTTGAAAACAACAGAGGCCGTTTACCGTGGCCGGTGGCGACAGGGTCCATTACGGAAAGTTTCGGAAGACATACCGAAGGTCAGGCAGGTTATACCAATGATGGTGTAAACATACTGACCAGTGATGGGGCGACGGTACGTGCCGTATTTGGAGGTGAAGTTTTATTTGTCAGAATCATACAAGGTATCTATGTGGTGGCTATCCGTCATGGTGACTATTTCACGATTTACCAGAATCTGAAGTCTTCCAGCGTATCAAAAGGCGAAAAAGTAGAAACCCGCCAGAGTATTGGTACAGTTGCGACAACATCCGATGGGGCTTTACTGCATTTTGAGATTATGAGGGGGCAGTCAAAACTGAATCCTGAGGCCTGGATAGCAAAGTAGTACGGACGTCATCATCACGATTAAAATACAATATGTACATTTGAAAATGTTTATATTTGCTAATATTATAATTAAATTGATATGTATACTGGAGTAGTATTAGAATTTTTAAACATGGGTGGCAGTGAAATCATGCTTATCCTGGCTGTAGTACTGTTGTTATTTGGTGGTAAAAAGTTACCAGAATTAGCGAGAGGTCTTGGAAAAGGGATAAGAGATTTTAAAGATGCCTCAGAAGGGGTGAAGAGAGAAATTCACCGCAATATAAATTCGATGGATATCGATGATGAAATCAAGTCAACTGAGGCTAAAGAACCAGTAGTCTTAACAAAAGAAGAAAGCGCTTCTGTACATGTTGATCCTTCAGCACCAACGGTGACACCATCAGAATCAGATAAAAACAAAATCTAAATCAATAATCATGTTGAATACAACCCTATTAGCAGCACTCGGTACCCCGGAAATCCTTGTTATTTTAGTAGTAGTTTTACTGCTTTTTGGTGGTAAAAAAATTCCTGAACTAATGCGTGGTCTGGGTAAAGGCGTAAAAGAATTCAAAGAAGGTAAAGACGGAACTGATAATGATCCTGATAACTCACATAAATCCTAGATTTATTTTTTGAATTTCTAACCCTTTAATTCCTTTCCTTTAATTGAAGAAGTATAACTCTTTATCAGAGATACAAGCACTTATTGCGCAAAAAAAGCTTGATCTTTCTGACCTACTCGCTTATTACTTTACGCAAATAGAAAAACAACAACACCTCAATGCATTCAACGAGGTGTTTACTGTTTCTGCTAAAAAACAAGCAGTTTTGATTCAGCAGAAGTTAGCTGATGGAACTGCTGGTAAACTGGCAGGTATGGTGATTGGTATCAAGGATAATATTCTTTATAAAGATCATACCACTACTGCTTCTTCAAAAATGCTGGAAGGGTTTATCTCTCCCTATTCTTCTACTGTTGTAGAACGTTTAATCCTTGAAGACGCTATTATCATCGGGAGGTTAAACTGTGATGAATTTGCGATGGGTGGCTCCAATGAAACCTCCTTTTACGGCCCGGTAAGAAATGCTGCAGATACAGAAAGGGTAGCTGGGGGGTCATCAGGTGGATCGGCTGTTGCAGTACAGGCTGATTTATGCTTATCTGCTCTGGGTACTGATACGGGTGGTTCGGTAAGACAACCTGCCGCATTTTGTGGTTGTTTTGGATTAAAACCAACTTATGGCCGTATCTCAAGATATGGTGTCATTGCCTATGCTTCCTCTTTCGATCAGGTAGGTACAATTACTTCATCAGTCAGCGATGCTGCACTATTGCTGGAAGTACTGGCGGGTGCAGATGAAAATGACAGTACAGTATCCCGTTTGCCTGTTCCTGATTATCTGTCTTCCATAGATAGTACATCGCCCAAAAAAATTGCTGTACTAAAAGAGACACTGGAAAGCGAAGCGCTTGATCCCGAAATTAGACAGTCCATTCTGGAGGCTATTGAGCAGTTTAAAGAACAGGGACATACCATCGAATACGTTTCTTTTGATTTACTTGATTACCTGGTTCCTGCCTATTATGTATTAACTGCAGCAGAAGCCTCTTCTAATCTTTCCAGATATGATGGTGTACATTACGGACACCGGAACCTGCAGGCAGAGAACCTGAACAGTTTATATAAGAAATCCAGGGCTGAAGGTTTCGGAGACGAAGTCAAAAGACGGATTTTGCTGGGTACATTCGTACTGAGTGCAGGGTATTACGATGCTTATTACCAGAAGGCACAGCGGGTAAGACGTCTGATCAGAACTAAAATCGAATCATTACTTACAGATTTTGACCTGATACTAACACCTGTGTCGCCTACGCCTGCATTTAAAATCGGCGAGAATATGCAGGATCCACTGGTCATGTATATGGCTGATATCTTTACTGTCCTGGCTTCATTGACAGGTGTCCCTGCAATAGCTGTCCCTTTGGGCAATAATAAATCAGGTTTGCCGTTAAGTATGCAATTGATGGCCAGGCATTTCGAAGAAGAGACATTGCTTTCTTTCTCGGAAAGTTTTGCTAACTTGACCAAAACCTAAATCATAAACCAACCATTTTCATTGCATACTGCAAGAACAGCCTATGAAAAGAAATGTACTTATCCTCTCATTTTGTGTATTTACTCTCGCAGCTCTGACCAGTCGCGCACAGCAAAAAATTAACAAGCTGGATTCCATTTCTCCGATCAGCTTTCTTTCCACTACTTTTACCGGTGATACTACAGCAGTACCCCAGGTTATAGAAAACCCTTTGTTTTACAATTATAATTTTGCTTATAAAAAGCGTCTGGACTCTATTCAAAGAGATATTCCGCTCAATTATAATGAATCTGTACAGCGTTATATCGATGTTTACAGCAGTAGAAAAGATATGATGGGTAAAATGCTCGGCCTGTCTGAATATTACTTCCCGATTTTTGAAAATGCATTAAAAGCTTATAATGTTCCGATGGAACTCAAATTTCTGCCAATCATAGAGTCATCTATGAATTCGCATGCTATTTCAAGAGTAGGAGCGACAGGATTATGGCAGTTTATGTTTTCTACCGCTAAAGGTTACGGTCTGAATATGGATAATTTCGTAGATGAGCGGAAGGATCCGATCCAGGCAAGTTATGCGGCTGCGGCTTATTTTAAAGATGCTTATAAAGAGCTGGGTGACTGGCTGCTGGCAATTGCTGCCTATAATTGCGGAACAGGCAATGTAAACAGGGCTATTGCAAAAGCACATTCCCGGAATTTCTGGGCAATCAGACCATTTTTACCTCTGGAAACCAGAAATTATGTGCCTGCCTTTATTGCGGCAATTTACGTCATGAACTGCCCGGAGAAACATCAGATCAAGGCCCAGAAGTCATTATTCGCAATCAAAACAGATACTATTCAGGTGAGCCGGTTTGTATCCCTGACCGAACTGGCCGAAGCACTGGCGATGGAGGAAACCGATTTGTGTACACTGAATCCCTCTTATAAGAAGAAGATCGTGAATGGATCGGAAGATCAGCCAAAGAGAATTATTATTCCTAAAGTCAGCCTGGCAAACTTTGCCAATATTTATGAGGTGCTGAATAATCATACCGTCGAAACAAGTACCCGTGTTATCCTGGCCTCAAATGATGACAGAAGATTGCATAAAAAGCAAAGAGAGACTACCGAAGCGCGTCATGCTGTTAAATACCATAAGGTTACTGCCGGACAAAACCTCAACACGATTGCCGATGAATACAATGTAGAGGTTCAGGACCTGAAAGTTTGGAACAAGCTTAAAGGGAGTACTATAGTTCCCGGACAACGTCTGATTGTTTCTCAGAAATCAGGGTTAGGTAAATCGGCAGAAACTACTAAATCGACAAAGAAATATCTCTCTTATAAATCAAAAGCAAAGGCGGCTGAAAGGTTGTAAAACCTGGGCGTTCTTTTTGTTCATTTCTTTTATTACTATTCTTTTACTAAAATATTTATTCATATTCGTTTTGTGCATATCCGTTGAACAGCATTGTTTAGCTGTTGTTCAACGGATTGTAAACTGCCTGTATTTGTGATTTATATCTACGTTAAATTTATGTAGACCTTGTGTTTTTATTTTAAGGCGTATTAAAAGAATTGTAACTTTGAGTCTTTTATCCAAAACAAACGTATGAGCAAAATTAACAGGAAGCAAGATGCATTAGACTACCATTCACAAGGTAGGCCAGGAAAGATCGAAGTTATACCCACCAAACCAACCAATTCACAAAGAGATTTAGCGTTGGCTTATTCTCCGGGAGTAGCAGAACCTTGCTTAAAAATTGCAGATAATACTGAAGATGTATATAAATACACTGCTAAAGGGAATCTTGTAGCGGTGATTAGTAATGGAACAGCTGTGCTGGGCTTAGGTAATATTGGACCTGAAGCCTCGAAACCAGTGATGGAAGGTAAAGGACTGTTGTTTAAAATATTTGCCGATATCGATGTATTCGATTTGGAGCTGGATGCAACCGATGTAGATGAATTTGTCCGTATCGTTAAAGCACTGGAGCCTACTTTTGGAGGTGTTAACCTCGAAGATATCAAAGCACCCGAATGTTTTGAAATAGAGCGCAGGTTAAAAGAGGTCATGAATATACCTGTTATGCATGATGATCAGCATGGTACAGCAATTATATCGGCTGCAGCATTATTAAATGCCTGCGAACTGCAGAAAAAGAGAATAGATAAAGTTAAAATTGTAGTGAATGGTGCCGGTGCGGCAGCTATATCCTGCAGCAGGTTGTATATTTCATTAGGCGCAAAGAAAGAAAACCTGGTGATGTGTGACCGTTCAGGAGTTATCCGTGATACACGTGAAAACCTGGATCCTACAAAGGCAGAATTTGCGACTTCCAGAAACCTGAATACACTGGCAGAAGCGCTGAAAGATTCAGATGTATTTATTGGATTATCCTCAGCTGACTGTGTAACCGTGGACATGCTGAAGTCAATGGCCAGAAATCCTATTGTATTTGCCATGGCTAATCCTAATCCGGAAATTGCCTATGAACTGGCTATCAGTTCGCGTAAAGACCTGATTATGGCTACAGGACGTTCCGATTATCCTAATCAGGTGAACAACGTACTTGGGTTTCCTTATATATTCAGAGGAGCTTTAGACGTAAGAGCTACAGGGATCAATGAGCCGATGAAAATTGCAGCAGTAAAAGCGATTGCCGAATTAGCTAAAAAATCAGTTCCTGAAGCCGTTAACATGGCTTACAATGAAAGAAATATAAAATTTGGTAAGGAGTACATCATTCCCAAGCCAATGGATTCGCGTTTAATTACCAATGTATCCATCGCTGTAGCCAAAGCCGCTATAGATTCAGGCATTGCCCGTAAAGTCATTACCGACTGGGATGCTTACGCTGAAGAGCTGAAACAGAGATTGGGTGGTGATGACAAGATTATGCGTGCCATTACCAATAAGGCTAAATCTGATCCAAAAAGAGTTGTCTTTGCAGAAGCAGATAATTATAAAATCCTGAAAGCTGCACAGATCGTAAAGGATGAAAATATAGCTATTCCGATTTTACTGGGTAAAAAAGAGGTGATCCAGAAAATTATTGAAGAAACTGCGCTTGAGCTGGAAGGTGTACTGATTATAGACCCTTTGCTGGAGCCTGAAAGAATGGCGAAATATGCAAATTCTCTTTATCAGAAAAGACAGCGTAAAGGAATTACCCTTTTTGAAGCTGAGAAGCTGATGCGTGACCGGAACTATTTTGGTTCTTCCATGGTAGAATTTGGTGAAGCAGATGCGATGATTTCAGGTCTAACTAAAAATTATGCTTCAACTATCAAACCTGCCCTGCAGATTATCGGAACAGAACCCGGTGTTAACCGTGTTGCAGGTATGTATATGATGATGACTAAAAAGGGACCTGTATTTTTTGGGGATACCACTGTCAATGTTGATCCTACTGTCGATGAGCTGGTTGATCTGACACTATTATTAGAACGTGCAGTAGCTAAATTTAATATACAGCCAAGAATCGCTTTACTTTCTTATTCTAACTTTGGCTCTAATGACGGTGTTGTTCCTCAGAAGGTAAGACAGGCAGTGAAAATATTGCATGATAAACATCCTGAGATTCTGGTAGATGGAGAAATGCAGGCAAATTTCGCTATTAGCAATTCTTTATTAAAAGATAACTTTCCTTTTAGTAGATTAGCAGATAGCCCGGCAAATACACTGATATTTCCTAATCTGGAATCAGGAAATATTGCTTATAAGCTATTACAGGAATTGGGAGAGGCTGAAGCAGTTGGGCCAATTTTATTAGGATTGAAAAAACCGGTACATATTGTACAACTGGGTAGTTCGGTTCGTGAAATTGTGAATATGGTTACTATCGCTGTGCTGGATGTACAGGGAAAACAAGCAGGTGCAAAACCGAAGAGAACTGGATTATTAAAAAAAACGAGTAAAGAATAAGAAAATATGTACGATTATATTGATGGCAGACTGACTTTTAAATGTCCTGCTTATATTGTGGTAGAGGCAGGTGGTATTGGATATCACATCAATATATCATTAAATACCTATAGCAGTTTGGGTGATAACGAACGTTGTAAGATCTATGTGTGGCTTCATGTTAAAGAAGATGCGCACACTTTATACGGATTTCTGGATGAAGGAGAGCGACGTTTGTTTCTGCACCTGATCTCGGTGTCAGGTATCGGACCAAATACTGGTCGCATGATGCTTTCTTCTATTACTCCTTCCGAAATTCAAACTGCTATAGTTAATGGCGATTTACCTTTGATACAACGTATCAAAGGTATCGGTGTTAAATCGGCACAACGTCTAGTGCTTGAACTCCAGGATAAATTAAAAAAAGAAGGCACCGGGTCGTTAATCGCGGCTCCCTTAAATCATACTGTCCGCGAAGAGGCATTGTCCGCATTGGCGATGCTTGGATTTGCCAAGGCACCAGCCGAAAAAGCAATAGATAATGCAATTAAGAGTGGTGGTCAGGATTTAACGGTTGAACAGATGATTAAAATAGCTTTAAAGAACTTATAATAAAATAAACATTTAGCCTTTGAGAAACACTTTTACTTTAATCATATTATCGATTTTTTCCTTTTGGGGGCAGCAAGCTTTCTCTCAGGTTAATCAGGGGGATCCGGTTACGGATACCACCAGGAATACCTTTGGCCTGAAAGAAAAGCAGCGTCTGGGTATCCGGCAGCCGTTTAATTCATTTGCCCCGCTACCTGATAATATTAAAAGAGAGGTGACTTTTGATGCGGTAAATAAGCGTTATATTATCAGAGAAATAGTTGCTGGAAGATATTTTAATCCACCACAATATCTGACCATTGAAGAGTACCAGCGACTGGTCAATTCAGAGCTGAAAAGAGATAACTGGCGCGTCAGTTCGGACGCAGAAGCTAATGAATTCAGAAAAACAGGTATTATTCCAAGTCTGACTGTGAATAACCCTGCTTTTGATAAAATATTTGGTGGAAATCAGATTAACATCCAACCCAGAGGAGAGGCCGATCTGACTTTCCTGGGACGTATCAATAAGAATGAGAATCCGCTGTTTAATGAACAGCAAAGAGTGCAGAGCAATTTCGATTTCAATCAGCGGATCCAGATGGACCTGGTAGGAAATATCGGAACCAAGCTTAAGCTCAATATGAATTATAACACCGAGGCACAGTTTGATTTTGAGAATCAGATCAAACTGGACTATACTGGTAAGGAAGATGATATTATTAAAAAGATTGAAGCTGGTAACGTCAGCTTGCCTTTAAGTACCTCCCTGATTACAGGTACACAGGCACTTTTCGGGATTAAAACGCAGTTACAGTTCGGGAAACTGAATGTGACTACTGTGTTTTCCCAGCAGAAATCACAATCCAGGGAATTACAGATCAGCAATGGTGCACAACATAATGACTACAGGATCACAGGAGATAATTATGAGGCCAACAAGCACTATTTCCTGGCTAAATTTTTCAGAGATAATTATAACAAAAGCTTAGCTAATGCACCGAATCTGTTATCCGGAGTAAATATTACGAAAATAGAGGTCTGGATTACCAATAAGACAGGGAATACCCAGGATTCAAGAGATATCCTCGGTCTGATAGATTTGGGTGAGAATACGCCTTATAACAAAGGACAGATTATCGGCGGATCAGGTTTTGCCCAGATGCCATCTGGTTTTGCTATACCAGGAGTAAAACAATCCAATGATATCTTGTCTAAGCTGCCCCCTGGTGCCAGACAGACCAATTCTAATGATGTTATTTCTTATTTTCAGGCGAATGGCGGGACAGACAATTATGCAAAACTAACCTATGCCCGTAAACTGACAGACAGGGAATATACCTTCCATTCCCAATTGGGATATGTCTCCCTGAACAATGCACTGAATTCTGATGAGGTACTGGCCGTAGTTTTCCGTTATACTTATAACGGCGTCGAATACCAGGTCGGTGAGTTCTCAACCGATATTCCTTTTGATCCCAATTCACCTAAAGTTTTATATGCGAAATTGCTGAAAAACGAGACTATCAAAACCAATTTGCCAACCTGGAACCTGATGATGAAAAACATCTATTCCATAGGTGGGTATCAGATCAGCCCGCAGAATTTTAAACTGGATATTTTCCGTCTGGATAATGATAGCGGTA
The DNA here is from genome assembly GCF_014207135.1 of Pedobacter cryoconitis. Classification (GTDB taxonomy): domain Bacteria; phylum Bacteroidota; class Bacteroidia; order Sphingobacteriales; family Sphingobacteriaceae; genus Pedobacter; species Pedobacter cryoconitis_D. Next base: position 291,798 of record NZ_JACHCC010000009.1, on the reverse strand, counting down.
TCGAAAAGCCAGTGATGACTGAGGGGGTTAAAACCCAGGATAAATTATGGATAAACCTGACCGGCCTGGACAGGTTAAATCAGCAGAATGACCGCAAGCCTGATGGGGTATTTGACTTTGAAGCAGAAGATAAGCCATTTACCAGTACAACAAGCGGTACAGTTCCGACTTCGGTAGGAAGTATTGGTAACAGCGGGAATATCGGCAATACCGGCAGCATCAATAATTCTGGTACAGGTATTTCTTTTGCGACCAATGCCAGTAAAGGCTATATTACCATAGACCCACTGAATGGAAGGATTATATTTCCGGTATTAGAACCGTTTGGCCGTGACCTGGCAGCACAATTTAACCCAGGGGAGCAGAACCTGATAGATAAATATACTTTTACTGCGCTGTATGACTCTACTAAAGTAGTAGCCCAGCAGCTTTTCCTTAAACAGAACAGGTACATCATTAAAGGGGTTTATCAATCACAGGTAGCCTCCGAATTCAGTCTGAACTCCATTAATGTTCCGCAAGGTTCTGTGAAAGTTTTTGCCGGGACAATTCCTTTACAGGAAGGGGTCGATTTTACGGTAGATTACCAGGGAGGAAGAGTACAGATTATTAATACTGCCGTTCTGCTTTCGGGACAGGCAATCCGGATTACGACCGAGAATAATGAGTTGTTTGGATTACAGCAGCGTTCCCTGTTCGGGACAAGACTCGATTATAAGGTGAACAATAAGCTGAACCTCGGAGCAACTTACATGAACCTTTCGGAAAAGCCACTTACTCAAAAAGTAAATATCGGAGAAGAGCCTATCAATAATACGATCTGGGGAATGGATCTGAACTATAGTTCTTCGTCCCGTTTCCTGACGAAACTCGTTGACCGCTTACCTTTTATTTCTACAAAAGCCCCATCTAAGTTCTCCTTCTCGGGAGAGTTTGCCCAGTTGATCCCCGGACATCCCAATGCGATCAATAGTGCCGGTGATAAAGGAGGGGTAAGTTATGTAGATGATTTTGAAGCTACCCGTTCGGTTATAGATTTAAAGAGTGCAATTGCCTGGCAGATTTCCGGTACACCACAACTCTTTCCTGAAGCAGGTCTGACCAACGACCTGGCTTATGGTTATAACCGCGCAAGGCTTGCCTTTTATAATATTGATCCTACATTCTATAATAAAACAGCTTCAAATATTCCGGCCAGTTTAAGGAATAATAAAAACGAGCTGTCCAATCATTATGTAAGGGAAATTATTGAGCAGGAAGTTTTTCCGTTTAAGGAAACTCCAACAGGACAGGCTGTTTCTCTGCCAACCCTGGATTTAGCTTTTTATCCGACCAAACGTGGCCCGTACAATTATTCAACTAACGGTTTTGGCAGTAATGGCGATCTGCTAAATCCAAAATCACGCTGGGGTGGGATATTCAGAAGGATTGACGCCAATGATTTTCAGGCTTTGAATATTGAGTATATTGAATTATGGGTGATGGATCCGAATATCTATAAACCTAATTCGGCTGGTGGAGATCTGTATTTTAATCTTGGAAATATCTCAGAAGATATTTTGAAAGACGGCAGAAAATCACTGGAAAATGGCTTACCTCCGGATGGGGATCCTACCAAATTTGATGAAACAGCCTGGGGAAGGGTGCCTAAATTGCAGCCCGTAGTTCAGGCATTCGATAATGATCCGAACTCCAGAAAAGCTCAGGATGTTGGTCTGGACGGATTAGGTGATAATGATGAGCAAACCAAATTTGCTCCGGTCCTCAGTCAGATTGTTCCACAATTAAGTCCGGCTGCAGCAAGCGAGTTGAAAGGTGACCCGAGTTCTGATGATTATGTTTATTTCAGAGGGCCTCAGCTGGATCAGGAAAATGCCGGTATTCTGAAACGTTACGAAAAATATAACGGTACAGAAGGAAACTCTAAAACTTCACAGCAATCTCAGCAGGAGCTGGGTATAGATAATTCGGCTTCAACTTCTCTGCCTGACGGCGAGGATGTGAACAGAGATAATAACATGACCCAGTCAGATGAATATTTCCAGTACAAGGTATCCATGCGTAAAGGAGATCTTCAAATCGGAAAAAATTATGTGACAGATGCAGTTACTTCCCAGGTGAAACTGGCAAACGGACAGACACAGCCAGTGACCTGGTACCAGATCCGTATCCCTCTGTCCGATTACCAGCAGAAGGTAGGAAACATACAGGATTTTAAATCTATCCGGTTTTTCAGGATGTTCCTGACCAATTTTGCAGATACTTCGATTTTAAGGTTTGCTAAAATTCAGTTGGTCAGAGGAGACTGGAGAAAATATAATGAAGATAATGTAGGTACCCAGATCATTACCGATCCCGCTTTAACTACTGTTGTTCCTGATAACTCAACTATTGAAGTGAGTACTATTAATATTGAGGAAAATGGAAAACGTTCACCTATTCCTTATGTTGTTCCACCAGGTATTCAGAGGGAGCTGGATTATAATAATTACCGTACCAACACCAGGTTAAATGAACAGTCACTTGCTTTCCTGGTTACAAGTCTGCGTGATGGTTATGGACGGGCTACATTTAAAACGGCATTGAACGATTTCAGATCATACAAGCGACTGGAGATGTTTGTCCATCTGGAAGCATTGGGTAATACCGTAGTTAACAATGGTGATCTGAGTGCATTTATCAGAATAGGATCAGATTATCAGGATAACTATTATGAGTATTCACAACCTTTGACCGTTACCCAGCCCAATACCTCCGACCCCTATGCGATCTGGCCTGATGCCAATAAATTTGATATCGCTTTATCACTTTTTCAGGATGCTAAACTGGCCAGAAATAAGGCAACAGGCGCAAATGGAGTGGCCTGGGATATTACCAAACCTTTTATTTACTCTGTAGCAGGAGGCAAAACCATTACTATAAAAGGACAACCAGATCTGGGCCAGGTTAAGGTCTATATGCTGGGGGTGAAAAATCCTTTAAAAGTAGTTTCTACTCCTGGTGGTGATGATGGTCTGGACAAAAGCGGTCAGATCTGGTTTGACGAACTGAGGTTAACAGAATTTGATGAACGTGGTGGCTGGGCTGCCGCCGCCAGAATGAATGCACAGCTGGCTGATTTTGCGGAAGTGAATGTATCCGGAAGTAAATCTACCATTGGTTTTGGTTCAATCGATAAACGCGTGAGTGAAAGAAACAGGTCGGATAATACCTTTTTTGATATCTCCTCAAATATGGAATTAGGTAAGTTTTTCCCGAAAAAATCGGGGTTAAAAATACCAATGTACATTAGTTATTCCCAGCAGATAATGACGCCTCAGTATGATCCCAGAATGCCGGATATAGAACTCAAGACTTCACTGAAAAATGCAACTTCAGCGGAGAAAAAGGTTATTCTGGATTATTCGCAGGATGTCACTACGCGGAACAGTATTAATTTTACCAATGTACATAAAGAGCGTACCGATCCGACTAAAAAACCTAAACTCTGGGATATAGAAAATTTCAGCGGGACTTATTCTTATACTAAATTCCTGCATCACGATTTTATCAATGAGAATTCAATACAGAAAACCTATCATGGTTCCCTGGCTTATAACTATTCAGGACAGTCAAAAAATTACAGACCTTTTGATAAGATCATTAAATCAAATCTGCTGACTTTATTAAAAGATATTAACATCAGCCCTTTACCTACATCCATTAATTTCAGAATTGATGTGGATCGTTTTTATTCGGAAAATAGTCTGAGAAATACTGATCCTGATAATACCATACCAATCAATACGACTTTCAATAAAAACTTCCTGATCACCCGGGTATATGCCATTTCATGGAACCTGACTAAATCCCTGACCCTGGATTTTGATGCAACTAATTATTCCATCATTGACGAACCGGACGGAAGACTAAATGGCTTGAAACGTGATACAGTATGGCAGAACCTGCTCAGACTGGGACGTACCACAGACTATACCCACAACATGAATATTACTTATGCTTTACCAATCAATAAAATTCCCGGATTGGACTGGATAAACGTAGCCACACGTTATGGAACAAACTTCAACTGGCAGACAGAGCCATTGGCGACCTTAAGAGATCCTACAATTAACCTCGGAAATACTATACAGAATTCAAGAACGATCCAGATTAATCCAACCTTTAATTTTACCAGTCTGTATAATAAATTCGGCCTGCTGAAAAGAGCAAACGGAGATAGCGGAGGACCGGGATTCCTGCTTGGTTTATTGACCAGTATTAAGAATATCAATGCGGCCTATACACAGACCAAAGGGATATTTTTACCAGGCTACCTGCCAACGACAGACTATTTTGGTATAGATAAGCTCTCGGGTGCACCAGGTCTTGGCTTCGTATTTGGTAGCCAGGCTGACATCAGACAGCGTGCAATCAACAGTGGCTGGATAACGAAAGATACCCTTCAAACCCAGTTGTATGTAAATACAATGAGACAGGACCTGAGTATTACCGGCGTACTGGAACCTTTCCGTGATTTCAGGATTACTCTGACTGCAAATAAGAACCAGACCATGAATTACTCTACCAATTTCAGGTTTGATACCAACACGCAGTCTTTCCGTAACCTGAGCCCTTATACAACCGGTGATTACAGCGTTTCATTTATTACCCTGGGGACTGCTTTCTCAGAAAGCCCGGGTAGTACGGTATCCAAACTCTTTAACCAGTTTATGGATAACAGGTCGATCATTTCCCAGCGTTTAGGAGCAAAAAACCCGAATTCACATGGTGTGGTTGATGGTTTTGCAGATGGCTATGATAAAAACTCCCAGGATGTAATTATAGCGGCTTTTATTGCTGCTTATACAGGTCAGGATGCCTCAAAAGTCAGTTTAAACTCTTTCCCTAAAATACCATTGCCTAACTGGCGGATTAATTATGGCGGTTTAACCAAAATAGACTTTATCGGAGATTATTTTAAATCAGTTGACCTGAGACATTCTTATCGTTCTATTTATAGTGTTAATGGTTTTAACTCTTTGCTTCAGTATCAGCAGACCGACGGTTATGTAAGCAGCAGAGATGTGAATCAGGATTTCCTTCCTTTTTATCAGTATTCACAGGTAACTATTGCAGAACAGTTTGCTCCGTTGATTGGAATTGATGCCCGTTTGAAAAATAACCTGACTGCGAATTTTGAAGTGGCCAGAACCCGTATGCTGGGCCTGAGTCTTGCCAACAGTCAGCTTGCGCAATTGTCAGAGAATAACCTGGTTTTCGGAATTGGTTACCGTACCACTAAATTCAGGTTCCCGTTCGGTTTATTTAAACAATTGAAGATGGATAACAATATGGACTTCAAACTGGACGTTTCTGTAAGAGATAATAAGACTGTAATTTACAGGGCAGATATATTGACCGCAGAAGTTTCTTCCGGAGCGAAGAACATTACGTACAGACCTAGTATAGATTATATCCTGAACCAGCGGTTTAATATCAAGTTGTTCTATGATTCGAATATTACCAAACCATATACTTCGCAATCATTCAATACTTCATTCAGTAACTTTGGGTTTAGCTTAAGAATTACATTGAATTAATACATAAACAATTTTAAACAGGCTTTCAGGCCTGTGAAATATAAAAATCTTAACATTGGGTATAAAGGAGATATTAATTACCTTTGGTCAATCAAATCGAATAAAAAATGAATTTTCCATCAGAACTAAAGTACACTAAAGACCACGAATGGGTTAGAGTTGAAGGTAATGAAGCCTTTATAGGTATCACTGCTTTTGCACAACGCGAATTAGGTGATATCGTTTATATCGATATCAATACCGTAGGTGAAGAAGTAAATAAAGATGATGTTTTCGGTAGTGTTGAAGCCGTTAAAACTGTGTCTGATTTATTTATGCCTGTTACTGCTACTGTATTAGAAATTAATGCTGCATTGAACGATAGCCCGGAATTAGTGAATTCTGATCCTTACGGAGAAGGCTGGATGGTAAAAGTAACCATTAAAGATGCTGCTCAGGTTGCTGAATTATTAGATGCTGCTGCATATCAGACTTTAGTTGGTGCGTAATTAAATGAATATATTCAAAGCATTATCATATCAGCGCTGGGCCCTTTTGTGGACCGTGTTTATTCTAATCCTTTGTACTATAAAAATGCCCGATTCCATTGGTGGATCGGGCTTTTTCTTTACCGGATTTGATAAGCTTGTACATCTGGGGTTTTTCTTCGTCTTAACTATTTTGCTGTTTTTTGGTAAAATACAGAGTCAGCATAATTACAGTTTCAGGTCATATACAATACTTAAGATCATTGTGCTTACTTTTATACTGGGCGCTTCAATTGAGCTGATCCAGAAGTATTTCTTTAGTTACAGATCAGCAGAATGGTGGGATCTGGGATGCGACATGATTGGCGTATTTATGGGCGTATTCGGATACGTATTTCTGCATAAATCAAACTACAATGAGAAGAAAAATTAGTTTATTACTTTTATTGGCTGCGGTAGGATTGAACGGATGCAGCATTTTCAGACCCGGATGTCATTGTCCGAAGGTAGTCCACACTGCTGGTCCTCAGGCTAAAACGGGCAGGAATAGTTAATCATCTATTCTGCCCTGTGTTAAAACAATTGAGCAGCCTTTCAGGTGCTTAATTTGATGTATTTAAAATGTTACCCTTCTTTTAACACTCCTCGCCAAACTATTTTCCCCGAATTGAGTCTCATTAGGAGTTAATTGAAAAATATCAAGCTCCCTAAATGATGAATTTTACAAAAAATCTCCTGCTGACTGCCTTTATCCTCCTCAGCTTTTCTGCCTATTCGCAACAAAAAAATGGCTCCGTAACGGGTAAAGTCATTAATGCGAAAGACAAATCACCGATAGACTATGCCTCTGTTGCAGTTAAGAGTCTGAGGGACTCCAGTGTAGCTGGAACCATTAATACAGACCCTGATGGTAGTTTTGCGATCAAAGGACTCTCTCCCGGACCTTACAGGTTAACCGTGGCCTATCTTGGTTTAAAAAGTGTGAATAAGGTATTTACAGTAACTGCTGCTGTACCTGCCGTTAACCTCGGGACTTTCGGAATGGATGACAATGGATTAAACCTGAACACGGTAGTTATTAAAGGAGTAGTTACTCCTGTAGTGGTGAAAACAGATACTGTTGAATACAGTGCCGGGGCCTATAAAGTAAGAGAAAACGCAGTTGTGGAAGATGTCCTGAAAAAGTTACCCGGCGTGGATGTGGCTAAAGATGGATCCATCAAAGCCCAGGGCGAAACAGTTACCCGTGTACGTGTGGATGGTAAAGACTTCTTTGGTAATGACCCTTTACTGGCGACCAAAAATTTACCAGCCGATATGATTGATAAGATCCAGGTTATAGACCTGCTTTCCGATCAGTCACAGTTTACTGGCGTCGATGATGGGAACAGAGAGAAAATTATTAATATCACGACTAAAAAAGATAAGAAGAACGGATATTTTGGTAATTCAAGTGCTGGTTATGGTACAGATGGCCGTTATGATGTGAACCTGAATGCCAATAAGTTTGATAAGGAACAGCAGTTTTCCTTAATAGGTCAGTTTAACAATGTAAATAAACAGAATTTCGGCGGTGGCGGTGGATTGGGAACCGGCGGCGGTGGCGGTGGTGGCGGTCGTTTTAGTATTGCTTCCGGAGCCCCTCCTCAGGGAATCACAAACACGAATGCAGCCGGACTTAACTTTGCTGACGTTTATACAGACCAGACAAAAATCACTGCCAGTTATTTTTTCAATAAAACATCTTTATTTAATGATCAGAACAGTACCGTGCAGAATTTATTAGGAAATGGTACAACTACATTTAATCAGGACCTGACCAGTACTACGAATGCGACGAATCACCGTTTTAATTTTTTAGTGGATACGAAAATTGACTCCTCAATGTCTATCCGCGTTCAGCCCAATATTACCTATACAGAGACGGGACTGGGACAGAATACCAGTTATGTGAACAATTACAGTGATTATACAACTGTAGGTACACAGGGGCTCAATACAAGTTCTAAGACACCAACCATTACCAATAATATCCTGCTCAGGAAAAAATTCGCAAAGAAGGGGCGTACCATATCCCTGAATATCAATACGACTATCAATGATAATGATGCTAAGAATTATAATGATATCGTAAACAATACTACCGGAGCTGATCCTGTAAAGAGCGCACTCATTAACCAGCTGAATAACCAGAGTTCAGATGCAATCAGTAATACTTCGAGACTGGTTTATACAGAGCCGCTTTCTAAAACCCTGAACCTGGAACTGAATTATCAGAATATGTATAATTTCAGTAATAGCGAGCGGTATACGTATAATTTTAATCCCGTTACTTCTCAGTACGACCTGCCGGATCTAACCTATACGAATAGTTATGAGAACAAAACATTGACTAATGCTGTGGGTACAAGTCTAAGCAAAGTGGCGAAAATGTATACCTGGAATATCGGGGTTGCAGTACAAAATACCGAAAGGAGAAATGAAAACCTGACCACCGGTAATATACTGAACCAGAGTTTTTATAATTTCATCCCATCGGGTCAGTTCCGTTATAATTTCAGCAAAGGTAAAAGATTGGTGATCAGATATCGCGGAAGTACACAACAACCTTCCATTGCGCAGATCCAGCCAATTCCGGATAACTCAAATACACAAAGTATTCCGATTGGTAATCCTAACCTGAAACCTTCTTTTACCAATAATCTTACCGTTGTATATAACAATTTTGACTTTGCGAAGTCACGTTCCCTGTTCATTTTTGCAAACGTAACCCAGACATTTAATTCTTTTGGGAATAACAGCATGCTGATCAATACACCTACTGATCCGAACTTCGGAAAAATTGCAGTGATACCTGTCAATGTCGGAGGTGTATATGCAGGAACTTTCGGGTCCTCTTTGGGTTTCCCGGTAGTTAAGGATAATAAACTGACCCTGAATATTGACCTTGGAGGTACATACGCAAGAGGGGTGAACTTTACGAACTCTATTCAGAATATCACAAATAATCTGTCTGTGACGAATAAATACAGACTGGTTTCTTCCCTGGATAAACTGGATATGGTGGCAAGTGTGGCAGGATCAATTAACAGGGCAACTTATTCTGCGCAGGCAGGGTCCAACACTACTTACTACACGCTGAATCCGGCGATTGATATCAGTTATATGTTCCCTGGATCAATACGTCTGGCTACTACAGTAGATTATTATCAGAATACAGGCAGAGGGGCTGGTTATGATAATAGTTATACATTGGTAACAGGTTATATCAGCAGACAATTCTTTAAAAACAGAGGAACTTTCAAAGTAGCTGTCAATGATGCACTGGACCAGAATCAGGGAATTTCAAGAACTGCTACCAATAATACAATCACAGATTTAAGATATAATGTGTTGAAAAGATATTATATGTTTTCGTTTACTTATTCGCTCAACAGAATGGGTGGTAAGAACATACAGGGAGATATGCCTGGCCAGGGTGGTGGAAGAGGTGATCGTGGTGGTTTTGGCGGCGGTGGCGGTGGTGGCGGCGGCGGTCGTAACCGGGGAGATATGTAGAATTTAAACAAGAAAAGCCAGATTCAATTGAATCTGGCTTTTCTTGTTTAAGAACAACCTGGTTTTTGATGGATAAGTCCTTGTTTATTTGGATTTATTATTGATAAAGGGTACCTTGCGGACTAATTAAAGATATGAACCTTTCGCAGTTAAATCCAGGAGAACGTGGCACTATTGTAGCTTTTACAGATTTAGAAATGTCAGTGAAATTAATAGAGATGGGCTGCTTGCCTGGTGAAGTTGTGGAGGTCGAACGTTTTGCTCCGCTGGGTGATCCAATGGCTATCCGCGTTGCGGGATATCAACTTTGTTTACGTAAAAACGAAGCTTCTGTGATTATAATCTCTTAGATACATTTTGGCTGCTACTACTTTAAAAATTGCACTGGTTGGGAATCCGAATACGGGAAAATCAACTTTGTTTAACCTGCTTACCGGGTTAAACCAGAAAATCGGGAACTTTCCGGGAATTACTGTTGATAAGAAAACAGGTTATTGTAAACTCTCTGCGGACAGACAGGCTGAAGTAGTCGATCTGCCAGGTACCTATAGTTTATATCCGAAGAGTAAAGACGAGAGTATCGTTTTCCAGGTTCTGGCAGATCAGCAAAACCGGAGCCATCCGGATCTGGTAGTACTGGTGGCTGATGCGACTAACCTGCGCAGGAATTTATTGTTGTATTCTCAGGTAGCTGATCTGCAGATTCCGGTAATACTTGCCCTGAATATGACAGATATGGCTAAAAAGGAAGGGATCGATATTAATATTGATGAACTTTCTTCACGTCTGGGTGTACAGGTTGTGGCTATTTCTGCAAGAAGTAAAACAGGCCTCGAAGAACTGAAAAAAGCAATTGCCAATGCGACTACTATTCCTACCCAGGTGGAGGGAGCAGATGTTAATGTACTGGCAAAAGATGCCATAGAAGAAGCAAAGACTTTTCTGGGTACCAGCAATGATTATTTTGCTTTACAGTTACTTCATCAGCATGAACACCTTGATATTTATACTTCAGCACAGCATACACAATTAGAACAGATTAAAAAGGCACACCATTTTGAGTCTTCAAAATTACAGGCAGCCGAGACAATCGCGCGTTACAGATATTTAAGCACTGTCTTAAGCGGTGTGATCAAAGATACAGGTGCTATAAAGAAATTTGCATTCAGTGATAAAATAGACTCTGTATTAACAAATCGTTTCTGGGGATTTTTTATCTTCATTTTTATCCTGTTATTTATTTTTAATGCCATTTTTTCGCTGGCCGCCTATCCAATGGGACTCATCGAAGAGGGATTTGCCTGGTTTACGAAATTCGGACATGAACATCTTCCCGATGGAATATTAACTAATCTTTTTCTGGATGGTATTGTTGCCGGAATAGGTGGGATTAGTGTGTTTGTTCCTCAGATTGCAATTTTATTTGCACTGATTTCAATTCTGGAAGATACCGGTTATATGGCCAGGGTAACCTTTATGATGGACAAAATCATGAGGAAATTCGGGATGAGTGGTAAATCTGTGGTCCCGATGATCGGTAGTTTTGCCTGTGCAGTACCCTCTATTATGAGCGCCAGGAATATTGAAAACTGGAAGGACAGGATTATTACGATTATGGTTTCACCATTGGTCAGCTGTTCTGCAAGGCTTCCTGTTTATACTTTACTGATCTCTCTGATCATTCCGGATACGAAACTGTTCGGTATCATCAATATGCAGGCATTAGCCCTGATGGGGATGTATCTGATCAGTATTTTCGCTGCGGTTATCGTTGCTTTTGTCATGAAATTCCTGATCAAGGCTACAGAGAAATCATATTTTATTATGGAGTTACCAGTTTACAGGATGCCAAGATGGAACAATGTCCTGTTTACCATGTATGAGAAATCCAAGACATTCGTATTTGAAGCAGGTAAGGTGATCATTGCTATTTCCATTGTATTGTGGGTAATGGCTACTTATGGCCCTCCCAAAAGCTTTGACCAGATAGAGAAAAAATATGCAGCGATTGAGCTGAAGAAAGACAGTTTACAGATCAGTACACTGGAAAGAGATAAAGCTGCAGAAAAACTGGAAAGTTCTTATGCAGGTATTCTGGGCCGGACTATAGAACCTGTCATCAAGCCCCTGGGTTTTGACTGGAAGATAGGTATTTCACTGATTACATCATTTGCAGCAAGAGAGGCGTTTGTAGGAACGATGGCTACCATTTACAGTGTAGACAACGGAGAGGGACAGACAGGAACGATAAGAGATAAAATGAGAGAAGCCAGAAATCCTGAAACCGGATTGCCGGTATTTACCTTTGCTACTGGTTTTGCGCTGATGCTGTTTTACGCTTTCGCAATGCAGTGTATGAGTACGGTAGCGGTTGTATACAGAGAGACCAAATCATGGAAATGGCCGGTTATACAAATCGTGTACATGACAGGAATGGCCTATGTAGCCAGCTTAATAGCCTTCCAACTTTTAAAGTAAATTCTTTATCTTAGTACTGTGGAAAAAATCAATGTTTTAGCACAGTATATGCCCCCCGAGGCAGCTCCGGTAATAGCTAAATGGATTGATTATTTTCAGTGCGAATTTAAGATATCCAAAAGCAGGGCCACTAAACTGGGGGACTACAGACACCCTTTTAAACAATTGGGACATAAGATATCAGTGAACAACAATCTGAACCGCTATGCTTTTCTGGTGACTACAGTTCATGAATTTGCACATTTGCTCACCTGGAATGATCATAAAAATAAGGTCAAACCCCATGGTGGAGAATGGAAGCATAATTTTAAAAGAATGATGACCCCTTTTCTGGATCAGCAGATTTTTCCGGAAGATCTCCACATCGCTATCAGCACTTATCTGAGTAATCCGTCGGCTTCGAGTTGTACCGATTTAAAGCTCTCCAGGGCGCTCAAAAAATATGATGTTGTCAGAGATCATACCCGCCTGGAAGAGTTGCCCCAGCATACTGTATTTACTATTAAGGATGGACGCAGATTCAAAAAGGGAGAGCAGCTCAGGAAAAGGTTCCGGTGTGAATGTCTGGATAACGGTAATATCTATTTGTTTAGCCCGCTGGCCGAAGTGGTTGCAGCTGCAACAGGAACATAAACAGCGTTGTGATCCTCGATAACCCATTTCAGTTTTAACCAGCGATCTTTAAAGAGTCCCGGGAAATTTAACAGGCTGTCTACGTAAGTATCTTTATTTTTTACCAGGATACTTGCCTTATAGTTTGACTGTCTTTTACTCTTGAGCGTAATATAAAGTGCATCAGGATACGTAGTGATATTATCGAATACCATTTCAAACTTATCAGTACCATTGATTGCATCATTGATACCTTTCACATCCGAAACATAATTATCATCCGGATATTTACTGTCAGCAGGTTGTACAGGCAGATAGGGAAGTGTGCGGAGTGCTTCTTCTGAACTTGCTGTGCGGTTATCTATTTTAAAGGTAACGTTATTGCGCAGGTAAATGCGACGGTCCCTGTAAACACCTCCCTCCTCATTCATGAGTTTATTCCGTTCCTTCACCAGGATCAGACTGTCATTTTTAAAATAGTAGCTTTTTACTGTATTACTGATAGTCCCGTTAGTGGTATAGGTTTTATATAACATACCATTATCATGGGCACTGTATTTTTCTGCGTACACCGAGAAATCGCCTGATTCATAAATCAGACTGTACTGCTTTCTGTAATCTTTAAGATTCCTGTCAATCGCTGCAGAAAAATTTAAGATGGATTTATCGGTTATTCCGGTCATACCTTCTTCGGGCAAAGCAGCTTGCGGATGGGTAGACTTAAAATAATTACAACCAGGAAGCGTAAAGAGCAGTAATCCTAAACTTAGTAAATAAATGGTTCTCATGTCGCGCTTCTGTAAATAATGGCAATGCTGTCCAGGACAGGCCATTATCGTGCCAACGCATCAATAGGCCAGTATTTTTTGTACAGTTTTATGCAAACGGCTCTTGGCGAGGAACTGATCTTCCAGTATTTTACTCATCGGAATGGCCGTATCTATACTTGCACAGCGCATGACGGGGGCATCAAGATAGGTGAAGCAGTGTTCGGCAATCCATGCTGCGATCTCTGCTCCGAAACCACAACTCAGGGTATCTTCATGAAGTATAATCACTCTGCCGGTTGATTTTACGGCTTCCGAAACGGTTTCTTTGTCCCAGGGTTGTAAACTGCACAGATCTACCAGTGAAATAGCTAATTCCGGGTGGGCCTCCAGGTAGGACAAAGCCCAGTGTACCCCAAGACCATAGGTGATTATTGTCAACTGGTTGCCCTGTTTTAACAGGTTTGCCTTTCCGATTGCGACCGTGTAATAACCAGCAGGAACTTCACCACTTAAACTTCTGTATAAATATTTATGTTCAAAATAGAGCACAGGGTTAGGATCTTCAATCGCGGCAATTAATAAACCCTTAGCATCATATGGGAAAGCAGGGTACACTATTTTGAGTCCGGGAGTTTTGGTAAACCAGGCTTCATTACTCTGAGAATGAAAAGGCCCTGCCCCAGTACCGGCTCCTGTTGGCATACGAATTACTACATCCGCTTTTTCTCCCCAGCGATAATGTGTTTTGGCCAGGTTATTTATAATCTGGTTAAAACCACAGGTGACAAAATCAGCAAACTGCATTTCTACGACAGCTTTATATCCATTGATAGAAAGGCCAAGTCCCGCACCTACAATTGCAGATTCACAGATGGGGGTATTTCGCACTCTGGCTTTACCAAATTCTTCTACAAAACCAGCAGTTATTTTAAAGGCACCTCCGTATTCGGCAATATCCTGACCCATAATAACCAGGTTGTGATGTTGCTGCATTCCGATTCTCAATCCGTCACTGATGGCATCAATATACCGCATTTCTGTAGCTGATTCAGTAGGGAGAGTAACTTCCTGTATATAGGGGTAATACATATCCGCGAGTTCCGTTTCTATCGAAGGGACAGGATCCGCATCTTTAAAAGCAAGCTCAATCTCCCGGTCTATTTCAGCTTTAAATTCAGCTTTGATCTCCTGTAACAATTCATCGGTCAGTACGCGCTGATGAAAAAGGTAATCTTCAAATGTTTTAACAGGGTCTTTAGTGCCCCATTCTTCAAACAGCTGAGCAGGTATATATTTTGTGCCCGAAGCTTCCTCGTGGCCGCGCATTCTGAAAGTTAAACATTCAAGCAGAACAGGTCTGGGATTTAAGCGGATGCTCTCTGTGATTTCGGTAATCGTATCGAAAACTTCGAGGATATTGTTTCCGTCTATCTGAATCCCCTCAATGCCATAACCAATTGCCCGGTCAACCAGGTGTTCACAATTAAATTGTTCATTGATAGGGGTAGAGAGACCGTAGCCATTATTTTCAATCAGAAAGATGACTGGTAAATTCCAGACTGAAGCTACATTGATGGCTTCATGAAAGTCGCCTTCACTGGTAGCGCCTTCCCCTGTAAAAACCAGGGTAGCCTTATTTTGACCCGCAATCAGATCCGCCATGGCAATTCCGTCAGCCAGGGCCATTTGCGGACCCAGGTGAGAGATCATACCAATGATTTTGTAATCCTGCGTGCCGAAATGAAAAGACCTGTCCCTGCCTTTGGTAAAGCCGGTTACCTTTCCCTGCCACTGCGCCATTAAGTTACGCAGGGGAATATCCCTGGAGGTAAAGACCCCCAGGTTCCTGTGCATGGGAAGAATATATTCTTCTGCATTCATGGCCAGGGTTGAACCTACAGCAATAGCTTCCTGTCCGATTCCTGAAAACCATTTCCCTATATGACCCTGTCTGAGCAGGATCAGCATTTTTTCTTCGACCATTCTGGGATAAAGGAGACACTTATACAGCGACAATAATGTTTTATCGTCTTTTTCTTTCCGGTCGAAATGCATATAGGTTAGGTTTGTGGTTTAGTTTTATTTTGTTCCTCCCACTGTTTAGCGAAGGATTTAGGTGCTACTTCCGGCATTTCACGATACTTTCCCCACATCTTTTTAAAGAAAAATTTAAGAAAGAAGTTCTTGATTTTTCCTCCGAACATATCCATTCTGGATCTTTTCGCCATTCCGGCATTCCATACTTTCCAGCCAATTTCTTCAGTTTTAGAATTTTCATGCTGGTCTGCAGCATCTCTTCTGTTCAGGAGCAGCATTTTATGAATGTCAATTTTTACCGGGCAGACTTCAGAACATTTCCCGCAAAGACTTGAGGCATAACTCAGGTGTTTGAAATCTTTCATCCCCTGTAGATGCGGAGTAATGATAGAGCCGATCGGGCCACTATAAGTTGTATTGTAGGTATGTCCCCCAATGTTTTTATAAACCGGACAGGCATTCAGACAGGCTCCGCAACGGATGCAATACAAGCCCTGACGCTGATCTTTCTGCGCGAGCAGATTGGTACGTCCGTTATCCAACAGGATCACATACATTTCTTCCGGTCCGTCAGTTTCACCAGGCTGTCTCGGGCCACTCAGAATAGTATTATATACAGTCAGGTTCTGACCCGTTCCATGGCTGGATAACAGCGGCCAGAAAAGGTCAAGATCTGCCATCGAGGGGATTATCTTTTCAATGCCGACAATGGCAATATGTATTCTTGGAAAGGTTGTGCTCAGCCTGGCATTACCTTCATTTTCCGTTAATGCAATGCTGCCCGTATCAGCGATCAGGAAATTACCACCAGTTATACCGATATCAGCGGTCAGATATTTTTCACGCAGTAATTCCCGGGCTTTCTGTGTAAGCTGTTCGGGTGTGAAATCTATAGGTGTACCAAATTTCTCGTGGAATAATTTAGCGATATCTTCTTTGGTCAGGTGCATTGCCGGTGTGACAATGTGATAGGGTTTCTGTCCCAGTAACTGAACAATAAATTCGCCCAGATCACTTTCTACAGAGGTTATCCCATTTTTCTCCAGAAAGTCATTTAAATGAATTTCTTCAGTAGTCATGGATTTCGATTTGATAACCGATTTGCCACCGTTCCTGTTGATTATATTTAAGATCTCTTTTTGTGCTTCTTCTGTATCATTTGCCCAGATTACTTTTCCACCCCGACGCTGGAAATTCGATTCAAATTCAGGTAAGAATTTGTCGAGATTTTCCATTACCCGCCATTTGATTACATGGGCCTTCTTTTTTGAGTTTTCTAAATTCTCAAATCTCGTTAAACCCTTTGCAACCGCATCATTGTATTTACCAATGTTGTGGTTGATCGTGTTACGATGATCCAGATCAAATGCCTTCTCATCTGCCTTTTCCAAAAACTCTTCAGCAATCTTCGTCATTTTCAAATATAATAATTACGCTTGTAGCTAAACGAAAAAACCTGCACGTTATGCAGGTTTTTTGAAATTAGTTTTTAGGTGTGCCATCTTCGTTTTTATCTACCTTAGGCCGGTTTGGACGGTTTGCCAGGTCCCAGGCAGTAAAATAGACTAATTTTGCCCGTCTGGCCAGCATGTCGAAGTTGATTTTACTCACTTCATCACCCGGCTGATGGTAGTCTTCATGTACGCCGTTGAAATAGAAGATCACCGGTATACCGTGTTTGGCAAAATTATAATGGTCTGAACGATAGTAGAACTGGTTTGGATCTGTTCTGTTATTATATTTCATATCCAGGTTCATTTTCAGGTAGTCGTCATTGGCTTTTATTCCTGCCGCATTCAGTTCTGAACTTAACATATCAGACCCAATGATATATACATAATCAGGATGATCTTTATGTGCAGAATCGACCCTTCCGATCATATCAATATTTAAATCAGTAATCGTATTTTCCAGTGGAAGTACAGGGTGTTCCGAATACCATTCTGAACCTAAAAGACCTTTTTCCTCACCAACTACTGTCATAAATAAGATACTTCTTTTAGGCCCTTTTCCTGCGGCTTTAGCTTTAGTAAAGGCATCGGCAATCAACAATACGCCGGTAGTTCCCGAGCCATCATCATCAGCACCGTTGTTCACTTTATCTGTACCGGAAGTCGTCAAACCAATATGATCATAATGACCGGTGATCACCAGGATTTCCTTTTTTAAGACCGGATCCGAACCTTCCAGGAAACCCAGTACATTCTCTGCCCTTACTTTAACTTCGCTCTTCAATGCACTGCCAGACACTGCTGTATTGATGATAAAAGAGGCTGGTTTTCCTGTAGAACTGATCTTTTGCTGGATAGTCTCTACCGAAGTCCCTGAAGCTTTTAGCAATTCGTTAGCGGTAGCTGTCGAGATACTAATGGAAGCAAAGGGTTTCATTTTTGCCATACGTGCAGTACTTTCGGCTGTTTTCAGTGAAAGTTGACCCGAACCCGCATACATTAACTTTGCTTCTTCAGAAAGGTTATCCAGCGCAGGGTCAATTTCCAGAACAGCCAATGCTTTGTGATCTGCCAGGTATTGGATTTTCTGACGTTTTGCAGCCATTGCTTTTCTTCTTGCAGCACGGTCTGCCGGGGCAGGCTCATCTTTTAAGGTTGGATTTCCATTCGCAAAGATCAGTACTACTTTTCCGGCCACATCGATATCTGCATAGTCATTATAATCGGCTGTATTGATGCCATAACCAGCGAATAGTACTTCTTTAACATCAAAGTTAAATCCCTGGAGGGATACATTATAGGCCGGAATAACAAAATCTTTATTGTTTTCCTTAGCCTGGCCATTAATCTTGAAATTACTTTGGGTCAGGTTATAGGTAACCATATCAATAGGCTGGAAATATTCTCCCTCTACCGGGCCTTTTAGACCAATACTTTTGAAATAGTTTTTGATATAATCGGCAGCCATCCAGGCTCCTTTTTTACCAGTTTCCCTGCCTTCATATTCATCAGATGCGAGTACAGAAAGGTGTTTGTAAGCATTTGCCTTATCAATGCTTTCACTGAATTTAACCGCAGTTTTATTCTGCGCACAGGCAGCCAGACATAGCAGAAATGCCAGGCTTGTACTTAAAATGTGTTTATTCATTATTTAGCTTTTGTTAATTATCTTATTTAATTAGTTGGAAAATCGGTTCAGTTTAAAGAGGGATTGAAGATAAGAAAATAACCGCTGAGTTGCCTGTAAGACTCATGTTACATGAATTCTTTTCCCGGTTCCGGACGGGATCCGGATTTTAAACAGAAAAGGCCCGGGTTGTTTACCCGGGCCTTTTTATAAATTTCTAAAATCTGTTTAGCAGGATATTTTTCCTACACGGGTTGCATGCCTGCCCCCTTCAAATGCAGTATTCAGAAAAGTCATCACCATTTCTTTAGCTAGTTCTTCAGTTACAAAACGTGCCGGGATACAGATTATATTTGCATTGTTGTGCATCCTCGATAAAGCTGCAAGTTCATTCTCCCAGCATATCGCAGCCCTGATTCCCTGGTGTTTATTCGCTGCTATGGCTATTCCGTTTGCACTTCCGCAGATCAGGATGCCAAAAGGGAATTCCCCATTTTCAACCGCTGTTGCCACCGGATGTGCAAAATCAGGATAATCTACTGAATCAGCTGAATAAGTTCCAAAATCTTTGACTTCAAAGTCCGTGAGAAAAGCACGTAATACTTCTTTATAGTTAAAACCGGCATGGTCAGCGCCAATGGCTATTTTTAATGGTGTTACAGACATGATTTATGAGTTATTGCCTTTAGTTGTACCGTATAATTCTTTGTTTTTTCTGCGTTCAATTTTTGCTGAAATGAAAATACTCAATTCATATAAGATGAAGAGCGGGAAAGCAACCACAAGCATCGTCACCATATCCGGAGTAGGGGTAACTACAGCTGCAATGATCAGGATGATTACAATTGCATATCTCCGGCTTGCCCGCATAAATGCCGGGGTCATGATGCCAAAAATGGAGAGGATATAAATAACTACTGGTAGTTCAAATATAATTCCTGTTCCAATTGTTAAGGTGGCAACAGATGATAAATAAGAGTCAATAGTGAAAGTATTTTCGATCATCGGACTCACCGAGAAATTCGTCAGGAAGTTAATCGAGAGTGGACAGATAATGAAATAGCCGAATAAAACACCTATCAAAAATAATACAGAAGCAAAGAAGACAAATCCTCTTGCAGCCTTCCTTTCTTTATCATGAAGGGCTGGTTTTATAAATAACCAGAGTTCAAAAAGGATATAAGGGATACCAAAAACTACCCCGGTCATGATACAGGAATTGATCTGTAAGGTAAACTGGCCGGCCATTTCCGTATTGATGATTTTACCATTGATTTTGGTGATACAGAAGTCAGTTCCCAGCGAAGGGAAGATCTGAACTAATTTACACATCATCCGGTAAGTCCAGAAAGTAGGGCTGTCAGGGCCCATAATGATAGTGTTGAAGAGGAAGTCGTAATACCAGAAGGCAAGACCAGTGAAAATTACTACGGCAAGTAAAGATCTTAGTAAGTGTTTTCTTAATACATCAATATGGTCGAAGAAAGACATTTCAGATTCCAGATTCTTTCCTTTATTCTTAATAGCACCAATTAGGTCCTTCGCTTTGTTATCACTCATGTACGTTATTTGTAAACAAAAATACCATTCTATTTTATTAGAATGGTATTTACGTTTTAAATATAATAATTAGATTTTCTCTATTCAGAAAAAACAAAAGTTTCCATGAATTTCGTGGTGAAATTCCCGGCCCTGAAGTTAGGGTCTTTCATTAATTTTAAATGGAAAGGAATGGTTGTTTTCACACCTTCAATCACGAATTCACTTAAAGCACGCTCCATCGTACTGATTGCTTCTTCACGTGTTTGTGCAACACAGATCAGTTTGGCAATCATAGAGTCATAGTTGGAAGGAATCTGATAACCTGCGTAAACATGTGTATCAACCCTTACACCATGTCCTCCCGGAGAATGGAAGTTCGTGATTTTTCCAGGACAAGGTCTGAAGTTATTGAAAGGATCTTCAGCATTGATCCTGCATTCGATAGCATGCATATCCGGAAGATAATTCTTACCAGAGATAGGAACGCCACAAGCCACTTTGATCTGTTCTTTAATTAAATCATAGTTGATAACTTCTTCAGTAACCGGGTGTTCAACCTGGATACGGGTATTCATTTCCATGAAGTAGAAGTTACGGTGTTTGTCAACTAAAAATTCGATGGTTCCTGCACCTTCATATTGTACAGCAGCTGCACCTTTGATAGCAGCTTCACCCATACGCTCTCTCAGTTCAGGAGTCATAAAAGGTGATGGAGCTTCTTCTACCAGTTTCTGGTGACGACGCTGAATAGAGCAGTCGCGCTCAGATAAGTGACAGGCTTTACCATACTGGTCACCAATAATCTGGATTTCAATGTGGCGTGGATCCTCGATGTATTTTTCTAAGTATAAACCGTCGTTTCCGAAAGCAGCACCCGATTCCTGTCTTGCACTGTCCCATGCATTTTCAAACTCTTCATCTTTCCATACCACACGCATTCCACGGCCACCACCACCGGCAGTTGCTTTAAGGATAACAGGGTATCCGACCTGATTAGCCAGAACGATACCTTCTTTTACGCTTTCCAGTAAACCTTCAGAACCTGGGATAGTAGGTACCCCAGCTTTTTTCATGGTTTCCTTGGCAGAAGCTTTATCTCCCATAGAATTGATCTGTTCAGGTGTAGCACCAATGAACTTAATTCCATAGTCTCTGCAGACAGAAGAGAATTTAGCATTCTCTGATAAAAATCCATAACCAGGATGGATCGCATCGGCATTGGTTAATTCAGCAGCAGAAATAATGTTCGGGATACTTAAATAGGAATCTTTACTCGGAGGAGGGCCTATACAAACAGCTTCATCCGCGAAACGAACATGTAGACTTTCTCTGTCGGCAGTCGAATAAACTGCGACAGTTTTAATGCCCATTTCTTTACAGGTACGAATAATACGCAATGCAATTTCGCCCCTGTTGGCAATTAATATTTTTTTAAACATATAATTGATAAGATGATAATTTGCCAGAAGCAAATATTACATAGGTTCTACTAAAAATAATGGTTGGTCGTATTCTACAGGTGATGAATTATCAACCAGTACTTTAACTATTCTTCCAGAAACTTCGCTTTCAATTTCGTTGAATAACTTCATTGCCTCGATAATACAGATAACTTTACCTGTAGTGATCTCATCGCCTACATTTACAAACGAAGGTTTGTCCGGGCTTGATGAACGGTAAAAAGTTCCGATCATCGGAGATTTGATGGTAATATATTTAGAATCATCAGCTTCTGCAGAAGCCGCGTTGCCTCCTGTTACAGCAACAGGTTGTACTGCCGGAGCGGAAGGTAACACCTGAGGTGCCACTGCCTGGGCAGGAACTGTTGTGGTAATAACCGTTGGGGCCTGGTTAGTTTTAATAGTGATTTTGAAGTCCTTTTGCTCAATTGCAACTTCATTGACGCCCGAACGAGAAACAAATTTAATGAGTTCCTGAATTTGTTTGATATCCATTTTTTGGTGTTTTGTTGAAAAGATATTGGTCTTTTAAAGACTCTAAGTTAATATTTTTATTTGTATAAAATTGGCATACAAATTAGTAAGCCCATTTTAAGTACACTGATCCCCAGGTAAATCCACCACCAAAAGCAGCAAGAATAATATTATCGCCTTTTTTGAGTTTGTCTTCCCATTCCCATAAACACAAAGGGATAGTTCCGTTAGTTGTATTTCCGTAACGTTCAATATTGATCATTACTTTTTCAGCACCAACACCCATTCTTGAAGCCGTAGCATCAATAATTCTTTTATTAGCCTGATGAGGCACTAACCAGGTCACATCTTCAGCCGAAAGCTGATTGCGTTCCATGATTTCTGCTGCTACATCAGCCATGTTGGTTACTGCAAATTTGAAAACTGCTTTTCCTTCCTGATACACAAAATGTTCCCTGTTGTCCACAGTTTCATGAGATGCCGGTTTTACAGATCCACCAGCTTTCTGATGCAGGAATTGTCTTCCGGCACCATCAGATTTCAGTACGGAATCAATGACGCCGTTACCTTCTTCATTGGGTTCAAGCAATACCGCTCCACAGCCGTCTCCAAAAATAATACAGGTAGTTCTGTCTGTATAGTCAATGATCGAGGACATTTTGTCTCCGCCAACAACCAATACTTTTTGATGTTTCCCCGATTCAATAAACTGTGAACCAGTAGAAAGTCCGTAAATAAATCCGGAACAGGCTGCCTGCAGATCAAAACCCCAGGCATTCTTCGCGCCAATTTTATCTGCTAAAATATTTGCCGTAGCCGGGAAAGGTAAATCAGGCGTAGTGGTACAGAAAATGATCAGATCAATTTCTTCTGCTGTTATTCCTCTTTTCTTTAACAGTCCGTTAACTGCATGAACTGCCATGTCGGAGGTGCCTAAACCTTCACCCTTTAATATTCTTCGCTCTTTAATACCCGTTCGTGAGGTTATCCATTCATCAGTAGTGTCAACAATCGATTCTAGTTCTTTATTAGAAAGCACATAGTCAGGAACATAACCTTGAACCGCAGTAATTGCAGCGTGAATTTTATTCATTTGTTATCAGATTTTATTTAAATGCATCTTGTATTTTTTCTACCAGACCTGTTAATATCATGTCTCTCGCCTGAAAGATCATGTTTTTAACAGCGGTAGGCGAGGAGATTCCATGACCTATGATCACAGGTGCATTTACTCCAAGAACCGGACTTCCACCGTAATTTTCATAATTGAATCTGTCGAAGAACTCATCTTTAAGTCCTTTTTTGATCGTCATTATGTAAAACGATTCAGCCAATTTAAGCATAATGTTTCCGGTAAACCCGTCACAAACAATAACATCTGCTTTTTCATTGAATAAATCACGCCCCTCAATATTACCTATAAAGTTAAAGAGATTACATTCTTTCATCAAAGGGAAAGTTGCCAGACTCAGCATATTTCCTTTTTCATCTTCTTCACCAATATTGATCAGACCAACCTTTGGATTATTTATCTGCATCACATTTTCTGCATATAAACTTCCTAAAACCCCGAACTGGAGTAAAGTGTCTGGCTTACAATCGGCATTTGCACCAACGTCAAGCATTAAACCCCTTCCCCCGTCAAGTTTTGGAACGATTGTACACAGGCATGGCCTGATGATGCCCGGAACTGTTTTTACACTGAAAACAGCACCTACCATCATCGCACCGGAATTACCCGCTCCGACGAATGCATCAAGTTCTCCCTTTTTTAACATGGAGAAACCTACAGAAATACTTGAGTTTGGTTTTTGAGCAATTGCTCTTGTGGGATGTTCGCCCATACCAATTACCTCTTCGGTATGAACATATTCAAAGTGATCGGGATTGAACCCATTCTCGGCAAGCAAAGGCTTTATTTGCTGAGTATCACCAATCAGCACTAAGTGCTCATTGGGCGCTAGTAATTCATGAGCAGCTATTGCTCCCAAAACGTTCGCTTTGGGAGCATAGTCTCCGCCCATTATATCGAGACCTATTTTCATAGTAAAAAATCAGTTTGTGAGTAAAGCATTATTGCCTTTTTTTTCAAGCGCCTAAGTTAAACTTAAACAGGCTGAAAACACAAACAATTTCTCAGGAAAATTAACCTATTGTGGTATTTTCAATAACCAGTTTACCGTTGTAGTACAAATTACCATCAACATTGTATGCGTGGTGTGGAGTGTGGATTGCACCAGTAGTTTGACAAGTAGCTAAAGAAGGAGCTACCGCTTTATAGTGTGTTCTTCTTTTATCTCTTCTACTTTTAGAGATCTTGCGTTTTGGATGTGCCATTGATGTTTTATTTAATTATTATTTTAATTTTTTTAATGCTTCCCATCGTGGGTCAGCACTTGTTGTATTCTCTTCTTGCTGAGCGGGATTAGCCAGACTTTCCAGTCTTTCAATCATCTCTTCGTCGCATTTGGCACCATTGCCGTTCTGCTCACAAATTTTTATATAGGGTACTGATACAGTGATAAATTCATATAGAATATCAGCAATATCAATGCTACTTTCTTTTTTATTCAGGATGATGATCTCTAAATCATCACTCTCCAGTTCATCTTCTGCAAACTTTACAATCTGTCTTTCAGCAATGTCAAGCGGTGCATCAAATTCAGCTAAACATTTGTCACACTCTAATCTTATCGTTCCGGTTAAACGGATTTTTAAAATCAGCATTGTTTCCTGTTTATCCAGTTCTACCGCTACTTTAAGGGCACCCTTTTTGACTAAAGAGTACTCGTAGGCATCAAAAAAGCTGTTATCAATCTCAAAATCAAATTGATGCTTGCCAATTTTTAAGCCAGTAAACGGAATCGAGAATTGTTTTAAAGGTTTCAATTGTAACAAAATTTTAGCCCGCAAATGTATGAATTAATTTGATATTTCTGAAATGTTTTAGAAATATTATTGTTTGTTAATTTGCATCATCCTTCACATCTGCTGCAGTTTCTATAATTTTTCCGCCGCTTCTTAACTGATTGCCTAACAGATCGTCCTGTTCACGTCTGTGTTTGACAATATGTACTGCCGCAAAAACTGCTTCGATGAAAGAAGAAGGATCTGCAACGTTTTTTCCGGCTATATCGTAACCTGTGCCATGATCAGGTGAGGTACGTACATATTTCATTCCTGCGGTGAAATTAACCCCACTTCCAAAAGCAATCGTTTTAAACGGAATTAAGCCCTGGTCATGATACATCGCGAGTACAGCATCAAATTGTTTATAGGAACCTTTGCCAAAGAATCCGTCGGCCGGATAAGGACCGAAACAAATTACCCCCGAATCGAAGGCCTCCTGTATGGCAGGCATAATAATATCCTGTTCTTCAGAACCCAGTAAACCATTGTCTCCGGCGTGCGGATTTAAGCCAAGAACGGCAATTTTAGGCTTCTCAATCCAGAAATCCCTTTTCAGGCTCTTATTGATCATGATCAGCTTTTTGACAATACTTTCTTTGGTAATGCTTTCTGCAACCTTAGAAACAGGAATATGCCCGGTAACGACACCCACACGGATATCTTCACTAATCAGGAACATTAATACGTCGGCACTGCCGGAACGTTCCTGAAGGTATTCTGTATGACCAGGGAATTTAAAATTCTCTGATTGTATGTTATGTTTATTGATCGGAGCGGTAACTAAAGCATCGATATTTCCTTTAACCAGGTCTTCGGTTGCTCTTTCTAAAGATAACAAGGCATATTTTCCGCCAGTTTCATTGGCTGTGCCCAGTTCAATTTTTACATCCTCTTCCCAGCAGTTGATCATGTTTGCCTTTTTAGGATTGGCAGCTTCTGCATCATTGATCACGTTAAAACTGAAATCCGGCAGAGCCAGTGCCTTTCTATGGTAAGAGGCTACTTTTGTATGTCCATAAACGATAGGAGTACAGTAATCAAGAATACTGTTATTGGCTAATGTTTTCAGAATAACTTCTAAACCGATTCCATTTACATCACCTATACTGATACCTATTTTGATTTTATTGCTCATGTTCAAATGAAAATTTGCGCAAAATACAGAATTCCATTTGATCTGGGGGAGTTATGAAAAAAAAATGATACTAGTCTGGTTGGGTTATGTTTAGGTACTGTTCTGATGCTGGTCGTAATGAGTCCATATTCAAGGTATCCTGAGGGGATGGTGAGGCCACGTTTTTCCTAAGTAAAAGGTGGCCTGAACGTGGCCTCATGGTGGCCTTATGGTGGCCTTATCTCGAACAGTATTCCTATCTTTACAAAAGAGAACGACCCCATCATCATATGAACAGGATAGCTGACTGGTTTAAAAGAAGTAGTGATAAAAATAGTGAAAAAGATGGAATTCCATCCAGGATATATCCTAAAACACGTTTCGCAACCAGTATCTTTAAGGATTCCAGAATCAATACCAGACATTCTTCAATAGGGATTTCAGGGCCAAACAGGGACGACGAATCAATTGTTTTTACGCAAATTGACTATATCACAGCAGAGAAATACACTTTTGGTCCGGAGGAAGAACTTACAGACGGGCCTTATTTCTGGGTAAGTATAAAAAGTTTCACCACCCCGCAACTGGATGCATCCAGCTGGATGGACGGATTTCAGCAATTGGAGTCGTGGTTATGGAAACTACCGGGATTTGACCGGGAAGTTTATCTCGATTTTATAGAAAAAGATACATTATCTGTGGTTCTATGGCGGAAAGATGCCCCTGATGAAATGATTATTCATCCGGCAGGAAGCTCATCGGCTGATTTATTACAGGAAGGAATCTGGCTGGATGACCAGTCCGTTATGATTCAATGGGGAACGTATAAAGATTTAATCGCCAATCCACTGGTTCATGAAGTTCCTGATCTTCATCCCAATGAATTATTTATTTCCACAAAATACAGGATCAATGCACCTTTTGTATTAAATGGCGTCAAATTAGACTATCTGGAATATAGAACAGATGGTTATGTCCCGAAGGAAGGATTTAATTCTGATCTTCCGGTTGTTAAGACCAATTGCTGTATGCAGTTAGGGAGTCATCCGAAAAAAGCATTCGGGAAATTGGAATCGCACCTGGATACTTATTTCCAGGGCTGGGAGGTTAAAAAAGAAAGGGATCATCGTTTGTCCTGTACTTATACCAGAGACCGGGTAAGTGTAAATATTAGTCTTTTGTATAGTGAAGATTTAAAAGACTATGACAGAGTATGCTGGCTTTTTATAAATTATCAACCTGATCTGACCCGTTATTATACAGATACTTATCAGCAGAGTTTACAAATTACAGCTGCTATTGGTTATCGGGTATTTCCTTTCAGCGCAGCAATAGATACTAATTATCGTTTAGCGCCTGGTGCTGAATGTTATGCCCGTTATACACCAGCCTGTTTTCAATCATTATTTACTGCTGATACTCAGTTTCTGATCTGGATTGATCCCCAGGCCGGTAAGATTGGTTTTGCCAGTCCGGAACAGGCAATGATTTTAAATAGTAGCGATATCAAAGCGAATAGCCTGGTTTTTCTGAGCAGTTACTTTAGGGATTCACAACCAAACATCACGCTTAAGCTCAATCTTCCAACTCATCAAACGCAGCTGATTGCAGATTTTGGCTCTTTCAAAGAGCAGGATGCTATTGCTTTTGCTTCAGAAATTGAAGAATTCCTTGAAATTACTATGATCAGGACAGAAGACCGCCAATATTACTAATTGAAATCCACTCTGTAACTGAGCTCAAAACACACCGGATTTTTAAAATTTGACCTTTACTCGTAAAACTTTAGTTATTTTGCAACTTTTAGTGGAGAATGGCCTGTTTAGCTTTAAACAGAATTAACTCTCCGGGTTACAGAAATAAACAATAATCATATGAGTTTGGTAAGGGCGAAGAAACATTTAGGACAACATTTTTTGACCGATAAGAAGATAGCGGCTAAAATAGTAGATGGTTTAGTTCATACCGACCAATACCGTCAGGTGCTGGAAGTAGGACCGGGTATGGGGATTCTTTCAGATATTTTGCTGGAAAGAGAAAACCTGGAGACTTATATGATTGATATCGATGTCGAATCCTACCATTTTCTGAACGATAAATATCCTCAGATGGGAGAAAGATTAATTAATGGTGATTTCCTGGCTATGGATCTCCGGAAGGTTTTTTCCGGGAAGTTCGCTATCATAGGTAATTTCCCTTACAATATATCTTCACAGATCCTGTTTAAGGTTCTGGAGCACCGTGAAAATGTAGTTGAGATGGTTGGGATGTTTCAAAAGGAAGTAGCCGAACGCTGTGCTTCAAAAAGCGGGACCAAAGATTATGGAATTTTGAGTGTACTGATCCAGGCTTATTACAATATCGACTATTTGTTTACGGTAAAACCAGGAACTTTTAATCCGCCGCCTAAAGTCAATTCGGGCGTGATCCGTCTAAGCAGAAATGACAGGGAAACATTGCCCTGTGATGAGAAACTGTTCTGGACGGTTGTGAAAGCTGGATTTAACCAGCGTCGGAAAACATTACGTAATGCACTTTCGGGCGTATTGCCTAAAGTGAAAATGAATGACCATATTTATTTCGAAAAAAGAGCGGAGCAATTAACTGTAGAGGATTTTATAGCCCTTACACAGCTGGTAACTAAGCTTTCCTTATAATTTCAGAGCAGATGAGCGGTAAAATTTTAATTGTTGATGATCTACATCCCGCGTTTAAAGACAGGGCAGCACAATTAGGTTATGAAGTTGATGATCTTCCGAAAATCACCAGAGCAGAAACGCTGGCTGTGATTGCCGGATATGATGGCATAGCTGTACGGACTAAATTTAAAATAGACAGGGAGCTGATGGAGGCTGCCCCGCGTCTTAAATTCGTAGCCAGAGCAGGTGCCGGGCTGGATAATATTGACGAAGCTTATGCTAAGGAAAAAAATATTCAGTTGCTGAATGCACCCGAAGGAAACAGGGATGCTGTAGGGGAACATGCGATGGGTATGCTGCTTTCACTGATTAACAACCACCGAAAAGCAGATATAGAGATCAGAAATGGAATCTGGGACCGCGAAGGTAACCGTGGATGGGAGCTTAAGGGTAAAACAGTAGGAATCATCGGTTACGGTTTTATGGGTAGCAGTATGGCCAGGAAACTTTCCGGTTTCGAAGTCAATGTGATTGCCTATGATAAATATAAAACAGGTTTTTCTGATGCTTATGCAAGAGAATGCAGCATGGAAGAGATTGTTAAACACAGTGATGTTCTAAGTCTGCATATCCCGCTGACCGCCGAAACAAGGCAAATGGTGAATGAAGAATATTTCTATCACTTCAAAAAAAATATCTTCTTTATCAATACGGCAAGGGGTGAAATTGTCAATACCAAAGCCGTACTGAAAGCCATTAACTCCGGCAAAATTTTAGGAGCAGGACTGGATGTACTGGAAGCAGAAAAATTCCCGAATCTGGCCGAACAATCCTGGTATGAGGAGCTGAGCGCATCACAAAAAGTTATACTTACTCCCCATGTAGGTGGATGGACATTTGATTCTTACAGGAAGATTTCAGAGGTATTGGCTGATAAGCTGGAACGGATTCAATAGGTTCGTAACATGGAAGTGATTCATTCAACACTTATTGAGACCTTATTTTTCTATATACTTCCAACCCTGTTTCTGATCCTGATCCTGGTGTTTGTGGTATTGTACCCGTCCGTTAAGGATAAAAATAAACCGGTTAACAATTATACTGCCGCTGGATTAAGCCTGGCGGTCTGTTGTGTTTATACTTCTTTAGCCATGATCTTTCATAGTCCGGCGACGCTGACAGTCTTGGCGATGCTGCATTTTATAACTTGTCTCCTTCTGGGTTTCGTCTTCAAAAAATGGGTGTGGATTTTAAGCTTTATGCTACTGTTGCTGATTGTGACTATCATCGGGATTATTATCTTTTTCAGTACGCTGAAGTTTGACCTGGGAAGGGTACGCTAATTTTTTTATGAAATTTATGAGGCCAGTGACCCGTGAAATTATTTGTATCAACGTTGCTGCAGTTGTTTGTACTTATATCCAGGTGATGTGGGCTGCGCCAGACGGACCTTCGGCCAGGGATCTGAGTGGTTCACCCATTTCTTATCTCCATTGGTTTTGCCTTCCCGTTCTCTTGTTTTTAAATGTTTTATTATTGACGCTGGGTAAAAGAGGTCATACATCTTTTATCCAGGGCGTATACAGTACTTCATTATTAACTGCTTGCTGGTTAGTGATGAATTATCTGGAGTTTGCTGACCGTGTGGCAAGTTGGAGTACTTTCTCTGCCCTGGAAATATGGTCTTCCGTATTTATGACCTCTGTGTTGACTATTGGCGTTTGTTCAACAGTGTTTTTCTTTATCCATTATCGGTTCATCAGGATAAAATCCTGATCTTTTGAGTATCTAATAAAATCTTAATGTCAAAAATTCCTGTTCCGGAAATAATAGTATAGATCTATACTATCTATTGCTTAACTTTAATATGTCTTTTAATGGAATAGGTTATGACAACTAAAAGTAAAGCCTTATTAGCCCTTGAACTCGGACGCGCAGTCATTGAGCTCCGGATCCGTTCCCGTCAGTTTATTCAACGAAGAATCAAAGAAAACCAGCTTAATATTACGTATGAAATGCTCGAGGTACTGATGTGTCTCTGGGAAAGGGATGGAATCAATCAGCAGGAAATAGCAGATCGTATTATTAAAGAAAAGGCGAGTATGACCTATCTGATAGATAATCTGGTTAAACGCGAACTGGTGAAAAGAGAAGAAGACGGGAATGACAGAAGGAGCAATCTGGTTTATCTGACTACAGACGGGAAAAACCTTCAGGAGAAACTCCTTCCCTGGGCGATTGAAATGTATGCAGCCGCATCCGAAGATTTAACAGCTGAGACTATTTTATCCACGACAGCACTTATCCGGCAACTGACTCAAAATATTAATTAAAATGATTGATTATGAAGACAATTCTCATACCTGTAGATTTTTCAGTATCCTCCATTAATGCCATTAATTATGCTGTTGATTTGAGTAACCATCGTCATGTTGAACAGATTATTCTTTTTACGCAGTGTTATGTTTCTCTCTTTGAACAGATAATCCCTACGCCTGATTTTATCCAGACGGGCGAAAATGAAGCCCAGGAGCTAAGAGGAAAGCTCAAAAGACAGTTAGAAGAATTAAAGGCACAGCTTTTAAAGAAGCTGGGGGCAGGGACTACCATTAAAACTGTATTTCTGAAGATGCCTTTACTGCGTGCAGCTTTAAAGTTGATTGAAGAGGAGCAACCCGATGTATTACTCTTAGGCAGCAATAATGATTTTGTGGATGAAAAGAGTTCAGTAGGGGATCATATGATTGAACTGGCCAGGATCAGTCCGGTACCGGTATTCATTGTCCCACCGGATGCCAGGTATGTACCTGTAACCAATGCGCTCGTTGCCTGTGATTTTAAAACGCTGAACCATGTAGGTCTGTTGAAACGTTTACATGGTATTAAACACTGGCCTCATCCCAAACTGGCTCTTTTAAATGTGGATCCGTTAAATAAACATCTTGACCCGGAGCATCCCGTACAGGAGATTGATGGGATTCTCAAAGAGATGCTGGCTGATTATGAATACGAATTGTTTTATTCGGATGAGAACGATATCCTGAAAGGAGTCATTGAGTTTGCTGATCAGCATCAGCAGCAACTGATCATTGCACTGCCTGGAGAACATAGCTTCTTGTATAGTTTAACGCATCAGAGTATCACAGAAGGGCTGTCCAGAGATGCGGGCAAACCCGTACTGATCCTTAAATAAACAAAAAGGGCCTTGTATAAATACAAGGCCTTTTTTGATGAGTTTATTTTGTCCAGCTGTTGTCTGCGGGTTTGGCATCCATATAGATGCCCCCGTCTAAAACGATGGATGAAACTGTTTTCTTTGCATTGAACTGTACATTAACCGCTTTCTGATTAAATTTCCAGATCTGCGGTGTTTCATGGATAGTCTCAGCAGAACCATCTGCATAAGTTATTTTGATGTCGAAAGGAATAGCAAATCCACCTGTGTTTTTGATCGAAATGCTGTAGGTTAATCCTTTGATAGTTACTTTGTCGATGGCCAGATCAATATAATTATTGCTGAAGAACCAGTTGTTCCAGTACCAGTTCAGGTCCTGATGGGAAACATCATTAATCGTATTAAAGAAATCCCATGGAATAGGGTGTTTACCATTCCAGCGGTCCATATAGGCATGCAGGTATTTTTTGAACAGCGCATCTCCGAACAGATCTTTTAAACCCAGGTAAGCCAGTGAAGGTTTAACATAGGCATTGTTACCATAACCCACTCCTGATACTTGTGTCGATAAGCTTATAACCGGCTGATCTTCTTCAGTCGAAGGATCTTTGATCCAGCGTACAACCCTGAATTTTTTGTAACTTTCATCTGCAACTTCTTTGCCCAGCTGGTGCTGACCAATCAGGTATTCCAGGGTAGTTGCCCAGCCTTCATCCATATGGGCATAGCGGGTTTCATTGGTCCCCATATAAAAAGGAAAATAAGTATGCGCAATTTCGTGGTTCAGGACGAACTGACTGAATTCCAGATCCGGTGTGCTTGAATCATTAACCATCATCGGATATTCCATGTCTGCAAAGCCCTGAACTGCGGTCATTTTAGAGAATGGATAAGGTATGCCCGGCCAGTTGTTTGAAAACCAGTCCAGCGCCTGTTTACCCCAGACTACTGCGTGAGAGAAGTCTTTGGCTTTACTGTCATAAGAAGCCTGTACACTTGCTCTGCGGTTAGTTTTATTATCTACAACTACACTTCCGGCATCCCATACATAATGATTGCTCATTGAAAAGGTTACGTCGGTAATATGATCTGCTGTGAATTTCCAGATATTCCAGTCATTCTGTTTGGTCACTTCTCCGGCAGCCATCTCCTGGGCACTGGCAATAGAGGTTACGTCATCGCTCGTATAAGACTTTTTAAGCTTCTCTGCGAATTTAGGCTGTAGTACTTCGTCCGGGTTCTTTAAGTCACCTGTGGCCCAGACTACGTAGTTCTTTGGTGCTTTTACATTTAACAGGTAATCATTAAAATCATTATAGAACTCGGTACGGTCTGTATGAGGGATTCTGTCCCAGCCATTATAGTCATCGTAAACGGAAATTCTTGGGAAAGCGTAAGCGACAAAAAAAGTTGTGCTGTCAAGCTGCCCTTCTCTTCCGCTCTCCTTTGACAGTGGGTAACTCCAGTCAATAGTAAAGGTTGCTGTTTTTCCTGGTCCAAGGGCACTCTTCAGCGCAACATCGGCTACTGTACCCCAGTCTTTGCTGTTCACATTATATTTTTGTCCATCTACTGAAAACGATTTAATATCTAAGCCGGGGGTTAAAAAATCCTTGCTCACATAACCTGATCTTGGTGCTTCTGGTTTATGGAGGTTATTGACAAACCTGATAGCAACTCTGTGAAGGGTGTCCGGGCTGTTATTGGTATAAGTTATGGTTTCCGTTCCGCTAACCACCTTGTCATTTGGGGTGACGGTGATCGTCATATCGTACTTTCCTTTATTCTGCCAGTAGTTTTTCCCTGGTTTACCATCCAGAGAACGGGTACCTTTATCGTATGCTGCTTTGATATTTCTTGGCATATACAATTCCTGAGCCTGGGCTGTCAACGTACCTAACAGGAACAGAGCGGCTATTTTGAAAAAGTTTTTGTTCATAAATATTTTTTTATGGTGCATTCAGAACCTGTATAAAATTGGTCTGGTAATTTTATACAGGCACCCAAAAGTAATTGTTTTAAGCGCTTTCCAAACAATTCAAATTAAAAGATTTGCTTTTGTAAGAATTGCCTGTTATCTTCGTTTGAATTGAAGCAAGACTATGTGGGCTTAAAAGCCGATATAGTCTTGTTTGTATTTTAAAGGTTTTACAAATAATAAAATTGAGCTATGACAGAGGTAACATACTACACTCAGGAAGGATTAGATAAGCTAAAGGAAGAGGTACATTACTTAACTACTACGGGGAGACAATTGATCTCCAAAGCTATAGCTGAAGCAAGAGACAAAGGCGATCTATCTGAGAATGCGGAGTACGATGCTGCTAAGGAAGCACAAGGTCTGCATGAAGCAAAAATATCCAAATTGAAAAGCACGCTTGCATCAGCAAGGTTAATTGACGAGTCGAAACTGGACCTGACAAAGGTACTGGCCCTTTCTATCGTAAAAATAAAGAATGTTAAAAACGGTGCGACGATGACTTACCAGCTGGTTGCGGAGTCGGAAGCAGATTTGAAAACCGGTAAGATTTCGGTAAAATCACCGATTGCACAGGGACTATTGGGGAAATCGGTGGGAGATAAGACAGAGATTGAAGTTCCGGCAGGAAAAATCGAATTTGAAATATTGGAAATCACAAGATAAACCACTTTTATATGTCAAGTATATTTTCTAAGATCGTAGCCGGCGAAATCCCGGCACATATAGTAGCCGAGACCACAGAGTTTATGGCATTTCTGGATGTTAGCCCTTTAACTATGGGTCATGTACTGGTTATTCCGAAAAAGGAAATCGATTATATATTTGATATGGACGAAGAGAGTTATTTTGGTCTTACTTTATTTGCCAAGATAGTAGCAGAAGCGCTGAAAAAGGCCTTTCCTTGCGTTAAAGTCGGGATGGCAGTGATTGGTTTGGAGGTACCCCATGTACATATCCACCTGATCCCGATGAATGCGGTAGGGGACATGAATTTCAGTAAAGCTAAACTAAACCCATCACAGGAAGAGCTGAAAGAAGCTGCCCTGAAAATAAAAGCACAGTTATAATCTTAACTGTGCTATTTTAATTTCTCATTATTTTTATGTCTGTCAGCATCTCTGATGCTTTTTTTGATCAGGTTTTTTTCCATGGCTTCAGTCAGGTTAATGCCAGTCTGATTAGCCAGGCAGATCAGTACAAATAATACATCTGCCATTTCATCACCCAGGTCAACAGCTTCATCACTTTTTTTGAAAGATTGTTCACCATATCTGCGTGACATGATCCGGGCTACTTCGCCTACTTCTTCCATTAAAATGGCTGTATTGGTCAGTTCATTAAAATAGCGGATACCAGTTGTATTGATCCACTGATCGACAGTCTCCTGTGCTTCCTGTATAGTCATTTATTCTTTGTTTTTGGTATCAATCAATATAGTAACGGGACCGTCGTTGACAAGGCTTATCTTCATGTCTGCACCAAAAATCCCTGTTTGTACCGGTTTATTCAGTAGTGCAGTCAACTGATGGATCATGGCTTCATAAAGTGGAATCGCCTTTTCCGGTCTTGCTGCACGGGTAAATCCGGGTCTGTTTCCTTTTTTGGTCGCGGCAAACAAGGTAAACTGGCTGATCAGCAAAATATTTCCATCTATATCAGCAAGAGATTTATTCATCAGACCCTGTTCATCACTAAAAATCCGGATGTTGGAAATTTTAGCCGCGAGCCATTCCAGATCCTCCTGTTCATCTGCATCTTCAATGCCCAGCAGAACCAGTAAGCCGTTTTCAATGGCACCGGTAAGTTCCTGGTTAACATGGCAGCTGGCCTGGGTAACTCTTTGTATAACTGCTCTCATTCCGTTTATGCTCTGGTTTCATTACCATGATAGATACTCAGGTAACTTTCATAACGGCTGCTTTCTATTTCACCGTCTTCCACTGCCTGGAGTACAGCACAGTTAGGTTCATTGATATGGCGGCAGTTATTAAATTTACACAGGTGCATCAGATCACGCATTTCCCTGAAATAATGTCCCAGCTCTTCGGGTTTGATATCATATATCCCAAGCTCCCTGATACCCGGGGTATCAATGAGGTAACCACCAAAAGGGAGTGTATGCATTTCTGCGAAAGTAGTCGTGTGCTGTCCTTTATCACTGGCTTCAGAGATTTCTCCTGTTTTGATACTTCTTCCAGGGAGCAGTTCATTGATGAGACTGGATTTTCCTACACCCGAGTGACCGGAGAATAAGGTTGTCTTATCTTTGAGCAGGCTCTCTATTAAAGGGATATTAGTCCCTTCCAGGGCAGAAACTTCATAACAGGGATAACCCAGGCGTTCATATATGCTTTTATATTCGGCCAGCACTTCCAGACCGTCTTCATTATACAAATCCAGTTTGTTAAAAATTAACACCGCAGGGATGCGGTAGGCTTCTGCGGTTACTAAAAAACGGTCTATAAAACCCAGTGAAGTTCTTGGAGAGGCCAGTGTAACGACCAGGAAAGCCTCATCTAAATTCGCCGCAATAATCTGGGCCTGTTTAGACAGGTTAATTGATTTTCTGATAATGTAGTTTTTCCGGGGATGGAGTTTATAAATGACTCCGTTTTCAGAATTGGGCTCCATTTCAAAGTCTACCTGATCTCCGACTGCAATTGGATTAGTGGTCTGAATTCCTTTGATCCGGAATTTACCTTTAATCCTGCATTGATAATCCTGTCCATCTTCTCCATGAACCAAATACCAGCTCCCTGTTGATTTTATTACTAGTCCTTGCATAATTTACGGCATAAAGGTAAGGAAAAAGAGAACGGTGTTTTGCATCAGGACCTTAGGTTTGATAAATTTACAGCTTATGTTAAAATGATTTTTATGGACATTGAATCTTTTCATGATTACTGCCTGGCTAAAAAAGAAGTAAATGCAGGTTTCCCCTTCGCAAATCTTCCAAAGGTCCTGGTCTTTAAGGTCGCCGGAAAAATGTTTGCGGCAACAGATATTAACCTTTTTTCAAGTATCAGTATCAGATGTAACCCGGAAACGATTGATGAATTGCGTGCCCGTTATCCTGCTTTGCAGGAGCCATCTTATTTTAGCAAACGGCACTGGAGCCGGATAGTTATGGATAATTCATTACAGAACCAATTGATTTTTAAGTGGATTGATGAGTCTTATGAGTTGGCTGTTAGTAAATTAACCAGGAAGATGAAAGCAGAGCTGGGTTTGTAGTTTAAATCTGGGGATAAATATTTTTTTGTCTTATTTCTTGCTTATTAGAAAAATATAACTTTACTTTATGGCGTAGCGCTAACGAAGCAATATGGGCTATAACTATATGATAAATAATTCAAACTTGACAACATCCATTATTATTACTACCACCGGGATACTCGGAGGCGGCTCTATAATGGTATGATAAGAAAGATAAAAAAAACCATAAAAAGCGCCTTCCTCTAAACCGGAAGGCGCTTTTTTTTTAACCTAAATATTATGAATATTTTAAAATTCGGAGGTACTTCAGTAGGTTCAGCAGCAGGCATCCGTACACTGATCAGCATTTTGCGGGAACGGGAACAGGGTGATTACCCAGTAGTTGTACTCTCGGCAATGAGCGGGGTGACCAACCTGCTTCAGACAATGGCCGAAAAAGCGCAGGTAGCAGAAGAATATGCTGCCGAACTGAAAGAAATTGAGGAAAAACATTTTGAAGTTGTCAGAACTCTGCTTCCGGCAGCTGCTCAGAATCCCGTTTTCACCAGGTTAAAGATATACTTCAATGAACTTGAAGATATCCTGCAATCGGTTTATCATCTCAGGGAACTGAGCCCCCAGACCAGGGACTTAATTCTGAGTTTCGGAGAGCGCTGTTCTGTTTTTATGATCAGTCATATCGCGAAACAGGATTTCCCGGATGCACTTTGTGTTGACGGGTCTGAGCTGATCAAAACTGACAGTAATTTTGGACAGGCTAAAGTGAATACGCCTTTAACGGAACTGCTGATCCAGGATTTTTATGGGTTAAACCAGGATAAACTATTATTTGTCACCGGATTTATTGCAAGCAATACCGAAGGAAGAACCACTACTTTGGGACGGGGCGGCAGTGATTTTACTGCTGCAATCTGGGGAGCTGCCCTGAATGCAGAGGAAATAGAAATCTGGACTGATGTGGATGGCATGCTGACAGCCGATCCGCGGATGGTGGAGAAGGCATTTTCTTTGCCTGAACTGAGTTATACCGAAGCGATGGAACTGTCTTATTTCGGGGCTAAAGTTATTTATCCGCCAACGATGACTCCTGCTTTCCTGAAAAAGATACCTATCGTCATTAAAAATACTTTTAATACTGCTTTTGGCGGGACTTATATCCGTCATGGTGTCAATACCTCTAAACTACCGATTAAAGGGATCTCTTCTATCGATGAGATCAGTATACTCAACTTATCAGGAAGTGGTATGGTTGGAAAGGCCGGGTTCAGCGGCAGACTTTTCTCACTGTTATCCAGGGAACAGATTAATGTCGTACTGATTACCCAGTCGTCTTCAGAACACAGTATCACTTTTGCCGTGAAACCGACTGATGCATTAAAAGCGCTGGCCATCATCAGCAAAGAATTTGAACTGGAACTGCAAGCTAAAAAACTGGAATATCCACAGGTAGAAAATGGATTGGCCGTGCTGGCTATAGTGGGAGAAAATATGAAACATACCCCTGGTATGTCTGGTAAGTTATTCCATGCACTGGGCAGAAACGGAGTGAATGTCAGAGCAATTGCACAGGGATCTTCTGAGTATAATATATCGGTTATTTTATCCAAAACAGATTTATCAAAAGCTGTCAATGCGGTACATGACGCTTTCTTTGCTGATCTGAAGAAAACCCTGCATGTTTTCTGCCTGGGTACCGGGAATATCGGTAAAACTTTGTTCCGCCAGTTATTAGTGCAAAGCCCTTTACTGGCAAAAAACAATGATCTGGAAGTAAAGGTGATGGGAATCAGTAATTCCCGTCAGATGTATTTAAGCAAAACCGGGATCAATCTTTCCACCTGGGAGAATGAACTGGAACAACATGCTGAAAAGGCAGATCTGGCTTCATTCGTTCAGCAAATGAAAGCGATGAATTTACCGAACTGCGTTTTTGTAGACAATACTGCGAGTGCCAACCCGGTTAATTTTTATCAGAAAATCCTGGAATCCAGTATTTCTCTGGTGACCTGTAATAAAATAGGAAATTCAGCAGAATATGCACAGTACGCTGCCTTCAAAACTGCGGCAAGGAAATACGGAGTGGATTTTCATTATGAAACTAATGTCGGAGCAGGACTTCCGATCATCCGTACACTGAAAGACCTGATGTTAAGTGGCGATAACATCTTTAGTATTGAAGCAATCTTATCGGGTACTATTTCCTACATCTTTAACAATTTCAAAGATGAAGTCCGTTTTCATGAAATCGTGAAAGAAGCGCAGGATAAAGGATATACAGAGCCAGATCCGCGGGATGATTTAAATGGAAAAGACTTTATGCGCAAGATGCTGATCCTGGCCAGGGATGCGGGATATGCAATGGAAGAAACTGATGTAACTATAGAAAGTATGCTGCCTCCTGCCTGCATGGCCGCCAGCAGTGTGGCAGATTTTTACCAGGAACTGGAAAATAATGCAGCATATTTTGAAGATTTAAAGACACAGGCAGCAGCCGGAAACCGGGTCTTAAGATATATTGGCAAGCTGGAAGGTGGAAAAGTGACAATCAACCTGCAAATGGTAGATGATACGCATCCTTTTTACATGCTTTCCGGAAGTGATAATATTATTTCTTTTACTACAGACCGGTATAAAGACCGTCCGCTGGTTGTTAAAGGACCCGGAGCTGGTGCAGAAGTCACAGCTGCCGGTGTATTTGCAGACATTATAAACGTGGGTAAAAAATGAGAGATTCAGTAAAAGTTTTTGCTCCGGCAACAGTAGCGAATGTGGTTTGTGGATTTGATGTTTTAGGGTTTGCAGTAAATGCTCCCGGGGATGAGGTGGTGATGAAGCGCTCTGCAACACCAGGAGTGGTGATCTCTAAAATTACAGGTGATGATGGACGACTGCCGCTTGATCCGGCTAAAAATACAGTTAGTGCAAGTGTTCAGAACTACCTGAAGCATATCGGGCGTCCGGATGTAGGGGTTGATATTGAACTGCATAAAAAGATGCCTATCGGCAGCGGTTTAGGCTCGAGTTCGGCCAGTACAGTAGCAGGTTTATTTGCGATCAATACTTTGATGGATAATCAGCTCAGCAATAAAGAAATGGTTCCTTTTGCGATGAAAGGTGAGGAACTGGCCTGCGGATACGGGCATGCAGATAATGTTGCGCCTGCTTTACTGGGTGGTTTTGTGCTGGTCAGAAGTTATGAACCGCTGGATGTGATCAGTCTTCCCTTTCCTGAAGCACTTTGTGCGGCAATTGTTTATCCGGAAGTTGATGTACCGACCAAAGATGCCAGGCAAATGATCCGTTCCAAAGTTTTATTGAAGGACGCGGTTAAACAATGGGGAAATGTAGCAGGACTGGTAACAGGATTATTCACCAATGACTATGACCTGATTGGTCGCAGTATGGTAGATGTACTGGTCGAGCCCACGCGGTCTATCCTGATTCCTGATTTTTACAAAATGAGGGCTATTGCCATGGAAATGGGGGCAATTAGTTTTGGTATCTCTGGCTCAGGGCCTTCAGTCTTTGCACTGACCAAGGATGAAGAAACTGCCAGTAAGATAACTTCGGCATTGCAGAAACAATTGAAATCAATTCAAATCAACAGTCTTTCATTTGTATCACCGGTCAATAAAAAAGGCCCGGTTGTACTGGATTAAAAAATGTAGTTATGAAATTATACAGTACCAATAATCACGATTTAAGAATGGACTTCCAGTCTGCGGTTTTTAATAGCATGCCGGAGGATAAGGGGCTATATATGCCAGTTACTATCCCGGTTCTGGATCCGGAATTTATTGCTCACCTTGACCGGTATACACTGCCTGAGATTGCTTATGAAGTTGCTTTTGCCTTGTTGGGGGATGATATCCCGGCTGCGGATTTAAAAGCGATTATAACTGATGCCATCAATTTTGAAGCACCATTACATCCTTTGGATGAACAAACTTATGTGCTTGAATTGTTTCATGGACCCTCACTGGCTTTTAAGGACTTTGGTGCAAGATTGATGAGCAGGATCATGGCTTATTTCCTGAAGGACGGTGAACAGCTGCTGGATGTTCTGGTTGCTACATCTGGGGATACAGGTGGGGCGGTTGCTTTAGGTTTCCTTGGGGTAGCCAATACGCGGGTAACCATTTTATATCCTAAAGGTAAAGTGAGTGAGATTCAGGAGCTACAGTTATGCAGTAACGGGCAGAATATCCGGGCAATAGAAATTGACGGTACTTTTGATGACTGCCAGCACCTGGTGAAACAAGCTTTTGCTGATGAAGAACTGAAGAGTAAAAGAAGATTAACCTCTGCCAATTCTATCAATATTGCCAGACTGATCCCACAGACTTTTTATTATTTCAACGCTTTGGCCCAGTTATTCAGGAAAGGGAAAAGAAGTGTCGTTTTTGCTGTGCCGAGCGGTAATTTTGGAAACATTGCAGCAGGTTTGCTGGCTTATCGGATGGGACTTCCTGTGAAACAGTTTATTGCGGCTACCAATGCCAATGATACGGTTCCCCGGTTTTTAGAAACGGGTGTTTATGAAACCAGAGCATCGGTACAGACCTATGCGAATGCGATGGATGTCGGAGCACCCAGTAACTGGGTAAGGATTATGGCTATGTTTAAGGAAGACCGGGCAGCTGTAAAGGAAATGGTCAAAGGTTATCGTTATTCGGATGGGGAAACCGTTCAGGCTATCAATGATATATTCAAACGCTTTAACTATGTGGCTTGTCCGCATACGGCAATTGCCTGGCTTGCTGTACAGGAATATCAGCAGCAGTATCCTTCAGCTGACGATTCTTTTGTCTTTTTATCAACTGCACATGCCTGTAAATTCCCTGATATATTCTCTGAAGAGCTTGCTGCGCAGATCACTGTGCCTGCTCAGGTTGAGGAATTGAAAAAGAAAGAAAAGCTGGCTACGGCTATGAAGGTAGATTTTGAGTCTTTTAAGACCTTTTTGTTAGCAGCAGACCGCGTTTAGGCAGGCTGTTGCTATTTTATTTTTTTAAACCGCATGATCGCGATATCGCCCATCATAAAATTAAGGACGGTATCGCCCTTGACGGTATATTTATTTACTTTTTTCAATGTTTCAAAGAAGATGGCCTCTCCTTCACCCGGGCAGGCCATTTTTGTCATTGCCAAAGGCTGATCGAAATTAATGGAAGTATCATCTGCATTGAGTTTTCCCGAAAAAGAATTACAACTGCTGTTCCCACTAACTTTTTTATCGGAAAGACTGAATACTAAAGTTGGTTTATTTCCAGGATAAAGGCCGTTGAAAGCTATTCTTGGTCCTGAGATATAATTCAGCTCCCAGCTTCCTCCCAGTTTAGATAAATCTGAACTTGCTTCTACTGTGTTCTTTAAGGCATTACAGGATGTTAAAGTGCCTATAACCGTAAGTACCATCAATGTCGTCCTTCTCATATCATTCTTTGTAGAGTATGAAATATACAAAGAATCTGCCAAATATCATTTAGCAGAATGATTCTGACAATAAATTAGAAAACTGCCCTTGCAATTCTTTTGGTTGGTTCAGGGTTACTCATCGTGTAAAAATGTAAAACTGGTGCGCCAACTTTAATTAACTCTTTGCACTGCTGGATCATCCATTCTATACCAACTTCTTTTACGTCCTTTTCTGTTTTACATTCCTGTATAGCTTCGGTCAGGTCCTCGGGCAGGTCAATGTGGAAGATCTTGGGTAAACTAATCAGCTGTTTTGAGGAAGTAATAGGTTTTAGGCCGGGAATTATGGGGACATTTATCCCGTTTGCTCTGCATTGGGCAACAAAATCACAGTATTTGGCATTATCGAAAAACATCTGGGTAACGATAAATTCGGCACCCATTTCCACTTTTTGTTTCAGGTATTTAAAATCTGTTTTAAGATTCGGTGCTTCAAAATGTTTTTCAGGATAACCGGCTACCCCGATACAAAAGTCAGTCTGAAAAGCAGAGTGATCTTCAAATAAATAACGGCCCTGGTTCATGTCCGAAACCTGACCCAATAAATCGGTTGCATAGGCATGGCCACCTGGTGTAGGAATAAAGGTAGAATCAGCATGTCTTGCATCACCACGCAAGACCAATACATTGTCAATACCTAAAAACTGGAGGTCAATCAGGGCATTTTCTGTTTCTTCTTTGGTAAAACCTCCACAAATCAGATGTGGGACAGCATCTACCTTGTATTTATTCATGATCGCTGCACAGATCGCTACTGTCCCGGGACGTTTGCGATAGGAAACTTTCTCAAGCAGCCCATTATCATGTTGTTTGTAGATATAATCTTCTCTATGATAGGTTACATCAATGAAAGGAGGATTAAACTCCATTAAAGGATCTATAGCATTATAGATATCAGTAATGCTTTTACCTTTAACTGGCGGTAAAAGTTCAAAAGAGAACAGGGTTTTGCCCTTGGCATTGGTTATGTGGTCGGTGATCTTCATTTTATAAGTTTAATAAGCCAGATTCGGACTAAGCCATCTCTCTGTGTCTTCTAGGGTCATGTTTTTTCTTACAGCGTATTCTTCTACCTGGTCTTTAGTGATTTTTCCGAGGCCAAAATATCTGGACTGCGGATGGGAGAAGTAGAAACCACTTACGGCTGCGGTTGGATACATAGCAAAACTCTCAGTCAGGCGAAGACCTATTTTTTGTTCTGCGCCCAATAAGTCAAACAAGGTTTCTTTTTCTGTATGGTCAGGACAGGCCGGATAACCTGGAGCGGGACGGATACCTGCATATTCTTCTTTAATCAGGTCTTCATTACTCAGCTGTTCATCGGCAGCGTAACCCCAGTAGTCTTTACGGACCAGCTCATGCAGA
The DNA here is from genome assembly GCF_014207135.1 of Pedobacter cryoconitis. Lineage (GTDB taxonomy): Bacteria > Bacteroidota > Bacteroidia > Sphingobacteriales > Sphingobacteriaceae > Pedobacter > Pedobacter cryoconitis_D. The sequence continues at coordinate 247,862 of NZ_JACHCC010000009.1, read as the reverse complement.
TGTTCTGCAAAGGCTTCAGCCAGCCTGTCGGCCAAAGCTTTTGCCATAATACTATTGTAATCATCATAGTTAGCCTCAAATTCAGCTACCATTTCATCACAACCAATACCTGTAGTGACTGCAAAACCACCAAAGTAATCCTGTTTACCATTTTCCTGGCCAGCCACGAAATCGGACAAGGCATAATAAGGTTCTCCTGCAACTTTTTCTGCCTGCTGGCGAAGGGTGTGAATGGTCACGGGTTTGCCGTCTACATCCAGGATGATATCATCGCCACTGGCATGTGCAGGCCAGAATCCGATTACTGCTTTTGCAGTCAGTAATTTTTCATCTACTATTTTTTGCAATAATACACGGGCATCATCATATAATTTTTTGGCCTCGTCGCCGACAGATTTATCATTGAATATTTTTGGATAACTGCCTCTCAGTTCCCAGGTATGGAAAAAAGGTGTCCAGTCAATATAGGGAACGAGGGTTTCCAAAGGATAGTCCTCAAATGTTCTGGTACCCGTAAATTTAGGTGCAGGAGCAACTAAAGCCGGGTCAATTACAAATTTGTCCGCCCTGGCTTCTTCCAGCGATTTGAAACGTTTATCTGAACGTTTATTCAGGTGTGCTTCACGCGCTTTATCGTATTCCTGTCTGATTCCATCTATATAACCGTCACGGGTTTCTTCATTCATCAGGGTACTGCAAACAGTTACACTCCTGGAAGCATCCAGTACGTGGATCGCAGGTCCGGAATAATTTGGTGCTATTTTCACAGCAGCATGGATCCTGGAAGTAGTAGCTCCGCCAATCAGCAGCGGAACGGTAAAACCTTCGCGTTCCATTTCTTTGGCAAAATGGACCATTTCATCAAGGGAAGGGGTAATCAGTCCACTTAAACCAATGATATCTGCATTGATTTCCTTAGCCTTTCTGATGATTTCCTGAGCAGGAACCATCACACCCATATCTACGATTTCAAAGTTATTACAAGCGAGCACGACACCGACAATGTTTTTACCAATATCATGGACATCACCTTTTACCGTAGCTAATAATATTCTTCCGGCAGATGAACTCTGATTTCCGTCGGGATTATCGAGTTTTTCCTGTTCGATAAAAGGAAGGAGGTAAGCCACTGCTTTTTTCATCACCCTGGCAGATTTTACAACCTGGGGAAGAAACATTTTTCCGGCACCAAACAGGTCCCCGACTATATTCATTCCGTCCATTAAAGGACCTTCAATAACCTGTATAGGACGGGCATATTGTTGTCTGGCTTCTTCTACATCGGCATCCAGGTATTCTATAATTCCTTTGACTAAAGAGTGGGAAAGACGTGATTCTACAGATTCTTTTCTCCATTCTTCATCTTTAACCAGTTCTTTTCCCTTAGATTTTACGGTTTCTGCAAAATCAACCAGTCGCTCTGTTGCATCCTCGCGGCGATTCAGAAGGACATCCTCTACGCGTTCGAGCAAATCGGCCGGAATAGCTTCATAAACTTCGAGCATTCCTGCATTCACGATCCCCATATCCAGACCAGCTTTGATGGCATGGAATAAAAAGGCAGAATGCATCGCCTCACGTACGGTATTGTTTCCTCTGAAAGAGAAAGAAATATTGGATACCCCGCCACTTACTTTTGCATAGGGCAGGTTCTCTTTAATCCAGCGTGCTGCATTGATAAAATCAACAGCATAATTATTATGTTCTTCCAGTCCTGTCGCAACGGTTAAGATGTTAGGGTCAAAGATGATATCTTCGGCAGGGAAACCGATTTCATCCACCAGGATATCATAAGAGCGTTTACAGATCTCTTTACGGCGTTCAAAGTTATCAGCCTGTCCATTTTCATCAAATGCCATCACGACAACGGCGGCCCCGTAATTCATGATCTTACGGGCACTTTCACGAAACTTATCTTCTCCTTCTTTCAGGGAAATAGAGTTTACAATACCTTTTCCCTGTAAACATTTCAGTCCGTTTTCAATCACACTCCATTTAGAGGAGTCAACCATGATTGGCAATTTTGAAATATCGGGTTCGGAAGCGATCAGATTTAAGAATTTAGTCATGGCTGCCTCCGAATCAAGCATCCCTTCATCCATATTTACGTCAATGACCTGCGCTCCACCTTCTACCTGTTGGCGGGCAACGGTTAAAGCGGCTTCGTAATCACCACTCAGGATCAGTTTGGAAAATTTAGGTGAGCCTGTAATATTGGTTCTTTCCCCGATGTTGACAAACATGCTGTCTGGGGTAATGGTTACGGGTTCCAGTCCGCTTAAACGCAGGTACCGGGGTATTTCGGGGATTTGTCTTGGTTTAACATTTTTGGCTTTTGCAGCAATGGCAGCGATATGCTCTGGTGTAGTGCCACAACAACCGCCCACGATATTCACAAAGCCGTTTTGAATGAAATCTCCAACCATAGAGGCTGTTTCATTAGGCATCTCATCATAAGCACCAAATTCATTTGGTAAACCGGCATTAGGATAAGCGGAGACATAACAGGGGGCTTTAGCCGACAGTTCTTCAATATGCGGTCTCATGTCTTTGGCTCCTAAAGCGCAGTTAAACCCAATACTTAAAGGGTGTGCATGTACAATCGAATTCAGGAAAGCTTCAACAGTTTGTCCGGATAATGTTCTGCCCGAAGCATCTGTAATAGTCCCGGAAATCATGATCTCGATTTTACGGCCGATTACTTCTTCGTATTTTTTAATCGCAAAGATTGCTGCTTTAGCATTCAGGGTATCAAAAATAGTTTCAATTAATAACAGGTCAGAGCCTCCGTCAACCAGACCTCTTATCTGCTGGTAATAGGCATCTACGAGTTCGTCGAAGGTCAATGCTCTATATCCCGGATCATTCACATCGGGAGAAATAGATAGGGTACGGTTGGTCGGGCCGACAGCACCGGCAACAAAACAGACGCGCCCTGGATTTGCGGCCATAAATTCTACGACAGCTTCGCGTGCTATTTTTGCACCCTCGAAACTCATTTCATAGTCCAGCTCCTCCATTTTATAATCCGCAAGGGAAATCCGCTGCGTACTAAAAGTATTGGTCTCAATGATATCTGTTCCTGCTTTCAGGTATTCGGTATGGATTGCCTTGATAATATCAGGGCGTGTAATATTCAGCAGGTCATTATTCCCTTTGACATCGCAGGGATGATTCGCAAAGCGTTCTCCTCTGAAATCTTCTTCGGTCAGGATGTAACGCTGAATCATAGTGCCCATAGCACCATCGATGATTAGTATTCGTTTTTTAAGCTCTTCTCTTATGCTCATTATCTGTATAAATGGTAGCCATTTTTCCGTATTGCAGGTCATTATTACCTGGTCAAATATGCGATGGAAAATTGTGTATAAACTGGCCTAATCAGAAATCCGGTGACGGATCGAATTAACTTATCTTTCAGGAACAAATAAATTGCTCGAGTAGAATGTAGCACCTTGTAAGCACAGGTTGCTAAGACTTCGTCGGGTCTAATCCCTCCGTCTTTCTTTATAAGCTGATGCAAAAATGCAACAAAGAAAAGTCAATTCCAAGAAATCAGCGATAAAGCGGTATAAAATTGCAAAATACAAGCAAATAGGAGGGGGCTTCGGAATAATGTTCTGTTAGATTTGGAGCAGGATGTTAAGTCACTATTTTACCTGGGGCCGATAAGCCCTGAGTTTTGTCTTTGTACATTGCATAATTAATAACCTTAAGGGAAGAAATTATGGCAAATGAAAGTAATAAACCCGAATTCTGGGAATCCAGCTTTATAGATAAACAGGAGATGTGGGGCCTGGAACCATCGAAGTCTGCAGTATTGACGAAGGATTTTTTTGTCAGTCAATCTGTGAAAAATATCCTGGTACCTGGAATTGGCTATGGAAGGAATGCGCAGATTTTCATAGAGAACGGAATAGCAGTAACGGGTATTGAAATTTCAAAAACTGCTATTGAAATGGCGGGTAAACATTACGGTACCCAGATGACTATCCATCATGGTTCTGTAACTGATATGCCATTTGATAAATACCAGTATGAGGGGATATTTTGCTATGCATTAATTCATTTATTAGCTGCCAGCGAAAGAAAGAAACTTATTCTGGACTGCTATAACCAAATTCAGAAAAATGGATATATGGTCTTTACAGCTATTTCGAAAGAAGCACATACTTATGGACAAGGTAAATTTGTCAGTAAGGACCGTTATGAAATATTTGATGGGGTAAAGATGTTCTTTTATGACACAGAATCAATCCATGAGGAATTTGACCAGGCTGGATTAGTTGAAATCACAAAGATTAAGGAGAGTCAGCCGTTCTTTATGATTAAATGCAAAAAAGCCAGTTGAGTTCTTTTCAACTGGCTTTCCTTAAAAATTATTAAGGTCTATTTTCTTCCACCGAATATTCTTAATAAGAACAGGAAGATGTTAATGAAGTCAAGATATAGGGAAAGAGCACCCATGATAGCTAATTTCTTAGCATCATCCGCAACCATTGCTGTACCATTCTCTTCGATACCAGCACCGATACGTTTCAGTTTCTGAACATCATAAGCGGTTAAAGCTGTAAACAAAGCTACACCGAAGAAACTCATGATATAATCAAACCCCGGGCTTTTCAGGAACATATTCACTATAGTTGCAATAACTAAACCAACTAATCCTACCATCAGGATCGGGCCGAATTTACTTAAGTCAGTATTAGTAGTATATCCAAGGATCGCCATTAAGCCAAATATTCCGGCTGCAGCTGCAAAACATCCTATTACAGAAGCTGAGGTATACATCAGCAGGATGAAACTCAAACTAACCCCTGTCAGTACCGAATAAAGGATGAAAACACCTAATAATGCACCATAGGAAAGTCTGCTCAGTCCGGCACTCATTAAAAGAACCAGTGCCAGAGGAGAAAACATGGCTACATAACCTAAAATTGATAAACCACCTGTTTGTCTGTTGATCAGGTAATTCAGCATTTCAGGGGTATTTGCCATATAAACAGCAGCAAGTGTAGATATACCCAGTGCGACGAACATCCACAAAAACACATTGGCAAAGAATTTCTTTGCAACAGTTCCTGATTGGTTTTCCACAAAAACTGATTGTTGTGACCAATTATTATTATTGTTATCCATGTTATTTCTAATTTTAATTAAATATACGAATCTATTTGTATCAGCAAAAGCTATGCCCCTAGTCTTTTTGTCAGAATTTCTTCAACTTTATGATAGATCTGGAGTGGTTTGATTGTTCTCCATGCCAAATCGTCAAGCTCACCGCCAAAGTTAATATAGTAATCGATATTACTGCTTCTGAATTCTTCTATGACATGAGGGTTAAAATTCAGACCGGTGATCCACCCATCTTCTACATCCTGGAACCACTCTTCATAATAGCTGTCTTCGGAGGCATGAAAATTAAGGATGTTTTCGCCGATCAGGATAAATTTATTTATTCCTTCATCAATCATGAGCTCCAGTATTTCACGTTTCAGGAGCATAATATCATTTCCAATGGCATCATTCCATTCTCCGATAAATTCAATGATGGCATAATGATGGTCATAATCGACATACAAAACTTTAAGATAAAGGGTATTTGACCCAAAATCATCCCACTGGGGATGAATCAAAAAGTTATATAGCTGTTTATCGAAATAAAACTCGGAGTACTCTGTGTTATAAAAAGGTGACAGGGGATCTTCTGCGGCTATATAGTCGTCACGCCAGCGGTAAAATGGTTCTATTTCGTGCATATTTTTTTATTTATTACCGGCCTCCACAGCTTTTCTGACGCTTCCGTAACGGATCAGGAGATCTTCAGCCTGTTTATAGCCGATATGAAGTTCATTCATCACCATCTGTGTACCTCTGTCAACGAGTTTTGAATTGGTTAATTGCATATCAACCATCCTGTTTCCTTTAACTCGTCCCAACCGGATCATCACAGTAGTACTCAGCATGTTCAGTACTAGCTTTTGTGCCGTCCCCGATTTCATGCGGGTAGATCCTGTTAAGAATTCAGGTCCAACAACTACTTCGACCGGGAAATCACTTGCTTCTACTACCGGGCCACCTTCATTACAGATAATACAACCGGTCAGCACCCCGTTTTCTCTTGCCTTTAACAGGCCACCAATTACGTATGGAGTGGTGCCGGATGCAGCAAGGCCAATCAGGCTGTCACCAGAATCTATATTGAATTTTTCTAAGTCTTTCCAGGCTTGCGTCTGGTTATCTTCAGCATTTTCTATCCCGCGTCTGAGTGCTTCATCACCTCCGGCAATAAGGCCAACCACCAGATCGGCAGGAACGCCAAAGGTCGGCGGGCATTCGGAAGCATCCAGTACACCTAATCTGCCACTGGTACCTGCACCGATATAAAATAATCTGCCTCCGCTTTTCATCTTTTCTGCTATAGCACTGGCCAGTCTTTCAATCTGAGGCAGAGCCTTTTCTACTGCTAAAGGAACTGTTTTATCCTCGTTATTTATTCCCCTCAGAATCTCAATTACTTCCATCTGATCAATATCATGGTATTTTGATTCTTGTTCGGTGATGCGTATCATATTATTTGTTTTTTGATAAAAATCGGCAATTTCTTTCTAATGGGGAAATTATGAATGTAAATCGGCCGGAAATAGGACCGGATATTTATAAACATCGTGGTTTATGATAAAAAGATGAAACAATTATAATTCTGTATAGGTTAAACTCTTAGTGTAATTTCATAACTTTGTGCAACTGCTATTTCATGAAACCAACTACCCGTAAAAATCTATTTATTGCTGTCACTTATTCTGTTACTTTAATAGGTGGTATGTTCTTGGGTTATAAGTTTTTAAAGGATCAGGGTTTCACGTTTGAACGTCATGTTCAGTTTGTAGATAAGAACTCTGATAAAGTAGATGAAATTATCAATCTGATCAATAAGAATTATGTGGATGAGATTAATGCAGACACCTTAAGTCATCTTGAAATCGACAGCCTTTTACATAAGCTCGATCCGCATAGTGTCTATCTTCCGCCAGTCAAAGCAAATGCGCAGTCAGATTTACTGGAAGGTAATTTTGAAGGCATTGGAATTGAGTACTACATTCTTAAGGATACACTGCTGGTCACTAATGTAATCAAAGACGGACCGGCTGCAATGGCTGGCCTGAAATTAGGGGATAAAATTCTGAAAATCGACACACTTCAGGTGAGTGGAAGACATCTCACCAGGGATAAGATGATCGGCAGGATTAAAGGGAAGAAAGGGACTGCTGTACAACTGGTAATTTTACACGCTGGTGCAGTACATCCGGTTTTACTGAATGTGAAACGCGGCCGTGTGAGTGTCAGCAGTATTGATGCTGCTTATATGATCAATGCAGATGCCGGCTATATCAGGATCAGTGAATTTGGCGCAAATACAGATAAGGACTTTGTGGAATCGGTAAAAACACTGAAAGCAGCAGGAATGAAGAAACTTATTCTGGACTTGCGGGACAATGGTGGGGGGTACCTGACTGCCGCGACAGGTCTGGCCAATCAGATCCTTCCGGAAAATAAATTGATTGTGTACACCGAAGGTAAACATGAACCGCGTACAGATTATATTGCGACAGGGGGAGGGGAGTTTGAAAATGGTAAACTGGCTGTACTGATCAATGAGAATACGGCTTCAGCAAGTGAAATCCTGGCTGGTGCAGTTCAGGATCTGGATAGGGGGATAATTATCGGACGCCGCTCTTTTGGAAAGGGCCTGGTACAGGAACAGTTTCCTTTTGGAGATGGTTCGGCGCTGAACCTGACTATTGCAAGATATTACACACCGCTGGGCCGGAGTATTCAGAAGTCTTATAAGAAAGGATATACGGCCTATCAGAATGAGATCGATGACCGTTATAATGACGGTGAGCTTACTGATAAACCGGTTGCTTCGAAAGACAGTCTGCGCAGAAACCTGGCATTTACAACCGGATCAGGAAAAAAAGTTTTTGCCGGTGGTGGTATAGAACCGGATATCTATGTGAAAATGGATACCACGGGGATGAATAAGCTGTATAGCTCACTGCTGACTAAAAAGGTGCTTTTTGATTATGTATTTGATATTCTGGCTAACCGCTACAATGCAGCATACCTGGAGCAGAACCTGGCTACTTTTACGATCAGTGAGACAGATTATAAGGACTTTGTGAAATATATTCAGGCTAAGAATATTGTGATTGATCCTAAGCAATTACAGGCTGCGAAACCGGTGATCTACAACGACCTGAAAGCACTTCTTTTCAAATATCATTTAGGGGAAGCCGGTTATTATAAGGCTTTAAACTTAAATGACAGTATGGTTAAGCAGGCTATTTCTAGTATGCAATAACTATACTGTCATTTTGTAGAACCTGTTTATTTGATTAAACAGGTTTTTTTTGCTCTATTTCTGTCTGAAATAAATCTGGATCGGCACTCCTGAAAAATCGAAGTGCTCACGTAATTTATTTTCAATGAAACGTTTGTAAGGCTCTTTGATGTACTGTGGCAGGTTACAGAAGAAAGCAAACATCGGTGAAGTCGCATTGATCTGCGTCACGTATTTTACTTTAATATATTTTCCTTTTAGTGCTGGCGGCGGATATTTTTCAATGATCGGCAGCATGACATCATTCAGTTTTGAAGTAGGAATTTTCTTACCTCTGTTTTTGAATGTTTCCAGTGCTACTTCAATGGCTTTGAAAATACGTTGTTTACTCAATACTGAAGTAAACACAATTGGTACATCTGTGAATGGCTGTAATTTTGTGCGGATCTGTTCTTCGAAAGCTTTCATTGTTTTGTTATCTTTCTCAACCAGATCCCACTTGTTAACCAGGATCACAATACCTTTTTTGTTTTTCTCTGCTAAATGGAAAATATTCACGTCCTGCGACTCTAAACCTTCGACCGCGTCAACCATTAGTAATACTACATCAGCCTCTTCAAGGGCTTTAATAGTACGCATAACGGAATAAAACTCGATGTTCTCTTTTACTTTTGTTTTCTTACGAAGTCCGGCTGTGTCAATGAACATAAATTCATGTCCGAACTGATTGTAGTGAATATGGATTGAATCTCTTGTTGTACCAGCAATAGGGGTAACAATGTTTCTTTCCTGGCCCATTAAGGCATTGATCAGGGAAGATTTACCCACATTTGGTCTGCCGACTATGGTCAGTTTTGGTAAAGCATTTTCTTCAACTACGTCATCTTCAAAGTGAGAGATCACTTCATCCAGTAAATCACCTGTACCCGAACCTGTCATAGAAGAAATTGAATAGATCTCTCCTAATCCGAATCCGTAGAATACAGCTGCATCATTTTCCAATGATGTATTATCTACTTTATTTACAACGATAAAAACGGGTTTCTTGCTGCGGCGTAATAGCTGGGCTATTTCATCATCCAAATCTGTAATTCCAGTGATTACGTCTACCATAAACAGGATAACGGATGCTTCTTCGATCGCAATAACCACCTGCTCACGGATGGCTGCTTCAAACAGATCTTCAGAATTAGCTACATAACCACCTGTATCGATTACAGTAAATTGTTTGTGTGTCCATTCGGCAGTGCCGTAATGACGGTCGCGTGTCACACCACTGAAATCATCAACAATTGCTTTACGACTTTCTGTTAAGCGATTAAAAAGGGTCGATTTGCCTACGTTTGGTCTTCCGACGATTGCGATAATGTTACTCATGTGTTTTGTGAATTGTATTAATTATTAAGGGGTTGCAAAGGTAGGTTTAATTTTCGTACCCGAAACTTTTTAAATAGTTCTTTTTACTTCTCCAGTCAGGAAGTACCTTTACGAAGGTTTCAAGGAATACTTTCTGATCTAAAAATTTCTCAATATCCTTACGTGCTTCAGTACCAACTCTTTTCAGCATTGAACCGCCTTTGCCAATCAGGATGTTTTTCTGGGAATCACGCTCTACTATAATCTCTGCACTGATCCTGGTGATCTTCTCTTCTTCTTTAAAAGAGGTAATCACTACTTCTGTACTATAAGGAATTTCTTTCTGATAATTATTGAAGATCTTCTCTCTGATGATTTCAGATACGAAAAAACGTTGTGTCTTATCTGTAAGATCTTCTTTATCATAATAGGGTGGATGCTCAGGAAGGTATTCGAGTACTCTTTCCATGATACCATCTAAATTGTATTTATGTAATGCAGAGATCGCATAGATATGTTTAGGCTTCAGCAGTTCCTGCCAGTAAGCTTGTTTTTCTTCTACCTGCTCCTGTGTTGCCCCGTCAATTTTGTTGATCAGCACAATCATAGGAATGGTCGTATTGATTATTTTTTCCAGTACATCATTCTCATCATGCTGTTCATTAATGTCTGTTACAAATAAAATTAAATCTGCATCACTTAGTGCACCTTTAACAAAATTCATCATAGAATCTTGTAGTCCGTAACGAGGTTTTATGATGCCGGGAGTGTCAGAAAAAACAATTTGAGAATTTTCTTCGTTGACAATTCCTAAAATACGGTGACGGGTAGTCTGGGCCTTCGGTGTGATAATCGATAGCTTTTCCCCCACCAGAGCATTCATTAACGTGGATTTACCAACATTTGGCTTTCCTATTATGCTTACAAAACCTGCTTTATGCGACATTGAATTTTTTTTTAAAATAAATTTGCATTGCAAAGAAACGAAATATATCTTTGCAGACCAATTTAAAACAAAGGAAGATTTAATCTTTATGCGTTTTATTTTGATAAATAGTGCGGGGTGGAGCAGTTGGTAGCTCGTCGGGCTCATAACCCGAAGGTCATCAGTTCGAGTCTGGTCCCCGCTACCATAGAGAAGTCTGACATGCAAATGGCTCAGCTTTAAAATGGCCCGTTCGTCTACCGGTTAGGACGCCAGATTTTCATTCTGGAAATAGGGGTTCGATTCCCCTACGGGCTACAATGAAACGCTAGTTTAGGCTAGCGTTTTTAATTAACACATAGTGCGGGGTGGAGCAGTTGGTAGCTCGTCGGGCTCATAACCCGAAGGTCATCAGTTCGAGTCTGGTCCCCGCTACCTGGAAAGCGTTTAAATTGAAAAGTTTAAGCGCTTTAATTTGAGGCCCGTTCGTCTAGGGGTGAGGACGCCAGATTTTCATTCTGGAAACAGGGGTTCGATTCCCCTACGGGCTACGAAAACTCTCCCGTCCATGGGATAAGCATTGGAGAGTATTAAAAAAAAATATTAAAAGCCTTCAGATTTTTCTGAAGGCTTTTTTATTTACTGCCAGAATTTCTACATTTAGTTTGTTCCAAACTATTTAAGATGTTAAGAAAAGCGCTCTATACTTATCCGAATATTAACCGATCTGAGATAATTGATTTAGTTCAAAATACTCAATTTATTAAATTGAGTAATGAATCTGCTGTCCGAACAATTTTTTTTCAGCGATTTAAAGACAGATATAATGGTGTACCTGTTTTTTCGTGATATACATGTAAAGAATTTGAAAAATTTAAGAAGGCTATACCTTTATTCAGGATAGAGCCAATTGAAGTTTATAATCATGGAAAATTACGTCAGACTAACGAAGGGATTATTCAGTATGATTATGAGCAGCATCAAATAAATGAGGTTATTTTCCATTTGTTAAAAAATAAAAGTTTAGAAAAAATATCGACTATTGATGGAGAATGTGGTTTCACCTATCTGGATGAACACAACGATATCCTTGATAAATTTAGTGTAAATCTATTTGAAGAAATAAACCCTTTAAAGCTGGATGGCGAAATTGCTGATTTAGCCCTTCAAGGTAGCGTGTACTGCAGGTGGGAATATTCTGCTTCAGAAACAAAAGAGATGGCGGTAGAATTTATCGACATTATTACCGAAAGACGTTATGAAGATTTTAGAGTATATAAATCAACAATGGATTGGAATGGATATATTTTAGGATTTTTCGTAGCCTATTTTTTATTTGATGAAGGAAAAGGTGAGTTTTGGATACTATCAAAAGACGACTTCGATTAAATCACTTTCGAAAAAGTTCGGACTTTGTAGGTTTTATGCCTCTTAATATATGATAAGCTTGTTAAGCGAGAATATTCTAATTTAGAAGCTCAATCTAAACATGAGGTGCAAAAACAATAAATATAAACAGATGAAAACTAAGAAGTTGATTTTGTATATTTAAGAGTTGCCAGTAATGTAAGACGAGCGTACAACTACGACTGTTTTAATTCATCCGCTGCTTTTCAAAATTATTACTGACAGAAAAACTTAAAGTAAGGGAATGATATATAATGATGAAATAATATTGCGGAAGACAGAGATTTCTGATTTAAATACCTTCTTCATCTTTCAGCTGGACAGTGAAGCAAACTATTTAGCTGCTTTTACGCCGAAAAACCATACGGACAAAATAGCCTATCTTCAGAAATATACAAAATTCCTGACTGATCCGACCATCAATATGCGGACAATTATGATGAATAATATTATCGTTGGAAGTGTCGCAAAGTTTGAAATAGAGGGTGAGGCAGAGATTACCTATTGGATTGACAAAAAAGAATGGGGTAAAGGTATCGCAACAAAAGCACTTAAAAACTTGATGGCTATTGAAAATACCAGGCCCGTTTTCGGACGTGTTGCATTTGATAATTTAGGGTCACAAAGGGTCTTAGAGAATTGTGGTTTTGTGAAAATTGGGACTGACAAGGGTTTTGCCAATGCCCGACAGGCAGAAATAGAAGAATTTATTTATAAGCTAAGCTAGCAATAACATTCGATGCATCATCAAGAATTTGAACCTCCTGAAGAGCTAAGGGATACCATTAAGTGCTTTTGGTACAACAGAAGAGATTCCGGAGAAGAGCAATCGGGGTTTGAGGTACAACCTGATGGTTATGCCGAAATTATTTTTCATTTCGGAAGCGGCTGCAGTATTTCTTCTAATGGAAGTTTAAAGGCATTGCCATCGCCATTTATGATGGGCTTACTCGATCAGCCTGTTCTTTTTTATGCGAAAAACCGGTTAGAAATCATTGGTGTCAGGTGTTTTCCCTGGACAGTGTTCGATTTGCTGGGCTTGCCTTCCGGTAAAAATGGAGTGTATATATTTGAGCATCCCATCGCTCAGCTTCAACCCATCCTGGCGCAATTGATGGAAGCCGGCAGGATAGATGAGGCGCTGGCCGAGGTGAAACAGTATTTTTTGAATGCACAGTCGCAGGTTGCTGCTAACAGTATGTTATTCAAGGCGGGTGCAGCAATGAGAGAAGCAAAAGGCACTATGCCGGTAAGTCAGGTGGCAGCGGCGGCTCATGCGACGGTTCGTACCTTAGAAAGGAAATTCAAACAGTCTTCTGGTTATACTGTTAAAGATGTATCTGGTCTGATACGGTTTGAGCAGGTACGGAATCAATTATGGCTTGATCCGGATGCTAACCTTGCAGCCTTAGCCCATGAGTTTGGTTATACAGATCAATCTCATCTCAGCAGGGAATTCAAACGCTATAGTGGTGTTACGCCGGCGGCATTTGGGCGAAAAGCAAAGAAGGAGAAACAAAGCAACGATTTTGTCGCGTTTATACAAGCCTAATACGGCAGTATTCCAGAATTTTGTGTCACAATCATTATATATGAAATCTACACAAAATCATTTTACTTACGATATAATCATTTCCGGCGCAGGGCCGGTAGGTCTGTTTCTTGCCTGTGAACTGGCCCTGGCCAAGTGTTCAGTCCTGATACTGGAAAAGGCGGAAGATCCACACTCGCCATTAAAGCAACTTCCTTTTGGGATACGGGGGCTCTCTGCACCCACTATTGAAACACTTTACCGCCGTGGTTTACTCAAAGAACTTGAGGTGCACAAGCGGCTTAAAAGCCCTCACCAGAATGGCGGAGAAGGGGCACGCCGTCAGGTTGGACATTTCGCGGGCATTCCATTTCATGAGGGGGATATTGACACCTCACAGTGGAAGTATCGCCTGGCAGGCTCGACACAGACCAGTCTGATTTCTGAAATGCAGGAGCTTGAAATAGTGCTGGCCCGTCGTGCAGAATCTCTGGGTGTAGAGATTAAGCGTGGGTTTGCCATGACTGGGTTTCATCAAACTGAGGACGGGGTAACAGTTCAGTCAGACGATCAGTCTTTTAAAGGTAAATGGCTTGTGGGTTGCGATGGAAGCCGCAGTGTTGTTCGCAAGACGGCTGGTTTTGATTTTGCAGGCACTGAGCCGGAGTTTACCGGCTACTCTACCCGGGTTGACATTGCCGACCCGGAGAAACTCAACCCAGGCCGAAACGTAACACCCAGAGGTATGTACCTGCAATCGCAACCGGGTTACCTGATGATACAAGACTTTGATGGTGGGGCATTCCATGGTGAACAAAAGCCAATCACACTTGAGCATGTGCAGGAGGTGTTACGCCGCATCTCGAAAACTGATGTGACTATTAGTACTCTGCATATCGCAACCACCTGGACTGACCGCGCACGACAAGCCACAACTTACCGCAAAGGACGGGTATTGTTAGCCGGTGATGCCGCACACATTCATGCGCCATTGGGAGGGCAGGGGCTTAACCTTGGGTTGGGTGATGCAATGAACCTTGGCTGGAAACTCGCCGCAATAATACAGAAGAAAGCTCCCGAAAATCTGCTGGATAGTTATTATACCGAACGGCACCCAATTGGTGCGCAGGTACTGGACTGGTCACGTGCCCAGGTTGAGATTATGAAACCTGGCCCGGCTACCCATGCACTGTATGCAATTATCCGCGACCTGATGGATACACGCGATGGTGCCACCTACATGGCTGGACGGGTGTGGGGTGTCCATACGCATTATAATCTCGGTGGCGACCATCCTCTGACAGGCCACAGTGTCCCCAATTTTGAGTTCGGAGACGGTACGAAAATTGGTGAGTTAATGCACGATGGCCAGGGGATACTGCTTGATTTTGACAGGAATGCTTCACTCAAAAATCTGGCGGCTGAATATAGTGATCAAATCAAGTATGTTTCAGCTCGGGCGAAAGAACAATTAGGACTTAATGCTTTATTGATACGCCCTGATGGGTGTGTTGCCTGGGCTTCTGATCATACCCCTGATTACAGCGAACTTCGAAAAACTGCTGCCCGCTGGTTTGTTTGTAATTCGGGGATCAGGGATTAATTACTTCATATTTCTGTTGTTTGGTGAACAGATTTGTCGGTATTTAAATGTTTTTTGAATTTTATTCACCTCATTTGGAATTACTTATGGTGATATCTGTTGGTTAAGTGTAATTTATGTTGGATTTACCTTCGCTTTTTCTATCTTTGCACCTCAGGTTTTACAGGATATGTGTAAAACAAAGCATTGACAATACATACCAGGAAGGTATAGAAAATATAGTGCGGGGTGGAGCAGTTGGTAGCTCGTCGGGCTCATAACCCGAAGGTCATCAGTTCGAGTCTGGTCCCCGCTACCTGAGAAACATGGTCTTTAGAGATTAGTCGTTTCAAAATGGCCCGTTCGTCTACCGGTTAGGACGCCAGATTTTCATTCTGGAAATAGGGGTTCGATTCCCCTACGGGCTACACAAAATAAGGCGTTGAGTAATCAACGCCTTATTTTTTTGTCCTGTATTTTCTGAATAACTTAGAATTCAATATGAGCTCTTATCCCCGGGATACTGATTGGACCCTTGCGATCAATATTGTAAGCTGGATTTAAGATCAGTTGATAGTCAGCAGATAAAGATAGATTAGTGCAGAGTCTTGCATTGTAGAAAGTCTCAAAAACTTGCTCACGTCCATAATTTAAGTTTCCGTCCCCTATAATAATGCCTGATCCGCCTGCTTTCAGATAGGCCTGGAAATCTTTACTTATTCCATTTGAAGAAACAGCCAGACCAAATGCATCATCGGGTCTGCCCCATAGTTTACCGCAGGCATTAATACCTAACTGGATGGTCTCATCGATATCGGTAAATGCCCAGGAAGCAGTTTTTCCATCATTCCAGCCATAACGGGCAAATGCACCTATATTTTTGATCACAGGTTGTTCTATATTGATCCCGTAACCATATTTGATACCCCCAAATTTTGTTCCTAATGTTGATCCGTTAATTATACTGGCCAGTGTACTATCTCCTCGTAATAAGCCTTGGGTCGCATCTTTATATTTAGGTGCACGGCCGCTGTTCCTATAGCCGGTAATCCTGATAACTCCCGGTTCAGCAAATAGTTTGTATTTTGTAGAGAACTCCAGGGCCATTGCATTGGTCTTCAGTAAATCCCAGTCCATTTTCATGGCATTGGCCTGTTTTGGCATTTGTGTAAAGGCAAATTTAATGGCATATTTTGGTTTGATCAGTTCGATCTCCAGGCCTGATGTGTATCCCCTTGTGTCGGCAGCAAAATCCCAGGCGCCGTTGGCCATCATTGACCAGTTCATAAATTGTGATCTGGCATCGTGATTATAGGTATTATCATCAAAAAAATCGGCCAGGCAGAATTTACCTATGTTAACTGTGATTCTGGAATCAGGGATTGCCCCACGAAGCCGCATTGCAGCGTCTTCCTGCTGAGAATATCCACTGCCCTTTAAGGCAAAGGTCTGTTGAAAATATACCCTGGATGTAAAAGGTACAGGTGCAGGGCTGCCTACCCGGTAGATTTCCCCATTAGGAAACCCGGCAATACCATGAGTGGCGGAAAAACCACTTCCTCCTGTGATTTCAGGAGCAAAAAATATAGCTGCATTTTTCCAGAGTCTTCTGCCGATAAATATCGTTGCTGTTAAGGATAAATTAGCTTCCTTATTGCTATCCAGGCTGAATGCTCCTGCATATTTAAAATGATGAGCGCTATGAAATTGTTTGATGGCAGTAGACTGATAATGAAATGTCCAGTTTTTAGAAGTTATAGTAGAATCTGGGTTTATGCCATTGGTGTCCTGAGCATATGTAAAACTGGCGGTAAAAAAGAGAACAATTAAAATAAGTAGCGCTTTAGGCATAATAAAGGTGTGAAATAAATAAACGAATAGAATTAAATAGGTGAAAACACAGGAGGATGAGAGCTTTTTCCTCCTGTGCGGAGCGGAAATTGTCTTGTATTTGTGATTAATCAATCAATAATGTGATCACCATATAGCTGATAGTACACATCCAGACAGGCCAGGTTGAAGGACATCGTGTTACTATAGTAAACATGGTTTCTTTGATCCAGTTGTTTTTGAGCAACTGGTTTCGGGTCCTGATTTTTCTGATCAAGAGCTTTTTTTTGTTTTTTGAGTGCTTTCATGGCGTCCTCCTTTTTTAATAATTGTTGAAAAATATTTTGATAACAAGAAATGCCGGGACAATTGAATATGTCCTGGGAATTATTGGAAATGGTAAGCTGGCTGGGCTGGTTACCCGGTTTGAAAAAATATAGATAATAGAATGCTTTCCTGGCAGTTTTATGAGTTGCTGCTGGCTGAAGGACAAAGTATAATGGTTTGCCGGGATACAGCAATAACCACTTTGCACTTCCTGATGACCATATTGGTAGTTGGAAAAGCATATTTTTCTGGATATCTATAACTCGGGCCTGTGTCCATTTTAATTAGATTAATAAATGATAATTGCTTACCATAATTTGATGGTACAAAAGTAAAAAGGATGATTGGGAAGGGCCGTTAGAGGAGACTTATAATTAAATTATAAATTCATTAGAATAATGCAGGGTTTTCCGTCAGAAGAACTTTATTAGCTGTAAATTGTATTATTCGAAACCAGAACGATAAGCTATGCTAAGTAATCAGGAATCAAGAAAAGTAGCAATAGTAGGATACAACCGTATTCCATTTGCCCGTCATAACACTATTTATACGACAGCAGGTAATCAGGAAATGTTAACTGCTGCGCTGAACGGATTGATAGAAAGATATGCTTTGGCGGGTAAACTCATCGGCGAGGTAGCTGCGGGAGCTGTAATCAAACCCAGTACCTTATTGAATCTAACCAGGGAATGTGTGATGAAGACTTCTCTGGACCAGAGAACGCCAGGCTGTGATATTCAGCAGGCTTGTAACACTGGTATTGAAACTGCAATTTATATCGCCAATAAAATAGCATTGGGTCAGATAGAAGTTGGAATAGCAGGTGGTGTTGATTCAGCTAGTGACGCGCCACTGGTTCTGGGCGAAAAACTACGTAAGATTTTACTCGCGGCACGCAGGGCAAAAACGTTCGGACAGAAATTAAATGAGTTCTCAAAGATTCGTCCCAATGACTTCAGACCTGTTGCGCCTATGAATATGGAGCCTGGCACTGGTTTATCCATGGGTGAACATACAGAGATTACAGCTAAGTATTATGGGATTTCGAGGGAAGATCAGGATGCATTTTCACTGAAAAGCCATCAGAACCTGGCAGCTGCCTATGACCGTGGTTTTTTTAACGGGATGTTAAGTCCTTATCTGGGTTTAGATCAGGATAATAATATGCGCAGGGATACCAGTCTGGAGAAACTGTCAAAATTAAAGCCTGCTTTTGATAAGCAGCATGGATCACTTACGGCTGGGAATTCATCACCGTTAACTGACGGGGCATCATGTATTTTATTAGCAAGTGAAGCCTGGGCTAAAGAACAGGGGCTGCCAGTTCTGGCTTATCTCACTTTTGCCGAAGTTTCGGGTATTGAATATATCAGGGATAAACAAAATCTTTTACTCGCACCTGTTTATGCTGCTGACAGGATGCTTAAAAAATCGGGATTAAGCCTCCAGGATTTTGACTTCTATGAAATCCATGAAGCTTTTGCAGCACAGGTACTGGCAATACTTAAAATATGGGAAAGCCCTGAACTGATCAGGGAATTTGGATTCAGTGAACCATTTGGAAGGATTGACAGCAGTAAATTAAATGTAAATGGGAGCAGCATTGCCACAGGGCACCCCTTTGCTGCTACCGGAGGACGTGTTTTAGCTACCCTAACCAAGTTGTTATATGAAAAGGGTAGTGGCCGGGGATTTCTTTCTGTCTGCGCAGCAGGCGGGATGGGTGCTACTGTCATTCTGGAAAGATAAACCCTTTATTGTTTCTGACCGTAAACCAACAGGGAGGCTTTGGCCAAAGTGGATAGATACATATTATAGCCTATATATGCAGGCGAAGCATTTTTATCCAGGTCGAGTACTTTATTTAAAGCGTAAACTGTAATTATATATCGGTGAGCCGGTCCGGGATTTGGTGCTGCACCGCCATATCCGGGTTTGCCGTAATCGGTAATACTTTGTATGGCTCCGGCAGGACTTTCATTTTTATCCGGATCGCCGGCCCCTGATTTTAATTCATTTACATTGGCCGGAATATTAAAGATGACCCAGTGCCAGAAACCACTTCCTGTAGGTGCATCGGGGTCATACATGGTAACCGCAAAACTTTTGGTTCCGCTGGGTGCGTTTGCCCAACTTAACTGTGGAGATTGATTTTCACCAGTATAACCCATGCCATTGAGATATTGTTTCTGATTGAGCTGTCCACCTAATTCATTGCTTTTTAAGGTAAATGTCTGGGCAAATGTAACGCTGTGAAACAGCAGTCCCGCTGCTATAACTGTCATGATCTTCTTCATAATTTTTTAATTGAGATTATGATTCAAATTTAAGCTGACAAGGTCCCGGACTGGTAGGGCAGAAAGCTCAAAAAATACGGCTAAACGTTCATGTTTCTGGTCTGGTATTTCTTTGGAGTTATTCCATAGATTTGTTTAAAGGCCTCAATAAAGCTGGATAAATTTTCATAATTTAATCTGTAATAGATATCGCTTGCTTTATCCCCTTTCTGTAACAGCCTGGCGGCATGCTCCATTCTTTTAGTCAGCAACCATTTGTTTGGCGATGTATTGTAAATCTTTGTAAAGCGTCTCTTGAAGGTCGAAATACTAATATTACAGAGAAAAGCCAGTTCCTCTACGGTGAGATTATTCTCCAGATTAGCCTCCATAACCTTACTGATCTCCAGGCCTTCATTATAACCAAGCAAGGCATCTCTTAAAGACAAAATCTGAGTAGGGTACTGTGTGCAGAGATGCAGAATCAGTTCCTCCAGTTTCAGTAATTGCATTGCAGGATTCCGGTGCTGCCCTGAGTTGAGCATCAGATTTAAGGAGTTGACAAAGTTATTCAGGAAATCATCATGCTGAAAAACCAGGAAGGTATTTCTGAGAGATACAGAACTGACGCTTTTCAAAATATCAGGATATTTAATAAAAACATCTCCAAGCACTTTATTATCAAAAAAGAATAGGATGCTTCTGTAATTACCTTCAGCAGAAGTAATCTTTTCTGTCATCAGGCAATTGCCGGAGGGCAACAACAGAAATTGAGAATTATCGATCTGTCTGCCAAAACCAGGATAATTGATGACCTTATCTCCCTCAATCAAAAAACTGAAAAGATTATGCTTAAAAGTTATCCTTGTCTTTATGCTGTTTACTGAAGTCCGGTAATCTAAAATATAAATTGGGTCTTTATGTTGTTGTGTATTCTCTAGTAAATCTTCCGGAAGGGTAAAGTATTTCATAATCTGATTTTATTCGATCACCAGCCAGGTATATCCGTTTGCAGGAATTGTTACTTCATAAGTTACATTATAGTTTCTGTCTATAGTATATGTTCTGGCATTTCCCTCCTTCTCTCTGATGGTGACTTTGCTGGTAAGCCCGGTGTAATATAATGGCAGTACAACTTTTCGTGTTATTTTTTCTGTCGAAGGATTATACAACATCGCCAACCCCTTTTCTTTATTCTGAGGATTAACATGAAGGATTCCATCCCAGTCTCCTCCGTCAGGTCTGCGAAGATGAATGATGTCTGAGTTGAGAATACTACGGTATTGCTTATACCAGCTGATTACCTTGATCACTAAGGCTTTGGTCTGATCTGTATCATATAATCTGGGGCCGCGGTAACAAGCCTGTATGCCGGACCCGTAATATTGCATCATCAGATTTTCGTACGAATCGAGGTGTTCAGCAAGAGGTTCTAAGGTAGATCGGGCATCACCGCCTCCATATTCAGTTAAGGGGACAAAACCCCAGCTCATGGAAGGTGTTTTTTCCCAGGTCCCGTCATATATATTCTGACGGTTCAGGATAACCTGTTGCTCCCGGGGTAGTTTGAAATTTGTTTCTTTATAACCAAGGGCTATTTTATTAGTCCCGTCAAGGAAGTACCAGTCCGGGGCATTCACGTAAACACCGTTCTCGCTGCACCAGCGGAATATACCTTTTTGTAACTCCATTTGCGCCCATTGAGAATCTTCCAGTCCTTTGTGACCCGGATGTTTCGTCGAAGCACAGACGTCACCAGGATAAGGACCGTCCTGCTCTAATATGTCCAGCCCTGTCTTTTTTATAAATTCTTTGATATGGGAAAGATAAGCCAGTCCCCAGTTTGAACCCAGGCAGGGAGCATGCGCAAACATTGCATTCACGTCAGCTTTTCCTGTTTTAGGGTCAATCACATCCTCCGCATCATTGATCCTTCTGCTGGAGAATAGGGAATATCCACCCATTAATATCCCTTTGCTGTGTGCGTAATCGACCAGGACTTTAATTTTAGCAATATTTTCCTGTGAGACATCTTCCATATTGATGCCACTTCCAAAACTTAGAATAATTGCCTCATAACCGGTGGTTGCACATTGGTCAACAGCTGTTTTTACAATTTTCGGATCAACAGAAATTAAATGCAGGAAAATTGGGTTCTCAGTAGACCAGGGGGCTATCTTACGATACATTTTTCTTTGGGCCAGGCCATTTCTGTCTCTGTCATAACTATCCAGAAGAAGTTCATTTGTCCGGATGGATTTAAAAGTATTACCCGGATTCAGTTCAACACCAGGCCCAATGGGTGGATAAACTTCCAGCAGACAAGGTGTTTTTAGATTATAGTTCACCTGCGAAGTATAGGTGGTATCTATATTCCAGTGTGTAGTCTGATCAGATAAACGGGCGTTCATAGAATTGTTAAAAGCGTAATTACTCTCAATATATAATCCATGAGGTTTTTTAATATCAGCAGGATTGCCGTCCACAGAAGATTCCTCTTCATGAACCGCCATCACCTCATTGATAACCTGGTCAAGTCTGATGGTTTTCTGACTTTTATTCTCGACGCTCAGCCATTTACACAGCAACGGAATACCATCATATAATTCATAATTTATATTCACTATAATTCCTTTGAGAAGAGGCAGAGGGGACTCAAAAGAAAATGTAAGCATCTTGCCAGCTGGTTGCTTTGGATTAGCTACCCACTGTTTTACAGGTGTTTTCCAGTTGACATAAGGCTTGACAGGAGAGATTTTATATGATTTGAAAATGAAATCTTCCGGATGGGCTGATAGAGAATCTACCCAGCTATTCAGCAGATAGGCTTTCTGTTTCTGGCCATACAGACCACCTATATTATAGCTTTTTCCATCGATCATTATTCTTGATTCCGGAGTAACAGCTCTGATAAACTGCTGGTTGCTACTCCGGTTACTGAAATCAATACAGGCCAGGTTAGGTTCTATGCGGAAACTGCGTTTTAATAAGCCATTGGTTAATATAATATCCTTACTATCGGCACTGCGATATATTTCGGCGTTTTTATCTGTAGAATTAATCAGCCAGTCCTGTTTTTTACCTGTTTCTTCTGTGTCTTTCCATAGGGGTAAGGTCGAAATTTTGTCTTGTGCTAAAAGATAACTTGCCTGGAACAGCAATATAATAACTAGTATTCTCTTCATATTTTAATATCTGGTCTGACGAATATAGAAAGATAAATATTAAAAATAAATTGTTGATTTTTTGATAGTTACTATAAAATGATTTAGCGTTATTCAATTGATTGTTAAATTTTTTCTGCGCCTGACTGGTTGAGAACCTGAATGCCGATGGCCAGAAATGCAAGGTCTTTGACCAGGAAGAAATCTGTTACCGGAACACCGTCCAGCATTTTCCAGGTACCGGGTGTACTGATTAGGAAACTCAGGGTGGAAGCGAAAATAATAATCGTCAATATTCCTGCAATTCTGCCGGCTTTTGCGTTCCAGAAGGAGGCAATCAGCAATAAGGCGGTAACGATCTCGAAAATTCCGATTAAGACAGAAGTCATCTGAACAGAGAAAATCTGATATAACCAGCTCATTAACCAGCTGTTTGCTACCAGCGGTTGGATAGCTTTAGCTTCGGAGGGGGTAAATTTTAAGATGCCGATCCATAATAAAACGACGATGGTTGCAATTACACCTAAAAGGTATCCTGATTTGTTGGTTTTCATTTTTTTTGATTTATAAATTAATGTTTGGCTATGAGCTTTCTCATACCTCTTTGTCGTTTGCTTACAGAATACCTTACAAGAAAAAAGGGGTAATATTTGAGCCCAGTTATTATTAGTATAACTGATACAAACGTTTGTGCGAAAATTTAATGGCAAACTGATGACAATCTGAAAATATTTCACGCTGATTTCTTGTGGGTTTATGTATTCTATTATATCTATAATAATAGATGGTAAAAATGTCTGTTTTTTTGATTTAAATGAGATTTTATGCAAGCGTTTGTGCAGCTAAATATTTCATTAACTGTGTTGTATGTCAATACCTTAAGTGTAAGCAAAGAGAGAACCACCTCCGCTTGATTTTTAAAAAACCTAACCAAAAACTAAACTTTATGAAGTGTAATT
Organism: Pedobacter cryoconitis; assembly: GCF_014207135.1. Lineage (GTDB taxonomy): Bacteria > Bacteroidota > Bacteroidia > Sphingobacteriales > Sphingobacteriaceae > Pedobacter > Pedobacter cryoconitis_D. Next base: position 224,161 of record NZ_JACHCC010000009.1, on the reverse strand, counting down.
TACCTTTCATTAAGGCTTGCTTTGTGTTGTTGGTGCTACTGGGCATTAACCTCACTTCAAATAGCAAGCCTCTCCACACGTTGCACCGTAAATTCCAACGGATTTCGCAACCACCATCAGTTTTACCAATAGTTGTTCAGGGCGTTGTAAAGGATGCAGAAGGTGTTCCTTTGCCTGGCGTAACTGTGTATGTAAAAGGGAAAAAGAATGCAATGATCAGTACGGATGCAAATGGTGCATTTAAACTGAACGTAGATGACAACGATGTCCTTATTTTCAGAATGATAGGTTTTGTAGATAAGGAAGTTGCTGTTCATGGAAAGACGCAGTTATCAGTTATCTTAAAGGAAGATCAGAATGCGCTGAACGAGGTGATCGTTACAGGTTATGGCAGCATTGACCGTAAAAAAACTACGGCAGCAATAGCGAGTATAACCAGTAAGGATATCGAAAATCTGCCGGCGGCAAGTGTCGATGTGCTTTTACAAGGGAAACTTCCAGGGGTAAATGTGCAGAACTTTAGCGGGCAGCCGGGAGTAAAGACTTCATTGGTGGTAAGGGGGAATACAAAAATCCCAATGTCTTCGGCTAGTTTTAATACTGATGATTTATACAGTAATCCTTTGTATGTGATAGATGGGATTCCTATCGGGGATGATGAAGTTAAGGCCTTTGATGCAACGGGGACCAATTTCCTGGCAAGTTTAAATCCTAATGATGTAGAGTCTATCGATGTGCTGAAGGATGCATCAGCCGCTGCACTGTATGGATCCAGAGCGGCTAACGGAGTTATTCTGATCAAGACAAAACGTGGCAAATTAGGGGCGCCGAGAATAAGCTTTAATACCTACCAGGGATACATCCCAAAACCAAGAGAGGTCGCAACATTGATTGGTGCGGCAGAACGGAGGCAGAAAATGGATCTGATCTACAATTATGGAAACAATCTTCAGTTGCGTAATCAGGTCCCTCAGATGCTGACTGATAGTTTGAACCCGGCTTTTAATAATAACAATGATTATCAGAGTTTATTCTATCAGTCGGGTGCTGTACAAAATTATGACGTTTCTGTTTCGGGAGGATCCGAAGCAGTTAATTACCGTATTGGTGCAGGTATGTATAACGAAAAGGGAGTAATTATCAACACTGGTTTTAAGCGTTATTCGTTTAACAGTAATGTTGGGATCAATTTTAATAAAAACCTGGAACTGATTACCAGTTTACGTGCTTCAAACGGTAAACGTCTGGTAGGATCGGAACAACCATCTTATAATAATTACAGGAACCTGTTTAAGATCAATCCGATTTCTATGCCTTCTTCTCTATTGGAATTCTCTGGGGTAGACAGGGATGCTGCACTTAATCCATATTCTTATAAACGCAATGATAATATCAATAATGATCTGACAGGAAGCGGTGAATTGAGACTGACTTTTCTGAAAGATTTTAGAGTGAGCACCCGGGCAGCGGTAAGTTATTCCACTTCAAAACAGGATTATTCTTCACCCTCATTTTTACAGGATGATGGTCTGGGGTATGCCGAATCTATCTCTAACCTCAGAGAAAAATACATTCTGACGAATAATCTGATATGGACTAAAACTCTGGCCAAAAAACATAACCTGACGGCAACTTTTGTCCAGGAGTTTGAGAGCCGCAGAAATGAAGGCTCTGATTTTTATGGAAGCGGGGTGCCTAATGATAACATCAAGGTTGTTGCAGGAATACCTGTAGGTAAGTTGAGTGGTTCAACTGATTTATCTACCTATGCTAAATTATCTTACCTGGGAGCTGCACATTATGATTTCGATAGTAAGTATTTAATTGATGCCTCTTATCGCGCAGATGCTTCATCCCGCTTCGGTAAAAATAATAAATGGGGATATTTTCCGGCGGTGTCTGTAGGCTGGCTGGCTTCTAACGAAGATTTTATTAAAAAATACAGCTGGATTGATGAATTAAAGGTCAGGGCAAGCTGGGGACGTGCCGGTGATGAGAGTAGTATCGGGGATAATTCCCGTTACAATGCTTATACCTATACTGCTGATTTTAATGGTTCTACAACCACCAGTTACGGTGGAAAAACAGTGGTTATTCCTGATTACAGAGGAATTACGAATGATAATATTACCTGGCAGCGATCAGACGAGTTAAATCTCGGGCTGGATGTTGTCCTGTTCAAAAACCGGTTGAATTTTACCTTCGATGCTTACACCAGAAATACAACGGGTCAGATGCTGAGTATCGCAATACCGGAGTATTCAGGTTATCAGAATACATTTACCAATGCGGCTGGTGTCAGAAACTCGGGGATAGAGATTAATCTGATGGGAACAGCAATTAAAGGGAAGGATTTTGAATGGAGACCATCCATCAACCTGGCCTTTAATAAAAATATGGTCACTGCATTACCCAATGGAAACAGGGACTTATATTATACCGATGGCAGTGGTAGAACCTCTGTTTATATTGTTGGTAAACCATTGAATATGTACTATATGTATATCAATGATGGAGTGATCAATTCAAAAGGTGATTTGCTGGTCAATCCTTATACAGGGGCAGTAGGAGCGACCAAATGGGGAACCATGCAATTAGGGTATCCTAAGTGGCGTGATACCAACGGAGATTATTATATCTCTGATAATGCCGGTCAGAATGATATGACATTTTATGGTGACCCGAACCCGAAAGTTACCGGTGGTCTGACTAACTACTTCAGATATAAGGGTTTTTCATTGCAAATACTGACCACTTTTACGTTTGGTCGTACGATAGTTAATAATACGCTGGCGCAAAGACTTTCCAATGGATTGTTTTATGGAGACCCGGAAGCATTTGCCAAAACCTCTATTTCGGATATCAGCCAATATAATTACTGGCGTAAGCCAGGTGACCAGGCAACTTATCCTGCTTTAAATCCTTATATGGGATTATATGCCTGGCGTGTAGGACAATCTCTGTTTGTCGAACCAGGCTGGTATGTAAGGATCAAAAATGTCAGCTTCAGCTATTCATTTGATGCTAAGAAATCGAGCTGGATGAAGGCGGCTAAGATCGATAATCTGCGCTTATACAGTACAATTGATAACCTTCATATTTTTCAGAAGTTCTCGGGTGTTGATGCCGAGCGCGTAGATGGTATGGGTTATGATTACGGTGATGGTTATCCGATTCCGACAAAATATACAGTTGGTGTTCAGGTAGGATTTTAATTATTAATAGCAACGAAATGAAGATATTCAATTTAAAATACAGGGTGTTAGCAATTGGATTGCTAATGCTTTTGAGCAGTCTTACGTTTTCATGTAAGAAGGCACTGGAGAATAATCTGGTAAATGCAACTTATGAGAATACGTTCTGGCAGAATGAAAAAGACGTAGATGGTGCTGTCCTGGGTGGCTACGCACTTTTACGGAAAAGTATGTTTCAGGATAACTGCTTTTTTCTATGGGGAGATGGTCCAGTAGGTGTCTTTAATTCTGATGATACCAATGTATCCGGTATGTATACTTCAGGAGATTTTACGGTCTCTTACAGACAGACAGGAGCACATAACTGGATCAACTGGTATCAGATCGTAAGCTCAGCCAATCTGATTATTGAGAAAACAAATACAATTCCCGACTCCAAATTTGCTGCGGGCCGCAAAAATTATTTATTGGGGGAGGCCTATTTTTTACGTGCCTTGTCTTATTTCTACATGACCAGGGTTTGGGGCGATCTGCCTTTACAACTTACCGCTGTTACGACAGCTGATCAGGTGAAATTAATTGGCAGAACAGATGAAAAGCTGATTATGAATCAGATTATTAGTGATGCAGCCAAGGCTTCTTCTTTATTAACCTGGGAAGGGTTAAATGAAAATCAGAGGATCAGAGCGAGTAAAGGAGCCGCACTGGCATTACTGGCCCATGCTTCTGCCTGGACAAACGATTATACAAAAACAGTTTTGTACACTGATTCACTGCTGAACAGGGCCGATCTTTTTAATTTACAACCAAAAGGAACTATCCGACAGGTGTTCAGTAATACCAGTTCTATGGAGAATATTTTGGTCATCCCGTCAAAATATGCAAATAATGAATCGAGCAGCAGTGGTACAATAGCTTTTCTGACGGTCAGCAGTGACATTGTCAATGGGATGCCAAATGCCAATCCTACTTATTGGTTACTGCCTTCTGCCCTGGATAATTTATATACACCGGATGATGCCAGGAAAAAAGAATTTGTGGCCTATAGAAATACGGCTGACCTTAAACCTAATTTGATGAAATATGCTGATATACAGAATGTTGGTTCTGGAGGTAAGTATGATATGCGGGCCGAGAGTAATCTGATCATTTTCAGGCTGGCTGATCTTATTTTGTTAAGGGCCGAAGCTTTAAATGCACTGGGAAGGGATGGTGAAGCGCTTACTGCTGTCAACCAGATCAGGGACAGGGCAGGCGTAGCGCAACTTTCAAGTTCTTCTATTCTGTTGAAACGCGATATTCTGTTAGAACGCAGAAGAGAATTGATTGGTGAAGGTCAGAACTATTTTGATATCATCAGGAACAGCAGAAGTTACGGAACGGATGGAAGTGGTTTTTATCCTTCCTGGATGACTAAAGACCGGTTTAGTAAAAAGGGATGGTTATGGCCGATTCATAACGACATTATTAATGCGAATAGCCTGATCAGTCAGAATGAATGGTGGAAAGGCCGCTATTAATTTTCGTAAAATAATTAAACAGATTAAAATGAAGAAGATGAAATGTAATATATATATCACCGCTATACTGCTGGTATTATTTGGGAGTGCCTGTAAAAAAAGTGCCATTATAGATGGTGGCCTGAGCAAAGAGAAGGTGGATATGACAACCTACGATTTCCTGAAAACCAATCCAAGGCAAATGTTTGATACCACTTTATTGATTATAGATAAAGCTGGAATGAAAGACGTGATTAACAGTCCGGGAACTTTCTTTGTGCCGAATAATTATGCGATCAATAATTTTCTGAATGCCAAGAGGGATGAGGCCCGTAAACAAGATGAGAGACTTAATTATACACTGGATTCTTTGTTCAAGTATTTTTCTCCTCAGATGCTGAGAGATTCTATGGGGATCTATTTCTTCCCCCAGAAGATAACAAGGGACGGATTGAACAGCATTGGGGCATCTTATCAGTCTGTAACTAAAGGAGAATCGCTGGATGTTTCTCTGGAGGAAGCCAATCAGTACACTATACCAGGAATCATCACTAATAAGCCTCAGTATATTTATCTGAATAAGATACTGGGGGCTAAGGATATCCTTGCAGGTGACGGACTAACAAAAGTAGATCCTTCCGGCGATCCAAAATTACTGGATATTAAGACGCTTTGCCAGACCACTGGTATTATCACTAATACAGGTGTCGTCCATGTGCTGGAGAATAAGCATATCTGGACATTTAAGCATTTATAATTTCAAATTAAACCAAAGAAGATGAAAAAATATATAATATCAGGTTTATTTATCCTGTTGGTGATTACAGGGATCATGTCTTGTAAAAAGACGCAAATAGGTTATCTGAGCGATAACTTACGTTATTCGGCTAACCCATTAACTGTAATACAGGGGCAATTTATGCTGACCGATGGAATTATCCCGGACAATTCAACACCACCTTTCAAAATTACTTTATTAAATATCCGTAATAAACAAACGGGCATCAGGGAGGAATCCTTTTTTAAAGAATATGACGTAGCCATATGGAAAACGGCCTATGATCCTACAACGGATACGACCCTTACCTTAATTAATGCTAAAAGGGATATTCAGAAAAAGCTTCCTTTTAATGTACTGCCTGTAAGTGGTCAGTACCTGATTACTCAGGCAACTGAAAATGTTCCTGTTGGTGATTACCTGGTTGATTTGCAGGTGGAAAATCCTCACGGTACTAAAACTTACCTGGGCATCAATACAATTTCGGTGACGAAACCTGTTCAGTACGAATATGTAAATGCACCTTATTTTATTGCACTGAAAGCAGGGACAGAAACCTCAATACGGTTTCCTTTTGATGATCAATGGGTAAATCCAGATCTGGGGCAAACCACAAATACTACCCTAACCATCAGGAAGGTCGCGAACTCCCCAAATCAAATTGTTTTAAAAGTGCTGGATAAGAATGGTTCAGTTCTGCCTGGACAGGCCTTACAACAAAGACCGAGCGGGAATACCTTTCTTAAAACGCTGAGTACTTTCGCCTATAAGACCACAGTTACAGATACCGCTGTTTTATACGATTATGCACAGACCCGTTTCCCTGATGTATATTGGGATAAACAGTCGAACGGATTAAATTGTTACTACCGGATTTATAGCCAGTATATCGCCTCTATAGACACAGCCGATGCCAAAAACTGGTTCCCACCTAAGCAACTCCCTTATGGTACCTGGAATAAATATCCGGTAAATATTAATATTCGTTTTAATACCAAATTATACAGCCCTGGTAAATATATCTATGAGCTGAAATTAAGATTAACCAAAAAATAAAATTAGATGTATAAGACAAGATTTGTATTTACAGCGATACTGCTATCTGTTTTTTCTATTCAGGCCATCGGGCAGCAAAGCTGCCCGAAATGGGGCCCTTATGTTAAAACAACAAAGATGGGGAAGGTTAAGGCTGAACTGATGATGGCTGATGTAATGATACCGGCGGATGGTATAGCCCCCTATACTTACGCTTGTACTGTTCAGTTTGGAATTGGTAAAAGTGGTGGGTATTGTGGAATTCAGAAAGCGGGATTGAATGAAAAAAGGGCACCGAATAACATATTTTCTATATGGGATTTTCCGAATAAGGTGCAGATTACTGCAGCTTACAAAGATCCCCTTACATTTATTGGTGGATTTGGTGGCGAAGGGACGGGTTTACACTCTCATGCTGATTTTGGCTGGAAAACAAACCAGTGGTACACCAATATTGTCAGACGATGGACTGTTAACGATTCGACCACTCAGGTAGGGTACTGGATATTTGATCATCAGGAAAAAGCATTCAGACATTTTGTAACCTTTACTGTACCTGAAAAAGAGGCTATGTTACATAGCGACATGGGCAGTTTTCTCGAGAATTTTGCGGATGAGAAAAAACGGGCCCGTACAGCGGTATATAAGTCATACTGGATGCTGTCAGCAGATCAAACCTGGTTAAAACCGGATACACTGGTTGCGGAGGCCGGAGAAGGTTCCTGGAAAGCGGTGCCTTTTGGTAAAGATGGGGTAAAGGTTACCTCATGCGGAACAGCAGCAGGCCAGCTGAAATATAAATTTGCAGTACAACAGGAAGATCGTCCCGGAATCATTAGTCAGGCCGGAATATATGATCTGTCTTCTTATTATGATCATTCGCAAAAAAAGATATTTGTCAACTGGAGCATACTGTCCACTGCTACACCTCAGTTAGCTTATGAGGTTCAGATTTTTGATAATGAATCTTGTTCAGGCAGTCCTTTGGCCAGTCTGAAAGCAAAAGATCCGGATATCAGCAATGTGGGGCTTGCTGTAAGAGATATTAAGCTTAAAAAGCAGAATTACTATATTACTTTGCAGATTACCGATATTTTCGGACAGCTGTCGCCGGTCAGGAAAACAATACTGGAAGAATTGAAACCTTAATTTTATAAATGATAAACCGTTATACTGAATTTCAGTATAACGGTTTGAAAGCGTTAATCAATCTGATTACAGTGATCCGAAGATATAACCTACCTGTTGTTTAACGAAAGCTACAGTACTTGCCACTGTCACAGTTGTAATAAAGAGTGCTTCTTTAACGAGGCCTCCTAATAAATCGCCCAGGACACCACCGCCTTCAATAGTTGACATTTCTTTGGTGTTCATTTCCTGAACACCCAGATTTTTTAATTCCAGATTTTTCATATGAAGTATAAGTTTTAGGTAAAGGAATGTTTTTCAAGGCAGAAGAACCGTTATCCCGAGAGCAGAATAACGGTTTCAAATGAGTTATTATGGCTTAAAGCGATGTTAAAATGAATTTTAACAGATTGCCTGCAAAGTTAGCTGTATTACTTACAACTGTACCCGCCACATTAGCAATTCCACCAATAAGTGTCCATGCATCTCCAATGATACCACCACCTTCAATTGTTGCCATCTCTGTAGTGTTCATTTCCTGAACACCTAAGTTTTTTAATTCCAAATTTTTCATAATAGGGGGATTATTATAAATTAAGTTCCTTACTCGTTAAAGGCTTTTCAGGATACGCCTAGGTTGGCCAAACACTATAACGAAAGTAATCAATTTTGGATAAAAGTATAAGATTGACAAATTAGCAATATGTGCCTTTATGGGGTTGTATTAGTCTGAATACTTGGTTTTTATGTGTTTTTAGAGGCTTTTTGAATACTGTGCCAGGTAGGTGACATGGTTATTCAATTCGTTCATTTAACAATTCGATAAATGAACAAAGAAAAAATGATTAATTAAAATGATTAATCTTTATTTAAATTGATATAATGGTGATTGTAAGTGGCTTGTAAGGGGAATTAATTTTCCTATGAACATGGGTTTACATTTGTGGCAACTGAAGTTTCCACAGGTTTGCATAGGCAGAATCTGGGCTATAGATCAGATCATGATGCGTGCCTTGTTCAACTACAACTCCTTTGTCCAGTACAATAATTTTATCTGCACTATTCAATGTGCTCAGCCTGTGGGCGATTACGATCACGGTTTTTTGCTGAGATTTTAAAAGACTGATCATTTTCTGGACGTATTGTTCAGAAGCCGAATCAAGTGAGGAAGTCGCTTCATCCAGAATAAGGATTTCAGGGTTACGATAAAGTGCCCTGGCTATAGCAATACGTTGTCTTTGCCCTCCTGACAAAGCCGTACCATTTTCGCCAAGGTAGGTCTGGAATCCTCTGGGTAAGGTTTCGATAAATTCGAGAATGCCTAATTGTGAAGAGATCTCAATAATCCGCTGCATGTTGGGTTCGTAGTCTCCCACTGCAATATTATCAATTACATTACCAGCAAATAAATCAATCTTTTGTGGTACGACTGCTACTGTCTGCCGAAGCGATGTATTACTGATATATTTTAAATCATAATTCCCTATACGTACATTACCCTCCTGGATAGGATAGATATTCTGGAGGATTGACATCAGAGTTGACTTACCTGATCCACTTTCGCCAACTATGGCGGTAAATTTGCCTTTAGGGATAGTTAAATTTAGATTTTCAAAGACATTAATTCTTGTTCCATACCGGAATGAAACCTTCTCAAAATGTATGTCTCCTATCTTATCAGGACTAAGGTCTATCTGGTTTTCATCATTCTCGCGCTCCAGGTCCATAATTTCGAATAACCTGTCTGCAGCGATAACAGCATCCTGTACTGTTTTATTCATACCGATCAGGGTAGTGACGGGGCCGGTAAAGTAACCTATCAATGTATAAAATGATAATAATTCTCCTGGTGTTATGTTATTATCAAGCACATAACCAGCGCCGACCCAAAGCAATACTATAGTCAGTAATCTGGAAATTAACTCGGAAGATGTACTCGAAAACACAGAGTTTATATTTGATTTGAACCCGGTCTTTAAAAGATTTATAAAGCGTGTCTCTGTCTTTTCGTTTGCGTGTGTTTCCAGACCAAAACGTTTGATGGTACCAATAGCATTCAGACTTTCCACGAGCTGGGATTCCAGTTCGGCAGACTCTTCCATCAGTTTTCTTTGTGCTTTCTTATTTAATTTATCCGTGATGAAGTAAATCAATGAATATAATGGAATGACAGTAAGCATGATCAGGGCCAGTTTCCAGTAGTAGGTAAACATCATGATAAAGGAAAAGAATACAATAAAGATGTTGACCAGGAAATTAATACTGACATCATTTAAAAATGCCCTGATTTTTACTGCATCATTAATTCTGGAAATAATCTCTCCGACACGCATGGTGTCAAAAAACTGCTGCGGTAGTTTTAACAGATGTTTATAATAGCCCAGGATCAGTTGGCTATCAATCATCTGTCCCGTTTTGAGTGTGAAAATCGTTTTGGCCGTGCCGATAAAAAGCTGTACGAACAATATAATTACCATTGCCATACTCATTATATTGAGCAGGTTCCTGTTCCCGTCGACCAGAACAAAATCTACCAGTTTCTGTACGAAGACGGAAGTAGAAAGGCCTAGAATAGTATATACTATTGCCCCCAGGAGTGCCTGGATGAGAATACTTTGATGTGGTCTGATCAGGTTCCAGAACCGGCCTTTTACTGATATTTTCTCATTACCTGCCTGAAACTCTTCGGCAGGTAATAATAAGACTAATGCGCCTGTCCATTCTTTTTTGAATTCTTCATGGGTTTTACGATGCATGAGCCCATCACCAGGGTCCATTACCTCAATAAATTTGCTGGTTACTTTGTAAATGACAACATAATGCTGCAGGATATTTTCAATAATCAGATGGGCAACGGCTGGTGTTGGAATCTTAAAAAGACTTTCAAAGGGGCCTTTCACACCAGCAGCCTCAAAACCTAATTTACGACCTGCCTCTACCATACCTAATACGGTGGTTCCCTTTTTATCGGTACCAGCCAGCTGCCTGATACGGGCAACTGAAAGATCCAGTTTGTAATGTGAAGCAATGGATGCTATACAAGCTGCCCCGCAATCTGTTATATCCCTTTGTTTTACCTTAATGCTCATGCTTTGTCGCTTACATTTGGATTTACCCAGTCGTCCACCTTATCATATAATAACTGGTAAAGACTTCTTTCTGTTACGGTGAAACGGGCGGTGAAACTCATCCCTTTTTTCAGAAAACCTTTATAACCATTTTTCAACATCAGATAGTTTTGTGTCAGTTTGCACCTGACTTTAAACACTGGCTGATTATTGACAATGATAATATCATCTGATATATCCAGTACTTTTCCTGTAGCTAGTCCCCATTGATTATAATTAAATGCGTCTACCTGAAACCGTACCTGCTGGCCTTTTCTGACTAAACCTATGTCGGCAGGTTTGATATAGCAGAATGCTGTTATATTAGTGTCTGGTGATATTTCCCCGATTTTTTGGTTGGCAAACACATAAGCACCTTTTTGTATGCCTGACAGATTCTGAACGGATCCGCTTATCGGAGCCCTTAATACATATTGTTTCTTCTGTTCATCGATGTCTACCTGCTGACTGGAGAGCTGTCTGAGTTCATTTCTGAACTGATCTGCTTCAATCTGCCACTTGGATTTATATTTATTACTGATCATCTGATAGGCAGATGCAGCCTGTTCTTTCTCAAATTTGTATTTCTCATATTCTGATTCAGTTACAACCTTACTCTGGTATAATTTATTATACCTGTTGAAAGTAGTTTCTGCCTGATCTTTCGCAATTCTTGAGTTTTCAGATTCCTGGGCAAATTCCTGCCAGGCAGCTTTATACTGTCCGGTTTGTGGATTTGGATAGTTATAGCCGTTCCATTGGATATAAACCAGTAATTTTTTAATATCCTGTAAAAACTGGTTGATCTGACTCTGGCGTATCTGAACCAGTGCATCTTGTTTTTTAGGGGTAGAAGCGTCAATAACCAATAAGATATCTCCCTGTCTGAGTTTCTTATTGTCAGTCAGATTGAACTGAATAAGTCTGCCGTTTACAGGGACAGTTAGTTCGGTTTTTTCTAGTGAGGATTGTAAAAGTCCACTGCTTTTTACGCTGATAGGGGTTTTAATAAAGGGAAGTGCAGCAAAAGCGGCGAGGATAGATACTACAGTAATCAAATAAATCAGTTGGGATGGCCGGCTGATTCTGGACCGGTAGACGATGGCATTACTTGATATTGTTTCGGCGGTGTAAGTCGACAGGGACATAATTGTTATATAAAAATAACCGTTATGCTGAGTGCAGTATAACGGTTATAGGTAAAGGTATTGTAGCGTCTAGAACTTCGGAATAGGTCCGATACCTATATTTACCAATGGGCCTAATATCTTATTCAGAAAAGTGATTGTATTCCCTAGCAGATTGTTTACGTTATCTACGACTCCGTTAAGGATACCAAACAGATCAGTAATGAGATTACCACCTTCAGTGTTTAACATCTCAGTAGTGTTCATTTCCTGAACACCAAGATTGTGTAATTCTAATTTTTTCATATAGATAGATTTATTAATGGATTCATCGATAATTTCAATCTGGCTCTAAGCGAAATTAAATAATAAGAAGTTAAAAACATTGCGGGGATAAATAACCGAAGCATGAGGTGTCTTACTTTCCGCGGCGGGTAATACGTCTTTAAATGCTATCAATAGTGTTTTTGGTGAAAAAAGTAGAGTTATTGAATCTTTATTCAGTTTATTCATTATTGTCATGGCTGAATAGGAACGATTTTTTGGTTGTCTAAAAAAATAAATTTTCTGAAGACTGCTGACACAGGGTTGTCAGTAGGACGTTTTTCTTTGTGTTGTAATTATGGATTTAAAAAATAACTCATGGAAACTCAACAAGAATTAAACGCATTATCAAATGGAATTATGACAAGTGGGAGTCTGTTCAATCACTGGCAGGGACATCGCAGGGTCACACGCAGATTGATTGAAATTTTTCCTGAAGAACAGTTGTTTGAATTTTCAATTGGTGGAATGAGGTCATTTGCAGATATGGTCAAGGAGATATCCGGTCTTTCCGGTATCGGCATGAGGGGACTGGTAACAGGTGACTGGACATCAACACCTGAACTTGATTATCGTTCTGGAAAATCAGTTGTCAGCACCAAAGCTGAGCTTTTGTGTTTATGGGATGAGATTACTGTAGAAATTGATAGTTTATGGCCGCAGATCCCTTATCAGCGTTTTCATGAAGTCATCCAGGCATTTGTCGAATATGAAGGATATACTTTAGATATCATTCTATACTGGATTGATAATGAAGTCCATCACAGAGCACAGGGCTATGTCTATCTGAGGGCATTGGGAATCGAACCTCCGGCATTCTGGAACAGGGATTAATCCGTTTCTGATATATCTTGTTTGATGTTGTAGATTTTATATATAGTTTTTACCTATACAAGGCGGCCTGTGATTATTTGGTCTTCTTTCTCTTTTTAGCTGGTTTAGCTTCTTTATTAAACTGCAGAGAAAGGTCTATCCAATAATCCAGCCCCTGTTTGGTATTCACTCCTTCTACATAAACAAAATCTTTCATCACCCGGCCATTGTTAATCATCTGTCTGCAGTTATCCTGCTCCAGTTCTTTTTCGGCCTGTTGTTCACCGATACGACATAATAATTCGTCATTTCTGATACATACACACATTTTCTGATCTACCAGAAAACAGATTCCCTGGAACATCTTTTTTTCTTCCACATCGGGAAGTTCTGCCATGGACTCCCTGACCCGGTCCACCAATGATTCATTGTAAGCCATGATATATTGGTTAAAAGAAACTAAATATAAATATAACCAAACCATTCTGATTGCTCTAAAAGATTTGATACCTTGTGGCGTTTTGCAACGTTATTGCTTTATGAAAATTATTATTCCCCTGCTGGCGGGTATGCTGACAATGATAACGTATTCTTTATCTGCACAAACTAAAACAGATTGTAATCAGGTACTGGATCAGGAACCTTATTTTGCCAGACATAAAACTGCTGTCACAGATCCGCTTTTTTTGAAGGATCTGGAAATATTAAATCACTGTGGGAACTTTCAGGGACTGGATAGTGTATTGATGAAAGGATCTGTACTTGCTGCTTTTTTACTGAGTGAAGTAAATGACGGAAAGGCTGCTACCTACCGTACGCTGATCGACTTCATGGCCGGATTCAGAAATTCCCAGGATTATTACCAGGTAGTCGGATCGTTGCAATTATATAAAAAGCTGGAGCATAAAAAAGTAAATTTGCAGGAGTGGGATCAGGCTCAGCCTTTTTTTGTGAAATTAGGGTTCACTCAAAACGATATTGATGATTTTAAAGCTTTTGTGGCTGTTCCGGAACATCAGAACCTGACATACATTCAGGCTTATTATTTATATATGCAGGAATTAGATAAAGCTACAGGTAATGCTAAAACTGAGCAAGTTTCGGGTAGGTAATGCTCTTCTCTGACTATACTTTTGTGTAGTCAAATAAAAATTCATGAATCATGAAAGCACAGGAAGAAACTAATTTCACACGTATTGCCGAAGCTATCGGTTATATCAATAGTAATTTTAAAACCCAACCCAGTCTGGAAGAAATAGCAGAGCAAATAAATCTGAGCCCATTTCACTTTCAACGGCTGTTTACAACCTGGGCGGGGGTGAGCCCTAAAAAATTTCTCCAGTACCTGACTGTGGAGCACGCTAAAAAGCTACTAAAGGAAAATCAGGCGACACTTTTTGAAACTGCATTTGAAACAGGACTTTCCGGAACGGGCAGATTACATGATTTGTTTGTCAATATTGAAGGAATGACCCCGGGTGAATATAAAAATGGCGGAGAAAATCTGGTGATCAACTATAGTTTTGCAGAGACTCCATTCGGCAATATTCTGGTAGCCTCTACCCCTAAAGGGATTTGTCACATTGCATTTGCCGATGAGGGAGAAAAGGAGCTCAGTTTACTGAAATTGAAGTTCCCTAATGCAGTTTACCGGCAGATTGCTGATACTGCTCAACAAAATGCACTCTATATTTTTACACAGGAATGGAGTAGGATCAATGAGATCAAATTGCATCTGAAGGGTACTGATTTTCAATTAAAGGTATGGGAAACGTTGTTGAAAATCCCGTCCGGACAACTGACTACTTATGGTAAGGTTGCCAGTGGCATAGGTATGCCTACGGCTTCCAGAGCTGTAGGTACAGCTATAGGGGCTAATCCTGTTGCCTTTTTAATCCCCTGTCACCGCATTATTCAATCGACAGGTGTCTTTGGACAATATCACTGGGGAAGTGTCCGTAAAACAGCTATGATTGGCTGGGAAGCGGCAATGGCAGAAAATCAGGCATAAGATGGAAGCGATCACGGAAAAATTAAATTCAGTTAACTGGGAACAGCTTGAGCTGGATATGCATGATCAGGGGTATGCTATTGCTGAAAAGATACTGACAGAAGAGGATTGTTCGGCGTTAATCCATAATTATAAGCACCCTGAAAGCTACCGCAAGACGGTGATGATGGAAAGGTATCGTTTTGGAATAGGTGAATACAAGTATTTCAATTATCCTTTACCTCCTTTTATTGAGACTATCAGAACTTCTGTCTATTCAAGGCTTGCAACTATAGCGAATACCTGGATGAAAGCACTTCAGCTGGCTCATCATTACCCGGCTGCTCATGAAGAATTTTTAGCGCTTTGTAAAAGTCAGGAACAAACAAAAGCAACGGTTTTGATCCTGAAATACGGAAAGGGAGGATTTAATACTTTACATCAGGATCTTTATGGAGATGTTTACTTTCCCATCCAGCTGGTGCTGTTTCTAAGTGAACCTGGAAAGGATTATGAAGGAGGTGAATTTGTATTAACCCAACAGAATCCAAGGGCCCAGTCAAAGGCTATTGTATTAAAACCCCGTAAGGGTGATATGTTGTTGTTTACAACTAATTTCAGACCTGCGAAAGGCAGCAGAGGTTATTATCAGATGAAAATGAAACATGGTATCAGTGAAGTACAATGGGGGGAGCGTTATGCATTGGGAATTATATTTCATGATGCACTAAGCTAAGGATGATGATCAGACACACTGCAATCAGTGACCAGGAATTAAGAATACTGATCCGGAGAGCCGAA
Organism: Pedobacter cryoconitis; assembly: GCF_014207135.1. GTDB lineage: Bacteria > Bacteroidota > Bacteroidia > Sphingobacteriales > Sphingobacteriaceae > Pedobacter > Pedobacter cryoconitis_D. The sequence continues at coordinate 208,365 of NZ_JACHCC010000009.1, read as the reverse complement.
ATTACGTTTGCCGGGAATAAAAAACTCATGATTTATGGAACCCTGCATTGTAAGAGTGGAAAAAGGATGAAGAGGGAGAACAGGGTGTTTTTTGCCAATGAAGAAGAAGCAAAAGCGAATGGCTTCCGCCCATGTGGAAATTGTAAGAAAAGTTTATATCAGCAATGGATTTATTCAGTAAAGGGGAATTAAAGAATATACTGCCTTATGATGGTGAGGTATATTATCACGGGCGGGTTGTCGGACCGGATAAACTTTCCTGTTATACAGATCGTTTACTCCACAATATCAACTGGAAACCCGATGAAGCAGTTATTTTTGGAAAACATATCTTCACTAAAAGAAAAGCGGCCTGGTATGGGGATGAAGCTTATGCTTATACTTATTCTAATGCAACCAAACAGGCATTAGCCTGGACTGAAGAACTTTTGACACTTAAGCAGCTGGTCGAACAGCTGACAGATACCTCGTTTAATTCCTGCCTGCTTAACTTATACCATCATGGAGAAGAAGGGATGGCCTGGCATAGCGATGATGAGAAATCACTGGGTAAAGATACGACCATTGCTTCATTGAGTTTTGGTGCTGAACGAAAATTTGCTTTCAAACATAAAAACACTAAACAGTCTTTATCTCTTTTGTTGGAAAATGGTAGTCTGCTGGTCATGAAAGGAGCGACACAAACCAATTGGCTGCATAGCCTTCCAAAGACGACAAAAATTACCAGACCAAGAATAAACCTGACTTTCAGAACAATCAAAGGCTTTTAAACACAAATTCTTTTGATCATTGTTATCTTTACTGGATATTGATAAAAAGCCTGAATGATAGATGTTTCCCGGAAGAGTCTTTTAAGTGCTGCCAAAGGCAAGATTATAATTGGTTTCGTATTGGCCTTTTTTGCCCTTTTTCTGGCCTGGGCGGTAAGTAAAATCGCATTTGATGAAATGCTGGATACTGTCGATACAATTTCGACACCTAATGCCAAGCTGAGATTAGTGAATATGGTTTCCAGGAAGGTGGCCAGTCTTGATCAGCAGCAAAAGAATCTGGCTTTTAATTCGCCGGGTAATTACGGTAATTTCTTTAAACAATCCGGTCAGCTCAGGCTTATGCTTGATTCTTTAGGGGATATGTATGCAACCGATTCGGTCCAGCTGGACCGGATAAGGTCTATAGAAAAACTACTTATCCAGAGGGATAAACAGTTTATCAATTATCTCAAAGTCAGGGAGGGTCTTGTCAATAATAAATCCTTTACCCAGGAGGTTCAGAAACTGAATGAGATGGTTAATAAGGGAGGACAGCAGGATAGTACAATTGTAACTACTGAAAAAAAGACCTCCACAGTAACGATTCTTCCGGTGGATGAATCGAAACAGCGCAAAGGGTTTTTGAGCCGTTTATTCAGTAAGAAAAAAGAAGAGGAAGAAGACAAATCTTATCAGGTTACCAATGAAGAAAAGGTAAAGAGAGATACAATTGCCCTGGCAGGTGAAACCGTCATTGCGAAAGGACTGGAAAAGTCACTGCGCAGCATTGCAAAAGAACAACAACTGAAAAGCGCACGTTTTCTGGATAGAGAGGCAGTGTTGGCTAATGCGAATGATGCGCTTATCCGTCAGATGCTTGATATCCTCCGGAAAGTGGAAAGCGAGGTGGTTACCCAGATTGAGCAAAATGGAATTGAAGCAAAGGCGGTAGTGAATACAGGTATAACAAGGATAAGCTTTATTATGATTGGTTTTTTCCTGTTAACTATAATTCTGCTCTATCTGATCCTGACTGATATTACCAAGAGTAACCTTTACAGGAAAGAACTGGAGCAGGCAAGAGACGAAGCAGAATATCATGGAATGGCGAAACAGCGTTTCCTCTCTAATATGAGCCACGAAATAAGGACTCCCCTGCAATCAATTATCGGCTATGCCGAAATTATCAGAGGGCAGGAGCATCCTCAGCTAAAGGATATTAATGCAATTTATCACTCTTCTGAACATTTGCTACAGATTGTCAATGAAATTCTGGATTACAACCGGATTATATCGGGGAAATTTACTTTTCAGCAGAGATCATTTAATATCAGGGAACTCCTGGAAGAAGTGATCATTGTGATGAAACCCCAGGCAGAGCAAAAGAAACTGAATATGCTGACAGAAATAGAACTGCATGGAGTTGATTTTGTAATAGGTGATGCTTTCAGGCTGAAACAGATTTTATACAACCTGTTGAGTAATGCAATTAAATTTACACAAAGCGGCGAAGTATTGCTAAGTGTGTTTTATAAACGACAGTCGGATAATCTGCATTTCACGTTCAGGGTAAAGGATACCGGAATTGGTCTGACAGAAGAGGAGTGCAGCAGAATATTTAATGAATTTGAGCAGATTGATTCTCCTGAGAAGGAAGTGAACAATAAGGCGGGAGCAGGTCTTGGCCTGACTATCATTAAAGCCCTTGTAGAAAACCAGGATGGCCGTATTTATGTCAAAAGTGAACCAGGGGAAGGAAGTACCTTTACAGTATACCTGACGATGAGTATTGCAGCTGAGAAACCGGACGAAAGCCTGGCTCCGCTGGCTCTTGAAAAATCATACAGTAATGCTAAAGTCTGGGTTGTAGATGATGACCAGCTGATTCTTGATCTGTGTCAGATCATCCTGAAAAAAAAGCAGATAGACCATTTATGCTTTAGTTCGCCCGCAGATCTGCTGGCTGCATCCTGGGACCCTAAGGTTAAATTCATTCTTATGGATATGCGGATGCCGGAGATTTCGGGTGCAGAACTTTGCCGGCTGATGAAGGCCAGGATCCCGGCCGATGTGAAGATATATGCCATGACCGCGCAAGTCCTTCCGGAGGAGCTTGAATCAGTGCTTCAGCAGGGTTTTGACGGATTGATTATGAAACCTTTCCGTGAAAATGATTTGCTTTCCATTTTTAGTATTACAAAATTACCGGAAGACGAAGTTACAGTAGCAGATTTCTCTACTATCACTCTCGATACCACAGTCGTGGAGAAGATGACTTTCGGCGACAAGGAGTTATTATTAAAAATTCTGAACAGATTTAAGGCTGATTGTGAAGCTGACACGATTGAACTACAGCAAAGTATAACAGATAATGATCAGCCAAGAGCCAGGCTGATTGTACACCGTATTGCAGGCAGAACAGCCCAGATGGGATCGGGGATGCTTGCGGCGGAATTCAGGACAATGGAAATGGAGCTGGCTGAAGTAAGTGATATTGACACATTAATCCGGCAGAAGCTCAAATTGCTGATCGAAAGACTTGATTTACTGATGCAGCTGGTAGATCAGAAAATCGGCTGATCTACTCAATCTCATAGCGCTCCATCTTGCTGTAAAGTGTCTTTCTGTCAATATTAAGCATTTTTGCAGCTTTTGATTTATTGTATTTTACTTTAATCAGCGTCTCCATAATCAGACTTTTCTCGTTGCTCTCGTTGATTGCTTTGAGATCTGATCCACCCGGTTTAGGTGTCTGTTTAATCGCCAGGATCATTTCGTCAGGCAGTGACTCTATTCCTGCGGTCTCGGCAGGGGTGAGCAAGACCATCCTCTTGATTACGTTTTTTAACTCTCTCAGGTTACCTGGCCAGTCATATTGTAAAAGCAGCTCTTTTACAGGAGCAGAAAGCTTTTGTACATCTCTGTCCAGCTCAGTATTGGAAAGCTTAATAAAATGGTCAATGAATAGCTCCAGGTCTTTGCCACGGTCACGTAAGGCCGGCAGCAGGATTTTGAATTCATTCAGACGATGATAAAGGTCTTCACGGAATTCGCCATTTTGTATGCTGTTCAGCAGATCGTCATTAGTAGCTGTAATAATCCTTACGTTAACCGGGATCTTCTTAGTGCTACCAAGGGGTTGTATAACTCTTTCCTGTAAAGCTCTAAGGAGTTTAACCTGTACTTCGTAACTCAGATTTCCTACTTCGTCCAGAAATAAAGTACCGCCCTCGGCAGCTTCAAACTGACCCTTTTTGTCATTCACAGCACCTGTAAAGGCACCTTTAACATGACCAAATAATTCGCTGGCTGCAAGGTCTTTGGAAAGGGCACCACAATCAATTGCTACAAAAGGTTTTGTATTACGCTTACTCTGCGTGTGTAATGTTCTGGCAGCATATTCTTTACCTGTTCCACTTTCGCCCTGGATAATGACAGACATATCGGTAGGGGCTACCAGGTCTATGTGTGCATATAGTTTATCTGCCGTTGCACTTTTTCCCTTAATAAAATCTTTGTGTTCAACTGATACCGATTGATTATGCTCTGGTTTTTTCTCCAGGGTTCCCCTGATGATCATTAATAATTCATCCGGATTAACAGGCTTGGTAATATAATCAATAGCACCAAGCTGAATTGATTTTACGGCTGTACGTACATCATTAAAACTGGTCATGATAACCACGGGGAAGTTTAATCCGTTTTCGCGCAGATGAGCAAGTACATCCAGCCCTGTTCCGTCAGGGAGCCGGTAATCTATCAGGAATAAATCAAACGTATGTTGTGTAAGAATTTTGAAAGTACTTTTGACATCATGAACGACATAGGGTTCATGACCATGTTTTTTAAGAAAGCCCTCTAACAATTGGGAGAATGTCAGATCATCTTCAATAATAAGTATTTTCGCCATAAGTATCCGCTTCGCTTTGGTATATAGGCAAAAATACAAAAGCCGGAGAACTTCCGGCTTTTATATTATTTATATTTTATTGTGTGTGTAACGATTATTGGATTACGGCACCGTCAGCACCAACTTTTAAGAAGGCAACTTTGTCTCCTTTTTTAACATCAACCTGGTAGTAAGTTGATTTGTCTGCATTGGTAATTAAAAAAGCTGTAGTTGGTGTCCATTCTTTATAAGCATCTGCTTTTAAAGTGTTTTTTACCGGCTCTGGTAAAGCTTCCAATTTTACAGGTACTTTAGCTGCGCTATCTTGTTTTACTACATTAACAGTACTATCCAATTTAATGGTACTCATAGTGCTGTCCAGTTTAAATGCAGCACTATCCTGCTGAACTGTAACCACTACCGGGGTTTTGATTTCATTTGCTTTAACTGTTGATACTCCTGCGATTGCTATAACTGCTGCTGATAAAATGAAATTTCTCATAACTAATTTATTTAATTTTTAAATTTTGTTTACTGTTAATTCTGTTTAGCTATGTTTCAAAATGGTGCCACCGTGCCAAGAAATAGTTAAGTTGCTCTAGTTAAGTTGATTATGTTTATCTGCTGAAAAATATAGTGATGACTTTCTCCACACTCTGTCCCTATACTCCTGTAATTTCGTAGGAAAAATTCAATTTTTGGATTGGATAATGGCTCTGGACTTCGGTATGAACAGTGGGCCCCTTGATAAATAAAGACTATAAAATTAGTAGTCTTTATTTTAATTAGTATTTTTGACCTGACGAACCAAAGATGTCTGCTATGAAATTACCCATAAATTACCTTGCTTTTATTATGCCCGTTTTCTTTATTTTCCTTGTGCTGGAATACAAACTGGCTAAAAGGAAGAAAAAAGAACATTATTTTAAACATAAAAGCTCGGTAGCCAACGTGAGTATCGGCATAGCAGAACGGCTGATCAATCTGTTTGTAGCAGTCTGGTTTTATCAGATTTATGAATGGATCTATACTAACTATGCCCTGTTCCATATCCCTGTTACCTGGTGGGTATGGATTATACTGATGTTATTTACTGACCTGATCTGGTATTGGTACCATCGTTTAGGTCATGAAATTAATTTCTTATGGGCAGCGCACATAGTCCATCATCAGAGTGAAGAGTTTAATCTGACCGTTTCTGCCAGGATTACAACCCTTCAGTCACTGATACGTAATATATTTTATGCTATCCTTCCTTTAATGGGTTTTCATCCTGCGATGGTGTTTACTATCCTTTTAGTGCATGGTGCTTATTCTTTCTTTACGCATACACAGCTGGTGGGCAAATTAGGCTGGCTGGAACATGTGCTGATTACGCCTTCTCTTCATGGTATCCATCATGCCAGCGATGAAAAATACCTGGATAAGAATTATGGGGATGTATTTACTTTCTGGGATAAGCTTTTCGGTACTTTTCAGCTGGAAGAAGAAAAACCAAATTATGGATTGACACATCCTTTAAGAAGTTATAGTTTTCTATGGCAGCATTTTCATTATTATCTTGAATTAATGGAGGCGTGTAAACGTGCTGTCGGGTTCAGACAAAAATGCAGGATATTTTTTGGGAACCCTTCTACACTCGATCAGGATATCAGGCCGCAACTGGAAAAGAAGTTCCTGTTACCGCGCAGAAAAGATGACCACCAGTTTAAGTTTAAACATTACCTCAATGCTCAGCTCATTGCGTCTATTTTAATGCTTACCGGTTTCACTGCATGGTTTCCGGTTCTGGGGACTGCAGATAAATTGATTATAGCTGCACTTGTTCTGCTGACACTGATTAATTGCGGCGCTTTAATGGAGCAGCATAAATATATTTATGAACTGGAATGTATCCGTATTATTTTTTTACTGAGTTATGTTTTCTGGAAAGTTGACGTTTTTGAATGGATTATTATTCCTGCGGTTGCCATGATCATCCTGGAGCGGGTATTTCAGGTCAGCCGTTTATATTATCGCTATATATTACGGGATGAATCTTTAAGATTATAAGCACTTCCGGAATACACATAAAACCTATCTTGTCTAAGAGCCTGTTTAAACTCATCTGTTCATTCGTTTATGCTTCTTTTTAGCTGCAACCTCGTCTTATTCATTTCAGGTAGGGAAGGCTACCAGAAATAAATAAGACTTGTTTCACTTAAAAATAAGCTATAAACGATTTGAACATCTAAATTTAAACAGGCTCTAATACCTAAATCTTTTCTTAGCTTTGTATTTAATATGTTGTCTAAGAAAACAAAATATGCCATTAAAGCACTGGTGGCTTTAGGCAAGAATGTAGAGAATCCTCCGATGCAGATTGTAAGACTGGCAGAACAGGAGATGATCCCCAGAAAATTTCTGGAGCAGATATTACTGGATTTACGTAATGCAGGTTATCTGTATAGTAAAAAAGGGGCAGGCGGCGGCTATTCTTTAAATAAGAATGCTGCAGATATTTATCTTGTCGATATTCTAAGAATAACTGACGGACCTATCGCTATGGTTCCATGTGCCAGCCTAAAATTTTATCGTAAATGTGATGAATGTCATGATGAGAAAACATGCGGCATTAGAAAAACATTTATTGATGTGAGAGATGCCACACTGGAAGTACTTTCAAAAACTTCTGTTGCCGACGTAATTGCCCGTGAAAACAGTGGCGAATTACTTTATTAAAAATTATTAATAAAAAGACTACTATTTACATAGACTTTGTTATATTTGCTGAGCAGCATTTGTATATATCTTTAAAATAGTAGGTTATGATTATCAATAAAGTAAAAAACGGCATACAGGAACCTCGTATTACCTTAGTTGGGGCAGGCCCTGGTGATCCCGATTTAATTAGTTTAAAAGGAGTAAAGGCTCTTCAGGCAGCAGATGTTGTTTTATACGATGCTTTAGTGAATGGTGCCTTACTTAATCATGCACCAGAACATGCTATAAAAATATTTGTAGGTAGTCAATCGGATGGTGAATCTTTTTCACAGGATGCTGTTAACAAACTGATGATTGATTACGCATTGAATTACGGCCATGTCGTGAGACTTAAAAGCGGAGATCCATTTGTATTCGCTAAAGGTTTTGAAGAAGTAAATTTTGCTGAATCCTATAGTATACAGACTGAGATTGTGCCTGGGATATCCAGCGCAACCGGAGTTCCCGGTCTACAGAAAATACCAATGATTTATGGGGATATGAGCGAAAGCTTCTGGGTTCTGTCAGGGGTGAATGCAAAAGGAGAACTTTCTTCAGATTTAAGTGGAGCAGCGAAATCCAGAGCCACAGTGGTGGTTTTAATGGGCATTGAACGGATCCGTGAAATAGCTGCCGTTTTCATAGCAGAAGGCAAAGACAAATTACCGGTAGCTGTCATCGAAAATGGATCAGCTAACGATGAAAAGATTATAGTAGGCGTTGTAGAAACCATCGCTGAACTGATTGAAGATCATAAAGTAGCTTCACCAGCTTTATTGGTTTTTGGTGATGTTGTTTCTTTGCATCCGTCCTTTGCAAGGATCAGAGATTTCTATCATGTACTTTCAGGAGAATAACCTGGGTTTTTAAACCTTCCGCAATACACAATCAAAGGTTTTCCCTTTAATCTGAACGGGCACATAATCTGCCCTCTGATTATTTCTGGTTGATACTACAATATGGATAAGATATTCATCAGAAGTGTCCTCATAAATATTTTATTATAAGATTATTCACCTGCAGTTCACACTTTGTTCGATAGGAACTGAAGATAGTCTTTAACATCTCTGAAAGAGGTCTGAATGAAGTCTGAACAAGGTATATTCAGTAAGCTGATTGTCAGTGTATTACATATGACGTATTTTGGTGGTTTTTAGAGCAGAATGTAAATGGATTATCTCCATTTGGGAAATTAAATCTTTATAGTTTATAATAAAATGCCAGGAGAAATACCTGGCATTTTGATTTATAATCAGGTGCAAAGCTTTATCTTTGGTTTTGGGACATTTTAGATTACAGGCAACATTTATCAATATTAACGTTTAAAGTATAATTTAATTAACATATATGAACACAGGAAAAAATAAAGTGGTATTGCGTGGGATATTTAGTCTGGCATTAATCGCCGGATTAGGATTTAATTCTTTTGCCCAGGCTCAGAAAGCTAACTGGCATAACCTTGATTTAAAAACGGATTCTGTATTTGGCGTTAGTACTGAAAAGGCTTATACAGAATTATTGAAAGGTAAGAAATCTACTCCGGTTATAGTAGGTGTACTGGATGGCGGGGTTGACATTAAACATGAAGATCTGTTGTCTGTGATCTGGGTAAACAAAAAAGAGATCCCGAATAATGGAAAAGATGATGATAAAAACGGATATATAGACGATGTAAACGGCTGGAATTTCCTGGGTTCGGCCAAAGGCTCAGTGAGTCATGAAGCGCTGGAGCTAACGCGTGTATTACGCAGGGATAAAGCAAAATTTGAAGGACTAACTGCTGAGACAGTTAAACCTGCTGATTTACCAGCTTTCCAGCAATATCAGAAAGCACAGGCTGATTTTGATAAACAGACAAATGAAGCGAAAAATGCTGTTGCGAACATCAGCGGATTAAAAAATGCACTGGATGAGATGGTGAAAAAAATGGGAAAGGAGAATCCAACCCTGACTGATTTTCAGAACTACACCCCTCAGTCAGATCTGGAAGGTCGTCTAAAGAATATTATGGTTTCCCAGTTAAAGAATTCAGCTTATGATGCTTTCTATAAATCTCAGATTGTTAAAGGTCTGGAGCACTACCAGGATCAGTTGACATATAATTTAAATATGGACTTTGATCCGAGAGCCGAACTGGTAGGGGATAACTACGCAGACAGCAAACAAAAAAATTATGGAAATAATGATGTAACTGGTCCTGATGCGAGTCATGGAACACATGTATCCGGAATTATTGCTGCTGACCGTACCAATGATATTGGTATAAAAGGTGTTGCTGATAATGTTAAGATTATGGGTGTTCGCAGTGTGCCTGATGGTGATGAACGTGATAAGGATGTTGCCAATGCTATCCGTTATGCTGTTGACAATGGTGCTAAAGTTCTGAATATGAGTTTTGGAAAAGCTTACTCATGGGATAAAAAAACCGTTGATGAAGCTGTTAAATATGCGATGTCAAAGGATGTGCTAATCGTTCAGGCAGCTGGAAATGATAATAAAAATCTGGATGTTGAGAAAAGTTTTCCGGACCGCAGATATGAAGGTGGCGGTATAGCAGATTCGTATATTGTGGTAGGTGCTTCGGGGTCGGTTGATGATAAAACGTTAAAAGCTGATTTTTCCAATTATGGTAAAACGACAGTAGATGTATTTGCCCCGGGTGTCCAGATCTATTCAACTGTACCTGGCTCGAAATACGAGGCTTACAATGGAACAAGTATGGCTTCTCCGGTAGTTGCTGGTCTTGCTGCATTAATCAGAGAGTATTATCCGAAATTAAAAGCTAAACAGGTTAAAGATATTATTCTGAAATCAGTTGTGAAAGTAAATCATAATGTAGATCTGGAGACCGGGGAGGGTGAAACACCTAAATCGGTACCTTTTTCTGATCTTTGTATCACAGGTGGTATTGTGAATACTTATAATGCTTTAAAGTTAGCTGCTGATTATAAATAGACAGCTTTTCTAATAAAAAAACGGGGCTGATTCTTAAAGAATCAGCCCCGTTTTTTTATTAGAAAAGCTGTCTTGAAACCTGATGTTCATCGAGGAGACAAAGTTTTTCATATTTATATTCGTTTACTAAATCATATTCTTTCAGATCTGTATAGATATTGATTAACAGATTGAACATGAACATCGCATTGAGTAAGACATTGTTTCTTCTGAAAAGTAAAAGACACTCTTTGGTATGATGGATAGCAATTTCATATTCCTTCCTGTTGTAGTATTGCTGTGCCTGAAACATTAAGAGAATAACCTCCTGATACTTTGCGAAATTAGTACAATTTCTATTTGAAAGGTAAACAATGATATTCTCAATCTGATCGGCCTTCCTGCCCGGCATACTTCTGGAACTATACATCCCATAAACAGCTAATATGTAAATGGTAAAGGTAGTCCGTTTGGCAAACTCTTTAGGATGAAGTTTAACAATACTGGAAATCACTTCATGTCCTGAGGACGCGTCACCTGTAAATAAGTTAACATAGAGGATGAGCAGGTAAGAAATTCCCTGCCTTGGGTCAATATGATGTTCCGGTTGAATTCCGAAAGGATTGTCACCTCTTTTCAGGCTTTCAATATTGCCAAGCAAATTTTTCTGAGCTGGTTGTTCCGAATTTATTTTAGCATAAATGATTTGCAACGCTTCTCCCGGATTCACCATCCATTCACTGGAATTCAGGTTGCTTATGTTTTTTATTCTCTCTTTGATGGCAGCTTTATCAAGTTTAATAACCTCCAGGACGCCCAGAATGGAATTATAGACTAATAAATGATCATCATTGCGGGCGATATCTATTAACGCGGCTACAGCCTCTTTATAACAGGAATCGATGAAATCAAAATTGATCAGTTTAGAGATAATAATTTCATGAAACTGATTTTCATCCAGTACCCTGATAATATCCGGATTAAATTTTGACCTGTATTTGATTTCTTCGGCCATGAACAAAATGAGGTAATTAGTCTCAAAGCTATTCAGGTTAAGTTTAAAGACCGATTTCAGTTCATGGAAATTTCCTGTTTTGATCAGGAAACGAGTAGTCCATTGTAAAAGCTGAAAACGTACCTGGTTGGCTTCATATTCTGTATTCACATAGGTGAAAAAATCCATGTTTACCTGCAGATGGAACCGCTCCAGTATTTCTACAAACAGAAAATATTCGAACATATGCGGATGTAAAAAACGCACATATTCTTTTGGATGTGAATTTTCCGTACGTTTTTCCTCCATTAAGATACCATCGGCAAGTAACTCCATGTAGGCATTTCTGAAAGCAGAAAGCTCAGCTATTAAGCTGTCCTTTTCTACCGCATTTGTCTTTTTTCCGTATTCAGTAAGCTGGATGATTTTCTTCAGGAAAAGTATCTTTTCAGTATAGTAATTTGAGCGGTAAATCTTTTCCTGTATGAAACGGGAAACCAACTCATAAAATGTGATGTTCGTGTAATAGTTAAAGTCAGGATCTTCCTCTTTGAGTTGATAGTACAGCTGGATATGAAGCGGAAATTTTAACTGGGCTTTTAGCCTCGGGTTTATCTCTTTGTTGTCCAGGTAATTGATTTTTGAAATAATTACATCTACTTCTTTTTCTGTAAGAGGAGGGACGTTTGATAATTCATGAAGATTGAAATAGTTTCCAGGGAACCATTTTGATTTCAGGAAAGAAGAGTGACGGATACGTTCATAAAATCTCATCCACGTTGTGGAGCGTAAACTCATCATCAGCTTGATATTCTTGAAATCTTCCAGTGAACAGATGAGGTTAATGATATTGTCAAACAGACGATTTTTGTCTTCTCTTTTTAAAACCAGGTCAGAAAAACCATCTATAATAATGATAAACTTGCCACCATGAGCACTATGCAGGTTATTTATATATTCAAGTGTATTCTCCTGAGAATCTATTTGGAGATGAAGCTTTAGCTGGTCCTCCAGATTAAAATCGACCTGATCTTTATTGAAAAGATTATAGGCGTTAACAAATAGAATGTTAGAGTCTTTATACGCAGCTTCCTGTTTGTAGAACAAATCTTCAGCTAAATGGCTCAGTAAAATTGTTTTTCCGTAACCGGGTTGTGAGATGATACTGGTGAAAATATAATCACCAGCATAGAATTCATCAAAATCATATTCTGCGAATTTCCGACTGATGGTGATATCGTAAGGGATACCGGACCTGTTTCTGATAGTTTTTAAAGTGAACTGAGTAGTCTTATCTGCTTTTTCTTTGAGAAGTCTCCAATCATCAGCAGGGGCGGTTGCTGGTGAAGAATTAAGGATATCGATAGTAGCAATGTCAACATATTCGGCAAGTGTAGTCAGCGTAAATGTGGAAAATTTATGTTTAACGACAGCGAAACCAAATAATCGTTTAATGGTTGTCTCACTAACGTTCTTGTTAAGATGCTTACTAATCTCAATTGAGATTCTCTTGCAGTCAGCTGGCGTAATAAATCGAATACCACATTTTAAGAGAATCAAGCTTTTAAGTTCGTTCAGCCGGTGATTGTATTCCATAGATCTATTTTTTCGATTGTTTATTCGATTTTAGGTAAAAAAAGCTAGTTACACCCCAACAGCAACCGAATATACACATATACGGGGTAAATGAACAGAAAGGTTTTAAATAAAAATAGCAGAATTCGCACCTTTTAGACGATAAATGCTTTTAGATAGCATTTAAATGCGCATGCTTGAAATTTTCTGAATTAGAAACTTGAAATTGAACAAAATGAACGGAATGGGCTGTTCATTTCCCTTTGTTTAAATGAATGATTTGAACACGAAATGAGAAGTTCGCTTTACTTAAAATTGTCGTAAGTATTAAAGTTAACCTCTAAAACTGCCGGTATGAAATATACTTCTACTCCCCGAATGTTAAAAAATTTTCTCCGTTTCCTATCTCTGGGTATTATTTTAGTTATAACGCTATTTAATACCCGATCGTATGCGCAAACCAAAAATTACGCGACGATAACTCCTTTCCCTGAGGTACTTAACTATTCTTCATTGGATCTGAATACCCCTCATGTGGATCCCAATGGTGGTTCTGTAACCAATCCGGGAAATGCTGCTATAGCACCGCCTGTGAGTCCTACATTACTTACGGCAAACTTTAACAGCGTTTTAGGTTTACTGGGAAATGAAGGGTCAGCTTCAATACAGCTTAAATATGGTGCTCCTGTCGCAGCAGGAACGACAACCTATATCCGTTTTGATCAGCCTTATTACACCGGGGTAACGCTTGATTTATTGAGTATTGTGGGTGACCTTACTGGTTTATTCAGTAAAAAACTGGTACAGGTAGATGCATTTACCGGTGCAACTTCCTCTGCTGCAGGTACCCAGATTGCATCTGCAAATGTGACGGCGAATATCGTCAAAGATGCATCGGGACAAACTTATTTTGCCGTTACTTCTACCAGCGCATATAATTCTGTCCGTGTTACGTTAAGACAAAGAAATACTTTACTGGCATTAAACCTCTTTGGTTCAATAAATATGAATGTATATACTGCATTCAATTATTCACCTGATAATTGTGCTGGTGCAATAGCTACAGATATAGGACAATCTACAGGATTAAATGTTTCGCTGACTAGTCTGGTGACCAATCCTGAACGTGCTATCGATGGTAATCTGGCTACATATTCTCAACTACAGGCTGGTTTGGTCAGCTTAGGTTCTTCTGTTTCTCAGACTATTTATCTGAATGGATTATCTGCACCAGGCGATGTAGCTAAAGTTGTATTTTCTCAGCCTGGTTCTCTTTTGAGTGTTAACGTATTAAAAACAATTACTATACAAGCTTATAACGGGACTACTCCGATCGGGACACCAGCTTCACTCAGTAATCTGATTAGTTTGCAGTTACTCGGACTATTTACGAATAATTCGCAGATACCAGTTTTCTTTACACCTGCTGCTCCATTTGACAGGATAAAGATATCGATAGATAATGGGCTGGCTGTCGGGGGTAATATACTTTCGGGCGGACTGAATATTAATGAAGTACAACGTACAGTCCCCAAGCCCACGTTTAATGGAATCACTGCCGGAGCTTTGACGCTCTGCGGTGGCAGTACATTAACTTTAAACCCGCTAAACCCAAATGCTGCATACACCTATAATTTTTATAAAAAGACAGGAACCAATGGTGCGGTAACTCAGGTAACTGGTGTGACCGGAAGTACACTTACACAAACAGGACTGACTGCTGGTGTGTACACTTATTATGTAGCGGCTGTAAAAACAGGATGTATAGCAGAATCTGACAGGGACAGTGTAGTTGTTACTGTTAACCCAACTCTGGTATTTACCGCAACTACACTGAATAATGGTACAGTAGGTTCTGCATATAGCAAACAGATTAGTCCGGCAACAGGAGGAACACCAACTTATACTTATACATTGGCTGCGGGAACGGCATTACCCGCAGGCCTGACCATTTCTTCATCTGGCTTAATTACAGGAAATCCTACTGTAGCCGGAACAGTAAATTTTGGTCTGGTAGCCACCGATATTTCTGGTTGTATGACTACGGCAAATTATACGCTGAAGATAACCGGGACGCTCACCTTAGCCACTGCTACCTTGCCAAATGGTACTGTGGCTAAAGTATATCCTTCTACTCAACTGCCAGTACCAACTGGTGGAAGTACTCCGTATACTTATGCAGCAACTAATCTTCCTCCGGGAATCGTTCTCAATCCCAATACCGGTTTGCTAACCGGGACACCTACGACATCCGGAACATATACTTTCCCGGTAACTATTACCGATGCAGATGGAAATACAGTGACGACTAATTTTACAATTACTGTCAGAAGTCCGCTGGTATTATCAGCTGCTACTTTATCAAACGGTACCACAGGTGTAGCTTATCCAACTCAGATTATTCCCCCTGCGACTGGTGGAAGTGGTGTCAATACGTATTCAGCGACAAATTTGCCTCCGGGCCTATCTTTCGATCCGGTGACAAGAGCGATTACGGGAACACCAACTACGGCCGGAACCTATACTTTCCCGGTAACTGTTAGTGATAACGAAGGAAATACGAATACACTGAATTATACAATAGTGGTCAAAGACCCGCTGTCCCTGGCCACTGCAACACTGCCAGACGGAACAGTGAATGTTGTTTATCCGACCCAGACTCTTCCGGCAGCTACCGGTGGTACCGGGCCATACACTTATGCGGCTACAAATCTGCCTCCGGGATTAACTTTTGATCCTGTGACCAGACAGATCTCGGGAACACCAACAACTTCTGGTACTTTCACCATTATGGTAAATGTAACAGATGCGGCTAATGGAACAATAGCTGTTCCTTACACACTGAAAGTTGGCGGTGCCCTTAATTTACCAGGAGCAACATTAGCCGGTGGAAAAGTAGGGACTACCTACACGCCGCAAACCCTGCCGGCAGTAACAGGTGGAACAGCTCCATATACTTATTCGGTTACTGGTCTTCCGGCTGGTTTGACTTTTGATCCGGCAACCCGTACAATCAGTGGAACACCAACTGTTGGTGGTACTTTCAATGTAACAATGAAGGCCAGTGATAGTGGTAGTCTGAGTACAAGTACAGACTATACACTTAATGTGACCATTGATCCTCCGGCAGTTTCGACTATGACAATCTGTAGTGGTAATACCGCTACCCTGACAGTTCAAAACCCACTGACCGGAGTAACCTATAATTTTTATTCTTCGACAGGTAGTACGCCTATCGGATCTGGTACTGCATTTACGACACCTGCATTAACCGTAACTACTACTTACTATGTGGAAGCAGTTTCAGGAACAGCGGTAAGTACCCGTGTTCCGGTAACTGTAACTGTGAACCCTACACCGGATCTGCCAACTGTTTTGACGAATAATGTAACTGTCACTGCAGGACAGACCGCAACACTTCAGGCAACTGCCACTTCTGGTTCAACTATTAACTGGTATGCTGCTGCTACAGGTGGTATTCCACTGGCTACCGGAGGAAACTTTACTACACCAGTGCTTAATGCTAATGTTACTTATTATGTGGGAACATCGAACAGCTCAAACTGTTCAAGCCCTACCAGGGTCCCTGTTATTATTACAGTGATTAATGGTACTGTTAATCCTAATTGTTACGCAGCAACTAAACAAGAAAGTGGTATTACCGGTGGATTGTTATGTATAGCCTGCGCAATTAATAACCCAGGTAACTCTACAGATGCAGACCTGACTAATTTTACTCAGATCTCTTTACCTGTCGGTCTGGGAACAACCGGTTATCAGCGTTTAATTTTCCGCGCTCCGGGTGTAGCCACTGATAGCATTAGTGTTGATCTGGAAACACCTACCGGCTTATTGGATCTGACAGCTCTTGGTGGTATCACCGTGAGTGTGATGAACGGAAGTACTGTGGTGAGCAGTTATCCTCTTAGTAACTCTTTGATTAACCTGAGATTGTTATCGGGTAACAGATTCACTGCAACCGTTGCGGCGGGAGGTGTTTACGACAGAGTAGAAGTCAAATTGAGTGGATTGCTGACAGCACTAACCAGTGTAAATATTTATGGAGCTTCGGTTATTGCACCTGGTCCTACCTTTAGTTCAGGAAATCAAACAATCTGCTCAGGCTCTACCGCGAGTTTAGCTGCTACTCCTGTAAATGGAACTGCACTTACCTGGTATAGTGCTGCGACCGGTGGAACTATTTTAGCTAATGGAAATACCTACACAACTCCAGCACTGACGGCAACTACTGTTTATTATGTAGAGGTTAGCAAAAATGGTTGCGCAAATCCATCGAGGATACCTGTCACAGTAACAGTGACTACGGGGCTCACAACACCTGTGATCACTCCTCCATCTCCTGTTTGTTCTGGTTCGACAGCAACCTTGTCAATAGCAAATCCGGTAACTGGAACTACCTACAACTGGTATACAGTTGCTACTGGTGGTACATCAGTATTTACCGGCACAACTTTTACTACGCCTGCACTGACAACGAATACTACTTATTATGCGGAGGCTGCAAATGGTACCTGTGTTTCTTCGGCCCGTGGAACAGCAGCGATAACAGTGAATGCACTACCCCTTTTACCACAGATTACCGCTTCGGCAACAACTGTAAGTCAGGGTCAGAGTGTAAGCCTGACCGGAAGTTCTACTGAAAGCAATGTTACATTCAATTGGTATACCTCTGCAAATGCTGTGACCCCAGTATTTACGGGTGTCACTTATATTACTCCGCCGTTGACTGCGACTACCACTTTTTACCTGGATGCGACTTCAACGGTTACAGGATGTGCTTCTTCAGCACGGGTTCAGCAAACAATTACTGTAAATCCTGCGGGAACACCTATACCGGTAGGATGTGAAGGGCCTGTCAGCGAAACTCATGGTATAGGAGGAGGGATTTCCCTTCTTTCCAGAGTAGATAATCCTGCACTGGCTATAGATAACGATCAACTGACTGGATCCACATTGTCTGTACCAGTTGGTTTATTGGGCGCTTATGTTTATCAGCAGGCTCATTTCGCTGGTTTATCAAATGTGGGTGATACTGTTCGTGTCCTGCTTACCTCTCCAGGTCAGTTATTATCACTTTCACTTTTACCAAGTGTAACGATCACTACCTACCAGGGAACGACAAGTAATAACGATGGTGTCGTGGTGACCAATCCATTACTTAATCTTCAGTTATTAAACGGTGGGTCCCAGGCATTGCTGACTTTTGTTCCGGCAGCTCAATTTGATGCAGTAGAGGTCAAACTGAATGCGGGTCTTGTGGGGGCATTAGCTTCTGTAAACTTTAACTATGCGAGAAGGACAGCGCTTGCACCGGTCGTTGCTTCGGCCAATGTAACAGCCTGTTTAAATGCAACAGCAACGCTGTCTGTGCCAGTTCCACAGCCAGGTATAATTTATAAATGGTATGATGCCGCAGGTACTTATCTGGGAAATGACGGATCGACCTTTACCACACCGGCTATCACCGCAAATACTACATTTTATGTGGAGGCTTCAAGAGGAGGCTGCGGAAGTTCAAGAACTGCTATTAACGTAACACTTGTTCCTGCGCCTCTGGTACCAGTATTACTTTCACCAACTCAGACTACCTGTGCAGGCAGTGCCATAACCCTTCAGGTACAAAGCCCTCAGCCACTGGTTACCTATAAATGGTTTAATAATGGTGTGGAGATTATAGGTGCAACTACTTCAGCACTGACTGTTCCTAGTGTTCTTGTGAATTCAACTTATGCTGTTGAGGCTATTAACAGTTGCGGTATCACTTCGGCACAGGCTACAGTAGCAGTGACAGTGGGCGCGTTAACACCTCCGGTACTGACTCCTGCAGCTGTAACTATCAACTCAGGCGAAACGGCAGTACTTGTTGCGAACTCATCAACTTCTAATCTGACATTTAACTGGTACACGGTTGATCCTGGAACTAATCCCGGAGCTATTCCTATATATACTTCTACCAGTGGCATATTTGTCACACCTGCATTGACTGCAACTACAACCTATTATGTTACTGCAACAAGTAATGTAGTGGGAGGCTGTCAGTCTGTAGCAGCTTCGGTGGTCGTAACTGTAAATACAGTAACACCAAATCCTGGTTCAGTACCTTGTGAAGGGGCAGTTACCCAGACCAATGCTGTAGGTGGTGTACTTCCTGTATTAGCAGGTGTTACAAATCCTGATTTTGCCGTAGATAATGATGCAAATACCAGCTCTTCACTCTTTATTCCGGTTGGTGTAGGTGGCTTTGTTACACAAAGAGTAGCCTTTACCGGAATCTCGACACCTGGTGACCAGGTTAAACTGAGTCTGACTTCTACCGGGGCATTACTTACGCTGGCAGTTGCTCCAAGTATAACTGTAACTACTTATAATAATGGAGTGAGCAATAATGATGAAATGCCGATTACAAATCCGTTAATCAGTTTAAATCTGCTAACTGGTAATACAGGAGCATTTGTACAGTTCACACCGACAAAACCTTTCGATGCAGTAGAGTTAAAACTAAACTCTGGACTGCTCGGTTTACTTACGTCTATCAACTTTAACTATGCACAGCGTATTGTTGCACCTCCTACGGTTGCTTCATCGGCTGTTACAGCTTGTCTGGGCGGTAGTGCCAGCCTTGCTGTGAATAATCCTGCAACAGGAATAACTTATACCTGGTATGATGGCTCGGGAGCAGTTGTAGCCTCTAATACGGCTACTTTTGCAACACCTACAACACTGACTGCCGGAACTTATACCTATTCGGTAGCGGCCATCCGCGGAGCCTGTCCAAGTGTGAAAACGCCAGTGACGGTAACCATAACCGGTTCTGCTCCGGCCCCGGTACCAGCTACCGGAAACCCGGTAACCACATGTCTGAATACACCAGTAACACTGAGTGTAAATCAGGTAGCAGGAGTTACTTACAATTGGTATAATGCGCTGACTGCAGGAAGTTTGCTGGCTTCAAATACAAGTACCTACACTACTCCGGCCAACCTTCCAGTAGGAGAGACCGATTTCTATGTAGAGGCGGTAAATGGAAATTCTTGTGTGAGCACATTTGCAAGAACCAAAATAGCTATTACTATCAATGCACCTGCAACGGCTGGTGATATTGCTGTCGCCGGTGCCGGAAATGCATTCTGTAGTGGAACAAATGCAGTGCTGACTGCCTCAAGTATTACGGTGACCAATCCAGTATTTACCTGGTATAGTGATGCCGCATTAACAGATGTAGTTGCAACGGGCCCAACTTTTACTATACCATCAGTAACAGCAACAACAAATTACTATGTTACGGTAAAAGGGGATAACCGATGCGTAAATGAAGCTGGTACAGCTAAACAGGTTACGCTGACAGTTAATCCACCGGCATCTGCTTCAGATATCACTGTGAGTGGTGTACCTGCGAGCCTTTGTTCTGGTACCTCTGTTACCTTAACTGCCAGCAGTACTACTGTGACTAATCCGGTATTTACCTGGTATAGCGATGCGGCCCTGACTCATGTAGTATCTAATACCGCACAGTTCATTACGCCGTCTACAACGACTACGACTCTATATTATGTAACTGTTCAGGGTAGTAATAAATGTCCTAATCCGGCATCCGATGCGAAAGTTATTACACTGACGGTCAATCCGCCTGCAAATCAGTCTGATATAAGTATAAATGGTATACCAGCATCTGTTTGTTATGGATCAGGAGTAAGTCTGTCAGCAAGCAGTCTGACAGTAACTAATCCAGTATTTACCTGGTTCAGTGATCCTGGGTTATCTACTGCTATTTTTACAGGGGCTAATTTTACTACACCAGTACTTAACGCAAATACTACTTACTATGTAACGGTACAAGGATTAAATAAATGTCCTAATGTCGTTGGTACAGCAAGTGTAATTGCACTGAATGTGAATACTCAGCTGACCTTTAATGGTACTGCATTGGCACCAGCTTCAACCTTGAGTTCTTATGGTGTTCAGATCAGCCCTGCAACAGGAGGCACTCCAGGTTACACTTATGACGTTGCAACCGGAAGTACTCTGCCTGCGGGATTAAGTTTGTCACAGACTGGCCTTATTTCAGGAACTCCGGCTGCTGTAGGAAACTTTACTTTCTCCATTAACGCAACAGACAGTAAAGGATGTACTGCAACCGGTCTGTTTACTTTAGTTGTGAGTAATACAGCTGTCCTGGCTCTGCCACCTGCAACTTTACCTGATGGTGTGGTTGGTTCAGCTTATGCTTTACAGACCTTGCCTTCAGCAACTGGTGGAACAACACCTTATACTTATACTGCAACGGGTCTTCCTCCGGGACTGACATTTGATCCTGTAACCAGAAATATTACTGGAACACCAACTTTAGCAGGTCCATTTACGATAAGAGTAACTGTAACAGATGCGAATAATTTAACTGCTTCAGCTAATTATCCGGTTAATGTTACGGTTCCGGCACCAGTTGTTGCTGGCGGATCAAGTTGTGGGGGTACTAGTGTAACCTTAACGGTAAGTAATCCTGTTACAGGAGTAACCTACAACTGGTATGCGAATGCATCTGGCGGAGCGTCAATCTTTACAGGAACCAGCTTCCAGACGCCACCAGTGACCGCAAATACCACTTATTATGTAGAAGGAGCTTCTGGTACTGTAACAAGTACAAGGGTAGCTGCTGCTGTTACGCTGAAATCACCTGCTACAGCAGCAGATGTCAGTGTAACTGGTATACCAGCAGTAGTTTGCGGAGGCTCAGGAGTTTCACTTACAGCCAGCAGTACTACAGTAACCAATCCGACATTCATCTGGTATAATGATGCTGCTTTAACCAGTGTGGCGTTTACCGGACCTGTCTTCAATACTCAGCCATTAACGGTGAACACTACTTATTATGTCACTGTTCAGGGACCAAATACCTGTGAAAGTTCGGCAGCTACTGCTTTTGCAGCTGTCTTAAATGTGAATCCGGCTTTAGTCTTTAACGGAGCGGCATTAACTCCGGCCTCAACCTTAAGTCCATACAACGAACAACTTAGTTCTCCAACGGGTGGTACACCGGGTTATACTTATAGCTTAGCTACCGGAAGTAATTTACCAGCGGGTTTAACCATATCACCGACAGGTTTAATCTCCGGAACTCCAGCTGCCACAGGGAACTTTACCTTCTCTGTTATTGTAACCGATAGTAAAGGATGCAGTGCAACAGGTCAGTTTACTTTAATAGTTGGCAATTCGGCTGTAATATCTCTGCCACCGGCAACTTTACCTGATGGTGTGGTAGGTTCAGTTTATCCTGTACAGACCCTGCCGGCTGCAACTGGTGGAACTACGCCTTATACTTATACAGCAACAGGTCTTCCTCCGGGACTGACATTTGATCCTGTAACCAGAAACATTACCGGAACACCAACTTTAGCAGGTCCATTTACGGTAACAGTAACTGTAACAGATGCGAACAACTTAACTGCTTCGGCCAATTATCCGATTAATGTTACGGTTCCGGCGCCGGTTGTTGCTGGTGGATCAAGTTGTGGGGGTGGACGCGTAACACTAACCGTAAGCAACCCTATTACTGCAGTTACTTACAACTGGTATGCGAATGCTACTGGCGGAACTCCAATCTTTACAGGAGCCAGCTTCCAGACACCGGCAGTTACGGCAAATACAACTTATTACGTAGAAGGAGCTTCTGGTACAGTAACGAGTACAAGGGTGGCTGTTAATGTTACCTTGAAGACCGCTGCTACATCAGCTGATGTGAGCGTAACTGGTGTACCTTCGGTAGTTTGCGGAGGCTCAGGAGTCTCACTGACTGCGAGCAGTACTACAGTGACCAATCCAGTATTTACCTGGTATAACGATGCTGCTTTAACTAGTGTAGCCTTCACCGGACCGGTCTTTGTTACTCAGCCATTAACGGTGAATACTACTTATTATGTCACTGTTCAGGGACCAAATACTTGTGAAAGTTCGGCAGCTACTGCTTTTGCAGCTGTCTTAAAGGTAAATCCGGCGTTGATTTTTAACGGAGCAACATTAACCGGAGCGACTACGGCTACAGCATATTTTGCTCAGGTCGGATCGGCGACTGGTGGTACACCGGGATATACTTACAGCGTGGCTTCAGGCAGTACGCTTCCAGCTGGTTTAACCTTGTCGGCTGCTGGTACACTAACAGGAATGCCAACTGCAACTGGAAATTATACTTTCTCTGTGATGGCAACTGACAGTAAAGGATGTACTGCTACTGCGGTATTTACGCTGACGGTTGGTAATACGGGTCAAATGACCTTACCACCGGCTACTTTACCCAACGGACAGGTAGGTGCTGTCTACGCACCGCAGACTTTACCGGCACCAGTTGGTGGCGCTGCTCCTTACACTTATGTCGCAACTAATCTGCCTCCGGGACTGACTTTTGATCCAACAACACGGACCATTTCGGGAACACCAACTCTGGGCGGAAGTTTCACCGTAACAGTGAGTGTAACTGACAGTAATGGATTAACTGCTGCTGCTGACTATGTAATTGTGGTTACTGTTCCGGCATCAACAGTTGGGAATGCGGTAAGCTGCGGCGGAAGCAGCGTGACTTTAACTGTCACTAATGTGCTGTCGGGAGTAACCTATAACTGGTATGCTGCTGCAACAGGGGGTACGATCCTGTTTACCGGACCAAGCTTCCAGACACCAGCAATCACGGCAAATACAACTTATTATGTGGAAGCTGTTTCTGGTACAGCAACCAGTGGACGGATAGCTGCTAATGTTACTGTTGCAACTACACTGGCTACACCAGTGGTGACTGTAAAATCAAGTACGCTGACCAGTATAACCTTTGGCTGGAATGATATCACAGGTGCGACCAGTTATGAAGTCTCTATAGACGGAGGAACAACCTGGACCAGTCCAAGCTCGGGACCTGCAGGAACCACACATCTTATCTCAGGGCTGCAGACAAATACATCCGTGAAATTGATGGTAAGAGCAAAAGGATTAACGACTTGTCAGACCAGTACAGCCGGAAGTGTTACGGGAACAGCTAATAACGGAGGACTGACTACCAATGATGTCTTCATTCCTAATACATTCACGCCAAACGGAGATGGTAAAAACGATGTGTTCTATGTTTATGGAAATGCAGTAGCAAAAGTCAGAATGCGCATCTATAACCAGTGGGGACAATTTGTATTCCAATCTCTGCAGCAGCAGGTAGGATGGGACGGTACATTCCAGGGACAGATACAGCCTAACGGGGTATATGTGTACTATATCGAACTTGTCCTGACAGACGGGTCTACATTGAATAAAAAAGGAACAGTTACGATTTTAAGATAAGAGACACATTAACCTGAAATATTAATAACATGAAGAAACTATCAAAAATCATCGTCTTGGGCTTGTTGTGCATTACGGGAGCTTCGAGGGTTAGTGCACAGATCGATCCTCATTTTTCACAATATTATGCAAATCCATTATGGCTTAACCCAGCTTTAACAGGGGTAATCGATGGAGATTACCGGGTGACAGTAAATGCTAAGCAACAATGGGGTTCGCTCTCTCATTCCTTTTTAACAGCAGGGGCCTCTTTTGATACGGCCCCTACAAAAAACCTTTCTTTTGGTGGAATGGTACTGAACCAGAATGCTGGCGATATCAGCTATAATTATCTCAATGCACTGGCCTCAGCAGCTTACCGTATCCGCTTTGGCAGGGCCGGTTTAAATATGATCAACTTTGGTTTACAGGCAGGGATCCTGAATAAGAGTTTTGATCCTTCAAAAATCACGACTGGTAATCAGTTTAATCCAGGAAGCGGATTTGATGGTAGTCTCCCTTTGAATGAGAATTTCTCTTCAAGTAATACGCTTGTTCCGGATGTGAATGCGGGTATTATGTATTTTGATGGTAGTGCTGACAAACGGGTAAATGTATTTGCAGGGGCAGCCGGATCTCATTTAACCCGGCCTATTGACCGTTTTCTGGGAAATGATGTCAGAATACCAATTCGGTTCACAGCGCATGGCGGTGCAAGAATTAAGGTAAGTGATGCTCTCGATATTACGCCAAATGGCCTTTATATGAAGCAGGGTACAGCAACAGAGACTTCAGCAGGGGCTTACGCTTCATTCTTTGTTAACCCTGAGGCAGATCTGATGTTTGGATCTAATTATAGGTTTGGAGATGCAGCTATTGCTTTCTTTGGACTGCATTTGAAAAATATGACTTTCGGGGTAAGTTATGACTTTAATACTTCAGGACTTAACCGTGCGACCAGCAGCAGAGGCGGTTTAGAGTTATCAGTCTCATTTACCAGCCGCAAGGGTGTTTCTGGTCCTAACTTCTTTTGTCCACGATTATAATCTGAATTATTTATGAAAGCGCTTAGACTACTGCTTTTGATCTGTTTACTGGGTACAGGAGCACAGGCACAATATGTAACCAATAACAAAAGAATTGCTGATGTATATTTTCAGAATAAAGACTATTATGCAGCGGCGGAGTACTATAAAAAAGCATTGAAGATCGGACCCGACAGTACAGGATTTGTGGTCCCATATGCTTTTGAAGCCAAAATGAATAAAGAAAAGACAAAGCGGCCGGAATATGAATATTGTGTTTTTCAATTAGCGACTTCTCTTAGGTTATATAAGGATTTCAGAGGGGCTGAAGCATGGTATGCCATCGCCAGAAATTTTAATGATCATAAATATGTGACCAGTTTATTCTATTACGGAGAAAGTCTCCGTGCCAATCAAAAATTCAATGATGCCATTGTAGCTTTTAAAGAGTTTCTGAAAAGAAGCCAGTCCAATGATGTTTATAACGATAAGGCGAAACTCGAAATAGCTTCCTGTAATTTTGCACTCTATGAAATGCGGTATCCCCGGTTGTATAAATTTAGTAAGCTGTTGAATCAGATTAATGATAAAGGGTCTAATTATACTCCTTTGCTCTTCAATAACCGATTTTATTTTACTTCTTCAAGACCTATAGCTGTAGGGAATAAAACAGAGACCTTCCGCGATAGCCGGACAAAGGCCAAAGTCACTAAAAAGGAAAACCCATTTGTGAATGCAATATATGAAGCATCAGGTAATCCACAAAGGGCATCTACGACTGTGCAAAAAATGGGTGCACCAGAGAAAGGTAAAGAATTTGCTGCCCCGGCTTTTACACCTAATGGGAGAGTGATGTACCTGACAATCTGGAGTGGCGAGGGAAATAAAAAGATCTGTCAGGTCAATATCTCCAGGGGTAACGGAGATGTCTGGTCAGCACCAAAGGAACTGGGTACACAAGTCAATATTGAGGGGTTCAATGCTATGCAACCTTTTGTGACCAGAGACGGGAAACACCTGATCTTTTCATCAGACAGACCCGGCGGATCAGGAAAATATGACCTTTGGTACTGTACCATCCGGAGTGACGGCTCTTTAAGTGAAGCATCTAACATGGGCAATACAATTAATACCAAAGACAATGACGTTGCGGCCTATTATAATTCTACGACCAATAAATTATTATTCAGCAGCGATGGAAGAGTAGGTATGGGAGGGTTAGACTTTTATGAAAGTACGGGTGATTTTTCAACCTGGTCAGAACCTAGAAACCTGGGATATCCTTTTAATTCTTCAAAGGATGACGCATACTTCACCCCTTCAAACAGTGATGATAGTGAGGGGTACATCAGCTCTGACAGAGAATCAGTTTGCTGCCTGGAAATGTTCTATGTAAAAAAAGAATTCATTACTATTGATGGAGTTATCTATGATTGTCATACAAACCTGCCATTGGCCGATGCACTGATTACGCTCAGTGATTCTATACAGGTAATGAAGGTGACTTCTGATTCTGAGGGAAAATATAGATTCAGAATAAACTCTAACAGGGAATTAAAGCTAACGGCGTCAAAAGATAATTACTTCACGAAGGTACTGCTGTACAATTATGATGAATTGGCAAAAACCGATACACTGGTTAATCCTAAGCTTTGCCTCGAGCCTTTTATTATCAATAAACCCATTGTGCTGGAAAATATTTTATACGATTTTAACAGTGCCAAACTGAATCCGTTATCGGAATCTATTCTGGACAAGCTGTATAAGATTATGGTTGATAATGAAACCATAGAAATTGAGCTGAGTGCGCATACGGATAATATAGGTACAGAAGCTTATAATCTGAAATTGTCTGACAGAAGAGCTAAATCCTGTGTTGATTATCTGATCGGCAAGGGGATCCCGGCAGGCAGAATGAAAAGCAAAGGTTATGGATTTAGTAAACCTATTGCACCTAATCAGCTACCTGATGGAAAGGATAATCCTGAAGGACGCCAGCTAAACAGAAGGACTGAATTTAAAGTAACTAAAAAATAAAATGTTAAAGCAACATCTCCAGTTTCTTTAACATGACTGACATTTCGAATGGTTTTTCCAGGTAATCGTTAGAGAGCAGACTCTCTCTCATGATATAATCCTCGGAAAAACCACCAGAAGTCAGTACAACCGGCAAATGTGCTGTACCTGGTCTTGTACGGATTTCTTTAAATATTGCTCTGCCATCCATCCCATCCAGTTTAATATCCATCAGAATCAGGTCTGGTCTGAATTCTTCAATAATTCTGAAAATCGGCCTACCGGTCATCAGAGGGAAGACTTTGTAATTATTTTCCTCCAGGACCAGCTGTACAACCTCCAGCAAATCCGGATCGTCTTCAACAACGAGTATTCTATTCATAGCTTTGTAAAAAGCATGCTGAACAAACAGAGTGCCATGATTAGCCAAAAGAATTAATACTTTTGACTTGAAATTCATCAGATCTGTATGCAATTAAAAGAACAAATAGAAGCTATTGCTAACACCTTACTTCCCAGTTTTATACCAAAAGATAACCAGGAAACCACTTTGTCTTTTCATTTTACCTTACCTCCGGATAATAGTTATAAGGTCTTCTTCGAGAAAGACAGTAAGGCAAAATGGCAGTTCGTCCGCTTTGAAGAGGCCGAAAGATAGAGCCTGGACAAAACAATGCTGATAGCACCATTTTAAAATCTCTAAAAACAGGAATATGTTAAACTTCGAATTTAAGAACCCGGTAAAAATAATCTTCGGAAAAAATCAGATCGTCAGAATCGCACAGGAAATCCCTGCGGATGCAAAAGTTTTAGTGTTGTATGGAGGTGGTAGTATAAAGTTGAATGGAGTTTATGATCAGGTTATGACGGCCCTGGCCGGATTTGATGTGATGACATTTGGTGGTATACCAGCGAACCCTGAGTATGAGATTTTGATAGAGGCGCTGGAACTGATCAAGGCTAACCGTATTACTTATTTGCTGGCGGTTGGTGGTGGCTCTGTAATTGATGGAACAAAGTTTCTTTCGGCGGCGGCCCTTTATGATGGGACCGAACCCTGGGATATTCTGAAAAATAAAATCAGAACGGAGAAGGGAATGCCTTTTGGTACAGTACTTACGCTGCCGGCTACAGGATCAGAAATGAATTCGGGTGCGGTGATTACCAGGGCCGAAACCATGGAGAAATTTGGGATGGGTGGCCCGGGACTTTTTCCTGAGTTTTCTATACTGGATCCCCAGGTAGTGAAATCTATCCCTCAGCGTCAGTTAGCAAATGGTATTACTGATGCTTTTACACATGTACTGGAACAGTATATGACTTATCCTGCACAGGCATTTTTGCAGGACAGGTTTGCTGAAGGGATTATGCAGACTCTGATAGAAATGGCTCCGCGGATACAAAAAAATCCGGGCGATTACGAAGCTGCGGCAAACTTTATGTGGTGTTGTACAATGGCCTTAAACGGATTGATTCAAAAGGGGGTTCCTACAGACTGGGCTGTCCATGCAATGGGTCATGAGCTTACTGCAATGTTCGGTATTGACCATGCCAGGACACTTGCTATTATAGCCCCGGTACATTACCGGTATAATTTTGAGAAAAAGAAGGAAAAACTTGCACAGTACGCAGAAAGGATCTGGGGGATAATGGAAGGTTCTATAGACGAAAAGGCAGAAATTGCCATAGTCAGAACAGAAACATTTTTTCATTCACTGGGAATAGATACCAGGCTGTCTCAATATACTTCTGATTATCAGGGTACTGCCGAGAAAATAGAAAACCGGTTTCTGGAAAGGGAATGGCTGGGTCTGGGGGAGCACAAGAACCTTACACCTGCTGATGTCAGACAAATCGTAGAACTGAGTTATTAGTCTTCCGGACAGGGAGGATTGGCGCAGCACCCTTTACTCCCTCAGGGTGTAAGTTTTTTTTGATAGAATATTTTAAAAGGGTATGGTAATTGTATAGGTTCGCAGGTATAAGTTATACAGTGTAATATATAATAAATTGGAGAATACTTTTGGACGGAATATAATTCCACAGGATGAAGAGGAGCGCTTAGAGAACTTAAAAAAGTATAAAATACTATATACCAAATCCGAACCTATTTTTGATCAGCTGGCAGCTGTTGCGGCAACTATGCTTAAGGTGCCAATGGCTATGATCAATTTTGTTGATAAGGATCATGTATGGACGAAGGCTGATCAGCTTGGTGATTCGGGTAATGAAGTGGAGAGAGGAACGAGTCTATGCTCTCTGGCGATTTTGAAGGGTGAGGTTACTGTTTTTGAAGATGCTCTTGCAGAACCATGCCTGATGTCAAATCCTTTGGTTGTAGGTGAGTTTGGTCTGCGGTTTTATGCTGCGGTGCCAATTACAACAACAGAGGGTTTTAACATTGGTGCAATCTGTATCGTTGATAAAAAGACCAGAACATTCAGTGCTGAGGACAGAAAAAAGCTGGAATGGGTGGCGAAAATGGTACAGACAGAAATAGAAAAACGGATTTAATCTCTTACTTCACGCAGACGAATTTTTTAGTATAGCTACTCTGACCGATCTTAATTACCATAAAATAAAGACCACTCGTATAACCGGATAAATCAATCTGACTGTAATACAAGCCTTGGAAATCACTCTTTTTCTCATTATATAGTTGTTGTCCTGATATGTTAATCAAACTAAGGTTTACTTCGCTTTTTTGGGCTACAGTAAAATTAATATTGATCTGATTTGCTGCAGGAACCGGATAAAGTACCATATTCATGCCGGGATCATCTCCTGGTATTTTAGTCGAAGCAAATGTTGCATCGCCTGAGATACCAGTTACCAGGATAGAGTAAGCCTGTCCTCCGCGTTTTAGAGTTCCTTTATGAGAAATGTTAAATTTATACAGACCGCCCGCTTTGGGGTCATCGATCTTTACCTGCTCAACATTATCTCTGGTGTTATCTCCCTTACCAGCAGCTGCAGAAGGATCGGCCGGATTCAGTGTCCATGGGTAATAAGTAGCTGATCCCTGAACCGCGCGCAGGTCCAGATCATTGATCAGCCTTGGAACAGGATTATTCAGCGCATTTAAAGTACTGACAGGAACGGCTTCAGGGTCAGTCCAGCAAATAGTGGCAGTTAGTGGGGTCCCTCCCTGAGCGGTGACTTCGATGTACTGTTGTTCACCTTGCGAAAGCACATTTTCAGCAATTTTACTTTTTAGATGATCATCCAGTATAGCTTGCGCTGCGGCTTCCATGTTTAACAGACCCCAGCCATAACTATAATCTGGTCCCGGGGCATTACCTGCTTCTGCAGCCGTGCCAATAGCTATTGCCTTCAACGTAGCTGAACGCATATAACTGGCGTTATTCTGACGGCTGTAAAGCTCCTGTAACAAAATCAGTGAACCGCTGACATTGGGAGTAGCCATGGAGGTACCGGAAAGAATAGTATAACTGTTATCACTGGTATTACTGGTGGAGGTGACCCTGACCCCATCTGCAACTAAATCCGGCTTAATCCTGCCATCATCGGTTGGGCCCCAGCTACTGAATGAAGCTACCTGGATGTTCTGTGGATTATAAGGCCCGTTTCCCACTGGGTTTATAGCACCTACGGTCAGGATATTTTTAGCAGTTCCATAAGTGGAAATATTGTCGTAGCTATCATTATCGCTTAGTCCGGCTGGTCGTTTACCTGCATCTGCCATAACCTTGTCACTATTGTATCTATAGTAAGTAGTCCCTATCGGAGGTCCGTTAACAGACCTGTTATTACCAGCCGATTTTACCGGGAGATAATAGGGTGCATTGTAACATATCTTATCCCAGTCTGCGGACTGGGTATCATAATAGCCAAATTTATAATCTTCATTCTGACCAGGGGCAGCGTAGAATTCCCAGCGCTCAGGATTGACATCTGTATTTAATGACCAGCCCGCTACTGCACCATAAGAGTGATTTGAAATCAGTAATCCGGCAGCATTCTGAGACATTTCGGGTGTGTCGTTGTCAAAATCAAAGGAATATAATTTTGGTAACCCGAAAGCCATTCCTCTTGCTACAGGATTTACACCTGCAGCCATCATAGTACCAGCAACATGGGTAGAATGTACAGCAGTGGTAGTCGTTCCATCCCTGACTTCAATCCGGCCACCTGCAAATTCAACATGGCTTGCCAGCACAGCATCGCTATCCCAGATAGCAATCTTACCTGAAGGAATGCTACTTCCATTAAGTGCCAGGCCAAGACCACCCCCGTTGTATAATTTATTGGTGCGGGTAGTACCTGCAGCAATGGTATTATTAGTCGTCATAAAATACACTGGCAGACCAGCATCGTCCATTCTTTGCAATCTCATCACAGATCCGCTACGATCTTTTTTGGTCAGTGCCCAGCCTTTTCTGGCAGCAGTAGAAAAAGCTGCAATTCTCTGGCTGTTAGCAGTGTTCAGGAGCATCGTCCCGTTCTCTTTTAAAAAAGTAGCATTAGTAACATTGGGCATAATAATTTGCTGTGCAGACACAGTGGAAATTGTTATACTTGTACTAAAGAGTATGGATATTACGTACTTTCGTAAATAGAGAGAGTTAATCATAAAGCACGAATTTAACTTTAAAACCCATATAGATGAAATTTTATTTAGTCGTTTTTTGCTCAGCAATTCTTCTTACTTTATCTTGTGCATTCGGTACTCAACCAAAAAAAATAATTAGAGAGGGAATTTCGGGTAGGGTAATATTAAAAGAGGGTAACCAGATGCCCGGGCCGGGAAAAAAAAAGGTTCATACAGGTAAAGGGGTACAACGCACAATTTTTATTTATGCACTGACCACTGCTGCACAGGCCGAGGGAGAAAGCCCACTTTTTAAAGAGATTCGTCAGCGATTAATCAGGAAGTTTAAAACCGATGCCAATGGCTTTTTCAAATGTAAACTTCCTGCCGGAAAATATTCGGTATTCACTGGTGAAAAAGATCATCAGTTTTTCGCTGGTTTGTCGAATGGAGCCGGAGAGTTAAACCCGGTTGAAGTTCTGCCTGGTAAATTAACTTCTTTCGATATTGAGATTAATTACAATGCTGTTTATTAGCGAATAAAAAAGAGGGGATTATTCTTTAATGATCCCCTCTTTTTTAAGAATATAATTATAGATTCCCTCAATGGGTTTCTGCATCACTTTTCCAAGACGCAGACCATTCATTTCATAGACTTTTCTTAAGGTGTCCTCGTAATAAAAGGCAACGGAGCCTACAAAGTGACTGTTCAGTGTTTTATAGTCTTTGAAATTCTTAATATTTACATCGATAAACTCCTGGAATCCGTCAATTAATAACTGATGAATAAATGGATGTTCCCTGTGCGGATACATAAAACGGCTGAAACCAGCCAGGTAAGTATTAGGCAATGGCTTTTGGTATACATTGGTAATGACCGTTTCTTTATCAGTTTCAAATTCTTTGGCGAACAGAACGCGCAGATCATCCGGCATCTGTTTATATAAATAAGAGGTAATTATTTTTTTACCAAACGAAGTGCCGGAACCTTCGTCTCCAAGAATATAACCCAGGCCATAATTACTGTCATAGGTTGATACACCGTCATAATAAGAAACATTAGAACCTGTACCAAGAATACAAATCAGGCCTTTTTCGTCTCCACAGGTTGCATAAGCTGAACCAACGAGGTCATTTTCTACGCTGATGTAGGCTTTGGTGAAAAACAAAGATAAACCATTACTGATCACCTCATGTTTATCCGGAGTGGAACAACCCGACCCATAAAAATAAATTTCTTTAACCGCTTCGGCTAATCCGTCTGGTATTTTTGTCTTTGACAAGATCTTAAAGATGTCCTGTGCATTCAAAAAATAAGGATTGATGCCCTGTGTGCTAAAACTGATGGTTTTGCCGTCTTTATATCCTAGCCAGTCCGTTTTTGAGGACCCGCTATCTGCTACTAAAATCATAAACGAAAGTAATCATCTTATTGAACATTTAAAGTACCACTAATCTCTTTTAAACTAATTTCTGTTAGTTTGGCCTGGTATCGCGCATCGAGATGTCGGATGATAGCATTGATTGAATTTCTCTGTGCCTCCCTCAGCTCCAGCGGACTGATACTGCCCAGACGATATTTTTCAAAAGTGATATCAAGATTTTGTTTAGCCAGCTCTACATTCCCTGTTTCTACTTTCAGCAGATCCAGATTGGTCAGGTAGTTCTGATAGGTAATATTCAGCAATGCGCTTACATCCAGTTTAGTTTGTGCAAGGCTCAGTTCTGACGAGTTAAGCTGGACCTTTGCGTTTCGTTCATTTTGTCTTTGCAGGAACCCATTGAAAATATTAAGGCTTGCTGTAAGACCATATGTCAGCCCGTTTGCCCGGAATTGCTGATTAAAACCAGTGGGACTGGTGCTTCTTGAAAATGCGTAGCCACTATTTACGGCCACCGTTGGATAACGTTGTCCCTTCACTTGTTTCAAGGTTAACTCCGCAATCTTTTTATTGATAAAAGCATTCTGCAGATTTGGATTTAAACGTTCTGTCAATAATTCCAGCTCTGCCAGTTTCAGGTTGTCCTCAATTCCATGTTGGGCACTGACCATAAATTGAATACTCAGATCTCTTGCCATCAGCTGGTTCAGCGTAATCCGGGAAGTATTTAAAATATTCTTTTGCTGTAAAAATAGTGTGGTATCTGTATTGTAATCTACTTTTGCAGTTAATACATCCAGTTTGGAACCACGGCCTATCTTTAATTTGTTATCAGCGATCACTACTCTTAAGCGCGAAATTTTCAAGGCGCTGTCAGTAGCCAGTACCAGTTGTTGCTGCCTTACCAGTGCAAAATAGGCCGATACTACAGATGAAATGGTATTTAAAATAGTTAGTTTACTGTTTACTTCGCCTTGTTTTTTCAATTCCTTCAGACGTTCATAATTGGCGAACATCTGGAAACCGTCAAAAATTGTCCAGTCGATTGCAGCCCCATAACTTAAACTTGTACTCAGTGCACCGTCCGTTTTCCTTTCCGGACCAGTTGCCGGGGTCTGGACTGTGTTTTGTCTGCTGCCTCCATCACTGAAATTTCCGACTATTCCAGGGAGCATTCCGGCATTCCCGGCATTCAGATTATTTTTGGCAATCTGTACCTGGTTTTTGATCAGCCTGATCTGATAATTGTTTTTTAGTGCAGTACTGATCGCTTCTTCCAGGCTGAGCGTATCCTGAGCTACGGTAGCTTGTGTAAAGCAAACTCCAAGGAAGGCTAAGAAATAAAAGAGATATTTATTCATTTGTTTATAATTTTAGACTACAGGATTTTTTTCCTGTTCCAGTGCTGCTTTTAACGATTCTTGTAATTCGGTATTTGTTTTGTGTTCTTTAGACCAGTAAGAATAGATTGCCGGAATAACGAACAGAGTTAATATGAGTGAAAAAGTAGTACCGCCTACAATCACAACTCCCATACCCATCCGGCTTTTTGCGGCAGCCCCCAATGCCATTGCAATAGGTAAGGCTCCGATGGCAATAGCCAGACTGGTCATTAGAATGGGTCTTAAACGTGAAACAGAGGCCTCTCTGATGGCATCATGTACATTTTTACCGCTTTCTTTTAGTTGGTTGGCGAATTCTACAATCAGGATACCATTTTTGGTAACTAATCCAATGAGCATAATCGTACCGATCTGACTGAATATATTCCAGCTCTGACCAAATAACCATAATGATAAAAAGGCTCCTGCTACAGCCATAGGGACAGTCATAATGATAATTATCGGATCTTTGAAGCTTTCAAACTGTGCGGATAGAATCAGATAAACCAGTAATAATGCCAGTCCAAAAGCGAAAAGTGTATTGGAGGAACTCTCCTGAAAATCTCTGGATTCACCACTGAGGTCGGTAGAGAAGGTCTCGTCCAGGACTTTGTCCCGTATTTTGTCCATTGCAGCTATCCCATCCCCGATACTTTTTCCCGGAGCTAAACCCGCAGAGACTGTAGCTGCGGTAAAACGGTTATTCCGGTATAGTTGAGGAGGACTGCTTTGTTCCTTTGCACTAACCAGGTTATCAATCTGGATCAGCTCGCCTTTATCATTTCTGACATAAACAGAACTCAGATCCAGCGGGTCCTTGCGGCTACCACGATCAAACTGCCCGATTACCTGGTATTGTTTGCCATTCATGAAAAAATAAGAGAACCGCTGGCCGCTCAGTCCAAGCTGAAGCGTTTGTGCAATGGCTGATACAGAAACGCCGAGGTTCCTGGCTTTCTCCCGGTCAATAGTAAGGTTGATCTCTGGTTTATTGAATTTAAGATTCACATCAGAAACAGTGAAGGTTGGATCTTTACTTACCTCTTCCATAAACCGGGGGACCTTTTCACGGAGCTTATCAAAGTTCTGTGCCTGTATAATATAACTGATAGGCAGGCCACCACGACGGCCAACTGATATAGTAGGCTGTTGTGTGACGAATACTTTTCCTTCGGTGTATTTTTTAGTAATCCTGGTGAGCTGGGCTGCTATCTCTTCCTGAGAGCGACCACGTTGATCAGGATCGCTCAAACCAATCCGCAGAAAACCACTGTTTACTGCACCCGTTCCTCCAAACCCAGGGGAGGTAACTGTAATATTCACACTCTTTTCCGGAACAGAGTCTTCGACCATTTTGGCTATCTTCATCATGAATTTATCTGTGTAATCATAAGAAGAACCTTCCGGCGTGGTGATACTCATATTAATGGCACTCCTGTCATCATAAGGTGCTGTTTCCTTCGGTAAAATTTTCCAGAACAGGACAATCAGACCCAGACAGGCTATAATAATCGGAAGGGCAAGCCATCTTTTGTTCAGAAAAAGGTTTAGGTTTTTGGCGTAATTATCATTTAGCCCGACGAAATAAGGTTCTGACCATTCGTAAAACCTGGATTTTTTATGTCCTGTTTTTTTCATCAGATAGGCATTCAGCATTGGCGTCAGGGTTAGTGATACAAAAGCAGAAATGAGAACAGCTGCCCCGATTACAATTCCAAATTCCCTGAATAACCGGCCTACAAAGCCTTGTAGAAAGATGACCGGCAAGAATACTGCAGCCAGGGTCACGGAGATCGAAATAACCGCAAAGAAAATTTCATTTGATCCTTTTATCGCAGCTTCAAAAGGAGAATAACCTTCTTCAACTTTCTTGAATATATTCTCTGTGACGACAATTCCATCATCGACAACCAGGCCGGTAGCAAGTACTATCGCCAGTAAACTCAGTACATTAATAGAAAATCCAAAAATGTACATGATAAAGAAAGTGAAAATAAGGGAGACCGGAATATCAATTAGTGGCCTGATCGCAATCGCCCAGTCCCTGAAAAACAGATAAATGATCAGGATAACCAGAACAAGGGAAAGAATAATCGTTTCTGCTACTTCCGTTACCGAATTTTTAATGAACCTGGTATTATCCAGAGATACATTCAGTTTAAGGTCTTTAGGAACATCATTCTTTAATCTCGCATACCTTTTCTCGAATTCTTTTGAAATATCCAGATAATTGGCTCCAGGTTGTGGAATAAGTGCAACTGCAACCATAGGTTTGCCGGATTCTCTTAAAAGAGTTTCTTCGTTTTCAGGGCCTAGTTCTGCATAGCCTACATCCTTTAGCTGGATTACATTGTTTCCGTTATTCTTTATAATCAGGTTATTGAATTCCTTTTCATTGGTTAACTTTCCTAATGTTTTGACCGTTAGCTCGGTTGTAGTGCCGGTGATTTTGCCTGAGGGAAGTTCTACATTTTCATTGTCCAGTGCAGTTACGATATCCTGCGAAGTCAAACCATATGCGGCCAGTTTATTAGGGTCAATCCGGATGCGCATAGCATATTTTTTTTGCCCCTGAATCTGAACACTGCTAACTCCTGGTATGGTCTGGATACGCTCGGCAATTACATTTTCGGCATAGTCACTCAGTTCGAGCTGATTTCTTTGATCACTCTGGATGGTCATTGTGATAATTGCATCAGAATTGGCATCAGCTTTACTGACTACAGGGTTTCCATCAATATCCTTAGGCAAGTTCCTGGTAGCCTGTGATACTTTATCCCTGACGTCATTGGCCGCTTCTTCAATATTTTTTCCAAGATTAAATTCTATAGTGATTGTGCTGCTTCCCTGGTTACTTGATGAAGACATATTTCTGATCCCGTCAATTCCATTAATGGATTTTTCGAGAGGTTCAGTAATCTGTGATTCAATAATATCTGAGTTCGCTCCAGGATAAGAAGTGCGGACTGAAACTACTGTCGGATCTATGTTGGGATATTCTCTGACACCCAGAAAGTTGTATCCGATGATGCCAAACAACAGAATCATCAGATTCATTACAATGGCCAGAACGGGTCTTTTTATACTCGTGGTGGATATACTCATTTCGGTAGGATTAGTTTTTAACTACTGATACTTTTACAGGGGCTTCATCTTTGAGTGAGAGTGCACCTGTTGTTAAAACTGTATCGCCGATTTTAAGGCCGGAAGTGATCAGGATATTTTCGTCTGTGCGGGTACCAGATTGTACTTCTACCTGTTTTGCTTTGCCATTATAGCTGATGAATACTGTTTTTCCTTTGAGTACAGGAATAATCGCCTGGTTTGGAATTAATATAGCATTATCAATTTTATCCAGTGTAAGAGAAATTTTTGCAAATGAACCAGGACGTAATTCGTTATTTGTATTGGCGGCGAGTGCTTTAACCTGCAGGGTTCTGGTCTGGGCATTGATTCCTGGCTCCAATGCAAATACCTTCCCGGTATAGAGTTGCGCAGATCCATCTGTACGGAAAGTGATAGTAGAATTTACTTTAATCTGGGCCATATATTTTTCGGGGACAGAAAAGCTGATTTTGACCGGATTGGTACTGAGTAAATTTGCAATTACTGTAGAGGGAGTAATATATACACCTGATGAAATAGACCGCAGACCTATTTTACCGCTGAAGGGAGCTATAATTGAGGTCTTAGCCAGTTGTGCCCGTATCAGCTGAGCCTGGGCCTTTAATGACTTCAGGTCTGCCAGAGCAGTATCATATTCTTCCTGGCTGATTGCACCTTTTTGCAGAAGTTGTCTGGCCCGGTTTTCATTTGTTGCAGACAGATTTTGTTTGGTCAGGGATTCCTGAAGCTGTGCCTGGATATCACGGTCATTAATTTTTACCAGGACACTGCCTTTGGTTACATTGCTGCCTTCTTTAAAGAAGATACCAGTAACTAAACCAGATACTTCACTCTGCAGGGCGACAGACTCATTAGCTTCAATTGTTCCGGTTATGTCCAGCTGATTAGCAAATGAAACCGGCTGTACCACTATGCCATTCACTGCCATATGCTGGTTTTTACCATCTTTATTAGCCTGTGAGCCTTTTGCACCAGTGCCTGTGCCTGAGGTTTCCAGTTTTTTGTTAGCGGATATTCTGTAGTAGACCAGGTAGGCAATCCCGAGAAAAATCAGAGGGTAAATGACGTATTTAAGTTTCATAAATTTTTTAATGGAATTTTAATGCCATCTGTGTTGCAAAAATATTTAAATATGTCCTCGGGTCATGGTTGTATTAAGTATGTTACAGCTAATTTCCAATTTTAACTGTGGGCTATTAAATATATTTTAAATTTGCGTCAAAAGAACTAAATATGCTGTTGAAAAAAATAAGTTTGGGGTTTATTGTATTGGTGGCACCCGTCCTGATGGCCAAAGCGCAAACCAAAGTTAATTATGAAGTAAGTTTTATAGAACCACAGGCTCATTATGTAGCTGTAAAAATGCACATAGCTGGTCTGACAAAAGCTTATGTAGATGTTAAAATGCCTGTTTGGGCCCCAGGTTCTTACCTGATCAGAGAATTTTCTAAAAATGTAGAAGGTTTTGCGGCTACATCCGGAATGAAGGTGCTCAAAACGGAAAAAATAAAAAAGAACACCTGGAGAGTTTATACCAGTAATTCTAATGCGGTTGATGTTAATTATAGCGTATATGCTTTCGAACCATCTGTACGTACGGCTTTTATAGATGCATCACATGCATTTTTATCGCCAACAGGAATTTTTATGTACCCCGATAACCAGCTGGCCTTGCCAAGCACAGTGAAAGTGATTCCTTTCGAAGGATGGAACAAGGTTTCTACGGGACTGGAACCTGTAGCTGGTCAGCAATTTACTTATACAGCTAAAAACTACGATATTTTATTTGATAGCCCGATAGAAGTTGGTAACCAGGATGTGTTTGAATTTACTGCTGCCGGAGTGAAACATGAAGTTGCCATGTATGGCGGTGGTAATTATAATGTGGAACGCTTAAAAGTGGATATGGCCAAAATCGTAGAGCAGGCAACAGCAATTTACGGAGAGAACCCTAACAAACATTATACTTTTATAGTGCATAATTTTTCGAGAGGTGGTGGAGGTCTGGAACATTTAAACTCTACAGTATTGGGTGCAAGCAGAGATGATTATGCCTCGGAAGAAGGATATAAAGGCTTTCTGAGTTTAGTGGCTCATGAATATCATCATTTATGGAATGTAAAAAGGTTACGTCCCGTTGCTTTAGGCCCATTTGATTATGAGAATGAAAATTACACAACCAATTTGTGGGTTGCAGAAGGTTTTACGGCTTATTATGAGAACAAATTTATGTTACGTGCCGGATTTTTAAATCCCGGAGAGTTTGTAAATACACTGACCAAAGCAGTAAATGATTTGATGAACACACCTGGTTCCAGAGTGCAGTCTGCTGCAATGTCGAGTTTTGATGCCTGGATTAAGTACTATCGTCCGGATGAGAATTCAAATAATAGCGGAGTTTCTTACTACAGTAAAGGAGAAGTTGTGGGATTGTTAATGGATCTGGAAATTGCAAATGCGACAAAAGGAAAATATAGCCTTGATGATGTGATGAAAGCGATGTACGAGCAATGTAAAATGAAAGGTAAAGGTTATACAGATGCTGAATTTAAGGCTATGGTTGAGAAAATCAGCGGTGTTAGTTTTACTAACTTCTGGGATATGTACGTGAATGGAACCCAGCCGATTGAATATGCTAAATATCTGGGGTATGCCGGAATAAAGGTGACTGACGAAAATGACCATAGTGTTGTTTATATGGGAATAGCTAACAGAAAAGTTGATGGCCATTTGATAGTGATCTCTGTAGGACGCAATACTTCTGCCTGGGATGGGGGTGTCAATGCAGGTGATGAAGTGATCAGTGTAGACGGTGTTGCAGCAGAGCAGGTGATTGGAAAAATGGCTGTGATAACGAGTAAAAAAGTTGGAGATGTGGTTACCGTAAAAGTGAAAAGAGATGGGATAGATAAGGACATTAAGGTTAAGCTTAAAGCAAACAGGAATGTGAGACTGGTAGCTAAGGTAGATCCGGACAGAACAGATGCACAATTAGCCGTATTCAAGAAATGGAGCACAGGATCTGTTAAGTAACGTATATATACTGAATATAAAAAGAGCGTCTGGAATATATTCCAGACGCTCTTTTTATATTCAGTAATATTGAAACCTAGAAGGTGAAACGCAATGATAGTCCTACACCAGAAGCGTCAAAATTTGTATCCGGGGCTAATTGAATAGCTGGTTTCCAGTCTAAAGAGATATTGATAGGGGCATCAGCGAATTTATAGTCCAGACCTAAAACACCATCAAGAGAAAGGTACAGGTCACTTGAATTATTAGGTTTGTATTTTACTGCACCAATACTACCACCACCGCCATAATACCAGTTCAGGCCTTGTGCACCACTGATAGGTTTGTATACCTCATATAATCCCGTTACACGGAAATAATTGTAACTGTTGTTAGATCTGAAATTGGCAATCAGGTCGAGCATTTTATTATCACCTAGTGAAGTTTTGAAAGTCACTCCGTTGGCAGCGCCAAAACGTCCACCTATGGCATTCTGATAGCCTTGTGCTTTAGATGTAAATTGGATTGCAAACGTAGCAATCATCGTTAGACAAAGTATTGTAAATACTTTTTTCATATGGATTTGTATAAAGTTTAAATGAAAAGAGAGCTTATCAATTACTATGCCGTTTGTGCTTTTTTTGGATATTCAGATGACAAAACAAGATGATTATGTAATCGAATTATCAAATTTTAGACGTTTTCAGGGTTTAAGAGGGTAAAACAGACCAAAATTAAAATTGGTTTTATTACTATAATTAATTTGTTAGATTTGGGAATAACAAAATTAATCTGGAACTTATTTTGTGCTTTGAACCTGTCGGGTTCTTCTGTAAAATATTAATCTTATATAATCGATATTATGCCTGTAACCGTAACCAGAGTATTTGATTTATTGAAATACAACTTAGAGAAATTCCCCAAAGATGAATTTATTAGTGGCAAGATCAATGGAGCGTGGAGAAAATATAGTACCCAGCAATTTGTTGAAATTGCAGATAATCTGAGCAAAGGTTTAATCCAGCTTGGAATGATTAAAGGTGACAGGATTGCTGTAATGTCTCATAACAGACCTGAATGGAATATTGCCGATTTTGCGGTAAACCAGTTTGGCGGATATCATGTACCCTTATATCCGACACTGGCTGAGCATGATATTAAGTTTATCCTGGATAATGCAGGCGTAAGTG
This sequence comes from Pedobacter cryoconitis, assembly GCF_014207135.1. GTDB lineage: Bacteria > Bacteroidota > Bacteroidia > Sphingobacteriales > Sphingobacteriaceae > Pedobacter > Pedobacter cryoconitis_D. The sequence goes on along the minus strand of NZ_JACHCC010000009.1, from coordinate 166,481 downwards.
TATTTTTCGTAGAGGATGAAGCGCTGTATCAGAAAGTAAAACCTATTTGTGCGGCAGTTAACCCGGAACTGAAACTTTATACTTTTAATGAGGTGGCTGGTGCTGATCACTGGACAGCCCTGTCAGATGCCGGAGCCAAAAACCAGGATATTAATCTGGAAACTTACCGGGAGGCTGTTACAGCTGATGATGTATTAACACTGATTTATACTTCAGGGACAACAGGAACCCCAAAAGGAGTTATGCTGACCCATAATAATCTTGTCCAGAATTTTATAAACTCTTCAGTGGTGGTTCCGCCGGGATTGGAGAAAGGACTTAGCTTTTTGCCTTTATCCCATATTTTTGAGAGGATGATTGTGTATCTGTACCTGTATATGGGTGTCTCTATATACTATGCGGAAAGTATGGATACTATTGTCGCTGATATCCAATATGTGAAACCAAATGCTTTTTCTACAGTGCCGAGATTACTGGAAAAGGTGTACGAAAAAATCATGGAGAAAGGGAAGTCACTTACTGGTATAAAGAGAGGTATTTTCTTTTGGTCTGTGGCATTGGCTGAAGAGTTTGATATGAACAGTAGCTGGCTTTACAGATTTAAACTTGGGATTGCCAGAAAACTGGTATTCAAAAAATGGCAGGAAGCCCTGGGTGGAAATATTGTAGTTATTGTATCAGGAGGTGCAGCATTAAATCCTCGTCTTGCCCGTATTTTCTGGGCAGCTGGGATGCCGGTTTTTGAAGGTTATGGATTAACGGAAACTTCACCGGTAATTACAGTTAACCATTTTGATCATGCGATGTTCGGAACAGTGGGACCTGTAATTGACGGTGTGGAAGTTAAAATTGCCGCCGACGGTGAGGTGCTGACCAGGGGACATAATGTGATGAAAGGATATTATAAACGGGAAGACCTGACTGCTGAAGCTATTGATGCAGATGGATGGTTCCATACAGAAGATATCGGTGAATTGGTGGAGGGCCGCTTTTTGAAGATTACAGATCGTAAAAAAGAAATCTTCAAGACTGCAGGAGGCAAATATGTTGCACCTCAGATGCTGGAAAATAAATACAAAGAATCTGTATTAATAGATCATATCATGGTATTGGGTGAAAACCGTAAATTCCCTTCTGCATTGATCGTTCCTAATTTTGTTGCATTGAAGGCCTGGTGTACCAAAAAGGGGATTGATTATACTACTAACGAAGAGATGGTGAAGAATCCACAGGTTCTGGAGAAATATAATCAGGAGATAGCCATTGGGTCAAAGGACTTTGGTAAATGGGAACAGGTGAAACGATTTGTCCTGCTGACTAAAGAATGGAGCATTGAAGGGGGGGAGTTTACGCCGAAGCTTAGTTTAAAGCGAAAAATTATTTTGGAAAAAAACAAAGACCTGATCGAGAAATTATATAAGGACGCAGAAGATTATAAATCAGATGCTCATTAAAAAAATATGTTTAAATAGTAATTTATATTGTGTCGGGGATGAAAAATATTTGTCAGGGTTCTTTATAATTCCTAACTTGGCGCCATATTATACAATTCTGTTCATTTAAAATGGCAGGTTTTGCTTCGATAAAACTACAGTTTATGAAGAAAAACCTGCTTTACAGAGGTTCAGGAAGGCATAAACTAATTGGTATAGATATTGCTTAAGTATCAAAAAATACCAGAACTATTTTTTATTAAACATATATTATGAAACAAAAATTATTTAAAAGTTTGCCGGTAGCAATAGCTGCCCTTTTTATTGGTGGTGCTGCCCAAGCTCAGGAACAACCAGTAAGTAATGCTGCACAACAGTTCAGTACTTGGTCTATCGGTGTAAACGCTGGTGTTTTAACACCAACTTCTCCACTAGGTGGCCACAATGATTTTTCAGAAAACAAATCTAGCTTTGGTTACGGTCTGTATATCAAAAAACAATTTACTCCATACTTCTCTTTAAGATTAGACGGAATCAGAGGTAAATTGAAAGGCGATAACTCGAAATCATACAATGACGGTAAAGGTCCTGCTATCATCGGCGGAAATACTGCTTTCAAAACTGATTTGAATTATGCTGCAAGTTTAAATGCTGAAGTTAACATCTTCAACATCGATATGTTCAGAAAACAAGATGCATTACAATTATATGTATCTGGTGGTGCTGGTTTAGCTGGTTACAAACCAACTGTAACTACTGCTGGTGGTGCATCTGTACAATATCCAAAAAATGTAAAAGAATTGATCATTCCTGTAGGAATTGGTGCTAAATTCAAAGTTTCTGAAAAAGTTAATTTTGATTTAGGCTGGTCAGTTTATTTTGTTGATGGTGATAACCTGGATGGTACTTACCGTTCAACTAACCACAGCGATAAATTCAACTATGCTCACGCAGGTTTAGAATTTGCTTTAGGAAAAGGAAAACAATTAGCTTTCAGCAATCCGGTAGCAGCTACTTATGACGAAGCTCTTCAGGCTAAAAACCTTGCTAATTCTTTAAAAAGCGACTTAGATGCTCAGAAATCTGAAAACGCTAAATTAAGAACTGAAATGGCTGACTTATTAAAAGATTCAGACGGTGATGGTGTTGCTGATAAATTGGATAAATGTCCTAACACTCCAGCTGGAACAGTTGTTGATGGTTCTGGATGTCCATTAGTTGCTCCTGCTCCAATCGTTACTGAAAAAGTAATCGTTACTGAAGCGGATCGTAAAGTTGTTAAACAAGCGATTAAAGACTTAGAATTTGATTTAGCAAAAGCTACTATCAGAGCTAAATCTTACCCATCATTAAACCGTGTTGCTAACTTATTAGTAACTAAAAACTTCAGCTTGAAATTAGCGGGTCATACAGATAACACTGGTTCAGCTGATCTGAACATGAGATTATCTAAAGACAGAGCTGAGTCAGTTAAAGCTTACTTAGTTTCTCAAGGTGCTAATGCATCTAGAATCGAAGCTACTGGTTACGGTAAAAACCAACCAATTGCAACTAACAAAACTGCAGCTGGTCGTCAGAAAAACAGAAGAGTAGAATTTACTTTATACTAGTCTGAAACCATTTTAGCAAAAGCCGCCAGGGTCAATCCTGGCGGCTTTTTTTGTGATCTTTTTTTCATCAGTATATAATTGTTTTCTCAGTAGTGTTTATTGTTTGTTTTGTCTTCGAGCTGCCTTCGGCGGTTTTAGCGGTTATGAAGCTATCCTAATTTTGATCTGTATTGATATTTTTATTTGTATCAATGAGCTCGCAAGCTCGGTTCATTTCGTGTTGTAATGAGATTTGAAAAATCATGATAGTTTCTTGGATACCAGTTTTTTATTCTTTAGCTTTGTTATGCAAGCATAGTAATTAATGAAACAACAGGAAACAATAGATTATTTATTAAAAGTCGTTTGGCAGAACATGTCAAATACCTATAATCAGATCGCATCGGGCTTTGGAATTACTCAAGCTATTGGTTATGTGCTGATTAATATCGATCAGGATGGTACTGCAGTCTCTCAGCTTGCCGGACTACTAGGGGTGAAAGCAACTAGCTTATCCAGGATGTTAAACAATATGGAAGAATCGGGATTAATATACAGGGAGGCATCGTCCGGAGATAAAAGATCGGTGAAAGTTTTTCTGACGGACTACGGAAGAGAGAAACGGCAGCTGGCCAAAGGAGTGGTTCGTTCCTTCAATGAGTATCTGAATAATCATTTGACAGTACCAGAAAAGAACAACCTGGTACAAACTCTACAAAAACTAAATAAACTCACTTTAGCATATACAGTAACTACAGGAAATGATGAACAAAAAGATAAATAAAGTAGCGGTATTAGGCTCCGGTATCATGGGCTCACGCATTGCTTGTCACTTTGCGAATATAGGTGTAGAAGTATTGTTGTTAGATATTGCGCCGAAAGAACTTAGCCCTGAGGAAACAGCGAAAGGGTTAACGCTGGATCATCCGGCGGTCAGGAACCGTATCGTTAATGCAGCATTACAAAATGCCATTAAAACCAATCCTTCTCCGGTTTACACTAAAAAAGTAGTCAATAAGATTACGACAGGGAATTTTGATACTGATATGTCAAAAATTGCCGGCGTAGACTGGATTATTGAAGTTGTAGTGGAAAATCTTGATATTAAGAAAAAGGTATTTGAACAGGTTGAGCAATTCCGCAAAGCGGGGACGCTGATTACCTCCAATACATCAGGAATTCCTATACATTTAATGACTGAAGGAAGAAGTGAAGACTTTAAGGCAAACTTCTGCGGAACACACTTCTTTAATCCGCCGCGTTATCTGCGTTTACTGGAAATTATTCCAACTCCTCATACTAAACCTGAGCTGGTAGATTTTCTGATGCATTATGGAGACAAATTTTTAGGTAAAACTACAGTTTTATGTAAAGATACTCCGGCTTTCATTGCAAACAGGGTAGGTGTATATTCTATGATGGCTTTATTACACCTGGTTGAAAAGCTTGACCTCACTGTTGAAGAAGTTGATAAGTTTACCGGGCCTGCATTAGGCAGACCAAAATCGGCTACTTTCCGTACTTCTGATGTGGTAGGTCTGGATACTATGATTAAGGTGTCTAAAGGATTATTTGATAACTGTCCTGAGGATAAAGCCCACGAGTTATTCAGACTTCCTGACTATGTAGTCAAAATGGAAGAAAATAAATGGCTGGGTGATAAAACGAAACAGGGTTTCTATAAAAAAACAAAAACTGCTGACGGTAAAACAGAAATTTTAGCGCTTGATCTGAAAACGATGGAATACCGTCCTCAGGAAAAAGTTAAATCTGCTACACTGGACCTGACCAAACCTATTGAGAATGTCAGAGACAGGATGAAGGTCTTCGCTGCTGGTAAGGATAAAGCTGCTGAGGTATTCAGACATTCTTTCTTTGGACTGTTTGAATATGTATCGGACAGAATTCCGGAAATAGCTGATGAATTATACAGAATTGATGATGCATTGCGTGCGGGGTTTGGATGGGATTTAGGGCCATTTGAAGTTTGGGATGCCGTAGGTATTAAAGAATCACTGGAAGGCATGAAAAAGTATGGGCATGAAGCTGCTGCCTGGGTTCATGAGATGCTTGCTGCTGGTCATACATCATTTTATAAAGTGGAGGATGGCGTTAAAAAATATTACGATATCCCATCTAAAAGCTATAAGGCATTACCAGGTGCCGACTCATTTATTATCCTGGATAATATCCGTACAACTAAAACGATCTGGAAAAACTCAGGTGCATCTATTCTTGATTTAGGTGATGGAATTTTGAATGTAGAGTTTCACTCTAAAATGAATACTATCGGTGGTGACACGCTTCAGGCGATTAATAAAGCTATAGATCTTGCTGAAAAAGATTACAGAGGTGTGGTTATTGGTAATGATGGTGCGAACTTCTCGGCTGGTGCGAATGTCGGAATGATTTTCATGATGGCTGTTGAGCAGGAATGGGATGAATTAAACCTGGCTATCCGGACTTTCCAGAATACTTCGATGAGAATCAGATATTCTTCTATTCCGGTTGTAGTTGCTCCTCATAATCTGACCTTAGGTGGTGGATGTGAATTCAGCCTGCATGCAGATCATGTGCAGCTAAATGCAGAAACCTATATGGGATTGGTAGAATTTGGTGTGGGTGTTATTCCTGGCGGCGGAGGTACTAAAGAATTTGCTTTACGTGCTTCGGACGAATATAAGGATGACCAGATTGTTCAGAACGTGTTAAAAGACCGTTTCCTGACGATTGGAATGGCAAAAGTATCTACTTCAGCTCTGGAAGCATTTGAGCTGGGCTATCTGCAAAAAGATAAATTTTCGGTTACTATGAACCGGAGCAGGTTAATTGCTGATGCTAAAGCAAAGGCTATTGAGCTTGCTGATGCAGGTTATACCCAGCCTGTAAGAAGAAATGACATCAGGGTATTAGGGAAACAAGGACTGGGAATCGTATATGCAGGTGCTAATACTATGTATTCAGGTCATTATATCTCTGAACATGATAAGAAGATTTCAGAAAAATTGGGTTATGTAATGTGCGGGGGTGATTTGTCATCTCCTACGGAAGTAACAGAGCAGTATTTGCTGGATCTGGAAAGAGAGGCTTTCCTTTCCCTTTGTGGTGAAAGGAAAACTTTGGAACGAATTCAGAGTATTGTGACTAAGGGTAAGGCACTTCGTAATTAATCGTTGGATTTTTATTAAAAATATAAAGACATGCAAGAAGCATATATCATAGCAGGATTACGTACAGCAGTTGGTAAAGCACCACGAGGCGTATTCCGTTTTACCAGGGCCGATGATCTGGCTGCAGATGTAATCAGACAATTAGTGGCCTCAGTACCTAATCTGGATAAAGAACAAATAGATGATGTCATTGTTGGAAATGCGACACCAGAAGCTGAGCAGGGCCTGAATATAGGCCGTATGGTTTCTTTGATGGGACTGGATACAGATAAGGTTCCGGGTGTTACCGTAAACAGATATTGTGCATCTGGTTTGGAAACTATAGCTACTGCAGTAGCAAAAATTAAAAGCGGAATGGCCGACTGTATTATTGCCGGCGGTGTAGAGGTCATGTCAGGTATGCCATTCGGTGGCTGGAAAGTGGTTCCTAATTTTGAAGTAGCTAAAAAGAACCCTGATTGGTACTGGGGAATGGGGTTAACTGCTGAAGCTGTAGCGAATGAATATAAAGTAAGCAGGGAGGACCAGGATGAATTTGCTTTCAAATCCAATATGAAAGCTGTGGAAGCGATAAAAAATGGTCATTTGAAAGCTGGTGTTGCACCGATCACTGTTACGGAGAACTACCTGGATGGTCAGATGAAAAAGAAAACAAGGAATTATGTGGTGGATACAGATGAAGGACCGCGTGCGGATACCACTCTGGATAAGCTGGCTAAACTAAAACCGGTTTTTGCCGCTGATGGAAGTGTGACTGCAGGAAACTCTTCTCAGACTTCAGATGGGGCGGCTTTTGTAATTGTGGTATCAGAAAGTAAACTTAAAGAGCTGGGCATTGATCCGATTGCACGCCTGGTAAGTTATGGCGTAAAAGGTGTACCCCCAAGAATCATGGGAATAGGTCCTATTGAAGCTATTCCTCTGGCTTTAAAGAAAGCAGGGTTGACTTTAGAACAGATGGATCTGATCGAACTGAATGAGGCTTTTGCTTCGCAGTCACTGGCTGTTGTCAGGACCCTTGGAATCAATCCTGATATTGTCAATGTGAATGGAGGGGCGATCGCTCTTGGACACCCGCTGGGCTGTACCGGTGCAAAACTTTCCGTACAGTTATTCCATGAGCTGAAACGCAGAAATGGTAAATACGGAATGGTGACAATGTGTGTGGGTAGCGGGCAGGGTGCTGCCGGTATTTTTGAACTACTATAATTTAAAGACTAACATGGAAACTACAGACAAAACAAAAGTAAAAGGTGGCGAGTTTTTAATAAAGGAAACCACATACCAGGATGTATTTATTCCTGAGGAATTTGACGAAGAGCAACAGATGATCGCCCAAACCTGCAGGGATTTCCTGACAGCAGAAGTGTATCCGAACCTGGAGCGTATTGATAAAATGGAAGAAGGCTTAATGCAGTCGCTGGTGACTAAAGCTGGTGAACTGGGTATCCTGGGTGTTTCTATTCCTGAAGAATACGGTGGTTATGGTAAAAACTTCAATACCTCTATGCTTGTTGCTGATGTAATTGGTGCTGGCCATTCGTTTGCAGTTGCTTTATCAGCACATACCGGGATTGGTACTTTGCCAATTTTATATTATGGAAATGAAGAGCAGAAAGCGAAATATATACCTAAACTAGGCTCAGGTGAGTGGAAAGCTGCTTATTGCCTGACAGAGCCTAACTCAGGATCTGATGCAAATTCAGGTAAAACCAAAGCTAAGTTATCCGCAGATGGTAAACACTATGTGATTAACGGTCAGAAAATGTGGATCACAAACGGTGGTTTTGCAGATATCTTTATTGTTTTTGCAAAAATTGATGATGATAAAAACCTGACTGCATTTATCGTAGAGCGTGCGTTTGGAGGTGTCACCATGAACCCTGAAGAACATAAAATGGGTATCAAAGGATCATCTACCAGACAGGTGTTTTTCAACGATTGCCAGGTTCCGGTAGAAAACATGCTGTCAGAACGTGAAAATGGATTCAAGATCGCTGTTAATATTTTAAATATTGGAAGGATTAAACTGGCCGCCGCGGCTGTTGGTGCTTCAAAAGCTGTAATCAGCACTGCGGTCAATTATTCTAATGAGCGTATCCAGTTTGAACGTCAGATTTCTAAATACGGTGCCATCCGTTTTAAACTGGCCGAAATGGCAACAAAAGTTTATGCGGTTGAGTCGGCTAATTATCGTGCCGGTCAGAATATTGACGATGCCTATGAAACTTTAGTTGCTGGCGGGATGGATCAGAGTAAAGCTAAACTGAAGTCTACGGAGCAATTTGCTGTAGAATGTGCAATTCTGAAAGTCTGGGGTTCTGAAGCTTTGGATTATGTGGTAGATGAAGGTGTTCAGATTTATGGTGGTATGGGCTTCTCTGCTGATGCACCGATGGACAGAGCCTACCGTGATGCTAGGATTAACAGAATCTTTGAAGGTACAAATGAAATCAACAGGTTGTTAACTGTTGATATGATGTTGAAAAGAGCCATGAAAGGTGAACTCGACTTAATGACGCCGGCTACAGCTGTGGCTGCCGAACTGATGTCTATCCCTGATTTTGGTGAGGAGGATGACACTCTTTTTGCAGCAGAAAAGAAAATTATTAAGAATCTGAAAAAAGCGACTTTAATGGTTGCAGGTGCCGCAGTTCAGAAACTGATGTTGAGCTTGTCTAAAGAACAGGAGATTCTGATGAATATTGCAGATATGGCCAGTTACGTATATGTGGCCGAATCTGTTATGTTAAGAACTGAAAAACTAGTGAGTTTAAGGGGTGCTGAAGCTTGTGAAGGGCAGTTAAACATGATGCGTATCTATTTTGTCGAAGCAGTTGACGCTTTACAGAAAGCCGGAAAAGAAGCTTTATGGGCTTTTGCCGAAGGAGATGAACAGCGTATGATGCTGGTAGGGTTGAAAAGGTTTACGAAAGTAGAGCCATTTAATGTAAAGGATGCCCGTCAGAAAGTTGCACAGCAACTGATTGCCGCAAATAAATATTGTTTCTAATAACCAATAATTTTTTAAAAGCGCCCCCGGACCGGAGGGCGCTTTTTTTTGTATTTGTTAAAATTGGTTAAATATTGTGCCATCCCTAATAAAAGACTATTTTTGTGCAATATGTTGAAAAGCAAATCTCTATTGTTGATTATTGTAGTGGCATGTTTTTTTGCAGCTTGTAAAACGGGACCTGCTTATGACAAGGCCACACAGTTTGCTATTGATGAGGCTTTGATTCAACATTATGTAGATTCTCTGAAATTACCAATGACGAAATCGCCTGAGGGATTATATTATCAGGTCATCAACCAGGGAGGAGCGAAGGTTACTATTGATCCTGCTCTTGACACGGTGCAGGTACGTTATATCGGCAGAGTAATGAATAGCGGAGTGTTATATGATTCAACGGCGACATTAGTGGATAGTCTGGCGACCAAATTTGTTCTCAATACCGCGATAGAGGGCTGGCAGAGAGGTATCCCGTTGATTGGTCCGGGAGGGCAGATCAGATTGATCGTCCCTTCGACAATGGCGTATCAGAACGTAGTAGTCAGTGCTTTACCAGCTGCAAATGGTACATCAGTTTTTTTACCTGCAAATACAATACTTGATTTCAATATCAGATATATTAAATTATTCAAATACAAAAAACCACAAGTCCAACCACAATAAACAATGCTTAAAAAGTTATCACAATTTGCTCTTGCCTTGATTGGCTTAACTGTCCTTTTTAGTTCTTGTAAAAAGGATTATGAATCTATTCAAAGTGTAGACACCAAGAAGATTCAGGACTATATTACGGCAAATAACCTGACCGTTATTCCGGATTCGGCTGCTACTGGTTACTTTTATCAGATTAAAACCGCGGGAACGGGAACGGCTAATTTTAAACTGACAGATTCTGTACTGTATCAGTTAACTGTTAAAGGACTGGAAAATGGTACAGTTTACTGGGAAACACCTTCAACAGCGAATTTGGGTACGTATGTTGGCTATACAAATGGATTGATTTCCACTGACGCAACGATAGCAAGTATATCTGTCCCGGCAATCCGCGATGTGATGTTAAAACTTAAACCAGGAGGTTCTGCAAGAATTTTACTGCCATCGTATTTAGCTTATGGCAAAAATGGTTCGGGAGGTGTTCCATCAAATGAGAATATTGATTTGTTGGTTTCCACTTTCCCGGAAAAAGTACAGCAGACTCTTGATGACCGTCTGATTAATGACTTTATTAAAAAGAATAGTCTAACGATGACTAAGGATCCGTCAAGAGTTTATTACAGTATATCTACTCCGGGAACGGGTGTGGGAGGGGCGATAACGATGAGCTCAACCTTAGTTATAAATTATACCGGCCGTTATCTGGATGGTACAGTATTCCAGACTAATGTAGCTGGTACCTTCACTTCAACACTGGCTTCACTGGTTAAAGGCTGGGGTGCTGTTATTCCGGGAAAAATAACTGCCGGAGGTAAAATGCGCATACTCATTCCTTCTGATCTTGGTTACGGATCAACATTGAGCAATGGAATTCCAGGAAACTCGGTTTTAGATTTCGATATCGAGATCGTAAGTGTGGCCAACTAGAAAATAATAACTCTTATTCTTTAAGAGCAGCACCATATACCCGGAGAATCCGTTCTCTTGCAAAAGCATGTTCAACTATAGGCTGAACATGCTTTTCTTGTTTATATTCAGGTGCCCACCGAAAGATATATTCATTCCCGGGATCAAACTTCTTTGCTTGTAATTCAGGATTAAATATTCTGAAATAAGGAGCCGCATCATTACCACAACCACAGGCCCATTGCCATCCACCCACATTACTGGCCAGTTCATAATCCAAAAGCTTTTCGGCAAAATATGCTTCTCCCCATCTCCAGTCAATCAGCAGATGTTTAGTCAGGAAGCTGGCTGCGATCATCCTTACCCGGTTATGCATATAACCCGTCTGGTTTAACTGATTCATCCCGGCATCGACGATAGGATAGCCGGTTTTTCCATTTTTCCAGGCTTCAAAATCCGATAGATTATTCAGCCATCTGATTTGGTCATAAGCAGGTTTAAATGATTGCGTCAGGGTATGTGGGAAATTGGCCAGGATCATCATGTAAAAATCCCTCCAGGCTAATTCCGATAACCACTTCTCTGCGTTTGCCTGTATGGCTTTTGCAACGGCCTCTCTGATGCTGATTGTTCCGAATCTTAAATGGATACCGATATGAGTCGTTGCATCATCTGCCGGAAAATCCCGTCTTTCTTCGTATGCGGCTAATTTATCTTCGAAACTGACTGAAGGAAATTGGAGCGGTGATTCTTCAAAGCCTATTTCAGTAAGTTTGAGGAAGGGCAGAGGAGGAGTCTGGAAAAGATTTTTCTGGTACTTTTCTACAGGGTAAGCTTTCACATAAAAACTGTTGAGTTTCAGTCGCCATTGTCTGAAATAGGGGGTAAAGACCGTATAAGGTTTTCCATCTGTTTTAACGATTTCTTTTTTCTCAAATATAACCTGGTCTTTATAGGTATGAAAAGAGATGGACTCAGAACGGAGATATTCTGCAAGCGAATCATCCCGTTCCATTGCATAAGGTTCATAATCATGATTCGTATAAACAGATTTTACAGTATACGACTGAAGTATTTCCGGCCATACCTGTTCCGGAGTACCGTATTTGATTAATAAAGAAGAACCTTTTTGCTGTAATTTAGTGTTGAGCTCCTGAAGGGTACGGTAAATAAAGGTTACTCTTGGATCTTTTGGATCATGAAGATCATCCAGTATTTTACGATCAAATATAAAAAGCAGTAAAACAGGGGCATTCCCTTTCAGTGCATGATATAATGCTGCCTGATCATCCAGTCTTAGGTCTCTTCTTAACCAGCAAATGCTTATTTCTTTGTTCATGAATGGTAAATGTCCGTTAAGGCTTGTTCAAGTTCAGGGAATTTGAAAACAAATCCGCTGGATAATAATTTATGTGCAGAAGCATTTGTGCTATTGGTAACCAATGAACTCATCTCTCCTAAAACGAGTTCTAATATTTTTTCCGGGATACCAAATGGCCATACCGGGCGGTTCAATTGTCTGGCGATCGCTTTGGTCATTGCTTTATTGGTTGCAGGAATGGGTGCACAGGCATTGTAACTACCCCTTATAGAAGACTGACGGAGCGCATAAAGATAGATCTGCATCATGTCATAATGATGTATCCAGGGGATATACTGCTTGCCATTGCCGATCGGGGAACCAGCAAACAATTTCACTGGAATGGCCATGGCCTTCAATGCCCCATCGTTCTTGTCAAGTACAACGCCGGTCCTTATTTTTACTATTCTTAAGTCCAGTTCATTTCCCTGGTCAACAGCCTTCTCCCATTGGATGCAGCATTCTGCAAGGAAATCATGGCCAGGAGTGCTTTCTTCTGTCAGGAGTTCATCTCCACGATTCCCATAATAACCAATGGCAGCGGCAGAGATAAAATCTTTAACCTGGTTCTTGTTCTCTTTGAGCGTTTTGAATAAAAGCTGAGTAGATAAAACCCGGCTGTCGATAATTTCTTTTTTGCGTTGCTCCGACCATTTCCTGCTGGAGATGTTTTCTCCTGCCAGGTGTATAATACTGTCAACGCCGTTAAGGCAGCTGATATCAATTTTCTGTTTGTAAACATCCCATAGGAATATCGCTACCTGATCAATTTGCTTAGGTTTTCTGGACAGTACCGATACTTTATAGTCTTGTTTTAAAAGACTTTGTATTAAAACTTTGCCAAGCATACCAGTTGCGCCTGTAAGTAGGATATGTTGTTTCATCCGGGATAAATATTATATACATCAGTTTAAACAGACTCTTAATATCAATTGCTAAATTTAAACAGACCCTAGCGTATTTTTGTTTTTATAGCAATTTTAAGGCGAAACATTTGTTTCGCTTATGTAAATATTACTTTGCGCATTAGATGTTAGGATAAAAATGCTATATTTTTGGTGATTAACTAAATTTTTGCATAATTGAATGGAATCTAGGAAAATACTTGTCTGGTTTAGAAATGATTTGCGCTTACATGACAACGAAATGTTAGTAGAAGCGATCAGTAAGTCCGATAGTATTCTGCCTGTTTATTTTTTTGATCCCCGTCATTTCGAACATACAATTGATGAAGATGCTAGAGCAACGCACAGCAGGTTTCGGTTTTTAGTTGAAAGTGTATCCGCTTTACGTGAATCTTTAAAAAAGCTAGGTGGTAATCTGCTGATTATTTCTGGAACTCCGGAAGAACATATTGCTGCACTGACTGAGCAGTATGAGATTGCTGAGGTTTATCATCACAGAGAAGTAGCTACCGAAGAGACAACTGTTTCTTCGAATGTCGAAGATTTGTTATGGAAGCTGAGAATAAACCTGAAACATTTTATCGGGCATACGCTTTATAATAAAGAAGACCTGCCTTTCCCAATTAAAGATATTCCTGATGTTTTTTCTCAGTTTAAGAAAAAAACAGAAAGAGATGCCATCGTAAAGGACTGTTTCCTTTCTCCCGTACAAATTTCTTTTGTGGAGGCCGAAGAATGGGGTGAGCTACCCCGGTGTCCGGAAGCCTTTTCCACAATTCCGGCTGGTGGCGAAGAACAGGGAATTAAACATCTGCAGGAATTGTTCGCGGCTGGATCTGAAATATATACGAAAAGTAGTAAGGGACATGCAGCTCAGCATGTTTTCTCTTCAAAACTTTCTCCATGGCTGGCGGTAGGTTGTCTTTCTCCAAGGAAAGTGTATTGGGCGGTCAAAGAAGCCGAACAGTTATCAGGAGCTAATAGTCATTTCACACAACTGATACTAGGTTTACTCTGGAGAGATTTCTTCAGATTTATGTTTAAGAAACATAGTGCCAGTTTTTTCAGAGATACGGCAACCGGAATTGAAGCATATGAGGATACCGCAGATTATGACCTCCTTTTACAGCAATGGAAAGATGGAAATACAGGCAATCCCCTGGTCGATCAGTATATGAACGAGCTTAATCAGTCGGGTTTTATTACCCATGCAGGACGTCTGCTGGTGGCTACTTACCTGATCCATATCTTAAAATTGAACTGGATAGATGGCGCTGGTTATTTTGAGCAGCGGCTGATAGACTACTCGCCGGCGAGTAACTGGGGCAACTGGGTTAATGTAGCTTTAGGTGGAAAAGATCCGCGTTCCAAAAATACATTTGACCTCGAAAAACAAATCAAAATGCTGGATATAGAAATCCATAATAACTGATCAAATCTGGAAATTTGTCATTGTCCTGGCGCTCATATTTCGTGAGTAGATTAAACAAATAAAAAAAATAAAACATTTTTTGTTTAAGAGTTGTTGTCAGCTTACGTGAAAAGATTCTCAATCAGTGATATAGAAGGCCTTATTGGCATCAAAGCACATACTATCCGGGCATGGGAAGCCAGATATAATTTAGTCCCTCCAAAAAGAACACCTACCAATATCAGGTATTATGACGAGGAGGACCTGAAACATCTGCTTAATATTGTTACGCTCAATGAAAAAGGATATAAGATCAGTCGTATTGCCAAAATGGACAAAGCACTGATCAATGATCTTGTAATCCAGTTGCAATCAGATTTTAATAACGATACCATTCAGGTACTCCGGCTTTCGGATGCTACCTTAAAATATGATGAAACAGCTTTTGCAGAAATTTTATCCGGCTGTATTCAGGAATTAGGCCTGATCAGCACTATGGACCTTGTCCTTTTTCCCTTTATGAAGAAGGTAGGGATGTTATGGCAGACTGGAGCTATTGATCCTTCCCAGGAGCATTTTGCATCTAATCTGATCAGGGACAGAATGATTGTGGAAATTGATAAAATCGATAAACCAGAGAAAAAAGACCCCAAAAGATTTTTATTGTTCCTTCCGGAAGCAGAGATGCATGAAACAGGTCTGCTTTTTGCCCGTTATTTGTTGAAAAGATGTGGCATGGATACTTTGTACCTTGGGCAGGAGATCCCTTATCTTGACGTTAAAAAAGTGCTTGCACATTATAAGCCCGACTATGTATTTATAGTACTGACCTCTTTAAACCTGGGAAAAGACATCAATAAAATAATCACCCGGGTGATGGATCATCTCGATGTCCCTCTGCTGGTTGCGGGTAGTTTAATCTCTGAATTTGATATACTTCTTGACGATCGGCTGACACCACTAAAAAAGGTTTGTGAAATCGTAGAATTTCTTGAAGAATTATAGCTGTTTTATAAGGTAAAATCCTAATTTTGCCATACTTATACCAATTCTTAAACAATGGATAATTTATCTTATCTCAACGGCGCAAATGCCGAATACATCGATTCTATTTATCAAGCTTATAAAGAAGATCCTAATGCGGTTGAATTCGGCTGGCAGAAGTTTTTTGAAGGTTTTGATTTTGGAAGAGGAGCAGATGCTGAATCAGTCAGTGAAGCAACTCCCGAACATTTTTTAAAAGAAATTAGTGTCCTGAACCTGATCAATGGCTATCGCCAGAGAGGTCACCTGTTTACGCAGACCAATCCGGTAAGGGAAAGACGTCATCATTTACCAACTCTGGACATAGAGAATTTCGGTTTAAGCCAGGCTGACCTGGATACCGTTTTTAACTCTGGTGTGGAACTGGTAGGGCTGGGCGCTGCTAAACTGAGTGATATTGTCGCTTTCCTAAAAAGGACTTATTGCAGATCTATTGGTGCGGAATATAAATATCTCCGTACACCTGAGTTGCTGAAATGGATTGAAAACAAGATGGAGAGTGTGCAGAACACCCCTAATTTTTCGATCGAAGAGAAAAGAAGAATCCTGAAGAAGTTAAATGAGGCTGTAAGCTTTGAAAACTTTTTGGGAACTAAGTTTCTTGGACAAAAAAGATTCTCTCTGGAAGGGGCAGAAGCTTTAATCCCTGCACTGGATTCAGTAATTGAAAAAGGGTCGTCACTGGGTATTGAAGAATTTGTAATTGGTATGGCACACAGGGGACGTCTGAACGTTCTTGCCAATATCATGCAAAAGACATATAAAGATATTTTTGCTGAATTTGAGGGTAAAGGTTATAGTGCAGAATCTCCATTTGGAGGTGATGTAAAGTATCACCTGGGTTATTCTACAGATGTAACCACCAATGAAGGTAAAAGTGTTCACCTGAGTTTATGTCCTAATCCATCTCACCTTGAAACCGTAAATGGTGTGGTTGAGGGGATGACACGTTCAAAGATAGACTTTAAATATGAGGGTGATAACTCTCGTATAGCCCCTATTCTGATTCATGGTGATGCTTCGGTAGCAGGCCAGGGAATTGTTTATGAGGTTATCCAGATGGCTGGACTGGACGGATATAAAACAGGAGGTACAATCCACCTGGTGATTAACAACCAGATTGGTTTTACTACAAATTATAAAGACGGACGTACAAGTACTTATTGTACTGATATAGCAAAGGTTACACTTTCACCAGTATTCCATGTGAACGGAGATGATGTGGAAGCTTTGGTTTATGCCATTAATCTGGCTATGGAGTACCGTCAGAAATATAAAAATGATGTGTTTATCGATATTCTGTGTTATCGCAGATTTGGACATAATGAAGCAGATGAGCCTAAATTCACTCAGCCTTTATTATACAAGAGCATCGAACAACATGCTAACCCAAGAGATATCTATATCAAACAACTGATTGGTGAAGGTAAACTGGAAGCAAGTCTGGCAAAAGAAATGGAAGTTGAATTCCGTGGTATCTTGCAGGAGAGATTAAACGAAGCCAAAGAGATCACCTCTACCTATAAGGCAGTGAAATTTGCAGGTGCATGGTCAGATATGAGAATTGCAAGTGCTGAAGACTTCGTGACCTCTCCGGACACCTCAGTTAAAAAGAGCACTTTATTAGAAATTGCTAAAAGAATAAGTACTTTACCGAAAGATAAAAAGTTCTTTAAGAAGATTGAGAAATTATTTGCCGAGCGTCACAAAATGGCAGCAAGCAGTCATGTTTTTGACTGGGCAATGGGTGAACAGTTAGCTTATGCTACTTTGCTTACAGAAGGTAAAAGAGTTCGTCTGAGTGGTCAGGATGTTGAACGTGGTACTTTTTCACATCGTCATGCGGTATTAACGCTTGAAGATTCGGAAGAAGAATATATCCCGTTAAGTAATCTTTCAGATCAGCAGGCACCATTTGATATCTATAATTCACATTTATCAGAATACGGTGTTTTAGGATTTGAATATGGTTATGCGATGGCAAATCCTAATGCCCTGACTATCTGGGAAGCTCAGTTTGGTGATTTCTTTAATGGCGCACAGATTGTTGTTGACCAGTATATCGCAAGCGCTGAAACGAAATGGCAGCGTGAGAATGGATTAGTGATGTTATTACCTCATGGATATGAAGGACAGGGACCTGAGCACTCTTCTGCAAGGATCGAGCGTTTTATGGAATTATGTGCTGATTACAATATGCAGGTAACCAACTGTACAACTCCAGCCAACTTCTTCCATGCCATCCGTCGTCAGTTCAAGCGTGATTTCAGAAAACCTCTGATTGTATTCACACCAAAAAGTTTATTGCGTCATCCGATGTGTGTTTCCAAACTGGAAGAGTTCACTGAAGGAAAATTCAATGAAGTTATCGATGACGCCAATGTAAAAGCGAATGAGGTAAACAGAGTGTTGTTCTGCAGTGGTAAAATCTATTATGAATTACTGGAGAAACAACAGAGGGAACAGATCAAAAATGTTGCTATCGTACGTGTTGAACAATTATATCCTACACCATTAGCACAAATGGAAACGGTTTATAACAGATACAAAAACGCGAAAGAAGCAATCTGGGTTCAGGAAGAACCAGAAAATATGGGTGCATGGCCTTATCTGTTACGTAAAGTAAGAAAGACAGCATTCAGGGATATAGAATTGATTTCGAGAAAAGAGAGCAGCAGTACTGCAACCGGATTTGCTAAACAACATGCGGATGAGCAGGCTTCTATTCTGGCTAAATCTTTCGAGGCTAAAGTAACCGAGATAGATCAGAAAATAGCAAAGAAATCAGTGAGTAAAGCGTATAACGTAGATTAGAAAAATATAATACATCAATTATGAGTCTAGAAATAAAAGTTCCGCCAGTAGGCGAATCAATTACCGAAGTTGTTTTATCCCGTTGGGTGAAGAATGATGGTGATGCCGTAGAAATGGATGAAGTAATAGCTGAGTTAGAGTCTGATAAAGCAACTTTTGAATTAACTGCTGAGCAAGCCGGAACTTTGAAAACAGTGGCGAACGAAGGTGATACCCTGGCTATAGGTGCTGTAGTTTGTACTATCGAAACTAGTGGAGCTGCTCCAAAAGCGGCGGCGCCAGCTGCAGCAGAAAAAGCGGTTGTTAATGATGCTCAGCCAGCTGCTCCTGTAGCAGAAAGAAATGGCGAGAGTTATGCAACCGGAACTCCTTCTCCGGCGGCAGGTAAGATCCTGGCAGAAAAAGGTGTTGACGCAAGTGCTGTTAAAGGTTCTGGTGTTGATGGAAGAATCACTAAAGAGGATGCGCTTAAAGCAGAGAAACCTGCAGCAGCGAAAACTCCGGAAAAAGCAGCAGTAGTTTCAGCACCAGTTGCAGGAGCTAGAAATGAACGCAGAGAGAAAATGTCTCCATTGCGTAAAACTGTAGCTAAACGTTTAGTGGCAGTGAAAAATGAGACGGCTATGTTAACTACATTTAATGAAGTGAACATGAAGCCAATCATGGACTTACGTGGAAAATACAAAGATCAGTTTAAAGAAAAATATGGTGTTGGATTAGGTTTCATGAGCTTCTTTACAAAAGCTGTTTGTGAGGCTATGAAAGACTTCCCTGCTGTTAATGCACGCATTGATGGTGATGCTATTGTTTTTAACGATTTTGTAGATATCTCTATCGCAGTTTCTGCCCCTAAAGGACTGGTAGTTCCGATTATCAGAAATGCAGAAAGCCTGAGCCTGGCTCAGATTGAAAAATCAGTAATTGAACTGGCAACTAAAGCGAGAGACAGTAAATTGACTATTGATGAAATGACTGGCGGAACATTTACAATCACTAACGGTGGTGTATTTGGTTCGATGATGTCTACACCAATTATCAATGCCCCTCAATCTGCTATTTTAGGAATGCACAATATTATTGAGCGCCCTATTGCAGAGAAAGGTGAAGTTGTAGTTCGCCCGATGATGTATCTTGCCTTATCTTATGATCATAGAATCATTGATGGCAGAGAATCAGTAGGTTTCCTGGTAAGGGTAAAACAATTATTGGAAGATCCAGCACGTTTATTATTAGGCGTTTAAGCTGTTTAAACTATATAGAAACCTGCTATCATCAGATAGCAGGTTTTTTTTTGTCCCAAGATTCAGCCCTATGCCATTTTATTGTATTTTAATTAGATTTTAATATCATTTCGTTACTTTTACGCTGTGAAAAAAAGCTACTTATTATTATTATTTCTTGTTTTTGGTCAAAAAATCAAGGCACAGGAAAATACAACTACGAATACAACTGATAATCCGGTTAAAATCGGGAAAAGTATATTTGGTAATGAAGTAAAGCGGGATTTCTCCAGAAAAGGTGATTTCTTTGTGCATTGGGGATATAACCATTCCTGGTACGATAATAGCAACATTAATTTCAAAGGCCCGGGTTATGATTTTACCCTGAAGAATGTCGTTGCACGTGACAGACAGTCTCCGTTAAGCCTGGAATATTTAAATCCGGGTCAGATTACCACTCCGCAATACAACATTCGTGCGGGTTATTTCATCGCGGATAATTATAGTGTGTCTATCGGCTGGGATCACATGAAGTACGTAGTGGACATTCCACAAAAGGTAGCTATTACCGGTGTGATTGGTGATGAAATTTCAACCCCAGGTGTTCCTACAGGAGCTTATGCCGGAACTTATAATGGTCAGATGATCGATGTTAAATCAGATATGCTGGTCTATGAACATACCGATGGATTTAACTATGCAAATATTGAAATCGCCCGTTATGATGATATATGGGTAGCCAGAAGCAGACAGACCTCACTAACTTTAGAGACTGGTATTGGCGGTGGAATGATTGTACCAAGGACGGATGCGCATTTATTTGGTCAGGGAAGAAATAACCACTGGAATGTTGCTGGTTATGGTTTTTCTGCTGAGGCTGGATTAAAGTTCTATGTGAGTAAACATTTATATTTCCAGAATACGACTAAAGTCGGTTGGACCAAGCTGAAAACTATTCATACAACAGGTAGAAATGATTTGGACAAAGCCAGTCAGGAGATCAAATTTGTAGAAAATCTATTTGCGATAGGTTATCAGTTTTAAAAATAGATACAGGCTATATTTTAGCTGCATTTACCTAGCCCGTGAGGTAAGAAGATGCTGTTAAAATATAGCTTTTTTTGTTCTATAAGGCAATGCGACTGGTCAGGATTGTTTAATAAAAAGGTAATATAAAATAGATATAGTTATCAGATTTATAGAGGATCTTAATGCAAACCCTATGAATTATGAAAAAGTATCAATTACCAGTATGTGCTGCTTTTGTAGCAGTTTGTTTTTTTGCCTGCAATAAGGCAAATGATCATATCAATTCTGATGGCAGCTATTCAGGCGGCCGAAATTCAATAGCTTCTTTAAACGTCAATAGTACCAGCGGAGTAAAAGTGCTGGGGTCTCCGGTTGCGGAAGCAAAAATCTACAAACTGATCAAAGGTTATGATAAGGGAGATAAATTTGAAGCCAGCGGAGTACAGTTTGTAGATGGCTATTTTTATGTAGCTTGTGACAATAGTTACCAGATCGTAAAGATCAAACAAAGTCTGCCAGAAAACAGTAATGAAAACAGCCTGCTCGGATCTGGATCCGGAGATTCGAATTTTGAAGGAATTACTTATGATAACAATAATACTCCTAATTTTTTTGTAGTCGAGGAATCAGTAGCCAACGGCAATCAGTACCAGCCACGCATACGGGAGTATAATGGGAGTATGGTTTATCAGAAAAGTATTTGGGCAGACTATTACTTTACCTCCGCAAATAAAAATAAAGCATTTGAAGGAATTGCCTGGGTGTTCCGTGGTGGAGAAGATTACATCCTGGGATTAGTGGAGGGTACAGGTAAAATACCTGTACTGAAGAAAACAAGCAGTCTGTGGCAAAAAGTTGCTGAAATAACCTTACCATCTTCAGTGAGTTTCACTGACTATTCTGATATTACAGTTTCAGGGAATAAAATAGCCGTTACCTCGCAGCAGGATTCCAGGTTATGGATTGGTACCTTAAGCAGTACTGACTGGTCTGTTACCGGAGGGACAATTTATGAGTTTCCAAGGGGGAATAGTAGTGGGGTGGTTGGTGCTGGAAATAGCGTATTATATGCTAATATAGAAGGGGTATCCTTTATTAATGATAAACAGATTGTGGTTGTTTCGGATAAAGCCAAATCAGATCAGCCAGCTGAACAGAGTTATAAGGATCAGTCCATTCATATCTTTAATCTTCCACTATAAAAAACGGCAGAATATAAAAAATGGAGATATCTGTTGGATACCTCCATTTTTTATATGAATTGGATTGAAGCTTAGTTTTTGCTTACACTACCTGATCCGATAATGGTTTTTTTAACCGTTGCATTTCCGGAATAGCTAATATTTCCTGAACCGCTGATTACTGCATCAATAGTTTTATTGGCAATAATTGCAATATCAGCCGAACCACTGATTTGTGCTGATAGTGTATTTACAGTGAAGCTTTTTCCTTTGAAGTTCCCTGATCCGCTAAGCGTAATATTAGATACATCTGCTTTTCCGCTTAAACGTACATTTCCGGAACCGCTGATTACTCCTGTGAAGTTTTTAACATTGGCTGTTGCAGTAATACTTCCTGAACCACTTAAAGTAGCAGAAAGATCGGCGGTGTTAATTGCATTCTCAACTTCCATATTACCCGATCCACTCATAGTTAGTGAAGTAATCTTTTTTGCCGTAATATAAGCTGTCACCTGTGCGCGGTTGAATTTCCTTGACCAGTCATTCCATTTAGTTTTAGGTTTAATGATAAGGATGCCGTCAGTCACTTCGGCTGTAAGATTGGCTATAGCTTCCTGGTCACCTTCAAAACGAACAGATTCTTTATTGCCCAAGGTGATTTTTATAGTCAACGGTCCGCCGGCAGCAACTCCTTTGAAGTTTCCAACAGATCTTTCATCTTCAGCAAAAGAAGTACTGTGTTTAACAGCCGTAAATGAATAAAGGGCGGAACTAAAAGTTAATAAAGTCAGAATGAGTAAAATATTTATTTTTTTCATCGTTATAAGGTTTTTAGGGGTGTATATTTTTCTATAAGACCATTGAAATTCTAATTTGTTGCATCAGACGATAATATTATTTACTCTTCTTCACAAGGATGTAAAAATTTGGATCTGCTTTAAAGTCATTCTCACTGATACCTTTTACTGTAGTCGTTTTCCAGTTCTCAGTAGGATAAATAAAGCTAAAAGTATCCGGGCTCAAAGAAACTTTAACCGGCATGTCAAATCCTTTAACTACATCTGTCCAGCGATAAGTTAATTTTCCATCTTTAAGCTGGTAACTAAGGACAGGTACTTGTGTTGTCCTTAAATACTGATCAAATATTTTGCTGAGTTTTAGCCCGCTTTTTTTGCTGATATAGTTCTCAACCTGTGCTGTGGTTACTGTCTGGTGGTAAAATGTTTTATTCAGACCTCTTAAAATCTGACGGAACTTTTCATCATCCTGTATGAGCTGACGGATAGTATGGATCATGTTCGCTCCTTTATAGTACATATCCCCCGAACCCTCACTGTTGACATCATAGTTGCCGATGATCGGAACGTCATTCTGGATTTTATGTCTGATACCGGTTACATATTCAGTCGATGCTTTTTTTCCATAGAAGAATTCAACAAATAAAGCCTCCGAATAATTGGTGAAGCTTTCATGGATCCACATATCAGCAAGGTCTTTTGAAGTGATATTATTACCGAACCACTCATGACCGCTTTCGTGAATAGTAATAAAATCAAATTTTAATCCCCAGCCTGATCCCGAAAGATCTGATCCTAAATAGCCCATTTTAAACTGATTTCCATAAGCTACGGCACTCTGGTGTTCCATACCCAGATGAGGGGCTTCTACGAGTTTATAACCATCCTTATAGAAAGGATAAGGACCGAACCAATGTTCAAATGCTTTCAGCATTGGTTTTACATCTGCATCCCAGTGTGGTCTGGCTTTTGCACTGTCAGCTTTCAGAGACCAGTAATCTAAGGTCAGATCGCCATCTTCGCCTTTATAAAGATCAGTCCAGTGTGCATATTTTCCAATATAAAAAGTGATATTATAGTTATTGATCGGATTAGCGACAAACCAGTTGTATTGTTTATAACCGTCCGGTTTGTCAACCACATTGCGTAATCTTCCGTTGGAGACCTCCTGAAGATCTTTTGGTACGCTGATGCTGATTAGCACACTGTCCACCTCATCACTCTGATGATCTTTGGTTGGCCACCACGAACTTGCTCCGAACCCCTGGCAGGCAACAGATACCCACGGATCTCCTGCTGTATCTTTACTGAAAATAAAACCACCATCCCAGGGAGGTCTGCGGGCTATTACCGGATTTCCTGAATAGTAGACCTCGAATTTATCTTTTGACCCTTTTTTGATCAGCGAAGGGAAGGTGATAAATACAGCATTAAATTCTCTTTTAAAAGGTAGTTCAGCCCCTTTGTATATTACCTTCTCAATTTTAAGATTGCTGAATAAATCAAACTGAAGTTTATTGAAATCAGTTGTCGCTGTAAAATTGAATTCGTTACTTCCTGTAATCGATTTGTTTTCTATATCTACCTTTACATCAAGATGATAATAATTGATATCATAACAGGTACGCAATGGCGTCAGCATTCCTCTTAAAGTATCTGCACGCGAAAAATTATGATGCCCCTGTAGGAGCTGCGCATTCGCATGAAGCAGTATAAAGAGGAGGAAAATGGTACTGAAAAATATTCGTTTCATCGTTGATTATGGTTTGAGTACGGTGACAGTTAAAGATGAGGTGTTGACTTTATCATGGTAAATACGGTGCGTGGCTTTTTGGAAGTCCTGATCGTCCGCATGGTAAATATCCAGGAAACGCTGAGGATTGCGGTCTACCAGTGGGAACCAGGAGTTTTGTACCTGGATCATAATTCTATGTCCTTTTTTAAAAGTATGCGCTACATCAGGAAGACTATAGTTTACTTTAGTCACCTGACCAGGAACGAACGCTTCCGGCTGCTCAAAACTGTTGCGGAATTTACCCCGCATGACTTCTCCTCGTACCAGCATTTCGTAACCACCCATGATAATACCTTTAGGATTAGGGCTAGGCTGAGCTTCATCTTCAGGATACACGTCAATCAGTTTAACAATATAATCTGCATCTGTACCCGAAGTCGATACCGAAAGTTTAGCAGCTAATGGCCCGGTCAGCGTAATATCCTCTGTAAGAATATCAGTCTGATAAACTTTGACATCTGGTCTGCGTGCTGCAAAACGCTGATCGTCGATCATGTATTCTCTTGTTCTTTTTTCCTGGATACCCTGTTGATAAGGAACAGGATTATTAGGGTCACTTACATACTCATCAAAACTATTTTCTGATTGAGGTGATTTAAAACTCAGTTTTCCATTTTCCTGTAAATACAAAGTCTGGTCTTCTGTGTCTTTCGGAGGCCAGCTGCTAAATTTTTTCCATTCATTACTTCCTGTTACAAAAATGGTAGCTTCTGCCAGGCCAGCATCTTTTTTATCTTTCAGGTATTGCATGAAAAATGGAAATTCCACATTCTCCTGAAACCACAGACTGGTGGGCTGACCAAATTCTATATCCCCGAAACTGTGTCCTGTTGATCTTTCCCATCCGCCGTGAAACCATGGCCCCATAACCAGATTGTTTTTTGCTTTTGGATTTTGTGTTTCAATTGCCTTGTAGGTATGTAAAGCACCGAATGCATCTTCAGCATCAAAGAAACCACCAACAACCAGAACAGCTGGTTTGATATCTGTAAGATGCGGGCGTATATTCATGTTTTTCCAGAAAGAATCATAAGTACCATGTGCCATCATATCATTCCAGAATTTGATCGTATCCCCAAAGTATTTGAGCTTGACGTTCTTCAGCGCACCAATGCTCTGGAAGAAGCGGTAATTATCTTTTATTGGTGGGTGAAAGCTTTTAGGTCCTTTGTCTGGTGTAATCGGATGTGGCCTTGGGACACCAAATCCAACATAAAAATTAAAAGCATCAGCCAGCATTAATGCACCATTATGATGAAAATCATCCCCTAAAAACCAATCCGTTACCGGAGCTTGTGGAGAAACTGCTTTCAGGGCCGGGTGAGCGCCAGGCAAGGCGGCAGTAGAATAAAATCCAGGATAAGAAATACCATAGATACCAGCCTTACCATTATTATCCGGAATATTTTTAAGCAGCCAGTCAATAGTATCATATGTGTCTGAGCTTTCATCTATATCTTTTTTGCTCTTTTTATGATCAATCTGAGGACGTACATCTACAAAATCTCCTTCACTCATCCATCTTCCACGTACATCCTGATAAACAAAAATGAATCCCTCTTTAAGAAACAAAGGGTTTGGGCCTAAAGTCATTTTATATTGATCTTCACCGTAAGGGGAAACCGTATACGGTGTACGGGAAATCATAAACGGATACTTCTGATTTTTATTTTTAGGGATGTAAATCGCAGTGAAAAGCTTAACCCCATCCCGCATAGGAATTTGTCTTTCAATTTTGGTGTAATTCTCACGTACATAGGCAGAGTCGGTGATTTGAGCGAAAGAAGAATAGCTAACCAGGAGCAGGCAGAGTGCTACCCAGGATAATTTGTAAAAAGGTTTCATACTGAAAAGTTTAGATGGTCTAAATATAAGGGGTAAGCACCCTTTTTTGTATGACATCCACGTATAAATCTAAATTGTTACTTACCTTTAACGCCATAAGAAATTGCTTCATGTCCCAAAATAAATTCAGTGTATCTTCTTTTTCATCTTTGCTGACACCAAAAATCCTGGCATTTATAAAATTTGGAATCACTGGTGTATCGGGCTTGTGTATCGACTTTGCATTAACCTGGTTTTTTAAAGATAAACTGGGATTTAATAAATTCGTTGCAAACGGAATTGGTTTTACTGCAGCTGTAATGAGTAATTATATTATTCACCGTAACTGGACATTTAAAGACAACAAATCCAAACCAGGATTACAGTTTACGGCTTTTTTTATGGTTTCGCTGATAGGTCTGCTCCTCAATTCGGCGATTATTTTTTTACTGGACAATATGATGCATGTGAACTTTTACATTAGTAAGGCGGCAGCTATTTTTACTGTTTTTTTCTGGAATTTCAGTGCAAACTATTTCTTTGTTTTTAAGACCCCGGACAAGAGAAAATCAATCTAATTTATACCTATGCAGAAGATACTTTCTGATCAGACTACAAAATGGCTATATCTGTTTATCGGGTTTGCTGTACTCTTAAACTTTACGGGGTTGTTCGTCACGATCATGGAACCAGACGGAGCTTTGTATGCTTCTATAGCTAAAGGAATGGCACAGCACAATAATTTTAGTGATTTGCTGGTGGAGGGGAAGGACTGGCTGGATAAACCACATTTTCCATTCTGGACGACTGCTGTTTTTTTTAAACTGTTTGGTGTCAGTACCTGGTCTTATAAATTACCTGGTATATTGTTTATCCTGCTGGCTGCTTATTATACCTTTAAATTAGCCTCAGTACTCTATACAAAACAGATAGGCTTATGGGCTGCACTGATCTTGCTGACTGCACAGCATATTCTGATTTGTACAATGGATGTACGGGCCGAACCTTTTCTGACAGGACTGATCATTGCCAGTGTTTATCATTTCTATAAGTCACTGGGTAAAAAATGGGTGCTCCATTTGATTGCAGCTTGTTTATTTGCCGCCTGTGCAGTCATGACCAAAGGTGTTTTTGCTCTAATTCCTATAGCAGGGGCAATAGGAGGAGAGCTGCTGATTAAAAAGAACTGGCCGATGGTATTTAATTTCAGGTGGCTGCTCGCTGTTGTACTTATTCTTATTTTTATTATACCCGAGCTTTATACTTTATATAACCAGTTTGATCTTCACCCGGAGAAAATTATCTTCGGACAAAAGGGAGTCTCAGGAATAAAATTCTTTTTCTGGGATAGTCAGTTTGGCCGCTTTTTTAATAGCGGACCAATTAAACAGCCCAAAGGCGATCCAACCTTTTTTCTGCATACTACTTTATGGGCTTTTCTGCCCTGGAGCCTGCTGCTGTTTACCGCAGTGTATCAGTTCTTCCGGAAAAACTTTAGAAAACCTTTACAGGCGGAATGGTTTTGTATAGCTGGTTCTCTGCTGACCTTCCTGATCTTTTCTTTATCGAAGTTTCAGCTGCCTTTTTATATTACCATTGTGTTTCCATTCTTTGCGATCATCACTGCAGAGTATCTGTGTAATCTGAAATTAGAAAGTTCTGTTAAAGCCATCCGTATAGTGCAGCTGGTTGTAGGTGGGATTATGGTTTTTCTGATCATGGTGCTGCATTATTTTTTCAGGCCCGATAACCTCACGGTCTTTACCGTTTTGTTGCTGACAGGATCTGTTGTGTTATTTGTCCTGGCAACTTTTACGAAGGTGAATGGCAGGTTTAAAATATGCTATCAGGTGAGTGCGGTCGCATTTTTTGTAAACCTGTATTTTAACCTGGCTTATTATCCGGCTGTACTGAAGTACCAGGCAGACAGTGAAGCTGCGTTCTGGATTAATGAACACAATACAAAAGACCTGCCAGTTGTCAGGAGCCGCATTGGCTACGCTTTTGCGGTAGATTTTTATGTCAACGCCCCACTTTATTTTTTAAGACCGGATGAAGCTTCATTCCTGCCTCCAAAACCTTATTTGCTTTATGCAGATACTGAAGTTATAGATCAGTATATCAAGCAGGGCATGAAGATAAAACGTCTTCAAACCTTTGAAAGTTTCCGGATCACGAAGGTAAACGGGAAGTTCTTAAATCATCTTACCCGTAAGGGAACCTTGTCAACCACCGAAGTAGTGTTGATTAATTGAAAGATTAAGCTTCAGAATGCCTTATTTCTATTGGGGTTTATTAACTTTGCTCAACAAAAATTTTATCATTATGCAATACGACGTCATTATTATTGGTTCTGGTCCTGGTGGTTATGTTAGCGCAATAAGATGTGCACAATTGGGGTTAAAAACAGCAGTTATAGAAAAATATAAAACTTTTGGTGGCACTTGCTTAAATGTAGGTTGTATCCCGTCAAAAGCATTGTTGGATTCATCTGAGCATTATCACAATGCGGCACATACTTTTACTACTCACGGTATCGGACTGAAAGACCTGAGTGTGGATATGCCACAAATGATTGCCCGTAAAGATGACGTGGTAGCACAAAATACTGCAGGTATTACTTACCTGTTTAAAAAGAATAAAATTGACAGTTTTGAAGGATTAGGATCTTTTGTAGATAAAAATACAATCAAGATTACTAAAACTGACGGAACATCAGAAAACATCACGGGTAAAAACATTGTAATTGCTTCGGGCTCTAAACCTACTGCATTACCATTTTTACCAATTGATAAAAAAAGAATCATTACTTCAACTGAAGCTTTAAACATTAAAGAAGTTCCAAAAACGATGATCGTTATTGGTGGGGGTGTAATCGGTCTGGAATTAGGATCTGTTTACGCACGTTTAGGTACTAAAGTTTCAGTAGTGGAATATTTACCTTCAATCATTGCGACAATGGATGCAGGTTTGGGTAAGGAATTACAACGTGTATTGAAGAAATCTTTGGGTATGGAATTCTTCATGGGACATAAAGTAACAGGAGCAACCACTAAAGGTAAAAAAGTTACTGTTTCAGCGTTGAATGCCAAAGGTGAAGAAGTAAATCTGGAAGCTGATTATTGTATCGTTGCTGTAGGACGTACTGCTTATACTGCAGGATTAGGTTTAGAGAATATCGGTATTAAAACCGAAGAACGTGGTAATAAAATTCCTGTAAATGCACATCTTGAAACTGCTGTACCGGGTGTATATGCTATCGGTGATGTAATTACAGGAGCAATGCTTGCGCATAAAGCGGAAGATGAAGGTGTTTTTGTAGCTGAAACGATTGCTGGTCAAAAACCACATATCAATTACAACCTTATCCCTGGAGTTGTTTATACCTGGCCGGAAGTTGCTTCAGTAGGTTATACTGAAGAGCAGTTAAAAGAAAAAGGTGTAAAATACAAAGCAGGATCTTTCCCTTTCAAAGCGAGCGGACGTGCTAAAGCAAGTATGGATACTGATGGTTTTGTAAAGGTATTGGCTGATGAAGCTACAGACGAGATATTAGGTGT
The DNA here is from genome assembly GCF_014207135.1 of Pedobacter cryoconitis. Taxonomy (GTDB): domain Bacteria; phylum Bacteroidota; class Bacteroidia; order Sphingobacteriales; family Sphingobacteriaceae; genus Pedobacter; species Pedobacter cryoconitis_D. The sequence goes on along the minus strand of NZ_JACHCC010000009.1, from coordinate 136,776 downwards.
TCATATGATCGGCCCACGTGCTGCTGATATGATTGCTGAAGCAGTAGTAGCAATGGAGTTCCGTGCTTCTGCTGAAGATATTGCAAGAATTTGTCATGCACATCCAACTTATACTGAAGCGATCAAAGAAGCGGCTATGGCTGCGACTGCTAACAGAGCAATCCATATTTAAGTATAACATAAATGATTAAAAACCCGCAGAACCCTCTGCGGGTTTTTTTATGCCCAACCGGGTTTTGTATAACAAAAAAAGGAACCCGTTATGGGTTCCTTTTTTAAATCTGAATCAGCTGAGCTTAATGCTGATGATCCAGATCATATTCTTTAACATCTTTATGATCATAAGGTTCTACCATTAGTTGTTCGATAGTAACCCCTTTTTTGTTGAATCCAAGTCTATCAAGTATACCGTCAAAAATCTGGTACATCACTGGCACGATAATCAGTGTCAGGAATAATGAACTTAACAGACCGCCGATAATAACCCAGGCCAGACCATTTTTCCATTCGGCACCTGCACCACTTGCCAATGCAATCGGTAGCATACCAATAACCATGGCAATGGTTGTCATCAGGATCGGACGTAAACGTGCGTGATTGGCCAGGACAAGAGCCTCATGGGTAGACTTACCTTCGGCCTTCATCTGATTCGTAAAATCGACAAGGATAATCGCATTTTTCGCTACCAGTCCGATCAGCATGATCAATCCCAGAATAGTGAATATATTCAATGCATTATTGGTCAGGGCCAGTGCAAGCAAGGCTCCGATAACCGATAATGGAATAGAGAACATGACTACAAAAGGGTAAACGAAACTATCATAAAGGGCTACCATGATCAGGTAAACCAAGATAATTGAAGCTAATAAGGCAATTCCCAGTGTTCCGAAACCATCTCCCTGGTTTTCAGCATCACCAGCCCATACATAACTCACGCCTACTGGTTTTTTCAGTTTACCTGATTTTTCCAGGTCTAAGAGCTGTTGCTGGAATTCAGCTACAATTGTTCCGGTAGGACGACCGATAGACTGTGCCCTTACAGAAACAGAGGTACTCTTATCTCTTCTTTCCAGCTGACTCGGGCCTGAGCCCTCTTTAATATTGGCAAACTGAGACAGTTTAATCTGCTGACCCGAAGAATTGACAAAGATCAGGTTTCTTACGTCGTCGATATCCTGACGGTTAAAATCCTGATAACGGATGTTGATATCATATTCGTATTCTCCTTTACGGAATTTACCATCAGTATTTCCACTGAATGCGGTTTGCATGGTTGCACCTACAGTTTGTAGTGTAAGGCCTAATGAAGCCATTTTATCACGGTCAACCTGTACATTAATCTCTGGACTACCATTTTCAACAGATAGTTTAAGCTCTGCTGCTCCTTTGATTTTTGATAATACAGTTTTGGCAGCTTCTGCATATTTCATCGCGCTGTCCAGGTCTGATCCCATCACAACGAGTTCAATCGGCGCATTCTCTGCAATACCCAGGATACTGATCGGTACTGTTTTTACCTTGGCACCAACCAGAACTTTCGCAAGTTCACGACTCACTTTAGTTGCATAGATACTTGAATTATCGGCACGTTTATCGCGCTCAACCAGTTTTACATTGATCTCAGATTTATAAGCTGTAGCTTGTGTTCCTCCAAAGTCACCACTTGACTGACCTACAGTCGTAATCAATTGCAGGATCTCAGGTTTTTTAGTCAGAAATGCTTCAGCTTTCTGCGTCATGAAATTCGTCTGATCAATGGAAGCATCTTTAGGAAGTTCAATCTGTACCAGGAACTCTCCTTTATCACTTTTAGGGAAGAACTCTGTTCCTATATAACCAGCCGGGATTAATCCGCATGATCCAAAGAACATGAGTAATACAATTCCGATTGTTTTCCCTTTATTGGCTAAAGACCAGTTCAGGATGCTGGTAATCCAGATCGTGAATTTGCGCAGCTGGCCTTCAAACCATAAGATGAAACGCCCGAATATATTCTTACCTTCTATTTTCTCCAGTTTACCAAAACGGGAAGATAAAAGAGGTACGATAGAGAAGGAAGCTAATAAAGAGAGCAGAGTTGCAATAATTACCACGACACAGAACTGACGCAGAATGTTTGAAACCAAACCTGTACTTACTGCAATCGGGAAGAACACAACCACAATTACCAAAGTAATGGAAACAACCGTAAAACCAATTTCGCTGGTTGCGTCATAAGCTGCACGGACTTTGTTTTTGCCCATTTCCATGTGACGGTAGATATTCTCCAGTACCACAATCGCATCATCGACAAGGATACCAACTACGAGTGATAATCCCAGTAAAGACATCAGGTTTAAGGTATAGCCTAATACACTGATCCCGATAAAAGTTGCAATCAGGGAAGCCGGAATAGATACCATGACGATCAGGGCGTTCCTGATACTATGCAGGAAGAAGAGCATCACAAAGGCTACCAGAATAATCGCAAGGATTAAATCGTGGATTACCGCATCAGCAGATTCCAGTGTGAAAATTGAGCTGTCGTTGGCAATAATGATTTTCAGGTCATTTGAGCTGTAATCCTTTTGCAGTGTTTCGATAGCTTTATGAACAAGTTTACTTACTTCTACGGCATTGGCATCAGATTGTTTAATGACCTGTATCGCGATAGCTCCTTTACGGTCTATACGTGCCAGTTTATCTACTTCTTTTTGGGCATCCCTAACATCAGCAACATCCCGTAAACGGATCTGTGCACCATCTTTTCCGGTACCCACAACCAGGTTACGCAGTTCTTCTACGTTTTTATATTTACCCGATAAACGGATTAAGATATCCTGGTTCTGTGTTTTTACACTACCAGTAGGGAAATCAAGGTTGGACGTTAAAATAGATTGCTGAACCTGTGGAACAGACAGTCCATAACCTTGTAGTTTATCTGCATCCAGTCCTACTTCGATTTCACGTTGCTGTCCACCAACAAGGTTAACCTGTGCAACACCATTTACTCTGGATATGATCGGAGCGATACGTTTATCGATCAGGTCATAAAATGAAGCATCATCCATTTTAGCTGATGCCGACATGGTAATAACCGGCAAATCATCTAAAGAGAATTTGTTCAGGGAAGGCGGTTTTACGTCAGTAGGTAAATCTTTCAGAATTGAATTTACTTTACGTTGTGCCTCGTTTAATGACAAATCCACATTGGCCTTATCATTTAAGGTAATCGTTACCACAGATAAACCTTCATAAGAGACTGCGTTCAGCTTTTTGATGTTCTCCATGGAGGATACTGCATCCTCGATTTTTTTGGTAACTGTATTTTCTACTTCGTTTGGCGATGCTCCCGGGTATATTGTGGAGATAGAGACCACATTATTGGAGAATTTGGGTAACAACTCATAACTTAATGAGAAGTAACTCAATAAACCCAGTAATGTCAGTACGCTGAATACCACGATGACAAGCGAAGGTCGTTTTATTGATATTTCTGTTAATTTCATCTATATATAGATTTATATGCTGATCAAAAATTATTTTATTGGTACCACCGGGCTACCATCAACCAGGTTGATCTGACCGCTGGTGATCACTGTTTCACCTTCTTTTAGCCCGTCGATGATTTCTACCTCATCACCAATAATTCTGCCTGCAATCACTTTACGTATTTTTGCGGTTTTTCCATCTTCCAGTACAAAAATCTGGTTGCTGCTCACACTACCCACAAATGAACCACGCGGAATGGTGATGATAGGGGACTGAGCCGGGAACTTAAAGATTGCAGTTCCATACATACCCGCTTTTATCGTGTTGGTATGGTTGTTTGCTACTTCAATTTCAATTGGGAAATTGAGCGTTGCATCGGCTTTCGGCGCAATGAAAGTAATTTTACCTGAGAAATTATCAGCAGGGAAAACATTTGATTTAATCTGTACATTTTCACCAATTTTAAGATTGGCTACCTGTCCTTCATTTACGTTAACCTTTAATTTCAATCTTGAAACATCAACCAACTCAAATAACTGGGTACCCTGAGCAGTAACAAAAGCTCCGGTTTCAATATATTTTTTATTCACAATTCCATCAATAGGAGATTTGATATTAGCATCACTCACTCTTCTTGCTGAACTTTGTAATCTTAATCTTGCGTTTCTTGTTGCTAATTTAGCCTGGTCAAGCTGCTGTTGTGTAACACCACCTGTCTGGAAAGAACTCACATATCTTGCTTCATCTCTGATCGCATTGTCCAGTGCAGCTTGTGCTGTTTCTTTGTCCGTATTGATGATTTCGGCATCAATATGAGCCAGAACCTGTCCTTTGTGAACGCGGTCTCCTTCAGCTACAAATATTTTGGTGATCCTGCCTGCATTTTCTGACAGAAAATTCAATTCTTGTATTGGTGCAAAATTACCATTTGCACTAAAGTCCAAATCAACGGTTTCTTTTTTCACTGGAGCCACACGTACGCTGATGGCACCACTTCCCTGAGCGACCAAAGCTGTCTGTGCGTCATTTTTCTTCTTATTGTTTTTGAGTACCAAAGCGATTGCTCCGATAACAACTATAATTAGAATGACTGTTATAATTACTCTTTTCATTTTAATAGTGATTTTATATTTCCGTTAGATTTGATTAGTTGAATTTCGGCAATTTTGTAGTTCAGTAATGCCTGTGTATAGCTGTTTTGTGCTGAAGTTAATGCATTTTCAGTATCTAAAAGATCAGTTAATGCAGCCAGTCCGTTTTTGTAGTTGTTTTGTGTACTGTTATAAATTTCCTGTGCCAGCAAAACGTTCTGACGTTGTGACCTGATCGTATTGATATTGTCCTTTAACTGGATTTTCGCATTTTCGTAAGCCTGGTTCAGGGTGTTTTTTTGTTGTCTGATATCTTCATCATTCTTTTTCAGATTTACTTCTGCCTGACGTACTCTGGAACGGGTAGCAAAACCATTGAAGATAGGAATGTTTAAGGTCAAGCCAATCGCAGATGCATTATAATAAGTAGCACTGCCATGGCGGCTAAGCAAATCAAATTTATCACTCATACCGGTTCTGGAAAGATTTCCGGTTAAAGATAATGTAGGGTAATATTCAGAAACGTAAGCCTTACGCTGTAAACCAAGTAAATCCTTCTGAATATTCAATAGTCTGATTTCTGTTCTTTCTTCAAGGTTGACACTGTCGGCCATTGCAGGTAAAGTCTCCACCTTACTGAATTCATCAGGAGGCAGGGTGATTGGTGTTGAAACTGGCATGCCCATCGAATATTTCAACTGATTTTCCAGTTGTACAACAGCATTGACAGTTTGTTCACGTTGTGTCTCCAGGTTAGTCAGGTTTACCTTAATCCGGTCTACATCAATCTTTTTAGCCAGACCATTCTGATATTGGTTGGCAATGATCTTTTCAACAACCTTTACGTTTTTTATATTCGTGTCAATGACGTTTAACTGTTGTCTGCTGACCAGAACCTGATAGTAATTATTGGCTACCAGCTCAATAACCTGTTCCTGGGTAAGGTCGGCGCTTAAGGTATAATATTTCTCACTTGTACGGGCTGCCTTAAGGCCAGTGAATACCTGTTGGTTAAATAATTGCTGACTTAACTGAACACCGCCGTTTACGTTCCAGTTTCTACCCATCTGGAAAGCCTGGTTTCCAACTATCAGCTGACCGATAATAGGATTGTAAGTCAGGCCACCATTTCCTGTGATCTGTGGAAGAGCCTGTGCTCTTATTTCCTGTGTTTTATATTTACCGCCATCTATATCCAGTTTTGCCTTACGTGCATTGGTGTTATTTTCGATGGCAAAATTAAGTGCATCTTTAAGCGTAAGCTGTCCTTGCGCATTTGCCAGACTGGCAAGCAGCAGGCAGAGCAATAAGATGGGAATTGATTTTACTCTTTTAGTCATGATTGTGGTTTTCTTGTAATTTGGGCGATTTTAATTTCTTAGTCCTTTAATGAATATTTTAGATAGGCTTATTTGTTTTTCCTTCATCAGTTTCAGTTCTTTTTTGCCTGGGAACAGTTCTTTGTTTCCGTGCATAATACATAATGAAGTTAATCCGGACTGACAGGAAAGATATAATTCAGCAAGTTTTGAAATATCTTCCTGTGGAGCTATTTCCTTGTTCTCTACTGCCATTTTGAAGATCTTTTCATGGAACTCCACATTTTTGACCAGCATCTTTTCTAAATATGATTTTAATTCTACTGAATTTAATGAAGAATCCGGGTTTCCGTTAGATAAATGGAGCATATAATAACGAAGAAAAAAACGATGTTTGATTTCCACGATGTTTAATAAAGTGGTTTCTATGCTTGTACCCTGTTTCAGATCAGCATATAACATGTCAAAATAATCTTTGAAAATTTTTTCTACAACACCCAGGATTAAGCTGGTTTTATCGGGGAAGTAATAATATAACGAAGGCTTAGAGACAGATAGGTCTTCTGCAATCTCGTTCATCGTTGTTTTGTTGATGCCAAAATGTATAAAACGCTTTATCGCACCCTCTATAATTAGCTCCCTTTTTTTATCCGTTTCTGCCATTTTACTTTTTTACCTTCTGACTTTATTATTTGTAAAGTCAAAAGTATGGCAAGCATTTCTATTTAAGAAACTTTAGTCTGAAAACATATCAGGCTAGTTGTTAAATGACATTTCTATGACTGATTTAGCGTGCTTTAGAAAGCTTAAAAATCTTATTTAGCACAAAAGGAAGATTAAATGATAATTCTGTGTTTAAACAGGTATTAATCAAGCGGTTTTAAGCCTGCAAGAAATATCTCAGCAAATCTTTTTTCTTTAAGAAAGATGAGTTTGAATTGTTCCTTTCCCGGAAAGATGTTCCTGGCCCGGTTAAGAATATTGAAATGAATACCTGAAACCGCTTCGACAAATATTTCGGTAGTAAAGGGGATATCTTTGATAGCGAATTCTCCTGATGAATCTCCTTTGGTCAGCAGGCCGGTGATGATTTTCAGTTCAAAGGCCCTGGCACGCTGAAATTTTTCATAAAGTGCTTCTGGTAACTCGGGACCAATCATTTGCGTGTACTCGAGCAGATTATAGTACTTCTGGGTAAAAGCCTGTCTTTTTTGAAGCAGTATAAGGATTCCTTCTGTTGCTGTTGATGTCTTTTCTACCGATTTAATCAGATCCCTGCTGATCGTGTGCATCATATGTTCGATTACACTTACATAAAGACTCAGTTTATCTGGGAAATAGTAATAAAGCAGGGCTTTCGAAAAAGCAATATCTTTTGCAATTTCGGTCATAGTGGTTTTTGCGAGCCCGTAGTGTGCAAATCGCTTTAACGCAGCATCTATGATTAAGAGTCTTTTTCTATCTTGATTTTCCATTGTGTGTGAGCAATGCTTTATTTCTATTTTATGCTGGCTTAAACAGCGGTCAGAATCGGACCTAAATTATACAATAATTATTAAATATTATATTTAAGATGTTTATTACACACCCTAACAATTACATTTGCGCTAAATAATTCTATTTATCCTTATGCTTGTATTACAAGAAAACATATCTCTTAAACCTTATAACACCTTTGGTATTGATGTTAAAGCCCGCTTTTTTGCCGAAATTTTTACTGAAAATGATTTAGCGGAATTAAGAAATCATACGGTATTCAGCGAAAATAAACTTTTAGTACTTGGAGGAGGAAGCAATGTGCTTTTTACTGAAAACTACGAAGGCCTGGTTCTGAAGATCAGTATCCCCGGGATTGTAACTGATGTTGCAGATAATCAGGTTTTAGTGACAGCCGGGGCTGGTGTAGTCTGGAATGATCTGGTTAATTACTGTGTGGAAAATGGTTTTGCAGGTATGGAAAACCTAAGCCTGATTCCAGGTACGGTAGGGGCATCTCCAATTCAGAATATCGGTGCTTATGGGGTAGAACTAAAGGATGTTTTTGAGTCTTGTACAGCATTTGAAATTGCTACAGGAAATATCAGAAAGTTTGATTTTGCTGATTGTCATTTTGCTTACCGGGACAGTATTTTCAAAAATGAATTAAAAGGTCAGTATATTATTACCAGTGTACAATTCAGGTTAATGACACGGATCAGGATTAATTCACAATATGGTGCTATACAGGCATTACTTGCAGAGCGGAGGATAACTCATCCGACTATCACAGACCTTTCAAAAATTGTGAGCGAAATCAGGGTGAGTAAGTTACCAGATCCATCCACTATTGGAAATGCAGGTAGTTTTTTTAAAAATCCAATTATAGAATCTTCAAAATTTGAAACCTTAAAACTGGCTTTTCCAGCAATAATCAGTTATCCTGCCGGAGAAGGAAAGGTTAAGCTGGCTGCTGGCTGGCTGATTGAACAATGTGGTTTCAAAGGAGTGACCGAAGGGCATACCGGAACCTGGAAAAATCAGGCGCTGGTATTGGTAAATCATGGGGGCGCAAGTGGAAAAGAAGTGTATAGTTTTTCAGAAAAAATAATAGACACTGTGTGCAGTAAATTTGATGTTAAACTGGAGAGAGAGGTAAATATACTGTGACAATACGCTGATTATTAGTGTTAACCAGATAAAACTATCTGTTTAACTATGAATTGAATTTTTGGTACATATGTTGTATAAGTGTTAATATACAAGATTAAACAAACTTGATAACGCCACTTTATAAAGGTCTTGTTTGCTTGCTTTCTTAACCTTAAAACTTAAACACTATGACAAAAAATGAATTCAACCTTCAGCTCCACAACCATTCGGTTTCCCTGCAGTCATTCGCTTTAAATTTTACTAAAGATATTGAAGACGCAAACGATCTGGTTCAAGACACTATGCTGAAAGCAGTAACCTACTACAGCAAATTTAAAGAGGGAACAAATTTGAAAGGATGGTTGTTTACCATCATGAAAAATACTTTTATTAATAATTACAGGCGCCTGGTTAAGACAAATGCCTTAATTACTAAATCTGAGGATATTTCATCTGCCAATCTGCATTATAGTGCTACTAAAAATACAATCGATAGTAAGTTTATTATTGGTGACATTAATAAAGCCCTGGCAACACTGCAACCTGAGTATTATGTGCCTTTTGTTAAATATTTTGAGGGATATAAATACCATGAGATTGCGGATATGTTAGATATTCCGATCGGCACAGTAAAAACGCGGATCCATGTAGCCCGTCAGATCCTGAAAAAGTATCTGAAAACATATTCTAAAGAAATTCTGGGAACAGAGATCGTTTAACTGTCTCTTCCGCTATAGAGAAAAGGCCTGTCAGCAATGACGGGCCTTTTTTGTTGCTGTCGGAGTAACCGATCAGAGATATTTACTGAATGGATCAGCAGTATGTTGACATAAAATCAGGTAGTTACCTTAGCTGTAAATGATCTGGATCTTATTCCTGTTTTCTTCAGTTCCGTTCGAAGCATCTTCGAACGATTTCCGAACGATCTCCGAACGAAGTCCGAACCAAAGCACTATGTCTTATACTGGTTTTACTCCGGACAACACGGTGAAAAAAGAAAGATGATTTAATGGGATCAAAAGTATATTTTTGATTTTCTGAATAAAAGCTCAATGAACTATACTTATTTATTAATTAACCTGGCATTTTTACTGATCCCGGTCCTGTTGTTTTCTGTCCGGCAATTGAATTTTACTGAACAGAGTAAATTCATTATTCTGGCCGTTTTGATTAATGTTTTTGTTTTCTCGGTACCAACAGAATTTCTGACGCAGTTAAAGGTAATTGCATTTAATCCTTCTTATATGACGGGAATGACGCTGTGGCAGTTGCCTGTTGAAGAGCTGTTGTTATCCCTGGTTCTTCCATTATGCGGGGTGTCGGTTTATCTTTTTCTCAATCTGCGTTTTCCTGATAATGGCCCTGAAAAATATAGTCTGGCTGTCAGTAATATGATGATTGGGGTATGTATTGCGATGTTGTATTTTGGACATCAGAAATTATATACACTATTTACATTTTCTATTCTGATTGTGTTTATTGTCTATATTGAATATGTAAATAAACTCCGCTTTATGTATAGGTTTTACAGGGCATTTCTGGTCTCTCTGATCCCATTTTATATTTTGTATGGTGTGCTGGTCAATCTGCCCTGTTTAAGTTTTAACAAGATACAGACTTTAAATTTTAATCAGCTGAATATTCCTTTTGAAACTCCTTTTTATTTCATGAGTATGCTTTTGCTAAGTATCTATCTTTTTGAACTTTTTAAATCAAGGGCAAAACGGTAATGGAATTACCAGAATATACTAAACAGCAACTGGCCTTAAGGAATGGTCAGGATAAACCGCAGATATGGGTGGCTTACCTTGGATTGATTTATGATGTCGGGGAAAGCCGTCTATGGAAGAATGGCAAACATTATGAACACTGGGCGGGCCAGGATTTAACCGAAGAACTGGCAGATGCGCCGCATTCCGAAACGGTATTTGAAAAGTTTACTGCTATTGGCAAACTCAAAAGTTAAGAAAAACACCAGTCCGGAAAGACTGGTGTTTTTTATAGATTCTAAGCTTCCTGTAAAGTGAAGGCGCTTAAATTCACGAATTCCTGTATACGGTCTGCAACTTCTTTTTCAGTCAGGTTGACAATTTTCTCCGTTCCGAATTTTTCTACACAGAAAGAAGCCAGCGCTGAACCATAAACAATCGCATTTTTCATGCTATCGAAATTGATGGTGCCAACTTTGGCTAAATAACCAATAAATCCGCCTGCGAAAGTATCTCCGGCACCTGTTGGATCAAAAACTTCTGCTAAAGGCAGGGCAGGGGTAGAGAATACTTTATCTTCATGGAACAGTAATGCACCATGTTCACCTTTTTTGATGATCAGATATTTTGGACCCATGGCCAGAATTTTCTTAGCTGCTTTAACCAGTGAATATTCACCTGAAAGCTGGCGCGCCTCTTCGTCATTGATCGTTAATACATCAACCAGTTTAAGTGTTTCCAGTAAATCATTCAATGCGATATCCATCCAGAAGTTCATCGTGTCTAAAACAATCAGTTTAGGTCTGTTTTTAAGACGTTTGATGACAGTTTGCTGTACTTGTGGAGTAAGATTACCTAACATCAGGTATTCGCAGTCCTGGTAACTCTCCGGGATAATCGGGTCAAAATCTCCCAATACATTCAGTTCAGTCACCAAAGTATCTCTGCTGTTCATATCGTTGTGGTATTTTCCAGACCAGAAAAATGATTTTTCACCTGCTTTGATCTGAAGACCTTCAGTGTCGATTCCGTGTTTTGTAAATGTATTAATGTCTTCCTGATGGAAGTCATCACCTACAACTGCGACGATTTTCACCTTATTATAGAAGTAAGATGCAGCTAAACTTGCATAAGTTGCGGCTCCACCTACTATTTTATCAGTCTTTCCGAAGGGAGTTTCAATTGCATCGAATGCTACAGTCCCTATGATTATCAGGCTCATATGTTTTATTTTAATTTTTTTTGAAAATTTTGTCTACAAATATTGCATAAATAATTTAAAAGCCCTAATATTGCAATCCCAAAACGAACGAAGCTTTATGCAGTTCATTAAAGCAGAAAGACGTTTCGGGATAACCAGAGAATACTCCTTCTTAGCTCAGCTGGTTAGAGCATCTGACTGTTAATCAGAGGGTCGCTGGTTCGAGCCCAGCAGAGGGAGCAGATTAAAAACCTTTCAATGTCATGTTGAAAGGTTTTTTCTGTTAAAGTAGAGGGCATTGCCTTTTTTATTACGCTTAAACTTTAAAAAAAAGCGTTATTTTTTTTAAAACCAGCACTCCTTCTTAGCTCAGCTGGTTAGAGCATCTGACTGTTAATCAGAGGGTCGCTGGTTCGAGCCCAGCAGAGGGAGCAGATTGAAGAAAGCCTTTCAGTGAAAACTGAGAGGCTTTTCTTTTTTACACATGGTGAGCAACTGGTCATCCCAAGAGAAGTTTTTAAACACCACATGAGGTCTCAGATGGAGAACGAAATGTCTTATATGATTATAGACTGTTTAGGTAACTATTGCAAAGTGTTTTATAGGCATCGTCTAACTTTCCCTTTTTCAACCAGCTACACACGACATCATGATAATCACGGTTCTTATATTCGATAAGTAGATAAACCAGTTCAATATCACTTATATCCGCATTTTTCATGATGTTAGGAAGGACCTGCTTCACCAGGTCGCTATTTTTACCTTGCAGGTTTTTTACGATAGCATGTTTAACCATTCTGTCCTGATTTGGTTTAGATAGGCATTCAATTAAAAACTGAATAGATTTCTTATCTTTTCTGCCTGAGAAATAATCATACAATGGATATATCTGCTTTTGATTTTTAGTCTTCGTGATAGTTTCACAGACCTCATCGAAGTAAATCTCATTATCTAAAACTGAGGTTCGCGTAATAAATGCGAAATAGTCTTTTGGCACATCATGGTCTCTCAGAACCTTGAACCATTTCCGCACCGTCTGTTCCCTCTTTGATTCAACCAATGCCCCGAGCAGATCTGTATTTACTGAATCTCTTTTCAGTAGGTCATCTAAATATTGTCTGTCATTTACTGAGTTACTATTTGCTATTGCTGTTAATGCTACAGCCCTTAGATTGTTATTATCTAGATACGGTTGCACGAGGTTCAACATATCTCCTGCCCCAAAGCTGGCCAAGACACTAATTCCCCATCCCTTTAAATCATCAGCTCCATTTGTCACAACATTCCTCAGTAACCCTTCCTTTATTGAATTAAACTCCCCTTTAGCCATTGCCCTGATTGCTAGGTATTGCACGAAAGGATTTTTACTTTTAATACTATCTAAAGCAAATGGCTCAATTACGTCAACGTCAAGTTGCAGAAATGGTGTTATGAGATAAGTTACTGCATCTTTACCTTCGAAGCTGACAATAGTTTTAACAAGCGGAGTAATGTCTCTGGTGTTTAATACCATTAGAATATTCGCCGCCCAGAAATCCTTGTAACTGTTTTTGGCAAGAATTGATGTAATGAGTTTTATTTTCGAGGTGTCATTGGTGGCTGCCGCCATAAAATAGCCCAGACTATTTTTATAAGCCGCGGAATCCAACAATAATAAATCAATATTCTTCTGATATAAGTCATCTGATTTAAATGACGCCAAAGGATAAGCGGATGTTTCCTTGCCGGTAAGCATTGCTGCAAACCGGGAATTTGAATTGAAGAAAAACAGCAGATGATTGTATTTTTTAAAAAGACTGTCAACCTGATTGGTAGGATAACCTGTTAAAACTAACTGTTGAAAGTCTTGCTCAAAATCTTTGCTTGTTTGTGCTTTACTAAAAAAACTTACAAATAGGAGTAATAAAGGCAATATTTTAGCTGCTGTTAATTTCATATTCTCTATAGCTAGAGAGCGAAGTTAAGTGTTAACAATCTGGCTTTCTTTGACAAAAATCAAAAAATCTCAAATAAACCCACCCTAAGTTTAATTTTTTTTTAAAAAATATTTGAGAAACTAACTAGTTGCATATATATTTGCAACCAGTTGGTTTCTTATTTAAAATAAAATAATTATGAAAAGTAAAATTCTCTTCGTTTTATGCCTGCTCACCGGGCTGATGTTCATCAATGCAGGTTTGGATAAATTCTTTCACTACATGCCCCTTCCAGCGCAAATGCCGGATAAAATGGTGAAAGTAATGAAAGCATTTATGGAAATAGGCTGGCTCCTGCCGCTGGTCGGTACCGTAGAAATTCTTGGCGGTTTGTTGTTAATCTTCCCTCGGACCAGGCCACTCGGGGCTATTGTTATCGTGCCGATTCTGACAGGTATTCTACTGGCCAATATTACTATGGCTCCATCTGGATTACCTATTGCATTTGTATTGATCGCAATTATTCTTTGGGTAATTATCGACAATAAGGAAAAATATCTGCCCTTGATCAGGAAATAATTTAAATATTACAGGGCTTGTGAGCCCTATATAAAATAACGTGTAGTGAGAAGAGATATATTCCAGGCTATAGCCGATCCGACCCGAAGGGCTATCATCGCTTTAATTGCCATACAGGCAATGACCCCTAATGCCATTGCTCAACACTTTGATACCACAAGGCAGGCAATTTCAAAACATCTCAGGGTTTTAACTGAATGTGAACTGGTCAGGCAAGGACATCAGGGACGGGAAATCTATTATCAGCTTGAAATTGACAAAATGAAAGAAATAGACAAATGGCTCGAACAATTCAGGGAGCTGTGGGAGACCCGCTTTCAACAATTGGATGAGCTTTTATTAACCATTCAAAAATAAAAAGATGAGCAACAAAATTACTGTTACTGCCAAGGTAAATGCAGACATTAAAAAAGTATGGGACTGCTATACAAATCCTGAACATATCACAAAATGGAACTTTGCAGATCCTTCCTGGCAATGTCCTTCTGCGACAAATGATATGCGGGTTGGCGGGAAATATTCGGCAAGGATGGAGGCAAAAGATGGAAGTTTCGGTTTTGACTTTGAAGCGGTTTATAATGAGGTGATTGAAGGTGAAAAATTCACCTATGCCATGCCAGACGGAAGGCAGGTGACTGTTGTTTTTAATGAAAATGGTACCCAAACCGACGTTATTGTAACATTTGATGCAGAAGAACAAAACTCCCTTGAGATGCAGAAAAATGGTTGGCAGGCCATACTTGACAACTTTAAAAAATATACCGAAGCAAACTAACTCTCTATAAACACTCAGCCATGAATAGATCCATTGTTTTAAAAGCAGATTTTAGTATTTCTTTAAAGAAACGTTATTTCTATCGTTTCTTATATATAGTTGTGTTTCTATTCTCTATTGTAAACAAAGGGATGGCACAACATGCGACTTATAACTTAGCTGATCTCAAATCGAAAGGGTTATTTATTATGGAAAACAGGAGCATGTCCCCGTTGACGGAGAAGCACGCTGTCCGGTTCTCATCCGCAGATGGATCTGGTGTCGCATGGCTAAAAAATGTTGAATTTTCTAACGGAACTATCGAAGTAGATCTGCGTGGTAAAGATATCAAACAAGGTAGTTTTTTAGGAATTGCATTCCATGGCGTTTCGAAAGATAGCTGTGAAGCGATCTATTTCAGACCGTTCAATTTTCTATCAAAAGACAGTCTTCAGCAAGCCCATATGGTACAGTATGTTTTTGATCCGGCTTTTGGGTGGGAACGTCTGAGAAATGAACATCCTGGTGTATATGAAAAGAAACTCCAATCTCCGCCAGCCCCAAATGACTGGTTTCATGTCAAGATTGTGGTGAAGGGAAAAATCATCAAAGTATATGTGAATAATTCAACTGAATCTTGTTTGGAGGTTAGCTCTTTAAATGAGAAAATGAGTGGAAAGCTTGGTCTCTGGGTTGGGAATTCTTCAGCCGGGGATTTTGCAAATCTTGTGGTGAATTAAAGGTGAATAATAATATTTATGCAGATCAGAATGGCCCTGTTTTTGAATAGAAACGAAAAGGAGACCTATCCATTCAATTTGTTCGGAATGCCCGCTTGATGTTATTTTGGAATTAAGACACGAATATCCTATGAGTACAATTGCACAAACGAGCATCCGGAAATTTCAGTCGCAGGTTAAGCTTGCAGGCATACTGATAGCTACAGGTATTGTTTTTGGGGATATCGGAACTTCTCCGCTTTACACTTATACCGCTATTTTCCAGCCCGGCGAAGTCATTGACAGTATGAAAGCTCTTGGCATCCTGAGTTGTATTATATGGACACTTACCTTACAGACAACGGTCAAGTATATCCTTATTACCTTACAGGCAGATAATAATGGAGAGGGTGGAATTTTTTCCCTTTATACATTGATCAGACGTTATTACGGAAAATGGGTAGTCATTCTGGCTATACTTGGTGGTTCATTTTTGATTTCCGACGGAATTATTACCCCTCCGATTTCAGTTGCTTCGGCCGTTGAAGGGCTTAAATTGTATTATCCTCACCTGAATACAATCCCTATTGTTATAACTATTCTTGTATTTCTGTTTGTAATCCAGCAATTCGGTACACAGGTTATAGGTAAGATATTCGGACCGGTTATGATATTGTGGTTCGCATTCATGGGGATCATCGGGTTTATGGCATTAAGTAAAGACTTTACCGTTTTAAAAGCGCTTAATCCCGTATATGCTTTTAATTTCCTTTTGCATTATCCGAAAGGGTTCTGGCTGTTGGGAGGAGTCTTTCTTTGTACGACAGGTGCAGAAGCGTTATACAGTGATATGGGGCATGTAGGACGTAATAATATCAGGGTGAGCTGGATCTTTATCAAAATTGCACTGATCCTGTCTTATGCCGGTCAGACCGCGTGGCTTTTAAGTGCCGGGAAGGCTAATAATTTGAGTCCGTTCTTTAATATCGTTCCTTTGCCTATTTATATCCCTGCTGTTGTGTTATCCACTCTGGCTACTATTATTGCCAGCCAGGCCCTAATTAGCGGGTGTTTTACATTAGCCAATGAAGCTATACATTTAGGCTTGTGGCCAAGACATAAAATTATTTTTCCCGGCAATATTAAAGGACAACTTTATATCCCATTCTTTAACTGGGCATTGATGGCAGCCTGTATAAGTGTTGTCCTGTATTTCAGGGAGTCAACAAAAATGGAGGCTGCTTTTGGTCTCTCAGTCACGTTGACGATGCTTTCAACAACCTGCCTGATCGTCTTGTATATGTTATCCCGAAGAAGGTCCTTAGCTATAATTATCCCCGTTACCATTATGTTTCTAACGGTTGAGATTTCTTTTTTGATTGCAAATCTGAAGAAGATCGCGGAAGGCGGATGGATCATGTTAATCATGGGAACAACATTATCCGCTATTATGCTGATCTGGAGATGGGGGCGGGGCACTGAAGAAAAACTGACAACCTACAGTGAATGGGAGCCAGATAATTTAAAAAGACTGGTGGGGCTCAGTCATGGAGAACGTATTGAGAACTTCAGTACACATCTGATCTATATTACCTCTTCTCCTTGGCCACAAAGAATTGAAGATAAGACACTCAATTCTATCTTTACTTCACCGCTGAAAAAGGCTGACATTTATTGGTTCTTTCATATCAGTATAACCGATGAACCCTATACCTTACAGTATAAAATTAATACACTTTCGTCCAATGACGCCTATTTCGTCGATCTGAAACTTGGTTTCAGAGTGCCTCCCAGAGTAGATTTATTTTTCAGGAAAATAGCTCAGGAATTAATTAAATCCGGAGAACTGGACCGTGAATATCGCGAAGACCTGAAGTTTGAACAAAATCCTATAGGTGGTTATAAATTTATTGTGATCAGTTCTTTTCTGTCGTTTGATAATCAGCTGCCTTTCTGGAAGAATTTCCTGATCCGGATATATTATAATATTAAAGGGGTGGCTGTGACCCAGGATGATAATTATGGACTGGATCCCAGTAATGTTATTTTCGAAAAGTATCCTCTTGTCTATACCTCTGCTGATCACATCAGACTGGAAAGAATAAAATAAACAGCTATTGTATGCATATTCTTGTAAACATGTATTTTGAGTCTGCTTCAGAATGGTCTATCTTAGCGAAAAGATTAAAAAAACATATTTGATATGAAAAAGTACATTCTGTTATTTCTTTTATTCCTCTCTTTTTCGGGCTATGCCCAAAATACCCTTAACAATTACAAATACGTAATTGTACCTGAAAAGCTTAGTTTCCTGAAGCAAAAGGATCAGTATAAATTAAATACACTGATCAAAATATTCCTTGAAGAAAGAGGGTTTACAACTTATTTCGATAATGCTGACCTACCCAATGAAATTGCAACTAACAGATGCAGTGCACTGAACGCAGATGTATTAGAAAAAAATGGGATGTTTACAACTAATCTTACCCTTTTATTAAAAGACTGCCAGGGTAATATTATTTTTAAAACCAAGGAAGGTAAAAGCAGGGAAAAAGAATATAACGTCTCTTATAATCTTGCTTTAAGAGATGCGCTTACGTCATTTGATAATGTTAAATATACTTATAACGGATCAACTAATGTACAGCAAAGCCAGCAGAAGGCTGTTGTCACTACCACTGTAGTTACGCCCCCGGTGGTCAATCAAGCCCCTGCCAAAGTCGTGGTTGCAGCTGAGACAAATCAACCTGCCGGAACATTATATGCACAGCCAACAAAAAATGGATATCAATTGATAGATACAGCTCCAAAAATAATTCTGACCTTGTTTAAGACTTCTGTTGAGGATTATTTTATTGCGGGTAACGGATCATTTAACGGAATAGTTCTCCGGAAAAACGGGAATTGGTACTTCGAATACTACAAGAACGATCAGCTTGTTGCTGATAAGCTGATGATCAAATTTTAAGAAATCATAAAACAGACTGAAAATGGTCTGAGTAAGCTAAGACAGAAAGCCCTTTCATTATTAAATGAAAGGGCTTTCTGTCTTAATTGCGATGTGGTCAAACGTTTGCGCATTGCTGTGTAAATGGTTGAAATTCAGATTGTATGTGCGAAATAGGTTGGTCTTGACAGGCTCCTGCCGCTAAAAGATGGTTATCAGGAGTTTTCGTATTTGTGCAACCCGGATTTTTATAATTTGATATCAAAAAAAAGCATCAGATTGTGTTCTTTATCGCGATGAATTATTGTTTTTAGTGTAACCAACAGCTATACAAACGTTTGTGTAATTATAATTTGATAAATATGATTGTCTGATGTTTAAGTTTGATTTACAGGGATTTAACCAACCCTTTTAATCATCTAACTAAACTCAACTATTTATGAAAACAAGACATTTTATCTACTGTTGTTTATCGCTGCTCTGTTTCTTCTCCTGTAAGAAAGATGGACAACAGCCCAATGCTCAGGCAAACTCATTAAGTTCGCTGAATGGCAAATCTGCTAATTCGCTGGGGGGAAGCTCCCTGGATGTGCCTATGGGCGGCAATGCATTTGTTACTACTTTAGGTTCAGGAGGAAATGAAGTCGTGACCACCAATACACTTTCAAACTGGAGTAATGCGAACAGCATTTTTTCTTCCTATTTCCGTTTAGGAACAACAGGGACATTGACTGTGAAAATGAAAGCTAAGGTAGCTTCTGGAAGCAGCGTTGTTAAACTGACAATTAATGGGACAGCATTTACAGTAAACCTTTCCGGATCAGCTTATACGACTTACGATGTGGGGACAGTCAACATCGCAAATGCTGGTTACGTAAAAGTAGATTTCCAGGGGGTCAATCGCACAGGTGGCTATTATGCAGATGTCTCAGATCTGATCATCAGCGGTACAGCCGTTGCATCAAACGTTAATTATGCCAATGATTCAGCTAATTTCTATTGGTCAAGAAGAGGACCCTCAGTTCATCTGGGATATACAGCTCCGGCTAATTCTGAATGGTTTTATAGTGAGGTGACAGTGCCGGTAGGGCAGGATCCGGTTGGGTCTTATTATATGGCAAATGGTTTTGGAGAAGGTTATTTTGGTATGCAGGTAAATTCTCCGACGGAACGGAGGATACTCTTCTCTGTATGGAATCCGACCAGTGGTACGACAACATGGACAAGAAAAGGGACTAACGTAGTCGCTACTAATTTTACGGGTGAAGGAACAGGTGGACAATCCTATTTAGTTTATAACTGGGTAGCTGGTAATACTTATAAATTCCTGACCCAGGGTGCTCCTGACAATAACGGTAATACTGTTTATTCCTCCTGGTTTTATGCGCCTGAGTTAGGCTCATGGCAATTTATAGCAACCTGGTCAAGACCGAATACGAGTACGTATCTGACGGGTCTTTACTCTTTCCTTGAGAATTTTGCAGATACGAATGGTTATTTTGGAAGACAGGCTCAATATGGAAATCAATGGGTTAAGAGCTCTACTGGCACCTGGACAGAACTAACCAGCGCTTATTTTGACGGAGATGCGACAGTAAATAACCAGCAGCGGATGGATTATGGTGGCGGATTACAAAACGGACAGTTTTATTTGCAGAATGGAGGTTTCTTTGCGAATTACGTGAATGTAAATCAAACCTTTAACCGGTCAGCGACAGGTACTGTACCTGTAATTAATTTCTCTACACTTCCTTAGTCTTGTATTGATCAAAACAAGAGGCGCAGTGATTTTGCCGCGTCTCTTGTTATAAATTCAGTAATTAAGGGATAGTGATAACTATTTTACCCTGTGTTTTTCCTGTCTCAACAGCTAGATGGGCATCTCTCATCTGTTCCAGAGCAAATGTCTGAGATACATGTGATTTAAGGCTTCCGGCCTTTAATAATCCGGCAATATGTTTCATACCCTCTCCATCAGAATGAACTAGGATAAAGTAACCATTGATGCCTTTTGCTTCGGCCTTTTCGGTTACTGCTTCGCGCAGACCAGAAGGGATACTGATAATCGTACTACCGGTTTTCATCACTTCTAACGAACGATCTATATTCTCGCCGCCAATGGTGTCCAGTACAAAATCAATATTGCTGGTCTCTTTCTCAAAGGGGCCAGAGGTATAGTCAATATGTTCATCAACGCCTAAGCTTAAAACGAAATCTTTCTTATCCGCAGAAGATGTACCGATGACATAGGCACCAAGATGTTTAGCTATCTGGACAGCATAGTGTCCAACCCCACCCCCGGCAGCGTGAATTAAAACCCGGTCTCCTTTTTTAATTTTCGCATGATCAACCAGTGCCTGCCATGCCGTCAAAGCAGCTAATGTGGCTGCTGCTGCCTCTTCAAAACTGATATTGGCAGGTTTTATAGCAAGATGAGCGGCTGGCGCAGCTACGTATTCTGCATAAGCTTTACCATGCCCCGGAAAATTGACCATCCCAAATACTTCGTCTCCTTCTTTAAAGAGATCAGAATTAGATGCCTTTACTATACCCGAAATATCCCAGCCCAGAATTATCGGATCTTCGTCTTTAAGTTTTGCGGCATAACCTTTACCGCTGCGGGTTTTAACATCCACCGGGTTAATGCTGATTGCTTTTACTTGTACAAGTACTTCCTGTTCATGAATTGTTGGGATGGACAAATTGCTCAAAACGAGGTTTTCGACACCTCCAAATTCTTTTAATATGATGCTTTTCATTTTTTTGATTCTTATAAGACAAAATTATCATGATTTAACCCGGTTCTTTTGTATATGCTTTCTCTATTTCAGTAAATTTGCGTCATGCGCAGGGAGACTCTATATGAACCTTTTGAAATTGTATTAAAAGAATTGGATGAATGCCCTAAGGAAGGACATGAACATAATTTCTTTGAACTGATTTATATCGTCTCTGGTACGGGACAGCAATGTATCAATAAGAATCACTTTGATTATCATGGCGGGCACTTATTCCTGATTACTCCTGATGACTGCCACTCTTTTAAAATTAAGGAAACCACTCAATTTCTATTTATCAGGTTTAATAATATCTATATTAAAAATAGTGCTTTACATCAGGAAAGTGTACAGAAACTGGAGTTTATCTTACAGCA
The DNA here is from genome assembly GCF_014207135.1 of Pedobacter cryoconitis. Classification (GTDB taxonomy): domain Bacteria; phylum Bacteroidota; class Bacteroidia; order Sphingobacteriales; family Sphingobacteriaceae; genus Pedobacter; species Pedobacter cryoconitis_D. Next base: position 115,288 of record NZ_JACHCC010000009.1, on the reverse strand, counting down.
TGCCAATCATCAGCCTGGCTGTGTCCTGAAAAATAAGACAGACAAAAGCCTCGTTAAACCTATGATTGAGGCTATTATCCGTGAATATGTGAACAGAGACCTTTATAATAAAGAGCTGATCAGGCAGCTGATTAATACACTGATTATCGTTGTGGCGAGGAATATTGCAAAATATCTTCCTGAACAGATCAACGAGCAATCTGAAGAGAAAGCGCTGGGAATCCTGGAATATATCCAGAGTAATATCTGCGAACCTGAGAAATTAAGTGCTCTAAATCTGGGAAATGTATTCGGTATATCTGAGTCTTATCTCGGACGGTACTTTAAGAAACACGCTCAGGAAACGATGCAGGATTATATTATGAAATATAAACTCAAACTGATAGAAAACCGTCTCCTTCACAGTGACCTCAGGATTGGTGAGATCTCACGGGAATTTGGTTTTACCGATGAAAGTCATCTTAACAGGACTTTTAAGAAATATAAAGGCACCAGTCCATCAGGTTTCAGAAAAATATACAAATAACTTCAGCACAGTTATTTAGTTAAATAATTTTCATCTTCTTTTCTTATTGATCTTTCAGGATCGTCTGCACTTCGTGCAGAGAAATAATAATTATTTCAAAATGGAGTAGGGGTATATCTCTGTCATGGCGTCTAATCAGTAAACAAGCACAAAATGAGACATTTTAAGAGAGTCTATTTATTATTGAGACGAGCTTTATTCAGCTTTAAGAAATTAGCCTGAAAACTGTAGAAAAAATTGGATGTGCTATTGGATGCGATAAAATGTCGTTTCGGTAGGGTAAAATTCCGTCTCAGTTACTTTGTCTTTCTTATTTCGTTCATGATGTGCTAAAATTGTCTGATAAAAAAACGTAAAAATTAATTATTCAAGTATGAAAAAGTTATTGTTAGTAGCAGGATTATTGGCTTCTGTAAGTTTAGTAAAAGCACAGGATATTCAGTTAATCCCGAAAGCAGGTTTAAGTTTCTCTAAGCAAGCCATCAGTAATATGGACGGTGAGAAGACAAAAGTTGGCTTTACAGCTGGTTTAGGTGCTAATTTCAGAATTGCTAAATCTGCATTCTCCATTCAGCCGGAGTTAAATTATGTGAGCGCAGGTACCAAAATTAAAAATGTTAGTACCAGCTATAACCTGAATTATCTGGAGCTGCCAGTGTTGGCGAAATATTCTTTCGGTCCGGTATATGTGAATGCGGGCCCGTCTGTAGGCATGGCATTGGGTGGCATGAAAAAAATGGAAAGTTTTTATCAGGCCTCGGTTCAGCGATTCAATTTCGGTATCCAGATGGGTGGCGGTGTGGCCATTCCGGTTGGTAAAGGAAGTGTGTTGATTGATGCCAGATATGCACTGGGATTAACAGATGTAAATAAAGGACCAGCAACAGCTAAAAACCGTGGTTTCGTAACTACAATTGGTTACGCAATTCCTCTTTAATCATTTTGCATTGATACAAAAGCCCGTGATTTGGGTAATGGGCTTTTGTAATTCAACTATTTGTAATCCCAGTCAATTGTGGCCTGCAGGCTTTATGAGGTTTCTTATTTTAATATCTTTTCTTTTTTTATGCTCCGGGGCGGTAGGCCAGGTTATACAGGTAAAAGGTTTGATTACTGACAAATCAACGGGACAGCCAATTCATGGAATAACCGTAGGTTTTGAAAATTCCACCATTAAAACTTCAAGTGACCACAATGGGGTTTATACGCTGAGCTCAAAAGATCAGGTGAGATCAATCCATTTCAATGGTGTCGGCTACCGGAAATTAAAACTGGATATTCCCGCCGGACATAACCATCACCTGAACATTCAGTTAGAACCGCATACTCAGGACCTCTCCGAGGTGAGTATCTCTGTCGCACATAAACCAAGGTACAGAAACAAAGATAATCCGGCCGTTGAGCTGATCAAAAAGGTTATCGCGCATAAAGAATCCAATGCCGCAAATCTTCAGAACTATCTGTCCTATCAGGAATACGAAAAACTGAATATCCTTTTAAGTATGACTACCGAAAAAGCAAGGACATCAAAACTGCTTAAAAGGTTATCATTTTTAAAAGATAATTCAGATTCACTGAGTAAGCCGGGTAAGATGCTGACCCCAATTTTTATGAAAGAAAAGGTAAGCCAGAACCTGGTTTATCAGAATCCGTTTAAACAGGAATCTGCTGTGCTGGCTGAAAAGCAGTCCCGTATCGATCAGTTTATTGATGAAGATGGAATTAATGAATATCTGGATAAGATTTACCAGCGTGTTGATATTTATCAGGATAATATCGGAATGGGAAATCAGAGTTTTATGAGTCCGGTTTCAGGTCTCGCACCCCAGTTTTATAAATATTTTATCATTGATACTTTAAAAGATGTTTCTCCGATGCAGGTCAAACTGATGTTTGCCCCGAGAAATAAAGAAGATGTGCTTTTTCTGGGCTACCTGTATGTTTCTCTGGATGGTAAATATGCGGTACAAAAAGCTTCGCTGTCTATCAATTCCAAAATAAATATCAATTGGGTCAAGGACATGCACATCTCTCTTCAGTACGATCAGGATAGTACTGGGCATTATTATCTGGGTAAAAGTGTGATGGCAATGGATTTAGGGGTCTTTAAAGAGGGGGCTACCATTTTTGGAGAAAGAACCTTGTTTGTAAATAATTTTGTGAGCAGTCCAAAGGCACTGAATATTAAACTGGCAGAGGCTAATCCGCTTAAATCTATTCCCGTCGAAAAATTCAGGCCGGAAGAACTTTCATCTACTGAACGGATGGCCTATAAAAATATTGATAGTCTGAAAAAATCAAGCTCTTTTAAACGGGCTATGGGAGCTGTTTCGTTTTTACTCTCCGGCTATATCGGACAAGGTAAAGTAGAAGTCGGGCCATTCAATTCATTTTATAGTTTTAATCATGTGGAAGGCCTTAGATTTCGCGTTGGGGGGCGTACCACAGATTTATTCAGTAAACGGGTCTTTTTTGACGGACATGTCGCCTATGGTACACGTGATCATCGTTGGAAATATTCATTAGGAACTATTCTTTCTCTTTCTCCGGGTTCTATTTATGCTTTTCCGGTCAGGTCACTGACCTTAAGACATAGCTTTGAAACACAAATTCCCGGACAGGATCTTAACTTCCTGGAAGACGATAACTTCCTGCTATCTTTTAAAAGAGGGGTTAATAATAAATGGTTATATAACAGAAAATGGTTGCTGGAATATCTTCATGAAACAGAAGATCACTTTTCCTTTAAGGTCGCCTATAAAAATCAGGTTCTAAATCCGGCAGGAGGACTTCGGTTCACTACGCTGACCGATGCCGGCCCTTTAGCTATTCCGGCGATTAACAGTTCAGAGTTTTCTGCGGAAATCAGATGGGCTCCTCATGAACAATTCTATCAGGGGAAACGTTTCAGAAGACCCATACGGAACGGGTACCCAGTTTTTACTTTAAGGGGATCTGTAGGAGTTAAAGGATTCATAAATGGAGATTACGATTATCAGAATCTGACCTTTAACGTTTTTAAAAGGACTTATTTATCTCAGTTTGGCTATTCCGATATTATTCTGGAAGCGGGGAAGGTATTTGGAAAAGTCCCTTTTCCTTTGTTAACCATTCACAGGGCCAATCAGACTTATGCCTATGAATTGCCCTCTTATAACCTGATGAATTTCATGGAATTCATGAGTGATAAATATGCCAGCATTAATGTAGAGCACAATTTTAATGGATTTTTCCTGAATAAGATCCCTTTGGTCAAGAGGCTTCAGCTCAGAGAAATTGCCACGATAAAGGTACTGAGCGGATCACTATCCAATAAAAATGATCCGCGTCAGAGCCCAGGTTTGTACCAGTTCCCTCAGGATAAATTAGGTAATGATGTGTCTTTTAAATTAGGCTCCACACCCTATATTGAAGGCAGTGTAGGTTTATCTAATATTTTCAAAATACTAAGAGTGGATCTGGTCAGAAGATTTACCTATCTGGAAAACCCACATATAGCCAAATGGGGAATCAGAGCGAAAATCAAAGTGGACTTTTAATAAAATGGTATTTTCATGTCGTTTATTATTTAATATTAAACGATTTACCTTTTCTTTGCAAAAAAAAACTTACAAGGTCATGATGAAAATATTTTTGGGTGCAGCTGCTTTAATTGTACTCTTTGCCGGATGTAATTCAGGAGAACAAAAAGTGAAGAATTACATACCCAGGACCCTTTCTAAAAATGAGACATTTAACTATTTTCCGGCTGATGCTTCGGACTCAATCTCTTTGTTTAAATTTAAGAAGCCAGGAGAGGACGAGTTTCTTGCTGTGAAATTCAGGGACAGTGCGGTGGTTATTCAGGAAGGAAAATCGAATCCTGGTAAGGTGCTTTATAAATTTTTGTCCGCCCAGTTTATCAATAAACAAAAGACGTGTTTGCTGGTTCGGGCAGCAGACAGTTTGGCGCTGATACCGCATGTATTTCTGATTGCGGTAAACAAGGGTGCATTGGAAGTCATCAGTTTATCCCGTCCGTCAAATGGAAGAGATGATGAATCATTCAGTGGAGGAATAGAGAGAGTTGGTGCTACCGGATACCTGGTCAATAATGATTTTTTTATAACCAATGTCACTGCCAATGTTTACCTGATTAAAAGACAGTTTCCTCAGGAAAGAATTCAGGGAAAAATTCTGATGCTATCTCCTGATAAACGAACCATCGTTTTTACTGTGAAGGATTTTTTCTATCAGGTTAATTACCGGACTGATGAGGTTGTGAGTGAACCAATTGCTGCCGGCAGTCCTAAAGATATGGGCTCCGTTTATAAATGGATTACAAATAACTACAGTTACAAGGAAAATAAAAGTGGGAATACCTTCCTGAGGCATAATGACGACAACAGGATTGTCGATATGAGTGAGTTTAAAAAATAAGTTAAGGGCAGTTTAAACTGCCCTTTTTTTTTGTCTTATTATTATTTGATAATCAGGCTCTTACGCTGTGTGGTGTGGGCGCTGAAAAATCCTAATGCACCCCCGGTTATATTACTGATCGGGTTTGCCGGAGAACCGTTGCCGGTACCTTTGGCACCATTTAAACTAAACAGATAGAGATAAACTGAAGGATCAATGCTATGCATTTCTACGCCTAGTTTATCGCCTCTTTTAATGTCTTTTGATCTGTCTTTGGTGGTATTCTCAAAAACCACACTAGCATTCACAGTCTGGCCGGTAGTGAAGTCATTGTTTGTTACACTATAATTCGCTTGTCGCTGATCATTGACAAACAACTCAAACCAATAAAAATTTTTAGTAGCCGCTGAATCCTTATATTTTACGTAGGCGATGGTTCTCAGGCTGTCAAAATCAGCTGGTTTCATATAAAAATCTAAAAATGGTATAGGAGCGGGCATAGTACTGGCCGCAGTGAATACCTGGCCGTCTATGGTTGCTGTCATATGATAGGTCTGACCTGGAGTCCCGTTAATTGCACTGGTCTTATAAACTCCGGGAATGGTTTCCTGAAGGGTCACAACAGCACCATTATTTTCAATTTTAACATTGGCACCACTTACTCCACTGAAGGTATTGTCAGCATTGAAGTTTTTAGTCTTGCTGATTAAGACACTGCAAACTCCCGGCTCATTGGTGATAGTCCCTTCAATTACATATTTGACCTCGTTATTGGGGATTTTGAGTTCTATTATCTTTTCACAGGCAGAAAGAAGTATGGACATTAACAGCATAAGTGTTATATTATATATTGGTTTCATATAGATATCTGTCTAAAATTTAAAATCGTAAGAAATCGAAGGAATAAACCGGAATAAGGTTGTTTTAACAGCATCAGTCTGGTTAGGGTTATTCACATTATCCTTGAATTCGATTGAATAAGCATTTGATCTACCATAAGCATTATACAGACTGAAGCTTAGCTCAGAAGAGAATTTTTTAGTCTGTTTCAGTTTACGTGTTGCACCTAAATCCAATCTGTGGTAGGCAGGCATCCTGTCTGCGTTCCGTTCTGAAAAGTAAAAGTAATTCTCTCCCAGTAATTTATATTTTGCATTAGGAAAAGTAACGGCGTTTCCGGTAGAGAATACCCAGTTGGCAGATAAAGACCATTTTTCATTTAATGCGTACATGCCTACAACAGAAATATCATGAGTTCTGTCCTGACGGGTATTATACCACTGATTATTGTTAATACCATCTACCTGTCTCTCGGATTTGGAAAGTGTATAGCCTACCCACCCCGTCAGTTTGCCCGTTTTCTTCTTAATCAGCAGCTCTATTCCATACGCTCTTCCTTTACCATAAAGTAGCTGGGTTTCTATGGGTTTATTCGTATAGATATCGGCACCATCCCGGTAGTCAACCTGGTTCTGAAGCGTTTTGTAATATATTTCTGAAGTAAATTCATAGGCATTCTGTCCCAGATTCTTATAATAACCTAATGATACCTGATCACTGATCTCTGGTTTGATGATATTGGTACTGGCGAGCCACCGGTCAGTCGGAGAAGATGCGCCCGTGTTGGAGATCAGATGGAGATTTTGTGTGTTGCGGACATAAGATGCTTTAAACGAAGTGGATTCATTGGTCTGAAGGGCAGCAGCAATCCTGGGTTCCAGATTGAAATAGGTTTTAACTATTTCCCCGCTTTTATAGCTGGTTGTTCCTGTTACCACTCCGGCGTTGTTGACCTGATAATAATCCCCTTTTCCTAAAATAGAAAAAGCCGATAAACGTAAACCATAAGTCAGACTAAACACATCATTAGCTTTCCAGGTATTACTGATATAGGCAGCATTTTCCAGTGAATACCTGTTCTGAAGATCCTGAGAGATGAAACCTGTGTTTCCATCGGCTCTTACTTCCCCTGGTTTTATCGTGTGATAAATCGCATTCACACCAAAAGTCACCGTGTTTTTATCATTGGCATACCATTGGATATCTTCTTTGAAATTCCAGTCTCTGATTTGTGAAAACAAGGAAAGCGAATTCTGGTCTTCATTACTTTTGATTGTATAATCGTAATTGCTGAAAATCAAAGAAGTATTGGAAAAGAGTTTGCTGTTGAAAACGTGGTTCCAGCGTAGGGTAGAGGTGATATTACCCCAGTCCAGTCCTAATAGTTGTTTTGAACCTAATACATCTCTGCCCAGGTAACCAGAGATAAACAGCCTGTCTTTATCTCCCAGTACATAATTCGCTTTTGCATTGAGATCATAGAAATAGAGTTTCGTTTTTCTGACCGTCGAGTCGGAAGACAACTTAAGGAATGGATCTAAAAATGTTCTCCGTGCAGCAATCAGGAAAGACGATTTCCCTTTCTGTATCGGGCCTTCCACGCTAATTCTGGCAGCAATCATACCTACTCCTCCATTAACGGCCAGTTTCTGATTGTTTCCATCATTCATTTTTACATCCATCACGGAAGATAACCGGCCTCCGTACTGAGCTGGCATTCCGCTTTTATATAGGGTCACATTTTTAATCGCATCCGAATTAAATGTCGAGAAGAAACCCAGTAAGTGTGTCGCGTTATAAACTGGTGCTTCGTCCAGTAAGATCATGTTCTGGTCGGCGCTGCCCCCTCTGACAAAAAAGCCACTTGTACCTTCAGTAGATGACTTAATCCCTGGTAAAAGCTGTAAAGTTTTGATGATATCTCTTTCACCGAGTATGACAGGAATAGTTTTAGTTTCGGATACACTTAATCGTTCAACTCCCATTTGCGGATTATCTATCTCTCTGCGGGTAGTTGATGAAGTAATATTCACAGTTTCCAGCTCATTCGCATTATCATCCAGTGCAATATTCAACGTTAGATTTTTATTTAATTCAATAGCCTGAGTCCTGGTTCTGGAACCAACGGCACTAATTTCTATATGGTATTTACCCGTTGGCAATGTCAGTGAATAGAAACCATATTCATTACTTATTACAGCTTGTCTGGTCCCGGCAACTCTGATGGTTGCTGCAATGAATGTTTCACCTGTTGTAGAAGAGGAAACTGTACCACTCAAAGTATGTTTTCGACCTTCTGCCGGATTTGCCGCCGGGTCGGCCATGACGTTTTTTTCTTTCGAGGGGTCATATTTGATGTAAACTTCTTTTCCCAGTTCCGAGAATTTAAAAGGCTGATCAATAAACAGCAGCGTTAATATTTCATTTAAGCTTTTGTCTTTTGCATTGACACTGACTTTCAGTTTGCTGCTTGCTACCTGGTCATTGTAGGTGAATTTAGTCCCGCTGATGTTGCTGATTTTGTCCAGGGCAGATTTTAAAGATTCTTCTTTCAAAGAGATACTTAATTTTTTTTGCAGTGGGCTCTGTGCGTAAGACTGTACTTGTACGCAGAGCAGAATGAGTAACAATATGACAATAAATGTCAGGAACCTTAAGGGTTCGGATTTTTTCATAACTTTATATATAAATATTGATTTTAATATGCCCCACAGTTCTCAAGGCTTGGACATCTTTTAATTGATTGGATACTTGTCCGGTTTTCTAGCTTTAGAAACCGGACATTTATTTTACGATAACATATAGTCCTCCTTCTTTCTTCCAGTTTACTTCCATTACTGTACTTAACTTGTTCAGACATTGTTCAATAGGTAATGTCATATCCAGCTGACCATAAAATTTACCAGGCTCAAGAGATGGTGCCAACTGGATTTTCTGGTGATATTGCGTTTGCAGATCCGTAAGCACTTCACTGAAATCAGTTCCTTTATAATCAAACAAACCCAGGCGCCTGTTGAGAAAATCGCTGGCGGCAGGGTAGTTCATCTTTGTGATTTTCTCTGCTGCCTTATTCACGGTAACTCTTTGATTTGGACTGATGATTGCCTGCTGATCCTTATTTGCTGTTTTCAAAGCCACAGCTACTTTTCCGGTTACCAGGGTAACTTCAATATCCGGACGGTTTCTATAGGCATTTACATTAAAGCTGGTACCCAGTACTGTGGTACTGACATCCCCACTCTGGATAATGAAAGGATGATGGACGTCATGTACGACTTCAAAGAAGGCCTCTCCATCCAGGTTTACAATACGTTTACTCTTATCAAATTTATCGGGAAAACTTAATTTACTGTTTGGGCTCAGCCAGACTCTGGTGCCATCAGCCAGTTGTATTTGTTTGTGTTCCGCATTTTTACTGAAAACCTCCAGCTGATGGACAGGATTAAAGACCTGGGAGACTTTTTCACGGAAAAGATAAGCCCCTCCCAATACAAGTAGTATTGCAGCAGCTGCACTAAATTGTCTGAACCTATAACCGATCCTGCGAATTACCGGCGCAGGTTCTTTGACAAGGAATGATGGGATAAGCCCGCTTTCAGGAACAGCTTCTGTATTGTCCCATGTAGCTGACATCAATGCTGTGATTGCTGAATCGTCCTTTGTTTCTCTAAGCAATTCAAAAAAACGCTCCAGTTCAGTTGCAGAGCACTGGTTGGATAGATACAGCTGATAAAGTTCCTTTAATTCGTCTTTGTCTTCCATGGTATAGGTCTTTATGATTTTCCAGAACGCTGTCGTTCTATCCGATCTACATACTACTATACAACTGTCGGGAGCCTAAGGACTAGTTCGAATGAAAATAATTTGCCGAGGCAATGATAAAGCAGATGACGCTGCCATTTTTACTTACATATTCTCTGATAGACCGGGTTGCTTCTACCATATGATTTTTAACTGTATTTTTTGAGATATTCAGCTGCCTGGCAATTTCATCGTGACTTAATTCATCCTTGCGGCTCATCTGATAGATCAGTTTTTTTTGCTGTGGCAACCTTTCGATAGCTTCTTCATAGATTTTACGGAGTTCTTTTTCAAGAATCCTGTCTTCGGTTTTGTTGGAACTGGTTTCTATATTGTTAAATACCTGCTCCTGCAAAGCTCTTTCACGTGCTACCTTTTTAAGGTGGTTCAACACATGGTTCAGCGTTATTTTTTTGATGTATGCAGAGAATGAAAGTTCGGTATTGAGCTGTTCTCTTTTATGCCAGATCTTGATAAATACCTCCTGAACGGTTTCTTCTGCGGTGACAGTTGATTTACTCAGCTGGTAAGAATAGGTATATACCTTGCTTCTGTATTGATTATAAATTTTTATAAACGCAGACTCATCACCCTCCCTGAGTTTAATCAGCAGGTTTGTATTTTCCAGTTGCTCCGATTGAGGTATATCCATGAATATCTGGGTCAATGTTAAATATTTTTTTTTATAAACAATAGGTGTTGCCGATTCTTTAATTTTGGGTTTATACCGGTAACCAGTAATATAGAATTGTTGATTTCCATTTAATCTGCCAGAAAATGATAACTGATAAACCTTATATTTTTAAATCTGAACGCCTGGGTTTCCGGGAGTGGACTGATCAGGATCTGGAAGGACTAACTGGTATAAATACTGATCCTGAGGTGATGCATTATTTTCCATCGGTACAGTCAAAGGAGCAGACATTGGCATTCATGACCAGGATGCAGCTGCAGTTTTCTGCAAAAGGGTTCTGTTATTTTGCTGTAGATAAGTTGTCGGACCAGGAGTTCATTGGGTTTGTCGGACTGTCGGAGCAGACATTTGAGGCCAGTTTTAATCCTTGTATAGATGTGGGCTGGAGGTTAAAAAAAACAGCCTGGAATAAAGGCTTTGCTACAGAAGGTGCTGAAAGATGTTTAGACTATGGCTTTCATCAGCTCGGGCTGAAAAAGATAAATGCCATGGCGCCAAAAGTAAATTTGCCTTCTCTGAACGTGATGAGAAAACTGGGGATGAGAGAAGTACTGAGTTTCGATCATCCGCTGTTACTGAATGATACAAGGCTCAGGGAGTGTGTATTGTATGAAAAACTGGGTTAATGCTTTCTGTAATTCTGTATTTTTATATCTGCTGAATAAATCAAATTAATTATACCGTAATATCTGGACTTTGTTTAGCTTACTGGAGGTTATGGAATTTAAAGAATAAGCTCATCTTCCTTAAAAAATGCTCATATGAAAACTGCTTTACTTTGTTTTATCTGTCTGTTATTCACAATCAAGACATTCTCCCAGCAACGTGCTAAAAACAGAGATGTTGATTTTGCTAAAGTCGATTCTCTGGCCAATGATGCAAAACCAAAAGAAGCGCTGGCATTAATCAATAGTTTAAACCGGAAAGCCAGGGCTGAAGGCAATACAGTTTTATTGATTAAATCTGTTATGTACCGTACTCTGTTTCAGAGTTATCTGGAAGAAAATGCCCTCCCTAAAATCCTGACCGATTTAAAAGCAGATATACAGGTTGCAAAACAACCGGAGAAAAGTGTGCTTTTATCTTTACAGGCAGAAACTTACTGGACATATTATCAGCAAAACAGGTATAGGATCTATCAGAGAACCGAAGTTCAGGCTGATACCGGGGCTGATATCAGGACCTGGTCCCCGAAAAAGATAACGGATGAAATTACAAAAAGCCTTCTTTCTTCTCTTTCTGAGAAGGAGTTATTACAAAATACAAAGGTTGGTATTTTAAACAATATCCTTTTGGGTGATACTTCGACAAGATATCTGAGACCGACGCTTTACGATCTGCTTGCCCATCGTGCAATGGATATTTTAGTGAATACAGAATTGGATCTGTCAAATGCTGATGATGAGGAGGTTGACAGCAGTTCTTCTACTATAGAACCATTGAAGATTTTTCAGAACCTGATTCAATACCATACCAGTCATCACAATGAAGCAGCATTGGCCGATGTTGAGCTTAAAAGACTAAAATTTATTTATCAGAAAAGCACTGATGAAAATAAAGAAGAAAACTACCGGAAGTCTCTGGACTTACTGGCTGTGCAGGCTATTCACACAGAAATTTATGCGGATTTAGTATATGAAGAAGCACTGTCTTATAAAAACGAGCAGAATTTGCAGGCTGGTCAGAAAGCAGATTTGATTAAAGCAGTGGAACTTGCAAATAAAGCAATACAGGCATTTCCTAAAAGTAATGGAGCGATGAATGCTGCAAACCTAATTAAAGAGATTAATCGTAAAACATTAAGAATACAATTAAGGGAATTCATCCAGCCGGGTCATCCATCTCAGCTTTTCTTTTCCTATAAAAATCTGGATACTATAAAATTGCAGCTTTTCAAGGTTCCAGCGACGGTAAATGATTATTATTCCAATTTTAACAATAAGGAAAATTATCAGGAATTTTTAAAAGATAACCGGGCTATAAAAAGCTGGTCTGAAATCTTGCCAAAAGCAATTGATTATCAGGAACATACATTTATTGGGAAAATGGAAGCCCTTCCTAATGGTAACTATGTTCTGATTGCGCAGAATACAGCAGATACTAACCAGGTTGAACGGCTGGTTCAGTACAGTAATTTCAGGGTGAGTTCAATGGCAGTTACCCAGAGATTTCTCTATAATAAAAATGAATATTTTGTGGCCAGTAGCCTTACCGGGGCTCCGCTTAAAGGAGTAAGTGTCCAGGAGATGGAGTCGGGTATTGAAAATAATCAGCCAAATCCTTTCTTTAAGACTAAAGGAGATGGCTATGCTGTATTAATACCCCACAGTAGCTTAAGGAACCTGACAGCGCGGTTTGTTGATGGTACCGACACTTTGTATATGCCTTTGAGGAATTATAGAAATAACCAGGAAGAGGCAGTTCATAAACAGGTAGTTTTGTTTACTGACAGGGCTATCTACCGTCCGGGACAGACTGTATTTTATAAAGGTTTGCTGATGGAGGGCAAGGGTAATAAATACAGTATTCTTCCGGGCCAGAAAACAGTACTTACATTTAAAGATGTCAATGGTAAAGAGTTGGACAAGCTGGACGCGATAACCAATGATTTTGGAACATTCCAGGGTTCATTCACGATCCCTACCGGAAAATTAAATGGTACAATGAGATTGGTTACTGATTATGGAAGTAAAGAAATACAGGTAGAAGAATATAAAAGACCCACTTTCGAAGTTGTTTTTGATCAGGCAAACCAAAAATATAAACTCAATGACAGCATAAAAGTACAAGGCAAAGCATTGTCTTTCTCCGGGTATTCAGTTACTGGTGCTAAAGTGGTTTATAAGGTGTACAGAAGCATTATTCCCAATTTTTATTATGGGCGTCCTTATCGTCAGGAATCACGTAAACAAATCGCTATTGGTACTACGGTTACTAAAGAAGGAGGTAGTTTTGATATTACCTTTTTTGCAGCTGCAGACCAAAAGCTGAATGAAAACTACACTTTTAATGTCGAGGCTGATATTACGGATTTGAATGGAGAAACAAGGACGGGTACCAAAAGTATTAATGCAGGTAAGACAGATATAGTGATCAATGCAGGCATACCTGCGCAGGTGTTTTTAAAACCTAAGACTGATACTATTCCTTTTGAAATAGTGAATTTAAATGGAGAGCCGATAGCTGCAAAAGTAAAAGTAGAATGGACTACGCTCCAATCTCCTGGAAGGCTGGTCAATCAGTCTGCATTTTCATCCATACCAGACAACTATAGTTTAGGTAAGGAAGAGTTCCTTAAAATATTCCCTTATGAAAGTTATAAAGGGGATAGCGAACCAGAGAACTGGCCCACTCTTCAAAATGGTTATCATCAGGATTTAACTGTTAGTGACGGAAAAGGAGTGTTAACCTTAGATTGGAAAAGTCATGCGCCTGGTTATTATAGGGTTAAACTCGCGGCGGAAAATAAATTCGGTGATACCGTTTCGATCAATAGAATAGTCCGTATTTATCCTGCAGACCCTGAAGTTATTCAGAGCATGAATGAATGGCTGGTCACTGAAAAAAATACTGTTTTGCCTTCAGAAAGTGCCGTGTTCAGAATAGCAGGAGCTATAAAAGATGCAAAAGCCTACTACGAAATATATTACAGAGGGAAAATTGAAAAGAAAGTATGGATTGACGTCTCCCCGAAACAGACCATTATCAATGTCCCGGCACAACCGGATTATGGAGATGGATATGCCGTTCAGTTCACAATGATCCAAAACGGGGTTATTTATAATTCTTTACAGTCAGTGAAAATTATAGATCTCTCTAAAGAGCTGGAGATTAACTTTCTGACCTTTCGTAATAAATTACAACCTGGAGAAAAGGAAAAATGGAAGTTGAGGATTACCAGTAAAAAAGGGGAGAAGCAAATGGCCGAAATGGTTGCTACTTTATATGATGCCTCTCTGGATGGTTTACGGAAATTAGAATGGGAAAATATCGCTGCATCAGCTTATAGTTATTATGCTTATCGGTGGGAATTTGACAGAAACTCAATTCGTAGTGGAAATGAACTTTGGTTCTTAAGAAATTACAGCAACGATTACAGCACACCACTACGGAATTATGAGAAACTGAATGCGATCGGGATTGATATTCCAATAACAAGCAGCTATGCCTATCGGCAATATTTACAAATGCTAGAATTAAAAACTATAAAGGGTAATAGTTCAATTGTCCTTCAGAAATTAATGAATCTGCAGAAGGGAAAGAATAAATATGGTCTGGTAAGGGACAAAAGTGGGAATACCATACCAGGAGCTCTAGTGTCTTCAGCTAAAGTTGCTGTGGCTACCGACCAGTACGGAATTTATAGCATCAATGCAAAATCAGGTGATCAGCTGAAAATTCAGATGATTGGCTATAAAACTGCTTTGGTTCGTTTCACAGAAGCGAAAAGGTTAGATGTTGTACTGGAGCAAGATGGAAGTTCATTAAAAGAAGTTGTTGTGACTGGCTTAGGTGTACAAAGAAAGACTGTAGCTTACAGTAGTTCGCAGATCACACTCAGAGGGGCATCAACTTTAGCCGGTCAGGTTCCAGGTGTTCCGATTGCTAATGCTGATGTAGTTTCTAATCCAGGTATTCCCGGAGCCGGAGATAAAATCGAGATGCACGCTGCGGCAGGGGGAGCACCAAACATTGTTCCCCGGACAAATTTTAATGAAACTGCATTCTTTTATCCTCAGTTAAAAACAAATGAAGCTGGTGAAATCGATATTGAGTTTACAATTCCTCAATCACTAACAAGATATAAAATGATGGGTTTTGCCCATACCAAAGACCTTAAAACAGGCACTGTTGAACGTGAGCTGATCACACAAAAACAATTGGCTATTTCGGCAAATGCTCCCCGTTTCTTCCGTGAAGGGGATACGATCCTTTTCAGTGCAAAACTGAATAATTTATCTGGAAAGGACCTTAGTGGTGAGGCCTCCTTAGAATTAAGAGATGCCTTAACCGGAAAAATTATCCAGATTCTTTCTCCGGAAGGAAATGCCCTGCAAAAATTTGCATTGGCAGATAAAGGGAATGAAGTCTTGAAATGGCCGTTAATTATTCCATCCGGGATCAGTGCGATAACCTATAAGGTATTGGCCCAATCCGGAAAATATAGTGATGGAGAAGAGATGACTATTCCGGTTTTACCAAATTCTATGCTGGTTACCGAAACGATGCCTTTAAACGTGAGAGGAAATACGACAAAAACCTTTACCCTCGAAAAATTACTAAAATCAGGATCTTCAAAAACAATAAGAAACCAGGCACTGACTTTAGAATTTACAGCTAATCCTATCTGGTATGCGGTACAATCGCTGCCTTATTTAATGGAATATCCATATGAATGTGCGGAACAGACTTTCAGCCGTTTTTATGCGAATAGTTTTGCCACCGGAATCATCAATAGTTCTCCAAAGATTAAAGAAGTATTCAATCAGTGGCAGCAAACAAATAATGGAGAAGCCCTTCTTTCCAATTTAGAGAAGAACCCTGAACTGAAGTCGGTTTTATTAGAAGAAACTCCCTGGGTAAGGGCTGCTTCTTCAGAAACGGAACAGAAAAAACGTCTGGGTGTTTTGTTTGATTTAAACAGGATGAGTTACGAGCTGAAAAGCAATTTTGAGAAGCTGGAAAAGATGCAAAAACCGAATGGTTCTTTTGCCTGGTTTACAGGAATGAGTGAAGACAGATATATTACCCAACATATAGTTTTAGGGATGGGGCAGCTTGAAAAACTGAATTTGATTGATCAGAAGGCATTTCCTGGATTTAATCAGATACTGAATAAGGCTATCATTTACCTGGATAACCAATTGATTCTTGACTTCAAAAAAGAAACTTCAGGAAAAGGTATTGCGTATCTGCCTTTACATTATCTGTACGGACGTAGTTATACCAATCAGGAAAATAAAGATCCTGAATTTAAAAAAGCTGTCGCTTATTATCTGAAAAGACTGTCCGAAAGCTGGAAAACAATGGAGCCTTATCAGTTAGGTCAGGCTGCATTGGTTTTGAGCAGAAATGGAAACAGGCCAGAGGCATTGAAAATCATTAATCTGTTAAAAGAAAGGGCACAGCAGAGCGATGAAATGGGTATGTACTGGGCAAATAACCGTAGTGGCTGGTGGTGGTATCAGAATCCGATTGAGACACAGTCCTTATTAATTGAGGCCTTTGATGAAGTTGCTGCAGATGCCAGTTCAGTGGAGGAAATGAAAATCTGGCTGTTGAAAAATAAACAAACCAATGATTGGAAAACAACCAAAGCGACAGCTGCGGCCTGTTACGCCTTATTGATGAAAGGTTATAATTTATTAGGAGAATCTGCTGAACCGGAAATCCTGATCGGCAATAAAACATTCAGCGAACTGGGCATCACAGCTGGCAGTAAAGAAGCTGGTACGGGTTATCAGAAAGTAAGTATAGCAGGGGCAGCTATAAAACCTGAAATGGCTGAAATTAAAATTAAAAACAATAATCAGTCAATTGCCTGGGGTGGGGTGTACTGGCAATATTTTGAACAGCTTGATCGGATTACGCCTTCACAGACCGGGGTTAAAATCAAGAAACAATTGTTTATACAGAAACAAACGGCAAAGGGAGATGTGCTTACTCCGATATCTGCGGCTAATCAACTTGCAACCGGTGATTTGTTAAAGGTGAGAATAGAGATTTATACAGACCGGGATATGGAATATATACACCTGAAAGATATGAGGTCAGCAGGCTTCGAACCGGTAAATGTAATTTCACAATACAAATATCAGGATGGGCTGGGGTATTATGAAAGTACGAAAGATGCTTCTACAAATTTCTTTATCAGTTATTTGCGTAAAGGTGTCTATGTATTTGAATATGCTTTAAGAGTCACACATGCAGGAAGTTTTTCTAATGGAATAACTTCTTTACAGTGTATGTATGCCCCCGAATTCACGACTAATTCCGAAGGGATCAGGGTGCAGGTAAAGCCGTAACGTCCCGGGAGGGAAACCAATATTTATCGCTATGTTTAATATATAAACGCTTTAGTTGAAAAATAAGAATTACATCGTATTACTATACGTGACCATAGGTATTATATGGGTGGCTTTAAGCGATCAGTTTATCGCCATGTTAATTGACGGTATGCCTGTACATGACAGGGCATTGGTCAATAGTTTAAAGGGGTTTATGTTTATTGCATTCAGCGCCTTACTGCTTCATTATCTTGTTAATCTTTATAACAGGGGGCAAAAGCGGGAGATGGAATATCTGCAGCGGAATCTCGAGAATAGTAAGAAGGGGCAGCAGCAGTGGCATTATGCGCAGAAAATGGCTAAAGTGGCCAGCTGGGAGTATTTTATTCAGCAGGATGAAGTCATGTGGTCTGATAGTTTGTATGCACTTTTTGGTTTACAGCCTGATGCTGCAATTACACCAGCATCATTTTTTATGGAACGTGTACATCCTGATGACGTTCATGGCTTTAATGATCATCTGGAAGTCGTACTGAAAAGCGGCGAACTGGATTATGTACACCGTCTGCAAATAGATGGAGAATGGCGTCATGTACGTCATGCGGGAATTGTCGTTTATCAGGATGAACAGCCTTTGAAAATTATGGGGGTGATGCAGGATGTCACAGAAAGTTTCAACCGTGAACTATTATTAACCAATGCACTGGAATGGCATGAACTGGTTAATAAAGCAACTCATGATGCGATCTGGGACTGGGACCTGAATACAGATAAACTGACATGGAATGCTGGCTTATTACCCCTGTTCGGTTATGATTGTAAACAGATACCAGATACACTGGACTGGTGGGAGGACAGGATACATCCACTGGAAAAAAAAGAGGTCATCCACAGTCTGGATAACTTTGTGAAGCTTACTAAAAAACGCTGGGAAGCGTCTTACCGTTTTAGGTGTGCTGATGGAAGTTACAAATATGTTTTTGATCAGGCTTATTTACTCACAGGTGAAGACGGTGTACCTAAACGGGTTATTGGTGCAGTTAAAGATATAGATGAATTAAGTCGTAAAGATGAGGAGAACCGGCAGCTCGCTGAAGTGGTTGGTAAGGTCAGAAATGGTATTGTCATTAAAGACATTGCACAAAGGATACAATGGGTGAACCCTGCATTTGAACGGCTGACGGGATATGAATTGGAGGAGCTGAAAGGTAAATTGCCTGAAGACATTTTATACGGGCCGGAAACTAACAGATCGACCAGGGAAATTATTCAGGATACGTTAAAAGAACAGGACTATTTTTATGCAGAAATTGTAAACTACAATAAAAGCAGAAACCCTTATTGGGTTGAAATTAACAGTACTTCAATCTATGATTCGGATGGTCAGCATTCGGGTTATATAGATATCGTTACTGAGATCACAGAGCGAAAAAAACGCGAAGCACAGATTAATGAACAGAATCAGACTTTAAAAGAGATCGCCTGGATCAATTCGCATGAAATACGCAGACCCGTAGCTTCTATTCTGGGGCTGTCAATGTTAGTGGAGAACACAACCGATCAGGCTGAAAAGGAAGAATACTACAGGATGATTAATAATTGTGTGAAAGAACTGGATGAAATTATCCACCAGACAGCGGCGAAGGTGAATGAACTGACCAGTAGGGAAAGAGACTGAGCCATTAGCTGATTTATGGGATTTCATTAAGATAATCAGTCTTTGGATTTTTAAGCACAGAATCAACCTTGTGATTATGCTGCGGTTTATCAATTTTTTGCTTTCCCTGACTCTGACAAGCCTGAATAAAGGAGCTAAGAAATAGTAAACCAAATATTAACCTTTTCATTCTCCAAATATCGGGACCAGTCTTTGATTATTATAATTGATTGTTTTAATGGTTTTGATTAGTAATAACGATGGATGTGTTGTGGTATATCAGACTGGTATAGAAAGTAAAGGTATATTGAGGCCAGAGGCCATGACACGTGTTTTACTCCGGTGTACAATGCTTGCCCAGAAACCATATTTTTTGGGGACCATAATCAGCAGGTCGGCCTGAAATTCCTTAATTTCTTTTTCTATTTCCCTGATAACCATAATTGATTTGACATTTTTATAATAATAAGTGACACCGTCGAGGCTATCGTCAAGTGCATGGATAACCGAAGCATGGGCTTCCTCTGATCTCAATATTTCCAGTTTTTGATCCACATTAAAGATTTCAACCTCTGCTTCGAGATCGATAGCAACTTCCTTGACACGTTCCAGCACTTTTTTGGATAATCCACGCAATACATCACAGGCGAAAAGCACCTTTTTTGTCCCCGCGAAATGGGCATTTACAGGTACCGCCAGCACAGGAAGTTTTAAGTTTTTGATTGCATAGGAAGTTGTGTTACCCCAAAGTTCCTGTTCCAGCGTTTTTTCAGGCATGCCTAAAACAATCAATTCGGCCTTGTATTTTTTGATCACTTCCTTAAGCTCGTCTTCAATAAATGAAAAGGCACATTCATGTCCGACCTCAATCCCATAATCGTAGGAAAGGGAAAAAGCTCTTTCAAGCAACCTGATCTCATTTTCAATCATTAATAACTGAATACTTGAAGCTGGTAGTAGTGTATTAGCCGCATGGAAGGGAATGACAAAGGAATTGAACAAAACTAGTTTTGCTTGTTTATGTCTCGCTATTTCGGCTGCATACTCCACTGCATTTTCAGCTAATTCAGAAAAATCAGTTGCGGCGATTATGGTCATCATATCAGATTGGTCTTTAAACCAATTTAATCAGATGTCTTTAAATTATCATTGTTTACTTGGTTAGGGAAAACAATTTTACAATGAGATAACCAATTCAGGGTAAATGGGCGGTTTTGGAAGAGACCTTTACGGACAGGGATTAAATTTTCATTTGGTAAGTTATTAAATATCCTCTACCTTTGAATCATCAGATGATATGATGAATAACAATAATTTAATCTCCCGAAAATCATTAGCCGATGAGGTTGCCGAAAAACTTCAGCAGCAAATCGCCTTTGGCAATTATAAGGTCAATGAAAAACTGCCTATAGAACCTGAGTTAATGAAAACTTTTGGCGTTGGCCGTTCTACTATCAGAGAAGCTATCAAGATTCTGTTGAATTCTGGTTTATTAAGAGTACAGCAGGGGATCGGAACTTTTGTGGAGAATTCAACTGGTATTAAGGAACCGCTGTCGCAACGTTTAAAACGAGCCGACAGAAAGGATCTGGACGAGGTACGGCAACTACTGGAAATGAAGATTGCTGAAAAGGCAGCTTTAAACAGAACAAAAGCTGATCTGGTAAAAATATATGACTGGCTTAAAGTGCGGGACAAAGCAGCAAAACATGATCAGCTGGAAGAATGTATAGATGCAGATATTCAGTTTCACATCGCTATTGCTGAGGCCTCAGGTAACGATATTCTGATAGACCTGTATAAGTCAGTGGCTATCCATCTGAGAAACTGGTTTCTGGAGATCTACAAAGACACGAAAGCCTTCAGGGAAACAAGTCATCAGCATAAACAGCTGGTTAAAAGTATAGAAGCTGGTGATGCAAAGAAAGCCTGGAGCAACTCAGCGAAAATTATAGGACATGTTTCTCAGTAAAATGAATTTATAAAGAAGTTAAAAACAAATTGATATTGATGGAAACTAATACAGCAACACTCGACTCCTCTACAACAAAAGCAATCATCCAAAAGACGATTTATCCGATACTCTTTACAATCAGTTTTACACATTTACTGAATGATATGTTACAGGCAGTTATTCCTGCCGTTTATCCATTATTTAAGGCGAAGTTTAATTTATCCTTTTCACAAATTGGGTTGATTACGTTAACCTATCAGTTAACGGCTTCCTTGTTGCAGCCTTTTATAGGGCACTTTTCTGATAAAAAACCAAGACCTTATTCTCTGGCTGTCGGAATGGGGTTCACGTTGATGGGGCTGGTTCTGGTCTCTTTGGCGACAAGTTTTATGGCAATCCTGGTTTCAGTTTGTTTTATTGGATTAGGTTCATCAGTTTTCCATCCGGAAGCTTCAAGAGTAGCACACATGGCTTCGGGAGGTAAAAAAGGACTCGCGCAATCCATATTTCAACTTGGAGGAAACGCGGGAAGTGCAATAGGTCCGTTACTGGCTGCACTGATTGTTATTCCTTACGGACAATTTTATATTATCTGGTTTGGAATTGCAGCGGTCCTGGGAATTCTGATCCTGATACAGATTGGCAAATGGTACAGTGATCATCTGGATCTCAAAGTTAGTGGTAAAGTGCGTACCCTGGACGAGAACAGGCCAGCACTATCGAAAAGAAGGGTTGTTATTTCTATTGCCATTCTCCTGGTCCTGATCTTTTCAAAGTATTTCTATATGGCCAGTATGACCAGCTACTTTACCTTTTATCTGATTGATAAATTCCATGTTTCTGTGCAGCAATCACAACTATATCTGTTTGCCTTTTTAGCCGCAGTGGCTGCGGGAACAATGATAGGCGGGCCATTAGGTGATCGTTTTGGCAGAAAGTATATTATCTGGATTTCTATTTTAGGAGTTGCACCCTTTACCTTATTACTTCCTTATACGGGATTATTTTTAACAGGCGTGCTGGCAGTAGTAATTGGGGTGATTATCTCTTCCGCTTTTTCAGCGATTCTGGTTTATGCTACAGAGCTGATTCCGGGTAAAGTAGGTATGATTGCGGGGCTGTTCTTTGGTTTTGCTTTTGGTATGGGAGGGGTAGGTTCTGCTGTACTGGGTAAACTGGCCGATCAGACAAGTATCGAATATGTGTTTAAAGTATGTGCTTTCTTACCTTTGCTAGGTATCATTACCGGTTTTCTGCCTAATATAGAGCAAAAGAAAAAGTAATTTCTTTGTTATATTTAATATATAGAAAAAGCGGCAGGATTCAGTTCCTGCCGCTTTTTCTATTGTTAAACTCTGGAAGCAATGTATTGTTCACATAAACCTAAAGATAAAGTCATTCCGTTACCACCAAGACCATTGATGATGGTCACTCCAGGTGCAGCTTCAGTAATGAGCTCGGTCGCTCCATTGGTCATTTTAGGATAGATACCATGCCATGACTGAAGCATTTTCCATGATTTGAAACTGGCAAAAGTATGCAGGTATTCTATAATCATGTTGTTGATAAACTCCTTGTCAAACGGATCATGGACCAGGCCATATTCATGAGAATCTCCGATGGTTAATTCTCCGCTTCCGTTTTGTGATACCATCACATGGATACCCCAGTTTAAATGGGTTGCATATTGTTCTTCATACCTTTTGCGTAAAGCTGGTAAAGAGGAGGCAGCCTGAAAACCCGGATAATGGATCATGGATAATCCACCACATAAAGAAGGGCCTATACGCCATTCATCAGGTTGAGTTACCAGACGCATCATCTGTAACTTACATTTGGTAATTTCTGCCGAAGCAAATAACTCAGGGTATAGTGTTTCAAAATCAGCACCACTGCAGACAAATATTTCATCTGCTTCCCAGTTTTGGTTTCCTGAACTAACTTTTGGATGTTCAATCCGGCTGATTGCGGTGTTCCAATGAAAAATCACACCAAACTTTTCAGCCAGGTAAGAAGCGACCTGGCCTATAGCTACTCTTGATTCGATGATCATTTCCTCACCGCTCCATAAGGCTCCTTTCAGTCCATTCGTATTAATAGCAGGTGATTTTTGTAATGCCTGCTCAGCAGTTAGCAGACTACAATTCCGGTGCTGACTGTTAATATTCACATATTCACTCATGACCTGTAATTCATCATCATGATAGGCCAGGTGTAATGAACCTACTTCATCATGCCATATTTTAGCCTCTGTACAGATCTCTTTCCATATGCTGCGGGATAACATCGCTCTTTCAAACATAGGGCCTGTAGCTTGTCCGATAGGCCATACCATGCCGAAATTCCGGATCGATGCACCAACGGCACGTTCGTTGCGCTCGATAATGGTTACTTGATAACCTCTGATTGATAATGCACGGGCAGTAGCTAAACCTACAATACCTGCACCTATTACTATAGCAGTCTTCATAAGGAAACGATATTAAATTGTTGCTCAGTTTTTTTTTCTTTCTTTTTGTTTTTCTGAGCAGTCTGTAAAAAATAAATAAGTGATAGTACACTGCTGATACCACCAACTATGGAGACCAGCATAATGCCTTCTTTAAAAAATATGCCCCAGCTGATGTTGGGTCTGGCTAATTCCTTGGTTAATAAAATACTGATGCTGGCCAGATAACCTGCGGCATCAGCAATATACATCAGAAAACCAACGTTACTGCGGTAATTGAAAGATGCAATCATCCTTTCAAAAAAGATGGCATTATAAGGTACATAGGCTAGATAGAGACCCAGTCCGGCCATAGTCATCCAGGTGATCGGATTAATCATTTTATGATCAAAGAGATAAGTGGACATGCCTACCAATATACATCCTCCAATAATAAACAAATGGATAATACTAAAGGCTTTGAGATTCTTTTTAACCAGAATAAGCAGACTGATTGCCGTTAACACAATAATAGAGATAAACAGATCAATATGTGTATAAATATTATTGCTCTTGACTCCGAAATCGGCCCAGATCTCTACTTCAAAATTATCTCTGACATCACGCATAATCGTTAACATGACGTAGATAATTACAGTTAAAATAATGCCTGGAAGAAAACGTATCAGAAACATCCTTCTTTCCTGAGCGTTCATTGGAGAACGCTCTACCCTGAGTTTTTTATCTTCTGCCGATGGTGGAGGAATCAGTTCCAGAATAAATACAAACAGGACAAGAGGGATCACAAATAATGCTCCTGTAAGGAAAGGCATATGATATTCGTTCACATGAAATACCGTCAGTAGAGTGCGGCCAACGGTCTTGACAAAACCAGAGGCAAAGATCAGACTGATTGACATCACCGCGGCCATAAATTCTGTTGACTTTCTTCCTTCCAGATAACCGAATACCAGTCCCCAGATCATTCCCAGAGGGAAACCATTGATAAATAAAAAGGCAATATTCCATGGAGCAGGTACCAGTGCAAAACCTAACAGTGCCAGCCATGAAATGCCAATAAGCACTAAAATACTCTTTGCGCGGTTATTCCCTTTTATTTCCGAAATAAAACGGATCCCGTAAAATTTGCTCAGGGTATATCCCAGAACCTGGGCAATCACCAGCCACACTTTATAATCCACATGGAAGTACTGATGGTCTATAAAAGTACCCGCAGCAAAAGCTTTACGGAAAGCGTACATCGCAGTATAAGTGCCAAAAGCAGCAATAGCGGCAAGAAGAGAAAGCACAGCATAGGGGAGTCTGGCAACTTTAGCCCGCAGGTGGTTCATCAGTTCCATAATTTATCCGTTTACCAGGGTTAAAATCTGTGACATATCATCGATAATATGTGTAGGATGGTAAGTTTCCAACTCCTCACGGGTAAAAATCCCGGTAGTTATACCGATTACATATTTACAGCCTGCATTTTGTCCTTCATGAATATCCACTTCGGTGTCACCAACTTTGATAACCTGCAAAGGGTCTGTAAGTCCGCATTCCTTCATCAGCTGCTGAATCATGAATGGATGAGGGCGGCCTAGTTCAACTTCATCCGAGCCGATCACGTAATCAATAATGCCTTTTTCTTTCCACTGTAGACGATTGATAATGACATCTGCAATATCTTTCGAAAAACCTGTATTGATACCCACTTTAATTCCCTGCTCATGTAATGTGCGGAGTGTCTCTTCTACATTTGGTAGTGGTTCAATTGCCGGGCCATTCTGATAGAAATCAAGCATTTGTCTGACAAATTCAGTATGAATGCTGCTGATCAGTCCGGCTGTTATTAAGGATGTATCAGTTTCATGCATTTGAAGTAGCTGTTGTATCGCCAGGTTCTTCTCATAACCCATCAAAGGGTTAATCCGGGTTAAATTAACAGTGTAATTGTGTTTCTTTAAAGCGGCCTGAAGTGCTTTACTGACCTCATGGTTATCTTTAATTGTCGTGCCGGCTATATCAAATACTGCTAGTTTTATTGGCATCATATCTGGTGATCTTTTGTTTAGCAATACTAAACTTTGTTTATTAATATCAAATAACCATAATGTTAAGCTTTGGTAAACAAAGGATTTATTCCTTATGATGTAAAGCTAAATTTAGTTAATTTTAGCGTATGGATATTGTAACTCTTTCATGGCTAAAGTCTCTCGAAATTTTTATAAATGTCCCTGATGATCAGTTACAATGGTTTCTGGATAACAGTAAAAACCATTTACTGGAAGACGGCAGTTTTCTGACTTCACCGGGCGACGCAATTACCGGCCCCCATCTGGTTATCTCCGGAAAACTGGATCTATATCTGATGCAAAATGGCTCAAAGCGGGAGTTCGGCGCTTTTACAAGTGGTGATATTATGGGTTACTTACCCTATTCAAGGGGTAAGGTTGCTTCTGGTTATGCACAGGCGAATGGTACAGTGCAATTACTGAGTTTTCCTGTAGAAAGAATACAGGAGATGATTAAAAATCATTTTGAACTCACACAGGCATTGGTCCACGTCATGAGTAACCGGGTACGTGAATTTACCGCATTACAACAGCAGAATGAAAAAATGATGGCTTTGGGTAAACTTAGTGCCGGCCTGGCGCATGAGCTGAATAACCCGGCATCTGCAATTGTAAGGGATTCTGTTTCACTGAAAGAACACCTGAAGATGAGCTCGGAAGTCTTTAAAAAAATTGCTTCGATTACTATGGATTGCGACAGTATAGATGCGCTGAATACCGAAGTTTTTAAAATACTGGCTGTAACCGATCATCCTCATTTAACCTTAAAACAAAGAATGGCACTGGAGGATGAGATCAGCAGCTGGTTTGAAGAAAGGGAGGTAGAAAACGGATATGCAATTGCGGAGAGTTTTGTGGATTTCAATTTCAGCATCACTGATCTGGAGGCATGTGCGGTAACTGTCCCTGGCAATTTATCCCCTGTATTTAACTGGATCAGTAATCTGCTGATTACTGAACGGATGGTTGAAGACATACAGGAGTCATCGAGACGTATTGCCGATCTGGTCAATTCAGTCAAGACATTTACGCATATGGACAGGGGGCAGGACAAACAATTTGCCGATATTCATACAGGTATCCGTAATACGCTGACCATGTTAGGTTATAAAATCAGAAAGGGGAATATAACAGTAGTGGAAGATTATGATGAAACGCTTCCACCGGTAAAGGCTTTGATAGGTGAACTTAATCAGGTATGGACTAACCTGGTTGATAATGCGCTGGATGCTATGGAAACGAATGAGCAGGGAACACTGACCTTAAAAACAGAGAAGGACAGGGATTTCGTAAAAGTTACTGTAACAGATGACGGACCGGGTATTCCAGCTAGTGCCCTGCCCAATATATTTGATCCTTTCTTTACGACCAAACCGATGGGGAAAGGAACAGGTATGGGACTGGAAGTAGTCCAGAGAATCGTGCACCAGCATAATGGTTCGGTAAAAGTCAGCTCTAAAGGCGGGCACACTGAATTCGTAGTCTGTTTTCCATTTAATAATTAACACCACATGAATTTACCCATAATTTTCTCTATAGATGATGATCCACAGGTTTTGCGCGCGATCAGCCGTGACCTGAAAGTACAATATGGTAAGGAATATAAAATCATAAGTACTACTTCGGCACAGGAAGCATTAGAAATGCTGACTGAGCTTAAAAATAGTTCTGATGTGGTCGCCTTGTTCTTATGCGATCAGCGGATGCCCGAAATGGAAGGGGTTGCATTCCTGGAAAAGGCCATTGTCTTGTTTCCTGAGGCCAAGCGTGTATTGCTGACGGCCTATTCAGATACTGAAGCTGCAATCAGGGCAATTAATGAAGTAAAACTGGATTACTATCTGATCAAACCCTGGGATCCGCCTGAAGATAAACTATACCCGGTTATCAATGATCTGCTGGAAGACTGGCAGGGAGATTACATTCCTGAATTTAAAGGGATCAGGGTTGTCGGTTTTCAGTTTTCTCCATTGTCACATGTGGTGAAGGATTATCTGGCCAGTAATCTGATCCCATATCGCTGGATGGATATTCAGAAAAATCCGGATGCAGCTGGACTGTTGTCCATTAATCAACTAACGAATGATGATCTGCCCCTGGTGGTGCTGGATGATGGTACTTTTCTGAGTAAACCTTCGATTAAAGAGATTGCTACAAAAATAGGGAAGAATCCGGAAATCATCCATGATATGTATGACGTTGTTATCATTGGAGCAGGCCCTGCCGGATTGGCGGCGGCAGTTTATGGTGCCTCAGAGGGATTGAAAACACTCATGATTGAACGTAAGGCCCCAGGAGGACAGGCAGGAACAAGTTCCAGAATAGAGAATTATCTTGGTTTTCCATCCGGACTGAGCGGTGCAGATCTGACCAGACGGGCGATTAGTCAGGCAGTACGTCTGGGCGCAGGGTTTCTGTCCCCCCAGTCTGTCAGTGATATTAAACAGAAGGATGGCTATAAAACCATTATACTGGAAGACGGGCCAGAAATTGTAAGCCGGACCGTAATTATAACTACCGGAGTAGATTACAGGAAGCTGGAAGTGAAAGGTATAGAGAACTTTACCGGAGCAGGTATCTATTATGGGGCAGCGATGACTGAAGCCTCTGCCTGCAAAGAGAAAGATGTCTACATTATTGGTGGAGGTAACTCAGCGGGGCAAGCGGCTATGTATCTTTCCAAATTTGCTGCGAATGTCAGTATAATCATCCGGAAGGATAGTCTTGCGGCCACGATGTCTTCCTACCTGATTGATCAGATCGGGCATACTCCGAATATTCATATCCTGCCTCATACCGAAGTGTTGGAAGCAGAGGGGCAGAACCATCTTGAAAAACTGGTACTGATTAATGTTAAAACAAAAGAAACAACCGAAAGGGAGGCTGCTGCACTTTATATATTCATTGGCGCAAAACCCTATACTGACTGGTTGAAGCTGGATATCCTTAAAGATGAAAAAGGCTTTATTGAAACGGGACGTGAACTCAGAAACTACGAGAACTTTACCAAATCCTGGAAACTCAAGCGGGACCCGTTTTTACTGGAAACAAGTTGTCCTGGTATTTTTGCTGCCGGTGATGTACGTTCAGGAGCGATGAACCGTGTGGCTTCTGCCGTGGGAGAAGGTTCAATGGCTATTAGTTTTGTCCATAAATACCTGGCAGAAGTTTAAAAAGATATATCTGTAATCCACCATTCTGCTATCTTCAAGTTTTTATTGTTTAACAAAAGCTTTACAATTAAGAATTATGTAGCCGATATCTTTGTTAAAGCAATTATTTCAGCTAATATAGCGGGACAACTCCCAAATGTTCCCGATTAAGTAATATATATTGATTAACAAGAATGGATTCTAGAAGAGACTTTTTAAAGAAGGCAGCCATGTTTTCAGGCGCTACTGGTTTGGCCAGTGTAATTCCAATGTCTATACAAAAGGCAATGGCAATTGAAGCAGATCCCGGGACTACTTTTTACGATGCGGAACATGTCGTTTTTCTGATGCAGGAAAACAGGTCTTTCGATCATATGTTTGGTAAAATGAGAGGAGTAAGGGGATTTAATGATCCAAGGGCTGCTATCCTGCCGAACAAAAATAAAGTATGGTTGCAGCAGGATGCTTCAGGAAATACCTTTGCCCCTTTCCATGTTGATATTAATAAAACAAAAATTACCTGGCAGGGTGGGCTTCCACATTCATGGAATGACCAGGTTGCTGCAAGAAATATGGGTAAATATGATAAATGGGTACCTGTAAAATCTTTAATGACCCTGGGGTATTATGACAGAACTGATATTCCATTTTATTATGCACTGGCTGATGCTTTTACCATCTGTGATCATAGTTTCTGTTCTTCACTGACCGGTACCACACCCAACAGGTTATTTTTCTGGACCGGGACAATCCGGCCTGAACAAAACGGAAAGGCTATCGCTGCGGTTGACAATTCGCAGGCAGAATCACATACCAATACATTTGTAGACTGGGATACTTTCCCAGAGCTGCTTGAAGAACACGGTGTAGACTGGAAAGTCTATCAGAATGAATTATGGACTGTTAATTTACAGGATAAAAGAGTAGGGGACTGGGTGGATAACTACGGCGATAATGCGCTGGAGTATGTGAAACGCTATAATGTGAAACTATCTGCCTATTTCCGTAAAAACGGAGATAAGACCAGTAAAAAAGAGATCTTAAGTGCAGAACAGGTTCAGCAGAAATACAATAAACTCAGTCAGAAGGAAAAGAATCTTATTGATAAAGCATTTGCTACAAATATTGCGATCAAAGGTGATTACCTGGAACTCGAACCCTTTACTTATACCAATGACCAGGGAGTTAAAGAAACTGTAGAAATTCCTAAAAATGATATCTTTCATCAGTTCCGGGAAGATGTAGATAAGGGTAAACTGCCAACCGTATCCTGGTTGGTTGCCCCGCAGCGGTTTTCGGACCATACAAGCTCTCCTCTATATGGGACATGGTATGTTTCTGAAGCCATTGATATCCTGACCAAAAACCCTGAGATCTGGAAAAAAACAATTTTTGTCCTGACCTACGATGAAAATGACGGGTATTTTGATCATCTGCCTCCATTCGTTGCACCCAATCCAAAAGATACGGATACGGGAAAGGTTTCCGAAAAAATGGATATAGATGTGGAATGGGAAGCTAAAAAAGGAAGCCCGATAGGTCTGGGATACCGTGTACCTATGCTGATCGCTTCACCCTGGAGTAAAGGAGGATATGTAAACTCACAGGTATTTGATCACACCTCATCGCAACAGTTTCTGGAACGTTTTTTAAGTAAAAAAACAGGTAAAAAGATCAGAAGTCACCAGATCAGTGACTGGAGAAGAGCTGTCTGTGGTGACCTTACTTCTGCTTTCCGACCTTACAACGGAGAGAAGATAGCTCATCCTGAATCTCTGAAAAAAGAGGAAGTGGTGACTAGCATCCAGAATGCTAAAAATAAACCCAAGCAAGTCACTCCTGATGCATTGACCAAAGAAGAAATTGCTGCAATTAACCTGAATGCCTCATTTTCGCCCCAATCTCCTGCTGTGATGCCTGTTCAGGAAAAAGGGACAAGAAAAGCCTGTGCTTTACCTTATCAGCTATTTGCTGAGGCCAGTCTGAATGAGCAGAGGACAGCCATAACATTGAATTTTGCATCTGGGAAAACAGGTTTTGGACAAGTGCTGGAACCAGTAGGGGCTGCATTTAATGTTACCTCATTAAGCCTGTATGCTGAAACGGAAGGAAAAAATTGGGACTATGCAGTAAATGGGGGCGGTCAGGTCAGTCATCAGCTTGACCTGAACAAATTCAGCGATCATAGTTATAATCTTGCTGTAAGAGCACCTAATGGATTTTACAGGCATTTTAAAGGAGGTAAAAATGATCCTGCGCTCCAGGTATCCTGTTTATATGAAAAATCAGGGCTGCTGAAAGAAAAGCTCAGCGGAAACATAACCGTTCTGCTGGAAAATAAAGGAGAAGAAGCCTTGAATATAATCATAAATGGTGGGGTATATGGGCCTGATGATTCCCGAAAAATCCAGTTAAAAGGAAGAAGCAAAGAAAGTATAACCATCAATCTTGAAAAGAATTCAGGATGGTATGATTTTACAGTGCTGACCGATGAACCTGGTTATAGCAGACAATATGCCGGACATACTGAAACCGGAGAAGAATCTATTTCTGATCCTTATATGGCGGGTATCCTTTAATTAAGTTCCTGTTGTTTAAGAATGGGTAGAGAAACAAAGAATGAACTTCCATGGTTCTTACCTTTACTCTCTGCCCATACTTTACCTTTATGGCTCTCTGCAAGCATCTTGACTATAAATAAACCCAGACCATAAGATTTCTCATGAGCAGTAGGGATAGAACTTAATTTGGCAAATTTCAGGAACAATTTTTTCAGATCATCTTCATTTAATCCAAGGCCATCATCCTTGAATTCAACAACCAGCTCATCTTCATGAAGTGAAGTATTGATTGTAATTATAGCTCCTAAGTGTGAATACTTCATTGCATTGCTCAGCAGGTTATCAAAAATATCCAGTATACGGTCTTTGTCGGCATAAATTAAAACTGATAATTCATTATTGATAATCAATGTTTGATTTTTCGCAGTTAATGAAAGCTCGAAAGACTGTTGTAATTGTGTAAGGAGTTCTGTAATCATCAGAACTTCATAAATTAATTCAATATTGGAATTTTCATTTCTTGCGTCTGTCAGCAGGTTATTCAACTTTTGCTCTATGCCTTTAGAAGAAGCCTCGATCTTAGCGGCCATGTTAAATACTTTCTCACTGCTGATCTCCCTGCTACCTAATAACTGTGCGTACAGAGAGATAGAGGTCACTGGGTTCTTCATATCATGGGCCAGCCTGTGCAGGCGATCATCATAGGCCCTGACAATTTTTCTGTTGACCAGACGGGTTTCCAGTTTCTCCATAACCACTCTCGAAAGTAACTGAAGCATTCTGGATTGTTGTTCTGTAACTACTGTCCTGGGTTCAGCATCGAGTACACAAACGGTCCCCAGTGCAAATCCATCCGCTGTGCGTATTTGTGCGGCTGCATAGAACCTTACCCCCCCAGGTCTGGCGATATAGGGGTTTTTCATTAATTCTGGAAATTCATGTGTATCATGGAATATGGTCAGGTCGTTCTCCATGATACTTAATGAACACAGACCGTAGGCTCTTGAAATATGATCAACTTCAATCAGGCTGCTGCTTGCTTTGACAAAAACACGGCCTTTATCTACAAAGGTTACAAAAGCCTTTTTTGTGTTGAATATTTCTGCAGCCATTAAAGCAATAGTATCAAAATCTGTTTCAGAAGGGGTGCCTAATATTTCATATTGGTATAGTTTCTTTAATCTTATCTCGTCATTGCCGGGAATAAGATTATCCGGCGTTTTAATTTCTGTCATTGATTTCGTATTTCTGAACCTGTCTGATTGGGGTAATAAGCCATTTTTCTGCAATCTATTCTTCATTTTAAATTATGCCTGAAGAATTATATTATGAATTAAACAAAAAACCGGATTGATTGTTGTATGAATTGTTCTTTTATAGAATGATGCGGATTAACTATTTGTCGAAACAAAATCCTGGTCTGACCGGGTATATAAACATTAACGGTAATGAACCACTGATCAGGACTGATTCTGGTATGATTATGTATGAAATTATTCAATTTTTTTAAATTATGGGTATATTTAGACTTTGCATAGGATTTATTAAGTTTCTTCTCTCTCAGGTGTAAGCCTGTAAAATTAATTATGATACAAAAAAAGGTTAAATTTATTGCTGGAGCCCTGATCTGTTTATGTTATTTCCTTCCCGCGGAAGCATTTAAATTAAGAAATCCTGTTCAAACCAGGGCGGTTGCTTCATTTTCTACCTTAATTCCTCAGGCACAATTCAATAAGCTTTTTCCTTTAAGAGACAAGTTCTTCACTTATCCCTCTTTCCTCAAAGCTGTACAGAACCTGGCACAGGTAAAAGTCAGAATTGAGAAAAGAGGGCCTTTTATCTATAAAATTACAAGATCCGATAAACGTACCGGTAAAGAAACGGTTGTTCGTCAGGATAAAGACTGGAACGAGAGCTGGGCACAGCAAAAAGAATACAGCAGCGTCACAATTGATTATGGCTTATTTTGTAATAATCAGGATCTGAAGACCAATCAGAAAGAACTGGCAGCTTTTTTTGCACAGGTTGCCCATGAAACCCGGAACGGACGTGATGGACAATTTAATGATGGGCTGATGCTGAAGAGAGAATTGGACACTGTTAAAAACTATGTAGTTAATAATGTAATTTATCCGGCGCTTCCAGGTAAAAAATACTACGGACGTGGTCCGCTTCAGTTAAGTTATAACGGTAATTACGGCTTCGCCTCTGACTGTATCTATGGAGATAAGAATAAATTACTCAGTGACCCCGATCTATTGCTTAAAGATCCGGTAGTTTCTTTTGAAACGGCTATTTATTTCTGGATGACCCCACAGGGGATTAAACCTGCTGCACATGATGTAATTAATGGGAAGTGGAAACCTACAGCTGCAGAACAGGCAAAAGGATGGTCTGCCGGGTTTGGGCTGATCACTAATATTATCAACGGTGCTATTGAATGTAATAAAGGGGAAACAGTGGCCCCGATGAAAAACAGGATGGCTTATTATCAGTATTATCTGCGTGCTTTTGGTCTGACAGATACTAAAAATTGTTCCTGCGGTTCTATGCAACCTTTTCCTTAATGCTGTAGTAAAGGCAGGATCTCATCCACGTACTTTCTTTCATTCGCCAGTCTGGGTACTTTATGCTGTCCACCTAATTTGCCTTTTGATTTCAGCCAGTTATAAAAAGTATCTCTTGGTGCATTGTGAACCTTAGGTCTGCAAAGAGCCATATTATTAAAACGTTTGGCATCATAATCAGAATTAATCTCCCGGAGTGTCTGATCTAGTATATCAACGAATTTCTCAAAATCGTCCGGCTGCTGATCAAATTCAATTATCCACTCATGCCCTCCGGCTTCATTTCCACGGAAATAGATCGGACATGCTGTATAATCCTTAAAAGCGGCACCAGTTTCCTTACATGCTTTACTGATAGCCTGTTCAGCATTATCTATAATCACTTCTTCTCCAAAAGCATTAATAAAATGTTTGGTCCGGCCTGTAATTTTAATTCTGAAAGGCGATAAAGAGGTAAACTGAACGGTATCCCCGATTACATATCTCCATAATCCTGCATTGGTAGAGATAATAATTGCATAATTCTTGTACAGCTCTACTTCTCCAAGCGTAAGTGTTGCAGGGTTATCATCACAAAGCTGTTCAAGTGGTAAAAACTCATAATAAATTCCATAATCAAGCATTAAAAGCATTTCTTCCGAATTCATCTGATCCTGTATGCCAAAGAAGCCCTCAGAAGCATTATAAGTCTCCAAGTAATACATGTCGTCCCTGGGGATTAATTCTTTAAACTGCTCTCTGTAAGGACTGAAATTAACAGCGCCATGAAAATAAAGCTCAAGATTAGGCCATACTTCCAGCAGGTTTTTTTTGCCGGTGATTTCCAGGATCTTTTTTGCCAGAACAATCGTCCAGGTAGGTACTCCCGATATATTGGTTACATTTTCTTTAATGGTGGCCTCAGCCATTCTATCCATTTTCTGTTCATAATCGTCCATCAGAGCGATAGAAATATCCGGTGTACGATAGTATTCAGCCCACATTGGCAGGTTTTTGATCAGAACTGCCGATAGGTCACCATAAAATGAATCTTCATTTAACTGGTTAATCTGATGGCTGCCTCCAAGTACCAGGGCTTTTCCTGTAAGAATCTGATTGTTGTGTTTATTGTTACAGAAGATAGAAATCATATCCTTACCACCTTTAAAATGGCATTCTTCCAGTGCTTCGGGTGATACCGGGATAAACTTGCTTCTGTCACTGGTGGTTCCCGATGATTTGGCAAACCATTTGATTTCGGACGGCCAGAGAATATTTTGCTCTCCCTGAAGCATCCGCTCTATATATGGTTTTAAAGTATCATAATTTTGCAGTGGAACACGTTGCTTAAACTGTTCAGGAGTTTCAATAGATTTATAATCATATTTTTTTCCCCATTCTGTATTTTCAGCACAGGAAATCAGGTTATGGAACCACTCTTCCTGGACATCTACAGGATATTTCATGAAAAGCTCGATCTGATGAACACGCTTTTTCATATACCAGGTAAAAATAGAATTTACAATTGCCATGCTCGGTTTTATAGATTATAAGTTTTTACTGCGTAGTACGAAATTGGAACCTAAGTAAACTTTTCTCACCATTTCATTTGCGGCAAGAATTTCCGGAGTACCAGACTCCAGTATTTTTCCTTCAAATAGCAAATAAGCTCTGTCAGTAATGGAAAGTGTTTCCTGAACATTGTGGTCGGTAATCAGGATGCCGATATTTTTATTTCTGAGTTTTGCAACGATGGTCTGGATTTCTTCTACTGCAATCGGGTCAACCCCGGCAAAAGGCTCATCCAGTAAAATAAAATTGGGACTTGCAGCAAGCGCCCTTGCAATTTCTGTTCTTCTGCGTTCCCCTCCTGATAAAAGGTCACCACGGTTTCTTCTGACTTTGTGCAAACTGAACTCATCAATTAATTCCTCCAGTTTTTCTTCCCGTTCGACTCTGGTCATCGAAGTCATTTCCAGGATAGCCATAATATTGTCTTCTACAGATAATTTTCTGAATACAGAAGCTTCCTGAGCTAAATAACCAATTCCCTTTTGTGCTCTCCGGTACATCGCATCTTTGGTGATATCCTCATCATCCAGGAAAATGCTGCCTTCGTTAGGTTTGATCAGACCGACAATCATATAAAAAGAAGTCGTTTTTCCTGCTCCGTTAGGCCCCAGTAATCCCACAATCTCTCCCTGGCTTACACTAAACGAAACGTCATTAACGACAGTCCGCTGTTTGTATTTTTTTATAAGATTATCAGCTCTTAATATCATTTATATCTTGGTTATTAATCCTAATTGCTTTAATATTCAGTTGTAAACGCTTTTGCTCTTTCCACACATTCTCTTCTATAGTATAGCAGACAGAAAAAGGCTGATCGGGCAATAATAGTTGTTCAAATTCAGCAAGGCCAAATCCAATGGCTTCAAAAATAACGGAATTTTGTTGTTTAATGCTCAATTTTAAATGTTTTGCACCTACAATATAAGATCTTCCGGCCAAAATCAAGCCATGACTTACAAACACCGGAGCCGGGTTCATTGGTCCGAATGGTGCCATCTGGGCAATAATGCGCTGGAATTTTCCATCTATCTGCGCCAGATTGATTTCGTTGTCAATATGGATTTCCGGACAAAGTAAATTTTCTGTTATAGTAGAAGCAACAATATTTTCAAAGCGGTCAGTAAACTTCCCGATATTTTCAGGTTTCATGGTTAGTCCGGCTGCAAATTTATGTCCGCCAAACTGTTCCAGTAAATCGGCACAACCCAGTAGGGCCTCGTAAAGATCATAGCCAGCTACAGAACGGGCTGATCCGGTAAGCATTCCATTAGAATGGGTGAGGACAATGGTAGGTCTGTAGTATTTCTCCGTTAAACGCGAAGCCACTATACCGATTACTCCTTTATTCCAATGCTCATTATAAACTACTGTAGTTTTTTTACTGATCAGTATTTCAGAATCATCAATTAGAGCCAGTGCCTCGGCTGTAATGTTCTGGTCAGATGTTTTGCGGTCTGTATTTTGTATATTAATAAAAAGACTTTGCTCGGCAGCCAGCTCATTCGCTGTGCACAGCAACATTTTGACGGCCTGATTACCATGGTCCATCCGCCCCGCTGCATTAATTCTCGGTGCCAGGGTGAATACCACATCTGTAATTGTAAAATCCTTGTTTTTACCACAGCTATCCATCAATGCTTTCAGGCCGATACATGGATTTGTATTTAATTTGATTAGTCCGAAATAGGCAAGGGTACGATTTTCATCTATTATCGGAACAATATCAGCTGCGATTGAGACCATGACCAGGTCAAGGTACTTTTCATAATTTTCTGCCGGAAGACTATGTGTCTGACAATATGCCTGGGCCAGTTTAAAACCAATGCCACAGCCGGCAAGTTCTTTAAAAGGATAGGGGCAATCTGATCGTTTCGGATCCAGAACAGCGACTGCTTCAGGAAGTTCATCTCCTGGTAAGTGATGGTCACAAATAATAAAATCTATCCCCAGGGTATTTGCGTAGGCAATTTTATCATTGGATTTAATGCCACAGTCCAATGCTATGATCAGTGTTATCCCTTGTTTTTTCGCATAATCAATTCCGGTAACAGAGATTCCGTATCCTTCCTTGTGCCTGTCTGGGATATAGTACTCTATTTCACTGGTAAACTGTTTGAAAAAGCTATAGGCGAGAGCTACAGAGGTTGTTCCGTCAACATCATAATCGCCATATATCAATATTTTCTCATGAGCAGCTAATGCGCGGTCAATTCTGGATATAGCTTTATCCATATCCTTCATTAAGAAAGGATCGTGAAGCTGTGTCAGCTGGGGACGAAAGAAGTCTTTTGCTTCCTGAAAGGATGAGATACCTCTTTGTACTAAAATCTCAGCTAAACTCTTATCTATATTTAATTGTTGTGCAAGCAAACCTGTCGTTCCCTCATCACCCTTTACGGCTTGCACCCATCTTTTCTTCATTTAGTTATTATCGTTTTTAGTTTTTTAATTTAAAAAGGCCTGCCCAGCTGTAATGACCGTTTGATGAAGGTATTTCATACAGGTTCCCTATCTTTGTAACCGATGTAAATATATCATTAATTATTCTTTTGACTAATACCTACGCCATTGCAAGTTTTCACTTTATATGAAGGTTCTTACTCTGTAGCAGCCGACAAAAAATTTATTCCTTTTAATCCTCAGACAGATAACCCTAAAGACAGACCAGGGTCCCTGTTTATTCATGTTAATCCTTTTCTTGTCAAACATGGGGATAAATTATTGTTGCTGGATACCGGGCTCGGTTACAGTAACAGTAAAGGAGAGCTGATTATACATGAAAATATCAGGAGAGCAGGCTTTAATCCTGAAGATGTGGATTATGTATTGATGTCTCATTTACATTTTGACCATTCCGGTGGGATGGTACATCAGAAGGATGATGGAATGGAGCTGAGCTTTCCGGATGCAACCTATGTCATTCAACGTGGAGAGTGGGAGGGGGCATTTACCAATACCTCATCTTCATACAGAACAGAAATCTTTGATTTTCTGCAACGTAATGCACAATTAGCTTATGTTGATGAAACAGGTGACTTTTTGCCCGGAGTTAAACATATACTAACAGGCGGGCATACTCCATACCACCAGGCCTGGTTATTGGAAGATAGTGAAGATAAAGTTTTCTTCGGCGGTGATGTATTACCAGAGCCTGAAGAACTGATCAAGAAATTTATTGCTAAATACGACTATGATGGCCGTAAATCCATGGAATTAAGGGAAGAATTCGGACAAATGGCTGTTGCAGAACATTGGAATTGTCTCTTTTACCATGGTAAAAGCAGGGCGACAGGTTTTGTTGAATTGGGTGCTGAAGGGCAGTTTAAGCTGGTGTAGCACCTGCACTTTTGCCTTCAAACAGTTCAATCAGTCGTTCTATAGAAAGGGGTTTAGAAATAAACCCTTTTACTGTTTTATAAGTTTTGGCTTTTTCAATATCGTTTTCATATACGGAAGATGAAAGCATATACATGTCAATTTCCGTTTCTATTCCTAGTTTCTCATAGGCTTCCAGAAATTCCCATCCATTGAGTACCGGCATATTTATATCTATCAGGATCAGATGAGGCAGGAGCTGATTCGTGTCTATCAGTTCTTTCAGGTAATCAATAGCTAGCTGTCCATTCGTTTGAGCTACCATTTTCGCTTCATAGCCTGTTTTTTCTACAATCTTTTTAATGATAAAAATATTGATATCGTCATCATCAATTACCAGTAGGTTAATCTTAGTATTCATCAGCTTGAATTTTATGAAAAGGGAGTGCGTATTGTTATAAAGATATAAAATAGAAATGTAAACTGATTCTCTGTTGATTTATTATTTAACAAAAGAAGGGTCATTTCTTCAAACGACCCTTCTTTTGTTTAGGAAATCAGATTTTTTATAATGTCGCTTCTTCTTCCATATAACTTTCAATCGGAGGACAGGCACAAACCAGTGACCTGTCACCAAATGAATCATTAACTCTTCCTACCGAAGGCCAGAATTTATGTTCGGCAACATAGGCTAATGGGAATGCAGCAGTTTTTCTGGTGTAGCTATGTGACCATTGGTCTCCAGTAACTACAGCTGCAGTATGTGGTGCATTTTTCAATGGATTGTCAACTTTATCCAGTGTACCTTTTTCAACCATGGTGATTTCATTTCTGATGGCAATTAATGCATCACAGAAACGGTCGAGCTCATGTTTAGGCTCACTTTCTGTAGGCTCAACCATTAGTGTTCCAGCTACAGGGAAAGAAACTGTTGGTGCATGGAAACCATAATCCATCAATCTTTTCGCAATATCAACCACTTCGATACCAAAGTTTTTGAATTCACGACAATCCAGGATCATTTCATGTGCACAACGGCCTTTACTTCCTGAATAAAGAACAGGGTAGTGTTTCTCTAAACGCGCTTTCATATAGTTCGCGTTTAAGATCGCATATTCAGTTGCACTTTTCAATCCCTCTCCACCCATCATGGCAATGTATGCATGAGAGATAATCAGGATAGAAGCTGAACCCCATGGGGCAGCAGATACAGCGTGAATTGATTTTTCGTTATTGATATTTACTACAGCATGTCCTGGTAAATATTTAACCAGGTGAGCAGCTACACCGATCGGACCCATACCAGGACCACCACCACCGTGAGGGATACAAAATGTTTTATGTAAATTCAGGTGACATACGTCAGCACCAATATTTGCCGGGCTGGTTAATCCAACCTGAGCGTTCATATTTGCACCGTCCATATAAACCTGTCCGCCGTTAGCGTGGATAATTTCACAGATTTCGATGATACTTTCCTCAAATACACCATGTGTAGACGGGTAAGTAACCATGAAGCAGGACAGATTATCTTTATGCTCTTCAGCTTTAATTTTTAAGTCAGCGACATCAATATTTCCGTTGGCATCACATTTAACAATAACGATCTTCATACCGGCCATTGCTGCTGACGCAGGATTGGTACCATGTGCAGAAGAAGGAATTAAAGCGACGTTACGCTGATGATCACCACGATCCTGATGGTAAGCTCTGATGACCATCAGACCTGCATATTCACCCTGAGCACCAGCATTAGGCTGTAAACTCATAGCTGCAAAACCGGTAATTTCACTTAACCAACGGTCTAGTTCGTTAAATACGGTATAATAACCTGCCACCTGATCTGCCGGGGCAAAAGGGTGGACCCTGCCAAATTCTGCCCAGGTAACCGGGATCATTTCGGTAGTTGCATTTAATTTCATGGTACATGAACCTAAAGCAATCATCGAATGACAAAGCGAAAGATCTTTTGCTTCCAGAGATTTAATATAACGCAGCATTTCATGCTCTGAATGATGCGAATTAAATAAAGGATGGGTTAAATAAGCCGATGTACGTTGTAATTCAGCAGGAATTACTGTTTCAATGTTTTTTTCTTCAGCAAGCTCAACACTGTCAGCAGAGATCGCTTTTACTTTAGAAAATATTTTGTTCAGTAATTTAATATCTGCAATGGAAGTAGTTTCATCCAGTGAAATTGTAGCTACAGTACCAATGTAATTCAGGTTGATCTCGTTGTCAATACACTCTTTGTGGATTGAGTCTTTTAGATCACCCAGGTCTACACGGATTGTGTCAAAATAAACCTTGTTTAATTGTTTATAACCGATTTTCTCAATGGATTGCGAAAGTGCAACAGCTAAGCCATGGGTTCTTTCAGCAATTAATTTAAGTCCTTTCGGGCCATGATAGACCGCATAGAAACCAGCCATAATAGCTAATAAAGCCTGTGCAGTACAAATATTTGAAGTTGCTTTATCTCTGCGGATATGTTGCTCTCTTGTTTGCAGCGCCATACGCAAAGCGTAATTGTTATGACTGTCAATGGTTACGCCGATAATTCTTCCCGGGATGGAACGTTTATATTCATCCTTAGTCGCGAAAAATGCAGCATGAGGACCACCGAAGCCCATTGGTACACCAAAACGTTGTGTAGTACCAACGACAATGTCTGCTCCCCATTCTCCCGGAGGAGTTAATAAAGTCAGACTCAGGATGTCAGCTACAACTGTTAATTTAACATTTTTAGCATGTGCTTTTTCTGCAAATGAACTATAGTTAAATACCTCTCCGTTTCCGGCCGGGTACTGAACGATAGCGCCGAAAAATTCTTCTGTTGCCTCGAATGACTGGTGGTCACCGATTACCAGTTCAATTCCGAATGGATTTGCACGTGTTTTTAAAATATCTATAGTTTGCGGGAACAATAGTTCCGAAACGAAGAATTTACGGGCCTGCTGATTTTTACGTAAGCTGAATTGCATAAACATTGCTTCAGCAGCAGCAGTACCTTCATCTAATAAAGAAGCATTGGCAATTTCCATACCTGTCAGGTCGATGACCATAGTCTGAAAATTAAGCAAAGCCTGAAGACGGCCCTGAGC
Source organism: Pedobacter cryoconitis (assembly GCF_014207135.1). GTDB lineage: Bacteria > Bacteroidota > Bacteroidia > Sphingobacteriales > Sphingobacteriaceae > Pedobacter > Pedobacter cryoconitis_D. Next base: position 73,658 of record NZ_JACHCC010000009.1, on the reverse strand, counting down.
AATTTCAGCCTGGTATGGAGTATATTGTGTATACCATCCTGGATTTTCCATTACATTTCTCAGAATCACTCCCGGCGTAGTGGTATCATAGTATCCTTGTCCGATATAAGATTTAAAAACCTTATTCAGTGAAGCAGTTTGTTTAAGACTCTCCAGGTATTCTTTCTCAGACTTTGCTACTGGTAAATTTAAGGGTTGTTTTAACCTGATTTTTTGAGGAACAGTTTGTTCGATCAGTTCAGCAACAGAACCCAGACCAAGGGTGCTTAACATGGCGTCAGTATCCTCCTTATTTGGAGCGATATGACGGTTTTTAAAGTCTTCTTTGTAATGGATGTTTAAACTCATGACGGTTAACAATAAATTTGCGCAAAGGTATTAAAATTTCAGGTTCATTCCAATGGAATACCCTGAACAAAATGTTATTCTACAATTGTTTCAGATAAAGCTGAATGGTGTTTTCCAGACCTAAATACAGCGCATCACTGATCAGGGCATGACCAATGGAAACCTCCAGCAGATTAGGAATATTTGCAGCGAAATATTTCAGGTTATTCAGGTCCAGATCATGACCGGCATTAATTCCTAAGCCTAATTTATTTGCAGTATGCGCCGCCTGTGTATAAGGAGTGATTGCCTTTACCGGATCTTTCAGGTAATTAGCCGCATAAAACTCAGTATAGAGTTCTATACGATCAGTTCCTGTAGTCTGAGCTGCTTCTATAATCTCTCTGACAGGGTCTGTGAAAATAGAAACCCTGATCCCTTCCTTTTGGAAAAGTTCTACCATCTCTCTCAGATAAACCTGATGTTTTACTGTGTCCCAGCCATGATTGGAGGTGATTTGCCCTTCGGCATCAGGGACTAAGGTTACCTGTGCCGGCTTGTTCGCCAGAACCAGATCTATAAATTTCTGCTCCCTGCAGTTTCCTTCTATATTAAATTCAGTTGAAATGGCTGTTTTAAGATCGAATACATCCTGATAGCGGATATGTCGCTCATCAGGTCTTGGATGTACAGTGATTCCTTCTGCACCAAAACGTTCACAGTCAAGTGCTACCTTAACCAGATCTGGATTGTTTCCCCCGCGACTGTTGCGTAACGTGGCTATTTTATTGATATTTACTGATAGTTTTGCCATGTACAAAGATAATCCATAAAACATGAACAGGTATAATATTATTGTAAACAGGTTGGTCGCGGCTATAGTTATTTGTGTTTTTTTATCATTTGGGGCAATTGTCAGTCAGGCACAGGAGGTAATTAAAGATTATACAGTGTATAACGGCGTTGCGAAAGTGCAGGGAAAAGAGCTTTTGATCCTCCGGAAAATGGAAAAGGCAGGACAGCAGTTTTATCTGACTGTAGATCCTCATACCTTATCCACCCAATTAACCCCTGCTTCTGCTGCAGTGATTAAAGCTATGGACTGGAAAAGCCTGAAAATATACTTTCAGCAGACACCTTATTTTAATGCCTGGGCGACAGCCGCCAAACAATCTCTTGCTTTACAGGATGCTGGTGTTACTCACGGTTTCCCAAAAGAAAAGGGTATTACGCTGACGATAGATCTTTGTCCGTCTCATAAGCCACTTGACCGGATTATTTTTACCTCATTGATCAGTGAATTTGCTAAAATTGAACAACCGGTGCCTATTGCACTTTCTATTACCGGCCGTTGGATGCTGACACATACTGATGATCTGAACTGGCTGAAGGAACTCGTCGCAAAGAAAGAAATTGATATTACCTGGATAGACCATTCCTTTAATCACCATGTGAGTGCTACAGCCCCTTTAAAGACTAATTTTCTGCTGGAACCAGGAACTGATATGAATTTTGAGATACTGGGTACCGAACTGGCGATGCTACAACATGGTCTGACCCCGTCTGTGTTTTTCAGATTTCCCGGTCTGGTTTCTGACCAGCAGGTCGTGGATAAAGTACTCGCTTATGGGATTATCCCGGTAGGTAGTGATGCCTGGCTGGCAAAAGGGCAAAAGCCTTCGGCCGGAAGTATTGTTCTGATTCATGGAAATGGAAATGAACCAGTGGGTGTGGCCGATTTTATGGTGTTACTTAAAAATAAAAGTACTGCGATTACCAGCAAACAATGGCTGATGTATGATCTGACAGAGAGTGTAGAAGATGAATTCGGGAAATAAAAAAGGGATGCAAACCTTTCGGTGCATCCCTTTTAAATCTATATAACAGCTTAGTATCTGTAAGCTTCAGGTTTGAAAGGACCTTCAACTGGTACACCGATATAATCAGCCTGTTGTTGATCTAATACATCTAATTCAACACCAATTTTAGCTAAGTGTAAACGGGCTACTTTCTCATCCAGGGATTTAGGAAGAACATAAACTTTGTTCTCATATTTGCCTGGATTAGTCCAAAGCTCTAACTGAGCCAGGGTCTGATTAGTGAAAGAAGCAGACATTACAAAACTTGGGTGGCCTGTAGCACAGCCTAAGTTTACTAAACGGCCTTCGGCTAATAAGATAACATCTTTACCGTCGATAGTATATTTATCAACCTGAGGTTTGATTTCTACTTTGGTATTACCGTAGTTAGCGTTTAACCAGGCAACATCAATCTCATTGTCGAAGTGACCAATGTTACAAACGATAACTTTATCTTTCATAGTTCTGAAATGCTCAGGACGAACGATGTTACAGTTACCTGTAGTAGTTACCACAATATCAGCTTCTTTAACAGCTGTAGCGAATTTCTTCACTTCATAACCTTCCATTGCAGCCTGCAATGCACAGATCGGATCGATTTCAGAAACGATTACACGTACACCCTGTGAGCTTAATGATTCAGCAGAACCTTTACCTACATCACCGTAACCGGCAACTACAGCAACTTTACCAGCAAGCATTACGTCAGTAGCACGACGGATCGCATCTACCAATGACTCACGGCAACCATATTTGTTGTCAAATTTAGATTTAGTTACTGAATCATTTACATTGATAGCTGGTAAATGTAAGGTTCCGTTTTTCATACGTTCGTATAAACGGTGAACACCAGTAGTAGTTTCTTCAGATAAACCTTTGATTGCAGGAATCAGTTCAGGGAAACGGTCAAAAACCATGTTGGTTAAATCACCACCATCGTCTAAGATCATGTTTAATGGCTGTTGCTCAGGGCCAAAGTGTAAAGTTTGTTCGATACACCAGTCAAAATCAGCTTCATTCAGACCTTTCCAGGCATAAACCTGAATACCAGCCGCAGCAATAGCCGCAGCGGCGTGATCCTGAGTAGAGAAGATATTACATGATGACCAGGTTACTTCTGCACCAAGTTCAACTAAAGTTTCAATTAAAACTGCAGTCTGGATAGTCATGTGCAGACATCCTGCGATACGTGCACCTTTTAATGGTTTTGAAGGACCAAATTCTGCTCGTAATGACATTAGGCCTGGCATTTCTGCCTCTGCTAATCCAATTTCTTTACGGCCCCATTCTGCCAGTGAAATATCCTTTACTTTGTAAGGGATATAAGTAGTCTCTACTGATGACATATTTATTTTATTAAGTAATTGATTTGTAGTTAATTAAGTTGTTTTGAGTTTTGTGTTGTCCACTATTTGCCAACCTTTTATAAAACTCCTTACTTTTTCATCTGCAAAATTACACAATAGTTTGGCTAAATTCAAAAAGGGTGGAAGAGGTAACACACTAGTTTCCTTATATCAGTGTTGAGAAGTTATTCCATTCTGATGAAATATTTGGGGATATGCTTTAACTTACACCTCCAGATTCTGAAAGAGATTTTTTACCGGTTCCTCTTCATTAACGCTTAAAATAGTATCTACGAATGAAAAATAATCATTTGCAATTTTTGCAAGTTGAGGTCTGTCATAGATTTGAGCCCTGGATGATATCCGTAAACAAATACTCTGTTTAGTATCATAAACGGCTATTGATAAAGGAAGATTTTCTCTGTCCCATTGTGGCAGATGATAGGTTAACTCAGCATCGCCCAATTTAAAGGCAGGAACGATTTGATGATAACCAAAATATAATGAAGGTTGGTTGGATGTTGTTACATTTTTTTCTTTATAAAGTTTTAACACTTCTTCATAGGGGAATTTTTGGTGTTGCAGAACTTCTAATAACCGGGCCTTACACTTTTCAAAAATCAATTTTATGCTCATATGTTTGTTTATCTCATAATTCACGAGTATAACGTTGGATAAGAAGCCAATTATTTCATCGAATCCGTCGTGATTGCGGTTGGCTACCGGTAGCATGATCGGTATGTCTTCGACAGTTGTAAATCCGCTTATAAAAATTGCGTAGGAGATAAAAAAGAACTGAAATCTTGACATGTTTTTTCCTTGCAGAAATCCATGAATTTTTTTTAAAGTAGTTTCTGGAAGATATTTGATATGGGAAAGCCCCCCAATTTCCGTATGATCAATATTGGAGAATTTTTTCTTGAAATAGAGGAGCGGTTTGTATAGTGTTATCTGATTTTGCCAAAAAAATCTGTCGATTTCAAATTTTTCTGAATGTTGATATATAAAGAATTCCTTTTGAAATTCCGTAAACTGGTGAACTGTTTTGTTAGTATTTTCCTCATTGTAATTATCAACAAGATTTCTAATCAAAATTTGCAAAGTATGGCCATCTGAATTAATATGAGGCATATCGATATGTAAATACTTATTTTGATCTTCAGTTTCGATAATAAATAAACGCACTAAGGGTGCTTCGCCAAGTTTAAAGGATTTCGTTATTTCTGCCTTAACTATGTTTATGTCCTGACCTTTTACTTGAATAACCGAAATATCTTCCACATGATTTTTATTTTTAAACAGCTTTCCTTTTTTGAAAATATAAGATGTGTAAAGTCCCTCGTGTCTTGAAATAGTATTTAAGGCTGCAAGGCGTAATTGATCAATATCGATGCCTCCGGTTATTTTAAAAGTAATAGTAGAATTAGGGAAAGGATCCGAAGGATTAAGCTTATTCCTAATAAAGAGGTTTTTCTGTCCAAGGGTTGCTTCACTGGAATCAAAGTTTTCTAAATCAGGAACCTGTTTTTGTGAAGCTGAGCGTTTGAAAGATTTGATTAACTGATATAAGTCGTTTATAGTAGGATGATTAAACAGGTCTGTTGGCGTTATTGCCAGTCCGTATTTTGAATTTATTTTAAATGCAAGTTTTATCAGTGAAAATGAATTGCCACCCAAATCAAAAAACTGGGCATTAGGATCAATATTCCCATTATTAGTCAATAAATTACTCCAGAGATCATGTAAAAAGACAAATGTTTCATCCTGTGAAAACAGCAATGTTTTGTCTGTCTTTTCTATTTCTTCATATGGATTTGGCAGTTTTCTTTTGTCGATTTTGTTATTTACGGTCAGTGGCAACTTGTCAATAACAATAATGTGGCCTGGAACCATATATCCTGGAAGCTGTCTTTTGAGCAAATTCATAAGAATTTTCGGATTGTATGTTTCCTGGGGTATGATGTAGCTGACTAAAGCCTGATTGCCTTGATTGTTATCAAAGGTGGTCACAAAGGAGTCCTTTGTCATACCAGACAACTTGATGACTTTTTTAATCTCTTTTAGTTCTACACGATTGCCATTAATCTTTACCTGATCGTCATTCCTGCCCAGATAAAAAATAAGATTATCTTCCTCCATCATTCCAATATCACCTGTTCGGTAAAACCGTTGATCATTGCAATTAAAATCTGCTTTTATAAACTTTTCTGTTGTCGCAGTTGTATTATTTAAATATCCGCTGCTAAGGAGTGGCCCGGCCACCAATATTTCGCCTGATTCGCCAATGGCTGAGGGTTGCAGTTTTTCATTACTCAATGCGATAATAACATGTGGCAGGGGGATACCTAGTGGAACAGGATCAGGAATTTCATTGATATCCGTTGGGAACTCATAGGTTATAATTCCTATTGTTGTTTCCGTTGGGCCGTAATGGTTAAAAAAGAGGCACTCTTCTGATAGTAAACTGCGAATCGTAACGGCAAGATCATGAGAACAAGCTTCGCCGCCTAAAATCATTCTTTTTTTTGGGAGAATGGCACGTGCATCAGCGTATTCTCCGAATAAATTAGCTATGGAAGGAGTCGTTTTATAACAATCTACCGGATAGGTTTCGAGATGTTCTTTTAATGAGTCAAAACTTGAGTGGGATTTTAAATTAACTATATCCAGATGTTTGCCAAAACACAGGGCGCTAAAAAAAGCAGTATAACCGGCATCTGCAGATAAGGTACCTAGTATAGCGTAAGAAGCGCAAGCACTTAGTTGGAATCTTTCATAGACGTCAAGGAGATAGGCCATGAGTGCACTATGCTGGATCATTACACCCTTAGGTTTACCAGTAGATCCCGAGGTATAGATGACGTAGCATAAATCTGAGGGATGGGTAAATGTAAGTTCCGGAGTGGTTTCGTGTGCTTCAGTAGGTTTGGGCCCTGAGTTGATGTTTAAGGTTTGATGACCTATTGAAGTTATGCGTTCTTCATTTACTAAGTCACTGACTACGATTTTGCACTGACAATCGTCGAGCATGTATTTTATTCTTTCCTCTGGGAATTCTGGATCTAATGGTAAAAACGCAGCCCCCGCTTTCAAAATGCCTAAAACGGCTACTGGTATAATAACACTATAGTCCAGAAAAAATGGTACTATATCATTTCTTCCCACACCTGAAGATTTTAATTGCCTGGCTAAATCATCACTCATGCTATGAAGCTGATGATAGGTAAGTGTGTCGTTTTTATAACGGGCAGCCTGGGAATTCGGTGTCTTATTTGCTTGCGATACAAACATATCAAGGACTGTCATGGATTGCAGTTTTGAAAATATGTCGTCATTGGAATTAGTGTTATTAAGCGAATTGTGCATTGTTGAAGGCTTAGATTTATGAGCGATAGAATCGCTAATCTTTTGTAATCACCAGATTTTTATACGCTCCGCTTAAGCAATTGCCTAACCAGAATCCCACTGAGCCTGTTGTTAACGCTTGGTTTAAAGAAGTATATTTCAAAACAGGAGTATTGTTATTGTCAACATAAACGGTCAAAGTATTGTTATGTATTATTGCTTTGATGTGGAACCAGCCTTTCAGTGGCAGTGTCGCTAAGGCCTGATAGCTTTCACTTTCGTAATGCCACCAATCGAAATCTGTACCTGTTTTAGGCATATATTGAACGGCATTGACGGTGCCTGAAGCCCCCGGCCTGAAATACAAAGTCTCGTAATTGTTTTCATCTTTGATCCGGAAAGCAATTCCGACGAAACTGCCTTTTCCCAGCGGTGTGGCGAAATCTGCTTCAATTGTACCATTATAAAACTTCATGTTACGCAGATAGGCAATTCGGGCCGATTTGTAATTGTCAAATTTATTTGTCAGCATCAGGGCCGGGATACCTAAATACTTTCCTATAACATACCCTGCAGAATCAGATTTTGGTAAAATCCAATCTTTTTCATTGATACTTGTAACTGGGATACTGATTGTTCCCGATTGGCAGCTTGCCTGGCTTATTTTGAAAATCAGAATAGTTGCAATTAATACTGCGGAATATTTTAGTTTCGACATTTTTTATGGTTTTTCTTGTTCGACAATTTGAATTCCTTCCATTGAGTCTAAGCGGGCAATAAGTCCCCATCCAAAATAATTATTTGCCAGCGCTATTACCAGTTTGTTTTCACCTGTTTTAAGCGGTAATCTATATTTTCCGTTTTGAATAGATACCCTTCCTTCCGGATCCTTTTTCACTGGTTCGAAATAAATATTCTTATCTGAGAAGGCAATTTCATCATTAACAAAACCCCATATCTCGTCACTAAATCCAACATTAAGAAAACGTATCTGGTCAACCGGAGATAGGAGTGTTACTTTTAACCATATCATTCTTCTGTTCTGGCTGCGGTTATATAAACGGCTAAAATTGATCAGGCCGCAATTCTCAGCTGTGATTGATTTCCAGGAGACATCTTCTTTTGGAATTTCTGAGGAGATGGGTTCCCTACCTTTCTGAAGATTTACAGGATCAGTATATTTCCAGTTTCGCAAAAAACGTGGATCATTTAAAGTCAGGTCAAGGCCAGCCACTGGAGAAAGGCCCTCTGTAATGTTTGGCTTTATAATGATATTGGATATATATCCTGTTCCGTTAAATGCGATAAAACCGGCACCAAAATTACCCTCCAGTTTAGGTATGACAAGTGATGGCTTATTCATATCGTTTACATATACAAGCATCTGATCGCCAGAAACAACCAGTTTGATATGATTCCACGTGTTCCTTTTAAAGTTGGCAGCACTTTGGTAATGGGGTAACAATGTCCAGTAGGTCAATCCTTTAATTGTCGGAGCATATTGTATTGCTTCGATCGAATTAGGTATGGAGGCTTTATCGGGTCTCAGATAAAAATATTCGGCATTTTCGACATCAGCTGCTCTGAAATAGATGCCATTTAGAAGATCATCCTGAGGGTCAATGTCGTATTCAATTGTTCCGTTTAGAAATTTTTGGTCTTTATACAGAGCCGGTTTACCGAGGGACTTGATATGCAAACTTATAACACCATTATGTTCTACAAATTCGGTATTGGTCGAATTATATTCCCAATGGTCCGGAGACATATTAGGTTTTATTTGTCTTGATTGCGCAAATACAGAAGTTGTGATGCTAACAAAGAAAAAAATATTAAATATTTTTCTTACAGTTTTTAGATGATTTATGCTATACATAGTCAAATGATTTTATACAAAAAACGTACTCCATGAAGTATTTCGGAAGGCTTCTTTTAGATCATCATAATTATCAACAATTTCGGAAGGCTGATAAGTAATCTGTTTTTTCAATAATGTCTTTACTGTTTTGTGTGGCAATTCCAGAAAGTCGCAAACTTTATTTGTACATTCCTGTTTATCCAAAATCAGGTCTTCATAACATATATCCAGTTTAGAGTGATTTCGAAAAGTAAAATCATTCGTCAGCTCGTACCGTTCAATAGCAGAGAAATAATTATAACATTCATCGTAATCAAAATGCAATGGTGTTAGGTTGTTCCCGGTTTTGGGCATCCAATGTGTCCATTCGCTTGTCGTGTAAGCAGTTTTAAGAGATATCAGCGTATCCAGCTTGTTTCTTCTTTTTAAGTGAATAATTTTCAGATCAGTGTCACTGGACAGATAATTCCATAAACTTTTAAATTTAGTATTCAGTTGACTGATCGAATAATTATTTCGTATAAAACTATCAAAGTCATCATATTTGTCAACCAGCCTTTTTGATATTGAAGCTGACGAAACCATTTTATCAAAATAATCGAAGCTTAGGTGATCGTAAAACATCTTAAATCCGATAGCCTGATGTTTAGACTGAGCAGATTCATCCAGTTTTTTTTTCAGGAAAATAATAGGATCATTTAACACATCATCCAGAGTTTCCTGAGGCAGATTATCTATATTAAATAATTCACCATGCATCTTAATATCTCCATAAGAATTCAATAGGGACATTAATAAATTTGAACCTGTTCTAGCTGTTGCCAAAACCACAAACCGTTGCTTTTTTTTTACATTTTCCAAACTCATTATGTAATAAATTTTATCTTATTCATTTAATTATTCTTAGTGCTCAAACAAAAATATCTGAGGCCAGGATGGGCTTGTTTGAGATGGTTCTCTACATATAACCGTATGAACATCCTGGAATTCTATTTCAATTCTATAGATAAGTGAAATGTACTTGCTTGCGCTAATACAGTAGCATCGACTTTTACGTCCAACCGATTGTGCATTTCCCATTTCGCAAAACACACCTCTGTTATTGAATTCAACTGTTATGAATTCATCATCTTCGGTATCTTCCAGTCTATATTTATGTATTGCGTTTTTCCTTTTCTGGTTTCCGGTGCGGAATACTGCCGGGAGCCATTTCGACATGAATTCCATTTCAACTCCAAAATCTGAACGTTTATCTAACAAAAAGTTACTTAATCGGCCTATTACCGAACTATAATGAAAAGTTGAAAATGATCTTTTATGAATAAAAAATTTTTTCGGGATCTCCTTCCACTTCGGAATATAGAAATACTTAAGTTTTTTAAACTTGATTAAGTGATACAGAATAACTTCTTTTCTCTCATTATGCAGACTCCCATTATTCCAGTCAATCTTAGTTGAATTCAGACCACTTGTTTTTGTGAAAAAGAGTTTACCATCAATCCATTCCATCTTTCCTGGTAAATCTTCGACACAACACATTTCAAAGTGCGCTTTTATTTTTCCCGCGTTCTCAAATTTCTTTACAATATGAGTCATACTCTCAATTTGGGCGCTTGTTTCAAATATAGATTTACCACACATTAGTTCGTAAAAAGTACTGCCGCACTCATCAAAACAATAATGTTCAGCATCTTCAAGTATTTTTCGATAATCACGACTTTCTCTGTATAGTCTATTAATCGTTTCATTATTTTTATATACTGTAAGAAATCCGGTAACATATTCTCTTCTTACACATATTACGTCATTTTCATTCAAAATCTGAGGAGTAAAAAACGAACGGATATCACCAAAAATTAAATCTATATCCCCATGACCCCAAAAATCATATCCATTTAAATAATCCGAAAATATATCTCCATATACGGGCTTAAAATCGCATAACTTATAGGCATCAGTAAAGTTTGTTTTTATCTGTATTTTATGATCAATTAACTGCCTTAAGTCTTTTAAAGTTATGCTGACAACTTTAAAATTAGGCGGTAGTTCTTCTGAGATTTCAGCATCTGTAAATAAGATGAAATTAACAGTACTGTTATATTTACATGAATGGAGGAAATATTTAAAATACCATGGTAAAGGGCCAAAATAACAGTATATGAAACATATTTTATGCATCTTCATGAATTAAATTAAAGGCTGAATTGAGCTATTATCGTGTGATTTTTTTGTGAAAATAATACAACTAATTCATTGTCACTTTAAGTTTACCGTCAGCTTTTATTAACTGATCAAACTCTCCTTCTTCAACAATCTTTCCCTGCTCGATTACATAGATATAATCAAATAAAGGAAGGATATCCAAATTATGCAGAGCGACAATGAGTGCTTTTTCTTTGAAATGAAAAAACAATTGATTGTATATATGTTTTGTCAATGCCTGATCAACACTACTTGTTGGTTCATCGATTAAAACAATTTTGGAATTCCTGGCGGAAAGAATTCCTCTGGCTAGTGCTAGTCTTTGTCTCTGACCCCCTGAAAAGTTTGAACCGTTTTCAGTTATAACAGTGTCTAATCCTAAGGGTAACTGATCAATAACTTCCGAAAAATGTGAAGTAGCACATGCTATAGATACCTCTTCTGCGGTATATTGTAATCCGAAAGTTAAATTGTATAATAAAGTATTCTCAAATATTTCTGGCTCCTGGGGTATCAGCGTACAATCGTTATTAATCATTTCCAGACAATCGTATAATTGAATGGTATTAATTTTCATGTGTACTCCGTCACGTGGATGATACAGGCCTCTTAATAAAGCTAGTAGTGTACTTTTTCCTCCACCGGTTTTTCCTATTAAGGCAATCTTTTTACCCTTTTCTAATTTAATCGATATGTTATGTAAAATGTTTGTTTTCCAGTCTGCAGCATACGAAAAATTCAACTTTGAGACTTCAGCACTACTCCATTTATCAGGCAGTTTCAAAGTGTAATCTGAAGTGTCAATTTCTTTATAATGATCATATTGTTTACAAATATCATCAACGGCAGTCACATTCGTATTTAACTGGACTATCTGATTATAAAGCCACGCCAGGCTATGGAAGCCGGCAGTAAACTGATTTACATATAACAATAAGATGACCAATGGCGCTATAGCAATAGCACTACTTCCAGAAGACGCCTGAATCACATATCCTATAATACATATTCCATAAATTACAGCCACCGCTATATCCGCAACGAACCATTTCAGTTCATTTTTTTTTATATATCTGATAAATGGGTCAAATGTTTCATCAATCTTTAAAGATATGCCATCCAATATTTGTCTTCCCAAACGAAGGGTGGTTACCGTTTTGATATTAGCAAGGCTTTCTGTCATTACTGCACTTACCTTATCATCTTTTTCATTGTGTTTTGACAAATGCCCAACCAGTGTCTTATCAATTTTCAGAATAAATAAAATTGTCAGGATGCCAATAATTACAGAAATCCCTCCAAATAAAGGAGCAAAATATACAATAGAGAATAATGAAATTATTAATTTTAAGAAAGATAGATAATAATTAAATCCATTTTTAAAGAACTCATTTAGAGAAAATCCAGATTTTCGAATTTTATTCAGCAGCAGCCCGCTATGATTATTTCTATGCCATTGCAGAGGCAGATATAATACCTTGGAAATAGTTTCCATTGAAAAATTCTTGCCAATGATGAAGGCTAAAGAACATTCCTCAATACGTGCAGAAGCCTTGATCGCCCATTCGATTAAGTTAATTACAATGTACGAGGAAACATACAATAATGTGTACCTGAGTGTTTCTGAAAAATCCTTCTCTAAATGACTGATAAACCAACCATACATAATTGGTTTTGACGCATCAATTAACGCAACGAATGTATAACCAGTATAGACCAGTACATAATTTAAGCGATGGGTCTTTGAGTATTTCCAGGAGATTGAAAGTAAGTTTATGTATGGGTTTTGCATTATAAAATTATATTGACGAGGGAGAAAATGTCAAATCAGTATTAATTTTACTTTTTAAGGCGATGTCCTTCAAGCTTAAATCTGGATAATACGCTATCTTTTTTAGGATCGCTATATAATTTTTTAGAATATCATTACAAATTTCCTGTTTATTCCAGTCACATAAAATAGTCATTCTAACTTTACTGCAGGCAGTATCGTCTTTAATAGTCAGCGAAATATCAGATTGAATATCCAGACTGCACTTCGCCTCTTCGATCCTTGTCCGGGAAACGTTGCGCTGAGTGTCAAATTTAGTTGCGATAGCTTTATCTTTTAATCCATACTGAACTAATCCACTAAGCGTACAGCTCATTGAATTCATTTTTAGCATATTGAAATCTGCCTGGAACATAGATTGATTATGTCTGAATTTATCCTGATAAGACTTGAAAACTTCTTTATATGGAACTTCACTATTGGCTATACTGCTTTGAATCTCAGAATTAACCCGTTGTAATAATAAATGTAATGATAAATCGTCCTCGAGTTCTATTGTGTTGAGTAGGGTGTCAGCAAATAATCCAATAGTATTAGAGTTCTTTTGACTTCCGACTCCCCGGCTATGGAATATATTCAGAATACTAATCGTTTTTTGCCCGGAATATCTTTCCAGAACAATGTAGTACGCCAACTGGAATATCGCTGAAAAAACCACTCTTTTTTTTAATGCAAGCGACCTTAGATCTGACATTAGCTTTTGAGGGATAGGAATTTCTTTAAACACCATACTTGCCTGGGTTCCATGAGCCCCGAATGGTAGTTTTAGTGAAGGAATAGATCGGTCCAGCTTTTTGTTCCAGTATGCTTTTTTTGCATCGAAAGCTTCGGTCTCCAGAAACCTCTCCTGGTATTCCGAATACTCATGGTATTGTAAACAGGGTTTAAAATCAATTGGTACCTGATCTAAACGACAGTTATAAGCATATACCAGGTCGCTCCAGAATAGCTGTGTGGAAATATAATCACACATTAAATGATTAAATAGAATTATGACATAAATAATCTCACCAAAACAGAATAATTTTACGCGAAATAGCAAGCCACGTTCAATTTCGAAAGTATATTGCAACATTTCTTTTGTATGCTGGATGATATGCGAGTCAAATTCCTTTTGATGAGTACAGCTGCATAGATCAATTTCCAGGATTTCGTTGATATCAAATGAATCTTGTATCAGCTGGTATAAAACCGATCCGTCCTGGATAAATCCAGTACGGAGTCCCGAATGTCGCCTTACTACCATTTCTAATGAATCCCTGAATGCCGCGAGATCTAACTTCCCTTTGAAGGACCTTGAAACAAGGAAATTCCAGTAAGAAAAAGAGGTGTTCTGAGCGTTAACCCACATTTCTTCCTGTTGGGTGCTGGCCTTGAAAATCTTACTCTTGTTTATAGATGATCTGTTGGTTATATTGTTGATTATCATGGTTGTTGCAAGATGAATAGTATCTTTCTATAACATTAGAAGCTAGTTCTGAAGGGGCGATCAGAGACTGTTTAGCAATAAGTGCATTTAAATTGTTGCTATAGAAATCCAGATTGCTTAATATAAGCTCCAGCGCATTTAACAATTTGCCTTTCGTCAATTGCATAACAGAAATTTGAATACCTATTCCTAGTTCCTCCACTTTTTCGGCAGTTAATTGTTGCTCTGGAATTTCTGGAATTACGACCAGAGGTGTCACCGAGGCAACTGCTTCATGAATACTTGCCATTCCCCCTCTGGTAACAAAAATCATTGCATTACTTAAGACTGACTCCTGATCAATAAAGTCGACCAGTGTGACATTTGGAGCGACAGTTCCAATATCAGATTTGTTAATCTTAGAGCCTATGGAAACGATGCTTGGAATATTCAAATCTCCCAGAACATCAATGATCAATTTGAATAAATCGACATCATCATTGAATATTGTACCCATTGATACGTATATAAGCTTCTTGCTTTTACAGCTGTTGGGTTGATTAACAGGGTATCCGACAAATGTACTACTTCCCTCAACCGGATCATTTTCGAACGAAAACTCCTTTAAGATCAAAAAAATGTTACACTTTTCCTTATTAATATAAGAGTCCCATATATCTGGTTTGAAAGAGAAGCCAACCTTTTTATAAAAGGACTGGTATTTTTTTTGAAGTCGCATCACTGATTCTATACCAGTGTTATTGTACACTTTTGTTTTTTCCTGTTGCCTCCTGAAAAATGGTATCATCACATGCTGACTTAAAGAAAAAGTAGTATAAATAGAAATAGCTGGCAATTTGCTATCTATTGCAATTAACTTCCCCCATAGTGCCAGATGAGAGTGTGCAATAAGATCCGGTTTTTCCAATGAGACTTCATTTCGCAAGAAGTCGAATAATGAAACTGCCGTATCCAGCAACATTTCAGCAAAAGCAAAAAAAGAGGTGTTATTACCTATCCTGGAGGTATCATAACCTGTAGCGTAAGACGGGTATGCTTTGGATATGAAAGCGTCGTTACTCTTTGATGAAAAGTCGGCTGTGTTATAATAAACTACAATGTTTCCTCTGGACGAAAGCTCACTCATCACCGATACGAGTGCTTTGTGAACACTTACCAGGGGCAAACCAAAAAACATATATTTGGACATTGCTTAAATACTATTTAGGAAGGAATTAGTAAGAAAATCCAATATTATCATCTCCCATTTTACTTTTCAGTCCTGAAGCAAGGACTTTTCCAACAAAATCGCCAAATAACATTCCCTGTCTTGTTAGTGTAAGCTCGTCCCTGTTGTCGGTGATATAGCCTTTCAGTGTTAGTTCCTCAATAGTTTCCGGAATGAAGTTAAAATAATCAAATCCGAACTTGTTAATAAATTCCTGTTTTGAATAAGAAGTCAATCTTGCAGCGCAAAGAAGAAGTTCCTTTACCATCAGATCTTTATGAGAGAGTGTATATGTTCTGTATAGTGGAAATAAACTCTTGCTCACACGTTCTGCATACGTATCCATGTTATTAAGATTCTGATAGTTTATATTGCCGATTTTTCCAAATGAGGAAACTCCATATGCTACTAAATCTTGCCCTCTCCATGTGTTTTCTGCATATCGGTGCATATATCCATTATTTGAAAATGCGAAAGAACTCCATGGTTTATAATCTGTACCCGAAATCAAATCCAATGCGGCACCCATATATGCAAGCTCTTCGGTATCAGATGGTAATTGAATCTCGTTTGTACGAACCCCCTTTTTGAAAAAGACCGTATTGGCGTATGTTTTCATTTTATATATAGTCAGCATATCCACATTTTGATTCAAGGCTATCTGAAGTGAATCGACCCAGGTTTGCATTGATTCTCCTGCCAGTCCGCTTAATAAATCCACATTAATTGAAAACCCGCCCAGATCCTTAATCATTTCTACGGACTTAATAGCTTGCATTGCCGAATGCTTCCTGCTACTATATTTTATAATATTATCATCAAAGGATTGTACCCCCATACTAATCCTGTTAACACCTGCATCTTTGTACCAGCCAAGTTTATTTTTATTAAATGTTCCTGGCTCTGCTTCAAATGTAAATTCCACGTTCTTTATTTCATGAAACTCATGTAATGCTTCCATTAGTTTGTTAAACTGCTCTTCTGTTAATACTGAAGGAGTTCCTCCACCAATATATATAGAATTTACTATTCGCTTTTTTAGTCCTAAGGCTTCGCTAACCGATTTCATTTCAAGACGCAGTGTCTCAATATAATTGTCGACGTGCGATTTAGATTTGATTAGCTCTTTCATGTAAAAGCAATAATCACATATTTGAATACAAAAGGGAATGTGAATATAAATATTGATACCGCCCGGATGAAGAGCGTAGCTATTTGATTCATTCTTCCAGTGTTTAAAAAAAGGGTAGTTTGTATAAAACTCCTCCCTCGTAGGTTTTTCTTTTAGATCTCCAATTGAAAGAGAAATATGATCAAGATCAACTACAGATTCTCCTTCAAATAATTTCGTGTTTAAGTCCATGAGTATATTTTTAATTTGTGGTTAGGTTTTGCATATAACATATAGCGCATACATTACGTATTAATCATTTTCACCGTGACGGTAATTAACTTATTGAAAGTTTTGCACTAGATATTTCTGAATTTCAGTTGAATTGAAAATATGTATATCATGTGATATTAATTGTTGATCGTCAGTTGATTTTTGTATAAATCACATCGGCTAAGTGATTTATACTACTAAACAAGTCGTAGCTAAGATCTTCTTCTTCAAAATTTATAGAGAACTTTTGTTCAACCAGAACAATTAAATTCACTATACTGATGGAATCTAATCCTATACCATCCTCGTATAAAGACAGGTCGTCTTTTAGATCCCCTACGTTTAAATTTGCATCAAGATCGTCTACTAAAACCTCTTTGATTTTTGATTTTATGGAATCTTTTGAAATATTATCTATCATAGTTTTATAATTTTATGTGTAAAGAAAGGTCAGCTGTTTTCTATCCGGTTTACCATTGTATAAACGAGGAATACTTTCAGTAAAATGAAAATGGTCTGGTACTGCATACCGTGGCAAATTTCGCAAACAGGTGTTTTTCGCAGAAGAAGTATCAAGTGTATAGTCGGTCTTTAATTCACAAATTGCTAAAAGCTCTTTGCTGCTTGTTTCTATAGTAACAATCTTATTAGCATGCTCTAACAGGTTTTCCAACTTAACCTCGAGTTCCTCTAAGGATAAAAGAAAACCAGAGCGATTTATACATAAATCGATCCTGCCCACAACTTCCAGATTGCCAGAGTTGTCAATTCTCCCTGCGTCTTTAGTTCTATACCAACCATCTTCAAATGGTTGGTCAGTCATTCTTTTTCCATATTCATCAAGATAAAACTCAAATCCATATGGGTTCTTACAGAGTATCTCGTTGCTATTACCGGTCGTTTTTATTTTGAACTTAACCCCATTTACAGGCTTCAGCGATTTTTCACTAAAAGTTATTTTATGCTGCAGACTCACTTCAGATGTGGCCATTGCGCCAAGTTCTGAACATCCATAAAGATTAATCAGGTGTCCGTACCGATTTATAAATTCAGTTCTTAAATTGCCATCTAATGGTTCTCCGGCAGAAATATAAGTGTGACTTTGTGAAAGTGTCTTGTTTAACTGCAGCAACATTTTACAAAATGTAGGATTGATCAAACTGATATCAGGTTTAAAGCCCCTAAGTTTATCTATCAGCTTGATTACATTTGACTTGTTGATTATAGAAACATTTGCTCCTGCCATGATACCCGGAAGAAGACCAACCCCTAATCCATACATGTGACATACCGGAACCGATACTAACAATTTAGAATCTTTACTGATATTAAAATGTTGAATACAGGCGGCGGCATTTTTAAAAAGGTTATCTGCTTTATAGTAAATATATTTTGGCGCAGCAATACTGCCGGAGGAAGCTAAAATTACCATTCCGCTGTTATTTTCCAGGTCTCCTTTGTCAGTGTAGTTCGTATTCTCTGCTAACTGTATTTGCAATGAAGATGAGTCGTCCCTGTCTTTTAGAATAAGTATTTTATCACAAAAGCCAGGAACAGCTCCACTATTTAGCAGATTAGGTGATGCTAAGAATACATTTACTTTCTTGCTGAAAAAATATAGCATGATTATAACACAGTCTACTGTGTTATTTACTTCTAAGAAGACACATCGGGTAATCTGCAGTTGATGAGCTTTAAAATATTGATCTAAGTTTTGAAACTCTTTCAAAACATCTCCATAATTTACAAAGCATTGATCATCACTGATACCATTATGTCTTACATTGCCATCCCATAGCGATTCTAACAAAGCCATCGTTAATATCGTTGAATAGATTCTAGATTGAAGAATTCTTCTATAGTTGCCACTTTTCGGGAACCGATCAGAAAGTCATACCGCTTCTTATACAAAGGCCCATCTGGTAAGTTCATTAAGATAGTCTCGTTCTCAAATATATTGTCTTCCACAGTAATATTCTTTTTATGGATGGCCGATTCGCAGTTCAGTTGTGTGAAAATACGGCCAAGGGGTAATTCTTGTGCTGTAATAAGACGATCCTCTTCTTCTGTTAATAGGCTCTTGTATATATAGCTAGTGCTATAAATTAACGGGTGTTCGTACGATGAGAAATACAATTTGCTAATTCTTTTAATAATCAGATCATCTTTTTCTTGTCTTATTATTTTAACCCTCAATCTGCTTTTTCTTAAAGCCTCAAAATACAATGTAGTAGAGTCCTCCATTTTAATAAGATCATCTACAACATTGCTCCATGAAATCAAATTATCAGTATTCATATTTTTTTTATAAGCAGTCCGGGTATAATAGAGTAATCTTGATAAGGATATGTAGTATAGGGAATTGATAACGCTTTATTTAACCCGATCAGCCTCTGATACAGATTTTACTTTATCGGGAGTGTCAGTCTTTTTCCCAAATCTGTAGGATACGGATAACGTAAGCCTTCTACTGTCAGCATAAAAAGAATAATAACTAACTGATTTTGGCAAGTAATCTATTCCCGACGTTATTTGAGAATAGAAGATATCTGTAACCCCCACCTTAGCAGTAAGTCTATCTTTTAGCAATTTTTTGGAAACAGCAGCACCAACTGACCATATTGGCGAATAAACTCCTTGCAGATACTTGACCCTGCCTTTATAATATCCAGATAACTCTCCGCTCCATCCACCAGGAAACTGAAACAGATTACTCAGGTTACTTGAAAATTGTGTGCTGGTCACATGAATCTTTTCATCTCTGACACTTCCATTAAGGTTGTTATATGTTGTTTGGATAAACAGATTAGGAGTCCACCAGTTAGTAATTGATTTCCGGTAGTTTACTGACAAGGCTAAACTTTGTACGTCTCCAATATTCCCCGGTTTAATGACTGTATTTTGTCCGGTCAGGTAACTAATGTTTTCAAAAGCGTTTTTAGTGTTGCTATAGCTAACTGTAGTTGAAAGCCATGATTGGTAAGAATAATATAATTCAATATTATTTGTATACTGAGGCTTTAAATCAGCATTGCCCGTTAATGAAGTATAAGGAGTTATGTAGTATAAAAATGGATTAAGATCATAATAATTCGGGCGGTCCACTTTCCTTCCGTAATTCAGGGAGAGGGTGTTCTTTTTATTAATGCTGTAGGCAATACTGAACGAAGGGAACAGACTGAGATAGGAACTGGCAAATGAGGAGTCCTGCTTTGTTGTTACTACATCATTTATTTTACTCAGATTACCCCGATAGTCTGTGTACTCTGCTCTAAGGCCTCCCTGGATCTCTAACTTGCCATAAGTCTTCTTTAGCATCGCATATGCAGCATTGATGTTCTCTTTATATAAAAACCTTCTGGACATTAATGGATTAGGGACCCATTTGTTGTTGATTGAATCCAATATAAAATAAGAGGCTACATTATCATTGGTTACATAACTCGATTTTAATCCCAGATTAAGCGTGAAATCATTACGAAGTGATTGACTATAATCCATTTTGGCTGAATAAATATCTACCCTAAACGGCAGGGAGCCTTTCTGTTCAAGTCTGTTTTCTAATGTTTGACTTGCATTAAATGTTTGCGTATTAAATAATAAAGTCTGCTCTGGTGTATATTTCAGATAGTCTAAATCGACTGTAAGTAATCCCCCTTTATCATTTAGCTTATGGGCAAGATTTAAATTGGCAGCCACCGATGTAAATTCGCGGGTAGAATAGTTTTTCTGTCGTATGGTGGAGTTTTGATTAGAAGTAAAGTCCTGAACGGTAATTGTACTATTACCAAACTTTTCAGTGTTATTCTTGTTTGCTGATAAGACGAATCCGATAGTTGTTTTGGGACTGAGATAGTAATCCATTCCGGTCTTTACGTTGAAAGCTGGACTAGTGTTCTTTGCTTTAGAAGCGGTAGTTCCATCCAATATTGACGTAATCTTCCCATTTTGATCATAAAAATACTGAGGGCCAGGTATTCTTAGAAAATCTATGCCATATTCACTGCTTCCGTTGAGAAAAAAATTGAATTTTCCTGTGTAATAATTTAGATTCAGTCCTGCACTTGATTTCGCATAAACTCCCTGCGAATAATTAAGAGTGACCATACTGTTAAACCCTTCTTTTGTAATCTTTTTTGTTATAATATTAATAGCCCCTGCACCTCCTGATGCGTCATATTTTGCGGGCGGACTGGTCATTATTTCTATTTTATCAATAGTCAGAGAAGGTAATCCTTTCAGGTAAGTCTCTAATTCCTGACCATTAAGATAGGTTGGCTTCCCATCTAACATAACCAATACACCACGTTTGCCATTTAAACTTATTGTTCCATTCTGATCGACCGAAATGCCTGGCGACTTGACCAATACTTCCATCACACTGGTGCCAGCATTAGTTGGCGCAGCATCCACGTTGATTGTCATTTGGCCAGGTTTCTGTTCAATAAATGCTTTTCTGCCGGTCACTGTAACTGCAGCTAAATTGGTATAATCAGATGGAGAAAGTGCAAAAGGAGGTATGGTGTATTTCAAGCTGTCACCTATAGTAAATATGTTAGAATAAAAAGGTTTCCATCCTAAAGCTGTGATAGCTATTCTGTATTTTCCTAAAGGGACACGATTAAATTGGAAAGTATTAGTACTATCTATCAATCCAAACCTTGTTAAGCTTGAGTCAGCTATATTCAATAAAGTAACCGGTATATTTGAATTTGGTTTATTTTCATTGGTAATTGAACCAACAATAATGCCTGTTTGTGCCTTCAGATCAGAGGCGTAGCAAAACATACACCAGAAAACAAGGTGCATTATATTCTTAATTTTTTTCAACTATTCTAATTATTTACCTGATGACATTTTCAACTATATTTTTCTTTACCAGCTTCAGCATTTTGTGAGCCAGATAATGTGCCTGTATACGGATCTCGGGCACGGCGGTTGTTTCCCATAATATTCCTTTTGCAGGTGCGCCAAGCGTATGAAAGCAATCAGAGGCGTACCCGTCTTCCTGTATTAATGCACCTTCTTCATCACATAATATACCCAGACAAAGCGGATCAGCACATATTAATCTTTTTTGCAAGAGGTTCTGAATCAGTACCTGTGAAATGCGATTATAATTAGTAGACGGGCCCATGCAATTGATGATAATATCAGCGGTTATCTGCTGTATTTCTTTACCACCTTGTTTACGTATAGTAATTTTGAACCTGCCCTCCGCTGTCACCTGGATCCCGGTGATCCTGCCGGCCTGTATTCTTACCTGTTCTTTAAGTAAGGCAGCAGACACAATATCTGCACAGGTTTCCGGCATACGGTGCCTGCAAACATCCCAATAATGGCGCAGGTGTTCCATAAAAGCTCTTCTCTCTGCATATGGCAGTTGTTGCCATAATTGAGAAGTACATGGACGCAGAACATCTATCACAGCGCGCCAGTCGGAGCCACTATGCTTTGCCTTGCGAAGATGGGATCTTACAACTTGTAACATGCCGAGTGCAGTTTTTACGGCTTGCATCTCGCCCCGGAAATCAGGGTATGGTTCGTAATTTTTATGCATCGACGGTAGAAGCCCATGTCTGGATAGCGCAATGGCTTTCCCGTTGTGCCTTGTTTTTTGAAGGCTGATCAGTGTATCGGTCATCGTTAATCCAGTACCAATCATAACTACTGTTTCATTCCCCTGGATATGATTTGCCCATGAATTGTCCCATGCAGAATGGAAATAACCGGCAGTCTGCATATAGGTTTTATCATGCAATGGCAGATGATTAGCTGCAAAAGTACCCGTAGCCAGAACCAGCTGGTCAAATGGGACAGCCGTCTCTTGATTTGTCAGCACCAGCTTATTTACCATATCCACATCTACCGCTTCCACCCGCAGACGGGTAACATTTATGGTCGAAGCTTTTGCTTCCATTAAACGGTTAAAAATATCAAGGATATAAAGGCGGTAAATTTTCCTTGGCACAAATGATGTAGCCGAATAGATGAATGATTTTCTGTAAAGCCAGTCTGTGAAATGTTCCTTTTTGTCAGAAAATGCACTCATATTGCAAGCCGGCACATTCAACAAGTGATCCTCATCTTCTGTTGAATAAGGTACCCCAAGCCGGTCTACTGCTTCCTTTTCCATCATGATTACCTTTAGTTCTTCATTTGGGCAAAACCGCAGCAAGTTAATCAGCAACAGGTATCCGCTCAGACCACCTCCAATTATTACTATATTTTTCAATATATTCTGGTGTTTTATAAAAGTATAATCAGTTACGAGCCTGTCTTTCCGGCCAGGAAACCGCATCCATCGGGGCTGGTATATAATTGGCAAGCTCCAGATAACGTAATATCTTTCTCACAGAACTTTCTACTGTTTCCAGGTCTGTACAACAAGTTACTTCTGGCTGCTGTGGCTCCTCATACGGATCATCGATACCAGTGAAAGACTTGATGATACCGGTGCGGGCTTTTTTATACAAACCCTTCACATCTCTGCGCTCGCACTCATCTATTGGGCATTTTACGTATACCTCGATAAAATTCTTTATTGTTTGTCTTACCTGGTTGCGCGTATTTTTGTATGGTGATATGGCAGATACAATAACGCAAACGCGATTCCTGGAAAGTAGTGCTGCTACAAAACCGATACGAAGGATATTGATATCGCGGTCTTCTCTTGAAAAAGAGAGCCCCTTTGACAGGTGTTCGCGTACAATATCGCCATCGAGCATTTCACAGGGAGCCTGCCGCTCACGCAGTTCTTTACATAGCATTTCAGAGATAGTCGTTTTGCCTGCGCCACTTAAGCCGGTAAGCCAGATGGTGAATCCTTCATTATTCATGTAAGATATTGGAAAGAGATTATATAATTATTTTCTTGGTCAATGCCAGTTGCTATGCTTCTACTGCTTGTTTAAGTCACTGCATCGTTGGGATTGTACGCTTAGAATGGCCGCCATCGCCCTGGTACTCACTATGAATTTTCGTGACAAAATCCAAAGGCATATCCATCAATATATTCCTGTTTAGCAGATCAATCCGTACCAAAAGCTTTTCTTTTCCTTTATATTGTACAAGTTCACAATACAAGCCAGTCAACATACCTTCTTTAATGAGAAGCCGCTGCCCAAACTGGAATCCTTCCGAAGATATTTCCAGGCTGGCTGATGCATTCGTCATTATTTTCAGACTATTTATAATAAGATCATCCACCATAGCTATCTGTTTACCAAATCTGACATAATTAATCACACCCCCAATTTCGAGCCCTTGAATATAATCTTTTACTCCGGTCAGATAAATGAAGAGATAAGAAGGAAACATGGGGAGCTCTACCAGTTTTTTCCGATCATTCCAATTTCTCAATACCTTCACTAAAGGTAAATAATGATTAATGTTGTTTTCGGAGAGAGTCAATGCGACTTTTTTCTCGTTATTGGTTTTGGTATACAGTACATACCAACCCGGAACAAAATTCTTATTCATAATTGATATCATAGTTTTTGTAGTATGTTAAACAGATATGCTAAATCTTAATCTATATAGATTATAGAAAATTTTCGTCACTTATGGAAACTGTCAGAATTCTTAAAATATGGCTAAGTTGTCTTTCTTTAGGTCATTGAGCGCAGAGCTGTCGCTATAGTCAGTACCAGATACTTACTAAAGTAGTTGAATTTAAATAATGAAATTGAATTGAAATATATGCTTAACATATTTCTTTTAATAAATTCAATTTTATAAAGTATTTTCTCTACAAGGAAACTCCTTTGCTAAAGATAAAAGAAATTAAATCGAAATAGCAAAATATATTTTGCTATTTCGATTTAATAAATGCCGATAATAGAGTAAAAGTTTAATAATAAAAAAAACACTTAACTTGTTACTAAATTATGGAATGACTCTTGATGGAAACTTATCTCCGGATTCGTGACTCATTTTAGTTCTGAAATAGAAGATAGCCTCTTGACCAAAGTAATTTCAAGGTAAAAAACAATTTACTTAAATAGTAATCCTTTGATGCTAGGTAACAGTGCTGTACCTTTGTATATTAAATTGAATAATATTAAAGCTTTTACATATGTATCCAGAATATTTAGTTGAGCCCATGCGGGCTGAATTGACCAAAGTTGGTTTTGAAGAAATGAAAACTGCAGAAGATGTTGATAATGCCATTAAAGGCGAAGGAACTGTTTTCGTAGTGGTAAATTCAGTTTGTGGCTGTGCAGCTGCAAATGCGAGACCAGCAGCAAGATTAGCTGCGGCTAATGAAAAACATCCTGATAAACTGATTACTGTTTTTGCAGGAATGGAAAAAGACGCTGTAGACAGAGCGAGAAGTTATATGGCACCTTTCCCACCATCTTCACCAGCAATGGCATTATTCAAAGACGGTAAACTTGTACATATGATCGAACGTCATCAGATCGAAGGTCGTCCTGCTCAGATGATCGCAGAGAACCTGATCGGTGCTTTTGATCAGTACTGCTAATTAATAGCCTTAAGATATATCCGGTGAATGCCGGTAAGGAATCCGGTCTTGTGCCGGATTTTTTATTTACAAGAATTTAAAAGTCTTTATTCAGTAATTTTTCCAGTTCCCCAAAGGAAACATTCATTCTTACACGTCCTTGTTTAGCGTAGGCGATTTCACCGGTTTCCTCAGATACAATGACAGCAACGGCATCGGTAGTTTCAGATACTCCGATCCCCGCACGGTGACGTAAACCAAACTGAGGAGGTAATTTGTCATTATCTGTCAGTGGTAATATACAGCTGGCACTTTTAATCTTGTTTTCCGAGATAACAACAGCTCCGTCGTGCAGAGGACTATATTTCTGAAAAATACTTTCCAATAGCCTTTTAGAAATTTTAGAATCGATCAGCTCACAGCTATTGGCAAACAGCTGATCGTCATAAAACTTAACAAAGACAATCAATGCTCCAGTCCTTGATTTTTTCATGCTTTTGCAGGCATCTATAATCGGCTTGATACGAACCAGGTTATCCCGTTCAATATCTTTACTGCCAAATAAATAACCCCACCAGGCTTTGTTTTTCTGTAAAAAAGTGTTTTTTCCAATTAGCAGCAGGAAACGCCTGATTTCGGGCTGGAAGATCACAATCAACGCGATAATCCCGACACTCATAAACTTATTGATGATCGTTGATAAAAGACGCATATTCAGTGCGTCCACTACAAACCACAGGATCAGAATAATAAACATACCCAGCAGTAAATTAACCGCCAGTGTATTTTTAATCAGATTGTAGGTATAGTAAATCAGGAAGGCAACGAACAAAATGTCCACTACATCCGTAACCGTTATCGTTAGAAAATCAAAGTCAAAACCTTTCATTGTTGCCAAGTTAGGAATTTTACCCAAATATTAGGACTGTTGCATCTTTTCAACAATAGATATACATTCAACTGCAGCCTTTACATCATGTACCCTTAAAATTGATGCTCCTTTCTGCAAAGCGATAGTGTTCAGTACCGTAGTTCCGTTCAGTGCTTCTTCCGCTGTATTACCCAGTAATTTATAAATCATAGATTTTCTTGAAATACCAACCAGTACCGGTAAGCCAAAGAGATCAAAGTTTTCCAGTTGATTGAACAGCTGATAATTGTGCGTTGTGTTTTTGGCAAAACCAAAACCTGGATCCAGTATGATATCTTTAACTCCCATTGTCCTTAAGCGGCTTATTTTTTCTGTAAAATAATCGGCTACTTCCAATCCTATATTCGCATAAACAGGCTTTTTTTGCATAGTCTGCGGATTGCCCCGCATATGCATCAGGATATAAGGGACATTTAAAGCTGCAACTGTTTCAAACATAGCTTCATCCAGTGTCCCACCCGAAATATCATTGATCACATGTGCCCCTGCATCAATACTTTCGCGGGCTATTTTTGCACGGAAAGTGTCCACAGATAATTTAGCCCCGGGAAACCGTTTGCTTATTGCAGTAATTGCAGGGATAATCCTTTTCAGCTCTTCATCCGTGCTCACTTCATCAGCGCCGGGGCGGGAAGAATAAGCACCTATATCTATAAAAGTTGCCCCTTCTTCCAGGCAGGTTTCTGCTCTTTCCAGTGCAGCATCTATAGAACCCATTCTGCTGTTACTGTAAAAAGAATCCGGGGTTAAATTCAATATCCCCATCACGCATGGGCGGCTTAAATCCAGGAGTTCGCCTTTTAGGTTAAGTGTTATTTTTCGGTTTAAAAACGTATCTTTAGCCATCATTTTATAGAGCCTGTTTAAAATTAATCTGCTCATTTGTTTATGCTTCTTTTTAGCTGCAACATCGTCTTATTCATTTCAGGTAGAAAGGCTACCAGAAATAAATAACCCTCGTTTCGCTTAAAAATAAGCTGTAAACAATTTGAGCATCTAAATTTAAACAGACTGTACAAAAATACAGTATTAAAATAGCTTTAAACTAAATATTTTAATTGTTTTGGCAACAAACACCTCACAAGAATTCGATACAGTAATTGCGGTTTGTAAATCGCTTTTTTTAAAAAAAACCAAAGATTATGGAACGGCATGGCGCATTTTGCGTTTGTCTTCTATCACTGATCAGCTTTTTATCAAAGCACAGCGAATCCGTACGCTTGAAGAAAAGAAAGTTTCTAAAGTAGGAGAGGGGATCATTCCAGAATATATTGCCATCATCAATTACTGTGTAATTGCTATGATGCAAAATGAAATGAAAGACAGTGATCCGAATGAACTGGAGCTGGAAGTTGTAGAAGCCCTGTTTGATCAGAAAGTACAGGAAACTAAAGAACTGATGTTTGCTAAAAATCATGATTATGGAGAAGCCTGGAGAGACATGAGAATCAGCTCACTGACAGACCTGATCCTGCAAAAAATATTCAGGGTGAAACAGATTGAAGATAACCTTGGTGCAACGGTAGTTTCCGAAGGGGTTGTTGCCAATTACCAGGATATGCTGAACTATGCAGTTTTTGCATTGATTAAAATGGACATCAAATAATATCATTTATCAATACCATTAAAATAGCTATAAAAAGATGAACAGAGCCGTGCTAAATTTTTCAAGAATATTTGTAGGTGTACTTTTTATTTTCTCTGGTCTGATCAAGGCCAATGACCCACTCGGATTTGGATATAAACTGGAAGAGTATTTCGATGTATTTCATATTTCTTTTTTAAGTCCTTTTGCAACGGGAATAGCTATTTTTCTTTGTGTACTTGAAATTGTACTGGGCGCCTTATTATTATTTGGTTTCTGGAGTAAAAAAGTAACAACTGGTTTACTCGGGATCATCATATTTTTCACTTTTCTGACCTTCGTCTCGGCTGCGTTTAAAGTAGTGACTTCCTGCGGTTGTTTTGGAGATGCTATTCCGCTTACCCCGTGGCAGTCTTTTTCAAAGGATCTCATTTTGCTGGTGCTGATTGTATACCTGTTTATTAACCGGACTAAAATCTTACCGGTTACACAGAATCCTGGTCAACAAAAGGCAGGTCTGATCGGGGTATTGGCTATCTCGGTGCTGTTCAGCATTTACACTTACAGTTACCTTCCTGTACTGGATTTTCTGCCCTATAAAGTTGGGGCCAGCATACCTGATGCCATGAAAATTCCCGAAGGTGCTGCACCAGACGTTTATCAGATCCTGTATAAGCTGAAAAACAAAGCGACTGGCGAGACAAAGGAAATGAGTGATAAAGATTATCTGAAAACAGAGATCTGGAAAGATAACAACTGGGAGATTGTTGGTCAGCCCGAGCAAAAGCTGATTAAGAAAGGATACGAAGCTAAAATCAAAGACCTGGTGATCAGTGATGCTTCCGGAACGAATTATACTAAAGAACTTATTGAAAACCCATATTATAACTTCCTGGTTGTGGCTTATAACCTGAAAGATACTAACGAAGACGCCATTGGAAAATTGAATGCAATGACTTTAGATCTGACAGAACAATTTAATATCCGCACCGTATTGCTGACCTCCAATTCTGCACAGGATGCCGGGGTGTTCAGTAAAAACCATAAACTGCTTGCCGAGATATTTTATGCCGATGCTGTACCCCTGAAAAGTATGGTCAGGGCAAATCCTGGAATCCTGTTAATGAAAAATGGTGTAGTTGTTAATAAATGGAGTTTCCGGTCATTGCCTTCTCTCGAAAAACTGAAAGCAGCTTATTTCAATAAATAAAGATGTGGCTTTACGCAACACGGAAATTTACCTATGGACTCGCAGTAATGCTGGGGGTGGTCGTTGTTGTATTTGTCCTGTTCAACATTCTTCCCGGAGATCCGGCAAGGATGACCCTTGGACAGCGGGCTGATGTACAATCTTTAGAAGCTGTCCGTAAAGAGTTTGGCCTGGACCGTTCAAAACCTGTACAGTTCCTGCTATTTATCAATGACCTGTCGCCAGTTGGTTTTCATGAAAATACCCCACAGGCTCAGGAAAAGTATCATTATATCCGTTTGATCAATTGCTCGGCCAATGTCATTGCTTTGAAATGGCCCTATCTGAGACGTTCCTATCAAACCAAACGCGAGGTATCGACCATTCTGTCAGAAACAGTACCTAATACCTTTGTCCTGGCTGCAACAGCCATGCTGTTTGCTACCCTGCTTGGAGTCTTATTAGGTGTGTTGTCGGCAGTTTATAAAAATACCTGGATTGATCATGCCTCCAATGCTTTTGCGATCCTGGGACTTTCGGCGCCCTCATTTTTCGCAGGTATTATTATCGCCTGGTTCTTTGGCTTTGTGCTTGGACCATATACCGGACTGAATATGTCCGGGAGCCTGTATAGTTACGATCCTTTTAAAGGAGAGGTAATCACCTTGAAAAACCTGGTATTGCCGGTACTTACCCTGGGATTGCGTCCTCTGGCTATCATTGTACAACTTACCAGGACAGCTATGCTCGATATACTGGCACAGGATTATATCCGTACTGCCCGGGCAAAAGGATTGGGCCGTCGCGCTATAATTTATAAACATGCTTTAAAAAATGCATTGAACCCAGTCATTACAGCAATTTCAGGCTGGTTTGCCTCTCTGCTGGCCGGTTCTTTTTTTGTCGAGTACATATTTGGTTATAATGGTTTAGGCAGGGCTACGGTCCGGGCGCTGGAGATGTCAGATTTTCCTGTGGTGATGGGCTCCATTCTTTTTATTGCACTGATATTCGTAGTAATTAATATTTTTGTAGACGTATTGTATGCCTTTGTTGATCCAAGGGTAAAATTGAATAATTAATGAAGATATTTCTGATTGGTTTTATGGGATGTGGTAAAAGCACCCTGGGTAGAAAATTAGCAACAAAATTAGGCTATGATCTGATAGATCTCGATCATCAGCTGGAAAAAATTACCGGTGTTACTGTCGCTGATTATTTTGCTGCCCATGGAGAAGAAGCTTTCCGTAAACTGGAAAGTGATACCCTCAAAGACCTGGAATATCCAAAAAACTGTATTATCGCTACCGGAGGCGGGACTCCCTGTTTCTTTGATAATATAGAGTGGATGAATGCGAACGGTACTACTGTGTACATCGAGATGCCTGCACCAGCATTAGCTAAAAGACTGGAAAGCGGTATTGCTAAAAGACCATTATTACGTAACCTGACACCAGAAGGTGTAGTTGAATTTATTGAAAATAAACTGGCTGAGCGTGAAGGATTTTATACCAAAGCGCAGCTGATACTCAGTGGTATCAATCTGACTGCTGATGCGATCCGTGCAGAAATTCTGGCCCGTGACTAGTTATCTTCAGCAGCGAACTGTTCCTCAATAAATTTGATTTCTGTTTTGCCATGCGAAACTGGATTGCCATTTTCATCCACATTTACAAAGACCATTTTGTCGATGGTTAAAATGCTTTTTCTGGTGATCTTATTACGTACTTCACAACGCATGGTCAGGGAAGTATTGCCAAACGCAATTGCAGTAATACCCATTTCAATAATATCACCTTGTTTTGCTGAACTTACAAAGTTGATCTCAGATATATATTTGGTAACTACTCTTGGGTTACCCAGCTGGACAATAGCGTAAATAGCTGCTTCTTCATCTATCCATCTTAATAAGCTCCCGCCAAATAAGCTCCCGTTTGGATTCAGATCTTCTGGCTTAATCCATTTTCTGGTGTGGAAATTCATAATCTTAATTTTCTGCAAAAATACGGCTTTCCTGATCCCTGAATCTCACCTTAACGTCAATAATATCAGAGCGTAAACCAGTTTGTATTGGCTTGTTTCTGCAATACCGCAGAAAAATCTACCCTTGGTGGAAGATTCAGATAAGGATAAGTAACTTTTGAAAGATATAAACCCTGTGGGTGTGCAGGCGTAATTAATGCAGGGGTTTCCCTGCTGATCAGGTGACTTTCAAACTCCTCCACACTTAGTAACCCTTTCCCGATTTTCAGGACCTGCCCCATAATAATCCGGATCATCTTTCCTAAGAAGCGGTTGGAAGAAATCTGGAATCTTATTTTTTCCTCTTTTTCATCAATCATCAGACTGGCTGTACGGACAAAACATAGGGTATGCTCATATTTATCAGGACTCGTACAAAAAGCTCTGTAATCCTTATACTGAGGGAGTAAATCTACGGCAGCTTTCATTTTATCCAGCTCCAGGTCCTTCAGCAGGTAATAGGAACTTAATCCATTTAAAAACGGGTCCTTATAAGTATGCAGAAAATAATCATAAGCCCGCTGTACCGCATCAAAACGAGCATGTGGCAGACCTTCCATCGGGATGACATCATAGACCGCAATGTTCATGGGCAGTAATTTATTCAGCCTGAAAATCAGGTCAAAATCCCATTCCTGTTCTATGTCCATATGGAAAAAGAACTGGCTGGCATGTACCTGGGCATCAGTTCTGCCACATCCATTGATGAATACCGGAGTTTTAAAAATCTGCGTCAGTGCATTTTCTATTACCCCTTGAATATTCAATACATTAGCCTGCTTTTGCCAGCCATTGTATTGTAAACCATTGTAGCTTATATGTACGAAATATCTCAAAATCTATCTTCTTCCTGCTCTCTTGTTCAAATCATCGACAGATACGGTCATTAACCTACCCATAATCTGTTTGCCCTTGTATGTAATCAGACGCATCTGGCTGGCGTCTTTAGGGACTACCAGTTTCTCTGTATATTTAGGATAGAACCTATCCGGTGTAGAGTTGTCAAAACTATAGTAAATATCCAGCCCATCCAGCTCCGTAGACAATTCAACCATCACCTGACGATCAGCTGACCTGCTTACTTTCAGTACCGGATCATAAATGCCTGGTGAATACTTTGTTTCTGCAATATCCATACGCTGGAAATGCTGTTCTACCTTACCCGTAAAATTAGTCCAGTTTTTTTTCTCTTTAGGTGACCATACAGACTCGGCAATAGCATAACCCCTTGGCCAGGTCATATATTCCGCCTGACGGATGTTGTACACCTGTTCAGTCCATAGATTAGCCTGTCCTCCCTTAATATATTTTGGATCGGCACCCGCCGGAATGGGATCAAATTCATAGGCTTTACCCAGACGGATAGAAGAGTATACTCTCGCTTCGGTCACAGGGTCGGCCTGCATCAGATCCAGATAAGTCATATTCTGAGGGCTCATGACTACCTCATGTTTTTCTCTTGAAGCCTGTATACCATAGGCTGCACTTCTCCAGCTCATGACAGCTGCACTGGGAGACATATTTCCGTTCAGTATTTCGTCCCAGCCCATAAACTTTTTGCCTTTGGATTCTACAATCTTCTGAACTCTTTTCTCAAAATAACCTTGTACCTGATGCATGTCTTTCAGCCCTTCTTTTTGCATTAAAGCTTTAATCGCATCACTTTTCT
Organism: Pedobacter cryoconitis; assembly: GCF_014207135.1. Lineage (GTDB taxonomy): Bacteria > Bacteroidota > Bacteroidia > Sphingobacteriales > Sphingobacteriaceae > Pedobacter > Pedobacter cryoconitis_D. The sequence goes on along the minus strand of NZ_JACHCC010000009.1, from coordinate 41,007 downwards.
GCCAGTAGTTGATTGGAGCCTCATCTCCACCCATGTGGATATATTCAAAAGGGAAGAGGGCAGCTACCTGTGTAATCACAGAATCCAGGAAACTATAAACCTTTTCATTGGCCGGACATAAAGTATTATCAACCAGGGCGAATGGTGGCGGCCCTTTAGACCAGTCCATAATCTTTTCACCAGAACGTACACGGTAAGCTTCTGCGCCTGGAGTACAGGACAGGTCCGGATAAGAAACTATAGCCGCCAGACTATGTCCCGGAACATCAATCTCCGGCAGGATATCTACAAATCTGTCTTTTGCATATTTAACCAGTTCCCTGATATCGTCCTGAGTATAGAAACCACCGTAAGTACGGGGTTCATCGGCAGTTGGTGTACTGAAATTACCAAATTCACCTACCTTTTTTACATTCCAGGCCCCAACTTCGGTCAGTTTCGGTAAACCTTTAATTTCCAGTCTCCATCCTTCATCGTCGGTCAGGTGTAAATGAAGCAGGTTAAACTTATACCGTACCATTGCATCAATATATTGTTTGACCTCCTGTTTCGTGAAGAAGTGACGGGCTACATCAAACATTAAACCTCTCCAGGCAACCCTTGGATAATCCATGATTTCTACACAAGGTATTTTCCATTTGATGCCTGAAATCAGTTCTTTAGATTCTATTTCTTTAGGGAAAAGCTGTAACAGGGTCTGTACACCATAAAACAAGCCAGCAGTCTGATTCGCCTTAATCGTAATTACACCTGATGTTACAGAAAGCTGATAACCTTCATTACCCAGTGCTGCATTTGGATTATGGTTGAGTACTAACCTGATGGTTGCGGCCGCTTGTGTATTGGTAAATTCAGATACAAATTTACCAGTTGGTACAGTTAGTTTTTCCTTTAAATAATCTACAACCAGTTTCATTTCAGGAGAAGCCAGTATAATTACTTCTTCCGGTAAAGTGAAAAAACCATTGGTTTTGAGCAGCGAAACCGGTTCTGGAATAATTGAGAACTCAGGCGGTCTGTTCATTGAATTGGCATTACTGTCTGCTATTGAAGAATTCGTATTTCCGGTTCCCATTTGTTGACTATATGTGCTCGTGTAGAAAAGAAGGCAGCATATAAAAGGTAAGAATTTATTCATAAAATGAAGAGGGGCTTGCGCTTGTGTGTTTGATAAAAGGTTGCAATTTAGCAATTTGTGGATAAATATGGGTTTTCTGTGGAGAATTTATTACTATTTCAATGCATCCAGGACTTTGAAAAGCTTTGGATTGATTCCTGTGCCCGAATAATTGTTGATATTGATGACAATCACATATTTTGCTCCGTTTTCTGCTGTATAATAACCTGCAAATGCAGAAACATCGTTTATTGTACCACTTTTTAATTTCATTCCGTTGTATTCTGGTAATGATTTATAAAAATCAGGGAACCAATCTTCTTTTTGTACCTGGAACAGGATGCTGGCCATGGCCGATGTCGTTACCCTTGTTGCTGGCGAAAGCCCGCTTCCATCGATAATATTCATTGCATTTTTATCCATTCCTCTGGCGGCCCAGAATTTGACCTCAGCGGCGGCGCCGTTGGCCGCAGTAGCTGCAACACCCGATTTCCAGGCTATAGTTCTCAGCAAGTGTTCTGCATACAGGTTCAGACTTTTTTTATTCAGCCAGAAAACAATTTCAGCTAATGCAGGTGAACTGACCGTACTGATCTTTTGCCCGATTTCCGGAACAGGAAGATGAGCCGCGGATAACTGACGTGCTGTTACCGGGGCTTCAGAAACTTTAATACCCGCTTTAGCTAAAGTATCCTGCAGGCGGAAAGCGGCTTCAAATGCAGGATCAGGTAAGGCGAGTGCAATTCCCTGTTTTTGTATATCTGTGGCCCATGTACCTCTTAGGTAAGCTGTACTCGAAAAAGGAGGAAGGTAAGCATAGGCATGGTCTCCGCTACCTGCAGCACCTGGTTTTAGCTCATTGATGATGGTCAGGTAAGGCATGTCAGGAACAGTCCTGAGCACACTTACTGTATTGCCAGGGTGTAATTTAACATCAAACTGATTTTCGCGCCAGCTTAAGGCAGAGGAGCCTGCGCCATAGTAATTACCCAGGTCCTGCCAGATCCAGCCGTCAGGCGTAGTCTGAGTGCCCCAGAGTCGGTCATCGCCGATGACCTTACCTTCAATTTTTTTAATCCCGGCTGCTTTGATTGCTGTTACCCACTGGTTTAATATAAAGCTTTCTTTACTATGTGCATAACGCCACGAACCCAGGGTCGGATCTCCGCCGCCCAGGATGATGATATCTCCTTTCAGCGTACCTTCGGCATTGACCGAACCGCTATAACCAACAACAGTCTGATATTGGAAATCTTTGCCCAACACAGAGAAGGCTGTTGCCGAAGTAATAGTTTTCAGTGTTGAAGCCGTGGCAAGACCAGTATTTTCATTTTTAGCAAAGAGTTGTTTACCCGTTTTGGCATCTAAAACACAGATTGAGGTAATCGCATACTTTGTCTGCCTGTCTTCGAGGAAAGCATTAAAGGACTGTGTTAATTTTTGTACAGGGCTTTGCGCAAATGAAAGACTGCTGGAAAGGATAAACAGGAATGCAATTGATTTCTTCAACATTGATATCAGATAAAATTAAAAGCTCTAAATAACATTACAAATAACGGGAAAGCAAATTGATTAAAAACAAAAAATGTGGTGTTATTCAGGCATTTTGCCAGATTAACACCACATCCTGTATCTTAAACAGCTGCTTAGATCAGCTCTTTTCTCAATAAAAATTCTGCAATCTGTACTGCATTTGTCGCTGCACCTTTACGTAGGTTATCTGCAACGATCCATAGGTTTAAAGTGTTCGGCATAGACTCGTCCCTTCTGATACGGCCTACAAATACCTCGTCTTTTTCATGTGCATCTTTTGGCATTGGATATTTAAGATTTGCAATATCATCTACTACGATAATGCCCTCTGTTTTTTCCAGTAAACTTCTTACATCAGTCAGTTCAAAATCATTTTCGAATTCAATATTCACTGATTCAGAGTGTCCGCCCATTACAGGAATACGCACAGTTGTCGCAGTAACGCGGATACTGTCGTCACCCATGATTTTGCGGGTCTCTTTAATCATTTTCATTTCTTCCTTGGTATATCCGTTCTCTTCGAAAACATCAATCTGCGGAATAACGTTCAGGTCAATCTGATAAGGATAAGCCATAGGCCCGTCTGTGATACCTTTACGCTCATTCATCATTTGTTCTACTGCCTTAACACCGGTACCGGTTACCGACTGATAAGTAGAAACAACCACACGTTTAATTCTGTATTTATCATGTAATGGTTTTAAAGCCACTACCATTTGTATCGTTGAACAGTTTGGGTTAGCAATGATCTTATCATCAATTGATAACTCATAAGCATTCACCTCTGGTACAATCAGTTTTTTAGATGGGTCCATACGCCATGCGGATGAATTATCAATTACTGTAGTACCTGCTTCTGCAAACAGCGGAGCATATTTTAAAGAAGTACTGCCACCGGCAGAGAATAAAGCCACATCAGGTTTCATTGCAATTGCTGTTTCCATGTTAACCACCTTGAATTGCTTACCCTTAAAAGTGATTTCTTTACCAACACTCTTCTCAGATGCAACCGGAATTAATTCGGTCAACGGGAAATTACGCTCTTCTAGTACTTTTAACATAACAGTGCCTACCAAACCAGTAGCACCTACAACTGCAATTTTCATTTAATCTATTTATTTTAAGTTTTTAATGATAATATATCATATCCCAAATATGGGAAAAAACTTAGCGTTTTCCACAGAAACCCTCTCTTTTTTAGGTATTTTACCTGATTATGAATTATAAACCACAAAAAAGGCGGCCTTAGAATAAGGCCGCCTATGAAGGATTTTTTATAAAAGTGCCTTCTTAATATAGTCGGCACTTTGTTTGATACTGATATAGGGGTCAATAGCAAAGTTCTCCTGTTCTACGATTAAATGTCTTAATCCAGCCAGTTTAGCATGATTATGGATCTCCTTGAAGTTGATTGTTCCCGTGCCCACTTCCGTGTTAATGGTATGATCTACCTTATCCATGTCTTTAACGTGCCACATCGGGAAACGTCCCGGATGCTCAGTAAATAGTTTTACCGGATCATTACCAGATCTGACTACCCAGTACAGGTCCATTTCAAACTGTACTGTTGCAGGATCTGTTCCTTTAAGCAGGATTTCATAACCGGTAGTATCACCTACCTGCTGGAACTCAAAGTTATGATTATGATAAGCCAGCTTCACACCGCCTTCTTTACAGATAGCAGCAGCCTCAGTTAATTTTCCGGCAACTTTTTTCCAGTCTTCTTCAGTTTTACGAAGATTATCACCCAGATAAGGTACCACAATATATTTACTGCCTATGGTATTGGCAGCTTCGATATAACTTCTCAGTTCATCCTGGTCACCACCACCAATGAATTTATCCATTCCGTAGTGTCCGCTTGGTGCGGTAAGACCATTCTGATCCAGCAAGGCTTTAAAAGCTTTAGGATCCAGTCCCCAGAATTTATCTTTCACCGAATAACCAAAAGTTTCTACTTCTTTATAACCAGCTTTGGCCACTTTGGCAATTGTTCCTTTGACATCCTGTGGAAGCTGGGCTCTTAAAGAATACAATTGTAAACCAACAACTTTATTTGATGCAGCGAAAGCTAATGAGGGGAGGACCAGGGCGCCGGCTGCAGCCAGACCCGCCTGTTTGATAAATGTTCTTCTTGAGTTCATAATTAATCTTTATAGGTCACAAATTTTAATCGCATTTCTTAAGGACTGAAGTTTATCTTTCTGTTTAGGAATGAATTCCTGTGCGATATATCCTTTAAAACCTGTTGCCAGGATAGCTTTGATGATGGCAGGATAAAAAAGTTCCTGTGTGTCATCTATTTCATTTCTGCCGGGTACGCCAGCAGTGTGGTAATGGGCAATATAAGGGTGATAAGTCCTGATGTTATGGATGACATCACCCTCATCAATCTGCATATGATAAATATCATAAAGCAGTTTAAAGTTTTCTGAACCTAATCTTTTAGCCAGTTCAACGCCCCATGAGGTATGGTCACACTGATAATCTTTATGATCAACTTTACTGTTCAGTAATTCCATCACCAGGACTACATTGTGTTTTTCGGCCAGGGATATAACCTGCTTTAATCCTTCAACACAGTTTTTCCATCCCGTCTCATCATCCTTTCCCCTGCGGCTTCCGCTGAAACAAATCAGATTCTTATAACCCGCAGCAGCAACCAGCGGGATCATTTTAGTATAGTTCTCTATCAGTTTAGGATGAAAGGCAGGGTCATTCCAGCCATCAGTCAGATTGATTTCTGCACCATTACACATAGAAGAATATAAACCATATTTTTTGAGTGTAGGCCAGTCGGCAGGGCCGACAAGATCCATCGCTTTTAAGCCCATTCCCTGAACGGCAGCGCAAAGTTCATCCAATGGAATGTCACCAAAACACCAGCGGCAAACAGAGTGATTAACATTACCCTTCAGCGGTTTATCGTGCAGTTCTGCTTCCGATGATGCATAAGCTGGCAGGGCAGAGGAAAGACCAAGAATGGCTGAACCTGTGATAATCGTTTTTAAAGCATTTCTGCGGCTTTGTTCTGTTCCCATAATTAAGCTTCGTTAAATTGAGTATCAATAGTCCGTTTAGACTTTTCATTGAAGAAAATCGTGAAAAGCAGGAATACAACCAGGGCGATTCCAGCAGGAATGATCCAGACCATTTTCCAGTCTACAGCACCATTAGTTAGTTTATAACTGTCAGTGATCATACCGGCAACTTCAAAACCGATCAGCATTCCGACACCATATGTAGCCAGGGTAATCAGGCCCTGCGCTGCACTTTTATATTTTTCACCAGCTCTTGAATTAGTGTAAATCTGTCCCGATACAAAAAAGAAATCATAACATACACCATGTAAAGCGATCCCGATCAGCAACATGAAGCTTAATTCACCAGCATTCCCATAAGCAAATAAAGCATAACGGATAGCCCAGGCAATCATACCGACTAAAATAGTTTTCTTAAAACCGAACCTCTTGAAAAATACCGGGATCATTAATAGAAATAATGCTTCTGATACCTGTCCAATGGCCATTTTTCCCGTAGGGCCCTCTACACCTATACTGGATAAGAAAAGGTTTGCATTCTGATAATAGAAAGCCAGTGGGATACAAATCAGGATTGCAGAGATAAAGAAGATGGCAAAGTTTCTGTCTTTAAGCAATTTTAAAGCATCCAGTCCCAGGATATCTGAGAGTGCTACTTTTTCACCTTTGGCTACTTTAGGTGGTGTTTTTGGTAAAGCAAAACTGAATAAGCCCAGGATTAATGAAGCTACACCAGCCATCAGGAAAGTGTTTTTTAATAAACCAGATTCCATGCTTGCTTTAGAGTCCCACAAGAATAAATAACTGATGCATAACCCAGCTACGATCCAGCCGATAGTTCCCCAGAACCTGATCGTTGAGAATTCTTTCTCTGCGTCTTGCATCTGGTTAAAGGAAACAGAGTTGACTAAAGCCAGAGTTGGCATAAATAAAATCATGTAACCCAGAACATAAGGATAGAATATATGCACATCAGTGGCCGTATACATCTGGTACATTAAAACTGCTCCGATAATGTGCAGCACACCCAATATTTTTTCCGCATTAAAAAATCTGTCTGCAATCAGACCAATGATAAAAGGAGCAATGATAGCTCCCCATGACTGGGTCGAAAATACAGAAGCCGAGTCAGCCCCGGTCGCATGCAGGTTTTTTTCTAAAAAAGTACCCAGGGTAACAAACCATGATCCCCAGATAAAGAATTCCAGAAACATCATTGCTGATAACTTAATACGGGTAGTAGTATTCATCATATTTATACTGTTTTTTAAATAAATTAAAGTTCTTTGATCATAATATTACGGAACCAAACCTCATCACCATGATCCTGTAAGGCTATTTTTCCGGTTTTAAAAGTTCCGAAACCATCCCATTTTGCAAATTTGCTTCCTGCGATTAACGATTTCCAGTTCTGATCAAACTGTGTAGTAGAAACTACCTTTACCCCATTTAATATAAACTCCAGTTTACCATTATTGCTGATAATTTCGGCAGTATTCCATTCACCTACTGGTTTTACAGGCTCAGAACTACTCTTTACCAGATCGTACAGATCACCTGCGCGGTGTTTGGTGATTTTTCCGTCCGGATGACCTTCGTTATCCAGTACCTGCATTTCAGGACCAGTACTGTAAGTCTGGTGATATTTCTCCGGGTTTTCATTCACATGGAATAAGATACCACTATTAGATTTTGGTGCTACTTTCCAGTCAATTTTTAAGTGAAAATTGGTATATTCTTTATCTGTAACCAGGTCGCCGTCATCCTTTTGTTTAGCTTTAGGGTCAAGATGTATCACCCCGTTTTCTACTCTCCAGCCTTTTCCTACAGAATTTTTTCCATAGCTATGCCATCCTTTAGTTGTCTTTCCATCAAATAAAGAAGTAAACCCTTTTTTTGATGACTGGGCTTTTGAATTGAAGCCGATCATTGTAAATACCAGTATTGCAGAAATGGCGTAAGTCTTCATGTTTATTTTGTTTTAGCTAATAATTATATACCGAGTGACCAGCCTTTACGGTATTCACGTTTTACATACTGGTTCACTTCATCAAAATTGGTTACTTTCATTTTGTCATTATCCCATAGCAGTTTGATATTTCTGCCAGGGTAACTGATTTTTCCTGCAATATTTTTATGCTGCAGGTCATTAGCCCTTATAGCCAGGTTAGCCATTAACAGAGCCTCTGTCAACGGACCGGCAATTTCAAAAGGAGAACTTAATTCTTTTTTGCCATAACCGGCGATAGCGGCCTCTACCCATTGCGCGTAATGTCCGTCAGCACCATGAGGTACACGTGCAAATCTTTCCGGAACTTTAATATCCTTATTGCGGCTTAACGGTAACAGACGTGGATCAGCACTATAGGTACTGCTCATCATTTTTCCTTTTGTACCGATGAACAAAGTACCGTTTCCACCATCACCAAATACCTCATTGGCTTCCAGTTCTTCGGGACGTGTAGGCTGAATACCACCATCCATCCAGTGAACAGTAATGTCACCCTGGGTTTTAGCTGTTTTAGGGAATTTTAACGTCACATGACTCGAAGGAGGACAGCTGTCAGGGAAATAACCGCGTTTAAATTCATCAACATAGACTGAACCAACACTGGCCTCTACTTCAGATGCATATTTTAAGCCAAGTACACTAAACGGAGCTTCCAGTAAATGGCAGCCCATATCACCTAAGGCGCCTGTTCCGTAATCCCACCAGCCTCTCCAGTTGAAGGGAACCAGCTTTTCTACATAATCTTTAAAAGGAGCAGTATTCAACCATAAATCCCAGTCGAGGGTTTTAGGTACTTCGGCTTTATTGGCTGACCATGGAATACCTTGTGGCCAGACTGGTCTGTCAGTCCAGGCATAAACTGTATGGACATCTCCGATCAGACCTGCATCATACCATTCTTTCATCTGGCGCGGCCCATCGTTTGATGCACCCTGATTGCCCATTTGAGTAACTACTTTGTATTTTCCTGCTGCTTCAGTTAATTTTCTGGCTTCGTAAATATCATGTGTCAGTGGTTTTTGAACATAGACATGTTTTCCAAGCTGCATAGCGGCAAGGGCTATAATGGCATGACTGTGATCCGGTGTGGATACACTGACCGCATCGAAATTTTTATGCTCTTTGTCTAGCAATTCCCGCCAGTCCTTATAAAATTTGGCTTTAGGGAAGTTCTTTACTGTTCCTGCTGCCCGGTTAGTATCTACATCACAAAGAAACCCGATGCCCGCTTTTCCGCTTTTTGCAAAGTTTGAAATATCAGAAGCCCCTTTACCTCCGGCACCAATACCGGCCACAATTAACCTGTCACTTGGAGCTAAGAAGCCATTTCCGCCTAATACATGGCGGGGTACAATCATAAATGCTGCTGCGGCAACGGCCGAAGTTTTAAGAAAGGAACGTCTGCTGGACGCATCTATCTCTTTGTTAGTCTTTTCCATGCTTATAATTTGGTTAGATAGGGGTGTTGGTGTTCCGGAGAACTTATTTTTTTAGTGACAAAATCCAGGTCACCATTTGTTTGGCATCGTCTTTACTCAGGTTAGGGTGTGGAGTCATTGGCAGATCACCCCAGGTTCCTTTACTTCCTTTGATGACTACATCAGCCAGTTTACTGATATTTTCGTCATTGGAAGGGTATTTGGCTGCGATGTCTACATAGGCAGGGCCGATTACCTTTTGTGTTTTATTATGGCAGCCAACACAGTCTGCAGTAGCAATCAGTTTTTCACCAGGCAACATTTCTGATGGAGTCTGTGCTTTGACGGTAGTTTCTGTATCCGACGTTGCTGCTGCAGATCCTTCGCTTTTAGAAGCTCCCGGATTTCCGCATGAAGCTATAGCTAAACTAAAACAGCCCAAAATTAATAGTGTCTTTTTCATCTGTGTGTGTTTATTTATTATTTAATACCTAAGATTTTTTTGTTAAAAGTTTCATCTGCACCTGTCGCAGCGAAATCATCAAACGCCCTGGTCGTAACCGGGATAATATGTTTTTTTATAAATTCGGCACCTTCTCTTGCGCCGGTTTCAGAATCCTTGATACAGCATTCCCATTCCATCACTGCCCATCCTTTGAAATCATACTGAGCAAGCTTACTGAAAATAGTTTTGAAGTCAACCTGTCCATCTCCTGGTGAACGATAACGGCCTGCACGGTCTGCCCAGCCCTGATATCCGCCAAAAGTACCTTGTCTGCCTGTCGGATTAAATTCCGCATCTTTCACATGGAACGCTTTAATACGTTCATGGTAGAAATCAATATACTGGATATAATCCAGCTGTTGTAAGACGAAGTGCGATGGATCATATAAAAGACAAGCTCTTGGATGAAAGTTTACTTTCTCCAGGAACATTTCATAAGTGATTCCATCAAATAAATCTTCGCCCGGATGTATTTCATAACAAACATCTACACCACAGCTGTCAAATTCATTTAATATCGGCAACCAGCGACGGGCAAGTTCTTTAAAACCTTCCTCGACTAAACCTTCAGGTCTTTGTGGCCAGGGATGGAACATATGCCATAAAAGCGATCCGCTAAAAGTGGCATGTGCATTCAGGCCCAGATGCTGGGAAGCTTTAGCCGCATATTTCAGTTGCTGCACTGCCCATTCCGTTCTGGCTTTTGGATTGTTCCTGTACTGGGCAGGTGCAAAACCATCAAACGCCAGGTCATAAGCAGGGTTAACTGCCACCAGCTGTCCCTGTATATGCGTAGATAGTTCAGTAATTTCAAGTCCGTAAGAATTGACTTTACCTTTCAGTTCGTCTGCATAAGTTTTACTCTCGGCTGCTTTTTGCAGATCAATAAACCTATTATCCAGGGTTGGCATCTGGATTCCTTTAAAACCCAGTCCTGCTGCCCATTGACAGATTCCGTCAAGTGAATTAAACGGGGCTTCATCTCCAATAAACTGGGCTAAAAAAACTGCTGGTCCTTTAATTGTTGTCATCGTTGTTATATTTTAAAATCAGACCATTTCTGAGCTGATTGCCCTGAGGCAACTACATTTTCTATAAAAGCCATTCCACGTACACCATCTTCTGCACCAGGGAAATCGAGCATCTCTTCAGTTGGTGTGGTACCATCAAGCTTAGACTTTAAAGTTAACGCGAAATTCCGGTAAATGTTAGCAAAAGCTTCGAGGTATCCTTCGGGGTGTCCGGCAGGAGTTCTGGCATTAAACTGAGCGGCTTTACTCAGATAACCCTGTCCTGCACGATAAGTCTGGCTTGGAGCGTCCAGCCATTTTACCTTTAAGGTATTCGGCTCTTCCTGATGCCATTCCAATCCGCCTTTTTCGCCATATACTTTAATTTTTAAAGCATTTTCTTCACCGGCAGCAATCTGCGAAGCAACCAGTACCCCGTTGGCTCCGTTGTTAAATTTGAGCAGGACATTTCCATCATCATCCAGCGAACGGCCATCTACAACTATATTCAGGTCAGCACAGATTTTGGTAATCTCTAAACCCGAAATATATTCAGCCAACTGTGCAGCGTGGGTGCCAATATCACCCATACAGCCACTGATCCCACTTTTCGAAGGATCAGTTCTCCATGAAGCCTGTTTATTTTCTTCACGTTCTGATGGCAGACTTAACCAGCCCTGAGGATATTCAACAAGGACTTTTCTGATTTTTCCGAAAGCACTGTCCCTGACCATCTGGCGTGCCTGCTTAACCATTGGATAACCAGAATAAGTATAGGTAAGACATAAGATCAAACCGGTTTCATTTACCTTGTCTCTCAGTTGTTTGGCTTCTGCCAGTGTAAAGGTGAATGGCTTATCGATAACGACATGAAAACCATGTTCCAGTGCCATCATCGCAGGTGCGAAATGTGCAAAATTAGGAGTCACTATCGTTACAAAATGCATTCTCTGGTCAGCTGGCAGGAGACTCTCTTTTTCGATCATCTCCTGATAACTTCCGTAATTCCGGTCATCTGCCAGAAACAAAGCTTTTCCCGACTCTTTTGCAGTTTCAGGACTGGAGCTTAAAGCGCCGCAGCAAAGTTCTATATGACCATCTATATTGGCTGCGATACGGTGGACGGCGCCTATAAAGGCATTTTTTCCGCCACCAATCATACCCATTCTGATTTTACCGTTCATTAAATGTTTCCTTTTTTTAATTCAGTTACTGCATAATCTGCTGCCCTTGCTGTTAAAGCCATAAAAGTTAATGAAGGGTTCTGGCAGGCAATAGAAGGCATGCATGATCCGTCAGTGACAAATACGTTTTTAACTTCGTGCATCTGGTTCCATTTATTCAATACTGAAGTTTTAGGGTCGTTACCCATACGTGCAGTTCCCTGTTCGTGGATAGCCATACCTGGCGAAGATCCGGCATCGTAAGTCTGTACATTTTTGATACCTGATGCCTCCAGCATTTCTGCTGCGTCATTCATCATATCAATACGCATTTTCTCCTCGTTACCTTTAAATTCACAGTCGATAGCCAGTACTGGCATTCCCCATTTATCTTTTTTGGTTTTATCGATATATACTCTGTTCTCATGATAAGGTAAAGCCTCTCCGAAACCACCCAGTCCCATTTTCCAGGCACCTGGTTGTGTCATCAGGTCTTTAAAGTCACCGCCAAAAGCAAGTTCAGCTACGTCTTTATGCCATCCGGTACGGCTCGCACCACCCTGATAACCAAATCCACGCAGGTAACCGCGTTTATCACTGCCCATGTTCTGGTATCTTGGAATATAAATACCATTAGCTCTTCTGCCATAAGTATATTTATCATCAAATCCTTCTGCATCACCCGAAGCGCCACAGCGGAAATGGTGATCCATTAAATTATGTCCAAGTTCTCCGCTTCCATTTCCTAATCCGTTAGGATGCTCGGCAGAAGTAGAGTTCAGCAGTAAAAATGTACTGCCTAAAGTAGAACCGTTTACAAAGACAATTTTAGCATGATATTCTATATGTTCTTTGGTTTCCGAATCTATGATCATTACGCCGGTTGCCTTCTGGCTTTCTTTATCATAAATGATATGATCAACCAATGAGTAAGGACGTAAAGTAAGGTTTCCTGTAGCAACTGCTGCCGGAAGGGTAGAAGACTGGGTGCTGAAATAAGCCCCGAAAGGACAACCTCTGCTGCAACGGTCACGGTACTGGCAACTTCCTCTTCCTCCGTGAGGAACAGTCAGGTTAGCTGTACGGCCGATAGTCATAATCCTGGATTTATTCCATTTGTCTTCAATCCGTTTTTTAACAGATTTTTCTACGCAGTTCATCTCCATTGGAGGCAAAAACTGTCCGTCAGGAAGAGCAGGCCAGTTTTCTGCCTGTCCGCTGATCCCTGCAAAACGTTCTACGTGATCGTACCACGGACTTAAATCTTTATATCTGATAGGCCAGTCGACACCATGGCCATCTTTTTTATTGTCTTCAAAATTCAGGTCACTGAAGCGGTAACTTTGTCTGCCCCACATCAATGATTTTCCACCTACATGGAAGCCACGGTACCAGTCAAATCGTTTTACCTCTGTATACGGACATTCGTGATCGTTTACCCAAAAACTTGCGTTAAATTCCTGGTAAGGGTAATCGCGTTTCTGAACCGGGTGAAGATCTTTTTCCTCTTCGGTTAATCTTCCGCGGTGTTCAAACTCCCAGGGTTTTTTCATCGCCGTGGTATAGTCTTTAATATGTTCTATATTTCTGCCGCGTTCAAGCAGCAAAACTTTAAGTCCTTTTTCAGTGAGTTCTTTCGCAGCCCATCCTCCGCTTATTCCAGATCCGACTACTATGGCATCATATGTATTTTGTGCGGTTGCTTTTGTATTTAAATTCATCTCGTTTTTAGGTGGTTAGGTTATGCGTAAACTCTCTGTCCTGGTTTCAGATCTACACAGCCATCGTAACGGCCTGGAATATCTATATATTCAAGTGCTTGTGTAGCACCTATTTCTGAAGTGAAATAACCTAGCAGGGTTAAATCTCTTGCTATAGCAAAAAAGTAAGATGGTCCCTGAGGCCCGTACTTAGCGGCTTTAACAGTGCCTGTGAGTGCTTTTCCTTTGGCTTTTTCGGCCGCTGCGTTTTTCTCGCCATCGGCTTTTTGCGCAGCAACGGTTTCATCTCTTACCTTTCCAAGTAATTGTTCGCGTTCTTTTGCCGTAATTTTAAGGAATGAATTGTTGTATTGTTTTTTAGCACGGGCTTCGAGATCTTCCAGCCCTTTTACAAATACGTCTTGTGCTTCTTTCGGGTAACAATCCCTGACCATCATTGAAATCCATGGACCAACTCCGGCTGCTTTTGCGCCTGGTGTTTTTGTTGAAGGAATAATGGTGTCTGCTATTTCCGTGATCAGCTGATCCTGATTTGCTGAAAATAGTTCCGATCCTTTTTTGGCAGGAGGAGTGTTACAGCCTTCAAGAAATACTCCGATTGTAGTAGCAGATAATGCGCCTCCCATTAAAAAAGCGATGTTTCTGACTGCGTCTCTTCTTTCCATACTTATATTTGGTTATTTAAGGTGTTGTTTGTACACTATCAACTCTTAAAAATAGAAAAAAATAAGCTTAACGAATAATATGTCTGGACTAATTCTTTCATATCTTATTTTTGTTACACCCTATATTCATTCTAAATAAGTATTTAGCAAAGCGACAGGTCAATATACTGCTGTATAGTATTGTGATTTATCAACATGATGATGTAGAAACATTTTTCAATAGGTTTCGCGCAATTTTTTACCTTTGCCAAAATCAAATAACCAATGACTGAGAAAATATTAGTATTAGGCTCTAACGGGCAGATAGGAACTGAACTGGTTACTGCGTTGCGTATTACTTATGGTGAGGACAATGTGGTTGCCTGTGATATCAGACGTCCTGATTATGATATCAAGAATTCAGGACCTTTTGAATTCGTCAATGTTTTAGAGAAGGATACTTTAAATACCATTTTTAATAAATATAAACCTACTCAGGTATATCTGCTTGCTGCATTATTATCTGCTACTGGTGAACAGAATCCAAAACTGGCCTGGGACCTGAATATGAACGGCCTGCTGAATATCCTGGATCTGGCAATTGTTTATAAAACGGCAAAAGTTTACTGGCCAAGTTCAATTGCAGTATTCGGACCTAATTCTCCGAAGGACCAAACGCCACAATATTGTGTAATGGACCCTAATACTGTTTATGGAATTAGTAAATTAGCAGGAGAAAGATGGTGTGAGTATTACCATCAGAAATTTGGTCTTGATGTGCGGAGTATCCGTTATCCGGGACTGATCAGCTGGAAAGCTGCTCCGGGTGGTGGTACAACCGATTATGCAATACATATTTTTCATGATGCTTTAAAGAAAGCAAGTTATGCTTCTTTCCTTTCGGCAGAAACGGAATTACCAATGATGTATATGGATGATGCGATCCGCGGAACAATAGAATTAATGGATGCCCCGGCAGACAAAATTTCTATCCGTTCAAGTTATAATTTTGCAGGTGTAAGTTTCACGCCCGAAATTCTTGCGGCTGAAATCAGGAAACACATTCCTGAATTTACATTAACTTACACAGCTAATGATCCCCGTCAGCAGATTGCTGCTAGCTGGCCACGTTCTATGGACGATCAGCAGGCAAGACTGGACTGGGGCTGGAAACCGGAATTTGATCTGTCAAAAATGACGGCAGATATGTTAAATAATTTAAAAAAGATAGGGTAAAACTCTTTAATTTATACCATGGGAAGAGCATTTGAGTTCAGAAAAGAAAGAAAATTTAAACGTTGGGCTAAAATGGCAGTGCAATTCACCCGTATTGGGAAAGAAATTGTAATGGCCGTAAAGGACGGCGGTCCGAATCCTGATACGAATTCCCGTTTACGCACGGCAATTCAAAACTCTAAAGCGGTAAATATGCCGAAGGATAGGGTGGATGCTGCTATTAAAAGGGCATCTAACAAGGATGAAAACGGTTATGAAGAGCATGTATATGAAGGTTACGCTTTACATGGTGTAGCTGTATTAATTGAAACGGCAACTGATAATACGAACAGAACTGTAGCTAACGTACGTAGTTATTTCAGTAAAACTGGTGGGTCATTAGGTAAAACGGGTTCACTTGATTTTATATTCAACCGTAAATCTATTTTTAGGTTTGTACCGGGAGAAAAGGATATGGAAGAACTGGAATTCGAACTGATCGACGCTGGCCTGGAAGAACTTTACCTGGAATCTGACGAGGAAGGTAATGACATCGCTGTTGTTCAGACTGCTTTTGAAGATTTTGGTAAAATGCAGAAAGCACTGGAAGACCTGGGATTTGAAATGAAAAGTGCAAAACTGGAACGTATCGCGCTTTCAACTACACCTATTTCTGAAGAACAGGCCGCGGATGTGTTAAAACTGATCGATAAACTGGAAGAAGATGATGATGTGCAGGCGGTTTACCACAACATGACGGAGTAGGAATCCGTTTGTCTAAGAAGGCGTCCAAATAAAAAACCTGGTGTTTTTTGAAGCTTCTTCTATGGAAGATCAACGTCAAAAAACAGCAGGTTTTTTCGTTTGGAAGCAGGTAAAATAATAGCCAGGTATTTTTTTTGTGCCGCATTCCGGAAAACGGAATATGCACAACAAAATACCTGGCTATTATTTTATTCACAGGTCTTCCCAAATAAAAAAAAGCCAGATGTTTTACTGAATGTATCCCTCATAGACAGAACAATTCACAAAAAACACCAGGCTCATTATTTTCTCACAGCTTTAACCAAATCGGATTCGGGAGAGAAATCCAAAAGAGATTATCTGTTATATTTGAAAAAACTTTTGAATGCTTATTTGACTAAATGCCTGACTTAGGGGGATTCAAACTTTGAAAAACAGCATCCGCTGTTTTATTCCCAGCATTGTCAAAGAGAAATGGGGATTTAATCAGCAATGATTCCTGAGTGTCATCCAGAAAAACAAAATCTCCAGCCTTTACCCGGTAAGGCAGATAACCAAAGGTTGGAATGGTAAAGGATGGGGAATCTGCATGTTTATACAGGTTTTTTCTCGTGTTGAAGAACGAGGTGTATTCAGCATCAGCAAGACCGATCTCCCTGATTGGGGTTGAATTTAAAGGTGTAATTATTCTATTATTAATGAAATCGAGACCCTTAATTGACCCCGCATCCGAGAAACGTAATACGGATTTAGCTTTACTCAGGTTATTGGTATCTCTTATTCCCAACTCGCTAATTGTATTGTTCTTAATAATTATATCGTTTCCTGTACCGATTACCTTGATCACACTCTCGGAAGGATTAGGGCCGGGATTTAATGAACAGGCACCATAGAAGGTGTTCTCTTCTACAATTGCACTTTCTTGAAGTTCCAGAAATTCCACTACAGAATTATGGAAAGTATTGAAAGAAATTTGGGTGATTGTTCCATAATTGAAAGAAAGGCCTTTTTTTAGGTTTAAGAAAGTATTAGACTTTAACTGATTGCTATTGCTGTCCAGATAGATAATGAAACCACTTACACTCGTAGATTTTACACAATTAAAGATGTTGTTTTCTATGATTATACTCCGGCATGCTTTAGCAGTTCCAATCCCAGCCAAATCGCTACCAAATTTATCATCACTTATAAATGTATTCCCTCTAAATATAATACTATAGGTAATTAGTATTGAATCCTTACCAGCTTTAGGGTTTTCGTTCCCATCATCATTGACCTGAAATCCGGTGTTTGTTATGGTATTATTCAGGAATAATAAATCTGTACCTCCGCTGACAGTTGCGCCCCTGGCTGCCCCGTTATCGAAATTACATGACTCCATGGTTATGTTTTTTGGATTATGACCAGTTGTGAAATGCTGATACCCTTTTCCAATACCGGTATTATCACCAGTAAAAATAGAGTTTAGTACCTTTACATTACTAATGCCATTTCCCCAAACCTTAAATGCAGCAGAATAGTTATTCTTAAAATAACATCTCTCGAAAAGTACATTATCTACGATATTATCATCTGAATAAGGTTCAATGTCAACACCGCATGCTGGATCTGTACCTTTAGTATTCGTAAAACGACAGGCAAAAAAAGTCAGGTTCTTACCGCCCTCGACACTCATACCCTGACGCCTGTTGTTGTCGGCAGTACATCTGTTGAAATATATGTTCTGATTTAATGTGATTCCGGAAGTATCATTAATGACCTGCAGATTGAAACCGTCTCCCCAGCAATCTGAAGCTGTGAGGTCTTCTACATAAACATTTTCACACCCGCTTATGGCTAATCCATAACCCCATTCTCCACCCCGGGTAGCTGTAAAATATCTGTCCCCAACAAGATGACCTCCTTTAATGGTTACATTTTTTTTACCATAGATCCTGATAATGTTATAAGCAGTGTTCTGATTATTGATAGCTTTTAAATAACAACCGTCATCCATCAGGAGGGTACTGTTGTCATTAAGGTAAATACCACCCTTATCTATTAAGAATCCTGAGGCACTCGGATCGTAAAACTCGTAATGTGCCTTAATCATAAAGGTTCCCTTGGGAATTCTAACTGAAAACTTACCAGCAGCATAATTGATGGCATTTTGTATAGCCACTGTATCATCATTGATCCCATCGCCGAGAGCCCCGAACCAGGTAACAAGAACTTCATTTCCATGTGCTCTCTTAAAACGCTTGCCATCTAGTGAGACTAAAATAGTACCTGTGTTATCCGCGGAAGTTGTATCCGCAGAATCGTAATACCAGATTCCTTTGTAGTTTTGGTCGGTTATATAAAACTGATCTGTTGTGATAGGGTTGTTGATGTCTCTTAATCCCTTAATTGTTGTGGTTTGTAATGGGGCAAAATCTGTCATTTTTCTCTTGTTTTGATTTAAATGTACAGAAGTTTATTTCAGGTAATTTTTGATATCGGCCCCAAATTTTCGATAACTTTTTGATCAGATATTGGATAGAATTACCTTGGGAATGATCAAAGTTTTATATGGATTAGTTTGAATGGGTTGTTCATGCGTTTTTTCTGTTTTTTATCAGGAATAAAACGCTGAATATCCTGGCTAATATTATGAAAACCAGAAAAGGGGGAAGGAGAAAAACAGGGCTTAATAAGCAAAGAGGCACTGTATTAGAATACAGTGCCTCTTCTATTTTTGACCGGATTATTTCTGATGACTAAACAACCAGGGGATAAGGGTCGGTTCAGCAAAAGCCGAATCCCAGCTGTTATGGTTATCATCGGGATAAAGGGTGAATTTAACTTCTTTACCAATAATCTTCAGTTGATTGGCTATGGTTGTTGATAATACCGGCGGTACTACATCATCCTTTCCTCCATGGAAAATCCAAAGCGGAACATTTTTATACTTATCTACGTTCGCAATGTTATCACCACCACAAATACTGAATGCTGCAGCAAAAGTTTTAGGTTTACGTTTTAATAATTCGAAAGTTCCCATGCCACCCATTGACAATCCACCAACATATACCTGTTTATGATTCACATAAGGTTTCTCCAGAAAATTATCTATCATACCCAAAAGGGCCTTCATTGCCTTTGTTGGTTTCCCGCCTTTCTGGAAATCAAAGTTTCTCTTGCCAGCCGAATCTGTTGAGAACTTCACATTCGACCAGAAACTGTCTTCAGAACACTGAGGGAAAATGATAATCGCAGGATACTTCTGACGAAGATCATCCTTCAGGAATAATTTTCCGCCATGATCCAGCTGCTTCGCATTATCATGACCTCTTTCTCCACTGCCATGCAGAAAAAATACAACGGGGTACTGTTGTTTGGCATCGAAATGTTCGGGAAATAAAATACGGTAAGAGATCGTATCCTTACCATTGATATAACTACCCTTATCATATTTTTTGAGATCCTGCGCCTTTGTCTGCAAGATGAACAGGATAGAAAATAAGAGAATTAATTGGAAATGTTTCATACGTAAAATTAAAAAACCCGCTCGGATTTAAGCGGGTTTTAATAAATTAATATTTCTTGTAATTGGCGTTAGACTGCATTAATAACCTGTATTTTGTTTTAATGCACCCTGACTCCTGTCAATCTGATCCTGTGGCAGAGGGAAATAACTGTCACGTGGATTTATTGTAATGCCACTCAGATAACCGAAAAAGCCTCCTTCAAAACCGAAATAACTTTCCAGTGTCTGTTTAGCAGTACCCCAGCGTACAAGGTCAAAGAATCTATGTCCTTCAAGGGCAAGTTCCAGTCTGCGTTCAAAACGAACAGCATTTCTGGCGTAATCTGCACCTGGGAATGAAGTATAAAGACCAACTTTATAGGCTGCTGCCGGTACCCCATTGATTAATTTCGGAGGTAACTGAGAAGCCCTTTGTCTGACTTTATTTACTAATGTCATCGCCCTGCCCAGATCGCCAGTCTCCACCGCACATTCAGCAGCCATCAAATAAATATCAGCAAGACGAATAATATTCACATTCAATGCAGTAATATTAGTATTTCCAGGAGCACTTCCACTACCGATCTGCGCTGCTTCAATAACATTTTTATAAGGGACAAAAGGTCCGCCATTACTAGGGTCACGGATCCAGGTATCACCACCCATTAATCCCCAGTCACGATAAGGAACTCCTCTTCTGCCCATCGTATAATCAATCCTTGGATCTAAGGCTATCGTTTGATCCACCTGATAAGTAAGTTTATCAGATGCAGATAAACCTAAATCAGATTTATAAGGATTATTGCGATAACTGCCGTCAAGTAATGGTAAACCATTGGCATCCACTTTGTAAGCATTGGCCAGGTCAATGGAAGGCTGAAAAAATCCACAGCAGTTGATTGGCAAACCATTACCATATGGGAAGTTCAGCATATCACCAACGTTTCCATTATCACCACCAGTTCCATCAGTTCCTACAGAGTGCTGTACAGAAAAAACAGCTTCAGGACCATTCTTTTTCGTAATATCAAAGTTATCAGTATATGGTAAAGTCACCAGATCTGGTTTTGCCAGAATAACTGCATTTAATAAGGCATAAGCTTCAGCATATTTTTTCTGATATAAAAATACCTTTCCAAGATATGACTGTGCAATATATTTATCCATACGTCCTACCTGGTTCTTCGGTTTTGTAGCCGGCAGATTGGTCACCGCAAACTGAAGATCATCTACGATATTAGGATAAATATCCTTATCATTCGGAACTGTAGGAGTTGTCGTCGCTTCAGTAACATAAGGGACGTTTTTGAAAATCCTGACCAGGAAAAAATAATAATGCGCACGGAGCATTCTGGCTTCACCCTGAATTTCCAGAGCACGCGCATCAGGAAATTTAACTGTACCGCCGCCAGCTTGTAAGGAAGCCAAAACTTTAAGGGTGTTATTACAGCGTTGTATACCCTCAAAACATCTGTCCCAGATATTAGCTATGTTATCATTTGTACTGGTGGGCGCATGACGTTCAATCTGGTTCATGTTCGGCTGATCACCATTGTTACTGCCCTTATGTGCATTATCTGAAGAAACTTCACCAAATAACCATTGACTTGGTGCAGCACCATAATTGCCCCAGGTACCATTCAGATTACCATTAAGCAGGCCATAAGCACCTACAAGCAGACCCTCAACACCATCCTGACTGGTTAATTGTGGTACGGTTAACCCACCTTGCGGCTGAACGGCTAAAAAATCCTTCTTGCAGGAATAAATGCTGCAAATTAAAAAGGATAAGAAAATATATTTTAAGTGTTTCATCTTTATATCTTTTAGTTAAAATCCAACATTAATACCAATTAGAAACTGACGTGGGGAAGGATAAACACCTTTATCAACTCCAAGAGCTGAGAAGGTATCTGCCGGTGGACCAGCATTTCCTACAGCAGCCGATGCATCCCTTGTCTGGCTCACTTCCGGATCAAGACCCGTGTATTTAGTAATGGTGAAAAGATTCGTTGCGCTTACATATACTCTTAATTTATTAATACCCGATTTTGGACCAAACATTTTAGTCGTAGGGAACGAGTAACCAATTTGTATATTCTTCATTCTGAAATAACTTCCTTTCTGAACATAATAACTGGAAGAAGCATATTCAAGATCGGATACACCAACATAAGATGAAGGGATCATACTTGTCGGATTAGTCGGGCTCCAGGCATTCAATAACCTGGTACTTCTTGCCCCATCAAACGTTGGGAAATCTGTAAAATAACGGGTCGCTTCGTACAAATCATTACCCTGAACACCATTGAAGAAGGCGGCAATATCAAAGTTTTTATAAGATGCATTCAGGCTTAATGAATACATAAAATCCGGGTTCGGGTTTCCAATAATCGTACGGTCACTCGGATCTATCTTGCCGTCACCATTAACATCTGCATAACGGAAACCACCAACTCTTGCTCCGGTATAAGAAGGATATTTGGCCAGATCAGCAGCATTCTGGTAAATTCCAGCAACTTTGTATCCATAAAAAGCACCAAAAGGCTGTCCTTCCTCCATAATACTGGTTTGCAAACTTCTGTAATTACCATAAGGTTGTTTATCAATTCCAGGCGCAAGCTTCACGATTTTATTGACATTCTTAGAGAAATTCACACCCACATCAAACTTAAATGGACTGTCTTCTTTACGGCCATAATGGTAAGCCAGGGAGAATTCAACCCCCTTATTACTCATATCACCTACGTTCTGGTAAGGAGAACTACCCAACCCTACTGCCGTTGAAGGCAGTGGAACAGGATAAAGCATGTCCGTAGTTTTTCTGTTATACCAATCTAATGAACCGTCAAAAGCTCCGCTTAACAAGGTAAAGTCAAGACCAATATTCAGAGAGCTTAATGATTCCCATTTGATATTAGGATTCTGATATTGGTTCTGCCATACGCCTGTAGTCAGATTGTTTCCGCCGCCAACTGCATAAGCAGCGCTGGATATTGAGCTCTGGAAGATGTTTAGATATTGATTTCCAGGTATTCTCTGATTACCTGTCCGGCCATAACCAACTCTTAGTTTCAGATCGGTTACCCATTTGATACTTTTCATGAAATCTTCTTCAGAAATTCTCCAGGCAGCACTTGCAGCAGGATAGAAACCGTATTTGTTGGCAGGGCCAAAGTTTGAAGAACCATCGCGGCGCATAGTGATACTAGCCAGATAGCGGTCATGATATGAATAGTCAATCTTTCCAAATAAGGAAAAAAGCGACCCTATTGATCCATAACTGGAATTACTGATATTAGAAGAACCAGTATTCAGATAGTAGTAATCCTGATTGCCTAATAAGAAGAAATCGTTTCTTCCACCATTCAGTTGTCTGGTTCTGGAGCGAATGGCTTCAGTACCTACTAATACATTCAGGCGGTGCTTTTCGTTAATTACCTTGCTATAGTTCAAAGTATTTGTCCAGGTCCACTCTGTATTATAACCCTGATATTCATTCAGGTTATTCGAGTTGTTCCCTTCCGAAAACTCCAGGTTCGGATAACGCATTGATAAACCGTTAAAGTTCTCATAGCGCAGACCGAAATTAGTCCTCAATACTAAACCAGGAATGATATCTCCTTCTGCAAATACATTACCGAAGAAGAAGTTACTTTTATTTTTATTGTCTTTTGCACGATACAAGAAAGCCAGCGGGTTTTCCGCATTTCCCAGGTTACTGCCGCGGCTACCCGCAAAGTTTCCCATGATATCATAAACAGGAATAATAGTGGGGATACGATACGCCCATCCGATAGCACTTCCCTGATCCTGATAATCACCGGATACGTTAGGGTTTACCCCTAATCCATAACCTTCAGAATAGCTATACTGTGCATTTTCACCAAAACGAACTCTTTTATTAAAAGCTGAGATGTTTGTATTGGTTCTAAAATTATAGCGTTTGAAACCAGTATATCTTATAGTTCCTTTCTGGTCCAGATAACCACCAGAAAAAGTATAAGTTGCGTTTTCTCCACCACCAGTTGCACTTAACTGATAGTTCTGGATAGGTGCACTATCCGTGATTTCGTCAAACCAGTTTGTACCTTGCTTATTTGCCTTGGTAATCTGATAAAAAGTAGCCGGATCACGGCTGTAGTTATATTTTGAAGGATCTGCATCAGCAGGAGTCACATCCTGACCTGTTTTTGGACCAGCAACAAGATAGTCCGGAAGGGTAGGTGTTGCACCATTTCCATAGTTTGTACCTGTCAAAGGCGTAAGTCCCGCATTCTTATAGCCAGCAAACAGATAGTCGGCATATTGCTGAGGGTTCATCATTTTAGGAAATGAACTTTTTCTTGGTGCCTGTATACCGAAGTAAGTATCAAATGTGATCTTAGGTGTACCTGCCACTCCTTTTTTAGTCGTAATGATGACAACCCCGTTATTTGCTCTCGATCCGTAAATTGAAGCCGATGAAGCATCTTTTAACACTTGCAGACTCTCAATATCATTCTGATTTAACCAGGAGAGTTTACCTTCAAAAGGTACGCCGTCAATGACATACAAGGGTTCGTTATTATTGATCGTACTCACCCCACGTATTCTGATCTGAGGTGTCGCACCTGGTGCACCATCGTTGATGATTTGCACACCCGTAGCTTTACCCTGCAATGCTTCTACGGCACTTGCGGCTGGCTGAGATTTGAGCAGACCCATATTGACTACTGATACGGCCCCGGTTAAATCCTTCTTTCGCTGAGAAGTATATCCGGTAACAACAACTTCAGTTAAATTATTGTTGTCAGCCAGCAGAACGATAGTCACATTAGATTGCCTGCCCACCGGAACTTCTTTTGTTCCATAGCCTACAAAAGAGACAATTAATACATCTGTGGGTTTTACCTGTAGTGCGAATGCACCGTTGGCATCTGTGGTTGTTCCTCCCGGAGAATTCTTGATTTTAATGGAGGCGCCGATAATGGGCATTTTGTCATCACTGGCAATGACTTTTCCGATAAATTTGGTTTGTGCGCTTGCGCTGCCGACAGCACAGCACAAACTCATACACAAGAGGAGGATGACCCTCTTGATAAGTGGTAAATTTCGTTGCATAAGTTATATTTGGTTTAGGTGAAGGGAATAGTGGTGTTAATTTGTTTTTTCTATAGCTAAGTTTTTAAGTGTGAATATTGGACTGGTGTAGTAAATACACTATATATGTGTAATTCGTACACTAAACCTAAACTAAAGAAAGGAAAGTATAAATCCAATAGCTAAAAGGTTTTTTATTTTCTTTGTGGGATATGGTATTTTTCGATTCGACAAAAATGGTCTTTCCATGCTTGCTGGAAAATTTCTTGTATAAACAAAAAAAGCCCTTCAACTATAAGTCGAAGGGCTTTTTAAAGAATTAGTTTTAAAGTGTAAAGCTAAACTGAGCTGTTGAAAGATCACGTGAATTAGGACCGATAAATACATTAAAGTCTCCTGTTTCAGCGGCAAATTTTAAATCTGTATTATAGAATTTGAGCATTTCAGTGTCAATAGTGAACTTAACTTGCTTAGATTCACCTTTTTTCAGGAAAATTTTCTGGAAGCCTTTCAGTTCTTTTACCGGGTGGGTAACAGAACCATAAATATCCTGAAGATATAATTGTACGACTTCCTGACCGTCAAAATTTCCAGTGTTTTTTACTTCTATAGTAGCCTCAAGAGTCTGGCCACTTTTTATCGTATTTTTATTGATTTTAACTGGTGAGAAACTGAAAGTTGTATAGCTCAGACCAAATCCGAAAGGATACAGGGGCTCATTTGAACTATCGATATAACGGGATTTAAATTTCTCATTCGAAACACCATCATAAGGACGGCCAGTACTTTTATGATTGTAATAAAGCGGGATCTGACCTACACTTCTTGGGAAGGTTGCAGTCAGTTTACCTGCAGGATTGTAATTACCTACCAGTACATCAGCTATTGCATTTCCAGCTTCAGTACCACTAAACCAGGTTTCCAGAATAGCAGGAACATTGGCATCTTCCCAATCCAGAGTTAAAGGACGGCTGTTCATCAATACCAGTACGATTGGTTTACCAGTAAGCTTTAATGCTTTTAATAAATCTTTCTGATTCGGTAACAGATCGAGGTTAGTCCGGCTTGTTGCTTCTCCACCCATCAGTGCACTTTCACCTAAGACAACAACTGCTATATCCGCTTTTTTTGCCGTAGCTACTGCTTCGTCAATTAATTGCTGCGGAGATTTTGCATCAGCAACGATATCTGCACCATTTGCATTAATCTGTTTCAGGATAGCAGGATTATCAACCAGGTTCGCACCTTTTGCATAGGTAATATCCATATCCGGGGCAACATTTTTCAATCCTTCGATAACACTGATTGCTTTTTTCCAGTCTCCCGCTGCACTCCAGTTCCCGATCACATCACGTTTATTGTTAGCCAACGGGCCAATCAGGGCAATCTTTGCATTTTTCTTCAGGGGTAATAACTGATTGTTGTTTTTTAACAATACCATGGAGGCTGCAGCGATATTTCTCGCGTCCAGTCTGTTTTGCGGGGAAAGTATTTCTGTTTTTGCACGTTCTTCGTCAACGTATTTGTAAGGATCAGCGAATAATCCCAGTTTATATTTTGATTCCAGGATCCTGCGACACGCCTGGTCAATCACCTGTTGGGTAATCTTTTTCTCTTTCAATGACTGTTTTAAAGTAGTCAGGAAACCTTCTGCAACCATGTCCATATCAGTTCCTGCATCCAGTGCTTTTGCACTTACAGTCTGCAGGTCACCCAAACCATGAGGAACCAGTTCACTGACACCTGTATAATCACTTACGACAAAACCCTTAAAGCCCCACTGATTACGTAACAGATCTGTCAGTAACCATTTATTTGCTGTCGCAGGTGTTCCGTTGATATCATTAAAAGACACCATTACTGTTTCTGCTCCTGCATCAATAGCAGCTTTATAAGGAGGCAGGTATTCATTATACATTCTGATCAGGCTCATGTCTGTTGTATTGTAGTCTCTTCCGCCTTCAGCTGCGCCATATAAAGCAAAGTGTTTTACGCAGGCCAGAATCGCATCTTTATTAGAAAGACTGTTAGTCTGATATCCTCTTACCATGGCAGCGCCGATTAATGAACCCAGGTAAGGGTCTTCACCCGAACCTTCAGAAATTCTGCCCCATCTCGGATCTCTTGAAATATCCACCATTGGAGAGAAAGTCCAGTTTAAACCATCCGCACTTGCTTCTCTGCCTGCAATACGTGCACTTTTTTCAATCAGTTCCATATCCCAGCTGGTACTTAAACCCAATGGAATAGGAAAGATAGTTTTATGACCATGTACTACATCATAGCCAAATAGTAAAGGGATTTTTAAACGTGATTTCGTTACAGCAAGTTCTTGTAACTTACGAACTGCCTGTGGGGTGAAGGTATTGAAAACACCCCCTGCCAGGCCTTTTTCAATTTTTTCATCCACTCCCTGACTTAAGATCGGACCAGTTACGTCAAAACCTACCGCAGGTAGATTAAGCTGTCCGATTTTTTCATCTAATGTCATCTTTGACATCAGGTTACTGATGAAGGAGTCCATCTTTGGATCTGTCGCGCTTGCGGCTTTTTTCTGTTGTGCAAACGCAGAGTTTGCCAGAATAACAGCCGCCAGGAAAAATAAGGAAGTTGATTGTTTCATATGTGTATTTAATAGTATTTAAATTAGGTTAATTGGCCCTGATCACTTTTGATCTTGCGGAACTCCCATTTTCGTTAATAGCCTCTATACAGAAATAATATGGTTTTTCTTTATCCATTCCCTTATACCAGTATTCGTTTGCCTGATAAACCATAATACTGTTGTACAGTTTATCAGGGGCGGTACCCAGGTAAATATTATAGGCATAGGCATTATCTACAGTATTCCATTTGATCCAGGAGTTTCTTTTGTCTTTTTCTGTTCTGAGTACAGTGAAATTTTCAACGGCCGCTGGTTTGCTGCCTTTTCCATGCCCGAATACTCTTAATCCACTGATCGCAAATTTGCCCGTCGGCATATGTATATTCTCTAATTTGATAAACCGGGCAATAACGGATTGATCAAGTTCTATGTAATCATGTGGTACATCCTTTTTGTTAGCACTTTTATCAGCTAGTATTTTCCAGCTTTTTCCATCTGTCGAATACCAAAGTTTATACTGATGGTATATGTCTGTCTGTTTACCTAAAAAAGTAACATCCTGATCTGCATAATTGATCTGAACGGCCTTTACCTCAGACAGCGCTCCAAGATCAGACTGTATCCATTCACCTTTTTGAGCGCTGGCTGCACTCCAATAGGTTTTTATACTTTCATCCACAGCATTATTTGCAGTGTAAGACCCTAAAGTAGAAGATACGGTTACAGGTTTATTATAATTAAGCAGCATCCAGCCCGTGAAACCTGATTTCAAATGATCTGAGGCTTTTGCAGGCAGATAATGCGGGTAATCACCAAAGGCAGCATCCATATACATGGTACCATCCCGGTCAAACCCGGCAGGCCAGATCCCCAGTCTCCGTTCAAAATTGTTTTTTACAGCGATGACCATGGTAGATACATGCCAGTAATTTTTCCAGTTGTCCTGGAAAGTAGCACCATGTCCGGCTCCCCGGGCAAAACCACCCGGCTTATAAGACAGGGGTAAGGATTGATGTTCAAACGGGCCCAGTGGATTATCAGCTACGGCCACACCATCCGCATAACCACTAAATTCTGTTGCCGGTCCACCATATTGCAAATAGTATTTTCCATTATGTTTGGTCATCCATGCGCCTTCTATAAAAGGATCGAGAAAGGTGTTATCCAGGTATTCTCCAAAACGTTGCCAGCCATAGCGCTGATCATCAAGCAGAAGTAGTTCTTTGCGGGTACCTATAGGCTGAAAAGTTTTTCTATTTAATTCTACGCCATATAATGGGTACCTGTTACTGCTGCCGTTGTACATATATAATTTGCCATCATCATCTACAAAATGGGCAGGGTCCCAACCCCCGATTTCAAATTCATGGACAGCCTCTTTCCAGCTGTTTTCTTTAGGATTTGTACTCATCCAGATGGGGAAATTTTTGGAATAGGTAGAACCGAAAACCAGCATTGTATCCCCCTGTATCCAGACCGAAGGCGCACACAGGTCATCATATACCTTATGCTCAGGACGAAGAAAGGACCGGGATACAAAATTCCAGTTATAGAGATCGCTGCTCCACCAGTACCCTTTCTGGTTCGTAGAAAACAAGAAATAATCTCCTTTGTAATTAACTATTACCGGGTCAGCTGTTGCCCTGTGTTTGCCCTGTTCTGTAAAACCGGGAATAGGGACGTACCCATAATCGAGATTAACAGGATTACAGTAAGTCAGCTGTTTTTGCTGACCAAACAGGGAAAAACCCGAGAATAAGAAACACAGCAGGAGAATATTACCTTTCATCATAAACTTATTTGGTTAATGCCGGGCTTGTAATACCCAGCCTGTTCAATCCATTTTTAACATCAGGGCTGCTCATAAATAACTTCCATAATAACCCGCTGCGGTAGTTTTCTATCATACAGATGATAGGTCCCTGATCAATAGCCAGGTGTGATTTCGCATACCAGTTATGTTCTTCACTAAAGCCATCCACAAAACCATATTCGCTCCAGATTTTATCACCCAGATCAAAATAAAAATGTTTCAAAGCCTTCATAGAATACTCAGGCGTATAAGGAAAAGCCGATAAGGCAGCTGTTGGACTGATTACACTGAGATCTTCGTTAGGAGAGTGGGCAGCATAACCCTGCCAGCTGTCACTTGCAGTAAGTCCCCAGCTGTTTTCGCCATAACCTTTGTAATGTTTAGGATTTTCTACGCAGTAGTCATGGTTGATTAAGGTGTGATTTTTATTCTGTTCAAAATAATCTGCATAACGGTCCTTTAATCCGCGGGGATCAAGGCCTATAAAAGAATATTGTGAAAAGAATAACGGGCCACCGAAATCAAATCCCAGGGGTAGGGTAGTGCCTAAAAATTTCTTTCCGTTAAAAAAGGTATTGCTGTTTGCCCAGCCTTCTTCATAAACTTTTCTGTCTATCGGTGATTTAGGGGAAGCAGCAGCCAGAATGTAGGTCATGAAACATTCGTTCCATCCTTTGATCTGGTGGTTCATGCTCCAGCCATTGTTTGGGCTCCAGTGCCAGTAAAGTACATTTTGTTGTTGCGTGAACCAGTTCCACTCAATACCTTCCCACATCCATAATATTTTATTACGGATATCATTTTCCACTGCATTGTCAGCAGTGTAGTATTGACGGGCTGTGAGTAAACCCTGAAATAAAAACGAAGTTTCTACAATGTCTGCTCCATCATCTTTAGGACTGAAGCGGATTACTTTTCCGGTTTCACCATTCAGCCAGTGTGGGAAAGCACCATGAAACTGATCAGCTTTCCATAAAAAGTCTACAATTTTTTTAGTTCTGGCGGCAGCCTGCTCGCGGGTAATAAACTTACGTTCAGAAGCTACTATAGTGGCCATGATTCCAAAACCTGTTCCACCAGTGGTTACAACTTCATTGCCATATTCAAAGGCAATGTTACTGCGTTCACGGGCCATTCCGCTTACCGGGTGACCAAAGTCCCAGAAGTAACGGAAAGTCTGTTTCTGTACCAGATCCAGTAACTGATCATCCGTCAGGTTTTTCCGGATCTTCATCTCGGGTTTAATGCCCTGGAAAGGAATTGTTTTCTGCTGTGCCAGGGCCGAACAGCTGATGACTGTGAGTAGGAAGAAGCTGATTATACTTGAATAATTAGGTTTCATTTGTGGTTGTGTGTGATTGTTTGCAGTATTTGAATGATGTTAAAAGAGGTTATCAGAACTGCATCTGATAACCTCTGAAATTTATTTTTGTTGGTTTAGTAACCCGGGTTTTGAGTTAACAGGTTACCACTCCGGTCAATTTCTGTCTGAGGGATTGGCCAGACTTCGTTTTTGTTAGCTTTCCATCCTTTCGGACCAAAAACTTCGGCTGCTCTTCCCTGGCGGATTACGTCGAAATAGCGATCGCTTTCCATAGCTAGTTCCAATTGTCTCTCTTTATAAACCGCTGCACGGATAGTCGTTGCATCTGTTGCCGTAACATCAGCAAGGATAGCTGTGTTGGTACCTCTGGCGCGGGCGCGGACTCTGTTTAATGAACTTAATGCCTGAGTTGAGTTACCCAGTTCGTTGGCTGCTTCTGCATTCATTAACAAGATATCAGCAAATCTTAAGACTCTGATGTGTTGTTGTGCACCCGAATTGTAAGCTGAATTATACAAGCTGAATGGTACATAAGATTTCATGTTGTATCTCGGATTTGGTGTCGTTGTAGGAATGACATCACCATCAGGTGTAGTTGATCCTCTGAACAACATCGTTCCGATTATTCTTGCATCGCCTGGCTCATATGCAGCTGCAATTACATCAGACGGAACATTAAAGCCCCATCCACCGGCAGGAATTCCAGGTACACCCTGAACCTGGCTGTATTGTGAATTTGTAGCAACAGGATTTCCAGGAAGAATCTCGGCCTGAACTTCAAAAACAGATTCTGAGTTATTGTTATGGGTTGTACGGAAACTTTGATAGAAATCAGGGAACAGACTGTAGCCTAATCCCATTACCTGGTTAGTATAAGCTAATACATCGGCCCATTTTTTCTGATACATAGCTACTTTAGCATGCATGCCAAGGGCGGCACCTTTTGTTGCGCGGCCAATATCTGTGGAACCATAGGCCTGAGGTAAAACAGCAGCAGCATCAGTTAAATCCTGTTCAATCTGTGCATATACAGTTGCTTTAGGCGTACGCGGAATATTATATTCTGAAGTACCGGCCGGAACTTTTAGTCTTAATGGTACATCACCATAAGCTCTCACCAATCTGAAATAAGAGTAAGCACGAACAAATTTTGCTTCAGCCAGGTAGCGGGTTTTCAGAGACGCATCCATTGAGATCGCAGGTACATTATCTAATACCTGATTACATAGATTTATATTCTGATACTGTGCATCCCAGAATCCTTGTAATGAACCTTCTGTCGAAGTTACAGTGAAGTTATCATACAGATTCCAGAAAGTAGCATCAGTTGGTGTACTTCCTTTATCCGCTTCATCAGAAGCTACACTTTCAATAACCAGTGCCGGGAAAGCAACATTTCCCCAGGTACGCAAATTGCCATAGATAGCATTTACACCTTTGGTTGCATCATCCTGAGTTTTCCAGAATTGGACAGCCGGCTGTTGTCCCTGAGGCGGAACATCCAGAAAGCTCTTTTTGCAGGATGAAGTGAACAATGCTGTTGATACCAAGGCCACAGCAAACCATTTTTGTATATTTATATTATTAACTATTTTCATATCCAAATCAATTAAAAGGTAAGATTTATACCAAGGTTATAAGTCGCGAAAAGTGGATAAACATTGATATCAACACCTGCATTTGTTGGTGTACCACCAACCTCTGGGCTGAAACCTCTGTAACCAAATAAGTTCACAGCATTTTGTGCATTTGCAAATACTCTTAGTTTCTGTACTTTCCATTTTGACATTAAAGCCTGAGGGAAAGTATAGCCTAACTGGATATTTCTCAATCTGATATAAGCACCGCTCTCTACATAAAATGAATTAGCCTGGATATTATCACCACCTGCTAAATTTGCAGAAGGATAAGTATTGGTTGAACCTGGTCCGGTCCAGCGGTTGTCATAAAGTTTTTTAGTGTAATTCTCATTTCCGAATCTTGCACCTAGATTTCCATTGTAGACATCTACACCTGCTACACCCTGGATATCAACTGTTAAATCAAAGTTTTTATAAGCAAAATTAGTGTTCACACCATAAGTGTATTTAGGATTAGGGTTTCCAAGTGAAACTCTATCCTTACCATCAATTTTTCCATCTCCATTCTGGTCAACATAGATAAAATCACCTGGTCTTGCATTTGGTTGTGCAGAAGCGGCAACTTGTGCTGGTGTCTGGAATATACCAGATACTTTGTAACCATAAAACTCACCTATCGGACTTCCTGTTATAGTTCTTGTTGGAATAACAGCATTCACAAGACCTCCACCTCCAGCATAAATCGGGTTATCTCCAGAAGTTACGTTAAGAACCTTATTGTTATTCATACCCACATTTCCACTGATAGAGTAAGCTAAACCACCGGCAGTTTTATCAGACCAGGTAGCAGCAAGTTCGAAACCACGGTTTCTGAAGTCCGCCTGATTGCCAATTATTTTACCGTTTGAAGTACCTAAAGAACCTAATACGGGGATATCAAAAATTGCCTGTTCAGTTTTTCTGCTGTAATAATCAGCTTCAATGCTTAATCGGTTATTCAGGAAACCCATTTCTAAACCAATATCCGTACCCGCACTGCGTTCCCAGAATAGGGCAGGAGGGACGATTGTTGTTACACTGGCACCAGTGTAAGGCTGACCGTTAAAGAAAGCGATTAATCCTGCTCCCTGGTCAATTGATAAAGTGGTTGGATTGATAGGTACGCCGGCATTACCAACTTTTCCCCAGCTTCCGCGAAGTTTTAAATTAGTAAAAATCTTCTGGTCTTTCATGAAGTCTTCATTGGTGATTACCCAGCCTCCACCAACTGAAGGAAAATATCCCCAAAGATCACTTCCTCCAAAAAATTGCGAGGCAGCATCGGCTCTTATAGAAGCATTTAAGAGATATTTGTTTTTAAATGAATAATTAGCACGGCCGAAGTATGAATCTGCTGTATTTAAGCTCCCTGAATCTTTGATCAGTCTTGTAGCTGCATCTCCAAGAGACAAATATAAATCACCATCAGTACTGTAAGGTACATTTTGTGCAGTACCATTCAGCGTATAACTTTTATAACGTTGTGCCGTTTGTCCTACTAATAAAGTCAGGTTATGATCTCCCCATTTATTATCATAAGTCAGGGTGTTTTCAAGAATCCAGTTTCTGGTTTCTATTCTGTCAATTCCTAAGATACTTACTGTTGTATTCTGGGAAGCAGTAGCGTAGTATTTTGGTGTATAAGTCCGGTTTTCTTCTTGTGCGAAGTCACCACCTGCACTTGTTTTGAAAGTAAAGTGTTTGGCAAACTTCAGTTCTGCGAATACATTTCCGGTAACCTTATATTTTGCATTACGTTGGTTAAAGAAATCTAATGTAGCCTGTGGATTAGAAGTAGGACCATTTCCTAAATTGAGTTTACTTGGATCTCCGTAAGAACCATCTGCATTGAACACTGGTATAACTGGTGCTGCAGTATACATATCACGGAAAATACTAGTAGGTGCATCTCTTGATACACTTGATACGCCGGTCACATTATAACCTATTTTTAATCCTGGAAAGATTTGAAAATCATTGCTTAATCTGGCTGTGTATCTTTTATAGTTGTTTTTCTTTACAATACCATCCTGATTTAAATAACCAAGAGAGAAATTATAACTTGATTTCTCTGTAGCACCATTGATAGAAACCTGGTGATTAGTTACCATCGCATTTCTCAAGATCTGCTTATACCAGTCTGTACCTTCACCAAGATTGGTACTTGGAAACAGAGGTGGTTGATTCAGAATCTTGTAAGATTCATTTACGGCTGTTGCATATTCAGATGCGTTGGCCATTTTCACTGCATTGGTTACACTCTGTATACCTATAGAACCATTGTAGTTAATCGTTGGATCTCCTTTTTTACCACGTGTTGTAGTTACCAGCACTACACCATTAGCAGCGCGGATACCATAAATTGACTGGCTGGATGCATCTTTCAGGATACTGATATTCGCAATATCTGCAGGGTTTAAGAAATTAATATCATCGTACCAGACACCGTCTACTACATATAATACGCCTGTTTGTCCATAGATAGTTCCTGTTCCCCTGATCGTTACTGTCGGAGCCTTACCCGGCTGACCGCTGTTTACGATGGATACACCGGCAACCTTACCTTGTAAAGCGCCCACTGCATTTGTCGAGGCCTGCTTAGAAATGTCCTCTCCTTTTACAGAGGCTACCGATCCTGTTACATCGATTTTGCGTTGTGTGCCGTAACCAACCACAACTACCTGATCAAGCTGCTGAGATGATGAGGCTAAAGCAGCATTGATTGTAGTCTGATTATTTACTGCTACCTCTTGTGTGTTGTAGCCGATATAGGTAAATACCAATGTTCCGTTTGCCGGAACGCTGATAGCATACTTACCATTGGCATCTGTTTGTGTTCCTACGGTAGTACCTTTTACCATTACGCTTACAGCCGGGATACTCGTTTTATCCTGACCATCGGTAACTGTCCCTTTAACGGTAATGTTCTGGGCAGAAACTGCGTTCATAAAAAGCAAACATAAAAAAGTCAGAACAGAAAATTTTGTAAAGATTTGTTTCATACTGATTATTGGTTATGTGTTAATTGATTGTTAAATCTGCGGTGGATTTAGGGCATAAACAAAGAAAGTGCCTCTACATTAATACATCACAATATCTTCGTGTAAAAAATACAATAAGCTGTAAAGATGTAAAAAGACTGCTTAATCCCTGTCTGGAGCAGAAATAGCGACGAAGTGTGTGGATAATAAGAATTGAGGTATTTGATCAGTTCCGAAGCTTTGTGTAGTAATGATGTAGTGCTAATACGGTCTTGATGTGGTATTAGAGCTCCATGAAGAACTCCGCCAGGTTTTTGTCGTGTGGTATATTCAGCTTCTTCCGGAGCCTGTATCTCCTGATTTCAACTCCTCTTAAAGAGATGTTCAGCAGAGAAGCCATCTCTTTACTGCTCATATTCATATGGAGATAGGCACACAATTTAAGATCATTGGGTACC
The DNA here is from genome assembly GCF_014207135.1 of Pedobacter cryoconitis. Lineage (GTDB taxonomy): Bacteria > Bacteroidota > Bacteroidia > Sphingobacteriales > Sphingobacteriaceae > Pedobacter > Pedobacter cryoconitis_D. The sequence goes on along the minus strand of NZ_JACHCC010000009.1, from coordinate 5,516 downwards.
AGGTCAGGATGACTTGCTTTTAGTTTTTTAAAGAAACTACCATGGGCTTCATTAAAGCTGGTCTCGAATAATGTCCAGTCCCGCTCATCGTTCATTCCTTCATCAATGACCTTCTGTATTTTTCTGAATTGATCATCAGCAGGTGTTTTTCCTTTTTCATCTTTAAGTTTGGCGATCTCCTGGCTCAGCTTCTGTAACAGTTCATTTTTATAGACCAGGCTCATCGCCGAACTGGCCAGCTCACGGTTTTTGCTCTGGAGTTCAGCATGCAATTTTTCGGTTTGTATTCTGATGATTTGTTTTTCCGTAGCTTCTGCTTCTTTCTTCAGGAAAATCTCTTTTTCCAGCTCTACTTTAGTCATGATCTCTTCATGATCTTTCTGAAGCCTGGTCTGATATTGTTTCTTGGCCAGGAAAAGTAACAGTATAATTAGCAACAGGTACAAAGCAAAGGCCCAGTTACTCGCATAAAATGGCGGAAGAACTGTAAACTCGAAAACAGTAGTCTGACTGATCAGTTCATCATTGATTTTAGCCCGAACCAGGAATCTGTAATTCCCTTTAGCCAGGTTGGTGAAATCCTTTTGAGAAGAAGGGCTCCATTCGGACCATTGCTTAGCATATCCTTCCAGGTAATACTGGAATTTGATTTTAGCCTGTCTGTAGTAGGGAAGTGAAAAGGAGATTCTGATATTATTTCTGTTGAATGGGATTTCTATTTCATCGCCATTGTTTCCATTTTCACTGATTATTTTATAAGAATCAGTAACATCTTCGACTCTTCTGATCAGGACTGCTGGCAGTGTGTTTTTCTTCGACAGATTTATCCCAGCCGTTGCATCGTAAATTACGAAGCCATCATCTACACTGATTAAATGCATGGTATTACTGATCTGGCTGATATTTTCATAATATTGCACCATTCTGCCATCCAGTAAGCTCAGTCTGTTAGAATCGATGACTAGTTTACCAGGCTCCCAGAAATCAACCAGTGCAGTTTTTCCATGATTAATGAACCAATATTTTTTTAGTCCTGCGCTAATGATTTTATTTGAACTGGCGAAACTTCCTAATTCTTTATTTAATTCTTTATATAGGCTAAAGCGGTTACTGATTTCATCGTAAAGCATAAAACCTGCATCCGAAGAGAAGACGAGTTTATTTTCGAGAGTAAAGAGATTGATATTGTAATTTCCATGAAGTCCGTTTTTCTCATCATAATAGCGGGTTTTGATTACTCTTTTAAAGTCAGGGCTTAAAGTCAGCTTATATAAGCCTTTGTAGGCGTGACTTACCCAGATATCTCCTCTGGAATCCTGTTCTACATAACGGGAAGGTTCTTTAAAATTCTGTATTTTTGTGAAATATTTCCATTGTCCACTGCCATCTTTATGGTATAATACCAGACCATTATAGGTTCCCTGGATCAGATAATCAGGATTGCTGTTCAGCTTTTTAATTGTCCAGCCTCCGCTTGAACTGGAAATCTTTTCCAGCTGGTTGCCAGTTACTTTAAAACTTCCGACATTGTGGCCCATGATCAGCTGACCATCCAGTACACTGAGATCCCATACCTGGCCCTGAGAATTAGGCACCAGCTTAAAATCGAAAGTGTTGAATTTCTTACTGTCTCCTGATATCCATGGACTATAAAAAAGCCCCTGATTTGTTCCCAGATAGATGTTATTATTATAAATCAGACTCGAATAGACTGTTCCAAACTGGCCGGCTTTATCGAGGTAAAAATAAAGCGGTGAATTCAGTTCTACACGATCAATGCCATTATCAAGGCCCGCCCAGAGATTTTGTTCATTATCTGTGAAGACACTGAGTACAGTATTATTCTGTAATCCGCTCGATTTGTTAATCTGCTGTACAATATTTCCTTCCTGGTCAATCAGGATCAAGCCATTCAGAATGGTACCGAAAGCATAATACTGATTATCTATCCTGCTGCCATTATTGAGCTGATAGGTCTTTAAGAAGCCATTTGCCGGCGTATTGAAAGGTATATAACTTGATCCGTTATAGATAAACAGACCATCCTTGCTGGTGCCAATTAACAAACTTCCATTTTTGTAAGGCAGGATCGTCATAATATTTGACGGACTTACCGGATTAGTATGCGGAAGGGCTGTCAGCTTATTCCCTTTTAATTCAAATATTCCCTTTTCAAGGGCTTCAACCAGGAACCTGTTTCCAACTTTGTGTAAAAAGAGAAAGGGACCGGGACCTTTAACTACGGTTATTTTATTCTGCTCGTAAATATAAATCGTTGTGAATGACTGAAAAATAACCCTTTTCCCGTCTACATATATTTTCCATATCTCATCTGATAACTGTTTGGTCTGAGGGATAAGCTTAACCAGAGAAGTATAAGTTAGTTTTTTGTTATGGGCTGACCAATAGCCGAACTCACCAAAACTGCCAGTGTAAACCAAGCCCCTGGAGTCTGTTGCAACTGCACGGACTATCTGGCGATTGGGCATCCGGTACTGCTGCCAGTATCTGCCATCATAAGTCAGCAGGCCTTGTGTATTGCCAAAATACATAATTCCCTTGCTGTCCTTTGCAATTGCCCAGTTCTGGTTTCCTGAAAGATAAACCGATTTTGGAAAATTCTGAACATAAGGAACTCCTATACTTTTGATCTGTGTAGCCTTTACCAGGAAACCTGATAAACTAAAACACAATAAAAGCAGAAAACTAATGATGTAACGGGTCTTCATTTATAACAATGGATACTCAGATATTGATAAAAGATGCAAATTATACATTATATATAACATTCTGTTATTTTGATATGTTTGCAAAGGGGTTACAGCATCTATTTAGCGGTGTGTTTTGAGAAAATCGGTGACATATTGCGGGGTCTTCTTTTCGAGTCCCCGTTTGTGCATCATGGTTAGATAGGTCTGATAGTTCTGTATAGCCAGTGCTGAATTATTCTTTTTCCGGTAAACATCTCCCAGGTTGAGATAAGTTACCATCCGGTCGGGAAACTTTTCGGTCACCTTTTTGAGGAAAACTTCGGCGGCGTCTAAAGCGTTTGCCTGTTCCAGGAAGTAACCTATGTCATTGACAAAAACTACGTTACTTTTGCTAATCTTATAGTCTATATGCTCATCCGGGCTATATTGATAAGCCCTGGTTTGGGAATTTTTATCTGCAGTATAATCATAACAAAACCCGGTTGCATCCTCTTTTCCAAAGGCAAGGTTTAATAAAGGAAGGTCCATGACCGGAAGTTTTTTTAGGGTGTCGAGCAAGTCCTTGTATTTGCCTGGGGTATAATAGAGCTTAATCTCATGTTCGGCTTTTAATGTTTTATCATAAGGCGTTTCCTCCCCGTCAAATTTATCCAGGTAAAGATTTATTGAACTAGCGTAGACTTTGTAAGTCCTGTGTTCTTCTCCTGCATCATTTGCCCCGTTCTGATAGTAACTTATACATTGCCATTTTCTTGTATTCTTGCGGAAAACAAATTTGAAGAGCTCAAGCTGACCAAGTCCTGACGGGCCCCACGACATGCTCAATGCAACTGTATCCTTATTCACTGTAATCTCGTGGTCGTGCATATTGTTGCAGTCAGCGCACATAAAGGCATTAGGATTTGCAAACAGCAGACGATATTGATCCTTATCTTTTTGATAAAAAGCAAGGCCCTCAGCTATGAGGTCGCCTTTATTATTATTTTGAAAATAAGGATCCTGAAAACTGAGGGTATCTATCTTTTCATATAATACAAAAACGCCGGTGATGCCATTGGCAGCGGTATATAAGGGATAGCTATTCAATAACCTGACGCGGGACTCATTAAAAGAAGATGCTAAATTTTCCTGGTTGAGTTTATCGGTAGTGAGCCGGACTGATTCTTTTTGTGCCTTTGTAAAAAGACAGGTAAACATCAGGGCAAGTGATAGGATAAGAGTTCTCATATGATCCCTCAAAATTATTCTTTTTTATGAAATTTAGAGCCTGTTTAAAATGGGCTGAAGATTTATTGTCTTCAGCCCATTTTGTATCTGGTCTATTTTGCTGAAATATTTACTGGTTGAGGTACTTTTACATAGTATCCTGTTCCGTCATATGGACGGCGACGGGGATTGGTTACGCATGCCTCAGAGCAGCAACCATGAAGTTTGGTGCCACATTCGTCACATTGTGTAACGTGCTCATTGCATTCCGGATTGGCGCAATTGATCATTTTCGCAGTAACTGTTCCACAGTTATAACATTTAGAAACTGTGCTTGGGTTAATGGTATTCACATCTACCGCTATGCGGTTATCAAATACATAACATTTACCTTCGAAATCTTCACCGCCTGCTTCTTTACCATATTTAATGATACCACCATGTAACTGGTAAACGTCATTGAAACCATGGTGAAGTAAAAGGGCAGAGGCTTTTTCGCATTTGATACCGCCAGTACAATAGGTAAGTACTTTTTTGTCCTTGTATTGTGCCAGTTCATTGATCTTTTCTGGGAATTCTCTGAAATTTTCTATGTCAAGGGTAATGGCATTTTTAAACTTACCCAGGCTGTGCTCATAATTAGAGCGGACATCCAGGATAATTACATCTTCCTGATCGATCATTTCTTTAAATTCTGTCGGCTCAAGATGTTTTCCGGTTTTTTCGTTAGGATTGATGATACTGGTATCCCTTAAACCTGAGTGTACAATCTCTGATTTATAACGGCAATGCATTTTAATGAAAGAGGGTTCGTCAACTTCATCCAGTTTGAATTCAGTTTTTGCGAAACGCTCATCGGCATGAATAGCTTCCATATAGGCTGCACAGGCAGCTTTAGTACCAGAAACAGTTCCGTTTAAACCTTCATCAGCAACAATGATACGGCCAACCAGGTCTAGTGATTTACAAAATTTAAGGTGATCGGCAGCAAATTGTTCTGCATTTGCTATTGGGCTATAGCAATAGTATAGTAATGTATTGAATTTTTCCATAAAAAATTGATACCGCTGCAAACGGCGTTTAACAGTCGCAAATTTAAGAATAAAATCTTAAATCCAAACCTGATATGATTAACCGGTTTACTATCGTATATATATAGGTATGTACAGAACGGTTTATGTGGGGGATTGTTAGGGTTGTAGTCGGGTGGTGTTCGGGTACTGGTCGAGACTGAGCCAGTATGGGCACGTTGTTGGTCTATGGCCAGTCCAGGTATTTTAACTAGTTAAAATACCTGGACCCATTATGCAGGATCAGTATGCCAGCGATAGTTCTATCCAAAGGCTGACTGCAGGCTGACCCGAACCACAGGTATATAGTATATAAGGGGAGGGGCTTGGGCTGATTTTCCTGGTCTGCTGGGCTGAAATTAAGCTAATGTTATCCCATTGTTAAGTGTGTTGAAACTTTTCGGATTGAAAATCAGCGTATTAGTGTTTTGATGCAAATAATAGTGGTGTAATGTTTGGAGGACGGTATAATTTTCCTACTTTTGCATCCCGCTTCGGAGGAAGGGAAACTTGAAAAGGATAAAGAAGA
>NZ_JACHCC010000008.1 GCF_014207135.1 Pedobacter cryoconitis | reverse complement strand
CATTGGGCTACATGTCCCCGGAGGAATTTGGTCAAAACTTAAATAAACAAAATATTGCAGCTTAACCCAATGTCCATTTTATTGTTGCAATTCCAAATCTCTTATAGATAAAAAAATGGTTGAGAAGTTTTACAGTTTTAAATTTCAGAATGTCAAGGCTATGCGTTATCTGAGCCTGATGCTTCTGCCTTTCCCTTTTATTCCTTTAATGGGTGCTAATGTAGGTGTAGTGATATTCCTGCTCGTTATAATGGGACCAATGGTACTAGGTATTGTTTTAGCCATTCTAAAAGGGAAAGCTGAAGATATAATCTGTATTAAGGATACTTATTTTGAATCAAGCTATTTTGGAGATATAAACTACGATGATATTCTTAGAATATCATCCCCAATGATGTACCCGAAACCCTGTATACAATTAAAATTAAATAATGGCCAAAAAGTAACCTGGATACTCAATTACCAGAGCAATGTATTTAATAACAAAGAAGATGTGACTACTTTTTTAGCTTTCATAGAAGCCCTGGAACAACAGATTAAAAATAAAGAAGCCAAAAACTCATCAGCAAAACCAGCGGGCCTTGAATTGGAAGAAAAGACATCCAATATTGATTCCGTATCTGAAGACCAAAATTTGACTTCTTTGACTGAACAATTAGAGGGGGTTAAAAAGAAAAACAATATGTCCAAATGGGCAATACCGATAGGTTTGGCATTTGCAGTCTTAGCTTTAGTCCGTACCTGCGGTACAGACTGGTTTAGATCAGGAGACTTTAATGGGCCTGAAATGGCAAAAAATTCAGAAAAAATATTTCAACATAGATCAGCTGAAGCAAAACTTGTTTTAGGAAAGCTAGCTCGTCAATCGGGGCCTTATTTTCTGTACAGCAATGACACTAGTGCCAGCCTGACCCTTTTGCCAGATCTGGACATGGATAATCGTACAGGTATTAGTGCCTTTGATTATGTAACTGCGAATAAGAGTCTGGAAGCGTTTATTGAACATCCAGATTCAGCTAAATTGGATCTATATGTTATTGGTAAGGGAAAGAGTATGGGAAAGTTGTCAAAAAGTGCGCTCAATAGTTACGATAGTACTAAGACATACTTATATTTTAGGGCATACGACCCTACATTACTGATCCCATCTTCTTCTCCACAAGATAAGACCAATTTGAAGGATACAGGGGCTAATGTGGCATTTGATGTAAGTACTGGCATTCCTTTGTATGATACCCATTCTCTGGGGAAAGCCATATCCAAAGCATTCCCGGGAATGAATATGATGCTGGCCAATGCCAAATTGAGGCCATCTAGCTACAAGTTGTATCTGGCAGCCAGAACTGATGCCGGAATGGACGAAGCCATTTTTAGAAAAGCAGTAAGGGAGCTGAATAAACAAATGAATGCCGTTAAAGTTGATACAAGCACTTTTAAATTAAAAATTTTTAACAAAAACTTTTAATACTATCTTATAGGTGGTGGACTACATTATTTTAGTATTTTGTTCATATCTAAAAACGCACTCAAAAATGAACCAAACTTTAAGAATTATTTCCATTAGCGCATTTGTGGTTATCGGCACATTTAAAGTAATCCGGTACTTCAACCGGCCCGATAGCAATGCAGAAAAAATTAGTAGATATTTCCAAACCGAATGGCACAATGATGGCGAATCAATGGGAAAATGGGTGAAATTGGCCCTGGAGGAGAATCACATCCAATATTCAAGCTTTTTCATTAAGAAAAGCGGCAGTGACAGTAATGAAGCTGTTGTGGCTTGCAGCAACGATGATAAAACATTTCAGTTTTATAAATACAATAATACTTCTAAGAATCTGGATCGTATTGAAGATGATGGGATTGCCAAGCCCCACTAACCAATAAAAATAACAGACATACTTATTTTTAGTAACTGCTCCAGCATAAATGTATTGAGATGCCTTTCAGAGCACCTCAGACCTTTAAATGACTAACAATATCAATTGAAACTGATCCTCTGTATTTTTTATGAAACTGCATTAATACACCATGAAATACCCGGCTGTCGATGTTGTGGTCGGGTTCTAATCTCTTGTGAATAAATTGAATGCGACTGTTTATTGTAAATTAATTAACAATAAAGATTGTATTTAACTTGTGGTAACATTTTGTTTTTTTATTGATTAAGCTTGATTTGCTTGAATAGCGTGATAAGGAATGAAATGAATGAATGTCGCTGTTACACAGCTTGTTATATTTGATATAATTTTTAGTTATTAATTCATTGCCATTACAATTAAGAAATATTCTAATTAGTGTGGCAATTGTAGTTAAAATAAAAAGATGATCACTGTATACCTAATGTCAAGCATATGTTCTCATTCACAGAAATCTATGAACGCTATCAGGATCAAGCTGATCTGATAGAATTCCCGCTACATCCGCAAAAATTGTACGGATCAATTAACTATTTTATGAACAATCCAGGTAAGAAAATAAGACCTGTTTTGTGTCTGATGGGAAATGAGCTTTTTAGCGAAATCCAGGGTGATTCTTATAAAGTGGCTAATGCGGTTGAGTTATTTCACAACTTCTCATTGATCCATGATGATATCATGGATCATTCAATGCTACGTAGGGGAAGACCGACTTTACATATTAAATACGGCGAGAATACAGCAATATTAGCTGGAGATAGCTTATTAATTCATGCTTATATACAACTTAATAAAATAGCGATTGACCATCGCGGGCAGGCAATGAACTTATTTTCTGATATGGCTTGTAAAATATGTGAAGGGCAACAGATGGATATTGATTTTGAAGACCGGGATATAGATACTCTAAGCTATGCAGAATATATCAAGATGATCACTTTTAAAACATCCGTGTTATTAGGTACTTCTGCCAGGATTGGAGCCCTTATTGGTGGGGCAGATGCACAGCAGCAAAATGATATCTATGAATTTGGAGAAAATATAGGAATCGCCTTTCAGATACAGGACGATTTTCTGGATGCTTTTGGGCATGTTTCCAAAACCGGAAAACAGATCGGGCTCGATATTCTTGAAAATAAGAAGACAGCACTTCTGTTAAAAGCTTTTGAATTGGCAGATCCGCTTCAGAAAACTTATCTAAAAGAAGCAATGGCCAGAGAAGGTGAAGATAGAATTGAGGCAGTTATTGGTCTTTACAAGGCTCTAAATGTCGATCAATGGGCAAGTGATGCTATATTTCACTATACTGAAATTGCTTTTAAAAGTCTCGATAGAATAGATATTCCAGTCTATAAAAAGGAAAAGCTAAGTGAATTAGCTAATTCTTTACTCGTTCGTGAATCATAAAATCAGCTGTAAATCATATGGAGTCTAATATTGAGGATTTAGCTATTGGTATGTCAGACAGATTGGCAACAGTAGTGGTTAAAGCTGGTAGTTTAATGATTGGAAGTGCTTTCCCTATCAGATTACAAACCATGACTACCACCGACACGATGGATACTGTTGCAACTGTTAACCAGGTTATTCAATGTGCCGATGCAGGAGCCGATTTAGTCCGGATCACAGCTCCTGGTCTTCATGATGCAGAGAATCTGTTAAACATTCAACGGAATTTACATAAAAGCGGATGTTTTGTGCCCTTAGTGGCAGATATTCATTTTACCCCAAATGCGGCAGAAGCCGCTGCCAGAATTGTAGAAAAGGTAAGAATCAATCCAGGAAATTACGCTGATAAAAAGAAATTTGAAACAATTGACTATAACGATGATACTTATCAGTATGAATTGGAGCGGATCCGCAATAGGTTTGTACCTCTGGTAAAAATCTGTAAAGAATATGGTACGGCTCTTCGGATTGGTACCAACCATGGCTCTTTGAGTGACAGAATCATGAGCAGATATGGAGATTCACCCATTGGCATGGTTGAGAGTGCAATGGAATTTTTACGAATAGCCGAGGATCTCAATTTTTATAATATTGTATTAAGCATGAAGTCCAGTAATCCACTGGTGATGATCGATGCTTATTATTTGCTTGTCCAAAACATGCAGAAAGAATTAAAGAACTGTTATCCGCTGCACCTCGGGGTTACTGAAGCTGGAGATAGTGAACAAGGACGTATTAAATCAGCAATTGGAATAGGTACTTTACTCGAAAATGGTATAGGAGATACGATAAGGGTCTCGCTTACAGAGCCTCCTGAATTAGAGCTCCCTGTTTGTCGCAGTATTGTGAACAGATATACTTCAGGAAAGAGATTAATAACTGACACTACTTATTTATATCCTGGTTTTAGGAGTGACAGGGTCAAGACAGCTAAGATTTTTAATATCGGGGGCGATGCTCCACCAGCAGTGGTTGCCGATTTTTCAGGGATAAATAACATTGGTCGGGATACCCTTGCGGCTGTTGGATATTTATATGACGAGCCTACTGATAAATGGACTATCGGCAATGCTGCTGCGGATTATATTTTTGTAAATGACCAGCTAACTTTCTCTCCTCCCGGGATGATGGGGATTATCATTCCTGCCGGTAAATGGGAAAAATTTCCTGATCAGGCGCAGTACTTCCCACTTTTTACTTTAGCTGAATATAAATCCAGTATGAAGATTTCGGATAGAATGAACCTGATTCTGATCAACCATCAGGAGGTTAATTCATTTATAACCGAGGTCGGTGTATTGCAGAAAAAAAATATTGTATTAGTTATCCATGCGGATGAAAGTATCAACGCCAGAACTTGTCTGACGAAGATAAATTATCTGGAAGTAAGTAAACAAAGGATTCCGTGTATTTTTCAGTGTTATCCGGATGATCGTAGTACTGATGATTTAATAGTGGGTTATGCTGCTTATGCAGGTAGTATAATTTTAAATGGATGGAAAGATGGGATCTGGATGATCCCTCCAACAGAAGCTGATCAGTTTGATAATTTACCTGCAATACTAAACAATATAACTTTTGGTATTTTACAGGTTACCCGAAGCAGAATTTCTGGGACAGAATATATCTCCTGTCCGTCTTGTGGCCGTACATTATTTGATCTGCAAACCACAACAGAAAAGGTCAGGATGGCAACCAGCCATCTCAAAGGACTAAAAATTGCCATCATGGGGTGTATCGTAAATGGGCCGGGTGAAATGGCGGATGCTGATTTTGGGTATGTCGGCAGTGGGCCTGGTAAAATATCATTGTATAAGGGAAAAGAGGTCATCAGAAGAAATGTAAATAGTGAGGTTGCTGTTGATACGCTTGTTGGCCTTATTAAAGAGTTCGGTATGTGGGCAGATCCTCCCTGAGCTGTATCCTGCTATACCGTCTACATTCTCTCACTAACCGCTTTTACTATGAAAAATATTGAATTCCCACTGTTAGACCAGATAAATTTCCCTGCCGATTTGCGGAAAATAAATTTAACCCAGCTTCCACAGTTATGTGAAGAACTGAGAGCATTTATTGTAGATACAGTAAGTCTGAATGGGGGCCATTTTGGAGCCAGCCTGGGAGTAGTTGAATTAACAGCAGCGTTACATTATGTAATGAATACTCCATATGATCAGCTCGTATGGGATGTTGGCCATCAGGCTTATGGACATAAAATACTAACAGGCAGGAAATCCAGTTTTCATACGAACAGAAAATATAAAGGGCTGAGTGGCTTTCCACGCCGGACCGAAAGTGAATATGACACTTTTGGAACCGGACACTCTTCTACGTCTATTTCGGCCGCATTAGGGATGGCACTAGCTGCTAAACATAAAGGTCAGCATGATAAACAACATATTGCGGTAATAGGAGATGGCGCTATGACTGCCGGACTGGCCTTTGAGGCGTTGAATCATGCAGGCATTTCAAATACTAATTTGATAGTGATCCTAAATGATAATTGTATGTCTATTGACCCTAATGTAGGCGCATTAAAGGAATATCTGACACATCTGACACTTTCTAAAACGTATAATAAAATAAGGCAAAAGGTTGGACATACCTTGGATAAAATACCCGTAGTTGGTGAAATTTCTAAAGATATTTTAAATCATGCAAAAGCAGGTCTGAAAAGTGCATTGGCTGAGCATGCTAATTTCTTTGAGGCATTAAATATGAGGTATTTCGGGCCGGTTGACGGTCACGATGTGTTGAAACTGGCGGATATGCTGAAAGATCTAAAACATATTCCCGGACCGAAACTGCTACACGTTGTGACGACAAAAGGAAAAGGGTTCCTGCCTGCTGAAGAAGAAAAAACACTATGGCATTTCCCGGGGCTTTTTGATAAAGTAACAGGTAAAATCCATAAAAAACCATCTGCAGAGCCTCAGCCACCTAAATATCAGGATGTTTTTGGCCATAGCATTATTGAACTGGCTGAATTAAATGATAAAATAGTAGGAATAACACCGGCAATGTTATCTGGTTCCTCATTAAAATTGATGATGGAGAAGATGCCTGAGCGCACTTTTGATGTGGGTATTTGTGAACAGCATGCCGTTACTTTATCAGCCGGATTGGCGACACAAGGTTTAAAAGTCTTTTGCAATATCTATTCTTCTTTTATGCAGAGAGGATATGATCAGTTAATTCATGATGTAGTTCTGCAAAAATTACCGGTTATCTTTTGCTTAGACAGGGGAGGTTTAGTTGGAGAAGATGGGGCGACACATCATGGTATTTATGATATCGCTTATTCACGTTGTCTGCCTGATGTGATTATTAGCTCTCCGATGAACGAATCTGAATTAAGAAATTTAATGTATACCGCTCAGCTTGACCGGATAGAACAGCCTTTTATTATCCGGTATCCCAGAGGACAGGGGGTGATGCCGAATTGGAGAACACCAGTTAAAGAGATTGAAATTGGAACTGGCAGGACTATCAGGGAAGGGACTGATATTGCCATCCTTACATTCGGACATCCGGGAAATTTTGCCAGTGATGCTTGCAGTCAGTTGGAAAAAGAAGGGATTAATCCAGGACTCTTTGATATGAGGTTCGTGAAGCCATTAGATAAAAAATTACTCCATCATATTTTTAATAAATATGCTCATGTCATTACAGTAGAAGATGGTTGCAGGATCGGAGGTCTGGGGAGCGCTATCGCAGAGTTTATGGCCGAACATAAATATCAGGCATCTATACAAATCCTTGGCGTACCCGACTGCATTGTTGAACATGGCAAAGTTGATGAGTTATATATGGAATGCGCCTATGATAAACAGGGAATAATAGCCGCTGTAAGAGAGGCCCTTGGAGAAAAGGTTTTAACCACAAAACTCTGGAATCATGAAAGTTTTTAAGATACCGGGAATTTACAAAAGTGGGTTTATCACTTCTATCAAAAAGGAAAGGCAGGAGAAAGATCGTTTGAAAAGAGATTTCATGCCATCGGTACTTGATTTTGGCAAGGTCAGGATTAACCTGGCGCGTCATTTTGGTTTCTGCTATGGCGTAGAGAATGCAATCGAAATTGCTTATACAGCTATTGAAGAGAACCCTGGTAAAAGGATCTTTTTGTTAAGTGAAATCATTCATAATTCGCACGTTAATGCTGCTTTACATGAAAATGGAGTTAGGTTTATTATGGATACTTCTGGTAATCAGCTTATTCCGTGGGATGAGATTATAGAGGAAGATGTGATTATTATTCCTGCTTTTGGAACCACCATTGAAATGGAGGCTATTTTAAAAAATAAGGGCATCAAACAGATTTATTATAAAAGTAAATGCCCTTTTGTAGAAAAAGTGTGGACCAGAGTCTCTCAGATTGCCAGTAATGATTACACTGTAATTGTCCATGGTAAACCTGATCATGAAGAAACCAGGGCAACCTTTTCACATAGCAAAAATGTAGCTCCTTCTGTAGTTATCAAGGATATGGAAGAAGCTATATTGCTCGCTGATTTTATCATGAACAGAAGGCAGGCCGCTGATTTTACAGAGGTATTTAAAGGCAGGCATTCTGAGGGCTTTGATGTGGGGCAGGATTTAACCAGGATTGGCGTGGTTAATCAAACTACGCTACTAGCCAGTGATACGCAGGAGATTGCAGATTTTCTACTGCAAACAATACGGGAAAAATACAGTCTTAATGAAGGTAATGTATCTGACCATTTTGCAAATATGAAAGATACACTCTGCTATGCAACCAATGATAATCAAAGTGCTGTCATTACCATGTTATCTACCGAAGCGGACCTGGCTATTGTAGTAGGTGGTTACAATAGTTCTAATACCTCACATCTGGTTGAATTATGTGACGTAAAATTACCCACTTACTTCATCTCATCAGCTCAAAGTATGATCTCTGGTACGGAGATTCAGCACTGGGATATTCATGCCCGGCAGTTAAAGACTACTTTTTCTTATCTGCCGGCTAAAGACCCAGTGGTGATTCATTTGACCAGCGGTGCTTCCTGCCCGGATATTTTGATTGAAAATATAATTCTGAAACTGCTTTCATTCTATAATTTACCGCTTGATGCTTTACAGGCAGCGCGTGCTATTCATGATAATTAACAGGAGTTATTCACCCTAATTAAATACGTTATGCCAGATTTAATAAGAGTTGCGATTTTTGGATCAACAGGGTCTATTGGAGTCCAGACACTGGATGTGATCAGGCAGCACCCTGATAAGTTTAAGGTTACTATCCTTACTGCTTATGACAATGCTGGCTTACTGATCCGGCAGGCAGAAGAGTTTAAGCCAGATTTTGTTGTGATTGGTAAGGAAGAAAAATACAATCAGGTAAAAGAGGCATTATTTGTTACTGAAACAGCTGTCATCGCTGGTTTACTGGCCTTTGAAGAGGCCGCTGAAATGGATATATACGACATCATGATTGCAGCTATTGTTGGATATGCCGGTTTAAAACCGACTTTAAAAGCTGTTGAACTGGGTAAAAAAATTGGATTAGCTAATAAAGAGACCTTAGTCGTTGCCGGAGAATTGATCACCAGAACAGCACGTATCAGTGGTGCTGTTATACTACCTGTAGATTCCGAACATTCGGCCATTTTTCAATGTCTGGAAGGTGAACAGTTAAATAAAGTTGAAAAGTTAATTCTTACAGCTTCTGGTGGACCATTCAGGGGTAAGAAAACAGGTGATCTGGAAAAGATCAGCGTAAGTGACGCATTGCGACATCCAAACTGGTCGATGGGGGCAAAAGTGACTATTGATTCAGCTTCATTAATGAACAAAGGGCTGGAAATGATAGAAGCAAAATGGCTTTTTGATGTACTGCCTGATCAGATTGAAGCGGTGATACATCCACAAAGCATTATCCACAGTATGGTACAGTTTGAAGATGGCTGTATCAAAGCACAAATGGGAATACCGGATATGAGGTTACCTATTCAATATGCTTTGTCTTATCCGCAAAGGATAACCGGATATTCTCCCCGTTTCGATTTTGAAAACTCCTGTGATTTAAGTTTTGAAAAGATTGACGGTGAAACATTCAGGAATTTTTCACTCGCTAAAGTGGCTTTGTATAGAGGCGGAAATATCCCCTGCATTTTAAATGCAGCCAATGAAATAGCAGTAAATGCCTTCTTGAACCAGGAAGTTGGATTTCTTCAAATGAGTGACATCATTGAAAGTACTATTTCAAGACTGCCATTCATAGAAGTCTTATCTCTGGATGATTATATCGCATGTGACGTTGAGGCCAGACAGGTAGCCTCATCATTGATTAAAAAGAGTCCTGCTTTGAGTTTGTAAACTAAAAGAATTATATAATGAACACTAACATTCTATCGCAATTTCATTATCCATTCCCGATGTTGAAGAATCCTTCGGCTGATGTCTTACAGGAGATTACGGACAATCAATGGATAGACGGGGAGTATCTTTGGCTGTATGTGGATGACCCCGGCACCAGGCAGAAATACAAAAAGACAAAAACTGCTCATATTGCTTCTCAGTGGTTTCCTACGGCTAGCCCTGAACAACTGAAACCCATTTGCCGGTTCATGTTATGGACGCTCTATAATGATGATAAATATGAAGAAGGAACGCCAGAGGAAGTTCGTGTCGTACATGAACGTTCGATAGCAGTACTCAGAGGAGATTTGACTGCCGAAGAATCCAGGATTCCATTAGGTGGTTTACTGGCTTCTTTAAGAGCAGAACTTCTGCAATTTATCTCTGTCGAATCTCTACAACGCTTTATTGGTGCTTTGGTAAAGTATTTTAACGGTTTAGAGCAAGAGTTAATCTATAAAAGTAAAAAATCATTCCCCAGTATTGAAGAGTGTATTGCTATCCGTGAGGATTCATTATGTCTCTTTCCATTTTTAGAACTGGCAGATGTGGAAACTAAATTGTCTTTACCGGATGAAATACATAATCATCCTGTGATGCAGCGCCTCAGAGCACTGGCGAGCAGGATGATGGTCTATTATAATGAAGTACAGTCTGTTATTAAGGATGAAGCGACTGACAGTATCTATTACAACGTAGTAAAAGTGATCCAGCATAATCAGAATATTTCATTGGAAGATGCCTGCCTGGAAGATCTGCGCATCCATAATGAAGCATTGGAAGAATTTATTCAGCTTCAAAAATCCTTGCCAGATTTTGGCAGCTGGCAGGATACCGTTGTTAACCGGGTTCATTATATCAGTATGACCTTAAGCGGCTGGAAGAATGTATCAGCTAAAATGGAGCGGTATAATTCCCTGAATGGATTTCCATCGGCTGAATGCGTAAGACAAATTAGTTAACTATTGGAATATCAAACTCACAAACTCTAACATGTTTTAATTATGAAACAAACGATCGATGTCCCAATTCCTAAGTATCCCTGGACATATATTCCAAGCCCATTGATGTTTACATTCGATGAAGAAGAAAAGCAATGGATAAAAGAAGATTACGCCTTTATGGGACCTGAGAGCGTGAAAAGATATATCAATCAGAATATAGTAAAAGTTTCGCCTTACATGGGACCTACAACAACCAATGCAGATCTGCTCAGGCCGGTATGCAGGTTTTTATTGTACGAAACCTACTTTGATGATTATGTGGAAATTATGCCGCTCGAAGAAGTTAGGGTGCTAAGGGACCGTGCTTTTGAGGTAATGACAGGTGATAGTGTCGGTCCAAACGAAATAGGAATGTTCAGACAAATGGAACAGGCCAGGAAGGAATGGGTTACTAATGGTATGCCTCAATTTTGGATTGAAAGAATGGCAAATAGCTTTTGGGAATTTGTCACTTATGGAATTATGGAAGAAACCCATTTTAAACTTACGCAAACCTATCCTACACTATCCCGCTACCTATTAATAAGGAGTCGTTCAATAGGTCAACTAGCCTATGTTGATATGATTGATCCGGCAATCGGATATGCACTCCCAGAACATATTCACAAACATCCGGCAATTCAACGGGTATTGTTCCTCCAGTCCATTCTTATAGGTATACAAAACGATTTTGCATCTATCAGGAAAGAAATGGCAACTGAAAATGAAAATTTTAACATTATACTTTTACTTCACCATACACATCATCTTTCTTTTGAAGAAGCACTTGCTAGGGCAATGAAGATTCACGATGACTTCGTTGTTGAACTGGAGGAGATTTCCCAATGCCTGCCCAACTTCGGCGATTATCAAAAAGAAGCAGAAAATTATGTATACCATACCAAACTAATGGTTACCTGCCTTAATGAATGGTATTACAAATCAGGGACAAAGCGTTATACGCCTGAAGGTTTTGCTACCCCAAAATATGGCATACAAGGTGAAAAAAAACTGGATTTTGAAATAAAACACATTCGTCAAGAAAACTAAGAAACATATGAAACAAGAATTAATAGTTCCAAAATGTTATTATCCATGGCCTACCGTTCAGAGCCCGATAGCCACCAGTTTTGATATAGAAGAAATTGGCTGGTATGATAATGACTATACTTTTATTTCTCAGGAAGGAATAAAAAGGTGTAAAAAGCAGAAACTTTCACAAGTAGCAACTTTTATGAACCCAACTTGTGATAACATAGATCTTATGCGTCCCTGCGCACGGCTGATGCTCTATATTACGCTTTTTGATGATTACTTTGGGGTTACGCCTGCAAAGGAATTAAAGACTATAGCAGACAGGGTTTACGAGGTGATGCTTGGTGATGATCCGCGTCCGGATGAAATTGGCATACTCCGGCAGATGGCAGAGGCAAGAAAAGAATGGATCGTAAACGGAATGCCTCAATTCTATATAGAACGTGTTTCTCTCAATTTTTATGAGTTTATGATATATGGAATGATGGAAGAAATACCATTTAAACAGGGTAAAGTGAGAACTTATCCATTACTTGCTCATTATTTTACTTTCAGACAGTATTCTATAGGAATGTGGCCGTTTGGGGATTTGATAGATGCGGCTACTAACTTCGCATTACCCGTACATATATATAACCACCCGGTTATTCAGCGCTGCAGAGAGCTATTGGGATTGTTAATTGTCATCCAAAATGATTTTGCTTCACTGAAAAAAGAATTGGAAATAGAAGCTGAATGCTTGAATATTGTGTTCATTCTAAGGAACCAGTATAAGCTTTCTTACCAGGAAGCCTGTGCTGAAGGTATGAGAATTCATGATGAATATGCGAAAGAACTGGACGATCTTCATGCCTCACTACCAGATTTTAGTCCTTATCAAAAGGAAGCTTATGATCATGTATATCACATTAAATTACAGATTAGCGGATGTGCAAACTGGTATTACAATTCAGGGACTAACCGTTATGAAACCCAAGGGTTTATTGTGCCGAAATATGGGAGGGAAGGAGACGGAATTGTTATTGAACATAGCATTTTTACAGAGTAATACATCTGTTTGGTCAGTCTTTCTAAAAAGCAAAAGCCCTGCGAATTAATATTTGCAGGGCTTTATGTATTCTGAACCTTACGACAATACAAAATTGAACTTCACAGCAATGATATATATAGTTATTTAGATCAACTTTGGTGTATAAAATTTTAAACGATAAAAAATGAGCAAGACAATTTTAATTACAGGAGCTGCAAGTGGTTTTGGGAAAATCGTTGCATTTGAATTGGCAAAAAAAGGACATAAGGTAATTGCTACCGCACAAATCTATCCGCAAATGAGCGACTTAATACGAGAAGCAAAGGAGCAGGGAATAGAACTTATTGTTGACAAACTGGATGTTACGAACTCTCGTGATATTGCTTATATCCATCAAAAATACGACATCGATATTTTAATCAGTAATGCAGGTATTATGGAAGGCGGCCCAATTGCTGAGCAGCCGTTAGATTTGATCCGTTCAATGTTTGAAGTGAATGTGTTCGGTGCGCTTGAACTTGCACAAGGTTTCATCAAAAAATTTATAGCTCAGAAAAAAGCGGGTAAAATTGTATTTACTACTTCTATGGGTGAATTGTGGACGGTTCCCTATGTTGCTGCTTATTGTGCGTCGAAACATGCAATGGGGTCAATTGCAGAAGGTCTGAAAACGGAACTGGCTCCATTTAACATCAAGATTGCAACTTGTAATCCTGGGGTATTTGGCACCGGATTTAACGATCGTGGCGTTGATACAATCTCTCGTTGGTACAATCCTGAAACCAATTTTACGCCTTCCTCTGTTTTTGATGGTACGGCCGAAGCATTGGCAAACCAGTTAGATCCACAATCAATGGCAGATACTATCGTAAATGTGGTATTAGATGATAATTCCAACTTTAGGAATGTACATCCAAAAGAAACGGAAGATTTTGTAAAGCAATTACAGGCAGCAGCCTGGACGGCAAAAAGCTAAAATAGATGATGAACATAACTTATAAGGAAGCAGCCAAAGCATTGGACGCAGCAATAGAAAAGGCAAAAGAATTAAACATTCCTGTAAGTATTGCAGTTGTAGATACAGGCGGGCATTTAGTCACTTTTGCAAGATTAGACAGTGTTTATGGTGTCATTGACTTTGCTGTGAAAAAAGCAAAAACAGCTGTAATGTTCGGCATAGATAGTGAAGTGATGGGGACTATAGTTTCCGGTGCTGATTTACACGGATATGGAATGCTGAATTCAAACGACGGATTACTAACGATTGCAGGCGGTGTTGTTGTTAAAAATAAAGAGGGTGATATCATTGGAGCCATCGCTTCATCGGGTGGAGCACCAGGGCAGGATAAAGAAATAGCAAGTGCAGGAGCCGTTATACTCTCTTAAAATTTAAGATATTTATAGTATGGAAGGACATCGTGAAATAATTTTTGACAGGTTGGTGTATTCCTGTGCTTTTGAAATGCACAGGGGATATGAAGAGTTTATTCCCGAACATATTTTAGGATTTCAACTATCAGGTGAAACGCACGCATTTCATGCAGCTGGCAATACCATCATTCCTGAAAATGCGATTGTATTGGTTAGAAAAAATCAATTGGTCCGGACGATTAAGTATCCTTCCAAATTGGGGAAATACCAATTTCTTTCCATTACGCTCGATAAGGAGGCCTTGCGGCAATATGCACTTGAAAATAAAATTATAGTGGAAAAACGCTACGAAGGCAAACAAAAATTATTTTTTGAGCCTAATGATTTTCTGCAGAATTATTTCATTTCATTGGCTCCGTATATCAATAAGAAAAAAGAGGCGACACCCCGATTGGCAGATTTAAAAATCAGGGAAGCGATTGAATTGATTTTACAAAGCAACCCTGATTTTAAAAATATACTCTTCGATTTTTCTGAACCTTATAAAATGGATCTGGAAGAATTTATGAACCAAAACTATATGTTCAATGTTTCGGTCGAATCATTTGCCAGGCTCACGGGACGTAGCCTCTCAGGATTTAAACGGGATTTTACCAAAGTATTTGGCACTACGCCCAAGCAATGGTTGCGGGAAAAGCGTCTTGATGAAGCTCATTATTTAATTAAACATAAGCAGCAGAAACCTGCCGATTTTTATTTGGATTTGGGATTTGAAAATTTGTCGCATTTTTATTTTTCATTTAAGCAAAAATTTGGCTTAACCACATCGGAAGTGTAATCTTCAACAGAAAACAATTGAACAGACGCCCAATTAGCTTCAGAATTTTCACATGATTGGATTTTAGTTTTAAGTAAAATTTAAGACTATGAAAAAGATAATTGGAATTTTAATGTTGACTGTAGGTATTGTTAGTGGCTCACAAGCTCAGAAATTAACTGCTGGAAAAGTACCTGTTGCGGTGAAAACTGCCTTCACCAAACTGCATCCTGCAACCAAAGCCAGCTGGGAAATGGAGAAAAATAACTACGAAGCAGGTTTTAAGCTGAATGGAAAAAAGACTTCGGAGGTTTATACGGCTAATGGTGTTCTTATAGAAACTGAAGTGGCAATCAAATCTACCGAATTACCTGTAGCTGTACTTTCAAAACTAAGAGGAGTAAAGATAGCTGAATCGGCAAAAATCACTAAATCCGATGATACCATTCGTTATGAAGCAGAAGTAAATGGTAAGGATCTTTTATTTGATGCAGCAGGAAATCCAGTAAAATAGTACAACGATCAGTTTGATTATCCTAACTGACTGAATCCTGTAAAACCTATTGCTTTCGTATATTTGATGATGGATAATTAAGCAATGAGCAACAATACCGACATAAAAAGGCTTACCCGCCTAAGTGCAATCTTATTACAGTTGCAGACCAAAAAGATCGTGAATTCGACAGGTCTGGCAGAGAAATTTGCTGTGAGCGTGCGGACTATCTACCGTGATATAAAGGTCTTAGAACAGATTGGCGTTCCCATAGCCAGTCTTGAAGGAAAAGGCTACTCACTGGCAGAAGGATATAAAATTCCGCCGGTTATGTTTACCGAACAGGAGGCTAATGCATTGATCACAGCCGGACAATTGATCAACCTGAACAAAGATAGTTCATTGATCACTTGCTATAAAGATGCCGTGGATAAAGTGAAAGCTGTGCTGAGCTACACAGCAAAGGATAAAGTTGAACTACTTTCTAAGCGTGTCGCGGTTAGTCCAGCCAGCCTTAAGCAGTCTACCAGCAACTCATTATCCTCAATTCAAAATGCACTGACCAGCTTTACTGTGCTGCGGATTACTTATCAGGCAGAAGGTAAAAATGAAAGTATAGAAAGATTCATTGAGCCCTTTGCCTTCTATTACAGTCTGCAACAACATTGGACGCTGATTGCCTTTTGCAGATTGAGAAATGATTTCAGGATGTTTCGGTTAGATAGGATCATAACCGTTTATCCAACTGATCTTAAGTTCCCGCCACATCAGCTCAGCCTTCAGGAATATCTGCAAGAAAAAGAAAAAAACTTTATAAGCCCTGACAAACAGTTGTCATAACCACCCGATACCTTCGTAGCACAATCAAATTAATAGGCTATGAATTTAATGTCCATCCGGATTATTACCTCCAAGGTAGAGGAACTCATCAATTTTTATGAACAGGTAACAGGGTTAACCGCGATCAGATACACTCCCGATTTTGCAGAGATAAAGACCAAAACAGCAACCCTGGCTATTGGAAGTACGCAAACCTTGCAGTTTTTTGGCGGTAATAGTGTAGCGCAGCCTGCACACAACCGTAGTGTCATTATTGAATTTATGGTTGATGATGTGCAGCAGCGTTTCGAAAAGTTATCAGCTTTCTTGAAGGACTGTATTGTGCAGGAACCAACAACAATGCCCTGGGGAAATAAATCTTTATTATTAAGAGATCCAGATGGTAATCTGGTGAACCTCTTTACACCCGTTACTCCAGAGGCAATCTTAAAGTTTAAGAATAGCTAAGCATACAATAACAGAACTGTTTTTTTAAAATATAAAAAGAGCCATCTAATTTTATGAGATGGCTCTTTTTATATTAATCAAATGATACTAAAAGTTATAGCGGAGTGTAATTCCATAAGTTCTTGGATCACCAAGTACACCTGCGTATAAACCAGAGTTACCCGCTGCAGCTTGTAATTGTTCGTAATAATTTTTATTGGCGATATTTCTGGCCCAGAAAAATACAGAGAACTTATCCGACTTAAATCCTAATCTGGCATTCAGCAACGCGTAACCTTCAACATTTAACACATTTGAAGGCGTTGGGTTTGAAGAATATTCTGAACGGTAGCTGGCATCTGCAGCTATAAAATATCTACCTATTAAAGTAGTTAGCTTTCCAGGATTACTGAACTCTGCACCACCTGAAACATTCCATTTAGATATACCTGGTAACCTGCCTCCTGAAGCATCTTTAAATGCCACCTGTGTAGCTACACCATTTACAAGTTCTGTATGTCCGGTTTCTTCTAATGGTAACGGTGCATTTGTGAATTTTACATATTTTCCGTCAAGATAGGCCAGGGCAGCATTTAAAGTTAAGAACCTTCCCAATTGATAATTTCCATCAATTTCCAGACCTTTCACGTTAACTTTTTCTGCATTTGCAAGATAACCTCTGTTTACACCTAGTTGTGGTGATTGTACATTCGTTTGGTAATCTTTAATATCTGTAGTAAATGCACTGACATTTACTATTGCACCTTTAATTGGTTTGGTTTTAACACCTAATTCATAATGTTGAACATATTCTGGTTTCACTACGGCCAGGGACAAGTCGGCTTGTCCATTAGCAGTCGTTGGCAAACCACCCACATTGACACCTACTGGTTTATAAGCAGTTGAGAATGTTCCATAAGCGTTTAAGCTTGCACCAGGGCGGTATGACAGTGTGATATTACCAGACAAATTATTGTTGTCTACATTGGTACTGAAACTCTGGTTATTATAAACTGCAGATTTAAGAGCAAGTAAATCTGCATTAGTAGTTTGCAGACCTCCATAAGTTGTCCTGTCATAATTGACATCTTTTTTATCATAAGTATATCTTAAACCAGGTAGAATGTGAAAGTGATTCAGAAACTCCCAGTCAACCTGTGCAAATACGGCAGCACTTAATGATTTAATGGTCGAATTGGTTTTGATACCGTAACCATCTAACAAGCCCGGAGTGGAATATAATGCCTGAGTACCGGTATTACTAGTTTGCACAAATCTCCACTGATCTTTACCAACCTCTTCGGTTTGGTCTAATCCTTTCAAATTCTGGCCAAGTGCAAATAACCCAACTACGCCACTTACTTTTTCAGATAGGTTACCAGCGTATCTGAGTTCTTGTGAATACTGATCGTGGCGGGAGTTTCCCTGGGATTTGGTCAGTGCTGCCACTTCAGAGAAATCTCTGTCGTTTGTTGGGTCCCAGTTCCAGAATCTCCAGGCCGTAGTCGAAGTAAGCGTTCCCTTACCTATCTTATAATCAACATTTACGGATATACCACCAATTGACTGGTCATGCTTCCAGGGCGTATTGGTATTAATTGTTCTGGATGCAGGATCTATTACAGGTTGCTGATATCCTAGATCAGAAATAATTTTTGCGTACTGACGGAAAGCACTTCTTTCTGTTTTTGTAACGCCTGCAATAACAAGCGGATAACCCGCAGGATGCTGGATACTTACATCGCCACTTAATAATATCTGTAATCTATCTGATGGCGTGTAATATAACTGACCTTTAAAACCAAGGTTGTTTTGGCCACTATATTTGCGTTCTTCTTTAGTATTTAGGATTGTACCATCGCGTTGAGTTCCGGAGATAGATAATCTTGCTGAAAGATTTTTTGCAACAGCACCCGAAACCGATGTTTTTGCTTGCATAAAGTTATAGTTTCCAAAACTCAGTTCAACTTTTCCACTTGGAGTTTGAGTTGGTTTTGCTGTAGTGATATTAAAAGCACCGGCAGTAGTATTCTTGCCGAATAATGTTCCTTGCGGGCCGCGAAGGATTTCTATTTGTTCAATGTCAAGAAAATCTGTAGAAGTGGCGGCAGGGCGGGCCTGATATACCCCGTCTACATAAAAACCTACTCCAGGATCAATACCATCATTGGTTAAACCAAATGTTGAACCCAGACCTCTGATATTAAGTGTGGTATTTCTGGCATTCGAAGCATACAGTTGTACAGAAGGAACCAGCTCTTTTAAGCGGTTAACATTAAAAGCTCCTGCATTTTCAGCGGCCTGGCCACCAATTACAGTGATTGCAATAGGGACATCCTGCAACACTTCCGAACGTCTTCTTGAAGTTACAACGATCTCATCTAAGAGTTCACTCTCGATCAGAACCAATTCGAAAGGTGTATTTTGAAGTTTCAAAATCTGAAAATCCTGAGATTTGTAGCCAACTGAGCTGACCCGCAGGTAAAATGGAAGATCTTGTTTTGAATCGATACTGAATTTGCCATCAACATCTGCAATTGCAGAAATTTTAGTACCTCTGATCGTTACTGTCGCATGCGGTATTGTAGTACCATTACTACTTTTTATAACGCCTGTTATTGCACTTTGGGCAAAAACGTAATTTGCCGTGAATATAAATGAAAGGATAATGAGTAAATGTTTCTTCATCGTATTGGGTTTAAATGGTTTGATGGTTATACGCTGGCCAGATAACTGGCATTAGGCGTTGGTTTTTGAAGATTATTGGAAGAGGGTTAGGTTGCAAAGCAAAGCCATATGAATAATTTCGTCATCTGGTGAGATTCAACGTGTACTATGGGTTTGCAGATATTTTAGTCCTGCTCAGGTATTACTACTGAACAGAATCAACAACAACAGTGACTGTCTAATAGAAAGCTAGTCCCTTCTTTAGATTTGTGTTTTTTCATTTTTATAAAATGTAAGTCTGTTCTCATTAGATTCTAAATTGTCCTTTTGGTCAGGCAAATATAGTATTCTTTTTTACTAAAAATATAAAATCTATAGATTTTGTAGTTTTTATTTAAAAAGGTGCAAAATAGAGGGGGAGAGTTCCCAATGTATCTTGATAGAGGGAAGCGTTAAGATTTTTTGATGGAACATTAAAAAAAAAGAGGGAAGAAAAGAGAATTAAAATTACCTGAATCAGCTCTTTTATAGCTCATTTACAATGATCAATTTAGAACGTATAACCCTGGTACAATTAATTTCAAACTTGTATAGCTATTATACGACGTGACAACAAGTTGTAGTTCTAGTCGGTTTCTCTTCTATGTTGATGAAGGGTTAAACTAGGTTTGAAGCAGGTTTGAACCACCTAAACCTACTTCAAACCTGCTTCAAACCCAGTTCAAACCTGCTAGAATAGAGTTTAGAAACCAAACTTGGTTGTAATTGTATATTAAGAATAATTTACTATCTTGAATAGAAAATAAAGGTAGTTTATCTAAAAATTACGATTATGGCAATATTAAGAAAAGGTTCAGATGAAGGATTTACAGGTAAAATCGGCAATACTGTAACTTACAGATTGTATGGGAAAACTGTAAAAAGAA
The DNA here is from genome assembly GCF_014207135.1 of Pedobacter cryoconitis. GTDB lineage: Bacteria > Bacteroidota > Bacteroidia > Sphingobacteriales > Sphingobacteriaceae > Pedobacter > Pedobacter cryoconitis_D. Next base: position 352,580 of record NZ_JACHCC010000008.1, on the reverse strand, counting down.
CAATCGGTATACGTACAGATAAGCCCACTGTACCAGTATTATCCAGTTGGCAGGCAACAGCAGTAACTTCAGCTTTTCTGAAATCTGTCAGAGAGTTTATTAAAATTGGATTTGAGTTGGCGGCAAAGCAGGTTTCTAAAAGTTATTATGATGTAGCTGCTTCATATACAAGGTTAAATGCAATTACCGGCACATATCCTTTACAACATATTGATTTTACCAAAGTTTTATTGAGCAAGGGTAAAATGCCGTTAACCCCGATGACCAGGGTAAAAGCAACAGATGATAGCCTTTTATTCAGCTGGGACTCCAAATTTACGGCTCATGGAATAAAGGCTAGTGACCAGGCGATGCTATTGGTCTATCTACCTGAAAAACGAGTCGCTATACATCAACTTAATGCGGCTAAAAGGGCTGAGGGGTTTGGTTACTTACAGATGCCCAAAACCAGAGCCCCTTTAATTGCCGAGACCTATATTTCTTTCATTTCGGAAAATCACAAAAGTATTTCAAACAGTATTTATACGGGCCAGATTACCTGGCAAACAGATTAGTGCAGCACAATTTTTTTGCTCTTCTTTTATGGAAATAACTTAATTTATTTACTATAAATTATTTTTTTTCAGTTAAATGTGGCAAACTTTTTGCTGATAGGTCTATTTATAAACGTACTCATAACTAATATACATGGTTTTTAAAAGAAGCAATATTACAGCATTAGCCGCTCAGCTATGAGTAAAGGAAATATTATAAAAATATCGAATGGTGTTTTTAATGAGGTGTCAAAGAACGATTATACTATTTTTGCGGAGATAATTAACACAAATGCCGCAGGGAAAATTGTTGAGAATTCAAATGATGGAGTCGTTTTTGGAGAGCCAGTTATACCTTCAAAGCAAATAGATGCTAAAATAATTGTTCATTTTAGGCCCAAAGTTGGTTGGAAAGGTGATGGTTATGGTTTTGATTGGTTAAGGCTGGCAGATATAAGTCCAAGTATGGTTGGTGATGTAAAGTATGAAACAATTATAGGGAAATATTATAGCAGAACACCTCATACTCCGGCAAATATCTACAGGGATATTAATTCTGCTGGTCCGGATTTTAGTGTAAATAATGGTGAAAGTGTATTAAATTCCGGTCCATTTTTGACCTTAAAATCTGAGTATGATAAGCACACAGTTCCATGGCGAAATAAGAAGGATAGTTCTGGTGTGGAAGTTAAAGATGCCAATAACAATCCTATTAAAGAAGAATACTTTGTTTCATGGTTGAGCTTATTTCCTAAAATGATTGGTACTCCTGAACGTCCAACTACTTATTCTAATACACAGGCAGTTTTAAGTTTGATTGTGGATATTGAAGAAGATGCGGATTCATTGGAGTTTGATGATAATCCAAATTTTGTAATTACACCAAAACAAGTGATTGCAAGAGGGAGAGGAATTAAGAGGTTAAATGATGCAGTAACTATTGAGTGTAAGAAAGAATTCGCAGTTGATCAGGTGATAACGATACGTAGTATTAAAACTGCTGCTAATGGAACAAAAACGAGTGCTGTTGCTGGAAGATTAAAAGTTTGGGCGAACGTTCAAAGAAAAAAGAAAAAAATTGTACTTGTTGCTGTTAAAACGAGCATTTCTAATGCTTATATCGCTACTACAGGCCAGGAAGATCTTTTTAGAAAATTTTTGAATCAGGCATTAGTTAATCCAGAGGTTGCAACTGATATGCTGGATGTGAGTTCGCTTCCTGATTTTGATAGTAAATATATAAATAGCGGACAAATTGCATCCTATTATGCAGATGATTATTCGACTGCTCCGGTTACAAGAAATTCACATCGACCCAGTAATTTTCAGTCGATGGAAGTATTTCTGAGCAGTCTTCTTCCTTCTAGATATAATGGGTATTTTAAAGCATTTTATCTCAATGATGGTGGTGGATATGTTGATACTACTAATACTGTGCAGGGGTTGAATGGATATTCATCAGGAGATAACGTTGTTCTTTTCCCTACAAAAAATGATGAAACGGCAGCTCATGAGTTTCTACATTCCCTCGATCTACCTCATACGTTTGTCAATGTAGAGGCTGCGCCAAAAGCAAAATTCACGTTCAAGATTCAGAAAACAGATAATGTAATGGATTATAGTCATCAGGTTAATATACAACGAACTAATTTATGGCATTGGCAATGGAAAGTTGCACATGCCGCGGCAGAAAATGAATAACAGGAGATTATTATAATTAACCGTCATGAAGAAAATAAGCAGACAGTTCCAGATTAAAACTTTATTTGTTGCTATTCTTTTAGCTGGAACGACATTATCTTGCAGTGGTCAAAAACATCAACCAAATACTACTATAAATTCTAAAAATATGCAGCTACCAAAGGTCTCCGGTGATTTCGAAAAACTTGATTTAAACGAGTTGAAGGCAAAAGCCAATAAAAGCCATGGTACTAAAATACTGCCTGATAGAAAGGCGATTGAGATAGAGGTTTACGATTACCAGTTTCAGGCAGAAAATGGCGACAATATCAGGTTCTCTGGTGACAATTATGGAGAGTATAGGTTGGAGCAGCGAATCAGCAATGCGTACTTTAATTTAATAAAGATTTATCATCAGAATGGAAATGTAAAAAGTAAAGGGTTGGAGTTTAATGTATTATATGGAACTTTTAAAAAGGGAATCTGGTACAGCTTTAATCCAGAAGGGAAATTAACTTCAACCATCGATTATGATACACCTTTCAAATTTACCTTTGAACAACTTGTTCAGTTTTTAGAACAAGAAAAAATTCCATTAAAAAAAGGGCCTATACCACAAAATCCTGGATATTTGACTTCAATTAAGAGGGCAGTTTCTGATAATCAATCTCCAGTTTGGCAAGTTAGCTGGTTAAAGGCTCCGGATAAAATTGAAGATATAGTAATTAGTGGCATAACTGGAAAAGTGATGTCAAGAAGGATTAGGAATTATATTAATAATTAGAGATTGTTTGAAGTCCATTTATCCTTTCGGCCGAGGCATTTTTATTACTATCCCCATTTTTAGTCCTATTGAAGTTGGAGCGACAGAAAATATTTGCATAACACACCAAATCGCTCATTTTACACGAATCAGTTATTTCCCCCACGCGCATTATCGAAAATCCTATGAGATTTTCACTTTGCATTTACGGAAAAAGTCTCTGTTTGTTCAACAAAGGCACTAAAAAAACAAAAACCCTGCTAACATTAAGTTTACAGGGTTTTATACATTTTGATAATCTTAGCTGTGATCCCGCTTGGATTCGAACCCAGTGCAAAAATCAACGTTTAAATGGTATAAGGATGGTTTTGGAATTCGACTTCCCGAATAACGCACCTTTTTTTTAGTATATTTTAGCTGCAAATGCTATGATATAAACTTACATAAAAATGGTGATTTATAATCGCGTTCAATATGAAAGACAAAGTTTTTATAGAGGAAATAAAGTAAAATATAAGCTATTTCTAAACAATTAGTTATTAATAATATCAAGGTAGATTACAAAAGATTCTTTTAAAGGTTTACACAATCTATGTTGTTTGCAAATACAACCATGTATAAGCTGTCGAGAACAGGGTTAGAATTGTATTGGAACCTGCTCCACTGGAAGGACTGGAAGTAGTGGTCAGTGAAGAACGGGCTGATGCCTTCAAAAACTGGTTGAACCAATAAAGCCTGATCAGGGTACCTCATGTATTAATACCGCTGAAAATAGGAGAAATTCTGGTAAATTATATACATTTACCCCTGACCAGATAACACAATAGCCTGTAGTAATTTTCAGTATATTGTATGCCTATACCAAAATGAACCACTTTAAACTATTCTTTCTGGGGCTGATGTTTTCCTTTATAGGAGCGTTTGCGCAACACAAAGAGATTAGTTTCAATCACCTGACCGTAGAAGACGGATTGTCGCAAAGCAGTGTATTGTCCATTACGCAGGATAGTCTGGGCTTCATGTGGTTTGGAACCAAAGATGGCCTCAACAAATTCAACACCCAGAATTTCGAAATTTATAAATACCATAAAAATGATAAGTCTTCTTTAACCAGCAGTATGAACATCAATGCCCTGCTTACCGATAGCAAGGGCAATGTATGGGTAGGGACACAGAAAGGGCTAAACTTATACCTGCCGAAAACCAATTCTTTTAAGCGCTTCCAATACCATCCGGATAAAAAGTACAGCCTCAGCAATAACATCATCAGGAGTATTTATGAAGACCATCAGGGTTTCATTTGGGTAGGCACAGATAGTGGTTTGAATAAATTGGTTGCAGCCGATAAGTTTGAGCGCTTCATGACCAGGCCTGTTCCGGATAAAGGTCAGACATACCACCTGATCAAAACCATTTTTCAGGACCATAATAATGTGCTATGGGTGGGTACCCTTCAGGGGCTGACCAGTATGGAGCTGAAAAATGGACAATATATATATAAGTCTTACGTTCATGAACGCAATCGTCCGGAGAGCTTAAGCGATAATGATATTAGCTCCATTTTGGAAGATCATAAACACAATTTATGGATCGGTACACATAGTGGCGGACTGGAGCTGTTGGATAGGTCAACCGGATCCTTCAGGCATTTTCGATATAAAAAGGGACAGCCGAATACCATCAGCAGTAATGTGATCCGAAAGATGCTGCAGACTAAAGCAGGTAAATTATGGGTGTCCACTATAAACGGGATCAATATCATCGATTTGGAGACTTTCGCGATAAAAGTGTTAAACCATCTTCCTGATGATCCTTCCAGCCTGAATCAGAATTCTATTTACGATCTGATGCAGGATGCAGCCGGCTCGATCTGGGTGGGTACCTATTATGGTGGGGTAAATGTATACCATGTCAACTCCACACCATTCCGGGGATACAAATCTAAAATCGGGAAAAATGGGCTAAGCAGTAATGTGGTGAGCTCTATTGTGGAGGATACCAAACACAACTTATGGATTGGAACGGAAGCGGAAGGGCTGAATTATTATGACCGTACTTCGGGTAAGTTCAGCAGCTTCAGGCATGACCCTGAGAACCCTGCTTCCTTAAGTTCAACACTGGTCAAAGCAGTTTCCATTGACCGCAATGGAAAAGTATGGGTGGGTACTTACGAAGGTGGGCTGGATTTGTATCTACCGGAGACCAAAACCTTTCGTCATTATAAGCCCAATCCGGCAGATCCAGCTGCCTTAAACTCTAACCGCATTGTGGCTTTACTTCATGACCGGCAAGGGCGGTTCTGGATTGGTACTCGTGCCAGTGGTATTCACCTATATAATGAAGGATCAGATAATTTCTCTCATTTTTACGGTCGTCATCCAGAACATGATTTAAAGGTGGTGCGTACCTTGTTCCAGGATTCAAAAGGCAATGTCTGGATGGCTTGTGGCTCTGGAACCTATATCCTGGAGCCGAACACTACTCAGGTAAAGCGCTTTAAGACCAATGATGAACGGATGCTGCTCGATGACATCAATTTTATTCAGGAAGATTCCAGAGGTTATATCTGGCTGGGTGGTTATGAGTCTGGTCTGATCCGGTATATGCCCGTGCGAAAAACTATTCGTGCATTTACGAAGGATGATGGCTTGCCTAGCAATGTGGTATTGGGCATGTTGGAAGATGATAAAGGCAACCTTTGGATCAGTACTGATAATGGCTTGTCCAAGTTTGATCGTGAAAAATTCAAGACCTATACTGTTAGAGATGGCCTTCCCGGCAATGTGTTCAATTATAACTCTTTCTTTAAAGACAGCAGGGGAGAGTTTTTCTTTGGTGGATTCAATGGGCTGCTGAGTTTCTTTCCGGATCAGATTAAGGACAATAACCGGGTGCCTAAAGTGGTGTTTACACGATTGAAACTCTTTAATAAGCCGGTTGCCATTGGCGATGAGACGGAATTGTTAACTGAAAATATCGGCCTCACCAAAGCACTGACCTTTTCTTACCATCAGAATATTTTTACGGTAGATTTTGCCATACTCAACTATATTAAACCGGAAAAGAACAGGTATGCCTATAAGCTGGAAGGATTTGAGAAAGATTGGAATTATGTGAACAGTCCTTCGGCAACCTTTACCAACCTTCCTTCTGGAACTTATACTTTATTGATCCGTGGATCCAACAATGATGGGGTATGGAATCCAGAGCCGACCAGGCTGATCATCCATGTGAACCCGCCTTTCTGGAAAACCTGGTGGGCCTATTTGATTTACCTGTCCTGCTTCCTTGGCCTGCTGTTCCTGTTCTCCAGATTCCTCTGGATTCGGGCACTCCTGAAAAGAGAACATGAAGTGTATCAAATGAAACTGGACTTTTTTACCAATGTCTCCCATGAAATCAGAACCCCCCTAACTTTAATCGAAGGGCCTTTGGAAAGTCTGATTGAGGAGACCAGGGAATCTCCGGTACTGAACAGGAAACTCCTCCTGGTACGTAGAAATGCAGGACGACTGACCAGACTGGTGAATGAATTACTGGATTTTAGAAAAGCGGAGTCTGGTAAATTGGGGCTCAACATTGCACCTGGAAATATTGTCAGCTTTGCTAAAGAGATCTTTCTTTCTTTTCAGGACCTGGCCATCAGGCAGCAGCTCAAATATGAATTTTTGTCGGAGGAAGAACATATTGAGGTTTACTTCGACAATGAACAGCTGGAAAAAGTGTTGTACAACCTGCTATCGAATGCCTTTAAGTGTACGCCGGATCAGGGGGTCATTCGCCTGTCAGTATTTAAAACCAGCGATGGCTTTGTTGAATTGCGTGTCTGCGACAATGGAAAAAGTATTCCTGAAGAAAGCAGGGATAAGCTTTTTACCAATTTCTACCAGGTAAAAGACCCCCTTTCCAGAAATAGTGGAACTGGAATTGGTCTTGCCCTTTCCAGAAAGATTGCGCAGCTCCATCACGGAGGATTGTTCTTATCGGAGAAAAAAGACATGCATCTGGCAGACATGAATACCTGTTTTTGTTTGAGATTGATGCTGGGACGTTCCCATTTTTCAAAAGAAGAATTGATGGTTGAATTTTTGAACAGTGAAAATCCGGCACATTATGAACCGGCTACCGATATGGAAGAGCTGGTGATGTTGGTGCCAGCATCAGAACAAAAAGTTACTGATGAACAGGTGACCTTATTGATTGTCGAAGACAATCCTGAAGTCCGGGAGTTTATTGTACAATCTTTAAAGCCATTTTATCAAATTCTGGAGGCAGACAATGGGGTATTAGGATTGGCGCTGGCCTTCGAAAAAATACCGGACCTGATTGTCAGCGATGTTATGATGCCGGTAATGGATGGACTGGAACTCTGTCGTACGTTAAAGACAGATATTCGAACCAGTCATATTCCTGTGATTCTCCTCACCGCCCGTACCGGAAATATTCATGAAGTGAATGGTTTGAAAACAGGAGCAGAGGCCTACCTGACCAAACCTTTCAGCATCAGCAGTCTGCAACTGACAATTTCTAACCTGCTCATGCTTCAAGCAAATATGAGAAGGAAGTTTAGTCAGCAGATTACCTTGCAGCCTTCCAATATTGTAATAGAATCTTCTGACGAAGAATTCTTGAATAAGGTGATGGACCTCATTGAAAGTAATTTTACCAGTCTTGATTTTAATGTAAATACCCTGGCCTCGGATTTAGGAATGAGTACTCCCATTCTTTATAAAAAGATTAAAGTGCTGACCGGCCTTACCGTAAATAATTTCATCAAGTCTGTGCGTTTGAAGAGAGCCGCTCAGCTGCTTTGTCAAAATGTATATACCGTTTATGAGATTGCTTATAACGTAGGTTTTAGTGATCCCAAATATTTCAGCAAAGAGTTCGTAAAACAGTTTGGAAGAACACCGTCGGATTACGCTTTGCAAGAATAATTGTTGGCCATTTAAGAATTTCTCCCTTTATTTTTAAGATTTACCCCCCTCCAGGCAGCGTTTCAACGCTACATTGGCCTAACCAAATATAATTCAACTGTTAGACCAATTCACCTTATGAACGAGTATGCTATGATTTTTCGATTATGAAAGCCCAATTACTAAAAGTATCCATGGCTCCTGCTCAGCCAATTTAGTTGTAAAAAAATCTTCCCTTACCCTACCAAACCAAATTTAAACTTAAACGAACCAAAACATGAAAATGAACACCACACCTGGCCACAAGGGATTAATGGCTACTACTACCTGACCTGAAGATGACCGGAATCCAGGTTTAATCAGCTAAAGATCAATTCAAAACATTTATTCATTTTTAAAACTAAAGTATGAAGCAATTTTATACTATGAGCCTCTATTTGTCCAGCAAATGGAATGTATGTACAATCAGGCAGGTAGGTGTAATCGTTCTGTTGGCGCTCGGGATGTTAATTTCCCCCGCAGCATTTGCACAGAAAGATATCAAAATAAAAGGCGTGGTGAAGGATGATAAAGGAGTTCCACTTCCGGGTGTGGGCATCAAAGTAAAAGGTACCGTAAAAGGTACCGTAAAAGGTACCTCAACGAATGGTGACGGGGCATATACTATCAGTGTAACGGGAGAGTTAAGCGTATTAGTATTCAGTTATATCGGTTATGTTTCGGAAGAAACCATCGTTGGGAAAAAGACCATCATTAATATTAGTCTGAAAGAGAATTTTAGTGACCTGGATGAGATCGTAGTGACCGGATATGGTGGGGTAGCTAAAAAGAAAGACCTCACTGGTGCCAGTTCTTCTATCAATGAGAAAGTCATTAAAGAGCGTCAGCCAATTAACCTTTTTGATGCTTTGCAAGGTCAGGCAGCAGGGGTTTTAATCGTGAATGACGGTGGCGGGGCACCAGGTGCAACGGGCTCCATTCAAATTCGTGGTACTTCTACGTTAAATGGTGGAAACGGTCCTTTATATATAGTGGATGGGGTGATCAGCCCTGATGGTGCAAACATCAATCCTGGCGATATAGCCAATGTAGAGGTGCTGAAAGATGCCGCATCGGCTTCCATTTATGGTTCCCGTGCAGCAAATGGGGTAATTTTAATTACCACTAAAAGAGGTCAGGAAGGAAAACCTTCCGTCGACCTGACTTATAACCATGTATTTGGACGTTTGGCTCATAGTATTCCAGTGAGTAACTCTGCTGAAGTACGTATATTCAGAGAGATTCAAGGTAGGACTAATGCTACCGATTCCCTGAACCCGAGCTTCAATGCGGATAATGACTTACAGGATTTATTATTGGGTAACCTGGCACAAAAGAAAGAAATTAAACTTGGGATCAGCGGTGCGCAAAAAGGATTGAATTATTATACCAGCTTAAACTACCTGGATGATAAATCAATTATCATCAACAGCTGGGCAAAACGCTTGCAGTCCAGGATTAACATTGGCTACCAGATTTCTCCGAAGTTCAAATATTCGAACAACATGTCTTTTACCTGGTCAAAAGGAAATGCAATTCCGGTGGGCAATACGATAAAGGTAGTGATTGACCGACCCGCATATTCGTTGCTTTACTACCCTGACGGCAGTTTAACAAGTTATATCGCCTCAAAAAGGAATCCGATTGCGCAGGCTTTATTTGAGCGTGATGAGGATGAAACTTATTCCGCACAGTTTAACAATCAGATCGATTATTCTTTTACTAAGGATTTTAAGTTCACCACTTTGTTTAATGCTAAGCTGGACAATTACCAGAACACGTATTTTTCGCCGCGGTTCATTTCAGATAAAAAAGATCAGAATGCGGGAAGAAATGAGATGACCAAAACTTTTAGCTGGGAATATCAGGCTTACCTAAACTATAACAAAATCGTGAAGACCGACCATACTTTTTCTGGTTTGTTAGGTTTTAGTGCCGATAGAAGGAAGTTTGACCGTTTCCATACGGAATATTTAAACAGTGCAAATGAGGAGATCTTTGTGACGCTTCCGGATTACCTGACTGCAGCAAAAAGTTATACCGATGGTACTGCAAATTCTACGCTTTCTATATTTAGTCGTATTGGCTACAATTATAAAGGGCGATACATTTTACAAGGTACCTACCGTAGGGATGGATCTTCCAGATTCGGGCCTGAAAATCGTTGGGGTGACTTCTTCTCTGCATCTGCCGCATGGCGTTTCTCTGATGAGAAATTTATGGCATTTGCGAAACCCTATCTGGAAGATGCGAAACTACGGTACAGTTTCGGTCAGTTAGGAAATGATAAAATTGGTGATTTCGAGTCTTACACCAAATACGGTTTTTCGGGTAACTATAATGGTATTGGTGGGGCAAGCCCAATCTCTACTTTCGGTAACCCTTTTATTAAATGGGAAACGACTACGCAGAACAACATTGGTTTGGACCTGAGCTTCTTTAAAGGAAGATTAGGGCTGACCGCAGATTACTATGTAAAAGAAACTTCTAACCTGCTTTACCCAAGAGAACTGGCCAAAGAGACTGGTTACAGTAAGGTGCAGGTGAATTTAGGAACCATACAATCCAGAGGTTTGGAGTTTGTTGTGAATGCGACACCATTGGTATTGAAGGATTTTGAATGGAATGTAACCGGTAATATCACCTTTGAACGAGGAAAAGTGAAGAAACTGGCCGGTGGTATTCCTGTATTTGCGGGCAATAAATGGTATGTCGAAGAAGGTGGCAAAATTGGTAATTTCTATGGATGGAAAAACCTGGGCGTTTACCAGTGGAATGAATCTAATGCTTATAATGAAAAATGGCAAAAGCTGACGGTAGTATTGGAGAATGGTGCACCGAAAATTGTGGATGGAAAAGCCGTATATACCTTGAATGGGCAGTTGTACACGGGTAATGTGTTGAGCAAACGAGCACCAGACGGTAAACTGAAAGGTGGAGATACAGAATGGGAAGAGGTAAGAGCTGATGGGGTAATTGATGACGCAGATCGTCAGATATTAGGTAATGCTACTCCGGATTATTATCTGGGCGTGATGAACAGTGTGCGCTATAAAAACTTCGCCTTCTCGTTTTTATTCAATGGCTCTTTTGGTGGAGAAGTGTACAATACCCTTTTGCAAAGTCAGAATAACCCTTCCAATACAGGTGCTGGATCTCCTGAGATCGTTTATAACTCCTGGAGAAAGCCTGGTGACATTGCAAAATACCCTTATTATATCGAGAAAAATAACCGTGGAAACCTTAAAACCAATCAAAACAGTCTTTATGTAGAAGACGCTTCTTTCTTTAGGTTATCCAGCGCCCGTTTGTCGTACCGACTAAATGAAAACTGGACAAAACGCATTTACCTGAGAGGAGTAACCACTTATGTGTATGGTACCAATCTGTTTACCTGGACCAATTACCGCGGTTATGATCCGGAATTTAGCTCAGACAATCCTTTAACGCCGGGTGATGACGTGGGTAAATATCCAAGAAGAAGAGAGATTGGTTTTGGTGTGAACATTAATTTCTAATAAGATGATGATGAAAAAATTAATCGCTATGTCTGCATTAGGCGGAGCGTTATTACTGGGCGGTTGCAAAAAGTTTTTAGATGAACGACCTTTCAACCAGGTTCCATTAACGGAATTTTATAAAAACAGATTTGATGCCGAGTCGGCAATGGCCGGAATGTATTCCGGATTTCAGCAGGAAATGGTAGGTAAGGATCAGTACACGGAAAAATACCTTTATTGGGGAGAATACCGTTCTGATAGCTTCGATAGATTTATCACCTATACCAAAGATTTTATCGATGAGGTAGTGTTGAATGGTTTGACGCCTACCAATCAATTTTCGGATTGGAGCGGCTTATATGCGGTAATTGGCAGGGCCAATAACAACATCAAATATATTCCCCGGGCGGCAAGTCTGGATAATTTGCTGACCCAGGAAACGGTAGACAGCTATCTTTCTCAGGCTTATGCCATGCGTGCAGTGAGTTATTTTTACCTGGTTAGGGTTTGGGGAGATGCCCCCATCAGACTGGAGCCTTTTGTTACTCTGGACCAACCTTCAGAAGAACCAAGGGCAGCAAAAGATAAAGTCATCAATGAAGTGATCATTCCGGATTTGGAGAAAGCCTATGCGCTGGTAAAAAAAGGCGATAGACCCATTGTCTATAATCTTGGGGAAGCAGCCATTTGTGCGACCATGGCTGATGTATACATGTGGAAGAAAGATTATGTAAATGCAATCAAATGGATCAAATTGCTATTTGCAGCAAAATCACCTTCCGGCGCAGTATATGCCGGAGCGAGTGAGGCCAATTTACAGCCTTCTGCTTCCTGGAAAACTTTGTTTACCGCACCGGCAAGTAGCATGGAATCGATATGGAGCATCCATTGGGATTACCTGAAAAATGGTTGTGCCTGTATGCAAACCTCCTGGACTGCTAATAATAAACAAATTGTTATAGATGAAGGCATTTGGGCAACCTGGTTCCAGCCACAAACGCTGGTAACAAGGTCTGCAGACATTAGACCAAGGCAAACGGCGGATGTGTTTTTAGCACAACCAAAACCGAATAGGGATCGTTTCATTAAATGGTATCCAACTGCATCCAATGCCGTAGCTGCTGAGCCATGGCCAGCTGCCAACCAAACTTTACCGGTATTTCTGACTATGTACCGTCTGGGTGACATTTATCTGCTGTACGCAGAGGCCCTGAATGCGACCGGTGATTTGACGAATGCCCTTAAATACCTGAATTATGTACGTAAACGTGCTGTAGTGCCTGAATACCTGCCTAATGATGTTTTGGTGTCTAACCAAATAGCGATGGAAAATACCATTCTCAATGAAAGACAACTCGAACTTTTTGGAGAAGGAAAAAGATGGTTTGATCTGGTTCGTACCAATCATGTGAAACAGGTCATGGATCCTATTCTGAAAAGAAGACAAGCTGCTGCAGGAAATCTTGAAGCACCAGGATTTTTGAATCCTGAAACGAAAGTTTACTGGCCTATACATAGAAATGTATTGAACTCAAATAAGAAATTAATCCAAAACCCTGGTTACACAGATTAAAAGAATAGAGAATGAATAAGATCATATTAATACTGAAAAGGTACGCCTTCGTATTGCTCCTGCCATTATCGGGATGCACATTGTTCGATATGGACATACAAAAGAAATACGATTATGAACATAAAACGCTGGATCCTAATATTAACATAACGGCAAGACAGTTTTTAGAGAATCGTTCCTATGAAAGTCCAATAAACCTCAACGACACGGTTTTTAAATGGATGAGAAAAGGATTGGAATATGCAGAGATCGACCTTGCTGCTTATGAAAAGCAGGGGATGACCTTCATCTTTCTGCACAATGACGCGGTAAGGGTTTGGGATTCCAAAGCTAAAAAAGTGACTGCAGGCATGTGGTTCGATTTTCCTATTGTTACGTTTAAGCCAGGTACTGAAGAGATTTTGAGTACTCGCCCTGCCCTTAAATGGGAGGACTACCCTAAAGAAGACGTGAAGAATTATTTCCTATACCTGATGTTACTGGGAAGCTATAATTTCAATAACATCCGCCTCACGGCTGTGGATGCCCAAACCTTGTTGCCTCCGTTAAGCCTGGCTTCTAAAAAATCTATGCTTGGTACTTATAATGATGGCAAAGGATTCGATCAGGAGGGAAAAATGAGTTTGAGAATTTTGAACAATGATGACCTTGCTCCGATTGAGATTAATAACAAAACTAAAAACAGATCCGGCGGTTATGTGGCAACAAATGCCATTGTACATGTATATGGCGCCACGATTTATCCTTACCGACAACAATAAAATTTATGAGAAGACTGATTCTAGCCATTTTTTGCACGATCCTTTTTAATAATGTATTCGCACAGCGGCATCAGCGTTTAACCCAAAACTGGGAATTCCTGAAGGGGGATCTTGGTGGTATTTATGAAGCTATCAGACCGGTGAAAGCCGGAAACCCGGAAAGTGTACCGGTATGGGATAAGGTTGTTCTTCCGCATTGTTTCAATGCTAAGGATGCCGTAGATCCCGACCTGAACTATTATCAGGGACCAGGGTGGTACCGTACGCAGCTGACGATTAGTAATCCGTATAAAGATGGACGGACGCTGCTGCATTTTGAAGGAGCCGGTCAGAAAACTAAAGTTTATATCTATGATGTTAAAGTAGCCGAGCATGTTGGCGGCTATGATGAATGGACGGCTGACATTACCGATGCGGTAGCAGCTTTCCGTAAAAATCCTTTATTTGAAAAACAGTTTAAAGGAAAGATCCCGGTAGAAATCCGTTGCGACAACTCCCGGGATCTTGAAATGATCCCTTCGGACCTTTCAGATTTTAATGTGTATGGCGGTTTATACCGTTACCTTAATCTGAGTTATGTGCCACAGGTGTCGGCAGAGAAAGTTTTTGCAAGCGCCAGTGTAGATGTAAAAGGGGTATTGGGACAATTAAAAATCAGCAGCCGTTTATTAAACCCTGATGGCGTAGATACCGTATTGGTAAAAATACAGCTGAAAGATCCTCAGGGAAAGGTGGTCAGTAGCTGGCAGAAAGAATTGAAGGCTTTTCATGGTCAAAAAGAGCTTTGGGAAACTTCTTTGAAAAACCCTAAGCTATGGTCTGTAGAAAATCCAAACCTATATACCGTTGAAACCAGTATCATTTCTAAAGGAAATACCGCTGTTCATCAGGAGAAAATAGGATTCAGAAACTTTGAATTTGTGAAGAAAGGTCCTTTTATGCTCGATGGTAAAAGGCTTTTGCTACGCGGAACACACCGCCATGAAGACCATGCGGGGGTAGCTGCAGCAATGACAGAGGATCAGATTCGTGAGGAGATGATCCTGATGAAAAATATGGGAGTTAACTTTATCAGACTTGGTCATTATCAGCAATCCAGAATTGTCCTGGAGCTTTGTGACAGCCTTGGGATTCTGGTATGGGAAGAAATTCCGTGGTGCAGAGGTGGTTTAGGAGGTGATCTTTATAAAAATCAGGCACGTCGTATGCTGACGAATATGGTTGAACAGCATTACAACCACCCTTCAATTATCATCTGGGGAATAGGCAATGAAAATGATTGGCCTGGAGATTTTTCAGAATTTGATCAGCATAAGATCAGAGAATTTATGAAAGAGCTGAACGACCTTTCTCACTGCCTGGATCCTTCCAGAAAAACAGCAATCCGAAGATGTGATTTTTGTAAGGATATTGTAGATGTCTATTCTCCTTCGATCTGGGCAGGATGGTACCGTGGAATTTACACGGAATATGCGGAAGTATCGAAGCAGGAATTTGATAAGGTAGACCATTTCCTTCATGTAGAATGGGGTGGAGATAGTCATGCCGGTCGTCATTCTGAAAATCCGGACAATGCATTGAGCCTGGTAAAAACTGGTATTGGTGCAGACGAGCGTGCCGGTGATGCTTCCTTATTTGGCGGTAGTGCCAGAGTTTCTAAAGACGGTGATTGGAGTGAAAGTTATATGGTTAACCTGATCGACTGGCATTTGAAAGAACAGGAGAATATGCCCTGGTTAACAGGTGCTGCTTACTGGCCATTTAAAGATTTTTCTACGCCTGTCCGTCCGGACAATCCGGTTCCTTATATGAATCAGAAGGGAGTAATCGAACGTGATTTTACCAAAAAGGAAGCTTATTATGTGTTCCAGTCGTACTGGACGAAAGCACCGATGATTCACATCTATGGGCATTCATGGCCGACAAGATGGGGAGGGGCCACAGAACGAAAAATGATTAAGGTATATGCCAATCTCGATGAGGTTGAACTCTTCCTGAATGGAAAAAGTCTGGGTAAGAAAAAGAGAAACAGTCAGGACTTTCCTGCTGCCGGATTAAGGTGGATGTCGACTTTTAATGAGGGTCAGAATACCATCAAAGCTGTAGGTAAGAAAGACGGTCAGGTGTATACAGATGAGATTACCCAGGGCTATCAGACGGCGAAATGGGATAAACCGGCTAGAATGGTTTTAGAAAAAGTGTCTGAAAAAGACGGGGTCGCTTTGATTCGTGTGAAAGTACTGGACAAGAATAATATCTTGTGTTTGGATGCCACAAACTACGTCAGCTTTGGTTTGACAGGTGATGGCACTTTGATCGATGACATGGGCACTGCCCGTGGATCCCGAAAAGTACAGCTCGGAAATGGTTGCGCTGAGATCAGTATCAATATCAATAAAGGAAAGAGTGTTGCGAGTGTGAAAGCTGATGGATTGGAATCTGTATTTGTCGAAATAAAAAATTGAAAATGAAAGTTAACCTGTATTTGTTGTTAGGAGCCTTGTCCATATCGGTTAGTAGCCGTTAAAAATTAAATCGTGATGTTTAAAAAACTGGTTATTTACACTGCATTCTTATTGACCTACATGTATTTGAATGCGCAGGAAATTAAATGGGAGCCGGTGGCTCCTGGAATTTGGAAGGGAACCGTTGGCAGACCTGAAAATTATAATTTATTAACGGCTTCGGCTGCGAAGCCTTATCTGGAAGGGCTGAACAAATTGGGGGATGCAGTTTTCCCGATGCCGCAACGGGAAGTAGTTGCGCAGCTGAGGGATGGTAAAACTTACCTTCGCTTTCCGCTGAAGCAGAAGGAGCAGTTGTATGGCTTTGGTTTGAACTTTCAAACAGTACACCAACGCGGAAAGATTTTGGAACTGCATGCCGATCATTTTGGTGGTAAAGACAATGGCCGTACCCATGCGCCAACTCCTTTTTATGTGTCTTCTGAAGGCTATGGGGTATTCATCAATTCTGCCCGTTACCTGAAAATATTTGCAGGGTCCGCAGTAAGAAGAGATAGTGAAAATGCACCGGTAGCTAAAGACCGGAATACCGATAAAACCTGGTCTTCCCGTCCTTACTCGGATGCGGTAGAAGTGCTTGTTCCAGCAGAAGGGGTAGAGTTTTACGTTTTTGCAGGCCCAACTTCCTTAAATGCGGTAAGCCGTTACAACTTATTCAATGGTGGCGGCCCTTTGCCTCCCCGCTGGGGCCTGGGCTTTACGCAAAGGGTAAAAACCCTTTATACCGCTGCAGATGTAGAGAAAGAAACGAAAGCGTTTGAAGATAAAGGATTCCCACTGGATTATATTGGTCTGGAACCGGGATGGCAAAGCAAAGCTTATCCTTGTTCTTTTGAATGGGATAAAAGCAGGTATCCGGATCCTTCCGGATTCGTGGCCGATATGCTTAAAAAAGGAATCCGCCTGAACCTGTGGACCAATCCTTATGTTTCTCCGGAGTCACCAATCTTTAAAGCGATTAAGCCTTTTACCGGCGACCATACCGTATGGTTAGGCGCAGTGCCAGACCTGACCATGCCGGAAGCCCAAAAGATCCTCTTTGGTCAATTGAAAAAAAGTCAGGTTGATATTGGCATCAGTGGCTATAAGTTTGATGAAGTGGATGGTTATGACCATTATTTATGGCCTGATGTCACTACTTTCCCTTCGGGACACAGTGCAGAGCAATTGAGGCAGACTTACGGTCTGTTGATGCAACGATACAGTATGGATATGTTCCATGAAAAGAACCAGCGTACTTACGGTTTGGTGCGTGGCTCTAATGGTGGCGGGACTTCTTTCCCTTATGTGATCTATAACGATTATTACAACCATGAAGATTTTATCACTGCCTTAATCAACAGTGGTTTCACTGGAGTGCTGTGGACGCCAGAAGCCAGGGCTTCTAAAACTGCTGAAGAGTGGTTGCGCAGAATGCAGTCGGTCGTGTTTTCACCAATGGCGATGATCAATGCCTGGTCTACCGGAACAAAACCTTGGTCTTATCCGGAAGTAGAAAAACAAGTGAAAGACATGGCGCTATTGCGTATGCAGATGATGCCATACTGGTATAGTGAGTTCGCTAAATATCATTTTCAGGGCATTCCGCCGTTTCGGGCGATGAACCTGGAAGCCGGTTTTGCTTCTGGCGTAGAGAAAGAATTGAAAACCACTAATCTGGAAGAAAATCCTTATGTGGAGGCGCTGGGCAAGGAAGTGAAAGATCAATATATGGCGGGTGAGTATTTACTGGTTGCCCCAATGTTTGCGGGGAAACCGACACGTACGGTGATTCTTCCAAAGGGAAAATGGTTTGACTTCTATACTGGCGAGTTTGCCGGAGATGGAACGGTCATCACCGTGACTCCCGGATTAGACCGTATTCCGGTATATGTGAAAGATGGGGGGATTGTCCCAATGGGTCCTGCATTGATGCACGCACCTAAATCTGGAGATAAAATTGACCTGGAGATCAGGTATTACGGTCATAAACCGGGTACTTACCAGCTTTATGATGATGATGGCGAGACTTTTAATTATGAAAAGGGCGCCTTTAGCTTCCGTGATATTAAAGTGGAGCGTACAAAAGACGGGAAATTGAAAACCTCCATATCAGCAGCCCAAAAAGGGAAACCGAATACCCTCAATAAGATCAGTTTTAAAGCAATGACAAATCTATAATGATGAAGAAAATAATTCTGAAGGTTTTTACAGGGATATTGCTATTGGTTGGCTTTGTTGGCCATGCTAAGGAAAATCCGGTAAAAGATGAGATCAAAAAACAAGCGGAACTGACTTTAAGAAAGACAGTGCTGGTAGCAGCAAAATGGGCCATGCAACAAAAGCCGGTAACGGTTACTGCAGAAAGTTCATCGAGATCTGCCGGTGGTCTTCATGATTTTTTCTCTGAAGGGGACTATTGGTGGCCAGATCCTAAAAATCCGGATGGGCCTTATATTCAGCGTGATGGGATGACGAATCCTGAAAACTTTGTTGCACATCGTTTGGCGATGATCCGGTTTAGTAAAATTATTGGTGCATTGGCCTCCGCTTATCGCCTGACCGGTGAAGAGCAATATGCAAAACAAGCCTCTGTTCATTTGAAAGCCTGGTTTATCAGTCAGGGAACTAAGATGAATCCTAGCCTGCAATTTGCGCAAGCCATCAAGGGCAGATTCACCGGCCGTGGTATTGGAATCATCGACACGATTCAGCTGATGGAAGTTGCTCAGGGTGTCCTTGTGATGCAGAAAGTACTGAATAAAGAATTGGTTAATGGCGTGAAGGATTGGTTTTCGGAATACCTGAACTGGCTCATGACACATTCTTATGGTAAAGATGAGATGAAAGCGGAAAACAACCATGGTACCTGCTTCACCATGCAGCTGGCTTCATTTGCCAAACTTACCAGAAATCAGCAACTGCTGGATTTCGCTAAGGATCGCTATAAAAAAGTACTCTTACCGAACCAGATGGCCGCTGATGGTAGTTTCCCAAGGGAGTTGTCACGTACCAAACCTTATGGTTATTCTGTATTTAACCTGGATGCAATGACTACCCTTTGTCAGATTCTTTCTACTCCTTCTGATAACCTTTGGACTTACGAAACTACCGATGGAAAATCCATTAAAAAAGGAGTGACGTATTTCTACCCCTTTGTAAAAGATAAAAGTAAATGGCCTTTAAAGCCTGATGTGATGCATTGGGAGAATTGGCCGGTCGCACAACCTTTCTTAATTTTTGCTGCTGATGCTTTTCAGCAGAAAGAATGGTTGCAAACCTGGCAGAAACTGGATCATGAGCCAACAGTAGAAGAGGTGATTAGGAACTTGCCGGTTCGCAATCCATTGATCTGGCTCAATTAGCCGGCTTTTATATTGCTCTCGTTGGCCCTGACCACTGGTTATAGTTTTAGTCAGGTGGCAAAAAAATTATTGTCTATAAAATATTAGAATTATGAAAAGATACTTTTTTACTGTATTAGCTCTTTCACTGCTGCATACCAGCACTTCTGCCCAAAAGCCGAATGTTAAAAAGGTATTTAAGCTTGCTGCCGAACAAACGGAATACATGTTGAAGCAGGTTGATGAAGCGAAGCACCATTCCGGAAATCCGGCATTGGTTTCGCCCAGAACTACAGAAAATGGAAAACTGAGGCTGGTGGCTTCAAAGGATTGGACGAGTGGTTTCTTTCCGGGAGTGCTTTGGTTTTTATATGAATACAACCATCAGCAGGAATGGATGAAGGAGGCTAAAAAGTTCTCTGCACCTATTGAAAAGGAAAAACTGAATGGCACGACTCATGATATGGGATTCAAGGTGTATTGTAGCATTGGTACAGGATACCGGATACTAAAAGATGCCCATTATAAAGAGGTCATTTTGGAATCAGCAAAGAAGCTGGCGACACGCTTTAACCCTAAAACAGGGGTGATTTTATCCTGGGATCACAGTCGGGATAAATGGGTAAACCCAGTGATTATCGACAATATGATGAACCTGGAATTACTGTTCGAAGCGACAAAATTAGGCGGGGATTCTACCTATTATAGGATTGCGGTGAGCCATGCCAATACGACTATGAAGAACCATTTTCGCCCGGATTACAGTTCTTACCATGTGATTGACTACGATCCTCAAACCGGAGTAGTTTTGAAAAAGAATACACATCAGGGATATAGCCATGAGTCGGCCTGGTCGAGAGGACAGGGATGGGCTTTGTATGGTTATACAATGTGTTACCGTTTCACTAAAGATCCGGTTTATTTAAGGCAGGCGGAAAACATTGCTGCTTTTATCCTGAATCATCCAAATATGCCAAAGGATCTGGTTCCTTACTGGGACTTCAATGCGCCAAATATTCCTAATGAACCCCGTGATGTTTCTGCGGCAGCTGTGATTGCTTCTGCTCTGTATGAATTGAGTGAGTATAGTGATCAAAAGAAAGTATACCTGGAAAAAGCAAACCTGATGATGAATAGCATGGCCAACAAATACACGGCTCCTGTAGGTACAAATGGTGGATTTATCCTGATCGGCAGCACGGGTTCTAAACCTTCCAATTCTGAAGTGGATGTACCACTTTCTTATGCGGATTATTACTATATGGAAGCCCTACACAGAGTGAATCAGCTGAAATAAGCTTCTTTTCGCGGTAGGCACTAACAAGAATTAACCAAATACTTAACCCTATAAATAAACTTTATGAAAAAGAATCAAATGATGCTTGTGGTGCTGATGAGTGGGACTGTGTTATTGTCTAACTGTAAAAAAGGAGCAGAAAAGGTGGAGGAGAACCCCCTTCATGCAAAGACCCTGGAAAGTACGTCCGGAGATGTTCAGACTAGTTCTGTGCTGTTTAACGGAGATGCCAGCAATGGCTCGGCCAAAGTCTGGAAAAACATCAATATCGAAGGCACGGGAGCGGTAAGCACGTTGACGGATGAAACGGGCGTGTTGACCTGGAAGTTTCTAAAGCCTTTAAACAGCCATAGAACGGAGGGACATGGGGCGCAGAACTACCAGGCCGTAGAAGGAGATGAGATCTATATCGGCTGGACGAGTAAATTGCTGATTCCCTCAGATTTAAAAACAGAAGCGATTTTTCAATGGAAATCTTATCCTACGGATGGCGCTCTTCAAAACCACCCTTTAATGCTGAGGACGAAAAGCGGCAAACTGGAGCTTCAACATTTTGACGATAATCATGTAGCCACGGTGCCATGGTCGATCAACTTACCGGTGAATACCTGGATGAGCTTTGTGATCCGCATGAAAGTTTCGCGTGATGCGAGTGTCGGCTTTATTGAATTCTGGTACAATGGCGTGAAACAAACGCTCGCCAATGGTACACAAAGGCTGACTTGCAGAACGCTGGATGTAGCTGACTGTGATCCTAAATGGGGTGTTTATGGCGGTGATACCGCTGCGGTTACGCATTACGTGAAAAAGATCAGGATCGGTACAACTTATGCTGATGCTGCGCAATAAGTTGCGTTTTCAGGATAATGTTGCTGAAACAGAAGCTAATTGAAGAGATGACAAATATGCCCTACATTAGGAGACCAAACCAAATATTCAAAACCGTTATGCGTAAAATATCTTTATTGCTACTTATAGCATTTTCTTTTTTTATCCAGCTGGCTCATGGTCAGCGTACCCTCTCTAAAGATGAGCGGATGGCCTGGTGGAGAGAAGCCAAATTTGGCATGTTTATCCACTGGGGAGTTTACGCGCAGTTTGCCGGAGTATATAAGGGACAGGAGCAACGCCGTGGTGGCGCAGAATGGATCATGAACAGATCTAAGATTCCGGTTTCGGAGTATCAGGAAATGGCAAAAAGCTTTAATCCGGTGAAGTATGATCCGGATGCCTGGGTGAGAATGGCGAAAGATGCAGGTATGAAGTACCTGATTATCACCGCTAAACATCATGATGGTTTCGCCTTGTTCAATTCTAAAGCCAGTAAATGGGACATCACTGATGCTACACCTTATGGTAAAGACCTATTGAAGCCACTGGCCGAGGCTTGTAAGAAATACGGCATTAAGCTGGGTTTCTATTATTCTCAGGCGCAGGATTGGAACAATCCAGGAGGTTCGGCAGCGAGAAAAGAAATGAGAGAGGGATGGGCAAATCCTGATTCTACAAAGATTGACGCTTATACCCTTGCAAATAAAGGACATTGGGATCCTGCACAGCAGACCAAAACTTTTGATCAGTATATTGATGAGGTAGCTGTTCCACAGGTAAAAGAACTGTTGACGAACTATGGTGACATCGCTGTACTTTGGTGGGATACCCCAACAAATATGACCGATGAAGCGGCTTTAAAACTTCAGGATGTGCTAAAAATACAACCACATATCATTACCAACGACCGTTTGAAAAGACCTAATTTCCCTGGAGACACTAAAACTCCGGAGCAAAAGATTCCAAATCAGGCAGAACTGGATGGCATGGATTGGGAAACTTGTATGACAATGAATGGTACCTGGGGATTCCGTACTTCCGACCATAAATGGAAATCCAGTGAAACACTGATCCGCAATTTGTCGGACATTGCTTCAAAAGGTGGAAATTACCTGTTGAATGTAGGTCCTAAGCCTGATGGTACTTTTCCTGAGGAAAGTGTTCAACGGTTAAGTGATATTGGAAAGTGGATGAAAGTGAATAGTGAAGCGATTTATGGAACGAAATCCAGCCCATTGGCACCATTGGATTGGGGCCGTTGCACGAAGAAAGAAGGTGAAAAAGGCACTGTGCTTTATTTTTCAGTGTTCAACTGGCCTAAAGATGGGCAGTTGTTGATCCCTGGGGTAAAGAATAAGGTGTTATCGGCATCACTTTTAGCGAAGGGCAAGGGCAAAATCAGTACTGAGACAAAAGGTGGAGATCTGTTGATCCGTGTTCCTGAAATAGCACCTGATGCGGTGGCGGCTGTGATTCGTGTGGAATTTGAAGGAAGGATCGACCATCAGCGTGCTGATCTCCCTAAGAAAGAAATGAAAACCGGTGCATTAGATTAATGTTGATGAGTTATAAAGTTATATTTTTCAGTGTTGCGCTATTTTTTATCATAGCCTCCGGCGCCGAGGCAAAAGATTATCACATCCGTTCTGCAAAAGAACTGGACGCTTTAACCTTAGCTCCCGGCGACAGGATCCTTCTTGAGGAAGGCGAATGGAAGGATCAGCAAATTGTTTTTAAAGGCAATGGGACCAAAGCGCGTCCCATTGTTTTAACTACCCTACATCCAGGAAAAGTAGTGTTGAATGGAAGTTCCAGTCTGCAGATCGATGGTTCCTGGTTGGTGGTTGACGGATTGTCCTTTGCCAATGGCTTTTTGACTGCCGGTGATGTTATCGGCTTCTCGGAACAATCTTCCTGGTGCAGGCTAACGAATACCGCTGTTGTGGATTACAACAACGCGGATGAAAAGGTGGATTACCGATGGGTTTCCTTAAGGGGAAGCCATCACCGTGTAGACCATTGCTTTTTCAAAGGTAAGCGCCATCAGGGGGTAACGATGGTTGTGTGGCTTTCGGAAAAACCGAATTACCATCAGATTGACCATAATTATTTTGGCCCACGCCCGGAGCTGGGCAGGAATGGGGGAGAGACCATCAGGATCGGTACCAGTACCTGGTCGATGTATGATTCTTTTACCACTGTGGAGCAGAATATTTTTGAACATTGTAATGGCGAACTGGAAGCGCTTTCCAATAAATCAGGGAAGAATACCATCCGTAACAACCTTTTTTATGAGTGTAAGGCGACGCTTACGCTGAGACATGGCAATCATTCCGAAGTCTATGGGAACTTCTTTCTGGGCAACGGAAAGCCTGGAACAGGTGGGGTAAGGATCATTGGAGAAGGTCATCGTGTGCATGACAATTACTTTCAGGATTTAACCGGAAAGAGTGTTAGCGCGGCTATTTCTGTCATGGCTGGATTACCTAATCCTATTTTAACGAGTCATTGGCAGGTGAAAAATGCGGTGATTACAGACAACCTGATCGTCAATTGTACAGAACCTTTCGCGATTGCTGCGGGTTATAATCCTCAGAGATACCTTCCTGCATTAAATACTGTTTTTGCGAAGAACATCATGGTGAGCGATGTGTCTCCCTTGAAATGGTATGATGAAAAGGTGTCTATAAACTTTGAAGGGAATGAGATTTTCAGTAAATCCTACCA
Source organism: Pedobacter cryoconitis (assembly GCF_014207135.1). Taxonomy (GTDB): domain Bacteria; phylum Bacteroidota; class Bacteroidia; order Sphingobacteriales; family Sphingobacteriaceae; genus Pedobacter; species Pedobacter cryoconitis_D. The sequence goes on along the minus strand of NZ_JACHCC010000008.1, from coordinate 328,112 downwards.
TGCTGCGCAAATGAAAGGCTTTGCGTTGGAAAGTCAGCTGCTGAATAAAATGGGGAATGGTTTGTACCTAAAACCTGGGCAGGCGGCATTTAAACCATTCTGGGAGCAGGAAAAGATTGGCCCTTCCTGGTCTAAAATGAACACTTATTTTCCTCTTTTTTAATTGTTATATCTTGTATCCTTATGAAAAGAACTATCCTTATTCCTTTACTATGTATGGCTATCGCCAGTAAAGCACAGAATGTCGCGCCCTTGTGGACGGACTTTGTGCAGGCAAAAAAGCAGGGAAAAACGCCTGTCCTTCCGGATTTCTCTTATGCCGGATACCACTGGTCTGAAAAGAACCTGCCTGATTTGTCGGGCAAGAAAGTATTTAAGGTGGATGATTACGGGGCGATTCCCAATGATGAGGGTTATGATGATGATGCTATTCAGAAAGCGGTGGATGCAGCGGAAGCCAACCCTGGAGGTGGAATTGTACAGTTCTCCCGGGGCAAGTACCTGATTGCCGCGGATAATGATTCGACGAAACAGATTAGGATTAGTAAAAGCGGTATCGTATTGAAAGGTGCTGGTAGTACTGCGGGAGGAACTGAAATTTATCAGGCGAATATGCGGATTCATGGTCGCCAGTTCTTGTTTCAACCGGCAGCCGGAGGACAGAAAAAATTAACCACTATTGTGGCCGGTGCAGGAAGGGAAACCTATGCCCTGATGGTTCAGGATGTGAAAAAGTTAAAGGTGGGTCAGGATGTGGTGATCCGACACCGGACGGAAGAATTTACGAAGTTGTATTTTGCGCCCCTCGACTTAAAACCACAATGGACAAGGTTGTTTGGCAATCCTGGAGGAATGCAGATTTATGAGATTCATACCATCGAAAAGATTGAAGGAAATCAGGTGACTTTTAAGAATCCGATTCACTTGGATATTCAAATGGTGAAGAGTGGCAGCTGGGATATAGAAAATTATAATTCTATCTCTGAATGTGGTGTGGAGGATATTTTGTTCTCCAGCAACTGGAAAAATTACCCTGAGGAATTCATCCATCATAAGAATCAGATTCATGATTATGCCTATGAGGCGGTTGGAATGGAATACCTCAAGGATAGCTGGATCAGGAATTGTGAGTTTCATGATCTCAATGAGGGGGTTTTTATCCGTTCCGGGTATCGCATCACCATCGAAAACACGCATTTTAGAGGCAAAAAGGGGCATGCGTCCATACATGCACGTACCGGATATGGGGTGTTGATCAGAAATTGTTCTTTCAATGGGGCGCATCATCATGGTGCAGGAACAGGCTATAGTGCGGTGGGAACGGTCATCACGAAATGTAGTTTAGGGCAGGATCAGAACTTTGACATTCATTCGGGACAGCCTTATGCAACGCTTTACGATGACATTAAAGGTGGAGTTTTCTATAATCTTGGTGGCCCTGAAGGGGGGCATCCGCATCACGGTAAGGAATTGGTGCTGTGGAATTTTCAGCATGAATCGGTGAAAGATCAGCATTACAATTTCTGGGATATGAGCAGGAGAAGGAATTATACGATTGCTGCGCCTATTTTAGTTGGCTTTACTTCGGATAGGGCGGTGACTTTTGAAAAGGCAGGTGTCAATGAGTCGCAGGGAAAACGCGTGTTGCCATTATCTTTATTTGAGGCACAGCTGGAGTTGAGGCAGAAAGGAACCAACATCGCACAGACCAAATAAAACTGATTTACATGAATATTTTCTTTAAGCTGCTCTTTATATGTTTGTTTCTAGGGCTTGGGAATGAGGGGGATGCACAGTCGAAAACCCGTGTTGTATGTGTAGGAAACAGCATTACTTTTGGTTCTGGTTTGAAAGACCCTGCAAAGGAATCTTATCCTGCGCAATTGCAGGCCTTACTTGGTCCCGCTTATGAGGTCTTGAATTTTGGTGTAAGCGGTGCGACCATGCTTAAAAATGGGAATAAGCCTTATTGGAAAACGCCGGAGTACCAACAAGTGTTGAACTCCAGTCCGAATCTGGTTTTTATCAAGCTGGGGACGAATGACAGCAAGCAGATCAATAGGGCGCAAATGGTCAATTTTGTAAAGGACTATAAAGAGATGATCCATATTTTTCGGGGATTAACGTCAAGGCCAAGGGTGGTTTTACTGCTTCCTGTTAAAGCATTTTCTGATACGCAATTTGGGATTTCCGGGACTTATCTCAGGGATAGCCTGATGCCTTCGGTACAAAAAATTGCTTATGAAGAAGATTTGGAGCTGATTGATCTTTATTCCTTGTTTTCGGATAAGGAGGCTTTACTGGCGGATAAGATTCATCCCAATGCCCTTGGAGACTGCTTTATTGCGGAGCGTTTAAAAGCCTTTATCCTTCAGCCAACAAAAGCGGGAAAAGACTTTTCGGGGCAGCTCAAAATGGAGGTCAAAAAGAATTCATTTTTTGGCTATGAGGAACTGAGTTTTCTTTTTAAGGGTCGTAAGGCTAAAATTGTAAGGCCAAAGCTGGTGGCAAAGGGAATGCCCTGGATTTGGAGGGCAAGATTTTATGGCCATGAGCCACAAACGGATATTGCTTTGCTGGAACGCGGTTTTCATGTCGTTTATTGCGATGTTGCGGAGTTGTTTGGAAATCAGGAATCCATTGCAATCTGGAATGATTTTTACGCTTATTTAAGGAAGATGGGTTTCGCGCAAAAGGCGGTTATGGAAGGAATGAGCAGAGGTGGGGTGTATGTGTACAATTGGGCGGCAGCTAATCCTGAAAAGGTGGCCTGTGTGTACGCCGATAATCCGGTATTAGACCTTAAAAGCTGGCCCGGTGGAAAAGGTAAGGGGCCTGGAAGCAAAGAGAACTGGGCATTATTTTTAAAAGATTATGGTTTTCAGGAGGAGTCAGAAGCTGTGGGCTTTAAAGGCAGCCCGATAGATCAGATTGCGGCCATAGTGAAGGGTAAGTATCCGATGTTGCACGTTTGTGGAGATCTTGATGAAGTGGTTCCGATGGCAGAAAACAGCCTTCCTTTTGTAGAGAAAATAAAGGCTGCGGGTGGAAATATTCAGTTGATCCATAAGCCAGAAGGCAAACATCATCCACATAGTCTTCCCAATCCGCAATCTATTGTTGACTTTATTTTGAAAGCTACAGGATACTAATTCCGGTGACTAAAATCAGGAATGGTATTTCCTTGTTCATCAGGATGGTAGGTAATGCTGCCATCTTTGTTGACTACACTTTGTTTATCGCCACTCAACATCATGGTTTTAATGTTCAGAGCATGCAGGTCGGTAATGGCTTGTTTAGCATCTGCTTTTATTTCATTTGCAATGGTCACGTAGCCGGCAAATTTTTGATCGATAGCCATCACGACTACAGAGGTCACAATGGCATCTACGGCTGCAGGATAGAGGATTTTGACATCCTTTGAAAAGCAAAACCCCTACAAACGATAGTTTGTAGGGGTTTATACGTTTTGATCTAAAATCTTGTGATCCCGCTGGGATTCGAACCTAGTTCAAATATCAGCGTTTAAATAGTATTTATGGAGGTTTTTAAATTCGACTCACCGAATCGCTCACCATTTATTTTGATACGTTTTAGCTGCAATTGCTACAATTAAAAATATGAGAAAAAAGTATTAAATCCTAATCACATTGGTAATATTGAATAAAATACATCAACCGTTTTGTTGTTACGTATTGATTTCAATTGTCTTATTAGGTAGCTGTTGAATAAGTTCTAATGCACAAAAAAGAGCTTCGATACATTGAGGTAGACTCTTTGTAATCTTATCCCTGTACCCCTGGACTTTAGAAAGTAATTTATTTAATTTCTTTTCATTAGTGTAGTATTTATTTCTTTCCCAGAAGAGTTCCGTTCCCATGCTACAATTATGTACAATATCATGCCTCATTCTAAAGGTATAATTAAAAGATTCATAACTCTTCTTTAATTGAAGATATGGCTCACAATTTTTATAGATTTCTGGTAAATTCTTTAAAACACCTCCCGTGTAGACTTTTTTAGCTTCGATACCAGTGAAGAAGTAAATCCACAGAAAATCACCTATTCTATCCCAAAACTGATATATGCTTTGATATCCAAAGCTTACATGCATTATATATCTACGGTCTATTATGGATGAAGTAAAATCCTTCGGTTCTTTAGTTGTATATGGAAATAAATAATGTAGCATTCCAGCACAGAATTTTATATCGCCTGATAGCATTACAAAATCATCATACATCTTAAAATCTGAGGTATCAAATGAATTTAATGTATTCTTTGATCTAGTAACATCTGTAAAATATGATATGAAATTTTTGTCGTTCCATCGAGAACTTGTTTCTTCGTAATAATCGTCAATCGAGACTAACTTGAGTTTTTTATAAACTTCAAATAACTGATCTGTATGATCTAGGTATGATTGAATATCCATTTACATAATATGATTTTGTGAGTCATTAAATACATGGCATTAAATATTTGCTTTTTCTATTTCTTTAATGTCATTAATATCGAAATCAGACCATTCTTTGGTATTGTAATTTTTAGAAACTAACTTTTTATTTATATTATTCTCATACATGTCGTTCAGGAAACTTAGAAGGCTTTGGATCTCTTGTGATTTTTCCAATTTTTCGTTATTTATGACTAAGGAACCGAAGTTTTTAAGCATCTTAACAGGAGAATATTCTGGTTTGTGTAGACCAAGTATATACTCTTCTAAATCTACACAGTAACTAATAATGTATATTTGATCAGCATTGCTTGCCTCATCGAGTAATTGCTTGATATCAAAATTAATTCTATTTGCAAATCTACGTTCTGCTCCAATAATATAGGGAAAGGTTAATCCATACATGCCTTCTGTAGTGCACCATGTATCAATCATTTTTTGCCATAATGGATTTTTAGCTTTCATATTAGATTAAGTTGGAATATCTGTTTTTTTGAGAAGGATATAAATCCGATTAAGAATCATTAACATAGTTAGAAAAAAAATAATTAGTAAAAAATAGATTAAAGCAGTTAATACGTAATTAAAAATCATCATCCATTGAGCGCAGTAATTTTTAGGAAGGTATGAATAGGCCAATAAACATATTAGAAGAAACAACGATATCAAAATATTAAAAGAGATATTAATATGAACTTCCTTGATGAAAATCTTTTTTAATGTACCTGATTCTGATTTCGGCAATTGGTTTTGGGTATCTTTTATTAATTTATCCATCAGTCCATAAATAATTGCAAGCAGATTAAATAAAAATCCTCCTATGATTGAGACGGCTGTTATTAATTCCGCAATATGATTATCGACTTTGATTTTAAAATATGAGAGGGTGATGCTGATCAGTAATGGGAACAGAAAAAATAATAGAAAATCTCCGGTAGAGATTTTTTTTGCCGGAGTATCGATTCTTCTTAATGTGATAAGATGATCATTAATGATATTGTAAAAATTAATTCGATGAAACATTTGGCTTTAAGGTTAGCATATCTGTTATTAAACTTTCTGACACATTCACTAACGATGCTATCGTTGGTTCCCCGTCAACAAGTTCCAAATCGTTAGAAATTTCTACGTCAGGTTGAGTACGACTTTTAGCAAAAACATGAAAGGTTTTCTTCTTTCCATTTAATTCCAGTTCAAACTCAACTTCATCCAAGCTGTCTATTCCTTCTAATTCAATAAGACTTTCTTTTTTATAATCTCTACGATACAGTTCCTTGACAAGGTCTTTCCAATATTTCCCTAAAGAAGGGGCACTTACTGAAGTCGTTAAAGTGCCTCTTTCTTTTTTTAATCCCTTAGAATACAATTCATCGATAGTACTTGGTATAGTTTTTTTGATAAAATCAATATTTTTCAAACTTCCTTCACTCATCATTCGGTCAAATACTCTACCATTCAAAAGATTATTTATTGTAGCTGAGAATTTAAGATAGGCCTTATCTTTTAAAAATTGATTTAAAGCTTTTTGAATCAGTCCCTTTGCTCCTAAATCACGCTTTTTTTGGATAATAAGATAACCGTAATTCTTATCCCTTGGTAACTGAAGATAGAAGAATAGGTTCCTAAAAGTAATATGTTTCTCCGGATTAGATTCAAAGGTAGTGGCTCTTTCACCTTCTGTTCTCACTTTATATTTATCCCCACCCACACCGCTCGAAAGATATCCATAAAATATCCTTTTATCTTTGTCGGCAGTTACAGGTTCGTCAAGAGTGAGATGAAGTACAGTCTGATCTTGATATGAATGTGTTTTTTTTACATTTGTGTAAATATCTTCCATGAATAAATTGAAGAAATCAAAAAAATCTTCATTTGCATTAAATTTACTCAGCAATACTTCAGTTCTTTCTTCGAAGACACTCAATTTATATGTAGACAAATAGATTTTTTGAGCCATTTTTAGATATTTGGTTTTAAGAGGTTTACGTAAAGTTAAAAGATTATTATTAAATAAATATGCTTACATCTATTTAAACTATCTGATAATCAAACTCGTTGAGTCAGGGCACCCATTTAGATATGTTTATTTATCATTAATTTTTGAATAACGATGGGAAATTAAGATCATAAAATGTTATCATTCGCAAATCTTGGTCTTGATTTATCTCTGAGATCACGTTCTTATATTCCTCAGGTTTAGAAAATTTCACTCGATTTTTTATCAATTGATAGAATCTAAGTTCATTCTCTTCAAAATCATACTCAATATAGAAAATCTCTTGTAAGTCACAATTTTTAGCTATAATTAGCTGACAAGGCTCTCTTCAAAAAGGCATACGTTAAATAATAAATATCCATTTACTGAGTAAATAAATATTTTGTGGCAATTAGGTCTTTGGCTTGATAATACAGGAAATCCGGATATATCTTTTCCGTAATTTACATAGCTTATCCAACCTGGAGCAGTCAATCGCTTGACTTGATAACCTTTGCCATCCACATAAGGAGTAATAATTTTATCAAAATTTTTTCCAGTTAATATGTCTTTTTTGAATGTATCAAATCTTTTATGCTGTCCGAAATCTTGCCCCTTTAACTCACAAAGAAACTCAAATCCTATTTTTGCACATAAAACGTTATACCGCTTTAAAGACCAGTAATAATGTATAATCATATTACTCATGGCATTTGAATCTCCAATGATAAGCTGGTGATTTTGATTCGAGCCTACTTTAGAGATTTTTTCCAATAGCCTAATTTTATCATTGGAATTCTTTGCGATTAAAATAACTTTTTTTTTATGTAGAAATAATCTTGGACTAAAATCTTTAGGAAGAACTTCCGTTATATATTCGGAAAATTCGTTAGAATCAACTTTTTCCTTAAATAAGCTTCAATCTTAAAAAGTTCATTACTGCCTTTTTTTTCAGTTTTTTCATAAAAAAATAATAAAGATTTGCCAATTTCATTGACTAATATCTGTGTATCTAATAAATCCTCTACATAATCGTGATTTACCACTACCCACCCAAATTTTACTCACCTAATTGCTCACCTTTTTATTGTGATTAATTAGATGGTTTGGGGTTTTCCGGTAAACAAAAAAGCTTGCGATCATTTGATTTGCAAGCTTTTACGTAGTTTTGATACTATTTCTCTGTGATCCCGCTGGGGGGATTCGAACCTAGTTCAAATATCGGCGTTTAAATAGTGTTTAGAACGGTTTTTAAATTCGACTCACCGAATCGCTCACAATTTATTTTGTACGTTTTTAACTGCAATTGCTATACTCAAATATAATCATATTTAAGGAGAAATGATAGACTTATTCTACTTGTTTTTTTTAATGCTTTTGAAGTTTAACTCAAAATAATTTCAAATAAATAATAGACTTATAGCCCTTTTAAGTTATCTTTCACAGGCAATCAATAAGTATGCTCTTTATCTTAATACTTAGTTAGAGGCATAGCATATTCTAGTATTAGAGCAGAAAAATCTAACTGCCAAATATGAACTTTTGAATTGATAAACGTTTACGCAATGTTTTTTGCGTAAAAAATAAGGGTAAAAATCTTAATAAAAATGAAGAACTTCGATAGTAGAACTTATAGTATAAATGACTTTCTGGAATGGAACGATAAAAAACAACTTCAATTATCTCCAAAATTTCAGCGCAAATCAGTTTGGACAGATGATGCGAAATCCTATTTGATGGATACAATTATACGTGGTAAACCAATACCGAAGTTTTTTATTAGGCAGACCTTAAATGTCGAAACAAGACAATCAGTTAGAGAGGTAGTTGATGGACAACAGAGACTTAGAACTATAATTTCATTTTTAAATGATGGTTTTTTTATTAATAAAAAGCATAATGAAAAGTATGGTGGCTATTACTTTAGCCAACTTAATAACATTGATCCAGAAATACAATCTCAAATCTTAAACTATGATTTAGCAGTTGATTTATTAGTTAACCTACCAGATAAGGAAATTTTAGATATATTCAGTAGACTTAATTCTTATGCTGTCGTTTTAAATGAACAAGAAAAAATTCATGCAAATCATTTTAGTGAATTTAAAATGATTGTTGACAAAATCGCGCATAAATTTAATGAGTTCTGGACTGAGAATAAATTATTAACCAATCAAAAAATACTAAGAATGGAAGATACCACTCTTGTGGCTGACTTAGTAATTGCAATTATTGAGGGTATTCAATCAAAAAAGCAGATAAAATCGTTCTATAGTAAATACGAGAAAAATTTTGATTATGATGTGAATAAAATTGAGGAAGAATTTGATAATACAATAAGCTTAATTAAGAAAATTTTTAGTGAAGGCTTAAAGAATACGGAATTTAAACGAATCCATTTGTTCTACACATTATTTACCAGCTTTTATCATACCCTGTTCAAACTAAAAGATTTTCAAGTTGTAAGTCCTGAAATGAAAGAAGGAAAATACGAACGCATCAAATTAAAACTCATAGACTTAAATAAAATTTTTGAATTAAAAACTATTACCCAACTGCCACCAGAAGAAATTCAGTTTTTAAATGACAGCAGGCGAGCTACTACTGATACAACAGTGAGAATTAGAAGAACCGAATTTATTGTAAACTTAATAAATTCAATTTAGTATGGCATTAAATCAAAACTTGATAGATTTTAGAGCCACTATAAATGAATTAAATAATCACATTTCATTTGCACATCAGAAATACGCAAGCGGTAGTTATAAAATTGCGCCAAATTTAAGGGTGTTTATTAGTGAATCTGCATTCTTAAAAATGTTTATAGCGTGGGAAACTTTTGTTGAAAAAAGTTTTGTTGATTATTTAGTAAATGAAGAATCAATTTTACTAAGGAGACCAGCGAAATGGGTAAGTCCTATTGACATTAGCCATGCACATCAAATTATTATTGGGAACCAAAAACATATGGATTGGTCAAATCCTGAAACTATTAGAAAAATCAGTAAGATTTATTTTCACCAAGGGTATGTTTTTGATTCTGCATTAGGTTCAATCAATGTGGATTTGATGGATATGAAAACAATAAGAAATTCAGCAGCTCATGTTTCGTCTACTACAACATCAAAACTTGATGGGCTTGCAACTAGGATTATTGGACCTCCTAGTTTGGGTTATACTGCTTATCAATTATTGTTTTCAACCGATCCTAGGAGTGTACCTGTAGCTCAAAATGTATTAACTAGGTACTTAGACCTATTGGATATTGCAGCCCAAGAAATAGCAAATGGATAAGACAACAAAGTATCTTTTATTCGGGAAAGTTTCCAAATCCTATTGTAATTAACGTGTATAATGAAATGATTTGTTATTTTAGTTAATGATCAATAAATCTTACACCTATGTTTTTTCATCACCTCAAAAACTTCAGCCCTTATTCCGGTCATATATATGATGAAATGAAGGTTCCGTTTATAAAAAAGAAAGACGGGTATTTAGGCAGAAATGCCAGCCGTTTCGATCTTATTGATAGACTTGGTTATTTCCCATTTAAAGAGTTTAAAAAAGACGGTAGAGCCTATTTTATTAGTGAAGTAGATCTTTATGATTTTTTAACCAGTGATGAAAAAAGTACCACTGAAAATTACATCATTGATTATCCGGGATGGGATGGTGAGAAAAAGGAAATCCTACTAAAAAGCTTTTTAAGTGGTTTTAATGACGGGATTATTGAGTTTGAAAGGAATGTAGGTTTATCTTATCAAACCCTGACACTAGACCAGAAAACGCAATATTTGGAAACATTTTGTTTGTTCTGCCTTAATTTTCTATTTTTTGATGGCGACCTGGATAAAGGTCTGTTGTATAATCTGGGCTATTTACAGGCGAACTTATACCGGGGCTTTGTCGAAATCAATAATTTAAAAAGCAGTCTACCCGGTGGAAGTCCGGGATTACGTCTACATTTTGAAAGTTATTATAAAATACTGGATATTTCAAAATCGGAAAACAAAGAGGAACAATTACAAACCGTCAATACTCAATCTTTAATAATGCAACCCCGGATTGAGCTGATGTGCAATCTTGATGAAATCGGCGCAATATGGAGGGTGCTTACCGCTCCAATCAAAACTAAGGACGGTACAAAAGATGCCGTTTTCAGTGCGGAGCAGGTAAAAGGGTTCTTAGGTTCAGCTTTTAGTTCCGGTGCATTCCCAGAAGTATTTAAGTCCGGAAAGAAACCTTTTAAAGAACGCACCCCTAAAGGAGATATGCGTACGGTATTGAATGCCCTTATGTACGCTACTTTCCGCCTCAACGACGAACATAACCGAAATGTAAAGCTGGTAGAATACGCTACAAGTTTAATACACCATTTTCCGGTATTTTCTGGCTCAACACCCGAAAGTATCAAAGGTGTCATTTCAAAAGAAGCCCGCAAAGGCATGGAGGTTCTCACAAAGAGCTTAAGTGTTAACCCGTATATCGAAGAAATGCTAAGCATCCTTAAAAAACATAAAATATGACATTAATGTCATTACGGTTTTATCTGTTTTTGTGCTATTTCTTTGTACCCATAAAACGAATATTATGGACAAAGAAAAAATCTTATTTACCGCCCTGTCTAAGGAAGAACTTTCCGCCATCATGGAAACATCGGTTAGAAATGTTATCGGTGAATGTGACATTAAAGCATCCGGTACAGATCAATTACTGAATGCCAGACAAGCAGCCAAGCTAATCAACTACAGAAGACCAACGCTTTATGGTCTGGTCAGACAGAACAAAATTCCTTTTTCCAAAACAGCAGGCAAATTGCTGTTTTCCCGGAACAAATTACTCGAATGGGTCGCTAATGGTAAACATAGCCCCATTGGAAAAAGCCCCCCGCAAGAATAGGCTGCATAGCTACATAACCATATAGCTGTATAACTAGATAGATGGTAGGCCATATATCTGCATAACGATATAGCTGGTAAACAATATATCTATGAACGGATTACAGGGAGTTTATGTGTGACAAAAACTACGAACACAGCAATTAACATTACCAGTTAATAGGCTTGTGGGTATATCAAATAGACAGTTTAAAGACGGTAGAAAGGCGGTTTATGCAGTCAGTCCCCTTTTCGGGGCTGAGCAAGCGGAAGTTGGGCAGTTGCCCTACTTGCTTACCCTGTGCTATCGATACAGGGGGTTCAAGTATCCTCCGGGGATACTTTGGAGTACTGAAAGCCTATTCAACGCAATAAACAGGATACTTCACAGTATGCCTTTATCAATAAATAAACCAAACCTAATAACGAAGCCAAAAGATTAAAGTTAAAATTATATTTTAAGCAAGTAATTTAGTTGATTTTATCCTTTTAAATAGGATCAGACAGATATGCCGTAATTATGCCGTAAACAAGTCGTAAAGAAAAATGGAGTCTTAGCATATCTTTATATTACCAAATAGTTACAGTTATGAAAAATACAGAGATGGCTCAAAAAATTAAGGAGTTGCGTAGCCGTAAAGGTTTTAGTCAGGAGCAATTGGCTGAGACTGCTAATATTAACCTAAGAACCGTCCAGAGAATCGAAGCTGGTGAAACTGAACCAAGGGGTGATACATTGAAAAGAATAGCAAATGCGCTAAACGTTGTCCCAGATGAATTGATAGACTGGGCTGAACAGGATGACAAGGAATTTTTAGTGTTTCTAAATATATCAGCATTGTGTTTTATTGTATTTCCTTTGTTAGGAATTATCGTTCCGCTTGCTATCTGGATGTTAAAGAAAGACAAGATTAGAAATATTAACGAAACTGGAAAACGTCTTGTGAATTTTCAAATTACGTGGTGTTTAGTTGTATTCTTGTTATATGCACTTGTTTTAATTAGTGTGATGTTAAACATGTCAATCCCACTTCCAAATCTTAGTGAACATAGTAATGGGAGAGTGGAAATAATTATGATTATACCTGTATTTTATGTGATAAATGGAGTGATGATTCTAATCAATTGTATTAGATGTTACTATAGAAAAAAAGTATTCTACCAACCTGCTTTTGGGTTTCTAAGATGAAATTTATGCTGGGATTTTATTTACTAAATGCAATGACTAAAATGAGAACAGATCTGTTCTCATTTTAGTCATTTTTATATTTAATTAACTTGCAATAAATGTTTTCCTTGCAATTCCTTCTCCCGGAGAATAGATAGGTACATCATATGGATTTCCTATACAATTAAAAGTCAATCTCAAACTAAAGTTTAATTCCATATAAGCCGTTGTAGGACCAACTACGACGCCATTTGGAGGCAGAACGTCTGTATAAGTCAAAGTAAATCCTGTTGTATAACCCGCAAGAGTAACAGATTGGTGAACTATAGAAACCCATTGCCATGCACCACCAACTTTTTGCTGTGTTCCTAAATCACGACTTTCATATCGCCACACACCTAATGGCCCATTTATAACAATCCACGTATAAAGTATAGTCCTATTTGTTGCATCTATATTATATATATCACTTGACAATAAAGTATTAGTGATAGAAGTTCCGTTTATAAGGGACTGAGCTTCTTGGGCACAATTGCCACCGCCACTACCGCCTCCTCCGCCACTACCACCACCACCACCTGGATCACCACCACCTCCACCGCCTCCGGGATCAGTAATTGACCCAAATAAAATTAGATGTGTCTTAGCTTTTTCTGTATTCATCAGTTTCTTTTTCATAACAATTTTGATTAGGTTATGCATCATTTATTCAGGTTAAGCAATTCCTTATCCTGATTTGACTCAGGAGAATCTTTATCTTATGTCATTTTTTAAATTATTAAGTGATTGTATATCAAAGTTATATTGTTATTTTTTTCTAAACGAAGCCATTAGTCCCAATCCTAAATGTGATTTATATTAAATTGATTTATAATGAAAATAACGGATTCTAGGATATAATGAGACGCACCAACATTGCTTTAAAATGACACAATGTATTGATCTAAACTACTAGAATTAAATAAGGCATTAAAACGACAAAATCAATCATATATATGAAATTTGGTGATCAGAACATTGGGACTAATGTCTCCAATTCTATATTCTATTGTCCGTAAATTTATCTACCAGATCAAGTACGATGATAGCACCAGATGACTTACGAAATATGATTTATGAAATTGAAAGGTGTGACTTACCAGAGGTGAAAAGAAACTCTGAAACCGGAACTTTTGAACTAAAGGCTAATTCAAGTTTATTGTCAAATTTATCAGGAAATTACGGGGCATTTATCGTCAGATCTATACTGCATAAATTAAATATCAATGAACATCATGTGTTTAAATGGAGATTGGAAAACAAATTTAGGCAGTACCAAATCCTAAATTATTATTTTCCTGACTGTATGCCCAAAACACTTAGTTTCTCCAAGCTACTAAATCAACCTCATGGGGTTTGGCAAATCAAAGAGTTATTTGCTAACGGGTTCTTTCTTAAAGCAACTTTAGGTGACGCCTCCTTCTCTAATAAAAACTGGGATAAAACAGCAGAATTTGATTCTATTTCAAAACTCCACAATGAACCTAATGTTGAATATGAAAGCTATATGCTTCAAAAGAAACTAGACCTTCAATGTGAATTTAGGGTACATACATTTTCTAAAGATATTATTCCCGGTCTTGTTTATGTCATGCAAGGGCAAATACCATCAGACAAACGTACTGGGGTAGAGAAATTTGTAAACGAGGTTTTGCGAAAATTGCCTGATGTGATTTTACAAGGAACGATGATCGCATGGGATATTGCACTAACCAGCGAGGATAGATATTTTGTTATTGAGGCCAATTTTACAGGATTTCATCCAGAGTACCGCGCCGGATTCCAAACAACGGGTTATGTTGATGACCATCATTATGGATCAATAATCTGCGCCTGGTTAAATAATTATTTTAATCAAAAATTCGGGGTTTATATAGATGCGATTGATAGCAGTCTATTAGCAAATTATCCATTTTATGAGGCCTTTTTATTTTACAGGTCGATATTGAAAAATGAACACATTGACCTTATTAAGAATAAAACAAAAGACAATCCTGTTTCTATTATTATATACTTGGGTGAAGATACCAATAAGCTTATTATTAGCTTAATAAAACACTTTTTGCTAGTCGATTTTGCTGATAAGTATTATGTTATCATCAAGGATGAATACTTTCTAAAGGTTAGTGAACTGTTCTTCCAAAATCATCAACTCAGGGTATGGTCTGAGCATGAGCTTTTTACTCAAGATCAACATCAATTAGTCGAACAATTGAACAGTGACAGGAGAAAACAAATTAGCTGTTATCATGCAGTCAGAAGGTTGAAAAGTACAGCTTATGTGATCATTTAATTACCTATAAACAAATGCGACAATTATCATGGGATCAATTGCTAACTATGGCTATTACAATGTTATTCTTTGGAAAAAGAATAATCGGAGTAGATATTGTCCAAAGAATATTCTAAGTCTTGAATTGGACGCTGAGGATTATGATTATCTGTTGTTTTTGAAATTTGATAGCGATCAATCGTATTTAATCCCAAATATTGAAAATTTGATTGCCTCAATTGAATTGATTTACGACCAGAATCAAACAAGCTTTGTTGTACTTACATCAAGGAAAGACCCTCCGCTTTATACGGCTAGTGAAGATGAACTTGTATATTCTTTCAGTTGTAAATTCCAGTATTTCAAAAAGTTGGTGGGTTCTTTGAATAAAACTAACCATTTATCTACGGATTTGCTCTTCCAGCTATTAGATAAAATATCTAAAGACAATTCAGATTATAAGGGGATTTTAATCAGGCAAATCCCTTTTGAGGTTAATAGTGTTATATCCATAAGTGATTATGACGTAATTATTCCGCATAGGGGAGATAATCAATATTTGAGAAATGCACTCTCCTTTTTACCGCGTACAGGTGAGGCAGAAATATTTGTCGGTATTGATCAAGGATTAACAAAAGACCTATTTCAACTCAAAAATGACTATACTGACGTTTCTTTTTATAATTTCAAGCCTAATCCGGTTGGGCCATACGTAATCAGAAATAGGTTGATTGATTTGAGTGACAATAAACTTATCTTTTTTCAAGACTCAGATGATATGCCTTGTTCAGATCGATTTGAAAGAATATCGGATTATATGAGAAACCATGATTGCCAGTTATGTGGCTCTCACGAACTCAGACTTGATTATTATAATAGAACTGTTCAATCAGTTCGGTTTCCTTTAGATGTAACATCTGCATTAAACTCAGGCCCTTGGCATTCACTACTTCATCCAACTTCTGCAATTACAAGAAAGGCATTCTATGAGTGCGGGAGACTATCAGAAGAAAGAATTTTTGGAAATGACACCAAGTTTTTGCTGAACAGTTTTTTTACTTTGAAAAGTATAAAGAATATAAATGAGTTCTTATATATCCGAAAAAGGCATCCCGGTTCTCTTACGACTTCTCCTGAGACCATGATTGGATCAACTATAAGGAAAAAATTAGGATATACATGGAGTTATGATTTTGAGCTAATAAAGAACGGAGCTTTAAAACTTGAAAATTCAAGTTTAAAGTACGAAGGCTCGAAACTGGTATTTGAGGTAAAGAAACTTTAATAGTGGATTATAGTTTTTGGTTATTCAAGCAGAACCATTGTAAAAACTCCCCCGCACGGTGCGGCCTGCGGAATCCCTACGCTCAAAGGCCGTAGCTATTCCCGCTTTTAGCATTTACGGAGTAGTAGCCGTCGATTTTTTCGCCTCTGAGTTTGGGCGGTGCGAACCCGAACGTTAACCCTTGCAGGACGAAAACACGCCCAAAGATTGTTCTTTGGGCGTGTTCGCTATCGGTTGGTTAGATTGCTTGATTGTATTGCGCCAACGATAAGTTCAAATCTGGCAATGTCGCTGTTATTTTTGCTTCCATTGCTTTTATATCCACTTCAATGCTTGTAGCAAACATTGCCCTTAAGGGTGCCATATCTTTACCTACTTTTTCATCTAGCATTTTGGCGTAGAGTTGTGTTGTACGAATATTGGTATGTCCCATCATCTTGGAAACGCTTTCAATCGGTACCCCGTTTAACAGAGTTACAGTTGTAGCAAAGGTGCGTTTTGCAATCCGGTTGCCTAATGTTTTGACAACGTCTGAAAGGACAGCAATTTCTGTCAGGTATTCGTTCATTTTCTGGTTGGTGGAAATTGGTAAAGCCTTGTTTTGATTAATACAGAATGGATGATCTTTATATCTGTCCAGAATATCTCCAGCAAGTGGTAACAGAGGAACGGCCACTCTTGTGCCAGTCTTTTTTCTATAGCTGAATAACCATCTTTCACCGTCATTCCCTATACGAATATCTGATAATTTTAGCTTTTGCACGTCCGAATATGATAGCCCCGTATAACAACTGAACAGGAAAAAGTCCCTTACTTGTGACAATCTTACTGTAGTGAAATTTTTATCGGCAATCCTTTGCAGTTCATCTTTAGTCAGGTATTCCCGTTGGACAAGTTTTGATTTCAGCTTGTAGCCAAAGAAAGGATCGCTACTGATCCATTTATTTTTCATGCAGATACGCACAATTTTTCCAAGATTTTTAAGGTGCTTACTTGCTGTATTCGCCCCGTTGTCCTTGGAGGTATGGAGATAGAAATCAAAGCCATCTATAAACTCATGGTCTATATGCCTGATGTTAAGGTCACTTTTCTGGTATTTATATAACAGGTAATCTTTGACATGTCTTTCTAATATCTCAAATCTTTTTAGTGTTCCTTCGGCATAATCATCTTTTTCCACCAATTCCTTCATGTTTTTGTTATGGATTTTGATCGCCTCGCAGATGGTATGGGTTTTTTCTGCTTTACCAAGGTATTTGCTTTTAATTGCCTCGGAGGTAATTTCTACATCTTCCCCGCAAAGTAAGGTGTGGGAGGTGGTAACCCCGGCTTTCATCTTGTCCAGATAAGTATTAAAGGTTTTGGTATCTCCCTTAGTACCTGTCATGTGTCCCGCCTTGGTGTTCCATAGTTCAGGTTCGCAGTCCCTGCTGGTAGCAAGTTCTGCGCGTTTTCCGTCAACGGTGATTCTTAAATAGACAGGAACAGCACCTTTAATGTAATTCTTTGGCTTTTTCAGGTAGAAAAGCAAACTGAAACTCGTTTTCATAATAACTGATTTAAGGTTAACAAAGTTAGCCTTGCAGTCTAAACGTATCAAGTCGTACAATGATTTAACTATCTGTAAATAAGAAAGTTATATTTAATTCGGTGAGTTTTATACTCCCTAAAATTACTCACCGAATCACTCACTTTATTTATGTGATTTAATGTATATTTTGGGGTTTTCCGGTAAACAAAAAAACCTGCAATCGTTTGATTTGCAGGGTTCTAGTTCTTTTTGATACTGTTGTTTGTGATCCCGCTGGGATTCGAACCCAGGACCACTACATTAAAAGTGTAATGCTCTACCAGCTGAGCTACGGAATCTTCTTCTTTTCTTTCGTTTCGAAGAGGTGCAAAAGTATCATTATTAATTGATTTTATGCGTTAAATGCGATCTTAAGTAAGAATATTTTGTATTATTCTGCTAACGTATTGAATTCTAGGGATAATAAATTTTCGTTTTTTATATCCAGAATGGTGTTGTAACAGGAATATGGTCATATTTCCTAATGTTTTCACATGTACTATCATAATGTTGCAGGTAAAAATCCTATATAAAAGTTAATATAGAGTCTAATGAGAGAAGATAATTTCAAAAATGTAGATGCAAAAAAGCCGTTTCTGCGATGAACAGAAACAGCTTTTATTTCTAAAAATACTAATCCTGGTTAAACAGCTTAAATGCTTCTTGAGGAGAGGAGAGGGATAACTTATAAAAGTCTGCTGTTCCGCCGACATGGATCTCATAATTATCATCATTCAATCCAGCTATCAATTCTTCTGCGACCTGCCCTGGAGGGATTCCATTATGACCACCTATCTCTTTTGAAAATTCAGTATCCACCAATGGAGGCATCAACTCAAAAACCTTGATCCCGGTATTTTTTGCCAATGTATAACGTAATGATTGCGTAAATGAATGAAGCGCGGCTTTACTTGCTGCATATGTACTCATTTTACTTGACGCTGCAAATGCTACGATCGAAGTGACGTTGACGATAGCTGCCTCAGGTTGTTCATTAAGTAGTGGCAATAGTTTTTCCGTTAGATTGATGACCGACAGATAATTGGTTTGAGTCTCTGCTTTTGCTTTTTCGAAAATATCTGCTGTTGCTGAGAGTTCATAGGCATAGGCTTTGCCTGCATTATTAATCAGTAAATCAAGTTTTGGGTGGTTTTTACTTAGATAATTCACCAATTCATTGACATCATTTTCATTAGTAATATCACTGGTGAACAGATGAACCCCTTTGAGCTTTTCAGCAGCTTCTTTTAGTCTTGATTCGGTTCTCCCGGTAATAATCACCTCGTTACCTGCTTCCAGGAGTAATTTGGCAATTTCAAAACCTATGCCCGAGCCTCCGCCAGTTATCAGGACTGTTCTATTTGTTGTTTTCATGATTATTTATTTGGGTTGTGATTTGCTGTTTCTGGATCAATTATTTTATGGTCAGTTTTTAGCGCATTGGAATAACCCCTGGCAAGAAGTCTTTCTTTCCCAAGGTTCCATAATTCAAATTGTACATTGATAATTTGTTGTCCGGCTTTGATAACTTTGGTTTTACCAGTAATGAGATCTCCGCATTTTGCTGTTGAAAAATAGTCTATGACATTATTTACAGTCGTATAAAAATGCTCCCTGCCAAGACTGATAATGGTAGCACCAATCATATCATCCATAATTGCAGCAGTTACCCCGCCATGTAATGTCCCTATAGGGTTAGTCATCTCTTTTCTGACCACGTATTCAAAAGTCATAGCGCCATGATCTATCTCACGCACTACTGGTGCCAGCCATAGCATAAAAGCGGAAGGCGAGGAGGTTACTGTTTGTCCGAGCTGACTGATCAGGCCCTGCCGGATTTTATCTGTTACTGTTTTCATATAATACTGATTGGTATATTAATAAGTAAATATACCAATCAGTATTATATGTGGGTTGCCTATATCCGAATTTTACAATATTCGGTTAATCCAGGAATGGTACGTCTGAGTTATTCATACTTTAATGCATCAATTGTATTCGCAACAGATGCTTTGTAAGACCGGATACTTACAGTAATCAGGGTAATTGTCATAGAGATCAGAAAAGCTGATACAAAAGGCCATATACTTAAATCGACTCGGTAAGCAAAGCCGGCCAGCCATTTAGAAACAAAGATATAAGCCAGTGGCCATGCAATTATATTGGCTGTGAAAACCATAAGTAAGAAAGTTCCATTAAGCATTTTGACCAGTTCAAGTGTTGACGCACCTAATACTTTCCTGATCGCTACTTCTTTGGTGCGTTGCGTGGCTACAAAAGATATCAATCCAAATAAGCCTATAAAAGAGATGAAAATAATTACTCCGGCAAAAATCCGGAACAAACCCCCCATTACCTGCTCACTTTCATAATATCTGTTAATATCATCATTTACAAATTTGGCTTCATAGATATTATCACGAAAAGTAGTGTTCCAAAGTGCTTCTATTTTTTGCATAGTGGGCATAATTTGGTTCTTATCAAGCTTGATGGCTGTGGTGTTATATGCAAATTTTTGGGCATAAAGGGCCATGGGTGATATCTTTTCTTTCAGTGAGCGATCGTTAAAGTCTTTAACAACTCCAATGATTGGAATCCTGTGGTTGTTTTCAGCTAGTATTTTGCCAATTACCTCCTGAGGATTAGTTATATTCATTTTCTTCAGAAAGGTTTCATTAACTACATAGCCATTGATATTATCGCTTTCCAGGTATGATTTTCCGGCGATTAGCTTCAAACCAAATAATTTAAAATACGTTGAGTCGGCTACTGAAAGTCTGATCTCAAAATCTTTATTCTTTTGACCATTATATGAAAAATGGCTTGAACTAATATCATTGGACAGGGGAGGCCGCTGGCAGTAACTTAACATTTCTACACCACTTATTTGTAAAGCTCTTTGTTTAAAAATATTGAATTTGGTTTTGCTGATACTGTCTGTGGGGACATTCACCATAACAATGGCTTTGGTTGTAAAACCCAATGGTTTTTGCTTTACGTAATTCATCTGTTGGAGAATAACCACAGTTCCAATAAGGAGTATGCTGGTTATGGTAAATTGCAATATAACCAGCATTTTACGCAAACCCAGATTTCCTGTATTGACTGTTATTTTATTTTTTATAGCCAGTGCCGGGTTAAATCCCGATATAATTAAGGCCGGATATAAACCAGCGAGCAGACTTACTACGATTACAAGTCCGGCGAGAAATACAAAGATTATGGGTTGTGCAAATAGACTAAATGAAATTTGTTCTTTAAACAGGTTTTGCAACTGAGGAATAGCTAATTCAGCGAGGATACAAGCAATTAACAGTGCTGCAAAAGTTATGGCGAATGTCTCAGTTAAGAATTGTATAGCAAGTTGTTTACGTTTACTTCCCATTACTTTACGTAAGCCTACTTCTTTAGAACGATTAATGGATTGTGCTGTAGTCAGATTTATAAAGTTTATGCAAGCTGTAATTATTAAAAATAAGCCAATGACTGCTAGCCCATAAAGTTCACTTTTGGCTATAAACTTGTTAGCGAAATTGCCATAATGTTCACTGAAATGGATGTCTTTTAAAGATTGAAAGGAATTGGTTTGATTGCCCTCAATTTTTTTATCCTCATAGTATTTTTTGTTGAACCTTTTTAAAGGCTCGTGTAATGAGGAAAGGTCGGTGCCTTCTTTAAACAAGGCATAACATTCAAATTGTGAACCGACAGAATCCCAGGACTTAATGTTTTTCCCCCAGTAGCTTTGATAACTAATCACAATTTTTAAAGGGAAGCTGCTGTTCTCAGGAGTATCTTTAAATACACCAGTAACTTTCAGTGGAATCTGGTGACCATAAAGAATAGTTTTTCCCATGGCATTCTCAACGGTACCAAAGAATTTTTTTGCTGTAGCCTCAGATAAAGCTACCGTATTTGGATCTGTTAAAGCCTTTCGAGGGTCGCCCCGAAGCCAGCCGATATTGAAAATCCCGAAAAAATCAGGTTCAATGTAAAATACCTGCTCTGAAGTTTTTATCCTGTCTTTTCCGTTCTGATCTTTGATCTGGATAATTCCCTGATCAGAGGCAATAGCCGAAACTTTTTCTAACCCGGAAAACTCAGCTCTTGCGGCAGCGACTAACGGTATCGGGACGCCCTGATTAAAATCAACATAACTATTGTATTTCCAGTTCGTAACAAACCTATAGATCCGGTCTTCGTTCTTATAACCTTTGTCAAAGCTAAGCTGATAATTGATGAAGATAAAAAGTAGAATACAACTTGCCATTGCAATCGAAAGTCCCATGATATTAATCAATGTATAACCTTTGTTTTTGCAGAGGTTGCGCCAGGCGATTTTTAGGTTTAGTTTGAACATGTATTGTTTTTTAGATGTACCGTCCACCAATGATATGCCAAAGTGAAATATATAGCAGGAGTCAATTTATCAATGATAATTTTTATAAAGTGTTCATTGATGAACATCTACTGATCGGAAATGTACGGAATAACAGGAATAAAATCATAGTGATACCACATGCTTCCTGTTAATTTTTATATATTGGAATATATTATTCAATACATGATCATCAAACACTGTTTTCAGCGAATTTTCATTCTCACATCCTTATTTTTAGCGGCACAGACTCATGCGCAGCAGCGGCCAAATATTATCATAGTTCTGGCGGATGACATGGGGTATTCTGATCTGAGTTGCTATGGTAATCCGGTGATTATGACACCTTTTTTGGATCAGATGGCCCAGAAGGGCGTTCGTGCTACAAATTATGTGGTTTCAAGTCCAGCCTGTACTCCGTCGCGTGCTTCCTTATTAACCGGAAGGTATGCAACCAGAATGAATTTGGGTGGGGTAATAGGGCCGGGGTCAACATTAGGTTTACCCGATCAGGAAGTCACCATTGCTGAAATGCTTAAAAAGGTAGGCTATAAAACTGCAATGATAGGCAAATGGCATCTTGGTGATCATATGGCATACAATAATCCTATGGCACAAGGATTTGATTCCTATTACGGAATGTTATATAGTCACGATTACCGGGCGCCTTATGTAAAAACTGATACTACTTTGAAAATATTCAGAAATGGCAAACCAGAGGTGATCAGGCCTGCGGATTCATCATTGACCGAACTATATAAGAACGAAGCGGTAAGATATATTAATGCCCAAAAAAAAGACAAACCTTTTTTCCTCTACCTGGCACATAATATGCCGCATTTGCCGATAGCTTTTGCTTCATCAGCAGAAAATAAAGGACGATCCGAAGGCGGACCACTCGGAGATGTTGTAGAGCAACTGGATGCCAGCCTGGCTGAAGTCTGGAAAGCTGTAGAAAAACAGGGGTTGGCTGATAATACCATCTTTATTTTTTCGAGTGATAACGGGCCCTGGATCAATTATCCAGACCGTATGGCCGGGGACGGTGCCACCAAACGTTGGCATGCCGGTACTGCTGGTGTCTTCAGAGGAAGTAAGGCAGAGAGTTATGAAGGAGGGGTTCGCGAGCCTTTTATTGTCTACTGGAAAAATCATACACCTGCGGGCGCTACAGTTACTAATATGATCAGTAACCTGGATGTATTACCTACACTGGCAAAATGGGCCAATGCTCCTTTACCTGAAGGGCGTACACTGGACGGTCAGTCGATTGCGGATATTTTAACGCAAAAAGGATTAAAACATCAGGCGCACCGTGAAATTTATATTGTCAATGATGGAATCTGTGAAGCTGTCCGTAAAGACAACTGGAAATACAGAGAGGTCAAAGGAAAAGAAACTGAGTTGTTCAATTTGTCTTATGATCCGGGTGAAAGAACAAACGTAATCGCTGATAACCCTGTAATAGCACGTGAACTGAAATTATTATTTGATAAATATCCAGGTAAAACAGAAAACTAATCGATTTACCTGGATATTAGGTTTTTACAATGTTTCTGTGTTTAACGGATATCCTTTGCTAATCCAGTCAGTTTTTAAATTAACCGGCAATTCCAATAAGAATGCGTTGGTAAACTTCTGATCTTTCAGAAGTTGAAAAGCAGGTCTGATATTGGGACATTTACCCATTGGACAACATCCGCAATACACTATAATGGTTTCATTTTTTGGAAGCCCTTTCAGCAATTTTCTCAACTTTTCCAGATTTTCTTTCTCACTTGCAGCACCCAGATGTACAGCTCCTTTAATATCCTGAACAACACCAATATTATAGATGTGCATTTTCTGGTTAGTACTGATCATTTTGGCCAGGACAGCAGGTCTGATCAGCTGATTGTTTTCCCAGGGATTACTCTGTAATCCATAAGAAGTTACGATCTGGGCATGAGAGCTGCTGATCCCTGCTATCAGGAAGATCAATATACAGGTAAGTTTATAAAGAATATTTTTCATGTTGAGGTATTGATTGATTTAATTTAACTTTAATAGAGGTAAAGATAGAAATATAGTACTATGAAAAATCCTATTGACATTGATGCGTATATTTTCAGTTTTCCGGAAGAAGCACAGAAATTGCTAAAGCAAATGAGACAGGTTATCCTCGAAGCAGCTCCACAGGCAACTGAGATAATCAGTTACGGTATGCCGGCGTTTAAATTCAAGGGGATGCTTGTTTATTTTAGCGCATATGAACATCATATCGGTTTCTATCCATTACCCTCAGCGATCGCAAAGTTTAAAGATGAATTATCAATTTATAAAAGTGCTAAAGGCTCAGTTCAGTTTCCAATTAATAAACCATTGCCTTTAACACTAATTAAGAGAATGGTAGAATTCAGGGTTATTGAGAACCTGCAAAAGGAGAAAAAGTAATATGCTTACAAAATCTGTTGTTACTTTTCCAGTTCAGCAATGATTCTCTTTGCAGCCCCATTATCAGGGTTAAGCGAAATAGATTTCTTATAATTTAATAAGGCTTTTTCTTTGTTTCCCTGAGTGTAATAAGCTTCGCCAAGACTATCAAATACATTTCCTGAAGCTGGAAAAAGCTCCGTGTTGTATTCGAACACAAGAATTGCATCTGCTATCTTTTTCTTGCCCATCAACAGATAGCCAATTTCGTTCAATGTAGATTCGTCAAAACTATAGAGCTCTTCATGTTCTCTTTTCATTTTCTCATAAAATGCCAGGATCTGGGTTCCATCCATTGAAGTCGGGGGAGAAGGAAGCGCATTGATCAGAGATTTTTTAATTTGCGAATAAGGTTTCCCATCCAGAATAGCCTGTATCGATGTGTTTATAGCATATACGTTATTCTGTTTATTATTGGTCATTAAAATGACCGTACGGCCTTTTGTTACTGTGCTGACCAGAAGCGCCTGATAATTCCAGTTAGATCCATCGTGTTTATGGTAAGTGACCTGATTACCTTCCATAGTGCCACCACCTAAGCCGGATTGCCCATTAGCATATGCTTCCAGCAGTTCTTTAGTAGAAGTAGGGTTGATGAATTTAAATTCTGTAATAGCTTTGGCCCATTTGTAGAAATCATCCAGCGTAACAGCTGTCCAGCCTGTTATCGGAATCAACATCTTATCCTGCTGATGATCATCATTATAACCTCTGGCAACCAGCTTATCATCTTCTGTAGGATCGATAATAGCGGTTTTCATCCCGCAAGGTTTCAATAATTTTTGTTCGACAAATTCTTTAAAAGATGAGCCGGTAATCTTTTCGATGATCCTTCTTTGCAGGAATACATTATTGTTGTTGTAAAAATAACCGGTACCTGGTTCAAAATTAAGCTTTTGCAGTTTTTTAAGGATAGCGAAGTTATCCGCATCATTGTTGACGCTATCCCATTTTATATCCGGTAATCCACTGGTGTATTGTAGTATATTGATGATTTTGACTTTATTTGCCCAGGAGGGAAGCTCGGGAAGGTATTTGGAGACCGGATCTTCCAGTTTCAGCTTTCCCTGTTCTTTTAACATCATGATGCCAACGGCATTAAACTCTTTAGCAATAGAGCCAATCTGGAAACGATAACGATCGGTTAAAGGAATCTTACCCGAAGCATCGGCAAAACCTATTGCCGCTTTGTAAATTACCTTGTTGTTTTCAGCAACCAGAATATTGCCATTAAACAATCCATTTTGACTGGCCCTGCGCATCAGTGTGTCAATCTCTGCCTGATGATTGGTTTGAGCGTTAACGTAATTGAAATTTAGACTGGCAGCAAGGATAAATAATAATATGGTTTTCATATACCTGAGTTATTTTATATTCCTAATAGACTCTGGCAAAAGCGAATTGTTGCAATGAAATAACAAAAAGCCCCGGCTTTGAAGGCCAGGGCTTTGATTAATGATTGATATTTTACCACAAAAACAGAGGTACCATCCAGATCGGGGATACATACCACGGATCATAGTAAGGTTCGTAATGTTCAACAGTTTCGTAAACAGTCGTCTGCTGACCATTATCATTGCCGTTGTTGTTTTGCTCGTCTTCTTTTCTTTGTCTGGCTTCTTCCTCCATCAGGCTGATCATCAGTTCGGTACCTTGTTTGATCATGTCAACCATGGCATCTTCCTGTACTTCTGTTGTTTGAATAGCAGTACTTACGATAGACTCGATTTCAGTCCAGGTATTGCTGGATACCAGATCCATCTGCCATCCTGTAGAGCTTGTGTCAAATCTGTTCTCGTTGATAAAGCTCATAAACACGATATCAGCCGGATTCAGTTTTTTGAACTGTGCTACGGCAATGCGCATATCGTCAAAACGCTGGTCGTTCTTAAAATTATCCCAGGCAGCATCACTGTCAAAATCAAAATACCGGGAGAAAGCAAATTCACCTTTTTCCAGATCGACAAATGAATATACATCGTATACCTTTAGATATTCAGTGTAACGAAGCATGAAATTGTCGAATACTTCTTTACCCTTAGGGGCAACATCGTAGTTCAGACCTGCAGTCTGAACATAGCCTTTCGACATCAACTCGATAAATAACGGCTCTAATATTTTATCATCGCCATTGGCAACTGTCTGAAATTTGTGATCACCATTGATCAGTTCATTCAGTAAGATAATGGCTTTATAGGTCTTTTTATCGTCCTCAGTTAGCATCGTTCTCTTTATTTAATAATTTAGGTGCTGATCCCTGCTGTAACTGTCTCTTGGCTTTGATAGCATCTAAAGCTGAAGTTGAACCACCAGCGTTTAAAGCTTTATCAATTTCCTGCTCAGTTGACAAAGTCGAATCCTGAATCTGCGCATAGGCAGCAGCACGGAATTCCTGAGCCGAAGCTTTTTCGTCCATACGGTTCAGTGTCTGTAATAAACCATCAGTATCAACATTTGATAAGGTCTTATTGATTTTTTCTGATACTTCGGCAGTTTTTGCACGTGACTGTATCATTTTAGAGCGCTCTTCAGTCTGGGCTATCTGATCTTTAATCTGTTTGATTTTCAAATCCATGACATTCACAGCACTTTCTTCTTTCTCAGCCATTGCACTATATTGCTCAGCCTCTTTTAAAGCGTCAGCATGTGCCTGTGCAGCCTTGGCAGCAAGGTCATTTCCCTGAACTTCATCCAGTTGTTTACTTTCAATACGATCCAGTAAACCATTGGTTTTATTCTCCCATTCATCAGCTTTATTACGCGCCTGTAATTCACTTGCACGATGAGAAAGAGCTAATGCTTTAATTTCAGCTTCACCCTGGATAGCCTGCTGATAGTTTTCGCGGAGTTCACGTAATATCTGATCCGCCATTTTAGCTGGATCTTCTAATTTATCTACTGCGGCATTTGCTTCCGCTTTTCCTATTCTGAATAATCTGTCAAATATGCTCATAGCTGTTAATAATTGAATTTTTAATGTGTTTTTAAATCTTTTGTTATCTGCGTCTTCCGAAACTTGAACGACCGCCGCCGAAACTTCTGTGGGATGAACCTGAACTTCTTGATGATGAACCAAAACTTGAGCTTCCCGATGAACTGGAGTTCGAACTGCGTGAAGAAGAACTGCTGTTTCCAAAACCTCCGCTGCGTACAGGCTGAGCGTTGTCACGTGTTTTGAATGAACGCTGAGAGCTCGAACCTGAACTCAGGCTGCTTCTGCTGCTACGGGTAGAGCTTACTGCCGAACTGGTTGTAGGTCTGTAATTTGTAGCTACACTGGTACGCGAATAATAAGACGGGTAACTACCATAGCGGTACATAGGCATATAGTAGCTATGCGGACGCATCAGGTAACTCATTAACAGGAAATCAGTGAATGAGAAATGCGAGTGGTACATGTAGTTACTGCCCGCATAATCTGGATTACTCTGAATGTTAAGATCAGCCGAAGAATTGTTATTGGTTGGATTAACCTTGATCGTGGCTACCGTCATCGATTGATTACTGCTGAAATCGTCAATGATCTGTAACTCATTTTTACCGGTTTCGTTAACCTTCAAAAAATCAATTTTACCATCCTTATCCAGGTCGAGATTGTTAATCTGGTTTTTAGGGTCGTTAATTGCTTTTTCAAGAACCTGAGGATTTGTACTGGTTTTGACAATCTCTCCCAGTTTGTTAACATCAAAACCAGCCGGGGCGTTACTTGAGATACTTACATTATTTTGTTGCGGATTCTGGCTGCAACCTGCGAGAACAATGGCAAAGCCTATTGCGATGGCTATATTTTTCATTTGTGTTTTGTATGCTTATGTAAAGATATTGATTTGTATATTACCTATAGCAGAATTTTGGGAATTAGATATTTCATAAAAGCTATTGTTACAATTTGACGAAAAGAAATTTGTAGTCTTAATTTTACCTCATAAAGCTGGAAATAAAGATGCTTGATTGATTATAGTCTATATATTTATACCTGATAAATAAGTTAATTAATGTTAAATCGACATTTTTTGAAACCTCTGTTTTTCAGGAGACTCTAAAAAAGTTGATATTCGTTATAGTATTAAGCACATATTTTAAATGCAGTACAAAAAAATCAATAATCTTCTAGGCTGGCTATGTTTTGTCGTAGCATCTGTAACCTACATTTTAACCCTGGAACCATCCGTGAGTTTCTGGGATTGCGGTGAGTTTATCTCCTGCGCCTATCGTTTACAGATCGCCCATCAGCCCGGATATCCGGTATTTGCTATGCTGGGGAAAATGTTCTCTTTACTCTCGTTAGGTGATGATACGAAAGTTGCCTACTTTATGAACATGGGATCTGCCATCGCCAGTGGAGCAACAATTATGTTTATGTTCTGGACGATAACTGCCCTGGCTAAAAAACTGTTACTCAATAAACGGGATGAAGTGGTGACCCAGTCAAACCTTTTCCTGATTATGGGTGCTGGTTTGGTCGGTGCGCTGGCCTTTACCTTTACAGATACGTTTTGGTTCTCGGCTGTTGAAACGATTGTATTTGCTTTATCATCCATGTGTACAGCTATTGTATTCTGGGCTATATTAAAATGGGATGCACATGCAGACGAACCCAGATCTGATAAATGGCTGGTGTTTATCGCTTATGTAATGGGCTTA
Organism: Pedobacter cryoconitis; assembly: GCF_014207135.1. GTDB lineage: Bacteria > Bacteroidota > Bacteroidia > Sphingobacteriales > Sphingobacteriaceae > Pedobacter > Pedobacter cryoconitis_D. The sequence goes on along the minus strand of NZ_JACHCC010000008.1, from coordinate 298,976 downwards.
TCCATTGGTATCCATTTACTTAATCTATTGACCATCCCGGCTATAGCCATGGTTTATTTCTTCCGCAGAAGTAAAAATATCACGGTGAAAAATGGTATCTGGGCTTTCCTGGCAGGAGTGGCGATATTAGGTATTGTCCAATATGGTATCAGAGGTTATACCGTGAAATTTGCTGCTTATTTCGACCTGTTTTTTGTAAACTCACTGGGACTGGGTTTTGGTACAGGTGCGATTTTCTTTATCCTGCTAATTGTTGGTGCATTGGTTTGGGGGATCATCTACAGTATCCGTCATCAGAAACGTGTGCTTAATTTAGCTCTTTTGTGTACTGCTTTCATCTATTTTGGTTATGGATCTTTTGCTTATATCCCTATCAGGGCTACTGCCGATCCTCATCTGAATAACTCGCATCCTGACAACGCTTTTACGCTTTATGGTTATCTGAACCGGATACAATATGGAGAAAATCCATTGTTGACCGGGCCTTATTATGATGCGAAAGTTACGGACCAGAAAGAAACAAGTATTATTTATCGTAAGGGAAAAACATCATATGAAAACGCTGGACACAATGTAGAAGCGATCTATGATCACAATACCATTTTACCCCGCATGTATAGTACCAGTCCTCAGGATGTCCAGTTTTATAAAGACTGGTTACGGATTCCTGATGGACAGGCCCCAAATTTCACGGATAATATGAAGTGGATGTTTAGCTGGCAAATGTACCAGATGTACTGGCGTTATTTTTTCTGGAATTTTGCAGGTCGTTATAATGATGTAGACGGACAGACAAAGACCAACAGTGTTGACGGTAACTGGACAAGTGGTGTTTTTGATGGAAGCAGACATCTGCCGAAATCGGTAATTGATAGTACAACCTATACACCTTTATATGCATTGCCTTTAATCCTGGGTTTAATCGGCTTGGTTTATCATTTTAACCGTAAAAGGAAAGATGCATTGGTTGTTCTGCTGCTTTTCTTTTTCACCGGACTGGCCATTGTGCTGTATGTGAACCAGCCTTCGGTACAGCCAAGGGAGCGGGATTACTCTTATGTGGGGTCCTTTTATGCTTTTGCCATTTGGATAGGACTGAGTGTAATTGCGATTGCAGAGTTTTTCCGGAGATTTATTAATGCTAAAACTGCTGCTATTGGTTCGACTGTGATTTGTCTTTTTCTTGCTCCGGTTTTGATGGCTTCAAAAGAATGGAAAGATCATGACCGTTCAACCAAGTGGACTGCACATGATATGGCTTATAATTATTTGATTTCCTGCCCGCCTAATGCTATTTTATTTACCTACGGAGATAATGATACTTATTCGTTGTGGTATGACCAGGAAGTAGAAGGGATAAGACCTGATGTACGTATTGTTAACCTGAGCCTTTTTTCAGGGGACTGGTATATACGTCAGATGCAGAAGAAAATGAACCAGTCAGAACCATTGCCGATCACCATGCCTTATGATAAGTATAAAGAAGGAGTAAGAGATGTGATTTATTACAATGACCAGCAGGTTGCAGGAGCGGTAGAGGTAAAAGATATATTTGATTTTATCACATCTGATGATAAACAGTTCCAGGTACAATATCAGAATGGAGAATATGGGAACTATCTGCCGACCAAGAATTTTAAACTCACTATCAATCCAGATGAAGTAGTGAAAAATGGTGTGGTTCCGGCAGATCAGAAAGGTAAACTCGTCAAAAGTATGGAATGGGTATTTCCGGCAAATTACATTACCAAAGAGAAACTGGCAATGATTGATATACTGGCACACAATCACTGGAAACGACCTATTTGCTTTACAACTACTGCAGGGGAGGATAACCTGATGGGTTTACAGTCTTATTTATATAAGGAAGGTTTCACCTACCATCTGATCCCTTTAGAGAAGGATACAACAATCCGCAATCAGCTGAGTAAAACTAATACAATGGTGATGTATAATAACATCATGAATAAATTCAAATTCGGCAATTTTAAGCATGCACGTTATCTGGATCATGAATCTACATCAATGTTTTATCCGTTGATGACTTCGACTTTTATTGATCTGGCACAAGGTCTTATTCAGCAGGGGCGTAGTGACCTGGCATTGAAAGTACTTCATAAATACGATCAGGAAATGCCTGATATAATGCCCTATATTGATGTCGCAGGACATAAGTTGTTCCTTGCTCAGCTGGCATTCAGACTGCATGACTATGCTTTAGGAAACAGGTTGGTCACTACTATAGATAATTATGTTGTGGATCAGCTGGACTATAATTACCGTTTGCTTACTGAAAATAACACTGATTTAGATTTACGTAATGTTCAGATCAGTATGGAGGTTTTAAATGATATAGCTCAGTTTACTAAGGATAGTCAGCAAACTGCGATTTCCAATAAAGTAAAAGCACAGCTGGATGATTATATGAGGAAATTTAAGCCTGTGATGAGTGCAGGAAAATAGGATATAAAAAAACTCCCTGCTGATTTGAAGCAGGGAGTTTTTTTGTTAAATAAAGGCCTGTTTTACCAGATTTTTACTCTTTTTGAAGGGTCGATCCACATCGCATCTCCCTTTTTTACTTTAAAGGCTTCATAGAATTCAGGAACATCGGCAAATGGGCCATTTACCCTTAAAAATGCTGGTGCATGAACATCAGTCAATATCTGGCTGGCCAGTTGCTGATCTCTCTGATGTCCTAACCAGCCTAAAGAATAGCCTAAGAAGTACCTTTGTAAAGGCGTTAAACCATTTATCTTCTTATTTTCCTTGTACTGAGCTGTTTTTTTGAAAGCATCCAACCCCAGGACAATGCCACCCAAATCTGCGATGTTTTCTCCTAAAGTTGCTTTTCCATTGACATGCATGCTATCCAGTACTTTATAGCTATTGAACTGATTAACCAGCATTTGAGCTTTGGCAGTAAATTTAGCTGAATCCAGAGGTGTCCACCATGCTTTCAGATTTCCTTTAGCATCAAACTGGCGACCCTGATCATCAAAACCGTGGGTGATTTCGTGGCCAATAGTTGATGCCGCACCGTAACCATAAACTACAGCGTCGTCAACCTCTTCATCTTTTACACCTGGTATGCTGAATATAGCTGCGGGTAATACAATCTCATTATTGGAAGGATTATAATAAGCATTATACGTCTGAGGTGTCATATCCCATTCCGAACGGTCAACAGGTTTGCCTAATTTATTAACCTCACGCTGATACCACCATGCCTGGGCCCGGATTACATTCATGACATAAGAGCTTCTGTCGATATTTAAAGTGGAAAAATCTTTCCATTTATCCGGGAAACCTACTTTAGGGTTGATCTTATCTAATTTGTCTATTGCTTTTTGCTTAGTTGCCGAACTCATCCAGTCCAGTTTTTCGATATGCTCTTTATAACTGGTTCTTATTGCTGTAACCATATCCGAATAACGTTTCTTTGACTTTTCAGGGAAATAAGCTTTTACAAATAACTGCCCCAGGACTTCACCCATTAATGCATTTTCTGTATCCAGCACTCTTTTCCATCTTGGTAGCTGCGCTGTTTTACCAGCTATAACTGTTCCGTAGAATCTGAATCTTTCTTTATCCAGGTCTTTGTTCAGATAAGGAGAAGTGGAAGATACCAGGTTCCAGCGTAAGTAAGCTTTCCAATCATCGATAGAGAAAGTTTTAAGCGCTTTATTCAGCGCCTGATAATATTCGGGCTGACCTACGATTACGCTGTCAGCTTTTTTAATTTTAAGCTTCTGAAAAATATCAGTCCAGTTTATACCAGGTGTTAACTGGTTAAGCTGACCTATTGACATTTTATTATAGTTATGATAAGGATCACGGAGGTCTTCCAGTTTACGGGAACTGGTCGCCAGGGCTGTTTCAATTGCAAATACCTTTTTTGCAGCCCCCGATGCTTCCTGTTCTGTCAGTCCAGAAAGTTTCAGGACAGCTGGCAGGTGTTTCTGAGCATAATCATTTCTGATGGTTTTGGTACGGGTATCAGTATTAAAATAATAATCGCGATTAGGTAAACTCAGACCACTCTGTGAAAGATGAAGCATCATCATTTCACTGTTTTTCTCATCCTGTCCGATAGATAATCCAATGAAATTTTCAATACCAATGGTAGTCAGATGGGCTGAAACATCCAGAACACCGTTCACATCTTTAATCTGCTGGATTAAGTTAAGTTCTGTTTTCAGATCATTTATCCCTCTTTTTTCTATACCCACCGTGTCCATTCCACTGAAATAGAAATCGGCAATTTTTTGACTATTAGTCCCTTTGGCTGCATTTTCTTTCAATGCATCCTCATTTATCTTTTTAAGTTTTTCACGTATTTCTTCCTGTACAAGATTCCCTATGCCCCAGCTTGAATAGGCTGCGGGAATCGGGTTTTTCTTAATCCATGCACCATTGGCATATTTAAAGAAGTCCTGACCTGGACTTACAGTGCTATCGATATTTTTGATAATCGGATCATTCGCTGCATAAGAGGCCTCTGAGTTCTGATGATTACAGGAAGTCAGAGTAGTACCGAGCATTAATCCCAGGCTACAATAGGTTAGCAATTCAATCTTTGTGCATTTCTTCATTGTACAAGATGTTTTTTTTTAGATTTAAAGATGATAATTTTTTTAGTAAATTTTAGGATCAGAACAGCTGTAAGGTAGTCGAATTCTGATTTCCTGAGGAAGTTTTCGGTTTAGCATTAACCTGTGTATTATGTTCGCGGATCCATGAGGTGTAATTTTCAGCTTTGATGGGTTCAGCCAATAAGGTTGCAGCCTTTTGCAACAGCGAAATCCTATGCTCAACCATTGGCCTGTATTTCTGGAAAAGATGCTGTAATTCCTGCTGGATCTTATTTTTCGGTTTAATCCTGATATTTTTATTGACCGGGTTTAAAACCAGCATATTGATTTCTTTGGTAAAATAGGCTACTGCCGATTCTATTCTTGTCTGTAAGGCCGGCTGATCATTAAAATCAGTTTGCTTTTGCAGGTTGATGACCTGAAGCTGGAAGCGGTCCGCTAAAGTGATTAGTTCTTTAATTGATTTTCTGAGCTGTGTAAACAGCACTGTATATTCAGGAATATTTGATCTGACGATCTCTGGTCTTGAACTGACATTCTCCAGTTCAGTCAACAGATGATTAAATGAAAAATGGTTAAGAACCAGCTGGAGAATGAATTTCTCCTGACCCTTCACCAGCACATTATCCAATTCTTCTTCTTTAGCCGGTTTCATATAATTGATAACCTCTGTATTGGATCTCAGACTTTCCGTATTAATTTTTGATTTCAGGACTAATCCATTTAAAGTCCTTACCCGGCTTAAGGCTACATATACCTGGCCTGCTATAAATGATTTGCCGGCATCTATAATGGCTTTATCAAATGTTAACCCCTGGCTTTTGTGGATAGTTACTGCCCAGGCAAGTTTGATTGGATATTGAGAAAATTCACCTACCTGCTGCTGCACAATAACCTTTTCTGTGTCTGTTTTGTATTCAAAGGACTGCCACGATGATTTCTCTAACAACAGGTCATCTTCATCCGGAAAAGAGATATAGATTTCATCTTCTTTGATAGATTTTATTTTTCCAATTTTTCCATTGTAGAATTTTCTGTTATCACCACTATCATTCTTAATAAACATGATCTGGGCACCTGCTTTTAATTTCAGAGTTTGCTCAGCCTGTAAGCCTGCATCTCTGAATTCTCCGCTGGTCTCAGCGGTAAACGTATATTCTTCACCCGGAATTTCATCCAGTTTTGCCTTATTGATTGCATTGGCTTCTGCATTATGCGAAGTGATAATAATAGGATTCAATTCGTCCGAAGCCATAAAATCAGGATCAAATCTTTGGTTTAATAAAGCAAGATCTTTCTCGTTGATCTGGTTATTCCGGATGCTGTTCAGGATATTGACAAATTCTGGTTCTGTCTGACGGTATATCGTGGTGAGTTCTATCTGTAAAACCGGATCTCTGCGGATAACATGCCCTTCAAAAAAATAAGGAGAGGCATAAGCTCTGCTTAAGAATGCCCATTCTTCTCTTTTGGTTACTGGTGGTAATTGATAAAGATCACCAATAAGCAGTAATTGCACACCTCCAAAAGGCATATTGTTCTTTCTTACCGAACGCAGGATGGCGTCGATCATATCCATTAAATCACAGCGGACCATAGATATTTCGTCAATGATCAGTAATTCCAATTCGTTGAACAATGTTGTTTTTTCTCTGCTGTAACTCAGGTCATCTACCATAGACTGAATGGACATAATGCCTGATTGCAGATCTTCAAGACTAATTTCCCCAGGGAAAAAGGAACCTGAAGGCAGTTGAAAAAATGAGTTGATGGTTGTGCCTTTTGCATTCATCGCAGCAACACCAGTAGGAGCTACTACAACCATCTTTTTTGTGCTTTCTTCTTTTATCCTTTTAAGCAGGGTAGTTTTTCCTGTTCCTGCCTTTCCGGTAAGAAAAATATTCTGATTGGAATACTCAATAAATGATAGAATTTTGTCGGAAATTGAATTAGAAGGCACACTGTTAATCATTCACCAAATTTAACTGAATTTTTCTTTAATTGTGCCTATATTGTAATCTAAGGCTATTTATGGACGAACTTTTAAAGGATATCAGAGCTTGTACAGTATGCAGGGATTATTTACCTAATGCCCCTAAACCAATTGTACAGGCGAGTGTTAACTCGAAAATTCTGGTCATTGGACAGGCTCCGGGACAAAAGGTACAGGATAGTGGAATTCCCTGGAACGATCAAAGCGGAAATGAGTTAAGAAGATGGCTTGGGGTCAGTAAAGAGCAGTTCTATGATGATCAGTTATTTGCACTGGTTCCTATGGGATTTTGTTATCCGGGGAAAGGTAATTCAGGAGATCTTCCGCCGCGCCCTGAATGTGCTCCATTATGGCATCAGGCTTTATGGAATGCTATGCCAGGGATCAGACTGACTTTATTAATCGGGCAGTATGCCCAAAACTATTATCTGAAAGATAAGGTGAACAGGTCGCTGACAGAAAGAGTCCATCATTTTGATGAATATCTTCCTTCATTTTTACCTCTGGTCCATCCGTCTCCGCGAAACAGGATCTGGCAGATGAAGAATCCGTGGTTTGAATCAGAGCTGGTTCCTTTTTTGAGAGAAATAACAGAAGATATAATGAGATCAGTTCATTAATCCTATATTCCCATATTTTTTCTGGTATTCCTTCGGATTGAGAGCCACATGTCTTTTGAAAATTTTCCTGAAAAACCCAATATCTTCATAACCACATTTGAGGGCTATCTGCTCAATACTGTCATGACTGTTTTCAAGCGATTTTTTTGCCGCCTCTATCCGCACACGCTGCAGATATTCGAGCGGAGTATTACTGGTCGCCTTCTCGAAACGACGGATAAAATTCCGGGCACTCATATAGTGTTTTTCAGCTAATTTCTCGGTCGAAAGAGCTTGTTGATAATTGTTTTCGATGAAAATCTGCGCTTCCATAATTTTTTCATCAGTATGATTCCGCTGAAGCTGAAATACAGAGAAGGTATGCTGAGGCTGCTGGTGGGTATTGATCATCAGTACTTTTGCAACTGTGATAGCTTTTTCATGTCCAAAGAACTTCTCAATCAGATAAATCATAAATGTTGTGAAGATGAAAGCGCCTCCGCAAGTATAAATGTTCCCCTGATCGACAATGATTTTGTCGTCCTGGACTTCTACTTTTGGATATTTTTGTCTGAACTGATCTGCAAACCTGATGTTCGTAGTCACTTTTTTACCTTCAAGTAATCCTGTCTCGGCAAGTAAAAAGGCTCCGATACAGATACTGGCTAAATTGGCATTTGTTTGATGCTGTTGCTTCAGCCATTTAACCAGCATCCGTTCATGACTGATCACATGGTCAATTTTTGCTGAACGCATAGCCGGAATGATGATCAGATCATAAGTGTTTTCAGTGGCAAGTTGTTCTTCTTTACCAGTATTCAGTGCTTTACGCCATATTTTTTTCTTATATTCTCTGATATAATCTATTTCAATACTGTCTTTTAAGGAGGTGCCTGTCAGTAGCGGCTGTACATAATCTAATGCACTCCATATTTCAGCTGGTCCGGTTACACAGGTTGGTACTGCGTGTTCAAAATTAAGTACTGCTAAACGCATAAGCATATTTTGATTAAAACTGATTATAAAGATATTATTCACCTGGCAATATCACCCAATTTAATTGTCATTTCTGTCAGGCTGATATCTCCGTAAATCCGGCTATGTTTGGATAGTAAATCAATAAAACAATAAAGCCATGAATAATCAAAATTTCAACATTGTTCTTCTGGTAGACCAATCTCCCGTTGAAGTATTTAGCGCTGTCAATAATGTCCGCGGATGGTGGTCGGAAGAAATTGAAGGCGGCACAGAAAAATTGAATGATGAGTTTACTTATCATTATAAAGATGTACACAATTGCAGAATGAAATTAATAGAAGTTATTCCTGCTAAAAAGGTCGTTTGGCTTGTCCTGAATAACTATTTTAATTTTACTCAGGACAATAACGAATGGACGGGTACAAAAATTAGTTTTGAAATCTCTAAACAGGGTGACAAAACGCAAATGCGATTTACCCACCTGGGTTTGCTGCCCGGATTTGAATGTTACGATGTCTGTTCAAATGCATGGGGTGGTTACATCAATAACAGTTTGTATAGTTTGATTACCACAGGTAAAGGGCAGCCTAATCCCAAAGAACATGAAATAAAAGCTGGTGATCAGATTGTCTAGGGATATTGTTCAGGTCAGAATCGACTCAGCTTCTGGATATATCCGTCTTCTGCATATTCCTGGTCTATAGCAGGTCCATGTAATTAATCGAAAAATATGGACTTGCGATGGACTAGGAGTATTTTGACGCTGGTTCAGTCACGACTACAACTGCACCACAACCCGAACAGTACCCGATCAGCAAGAGATTATCAGGCTCCCTGAAAATATTTTGGGCAAACGTTTGCGTAAGAAATAGTTTGTAATCATTAGTATTTATCCTTAAAATCGTTAGGTAAATGATTTAAACTAAATGAAGGAAGATTTATTAAAGGAAAACAGAAGAACTTTTCTAAAAGGCGGACTTGTTCTTGGAGGACTTGCATTACTGAACCCCCAAAATGCTATTTCCAATCCTGTCAATAAATCGGACGAGGAATTTAAGATTATCACCGGGCCTTATCTACAAACAAATTTTGGCAATGGGATCTCCATTTTATGGATTACGAGTAAAGACAGTGCCAGCTGGGTGGAATATGGGGAGTCACCAGACAGCCTCGAAAAAAAAGCCTATGGGAAAAGTGATTTGGGGCTGAAGCCAGCTTCCCGTCTGAATTGTGTTAAGCTTACAGGTCTGAAGCCTGGAGTTATTTATCACTACAGAATAGTATCTAAGGAGATCAGGAGTTTTCAGCCTTATAAACTTACTTACGGGGAAACGGTTACCGGATCTACAGAAAGTTTCCTGAATACCGATACGGCTAAAAATGAGATCTCTTTTGTGATGCTGAATGACATTCATGACCGCCCAAAATCTATTGCTCATCTTTTGGATCTGGATAAAGGTAATAAGCGCGATTTTATATTCTTTAATGGTGATGTTTTTGATTATCAAACGGATGAAAAACAGATCGTAGATCATATGATACAGCCATGTGTTGACTACTTTGCAAGAACTACACCTTTCGTATATGTCCGTGGCAATCATGAAACCAGAGGGAAATTCGCCCGCGATTTTGCTGCTTATTTTGACCATGTCGGTTATGCCGCATTTACATTGGGGCCTGTTCGTTTTGTAATCCTGGATACGGGAGAAGATAAAGAGGATTCGCACCCGGTATATGCCGGAATAGTAGATTTTGACCGTTACCTTGAGGAACAGGCAATGTGGCTTGAACAGGAAATCACCCACAAAGAGTTTAAAAATGCCCCGTTCCGGGTTGTACTGATGCATATACCGCCCCGATATTCGGGGGATGCCCATGGAGCGGTACATTGTACAGAATTATTTGAACCGATTATGAACAGAGGAAGGGTAGACCTGGTCTTAAGTGGTCATACCCATCAGTATAAAGTTCATGCTCCTGATAAAAAACTAAATAATTATCCGATTATTATTGGCGGAGGACCTTTAGAGGGGACCAGAACCCTGACCAGAGTAACGGCAAATAAAAGGCAGATGCTGGTGAGTATGCTGGATGATTCCGGTAAGGAAGTAGGCCAGTATAGAGTCTCCGCAAAATAAATTATCAGGTTGACTTGATGGATATATTAATATTTTCGCTGTCAATCAGGTCAACTTTTTTACCCATTTTCTTTTGAATTACTTCAAAATGATGCAGCTCGTTCTGGCTGACTAAAGAAATAGCATCTCCCATAGTTCCGGCACGACCCGTTCTGCCAATGCGGTGGATATAATCTTTAGGAGAGCGGGGCAATTCGTAGTTAATAACAAAAGGAAGATCATTGATATCTATTCCTCTTGCCATCAGGTCTGTGGCAACTAATATCCTGAGTTTACCCGATTTAAAATGACTGAGCATTTCAGTTCTGGCTCCCTGACTTTTTTTACTGTGAATCGCTTTCGCATCAAAATTATTCTTACGAAGCTTGTTCACAATGGCATCAGTCTGCTGAACCGAAGAGGCAAATATCAGTACCTGTTTCATGGCATGATGATTAATCAGGTAACGCAAAAATGGGCCTTTCTTTTCATCTGAAACTATATAGGCAACCTGGTTGATCAGTTCAAGCGACTCTTCTTCAGCTTCTATCTGAATAACTACAGGCTCATGAAGCATGAGCTGATGAATATGCTGAATGTCATTATTCAATGTGGCAGAAAACAGGATGTTCTGACGTTTTTCAGGTAAAAGAGCAATGATTCTGTTGACCTCTTCTTTAAATCCTAAATTAAGCATCTTATCCGCTTCATCCAGTACCAATGTTTCAATACTGGATAGATGTACTGCATTTGAGTCTACTAATTCCAATAATCTGCCCGGTGTAGCAACTAGAACATTTACACCCTGCATGGCCATCATTTGCGGGTTGATAGAAACACCGCCATAAACTGCCAGTGTTTTAACACGCTCTGGAAGCGATTGGCTAAAAGTATGAAAAACGTCTTTTACCTGTTCGGCCAGTTCACGGGTAGGGACTAACACTAAAACATCTGCGTGGCGATTTTTAACAGCAGGTGTTTGCTGTAAGTTCATTAGAAGCGGTAAAACGTAGCTGGCGGTTTTTCCCGAACCTGTTTTAGCAATTCCTAAAACATCTTTTTTATTTAATATAGCTGGTATAGCTGTTTGTTGAATAGGGGTTGGTATAGTGAAGTTTTGATCTTCCAATGCTTTCAATAAAGCAGGTGACAGACCTAAGGATATAAAGGACATATTAACGATTTTTTGTAAAAATAGTAAAAACAGTTGCTAAATGGGCTTTATTATGCAAATAGCTCCGGAATCAACCGGGGTAGATAAAACCGAAAACGTGGTAGTTTTCCCAAATTTCCCAAACTCGTTTAGTTTCAGATTGAGTTCATCAGACGATTTAATCACCATGCTCACAAAAAAGCAGTATTCACCGGTGGTATGAACAATATCGGTGATGCCCTCCATTTTTTTAGCTTCTTTAAGAAATGGATTAATATTTACATGTGGCAATTGCACAGCGACTAATACTTTTTGCTGATAACCTAATTGCATGAAGTCGATAGTTGTTGTGAATCCCTTTATTATTCCTTCGTCCTGCATCCGTTTAATTCTCTCGGCTACAGCAGGGGCAGTAAGGCCGATTTTCCTGCCGATTTCTGCATTGCTTATTCTTGAGTCGAGTTGTAACTCGTTCAGTATGGCATAGTGTAATTCATCTGTCTTCATCATGAAAAAATTGAAAAGCTTCGATTCAAAAGTTTCCTGTCTTTATTCCATGGAAACGAAAGCTAAACTAATCAATTATAGCAAGACCTTTACAGTAAATACTTGCGGCGATTTAAACCTTATTAAAAGACATTGAATATGACTGAAAAAAAAAATCTGGATACTGTAGAATTGAAACATGGAATGGCTTTGATAGACAGCTTTTTACGGATTCATTATGTAGAGGCAGGAAATGGTGAGCAGACAATCGTATTGTTACATGGTTTTCCGCAAACATGGTGGGAGTGGCGGTATATAATTCCTGAGCTGGTTGAGGCCGGATTTCGGGTAATCGTTCCGGATTACAGAGGTGCCGGTGATTCCTGGCGTCCGGCCACAGGTTATGATAAACGTACCATGGCAAGCGATATTCATAAACTTTTAAAGGAACAGCTTAAGATTCAAGGACCTGTTATTATGGCTGGTCATGATATTGGATTGATGGTAGCTTATGCTTATGCACAGGAGTACAGAGAGGATGTATCTCATCTGATTGTTATAGATGCCCCATTACCTGGTACCCTGGCTTTTGATAAGATACGTTCTGATCATCGGGTTTGGCATTTTGCATTTCATGCCGTACTGGATTTACCAGAATTACTGATCGCAGGTCGCGAACGGGAATATCTTCAGGCATTTTTTAACTATCGCATATTTAATGTTGGCGCAATAAGTAAAGAGGATATTGACTTGTTTGCTACTGCTTATTCAGCACCTGGTGCAATGCGCGCGGGATTAGAAGTGTACCGTGCCTTTAATCAGGATATAATCGATAACCAGATGTACCTTCAGAAGAATGGAAAACTTTCTATACCTGTATTAGCAATTGGCGGTGAGATCAGTACAAGCGGTTCTTTGATGAAAGAAATGATGGAAGAGGTAGCGGATCATGTTGTGGCTGCGAGAATACCAAATACGGCCCATTGGGTTGTTGAAGAAAATCCAGAAGGCTTTCTTTCAGAGGTTCTGAAGTTCTTGTTTTAAGCTACTGATTTCCCCCATTAATCATATCCGAAACAATGCCCTTGCTATCTTTTCTTTCCGCAAGAAAGACACCTGCGATGTGCACCAGGATGAAAGCCAGCATCAGATACATGCAAAAACCATGTACAGATTTAATATTGTGACTGATTGAGCTGGCAAGCCTCAGGTTATCCCCGAAAGAAAGAGATAAACCTGTGATCACGATGATGGTGAGTAAGACATAAAAGAACGTATAGGCAAGTTTAACCAGAAAATTATGTCTTGTGATTTTCTTTTCATCATCTGGTGAAGAAAAGTAATAAGCATAAGCCAGCTTCAGTTTATTGGTGAATTTCTGATCCGCAGGCTGGAAGAACTCCAGTATGAATCTATATAATAACAAGGCAGCCAGAAAGTATCCGAAATAAATATGGATGTCCCAGACCCTATCTTCAAAAGCATTGGCAAGTCCCTTAGCCTGAGTAGCCGAAAGGGTTGCTCCGGATGATTGGAGCTGTTGTTGAATAAAATCTGTATTACTATGTTTGTCCAGGAGTGTTGAATTAAGCAGTACAGTTAACAGAGAGCCGCCTATAATCAGCATGTTGGTCCAATGCCATAAGCGGATACCTGCCGCGTATTTTTTTTGGGTGATAGCCATGATCTTATTTAAATTTCAGATTTAAAGTTACAATGTTGGAGGTCAGTTCTGTAGATCGTGTATAGTGTCCGTACCTCAACTCCAGCATGGTTAAATGCTGCCATCCAAATACGCCATGCGGAGGGGAAAGTCTGATTCCAGCACCATAGAAATCACTGCTTAAGGTAGACAGGTCATAATCACTTGTGTAATATTGAGCAGTTGGGCTATGCTCTCCATAAGGAGCGAAATAGCGTGTTCCGATCTGGTTGTTATACCGGTAAAACGGGCTCACAGAAATAAATGAACTTAACTTTACGGATATTTCCAGCTCTGCAGTATGGGCCCGGATACCCCAGTTATCCATATAGTAGCGATAAAAAGTCCTGATGATAAACCGGTCATCCAAAAAATAGTTAAACCTTACCGCAATTGGTAGCTTGTAGCGACTGTCTGGTAGGTTTTCTACACGTTCTGAGCCATCGGTAAAATAATCGCGCTGGTAACGGGTAGCAAGAAGACCATGTTGATAGGAGGGTTCAATCACCAGCAAAGCCTGCAATCTTGTGTTGATCACCTGAGAAACTGAAAAAGAAGTACTAAAAGAGTTTCTGGGACTGTAGTCAACGCTTTTTTTATCTTTATTAGAGCCAGAACCATAACCAGGGGGTCTGAGTTCCACAGGTAATATTACTTTCCAGGTATCCAGGAATGCCTGAAGCTTAAAATCAAACTGGGTATTTTTGTCTTTAGACAGACGGGTTAAGTTAAAGCCTCCGCCCCAGGACTTATAATCGAACTCTTTAGAAAATGATCCTGTGAAACCAAATGAGTTTCCGGTTTTTTCATTGGATTGCGTCCAGTTTAAAGAAGGGTAAATTCTTGTATCGGACATGGAAGCAGAAGAGATCGTACTTGGATCAATTTTATCTGATGAGGCAGAGGTATAATGATCTACACCCAGTTCAAACGTGAACGTATTCTTTTTACCTTTTATGTTATACTTTGAAAGTTGCAAATCTATGGTGTTTGCAAAATCAGTGAGTTTCTCTGTTCCAATGCCACCGGTTACCGCAGAATGATTTCCATCCTGATGATAATAAGCAGAGACCAGATTGATCTCATCGAGCTTCAGTTTGGTTTTTTTATAGGCTGTACTGTCCGGTGCTTTTGTCTGGGCATGGGCACTCAATATGCTAAAGAGCATCACCACCACATGCAAATAGATTTTTCTCATGTTTTGATTTAATTACAACCGCAGCCACCACCACTTTTTCCTCCATTGGCTCCGGATGCACCTTCGCGATAGAGCTGAAAACTTTGTTCGAATTTTTGCGCCTTTCGGGATGCCAATTCCATTTCGGCATCGTTGAGACGGTTCTTTTGATAGGGTTTAACCGTAGTACAAGCCGCCAGTAAGCCAGCGCATGCAAGACCTATCCATAAGACAGGGTGTACTTTTGTCAGAGGTTTCATATCAGTGTTTTATATTTATGTTTTCAGAAGTGTAAACCTGGTCAGCGTCATCGATTAAAATACAGGCTACTTGTTTGAGTTGATTGATCAGATCCAGACCAACCTGAATACCCATTACCATAATTGGAGTAGCCAGTGCATCGGCAAGTTCTGCATTAGGACATAGTATACTGACACTTTTAATTCCAGTTACCGGAAGCCCTGTTTTTGGATCTATAGTATGGGAATATTTCTGTCCGTTGATTATTGCATATTTCTCATAATTGCCTGAAGTGGCAATAGACATGTTGCTGATTTTCAGTGAAGAAAAAGGTTTCGTACTTTGATTGGGGTCGGCAATACCAATTGTCCATGGCCTCCCGTCAATTTGTGTGCCCCAGGTAATCAGGTCACCGGCAGCGTTAACAATGCCACTTTTAATTCCTGCGTTTAGCAAAACCTGCTTAGCCTTATCTGCGGCATAACCTTTTCCTATACCTCCAAAACCCAATCGCATACCTTTGTTTTTTAACAAAACCGTAGATTTTTCTGCATCTACAATGACGTTCTGATAATTAATGAGACTGACAGCCTGTAAGGCTGTATTTTTATCAGGAAGTGAGGTCATACTGACATCGAAATTCCATAAGCTTTTATCAATAGAGCCATAAGTGATGTCAAATGCACCCTGGGTTAATTTAGATATTTTTAAGGAACGAAGGATGAGTTGAACGACTTCAGTATCTACAGTAACGGGTCTGAGACCAGCATGATCATTGATATAATTTGTCTGGCTGGTCTCTTTGAATGTACTTAGCAGTTCTTCTATACGCCTTACTTCGTCAATAGCATCATCAATTGCCTGTTCTCCACGTTTCTGATCTGCAGCAATCACTGTAAATTCAAACCGGTTACCCATCAGTTTAAGGACTCTGCTGCAGGAGATTTCCATGATATAGCTATCTGGTTTGATTTATATTGTTTATTTCCTGAACAAACTGATCTGGTGTTTCATCAGCAGGATAGCCTTCCCATGATTTCAAAACCTGACCGTTTTCATTTACGAGTAAAGTATAAGGAAATTTGCCATCAGGATTATACTTGTCAGCCAGCGATTCATTTCGTTTTATTTGTTCTTTTATCAGTTGGTTTTTTTTCTGTCTTGGGAAATCTGCACGTACCAGGACCAGATGATCAGCAGCATACTTTGTAAATGCATCAGATTCGAGTATTTCCTTTCGCAGCCGGATACAGGGACCACACCAATCAGAACCTGAAAAGTTAATTAAGATTGTTTTATGAGCTGTTTTAGCTTCTTTGACAGCTTCATTAAAGTCACCTGACCAGACAATTGGGATAGTGAGGAAACTAAGTAAGGTTATAAGAAGTATTTTCATAGCGGGCCAGCAATAAATTTATCAGGTAACGTCGATATGTAAATAGAATTATAAGACCAAGATCAATCTGAAATCTGTAGACAATCTGTAGTTTTTTATTAGTCTGTATATGTTATTTTTTTTTGATAAATTGAAGGCAAAGAATCTAAATCTAATAACGATGACAATAATCAAATCTCACAAAAAAAGGGATTCCAGGGCTGTGCTGATTAGTTTAATATTGCTGTTCCATCTGGGCTTTTTTATTAATCCGGCGATAGCCCAACAAAATCCAAAAGATAGTACACAGACAATAACAGTTGGTACTTCAAAAGTCTGGGGTAAAGTAGATGGTATTACTATAGAAGGTTTGGTAGAAGGCCCATCCTCTGCAAGTACAGAATTACAGATAGCCTGTGTATTTGAATATACCGAAGGCGACATTTATAAATCCCCACCTGCATTAGCTCCAGCGGTTAATGGGATGGTACATCTGGACGAAGCCTTAAAAGGACAGATCACGGAAATCCGTAAAACAGGCAGGTTTACTGGTCAGGCTTTTGAAACGCTTCTGGTAACGCCTCCGGCAGGTACGATGAAAGCGGGGAAATTATTACTTATTGGTTTAGGTGACAGAAATAAATTTAGCCCGGAGCTGATGATTTCCATAGGTCGTGTAGCCATGCGTGAAGCCTTAACCTTAGGTGTAAACAACTTTGCTTTTGCCAGTGACCTCAAAGATGCTGGGATTGATTCGCCCACAGCTCTGGTAGCGGGTAATGTAACCAGGGGGATTATTGAAGCGTACCGTACCCAGAATTATCTCAAAGCAAAAAAAATGGCCATTTTTAAACCGGTGACTAAGGTTATCCTATTGGCTGGGCCATCGTTTTTTATGACTGCCGGCGAAGGAATCAAAGAAGCGATAAACGCTAGTTTGTAGCCCCTCCATTGACCAGCAAATGCTGCCCGTTCACAAAAGAGGAAAGGTCACTTGCAAAAAATTCTGCGGCATTGGCTACATCTTCGACCTCTGCAAGCCTGCCCATTGGACAACTGTCCAGCAATTGTTTTCTCAAAGCGGGGTAACTATCAGGTTCAGCGAAGATCCCCGAATGATCTACTGCAAAAGGGATGATCGTATTTACAGTTACACCTCTATGGCCAATCTCTTTGGATAAAACATCTACCATATATCTGGGCGTAGTTTTACTACCACCATATACAGCCATGCCCTGAACCGGAAAAGCTGTAGTACTGGAAGCAATGTAAATAATCCGCCCATTGTCTTCTACATTTTTGGCGGCCTGTTGCATAGTGAAATAGGCTCCCTTGGTGTTTATAGAAAATAACCTGTCAAACTGTTCTTCGGTAAAATCTACAACCTTGGTTTCTACCAGTTCAATGCCGGCATTGGCGACAACAATGTCAATTTTTCCAAATGCTTGTTTTGCAGTTTCAAATAAACGTTCCAGGTCCGCCACTTTGCTCACATCTGCCTGTACTGCAATTACGCTTACACCCATTGCTTTTATATTACTTAAAACTTCATCGGCTGATGCCTTATCTCTTGAATAATTGATCACAATATCTGCACCCAATGCTGCATAACGTTCAGCAATAGCCTTGCCTAAACCCCTTGCTGATCCTGTAATTAATGCTACTTTATTTTTTAAACTGTTCATGATTTTTAGATTTAATTATGCCATTCCACCATTTACACCTATATTTTGCGCAGTGATCCATTTTGCGTCATCTCCTGCAAGGAAGCTTACTACCCGGGCAATATCTTCCGGTTCGCCAATGCGGTTAAAAGCAGAGAGAGAAGCCAGACGGTCAATCACCTCCTGCGGTTTACCATTGGTAAACAGCTCGGTATTGGTTGGACCAGGAGAAATAGAATTTACATTGATTCCACGACTGCCTACTTCTTTCGAGAATACACGGGTTAATTGTTCAACAGCCGCTTTTGTAGCTACATAGGTACTATAAGCAGGTAGCATAATCCGGTTTACGGAAGTAGAGAAATTAATGATGCTGCCATTGTCGGCCAAACGGGTAGCTGCCTCCCTCATGGTGTTAAAGGTCCCTTTGACATTCACATCAAACTGTCTGGCAAAATCTTCATCGGTAGTGTCTTTGAGCAGTTTGGTAATCATAATACCTGCATTGTTGACCAGTACATCAATCCGGCCATATTGTTCAATGCTTGCATCAAATAAGGCTTTAACAGCCTCGCTGTTACTTACATCTGCCTGTAAGGCAATTGCATCACCGCCCTGTTGACGGATCTCATTCACGGTTTGCTCAGCAGCCTCTTTGCCGCCAGCATAATTTACAATGACTTTTGCCCCGGCAGCAGCCAGTTTGTGCGCGATACTTGCTCCTATGCCTCTTGAGGCACCAGTAACCAGAATTACTTTTTCTTTTAGCGTTTTCATATTTTCTTCATCTGAGTTTGATAATTCAAAGGTCAGTTAAAGAACGCCTGCTAAAAGGACGGATATTAAAGGATTAAGTATGAAAATCTAAGATTTGGAATTTTGCAGCTTCCGGTAGGCTACAGGAGTTAGTTCTGTATACTTTTTAAAGTAATTACTAAAGTGTGTAGCTTCTGAGAAGCCCAGCATAAACGAGATTTCTTTAATAGAAGCTTCTGAGTTATGCAACAGTGATTTTGCCTCAGCGACCGTCTTTTCTGAAATCCACATACTAACGGGTTTTCCTGTTTTTGTCTTGATGACGCTGCTTAGGTAATTAGGATGTAAATGCTGTAAATCTGCATAATCCTGAACCCTGTACAAGCTGTTTTCCTGCCCAAAAACTATAGCCCGATAGTGCTCTTCCAGGTTCTTCTTGAATATTTTAACGATCGAAGAACTACGGTTACCTTCATATATGGGGTTATAGTCCTGCCAGAAGTACTCTTTTATTTTTAATAATAACGCCACAAATAAGCTACCGATGATTTTATTCTTATATGGGGATTTTCCTAATTGTTCTTTATGGATCTGCCGGTATAGTTGTTCAATATCAGCAAATTGCGCTGGTAGCATTAACCTTGGCTGAACGATTTCTGTCAGCAAAAAAGAAAAGTCCTGATAAACATCAGGATGAACATGTTCTTTCAGGTAAAATTCATTAAATGTAATGAGATAGGCGTCTGTAATTTCTGACCACTCAAAACTTCTGTAATTGCCTGGGTTAGTGAAATAAATTGTACCAGGGTTGATATCAAAGCCCATCTCATCAATAATATACTTTCCATATGCATTTTTAACAAACACAAAACTGAAGTAATCCGGGCGGTAGGCAATGGATTTAAAAGGGAGATCCTTAAATGTTTCTTTTAAGGAATGTATGGTAAAACCTGATTCTGTACTGATCAAATCAACGGGTAAACCCATCATTTCATAGAGATCAGCCAGAGTTTTTGACGTTGGTTCTTTCTCTTTCATGAGAAATGCTTTTTTAATAAACTAATGCGTTTTTTAACCGAAGATAACATTATGTATGATCAAACTTGACTGGAGAATAAAAACAGCATAATGTCAGTATAAAAAGGTGATTGAAAAATTGGTATTTTAGGATAATATGCTTTGGGCAATGTGTAATTATAAAAATTATACATAATATTGATGTTACGAATATTTAGCTTAAATATAGAAAGATTGGATGTACAAAGGCCGGCCCTATGATCGTGTTTTGGAAAGAATGCTACTTGATAGAGTTGCTGAAGGGGATAAGGTGGCTTTTACCGAGCTCTTTGATCATTATCAGGTCATGGTATATGATTATTCCATGAAATTAACTAGGTCTAAAAGCCAGGCAGAAGAAATTGTGCAGGACATTTTTATTAAGATCTGGCTAAAGAGAAAAGATATTCAAACTATTGAGAATTTTGGCGCTTATCTTAACCGGGCCACGCGAAATCAATGCTATACAGCACTGAGAAAGATTGCTGCTGATGCGTTGAAGTATGTGGAGCTTACTGCTCAAGATGTTTTAAGCGGAACTAATGCTGAGCACAGACTTTTGTATAATGAATCTGCAAAAATGCTAAAGACAGTTGTAGATACCCTTCCTCCTCAACAAAAATTAGTTTATGAACTTTGTCATGAACAAGGATTGAAATATCAGGAGGTAGCTGACCAATTAAATATTTCTTCGGGAACGGTCCATAAACATATGAAGCTGGCCCTGAAGACAATTCGTACTCATTTTATTGAGATGAATGCCATGTTGTTTGTTCTGATTTCAATGAACAAATAGATCTTCTGTTATTTTCTTAAAATATTTTGAATCCTGATTACCCCTGTTTGCATTTTGTAACGTCAGTGTATAAATAAGCATTCACAAATGTGATTATGATTTCAAAAGCGAGGATACAATTATTGTTTGATCAGTATATGGAGGAAACTGCCTCTGCAGAAGAAACTCAGGAGTTTTTTTTGCTGGTTAATGATCCCGTTAACGAAGTCTTTTTACATCATTTAATGGATGAATATCTAACCAGTCATGAGTTTACCGGAGGTCTGGATGATAGTCAAAAAAGAAATATCCTTAACCACGTTTTTTCGGCTGAAGACCACCTGGATTCTTCAGTGAATCTATCCAGAAGGATTTACCCTTTATATAGAAAATTAATGACAGCTGCGGTTGTTTTATTAACCCTTTCAATTGGAATCTATCTGGTCAGTAAACGGGTAGATTCCGGTAAGATTTATAAAGGAGAACTTAGCCCGGGAGGGAACAAAGCTACCCTTACTCTGGCAGACGGTACAAAATTATCGCTTACTGATGCAGTCAATGGTAAACTGGCCGAACAATCGGGCATCAGTATCCGGAAAACTGCTGATGGAAAATTGCTGTATGAAGTAAAGGATCCAGGCTATCATCATAACAACAGGAGGAAGGCTGAACTTAGTTCAGAATTTAATACGATAACCACTCCCCCTGGAGGGCAATACCAGGTTGTACTCTCTGACGGTAGTCATGTCTGGCTTAACTCGGCTTCTTCCTTAAAGTATCCCATTTCTTTTGCTAGCTCAGGACGTAAGGTCGAGCTGACAGGGGAGGCCTATTTCGAAATTGCTAAAGTAAGTAACCGAAAAGGGAGATTGCCATTTATTGTTTCTGGTAAAAAACAGGACGTAGAGGTACTGGGAACACATTTTAATATAAACGGCTACGATACGGATGAGTTTACGATAACAACCTTACTGGAGGGAAGCGTTAAAATCAGCAAAGCGGCTGTTTTCGAGCGGATTATAAGCCCGGGTCAACAAGCCCGGGTGAACCAGAATATTAAAGTTGCTGAGGTGGATACTACAGTGGCAGTGGCCTGGAAAAATGGATTGTTCAAGTTCGAAAATGCAGGTATCTCTACGGTGATGGATCAGTTTTCCAGGTGGTATGATGTAGATGTAGAATACAAAGGTAAAATACCTGCAAATAAATTTAACGGAGAAATTTATCGGAACATGAATGCTTCCAAGGCGCTGAGAATTTTAGGTTTTGCCAATATCAATTTTAGAGTTGAAGCCCCGGAAAATAATCATGGCAGAAAAAAAATAGTAATCATACAAAACTAAATACCCTGTCTTAGGGCTAAACAGCCCGGACGATTAAACCAAATATTTAACCAAATAAAATTATGAACATGGAAAAAGATATACAAACGTATAGCTAGCGGCTATAGGGACTTAAATGAAAACCGGACAATGCTTGGACCCATTGCCCGGCTAAAGATTTGAGCTAACCCCTCCGATTATAAATCGGAAAAATTAATCTGAACTAACTTCTGTATTAACCCAAACCAAATCAAAAGTACGAAATGAGCCTGAGATTATGGGCGTGTTATGCGCTAAATCTTGTGGTATCCATTCCTGCTTTTGAGAAAAATTAAGCAAATGAAAATAAGTGCTTTTAATCGTGGTGCGTCCGTTTTCAGGACCTACCCTAAACTGCTATTGATCTTGAAACTAACCACTTTCATACTCATGATAGCCTTTGTTCAGGCAAGTGCCACCGTATTGGCGCAAAAGATTAATCTGAATCAAAAGAACAAACCACTTTCAACAGTTTTACAAGACATAAAAAATCAAACCGGATATGTATTTCTTAGCAACGACTTTGATCCTGCCAGAGAAATAGTTTCCGTCAGTCTTACGAATGCAACCATTGATGAGGCACTCAATGCTTGTCTGAATAAGTTGTCTATTAATTATAACATAGTTGATAAAACGATTTTATTGAATAAAATCGCACATTCTCCTCGTAAATCTGAACAGATTACAGTGCGGGGGATTGTAAAGGATGAGCATGGACTTCCTATTCCCGGAGCTGGGGTTAAAATAAAAGGGAGCCTGAGTTCAACCTCTACAGATGTCAATGGAAGTTTTAGTATCAGTGTCCCGTCTGCCTCGGCTATACTCCAGTTTACCTATGTGGGGTATCAACCCCTTGAAGTGACTGTTGGAAGTCAGCGGAACCTGAGTATTAGTCTTAAACCAAGTGATAATGCGCTGGAGGAAGTGGCTGTTGTAGGCTTTGGTACACAGCGTAAAGTATCTTTGATTGGTGCGCAGTCTACCATAGATGCCAAGGAGTTGAAACAGCCAGTTTCAAGTATCACACAATCATTAGCCGGTCGTATTTCAGGAGTGGTTGGTGTTCAAAGAAGTGGCGAACCAGGAAGATCCACTGCTGATATCTGGATCAGGGGGATCGCAACATTTGGAGGGAATTCAAGTGCACCCTTAATTTTGGTAGATGGCGTCGAGCGCTCAATTGATAATATAGACCCCGAAGATATTGAATCCTTCACAGTACTTAAAGATGCCTCTGGTACAGCTGTATATGGCGTCAGGGGTGCGAATGGAGTAGTAATTGTTAAAACAAAGACCGGTCAGGTAGGCAAATCCAGCATTTTATTTGATTATAATGAGGGCATCAGCACCTTTACCCGCCGCCCGCAGATGGCAGATGGGGTAACCTATATGAATATGGCTAATGAGGCCAGTACTGGCCGGGGTTTACCTGTTCAGTATACACAGGATTACATCAATAAAACAGCTTCAGGCGCAGATCCGCTCTTGTATCCGAATGTAAACTGGATGAATGAGTTATTTAATAAATACAGTAGTACCAGAAGGGCAAATTTAAGTACTTCGGGAGGTGTAGAAAAAGCGCAGTACTACGTTTCACTGGCCTTTTATAATGAAACCGGCTATTTGAAAACAAACGACCTTGCTCAATACAATTCTTCGCTGGATTATAAACGGTACAATTTTACCAGTAATCTGAACTTAAAATTAACCGGGACTACCAAATTAGATCTGGGTATACAAGGTTATGCCTCAGTAGGAAATTATCCGGCGCTGAATACCGAAGATATTTTCCGTTCAGCTTTAGATGCCTCTCCCGTTGCTTATCCAGTCATGTACCCGGGTGGTTTTGTACCAGGACAGTCCTCAAACGGAGGGTTCAGAAATCCTTATGCCGATCTGACAACCCGTGGATACAGATCTGAATTTAAGAGTCAGTTATACACCAATATCAGATTAACGCAGGATCTAAAGTTTATTACAACTGGCCTGACTGCAACAGCCATGTTCTCATTCGATGCTTACAATCAGAATTTTATTAACAGGTCTAAGCGGGAGAGCACCTACTTTCCAGTAAATGTACCAGGAACAGATTCTCCTTATAAAGCTGATGGCTCTTTGAATTTACAGCAAACTTATACCAGTACACAAAATTATTTAAGTTTTAGCCCATCGCAGGACGGAAACCATCAGTTATATAATGAAGTTTCTTTAAACTATGATAAAGCTTTTGGTAAACATCGCGTTGGAGGATTGTTTACAGGTTATTCCAGTGATCTCTCCAAACCTTTTGTAACTGATTTTACCTCTTCAATTCCTTATCGCGCCATCGGTCTGGCAACCCGGGCTACTTATTCGTACGATGACCGTTATTTTGCAGAGTTAAATTTTGGTTACAATGGATCTGAATTGTTCTCTCCGGGCAACAGATATGGTTCATTTCCTGCCTTTGGTATTGGCTGGATCCCATCCAGTGAGAAATTCTGGGAACCGCTGAAAAATGTAGTTTCCTTCTTAAAATTCAGGTATTCCGATGGTAAAACGGGTATTGGATCTATTAACGGGAGACGATTTGCTTATTTAACATTAGTTTCTGATGGTGCTTCCGGTTATCAGCTGGGTAAAAATTTCAATAATACAGGTGGAATTCAGGTTAGTGATTATGGAATTGATATCCGGTGGGCAGAGTCGCGTAAACAAGATCTTGGTTTAGAGATTAAGACATTGAATAATAATTTAAGCTTAATCGTCGATTTGTTCAAAGAGAAACGTACCGGGATCTTTTTACAACGCCAGTCGATCCCTGGTTATGTGGGGCTGGTAAGTCAGCCATGGGGTAATTTAGGTGTAGTTGATAATCGGGGCATAGATGCTACCCTTGACTATAATGTTAAAGTCGGTCAGGTAGATTTAGGTTTCCATGGTACTTTTACCTATAACCGCGATAAATTAATCAATGATGATTTACCTCCTCAGCCATATCCATGGATGTCTCATCTTGGAAATAATATTCTGTCAAGATACGGTTATCAGGCAGTAGGTCTGTTTACCAGCCAGGCAGAAATTGATGCAAGTGCGGTACCCGGTGCAAAATCATTGGTTAAGGTTGGTGATATCAAATACAAAGATTTGAACGGAGATGGCATCATTAATTCATTGGATCAAACCAGGATTGGAAGAGGGGATGTTCCTAATAAGGTATATGGCTTTGGGGTAAGTGTTGGTTATAAGGGATTTCTGCTAAGTACTTTCTTCCAGGGGATTGCCGGTGCTGATATCGAATTGGGGGGCTCGGCTATTCAACCTTTTAATGGAAACGGTGGTTTGGGCAATGCTTATAGTAATATCACCGACAGATGGACGCCTGAAAACCCAAATCAGAATGCATTCTATCCACGTTTGGCTTTTGGTCAGGATCAAAATTTTAACAACACGCAAAATAGTTCCTGGTGGATCAAAGATGTAAGCTTTTTGCGCTTGAAATCAGCTCAGTTGAGTTATAACCTGCCTCAGCATTTTTCAGAAAAACTACATGTCAAGAACCTGGCTGTTTACCTGATTGGAGCGAATTTATTAACCTTCAGTAAGTTCAAATTATGGGATCCGGAATTGAATACTAATAACGGTAACGGATTAGCGGACGGTTCTAAGTATCCGATCAATAGGACGATATCATTAGGCTTAAGTGTTAAATTTTAATATAGAATTATCATGAAAATATATATTTATGTTGCGATAGTAGCTTGTTTAACGATGGCTACCTCCTGTAAAAAAGGATTTTTAGATCAGGTTCCTGATGACCGGTTGACTTTAGATCAAACTTTTACAACGCGGGCAACTGCCGAGAAATTTTTAAATAACGTATATTCCAGCATACCTGATGAATTTGGTCAGCGTTTCCCTGGTAGTGCGCAAAACGCGGGTATGTGGACAGGCGGCTCAGACGAGGGTGAATATCTGTGGAGTTTTGTACAGACCAATAGCATGAATATTGGCAACTGGGATGCAAACTCAGACTTCGTGAATAACTATTGGAACAATTTTTATAAATCGATACGCTCAGCCGGGTTCTTCATGGCTAATATTGATAAGGTTAAGCAAGATATAAGCCCACAACTGATTACGCAGTATAAAGCAGAAGCCCGTGCTTTAAGAGCTATTTATTATTTTTATCTGGTTCGTTTGTATGGTCCGGTTGTACTTCTGGGAGAAAACGTAATACCACCCGATGCCGTTGCGGCTAACTTTCGTTTACCACGCAACAGTTTTGATGAGTGCATTACTTATATCACTACCGAATTACAGGCAGCATCGGCCGATTTACCCGTTGTTCCGGTAAATGATAATAATTATGGAAGGATTTCAAGAGGAATTGCCCTGGCATTTAAAGCGCAGGCTTTACTTTTAAGTGCCAGCCCGCTTTATAATGGCAATACAGATCTGGCCAGTTTAAAAAATAAAGACGGTAAGCAGTTGATCAGCCAGTCATTCGACGCCAATAAATGGAGAAAAGCTGCTGATGCCTATAAGGACTTTTTAACTCAGTTTACCGGTACTTACAGTTTATATAAGGAAATGAATTCTGATGGGACTATAAATGCTTATTTATCTTGCAGAAACGTTTTCTTAAATCAGTGGAATTCTGAAGTGATTTTTGCCCGTCCAGGTGCATCTATAGGTCCGCGTCAATACGAAATGTGCCCATATCACAGTGGTTATAATTCAGAGTCAAGAGGTTCTGGTGGTCTGGGCGCGACTCAGGGACAGGTGGATGCTTATTTTATGGCTAACGGTAAAAGTATAGATGACCCCACTTCAGGTTATGTCACAACCGGAAATACAAATTTTCTGGCACCGGGCTCCCCGGAACCAAGAAGTACCTATAACCAATGGGTCAATCGTGAAGCTCGTTTTTATGTAAACATCACCTATAATAACAGTATTTGGCTGGATGTAAATAATGGGTTGATTACCACTCAATTATATAACACTGGTAATTCAGGTAAAAAGACAGGAGGAGGCGATTATTGTCCGACAGGTTATGTTGTGCGTAAAGCCATGGGATTAGGCAATTGGGATGAAAATAACAGACCAGATATTCTTTATCGTTTAGCTAACGTTTATTTAGATTATGCCGAAGCACTGAATGAAGCAGAACCTGGCAATCCTGATATTGCAAGATATGTGAATTTGATAAGGGAACGGGCTGGTATCCCACAGTATGGCTCAGCCGGGCTTCCATTACCCGCGGATCAGACAGCCATGCGCATTGCTATCCGAAAAGAGCGCCGGGTAGAACTGTCTTTTGAAAACGTAAGGTACTTTGATACACGGCGCTGGAAAATTGCGGAGCAAACTGATAATGGGCCGATGATGGGCTTAAATATAGCTCAGGATTTACCAGGTTTTCTGCAAGTGGTTCCTTTTGAAACAAGGGTGTTTAATAAAAGACACTATTTATTCCCAATCCCATCAAAGGATGTGAATTCAGATGATTTGATGGTGCAAAATCCAGGTTGGTAGTTATTCATAGAAGATATGCAAATGAAGCTCAAATTAGTAGTTGTTATCGGTTGTTTTTACTGCTCAGGCAGTTTGGCTCAGAAAAAAGAGCCTGTAGATTTTGTCAATACTTTACAAGGCACCAATTCCAGACATGAATTAACCAGAGGGAATACTTATCCAACAACCGCATTACCTTTTGGAATGCATACCTGGACACCGCAAACTGGTAAAAATGGAGATGGATGGAAATATCAGTACCATAAAGATCACATTCGTGGGTTTCAGCAAGCGCATCAGTGCAGCTCCTGGACAAGAGATTATGCAGTTTTTTCTTTGATGCCCCTTATTGATGAGCTTGTCGTAGATGAGAATGCAAGAGAAGCGAAATTTAGCCATGCCAACGAAATTGCCAGGCCCAATTACTACAGTGTTCAGTTTGAAAATAAAATCAGAACAGAGATCGCACCTACTGAACGTGGAGCTCATTTAAGATTCAGTTATCCTAAAGGTAAAAAGAGTTATCTGGTTCTTGACGGATATACCCACCTCAGTGGGATCCTGATCTTTCCTGAAGAGGGAAGGATTACAGGTTATGTGAATAATGGAGAGGGTTTTAAAGAGGGCTTCAGGGATTTTTTTGTGATTAAATTTGATCAGCCCATAAAGAGCTATGGTACCTGGGAGAATAAGGGCAATACTATTTTACCCGGAGCCTTAAATGCTGAAGGGGAAGGAAAAGGTGCTTATGTAGAATTTGCTGCGGGAGCGAAGGTCCAGGTCAAGGTTGCTTCATCTTATATCAGTGCAGAACAGGCTGGACTGAATCTGAACAGAGAATTGGGAAAGGACAAAACACTGGAACAAACTAAAGAGAATGCCGAAAGAATCTGGAATCAGTCGCTGGGAAAAATTGTAGTCGAGGGTGGGTCTGAAGAAGATAAAGCAACTTTTTATTCTTGTTTTTTCAGAGCCAGTTTATTCTCCAGAAAATATTACGAGCTGGACAAAAATGAACAGCCTTATTATTTTAGTCCTTATGATGGCAAAGTACATCAGGGCTATATGTTTACAGATACTGGCTTCTGGGATACATTCAGAGCTCAATTCCCATTAAATACGCTAATTCATCCTACCATGCATGGCAGATATATGCAGGCCTTGCTGGATGCTTACCAGCAATGTGGCTGGCTTCCATCCTGGTCCTTTCCAAGTGAGGCCGGGAGCATGATTGGTAACCATGCCATTTCTTTATTGGCTGACGCCTGGGCAAAAGGGATCCATACTTTTGATCCTGAGCTGGCATTAAAGGCTTATCTCCATGAAGCGACAAACAAAGGCCCATGGGGACCGGCCAACGGAAGAGACGGATGGAAGGAATATTACGAATTGGGTTATCTGCCATATCCACAATACAGGGAGGCTACTGCCAAAACGCTTGAGTATGCTTATGATGATTTTTGCGGATATAGTTTGGCAAAACGAACCGGTAAGGAGTTTTATAGCAGAATTTTTGCGCGGCAGATGTACAACTATAAAAATGTGTATGATCCTTCAACCAGGTTTATGCGGGGTAAAGATAATGAAGGCAGATGGATTCCAAATTTTGATCCTGTTGAATGGGGTGGGCCTTTTACCGAGGGAAATGCATGGCACTGGCACTGGTCTGTTTTTCAGGATATTCAGGGCTTGATTGATTTAATGGGTGGTAATCACAATTTTACTGCTAAACTGGATTCTGTATTTTCAGAACCTAATCGGGTAAATGTTGGTACTTACGGAGGGATGATCCATGAAATGACAGAGATGGTGATGGCTGATATGGGGCAGTATGCACATGGAAATCAACCCATACAACATATGGCTTACTTGTATAATTACGCTGGTCAGCCCTGGAAATCACAGCAACATGCCCGGGAGATTATGTATAAACTCTATAATGCTACAGAAAATGGATATCCTGGTGATGAAGATCAGGGACAGACTTCTTCCTGGTATGTATTAAGCGCCCTGGGTTTTTACAGTGTTACCCCGGGGACGGATGAATATGTTTTAGGAAGTCCTCTATTTAAAAAGATAACTATTAATTTAGAGAATGGAAAGCAGTTCATTATCAATGCACCTTCTAACAGTAAAGAGAAGGTATACATCAAGTCTGCAACTTTAAATGGGAAACCGTATACCCATAATTTTATAAAGCATGGCGACCTCGTACAAGGAGGAGTATTGGAGCTTGAGATGGCCAGTCAGCCTGAAGTAAGCCGCGGATTGGCAAAAGAAGATCTGCCATTTTCACTGAGTACAACAAAATAAACCTATACAGACCTATAAACCGAAAAAGAATAGCAAATGAAACGATTGATTACCACTTTATGTTTAACAGCCTTGCTGTTAAGGGTATCTGCTCAGGAGCGGATTGCTCCGGCTTATCCACTGATTACACACGATCCATATTTTAGTATCTGGTCCTTTTCCGATAAATTGAATGCTTCTCCAACGAAACATTGGACAGGTACCGTTCAGTCTTTGACTGGCCTGATCAGAGTAGATCATCAAGTGTACAGATTTTTAGGCAGTCAGGAAGAGAATCTGGTGACTATATTGCCTGCTTCTGATGAAAAGGCTTATAATGTACACTATACTGAATCCGAACCGGCTCATGGTTGGGAACAGCCTGACTATGGCGATAACGGCTGGAAAACTGGTATTGCGCCTTTTGGCGATGGTACTGCTACGACACAATGGAGGAGCAAAGACCTTTGGACCCGCAGGGGCTTTAATCTGGATCGCACTGATTTTAAAGGTTTAAAACTTAAACTCATGAACGATGACGACGTTGAAGTGTACTTGAATGGAACGAAGATTTTTGATTGCAAATGCTATAATGGTAAATTTATTTATGTACCGGTTGATGACAAAATATTAAGACAGGGCAGGAATATACTGGCCATTCATGTGAGAAACAATGTGGGCGGGCAATGGTTAGACGCGGGTCTGGTCAATGAGGAGCCTGTTAAGGACTTGCAGAATATACTGTCGGCTAAGCAAACTGATTTAAAGTTGAATGCAACCCAGACCAGTTATAGTTATGAGTGTGGGGGTGTAAGGCTGGATGTTGCATTTACTTCTCCGTTATTAATGAACAATCTTGATTTGCTGTCACGTCCGGTGTCTTATGTGTCCTTTAAAGTGAAAGCTCAAGACGGTAAAAAGCATACTACTGAAGTGTATTTTGGAGCTTCAACCGGGCTTGCTGTGAATACTGAGTTCCAGGATGTTAATGCAAGTAAATATAAAACCGGAACTTTGTCAGTTTTAAAGGCAGGGACAAAAGAACAGGCAGTATTAAAGAAGCATGGTGACGATGTCCGGATTGACTGGGGTTACCTTTATGTAGCAGTTCCTCAAAATGCGAATGCGCGCCAGTACATTAGCCCTTCGGCAAGTGCTGTAGCAGATTTCGTATCCGGAAAATCGGCAGGGTCTGCTGTTGCAGAGGGAAGGAAGTTCAGTCTCTCTACAATTCTCCCGTTTGACCAGGTAAGCTCAGTAGAGAAAGAAAAACATTTGCTGGTGGCTTATGATGATATCTATTCTGTACAATATTTTGGTAAGGACTTGAAACCTTGGTGGAACAGGAGCAATAATCAAACAATAGATAAACAATTGCTACTGGCCGATACAGAATATGCTAGCGTTTTAAAAAAATGTGAAGCATTTAATCAAAAGTACTATACTGAAAATGTGAAAGCGGGAGGTGATAAGTATGCTAAACTATTAGATTTGTCTTACAGACAGGCAATTTCGGCGCATAAACTAGTCCAAAGCCCACAGGGTGATCTCTTGTTTCTGTCCAAAGAGAACTTTAGTAACGGTTCAATCAATACTGTTGATGTGACCTATCCATCGGCCCCTTTATTTCTAATTTATAATCCGGATTTGCTGAAAGGTATGCTAAATGGTATTTTCTTTTATAGTGAAAGTGGTAAATGGAAAAAACAGTTTCCTTCACATGATCTGGGAACCTATCCTCTGGCTAATGGCCAGACTTACGGAGAGGACATGCCTGTAGAGGAAGCTGGTAATATGATCATTTTAACAGCTGCAATTGCCAGAGTAGAGGGTAATGCGGCTTATGCGGGAAAACACTGGAAGACCTTGACTACCTGGGCAAATTATTTAAGTAAAGAAGGTTTAGATCCTGCTAATCAGTTGTGTACTGATGACTTTGCAGGGCATATGGCGCGTAATGCAAACTTGTCTGTTAAAGCTATTGTAGCCCTGGGTGGTTACGCAATGCTTGCTGAAAAACTAGGCAAAACCGAAGAGGCCTTGAAATTTAAGAATCAGGCTAAGGAAATGGGCCTCAAATGGATGCAAATGGCTGATGCAGGCGATCATTATGCTTTGACCTTTGACAGTAAAGATACCTGGAGCCAGAAATACAACCTGGTCTGGGATAAGGTGTTAAACCTGAATATTTTTCCAAAAGAGGTTTATAAAAAAGAAATCAATTACTATCTGACCAAACAACGGGAATTTGGCCTGCCTTTAGACAGTCGTCGCACCTATACTAAATCAGACTGGATCCTGTGGACAGCCACACTTGCCGATAACCGTGCAGATTTTGACAAATTGGTTAATCCGGTATTCAAATATGTTACTGAAACACCGACCCGGGTACCTTTATGCGACTGGCATGAAACTACTGATGGAAAGCAGGTAGGCTTTCAGGCACGTAGCGTTGTAGGTGGCTATTCAATTAAATCTCTTGATTACATCTTAAATAAAAGATAATGAAAGCTTATTTTAAATATTGCATTTTATCGCTTGTTCTCTTGGGTTTTATGTTAATTACCTCTTGTAACTCATCAGGAAAAAAGAATGATCAGGTAAATGATAGTCTGAATTCCGGAGTCATTTCACCAGGAGCTTTTGAAAAGAGAGTAGATGGGAAAGAAGTTCATTTGTTTACACTGCTAAATAATATGGGTTCAAAAGCTTTAGTTACCAATTACGGCGGACGCCTGGTTGCGTTGTATGTACCTGATAAAAACCATAAACTGGTAGATGTTGTGGCTGGTTTTAATAGCCTGGAAGGATATCAGAACTCGACCGAACCTTATTTTGGTGCAACCATCGGGCGTTATGGCAACAGGATAGCGAAGGGGCAGTTCACACTGGATGGCAAGAGCTATAAATTGTTTACCAATAATGGACCAAATACTTTGCATGGTGGTAAAAAGGGATACCAGGATGTGGTATGGAATGCTAAAGTATTAAACAAGCAAAGTTTAGAGCTGACTTATCTGTCTAAAGATATGGAAGAAGGCTTTCCGGGAAACCTGCAGTTAAAAGTGACCTATACTTTTACTGATGATAATGCACTTAAAATTAGCTACGAAGCGGTCTCGGATAAGAATACAGTGATCAACTTAACTAACCATGCGTTTTTTAATCTCAACGGAGAACAAAGCGGAAGTATTTTAAAACATCTGCTTAAAATTAATGCTGATCAATATACTCCGGTAGATTCAACATTGATTCCGACTGGTAAACTAGCAGAGGTAAAAGGAACTCCCTTCGATTTTACCTCAGAAAGAGCTATTGGAGAACGGATAAATGCAGTAAATGAGCAATTGAAAAACGGGAAGGGGTATGATCATAATTTTGTACTTCATACACATCCTGCAGATCAACCCGTAGCCGTAATAACTGGTGATCAAAGTGGTATAGTGATGCGTGTTTACTCGGATCAGCCTGGATTGCAGTTTTATAGTGGCAATTTTATGCAGAGTAAAAACAGGATGAAATCAAATCATAAGGATGATTTCAGAACAGCATTTGCAGTAGAGACCCAGCATTTTCCAGATAGCCCTAATCAGGCTCAGTTCCCTTCAACAGTCCTTAAAGCAGGAAAGGAATATAAGTCCGTATCCGTCTATGAATTCTCATTGACTAAATAAACATTTATATAATCAGAGCCCTGTTTGATGGCTCTGATTATATCTCTCACCTCAAGCAGTGTTTAATACTTTGCTTATACTGATCAATAGAGCCGTTCTGGCGCAACAAATTTAAAAAGAGATTATTACGTATTAAATTATGACAAGATAGTTTAATGAATTGCAAAAAAAGTATAATCTCACGGGTAACATTTCTCATATCTTCATCATAACCCACCTAATACTTCTTATCTAAATGCTGACTCTTTAAAATCCGGCAGGCATAAAAAATAGCTGCAAGCCGAAAAGAAACAGAGTTTGGGATGATGGTAAAAGGTATTAGTTTTTGAACCTAACCAACCAAATCAACCAAGTATGAAAAAGTTTTTCAACCTGCCGCCTAAGGGCTTGGCTTTGCGCCAAAAAATTATTTACCTTATCATTATTTTTTTTGCAGTACAGCTTCCGCTGAATGCGCATTCTCTGAAGAAGAGCAGAGATCATTTACAGGTTTCTTCAATTGATGTACAGGGAAAAGTTTTAGATGAGACCGGAATTGGAGTACCAGGTGTAAGTATTAAAGTAAAGAATACCGAAAAATCAACAATAACCGATAACACTGGTAATTTTAGTTTAAAGGGCCTGACCGATGATACTTTCCTGATCATTTCATCAATAGGCTATGTTACTCAGGAAGTAAAGGTGAGCGCTAATAGTATGGTCATCAAACTTGTGCCTAAGCAACAGGATTTAGATGAAGTTGTAGTGGTCGGCTATGGAACAGCAAAAAAATCGGACTTAACGGGGGCTGTTGGTACCGTAAAAGCTGAAGCCCTGCAAGAACGTCCTTCTTCTTCGCTGAATCAAAGTTTATCGGGCCGTGTATCAGGTGTGAATGTGTCCTCTAATTCCGGAAGACCGGGTGGCAGGGCAAATATCCGAATTCGCGGATCAAGTTCATTGAGTGTTTCCAATAATCCCTTGTACGTCATAGACGGTGTGATATTGAATACGGTAGACCTGAGAAACGGGAGTACTCCAATAGATTACATCAATCCAGATGATATTGCCTCTATTGAAGTGTTAAAAGATGCCTCTTCCACGGCAATTTACGGGGCACGCGGTGCCAATGGTGTGATTCTCGTGACGACAAAAAGAGGAAGTTCCGGAGGTGGAAGTATTACCTATGATGCTGATTTCAGTATTGGTGTGCTTCCCAAAAAGCTTAAATTACTTAATTCAAAGGAGTTTTTAGCTGTAGAAGACCTGGCTTATGCAAATGCTCAAAAATATGATCCAATTGGATGGGCAACCGGTACAAAATATACAGATCCTAAAACTAAACGGACCAATCCCAAATTATTCGATGCACAAGGAAATCCACTGTATGATACTGACTGGCAGGATGAGTCCTTTCAAAAAGCTTTTACTCAAAATCACCAGCTTGGATTTACCGATGGCAATGAGAAAAGTAGCTACGGCGCATTTTTAAACTATCGTAATCAGGAAGGACTGGCGCGGGGATCATGGCAAAAAAGATTTGCTGGCCGTTTTGTATTCGACAGTCAGATCAAGACCTGGATAAAAGTAGGGGGTACATTAGGTTATACCGATCAGAACGAGAAGCAAGTGGACCAGATTGATGGAGGAGGTATCACTATGATGCGTCAGGTTTTGGAAGCCTTACCTATAATTCCTGTGAAATATGCAGATGGATCATGGGCCAGTAACCGTGACTATCCCGGAATGGAAGGTGGTGATAGCCCGCTGCGGGTAGCTGCGGATAGACTATCTCTTTTGCGCACCCAGACTTTACTCGGCAATATGTATGCAACTATTCATCTGATCCCCGGACTGGATTTTAAATCAACCATCGGCGTTAATGTGATTAATCAGAGAGAAGACTATTTCGCTGCTAAGGGAATGCAGTATATCTCTGACAATGGAGACGCATCTGTAAATAACAACAGGTACAATTCATGGCAGTTTGAGAATTATCTTACCTATAACAGGCAATTTTCTAAAATACACACTTTGACTGCAATGGCTGGCCTTTCCTGGCAGCATGTGGATCGTTTTGAAAATCAGGCCAGTACACAAGGGTTTGATGATTCTTATTTTAAGTACAACAATCTTGGCGCAGGATCCAGCCCTCAGCCCCCATATTCTAATGGACAGGCCTATGGGCTGAACTCCTATTTTGCCCGTATCAATTATAGCTTACTCAACAGATACCTGGTCACCTTTACAGGCAGGGCAGACGGTTCTTCAAAATTTGGATCGAGCAATCAGTTTGCTTTCTTTCCCTCGGCCGCATTAGCGTGGAAAGTTACTGAAGAGGATTTTATGAAGAATATCCCGGTTATTTCCAACTTAAAGCTTCGTACCAGTTATGGAGCCACAGGTAATTCTGAAATTCCGGCATACAGGGCACTTGCAGGGCTGGGCAATTATAACGTGATTTTTGATGGGACAAGAAACATAGGTATAGGTACAGACCGTATGGCCAATTCTAACCTGCAATGGGAAAAAACGAAGCAGATTGACTTTGGGCTGGAGGTCGGCTTATTCTCTAACCGGTTAAATCTGGAACTTGATCTTTACAAGAGAAAAGTAAATGGGATGCTCCTGGATGCTCCATTGCCTTTCAGCAGTGGATACGGCAGCATTTTTTCGAATGTGGGGAGCATGGAGAACAAGGGTTTTGAATTTAGTATCAATTCAACCAACATCAAAACAGCCGATTTTTCATGGAGTACAACATTCAACCTGTCGGTCAACAAGAATAAAGTACTCGCCTTAGCCAGTGGAGATATTGTTTCCGGCAATGGCATCATCCGGGTTGGAGAACCTGTGGGCTCTTTCTTCGGAAGGGTTCAGTTAGGAACATGGGGGAGTAATGAAGCTGAGGAAGCCAGGAAGTATAATATGTTACCGGGTGACATCAAATATAAAGACTTGAATAATGATGGAAAGATAAATGATTTAGACAGAACGATTATAGGAAAAGGTATACCTGATGGGTTTGGAACCTTTCTGAATACGTTTCAATATAAATCATGGTCTTTGACCATAGACCTTCAGTATATGTATGGTAATGACGTACTGGACAGAAGCCTGCACTCTGCAGAAGACAGGCAGGGTATTGCTAATAGTTACAAAACTGTACTCAATGCATGGACAGAAACAAACCAAAATACCCCGATCGCGCAAATACGGCCAATTAATGCTTATTACACAACCAACAATGACAGTCATAAGGTAACTGATGCATCATTTATCCGTGGACGCAATTTACTACTGGCGTATACATTTCCGTCAAAAACTGCATCAGCATTAAAATTAAACCGGCTGAGAATATATGGATCTGTTCAGAATTTTTTCGTGGCAACCAAATATAAAGGGTACGATCCGGAAGTTTCTAACTCCAGTGCGCCTTTTGATCAGGGGCTGGCCTTGTACGATTACCCAAAGCCAAGGGTATTTATGTTGGGTGTTAACATTGCCTTATAATTTAATACAAACCTTTTAAGAGAAAAGTAATGAAAGCAATTATAAAAAAATATGGGTTCCTGATATTAGCTACCAGTATATTATGGCAGACTGGTTGTAAAAAATTTCTGAATGAATCTGACCCGAGCAACTTTACTGTAGAAAATTATTTTACGAAACCAGAACATGCCAGAAGTTCTGTGAATGCAATTTATGCAAGTTTGCGTGATCCGATGAGTGGCGACTTTGGCGGAGGGCCCTGGACGATGACGGAATTCGCAACTGGTCAGGCTGCAACAGATCTTGGACAGGCTGTTGATAGTTATTTTGTAAAGGACCTGCAAAATACTGCAGATAATAGTTATGGGTTAAATTACTGGCAGAATTATTATAAGGGTATTGGGAATGCAAACCTTTCTATCGCTAAAATCCCTGGAATAGCAATGGATGCATCAGAAGCTAAAAGATTATTAGGTGAAGCACATTTTTTACGCGCCTGGTATTATTTTACGTTAGTTCAGCAATTTGGTAATATCCCTTTGGTTACTGAACCTGTAGATCTTACATCTGGTCAGCTGAGGCCAAAGCAAGCTGCTCCGGAAGATGTTTATAAATTGATTGTAGAGGATTTAAAGACGGCAGAAGTTGCAGGGCTACCATGGGTAGATATCACCGGAAAGGTTAGCCTGGGGGCAGTAAAATCATTGCTTGCCAAAGTATACCTTACGATGGCGGGGTATCCTTTACAAAAAGGGACCGAATATTTTGATCTGGCGGCAAAGAAAGCAGAGGAGGTTGTTGATTCCAAACAATTCAGGCTCTTTGACAACTATAGTGATTTGCATAATCCGGCCAAAAAGAATGTAGACGAAAATATTTTTATGATACAGTATAAAACACAAATTATACCTGGAACCTGGCAATCATTGATTATTCCATATAATAAGAATATTTCAGCATATTCTGCTGAAACCGGAGGTATATATGCCACTGCCGACTTTGTAAAATCCTATGACCCGGCGGATCTGCGCGCAAAAGAAGGTCAGTTCTTTTTTACTAAATTCACCAATCAGGACAATAGAAACCTGGAGGTAGATTTAGGAGGGAATTTTATTTATAAGCTTTTTGATGTCGTGGCACAGACAAGCACAGCGAATAGTGATCTGAACTGGTCTCTGATCCGTTATGCTGACGTGCTGTTGATTTATGCCGAGGCAGCTAATGAGGTTAATGGTCCTGGTCCTAAAATATATGATGCCGTTAACCTGATCAGGAAAAGGGCACAGTTGGCAGGACTTACCGGCTTGTCTAAAGATCAGTTACGGGAGGCTATCTGGCGTGAGCGCTGGTATGAACTATGTTTTGAAAATGTCACCTGGTATGATATGGCTCGCCTTCGTAAAGCATTTAATCTCAAGACTAAGGGCTTTGACAATTATGTAGGTCATCAGTTTTCTTATGGGCCGGTTTTAACGCAGAGAGAACTTTTATTTCCGATCCCAAGCAGAGAACTTAGAAATAATACGAACCTGATACCAACTCCTGGATATTAATTCGCTTAAATTTAACACATCATGAATATTAAATCCTGTACGATACTATTATTATTTGTAGGTATGGCCTCCTTTTCAAATGCGCAGAGGCCCGCAATACCATCTGATCAACGTGCTGACTGGTTTACGCAGGCGCGCTTTGGGATGTTTATTCACTGGGGACTGTATAGTGCTGCTGAAGGCATATGGAAGGGAGAACGACTTAGAAATGGCAACAATTATGCGGAATGGCTGCGTTATCGTAACCGTATTTCAAACAAAGAGTATACAGCACTGGCCAAAAGGTTTGATTGGGATAAAATAAACCCGGAAGAATGGGTGCTTCTAGCGAAAAAAGCTGGGATGAAATATATCGTCATCACGGCTAAACATCATGACGGTATTGCACTTTGGGATACCAAGGTTAGTGAATACAGCCTGCCTAAATTGGGTAAAACCAACCGGGACGTCATTAAAGAACTGGCTGCAGCATGCAAGAAACACAACATGCGTTTAGGATTTTATTATTCGCACTGGCTGGACTGGGAGCATCCTGATGGCTGGGATCATAACCAGGAGTTGACAGGCCGGATTACAGATGAGCAGTATGATAAGTACTGGCAGGGAAAAGTGTTGCCTCAACTACGGGAGCTGTTAACCAATTACGGAGATATTGCGATGCTCTGGTTTGATATGTGGGTTGATCATAGGACAACAATTGTGAAAAAAGAACAGTTGGAACAGGTTATCAAACTGGTACGGGAATTACAACCTAACTGTTTAATCAATTCAAGACTGGGCTTGCCGACACCAAACCCGGGTATTGATTTTCAAACGCTGGGCGATAATCAGTTTGGTTCGACCTATAATGATCAGCCATGGGAAACAGCCGGTACCATAGCGCACTCCTGGGGATATAATTCGCTGGAAAATCAATGGAAATCGTCAAGCCAGTTATTACAGTCACTGATTGATAATGTAAGCCTTAATGGAAATTTTACCTTGAATATCGGGCCACGCGCAGATGGTTCTGTCCCTTATGAAGGTGTCAGACGTTTGGAAGACATGGGCAGCTGGCTTACGAAGAACGGGGAGGCCATCTACGGAGATGCAGGTTTGCGATTTAATGACCCTCGTTTTGATTGGGGAAGAGTTACCACCAGAAAAATTACAGGCAATAAACAAATGGTTTACCTGAACATTTATAATTGGCCACTGGACCATTTGCTTCATTTATCAGGTATTCTTTCAAAAGTGGAGAAAGCATTTTTGATCAGAAATGGGAAGGAAGAAAAATTATCCTTCACACAAAACGGCCCCCTTACGCTTATCCAGCTGCCAGGCGAACAGAGTGATCATTTTGTGTCAGTTGTTAAGCTGGAGTACAGCCAGCCTGTGCAGGTAGACCCATCGGTTGTGGCTGCATCTGAATTTGGCGGATATGCCCTGAACAGTAAAAACTATATGCATAAACCCGATGAGTTTGAAGCAAAACCATTTGATGGACTGCTTCCTGATCGTCTGTTGATACATAAAGAGGGAACTATCATCTGGAAGGTTTATATTCCTGAAGCAGGTCAGTATACTGTGGACATCTCTTGTCATAATTTTGCTTCGGCGGATGTCAATGCCGTGATAAGTGCCAATCAGCAGCAATTAACCGTAAATCTGAAACCGAACGGCAAGGTGGTTGTAGAGCCGCATGAGCAATATACAGATGAGTTTGCAGACAACCGGGTAGGGGCTTTTAATTTTACTAAGCCTGGTTATTATGAGATTTCATTAAAAACAAACCTGAAACCTGAACAAAAACTAGATCTGAACAGAATCTGGATAGAGAAGGTTCAATAAAGTATGATGTGTATCATTTCCTGTGATTTCTATAATTCAAAAGCTGTTTCGAAAGAGACAGCTTTTGAATTTGGAAGATATTGAACTGTTAAGACTGTATTCCCAGGACTATAGTTTAATTGTGTACCTTGGGTATCTTTATCAATTGATGAAGCCGGAAGAACAACTGCTTCATTCCATGAATAATAGATAACAATCATGTTAAGACACTTAGGGGCAAAACGTACCCCTCAACATAACCTCAGATTAGCAACTCTACTTGGGATAACTGCCGGGTTTGTAAATGCTGCAGGATTTCTTGGGTTCTCTGTATTAACCACTAATGTTACTGGTCATGCTGCTTTATTTGCTGAAAGAATTGCTTTACAGGATTGGAAAACGGCTCAGGTTATTGCATTATGGATGTTTCTTTTTTTAGCAGGTGCATTTATTTCAAGCTTAATATTGTCGTTTACAGGACGTAATCAGAGGTATTCTTATTCAATTCCTATTTTTATTGAAATAATTATTTTGCTTTTTTCAGGATTATATGGACAGCGTTATGATGGAACTTTGGTTTCAAAAGAAATTTTTGCCGGAAGTTTGCTTTTTGCAATGGGTTTGCAAAATTCTTTAGTTTCTATGATTTCGGGTTCTGTAGTCCGAACGACCCATCTTACCGGTACTTTTACCGATCTGGGCATTGAACTGGCGCAACTTTTTAATAAAGAAAAGCGTTCCCAACCAGCGCTACGGACTAAAATAAAACTTAGACTTGTCATTATATTCTTTTTTATGACAGGAGCTATTGTTGGAGCTTATCTCTTTCATCGTTTTGGATTCAATGCCTTTTATGGACCGATTGGTATATTGATTTATGCATTATTGTATGATATTTTTCGAATAAGAACCATGCGATTCTATCAAAGAACCATCATTGCAATAAAAAAAATATTAGATCCTGAGTTGGAAGATTCTTGATTCCGCTGGCATTTGACCTAAATTATTAAAGAGTTATATTTAGTCTGAGAAACAACCGGGATGTTTTCTGCATTTGTGTTCAGTTCTAAAACAATGACGGAATCGTTTTGATCAGGAAGCTGCCTGGGCAACTGAAGGGTGATTACGCCTTTACTTTGTTTATAATCTATGTTGGCGCCACGTAATAAAAAGGCTTTTTTAACTCGAATTTCAGGCATCGCTGGTAATACTAATTGGTCTGATTTTCTTTCGAAAACATGCACATACAGTTTATTTCCCCGACGGGTCGTTGCATATATCTCATTCGGTTGAAATGGTCCTCCTTTTGTTCTATATATACTTTCGCCATAAAGATTAAGCCAGTCACCTATTTCTTTAAGTCTTGTTACCTGTCGTTTCTCTATTCTTCCATCAGGCATCGGACCGATATTAAACAAGAGATTTCCATTTCCTCCGGCAACTTTAGCCAGGGTTTGAATACATACTTTTAAGGTTTTTAAAGAGTCGTTGGGTTTCCAGGCCCATTGTTGGCAAATGGTCATGCAGGTTTCCCAAGGATCATTCATATTAAGCTCACCAATTTTTTGTTCTGGTGTTGCATAATCGCCTAAAATTCCAGGACCTAATTTTGGATGTTCACTGTTTGCTCCGATTCTGTTATTGATGATCACATTTGGATCCAGCTTTTTAAGATAGGTGTAAATATCTATGCCATATTCGTTTTTCCAGGGACTTTCCCAGTTGCCATCAAACCAAAGCATATAGGGGTGGTAATTTGTGATAAGTTCCTTTAGCTCCCTTTTCATCGTAAGCACAAATTTGTTCATATCTGCTTTAGAATCAATATTTTTCCCGTCTGGGATATGAATAGGATAATTCGGGTCATGCCAATCCAAAACTGTAAAGTAAATGCAAAATTTAATATCGTATTTCTTGCAAGCTGTTGCCAATGCGCCAACAATATCCACTTTGTATGGAGAATTCATAATGTTGTAGTCAGAAATGGAGCTGGGCCATAATAAAAAGCCATCATGGTGTTTTGCTGTAATGGTCAAATATTTCATACCAGCATCTTTAGCCACCTTCACCCATTGGTCGGCATTGAATAAGGTAGGGTTAAATTCTTTATATAGGTTGTCGTAATCATCTATTGGAACATTTACACCTCTGCTCCAGCCAATCTCAGTACCACGTAGGGTTACTGGTCCCCAATGTATAAACATTCCGAATCGCTGATCCATAAAATCATTTAATATGCTACTGTTGGTTTTGATACTGGAAGGGATCAGATTATCCTGCGATTTTGAAGGAAGGAAGGAAATTAATAGAATAAACAAACTAAATATAGATTTCATTTTGATTGTGTTTTTAAGCTTGGGTGAAGAATCAAAATTAAACTCTCAATGATAGCTTAACAATGAATTATATGTGTATTTTAATG
Source organism: Pedobacter cryoconitis (assembly GCF_014207135.1). Lineage (GTDB taxonomy): Bacteria > Bacteroidota > Bacteroidia > Sphingobacteriales > Sphingobacteriaceae > Pedobacter > Pedobacter cryoconitis_D. Next base: position 256,229 of record NZ_JACHCC010000008.1, on the reverse strand, counting down.
GATTATTCGATTAAAATATATTTTGTATTTAATGAAATGAGCAAGAAGAAGGTCAGAGATGGATTTGAGGGACAAAAACTAATTAGTTTGCCTCCTGTGATTTATGAGAATGCAGGCCAGTCTGCTGTCATCTTAAACGAAATTTTTATCACTCATATCGGTTATTTCCCAAAGGCATCTTTTCATTTCCGCGAACGGCGTAAAGGCTGTGAAGACAATATATTTATTTATTGTGTGCAGGGAAGGGGGTGGTATATGATTGATAAAAAAAGATACGAAGTTGAACCGAATCAGTACTTCCAGATACCGGCCACCACCGAATATATTAAATATGGGGCCGACCTGAAACATCCCTGGAGTATATTCTGGGTACATTTCAGTGGGAGGGACATGAACAAGTTTAATCAGTTGCTGAACATTTCTTTAGATAATGGTCCTGTTGATATTCCTTACAATGATAAAGGACTTCAGATCTGGGCTAAGATGTACAATTGTCTGGAAATGGGGTACAGTAAGGATAACTTAAATAATGCCAATATGTGTCTTTATCATTTTTTATCAACCTTTCTATATCCTGAGGAAAATTTTTCAGGTACTGAGGATAAGGAAATGATTAAGGAGACCATTGTATTTATGCGGGAAAGACTGGCCGACAGATTTACTGTGGAGGATTTATCATCGCGTTATCAACTTTCGGCATCACACTTCTCCAGTTTATTCCGTCAAACAACCGGAACCTCTCTAATAGAGTATTTTATTCAACTGAAAATCCAGCGGGCCTGTCAGTTATTATATGGAACAAAAGTTAAGATCAGAGAGGTTGCGTCAGGTTTAGGTTATGATGATCCATTTTATTTTTCCCGCTTATTTAAGAAACTAATGGGGGTATCCCCCGAACATTACAGAGAGAGGACATTTAAAAAGCATTCAGAATAGAAGATATGTTCTGTGTTTAGTCGAATAATCCATTAGGTGTGAAGTTTATATTGAACAGGACAAAAATGAGAGATGTGATGCAACATTTTTTAATTTATCGCATCTTTTAGTACATGAAAACTACGCTGACTATTCTCTGTTTTTTATTTTGTAATACTGTTTTTGCCCAAGGTATCTCAGGAAATTTTGTAACTACGGATATTGATAACTTCTGGGCCGCTTATGATCAAATTATTACCACTAAAGACAGTACACAGCAGTATGAATATTTAAACCGTTATTTTATTACGCAGGGAAGTCCCGGACAGCTGGCCATGATGAAGGCGAGAGGGTACACCAGTAAGTCTTATATTGAAGCTATTTTTAAGTATCCCGTATTCTGGAATTCGATACGTAGCAATATGTTCAGGGCTAAGGACTTCTCGGCTGAGATTTCGGGAAATGTAACTAAACTGAAAACTCTTTATCCGGATTTACGACCTGCAAAAATCTACTTTACTGTAGGTGCTTTCAGATCTGGGGGTACAACTATGGATAGTCTGGTACTGATCGGCAGCGAGATTGCAATGGTTGATGATCAGACAGACGCACAGGAATTTCAAACTACATTACCTGATTTGTATAACTACTTCAAAACAAACCCAATCAACACACTTGTTTTTACTAATGTGCATGAGTATGTACACACCCAGCAAAAAACTACAGAAGCCAATAATCTGCTTGGCCAGGCTGTACTAGAGGGTGTTGCTGAGTTCCTGGCAGAAAAGGCTACTGGAAAGGCTTCAATAGCATCTGCATTAAGTTATGGTAAGACCCATCGTAAGAGGGTTCAGGAAGTATTTAGTTCAGTAATGTTTAATGGGTCAAACGGTTTCTGGTTATACAATAACGAAGAAAATGAGTTTGGAACCAGGGATCTGGGGTATTATGTTGGTTATGCGATATGTGAATCCTACTATAACAGATCTAACAATAAAAAACAGGCTATTAAGGAAATGATTGAGTTAGATTATAACAATGAAATGGATCTGGACAGATTTGTAACTCATTCTGGTTATTTCGAAAAATCTGTCGCTACACTAAAGAAAGAGTATGAATATAACCGGCCTTTTGTGAAATCGGTTGAACCCGTAAATCATAAGGCCGTCAGTGCGTCTATTACCGAAATTACCATTAATTTTTCGGAAGTGATGGACAAAAGATACCGGAATTTTGAACTGGGACCTCTGGGAAAAGAAAAATTACTTCAATTAAAGAAGTTTTTAGGCTTCTCAGAAGATGGAAGGTCAGTTAGTTTCCAGATTGAAATACAGCCTGACCATCAATATCAGATACTTGTTGGTAAAGGTTTTAGAAATATAAAAGGACTTCCATTAAAAGAATACCTGATCGACTTTAAAACGAAAGCTAATTGACAGAAAAAGGTCTATTTAGGGACATGCATTTTAGCTTCCCTGATCATTACCCCAACTTTTTGAAGTGTTTCTATATCTATTTTACGCAGTTTACCGTCTCTGGCAGGGCCAACGTCAAGAGCGAAAAAGTTTCCATATTGAATTGCTCCCTGATAATCTGCATATATTTTCTCTGCGGTAATACAAATGGTATCATTTTCAGGATTAGTATAAAACCATCTTTCCTTTCCAAAAATTGGGTAAGTAAATTCGGCCTTTTTGAATTCTTTATGTGTTATCTTGTTATAAGGGCCGCCACCTTCGGAACTATCCAGCGGGCCAGGTTTACCCAATTCACCTAATCTTATGTCACCTGCTGTTTCACCGTTGTTAAATCCCACAAGGCAATCCGGTTGAAATTGCTTTACCCATGCAGTAGTGGCGGCGTGGTCTAATCCACCGTCGGATTGTGCATGATCCATCCAAAAATAAGCAATTGGACCATATTGGGTACACAATTCTTTGAGCTGAGCCTTCTTTAATTCGCTGTTTTTTCCCATATGCCAATACGTTTCCGGGTTTACAAAATCTTCGGGTTTTAAATCTTTAGGGATGCAAGTCCAGTCCGCTTCAGAAAAATATAAAGCCAGTTTTAATCCATATTTCAGGCAAGACTTTTTTAGTGCCCGTAAGACATCCTTTTGTAGCGGACTGTTGGTCACTTTCCACGACGTGGTTTTCGTATCCCACAAACAAAACCCATCATGATGCTTGGTTAAAAAAAGTATATAGTCCATGCCAGCATCTTTTGCAACGCGGCACCACTGATCTGTATCTGCTCCCGAGGGATTGAAAAAGGATACATTGTCTATTCCGCGGGTCCATTCTTTATCTGAAAAGGTACTTAAAGACCAGCAGATAAACATACCAAAATGAAGATCCGGAACTTTACTGGTCTTGCTTTGGGCACTGAGTATAAGAGGCTGAAAACAAATCAGCAGCAGGAATGTAATCAGTAACTTATTTTTTAAGATTGATCTCATTTGGTCAGTTTATTTGCGGTTAGCATTTCTAATAATTTAATATGTCTGCTTCATACAGGAGCAGTTATCCTCTAATCAAACAGGAACCTGCGGATCAATTCAACCAATTCTTTTGGTTTTTCAAGGAATGCTGCATGACCACTTTCGACAGCTACATATTCGCTTTCGCTAATTAAATCATGAAGCATATGTGTTTGATATTCAGGAATAAGATTGTCATAACTTCCCCTGATGATTAAGGTTGGTGCGGTAATCTTTTTTACCTGACCCCGAATATCAATTCGCAGGCCAAGTTCAATCCGCCTCTTCGTTTCTGCAGGAGCTTTCTGCTTTAGAAATAGTGAAATGTTTTCCTCTCCAAGAGCAGTGAGAAATGATGGATTTACAGCCAGAGACATAACGTAACGGTTACTAAGTTCTGAGTCCATACCTTCTAGTTTCGCCCAGGTATTAAATACCATTTGGTGACGGGCATCACCACTGTATGCCCATCCGGCAATCAATACCAGACGGCGAACAAGTTCTGGGTATCGGGCTGCGGTAGCTGCGGCAACTACGGCCCCTAAAGAGTCTCCGAGTAAATCAACAGGGCCATTTGACGCATGTCGTATGGTACCAGCAATCTGTTCGACCAAAATATCAAGGGCCAGATCTCCATTTGGAATTGTAGAATTTCCACAGCCGGCATAATTGGGGCTGATCACTTGTCGCTGATCGGAAAAATACTCAGTAACATGACCAAAATTTGCTTGTGAGTCAATACTGGTTCCATGGACCAGTACAAGGCCGGGCCCTTTTCCTAATGTCGTATAATTTACTGTTGTACCTGAAATAGAAATTGTAGTCATAAACAATATTCCTTTTAAAATAATTCTTGTCGTTAACTCAAAGATATAAAGTACGAATCAATAAATCAGTAGGTTTTAAATCTATCGTTTCCCCATTGTTAAATTCTATAGGGCGATCGGGCTAAAATTGTTTTACCTGTACATCTTGGTGTTATTTGTCTTGTTTTCAGTTATTTATTGTCGTTTGTGTATAAGTGAGTATTGTTTTTTTGACGTGTTTATATTTTTAATACGAGTTTTGAGTGAAGCTTATGGGACCTGTTTGATTAAATCCGTATGAGCCCTTCAACTCAATAAGTAGAAATAGAAACTATAAATATAATTTATTAAAAATGACTCAGACCATAGGAATGAAGCTAAGGATGCTTCGCAAAAAATATAGTATCAATCAGGAAATTATGGCAAGTAAATTAGGGATCTCTGTTACTGTATACTCCAGAATGGAACGAGGGGTAACGGATATATCTTTTAAAAAAATGCAACGAGTAGCCAATATATATAATATTTCAATGATTGATCTATTAAACTTTGGAGAACAAGCAGAGAGAAATAACCCGTATTCAGAATGGGAAAAACAGTTGGCTGAGTTGAATGATGAATATAACAAACAACAAAAAAAAATGATTCAATTGTATGAGATTATTAGAGAACAGAAGTCAGGTACGGATAGGTTTTAATATAAATATATCTTATCAGTTCTGCATTATTTCTCTTTTTTATCCGGATAAACAATAATCACTAGAAAACATTCTTTCAAACTGTACCAGCTGGTTAAAAGTTTATCGAACACTTTTGCACAAAATCAAATAACTTTCGTGCATTTTTTGCTGAAAAACGAATTTTTTAATGAGGGTGATTGTAGTTTGATTTGGGCCAATGGTGGGGGAGTGTTTTTTTAAGTAATAAATTAAACTAGTTTGTAATTAAACTTCTGATTTTTGAGTGAAATTATTTAGCTGTAAATGTTGCGTCTGATTGCATTGAAATCTATAATTATGTTTAAACTTGACAGAGAGTTTGTTAACAAAAATTATTTCATTTATGCTCCAGGGGAATCCTTTTTTTTTAAGATTATTATTTGGCTTATTAGTCTTGGCAGGCGTTCCTGGTTATGCTCAGTATAATATAAAACAAATTGATAGTATTCTTGAGGTAGTTAATGAAACAAATGACCTTAAGTTGGATACTAAACAGGTAATTATGGTTTATAATGCCTCAAAAGCGATAAATTATGAGAAAGGGATAGCAGAGAGCCTTGTCCTGTATTCAAAAAGTAGCTATAAGTCTGGAAGATATGATACTGCTTTCAAATATATTACGCAGGCAGAAAGTACCTCGGAAAAAATAAATGATCCGGTTTTGACTTTCAAAATCAGGGCATTTAAAGGTTTGTGCTATAGCAGACTGGGATTTTATAAAGAGGCAGATCAAACTTTAAATAGTGCTGTTTTTATAGCGAAAACGATAGCTGACAAAGATGAGATGCACTATTTCTTAACGGCAGTTTATACAGATTTAGCAGTGAATTACGGTCGTTTGGGTAATAGTAAGGCAGAAAGGGTTTGGGGCAACAAAGCCTATAATGAATCTCAGAAATTAGAAAAAAGCGATAAATATTTATCAGTTTTTGCGATAGCAATATCTAATCGGGGAAGTTGGTTTGCAAAACACAAACAAAACGATTCTGCTGAGTTCTATCTGAATAAGGCCCTTCTTTTGAGTAAAAAAATCAGTGATAAATATCAATATAAGAAGTACTACGCGCAGTGGGTTATAAATCTTCATGCCGCGAATTTTTATGATGTAGAGAAGAAATTTTCCCAGGCTGAGTCTTCTTATAAAGAAGCTGTCAGTGCGGCAAGTCAAATAAAATATGCACTTGGTTTAAAGAAAGCCTATTCGGGACTGGCAAAAGTTTATAAGAATTTAAATCAGACTGAAAAGGAGTTGATATATGTTAAAAAAAGTAACAGACTAGGTGATAGTCTCGCCTCCGTTGATAAAGCCGCTATCAAAACCCCGCTTGATTATATTGTCAGAGGAAAGGACCAACAATTAATAACGAATAGAAGTAACTATCGTCAGATTATATTCATCGCATTTCTTTTATTATCAGTTGTAACAGGTGCAGTTTTTTTTTACCGTTATAAATTTAAACGAGAAATAAAACTCAGTGCGGAAAAGATGAACGAACTGATTAGGAAAATAGAGTTGAATGAAAATAAACGTTCTCCTGCAAGGATCGAAGAGTTGAAGGGAATTGTACAATTGGCTATTAATAACAATCCTGCTTTTTTAATGAAGTTTAATGAATTTGATTTAGAATTTACTCCCAAACTATTAGATATAAACCCAAGTCTAATTGCTGTTGAAATTGAATTTTGTGCGTTACTCCGCTTAAATTTTGAAACCAAAGAGATTGCGCGATATACCAATGTTTCTGTCCGTGCAGTAGAAGGAAAAAAATATAGGATACGTAAAAAACTGAATATTCCTACTGATCAGGATATCAATATCTGGATGACCCACCTTTAATTTTCACCACTGTTAATCTGCTGGATTTCTCTCAGTCCGCAAATAATTTACTGTGATGCCCGTATCGGGGTATATTATTCAGATAATCGTTTTTATGCTGGTTTGTCTGATGATAACCTGATTCCTCAGCCAAAGCCACATTATTATTTAACTGCGGGGGGGCTGTTGCCTTTGTCGCAGACGATAATGCTATTATTTATTTTGTGCCGGCCAGGTTTGGCGCAGTATGTAATCAAAGAGGCAGATGCCAGATACGAATTGCTGGATTACAGAAAGGCGATAGACCTGTACGAACAGGCTTATAAAAAGAAGGCTTCATTACACGCTGTAGAGCGGCTGGCAGAATGCAACACGCGAATTGAAGATTATAAACAAGCGGAGAGTTGGTACGCGATAGCGGTAATTATGCCGGATGCAGCTATATCGGATCATTTGAATTACGCTAAAGCTCTCCAAAATAATGCAAAATATAGTGAAGCCAAAGCTGAATATCTGAAATATGCCTATAGTCAGGAGGTGTAAACTATTTGAGTATAAGATACTCTCGGTAGTACTTAATTTCTACACCGTTGAACACAATGTTAATCTTACTCAAAGTATACTATTCCAAATTTGAATAGTTCAGTCAATAGTTCTTTTTAGTGAAAGAATAAATGAGGAACTTGCAAAAAAATATGACCTATGTACCTCAAAAAAATGCACATTCTATTAACTTCAATTATTGTCTTCTCGTTAAGTTGTAAATCTGATAAGAAGACGGTTCAGGATACTAAACGTAGGTCAGTCCGGGACACAACAGTTATTAAAGATCATGTGAAATCTACAGATAAACCGATAATCTCCGTTATTGATACTAATGCAGTACTTGCAGTCTTTAAAAGAACTGCAAAAACTGAACGATTTATTAAAGAACTAGGTGTAAAAGGTAACGGTGGACCTGATGCTTCAGTTTTTGACTCAGAACGGCCAATTCTTATTGGTGATTTAAATGGTGATCATCTTGAGGATGCTCTTATGCCTTTTTCTATTGAAGGACGTGGCGGGGGAAATAATTGGGATGCTCATTATGCTGTATTTATAAACAAAGGTGGTAAGCTTGAATATCAGTATTCCTTTTCCAGAGGAGGTGATCTTGGGGAAACACAAGTTGATTTTATAAACATAAAAGACGGTATAATACATGGTATGGAAGTGCCGGGAATTCACTCTTCAGAAGTGGACAGTACTTCAGTAAATTATATCTACAGAAAAACAGATCTCTCTGTTCTCCTGGCTGCTTCAGATAAGAAAAATAAGGATTAAATCATCTTCAGTCTTTCTTCTTCAAGATCAATTTGGTACAATTGCTGACGAATGACTTCTTCGTTAATGGAAGGGTCTTTGTTGAGTTCTGAAAGATATTGGCGCTGGCTTTCGAGCATTTCGACAAAAATTATTTTCGTTTTTTCATTCATCCAGCTATCATCAGTAGCCTTGGATTTTTCCTCCATATGTTTTAGCAACTTTTCCATGCCTGCGTGTCCATTCAATTCGTTGTCATACTTGTTTTTAAGAAAGTGATAGACGTGTTGCTTAAGGCCCTGCTTCATTCTTTGTCTGACTGATTCCTCGGCTTCGAGGGTGAATATTTCACCAAAGCCCCTGGTACGTTTTATAAAATAGGGAAGGGTAAGACCTTGAACCAGGAGCGTCAGTAAGATGACAACAAAGGTGATGAACAATATCAGATCTCTGTTCGGGAAGGCAGTTCCGTTATCAAGTGTTATTGGTATGGCTAATGCGGCAGCCAGTGATACGACACCACGCATCCCTGTCCAGCCTAGTAGTAATGGCATTGTCATTCGCATTCTCGTCGAAGCTCCTGCTGCTGGTGCTACACTCGGCCGGAAGATAAGCGTGGCTATCATCGCAACATAGGAACTGATGATACGTGCAGCAATCAGAACCCCGGTAACCAATAGACCATAACCAATTGCGGTACTTAGAGGAATACCTTTTGAGCGTAACCCATCTGTGATTTCCGGAAGTTCCAGGCCAATGATCAGGAAAACGATACCGTTCAGAACGAATATAAGACTTTGCCATACGCTAAATGCCTGGAGACGGCTGGTACTGCTTAAAAAGATCAGCCTTCTGGCTGACATGAATAATCCGCCACTTACCACTGCCAGTACACCAGAACTATGCAGTTGTTCGGCTATCCAATACATAAAATAAGGCTCAATAATGGTAAGCGTTATATCCGAGGGGGCATCTGTTGGGAGGCGTCTATGTGCCTGGACAAATAGCCAGCCTAAAAATAAGCCGATACCTACGCCGCCTATTACCATCCATAAAAAGCTGAGCGTTGCCTGCTGCCAGATAAACTGACCTGTGCCAACTGCCACTAATGCAAACCGGAAGATGATCAGTGAGGATGCATCGTTCAATAAGCTTTCACCTTCTAAGATAGCCGAAGTAGACTTTGGGATTTTTACAAATTTAGTAATAGCCCCAGTGCTTACTGCATCGGGTGGAGATACAATACCACCCAGCAGAAATCCCAGGGCAATCGTAAATCCGGGAATGAGATAATTAGTGACGATGGCCACAGATAATGCCGTAAAAAAAACCACTAAAAAAGCGAAACTACCAATTATACGCCACCATTTTCGCATCTCCTTAAAAGAGATAGACCAGGCAGCATCAGCCAGCAAGGGCGGGAGAAAGATAAAGAAGATCAGATCCGGATCAATTTTCACCTTGGGCAAGCCAGGTATAAAGCTGATCAGCAGCCCACCGATAACCAATAGAATTGGGTAAGCAATTTTGAGTTTGGCAGCCCACATATTTAGTAGCACGATGATGGCCACCATGGCAAGTAGAAAAGGTAAAATGATATGCATTATAGGTATTGTATTTTTCTAAGTCAATTTATGAAAAAAAAGGATATGATCAGGTCAATTAACTTGTTTTTTGAGCCTGTTTTGCGTATTTTCGTATAGGCAATAAGGAAACAAAAATCCCCTTCTATTCAGAAAACATAAGAATGCCAGATTGAACAATGGCCTGCTTATGTTATGCCTGAAAACCATATGGGTTAGCTGAAATATGATGAGGAACAATAATCACTTTGAAGGTAAGCCTTCATTTAAGGATGCGTTACAATTTTGGTTTAAATTAGGTTGGATAAGTTTTGGTGGGACGGCAGGTCATATCAACATTATGCACGATGAATTAGTAGAACAAAAAAAATGGATCAGTAACAGCAGGTTCTTTCACGCATTAAGTCTGTGTATGCTTTTACCAGGTCCGGAGGCACAACAAATGGCCGTTTATATAGGATGGCAATTACATGGAAAAAAGGGGGGATTGGTTGCAGGAATTCTATTTGTCTTACCTTCCATGTGCATTTTACTTTTATTGAGCATTTTGTATGTCTATTTTGGTAATCAGCCATGGATGTTTGCTATGTTCAATGGTTTCAAGCCCGCAGTGATCTCCATTATCATAGTCGCTTTGTTAGGCATAGGCAAAAAGGCACTCCATACCAGGCTACATATTTTAATAGCTGCTTTAGCCTTCGTTTGTATTTTCCTTTTTAATATTTCGATGTTTGCCATTATTATAGGAGCCATTTTGTTTGGGATTGTAATCCAGCGATTCTCGTCTGTATCCAATATCCAGCCTGTCGGAGATGAATCTACTTTGATGGGGGAGAATGCTTATTACTTCAATAAAGGATCTGAGGCACGTGGGGCTTTAACGACGACGAGGCGATCCTTACTTCAGGTAGGTGTCTTTTTAATGATCTGGATGCTACCTTTACTGGCATTATATTTTTTTAGTAAGGATTTTACATTCTGGAAGAGCCTTACTTTATTTTTCACTCAAACCGCATTATTTACAATTGGTGGTTCTTATACGGTATTGCCATATGTCGCCCAATTCGCTGTATCCAAATTAAACTGGTTAAGTAAGATGCAGATGATTGATGGTTTTGCTCTTGCTGAAACAACACCAGGACCTTTGATCATTGTCGTGAGTTACGTTGGTTTTATAGCTGCGTTCAATCATTTTTCCGGTTCCATATTGATGGGGACTATTGGTCTTTTGATTACCACATTCAACACCTTTTTACCTTCGTTTCTATTCATTTTTGTAGGAGGGCCTATTATCGAAAAAACGCATGGCAATAATACAATTGGCAAGGTCCTGAGTTTTGTAACAGCTGCTGTCGTGGGTGTTATCTTAAATCTGACCTTGTTCCTGGGTAAGGATGTCATTTTTCCGGAAGGACTTTCCTTAAAACATATTGATTTCTATTCATTGGGTTGGATTGTTTTAACCTTAGTACTAATGAAGAAATTTAAAATTAACGTGCTGTATATCATCGCGATGAGCTTGCTTTTTGGCCTTGCCCGTGGTTATATCAGGTAAAAGACCGCCTGAATTCAAGTGGAGAAAGTTTAGTCTTGGTTTTAAAGAGTTTACTGAAGGATTGAGGATGCTCGAAACCCAGTGCGTAGGCTACTTCACTCACAGATAACATAGTGGTAGAGAGTTTTTCCTTTGCGTTTTCAATCAGTTTATCATGGATGTGCTGCTGTGCATTCTGACCTGTGAGTGCGCGCAGCATATCACTTAAATAACTGGGGGATAAGTGTAGGTTTTCGGCAAGATATTGAACAGTTGGGATTCCCTTACTTAACGAATGTTCGTTACTGAAGTAATCACTCAGCAGGTCTTCCAGTCTTTGCAGAAGATCGTGACTAACGACTTTTCGGGTAATGAACTGACGCTTATAAAAGCGGTTCGCATAATTTAGCAATAGCTCAATCTGGGATATGATCACATCCTGACTAAAGTCATCTATCCGGCTGTTCAGTTCCTCTTCCATGATCCTGAAAATAGAAATGATGATAGCTTTCTCATTTTCGGAAAGATGAAGTGTTTCATTAGCTTCATAAGAAAAGAAACCATAATGACCGATTTTTTTAGCTATCGGGTAACCTAAAAAGAAATCCGGATGAATCAGTAAGGTATATTCAGAACAGACAGTTCCCTCACTTTCTGCGCCACCCATGACTTGGCCCGGGGCAGCGAACAGCAGGCCGCCTTCGTCGAAATCATAATAGCCCTGACCATATTTTAATTTACCGCCAAGTTTTGGCTTGTAAGAAATTTTATAAAACCCAAGTACATGATGCTGAGTCGGCAGGTGTATCTCCGACCAGGAAGGCGCCGCGTTGATCATACTGATCAATGGGTGCTTTGGATGAGGCAAACCAAAGGCCCGGTGAGCATCGGAAAGTGTCTCAAATTTATGCAGGCTTTTCTCGTCTTTTTTCATCAGAGTATATATTGTTTTTTAACGGTGATGAAGCTATCATAAGCATATTCATTGCTGTTTGTAAGCGGTATGCTTATGATGGGTTCATCTTATAACAAATATAATCATAACCGACAATCATTTCGATTACCGGTTATGGAGGGTTCTTATTTAGTCAGACTTTGGGCTGAACTGGAGATCGTGTCCCATTTTTCCCAAAGTGCCAGGCGTTCTTCATAGGCAGCACGCACCCATGGCAGATTTTGACTACCCAAATGGAAGCGTAAAGGCGGGTTTTCCGTGTCTACAATCTGAAACAGCGCCTGTGGAGTGGCATTCGGATCACCTCTTTCCAGATCTTTTAAACTCCCGAAAAACTGTGTTTTAAAATCTGAATATATATCCATACCTGCAGCGAACTTTAAAGAGTCCTGGCTACCGAATTCCGTAGCGTAAGCACCCGGTTCGATAATGGTCACTTTAATACCAAAGTCTTTAACTTCCATGGCTAGACTCTCGTGAATAGCTTCAAATGCCCATTTTGATGAGCTATAGTAGCCAATTACCGGTAGTGTCACATGGCCAAGGTTGCTGGAGGTACCCAGGATATGTCCGCTACCTTGTTCCCGAAGCAGAGGTAAGGCAGCCTGGATCACAGCAAGTGCCCCAAAAATGTTGGTTTCATACATTGCCTTAACATCTTCCGCACTCGCTTCCTCAATAGTGCCTACCAGCGAATAACCGGCGTTGTTCAGCACAATGTCTAACCTTCCAAAATGGGCATACGCTTCGGATATGGCTGTTTTTGCCTGACCAGGTCTGGTCACATCTAATTCAAGCGTCAATACATTTTTGCCATATTTTTCTTTTAATCCGGCTAAGCTATCAACGTTACGTGCTGTTGCTGCGACTCTATCGCCGCGTTCAAGGGCGGCCTCTGCCCAAACACGTCCAAAACCACGCGAAGCACCGGTAATGAACCAAACTTTACTATTCATTTTATTTTCCATGTTCTTTCAATTATTGATGAAACAAAGATCAGGAGGTCTGGCTTGCTGTATGTAGTCTAATTGAGGATTTTTGTAGCCTGATTGCGGATCTTGTCCCTGGAAATGAAATGATTACAGTTAAATACTACAGCTTTCCGGTTTCGGCTAAATCAAACGCAGATTTGGATAAATTTCTTGAAGCACTACGGTGTTTCTTTGTATTAATAAAAGAAAATCAATTATGCGTGTATTTGTAACAGGAGCCACGGGCTTCATCGGAACTGCCATCGTGCAGGAGTTAATTAGTGCCGGACACCAGGTATTAGGGCTTGCCCGTTCGGATGCATCAGCCCAAAAACTGATCGAAGCGGGTGCTGAAGTTCACCGTGGTGATCTCGAAGATCTTGAAAGCCTGCGGAGTGGCGCGGCTCAATCAGACGGAGTGATTCATGCTGGGTTTATCCATGATTTTACCCGGTTCAAGGAAGTATGCGAGGTAGATAAGCTTGCTATCGAAACTATCGGTAAAGTACTTGCCGGTTCCGACCGTCCCTTGATTGTTACCTCTGGTACTGCACTGGTCAGCCCTGGAAAATTAGCTACAGAAGACATTATCCCAACTTTTAACCCAGCCTGGCCCAGGGCATCTGAACAAACTGCGGATGCAGTTGCGGCGTTAGGTGTACGTACAGCAGCTATCCGGTTGTCGCCCTCGGTGCATGGCGATGAAGATAAGCATGGGTTTATACCTATACTCGTCAATGTCGCCCGTGAAAAGGGTGTTTCTGCTTACATAGGAGAGGGGCTCAATCAATGGAACGCTGTACATAGAATGGATGCCGCCCATTTGTTCCGGTTAGCTTTAGAGAATGTGGCATTGGGTACTCGTTTTCATGCTTCTGCTGAAGAAGCAATTACAGTCAAAACGATAGCTGAAGCTATAGGCAAACAACTGAATATCCCCGTAGTGTCCATATCGCCCGAAGCAGCACCAGAACATTTTGGCTGGTTTGCACAGATGGCTGCAATTGATTGCCCTGCATCGAGTAAACTAACTCAGGAACGGTTGAACTGGCACCCAAAACATCCAAAATTGCTTGCCGATATCGGGAACGGCATTTATACTAAATAAAAGCTATGAAAATTATCGTAACCGGTTCCTTAGGGAACATCAGCAAACCACTGACAGAACTATTAGTTACACAGGGACACTCAGTGACTGTGATCAGCAGTAACTCCAAGAAACAGGCAGCTATCAAAAAATTAGGTGCGACCCCTGCCATTGGCTCCATTTCAGACGTCGCTTTCCTAACGAACACTTTTAGAAGTGCGGATGCCGTCTATGCGATGATTCCTCTGAGTTTTACAGAGCCTGAATTGGGTGATTATTTACGAAGGATGGCTCAAAATTACGCAGATGCTCTAATAGAAGCTGGTACTAAACGAATAGTGCTCATGAGCGGTTGGGCGGCAGATCTGGTGCGCGGCGAAAATGTTGAAGATGTTTTTGAAGGTCTGGATGCCTCCATAACGATTATGCGTCCAGCCTCATTTTACACCAATTTCTACCAGTCGATGGACTTAATTAAAGGCAAAGGGTTCATTGGTAAATTCCTGACGCTCCGCCATTCCGGTTTATGGGCTCTGCTGACTGGAAAGACCGGTCTGCTCATGGGGAATTATGGCGGAGATGATCGTATCGTTTTTGTTTCGCCGAAAGATATTGCCAGTGCTGTGGCAGAGGAGTTGTTATTACGTCCTGAGAAAACAACCATCCGTTATATAGGCAGCGAAGAAATGACCTGTAACGAAGCGGCTAAGGTCATTGGAACTGCTGTAGGCAAACCCTGGTTAAAATGGGTACTGCTTTCGGACAAGGAAATGTTGCAGGGCCTGAAGATGGCCAAAGTACCGGAAAAACTTGCAGGAACCTTAGTGGAAATGCAAGCAGTAATGCATAGCGGTAAGACCCTGGAAAGCTTTCATAGGAGCCAGCCTAAAATGGGTAAAGTCAAACTGGCCGATTTTGCGAAAGAATTTGCTGAAGCCTATTATAAAAGTAATTAAATTTATGTCGATGAATAGCCATCCTCTTTTTCGTTTCAGCACGATCACTGAATATCACCGTGCCGCGGGCCTGCCCAAACCGGCACACCCGCTGATTAGTCTGGTGCGTATGGATGATATTACTTTGCCGCTGGCCGAAGGATCATTCAGCCTGATCTATGACTTTTATGCTATTTCCTTGAAAAAGGTACAGAATGCGAAATTTAAATACGGCCAGCAGACCTGCGATTTTGATGAAGGTGTTTTGTTTTTTATGGCACCAGGCCAGGTATTTGGCGTTGAAATGGAAAAGGGTGTTAAGCACAACAGGCCCGAAGGCTGGATGATCCTGGTTCATCCTGATTTTTTATGGAATACACCGCTGGCGAAAATCATCAAACAATACGACTTCTTCAACTACTCTGTCTTTGAAGCGCTGTATCTTTCTGATAAGGAAGAAACCATGCTCGAAGGTATCGCAAATAGCATAGAACAAGAATACCATGCTAACATTGACCGTTTCAGCCAAAACGTGATTATCGCACAGTTGGAACTACTATTGATCTATTCTGAAAGATTCTATCAACGCCAGTTCATCACCCGGAAGATCGCCAGCCATGAGTTGCTGACGCGCCTGGAAGATTATCTCTCTGGCTACTTCAGCAGCGGCGCATTAGCCAGGCAGGGTATGCCCAGTGTGACTCATATTGCCGAAATCTTGAATATCTCACCAGGTTATCTCAGTGGGCTTTTGAAATCTTTGACAGGTCAGAATACCCAGCAGCATCTGCATAATAAGCTGATTGAACTGGCTAAAGAAAAGTTGTCAACCACGAGTCTCTCGATCAGTGAGATCGCCTATGAATTAGGGTTTGAACACCTGCAATCGTTCAGTAAACTTTTTAAGACTAAGACCAGTCTTTCGCCAAAGGAGTTTCGGTATTCTTTCAATTAAAATGTCTTTTCTTGTACAATACGACCTTTTAATCAATAAATGAATTGCAGTACCTTAGTGCTTTCAAAAAATGGTTAGATGATGAAAATAACATTTATAAGGCATTCAAAAGTCTTATTTAACTGGGGGAAAACTTATAATGCAGATTCATTTGATCTGGCTTGTCAGGCGTATGATCTTTCTCCGGTTCAGGAAGGAGAAAAAATGGGCATTGGAAGGCAATCTGTTTACATCAGTAACTTGATAAGAACCGGGGCAACTGCTAAAAATCTCCTTCAGGAGGACATCGAAATCATAAAAACAGATCTCCTGAATGAAATTCCTTTAAAAGCCTTTATCAATACAAAAATGCCACTTCCAACAATAATATGGATGGTTTTGGGTAGGTTACAATGGTATTTTAATAATTCAAACCAACTGGAAACAAGAAAAAACTCGATAGAGCGAATAAACAAGTTTTTAGATCATATTTTAGGCAAGGGAGAGGACTGTATTATTATTGGACATGGTTTCTACTTTGCGCAGATGGTTAATCAAATGAAAAGTAGAGCAATTAATGGGGATATGAGGAAAAGAATAAAAAATGAAGAATTAAGAGTGTTTGTCGCAGATAATGTATTTGAAAACAAAGCAATCAACTGATAATTTTTTCAATATCTTGATTCACTAAAAATATTAGCATAGATTTGTGTGCTGCTAAATTTCTGTAGCTTTATTATATGGAGCCTAATTCTTCTATACTCATTGATAACAAGCAGATCCTGAAGGAATCTCCTATTGAAGTGGGGCGGACTTTGAGAAATTATCATGGAGAAACTGAGTGGCACCGCAACTGGAAAGCAGCCTTCCCACCAGGGTTTCGGGAGGTGAGTTTTTCCGATGTAACATTGGGAGAGCTTCATCGCGCAGATGTACATACTCCATGTGGTACTACGCTTGAATTTCAGAATTCTCCTATCTGTCTGGAGGAGTTAAAAAGCAGGGAGGCCTTTTATCCCAAGCTTATCTGGATTCTAAATGGAAAAAAATTTAAAGGCTTCCGCGTTTTGAAAAATCTACCGGATGTGGATGATCCCAGAATTGCCAATTATGATTTCTGCAATACCGACCATTTGTCGATGATCAGAAAGTCTGATTTTCTTCAGGGGAGACCCCGTGTTCTAAATTTTCAGCATCCGGAGCTTAGGAAGCTTCCACTTACCTCTTACTATTATTCGTTTTGTTGGAAACATCCGCACCGGGTATGGTATCAGGCTAAAAATCCAATCATTGTTGATCTTGGAGGCCATTTTATTTATCAGTTGAAGCAGCGCAGACAGCTATCCGAAGATTATCCCTATCTGCATATTATGACTAGAAAATCTTTTATTGAGCAATATGTCTGCTGATTCTATGGAAATATTGCGATCTATTGTTCACTACAGTTTCCATTTTTTAGTACCGGGAGCTATTGCATTTTTATTTTTCAGAAAGCAATGGAAGCGGGCATGGCTCATTATGATCAGTACTATGATTGTAGACGCTGATCATTTATTGGCGACACCAATTTTCGATCCGGGAAGGTGTAGTATTGGTTACCATCCATTGCATTCTTATTACGCAATTGCTTGTTATTTTATATTACTGATCTTCCCTAAAACCAGAATAATTGCAGTTGGATTACTCTTTCATATGTATACCGATTGGCAGGACTGCCATTGGTATGAGATTTTAAGACAAATGAAGTTATTTGTTTAAATCCTAACTAAGTCTGATTTATTTAATCTTAGCCTCGTATAGATCAAGTAACTTTTTGTATAATAACAGAATTTCAGTATCCTTTTCCTCGATCATTTTTTTTAGCGCATTGATTTCTTCTACATAAGTGTTGGGTAGGAATTTCTCTGTTTCAGCTATCAACTCACTTGCAGTAGTCCCTAATTCTTTTGCAATTTCCAAAAGTCGATCCAGGCTTAAAACTGTAACACCGGTTTCTATCTTGGATAGGGCTGGAGCAGACAAGTTTAACCTGGCTGCTAGTTGTGTTTGGCTTATTCCCTTTGTTTGGCGGAGTCTCACAATATTTTTGCAAACTGTTTTAGACATTAATAACGGATATCTGTAGTAATAAAATGTTTTATCTATTCTGGCAAAGTGAATAAATACCTATCGAATATCTTTACATAAAACAGATTTTTTTTTACATAAAATGAAGTTTTTAAAAACTAGAATTCTGGTTTATCTAGTGCGCATCGGGTACAGTTAATTTTCCGGCTTTTTGTTTACTTCGTTTTTTAATCGTCATCATGACCAGTGGGATACAGCAGGCATTTAATAGCGCTAATAGTAGAAATGCATCCATATAGCTGAGTAAAAAACTTTGCCTGACCACTATGTTTTCCAGTGCACCAAGGGATTGCTGTACCGCACGGAGATAAGTGGAGCCATGTGCCATGAAATTTCGGATCAAAACTTCCTGTCGCGTAATAGTTTGTGGGTCTGAAGTCGTAACATGTGTAATTAATGCGGTGCGGTTATTGGCCTCGCGATGTGCGATGTAGGTATTAATTAAAGCAATGCCGAATGAACCGCCCATCTGACGCATCATATTATTGAGGGCAGCCCCCTGTGGAATTTCAGCGGGTTTGAGTTCTGATACTGCAAGTGCGGTTAATGGGACAATCAACAATGCAGCGCCAAGCCCCCTGCAAACTAAAGGTATAAAAAAGTAAGCACTGCCAGTTTCCAGATTTGAGCCCGACATCATATAGCCAAATACCGCCGACATACCGAAACCCAGGATAATCATATATTGCGGACGTACACCACTTTGCAGCATTTTGCCCAAAAATGGCGATATCAAAGCCGCCATCAAAGTGCCCGGAAGGAGCATAGTCCCTGTTTGGAATGCGGAATAGCCGATGATACGCTGTGCATACAGCGGAAAAACAAATACTGCGCTGAACAGTCCGAAGCCTAAAACAAACGTCATAATAGCTGAAATGGATAAGGTAGTGCTTTTCAATACACGCAGGTTGATCACCGGGAAAGGTATTTTAAGTTCCCACCAGACCAGTACAGCTAGTGAAAGAACTGATATGACAGTGAGTACAATGATATAAGTGGCCGAGAACCAGTCGTCTGTTTCTCCGCGTTCCAGCACGATTTGCAATGCACCAATACCCACAGCCAAAAGAAAAATACCAAACCAGTCGATGCTTCGTCCGTCTTCTGATTTTTTGGTAGGTTTAAGATAGATATAAGAAAGTAGCGCGGCCAAAAGTCCGATA
Source organism: Pedobacter cryoconitis (assembly GCF_014207135.1). Taxonomy (GTDB): domain Bacteria; phylum Bacteroidota; class Bacteroidia; order Sphingobacteriales; family Sphingobacteriaceae; genus Pedobacter; species Pedobacter cryoconitis_D. Next base: position 236,903 of record NZ_JACHCC010000008.1, on the reverse strand, counting down.
GGAATATTTACATAAAAGATCCATTGCCAGGACAGGTTATCTACGATATAACCGCCCATCACCGGACCAATAGAAGGGCCAATAATGATACCCAGACTGAATATACCACTTGCGGTTGCACGCTCTTTTGCCGGAAAGGTTTCAAACAAAATAGATTGCGATGTAGAGAGTAATGCACCGCCGCCAATCCCCTGAAGGAAGCGAAATGCGACGAGTTCCCACAGATTATCTGAGAATCCGCATAGGGCCGATGCAAGTGTAAATAATATTATCGAACCAATATAATATTGCTTCCTGCCAATTTTCTCAGCTAAAAAGCTGGTCATGGGGATAATGATGACATTGGCAATAGCGTAGGATGTAATCACCCAGGCAGTATCTTCTAGTGCGGCCCCTAAATTACCACTCATCGTATTGATGGATACGTTAACGATGGTAGTATCAATTAATTCAATTATGGTTGAAGTGATGATCGTGGCAACGATAATCCATTTTCTGAAACCGGTTTCCATATGTCGTATTTTTTAAACAATGCAAAGAAACCGGATATGCAGGGTTGAAGAAATAGTTCCTTCGATGTAATGATAGTACTATTCGCTGTAGTTTAAAGCAAAAATGATCCTGCTCTTTCCAGAACTACTGGGTAATGTATTTATATTGCACATTACCCAAATAAGGTTGAAAACCGTTGGTGTTTTGTGGCCCATGCAAGCGAATTCCGCTAAAAATTATATCACCGGTGGCATCGGTCGAATCGCGGGCGCTCTTCTATGCCGAAAATGGTCAGCTAAGCATCAACAGATTTATCTTTCGGCAATAAGCCGAATAACTTCACGGCATCTTCAATAACTAACATGTGATTTCCTTTTGTATCTACAAAGGTACATCTGAAATAGCAGGTTCTAGTTCGGATAATATATTTAAGATGATTCTGTTTTAAGCTTGAGCAATATCATAAACGATGACCTTGTCCCACAAATGACTATAGTTCTTAATAAACTCCAGATGAATTGGGTGTGTTTGATAAGTTTCCTGCCCCTCGAGATCACTAAAGAATATCAACTCTGATACACCCCAGCTGTTATCCACAACATCGCGTTTTTCAGTACTGGCAACAACGCCAACATGTATTTCGCGTACCGTTGGTATTGTTGAAAGTGTTTTTACACCTGTAATCAATTGATCACGATCTTCTTTCGAACCAGGATTTTTTAACCAGAAAAATACGTGATGCACTATTGGGTAGTTTTTATTCATAGTTGTTAATGGCATTGCAGTAGCAATTGTTCCTACTGAAAGAACAGCCGCAGTTCCAATAAATTTTCTTCTGTTAGACTTATTCATATTTTATAAATTTATGAAAAATAAATGATTCATATTATGCGGATAATGTTAGCTTTCTTTGTCATCATATGGGGAAGATTTGTGATAATGAAATAAAGTTAATGGAACAGATGAATTCAAAAAAATACAGAAATGTTAAAGTGATTCTAATTCTATTATTATTAGCCTTTAATTTCTCCGCCAGGGCACAATGGGACTTTAGTACAAATTATTTTAAAATTCATATCAGCAATAAGGGATTTATTACCAGTATGAAGAATATTACGGTTACACCCAATAAAGAATTTAGCCCTGTTGAGAAGCCTTCGCCGCTGATGTGTCTTTATGATAGCAAGAAAAAGGTTTATTACGAACCGTATAAAGCATCCTATAACGAAGTGAGTAAATCTATTACACTAACTTATCCCAATGGTTCGCTTGCCGAAATTTCGCTGATCGTTCAAAAAAAATATTTTAGGCTGACATTGCAATCTCTCAGCCCGCGCAATGGGGTTGATGATATTCAATGGGGTGCTTTTCATACCAACATCACCAACCTGTTTGGTGAGATTATTGGGGTGGCCCGCGATACCAGCGAAGCTGTAAATTATGCCATTGGCACGCTTGCCCTTAATGATAATACCCTTGGCGGCACTTCAGAAACAATAGCTGATGCTGCCCCTTTCCAGTATATTATACATTCGCCAGACGCCAGACGTTTCCCTTTACCTGGCAATTTACATGAAGGCCAGGTTTTTTCTCTTGGGGGGGATGGAATCAATGATGTAGCTTTTTATGCTCATAAAGAACCATACTACAGAATATTGTATGGGAATACCGCTATGATTGATCGCAAAGGAAGAATATCAATTTACTATCATTCCAGAGACAGGACCTTTAAAAGAGAGGTATATTACTCGTTAATACCACATATGGCTGTTAATACCCCTAATCATATTGAGGTGCAGCCATTGCCAGGTGTAGATTATATAGGCTCTTCCATTGCGCTTTGGGGAAGTCCGGACAGTACGGCACTGATGGATGTTGTCCATAATATTGTGTTGTCTGAGGGCCTGCCTCACCCAACGATTAATGGCAAATGGGTAAAGGATCCTGTGGCATTTGTGCCCGATGTACTGACCAGCGGAAAATTATATGATAGTATAGTACCTTATACTGTGAGGTTAGGTTTTAAAGCAATCAGTTTATATGACCAGGGTTTCTTAAGGCCAGATCGTGGTAATAAAGGTCATATTGATGGAAAGTGGTTTAAGAAAAGACCTTTGAAGCTAACCTCCGGAAATAAATCGCACAAGAAATTTGCTAAACTGGCTGCAAAACATGGAATTATAATCGGAAGAACTTCGGTATCTAATTCTTTGGCCGCCGGAACCAAAGACGCCAGTCCAACCCCCAGTGACAGTTTGTGTTATCAGCAAAAGCGTTTACTGGCAAATGGGATCACTTCGGCCGATACCATTATTATTGTAGACGATCCGACACATATGGAGGAAATTGGCAGTTGGGAAGGGCATACCAAGAGTCTGAATATGATAAAAATAGGGAAGGAGCTTATTCATTACCTGGGTGTTTCTGATCAGAAACCACACAGACTTTTGAATGTAGAGCGTGGATACTGGAATACTACACCGGCAAGACATAATGCCCGGGATACGGTTTACAAACTTCAGGTAACCATAGGATTTGGATATGAAGGACTTATTCCAAATATGGATCTACAGGATAAAATCGCCGAATACTATGCTGACGTGTGTTATATCAATGGTTTAGGTTATTACGATTTCGATGGGCAGGAATTTTTATTCAATAATGGGCATGGTTACTATTCGGCAAAACGCTTTTTTCGTAAAATGTTTGAAAGAGCTTCGAAGCATGGTATTCCGGATATCCGTTTTACAGGTTCTACTTTGTCGGAAGGATCATGGCATTACCAGAGTATCTGGAATGTTGGTGGGGGAAAAAACTTATATGATGTTGACACCAGGGAGTGGGGCAGCAGTACCAGTCAGGGTAAAGACCTTAGGGATGTAACTTATGCCAACTTTTTTCCGGTTGGAATGGGAAGTAATTTTGCCATTAAAGCCAATTCAACTGTGGAACAATACGAGCATATCCAGGCCATTTCAGTGGGGGTTGGAACCACTTACAGCTTGAAACTAAATCAGAAAGATGTTGAAAGCTGCCCTCAGAAGGAGGCTGTTTTTAAAGTGATCAGAACCTGGGAAGATGCCCGTGCTGCGAATGCATTTCCCCGTTTGATCAAAAAGCAACTGACAGACCCGAAGAAAGACTGGGTTTTGGAAACGATAGATAACAATACCTGGAAATTATATCAGAAGGTCAATGGGGTAAAAACCAATCCGGTAATTTTAAAAAGAGATATAGGCCCTAAATACAATGATAAGGCCCAATACTAAAATAATTATTGATATTTTTACCGCGAAATACAATCCCATTTTGAAAACAGATCTTTTCCTTGTTACGCCTCCCTTTACCCAACTGAATACCCCGTATCCTGCAACGGCCTATATCAAAGGTTTTTTGAACACTAAAAATATCTCGTCAACTCAGGCCGATTTAGGTATTGAAGTGATTCTGGCTTTGTTTTCAAGGAAAGGCCTGGAAGATCTTTTTTTTCATGCGCAGGAGCAGGTTGATCAGCCAAAGAGTTCAAATGCAAAGCGGATTCTTGCTTTAAAAGATGAGTATATCAAAACTATTGATGCTGTTATTGCTTTTTTGCAAGGCAAAAATCCAACCTTAGCCTTACAGATTTGTCAGGAGGATTTTTTACCGGAAGCATCAAGATTTACGCAATTGGATGAGCTGCATTGGGCATTTGGCTCAATGGGAACGCAAGATAAGGGTAAGCATTTAGCAACACTATATCTTGAGGATATTTCCGATTTTATTATTGAATGTATTGACCAGAATTTTGGTTTTAGTCGTTATGCAGAAAGATTAGGCAGGAGTGCAAATTCATTTGATGAGCTTTATGAAGCTTTAAATCAAAAATATACCTACATGGATAAAATCCTAATGGAAATTTTAGAGAAGAAAATTTCTATTATCCAACCTAAGCTATTCCTGATCTCAGTTCCCTTTCCGGGGAATTTGTATGCTGCTTTCCGATGTGCACAATATGTGAAACGAACTTATCCTGAGATTAAAATATCAATGGGTGGTGGTTTTCCTAATACAGAATTACGTTCCGTTTCTGATAAAAGGGTCTTTGAATTTTTCGATTATATCTCGTTAGATGATGGGGAATTACCTATTGAACTGATCTATAATTCGATCATAAATGATGGGGATTTTAACCTGTATAAAAGAACTTTTTTATTAGAGAACGGGGTAGTCACTTATAAAAATGATACTTTAAGAAGAGATTATAAGCAGGTCGATGTGGGGACGCCAGATTATAGTGATTTACAATTGGATGAATACATTTCAGTTATAGAAATTGTAAATCCAATGCACAGGATGTGGAGTGATGGTCGCTGGAACAAATTGACAATGGCGCATGGATGTTATTGGGGAAAATGTACATTCTGTGATATTTCTTTGGATTATATTAAGGTCTACGAACCTGTTGCTGCTCAATTGATTGTAGATCGGATTGAAGAATTAAGTAAGCAAACGGGTCAGAATGGCTTTCACTTTGTTGACGAGGCTGCACCACCAGCCTTGATGCGGGAAGTGGCACTGGAGATTTTAAGAAGGAAAATTTCTGTAAGCTGGTGGACAAATATTCGGTTTGAGAAAAGCTTTACGAGAGATTTATGCATTTTGCTTAAAGCATCGGGCTGTATTGCCGTTTCTGGTGGTTTAGAAGTAGCATCTGATCGCTTATTAAAGTTAATTGACAAAGGAGTATCTGTTGAACAGGTAGCTCAGGTTACCCGAAATTTAACGGAAGCAGGTATATTGGTTCATGCTTATCTGATGTACGGGTATCCTACGCAGACGATTCAAGAGACGGTAGACAGTTTGGAAATGGTGAGACAATTGTTTGAAGCAGGTGTTTTACAATCTGGTTTCTGGCATCAGTTTGCGATGACCGCACACAGCCCTGTTGGTATGTATCCAGAAAAATTTGGTGTAGTCAAAGAGACTGAAACTATTGGGACCTTTGCCAATAATGATATCAATTACATCGATAAAACAGGAATAGACCACGATAAATTTAGTTTTGGCTTAAAGAAATCACTTTTTAATTTTATGCATGGTATTTGTTTTGATTACAAATTGCAGGACTGGTTTGATTTTAAGATTCCGAAAGTAACGGTGCCTTCGGATTTTATTGAAAAAGCTTTGAAGGAAGAAAGTAAGTTCGATACTAAACCAACAGCTAAAGTGGTTTGGTTAGGAGGGAAGCCAGCTACAAAATGTTTTGCAAAGCATAAAAAGGGTAATTCTATGGAAATGATGATCTTGACTTTTCATAATAAAAAAGAAACCTTTGACATCCAGGCCAATAAAAATGAAGGAGAATGGCTGGTTTCAATGTTACAGAAAGTAGCGGTTTCAAATACGAAAGTTTATACCTTTCAAGAAATTAAAGCTGATTTTGAAGCTACAATGGAATATTTTGAATTGTTCTGGTATTCAAAACCTATTAATAATTTAAGAGATTTCGGGCTGTTGGTTTTGTAGTCAGTTTATTATCCGGTTATACCAATTAAAATGGTTCTTCTTCAATTTTGGAATATCAAGTTAACCCAAGTGATTGCAAGAGGGAAAGGAATTATATTAATAATTAGAGATTATTTGAATTCCATTTGCCCTACTGGCTGGGGTAACATCTATGTTGGACGGGATAAGATATAGGTGAGCATACCTGGAACATTGAGGTGTGTATTTTTAAAATGACCCTGAGCTTGTTCAAATCCCAGTTTTTTAAGCAGTCTCACGGAAGATGGGTTTTCGCCGGAAGGGAATGCGATTATTATTTCAACACCCATTACATCGAATGCGTATTTGAGTATCCGCACAATAACCTCTCCCATAATCCCTTTACCTTGAAATTTTTCGAGCAATTCATATCCGATTTCTACAGTTCCTTTTGTTATATCAAAGTTCCAGAGGCACGCTACTCCGATCAAAGCCGGGTTCTCCTGATGAGACACTGCCCAAAATATACACTCATTTTTATGGATCATACTATCAATCTTACCAATATATGCAATGGCCTCGTCGATATTTACACATGGTGTCCTTCCTGTCAGCGCAGCAACTTCAACATTCGAACGCAGCTGATAGATTTCTTCTGCATCATTCAATGAAAGCCTGCGAAGAACTAAGCTGTCGGTTTCTAAAACCGGGAAACTTAAAAAGTTCGGTTGGTACATCTGGTATGAGGATTCTGTTTTTCCCTTAAAGTTAAATTTTGGGTGATACAAACCATTTGTGAGCGCCACAACTTCCGCAAATAAGTTTTTGATAGACACTACATTTTTCTCTGCTAAAGTCGGCTCAACCTCCAAAATAGCGTTTACTTTTTCTTCCAGATTCACTGGAACCATTGCCGCATTTGAAAGCAATTGAACGGCATATTTATCACTGATAGGGTAGATTAAATTCAAGGCGAATAAAGCCTCTATAAGGCTTTTTAGCGTACGTGTAAAGCACCCTAACAGATTGTACATATCCTTTTGCATGACAAAACCATGTGCATGAGCCAATGTAAACTCAGCAGACCAAAGAGCCGAATTTACAACACTTGCTTTTAACGCTTGAGGATATGTTGCTGAGGCTTGTTTTAAGCGATGTAAAATTTGCTTTGGATCAATTAACGGAACGCAGGATACACATTCTGCCAGATAGATCATCGTAGTAAATCCGTAGGGTGGCTGTTGTTCATAGTGGTTTTCCCATTTTCCAGATTGAGCATCAGCAATCGTGATTTCTACCTGATTTATATTGCGATATATAATATCTACTTTTCCTATTTCGGTATATATCCAGGCTCCACCGTTTACCCATGGTCCCCATTCGTGAAAACCGACTACTACGGAATCATCATTTATAGCATATTTTAGGGCAATTTCTTTTATCATTTCGATCGAAAAAGGTTCTTTTTCGTAATAATATATCCCTAAGTCAATATCCGAGTTTTTATTGGCCCTACCAGTTGCATGTGAACCACCCAATGCAATAGCTTGTATGTTCTCGATTTTGTTTAGATCTTCCGTCAGACGCATAATAAGCTGCTTTTTTGCATCTGTTAAACTTGATATGTCTTTTAAAATCATCTTTAGATTTTACAATTTTCCTTCGCCCAAGTATTATTCACGTTTACCTTTAAGATAGGCATATACCGCAGTTGCATGACCATGACCTAAATTAAAATCCTCTTTTAGCCAGTTGATAATTTCAGTGGCCTTAACCTTTGCGTCAATGGTTCCTTTTTTGGTGTAGCCTTTCTCTTGTGCTAGATGCTGAAAATCTTCCGGTGTTTTTCCGGTTTTTTCCTCAATATTTTTCATGTAAGTTGCAAATGACATAATTATATTTTTTCTGTATTCAATTTAATTTTATCCAGAGTGCTTTGTATATCAGCGCCGATTATTTTATCCATATCCATAAATAGTAATGTAATGTTCAAAGGCCAGTTCATGCCACTATGATATTCCCACAAAATGGAGCTCTGGCTTTGACTAAGGGATTTGAAAAATAACGAACCGTCTGCAGTAAAAGGATATGGGGCTATAAATCTTATTTTAAAGTCTATCTGTTTATTTTCTATAAAGTGGGTATTTTCCCATTCTCCAGTGCCTGATTTTTTATTGTTGCTTTCAAAATAAAGTATTGATCCGGCCTGCCCGTCTACATTCCCTTTTATTTCGATTTTGGCATTAGGATCATAGCTGAGCCATTGGTTGAACTCTTTCTGGTTTTTATGAAAGCGGACGTAATCATATACCTTCTCTACAGGTGTATTAATAGTAATTTCCCTTTTAATCGTATATTTTTTACGAGTAAAGGCTGCAGTCAAACACACAAAAGCAATCAGTATGACAAAAATTTTCAATAATATCATTTTCATTTTTTAAAAATTGGTGATGATTAAAAGTCATTGTAGCTTAGAAGACAAAGGTAGAGGATGTTTCAAAAACTAAATGGTTCAAAAATGGATATCAATGGTCAATTCTTAACCTTTTCAGAACTCCTGAAAATGAGTGGGCTGCAATGGGCGTATTTCCTGAAAAACTTTCCAAAATTCGACGGATCTGAAAAGTTAAGTCGAAAAGCTATCTCGGAAATACTAAGATCTGTAAACTTTATCATAAGTTTAGCTTCCTTGATAATCCTATCATTGATCAATGATAGTGCATTCTTACCGGTGGCAATTCTAACAGATTTCGATAGATAGCCATTACTTACCGTTAGAAGTTCCGCAAATTCTTCAACAGTTCGTTTTTCTAGGTAATGCATATTTACGAGAACTACAAACTTCTTTGTGAGCACATGGTGTGCGTTCAGCTGCAGATTGACTGCCCTATGCTGTATAACTTTAGATCCTTTCAATTGATAAAGCAATGCCATAAATTTGTGAATTGCCACATTATAAACCAGCTCAGAAGCTTCGTAGGCTGTGAAAACTTCCTCAAAATGGGGAGCAAGTTCTTTGTATTGTTCTTTTGTTAACTGGAACAAATTTGTGTTTAAAGGATCAAAAAACGGGAATTCATTGACAAAATCTGGCTTAAAAAAATCAAAACATTCATCTTTAAAATATATTAAATATCCATCGGTGTTTTTATCCCTAAAAAAGCTATAAACAGTGTTTGGCGACTGAAAAACAAGAAAAGAATCTTTTATGGCTTCATTGGCATCATTATAAGCTACCCGTGTATTGCCTGTAGAAGTAAGAAGTGCCAGAAAAAAGAAGCCTCTTCTGAATGGAGCTTTATAAATATCTCCGCTGTGTTCTGACAATCTCATGCAATAAAGTAATGGGTTTGCAGACCTGTGTATTACAGGAATTGAGGATAAAAAACAGTTAATATCACTATAAAATGGTATATATTCTTTTTTTTCTGTCATTGAGGTTATAGTCATATATGTTTTTTTTATTTCATAAGGAGAAAAATTTATGAAGAAAAATCAAATCCATTATATTCAGGATGATAAATATATCCTGAATATAATGGATTTGATTTTTCAGGCTATACAACTTGATCAAAATAACGTTATTCTATCCATAGATGTCCCATAGCATAGGTTCTGGCTTTACCTGCCACAATCACTCTTTCATTTTTGTTTTCACAATAGAGCTGGCCACCTCTTTCGGATAGCTGAAGGGCAAAAAGCTTATCTTTCCCTAATCTTGATGACCAGAATGGAATGAGTGAGCAGTGCGCAGAGCCGGTAACAGGATCTTCAAGGATTGATGACTGTGGCGTAAAATATCTTGAAACAAAATCACTGTCAGTACCTGCTGCTGTCACAACAACACCCCCTGGATCCAGATTGATAAGGTCAAAAACAGACCTTTCAATTTTGATGTTTTTTATGTCTTCCTCAGAATCATATACCAGAATGTAATCTCTTGACTTGAAGACCTCCTTAGGCTGTATATTGAGCGATTTGGATACAATATCTGGAAGCATAGATATTTCAGGCATTCTTGACGGGAAATCCATATAATAAAAGTCATCTTTTACATCTACTGTTAATTCACCGCTTTTGGTTTCAAAAACGATTCTGTTATTCTGATAGTCTAAGATCGAAACTAAGCAATGAGCTGTGGCAAGGGTAGCATGTCCACATAAGTCCATCTCTATTTCAGGTGTAAACCATCTCAGATGAATCGTATTGCCATTATCAATAAAGAAAGCAGTTTCTGCTACGGCATTTTCACTGGCTATCTTTAAGAGGATCTTGTCTGGTAACCAGTTTTTTAATGGGACAATACACGCAGGGTTTCCATGGAAGATCTCTTCTGTAAAGGCATCTATTTGATATAATTCTAACTTCATGATTAATAAAATTTCGGTCTGTAACAAAGGTAAATGAAAAATATTGAGCCCTTAAACAGTCTGAATTTTATATAAAAAAAGCGGCAAATATCTTAGATATTTGCCGCTTTAGTGATCCCGCTGGGATTCGAACCCAGGACCACTACATTAAAAGTGTAATGCTCTACCAGCTGAGCTACGGAATCATTTCCTTTTTTGAAGGACTGCAAAAGTATAATTTTTATTTGGTTTTAGGCATTAAAAGTAATAAAAAGTGAGATTATTTATGCTTTAAAGGCTAAAGTGCTGAATTATAGTGTTAATAAATTTATTTATTTTTTGCCCGATTACCCCTGATTGGCTGATAGAATCAGTAAGTAATGGTTTTCTAAGAACTAATCAGCTCTTTTTCTTTCTTCATCATTGCCAAAATTCCTTTGTTTTGCATTTAGTTTATTGTTCCCGAAATTGTAAGTCAGAGAAAGTCTGAAAAATCTGCTGCTGTTATTCTCATTGTAAACCTGTTTGATGCCGTTTACTATAGAAGTATAATTTTTTAGATATGCCGTATTAAAAACATCGTTCGCAAATAAGGAAATTGATATGTTCTTTTTCAGTAAAGTTTGCTTTAGGCCGATATTTAGTCCGGATGTATAGCCTAATTTGTACAGCCCCTTATTGAAAGAGGAGGTATAGGTATAATCGGCCTGTATTTTGAATGATTGACTTAATGAAAAGGTGTTATTAAAAGCAAAATATATTTGAGATCCATTTTGAGGAATAGCACCAATTTGTGTTGTAAATTGAGTTTTTGAGGCTAAAAGATAAACTGAAGTCTGATTCTGCCACCAGGGTAAGATATTACTGGAATAGTTTTCTCCGATACCATAATAATATTCCTTATAATAGTTTTGTCTGGTTATGATTTGAGTTTTACTTACGGGGTCTGACGTGAAGATAACTCCAAATCCATTAGAAGTAACATTTAGAAAAGCATTAGTTCTTAAGCTACCCTTATAGCTATAAGTAAAATCAAAGTTATTACTGTAAGACGGTTGCAGAAAAGGATTTCCTTCGGAATAGCTAGTACTGTTTATATAGGATCGAAATGGGTTTAAAACAGCAAACCCTGGTCTTTCTATTCTCTTTCCGTAATTAAACAGGAAGCTATGATCTTCATTTTGTTTGTAAGCGATATATACTGTCGGGAATAACTTCAGATAATTATTATGATTCGTTTGATTCAGGGTTCTGGAGAGTCCGCTGGTTTGTGTGTTTTCGAGTCTTAATCCTACTTGAAAATTTAGTTTATCATTGAACTTTTTAACGCCGTTAATATAAACAGCCTGATTATTCTCTATGTATTTAAACTCATTCGATTGATTTGGATCAGGAATATGATTTCCGGTCATAGTATTATAGTATTCTACGTCACTTTGACTGTTGGTAAAACTGATTTTTGCTCCATATGATAAGTTGATGAGCTTTAACGGATGTTCTATATCCATCTTTGCACTAAGGTTGTTTATTTTTTGATTGGAGACATTCTGTGCAGACAGGTTAGTTCCTGAGAATATCTTTGGTGGAGAAAACATATCAGCTTTAAAATTATTGTTACTCTTAGAATCATAAGTAAAGTAGTCTACATCAAATGATACTTTCCTGTTCAGTGTATCTAAGTTCGAGATTAGATGGATATTGTAAGTGTTACTCTTTGAATCTAATTTGCGAAACCCATTATTGATGAGTACAGAATCTATAGTATTGCTGGTATTTCTAATATTTATACTTGTATAATCCTTACTCGATGGATTATTATAATTCTGTAAATACTGTCCACCAATAGTTGTTTTTTTAGAAAGATCATAATCCAATGCAATGCGGCCCGATAAGTTATCTTCCTTTTGTTTACCGTCATAATTTAATTCCCACAGACCACCTGGATAATAAGTATTAAGATCTTGTTTTTTTCTGCTATACCCTTTATTACCACCTGTACTAATAGACAGTTTAACTTTGTTTTTGTTATATAGAAAATTGTCTCTCAGTGTCAGAAATCCATATTTGTTTTGATTATAAGCTAACGTTGCTGAATTCTTCCATGAATCATTAATACCTTTTTTGAGAATGATGTTAATCAGTCCACCGTTCCCACCAGCTTCATATTGGGCTGGGGGAGTAGTAATGACTTCTACGCTTTTAATATCGTCGGCAGAAATGGAATTTAAATAGGTGATCAGGTCTTCTGCGGATAATTCAATCAGGCGTCCATTAATCATAACATGTGATGACCCTTTTCCAAGTATGCTGATGGTGTTATTCTGTATAGTTAGTCCGGGCGCCAATCTTAAAACATTGATAGCATTTCCTCCACTTGCAGAAATATTGTTCTCAGTATGAAAGATAATACGGTCAGTTTTTTGTTCAATGAGAGGTTTTCTAGCTGTTACTACGATTTCTTTAAGATTTTTAGAATCACTGGTCAGTGAAATTTTCCCCAAATCAGTATCCTTTTCCAGTAATATAGAGTTTTCCAGGCTTGTAAATCCCAGGAAGCTAACCTTCAACTTATAACTTCCTTTTTTTATAATTATAGCAAAAGATCCATCGTCTTTAGTAATACTTCCTGTGATTACTTTTTCCGAATGATCAGAAATAATAACATTTGCCCATAATATGGGTTCTGACCCATTCATTACATGGCCTGTTAGTTTCACTTGTGATTTAGCCCAGAATGGCAGCGCTAAAAATATCAGTATGAGAATCCTGTTCATAATCCAGCTTTTAAAATTGATTTGAACAAATGTGCGCTGGAAAATGAATGAATACGTCCGACTTAAAAAAGTCGAACTGATTAATCAGAAAAAAAATGGTTCGACTTTTTTAGTACAAGTTTGACTTTTTGTAAAGTGCTTATCGCGAGTTGGTTTTTCGGTATTCGGTAGGTGTCAGGTTGGTGTGCTTCTTGAATGATGTATTAAATGATGACTTGGAATTAAATCCTGTTTTGTATAAAATTTCAAGAATAGTAAACTCTTTTTGAGACGGGTCTCTTAAGATCTCCATTGCTTTCTCAATACGGTACTCATTTACAAAATCAAAAAAATGCTGACCCAGATCATGGTTAATCATAATTGATAAATCACGGACAGGCATTTCCATTTGATTTGCGAGATCCTGTACAGTTAACGCAGGCTCCAGATAAGGTTTATAATTAAACATATAATCCCTGAGTTTTTGAATTTGCTCATTATTTTTAACGATATGAACTTCTTTTAATGGCAGACTGGTCGACGCATTTTTAGCAATAAGTGTTTCTACAGGTTTTAGTTTTGAATCTATACCTCTGAAAAGATCTGGATTATAGAGTGCTTTTAATACAAACCAACACAAAATAAATACGGCATTTATACCTACTATAATCTGCGCCCGATTAAAAATAGTTGAATCTTCAGTAAAAACTAAAAGGTCTTTAAGGGCTACAATGGAATGCACTATGGTAATGATAACTGTTAATTGAAACAGCCATTTATAAGTAATTGTAGTTGTATCTGTATAATTTTCGAGATATATCTTCTTATACCTTTTTAATACGATGAAGATTGCAATTATATAAAAGGTGAATTGCAGATGCGCAAAAGCCATAATAGCGACAAGCGCTGTACTTTCCCTGTAATTTTCAAAGAAAAGTATTTTAGTATTATAATCAGCCAGATAAAAACCAGGCATCAGCAAAAGGTTATAAACAACGAAAGGGATGGCATGTAGCAGGTGTATCGGTTTTAACTTAAAATCTGTAAAACAGATAGCCAATGCGTATAGGTAGAATACTGGGTTTATTAAGGTTGCAGTTGATCTTCTGAACATTTCCAGGTTCGGGAAATGCTGAGTAACGATAAATATAAACCAACCACTCAGATCAATTCCATTCAGAATGATGAAACTTGCAAGAAGTACATTGCCTAGTTTGTTTTTCGTTTTAACGGTTAAAAGAAAAAGCGCTAAAAGAAGCGAGACAAAAACAGCTATCAGACTTATGATGCCTATCAAATTATTACTATTCATTAATTCTTGTTGGCTCTTGCCTGTTAAATTAAATATATAGTTTTTCTTACACTGTTCAGACTTCTCTTTATAAGATTTTCATGAAAAGGGACAGTTATGTTAAATCTTGCATTTTTTATTAAAATAAATTTGAGAAACCGATTGGTTGCATGTATATTTGCAACTAATCGGTTGCAAATATAAGTTTATATGAGAAGAGATGTATTTCAGGCAATTGCCGACCCAACGCGCAGAGCTATCCTGACTTTAATCGCCTTGCAGGCTATGACACCAAATGCTATTGCCGAACACTTTGACAGTAGCAGGCAAGCCATATCCAAGCATATTAAAATACTTACCGAATGCCAGCTTTTGAGGCAGGAGCAAACGGGGCGCGAGATATATTATCATTTTAATCCAAGAAAAATAAAAGAGGTAGATACCTGGGTTGAACAATTCAGAACTATGTGGGAAAGCCGCTTTGATCAGTTGGATGAGCTGTTGAAAAAACAAAACCTTAAAAATAAAGAATCATGACAAAAAGAGAAGCCGTCTTTTCAAAAGACATGAAAAACAGAAAGCTAACTGTCTTAAGGACATTTGACGCCCCTGTGGAACAAGTATGGAGAGCCTGGACAGAAGGGGAGATGCTCGACAAGTGGTGGGCACCAAAACCCTATAGTGCAGAAACAAAAACAATGAATTTTAAAGAAGGTGGTATGTGGTTGTACTGTATGGTGGGGCCACAGGGTGACAGGACATGGTGCCGGGTAGATTATAAAACAATCGTGCCACATCAGCTGATTACTAATGTCAATTCATTTAGTGATGAAAGCGGGAATATCAATTCTGATTTTCCGGTTATGAGCTGGAAAAATGAATTTAGCCAAACAGGTTCTGAAACGACAGTGGCTGTTGAAATAACCTTTGCTAAAGAAGCAGATTTAGAAAAAATTGTTGAAATGCGCTTCCAGGAAGGTTTTGCTTCTGGATTAAGTAATCTTGATCATTATTTAAGTACACAATTTAAAATCAGGAAAGAACTTAAGGTAGATAATACTGCCAGAGTAACGACTTATTTAAACTTTAACGGAAAGACAGAGGAAGCACTTAATTTTTATAAGGAAGTGTTTAAGGGAGAATTTACCGGTGTTGGGTTAAGAAGATTCGGAGATATAGAACTGCCAGCTGCAATGCCGCCATTGAGCGATACAGACAAAAAGCTAATCATCCATGGAGAACTGACAATTATGGCTGGTCATGTAATCATGGCTACAGATGCACCCGAAAGCATGGGCTTCAAAATTGAATTTGGAAATAATATGCATATCAATCTTGAACCAGCATCAAGGGAAGAAACCAAAAGTATATTTGATAAGTTATCCGCTGGTGGTGTAATAACGATGCCTTTGGAAGATATGTTCTGGGGTGCTTATTTTGGCTCATTCACCGATAAATACGGAATTAACTGGATGCTGAATTATCAGGCCTCAAACTAAATGAAACCTGTATAGAATCTAAAAAGCCTCAGAGAGATCTGAGGCTTTTTAGATTCTATACTTGATTATAAAGATTCTTTTGTTGCTTGAATGGTCTTTTCTAAGGCCTCCGCAAGAGAGTTTTTATATTTGATATAGTTCTCCTGACGTGTTTCGTCAGTATCACTCTCTTTAACTGCTCTTTTACCTTCTTTTGCTTCCTGTAATTCGTTTTTGTACAGGTCACTAAATGTTTCAGGTTCTTTATTCTTTAGTATTCTTACGGTGTGAGAATACTTCTCATGAATATCAAGGAGAATTGCGAAATTCTTCTCACTATAGATATCTAAACCAACATTTTTTACTGATAGCTTCTCAAGCTTTCCTCTTTCTTTTGCGTAACCCATAATAGAGCAAATATACCAGTTTTGCGCTATTATTGTATAATATCATTATTTTAAAGCCATTATCAGATCATAAAACAAGAATCCTCTTTAATCAGGCGCATGGTATGATAAAAGCTAATCCGTTTTCGTCTTTCATATTTCAGCTCCTTGATTAGCATATATTGAGCTACTGTGAATAAGCTGTCCTCAGAGACTACACGGAGTAAATCATTCTTAGCGAGTAAACCACTCAACTCTGTAGCATATTTTTTATCTGTAATGAGATAATATCTTTTGGCAAAGTCTTCTTCCTGAAAATATCTTAATAATGTAATTAACAGGAGGTTTATATCTTCACCTAAATATATAATTGCTGACACCCTGGTTCCTTTCGCTTTATTTTTCAGGAGTTCCATGTGTTCATTCCTGAATAGGGATGTGTAAAACATGAATTTCTCATAGAATCTACTGCTTTGAAATAAAGTAGTTTCAACAGACCCAACCGAGACATTATAATTGTTCTTAAAATAGTTGTTCAGCCATGCACACATAATTGATCCGTAATCAGGGTCGCCAAAATATCCGCTTGTTTGAAATCCGCGATGAAATTCCGGATGGAAACCGGTTATGTTTGTCTCTATTATATAGAATTTCTGATTAGTTGTTATCCCGATGTCCCAGCCGATTAAAGTTCCGTTCAGGATTGTATCCGGTAATTTTTTAAGAATTTCAGTGACATATGCTTCTGCAGCTATACTTATTGATGAATCTTCACCCGCCATGATAAAGGTTACACCATATATAAGATCTCTGTTAAAGGTGTGGATCCTGAATTCTTCTTTAAGATCTAATTTTTCCTGCAACATCCATTTTTGCAGATTATCATCTTCATGCTGATAAGAGCTTATGATATTTTCTAATTCAGCTGTTCTGTCAAAACTATTTAGCCTGCCCGTACTGTGACCAAGAGTTGACTTAACAAAATAGCCATCTTCACATAGTTCTCTAATCCTTTGAGCCCCGTTAGGTTCATTTAGTAATTGTGAAAAACTAATAGATCTGGCCATGCAGCCTGGGATATAATGATTTAAGACCTCATATTGTCTGTATTTATTCTCTAGTCTCCATCTTAATACCCGGTGCTCATTGATATTTAATTTACTCAGGATTGCCCTGACAAAGAATGCCCCGGTATTTCCTGCTAAATCTGATAATAAAGCCGGATCAGACCACAATTCAAAAGGCTCATGCTTTGTTTTTTTCTCTATCCTGCTAATATCAGAACTTTCAATATCTGATATTATTTCTGCTAAAAAAATATCTGTTTTTTCCATAATTCTTATGAATTTACCCAGATTTATTTTTGCCTGAATGGGTCAAAGGTTACAAAATAATTGTGTTACCAGGGGATTCTACCTGATTTGTATAAGCCGTATTTCTACTTGAATCAGAGCGAGCTATTTGTCTTAGCTTAGATGATGTAAATGCATTGATATACAAGTTTTTATATTATATATTTTTCTTGTTAACAGACATGAAAGTGGAGACAGAAACCACTTTAATAAACGTGGCGTTTTCCGAAAAGCCTTACGAGTAGGAAAAGAAATTCAAACATTAGAAATCATGTCAAATCAAACTGCTGAAAGTCCAGTAGCAACATCGCTAGGAGGATGGAGTCCTTATCACAGTCTTACACCAAATGACAAAAAAGTATTCGAGGAGGCTTTAAAAGGTCATTTAGGTGTTAAGTACACCCCTCAGTCTGTTTCAACTCAGGTTGTAGCGGGAAAAAATTATCGTTTCAAATGTACAGCTTCAATACCACCAGCTGATGTAATTTGGGAAGCTATTGTTGAAATATATGCTCCCCTACAGGGATTACCTTATATTACAGGTATTATAAGAATTTAATACGATCTATAAGTAAAAAAGGCCATCTGAATCGATTCAGATGGCCTTTTTTACTTTAGTATAAATCCGATTGCGTATGACGATGCTTGAGGAAAAATAAATATAAATGCAATCCTGTGAGCCTTTTACAGAATAGTAATAAATATATTGAAATATGTATGGTATTTTTGATTATCGGAGCTCATTGATAAAAATATCAATACAAATCAATAATATATACTAATGAAAAAGTGTCTGACTATATTTTTTACGTTTCTTTTCTTTTATACCCATGCTCAATCTGTAAACAACTATTTAGAGAAAATAAGGAATAACCCGGCTAAGCTTACTGCTTTTTTTTCGCTTATGCCAAAAGGGGGCGACCTTCATCATCATTACAGCGGTTCTGTTTATGCCGAGAGTTTCATTCAATATGTTATTGAAAAGGATTACTTCATCCAGAGAGAAACACTGGAAGTTGTAGATAAAAGGCCATCAAATGATAAAGATTGGACAAGGTTTAGCGCTCTGAAAAGAGATGGGCAATTAGAGGAATACAGATCCAGGTTATTACAAAAGTGGTCGGTTAAGGACTACAATTATGTCAGCAATCCTTCCGACAAACAATTCTTTGATACCTTTTCGAAATTTGATATAGCCAGTAAAGATAATATTGATTCAGGGTTACTGGAGATTAAAAAACGTGCAGTTAAAGAACATGTAAGTTATATAGAAACCATGCTTTCCTCTGCAAGTTGTGCCAGGACAGATGAGTTGAGTTTACGGTTCAATCCCAGGCTCCAGCTATTGCAGAAACAGAATAATGCACAGAGATGCCAGCTCTTACTGGATACACTTTACAAGGAGTTAATTAAGAAAGACATTATCTCTTGTGCTGATAACTACAGTGTTAATACGGTTAATAAGCTTCATCAGGCATTACATATTGATGATGAATCGTTTGTGATGCGTTATCAAACCTACACCGTCAGAATTCTGGAGGCCAGCGATGTTTTTAAAAGGTTACTGATTGCTTTTGATGCTGCCAGTAAAAATCCATTAATAGTTGGTGTAAATATTCTGTCGCCCGAAAATAATGAAATAGCAATGAGGGATTATTGGTTACATATGCAGATGTTTAAGTATTGCCATGAAAAATATCCTCAGGTTAAGTATGCTATGCATGCCGGTGAACTCACCTTAGGGCTTGTCAAACCAGAAGACCTGACCTGGCATATTAATGCGGCTGTACGTGATGCAGGTGCATCACGTATCGGACATGGTGTTGATATGCCTTATGAAACAGATAGCTATAGTCTGATGAATTACATGAAAGAGAAAGGAATAGCTGTAGAAATTAATCTGTCCAGTAATGAGTTTATTTTAAAGGTAAAAGGGAACAGGCATCCAGTGACACTTTACAAAGAGTTTAATGTACCTATCGTAATTGGTTCAGACGATGCAGGAGTGTTACGAACCAATTTAACTGAGCAGTATGTACTTCTGGCCAGCAGATATCCCGAGTT
Organism: Pedobacter cryoconitis; assembly: GCF_014207135.1. GTDB lineage: Bacteria > Bacteroidota > Bacteroidia > Sphingobacteriales > Sphingobacteriaceae > Pedobacter > Pedobacter cryoconitis_D. Next base: position 217,272 of record NZ_JACHCC010000008.1, on the reverse strand, counting down.
TACTTATGAGGATATCAAAAAGATTGTATATAACAGTATTAATTATTCCTTTATCAAAGAGCCTTTAGTAAAGGAGAAGTTGATTGCCGGACTGGACAAAGACTTTGCCCGGTTTGAAAAGATGTTTTAAACACGCTGTCAAATGGAGAACATTCCTGTTAGATATATTTACACTGGCTCAAAAGAACTCGGTTCTTTCGAAACTTTTAGCATACGGAATATTCAGGACTTGCTTCATGGGGAAGACATGGTGCAGGAGCTCCATAGACATGATTTCTTCTATATCCTGGCCTTAGAAAAAGGGGAGGGTAACCACGAAATAGATTTTAAATCTTATCAGATTTGTGACAATTCTGTTTTCTTCATGCGTCCCGGTCAGGTACACCAACTCGTCCTGAAAGCAGGGAGCAAAGGATACCTCATGGAATTTAAACCTGATTTCTATTATTGTACTGATCAATTGTCAAGTCAAATATTCAGAAAGGCAAGCAAGATGAACCATAGTCATTCTGATGAAAACCGGTTCAGGAAACTACTATCTGTATTGACTTATATCTTTCAGGAGTTTACCACCAGACAAGAGAACTATCAGGAAGTTATTAAAGCAAACCTGGATATTTTTTTTATCGAACTAGTCAGACAGGATATCAAAAAACACCCTGATGATATCAACCTATATACCCAGGGACGGTTTGAGGAATTTTTGGAGCTTTTGGAAACGCATGTTATTAACTATAAACAAGTATCCCAATACGCTGAACTGTTAAACCTTTCCATCTATCAGCTGAATGCGATTACTAAGGCGACATTAGGGAAGCGATGTTCAGTATTGATTAATGAATACATTATTCTAGAGTCTAAAAGGTACCTTCTCGCAACAACCAGCCAGGTAAGCCAGATTGCCGCTTATCTGGGATATGGAGACGTTTCTTATTTTATCAGATTCTTTAAAAAACATACCGGGTATCCACCTGAGATATTTAGATCTAAATACATCCAGACGACACGTGTGATTTAATGTTTCTTTTCATTGGCAAACATTTTTTCACCTGCTTCAACAGCTAACAAAAGATGATTTTCGTCAGGCGGTTTAGGGCAGGCGTAACCACCTGCAAAAGCGCAGTATGGGTTATAAGCTTTATTGAAATCGATTATTAGGGTCCCATTATTAAAATCTCCCTCACGCAGATCAATGTATCTTCCCCCTCCGTAGGTAGTCACCCCGTTTGTTTCATCTGTAAATGGCAAAAACAAATAATCTTTATATTGAGGCATTTTTGATAGGGCTACATTCTTGTAAACGGTAAGTTCTAGCTCTTTACCTTTCAGTGTAAATTTAAGTACGGCATATCTTAAGTAGTCTGTACCTTTCCCGGTAAAAACTGGTATTACAAATGGGCTCGCATCCGATAAAATTGTTGCATTGGCCGTAACTTTATAAGTGCTGTCTGCATCAAAAAAACGCAAAAATTGCAGATCGTCTTTTTTAAGTGGAGAATTTTTGTCCTCCAGAAATTCGTTCATGTAGTTCTTACGAAATAAATCTATCTGAGCTTTGTAACCTTGTCCAAAGGACTTTAAACTCATCACGCATAGTAAAATTAAAAAATACTTCTTCATCAGTTAATAGTATGGCGTAATATACTAATTTAATATCTTGTTAATCTGTCAGTCATTTGGCCCATATAGTTTTGCAAATATATATGGGCGACAAAATAACTGCCGGACTCACCAGTGACGCTGACCATCATCTCGATGAAAAAGCATTTGAGGATCTTTACCGGCGTGTATATCCTACGCTGAAAAAATATGCAGTTTATCTTGTAAAAAATCCTGAAGAAGCACAACTGATCCTAAATGATGTGTTTATCACCGTATGGAAGAATAAGGTTCAGCTGGTTAATGAAAAAGCATATCTGTTCAGAGCAGTAAAAAATGCAGCCATAAATTATCATAAACTCTCCAAAAGAAATTTTCTCCGGTTCGATGAAGAACAGGACCTTGAAATTCCTGATAAAAACGTCGATCCGGCTTTAAACTATCAGAATAAAGACCAAAACAGATTACTCTATACTTTAATTGATCAGCTGCCAGAGAGGCGCCGCCTGGTATTCTATCTGTACAGGATAGATGGGTTCAGCTATAAAGAAATTGCAGCCCTACTGGATATCTCAGTAAGGACGGTAGAAGACCATCTGGCTAAAGGTTTTTTGTTCTTACAGGAAAGAGTGATCAGACGTTCGGAAGAATTCAGATAGTAAATCCTTAATTATTTCTTAATGGAAGCTTAACGCTGGCAGGCCCGTAGACTATCGGTTCTTTATTGTCTTGTTACTATATAAATCGTAGTAATGAACCAAGAGAACTGGAAAATTATACTGGCATACTTATCAGATCAGGAAAACGAAGAAAAGAGAAAGCTGCTTAACGAATGGCTGGCCACAGACCCGCTGCATCAGCAACAGCTTGAGCAGGCCACATGGTTATGGAAACAAACGGCGACTATTCCTGCAAATGACGAATGGAAAGATAGTTTTCAGGTTATTCAGAAAACTGTTCAAAACCAGGGCCGTAAAAAAACAGTTAAAATCTGGCCTATGGTGGCTATTGCTTCTGCAGTTGCAGCCGCGATTATAGGTGGCCTGTTTATCTTTTTATATAAAAATGCAATTCCAGCTCAACCAGCTTTAATAACATGGATAAGCAAAACTGCAAAACCAGGAAAAGTACTGAATATACACTTGCCTGACAGCAGCGAAATCTGGCTTAATTCAGGTAGTAGCATTAGTTATCCTGAAAATCTGAAACATGCAGCACTGAGAACAGTAAAATTAACAGGGGAAGCCTTTTTTAAAGTAAAAAGAGATCCTGCTCATCCTTTCGTGGTTAAATCCCTCAACCTTCAAACCCGTGTCCTGGGTACAAGTTTTAACATCCGTGCATGGCAAGGTCATGATGCTGAAGTAACTGTGCTTACGGGTAAGGTGGCTGTATCTCAGGATTCGGCCGGTAGGCAGTCTGCCGCCATTCATCTGTTACCCAATCAAAAGGCAGTGTACCAGCCAAATTCTGCTACGCTCTCTCTTGAAAATATTGACGAAGCCACATTGGCTACCAGCTGGACAACAGGCAAAATGGAGTTTGATCAGCTGCCATTGAAAGAAGTGTTTGAAACTATAGAAAGGAAATATGCAGTTCAGCTGATCACAACCGGGAATTATCGGAACTGCAGGCTGACCGCACATTTCAAGAATGTAAGCCTGACAGAAGTATTGAAAACCCTGAAGCTGACTTTAGGTATTCATTATACAATCAACAATAATATTATTTATATAAAAGGAGGTACATGTAACTAAACAGCTATTCAAAAAAATAGCCACAGCATGTTGACGCATGCTATGGCTAAGAATCTTTGCAAAGAGATGTTGACGCATCCCGGAGCATTATCAATTTATTTTAACCCATCAATGATTAAAACACCCAAAGTTATGAAAAAGTCCGTTGTGACTAATCAATTAATTTTTAAAGTAATGCGCTTTCTTACTCTCATTTATATCCTGATTTGTTTTGCGCTCGTTGCCGGCCAGGCATCGCCTTTAGAGGCACAGGAGTTAAACAGCAGAGTGAGCCTTGATTTTAAACGCGGTACGTTAAAAGAGCTGCTGAAAAGCATAGAAAAGAAGACCAGTTTCACATTTATTTACACGAATAAAGACGTTGCCTTAAATCAACAGATTAATGCTGTAAAAGCAGATAATGAGCCGGTTAGTGTTTTGCTTAACCGGGTTTTGACACCTGTACAGCTGACGTATATCGTGCAGCACGATCAGATAATTATTAAAAAAGCAGTTCGACTTAAAGGAAAAGTGACCGATGAGAAGGGTTTGCCCATACCAGGAGCCAGTGTATTTGAAAAAGGGAGTACACATGGTACGACTACAGATTTTAAAGGTGATTACAGTCTGAATGTTCAGCAGTCATCCGCTACAATCATTTTTCGGATGATTGGTTTTCAATCTAAAGAAGTGGCACTCAACGGAGCAGTAACCCTTAATGTAAGTTTAACAACCGATCAGACCGCATTGTCCGAGGTTGTTGTCACAGCATTAGGAATCAGGCGTGCAGAAAAGGCCCTGGGTTATTCCATTGCTACCCTAAAGGGAGAGGAACTGAATACAGTAAAAGAAGTGAACGTAGTTAATTCACTGGCTGCTAAGATACCAGGTGTAAACATTGTAAGTACAGGTTCTGATCCAGGTTCTACAGCCCTGATTACGATCCGTGGTCAATCATCTATTGCAACTGATAATCAGCCATTGTTTGTTGTAGATGGGGTTCCGGTTGCACATTCTCTGAGGGCTCCTGCTTCTGTAGGCCGTTCATCTGTCGACTATGGTAGTCCGGTTGCAGATATCAGCCCTGATGATATTGAAAGTATAACAGTTCTTAAAGGGGCAAGTGCAGCGGCTTTATATGGCAGCAGAGCGGGTAGTGGGGTAGTCCTCATTACTACAAAAAGTGGCTCCAGGGATAAAAAAGGTCTTGGAGTGAGTTTTAATTCCAATGCCATGTTTGACCAGGCCTGGCTCTTTCCTCATTTTCAGAGCCAGTTTGGTGCAGGTAACTATACGGATGACCCTGCTGCTTCCACTTCCGGTGCATGGGGGCCGCGCCTGGATATGGGTAGACAGCATCTGCAATGGAATAGCCCTCTGGATGTCAATGGAAAGCCGATACCAACAGATTGGGTTTCTCATCCGGACAATGCAAAGGATTTTTTCAGGACAGGTTCTACCTATACCAATAATATCGCTGTGAGTGGTAAAAATGCAGATGGAAATTACAGGCTGTCTTACACCAATCTTGTAAATAAAGGGATAGTCCCTAATACCGACCTGACAAGAAATACACTTAATCTTGCAGCAACTTATATTCTAAATCCAAGAGTGAAGATCAGTACCAATTTTGGTTACGTTAAAAACGCGAGTAATAATCGTCCTTCGGCTTATCGGGAAAGTGTTACACAGATGGTTTATTCCATGCCTTCCAATATGAATATCAATGACCTTAAAAATTACTGGCAACCAGGAAGAGAAGGTATTCAGCAGTTCTCTCCTGATGATTCAGATAATCCATATTTCGTTGCCTATGAGCATATTAATGCCTATGACAGGAATCGTATAACAGGAAATGTACAGGCTACTATAGATCTGTTTAAAGATCTGAGTTTAATGGTACGCACAGGACTGGATATGTATAATGAGGAACATGAAACTAAACGTCCTTTCAGCTCTAAAAGGTTTAAACAAGGTGGGTATAGTGTTGATAATAATTACTTTAGTGAAAGCAACACAGATTTCCTGCTGAGTTACAGAAAGACCCTTAACCAGAGCTGGTCTTTTGGGGTATCTTTTGGTGGTAATCAAATGAGTCAGACCAACCGGAGTACCGCTCAGGGAACAGAAAGTCTGAGTATCCCTGGTGTTTATAATATTGGCAATGCACAGGCAGGAACAATAGTTAATGCACAATACAATTCGCGTAAACACATCAACAGTTTTTACGGATTAGGGCAGGCATCCTTTAAAGATATGGTGTTTCTCGATGTCACAGGTAGAAATGACTGGTCCAGTACTTTACCGGCTCAGAGCAATTCCTATTTTTATCCTTCCGTTTCTTTGAGTACAATTTTAACAGATTTGTTAAAGATAAAATCCTCTGTCCTGTCTTTTGCGAAAATCAGAGCCAACTGGGCACAAGTAGGAAGTGATACAGACCCTTACCAGCTGTATAACAGTATTCCTTTTAACCAGGACTGGGGAGATGTAAAAAGAGCAACTACAGAGTTTAATCTCAAGAATAATTTCCTGAAACCAGAAATAGCGACCTCTTATGAGTTTGGTACAGACCTCCGTTTTCTGAAGGGTAGAATAGGTCTTGATGTAACCTGGTATAAAACCAATAAAAGAAACCAGATTATTAATATTCCTACTACTATTGCTTCAGGTTCCTCCAATCGGCTGATCAATGCAGGTAATATTCAGAATAGCGGATGGGAAATTGGTTTGAATGCAGTGCCGGTTCAGGGAGCTTTCAAATGGGAACTGAATGCGAATTTCACTAAAAATAATAATAAAGTGATCTCCCTGACACCAGGTTTATCTGAATATTCCATGGGGAGTGCCGACGGAGACAATATCAGGTATCTGATTAAAGAAGGTACTAAAATAGGTGATTTCTATACCCCAAGTTATACTAAAGTTCCTGCTGGTCCTTATGCTGGTCAGGCCTTACTGGATAAAAATGGACATTATATAAGGAATACGGCCGAGTATATAAAAGTTGGAAACTACAATCCTGATTTTACAGTGGGATTTAGTAATACTTTCAGCTATAAGAATTTCACCCTTAATTTCCTGCTGGACTGGCGTAAAGGTGGCGAGTTTTATTCTTATGTCGTGAAAAATTTATTGACAGCCGGCTTTACCGATAATACCCTTACAGGTAGAGACGCACAGACCGGAGGTTTGCCATGGACAGATTCACAGGGTCTGAAAAGGAATGATGGAATGATTATCAAAGGATATGTAGCCAATGGTGACGGTACCTATAAAGAGAATAATGTAATCATAGCTGCATCAGATTTTTACGACAATACCTACAATAAATTTTATGAGCGTCTGACTTATTCCGCTTCCTTCCTTAAAATTCGTGAGGCCTCTTTAACTTATGTTTTTGGTAAGAATTTTTCACATAAACTCCCTGTCACCAATTTATCTGTTTCCCTGATCGGCAGAAACCTTTATACCTGGACAGCAAACGGTTTAGGTTATGATCCCGAAACTACAATGAGTATCAGCGATGGATTTAAACAAGGTGTAGGACACTGGACTTTGCCGGGAACACGCTCTTATGGAGTGAAATTAAGTTGTAATTTTTAAAGTATAGCAGAAAATGAAATTCAAAGATAAAACCATTTTAATATTGTTTTTAGCCGTGTTTGCCAGTTGTAAAAAAGACTTTGACAAGATTAATACTAACCCAAATTCGCCGGTAACGACCAATACAGAGTTTTTAATGTCCGATGTTATTGTCTCTTCGGCTTATGCTTATCAGGAAAATGCTGTAGACCGCAGACCAGCTTCCGCCGCAAGATATCTCACACTGGTACGGAATACCGGATACGACCTGTTCGTATGGGGGCCGGTTGACTGGGGGGATATTTATTCCCGTCTGGCAGTAAATAAAACCCTGATGGAAACTGCTGCCGGAAGAGGTGAAAATCAATACATTGCTATTGGCAAAATTATGAAAGCCTTTAATTTTGGTTATCTGACAGATCTGTACGGAGATGTTCCTTATGCTCAGGCTTTAAAATCTAAAGAAAGCAATATCATCCATCCGGAATATGATAAACAGGAAAATATCTATCCTGATTTGCTGAAGGAACTCCGCGATGCAAATGACCTTTTGAAAAATTCTACAGCTGAAATCAATGTAAAAGGGGATGTTCTGTATAAAGGAAAGACTTTGCAGTGGCGTAAATTTGCCAATACACTTCGTCTGAGAATGTTACTCCGTATATCGAAAGTTTATCCGCAGGCATTTACTGAGATGCAGGAAATTATCAGTAATCCCGTAAACTACCCTGTTTTTGAAAATAGTAATGATAATGCAGAAATGGTTTACCTGGGCACTACTGCGGGTTATAGCTGGCCGGGAGGTCCTTTAGCTATGATCGACTTCGATTACCTGAAAACGAAAGTGAGTAAGGAATTGGTGGATAGATTAATACAGCGGAATGATCCAAGACTGGGCGTGTGGGTGGAACCTGTTAAAAGTACAGTTGGTTCAACTGTAGATTTCAATAAATATGTCGGGGTTCCCAATGCTATAGATGCACCTTCTAATTACAATGGAGGAGAGGATCATGTATCCACCTTTTCCAGTTCTTTCTTTAGAAAAAACGGAGGAAGTACCAATCCGGCACTTAAAGCAAGTTTTATCACTTATACAGAAATGTGCTTTATTCTGGCAGAAGCTATGCAGCTCGGAAAAATTACTGTTCCAGGTGAAACGGCAGAATCTATGTATTATAAGGGCATCAGGGAGTCAATGAGTGCTTATGGCGTGGGAACGGTTGCTGCTACAGGAAATTATTATGATCAGTCACTGGTCAAATACAATGGTACTTTAGAACAATTGATAACCCAAAAATGGCTTGCTATGTTGTTTAAGGGAGCAGAAGGATGGTTTGATCAGCGCCGTACAGGTTTTCCCGCATTTGTGCCCGGCCCGCTTGCCGGTGGTTCCGGTATTCCTAAACGTTACGTTTATCCGGATGCTGAAAGTGCACTGAATAATGATAATTACAAAAAAGCAATCAGTGTATTCGGAACAGATGTCGAATCGACCCTGATGTGGTATTTAAAATAAACTGTCTGAAATAACTTCTAATTATAACTAATCATGAATTTTTTTAAAAAATTAATATATCTGTTCGTCTTTTTCATTGCTGCTTTGTTTGATCGTGTTAAGGCACAGGACTTTATGCCGAAAAAATATCCTGACCGGGTGATCCTTACCTGGACAGAGAACCCTGCTGTGAGCCAAACTGTGACCTGGCGCACAGATACAACCATTCTGGCTGCTAAAGCTCAGATCAAAGCAGAAGATGCAAGCCCGTCAATGGAAGAAGCGATTACGAGTTATGATGCAGATTCACGTTTGTTAGCCGGAGGTAATGCTTATACAACAACTAATTATCATCATGTTACTTTTAAAAATCTGAAACCTGGTACCGTATATGCTTACCGCGTAGGGGCAGGTGAATACTGGAGTGAATGGTTTCAGTTTACGACAGCAGCCGAGTCCAATAAACCTTTCTCGTTTATTTACCTTGGTGATGCACAGAATGATATCCGGTCTAAATGGTCGAGGGTAATCCGCAAGGCATTTTCACATCAGCCCGATGCTAGATTTATTATCCATACCGGTGACCTGATTAACCGTTCCAATGATGATAAGGAGTGGGGAGAGTGGCATTATGGCGGCGGATTTATTAATGGCATGATTCCAAGTATCCCTTCACCTGGGAACCATGAATATGTCAGAAATACGAAAAGAGAATTAGTCTTAGATCCGCATTGGGCTGCACAATATACTTTACCTGCAAATGGCCCCAAAGGATTAGAAAGCTCTGTTTATTATGTAGACTACCAGAACGTAAGGGTAATTTCACTCGATTCTCAGTTGATCATTCTGGATGAGGCTGCTGCTAAACTGCAATTCCAGTGGCTGGAAAAAGTTCTGAAGGAGAATACTAATCTCTGGACTGTGATTACCTTTCATCATCCCATCTTCTCTACGGCTAAAAGCAGGGATAACAAAGAATTCAGAGAAAGATTTAAGCCTTTGTTTGACCGTTATCATGTTGATCTTGTGCTTCAGGGACATGACCATACTTATAGCCGCGGTCAAAACCTGCCGCGTGGACTTTCAGGAAGAGAAGCTGGTGGCCCTGTTTACCTCGTTTCTGTTGCAGGACCTAAAATGTATAAAGTTGACGGATCTAAATGGATGAATGTCTCCCTCGAAAATACTCAACTTTTTCAGCTGGTTCATGTCAATGGGGAAGAGCTGAAATTCGAAGCTTATAAAACTTCAGGAGAGCTTTTTGATGCGTTCTCGCTAAAAAAGGAGAATAGAAATCAGGCGGCAGAATTCATCGAGCTCAATCATTCCAGTAAATAATTAAAGAAAATATGGATTTAAAAAGAACAATATTCGCGACAATGTTCAGCTGCCTGAGTCTGTTTGTATCTGGACAGCAGATAACTGCAACTCTTCCTGAATCTAAACATGATCTGGTAGTGATTGCACACCGTGGTAGTCATTTAGTGAAGCCAGAAAACACTATCGCAGCGATCGAAGAAGCTATTCAGCTAGGTGCTGATTATGTTGAGATTGATTTACGGACGACCAGAGATGGTTACCTTGTACTGAGTCATAATGAAAGCGTAGATCAGCAGACCAATGGGAAGGGGAAGGTCAGGGACTTAAAACTGGAAGAAATTCAAAAACTGACGGTAAACAGCAAAGATGGAATGATTTACAGGGTACCAGTTTTCAGTGAAGTTCTGAAAACCTGCAAAAATAAGATTAATATTTATCTCGATTTTAAAGACGCTGATGTTGAACAGGCATACCGGGAAATCAAAGCTGCGGGGATGGAAAAACAAATATTGGTTTACTTAAATAAGGCTGGACAGGGGGAAGACTGGAAAAGAATAGCTCCAAAGATTCCATTGATGGCTGGTATACCGGTAAACATCAGGACAAAAGAAGATCTAAAGGTTTTTTTGCAAAAGACAAACATACAAGCTTCGGATAGATTAGCAGATCCGATGTTGATGCCTGCTTTAAAAGAAAATGGAATCAGCGTATTTCTCGATGTCCAGAATGGAATTGAAGATCCTGCCCGGTGGGATGCCGCATTGAATAAAGGAGTGCAGGGTTTACAAACCGATCATCCGGCTGCTTTAATCCAGTATCTGAAGGACCATAAATTACGTCATGAAGTTATAGTGACGCCTGCTAAACAATAAAATTTAAATAAACACAGGAAGTCTTATATTTATATAAGGCTTCCTATATTGAATTATGTTTTATCAATTCCTGGATTATTTTTTCACATTACTTCATATCATTATTATTGGATTTAATCTACTAGGCTGGATATGGCCCGCAACAAGGAAACTCCACTGTGTCGTTATCGGGCTTACTTTGGGTTGCTGGTTAATTCTGGGAATCTGGTATGGCCTGGGGTATTGTCCGATTACTGACTGGCAGTGGCAGATTAAGGAGAAATTAGGTGAACATAACCTTCCGAACTCCTTTATTAAATATTACGCTGATAAAATCTCTGGGAGAGACATTCCTTCTTTATTTATTGATACCATGACTGGAGTTAGTTTCGCATTGGCGATAATTATAACAATTTATGTCAATTTTATCCGTAGAAAGAAATATATTTTTTAACCCAGGGTAGAGGCCCTGTAGATCAATTTTGCATCCATTACAATTGTTTTGCTTGGACTTTCAATATCCTTGATCTTCTCTAAAACTAAACCGGCAGCAATTTCACCCATTTCAACCAGCGGTTGCTCCACACTGGTTAGCTGTGGATGTACAATGGTTGCTAATTCCGTTCCTGAAAAACTTGCAATAGCTACTTCTTCAGGTATTTTGATGTGCTGCTCAAGGAGATAGTTCATTGCACCAATGGCCAGGGTATCGGTGAAGGCAAAAATACTGTCAAATTCAATTTTTTTGTCTACTAATTGTTGAGCGGCACTTCTTCCATGTTCAAAGGTGGCACCTTCGGTTTTTACCATCAGATCCGGATCAAAAATGCCATGTTTGGTTAATATCCGTTTATAGCCCATTGCTCTTTCGGTCGAATTACGGATCGTAGAAGGCCCCATAATATGGGCGATTCTTTTTCGTCCGGTATCAATCAAATGTTCTATCATCAGAGAGGCTTTGATGTTATCGTTTACCATTACTTTTGAAGCATCTAATGACTTACCCGGGATCCTGTCAAAAAAGACAAGAGGAATCCCGCGGTCCATGATTTGCTGATACAAATCCTGATTATAGCTCTTGTGACACAAATTGATAATGATACCATCCACATTAAACTCTTCCAGGAGCAGCAAATTTTTTCTTTCTATCAAAGGGTTTTCATCCGATTCTGTAATGATTACCCGGTAGCCTAATGGATATAAGATGTTCTGAATACCCCGCAACACCTTTGAAGTAAAAGGAGTGATCATTTCCGGGACTACAAAACCTATATTTTTAGATTGGCCGTACTTCAGATTTAATGCTGTAGGATTAGGTCTGTATCCGAGTTTTTCGACTGCATCCAATACCTTTTTCTTCGTGTCCGGATGGATGTTTTTATCATTCACCAAAGCCCTGGATATGGTTGAGGTAGATAATAATAAATGCTTAGCCAGATCTTTAATCGTGATACGCTTCATAGGTTCAGCTGATTTGGTTTTTGTCAAAACTAGCAAAAACAAACCTATATGGGAACGTTACCAAAATTTTGGTAACGTTCCCATGCGTATTTTCTGAGTTTACATGCTGTAATCACAGGTCTGTTGCTCTAAGTTTGATTAACCAAATAGAGGATTTAGTATGAATGTAGAGCACTACAGTTACGAGCGTAAAAATATCCAGGCAGGTATTTTACATATTGGTGTAGGTAATTTTCACCGCGCCCATCAGGCATTTTACACAGATCAGTTATTGAAAGATGAAGACCAAAGTAAATGGGGCATTTGTGGGGTCTGTTTATTACCATCGGACGAAAAGATCGTTAAAAATTTGAGATCTCAAAATCTGGATTATACCTTAACAGTATGTGGAAGAGATGGCCAGGATAAAATCTATCAGGTAGGTTCATTAAAAGAATTACTATGGGCAGTTGAGGACCCGCAGGCGGTTCTGGATAAAATTGCAGAAAATGCAGTTAAAATCATTACTCTGACAATTACTGAAGGGGGGTATAACCTTGATAAAGCGACAAACAAGTTTATTCTCGAAGATGAAAAGATAAAGCATGACCTCGCAAATCCAGGTCACCCTGTCACTGTTTTTGGTTTTATTGCTGAGGGACTTCGTCTGCGCAGAACTAAAGGAAGTGGTGGTATTACTATTCTTTCCTGTGATAACCTGCAGCATAATGGAAATACTGCTAAAAGTGCTTTTATGGCATTTATAACGGCTCAGGATAAAGATCTGGCCGAATGGGTTAAAGTAAATGTTAGCTTCCCCAATAGCATGGTTGACCGGATTACTCCAGCTACAATGCCTGAAGATGTAGAAAGGTTGAACAAAAAAAGCGGATTGACCGATCTGACTCCTGTCTATTGTGAAGATTTTATTCAGTGGGTAATAGAAGACAATTTTATTGCCGGAAGACCGGCCTGGGAACGTGTAGGAGTAGAGTTTGCAGCTGATGTAACAGCTTTTGAAAACATGAAACTGAGCCTGCTGAATGCAGCACATACCTTGTTGTCTTATCCGTCTTTTCTTAAAGGCTATCGTAAGGTAGACCAGGCCATGCAAGATGAAGATATCATTCAATACGTACGTGATTTTATGGATATCGATATCACGCCTCTGGTACCAGCTCCTCAGGGTACAGATTTAGAAGAATACAAACGGATTCTTCTGGAAAGATTTGCCAACCGTTCAGTAAGTGACCAGCTTAGCAGGTTATGTTTTGACGGGATTTCAAAGTTTCCGGTATATGTGATGCCAAATTTAATGAAGATGCTCAAAAATGGGCAGAATCTCAAAAGATTAGCGTTTCTGATTGCGGCTTACAGACATTATCTTAAGTATCAAAAAGATGATCACGGGCTCTCTTATACGATAGCCGAACCCTGGTTAACTCCGGCTGATGAAAAATATATCGCCAGCAATGAACCGATTGATTTCCTGAACCTATCTGCTTTTAAAAGCACAGACTTAAAGACGGCGACCGATTTTGTTGGATTGTACAGCCTGTTTGTAAGTAAGCTTAAAGAGGAAGGCATTAAATCAGTACTTCAGGCTATAGTGGCTTAGTACCATCAGGCTAATTTGAATCTCAATCTGTAAAATTATGGAAACAAAAGTTCGCAATGGCATACTGCCATTTGCAATAGTTACTTTTATTTACTTTGTAGTAGGGTTTTTAACTACGGTAAATGAGCAGCTGCAAGCCCCTTTAAAATTCGCTTTTTTAGCTGAAGCCGGAAATCTAAAAAATACATTCACCACTTTTATTTCTTTCTTTTTCTTTTTAGGGTATCTGTTGAATGGAACCCGGGCCAGTAAATGGGTAAACCTCTTTGGCTACAAAAATACCATCATCCGTGGCCTTATATTTATGATTTCAGGGTTACTGATGTATTTATGCTCTTCGTGGTTTGGTGATCAATATTCACACTTTTCCCTTCATTTTGGTAATGTAGCGTTGCCTTACGGTTTTATTATCTTTATCATAGGGTCTTATCTGATGGGTACTTCTGCCGCAGTTATTCAGGTAGTGGTAAACCCCTATGTGGCTTCTTATGAATTGCCTGGTACACAGCCAGTACAACGTTTAAATATTACTACAGCAATCAATTCGATAGGCACAACCTCCGCACCATTTTTCGTAACCGTTGTCATGTTTAGCGGTATCTCCATAGCGAATATCGAAATTAAACAATTGCTATTGCCACTTATTGCCCTGATTGGCTGCGTTGTTCTGGTTACTTTGATTACCAGTAAACTTCATCTGCCGGACATCGCGAATACCAGGGCTACTGCCGGAGAAAAACTAGAAAAAAGCATTTGGTCTTTCCGGCATTTTGCACTAGGGGTGCTGGCCATTTTCTTTTATGTAGGTACGGAAGTGTCCATCGGTGCCAATATCAATCTCCATGCTTTTGAACTGATGGATTCAGGCCATCCGATGACCTTCTTTGGTAAGACAGATATCATTATCGGGGGAGTGGATCTGGGGATACATGCTCTTCTATCTACCCTGTACTGGGGAGGGTTTCTGGTAGGAAGAGCTATCTCCAGTTTTTTTAGTAAGATTTCTGCAAAGACACAATTGGCTACTACAACTATACTGGCCGCAATTCTAGCTATTATAGCCATGGTTACACAAAACCTTTGGTTCCTGGTTGCTATCGGACTTTTACATTCTACGATGTGGAGTTGTATTTTTTCACTTTCGATAAAAGGTTTGAACAAATATACCTCTAAAGCTTCAGGAGTATTTATCTCTGCGGTATTTGGTGGTGCCGTGTTTACGCTTGTTCAGGGAGGGTTGGCAGATATTTTAGGGTCCTGGAGATGGACCTGGTGGATGACTGTAGTATGTGAACTGCTCATGTTATCCTATGCCTTATTAGGATCCCGTATCAGGGAGAAGGATCTGATGGGGGGAAAATAACAATTGAATAATTAAAAAATTACAATGGAAGGAAATAGAATTAAAGTAGCCTGTTTTGGAGAAGTTTTATGGGATATATTTCCAGGAGGTCAGAGGAGGGCAGGAGGTGCACCATTTAATGTTGCCTACCACCTTTTCAAAATGGGAATTGATGCAAATATGATTAGTAGTGTTGGTAATGATGAACTTGGACACCAGTTATTAGATCAGATTAAAAACTGGCATATTTCAACCGCTGGTATCCAGGTCAGCGATGTACATCCTACCAGTACGGTAGTAGCTACAATGGACGAAAATAATGATGCACAGTATGATATTGTTCAGGATGTAGCCTGGGATTTTATTGAAGTCAGACGAGCAGATCAACAATTGCTTCATACGACGGACGCGCTGGTGTTTGGCAGTTTGGCTACGCGTAACGAAAAATCTAAAAATACCTTATTTGAATTAATTGAGGCAAGTGCCTACAATGTCTTTGATATTAATTTAAGACCACCATATTATGATGTACAGATTATCAAAGATCTGTTATATAAAACGCAACTCGCCAAATTCAATAAAGCAGAGCTGCGTATGATGCTGGATTTTTTAGGTAAGACCTATGATAGTGAAAAAGACAGTATAAACTATTTGCAGGATACATTTGGTATGCATGAGATCATTATTTCTAAAGGAAGTAAAGGAGCGCTTTATGCGCATGGCGATGACTTTTATTTGTACCCCACGGTACCCATTGAGGTAAAAGATACGGTTGGCAGTGGCGACTCCTTTTTAGCTGGTTTTTTGTCGAAAAGATTAGAAAGAGGAACTTCCGCAGATCAGATTATGCATCAGGCAGTTTCGTTGGGTGCTTTTGTTACCGCACGTGAGGGGGCTTGTCCTGAATATACATTGGAGGAGTTTATTGCCTTCAGAGAGAGCCATCCCTTTACTGTAAATCTAATTTAACAGATGCAGTTGTCTCCCGGATAAAAATAAGCCCGTCGAAATCCAAACCAGGACGAATAGGAAGGGATTTATCGGTCTGTTCTTTCCAGGATGAATAAATATTGGTAATTGTGTTTTTCGATCCTGAAAACGGGCTGGACTTTACATTAAAAGGGATGAAAAAAACGGGATATTTTGCTTTGGCGAAAAGAGCAGTAAAAGAACCTTCTTTAGCGACAAAATCATGTTTTATAAAACCATCCTCACCCAGTACACTAACTGAACCTTTATAGGTGTCAAAACCTAGGCCATAGTAGTTTTTAGCGAATTTCTGTTTCAGATAATAACCCATTCCCTGGTAGTTTGCCATGGTTGTATCTTTTGCCAGATGTACGTTGTGGCTCCAGATAATAGTTTTGTTACCTGATTTTTGTTGGGCCTGAATAACTTCATCAGCCATCAGTTTGTCGCGTTCCAAAGGAATGCCTGCGTAGTCTGGTTTATCAAAGCCAAATACATTTACTTTTTGAACAGCGGGTTGTTTTGCATTATATGCTCTTATAAATTGAAAAAGCTGAAAAAATTCTTTGGTATTATAGAGGCCCATTTTCGACACGAATTCTTTTAAATTGCCTTTGCCATTTAGTACATATTGATTGATAGAATCGACTGTAGAAGTGTGCATTTCAAACCCGAGGCTCTTATAATTAAGCTGGGTAACCAGGTATTTGATGATACGGCTTTTTTGATCAAAGAATTCTTTCGTGCCATGAGATGCTTCTCCAAGACCGATTATTGAGTTTCCTTTCAGCTCATCCGATAAGAATGATAACTCATTCATGGCTGAGTCTGATGATAAAGGATGGACGTTTTTATTAATCCAATTTATGTTTTTGTCTTGTGAATAGCTTCTGCCGACAGAAGAAAGGATCAGGATCAAAATGAGGATGTAATTTTTTTTCATAAAAGAAAGGTTTATAAATGGTTTCTTTTACAGATGCAATTGTTTTCCTGATTCCATAATTTGAATTTTACATCTATTATTTGATATAGAAATATTCTATAATTCCAATTTGAAAGGTGCCACTATATAGGATTTGTTTCGATAATTGGCCGTCATTATTGTAGCTATTTACGAATCTTGTGGACCAGCTTTCCGGAACACCTGGGTTATGGGTTTTTGTATATTCTACTATCCGCCCTTTTTCATCATATTGATATTGTCCTTCATAATATGGTCCAAAATGATAGGTAATATTAGTAGCCTTAATAAGATTGTTTTTTGAATTATAAACGTATTTTATAGTATAGTTAACAGTATTTTTTGCATCGGGTAATATCTCCGAAAGCTCAGTAATGTTCTTGTTATCATCATATTTAAAGAAGTGACTATAAAACTCTGTACCAGCTGGGCTACCCACTTCATCCGTTACACTGTAACAGGTGATTTTTGATTTCATGCCGTTGCTTCCATAAAAATAAACATATCTGCCAGATAATTTGCTTGTTTGATTATCATATATTGTAACTTCGGAAGTGTCCCCTTTACTGGTATATGTCAATTTGACCTTAACATCAACCTGATGAATAGCCTTGGCGATACTTAGCACATCTTCTTCGACTATCCTGTTGTTTTCATATTTATAGGTTGATTTTTGAAGAGTGTTGTCAACAGTGTCGACTAAATCAGTACCAAATACGCGATACAAATACAATGTTAAATGACCACTATTATCGAAGGATTTACTACTCAACAAAAACCTTTTGGAAGGTACTAACTGTTCATTTTCATAAGGAGTAAGAAATGATTCTATCTTTGAATACCTGACAGGTTCCGGGGTGATTTCTGGTTTGCCTTTTTTGCAGGAGTATAATGTAATAACAGATAGTGTAATTAATATTAATTTTATTTTCATTGTGTTGATTTAGAGCGTAATTTTTAAAGATAGTTGAACCGAAGTATTAAAAAAGAATTTGATTGCTTTTTTATTCTAATTTTGCGCACGAATAATAAATTATGGAAGCAAGCGAGTTAAGAATTGGAAATTACACCTTAGATCATGGTCATCCTGAGCAAATACCTTATGGATCTGATATTGATTCTGCCGGGATGATGGAGCCAATTCCTTTAACAGAAGAGTGGGTGGTTAAATTTGGTTTTGAACGGTTTGAGTTTGAATATGACGAAGGAAATGAAATCACTTACGTATTGGAAAAGAAGAATGGCCATCAGTTCGTATTAAGTGAAAGTTTACAGCCTATGGATGGTGAAATCGCCATGCTGGATTATAAACTGCAATACGTTCACCAGATCCAGAATCTTTATTTTGCACTTACCAATCAAGAATTAACTATTGAGGAGATAGAAAGTTAATTCTTGATATGCTGCTTTCTATATTGTGATGGAGGTATCTTAGTTACGGTTTTAAATTGTTTACTAAAATGTGCCCAGCTGTTATAGCCGCTGTCGTAGCAAATATCTAAAACGGGCCGGTTTGTTTCTCTCAAAAGTTTACAGGCGTGCCCGATTCTGATCTCTTTAATAAAATCAAAATAGCTTTTTTTAATATTCCGTTTAAAGAAACGACAGAATGCCGGGATGGACATCCTGGTAATACCTGCAACTTCTTTTAAAGATATCGGATTGAGAAAATGTTTAAAAGAATAATCTATAATGATTTCTATAACGGAATTTTCTTCGCCACTGGTAATCGTGTCAAAGGTCATTGTAATAACCTTTTGCTCTGGTGATATGCTGATTTTCTGTAAACAGTTTAACAAAAGTTGAATACGTTCAATACCTTCCATATGCTCCAGTTGCCGGATTAACACAGCTATATCTATTGATAAGTTCTCTTGTAACTGAATACCCGTATTTTTATTTTCTAATAATCTGGCTACAGGCTTTATCTCAGGCAACGCCAAAAATGTCTCGCCGCAGAAATCTCTTAGAAAATGAATTACAATGGCACTACCAACAATTTTTTGTGAAGATTTTCTGAACCAGTGTGGTACATTAGGGCCCAGAAAAAATATGTCACCCTCTTTATATTCTCCAATATAATCACCTATCAATGCTGTTCCATTTCCCTCTGTAATCAGAATTAGCTCACATTCCAGATGCTTGTGCCAGGCAGTTTCAAAATCAGGTGTTCTGTAGGTCCGGCAGGCAAAAGAGTGATGTTCTTCCAGATGTATTTTCTGAATTAGTGTTTTCATGAAGTTTGGTTCGACTGCTATATTAACCTAAAATAATACAATTCAATCTTATAATTGATCAGATAGCATATTTTTTTCAATAAATAACGGTTGAGCGGCACTTATATAATTCGGTAGATTTAAAATTAAGGAATCGGCTGTGCTGGAATAATTTTAAGTTGAACTATAAAATTAGCCGAACAACCGATCGAATAATAAACCAAATATATTCTTATGTCTGAAATTTCAATTAAAGCTGCTTATGGAAAATAGTACATACGACGCAATTGTAGTTGGTTCTGGAATAAGCGGTGGATGGGCCGCAAAAGAACTCTGTGAAAAGGGATTAAAAGTTTTGCTATTGGAGCGGGGCGGCCCTTACGATCACATTAAAGATTATAAAACGGCGCAGAAAAATCCATGGGAGTTTGAGCACAGAGGGGGGACGACTACTGAACAGAAAAAGAAATATCCTGTGATTCACCGTGGCTGGGCAGCGTCCGAAGCCGTCATGGATGCCTGGGCCAATGAAGAGGATTGTCCTTACACCGAAACCAAACCTTTTACCTGGTGGCGGAGTTACCGTATGGGCGGGCGGTCAATATTATGGGGAAGGCAATCTTATCGCTGGAGCCAGATGGATTTTGAGGGTAATGAAAAAGACGGAATTGCTGTACCCTGGCCAATTGGTTATGCAGATCTCGCTCCCTGGTATGATCATGTAGAGAAATTTGCGGGAATCAGTGGCTCTCTGGAAAATCTCGCGCAATTACCGGACGGACACTTTTTGCCTCCTATGGAATTGAACTGTGTTGAAAAGGATATGGCGGAAAGAATAAAAAAGCAATACGGTGAGAAGAGACATTTAATTATAGGCAGGGTCGCAAATCTCACTGCAGAAATTCCTGGAAGAACAAAATGTCAGTTCCGGAACAGGTGCTGGGAAGGATGTCCTTTTGGGGGCTATTTCAGTACACAATCTTCTACTTTACCAGCAGCGATGAAGACCGGGAACCTTACCGTACGGCCTTATTCTTTAGTAAAGCAGGTTTTATACGATGTAGATACAAAAAAGGCAAAGGGAGTCGAAGTACTGGATACAGAAACCAATCACACTTATGAGTTTAAAAGCAAGATTGTTTTCTTATGTGCATCCACTTTAAATACTGCCTGGATCCTGTTTAACTCTGCAACTGCTGTCTGGCCAGGTGGTTTGGGAAGCAGTAGTGGTGAACTGGGACATAATGTAATGGATCATCATTACAATGTCGGTGCTTCAGGAACTGTTGAAGGTTATGAAGATAAATATGTATTCGGCAGGAGAGCTAATGGATTCTATATTCCAAGATTTGTTAACCTGGCCGGAGATAAAAGAGATTACCTGCGTGGCTTTGGTTATCAGGGGGGCGCAAGTAGAGAAGGCTGGGGCAGGGAAATCGCCGAATTAAATATTGGCGGGAATTTTAAGGATGCGCTGACGGAACCTGGTCGTTGGACCATCGGGGCAACCGGTTTCGGAGAGATATTGCCCTATCATGAAAACAAGATTTCACTAGATCCGCACAAAAAGGACAAATGGGGGCTGCCTGTATTGGCTATGGATGCAGAATTGAAAGAGAACGAATTCAAAATGCGTAAGGATATGAAGGAAGAAATGAAAGCTATGTTTGAGGCCTCAGGAGTGAAGAATGTCAATACCTGGGATAACGGACACGCTTTAGGGCATGGCATTCATGAAATGGGGACGGCGAGAATGGGCAGGGATCCTAAAACATCTGTTCTGAACAAATGGAACCAGGTATGGGATTGTATGAATGTATTTGTCACAGATGGAGCCTGTATGACTTCATCTGCTTGTCAGAATCCATCCCTAACTTATATGGCCTTAACAGCCAGGGCTGTAGATCATGCCGTCGATGAATTAAAGAAGAATAACATTTAAACAGATGGAAAGAAGAGAACTTTTGAAGATGATTGCCTTGCTTACCGGTGGGGCTATCATCGGGGGAAATGCTTTACTTATTGGTTGTAGTTCTGACAAAGGAAAACAGGGCAGTGCTATAGCTTTTAGTCAGAAAGACCGTGAATTTCTGAACGAGGTTGCCGATACTATATTACCTGCTACCCAAAGCCCTGGAGCCAAGGCGGCTAACGTTGGCACATGGATGACTGTAATGGTCCGGGACTGTTATTCAGCAACAGATCAGCAGATTTTTTATAAGGGTATCGGTAAGCTCAATGACGCGTGTAAAAAAATGTATAATCTGGGATTTATGGATGCTAATCCGCAGCAAAAATTAGCTCTATTAGAGGCACTTGACAAGGAAGCAAAGGCATATCAGTTGAAAAGAAACAACCAGAAAGAAGCTGATTTGCCAGGCCACTATTTTACCATGATGAAGCAATTAACCCTTCTGGGATATTTTACTTCCGAAATAGGCTGCACTAAGGCACAGCGCTATATAGCGGTACCGGGGCGTTATGAGGGAGATGTACCTTATCAAAAGGGAGATAAATCGTGGGCTTAATATTTAAATTTTATCCGATATGTATTTATTAGGCCTTGATATAGGCACATCTTCCATCAAAGTATCGGTTGTTGATACAAAGACACGTAAACGTGTTGCTACAGCACAGTATCCTGATGAAGAAGCAGAAATCACTTCTCTTCAATCAGGATGGGCCGAACAGTCGCCGGATGACTGGTGGGAAAATGCAGTTCAGGCTATCCTTCGGTTAAATGGAAATTTTGATTTCGCAGCAGTAACAGCTATTGGGATTGCTTACCAGATGCATGGATTGGTTCTGGTAGATAAAGACCAACAGGTATTACGAGACAGCATTATCTGGTGTGACAGCAGGGCAGTAGAGCTTGGTAGAGACGCTTTTGAAGCTCTAGGCGAAGAATTTTGTTTACATCATCTACTGAATTCTCCTGGAAATTTCACAGCTTCAAAGCTGGCCTGGGTGAAATTAAATGAACCTGAACTTTATCAGAAGATCTATAAAATAATGCTTCCCGGAGATTTTATTGCGATGAAGCTTACCGGAAAAATCAC
The DNA here is from genome assembly GCF_014207135.1 of Pedobacter cryoconitis. Lineage (GTDB taxonomy): Bacteria > Bacteroidota > Bacteroidia > Sphingobacteriales > Sphingobacteriaceae > Pedobacter > Pedobacter cryoconitis_D. The sequence goes on along the minus strand of NZ_JACHCC010000008.1, from coordinate 195,081 downwards.
GACCAGTATTTCAGCACTCTCAGAAGGCATATTCTGGGATTTTCGTGAGAATGAAATATCAAAAGAGCTCATGGAACATTTCGGTTTTGATCAGAAACTGATCCCTGAGATTAAACCACTCTTCTCTGTACATGGCCTGCTTAATCCAGATATGGCATTATTACTAGGTTTGCCTCAAGATATCCCTGTGACGTATAAATCGGGCGACCAGCCTAACAATGCATTGTCCTTAAACGTAATGAAACCAGGTGAAGTTGCTGCCACTGCAGGAACTTCGGGTGTGATTTATGGGATTAGTGATGAGTTGATTTACGATCCACAGTCAAGAATCAACACGTTTGCACATGTTACCTATACGAATAGTCAGAAACACACAGGTGTATTGTTATGTATTAATGGCACAGGAAGCATGTACAGGTGGGCCAGACATAATTTTGCACCAAACCTTTCTTACGCTGCACTTAACGACCTGGTTTCAACCGCAGAAATTGGTAGTAGAGGATTAAAAATAATACCTTTTGGTAATGGAGCAGAACGGATGCTGGACAATAAATATACCGGTGCACAATTACTCGGAATAGATCTTAACCTGCATGGTCAGGCAGAAATCTTCAGGGCAGTGCAAGAAGGAATAGCGTTCGCTTTTCGTTATGGACTGGATATTATGCGCGAAAACGGAATGCAGCCCAAAGTCATCCGGGCAGGAATGGCAAATTTGTTTCTGAGCGAGTTGTTTGCGCAGATTTTTGTCGATGTAACCGGGATTCCCCTCGAGCTTTATGAAAATGACGGCAGCGTGGGAGCAGCACTGGGGGCTGGTATTGGAGCAGGTATCTTTGCCGATGCTGAGGAGGCGTTTACGGGACATGAACGGATCAGGTACCTGGAGCCTAAAAATAAAGAAGCATACGAAGCATTATATATTGATTGGAAAAATGTGCTGAACAGCACTATATAATTTAAAACACAACAAGATGACTAAAGTAATAACTGGAGCAAAGGAATTTTTTAAAGGAATTGAACAGGTGCAGTTTGAAGGAATAGATAGTGATAATCCGCTAGCTTTCAGGTGGTATGATGCAAATAAAGTAGTGTCTGGTAAAACGATGAAAGAACATCTTAAGTTTGCCTGTGCCTATTGGCATTCTTTTAACGGAACGGGCGGTGATCCTTTTGGCGGAGCTACACATCTGTTTCCCTGGGATGAAAAGAAAGGGGTAATTGAAAGGGCGAAAGATAAGATGGATGCCGCTTTTGAATTCATGACCAAAATGCAGCTGCCGTATTATTGTTTCCATGATGTAGATTTAGTTGATTATGGAGATGATATAATCGAAAATGAACACCGGTTGCAGGCTATTGTAGAGTATGCAAAAGAGAAACAACAGCGCAGCGGGATTAAATTGCTTTGGGGAACAGCTAATCTATTCAGCCACAAACGTTATATGAATGGTGCCTCAACGAATCCCGATTTTCATGTACTAACACATGGTGCTGCTCAGGTAAAAGCTGCTTTAGACGCAACTATTGCCCTTGGTGGGGAGAATTATGTTTTCTGGGGAGGGAGAGAGGGATATATGAGTTTATTGAATACCAATATGAAACGTGAGCAGGAGCATTTGGCCAGATTTCTGCACACGGCTAAAGATTATGCAAGAAAACAAGGCTTTAAAGGGACTTTCTTTATCGAACCAAAACCCTGTGAGCCCTCTAAGCATCAATATGATTACGATGCAGCAACAGTGAAAAGCTTTTTGCAGCAATATGGCTTGCTTGATGATTTTAAACTCAATATTGAGGTGAACCATGCTACCCTGGCCGGTCATACTTTTCAGCATGAATTGCAAGTGGCAGCTGATAGCGGTTTACTGGGATCAATTGATGCAAACCGGGGTGATTACCAGAATGGTTGGGATACAGATCAGTTTCCCAATGATATCAATGAATTGACTGAAGCAATGCTGATTATTCTAGAAAGCGGCGGATTAAAAGGAGGAGGCGTAAACTTTGATGCCAAAATTCGTAGAAATTCAACTGATCCAGCTGATTTATTTTACGCACATATTGGTGGGATTGATATTTTTGCGCGCGCTTTAATTACTGCTGATGCTATTCTTCAGAAATCTAATTATCAGAAAATAAGAACTGATCGTTATGCTTCTTTTGATACTGGTAAAGGTGCCGAATTTGAGCAGGGTAAATTGAATTTAGAAGATTTGAGGAATTACGCTGTTCAACACGGAGAACCTGAAATGCGCAGTGGAAAACAAGAGTATCTGGAAAATCTGATTAACAGATATATTTAAGTAAAGCTATTTGTAATGACTGTCTGATTCAGCATATTGATGGTTTTTTACCCTCTTTAGGTGTAGAATTCAATGCATTATCACAAAATAATAGCACTTTTGATATTTATAAGGCATGCGTAGCTAATAAAAACTGATTATGAGAACTGTCTATAAGACTACAGTTATTAAACATATATGGTCTTTGAGGGGTACTCTTATAGGCATATTCGTGTTGTTTTTTGGTTACTGTTATGGTGAATCTATTGAGAAAGACAATATTGATATCGAAGCCTTTATAACGGTAGGAAGCCTTATGCTGATACCTGTTCTTGCACCAGTTGTTTTTCTTCATATTAGTTATTATTTGAAGAATTTCGGATTTAAATTAATAATTGATGAAAGTCAAAATATATTCGTTATGAGTGAAGATGGGCAAGAGCATTTTTACAATTTTTCAGATTTAATTTTAGTTGAGCAGCATTTAAGCATTTATTATAAAAATAAGATAGATCATTCAAATCGGAACATACTTCCTTGGACACCTTATGGCTATCTACTTATAAAGTTCAAAGACGGTTCAAGATTTTATGTTACATCTTTAATGATAGATGTATTGAATCCGCCAATTGATATAACTGATAAATGTTTTAGATTCTTTCCATATATGAAATCTATTGAATTTTCTAAATCACGTGTTTTTATTGATGATTATGAGAATAGAATTTCCCATTACAAATTGACTTTTAAAGATCATAGTAATCAGGAACTAAATGAAAAGATTATAAACAGGAAAACATATGACAAAGCTGCTGTTGAAGCTGCCAGACGAATTTTGTCTGCCCGCTCAACTGTTATAAAGAAAAATAGCTTATGTGAATATTAGAAACTACTATGCTAAATCCTCAAATGCCAAATCAAACCAGTGATTTAACAAGTAAAATGTTGGCATACAAACAACTTCAGGACTTCAATGCTGATCAGGTAGTTGATTGGGCTGTTGAAATGTTGACTCTTGGTCATGAGACGCCTTCAGTTCTGATCCTGGCAGGTATTTCCAAACCGACAAGCTTATCTGAAACGGAAAGGTACCTTATTGGGGCATTTAAGGAGTTAGGAATTGTCCTTCCTGAAAAAAATGAGGCTATATTTGGATACTGTAAGTACCTTATTGGGCAGATCTCCCGATCTATCCTGGTAAAAACTAATTTGTATAAACTTTACAAAATAGCTGTAACGACTGATGACAATGATTTTATCTTTGACTTTTATTTATTTTACTGGGCTTGGGATGACCTTGATTATGGACTGGCATACCAAAGTTACGTTCCTGAGGCTACAATAGACAATATCGAGGCCTTGGTAATTAGCAACGCGAGGGAATGGCTGAAAATGCATTGATCTCACAAAAATTTAATGGTAAGTGTGATGAAATTTAAATTGTGATTGGAATTCGAAGAAATTGAACCAGATTCATGGAACAGAGAAAATGATTTTGCTAATATTCATGTTCATATGGCTGATGGCAGGCATTATGGAATAAATGTTTGGACTTTTAATGCTTTGGAAACTTCAATTGCTCTGGATCTCGGGGGAAAAAGTAACTCAAATGGTCTATATGTTATCCCACCCGATTTGTTTGTTAGAGAGTTAACAAAGGAATGTATCTATGAGACAATATCCGACCTCCTAAAAAAGGGGGATCTGGAAAAAGTCTTAAATCCAAGTGTACTGAGTTTAAAGGTAAACGGCATATGATAGAGTTTTAAATTTAGCCAATCATATATTACTAAATCTTGTTAAGAGGGCCTCTCTTTCTTAAATCCATCATTTTAGAGTTGTCAGTTTCTATTTGCTGAATTATCCATTTGGATCGGATATTTTTAGGAATGATGCTCTTCTTCCTTACATATAGGAATAATGTATCTTTATTTGACTTATATAAGAATGGCTCAAGTTCTTTAAAAATGATTTCCCTTGTGGAATCAGGTTCAAATTCTTTTTCAGGAGAGGTTGAAATTATGGTGCATTGATGATCACCTGTAACTCCCCAGTTTTTGGCTTTGATATAAATTGTAAATTTCCTATCCTGTGAAAGAATGGGGATAATCCGATATGTAGGTTTGCCAAAATCTCCAGCCGCTTGAAGAAGTAAAAAAAGCGCCAGTGATACTATGGATAATACAACTGCAAGAATAATTAAAAATACTCTCATTAAAACTACTTTGTCTGTAATGTTTGGTAATATATAATGTCTAAAATGGTGAATTTAAATAATAAATTTATTCGTTTACCAAATTTGGAAGGATTAATATGATGATTAAATCTCTTTTAATAGCACTAGTCCTTCTTTTTAGCGGACACTTGAGCTTCTCGCAATCCTTACCTCTTATCAGAGCAAACTCGGAAAAGATTTCGATAAAGGATGGGAATAATCCTCTAACCCGATACTGGGATCATTTGAATGGGAAAGTGAGGCCTTTGGTCTATAGTATAGATAAAACTAATCAAATCAGGACTGTAATTTTTTATACAGATATAGATAGCATAGCTTTTGACGTATTCCCAGGGAAATTGTATAATTTCAATGTATTGCTAAGAGGAAAAGATACTTGCCATGTCCAGTTATCTACAGTTATTCAATCCTCAATCCATAATGCTTCTGGTACATCTGGTGCCGATACAATACCATTCATATTAGGGACTGACCAATATATTCATATTAAAGGAAAGATAAACCACTTCCGAGAACTGGATCTCATATTTGATACAGGTGCGAGTCTTTTTGTTCTGACTGAAAAAGGGCTTAGTAAATCTAAAGTAATCCTTGATGGATCTACCGAAAATCAAGGAGCTGGAGGTTTCTCAACTGAAAGAACAAGCAGCCGGAATCATTTGGAACTGGCTAACTTGTACTGGAAGGACCTGCCAATACTCTTTTATGACTACAAAGGGGGGCTTAATGCGGATGGAGTTGTAGGCTATAATGTTTTTGAGGATAAAGTCGTGGAAATCGATTATGACAAAGGATTGCTTATAATACATCAGAACTTACCAGATCTAAAAAAAGACTATTCAGAACTTCCCGCCCGGCATAGTATAGAAGGTACATTTGTGGAGGCTACAGTTCAAAAAGATATGAATGCAGCAAAAGGTTGGTTCTTATTTGATACTGGTGGTGGACTGACAGTTGCAGTTAGTGGAAATTTTGCGAATAAAAATGATCTGCATCGCCGTCTGGCTATAATGGGGTATGCTAATGTGTCCGGAACAGGTGCAGTTGTAAATAAAACTGAAATTGCAATTTTGCCAGAGCTTAAATTGACTGGATTTGTCCTTCGGGATGTTCCGGTCCGGCTGAATGTGCAGAATTCTGATTACTATGGAAAGGCAGGGATTATTGGAAACGCTGTTCTAAAGCGGTTCAATACCATAATCGATTATCCACATGGTAAGATTTATTTAAAGCCTAATCATTTATTAAATACATCATTTGAACCCTTAAAATGGGGTAGGATATTGGGTATTGCAGTAATTGGTATCTTAATGTTGAGTGTAGGCGCTTTTCTTTTTGTAAAACTAAAAAGAAGAAAATCTTCCTAACCTATATAATTTTGATACTTTTAGGTTTTTAAAGTTAATTAAAATATTAATCTGAGAAATTTTTCAGGTGTAACCAAGACAACCGAATTTAAACGAACCGCATGATCAATACCATTCTGAAAAAATCTTTTTTAATAATTCTGTTATCCTGTTTCTTTTTTAAAGGATTTGCACAAAAGAATGGTGAATATCATTTGAAAGGAGTCATTCAAAATACAAATAACGAAGTTATAAATAGCGCAACGTTGTTTCTAAAAGACGGTAAAACCGGCCAGATAGTAAATCAGATAGTGAGCAGTGTAAATGGAACATTTTCTTTTGCTGCAAGCTCCGGGAATTATGTGATTTCGGTGAGTTATCTCAGTGTCCTTTCTTACCAGAGTGATTTGATCAGGTTATCTGGGAATACAGATTTAGGTATTATAAAAATTAAAACAACCGAGAACAGTCTTAAGGAAGTAGTTATTCAGAGTTCCGCTAATAAACCTATGATTAAGATTGAAGGCAGAAAAATGATTTATAATGTCCAGAATAGTATAACTGCGCAGGGAAGTAATGCTTTGGAAGCGTTAAAAAAAACACCCGGGGTAATTGTTAATCAGGATAACACCATTACATTAAACGGAGCTAGTGGCGCACTGGTTATGATTAATGGCCGACAAACCTATTTACAGTCTGAGGAGTTGGCACAACTGCTAAAATCTATGGCTTCTTCCGATCTGAAATCGATTGAGGTGATAAGAAATCCATCTTCTGAATATGATGCTTCGGGTACAGGTGGAATTATTAATCTTGTGCTTAAAAAATCAATTGCTGAGGGGTTCAATGGTAGTATTAACAACGGTGTTGCCTATGGCAGCACCATTAAGCAAAATACTAATCTCAGCCTGAATTACCGTAAAGATAAAGTTAATCTGTTTGCGAATTACAATCATAATTTTGGGCATTACGTGATGGACTATGATAATGACAGGACAACAAACGGTAAAATTTATTTAAATTCTAACCATGATATAGATAAACGCCATAGCATAGGATCTACTTTAGGTGCGGATTATGCTATAGATACCACCAAAACTATTGGGGTTGTTCTGAACAGTAATTTTTCAGCTGGGGGAGGTCTGATCACGCCGACAACAAACATTTATGATCAGTCATCAGGTCAGCTGATACAGACTTTGAGAAGCCAGAGTAGCTATCCTGAACAAAAAGCTAACCGGTATAATGCCAACTTAAATTACCGTTACAAAGGGAATAACCAGACAAGCCTTGATATTGATGCGGATTACGGGATCTTTGATGCCTCAACCCAAAACCTCAGCACCAATACTTTTTATTCTCCCGATGGCCAGTTTCAGTCGGCTAATAACTTTCTGGTAGCGAACAGCAGAAATATTAAACTGTATGCTGTTAAAGCCGATTACAGTTTTCCTGTAGCAAAAGGAAAGATGTCAGCTGGTGGAAAATTTTCAAATGTAAATGCTGATAATGTATTTGATCAGTACGATGTAAATGGGAGTGTTCACGTGATTGATATTAATCTATCCAATACCTTCAGATATAAGGAACAAATAAGTGCAGGATACCTGAAGTATGAAACCCCACTAAACGATGAACTGAGCCTGGATGCAGGAGTCAGGGTTGAGCATACGCATTCTGAAGGAAATCTGGAACCACGTGAAGGCAGCAGTCAGCTACCAACCTCAGTAGTCAGAAATTACCTGAATTTGTTTCCAACTGCTGCAATTACTTATAAGACAAAACAGTCCGGAACGTATAATTTAAGTTTTTCCAGGCGTATAGACCGTCCGGCCTATAATAACCTGAATCCGTTTTCGTACCCTGTTGATGAACTTTCTTACTGGAAAGGGAATCCTTTTCTGCAGCCTCAGTATGCTAATATCTTAGCGTTGCAGTATAGTTATAAATCTACGACCATAGCTGCGGGTTATACACATACAAGTGATCTGGCAAGTACCATCACGGAAGTTTTTGATAATAATAAGATTAATATGGTACCCAGGAATATAGGAGCCCAGAGTAACCTTAATTTAACTGTCACCCAGCAGGTGAAGGTGACAAACTGGTGGGATATGAGTCTTACAGGTATAGGTTATCGTCTGGAGAACAAAGTCGGAGTTCTGGAATATGGGAATTATAGTTTTAGCCGTTTTGCCGGTACAATTAATGTTCAGCAGAATTTTAAACTGCCAGGTCATATTACTGCTGAAGTTACGGGTGTAATTAACTCGAATAATATCAAAGGTTTAAATACTTATGTAAAGAGCAATTCACAGATTGACCTTGGTCTGCAAAAAAGTTTGATGAAGGAGAAGGCAACTTTAATGCTGGCTGTTACAGACCTATTGTGGACAAATAAGATCGATACCGATACTCAACTCAACAATTTATTACTTCATACGACATATAGGGGTGAAAGCCGTCAGATCCGTCTCAATTTCACATATAGGTTTGGTAATAATAAAATCAAAGCACAGGAAAGCCGCGAATCGGGATTGCAAAACGAATCACAGAGATTATAGCTTTATTGCGGGAACCCCCATTTTATTGCTATTCTGACTCAAAATGGTCGATTCTTTTTTGAGAAAAACTTTCTATATTGATGGACACACATAATTAAACCATAAGTACATGAAAATTATCTCAAACGGGAATCACATTCGTTGTGATCTCTGGCGGCTTGGGCTGCCCAAAACAGTTTATTATCCATCTATCAGGGTAAATTCTAAAATGAATAGGTTATTGCTGATTACCTCACTGATGTTTGCACCTTATTTTGTGCATAGTCAACAACCAGTAAACAAAAGGGACCTATTTAGAGAAAACATGATCAGGGGGGACAGTAGTGGAAGAAATCAGAAAATCTATGAGAAGAACTTCTTTGGAGATACACTTGTGGAAGGTGAAAGCGGACGGAGTGTTGTCACCTACAAGAAGGATGTTTTTGGGAATGATGTTGAAGAGGATGATAAAGGAAGAAAAAGAATCTATAAAAAGAATATTTTCGGAGATACGGTTATAGAAAATGAAAACGGAAGGATTATCGCAACCTACAAGAAGGATGTTTTTGGGAATGATGTTGAGGAGGACGATAAAGGAAGAAAAAGAACCTATAAGAAGAATATCTTCGGGGATACAGTTGTAGAAGACGAAAGAGGAAAGGTTGTCGTGACTTACAAGAAGGATATTTTTGGAAACAACATTGAGGAGGACGACAAGGGCAGGAAAAGGGTTTATAAGAAGAATATCTTTGGGGATACAGTTGTCGAGGATGAAAATGGAAAAGTTATCCAGACCATTAAAAAGGATATTTTTGGCAACACCGTTGTAGAAACTAATTAATTCTTAATAGAAAAATCCTTACAGAATTTTGGGGATTTTTCTATTAAAGAGCCTGATACAATTCCCTGTAAGAGTTAACCAGGTCATTGATAGAAAAGCCACGATTTAGGCCACTTGGATTAGGCAGTATCCAAACCATCGCTCCGCAAAAATCTTCGGCCTGATATCCCCATGAAATCTGTTTTTTTTCAGAAAAAGCCCTATAGGCTGCTTTACCCAGGAACGCAATATATCTGGGTTTGAAATGAGTCATTTTGGTTTTAAAAACTTCAATGGAATCGTCAAATTCGTCTTTTGAAAGCTCATCTGCGCGGGCCGTTGCTCTCTCTACAGCTGTAGTCAGGCCATAGCCGAAATCGAGAATGGTTGCATCATTCACAGGTTCAATTTCATAGGGTGTAAAACCAGATTGGTACAAAACCTTCCAGAAACGGTTACTTCTTCCTGAAAAATGGTGCCCATCTGACGCAGATTTTAAACCGGGATTGATCCCGCAAAAAATGACTTTTAGGTCTTTGCTAATATGATCAGTTAACATTGATGGTGTTTTTGCTTGATATGTAAATACCTGATTCGAAATACCGAGCAAAGTTAGCAGAGTTTTGGTGTAAAAAATGTGATGTAGGTCACGCAGTCACCTGAAATTTCCTGCCGTAATTTGTTGTGTAATTTTAACGTATTATAAAGATGAAGACAACGAATAGCACTATTCACATGCCTGTACTTGGGTTTGGCACCCTGATCCCCGATGCGGCCGCGACAATAAGTGCTACCAGAGATGCACTGGAAGCTGGCTTTAGACATTTTGATTGTGCAGAACGATATCGAAACGAGAGCGAGGTTGGAGAGGCATTGCAGACAGGACTTACCGCTAGTGGGATTGCACGCGAAGACATCTTTGTGACCACAAAATTGTGGAATTCAAATCACCGGCCTGAACGCGTTGAAGCAGCATTTGAGGCGAGTCTGAACAGATTAAGGCTTAATTATCTGGATCTCTATCTCATTCATACTCCATATGCATTTCTGCCAGGAGATGAGCAGGATCCAAGGGATCAGAACGGCAATGTCATTTATGATCGTGAGGTGACCTTGCTTGACACCTGGAGGGCGATGGAGAATCTTGTGGATAGTGGCAGATGCCGGGCAATCGGATTATCTGATGTCAGCTTGAACGAGCTGGTGCCTGTCTATGAAGCGGCGAGAATCAAACCGGCTGTTGTTCAGGTTGAGGCACATCCATATCTGCCCGAAACAGAGCTTCTGGAATTCTGCAGGGAGAAGGGGATTGTATTTTTGGCTTTTGCACCATTAGGTCACGGAATAAAGCCTGGGCCACTTGAAGATCCAGTCATTCTGGAGATTTCTTCACGAGTTGGAAAGACACCGGCTCAGGTGTTGTTAGCTTGGGCGATCCAGCGTGGAACGGCTCTGCTTACTACACCCAGAACTGCTGTCCGTGCCAGAGAAAATTTTAACATCTCTTCTTTGCCAGAAGATGCATTTGATGAAATCAATCGTATTCAGACCAGACAGAGATTTAATCAGGTGGTGAATTCTGGTATTCCTGGTTTCATTGCAAAAGGCAATTAATTGAATAAACACATGGAAGAAGAACAAATACGCGAGGCTTTGAATATGCATTGGCGTGCATCAGCGGCCGGTGATGTAAACGCAGAACATGATATTTATGATGACGATGTCGTCTGCGATTATCCCCAGTCAGGAGAGCGAATCCTGGGACGAAGCAATTTGCAGGCCCTGCGTGGGCATCATCCTGGTAAACCTTCAGGCTTTGATGTCAGGCGAATCGTTGGAAAAGGCGATCTGTGGGTCACGGAATACACAATCATCTATCAAGGACAATCCGTATACACAGTGAGCATTATGGAATTTCACAATGGGAAGGTAGTACATGAGACACAATATTTTGCTGATGCCTTTGAAGCACCGTCCTGGCGAAGGCAATGGGTTCTTGATCCTGGTTTAACTTGAAAATACTAAGTTTAAATAAATCTGGATACCTTTGTCACGTACCTGTTGATAATGAGATAAAATGTCTTTAAATATAAATACCGTGGCCGTTTTTAAAAAGATAGAAAATAACGAGATGTATTTATATGTGAATGGTCATCTTATTTATAAGCGCTGGCTTGACAGTGGACAATCTAAAGTATTCGATGTAATGGCTTATGATAAATATACTTTAACAAGCATTCGGGATTTAGAATACGAAAACGGGATATCAAATCTTGTACGTATAAAAGCAGAGATCAAACTTAAAACTGCAGAAGAAGGTGGAAGGAAAACGGGATTTATTAGTGGATATAGACCAGATCATGTATTTGAACACAAAGAAGATGGGAATCTTCTTCAATCTTTTATTGGTGATATTGTTTTTGAAGATCAATCGACAATAGAGCCAGGCGAAACGAAGTTGGTTATCGTCAGATTCCTTCTGAATCAAAGCATCGAAAAATATCTTTATAGTGGACGCAAATGGTGGATACATGAAGGAGCGCATGTTATTGGTGAAGCGGAGATAATACAGATACAAGATATAGAGCCGTCCTAAAGAAGGTCAAACACTTCCGTTGATGTTGTCAAGTAATCTTAATGACAATAAATTGCCTGCCCAATAAACGATGAAAAAAGTAAAAGTAATAAGAAAAGATTCGATGAAATTAATTATACCAAATTTAGGAGTCCAGATTACCAGGGCAAAGAATAATGCAGACAGAATACAAAGCAAAGAGACTATTGGAATTAATCTCAGCCCGAATAACTCTCCATCATTGCTGATTCTCTTCCAAAAGGGGAGGATAACAAAAGCTTGGAAAAGTAAAGCAGCAATGATAACTGGAACTAATAGTATATATATAAATGTATCATCCAGATGCCCTTGATCAGCATACTGAACATCCGAATAAAAAGAATCAATAAGCTGGAAGAAGCTGAGTGATAGTATTAATCCCATTAAGGTAGGGATTAAGGCTTTTAAAAATATTAATAGAGGTTGTGCCATTAGTTTATAATGGTCATATTGTTTTCAAAGCATTTGATTAATTTTTGAAGTCCCTGGACCAGTTCCACAGCATTAACTTTGAAAGGAGGTCTTTCCCAAACTTCAAATCGGTCTTTATCATTAAATTGCGGCCAAAAAATATAGTCATAATAATAATCCCAGGCTTTTCTTATATACTTATTATCTACAAGAGGCATAAGATGTTTATTGCAGTCACTCTGATAGACATAGTCGCCAAATAAATTAATGAAATTCGTCAATCCTTCAAGGATCTCAATGTCAAAGTTTTGAACATTAATAGCATTATAAATTTTATTAATGTCATAGGTAGTTATCTCATCGGAATCCTGGCTGCCGAAATCATTTAGCCAATTGTTAAGATTTTCAAATTCATTGACCGCATTAAAATTTTGTGCTATAATATTTTTTAGATCATTTAGAGAATTGGTTCCAAAAATCTCACCAGTTTTGAATGTAAATAATTTATCTGTACTTTCCTTATCAGTATCTGTGTACCATAATACAAATACAGGCGCTGCATCACCGAGAGGACAGTATTTTAATATCCAAATATCAGTATTTTCTTTTGACGGTGTAACGACCTCCTGGATGTCCATTTATCTAATTATTATATAAACGGATAAAGATATAGGTTATATTTATATTCTTGTGAGCCCATTGGGATTTGGACATAGCCTGATATTTAACGTTTGATACTCTGTACTACTATTAAACTTCTGTTCAGTAAATCAGCGGCAATGCTCTTTTTTCTTTGATATCCTTAACAACGAAATGACATTTGGTATTTGCCATTTTAGCTTAAGTTCTGATACAAGGGTGGCCGTGAAAATCAGCGCACCACCAACTAACAGCCGGGATGAAATAGCTTCTCCGAGGATGAAATGCGCTGCTATTGCTCCGAAAACTGGTTCGAAAAGATATATAATGGACACTCTCTCTGCACTAATGTATTTTTGAGAAATATTGGATATAGTATACATGAAGGCTGTTGAGAACAGCGCGCAAAAAATGATGCCAGTCCAGAAAGGATTTTGCTGAGGTATCCAGATGATATTTTCCTGACTGAGGGTCAATAAAAATGCTAATATTGAGCACGTTGCAAACATGGGTACGATCGTAGAGATAATGTCTCTGTTTTTTGATTCCTTTTCAATCTGGATTAAATATACTGCAAAGCAAAAGGCTCCGGTAATGGTATACAGGTCACCAGTACCGATGCTGAAATTCTCCTTAATAGATATTACGAACAGGCCAGCCAATGCAGTAAATGCGGCTATCCATATTTTTAAGGGGGCAGGTTTCCGGTAAATGATTAGCTTAAGAACGGGAATGATGACTACAGTTATTCCGGCCACAAATGAACATTGTGATGCAGAGGTATGCGTGATACCCAAGGTCTGTAAATATATACCAAGTGCAAGGGGAAGGGCCAGTCTGGCACCAGTCTTAATTGAGTTGAGATCCAGGCTTTTTACGTATTTCCAGAAAACGACAGATAACACAATTGTTGCCAGCAAAAACCGGTAGAACAAAAAGAGGGCAGACTGGTTTTCTCCGATAGCGAGTTTAGTAACCGAAAAGGAAATCCCCCAGAAAGCCGTACCCAATACTAATAAGCCGAGAAAAATATTTCTTTTTTCCATCAGGCTGTTTTTGATTCACTATTAGCAACAGGCAATGTCTTTTTCATCATCAGGTCCGTTTGTTCATCACTTCCCAACAGGAACATGTGCTTATCAAAAGTGATGAAGCCATTTTTCTCATAGAATCTTAGGGCTCTGTGATTTTCCTCCCACACGCCAAGCCAGACATAAGGTGCTTGCATTTCATAAGCAAGTTCAATAGCTTTCTGATAGAGCAGCTGACCAACTTTTAAGCCATGAAATTCCTTTAGCACATAGATCCGCTCAATTTCAAGTGCATCATTATCCAGTTTCTCGGTTTGAGCCTGTCCAAGGTTGATTTTTAGATACCCGATCACTCTCTCATCAAGTATGGCAAAATATATCCGGGAATCTTTATTCATCAGTTCACCTGTCAGTTTATTTATTGAAAAACTTTGTTCAAGATATGCTTGCATGTCTTCCTGACTATTCACCTGCGCAAAGGTTTCCTGGAATGTTGTTCTTCCGATCTCCTGTAATTTCTTTATTTCTTCGGGTGTTGCCCTTTGAATAATGATACTTTCCATGGTACGAATGTAACCAGTCTTTAAATGTAATAAAATGCTATTTCTTCATTTATTAATGCATAAATTGCATTAATGGATCTTCAGCGAATCAAATATTTTTTGGCTCTGTCCGAGCAGCTGCATTATTGGAAGACAGCAGAAAAGGTAAATATCACACAATCTGCCCTTACCCGTCAGATCCAGTCTCTTGAAAACGAGCTTGGCCTACAACTTTTTGAACGCAATAAGAGAAATGTAAAACTTACCCCGGCTGGTAAATTCTTAAAAGAGAAATGGGAGGTAGAGCTGAGTGAGCTTGACTATATCCATCAGTTTGCAAAACAAATACATTTGGGTGAACGAGGGACCTTTACCATCGCCTATCCCGATTCTATATCGGCTTCTATTATGCCGGATATTCTGGCGAAGATTGCTGAAGCATTTCCACAGCTTCAGATTAAACTTGTACAGGTTTTGTATGAGAGCCAGCTGGAGTTTCTAAAAACCTATAAGATTGATCTGGCGATTACCAGGGATATTAATAGCGGGCTGGGTATAAAATCGAGAAAGTTATATTCTGACCATTTAGCTTTAGTGGTTCCGCAGGATCATTCCTTTAAGGAATTCGGTGACTTATCTGCGGAAACCCTTAAACAGCAAAAATTCATTCTGCCCACAAGGGACGAGGGGAGTAGTTACGGCGAGATAATCAATGGACTTTTCAAGTCCTATGATTTTGTTCCCGATGTATTTCTTCACTCAGAATTTGGATCCACAATTATTGCGCTCGTCAGGAAAGGTTTAGGAATAGCTATTTTACCAGACTCTTACCTGCATCATCAAAGCCCCGGTCTTCGGTTCATTCCTTTACCCTTTAAGACGGATCTGTTCATCAATTGGCGTGCAGATGATCATAATCCGGTTCTTGCTAATATTTTGGATCTTATTTTTGATAATTAGTTGGGATTAATTCTGGCTTTGCAGGATAATTTGCCATCGTATCAGAGATTTCCTTTATTATCTTTATACTGAAAGAGTGCCTGCCCATCAGCCATCTTTTTATTTCGTCAGGATTAATATCCAGGGAGACAGCAAGGTCATTTTCTGAAAGACCTTTATCAGTCAACATTTTTGAGGTTTTACTGGCAACGTCCAGATTCAGTTGTGTTAATTCTTCTATGGCAGGATTTCCGCTTTCTTCTAGCCAGATGGATGCAAAATCGTTCTTTTCCATTTATGTTTTTCGTAATTGCTTAAAGTATTCCGTGCCTTCAGCACCGTTTGTTTATTTGGGCGGCAAATCTAACGATATTACTTCTATTATTGCAATTATAGTAGAGGCCCGCAACGTTGTAATAATTTTTATTTAAATTTATGAATAATGAAAGTTAAACGTGTAATTGCTAATATCGCCTCCTCAGAAATTGCCAAAGCAAAACTATTTTATTTGGATATATTAGAGATGGACGTGTTGATGGATCAGGGGTGGATAACTACATATGGTTCAGATGAAGAAATGACTGTACAAATTAGCTTTGCCAGTGAGGGCGGTTCAGGCACTCCGGTTCCAGATTTGTCAATTGAAGTTGATGATGTAGATACTGCCTTCAGGTTGATGAAAGAAAATAATTTTAAAATTGAATATGGACTAACAGACGAGCCCTGGGGAGTGCGTCGTTTTTATGTGCGTGACCCCTTTGGTAAATTAGTTAATATACTTGCGCATCATACCGTTCATGGTAATGAAATATAAATCAAAAAGTTCAACCATTTATGTGCTATCCAAAATGACACGGTTCAATTTGCACTCTTTTGCCTTACAATTTTTTTAAACACAATCTTGCCGGAGTCAGTTTGAATTGACAGGTTGGTTCCGTCTATTTGATATTTACCCTTGATCAGAATTATACTTTTGGTTGTGTCTGGATTTAGAATCGCATTTGTTTTATCATTGTTCAATATCGTTTGATATTCTTTCGTAAAGGCTTTTAATACGATGGTGTCCTTTGTAAAAGTATATTTACCATTGGCAATTTTAGCATTTTCATATCGTTCATTAATTCTAAAAGTATTAACTGCTTCAAAATGCAGTCTGTTGAATTGTGAAGAACCGTCCATGTTTTGCCAGCTGCCATAAAATTGGTTTTGCCCCATGTACCTGTTTTTCAAAGTACTGACGAGTAGAAAAAATCCTACAAACACAAGCGGAATATAAATCCATTTTATTTTACTGAATTTATTAAACCAGTCTGGTCGCTCATTATCTTGAAATAATGGTGGTTCTGTCAAAAAATATTTTATAAAAAGCGGGAATTCTGAAAAGAAAATGAACAGAGCCATAATTGTCATTAGCGTAGCAAAACCTTTCGCCCCTTCGATGTCATACGCAAAGTCAACCAATAAGATATTAACCATAAAAGAAAGAAAGAGAACAATTCCAAGTCTTGTTGTCTTTCTGAAAAATAAAAGCAGAGAACTCACTATTTGCGATCCGGCAATAAATAAACCATACCAAAATGAGTAGCTGTAATAATACCAGGTTAATTCAAATCCGCTTAGTGAACCAACTGGTTTATCATAGGTGCCGGGCTGTGTGGTGAATTGTGTCCCTAATATCTTTGCAAAAGCGTAGGAAAGAATCATTGTTGCTAAGAAATAACGACAAAATGTATGTAGATAGAAATGTACTTTTCTCCAATTCATGATTTTATAAATGAGTCAATTAAAAGGCCTAAGAGTATTGCTGAAATAGAAAATGTAAGCATACCCAATAAATAAGAAGTTAGTGCTTTTAAATAGTTTATTATTTTTTTTGATCAAAAAATTGACCAATTGCCATGGTACAATAGACTACACTTATTATTGCCGAAATTTCCATCAATTTTACTTTTGTTAACCCTTCGAAAATGGCAAAAACAGAAAATATCAGCATTCCGATTCCTAATACAAAACATAGTAGAATTAATAATTCGAAAAAATTGTAATCGTATTTTTTGAAAAATAGTTTTAGCCAAAAGGCAACGAATAGCCCCATTATAATATTCCCATAACCATAATGATTCTGAATCCAACTGAAAATTAAAGTCGTTGTAGGATTTTCCGGGCTATTAAAATTAACGTACCCTTCTTCAATATGAAAGAAGTGATTTATTAGTGTATAGATTAGTGAGGTCACTAGTATAAATATTATGGGTTTTACAAGTTTGCTTCTGTCTTTTGCGATGAATTCTCTTACGTTTTGTCCTGGCCTGATCAACAGTTCTTTTATGGTTAATAAGATGCCTTTTTCAAAATGTAAAACGTGTTCAATTTCGTGCTTAATGTAATGAGCATCAATTCTTTTTATTTTTACCGCCAGTCCGCAACCGGCACAATAATTTCCTGTTAGTTCGTGATTGCAATGGTTACAATTAGTCATTTTCTTTCCACGTTTTTTATTATTAATAGTAGCCTCTTAGCCATACAAAAATTGTTCTTGCAAATTGGATACAAAAATATTTCCGAAGACTACACTTTAGTGTAGATTTGCTGCTAAGCCATTGCAGTTAATGAAAAACAACGTGAATTCAGGCCTGCTTACCAGGAATAGAGTCGGAAAAATATCAGAAGAGGATCATCTTCAGCAGCAACATTATCTGGAAGTCGTAAAATCTTTTGCAAGGTTAACATATGAAAGCGTATATGTTATTGATTATGAAAAGATGGCGTTTGAATACGTTTCAGAAAACTCATTGTTTTTATGTGGACATTCTTCTGAGGAAGTATTAGATATGGGCTATGAGTTCTATTTTAAAAATGTTCCTGAAAACGATTTGAAATTGTTGAATCTGATTAACGAAGCAGGATTTGATTTCTTTGAAAAATTGCCTGGGAATGCTAAGAAATTGTACAGTATAACTTACGATTTCCATTTGGTTAATCGGGATGGCAAGCACATTCTGATCAATCATAAACTTACTCCGTTGTTTTTGACGAGTGGTGGAAAGATGTGGAAAGCGATGTGCATCGTTTCAATTTCGCACCATCAAAATGCAGGTAATGTTTGTATTCATAAACAAGGTACTGACGAAACATGGGAACTCAATATAGAAAATAATGTTTGGCGTAAGTCAGAGAAGCCGAAGCTCACGAAAAGAGAGATTGAGGTATTGAGGTTGCATGCACAAGGATTAACAATTAACCAGATTGCAGAAAAAATATTTGTTTCTTCTGACACAGTGAAGTACTACAGGAGGCAGATTTTTGGACGTTTAGGCATAAGTAATATGGTAGAGGCACTTTCTTACGCTGTTCATAACAAGATTATTTAATTTATGCTGTGTTTTGCGGTTAATGAAAACACAGCATAAAATTTTAAAAACTATTCGTCGTCCAGTAAAGAAACACAATCTTTTCCAAGTAGTACCTTGCGTTCAGCAAGACTCGCTAAAGAAGTAGTGTCTTTGATACTTTTATAAAGTGAAGTCAGGATACTTAACGTTCTTTCATCTGTTTCGCATGCTTCTGCTTTTTCAAAATAGGGAATGGTCTTCAGTACCTGAATTTTATAGGCCTTAAAAGCAGTTTCATGCATGGCTGCATCCTTAAGTTTTGCAGCTTCAGTTACTTTACGGCCTAAAGTATCACATTTCCTTAAATTGATAAACCCCAGTGAGGTATAAGTCACATAATAACCTGGAACCAGTTTAGTCACTATTTCATAAAGAGACTCTGCTTTTTCCGGTTTGCCCATCGACTCATATATTCTGGCAAGATGGAAACTAACATTAGCAACTTGTTTGTCATTCAATTCTGAAGAACGGCTTAATAATGAAGAAGCTCTCACAATGGTTATTGCATTTTCATCTTCATTCATTCTGGACTGCGTATAATCGAAGTATAATTCTTTGATATCCTGCTTTTGAGCAAATGCAGTGCTGATTCCGAACAGGAGGAAGAGGTTAAGGAGTACGGTTTTTTTCATAGGTCTATGTTCTTTAATGTTATGCTTTTCATCTTTTAATAAAAGCGGTCTAATATGCGATTATTTTAATTTATTATCACGTTAATTATTTGTATTTAATTTATGATAAATTCTTGGAATCTGTTTTTTTGCAGGTTCATAAATCTTATATTGTCACAGCAAACCAATTATAGTGCTATTAAAGAATTAACCTTATGTCATTTCAAGCATATCTCGATACTATCAAAAAGAAAACTGGTAAAGGCCCTGAAGAATTGAAACAACTTGCAGATCAAAAAGGATTTTCTGAGAATGGAAAACTGAAACCAGACGTCAAAGCCGGGCAAATCGTAAGCTGGCTAAAAGAGGAATTTGAATTGGGACACGGACACTCAATGGCTATTTATGCATTGCTTAAGGGGTTGAAAGCGTAAATAATTGTTAATATTCTAACCAAAGTTAATGTATGGGCTGTAGACGCTTCTTCCTGATTTTTTGTATTCTGGCAATTTTTGTGTTTGCGATTGTGCAATGTACACAGGTGAAAAGTAAAAATAACGATAGCAGGGGCCCGGCCTACGCGGGGAGTTCTACATGCATAAGTTGTCATAAAGACCTTACAGAATCTGCGGTTCATAATTCCCATTTTAATGCTTCAAAAATGCTAACGGTGCCTGGTTCTGCCGATAGTCTGCATATACCTGATGGAGAGTTCCTTTTTAATGAGCGGACTAAAGTGCAGGTGAAAAACCGTGCTGATGGTCTGTATCAGTCTGCGCTGATCAATGGAGTTGATAAAAAAACTGAACATACAGATATGGTTTTTGGTGCAGGAAACCGTGCCTATACCTTCGCATTCTGGTATGGCAAACAGCTGATGCAAATGCCATTGAACTACCTGACAAAAGAACACCAATGGGTAAACAGCCCTGGGTTCCCTGATGATCAGATTTATTTTGGCAGGCCAATCGTTACACGTTGTTTAGAGTGTCATAGTTCCTTTGCGGACAAAAAGCTGGTACAGGGCGCTGATTTTTCGATAGCAGAAGAATACGTTAAAAACTCTGTTATTGCTGGTATAGATTGCGAACGTTGCCATGGCCCTGCGGCTCAGCATGTAACCTTTCATCAAGAAAATCCTACGGTGAAAACGGCCAGATTTATGGCAAGCTATAAAAAGCTGGCCTTATCGCGAAGAGTCGATGTATGTGGCGTATGTCATTCGGGAGCGGGTATTCAAACGGTGAGTTCTACTTTTGGTTTTAAACCCGGGGATACGTTAAAAACATTACCGGAATATAGTGCCTATAAAGGAGAAGATCCTGATGTACATGGTAAACAAAAGCAGCTGCTTGAGGCTAGTAAGTGTTATCAAATTGGTAAGGCAGAATGTATTACATGCCACGATGTGCATGATAACAAAAAAACTGGTTTGGCAATTTATTCGGCTAAATGCATCAGCTGTCACCAGGAGGTGAAACATGAAACATTGAAAGAGAAAAACAAAGCTATACTAGCAAAGAACTGTATCGACTGCCACATGCCAGTCAAAGAATCTCACGCAATTGGGTTCCAGATGAGCAACAGCAAAGAAAAGATACCCTATAAATTACGTACACATCGTATTGCAATTTACAATGATTTGGTTAAGAAAAAATGATAGAATTGTCACCAATAAACAGGGTAGTAGAGGTTGCTAATACGATATTATAGCATTATTATTGTTAAATATGAAGTCGGCTTTTCTTAAATTTCTGTTTCCTTGTTTTTTAATGTCTGGTTTAACTACACAGGCAAATACTTTTGTAAATACGAAACTACCTATAGGCCTCCAGTGTGAACATTTGATTAACCCGTTAGGTATAGATGTGCAAAATCCCCGTCTGTCCTGGATGATCCCGGATGATCGGCAGGGGGCAAGACAAACGGCTTACCGCATTATAGTAGGAAAGGATTCCATGGAAGTAGTTAAGAAGAGAGGTGCTTGCTGGGATTCTGGAAAAAGCCTGTCTGATTCTTCTTTGGTGTCTTATCATGGAAAAGACCTGGAGCCATTTACGAAGTATTTCTGGTTGGTTGAAGTATGGGACCAGTACGGCAAACCGGCAATGCCTTCTAAGGTATCAGGTTTTGAAACAGGAATGATGAAGAAAGAAAACTGGAAGGGAAGTTGGATCAGTGATGGAAATGACATTAATAAAAGAGAAGCTCCCTATTTCAGGAAAGTATTCCAGCCTTCAAAAAAGATAAAATCAGCAAGGGCATATATAGCTGTCGCTGGTTTGTATGAATTATACCTAAATGGGAATAAGGTTGGAAACCATAGACTGGATCCGATGTATACCCGTTTTGATAAACGGAATCTGTACGTTTCTTATGATGTAACCGCGCAGTTGCAAAATGGAAAAAATGCAATTGGAGTATTGCTTGGCAATGGCTGGTATAATCATCAGTCTATAGCTGTTTGGAATTTTGATAAAGCTCCATGGAGGGGAAGACCTGTTTTTTGCCTGAATTTAAGGATCACCTATTCAGATGGAACTACAGAAGTGATTACTTCCGGAGAAGACTGGAAAACGAGTAACAGCCCAATTGTATTGAACAATATTTATACTGCAGAGCATTATGATGCCCGGTTGGAACAGCCCAACTGGAATAGGATTAATTTTGATGATTCGAAATGGGCTAAAGTGACTTTGCGCAAAGCACCTTCTGATCAGATTGTAAGCCAGGCGATGCAGCCCATTCGTAATGTGGAAGAGATTCCTGCAAAATCTGTTAAAAAATTCAATGACAGTACCTATGTATTTGATCTGGGCAGAAATATAGCCGGGGTCACCAAGATTAGGGTAAACGGTGAGGCCGGAACAGTTATCCGCTTAAAACATGGGGAACGTTTGTATCCGGATGGGAGGGTGGATCTTTCCAATATTGATGTGTATTACCGGCCTAAAGACAACAGTGACCCTTTTCAGACAGATATTGTTACTTTATCAGGTAAAGGGACTTTGGAGTTTATGCCTAAATTTAATTATAAGGGTTTCCAGTACGTAGAAGTGACCAGTAGTAAGCCTGTTTCCTTAACTCAGGAAAGTATTACTGGTTATTTTATGCATAGCGATGTTGCGGCTACGGGTAAGATCAGTTCTTCTAATCCATTGATAGACCGTTTGTGGTGGGCAACGAACAATTCTTATTTATCTAATCTGATGGGCTATCCGACAGATTGTCCGCAGAGGGAAAAAAATGGATGGACAGGTGACGGACATTTTGCAGTGGAAACGGGCTTATTCAATTTCGATGGCATTACAATTTATGAAAAATGGCTGGCGGATCATAGAGATGAACAGCGTTCGGATGGGGTACTCCCTGATATTATCCCAACGGGCGGTTGGGGATACGGCACGGCCAACGGAACAGACTGGACGAGTACTATTGCTATTATCCCATGGAATATCTATCTGTTTTATGGTGATAGCAAATTACTGGCAGATTCTTATGGAAGTATAAAAAAGTACGTGGATTATGTTGGAAAGATCAGCCCTTTAGGGCTAACTACCTATGGCCGGGGAGATTGGGTACCCGTTAAATCACCCTCTTCGCTGGAATATACTTCGTCTGTTTACTATTATGTAGATGTTGTTATTTTAGCCAAGGCAGCGAGGATGTTTGGTAAGCAGGCAGATTATAGTACTTATAGCAAACTTGCAGAAAAAATCAGACAAGCCATCAATGATAAATACTTTAACAGGGAAAAATGTATCTATGCTTCCGGGGTGCAAACGGAACTCAGTATGGCGCTGCAATGGGGCATTGTTCCTGATGAATTTAAAACTAAATTAGCAGAGCAGCTTGCAAAAAGGGTAGAAGCAGATGGTATGCACCTGGACGTAGGTGTATTGGGTGCCAAAGCTATTTTAAATGCATTGAGTGACAATGGGCAGGCAGAGACTGCTTACAGGCTTGCTGCACAGGATACCTATCCTTCCTGGGGCTGGTGGATTGTAAATGGTGCAACCACACTTTATGAAAACTGGGACATTAAAGCAGCCAGGGATATTTCTTTAAATCATATGATGTTTGGAGAAATAGGCGGCTGGTTATTTAAAGGATTAGGCGGTATCCACCCGGATGAACAATATCCTGGGTTTAAAAATGTATTACTGAGGCCTAATTTTGTTTCCGGACTGGCGTATTTCGAAGCAGAACATGATGGACCGTTCGGTAAAATCGTTTCTTCCTGGAAAAGATCAGGTAATTCAGTGATCTATGCGGTTACTGTTCCTGCCAATTCAAGGGCAACTATCACTTTTCCATTCATAAACGGTGAAAAAGTATATGAGAACAATAAGCCTTTACCTGGAAAGATTGAAGTTGATGCTGGTCAGTACGAGTTCATCATTAAAAATAAATAGGCCGTTGTTGTTAGCTTGTTTACTAAAGTTAACTAATATTGCAAATATTTTTCTTACAATGATCTTTGCTCAAACATTTTTCATTATATACTCCAACTTTTATAAAGCGAATAAAATCTATCTGTCTCAGCAGGGTTATATGCCTCTAGATATAACAAAATCTCTCCTGCAAATTCAATAACTGCCTGTTGCGAATCCACAGACGTAAATAGTAGGGTTAATGGGATTCATCTATCCGATGGGATAATCAGTCAGTTTTATTATGTAAATGCAAAATCCTCTGAGGGAATCCTAGTCCGTCGCTATAAAATGTATGTATTATTAAACTCTTTACATCAGGGATTTATTATCGGAGTTATTTATGTCTTGTTTAATCATAAGCTGGTATTTTTATGTAACTTACTGATATTCTGTAAAATAGTATCATCCATGAGCCTAAGATATTTTTTATTAGTTATTCTTGGGTTTTTTGTTCTGACAGCAATTTGTCAAGAACTCCAAGCTCAGGTGATACAGCCTGGTACCCAGACCAATGGCAGTGAGACCAATAACATCATCACAGCCGTTCCTTTTTTACTGATCACCCCTGATGCGAGAGCAGGGGCAATGGGTGAAGCTGGTGTAGCCATTCTGCCAGATGGAAATTCAATGAGTATAAACCCTTCCAAACTGGCTTTTTTAGATCAGCATTATGGAGTTTCAACATCTTATAGCCCATGGCTAAGGAGCCTGGTTCCTGGTATTAATCTGGCCTATCTCAGCGGGTATTATAAATTAGACAATAGAAATACAGTTGGTACCTCCCTGAGGTATTTTTCTGCTGGTCAGGTCCAATTGATTGATATGAATAAACAAGACTTGGGCACCTATAGTCCTAGCGAATTTGCAATTGATGGAACTTTTGCCCGGAAATTTGGGGAACACTTTTCTTTAGGTACAGCAGTAAGGTATATCAGATCAAATTTGACTTCTGGTCAATTTGCCTCCGGACAGAATACCAGGCCTGCCAATGCATTGGCTGCAGATGTATCTGCTTATTTCAAGAAATCTACAGTTTTTCTAAGTAAAGATGCTATTCTCGCCCTGGGAATATGTATATCCAACATAGGTACTAAAATGAGTTATACAGATGCAGGACCTAAATATTTCCTTCCTACCAACTTAAAGATTGGTGGTGCATCCACATTTATACTGGATGATCTTAATCAATTTACCGTCGCTTTAGACCTGAATAAATTACTGGTCCCAACTCAGCCGATCTACGATACGAACGGAGAGATTGTTAAAGGCCAGGATCCCAACAGATCGGTCGCGTCCGGGATCTTTGGGTCATTTAGCGATGCACCAGGCGGCTTTAAAGAAGAGATTAAGGAGGTTAGCGTTGCAGCAGGGTTGGAATATGTGTACAATAAAAAATTCGAACTCCGGTCAGGATATTTTTATGAAAACCCGCAAAAAGGTAACCGTCGTTATTTTACAGTCGGAGCAGGGTTTAAATATCAGGACTTTGATATAGATGTTGCCTATCTGATTGCAGGTGTCCAAAATAGTCCATTGGCCAATACGTTCAGGTTTTCACTGCTTTTTAATTTTTTATAGATGGAACAGTATTTTCAGGCTTTGGTCTAATCACAAATGTAAGGCCCTCAACAAGGACACCTTCTATATTCCTGACTGTAGTAAATGGTAATACACATCTGTTTGATAACCGTATTGTCGTTATTTACGAAGCGCCATAAATAACATATATTGTGATAGGCGGGGGAGGGTTTTCTGGCCCCAATAAGGAGATTTTATGCTGGGCAAAGCCCTGGTAGTTTACAAAAATAAAGTTAAGTATCAAAAATCCTTTGATTTGTCCTTCATTGAACCTATGATTAATACCTGCTCTCATTTTCCTGTCATTAATATTTTTTGTGAATGGATACCCGTTGCTGTCCTGAAACTAACAATATAGAGGACATTAGCAGCTATACCGTCTAGTTCATAATCACCATTTCCGCCAATCGCTCTGCTGGAAATGACCTGTCCAATTGTATTGCTGATCATTAAAGTTCCTTTTTGCTCATGAACGAGTTTAATCTTTACAAATAAAATTCCCCCTGAGCCGTATATGGTATAAATGTCGTCTTTGTTATCCGTTGGCCCGTTGGTGTTTAGCGGAACACAGCGCAGTGAAAAGCGGTTTTCGTTGGCACCTTTCTTTATGCTGGCCGTATAGATTGGGTTTTGCTGCAGATCCTGATCTGTGCCTTTCTCCGCGTCAGTTAAATACAAATGCAGATTAGAAGGCCATTGCTCTAGGTCCCTTAAATTAAAAGTTACCATACCATCTTTGTCGGTTTGTACGCCTAAAGGTATAACAGTAAGTGTATCTACTTCTGGTAAAGCATTAATGACCAGTTTTCTTGAGTCTGCAGCCAAAGAATATAAACTAGGCAGGAGTTCATCAATATTCATCAGTTTAATGGCATCAAACTCCTTATCAAACACTGGAGTTGCCCTATTGTCAAAGTACACAACTATTGGATCGGAAGATGAACTATTATCAGAAAAATTTGCACTTAACCTGACCAGGATACGCTGCATAGTGGACATACTAGCCGTTGATTTATGAAAAACAGGTGAAAGGTTATTAACTCTGGCCGTATTATTAATAGCAAATGTACCTGTCACCGGATAGGTGCCATTGCTAACGTGCACAAAAAAACCTTGCATAGATGCAATAATGTGCCCGGCAACACCATCACTCGAAACCCCGTTAATATAGGTACTGTAAGTTCCTGTATATTGACTTGTTGAACCCGAATCAAAATAATATACTGCATTATCAATGTTAGTCCTGGTCCAGCCACCCGACGCATCCCAGTCGATAGGTGAGGGATAAGGGTTGCCCATCAGGTTAAAACCCTGCGTATAAGGTTGGTTGTTATTGTATAAAGTAGAAGAAAGGCTTCCGTTACTCACCACGCCGGTCATACTGACCATTTTTTGTGCGGTGGATGAACCAAAATCTGCTGCATACCCCTGTAATGGATTCAAGAGATTTGTTGTAGTGGTGTATGTTGTAAATCCTGCCGTTGCTTTGTTTTCTATATAATTATAGAAATTTGGAAAAGTCGCATTCAGATCTACTGTGCTTGAAAAATTACTTACTGTAGCTGCCTGGAAAGGAGAACTGAAATATTTATACCCATAGCCAGCAGTGAGATAACGCTGCATAGTTACATTACCTGTAACACTGCCTGCTCCACTGCCATCAATCAATGCAGTTTGCGCTGCTGTTGAAATAAGGGTAAGGTATCCGCTGGTATTAAACTGACCACTGGTAGCTAGTAGTATTGCACTGAGATTTAAGGCTCCGGCTAAAGTTACACCAGCAGTGTTGTTGACAGTCAGATTCTGGATCTGGTTTCCTGCAAATGCTGCTGCTGGTATGACCTGGGCAATAGCACCGTTCATGATGAGTGTACCAGCTGACAGATCAAATGTTCCTGAGTTAATAATTGTTCCGGCAATTTGCAGTGTTGCATTGGCTACTGTTAAGGATGCGCTATTTTGTATGGTGATGTTATTCACTGACCCAGTGCCAGTATTTAAGAGCGGAAAATAAGGAACGCCAGATGGGATGGTAGTATTCGTTGTACTTGTCGGGATGATACCATTAAGCCAGTTTCCTGCAAGATTCCAGGTGGTACTGATCGCACCTGTCCATGAAGAACCAGAAGAACATACTGGTTTAGATGCAGTTACGCCATCAATTGCAATGGCTCCTAAAGTAGAAAATAATCTTCCGTCAAGTATACCTCCTGCAGCCATAGCGGCAGCGCCATTATTAGCAATCAGTGTTCCTTTCATTGTTGTTGAGGCGGCCATTGCTATTGCGCCCTCTACTTTCCAATATACATTACAGGAGGAAGCCCCGTTAATCAAATTAACTGTAGTGGAAGCGCCCGTAGTAAATGCGCCTCCTATTTTAAATATAAACAGGGCATTGGGATCTCCTTGCGCATCTAAAGTTAATACCGCGGCAACGGACGCTGCGGCAGCTAAACCGTAAATTCCAGGATAAAGGGTCTCTCCGTTTCCTAGTACAGCACCGTGAATAGAAGTGGGAGAAATGGCATTCAATTGTGTATAGGCCGATAGTAAATCTGCTGCACCTTGCAGTGTGGCTGCATCAGCAGTATGCATGGTACCTACCACAGTCGAAATCCCGAAGCCGGTGATGGCGCCAACATTTGTACCAATATCACCTGTAATGTTTGAAACCCCGGTATTCCCTACAGCTCCGCTTGAAGTGAAAAGCACAAAATTGGCTGCGGTGCCTAAATTTACGCTCGGTGGAGCAACAATAGTAATACTGGTTGTGGTTTGATATTGACCACATCCGGTAGCGGCAGCAATAGTATAGGTCACAGTGTAAGTGCCTAATGTACTTGTCAGGACAGTAACCAAGCCACTAGCTGTATTAAGAGATAAACCTGTCGTTGAGGAATATGTTCCTCCGGTTGTTCCGGTAAGGGTTACCGAAGCGTTTGCCAGATCTGTACGATAAGGAGAATTGATATAGGTGATCACAGCAGATGGTCCTGCAGTAATGTTAACTGTAATTGTTGCTGGCGGACTAAGACACCCGCTTACTGTTTGGGTAACTACGTAATTTGAAGAACCTATCACTGTAGTAGCTGGAATTGGTGCAGTGGACGAGCCGGTGCCCCACAGTAAGTTTGTTCCTGTGGCTGTTAACTGGGCAGCTGTAGCATTTTGACAATAGGTTAGCGGGCTTGTAACAATCGGAGCAAGGGGGGTGCAGGCACAGCCAGGCAGTGTTGCTGTTATCGCGTTAACTGTTGCAGCTCCTAATGTAGAAAACATTCTTCCCTGAAGTGTACCACCAGCACCCATAGAAATTGCACCATTGTTTGCAATCAGTGTTCCTTGCATGGTGGTTAATGCTGCCATGGCTATTGCACCTTCTGCTTTCCAGAATACGTTACATGCCGAAGCTCCATTAATCAGGCTGACTGTAGTAGAAGCACCGGTAGTAAACGCACCGCCAATCAGAAAGATAAATACCGCATTAGGATCTCCTTGTGCATCTAAGGTTAAAGTGCCTGCTGCAGACCCAGCGGCCAGTATAAGGTATGCTCCTTTTTGAAGTGTCTCTCCATTTCCAAGTACCGCGCCATGGATGGCGGTTGGAATAGTTGCATTCAACTGGACATAGGCAGCTGATAAATCTATTGAACATTGTAAGGTTGCGGCATCAGCAGTGTGCAGAGAACCTATCACTGTCGAAGTTCCGAGGCCTGTAATAGCGCCGACATTCGTGCCAAGATTACCTGTAATGTTTGAAGTTCCAGTGTTACCTACGGCTCCGCTGCTTGTATAAAGAACGAAATTGACTAAAGTGCCCATTGTTGGTGCGGTAACTGTGTGAGTTAGATTTGCACCTGTTATTGAAGTTAAATTAGTTCCTGCAGACCCGGAATCAGATTCAGCAAGGATCAACCCATCAACATTATTATCTGTCCACCCGGTTGTACCGGCAGAGTTTGGTAAAGGCGTGAGAATAGAATTGGATATGGTTTGAGCGCTTAGCCGAAAGGACATAGAAACGATCAGAAAGACAATCAGTAAACTATCGCTTAAAATGGACGAAGGTATGAATGTTCGTCTTGTGTTTTTCTGCATTATATTAAAATTTGAGAGCATTAATTATAATTTACAGTAGTAAAGTAGTGCGTAGAAAAGGATTTACACGCGCTGTAATGAGGTTGAGTTTAGATGAATATATTGGTTACCCATACCGCTCGTGACAATTGTGGTCTGGGGCTGTTTAAAGGTGAAAGCTACACTGGCAAGGGTAATACCCGCAGAGATGAATAGTTTCTTCATGATGAGACATTTTTAGGTAGAATAAGCGTATCGTAGTAAATATAAACAGCAGCCATTACCAGGTAAATCTGTCAATGATTTTTGTTCTTACTGTTCCTGGAAGATGTAACAGTTGTTTGAAATTAGAAGCAGGATATTTAAAAATGAAATACTTCTAAATAAGAATGGTGGAAGAGAAATCTGGTCGGATACATCGTTAAATAAGACTGTTCTTATTTCTTGTTAAAGACTGGATAACAATATATTTTGAAAGACATTAATCAAAAGGATAATGTTTACTTACTTGGATTGAACTTTAAAACCAACTTCATTTACAGGCGTTAATGTAATTTGTTCAATTTTTGTAAAGGAATACTTAGACACAAGTATACATAATAATTGTAGTATTTTTTTATTTATAATTAATATTTTTTTTCATATCGACTTCCTCTTTGAATGATTTTAAGGGTGCATCCGCTTCATCCAATAAAGTTATCTGGGGTAAAATTTCTTCTTCCACTGCAACTTCAGTTTCTGGTCAAATGGATTCTTGTAAAGCATTTTAAGTAAACCGGGGTCAATTTGATCATACCTAGATTGTAAAACAGTATAGAGCCTCTCTGAATCGACTGTCATGTCCCTTAAATGAGAATTTGTCTTTTTTCCTTCAACACCTTTTTCCTTTACTGTCTTTGAGTTGTTATCCCAGAATTCCGGTAAAACTTTTCTACCAGTTGACATTTCTACATTCTCGTTGTCAATTGTTAGTCTTGCATAAATTGGTGCTTTTCCATCCTTTGCGGCTTTTGCCTTCCATAGCCAAAACAAGATTGATAATTTACAATGCTTTTTCATCCTCTCACATATTTAAGTAATCAAAAGGTGTCCCGGATTATTCCGGACGACTTTGATTTCCCTAAAACTTCCACCTCACAAGCTATTCTTTTTGGAAATTCAGTTACCTAATTTAAACAATAGAATAGGTAACCGAAATGGTAATCGATCAGGTTGCACTATAATGATGAGATTTGTACTGCTTATTCTTAGAAATGCAAAATAAAAAGCATTTTAAACGAAAAGCGCACCATTTGGTGCGCTTTGTGTGATCCCGCTGGGATTCGAACCCAGGACCACTACATTAAAAGTGTAATGCTCTACCAGCTGAGCTACGGAATCAAATAATTCCTTTTGTTTAAGGAGGTGCAAAGATAGAAATTAAATATTAAGAAGCAATTAATTGTTCAAATAATTTTGATAAAAATAACCAGTAAAAACCTAATCCTCTGAAAATGAGAAAGGCGGAATAAATCCGCCTCTCCGAAAAAAAATAGAGCAAGGTTATTTCAGGATATACATGATTCCGTTGATATCATCATTACCATTATATTGACTTTGTAATGCGGCCTGATAGTTTGCCGTATTAGATGTCCGTTCGTACTGATGATATTGGAAGCGGCTTGCAATACGACCACCATTTCCAGTACCTGGGCCTGTTGTGAAATTAGGCACATGCGTACGGCGATAAGTAAAATAAGACTCCAGACCAGAGTGGCGGAATAAAGCCAGATACTTTTGTTGCAGGATCTGCACCAGACCATCATCCGAACCAATATATTTTACAGCCGGCTGGTTATAATAATTATCCCAGTTTACATTAATGGTATAAGTATCATAATTTGCAGGTAAAGCAACATTCGTTGAACCCGGGCGGTAAAAATATGCTGTAAATGATCCTGTACCAGTAGGGATGCTATAAGAATCCATAGAACTCTTAATCCCGGCTATGTAAAAGGTTTCTGCATTGCCAGCAGCCCATCCGCGGTTAATACCTTCCGCAATGTTAAACATCAGCTCTGCATAACCAACCTGGATGCTGGGTTCTCCGGTGTAAGTAGAATAATAACGTTTTCTGTTCAAAAAAGAATATTTCTGTAAACCGGCATTATTATACATGACACCCAAATCCTGGCCAGCGTCAGCGCCAACAAAAGAAGCGAAATCTGTAGGACTCTGTTTTAAACTATCCACCAGGAAACGGGAAGGCTCAGCAGTTACATAGACACGTGGATCCTGTAATTTCGTCAACAGTCCGATATACGTTGCAGAAGTGTTTTTTCTTGATCCGCTTTGTCCAAAATTATCCGGGTTCTGAGGATAATAATTGGTAGGAGATAAGGAGATATACTGCATATTATCAGCGGCACTTTCCATAATCGGATATTTTGCCTTGTTGCTCACAATATCAGAAAACTGTGATTTCACTTTCAAATCCAGATCGTCACCAGCCCTTTTGCTCAGCTGGATCAGCAGACGTAACCTGAATGTATTCACCGTTTTTTGCCATTTCAATAAATCTCCATTGAAGTAGATATCACCCGCAAGTATGTTTTCCTTCGCAGCGATCAAACCAGTTAAATCTGTGTTTGCACTTTCCAGTAAGGCCAGACATTGCATCATGACCGCTTTTTGCTTGTCATAAGCAGGGGTAAGGTTATTAGCACCCTGTAATGCGTCAGTCATTGGAATATCACCCATTTCCATACTCATCTTACTGAAAAGGTAAGCTCTGAAAAATTTGCCAAGTGCTGTGTATGAGTTTACTGCCGCTGAGCTTTTCAGCGATTGTTTTTCCATCTCCGCTACGTTTTTCAAAGTCGTAAAATAGTCATCACCGTATCCGAAATCGTAGCGGTTATTACCATAATAATCATAGTTATTCAGGTAATACTGAGCATAGGTTTCTTTAGAACCATTCGGGCCTTCAACCAGCCCACTACTGTTTAAAACACCGTTCAATAGTAAAGAAGCCTGAACAGCAGATGGTCTGTTATTATTAATTGTTTTATCTTCAAAATCCTTTTTACAGCCAGAAAAGGTAACTGCCATTAAAAAAGGTAAAAGATAATTGAGTTTGAATATCGTTTTCATATAAAATGATTAAAATGTCACATTGATGTTGAAACCATAACTTCTTACAGTTGGTGATTGCAGGCCAGTAGCAGCAGTTTCTCCGTTGTACTGATCCAGGTCGACATCCTTAAATCTCTTGTCTTTGTAGAAGTATAAAAGGTTACGGCCAACTAAAGAGAATGAAGCCTTCTGTATAAATGTACCTGCGAGCATTTTCTTAGGTAAATCATAACCAAAAGTTACCTCACGAAGTTTTGCAAACGTTTTGCTCATCAGGTTGGCTTCATCGAAATTATAGTACTTACTTACGTAATCCTGAACAAATACCTTATTCGTATTAGGCGCAAAAGTAAGATCTCCGTAATTCAGAATAGCACCAGTTTTAGAATCGTAATTTATTGAAGCACCGTTAGAAATAACCACACCTGGACCTATGTAAGTACCAGTATAACCTTTTTTACCATAATTTGCCCAATCCTGGTAACGTGCAGCACCCAATGCACCTTCTGCAGTTTCGATGTTTGAACCACCACGCATTGTTTTGTTATGCATATAATCCACTGTTTTTCCACCTACACTACCATCAAACTGAACACCTAAACTGAAATTCTTATAGTGGAATTTGTTGTAAATACTCCATGAGTAATCAGAGTTCATATTGCCCAGATATTGAGGCGCACCAGTGTTAACCAATGGTTTTCCGGCAGCATCATTGATGATCTGACCATCTTTTGTTCTTACGAAAGCTGTACCATACAATTTATCCGTACGGTCTCCTTTGTGGAAAAGGTTGTTGTAAGTATCCTGTACTCCAGGAAGTTCTGTGTAAATCCTTTTGTAAGTTGACCAGTTAACCAATACATCCCATCCAAAACCACCTAAATCTTTGATTGGTGTACCACTTAACGAAACCTCATAACCAGTCTTTTTAGTTTTCAGGGCATTCAGATATAAAATTGAATAACCCGTTGCTGTAGAGATCTGATTAGGTAAAATTGCCGGGCCATCGATATACTGGAACGCCGTAGCACTTAAACCTAAACGGTTAGCTAAGAATTTAACATCAAAACCTTCTTCATAATTTACACGGGTACTCGTTTTGATATTATTCTGATATAAATAATCCGGGCCATAACCAGCTGGCTGATTATTGTAAGGTTTATTAATATTAAAAGAAGAATTCAATGAATAATCCGGACCGTTATAAGGTGACATATAAACGTTACCATAGCCCAGTGGGTTGTTCGTTAAATTCGCTCCTGTTTGTCCGCCGAATGCAGTAATTGAGCTGAATGGGGCAGGGCCGATAGTTGCGCTTGTTGCATCAGTACGTACGTTCGAGAATGATGCCCTTGCTTTCAGGAAGGAAATCAGATCAGGCATTTTAATATAGTCTGAGATCACAGTAGCCAGTGATATACTTGGGTAATAATAAGTAGTTGGCGTCTGGAAGGCCGATGATTTATCTATCCTTCCTGTCGTAGAAAGTGTAGCATATTTACCAAACGAAGCATCCAATGAGAAATAACCACTGAATACCATCATGCTGGAGTTGAAACTCGTAGACTGTACCGGATTTTTAGAGTTACTGAAAGCATATACTTCAGGAACGTTCAGGTAATCTGTAGAAGTCCAGCTCGAATTATAAGTTAAATTACGCAGGTTAGTTCCTACCAAACCTGAAAGGTTTACAAAATTCTTGATGTTGTAATTGAAGTTCAGTAACAACTCATTATTGTTTTCAAATAAGTTACGTCTGTCTTCACGGTAGTCTCCCATATTTCCTTCACGTCCATAAGGGTGAGCAGAGAATGGAAGTTTCTCCGTACGTAAGATATTATAAGTATCGAATTGCGAACGAAGCGTTGCGTTCAGGTGATTATCAATTTTAAAGTTTGCAGATAAATATCCATAAACATCATTTTTATAATGACCTCTTAACCATTTTTCAGTCATCAGATAAGGGTTGTGATAACGCTGATATTCTGCAAACTGCGATTGAACACCCTCTTTACCAGGCTGCCAGATTGCTTTAATATCAGGAGCATTTACATCCCAGTCCGCACCAGTCCAGATAGCGGTACTGTAGATTAAACTTGAAGGTCCGTAATCCGCATCCGGGAAGTTGTCCGTATACTGTCTGTTAAAATCAAGGTTACCTTCAATTTTGAATCTTGGGCTTGGATTAAACGCGCCGTACATGTTGAAGTTAAGAATGTTCAATCCACTATTAGGGATGTAACTTGACTGTTTCTGCTGAGACACTGAGAATCTTGTAGTATAAGTATCTCCTGTAGCACTCAGGGAAACGTTATTATTTGTTTGATAACCAGTTTTAAGGAAGTTTTTCAGGTTATTCTTACCCCTTGCAATATAAGGAGTTCCCTGTCTTACCCCATTGATCACCGGGCTGTCATACTGAGGGATCAATTGTCCTGCAAAATAAGGACCCCAGATATCATAGTCACCATCTACACCACCTGGTGCGCCACCTTTACCATCCACAAACTCATAAAAACTGTTCTCACCAGCACCATACGAATTTTGTAAACGCGGGAAGGTCAAGAATCCAGAGTTAATAACCGTACTGCTATTGATATCAACGGTTAGTCCTTTTTTGTTTTTATCTCCTTTTTTAGTGGTGATTAGAATCGCTCCGTTTACCGCACGGCTACCATATAAAGCAGCAGCAGCAGGGCCTTTCAATACCGTATAAGTTTCAATGTCATCAGGACTGATATTCCAGGTATCTGTGTTGATTGGAAACCCGTCAACCACATACAAAGTCAATTTGTCCCCACGGATCATTACATTGGGTTGTCTGAGTATCTCAGGGTTCGGGCCAACCGATAACCCCGCTACTTTACCAACCAGGCCACTGATTGGGTTAGGGTCACGTGCTTTAAGCAGATCACCGCCATCTACAGTCTGTAAGGCATAACCAATTTTCTTTGTTTCTTTTTTAACACCTAATGCAGTTACTGCAACTTCGTTCAGGACTTTACTGTCACTTTTCAATACCACGTTGAAAAGTACATCGTCACCAATAATGATTTGTTTTTTCTCATATCCAAGGTATTGGAATGATAAAGTCTGGCCCTTTTTTGCAGTTAAAATAAAGTGACCATCAATGTCTGTTACTGTACCCAGTTTAGTTCCTTCAACCAAAACGCTTACCCCAGGTAAGCCCAGTTTAGTTTCGTCGGTAACTTTTCCGGATATCTTAGTCTGTGCCGCCAACACCATTGGGGCGAATAAAAATAAGCATATGGTTACTGCTGATTTTAATTGCTGATAAAGTTGTTTCATCTGCTTTAATTTAGGTTAGAATGAATTCTTGTTTTCATGCAGCAATACTAAACTTTGTTTATTAAAACTAAACTCATTTAGTGTTATCGTAATTTAAACTTTTGGGTGCTATAACGTTTATTTACGTTGTTTTGCAGTAACTCCGTTACCCAGTGTTAACCTGTCCTTAATAAGCAGTTTATAGATTCACGTAAAGTGTGCTTGACGATCGGGAAATAATCCTCACATTTGTCGTTTATATATATCCTTATGCAGATATTGGTTATCGAAGACGAACAAAGAGTAGCTGAGCTGATTAAAAAGGGGCTCGAAGAACTTGGATTTCATATTACCCTCGCTTATGACGGGGAGATGGGAAAAAAGCTGGCCCTGACAAAGACCTTCGACCTCATTCTGATGGATCTGATTCTCCCTAAAATTAACGGGATAGATCTGTGCAGGGAAGTGCGGGTGGCACGTCCCGATATTCCTATTATTATGCTGACTGCTTTAGGTACGACCGATGATAAGATCGAAGGTTTTGATGCCGGTGCAGACGATTATCTGGTCAAACCTTTTGACTTTAGGGAACTCCATGCCCGCATACGTGCTTTGATTAAAAGAAACCAGTCACAGAACAACACCTTTAACCAGGGATTCATTCTGCGTTTTGCAGATTTAGAGATGAACCTCG
Source organism: Pedobacter cryoconitis (assembly GCF_014207135.1). Taxonomy (GTDB): domain Bacteria; phylum Bacteroidota; class Bacteroidia; order Sphingobacteriales; family Sphingobacteriaceae; genus Pedobacter; species Pedobacter cryoconitis_D. The sequence goes on along the minus strand of NZ_JACHCC010000008.1, from coordinate 158,485 downwards.
AAACCAAGATGGTTAAAAGAAACAATGAACCTATAGACCTTACCCCCAAAGAATTTCGTTTGCTGGAATATATGATGGGTAACTCCGAGCGCGTTTTGTCCAGAACAGAAATCGCCGAGAAGGTCTGGGATACCTTTGATTCGGGAACAAATTTTATCGATGTTTATATCAATTATCTGAGAAAAAAGATAGATAAAAACTATCCCGTAAAACTCATCCATACTAAACCAGGTATGGGATTTATATTTAAAGAAGGATGAAAATAAGAGTTAAGCTGCTGTTATTGTTTCTGATGCTTTTTGGGGCATTGCTGTCAGCGTTTGCTGTTTTTATCTATGTATCGACTGCAAAAAGCCGGAAAGATCAATATTATCAGCACTTAAAGCGCGAAGCGATTACAAAAGCCAATTTACTTTTCGATGCGAAAGTTCCGCCTGCCGTATTACAACTTATCTACAAGAACTCTTTAAACTCCCTGTTTGAAGAAGAAGTAGCCGTATATGATACTTCCTTTAACCTGCTTTACCATGATGCAGTTCAGATAGATAAAGTAAAAGAGACTAAAAGGATGATTGATCAGATTACCCTTCAAAAAGAAATAACCTTTGAACAGGGTTCATTACAGGTAGTCGGTCTTTTATATATACATAACCATAAAACCTATGTGATCACTGCAGCGGCAAATGATAAATATGGAATAAGCCGGCTAGAAGAATTTAAGTATACTTTGATTATCTCATTTATCATTATTATCAGTTTAACGATTGCTGCCGGATATTACTTTGTGGGCAAAGCCCTGAACCCCGTCGCCGAAATTGTAGATAAGGTAGAGGAAATCACGGCTACCAATCTGTATAAACGCGTACAGGTTAAAAATGAAAAAGATGAGATAGGAGAGCTGGCCCTTACGTTTAATAATATGCTCGACAGACTGGAGTTATCATTTGATGGTCAGAAGAATTTTGTAAGTAATATTTCACATGAGCTCCGGACACCTCTGGCCACTATAGTCGGTGAATTGCAGCTGGCCCTGATCCGTGAACGCAGTGCTGAGGAATATAAAGAAGTGATCCGCTTATCGCTTAGTGATGCAAGACGGTTAGTGAGATTGTCCAACGGATTGCTCGATCTGGCCAAGGCCAGTTACGATCAGACCACAGTGAGTATGAAGGAGCTGAGGACTGATGAATTGCTGATGGATGCCAGAGAGGCCGTCTTAAAAACAAGTGAGGATTATCGTGTCGATATTGTCTTTGAACAGGAGATCGATGACGATGATGATATCTCGGTCAAAGGCAATGAGTATCTGTTAAAGGTCGCATTTATTAATCTGATGGAGAACGCCTGTAAATTTTCTCCCGATCACCAGTGTACAGTAACAATAAATTCTGATGACAGCAAGGTTAAATTGTCATTCAGGGACTCGGGGATCGGTATTGAGCAGGAAGAGCTTTCCAATATATTTACTGCCTTTTACCGAGGAAAAAATAAAGATTTTAGTCCTGGTAATGGGATCGGCCTGTCTTTAACACAAAAAATTATCACCATGCATAACGGAGTTATCGGTGTGAATTCTACAGTAGGGACGGGGAGTGTATTTACAGTAGATTTACCGCACGTGTAAACCCACCAGATCGGCGTGTTGTTAAACTTTGTTAAAACAAATGTTTTAAAGGGTTATGTATTTACCTTAGAGGAAATAATCTGAGGGTTGTATGATCAAGAAAGGGTACCTTATCTTATGCTTAATTTTTGGTGTGCATCATTTATTAGATGCGCAGGAGTTACTAAAAGTAGAAGGATTAATCGTCAATGAGAACAATGTCCCTTTACCAAATGTAAATTTACGTATCAAAGAACAAATGAGTTCAGTTACGAATAACGAAGGAGAGTTTATCCTGAAGTTTCCTGAAGCGCTGAATAAAGATACACTGAGCATTTCCTGTGTGGGTTTTCAAAGTATTAAAATCCCCTTGTCAACTGTCAGTGGTAAACTCAGACTGATCCTGAAACCTCGGCTTGTTGATTTAGCAGAAGTAGCTATATATTCAGGTACCCCAGAATCAATCGTTAAAAAAGCAATCAAAAATATTCCCGCGAATTACGCACAGACCCCTTTTGAACTGGTCGGTTTTTATAGAGAAATCGCAAAAATAGATGCCGGTTATCTTTCCTTTGCCGAGGCCTCTTTAAATATCCTGATGCGGGGCTATGGTCAGAAAAAAAATAAGGATTTTATCATTGTCAATAAAGAGAGGAACCTGAAAAAGGTTGGTAATGAAGTCGTGAATAATCCTTTTAAAGCCTCGTTAAAAGGAGTGCCATTTGTGATCCTCGAAAATGATCTGATTCAAAACCCCGGTGCTATACTTGGTGAACGTTATCTTGCGAAGTATAATTATGAAATCAGCGGATCATCGAGTATCAATGGAGAAGAAGCATTTGTAATCACCTTTGATCAGAAAGATAATATCAGGGAAGCTTTATATAAAGGGACCATCGTGATAATTAAAGGCAGTTATGCCATTGCTTCTATTGATTTTAGCTTAAGCCCGAAAGGAAAACAATATATAGGATCTGATGTCCCTTTTGTATTGCGGCCGTTGGTAAGATTAATGGGATATAGTTTTCAGAAGTTGAATGAACAATTAAGCTGCCGGTATGCAAAGATCAAAAACAAATGGTACCCACAATTTTACAGCATTGCCACTACTCACCATGTCAAAGCAAGAAAAGAACATATTGATGGTAATTTACAGCTTAGTGCAGAGCTATTTATTTCGAATGTGAATGGGAAGCCGCTGAAAAAATATGATCAGGCCGACAGGATGCCGCGTGATTATAGTTTTAATAAAAATGCAGTTGATTATAGTGACGATTATTGGGGAGACTATAACTTTATCAAACCAACTACTTCTCTGAAAAAAATTGCTGAGACCATTAAGTAGATCTTTCTGGCAGGTACCCATAGTCGATCAGTTCCTGTACGTCATTAATCTTTCTGGTATTTCCATCCTGTATCAGGATAATCGTTTCTGAAATATCCAGTACATTCCTGTAATCATGATCCGTGATCATAAAGCCCTTGTGCTGACTGTGTTTTCTGATCAGCTCCTTGATTAACTTAATATGCAAGGGGGCAATCCCATTAAAAGGTTCATCGAGCAATAAGTATTTTGCATCCGAATAAACCATCAGTAAGATTTCCAGAATCCTTTTTTCGCCACCCGATAACTGGTTCGCCTTTTTGGTCAGGAAAGGTTTAATCAGTTCATGATCCTTTATAACGGCCGCATGAGCCTGATTGCAAAAACAAGAAATGATAGTTTTTATCCGGATGTGACCTGGTAAAAAACTATCCTGTGGTAAATATTGAATCAGATTCCTGGTATCAGCTAAAGAACGCTTCACCTGACCATCAATCGCCACATATTTGTGATCTGCGCTCAAAGCACCGAAAATAATCTTCAATAAGGTCGATTTTCCAGAACCATTTCTCCCTAACAGACCAACAATCTGTCCCTGGCTGCAGGACAGGAAGACATCATTCAGGATCTGTCTTCCCCCGATTTGTTTGCGGACACTATCTACATGCAGTAAACTCATATCAGGATCAATAATAAACCTATAATCACACTAACTATAAAGGTATTCAGCCATAACAACAGTTTACTCAGCCCTAAATTATAATAGAAAAAATATTCGCCTGGGTTATTTACTTCATAAGTAAAATAATGGAAAACAGGAGTGAGGAGCATAAATGCAATTCCTGTCCCGGTATGGAAATTGACCAGCTTCGTCATAAACAGGGCTATCACAGCCGAAAGTGCCAGTGAAGGGATAATCAGCTTCTGGTAAAAAATACACAGACCTTTTATTACGCGTAAATTATTTATCATTTCTGAGATTCTCTGGTTAGAGCCTGTTTAAATATAGAAGTAATCTTGCAGAAAGCCGCTGATGATAAACGGATTAGGAAAACCAGGTTAATTCAGCCTTTTCTCTAATGAATTTCTAATGAATTTCTGTGAGTCCTCTAACTGCCCTTACCGAAGGGCTGCCTTATATTTGCAGCACATTAAAAAACAAGAAAATATGGACTCAGGCCCCTATTCAACGGAAGTATTATTTATTCATTTAACCGTCGGTTAGCCCTCATAACTTATGTTATGCCGCTAACTGGCATAAAGCAAAGTTATGTTCAAATTTTCAAACATTCAGAAAAAACATGCCCATTATATTGCCGATTACAATTATCCGGTAGGCATGGACACCAGACCAACTATTACGTTTGGTATATCCGATAAAATATTCAGCGGACAAAGTTATTATCACCAGTCACTCTCTTTAAGACAATATACAGTAAGATTCTTTTCTTTCCTGCTGTATGGTTTCAGACAAGCTTTAAACCAGTTTAAAAAATGGAGGGCAAGATATGACAATATTTGAATTCACCCTCAGACTGGCCGTAGCATTCGTTCTGGGCGCTGCTATAGGCACTGAGCGTCAGTGGCGTCAGCGCATGGCAGGTTTACGTACCAATATGCTCGTTTGTTTAGGTGCGTGTATGTTCGTATCGCTGGGTGTGAAAGTTGGCGGTGATGCATCAGGCAGAGTAATCTCTTATGTAGTCAGCGGAATAGGTTTCTTAGGAGCCGGCGTAATCATGAAAGATGGCCTCAATGTGAGAGGTTTAAATACCGCAGCTACCTTATGGTGTTCTGCCGCTGTTGGTGCCTCCTGCGGACTGGGGTTCATTCCTGAAGCTGCTATCGTAACTGCATTTGTTATTCTGACACATGTATTAATGCGTCCGGTAGGTGTAAAACTAAGCCGTTTACCTTTAAAAAGTACAAGGATTCCTGTGGCTTATCTGCTGATTATCAAGTGCAGACAAGACGTAGAAAATCACCTGAGAGTTTTATTACTCCAGTTTACCAGTAATGATGACAAACTTTTGCTGAGATCGCTGAAAAGTACAGATGACGGAGATCCGAGCAAAGCCATTATCATGGCCGAGATACTGGCCAATAGCAATGAAGACTCGGTGATGGAAAAAATTGCAGGCCGGCTGACCATTGAACATGAAGTGTCCGAAGTAAGCTGGAATAAGGCTGGCGATGAAAATGACTTATAATAGATAACGCATGAGCTTTTTACTTTTAAAATCAGGCATTATACAGTATGCCATTCTATTTATCACAGTGGGGATCACTGCAGATAACCTGATGATCGCAAAACTAAGCGGTAAAAGGGTCTCAGTGATCAGCCGTGGGAATTGGATACTGATCCTGCTATTGTTGTTCATTACACAAAATCAAATGCTGCTATGGGGGAGGTGGATCACCCGATGGACACCTTCACTGACAGTAAACCAGAAAGACTGGCTGGCCCTGGGCCTGCTGATTTCTATAGGAGTGAAAATGTACACAGATCATTTTCAAAATAAAAAAGAGATACCAGTCATTAACTATACTGCCAATAACCTGTTGCTGCTTGCCTTTAGCTCAGCAGTCTATCTCTTTGTGTTTGGGATGGCTGTACAATGGCTCGACCGGCCGGATACCAATGTGACTATTATCCTGCCGGTTTCTATTCTTCTGTTTTTAGGAATGGGCGTATGGCTTGGCAGATCTCACAGTCATAAACTCATTAACACTCTTCGTACGATTTGCACAGGCCTGCTTATGCTTGGTGTTGTCGTACTCATTTTTCAGCTTATATAATTCACACACCATGACTATCGTTAAAGAAAGTTTCAAAAAAAGAACCACACTCGACAAAAGAAAAATTCTGTCTATGGGTAGCGACGAAGCCGCAGCTACCAAATTACAGAATGTTTCGCGGTCAGATCAGGACTTTTACTTTGCAATGCTGGATAGCAGCAGCGAAGGATTATCCTCTATGCAGTCTAAAGAACGTTTAAGCCGTTTCGGTTTAAATGAGGTTCATCATGAAAAGGCACCTGCCTGGATTAAACAGCTGTTCCAGGCCTTTATCAACCCGTTCATTGGGATTTTACTGATTATTGCGCTTATTTCTTTTATACTTGACGTATGGCTGGCCAGTCCGGGTGAACAGGATTATAAAACGGTGACTATGGTTGGAATTATGGTGATGGTAAGCTCATTGCTCAGATTTTTCCAGGAATACAGAAGTAATCGTGCCGCCGAACAATTAAAAAGTATGGTGAAAACTACCGCTACTGTTTTGCGGAAAGTGACCGGTAAGAAAGAACTCGATATCAAAAAACTGGTTCCGGGAGATATGATTATGCTCTCAGCAGGGGATATGATCCCTGCCGATTGCCGTATTGTACAGTCCAAGGATCTTTTTGTGAGCCAGTCTATGCTCACCGGAGAATCCCTCCCTGTAGAAAAACGGAGCCTTGCCGTTCGTGATGCAGAAGATAAACCGCTGGTAGAACTTGATAATATCTGTTTTATGGGCACCAACGTAGTAAGTGGATATGCCACTGCGGTTGTTGTCAATACTGGTAACCAGACCTATTTCGGTTCACTCAGTAAAGAAATAGTAGGTAAACGTGCAGAAACCAATTTTGATAAAGGTGTAAACAAAGTGAGTTACCTGCTGATCAGCTTTATGGTGGTGATGGTGCCCCTGATTTTTCTGATCAATGGTTTGGTTAAAGGAAACTGGTGGGATGCCTTATTGTTCGCTATAGCTGTAGCCGTAGGTTTAACACCCGAAATGCTGCCGATGATAGTAACAGCCAACCTGGCTAAAGGTGCTGTGAATATGAGTAAACACAAAGTGATTATTAAGAGGCTTAATGCGATCCAGAATATTGGGGCTATGGATGTACTGTGTACTGATAAAACAGGGACATTGACCATGGATAAAATCGTACTGGAACGGCACCTGAATATCTTTGGAGATGAAGATGAAGAAGTCCTGAAATGGGCTTATCTCAATAGTTATCATCAGACCGGATTGAAAAATCTGCTGGATGTGGCTGTGCTCGAACATGTTGAATTACATGATTACCTGAAAGTAGAAGAACACTTCCTGAAAGTTGATGAGATCCCTTTCGATTTTCAGCGACGCAGGATGTCAGTGGTGTTAAAACAAAGAAATGGTAAACATTTGCTGATCTGTAAAGGTGCAGTTGAAGAAATGCTTGATTTATGTAGCCAGGCCTTCGATCCGGGGGATAACAAAGAATTGCATATTGAATCCGATAAGGTTATCCCTATGGACGAAACCATGCGGAATATGATCCTGCGGACTTCTAAAAAACTCAATGCAGAAGGATTAAGAGTCCTGCTGGTCGCTATCCGTGAATTTGACGACAGAGCACTGACATATTCAGTGGAGGATGAAAAAAATATGATCCTGACAGGTTTTATCGGTTTCCTTGATCCGGCAAAACCATCGGCTAAAATAGCGATTGAGGCTTTACAGAAATTGGGTGTCAGCATTAAGGTATTGACCGGAGATAATGAGATCGTGACTAAAAAGATCTGCCGCGATGTAGGTATTCCTTTCGATAAAATTCTATTAGGCTCTGAAGTAGAAAAGATGACCGATGCAGAATTGCAGCAGGAAGTAGGTGACGTTTCAATCCTGGCCAAACTCAGTCCTGTTCAGAAATCCAGAGTGGTTAAAATATTACAAGCTAATGGACATACGGTAGGCTTCATGGGCGATGGTATTAATGATGCGGTAGCCCTCAGAGATGCCGATGTTGGGATTAGCGTTGATACAGCCGTCGATATTGCTAAAGAGAGCGCGGATATCATTCTGTTAGAGAAAGATTTAATGGTTTTACGTAAAGGTGTTATTTATGGTAGAAGAACCTTTGGAAATATCATCAAATACATCAAAATGACTGCCAGTAGTAATTTTGGGAACATGTTCAGTATGCTGGGTGCAAGTGCTTTTCTGCCATTTTTGCCTATGCTACCTGTGCAGATTCTGGTTCAGAATTTATTGTATGATGTTTCGCAGATTTCTATTCCCTGGGATAGAATGGATGAAGAGTTTATTGAAAAACCGAAAAAATGGGATGCTTCAGGAATCAAAAAGTTTATGCTCTATATCGGTCCGATCAGTTCCATTTTTGACTATGCCACCTTTGCCGTAATGTTCTTTGTTTTCAAGGCAAACAGCCCGGCACATCAGAGCCTGTTCCAAAGTGGATGGTTTATCGAAGGTTTACTTTCCCAGACCCTGATTGTACATATGATCCGTACCCGTAAAATTCCTTTTATCCAGAGCTGGGCGACGGCGCCAGTAGTAGCATTGACTTCGCTGATTATGATTATAGGCATATTTATTCCTTTTTCACCTTTCGCAGGAGCTTTAAAAATGGAGCAGCTGCCATTAAGTTATTTCCCATGGCTGATTGGTATACTGGCCAGCTACTGTCTGCTTACCCAATACATTAAAGTTTGGTACATCAAAAGATTCGGACAATGGCTTTAAAAAACAGATCCAGATACAAATGGATACTCGCTTTCGTATTCATCATATTGATAGTGGTACTCGCCGATTGGCTGGAGTACCGCTATCATGCCTCCTAAGTAATATTACAAACTCACACACTAATCAACATGAAATTAAAAACTACCTCTCCGCAATATCTGCCCGCTATTGCCTTGTTAATTATTGGATTTAACTCATCCTGCTCTCAACCTGCTGCCAAAGAGGTGCCTGCAGAATTTACGCTGAAGGGAGATGTGATCACTGTCTCAGAACACTCCCCTTTAAAAGGGAAGCTAAAGACCATCACTGTCCAGACCGAGCCATACCGCCAGGAAATGATGACAGCCGGGACTGTAAAAGCAATTCCAACCCAGTATGCTGAAATCGCACCGCCTTTTCAGGGTAGGGTTACTAAATCGTTTTTAAAACTGGGGATGAAAACTACTCCCGAAACCCCCTTGTTTGAAATCAGTTCACCCGATTTCATTGCTGCACAAAAGATCTTTTTTCAGGAGAAATCGCAGATGCAGCAGGCAGAGAGAACTTTAAAAAGACAGAAAGATTTGATGGCCAACGGTGTAGGAACCCAGAAAGATCTTGAAGAAGCTCAGACAGCTTATGAGGTAGAAAAGAAAGAGTTTGAAAATGCAGTTATCGGGATTAAAATATTCAAAGCCAATCCCGAGAAATTATCCCTTGGGCAGGCCTTGACAGTCCATGCGCCCATTCATGGTGAAGTGATCGCTAATAAAGTAGTTCTAGGTCAGTTTATCAAAGACGATGCTGCCAGTGTAGCTACCGTTGCCGATCTCTCCAAAGTATGGATTGCCGGTCAGGTCAAAGAAAAGGATATCCGTTATATCCAGGAAAAGGATGAATGTGAGATTGAAATAGCCGCTCTACCAGGAAAAAAGATAAAAGGAAAAGTCTACCATGTCAATGAGGTCGTAGATGAAGAAACCAGGAGTGTACAGGTTTTAATCGAATGTAATAACAGCGATCACGCGCTTAAGCCAGGTATGTATGTGTCCGTGAATTTTATCGATGCACCAACCTCGGCCATCCTGGTTCCATTAAAAGCCATCTTACAGATGAACGATGCAAATTTTGTTTTCGTGGTCACCAACGATGGTAAATATTTGAAAAGAAAAGTAGAAACAGGCGGTACCACAGGTGACCGTGTTGTCATTAAATCAGGTCTGGCCAAAGGCGAAAAGATCGTATCAGAAGGTGGTTTTTATCTATTAGAAGCTAAATAAAAACCTAATAAGCCAAACATATGAAACAATTAATTATTACTGCTATCAAAAAGCGGTGGCTTTTTGCTGCGCTGTTTACGCTGCTGGCATTCTTTGGTTACTATTCCTGGAAACAACTTTCCATTGAAGCTTATCCCGATATCGCTGATGTAACCTCGCAGGTCGTTACCCAGGTACCTGGCCTGGCTGCTGAAGAAGTAGAACAACAAATTTCAATACCTATCGAAAGAGCACTGAACGGGCTGCCGGGTATGCACGTGATGCGTAGCCGGAGCCTCTTTGGTCTCTCCCTGATTACCATGGTCTTTGAAGACGGGGTAGATGATTACTGGGCAAGACAGCGGATACAGGAAAGACTGACTGATGTCAAACTTCCTTTTGGTGCTGTACCCGGTCTTGATCCGCTGACTTCACCAACAGGTGAGATCTACAGGTATATTATAGAAAGTAAAAACCATGATTTACGGCAGTTGACCGATTTACAGAACTGGAAGATTATTCCAAGGATCAAGCAGGTACAGGGAGTCGCTGATGTGACCAATTTTGGTGGGATCACGACGCAGTACCAGGTAGAAATTGATCCTGCTAAATTAGCCCAGTACCATATTTCTCTGACCGATGTGCAAACTGCAATCAACAGCAACAATACCAATGCTGGAGGAAGTATTTTAAACAGGGGAGAGCAAGGTTATGTAGTCCGTGGTATAGGTTTGGTTAAAGATCTGGCTGCCCTGGGCGATGTGGTGGTTAAATCAGTGAATGGCGTGCCGGTCTTTGTCAAGGATTTAGGTGAATTGAAATACGGTACACTCGAACGTAAGGGCGTACTCGGATATACCGATAAAAACGTGAATTATTCTGATGGTATTGAAGGAATTGTCGTGATGCTGAAAGGGCAGAATCCTTCCGTAGTACTCGATGGCATTCACAAAGCTGTGGCCGATCTGAATAAAGGCATCTTACCGGAAGGTGTTACTATCCGGGCGTATCTGGACAGGACCAACCTCGTTAATACTACCCTGGATACCGTTTCTCATACCCTTTTAGAAGGAATGGCTTTGGTTATCATTGTGCTGATCGTCTTTCTGGGTAGTTGGCGGGGTGCGCTGATTGTGGCGATTACTATTCCTGTTGCTTTACTTGTCGCTTTTATCCTGATGCATTTTACTAAGATACCTGCCAATTTACTCTCTCTTGGTGCAATAGATTTTGGGATCATTGTAGATGGGGCAATAGTTATGCTCGAAACCATCCTTAAAAAAAGAGAAGCAGATCCGGAAGCAGAATTAGAAGAAAGCTCTATTGCCAAAAGAGCACTGAGCGTGGCTAAACCAATTTTATTCTCCACTATCATCATCATCACTGCTTATCTGCCTTTGTTTTCTTTTGAAAGAGTAGAGAAAAAATTATTTACACCAATGGCATTTACTGTAGGTTATGCCTTGCTGGGTGCGCTAGCCGTAGCCTTGTTGCTCATTCCGGGTTTAGCCTATGCCGTTTATAGAAAACCGGGAAAAATTTACCATAATAAATGGCTTGAGAACTTATCAGTCTGGTATGAAAGAAACCTTAAAAAGGTGATGGACAAACCAAAAAAGGTTTTCCTGCCCCTGGGTTTAGTTCTTGCAAGTGCTGTTGTACTTTCCGTTACTGTAGGAAAAGACTTCCTTCCGCCCCTGGATGAAGGTTCTATCTGGCTCCAGGTGTCTCTGCCCCCGGGGGTTACCCTTCAGAAGTCGAAGGAAATGAGCGATGCCCTCCGTAAAGTAACCATGAAGCATTCTGAAATTACTTATGTCAATGTACAGGCCGGGCGTAATGATGATGGTACAGACTATTTTACACCTTCACATTTTGAAGTTTCGGTAGGTTTAAAACCTTACAAAGAATGGGAAAGCGGCAGGACTAAATCTGCGTTGATTGAAGACCTGTCTAAAGAATATGCGGCTATGCCTGGGTATACCGTTGCCTTTACCCAGCCGATGATTGATGGGGTAATGGATAAAATTGCAGGGGCACACAGTGAACTGGTAGTGAAAATATATGGTAACGACTTTAAAGAAACCAGACGTATCACTGAAAATGTAGTGACCACCTTACGTAAAGTTAAAGGGGCTGTTGATATCGCTATAGATCAGGAACCGCCTTTACCACAACTGCAAATCAGGGTTAACCGCGATGCTGTAGCTAAATACGGGCTGAATATGAGTGATGTGGCCGAACTGGTAGAAGTAGCTATCGGTGGTAAAGCCGTTTCACAGATCTTTGCCGGTGATAAAGTTTATGACGTGATCTGTCGTTATAAAGAGACAAGCAGGGATACCCCCGAGAAGATTGCCAATCTGATGTTAACTTCTTCAACAGGTGCAAAAATACCGCTCTCACAGGTCGCTGATGTTAAAACTGATTTAGGTGAAAGTTCTATTTCCCGCGAAATGAACCGGAGACAACTCACCGTCCGGTTAAATTTAAGAGGATCAGACCTGAGTACTTTCCTGAAGACTGCACAGGCTAAAATTACCCAGGAAGTTAAATACGATCCTGAAAAATATAAAATAGAATGGGGGGGGCAATTTGAAAACCAGAACAGGGCTTATGCAAAATTAGCTGTTGTGGTACCATTGGCCCTTGCCATTATGTTCTTGCTGCTTTATGGTGCTTTCGGGAGGTTCAGACAGGCAGGATTAATCCTCAGTATTGTGCCGCTGGCCTTGTTTGGTGGGATGCTCGCCCTGAATATAAGAGGGATGACCCTCAATGTATCATCGGCAGTTGGGTTTATCGCGCTCTTTGGTGTTGCTATACAAAACGGTGTTATCCTGATTTCTCACATTAACGAACTCCGCAAGAAAGGGTATGACCTGCTCTCTTCAGTAATTAATGGGGCGAAACATAGATTCAGGCCTGTGCTGATGACTGCTACAGTTGCTGCTTTAGGTTTACTGCCAGCTTCACTGGCTACCGGTATCGGCTCTGATGTCCAAAGGCCATTGGCTACGGTAATTGTCTATGGTTTATTTGCTGCAACAGCTATTACTTTATTCGTTTTACCGGCATTGTATTATATCCTGGAGAACAAATGGGGGAGAAATGACTTTAACCCCTCTGCTCAATTAACAGAAGAAAAACAATAAACAGAAACATATGTACCTCAATAAATATATTTTGTCCCTGTTGTTAATGACAGGTTCTGTCTTTACTACAAAGGCACAGGTAGACACGCTTTCTTTAAAATCAAAAATATCTGTGACGCAATATCTCAGCCGGGTAGGTAAAGAGAATTTGGGCTATGCTGCTGAGCAGTATAATGTAAACATAGCCGAAGCAGGAATTGAAACCGCGAAGATTTTTCCTGATCCGGAATTTTCATTCGGTGCATTTGATAACCAGGATGCTAAACTACACCTTGGTCAGGGAGTAACCCTTGGCCTTGGAACGACCATTGAGCTGGGAGGTAAAAGAAATGCCAGGATAAAGTTAGCTAAAAGCGAAACTGAACTGAGTAAATCATTATTGCTCGATTACCTGAGAAACTTAAGAGCAGATGCCGCAATAGCCTATTTCAGTGCAATAGGACAGCATTATCTACTTCAGGTACAGCAGTATTCTTATCAGACAATGAAGCAATTAGCCGATGCAGATGCCATCCGTTATAAATTAGGGGTGATTACTGAAACAGATTCCAGACAGTCGAGACTGGAAGCCAATAATTTACAAAATGGCGTTTTCCAGAATGAGGCCGACTGGAAAAATTCGCTCGTGAAACTAAGTTCTTACATGGGCAAAAAACATCCTGATTCTTTACTGATCCCAGGCGGGGATTTCGAAAATCTGGAAAGAGAGCTGAATTACCAGAACCTGATCAGTATTGCGCAGGAAACCCGGGCCGACGCAGTCGCTGCACTGAACAGTAAAACTGTAGCCGACCGGAACCTGGCTTTAGTTAAAGCAAACAGGACAATTGACCTGGGAATTAATGCAGGTTTGCAGTTTAACGGGGTTTCGACCAATGAAGAAGCGCCCACGCCTTATCATCGTACTTTTAATGCGGGTTTTAGCGTTCCGTTAAAATTCTCCAATCATTATAAAGGAGACCTGAAAGCAGCTCGTTATACCATTAAACAGGCTGGAGTACAGTATGAACAGGTTTTACAGCAAATACAGGTTGAAGTGACACAAGCCTATTTTAACTATATGGCTGCACAAAAACAGGTTCAGCAGTATAAAAATGGTTTGCTTGCAGAAGCCAAAAAGATACTAAATGCCAAAATATACAGTTATAAACGTGGTGAAACTTCATTACTGGAGGTGCTGAACGCACAAAGAACCTATAACGAAGTACAACAGGGATTTTATGAATCACAATCCAATTATGCAGCCGCACTGATTGAATTAGAGCGTGCTGCGGGGATTTGGGACATCAGATAATGGTTAGTCTAGACGCGTAAACAGGCTGGCCCGGCCGAATCCGGTCGGGTCGGCTGTTTACTATTTAAAAAGCGTGATAGTTAACAGCATATTCGTGATTTGTACTATAACGCAAGGACCTGGGGACATAATTTTGCTTGACAATAAAACATTGTTGAGGAAACCGAATTGATCTCATCCTGAAAATGAAAATGTTTATCCGAATACTATTCATCGCGATTATCTTTGTCCTTACAGGTCAGGGAGATCATACGTTGCCGGTACGGATTCAGCATCAGGAAAAGGCTGGCCTGCAATTAGCCAGTAAACACTTCGGACTGCCGGCTTCTCTGACAGCCGACAATCAGTACCTTCTGGACAGGGAAGATGATGACTATAAAGAACAGGGGGCTAAAGACCTGTCCTTTTTTCCTGATCCCGGGTTATTATTTCTTCTTCACCATTTATTTGCAGAACCTTCGGCTATAACGCTGAACCCACTTAGGGAAAAGGAAATTTCTGCTGCCTATACGACGCCCAGGTATATCCTGCATCGTAATTTACGTATTCCTTCCTGCTAATACCTCTTTGATCAATAATCATTGAGGCTGTCTGTCTTCCTGTTGATCAGGATTGACATGCATGCGCTTGCTATTGATTTCAAATAATCTGATTTGTATCTTCCTTATATATAGTAAATTAAATAAAATTTATGCATTTAACTCCTAGAGAAACAGAAAAATTATTGCTGCATCTGGCCGGTGAGCTGGCTGCGAAGCGCCGGGCCCGTGGCCTGAAACTAAACTATCCTGAAGCTATAGCTTACATCAGCGGTGAGTTAATGGAAGCAGCCCGGGATGGGAAGTCAGTTGCAGAACTCATGCAATATGGTGCCACTTTGCTAACCCGCGATGATGTGATGACAGGTATTCCTGAGATGATCCATGACATCCAGATAGAAGCCACTTTTCCGGATGGGACCAAACTGGTGACCGTCCATAATCCGATCCGTTAACCTTAATGTTTCCTTATGATACCAGGAGAATTTTTTGTCAAAGAAGGTGACCTGATCTGTAATGCAGGTCGTCAAACCGTTAAATTAAAAGTAACCAATACCGGAGACCGGCCCATTCAGGTAGGTTCACATTTCCATTTTTTTGAAGTTAACAAGGCGATGTCCTTCGATCGTGAAAAAGCATTTGGTAAGCGCCTCAATATTATTGCTAGCACCGCTGTACGTTTTGAGCCTGGCGAAGCTAAAGAAATAGAACTCGTGGAATTCGGTGGTACACGTCATATTTATGGCCATAACAATCTGGTCAATGGCGATACGACACTTCCACAAAATAAGGCCGCTGCGATGCAAAAACTGGCGGAAAATCAGTTTAAAGATGAATCTGACAGCCAGGTTTAGCAATAATTTTAAAATCTACGAACATGAGTTTGAAAATCAACAGGAAAAACTACACGAATATATTTGGCCCCACTACAGGCGATAAAATACGTCTTGGTGATACAGAGATAATTATAGAGATAGAGGCAGATCATTCCAGTCAGGGCGATGAAGCCAAGTTTGGCGGAGGTAAAACAGTTCGTGATGGCATGTGTCAGTCCTCTACAGCACTCAGGGACCAGGGGGTACTGGATATGGCTATTACCGGGGTTGTTATTATTGAACACTGGGGCATTGTCAAGGCCGATATCGGGATTAAAGACGGAAAGATTGTCGGAATTGGCTGTGCCGGGAACCCGGATACCACAGATGGGATTTCTCCCAATATGATTATAGGTGCTTCTACTGAAGTACATGGTGGTGCAGGTTATATTGTTACTGCCGGAGGAATAGATACCCATATTCACTTTATCAGTCCTACACAAATAGAAACTGCATTATACAGTGGAATTACCACAATGATCGGTGGTGGGACCGGCCCGGCTGACGGAACCAATGCAACCACTGTTACCCCTGGAAAATGGAATATCAAAAGGATGTTGCAAGCCGCAGAAGCTTTTCCTGTAAATGTAGGTTTCTTTGGTAAAGGTAACTGTGCGACAGAAGCACCCCTGGCCGAGCAGATAGAAGCAGGGGCTTTAGGGTTAAAAATCCATGAAGACTGGGGTGCTACACCGGCAACCATTGATGCCTCATTGAATATAGCTGATAAATACGATGTACAGGTGGCGATCCATACCGATACACTCAATGAAGCAGGTTTTCTGGAAGACACCATTAAAGCAATTAATGGAAGGGTCATTCACACTTTCCATACCGAAGGTGCTGGTGGCGGACATGCGCCGGATATCATCAAGGCTGCCATGTATCCTAATGTACTTCCTGCCTCAACAAATCCTACAAGACCTTATACTAAAAATACTATAGATGAGCATCTTGATATGCTGATGGTTTGTCATCACCTGAGTAAAAATATTCCGGAAGATGTGGCTTTTGCCGATTCCCGTATCCGGCCGGAAACGATTGCAGCGGAAGATATTTTACAGGATCTGGGTGTATTCAGTATCATGAGTTCTGATTCACAAGCTATGGGCCGTGTCGGGGAAGTCATTATCAGAACCTGGCAAACAGCCGATAAAATGAAAAAACAACGGAGTTACCTGCCGCAGGATGCGAAAAATGAAAATGACAATTACCGGGCTAAACGGTATGTAGCCAAATACACCATTAACCCGGCGATTGCACATGGTATTTCGGATTATGTAGGTTCACTGGAACCTGGTAAGATTGCCGATCTGGTGATCTGGAAACCAGCGTTTTTTGGGGTTAAACCCGAAATGATTATCAAAGGCGGGATGATCATTGCCAGTAAAATGGGGGATGCCAATGCTTCCATACCAACTCCTCAGCCAGTAATTATGCGCAATATGTTTGGCGCTTATGGCAGGGCGCTGACTAAATCGGCATTTACTTTTGTCTCTAAAGTATCCCTGGATAACGGTATTGCAGCGGAGTATGGTTTGGAGAAGACCTTACTGCCAGTGGTTAACTGCCGTAATATCTCTAAACGGGATATGATCCACAATGATGCTTTACCAGAAATCACAGTTGATCCAGAGAATTATGAGGTCAGAGTAGATGGTGAAAAGATAACATGTGAACCCATTGATGAGGTAGCCTTAGGACAACGTTATTTCCTTTTTTAAAATAGAAGAACTATGATCATACAGGAAATTATCGGAAACAAAAATAGTTATCCTATTGAAGGTCTGGAAATTGACCTTCTTGAGCTCGAGTGGTACGAGACTACCAGGCGGATCCAGCGGAAAAAGACAGCGGCTGGTATGGAGATCGCCATCAGGTTTGTCAGGGAAGGACAGCGGTTAAGACAGGATGATATCCTTTATCTGGATCATAGCAAAGTTGTCCTGGTGGATATCAAACCCTGCGAAGCCATTGTGATCAGTCCCGCTACCTTATTGGAAATGGGTACTGTGTGTTATGAGATCGGCAATAAACATATGCCCTTATTTATACAGGATAATCAGGTTATGATGCCTTTTGAAATGCCCATGTTCCGCTGGCTGGAGGCAAGTGGTTACCAGCCCGAAAAGCAGTTGGTGAAGCTGTTTCATTTATTGAAATCAAATGTAGAACCTCATGGACATGGCCGGGAGGGTACTTCGCTGTTTACAAAAATTCTGAACCTGGCATCGACAAAAGAATAATATGGAACTTAATTTTTTAGGGAGTTTACTGCATCTGGCCGATCCTACATTACCCATTGGCGGTTATAGCCATTCCGGTGGTCTGGAGACCTATGTGCAGCAGGGGATAGTCTGTAATGCAGCATCGGCTAAACTATATGTCACCAATATGCTGGCCCATAACATCAAATACAATGATGCGGCTTTTATGAAACTTGCTTTTGAAGCCGCTGCGCAAAATGATATCGGTTGTATTGTCCGGCTTGATCAGGAGTGTACTGCATTAAAGTCAGCGATGGAAATCCGGCAGGCTAGTCAGAAACTGGGGCTCAGACTAATTAAGATCTTCAGAAGGCAAAAGGTATTCCCTTTAATTACACTTTATGAAAAAGCGATTGCGGAGAAAAGTGCCGAGGCACATTACTGCATTGTATTTGGTGCGTATGCCCAGCTTTTAGGCTTACCGCTGGCCGAAGCGTTATTTGCATTTTATTATAATGCGGCTATTGGTATGATTACCAATAGTGTCAAGCTGGTACCACTGGGGCAGCTGGACGGGCAGGATATTCTTTTTGAGCTTCAGCCGCTGTTAAAGCAGCTGGTTGCAGAAAGTCTGTCGCTCGACCGCAGTCTGGTTGGTTTATGCAGCATCGCTTTTGACATCCGGTGTATGCAGCATGAAAGATTGTATTCAAGACTGTATATGTCCTGATCCTATTCAAATTTTAAAACAGAACAAATGGAAAGAAAATATGTAAAGATAGGTGTAGCCGGGCCGGTAGGTTCTGGCAAAACCGCATTACTGGAAAGATTAAGCCGCAGAATGATGGATCAGTACAATCTGGCAGTAATCACCAATGATATTTATACCAAAGAAGACGCAGAGTTTATGGCTAAAAACAGCCTGCTGGCTACTGAGCGGATTATCGGCGTTGAAACAGGTGGATGTCCGCATACTGCCATCAGGGAAGATGCCAGCATGAACCTGGAAGCGATAGACGAACTGGTTAATCGTTTTCCGGATATTGAGCTGATCCTGATAGAAAGCGGGGGGGATAATCTTTCGGCAACATTCAGTCCCGACCTGGCAGATGTCACTATTTTTGTGATTGATGTGGCCGGTGGTGAAAAGATCCCGCGTAAGGGAGGCCCGGGTATTACCCGTTCAGATTTACTGCTGATCAATAAAATCGATCTGGCGCCCCATGTAGGTGCTAGTCTCGAGGTGATGGAAAATGATGCCCGCAGAATGCGTAAAGGTGCGCCGTTTATCTTTTCTAATCTGATCGCCATGGAAGGCCTGGATGAAGTCATCGGCTGGATTAAAAAATATGCGCTGCTGGAAGATGTAGAAGAACCGCAACTCACCAGATAAGCATTTATGATTTGTTCACTTAACCTCACCGTTGAAGAAAAAAACGGACGATCCTACCTGAAAGATGTTTTTGTCACTCCGCCTTTTCGTGTAGTTCCGGTAGGCCAGCATCAATCAGATCAGGCTGCATATTTAATGATCATGAGTTCTTCTCCGGGGATATTGAGCGGGGATGAATACCAGATCGATATTCATGTTCAGGAAAGGGCAAGATTACAATTGCAGTCACAGTCTTATCAGCGGCTTTATAATATGGAAAACAGCGCTACCCAGCACCTGGAAGTTCAGCTCGAAAAAGGGAGCTCTTTCTTTTATGTACCACATCCGGTAGTACCGCATGAAAATTCATTTTTCACCAGTATCAATAAGGTTTACCTGGAGGATGATTGTGAGCTGCTGATGAGTGAAATTATTACCTGTGGCCGTAAACATCATGGTGAAGTATTCAAATACAGACATTTCCAGAACCTGACTGAGATCTACCATCACGAACGCCTGATCATGAAAGATAATGTATTGTTGCAACCGGCAATGATGCCCTTAACCTCGACCGGACTGCTCGAAGAATATACACATCAGGGGACTTTAATTTATTTGCATACGAAAGGATATTCTGTAAATGAGGTGATTGAGCACTTCTTCTCTAGTGTTAGTTTAGAACAGGATGTGATTTTTGGTATTTCAGCCTTACAGCAAAAGGGATTTGTTTTGCGCATTTTAGGTCATGGCGGCGAGCAGTTATACAACTGTTTTCAAAAGGTACAGCACTATTTATGGGAGCTGCAAGGTGACCTGATAACTTTAAAAATATGACTTCTACTTTAATTGCATTAGCACTTACAGCCATTACGATCAGTTTTTTTCATACGGCATCAGGTCCGGATCATTACCTGCCTTTTATTGTATTGTCGCGTTCCCGTAAATGGAGTAAAGTGAAAACTATCTTCCTGACAATTACCTGCGGCCTGGGGCATGTACTCAGTTCTGTGATCCTGGGTCTGGCAGGTGTTTTTTTAGGCTGGCAGCTGAATAAAATCTCCTGGTTACAGGATATAAGGGGGAATGTGTCCGGCTGGGCATTACTAGCCTTTGGTCTGATTTATCTGTTATACGGATTAAGACAGGCATTGATCAATAAACCGCATAAACACTTTGATGTTATGGGTGAAGAAGTTTATGTGTACACGCATCAGCATGGAGAAATAGTGATGCCGGGAAATAAAGTAAAGGTAACTCCATTAGTGCTGTTTGCCATTTTTGTCATGGGTCCCAGTGAGCCGTTAATCCCACTTTTATTCTATTCAGGGGCTAAGCGGTCAGTTCCGGAAATCGTCGTGCTGATTACTGTGTTTACCATCAGTACTGTGCTTACGATGCTGGGGATGGTATTGCTGGGCATTTATGGTTATTCCTTTCTGAACACAGAAAAACTGGAACGTTATGTCCATGCGATTGGCGGAGCTGTAGTAACTGTTTGTGGGATAGGAATGGTCTTTTTAGGCTGGTAAAATTTAATCAAAATTATGAACGCAAAGACTTTTGGATCCGGCCGTGCAGTTTTTCGCGGTATCGGACAGATTATGTTGCAGCCGAATGGCTGGACAGGAGCACTCTTTCTGGCAGGAATAGCTTATGGGTCGTACCTAGCGGGGATCGCAGCTCTGCTAGCCGTATTGACTGGTACACTGACTGCTAAATTATTAAACTATGATCAGGCCGAAACAGAGCAGGGGCTCTATGGCTTCAGTGCAGCCTTGGTTGGGGTTGCGCTAACATTTTACTTTAAACCGGTACCGGTAATATGGCTGGCTATTATTGCCGGGGCAGCAATCGCAACAGTTATTCAGCATGCGCTGATACAAAAGAAACTGCCTGGGTTTACTTTTCCCTTTATCCTGGTTAGCTGGTCAATGCTTTATCTTTTTCATCATGTTTATGTGGTCCCGGATTCATTAGCGATGACTACCGTTTTTCCTGACAGTGATGAGCTGACTACTCCGGCACGCGGATTTGGTGAAGTTATCTTTCAGGGAAGCGAAATCGCAGGTATTATCTTTTTCCTCGCTGTATTTATCAGCAGGCCAGTGGCTGCGTTGTATGGTGCTGTGGCCGCATTGCTAAGTGCATTTATTTCTATTAGATTTGGCGAACCGGCGCAGGATATACATATGGGCTTGTTTAGTTTCAATGCCGTTTTATGCGCGATAACCTTTGCAGAGGAAAGACCAGCGGGAGGTTTCTTTGTATTGTTTGCTGTGATCCTGTCCGTACTGATCGAAATCATGATGCTCAAAATGAATTATGCTGTGTTAACCTTTCCTTTTGTAGCTGCCAGCTGGATTACTCTGACACTTCAAAAACTACTACCGACTAAATGGGAAAAATAAAATATCTAGCTGCCTGTACTGGTTTTCTATTGTTAATATTTACACAGACAATCCATGCACAGGTTAGCTTACAGCCGGCAGGTATTCTGCTGAAAGATGTGATTATCACTTCCAAAACTGCCGAAAGCCAGTTGATGAAGATTGACCTGACCAGGGTTCCGGCAAATACTGCACAAGATTTGTTACGTAAGGTTCCCGGACTGTTTATTGCGCAGCATGCAGGCGGGGGTAAAGCAGAACAGATCTTTCTCAGAGGTTTTGATAACGATCACGGTACTGATATTGCGATCAGCGCAGACGGAATACCGGTTAATATGGTAAGCCATGCGCATGGACAGGGTTATTCAGACCTCCATTTTTTAATTCCGGAGACTATTGATAATATTACCTTCGGAAAAGGTGCCTATTATGCAGATAAGGGTGATTTTAATACTTCAGGTTATGTTGATTTTCATACCTATGACCAGGTCAGTAACAGCATGATTAAATTGGAAGGTGGAAATTTTAATACCCTGCGTACAGCAGGTATTTTTAATCTTCTTCCTGGTGATCAGCATCAACGTAACGCTTATATTGCCGGTGAGTATAATTTCACAAACGGTCCGTTTCAGGTGAAACAAAACTTTAACAGGTTTAATCTCTTTGGTAAATTTAATCAGCAGATTAATGAAAAATCTTATATCAACATCCAGGCATCCACTTTTAGCTCCAGCTGGAATGCTTCCGGTCAGATACCTGAACGTGCCGTTACTGAAGGGATTATCGGCAGATTT
Organism: Pedobacter cryoconitis; assembly: GCF_014207135.1. GTDB lineage: Bacteria > Bacteroidota > Bacteroidia > Sphingobacteriales > Sphingobacteriaceae > Pedobacter > Pedobacter cryoconitis_D. Next base: position 136,176 of record NZ_JACHCC010000008.1, on the reverse strand, counting down.
GATTCAATTGATACGACCGAAGGTGGAAATACATCCCGTACCAATCTATTGCTAAACTACCGGTATAAAATCGATGACCAGCAAAACTGGGAGAGCAGCTTCTATTATTCCCGCTATAAATTTAACCTGTATTCAGATTTTACATTTTATCTGGTGCATCCGGATAAGGGTGATGAAATCCATCAGTTTGATAACCGGGATGTTTACGGGATGAACCATAAATACAGTAAAAGGTTTGAATTTGGAACCAGCAGCCTTATCTGGCAGGCAGGAGGTGGTTTCCGGACTGACGTCATCCACGATCTTGGACTGAGTTATGTCACAGCAAGAGATACCTTAAATGAGCGTTTAGCCTGGGGCAACGGCACAGAAACGAATGTCAATGTTTTTACCTCTGCCGAATGGATGATCGGGAAATGGATGATTAACCCGGGGCTGCGTGCAGATTGGTTTAACTTTAATTATTTTGATAAACTGGATACCCGCAACGGAATACAGGGCTATCAAAAGATAAGAGTAAGCCCTAAATTCAATGTCTTTTATAATATTGATGCCAATACACAACTTTATCTGAAAACTGGTTTTGGATTTCATTCCAATGATATGCGTGATGTCATCCTGCAAAAAGGAGTAAATACTTTGCCCTGGTCGGCTGGTACAGATCTTGGTATTCTGCTTAAACCAGTTAAAGACCTTGTTATCCAGCCGATTCTCTGGTATACTTATCTGAGCAATGAATATGTATGGAATGGAGACAGTTATGGAACCAGTGCAGTAGGCCCAACCCGCAGATATGGTTTTGATCTGGCTTTACGTTATCAGCCTTTACACTGGTTGTACCTGGATGCAGACGGTAATTATGCAGATCCAAGACTGGTAGGTAAGCCTGTTGGTAACAATTATGTGGAACTGGCGCCTACTTTTACCAGTACAGGAGGGATAGGTGTTCAATTGAAAAATGGGCTTTCTGCAAATCTACGTTATCGCTATATGCATAACAGGCCTGCTACGCAAGATAACAGCATCGTAGCGAATGGATATTTTGTCAATGATTTATTACTGGGGTACGAAAAGAAATCATGGGCATTTAATATTCAGGTGCAAAATTTGTTTGATGTCAACTGGAATGAAGCGATGTTTGCAGAAACGACCAGGCTTCATGGAGAACCATCAGCGGGCGTTGAACAACTGACGTTTACTCCAGGGACTCCATTTTATATCAAAGCGGGTGTCACAGTGAAATTTTAATTTTTTATAGGATGAGTCACGTTGTGAAACTGATTACCAATTACGAATACAAACGTCAGTTTCTTCCCGAAGTAACTGAACAGGTATTGCATAATCAATCAAATCTTCAACTCTACAGAATTGAAGATTATTTAAAGGATATTGTTATTCCGGTACCTCCTTACCGGACTTCATTTAATTTTCTGATCCTGGTGACCGGAGGATATATAGGTCAGCAATTAGGAACAGAGGATTATACCGTCGGTGCTGGTCAGGTATTGAATATTAAACAGGGGAGTATAACCCGGACGCTGGAACTTTCGGAAGATATCAGTGGATTTTATGTGATCTATGAAAATGAAATTATTTCTGATATTGCCCTGAATAAAACGGAGCTGAATTTCTTTTTTACGGCTCCCTTTATCAATTTATCTGAAAAAGTAATCCGCTGGGTGTCCAATGTATTTCTGCTCCTGGAAGCAGAAATACAGGATAGTAATTGTCTTCCTGAAATATGTACTTCACTTTTTACTTCTGTGCTGCTTAAAATTATTCACCAGAGTCCTTATAAACCTTATGCAATTACAAGAAGTATTGAAATTTCCTATTTGTTCCGGGAGCACGTTCAGCATGATCATATGACAAACCGGGATGTGTTGTATTATGCAAAGAAGATGGCCTTATCAGAAACCTACCTGAACAAATGCGTTAAAGAAACGACCGGAAAGCCTCCTAAACAATGGATTAACGAAATAAGTATCCTCCATAGTCAGCTGTTACTACAGGACATGACTATGGAGATTGCTGAAATAGCTTATCAGTTGAATTATCAGTCTGCTTCTTATTTCAGCAGGGTATTTAAAAAAGTCAAAGGATGTACGCCTTCAGTCTTCAGGGCGCAACTGACAGGTAGTACCTGATCCACCTTTTAAATTAAATAAATATTATTTTGTTGATGTCTTTGTCAATCTATAAATTGTGTTGAATTTCAATCTGTTTAGGATACGTCATCAGTTAATTCATTTATTAACGTTTATGGGAGATATAAATAACTTGAAAAATGGAAAAAGGTACCAGGTGATCAGATCATTTGTGGATTATGATTATATCACCCATCATATTGGTGAGACATGGATTTTTAATAAAACGGCTTTTTTGCCTTATGAAGATGGGTTAACACTTCATGTAATTGAAAATGGGCATGACCAGATTTACAGATTTCAGTGGAGAGAAGAAGAACAGGCCGGGATTATCCGGGATTTTGAAGACTATGTTGCCGAACTGACCAATGAACTACCTTAAACCCATATCTAATGAATTTCTCTTTTAACGAAGTAAGGAAAAGATTACTGTCCGGCGATTTTTCTGATTTATTTAAACCTACTCATCAGTCTGGTTATATCCACCCGTCTGAAGTAGCCAGGTTATTTACGTCAATCCCGACAGAAAATGCTATTGTCGCCTATAATACATTTGATGCAGACCAGCAGGTTAATGTCTGGCCTTACCTGGATGTGCAGCTTCAGAAAAAGATTATTAAAAGCATATCAGCAGAGAGGGCTTCCTATCTGTTGAACAAGCTGAAATCAGATGACAGGACTATCTTTTATGCAGCTTCCAAAGGGCTGGAAAGGTCCCGTTTTCTCGAATATCTGAATGAAGAGAACAGAAATGCAGTAGAACGTACACTGGGTTATTCCCGTAAAAGTGTAGCGAGGATCATCAATACCGATTTTGCTACGGTGGATGCAACCATGACCATTGCAGAGGCCAGTGAACACCTGCGTCTGTTTCATAAAGATAGTGAAGCAGCCAACGTTATTTACGTCGTAGATGATGAAGGGAAATTGCTGGATGATATTCCTGTACGGCGCCTGGTGCTGAACGAGCGGTCAAAAAAAATTATGGAGATCGCGGATGGTTTTTGTACCAGTTTAAAAATTACCGATACCATAGAAGATGCAGTACAGAAATTTAAAGAATATGACCGGGTAGTATTGCCTGTAATCAGTGAGGAGAACATTTTATTAGGCGTAGTCACTATTGATGATGTGATGGATGTCGCTGAACAGAAGGATACCGCTGAAATTCAAAAATTCGGGGGTATCGAAGAACTGGATTTTCCTTATGTCAAAACACCTTTCTTCTCCTTACTGAAAAAAAGGGCGGGCTGGCTGATCATCCTGTTTTTAGGAGAGATGCTCACTGCTACTGCCATGGGGTATTTTGACGGGGAAATATCAAAGGCAGTGGTTCTGGCCCTGTTTGTTCCGCTGATTATTTCCAGCGGGGGGAATAGTGGGTCGCAGGCAGCCACGCTGATCATCAGGGCAATGGCTTTAAAAGAGCTGAACCTGAAAGACTGGTGGTACGTTATGCGCAGGGAAATTCTATCGGGTCTGGTATTGGGGATCATCCTGGGTGCGATAGGTTTTATCCGGATTGCGATCTGGCAGAACCTGCATTGGTATGATTACGGGATTCACTGGTTATTACTGGCCATAACGATCTTTTTCTCCTTAATTGGTATTGTCATGTGGGGTACATTAAGTGGTTCTATGGTTCCTATGGTTTTAAAAAAATGTAAGATAGATCCGGCAACTTCTTCAGCACCATTTGTCGCCACTTTAGTCGATGTGACGGGGCTGGTAATTTATTTTAGCATTGCAGCAATCTTTTTGAAGGGAACTTTGTTATAGTACTAATATTTAAAACCAACATAACCCCGAAAAAATGAAAACAACAAAACTATTAATGAGCGCGGCGGTAGTCGCAACGCTGTTTCTTGCAAGCTGTGCCCCTAAAGACGCGGACATAGAAACAGCTGTGAAAGCTAAAGAAGCCAGCGAAATCAGTGTGGCTGTCGCTAAAGGTGAAGTTACTTTAACTGGTGAAGTTGCTGATGATGCAGCTAAAGCTAAAGCCGAAGTAATCGCTAAGGCAGAAAAAGGGGTAAAATCGGTAGTGAATAATATTACCGTTAAACCTGCTGTAGCTGTAGTACCGGTAGTGATTGCCGAAGATGCTACACTGGTTAAAAATGTAGCTGATGCAACTAAAGATTTTCCAACAGTTAAAACTGCCATTAAGGATGGTGTAGTTACGCTAACAGGAACAATCAACAAAACATCACTGATTAAATTAATGCAGCAGCTTTCTGCGCTGAAACCTAAAAAAATCGACAACCAATTAATTGTAAAATAAGCTGAATTATGGCATTAGAAGATAAATATAAAGCACTGACTGATGCTGCAACTGCAGCAGGGATTTCTGACCTGGCTGTTCGTGAGCAGGATGGAATATTGTATGTAGACGGAACCGCTGCGGATGGTGCTACGAAAGATAAACTTTGGGATATTTACAATCAGATTGACCCGAATTTTGCTTCCGGTGATCTGGTTTTAAATGTAAACGTAGCTGTTGATGCTGCGGTAACCCATGCTAAAGTGATTACTGACAGCAGTAACCTGAATATCCGTAAAGGACCAGGAACTGATCAGCCTATCGTTGGAAAAGCTGCTCATGATGAAGTGATTACATTGGTTAACAGAAGTAATGATTTATGGTGGCTGGTGCGTACCAATGATGGGGAAGAAGGCTATTGTTATGCGCAGTACCTGGAGCCTCAGGCATAAAAAGAGTAAATTTATTTAAGCGCGGTGCTCCGGTTCGTCTTTCAGAACCGGAGCACCGCGCTTTTATTTTAAGGTTGGTACGCATGTCTGCCACAATAAACACTTCTGGACACTTCATTACTGATAATGTTTTTAAAGGCGATAAATACTTCAAATGTTTTACCTGCTATATACCTGGATCTTAAAGTAAATACATCCTTTAATTCTGCTCTTCTTGCGCCACTGAAGCTGAAATGAGATTCATTATTATCATGACAGTATACTAATATCATACTCCTGTCGTCCTCTGATCCGGTAGTGCGCTCCCAGTTAAACTGAAAAGAGTCAGCTGTCATTGTCACCTGTACATTTTCTGGCCTGGCAAGGTCTCCATCGGCTACATATATTTCATTCCAGTTGATTTCCTGATCTGGATATATGCCCTTAATCCCATTCAGCAGATTGATAGATGTAGCCTGATTATTTGCTGTTTTGTTCTGCTCCTTTGCTTTAAATTCAAATCCGATGCTGAGGAATGATTTAACCGAGGTTAAGAATGGACTTAATAATTTTAATTTATTGTTCTGAGCTTGTTGTGGAAGCGTTCTCGACCCTTTTTTTTTGAGTTGAGGTTTCGTTTTTACACAAGGCTGTCCCATATATTTATAGAACACCAGATTTCTGATACTTCCTCTCAGGCCCCCAAAAAGGCCATCATCTGCTTTTGCCATAATAATTTCCTTTAAATGATTAATATTTCAGTATATACAATATAATCATTCATTTTGAATAGATTGTAACTTGTTTGATAATTAATTCTTGTTTGGTTCATATATTGTTCAGCTCAGTTCGAAGGTACTCCGAACAATCTCCGAACAATCTCCGAACGATCTCCGAACGAAAGCAGACTTGAACAAGCAGACTAGTACTTACTATTAGGGTTGAAACAGGTGGTTTTTTAAATGCAACAAAGCAGGATTTGGATTTTCCTTTCTGTGCAGCATAATCAGCGGAACAGTTTCTTCTGTATTTTCAAGGGGGATAAATTTTAAATTCAGTTGATATCCTTGTTCTACATGTTCGGGTAGCAGAGAAATGCCAAAACCACTTTCTACAAGTCTTAGTACTGAATTTAACTGTGAGGCATAATGAGAGATCTGCGGACTAAATCCTGCATTTGAACACAGAGCGAGGAAACTATCAAATATAGTCGGGCCGCATTCACGGGAAAATGTGATGAAAGTCTCTTGTTTTAAGTCCTCGATTGCTATCCTTTGCTGCTGTGCTAAAGCATGAGCTACAGGTAAAACCGCTATAAATGGTTCTGTTAGGATCAGATTTTCTTCTAGTTTTTCGGGGTGCAGCCAGGTTCTGACGAAAGCGACATCCAGCGTCCCGTTATTTAATTCATGGACTAGATTATGATTCGGTAGTTCCTCAAACCGGAGATTAATATAGGGCAGGCCTTTGCTGAAATCTGCTAATAATGAAGGGAGTTTGCTGTGCATCACCGCACCTACGTAGCCAATCCTTAAAGTACCCGTTTCACCTTTCCCGTAGATTGCCAGGCGTTTTTTTACAGCTTGCATCTGCGAAATCATTTGTTTCGCTTCCTGTAGGAAATCAGAGCCGGCAGGAGTAAGGATGACACTTCTTTTTGTTCTTTCAAAGAGTAATACACCCAGGTCGTTTTCTATTTGCTGGATCATCCTGCTTAAAGGAGGCTGTGAAATATGTAATCGCTCAGCCGCTCTTCCAAAATGTAATTCTTCTGCTAAAACAAGAAAATAATTCAGATGCCTCAAATCCATAGTAATACTATTTTGGTATTAATGTTTGACAAAAATAGTATTTTCAGTATTAAATGCTTCCGGTAATTTTGTAAGGATGAAAAGTATAGTATTCACCCTTTTATTAATCTCCTCTATCTCTACGATGGCACAGCAGAAAGAAAAGCTACCTTACAGCAAAGTAAAACAGACAAATGAATTAGTATTTATATCTGGACAGATTGGTCAGGACAATCGTACAGGAAAGTTGGTCGATGACAGCTTTGAAGCCGAAGTGAATCAGGTCATGAAAAACATTGATCAGTTACTCAGGGAACAGGGGCTTGGTTTTGCTGATTTGGTGAATGTAACTGTTTACCTCAAGAATATGGATAATTATCCTGTGACGAATAAAGTCTACAGTTCATTTTTTAAGGAGGGTTTTCCTGCAAGAGTTTGCATCGCTGTAGCTGATCTTCCCTCAAAAGCAAATATAGAAATTGCGGCAATAGCCTTGAAAAAGCAGTATCTGACCTTAGAAAATAAAGAAATGGTCAGGCAATTTCTGGAAGTGGTACGCTCTGGTAAACATCCAGATCAGGCAGTGAAATTTATGGCTGATACAGTGTTGGCCCACCAGATGAATGCCGAAGAAGAGACTGCTGTCAAAAGGACACCACAGGATTACGCTGCACATATCAGAGAGTTCCTCGCTTTATATGGAAATTTCTCTTTTGAAATTACTGAATTAATAGCCAGTGATGATAAAGTATATGCCCGCTGGAAACAAACCGGAAAACATCTTGGAACGATAGATGGTCATCCTTCTACTGGGAAAACACTGGTGGAAATTGCAAGTGCAGTTTATCGGTTAGAACATGGTAAAATAGCAGAATACTGGATTCAGATAGACAGGGAAGGGTTAGGTAAACAATTAGAAGCCAGTCGTTAATAAACCGTTTTATATTAAAAAATAGATTTGTAATTTGGGTGGAAATAAATCTGAAATGAGTTACCATCCCGTCAATCTGGCTTTACGCTTTCTATTGGAATTAACAGTTCTGTTTGCTGCCGTTTACTGGGGTTGGGTAACCAGCGGAGAATGGAGCAGATACTTATGGGCAATTTTTCTGCCACTGATTTTGGCAGCAGTCTGGGGAATATTTGCAGTACCTCATGATCCCAGCCGCTCGGGGAAAACTGTTGTTGCTGTGCCAGGGTGGACCAGACTGGTTATCGAACTGTTTTTCTTTGCTTTGGGGTTCTGGTTTATTCACGGGAGTATAGGGCCGCTGGTGGCGAATATTTTTTCGGTAATCGTTTTTGCGCACTATGTGGTTTCGTACGAAAGAATCAAATGGCTATTGAAACAATCCTGAAAAACGGATGTTCTTCGTGAGCAAAAAAGAACATCCGTTTTAAAGCTGGTATCTTACTGATTGAAGTAATTGTAATTTCTGATCAGACCATCATAATCACGGTCCAGGCCCTCGATATCAGCAGCTGTTAGTGTACCTTTTTCACCTGCATCCCGTAATGTTTTTTTTGTGTGTAATAACAGCTCATGAAAACCATCATAAAAACGTTTATACTCACTTTCTTTATTTGCCTTTTTGGCGTTATCAGGATTTAACGCAGCATTTTTAGCTTGTGAGGCTTCCAGAGCTTTGTAATTAGCCTGTGCCTGTGCACTGATCTTTGTATAGTTCCTGCCATCATTCGCGAGCATGTCAACGAAATTCCTGATGTTTTTCATATCAGTCTTCATAGCCAGGATATAGTCTTTCAGCGGGCTGCTTTTCAGGACAACCATTTCTGCAGCATCCGCTATTACATTTACACGTTTCATCATGGCTACTTTTTGTTCGTAGAGGTTTTTTGCCGTGTTTCTGACCGTGTCTATCAAAGCATAACCTTTAATGCTTTTATCATCTTTATAGTCCTGTGCTTTTAGATAATCGTCTAATTGCTGATAACTGTCATTTAGCTTTTTAAAAGTTAACTTGTACCGGGCTATTTCAGTCATAAAATAGGCCTGGTCATCTTTTCCCAATTCATCAACGGGTTTATCTATAGTAATCCCCGAAGTACTCCGGATCGACGTTGTGAAAAGATGGGGAGGGATTATTCCCACGAAAGCAAATCTTTTGTCGGGATTTTTCAATCCACTTTCAATCCGGTCTGTATTTCCAAGTATACTTTTCAGATAAGTATTATGGCTGTTCGACATGTCCACAATTAAATTGGTATATTCAATAATGCGACTGGCACTTTCGGCAGTGCCTTTGCTGGCACCGTCTCCGGCATCGATTTTACTGGCCCTGCTGGTACAGGATGAAACTACTGTAAGTAAGATTAAACAGCAGGAAATGTAGGTAAATATTGATTTCATTTTTCAATAGGGTTGATTAATTCTATAAAGATATTTTTTTACTTATAAAACAGAAAATAAATCGGTGAAGCAGTGTAACCGGATCATTATCAAAATGATACTATTTTGATAATGATCCGTAATTATACTCTTCATAAAATTCGCTCCTGAGCTGAACCAATAAACTTTCTGTCTTTTTTATATCAGGCCGATCCGGTAGAGAGGAAGACTGATATAATTCAGTGATATGTTCGAGTTTTTCACTGATCAGTTTTAATAAAGTGTCAAATTCAAATTCTCCATTGCGGATTTTCAGTAGAAAATCGCGGTCTTTCCGATGGACAATCACCTGATGATTTACAGCGATCTCTTCAGCCATATTCAGCAGGCGAAAAGTATGCATCATATTTTTCGCATCATAATTTTTACCATGTGCTATCGTACCGCTATAACGAAGCTGATTACGGTTTTCTTCCCAATCTTTATACTCCCGGTATTCGCGGCAGTAAGTTGAATAGCCATCCTTATTGAAGTTCATTACAGCCAGGGATTCCAGGCCTTTAGGCACACGACTTAATTGTACATCCTGTGACTGTGGTCCGGAAATGATTCCTGAAAAGTTGCTGTTATCCGACAGCTGATGTTGATGAAATAACAGATAAGAATCCTTGAAATGAGCAAGATTGGTCAGACCGCAGTCTTGTTGGCTATACCTCTTTTCCTTTAAGAAGTCTGCGAGTGGGATACTCAGGTCTTTATAGATCACATGGCAAAAGTCAATGATTGATTTTCGCTCCCCGGCCGTTGGTTTATTGATCTTTTTATTTAGCCCTCTGGCTTTTTTGACCTGATTGTGTGCATATCCGGCAAAAGTATCTAAACAGAGTTTGGATAAGAATTCATCAGGTCTGACCAGATCCATTAAAGGGTGTCTGTACAAAACGAATTCCCCTGGGGTATTCAGTAATTCAAGGATGTTTGGATTATTTTTAGTTAATAAATCCAAAAAACGTCCGATCTCAAAATACACCTCATCCTGACTCGGATTTGATAGCTGTTCCTGGTAATTAAAGCCATATAATTCGGTCTGCGGCAGAACAAATATCCCTTTTTTGTCAATATCCGATCCTGGTATGTTTAGGTTATAAGCCGTACTGCCGCTGATACAATCCAGTAAAAGATGCTGTTTCTGCTGTTTTAACTGATTGTATGTCATGACAAGAGATATTTTCTGAATATTAGGTTTAATTCTTCAGCCTGTTGTTTCTCCGCAGAGAGCCCGGCTATTTTTTCTTTACAGTTTTCCATCGTATGTGCTAACCAGTCATTTAGTGTTTTTCTTTTAGGAATGCGTGTCTTTTCGTCTGCTGTCTTTTTGATTTCCATTAATTCATTGATATCCTGCCGGACAGAGAAATCAGTAACCAAATCAAGCAGTATGTGGAACTCCATTGGCGGGAGATCTTGTTTTTCTACGATCCATAAGCCAGCCAGCAGGGAACGTAGAGCATAGAAATAACGTTTTAATTTTACTTCATCACTTTGTAAATCATTGGTCAGCGTATTATAGGTTATCGATAGATAATGATTGGCACCAGACCTGTTGATATAATATAATGGCATCAGTTTTCGTAACTCCCCTGCAAAAGCACTATCTTCTTGATAGACAATAGGGGATTGCAGCCATTCTTATAAAGGACTGTTAGATCTATGAAACAGATTCAATGATTTTTTGATATCCCAGCCACAGATATCCAGGACTTCATTAACAGGTAATTCTATGACATCATGAACCTCTTTGATATTTAAATAGTCATTGATAGCCCGGGTATAGATGAAACGTACGTCAAAATCGCTGTCAGGAGAAGGAAATCCCCAGGCACGGCTGCCTGATTCACAGGCGTATAATATCTTTATCTGATGAGTTTGTTCAAGCTCAGTTAGTTTTTGTTTAATTGTTTCAGTCATCTGTTTAATATTTAGGCTTCGTACAAAGTAAATTATTAACTGCGCAGTGCAATTGCGTAGCTTGAATATTTTTCGGAAAAAATAAACTAAATGATGTGTGTTACTCGGATTAATCTGAAATCAGAATGTTAGCGTGGGTTTTTACCAGACCTGATTTGTAATAATTTTGAAGCATTTCATGTCTTTTTTGATAATTGAGTAGTACAATTTCTGATAGAAAATTGCAAAAACCGCAATAACGATATGAACCAGAGCTTTTTAGCCTAGACGGCGATTAAAGAAAGAGTGAAGAATATTGTTTTTATAAAAGCTGTTTTACCTCGTATAAATTTTGTTAAATGGATTTAAATAGGAATCTTTATTAAGCCTGATGAACTTAGGCATCAGGTAATTATCCCGTTTGTAGTTTATGAGAAAATATATTAATTTATTTAATAACGCCCCGGTTGCGATGGCTGTTTTTGAAGCACGTAGTTTAAAACTGGATCTGGTAAACCCTGCAATGCTGCAACTGTTAAAACGTGAAAAAAGTATACTGGGGACAAGGTTGCTGGAATTTATGCCTGAAGTTGCAGAACAACCTTATCCTGAAATACTGAATAATGTGATCCGGACAGGAAAGCCATATAAGGAAAGCGGGGCAAAGGTCTATCTCAGGGCCAATGATAAGTTGGAAACTATCTTTATCGATTATAGTCTGACGCCAATTTTTGATAAAAATAATAAGGTCAGAGCAGTTTTTGTAGTGAGTGTAGATGTAGGTGAAAGAGAGATGAGCAAATTAGGGTTAGAAGAATCAGAGCCGAATCTGCGTGCACTGGTGATGTCAGCACCCGTAGCAATGGCAGTATTTAAGGGCGATAGTTTTATCGTACAAATTGTAAATGACAGAATGTTGAATTTATGGAATGACAACAAAAAACTAGGCATCAGGGAGCTTCAGCATGTTTTTCATAATGGTGTATCCTATGCAGTTGAAAACGATGGGATCTGTTTTAGTTATACACCATTAAGAGATGCGGCAGGAAAGATATCCGGAGTGGTCGTAGTCGGAAATAAAAAAGACTAGAAGGTAGCTGCCATAATTGTCCTTTTGAAAGGATAAAATACAGGAGATCCTTTAAATTCATGTCTTAATCCTTCTTTATATGCTGTTATAAATTCCTGCCTGATAGCTGGCGGTAGTCTCTCCACATAAGGAATCATGGCGGTGCCGGAAACCCAGTCAAATAAAGCATCCGCATCTTTTAAAACATGGGGGTAGATTTTTTCAAAAACAGTTATTTCTGTTCCTCCATGTTGAAAAAATAATTCAGCATAATTTTCAATGCCCAGTACCGGTGAACTTCGTGTATATCCATTAAAGGCCTCGGCAAATGGTTTTGTTGAGGCCAGGCTGATCAGGGAAGTATGGGTAAAGTGATGATGGTTAGAAGGTACCTGAACAACAAGCTGGCCGCCAGGATTCACTTTGGAAATTATTTCTGGAAACAAGCTTTCATGATTACCCAGCCATTGAATGGCTGCATTCGAAAATATCAGGTCCCAATGTTCATTTGAACTTAGTTGTTCTTCTATACCTCTTTTGAGGAAGCTAACCTGTTTATTCTGAAATGCGGCGGCATCATTGAGCATTTCCTGTGAAGAATCTATACCTAACACTGTAGGATCAGGTAAAGCATCTGCCAGTTTTCGGGTTAGTTCACCGGTACCGCAACCCAGATCGATTACTTTTAAATCAGGTTTGACTTTTACTAATTTGATTAAGTCGTAAAAAGGACCAAAACGTTCTTGTTTGAACTTGTTATAGACATCAGGATTCCAGGCCATATGAATTATTGATTTATATAACAACATTATTGATCCTGATATTGTTTCTTATGCTGGGACACAAAATTTGACATTATCCTAATGATCTGAAAAGCCTCTGGGCGGATCTTTTCGGTATCTTGTGAAATGATCATCTGAATAGATAATTAACAGGACAAAAAATAATTATAATATGAAATTTTTTATAAATGAAACCGATCAGATTGTAAATGAAGCCATAGACGGACTCCTGACCGATCCCAGATTAGCCAAATTAGATTCCTTTCCTGAAGTACGTGTAGTTATTCGTAAAGACTGGGACAAATCAAAAGTGGCAGTGATCTCCGGTGGAGGTTCGGGGCATGAACCGGCACATGCAGGATTTGTTGGGAGAGGAATGCTGACTGCTGCGGTTTGTGGGGACATATTTGCTTCACCCACTGTAGATGCAGTATTGTCAGCTATTTTAGCTGCTACAGGGCCTAGGGGCTGTTTGTTAATCATTAAAAATTATACCGGAGACCGTCTTAATTTCGGATTGGCGGCAGAGCAGGCGCGTGCTTTGGGTTATGAAGTGAAAACAGTAACGGTGGATGATGATGTTGCTTTAGGACAGGAAGTGAAGAAACGTGGTCTTGCGGGAACACTATTTGTACATAAAATTGCGGGACAGTTGGCAGAGGAAGGCCGCTCACTGGATGAAATTGCGGCCGTTGCACAACAGGTTATCGACCGGACGGCATCTATAGGGCTGTCACTTACCGAATGTCAGCATTTGGGACAAGCAACGACATCCCGTTTGACAGATGAACAGGCCGAACTGGGACTGGGTATTCATGGAGAGCCTGGTATTGAGGTGATTGCTTATGACAAGGCAGATCAGCTGATGGCTCTTGCTATAGACAAACTAGAGGGAGCATTATCAGTTGAAAATGGCAGATATGCAATGATTTTTAACAATATGGGGAGTGTTAGCCCTATTGAAATGAGTTTACTGGTTAATGCTTTCAGTAAGACAAAACTAGCTGCAAAGATTGATTATATGATAGGTCCGGCGGCTTTGATGTCATCCATCAATATGAGCGGTTTTTCAGTTTCGGTGTTGTTGCTGGATGAAAAGATCGAAAAAGCACTGTTAGCCGTTGCCGAACCCCGGGCATGGCAGTTACAATCTTTTAAAAAACCTGCAACTGTTGCCAGTCCTGAATTACCTGGGACGATGCCATATGAAGCTTCTGCGAATAGTCAGGTGAAACAGCTGATCCAGGAAACGGGTGCTTTACTGGTTGCCATAGAAAAGGAAATCAATGCATTGGATGCTAAGGTCGGGGACGGGGATGCAGGGTCAACATTTGCACTTGCCGGTAGACGTTTGTCGGGGGTGGTTGATCAGTTGCCACTGAATGATACAGGAAAATTACTGCTGACCATTGGCAGGGTCCTGGCCAGAGAGGCCGGAGGATCAAGCGGGGTCTTGTTGTCTATCTTGTTCACTGCCGCTGGTAATACCTATTCGAAGGATCCTGATCTGGGTAAAGCGCTTTCAGCGGGCTTACAGAAAGTAAAGGATTATGGTGGGGCCAAAGCAGGGGACAGAACCATGATTGATGCTTTGGAGCCTGGTTTTGAGGCACTGGCGAAAAAAGAATCTTTGGCTGTCGCTGCCTTACAGGCACGTCATGGGGCCGAATATACCAAAACGATTACCAATACTAAATTTGGGAGGTCGTCTTACCTGTCTGAGGCAGTCTTGAAAGATATTCCTGATCCGGGTGCTGAGGTTATTGCGAGAGTTTTCGAAAAAATAGCTTCGTTGATGCCATAGTTCAAAAAAAGAGCATCAGCAATTCTGCTGATGCTCTTTTTAACTGGTGTGCTGGTTAAAATGATTTAATTTTGATTGTAATCAAAGTTGATCATCCATTGTTTTCCAAATTTGTCGTTAAACATCCCAAAATAGGCATTCCAGAAGGTTTTTTCCAGCGGCATGGTCACTACACCACCTTTGGAAAGACCGTTAAATAATTTTGTAGCTTCTTCTTCACTGTCCGCCTGGATAGCAATGTAGCAATCATCTCCTTTGGTCATGGGGCCGAACGCGCTTGATCTGTCACTACCCATCAGCACACTTTTTCCTCCGATTGGCAGGGAAATATGCATGATTTTGTTAGCGTCTTCCGGAGATTGCAGAAATTCCGGAGGCATTTCATTAAATCTGGATACAACCAGAAATTCGGTGCCAAAAACTGATTTGTAGAAATTAAAAGCTTCTTCGGTATTGCCGTCAAAGTTTAAATAAGGATTAAGTGCTGCCATGGTTTGTGTTTTTAGATTAACTATTACAAATCAAATATAGACAAGAGAATGGAATCAGAAGGGGTATGAATTAGACAATTTTAGTGGTTGTTTCGGACTGAAAATCAAGCTATATTTATAATACAACTATTTGATTCAGTCTCTATGTCATTAACTCATTTTTCGAAAAAATATCATCCCACGTTAACGGTTAAAGCAGAAAGTGAACTGATGAATCGCTATGCACATATTCTCCCCTCCAGTATCATTAACTTATGGAGTACAAAAGGGTTAGGTAAGTATAATGACGGATTGATTGAACTGATTAACCCTGACGATTTTCAGGATGATCTGGAAAGGACGCTGGGGCGAAAAGTGCCAAATTATGTTCCGATAGCTATCAGTGGTTTCGGAGAGTTATTTTATTATAGGAAATTAACAGCAGTGGATGAGGATGTTTGTGTATTTGATCCGCATTATAAACAAATAGAGACCTGCGTCTGGAGCCTGGTTGATTTTTTTAACGGCTATTTGTGCGATAGTTACATCATGACTGAAATCTTAAGGATTAAATTGTTTAAGGCAGCACTGAAAAAATTGGGACACCTTGAAAATAATGAGATCTTCTTTTTTGTTCCTCCGCTGGCTTTGGGTGGAAAAGTGTCTTTAGACCGTCTGGCAAAAGGGAATTGCCAGGTACACCTTGATTTGTTATTTCAGTCCTGACCTTAACCAGGTTCTATGTCGTAAACCAACTTAATTTATATGATGAAAAAACTACTTACCCTGCTAACTGTAATTTGTCTGAGTGGTTTTACTGTTTACAGTCAGACAGCTTCAAAGGAAGAAAAAGAATTAGACCAGCTATATAAGGCCGCTGTCAAAGAAATAAAGGCAGCGGTGGACAACAAAGATTATAAAACTGCTATTGCCGGCACCCTCCGGTTTGGTATGGATTTCAGGAAATTACCGGTTGAAGTACAGCAAAAATATAGTGGTATAGTGCCAAATCAATATTATAATCTGTCTTGTTACACGGCTTTAGATGGGGATAAGGCCAGGGCTATTCTCTACCTGGACAGTGCTTTTCAGAGCGGGTACACCAATTACAAACATACCATGGAAGATACTGATCTTGATGGTTTGCGCAGTGAAGAAGCTTTTAAGGTTGTATTATTAAAAATACGGGAGAAAGGCGATTTTGGTTATATCCTGAAAAATTCGGGTGCCTATAATAATCAGGATCAAAGAGCCACCTCCCAGATCTTTAGCTATCAGGATGTCAATGCTCCGGAACTGGTTAAATTCAGAAAGCAGTTTAAGCTGGATTCTATAAGTGGAAACGGAGACGAAATATCAAAAATCAAAAACCTGCTTTTGTGGATACATAATACCATCAGGCATGACGGAAATGCAGACAACCCAAAACAAAAAAATGCGGTGGATTTAATTGAAATCTGTCAAAAGGAAAATCGTGGGGTCAATTGCAGAATGATGGCTACGGCATTAAGAGACACTTATCAGGCTGTCGGGTTTAAATCAAGAGTGGTCACCTGCATGCCTAAAGATACTGCTGATTTTGATTGTCATGTCATTAATGTAGTCTGGTCAGAAACATTGAATAAATGGGTTTGGATGGACCCTACTTTTAATGCCTTTGTCAGTGATGAAAAAGGGAATTTACTCAGTATTGAAGAGGTGAGGGACAAACTGGTTAAGGGTGAAGAGTTATCGGTGAATGCTGATGCCAACTGGAATAACCAGGAAAAACAGACTAAAGCGCATTACCTGGATTATTATATGTCCAAGAATTTGTTCTGGATAAATTGTGCAGCTAAAAGTGAATGGGATCTGGAAACTTCAGGAAGTGGAAAACAACCCTATGTGATTATAGATTTATTTCCGGGAAGCTATACTACGCTGAAAGGAGATCAATCGGAATCAAAAACCAGAATAAATTATGCGACAAACAATGCGGCTTACTTCTGGGCAAAACCCTGATACGGGTAACGATCAGGGATAGTTTTCAGGCCATGTTTGATTTTTGCTATTATCGGTTTGATTTACACAATCTGTAAGATCGGGTTCATCCTAATTTTATATACCGGTTCTCTGTTGCTCCGGAAAAATAAAAATTATGGATTTAACAAATTACAGAACCCTGGGTAAATCGGGGTTAAGGGTTAGCCCTCTGACATTGGGCGCAATGACATTTGGTGAAGACTGGGGCTGGGGTTCTACTCCAGCAGATTCTGAGGCAATTATTTCAGCATATATTGGGCAGGGTGGTAATATCATCGATACAGCTAATGTTTACACTAAAGGTCATTCGGAAAAAATAATCGGGGATTATTTGAAAAAATCGGATGTAAGAAGGGATCAGCTGGTGCTTTCTACCAAGTTTTTCTGTAATCTTTATCCAGGTGATCCGAATGCCGGAGGGGCCAGCAGAAAAACAATTATCTCCTCTCTTGAAAATTCACTGAGAAGATTACAAACTGATTTTATAGACCTGTACTGGATGCATGCTTTTGATCCTTATACACCTATTGAGGAAACCATGTCTGCTTTACATGATCTGGTCACTTCGGGCAAGGTCCGTTATATTGCTGTATCTGATACACCGGCATGGAAAGTAGCGCAGGCACAAACGATTGCCCGGTTCAGGGGATGGAGTTCTTTCACTGGTTTACAGATAGAATACTCATTGCTGGAAAGGACAGTAGAGGGTGAACTTATTCCTATGGCGCAGGATCTTGGTTTAGGTGTTATGCCCTGGTCGCCATTAAAAGGAGGAGTTTTAAGCGGCAAATATACCAGAGAGAATAAAGGTCAGCTGGTGAGCGGCCGGAATGGTACAGAAACAGGAGCGGAGTTCCCGGAAGACACTTATCGTGTGATTGACCGTCTGGTGGAACTGGCAGAAGAAAAAGAAACAACGCCTGCCGGTATAGCCCTGGCTTGGGTAAATAGTCGCCCGGGAGTGACCTCTTCGTTAATTGGGGCAAGGACTATGGATCAGCTTAACCAGAATCTGCAATCTCTGAAAGTAGAACTGACAAAGAATGATATTGCTTCGCTGGATAAGTTATCAGAACCTGCTTTAAGCTTCCCGATACCATTTCTTCGTGAACGGGCCGGACATATGGGACAGGCCGGGGCAAACATCAATGGAATTAGTTCTATGGTACCCCCTTTACTACCAAAAGATAGTAAAGAGGTATATTAAAGGTTCTTATTTATCTTTGACCGCAGCGATCATCAGGAAAATAGGGCGGCGTGTTTCATCCTGCATTTCAGGATGTTTGTCTAATACTTCCTGAGATGGCTGTGGTTCTGAAATTCTGGTGATCCGAAAACCGGAATCAATCAGGTCATTCAGATACGATTCTATAGTCCGGTGATATTTGACCACATCATGATCGAGAAATCTGGCGATACGCTGGCCTTGCTGCTGATAACCATCAACCGGCCAGTGTAAACGTTTACCATTTTCATCATAATACCAGTCTTGTGTTGCCATGGCAGTGAAAACCGGGTGTTCAACTGAAAAGACAAATGAACCGCCTGGTTGAAGACTATGGCCAACTTTCTGGCAAACCTGCGCAAAGTTCTCTACATAATGAAAGGCCAGTGAGCTGATTACTACATCGAATTCTTCTGCTGTAAAATTAATATCTTCTATAGCCAGCTGATGGTATTCAATGGCTGGGTCATCAGTGCTTTTTCTTGCTCTGGCGAGCATATTCTCTGAAAGATCAACACCAACTACTGCCCGGGCCTGTTGTTCACGTGCATAAAGACAATGCCAGCCAAAACCGCAACCCAGATCAAGTACTTTTTTATCCTGAAGCGTGGGTAGCATATCCCTGAAAGTATGCCATTCCCCTGCAGCGTTCAGTCCATCGACAGAGCGTGGCATCAGGCTGTAATTGGCAAAGAACTGAGGATCATCGTATTTATTCTGTTTCATAGATAAGCAAAGCTATACATTTTTATGCTTTTTTGCCTAAAAACGGAACAAAGAACCCCTTGTTATTGGGGCTCTTGCAGGTAGATGTATTTATTTAAGAGACAGTTCCAGAATGATTTCTCCGGCGAAGTTTATTTGCCATAATGGGTCTTCGGTTAATATCCTGCAATTATAATCCAGCAATCCGGCCATGAATCTGACTTCATCAACACTGTAAATACGTTCAATTGAAGTGAATTCAATAGTATCGGTGCGTTTTGAGGTTGGAATAAGAAATTGTACAGGTACTTTTGCAGTATAACTGTAATTGTCCCATTTGATTTTTCCACTTGGCCATGCATACTTAAAGGATTCACCTTCTGTAGTTTGTGTTTCGGTAAAATGAATTTGTGGATCTGTTATGTATTCCATGATATAGGCGACATCATGCATTTCTATGAATATTTTGCCGTGGGTATTCAATAGCTGTTGGCTATTCGATAACAATTCATATACTTCCCGTGTAGTTAAATTGCTCAAACCATTATACAGACAGGTGATACAATCAAACTTTGTTTTTTCTGAAAGTTTTAAAATTGATTCTGGCAGGTTCCCCAGGATATATTGGTTGGGGTTTTTGAATCCGTTTTTGATGGCCAGTTGTTTCATTTCACGGCTGGAATCTAAGGCCCAGACATCAAGATCCTGATTTTCCTGGGCTTCCAGACTGTGGACGGCCTGACCAGCAAATAATTCGAGGAAGGAGTTGCAGGGACTTTCTGGTGTATAGGTACTCAGTATGCTGGCCAGCTGGTTTTTGAAATCTCTATCACCACTCGCTGCTGCATAGTAAGGAGCGAATTCTCTGTATAATCTATTGTTCATATTTATATAATTTAGGATAGTCCTTTGCTAATCAGAATTGAATTGAGTTGCAATTTAATTTAGAACACATCATAATTACAGGGTCATATGACCCAAAATAAGCTAAATTTATCCCTGCTGACATAGGGTTGTCATTAGCAGTGCTAATTTCGTGACCTAATAAATATTTAAAAAATGAGTGAATCAGTAGAACAATTTTATCTTATAGGTATAGCTGTAAGAACTACAAATGAGAACGAAAAAGCTGCAACGGACATTTCTAAGTTATGGGACAGGTTTTTATCAGAAAATATGATCGAACAGATTCCTGGAAAAATTGATCATACTGTTTATAGCGTTTATACGGAGTATGAAAAGGATTTTACAAAACCATATACCACAATTCTTGGCTGTAGGGTAGCTAATCTGAACAATGTTCCGGATGGATTTAAAGGTATCTCTATTGAAGGCGGAAATTATATGAAATTTACAGCTAAAGGGAAATTGAGCGATTACATCGTTATACAGGAATGGATGAAAATCTGGAATTCAGGGATACAAAGAATTTATACGGCAGATTTTGAAGTATATGGACATAAAACATCAGATCCTGAAAATGCTGAAGTTGATATTTTTATAGCTATACCTTAAAAGTGATCAGAGAAATTAATGCTGCCGATACCTGGGCCTTAAGACAAAGGGTAATGTGGCCGGATCAACCAATTGATTATATCAAACTTGAAGATGACGAAAAAGGAATTCATTTTGGTTTTTTTAATCAGGATCAACTGGTTTCTGTTGTCTCGCTCTTTATTGACGGGAATTCGGCCCAATTCAGAAAATTTGCAACCGACGCAAAGGAGCAGGGGAAAGGTTATGGGGGTAAACTTTTATTGCATATGATGGAAGAGGCGGTGAATTGCGGGGTGAATATGCTGTGGTGTAATGCCAGGCTGGATAAAGCACCTTTCTATGAGAAATTCGGAATGATAAAGACCAGCAGGCATTTCATAAAGGATGGAGTTGCCTTTGTTGTGATGCAAAAGGATCTGCTTTCCAGATAGAAATATAAAACCCCTGTTTCATGTTAGGAAACAGGGGTTTGTATTCTTAAATGATAAGACAGTATTAATTAGCTTGTTTTACTCTGCTATCTCCAGAACCATAGTAAAAATTAACTGCTTTTTTATCTCCTTTGTTAATGAGCTGGATGCTGTTCGAATTATAGCGGTTGTTTGCTGTATTAAGGTTGCTTGTGAAGTTTAAATTGTAAGTGTTATTATAGCTATCGTAAGAAGTAGCTTTTAATATTAGACCTTTCGCATTTGGCACTATAACACCTGTATCATCTCTTTTAAGATGTACGTAACCATTTCCGCCTTCAGGAGAATAATAATTACTTAACTTTCCATTTGAATTTGCAAGAGCCGCTAATTTTGGAGCAGATTGTATGAGGTTCCCTACCACATCTATCATTTCTACGTCAACTTTAGTATTCGGATCATAATTGAAGTTCGATACATCGAAATTATTATAGTAATTGTTATTTACATTAAGTCTTTCAATCTGGAACTTATCGCCAGTAGAGGATAGTAAAACCTGGTTGTAATTGTAATTAGGTTGATTACCAGGTATATATAATACTTTTCCGGTTTTGTCAGGAGCAAATTTGAAATAATAATAGTTAGTTACATTTGGGATGCCGACACTGTAGCTATTTACGTTAAAATAGGTTTTAATAGTAGTTACACGGGGTAAACTACTAGGGAATGATTGAATAGGATCCTCATCTGTTGAATTTACAAAAAGTTTCTGGTCAGCTGTAATTTGCTCAAATGACAAATTGTATGTATTCGGTGCAGCTGGTACCTTGATAGAGTAACTACCGTCTGCTTTGGTGTATGTTGGAAAATACACATTATAATATCCAGGTTGGTTATATTGGTTATTCTGACCATTTGGGATACTTGTTGAAGCTGTAACTAAAACATTAGCTCCTACTTTTTCTGACGTATTGTTTGTCAGATCTGTTTCAATATACAGATTACCTAAAATTTCATTCGTCACATCCGCAGTATTCCAAAGCTTTATTGTACCGTAAGCAATGTTTTGCTGTAGTATCTGCGTAGCTGCATAACCAGTTTTAGATATCAGGAAGGGACTTGTCGGAAATAAATAGAGAGAAGTAAACGTTACAGAACCCTGAACATTTGTTTTCGCTGTATATAATTTTCCTTGTGAAGATACTGTGACATCTGCATCCGAGACAGGGCTATTGGTCAAAACATCGACAACTGTTACTGTATAGTCTTGTTTTCTTGCAGCAATATCACTATTGGTTCTCAAACTGTCACTCAATTTGAGTTGTGCCAGTGCAGCATCATTAACCAATTGTTGCAGGGCATTTACACCCTTTTGTTTTAGGGTTTCAAGATCAATTTCATGCTGATATTTAAGGTTCAGCAATTCTTTTTGTGCGTTTATAGCGTCACGTTCATTAAATTCATTCTTACTGCAACCTGCTATAAGAATGGCGAACGACACCATCGTTAAAATAGTAAATTTTGACTTCATATGTGCTTGTTTATTTGTTTGATTAGGGGGAGGGGTGTTTACTTCAAAGGCATGGTAATTCCTATCCTGGTCAGGAAAGAATTAGTTTTGATATCGCTTCCAAAGCCGGTTTTTTCGATATAAGAATAGTTTTCCCTGGCAGGAGTTAACCCTTTTAAATATCTGAAGTCTATCAGCAACATGAACTTATAAATCAGTGGCAATTTTGCATTGGCACCAACGATTAAGTTAAATCTGGAGGTGTTAAACAAATTGGTTGCATTTTGTGATCCGCTGACAGTGGCTATAATATCTTCTCCTGGAAGCAGGTCACCTGTTTTTTGATACTTTTCACTTACATTGTAAGTGTAGGCGTAACTTCCGCCAAGGTACACTGAAGGTTTCCAGGTAGGTTTTATTTTAAAAGTATAATTGATTAATAATGGAACCTCTATACTATTAAGTAGGTATGAGCTGTTTTTAACATTTTTGCTGTTAAAACTTTCCGGCAGGCCAATTCTGGTATCATCCTTAAAACGGATCATTCTGCCTCCTTGCTGAAGCGCGTTTATTTCCAGCTGTAAACTTAAGTTTTTGGGTAATCTGTAGTTGATCAGCAGGCCGGCAGTATAACCGGTATTTGAACTGGTCTGAGGTTGCCCTTTTGTAAATTGATT
Organism: Pedobacter cryoconitis; assembly: GCF_014207135.1. Classification (GTDB taxonomy): domain Bacteria; phylum Bacteroidota; class Bacteroidia; order Sphingobacteriales; family Sphingobacteriaceae; genus Pedobacter; species Pedobacter cryoconitis_D. Next base: position 113,077 of record NZ_JACHCC010000008.1, on the reverse strand, counting down.
GAGGCTAAGACCTCCGTTTATACCAACTTCAATCCTGTTTTTTAATGAGTCTGTAAATTTGTTGGTATGTTCTTTCTTTTGGATACCCTGTGCAATTGCCACATTTGTTAAGCTGATTGTAGTTGCGAGTGTAAGAACAAAAACACAAGTTTTTTTTAAGATTGCCCGAGTGTTAACATCGGCGTTAAGATGAGAGAACATTATGCGCTTTGAGGTTATATTATATAATTTGCAAATATATAATTTTTCTATAATTATTTAAGCAGTTCCCTGCTGTTTAACTATTTTTATTAATAATTAATGACTGGATTTATGAGCCCGGTTTTTTTTAATGAAAAAAGGCAACTATTTTTCATTAAAGATTATTCTGGTGTCTTTTGTATAGTATATTGCATAAATATTAAACCACTTGGATAAATGATAAGTAAAACGAAAATAGTCATGCTTTGCGCTTCTTTAGGGTTAGGTGTACTAAAAGTAAACGCACAGGAAAATCTGATTACTGTGGCTTCCAAAACAAACAAGGAAAGAGGAGTAGAGATTAATTACGAAAAGAACGTTCCCGGAACTTATACCTTAATTTTAAAGTTCAATACTTTAAATAATTCATCTGGTGCAAAGGAAAAGAGTTATACACTGAAAAGTTCTTCCGGAAGTCTGGTTACTTTATCACCTATAAATAAAGAACAAAATATTGAATACTCCTTTAATTACTCCTATATCAAAGGAAAGTTAAACCCCAAATATAATAGCAATTTCAGTTACATCCTTCCTTATAAGAACGGAACAAAGACCCAGATTGCCGAGGTTGGTTTTATCGGGGAAGCGTATTTTGGTGGTACTACAGCCGAAGACTGGAAAGTCTATCGGTTTTACACCAAACAGGCAGATTCCATTGCCGCTGTGCGGAAAGGGATAGTTGTTGAAGTCAGGGATCTTTATGAACCAGAGGCTTCTGCCGGTCTAACCTATAGCGACAAAATCAATGAATTAACGATTGAACATGCGGATGGTACGCTGGCTACTTACAGAGGATTTAAAAAAGGAAGTTTTGTTGTGCGCCAGGGGCAGACTGTCTTTCCGGGAACCACATTGGGACTTAATACTAAGGAGACAGGGAGTGATTTATTCGGTGTCAATCTGTTAATCACTTATCTGAAATCAGTTGATTTTGAAGGGATGAAAAACAGGAGCATTCAGAGCTCTAAAAGTTTTTATGGGTTTGTAGCTCCGCATTTCTATACAGTCGGAAATGCGGATACCGTTTTAACAGCACAACAGGAATATGTTGTGGCGGATACACCTGAAATCAGAACGCAGGAGTTTACCAAAAAGGAACTAAAGCAGCTGATCAGATAAGTTAAGAGGCTGTACCCCCTCAGGTACAGCCTTATTTTAGATTTTGTTCTGGTTATCCTTTGATCAACCTTGAAATCCACACCAACAATACAGCACCTAAAAATGCAGTGACCAGATAGCTGATGTCTCCCCCTGTGTGGATACCAATCCATCCTAAGAGCGCTCCGCCGACCCATCCGCCAATTAAACCTAGCAGGATATCAAAAATAACCCCATAACCATCGCCTTTCATTACTTTTCCGGCAAGCCAACCAGCAATACCTCCCAATAAAATGTGAAATAACATGTGCATAATTTCTATTGTTTAAATTGTTTGTGACAAAATTTCTTAGGTTAACTAAAGTTAATATAAAAACTGAGAATGTATGTATTATGTAAAAATATTATTATCGGGTGTTTATGGCATGGTGAATCATGTTCTTAGGGCATGATATTCAGAGATCCTGGTTGAAAATTATTAATTATAACGCTTTGTAGAAAAATATTTTGTCCCCATCTTGGATGCTCAATCGTCATCAGACCAAAAACATTAAAATTTTATAAAAATGAAAGAGTTTGTATTAATTTTCAGATTGAATAATCATTCCGATTTTAAACCATCACCTGAACAAATGCAGGAGAGAATGAACTGGCTGGGGAGTATTGCCGCCCAAAACAAACTGGCTGATCAGGGAAATACTTTATCTTCGGTAAATGCCAGAACCGTTTATCCGGATAATGTGGTGACTGATGGTCCTTATACGGAAATCAAGGAGTTTGTAAGTGGGTATATCATTGTAAATACAGAGACTATTGAAGAAGCGGTTGAGCTGGCAAAAGCCAATCCTATTTTCAAAATTGGCGGAAATATAGAAGTAAGGGAAGTGATGGTACGTCGTAGCGGATTGTAAGAACCAGGAGGATGAATCAGGGAAATAGTTTCCGGACTGAGCTTTTACCTCATTTATTCAGGCAGGAATATGCCCGGATGACAGCAGTGTTATGCCGTCATTTTGGTTTGAAACATATTGAAGTAGCTGAAGATATAGCAAGTGAAACGTTTTTAAAGGCGAGTGAGTTATGGGCCGTAAATGGTGTTCCAGAAAATCCTTCAGCCTGGCTTTATACGGTAGCTAAAAACAAAACCAGGGACTATCTTAAAAGAGTAAATATTTTTGAGACGCAAGTGAGGGGAGAATTTGAAAGAGATACACCTCAGATTGAACCAGAGACTGATTTTACACCGCAAACAATAGCTGACAGCCAGTTGGCGATGATTTTTGCGGTCAGTAATCCGGATAACCCCGGAGAATCACAGATCTGTCTGGCCTTGCAGATTCTTTGCGGGTTTAGTATAGAAGAAATTGCTGATGCATTTCTTGCCAGGAAAGAGGCGATTAAAAAGAGGCTGTTCAGAGCAAGGGCAAGCCTCCGGAAGAATGAATTTCAGATTAGTCAGTTGCAGGAAACGGTAGTAAAATCAAGGTTAGATACAGTTTTAAGGACTCTGTATCTGCTGTTTAATGAAGGGTATTCTTCCAGATCCAATAATCATCTGATCCGAAAAGATCTTTGTGCAGAAGCAATGAGACTTGCATTGGTACTGATTGAAAACCCCTTGACCAATACAACCAGAACTAATGCATTACTGGCTTTACTATGTTTTCAAAGTTCGAGGTTTGAAGCCAGGCTGGATGCTGCCGGAGAGATTGTTTTATATGAAGAGCAGGACAAGTCTCTGTGGGACCAGGAATTAATTGATAAGGGTAACTATTACCTGGTAAATGCCTGTTCTGGAAACGAGATATCTAAATATCACCTGGAAGCGGGAATTGCTTACTGGCATACTACTCCGGCAGAAGTAGACAAATGGCTCCATGTTTTATCTTTATATAATCAGCTTATCCTGATAGAATACTCACCAGTGACAGCATTAAACAGAGCATTTGCATTTGCAAAAGTTCATGGAAATGAACAAGGTATCAAAGAAGCAGAAAAACTCAACCTGAATGAGAATAATTACTATCATTCTCTGATTGGTTACTTATATGTAGCCATTAACATTGACAAAGCTATAATTCACTACAGGAAAGCTATAGAGCTGACAAAATCACCTGCTGAAAGGAAAACTCTGACCAGAGAGTTGGAACGATTGATCCTTCGTCAGGGATAGTGCTGTATTTGCGGTTGATGCTATCTTTTTAATAAAATATAAAAGCATGACAACATTATTTGATTCATTAAAAATAGGAAAAGTTGAATTAAGAAACCGGATGGTGATGGCCCCAATGACCAGGGGGCGTGCAGATAATGCGGGAACCCAGCCGGATATTGTAGGTGAATATTACGCGCAGCGGGCTTCAGCTGGTTTATTGATCACTGAAGCAGTCTGTATTTCGCCAATGGCAAAATCCGGTAGTAATTTACCGGGAATTTATACTGCTGAACAGCTCAGGAGCTGGAAAGCTGTAACGGCTGAGGTTCATAAAAAAGGAGGTAAAATATTTATGCAGCTTATTCATACAGGACGCATGGCTATGCCTGATTTTCTACCTGAAAACGCGCTGCCTGTTTCAGCAAGTGCCATTCCTGCAAAAGGGCAAAGTTATACTCCACAGGGTATGAAGGATTTGGTGACCCCAAGGGCATTAACCACCAATGAAATCAGACATATTATTAAGGATTTTGCAGTGGCAGCTAAAAATGCCATAGATTGTGATTTTGACGGGGTAGAGCTGCATGCCGCCTATGGCTATCTTATTCATCAGTTTTTAGGTACAAATTCAAATCTGAGGACTGACGAATACGGGGGAAATGAGGAAAACAGAGCGAGGTTTCTATTGGAGTGTGCTGATGCTATTATTGCTGTGATTGGCGCTGACAGGATGGGAATCAGGATTTCTCCTGGTGACCCTCTTCATGATATGGAGGATGCCAATGCGGAAGAATTTTATCCATATATTATCAATAAATTAAACAACAGGAACCTGGCTTATCTTCATGTCGCTTTTGCTTCTGAAAGATTAACTAACGCTGAACTGCATGGATTGCTGCGTCAGGCTTATAAAGGTGTTTATCTGGCTAATGGTGGATTTACGAAAGAATCTGGTGAAAACCTGCTGGCCAAAGGCGGTGCTGATGCTATTGTATATGGAAAGCTGTTTCTCGCTAATCCCGATTTGCCGGAAAGGTTCGCAAAGAATGCGGGCCTGAATATACCAGATCCGTCTACTTTTTACATGACCGGAAAACAGGGGTATACCGATTACCCTTATCTGGGGTAAAAAGGAAGGTGTCCGGTCTTTCCGGACACCTTCAATGCTATGAATCTGTTTAAAACTGACTGACAAAACAGCCAACATACATCAGATCATTATAGCTTTTCAACGGAGCATCAATTGTCAGCGTATCATCTGCATATGAAAATATGGCGTTTACTGTTGAAATTCCTTTAGCTACACAGGCTTTGTAGATATCTACTTCCAGCTGATCATCCCAAACCGGAAGTTCTTCAATAGCCAGCTGGACATTGATTTTTTTACGGCTGAAGTGCATGGTTATCCAATCTTCGTTATAGGCGGATGGCAGCCCGAGGTCTTTACAGAACTGACAACGGAGTTTGAGATCCGGACCGTCTTTCTCTGGAGATTCATCAGTGCTGAATCTGTGATTATCTTTCAGGAATTTATCCTGGTCAAAATATTTATAGAATTGCTCCTCCGTTTTGTTGGAGATCCCTGTCCACACATGTATGTTTTGTTGTGCCATTTTCTTTCTGTTCTAGTAAAGCAAATTTATAATGATGGATAAAGGTAATGTTTATAAATTGATGGCATACTTTATGTAAGTAAGCCATTTCAATAATTCCTTAAATTAAATGACCAAATTTAGAATTCCATTAATTATAGTATCCCTTTTAGTGCTGATCGCTGCGATCTGGGCAGTACTGCGTACACGGCCGGAAAAAGTGGCACAAATCAAAAAAACAGATAGCTTTCTTCGTCCGGACTTGAAAAAAGACTCCTTAGTTACCAGGAACGATACCATTGCTGAGCCTGGGTTTGATTTATTCAGGCAAAAACCATCTCTGCTTAGTCTGACAGCGGTCGAAAAAATGATCAGGGAGAAGTTACCCGAACTTGACCTGAACCAGCGGTACAAATTGCTGGATCAATGGAGAAAAGTGCTGACACCGGTAATTAGTCATTTGGACGCGCGTCAGGGACAACTGTTGCCAGTTTATGAAAATACTGAAAATAATTACGTTGAGGGAGAATCAATGGATGCAAGTAAGAAAAGAGTAGAAGCAGGCTTCCTTGAAAAGCTGAGTCCGGAACAAAAAGATTTGTTTCAGCAACTCTCAGCTCATTATATTGAAATCAGGTCTGAAGAAGAAGTTGGACCTGTTTTTCATCTCAGACCAGCTTACTGGGAATGGCTATTTGCATCATCTTTAACAAAAGATGATCAGAAATTCTGGGCACAAACAGTTTTGGAGAACGATCCTGTAGTTGATTATGATGCAGGACTGGCAGTAGACAGAGCTACGCTTGGAGACTGGGCTTTTTCATGGGAACAGTATTTGAAGCATTCTCCTAAGGGGTATTACAAGGCAGAAGCTAAAAGTAATTATCAGACTTATATGAGTTATCTTTTGGGAGGTCTGGAGAATACGCCAAGCACTGATCCTGATACAAATAAGCTCCAGCCTGATGTAGAAGAAACATTTGATCAGCTTATCAAAAAATATCCGGCCAGTGCTGTTGCCCGTTCAGTGATCAGCTTTAAGGAGAAACTCAGGGGAGCTGAGGGTAAAAAGAATATTGACCTCTATAAGCTTGTGAAATCATCAATTGTGTCTGATTAATATTGGGTTGCTCTGTTTTTTCTGGGTCAAACAAGTGCTTTTTTAATGCCCGGTGACTGAATAAAGATCAGGGCCATTAATGAGGCTAAGAATCCAAGACCAGCAGAAACTTTCATGATTTTTCCATACGCATCAATAAAACCGGAATGGTAGGCCGCTACTACTTTCTTTTCCTGAACTGGATTTAATCCTTCCGGAGCCCTGGCATTCCCGAGGTTTGCGCTTTGCGCAATTACAGCTTGTTTTTGCTGTTGGTTAAGCGGGAGTTCTTTAATTTCCTTTTGTAAAGCTGCGGAAAACAGTAGTACAGCCATCGAACCCAGAACTGCATTGGCAAAAACACCTGCAATTCTTGATACAGCATTGTTAATGCCTGATGCTGTACCTGTAAAATGATCACTTACCGAACCCATTACCGCTGCAGTAAGGGGTGCAACGGTAAGTGACATGCCAAAACCGAAGATCAGAATACCTGGTAAAAAGGTGGTCCAGTAATCTGAAGGTCCTTTTGTCTGCTGAATATAGGATAAGAGGAGTAAGCCTGCGCCAGCTAAAAAAGGGCCTGTGATCAGAAAGAACCTTGGTCCGTATTTATCGGCGAGGCTGCCGGCAAAACGTGCGTTCGCGACCATGAAAATAGTAAATGGCAGAAAGGTAAGACCGGATTCAAGCTGTGTATAACCCTGCACCTGCACCATATTCAGTGAAATAAACAACATTCCTGCACCTAGTCCTGCATAAAGGAAAAAAGTAAGCAGGTTTGTCCCGCTGAAAATGACATTGCTGAACAAACTCAATGGCATCATTGGCTGACTGCTTTTACGTTCTATGACGATAAAAGTAAGGAGTAGTAAAATCCCTGCGCTGATTGAACCATAACCCTGGATATGACTAAAGCCAACAGCGGGTAAACGCAGGAAGCCAAAGGTGAGCATCGCCAGGCCAAGGGCTATAGCAATTGCACCATAAAAATCCAATCCCTTATGGTTGTCCTCATCTTTGATTTCTTTCACTTTTGTCCTTAAGAAGATCAACACGATAATCCCGATAGGCACATTAATGAAAAATATATAACGCCAAAGACCGGCATCGGCAAGGGCGCCACCCAGTGCAGGCCCGCCCATTGTTACTAAAGTGGTGGCCGCAGACCAGGTTCCTATGGCTTTTCCCCGTTCTTTTTCATCAATAGAAGAAGAAATTAAGGATAGACTTCCTGGTATCATCAATGCACCACCAATGCCTTGTATCACCCGGAAAATGATCAGGATAGTGGCACTGGAAGAAAAACCGCAGGCTGCAGACCCTGATATGAAAATAAAGATCCCGATCATGAATATCTTTTTGCGGCCTAATCTGTCGCCCAATGTCCCGCCGATCAGAATGAGGGAAGCGAGCATGAGTAAATAGGCATTCAGTACCCAAAACAGGTCTGGTCCGGAAGCTTTTAAGTGTTGCTGTAAGGAAGGTAAGATCACATTTAATGCAGTGGCATCAATAAAAGCCATTGCTGAGGCCATTATGGTACAAGCCATAACCCATTTGCCCTGGATACTTCGGAGTGCAACTGTTGCCATAAAACAATTTTGTCGGGATTGATTAAAAATAACGAAATCATCCGGATTAATATTAAAAAAATGGGGCAAACTATGAATTAACCAGTTTGCCCCATTTGGTGTTATTTAAATACCGTATCAGCTTGCAGGCTCAGCAGTGTAATCGTTCAGTATATTCATTGACGGAGCAAAGAAAAGACTACCGGTATGTGCTGTACTGAAATCTAATATTCTGTCATGGTTTCCGGAAGGAACGCCGATGAACATCCTTTCCAACATTTTATGTGTGGTACTGAAAGTATTTGCATAAGCAATGAAATAGGTTCCAAACTCTCTTCTGGAAGGATTTCCAAAAGGCATATTGTCCCTTACTATTTTCAGGTCATTCCCATCCTCATCTTCTAAATTGGCTAAGAAACTGTGTGAGTTTTCAGGTTTTACATCGTCTGACATCTCAATATCACTGAGTTTATAACGTCCGATTACTTTTTCCTGGGCTTCGGTAGATAATTTCGTCCATGCCTGCATATCGTGCAGGTATTTTTGTACAAAAAGGTAACTTCCTCCTTTATAAAGTGGGTCTTCATCATCTACAACTGCAAAGCCTTGTCGTTCGTTGCCAACCGGGTTTTCTGTTCCATCGACAAAACCAAGAATGGAACGTCCATCCCAATATCTGAAACCATGTACTTCTTCAAGAGAATCGGCAACCGGATATAATACTTCTGTTATCGCGGTGAGCATATCAAAACAAACTGCCATGTCGGTTCCCCGCAGATGAAAATGTAAATCTCCCGGAGTAGCGACAGCCGTATGTTTCGATCCGGCAACAGGTTCGAAATTTTTCAATTCCTTAGGAAGTGGGGTAGGTAATGAAAGTTTAATCCAGGCATCATATCCTATACCCATTACACAACTGGAACGTCCACCAGGTGTTCTTATAATGAATGAGTGATTAAGGTTAGCGATGAGGGCACAAATTCTTTCGAAAGCAGGTTTGATCTCTGTGTTTTCTTTAAACTTCCAGACTGTAAAAATGGTGTTGTTATTTGGGTAATCAGCGACATTCTGTGACTCGTCCTCTGGTACTCTTTTCATATTCTGTTTAATATATTTAATGATTAATCTCGGGTTAAATTTAATAATTCTCTGACCATTTCAATCTGGGCTGTAGTGACATTGTTCTTATTGTAGGCAAGATACATGGTGTTGCTTGTAATTTCCCTGCCCTTCCATATTTCTTTGATTTTTTGTGCTTCGATCAGGTCTTTTGCCAGGTAATCTGAAGCAATTGTAATTCCGGTACCATGAGCAATGCCTTTTAAAATTGCATTAAAATCGGGTATAATAAATCTTGGTTTGATGGCCGGGCGCTTTTTGAAATTCTTTAGCCAGAAACGGCGGATAATTGGCAAATCACTACTGTATACATACCAGTCCTGTTCTGTGAGCCATTTTTCTGCCTGATCATATTCTTTGGTACTGATTAATTGGTCAAATGCTGTTGTGTCATGGCCAAAATTGCTGATCAACAGGAAATTCTCTTCCCGGAATGGTTCATAGACAATATCCTTTTCGTTGTCACAATTTGTTGCTACTACGAAATATAGTTTCCCGCTCAGGAGATTCTTCATCAGCGTTTGTGTTAAGCCAAATTCGAATACAAGATTTGCCGGTGCAACGTGTATTTTGCTGGCCAGTACCTGACTGAAAAATTCATTAGGCATACCGATACAGGTCAGGGGGATATTGGATGTCCGCGTGTACCTGAATTCGGCTTCAACATGTTCGAGTTTATCTATTGCCTCAATGATCTGGGTATAAAATAGTTTCCCATAATCTGTTGGTACCATGCGGCGTGGTTGTCTTTCAAAAAGCTGTTTGCCAATATGGGCTTCCAGTGCTGAAAGATGCTGACTGACGTTAGGCTGGGAGATAAGTAATTCGACAGCCGCTCCGGTGAGTGTCCCTGTTTGATATATTGCTTTAAAAGTTCTGTACCATTCCAGATTTACCATGGTATAAAGCTATAAATTAATTTATAGATATCCATAAATTGTATTATTTCCTTTATAACTTAAACTCATGGACATTTGTAATGAATTAAAAACAATGAATCATGAAAATATTTTTAACAGGGGCTACGGGATATATTGGCAGTTCTGTAGCAAAATTCCTGGCAGACAAGGGACATATAATTTATGGATTATATCGTAATCCTGCAAAAGAAGCCGAACTAAGACAATTGGCTATTATCCCTGTACTGGGGACTTTAGAAGATCAGGTATTGCTTGATGAGTATGCCCGGCTCTCGGATGCAGTTATACACACCGCAGATTCCGATCATCGTTCTGCAATTGAGACCATGCTCAATGCCCTGGAAGGCACGGGAAAAACCTTTATCCATACATCGGGATCGAGCGTGGTTGGCGATGATGTGCTGGGCAGGTCTGAAAATCCGGAAATATTTGATGAGGAAAGTTTGTTTACACCTATGGAAGTTCGGGTTAAGCGGACGGCTATTAACAATATGGTACGTATTGCTGCGGTAGAGAAACAGATCAGGACGATAGTAATTGTACCTTCTATGATTTACGGGAACAGTCTGGGGCTGGATACCGAAAGCGATCAGTTACCTGTTGTTTTTCGTAAATCAAGAGAGCTGGGTAAAGGTGTTTATTTAGGTAAAGGGGTTAACAGATGGTCAAATGTGCATATTGCTGATCTGGTTGAATTATATGACCTGGCTTTGGAAAAAGCTCCTTCTGCGGGATATTTTTATGCGGAAAATGGAGAAGAATCTTACCTTGATCTTGCGGGATATATCAGCAGGGCGCTGGGTTATGGGGGCGAGGTAGGTTCATGGGACGCTGAGGATGCATTAGCAGAATTAGGGGACTGGGCGCGTTTTGCATTAGGATCTAATAGTCGTGTAAGGGCGGTTCACGCCAGGCGGTTACTAGGCTGGAAGCCGAAAGGGGAGTCTGTGTCTTCCTGGATTGCCGGTCAGCGTTAAAATCTGAATTTTGATTTTAAATACGAAAAGCCTCGGATTGTATAGAGGCTTTTCGTATTGGCTTAAATGCTGACTACGAGTCTTTTTCCGTTTCCTGGGTCTGTTTCCCATAGTTGTTCAATATCTTTTAGGGATACTGTAATGACTTCGACCTTTAGTTTACCTGCTGCTGCCAGCTGAAATATCTCGGGTAGTATTTCACGAAATAATAAACCGATCTCATCTTTTGTCCAGCTTCCCAGACCGGAACCCGATAGCTGGAGGTCGATGCTCCGTAAGATCTGTGAGGATAACTGGATGATATCGCCGCTCATGGCACCGATAGATACATAACGGGTCCTGGGACTAAATGTACCACTTCCTTTTAATGCTGACAGGATAAGCTGTGCCGAATGCCCCCAAAGGTAATCAATAACGACATGAATTGGGGTAACTGCATGAATTGCCTTTAACTGACTGACTATAGCTTCGTCATTCTCATTCAATGAGATGAGCTGGTCTGCGCCCAGTTCCGTAAGGGAATTTAGCGTTTCCTGGTTTCGTCCTGTGACAATGATCTTCCCGGCACCATAATGCCTTGCGAGTTGTATTGCCATTTTTCCGGTAAAACCGGTTGCTCCATTGATTAATACAGTTTCACCGTGTTGAAGCTGCGCACGGAAAAGTAAGGCCATGGCCGAGCCCATGACGGCGTTAGGGAGTGCTGCTGCGGTAATGTCATCCAGTCCGTCGGGTACCGGGGTACTCCAGCTTTTCAGGAATATTGCCTGTTCTGCCAGTGTCCCACCCACACCGAAACCATAGATTCGCTGGCCATCGGGCAAAACACCGATACCATCGCCGCCTACAATTCTGGCTCCGGAAGTCTGTCCTGAGGAATAATGTTTACCGCTGGCTACGGCCCGGTCGAGATGTTTGATGGCGACGGCCCTGACCTTAACCAACACGTTGTTTTCCTGTTGAACAACCGGTTCTGCGATCTCTGCGTATTGAGGCATACTGCCTACCTGATATATGACTGCTGCTTTCATTTTTGTACGTTTTTAATACTGTAAAATTAGTTGCTATAATCAAGGCTGGCGATAACATTTGTTATCAAATGTACCAGTCAAAACAGGCTGAAAATCTTTGAATTTTTTTAAGAAGACTTCATGTTTTTTCGCACCAGCTGGCTTTTGATCCGGCTGAGGTGTACGGAACTGATGCCCAGATAGGAAGCAATATAATGCTGAGGTACGCGCTGAATAACAATTGGTTTTTCCTGGATCAGGTTCTGATAGCGCTCCAGGGGACTGTCTTTAATGAAGGAGAAAAAGTGTCTCATGTACAGGAACATCCGCTCAAAAAGATACTCGGTAAATTTGTTCCTCAATCCGGATACTTTTTCCAGTTCTGGTAATAACAGATCAAGATCGTGTTTGCTGATAAACCACAAGGTACAAGGCTCAATGGTTTCCATGCCCATCAGGCTGGGAGCACCTTTTTTAAAGCTTTCCATCGAAGCCACCGTCTCATTTTCAAAAAAGAATTGTAAGGTAAGGTCCCTGCCATCATGATTGAACAATACCCGGATACAGCCTTTTTCAATAAAGAATATTCTTTTAGCGATTTCACCTTCCTGTAACAGGGTTGTTTTTGCAGGGACTTTGAGTTTTTTCAGACAGGAAGAAAATAGCTCCCACTGGGAGTCATTTAAATGAAATTTATGCTTTAATTGTTCAAGCATAGGCCAGGTTTTATGATTTGAATTGTCAGGCAATGTTTTCGGTGGTCTGTACAACCACATTGTAACTACATAGCGCTACCTTCGGAAAATTCATGAACCTGGTTTCTGTAAGGTATGCATTGCTGGCATAATCTTCAATTCCTTTACGGAAAAGTGCCATCAGCTGCTCATCATTTTCTCCTGGTGCGAAAAAGCTGTCTATCAGTGCGGTTTCCCTTTTGTCTTCTGGTATGAGCTCTATCCTTACAGTGGTCCTTGATACAAATTGGTAGTGGTATTTCATCTAAGCGCTTGGGTGCGCCCTAAAAGTAGCATTTTTTTAGATATCGGCAATGTTTTAAATGATTGGTGTTTTTTTTTTCGCCTGTTCTTAGTTGGGCTATTCGATTCTCCTATTAATGAAAATATATTTTTTTTGATTTGTAAAAAATATTATCGTATGTTTATTAGTAGTTAATATAAAATTAATATGCAGCGGTCAAATATTCATTCGATAGTTAATTATATGAACTGTTACTCCCGGCTTATCTATTTTCCGCCTGGTCAAAAGGGGCAGATAGGGGTAATGGCAGCAGCACCTGGAAAGCAAAATTTCTTTATCACTTTGGGAGACTTCAATTGAAAGCGGCCGGGTAAATCGTTACTTTTTAAACTGTTGTTTATCTAATAAAACGTTTTATTATAAGATAATATAACCTATTTGTTTATGGCATTGAAAATTGGCTATATGGAATCTTATTGTCTGATAAATAATTAAAAGTTTATACAAACCAAATATTAATCATTTCTAACCTAAAAAACATGTCCAACAACGTCACTTTTACAAAAGGTAGCGGCATTCGCCTCTACACCCCTGAAAATGAAGAGTACATAGATGGGGCTTCAGGAACATTTAACCTCTCACTGGGCTATAGTCACCCCGAATTGGTGGAGGTACTTAAGCAACAGGTTGAAAATCTGATCCATGTATCATCGGCATTTACCGCCGAATTGGCGCAGCAAGTGCTTGACTGCATTCTTGACGAAGCTCCGGAGTACATTACCGATGGCTGGATGCGCGACATTATTGGTTCAACAGCCAATGAGGGTGCTGTAAAGATCGCCAATAAATTTAACGGCAAAAATGAGGTGGTTAGCTTGTCGCTATCACATCATGGGCAAACGCTGTATACCACCAATATCTCTGGGAATGCATTCAGGCGAAAATCTTTTTCCAATACTATTTCTACCAAAAATGCCATTGTACCTGCACCGTATTGCTACCGTTGCCCGTTTTCGGCTAAAGGCCCGGATCAATGTGGGTTTTTATGTGCAGAAGCTATTTATGATTATGTAGAATATGGTAGCTCGGGCAATGTATCAGCCATGATTATGGAGCCTATATTGGGTAATGGGGGCAATATTATGCCGCCGGAAGGGTATTTTGAAAAAGTAAGGCAAATATGCGATGAATTGGAAATCACCCTCATTGCCGACGAAGTGCAAACAGGCATCGGCCGCACGGGTTATATGTTTGCCAGTGAGCATTATGACATTAAGCCGGATATTATTACGCTTGCAAAAGGTCTGGGCGGTATTGGTATACCGGCAGCAGCCATTCTGTATAAACCCGAGTACGCGGTACTGGAAAAATTCGAACACTCTTATACCTCAGGCGGTAACCTCTTGTCACTGGCTGCATCGAAAAAAACGATGGAAGTCGTAACAAGAGAAGGTTTCCTGGAAAATGTGCGCAGCTCCGGAATTGTCCTTGGCGAATTGCTGAACAAGCTTAAAGAAAATTACCCCCACATCATAGGGGATGTACGGGGTATAGGTTATATGTGGGGTCTGGAGATCATAGCTAAAGATGGTGTCCCTGATCCGGTTTTAACGAATAAGATCATTGAGGTTGCATTTGAAGATCATAGCCTCATTTTAAGGAGTTCCCGCTATGGTTTTGGCAATGTGGTTAAAGTGCGGCCGGCACTTACCGCCACTGTTGATGATATTGAAGAGATCTATTCGCGTTTAAATAAAATTTTTAGTCAGCTATAAAATATGAAAGCAATTGTATACAGCGGGGCCTGGGACATTGATATCCAGGACAGAGCAGAACCGGAGATTACATTACCTGACGAGGTGATTGTAGAAATTAAAGCTACAGGTATTTGTGGTACCGACCTGAGTATCATCTCAGGAGAATATATGGCAAAACCCAGTGTGATCATCGGGCATGAATCTGCCGGCGTTATTGTCGCTAAGGGAAGCGGGGTTGAAAGCTGCCAAATAGGGCAGCGCGTGATCATCGATCCGACTTACTTTTGCGGTTATTGTGAAAACTGTCGCAGAGGGCAGCGTAATCATTGCCTGCATAAATCAAGTACCGAAGCTGGTGTATCTATTGATGGTACATTTACCAAGTACTTTAAAACCACCAAGCATTTCATCTATCCGCTCAACGACAATATCCCGTTTGAACAGGGTGCCATGTCTGAACCGTTAAGCTGTGTATTGACAGCGGTAAAAAAACTGGCAGTAACCCCTTTTATGCGCACAGCTATATTAGGAGGTGGCCCAATAGGTTTGCTTTTTTATATGGCGCTTACCCAACATGGTATACAGGAAGGTGTGGTTTATGAAGCATCACGCCAAAGGATCAAGTTGATAGAGCAGAACAACGTTTTATCAAAACACTGGAAGATAGAACCGGCGTTTATTCCGCAGAAAAATCAATATGACCTGATCATTGATACCACTGGTTCGCTACTGGAAAAATCGATGCAGGCTATTGCCGATGGTGGTAAAATATCTATGATGGGTTTGCGTAATAATCAGCAGACCATTAATCCGAGGGAAATAGCCGATCGCAGTATTTCTATTATTGGCTCCATTGATTCTATGGACACTTTTAAGCACGCGGTCGATATGATCAACAGCGGGCGCATGGGGTTGGAAAAGATCATCACTAACGATTATAATCTTGACGATTTTAAGCTGGCTATTGAGCACTTAGGTGTTAATGTGAGCACGCGTGACCGCAGCAACAATATTTCGAGTTTAAAATCTGTGATCACCATTTAACAATTTCTTTTAATTAATACCCCCATTCAAATTATGAGATACATTATATTTGATATCGACGGAACTTTAACCGATACTACGGAAGTTGACGATCGTTGTTTTACACAGGCTTTGGAAGACGTATTTAATTTCAAAGGTTTCGAAACCAATTACGGTCATTATGTAAATACTACAGATTCTGGTATTATTGATCAGTTATTTCAGGAACAGTATCAGCGTACTTATACCGAGGCGGAGCGGGATGAGTTTATCAGTCATTTTTGTAATTTACTTGCCGGGGCTTATGCTTTGGAGAATAATTGTATGAAAGAAATACCTAAAGCCGCGAAGATCATCCAAACACTTTGCCAGCAAGAGGGGGTCAGTATCGGGTTAGCTACCGGGGGCTGGCGCGAGTCAGCTTTATATAAGTTGCGTTGTGCTGGTATAGACACCAGCGGCTGCATTGCTGCTTCCTTTGCCCAGGATGCGAAAGCAAGACGTGATATTATAGGTAATACCATAAGTCAGATGAATAAAATACACCAGATGGAAGTACCCTTTACTGAAATTACTTACATTGGCGATGGGCGGTGGGATTATGAAGCTACTAAGCAATTGGCTATTCGCTTCATCGGCATCAACAATAAAAAACTGACTGAGATCAGTAATATTGTCAAACTTGATGATTATGATGAGATCTATCAGCATCTCTGGAACCAGGACGTGCCTGCCTGGTAGCTAAATTATGATACCTGTCCGAAATAATTAAATATTCCGGACAGGTAATTTTGATACCACCCTTTGGGTTTAAAATAAATTTATGTTGTCATCATCATTATCTACTTCATCTGTTGATATCAAGCGTTCGCACCGCGTCGCTACCTGTATATTTTTCTTTATTTGCGGTTTAACCTATTCCAGCTGGGCCTGCCGCATTCATGACCTGAAAGCATTTTTTAGTTTAAACAATGCCGAACTGGGAAGCGTGTTATTTGCTTTACCCATAGGCTTGCTTACCAGCTTGCCCATTTCGGGCTGGATGGTAAGCAAATATAAAAGCCGCCGTGTACTGATAGCCGCGGGGATATTATTTCCGCTAGTTTTATGTATGATTGGCCTTATTGCGCATATCTGGCAATTGGTTATTGTACTATTCTGCTTTGGTTTTTTGAATAATGTATTTGAAGTGGCCATGAATACTCAGGCTGTAGGCATCGAATCATTATACGGCCGTTCTATCATGGCCTCTTTTCATGGTTTATGGAGCCTGGCCGGCTTTAGCGGCGTTGCTATAGGTACACTGGCTATAAATCTCCAATGGCCGCTCTGGATGCATTATATCATTATTGGTATACTGTGTTGGATCATGGTCATGGTTTCCTATAGAAATCTGTTGCCCGAGGATGAAGTTTCAGAATCACAGCCCCTGTTTGCCAAGCCCGATTATAATATACTGAAACTGGGATTTATTGCTTTCGCAAGCCTGATCACAGAAGGAACGATGTTCGATTGGAGCGGGGTCTATTTTCAAAAAGTGGTCGCTGTACCCGAAACGCTCACCACGGTGGGTAGTATAGCTTTTATGGCTACCATGGCAATGGGCCGCTTTACTGCCGATGGCCTGGTAACAAAATATGGAGTTAGTAAAATTTTGCAGTTTAGTGGTGTAATCAGCTCATCGGGTTTATTACTCGCGGTTATCTTTCCGAATATATATACTGCAACAGCCGGTTTTTTAATGGTAGGTGTTGGGGTATCAGCCGTGGTACCCTTAGTGTTAGCTATTGCAGGTAAATCAAAAACGCTGGCTCCTGGAATAGCCATTGCAGCCGTATCGACTGTTGGTTTTCTGGGGTTCCTGATAGGGCCGCCTTTGATCGGTTTCATCGCGCAGGCAACTAATTTACGCTGGTCTTTTGCCCTGATCGCCTTGCTTGGTTTGGGGACTACTTTTATGGCTTCGCAAATCAAGAAAATGATATAACAGGGGATCAGAAAAGGAAGATAAAAGTATTTTTATTTTATTAATTCGGCAGTTTGTACCACCACATTATAACTACAAAGTGCTACTTTCGGAAAATTCATGAACCTGGTTTCTGTAAGTTGCGCATTGGTGGCATAATCTTCAATTCCTTTACGGAAAAGTACCATAAGCTGCTCATCATCTTCTCCAGATGCAAAAAAGCTGTCTATCAGTGCTGTTTCTTTTTTGTCTTCCGGTATGAGTTCTATTCTTACTGTGGTCCTTGATACAAATTGGTAGTGGTATTTCATCTAAGCGCTTGTGTATGCCCTAAAAGTAGCGTTTTTTCTTCATTTTATCCACCTTGCCGGAAGTGTTTAAATCCGCCACTATTATTAACGAGGTTATCACTGCTTTAGGAACTGACAAAAAGAAATATTTTACTGTCGGTAAAACTTTAAGAACCTATTTCTTCTGATTGAGCTTGGCAGGTAAAAACACCTGTTTTAAGAAAAGGGGATTTCTACTTATGTCAGGCTGATCCTTATAGGGTAACTTTACGCTGGATACTCCTGCTGGTTGTGGTGTTTATAGAAAAGCGGAGCTCTTTAAAACTTTAACCTGAAACAAAACCATTTAAACCATGTTAACAATCTCACAAATTGCCCAGGCTCCTACATGGCATGGAGAAATTAAAAATTATTTTACCGCTTTGGATATTGAGAAAATGCGGGCTATCAGGGGATTTGACCTGAGCAGTTATTCATTCGTTGTGAGCCATGCCCCAGATATTTATCAACGTGTATCCCTTCCTCCTGATGCAAAGGGCAGGATGCCGATGGATCCGGGAACACCATGGTCAAAAGAAATGATAAGCAGTTTTCTAACCTGGATGGAAGCAGGGTACCCTGAAGGAGAACCACAACATCAAAACAAGTCATTGTTCAAAATGTCTGGAACAGGCAGAATCAGGAAGAGCCTGACCTCACTGACTACCGAAGAACTGGAAAAATTGAAGACTGCTTTCATTGGTATAATGAATCTTGGTACCGATAATCTGAACGGATATTTCCAGAATGCTGCCATACACGGACTGCCACTTGCATTCTGTCAGCATCACGATCCTGGTTTTCAGCCCTGGCACAGGGTTCAGATGTGGGCATTTGAAAATTGCCTGCGTTCAATTGAGGGATGTGAAGATGTAACGTTGCCATATTGGGACTTTAATGAATTGTTGCCCGACTGGATGTACAACGCACCTTTTGGTTCTTATACTTTACCCATTGATATCGGCACAGTCTCTGGAAGTGAAAATCCCAATTACAAGGCGGGTTATCAAACAAACCGTTATGATGCCCAGACTATTTTAAACAACTTCAATGCTGATGTAATGAAGTACTATGCCAATGCGCAGACAGAAGTATGGTGGGACAATTTCAATGGTTTGCTTGATGGGACTCCTAACCTCGACTTCATATCGGGGCATGATTCAGGACATGATGCCACGGGTGATACCATGGGACAACAAAATGTTTCAGCGTTTGATCCCATCTTTTGGTTTTACCATTGCAATCTGGATAGAATGTGGTGGATATGGCAGGCCAATAACGATGCTCAAACCGTTGATGGTTTCATGAAAACCATTAAAAACAAAAGTAGCTCCAGTTACCTGGTATTTACCAACGCTGCATTGGGTAAGATGAATCCATGGGCACAGAATTTGAAACGGGATGATCTGACTGCTGAATTTACTATAGACCTGGCTACAAATTTCGATGTCTCGTATGAATCTATGACTTTGAAATTACCACAAGCGCAGACAAATAAACACCTGTTTCTGGGAATGGCACGTGTATTTACGGCCGACGATCAGGAGGTTAATGTACGCATAGAAGACCTGGACAGAACGAAGATCCCGGGTACTTTCAAGGTGTATCTGCTCAAAGATGAGAAGGTTCTGGATAAATCGGTCTTTTTCCAGCCGGACGAAGTAGAAAAGTGTTCCAATTGTATGAAAATACCAACAGTTCATTTTGACTTCAGATTACCACTATCCGTTGTAAAAGGTGGTCAGCTCAGCATACGTGTAGAGCCGAACAATAAAGAAATGTATGGGGATACCGTTCCACTTAAAGTGCTTGGCAATCCGACAGTTACGGTGTCTCTGCTAATGGACGCGATATAATGTCATGAACGTACCCCCTGCAAGTATAAAGTTTGTGGGGGGATGTTTTGATATTGAATCTTGTGAATGTTTTATGTGGAAATTACCATTCCTTACCCTCATGAGATTTACTTTTTAGTAATTATTCTAAAAGTGCCTTTGACATTTATTATTTTCTTCTCATCGTTAGTGCATTGCATAAAGGTATTAAAACTGCCATTGACTACCGTCCCGTTTACACTTAAGATGATAATTGTATTTCCGGTTCCCGGAACAGAAATATATTCGTCCTGACGGGCGACATTCCTTTTGTTAAGTTTTATGGCAATGAAACCGCCCTTTTTGATGGTGTCACTTGTAGGGATATCATTCTTCACTTCCACTACAGAAAAAGTACCAGGGCCGATTTTTTTTGAAGGAATATCAACCAGAACGCAGGAAAAATAAAATGGTATAGCAGCAGATCTGCCTGTGAAGAACCCAAAAGTAGCATTGGTATCGATCTTAGTCTGAGCGGTCAGCTGCCGCCATATGATATCTGTATTAAAATCTTTTTTCATCGTGAAGGCCCCACTGATCTCTACATGAAGAGTTGAGTTCTGGGCCTGTGCTTTTATTAACCCTGATAAGAAAAATAGTGCAATAGCAAGAGAAAAACTTGTTATACGGTTCATAGGATTATTTGATTTGTAATACCTCAGCTTTCCCGTCATGGTCGCCGGTAGTATCGGATGTATTATTTTGAGTATTGTTCAGGTTGTATTGTCCCAATGATTTCACAGAAGAAAACTTGACGAGCTGTGTTTTAATTTCGTTCACGGCACCCTTAAAAGTGAGGTAGTTGTGGGCGAGGCCAAGCTCCCGGCTTGCAGCGCCAGTCCAGAAATAGATACTATCTTTCTGATAAGGACCAAAAAGACGGGCATGGTCGTTGGTGAAAGACCATATATAATTGGAGAAGGCTTCATTGCTGCCCAATTTAGGGAACTGGTCAAAGTACTGATCATCCATTTTTGATTTATAATTGGCGCTGTGCCCTTGCCGGGTATCAAACCCTGCATTAGCAAACCTATGTTTGATAAGATCTTCTGACGCTTTAGCAGAGCGGGAAATGGTATCAATGATGATCAGGTTAATGGGTTCATAAAGGGTTTTGCCATGATAGCGCATACCGAGCCATGTAGCCGGGCTGTCATTTTTATTGTCATGCATCCATTTGTCAATCTTTGGAATGAGCGTCATCATATCCCTGGGACTTGAAGAAATGTCTTTCTTCTTACCAGGAGAACAGCCACTTATTGT
Source organism: Pedobacter cryoconitis (assembly GCF_014207135.1). GTDB lineage: Bacteria > Bacteroidota > Bacteroidia > Sphingobacteriales > Sphingobacteriaceae > Pedobacter > Pedobacter cryoconitis_D. Next base: position 92,103 of record NZ_JACHCC010000008.1, on the reverse strand, counting down.
AATAAGGGTAAAGAAGCAAAAAGTTTTAAATTTTAACATTAGGATAGTTTTTAATTATAAACTCTGATTTTCCTATAAGGACATTACACAGTTCCCATTCATGAAAAAAGAATGGAACTGTGTAATGTCCCTGGTTCAAGCTTAAGCAGGAACTTTTACCGGATAAAGTTGTTCAACTTGCTGACTGTCTTCCATATTCATAGAAGTAACTTCTTCCGTTTCATGGAAATTCCAATTTCCGAGATCAACCATACGGATCGTTCTGTTATTTCTGCTATGAAAATAGTACTTTTTGTTTTTCAGATCGCATGCGCTTGTCCACAATGTTTTGTCATACGTCGTGATAGGATCACCATTTTCATCAAGGGTATGTTCCCTTATTACGCCTTCGGGTATGTCAAAAGAACTGAGTATATGGAATGCCTGTGTAATGGCATCCAATGGTTCATCAACTGGCAGTACACTCTGAGTTAGAGCAAAAGCACGGATAAAACGGGAAGGTGGGGTGAAGTCACCAGGTAATCCAAGAAAACCACTTCCCTGACCGAAAGGAGTTGCTGTGTTTTTTTGTTTACTGGTCACCAGGTTAGTAACGGGTTTGTTATCTGGCGAAATGTTTACATAATTTCGAAGGTTGGTCAGGTGCCAGTCAAAAGTAGGTGAGTTAGTCAATATTCCGATCGGGTTATCGTAACAAAATAAGACACCATTTATACATTCAATTACAAGAGCATTTCCTGATGTGTCGTGTATATTATAGTGTAGGGGATAGGGAGTAGTACCGGTTTGTTTACCGTCAACTATAGGAATTCCATTATTAATTTGTAAGCCTTTGATTTTTTCCTTAACGTCGTTTACGTTTGAACAGCTAGAGAGCAACCAGGTAGTAACATCAATTGAACTTAGAGATAATTTAGCATTTTCTGAAGTAATATCCATATAGCTGGCATAACCAGGCTGATAAAATGAGCCGACAGCCAATCCTTCTGAGTTCATCCCATCAGCAATTACTTCCCGATCCATTGCATTAATTCCCACTATTGCATATTGAGAGGTCCAGGACATTCCCGGATAGTCGTCGGTAGGACCAATAGCCGTGAACTTATGTCCCGGATGGATAACCAGAATCTTTGAATGGAGAGAGGTTCCAAATTCCATGGTGCGCGCATATACCGGGACACCTTTTGTTGTTTTAAGTTGAATACCTGTACACATAATTTTTTGTGTTAAATTGAATTGATATTATAGTTCTATAAGTGCCATGCGTCCTATCTTATATTTACCAATGAAAAGCAAGGCTCTTAATAAACCTAAAGTTATATATTGTTATCTTTTAGGTTTGTATTCATTTCGTCCAGTTAATTATTTTTTCATGTTACCATCTTTATTTGCCTTTGAATGGTTTTTTGAATTCTTGTTCATTAGTGAACGGAAATTTTATAGCTGTATCCACTATGATTTCTTTATCTGCTTTGTTAATATGAAGTGTTATATTCATCCATGAAGACGAGACCGGACTTCGGAATTTAAACGATTAGATAATTATGAAAAATCAAGAGCAAATAAAGACAGCGCCAGATGGATTTGGCCCTGTTGCCGCGCAATACTTTACAGGCACGGCATGGTTAAAAATGCGGGTAGTGCCGGATGAAATTACAAATTGTGCTATTGGTGAAGTGATATTCGAGGCCGGTTGCAGAAATAACTGGCATACACATCCAAGTAACCAGATCCTGATCGTAATAGAAGGAGTGGGATATTATCAGGAGGAAGGTTCGCCGATCCGGGAGATCAAAGTTGGCGATGTTGTAAATGTATTGCCGGGAATTAAACATTGGCACGGAGCAACACCCAATGGCAGGTTCACACATTATGCTGTTGGTATCAATACAGAAAAGGGTGTAGTAGACTGGCTGGAACCAGTGACCGACGAACAATACAATAGTTTCAAATAAGTATAAAACTATTCAATATGAATACGCATCTTTTAACCTTAAAAAGTAGTCTGATTTTATTTATCCTATTGAACAGCAATTTAGTCAGCTCACAAACGAAGCCTGTATTTGATGTGCCTTCATGGCAGGCTCCTTATCAGCTTTCTCTCGATGGCTGGGGTATAGCTATATGAGCCAGAAACCGATGGTACTCTATGCCCTGGTTCATCTGCGGAAGTGTCCGGGACAAGATAAGACGATTCTGTTTCACCAGCTTTCACCTATACAGCAGCAGGATGATAAAGTGTGGCGAAATTTAAAGAATTTATGGTTGGGCTTTAATTGTTCAAATTAGCTCAACAAAGCCGGAACACTAAATTATAAAAAGCAATAGTGAGAATTTTAAAAGGCTATTTTAAGGTAAAATAGTTTGACTTGTTGCATAATAAGTTTTAGTATATGCCTAAGTCCCAGTCTATATTTGATATTATCCAAATATAAAAACTGTTATACTACTAAATCGGCTAAATGTTCTTAAAAAGAAATATAGTAATAGTACTGGGACTTACAATGATTACCGCAGGTTTAGTTGCGTTCTCACTTTTCTCATCAGAAAAGCAGGTTGATTTTAATTCACAAGTTAAGCCCATTCTTAATAAAAAATGTATTTCGTGCCATGGCGGGGTTAAACAACAAGGTGGCTTTAGTGTGTTGTTTAGAGAAGAGGCGCTGGCTAAAACCAAAAGTGGCAAACCAGCTATTATTCCAGGCAATCCAGATGATAGTGAGTTTATTAAACGCATAAAATCTAATGATCCGGAAGAAAGGATGCCCTATAAACACCCGGCATTAAATAATGATGAAATTGATATCTTAACTCTTTGGGTAAAGCAGGGTGTAAAGTGGGGTAATCATTGGGCTTATGTAAGTGTTAAGCCTGTTGAGTTGCCAGATGTTGATAATGCTTGGGTGCGCAACGATTTAGATAAATTTATCTTCGCAAAACTGGAAGAAAATAAGCTTAAGCCATCTAAAACTGCCGATAAAGCTACTTTATTAAGAAGGGTAAGCTTAGATCTGACCGGTACTTACCCCTCAGAAAAATTAGCAAAATTTTATTTAAATAGTAAAGACGAACAAAAATCCTACAATATATTAGTTGATAGCTTATTGGCTTCGTCCAGATTTGGGGAACGCTGGGCATCGATGTGGCTGGATCTTGCCCGTTATGCAGATACCAGGGGGTATGAGAGTGATAATAACCGGGATATCTGGAGCTATCGCGATTGGGTAATTAAAGCCTTCAATCAGGATATGCCTTACGATAAGTTTATTACTGATCAGATCGCCGGGGATCTGTTTCCCAAACCAACTGATGCCCAGTATATCGCCACTGCTTTTAGTAGAAATACACCTACCAATGATGAGGGGGGGACCAATAATGAAGAATTTAGGACAGCAGCAGTTTTAGATCGGGTCAATGCTACCTGGGAGGGATTAATGAGTACAACTTTCTCTTGTGTACAATGCCATAGTCATCCGTATGATCCCTTTAAACATGATGAATACTACAAATTTATGTCGTATTTTAATAATACAAGAGATGAAGATGTGCCAGGAGACTATCCTTTGTTTAAAAACTTTAACGATAGTCTTAAAAATCAACTCAACCATTTATTGAGTTGGGTTAAAACGGTTTCTGATCAGGAACGTGCAGATCAAATGGCTTTGTTCTTAAAAACCGGGCAGCCAGCCATCAACTCTACTACGGCAGATCAGTTGGTGAATTCGGTAATTGGTAATAATAACATCGCATTGTTTTTTAAAAACAGCTCAGCTGCAAGGTTAAAAGCTGTCAACATTGAAAATGTAGACCAATTGATTTTACGATACAACTGCAGCAAACCAAATGGGATGATGAGCCTCCATCTGGGTTCACCAAATGGGCCTATTCTAAAATCATGGAAATTAGCTGTAACAAAAGGGTATCAAAATGTAGTAGTAGATTTTGCGAAGCAAAGTGGGGTAAAAGATATATATCTAAGCTATACCAATACTTCTGTTAAAAATCCAGATGAATTTATGGTGTACTTTGATTGGTTCTACTTTACGAAACAGTTTCCCGGTCATGGTAAACCGGATTATCTGACATACAAAAAAACATTCATTGATTTAATGAATGCCCAGATGCCAACAACGCCTGTTATGGTCGAAAACCCGTCAGGTATGCGACGTAAGAATTATGTATTTGAGCGTGGCGCATGGACATCCAAAGGTAAGGAGGTAAAAGTTGGTGTACCTAATTCCTTGGCTTTCGCCATGCCCAAAAATGCACCTGATAATAGAATGGGCCTGGCCATGTGGCTTTCTGATAAAAGAAACCCTTTGGTTTCCAGAACAATGGTTAACCGGTTATGGGAGCAATTATATGGCGCTGGTTTGGTCGAAACATTAGAGGACATGGGTACACAGGGAATGCCTCCAACTCATCAGGAATTATTAGATTTTATGGCTTATCAGTTTATGTACAAATACAACTGGAGCGTTAAAAAAATGCTTAGGGAACTGGTAATGATGGCTACTTACCGGCAGGACAGTAAGGTATCGGAGGAGTTAAAAGAAAAAGATCTGTTTAATAAGTTTTATGCCCGTGGCTCCCGTATTAGATTAAGTGCTGAGCAACTAAGAGATCAAAGTTTAGCCATTTGTGGTGTGCTGAGTAACAAAATGTATGGCCCGCCAGTAATGCCCTGGCAACCAGAAGGGATTTGGTTTTCACCTTATAATGGCGCTAAATGGATATTGAGTGGTGGGACTGAGCAGTATCGGAGAGGAATTTATACCTATTGGAAACGAACCGCTCCATATCCGTCAGCTATTGCATTTGATGGTGCGTCACGGGTAGTTTGTAGTCCACGACGTATTAGAACCAATACACCTTTACAGGCATTGGTTACCTTAAATGATAGCGTTTACATTGATCTGGCAAGAAAACTTGCAATCCGTATGGAAAAAACCGGAGGGAGCAACAGCAGATCTAAAATTTCAAAGGGATACGAAATGATCCTGTATAAAACCATTCCACAAAACAGGCTAAAGGTATTTGAAGATCTGTACACAAAAGCCTTTGGAGAGTTTAACAAAAACGCAGTTAGTGTATCAGCATTTATGGGTGATAAACAAAAGAAATATAAACCGGAAGAGGCGGCAATGGTTTTAGTGGCCAGTGCGATGCTAAATCTGGATGAAGTAATTACCAAGAACTGATCAATTATGACAAGGGATGAATTAAATGTACATAGGTTAATTAAGGAGGCACAGGAAACCTATGCAAGAATGCATTCCCGGCGCCATTTTTTAAAAGAAAGCGCAATGGGATTAGGTGCTTTGGCTATGGGTTCGTTATTGGGCAGCTGTGGTAATTATTTTTCCAGCCCCCAAACAAAAATAGCCTATGATCCTGCGCATCCGTTATTGCCAAAATCCCCTCCACTTTTTGGTAAGGCTAAGAGTGTAATTTATTTACATATGGCAGGGGCGCCATCTCAACTAGAGTTATTTGATTATAAACCTGAATTGATGAAAATGGATGGGCAAGATTGTCCACCATCTTTACTGGCGGGGAAAAAATTTGCTTTTATAACTGGTGTGCCTAAAATGCTTGGGCCTCAGGCCAATTTTGCTAAACACGGGCAGTGTGGCGCATTTGTGAGTGATAATTTGCCGCACTTTTCTACAATGGTAGATGAAGTAAGCTTTTTAAAAGCAGTAAAAACTGATCAGTTTAACCATGCACCGGCGCAATTGCTGGTACATACAGGTTCACCGCGTTTGGGCAGACCCAGCATGGGAAGTTGGGTAACTTATGGCTTAGGTTCAGAAAATCAAAATCTACCTGGATATGTAGTGCTGACCAGCGGAGGTAGTTTTCCTGATGCAGGCAAAAGTGTTTGGGGAAGTGGTTTTTTGCCGTCAGTGTATCAGGGGGTACAATGTCGGAGTGAAGGTGATCCGGTTCTGTTTATAAAGGACCCGGATGGAATGAACAGAAGCTTAAGAAAAGCCTCTATTGAAGCAATTAACAAAGCCAATGAGCAACAATATCAGGAATATAATGACCCGGAAATTTTATCGCGTATAGCACAGTATGAAATGGCTTATCGTATGCAAATATCTGCACCAGAGGTGATGAATATTAATGACGAACCTGCCTATATCCATGAAATGTATGGTACACAGCCAGGTAAAGCCTGTTTCGCAAATAATGTACTGCTTGCCCGCAAATTGGTAGAAAAAGGAGTACGTTATGTGCAATTATTTGACTGGGGCTGGGACGCGCATGGCGATAATCCAAATAACTCCCTTAATATCGGTTTGAAAAATAAATGCAGAAGTATTGACAGACCTATTACGGCCTTACTGCTCGATTTAAAACAACGCGGTTTATTAGAAGAAACCTTAGTGGTCTGGGGTGGTGAATTTGGACGTACACCAATGATGGAAAACCGTAATGGTATACAGAACCCGTTTAAAGGGAGAGATCATCATACAGAGGCATTTACAATATGGATGGCCGGTGGAGGTATCAAAAAAGGATTTACGCATGGAGAAACAGATGAGATAGGGTATAGTGCAATAAGTGGAAAAGTTGACGCCTTTGATATCCAGGCTACTATTTTAAATCAGTTAGGGTTTGATCATGAACAATTTACCTATCCGTTTCAAGGCCGTCCATTCAGATTAACAGATGTAGCTGGTAAAGTAATTTCAGAGATTGTAGCCTAAACTAATCATTCAGAATTAATTCAATTATATGTCCCTGACCAGAAGGAAATTTATACAAAATACAGCAGTAGTATCTGCGGCCTCTTTTTTAGCCCCAATACAAAATATGAGCGCAAACGAGCTGAAGCATAAAAAAGCAAAAGCTGGATTTGAACTGCTGTTTATGCAAACCGATTGGGGGTTTAAAGGTACACGGGATGAGTTTTGCGCAGCTGCAAAAAAAGAAGGTTATGATGGCATAGAAGTTTGGTGGCCTGGTGATGATACTAAAGCCGTAAAAGAGCTTTTTGAAGCGGTAAAGAATAATGGCTTGCAAATTGGTTTTTTATGTTCAGGACATCACAATGAGCCTAAACAGCATTTAATTAATTATAAAAAATACGTTGATGCCATTTGCGCTAATACCTATCAAAAACCGCTTTATATTAACTGTCATTCGGGTAAAGATTATTTCACTTATGAGCAGAACAAGATGATGATTGATTATTCGACGGTTAAAACTAAAACCAGCGGTATTCCCATTTATCACGAAACCCATCGGGGAAGAATGATGTTTGCTGCTCATATTGCCCGCAATTTTGCAGAGAAAAACCCTGAGCTGCGTCTAACATTAGATATTTCGCATTGGTGTAATGTTCATGAAAGTTTATTGAGTGACCAGAAAGAAACTGTTGATTATTTATTGAAAAGGGTAGATCATATTCATTCCAGAATTGGGCACCCGGAAGGCCCGCAGGTAAATGACCCAAGGGCACCGGAATGGGAAGAGACCGTAAAAACACATTTAGCCTGGTGGGACAAAGTAATCGGATATAAAAAAGAAAAAGGGGAAAGAATGACCATTCTTACCGAATTTGGTCCTGCGGATTATATGCCGACTTTGCCTTATACCCGCCAGCCTCTTGCAGATCAATGGGAAATAAATGTATATATGATGAACCTTTTAAGAAAGAGATACAAATAGAATGTTAGAGTTTTTTGGTCGTTTTCACCCAGTTTTTGTTCATCTCCCTATTGGGATTTTGTTACTTGCCTGTATTTTTATTCTTTTATCATTTACAACAAAATTTGTTAATCTAAAACCAGCCATCCCAATCATGTTGCTTCTGGGGACACTAAGTGCTATTGTATCTTGTATCACGGGATATTTACTGGCTGGTGGCGGTGATTATGACGGTAAGCTGGTTAATAATCACCAATGGATGGGTATTAGTGTTGCAATTTTATCCATGATTTTATGGACAATTTATAAGAGGGTTAGCTCTAATTCTGTACTAGGTGCAGTTGCTGCAATACTTGCTTTATTAATTTCTGTTACAGGCCATATGGGGGGCTCTTTAACGCATGGGGCTGATTATTTAACTGCACCACTAAAAGCGGGGGGTGTGAAAGGCGGGGTAGCCATTCCTGCTATTCCTAATTTGAAAGAAGCATTTGTTTATCAGAACGCAATTCAGCCATTGTTTCAAAATAGATGCTATAGTTGCCATGGCGGCGAAAAACAAAAAGGAAAACTGCGGTTAGATCAACAGGAATATATTTTAAAAGGAGGGAAGACCGGCAAAACCATTGTGCCAGGTAAAGCTGATGAAAGTGAGTTAGTTAAAAGACTGATGGTTCCTTTAAATGATGAGAAGCATATGGCACCTAAAGAAAAATCACAGCTTACCGAAACCGAAATTAAACTGTTAAAATGGTGGATAAACAGTGGGGCCGATTTTAAAAAGAAATTTAAGGACCTGCCACAGCCTGAAGATATAAAGCCAGTTCTGGCCAGTTTACAAAAAGGTGAAGGTGCTGTTGAAAAAGTGAAAACCAGCGAATTACCCGTGGAAGAAGTTAAAATGGCAGATAACAATGTATTGAAAAAATTAGCTGATGCAGGGGTCACTGTTTTTCCTGTCACCCAAAATTCTAATTACTTGTCTGCAAATTTTATAAATGCCACATCAATGGACAAGGATGTTTTGGGGTTGATAAAATCAATCGAAAAACAACTGATTTGGCTTAAACTGGAAAATAAGAAGGTAACAGATCAAACATTAACTGCAATTAAAGATTGTAAGAAACTAATGAGGTTAAACCTGAATTATACTGCTGTAACCGACGCAGGATTAGCACAGTTAAAAGATCTGGATCAGTTGCAGTCACTTAGTCTGGTTGGTGCGAAGGTTAGCCTAAAAGGGATTAACCAATTAAAAAATCTAAAAAACCTGAAGTTCCTTTATTTATACCAAACTAACGTGAATAAAACGGATCTGGCCAGTATAAAAAAGATATTGCCAAAAGTAAGTTTGGATATCGGAAATTATAATATACCGAAATTGGCACAGGATACAATAATTGTTAAAGCACTATGATTATTTAGGATCTCTTAATTCCCTGATTTTTTCTAGCTCAATTATGTCGATTTGATCTTTTGGTCTGTTTACAGCTTTGACAAAAGCTGAGCTGGCATAAAACAAACAGCCCCGGATATGAAGTATATTCCGGGGCTGTTATTATTTTAACCTTGTTTATCAGATTTATTTAATCTTAAACGATTGGCTACAATTTACCGATTAAACGTTATAGGAACACACGAAACTTTGCTAACAATCTCACCTCCCTGTGACGCCCCATATGCATTATATTGCATTATGGTAAATAAAGTGGTGAATAGAGCGCTTCTATTAGCGAGGTCATAATTAAAGAGTAACTTTCCTTTATTAGAAGGGAGAAATATCTGTGCAACCTTACCTATATCATCAGTTGTAAATGTTTGGTATGCTTCGTATGCCATAGTACCACCTACAGGGCCACCATAATCACCCGAAGTTACAGAAGCAATACGTATATAGTATACCCCTGCTTTGGTAACCGGTACAGAAATACTAAAACCTGCCGCATTCACAACCTTAGGTAAGTAATCACTGGTAAGCTGTACAGGGGCAAGCACTGCAGGTTGTTTTGTAAACTTCCACTCTTGTCCATCATCAACCTTAATATCTTATCCCAGTATAGGACAGTCTGAGCATTAAAGGGAATACCAATTTGAGTGGTAGTATTGGAGGGGATGATGATCTTGATTATTTAAACCGTGATAGTCGGCTTGATGATGATGTACATGTTCTTATTTATAATGCGACAAAAGGTATCGGCCATAATTTTAAATACGCAGCAGCAGTGCATTTAAGATATGTTTCTGGAAGTGCTTATTTGTTGAAGTAAAAATAGGACTACCAAGAATAAAGACCGGGTAATCTACTCCCCGGTCTTTTTACCGCAAACTCAGCACAATTTTGTGAAAGGTTATAGTGCAATTCAAAGTTAAAACAATAGCTAATTTATTATTTTAGTATGGTATAAATGAGTATAAGCAGGTATGTGTGAGTATGCGTATGCTGGCATCTTCTTTCGATATTGCAACACTAAATTGGACATCATATATAAGCAATTAAAAGGCAATATGCAAAATGGAGAAAAGGTACTATTAGTGCCAGGTATCAGCAATACAAAGTTTAAAAGGTCTAGGCCGCACCGGAATAGAGTTGCAACAGTATTAAAAGAGGCCATAACTGAAGAAGTTACCGTAATCAGGTTAGATGATGGGACCGGTAATTCAAAGGTAAGAGATAGTAGAGGGGTCGAATTCTTTTGTAATACAGATGATCTCTCAAGGATTGAGTAACCCAAAACATGCAATCAATTTTCATAACATCAACAATAAAAACGATACCCTACACCGCGGATGCTTTCAATCTGTACATTTTTGTCTTCCATCAGATGTTTTCTAAGCCTGGTAATGAAAACATCCATACTTCTGCCATTAAAGAAATCCGAATTATTCCATAAATAATCCAGTATCGCATGCCTTTTAATTAGTTGGTTTTGATGTTCGTAAAGATATTTCAGCAATTGTCCTTCCTTTTCTGTAAGTGTTTTTTCTGAAAGGGGCGAGGAAAGTTTAAGGTTCTCTGCATCGAAATTGTAGATACCAATTCGATATATCTCATTTGGATTGGTAAGCTGTGGCTGTATCCTTCTCAGTATGTTTTGCATGCGCAGAATCAGTTCGTCTGCATCAAAAGGTTTAATGATATAATCGTCGGCCCCCAGTTTAAGCCCCAGTATTACATCCTCTTTTAGTTTACGGGCAGTGACAAATAAAAAAGGAAGTTGCGGGTGGCTCACTTTAAGTTTTGCAGCCAATGTAAACCCATCTTCCTTTGGCATCATTACATCAATAATCAGGATATCATAATCGTTGACCTTTAATTCCATTCTGGCTTCTTCACCATTATAAACACGATGAGCTTCGAAATTATTGATTTCCAGATATTGCCTGAGCAAGTTACCCAGATCAATATCATCCTCTATAACTAGTACCTTTGTTTTCATCTATGGGTAATTGAATGATAAATGTGCTGCCGGATCCAGGCTCACTCTTTAGTGTCAGGTGACCTCCTAACTGCTCAATAGCATGTTTACTGATATATAAGCCGAGACCTAGTCCTTTAACGGTGTGTCTGTTTTGTTCAGAGATACGATAAAACTTATTAAATATCATCGTTTGCTGCGATATAGCAATACCGGAGCCCTTGTCAATGACTTCAATATAATAATTATCTCCTGAATAAGCCTTTAAGGTAATGGTAGTACCCGCTGGGGTATACTTTACTGCATTCTCTACAAGATTATTAAGTGCATTTTGAAGTGTAGGGAGGTGTGTTCTAAGGATGAATGTTTCAGGGCTGATGTCAGTTATTAATGTATGCGTGTCTAAAAAAATACTCTTTGCATATTCATTTAAACAGGTTGAGATATTTATTGATGTCTTTTCAATTTTCAGCTCTGTTAGTGTTGCACTTTCTAAAACGCTGTCAACTGTTTGCTGGATTTTAATCTGTTGTCGCGATAATGATTGCAATAGCTCATTAAACAAGACTGGATTAGCCTGAACCTCTTGTTTACCCAAACTTTTTATGATTATGCTGACGGAACTTAAAGGTGTTTTAAGTTCGTGTGTAATATTGTTGGCAAAATCTGTCTGGATCTCAGCTATTTTCTTTTGCCTGAAAATTGCACTGAACATCAGATAAAATAATATGATAACTGCAACAATCAGACCAACCGCCAGCAGAAAAATACTTGCCATTTGCCCAAAAAGCTCTCGCTTCCATCCGGATGTATTCACATAACTTGACCCAAATATAAATACTTTACATAATGATAACCGGTTGGTAGGGGGTATTTTTACCAACCATTTTGAATTTGAGAAACTTTGGCCCCCCAGGAGCAAAAGATCCGTCTTCGGAGCAGAATGCCCGAAATAGATATACGGTTTACCAGATCTCGCCAACAAAATGCTATTTCTGCCGTTTACCTGGATGATCACCTCATCGATCCTTTCTACGTAGTCTGCATTCTTAAGTAGTGGTGTTTTGGCTGATATGTTGCTAAAATATTGATTTGCTATCCTTGTGACCGAATCATTCTTTATCATTATTGCTTTGAGGAGATCTTTCCTGCTCACTTTCCCTTCAATATACAATTGAATGGTAGCTTGCAAATTTGCCCAAATTGTAGCGCTTAGTTTGGTTTTCCTGTGGGTAACATCATAAAATTTCCCGGCAGCAATCTTCAGATCGTCATTGTATTTCTCTTTTTTTAGCTGGTAGGTGGCTTTTACCAGGTAAAATTGCATAAGCGACAATGTACTTACAATAATAAGACAAGAGATCAGTAACGCCTTGATTTTATAACTGGTTTTCATATATATATCATATAAAGGTACTTAAAATCCTATTCCTATTTGGTAAACTAGCTTAGCATTGATGGCAGCATTGGGAAAATACAAAGCATCATTAAAATAGAAAAGGTCTCAATTATGCCAGTAAAAAAAAACGCCCAAAAGGTTTGTTGTTTTAGATGCTGAATTTTACCCTTAACATCCTTCTTACCCACTTTACTGTTCGCTACTACAGCGTTAGTAGGAATATCTATAGTTGTTATAAGTGTAAACATTGGTGTAGATATTACAATAGACGGGGATGTTTTGTTCGATTTTGCTGTTGATACCTGGCCATAGGAGATACACGGAAGGATCAAGAACACAAAGACAGCAAAACCTGTATGTTTCAGTTTAGTTATTGGTTTCATATTGATCGTGTTGCAGTAGCGGAATAGTATGTTTTTTATTTGAGGACCAGGTTTATTTACCCAAGAGCTCTTTTAATTTAATTCCTAAAGCTTCGCCATTCAGGTCTTTAGCTACAATGGTACCATCTGGACCGACCAGGAAATTTTGCGGGATGGAATGTATCTGATATAACTGTGCTACTTTGTTACCCCATGCGTTGAGATCGGAAAGTTGAGTCCATGCCAGATGATCAGACTGGATTGCTTTCAACCAGGCGCTTCGGGTGCTTTGCTGATCTAAAGAGATACCTAGTACGGTGAAACCTTTGTCTTTATATTGATTAAAGTTTGCTACCACGTTCGGATTTTCTTTTCGGCAGGGCACACACCAACTTGCCCAAAAGTCAACCAATACGTACTTACCCCTAAAATCGTGTAGTGATACTAACTTACCTGACGCATCCGCTTGTGTAAAATCGGGTGCCAGGTGCCCCACGGAAATTGCTTTCAGGCTCTCAATTATGGCAGCATAGCTTACACCTGCACTACTGGATCTGATGTCAGCAGATAAGTTATTGAATAATGGCTCGATCTTATCAACATCTGGTTTAGCACCCTGGTAATCTTGTATAGCAAAAAGGCTAACAAGTGAATTCGGGTTGGCCTTAATGAAATCAAGGTAAGCCATGTCTTTTTGATTTTTTAAAGGGTCAAGGACGGCGTCGACAGAATCTTGTACTGCTTTCGATTCTCTTCTTTCAACAGGCAAAATTGCGTGATAGGATTTCATCACAGCATCATGTTTTTTATCTATCGGTTCTATCACCTTTTTTAATGCTGTGTTTAGGGCATTCGCGACTCCTCCACTGATTGTTGACTCAGTAAGCATACCAGTACCCGTTACCGTAATGGTACCCGGCTCAAGATAAATTTCTGTATCATTGTTATTTTCAGTTGGGTTACCGTCTAGTCTTCTAATCGACATAAAGGCCATTGTAGTTTCCCCGATCTGGCCATTAATGGTAAATACACCCTTATTGACATTAACTGAATCACGTACTTTGCCTTTTTTTGTTTTGTATGACAAATAGACTCTTGCCGGAAATGTCAGCTTGTAAAGTTTCCCTTTTACCGTAAAATTGCCTCCCTGGGCAAATGAAGCTGCTGGCATGACCAACAGCATTACTGCAAACAGCAGATAGCTTATTCTTCTCATTTTTATATAATTTAATTGATATATAATCCGACACAAAATTGCGTATGTCAGAAGAGAAGGATGGTTAAACAAAAGTTAATGATAAGTTAATGGCTAAGTCACCAGGTTATAAAGTGCCGTATTCAAAGAGGAGAGAGTTATTCTAAATAAGAACAGAGAAAGTAAAGACCGGGTAAACGACTACCCGGTCTTTTTATCACCTAACTTAACTAACTAAACTTTAATTTAGTTATTCAAAGATAAGGTGGGCTAAAGAATTATTATCTTGATGTCGTACAAACAAGTATATGTGGGTATATATGTTTACAGTAAATCTTTTTATATAAAATAAGAAATTCAATAAATTGATTTAAACTTATTCCCTCCAATAAAGGTCATGATTAACTATAATATAAATGGCCATTTAGGGGTTTTACTTGCACTCACATTGAGACATTGCTGACTTTGGGTGTACATATACTGATAAATAGAGGTGTGTGAGTATCTTAAATAATTGTAATTACTTGTAATCTTGGGAAATAAAAGAGCTGATGCATATCATTTTACCTTTTTTTCTCTTGATGGTAGCCGCAATTGTATTATTAAATATGTGGGCAGCCAAACTTAAAATTGCTTATCCTATTCTATTGGTTGTGGGAGGCTTATCGGTAAGTTTTATTCCGGGACTACCATTGATGAAAATTGACCCTGACCTTATCTTTTTTATATTTCTACCACCTCTGTTATTTGCAGCGACCTGGTCCGTTTCTTTCAAGGAGATGAAAAAGTGGTGGCGTATAATTGGCAGTTTTGCCTTTCTGGTGGTTTTTTTTACGGCGCTCTCTGTAGCTCTGGTTACAAATTATCTTATTCCCGGATTTACAATTGCATTAGGATTTTTATTGGGAGGCATTGTGTCGCCACCGGATGCTATCAGTACCGGAGCCATTACGAAATTTGTAAAAATACCTAAATCTACTTCGTCTGTCCTTGAGGGAGAAAGCTTACTAAACGATGCTTCATCACTAATTATCTTTCGGTTTGCAATGGTTGCAGTAGGTACAGGTCAGTTTATCTGGGAGGAAGCTACACTTAGTTTTTTGTGGATGGTAATTGGCGGTGTTGGCATTGGTTTATTACTAGGTTGGATATTTGTACAGGGACATAAACGCTTACCTACAGACGCCCCATCTGATATTGCGCTCACACTCATTGAACCTTACTTTATGTACTGGATAGCAGAGCAGCTTCATAGTTCTGGTGTTATGGCGGTGGTAAGTGGAGGTTTGTATATGTCTGCAAGAAGGTTGATCTTTTTGGATAGTACCAGCCGTATCAGAGGGCAGAGTGTATGGGAGAGTTTTGTATTTATTCTGAATGGTATCGTTTTCCTGATTATTGGCCTGGATCTTCCTGAAATTATAGATGGGCTGCATTCAAAAGGTATTTCTATAGGTATTGCTATAGGTTATGGTGTGTTGGTAACAGTTGTAGTTATTGCTGCAAGAATGATCAGTTCTTATGCAGCCTTAATTGCTACACTTATTTTTCGTCCGGGTGTAATTCCTCATGTTCCATCCAGGAGAAGGCGCTGGATGCTGCCACTCTTGCTTGGCTGGACAGGTATGCGTGGTGTGGTGTCACTGGCGGCGGCATTGGCAATTCCGGTTACTTTAGATAATGGCCCTGTCTTTCCATACAGAAGCCTGATATTGTTCATCACCTTTGTTGTGATATTACTTACCCTATTGGTACAGGGACTTACGCTTCCTTATCTTATAAAACATACTCGCCTTTTTGAAGGAATATTTAATGAAGAAGCCGAAGAGCTGACCAGAAAAAAAATAAAGAAAGAGTTGAAGCAGCATGTATATCAGTTCCTGAAGACTAAATATGACAACGAGTTGGATGGCCATACAGGTATAGAGAAATTGCTAAGACATTGGGAAGAAAGAGCAAAGGCTGCTGACGACAGCTGGATGAATGAAAAGACAAAAATTATTTTTGTCGAATTGCTGGAAAGCCAGCGGCAGTATCTTTCAGAACTCAATAAGGATCCTTCTGTTGACGAAGATATTATTCGGTTGCAATTGTACCAGATTGATTTGGAAGAAGAACGGTTGAAGATCATTTAATCAGAATAACCAGTTATATTTTAAGAAAATGGGGAAACCGAATGATGTAAATGATCATTCAGACAGATACAGACTCTTTGTAGGTGACCATGTTAGATAAATCTTCAAATGCCCCCGATCATGTATATGTATTAGGTGATGGTACTTTAGTAAAATCAAAATAATAGACTGTTTAATTTCTTAAAGTCTAAGTTGGGAGGGGGGCTGAAGTTTTGCCCACCTTTTTTATTTTATCTGCCTATAATTATTGCCATTCTACCCATTAGCCATTTTCGTGGTTTCTGATTATCATAGATTTGCATTTTTTAATTATAATCTTCAAACTATAATTGGTCGTGATTCTTTGATTTAGAGATACAATATGAATATGAGAAATAACAATGAGGAAAAAACAGAACGCTATTTCAAACCAAAATACATTACTCCTGCTATGGAAGTAATTTTAGTTGAACTGGAAGAGGGAATAGCAGCTGGCTCAGGAAGAGCATTACCGGCGAGTTCATCTACGCCAGTTAACGAAACATGGGATAATGCTGACGTCACCCCTGATCAACCAATAAATTGGTAATATTATTAATGAATTGAATATATGAAACCAAAATTATTTAAGAATCATAATAGAATAGCTTTTGTGGTATTAGTCATGTTTTTTGGCATGACATCGTGTAAACGTAGCCCGGATGATATTGGTAATATGGAGGGGAATGGACAAACTTCTGTTGTCGTAAAGCTGATGGGAGTGGCAGATGATAGTGGTACTGCAGAAGATCAACCTTCAGCCAATGGAAAAGTACCTGCTTCGACTGCTGGTAAGTTTGTCGCAGAAGTTCGCTATAATAAAAATTATAACATTGTAGCAACCATTACACCGGAAAGAGGTTCAACTACAGCAGTGCAGGCAGCCACCATCTCAGGTAATACGAAAAGTAATATAGCAACTGGTGCACTGGTTGTTACACCAGGCACATCTACTGTAACACCACTTGGAAGTAACATTCAGTATCTGGTAATGGTGTTTGATCAGAATGGTAATCGTTTAATAGCGCTGGAGAAAACATATAATAGCACAACACAAAGTGACGCTAGTCAGGCAATAAGTCAATTAGATGGTGGGAAAACGTATACTTTTGTGGCTATTTCAAATAATACGACCACAGCACCTTCATTTGGTGCTAATGTCCAAACCTTAAATGATTTGACAAATACAATTTCAGTTAGTAGTAAAACAGATTTTTTGTATTTTAAGAGTAGTCCTATGACGATTGTAGGGGGGAAGGCGAATTATATTAATGTAACCTTCAGGCATGTTAATATCAGAGTAACTCTTAGTGTTGATGCTTCACCAGAACTAGGATTGATTTCAGCTATGCAAGCTGTTATTGTTGATCCTGGATCAGTAAATCTTGCCGCTAATGGTACCACAACAGCACCAACAAGTTCAAACGCTGCTGAAAGATTTTTTACTTTTCCTAATACTATGAATACTCAGGTGGTAACAAGTAGTCCATATATGTTATCTCCTAAGGGTACAGGGAATTATATAAAAATTTATTCGGCTACGTTAAATGGTAACATTGTTTCTGGAGTTACTAATCCTAATGCGGCTCCGGCGAGAACCGATATCCCTCAAATCAACATTCCGGATGGAACATTACAAGGGGGGGTGCAGTATACTATACACCTTAGTTTTCAATCAACAGGTATTAAGGCTGGCAATGTGATCTGGGCAAGAGGGAATCTGGCGTATGATTGGGTAAATAATATCTATTTCAACAGGTATTATCCAGAGGAAACCGGATCTAATTATATGAGTACCGATTATTGGAACTATGCTTCTTATCCGAATCAGCCATTGGTACCTGCAAAATTAACTAAACAAACATCTCCTACAGGCAGCGTTACCTATTTGACTAGTGATGATAATAACGCTGCTTATAATCAGGTGACCCCTATTACTCAGAACACTGCATTAGATCCATGCAGATTGGTTGCCGGAGGCAGATGGCGCATGCCAACAGCTGCTGATTATGCTAGTTTAGGTGCTTATGCTGTTTATAATGGTGCTAGTGTAAGCAATGTTTTTAATGGTGGTGTTATCCAGCCAAATGGGGACATTACAGGAACTAACCATCCATTTATATATTTTTTTGGTGCGAACGAAACCGACGGATCGGCGGTACGGTTAAAATTCTACGCAGGAGGGCGTTATTATTATCTTGTGCAGGATAATACTGCTCCATTAATTCCGGTAATGAATAGGCAATACTGGCCAACAAATGCCCCAACTGGTAGTGCATGGATCCCCGATGCGGCAGTATATATGATCAGTGATGCGTTGCCTTTTACCTGGACTGATGCCGGTGATCAAAAAGTGAAAGCAGAGATGGCTGTTATTTATGGTGGCAGTACCGCTAATGGTACAAACACATTCCTTACAGCCAGAGGTACAGCTCAGAAAAATTGGTCTGCTGATGATAGATGTCCAATTCGTTGCGTAAGAGATAAATAATTATTACCATTCTCTTGCCTTATTCGTTCGGCAAGAGAATGGTGGTATTTAGATTTAAAACTTTCCATTATTATTTCTCCAGGCTTCTTTTGAAGGGATTGTTTCTATGGTGTCCCAATGTTCGGCTATTTTTCCATTCTCCATTCTAAATAAATCATAAAATGAAGTATGTTGTCCGCCGAATGTACCTTCACTTGCTGTCAGTACAAAGTTGCCTTCGCCTAATACTTTATGAATTTTATTGTACTTCATGGTAATGCCTTGTGAAGCCATATACTCCAATGCTTTTCCCAATCCTGAGAGCCCGTCACCGATTTGTGGGTTGTGCTGAATATAATTATCTCCGTCAACATAGTCCGAAAGTTTGTCTACTTGACCACTTACCAAAATATCTTCTATGAAGTTGAGTACCAATATTTTGTTCGTTGCGGTTTTGTCGATATCGGAAATGATAGTTTCGCCGTCTGTCATGGTGTGACCACTTGGATTGGGGGCTGCGATTTCCTGTAAGTTATCCCAATGCTCTACAATTTTCCCATTTTCAAAAAGAAAAATATCAAAACCTATTTTTGGTCCGAAAAAATTGTATTCAGTATGTGTAAAAACATAATCTCCATCCTCAAAAACCCGTACTGTATTTGCTCTTGCCGAGTTTGGCGGAAGTGTTTGTAATATCCCGGCAAAGCCAGCGAGACCGTCACCTGCAGTCAGATTATGTTGTTTGTATTTGTTTGCATCAATATATCCAATAGGTTCTGCATCGCCTGTTTCTATTGATTTTAATAATGCGACTACTTTTTGTTTATTATTCATTTTCTTGTTATTTATTTTGATTATCGGTTATGAAAATATAAAGCTCCCCCTTAACACTTCTTGGGTAGGGGGGAGCTAGCTGATGCCACGCTGCTGTGGGCATTAATTTTTGACAGGCAGACAGCTGAAATAGGATAACCAGGCAAGTCATTGCCATAGTACCGCTCTTTTATAGATTAATTTGTTTTTTGTTCATAGGTTTTTGTTTAATTATGATTTTATGTAAGTTGATATTAGTGTTTCTGTATTATTGAGGAATGAGGCTAATTGCTTTTTCAAGCTGAGGATCAGTTCCTGTATCCAGAGCCGCCCCATTATATTTTATTTCGACATCAGGAGGGAAACCCAGTCCTTCATAGATTTTACCATCTTTATAACGTAGCATCAAAGTGGAAGTATAAACCAGATTCATAAAACCTGTTTTAAATTGTCCTCCATTATAAACATCATCATTTGGAAGTAATGGTCCATTACCTCCCCAGGTGCGCTCCCCGACAAAAGTGGCATTCCCGGTAGGTAACGCTTTTAATGCCATAGTAGTCATTTCTGCCATACTTACAGAATTCAAATCAGCTAATACCACAATAGGGGCAGTAAATGCTTTCGCGTCTTTTGCAGGATGAACCTGGGCATCTATCCAGGGTGTATAATCCAGACGGCCCATTCCTCCTTTTGATCGTGTTGCACCAATACTATATGGTTTATCGGTCAGATTACCAACCAGAAGATCCAGATCTGCTAATGCACCACCTCCATTACTTCTTACATCTATAATGATTCCTTTCAGACCGACAGTGTTTTTTAACTGATCAAAATAGTACTTCAATGTCTTCTGGGCATCATTGGTCGTTGTTGATCCATAAACCTGCTTCAGATTGAAACTGTTAAAATGGAGGTAAAGAATATTACTTTTGATCTTACCGGCAATTGCGAAAAATTGACTTCCGTCAGATACATTAACAAACCCTTTAACATAACCTGGATCAAGATATTTTGGTGGAATGCTGAAGTAAAAGAAATTAGGATCTATAATTCCATGATATCCAGGTTCTTTAGAATGTCTTAACGTAGAGGGGCTAATGTATTTTGCTGAGTCTTTTACATATTTACTGGTAATCTGCAGTGCATAGTGTGAATCGACCAGTTTGGATGTCATTTCCTTAAAATAAGTATATGATTTCCTGACATCAGTTGAATCATTTATGTTCATCTGAGCGAATAAAGGTTTGTATTTTTTGTATACATCATCCCAGTTAGTAGGATCTATATCCCAAAAAATATAATTATTGTTCATTCCATTCCAGTAAGCTTCGAAAGCTTCGCTGAAATTCCCGGTAATGTAACGTTCTGGCTGGTTAATCTGAGGTAATTCTTTTCTGCAGGACACCAGGACACTGATTATTGAGATACCCAGTACAATCTGGAATATGTATTTATATATAAAATGACAAGTTGTTTTCATAAAATCGTTTAGTAGTTAAATAATTGAATAGCCGGTTTATTTGCCTAAATGATACATGCACCCCAGCTGGATAACGAAAGTGTCGTTATAGCGAGGGATCTGATTGAGCATA
This sequence comes from Pedobacter cryoconitis, assembly GCF_014207135.1. GTDB lineage: Bacteria > Bacteroidota > Bacteroidia > Sphingobacteriales > Sphingobacteriaceae > Pedobacter > Pedobacter cryoconitis_D. The sequence continues at coordinate 71,038 of NZ_JACHCC010000008.1, read as the reverse complement.
TAGTTTTTCTGCTGATCGGTCAATGCGCGATAGTACCTTCCTTCAGCAAAAAGCTCATACCTGGGTTTAAGCTGATAACTTACTCCAGCTCCTGCAAGTACTCCCAGTTCAATGCGACGGTCTTTGCGACTATCAAAATCATACTTCTGGTCATAGCTGTATCCCGGAAAGATATCCATAATCCCTTTGTATTGAGAATTACCAGGAAGATCATTAGGTGGCGGAAAGATGTTTAACTGAGTCCCTTTAATGTGCGAGGCGGTCCAATAGGCAGCATAACCTCCTACATTGAAAAAACCTTTGAGTTTCTGGCCTCCGAAAGTAAAATGTGCCATCAGGGGTAACTGAATATAGCTGTTTGTGTTTTTCTGATAAACTCCCGCAAAAAAATCAGAGCGCTCTACTCTGTTACTTTTGCATATAAACTGTGGATCTGCCTGAATGCCAAGCCAGTTATTCAGTGTGTATTTAACTGGTATACCAATGTTAAAACCTTCTACTGGTTTATATTCAGTAAAGGCTCTGAAACCACTATTGGTAAAGAGATAATTTTTGTTGTACCCTGCTTCAAGTCCTACAGACCATTGGGCACGCGAGGTTAAAGTCCCTGCTATAATGCAGAGAACAAAAAGCAGACAGCTTTTCTTCATAGTTTTTGTTTAGGTTTAGATTGTTTTCAGATAAAATTAAATCAATAGAACAGGGATGCCTGTAATCATATTTAACTTTACTATTGCTTACAAAGGTTATAGTTTATCATTGATATTGCTTCCGTTGATGATCCTTATATATACCCACTTATACACCAAAATGTACTCATGTTACATTTTAACTTATGTATTGATTTACGCCCAGGTTATACTTCATCCATACTTGTCCGCCGATGGCTGCTGATTGCTGCCCCAGCCAGCTCAGGAAAAAATCTGTTGGACTAACAGTAATCTTTAAATTGTGGCTGACACCAGAGGTAATATTGACGTTATTGAAGGTAAATGGACCTATTGTAGATGAACCAAGCGTGAAAGCAGGTACTGTAGCAGTGGTTTGACTTGTGTTGCCATTTATTAGCGTAGTGACATATTGATATTAATTATATTCAGTCCGGCTTCACCACTGGTTGTATTATTCCCAGTTTCATTATTCTGACTGTCTTTCTTGCATGATGTTATCCAAAATGATGATAACATCATTTATGCTTTAAGTCAAAAAAAATGCGGTGACATTATCATGGTTAACTGATAACAATTAATCTACAAAGATATGATGATCATGTGCTAGAAATTTAAAATCGGGTATAAGGCATATATGTATGGGTAGAACGGCATTTATTGGTTGTCAATTGGATGACCATGTACTCCTGAGAATGTTTATTGTAAATATTTGGTTTACAGCATTTTATTTGTTTAGTTTTTTGAAGGTTCTGCTTATAGTTTGTGCCTTTCGACCCATTTCGTCTTTTCTAAATATGATATACAGCCTAGGTTTGTATAACCTGTTTGATATTCTTCTTGAATGAAATCAGGTAGATAATAAATAAATCTGTTAAAAAAGAAAGGTTGTTCTAAATGGTAGAAGAGGAGTTGAATGGCCTTAAATGTAAAAAGCATTTTATGATAGGTAAGTATGTAATTATTAATGGGAGTCCAGTTTTATTTCCGGATGATATTTTGCACGCTGATATGGTAAACTGTTCTCAGGAAGTAGAGAGCGCTGGTTTTTTCGCTATATTTTTGGATCAGGAAAAAAAAATACAAAGGTTAACCTGCATGGGCGAGAGTACTTCGCTATTGGTTTCAAGCAGACCTGAAATAGATCAGAAGATTATTTCTTCATTTCTTGGATTGGAACTCAGCACGTAACACCGAGATCATCTTGATTTCTCTATTATAATTGACAGCTTTTATGGATGATTATTGCCTTTTTGCCATCAGTTATACTCATTGTACCCATTGTTCATTTTCTTAACCATCTGTACGCCATAACTTTGTCAAAGATAATTGTGTGTGTGATATTTAAATGTAGAGAGTAATTTAAAGATTAAAAAGCTTCTAAATAAGTTATGAGGAAAAAAATTTTAGGTGTTGTTTTAGGTTTGGTAATAAGTAGTAGTGCCTGGTCTCAGACGTATAATATTAAAAAAGACACTGTTATTAAGTCGAGTGAAGATAAATACAAAATCGCAACGAACCGGTTTTTTGACAATTGGTTTATTGGTGCAGGGGCCGGAACACAGCTATTTTTTGCTGATCACAATAAGCAAATGAAATTGGGTGATCGTTTTTCTCCGGCCTATGAATTTTACGTTGGTAAGTGGTTTTCACCAAGCATTGGGGTAAGGGCAGCAATCAATGGATTGAAGATCGTAGGAGTGAACCAAAATGGTAATCATGGGACAGGTGTAGTTTATGATGCTTCAAAATGGTTGAGTAAGATGGAGTTTCATTATGTAAACGTTCATGCTGATGTCCTGTTTAACATGTTTAATATTTTATCTGGTTACAAAGAAGATCGCTTCTATAATTTAAGCCCCTATGCAGGCCTGGGGTGGATGTATACCTGGGAACAACCTGTAGCGAAAGAAGTAAGTGCGAACATTGGACTTTTCAATAGTTTCCGTTTGGGTAAAGCCTTTGATCTTACTTTGGATGTTCGCGGTAGTATGGTGAATGAACGCTTTGGTGGTACTGTTGGTAACCGCGGGCAGGATGGGCTGTTAACTGGGGCGCTTGGAATTGTTTATAAATTTAATAAACGTAACTGGGACAGAGCTACAATGACCATAATTAGCTATGATGAAGTGGCGCTAGATGCACTGCGTAATAGAATAAATATTTTGGCGAAAGACAATGAGTCATTAAAACAGCAGTTGGCAGAAGCAAAAAATGCTACAATAACTGATATCAAAATAGAAAAAAGAATGCTGGCAGTCCCGGTTTTGGTTACGTTCGAAATCAATAAAAGTGTAATTGGCAATGAGGTGCGGGTAAATTTAGGTTTCCTTGCTAAAGTCATTAAAGAGGGTAGTCAGAATATAGTGTACAATATTAAAGGGTATGCAGATAAAGGAACAGGAAGTGAAATGACAAATAAACGTTTAAGCAGAGAACGCGCAGAAGCGGTATATAATGTTTTGGTTAGAGAATTCGGTGTTTCAGCATCTCAATTGAAAATAACTTATGAAGGCGGAACCAAAAATATGTTTTATGATGACCCTAAATTGAGTCGTGCGGTTATTACAATGGCAGAATAATAAGATAGAGAGTGATTGTAACAATGTAATAAATTGGATATGGAAGTAGTGAAAAGAAAGAAATACGAATCTCCAAAATTAGAAGTGGCAATTATTGAGTTAGAGCAGGGTATAGCAGCATCTTCAGCTACAGTTACCCCGGTTAATGCTAATATTACGGTAGAAGATATCACTGATATAACTCCCGGAGATGCAGATACCCAGAGAGGGGATTTTTAATTTTTTAAGCTTATAAACATAGATATGAGTCTGGTTATAAAAAAGAATAGTATCAGTTTTCGTTTAACTGTTTTGCTGTTATTAGGTATACTTTTTTTATGGAGTTGCTCTAAAAAAGACAGCAATGAGGTAGTCCCTGCGGGTAATGTTTTAACAGGTGATCTTGTTAAACTAAACGTTGTAGTTGATGGTATAGATAATGTCGAAGATGAAGGGCCGAATGGAGTTCTGCAGGCAGAAGGTTCTAAAAATGGTGGGTCAAATAGTATTTCACTGAAAGCAACCTCTAATAATGGTAATGGAATAAATTTGACTAATACAGAACAAGTTTTAAAGACAGAAAATAAAGCTTTGGGAAATAAAATTGTTAGGTCGGGTGGTTTAGAAGTTCTATTATCTGTCCAGCAGGAAGGTAAACAACAGGAGACGGCACTTGCAATGCCTACGGGAGCGACGACTTCTTCACCATTGGCTGGGGGAAATAAGTTTCGTCTATTACTCTATAATGCTGCAGACGGGAGCTTTGTTTCCAGTACCTTATTTACAATGGGGGTTAATGCAAGTGTAGTTGTGAGTCAGGGAACAACCTATAATTGGTTTGCATATTCTTATAATGACGCGAACGATGTTGCTGATATTCCTGCTGCCCAAAGGGCAAATCCAACTATGCCTACTGCGGTAAACCGGGACCTGTTATATGCTAGCGGTCAAGTTACAACGGGTAAAGATATACCGCCGGCAAAAACCGTTCAGAATGCTAATATTAATATTCCTTTTAAACACCTGACTACCAGGGTAGGGGTTGTACTCAATGCCCAGGGGATGTTTGCTAGTTTAACCTCTGGTACGGTGCAAATTGATCCAACGAATTTTGACGTGGGAACTGTTAACATCAAAACGGGTGCTGTAACTAATGTTACACCAGCAACAGGCCTTCCTTCTGCCAGTTCGGTTAATAAAAATTTCCCAATAACTGGTGTCGTATCGAATACGGCACGAATTGCATATTTTTATACGGCTACTACAGCTACTCCAAAAACAATTACAAATCTTCCTGTGACTGTGACAGACTTTACGCTCACATTAGATGATGGTAGTTCCCGTTCTTTTTCCGGACTTACCGGTAAGTTTATTTTTCCAAGTGTGACGCTTACAAATGGTAAACTCCTGAAAGTCGATTTAGTTGAATCGGCAGTGACAGTAAATGGAACATCCTGGGCCAGAGCGAATTTGTTTTGGACAGGAGCTTCCTTGAGCAGTGGTACTGGAAATTATGTATTCAGGCATTTTCCTGATAACCGATATTCTAATTTGAGCGGTGAGTTCTGGAAATTTAAAACGCAATTTCCTTCCGGACCAACCGTAGGGGCGGTTGATGCGTGTAGTTTGGTATATCCGGCGGGTACATGGCGCATGCCAACTCTTAACGAAGTTAATAGTCTTGTACAGAACACTAACCTTAAATTTGTCTTTAACGCAGCTACTTCATCGGGTAATTGGATAGAGTATACTACGACTGAAAGTACAACAGGTGCTGCAACTCCTTATTTCAGTAATAAACTTATTCTTTCATTTAAGGGTTTTACTGCGAGCGGTACACCTGGTGACTCTTTTTTTAACGCCAGTAATAATAAGATTGCCCAGTTTATGGCTGGTGACAACCCCACTGGTGGTGGTTTCGTATACAATGCTGGTACTGTACCGTTTACTCAAGGGACAGGTTCCTTCTTTTATCCTAACAATATAAATACTGCTGCAAGTCAAATAAGTGCCGCAAATGCTAGCAATGGTTATGTCTATAAAGCCAGCGTGGTTAGTAGCCTGGGTGCACCAACTGTGCGTTGTGTCCGAGCTAAGTTATATCCCCTTAATTAGAGTAGGATGTTAAATAGGAAATCAAATAATTCTGTAAATCTAAGGTGTTTTTAATATGATAATTGCTGTTGATTTTGATGGGACAATTGTTGAACATAGGTACCCGTCCATAGGTAAACCAATTCCTTTTGCATTTGATACATTGAAGCAACTTCAAAATGAAAACCATCAATTGATTCTTTGGACAGTTAGAGAAGGTGATTTGCTGCAAGAAGCTATTGATTATTGTGAATCTAGGGGCTTATGTTTTTTTGCCTATAATGCAAATTTTCCGGAAGAAGATCCTTTAACTGCGGGACGGAAATTAAGAGCTGATCTATTTATTGACGATCGAAATTTTGGGGGGCTTCAGGATTGGGGTTTGCTTTATCAGGCTATTAAGAATAAACAGACACACAAATTAGTTTTTCAGGAGAATTTCTTATCGGAAAGAAATAGAAATTCCAAAAAAGGAATACGTAGCTTTTTTTTCGGCATCCTATGAAAATCTGTAATCAATTCCTGAAGGTGTCATTTTTTGTACTGACTATTTGTTGCTTATCGTGCCAGGGAACAAAAGAAAAAAGAACAACAGATAAAAATAAAGTGCTTGATAAGCAACGTGCTGTTTCCCGGAATTTTACAAATTCAAAAGCAAAATATAATGATCGGCTTTCCCACTATTGGGACAGTTTTAATTTTAAAAATAATTTAACCGGTACGCAGGGAGAGTTAGCAGAGCAAGCATTTGTAGGCTATATCGTGATATTTCCTTATGCGCCTGTCAGTGAAGTTAAGAAGAGTATTTATTCATTTTTGGATAAAGCCAAATCGCAGAAAGTGACATTTATTTTTTTCAAAAATTTATTTGATAAGTATTTATATGATCCCAATTCACCTATGCGAAATGACTTGTATTATGAAATTGTACTACAGTATTTCCTGGAATCTGATATGGTAGATAATAATGAAAAAATAAAGTATCAATTACAACTCCAAATAGTTCGAAAAAATAAGCCGGGGTCAAAAGCTAATTTATTTTTTTATTGGCTGGAAAATGGAAAAAGAGAGAGTTTGAGTGAAATAAAATCTCCTTTCACTCTTCTTGTCTTTTATGAACCAGGCTGTAGTAGTTGCGAACTGGCAGTTAGGCAACTAAAGAAATCTTTGGTAATTAATGAGTTGATCGGTAAGAAGATGTTAAAAATTATTGCAATATATCCCGAGGGGAACGAAAAAATCTGGAAGGCATATCAGCCTAATCTGCCTTCTAACTGGGTAAATGGACTGGATCGGGACCGGGATATATTGAAAAAAAATATATACGACCTCAAAGCTTCACCAACAATTTATTTATTGGATAAAAACAAGTTAGTGTTGCTAAAGGATGTTGATTTTTCACAGGTGGAATACTTTTTTAAAAAAATACATTCGGGAATTAAGTAGGTTTTTGAGTGTAAAATTGATGTCTAATGCTCTGTAGGATAAGTGTGTTAATTATTTAATTATGAGGTTTTTAATTGTTGTTATTCCGTTTTTGATTGCTGTTTCTTTGGGGAGAATAATAACCCCGTTGATTATGCTCGTAACCTACAAAAGACGTTTGTTTGATCCGGTGAACTCTAGAAAGTTACATAAGAATGCCATTCCCCGACTTGGGGGAGTCGCTTTTTTCCCTGTTCAATGTTTTTTATTTGCGTTAACGGTAATCGTAGTATATAAAGTCAAATTTGTAGCCCTGAATGTTGATCTTCTTGGGCTGTTACCCATGTTTTTATCATTAATGTGTGGGTTGTTTTTGCTCTTTATTGTAGGTATTGGTGATGATTTGATTGGAGTTAACTACAAATGGAAATTCTTCAACCAAATAATTGCGGCCTGTCTGTTACCTGCTTCAGGTTTGTGGATAAACGATTTGTATGGATTATTCTTTATTACGCATTTATCACCCTGGGTTGGAATACCAATAACAATCTTTGTAATTGTACTTGTATTAAATGCAGTTAACCTGATAGACGGATTGGATGGTCTTTGTTCAGGCCTTATTGGTATAGGTACTTTGGTACTTGGAGGCTTGTTTATATATTATGGAGCCTGGATTCATGGATTATTTTCCTTCATTACAGCAGGAGTCTTATTACCCTTTTTTTATTTCAATGTTTTTGGAACGGCACGCCGCCAGAGGAGAATATTTATGGGAGATACCGGAAGTTTAACCCTAGGTTTTTCTATAGTTTTTCTCGCCCTTAGTTTTGCAACAAACAATCAGGCAATAAAACCATTTTCTGACGGTGCAATAATTGTAGCATTTTCACCCCTTATCATTCCGGTCCTGGATGTGGCGCGCGTAATGTGCATACGCTGGAGAACTGGAGCACCACTCTTCAAGCCTGACCGAAACCATTTACATCACAAACTTTTGAGAGCAGGGGTATCTCATAGGAATGCTATGATTTCGATTATAGCATTGTCATTGGGTTTTTGCGTGCTTAATATAGTCTCGGTGCAATATATGAGCAATAACTTAATTGTTTTATGTAACGTACTGTTATGGACCGGTTTCCTTCTTGTTTTTTCTATAATAGAGAAATATAAGAAAAAAACTGATTGTGTCGATTCCAAAATAATATTATTTGAATGATTATGAAAATTGCGGTTTTAGGCGGGTCTGGTTTTGTTGGTTCGAAATTGATAGAAATTTTATTTCATTCCGAAATATTTCAAATACTAAATATTGATAAGCAACAAAGTACCCGGTATCCGGAAATTACAAGAATTGCTGATGTCCTGGACAAAGAGGTTATGCAGACGCTGTTGCAGGGAATAGATTTAGTCGTTTTATTGGCTGCCGAACACAGGGATGACGTAAAACCAACGTCATTGTATTATGATGTTAACGTGAATGGTATGCAGTGTACCCTGGAAGCGATGGAGAAAAATGCAGTTAAACGGATCATATTTACAAGTACAGTTGCTATTTATGGTTTAGATAAGAATAATCCAAATGAAAATACGCCAGCTGACCCTTTTAATCATTATGGAAAGAGCAAATGGAAGGCAGAACAGCTACTGCAGGAGTGGTATAAGACTCATGAAGACTGGAATATTAACGTCATCAGGCCTACAGTAATTTTCGGAGAAAGAAACAGAGGAAATGTTTATAATTTATTAAATCAGATTGCATCTGGGAAATTTATTATGATAGGGAAAGGAAATAACAGGAAATCTATGTCTTATATCGGTAATGTTGTCGCGTTTATACTGTTTCTGATTTTACATAAAGAAAGAGGATACAACGTTTACAATTATGTTGATAAACCTGATTTTACAACTAACGATTTGGTTTTAAATACTGGTGAAGCATTAGACAGACGAATTCCTACAATATATATACCTTATTTCTTAGGCCTTCTTGGGGGCTATGGATTTGATGTATTAGCATGGCTGTTGCAAAAGAAACTTTCCATTAGTTCTGTAAGAGTGAAAAAATTCTGCGCAGTAACGGAATATGATTCCAATAGCGTATTGAGTTCTGGCTTTCAACCGCCTTATACAATAGTAGAAGGGCTTAAAAGTACATTAAAGGCGGAGTTTGGTAATAAGGTGATTGAAAATGGAACAGGAAGATAGAGTTATAGATCCACAATGGACGGAAGTTATTGAACCACGTAGTGGTTTGTTTAAAATAGATGTGTATGAAATATGGCGCTACCGTGATCTTTTGGTTATGTTGGTACGGCGGGATTTTGTTACTTATTTTAAGCAAACGGTCTTAGGGCCGGTTTGGTTTTTTGTTACACCTATTTTTACGACTATTATTTATGTGATTGTATTTGGCAACATTGCAAACATATCTACAGATGGCATTCCTCAAATTGCATTTTATTTATGTGGTGTGACTTTATGGAACTATTTTTCTACCTGTTTAAATGATACGGCAACTGTATTTTCTAAAAATGCAACAATGTTGGGAAAGGTTTATTTTCCTAGACTAATTATGCCATTGTCAATTGTCGTTTCGAAACTGATGCAGTTTGGTGTTCAGTTCTTGTTGTTTATAGCTGTCGTAATTTATTTTTGGCTCCAGGGTTTGGTCCGGCCAAACCTTTGGATACTTGCTTCGCCTTTATTAATTGTGTTGATGGCAGCTTTTTCACTTGGATTAGGTATGATTTTTTCAAGTTTGACTGTAAAATACCGGGATATGGTACAGCTACTTACATTCGGTGTGCAATTATTTATGTACGCTACTCCTGTAATCTATCCAGTTTCTACACTACCCGAAAGGTACAAGCCATTATTGATGGCTAATCCGCTTACTGCCATTTTTGAAGCTTTTAAATATGCTTATTTAGGAGCAGGAGAGTTTTCGCCGGGGATGTTGGTGTATTCCTCTTGCGTAGTGTGTGTGATTTTTATGTTAGGGGTGTTGATATTTAATAAGGTGGAGAAAAATTTTGCAGATACAATTTAATATGATTATTGCGTAATGAAGAATATATCATTAGAAGTAGAGAATGTTTCAAAACAATATCGACTTGGAGAGGTGGGAACGGGAACACTTTCACATGACCTGAATCGGTTTTGGGCTCGTCTTCGCGGAAAAGAAGACCCTTTCTTAAAAATTGGAGAAACCAATGACCGTTCTGTAAAAGGTAATTCAGATTATGTCTGGGCTTTGAATGATATTAATTTTCAGATCGAACAAGGCGATGCAGTAGGAATTATCGGGCGCAATGGAGCTGGCAAGTCAACGCTGCTTAAGCTCTTGTCAAAAGTGACTTCTCCTACAACCGGAAATATCAAAGTTAAAGGGCGTATAGCATCACTGCTTGAGGTTGGTACAGGTTTTCATCCTGAAATGACCGGACGGGAGAATATTTTCCTGAACGGGGCTATTTTAGGGATGACCAAAAAAGAGATCAAACGTAAGTTTGATGAGATTGTCGATTTCTCTGGCGTAGAACGTTATATAGATACTCCTGTAAAACGATACTCATCAGGGATGTATGTTCGCCTGGCGTTTGCAGTGGCAGCACATTTAGAATCTGAAATATTGATTGTAGATGAGGTATTGGCTGTTGGGGATGCCGAGTTTCAGAAAAAATGCTTAGGAAAAATGAATACAGTTTCACAAGGAGAAGGTAGAACTGTATTATTTGTAAGCCATAATATGGTAGCCGTAAAAGAGCTTTGCACTAAGGGTATATTGATGCGTAATGGCACAATTGATTATAAGGGCCTTACCATAGACACCATTCATGAATATCAAAAAGATGCTGCTACCAATGCACGTTATATACATGAAGGTTCACCCGAATCCGCTTATGGAAATCGAAATATCCGGATTTTAGAATTCGCCGCCATTCCAGCATCGGGGCAGGATTTGAATATTGAATCTGGCATTGCTGTGAAACTTCGTTTTTATAATTACACGCCAAATATTGCTTTAGATACAACGTTTGAGTTACGTACAGTAGATGAAACAGTGGTTTTCCATGTAGGGGCATTTATAAAAGATAAGCAAAATTTAAAAATTGGTGAATATACTGTAGAGTTTGTTATCCCCGCTAATATCCTCAATGCAGGTAATTATTATTTTAAACTCTTTTTTGGTAAAGATCAAACCGAACTCTTATTAGGAGCAGATAATCTAATTGGTTTTGAAGTAGAGAATGTTAAGATGGGCATCAAGACCCATGTTTATCCGGGCATTATCCGTCCTAAGTTTGACTATAAAATTAATGTGAGCTAATTATGTGTAAAGCAACATATCCGACTCCCCGTATAATTATGTTTGATAAAATCGGTTCTTCAGAACTAGGATATATAACTATTGCCGAAAATCAGAGAAATATGCCGTTCGATTTCAAACGGCTATATTGGACTTATTTTACCCCTCAGGATGTTGTGCGGGGAGGACATGCACATAAGGATCTTCAACAAGTGATTTTTGCCGTTTCTGGAATCATTACGTTTAATACTGAAGATTGCCAGGGAAATAAAGAGACTTTTATATTGGACCACCCGGCAAAGGGGCTCTATATCCCCAATTTGGTATGGCGTGACATCCATTTTTCACATACTGCAGTATTGTTATGTTTAGCATCTGAGTATTATGTTGAAGAAGAATATATCCGCAATTATAGAGAATTTAAAAATTATAGCTATGAAGTTTAACAATCGTAATGTATATATAAGTGAAAAGGCCATAATTGGTAAAAATGTAAGGATTGGAGATAATACAGTTATTTATGATTACGTAAAGATTGGAGATAATTCCATTATCGCTAATGACTGTATCCTTGGAGAGCCACTGAATGATTATTATTTTTCTGACTCCTATGAAAATCCGGAAACAGTAATAATGGAAGGAGCATTAATCAGAAGTCACACTATTATTTATGCCGGATCGGTATTTGGTGAGAATTTTTCAACAGGCCATCGTGTTACAATCAGAGAAAAATCAAAATTTGGAAATAATTGCAGACTGGGAACAGTAACAGATATACAAGGATATGTAGAGTTTGGAGATAATTGTTGGTTACATAGTAATGTTCATATTGGGCAACAATCGAAAATAGGGAATTATGTATTTATTTATCCTTATGTGGTTTTGACAAATGATCCTACACCTCCCTCAGATACTTGTATAGGGGTAACAATTGGTGATTTTTCTATAATCGCTGTCGGTACAGTCTTATTACCAGCTACGGAGATTGGGAAGCATTGCCTGGTAGGGGCGCAATCTCTGGTTGGAGGAAAATACGAAGATTATTCTTTGATTATTGGAAATCCAGGTAAAAGACTAAAAGATGTAAGAGATCTTAAATCCAAACAAACAGGAGAATCTCACTATCCATGGCCAGATAAATTTAGTAGAGGAATGCCTTGGGAAAATGAAGGATTCGACGTTTGGAAAATAAAAAACGGATACGGAAATGATTAAGTTTCTTGACTTACAGAAAATAAATATGCTTCATCAGGAAGCTATTGAAAACAGGCTACTGGCTGCTTTTCGTTCGGGTTGGTACTTGTTGGGTAATGAAGTGAAGACTTTTGAGACTAGTTTGGCACGGTATATTGGTGCCAGTCATGCTATTGGTGTAGCCAATGGATTGGATGCTTTGCGTTTAATTTTCAGAGCTTATATAGAGTTGGGTATGATGAAACCCGGCGATGAGGTTATCGTACCTGCAAACACCTATATTGCCTCGGTACTGGCTATCTCTGATAATGGATTAATTCCTGTTTTTTGTGAACCTGATTTAGTCGACTTTAACATTGATATTGCTAGAATAGAGGACTGTATTACTGCCCGGACAAAAGCTATTCTGATTGTGCATTTATATGGGAAAGCTGTGTTTTCTAAAGAATTACAGCGTATTGTGAAACGACATGATTTGAAAATTATAGAGGATAATGCACAGGCAATTGGTGCGGAATGGAAGGGGATGAAAACGGGTGCCTTAGGAGACGCGGCGGGTTTTAGCTTCTATCCAGGCAAAAATCTTGGTGCCTTGGGTGATGCGGGAGCTGTATCGTGTAAGGATGAAGCATTGGCTCAAACGATACGTGCTATAGCAAATTATGGTTCGATCAAAAAGTATGTTAACTTATATAAAGGATTAAATTCCCGTCTTGACGAATTGCAAGCGGCGGTCCTAGATGAGAAACTGAAGTTTATTGATGCAGACAATGCGAGAAGACGAGCCATTGCAGATTATTATGCCGAAAATATAAAAAACGAGAAAATTATATTACCTGTTTTACCAGCAGATCCCTTATCCCATGTCTGGCATTTGTATGTTATTCGTACAAAAAATCGCGAAGCTTTGCAAAGCTACCTGACACAATATGAAATTCAAACATTAATTCATTACCCAATACCGCCTTATAGACAAGAAGCATATAGGGAGTATAATAGTTTGTGTTTTGAGCTTACTGAACAAATTCATGAAGAGGTGTTAAGCTTACCCATAAGCCCGGTATTAAGCGATGTGGAGGTAGAACATGTAGTCGAAATTTTAAATAAATTTTAATGAGCATGAAAGAACCACTTGTCAGCATCATTGTAGTGTCTTATAACCACGGAAAATTTATTCGTGAGAATTTGGATAGTATAAAGAATCAGACTTATAAAAACATTCAACTTATTGTTGGAGATGATGCCTCTTCAGATGGTTCTGTTCAGGTTTTTGAGGAATGGTTGACTGAAAATAATTACCCCGCAAGTAAGAACTACCATGCAAATAATACAGGTTTGGCAACTATGCTGAACGAATGTATTGAAATGGTAGAAGGAGAATATGTGAAAATGATTGCGGGTGATGATTATTTTTCAGAGGATTATATCATGACCTGTGTGCAATATTTAGAAACGAGCTCTTTGCAAGCAGTATATACCAACGCTTTTTCTGTAGATGAAGAATCGAAAGTGGTTAGAGAGTCCTATTTTCCTGTAGTGCAGTACTCCACAACAGCAGAAATGATAAAGTCATTGCTGCGCGAGAACTTTGTGCCCGGATCTACTCTTTTTTTGAAGGCCAATATTTTCGCGCGTATAGGTAAGTTTCCTTTAGATGTATTGCTGGAAGATTATTATCTGGCATTACAACTGGCGAGGTTAAATCTGATTATAGGATCCGTTAGTGATTCACTCATTTATTATAGAAGGCACGACTCGAATATTACCAATACGAGGTTTCATTATCTGGAGATGAAGACTATTAAACAACAATTAGACTTTGATCAGGAAGGTAAATATGCTGATGATATTAACCGCAATATATTTCGCCAGGTTTGTGAGCATAATCCCCATATCAGTGAATTAAAAAAAGATTACAACGAATACAAGGGAAGACGTTTTAAGGTAGACTTTGCCATACAATCCCCTTTGATATATAGTTTTTTACTCTCAATGAAATATAAATGCTTTCCATTATAGTATCTTCCTATCAAGAGCAGTATTATCTGGATTTCGAAGAGAATCTCCGGAAAACGTGTGGTATCCCTTATGAAATAGTTCGTATCTGGAATCCAGGAACCATGAGTATATACAAGGCATATAACCATGGGCTGGTCAGGAGCAAATACCCGTATTTGCTTTTTGTTCATGAGGATGTACTATTTGATAGTTCAGGTTGGGGAGAGGTACTGGTAAAACAGTTTGAAGAAGATGAAAATGTGGGTTTAATTGGCTTGGCTGGTGTCAGGTTAAAAACCAGGGCTCCTTCAGCATGGTATGAAAACGGAAAACAGCATAATGTCGAATGTATCAAACAATATGACAAGGGAAAATTAATTACCGATTATATTCCTGGTGATAAGTGGGAGAAGCCAGAAGCGGTTGTTGTTATTGATGGCGTGTTTATCGCTATGCGAAAGGCGACAGGTTTGATGTTCGACGAAAGACTGGATGGATTTCATAACTATGATTTGTCCATATCGCTGCAAGCCAAAGCAAAGGGATGGAAGATTCTTGTGGTCAAAAATATTTTATTGAGCCATTTTTCAATGGGCAATTTTGACCGTGAATGGCTATTATCAGCGCATTGTTTTTATCAGTTGTATCGCCGGCAATTGCCTCTGGTTGAAGAGGGAGTAGGATACAGCAAACAGTTGGAACGCAACAATTACCTGCTTTTTTTTCATCAGTGTTTGATCCATCATCAAAATCGATTAGCACTGTACTACCTCTTTGAAACATGGAAAATATATTTTTTAACGCTAACGCCCTATATGATGTTTGTTAAGTTGCTGGTTTTTCAATGTAAATTTTTTTTCGGAAAGAGAAGTGTTTAATTACGATATAAATAGATTTATGCCTAAGGTATCTGTTATAGTCCCGAATTATAATCACGCAGCCTATTTAACGCAGCGTTTGGAGTCTGTGCTGAACCAATCATTTCAGGATTTTGAATTAATTATATTGGATGATTGCTCTTCAGACAATAGTAAGGACATTATCGACCAATATGCCAGGCATCCGAGAGTATCCCATATTGTTTATAATGAGCAAAACTCGGGATCTACTTTCAACCAATGGGAAAAAGGCATTCGGCTTGCACAAGGAGAGTGGATCTGGATTGCTGAAAGTGATGATTGGTCTGAACCCGACTTTTTACAGGAGTTAGTCTTCCATATTTCTGCAGAACCTGGTGTCAATCTTGCATTTTCGCAGTTGTATTTGGTGGACGAGCATAGTCAGCGTATCAGTGCGGGGTTTGATGGAGAATCCGTGGCACAGCTAGTTGAAGGTACATCGTTTGTCAAAATAAACATGTTGCCTTTTACAGGTATATGGAATGCGAGCCAGGCGATATTTCGAAAATCTTCTTATTATAAACTTTCGCCGGAATATCTCAACTACAAATTTTGTGGCGACTGGATATTTTGGTCGGAGATTGGTCTGCAAGGGCAGGTCATGATCAGCGCCAAATTTCACACCTACTTTAGAAAGCATGGTTTAGATGTTACCTCTAAAGCGACACAATCGGGATTGCGCTTTAAGGAGGAATTGAAAACACTTTTATTTTTGGATAAACTGCTGGGAGGGTATGTAAGGCAGCAGCATTATATTGCGTTTCATTTTAGTAATTTCTATAGTGTGAGAGGTATTTTGCCAACAGCTATGTATCGGGAAATTTTTGCATTGTATGCGGATCAAATATCTTTCAAAGAACGTATCAAAAAACAAATTCGGGCTAAACTAGGCGCATTATGGAAGAAGTAAATGAGCGAGAGCCCCTGGTTTCCATTATTGTACCCGTTTACAAAGTGGAACCGTATTTAGCGATTTGTATAGAGGATATCCTGGCGCAAAGTTATCCGCATATTGAGGTAATTTTGGTAAATGATGGATCACCAGACCGCTGTGGAGAAATCTGTGAAATCTATGCGCTCAAAGATCATCGGATCCATGTAATCCACCAAAAAAATGGGGGAGTATCAGAGGCACGCAATGTGGGTTTGGATCATGCAAGGGGTGATTACATTGCATTTGTAGATAGCGATGACCGTGTGCATACGCAATTTATAGCACTCATGTTACAGCACATTGGCCAGCACAAACTGCTGTATTGTTCATACAATTTATTTGATGAATCAGAAGGTGTTGAGCGAAAAGCCCATCTTCATCATGGAAGTTATGATGTTTCTATAGATGTTGATCCTATGGAAAAAATAGCTGATGTATTTAAAACAATTTTTGTGGTGCCGTGGAACAAACTATATGCAAAATGTTTATGGGATCAGATTCGGTATCCGGTAGGGAAAATTCATGAGGATGAATTTGTGATCCATGAACTTTTGAGAGCAGCGGGGCCGATAGTGCATCTGGATCTGCCCCTGTATTATTACAGAATGAGGAAGGGAAGTATTACCGCAGATGAAACTAATGCTGATGGCTTTATTGATAAGACCGAGGCAATTTATCAGCGACGTAATTTTTTCCTTTCGCAAGGCCGCCAGCGCGAATTTAAACAATTGAATACCGCATTGTTGTCGCGTTTTGCATTGCCTACTATCGAAAAAAATAATGCCATTTGGAGGCGGTTTTCTATCCTGGATATATTTAGGAGTAACCAATTGCCACTGTCGCTCCAATTATTTTTGGTATTAAAAAAAGTAAACTATCCTATATATAGTTTTTTGGTTAGGAATGGTAAACGCTTTTTTAAACCAAAAACGTTTTTTATAATATAATTAAATGAGGTCAGAATGTGTTTAGTATCTTTTGTATTACCCGCTTATAAAGCGCCTTATTTATCGCAGGCGATTGCCAGTATTATAGAACAATCCTATACAAATTGGGAGTTGATTATCGTGGATGATGCTTCGCCGGAAGATCTCAGATCCATTGTGAACAGCTTTGATGATCCACGTATCCGCTATTATCGCAATACAGAAAATATTGGTGGTAAGAACCTGGTGCAGCAATGGAATCTGAGTATCGGATATGCCAGTGGAGACTATATTGTACTGGCAGCCGATGATGATACCTATCATCCGGATTTTCTGGAAACTTGCGTAAAGCTGGCTCAGTCTTATCCCCAGGTGGATTTGATTCGTGCACAAGTGGGTATCATTAATGAAGAAAATAACTTGGTTGGGATTGATGGGTTGATTCCTGAATACTGTTCTAAACATGCATTTTTATATTATTGGCTAAGGGCAACTATTTTAACATGTATTGGTAATTATATGTTCAAAAGCATAGCTATTAAAGAAAAAAAATTCGTGTATTTTCCTTCTGCCTTCTGTTCCGATGCCGCGACCTCAATTTTATTATCAGCTAATGGGATGGTGAATACGAAGGAAATGCTGTTTAATTTCCGTATTTCGACCATTCATCTTTCTAGTAGTAAAACACAGCTTGATAATAAATTAAAGGCGAATACCTTGTTTTACCAATGGTTGCTTGATTTAAATTATGAGGTTCCAAAAGATGCTATCGAGCATTTTTTCTATCGGGGTAATAATAGATCATACATTTATGGGAAATGTCTCTACGATTATTACAATCAGGTAATCAAATATTTGCCCTGGTCTAAGTTTTATGCGATCAGGTATTGTAAATTATTGAGCAAGAAAGATAAAGTGGTTATGCTTTTTCGCTTTTGTTTTGACTCACTATTTAAAAATAATGGTCTCTAAATCTCATTAAAACCAGGATTGAAATTATGATTAATCTGACTAAAGAGTCTACCATTTACATTCTCGCTCCAGGGACTATTTCTTCTGGTGGGCCTGAAGCGCTGCATCAATTGGCATATTATCTTAATAAATGTGGATATAGCGCATTCATTTGTTATTATGGCAGCCCAATGATACCCCCTCGTTATTTGATATATGAACCTAAAGTGATTTCTATTGATCTGATAGAAGATAGAAAGGGGCATGTAATTATTGCCCCTGAAATTGCGACTCGTTTTTTAAAAAAGTATAAGAACCTAACAAAATGTATTTGGTGGTTAAGTTTACAGTTTTACGATGGTTATGAGACAATTCCTGTTGGATTTAAAATGAAGTTCCATCGTACCATCCGGGATTTGATTCCACTAAGAATAATGAGGTGGAAACAAGCTTTTTTGAATCAGTTTTTTCTTAAAAGGGCTGCACTTCAGCCTTATTTAATTCAGAAAAATGATATCAACTTATGTGGATCTATGTTTGCCTACAACTTTGTCAAAAGGCGACATAAAAATGTGGTAATGTTTGTTGAGCCAATTGGTTTACCGTTTCTGAAACAGGATTTTCCTGAATTTATATCCAACAACAGAAGCAGGGTGGTTCTCTATAATCCTGCAAAACCATCAAGTTTAATGAATAAACTTTTAAAACAGGTGGATATTCAGTTTGTTCCGATCAAGGGAATGGATGTTGATCAAATGATTAATCTGTTTCGTAAAAGCAAACTCTATATTGATTTTGGATTTTTTGGCGGACCAGAACGATTGCCCAAAGAAACTGTTCATAATGGTTGCATGCTGCTTGTTGGAAAACGGAACGCAGCTGTTAATTCATTTGATGTGGCAATACCAGAGGAGTTTAAAATTGAAGATTTCAATGATGAAGTATTAATTCTTAAGAAGATAAAATATATGCTTGATCATTATGATGAAATAATTGATGAGTTTAAAGCTTTTCGTGTCAAAATAGAAAATCTGGAGGCAAATTTTATTCATTCTATACAAAATATTTTCATTAAAGGCTCTTAGTAGCATAAACTTATGGATGAGAAAAATACCCAACATATTCCACTAATACTAGCCTTTACACCAAGTTATTTAGTGCCGGCTGCTGCTTGTATTCTTTCTGTGAAAAATCATGCCACCAGTAGAGATTGTTTCCATTTTATTTGTCTCCTCACGCAGCGGTTATCTACGGAAAGTGAAGATATGCTGGTTAAACTGGGTGGAACGCGGTGTAGGTTTTCTTTTATAGACTTAGAAGGAAAACTTACAGATTTATACATTGATGAGAAGTACACGATCGCGGCTTCGTATCGTTTGTTACTTCCCGATCTCCTGCCCGAATACGATAAGGTATTATATATTGATTGTGATATGATCTTCCAGAATAATCTGGCCGATCTTTACCATTCTATATATCTAAAGGATAATTATATGGCGGGTGTGTTTGAAGCAACATTAGATTCTCAACAAGCACACATGAACGCTATTGGTTGCGAGCCTGGGAAATATATAAATTCGGGATTGCTTCTAATGAATTTGGCACAATTGCGTAAAGACAATATGGTGGAAAAATTTCTGGAAGCGGCAAAAGTTGAAGGTCTTGAGTTTCCAGATCAGGACGTTATCAATCAACTCTGTAGGGGTAAGATTGTAGGTTTACCACCTTATTGTAACAGCATACGCACTTTTTTATTGCCACAGTACAAAAAAATATTTCTGCAGTATTATACGGTGCAAGACTGGCAGAATGTCCAACATAAAGGGAATGTGCATTATACTGGCCCTAAACCTTGGGTTACGTTTACTATAGCCTTCGATTTATGGTGGAAATATTATGAGAAATTGCCCGGTAAGATCAAGCAACAAGCCAGTTTTAATCTTAAAGTACAAATCTTATCCAGAGTCTATCGAACGTGGTTTGGGAAAATATTGATTAATACTGTAAGAAGTCTATATCGAAAAGTAAGAAATAGCGAAGGATGAAACATGCATATCTGATTATAGCGCATCATGAAATTGAGGTGTTAAAGCGATTAATTCAGGCTTTGGATGATATCCGGAATGATATTTATATTCATTTCGATCAAAAAATGAAAGATTTGCCTTTGCTTTCTGTTCGATATGCCCGCCTGATTATATCTCCCGAGCGAATAGACGTTCGCTGGGCGGATTTTTCTCAAATAGAGGTCGAGTTACTGTTATTTAAGCAGGCACATACAACAGAAGTTTACCAATATTATCACTTATTGTCAGGTACTGATATGCCCCTGCAATCGCAGGAGAAAATTCATTCTTTTTTTGAGCAGCATAAAGGCAAGGAATTTATTGGATACACACAAGGGAATATTGACTTGCAAATTAATAGAAAGGTACAACGGTATCACCTGTTCCCCCGGCATTTCATATTTCAGCAAACATTTGCTGGTCTGTTACGGCGTATGATTCGGTTTCTGTTTTTAAAAGTACAATATTTACTAGGAATTAAAAGAAATTTCAACATATCTTTTAAGAAAGGAGGGAACTGGGTTTCAGTTACGCAGAGCTTTGTGACCTATCTTTTGGCTAATGTGCAAGATATACGTCATATCTATAAGTGCACTTATTGTGCTGATGAAATTTTTTTACATACAATTTGTTGGAATTCGCCATTCCGCCAACAGGTATTTGATTCTGAAAATGAAGGCTACAGTTCACAACGCTTAATCCGCTGGAAAAATAATCGTATTTACGATTGGGAGAGCAGTGATTATCATGAATTACTAACCTCTAAGTATATGTTCGCGCGTAAATTTAACAGTAAACACATTGAAATTGTAGACAGAATTTTAACCATAATAAGAAATAAACCTTATTTAGATATTCAGGAAGATTGAATTTGATATGAGAGATACACAAACGGTAGTTTCTATAATTATACCTGTATTTAATGCAGAACCGACTTTATTGGTTTGTCTGGAATCTTTGAAAGCTCAGAGCTATCAGTATCTGGAATTGCTTTTTATTAATGATTGCAGTGTGGATAAGAGTGCAGAGTTGATTCGGTCATTTGCTGAAAAATGGCAAAATGATAAATACATACAGGTTAAGCTGCTGGAGCATGAGCAAAATATGGGGGTGGCCGCTGCCCGTAATACTGGGTTGGATCAGGCGACAGGAACATATATTTATTATGTAGATGCAGATGATAGTATAGAAACTGATGCGATTGAGATGGCTGTTCAGTGTGCCTTGAAAAACGATGCCGATATTGTGGGCTTTAACTGGTTTTTAACCTTTTCCAATAATAAAAGACGGATGAATCAATCTACCTTCAATACGGCGTGGGAAGCGATCTCACTCATGTTATGCGGAAGGATGCGATGGAATTTATGGCTTTTTTTAACCAAACGATCGCTGTACGAGAATAATAATATTCGTTTCATACCAGGGAATAATATGGGAGAGGATTTGATGGTGTCCATCAAATTATTTTCGCGTGCACAACGCGTGATTTATTTGGATAAGGCCTTGTATCATTATCGACAATCTAATACTCAATCTTTGACAAAAACCTATTCGGCTCAACATATCAGTCAGGTAACAGAGAATGTAAAGGAAGTAGAGCTTTTTCTGAGAAATAGTAAGTTCGAGAATAAAATAGGGGATTTGTTCTTTTACCTGAAGTTGAATATTAAATTACCTTTATTAATGTCGCAAAAAACATTAAATTATAGCTGTTGGGTCAACTGGTTTCCAGAAGCGAATGAGTTTGTTTTGAAAAATAAATCCTTGCCCTTACGTACCCGGATATTACAATGGTTGGCAGTACATAAGCAGTACTGGGCTCTTAAATTGTATAATTTATTGGTTTTTCGAATAATTTATGGGGTTTTATATAAATAAGATATAATATGTCACGATTTCTGAAACAACTGATGACAGGGATAGCTTTGAGCTTTTATCTATTCCCAATTGCCTTCACTTTCTTGCCATCAACTATAAATACTAAAATGATGTTAGCCGTTTTGGGAGTAATATTATTAGTGTTTAATTGGTTAAATGAAAATAAAATAATTCTTTCCAAAGAGCTGCTGGGAGCAACCGGAATTGTTACTCTTTTTTCGATAATATGCTATTTTTCAGCTGATTATAATAATACTGCGGATTATTCGTACGCTAATTATTTTACAACTTTTTTTGTCTGGCTGGGGGCGGCGTATGCAGTGTGTACAATAATGGGCAAGGTACATGGTTATTGTAATTTGCGCCTGTTAACTTTTTATGCAGTAGGTGTATGTTTTATCCAATGTGTGGCTGCTATAATGATCGATAGGATACCGGAATTTCAACACCTGGTAGATAGTGTAGTCAATCAAGGTCAGGACTTTGTGCTTAGTGTTGGACGATTATACGGCATCGGTGCATCATTGGATACGGCGGGAATTCGATTTGCGATAGTCCTGTTAATGACAGCAGCGGTATTGAGTAAGGATAAGCAGGTTCTTTCCAGCAAAAAAACAATTTTCATATTACTAATTGCATTTTTTACTATAGCAATTATAGGGGATATGATTGCCCGTACTACTAGTGTGGGATTAGTAATGGCTATTATTTATTTTATCTTAAATACAGATATTTTTCGATTGGTGATGAGAAGGAAATATCTTACGTTTCATGCCATATTTGGATTGATGTTATTAGTGGTTGTTGCTATTTCAGCCTATCTATACAATACGGATAAGAATTTCCATACAGACATACGTTTTGCATTTGAAGGTTTTTTTAATTGGGTAGAATATGGAGAATTTAGAACGTCATCAACAGATAAACTGAATACTGTCATGTGGATTTGGCCAAAGGATTTGAAAACCTGGATTATTGGAAGTGGGCGGTTCGGACTTTTTGCATTTAGTTCTGATATTGGCTATTGTCGGTTTATCTTGTATTGTGGATTAACCGGTTTTAGTGTATTTGCATCGCTTTTTGTATATAATGCGACTGTTTTTGCAATCAGGTACAAGATGTATCGTGATTTATTTATTTTTTTATTGGCCTATACCTTTATTGTTTGGATTAAGGTTTCTACAGACATATTTTTTTTATATGCATTGTTTTATTGTATGGACGATGAAAAATATAAAAAAAATGGCGGGAGGAAAACAGCATGAAATTAATATATCTGATCAATGGAACCTTTAACTCCGGAGGAATGGAGCGTGTATTGGCCAATAAAGCTAACTATTTAATCGGGAGAGGATATGATGTCAGTATTGTTACTACCGACCAGGGAGGGCTGCGTCCCTTTTTTACTTTTTCTCCAAAGATAAAACATTATGATTTGGGCATAAATTATACTGAAAATAATAATAAGGGTATTTTTATTAAACTGCTTCAGTATCCATTGAAACAGTGGATGCACCGAAAGGGTTTAACAGACTTGCTTTTTCGTCTTAAAGCGGATATTGTAATTTCTATGTTTGATCATGATGCCTCATTTTTGTGGAGCATTAAGGATGGAAGTAAGAAAGTATTAGAGATTCATTTCTCCCGGTTCAAACGCTTACAGTATAGTCAGACTGGAATAGCTAGATTAATAGATGTTTGGCGAAACAAAAATGATTTTCGTGTCGCTGGAAAATATGATCGTTTTGTAGTTCTTACTCAGGAAGATAAAATCTATTGGGGAGATTTGTCTAACATAATGGTTATTCCAAACGCAAATAGTTTTGTGCCCCGGGATAAGGCAGATGTATCGCAAAAGAAAGTTATAGCAGTTGGTCGTTATGACCAGCAAAAAGGATTTGAAGACTTAATCAAGGCCTGGCATAAAATATACCAGGTTCATCCTGACTGGATTTTAAGGATTTTCGGTAAAGGTCCTTTGGAAAAGGAAATGCAACGATTAATCAAGGATTTGAATCTTGAAAAGGCTATCCGCTTATGTAAACCCGTACAGGATCTCGAAAAAGAATATTTGCAAAGTTCTATGGTATTGATGACTTCAAGGTATGAGGGCTTGCCTATGGCACTGCTTGAAGGACAAGCTTGTGGGTTACCTATGGTCTCTTACGTATGTAAGTGTGGTCCAAAAGATATTATACATCAGGATATAAATGGATTTTTGGTGGAAGAAGGAAATATAGAAATGTTTGCCCAACGTGTAATGGAGTTGATTAGAGACCCTGATAAAAGAATTGAAATGGGAGTGGAATCGATTCGTTTTTCAGAAAATTTTTCAGAGAAAAAAATTATGCTTCAGTGGCTGGAATTATTTCAAAATTTGAAGGTGTAAACAGAGAAGTATGAAAACCATTGTAGTATCAGCAGTTAATCTTGTAGAAGCCGGGACTCTTGCTATCTTACGTGATTGTGTGCAGTATTTATCCGTTTTAGCAGAAGAAAAAGACTACCGCGTCCTTGTCATTATACATAAAAAAGAACTGGCTTATTTTCCTAACATTGAGTATATCGAAACACAATGGCCCAAAAAGAGATGGGTAAACAGACTCTGGTTTGAATATGTTTCCTTGAAAAAGATCTCAAAGGAATTGAGTCCTGTGTATCTGTGGTTCTCACTACATGATACTTCTCCTACGGTAGTAGCACAAAAAAGAGCAGTTTATTGCCACAATTCCTTTCCTTTCTACAAATGGAAATTGCGGGAGTTGTACTTTGCACCCAAGATCGTTATGTTTGCGATTTTCTCAAGGTACTTCTATTGGATCAATATTAAAAAGAACAATTATATTGTTGTTCAGCAGAGCTGGTTCAGAGAGGCGATGGCCAACATGTTTAATTTAGATCCTAAACAGATCATTATATCAAAACCCTCATCAACGGCAGTAAAAATGTTTGAACCCGGGGTAGACAATAATCGATCAGATGAAAATTATGTTTTCATCTTTGCCGCCTCCCCCAACAGCCATAAAAATTTTGAATGTATTTGCCGTGCTGTAACGCATCTGGAACAGAAAATGGGGATTCGCAATTTTAAAGTATATATTACCATAACCGGAATTGAAAATAAATATACAAGATGGTTATTCAAGAACTGGGGGAATAAGTTCACCTCACTAAAATTTATAGGGTTTTTAAACCGGATTGAGCTTGAGACTTTTTATGCCAGTTCTCATTGTTTAATATTTCCATCTAAAGTGGAAACCTGGGGTTTACCTATTTCGGAGTTTGCAAGATATCAAAAACCGATGTTACTGGCAGATTTACCATATGCACATGAAACAGCTCAGGGGAGTGGTAGAGTCGCTTTTTTTGATCCTGATAATGAAAAGCAACTGGCAAACCTGATGGCTTCTCTGATTCAGGGAAACTATTCAATGTTAAAACCAGTAGATGTGAAAATTATACAGCCTCCTGTTGCAAATAACTGGGCACAATTGTTTGATCATCTGTTAAATCTACCAGACGTTAACTGTGATTTCAAAAAATAATTTTGCCCATACTTGTTGCCTTTATACTTAATACTTTAGCAGATGTACCCATTGTCTGTTTCCTGGCTTTTTTACTGATCCTATCTTCGCAGAAGTTTTGATTTATTGTGGTGTGAAATTTCAGATTACCCCAGCATTTAAGTGTGCTTCAAAACTATCCTTTTGATTGTATCCGGTTGTAGGATATAGGTTTTATAGTTGCGAAAAATGAAAGTATTACAAGTAGGGAAATTTTATCCGGTACGGGGTGGGGTAGAGAAAGTTATGTATGACCTGATGATAGGACTTTCCGGACAAGGGATTTATTGCGACATGCTCTGTACTGCATCTGAAGATCATCCTCCCGGAACAAGCGTCATTAACTCATACGCTCAATTAATTTGTGTTCCTGCATTGATGAAGTTGTCAGCAACCATGATTGCACCAGCAATGATTAGTAAATTAAAGGGGATTTGTGCTAACTACGAAATTATCCATATTCATCATCCCGATCCAATGGCTTGCGTTGCCCTATTTATGTCAAACTATAAAGGAAAGGTAATATTGCATTGGCATAGTGACATTTTGAAACAAAAACTGTTATTGAAGATTTACGCCCCATTTCAAAAATGGATGATCAAACGAGCCGACTTAATTGTAGGAACAAGTCCTGTTTATGTTGCTGAATCGCCATTTCTGACGAATTATCAAAACAAAACAAATTTTATTCCTATTGGCATAGAGAGAATTAATCCTGTACAGGAAAGGGTAGATAAGATCAGACATACATTCGCCAACAAAAAAATTATATTTTCATTAGGAAGATTAGTGGAATATAAAGGCTATGAATACTTAATAAAGGCTTCACAATACTTAAGTGATGACTATGTGATATTAATTGGGGGGAAAGGGCCGCTAAGAGACGAACTGTTAGCGTTAATCGCTCAATACAATCTGCAAGATAAGGTGAAATTACTTGGATATGTGTCGGACGAAGATATACCAGGTTATTATGGCGCCTGCGATATATTTTGCTTAAGCTCAATTATCAAGACAGAGGCTTTTGCAATTGTTCAGATAGAAGCTATGTCTTGTGGCAAACCTGTTGTTTCTACTCAGATACCCGGTTCGGGAGTCAGCTGGGTGAATGCACATGGACAGTCAGGGATTATAGTAGAGATACAAAATGAAAAAGCATTGGGAGAGGCGCTTGAGCGGGTAGGTACTGAGGAAGTATTATATCAGACATTAAAAGAAGGGGCAAAGCGGAGATTCAATGAGAACTTTACGCAACAAAATATGGTCGAAAAAGCAATCATGTTTTATGAAAGTTTAATCTGGAATTAAGGTTATGTTATATAATGATCCTCAGGACGGCACTCGTGTAGTTAGAATAACGAACGAAAGCTTTTTCAAATACTTAAAAACCTATTTGGATCAGGGTAAAAAAATAGTTTTTACTGTATCCGGAGATAGTATGTATCCTTTTTTAAAAAGTGGAAGCCGGATCTTACTTAAATCCATTGAATTGAATGATGTGAAAAAAGGAAGAGTAGTCCTGGCTGAGATAAACGGGCAATTTATTTTACATAGAATTGTCGCTGTATCTGCTTCGGAAATTACCCTGGCAGGCGATGGAAATCTTATACAAAATGAAACTGTTGAAATTAAAAATATCTGGGCAGTAGTAACAGAAGTTTTAGATCGCAGATGGAATCGGAATATACAATCTCCTTTCCAGCTTTTCCTGGCTTTTGTCTGGTATATAATCAGACCAGTACGCTTGTTGTTTTTTAAATTATGGTCTTTGTTTAAATTATAATAAAAGCATTTATGAGATTAAAAAATGGATTAGTTTTACGTCAATTGGGGGATGATTATATTATAGTGGAGCCTGAACTGGATATGGTTGATCTATCGAAAGTTTATACCATGAATGAATCGGCAGCCTGGGTCTGGTATCAATTGCAATCAATTGAGTTTACATTGGAAACAGTGGTGAATTTATTTTTGGATCATTACAATTTGGATACTTTGAGCGAAGAGCAAATAAAGGCTGATGCGCTAAAATTGATCAATCTTTTCAGAGACAACGGTTTATTGTCAGATGGTATCTGAAAGTAGAGAGCGTAAGGTCCAGAGAGCGTTTATTTCTTTACTTAAAATAGGTCTCTGGAATAGTGTAATTGATACATTCGACATATTTATATTATCATCTTCAGAATGGCTGGTACTTTATCAGGTTGCTATAGCTCAGACTGTCGAAGGTCTTGTTTTTGATGCTATAACTAAACTGCCCGGTCAATATCAGCCGCCAAAAATGCTTGCATTGAAGTGGGCTGTAAGAATAGACGCTATAGAACGTGAAAATTTAAAAAAGGAAAAGATAATAGCGGAGATTGCAGGCTTATTAAAAGCTCACCATATTGATGTGACTTTATTAAAAGGTAGTAGTTTGGCGGTCCATTATGCCAAGCCTTTGTTACGTCTGAGTGGGGATGTTGACTTTTATTTCGAAAATAGTGATGCTTTCAAAAAGGCCAACCAATTGATTAAACAAAAAGGGATAAAGATAAAGTATGGCGCTTTGAACAGTACATACTATAGTTGGAAAGGTTGTGAAATTGAACACCACTCGAAATTGATAGATATTGTAAATCCATTTCAAAAAAGATATCTGAAGAAAATGGAAAGGCAAGAGGCAGACAGAAAAACACCTGTCATTCTGGATGGGATGAAGATTAATTCACCTTCTGTATTGATGACACATATTCAGGTAAATGCACATATATTGAAACATTTTCTGGGTTTTGGTATTGGATTGAGGCAGTTTTGTGATGTTGCGCGGCTCTATTTCAATACTTCGCAGTCGTTGGATTGTGATCAACTTAAATTTGCGTATAAAAAATTAGGGATTTACAATTGGATGGAATTAACGCATTCTTTTCTTGTGCACCAATTAGGATTAAACCCCGAATTCCTCCCTTATCAGATTCAACAGTGTGAGGATAACCAGTGGTTAATGAATGATGTACTGAACGCTGGAAATTTTGGATTTTATAGTGGTCAGTTTTCTTCTGCTCCACAAACACATCAGGAAAGAAAACATACGATGACCTGGGGCTTATTCCCGAGATTTCTAAAAGCTCAAAGATACGCTCATTCTGAGGCCCTTTGGTTCCCATTTTCTAGGATCTGGTCAACTCTATTAAGAAGAAGAAAAATATGAACCAGCAGCTATCCTATCAAGTGAAATGGGCATGGTCTTTAACCAAAGGGTACAGAGCTAAGCTTTCGTTGTTTTTCTTATTGGAGATGCTGGCGATAGTTTTGTCATTATTGTTTGTTTACTATTCTAAAAAGGCCGTAGATATTGCTATGGGTACGGTAAATGGCAATCTGAAACTGGTAATTGCTTTAGTGATTTTAAGTGCGACAATGGCCGTGGTTATACGTTTGTTTTCAGGCCTGATCAATGAAAAAAACAAGTTGAGTATGACGGTGGTACTTCAAAACTTACTCATTAAAAAGCAAATGTACTCAGTCTGGAAATTTGTAAAGCAATTACATACAGGCGATTTAATGATCCGGATTAATTCTGATAGTGTAGAAGTGGTGCAAATGTTGTGTAACACAGCCCTTGCATTTTTAATTACTATAATTAAGCTGTTTGCCACATTAGGACTTTTATGGTTTTTTGATCCTATGCTGGCCTTTATGATCATAGCTATATCTCCTCTGTTCCTGTTCTCGAAAATTTATTTTAAGAGAATGAGAAAATTAAATCAGGATGTTAAAAGTTCGGAAAGCCGTATTGGAAATCTGATGCAGGAAAATCTTAGATTCAGACTGATCATTCGATCATTGGGTCTAATGTCAATTCGTCAGCATAAGTTTGAAGATAACCAGCAACAGAGTTACCAATTAAAATTGGATCAGTTAAATTTTCTCACCCTTACACAAGGAATGATGAAATTTGCCATTAGTACAGGTTATTTGCTGACCTTTATTTGGGGAATATATCGCTTGCACAGTCACCAGATTACTTTTGGAACCATGACAGCTTTTCTACAGCTTATCGGTCGTATTCAAGCACCTATATTGTCATTAATTGCATTTGTTCCTTCTTTCATTCGTTTCAGAACATCAGCAGAGCGGCTCATAGAACTTGAAAGTGTAGAACAGGACAGTGGCCTGGTACCGAAATTACTTAATGATATCAAAAGTATTGAATTCAGAGACGTATCTTTTCGCTATGAGGACAGTATTGTAATTGATGGTTTTAATGCGAAGATTGAGGTGGGCAGATCAACAGCTGTTGTTGGGGCAAGTGGGAAGGGAAAAACCACATTTATCAGGCTTCTTCTTGCATTGATAAAGCCGGGGAATGGAGAAATTGTTATTGAAGGTAAACATAATCGGTATAGTATTTCAAGTGAACATCAGCTAAATTTCGCTTATGTGCCACAAGGGAATATCCTGTTTACAGGAACAATAGCTGAAAATCTTACTGTAACAGATGAGCCTTTGTCAGAAGATAAATTAAATGATGCTCTGTATGTGGCTTGTGCTGAATTTGTATTCGATTTGCCCGACGGTCTGAATACAAAGATCGGTGAGTCTGGATATGGTTTATCGGAAGGACAGGCTCAGCGTATATCCATTGCCAGAGCCTTAATGCGGGATTGTAACGTTTGGTTATTTGACGAAGTAACTTCTGCATTAGATCAAAAGACCGCCTCATTGCTGATTGATAGGGTTTTGAAAGCCGGGAAAGAGAAAGTTGTCATCTTTGTAACCCATGATCTGTTGCTGGCTGAAAAGTGTAGCCAGACTATTCACATGAATTAATTTACCCAAAAGTAATACAATAAAGAACTTAATGGAAAAGCAGGTAGTTTATTATAAAATTGCAAATTTATTATTCGAACTGATCGTCCCGAAGGGGCTGTCAGCTCAGGTCTTATTGCCGAATTTTTCTTTATTCTTTGTTCAGAAAGAAAAAGAAACAGGATCGGATATAGTAAGTCGTATTGAACTTGTTTTTGGTGAGACGGATATTGATGTTAGTGAAGCAAAATTATTGAGTGATATCTCTATATTATGGGGTGACCGTTTCCAGTTTTATGATTTGGGTGCGGAGTATTTAACGCAGGTACAGACTGATCAAACTGGACTACTTTGTCGTATGACATGCACTAAGGATTTTAGTATAGTGCGGGTTTTTATACCAAAAGAGATAACAGATCTTAATATGATATTGAGTTGGCTTTTGATGATTGTTTTTGCCCAGGTAGCTGTGTTTCACCAAAGTATTCTAATTCATGCATCTGTGGTGGAAAGAGAGGGGGAGGCATATGCTTTTTTAGGACAAAGTGGGACCGGAAAAAGTACCCACAGTGGTTTATGGGTAGAAAACCTGAAAGACTTTACTTTGTTAAATGATGATAACCCTGTTATACAGATTAAAAACGATGGAAAGATAGCCGTTTTTGGTACCCCCTGGAGTGGAAAAACAGCTTGTTATCGAAATCAGGAGAGAACATTGAAAGGATTTGTAAGACTGAAGCAATCCGGATCAAATCAATTTTATCCAAAAAGTAATAAGGAAGCTTTAGTAACCGTACTGCCAAGTTGCTCGGGAATTCGCTGGAATAAAGATCTTTTTTCTAATATGATTGGGGTATTGACCCATATTGTAAAATGTGTTCCTATTGGGGAATTATATTGTTTACCTAACGGGGAGGCAGCATTGCTTTGTTACCATAAAATTAGTAATATGAAGCAAGCAAAAAGGGGATAGACCATCCAGTCTATCCCCTGACTAATTATTAACGCTCTCTGGCAAAGACCGGGTAATCTACTCCCCGGTCCTTTAACCTAGTTAGCATAAACCCATGACATGAATGGTACTATGCTATTTTAAAAATAAAACAAATAAATAATGTATTATTTTGATATGGTATAAGTGAGTATAAACAAGTATCTCTGAGGATGGTTAACTTTTTGCTGTTTCTTATTCACTAACCAAATATTTTAGAACTTAAGCGGGAGAGTAAAGAGCTTTTCTTATGACCATACCCGTAACCATACCCGTAGCCATAACTATAACCGTAGTTGCCTCCATTTGAATTTATTCCATTCAAAATGATAGACAGGTTGTTAAAAGTTTTTTTGCGATAAATTTTTTCTAAATCGGGAAGTTGCCTGCGATCCATTTTACCAGCTCTTATGACAAAGATTGTAGTGTCGGAAATTCGGTTAACAATGGATGAATCTGCAACAATTCCCAAAGGGACACCATCCACAACAATATAGTCATATTGTTGCTTCAAGCTATTGATCAATAAGTCTAACCTTTCACTTAATAAAAGCTCTACTGGATTTGGAGCAATAACACCTATAGGAATGATGTCTATATGTTCTGCAATTCTATCCTTGTAAATAATTTGATCTATCTGGATATTGGCATCTGCAAGAAAGTGCGTTATCCCTATAGGCATAGGTACTTTTGTAAGATGGCTTAATGTCCCTTTCCTTAGATCTAAATCCAATAATACTACCCGTTTATTTAAGAATTTCAGGCTCATACCTAAGTTAATCACAGAAAATGTTTTACCAGCACCAGGATTAAATGAAGTAAAAGTCAATACCTGTTCTTTTTTATCTCCGGGACTCATAAAACCGAGGTTTGTTCGTGTAATTCTAAAAGCTTCAGTCACTTCATCGAATCCCTGTTCCTGTACAACTATTCCGTTCTTACTGTTTCTGATCTCAGATGAGAATGGTATTTCTCCCAAAAAAGGTACTGTTATTTGGGTTTCAATGTCTTTACGTGAACGAACTCCGGTATTGAGTAATAAAACTAATAACAGCATGCTTGTCGGGAGTGCGAATCCAATACCCACACCCATCATCATTTTACGAAATTTATTCGGAGAAATAGGGGAGTCGCTACCAGATGCGGGGTCAATGACACGGATATTGTCATCTGTCATAGCCAGATTCAAAGCGTTCTCTTCCCGTTTGTTAAGTAAAAAAATATAGAGATCTTCTTTTACCTTTTGTTGTCTTTCTTCAGAAAGCATCAATCTTTGTTTAGCCGGTAGTTCATGTGCACTGTGCAAGGCTTTTGCCTCTTCCTGTTTCAGATTACTAATTTTAACTGTAAAACCAGTGATTGCATTAGTCATGATACGTATTATATTTTTATGCATTGCCATCAGGGCAGCATCTAAATCTTTTATGGCTGGATTTTCTGAGTTATTTCCTTCCTGCAGGCGGTTTTTTTTAAGTAAGACTATATTGTATTCAGCAATCTGATTTTCAATATTATTGTCTACCAAACCGGTGTTACTCGGGATTAAATCGTTGTTTTTCTTAATAAGATGCTCACGCATCATTTCGACCATCTTCTTTTGTGTCTCAATATCCTGAATTGAAGATTGCTGAGTCCGGCTTGTTGTCCAATAGGTTTCACTAGCTGATTTGATGTCGAGCCCCTGATTTGCCGCTTTCATATTTTCCAGATTCGATTCAACTGAACCTAACTCCTGTTGAATAATGGATAAACGTTTTTGTATAAACTCGGAGGTATTTATGGCTATCCGGTTTTTCTCCTTAATAGTCATACTGTTGTAGACTTCAATCAATTTGGTAATCAAATCACCTGCTCTTAATGGTGAGGTATCCTCCAAAGTAATCTGCAACATGGCCGCATCCTCCAGTTGCACAATAGTCAAATTCGAGAGAAAATAGCCAACCACAGCTTTTAAGGGGCTTTTGGTGACCAAAACCGAGTTAACTAGTATTGCTTTATTATAATTTGGTCTGAGTGAGATTGATACTATCCCTACCGGAGTTTTAACATACCCATTTAGCTTGACCAGTATGGTTTTTGAGGGATCACCCACTGAAAAACCAGATAATTCAACTTGATTGGTATTTTTTCGGGTGATCGTAAATGAAAAAGCAGCTTCAGGATTATAGTGTAGCTGTGCCACTTTATAAGGCGAGTTTGTATAAAGTTCATTTTTCCGTAACCCATTCATCATCACATAACTCATATCGGCATCAATCATACGAATGGTATTTTGCATTAGTTCTTTGGAACGTAATTGCAAAATTTCAGCATTAACATTAACTGTATTGTAGAAGTTATTAGGTCTTGCAATACGAACAGCCGAAATGCTATTCGTTCCGGTTTTGATCATTACTGTCTCGGAACGGTTATAGGTAAATTGCGTTTTACTGTATTGAAAATAAAAATAACCACCGAAAACCAGGATGGATAATACAAACCACTTCCAATGAAAAAACAGGTGTTTTAATAAGTCTAACAAATGAACAGACTTATCCTCATTCTCATCTTTTTTATTCGATTTACTCATAATATTTGTTTAGTGTCTAGTTAAAAGTAATATACTAGTGACCAGTGTGAATAAGCCTGTTAGAATGCCTACGTAACGCCAGGTAGATTCTTCTTTGGTAGATAAAACAGCTGTCTTAGGTTTGATATATACAATATCATTCTGTTGCAGGTAATAGGTTGGAGAATTAAAAATATCACTCTTTTGTATATCGTTCTGATACACCTTACGTACTCCATTTTCTTCCCGTATGACGGATATCTCATTCACAGTTGCGTTTCGGGTCAGTCCTCCGGAACGATTAATTGCTTCCAATAGGGTGATTCTTGAATCGGGTACAGTGAGTACCCCTACATTATTGATTTCTCCCATCATCATCACTTTGAGATTCAACAATTCAATTTTCACAATAGGAGAGCCAATGAGATTCTGGTTGAGCAATTTATCGCGGATCATATCCTTGAGCCCATCCAATGTCAGACCTTCAACATTTAATGTCCCCAGAACCGGAAATTCAATGTTGCCTAACTGATCTACCAGATATCCCTTTTCAGAGAAAGAGGAGGGGGTTGTTGTTGATACTACGCCTTTTTCATTCACATTGTAGACTCCTCCCTCTGAGTTGAATGGAGCTGCCAGCTCAGGCTTTTTCGCACTAATCAGTATGCTTAACCGATCATTTTTTTGAATGCGTACTGGCGGTGCTGAAATTACCTTATAAGGAGAGTCAGGTTTCATATCCTGTAAATAGACCACCTTTTTTGAAACCAAACAAGAGCTTAGAAGTAGTGTGCTTAATGCACATAAAAGGAGAAAAAACTTTTTAACTGGAATATATTTATTGATATTTTTATCCATGAGCCCGCAAGCCCGGTTTGCTTTTTGTACAGCCATTACATCACTCTCCAGCGACGATGTTAATGCATTTTGTACTAAAATAATCTCATTTCCCTCTTCCAAAATCGCTGGAATAAGGGCATTCCAACCAGCACCATCCGCGCAAAGGCCATGAACAAATACAATGTTCGCTCTCTTCATCTTATTTTAAATTTTTAGTAAAAAAATATTTATTCCTTTAAAATTTTGTTCTTCACTACTGCAGTAAGCTGTGTGAAGATTCTTCATTGCACTTCAATGAAATATGGGGTAAGTACATACTTACAAAAGATCATCTATAGTAAGCATTGTTTGCAGGCAGGATACGTTGAGTAATTGTATTAATTCCTGAATTGCTTTATCAGTATTTAGCTGGCTCAAAACATTGGTTAAGCCTTTGATATTTGAAATAGAATTCTTTATATCTTGTATTGCTTTATAATTGTAGCTATGTGCGTTTTGTATTTGTGAATTTCTGACAGTTGCCAGACTGATTAGAGTTATAACACCAATAAATGTATCCTTATCAAAAACAGGTAAATAATGCAGATCTGCCTTTTGCATTATATTAATTACCTCCAACACAGTTTGACTGGGGTTGATTCTAGGTTTGTCAATGACACAATCTATGACCTTTCCATAGGGGTGTTTATGGACGTCATCGATTGTCACAATACCTACGGCTTCTAAGTTTTCATTAACAGGGACCAAATATCTTACATCTTTAAGCCATTCCGACACCTCGAATACTTCTTCCTGAATATCTATAGATATATAATTCATGTCTATTAATGAATTAATCTTCATTCTTTTATAATACATGTATAAATGAGATTTAAAGAACTCGTATCCTCTTGTTTAAATCAGCCCGGTAAGTATCGGACACGGGAACAGGTTTATTGTTTATCATTATTGTTTTACCTTCTATTGAATCTATTTTGCTAAGATTTATGATAAAGGACCTGTGTACCCTGAAAAAAGAAGTGGGTGGTAGCTTCTGTTCCACCAATTTAATTGGTGAATGAATAGAAAAGTTCCGGCCGGCAAGATGAATGCTGGTATAATTATCCGTCGCTTCTACATATAGAATTTCATTTAAATAGATCCTTCTTATTATATAAGAATCACGAATAAAAATAAACTCATCACTTTCAGTCTTCTGAACCAAATCACGATTGCCAAATTTGATCTTAGCTTTCTCAACTGCTTCATGAAACCTCGAAAGAATCACAGGTTTGACCAGGTAGTCTGTAACATTCAGTTCGTAAGCCTCGACTGCATGTTTATGTTCTGCAGTCATTAGAATCAGCAAAGGTTTTGTGTTTTTCAGCATTTTTGCCAGGTCCAGTCCAGTGATATCAGGTAGGTTAATATCCAGGAACACCAGGTCAATCTGACCGCTCATAATTTGTTTATAAGCTTCGGTAGCATTGGCACATTCACCCACTAGTTTTAGAGAAGGATCCAGACTTATCATCTGTTTTATGATAGTGCGGAATATTTTATCATCATCAACAATTAAGCAATTCATATTGTTATTTTAAGGAGATGCATATTTTTAAAATTAGGTTGATTCGTTTTTCTAAGGCGGAATTAGAGATACATTATTAATCCCGAACAAAGATCTTGTTATATCACAGCATTGCGCCGATTCAACGTCCTCATATGTACCTATTTAGGTACTTAAATGTATTCAACCCAGGAAAAAGACAGTCTTTGGAAGGGAATCGTCTAATTAATAAAATAGTTCGTTCAGTCTGTGGATATCCGGATGCACATAAATATAAATAGCTATTACGGACTTTATGGGAATGATTGACAGACTTGTATCCGGGCTTAACCGGTTATTATGATATAATATAATTCAAATGTTTTTCTGATGAAATTCTGTCTTTTGTAATTAAGTATCTATAGATAGATAAATGGGTATATGTGTGGGCCTAAATATTCGTAATATTTATAATTAACATCAATATTTACCAAAAATGAAAAACGTAAAATAAATATTTATGTCACACAACAATTTAAAAGATAAGGTAATACTTATTGCAGGTGGTGGTAAGAATCTGGGAGGATTGCTCAGCAAAGACTTTGCAGCTCTGGGTGCAAAACTGGCTATCCATTTCAATAGTGAAAGCTCAAAAGCTGAAAGTACAAAAACACTGGAAGCAATCAGAGCTTTAGGTGCTGAAGCTTTCTTGTTTCAGGGGGATTTGACCAAAGTAGAAAATATCTCTAAATTTTTCGATGAAGCCATCGCAAAATATGGGGGAGTGGACATTGCAATCAACACTGTTGGGATGGTATTGAAAAAGCCATTTGTGGATACTACAGAAGCAGAGTATGATACGATGTTTAATGTAAACTCAAAAACGGCCTATTTCTTTATCCAGGAAGCGGGTAAAAAAATAAATGACAATGGTAAGATCTGTACCATTGTGACTTCATTGCTAGCAGCTTATACCGGTTTGTATTCTACTTACGCCGGGGCAAAAGCACCAGTAGAACATTTTACGAGAGCGGCCTCAAAGGAATTTGGTAATCGTGGTATTTCTGTAACAGCAGTTGCCCCAGGTCCAATGGATACGCCTTTTTTTTATGGACAGGAAGCCGAGGATGCGGTTGCTTATCATAAATCGGCCTCGGCATTAGGAGGGCTCACCAACATTAAAGATATTGCTCCGTTGGTAGAGTTTTTGGTGACAGATGGCTGGTGGATTACCGGGCAGACTATTTTTGCCAATGGTGGTTATACGACCCGGTAATAAGTAATCTCTTATACAGGTTTAAGACCTGTATAAGAGATTAAGATTCATTGCCGTCTATAAGTTTATGATCCAGTTTGTTATGTCTTCTTTTGTTGGAATATTTAATTTTTTTCTAATCCTGTATTTTCTGGCCTGGACGGCCTTTACTGAAGACCTGGTATATCTGGCTATTTCCTTGGTATCAAAGTTTAGCTTTATATAGATACATAATTCCTGTTCAGTTATAAGCAGATTAGGGGCAAGGACTAACAGCTTCTTACAAAATGTGTGGTCAAATTCATTAAATATGGTACGCAGTATGGGGCTATTTTGTTTTGCCAGTTCGATCAGGTCATTTAAGTCATTCTCATTATAGTGATGAGTTGACAATGGTTTATGCCTGATTTCATTAGGTGCAGATGTACCTCTTTGTCCCGTCG
The DNA here is from genome assembly GCF_014207135.1 of Pedobacter cryoconitis. Lineage (GTDB taxonomy): Bacteria > Bacteroidota > Bacteroidia > Sphingobacteriales > Sphingobacteriaceae > Pedobacter > Pedobacter cryoconitis_D. The sequence continues at coordinate 33,179 of NZ_JACHCC010000008.1, read as the reverse complement.
TTCTTTTTTTATAGCGATATAAAAAAAGAAAAGATAAGATTAGAATGGCTGATACAGCAATAACCAGAATGTATAAGTTTTTATCGGTATTGGCTACACTGTCTTTATTCTTTACAATGTTTTCTAACGGCCGCCTCATCTCTTTTTTTCTTATTAGATTTAAGCTATCGGAAATATTAGCGTACTTTTCTAGAAAAATAGCTTCGTTTTTTTTGTCATCAAGTTGAGCGTAAACCTGGGCCATGCCGTCATAAGCAACCTTTTGATAATCTGGCGATTTTAATGTTATAGATAGATCCAATGCACTTTGATAGGCTGCTAAAGACTTTCGATAATCTTTTCTAATATATTTTAAGCGGGCATCTGTTATAGAGATTACTAAAGGCCCTGCCTGAAAGTTTTTCATGTATTTTTCTTTAACCTGGTAAATGTAGGGCAGATATTTTTCAGCCGAATCATACTGTTTTTTTTCAAAGTAGACCATGCCAATTCTATGCAATATGCCGAAGAGGTTAAGATTAGTTTCAGACTTGATTGTTAATTTTACATATTGATCTTTGCTTTTTTTAAGATAAAAAAGCACGCTATCCAGATTGCCGTTGGCTTCTTCAATATTCCAGGATATTAGCGCATAAATATCTCCCAGTGCCTGGTGGTATTCATTATTGTCCTTAAGCTTTAGTGCGTAAGACTTAGCCTGGTTTAATACTGTTCTACTTTCGTCGAAAAGCCCAAGGCCAGAATAGCAGTTTGCTTTTAGTGTTAGTAATTCTATGGTATAAGAAGGAATATCTAACTTTAAAGCTTCATCCATATGGTCATCGATCAGTTTCAAAGCGTGATCATATCCAGTTAAATTAACTATTTCATTTAACAGATAAAGTTTGCCTTTTGTTAGTCCTTCATTATAACCGATAGATTTGGACAAGTCATAAACTTCCTGCTCTTTTTCTGTTTTTTCTGCCATCGTATTGGCATTTCGCATGGCTGTGATCAGGCTATCTACTCGTAGAGTCAATTTTGTTTTTTTGCGTTGTTGAGCGAAAATCAGGGATGGGCAAAGGATCAACAGGATAAGAAGGGAATTGAAATTCACTGCATAAGCAGTTTTAATAAGAAAAAAGCGAGTGTAATTCATAAAAAAGGCAATTAGTCGATTTTGAAATGTAAATAGAATTACTACAATGTAATATTGGAAATAATCGGAGAGATTTTTATTTCCAATATACCGCGGATTATATTTTTTTGTGGATAACTGAGTACTTTTGAGTGTGAACGTAGGTATGCGTGGGTGTGTAAATTATCTAAAAATTTATGATCCAGTTTGTTAGATCTTCTTTTGTTGGGATATCTAGTTTTTTGCGAAGCCTGTATTTTCTGGCCTGTACAGCCTTTACTGAAGATCTGGCATATCTTGCTATTTCCTTGGTATCAAAGTTTAACCTTATATAGATACACAGTTCCAGTTCGGTTATAAGCAGACTTGGGGCAATGACTAGAAGTCTTTTGCAAAATTCGGGATCTAGTTCATTAAACCTGTCATAGAGTATGGGACTGTTTTTTCTTGCCAGATCAACGAGTTCGTTTAAAGTATTCTCCTTTTGACCTGAGGGTGTCTCATACCGGGCTTCTTGGGGTACCGATATCCTTCTAAGTCTTACATCTCTTTTTCTATAGCGATAAAAAAAAACAGAACATACAATGAGAATAGTTAATGCAGCAATAATTGAAATATAAAGATTTCTACCCGCACTTGCTGCGTTATTTTTATCTTTTATGATACCTTCTAATGGTTGTCTCATTTCTTTTTTCCCTGCCAGATTCAGGCTATCTGTAATTTTCGCATATTTCTCCATAAAAAAAACATTATTCTTTTGATCATCAAGCTTATCGTAAACCTGGGATAAGTCTTTATATATAGCCTTTTGAAAATCTGATGCTTTGAGTGCTATGGATAGATCCAATGCACTTTGATAAGCTATTAAAGACTTTTGATAGCTTTTTGTAATGTATTTTAATCTGGCATCCGTTAAATAGGTTATTAAAACCTCAATTTTGTTGTTTTTCCGGTAGTCTTCTCTGACTAAATAAATATTAGGCAGATATTTTTTTGCAGAATCGTATTGTTCTTTATCAAAATAAGTCATGCCAATTCTATTTAATATGCCGTAGAGATTAATATTGTTTTTTGGCTTGATTGTTAATCTTGCGTAATGTTGACTACTATTCTTAAGATACAAGAGTGCACTGTCCGGATTGCCATTGGCTGCTTCAATATTCGAGGCCATAAAAGCAAAAATATCTCCCAGGGCATAGTGATATGCATTGTTATCTTTGAGCTTTTGGGCATAGGATGTAGCCTGGCTCAATGCTGTTCTGCTCTCCTCGTAGAACCCAAGTTCCGCATAACAGCTTGCTTTTAAGGTAAGTAATTTTATGATGTATGAAGGAATACCTAGATGTATGGCTTCATACATCTCACTGTCGATTAGTTTCAGGGTCTGACTTTGTTTACCTAATCCATTTAATCCAGATATCAAGGTCAGTTTGCCTTCCATTAATCCTTTATCATAACTAATTGATTTGGAGAGGTTATAAACTTGCCGCGCTATTTCTGTTTTTTCTTCAGTTGAATTGGAATTTTGCATTATCGTAATCAGGCTGTCTACCCGTTGGGCCAGGTTGGGGTCTTTGGTCTGTTTTTGTTGGGCAAAAGCGAGGGCAGGGCAGAAGAAGATCAATAGGACAAGAATATAATATAACCTTACTGTATAAACAGTCATAACACGAAGAAAACAGGTGTATTTCATGAAAAAAAAATAAGTTTTTTAAACGTAGCATAAAATAGATATTTTAAAAGTTTATAATCCAGTTCATTATGTCTGTTTCTGTTGAGATATTTAGTTTTTTTCGAATTCTATATTTTTTGGCCTGGACTGCCTTTATCGAAGACATGGTATATCTGGCTATTTCCTTGGTATCAAAATTGAGTCTTATATAAATACATAGTTCTTGTTCAGTAATAAGCAGGCCTGGGGCAATGGTGAGAAGTCTTTTGCAAAATGTGGGATCAAGTTCGTTAAACCTGGTGTAGAGTATAGGACTGTTTCTTTTTGCCAGCTCAATGAGCTCAATTAGGGTATCCTCATTTTGATTGGATGCTAGTTCAGTCTGGTCTTCTCCTGGTGTTGCTATCTGTTGTTCCTCTCTGATTCGCTTTCTGTAACTATAAAAAATCACAACTCCTATGAGGAGGGAGGCTGGCGCCGCAATAAGCAAAATGTAAGAGGCCTTATCTTTGTTTTTTGCTGTGTTTTTAGCTTTTATAATCCTTTCCAGAGGCTGCCTTATCTGCAATTTCTCTGCCCTGTTAATACTGTCATTAAGTACTGCATATTTATTCAGGAAGAAAGCCTCCTTTTTTTGATTATTAAGTTTACCATACACCTGAGCCAGGTCTTTATAAACATATTTTTGATAATATGGATAGTTTTGTGATACTCCCAGGGCATTTTGGTAAGCGATTAAAGACTTTTGGTAGTCCTTGCTAATGTATTTTAAGCGGGCATCTGTAAAATAGGTTGAAAAAATACCTGAGCTGTTACTTTTCCGGTATTCTTCTTTGATTTGATAAATGTATGGCAGATATTTTCGGGCCGAATCATATTGATTTTTCTCAAAATATTTCATACCAATTCTGTTCAGTATATTAAAAAAATAAATATTATTTTTTCGTTCAACAGTTAATTTTGCATATTGCTGGCTACCATTTTTCAGATAAAAAAGTATGCTATCTGGATTGCCTTTGGCTGTTTCAATGTTCCAGGCCATCATTTCATCAATACTCCCCAATGCACTACGATATAGATTGTTGTCGTTAAGTTTTAGTGCATAGGACATTGCCTGGGTCAATGCAGCCTTGCTTTCATCGAAAAAACCAAGCATCGAATAACAGCTTGCTTTTAGCTTGAGTAATTGTATGATGTATGAAGAATCATTGAACTGTATAGCTTCATTTATAGATTCATCAATCAGTTTCAAAGCTTTGTCCTGATTGCCTAAAGCATTTAACCCAGCGATCAGATTAATTCTGCCCTCTATTAACCCATCGCGGTAACCAGCAGCTTTAGACAGATCATAAACCTCGTGCTCTATTTGTATTTTTTTTGTAGTGGTATTGGCATTTATAATAGCTGTGATTAGGCTATCCACACGCCTGACCAATTTGGGGTTGATAATTTTTTTTTGTTGAGCGAGGATCATGGAGGGGCACAGTACTAATAGGATAAGTAGGTAATTGAATTTATTCAAGGCATGAGTAGTTAAAAAGCGAGAGTAATTCATAAAACAAGCCCTTTAAATGACCTGAAGATATAAATGAAACTAATGCAATAGTAAAATATAATCAAAATCAATGTTTTATTTAAGTTACAAAATTTATTCCAACATTGGAGGGGGATTTTTGAAAGACAATATTCGGGGTGATTTCATAACTACCAGAAAAGCTTTATTGAATTTTCAAGGTTTTCCGCTTGTGTATGTAAATTATACTGAACGGCTGAAACAACTAATAGGTGTCTAAAAGTTTAAAATCCAGTTTGTTAAGTCTTCTTTTGTTGGGATGTTGAGCTTTTTGCGAAGTCTATGTTTTCTAGCCTGGATGGCTTTTATTGAGGACCTGTTGTATGTGGCTATTTCCTTGGTATCAAAGTTTAGCCTGATATAGATACACAGTTCTTGTTCAGTGATAAGCAGACCTGGAGCAATTGCTAATAGTCTTTTGCAAAATGTGGAATCAAATTCATTAAATCTGGTGTAGAGTATGGAACTGTTTCTTTTTGCCAGTTCGATGAGATCATTTAGAGTTTGCTCACTATTGCGGTTAATTGGTAATAAGTTAACAATTGGTTCTGTCCTTTTCTTTAGCCCTCTTTTTTTATTGCTAAGAAAAAAAAGAGAACCAGCGATAAGAAAGACTTGTACGGTAACAATCATCACATAATAGGTTGTATCCTTATTCCCGGCTGCATCTTTATCTTTAATAATGGTTTCTAACGATTGTCTTATTTCCCTTTTTTCTATTCTACTAATGCTGTCACTCATCTGAGCATATTGTTTTATTGAAATGACCTGTTTTCTTTGATTACCAAGTTGAGCGTAAACCTGAACCAATTCTTTATAAATAGTTTTTTGATAGTAAATCAATTTTAGAGATATAGATAGGTCTAATGCATCTTGATAGCCTGCCAACGATTTTTGATAATCTTTTCTAATGAAACTCAAGTTGGCATCCGTCATATATTCCATTAAAAGTTTCAACTTACTTTTATTCCGGCCTTTCTCTTTGATCCGATAAATGTAAGGCAGATATTTTTGAGCTGAATCATATTGTTTTTTTTCGAAGTAAATCATGCCCATTCTATTAAATACATCGAAAAGAAAAATATTGGCTTCGGGCTTGATATTTAGTTTTGCGAATTCCTTACTACTATTTCTATAATAAAAGAGTACACTGTCCAGCTCGTTATTGGTTGTTTTATAATTCCAGGCCATTTGAGCGTAAATCTGGCCCATGGCATAATGATATTCATTGTCGTTCTTAAGTTCTTGGGCAAATGACCTGGCTTGTTCCATCACTGTTCTGCTTTCCTGTTTGAACCCAAGTGATAAATAACAGGTTGACTTTAGGCTCAGTAATTCCAGACTGTATAAAGGGACATTTAACTGTAAAGCTTCATCCATATGTTGATTGATCAGTTTCAAAGACTGATCAAATCTACAGCTATTAACCATTTCATTTAACAGGTGAAGTTTGCCCGCTATTAATCCTTCATGATAGCCAATCGATGTGGATAGGTCATAAACCTCATGCTCTATCTCCGTTTTTTCTTCTATTGAATTGGCATTTTGCATTATGTTAATCAGGCTATCTACCCGTTGTGCCAGTTTGAGGTCCTTGTTTCTTTGAGGTTGTGCGGAAACCAGGAACGGACACAAGATCAAGGTCAGGAGCGCAAAAATATAATTGAAATTCACTGGATAACCAGTTATAACACGAAAGAAACGAGTGGAATTCATAGAAATAAGCACCTGTATGACATTGAGATATAAATGAAATTGGAATAATTATAAAATTTAATCAGGATCACCAGAGGATCTGATTGTAAGATATTGCGTTTTGTAGATTGGATAATTGGTTGAGTGCGTATGTGTGTTGATATGGGTACGTATGAGTACACTTGGGTAGGTTAAATAGGATTGAGAGGTCTTGAATTAAATTATTTCCTCTTTATTGCCTTGCTAAATCTTTTTAATTGTTTATTTCAAATTATAATTTGGAAGAATGAAGCGGATTTAGATTTAAATATTTAAAAAAAAGACGGTCCGTATAAAATTGAGTAGATATAAGAGGTGTCTTGAGTAATAGTGTATATCTGTATTTTCTTTAGGTGGATTTAATAATCTTAGTTTCAGTTATTCAAAATTTATCGAAACAATATGAAATTTAAGCTATTTAATTTTGCTTGTTTCCTGATCGTAAGCACTGTAGCCCAGGCTCAGACAGTATATCAGTGGAAAACAGGAACATCGGGCGGTTATACGTATAAGTACGTAACAAATGACCCAACTAAAACACGTTTCTATACTTTAAAAAACGGTCTGACTGCAATTTTATCACAAAACAGTAAAGAGCCAAAGATTGTATTTAAAATGGCAGTTCGTGCAGGAAGTAATACAGACCCAAAAACCAATACAGGCTTGGCACATTACCTGGAACATCTTTTATTTAAAGGAACCGATAAGTTTGGAACTTTAAACTATGCAAAAGAGAAACCTTTATTGGATAAAATAGAGGCACTTTATGAGGTTTATGGCAAAACTACCGATGCTGCAAAACGTAAAGAGATTTATAAAGAAATTGATATAACTTCTGGTGAAGCTTCGAAATATTCTATCGCGAATGAATATGTCAAGATGATGAAATCTATTGGTAGTGAAGAAACTAATGCACACACTTCTGTAGAAGAAACCGTGTATGAAGAAAATCTACCTTCAAATAATATCAATAGATTCTTAGCTGTACAGGCAGAACGTTTTCGTGCCCCTGTTTTTCGCCTTTTCCATACAGAGTTAGAAGCTGTATACGAAGAAAAGAATATGGGTTTGGATAATGATTCCCGGAAGGTATCTGAAGCCCGTCTTAAAGCACTATTTCCAACACACAATTATGGCCAGCAAACAACTATTGGTACCATTGAAGACCTGAAAAAGCCTTCGTTATCAGAAATCAGAAAGTATTATAACAAATATTACGTGCCAAATAACATGGCTATTATTATGTCTGGTGACATCAATTATGATGAATTAATTAAAAAAATAGACATGAGTTTTGCTTATATGGTACCAAAGGCGTTAGCATTATACAATCCGGCACCCGAAAAGCCATTAACCCAAATTCAAAAAGTTGATGTTTATGGTCCAGGTGCTGAAAATGTTTCTGTGGCTTATCGTGGTTATGCTCAAAATTCGCACGAAAGTCTGGTCTTAGATTTAATCAGCAGTATTTTATCTAACGGTAAAGCTGGTTTACTTGATATCAATTTAAATAAGCAACAAAGAGTATTGAGATCTGGTGCCAGTTATAATCAGTTGAAAGATTATGGTGTATTTAATTTATCCGCTTCTCCTAAAACTGGTCAGGATCTTGAGGATGCACGTAAACTTCTGTTAGCACAAGTTGATCTGATAAAAAAAGGTGAATTTGATGAAAGTTTAATTAGGGCAACTGTTGCCAATACCAAATTGGTCGAATTGGGGGCTTATGACAACAATGATGTGCGCGCTGATGCAACGATGACTTCTTTTATTCAAAACAGAGGGGGGGAATGGAACAAAACTTTATCTGCTACGGATGCAATGGCAAAGGTTACTAAAAAAGAAATTGTTGATTTTGCCAACAGATTCTTCGCTGATAATTATGTTTTGGTCTTGAAACATAAGGGTGAAGATAAGAGTATTGTTAAGGTTGAAAAACCGGCTATTACTGCTGTGAAAACTAACGAAAATGATGTTTCTCCGTTTACCAGACTGATTATTGATGAAAAGGTAAAGCCAATTGTGCCTGAGTTTTTAAATTATACCAAAGATTTAAATTTTGGTAAAGCTGGTCTTGCTGATGTGATTGCGGTAAAAAACACAGAAAATAGTATTTTTCGTATGACTTACCGTTTTGATAAAGGATCATATAATTACAAATTATTACCTTATGCAGCCCAGTACTTAACTTTTCTGAGTACAGATAAATACAGCGCTGAACAAATTAGTAAGGAGTTTTACAACATTGCCTGTACCTATAGTATCAATGTGGGCAGGGATGAAACCACCGTATCTGTAAGCGGCTTGCAAGAAAATTTTGACAAAGCGGTTGCTCTGGTTGAGCATGTTTTAGCTAATTGCAAACCAAATGAAAAAATGCTTGAAGATTTAAAAGGACGACTTTTAAAAGTCAGAGAGAATAACAAACTGAACAAAGATATAATTAGAAGTGGTTTGGTGAGTTATGCAATTTTTGGCGCGGATAACCCATTTAATTATAGTTTAAGTAGCGATGAGATTAAAAATATCAAGGCTGATGATTTAATCAGTCTTTTGCATAATCTAACCAACTATAAACATACTGTTACCTACTTTGGTCCCAAAGATTTAAGTTCTTTCTCAACTGAGCTAATCAAGCTACATACATTGCCAAAAGAATTTATACCAGAAGCTCCATTAAAGAAATTTGTATACACCACTACCAACACCAACAAAGTTTACTTTGCTGATTACGATATGGTACAGGCAGAAACCATCTGGGTACGTAATTCCGGTTTATACAATCCGGTAAACGCAGCTAAAATAAATCTGTTCAATGATTATTTTGGCGATGGTGGTAATATGAACTCTGTCGTATTCCAAACCATCCGCGAAGCTAAAGCACTGGCTTACGCTACACAGGCCAGTTATTCTATCCCGGACAGTAGAGAAAAAGAAATTACAATGATTGCTTATGTAGGCGCACAGGCAGATAAATTGAATGAAGCGGTTGCTGGGATGAATGAATTATTAACCACATTACCTGAATCTGATAAATCTTTCAACTTGTCTAAGGGCAATAGTCTGAACAATCTTGAAACTGGACGTATTACAAAGGACGGGATTATTTATGCTTACCTGGCAGATAAAAAACTTGGTTTTGATCATGATTCAAGAAGAGATCTATATACTGGTTTGAAACCGCTAACTTTTAATGATATAAAAGCTTTTCATCAAACTAATTTATCAAGCAAACCTTATAACTATTGTATTGTTGCTTCCGAAAAAAGGATAAATATGGGCGATCTGGAGAAATTCGGAACAATTAGTAAGCTAACCTTAGAACAAATTTTTGGTTACTAAAAGTAGCTAGATTAAAGGGGCCTTAATTTATATTTCAAAAAGCGTTTCGGTCTCAGATCGGAGCGCTTTTTAATAAGCCTAAATATCATCTTTTGTAGTTTGGGTGCATTTGAGTAGCTAAATGGGTGAATGTGAGGGTCCTGAATGATTACTAATATTATGATTAACTATGACCTTTGTTTTCTTATGAACGCAATAGGTCAAAACAAGTAATATGAATAAATACATAATAACGTATGGTAGGCCCATTCTGTTTTCAGCTGACTTTAAATTTAATGGTCTAAATCATGAAACCGATGGAATAGAGAGTGCAGGTCTTTTTATTATTCTTCATGATATGGAAAAATTGAAAATATTATGTGTTGATGAGAAAGCTTCTAAAACTGTTAGCGAAAGACTTGATCTGGACGAAAAAATTATAGGTGATTTTTTAGGTATTCATTAAAAATTGAGATTATGTTTAACAAGGAGAATTGTACTGTAGAAATTCGAAAATATGCTATTATCAGTGGGCATGTTATTTTATTTGATATTGGGCTCGATCATTCCACTATGTTTGATCAGGGTGAGATCATCACAAGTGCGGGTTTAGTTTGTATATGGAGAAAAGGAAATGGGCAACAAGTCATCTGCTGTGATGAAGGTGTCCACTTTTCTGTTTTGAGTAAACCTGTAACTGATGAGAAACTTATAGCCGAATACCTGGGTGTTGCTGTAAATAGTATTAATCCTTTGTCAGATATTAGAAATAGCATTTGTTGAAAATTTATGTAATGATAATCTAACAAATATGTATTTAATATGATTGGTATAAATGTTAATAATTACAAAAATGTATTGAATACATGGGATGAAATGTATGTTCATGATGGTAATTTAAGAGGTCAGTATCATGAAATTATTAATTATCTGAAAAAAGAGTCCCTGAGTGATCTCAATAAGAAAGAGGAGCTTGCTAAAAGATTATTTATGAGCCAGGGGATAACTTTTACTGTTTATGATAGTGGTGAAGGGATCGAGAAAATTTTTCCGTTTGACATTATTCCCCGTATAATAACTTCTCTTGAATGGTCATTGATTGAAAATGGTATCAAACAGCGCCTAAAAGCCCTGAATCTCTTTCTCAAAGATGTTTATAATAGTCAGTTTATTATAAAGGACGGGGTTATACCAGCTGCACTGATCTATTCCTGTCCTCATTTTTTAAGGGAAATGTACCAGCTTAATGTGCCCCATGATATTTATATCCATATTGCCGGGATAGATCTTATTCGCGATTATGATGGAACCTTTTATGTTCTTGAAGATAACCTGAGGACACCATCGGGTGTAAGTTATATGTTAGAAAACAGGGAAATAACCAAGAGATTATTCCCTGATTTGATTCCCCGGTGCAAGGTACGCAGCGTTACCGAATATCCTTCTATCCTGTATAAAAACCTGTTGGCACTTTCGCCGCGTGCAGTGTCTAACCCTACAATAGTTTTGTTAAGTCCGGGAATGTACAATTCTGCTTATTATGAACACACTACCCTGGCCAGGTTAATGGGGGTAGAGCTGGTTGAGGGGAGAGATCTGATAGTCAGGGACCAGAAGGTATTTATGAAAACGACAACAGGAATGCAACAGGTCGATGTGATCTACCGAAGGGTAGATGATGATTTTATTGACCCTTTAGCTTTTAACCCTAACAGCGCCCTGGGGGTTGCTGGTTTAATGAGTGCTTACCGTAAGGGTAATGTGGCTATCATTAATGCTGTTGGAAATGGAGTTGCAGATGATAAAGCTATTTATAGCTATGTTCCCGAAATGATAAGGTATTACCTCAATGAAGAACCTTTACTAAAGAATGTACCTACCTATAGATTGGGAAACGCTGATGAAAAAGAGTATGTTTTCAGCAACATGCATAAAATGGTGATCAAAAAAACCAACGAAAGTGGTGGCTATGGAATGTTAATGGGGCATGCAGCATCTGAGCTGGAAATTGAAAACTATAAGAAAGAGATTCTTAAGGATCCACGCAACTTTATTGCCCAGCCGACCATTAGCCTTTCCACGGCACCATGTTATATGGATGGTGTGTTGCAGCCTCGTCGTGTGGATCTAAGGCCATATGCTTTGTATGGCCCTGATGGTATTTCAATAGTGCCCGGAGGGCTGACCAGAGTTGCTTTGAAGGAAGGCTCATTGGTCGTAAATAGCTCTCAGGGTGGGGGTAGTAAAGACACTTGGGTTTTATCATCTTAAATTTTATCGGATCATTATGTTAAGCAGAGTAGCATCAAGTTTATATTGGTTAAGTAGATATGTTGAACGAAGTGATGGCATATTAAGAATGTTAAAAATAAATTATGCTTCGTCTCAGGATACCATTCACGAATTCACATGGGATCCCGTAATAAGGATCTCCTCTGGAGGGAACGAAAAGGAAATTTCTGCAGTGAAGAATGATAGTCGTTCAGTTGTGGAGTATTTGTTATTTAACCGTGACAATCCTAATTCTATCATTAATATCATTACACTGGCCAGAGAAAATGCCAGAAGTGTTCAGGAACATATTGCAAAAGATTTATGGCAATGTCTCAATGAGTATTATCATACGGTTAAAGATCCTAAGTTGTTATGGCATATTCAAAAAGATGATCCGATCACTGCTCTGGATATTCTGATTAAGCAGGTGATGCTCTATTACGGTACAGCAGATAGTACAATGGAGAGGGGGGAGATCAGAAGTTTTATGAGTATCGGTAAATACCTGGAAAGAAGTATTCAGTCTATAGATACCCTGGATATAAAATTTATATCGATCTCTGACAATCCTGATTTACTTACTGATACTTCTTACTGGAAACACTTGTTGCTTTCTCTGGGAGGATATGAGCTTTATCTGAAATCTTATCGTGAAGGTTTTGGTGCAGAAAATGTATTGGAGCTGGTGATGCTGAATAAGGATTTTCCGAGATCTGCAATTTATTCTGTCAACAACATTCATCGCTACTTTGAGCGCTTAAAAAGCGAAAAGAACATAGATCATTACAATAACCTATTGTTCAATATAGGCAGACTAAACAGTAGTATTACCTATAGCTCTGTTTATAGCATGAAAGAAGAAGGATTGCATCAATATCTGGTTAATATAAAAAACGAACTATATACCATTGGCAACCTTTTGAATGAATATTACTTTGCGAACTCTTAATCCTAAATAAAATGCCGGTTTTTAAAATAAAACACATCACCAACTACAAATATGAATCGCCGGTGCGTGATAGTGCAAACCAGATCATACTATTTCCTATTAAGGATGAATGGCAGAAAGTCATTAAACATGATCTTAATATCTCGGGGAGTCCGGAAGTCGATATTTTCATTGATTATTATGGTAATGAAATTGGAATATTTACCCAAAGCGAGCCGCATAATCAGTTAAAGATTTTTTCAAAGATCTATGTGGAAACAATAGCAAAACCTTTTCCACAAGATGATCTACCTGTAAGCAAGCAATGGTGTATGCTTGAAGACATCAAGTATGAAGTGCCATTCGTGGACTATCTGAAGCAGGAGTATTTTGAGGAGTCGGAAAATTTATTACAAAAGGTAATGGAGCTGATGGATGAGAATGATACGCCTTACCAAACTGCAGCTAAGTTCTGTAATTACATCTATACCGAATTTGAATACATAAAAGGCTTAACCAGTGTCGATACTACTCTCAATGAAATATTGAGATTAAAAGCAGGTGTATGCCAGGATTTTGCGCATATACTTACTACGATGCTCAGGTTTGTGCAAATTCCAGCGCGGTATGTGAGCGGTTATATCTGTCCAAACAAAGATGGAATGAGGGGTGAGGGGGCAACACATGCCTGGGCCGAAGTCTATATTCCTGAGTATGGCTGGTTGGGGCTGGACCCAACAAATAATTGTATTGCTAGTGAGAATCATGTGCGGCTTGCTGTCGGCCGTAATTTTAGTGACTGTTCTCCAGTCAAAGGGGTTTTTAAAGGTGCGTCCGGACATGTTCTAGAAGTAACAGTATCGGTGGGGCTTGATGATGATGAGGTTATGGAAACAGAAAATTACTTTCAGCCGAAAGAGATTAACTACAGTAAAGCCGATCCAGGCCTGCCTGCCAAAAATAGTTATCAGCGATATATGGATGCGCTCATGCAACAGCAGCAACAGCAACAATAAATTTTATGAAAATGAATTCGAAAATCAATTAATTATATATCAAAAACTAAACCTTAATGAAAAACCTTATGAAAACAAAGTCTTATTTGATCCTGATGGTCCTGTTTACGGGGACGGCCGCAATTATCGGATGTAAAAAAAATGAAAACACGTCAAATGGAAATTATGCATCTTCTGGAGATGCAAAGAATAATGCAGAGCAGTATAACCCCTCGAGTATTGGGAAAGTTGTTCAGGCTTATTACAACAACAATCTTTATAGTATGCTCGAAGTTGATAATGGTCAATATTTATTGGGTGGAGATGTTTTGCTGGAAGCTAAAGACATTATACTGGTGAATGGTCAGAGTCAACGACCAAAAACTGAAGGTACAGTGCATAATAATCTTTGGCCAAATAAAACAATTTATTATAAGTTTTACACTGGAAAAGCCACAACATCATATTTTGCTCCTTCCGATAACTATAAAACACTATGGAATGCAGGGAAAAAGATGTGGGAAGACGAGGGTTTTACCTTTGTATTAGATAGTACCCAATCTAATATCATTGAATTAAGAGAAAACAAAGCCGGTTCTGCTGCCTCATCTTCGATTGGTTATGCAGGGGGAAAACAATACATAACTTTTGACCCGGGTTCATTTTCAGCTGGTTCTTTTGCACATGAAATTGGTCACCATATAGGTCTTGAGCACGAACAAGGTCGTATTGACCGTGATTTATTTATAAATATTAATTGGAATAACATGATTGACAAGAATGGAAAGGATTGGACCTATCAATATGCTGAAAAAGTTGGTTCAGTTGGAGTCGGATCGTTTGATTTTGGGTCTATCATGCTCTATCCAACCAGAATGACCAGGATAGATGGAAATGCCTGGACGTATCAAAGGGATGCCCTTTCAGCAGGTGACAAGCAGGCAGTTAAGTATTGGTATGGAAAAGATACTTATATAGCGACTGGAAATTATAAACTTACACAGTATGGCTCTCCAAGTCGGGTACTGGAAATAGAATACCGTAAATCAGACTCTAAAGCTAAAATAGATAGTGGGGTAAATGTAATTACCGATACACTGACTACAGCCGATCGATCAGATCGCTATACCTGGGAAGTTTCACATGTAAAAGATGGTTATTATAAGATCCTGACCTTATCAAAAGATAAAAACGGAAATACAAAAACAAATGCCCTTACTATGAACACAGATTCAACGCTAACTGTATCAGCATTTACAGCGAACAATAATAATCAATTATGGCAAATTGTTCCAGGGTATAAAGATGGATCACATTACAAGTTATACCCTAAAACTGATCCCAAACTTTGCATTAATGAAGTACAGGGAGCCACAGGAAAAAAAAGCAACTTAAACCCGAATAAAATAGCTAAGGTTGCTATTGTTGATACTCAAGAATGGGGATTAACGAAATAAGTATTAACACAATAAAAAAATAAAAACAAACTATTTAATATATCCATAAACTATGAAATCCGTCAAAATTGCCATGCTTATGGCAGAAGATAGAAAAATGGAAGCTGATCATAAACTGATTACCGAACAAGAGGATAAAATAAATAAGTAATGTTGATTTTAAAACAAACTTAGAGCAGATTTTGGCTATTAAATAAGAGTAAAATAGCTGAAGTTTTGGCCTCTTTATTCAATCAAAAAAGCGTCCAGATCTCAGATCTCGACACTTTTTTGATTGATAGGTTATACTCTATGGGGTTCTGTTGGTATTACATATTGATAAACTTTTGTCTCTGAATTTGCTGATGAAAAAACACCAGAATTGTGCGGTTTTATTGATTGGGTGTAATTGAGTAGCTGTTGCGTATAACTGTATGTTGAGTTTAGCATATAAAATACACTCTTTTGTGCTGTGAAAAAATCCAAGACATGGTTTCCATTGTATCAAAAGTTATGAACGATAAAGAAAAATATACTGTAGAGTTTCAAAACTATGCAATTGTTAAAGGGCGTGTTATTTTGTTTGATGTCGATCTGGGCTATCTAAGCGTTTTTAACGAATTTGAAAAAATCACAAGTGCTGGTTTAGTCTGTATATGGAAAAGAGGAGATGTACAGCATGTAATTTGTTCTAATGAAAGCGTTTTCTTTCCTATTTTGAGTAAACCAGAAATTGACCAGCAACTTATTGCTGTGCATATGGGTATTCCTGTAAATCGCGTATAGTTTATTGAGAACCTGTGTTATAACTTCTTGGTTGTGGCTTATAGCCTAAAAGATACTAAGCATATTGAAGCTATTACCGACCGTGCTTAGTTTAAAACGAAAGAAGCTGAAGAACTTGATCTGGACAAAAGAATTTAGGTGCAAAAGTTAATAGTTAGTTAGGTTAAAGACGGCAATGTTGGATGGCAACCGTCTTTATTTTACGAAGTTTCTTTTGTATAAAGAATACGATTAATGATAGTTTTTACATTCTGGTTGCAGAATTAAATTATTAAGATGAGATTTTTTTTGCTAGTAGTAATGATAATCTTAGTAACAGGTTGTAAAAAAGACAACGGTGATGATACTACAGTTTATAAATGGAGACGTGATCTCTACAGAGCATCAGTCAAAAAAGATGGGCCGGCAATACTAGCATCGTCTGACCCACCTGTAAATCTTTCGATTTATATAAGCACTGATTTTGTTTTTTTAACTGAGGCTAAGAAGAATAAACAACAGGATAGCATTTTCAAAGTTAGCAGTAGAATGCTTGCTTACAAGTACGAAAAATTATAAATCGAGAAGCACTTCTTTAGAAAATGATCCCTATTCTATCAGTAGAATAATAAATTTTGATACTTTAAGAATATCAGTAAGCAGGTAAATTACCTGACATTAGGGGAAATCAGGGTTTATTCATTACTCCCTGACAATAACTTATTTAATTTTCTCCGGGACTCTGGATTTTCTTTGATGGACAAAGCTTTTTTGAAATATTCAGTTGCTTTTGATTTATCACCAATTGCCAGGAAATAGTCGCCATAAGAATCCTGGACATTATAACTTTCAGGATAATTCTCAACATTCATTTTTAATAGTCCTGCAGCTTTGGCATATTGCTTTTGCGCTAAAACATCACACCCCAGGTTGTTTATTATAATTTCAGGGGGGGAAAGCTTATAACCCAGCATTTTTGAAACTTCCTGATAATGTTTTTCGAATTTATTTGCTAAGTCTACCGTAGGATCTGTAATGTCTTTAGGGGAAATTTTAAAACGATAGTTGTTGAAAATGAAACGCAAAGCGTCATACTCTGTAATGAAAGGTACAGATCCGTGATCATCATCGCTGTAATATTTACTTTCATACCTTAACCCATTTTGCTTTTGATCTTTAATATATTGATCTAAATTAAGAATTGAACGGATATGCCTGGTACTTTTAGAGGTATCGCTTTGGACTTTAGTTATATCCATGCCCTCTCTCAAGGTATTTGCAATTCCTAAATACAAAGTGGTACCTGAAAAATTCTTTTCTTTCAGCGATTTCTTAGCTGTATTTAACAAATTCATTTGATCCCACCACATGCTAGGGTCTATACAAATGTAGGCGTTGAACAATTTTGTATGGTTTAATGCAACGTTCATCACTGTTAGGCCTCCAAATGAATGTCCGGTTAATATTTTGTAAGGTTGCGTTGGGTATAGGGAATCAATACGCGGCATCAGTTCTTTTTCAATAAATGAAACAAAACGTTCGCCACCTCCTGTTGTTTTTAACATTAAACTGTCGGTATAGGGTGGGGGAGCATTTACATGTGTTGGTGTCAGATCTCTTATTCTGTCTGTGTTTGGAATGCCAACTACAATCATTTCGGGGCAAATAGTATTACCCTGACTGAGGTGCTGAATTATACCTACTACTGAAGCAAAATGGGCATCACCATCCAATAAATATAATACAGGATATCGCTGTTTAGAATCAGCGCTCCAGCTACTTGGTACATATACCCAGATTTTTCTTTGTTCATTCAGAATTTTCGATTGGATGCTATCAATTGTTCCGATGGTCACTTTATTGTCCTTTTGAGCCAGGGCACACAATGAAAAAAATACTGTAAGAACTGAAAGAATTAATTTTTTCATTGTAGATTATGATTTTCTGTTCAAGATAGTGAATTTTCTTTGGAAATATAATGACTCTAATAAGGAATAGTTCCCTCTTTTAACCTTAAAATAACCTTCTGAATCTGTGGTGAAAAAAGAAGAATAGCAATTATGAAAACTAAACCCACTAGCATGAAATCGTAATAATCGCGTGTAGTACTAGCCAATACCTGCTCTCCGACTAATTTATTGAGGTGACCTGCCGAAACGGCTTTTGCTGTATAGATATCGCTGCCTGCATTTATATATTTATTTTGAATATCCAGTAAGGTAATTGGCAACTGTGGATTAGTTTCGGTTAATGTTTCCCGAACCTTCTCTCTAACTGCAGATTTGGAAAATAATTGAATTTCGTTATTAAGAGCCAGACTGGCTGTAAAACCAGTGAACCTCGCAAATATTCCGACAAGTGATGCATTTAATGCAATCTTTGGCGGTGCTGTGGAGCTGGTAAATGAAACAATTGGAACAAATAAAACTCCTGTTGCAATACCATAAATAAACATAGGCAGGATGAAGTTAATTGTTTCTCCCTGTACAGAAACAAAAAGTATCATATAGGCATAATATAAAGCCATAAAACCAAAACCTACTATAATAATCCTTATCAGGTTAAAACCCATCAAGACAAATCGGGAGGTAACAAACATACTCAGTATGGTTCCGACAATTACTGCGACCCATATCGGAATAGTACTGAGGGGATCATTACCTAAGATGACTTCAAGATAACCATAAGTAAGACCTGTACTTCCTTTGAAAATGTAAAACGTAAAAAGCAGTAGCAGGCCGATGACAAAATTCTTTACCTTGAAAATTTGTAAGTTGATCAATGGGCGTTTAAGCTTCGATTCTCTAATAACAAATAGCATAAGGATGATTAAATTGCTAAGGCTGAGAAGAACGATTAAGGGACTGTCAAACCAGCCCAATTGCCGTCCGTAGATCAGGATGTATCCTAATAGCAAAATAAAAGATACATAAAACAGATACCCCAGCCAATCCACCTGATAAAGTGGTATCTTTTTTGTAAATCTTGCTTTGCTGTTCATCGTCAGCAACACAACAAATGCCAGGGTGATGAGCATGATACTGAAACCATAAAATAGCCAATTGAAGTCATAAAAATGAAGTACTGCACTGGAACAGATGGAATAAAACGGAACGGAGATTTGTATACTTCCATAAAGGAGACTATACGCAATTACCCGGGCACGTGTAGACTGCAATCTTGGAAAAATAAGTTGCAAGACGATGCCTGACATCAATGCACAGGTAATCCCTTGCACAAACTGGCAAATGACAAAAAGTGTCCAATCTTTGGAATGAAAACAGATGACGGAACATATCGCATTGGTGGCGAGTGCCATCATCAGATATTTCCTTGGCGCAAAATACTTTACAATACGAAAGTCCAGTGCCAGAAAAGCTACAGTTGAGCCATAGATAACTACCATGCCATATTGAACATCGGTAGGCTGTACGCCATAATAGCCCATTACCGTAACAGGACTGCTGTAAAAGGCGAAACTAAACAGGCATGTCATTAGAATGGCAAAGATCACGGATCTTGCCATCCATTCGGATACCCATGGTTTGAAAACCGGAATTTGATGTGCTTGCATGATTAATCTTTTAAAACGTAAACATTGGCATTCATTCCAGCTGAGAGCTTAACTAATTTTTCAGGTGTATCAGTAAGTTTGATTCGTACGGGAATACGTTGAATAATTTTAACAAAATTACCAGTGGCGTTATCTGGCGGTAACAATGAATAACGGGAACCTGTGGTTGGAGAAAGCGATTCGATGACTCCGCTGAATTTTTCGTTTGGAAAAGCATCTACTTCTATTGATACGCGTTGCCCTATCTTGAAATGGCTGATCTGTGTTTCCTTGAAGTTCGCCATCGCCCATTTTTCTTCGGCTTTGTTCACCAAAAATGCCAACGTTTGCCCCGGCTGTATTAATTGCCCTTCCTGAATGGTCTTTTTACCGATCTGTCCGTCAAAAGGTGCAGTGATTACGGTATATTTAATGTCTAGTTCCTGCCGTTCAAGTAAAGCTTCCTTGATCTTTATTTCTGCCTCTATCGCATTACGCTGTGCGCTAATATCATTTAGTTTGGATTCGGCGACCTGTAGGGAGGCTTTTGTCTGATCATAATCAGATTGCGTGATAGACAAAGACATACTGACGTTCTCGAATTTTTGTTGTGTGGTAGATTCATCAGCTAGCAGATTTTTATAACGGTCGAATTCTCTTTGCTGCTGGTTCAGTCTCGCTTTTGCACCTGAGAGTTGTGCTTTTATGACTTCGATGCTTTTGATTTGTGTTTCTTCGTTAGCAGCCAAAATAGGAAATTTGGTATGCGAACTCATCAGTTCTGCTGATGCGGCATTTCTTTTCAGTCCGTACTCGTCAAGCTCAATAACAGCAAGTGTATCTCCTTTTTGAACCTGCTGATTGTCTTTATAATAAATTTTGCGGATATAGCCACCTACCTTTGCATTTACAGGTGATAAATACGCATCTATCTGTGCATCATTGGTTTGTTCATAGCGGTATCCTTTCAGGAAATATATTGCTCCCCAAATGATGATTACTGTAAATAAGGCGATGCCAAACCATTTGGTTAGGGTTACGATTATTTTATCTGCTCTGTTTTTGTTCATAATTTTTGCATTAAAGAATTCCTACGATTGCCAGTAGCTGGATATGACTGAGTTTTAAATTTGTTTGTGCGGTTGTTAGGTTAAATTTTGCCTCCAACAAAGCATTTTCTGCTTCCAAAAGATCGATCAAAAGTGATTCTTGATTGAGATAACTGTTTCTGATGACTCGAACAGTTTCGGCAGTTTTAATGATATTTTTTTCTACCGTTTCTACACTTTCCAAAGCCTGTTGCTGTTGTAAATAAGCTTCTTTTACCTGAATTGAAATTTCATCATTTTTAATGTTGGCTTTTTCTTGTGCCTGATTAGTGATGAGTTGAGCCCGTGCTATGGAATGTTTACTTTTATATAAATTATCAATAGAAAATTGCACCTTGATTCCTGTTTGCCCAAATCCCCATAAATCATTCGAGTAAGGATAAAATGAGATCTGCGGATAGGTATAATTGTAATTGGAGTACAAGGAAATTTTAGGTAAAAGTGTAGCCTTAATTTGCTTGATATTCATCTTGCTCAATCTGATGTCGCTGTTGACCATCTTATATGCGGGAGATTGGTGGAGTGCAATAGCTATGTAATCGGCGTAATCAGAATCCGTGATAGCATCCATTTTAAGACCACTCCGATAATTGATCTTTAATTCCTCTTTGGTATCACGCCCCATCAGAATATTGAGGCGTTGTGTGGTAACGTCGATTTTCTTTTCAATAGCTGACAGGCTTAATTCCAACTGTGACAATTTCACCGAGGTTCTCAGCACATCACTCTTCAGCACAATACCGTTTTTGTGTAAGCTTTCAATGAGTGATAGCTGTTTTTTCTCAGCAGCAATTTCTGCAGCAAGAAAATCACGGAAGTGCAGATATTTATACAGATCAAAGTAAGCAATAGCAAGATTGTATTTTACGCTGTGCAGTTGCAGATCGACTTCGTACTGCCTGCGTGTCTCTTCTTCCTGCTTCATCTTGATATTTCTTCTCTCTTTACCACCGTTGAAGAGGTTAAAGTTTAAGTTGTATCCGACTCCGTAGCCATAGCCTTTTACAGGTATATCTTGCGGAGATGAGAATAATCCAGTATTATAAATGAGAAATTTAGTATTGAGTTTTACGTCTCCACCTATTGAAATTTCTGGAAGCAGACGGTCTTTGGCTTCAAGTACTTCTAAATTACTTTGCTGAAGATTTAAATCCGATAGTTTTAGTTGGCGATTATTCGATTCGGCGATTTTCCATATTTCTTCCAAACTCCATGTCTGGGTAGTTTCTACATCCTGGGCATGGAGAGATTGTGCGAATAATAGCAGTATAACTCCCAAAATTGGGATTGATTTATATCGTTTCATGGATTTTCTTTTTATAAATGATTTGTACGTTCTCTTTTATTTAAGAACCATTTTTTTATCATCTTTCTTAATTCACTGAAGACAATGGTTAAATCGATCATGGGCATGAAAGGATAAGAATAGGCAAGCCAGAAGAGATTAAGTGCCTCCATTTCTTCTGCTGAATGGGATTCTACATGATCACAAGGTTTCTCTTGTGCCACAAGCTCAACGCCTTTATTTGGGTTTGTGATTTTCTGTTTCATAATGACTCTATTATTTACATAGCAAAATTATTCATGCTGGTGAAACATCCTTTTATATAATCGGCCTAATATTTGTTATATTCGGCCATATGGATATGCTTAAGCAACTTGTAAATAGTGTTGACCAGAATCCTGACTCTATCTTGGTGGTGCGACAGCAAACCGAACAACGTTTGCCTTCACATCAACATCATAAAACTCAGTTACTATTGGTTTTTGGAGGGATTGCTTATCTGCAAACAGATGAAAAGGATTTCTATATTCCGTCCAATCATTATATCTGGATACCTAAAAATTATCCACACAACCTGATGTTCAACACGCAGGATCTGTATATCATAAACGTTTATTTTCCGGGAGAAACTTCTGGCGAATTTTATAATGAACTGGGCATTTATCCGGTGAGTAAGCTCTTATCTGAAATGCTGTCTTTTAGCGAAAAATGGCACGGTGATTATTTCAAAGGATCTTGGGAATTTGAGTTTTTAACAACACTGAGAAACGTGCTACCTAAAGAAAACCTTAAAAAGTTTTCGATTCAACTTCCTACTACTAACGATCAGCGGCTCCAGGCTATTGTTGGTCAGCTTCGGACTCTACTGAATGAAAACCTTACCTTAGAAGGTACGGCCAAACAATGGGGCATGAGCGTAAGAAGTTTGACAAGATTATTTCAGACAAAACTTCACATCACCTTTATTCAGTATGTAAAGATGTTGAGGATTATTCGGGCTATGGAATTGATTAAAGACAGTGACCTGAATATGACCGAAATCGCCTATGAGATTGGATATTCGAATATATCTGCATTCAGTAATAATTTTCACCAATTGACGAATATGAGACCTACCGAATTTAAGACAATGTCAAGGGTTTAAATGGTATTTAAAGCAGTTTTAGAATTTGATTCATCTGGGGTAGAGAATGCTCGATAAGCATGCCCAGATATAAATAAATCTAACCAATCTCTTTTCCTATCCCTTTGAACCTCATCATTACACCTAGTAGTGTGATTAGAGGTCAGATGTTTATTATCTAAAGAAGAAGTTGGGGTAATTTAAAAAGCTAGTTCGAAAAGCTATTTTAGCAGAAAATATAATCTAATGAAAAACCTTGCGCTAATTTATGATTTGGACGACACCATCATCCCTACACGATCAATACCCAGTTCAACATTTAAGCCTGTTTTCGATGCAATAAAATACGCCAATCAAGGAGTAGTCCCTCCAAATTTGCTAGAACAAGCCTTCGATGATCTTTGGCGGATGCCTTTTGATATTGTAGCTTCAAATTTTGGATTCACCGATTCAATGATTACGGCAGGAAGGGGGGCTTTACTTAATACAGATTACCAACTCACTCTAGTACCCTTTGATGATTATCAAGTTGTTAAAGAAATCATGTGCAAACGGTTTTTAGTAACAACTGGCATTACGAAATTGCAACAAGCAAAAATTAATTCCATATTTAAAGATGGAGATTTTGATGAAATTATAATCGATGACCCTTATCAGGAAAACAGGTTGGGTAAACAAAATATCTTTGCGGACATCGCTAATCGTCATGAAATAGAGGCTACTCAGATGTGGATCATAGGGGATAATCCTGAATCAGAAATTAAAGCGGGAAACGCTCTGGGAATGACAACGGTTCAAATTCTTAGGCCAGGCATAAAGAAAACAGAAAACTCAACTTATATTATTAATACTTTTCATGAGCTAAAAGACCTAATTGAAAAACTGTATGTGTAAAACGTGATTGCAACAATAGGTTGAAAATAGGAAATATAGATCTTTTTCTGGCAGCGTCGCCATAATTATCAAAAATTATCGAGATCGACAACTGACTATAAGCTTGTATAAGGATTATCTATTAATATTAATATTAATGCCCGCAAACTGGCCGTCCCGCATTTATGGCCTGCGGAACGGCTCCGCTCTTGGCTGTTGCTGTTCCTGCTTTTGGCATATACGGAGATTTCATTCTTATCTTTTTTCAATGGTTAAGAGTTATAAAATCTTAGCTGTTTAGGTAAAGAATATTTACTAAATTAGCATCATAATAAGGGTTTTAAATAACCCTTATTATGATATTGACCATAGTAACAAAACGATAGATCTAATTTATGCAATACTATATTTTCAAAGAGTCCTGTGCCACAAAAGAAACCGGTCCTGTTTATCCACAGATCCAAAAATGGAAGCCTGGATATGATGATGACAAACCTGACTCTTTTTATTCCTATTATATTGCAGCAAAAAGCGGCGGTTTTCCTGATTTTACTCCGAATATGGATAGCTTAATACTTCATGGAAGAGCTAAACCCACTGACATTATAAGCTCTGGTATATCATCAGGTTTTATTATAAGCGAAAAATTAAAAGCATTATTTGATAAGTCTGTACTTCCACCACACCGGTTTTACCCAGCAAAAGTATTACACAAAAAAACTGAGCTAGATGGTTACTTTTTCGTACATATAATTTCGGATTATACAGATTTTGTAGATTATCCCAAGTCCAACTTTGTAACTTCTGGATATTCCAATGCTGATCCGAAGCCCATTACCTTAACCTCAAAGGAGGACTTCCTTGGTAAGGCTAAAGAGTTGCAAGATGATTCTTTTGTAAAAAAACTTCCTTATCGTTCTATTGGTTCAAAAGAGATTTATCTCAATTCAAAGTTTGATAAAGGATTAGACCTTTTTGAAATAGGTAGATTTGATATTAATTTTTATATCAGCCAGACTTTAAGAGATGCTTTGGTCGAAAATGAAATTACTGGTTGTGATATTCAAGTCACAAGTAAAATATTTCTTTAATTCGCACGCTAGATTTCATTAGGTGCGAATTAAAGAAATTTATCATTGATTATAGTCATAATTATATTAAAATCATGATTGAGGTTCTGGTTTAGGTTTTTCTTTAGGGGCTGGTTCTGGATCAGATGGTATAGGCCCACTAAATACCTTTCCTGGGATCACGTTAGGTATTCTAGTTTTAGAAGGAACCAAAAAGTACAGATTAAATAGATCATTTATTTTAACACCTGGGTTATTAATAATCGTCTGTCGAGCGTTATTGGCTACCCCTCTTACAATATCTAATGCTGAAGAGCCAGGATTGTTTTTCGCACTTTCTTTAAGTTGTCCTTTAATTGCCTCGGTATACTTTGGATGATTACCATGGACACCCTTCCCAGTAGCTTTGCCGAATTTTTCTTGCAGAGAGAGGTTTTCCTCTTTGTCAAAACCAAAACCTTCTCTTATTGCTTCTTTGACTAAATCAATAGTCCCTCTGAGGACCTGTGGTATGAGATGATGCCATTCAAATTTTGTTACTGATTCAGAAATTGGCGCTCCATTAAGTTCTCCGCCTGCTTTTGCAAGATTAGCAACGGGGTCCCCAAATGGTACTGCTTCAGGAGTAATAGCTGTCTCCTCAAAAAAGAAAATACCCTCCAGTCCATCTAAATCAATTTTACTTGAAGGCCCATTTGACGCGTATTGATAATTGGTCATCCATGGGAAGAACTCTGAATATGGATCTATCATGCTAAAACGCCCAATTAATGGGTCATAGAATCTTGACCCATAATCGTATTGGTTAGCTAAATCTGTCTGTAATTCCTTTCCATTATAGAGATAACGATTATTGTTAGCAAAATCATAACCTCCTATCTTTCTTAGCCCAAAGGAATAATATTCATCTTCCTGGATGATTCGCGCTGTGCCCGCTGATGGGTCTTTATCAAATGATACCCTCGTATTTCCTAAATGGTCTTTCAGGTTATATTCATAATTGTAAGTACTATTCTGCACATTGTAATTTGCCCTGCCTTCTTCAGTCTGAATAAAAGAGATCACCCCATTCTGGTAAACGATACCATTCACATAATCCCAGCTACCATCACTTCCGGTGTTCTTTAACTTATTTCCTGCTGCATTATAGATATAAGTCGCTTTGGTCGTTCCACCTTGCAAAACACTTTGCGGCAAGTTCAATAGATTATAATTAATCGTTTGAGTACCACCATCCGAAGTCGCATTCCCATTCGCATCGTATCCATAACTTCTAAAGGCTACATTGTTGTTTGTGACCTTTTGTAACCGGTTACTGTAGTTCCCATTCGCATCAGTATAGGTATAAGCAAGGCTGACCGCACTTGTTCCTCCTCTGGTTAAGTTGCTGATATTACCCATTCTGTCATAGCTCAGACTTTCATCTAGTAAACTACCCGTAGATTGAGCCTGCGTTAGGCGGTTTAAACCATCATAATTATAAATGAACTGATGAGCGCCTGTATTTGTCCCTTTATTTACATTATAGCCCATCTGACTGATATTCCCGTTCCATTGGGGAGTGATACCTGTGCCAGAGTTGTTATAATTCAAACTGAAGTTAAGTAGGTTCCCATCAGTATTTAGAGTACTCAACCAACCCCGCTCATTATAAGCATAACTAATATTTTGTAAAAAACTTGCTCCATTATCTACGGAATGCAAATGTTTATTCAACTTCTGGCCAATTTCATTATAATCATTCTGGCTCAGTAAAACATTATTGTCTCCATTGATCTGTTCAAATGTCTGGCGCTTCCTACCCATATGGTCATAGACATAACTATTCGCTATGGTAATCACAGCAGGAGAAGCTGAATTGGTCGCATTATGATGGATTCTTACAGTCTGAGTAATATCATTGGTGAAATTATAACTATGACTGATCTGGTCATAGTTACCTGCGTTAATAGATTTGCCTCCCAGGTAATGCATTTCATAACTTTGGATATCCCTCCCCAGATCATCATAATAATAAACCGTACCCAGCATATTACCCGGATTCGTATTGTTATTGACCCCGTTCAACACCGCAGTCAAACTCATTGTTAACAGGCCCGTAGTCATGGTACTTGCTGCTGCTGGCATAGCGGGGCTGATCTGACTGTTTACCGAATAAGTATAAGGGCTGGTATAGGGAGTACTATAATTATCATAATAATTTACCGTCAGCACATTATCCATGGTATGAGGATATGTATTGGTCATGCTATAGCCGTAACCCTGTGTATTATCTTTATTTTCCCAGTTGATATTTTGAGCGTAAACCAAGGCTGTTAAGCTTTGAGGGCTGATGGCCGTATTGCCGTTGCTCCAGCTACCAGTCATCACCGCTCTGCCTAAAGCATCATATTTAGTGATCATCCATTGATTATTCAACCGCTGGTTACCATCCTGGCTAGCAACTAATTTGTCTATCTTATCGTATACCATAAACTCCCAGTCTTTACCAGGTATTTTCTTCTGGGACAGTCTGTTCCGATCATCATAATGATAACCGTAGACAAAATTAGTAAACACTGCATCGGTTTCGGTAAAACTGGTTGGGTAAGTTGTGCTCGTAGGTATTGGAGGAATTACATAGGACAAATTGTTCAGAGCATTATATACATAGTAGGTAATAAGAAAAGTTGTGGCATCAGACTGCAGTTTTTTGCAGATTATACGCCCCTTTTTATCTTTATATTCGATGGCCTTATTTCCATTCTCATCTGCAGTCGTTTTTTTATATAATTGATTTGCATCGTAATTTGTATTTCCTGTTGCCCCTGTGCCCGTTGTATTTGCAGTCCAAAGAATCACCTCACCGGCAACATTATTTTCATATACTGTTTTTACAGTATGCCCACTACCTGGTAAATTACTCGTTGACAATTGCCAGGACTGACCGGGAGCACCTTGTTCCAATGGCCGGCTTAATGGTGAAGCCTCAAAAATGGTACTTGCAGATGGGAGGGAAATCGAAGATACACCTACTGGTGGGGTGCTGTAGAATACTCCCTGATCAGTTAGGCCGGTACTTTTATAACTACCATCTGCAGTGCCCTGTGCAGCATAGGGGAGGTACTTTTGTGCTTCCCTGCCGAGTGCGTCATATACAAAAGGCTGAACCATATCTTTACCCAAAGTTGTGCCTTTAACCTGTATGGTTTGCAGGGGGCGCCCCAGTCCGTCTATATATTGGACAGTTTGCATCAGATCACATGTAGAGTAAGTATTTGCCGCAGGGTTATAACCAGCTATCCGTGGAGTTGATGAGTAAATGTAGTTTTGGTTAGCACTTAATGCCATGGTTAGCGGTTGGCAGTCTGGATCAGCAATGTATAGATCCAAGCTGTTGCCATCAGTAGCGATGAAACTGAAATCAGGATTCAAAATAATACTGTTATAACTGTAGTATGATCCTGCAGTCGGTGAACCAATCAACGGGGATTTTACTTCGGTCTGCGCCTGTGTGAAACAAGGCGAAAGTAAAAGAATTAAAGAGATAAATAAACGCGCTAACCTTGTTCTGAATATTTTATAAACGATCATGTGATGTTGGTCTTATGAATTGATGTTTAATGTCCCTGATAATGATAAGTATTGTGTTTGATGATGTTTTTGTCCTTATCTCTTATATTCATCAATCGCTGCAGACTATCATATTCATAATAGGTAATTTGGTTTTTAGGATCAGTACTACTTGTTACTCCAACAAGTGGATCATAAGTGTAGGTTGTCATTTGCGAATAGGTGGGATAGAATCTTACGTCATCTATCTGGCCGCTTAGCGCTATGGAATAACTATTGCCTGTAACATTTACATCAAGTACCTGTAAAGACCAGTTACCTGCTGTTTTTTGCCAATAAGTTAGTTTATAGGCACCATTGTCAACTCCTGCTAGTGTTTTATTATAATTACCCGAGTAACTTAAATGTCCGGTTTTGCAATCTTCCGGGGATGTATTTCCATCGCCTTCTTCAAAGCCTGTGTAGAAAATATTATTACTGGTGGCGTTGGTAACCTGGGCAATAGGATATTGCTTGTTAAATCCCCACAGGTAACATTTGGTTGAAACTGAATTATTCGTTAACTGAAGTAGATTTCCTTTAGTATCATATTGATCCAGGGACTGGTCCAAATCATAATGAGCATCTTTAGTAATTCCTGCGGTTGATACAGAGATAGGGTTGAAGCTATCTAAAGGGGTACTGGTGCGAAGTACATAAGATGCACCAGGTAGCGGAAGGTTTGGTTTATAGGTGACTAAGGTACCAGCAATTGTACTCAAGCTGTTATCTGGTTTTTTCTGCTGTACAAAGCTTTCGACAAGGGCGTTGATATTATTGTCAGATAGGTTTTTATATCCTGCATAATCTGGTTGTATAGATGCTTGAGTCAGATCCAGATCATTCACATAGGTCATATTAAATATACTGTGCATCCCATCACTGTTATCCGTCTCTACTTTTGATGACTTCAGACTATTGAAATTATAGGTGTATGTTTTAGTGTTGGTTAATACATTTCCACTTGCATCATACTCTGAAATCACTTCATTAAGGGGAACTTTGGCTACTTGAGTGATTGTTTGGTACTCAGCAACAATATCATACCTAACCAAATCGCAGGTCAAAGAAGAACCATTTGTTCTTTGATGGAAAAAATTATAGTTCTTTAATCTCCCTTTTTTTAGCCCTCTAACGAAAACAGGACCGCTATTCTTTGGTGTAAATAACTGATAATTGTAATCTATTTGTTTTTGTTTAACTCCACCGTTGTTAAATGCGGTTTCCGTTAATAATAAACCCCGGTTCCAATCATAGTTTGTATTAGGTGCAAAAGGGTAGATGTTTGGTGTCTCATCACTGATTTGGCCATCAAGTACCTGTCCCTGAGTTGTTCCGTTGTCTACAACCCAGGGCATTGTGATTGAAGGGACTGCATTAAAGAAACCGTCACAAAAACCAGATTGTTCTATTGTACAACCATTAATAGCATAATCGCCCAAAATGCCAAATGCTCCTGGTGTACTGTATCTTCGCAATGTCTTACTACCGTCTGATAGTGTTTCAGTGATTTCACGATAACCAATACTATATCCATCAAATCCACTTAAAGGACTATGCGAAACATCGGAACGAATAGTATTCTTACTATAAAAAAGATTCGTCTCCAAATTGGTATTGGTAAGTGCTTCATAATAAGCGAAAATTGGCATATTAAATATAACTCCACTTGAGTTTGTGTGATCTGCTGAGTTTAGATAACTATAGCTTTTTATATTATCATGAGCGTGATCAATGCCATCATATGAGATTGATTGTTGTAAACGCAAACCACCACCTGTAATATTTTGTCCATTAAAATTAAATGTATGTGGCTCAAGATTAAACTGAGTGTAACCGCCGGTTGGGAATATGATTTTAGTTAAGGTTCCGGTTAAAATTGCCGCAGAGTTTGAATTTCTGTTGGCTCCTGGTAATGATAACTGAGTTCCCCAGTTATTTTGTGGAAATATACTGTAGTTAGATTGAATAGGGCCACCGTCTGGTGTACTTGCATTTGGATAGATGTAGAGTTTGGCAATTGGGGAGTTGCAGTTGTTGTTGTTAAAATATCCCCAAAAGTCCTTTTGGTAAGAAAAACGGTCGGGCAATGTTAAAGCTTCATTATAAACGAATTGATAATTCGATATAATATTATTTGCGTTATCCTTATTCTGTATTGTATCGAGGAATAAATGCTGCCTTGAATCGCCAGTTGCCATGAAAACCTGATCGAATTTTTTTTGTGGCTTACTGAGGTCTGCCATGTAGTGATAACTGAAATCAAATCCTTTAACAGGAGTAAGAACTCCACCAGTTTTTGAGAAAACTTTAATATTGGTAAGTGCAGACATACCTGGTATATCTTTTCTTTGTGCATTAGCTAAAAAGGTAATCTTAAAGTCGTCTCCCTCGATAGCAGAAAGTCTCTTTCCTTGTACCGTTGTTGTTGTTTGATCTTCGGCATATCCATTATTAAAATCGCTAGGGCCAATTTTGCACCCATCGGTATCAGAAAGGTTTATTGGAGAGTTGGTTGCAGAGATATTACCAACAGAATTATAGGTGTATTGCTCATCTGCATAAGTGAAATTGACCGTTTCTCCTAAAGAAGTAACAATTTTGGACAAGTACCAGGACGAATTGTAAAAAGGAGACTGGCTATTGCTGCTTCCTGCTCCATTACAGGTAGCTATTCCGGCTACATAGTCAACAATTCCACTCCATGTGTTACTGAATTGTTTTTCAGTAACATCAAAATAGTATCGGTCACCCTTTTCGTCTGTTAAAATGAATTGACTTATGGAGCCTGACATGTCAGGATTACCTGCGGCAGTTTCCATGTTATATTGTACTTTGATATCCTTGTAGGGAGAGAAGGCTATCTGATGACCTGATGGGTCCGAATTGGTAACTGGTCTAATAACGAACTTCCCTGATTGACCATTAAAATTAAAATAAAAAACATCAGGCTCGGTGTCCATTTTCTGCTGTCTCATGAACATTAAGTTCTGAGTGATCTGATATGGTGGGGTTACAGCAAGATCTAATCCGGGCTGTCTAGCTCCATTTGAATTGACAAGACCCGGCTTATAGTAATTATTATACAACATACCTGTCTGGCGCCCTACATTCGCAAGCCCATTAAAATCGTCAGCTATATCAACTACGGATCTAGTAATTACTCCTCCACAATTGAGTGACCAACCTAAACCTACCCAACCGGCAATCTGGTCTGTTTTAATCCCAGAAGGGTCATAACTTAATGAAATAGGTAGTTTTGTATTCTTTAGACTGATTTCAGCCAAAGGGATATTTATATTTGGAACGCCACGGAAATCACTTAATGGATAGTTTCCATATGCCCCAAGAGATGCAGCTGTTGGTGAGGGAGGTGTGACTTGGTTTATTTTGGAATACTCTTCTTGGGCAAAAACACAGTTTACGCAAAAAGAAAAAATACAAAAAAGAAATTTTCCTTTCATTGATATTATAGTTGTTTGGGGGATTAATAGGTTTTCTAGAGATTATGTTGCCACTAACTCTTCATACCTTCTGATTTTTAATTCTGTCAGATATAGAGGTCAATTACTTTAACTTTTTAGTGAGATTTTATTCATTTTATAGACATTATTGTCTTTCAGGACAAAATATCTCTGTTCTGCTTTATGTAATGAATAAAAGTTCAAGGTGTTTTTTACACTATGGTATGTCTGATAGATTTCTCACAATAAGTTGATAAGATTGGATGTTATAATGTCTGTAAATTTATAATATGAAATCTTAATTATGTGTTTGTGTAGTTAAGGTAATGTTATTTGTTTGTTAAATGTATGTCCTTTTGATCTGTGTTTAGATGTGTCAGGACGACTTTTTTGTTTTGAATTATGAAAGTTTTTCTATTGTAAGAAGATGTAGGACAGTTGTGGTTCTAGTCGGTTTCTGTTTTATATTGAGCTGGGGTTGAAGTGAGGTTGAAGTAGGGTTGAAGTGCCTTAACCCAGTTCAACCCCACTTCAATCCCAGTTCAAACCCACTTAAATATAGTTTAGAAACTAAATTTGGTTATGATTGTCTGTTGTTAATAATTTTATATCTTTAATAGAAAATTGAGGTAGTTTATGTAAAACATGCAATTATGGCTATACTTAAAAAAGGTTTAAATGGAGGATTTACAGGTAAAATTGGCAATACGGTAACTTATAGTCTGTATGGAAAAATTGTGAAAAGAGCAATTGGTATTCGTACAGATGCCCCCACCGTTCCAGTGTTATCTATTTGGCAGGCAACGGCATTGACTTCGGCTTTTCTGAAACCTGTTAAAGAATTTATCAAAATTGGATTCGATTTGGAAGCAAAGCAAATTTCTAAAAGCTATTATGCTGTGGCTACATCATATACCAGGTTAAATGCAATTACCGGTACATATCCTTCGCAACATATTGATTTTACCAAAGTTTTATTGAGCAAGGGCAAAATGCCGGAAACCCCGATGACCAGGGTAAAAGCAACAGAAGGTAGCCTTTTATTTAGTTGGGATGCTAAATTTGTGGCCCATGGAATAAAGGATAGTGATCAGGTGATGTTGTTGGCTTATATACCAGAAAAACGAATTGCCATACATGAGCTTTATGCGGCTAAAAGAGTCGAAGGAACAGGCTATTTGTCAATGCCCAGAACTAGGATCCCCTTAATTGCCGAGACCTACATTTCTTTCATTTCCGAAAATCACAAAAGTATTTCCAACAGTATTTATACTGGCCAGATTACCTGGCAGACAG
>NZ_JACHCC010000007.1 GCF_014207135.1 Pedobacter cryoconitis | reverse complement strand
TTCAAGTTTCCCTTCCTCCGAAGCGGGATGCAAAAGTAGGAAAATTATGCCGTCCTCCAAACATTACACCACTATTATTTGTATTAAAACACTAATACGCTGATTTTCAATCCGAAAAGTTTCAACACACTTAACACTGAGCTAACATTAGCTTAATTTCAGCCCGGCAGACCAGGAAAATCAGTCCAAGCCCCTCCTCTTATATACTATATACCTGTGGTTCGGGTCAGCCTGCAGTCAGCCTTTGGATAGAACTATCGCTGGCATACTAATCCTGCATAATGGGTCCAGGTATTTTAACTAGTCAAAATACCTGGACTGGCCATAGACCAACAACGTGCCGATACTGGTTCAGTCTCGACCAGTACCCGAACACTACCCGACTACAACCCTAACAATCCCATAATCTTTCATCATTGCTGTTATAGCTATATTAAGTATATATATACTATCAAAACACAAAGACTACCAAATGATGGATACTGCAGATCAATTAAGCATGTTCTTATGCAATTGCCCCATCTTCCCTTCCATGGTTTGTTTATTAATCATGATCACAGCGTCATCAAGTTCTTTAGAGGATACAGCCAGGAAGTCAATAAATTCCGTCACTTCCTGGTGGTCTCCAGAATTCTTAATTAAACTGATCAGTCCTAATATATTGCTCAGGGGCCGTCTTACCTGATGAGAATTAAGCCAGGCGATTTCTTTCAATTGCTCATTCTGGCTTAGTAACTGCTGCTCATATCTTTTTTGCTTATCAATATCCTGCATAGCCCCGATCATTCGTACAGGTTCCCCGTTCTGATCAAAGATTGCATATCCTCTGTCCCGGATATACTTAAAGGCACCATCAGCACATCTGTACCTGTATTCCGCAAAAAAGTACTTCTGTTTATCTGTAAAAATATTTTTAAACGATTCCATCACTAATCCTCTGTCATCAGGATGGATCTTTTGCATTGCCCCCGAAATATCTGTATTAGGCTCCTTATCATAACCATAAGTTTCATTATAGCCCTGCATCCATTTCAGTTCATCACCTGCCACATCATAGTCCCAGATGACATCATTTGTAGCATGGTTCACTGTTTCATACAGCTGAAGCAAGTCATTGATCTTTTTCTCGTCTTTAATCGACTTATCAATATCTACTACCATCACCAGATAAGCCCCGTTTTTAATCAGCGGAATAGTATGAAAGGTAGTCTTTACATAAAACCGCTCACCACATTTTTTCTGGTGTATCCAGATCCTGGATTCCGGATCAAGCGCTCCATATTGATCCATAAACTCTCTGATCCGCCCGTGCTCCTCCACCGGCCGAATATCAAAACTGGTCATCTGCAAAAACTCCTGTTCTGAATAACCATATAACCTGGTCATCGCTTCATTAACAGACAAGATCTTAAAGCTGTCTTTAGCCATCACATAAATAGCAAGAGGACTGGTGTCAAACAACTTCTGATAATTAAACTCAGTGGCTTCGTGATTTTTCTGATAATATCGGATAGAGAAGAAAATAATGAAAGATCCGGTGATCATTAAAATAATGTCCAGAATAATGTGGGTGTTAATCAGCGTGTGAGGAGGATGTGATCCTGTCGCAGAAGTATGGCCTATCAGTTTATGACCTATCAGCAGCACTGTTATCCCCACCAACAAATAAAAAACTATTATTTTAAGCAGGGGCCTCTTTCTCATTTGAAATTCATTGTTTATCGTTTATCCTTATTAGATAAACACTATAAAAAAATAAACACTCGTCTATCTAAAATAGTAATCAATTATCAAACATTCATGTATTTAACAAAAAACCTTTATCATTTAATCATAAAATGACCTTTAACATAGTTTAACAGATCATAAACTACTCCGGCAAAATAAAATATAAGAATTTAAAAAACCAGCTGACGAACTATC
Organism: Pedobacter cryoconitis; assembly: GCF_014207135.1. Lineage (GTDB taxonomy): Bacteria > Bacteroidota > Bacteroidia > Sphingobacteriales > Sphingobacteriaceae > Pedobacter > Pedobacter cryoconitis_D. The sequence goes on along the minus strand of NZ_JACHCC010000007.1, from coordinate 394,958 downwards.
GTTTGAATATGCGCAGGGCAGAAAAAGGGGTTGTGAATTACGACAAGCTCAGTATTGACCAGTAGACAATAAAACCAGTGTACAAGCTTCAACAGCCAGAATGCCATTCGCCTTCAGTACTTCTTCCAGTTCGTCATTTTCTGTTCCGGGATTAAAAATAACCCGTTTAGGTTTTGTTTTCAGGATATAATCAAAATAACCTGCCTGTAAATCCGGGCCGATATATAAAGTGATCGTGTCAATATCATTGTGGATTTCTACCGGCTTCTCAATCGGAACATCGGCAACCTCTCCGCTTTTAATACCTACATTAACAATGTCATGTCCTTTTTCTTTCAGCATATGCGCTGCCAGATAAGCATATCTCGCAGGATTTGTAGTTGCCCCAATGATTAGCGTGTTCTTCATTTTACACCTGTTTCACGTATCGTATATAGCTAATTTAACAGCAAAAATCCCGATTTGTTTAATTAAAATTCAGGATTGCATTCGCACAGTTTACACCATCTATGGCAGCAGAAACGATGCCTCCAGCGTAACCGGCCCCTTCTGCACATGGATATAATCCAGCTACCTGCGGATGCTGAAAAGTTTCCCGGTCCCTGGGAATACGCACCGGAGATGAACTTCTGCTTTCCACACCAACCAGTATAGCTTCATTGGTATAATAGCCTTTCATTTTTTTACCAAAAAGCGGTAAAGCATTTTTCAGACTGGAAGCAATAAAATCCGGAAGCGCATCTTTGAGCATGACACTTTTTGTTCCGGGTAAATAAGAATTTTTAGGTAGATCGGTTGAAATCCTATCCTCTACAAAATCAATCATTCTTTGCGCAGGAGCTACTAAATTGCCTCCTCCGAGCTCAAACGCAGTTTTCTCGATTTCTGCCTGGAAATTCATCATCCGCAGCGGGTCATCCCCAGGAACATCCTCAAGCGTAACCTGAACCACGGTTCCTGAATTTGCAAACGGATTATTTCTTTTCGAAGGTGACCAGCCATTAACCACAATTTCATTTTCATAAGTAGCACAGGGAGCAATTATACCTCCCGGACACATACAGAATGAAAATACACCTCTGCTGCCCACCTGTTCAACCAGACTATAATAAGCCGGTGGCAAAAACTCACTTCTTACCGGACAGTGATACTGTGCTTCGTCAATAATTGCCTGAGGATGCTCAATACGCACACCCATCGCAAAAGGCTTTGCTTCTACCAGGATACCCTTATGATGGAGTAAAGTATAAATGTCCCGGGCAGAGTGCCCTGTAGCCAGGATCACCGCATCAGCCAGCAGTGTATCTTCTTCATTCACCACTACACCTTTGATTTTACCTGATGAAATGATCAGATCGGTTACTTTCTGATCAAAATTCACCTCACCACCTGCTTCCAGTATAGTTTTTCTGATAGACGTAATAATCTGCGGAAGTTTATTGGTTCCGATATGCGGACGTGCATCTACCAGAATATCATCTGTGGCACCGTGCTGCACAAAAACCTGCAATACTTTATTGATATCCCCCCTTTTATTGGAGCGTGTATATAATTTTCCATCGGAATAGGTACCTGCACCACCTTCTCCATAACAGTAATTTGATTCTGTATTGACTATCCCCTCTTTGTTAATCATTGCCAGATCTCTTCTGCGTTGCTTCACATCTTTTCCACGTTCCAGAACAACAGGTTTCATCCCGTTTTCTATACATTGCAGTGCAGCAAACAGACCTGCCGGACCAGCACCAACAATAATTACTGTTTTTTTATCACGGACATTCTGATAATTAATTGCAAAAGGTTCTGTCTTTTCCTCCTCATCGATGAATACTTTCACCTGTAATCTGAAAATAACTTTACGGGAGCGGGCGTCTATAGATCTTTTAAGAATTTTAAACCCCTGAATACGGGATGCATCCAGTTTTAGTGCAGCAGCCAGTTTTTTGATCAGCTGTTCATCCAGCCCTGATTCTTCGGGTGCTATAGTAATTTCGATATCTTTTTGCATAAGAGGCGGGTCAGGTATTTATCCTGAACGGCTGCAAAGATAATAAATCCCGGATAATTTGCCTTCCCCGGGCAACCAGCAAAAAAAGCTCCTGCCAAAACATGCTGTCAACAGTATAAAATAATATTTTTACATACAAGTTGTCAGGTTTTCCTCTTTAAATGTAACAAAGGAACGGAAATTGAGTTGTATTATGTAAATTAACACGTATAAACCAAAACATCATAAAAATGAAAAGAGTAATATTAGGAGTTATCGCTGCCTTGTTCATCACCACCACGCTTAGCAGTTGTGGCTATAACACAATGGTTAAACTTGATGAGGATGTCAAAACTAAATGGAATCAGGTAGAAACACAATACCAACGCCGTTCTGATTTAATCCCTAATTTGGTAAGTACTGTAAAAGGTGCTGCTAAATTTGAACAAAGTACATTAACTGCTGTGATTGAGGCACGTGCGCAAGCCAGCCAGGTTAAGGTGAGTGCAGATGATTTAACGCCTGAGAAACTGGAAAAATTCCAGGCTGCCCAGGGTCAGATCGGACAGGCCTTAGGTAAACTGATGGTGCTTACAGAAAACTATCCTGAATTAAAAGCAACTCAGCAGTTCAGTGATCTTTCTGTTCAACTGGAAGGTACAGAAAACAGAATCGCTGTTGCACGTAAAGACTTCAACGATGCTGTTCAATCTTATAATGTTAAAGTAAGATCATTTCCGAACAACCTGACAGCAGGTATGTTTGGTTTCAAACAAAGAGCTGGATTTAAAGCCGATGCTGGTGCAGAACATACACCAAAAGTAGAATTTTAATTCATGTCCTATCATTTAAGGGTATTGTGTGTTTTATAATAAGAATACACATTACCCTTATTTATTTAAAACTATCATTATGCCATTTCTGACTGAACAAGAACAAGACCTGATAACCAATGCTATTGGTGAAGCTGAAAAACTTACTTCGGGTGAAATTAGAATTGCTGTAGAAAAGCATTGTAACGGCGAAGCTTTTGACAGAGCTACGTCCTACTTCTCTAAACTGGGTATGGATAAAACATCCCACCAAAATGGGGTATTGATTTATCTGGCCCATATTGACCATAAATTCGCAATTATAGGAGATCAGGGTATCCACAAAGTGGTGCCGGAAGATTTCTGGGAAACAACACAAATAGCTATGCAGGCCCATTTTGCCGGTGGAAACATCGTCAACGGACTCATCGCTGGTATCAAACTGGTTGGAGAAAAATTAGCGGTACATTTTCCTTACCAGAACGGGGATATTAATGAATTGCCAAATGATATCATATTCATGGATCAGAAGCAGTCAAACTAGATTAATCTAATGAAGAAACTCATCATTGCCTTATTCCTTACCGTACTTTGTACAAGTGTATTTGCGCAGCAATATCCAGCTACACCAAATACACTTGTCAATGACTATACGGGTACACTTTCCGAATCACAGAAACAACAGCTCGAAGCTAAACTTGTCGCCTTCGATGATTCCACTTCTACTCAGATCACTATAGTGATTCTCAAAAGTGTAGGAGAATATGATATTAATGAATATGCCCTGGGACTTGGCCGGAGCTGGGGAGTCGGCGGCAAAAAAAACAGCAACGGAGTAGTTATCCTGGTTGCTTTAGGTGACCGGAAAATCGCTATGCAGACCGGATATGGCGTAGAAGGTGTTCTACCTGATATTATCACCAAAAGAATTATTGATAATGAGATCAAACCTTATTTTAAGGAAGGCGATTATTATGGCGGGCTGGATGCTGGTACTACAGCAATTATCAAATATACTAAAGGGGAATATAAAAATGACAACCCGAAAGTAGCACAGAAAGGTGGTAGTTCAGGAATAATCATCCTGGTTGTCATTATCGTCATAATTGTCATCATCATCCGAAAAGGTGGTGGAGGCAATGGTCAGGTCATGAGTGGCCGGGGGGTTGGTGAAGCACTTTTCTGGGGCGCACTAATGGGCAGCGGCAGAGGTTCTGGCGGTGGTTTCGGTGGTGGCGGAGGTTCCGGCGGCGGAGGTGGATTTGGTGGCTTTGGCGGCGGTAGTTTTGGTGGTGGTGGTAGTAGTGGAAGCTGGTAATTATGTATAAACGTGATTTAATAACCGCCGAGATTCAGAAATTGGAACAGGCACTCGCCAGAATTCTGGGTTTAAAACAGCAGGGTAAACTGGAAGAAGCTGATAATGGCCTCGAAGAAATGCTGGAATCGGATTTTGGAATTCTTTTTCAGGACCTGATTGCCAGTGACGGGAATGATTTTATGATTTACCTGACCGAGAAAGACTTCCCTGCAGAAAAACTAGAGATCCTCTCCCGGCTCCTTTATCTCAAATTTGACAGCACAACCCATACGGAGCAGAATAAGTCTGTTGCACAGAAGTTACAGCTTATTTACCAGACACTGGAAGTTAAACACCGTGTGGTCAACATGAATAACCTCAACAGGCAAAAGACAATAAACGATTATATAAAGCAGAACGCGTAAGTAGATACGAATGGAGATTTTAAAATGGCAGAAGCTTTCTTCCAGATACCTGGTTAAAGAAAAGTGGGCCACTTTGCGGGTAGATACCTGCAGATTACAGAATGGTACGGTGAAAGATGATTACTACGTACTGGAATACCCAGACTGGGCAAATGCAGTTGCCTTAACTAAAGATAACAAGATCATTATGGTCAGGCAGTACCGTCATGCCGCAGATATTATCTCGCTCGAAATTCCGGGAGGGGTTATTGAACGAGGTGAAAATCCGGAGACAGGCGTAAAAAGAGAACTGCTGGAAGAAACTGGTTATTCTTTTGAAACCTGTGAACTGATTGCTACGCTGTATCCTAACCCTGCAACTTCTGATAACAGGACATTTACCTATTTACTAACCGGTGGAGTTAAGGTCAGCGAACAGGATCTGGATGAGCATGAAATTCTTAATGTCGAAGAATATACCATTGAAGAGGTCAAACAATTACTGACAGAAAATAAAATAGACCAGGCCTTGCATACCGCAGCACTTTTCTACGGATTGATGAAAATCAATGCTTTAACTAATTAAAGGATAATGGATTATTTTTTTCGCAAAAAACAAATGACACGGTGAATTATTTCAGAAAAAATGATATTTTAGATAAACAGAATTATATTTTAAACCTAAAATCATTAAAACGATGAAAAAAATTAAATTAAATTCACAAAAGTTGATCTTGAAAAAGGAAAAAATCGCTTCATTAACTGATACAAACAACAACCAGGTACTAGGCTGGCAACCAGTAACTACTGCAACGATCCGAACCTGCTGTGTACCAGCAACTGACATCTGTATCTAACTTTAAACAGAAAAAAATATGGAAAAGCTGCCCTGATCAGGGCAGCTTTTTTTTTGAAAAACAGCTGTTTCTTTCAGATTAAACAATATTTACATCTTAAGAAAAAATGAACAGAAGGAATATTGCATTACTTCAGAAATAACAATATTTTAGATAAACAAAATTATCTTACAACCTAAACCATTAAACCATGAAAAAGATTAAATTGAATTCACAAAAGTTGATCTTGAAAAAGGAAAAAATCGCTTCGTTAACAAACGTACAAAACGAACAGCCACTAGGCAATTGGCCAGTAACTACCTTAACTGTCAGAATCTGCTGTGAACCATTAACTGACCTCTGTTTCTAGTCTTAAAAAAGAAAAACATTGACAAGCTATCCTTATCCGGGTAGCTTTTTTTTTTAAAAAACAGCTATTTCCTTCAGATTAAACATCATTTACATCTTGATAAAAAACAAACAGAATAAACATTGTATTATTTCAGAAATAATAATATTTTAGATAAACAAAATTAATCTCTAACTTAAACCATTAAACCATGAAAAAGATTAAATTAAATTCACAAAAGTTGATCTTGAAAAAAGAAAAAATCGCTTCATTAACCACCGTACAAAACGAACAGGGAATGAACTTACCATTGACGACCTTTACTATCAGAGCCTGCTGCATACCACCAACCGACATCTGTATTTAATCTTAAAAACAGAAAAAATATAGAGAAGCTGCCTTGATCAGGGCGGCTTTTTTTTTGAAAAACAACCATTTCTTCAGATTAAACAGGATTTACATCTTGAGAAAAAATGAACAGAAAAAACATTGTATTATTTCAGAAATAATAATATTTTAGATAAACAAAATTAATCTCTAACCTAAACCATTCAACCATGAAAAAGATTAAATTGAATTCAGAAAAACTAATCCTGAAAAAAGAAAAAATTGCTTCACTAACCCCGGAGCAGGAGAAATTTGTGGACTGGATTCCGGTTACCACTGCCACTTTAAGATTTTGCTGTGATTTAACTGACATCTGCGCAGGCTAACAGGTAAATTTAATTCTTAAACTGAATCTCTGGTATGGTATGCTGTACCGGAGATTCTTGCATTAAAGATGTTGTCCTGAACAGATTATTGCCTAATAACGATTACATTGCTCCTATGAGGAAAGATATACATTCCATAATCAACCAGATATATTTATCCTTAAAAACACGTGACGCTTCGCAGATTGCCCTTTTCAACGGAGAAGCCGGATGCTGTCTGTTTGAGGAGTTCTATATCCGGCATTCAGAAAATAATTCTGTCAATACTGCCCGTTTTGAAGATAACCTCCAGGAATTGGCGGAGAATTCAATCGGATATAGTCACACTAATTTTTCAGGAGGCAAAGCTGGAATTAACTGGTTTTTCTCTTATCTGAATGCTAAACATATCCTTGATGATGACAGCTACGAAATACTTTGTGAAGATAATCCCGGTTTATATGAACAGGCTATCCTTTTACTGGAACAAGGCAATTATGACTTTCTACATGGTGCCATCGGAATAATCTATCATTCTTTATACACCAGGGCAAATGAAGCTAAAGAATTTCATCAGCATGCTTTTCAACTACTTTGCAAATTAGCTTATAAACCGGATGGACAGTTTTTTATCCCTAATTATAATCTGGAAAAAAACACTCCTATCCCGGACCAGGTCAATTTTGGGCTGGCACATGGATTACCAAGTGTTTTAAAGTTATGTCTGGAGTTCTTTAAACAGGATATTTGTAAGACAGATGCCAGAAAAATGGCTTATGATATTATAGCACTTCTAAAACTTCATAAAAATAAGAATGAGGATAAATCCTTGTTTCCCAGTACGGTCAGCATCAGCAATCATAAGCCAAATTACAGCCGCGTAGCCTGGTGTTATGGTGATCTGACCATTGGTTTTGTACTTTACCAGGCAGGACTGGTCTTCGAGGATCCTGAACTGATGGATTATGCTATAGTTATATTAATCCATACTTCTAAAAGAAGAAGTGAGGAAGAAACCGTCATCAGGGATGCCGGTATATGCCATGGAAGTGCGGGCGCTGCACATATCTATCATAAAATGTGGCATTTTACACAAAACAATGTTTTTAAAGAAACCTGCGATTTCTGGATACAAAAAACCATAGATTTTTCGTCTCATGAAGACGCTCTTGCTGGCTATAAAGCTTATGCCCCAACGGCCGAACAAAAATATATTGATTCACATGGTTTGCTGGATGGCGTAAGTGGTATTGGTCTGGTCCTGCTGAGCTATCTTACCGGTGATTTCAGCTGGGATTATTGTCTTATGCTCAATGATTAGACCATGAGCATAAGACATTAATACAGCAATTCTATTTAGTATATTTTTTCCTTAGCAGGGCGATATCATCAGCCGTCAGGCCAATTTCATCCGTAATAAACTGATCTACGCTACCGTACTGCTGAAAAATAGCTTTTACAGTAGCAATCAGGTATTCTGGTTTTACCTCAGCTAGATCACGGGCAACCTGCTCTTTGATATTCATTTGCATCATCATTTTCACCATCTTTTCATTCTCTGCTTTCCGGTATTCATTGGTAGCCAGATAATCTTCCAGCACTGTTTCATCAGGCACACCTAATACATGTAAAAAGAGTGCCGCACCTATACCTGTACGATCTTTTCCGGCTGTGCAATGAAACAACAAAGCATCCCCGTCGGGCATTTTCAACAGCTCCTGAAAAAAAGGCTTGTATTTTTCCTTCAAATGCGCAGTCTGACTATAAAAAGAAATCATCAGCGAGTCTCCGTTATTCAGTTTAGGTAATACAGCCATAATACCTGTCAGGCTTTCGCTCCCGGCTGGTAATTGTAAATAGGCCGCATTTGCAGGTAAACGATCTTTAGCCCTGGCAACTTCTTCATCACTGCGAAAATCGACAACCGATTTAATGTGTTTTTGTACCAATAGTTTGAGATCGTCATCAGTTAACTTGCTGATTTCGGCAGACCGGTACACCTTTCCCCATTTGACATGAGTTCCCTCATGAGTCAGATAACCACCCAGATCCCTGAAATTAACGGCCCCTTTTACCGGCACCAGCCTGGTTGTGTCATTCACCGATGCATTAGCTACCTGCAGGCCGGCAAATGCAGAAAATAATAAAACGAATATTGCTTTCATAGTTTTGTTTTTTGCTTCTGTTTATTTCAACAACCACATTTTCTGGTTGACATCATCGTTCCCGCCATACTGAGAACTGACAGCTGCCTTATAGTTTGCTGTATTATTATTCTGTTCTTCCAGTGGATATTGCCAGCGAAGGGGAATAACACCCGATGGATTGATACCCGGGCCATTGTTGGCAAAGTCTGGAATACCTGTACGGCGCCAGTTATAAAATGCTTCCCAGGCCGAGTTTTCAAAGAAGGCTACATATTTCTGCTGAAGGATCTGTTTCAGTCCATCCGTGTTATCGCCTTTATAAACTACATTGGGATTCGTCAGGAAATCATTGATTTTGATAGTCACAGTACCTAAAGTAACTCCTTTAACGTTCCCGATGTCATAACTCTGTCCCTCTGTTAATCCATAAAAACTAAGGGAAGCTTTAATCCCGTTCTGATACCACGTAGCTGCAGATCCGCTTACCCAACCTCTGTTAACTGCTTCTGCAATATTAAAACACAATTCCGGGTAACCGATCATCACTGCCGGTTCTGGTCCGGTGAAAGTAGTGAAGTATCTTTTATAATTTACGTAAGAATACATTCCGGTCGCATCATTAGCCGAAATGCTGCTCTGCGTTAATGCAGTACTTGCACCTACATAAGCAGTAAAATCACTTACACCTTTACCGCCGCTCAGCTGGGCCGGAGCAGGAGTTGAAGTGATAAATGTACGTGGGTCTTTATTTGCCGTTGTAATATCCAGATAAGTCTTACCCATATTTTCAAACAGGTTATAAGTCTCATCAGGGTTATAAATAAATTTGTTGACAGTCGCATTGTATTTAAAGGACAGGTTATCGTTATTACCGGTCAGCAAAGGATATTTAACAGGATTGCTTAAGATATCTGAAAACTGTTGTCTGATATTCAGATCTGCGTTATCATCTGCCCTTTTGCTCAAACTGATTAATACCCGCAGACGGTAACTGTTAATTACTCTCTGCCACTGAAGATAGGTTAATCCATAAATATCTCCCCCAACCAGCGTACCTGAATTATCTACAGACACAGCAGGTTTAATGGCTATTGTCATCGTCGCATTCGCATCTTCCAGTAATTGCAGACTTTTTCTATAAACTTCTTTCTGTACTTCAAACTTTGGCGCAAGATTCTTTGGATCTCCGGCTTCTGATACAGGAATATCACCTACCCGCTGGGTAAGCCATACAAAACTATAAGCCCTGAAAAATTTACTCAGTGCACCATATACACTATTGGCTGTTCCAAACTGTAAATTTGCCTGGCCTTCCAATTGGTTCACATATCTTAACATATCATAGGCTGTAGCTGTATTACTGAAAGAATAAGCATTATTACCTCTATAGTAAGAATTAGAAGAAACGGTATATTGATTCCATCTACCCAATTGTCCAAAAGGCTCCTCTCCTACAGCATTTGCTGCTTTTTCTACTACACCACCACCGCGGTACATACTCCAGGTCAGGTGATTCAATAACAACGGTGCAGGAACATTTGAATTTTCGCTTGCTACATTCGGGTTAGAAAGTAAATCACCTTTCTGACAGCCACCCAGTACTACCGCAACGATGAGCAGACTGGTTAATTTTATAATATTTAATTTCATTTTCTTAAGATTAATAGATTAGAAGCCTATGCTCAGATTAACACCAAAACGGCGGGCCGTTGAACTTTGCAGGTCACTTTGTTTACCTCCAAGGGATTTACTTGATAAATTGAACCCTGAAGCATACTGATCAAGGTCAATATCTTTACGTTTAGCAAAATAGAGCAGGTTTCTTCCGATTAAAGAAATGCTCGCTGAGCGGATAAATGATTTAGCCAGGAATTTTTTAGGCAGATTATAACCGATAACCACCTCACGCAGTTTCACATAAGAACGGCTCACCATAAATGGCTCATCAAATAATCCGTAAACACCATTTTGTATATAGTTTCTTAAGGTTACGGCTTTACCGTTTTGCGCAAAGGTCAGCTGATCATAGTTATCAATCTTACCGTTTGTATAATGTGGTGTACCTGAGGTAATCACTACACCGTTTCCTACCATTGCGCCGGTTGCATTCACTGTACCGCCATTTGTGCTTTGCCATTCTTTCAAACGGGCATCACCATATTGTCCCTGAACCAGGTCGGCTGCTGTACCGGCGTTAAGCATCTGTGCGTATACGTAATCGAATATTTTACCGCCAATGCGACCATCAAACTGAAAACTGAAACTGAAATTCTTATAGCTAAACTTGTTATTGAAACCAAATACAAAATCTGGGTTTGCATAGCCAAGTAATTGATTATTATTCACACCTGCCTGCTGTGCTAAAGGTAAACCACTGGCATCATGAATGATTTGTCCATCCGGGGCCCTGACATAAGCACGTCCGTAAATTCCATCCAGACGTTCTCCGACTTTATAATTATGGTTATTGATTGCCCATCCATCTACACCGTTGTAAATTTTGCTCAGGGTTTCTTTATAAGTAGACAGATTGGCCATTACATCCCAGCTAAATCCACTCTGTGTTTTAACAGGGGTACCTGTCACAGATAATTCCCATCCTTTTTTCTTAGAGGTGATCGCGTTGACACTTTCCGTACTGTATCCTGTTGAAGGAGCGACCGGCAATTGAAATACCAGTGGTCCGTTAATAGAAGTAAAATAAGTAAAATCAACACCCAACCTGTTTTTCAGGAACCTGATTTCTGTTCCTGCCTCATAAGATTTCACATCAAATGGCTTGATGTTATTATTGGCGATATTTTTTGAATAATCAACAGATGGGGTATTGTTGTAATAAGTATTCACGTTATAGGTATTCTGGTTGTCATAAGTTGGTCCATCATATGAACTATATAATTCTGTTCCGTAACCACCGTAAGTACCCCCACCCAATAAAGTACCCACTGTATTTCCTGTCAGGGCATTATAAGCTGTTCCGATAGTCGGACTTGTTAATGCACCCCTGACATCAGCAAAAGAGCCACGTAATTTCAGGAATGAAATAAATTCAGGCAATTTAACATAGTCACTGACTACAGAACTCAGGGATACCGAAGGGTAAAAGAAGACATCATGACCAGCAGGTAATGTAGATAGTTTATCCACACGACCGGTTGTATTGATGTTTAACCAGTTTTTGATTCCAAAGTCAAAAGTATAATAACCACTCGAAACCTGCATCTTAGAACCAAAATTGTAAGATTTAACAGGCCCCTGAGAATTAGCCAGTGTATAAACACCCGGAAGAGTTAGCGCGTAAGTTGTAGCCCAGGTAGAATTATATTCAAATGTTCTTAAGTTAGCACCAGCCGAACCTGAGAGATTGAAGTCTTCGCTGAATTTCTTATTGTAATTAGCCAGAAAATCGTGATTGTGTTCGATTAAATTACGCTGATCCTCTCTGTAATCACCATACCAGATATTGTAGACACCATTGGTCTTATTGAAATAATAATCGTTTACATACTGATTTAAGTTGGTGGATGGCGGAACTTTTTCTGTACGTAACTGGTTCCAGGTAGTTACCTGAGAACGTAAACTGAAATTCAGGTTATCATTGACCTTATAACTTAATTTAGCATAACCGTTGATATCAGTTTTTTTATGGCTGTGCAGCCATTCATTAGCTGTAAAATAAGGGTTATTATGTCTTCCGTACTCTACAAAGTTCTGTACCAGTCCCTGACGTCCACGCGGGCCTCCGTAATAGTCCTTTACGTCATTCAGATCCCAGCTTGCTGAACCGTATACTTTAAACTGGTAAACATAACTGTTAGGCCCGTAAGAAACATCCGGGATATTCGGTGTGTACTGAGAATTGAAATTCAGGTTGGCATCCATTCTCCATTTGGGACTGAAATTATATCCTCCATAAATATTCATGTTATCAATATTCAGTTTTGTATTCGGGGCCATTCCTTTCTGATAAGTATGGCTCACAGAAGTACGCATATCATATTTATCACCCGAAGCACTCACAGAAACGTTATTGGTACTTAACAAACCCATTTCCATAAAATTTTCGAAGTTATTAACACCTTTGGCCAGCCATGGTGTTTTAGTACGGACCCCGGTAACAGGATCTACTGGGCTGTCATACTGAGCTACTCCCTGACCGTCAAATTTAGGCCCCCAGATATTTGTCCGTCTGTAGCTCCCGTCAAGGTCATAAAGATCATTACCATAAGCATATTTGTAGTCATTACCGTAACCATACTGTGTCTGTGCTTTTGGTACCGCAGTATATCCTTTCTCGAACATCGTACTGCTGTTCAATTCAACGGTAAACCCGCGACCGTCTTTAGTCCCTTTTTTTGTAGTCACCAGGATGGCTCCGTTTTGCCCCCTGAAACCATATAATGCCGCAGCGTTTGGCCCTTTTAACACAGTATAGGTTTCAATATCATCAGCACTGATATTCCAGGTATCCGAATTAACAGGCACCCCGTCTACAACAAAGAGCAGATCGGTACTTCCTCTTAATACCAATTGCGGACGCCCCAGTAATTCAGCATTACCTCCAACGGTCAGACCAGCGATCTTTCCTGTTAAGGAGTTAATCGCATTGGGTTCTCTGGCTTTAACCAGTTCACTTCCTTTAATCTCCTGAGTAGCATAACCGATCTTTCTGACATCTTTTTTGATCCCCAGAGCAGTAACAACTACTTCTGTTAAGAGTTTGGAGTCATTTTTCAGCTCAAAATTAAGTACAGGTTCACCGCTTGTAACGACCTCTTGTGTCAGATAACCGATTGAACTGATTACAATCGTTTTTCCTTTGGGTACGCTGAGGCTGTACGTCCCGTTGGAAGAACTTATTGTACCTGTAGTTGTTCCTTTGATTTTGATGCTGGCACCTGGCAGGGGTGCTTTTGTTTCATCGGTAACTGTTCCTTTTAGCTGTACATTCTGTGCAAATAAATGGATGTTAATGAGGCAGACGAATACCAGGGTTAGCAGCATTCGCAAGAAGTTGGGTAGAGTTTTTTCCATGAATTTTTTAATTAGATTAAATCCTTCACGAAAGTATCCGGGGGGTATTAGGGAATTGTTGGCTGTAGATAATGATAAAATGATTTATCTTATCGTTTTCCAACATATTTCTTAAATTTTTAAGATTAATGTTAAGAAATTAAAAAATTAGATGTAAATCACTAAAACCGCCAAACGGAATAGTAACTTATTCATTACAAAACAACAATCAGGTTACACTAACCGGAATGAGTTAATTCATCTTAAGTTTCTTCTGGATATCGTGTACATATCCCTTAAATTTCTTGTCGGTATCGATCAGGTCTTCCACAGTCTGACAGGCATAAATTACAGTAGAGTGATCTCTGCCACCAAAGAATGCACCGATAGTTTTAAGAGAGGATTTAGTATGGCTTTTAGACAGATACATGGAGATTTGTCTTGCCTGTACAATTTCGCGTTTACGGGTCGATGATTTGACCATATCTACAGGGACTTCAAAATATTCACAAACCAGTTTCTGAATATATTCCATTGAAATCTCTTTCGTAGTATTTTTGATAAAGTTCTTCAGCATTTGCTTAGCCAGAGAAAGATCAATATCTTTTTTATTTAAAGTAGACTGTGCAAGCAGGGAAACCATAGCACCTTCCAGCTCTCTGACATTGTTATCGATATTATTGGCAACGTACTCTACAACTTCCTGAGGAAGTTCGATACCATCTGCATACATCTTCTTTCTTAGAATGGCGATCCTGGTCTCCAGATCCGGAATTTGCAAATCTGCAGAAAGTCCCCATTTGAACCTGCTCAGCAATCTTTCTTCCAATCCGGCCAGATCCTTAGGTGCTTTATCAGAAGTCAGGATAACCTGTTTACCAGACTGATGAAGGTGGTTGAAGATATGGAAAAAGATATCCTGTGTTTTTTCTTTTCCGGCGAAATTATGTACATCATCCATAATGATGACATCCATTGCCTGGTAGAAATTCACAAAATCATTAATTGTATTATTTTTCAGGGAGTCTACAAACTGCTGACAGAACTTCTCGCAGGAAACATAGATTACCAGCTTATCGGGCATTGTTCTTTTAATCTCATTACCGATGGCTTGTCCCAGATGGGTTTTACCCAGCCCTACCCCGCCATAGATCATCAGTGGATTAAAAGAAGTACCTCCTGGTTTTGCTGCTACAGCATACCCTGCTGAACGTGCCAGTCGGTTACAGTCTCCTTCAATATAATTTTCAAAAGTATAATTTGAATTCAGCTGAGGATCTACGTTCAGCTTTTTCAGTCCTGGTATTATAAATGGATTTTTGATATCCTTGTTTATAGAAACAGGTATTGGCATAGATTGCAGTTTAGCTTCTGCCCCGTTTCCATTGGAGGGCATGTTGGTAGTATAGGGCGAACCACTATTGGAAGACTTATCCACAACGATGTTGTACTCCAGTCTGCCTTCCTCCCCAAGCTGTTTTTTAACAGTCTTGCGCAGCAAACCTACATAATGTTCTTCCAGCCATTCATAGAAAAATAAACTTGGTACCTGTATGGTTAAAACTTTACCATCAAGCTTAAGGGCAGAGATCGGTTCGAACCAAGTTTTAAAGCTTTGTCCCGGTATATTGTCCTTAATTATTTGAAGACAGTTTTTCCATACTTCTGTACAAGTTTTTTCCATAGTGCCCATATAATTATTGGTTTTTTATAACGAAAACAGCCTATAGAAACCGCTGATCCGAGAGATCGAAGATTCAAAAAATTATCAACAAAAAAAACTAAAATTTCATTTATTTAGTAAGTACTTAAACAGCAGAGTTATACCATAGTTAACCTAAATTTTTTATGTGGATAACTATTTTTTAACATTAGATTTAATATTCACCGAAAACACTACGAAGCACATCTGCAATTTCCCCCAGTGTTGCATAAGTTTCGACAGCAGTCAGAATAAAAGGCATCAGGTTATCTGTGGATTCAGCAGCTTTTTTCAGATTAAACAATGCAGCCGCTACAGCCTCATTATTTCTTTCCTCTTTTAAGCGGTTAAGCTTGTCTGTCTGTATCGTCCGGATGGATTCATCAATCCTTAAAGTATCCGTAATTCCCTCTTGCTCCTGTGTAAATTTATTAACACCAACGATCACCCGGCTCGCTTCTTCAATTTCTACCTGGTAAGTATAAGCAGCATCCGCAATTTCATTCTGAATATAACCATTTTCAATGGCATTTACAGAGCCGCCCATCGCATCAATTTTATCAATGTAGAGCTGGGCAGCGGCTTCAATTTCGTTGGTCAGCGATTCTACAAAAAAAGAGCCGGCCAGAGGATCGACAGTTTCAGTCACCCCGCTTTCAAAAGCAATCACCTGCTGTGTCCGCAGCGCGATTTTTGCCGCTGCTTCAGTAGGTAATGAAAGTGCTTCATCAAACCCATTGGTATGCAGTGACTGCGTACCTCCAAGGACGGCTGCCATGGCTTGATTTGTCACTCTGATGATATTGTTCATCGGCTGCTGCGCGGTGAGCGTAGAACCTCCCGTTTGCGTATGGAATCGCAACATCTGCGCCTTCTCATCTGTCGCGCCGAGAGATTTTGTAATATGAGCCCACATCCGTCTCGCCGCACGGAATTTAGCAATCTCTTCAAAAAAATTATTATGGCAGTTAAAGAAGAAAGAAAGCCGTTTGGCGAAGACATTGATATCTAATCCTTTTTCAAGCGCAGCGTTCAGATAGGCTTTACCGTTGGCCAGGGTAAAAGCCAGTTCCTGTACCGCGGTTGAGCCCGCTTCACGGATATGATAACCTGAAATGGAAATCGTATTCCATTTGGGTACTTCTTTACTGCAATATTCAAAGATATCGGTAATGATCCGCATAGAGGATTTCGGCGGGTAGATGTAAGTCCCTCTTGCAGCGTACTCTTTCAGAATATCATTTTGTATGGTGCCCGAAATCTGACTGATATCCGCTCCTTGTTTTTTAGCCAGTGCGATGTACATGGACAGCAGAATGGATGCAGTTGCATTGATTGTCATGGAGGTCGTAATCTTTTCCAGTTCAATCCCTTCAAACAAGGTTTCCATATCCTTCAGAGAGTCAATAGCGACTCCTACCTTACCGACTTCGCCTTCGGCCATTTCATGATCAGAATCATATCCGATCTGCGTTGGCAGGTCAAAAGCTACGGATAAGCCCATAGTTCCCTGCTTCAGCAGATAGTGATAACGTTTATTTGACTCTTCAGCAGTACTGAAACCTGCGTACTGACGCATCGTCCATAAACGGCCACGGTACATATCTTTCTGGATACCCCTTGTAAATGGAAATTTCCCAGGAGTTTCAGTCATTGGCTTATCCAGCGTATATAGGGCATTGATCTCAATTCCTGAGCTGGTAACGAATTTTTTATCTTCCATATTAAAATAACTGGTGAATGTCTTTTTGGATCAGTTCCAGGGTAAGGTCATAAGGATTATCATTAACAGATGCCATATGCTCCAGTACTTTTCTGCTGAGTTCTACGCCACTTGCCCCGGCAGGAAGCCCTGCAACGGCATTATTAAGCATAGCAATAGTATCTTCCTTGAGTTTACGCACTACGTTCCAGGCCGATGTACTGACATATAACTGCTGCGTAACATTGTGCTGGTATTCTGATCTGATTTCATTCAGCACAAGGGACTGAAGCTCTTTTGCTGTCATACCTGGCTGATGTAATCTGATGAAAAGATTGGAAGGATTAAGTCTTTCTACAAAAACAATCATCCGTTCATGCGCCTGCAAACGAAGTGGTAGTAAATGCTGCTGTTGTTCTTTCCGGGACTCGGCAGATTTCAGGCTAATGTATTGCTGAATATCATTTCTGGTCAGGAACCAGGTAAAAATTACGGTAATCATCCCACCTGCGGCAAGTACCGCTACAAGTGTCAAAAAATATTGTACGTTCATTTGGTTTAATTTGTCCTCAGCAAAAATGTAGTTTTTATTTTATCCGTTGATATTTATTGTTTTTATTTTGCCAGATAAAATTCTTTACGCCAAACTGACGCTCCCGTTATTTTATCTTATACAGTATAAACCATTTGTTCTTATCTTTGTTCTGAAAATCCGGGCATTGGATAATCTGACCTGTTTGTATAGAGGTCATTTTTTTAACCAGAGGATATATTAATTATTCCAAATTAGAAATATCATGAGTACAGTTGATACAGCATTTGCACCAGTTTCTTTTACTGAAACTGCTTTAAAAGAACTTATAAAATTAAAAGATCAGCAGGAAATTGCAGATGATTTTGGTTTGCGCGTTGGTGTTGAAGGCGGCGGTTGCTCGGGAATGAGTTATCTGTTGGGTTTTGACCAGAAAAAAGACGGCGATCAGGAATTTATCATCAATGGAATTAAGGTTTTCATGAATAAAGCACACCAGATGTATTTGCTGGGTATGCAGGTAGACTGGCAGGATGGATTAAACTCAAGGGGTTTTACCTTCAGTAATCCTAATGCAGAAAGCACCTGTGGTTGTGGAACCAGCTTTTCTGTATAATTAAAAGATTTTTCGTGTAACATTTTATAAATCCCGTTGTCCTAACAGCGGGGTTTTTTATTTTCAGCCCATCCAAATTAGATCTTGAAGAAATGACCTATACAGAAAATGTAAGACTTGCCCTGGAATCCATCAAAAGTAACCGCCTGCGGACTATGCTGACGGCTTTGATTATCGCTATTGGTTTAACAGCACTGGTAGGGATTCTGACAACTCTGGATGCGGTAAAAACAAGTATGACCGAAGCATTTTCAAATATGGGTGCCAATTCCTTTACGATCAGGAATAAAGGGACCGGTATCCGCATTGGAGGCCCCGGACAGGATGGAAATACTTCAAAGGCTATCCGTTACGACGATGCTATTGCCTTTAAAAAGCAATTTAATACCCCTGCTCTGGTTACAGTAAGTGTGAGTGCCTCAGGTGCATCGACAGCGAAGTATAAACAAGTCAAAACAAATCCCAATATAAACGTCAAGGGTATTGATGAAAACGGTCTTAAATCACAAGGTTCGGAGCTTTCAGATGGCCGTAATTTTACTGCTGCCGAGTCTGAGAACGGGAGTAACCTGTGTATTATAGGAAGTGAAATTGCGACTAACCTGTTTAAAAAGGAGTCGCCGATTGATAAATTTATCATTGCGGCAGGTACCCGGCTGAAGGTTGTTGGTGTACTGGCTTCAAAAGGCTCGAGTATGGGTTTTAGTACTGACAGAGCTATTTTCATTCCCCTATACAAAGCAAAGATCATTAATACCAATCCAAATCCATCCTATACGATCACAGTGATGGCAAACAGCGCAGATCAGTTGGAGAACCTTATAGGAGAAGCTACTGCCCAGTTCAGGAATGTGAGGAAAATAAAGATCAGAGAGCCTAATAATTTTGAGATCTCCAAGAGTGATGCTATTGCCCAGACTTTGTTTGAAAACCTTTCATTTATTGCTATTGGCGGTGTTGCTATTGGTGTAATCACCCTGATTGGCGCTTCCATCGGTTTGATGAATATCATGCTCGTATCCGTTACCGAGCGCACCCGTGAAATAGGTGTCAGGAAAGCTATCGGTGCAAATCCTGCTGTAATCCGGAAACAATTCCTGATAGAGGCCGTTGTGATTTGTCTGATGGGGGGCGGAATGGGTATCCTCTTTGGTATCCTGTTGGGCAATGCCATCTCACTGATGATGGGTGGGGCATTTATTATTCCCTGGTTATTCATCTTCGGTGGTTTTGTCCTCTGCGTGATGGTTGGGGTACTTTCGGGCTATTACCCGGCTAAGAAGGCTTCGAGACTGGATCCGGTAGAGGCATTGCGTTACGAATAATTTCATTAGTCTTTCATTTAACCTAAAATTAAAAACACCTGTTTATATTTACAGCATATTTTTAATTTACATTCATGAAAAGACTTTTACTAATTATCCTGTCCATGATGGCAGCTGGTTATTCGCATGCTCAAAATACCTTTTACTGGAGCCCTAGTGGAAATGGAAATGCAGGGCTAGGAACTGAGAATCCCTTAAATAAATTATCGATTTATGAGCCTAATTTCAATAATACATATGTTTCGGTAGCGAATAACACAGTAGCTACTTTATTTGGAGCCGCCGGAACTTCTTTTGGGCTTATTGGTACAGCTTCTGATCATGATCTCACCTTTTACACCAATTTAAAGGAGAATATGAGGTTGACCAGGAATGGTAATTTAGGAATAGGTACACAGACTCCCTACAATAAGTTGACAATTGTTAATGCCAATACCAGTGACACCTACGTCACCGTAGAAAATAATACTGTCGGTACACTTTTTGGTGCAAGAGGAACTCAATTCGGGGTTGTAGGTACAGCTTCTAACCATGACCTTGCTTTTTACACTAATTCGAAGGAGAATATGAGGTTAACCAGCAGCGGTAATGTAGGAATAGGCACACAGACTCCCGATAATAAGCTGACCGTTTTTAACGCCAATAACAATAACACCTACGTCTCTGTAGGAAATAATATTGTCGGTACATTTTTAGGTGCAGGCGGAGCTCAATTTGGGATTGTAGGTACAACCTCTAATCACGATCTCACTTTTTACACCAATCTGAAAGAGAACATGAGGTTAACCAGCAATGGTAATGTAGGAATAGGCATACAGAATCCATTGGAAAAATTGGCTGTCAATGGAAATATCCGTTGTAAAGCGATAAAAGTAGAAACGGCTAACTGGCCCGATTACGTTTTCAAGAGCGATTATCAGATGCCTACCCTGTCGGAACTGAAACTATACATTGACAAACATCAGCATTTACCAGAGTTTCCTTCTGAGCAGGAGGTTGCTAAAGAGGGTATTGAGCTGGGTGAGATGAATAAGTTATTGGTTAAAAAAGTAGAAGAGCTTACCCTTTATCTTCTGGAAAAGGACAAACAGGTTAAAGAACAAAACGAGAAACTAAATGAGCTTCAGGCTTACATCATGAAGTCGAATGCTGAGTTTAAGCAAGAGTTACAGTTGTTAAAAGCAAAGAAGTAATGCATATGCGGGGAGATTATTAACTAACAAATGTCAAGTAGGAATACCTAATCAATCCAGAGCTTTATAAGAGATTTTTCATTAAAGATTGTCTTTGCTTATGTGGTTCAATAACATTCCATCCGATCTATCGTTTAGTGCCAGTGCTAAAAATTGCTTAACGATACAAATTAGTTCTCTGGCATCTTCCGGGAGGCTTTATGAAATATTAATAACCGGTGAAAATCAATCTGACTGGGCAAAAGGTTACCAAAAAACCATTTGGTACAATACCCCTGCTGACAATTTTGGGAGCATCAGAGATATTCATCTGGCCTGGATCAGGGTCCGAGAAAGATTATTGGTGTTGGATATGGGAAAGCGATTTGCATTTAGTTCCGATGCCCTTAGTGTCCCCATTGTATCCCAGATGGTAGAAGATATTCTTTTTACCCCACAGGGAAATGGGACACTCATTACCTGGCATGTGTATTATAACCTTCGGAGTTATCTCCGCCCCTTTCAATCATTCTTAAAGAACAGGATATTTCAGAACATGTTCTATGATTTTGCCAGGGGTCTTTCCGATTATGCAGAAAGTCATCCGTAGAAAAGAAATAATGTATTTTATGCTGTATGCATAACATACTATGCTCCATGCACGGATATCTATTTAAGGTCCGAAGGAAATTATCAGAAATACTATCCGGTTTTTCTTTATCAAAGATAAACCGGGTAGTATTTCTGGTGGTGAAAAAAAATTGGTTGCTGTTTTTTTTGGCATTTATGGCTTCAAAGAAGACATAACCGGCCAAAAAAAAACAGCAACCAATTTTTTTGATCTCTATCAGCGAAGAAACCTCCGTCTATCTGTTATACTGTGTCTCGTAGTATTTCTGATAATTTCCTGAGGTAACGTTCGTGAGCCATTCTTCGTTCTCCAGATACCACGCTACAGTTTTCTCCAGTCCCTCTTCAAATTGCAAACTCGGAACCCAGTTCAGTTTTTCCTGCAATTTCGTCGAATCGATTGCATAGCGCAAGTCATGTCCTGCCCGGTCAGTAACAAACGTAATCAGTTTTGCCGACTCCCCATCTGTGCGTCCCAGTTTCTGGTCCATAATTTTGCAAAGCAAGTGAATCAGGTCAATATTTTTCCATTCATTATGTCCGCCGATATTATAAGTTTCCCCTGTTTTTGCTTCATGGAAGATGACATCAATTGCACGTGCATGATCTTCTACCCATAACCAGTCCCGGATATTCTCTCCTTTACCATAAACAGGAACAGGAAGATTATTCTTGATATTATTAATAGCCAGTGGAATTAATTTTTCAGGAAAATGATGAGAACCATAATTATTTGAACAATTCGAAATCACGACATCCAGTCCGTAAGTATCATGATAAGCCCTTACAAAATGATCTGAACTTGCTTTAGAAGCAGAATAAGGGCTATGAGGATCATAACCAGTACTTTCAGTAAACATTCCTGTATCACCCAGTGCACCATAAACTTCATCCGTTGATACATGATAAAACCGCTTTGTCTGATAATCCCCTTTCCAGAATTCCCTTGCTGCATTCAGCAGATTTACAGTACCAATGACATTCGTCATTACAAATGCAGTCGGATCAGTAATCGACCTGTCAACATGAGATTCTGCAGCCAGGTGAATTACTGCATCAAAATTCTCCTCTCTGAACAAAGCATTGATTTCCTCGGCATCAGTTATATCTGCCTTTACAAATCTGTAATTAGGATTTGCTTCGATATCTGTCAGGTTGGCAAGATTACCTGCATAAGTTAGTTTATCCAGGTTTATAATTTGATAATCAGGATACTTATTCACAAATCTTCTCACTACGTGAGAACCGATAAATCCTGCACCACCGGTTATTAAAATCTTCTTCATGGTAATTCTTTTATCTTCTTTTTAAGTGATCCTGCTTATCATCAATTCAAACAGGACCAGGTATTTCTTTATAATTCTTTTGGCAACCCCAACTCCGAGGCCGCCTTTATCAGATCGTGTTTTTCCAGCTTTTCCAGAACCTTGTTAAAATCATCTTTCAGATCATACTGGAGATCTTCATGCAGTTTCAGGTATTTCTTATACAGGGCCAATGTAGTCCTTAAGAAATATGTTTTGAGCCTGTCATTGAACTTTGCCATAGGTGAAAGCACGCTTTCATGATAACCTGCAGGTACACTTTTCAATAAATGAATACGAAGCTCTGCTTCTGTATTCGGGTCTTTGGTTACCTTAAAGTGATGATTAACCCTGCCATTCAACTTCCGGAAGATAAGTAATGTATCTTTAGCTGTTGCTCTTTTCAGCTGATCAAGAGACCTTACAGCAACTGTAATTTCTTCATGCAACAGCTGGCTTCTTTCTTCCAGATCACCTTCATTTTCCAGTAACTTGAAATGAAGGTGTTCAGTCAGCACCTTATCCTTTGCAATCAGGCGCATTAACAACTTATCCTTTTCTTTATCAGGGATTGCAGTTATAGCCGCTTTAAGGTCTTTATGATCCTTCAATAACATTTAGAAGGGGTTATCTTTGATATAATTTTCCCATTTCCATGCCGAAAGCATCATCTGGTTAATATCAAGCTCTGCCTTCCAGCCAAGCTGTTCAGCCGATTTAGTTACATCTCCCCAAACCTGTTCAATATCTCCTTCTCTTCTCGCTCCGATAGTATAACTCAGTTTGGTTCCGGTAGATTTTTCAAATGCAGAGATAATTTCCAGCACCGATGTCCCTTTTCCTGTACCTAAGTTGAATACTTCATAATTGCTTTCTGCCTTTCCGCTTTCCATCCGTTTAATTGCAGCAACATGCGCTTTTGCCAGATCCACTACATGGATATAATCACGTATTGCACTTCCATCAGGTGTATTGTAATCATCTCCATAAACAGTAATTGGTCCACGTTTACCAATTGCTGACTGCGTAACAAACGGGATCAGGTTCTGAGGAACTCCAATTGGTAATTCTCCGATAAGGGCCGACTCATGTGCTCCTACAGGGTTGAAATAACGCAGAGAAGTAATTTTCAGACCAGGTGTAACTGCACAGGTTTCAGACAGAATTTCTTCTGCAATCTGCTTGGTATTTCCATAAGGGGACTCGGCTTTTTTAACTACTGCACTTTCCGTTACAGGTAATTGATCAGGCTGTCCGTACACTGTACAGGAAGAAGAAAATACCAGATCAATTTTACTATCAAAAGCATTAATCAGGTTGATCAATGAATAAAAATTATTTCTATAATATTTTAATGGCTGCTGTACAGATTCACCTACAGCCTTAAAGGCTGCAAAATGAATTACTCCTGTAATATCAGGATGTTTGGCGACAAACTCATTTACCTTTGCTTCATCGCAAAGATCAAGTTCCACAAATTCAGGCTGCTGCCCCAGAATAGTCTCCAGCTGTTTAAGGATTTTTCTGTTGGAATTAGAGAAATTATCGACCAAAATGACTTCATAACCAGCATTGGTCAATTCAACTGCAGTATGAGAACCAATAAATCCTGTTCCTCCGGTAACTAATATTTTGCCCATTTCTGATTAACGGTTGTATGTTGTAAAATCTTTATGTTCTTTATTCACCAATGCCTCTGCCGGCAGACTCTTGAAATACTCGTAAGTAATTTTAAGCCCTTCTGCACGATTTACTTTAGGCTCCCAGTTCAGCAATGCCCTTGCTTTGGTGATATCCGGTCTGCGCTGCTTAGGGTCATCCATAGGCAACTCTTTATAAATCACCTTCTGCGTGGTGCCAGTCAGTTTAATAATTTCTTCAGCAAACTGACTAATGGTAATTTCATCAGGGTTTCCAATATTTACCGGTTGTGCATAGTCACTCAGCAACAATCTGTAAATTCCCTCTACCAGGTCATCTACATAACAGAAAGAGCGGGTCTGTGAACCATCACCGAAAACGGTCAGGTCTTCACCTCTTAAAGCCTGTCCGATAAAAGCAGGCAGTACACGTCCGTCATTCAGGCGCATTCTTGGTCCGTAAGTATTGAAAATACGAACAATCCGTGTTTCCAGGCCATGAAATGTATGGTAAGCCATAGTCATTGCTTCCTGAAAACGTTTAGCCTCATCGTAAACACCTCTTGGTCCTACAGGATTGACATTCCCCCAATATTCTTCCGGCTGAGGGTTCACACTCGGATCACCATAAACTTCTGAAGTGGAAGCAATAATCATCCTTGCATTTTTATT
Source organism: Pedobacter cryoconitis (assembly GCF_014207135.1). Classification (GTDB taxonomy): domain Bacteria; phylum Bacteroidota; class Bacteroidia; order Sphingobacteriales; family Sphingobacteriaceae; genus Pedobacter; species Pedobacter cryoconitis_D. The sequence continues at coordinate 370,123 of NZ_JACHCC010000007.1, read as the reverse complement.
CTTAGCCAAGCCCAATAAATTATGTGTACCCAAAGAACCCACTTTAAGGGTTTGAATTGGAATTTTCAGATAATCAATCGGACTTGCCGGAGAGGCAAAATGAAGGATATAATCCAGTTTACCAGGCACATAGACAAATTTAGACACATCATGGTGCGAAAACTCAAAATTCTCCAGGGCAAAAAGGTGTTCGATATTCTGAAGATCACCTGTAATCAGGTTATCCATTGCAATGACATGATAGTCTTCTTTGATAAAGCGATCGCATAAATGCGAACCCAAAAATCCGGCTGCACCGGTAATCAATACTCTTTTACGCTCCATTAATCTACCAGTTTACGGCCAATACTGTTATAATAATATCCCAAATCAATCATTTTCTGCAGGTCATATAAATTACGTCCATCGAAAATAACTTTATTGGCTAATTTCTCTTCCATGCGCTCAAAATCAGGGTTCCTGAAAACCGACCATTCTGTAGCAATCAATAAAGCATCAGCACCTTTCAATGCTTCATACTGGTCATCGGCATATTTAACCTTGTCTCCAATCAGTCCTTTGACATTTTTCATCCCTTCCGGATCGAAAACAGTAATAGTTGCGCCTAGTTTTACCAGCTCATCAATAATATACAAAGCAGGTGCTTCGCGAATATCATCTGTTTCGGGTTTAAAAGCTAATCCCCAAAGGGCAAAATGTTTACCTTTCAGTTCATTCTTATAATATTTTTGCAGTTTTTCAACCAGTACAGTTTTTTGTTTTTCATTGATCTCCATAACTGCTTCGAGGATCTTGAATTCATATTTATGCTCCTCAGCCGATTTAGCCAGTGCCTGTACATCTTTAGGGAAACATGAACCACCGTAACCAATGCCTGGAAACAGGAAACGTTTTCCAATCCGCTCATCGGATCCTATACCTTTACGCACAGCATCAACATCGGCACCAACCAGCTCGCAAAGATTGGCTACTTCGTTCATGAAAGTGATCTTTGTGGCCAGAAATGAATTTGCAGCATATTTGGTCAGCTCAGATGATTTCTCATCCATAAATAAGATCGGATTTCCCTGGCGTACATATGGTCCGTATAATTCGGCCATTAATTTTTGTGCACGTTCACTCCTGGTACCAATAACCACACGGTCCGGTTTCATAAAATCATCTACCGCCACTCCTTCTCTCAGGAACTCCGGGTTCGAAACCACGTCAACCTTAACATCAGTATGTGCTGCAAATACAGCCTGTACCTTATCTGCGGTACCTACTGGAACTGTAGATTTATTGACAATAACTTTATATTCGGTTACTAATTTCGCGATATCTTCCGCTGCCCCTAAAATATAGGACAGATCGGCTGCTCCATCTCCACCCGGAGGCGTTGGCAGAGCCATAAAAATAATCTGCGCATCTTTAACAGCAATAGCCAGATCGGTAGTAAAAGTCAATCTTTTTTGTACGATATTTCTTAGGAACAATACATCAAGCCCAGGTTCATAAATAGGAATCTCCCCGTTTTGCATCTTCAGAACCTTTGATTCATTAATGTCGACACAAATTACGGTATTACCTGTTTCAGCCAGACAAGTCCCGGTGACAAGCCCAACATACCCTGTTCCGATTACGGCAATTTTCATATGGATGTTTTAAAATATAATTAACTCGTTTAACTTACTTGGATACATAACGCTAAAGCCTAACAACTTAACATATAATCAGATTTTTTTTAAATTTAATCAAGTATCTTCGGCTAAGATAATAAATACAACGTACAAAATGCTTTTGCTTTATAATTTTGGTATCGCCCTTTACAGGATGATTATACACATCGCTTCATTCTTTAACATTAAGGCTAAATTATTTATAAAAGGCAGGGAAAACATCTTTGAAACGATAGAAAAACAAATTGACAGTACAAAAAAACATATCTGGTTTCATTTTGCCTCCCTAGGTGAATTTGAACAGGGAAGACCGGTTCTGGAAGCACTGAAAAAAAAGTATCCCGATCAAAAAGTCATTGTTACATTTTTCTCTCCTTCAGGTTATGAAGTCCGTAAAAATTACGCCCTTGCTGATGGTGTCTTCTATCTCCCGCTGGATACCCGCAAAAATGCAGAGCGATTGATCAGCCTTATCAAGCCGGAAATTGCCATTTTCACCAAATATGAATTCTGGTATCATTATTTTAAGGTACTTCAGAAAAACCAGATCCCCTTATTGATTATTTCAGGAATCTTCAGACCAGATCAGCTCTTTTTCAAGTGGTACGGAGGATTTTACCGGAGTATGCTGAACGCGGTCACTCATTTTTTTGTACAGAATACACAAAGTGTAGAATTACTGCAAAGTCTGAATATCAATCAGGTAAGCCTGAGTGGAGATACGCGTTTTGACAGAGTAGCCGAACATGTATTATCCGCAAGATCTTTACCTGTCATTGAGAAATTTGCCGGAAAAGCCCCGGTTTTTATTGCAGGAAGTACATGGCCGCAGGACGAGCAGTTAATTGCTGCATTAGCCTCTGCTCATCCGGAATGGAAGTTTATTATTGCTCCTCATGAAGTTGACACTGCCCACATTAACCAGTTACTGAAATTATTTCCGGAGGCAATCCGTTATACTTTAGTCCATGAACAATTGTCTTTTCCTGATTGCCAGATTATGCTGATTGATAATATGGGGCTGCTTTCTTCGGTTTATCCCTATGGCAAGATCGCTTATATCGGCGGTGGCTTCGGAGCCGGAATCCATAATACGCTCGAAGCTGCTGCTTTTGGATTACCGGTAATATTCGGACCAAAATATGATAAGTTCCAGGAGGCAAAAGACCTATTAAACTTAAATGCAGCAATTAGTATCAGTTCTTTTAATGATCTTTCCAGAGCCTTTGACCAGCTACAGAAAGATCATCATGCGGGACTTGCCGCCAAAAAATATGTACTGGATAAAACAGGATCAACTAAACAGATTTTAACCTACCTGGAAAGGTTTATTTAGGCTGCGTGATGGTCTTTAACCATTTTTACCAGGGTAGCGATCCATTGCGGATGATCATTGAGACTGGCAACCAATTGTACTTCCTCTCCTCCCAGTAATTTAAATTCTTCCCCATATTCTACTGTCACTTCGTAAAGTGTTTCCAGACAGTCGGCCACAAAAGCCGGGCAGAATACTAAAAGCCTTTTTTTGCCTTTTGCAGCAAGCTCTTTCAATACATCTGTAGTATAAGGTTGTACCCAGGGTTCTTTACCTAACCTCGACTGAAAACACACTGAATACTGATCAGCAGGGATATTTAACTCGGCCGCAATCAATCTGGCAGTATCATGGCATTGTGCAGAATAACAAAACTTATTTACATCTGTTAAGGTCTCACAGCAATTAGATTTTTGCAGACAATGCTTCCCGGAATGATCACATTTTTTTAACTGACGCTCAGGTAAACCATGGAAACTAAATAAAATCTGATCATAGGTTTCAGGCTGATATTTTTTTGCATTATCAGCAAAAGTACTGATCATCATGTCATTATCGTGAAACGAGTTCACAAAAGACACAGGAGGTATAGTCTGCCATTTGCTGACAATTTCCATTACTTTCTGAATGACCGAACCTGTACTCGCCGAAGCATACTGGGGAAACAAAGGAATTACCTGGATACTTTCAACCAAACCGGCTTTCATCTTTTCCAAAGCAGAATCGATAGAGGGACGCTGATAACGCATAGCCAGTTCTACATGATACTCCGGTCCCAGCTGTTCCTGAACAAGTGCAGCCTGTATTTTACTGTAATATAGTAAGGGTGACCCGTTTTCATCCCATATTTCCTTATAGAGTTTAGCGGTCTTCGGACTTCTAAAGGGTACGATTGCCCCTTTAACCAGTAAAGTTCTGCTGAAAGCATTGATATCAATCACACGTTCATCCATCAGAAATTCATCCAGATATTTACGCACATCCCCTACTTCCGGACTGTCCGGAGTTCCTAAATTCACTAATAATACGCCCTTTTTTCCCATAGTTAAAATAAAGAACCAGCCTGAATATACATTAAGGCTCGTTTTTTCAACAAATATACATTAAGCTTAACCGGCCTTGAAATGGCTTTTGAATAATTACTTTTTAATGATGAACATTTCTGATGCTAAAAAGACTCCAGTTTAGCCTTCACCTGCTCCATCAGCCACATAGGTGTGGAAGTAGCTCCGCAGATACCAATCTTATCTTTTGGACTAAACCAATCCATTTCAAGCTCTTCTATATTGGAAATGAAATAGGAATGTTCATTGTATTTTTTACAAACATCATAAAGGACTTTGCCATTGGATGATTTTTTACCTGATACAAAAATGATCCTGTCGTAATTAACTACAAATTTCTCAAGGTCTTCATAACGATTGGAAACTTGTCTGCAGATTGTATCATTAGCTTTAACTTCATAGCCCCTGCTCAGTAACTGATCCTTGATATGATAAAATTTATCCGTGCTTTTGGTTGTCTGGCTGTACAGTGTAAACTTTGCCGGTAAATCAATATTATCCAGTTCTGCAAGATCCTGAAAAACAATTGCATTCCCGTCGGTCTGCCCCTGTAAACCGATCACTTCGGCATGTCCGTGTTTACCAAAGATTAAAATCTGCTCTTTGTCATCGTAAGAATTCTTGATCCTGTTCTGTAATTTTAATACTACCGGACAGGAAGCATCAATTAGAATGAGGTTATTTTCCAGTGCCAGCTGGTAGGTTGACGGAGCCTCTCCGTGGGCCCTGATCAGTACTTTTTCATTGTGCAGCTGATGCAGCTGTTCATGGTCAATAATACGCAGCCCCTTATCGGTCAGGCGTCTCACCTCCTCATCGTTATGCACTATATCCCCAAGACAATACAGATAATCTTCTTCGGCCAGAATATCTTCAGCCATTTCGATAGCATAGACTACCCCGAAACAGAATCCTGAATCTTTATCTATTGTTACAGCTAAATCGTATTTCATATATTGTGTATTCGATGACGGTGCATCCTGATCAATGGTGTTTACAATACAAAATTACGCAAAAAGAGTTTCATATCAATAAACTTACTTTTTGGTCTTGTTTAAGATCCTGCTGTAAATCGCCTGCAATAGAGAAATAACCAGAAACAACATCTGTAGTGGATGGAGAAGCACATTCCATAACGGGTTCTGACCGGACAAAAAGGAAATCATGACCCTGCTCAGAAAAATAAGTCCTACAGGAAGGATTAACAGGCTGTATTCATAATGAGCGAGCATAAAAACAGGTCCGCCCACGACCAGCACTAAATAAATCAGTGCAACTAAAATATTATTTCCAAAACTTCTCAGCAAACGCTGCCCGGTCTTATGAATCAGATCAGTTTGTTTTTCAACCGAATAGCTATGAATCAGATGATTTCCTAAAAGTGTTTCTGCTTTTAAAGCTTCCTGTTTTACAGCTTTAACAATTTCTACAGCTTCTGGCAATTCACCTTTTAATCTTCTGTGCCATTCGTATTTCTTATAGATCGCTGCGTCGAAGAACATACATTGATTAGTGCCCGCGGAAAATGCCGGGCTGGAAAACAATCGTACCAATCGGAGGGGAATTAAATTCAGCAAAACGAAATTACTCAGTGGCAGCAGACAATAATTAAACAACCCGGAGATGTTCTGAGTTGGAATAATATTCAGCAGGGTGAGGTTAAAAACTTTAGTTCTGTAGATCAAGCTGTTGATCAGTCCCTTGCGGAGAAGTGTGTGTGTCCCCAGAAATAAGAAATATACCCCATTTGCTTCATCTTCAACCGATCCTGTTTTTTGCTTTCTGAGACTAAATCTACTATCATCGGCACAAAATCTGTTAAGCTCATTGAACTCACCAGATTCTTTATATTGTTGAATGATGACTTCCAGGTGCTGATAATCCTGTTCCTGAATAGTCTTCAGCAATGTCATCAAGCTCTGTTTATCTGGCGTAGCCTCTATGAGTATGGAGACCTGATCGTTAAAATGTCTGCCGTAAATCCCCAGTTTTGGATTAGACAGAAAATTAAATACAGTGACAGAGAAACGAAGAACTAAAAAAATAAGGATGACATAGATAAAGCTGATCAGAAGCATACCTAGCTCAGATAAACACCATCCTGCTGTCCTTCCACATCCAATACAACGTCTACATGTTCTTTAAGTACAGTAGCCATCTGAAGACCGACAAAATCAGTAGCCACAGGATATATTTTATGACTTCTGTCTACCAGAACTACAGTACGGATCTTTTTGTGAGGGGTATTCAGAAAAACACCAAAACCATAAGCAAGTGTTTTTCCACTGTTTAAAACGTCATCTACCAGGATAACCACCTTGTTTTTTACTTTAACCGGTTCAATATCTGTAGTGGCTTTCAGACAGCTGTTTTCTTTTTCAAGCTCAATTTTAAGCATGGTTACTGTCAAATCTGAGATCTCCGTCAAGACTGTTTTCAGTCTTAACGCGAGTTTATATCCTCTGTCCCAGATACCCGCCAGCACAATTTCTTTTTCATTTAAATTATCTTCCAGTATCTGATAAGCCATACGGTTAATTTTTTGCTGGATCTGTTTTTTATCTAAAATAAGTAATTGTGAATCGGCCATCTTTATCAAATTGTTTTAAGGTGCAAAAAGAAGGATTTATAGCTTCTTAACCAAATATCTGAAAAATATTTTCAAATTGTTGCAACGTTTGGGGCTTCCCGACGTCTAATCAATATAAACCCTAAGAACTAATTTTATGAAATCATCATTTTTACTAAAACCAACCTTACTTTTTCTGATCGCTACTACGTTTAGTACGCTAAGCCTAAAAGCCCAGGAAACAAAAAATATTTCTTTATCCTCTTTTTCGGCTGTTACCGTACATGCGGGAATTGAATTGTTTATTACCCAGGGAAATTCGGAGTCGGCAAAGATTGTTGCTAAAAAAGACCTTCTGGATGAAGTGTTGATAGAAAACAACGGCGGCACTGTAAAAGTTAGCTGGAAAGATAACCACAACTCCAGTATGTGGAAAAACAAAAGCGCTAAAGTTTATATCACTTATAAGAAGTTAAACAGTATTTCTGCAAGCAGCGGAAGTTCTTTAAAAACTGAAAACACACTTAAAACAGATAAACTGGATGCAAAAGCAAGTTCAGGAGCAAGTATTTCAGCAAAGATTGTCAGCAATGAGCTTCAGTTAAAAGCAAGCAGCGGTGCTTCTGTAGATATCGAAGGAACAGCGACTAATATGGATGTAAAAGCAAGTTCAGGTGCCACTGTAAAAGCGACAGAACTGGCTACTGATTATGCCAATGCGACTGCGAGTTCTGGTGCAGACATTAAAGTGAATGTGGCTAAAGGATTGGAAACAACTTCAAGCAGTGGTGGAAGTATCCGTTACAGGGGCAATGCTTCTTTAAAGAATAACTCTTCCAGAAGTGGAAACGTCAGTAAAATTTAAACAGGCTCTTAGTTTTTTGAGTAATCAATTTTTGTACTGAATCCCTGCCCGATTGCCATGGGGCAGGGATTTTTTATTATGAATTCTGTTTGTATGGATAAAAGATGAAATTTGCCCCTTCAGGAACAATCACAAATACACACATATAATCTTCAGGATTTTTATAATTCTTCAGAAAAAGTTCTTTCAATTCAGGTTTAATAATCCCCTTCTCTATAAACTCTTCAACCATCGAAGCCTGAATAGTCCAGTTGGTGTTTAATTCATCCTTATCCAGGATCATCTCTCCTATGGATACGGTATGCTGATGGGCTACAAATACAGGCTGCTGAGATACACCTTCAGCGATAATCTCCAAAGCAATTTCTCTGATAGAACCTGCGTATAATTCCAGGTCTTTTTCCAGGCTGACCAAAGGGCTGACCTTTTTCTCGCTTTTCCCTTCCTCAGGCTGCTGAGGCAATAACTCTTCTATATCCATCTCGGTTTCTTCTTTTGGTATAAATTATTTGATAAGGTTTAACAGCACAACATTTTCTACGTGTTGTGTATGCGGGAACATATCAACAGGTTTAATGCGGCTAACAACGTATTTCTCTTTTAACAAAGCCAGGTCTCTTGCCTGTGTAGCTGCATTACAGCTTACATAAACAATCTTCTCTGCTTCCATCTCCAATAGTCTTTCTACAACATCAGCATGCATTCCGGCACGTGGCGGATCGGTAATCACCACATCTGGTTTACCATGGGCAGCTATAAAGTCAGTGGTCAGGATATCTTTCATATCACCGGCATAAAAAATCGTGTTTTCTATCCCGTTCAGCTCTGCATTGAATTTAGCATCTTCAATAGCTGTAGGTACATATTCTACACCAATAACCTGTTTTACACTGCCTGCAACAAAATTAGCAATTGTTCCGGCCCCTGTGTAAAGATCATATACCAGCTCATCTCCTTTAAAACCGGCAAACTCTTTAGTAATTTTATACAATTCATGAGCCTGCAAAGAATTGGTCTGATAAAATGATTTGGCTCCTATCTTAAATTTAAGGCCATTCATTTCTTCGAAAATATAATCTCTTCCTGAATAGGTGATTACATCCTGATCGAATATCGTATCGTTCTTTTTCTGATTAAGAATATAAAGCAGGGAAGTAATTTCAGGGAAATTGGTTTTAAGATGCTCCATCAGCCCATCTACCTGCTCCTGTGTCGCATAAGCAAACACGACTACGACCATTACTTCACCAGTTGAAGAAGTACGGATGATTAAGTTTCTCAGGGCGCCTTCATGATTACGAAGGTCATAAAAACTTAATTCGTGCTGAAGTGCATAAGCCCTTACTTCATTTCTTAAAGTATTGGATGGCTCGGCCTGCAGATAACAATGCTGGATATCCAGAATTTTATCAAAACGCAATGGCACGTGGAAACCCAGTGCATTCATCTCCAGGTCATCACGGTCAGCCATATCCTGCTGATTTAACCAGCGTTTATTGGAGAAAGTATATTCTAGTTTATTACGGTAATATTTATTCTCTGCAGAACCTAAAATCGGTTCCATTGAAGAAGTATCTATTTTTGCCAGACGCTGAAGAGCTGCCTCAACATTTTTTTGTTTGAAATGTAATTGGGCATCGTATTGCATATGCTGCCATTTACAGCCACCGCAAGTACCGAAATGCTGACAAAAAGGATCTGTCCGCAAGTCGGAGGCGGTATGCAGTTTTTCAATAACTGCTTCTGCAAAATTTTTCTTCTTTTTTACGACTTTGACATCAACGATATCGCCTGGCACGGCTTTATCTACAAATACCACTAATTCATCGGCTTTAGCTACTCCTTTACCTTCTTCAGCAATATCAATAATACTCAGGTTTTCCAGGATGGTAACTGTTCCAGCTCTTTTATTTCTACTCATTCTGCTGCAAAGCTAAAACTTGTATTCAACACTTCCTATTTTTTTTAGTCCGGGGGGAAATACCGGGCATAATTATTTCATCAGGGACGTGGAACATACCCTGGCCTCAGAAGGTCATTTTATCAGCGGTTAATGCCAAAGATTTTCAGGATCAACCCCAAAAAGCCGCTGTCAAGGTCAAAGCTGACATCGAATTTTTCCTCTACCAATATCGAAATCTCTAAAACCTCTTTACTCATCTTATGATGTTATAAAGTAAATATAGAGGATTATATACCGAAAACCAAATTGGTATATATACAGGATATTAATAAATTATAAACAAATAGAAGATGTTGGTTAAAGTGCTGCCTTCACTAAAAAAGGCAGCATTTCTTTTTGAAAACTCACAAAGTTCTTGCGTACATCAGAATCGCTTACTGAAGTAAAAGCAAAAGAAAAGACGATACTTTTACTCGCTTTTAATAAAAAGGCCAGTCCTTCTCTTCTGGAAGGATTATTCTTAAAATGATCTAATCCGAGATACGCAGATAAAAGAAGTGATTCCAGCTGGTCTGAAAGATGTTTCAGGAATTCCTGTGAATTTGCGTTCTCCCTCACAAAATCCCATCCGATAAACTCATTGCAAACAGTATAGGTCAATCTGCAGGTTTTCATCACGAGCGCTTTTAAATGCTCTTCCTCGTCCGTAAACTGAGCTTTATTTTTCAGGATTTCATTTAAATTCAGATCCAGATAATCCATCAGGATGGCATCCAGCACCTGTTCTTTACTCTCAAAATATTTATAAATGGTAGCTTTGGCTATTCTTGCCTTTTTAGCAATCTCATTTACACTGGTTTTGTGATATCCGTATTTTCTGAATAACTCTTTGGCAGCTCTAATGATGCTCTCTTTAATTTTTTCTGGTTCCATCAATTAGTTACCCGGTAATTATTATTTGCTCCAACTGTTATATTATATGACCTCAGTGCGATGACAGCTGGTGCTTTTGTAGGTGTACCATCAAACAGTGAATACATCGCACCTGAACAAGGATCCAATACTGTAAAAGGTGTATTCAGTGTCACGGCACATCGTTTTTCAGGGTTCACCGTACTACAACGGTCATAGGCCATATAATTACCTCCGTTATAAGCAATGATTACCCCTGCTACTCCATAGCCATCAAAAAAAATTGCGCCATTCGCTTTTAAATCTGATAACTGCTGGGGTGTGAAGAAACCAATCAGGTTTACGCCGACATTCGGCACCTGGTTAGTCTGTTTTCCACAAGCAGAAAATAAAAAAAGCATTAAAACAAGGCCTGCAATTCTTCTCATATCAAAGAGATTAAATTAATGAAGTTTTAAACTGTTTCAGGAAACGCTGATCATTTTCAGAGAACAGACGTAAGTCCTTGATTTCGAATTTCAGATTGGCAATCCTTTCGATCCCCATTCCGAATGCGAAACCACTATATTTTTTACTATCAATGCCACAGTTCTCCAGTACATTCGGATCTACCATACCACAACCCAGGATCTCTACCCAACCACTGTATTTACACAGCTGGCAACCCGCACCTTTACAAATGGTACAAGAGATATCCATTTCTGCTGAAGGCTCAGTAAAAGGGAAATAAGAAGGACGGAAACGTACTTTGGTATCTTCGCCATATAGTTCCTGAACAAAATAGAATAAAGTCTGCTTCAAATCTGCAAAAGATACATTTTCATCCACATACAAACCTTCTACCTGATGAAAGAAACAGTGTGCTCTGGCTGAAATAGCCTCATTACGGTAAACACGTCCCGGCATTAACGCTCTGAAAGGCGGTTGACCCGCTTCCATCATTCTTACCTGAACCGAAGAAGTATGTGTCCTTAGTGCAATATCACCGTTTTCACCGCCTTTACGAATAAAGAAAGTGTCCTGCATATCTCTTGCCGGATGCTCTTCAGGGAAATTCAAAGCTGTGAAATTATGCCAGTCATCTTCTATTTCAGGCCCCTCTGCTACAGTAAAACCAAGTTTATTGAAGATTTCAACAATCTCTCTTCTGACTAAAGCAAGTGGATGACGCGCTCCTACCTCAAAACCAGCGCCTGGAAGCGTCAGATCCAAACCAGCATCTTTTCTGGTCAGTTCTACCGGATTCTGCTCTTTCAAAGTTTGATACTTCGCTTCTGCAAGTTGCTTAAATTCATTTAAAACTTTACCCAGGGTTCTTTTCTCTTCCGGGGATACTGCTTTAAATTCATCAAAAATATCTTTTATAATCCCTTTGGTACCAAGGAATTTTATTCTGAACTGCTCTAGTTCATCTGCGTTTTCAGTAGAAAAAGCGTTTATTTCTGTAGTGTATTCTGTAATCTTAGCTTGCAACATGATGCCAAATATACAGCTATTTCATTAATATTTGATTAACCTTAAAAACATGAAGGCTTCTCCGTTTAAACGGAGAAGCCTTCATGCAATTCTATGTAGTATATATTAAATTACCTTTAATTCCTTGCCAACTTTAATAAAGGCAGCAATTGCTTTATCCAGGTGATGTTGTTCATGTGCTGCTGATAACTGCACACGGATACGTGCTTTTCCCTGAGGAACTACCGGATAATAAAATCCAATCACATAAATGCCCTCTTCCAGCATTTTTGCGGCAAATTCCTGTGCTAATTTAGCATCATATAACATAACCGGAACAATCGGATGGATGCCTTCTTTGATATCAAAACCAGCTTCTGTCATTTTCTGACGGAAATACATCGTATTATGTTCTAATTTATCTCTGAGTGCAGTACTTTCATTTAAAAGGTCAAGTACAGCAACCGAAGCACCTGCTATTGCCGGAGCTAAAGTATTGGAGAACAAATATGGTCTGGAGCGCTGACGAAGCATATCTATAATCTCTTTTTTACCAGCTGTAAAACCACCTGAAGCCCCACCAAGTGCTTTACCTAAAGTACCTGTGATAATATCTATCCTGTCAATTACATTACAATGCTCATGAGTTCCTCTTCCTGTTTTCCCCATGAATCCGGAACAGTGCGATTCATCAATCATAACCAGTGCTTCATATTTATCCGCCAGATCACATATCTTATCCAGCTGGGCTATAGTACCATCCATAGAAAAAGCACCGTCTGTCACAATGATCCTGTGACGACAACCTGCAGATGCTTTCAGCTGTTCTTCAAGATCAGCCATGTCACTATGTTTATAACGGAAACGTTTTGCCTTACATAAACGCACACCATCAATGATTGAGGCATGGTTCAGTTCATCAGAAATAATTGCATCCTGATCGTTAAATAATGGCTCAAACACACCACCATTCGCATCAAAAGCAGCTGCATACAAGATAGTATCCTCAGTTCCCAGAAATTCTGAAAGTTTTTTCTCCAGTTCTTTGTGTACATCCTGAGTACCACAGATAAAGCGGACAGAAGACATTCCATAACCATATTTATCAACTGCATCTTTTGCAGCCGTTATTACTCTTGGATCTGAAGATAATCCCAGATAATTATTGGCACAAAAATTCACGACTTCCTGACCAGTACTTACTTTGATATCAGCCCCCTGAGGAGTTATGATCACTCTTTCGCGCTTGTATAATCCGTCTTTTTCTATTTGTTCTAATTCCTGCTGAAGAACAGGCTGCAATGTTTTGTACATATATGCTAATTATTTGATGCTACCAAAGTTATAAAAATATCATCTTAAGGATGTAAACTAATTAAATAATAACCGCTCTCCCCCCGGGCTGCTCAACCGATGGCAGACCAAAGTGAATGCATAAATAATAATTTAAATAATACACTCGTAAAGAATTTTATTTCGTATATTGCAATAAATTATAAAATAAAGATAATTCAGGATCAAATGCAGATCCAAATCATTGACCATTAATTTTCACAAATAGATAAATGACTGATAATCAAAGAAAAAACTTCGGACCAAGGCTGAAAGAGATCAGGATTGCAAAGAAAATGACGCTTCAGGAATTCTACAGCCCGATAGCTAAACACGTGAATAACTTCTCGCCAATCGAAACCGGCTCGAGAATGATAGGCAAGAGACTTTCAGAGGATGTGATCAGGTATTATCATATCAATGAGACCTGGCTGGCTACAGGCAAGGGCAAAATATTTACAGAAGAAGAACAGAACCAGGAAAAAACAAGCCATAAAGATGAACTTAAAGAAGGTGTACCTTTTCTGAATATCAATCCTTCGGACTTTTCTTTACCGGGTACTGATTTCTTAAATGAAAAACCTGAGTATTATGTTAATTTCAGACCATTTAATGACTGTGATGCTTATTTACCGGTATACGGAGACAGTATGTATCCAAAATATGCAAGCGGTGAAATTATAGCCGTCAGAGAAATTATCAATAAAGATATCATCCAGTGGGGCGAAGCTTATTTAGTCATGGCTGATGAGTCTGCAAACAGCATTACCACAGTTAAACTGCTTTTTGAACATAATAACCCAGCTAAAATTGTTCTCCGCGCAGCAAATCCAAATTATCCGGGAGATACTATCCTGGACAAAGGAGCCATCAGAAGGCTATTCATTGTCAAGGGAAAAATTACCAGAAATCAGTTGTAGATTTCCTTAACCATACAAATACGAACCTCTAAAACACATCCATAAATTAATCAATATGAAATGTTCTCTCTTTGTCTTTATGATGGCATTGACAAGCTGCTATGTACATGCGCAGAAAACTAATAATTTTCCAGAAACAGGTTTTGTGGGAATAGGAACTACTAACCCTTCGGAAATACTAACGATCAGAGATCCAAGTATACCCTATGATTCAAATGCCGGAATTATAAAAATACGTTTTGATTCTGGCGGAGGTGGTGGTGGATTTGGTTTTGAAAAAGAAACCTACAATACAGGTGGCCTGCGTTTTTATACACAGTATGGTTTTAGGTCTATGATAGAACAATTAAGGATTACCGGCAATGGTAATGTAGGTATAGGAACAACAGCACCAGATTCAAAACTGACAGTAAATGGCCTTATACATTCCAAAGAAGTTAAAGTGGATGTAAGCATCTGGCCTGATTATGTATTTAATGATAATTACAACTCCCTTTCCCTGCTTGAAACAGAAAAATACATTCAGGCAAACAAACATCTTCCTGAAATACCATCTGCTGCCCAGGTGAAAGAGGAAGGCATTGCCGTTGGCGAAATGAATGCCAGATTATTAAAGAAAATTGAAGAGCTGACATTACATCTGATCAGACAGGAAAAAGAAATGCTGATGCTGAAGGAAGAAGTCCAGTTACTTAAAAATAAATAGTTAAATACCAGTCATATTGCTGAATATAGGCAAACAAGAAAGGGATGTTCCATCCAGACACATCCCTTTTCTAACCAAATATAAACCTGTATGAACGGGTTTTTCTTTCATGTATCTGTTTCCAGACACTTATATCTTCTTATCTATAAAAACCGGGCCCTTATCAAAAAGGCACCTCTAAAACTGTATTAATCACAAAAAAAAATGATAAAAACTAACCTGTTTACTACTCAAATATGTCTAAAACAATCATACATCTCTGAATAATTAACAATTTTTAACAATAACCAATGAATTAATCCAGTATGTAATTTTTTTCAGGTGCAGGCTTAATAGTTTCACGATCAGTCAGCTCTAATAGCGTATTTTCTATCATGGAACATAATGAATTCAAAGCCAAATCATTAGGTTCTAAGCCAAACGGATCTTCCAGTTCATCAGCTACAGCCTCCAGGGCAACAAAAGTATAAGCTATAAAAACAACAATGATCGGCATCATCCAGCCAAGACTGTCTACAAAACCAAAAGGAAGCAGAAAGCAATAGATATAAACAGTGCGATGCAACAATACTTTATAGGTATATGGAATTGGCGTACTGGCGATCCGTTCACATCCCCCCAGAATATTGGATAATTCATTTAAATTCTGATCCAGACTGGCAACTTGTATAGAATCAAGCTTTCCCTGCAATTTGAGTTCCCTGATCCATGATCCCATTTCTCTGACAAGCATAGCTGGTTTGTAAATTGAAGATTTTAACTGAATTGCCAGGGCTGATCCAGAAATCCTGCTAATATCTGCCGTTGCATCTGTGTGACGCAACTGATGTTTTAGTGCATAAGTAAAAGAAATCATCAAATCTACAAATTGATTTCCTTCCTTCGACCCGGTCAGCACCTGAACTTGCCTGGATAAGGAACGGGTAGTGTTCAAAAGGGAACCCCAGAGTTTCCTGCCTTCCCAGAACCTCTCATAACTTACGTTATTTCTGAAACCAAAAAATATAGCCAGCGCAATACCAAAAAGGGTAAATGGCCCCGGATTGAGCTGGATCTTGTAATTAAAGAAGGAACCCCGGCAATAAACAACCAGAACCGAAATCAGGAGTAACAATAGCAGACGAAACAAAATCTGAGGTAAGACCGAACCTCTCCAGATAAAGAGCATTCTCAACCAGTTTTCCTTTTTCCTGATAATCATAAAATCTATAGTATTAAGTCCAGTGTTTAAACCCGTAAAAACACGGCAAAGTTAATCAATATTTAAACAGGCTCTTAAAATGAATAGGACATCGTTAAATTATAACGTGCCCCGTTAGCTTTGATATAAGAGTCTGTCCTTACTTTACCCTGCGATAGAACCGGGTAAT
This sequence comes from Pedobacter cryoconitis, assembly GCF_014207135.1. Classification (GTDB taxonomy): domain Bacteria; phylum Bacteroidota; class Bacteroidia; order Sphingobacteriales; family Sphingobacteriaceae; genus Pedobacter; species Pedobacter cryoconitis_D. The sequence goes on along the minus strand of NZ_JACHCC010000007.1, from coordinate 354,054 downwards.
AATCTGCATTGAAAAGATTATCTATCCCCAGTTTAAGGGTTGCTTTAGGGGTAAAATGATAAGCCGTATACAGGTTAAAAAAATTAAATGATTTAATCGGGCCTTCTCCCAGTGCATAGTTACCCTTAGCATCTGGCTTGAATGCTGTTCCATTACCAGAGTAAATCCAGAACAGACTTAAATCCCAGGTTTTAAAAGGACTGTAATTAACACTGCTGGTAAACTTATCCGGAGCAATACGGGTAGCCGGTAAACTGACCTTTTCACCGTTTACCTCCTTAGTTCCTTTCAGATGTGAGTATCCTGCCGAAAGTGAGAGATTAACCAGAAATTCATAATTCGCGGTAGCTTCAAAACCATTGACACGTTCTGGTGCTCTTTCAGCAGTAGCTACCCCATTCACATCTTTCAGACTGGAGCCAAGATCCGAAGTACTGATATAATAAGCACCTGTGAAACTTAGTTTTTTCCAGTTAGAGCTAAATCCTACTTCATAGTTATTCGTTATAATGGCCTTAGTCTCGATTTTTCGGATATCATCTACCACACTCAAACGCAAAGTACGACCTAAATCATACAGGGAAAAGCCCTGTGAAAAACTTACAAAGGGATTAAAGACATTCCATTTAGCATATCTTAATCCAGCATTAAACACTAAGGCGTTGTAGCTTAGATCAGCACCTTTAACAGCAACTCCTCCTTTATACGCACCAAACGGAATAGTAGTGTAATCCGGAATGCTCAGGCTAATATTCTCGTAACGCGCACCTGTTTTAAAAATCAGGTTCCTAAACAGAAATGTCTTTAATTGTGCGTAGGGTGCATAATTCTTCATATTCATTTCCGGCACAAAACCTCTTCCGTCGACCAGATCCTGTTTAGTGATATCATTCAAAATATCGACACCATAGGTAACATCTCCCTCTATCACAGGAGAAAACTTATATTGCGTATTAAAGTTTATTCTTGCCCCTTTTTTCTTAGATCCGATAGCTGAATTACCCGCTGGTTTATAAAAATCTGAATATTCAAATATGGAATAGAAGTCCTGCATATAGAGGTTCAGGTTTAGCGAAGTTCCTTTAAACAATTCTCTGTTTGTATACTGGATATAGGCATTGTAGTTATATGGGGTTCCCTGATTTGCTCCTAGGGCTTTTCCCAGTTTACCTGTGATCGGACGGACTCCATATATACCGCTGGAATCAACATAATTGCTATTCTGAATGGTATTAAAGTAATTAAACATGACTTCAATTCTGTTCTTATCATTAATATCGTACCCTGCTTTGGCAAACACATTTTTACTCGTTGTTTCACTTAAGGACTGAAATGGTGAGATCACTACCCCATTCGCATCCTTATTTACCCCTGTCTGTTCATATGTTCCACTGAGTACGTAATCGAATTTATTGACCCGACCAGAAAAAAGCTGCGCTATTTTAGTTCCGGTAGAGTTTGCCGAATTGACTAATGAACCCATAGCAGACAATTCAGTAACTGAACTCAATTTTTGATTTTTGTCCGGCTTACGGGTAATATAATTAATTATCCCTCCGTCAGCTCCGTTGCCATAAATTGCGGTAGATCCTTCTATGACTTCTATCCGCTCAATAACTGAAGGATCAATACTCCTGAAATCACGTTCTCCATTACGTAAAGGAGTAGACTGCGGAATACCATCTATCATAACCAGTGCATTTCTACCTCTGAGAGTTTGTCCTTTATTCGTGGCAGTATTTGTTCCTAACGTTAATGCCGGAATATTATAGGATAGTAGTTGATTGAGATCAGTTGAAATACTTCGCTGAATTTCAATCTGCTTTGAATTCAGAATTTTAACCGAAGAAGGGACTTCTCCGATAGTTTCTTTATTCCTTGAAGCTGTTACAACCACTTCGTTGAGCCCCCCTAACGGTTGCAAAGACAATTCCAGCACGATATCATCTTTCCCTGTAATATGTATAGTTTTCAGGATTGACTGATAACCTAATGCAGAAGCGCTTAATTTGTAATCACCTTCAACTACCGGCTCCAGTATAAACTGGCCATTGGCATCAGTTTTAGTTGCATTTTTCTTCCCCTGAAGGGAAACAGTAATATTAAAAACGGGAGTACCTTGTTCATCAATTACACGGCCTCTGATAATGGATTGTGCGAATAAGCCCGCTGGAAAAGCAAGCAGAATGATCAATAAAATTTTCTTCAATTTGGCGTTTACTATTTAAAATTAATCTTAATAAGCGCAAATGTAAAAAAATATGCCTTAAATAAGCTATTCGAAGTAAAATACCTGGGATAAACTATAGGTCAGTTAATGCAATGGAATTGGATGCTCTTCGGTATAAGGGAAAAGCAGAAAGGGGGAATCAAACAAGACAAATTAATTAATAGCGATTATCTGTCTTTAAATCTGAAGGCTACGAGTTTAGTAGAGCCGGCCTTTAAAACGGCAGGCTCTACTTGATGGCTTTAGTAGCCGAAGTACGTGTATTCGTAGAATGGTTTTTCTTCTTAACAATTTTGAATGTGCCTATCACAAGCATCGAAGCAACCACAACGGTAAACAGGAAATTAAATGATCTCTTATCCATACAATATAAATTTAAACTGAAGATATACAAATCCTGTGCCTATAAGATCATTTGCAGGGCAATTTCTATTCTGAAATGGAGTAGAGTGTTTAGGAGAGCAAATGTTAAGGCACTGATTCTTAACCCTAATTTAAAAATAATTAAGAATAATAGCAAATAATTCAACAAAAATCAGAAAATTTATTTTTGCAAAGGAGAGCTGTCGTCTGCATCTATAGCCTGCCAAATCATATCTTTTAACTCAACCAGACCTTTTTGTGCTACTGAAGAAATAAACACAGAAGGTATGTTTGCAGGAAGATCTTTTTTAATTTCAGCGACCAGTTCCTCATCCAGCATATCAGATTTAGTAATAGCCAGTAAATGCGGCTTCTGCATCAGTTCCGGATTATAATCCAGTAATTCTGATTTCAGAATCTCGTATTCTTCTGTAATTGTCCTGTTTGTATCTGCAGGAACCATGAATAATAATACAGAGTTACGCTCAATATGGCGTAAGAAACGATACCCCAAACCTTTTCCTTTAGAAGCCCCCTCGATAATACCTGGAATATCTGCCATTACAAATGACTTATTAGCCCGGTAAGAAACGATACCTAAGTTAGGCACAAGGGTGGTAAAAGGATAATCTGCAATCTCAGGTTTTGCAGCCGAAACCACAGAAAGTAAAGTTGATTTTCCGGCATTAGGGAAACCTACCAGTCCAACATCAGCCAAAACTTTTAATTCAAGTACAACCCACTGCTCTGTTCCCGATTCTCCAGGTTGTGCAAAACGTGGTGTTTGCAAAGTAGATGTTTTAAAATGCCAGTTTCCAAGACCTCCCCTTCCTCCTGGCGTCAGGATTTCAGTTTGTCCGTCTTCAGTAATTTCAAAAAGCTCTTCACCAGTTTCAGCATCTTTGGCAATTGTTCCCAGAGGGACATCCAGATATTCATCCTTACCCGATTTGCCTGTACTGGTAGAGCTTGATCCTGGCCCTCCGTCCGAAGCAAGTATATGTTTACGGTATTTCAAGTGTAAAAGAGTCCAGAATTGAGCATTACCTCTCAGTACTATATGACCTCCTCTTCCACCATCACCACCATCCGGACCACCTGTAGAGGTCATCTTATCACGGTGTAAATGTGAAGATCCCGACCCTCCTTTTCCTGAACGACAGCATATCTTAACGTAATCTACAAAATTTGAACCCTGTGACATAACCTTTTATTTTTTCTTACCAACAAAAATAGCGGGAAGAACATACATCCGTCCCGCTATTTATTATTATACTTTAATTAATATTTATCAACCACTTCACATAACTCTGCAAAGATATCATCGATCTTACCAATGCCGTTTACTTTGCTAAGTTTATGCTGTGCTTCATAATAAGGCAAAACATGAATAGTTTTGCTGAAATACTCATCAATACGCTTTTGTAACTTATCTGCGTGATCATCAACCCTATTAGTCTGTTTCTGACGTTCCGCAATTCTTTTAGTCAGTTCTCCCTGATCTACATCCAATGCGATAACTCCTGCAATAGAACTTCCTTTACTTTCCAGAAACTCATCCAGTGCTGCTGCCTGAGCAACTGTTCTTGGAAAACCGTCAAAAATAAATCCTTTTGCGTCTGGATTTCTGTCTACTTCTTCTTCAAGCATAGCAATCGTAATTCCATCAGGAACAAGTTGTCCATCTGCAATAAGTGCACTTACCTGTTGCCCCAGTGGAGTCTGATTACTGATATGTGCTCTGAAAAGATCACCTGTAGAAATATGTATCAATTGATAACGATCAATTAATTTCTGTGATTGGGTGCCTTTGCCTGCACCCGGTGGGCCAAAGAGAACAAAATTTAGCATTTGGGTTGTCTTTAAAATTTTAAAAGCCTTTCCGCAATAGGCAGCAAGGCTTTTCCAGTTGATTATATTTAGCTTCTGTAAAGAGAGATTTAACCACTGAAAACAATTTATTTATATCTGCCAATTTAAATTATTATAAACTTTAACCATTTCTTCAGTAAACATACTGAGTAAACAAAAAAGGCCTAATTTTATAAATCAGCCTTAGCCAAAAAGACGAGCCTTTTGTACCAATTGACCGTTTTCTTTCAAAGAATCCAGCTTCAGTTATCTAAGAAATCGGCTCTCTGTGATTACCTTCAACTTCAAATCTTTTCAAGGCTGCAAATATATAATTATTAATTTACTATACTGATTTTTTTTCAAAATACTCCCCGGGATCCTGCTTCCGGCAGTAGCCATATTTCGCCTTGTTTACTGAGATTCCGGCATTTTTACGATAGTAACAATGACAGAAAATAAATCTGGCATTGTTACCTGGAATTCATTGACAGGTCTGATTAAATCAATCCATCTTTCACACATAAACTGATTAATTCCGAACTGGTTTTCACACCCGACTTCCGGGTAATATTTTTACGATGGGTATGAACCGTATGAACAGAAATAAACAAGGAATCAGCAATCTCTTCACTTTTATAACCAAGAGCAATCAATTTAATAATCTCAGTCTCTCTTTTACTGAATTGTAAGTTCAATGCATGGTTCTCAGATTCCCGGTTGATATTAATCGGCCACACCTTCTTTTCGCCCTTAATCCCAACCAAAGATGGCATATAGTTATTCACAGTGGTAATATGACTAACATTTGTATGAATGTGAAGTACCTGTGTAATACGTCCGGTATCATCATTAGAAAGCAAAATAGATTGATTGTGGAACAGTTCGTAACCGCCATCGGCAACTTTCAGTCTGAGACAATAGGTGGTTTTATAGTAACTGCGGACACTATCTCTTCCCACTTTATCAAACATAAATTTGAGGCTTGCTGATTCAGTCTGAGTCACATAGTTAATATCATCAGGATGGATACGGTCAAGGATCTTCTCGGCAGTAGCTGACTCTGGTTCAAGCCCAAGAATTTCTACCACACTGGGATCCATATATTTGATCTGTCGGTCGTAAAAACCTACTACGTAATAGTAAAACTGTCCGGGGCAAATGAACGAGGGTAAAAACTGATCTAAATTTACTTTAGGCAAGGCTATATTTGAACGCGTGTAAAAATCACTGTACCTATCCCAGGTAGCTTTCATGACGTTGTTATTGGATTCCATAAGGTTAATTAAGCAGATTAAAAATTAAAAAGTATTTGCCAGTGTGTAATAGCAAATTTTTGAAAACGTCTTTTTTTGTTTCTTCATCTTTAAATAGATAAAGGAGGTTTGGGATTAGAAAAAATTGTTTGGGCCTGTAAATTCACTGACTGCGAGTAGTCATTAATGAATCCGGAATCTGAGTTAGGCAATCATTGCGGGAACCTGTTACTTCATTGGGCAGTGTAACAAGTGTAAATAATAGTTTTGACATGGGAGGTTTGGGTTTTAAGATTAAAAATATTTATACGTTGGCCTGATTCCAGCTGGGCAGTCAGCAGAATGTAGTTGAGCCGGTAAAGACAATGGATCATCACCGGAAATTAAATAAACCACCAGACACAAGATTAATTTCAAAGAAATTTTGATTAAAAAACAGCATATTTAAAGGAAATAAAGTGTTATTGCTTTAAAACTTCATAAAAATCATTTAATAACAACAAAAATGAATCCAATTAAACAGAAATACCATCCCTATAATTAGGGATTTTTACTAAAAAACTTGATTCTAAATCGTTTTTGTATTTCAATCTGGTTATTCTCATCATTCTACAAACAAATAACGTATCTCAACCAAAAAACGGGATAAACAGCTATCAAAACAGGACATTTAACACACAGTAACACTTACTTTTAGCCGCAAAGTGCATGATCATCCCCGGTTCCAGTCTTTAAAAATTCAAAAGAACTCATCAATTCATTAGAATTAAAATTATTAATAATATAAACACAAAAATACACTATCATGATCGCTAATGGTTATTTTATTTATTTAACCATCCTCAAAAGATATTCACCATAACCACTTTTTACCAAAGGAGCTGCAATCGCCCGAAGTTGTTCACCATCAATAAAGTTCATACGGTAAGCCACTTCTTCAATACAACCAACTTTCAGCCCCTGACGCTCTTCGATAACCTGAACAAATTGTCCGGCCTGCATTAACGAAGCAAAAGTCCCCGTATCTAACCACGCCGTCCCCCTGCTCAAAACCCCCACTTTCAGTTTACCTTGCTCCAGATACACCTTATTAACATCAGTAATCTCATACTCCCCTCTGGAAGAAGGCTGGATATTTCTGGCAATTTCCACGACAGTGTTGTCATAGAAATACAAACCAGGCACCGCATAATCTGATTTTGGTACAGCAGGCTTTTCTTCGATAGAGACAGCTTGATGATCTCCATCAAATTCTACCACACCATAACGTTCCGGATCGGACACCTGATAAGCGAAAACAATTCCTCCGGCTGGATCAGAACTTCCCTGAAGAAGCTTAGCCATACCATCTCCATAAAAAATATTATCCCCCAGTATCAAAGCCACTTTATCATCCCCTATAAAGTCTGCACCAATTACAAAAGCTTGCGCAAGACCATTAGGTTCAGTCTGAACCGCATAAGAAAATTTACAACCAAGCTTACTTCCATCTCCCAGTAATTTTTCAAAATTAGGCAGATCATGAGGCGTAGAGATAATCAGGATCTCATGAATGCCCGCAAGCATCAGTGTCGACAAGGGGTAATAAATCATCGGCTTATCATAGACCGGCATCATCTGTTTACTCATTACCAGGGTCAAAGGATGTAAACGTGTACCGCTACCTCCTGCTAGTATAATTCCTTTCATCTGTCTTTATTTATTGCTTGAATACATTTAACCAGGCTATCTCTCCAATAAGGAATTTCAATGCCGAATGTTGTTTTAATTTTTGTCTTGTCCATGACCGAGAAGGCTGGCCTGTTTGCTTTCGTAGGATAATCAGCGCCTGAAATTGGCAGGAGTTTTATTTCAGTGCCACAAATATCAAAAACCCCTTTGGCAAAATCATACCAGGAAGTCACACCTTCATTACTGTAATGATAAATTCCATACGCTTTGTTATTCAACTGGATAATATCAAGTATTACCGCTGCCAGATCTATAGCATAAGTCGGAGTACCCACCTGATCTGAAATGATATTCAACTGATCTCTTTCCGTTCCCAGCCTGATCATCGTTTTCACAAAATTATTCGCATACTCCGAATAAAGCCAGCTGGTACGCAGAATGTAATAAGTTTTTAATAACTGCGTAATTTCCTGCTCCCCTTCAAGTTTAGTCCTCCCATACACATTGACCGGACTGGCCATATCATCTTCCTTCAAAGGCCTCGGGACATCACCCTCAAAAACAAAATCAGTTGAGATATGGATCAGAGTGGCACCAAATTGGTCACAGCACCTGGCCAGGTTTCCGGCTCCTTCACTATTGATTTTTTCACAAAGCAAAACCTCATCCTCAGCCTTATCAACCGCCGTATAAGCAGCACAATTAATCACAAATTCAGGAGACTCTTTATGAAATAGATCAGCTAAAATATCCAGATCTAAAATATTCCCTTCTTCCTCATCGAGAAACAGGATGGAGCTCAGGTTCCGCTCTTTGCTGATACGGTTAAGACACTGCCCTAACTGTCCCACACCTCCAAATACGAGTATTTTGTTTTTACAGTTCATTGTATTCATATTGCTGCCTGTAATAATCCTGATAATGCCCGGAGGTCACATTTTCAAGCCACTCTTCATTTTCAAGATACCAGTCTACAGTTTTCGACAACCCTTCTTCAAATTGCAGAGAAGGTGTCCAGCCCAACTCATTCTGCAGTTTAGTTGAATCAATCGCATAACGGAGGTCATGCCCGGCCCTGTCAGTTACATAAGTAATCAGCGCAGCTGACTCACCTGCAGATCTTCCTAATTTCTGATCCATAATATTGCATAATAACCGGATCAGATCGATATTCTTCCATTCATTATGTCCGCCTATATTATACGTTTCACCAGAAACTGCCTGATGAAAAATAGTATCTATAGCACTGGCATGATCTTCTACCCAAAGCCAGTCCCGGACATTTTCTCCTTTACCATATACAGGTACCGGCTGGTTATTCCTGATATTATTGATTGCCAGTGGAATTAGTTTCTCAGGAAAATGACAAGATCCATAATTATTGGAACAGTTTGAAATGACTACATCAAGACCATAAGTATCATGATAAGCCCGGACAAAATGATCTGAACTTGCCTTCGAAGCTGAGTAAGGACTATGAGGGTCGTAAGCTGTTGCCTCCGTAAACAACCCCGTTTCACCCAGCGTTCCATATACTTCATCAGTACTGACATGATAAAAACGGTGATTTGCGTAATTTCCTTTCCAGCATTCTTTTGCCGCATTCAATAAACTTACTGTCCCTATTACGTTTGTCATTACAAATTCCATAGGATTGCTGATTGAGCGATCTACATGAGACTCGGCAGCGAGATGAATCACAGCATCTGGTTTTTCAAGCTGAAACAGCTCGTTGATAAATTCAACATCCGTAATATCCCCTTTAATAAATTTATAATTCCGCGAGCCCGAAACATCAGTAAGATTAAGCAGGTTACCTGCGTAAGTCAATTTATCCAGGTTAATAATTTCGTAATCAGGATAGTTTTTAATAAACCTTCTGACTACATGCGAGCCAATAAAACCAGCTCCGCCGGTAATTAAGATCTTCTTCATTATTGATTATAATTTAAGCTGTTAATAAGCATTTTCTTCACCTTTGAGCATATTAATAACTGTCATGAAGATTATCTTCACTTCCAGCATGGCTGTCCAGTTTTCCAGATACCAGATATCATGCTGTACTCTTTTCTGCATAGCACTATCTTCTTTGGTTTCTCCCCTCAAGCCATTCACCTGTGCCCAGCCTGTAATCCCCGGCTTCAAAAAATGACGAACCATAAACTGGCTGATAATTGCCTTATACTCTTCTGTATGCCTCAACATATGTGGTCTGGGACCAACTACACTCATATCCCCCATCAAAACATTGAAAAACTGCGGCAATTCATCAAGACTGGATTTGCGAAGAAATTTTCCGATAGTCGTAATCCTGTCATCGTCTTTAGTCGCCTGCTTTTTATCACTGTCGTTATTCATCTTCATACTTCTGAATTTATAACACCAGAAGGGCTCGTCATTACGCCCACTTCTAAGCTGCCTGAATAAAACAGGCCCTTTGCTTTGTGACTTAATCAGTATAGCGATCAATGGATACAACCAGCTCATCAGAAAGACAATAACGGCCAAACTGAACAGAATATCAAAAGCCCGTTTCTTAAACCGATTACCAATACTTTCCAATGGTTCTTTTCTTAAAGAGATTACAGGAAACTCTCCCCCTACGTAACTAATCGTATAAGGAGCACTCAATGCCCCGGCAATATCCGGGATGAATTTCACCCGCAGACAGTGCTTATCAGCTTCTTCCAGGAACAGATTAACTTCTGACATTCTGTGAGGTTCCAAAGAAACATATACATCCTTAACCCCACTCAAGGCCGCTTCTTCCATTTTGGAGATAAATTTCGCCGGAAGCTCCCCTTTTTCATCACCGTAAATCATACTGCCATCATCCAGGTAACCGTAAAAATCTATATCATACTGACTATCAAAATAATGAGCCAGCCGGCGTCCGGTTGGATTAACTCCAATTAATGCTACCTTTTTATTCACATTTAATTTATGGACCAGCAGGAACTGAAAGACAGAACCTGCAAAACGGTTTAAGACAAAGGCGACAACCAGTAAAGCATAAAACACAACCAGAAAAGTCCTCGAAAATTCGATATCCCTCGAGAAGAGAAGATATAAGGCAAAAGTAATAGCATGGAGCGCGACACTTCGCCAGGTACCTCTGTAAATCTTTTCCAGCCTGATTGAGCCATAATCTGAATACAGACCAAAAATTGCAGAGTTAAACATCCACGTTAAATTACATACGACCATATAATGCCGCCATAATTCGTACGAAACTGATTTACCTAAATACTCTGTAAGATAATAGGCTACAACATAGACAAGATTGAGCATTACGATGTCCGTAATGGGCAAAATGTATTTGAGCAAGTACAAATAACGGGTCTGCATATGAAAAATAGATAAATAATTTGGGCTGTCAAGTTGCATTTTTTAACCTTTTGTAGACAAAAATAACTCTCAAAGAAAAATCTATGAAAACATCCGCTACAGTTCGGCAAACCTCTTAACAATTACCAAAACTAGTTCGAATACAGAATAAAAATCTCCCCACAATTAGGTATTTTAACAAAAACAATAAAATTAACACCCTGTATAAAGTGTCATTCCACAAAATGATAAGTAGGTTTACAATAAAAAAAATACAAAAGGGGAATTTATTTATGAACCCATCATGCGCAGCAAATGAACCAGTTCAGATAGCACATGATAGCTTCATCACCATTAAAAACAAATTATACTCATGAAAATTGCAGTAATAGGAACAGGATATGTAGGCTTGGTCACAGGCACATGTCTGGCTGAAACAGGAAACGATGTGATCTGTGTAGATATTGATAAAGCAAAGGTCGAAATGATGCAGAACGGGATTATTCCGATCTACGAACCCGGACTGGATACATTATTCCTGAGAAACATTGTACAAAAGAGATTAACCTTCACTACAGATCTTGCCCTGGCTATTAAAGAGTCACAGCTAATTTTTATGGCACTGCCTACACCACCAAACGGAGACGGAGCTGCAGATCTTTCCTATATCTTAGGTGCTGCAAAGGATATTGCCCAACTGGTTACCGAGTATAAGGTAATCATCAATAAATCTACAGTTCCGGTAGGTACCGCAGCTCAGGTACAGTCCGTATTCACCGCCAATACCTCAGTTCAGGTAGACGTAATCTCAAACCCCGAGTTCCTGAGAGAAGGTGTTGCAGTAGACGATTTCATGAAACCAGACCGGGTAGTTATCGGCACCAGAAGTGAACGTGCCCGGAAGTTAATGACCGAGTTATACGGTCCTTATGTCCGTCAGGGAAACCCAATCTTATTTATGGATGAAAAATCATCTGAACTGACCAAGTATGCCGCCAATTCTTTCCTGGCTACTAAAATTACCTTTATGAATGAAATCGCCAATCTGTGTGAGCTGGTTGGATCGGACGTCGATGATGTACGCCGGGGAATAGGTTCTGATGGCCGCATAGGCAAACGTTTCCTTTTTCCTGGTTTAGGTTATGGAGGCAGTTGTTTTCCAAAAGACGTCCAGGCCTTATCTAAATCTGCAGAGGAGAACCAATATGATTTCAAAATCCTTAAAGCAGTCATGAGTGCAAATGAGAGGCAGAAAACTGTACTGGTTGATAAAGTACTGAAATATTATAAAAACGATATCAGCGGAAAACACTTTGCCCTCTGGGGAATGGCCTTTAAACCAGAGACTGATGATATCCGTGAAGCACCAGCCTTGCATATCATAGACCATTTGCTCAAAAATGGCGCAACGGTCACTGCCTTCGATCCTGAAGGAAGGAAAAATGTAAAAGCGCTGTTAGGTGACAAAATCAGCTATGCTGAAGATCAATATGATGCTTTAAAGAATGCAGATGCATTACTCATCGCTACAGAATGGTCAGTATTCAGGAACCCTGATTTTGAAAGAATGGAAGAAATCCTGAGTAACAAAGTAATATTTGACGGTCGCAACTTATATGATCTCCAAAAAATGATTGATCTGGGTTATTACTACAACAGCATTGGCAGAAATCTGATTGCGCAATCAACTGCTGTAATTATAGAAGAAAATTTAGCTGTCTAATTTATAAAATTCATGGATAAAAAGAATTATGTACTGATCATGGCCGGAGGCACCGGAAGTCGTTTCTGGCCCAAAAGCCGTGATCATTTTCCAAAACAGTTTTTAGACATCTTAGGTACAGGAAAATCTCTGCTGCAAATTACTTACCAGCGTTTTTTGAAATTATGCCCCGCTGAAAACATTTTCATTGTCACCAATAGTCAATACCAGGGTATTATCCTGGATCAGCTAACCGGCATTTCCACAGCCCAGTTAATCTGCGAACCAAGCAGAAACAATACTGCTCCCTGCATTGCCTACGCTTCTTTTAAACTAGCCGCCATGGACCCCCAGGCCAATCTGATTGTAGCCCCTTCAGACCACTTCATCCTTTATGAAGATATTTTTACAGAAAGAATCCGGTTTGCACTAGCCTACACCGATAAGCATGATGCACTGGTCACTCTGGGTATCAGCCCTACCCGGCCCGATACCGGATATGGGTACATCCGTTATGGGAAAGAAACACAAACAGGCATCTATAAAGTGGAAGAATTCAAAGAGAAACCCGGTTTACAAAGAGCAAAGGAGTACTTAACAAGTGGAAACTACCTCTGGAACGCAGGCATATTTATCTGGAAGGCGAACTCCATTATCAGCGCCCTAAAAAAACATGCTCCTGAAATCCATGATCTGTTTGAACGAGGCAAACTCCTGTACAACAAACCTGAAGAGAGAGATTTTATAGATACAAATTATACTTCTTCTCCCAACATATCCATAGACTATGCCATTATGGAGCAAGCAGATAATGTCTATACTATACCAGCAGATTTTGGCTGGTCAGACCTGGGGACATGGGCCTCTTTATACGAAACTGCGGCTAAAGATCCGGTTAATAATGTGATTGCAGCCAGGCAAATCGATGTGAAAGACACCCGGAACAGTATCATCCACATTAACGATAATAAAATAGCTGTCATCCGGGGACTGGACAATTTTATTGTCGTAGACGAAGACAATGCCTTATTAATTTATCCTAAGGATCAGGAACAGGAGATTAAAGAGGTAGTCAAACGAATGAGCGAAACATTTGGAAATAGTTTCCTGTAAATCAGCAGCGTAAAAATCAAATTCATTCTACAAACATGAGCTATAACAGACCTGTTAAATGCGTTTTTCTGAGTATCCTATCTTTTTTAATCCTATCTGCCAATGCCAACGCACAAACCTCACCTGTTAATTATGAGATAGAAACACAGGCTATCGGCACATCAAATGATGTCGTACCCTTCTGGATGAGGTCCAATCAATTTGGTTCCGTTCCCCTGGCCGGTGCTTCGGCCAGCTTTATTGGGCGTGCTTACAAAGACTACAGGGATTTAAATTCGTCTGAACAACCGTTAACAGACTGGGGGTTTGGTTTTGAAGGAAGGGCCAATGCCGGTAGAAATTCAACAGCTAAAATCATAACAGCCTATGCCAAGGTCAGACTCGCTATGTTTCAGTTTAAAGCCGGAAGAGCCAGGGAGGTGATGGGCCTGAATGGAGATACACTGTTGAGTTCAGGAAATTTTGCCGTCTCCGGAAACGCATTAGGGGTACCAAAACTAGAACTCTCTATCCCGGAGTATTATAGCATACCCATTTTTGATGGATTGTTTTCTGTTAAAGGCAATTTTGTTCATGGATGGGTTGGCAGGGCTCCAATTCTGGATAGCATAGTCCCTGCAAAACACATTAAGTATTATATGATTGACAGAAATCCCAAAACCTATTTTCATCAGAAATCACTTTATGTCAGACTGGGAAAAGAAGACTGGAGACTCAAACTTTACGGAGGTTTTAACCACCAGGTGTACTGGGGTAATGAACAGGCTTCATTTGGCCCGAATTTCAAGTTATCACCAGCTCAATCCTTTTGGTACGTAGTTTCCGGAAAATCCTACGGTACTAAAGGCGTACCTACGTCTAAAATCGGTAATCAGCTAGGTTCTGTTGACCTGGGAGCTGAGTATGACTTCGATGCAGTTAAAGTTATACTCTACCGCCAGAGCTTATACGACGTAGGCGCATTATCAAAACTGGCCAATATAAGGGACGGACTAAACGGAGTCAGTTTTGAAAATAAATACTATGAAGAGGATGAGACCGCTGGTTTCATGTGGAAAAAAGTGCTGTTCGAATTCTTTTATTCCAAAGACCAGGCTGGTTATCCCTGGTCAGTTTTCACAAAATCAGGAGATGAAGATTACTACAATAATTTTTATTATGTCAATGGCTGGTCCTACCAGGGCATGGGAATGGGAACTCCCCTGATCACCCCAAGACATGACGCAAAACCCGGGCAGGCCATTAAAAAAGCCGATTATTTTATTAACAACCGGGTAGTGTCCATACACACTGGTTTAAGCGGAAGATTAAATGACTGGACTTTTATGACCAAACTAACTTATTCCTGGAATTACGGAACCTTTGGAACCAGCATTTATGGAAATTCAACAGGCCATATCCGGAATCCGCAGACCAAAAATATATTTGTACCTGTTGAACAATTTTCCTTTTATCTTGAAGCCGAAAAGAAACTAAACCATGGCTACAGTGCCGGTTTTGCAGCCGCTGTTGACCATGGAAAACTTTTAAATAACTCTATAGGTTTAGCCATCAAACTGAAAAAAGACTTTCAGCGGGCAAAAGACAACCATGCTACCTCGTCAACACTCCGTTAACTTCGCTCAGATGTTTTTCATACTGATCTACGATCAATTCCCAGTCATAAATATTGGTGATCTTATTTCTGTTTTCCCGGATCATTGACTGATATTTCTCCTGATCGTACTTCACCATTTTTAAATGGGTAGTTACCTCATCCGAAGTATTGAAATAAATAGCATCCTCCCCTAAAATGTACCTGTTGAAAGGATTATCATTGGCACAGATCAGGCTACTGGATGCCATTGCCTCTAAAAGCGATGGATTCGTTCCTCCAACAGTATGCCCATGGAAATAGACATTGGAAAAATGCCTCAGGTTGTTCAGGATATCAATATTATAAATTCCTCCTGTAAACCGGATCTGCTGGTGTGCTGAATACTTTTCTTTCAGATAATTGCCATAAGCCGTCTCATGTTTGCCGACAACCAGAAATGGACGGTTTAATTTTGCTTTTGCTACACCATCCAGAATAATTTCAATACTGTTTTCAGGTTCTAACCTTGCAACCAGCATATCATATTGATACGCGGTCAATTGATACTCCTGAAGACCAGTTTCGTCTGCCTGCTCAAACAAGGTGGCGCCATAAGCTATAAATGTAGAATCAGCTCCATATTTTTCTTTTAAATAATCCTGAATACCAATAGAATCCGAGATCAGATGGTCACTGTATTTTACCCCTAATTTTTCGGCCCATTGCAGAAACCTTCTTACTTTACCCGAGTATTTTGTCCGCTTCCACTCCAGCCCATCCATATTGGTAGTCACTACAACTTTCCTGGGTAACAACCAGCCCCAAACCGAGCCACTGGTATATCCCAGCTGAAGGATAACATCACATTTACGTTTTCTTACATCAAGAATACAGTTTAAGTCATAAATAAACTGACCAGCAGTACCCAGTTTAAATTCCGGATCATAACAGTGGTGCAGCTCAACCCCATTCCATTGTTCCTGCTGCCAGGGGTGATTGTGTGAATTGTAAACTAATACTTCGTGCCCCTTTTTCACAAGACCCAGCGCCAGGTATTCTGCACATTGCTCAAATCCCCCATAGTGGTTGGGAATACCACGGGTTCCAATAATTGCTATCTTCATTGTATTTTACTTGAATAAGTATGCTATTTTAGCCCAGATCCGGTTGGCGATGTTTTCCATTCCCGTATCAGAAGGATGTCTGCCAACTCCCTTATCGGAATACTGGATAATTGCCGTATTTTTCGCTCTGTCCTGATATAATCCCTGTAAATCAACGTACAACCAGTTATTCTGTTCACAGGTTGTCTTCATCATACGGTCTATATTTCGATTTGGCCAGAAGCTCCCTGCCAGACAGACTTTTAAATTTTTATTCGCTGACAATTCATGAACAAATGCCAGTAAATGAGTGCCCAGTAAATTTTTAACTGCTAAGGAATCATTGATATTCTCCCCAATCTCCAGTATAATGAGATCTGCATTCAACTTGCTATATTCCTTAAAGGCATCAATATTGTATTTCCAGAATTGTCTTTCAAAAGAATCAGCAATATTCCCGAACTTAATAACCGCATCAGGTTTAACCGCTTTAATCCTTGACTCCAGCAGATGCACATAATCCTTTTCGGCAGCACTTGCTGCCATTCCCCAGTTGCCCGACCAGCCTACTGATGCTTTGGCCCCATGATACGTTATACTGTTTCCCAGAATCAATACTCTAAGTGGTACTGAATCGACACGATTATTAGCGTAAACAGACAGGTTAGCTAATAATAAAGCAAGCAAAATTATCTTTCTAATCATATAAATTTTTAATTACACGGGCAGGAACACCTGCAATAATTGAATTCGGCGGCATACTTTTGTTCACAACTGCACCCGCAGCAATAATTGAATTGTCACCGACAGATACCCCGGCAAGAATAGTCACCTTGGCCCCTATCCAGCAGTTTTCACCAATATTGATTGCGGACCTTGTCGTCCCCTGATTTTTAATGAGTTTGTCCGGATCACTATAATTGTGATTTTCAGGATGGCAGCTAAAATATTGTCCAATGATCGTGTTATCACCGATAGATACTCCTCCGGAGCCCCCGATACTGGAAAACTGCCCAATACCTACATGATTTCCGATATGTATGAACTCGCCCAGATTATTAAATGAGGTCGATACAATGAGTTGAGTGTAAGCACCCACACCTGACGAGTTTCCGATACTCAGTTTTCCTTTTCCCAGCCCACTCAGGTATACGCCAGAATCAATTTTAACCCATTTACCAAAAACGATATTCTGGCTATTGAAACAACGCACCCCCTTACCCAGGAAGATCAATTGGGGCTTTTTAAAATGAATCAGTAAAAAACATACTCCTCTTAAAAGGTCAAAACTTTTAGTAAACACCAGGTTGAATAAAGTCCTGCTGGTGATATTTTCATCAAATTTAAAGGAGGGATTCCTTTTGGTAATAATCGTTTGAAACAATCTCTTCATTTGTTCTGCTTATTTATTGCAATGCTTCTTTAACAGCCTCTAAAAGCCCATTCTTATTTTGTTCAGTTGGCGTTAACCAGGCCCCTTCCCCATATTCATTCCAGGCATAAATCATTGCAATATTAGCTGTAGAGCCAGAAGGATTATTTTTCAATGTCCAGGCTTTTAATTCTTTGATAGATTTATACACCGAAGCCCGGGAGTAACCTTCGAAATGTGGAGAAGTCCTTTTTGCCTTATTCATTTCATCCCATGGTCTCGGGTCCCAGTTTAAAGTCGTCACCGGCAAATAGGGTTTCCCGAATTTTAAAAAAGCATTCCACACAGATTCCTCTTTTGGGCTTATCGCCTTTATCGGACTAACCGATTGTCCGGATATCAATGTCTGATCATGATAGTTATATCCCGTCAAAAAATCAAAGCCACACGCATCAGCCTTTGCTGCCTCCGATTCAAGAGGTGGGATACAAATAGCGATGTTCACCCCTTTCAGACCACTAGCTACTGCCTCAGCTCTGAACTGAGCTAAAGCACCCTTCACATTTTCTATCGTCCCAAACGACTGGAGGAGCATATTTAGACTCAAAAAAGTGATTAGTGGTTTGCCTTTGAATTTCAGATAGGCATCTTTCTTAAAGAGATCAATCCACACTTTTGTCAACCTCTCCCAATCAGCCGGGCCAATTGAATACCCGGTATGATTGGCAACCAGCAAATTAAATTTCAATCCTTTTTTAGCAGTTGAATCCAGAAACACGTTAAGCGCATGATTCCTTGGCTCAGGCAAATTCTTTTTATACAAATCAGAATAGTACCAGCAAAAACTAAAGAAATCAATTTTTGCCTCAACTGCCAGATCAACCTGCTTCTGGATAATTTCAGGTGTACTCGTAATCCAGCCCCAGACTGGTTCTCTGACACTATAGTTTTGTTCCAGAGATTTGGTAATATGGAATGTTTTCCCTGTCCACCCATCAAAATAATAAGCACCGACCAGCATTCGTTTAGACTGAACCTGGGCATAACTATCAGATCCGGGCAGACAGGCCGATCCGATTAAAAATAAAAGTCCAATAATCAATTTACTTCTCATATGCTGAAATTTTAAGATTCTAAACCATTTCACTTTTAAAAACGGAATCTATTTTCTGATAAAAACCATTTAACGAGAACTTTTCATCAAATACCCTTTTAGCATTCAGACCATGTTGCTGTAATAGTTTCCGGTCATCAATATAATTAGTCAGTGCAGCTACAAATGAATCCATATTATTGGGTTCAAATAAAAACCCACTGACAGCATTCTCCACTATTTCAGGTAACCCTCCGTGGTTTGCGGCTATAACAGGCCTGTATAAACTCATTGCCTCTATCGCAATCCTTCCAAAAGGTTCTGGTTTTGTACTTGGAACAATAACCACATCAGACCAGGCATAAATTCCGGCGGTATCCGACACAAAATCCAGGAACTCAACCTGAGCTGTAAGCCCCAGTTTTTCTACCTTTTTCTTCAGCTCATCAACCAGTCCTTCATTTCCCAGAGAAGTACTACCTACTATCCTTAGCAACACACGTGACGAACGGATTTTTGTCAATGCTTCAATCGCAAAATCCTGACCTTTCCAGCCATTGATCCGGCCAATAAGCAGCACATGTAACAACCCGTCCGGTCTTTCTTCAATTGCTGTAGTAAACTCCTTACTAAATCCCTCAAAAGCGTTGTGTACAACAAAACTCCGGTCCAGTTTTTTAAAACTATTCAGTGTAGAATTAGAATTAAATATAATTTTTGACCCGGCACATTTC
Organism: Pedobacter cryoconitis; assembly: GCF_014207135.1. Taxonomy (GTDB): domain Bacteria; phylum Bacteroidota; class Bacteroidia; order Sphingobacteriales; family Sphingobacteriaceae; genus Pedobacter; species Pedobacter cryoconitis_D. The sequence continues at coordinate 334,663 of NZ_JACHCC010000007.1, read as the reverse complement.
AGCAAGAAAGAAAGTACTTTACTCAAAAATTTATTGGGGATTTCTCTGATATGAATTACTTTCATTTGCTTCAGAAAAGGCGCCAAAAGGTAAAAATCTAAAATCACCGAAGTGTTTACATAAACCACATCATATTGATTGTACAGCTTTCTTTTAGAGTTAAACGAAAATAAAGGAAAAATAATCTTACCCCACTGAAGTTTCATTAAATATGTTTTACTCAGCAGAGAAAGATTCATATAAATAATATCAACACCTAACTTTTCCAGTTCAGCTACTAACGGGCCAGACCGGGGAAGAATAACAGTTATTTTTTCGAAGTCACCTGACTGATTAAAGTATTTGATAACCTGTAAAAAACTCCGGTCAGACCCATACATATCAGCACTTTGGTGTACACAAATAATCTTCATTGGCATATATTGTTCATTTGATGGGCAAGCTATTATTTTAAAAATCTGATGTCCTGATATTTCAGTGCTAATTTCATAGAGACCGCCTTACTGTAAAAATGGGCAAGGACCATGGCGACAGGTCTGTCCGAAAGTATTTTAGGCCAGGTGCTTTTTAAATTCCTGAACCGGCTTAACATAATATCTGCCGAAGGATTCGACCACAGCACTGTATCATGATCAAACCCGATATCCAATACACATAATTCTTTCTCCAATTTTGCGAACCCGAGCATAAAACTTGTATCAATTCCATACAGACTTAACCGCTCATCGAATTTCATCTGATGATGCCAGAACATCTTCGATGAAATGACCATTCCACTGGTGATGGCCAGCACATTCCTTGAACTCATCACTCCAGTCCTTATTTTTTTCCAGTGTTTCCCTTTAAAATACACAAAGGAACCAGGGCTCACTAGTTTACCATTGTTAAGAATAAGCGGCAGGAAAAGAGAAACATCTGCGTAGTTGAACAGTGCAGCATTTAATCTGTCAAAATACAATACGGGGATATGACTATCCTGATCTAACAGCATAGCATAATCATATGACCTGTTACGCAGCACCTGGTTATACAATTTCGACAGCCATACATTCTCAGGCGTATGGATATATTGAAAGCTATCAAACTGTGTTGACAAATCATTTAACTGACGCTCCGGACATCTGTCAGGACTATTGTCCCAAACGACCAGCTCCAGTTCAAACAACTTCATATTTTGCAATAACAGCGAACAAATGGTAGAAGATTCCGTTATAGTTTTTTTGTAAAGGACTACCAGAACAACCAGCTTCGGTTTAAAGGACACGAGGTTATCTGTAATTATTTTCATCTACCGTGCGTTTTTTGTAAATAGAAAGTCTTTGTTGCATTAGTTTCTCATAGGAGTTCTCTTCCTTCAGGGTCCGTTGGGCATTGGTCAGCAGCCGGAGTCCTAAGTTTTCATCTTCTATAATCTTAGTGATGGCCCAACAAAATTCCTGTGGACTGTTTCCAATCAGACAATCGCGTCCGCTTTCAAAACACAATCCTTCAGCACCGACTTCAGTCGATACAAACGGTACTCCCAGATTGACTGCCTCAATGATTTTCATCCTGATCCCACTTCCTATACGGATAGGAACAATAAAGATGCTGTTCTCCAACACTTCATTAAGGTTATCCACATATCCCAGAAAGCTGACACCATCCAGCTGTTCCTGATAGTTATTGACTGTCTGTTGGTTCCATTTGCCAACTATTTCTACCCTTAATTGTGGATAACCAGCCTTCAAAGGTTTCCAGCAATTCATCAGAAACCAGTCCAGTCCTTCTTTATTTGGGAAATGATCTTCCCCACCCAAAAAGACCAGTTTATTCTCAAAAGAGAAACTCCCGTCTTTTTTCCCGGCCTTCATCGGTACCGGAGAAGATACTAAATGCGTTTTTTTGATATCTTTTTCCAGAATAAGCCTGTCTGTCTCTGATAAGGTACAGACTGTATCATATTTTCTGAGTGCTGACAGTTCAAATGCTTTGTTCTTCCTGTAGATTCTTTTTAGAAAACCCGAACTAAAGCTAAAAAGCTCCAGCTCTCTTTTTTCGCGTACAAACCTGATTTCGTGATGAACAAAAATCCTGTGAGAACTACGCGGAATATATTTTGCAAAAGAAATCAGCTGATGAAATTCTACCTGAACGTATTCAAAATTATCCTCCAGCAGCACATCCCTGAAATGATCGATAAACCCTTTCGGAAAGCCAAAACTCTTCGATCTGAAGAGTGTAGTATTCAATTTTAATAACTGATCCAGGTTTGTTTTACAAAAGACAGAGAACACCCCCTTTCCTACCAGACGATTAAAAAACTCAGAAAACCGGAATAATATGGTGTGGAATTTATCACTGAGAGATTTCTCCCTGATCAGATAGGGCTTAAAATTTACATTACTCCATAATGTTTTTAATTCTTCATAATGCTCCTGCTCATGAGGTTTCATGGTAAAGGCTATCGTCATCTTAAAATGATGACGCAGTTCATCATTGAATTCGAACTGGGCAATTCTTCCACCCGAATTCAGAGGAAATGGCATATAGGGTGTAACAATCAGTATCTTCCTCATTGGTTTCTGTATTTAATTGAAAAAAAAGTTATAAAAAGAAATAGGGGTAAGATTGCCGTCGAGAAAGGGGCCCAACCTGTTAACCCATAGATAATATAAGCCACAAACAGCCCGGTTAAAGTCAGGGAAAGGATTTCATTCCCACCTTGTTTAATCTGTTTCTTGGCTTTAAATAGGTTACCGAATAAAAAAGAAAACCATAAAATAACGCCAACGATGCCCAATTCACTCAGCACAATCAGATGGATATTATGTATTGGATTAATGGAGAAGAAATCATCCATCGTAACCTGGCTTACAATTCCCAGGTGTTGTGAGATATAGGCAAGGTGCGCATTTAACCCTACACCGATATAGGGTGAAGTATTAAATATATTGAATGCCATTAACCAGTGTACCATCCTGTTATCATACTGATCAGAAGAATCACTCTGCAGGAAAAGTGCACTCAGCGGAGAATAGACGATCAGATAACCCAGTACCAGCACTGTCGGCACAACGAATTTCAGGATGTTAGCCAGCGAAAAGATATTCTTATGTGCGTTTTTGTTGATATAATAACAAGCAGAAAGCGTGATAATTAAAGCCAGATAAGAGGTTCTGGAATAGGTCAGAAAAATGATCAGAATACAAAGTATCAGACAAATAAGACTGGTCTTTTTCCTGAAATTATAAAGATAGGTTGAAAGATAAAAAGATGCCGAAATAACCATAAATAAAGCCAGCCTCCCCGGATGGTTAAAGAAACCCACAGCCCCACTCCTGGTATCGAGCCTGGTTGCCCAGATTTCTGCCGATTCATGAAACAACCTGGTTACAATAGATAAACCTAAAACGGGAAAACAAATAGCCAGGAAGAACTGCGCACCAGCAAGTAACATTAATCCATCAAAAAGACCATTAATAATTGCTGATCTGGTCAGAAAGCTATCCAGTAATTTAAACAGAAGGATATTGGACAGAAAAAAAACTGCCAGGATCCAGGTTCCTGTAGGAAAAACATTGTAAGGATTAAAAACAGAAGCGATCAGCAATAAACAAAAACAGTTGATCCAGTTATTAATTTTAAAAGAGTAATCAATATACTTCCAACGTGCAAAGGGTAATACAGCGACAATTAAACCAATACATAACGAAATGATATAAATCGGTTGAATAGTCCCTGCAACGTCACTGATTTTCGGTGTATTCAGTGCTTTTCCAAATTCAAAAGGAATACAAAAGATATAAAAACTAACCCATAAAAATTTAGTATCCCTTTTTTTAGTCTTCAGGAATATTGCTCTAAACAGATAAACGAAAATTATTATAAATAAAAGTATCCCTTTATCCATGGGTATAATTATTACTGGTTTCTAGTTTAACTTTACCAATGTTCTTTTTTACATTATGCTCAATAGCCTTAAAGTTTTTTGTAAAAAGCAGGATCTTTTCTTTGGAATCTTTCAGTTTATCATAATCAATCAGACAGTTATCCGGATCAACATCAAATAGTTTCACCATTCCCTCAAATTTATTTGCATAGGAGATGCCAAACATAGGTTTGGAAAAGGTAAGCCCGGAAATACCTAAATGCATTCTGCCAGTTATCGTAAAATCTACCTGAGCTACATATCCTTTTAGCTCAACCCCGTTTTTAATCTTTTCCGTATAAAAACAATCCACAGACCGTGATTTGAAATAATTATTTAAGCTGTTACTGATTGTACTATCACTCGCAGGCCCGCAAATTGGCCTGACATCATGATAAAGGAAAACAAAGGCATAATTACCATTATCCAGAAATCCCTCCAACAATTGCTTCAAACCATTCATGTAATTATCCAGCCCGATTTTCTTGGCCTGAATTGCATTTGGACAAACCCCTACAACCATTTTACCACTGGATTTAACCTTGTCAATCCATATTTTATAATGATCATAAGTCGCCGAATAATAACTTTCAGGAAGATCAGGACAAATAAAGGCGATGTCATTGGTCAGAATCAACCTGTCAGCAGGAATGAATTCCTTCATCCTCATATAAGATTCAACGTCTCTGATTTTTAATCTGACATTTTTAGAAATCTTACCAAACTTGGCCTTAACAGCCGGAAGGATATTTTTACTTACACTAAAGCCCGAAATCTGGGTTTCCACGTTCATCCGGTGCGCAAGTTCTATCATTCTTAACCTGTTGACAGAGTTATGGATCCTGTAAGTCCCATCCATGATATCTGCACCAATAATATAGACCAATGCGCATTTCCTCATCAAAAACAAAAGGCTGAGAAAATTAACCTTATCATTAAAACCATCTCTGAACTCTATATCTCTGTTAATAGTCCTGTAATCCTCGCGAATAATTTTATACCCGTTCAGGATACAAACCGGCGAACCATTGGCGAAATTTTTTATAAAACTGGTGATCATGATATCTTCCCCGAAACCGCCATTCAGATTAGCAGCAGGCAGGACTAAAATCCTGTTGGTGTTTTTTTTAGCTTTTATAAAAAAAGAGCATAACAAAGCTAAAAACCAGAAAAACTCAACATACAAACCTTTAAATAGCTGTTTCAAAATATTTATCAATTAAAAAAATTAAAAATTAGATCCTGTTATCTTACTTCCACGATGTCTGTTAATGGCTTCCTTTCAGAAATTGCCACTTTAAACTCGTCCTTTAAATTCCCGACAGCCAAAAACATGATTGGCGCACAATCACTATCCATCTGCATAGAGTTTCTGAAGGCTTCGTATTGTTTAACTGCATAACTGGTGTTCAGACAGCAAACCCCCAGTCCTTTCGCATGTAGTGCCATAACAACAGACATAGCGAACATTCCCCCATCAATGAAGACCTGATTCCTTTCATAAGCGAAAAAGGAAGATATTTTACCTGTGATGACAATCAGTGAACTAATATGTTCCCCGAACCCTTTATTACCATTCTGTACATTCAGAAGTTTTTTCTTTAATTCAGTATTTGAATGTTCTATAACATATACCTTCCAGGCTTGCCGGTTACAAACAGAAGGCGTAAATCTGGCCGTATCAATCGCATCCAGAATAATTTCGGTGGGTACAGGTTCTGTTGAAAAATCCCTGACACTATGCCTGGATTTAAAAAAGCCTTTATAATCAAAACCCAGTGTTTCCGTGATTTCGGCTTTAGGAATGAGTTTAGTTCCTCCGGTCTTATCAATCACAGATTCATCACATATAAGCAGGAGTTTTTCTAATTTTTTGATTAAAAAATCCGGGATCTGATGATAAGATTTATCGAAATTCAGATATTCCCTAAGCGTAAATGCAGTTGTATCAGTAACCGCGTCTATTCCATAATTCCCTACATATTCTTTAACTATATCAGCTAAAGCAGAGATCCTTGCAATACCAAATCCCGGACGGGGCTCCCTTAAGGCCAACCCCTTTTCAACAGCATGATATTCTTTAATAATATAGGCCTGCATCATTTCTTTATTTTTCAGTTGAAATGATGCGGACTCCCTTTTGAATTTCTTATAATCATAAATGTAATCCCTGATAATTGACAGCTGGGTCTGCTTCGACCTGTAGAGCCTCTTGGCAGATTTCGGAACGATCTTTTTAATTATAGTTAACATCGGCATATATTTTTAGGGTTGATAAAGGATTTCCTACATAGGATTGAACTGTTTCTTTGCGGTCAGCCTGGCTGATAACTGATGTATCATTTTTTTAATGATTACTTTTTCATCCTCACACAAACCAAAAAGATAAATACTGGAAACGAAGACCAGCATTCCTGCACACCCTGTGAAGACGAACCTGAAACTCAGATGAACATAAGAAACCGATAAATAACAGGTTAAGACCAGAAAGGCCATTGGTGCAAGCACCTTATAAACTACATTGGAGAAATATAACTGAATTGATAATCCGGCGATACTTTTCAAAAAAAACAATCTTAAAGTACAGGCAATAAGCTCTATCAAACAGTAACCGATGAATACTGTATAAACCGGGTATCCGAGCTTTAAAATAAGATAGGCCAGGGGCAGTGCCAGTAATAAAACTGAGCCGACTACAGTCTGGTAAACCTTAACTTTTCCTGTTGCCTGAACCGCAGACTGTAAACCGATAGTCAGCTGATTAATTAATGTGGCACATAACATTAAAGAACAAAAAGCACCAGTATACTGAGGAACATGTGTTAACCATAAACGAAGTATAGTATCCATCTCAAAAATACAGGGAACAGCCACAAAGGCCAGCAGGAAGAAACCGAACTTACTTCCAATCATAGAAAGTCTCAGCATTTTTTCGCGGTTTGCGGCACCTTCACTTTTCATAATCTGGGGATTAATCGCCCTTAAGAGTGTCAGGGAGAAAAAATTCAGCTGAGCAGCAACCTGATTAGCGATCCCGTAGGCAGCATTAACCACTGTTCCTAAAAAAACATTCAGCAGAATGGCCAGTCCTTCTGCCCTTCCCAATGCACATAATGACCCGAATAAATTCCAGCCCGCAAAGGACATCAGCTCTTTAATCATCTTCATATCTACCGGATAGATCTCAGTCAGGGAGCAATCTTCGTATTTCCGGAAACAATACACTGCATAAAGCAAAAGGCTGATGATACTTATTCCGGCAGTCAATAGCCCGTAAACAGCCAGTTTATCCTGGGCTACAACATATAATGAATAAGCAATTCCCAGTTTCATTGCTGTCTCAATAATATTGACGATGGCTACCCACAGCATATTTTCATGTGCAACTAAAGAGCCTGTAAAAGGCACCGCGACAATAGTAAAAAATACAGTAACGGACATAAAATGATAAATCAGCTTAGCTGTATGTACTCTGTTTTCAGGGATATTCAGGAATCCGTCAAATAAAAACAAGCCCGAGATCTCCAGTCCGGCTACAATTAACAATCCTATTCCAAGGTGCAGGACCAGACTATTGGAAAACACTTTTTTCTGCATTTTCAGATCACTTCTTCCCTGGTAAAAAGAAAGGAACCTTTGTGTAGATGTTGCCATAGCCGTATTCAGAAAAGACAACATGGCAATCACACCAGCGATCAGATTAAATACCCCATAGTCTGCTGAACCCAGCGCGTTTAAAACCAGTCTGGTCGAATACAATGAAATCCCCATTGTTATTAACATCCTGGCATAAAGTATACCGGTGTTAACAACTACCTTATTTGCTGATTTCATTTAATTAGCCCTTTGTTTTAAATAGTCTGCTGAAAAAACCGGGCGATGTATTGTTTACTTCATAATTCCCGTAACTATATCCATACCCATAGCCCTTTGTAGCGTGTATATCATTAACCACAATGCTTAATCCTTTCATTTTTCCACTTGCCTGCAAATCATCCGCAATTTTCAACTGTTGTTTCAGGGTATAATTCTGCCTTACGACATACATACTTACATCTGCATGCGAAGCCATCAGCTGTGCATCAGTTACGATTCCTATCGGAGGGGCATCAATAATGATATAATCAAATTGCTGTTTCAATTCTTTCATCAGCAAATTGGTTCTTTCACTCAATAATAATTCTGCAGGATTTGGCGGGATTGGCCCTGAACTCACGATAAAAAGGTTTTCCTGAATTTTCAATGGTTTCACAATATCTTTTGAGGTCAGGTCAGTATTTGTTACATAATTGGTAAACCCAACCGGATTTGAAATTTCCAGTTTAGCTGACAAACCTGGTTTGCGCAAGTCAAGCTCCATCAACAAGACTTTCTTATTGGTCAATGCCAGGATATGTCCGAGATTAATAGAAACAAAGGATTTTCCTTCTCCCGACATACTGCTCGTGATGAGTATAACCTTTTCGTCTGCGTTTTTAAAGAAGAAAGAGAGGTTCGTTCTCAATGCCCTGAATTGCTCTGAAATAGCAGATCTGGATCTGTTTGCTACAGCCATATTATCTGTTTCCTGGTCATGACTGATCTCCCCTATTATCGGAACCTGCGTTATTTTAAGAATATCTTCCTTGGCCTGTACTTTATCGTTCAGGGTATCTTTTACATACATTAGTCCTAAAGGGATAATTAGTCCGGCAACCATTCCCATTAAGTAGACAACCGCTTTTTTAGGGCTGAAGGGTTTGATCTCTGACTTAGGAGGGTCTATAGTTCTGGAATTGGCTATGTTTGAAGTTTTAGATATTGCGGTTTCTTCGCTTTTCTGCATCAGGAAAATATAAAGCTCCTGTTTAATCCGCTGTTGTCTGGCCAGATTCAGATAATTCCGTTCAATCTGAGGAACATTTTTAACCTGTCCTTCGGCTTTCTTCATTTGCTCATTAATCCGGTTCCGGGTAATCACAAGCCCATTCAGTGTGGTTGCAATATTAGATTCAATATCGGCCCTTGCGTTTGCAATTTCCTTATCCATCAATTGTATACCAGGATTGACTTCCGTCACCCCGATCAGACGTCTTGCACGTTCTAAAGTCAGCCCGTTGTATTTCTCTACTGCGCCATTGAACACCACATCCACAGGGATCAGCGAACTAGGTAAAACTCTTTTATTTTTGGCTTCATCTTTTAAATAATCCTGCAAACTCTTCAGTACACTAATCTGTGTTTCTATCTTCCCCAGATCATTTACATATTGTCCGGTAGTCTGAACCAGTAATTTAGACTGTTCGGACATGTCGGCCAGGTTATTCTTTTGTTTAAAATCCTGAATGTTCCCTTCCAGTCCGCCCAATTCTCCTCCGATATAAGCTAACCGGTTTTGTATGAATTTAACGGTACTATCGGCCACTTCATTTTTATCTTTAAGATTAGCCTGTACATATTTTTCGATAAGTTTACTCAGAATGTCTTCACCCTTTTTAGGAATCGGATGATTTAAAGTCAGATCGATTACAGTTATCTGCTTATTTTTGACTTCCACATTCAGTGCATCCATCAAATCCATAACCCTCGAGTCTACTGACTTGATGTTAAAACTATATTTTTCATCTGCGGCAGAAATACCCGCATTTCTTATGATCTGAATGACCCCTACATCCGGTATGGCAAAGGAGTGATCAAAACCAACTAAGGTATCTAAACCGTCCGTGGTAACAGCTAGTTTTCCATTTTCCAGGAAATTCACCTGGACATCAGCAGCTTTAATCGTATCAACCGCCGCAATTATTTTCACTTTATAGGGAGACTCATATAATTCAATGTTCTTGACTGTCCCTTTTCTGTAATAAGTAACATTCAGCCCCATGTCTTTGACAACCTGCTCCATCAGATTCCTCGTTTTCAGGATCTCCGCTTCATTATCAACCGTACTCTTAGTTCCTAAAAGGCCCCCCAGATCACCTAATAGATCAGCGCCACCGGACAGACCTGCTCCTTTTTTCTCGTCATTAACCAATACCCTGGCAGAGATTTTATAATTAGGTGTTTTATACCTGGCATATAAATAAGATAATGCAAGACAGATAAAAACTGACAGGCCGATCCAATACCAGTTATCAAGTACACGTGAGAAGATTTGTTTCAAATCCAGACCTTCTAATTCCTCATGCACAATCTTATCCTCAGAAATTGTATTCTTCATTTAGTGTTTATAAAAATGTTAGCGCTTTTGTTTATTTAAGCCTTGAGAACAATACAATCAATACCGAAAGAGCGGTTCCGATAATGGCAAATGTTTGTGTTCTGGCCTGGTTCAATGAGGCTGCTTTGCCTTTATTTGGTTCCACATAGATCACGTCATTTTGTTTCAGATAATAAAACGGGCTCTTAAAGAGTTGAGAAGAATTCAGATCAAGTCTTACAAATTCTTTTTTACCATCATTTTCTCTGATAAGCAATACATTTTCTCTTTTTCCGAAGATGGTCAGATCGCCTGCCAGGCCTAAAGCATCTAAAACACTTACCTTTTCATTTGGCACTACATAAGTGGATGGTCTGGCTACTTCACCTAATACAGTTACTCTGAAATTTGCATACCTGACCTGTACATTAGGATCCCTGTATACAACGGCTGCTTTACTTTTAATCAATTCCCTGGCCTGATAGGTGGTCAACCCTTCGACTTTCACCTTTCCAACGACTGATATATCAACTTCTCCATTTTTATCAACCAAAAAACCATTGGTAGAAGCGGGTGGCGCCGGATTGAGCGCAGACTGAATACTGGTATTTATACTTTGCCCGGCCAGCTGATTAACAGGCATGGCACTTGCAGGATCAATAGTTATCATGGAAATGGATAAAATATCGTCCGTCTGAATAGTTAATTCATGAAAAACAGCACCATCTGACAGCTCAGACTGATTAATTGCATTGATATCCTGAAAATAAGGGACTTTTTTTGTCACAGAACAAGAACTCATCAAAAAAACAGAGCCAATAACTAAAAAATTAAAGAATTTTCCAGTAAACAAACCTTTTGTCATAGTAATCTAAATCTATTAAACCAGCTTAACCACCAGAATTAAGTTAAAGCAAAACTAATTGATTTAAATACCAATTAATCTACCCACAATTTGGTATTTAGTCAGACAAACAGCTCTTTATTCCTGAAATTCACATGACCAATCTGATGAAACAGCCTTCCGCTACGTATTTCTCTGGTCAATATTTCAAGATGCTTTTCATGATGCAGGTCGGTACCTGCCAGCTCGTAATAGTTTTTTTGAATCAGGTATTCTGCCTGTTTTTTTACTTCTTTTCCATAGTACCCGGATAGAGACAAAAGATTGAGCTGAAATAATACGCCGATATCTTTAAGACGATGAAAACGCTGGTGTTTATCAAAATAGAAGTTATAGCGCTCGGGATGAGCAAGGATTACGATGTAACCTCTGAGCTGAAGATCAAAGATTATCTTTTCTATATCAGGCATTTCAGCCAGATAAGACATCTCAATTAAAAGGTGTCTCCCGGGCAGGCATAACAACTGATCAGAAACCTTAAAAGTATCATTGATCATATATTCTGCCGCTGCCCCTATCTCTATATCTAAATTTGTTTTCTGTAAAGCCAGCTGTGTTTCATTCAGGGCCGATTTTATAGTTTCGGGTGTGTTTGGGTATAATTCTGTAAAAACATGAGGGGTACAAAGTAGTTTATGAAACCCCAGTTCTCTGAGTTTTTTTATAAATCCAACGGTATGTATTATATCAGCGGCACCATCATCAATACCCGGTAACAAATGAGAATGCATATCTACACCCAGCCATTCTATATGATCGACTTGCGTTTTTTTTGTAAAAAAGGAGAACATGTTAATAGATTTAAAAGATTTTGTGAAATTAAACCAGTATTCCATAACGGCAGATGAAGAACTGTTTTTTAAACAAAAATATAATAGCCGGATGCTATATTCACCAAATTTCAACGACAAATATTAATAATAGAGAAATATACCTAACTATAGGTAGTGTTTTACCTCGTTTATTACTCCATTTAATCAAAAAGCCCCCTGAAACAGGAGCCGTTTAAAACTCAATCAGAAGTATTATCATAAATGCTACTTTATAAGATTATTCATTTATTGTTGAGCCTTTATTCGATAAAAACTGAATATAGTCTTTAGCACCTGTGAACAGTGTCTGAACAATGTCTGAACAAAGTATATACAGTACACTGATTGTCAGTGAATTACAAACAGTGTATTTTCAAGTTTTTTTTGGATTGTAATTGATCGTTTTTAGAGAAATCCGATCGGCTTTTCTTAGCCGTTCACTGGATATTTCGATAGGGGTTCCGGATCAATATGGACCTTTGTGACGTCCATGATTTGTGCCCGGATCTTACGTTCAATAGCCGACATAGTAGCGTGAACTTCAAACAGAGCCATATCGTCCGGAAGTGGTAAAGTCAGTGTCAGCACAATTCCATGATCAGTAATTAAAACATCCTCCAGAATGGCATCTTTATCAATTGACTGAACGACTTTCTGTATTTCACTTTTAAGATGGTGGTCGATTTGCGCCTCATAAGGCTTCTCATTCAAAGGCTCCAGATGTACCTTGATATGTACAGGTGATTTGAATTCTTTAATTAAGGCTTTTTCCAGCTTCTCGGAAGCTACATGGGCTTGTGCAAGGTTTAACAAACCAGAAACCTCCATATCCAGCTCCAGCCAGATCTTTTGTTCAACCAGATACACATGCAGATTATGTATCCTTAAACCCAAGCGGTCGGCAATCGCATGGACAGTCACAGCATAAGGTTCATTAACTGCAGCCTTCGGCTCAGGGTGGATAATAATAACAGCATCGGTTCCCAGTTCCTTTGAAATGACTTTCTCAATCTGTTCAGTTAACTGATGAACCTTTTCAAAGTTAAGCTCCCGGTTTGTGCCTATAACTGCCTCTACATAGGGAATGTTACCGACATACCTGAGCTTGGTTTCCACCGTACCGGGGATAACGCCTTCCTGTTTTTCTATTAACTTATTTAAACTCGGAATGAGTTCTTTGGGAACATTGTCCATCAATGAACGGACTGCCTGCGAGCCGATGTTCCAAAAAGATTTTAAAGCAGCAAATGCAACCCCGAGCGCAGCAATTGCATCGACGCGGTTTACAAGCCAGAGCGGTAATGTGATATAGCGGGAAAGAAAAATCACAAAAAGACCGGCCAGTACCGCAAATGAACCTAACAAGTCATTACCAAAGTGCTCAGCATCCGAAGCAAGTGAAGGACTGTTATAATGAGCAGCGGCTTTTTTTAAACTTTTAACCCTCCAAAAATCAACTAACAAACTGATCATGATAATCGCAAATGACCAGACGGTGATCTCAGGTGCTCCGGGATGCCAGATAATCGTCGAAATGGAATGGTACAAGATCCAGACCGCTGTTACCGCAAGCAGAACCATACCGCCTAAGGCGCCTAAAGATTCTGCGCGTTCATGACCATAAGGATGATTCTCATCCGGCGGGATCGAAGAAACACGAACCACAACAAATGTAATCAGCGTGGAAAATAAATCTAACAAAGAATGCGCTCCTTCGGCAATCAGACCTAAGCTTCCAGTTGCAATTCCGACAATAAATTTCAAGGCAGACAAGCCTGCACTGGAAATAACCGAGATCGTTGTGATTAATCGTTTACTCTGTATCATAAATCTGTCAGTTCAGCTCCTAAAATCTAATTGACTTCTTAATTAACCAAAATAAGATCAAGTTGTTGTCTATAATTTTGCTATATCTCTTTTGAAATAGATCCATCTACATAAGTAAGGTCTTACTTAAGCAGTATATATTCCATACCGGGATTCGTCCTAAAAATCAATGTATTTCCTTCTTTCACATAATCAACCTGTTTTTTCAACCCTCTAAACACTGTATAGATCTTAGGTGAGCTTTCCGGCCATGGATTGATCATTTTACAGGTATTGCCCTTCTCACTAAAGATAGAAATATTCTTAATTTCTTCGTTTTGCTCTGCCGAGACCAAAAAAGCACCTTTTGCTCTTAACCTTTTAAAACTTGCCGGCTTTTTCCAGTAAGGGAAAAGTATCATCACATCATTATAACTCTGCAACAGCATCATATTGATCGCATCAATAGCACCTGCCTTTTCGATTCCGTGAACACCATCATTTATCGTCATATTATTTTGCAACTGTGCCTTTATTACTTTTTTAAAATTTGGTAACAAGACATCCGGATTATAGTTGCTTTGTATGGCAATAGGAAAAATTTTAATGAAATTGTTAATGTTAAAATATCCTGGATAACCAGGCCTGGTATAATAATCAATAGTATTGTGTGCCAGTTGCAATGAGTCTGGGTTGGATAAAAAACCCAATGCTCCGGCAGGATAAATAAACTCAAGAACGGACAGATTATTTTTAGGTACAAGCCATCCGGCGTCATCCAGTGTAAACATCTTTTTTCCTTCAATAATGGCTGTGGGGAAATCACTTAATTTATTCAATATATCTGTCCATTTTTCCTTTTTATCCTGATCAATATTCAAATCACCGCTGGCTTTGAGTAAAAATTTATAGACCATACGTACAAATCCCAGGTCAAGGGAGGCATTTTTGTTCCAGGATTCTTCGTGAGCCCCCGTCCAGAGTACGTATTTCCTTTTTCCACCAACTGTATCAACCTTCAGATAGTCCTCAAAGAAATCTCCTATCTTTCTGATAAATGGATAGGATTTAGTCTTTAGAAACAATTTGTCCTGCGTATATTCATAATTCCAGATAAAGATGACAGAAGAAAATGAAGCATTGATGGTCTGATTCAGATATACATCATCGGTCACGCTCCCCCATGGACCTAAGCCTACCGGGAACAATACTCCTTTCAAGGATTTACCTTCCAGGTCCTTATTCAATTTATACGCGTCATTCTCTGCCCTTCGCTCACCTTCAGGTACAAAATCCAGAAAAATATCATAATAGGAATGTGTCAGTTCTGACCGGTTGGAGGAGAACAGACCATAAAACGGGCCTTCTCCATTGTAATTTAGGTGTATATCACTATGCCAGCTGGCAGAATCAGTGGTAATCCAGATTCCGTATAGTCCAGGGCAAACTTTACTATTTTTTGTGCTTGCCGCAATTTCATACAAAGCACCATAATAGTACTTTTCAAAAGTATCATCATGAAGTTGTATATAGGAACGGTCCCAGTACTGTTTCCACCATTGCTGACTCAGCAACTTCTTTTTGTTGAGGGAACTACCAGATAATGCCATCAATTTTTCACTGCTTTGTTTTGTATAAGCATTGTTTTCTTTTCCTCCTCCTGATATGTACGAAATGATTTTTACCGGTTTACCTTTTGAAATGGAAAAGTCTGAAGTAGAAATTGATTTATTGTCAGTTGACAGTTTTGCTTCTGTTCCCATTATCCTCGTGCTTATTGCGGCTTTAGAGGTCCAGGAACCTATAAAATCAGGTGAGTTAGTAGATCTTGCTGCTACTGCAATCTGACCATTTACAGCCGCCTGAGAAGGATAATTGACATGATCAGCCTTGGCCCACGTTTCTACACTTACGGTAACAGGCAATTCTGATTCTGTCCAGATTTCTGTCACTAAATAATTATCATTTGCATCAATCCATGACCGCGTCCTGGTTATTGCATCAGTCCCAAATGTGCTTCGTACTTCTGCATTTACAACATCTTGTTCCAGCAAATAATTAGCAGCATGCGATTGATTCTTAATTTTTATTGAAATCCCTCCAATTGGAAGCGGGGCAGGATCCTTTTTTGAATCTTCAAATAATTTTATTTCCGAAGACCAGAAATCAGATTTGGCAATATAAAATACCAGTGTAGATAAATCCCCTCCTACGGTTGCTCCTACATCTCCATTTCCCATAATCGCACCTCGGGTAAGCCGCTTTGTAACCACATCTTTAGGCGGACTAGTCCATTTTCCAATGAGTTTAGGTGTTACTTTTTGATAAAACTGTGCTGCATCTGTAATACTCCGTTTACCTGATGGCAATTGCGCCTTAAGCCCTAAACCCGAAAAGATGATGACTGCAATCAAAAATAGTTTGTTCATTTGTTATATATCTACCTGTAAACTAGCGATCCTTACTCAAAATAGTATAAAAAAGAATTACACAAACGTTTGTTTAAAATCGATGCAAAAAGAAATATCACATTTAATCTGATACGGAGAAACTTTTGCTGATCACTTCTAAGTAAGTTTCATTATTGGATTTCTTGAACGTAATGTCCCGGCATTGATTGAACTGGACAAACTCCTTTAAGGCATGAATAAACTTTTCGATAATGATTTGCTCAAGATCAACCGGTTCAAAATGAAGGTTATGGACGATCAGTACTTTTTGCTTGCGGTCGGCTTTGGCATCCATCCTTGCGATAAAGGTATCCCCTGCAAGTACAGGTAATGAAAAGTAACCGTACCGGCGCTTGGGAGCAGGCACAAAGCATTCGATCTGATAATCAAAATTGAAAAAATCCTTTAAGCGGTGACGAAAGACGTTGAGGATATCAAAGGGTGAAAGAATGAAGACTTCATTGGAGAGTTTACTATTAATATCCTGATTGGAGAGCATATAGAGCGGACCTTTCAGATCCTCGACAATTACTGTTTTTACTTCGCCGGTCTGATTCATTCTTTCCAGCTCCTTTTTAATCAGGTTGTCTTTCACACGACGCGCGCGCCAGATCATTTCTTTGACAGAGGCAATGCCGAGCGCACCTAAGGTACGAAGGATGACAAAACGGGCATATTCTTCAGCCGTAGGCATGGTTAAGTCTGTTTCCAGCGGCACCAGATTAAGCGGTAGGTCGTAAACTTTATGGAAAGCTTTGGTACGACTGATCATCAGGCTTCCATTGAGGTAGAGCCTTTCGAGCGCAACCTTGGCGGGCCGCCAATCCCACCAACCAGAACTGGCTTCCTGACGGTCGTTTTCAAAATCTCCGACCATCAATGCTCCTTCCCTCTCCACCCTGTCCAGAATCTGTTTCATTAAATTGATTTCTGGTTTACTCAGTGGATTGCCCTGCGTTTCAAATGCTCCTTTTACAGGCAATGAAAAGCGGAAATCACACATCGGAAGATAACCCGCATCCGAAGTGAAATATTCATAAACACGGCCATCTTCGCAAAGACCGGCCAGCCATTCTGTTTGATAGCCCGGTACACGAGCAGCCATGACATGGTGATGGGCCCGCTCCACGACGTAATTCGTGTCCAGTTGTACGAAACCCAGATGGTCAATCACTTGATAAACGGCTTCGATTCCCGTTCCAAACTGTGCTTTCCGGGCAAGCCCGGCAGCATCAAGGATGATCTTTCGTGCAAGCGATTTCGTAAGGATAATATATTCCATTAGCTAAATAATAATTTGGAATTACTTAATTCAAAAATACTCAGAATTGAGTGGATTAACCAAATTCACATCGGAGTAGAAATAGCTAAAAACAAAACAGCCTTAGATTTCCACAAGGCTATTTACTACACATATCAATATTTTTGATTACATTTAACAAAAAAAACAATCAAAAATATTGTCTTTCAGAACTATTTTGAAATTTAACCAAAGATGAAATCGGTATTTACCAAAACGGGCATTACGTATCTAATCTCATTAGCGATGACATCTGCTTCTTTTGCCCAGGTGGTACCTGTTATACCTATGGATAATTCTCCATTCGGACAAGTATCAGCGACAGCTAATACCACTGCGAACATCGTAACACAATTAAGCATTTCAAGAATAGTTGACATGGATTTTGGCGAAATGAAAGGAACAGCAATAGCTGGCACTGTAATTTTAACTCCTGCTGAACAGAGAATTGCAAAAGGTGGGGTATTACTTATTCCCGGAACAGCCGAAACGGCCATGTTCACTATCGGCGGACAGGGCAGCTACACCTATTCGGTTACCTTACCCCCATCTGCTCATGCTGTTGCTAACGGAGTGAATAATATCACTGTCAGTGATTTCAAAAGTTTACCCACTAATACCGGTAATTTATCTGATGTACTTACGCTTAATGTTGGTGCTACTTTAAATGTTGCCGGCAACCAGGCTGCCGGCAACTATACCTCTGCTTCCCCGTTCAATGTAGTTGTAAATTATAATTAACTATCTTTTATTCACGAAATAGCTAAAACAAAAAAAAAACAGTAAGATCCAACCTACATAAAAAAACATATAAACAATTATAAATCAGTACATTTATACCTTAGCACACCAAACGCTTACAACACTCTTAACCTAAACAATCATGAGAATTTTCTTAGCCACAGTTGGTATTACTTTCACCCTGGTATCATTAGCCGTATCCTCCTCTTTTGCACAAGCCACAGCGACGGCTAATGCATCGGCAACTATTGTAACACCCATCAGTATAACAAAAACGGTTGATATGAATTTCGGTAACGTTGCTGTAAATGCAACAGCTGGTACAGTTATTTTAACTCCCGCAGGTACCAGAAGTTCAACAGGTGGTGTTACACTTCCGGCAACGGCAGGAACAGTAACTGCTGCGTCATTTACTGTAAATGGACAGGGTGCATACACTTACGCGATTACATTACCATCAACGGCACTTACTATTGCAAGTGGCGCTAATAACATGACTGTCAGTACTTTTACCAGTACACCATCTGCAACCGGCACTTTGACAGCTGGCACACAAACGCTGAATGTAGGTGCAACTTTAAATGTAGGGGGTAGCCAGGCAGCAGGTACTTATACCTCCGCCAGTCCTTTCAGTGTAACAGTCAACTACAATTAAACGACACTCAATTGTCGCATAATTTTGCGTCTTTTTCACTTCTAATTTAATATTTGATTGCCAATTGTTAAATATTTAAGCAAACTACAGTATGATCAAAAAACAATTATTATTTAAGCATTTTGTTTTTTCGTTGCTATTGACATATATCTTTATCTCTTCTACCAACGCAAAGGCACAGGGAAATTTATTAATCATGCCAAGGCGTGTAGTTTTTGAAAATACAAAAAGAACTCAGGAACTTAATCTGGCCAATACTGGTAAGGATACGGCCAGGTACGTAATATCTGTAGTACAATACAGAATGAAGGAGGATGGTAATTTTGAAGCCATTACCGAGCCTGATACAGGGCAAAATTTCGCGGATAAAAACTTTCGTTTTTTTCCACGTAATGTAGTCCTTGCTCCTAATGAGGCTCAGGTTGTAAAAGTACAGGTAACCAATACCAGCCAGCTAAAACCAGGTGAATACAGGTCTCATTTATACTTCAGGGCAGTGCCTAATGAAAAACCACTCGGTGAAAAAGACACAGTAAAGAACACTACCACTATAACGGTGAAATTAACCGCTGTATTTGGTATTTCTATCCCAATCATTATCAGAAATGGTGAGTCGACTACCGAAACAAGTCTGTCTGATCTATCTATTCAAACAGAAGAAAATAATAAATCAGTATTAAAAATGACCCTCAACCGGACTGGGAACATGTCTGTTTATGGAGATATTAAAGTAACTTATATATCTCCAAATGGCACTGTCACTCCCGTTGGTCTTGTAAATGGCGTTTCTGTTTATACACCCAATACCTTGCGTAAATTTCAGCTTAACCTGGATGCTGCCCCTGAAGTTAATTACCACACGGGTAAATTACATATCATATACGCGGCACAAGCAGATGCTCCTAAACAAGTGAAGTTTGCTGAGGGGGAGTTAATCCTTAAATAATATAAATAGGATACTTATGAGAAAACTGACTTTTTTGATTGTATTAATTTTCTTTTTCAGTCGGGTTTTTTCACAAACTGTAGTGGTAACTGATGATGCCACCTATACTACAGGAAACGCCTCTTCCGTATTAGATGTAAAATCTGTCCTGAAAGGATTTTTAGCCCCCAGAATGACGCAGGCACAACGCACGGCTATTTCAACTCCAGCTGACGGCCTGCTGGTGTATCAGACTGATGGAACAAAGGGATTTTACTTTTATAACGGCACCTCTTCGTCCTGGGTATTGTTTGTATCTGGCAGTGGAACAACCTGGTCAACAGTGGGCAATAGCGGTACAAGTGCTATCACTAATTTTCTGGGCACAACAGACAATGTAAATTTAAAGATGCGTACCAATAATATCCAGCGTATGTTAGTGGATAGTTTGGGTAGCGTTGGAATTGGCTCAGCGCCCATATTTACAGCAAGTCCGTCACGGGAAAGACTTCTTGTTGACGGGGGATCTACATCAGGGAATCCTACAACTTCATTCAATATAATTGCAGGTAAAGGATATATCGATAACTACCTGCAATTAAATATTCAAAACATGTCTCCCACAGCAAATGCCAGTTCGGATGTGGTTGCAAGTAATGATGCGGCTACCGAAACGGTAAACTATATTGATCTGGGTATCAATTCAAGTGCTAACACCGCAGCTGGTATCATAGCCGGCGCCAGCAATGCCTACTTATATAGCACTGGTAATGACTTTGCGATTGGAAATGCCACAGCTGCAAAAAACTTACTGCTTTTTACCGGAGGTACGGCCAGTACTAATGAGCGTATGCGCATTAATTCAACCGGAAACGTCGGTATTGGCAAAACACCATTATTTAAATTTGATGTAAAAGGCAGAGGTAGCTTTGACAGTACTGTTGTAGCTCCTAATTACGCCTCCGCTTTACAAACACTATCTTCAGGAACTATTACCTGGGACCAGACTAAAGGAGCCACAGCAACTGTTACACTAACAGGTAACAGTACATTAACAATCACAAATGCAATAGCTGGTATGTATGGTTTGATCAAAGTCAAACAGGATGCCACAGGATCAAGGACACTGACTTTACCCACAGGGTCTAAGGTTATTAATGGAGGCGGTGGCCTTGTTACACTGACCACAACAGCGAATGCGATTGATGTCCTTTCTTACTTTTATGATGGGACCAACTATTTCTGGACAATAGGGTACAACTATAACTGACCCTCAAAGATAAAGGTATGCTTAAGATTGTTTACATAATGATTATCCTATTCTACTGTACATCTGTTTTAGCTCAAAGCGAGCAGCAACAATTCTGGGCACTGAACGGGTCAGCAACAGCTTTTACCTGGGACAATACCATTAGCAATAACCGGATAGACAACGGTACCGGTACATGGGATAACAGCACTAAAAACTGGAGCTTCAATAACGGTATCACCAATTTAATCTGGCGGTCTGGTGCTTCAGCCATTTTTGGTGGTAATCTCGGCACTGCCGCAGCCGGAACAATTACCGTATCGGGTACCCAATCGGCACAATCCTTATTATTTAACCCCGCCGCCAGTGGAAACTTCACCCTAACCGGGGGAACAATAACCAATAACACCGGTAACATCATTGCCAATGCCAGTGCAACCATTAACAGCGTTCTGGCCGGAACAAATGGCTTAACACTAACCGGAACAGGTACCGTAACTTTGGGAGGTACCAATACATACACCGGAACTACCACTGTCAGTTCCGGCACATTACTTTTAGCCTATGGATCTGCAGGCGTTACGCCTACTTTAACTACTCCGGTTATCATTGCTTCCGGTGCTACATTAGCATCGAATACTGCTTCGCTTAATGTAAATATTTCCGGTGCAATATCCGGAGCCGGGACACTAAGTTTAAGTGGTGCCGGAACTCAATCCTTACGGCTATATGGAAATAACAGTGGATTTACAGGGAATTTCTCAGAACCATCAGTCTCCCGTGGGGTGATGTGGTCGGATAATGCGGGTACAGGCAATGCAGCAAATACAGGCAGTGCAGCGGCAACCTGGGACCTTAGCGGTTCATTCGGATTTATCGAAACTAGTGCGGCAGCAACCCCAACCGTCCAGTTAGGGGGATTATCAGGGTCTACTTCCGGTACCTCCATAGGTGGTTTTAGTGGGTCAGGGCTGAAAACTTTTCAGGTCGGAGCATTAAATACCAGTACTACCTATGCAGGTTCCATTCAGGATAATCCGCAAACAACCGGCAGTCCTACTATTGCATTCATAAAAGTAGGGAGTGGTACGCTTACACTTACGAGTAATGCTAATACGTATACAGGAGCCACCACAGTCAATGCAGGTACACTTGCATTCTCCGCCGCTGTTCCATCAAGTAACACCTGGAATATAGCTGTTAATGCTACCGCTGCACCCTCTTCCACAAATTCAGGATTAATGACAATACCATCTTTTTTAAGCCTGGCCGGAAAAACAGTAAATATCGTACTCACTGGTGCAAGTACCGGTTTTACCTGGACTGCAATGACCTTTCCAGGATTACTAACCTTGATTGGCCCGACCTTGAAAATCAATGGAGCAACGGTTACAAGTGGCGTTGCCAGTGGTGGAACAACAGTAACATTCAATGCATTATCGGGTACGTTAACAGTAAAAAGATAAAGATTCAGCGCAAAGAGATCAGTATAATGAGAGCTAATATCTATTTAACGATTACGAGTATATTTTCGCTGCTCATCCCGGTCTCTCTATTCGGACAAGGGATGACGATCTCATCTGGTGCCTATGTCATTGCAAACAATGGCAATTTAATAACCTACCAGAATTTCACCAATAACGGCTCCTTTACTCAAAATGGAGGTTCAGTTATCTTTGCAGGTACAACTCAAACCCTTAACGGCACCACCAATACAACCTTTACCCAGGTTAATATTAATACCGGAAGCACTACCACAGTTGGCAGCAGTCAGCAAATCGGAGGCATATTATTAAGTAACGGTTCACTAAATGCGAATGGTAATCTTACGCTATTATCAACAGCAACACAAACCTCACTGATTGATGGCACGGGCACCGGTAGTGTTACAGGCAATTTAACCATGCAACGTTATCTCGCCGCCGGTTTTGGTTACAAATATTTTAGTTCCCCCTTTACAGCTGCCACAGTCAACGCTTTTTCGAGTACTGTAAACCTTGCAGCAGCATTCCCAAATTTCTATACTTATATAGAGAACCAGCCCAGTTCGGGCTGGACCAATTATTCCACCACTACAAATGTACTTAACCCATTACAAGGTTATGCCGCTGATTTTGGCGCATTAACCGCTCAAAAACTGGTCACCATAACCGGTGTAGTTAATAACGGCTCACTTTCTGCCACCCTCTATAATCATAATCAACCCTATACTCTGGGTTTTAATCTGGTAGGTAACCCCTATCCTTCTCCCATTGACTGGAACGCAAGCAGCGGCTGGACAAAAACCAATGTTGACAATGCGATATACTATTTTGATTCGGGTTCAACCAGTCAATA
Organism: Pedobacter cryoconitis; assembly: GCF_014207135.1. Classification (GTDB taxonomy): domain Bacteria; phylum Bacteroidota; class Bacteroidia; order Sphingobacteriales; family Sphingobacteriaceae; genus Pedobacter; species Pedobacter cryoconitis_D. The sequence goes on along the minus strand of NZ_JACHCC010000007.1, from coordinate 311,399 downwards.
TACAGGTACATACAGCAGTTATATTAACAATGTCTCAAGCGATGGAATTGCCAATAATGTGATTGCATCTATGCAGGGTTTCTTTGTACATGTAAGTAGTGGCAGCTATCCTGTTACAGCTACACTGGCAATGACTAATGCAGTCAGGGTAAATAACCTGTCACCCGTATTTCATAAGACGTCTTCTTTAAATGACCCCTCTTTTGCAAAACCACGCATCTTACTGAGGTTAAGTGCGGGTTATGCCGGCAGTCCAAGTTCATCTGATCCGCTTGTGGTCTATACTGAGGAGATTGCAACTACAGGGTTTGATTCTAAACTGGATGCTATTAAACTGATGAATACCAGTGATCAGGCCCCTAATTTATATAGTATTGCTACAGATGCTACAAAATTAGCCATCAACGCCTTGCCTTCAATTGATACAAACACAGTAATTCCATTAGTGCTGAATATTAATCAAGGAGGGTTAATTGACTTTACCCTGCGAACGCTGGAGAATCTTCCACTTGAATTACACGCTTATTTAAGCGACGCTAAAACAGGCACCAATCAGCTACTGGAAGAAAATAAGACATCCAGTATCCAGCTTTCTTCCGGAGATTACAACAATCGTTTTTCAATCAGGTTTAAACCACTTAAAACAGCTATCAATCCGAATTCCAGTAACGATATTTTCAATGTCTATGGCGCTAATGGCAAATTAACAGTTTATATCCATCTGGAAAATGAGCAAAAAGGAGATTTAGTACTGGTCAATTTATTGGGTCAGATATTATCCCGTCAAAAGCTGAATGGCAATGGCACTTATGAAATTGACGCAAATGTTGCCAGCGGGATTTACATAGTAAGTTTTATTTCTTCAAGCAGTATTCATTCGAAAAAATTATTTCTTAACTAATGTCTAGAAACAACAAAATGGCTTTAAAACAACAGTTGCTTACCAAAATAGGGAGTGTACTGGCCCTGCTTTTATGCACGCTGAATATATATGCTCAGGAGAAACCACCCAGACCTATCATCATCTATGTTAATCCTGCACAGGGGCTAAGTTTTGGGGCATTTGCCCAGAGTGGTTCAGGAGGAACTGTCATCATTTCCTCAAATGGCTCCAGATCAGTTACCGGAAGTGTGATCCAGGTCAATCTGGGTTTTTCCTATTCGGCCGCAATCTTCCAGGTAGATGCAGAACCTGGTACATTGATTACCATCAGCAATGGTCCTGATATTACTTTGAGTGGCAGTAACGGTGGCTCAATGAGTATGCATATTGGTTCATCCAGTCTGGGCTCTCCATTCGTCGCAACAGCAGTATCACCAAGCCGTACAAATTTAACCATAGGCGGGACCTTAACTGTAGGTACTTCGCCAGCTAACCCCCCTGGTAATTACAGTGGTACTTTTTCGGTAACTTTTATACAGAATTAAATCAACCTTCAGCTGTGCTTAAAAAAAATCCTGAACTTCATCATTTTCTGGTCCCGCTGAAAAGAATAGCCATAATCATATTGCTTATGCAGTTATTTTTCTCTTTGCGTAGCATGGCGCAATCACAAGCCGATTTTGAAGAGGTTTCAGTTTATTTAAACGTACAGCGCATAGGCACTATAGAAGTTTCTTCTCTTATCCATGACCAGACAGCTTACCTTCCTGTAAGTGATATTTTTGACTTTTTAAAAATAGTTAATTCTCCTTCAGCAACCCGTGATTCGATCAGTGGTTTTTTCATCAATCAGCCAGATACCTACCTGATAGACAAAACCCATAATCTCATCAGATATAAGGACAAGATTTATAATCTCAAACCTGAAGATCTAATTAAAACACCCACCAGTCTGTACTTAAATTCAGAATACCTGGGTAAAATTTTTGGTCTGTATTGTACATTCAGTTTTCGCAATCTATCGGTTTTATTAAACACTTCACTCGAATTACCCATTATGCGTGAGATGCGCCAGGCGGAGATGCGGAACAACCTCAGTCACCTGAAAGGTGAAGTCAAGGTTGACTCTACCATCAGGAGAACATATCCTGCCTTTCATCTAGGCATGGCCGATTGGTCTGTAGTGAATACCCAGGACAAACAATTAGGTTCTGATACAAGAGTTGTCCTTGGACTGGGTGGAATAGTTGCAGGTGGAGAAACCAACGTCTCCATAAATTATCATAGTACTCAGCCCCTGCAGGAAAGAGATCAGTATTATTTATGGCGGTTTGCCAATAATGACAACCCCGTGTTTAAACAAATTCTGGCTGGTAAGATTTTCGGACAGGCAACTTCTTCAATTTATGCCCCGATTGTAGGTATGCAGGTAACCAATGCCCCGACAACTTACAGACGTTCATTTGGCACCTATACTTTAAGTAATACCACTCAACCCAACTGGATAGTGGAACTCTATGTAAACAATACATTAATTAGCTATGTCCGGTCAGATGCGTCTGGTTATTACACCTTTGAAGTTCCATTGGTTTATGGTAGTTCACTCGTCAAATTAAAGTTTTATGGCCCGGCCGGAGAGGAACGGACAAGTGAGCAAAATATCAGTGTTCCATTTAATTTTTTACCAAAGGATGAATTCGAATATACTGCCAGTGCTGGTATAGTAGAAGACGGCATGAGGTCCCGTTATTCCCGTTTGAGTGCCAATTACGGTCTTACCAGGACACTAACTATCGGGGGAGGAACTGAATACCTGTCCTCAGTTACATCTGGTACAACTATGCCCTTTATCAATTCATCCGCCAGGTTATTCAGTAACCTGCTGCTTTCAGGAGAATATACTTATGGTGTGCGCACCAAAGGAATACTGACCTACAGAATGCCATCTGGAATACAGTTCGAACTCAATGACACCTGGTACAAACAAGGACAAAACGCTATAAATAACACTTTTACAGAAGAACGGAAAGCTATTATATCCGCTCCGTTCAGGGGGAAAATTTTTTCTGGCTATACCAGGATTACACTTGACCAGATCACGCTGCCTACAACCAAATATACCACTACCGAATGGTTGGTTTCTGGCGTCATATGGAACCTGAATGCAAATATCAATACTTATGCACTTTTTGCTGAACAAACTTCACCATATGTTTACACTACCTTTTCTGTAGCCGCAATAGTTTTGAAGAATCTCCGTTTCACGCAACAAGTACAATATGAATACAGTTCAGGTAAATTTATTGGTTTCAAAGAGGAAATTGAAAGCAGAGTTTTCAAAAAAGGCTATTTAAATCTTTCCTATGAGAAAATCGTAGCCAGTCACATTGAAAATATCGAATTGGGAATCCGGTATGATTTTTCATTCGCACAAACCAGCGCATCTGTACGTAAAACCAATGACAATTACCGGTTTCTTCAATCTGCCAGTGGTAGCCTGATCTATGATCATCCGACAAAATACCTGGGTTTAACCAATCATACCAGTGTAGGAAAAGGTGGAATAACTATCATTCCCTATCTGGATCTGAATTATAATGGTCAGAGAGATCCGGGTGAACCCAGAGCCGAGGGACTTAAACTGCAGAGCTATGGAGGACGTATTGAGCAGAATACCAGGGACACCACTATCCGAATAACTGACCTGGAACCTTATGTGAATTATATACTGCAACTAGACCCTACCAGCTTTGATAATATTTCATGGCAGCTGCTCAAACATAATTTCAGTATAGCTATTGATCCAAACAAGATCAAGATTGTAGAAATTCCTGTCACAGTAGTTGCCGAAGCATCAGGAAGAGTCAATATAAAAAGCAATAAAGAACTCAAAGGGCAAGGCCGTATCATCATCAATTTTTATAAGAAAAATGAGAATAAAGTAGCCTTCCGTACAATTAGTGAAGGTGATGGCTATTTCAGCTATCTGGGATTAACTCCGGGCGATTATACTGTCCGGATAGACACAGCTCAGTTAATAAAACTGAATTTAAAATCAATACCCGAAATTTTAAATTTCAATGTTAAAAAGAGCAGGGAAGGCGCTGTTGTTGATGGATTGGATTTTTCACTTGCAGCCAATGATACAACCCTTAAAAATCAAAAAGAATCTACACATTCTCTCCCTAAAAATGTCCCCGTTAATGAAGAAAAAAACATTCCTCTGGCAAAAGAGAAGCCTGAGGAAAAACCTCAGCCGGAGTTTGACATTACCTTACAGGTAGCCCATCTTTCTTATCATAAGGCTAAAGCAGCCCAGGATTACCTCGTAGCTGAATTTAATTATACTGTAGTGATCAAGCCTTCCACCCATCAGCATTACAATGTAATAGTGACTGGTGTGGATGATATACAAGCGGCAAAAAACATAGTCCGTAAAATAAAACATAAGGGGTTCCCTGATGCATTCATTTTTGCCCGGAGAAGACCTCCCTTAAAAGAAATTCCAGAAAAGGTATTACCTACACAATAAACCTGTTGATATTTGTCATATTCCATTACATCCATCAACTAAGGACAGCTTATACATTAAAAAATCCGTAACTTAACACTATCTTCTTTTTTTATTCTGTCGTTATCTTCCTGCAGCGCACGTATTGTATCTAAAATAACCGATCATGAAAAATCTATTAACCTCCGCCAGCATTACTTTTACACTATTGTTTTTAATTACAGCCTCAGCTTTTGCTCAGGCTACAGCAACAGCTAATGCATCTGCAACTATTGTTACACCGATCAGTATCACCAATACAGTTGACATGAATTTTGGTAACGTGGCAGTAAATGCATCTGCCGGTACAGTTATCTTAACTCCGGCAGGTGTCAGAAGTTCAACGGGCGGAGTAACCCTTCCGGCAACAGCGGGAACCGTAACCGCAGCATCATTCACTGTAAATGGCCAGGGGGCATATACTTACGCCATTACACTTCCATCATCTGCACTGACCATTGCAAGCGGCGCTAATACCATGACAGTCAGCACATTCACCAGCACTCCATCGGTAACAGGTACTTTAACTGCGGGTACGCAAACACTTAATGTAGGTGCAACTTTAAATGTAGGTGGCAGCCAGGTAGCAGGCGTCTATACTTCTGCTTCTCCTTTCAGTGTAACTGTTAACTATAACTAAAGCTTTAAACAATTTCGATTGTGTATCTGATTCAGCACAAACTGCTTTATTCCTTTGGACTGATCTTATAAGTAAGAAATCCAAGTTCCTTATCCTGGCAGGAAATAGGTTTCAGGGTTGAAAACAAAAAAGCCTTAGATTTCTCTAAGGCTTTCAGTGCTCCCTTTCGAACTGAACTCAAAAAAATTTATTGATGATTTAAGGAAAATTGCACGAATTAGTGAGTTGGTTACCCAGGAACCCCTTAGTAGAGATTTTCCGTTAAAATATAAGCGAACCTGGAAAAAGAAAAAGAATGAAAAATAGCTTACACAGTGAAATTTGGCAGATAATTATCTTATCCAAGCACCAAACAACTCAGATCAAATGATGCAGTTGCAGTCTCTATTGGGGTATTTGTATGTGTATAAAAACACGCATTTATCTCTACTAGAGATGTGCAAAAAACAGAGTTTATCTCTAGTAGAGTAAATGCGCATTAATCACTGTTCCAATGAAACTATAGTCGTACTTATGACTTTGGAAAATGACATAGCATAACTTCAATGGAATGATCTTTTGGAATCATCAGGCAGTTTAAATTCATAGCTCAATGAATGATCGTAGGTATCTTTCACATGGCGGTGAAAATGAGGATGATCTTTGCGATTAGTAATTGTAGAATTACAATGCATAGAATGAAATAGTTGTTCGTTAACACCTTGTGTGGATTTGAACATCATGGTCGATATCGATGTCCAAAAAATCCAACTCATACCCACAAAGTACCCTTCGCCTAATCAACCAGATCGGTAGAGCAGGTTTCAGATATATAGCCTAGCGTTGCAGACGGTCATATTTGCATCATTGACCTGATCCCCTCGGCTGTCGCCAAAGCCCATTACCAAATTGACTACTGAAGAGTTATTCAAATTCAACAACGACCAGACTGACTCTATCCAAAAAATCACGAGCCCCGTAGAAATCAAAATATTTATCATTTAATAAACGACACTTCAACTGCAAGGGCAAAAAATGTCCCCACTTGGAAAACTCCATTATCGAAGGTTTGGTTAACACTATGTTCTCAAGGTGAAAATCAATATCTTCTAATATCTGAATTGCTTCTGCGATAAAACTAAGCAGCTCCGCTTTTCCACCGGTGAACGTAAAACTACTAGTTTGTTCCAGATAATTACTTTCCTGACCAATCAGGTCAAATAAAAAATGTAAGCTTTTATTAACCCGGGTGCCATGGAAAGTATATAGCTGTATTGTGCCTTCCTTTAATAGTGCGGGTCGGTCATCCTCGAGACTTTCAATCCTATAATTTCTAAACTCCGAGCGGAATTCTCTGAGGATGTCGATTGAAGTTTCATCCAGTTCAGTTATTTCCTCAGATTCAAGCAGTAATTGAAGCATCCGCTCCCTGATCTTCGGGTGCAAATCAGCCCCTGAACCAGAGAATATTGGCTTCTTACCATCTTTAGCAGGAATAACCGAAATCTTTTTAGCCTTATGGTCTACCTCGATAATCTTCCAAATACGAGCTGCAAGCAACAGATTTTCATCCTCATTGAGCTGCGGCGAGAAAGGAATTTCGCCGATAGGCTTATCATAATTTAAGACTTTATAAGTCGGTTCAGTCTTGAAGACACTGTAAAAATCTTTATTGTTTACCACCCATTCTCCTTCAACACCAATGATAAGCTCTCCTCCAATCAATTCAAGTAGATCTTTTTCGAGCAGTTGTGTTAAAATAGCATCAAAGTCCTGCTCTGCAACCTGGTCAAAGGCATAATTTTCCCGCACTCGTTCCCAAAGCATCGCCCTTGTACAACTAGATAACTGCTTTACATAGGCCAGCATTTGATGCAATAAGATATCAAATGGCTGCCGAACCACATTCACTGGCTCAATAAAACCTTCTTTATACAAATCAAAGCAGGCGAGCGACTGCAGCAAATTCCATTTATCAGTAGCATAAAACAATAGTTTGCTCACTTCACCATCCCGCCTGCCACTTCTGCCAATGCGTTGAATCAAAGAAGAGATAGAATAGGTCGCGTCAACCTGAACCACCTTATCAACCGAACCTATATCAATGCCAAGCTCCAGGGTAGAAGTGCAGGAAATCGCAAACGGGAAACGGACATTGGTCTTGGCAAAATGTTCAATATATTCACGGAGCTCTTTATCAATAGATGAATGATGGGAAAAATAATTTGCATGCCCATTTACTTTGTCTGAAATCTTTTTCAGCTTGACTGCTATTTCCTCTGCACGGCCACGACTATTGGGAAATATCAGCACTTTGTTTGCCATAGTATTCAAGTACAAATCTTTCATTAATGCTAGCGGCAAATCAGCGGCTTCCATTTTGAAATATTTGAAATTCGCCTCCATCTCCTTGGCTGTTCTATCTAAAAGAACTTTAGTATGATCAGGATCTCCTGTCATCTTTTTAGCTTCAGTATAGTCACCGATCGTTGCAGAAAGTCCAACTACTACAAATTTGTCAGTATTTAAATACTGTAATCTTGAAAGGATTGATTTTAGCTGAATACCCCGGTCTGCACCAATGAAAGAATGAATCTCATCAATAACCACATATTTTAAACCTGAAAATAGCGTATTCGCATTATAAGGTGCATTAACCAGCATTGCCTCCAAAGACTCCGGAGTAATTAAAAGCACTCCATTCGGATTTTTCACCAGATTCTTTTTCCTTGCCTGGCTGGCCTCGCCGTGCCATTTAGTTACGCTGACATCCAAATAAGCACAAAGATCTTCAATCCTTGTGAACTGATCATTGATTAAAGCTATCAGGGGTGAAATATATAATACCTGGACACTTGGCTGAGTAAAATCAACTTTGGAAAGAATCGGCAAAAAAGCCGCCTCGGTTTTCCCGGATGCGGTTCTGGAAGCGAGTATCAAGTTCAGCGGAGTGGTCATGATCTTTTCTATCGCCGCCGCCTGGATGGGACGCAATGATTCCCAGTGTTTATCGCGTATATACTTCCTAACAGGTTCAGACAGCAGCTCAAACACCTTTATAATTCCTCAATGTCAGCAAGAAGGGTCTCATTTGGTCGTTCATCTTTAATCTCCAGATCACCAAATAGCTTTTTCTTATCGACATTTGGATTTTGACGGATAATGCTCAATATGTTCAGAAAATCACGAATCACCTCTCTTGGAGTCAGGAACTCATTAGCTCCCGGCTTATTGAAAAGTTCCTCCATAAACTGTTGAATATCGGTATCAGTCACTGCCAAATCAATCTTATAATTGAAATCAAAAACTAATTTCAACTTTTTCAGCAACACAAAGATCTCATTATGGTCCAAAGGCATTAAACGTATTACTGGTTGAGCGAAATCTCTGATCTGCTGGGTTTCGAACTTATTTGTTTCCAGCCTCGATTTTAAAGCCTGATAGCTAAACAACCCACGACGCGGATTCTCCAGCACTTCTTTTGTGCCTGCAAAATTAATAAACAAGTTACTGATCTTCCCCTGGAAACAGTCATTATATATGCTTAGTATCTTTTCATAGTTTTTCTCCCGCATTACCGAAGTGGATATTTTGTAGAGGTTAATTGCCTCATCCAAATTGATCATAAATCCGCTATAACCAATGCTCACAAACAGTTTACAGAAATTTTTAAGCATATCATAGTAGTTCAGGTCATTAATAATTTCCCGGACACCAAGATCGGCTCTTGCTTCGGTTTTAGTTTTGTATTCACCCTTTAACCACTTTAAAGCGTTCCGGCGCAAAAGATCATCTTCCTTGATAAATCCTTCATAGTACTTAACCACCACCCAGGCAAAATCAAATCCACCAACCTCCGTGATCTCATTCACAGTTTTCATAATGTCATTCTGAACCAACTGTTGATACTGTTCATCTCTAATCTCACCAAGACTAATACCATTTGACTGCGCCGTTTGCATCATAATTTGCTCTATCCATTTATCAAGTAGTGTCGGCAAAGCCCCTCCTTCAGGTTTAGTCTGGATAGATACATTATCCATGATTGTAGCATACAAGGCAACTCCCTTACCATCATTTGAATATAGGCGGTTATCAGGAGTAAAATCAGCATTTGCCACCACAAATTTTTGTTTAAGGGCGACAGTATTCAGTAAGTGCAACATAAATGATTTTCCAGAACCGAACTCACCGATCCAAAACTTCACAATACTGTGTCCATTTTTAACATCCTCTAAAGCGCTTAAAAAAGCTTCCACTTCAGGCGATCTACCCACAGTAATGTGTTGCACACCGATTTTAGGAACAACTCCACCAAGCAGTGAATTAATAATGGCAGTAGATTCCTTGGGTTTTAAATTTGATATCATTAAGCTCTAATTTGTGTATAATAATTCGGATTAATTTCATATCCATCTTCAGTTTCTTCAATTAATACATCATCCAGGACCTCATAGCAGCTCTCATTGATCCCATCAATAAGCTGGTTTTTAAATACAGATTTTGATTTGGCAAAAGACTCTATATCGGCCGAATCAGCCGAATGCGATTCATTATCGAATAGCCTCAAACATTCCAGTTGTATTTGACTGAGTGATACTTCACTGGTTAAGGCCAGCCCAGTCTGAACCGCAGACACCGGCTCTGTTGGACGGCTAACATGCAATTCATAAACTTCATCATCATCCTGTAGATATTCATTCAATTTGTCAACAGTTCCACTATGCTGCTCTTCCACTCGCCTGATTGCCTCAGTGTCCAAAGTAATATTCTTGCGTTTTGCTTTATAAATACCCTCAACAGCTTTTAACGCTGCAGTTAAGTTGCGACCTCTTACCAGCTCATCTATAATCTCCTGAAAAGCGCTCAATTGTCCTTCATTCGCAAATAGCTTTTTCTGAATCGTCTTGTTTAATTCCTTTCTGTCGACTACTACAGAATTGAGATCCTTCCAAATATAATGCATATAAAATTTTAGTGCTTCCACCTTGTCCAATGGGGTCATGAATTTAGAAGCCTCATAGAAGATATGTTCCACTGAAGGATTCTTTTTATTCAATTTGCCTAACCTATGTAATGCTGCAGTAAGTTCAGTATGGTCATCAGCCATGTAACCATCAGTTAATTCCTGAAACTGCGTTTTCCACCTGGTAGTAGTTGCTTCGTTTAAAGCGATTTCCGTAATCTCATCCGGCACGCCTATAGTCGGGATTAATTGATCTATAATCTCTTCAACCAAATTTCCCAACCTGCTATCAAAGAATTCTTTTATCTCAACACTCCTGGAATAAAAGGTGGCTGATATCTTACGCTTGTGCTTCCATTGCTCCCTTATAACAGATTCGGCTTTTTTATACACGAAATTATAAGCTTCCGATTCCGCAGATCCACCCGTATATACCTCATCATAGCCTTGCCAGTAATTAGGCTGAGACTTCTCAAATTCTGCGGTCATGGTCTTCAATGGCTCAATTTCCTGATCCAGCGAAGAGTTTTCCTTCTTCAGTCGTTTATTCAATAACTTGATTGTCAATAAATATAGCTTGATAATTTCCAGTTCACACCCTTCAATAGAATTGAATACATTAGAATAGTTCCAGAATTTGTTAAGCCATTTTACTTCCTGAGGTGCAAGATTTAGCTTCTTTTTATACTTCTTACCCAAGGAATACTGATCAGGGTCATATTCAGGATAATTAGTTTGATAATTTGATGAGTACGAAGCAGGCTCTACCGGAGGGAGAGTGATCTTCGTACTTTCCTGGGAAACTTCGATGATCGAATCATCCACCCTGTTCTCTGCTACTTCCCATTTTCCAGTACTTAAGTCAAGCGTCTGATTCTGGCGTAAAGACGCATTAACTCCCGCCTCAGATGGAGTAGTATTCAAAGTTTGCAGATGTTCCGCAGCTTTTAGTTTAAGTTCCGATTCCTTTTGAGCTATGACTTTGCGCTGCTCCGCCAACTGTTGTTTCAACTCCAGTTGTTTGGCCTTATTCTCTGCAGCTTCTGCTTTTCGCTCAAGCTCCTCTCGCTTCTTGTCAGCATAGGCCGTTTCAGATAAAAAATTTAATGTAGATAGAATGGAAACCTGATTAAATCGGTTTGTTTTGATCAACCCATAAATTGCCTCGTGAAGGGCAGCATAATTGTCGCTCTTGACGTTGACGCCGATTGTACCAGGTGTATTATCAGTAGTAATATGAATGAAGGAAATCAGCAAATGTTCAAGAGCTTTAGTTTTCATCTGAGAATACCCAATAGCTACCATTTCACGAATTCTCTGATCACTAACAGCTACCCTATCGCCCTTTGCGGCTAGGAACTGCAGCCATTCCCCTCCAAAATGCTTAGTAACCATGTTAATCGCCACCGGATTGATTTTTGTTGGTTGTACGTAGGGTTTAGGTGCTGAATTAAATTGAATCTCTGGAAGAGCTGAAGGCTGCTTCTTTTTACTTGAAGCAACAATTATAATGATTAATAAAACGATACCTAAAAATATGAACATAGACGCTAATTTAAACCACTAATATAGCAAACTAATTCACCACAACAATGTGTAGTATACTTGCATCATCTATAGCATTGTTCGGCTATTCAAATCCGAACGTCCTTTTAAATATGAATTTCCAATCAGTGAGGAACCGCTATTTCTGGGACATTTTCCAAATCAGGCAGAACTTTAAACATGAGCTGATTCAACTGTCTGTTTAGCAGCTCTAGAAGGTCCTATTAATAGATTTCAAAAGCCTGCTGTAATTTGATGAGTATATAATTCGCATCTTTTCCACCATACCCGCCAGACAAATGTGCATAAAGACCTTCTGAAAAATCGTCAGAATTCATTATTGTAGATAATTCGTTTTTAAGATAGTCTTTTACGTCCGCTGGAGCAGCAATAATCTGTTCAGCAAAGTCATCCGCATTTTCCCAAACATAAACCAGGTCTTCAAAATCCTTGCTTGTCCTGTAGTCACCCTTACCCCGACCTTTAAAAGCCTCCCATTTAGAAGCTACAAAATAAGGCATAGAAAATATGCGTACAGATGTTTCGTCATCTAAAGCCTTTGTTACCGCATTGGCAAAACCATCAGGGTACCAAATATTACTAAAACCAATCACCTTAGGTTCTGTTGGCATCACATCCACAACAATCCCCTGTAACCGGTACCGGCAAATTACTCCGGATTCCACATCGTTCGCAAAACCGAGCGCACGTAACTTCTCATCAATCTCAGCATAGCCTCCATAGCTAGCGAGTTCAACAATCACATCCACATCATCCGTCGGCCTCACCTCTTCAGCCAGTTCAGGATCAGTAGCATAAAGCGAAACCGTAGCCCCGCCAACAAACACATACTCTTGCTTCAGTCCATCCAGGACTTTACTAACCGCTTTGATGCGGGTTAAATTTTCATGCATAAATTCCGTTAAAATACATTTTCAATAATTCGACTGCCTTCTCACATTCCCTTACCTTACCAATTCTGATCGCATCAACAAGGGCAAGCATATCATACAAATGCTGATCAAGTTCAGCCGCACGCGCCTGATTGGTATATAACGGAGTAATTGACTGCCCCTTGGATTTACCCGATGAAAATGGCCAGACATAATCTTCCGATGAAGAAAAGAATTCCTTAAGTACAGGGGCACTATGTCCTGTCGCCATTCCCCTTTCAATCGCACCAAGTTCTGCCGGAAAAACAAAACGCAATCCATTCTCAATAAATTTAAGCATCGCATTTTTCATCACTCTCTTCTTATCCGGGCTAAGTAGCCCTGCAATCATAGATCTGTTTAACGATTCACTGATCTCCGAAGGACTGATAAACAAAGTTGCCGACAAATCTTTACTTAACCAGTGATTGCCTTGAAAGGCAATGATCTTCAATAGCACCACAATGTCATGCGGTCTCATACCGTTATGTGCTTTCATACTGTAAATATAAAAACTTAATTCTCAATTCGCAAATCGCGAATTGAGAATTAAATCGATAAATTAAAATAAACACAAATTAATTCGCCTATAAGCTTTGAAAGCTGTTAGATAATTGTCACCAAACAAAAAAGAAAAAATTGGACAAATGATTTGAAATAAAAACGCACAGAAGAGAGTTTTGAAGGCAAAAAATTTGCTTTACTGCGAGATATACAAACATTGTTTCATTTAGTGTAAGTAAAACACTATCTGACAATATGTATGATTTTTAGTCAAACTATGACAGTTTAACTTACTAAATATTTATTATTTGTCTGTTGATAAGTTTTTCATTACGATTTTTGCTGAGTGTTATAATGGAAGAGATTTCCCAATTCTTCACAGAAATTAATTTAATTGGCAAAAAAGCTAACATTCATAGCGTAACATCAAAGATGAAGCCAAAAATATTAGCATTACATCTATCTAACTGACATATAACTATTGGCTGATTAATTGTGAGAGGTCTTTTGGTAAAGCCTGCAAAAATTTTAGCGGATCGATGCAGGCCTAACCTTACATAGCATCGGGTTGCTGGATAGCAACCAAGGTTATATTTTGTATAACGCCGCAAAGGTATAAATAGTTTTCATTCCTCAAATTATTTTTTCCCTTGTTTCGCCACCAGAATATACCCTCTACGTGCTTTATGAAAACACCTTGCAATGTGAGGTGTAATTAACGCCCTGCGTTCAATGCCATTGGCAAAGGGAATTGTACAACCTAATTTTTAAAAGTATGGCAAGAAACGGTAAGACTGGCGATGGCCACAGAAATGGAGCAGTAAGAGACCGCTCACAAACACACAACCCAAAAACAGACCAATGGGTTAAAAGAGATGCTGACACAGGTCGGTTCATGGATGTTAAACAAGATGGAACTCCGTTTAAAGGAGTTAGAAAGGAGAAGGGATAGCATATGGCAAATCTAAATTATGGCCGGAGGCTATCAAATCTCCAAAATAGAAGATTTGATAAGGACTTTAATGAGTCTACTCTAACAAAATCTTTTAGTACTTCGGACTTACCTGAAAATATTAAGTACCTAGTGGAGTCTATGCTTCCAATAGGGAAAAAGTATAATGAACGGACACTTCAGGCAGCACAAAATGTACAAAATCATTTAGAACGTGATTTTAATTTGCACTTTCGCAGAGCTTATAAAAATCAAGGTTCCGTTATGGCTGGTACCAACATAAAGGTACATAGTGATATTGATTTGTTGACAGTGATAAATCGCTATCATTATCCGCAAGGGCAACCTGTTAACCCTTATACTGACTCTGATCCAAATTCTGATATAAAAGATCTACGACGACAGGCCATTCAGATTCTGAAAAGACAATATGACATTGTTGATGATAAAGGCGAAAAGAGCATTTCAATTATTAACCAAAACTTGGGCCGTAAGGTTGATATCGTACCTAGTTTTTGGTATCACTCTGATAAATATACGGAAACGGGAAACGAGCACTATAAAGGTATCTATCTTTTTAACTTTGTTAAGGAGACAAAGCACTTAGATTATCCTTTTGCAACAGCTAACAATATCAATCATAAAGGAACCGCTACCAACGATGGTTCCAGAAGGGGGATAAGACTCCTTAAAACCTTAAAAGCAGATTGTGACGATCAACTCGAAACTTTAAAAAGCTTTCAACTCACTAGCATTGTCCATGATATTGATAGCAATAAACTTTATTATAACGCTGGGACAGAATTGGAAATAGCAAAGGTGGTTTCATCGCAAATTAACCGAATTATTAATGAGCCCACTTATAGACTCTCTGTTTCTAGTCCAAATGGAACAGAAAAACCACTGACTAAAGAAGGGATTGTTAAAGATCTTATCAGACTTAAAATTGATTTAGATCTTCTTATAGAAGATTCCTCAAGTGAGATAAATAAAAGTTATAGCGTTCAACGTGGTATTTTAACCTATTAACATGACGGATTTAAAACCAAATATATTTATAGGTTCTTCGCTAGCCGGATATGAATCAGCGAAAAAGGTCAAGGAATGTTTGTCTATTGTAGGAGATTGTTATCTGTGGAAGGATGATGCCGCATGGGAAACGAATGTAAGCACCTTTGATAACTTGTTAAAAATGGCAAGTTATTTCGATTTTGGTGTTTTTGTGGCAACGGCAGATGACCTTACTTTAACGAATGACAATATTGTAATCGAGCCCAGGGATAATGTAATTCTGGAGATGGCACTATTTTTAGGTGCTCTTGGTAAAGATAAATCATTCTTGTTGGTTGAAAAAGGAATTAAATTACCTTCTGACTTTAACGGCATATATATGCCGAGATTTGATGCAGGAAATCCTAGTACCATCGAAAATGCATGTCAAGAATTTACTAGTAAGATTGAGGAACATTATCGGCTTGGTCATCTGAGCTTATATCCAACTACAGCGCTTGCAATAGGATATTACAAGAATTTTGTAGCTGGAATGGTTGATAGTCTTCATAATGAACCTACCCTAAACTATGAAGGAAAGGATTTTACCAACTTTAAGCTCAAAATTGTTATACCTAATGACTTACATGGTTCAATAAGGGAAAAAGCGGCTCAATTTTATAAGAAACATGGTTTTAGCCAGAATACCTTAAAAACACGTTTTCGACCTCATCCAGCTTGGTTTCAATTGGATACAAATGATGCCCCAAATGCAGTGATGTATGATATGCCAAGTACTTTAACCGGAATTGACGATGCGATTGAGATGATTTTACAAAAAGGCTATCAAGGCAGAACAAAGTTACAGGGAGTTATCGAACAAAGGGAGCTTAATAACTTCAGAAGAGTTTTGCAGATTCAGATTGATAAAAGTCCATTTGCAAAAGAAGTAGTAGAAATTGTTGATGAATTTTAATCTTATAAATTATGGCAGAATATCGAATTTCGGGAGTCTGGAAAAATTCGGACGGTGTTATTACCGCTTATGCTTTTCACACTGTAACGGGACCTAATAAACTTACTAGGGCCCAAAAGAAAACAAAAGCAGAAGCAATTGCAACTGTAGAATTGAAAGGGAATCATACTATTACATGGCTATGGAACTATAAGACTTCAAGATTTGAGCTTGGTGAAAAGGTAACTGTAGTTGGAACTGGTAATAATAAATACCTTAGATCTAACCCTGATAATCAATTGACAGATAACTTAGGTCATCTTATCAATTTTGATTGGATAGCTCCTTAATGTTCTAAATGATTACATCATTCTGCATTTAAACTGACACCTTATTCCGCTCCAAAGTGCCTCCGATTCCGGAGCAAAGGGGCCATCAGAAGGTGATTCAAGATTTAAATTCAAGCCACAATCTTTAGCAATTTGACTATAAGATACAGGGCGTTTTACTTTTGCCCATTTGACCAGGTAATTCCTTACAATTTCATTCATGATTGCTGTTGTTTTTTCTTTTAAATCGTTTATCCTCGACGACTTTTGACCAACCAATAATCACCAAGAAAGCGACTTCAATACCGGTCATTATAAACTTTACTACCTGAAGAGTACAGTCCATTAAGGCAGCGATAGCACCGAAAGAAAGTACCCACAGGGAAATGCCAACTCCGACTAGTACCGTTCCAGATAAAAACTGATCGGGTGCATTGCCCCACTTCAAATCTTTGTCTTTGGGATCAGTTAGCAGAAAACTAGCACCCGTATTAATTACAAAAAAAGATGAAGCAATTGCGGAAGACAACAGTGTCAGCTTAGATAAATCCAAGTCCACAAACAAAAGGGGGTCGAAATGAAAAATTAGGTAAGAACTAATCGGCCAGACACAAAATACAACAAGAAAAAGCGACAGCTCCCAACCAATAGTGATTTCTTTAAAATAGTTAAGGAGAGACATTTTATAAATAAGTTATTATTTGGGATAAACTAAGAATTAAAACTGGAATATTAAATATGATAATAGAGTCATCCTTCTTGCACTTTTGCCCATTTAGATAACTTATAATACCTAAAATTACCCAACTGGCATTTTAAACATTATAGATCAACAGATTAAATCTCCACAATTTAAAAACTAACGCAGGTTATAATTCAACCGTCATTTTACTCCTACAAAAAATGTGATTTTAAACTAACGATGAAATAGTTTATCTAATCTCTATCATGCAAACTGCAACGTTATACATTCGTGTAAGTACTGATGAGCAGGCACAAAAAGGATACTCACAGCAAAGTCAAAGAGAACGTTTGGAAAAGTTCTGTTTCGCTAATAAAATCCAAATTCTACAAGTTGTATATGAAGATCATTCAGCAAAAACCTTCAATAGACCCGAGTGGTCGAAATTATTCTTAAGCTTAAGCCGTAATAGGTCTAATAGGTCTAATAGGCCTGACTTTATTTTATTTTCAAGATGGGATAGATTCAGTAGGAATGCTGCAGATGCATATTCCATGATTGAAAGGCTTAAAAAGATGAACATTGAAACAAAGGCTATTGATCAACCTCTTAACCTGGCAATTCCAGAAAATAAAATAATGCTCGCCACTTACCTGGCAACATCCGAAGTAGAAAATGACAGGCGAAGTTTAAATGTTAGGCAAGGTATGCGTAAAGCAAAACAAGAGGGACGATATATGTGTCATGCACCGATAGGATATATAAATATCACCTTAATCGATGGCAAAAAATGTATAATACCCAAAGAGCCAGAGGCGACCTTCATCAAGAACATTTTTATTGAATTGGCTAAAGGATATCATTCCACACGTTTTATTTATAACGAAGCAATAGAGAACGGATTTAAATGTAGCTTAAATAATTTCTGGCCGATGATCCGAAATCCCATTTATTGTGGTAAGATCATAGTTCCAGCGTACGAACAAGAAAATCGGTATTTAGTTAATGGCTTGCATGAAAAATTAATATCTGAGGGTACCTTTAAGCAAGTCCAACAGGTATTAAATAACCATGGAAAACCACAACGTAGAACTACAACTAACAATCAACTACCATTAAGAGGTCTATTAACATGCCCGCTATGCTTTAAGAACCTAACAGGCAGTGCCTCGAAGGGTAGAAATACGTATTACCATTACTACCACTGTATGAATGGTTGCAAATTCCGGGTTAGAGCCGATTCTATAGATGAATTGGTACTAAAAGAGTTAATACAGTTAATTCCCAGAGAATTCTATTTATCTCTTTTTCATGTGGTCTTAAAACGTGTTTATAATAAACATTTCGGCGAAGCTTCAAATACACAATCCCAAATCTTTAAAAGTATAGAAAGGACATTTGAAAGGCTAAATAAGGCTAAGGAACTTTTGCTAACAGGTGACATAGACAATGACGACTACTTCGCAATAAAAGCCGATTGTGAGTACAAAATCAATAGTATAGGAACTAGTTTGAACAACGCAGCGTTTATGATTTCAAAAGCTGAAAAAATAATTGCTGATGCCATTGGCAAATTCTCAAATATCTCTTTAACCTACCAGCAATTTGAGACTACATATAAAAGAAAAATAATTGATCTCTTAACAGAAAAACGGATACTTTGCGATGATAAGAACTTTCATATCCATTTCACAGATGGTGTGAAATTCATTTTTAATTTGGATCATGAAAATTTGGATGCTATGATCTACGAGGGTATCCAAGCAAATTCTGATTCAAATTCAGCAGAAGAATTTGTTTACTCGCAAGAATGTGCGGAAATAATGAAATTTGAAAGCAATAATAACCGAAATATTGAGCCCAGAAATGCTCAAGATATTATACTTTTCCTAGAGAGGTTTACAGAACTGATCATCTGCAGCTAATTAAAGGATTACTCTACTAGAGATAAAATACTTAAATAAGTAAAATCCTTCTAAAAAGCTAAATCAATGAACCATATTGATAAACATCCCTGCATTATTCCACAGAAACATGTCAAGCTTAACCTAAATTCAACTTCTCCATTGACCTTCATCAGTCAGTAATTATTAGCTATTTTCATTAAATTTTATTTTTGCTCTACTAGTGTTAAAGCTACTGATTCGACTCCCTTTAACTTACCCTTCCTGTAATTCGAATCATTTTTAATAGTTTAGATCCGCACAAACAAAATAACAAACTAACTATCAGAACTTTAAGAGAAATTAAGTTTCAAAATAACCAAAAACACTAAGATTTTAGAGTTCAAAAATCAGCAAATCCGAAAAAATTGTAATAATCTGAATATCAGAGATATGAATAAAAAAAAGAGGGAATCTCATTTCTGAAGTTCCCTCTTTCTAGAGTGCACTTGTAGGGATTCGAACCCCAAACCTTCTCATCCGTAGTGAGATGCTCTATCCAATTGAGCTACAAATGCATTTCCCTTCGTTTCGGGATTGCAAAAGTAGTATTTCTATTTGGATTTCAAAACTTTTTTAAAGAAAATTTTAAAACAAATACACCTTTGTATGCAAATTATCCTTCTACAACCTTCTTAATTGCGTCGAAATCAGGAAGATCAGTTGCTACTTCCAAAACTTCAGCATAGATAATTTTCCCTTGTTCATCGATCACAAAAGCTGCTCTTTTCGATACGCCTTTCAGATTAAAGACGAATTCTTCATAAATTGATCCATAAGCAGTAGAGGTTTCCTTATTAAAATCAGATAATAAAGGAAACTGGTAAGCCTGTTCTTCTTTAAATTTTGCCAATGTAAATGGTGAATCTACTGAAATACCTAATACTTCAGCATTCATTCCCTGGTAAAAACCAAAGCTATCTCTCATTGTACATAACTGTGTAGTACATGTTCCTGTAAAAGCCATTGGAAAAAACTGAAGCACCACTTTTTTGCCTTTGAAATCGGCTAATGATGTCTCTTTCAATTCTGAGTTGAATAATTTAAAGTCGGGTGCCTGATCGCCTGTCTGTAATGCCATAATTATATCTATTTTTTGTTTGTATTATCTTTCTTTAAGTTGCTGGTCCATCAAACTCAGTCCTTCTTCAAAACTATGCGGCTTGTAACCCAGTACTTTGATAGTCTTATCTAGAATGAACCCTGTCTTTACCGGACGTTTTGCAGCCTGATTCAATGACGCAGCACTTATTTCTGTAATCAGTGTACTGTCCAGTTTCCAGAAATCTGCCACCTGGCGTACCAGTTCTGCAATGCTCATCATTTCATTTCCTGAAGCATTGAATATTCCCTGAGCATTTTTTTCAATAGCCAATAGACAACATTCTGCCAGATCCTCGGCCAGAGTTGGCATCCGCCACTGGTCATTCACGACATTAATAGTATCCCCTTTCTCCAATGCCCCTTTAGCCCATAAAACTATATTACTTCTGCTCTCATCGCTAATTACTCCATATACTATAATAGTACGTAAAATAGCCCATTTACAATTTGAATTTTTAATAATCTCTTCAGCTTCCAGTTTTGTCTGTCCGTAATAACTCAAAGGATTGGGTTCGGCCAGCTCGTCATAAGGGCCTGCCATACCATCAAAAATAAAATCTGTAGATAAATGTACCAGTTGTATATTATACTCTTCGCAAATAGTGACCAGTGTTTTCACTGCTTCCACGTTCAACTGATAGGCCAGTTCCTTTTCACTTTCACATTTATCCACATTGGTCAGCGCCGCAGTATGAATAATTGCATCCGGTTTGTAATGCTCCACAACCCTTCTCACATTGACCGGATCAAGAATATCCATCTCAGCATATTCATAGCCCTGAGTGCTTTTAAAGCGGTTAACACCTTTAGAAGTTGCAACCAGATTAACCTGTTTCCCGGATAATACTGCGGAGGTAATTTTCTGTCCGAGAAGCCCGTTGCTGCCTGTAACTAATATTGTTTTCATACCCGCTAAATTATTGATTAAAAAACTGTGGAAAAACTTTTTATTTATATACAAAAATTATATCGAAAAACCTTAGCTTTGCAAACCGAATTGAAGCCTTTAAAAGGGCCTTTAACAATTTGATATTTATAATTTTACCAAAAACAATATATGCCTAACATTGGAAAAATAGCGCAGATTATAGGACCGGTAGTAGACGTGAGTTTTGCTGACGATGCTCATTTACCTCAAATTTTCTCTGCATTAGAGATTGAAAAAGAAAACGGACAGAAGATCGTTTTAGAAGTTCAACAACATCTTGGTGAAGACCGTGTACGTGCAATTGCAATGGACTCGACTGATGGTTTAGTACGTGGAATGGCCGCAGTAGATACTGGCTCTCCTATTAAAATGCCTATTGGTGATCAAATCAAGGGTCGTTTATTCAATGTTGTAGGTGAAGCGATTGACGGAATTAACACAGTTGATAAAACTGGTGGTAAATCTATCCACAATGCACCTCCTCGTTTTGACGAACTTTCAACTGAATCTGAAGTACTTTACACAGGTATCAAAGTAATCGATTTATTAGAGCCTTACGTTAAAGGTGGTAAAATCGGATTATTTGGTGGTGCAGGTGTAGGTAAAACTGTATTAATTATGGAATTGGTAAACAACATTGCGAAAGCATATGCTGGTTTATCAGTATTCGCTGGTGTTGGTGAGCGTACACGTGAAGGAAATGACCTTTTACGTGAGTTTATCGAATCAGGAGTAATTAACTATGGTGATGAGTTCCTTCATTCAATGGAAAAAGGTGGATGGGATCTAAGCAAGGTTGATACAGAAAAATTAAAAGAGTCTAAAGCTACATTGGTTTTCGGTCAGATGAACGAGCCTCCTGGAGCACGTGCCCGCGTAGCTTTATCAGGATTAACTGTAGCGGAATACTTCCGTGATGGCGATGGTGAAGGCGCTGGAAAAGATATCCTTTTCTTCGTTGATAACATCTTCCGTTTCACTCAGGCAGGTTCTGAAGTATCAGCACTATTAGGCCGTATGCCATCGGCAGTAGGTTACCAGCCAACGCTGGCAACTGAGATGGGTTTAATGCAAGAGCGTATTACTTCAACTAAACGTGGATCAATTACTTCTGTTCAGGCTGTTTATGTACCTGCGGATGATTTAACTGACCCGGCTCCGGCTACAACGTTTGCCCACTTAGATGCAACAACAGTATTATCACGTAAAATTTCTGAGCTAGGTATCTATCCTGCGGTAGATCCACTGGATTCTACTTCACGTATCCTTTCTCCGGCTATCTTAGGTGATGAGCACTATAACACTGCACAACGTGTGAAAGAAATTTTACAACGTTATAAAGAATTACAGGATATCATTGCGATTTTAGGTATGGATGAGTTATCTGAAGAAGATAAATTAATCGTTCACCGCGCACGTCGTGTTCAACGTTTCTTGTCACAACCTTTCCACGTAGCTGAGCAATTTACAGGCTTAAAAGGTGTATTGGTTGACATTAAAGAAACCATCAAAGCATTCAATATGATTATGGATGGTGAAGTTGATGAGTATCCTGAAGCTGCATTTAACTTAGTTGGTGGCATCGAAGATGCAATTGAAAAAGGAAAGAAATTATTAGCTGAAGCAAACGCTTAATTAAGGCGTATACACTCAACATATGAAATTAGAAATATTAACACCAGATAAAAAAGTCTTCGAAGGCGAAGTAACAGCAGTTACTGTACCTGGAACTATGGGTTCTTTCCAGATTTTGAAAGACCATGCTCCTATTATTTCAACATTAGAGGATGGACCAGTAATTATTAAAAGCAAAACTGACGAACAAACCTTTATTATTAAAGGCGGTGTCGTTGAAGTTTTAAAGAATAAGATTATTGTTTTAGCTGAGGGTGTAGCTTAATATTTAATCATAAATTATAGAAAAAGAGTGTCTCAAAAGGACACTCTTTTTTTATTTGGGGTTATCCCCTATTCGTATTTCAAGGCATCCACGGCATTCGCCTTAGCAACCTTAAAGGTTTGCAGGCTAACCGACAATATGGCTATAAATACAGATAGCAAAAGAGTTCCTAAAAAAGGCCAGTAGCTGATCTCTACTCTGTAATCATATTTTTGCAGCCACCCGGATACTACGATATAAGCTACAGGAATCGAAACCAGATTGGAAATCAAAACCAGTTTGATGAAATCTTTATTCAAAAGGATAAGAATACTTTTCAGATCAGCCCCTAATACTTTACGAATGCTGATTTCTTTACTTCGCTGCTCAGCCATATAGAGTGCCAGACCTAAAAGACCAAGACAGGAGATGAAGATAGCGAACCCACCAGATACATTGGACAGGATACTTAAGATCCTTTCATTATTCAATTTTTCTGCCATCTTCTGGCTGACAAATGTGATTTCAAAAGGATAATCCGGATTCAGCTTCTGGCTTAGCATTTTAATTTTTTCTACAGAGGCTGTTATATTCTGATCAGGGTTCAGCCGCATCACAATGACATTTGACACCTCATCATTCCTGTAAAAGTATAAACCAGGATCAACTTTATGACCTAAGGTTGCGTAGTTATAGTCTTTTACTACTCCTATAACCTTAAAAGTTTTACCCCAGTCATCATTCCGGATCTGTTTACCAATAGGATCTTTAAGGTTCATCCGTTTTACTGCAGTCTCATTGAGTACAACAGCCAAAGAATCAGAACCGAAACTACGGCTGAAATCACGCCCGGTTAACATCTTCGCACCAATAGTCTGCATAAAATCATATCCTGAAAAATGAAGCTGCATACTGATCTGCTCATTTTTTTGTCTTCCGGGCCATCTGATTTTTTCTGTACTGACTGAATTATTTGTAACCCCGTTACTGGTTTCGGTTGCAGAGACAACAGCACCTGATCTGATAAGTTCTGCTTTAAAAACTTCCAGCTTATGTGCATCCTTTAAAACACCTGGCCTCCATATCTGGACCAGATTATTCTGGTCGAAACCCAGAGGTTTAGTATTCATAAACTGGATTTGCCGGTGAATGATAATTGCGCAAATAATCATACAGATTGAAAAACAGAATTGAACAATTACCAATATTTTTCTGACAGGCAATGAATTTTTACCTATTCCTCTAAAGCCTTTTAAAACTTTGACAGGGATAAATGAAGAAAGATAAAAAGACGGATAACTGCCGGCAAGTAAACCAGTAGCTAAAATTAAAAGAAAAATTATAGTCCAGAATTGATAAGACAGGTAATTGATACCCATTTGAATGCCCAGCAGATTATTGAAATATGGCAAAAACACTTCTACCAGCATAAAGGCAAATAACATAGCCAAAAATGACAATAGCAGTGATTCTATTAAAAACTGCCTGCCGATCGACCACCGGGTAGATCCCAGCGTTTTCCGGATACCAACTTCTTTAAACCTCTTTTCGGAACGTGCTGTAGAAAGATTCATATAGTTGATACACGCGATAAACAAGACACAAACAGCAAGCGTTAAATACAGTTTGATCAGATCAATATCCCCTCCCGCCAGCTTCCCATTTTCAAAGTAATTATATAGGTGATTCTTTTTAAACGGAAAAAGGAAAAACTCTATGTAGTTATTTCCATTTTGATGCTGACTGAATATTTCCCTCATCTGTGCATCAGCGATAGCAAAGGAACTCCCCTTCTTAAGCTGAATAATCGTATTCAAGGCCCCATCCGACCAGTCCATCCGTTTGAGATAAGGCTGTTCTTTTTCCAGAAAAGACCAGCTCATCAGCATATCAAAACGATAACTCTGATTATAGGGTAAATCTTTAATCACGGCAGTAACGACCAATGTTCTGCGATTATCAAAACTGAGGGTTTTACCTATAGGTTCTTCATCACCAAAGAAAACCTTAGCCGTTTCTGCGGTAATCACTACAGCATCAGGAGTTGCAAGCGCAGTCGCAGGATCACCTTTAATAAAATTATAATCAAAGATCTTAAGGAAAGAAGGATCTGCATAAATAATATTTTTGTTGAAATTATTCTCTTTGTATTTAAAGAGCCCTCCTCCCTGAACCATACGAGTCACGTATTCTATTCCCGGCATTGTTTGTAAAGCAGTTCCAGCAAGCTGACTTGGTGTACAGTAAGCGCGATTAGTTGTAATCTTATCGCTCATTATATCGTTATCATAAACAGCATAGATTCTGTCTATGTTTTTAAACTGCTTATCATAACTCCACTCATAATTCACATATAGCAGTAAAAGCAAACAACTTGCCAGACCTATAGCCAGCCCGCCAATATTGATCATGGAAAAGACTTTGTTTTTCCAAAGATTCCGCAATGCAATTTTCAGACTGAGTTTATACATGAGGCTACAATTTTTAAAAAGGCGTCCGCTAAGTCTGTGCCACATCCAAAATACGCAAAAAAGCACCTGACAGACAATGTTTTAGTTTGTATAAATAAACTATCGTACGTTATCGGACAAAAAATTGTCCGAACATGAACAGCATAACTACCCTTCTTCCTTTTTATAGTTGCTAACCGGACGAAAAATAGCTACTAAAACGTCCGTTTTTCATTCCTGATTTTCTGGCTGCTTTTTTTTAAATTTTTCAGACATTTTACCATTTTAAGAAGAAATACCTCCAAATTGTAATGCAAGCATAACACCTATACCGAATACCAATATCATATTTGGTATAGTAGACACCAGTTATACAAAGGTAAAATGTATTTTAAGCAAAATATTATATCGAATTATTAACAAATAAATACTTTATATTTTTTTTTCATTTATTTTCATTCTGCTATTGACAGTCTGTAAACCAAAAACTAAATTGGATTTATATAAAGCAAACAAAAAAACACAGCAAAATGCAAGGTTTATTCACAGCACAACTTAATGTCATTATTAACCTGGTACTTCTACTGATTATTCAGAAGACTAAGGCGCTGTAAATGAATATTTAACCTACAAAAATATCCTGAAGCGCCTCCGAAAGAGGCGCTTTTTTAATAAAAGCAAAACCAGACACCGAAACAAGACCAAAATGCAATACTACGATTCAACCACAGTCCTTTATTTAAACGGGAAGTTTATTAAAGCCGCCGAAGCCAAGACAGATTTATACAGTCAATCATTACATTATGGTTATGGCGTTTTTGAAGGCATCAGAGCGTACAATACCCACAATGGCACGAGGGTATTTAAAGCAAAAGAGCATTACACAAGGCTGAAACGTTCTGCTGAGCTGATGCATATCCCTTTTCCTTTCGATGTCAACGAACTGATTAAACAAACCTATAAATTACTGGAGAAGAATAATTTAAAAGACGCGTATATCCGTCCTTTAGTGTATTGCGCACCGAATATGTCATTAACTCCGGCAACAGAAGTTTCGATTATGATCTGTGCCTGGGAATGGGGTGCCTACCTGGGTAACAAACTACAGAAAGTTTGTGTTTCCAGTTATCAGAGACCAAACCCTAAATCCACACATGTAGAAGCTAAAGCCAGCGGACACTATGTGAATTCTATACTGGCTACTACCGAAGCTAAAAGCAAAGGTTTTGATGAAGCCATCCTGCTGGATATGAATAACCATATCGCTGAAGCACCAGGCGCAAATATTTTCATTGAAAAAAACGGCAAATTATATACTCCGCCACTTGGAAATATTCTGGCTGGAATTACCAGGGCTACAGTTCTTCGCTTATGTAAAACACTTGATATTGAATGCATTGAAAGACATTTATCAGTAGATGATTTAAAAAATGCAGACAGTGCCTTTTTCTGTGGAACAGCGGCAGAAATTGCAGGTATCGCCTCTGTAGATGAAGTGACTTTCCCGACACTTTGGACAGAAAGTCTGGGTGCAACCATACAACGCACTTATAAAGCATTAGTATTAGAAAAACAGAACTACGAAGTAATCATATAAAATCCTAAAACAAGAAGATGTCACAAACACCAGAATTGAACCGCTACAGCAAAGTTTTCACCCAGGACCCAACACAGCCAGGCGCACAGGCTATGTTATACGGTATTGGTCTGACCACTGAAGATATGCAAAAAGCACAGGTGGGAATTGCCAGCATGGGTTATGATGGAAACACCTGTAATATGCACTTAAATGATCTGGCAAAAATCGTTAAAGACGGCGTATGGAAAAATGAAATGGTTGGTTTAACCTTTGGCACCATTGGTGTCAGTGATGGTATGTCCAACGGTACAGACGGCATGCGTTATTCATTGGTATCCAGAGATGTAATCGCAGACTCTATTGAAACCATTTGTGGCGGACAATATTACGACGGCCTGATTACTATTCCTGGATGTGATAAAAACATGCCAGGTTCAATTATGGCAATGGGACGGTTGAACAGACCTTCAATTATGGTTTACGGAGGTAGTATCCACTCAGGAAAATATAAAGGAAAATCTTTAAATATTGTCTCGGCATTTGAGGCACTGGGCGAAAAATTAGCCGGTAATTTATCCGAAGAAGATTATCAGGGTATCATCCGTCATACATGCCCCGGTGCAGGTGCCTGCGGCGGAATGTACACTGCCAATACAATGGCTTCTGCTATTGAAGCACTGGGTATGAGTTTACCTTACAGTTCTTCTTACCCGGCGCTGAGTGACGAGAAAAAACAAGAATGCCTGGATGCTGGAAAAGCCATTCGTGTATTGCTTGAAAAGAATATTCTTCCTACAGATATAATGACAGAGAAAGCATTTCGCAATGCGATTGTTACTGTCATGGTACTGGGAGGATCAACCAATGCCGTACTGCATTTAATTGCTATGGCAAAATCTGTAGGCTTAACCTTAAGATTAGAAGACTTTCAAAATATAAGTGACCAGACACCTGTACTGGCAGATCTTAAACCTAGCGGTCAGTATCTGATGGAAGATGTGCATCACATCGGCGGTGTTCCTGCGATACTGAAATACCTCTTAAAAGTTGGCCTGGTTCACGGAGACTGTATGACAGTTACTGGAAAAACCCTGGCCGAAAATGTAGCAGGAGCAATAGATCTTGATTTTGACACTCAGAAAGTTATCTATCCTGTAACCCACCCATTGAAAAGTACTGGTCACCTGCAAATGTTATATGGTAACCTGGCTGAAAAAGGAGCAGTTGCAAAAATCAGCGGTAAAGAAGGCGAAAGATTTGAAGGCCCTGCCCGCGTATTTGAAGGCGAGCAGAAATTAATTGCAGGTATTCAAAGCGGAAAAGTACAAAAAGGTGATGTTGTGGTGATCATCCAGGTAGGGCCAAAAGGTGCACCTGGTATGCCCGAAATGTTGAAACCAACATCTGCCATCATTGGTGCGGGTCTTGGAAAATCAGTGGCATTGATTACAGATGGTCGTTTTTCGGGTGGAACACACGGTTTCGTTGTGGGCCACATTACTCCGGAAGCCTGGGATGGCGGAAATATTGGCTTAGTCAGAGATAACGATATTATCACTATAGATGCGGTTAACAACACTTTACAATTAAATATTTCGGACGAAGAACTTGCACAAAGAAGATCCGAATGGAAACAGTTACCACCACCCGTCAAAAGCGGCGTCCTTTATAAATATCTGAAACAAGTAAGTAATGCGAGTGAAGGTTGTGTTACAGATGCCTACACTGATTAATTAACCAAGGTCCCAAATTAAAACTATTCAAATGGACACTTTACAAGAGGTAACAACCGCTTTAACAGAACCTAAAAAGACCACGTCGGTAACGGGTTCAGTTGCACTGCTGGAAGGATTAATTGCCGAAGGAACAGATACTATCTTTGGTTATCCCGGCGGAGCCATCATGCCTATCTATGATGCTATTTATGACTACAAAGAAAAGCTGAACCACATTTTGGTCAGACATGAACAAGGCGCTACACACGCAGCTCAGGGTTTTGCCCGTACTTCAGGCAAAGTTGGGGTTGTTTTCGCTACCAGCGGTCCGGGTGCAACCAACCTGGTGACCGGCTTAGCTGATGCACAAATTGACAGTACCCCCCTTGTTTGTATTACCGGACAAGTATTTGCACACTTGCTGGGAACAGATGCTTTTCAGGAAACTGATGTCATCAACATCACTACACCTGTAACCAAATGGAACTACCAGGTGACTGATGCCAATGAAATTCCTGCAGCCCTGGCAAAAGCTTTTTACATTGCCAGAAGCGGCAGACCAGGCCCTGTATTAATTGATATTACCAAAAACGCACAGATGCAGCTATTTGATTACGAAGGATATACGCCTTGTAATCATATTCGTAGCTATCGTCCCAGACCATTTGTCAGAAATGAATATATAGAGCAGGCAGCTGCTTTAATCAACAGCGCAAAAAAACCATTTATTCTGTTTGGGCAGGGTATATTATTAGGCAGCGCAGAAGCAGAATTCAAAGCTTTTGTAGAGAAAAGTGGTATTCCCGCAGCCTGGACTATTTTAGGTGCCGGAGCTATTCCTACCGATCACCCTTTAAATGTGGGTATGCTTGGCATGCACGGAAACTATGGGCCTAACGTTCAGACCAATTCCTGTGATGTACTGATTGCCATAGGAATGCGTTTTGATGACCGGGTGACCGGACGTTTAGATAAATACGCAAAACAAGCTAAAGTGATCCACCTGGATATTGATCCGGCGGAGATCGATAAAAATGTAAAAGCAGATGTACCTGTCTGGGGAGACTGTAAGGAAACCCTTCCATTGTTAACCAAACTCGTTACAGAAAAAACCCATCCTGAATGGTTAGCTGAATTTAAACAGTTTGAAAAAATTGAAAAGGAAGAGCTGATTGAAAAAGAGCTGAATCCCCAAAGCGGAGAACTGACTATGGGTGAAGTGATCAATCAACTGAATATCCTGACTAAAGGCGAAGCGATAATTGTAAGTGACGTTGGTCAGCATCAGATGGTAGCCTGTCGTTATGGAAAACTAAACACGACCCGCCTGAGTGTAACCAGTGGTGGATTAGGCACGATGGGTTTTGGTCTTCCCGCAGCTATCGGAGCCAAATTCGGTGCACCAAACCGTACTGTTGTTGCCGTAATCGGCGATGGAGGATTTCAGATGACTTTACAGGAACTGGGCACTATTATGCAGTTTGGTGTAGATGTTAAAATACTGATCCTCAATAACCAGTTCTTAGGCATGGTTCGTCAGTGGCAGCAGTTATTCAATGAGAAACGTTATTCATTTGTAGATATCACCAGCCCTGATTTTGTCAAACTGGCCGAATCCTATTATATCGCCGGTAAAAAAGTTACTGAACGTGCTGATCTGGTTGGATCACTGGAACAAATGCTTCAGCATCCGGGATCATTCCTTTTAGAGGTAATGGTTAGTAAAGAACATAATGTATTCCCTATGGTTCCGCAAGGCTGTAGCGTAAGTGAAATCAGACTTAAATAATTAACGATTATGAGCAATTCTCAGGATTTAGAATTAGCAAATGCTAAACAACAGGAATTTACCATTACGGTATATACTGAAAATCAGATCGGTATACTTAATCGTATTGCGATTATATTTTCAAGACGGAAGATCAACATTGAAAGTTTAAATGTCTCTCCTTCTGAAATTGAGCACATTCACCGTTTCAATATCTTAATTACAGAAACAGAAGAAGTAGTACGGAAACTGGCAAGGCAGATTGAAAAACAGATAGACGTTCTTAAAGTGTACTTTAATACGAATGAGGATATTATCTGGCAGGAACTTGCTTTATACAAAGTACCGACTGATACTATTGTAGAAAAAGTATTGGTTGAACGTTTACTGCGTGAAAACGGCGCAAGAGCAGTAGTGATCCGTAAAGATTATACTGTATTTGAGACTACTGGTCACCGTACCGAAACCGATAAACTCATCGAGGTATTACAACCTTACGGATTAATCGAATTTGTCCGCAGTGCGCGCGTAGCTATTATCAAAGACAGCGAAGGCTTTAACAGTAAACTGAGAGAATTCGAACGCCTTGATCCAGGTCAGGATGTCATTGAAAATGAATTCCTGGATCAGGAAAAGAATGTGTTTACTATGTAACCGCCTAACATATAATTAAAAAGAACCTTAAAAATCAAAAAACAAAAACGATGTCAAATTATTTTAACACACTACCTCTAAGAGAAAAATTAAACCAGCTGGGCGTTTGTGATTTCATGGACAGCTCTGAATTCCTGGATGGTGTAAGCGCATTAAAAGGAAAGAAATTAGTTATTGTGGGCTGTGGTGCACAAGGATTAAACCAGGGTTTAAACTTAAGAGATAGTGGTTTAAATGTTTCTTATACGCTGCGTAAAGAAGCTATTGAAGGTAAAAGAGATTCCTGGAAAAATGCTACTGAAAACAACTTTGCCGTAGGTACTTATGAAGAATTAATCCCTGAAGCTGATGTAGTAATTAACCTTACCCCAGATAAACAGCATACTTCGGTAGTTAATGCGATTATGCCATTAATGAAAAAAGGCGCTACTTTATTATACTCTCATGGTTTTAACATTGTAGAAGAAGGCATGCAGATCCGTAAAGATATTACGGTAATCATGGTCGCTCCAAAATGTCCTGGAAGTGAAGTAAGAGCAGAATACGTGAGAGGTTTTGGCGTACCGACTTTAATCGCTGTACACCCTGAAAACGATCCGGAAGGAAAAGGTCTGGCACAGGCAAAAGCTTATTGTGTTGGAACAGGTGGTCACCGGGCCGGTGTATTAAAATCATCATTTGTTGCAGAAGTAAAATCGGATCTGATGGGCGAGCAAACCATACTTTGTGGTTTATTGCAAACTGGCTCTATCCTTTCTTTCGATAAAATGGTTGAAAAAGGGATTGATGCTGGTTACGCTTCAAGACTGGTTCAATATGGTGTTGAAGTGATTACTGAAGCTTTAAAACAAGGTGGAATCACTGCTATGATGGACAGATTAAGCAATGTAGCTAAAATCAAAGCTTTTGAAATCTCAGAAGAATTAAAAACTATTATGCGTCCATTGTTCCAGAAACATCAGGATGATATCATGAGCGGTGAATTTAGCCGTACCATGATGGAAGACTGGGCTGCCGGAGATAAAAACTTATTGGCATGGCGTGCTGCTACTGGCGAAACTGCGTTTGAAAAAACACCAGCTGGTAACGTTAAAATTGGCGAACAAGAATATTTTGACAATGCTTTGTTAATGGTTGCCTTTATCAGAGCAGGTGTTGAGCTGGCTTTTGAAACTATGGTAGAAGCCGGAATTAAACCTGAGTCTGCTTACTATGAATCATTACATGAGACCCCGCTGATTGCGAATACAATTGCCCGTAAAAAATTATTTGAAATGAACAGAGTGATCTCTGATACAGCAGAATATGGCTGTTACTTATTTGATCACGCCTGTAAGCCATTACTGGCAGATTTCATGAAACACGTGGAGGCCGATCTGATTGGTAAAAACTTTAACGAGGGTAAAGATGGTGCTGTAGATAACAGAACCCTGATTGCCATCAACGAAGTGATCCGTTCTCATCAGGTTGAAACTATCGGTGCCGAACTGAGAAAAGCAATGACCGCAATGAAATCTATTAAAACAGTATAAAAATAATATAAACCTCTCAGCTTTAAAGCTGAGAGGTTTACAAAACAATTATAAGATGTCTAAAACATTAGTAGAAAAAATATGGGACGCACACGTTGTAAAAAGCGAAACAGGATTTCCTGATATCCTATATATTGATACGCATTTAATTCACGAGGTAACCTCACCGCAGGCTTTTGATGGTTTACGCAAAAGAGGTCTGCCCGTTTTCCGTCCGCAGCA
Organism: Pedobacter cryoconitis; assembly: GCF_014207135.1. GTDB lineage: Bacteria > Bacteroidota > Bacteroidia > Sphingobacteriales > Sphingobacteriaceae > Pedobacter > Pedobacter cryoconitis_D. The sequence goes on along the minus strand of NZ_JACHCC010000007.1, from coordinate 278,718 downwards.
AACTGTGGCCACAGCCGATCACAATGTACCGACTATTGATCAGCTGAAGCCTATCAAAGAAGAGCTTTCCCGCTACCAGGTAGATATGCTGACAAAGAACTGTGCCGAATTCGGTATTGAGTTATATGGCCTGGGACACCCTTTTCAAGGTATCGTACACGTAATTGGCCCTGAGCTGGGAATTACTTTGCCAGGAAAAACAATGGTATGTGGGGATAGTCACACTTCGACCCATGGCGCTTTTGGTGCGATTGCATTCGGAATAGGTACTTCACAGGTAGAACAGGTTTTTGCGACACAATGTTTATTGCAGCAAAAACCGAAGACTATGAAAATTGAGGTTAACGGAACTTTAGGAAAAGGCGTATCTGCTAAGGATATTATTTTATACATCATCTCTAAGATTTCTGCTGCCGGTGGTACTGGTTACTTTATTGAATATGCAGGTTCGGCCATTGAAGCTTTAAGTATGGAAGCCCGGATGACGATTTGTAATATGAGTATAGAAATGGGTGCCAGAGGCGGATTAATTGCTCCTGATCAGATCACTTTCGATTATATCAAAGGCAGAGAGTTTGCCCCTGCTGGTGCAGAATGGGATAAAGCGCTTGCTTACTGGAAAACCTTATACAGTGATGCGGATGCAAAATTTGATAGTGTCTTAACTTTCAAAGCCGAGGACATTAGTCCGATGATTACCTATGGAACAAACCCGGGTATGGGTATGGGCATTCAGGAAAACATACCTTCTACCAGTTCACAACCAGGTAAAGAGCAGTTATCTTATCAAAAAGCGCTCGACTATATGGGCTTTGATGATGACTCTTCTTTAATTGGCAAACCAGTGGATTATGTATTTATTGGAAGCTGTACCAATTCCCGTATTGAGGATTTACGTGAAGTAGCCGAATTTGTAAAGGGTAAACAAAAAGCAGAAAATGTAACTGTATGGATTGTTCCTGGTTCAAAACAAGTAGAACAGCAAGCTAAAAACGAAGGTCTTGACCGGATATTTGAACAGGCTGGATTCCAGCTTCGTGAACCTGGATGCAGCGCATGTCTGGGTATGAATGAGGATAAAATCCCGGCAGGAAAATATTGTGTTTCTACTTCTAACAGAAATTTTGAAGGCCGCCAGGGCCCTGATGCAAGGACATTACTGGTAAGCCCTTTAACTGCCGCTGCTGCTGCTGTTACCGGAAAAATCACAGATGTAAGAGAAATGCTGGCTAAAGCTTAAGAACAAATTATCATGAAGAAATTCGAGAGAACCTTATCGGCAACAGTGCCTTTAAATATAGAAAACATAGATACTGATCAGATCATTCCGGCCAGATTTTTAAAAGCTACGACCCGCGAAGGTTTTGGTGAGAACCTGTTCCGTGACTGGCGTTATAATGGCGATAATACAATAAAAACTGATTTTGTACTGAATGATCCTGCTTATAGCGGTCAGATCCTGGTTGCAGGAAAAAACTTTGGTTGCGGCAGTAGCCGTGAACATGCTGCATGGGCCATACAGGATGCTGGTTTTGATATAGTCATCAGCAGTTTCTTTGCAGACATCTTCAAAGGAAATGCTTTAAACAATGGTCTGTTGCCTATTCAGGTTAGTGAAGACTTTTTATCTGCGATCTATGCTGCTGTTGATAAAGACCACAAGGCACAACTGGATGTTGATTTGGAAAAGCAGACAGTAACGATTGTCTCAACTGGCGAAAAAGCAGATTTCGAGATCAATGCCTATAAGAAGTCATGCCTGATAAACGGTTATGATGATATAGATTTCATCTTAAATCAAAAACATTTAATAGAAGAATTCGAACAAGCAAAATAATGTCGCAACCCGTCGTACATATCACTCACTTAAATCTGAAGTATCACCACACACTGGTGTTACAGGATTTGAACTGGACTATCAATCCCGGGGAGAACTGGTTATTACGCGGTATCAGTGGAAGCGGCAAAACTTCACTGGCTAAAGCAATTGCAGGCCAGGTCAGATACCAGGGTGATATTACAATTAATTTTAATCCGGAATCCAGCCTTCCTCCGATTGTACATTACGTAGCTAACTGGTACCAGTTTAAAGATCTGGAGGGTCAGTCTAACTTCTATTATCAGCAACGCTACAATAAACAGGCAGTAGAAACTACAGCGACAGTAAAGGCCGAACTAGAAGAATATGGCAAAAAACATCAGCTTCAGTTTACTGAAGTTGAAATACTTCTGGAAGCCTTAGGGTTCTCGGACTTAAAAGACTCTACGCTGATCCAGTTATCAAGCGGAGAACATAAAAAACTACAGTTGATCAAAGCCTTATGGCTTAAACCGCAATTGCTGATTATAGATCAACCGTATAATGGACTGGATAAACTTTCCCGTCAGAATCTCAACGGTTTGTTTGAAAGTATTTCGGCCGCTGGTACTCAGTTGATCTTAATCAGCAATGATAAGGAACTACCCGCTGCTATTCATCGCTTTGCAAAGATTGATACCGGTAAACTGGTAGAAATCAAGGTAGATGACCATTTACTGGAAACAGATCAGGTAACGGGTAAACAAATTCCTGAGTTTTTAAATCAGGCGCCGGTTTCTTCAACAGGCAGTGTCATCAGCATGAGCGGTGTGAATATCAGCTATGGTGACAAACAGGTATTGAAAAATATCAACTGGGAGGTTAACGCTGGAGAGAAATGGCTTTTGCAAGGTCATAATGGATCTGGTAAATCAACTTTATTAAGCTTGGTAACTGGTGATCATCCCCAGGCTTATGCCAATAATTTCCAGCTGTTTGGCTACCAAAGAGGCAGTGGTGAAAGTATCTGGGATATCAAGAAACGTATCGGTCTGATTTCGCCCGAACTGCACTGGTATTTTGATCCTTCGGCAACCGTTAAGCAAAGCGTAATCTCCGGGTTCTTTGACAGCTCTGGTTTGTTCTGTGAACCAGACTATACCAAGAAAACTCAGGCGGATGAGCTTATTAGCTATTTCGGGCTAGTAGATGAGCAGCACACGCTGCTAAACCAACTTCCGCTAGGTAAGCAAAGACTGGCTTTTCTGGCACGTACAATTATTAAAAACCCGGAACTATTGATTCTGGATGAACCTTGTCAGGGTTTAGATCAGCAACAAACACAAAACTTTAACAGGCTGGTAGATGAGTTATGTAAAAATGGTACCACACTGATCTATGTTGGTCATTTTGAATCACAACTACCTGCCTGCATCGAGAAAAGAATTTTATTGGAAAACGGCGAAGTAAAATCCGTCGAGTTTAAAAACCAAACCACATACTGATGAAAAAACATATTTTAGTAATACCAGGAGATGGTATAGGACCAGAAGTTACCAAATGGGGAAAATCCGTATTAGTACAGATTGCTGAGAGTTTTGATCATGAATTTACTTTTGATGAGGCTTTAATGGGTCATGCGGCTATTGAAGCTACAGGTAACCCGCTACCTGATGAAACACTGGAGAAAGCAAAAAAAAGTGATGCTATTCTCTTTGGTGCAGTAGGTCATGCAAAATACGACAATGACCCTTCTTTAAAAGTACGTCCAGAACAGGGATTACTGAAAATCCGTAAAGAACTGGGATTATATGCCAATCTACGTCCGATCCTGTTATTTGACGAGTTATTGAATGCGTCAAGTATCAAAGCACATATTCTGAGAGGGACAGACATTCTTTTTTTCAGAGAGCTGACAGGTGATGTTTATTTTGGAGAGAAACACAGATCTGAAGATAAAAACACGGCTTCCGATTTGATGATTTACCACAAATATGAAGTAGAAAGAATCGCTCATAAAGCTTATGAAGCAGCGATGCAGCGCGGCAGAAAATTATGCTCTGTGGATAAAGCCAATGTACTGGAAAGTTCGAGGTTATGGAGAGAGACGGTACAGGAAATTGCTAAACAATATCCTGAAGTAGAAACACAGCACCTGTTTGTCGATAATGCAGCGATGCAGCTGATTAAAGATCCTAAACAATTTGATGTTGTTTTAACAGCAAATCTTTTTGGCGATATTTTAACAGATGAAGCTTCGCAGATTGCTGGTTCAATGGGTATGCTGGCTTCAGCTTCGGTTGGTGATGGAACAGGGTTCTTTGAGCCAATACATGGTTCAGCGCATGATATTACAGGTAAAGACCTGGCTAACCCACTGGCTTCTATCCTATCGGTAGCGCTTATGCTAGAGATCAGCTTTGGTCTGAAAGAAGAAGCACAACTGATTATTTCGGCTATTGACAGGGTTCTTAAAGACGGCTACAGAACTAATGACATCGCAGATGATACCACCAGCCCATATAAAGTATTAGGTACTGAGGATATGGGTAAGCTCGTCTTAAAATTTATCACACAACAAACTTACACTAACTAGATATGACAATGCTACACGATCCTAATAGAGTTTACATATTTGACACTACCCTTCGTGACGGAGAACAGGTACCAGGTTGCCAGCTTTCTACACCTGAAAAGATAGAAATTGCAAAAGCACTGGAGGCTCTGGGTGTCGATGTAATTGAAGCTGGTTTCCCGATTTCAAGTCCTGGTGATTTCCAGAGTGTAGTAGAACTATCCAAGGCTGTGCGTGAACCCATTATCTGCGCACTGACCAGGGCAAACAGAAAAGATATCGATTCGGCAGTTGCTGCTTTGCAATATGCCAAACGCCCAAGAATACATACCGGGATAGGATCGTCCGATATGCATATCAAATACAAATTCAACAGTACCCGCGAAGAGATTTTGCAACGTGCTGTTGAAGCTGTAAAATATGCCAAACAATTTGTAGAAGATATTGAGTTCTTTGCAGAAGATGCCGGCCGTGCTGATAACGCCTTTCTGGCACAGATGATCGAAGCGGTAATCGCTGCTGGTGCAACAGTAGTAAATATTCCGGATACTAACGGATATTGTCTTCCTGAACAATACGGTTCAAAAATCCTGTATCTGAAACAGCATGTACAAAATATTGATCAGGCCATCATTTCAGTACACTGTCATAATGATTTAGGTTTAGCTACTGCAAATAGTTTAGCTGGGGTAATTAACGGCGCCCGTCAGATAGAATGTACAATTAACGGTATCGGTGAACGTGCAGGAAATACAGCACTGGAAGAAGTGACCATGGTGCTGAAAACACATCATGCCCTGAACCTGAAAACCAATATCAATACCAAACACTTTAGTGAGATCAGTGCTAAAGTAAGCCGTATGATGAGAATGCCTGTACAACCAAATAAGGCAATTATTGGTCAGAATGCTTTCGCGCATAGCTCTGGTATTCACCAGGATGGTTTCCTGAAACACAGGGAGAATTATGAGATTATCAATCCTGAAGATGTTGGAATCAACTCATCAGATATTATCCTGACTGCCAGAAGTGGCCGTCATGCCTTAAAACATCATCTGGAAAGATTGGGTTATGTGATTGAAAAGATCAATCTTGACCAGGTATATGAGCAATTCCTGTTGCTTGCTGATGCGAAAAAAGAAATTACTGATGATGATTTGCTTTCATTAATGAGCGACGGCGAAGAACACACTTATAAAAATGGTTATAAATTAAACTCTCTGCAGGTTGTCTGTGGCGATTTACAATTACCAACTGCGACAGTAAAACTGGAATATGAAGGTGTCGAGCAGGAAGCAAAAGCAGAAGGTAACGGCCCGGTAAATGCGACCATAAAGGCTATAGAAAGCATTATTGGTAAGGATATCCAATTGAAAGAGTTTACCATTCAGGCTATGCATGGTGGTAGTGATGATACAAGTAAAGTTAATATGAGAGTCTCTTATGAAGAGAAATCTTACTTAGGATATGGATTCAGTACAGATATTGTTAAAGCTTCGGCCGATGCTTATCTGGATGCACTAAATAAATTCTTATAACATGAACCTGGAGAAAGAAGTAGAACTGGATTTTGAAGCAGCGGCAACCCGTATAGCAGATACCATAAAGCGCACACAGCTAGAGTATAACGAAGGACTTTCCCTGAAATATAACGCCAAAATTTATCTGAAAAGAGAAGATTTGCAAGTGGTACGTTCTTACAAGTTACGTGGAGCTTACAATATGATCAGTACGCTGGATAAGGAGCAGATCAGTCGTGGTGTGGTTTGTGCAAGTGCTGGAAATCATGCACAGGGTGTAGCTTATTCCTGCAAAAAATTGAACATACAAGGGGTGATTTTTATGCCGGAAATTACACCGAGACAAAAGATCAAACAAACCGAAATGTTTGGTGGCAATAACATCAAAATTGTCCTTGTCGGGGATACTTTTGATGATTGCATGAAAGAAGCACTGGCTTATACTGCTGAGCATCAAATGGTCTTTGTTCCTCCTTTCGACAATATTAAAATTATTGAAGGTCAGGGAACAGTAGGTGTTGAAATCTATGAAGACCTGCCGGAAACTGAAGTAGTAGTTATGCCCATTGGTGGCGGTGGACTGGCTTCAGGTGTAGGCAGTTATTTTAAAAATATTAATCCTGCGATCACCCTGATCGGTGTAGAACCTGAAGGTGCGCCTTCCATGAACCAGGCTTTAAAAAATGGCAGTCCGGTTACGCTCGATTATATCGATCGTTTTGTGGATGGTGCAGCAGTGAAACGTGTGGGGAACCTGACTTTCGAATACTGTAGTGATCTGCTGGATCAGATGTTACTGATCCCGGAGGGGAAAATCTGTACGACCATTTTGAAACTATACAATGAAGATGCGATTGTTGTGGAACCAGCAGGAGCATTAGCTGTGGCTGCACTGGATCAGCTTAAATCAACTATTGCAGGTAAGACCGTAGTGTGTATAGTTAGTGGTGGTAATAATGATATTGAAAGGATGCAGGAGATCAAAGAGAAGTCTTTACTTTTCGAAGGACTGAAGCATTATTTCATTGTTCGTTTTCCTCAGAGACCAGGTGCATTAAAATCTTTTGTAAATAATGTACTGGGACCGCATGACGATATTACCCGTTTTGAATTTATCAAAAAGACAAACAGGGAAAACGGACCGGCATTGGTTGGTATCGAATTACAGGAAAGTACGGATTACGCGTCTTTAAAAGAGCGGATGGCAGAGTTTAAATTCGAGGTGATCGATTTAAATGATGACCAGACTTTATTTGAATATTTAGTATAAGTTAATAAACAACTATCAAAAAGGGATACTCTTGATTTAGTGTCCCTTTTTTTTACATATTGAACCGCCAAGACATTAACACACATAATTAATTTGACATAAAATAAAGCAAAAGAGATTACTAAATATCAAAATAAAAAAATATTATGCTATTTTTAAAAAAAAATATTATAATAAATGAAAAAACATTACTATCTATCAAAAATCATGACTGCTTCGTTATTAACTATTACGATCTGTTGCTCATGTAAAAAAACAGAAAGCCCCCCTTTAACTCCAACCATTTCCAATGGTCAATCATTAAAATCAGAAATTATTGGAGATTGGTCAATCATTAAAACAAAAACTACCAGATATGATTCGAAAGGCTCAATTCTATCTTCTGACAGCACCAATTCAGCCTTGGCCAATAAAAAAACACTAAGTTTTGATGACAAGTTAATCAAACTGGATGACTCCTCATACGAGTATAGCATCATTTCCTTAAAGAACGAAGTATTTTTAAAATATTACACAAGTAGCATATTACACAACTATAAAGTAGTAAAAATTAATAAGGAAACTATTTCTCTAGAAGACTTAGAAACAAACTTGGAAACCAGGACAATATATAGTGCCTATCTTAAAAAAGCAAAATAATGAAAGTATCTAAAACAATATTCTATGCTTTTTTTCTCACCATTAGCTCCCTTTCTTCATATTCTCAAGTCACAACTCATATCTTTTTTCCACATTGGATTGATAAGAATTTAGTGGCGAACGCTGGATGCAACATATACGGACTTGGCCCTAACCCAACTCCCATTACAGGTTATAACATTCGATCTCTAGGACGAATTTATCTTCGTGATTACTTAAGTGGTTATGGAGGTGCAGAATTGTCTGCAACACGCTATGCAGAACGTCCTGATCAAAACAGTTCAATCTCAGTTGAGTTCCCTTTCAAAGCTAATAAAACATATAGAATAGATTTGAACGCTTGGCTAAGGCATTATGATGTTACCCCCACAAAGAAAGCAAGAACCTTTCCGGTTATGTGGATAAAGTTAGATAATGCACCTGATTTTAAACATTACGAAAACCCCTGCGGTCCTATGATGTATGAAGTCGAAAGAAGCGTTAGTAGGTATTCCAAATTACTTGGCAGGAGTATCCCTCTTTCTTATCCGGACGAAGATAAATGGAGTGTTTCATTCTCCGTTTTAGAAGATAAGAGTTCACTAAAAATAATACTTGACCCTTCTCCAGCAAACCCCGCTCTGATATTTGACGCATATATTAACATTCATGACATTCGAATCACAGAACTCCCATTTGAAGAGGAAACACGAAGTATCGCACAATATCCTAATACTACCAGACCCCCAAGAGGAACACCTGGCTACGAAATCGCGTCTTATCCCGACGAGCCCCCTATTCGTCGTCCCGACCAAACAAGACCTACAACAAAGGATTTTACAATCACTGCTAATCAATGGGCTTTAGATTATAATGGGACAAGTTATTCTGTTAATCTAAGCAGTATTATTCCTGATTTGCACTTTTCAGAGTTCTTAAATTGCGTAATATATGGCAATGCAACCGGCCTTAGCCGCCCACCGAGAGAGCTAATCAGTTTACCCGGTTCGTTTCAGGGAAATAATTTCAGTTATGAAGTAGTTAATAATGATCTTATTATTATTTCGAATAATAATTCTCATACTGCCCCACAAAGCAACACTGACTTTTACATACAATATAAAAATTAACATTTTGCAATAAAGAGGCTGAATCTGGATCCAGCCTCTTTATTTAATCCTTAAAGTTTTCTTTTATCCTGCAACCTGCTCCTGCGGCTAGTGCATAGAGGTAAGCAGCTACAGCCTTGGGTTTGCTGTATTCCTTCTTAAAATTCCAGACATCGTTCATAAATAAAGGAAAATTCTTCGCATTCAGCTGATCAAAAGCAACTGAGATAGTTGGTGATAAGGAATAGGCTGTATGCCATATCCCAAATGGGATATATAAAGTTTCTCCTGGCCCTACTGTAAAGCTGATCGGTGTTGCATTTTTAAATTCAGGATGTTTTTCAAAATCCGGTTCAAATACATTTACTTCTGAACGCCATTGGTTTTTCCCGGTAACGTATAAATACTTCTCCTGTCCTCTTGGAAAGACAGTGAATCTTTTTTCTCCGTATAGCTGATTAATCCAGGCACTCAAATGGTAATAATCTTTATGTACATAAGGGAATTTACCACCCGGACCACCTACAAAGAGCTCGACAATACCACCCCAGTTTCCACGTTGAAAAGCCTTATCATCTAACCAGTTTGGTTTTGCATACCCCAGGTTCAGCGGCAGCATCATATCCAGCATTTCGGGAATTTCTTTGCTGATATTAAAAGTAAGCGGATAAGGCGCCGGGTTCTCCACTGAGCTTTGTTCAACCAGGTCCATTACCTCAGCCATTTTATAAGCTTTACCTGTTTCCTTGTTAATCACATCACTTTCCTTATCAGGATAATTTTTGCGGAACCAGTCAGGTGTGAAAAGTCCGTTAGCTTTCCAAGCTTTTGTTGCGCCAGTCAGAATTACCGGAATACCTGGATTGTGATGTTCTTCCATGAATTCTTTGTAACTGATATCGGACTTTCGTTGAATTTCCATAAAGCGTTTTGTAATCCGATGAGAACGAATTACAATGTAAATATCACAAAATCATTGATAATATAATAATGGCAGTATCAGCCGCCATTATTATATTATCAAATGATTAATTAGCCTGGAATACAGAATCAGGATATAAATATTTAATGCCTGTTAAATCACCTGCTGAAAGACCATTCCTTTGTGCAGTGAAAGTGGTTCCGTCCAGTTTGGTGATTGTAGGTTTTCCATTGCTTGAAAAAGCACTGGAAGGATACATCATGATGGATCCGAAATCAAGCGCACCGGTTTCACCTCCGGTCAGACCACGTTCTACATAGGTTTGGAAATTGTGTTCCTTTCCATCTTCAATATTATCTGTGTTAATAATGATATAATCATCTCTGTCAGCGCGGCTTTGCTCATGTAATAATCCGATGGCATGCCCGATTTCATGGATGGTACTACCCAGGGAACAATTTCCAAGAGTGATGTTCTGGCGTTTCCCAGTCATCCCTACAGAAGAGGAACATCCACTGCCTGGAGTGAAATACACATAATTGGCCTGAGTGGTTCTTGCTACGAAAGTTAACTTCGTGTTGGTTTCCCAATGACTGATGGCCCCGGTCACCCAGGCTTGTTTGTTAGCTGGCAAAGCCGGGTCTATGGCATAATACACTACTCCACCAGGCCATCTCTTTTTAAATTCATCTACGAATGTACTTTCGGTGACTGTGCCAGTCTGATCATACTTACGTTTAAGGAAAGCAACCTGCTGTTCATTCAGTACCATATCGCCTCCAAGAATGTATTGACCATCCTTTTTTTCGATTTTAAACTGTTTACTGCCTTTCCCAAAGGTAATGATCTCGGCTTTGGAGTCTGGTGAGGCTTGTTCAATGGTACAATTACAATCTTTGTTTTTCGAATCAGTCAGTTGATTTTCCTGATTGTTTTGTTTTTTGCATGCGCTACTGAGTGCCATAAGGGCAGCAGCAACTAATAACGCTTTGTTTTTCATAGGGTTTAGGTAATAGTGATAGGATTAGGTTTCCAATAAAATAGGAATATTCCAGAATACTATGCATCGATGGTATAGAAACGGTAATGGATTGTATTAAAAATTAACTATTAAAGACGAAAAGCCAATAAATATTACAAAACAAAAAAAAATAGCAAACCAACATAATTAAATTCCTTGTAAAGAAACAAAACACAGCATTTTAACAATATATTTGACCAAAATTAAAATAACTATGAAATACTTACATTTGAAGAGGTTTATAATTACGCTCTTCTTCCTGCCACTTATCTGGCAATCATGTAAAAAAGATGACGTAAAACGTCCAAAGGATAATCAACCCGCTAAAATTGAAGGAAATTGGTTTTTATCCAACACAAAAATGACAGCTTTTGATAAAAACGGTCAGCTATTATTTACAGATAGTGCAAAAACGGTAAAAGGTTATAACGATGACTCCGTTTTCAACTCCAATGGCTTTGTATCATACGGCACTCTGGTTCAGTATGAAATAGTTAAAATCAAAGAAGAACAGTTTCTTAAATATGCCATTTATGGCAAGGCTATGATGCCTAAGCTGTATCAAATAAACAGTCAGTCATTCGCTCTGGAATACATTGATTCTACTTCAGAGAAAGATAAAACAAGAATCTATAGAGATTACTTTACAAAAGGCATAAACAAATGAGATCACTCAAAACTCTAATCATAAGCTGCTGCTTTCTCTCTTTTTGTTACTCTGCAATTGCGCAAACAACAGAAATAAGTTTTATAACTGCAAGTTCCTTAAGGACTAATCCTGGTGATAATTTTGAAAATTCAGGTTGTCAAGTAAATGGATTCGGGCCGAATCCTACTACCCTTTGGGGCAGTCGTATCAGAGTTGTAGGTAAAACAAAGATCTATTCTATTAGTTCTGGATTTCCCTCATTGGCCTTATTTGCTAAAGGAAATGTCAATTCAGGTTCTGATTATTCCAACTCTGTTCTTTCTATAGAATACCCGTTTAAAGCTAATAAAACCTATCAAATCCAGATACTAGGCCAGGGTGCTGATTATACTACAGACGGGAATACAAAACCAGCTGATTATATTAATCCGGTTCTTTGGGTTAAACTCGATAATACTCCGGAGATTATCACCAATGTTCAGGATAAATGTAATGAGTCACTTAGTCCTGTCGAAAAAAAAGTAGACAGATATGCTAAACTGATTGCGGATAACAGCCGAAATACACCAGGCAAATCATACATATTAAAATTCTCTCCATTAGAGGCAAAAAGCGCTCTTAAAATAACACTTGATCCCTCTCCTGCCGATCCTTCGTTACGTTATGATGCTACTTTCAGATTTTCAACTGTTAAAATTACCGAATTACCATATGAAGAAGAACAATCAAGGATAATTGCATCTTATACTAATGCGCCAAGACCTCCAAGGGGAACCCCAGGTTATGACATAGAAGTACCACCTACTTCACCAGATAGGGGAAGTAATCCAAGGCCCGGGGGAGATAATTCAAATATTGCAACAAATTTCACTATCCCACCATATCAATGGAATACAACTAACGGTGAATCGACTTTTATAATTTCTAATTTGAATATTTTAGACATAAGTAATTGTACAGTCTTGGGGGCTTTGGTAAATTCTGGTAGAAGTTCAAATCGAGAAAGATTTAACTTGCCAACTACATTCAAAAACAATAATTTAACTTATGAAGTTATTGATGGTGATTTAATTATCAAATCAAAAAATAGTGATGGTACGCCACCGTCGATAGATATAGACTTTAGTGTTTTATATAAAGAAAAAAAGTAACCTGCTTTATAATTTGCCTTTCAACTTCTGAACATCATAGCAGCAAAATTTTAAATTACCTGCTATGATGTTTAATCTTAATTAATTATATTTATTTGTTAAAAGTTTAGAAACACTCTAAATTTAATTTTAGTTAAATTAGCAAAGATTTTAAAAACTGGCAATATTCTTGCTAGATTGAAACAAACACACAAATATGAAAAAATACCTACTATTACTCTTAAGCATTACGGCAATTGGATTGTCTTCATGTAAGAAGGAAGTCATTGCACCTAATAACCAGACTACGAACAGAACTATTTTAGTCACTGTTCCAAAAGCAAACTGGAAGGTAACCAACGACGGTAAATCATGGTTCACAACTATTAATGTTCAGGAAAACGATGCTTATTTTAATAAAAATGGTCATATCGTAGTTGCGATGTCAATTGATGATCCAAATGTTTATGAAGCCATTCCTCAGACTTATAATAAAATTTCTTATAACTTTGACTCTGGTATAGGCTATGTAAATATATATTTCAGTGATCCTAATGGTATTGCAATTGGAGCACCAACCTTTGACTCAAACGTGAAAATAACGCTAATAGACTCCTATCTGATTCCATAAGCAAATAACTTAAAACTCTAGAAAACGACCAATGTTCGCCTGAACGTGGTCGTTTTTTTTATGCTCTCCCCTGTTCAGCTGTATTGCCCGGATCGTTACGCCGTTCCTTTCCAGCAACAGTTCTTCATAAAAACCTTTATAATAAACGTCTTTCACTTCATAACGTTTACTATTCCATCCGCCTTTTAACTCTACCCATTCCGGATAAAATACAACAGTCCCTTCATGTTTTCCATGGAGACCTAACTTCAGACCATCTTCCGGTTTCAATACAACTGCGTTACCTAAAAGTTGGGCAGTATAAATATGTTCCGGATGATTATATACATAAGCAGGCTGACCTTTCTGAATCAACTGACCATCTTTCATCAGCAATAACTCATCCGCCAGAAATAAGCCATCCGCAGGATCGTGTGACACAATGATCACAGTAACTCCTGTTTCTGCCGCTATGCGTTTAATATCGGCTCGCAATTGATTCTTTAACAGCGCATCGACCTGGCTAAAAGGTTCATCCAGTAACAACACGCTTGTATCCGTCACCAATGCCTTTGCAATAGCCACCCGCTGCTGTTCTCCCCCGCTTAGTTCCGTAATCTTTTTATTTCTGAGATGATCGATATGCAGATGCTGCATCATCTTAACAGTTTTCTCCTCTTTGGATTTCACATCCCTGTTAGAGAGAACTGAGGCAATATTATCATAGACCTTGGCATAAATATTCAAAGAGAAATCCTGGGTTACAATTTTCATCTCCTTATGCCCTGGAATAAGCTGCTCGTGTGGACCTAAGACACGTTTACCGTTAAATAAGACTTCTCCTTCGTCAACTTTCAATAAACCGAAGATAGATTTTAACAAAGTAGATTTCCCACTTCCGCTTTCACCGATAACTGCGATAATATCTCCGCGTTTAATATCAAAACTGATATTTCTGATTCCTGAAGCCTGTTCAGTCTGGTATTGTTTAGTTAGCTGCCTGACACTGATGATATTTTCGTCCACAGCGTAAAGATACAGTTAGGAGGGAAAATTCATAGTATAAAAATGGTCATTGAATAGATATGCCCACAAAAAAACCTCAGAGATAACATATCCCTGAGGTTAATTTCAATGTGTGTATATATATTTTAATTCAGGCCAAAAGTAATCCCGAACGACATATTTTTAAGTCCTTTCTGTGAAACACTGTCAAACATATCGTTGAAGTAATACTTGGTAAACAAACCAATACCACCGTAGCCTATACGAACTGTACCACCTACACGTACGGGTTGAAAATCATAATCGTCACGGAATTTCTGTTTACCGCGCTCGCTGCTGATCTGTTTAACCATCCCGTTCAGCAGGAAACTCACTTCTGGGCCTAACACCAGATAGAATCTCTTACCCTTATCATTTTCTTTGGTACGGAATTCAAAATTCAGTGGAATATGAACATAACTACTTGAAAATCTATTTTTACTGAAGTTCACAGGGTCCTCTACATAAGTCAGGTCCGGTGTATTCCGCTGTATAGTAATATTATTTTTCAACCTGATCAACGTCCAGTCGAAACCTCCTGCAATATAAACCTTGAATTTTGGGTTAAAACGGTATCCAAAATAGAGTACATCAAAAGAAACCGTACTAGTCTTTATTCCCCGGTAATCCAGGAATTTGTTTTTCGGGGAAAGTGAAAAACTGCCATTATCAATCAGTCTGGAAAAACCTAGGTCCAGTCTGGTGAAAGTAATCCCTCCCATAAAGCGACCCTTAGGGGCTTCTGCTTTTTTCACACTGTCTTCCTTATCTCCGAAAGATAAACTGACATTGATCTTTTTGTGTTTGATAACTTTGGTTGAGTCACTTTGTGCGTTCGCCGTGAGTGCGGACAGGCCGACCATTCCGGTCAGCATTACGGTCATTAGTTGGTTAATCTTCATATATTCAGGTTATTTGTGTGTCTTATTTTTGTCTTTTACGATTAAATTTAATCATCCCTATATTCACCGCTATCAGTGAAGAGTTATCATCTTCCGTTTTAAACTGAAGAAACTTCTCCTCTCTTTTATCAACCTTATCAACGACATAATTAATCAGATCGCCAACATTTCTTATTCCTTTCCGTTCGGCGTGATCGTTCTCATTGATCACTTCATCTTTACCTGCAGACGCATCAGCTACATTAGCCAGTACAACAGGTTCTTCCTGAGTTTCAAAACTGGCTTTAGGTAAAGCCGCTTTCTCCAGTTTTACCTGAACGTCTTTATGATCAAGATGAGTAATCTTCTCTAAAGGTTGCATGACCAGCATATTTTTTTCAACTGACTGCATTTTTTTCCTAACCGGAGATAATTCTGCTACCTGCAATTCTTTGACCTTATCCAAGGTCTTTACCGGTTCGACTGCTACAACAGCATTTTTGTTTTCAGCAGTATCAGCCTTAACCTTAAGGCCAGTAAGCTCAGGTAAATGCATCTGAACTTTTTCAGTTTTATGGAACAACACCCCAACAGTTAATGCCATACCAACTGCCGCCGCTGCCGCATAGTAAAAAGGAAAAACCCGTTTACGCTTAGGCTCAATTTTTTGTTCAATTCCCTTCCATAAATCTGCAGATGGTTCAATAAACGCATCTTCAAATTTTTGTCTCATCAGCTGATCGAACTCTTTATCCTGCATATGTTGCATAATTTGTGCCCTCCATTTTAATAATCTCCTCCCTTAAAATTGCCCTTGCCCTGAACAACTGTGATTTACTTGTTCCTTCCGAGATCCCTAGTGTTTTAGCAATCTCCTGGTGTGAATATCCTTCCATCACATACATATTAAATACAATCCGGTATCCATCCGCCAGCTGCTGAATCAGACCTAACAGATCCTGCATCCCCATTCTGCTAAAGTCAAAGTCAGTATACGGCTGCTCACTGATCTCTTCATAGGCAACCACACGCAGTGCCCTTAAATTCTTTCTATAGTTTTCAATGGCGGTATTCACCATTACCCTTCTGATCCATCCTTCAAAGGAACCGTCTCCCCTGAATTCATTAATCTTCTGGAAAACCTTAATATATCCCAGTTGGAGCACATCTTCTGCTTCCATCCGGTCACGGCTATAGCGCATACAAACCGTCAACATTCCGGATGCAGTCTGGCGGTAAAGCATTTCCTGCATCTTTCTGTTGCCAGCTTTACAGCCTTCCAGCAAATCGGTTATTTTGTAAGTTTGCGTCAAGTTTTGTTTGGTTGATATCTAGTAGATGCACGAACCCCGTTAAAAGTTGCAAGCAAACGAAAATAAATAAAAAAAGACGCTGTTCTTTTCAGTCATGACCGAAAAGAACAGCGTCTTTTTTTTATAACAACAGAGATTACTCCCCTCGTTTCTGTCTGTAGTGCTTATACCACTTCACTGCGATCATAATAACCACCGAAAAGATGATTAATCCGACCAGCCCGTAGATCCAGTCTACCGCACTTTTCAGGATAACAGTAAACACGATTGCAACCAGTAAAATCGTAGCTACTTCATTCCATAATCTCAGCTGAAAGGAAGTCAGTTTAAAAATTCCTCTTTTCAATTGGTGCATGATACGCTGACATATAAAATGATAAACGATCAGCAGGAATACAAAACCTAATTTAACAGGTAGCCAGGGTGTACTTAATAAACCCGGGCGGATACAAATCATCGCTATTCCGGCAAGTACAGCCAGTGTCATCGCCGGGTTAGTAATGATATGCCAGAGTTTATGCTCTATTTTGATAAATTCCTTCTGCAGGATCTCACGTTCATTTTCAGGACGGTCATTTGCCTCCGTATGATAAATAAACAGCCTTACACTATAAAACAACCCAGCCATCCAGCTCACCACAAAGATGATATGGACAGACAGGATATATAGATAATACTGATCCATTAATAGCGGAATTCTTTAATAAAGTCAATCGCATATTTCACGTTATCAAATGGGATATCAGGCATGATACCATGACCCAGGTTAAAGATAAAGCCATTCTCTCCGCGCATGCGTTCAAACAACTGCAAAATATGTTTCTTAATCACAGGTTTATCTGCATATAAGATATGCGGATCAAGGTTTCCCTGAACGGCAATACCTGCAGGTAAGCTCTGTTTAATATTTAATAAATCTGCATTCCAGTCTACAGAAATCACATCTGGTTTCGCAGTAGCCATGATAGGTGCGAATACAGAACTTCCTTTACAGAATGAAATTACAGGGATATCTTTTCTGTTCAGATTAGCAATGATCTCCTGAATATAACGGTGAGAGAATTCCTGGTAATCATTCCATGATAAAGCCAATGCCCAGCTATCAAAGATCTGGATAGCATTTACACCTGCTGCAATTTGCAGGTTCAGATATTCAGCAGTTACTTTAGCTATTTTAGCCAATAATTTATGTGCAACCTCAGGATGATTATGCATCAGCAATTTAGTCAGCTTGAAATCTTTTGACGAGGCACCTTCAACAAGATAACTCATTACTGTAAACGGTGCACCAGCAAAACCGATTAAAGGAATGCTGCCATTTAAGCGCTGCTGAATTACTTTAATTGCATCAGCTACATATTCCAGCTGATCCAGACAATCCACATTCAGGTTTTCTACATCTTTTAAAGTACGTACCGGGTTCGCAAAACGCGGACCTATACCCTGGGTAAAGCTCAGATCACCACCCATGGCTTCACCGGTAACCAATATATCACAAAACAAAATAGCCGCATCAATACCCAATAAATCTACTGGCAACATCGTTACATCAGCAGCAATTTCAGGTGTTTTGCACATCTCTAAGAATGAATACTTGTTTTTAATTTCCCAATATTCTGGCATAAAACGACCAGCCTGGCGCATCATCCACACCGGTGGACGTTCAGTTTGTTTGGACCATGCTGCATCTAAAAATAAAGTGTTCATCTAATCTTAATTTGTTGGTAAGCTATTTGCTTCTTTTTCTATTTTATTAATTATCTCTTTCGTTCTTTCCGTATTCGCCAGTTCTTTTGCTTTTTCAGCATAAGCAAGGGCCCTTACTTTATCTTTTTTACGCAGGGCAAGATTAGCCAGATGTATCAATACAAAAGACTTGTCACTTCTTGTGCCCAGAGGGAAACGGCTGGCCACCTGAAAATGGTATTCGGCAGCCTGATAGTCCTCTTTTTTAAGCGCAATATTGGCGATCATAAACTCATAATACCCGCGTCTGTTTTTAGCCAGACGGTCAGGATTAGGCACTTCCGCCAGTAAACTGGCAGCTTTGTCATAATCCCCGTTTTTAAAATATTTGGAAGCAATCAGGATGGAGCTGCTTTTAAAGTGGCTCCAGATTACGAATGCAATCAGTAGGCCCGAAATTACAGCCAGTTGGATCTGATCATAAAAAAGGCATACCCCAGCGGCGACAACAAAAATTGCCATCAGGGCATACCTGCCTTTTGCGTTATACATTAGTTATGAATATCCGTAAATTTATAGCCTACACCACGTATAGAGTGGAAATAAACAGGGTTTTTCTGATCTGGTTCGAAATACTTACGGAAAGTCAGAATGAAGTTATCAATCGTACGTGTTGAAGGATAAACATCATAATTCCATACAGTTTCCAGGATCTGCTCTCTTGAAACGGCCTCGTTTTTACGTTCGATCAGTAATTTAAGCAGCATGGTTTCTTTTTTAGTTAAAGGAACAATCACTCCGTCATCCTGTTTCAGTTCGAATGAGTTGAAATAAATTGTTTTCTCACCGATTTTGTAAGAATTCAATTCTTTTAAATCATCTGATTTCATGCTACGTTTAACCAGGATACCAACTCTTAAGATCAGTTCTTCCAGATTGAAAGGTTTAACCAGATAATCATCAGCACCTTTTTTAAGACCCATTACACGGTCTTCGCTTGTATTTTTAGCTGTTAAAAATAAGATCGGAACCTCAGTATTCTCTAAACGAATAGTTTCACATACCTGGAAACCATCCATTTCAGGAAGCATAACATCCAGGATAATCAGGTTAAAACGCTCTTCCTTGAAAATCTTCAAAGCTGTTTTACCATCTTTTACTGCATGGACTTTGTAACCTTCCAGTTCAAGGTTTAATTTTATAGCATCTAATAAATGGTCTTCATCTTCGACCAATAAAATTCTTAATTTCTGTTGCATAATGATCAACTAAATGTGATTTCAAAAATTGTACCCTGTGGTACATTGTCTCTGACGCTGATATCAGCATCGTGTTTTTGCAAAACTTCTTTGACTATAAACAATCCCAGTCCAGTTCCTTTCGCTTTCCTTGTGTTTTCTTCACCAACGCGGTAAAACTTATCAAATATGAGCATTTTCTCCGCATCCGGAATACCAGGCCCTCTATCAGAAACACTCAGGAAAGGATGTCCATCACGCATTCTTAATTCAACACCAACTTCAGCACAGGGTCCTGAATATTTCACCGCATTCTCCACCAGGTTAGTAACTACCGATGAAAGGGTAAACGGATCACCCACGACCTTTACATTTGGCTGGATCACAGGATTAATCACCTGCTCACAACCACAGGAGTGAATCTGTAATCTGTCGGTGATTTTCGTCACCAGTTCAGAAAAATCAAACTCTTCCTTAGGGAAAGAATACGAACGGTTTTCAATTTTTGTAGCCAGCAGCATATTTTCCACCAGGTCATCCAGGCGTTCAATATCTTTCAATGAATTACTCAGCAGTGAAGTCTGACGGGCTTTATCCAGATCACGTTTCACGATAGTCTGTAATGATAATTTAATAGCTGCCAGAGGCGATTTCAACTCATGGGTAACAGATAAAAGGAAATTCTGCTGCTGTTCTCTTAATAAATCTTCCTTTTTAATCGACTGATGCAGGAAATAAGCGCCAACACACAAGAGAAATAAAAATACAGATCCCTCTCCCATAACCATAGCCATTCTGGAAGGCTGAAGTTTAACGACAAGCGTCCCCCAGGAAATCAGCTGTACCAGTGAGTACAGCAGCATGAAATAGAATATGATGATTGATTTTTTCAAAATCTTTATAATCTCTTTAAATATACTGTTAATTTATTTATTCCTAAAAACAATGTCCAGTGCTTCGAGGATAGCTCTTTTAGCCTTTTCAAGTTCTATTTTTGTATGGGCAGCAGAAACGAATCCTACTTCGTAACCAGAAGGGCCTAAATAAATGCCTCTGTTTAACAGTTCGCGGTGCATTACTTTAAATTTCTCCATACTTGCCGGATCAATATCTTCTGCACATTGTATTTTATCCTTATCCGTAAAAGCAAACCAGAAGATAGAACCTACATGAAATACTTTAAACTTATAATTTCTGGCTGTCGCAAAACGCTGAATACCTTCTGCAAATTCTTTAGCCTTTGAATTCAGTTCTTTATAAAAACCTGAACGCAATAGTTCTGTCAGCTGCGCAATACCTGCTGCCATAGCTACCGGATTTCCGGATAAAGTACCAGCCTGGTAAACACCTCCATCAGGAGAAATATGTCCCATGATTTCGGATGAAGCACCATACATACCAACAGGTAAACCACCACCTAATATTTTACCGTAAGTAACGATATCAGGTTTAGCATTATAATATCCGGCTGCACCTTCAAAACCCAGACGGAAACCAGTAATTACCTCATCGAAGATCAGTAGTGTACCATTCTCCTTACAGATTTTCTGTAAGAACTCTATATAAGCTTCATCCTGAATCAACAGACCATTGTTCGCAGGAATACCTTCGATGATCACTGCTGCCAGCTGGTCTTTAAACTGGGCAAAAGCCTGTGTTAAAGCTTCCGTGTCATTTAAAGGGATGACAATAGTTTCTTCAGCAAAAGACTTCGGTACTCCCAGCGAAGAAGTCTCACCAAAAGTAACCAGACCTGAACCTGCTTTAACTAATAATGAATCACTGTGTCCATGATAACAACCTTCAAATTTCAGAATTTTGTCTCTCCGGGTATAACCACGTGCCAGGCGAATAGCCGACATGACCGCTTCTGTACCTGAACTCGTAAAACGTATTTTTTCTACGTGTTTATTATTTTTAATAATGATTTCAGCCAGTTCGTTTTCCAGTGCAGTCGGCGCACCAAAGCTCATTCCGTTCTGCATGACTTCGGTTACCTTTTCCCTTACTTTAGCCGGATTATGACCTAAGATTAATGGGCCCCAGCTACCGCAGAAATCAATAAACTGATTTCCATCAGCATCCCAGACAAAACATCCGTCACCTTTTTGAATGAATAATGGAGTCCCATAAACAGATTTAAAAGCTCTTACCGGTGAATTTACGCCACCAGGAAAATAGGTTTTAGCTTTTTCGTACAGCTCTTTAGATTTCTCTCTTGAAATATCTGGTTTACTTCCAGTATTCACGGGCATATCTCCTTCGTTGCCGGAAAACATCTTTTTTAACGATTCTAACATATTACATCCAGTTCTTTTCTACAATATCTCTTATATGATAAGTGGTAATAATGCTCGCTCCTGCACGTGCAAAAGCATACATTGTTTCCATTACAATCTTTTGTTCATCAATCCAGCCTTTTTGCGCTGCAGCCTTAACCATGGCATATTCTCCCGATACGTTATAACAGGCAATAGGCAAATCTGTATTTTGCTTCAGGTTATGGATCACATCCATATAAGCCAATGCCGGTTTTACCATTAATATATCAGCCCCTTCACTCTGGTCAAGCAATGCTTCACGTAAAGCTTCTTCAGGGTTTCTGAAATCCATCTGGTAAGCCTTCCGGTCACCTTTACCCGGTGCACAATCAGCAGCTTCTCTGAATGGCCCGTAATAAGCCGAAGCAAATTTAGTCGCATGCGACATGATTGCTGCGTTTACGTAACCATTTTGATCCAGTAAATTCCGCATCGCACCAATACGGCCGTCCATCATATCTGACGGAGCCAACATATCAGCTCCGGCCTGTACATGGGTTAGGGCCATCTTTGCAATCACTTCTACCGTTTCATCATTTTGTACATAGTCATCTTTCAAAATACCACAATGTCCGTGCGTAGTATAAGAACAAACGCAAACATCTGTAACTATATATAAATCGTCCCCAAAGTTTTTCTTCAGTTCACGAACAGCAGAAGGCACCAGAGAATGATCATGATAAGCAGAACGTGCATCTTCAGATTTCTCATCTCCTACACCAAACAGCATGATTTTATTCACGCCCAGCTCCAGGCCTTTTTCAACATCTCTGATTAACAGATCAGTAGAAAAGTGGTTTACGCCAGGCATTGAATCAATACCATGTTTTACACCTGTTCCAGGAACAATAAAATACGGATAAACAAACATGTCTTTAGACAGTTTTGTCTCTGCCATCATTTCTCTTACTACAGGATTCTTTCTTAATCTACGCGGACGGTGCAACATAATCAACCTCTCTTTTTTTATTTAATATCAATTCCGAATACAGCTTCTGCCAGGCCAATTTCATCCGGAGAATAAGGAAGAACATAGTCAACGCCCATTTCCTCAAATTTCTTTCCGGTAGAATTTCCAATGGCGATTACCTTTTGTCCCGGATCAAGTAAATTGTCCTTAAAATAAGCCTCCACATTGGATGGACTGGTGAATATTAATACATCAGCATAAGTACGGTCTATATTTTCTTCAATCACTGTTTCATAGATAGGAAGATCAACGACCTTAGTATCTTCTGCCAGAGATTTTTGTATACTCAATAATGAATCCTGCGCTCTTGGGAATAAAACAGTCTGTTCTCTGACCAGTAAAGCAAAGTGTTCAGCAACTTCAGTGATATCACCGCTTTCCCCAACATAATCTGCTTTATGACCGTGTTTCCTTAATGCATCTTCAGATCCTCTGCCTACCACCCCAAACTTAACATGTTTAGGCAGTACAGGCTTTAGTTTGAAGAAGAATTCTACTCCGTTACGGCTACTGAAAAAGATCCAGTGGATATGTTTCAGATAAAAAGGGTCCAGTACGTTCACTATAGGAAAGGTACGGATCAGTGATCTTCCTTCAATTTCTATATGGTTTGTTTCCAGTGCTCTTCTGAAGTAATTATGCTCACCGATTTCTCTCGAGATAAAAACTTTTGAAGGCAGTTTTCTGTCCGGAGAAAATTTAGCGACAATCTTTTCAGCAAGACCTTCAAGATCAGGCACCCTGAAGAATAAACGATTTGGGAAATCATCAGCAGATAATGCTTTTGAAGTCCACACCTCATATTTCCCGTTCTCTTTTTTACAATAACAACCCAAAGGCATATGACAACCGCCTTCAAAAAGGTTAAGCACTTTACGCTCTACAGCTATCTCTTCGGCTGTAAGCGGATCATTGATTTGCTGAAGGATATCAAATAATTCCTGGTCGTTTTCTCTGATCTGAATAGCCAGTACACCTTGTGCAGGTGCAGGGATCAGCTCAGTAGTATCTATAACCTCAACATGAAATTCTGATAAATCAAGATCTAAACGATTTACTCCAGCTTTAGCCAACAGAATAGCATCGTAACTTTCGTCTCTCAGTTTCTGAATACGTGTAATTACATTACCACGCAAATCCTCAATATTCAGATCAGTCCTTAAAGCCAGTAACTGGGCTTTACGTCTGTTTGACGAGGTACCTACCTGCGCACCGGTTTTTAAAGAAAGTTTTTGTGTAAGATCTACGCAATCCTTTAAAATCAATAATAATTCTGAGGGATCCTCACGCTCAGAAACAGCTGCAATTATTAATCCCGGAGGATTAGTAGTCGGTAAATCTTTATGAGAGTGTACGGCAAGATCAATACTGCCATTTAATAATTCTTCTTCCAGCTCTTTAGTAAAAAAACCTTTTCCTTCCAATTTGTCCAACCTCAGGTTCAGTATTTTATCACCCTGGGTTTTAATGATCTTCAATTCGGCTTCTATTCCAATTTCAGCAAGTTTGTCTTTGGTAAAATTGGCTTGCCATAAAGCTAGATCACTACCTCTTGTCCCGATAATAAGTTTTTTCATTAGAGCATATTTTTTTTCGAAGTGTATATTGTCCTTTATTTGTATTCCAGTCCAATCATGATTTTAACAAGCAGCCTGCATGAGCATTTTGGTTAGTATTTCGCTCATAGCTAATTTAGATTATCACGTTATAGATTGGCGCAAATTTAATCTAAAAGAGTTATAGTCGTAAATAATAAACAAATAATGTATTTGTGCTGACTAATCTACCCGGAACGGTTAGCTGTTGTTGACCAGAATTTCTTTAGCCATAATCATCGGTACACTGATGTACTTCTTTTCCATGTAATCCATCACCCGTTCCAGTACCAGTCTTGAGTTTTCATCCAGTGTATTGATCTCATCAGCAAAAACTATATCCATAGCTTTACTTTTTATAGCTTTAATCTTTTGAGGAACTTCACTCATCGCAATTTCTATTTTGCGCTGACGAAGATCCAGATCAAACTCTTTAATATTCTGATCAATAATTTGTTCAGCGTTAATCAGTTCATCATAACGCTCCTGAATGTTCTTACGTGCAATCTCTTTTAAAGATTCAACTTCGATATAGTGTATTGGAAAATTCTGGATAACAGCCGGAGCAGTATCATTAGGGATAGCCAGATCTACGATCACTTTTTTTCCTGTTTCACCAATAAGCAACTTACGGTAAATCTCTTCAGTGATAATAGGCTCGGTAGCTCCTGTACAGGTAATAATTACATCAAATCCCTGATTGTAATCTTCCAGGGCTGATAGTGGATAAGCTTTACCATTCAATTCTTTTGCAAGCGATTCTGCATGCTCCAGAGTTCTGTTGAAAACTGAAAAATCAGAATACTTATGTTTTTTGAGGTATTGCGCTATGTTTTTGTTGGTTTCCCCCGCTCCTATGATTAAAATCCTGGAGCTGGAAGTTATAGTCAGATCCCGTAATTTGCGGTAAGCCAGAGAAACGACCGAAACTGGGTTTTTAGAGATATTAGTATTAGTATAAACCTCTTTGGCTGTTTTAACTACCCGGTTCATAATCATCCGCATATAATCGGCTGTAAAACCCGAAACGCGGCAAGCTTCATAAGCCCGGCGTACCTGGGCAAGAATTTCCTTCTCTCCAACTACCAGACTTTCCAGTGAGCACGAAGTACGCAGTAAATGGTTAAAAGCCTCAACCTGTTCATAAACAGAAACATTTTCGATAAACTTTTCCATGTATTGTTCCGGCAGGCCCATATCAAGAACTGTCAGGAAACGAAGAATAAATGCGTGGTCTAAAGTATGGGCAGTAGTAAAGACAAATTCAACACGATTACAGGTACCAATGTAAAAAATCTCTTTTACATTCAGTTCATTTTGGATATTCTTCAGTCTGTCATCCAGAGTCTGCTCGCAGATAACCAATTTCCCTAAAGATTTTAAGTCAATGTGTTTGTGAGTGAAAGCAAGTATCTTTAAATATTCCAATTTGGCTTGTGTTGTTTTATAGTGGGAACAAAAGTAGTAAGCCCACCCTTAGTGTCTGTCATTATGCTGTAATTAAGATTAATTTAGAAAGATTTTAAATTAAATCTTACCAAGACTAAACAAGGGTTCATTATGTTTGTTAATAGTGTTAGTTAACTTATAGACACAGTATATGATAAAAAAAGAGCAATTTATTTTGTCAGGATCTAAAGATAAAACAATTTCCGGGGATCTGACATATGACGACAATTATACAAATCAGCCATGTATTTTATTCATTCATGGCTTCAAAGGATTTAAAGATTGGGGTGCACATAATCAGGTCGCTGCTTTTTTTGCTGCCAGTGGATACCGTTATTTCAAATTTAACCTGAGCCATAGCGGCGTTACAGAGGCGCAGCCCCGCGAAGTAACAGACCTCGATGCATTTGCCTCAAATACTGTTAGCATGGAACTTCTCGATGTAGACACTGCATTGAACTATATCGCACACACTTATCCTTTAAACCCTGTTTACCTGATTGGCCATAGTCGTGGCGGTGCGCTCGCTATCCTGAAAGCAGCGAATGATGATCGGGTAAATAAAGTGATTACCTGGTCAGCTATCGCAGATTTCAGCTCTCTCTGGAAAAAGGAACAGGAAGAAGAATGGTTAACCGAAGGAAAGATCTTTGTGGAAAATGCGCGGACCAAAGAAAAAATGCCCCTAAACAAGACATTACTTGAAGATTTTAATGCCCACAGGGATGAATTTGATATTCTCCATGCAGCCTCAAAAGTTAAAATCCCATGGCTGATCCTCCATGGTGACGATGATGTGAATGTAAAGTTCAGTGTAGCCCAGCAGCTTGCACAATCACAACCTAAAGCTAAATTACAGAAGATACAGGGGGCTAATCATGTATTCGGCGCTTCACATCCCTATACCGGACAGGATCTTCCTGACCACCTGCAGGAAGTATGCGATAAGAGTCTGGCCTTTTTACAAAAAGACAATTAGTAAAATATTATTTGACCTCAGTCCAGTTGCCGTCTTCCTTAATCAGCTCAATCAGATCGTCAAGTGCAGAAGCAGAACTCACATTCTTCTTCACGACTTCCTTACCCCGGTACAAAGTGATTTTGTCCGGGCCGGTACCAACGTATCCATAATCAGCATCAGCCATTTCACCAGGGCCATTTACAATGCAGCCCATAATACCAATTTTAATTCCTTTCAAATGGTCTGTTCTCGAACGGATCAGTTGGGTGGTTTCCTGTAAATCAAAAAGTGTCCTTCCACAGCTTGGACAAGAAATATATTCGGTCTTGGAGATCCGGGTTCTGGTCGCTTGTAAAATCCCAAAACTTGTAGAGTTCATAATTGGAAGACCAACCTGCTCCGGCGCATCAATCCAGACACCATCTCCGAATCCATCAGTAAACAATGCACCCAGATCTGTAGCTGCATATAACTGAAGATCATCAGCGCTGATTGCGGCATAAGATCTTTTGATAATTACCGGAACCTGATTTTCATTTTTCAGCAGTGCGATAAAAAATGCCCTCTGTTCCATCATCCCCTGTTCAGAAGATGTTTCCAGTATCAGTACTACGGTATGATCCAGATTTTTCAATAAGGCACTATCGTAATTTTTAGCATTTACGCTAACCAGGTTAAGTATAGTATCTTTTTGAATAGCTGCTCCGTACTCTTCCAGACTAATTAACGGATGACAGTTGTTTTTTTCTTTCAGTTCCAGCCAGGTAGCATAATTGTATATCTGTCTCAGATTACCAGGGAAAGAGAAAGAAGGAAGTTTATCTCCTAAATAGACCAGGTCACAGGCCTGATCTGCCATATTATATTTATCAAGCCCTGCGCTATATTTGTATCCGACTTCAGTTAAGAAATAAGGATCTTTTAAATTTTTCGAAGAGACATCCAGCATAACTACAGGATGATGATGTCCTCCAATATGCTGTACAGCGCGGGTAACCCTGCGGTTATAAGTATAAGGATTGTATGGTAAATCCTGGATCACAATCCTTTCGGTTTCAACCTGGTTCAGTCCTCTTTTCACATAGCGGTCAGCCAGAGCCTTTGCTACCGGAGCTTCAAATTCAGGATCTTCAGTTAATGAAACCCTGATTGTATCACCTAATCCGTCTTCCAGTAAAGTACCGATACCTACAGCAGATTTAATCCTTCCATCCTCACCGTCACCAGCTTCAGTTACCCCAAGGTGCAGCGGATAATTCATCCCCTCTCTGACCATGGTTTCTACCAGCAAACGATAGGCCTGAACCATCACCTGTGTATTACTCGCTTTCATAGAGATCACGAGATTATAATAATTAAGATCTTCACAGATCCGCATGAACTCCATGGCAGACTCAACCATCCCACGCGGTGTATCCCCATACTGACTCATAATCCTGTCAGATAAAGACCCGTGATTGGTACCAATACGCATCGCAGTACCATACTCTTTGCATATCTTCACCAGTGGCGAGAATTTCTTATAAATACGCTCCAGTTCTGCCTGATAGGCCTGCTGTGTATATTCTATATTTTCAAATCGTTTTTTATCGGCATAATTACCCGGATTTACCCTTACCTTTTCTACAATACGGGCAGCTGCTTCTGCTGCATTAGGCGTAAAGTGTATATCAGCAACTAAAGGCACTTCATAACCACGGAATCGCAGTTCCTTTTTAATATTGGCCAGGTTTTCTGCCTCCTTCATACTTGGGGCCGTAATTCTTACATATTCACAACCAGATTCCACCATCCGGATAGTCTGCTCAACCGTCCCTTTGGTATCCATTGTGTCAGTTGTTGTCATAGATTGTATCCGGATTGGGTTCAATCCACCCATAGGAATATTACCTATAGAAACCTCCCTGGTCAAAAACCTGGAATACTGATTTAAATGATTACAATATCCTCCGTCCAATGTTTTTTGTGCTGATACGTTTTCCATACTGCTGCAAAGATAAAGATTATGGTTTAAATCAAACGGTCTTTGATAACTAAAGTATCTGCCGCCACATCATGCCAACACTGCTGTTTTTTATTCAAAAAACTATACAGATAGCCAAAAAACAAAGGAATAACAGACAAAATCTTAGCTCCGTTTCTTATCAGTGACCTGGACAGACTGATCCTGTTTCCCATGCTGTCAGTAACTTTAATATTCAGCAATCTTTTACCAATTGTTCCCTGTTTAACCGACGCATCTGCAAAAACCCCATATAAAAATTTAAACAGAGGAACAAATGGTAGTAATAAAAGAGCAATTGTAATTTTTTGACCTTTATCACTTATAAAAATAAAACTGATCAGGATCAATGCGATATAAAGTAACAAGAGTATAAAATAGTCAATCATAGAAGCCAGCAGGCGCTGATCAAAGGAGGCAAAATATTGTGGTGCCGTTTGTTCATAATTGAAACCAAAAAGCGCACGCAGTTCAGGGAACTCGTGCGCTTCTTTATAATCATCCATCCCCGGTTTCCTGACAAAGGTACCGGCTGTAATTGCCATATTTTTTAATTGTTCATAGTTGTATGGCCCTTCAGGTTTTCCATTAACAACAATGATATAGTCAGTCTTTTTTTCAGGTTCCAATGATAATTAATATCTGTTCACCTCAAAATTACTCAATCCTCCATCCAGATTAATAAAAATCTTTTTGGTTGATGTTTTATAATTTGCAGTTTCGTAATTACCATTTTCCAGTTTGATAAACCCTGTGAAATCTTTTGAAGAAAGACCTGTTTTAGTGCTGATTCTACAGCCTGATCCTTCAGGAATATTAATTTTAACGTCAGCTACTCCAGTCTTTACAGTTACATCTGTAATCGGGATCAATGCGCCAACTTTAATATCCACAGAAGCAGCCCCACCATCAAATCTAAAACTTCTTACCTTGTAATCTGAGAAATCAAAATCAACTGCTCCGGCTCCCATATTCATATTGACTGTCCATTCCGGTTTCTTGTTCAGTTTCAGGTCTACATCGTTTCCACCATTTCCTAATGACCATTTGCCTTTTTTATCTTTCATTTTAAAAGTAACTGTATTCACAGAATCAGTACTTTCTTTTTGCAGGATAAAATTACCATTTCTACGTTCTACCTCAGCTGTAATCAGTTCAGCAGTTTCTCCTTTCAGATTGAAGGATGTACCACCACCAGAAATATTCAGCACTGTCTTTTTTGCACTGTCAGCAGCGATGAACGGTTCAGTGAAATTCAATTTCTGAGTATCTCCGTCTTCTACACTATCCAGATCCATGTCCAGACTTTTCGAAATGTTATCTCCTATCCAGTTCCTGTCAGCCGGCGGTTGCTGCCCTCTATAGAACATAAAACCTAACATCAGGACCAGGACACCAAGCGAAATCATATTTCCGACCTGGGATTTATTCTTGTTGAAAAGGATGTTTACTCCTGCAATGATCAGGAATACTGGCCAGAAACTCCATACATTTCTCCAGTAAAAATCAATTACATTAAAATTCTGTAACAGAATGACTATACCTACAAACAGGAGTACA
Organism: Pedobacter cryoconitis; assembly: GCF_014207135.1. Classification (GTDB taxonomy): domain Bacteria; phylum Bacteroidota; class Bacteroidia; order Sphingobacteriales; family Sphingobacteriaceae; genus Pedobacter; species Pedobacter cryoconitis_D. The sequence goes on along the minus strand of NZ_JACHCC010000007.1, from coordinate 248,476 downwards.
ACACCCCACATTACTCTATTCAGTTTCATATGTTTATTTTTTAGTGGCCGGATGAAGGTAATACCTTACAGGCAGCCTGTTTCCTTAAATATTGAGCTCAGTCTAAAAACCTGAACTTACGCCTGATGATCCGGGGTCTGACCCGATGAATCAGTTTCTTCAGTACCCGCAGGTTTTGGTTCGGCAGTTTTCACCTCTTCCTCCTGCTGCTGGTTTTTCCAGTCTTCCCATTTATCCTTACGTTTTGATTTCAGAATGAAACTCAAACCGATAGCTACAAAAACCAATGGCCATAATTTGCCTAATCTGAACCAGTAAGGTATAATGTTAAACTCGTTCATCAGAAAGTACAAACCAATAACCAGCAGGAATAACCCACCAATTGTTCTTCCTGTATCATTATTTTTCGGCAACGATTTAAAATCTACCGGATTCTGCCAGTCGGTACCAGTGGTACTTTTAACTTCCGGATTTTCCGGGGTGGTAAAAGGGCCTTGCTGACCAAATGGCGGTGGAGTATTGAACCCCTGAAAACCACTTTGTTTTTTAAAATAATCATTAAATTTTGAAAATTTCACTGCCGGATCATTATTGACAGGTACTACAATCCACATTACCAGGTAAACCAGTATACCGGTTCCTACCAAAAATATGGTTGACAGTACGAATAACAATCTGATGATGGTCACATCCACCTGCATATATGCTGCTAAACCTGATGAAACGCCGGCAATTACTTTGTCATGCTCGTTTCTTAATAATCTGTTTTCCATAAATCACTCTCCTATATTAAATATAAATTATCAGCGGTCTTTACAAGTTTAAATCTTCAAGAACCTTAAGCGTAACCGCTAATACACAATTAAGACTTAACAATGCCGGTTTAGTTACAAAACTGAAAAAGCATTTTTCCGCAAGCTAACAAATCCCACTTTAAAAACCGTTAAATGGCTATTTATTAAAACCTAGCCTGTCTGCGCCAACTCATGTTACCGTCTTAAACGACCTGCAAAAAACCGAATTATTCATTAAATAGCAGAATATTTTTAAGAAATAAAGAAGGCCTCAACATTTTTTATTGTTTCTTTGTATTAATTAGTTCTGTTTAAAAATCCAAGCAGACTCTTATAGTATAATACGTTAGCTAATTTCTAAAGAATGAATTTCACCAATTTTGGTAAATACCTGTTGCTGCTGAAAGCAGTTTTCAGAAAGCCCGAAAAATTTAAAATATACCTTAAGGCTATCTTTCAGCAAATGGACTTTGTTGGTGTTGGCTCTCTGGGTCTGATTGCTATCATCTCGACTTTTATCGGGGCTGTTATGACTTTACAGATTGCTTTCCAGCTAGTGAGTGATTTTATTCCTAAAACAATTATTGGTTCGGTAACCCGCGATTCAAGTATATTGGAATTAAGCCCAACTATTACAGCTATAGTACTTGCTGGTAAAATTGGCTCGGCCATTTCATCCGAAATCGGTACCATGAGGGTTAGTGAGCAGATTGATGCACTCGAGATCATGGGGATCAACTCACCTGGTTACCTTATTCTCCCTAAACTGATTGCCGGGGTTACCATGGTACCTGTTCTGGTTGTTTTCGCAATGGTACTAAGTATAGCTGGTGGATATTTAGGCGGTACTTTATCCGGAGCAGTTACCCCTGCCGAATATATCCAGGGTATTACAACAGATTTCAACCCTTATACGATAACTGTAGCTCTCGTTAAAGCATTTGTATTTGGCTTTATTATAACTACCGTTCCTGCATATGAAGGATTTTATGTCAAAGGTGGTGCATTAGAAGTAGCCCAGGCAAGTACAAGAGCAGTAGTCGTAAGCTGTATCAGTATCCTGGCCTGTGATTACATTGTAACCCAATTATTATTATGATCGAAATCAAAGACATTGAAAAATCTTTCGGGTCCAATACTGTCCTGAAAGGTATCTCAGGTATATTTAAAGAAGGTCTGACTAATTTGATTATCGGAGGTTCCGGCTCAGGAAAAACCACCTTACTGAAATGTATGATTGGTTTACATACTCCTGAAAAGGGAAGTGTACTTTATGATGGCCGGGAATTCATTGATATGAATTTTGAGCAGCGTATCGAGATCCGTAAAGAGATTGGTATGCTTTTTCAGGGTTCTGCTCTTTTCGACTCCATGACTGTGGAAGAAAATATTATGTTCCCTCTGAATATGTTTACAGATCATTCTTTCAAAGAAAAACTGGAACGCGTAAACTTTTGTCTGGAAAGGGTCAACCTGGAAGGTAAAAATAAACTCTTTCCTGCAGAACTTTCAGGTGGGATGAAAAAACGGGTAGGGATTGCCCGTGCTATAGCCATGAACCCGAAATATCTTTTTGTCGATGAGCCCAATTCAGGACTTGATCCAAAGACATCCATTGTAATCGATGAACTGATTAAGGAAATTACTGAAGAATATAATACGACCACTATTGTAGTTACCCATGATATGAACTCAGTAATGGGAATCGGCGATTATATCCTCTTCCTTCATGAAGGAAAAAAATTCTGGGAAGGTTCCAATAAAGAAATCGCCCATACTGATATCGAAGAGCTAAATGACTTCGTTTTTGCCAGCCGTTTTATGAAAGCTGCCAAGAAAAACTTTTAATAACAACGTACAAAAATATTTTATGATAAGCCTACTAACCCCCACGCACTGGAAAGATTATGAGTTGATTGACTGTGGAGATTTTGAAAAACTAGAGCGCTTTGGCAATCTTATCCTTTGCAGACCTGAACCTCAGGCGGTATGGAAAAAAATGCTTTCTGAGCAAGAATGGAAAAAACTAACCAATATCAGGTTTAAAGGACGCTCGGCAACATCCGGCGAATGGGTAAAAGCCGCAGGAAATATACCTGACCGATGGAATGTAGAATACAGGAATGATGATGTAAAAATCAATCTTCGCCTGGGTTTAACCTCATTCAAGCACGTAGGGGTTTTTCCTGAACAAGCCGTAAACTGGGATTATATCTCTTCTTCAATCAGAAAATTCAAAACCCCGACACCTAAAGTACTTAATCTGTTTGCTTATACAGGGGCAGCTTCCTTAATTGCAAAAGCAGCCGGTGCTGATACCACACACGTAGATTCGATCAAACAAGTGGTTAACTGGGCTAACGAAAACCAGGAGCTTTCTCAGTTGAAAGATGTAAGATGGGTTGTAGAAGATGCTTTAAAGTTTGTTCAGCGTGAGTTAAAACGCGGTAAAAAATACAATGGTATCATTTTAGATCCGCCAGCATTCGGACATGGTCCAAATGGCGAAAAATGGAAACTGGAAGATCACATCCAGGAAATGATGCAGGATGTAGTAAAATTACTTGACGAAAAGGAACACTTCCTGATCTTAAATACTTATTCATTAGGTTTTTCTTCCGTAATCGTAGAGAACCTGATTAAAACCTCATTTCCACAGGTACAAAACCTCGAAACAGGTGAATTATATCTTCAGGCAACTTCAGGGATAAAACTACCCCTGGGTGTATTTGGAAAATTCAATACTTTCTCTTCTTAAGAAGAGAAAGTATTCTTAAGAAGTTGGAACAACCGGTACTGTTGCCTGCAACAGGCTATACTCAATAACAGGTCTCCCCTGACTCCCGCCATCATTATTACTTGAATTGTTAAATCTCAGTTTATAAATATTCCCGTCGGTATCCTTAATGATATAAAAACGATCATTGTATACGCTTGTTAAACTCGTTGTTGGATCAATATTTCTCCAGTTCACCCCAATAGCGTCACGGGTAGCCAGATAACTAGCAGCCGGAATTGAATTCAGATCAGCCGCAGCAAAATTAACATAGTTTTTCACCACTTTCTGATCACCATTCGGATCAAACTTAACTTGCGCGACGGTTACCCCACTCAGAAAATTAATCAGTACAAAATCATTTACACCTACAGGCAGACCTGCCGCATTTTGATAGGTTGTCCAGGTCCATTCTATATCCCATAATGGTTTTGCTGGCTCAGCTGATGATGCCAGTGTCACGAAACTAAAGAAGTTAAAATTGAAAGAGGTATTTTTCTGAATGGTAACGGTGTTAAACTGAGTGGCCCCCAACCTGCCAGCTTGTACCTGATATGAATTTACTCCTTTAAAAATCTTCACCTTGTACCATGGTCGTATAGGAGGAGCTACTATGGTACCACCTGTCGGGATAACTCCCTGTACACCCGCAACACCGGGGTTTACCAGATATACCTTTGCCTCTGCTTCTGTTGCAGCTATATTTTTGATTAATATATTTGCCAGATAAGTCGTTGCGTTCCCTGTAACAGGATCAATCAGTGCAGAACTCCCAGCTGTTCCCAATTGTAATACCGAAGTGTTTGCTATCGAATCCTGTGTTCCCACCTGGGTGAGATCCGTTTTATTCAGCTGAATAGCTGTAGCACCTGTCGAATGGTTCAAAATAACTTTAAAATCATCCCCCGGATAAAATCCAAGGTCCCAGCCTGTCCTGCCTGCAGTAACTACTGTGCCCCTACTAAAATCAACAAATACACTATTAGCTGCATTAATTCCGAGTTCACTTCCAGCAATTCCAGGTAAACCAACCACCTGACCTGTATTTGGTTGAGGAAACCTGTAGACAACCTGATCTTTTTTACAACTGGCAAAAGCAACAACTGCGGTGCAGCAAACAATGATTAATTGAAATTTATTCATACAAATGATTTGTTATTCTCTAAAACGCTAAGAATCGTAAAGATAATACTCCTGTACCTGAATTTGATATAAATTCAAACCAAACCAGGCAGATTAGCTTTTTGTCGTCTTAATGTGTAGTTTTGCAGCTTAAGCCAATTCATATTTAAAATCATTCTATCATCTATGAAATTACCCCAATTCGCAGGAACTATACTAATTGCATTTACAACCGTTGCCCTATTTGCTAACTGTACCTCAAGCACAACCCAGAAAGACGGAAAAACAAAAATGACTTTAAATGCAACAGGGGATTCTTCCAAAGTTGCTATTACCGATACCACACGTAAACCTATTGATACTGCAAAATATAATGCTTTAATGCTGAAACTTGCACATGGAGATACTACTGGAAAATGGCCGGTTAAACCACAGCCTTATCCATTGCCAGGTGCTATTTTACCTTTCAAAAGGATTGTAGCTTATTATGGAAATATCTATTCCAAAAGAATGGGTGTATTAGGAGAGTTTGCACCTAAAGTAATGCTGTCTAAACTGGATGCAGAAGTTAAGAAATGGGAAAAAGCTGATCCCTCCACTCCTGTACAGCCTGCACTTCACTATATAGCTGTTGTTGCGCAGGGCGATGGTGGTAAAGATGGTAAATACAGGTTCAGAATGCCGGACAAACAGATTGACTCGGTACTGGCAATCTCAAGAATGCGTAAAGATATGATCGTATTTCTTGATATCCAGGTATCATTAAGTGACATCAGAACTGAATTACCATTATTGGAGAAATACCTGAAAATGCCAAATGTACATTTAGGTATTGACCCTGAGTTCTCGATGAAAAATGGGGTAAAACCAGGTAAAAAAATAGGTACATATGATGCTGCTGATATCAATTACTGCTCACAGTACCTGGCTAACCTTGTTAAAAAATATAACCTGCCTCCAAAGGTATTTACTGTTCACCGTTTCACCAACAGGATGGTAACGAATTACAAAAACATCAAATTGCGTCCCGAAGTTCAACTGGTTATGCACATGGACGGATGGGGTGAACCAGAATTAAAAAAAGGTACTTATCGTCACTTTATCTATAGTGAGCCTGTAGAATTCACGGGTTTCAAATTATTCTATAAAAATGACATCAAGAAAGCACCAAACAGAATGATGACTCCTGATGAGTTAATGAAACTTACACCTATACCTGTTTACATCCAGTACCAATAACAGGTATCAATCATAAACAAAAAGCGCGCTGTCAAGAAATGACAGCGCGCTTTTTGTTTATAGCCTGAAACGGCGGCTAAAACGATCATACTGTAAAATTATTATTGGGCCTGGATTATATTTTCATACCTAATTAAAAATTGATAAGTTTGGTGCATGCAGGATTTCTCTCTATACTTTGAACTGGGCTGGCAACACATCTTAAACTGGAAAGGCTATGACCATATACTTTTCGTCATCGTATTATGCGGAGCTTATACCCTGACCGACTGGAAAAGAGTATTATTTCTGGTTACTGCTTTCACCATAGGCCATAGCATTACACTGGCATTAAGCGTACTGAAGATCATTACGATCAGAACCGACCTGATCGAGTTTCTGATTCCTGTAACCATACTGATTACCGCAGCCTCCAATATTCTTTCCGGGAAATCATCAAGACCTAAAGGCGTAAGGTTAAAATATCTGCTAGCTTTATTTTTCGGCCTGATCCATGGAATGGGTTTTTCCAATTATCTGAACAGTCTGCTGGGAAAAAGCACCAATATTGTAGCAGAGTTGTTTGCTTTCAATATTGGGCTAGAATTTGGCCAGGTTATTATTGTAACCGGTATACTACTGATTTCATTTATCCTGGTGAATATATTTAAAGTCAAAAAGTGGGACTGGAACTTCTTTCTTTCTTCTGCGATATTTGGAATTTCCTTTATTATGGCAGCAGAAAGATGGCCTGGCTTATTCCGTTAGAATAAGCCTAGCTGTCCTTTATCATCTATATCCAGATCATCAGGGTTAGTAATCTCCAGTCTGACGTTCTTATTGATTGTTCCTTCTCTCGTCACTTTACTTTTTGCATCTAAGGACTTCTTTGGTTTTACGGCTTTCTGAGCTGGCTTCTCAGTTTTAGGCCGATCAGACTCCGAAATCAATACCAATGGCTCAGGCGCAGGCAGTAGCGTCTCCTCAGCAGGCTTCTCTTCAACTACTTCCACCTTTTTAGCCTTGACCTCCTTTACAGGTGCAACAGCTTCAACGACAGGTTCATCTGCAGGTTTTTCCTCAACTACTTCCACCTTTTCAGCTTTGACTTCCTTTACAGGTACAATAGCTTCAACGACAGGTTCGTCAACAGGTTTTTCTTCAACTACTTCTGCCTTTTTAGCTTTGACTTCCTTTACGGGTGCAACAACTTCAATAACTGGTTCCTCAACGAGTACCTCTTCAACAGGAGATTCTTCAACCACTTCTTCTTCAGTTTCTTCAAACTCAGTAGTTTCTTCTTCAGCAATCACTGCTTCAGTCTCCGGCTTCTCCGTTGTATCCTCCCCCTCTTCAGCAACTACAGTGACTTCCTCTTTAACCTCTTCCTCCAGTACAGGTTCATTTTCTTCATCATTACTGATGCTGATATGTTTCACCTCGTGCTGCGTTAAACGGTTACCATTAGCTTTAATACCTTTTAAGTCTATGAAATCTGCCAGCACAATTTCCAGTGTTTCAGGAATCTGCGTTTTACCTTTTAGCACATCTACAGTTAAAACAGCTTCCGGGTTACTGGTCAGATGCAGGAATTTCGATCCTGTTTCTTCACTGATCAGGCTTTGTTTTTTACCAATAGCGATAGATTCAAAGACAAAACGTTTGATAAAATAATTTTTGGCTTTGCCTTCATATTGTACAACTGCGAAAGCGCGCTCCGGATCAAACTTCTGGATCAGTAAAAGATCAGCATCAAAATGATTACTCAGTTCAAAAGAACTCAGTTCATACCAGCCCTCTTTGTGTACCTGCAGAATTCTGTCATCACCATCAAATTCACCAAGATATTTACCTCTGCCATCGACATTCAGTCTTCTCAGTAAATCATCATACCAGATTTTCAGTCCTGATAAGGTAGATACTCCTTTACTTTTCAGTAATACTTTTTTAATCGGATACTTGGAAACAATATTTCCCTGAGAAGCACGTCCTTTGATCGCGATATCAGCGAAATCAATATCAAACTGTAACTTTTTCAGTTTGGTATGTGGTTTCAGCATGACTGTAACAATTTCAGCTTCCCCATTAGGATTAGGCGTGAAATATAACATTTTTGAGCCTTTGCTACCCTTAGTCAGGTCGTATTCCTTATCACGGGTAACCCCCATCACTGCAAAACGCTTGATATAAGAGATCCCGCTTGCCCCGTCTTTATAGATCAGGTTATAAATTGTACGGTCATCATTCTTTTTGAATACCTGAGCATAAATGATCCCTTTTCCTACAAACGTTTTATCGGCAACTTTCGTGATTGTGCATTTACCATCTTCCCTAAAGACAATAATCTCGTCCAGATCCGAACAGTCAGCAATAAATTCGTCTTTTTTCAGTCCCGTTCCGATAAAACCATCTTCCCGGTTCATATATAATTTCACATTGGCCAGCGCTACTTTAGAAGCCTCTACCCTGTCGAACAGGCGGATTTCTGTTTTACGTTCCCTGCCTTTGCCATATTTATCTTTTAACCGCTGATACCAGGCAATTGCATAATCCGTCAGATGACGCAGGTGGTTTTTTACGACCTTGATTTCATCCGAAAGTGCTTTCATCTGATCATCCGCTTTCTTCACATCAAAGCGGGTAATACTGCTCATTGGTTTATCAATCAGCTTCTTGAAATCCTCTGGTAAAATATCCCTGTATAACTGTTCGCGGAAAGGAGCAAACAAAGTATTCAATACACCTACGACAGTATCAAAATTATTCGAGTTCTCGTAGTCAGGATGTTTGTACATTCCTTCCTGAATGAAGATCTTCAATAATGAACTAAAGAAAATTTTCTCCTGAAGCTCATGCAATTTGATCTCCAGCTCCTGTTTTAACAGGTTTTTGGTATTCTGTGTATTCTCTTCCAGAATATCATTTACACTCAGGAACTGAGGTTTATCATCCTTAATGATACAGGTATTCGGTGAAATAGAAACTTCACACGAAGTAAACGCATATAAGGCATCTATCGTTACATCCGGTGAGATCCCCGGCGCAAGCTGAATAACAATTTCCACATGCGCGGCTGTATTGTCTTCAATCTTCTTGATCTTGATCTTTCCTTTGTCATTGGCAGACAGAATACTGTCGATCACTGATCCCGTTGTCGTACTGTAAGGAATCTCCGTAATGACCAAAGTCTTCTTATCTTTTTCAGTGATTTTGGCGCGCACACGTATTTTACCACCACGCATTCCTTCATTATAAGCAGAGAAATCTGCCATACCACCGGTAAAGAAATCAGGAAGGATATTAGGTTTCTCTCCCTGTAAAATGGAGATAGAAGCATCCAGCAGCTCAATAAAATTATGCGGCATGACTTTCGTTGCCAGACCTACAGCGATACCTTCGGCACCCTGCGCTAACAATAAAGGGAATTTTACAGGTAAAGTAAGTGGTTCATTATTTCTGCCATCATAACTTAACTGCCAGATCGTAGTATCCGCATTAAACACTACTTCATTGGCAAATTTGGATAAACGCGCCTCAATATAACGCGGTGCAGCAGCACTGTCTCCGGTAATCGGGTCACCCCAGTTACCCTGACAATCAATCAGCAGGTCTTTCTGCCCGATCTGAACCATCGCATCACCGATAGAAGCGTCACCATGAGGGTGATACTTCATCGTATTTCCGATTACATTGGCTGCTTTATTAAAACGTCCGTCATCCATCTCTTTCAGCGAGTGCATAATCCTGCGCTGAACTGGCTTTAAACCATCATTGATATGGGGTACAGCCCGGTCTAAAATTACATAAGAGGCATAATCGAGAAACCAGTTTTCGTAAAGTCCGTTAATAGGTATTACGGTATGTTTTGTCTCTTCGTTTACGTTATTATCTAACTCGTCGCTCATTAAAAAAGGGTTTGGATGGCGTAAAGATAAGGCATCCCGTCAAATTTCGGGAACACAATTTCCCAACAGTTTTAAAATATCTTTATTTAGATCAGGTTTTCTCCGGTTATCCGATCAGACGGTCTTCCACAAACACAAAAGGCATTAAACTTTTTATCCCTTTTACTTTCAATATCCGGCCTCCAAGACAGTAAAAAAGCACTTCTATCTCTTTTTTCTGTTTACGTTCAAACTCGGCCATTACCTGTAAACAAGCTCCGCAACAAGTAATAGGCTGTTCAATTTTAAAATTCTCTGTATGTGCAGTAATAGCCATACTTTCAATGATCGCATCCGGGTAAGCTGCCCCGATAGTAAAAAGTGCTACCCGTTCAGCACAAAGTCCTGAAGGATAAGCCAGATTTTCCTGGTTACTTCCCGAAACAACCACACCATCACTTAGTCTTACTGCAGTGGCTACTTTAAAATTGGAATAAGGTGAGTAAGAAGTATTCAAGGCATCCTTTGCCTGAATACACAAGGACTGATCGGCCGTATTGAGTTCCTCTAACTGATCATAGGATTCATAAGCAATGGAAAAATTTAATTTATTCATAAAGAGTTCAAGAAAATTAAAAATGACGGACCATATTTCTGATAGTCCCTGTCCCCCAAAAATTAAGGGCTTACAATATACGTTGTTAATTTCAACAGATCCTATATAATTTTAAACTATTGTAAAACCTGCAATTTATAACACGCTGTAAAATCAGAGGCTGAAACAGATTTTGTCAATCTCTTATAATCTTTATTTAAACAAAGTTTTGGTTTATTTGTAGTATACTGTAACCAAAACCATCGCCATGGCATGGTTTTAGTTAAAAATCAGCAATTATAAATCTCTCAAAATCCATTTGAATTGAATAAATACGTACGTAAAAGTTTAAAGGTTGTTCTTTGGGTAATCGCCAGTATCATTTTACTGGTGGTCGGAATTGCAGTCTCCTTAAACATCCCTGGTGTTCAGAACTTTGTCAAAGATAAAGCTATAGCCTATCTGAAAGACAAAACCCATACTGAGGTAAGCCTCGAAAGTATCAGCATTGCTTTTCCAAAAGACATCGTACTCAACAAATTCTATTTAGAAGATAAAAAAGGGGACACTTTACTCTATGCCGGGAAACTGGCCGTCGACATCAGTCTTTTTAAATTGCTCGATAAAAAAGTCGAAATCAATAATATTGAGCTCGAAAAAGTCAGGGCCAATGTAAAACGTATCAATCCGGATTCTACTTTCAACTTTTCTTTTCTCGTCGATGCTTTTATGTCCGAACAAAAAAAACCGGAAGCAGAAGTCAAAAAAGATACTGCTTCTACCATGAAGTTTTCGGTTAGTCAAATTAGCTTAAAGGATATAGGTATTACTTACCGGGATGATGTTGCCGGGAACGACGTCAGTTTAAATCTTGGAGAATTCCGGACAGATATCAAAAATTTTGACCTGGATAATCAACACTATGTGATTAAAAACCTGATCTTAAAAAACACAACTGTAAAATATCTGCAGCAGAAACCACTAACCCAACTCGCTGCTCATCTCGAAAAAAGCATAGATACTGCCAACACAGCTACCGGAAAACTTCCCCTGGTAGAAGTACAGGATGCTGCGCTCAATAACGTAAAAATCAATTTCGACGATATGTTATCTGACACCCGTGCAGATCTGAATATCAACGAACTGAACCTGAAAAAGCTTTTTGCCGATCTGACAAAAAGCAATTATAAGCTGGATGAAGCCACATTAAATAAATCCAATGTCTTATTTGCATTTAAACCTGCATCGGTAGCGAAAGGTACAAAAACAACAGATACAGTACAGTCGAAGCCCTCTGCAATGGCCGTTTTGGTCAACAAGCTTAATCTGACGGGGAACAATATCCAGTATGATAACCTGGCTGTGAAACCAGCACCAAAAGGTCTGGATTATAACCATTTAAAAATCAGCGGACTTGGCCTTGCTGCTCAGGCTCTGACCTATAACAATACAGGGATTAAGGTAAATGTTAAAAGTGGGGTATTTAAAGAGAAAAGTGGCTTTGAACTTACCCGGTTACAGGGCGATGCTGTTTACAGTGACCGGATGATCAATCTTAAAAACCTTATCCTGAAAACCCCTAATACTAATATTGAGAATAATACAACCCTGAATTACACTTCTCTTGACGACCTGACCAAACATCCGGAAAGAGTTAAACTCGCACTGCAATTCAGAAATTCCGTTTTAGGTTTAAAAGATGCGGCCTATTTCAGTGATGCCATTCCTGCAAATTATCGTAATGAAAAAATTAAGGTGAACGCAAAGGTAAATGGTTACCTGAATAACCTGACTATCCCGCAATTCCAGGCAGACGGATTGAAGAATACACACATAGATGTAAACGGTACGATAAAAGGATTGCCTGATGTCAATAAGCTGTTTGCCGATTTGAACATTAAGCGCTTCTCTTTAACAAAAAGTGACCTGCTGGTTGTGATCCCTAAAAAATCGTTGCCTGCCAATATTGAGCTGCCTAATACGATTGTAGCCAATGGTAAATTCAAGGGTTCAATGAACAGCTTTAATACCGATCTGAATATCAATACCGATATGGGGTCTGCGAAACTACTGGCTGGTATGAAAGGTCCTAAAGGAAAAGAAAGTTATACCGCTAACCTCAGCCTGAACAACTTCAATGTTGGGAAACTGATCAAAATGCAGCCTCAGTTAGGCCGCATCAGTGTGAAAGCAACAGTCGATGGTACCGGTCTGGATGCCAAAACAGCAAATGCAAAGATTAATGCACAACTACTGAGTGCTTACTATAATAAATACACTTACAAAAACCTGTTACTGAGCGGCACCTATTCCGGACAGAAAATGAGTATTAAAAGTCAGATGGCCGATACCAATGTCAACTTCAATCTGACCGCCCTTATCAATATCGCCGGTAAATACCCAGCCATCAAAGCCGACCTTGACCTGAAACAGGTTGATCTGCAAAAACTGAATTTTATGGCTACCCCATTAACAATGGCAGGATTAGTTAAAGCGGATATTCAAACCGCCGACCCTGATTACCTGAATGGGGATGTAAACATCAGGTCATTACAGGTAGTTAAAGATGGCCAGAAATTTAATGTAGATACCATTAACCTGCATGCTGAAGCCACCGCGGCACATACGTTGCTTACCCTGAAATCAGAATTGCTGAGTGCGCGTGTAGATGGTAAATACCAATTGACCAACCTTGGGGCCGCAGTCATTAATCAGATTAATAAATATTATGCATTCGGACAGGTTACTAAAATCCCCGATCAGCGTTTCAGGTTCAGCATGAATATTTATAATCCAAAGTTTATCAAAAACTTTGTACCCGCATTAACCACCTTTTCCCCTTCCAGGATAAGTGGCCTGCTGGATACACAAAAAGACAGCTTGGTGATGAATGCATGGGTTCCACGGGTTGTATATGGTGATTATAAGGTTGATAGCACCCGTCTCACCATTGACAATACCAACCAGAAACTTAATTACAAATTGCTTGTCAGAAGCGTACAAAGCAAATCGATTGCATTATATAATACGGAACTGAGTGGTGAGGCAGCCAATAACATACTCGGCGTTAACATTTTTCTGAGGGACAGTAAACTGAAAGACAAATATATGCTTGGAGGGACTTTCAAGTCGATTAACAAGAACTTCCAGTTTAGTTTTGATCCTGCTAAAGTCTTATTAAACTACGAAAAATGGGCTATTTCACCTGAGAACTTTATCCAGTTTGGAGAGTCAGGTATCCTGGCTAACCAGTTTAACCTGAGCAGGGGTAGCCAGTTACTGAGCATTAACAGTCTGAATGCAACCCCTAACTCACCGCTTAAAGTAGAGTTTAAAGATTTCAAAATCGAGACACTGACCAAATTTGCTGAACAAGATAGTTCACTAGTTGGTGGCTCCATTAATGGTACTATAGATGCCAAAGAGCTGTTGACCAACCCTAAATTTGAAGCAAACCTGACTGTCGAACATCTGCGTTACCAGAAAGATCCGTTAGGAACTTTACGTATTGCTGTAAATAACAATACTGAGAATGCCTATGAAACAAATATTGCACTCACAGGAGTCCATGAACTAAGAGTAAACGGCTTCTACTATACCAATTCAGACAATGCACTGGACCTTACCCTGAACATTGACAAAATCGACCTTAAATCCTTAAATAATCTTTCTATGGGTCAGATCAAACAAGGTTCAGGAACAATTAGTGGACAACTTTCCATTAAAGGGGCTATAGCTGCACCAAAAATCCTGGGAGACGTTAAATTTAATCAGGCAGCATTCAATGCGACCTATGTCAATTCTTATTTCAGAATGCCTGATGAAACTATCAGTTTTACAGAAGAAGGCCTTAAATTCAATGATTTCACTATCGTTGATTCGCTCGATAAAAAAGCTATCATTAATGGTGGCATCCTGACTAAAGATTACAGGAACTTTAAGTTCAACATGGATATCAAGACTACTAATTTCAGGGCCATACACTCTACTGCGGCCGATAATGAAATGATTTACGGAACCGTTTTCCTGACCAGTCTGATTAAGGTAAGAGGAGACCTGAACCAGCCTGATGTAAACATGACTGTCAATGTAGATAAAGGCACTAAATTCTTCTTTGCAATGCCCCCTGATGATCCTTCAGTCATTAGCCAGGAAGGAATAGTGCAGTTTATTGATGCCAGTGCAGCTAGCAGCCACAAGACATTAAAGGCCGACAGTATCAGTAAGGCACCCATTAGTGGTTTTAACCTGAGTGCCAATATTAAAATTGATCCGGATGCAGAATTAAATGTCATTGTAGACCCTGCCAATGGCGATGCTTTAAAAGTAAAAGGTACTGCTAACCTGATTGCGACGATGGACCCCAGCGGAAAAACCAGTTTAACCGGACGTTATGACCTGAACGAAGGATCATACAATTTATCTATCGGAGGATTGGCTAAAAAATCCTTTAAACTGGTTAAAGGAAGCAGTATTATCTGGACCGGCGAGCCTACAGAAGCTAATGTTGACCTGACAGCAATGTACGAAGTTTCGGCCGCTCCTATTGACCTTATTAATCAGCCTGATAATGTTCAGGCCAAGACAAAATTACCATTCCAGGTTTATCTGATGATGAAAGACCAGCTGATGAAACCAAGCATTTCTTTCAAATTAGATATGCCGGCAAATGAACAGGGGGCTTTAGGCGGAATAGTTTACACCCAGATACAGAACGTAAACAGAGATGAAGGACAATTGAACAAACAGGTATTCGCCTTACTTGCTCTGGGAAGATTCATTGCCAATAATCCTTTTGAAAGTCTGGCTGGCGGAGGTAGTGTATCTACCCTTGCCCGTTCAAGTGTAAGTAATCTGTTAACAGATCAGCTGAACAACCTGGCTTCGGATCTGATTAAGGGAGTAGATGTCAATTTTGGGCTGAATTCATCTGAAGATTACTCTACTGGTTCTATGCAGCAAAAGACAGACCTGGAAGTAGGACTCTCTAAAAAACTGCTCAATGACAGACTAACGGTTACTGTTGGAAGTTCATTTGGTTTGGAAGGTCCACAGGCCCCAGGTCAGAATTCGACTAATATTGCCGGTAATGTCAATGTTGAATATGCCCTTTCTGCTGATGGCAGATATCGTTTAAGAGCCTACAGACGAAATCAGAATGAAGGAGTCATTGAAGGACAGATCGTCGAGACGGGACTTGGATTTGCCCTTGTTGTGGACTATAATAAGTTCAGAGAGATATTCCAGAAAAGAAAAAAGAGAAATCAAATAAAAACAGAACAGAAACCTAAAGATGAAAAGACTAATTAAACCTGCCTTATTCATATTTTCATGTTTAGTGTACACTGCCTGCAGTAATACTAAATACCTGAAACCGGGACAGACCCTATATGCTGGGGCTGAAGTAAAAATCAATCCCGATTCCGCGACAAAAATTGCCAATGAAAAAAACATTAAAAGTGATCTGGAAAGCAAAACCAGGCCTGCACCAAATAAAAAAATCATTGGCTTAAGACCAAAATTATATATCTATAATCTGGCGGGGCAGCCTAAGAAATCAAAAGGGATACGCCACTGGTTAAAAACAAAGGTTGGTGAACCACCCGTATTATTAAGTGATGTTAAATTAAAATATAACAATGCCGTTTTAACCAGTTATCTGATTAGCCAGGGATATCTTCAGTCTGTGGTTGTGGGTGATACTGTAGTTAAAAACCGCGTGGGCAAAGCTATTTACACCGCAAGAACCGGAAGCAGGTACAAAATCAATAACATTACCTTCCCTAAGGATTCAGGAAATCTGACACATGTGATCAACCTGAATAAAGAAAAGAGCCTGCTGAAAAAAGGAAACTTCTACAATCTTGAAGTCTTTAAAAATGAACGCGTCCGCATAGACAATGATTTAAAAGAGAATGGTTATTTCTATTTCAGTCCTGATTATCTGATATTACAGGTAGACAGTACTATCGGAAAGAACCTCGTTAATATCACGGTCAAAGTAAAAGATATTGCGCCCGATGCAGGTTTGAAACCTTATACCATCAAGAACATTAACATCTACCCTAATTATTCCCTGAGAAGGGATTCTGTATTGAGAAAACTAACACCCATCGAGTACAGTGATTTCAATATTTATGATGACAAGAAAACTTTTAAACCCCGTTTATTTGACAGGCTGGTTTTCTTTAAAAAAGGCGAAACCTATAACAGAAAGGATCACAATCAGTCGCTAAACAGGATGGTAAACATCAATGCTTTTCAGGCTGTCAAAGCCGAGTTCTTACCTATAGACAGCTTTAAAAACAATGAACTGAACCTCAATATCTACCTGACTCCGCTCAAGAAAAACTCATTATCCTTTTCAGTAACAGGAACCAGTAAATCAAACAACTTCGTCGGTTCGGAGGTTAAAATTACCCAAACCACCCGGAATTTATTCAGAGGAGCTGAACAGCTTGATGTGAGTTTGAGTGGCGGATTTGAAAGCCAGGTCAGCGGACAATCACAAGGTCTGAATTCTTATTCGTTTACTGCTCAGGGTAAATTAACTTTTCCAAGGTTTATCGTCCCTTTCATCAAACCCCAAAGTACCAATGCCTTTATTCCAAAGACCATTGCTTCCCTTTCCTACGAATTGATAAGCAGGGGATCTTATTATGATTTAAGTTCATTTAAAGCAGAATATGGCTATCAGTGGAAAGAAAATCAGTATAAAGAGCATACGTTTAACCCGATCTCGGTCACTTATGTGCGTCCAAAGATTACAGGTGACTCGACTACTTTATTTGCCACGACCCCAGGTTTAAGAAACATCCTGGAAAAACAATTCATTATTGGTAGTAGTTATAACTTCACTTATACCAATCAGATGGAAGAAGCCAGGAGAAATAATATCTATTTCAACGGGAACTTACAAACAGGCGGAAATGTATGGGGCCTGTTTGTCCCCAAAGACAGTCATGGAGACAAATCCATATTAAATGTTCCTTTAACCCAATTTGTCAGGGTAGAAACAGATCTTCGTGATTTCTATAAAATCGGCAAGAACCTGATATGGGCCAACCGTCTGGATCTGGGTTATGGTTATGCTTATGGCAACTCCACTTCTATGCCATACGTTAAGCAATTCTTTGCAGGAGGGACCAATGATATCCGTGGATTTGCAGCAAGATCATTAGGGCCAGGCTCTTACAAAGTACCTGATAGCGTCCAGTTTGCCGATCAGAGCGGTGATATCAAAGCCATGATCAATACCGAATTACGCTTTAAAATTGTCAGTGTATTATATGGTGCCGTTTTTGCTGATGCCGGAAATATCTGGTTAAGAAAAGAAGATACCACCAGGGTAGGTTCAGGCTTTAAATTAAAAAATGCATTAAGCCAGATCGCGATCAGTACCGGTGCAGGTTTGCGTGTAGATGCCAAGATCTTTGTGATCCGTCTCGACGTTGCTTTCCCTATCAGAAAACCATACCTGCCTGAAGGACAAAGATGGGTAATTGACAAGATTGCCTTTGGTGATAAGACCTGGAGAAACAATAACCTGGTTTACAATATTGGAATCGGATATCCATTTTAAGACTCAAAATGAAACTAATACATCAAATAAAACATTTTTTTATTGCGCTTTACCATCTGTTTGTTGCGGCCGGGGAAGGGTTTATAGAAGACCGTGTCATGAAGTTAAGTGCGGCACTGGCTTATTATACCATCTTCTCGCTGACCCCCCTGATTATCATTATCATTGCTGCTGCAAGTATATTTTTCAATAACAAACTCAGTCCCGGCACAGAGTTATTTGCACAGATCAATGAAATGGTTGGCCCCGAAGCAGCTAAACAAATACAGGGTTTTGTCGCCAATGCCAATCTTACCGGTAAAACCACTATAGGATTGATTATCGGAATCACGACTTTAGTTGTCGGTTCGACAGCTATCTTTATTGAAATCCAGGACAGTATCAATATGATCTGGAAAGTAAAGGCTGTCCCTAAAAAAGGCTGGTTAAAGATGCTGACCAACAGGTTACTTTCTTTTTCCCTGATCGTTTCTATGGGTTTCCTTTTACTCGTTTCACTGGTCATCAACAGTATTGTCGTTGGACTAGGCTCTAAGTTAGGTCAGCTCGTGACCAAAAGCCATATCGGTGAGATCATACCAGTTGCAGACACTACGACTACCCTGCTGATCTATATTCTGAACAACGCCCTTACCTTAGCTGCTGTAACCGCTGTATTTACCATTATATTCAAGATACTACCTGACGTAATTATCAGATGGAAATCGGCTATTATCGGCGCGCTATTTACGGCCCTGCTTTTCAGTCTGGGTAAATATGGAATAGGAATTTATATTGAGAAAGGGAATCCCGCATCTGCATTTGGCGCTGCAAGTTCTATTATAGTTATCCTGTTATGGATCTACTATACGGCCATCATTTTATACTTTGGTGCAGAGTTCACACAAGCTTATGCAGAAAAATATGATAAGGGCATTAAACCCAGTAAATATGCTGTATTTACAAAAATCACTGTCGTAGAAGAGAAAGTGGATGTTTTGCCTCCTCAGCACAAGGACGAAACAAAGGCAGAACCGGCTTAAGCCGATTCTGCAATTTCCTCCAAACTATCATCTTCAGGAAGCGCTGCAACTACATCAGCAGAGACCAGTTCCTCAACTGTATCTTTTTCTATTCTCAGGTTTCTGATAATATGCTGCTGCCGGTCAGGTGTATTTTTACCCATATAATACTCCAGCAGGTTCTTGATGGTCTGATCTTTCAGGATCACAGGGTCCAGACGGATATCTTTACCGATAAACAAGCCAAACTCATCAGGCGAGATCTCTCCCAATCCTTTAAATCGGGTAATCTCCGGTTTGTTCCCTAATTTCTCAATCGCTTTCTTACGTTCATCGTCACTATAACAATAAATCGTTTCTTTCTTATTACGCACCCTGAATAAAGGAGTCTGCAGGATATAAACATGCCCTGCTCTTACCAGGTCAGGAAAAAACTGAAGAAAGAAAGTCATCATCAGCAACCTGATGTGCATACCATCCACATCGGCATCTGTTGCGATAACGATATTATTATAATGCAAACCATCCAGCCCGTCTTCAATATTCAGCGCGTGCTGTAATAAATTGAATTCCTCATTCTCATACACTACTTTTTTGGTCAGCTCATAACAGTTCAGCGGTTTCCCTTTCAGGCTGAATACAGCCTGGCAATCCACATCCCTCGATTTGGTAATTGAGCCCGACGCTGAATCCCCTTCGGTAATAAACAAAGTGGTTTCATAACGTTTTTCATGCGTACTGCTGAAATGCACTTTACAATCCCTGAGTTTCTTATTATGCAGGGATGCCTTTTTTGCCCGGTCATTTGCCAGTTTCTTAATTCCGGCAATATCCTTCCGCTCTCTTTCTGATTGCAGGATACGTTTCAGTAAAGCGTCAGCAACATCAGTGTGTTTATGCAGGTAGTCATCCAGTTCCTTTTTAACAAAATCATTGATAAAAGTACGGACAGATGGTCCTTCAGGCCCCATATTCTGAGAGCCCAGTTTAGTTTTTGTCTGCGACTCAAACACAGGTTCCTGTACCCGGACAGAGATTGCTGCAATAATTGAAGCACGGATATCCGAAGCTTCGTATTCTTTTTTATAAAACTCCCGGATCGTTTTCACGACAGCCTCACGGAATGCTGCCTGGTGTGTACCACCCTGAGTAGTATGTTGTCCATTCACAAAAGAGTGATAATCCTCTCCATATTGCTGACCGTGGGTCATTGCAATTTCGATATCATTGCCTTTAAGGTGGATAATCGGATAACGGATATTTTCAACATCGGCTACTTTATGCAGCAAATCATACAAACCTCTTTCCGAGAAATATTTCTGACCATTAAAATTAACTGTTAAACCGGTATTCAGGAATACATAATTCCAGATCATACTCTCTACAAAATCAGGGATGTAATGATAGTTTCTGAAAATGCTCTCATCCGGATAAAAAGTAATTGCTGTACCATTTCTCTGGGTAGTATCAATAATCGGATGATCCATGATAATCTCCCCTTTGGAAAATTCTACCTTTTTGGTTTTTCCGTCCCGGTACGACTGCACCACAAAACTGGTTGACAAAGCATTTACAGCTTTTGTACCTACTCCGTTCAGTCCTACAGATTTCTGGAAAGCATTACTGTCATATTTACCACCGGTATTGATCTTGGATACGCAATCGATCACTTTACCCAGCGGAATACCGCGGCCGTAATCTCTTACATTTACCTTAGAATCAGAAACTGTAATATCTATGATGCGGCCTGATCCCATCACAAACTCATCAATGGAATTATCCATGATCTCCTTCAGTAAAACGTAAATACCGTCATCCTGTGCAGAACCATCACCTAATTTCCCGATATACATTCCGGGGCGTAGTCTGATATGTTCTTTCCAGTCGAGTGACCGTATACTGTCGTCGTTATATATTGGTTCTGCCATAAAATTTCTAGAATCCCCAAATTTAGCGAAAAACAAGCTCAATAAAATCACAAAGTTTCAACAAATACACAATTTGCCGTACCTTCAACCATTACTTCTACAATACATGCATCCTAAGAAACAACTTTCCCTTTTCGATCTGTCGATGATCGTAGTCAGTTTGGTCATCGGTATGGGGATTTTCCGTACACCAGTTAACGTCGCTGCCAAAGCACAGATTCCCGAATTATTTTTCCTCGCCTGGATTATCGGCGGCCTGGTTGCCTATTGTGGTGCGCTGATCTATGCCGAAATCGGTTCCCGTTTTCCCGCAACCGGGGGTTATTATAAAATATTTTCCACCTGTTATCATCCTTCAGTTGCTTTTGCAATTAATGGCACCGTAGTCATGACCAACGCAGCCTCTATGGCTGCTGTTACCCTGATCGGCTCTGAATATCTTTGCAGTGCTATCTTCCCCGCTGATATGCAGACTGATACCAACAGACAACTCATTACCGGCATCACCATTCTTGTTTTTTTCGGCATCAATCTGCTGGGTTTAAAAGCCAGCTCAAAAGTGCAAAACATACTCACTGTCATCAAAATCACCCTGGTTCTCACCCTGATCAGTGCCATCTTTTTTGGCGGACAAACCCAGACTGTTATTCCCGTATTTAAAACCGTATCCGGTCAGTTACCTGTCTGGTCTGATTACGGCAAGGCGTTAGGTATCTGTCTGATTGCAGTAACCTTCTCCTTTGCCGGTTATACGCAGACCATCAATCTGGGCGGAGAAGTTAAAGATGCTAAACGGATCATACCCAAAGGGATTAAAGCCGGTTTGTTTATCATTATATCCTTATATCTGCTCATTAACTATGCCTATGTAAAAGTGATTGGGTTTGAACAACTGAAAACTGCCCATAGTATTGCTGCGATACTGGCTGGAAAGATCTTTGGTCCTGCCGGTTTCACTATCCTGTCAGCAGTCATATTTTTATCTGTACTCGGTTATGTTAATGTGAACCTGCTGAGCAATCCCAGAGCAATGTATGCCATGGGCGAAGAGCGCGCACTTCCATCCATTTTTGCACAAAAAAACAAAAAAACTGATGTAATGGTAGTCAGTCTGACCACGTTTACAGCCTTGATTATGATCACCCTGTATTTCGCCCAGACTTTTGATAAGATCATGAATTATGCGATCATCCTCGAATGTATAGGAACAGCCAGTTCAGCCGCTACCTTATTCATTTTACGTCGTAAAACTGCACATTTAGATCCGGACAGCATTTATACGATGAAGTGGTACCCTGTTCTTCCCATACTCTTTATTGCCTTCTATATTTTTGTGGGTACAAGCATTTACATGGATGACCCTTCGGCAGCTACAAATGGCTTATATATATTTGCCGGCTTTGTTTTAATTTATTATATCTTAAGGGTATTCAACAAAAAAAACTTACAGGCCGATGAATCAAAAGGAACTGCCCTTAAGTAAAGAAATTACCTATGCAGCCGGGATGATGGGCTGGAGCATTATGACCAATATTATTATTGTCATGCTCCCTTATTTCTACCTGCCGCCTACTAATTCCGGCTTAACACCTCTTGTTCCTCAGCTAATCGTTTTTGGTGTCTTCAATATTTTATCTCTGATTGCAGCATCAGGAAGATTATTCGATGCTTTTTATGATCCCTTTATTGCTTCAGTAAGTGATGGCAGCCGGAATCCCAAAGGCAGACGGATCCCGATTATGCGTTATGCCATTATTCCGGCAGTTATTTTTTGCGGAATGATTTTCCACCCGCTGATCAAAGCCGAATCTACGACCAATGCCTGGTGGCTGACCCTGATGCTGATTGGTTTTTTTATGTCAGTGACAACTTATATCATTCCATATAATGCCTTGCTGGCAGAGCTGGCCCATACAACCGAACAAAAAGTAAAGTTATCCACCTTTCAGCAGGTAGGTTTTGTGATGGGTATGATCCTCTCTGCAATGACGAATAACTTTGCCGATCTGATACAGGAATTTGCGCATATCCAGGGAAGGATGGAAGCACTACAGTACACCATTATCGGCTTAAGTATTTTTTCTGGCCTGATGATGATACTTCCGGTGATTACCATTGATGAAAAAGAATATACAGATGGAAAACCAACCCATATAGCCTTGATTCCAGCTATTAGAAATACTTTCCGGAATGCCAATTTTAAATATTACCTGATTTCAGATTTTGCGTATTATACTGCCCTGAGTATTATTTCGAGCGGTCTGCTTTATTTTGTCAGTGTATTGCTTAATCTTCCTGAATCAGACGGAGGAAAATATATGGGTATCATGGTTGTCCTTTCCCTGGTATTTTATCCATTCATTAATTACGGGGCTAAAAAGTACGGCAGAAAGGCCCTGGTGCTGGCAGCTTTTGCCACCTTAAGTCTTATTTTTGTCACTATTTACTTCCTGGGGCATCTGCCATTTTCCCCTACCATGCAGATGTACATCCTGGTCATCTGTGCGTCTTTCCCTCTGGCCGCACTGGGCATTTTACCGAATGCTATCCTGGCCGATATCGCCCAGAAAGACACGAAAGAGACTGGTGAAAACCACGAAGGTATGTTTTTCGCTGTCAAATATCTTTTTGTCAAACTTGGGCAGACTTTAGGCATTGCACTTTTTGCTATGCTTACGATCTATGGAAAAGACCCCGGACATGATTTTGGCCTGCGTTTAAATGGTGTAGTAGGTTTTGCTTTATGCATCCTGGCCCTATTGTTTTTCACCCGCTTTAAAGAAGACAAATAAGTTTCGGAAATTAGATGTATATTTGCGGCAGCAAAACGTAACTATTTAAAAAACAAGGAATTCATTAATTAAACACCTGTTGACTGTTAACGTTTTCTCATTATTATACACATTAAATTTCAAACACATTGTTATTCGAAGAATTAAATCTGATTGAGCCTATTTTAAAAGCGCTGCAAACAGAGGGTTATACTAACCCAACCCCTATACAAGAACAATCTATCCCTACTATATTAACCAGCAGAGACCTATTGGGCTGCGCGCAAACCGGAACTGGTAAAACAGCCGCTTTTGCAATTCCCATGCTACAATTGCTGAATAAAGAACATCAGAATACCAAAGGTCCAAGGCCAATCCGTGCATTGGTACTTACGCCAACGCGTGAACTCGCAATCCAGATTGAAGAGAGTTTCAAGGCTTATGGTAAAAACCTTTCTTTACGTCACCTGGTTATTTTTGGTGGTGTTGGACAGAAAGCACAAACTGATGCTTTACATCGTGGTGTAGATATCCTGATCGCTACCCCAGGCAGATTGCTTGACTTAATGAATCAGGGATTCATCAATCTTAAAGATGTAGAAATCTTTGTTCTGGATGAAGCAGACAGAATGCTCGACATGGGTTTCATCCATGATGTAAAAAAGACCATTGCCAAATTACCTGCAAAAAGACAGACTTTGTTTTTCTCGGCTACTATGCCACCAGAAATTCAAAAACTGGCCAATACTATTTTAACTGATCCGTTAAAAGTAGAGGTAACACCAGTATCTTCTACAGCAGAAAAAATTGAGCAGTCTATTTATTACGTAGATAAAAACGACAAAAAAAATCTGCTGATCCATATCTTAAAAGATAAAACGATTACAACAGCACTGGTTTTCACCCGTACCAAACATGGTGCAGACCGTATTGTAAAAGACCTGATTAAAGTTGGTGTAAAAGCTGAGGCTATTCACGGTAATAAATCACAAAATGCGAGACAGCGCGCATTGACTAATTTCAAAGCAAAAACTACCCGTATCCTTGTCGCTACAGATATCGCTGCCCGTGGTATTGATGTTGATGAACTGACACATGTAATCAATTACGAACTGCCTAATGTTCCTGAAACTTATGTACACAGAATAGGCCGTACGGGCCGTGCAGGTAACAGCGGTGTTTCCTTCTCTTTCTGTGACGGAGAAGAAAAAGAATATCTGGATGATATCGAGAAACTGATTGCACTTAAAATTCCTGTACAGGAAGATCATCCTTATGCCATGAGCTGGCAGAGCCTGATGTCAGGAGCTGCAGCGGCAAAAGTTAAAGGAAAAAGCAAACCCTCAAGAGGTGGCCGTCAGGAAAGAGGCGAATACAAACCCAACCTGAGTGGCGCAAAAAGAACTGCCGGTGGTGGTGGTCAGGGTGGTGGTGGTAACCGCAGATTCAGCGGATCAAAACCAAAAACAAAAACAGACTAGCACAGTACTAAATAATATTTAAAAGAGCCTGATCATAATTAATTTATGATCAGGCTCTTTTTTTTCATCTAATATTGCCTATTGTAAATGAAGTATATATATATTTATACCAGGCTTGATAATTTTTATTGTTGGTCGTAATTGTGTTTAATATTCAAGATCAACTAATCAGGACAAGTGAGATAGAAAAGTATAATAGGTTAACAAAAATCCTCCTTTAAGATATGAATATTTAATGCTTTGAAATTTCAAAATTGAAAACCCATTAAATATAATCCATTGAAATCAAAATCTACGTTTCTCAGATCCGTCAAACTATTGGCTATGCTGCTGCTATTGGTTAAGATAAGCCATGCACAGGGTAGCTTACCAGTCTTCGAGCAGACAGTTATCCCATCAACTCCGAATGCTTCTGCATTGAGCAGGTATATTGATTATCCCGTTTCGTTAAGCACCGGTGTTCCTGATATTTCACTCCCTTTGTACACATTCACCTCTAAAAAACTATCGGTCCCTATTAGCTTAAGCTATCATGCCGGAGGAATAAAAGTAAGTGATAAATCGGTGACGATGGGCGCTGGCTGGACATTAAATGCAGGAGGCGCCATTTCAAGGGTCATCAGAGATATACCTGATGAATCAGAAAATGGCTATTTAAATATGATATATCCTAATGAAGCCTATTTCACTTCTACTCAAAAAAGCTATTGTCTGGCAAATGGGCTAATCAACATCTATACTGATGGAGCCGTAAAACAGGATGGAGAACCGGATATCTTTTATTATAATTTTTTAGATCAGGGTGGTAAATTCCTGTTCAGGAACCGTATAGCACCAGATGTTACTCCAAAGCCCGTAACAATACCCTATAGTCCAATTAAAATAGACTGGCCCCAAATCATACTAAAGCCTTGTATAATTACAGGCACGAATGGGGATACTTATCGTTTTGAATATGTTGGAGACAACTATTACCTGCCTGCCTCATACCTCTTTGACCCTAACCGGGGAACAACACCGACGGCCTGGTATTTAACAAAAATAATCTCTGCAGATAAAACAGATAGTATCTCTTTTGTGTACGAAACAGGTTTACCAAATCATGTCAATTACAACACACATACGGCACAATCTGTTTATTCAGCTATTACATTTACTCCTGGTGCTGCAGGCATGACTGTACGTAACGGGATCACAGACTATACACTTAACACCTCCAGGCTTAAGGAAATAACCAGTGTTAATGGGAAGGTCCATTTCACCTATGACAATACGACCAGTAGGTTAAATAAGATAGATATTTATAATAACGTAAATAATGTCTCCAGCGAAATCAAATCATTGCAGATCTATCAGTCCCAGTTTCAAAATTGCACCCGTACCAGACTGGATAGTATTATGGAAACTGGTTATGTGAATAATGTTGCTACCAAGACAAATCCCCCCTATAAATTCACTTATTATTCTTCTGATGCTCCACCCGATTTCACTTTTGATCAGGATTTGTGGGGGTTTTATAATGGAAATGGTAACTCAGATATGTTACTAGTCAAATCACCAAGTGACGTAAAATTAACATATGGGGTTTTACCACCTCAGGACTTTGTACCTGCTCCGGAAAAAAGAGCGGTAAATGCCGAAAATTCAAAGAAAGGGTCATTGACAGGAATAACATACCCAACCGGGGGTAATACGAATTTCACCATGGAGCCAAATCAAATCACAACAACCGTAAATACCGATACAGTTCTCTATATTCCCCCTACAGTACATGGTATGACTAATTTTGATATGGTGCCTAATGACCCGGTCTCTGGCGTATCACTAACCTTCCAGCCAAAAACGCCTAATGTTGTAATGACTTTTACAGCTAGTGTATATTGCCATTCTGGTAGTTGTACATCTAGTTTAGCACTACTCTATCTATATGATATTACGCTAAACCAATTGGTTGCTGCACTAAATCTCGGTCATTTTAACGATTCAAAGACCTATGATGCTAAAGACACGTATACTTTGGATGTTACACATCAATACAGATTATATTTTCCTACCCCCGGTCTGATCAGCAACTATAACCAAACGCCATATTACAGATTAAATGCATCAGTTATAGAATCCTATCCTTATAACGCTACCACCCTGCCAGCGCTTAAAACAGTTCTTGCTGGCGGATTACGCATACGTCAGATACAACACAATGATGGGAAAGGCAGTACCCTGACTAAAACTTATAATTACACTAAACCTTATTTTAACTCTGAAGTTTACCAGGGAAATATAGGTTACATGTTAAGTGCACTAACAAAAAGCCAATACCTTCTACAATCAAATGCGACCAGTATAACCGGCACCTCTTTTTACCATTACGGTATGGGAGACCGGAGCAAGATATATGGTGAAGGAATCAGTATTCCGGTAGGTGGTAGTTCTAACAGTTCGGTTTCTTATCAGGAAGTAGAAGAGGTAATGACTGGCAACAACAATACCACATCAGGTAAAACCGTGTACACCTTTAATACTGCAAGAGATTTTGTTGATCACTGGTTTCCATTTTTCCGTTTGGACAGAGACCTTATCCGTTCACAATTGCTGGATAAAAAGATCTATAAAAATGACAGCAATGGTAGTCCGGTATTAATCAACCAGGTTACCAATACCTATAACAATGTCAACGATTTTGCAGGTGATACTCCGGGTAGGGACAGTATCAAATTTTATGCTGCTTATACTGATTTTAATTTTCAGGAATTAGCCAGCCGCACTGGTAATTATAGAATGCCAAATGAAATAACCGGCGGAGACTCACCATCAAATTACAGTTTTGGCTGTCCGATATTTGGACAATCTTTTATGAATTATTTTCATATACTACCCTATTACTACCATGTTGTAAGACCACTATTAAGTTCAACCGTCACTACGAATTTTGATCTCAATGGTCAAAATCCGGTATCCTCCGAGATTGATTATAATTATGACAATTATGCCCACATGCTCCCAACCAGGATTACAACAAAAAACAGTGATCAGAAAATTAAGATACAAACTATAAAATACCCACTGGATTATAACTACCAGGCAAGTTGTAACCTGCAAAGCTGTGTTACCTCTTTTAATCAGCAGTTACTGGCATTAAACCAGCAAAAAGATCAGGATCAATGGGCGGCTGTTGGTAAACAGGACCGCACAGGTTATGACCAGTATGAAGCCGTTTATACGAGTTCAGTTAAACAACTGGCATCCCTTTACAACACTTGTGTATCTCAATTTACTCAGTGTTATGCTACAGCTGAGAATAATTTGCCAGCGACAGATAAAGCAATAGCTTATATGCAGGATAAAAATGTCATTGCTTCTAAAGTTGACGTCACAACGACTGTCGATGGAACTCAGACAGAAAAAATCAAAACTGATTACCAGGCCTTCTCTTCTAATATCGTCCGTCCTCAGCAAATCAACGTGCAGACAGGTACTACTTCATTGGAAGCAAGGGAGCAATTTTACGCTTATGATGCAAGTGGTAATCTTTTAGAACAATCAAAAACCGGAGGAGCCCATAGTGCATACCAATGGGACTATAATGGCACTTACCTGGTAGCCCAGGCCAATAATGCCAAAAATCAGGACATTTTCTATGATAGCTTTGAAAATGGCAATGGAAACAGCACTGTGAATGATAGTAAAACAGGTCATTACAGTTATACAGGTGGATATTCAAAAGCCCTGAGCGGATTGGATGCAGGTAGCTATATACTTACCTATTGGTTAAAATCAGCTTCAGATAACACCTGGTCCTTACAGACTTCACCAGTAAACGTAGCTGCTAGTACCTATAGTATCAGTATTCCTGCAGGTCAGATTGATGATGTTTGTTTCTATCCTTCAAACGCACAAATGACAACATATACTTATGATCCGCTGGTAGGTATGACAAGCTCTACGGACAGTAAGAATATGACAACATATTACGAATATGACGGATTGCAGCGTTTGATCAATATCAAAGATAATAACCGGAATATCATCAAACACACAGATTATCATTATCAGAACCAATAACCATCAATTCTGATCATAGTCAAAAAAAGAGGTTGGATCATTTATAAAAAAATGATCAACCTCTTTTTTTATACCTCCGGAAACAGATTAATCCACACCTGCAAAACTCTGCAACCGCCAGGTAAAACTCAGTAACAGATACCGGGTAACCTGATTAGTCCTGCTTTCTGTAACCGAATTATCGGTAACAGATCTGCTCAGGTTGTTCCCCTGGTTTAACAGGTCATTCCCTTCCAGTTTCAGACTGGCGCGTTTATCCTTAAAAAAAGTTTTTTCTACAGAAGCGTTAATTAGAAGAGGGTTGGTCGTAGCCAGTGAATAACCCTGATTGACAGTTTTCCCTGCATTAAATCCAAGGATCAGACTCTTAAACAGATAAACCCGGCTGTCCATACTGAATACCCAGTTTTGAATAGTATTTGCATTGGAGCCCGGTATAGAGTATACGTTATTATTATAATTATAGCTGGCACTGGTATACAACATGATCCATTTTCTGTTCATTCTGGCCCCGATCCGCTGATTCAGGTTAATACCTTTCCCTATATTCTTCATCTGCTCAGTAAAAGATATCCGATGACTATAATTCACTCCACCTGTTGCCTCCAGTATATACTTCTTCTGGCCGACCGGTAGTGTCCAGTAGTAATTACTGCCAAAACTATAATTGCCGTTCGTATTCAGAAAGTGAGTTTCCTGTTTCCGGCTGTCTAA
Organism: Pedobacter cryoconitis; assembly: GCF_014207135.1. Classification (GTDB taxonomy): domain Bacteria; phylum Bacteroidota; class Bacteroidia; order Sphingobacteriales; family Sphingobacteriaceae; genus Pedobacter; species Pedobacter cryoconitis_D. Next base: position 218,548 of record NZ_JACHCC010000007.1, on the reverse strand, counting down.
TACGTCAGGTACAAGAATGGTATTGGATACCACCTGATCCTGTACTAAATTACCCCTTAACCCAACCTGGAATGTACTGCCGGTCTCTACCCCGCTACGCGTATAACTAAAGTTCAGCATATGATTAAATGCGGCTCTTAACTCGGGGTTTCCTACAATGATATTCTGAAGGTTCCGGGTATCCCTGACAGGCTGTAACTGATTAAAATTAGGATCAACACTATTTCCGGCATAAAAACCACTAAAATGATTTCTGGAAGATGTAGTATAAACAAAACGGGCCACCGGTGCTATATTAAACCCTGCCTTGTAAATCCGATCTGTCCTCCCTTCATATGCACCAGTCAGCAAGTTAGGCTGGGCTGTAATTCCCAGCGTATAATGAAGTTTTTTACTTTCATACCGGTAATTCAAACCAAAAATATGTTTACTAAAGGAAGAGCTATAGCTGTTACTTAAAGAATCCACACTACTGACAACACCCGTCTGATCAATATTTTTAGTATCCAGATCATTATGAATATGATTTAGCGAAAACAAATAAGTGACATCTATACTTCTTCTGACCAGGGTATCATTTTTACGGCCTAATGGTTCGGTATAGCTCAGATTCGCCGACAGGTTAGTAGTCCGGTTACGGTTATCAACCAGCTGATGCAGCAAAGAATCTTTGACCGCATTGCCGGTCTCAGGATCATAGTACCTGATCTGATTGTTAAGATCATTATTCTGGCTGGCATTTCCCGTACCACCATATAGGCTTACCGAAAAGTTTCTACCTGTTTTTTTAAGTTTACGTGCAATCGTGAAATCGACATTCAGGTTTGGCGATTTCTGTTTACTTATCCGTTGCGTATTCAGATCCTGCCGGATTGCCCCGGACTGTATAGCATCCGTTGCAGAAATACTGTTAGTTCCCTGCAGGGCCCCACGGATTCCTCCTCGGATGAAGTTCTCCTGATTAACAGATTCGAGGTTAAGATCAAAATTATGATTATTACCCCTGGAAGAATTATTGTTTGACGAATTATTATAAATAGTCCCCATTGAGTTTACCGTCTCCATATAACTTTGCTGCACACTCTCATTCTTGCTGTAACCATAGTCATAACTTCCGCCAAACATCCAATCTTTACCAACCTTATTCCTATAATTGACTCCCAAATTCGAGTTGGTATTAATTCCCGCACCAGTATTGGTATTACTGGCCCCTGCATTTAGACCAATCTGTTTGGAACCCCTCCATAAATAGCCATTGAGGTTCAGGGCGTACCTGTCATTAGTTCCCGCACTCGCATTTGCAGAACCAAATTGTGCTTCGTTGCGATCCGATTTGAGCACCAGGTTTAGCATCTTCTGGGGTTCTCCGGTTTTAATTCCTGTAAAATTGGCCTTATCCCCATAATCGTCGATAAACTGAATTTTAGAGACTACTCCAGCCGGCAACTGCGAAATGAATTCCTTTACATTGCTCGTAAAGAAATCCTTCCCGTTTACCCGTATTTTAGTCAATGTTTTACCTGCCGAAACCACATTACCATCTTTATCGATCTCTACACCGGGCAATTGCTTCAGCAAATCTTCTACCCTGTCATTGTCACGAACGGTATAAGCCTCAGCATTAAATTCAACAGTATCCTGTTTGACCTTCATTGGGACCACAGCACCTTTGATTACCACTTCCTTTAATTGAAATACAGATGATTTTAAGACAATCACAGGTAAGATTTGTTCCGGTCCCTCCCCTTCTTTCAGCACAAAGCTAGTCTCATAAGGCTGATAGCCTATTCCTCTGACCAGCAATGTTACAGTACCATATTTAAGCCCGGAAAAATGAAATTTACCAGAAGATTCTGTGTTACCGGTTAAAGTATCCCGGCCTGCAATCAGCCGGACGTGTGCATCAGGAATACCTGTCTTTGTTGTATCAAGAACAACCCCAAGTAATTTAACCTGGCTCTGTGCATTTGATTTCAGCTGTAGAAACAGGTTTAGCGCTATAAATAAAAGGAGACTTGTCTGTATTTTCAAATTAGTACTGGTAGCGGGTAATATCGGAATAATCTTCTAATATATACTGTTGCTAAAAACGAGCCAATCTCCTAACCAAAAGAAAAATATTTTTAAAGCTTGTTTAAATTTAGGTTTTTCTGATTCTGATAATATGCAACCAGTGCATGACTTTCATCAGCGGATAGGTTGGATCAAATTCAAACCATTTAGAGGCGAAGTTTGGGTTATTAGGTTTTTTATGATGATTATTCTGAAATAATTCACCCATCATCAGGAAATCCAGTGGAAGAGAATTTTTACTATGATCATTATTATCGTGATTTGAATAACCATATTTATGTCCGCACCAGTTTACAATAGCCCCATGTAAAGGTCCCATCAGGAAATGTATTGGTAACAATAAAAACATCCACCATGCAGTAGCGAAGGTTACATAAAACCAGACATAAAAACTGATAAACACCATTCGTGTAATCCATGAATCACCAATTTTATCAATCAGCGGCCATGATGGATATTTATCACGGAACTGCTCTTCAGGCTCTTCATTATATTTGGCATAATTCAGATAAATATTTTTAGTCTGGATCATCATCCCCCATACATCTTTCACAAAATGTGGAGAATGCGGATCTTTTTCAGTGTCACTGAAGGCATGATGCATACGATGTAGTATCGCATAGGCCCTTGGGTTCAGAAAAGAAGACCCTTGTGACAAAAATGTAATGGTATAGAAAAACTTTTCCCAGAAAGTATTCATTTTAAACATCTTATGAGAAGCATAACGATGCAGAAAGAAGGTTTGTGAAAAAAGTGAAAGAAACCAGTGCAGCAGAAAAAATATTAAAATGATCATATTGGATTGGGTATACTAACGCAAAATACATCCAGCCGGATGTTTGCGGCACAAAAGTAGGGAAAAGAAAAGGGATTTGACGCGGAATATCCTGAATATAAATTTGATGTTATACAACGATAAAATTCAGAAAGAAAGGAGAAAATAAAAAGCCTGTACTTCGAATCCGGTGAAGTACAGGCTGCAATATAATTTATCTGCCGAAATCGTCTGATACACGAACGATATCAGATTCATCAGACGGATTGGAAGGATCAGTATGCTGCCAGATTTCAGAAACAATTCCCCAGTCATCCAAACCTACCAGACGGTGTCTTTCTCCTTGTTTCAATTTGATAGTCTGTTCAGGTGCCAGTTGTTTAACTTCGCCCTGTTCATCAGTATCACTGGTAATCACGCCAACAGTACCACTCACTACTCTCCATATTTCTGCACGGCGATGGTGATACTGCCATGATAAACGCGTATCTGGAGCTACAATTAATATTTTAGGGCTTAATTTTCCTGAAATTTTCAGTTCTTCAACATTTAGTCCGTCAAAATAAACATTGGCAAACTGTTGTGCTTGAGCTTCATCAATAACAAAAAAACCACCCCATGGACGGGTCTCATCACGATTAACTACGTTAAAACCTTCAATTTTGAGTCGCTGAGCAACACTGTCGAATATTTCTTTTTTCTGATCTGACATTATCTTTAAATATTTTAATGTTCAAATATAATATAGACTCAGCGTATTTCGTCAATTAAATTTCAGACCCTGTTTAACATTTACAAGTTAAATTCAGAGAGTATCTAAAATGTTTCAGCTAAAAACCTTCACAAACAAATTAATTTGATTTTAATATTTGTATTTTCGCGTCAGAATGGAGAATCTGTGTATGTGACACAGTTTTATACCATTGGGTATTAAATATAATCTTACTTTTGTGAGAGTTAATCAGTGCTGTAAGGCAATGATCAATCATTAATTTATATAAATGCATATGTTAAAAAGAGTTGTTATCACAGGGATCGGGGCTTTAACCCCTTTAGGAAATGATGTAAATACTTTCTGGAGCAATACCGTAGCAGGTAAAAGCGGAGCAGCAAAAATTACCCGTTTCGATGCTTCCCTTTTCCGCACGCAATTTGCTTGTGAACTCAAGGATTATGACGTTACAAAATACTTAGACCGGTCAGATATTAAAAGAACAGACCGTTTTACTCAATACGCATTGGTGGCATCTGATGAAGCGATCAAAGATTCGGGTTTTGAATTTGAAAAAATGAACCCTTTTGATGTGGGTGTAATCTGGGGATCAGGCCAGGGTGGAATGGATACCTTCGAGCAGCAATCTGCAGAGTTTGCGCTAGGTAATGGTACACCACGTTACAGCCCTTTTTTCGTTCCAAAACTGATTGCAAACATGGCATCAGGAATGATTTCCATCCGTAATGGTTACATGGGTATTAATTATACTACTGTATCTGCCTGTGCTACTTCAAACACAGCAATTATGGATGCCTTTACCTATATCCGTATGGGCAAAGCAAAAATTATAGTTACCGGCGGATCTGAGGCACCAATCTCAGCTTCATCAGTTGGTGGTTTCTGTGCAATGAAAGCTATGTCTGCACAAAACGATACTCCTGAAACAGCTTCAAAACCATTTGATGTTAAACGTGATGGTTTTGTCATGGGCGAAGGTGCCGGTGCATTAGTACTGGAAGAATATGAGCATGCTGTAAAACGCGGTGCGACTATCTATGGTGAAATTGGTGGTGCAGCAATGACAGCTGATGCTTATCATATGACGGCAACACATCCTGAAGGTTTGGGCGCTTCTCATGCGATGAAATTAGCACTGGAAGAAGCTGGTTTGAGCATACATGATATTAACTATTTAAATACACATGCTACTTCAACACCAGTTGGAGATCTTTCTGAAACCAAGGCAGTAACCAATCTGCTGGGAACAGATAAAAATAACCTGTTAATTAGTGCAACAAAATCTATGACTGGCCATTTACTGGGTGCAGCCGGTGCAATTGAAGCTATTATCTGTCTGCTCTCTATGAGAGACAGTGTTATTCCGCCGACAATTAATACAGACGAACTTGATCCTGCCATTCCTTCACATTTAAATATTGTGATTAAAGAGGCGGTATCTGCAAAAGTTAAAAATACAATGAGTAATACTTTTGGTTTTGGTGGCCACAATGGAATCGTGGTTTTCAAATCACTATAAAATATAACCCGCTAAAAAGCCGGAATTGATAATTCAATTCCGGCTTTTTTATGCTTTAAGCTGAACAATCAGTAGTTCTACCGTTTTCAGTACTTTGTCCAGGTTGGCATGATCCCCTGTAATTTTAGCAATCATTATCCCCCCTTCAATTAAAGCAACTATAGAATAAGCCAGACGATCAACCTCTGTACCAGCGCTGAACTCACCGCTTTTAATTCCTGCCTGAATCAGGCTTTTAATATTATTTTTCCATTCTGATACAGCTCTCTCAGCTCTTTCTTTTAAGAGCGTATTGGTATCATCTGCTTCGATCGCAGTATTCAGAATCGGACATCCTCCCGGAGGAAAAGCTTCTCCGCTAAAGCTATGATAAACCTGTGCATAAACCATTAGTTTATCGTGATAACTGGTGGATAACTGCATCCGGTTTGCAATCGCGAGTCTTACCCTGGACAGATTGTAATCAAACACCGCTAAGGCTACGTCTTCTTTATTTTCGAAGTTCCCGTAAATACTCCCTTTGGTCAGTTGGGTTGCTTCCGTCAGATCAGACAACGAGGTACCTGCATACCCTTTGGTATTAAAAATTCCTGCTGTGGTTTCAATAATAAACTGCCGGGTACGTTCCGCTTTTGATATTCCGTTATCCATAGCACAAATGTCCTAAATAATTAGCTCTCAAACCATACAATAAATTGCATAATAAAATTATTATCCTAAATTAGTTTTCGATAACCAATTATAAACCACCCCTGAAAAAAGGAAAATGAATATAAAGGTTCAGCTGAACCCGATTCATGTCAACTAAACTTATGAACTCATTAGGCACTTACGACTACGTCGTTTTCCTCGTTTACTTCCTCATTGTAGCCTTATACGGCTGGACAGTTTACCGCAAAAAACAAGCACAAAAAGAAAATTCAAAAGATTTCTTCCTGGCCAAAGATTCACTGACCTGGTGGGCTATCGGCGCTTCGCTGATTGCTTCCAATATCTCTGCCGAGCAGTTTATCGGGATGAGTGGATCCGGCTTCTCGATGGGGCTTGCTATTGCCAGTTATGAATGGCTGGCTGCAGCAACGCTGATTATTGTAGCTGTATTTTTTATCCCGGTATACATCAAAAATAAGATCTATACCATGCCCCAGTTTCTCGGTCAGCGGTATAACAGCACTGTAGCCATGATTATGGCAATTTTCTGGCTGCTGCTTTACGTAGTGGTTAACCTGACTTCCATCCTTTATCTTGGAGCTCTCGCCATTAACAGTATTTCGGGCATTAATATCACGGCCTGTATGTATGTCTTATCTGTTTTTGCTGTCATTATCACGCTTGGCGGGATGAAGGTAATCGGCTATACAGATGTAATCCAGGTATTTTTTCTGATCCTTGGCGGTCTTGCTACGACCTATCTGGCACTCGAACTCGTAGCGACACACTTTGGGACCACAGGTGTAGTCAACGGGCTTGCGCTGATTAAAGAAAAAGCTACAGATCACTTTCATATGATCTTCCATAAAGAGAATGCACATTACATGGACCTGCCGGGATTATCGGTTCTGATCGGTGGTATGTGGATCGTTAACCTGAATTATTGGGGTTGTAATCAATATATTACACAAAGAGCTTTGGGTGCTGATCTGAAGACAGCCAGAAGTGGTTTACTCTTTGCTGCATTCCTGAAATTACTGATGCCAATTATTGTCGTTTTACCAGGTATTGCAGCCTATGTGTTATACAAGGAAGGTTATGGCGACTTCCATAAAACAATGCTAAAAGATGGCTCTCTAAATGCCGATTCTGCTTACCCGGTGCTACTTAACCTTTTACCTGCCGGTCTGAAAGGCTTATCTTTTGCTGCGCTTACTGCAGCGATCGTAGCTTCATTAGCGGGAAAAGCAAATAGTATTGCAACAATATTCACCCTTGATGTTTACAAGAAAATCATCAATAAAGAGGCCGATGAAAACAGGCAGGTCATCATTGGAAGAATTACTGTCATAGTAGCCATGGTTCTTGCCATTATTATTGCTCCACAACTGGGGATTGATAAAAAAGGAGGATTCCAGTTCATCCAGGAATATACAGGTTTCGTCTCTCCTGGTATTTTCGCCATGTTCCTGCTCGGATTCTTCTGGAAAAGAACGACTTCCAATGCAGCTCTTTTCGCTACCATCGGGGGTTTCATCCTTTCTGTATTTTTCAAAGTATTACCTACATTCACTAATCTGCAATGGCTGAATGCTTATGGTTTTTCTAAACTGGCGCCACAAAAAGATGGCACTATGTTATATGAGATCCCTTTTATTGACCGTATGGGTTTTGTCTTTATGATCTGCGTCATTGCCATGTTCATTATCAGTAAAATGGAAAACAGGAATGGCATCAATCCAAAAGGACTTGAAGTAGACAGAAGTATGTTCAAAACTACCCAGACTTTTGCAGTTGGTGCACTGATAGTCTGCGGCATCATCGTTGCCTTATATACAGTATTCTGGTAAAAGCCTGATAAAAAAACAATGCCTCTCCGTCTTGACGACTGAGAGGCAATTGTACCCATTTGTGTGCGGTAATCCCATCTACCTAAAAATTCAAAACCTTATAAAACATTTCTGTAGGTAAGCAACAAAACACACCCCTGAAATCTCATTAAGCAAAGGCATAACCCTCCCCGCTTCCGGTATTCAAATTTTAACCTAATAACAGTAAAACGTAAGGGGATATGGAAACGCTACAGCAAATAAAAATATATTTTAATCTTTCAGTAAGTTCGCTTTTGTATACTCCCAGTTCATCCTGGCTATATTCAGCACAGATATCCCCTGTGGACATTCTACCTCACAGGCTTCGGTATTACTGCAATGCCCAAAACCCTCTTCATCCATACGGGATACCATTTTCAACACTCTTTTGGCTGCTTCTTTTTCTCCTTGCGGAATTTTTGCCAGATGAGCAATCTTAGCCGAAGTAAACAAAGCTGCGCTCGAATTTTTACAGGTAGCCACACAAGCGCCACAGCCAATACATGCTGCAGAATCAAAAGCAGATTCGGCGGTTTCATGAGTAATCAGAATTGTATTTGCTTCGGCAGGTTGTCCGGTAGATGCGGTAATAAATCCTCCAGCCTGTATAATCCGGTCAAATGCAGAGCGGTCTACTTTAAGATCTCTTTTCACCGGAAAAGCAGCTGCCCGGAATGGCTCGACATAAATCGTAGCTCCATCCTCAAACTCCCTCATATGCAACTGACACGCAGTTAAACCCGGAACAGGCCCATGTGCCTGACCGTTAATCATCATCCCGCAGGTTCCGCAAATCCCTTCTCTGCAATCATGGTCAAACTCAACCGGCATCTCCCCTTTCAGGATCAGCTGTTCATTAAGCGTATCCATCATCTCAAGAAAAGACATATGATTATCTACATTATCGAGTTCATAATCCATCAGTTTACCTGCTGTTCCCGCATCTTTCTGACGCCATATTTTAAGATGTACCCTCATAATTCCTAACTATAACTTCTAACTGATAATTTAATAAACTCGAATACCAGCGGTTCGGGATGTAGTACAGGTGCCGTATTTTCACCTTTCCATTCCCAGGCAGATACATAACAGTAATTCTCATCATCCCTTAGTGCTTCACCTTCAGCAGTCTGGTACTCTTCCCTGAAATGTGCTCCACAGGATTCTTTTCTGCTCAGTGCATCATTACACATCAGTTCTGCGATTTCAAGGTAATCAGCTACTCTGCCAGCTTTCTCCAGCTCCGCGTTAATTTCTCCCTGGGTACCAGGCACAATCAAGTCTTTATAAAACTCTTCCCTTAGCACCTGGATACCTTTAATCGCTGCTTTCAGTCCAGCTTCCGAACGGGATAAACCGCATTGATCATAGAGTAATTTTCCCAGCTGTTTATGAAAATAATCCGTGGTTTTTGTCCCGTTGATCTGACACAATCGTTCGAGCTGTCCGGTCACCTCCTTCTCCACCAGCTCAAACTGCGGATGGTGTATGGTTAATCTCTCCTTCTTCAACTCGCCGGACAGATAATTAGCCAGAGTATAGGGCAAAATAAAATAACCATCTACGCAGGCTTGCAATAAAGAATTTGCACCCAGCCTGTTTGCTCCATGATCACCAAAATTGGCTTCTCCTATCGCGAACAAACCAGGAATAGTTGTCATCAGTTCATAGTCTACCCATAACCCGCCCATAGAAAAATGCGCTGCCGGAGATATTTTCATAGGGGCAGTATAAGCATCATCAGCAGTTATCTTTTTATACATAGAAAAGAGATTACCATATTTCTCTTTCACCTTATCTTTTCCCTGTTCCTGAATCGCTTTAGAAAAATCAAGATAAACAGCATTCCGTTGTGCCCCCACGCCAAAACCTGCATCAATTCTTTCCTTTGCTGCTCTCGAGGAAATATCCCTTGGCGCAAGGTTCCCGAAGGAAGGGTAACGCCTTTCCAGATAATAATCCCTTTCTTCTTCAGGAATATCATTGGCCTGTCTTTCTTCGTTAGCCAATTTCGGAACCCATATCCTGCCGTCGTTCCTCAGTGATTCGGACATCAGGGTTAATTTCGACTGGTAATCTCCTGCCTGTGGTAAACAGGTAGGATGAATCTGCGTCCAGCTCGGGCAAGCCATCAGCGCACCTCTTTTATGTGCCCGCCAGATGGCAGATCCGTTACAACCCATAGCCAGCGTAGATAAGTAATAGATTTTACCAAATCCACCAGTAGCAATCACTACGGCTTCAGCAGCAAATCTTTCAATAGCACCAGTATCCAGGTTTCTGGCAATAATCCCCTTTGCTTTTCCATCAATAACTACCAGGTCAAGCATTTCATGCCTGCTATATAAATCCACTTTACCAGCTGCCACCTGTCTCATCAGGGCCTGATAAGCCCCCAACAATAATTGTTGTCCGGTTTGTCCCCTTGCGTAAAAAGTACGGCTAACCTGAACCCCGCCAAAAGACCGGTTACTCAGGTATCCTCCATATTCTCTGGCAAAGGGTACCCCCTGAGCTACCGCCTGATCGATCAGGTTAAGAGAACATTCAGCCAAACGGTAAACATTGGCTTCACGTGCCCTGAAGTCACCTCCTTTCAAGGTATCATAAAACATGCGGTAGACAGAGTCACCGTCATTCTGATAATTTTTAGCCGCATTGACTCCCCCCTGGGCAGCAACAGAGTGCGCCCGACGGGCAGAATCCTGGAAACAAAAGGAATATACAGGATATCCCTGTTCTGCAAGCGAAGCCGCTGCAGATGAGCCTGCAAGACCGGTACCAACGACAATAACAGGTAATTTTTTCCGGTTCGCAGGATTGACCAGTTTAGCCTGAGCCTTATAATTGCTCCACTTTTTTTCCAGTGGACCTTCAGGTATTTTAGCATCTAATTCCATAATCCGAATTGAGTAAGATGAACATATACAGGAATGACAGCGAAACCTATTGTAATCACATAACTATAGATCATTCCAAATTTTTGCACAAAGGCAGCATATCCGGGATGGTATAATCCCAGTGTTCTGACCGCACTTTTAAAACCATGTAAAAGATGAAATCCTAAGGCAAACATCGACAGGATGTATATAAGTACATACCACCAGGATTTGAAAGCATGGACAACGATCACATACAGATCCTTGTTTCCATTTTTATCATAAGGTATCACCCCAAATTTGTAGACATACCAGAAATCCTTGAAATGGATGACCAGGAAAATCAGTAAGATCGTCCCCAGAATCCCCATATTCCTGGAATACCATTTACTGGCCTGTTTACGATTATCATAAGCATATTTTACCGTTGTTCTTTTGTTTCTCAGGGTAATATACAAGGCATCCGCAGCATGTGCTATCAGCGAAAAATAGAGTACATAAGAGATTATCTTAATAAAGATATTACCCGACAACAAATTGGAATAGTAATTAAAACTTTCTGCTGCCCGGTCAGCCGGCAATAACAGTTGCAGGTTCCCCAGTAAATGGATGACCAGGAAAAAACAAAGGAATAATCCGGTCAGGGCCATCAGGTTTTTCCGGGATAAAGTACTTTTAAGAAAGTTCATAGTCATTTCACTTTGTTTTAATAGTTAATAAACTCCGGTAATTTTCCACCAAAGACCACCCAGTCCCATCCAGATCGCAAGTAAAGCAACCCCGATGATCAGTCCCATCGTCCACCATTGTTTAATATCCACATACCCGCTTCCAAAAAATACGGGTGCAGGGCCATGCGCATAATGTGTTATAGTACCAAACAGGGAACCCGTAAAACCAAGCATCAGTGCCAGTAATAAAGGTGGCACACCCATCGCAATACCAACGGCCAGTAAAGCAGCATACATAGCTGCGACATGAGCAGTTGCACTGGCAAACAGGTAATGACTTAAAAAATAAACGATAATGATAATCGGAAAGGCCAGTGTCCACGACATACCTAACAGCTGTGCCTGGATTAAATGTCCAAACCAGGGGATAAAACCCAGTTCATTCAATGATCCTGCCATCATCACCAGCGTAGCAAACCATACGATAGTATCCCATGCCCCTTTTTCAGCTTTAACATCTTCCCATGTCAGCACCTGGGTCAGCAGTAAAATGGAAAGCCCGATGAATGCTGTGGTAGTGGCATCAATTTTAAAAAGATCACCAGTTACCCATAATACCAGTAAAATCAGGAATGCCATTAACATCAGCCATTCATTCTTAGTGATTTTACCCATCTCTTTCAGTTTCGCTATGGCCATAGCAGGAGCTTCAGTCGTTTTCTTCAGCTCAGGAGGGAAAACTTTGTATAATAAATAAGGGATAAGAATGACAGAAGCCAGACCAGGTACAATCGCAGCCCAGAACCAGGACATCCAGCTGATATGAATTCCCATGTCCGCTGCAAACTTCTGACACATCGGATTACTTGCTGTTCCAGTCAGGAACATCGCCGAAGCAATCAGGTTCATATAATAACTGTTCAATGTCAGGTAAGCGCCAACTTTGCGGTGGGTTTCCTCTTTGTCCGGCATGGAACCCAGGCTCATCGCCATAGACTTCATAATCGGGTAGATAATTCCTCCGCCTCTCGCCGTATTACTTGGGATAGCCGGGGCCAGCATTAAATCGGCAGCCCCAAGACTATAAGCCAGCCCAAGAGAACTTTTACCAAACAACTTGATAAAAATATAAGCTATCCGGCTTCCCAGGCCTGTTTTAATGAAACCACGGGCGATAAAAAAACTAATTCCGATCAGCCAGATCACCTTATCCCCGAAACTTCTTAAAGCAAGGGTAATTGATTTCCCGGGGTTACCAGGAGCCAGAACTCCTGTTAATGCGGTTAAGGCAATTGCGATCATACAAAGTGTACCCATACTCGCAGCCTTGAGAATAATCCCTATAATAGTAGCCAAAAAGATAGCCAGCAGATGCCAGGCCTCGGGCTTCACTCCTTCCGGAGCAGGAATAAACCAGATAACCAGCCCGATTAACACAGTGATCAATAGTGGTATCGGTTGAATTTCTTTTGTTGGAGGCAATGCCGCCGCCGGAGCAGTTGTAGTCTTCATGGGGATTGTTTTTATAATCTTGATTGGACCTGGACGATAAACAATGAATTATTATACTGTGTAGTTGCAGGGATATTTCTCTTGTAGCGATCGATATTAACACCAATCTGAATTCTTGCACTATAGGCTTTCAGGAATTCGGCACTGATCATTGGCGTCCAGGTTTGTCTGGGATTAGCAGTTTCAGCGTGCCGGTAATCATTATTGAAATTTTCATACCTGCAGGATATTTCCAGTGAACTTAAACGATGGTAATTGATTGCATATCTCAGATTTGGTAAAATATAGACTCCCCTCATCTGGTATTTGTTCAAAGCACCAACACGTTTTGCAGAATCCAATCCGAAATAAAGTACATGGTTATCTCCCTGTTTGTATTCTGTTTCTATCTCCAGCGACCATTTTTTCCCCAGAGGAATAACTCCTGACAAATCTATCCCAGTGGCATATACGCCATCACCATTCACAGTCGCTAACCCGCCATTCAGACCTAATTTTATATTCATGCTTTTTTGCAGACCAAATTCGACCCTTGAGGAAAAATGTTTTCCGTTATCGCTATCCATCACCTGGTTCCTGCCGTTTCCGTTCACGATGGAGAACTCATATTTTACAGGGATCTCTCCATGTGTGGCCCCGTAAATACTTGCTCCGATCTGGAAACTTTGCCAGCCGTTATTACCAAAAGCAGTATACTGATTTGAATAATCCATAGATTTAATCACATCAACCGGGTACATATCTTCCAAACCAAAAGCAGGCCTGAACTGTCCCATTTTCAGATTGACATAATCATCTACCCTATAAGTGATATAAGCATTTTCCAGTACTTTATTTTTGGGATCACTTTTAAAATCAGCCAGGTTAAGCAGTAAAACAACATCAGTACGGTCAGATATTTTGGAGGTAAACTGCAGCCTTGCCCTTTTAATATCAAAATCATTATAAACAGCCTTACCATCAGGGTGCTGTAAACCATTTAAATCAATATTTTTATTTCCGCTGAAAAGGTACCGGGCCTGAAACAGCCCTTTCATAGTGATCTTTGCTTTGGTAGTTGAGTCTTTTTTTACAGCCTCCTGTGCGTAGGCATTGAAAAAAGTGCTAAAAGTGAAAACGAGTATAAGTAGATATCTATTCATAAAAATTTTAATTATCGGCTAAAAGATATTTCATCCATTTATACGGCCGATACAAAGGTTATTGATTATCCCGGTCCAATGCATGCTAAGTATCATCGTAAAATGTGACCTTAATCAATGTATTCTAATAACATTTCCAGATTCACTACAGTCAGACTGAATATAATAATAATATTTCTTATAAAGACTATGAATTAAACCTATGTTCTACATCACCATTTAAGGTCATCTATAAAACCTGCTAAAAGGCTTATTTTATTTAGAATGATTACACACAGGACTAGGAATCTTAAAATAATATCATTTACTTTGCGGTCTTTACTTTAAATCATTCTAAATAAAAAGACTGGATTCGATGGCGACTTTCAAAAAAATCAATGCATGGTTACACTTGTGGCTCGGGCTGGGTTCAGGCCTGATCGTCTTTATTGTAAGTATAACAGGATGTATTTATGTTTTTGAGAATGAGATCAGGAGCATCTATCAGCCCTGGCAGTTTGTAGCCCCTCAGGAAAAAGCTTTCCTGCTGCCTACACAACTCATTGAAAGTGCCCGGCCTGAAATGGGTAAATTGAAACCTACCTCGGTACGTTATGGTCAGAAGAATGAATCAGCCACAGTAACTTCAAGAAACCGTAAGAAAGGCACCAGTACTGTCGTTTACTTGAATCCCTATACGGCAAAGGTTATTTATATTGAAAAAACCAGCAAAAAAAGTAGTCCCGATTTTTTTAGGTTTATCCTGAACGGACATCGTACATTATGGCTTCCTAAAGATATTGGCGGGACAGTAGTGGGTATCGGTGTACTTACTTTTGTAGTAATACTGATTTCGGGGCTTATTATGTGGTGGCCAAAAAAATGGATTAAGTCTGTAAAAGATCAGAGTTTTAAGATTAAATGGCGTGCCAGTTTTAAAAGAGTAAACTATGATCTGCATAAAGTTGCAGGTTTTTATGTGATGCTGGTCTTATTGATTATCTCTTTAACCGGCCTTGTCTATGCCTACAAATGGTATAGTAAATCGTTGTACTGGGTAACCTCAGGAGGTAGAACACTGGCTACACAGGCTAAAATAGTCTCAGATACTACATCGACAGCAGACTTCGAACCCAAAAACATTGACAGGATCTACAGCAGACTGGCTACCACCGATCAGGCAGCCGGAATGTTCATCACTTTACCTTCCAAAGCTTCGGATGCACTGGGTTTTGTTGTTTATCTGAGAGCAGGTACACTTTATAAAGCAGATAAATATGCTTTTGATCAGTATAGTATGAAACCCATCACCGGCAGTTCTCCACTGCTTGGAAAATATGAGGATATCAGTGCGGCCGATAAACTCAGAAGGATGAACTACGACATCCATGTTGGAGCTATTCTGGGTATTCCAGGTAAGATTATTGCCTTTTTAGCCAGTCTTATTTCGGCAAGCCTGCCCATTACCGGCTTCCTGGTATGGTACGGTAAAAAGTTCAAAAAGAAGAAAGCAAAAGATCCGCTGGTTAAAGAGAAAATGATTCTCAAACAATCTCCATGGGAGGTTAAAAAAGTCAGTGCTGCAGCGATACAGGAACCTGTTGCTTAGATTTCATTCTGACTGATTTAATATTGCGGTTATTCCCCGTGTATTAACCAGTCACTTGATTTGAAAAAAGCACATCCTCTATTCAAACTTCATTCATATTTCATTCAGCTCCGTTCGAAGGATCTTCGAACCAAGTCCGAACAAAACCCGAACAAAACCCGAATAAAATAGCACTTTATCCCCCTTTCATCTGCCAGTTTTCATAGCTCGAAAATGATAATTCTCTCCGGTTTTCCGGGGCCTGAATATTTATTTAAATTTTTCTCTTCAATAGTTTGCAACATAGTTGCAAATAACTATCTTAGCATTGTTGCAACCGGGGGAAAGCCAAAACCCGTAATCATTTAGGCAAATACTAATTTACGAGATGAATACTGCCCCAGTATAACTGGTATAAATTTCATCAACATTTAAAAACTATAATCCATGAAAAATCAATCAGAAAAAATCAAGTTAAATCTTGAAGACCTTCAGTTAGAGAGTTTTGTAACTAGTATTGACAGCGAAGTTGCGATGCGTTTATCAGGTGGTCTTGGTCATCAGTCAGAGCCAACTCACACAGAAGCAACAGATGATCACCACACACCTCCAATTAAGTGTACTACAGTTATCTGCTAATTAAAAATTAAACAATAACCTTATGGGAGGCTGGTTTTCCAGTCTCCCATTTTTACTTATTCAGTTTTCAACCCAATAATCCCACTAACCAGCAGTGACCTGATCTGTAGCATAATTTTGTCCCGCAGCAATTCCTGACCGGTTTTCTCCTTTTCATTATAGTCCTGTAATACCAACTTAATCATCCCGGCAATATCAGATGGGTTCATCTCCAGATAATCCAAAACCAATGTGCTGAGCTGACCAATATAAACCTGGCTGATCCCACTCTCCTCTGCGATCAATAATACCGCCTGATGTTTCATCTCAATCTTTAAAATCTCCTTAAGCTTCAAACTCAGTCTGTAAAAAGCTATATGGTCATTCAGCCTCAATTTCATCCTCAGCAAATCTGTTTCCGGTGCTATAGATAATTCTTTTGCACTGCTCCTGATAAATTCATTTTTCTTCACATAACATAAATGCCCTTTATGCAATTTCCACCAGCCCGTTACCTGATTTTCGAAATCAAAAACTTCAAGGAGTTCCGAAGCTCCAGGCAATGACAAACTGTTAATTTTCTCCAGCAGTCTGA
This sequence comes from Pedobacter cryoconitis, assembly GCF_014207135.1. GTDB lineage: Bacteria > Bacteroidota > Bacteroidia > Sphingobacteriales > Sphingobacteriaceae > Pedobacter > Pedobacter cryoconitis_D. Next base: position 201,942 of record NZ_JACHCC010000007.1, on the reverse strand, counting down.
CTTCAAATTCATTTATATTCTCAGCCTTCAGTTCTCTGAAAGAACCCACTTCTATCTGATCCAGCAGATGTATACTCTGAGGGTAATGCGCTAAAAAAATCTGATTTTGTAAAATCCGCCGGTCTGGACAAATCTGATCAGCCACCAGACCGGAATTAGACGGCAAATGAGGAAAAGCAACACATTCTATTTCCTGATCAATCAATTTTAACAGCATATAACCAATCCCCGATTTCCCGGAAAGCAGACCATAATCAAACTGATTTGCTGAAATATAAGTGTTATAACTATGTTTAAGTCTGGCTGTTTTTTCGGCCTTACTGGCAACTGAAAGAAACAATTTCGTAAAATCCGATTTTGTAACTTTCTGGAATGCTGACAGGAAAGGAAACATGCCCATATAACCACTACACAACGTAAAGTCTGTCCTATCCATCAACTTCAGCTCCTTCAGACATTTGTTCATCACCCGATGACACTGATCGAGATAGATTTTCTTTCCGGTAAGCTGATAGGCATATAAGCGGGCCAGACCAATCCCCGCTGCACCATGCGCCCACGAATTTACTTTCTTCATCTCCGGAAGGAATAGATTCAGATCCCAGCGGTGGGCATCTGGCAAACCTAAACGATAACTTCCTAAACGCAGATCGAGCCAATTTTCGGATTCCTGATGGTAGTACTGCATTTCGTATTCCAGAGCTTGTTCAGCCAGATAAATCAATCCTTCACTTTTAAAATAATGACCAACCTGCAGCAAAACATAAGCTATACCTGAAGCACCATGTGAAAAGCCAGCCAGACTGTCAAAACCTGACTTTGACTGATTATAATCCCATTTTAAGCCTGATTCCGAGATTCTCGCCTCATGGATCAGCCGCTGAATTAACTGCTGAATAATGACCAGTACATTTTTATCTCTGCCATGATGATAAAGCAAAGTAGTCACAAACAGTACGCCTGAATATCCACTCAACAAATCTGCCTTAACCAGATGTTCTATAATAGTCTGTTTGTTTTCGAGGATTAATTCATGTGCCTTTAACAGATACTGTTTTTTCTGGTTCAGCTCGTAAAGTTTAATGCAAGCATAAACCACCCCTGCTAAACCTGTGTAAAAGCCAAAAGCACGAGGTTTGAGTACCTCATCTGAACTCAGCACCTTATTCATAATTTCCTCGGCTATATCCAGGTCTTCTTTTTTACCTCCGGATTCAAATAACCCTATAAAAAACAGAGCTATCCCACTGTTTCCATTAAAAATATCAACCGTAGTCTTAAATGAATAATGAGTTTCACTTTCATAATAAGGGCTTCGCCAATACAGGCCTGTTTCATCTTTAACTGAAGAAGCCACCAGATCTGTTCTGATCTGCATTAACTGTTCCAGGAACTGGTCACGTGGTGAGATTGTAGATAAAGCCATATAATATTCTCTAAAAGAAGACATTTTGAGCAATAAAATCAAGACATTGCATAGTGCAATACATCCCATAAGCTTCTTCATAATTCGAAATACCCAGGCGATTGTTATCCATATGCATGATACTGGTCATGATCTCTGTTATTTTTGTTTCCCCGAATCCCCCTGCCAGATAACTAAGCATGATTTGCTGATCAACCTTTAGCAATTCCATAACCTGTTTATCGGCTGTGCCCGTATTGAGTTCTTCCCAGAAAGCCAGTGAGGCCGGTAAAATAAATTCTTTTGTCCGCTTAAATGAGTTTTCAAATTCATTTAGCCAAAAAGTTTTCTGTGCCGGGAAATCGTCGGTCTTCGTATAAAGCCGGGGCAGCCATCCATTGATAAAAAAAGCTCCTATCTCAGTCAGTCTGGACATTTCCAGTTGCGCTGCAAATAATAGAATCAGTTGCATGCGCAATGCCTGTATCAATACAGAAGCCCCATTTTTGCGGGTACAGATATAATTTAAAACAAAAACGGAAGACTGAAAGAAATGTCTCTCTGCCCAGTATATACTTCGTTCATCTCCATAACGCTCAATCTCGGGAGCATAAACAGCAGCTGTCAGATCATAACCTGTAAATAACTTATCCGCTCTTTCCTCCAATTGTTTGAGGATGACCTGCCATTGTTCTGCACCTGTCTTTACTCTCAACCGGATATGACTTCCACCTTCCCAGTAACGGATAAAAAAATAAGAAGGGACTAATCTTCTGTCAGACAAATACACATCTGTCAAAGGAGCAATTAACCCAAGTAATACCTCATCCAGCTCTCCGGGATAAAACAGATATACAGCAAACCACTTCTGTTCCATGAATTAATATTTATACCATTGAAGCAGATATTCTTTAACCGGCCCTCTCTGACCAGAAGCATCGCTGCCTATAACCGGCAGCACCTCTTCGAAGATGAGATAATCCCCGGCCCTGGTCAGTAAACGTTTAAACATTTCAATCAGAAGAGGTTGTTCAAAAGCAATAAACTGTGGTTTGTAATCATCAGCAAATCCATCTTTTTTATCTTTCGTTTGTATCTTCTGTTTGATAAAAAAGGATCTTTTTCTCAGAAATAAGAACACGCTTGCAGGAATCCCATGCTGGCAGCGCCATGCGTTGAGTCGGATAAAATAAGCATAAGCTGTTTCTGATGACTGCTGAACAGGTATGAAAGTAGTTTTCACACGCCAGGTCCTTCTTCTGAGCACAACTGTTTCTCTGTAGGTAATTCTTGGCAATGATTCAATTTCATGTTCCTGTTCTTCTTCGGAAGCGACATAACATCCGTCAACCAGATTGATAAATGGCTGCAGGGACAACTTCACATCCGGGTTAAAATGTGTCAGTAACTGATAAAGATTAGAGCGGTTATAAAAAGATTCCAGACATAAGTCGTAAGTAAATATTTCCTGATGCTGATCACTCAGTTTTAAGGAGCCGCTTTCCGGATCGTAACTAACCGAAAGCTCATTGACGGGGATCTGTTTTTCTTCTGTATAACTTTTGTTCCCGCCTGGTAAAGCAAGCTCAAGCCCCAGCAAAGGCGGATGTATATTGGCATTAAAACTTGAAGCATCATTCAACTCTGCTTTTAATATTTCAGGATAGAGACGGTTGTTATAATGAACAAAATCTGCGGTGATAGCTGGTGTAAATAAAGGCAAAAATCTGCCGCTGACTTTCCCCATGCCAGGAAGGACACTATTAATCACCCCGAAAAGACTACCATGATCTCCTCCCTGATAAAATTGGACAAACAGTCCCCTGGAATACTGGTTTTTCGAAACCGGCTGATCTAAAGGAGTCAGGTCTGCAAAAAAATCATTTTCGAGATTAAGCACAGCAGGACGATGTGCAATGAGCCCTGCCAGTTTCTGACTCACCTTTTTCTCCCAGTCCCCAGGTTCAACGGCTAAAGAAATTTTATTTGCAGCATTTTCTTTCTCCGGTTTTTTAATATGAAAATAATAAGACTGATAGAAATCAATAGCTTTTACCCGGGCAGTAACAGGATAGTATTCCAGGAAAAAACGGCTCATTTTTTCCTTTTCATTTTTCAATAAATCCAGGGGAATCAAATGATTGAGCAGCTGATCGGCCTTCTCTGCAAATTTATTCACTGGCGTTGCTTCCAGCACTTCCAGATCAGGCGTATAACAATCTTCATAAAACAATTGCCTGCCGGAAAAATGATAGGGTGTAAAATTAGTGGTTTCAAAAATCTCCGGAGCCCCGGACACTTTAGTTTCTTCAGCTTTAACAACTCCTGCCGGAAGCCCCGCCTCAGTCTGTAGCTTTTTGAAAACATCGGCGACTGTATTTTCAGCATAGGTTAAAATGAGCTTTCGTTTAGCAGTATCCCCCAGCAAATAAGCACTCTGGTATTGCTTTAATTGTTTGAACAGATAAATAATCTGCGAAACAGCTGGCTCATTGCTATCCTGATCGGTAAAAAATTTCAGCAGTTTAGTGTCCCAATGCGGATCGATACCAGATGTCTCCATGCCTAACTCCAGTAAACCAGCAGCGGCCAATTTTAAAAGATATCTTTTGATAGTGCTAAAGTCTGCCTCCTCTACTGCATCTGAAAGATTATCAGCTAATGTTTTGACAGAGACTGAATGGCACGAATTTTTCAAGTAATGAAAGATCAGGAGTTGTAATCCGCTGGCCGGTAATTGCTGGAAAGCCTCAATATTATTGAAGTTAACCAGGAATTGCATCTTATCGCCTTGAATTACCACTGTTTTATTCAGTTTGATAATTAATAACTCATTCATCACCGGGTGATGAATTAAAATAGACTTTAGATACTCGAATAAGGCATTGTTGAGTCTCAGACTATTTTTAACCACCTTTTCTGAAAGAGCAGAAAAGGCGGCAGAATTAGCTGTCAGCTGCATAATACCTGTATAAGTAAAAGTACTGAACGGAGAAGTTTTAAAACACATCCTGGTCAGATACCGGAGCAGGCTGAACTCTATCCTTAATTCTTTCTGACGAAAAGAAGCAGGTTCTTTTTTCAGATATTCGGGCAATTGCTCCAGTAAAACAGGACTTGATAACAGCAGGCCATTTTGTAATGCCTGGTCTGTAGCCAATACCAATATTTTTCTTCGCTGCTCCAGAAGCATAAAGTTGAAATTAGTGGTATTAGCTGTTTGAAAAGTATCTATTTGCTGTATGAGTTTAATATAATCCTGGAAATCTATAGCCAGACTTGCAGAAAATAAATGCTGTATAGCCGTTATTTTCTGCTGGGATATAGTTTTATCATTGAAAACCTGTCTTTTCAGATTAATCAGCTGCTGTCTTAACTCATCATCAGTCTGTGCGCTGATCAGGTCAAATAAAGCATCACAAATCAATGTTTTAAGTTTACTTTTAGCCCGGTCCATCCGCTGATGTTTTTGCAGTATCCCATTCGACTCTTCCAGTTTAAAGGAATCGAAGACCTGGTGGTTCATTCCTGCGTATCTGACTAAAGAATGTGGAAATATTTCTATGCTCATGCGGTGTGTTTTATTTAATAATCAATAACTTATTTACTTAGTTCAAGTTGATTTCTGACCAGATTGTAATAGCTCCCCTCACGCCGGATCAGCTCCTGATGTGTTCCTTTTTCAACCAGAATCCCTTCGTGTAATACGATAATCTGATCGGCATTTTTCACCGTGCTAAGTCTGTGTGCGACGATCAACACTGTTTTTCCGGCAAAAAAATTATTCAGGTTATTGACAATGGACAACTCATTATGTGCATCCAGAGAGTTGGTTGCTTCATCCAGAAAGATATAAGATGGGTTCCGGTAGATTAACCGTGCAATCAGCAAACGCTGTTTCTGTCCCTCACTTAAACCATAACCATCTTTTCCAACCACTGTATCATAACCAAATGGCATAGACATAAAAAAATCATGCATATTGGCCAGCCGGGCCACTTCATGCAGCCGAACAACGTCTTTAATTTCAGATCCGGCGAAGATATTATTCGCTATCGTATCCATAAATACATAGCCATCCTGCATCACTACTCCGCAGGCTGCCCTCCACTGTCTGGCATGTACCTGATCTACCTTTCGGTCTCCTACGGTAATTGTACCGCTGCTGCTCTGGTAAAACTTCAGTAACAGTTTAATCAGTGTTGTTTTACCACTTCCACTCATCCCTACTATAGCTGTCACTTTTCCTGCCGGGATATGGAGGTTTATATCTTTCAGGACAAACGGAGAATGCCTGTTTCCATATTGAAAGCTTACCCGTTTCAGGTTAATATCTTCAGGCTCCAGCGCATGTTGATCATAGGCTACATCAGCATCTTCTTCTGCTTCCTGATGCACTTCGGCCATCCGCTGTAAACTAAACCTGGTGTTCTGCGAAACACGTGCAAACTCTATCAGCTGAGTAATCGGTGTATTCAGCTGACCGCAGATATAAGTGATGGCAAGCATACCGCCCAGGGTAACCTGATCATGAATAACCAGCATGGCAGCAGCGTAAGTAATCAACACGTTTTTGATTTCATTGATAAAGAAACCTATACCTTGCATCAGCTGATCCAACTGCAGCGCCTCCAGTTTCAGGTCATAAGACTGATCCTGCAGGTTCTCCCAGATCTGCTGTTTTTCCTTTTCGCTTCCAGTCAGTTTAATTTCCTGCATAGCATAAAAAATCTCCAGCAATAACTGTTGATTGGCAGAGAGGACTTTAAATTTTTTCTGGTCAATTACCTTCCTCTTTTGTTTAAAAGAATTTGACCAGAAGACGCTGATTAAAGCACCCGCCAGAAAGATTAAGAAAATCTGCCAGTTATAATAACACAAGACCCCGCCCAATACGACCAGGGTGATAGCGGAAAGAATAAAGCTGATAACCGAATTTGTCAGGAACTCTTCCACACGCTGGTTATCGTTGACACGCTGCATATTATCACCTGCCTGCCGGTTATCAAAAAAGGAAAAAGGTAATAACATGAGTTTCGCCAGGAAATCCTTTAACAGGACAATACTGGTTCTGGCCCCGAGCCTGAACAGCAGACGTGCCCGCAGGAAATCCATCAGCATCCTTCCTGAAAATAACATGAGCTGTCCAATACAGATCAGCAATAACAGATTGGTATTTTTACCATGGATCCCTTTATCTACAATCAATTGTGTCAGCAGAGGAATGACTAAAGAAAAACCACTGGCCAGCAAAAGGCTCAGTCCTACCGGGATCAAACCTTTACGGTGTAGTTTAAGATAAGGAACCAATGACCATAGGGAGGCTGAAGGATCGGCTATACTCTCCTGATCCAGGAAAGCTCCGGTAGTCTCCAACAGCAAAACACGCCCTTTAGCAACCCCAGCTGCCACTTCCCAGGATCTGATAAAATCTGCTGTTTTAATCTTCACCTTTCCGCTCAATGCAGGATCAGCCAGGTAAGCATATTGCTCATCAATGTGATAAAGCACCACATAATGCTCTTTTTCCCAATGAAGTATGCAAGGTAACGGAGCCTTGCTCAGTAAATGTGTATAAGATAATTCGGCAGCCAGTGTTTTAAAACCCAGTGAACCAGCTGCTTCAATCATATCGGCTAGTGTAGTACCTGATTTACCCAGATTACATAATTTCCTCAAATGTGCCAGCGGGAAGGTTTTCCCATAATGTTCAGCAATTATTTTCAGGCAGACCGGACCGCAATCCATCGCATCGGGCTGTTTATAAAATGGAAATTTCTTATTGAAGGAGAAAATATGAAACATGGACAGACGACTCTTAAATACAACACTGTTGCAAATATTATAAATATAATGCAACTTTGATGCAATTAAAAATTATTAAATGTCAATCCCTTTATATACTCCTTTACGCACTTTGATCTGGAAAGAATTCAGGTTGGCTTACCGTGATAAAATAATGAGCACCCTGGCTATCATTATTTATACTCTGTTTATAGCCTGTGGACTTTTAACTGTTTTCCAATATCAGCGGGACCAACAGAACCAGGAGCATGCACAGCACAAATTCCGCCAGCAATGGATAAAACAGCACAATGGTCCGCATGAGGCAGCTCATTTTGGCACTTACCTTTTTAAACCGCTAAATCTGCTGGTTGCTTTTGATCCCGGATTAAATGACTACTCTGGTACAACCTATCGTGTAGAAGCTCATGTACAGCACGAAGTGGATTATAGCAATGCTGAACGAAATGATGCCTTGATGCGCTTTGGTCAGTTTACACTTGCCCTGATCATGCAATTACTCATCCCTTTATTACTCCTATTCCTGAGTTCTTCTGCATTGACCTTTGAGAAAGAATCGGGCACCTATAAAATGTTACTGGCTCAGGGTATAAAACCCAGCCGTTTAGCCTGGGGAAAAGTGTGGTCAAATTACCTTTTAGTTCTCCTGCTTGTGGTCCCGGTTTTTATCATCCTGTTTTTCGTACTGCTTTTTTCGCCTCCGGGTACTGAATTATGGGGACGGTTCCTGCTCATTTTTGTGAGTTATCTATTGTTTTATTTACTGGTCATTATCACTGGGGTGATCGTATCCGCATTAAGCAGTACTTCTAGAACTGCTGTACTGATTGTTCTTGGTATCTGGCTGCTTGGCAGTATCCTGTTACCAAAAATAGCCACCAGCGTCGTCGATCAGCGTTATCCCCTACTCTCCCGCAGCTCTTTTAACGAGGCTGTTAAGCAAGGTTTTTTAAAAGGTATTCATGGTAATGATCCTTATCAGGACCGTGGCGAAAGGTATATGAAAGGATTACTGCTCAAGTACCAAACTGACAAGCCTGAACAGTTACCCGTCAATGCCGATGGATTGATTCTTCAATATAATGAGGATTACCAGGATAAGGTATTTGATCACCACTACGCCCGGTTAAAAAAGACCTTTGACCAGCAACAATCTTTGCTAGGGATGGCTGGTTTTGCTAATCCTTATATGAGTCTGAAACGGCTTTCTATGGCCATGTCGGGAACAGATTTCTATCATCATCAGACATTTTTCCTGCAAGCTAAAAGCTACCGCAATGACCTGATCCGCCATTTAAATCTTGAACTGGCCAGTCATCCGGTCAGTTCAGGTGAAGCTTACACGCCAGGGCCTGAATTTTTCAGTCAGCTTAAAGACTTTCAATACCAGCTGCCGCCGCTATCTCATGTTCTGGGTTTACAGCTTATTGCAATACTCTCCATATGCAGCTGGCTGTTACTATTATCCATCGTTTTACAATCTGTCACGAAATCCTCCCTTTTATAAATTATGGAGTTATTAAAATTAATCTTCCGTTTTGAATGGCGACAATTTATCCGCCAGCCCGCCCAACTACTGATTCTGCTGTTTTTTTTAGTGATGGGACTTTATAGTCTCTATAACGGGCACCGATTTGTAGAGAGACAACTCACAGGGCTGGATACACTTGCGCAAAATCAGCAGGCTCATTTACAAGATCTGCTTAGCAGGTTTCAGGCTGATACCAGCACTGCTAAAGGGAAAATACTAGCCAGTCAGGCAGGGCTGCCGCAAGTTATAGAATACCGGGCATCACCAGCGGCCAGTAACCCTCCCGGGCCTCTTGCTGTAATGGCAATCGGACAAAGGGATATACTCCCTTATTTTGATATTATCAATAGCAAAAGGGATATACTCACACCTCCAAATGCAGAAATTGCCAATCCGGAGAAACTGGCTTCCGGTAATTTTGATCTCTCTTTTGTACTGATCTATTTATTTCCATTGCTGATAGTAGCACTCAGTTATGATTGCTTTTCTAAAGAGATGGAGCAACAGACCGATCGCCTGCTGGCTGTACAGAACGGAACGATAAATTCTATTTTATTGCATAAACTTCTTTTTCGCCTGGTACTGGTCTTCGCAATAAGCTGGTTGCTTAGTCTGATTGGTTTCTTTATCCGACCGTCAGGTATTTCCCTGGGATTAACCGACGTACTATTATGGTTTTTTGTCATTAACTCTTACCTGCTGTTCTGGTTTTCCATCTGCTGGCTGGTTATCCGGTTCAGGAAGTCTTCACAAATCAATGCACTGATCCTGATCGGTGTCTGGCTGCTGCTAACCCTGTTGTCCCCTGCCTTTATTAACAAGATGGCGACATTGAAATATCCTATGCCGATGAGAACCGAGTTAGTCTCTCTTCAGCGTGAAACCATGAACCATACCTGGGAAATACCAATAGCCCAATTAGTAACTCATTTTTACCAGCATAATCCTCAATATCTGAATCTCCGGAAAACGAGTGATACCGCACAGTACGGAAATATCAGGTTTGTAGCCTATTATGATCTTTTAGGCAGAAGGATGAATAAAAACATTGCAGCTTATAACCGGGCTGCTCAACAACACAATACCTGGCTCAACCGGATGGCCAGATTCAATCCCGTAGCACAAATGCAGTTACTGCTCAATACGACAGCACAAACCGGCCTGAGTGATTATCTCTACTACCAGCAACAGGTTAATGCATTTCAGAACAAATGGGTGAAGCTCATGAATAATTATCTGCTGCATAATAAAAAGCTAAACCGGCAGGAAGTCAGTAATCTACCTGTATTCCAGTTCACACAGGATCCTGCAAGACCAGCCCGGATATTGGAAAACACTTCATTTATCTGGCTGGCCACTCTGCTTATCCTGATACTCTCTTACATACGCACAAATAGAAACACATGAAACAACACTTTTACTTACTATGCCTGGTCTGCCTTGCCAGTCCGCTGTTCACCTCTGCCCAGGAAGCCCCTGTCAAAAAATTAAACCAGGTCAACGTCATTCATAAAAAGATCGTTAAGATTAAAGCCGATACGCTGTCTAATACCTTAAAATTGCAGCAGCCCCTACTCCTGTTACCCCAAAACATCATCAGCGTTTCGGCCGGCTTGTTACAGCAGCAAGGTGTCCTGGAATTAAAAGATGCCGCAAGAAATGCCAGTGGTATCTATTTCGGTTATAACAGTACGCCATTTGATAATTCAGCAGCTGTGCAGATCCGTGGATTCAACGCTTATACTACCCTGAACGGCATGTCCCGCCGGTTTAATTATGGCGCATCTATAGATGATGAAGCGCTGATTGAAAATATAGAATTTGTAAAGGGCCCCGCTGGTTTTCTCAACGCTTTCGGAGAACCTGGCGGATCAGTAAATATTGTCACCAAAACTCCCGGGCAGAAATTATTGAATGTGGTACAGACCGCAGGAAGTTTTAATCTGTATCGTATTGCAGCAGATATAGGTTCGGCTGTCAGGAAAAAAGGATTTTCCTATCGTTTTAACATCGCCTATCAGCACAGGGATTCTTATCTCAATGATTTACGTACAAATAAGTATGTAGCCGCACCGGTATTACAATATAATTTTAGTCCCAATACTTTTGTCCTGGCAGAATACAACCTGGTCAGAGGAGAAACTGAGAATGGTTCGGCCATAGTTAAAGTACGTAGCGAAGCAGACATGCTGAAAGGACCAATCAGTACAAATTACAGCTCAGCCTATGGTTTACCTACAAGTTTTACACAGAATGAAACAGGCCGGATTTACGCTGTACATAAATTCAATAAAAACTGGCAGCTGACTTCACAATCGTCCTACCTGTCTTCTCCATATTCGAACTGGAATATGACCTCTAAAGGCAGCCTTGTTAATTTTGATGCCAGCGGAAATACCAGACGCCGGGCCAGTTTAGCCAGAGGTGCAGGCCAAACCTTCTCTTCGCAGTTATTTGCCAACGGTAATTTCAAAACCGGCTTCGTGAAACATCAGTTACTTTTGGGTGCAGATTACACCAATAGCAGGGATTCTCTATCGTTGAACAATGGAAAAATTGAATTCCCTTACAATCAGTTCAACCCGGTTAATGCGGTAAATCCAGAACAGGTCCGTCAGACCACACGCCTGACCAGGATCAACAATAATACTTTTCTGAAATCGGCTTTTGTTTATGACAACGTCCAGTTACTGAATAAACTATCACTAACCCTGGGTGCAAGATATTCCTGGTATACAAACGAAAAGGCGACCACCAATGCCAAAGGGATAACCAAAACAAGTAACTATAGCCAGAAAGCACTTTCACCACGTGCCGCACTGACTTACCTGGTGGATACAGCCACTTCTGTTTTCTTTTTATATGACCAGTCTTTTGTTCCTCAGAGTGGCCAAAAAGCAATTGTAGCTAATACCGGAGAGGTAACTGGAGCAGCTCCGGTAGATCCGCAAAGAGGAAATGACCTGGAACTGGGTATCAAAAGAAAATGGTTTAACTCCCGTTTACTGACGACTGTGAATGGCTTCCATACAGTTAAAACCAATGTACTGGTTGCTGATATGGTCAATGAAGGTTACCTCAAACAAATTGGTCAGGTAACCAGTAATGGAATTGAGGCAGATATATTAGGAAATATTACGGATAACCTATCTATATCTGCAAACTACACCTATGTCAAAGCGACAATCACTAAAGACATTGATCCGGATCAGCTGGGCAAGGAAATGCCACAGACTCCGCAACAGCTTTTCAATACCTGGATACAATATGGATTTTTGTTAAGAAATAAAGCCAGGTTAAACCTGAGTGTTGGTCAGATGACTCTGATTAAACGAAGTACTTCCGAAAAAGGAGAGTACATCCCCGACTTCACAAAGTTTGATGCCGGAATAAGTTATGTTCAAAACAAATATTTCCTCAGGCTGATCGCGGATAACTTAACAGGTAAACGTTATATGTCCTCAGGAGATATTATTACAGGTTATCCTTATGAAGGCCGCAATTTCTATTATATCGATGGCGACCCTTTTAATGTAAAAGTTTCTATAGGAATTAAGTTTTAATCCATATGATGTTACAAGCAATAGAACTGACTAAAAAATATGGCGATCAGGTAGCTCTTGATCACCTGAACCTTAGTATTGAACCAGGCGAAGTATTTTGCCTTCTGGGACAGAACGGTGCAGGTAAAACGACAACTATTAATCTGTTCCTGGGTTTTACCGGTGCTACTTCGGGAAAGGCATTAGTCAATGGTGTACTGGTTTCGCCTGATCATACGACCACGAAGAAATTCCTGGCTTATATTCCCGAAATCGTCATGTTATATGCTAATCTGACCAGTCTTGAAAATCTTGATTTTTTTAGCCGGATCGCGGGATTTAAGTATAAAAAAGAAGAGCTGGAAAATTTTCTGCTTCAGGCAGGGCTACAGACAGCGGCATTTCACAAGCGGGTGGGAAATTACAGTAAAGGTATGCGCCAGAAAGTAGGCATAGCCATCGCCGTAGCAAAAAATGCAGAGGTAATTTTAATGGATGAGCCAACCAGCGGGCTCGATCCGAGCGCCACTCATGAGTTCAGTGAACTGGTCAGACAGCTTTCTGCAGCTGGCAGAACTGTTTTCATGGCTACGCATGATATCTTTAATGCTGTAAATGTGGGTACAAGAATTGGGATCATGCGCCAGGGCAGCTTAATACATACACTGGATGCCAAAGATATTTCTGCCCATGATCTGCAAAAATTATATCTCGAAACTATTTAACTGATCAGGCAGTACAGGAATTTAGACTTCCTGTACTGCCTTTAGTTTTTTAGCTTCATTCAGCCGGAGAAAACGATATAGTGAAAAACCAATAATTAAAGTGATAATCCCCTGTGCCAGTACAGTATCTGGTGTACCGATCCATTGGGATAAGGTACCTATCAATAGACCACCCAGAGGCTGCATCCCAAAAAATGCCATTGCATAAAAACTGATAACCCTCCCCCGCATATCCGGATCTACTGTTGTCTGAATTAAGGTATTACTGATGGTGATCTGTGACATCATACCAAATCCTGATACCGTTGCAAAAACAAGCGCAATAGGATAATAGGTACTGTGAGAAAAAGCGACCAGCCCGATACCGAATATAATTGTATTGATGGCCAGAATTTTCCGCAGGTTTCTTCCCGGTTTTAAAGAGGCCAGAAAAATTGCTCCGCAAAAGGCACCCAGACCAATTACACTGTCTATGACCCCAAAAGTAGAAGCTGTGCCTTTAAAAATATCTTTCGCATAAACCGGGATCAAAGTACTGAACGGTAAAACCAGCAAACTAATCAAAGCCAGCATAATCAGTACAAATGCAATAGAAGGGGTCCGCCTGATATATTGAAACCCTTCTTTAAGTTCTCCGAAAACATTTTTGGTCCTGGGTTTTTCAAGATATACCGGCAATTTCATCATCAGCAGTGAACCAATAACCGCAATAAAGCTGACTGCATTTAAACCGAAACAGATATCCTCGCCGAATTTCTCTAAAGCAATTCCGGCGATCCCTGGCCCAATGAGTCTGGAAAGGTTAACCATCGAAGAATTCAGGGCCAGTGCATTAGGTAAATCGGCTTTGTCATCAACCATCTCATAAACCAGAGATTGTCTGGCCGGAACATCGAAAGCATTAATTAAACCGAGCAACGCGCTCAGTGCAATGATTTCCCAGACAGAATAATGTTTAAAAAATATCAGGGCAGTCATCAGTATCGCCTGCCCCATAGAAGCGAACTGTGTGATGAGCAATAATTTATAACGGTTGTACCTGTCAGACGCTACTCCTCCGAGAAACGAAAAGATAAAAGAAGGGAACATACTTGCAAAAAGTGTGAGCCCCAGCATGAATTTGGAATGCGTCTCTGAATAAACTACCCAGCTTACCGCAGTCTTTTGCATCCAGGTTCCGATCAGTGAAATCGACTGACCACTGAAATACAACCGGTAGTTACGACTTTTAAAGGCATTAAAAGTACTGATATTCATCTTAAAGGTTAATCTAACTTCAGTTTGAAAATCAAGGGCCAGTTTTTACCTGTAACATATAATAATTGCTGCGATTTATCCCAGGCAATTCCGTTCAGGACACTATCACTTGATTTCGGTGTATAATCGGGTGCATAACTGGATAGCAGGCCGAAACAGTCAATAGTTCCAACAACCTGACCGGTGCCCGCGTCTACTTTCAGGATCTTGGTCGTCTGCCACTGGTTGACATAGATAAATCCATCAACGTATTCCAGTTCATTCAACTGATCAACTGTACCTAAATTGTCGGTCACCTGAATCTGACCAACTACAGCAAAAGATTTAGGGTCTATTTTGTAGATAATAGAACTTCCGACACTGACATAAAGGTTTTTCCCGTCATTGGTCATCCCCCATCCTTCGTATGGCCAATTAAATGTTCCGACAACCTTACTCAGGTCCTTCAGGTCATATACATTGGCTATATGATTCTGATAGGTCAGTTGAAAAAGCTGGTTATTTAATATCGTGATCCCCTCTCCATACATACTTTTATCCTTAAGGGGAAACTTCTGGAGGACTTTTCCTGAATTCATAGCTGCAATGGAGATAAATGAGTTTTCAAGTGTACCTGTACCCTCATATAACTTCCCCCCGTTTAGCTCAAAACCTTCGGTATAGGCAGCAGTATCATGGGGTAATGTACCCACAACTTTATAGGTCAGATTTTTTGGCGGAAGGACTTTTGCAGAGTCTGTTGAAACAACATTGTTACTGGTTACTTCTTTTTTGTTCTGGCAGGCACTGAATACAACTGCTGCTGCGAAGATTAATACTTTATATTTTTTATACATGAATTCTGTGAATGTCTTTTAAAATAAGCTGAGGCCAATATATCAATATTCTTTTAAGCTAAAATCATCAGAAAGAAATAAAAACTGAATGCAGAAAAAAGACACCTGTTAATATTATTAAGGCATTATTTCCTTTATATCCAAACTATTACATAAGGTAAATTATTTAAAATAAATTTTATCCTTTGTTTTGTTTTATTAACTTCACTTATTATTAAAATACAAATCAATCTATTAACCTAAACTAATTTTTTATGAAAAAACTTATACTGAGTTTATTCTTACTCGTGTATATTGCAGCGTCTGCAATGGCACAAGACAGAACAATAACTGGTACAGTAACAGGAAAGGACGATGGGATACCTATCCCAGGCGTCAGTGTAAGAATCAAAGGTGGCCAGGGGGGTGGGCAGACAGACGCCCGTGGTAAATACTCGATTAAAGTAAATTCAACGGCAAGAACACTGGATTTCTCATCTATAGGCTACCTCAGCCAATCCGTAAATATTACAGGTTCAAACGTAATTAATGTCAGCTTATCTTCAGATTCAAAAACGCTGGGAGAAGTTGTAGTTACTGCCCTGGGTATCAGTCGGAATAAGAAATCACTGGGTTACGCTACGCAACAAGTTTCCGGAGCAGATTTAACTAAGACGAACGAACCAAACGTGATTAATTCACTGTCAGGTAAAGTAGCAGGTGTGCAAGTAACGGGCTCAGGTGGTGCTGTAGGATCAAGTGCACGTATTGTATTACGAGGTAACAATTCCTTCGGTAACAATCAGCCTTTATTTGTAATTGACGGTGTTCCTCTGGACAACACGGTTCCAGATTTAACCAGTGCAAAAACAGGAACAACAGACTACGGTACAGGTATTCAGGATATAGATCCGAATAACATTCAGTCTGTCAATGTTTTGAAAGGTGCAAATGCTGCCGCTCTTTACGGATCACGTGCTGCAAATGGTGTAATTATGATTACCACCAAAAGTGGTGCAGGTACAAAAGGTCTGGGTATCACCTATTCAGCAGGTTTCTCTTTTGAACAAGTATACTTGTTACCCAGATATCAGAATAAATATGGTCAGGGTACCGGAGGAAGTGAATACGAATGGAAAGCAGCAGGCAGCCCGGGTACTTATAACCAGTTTGCCAGAGAAAATGGTTATAACTACGTAGACGGTGCTGGTGCTGGTGTAAATGACGGGGATGATGAAAGCTGGGGTCCAAGACTGGATGCTGGTTTATTAATTCCACAATACAATAGCCCTATCGGTGCGGATGGCCTTCCAACACCTACACCATGGATTTCTCATCCAAATAACACTAAAAGCTTTTTCCAGACAGGATACACTTTAGACAATAACATCGCCCTGACAACTTCAGGTGACAAAGGAAGTACAAGGTTCTCGTATACAAACCAAAAACAGGTAGGTACGATTCCTAATACTGATCAGATGAAAAATACCTTTCAGTTAAACACAACACAGAACATCACCAGCAAATTCAAGGTAGATGCGATGTTAAACTATGTACGTATAGATAATAAAAATCTTGCCGGACAGGGTTATAATGAGTTTAACCCAATGCAAAGTATTGGTAGCTGGTTTGGCCGTCAGGTAGACATGGCTGATCTGAAAGCGCATCAGAATGAGCTTTTGCCAAATGGTAATCCTTATAACTGGATCAGTACCTTCCATGACAATCCATATTCAATTGTAAATTCTATTTACAACCAGTCCCGTCAGAAAGACCGTCTGTTTGGTTATATTTCTGCAAGTTATAAATTTGATAACTGGTTGAACGCGATGATCAGAGTTGGAGATGATATCTCTTACGAAAACAGAAAAGAAACTGTATCCAACAAAGAAATTGCTATCTGGGCTACAAAAGGCGGTGGTAACTTCACACAGTATGAATATTACAGAAATGAGTTAAACGTCGATTTCCTTTTAACAGGATCAGGTCAGATTGCAAAAGACGTAAGTTTAAGCTATACTGCCGGTGCCAATCACCGTGACAGCAGACTTAAATATACTATGATTAAAGCTGCGGATTTAGTTGTTCCCGGGATATATAACATTTCAAACGTAAATGGTAATCCTGCGGCTGATAACTCTTTCAATAAACTTCAGTCAAATAGTTTATTCGGACAGGCTTCATTTGGCTATAAAAACTGGTTATATGCGGATTTTACAGCACGTAATGACTGGAGTAGTACCTTACCTAGCCAAAACAGATCATATTTTTATCCGTCAGTGAGTTTAAGCTGGGTCTTCACCGAAGCATTGAAGATTGATAAATCTATCTTGAATTATGGTAAGTTAAGAACAAGCTGGGCACAGGTAGGTAATGCAACATCTGCTTACCAGACAATTGGTATCTATAATGCATCTGCAAATGCATTTAACGGTGTAACACAATATTCAATTTCAAGCCAGTTACCTCCATTAAACCTGAAACCTGAAAAGATTGTCAGTAAAGAGATTGGTTTAGAATTAGGCGCATTTGATAACAGACTACGTTTGGATGCAACTTACTATAATAAAGTAACGACCAACCAGATTATGGGAATTGCCTTATCTAGTTTTACTGGTGCAAGTACTTTACTAATCAACGCGGGTGAAATTCAGAATAAAGGTGTAGAGATTCAGTTAGGTGGAACTATTATCAAACAGGAAAATGGTTTCCAGTGGGATATAGACATCAACTGGGCAAAAAACAAAAACAGAGTTAACAAACTTTACACAGATCCTGTTACAGGACAAACATTATCAAGTTACCCGATCTCAACCGCATGGGGTATGAATATCAATGCTGTTCCAGGTCAGGAATTTGGTGTAATCAAAGGTTCTGCTTATCATAGAAATGATAAAGGTGAGATCGTTGTGAACAGCAAAGGTCTGTTAACTTATGATAGTCAGCAAACTCTTGGAAACATTACTCCTGACTGGGTTGGTGGTATAACCAATACATTCAAATACCGCGCTTTCTCACTGAGCTTCCTGGTTGATTTCAGAAAAGGCGGAGATTTCTTCAGTACCACAAAGATGTTTGGTGCTACAACCGGAGTATTGGATTTTACTGCTCAGGGTAATTTCAGAGAAAATGGTGTTGTGATTGGCAGAGATGTATTACAAGGATACAAAGTAGTTAAAGCGGACGGAACACCAAACGATAAGGTGATTTCTGCACAAAGCTTTTTCACTAATGTAAGTTATGCTGGTGGTGGTACTGAATACGACATTGTAGATGGTAGTTACATCAAATTAAGAACTATTAATTTATCTTATGCCCTTCCAAAAAGCATCACGAATAAAATCAGCTGGTTAAAAGGAGCTAGTATTGGTGTATTTGCAAATAATGTTGCTTTGTTACATACTGATAAAAGTAATACAGCACATATCGACCCGGAAACTGGTTTCGGTGCTGACAATACCGGTTTGGGTATCGAACAATATCAGATTCCTTCAAGCCGCAGTATAGGATTGAAATTGAATTTATCACTATAGAATAAACGAAAATGAAGAATATTTATAAATACAGTCTTTTTTTCATTGCTTTTGGGACATTGACTTCGTCATGTACCAAAAACTTTGATGCCACCAATACGAATCCGAACAGGCCGACAGTTGCGCCACTAACCAACGTGCTGGCATTCAGTATTCAGGATCACGCTTCCAATACCTATGATGTATGGGGTGACATGAATGAACCTTCTACCTATTCTGGTCAGTTGGCAAAAATTCAATACCTGGATGAAGCGCGCTATAATTTCAGACCTAATGTGGTGGAAAATTTATGGACATACTATTCCAGAGATCTTAAAAATTTACAGCTGGTTATAGATGGTTCCAAAAAAGATGGTAAAACCAATATGCAGGCAGTAGCCACTACCTTCCAGACTTTAATCTGGCTTTCTGCAACAGACAGATGGAGAGATATCCCATTCAGTGGTGCCCTTCAGGGTGACGCAGGTGTAATTTCTCCTAAATATGATACTCAGGAGTTGATTTATCCTGAGCTGTTAAACAGACTGAAAGCTGCTGCTGCTTTATTCAATCAGCACGGAAAAGATGATCTTGGAAACGGAGACGTTTTATTCAAGGGAGATGTTTCTAAATGGTTACGTTTTGCTAACTCTCTTCGTTTGAGAATAGCTATCAGGATTTCTAAAATCTCACCAGCATTAGCAAAAGCTAACGTGGAAGAGATTACTGGTAATCCGACACTATATCCATTGATTACTTCAAATGACAACAATGCTTATCTGACATGGCCAGGTGTCCTTCCTTATCTTGAGCCATGGGCTTTTGATCAGTTTAACCCAAGCGGAAACCGTGATGACCATGGAGTTAGTGATGTCATGATTACTACACTACAAGGCTTAAATGACCCTCGTTTAAGTATCTATGCTAAACCAGCAACGCTTGACGGTGTGTATCGTGGTGCACCAATCGGTCCTACTGACGCTGCTTTAATTAAACCGATCAGCCGTTATTCAAGAATCGGCGCAAGGTTCAGAGATAATGTAAAAGGATTTACACCATTTTTCTCTGCTGCAGAGGTTAATTTCAACCTGGCTGAAGCAGCGTTACTAGGCTGGAATGCGGGTATAACTGCATCTACTGCCTACACTAACGGTGTAACTTTATCCTTAACTGACAATGGAGTTGCAGCGGCTGATATCGCTACTTACCTTGCAGGAAGCGGTGCTTTTGACGGCAACCTTAAAACAGTCTATTTACAAAAATGGATTGCTTTATTCAAAAATGGTAATGAAGCATGGGCTGAGAACCGTCGTACTGACGTTCCTTTGTTACCTGCTGCTTCAGGATCAACAGTTACAGGCCATAACAGACCTCCGTTCCGTTATCCATACCCAACATCAGAAACTAACTTAAACTCTGGTAACAGCGGTCCTTTTGTAGCTTCTGTGAAAGATAATTTCTGGGGAAAACAAATGTGGTGGGATACACGTACTGGTGTAAACTAAGACAAATAGTTCAAACGTAAAAAAGCCCTTCTCTGAATTCAGAGAAGGGCTTTTTCTATTTAAAATACGCAGGTTATTCTTCTTCCTTTTTAGGTGCGTAACCTTTGTCAATATTTAAGGTGAACGCCGACTCTGAAGCTTTGTCTGCCTGTTTCAGGTTTTCAATTTCAGTGGCCAGCGTATCTGCTTCAGAAGGTGGAACAGCATCTATTCCATCAGATTGTACATCCTGCTGACTTAACTGGTCATCTTCTTCCTCTTCGTTGTTAAACGGGGTATTATTCTCTGTGATAATCATAAGCTGCTAATTTATCTGTAGAACAAATGAACAGCCTGCTTGTTTTAGCCCGGACAAGAAATCTCCCGGCTGATCAGGCTTTTCTAAAATACTTCAATAAGGTAATTCCCAATACTCCTGCAACCAGCGAAGCAATCAGGATCCCATATTTTGCCTGTTCAATAAACTCCGGTTTTTCAAAAGCCAGGTTACTGATAAATAAAGACATGGTAAAACCTACACCTGCCAGCAAAGCAACCCCTGTAATATGTTTCCAGTTCGCCTGATCCGGCAATTGTGCCAGACCAGTCTTCACCATCAGCCAGGTAAACAACAGCACCCCTACAAACTTACCTATGATCAGGCCCGAAATAACGCCTATACTCACCGGATTGACCAGCGCTGAGAAGAAGTTCGCTCCAATCAGGATACCCGCATTAGCGAGCGCAAAAAGTGGCATAATCACAAAAGCAACCCAGGGATGCAGCGCATATTCAATTTTCTGTAAAGGAGTCTCTGCAGCAAGCGTCAGAGTCCTTATTTTTTCTATAGTTTTATGTTGTGCCGGAGTCGTTAATAAACCACAGTTTGGTACCTCCTGCTCAAAATCTAAAGCTAATTTTCCGAGATTGGCCGAAAAGGCTTCTTCATTGATCTTGGTTACCGCAGGAATCGTAAAGGCAACCAGCACACCGGCAATAGTTGCATGGACACCAGACAACAAAAATCCAATCCAGACCGCTATACCAATCAGCAGATAAAAAGCCGAGCTTCTGACTCCCAGTTTATTGCCAGCTATTAAAATCAGCAGAAAAACACCGGCTATCCCCAGTGGTACAAAGTCAAGGTTACCAGTATAAAAAAATGCAATAACTAGCACAGCACCCAGATCATCGGCAACAGCCAGCGCTGATAAAAACACCTTAAGCGAAGCAGGAATGTGTTTACCTGCCATTGAAAGCAAAGCCAGGGCAAAGGCTATATCGGTAGCCATAGGGATTCCCCAGCCATGCTCGGAGTCTAGCCCTTTATTAATACAAAAAAAGATAACCGCTGGAACCAGCATTCCGCCCAGGGCTGCCATCATTGGCAGAGAGGCTTTCTTCAGAGTAGATAATTCACCCTCCATAAACTCCCTTTTCAACTCCAGCCCTATGACAAAAAAGAACAAAGCCATTAAACCATCGTTGATCCAGATATGTAAAGGTTTATTCAATACATATCTATCAAACCCGATAGAAAATTTGATATCCCATAAATGGTGATACGATTCCTGAAAAGACGAATTGGCCCATATAATAGCTGTAAGCACACTTAAAAAAAGTACGATACCACCAGTATATTCGAGGTGAATAAACCTGCTTACCGGAGCAATTATTTTCTCAATGGGTGATTTTGGTATAAGTTCCATAAGTGTCTGTTAAACCCAAAAATAAGGTTTATAATCAAGAAAAAGGTCACTTTACCCCACCAAATGCGGCAAAACACGAGTTTTTATGCAGAATCTCCAGGTTCTTAAATCCTATTTTCTGAAGCAGTCCCAACTGGTAATTAACCGACCTGGGGGTATCTTCATAGGCGATATAATCAAATACTTTTTCACGATATTCTGGTCCTCCGAGCGTCTCCAGGTAAGCCCCGTATTTATCCTGAAAAAGTTTGGCAACTGCCGGTGAATCATGTGTGATCAGATCCGATATCCAGATACTCCCTCCCGGTTTCAGCGCCGCATACATTTTACCAAAAACATGTTCCCAGTCCGCATCCTCCCTAAGATGATGAAAGACTGCAGAAGCCAGAATAATATCAAAATGATTATCCGGTAATTCCAAAGACCGCATATCAGCCTGGATAATGGAAACATTTCCATTGGTCTGGGCGCTTACCCTCTCCCTTGCCTTTTCGAGCATAGGCAGACTCAGGTCGTTCAGGGTACAATTCAGGTTACTGATTTTACTCAGCATCTTCAGTGTATAATTACCGGCCCCGCAACCTATATCCAGCAGTTCCTTTGCCTGTGGACTGATATACTTTGCAGCTTCGGTACAAAGCTCCATGGTCAGCGGTGCGTCTATAGTGGTCAGTTGTCCAGTATCCAGATTAGAAAATCTTTCTACATCACGGTCAAATCTTGTTTTGATCTCTTCGGTGGTTGCCCATTTGGAATAATCTGTACTCATTTTTATTTATTTAATCTTTTTTCATCATTTACTTCAAGCCAGTGCCCGTCAGGATCCTGAAAATAAATTTGTCTTACACCGTCAACCCTGACTGTGGGAGCTCTGGCCGTTCCCTCCCAGTTGACATAGTCAATTTTTTCTGCATCCAGTCTTTTGAGGAAATCAGCAATAGAAGGGACACTAAAACACAGATGTTCATTTTTATCATGCACCATTGTTTGTTTCGCGCCTTTAATCAGGTGCATCTGCCCGGCCCCTCCCAGTGAAAACCAGATATGCCGGCCATCTTTAAATGGTTCTTCGATCTGACGGAGATGAAGTAATTTTTCATAGAATGATGCACTTTTATCCAGATCTGTTACATAAACAGCAATATGGTTCAGGACAGCACTTTCTTTACCGGAATTTGTTTGAGCTGATGATCTTGTCATCACACAGCCAAGGAAGCTTAGCGTTATTAAAAAAACAGGATATCTCATAGGAAATAATTAGCATAAGAAAAGGCCGGGCATTGTTCAGTCTACCCGGCCTTTATCATCAATTCGTATGAATTGGTGGTGTCATAAGGACAATACAAATATAAAATATCTCTATAATTAAACAACAAAAAATATTGTTAATCAACTATATTTCAATCAAATAAAGAAGACTATCCTTCTTTTTTGACATAAGTTTTGTTACCGTTTTTGTTGATATAATATTTTCCACCACGAGGGCCGGTAAGGATTTGTTCTCCATTTGGTCCTGATAAACTTTTATCAACAGTTGGTTTGTAATCTTTGACAACTGTTGCTGCTGCTGCTTTAGGTGTTTTTACAGCCTTTGTAGTTGTAGTTTTAACTTCTTTAACAGCAGGGGCTGCTGCTGCTGCCGGAGCTGCAGTGGCAGTTGTAGTAGTAGTTTTAACAGTCTTAACTGCTTTGGTAGCTTTTGTTTTAGCAGCTGCCGGAGCTGTTGCAGCGGTTTTAGCTGCAGTACTGTAACGTTTATCTGGTGTACCGTCTTTCTTTAATTTAACAGCTGGTGTAGTCTGTTTTGTGGTGGTATAGCGTTTGTCTGGAGTACCATCTTTTTTAACTTTAACAGGTGTCGCAGGGACAGCAGTCTGTGCCATTGTTAAGCTTACCCATAAACTTAATACAGCCACTAACGAAAGTAGTTTTTTCATAAGATTCTTATTTAATAAATTGATTTACATACAATGTAAGAAATTGAATGTTGATTTTGCAAAAAAATGTTAAGAAGTTAATTTATTTGAGATCAAAAAACAGGTGGCAATTCAAAGCTAAATTGAATCAAGCCAGGCAGCTGCTGATACTTTATCATTAAAAAACCGGATAGTAATATGATCACTAAGATCTACGCTTTTCTCGGCAGCAAGCTGACTAAAGATACTGGGCGAATAAATCCAGGCAACATGTGTAATCCCTGCTGCTGCTAGAGCCGGTAAACACTCGGCAGAAACCCAGTCTGAGGCTTCTGACCAGTTTCCCCTCACTTCCGAATTGTCATTTAGTATTTTTGTGCAGGGGTTCTTTTTGACCAGATCAAGCATAATCAGACAGCCATCCTGCACACTTTTAAAATTCTGATACCCCGTCCAGTTTACATCCATCCTGTCCTCTTCAGCTGAGATCTGTATTTTGATGGTTTCATCCTCATAATAGCTAAATTCATCAGTTAAGACCTGTGCGTGCTTATGCTGATTAGTCAGTGGCAGTATAAAATAAAAGGTCGCCCCTTCACCTAACTCACTTTCAATCCAGAAACTTCCATGATGTCTCTTAATGATCTCGGAGGAGATAAATAAGCCAAGGCCCAGTCCTTCAAATTTCATAATCGTATTATCCACGCGGTAATAACGGTTGAAAATTTTAGTCAGGTTTTCTTTTTTAATCCCTATTCCAAAATCCTGTACAGAAACAATGATATTTCCATTGAGGACTTCCGAATTAATGATAATTTCTTTTCGCTCCGGAGAATACTTAATCGCATTGGACAAGAAATTAAAAATAACCTGCTCCAGTCTGAACTTATCACCCATAAATAGTACAGGATCAGATTTCTGCAAGACAAGCTGATAATCCGGTGCTATATGCTGCATGTTCAGAATAGCCTCATTCAGCATTTCATGGAAAGCAAATTCCGAATAGTCATAACTTAATTTACCTGCATTAATTTTTGATACATCCAGCAGATCATTGATTAGTGTTTCCAGTTTCAGGATGTTATTATTCGCCCTACCCAAAAAACGAAAGACCAGGTGATCAGGAGAAATATTTCGTTCAATTAACTGAAAAAGTGCTTTAATACTCGTCAGAGGGGTTTTCAGTTCGTGACTGGCAATACTTAAAAATTCATCTTTACGATCTGACAATTCCTGAATTGCAATTGTAGAGTTTTCCTGCTGAGTAATGTCAATAATACTGCCGATATAGCCCATGAACCCGGTTCCGATATAATAGGCATTTGCCTGGGCGAGTACCCACCGAAGCTCTCCCGTTTTATCTTTCAGCTGAAATTTTAATTCATAAGGCTGATGGTCTTTGATCATCTTCCACCATTCCTGTCTTCTTCGCTGATTTTCAGGTATGGCCATTGATTTGACGAAACCAAAACCCAGACTTTCTTCATAACTTAAACCAGTAAATTCTATCCATTTTTTATTGACGTAAATGCATTTTCCATCAGCATCAGAGCGCCATACCATAAATGGAATCTGATCAGCTATCAATTTAAACCCATTTTCGTTGACTTCTGTACTGATCCGACTATCAGCAACCGGAACCACCAACTTCTTTTCTTCGAAAAAAAACAGTACCAGCAAGGCCATAAAAACAAGAAAAAAACAAAGAGGTAAAACGATTAATGGCTGAAGAAGATTAAATATACCTGAAAGAATAAGGAGTAACAGAATCAGGAAAAAAACAAATAAATTCCTTTTTGCAGTTGGATGGGTAGTCAATAGCTTCATCAGGTAGTATATCAAATGATATAATAGATACACTCAAGATAGAAAAAAATAATTAATTGAAGAAATTATAAAGAGGGGGCATCATTTGCGGCGTCCCAGATCTGATCATGCATATTAAATTCTGCAGTCCTTAATTGTCTTCTTCTTTTAACGATATCGTTCACATTAACAAACCCATCAAATGGAATATGGGCATTATCATCCTGGTTTGGTGATAACTCGTCAGTTTTTTGAGCGTGTTCAGATTGCATGGATACTAATTATTTGGTTGAAGATATTTATATATAAATATAGAATAATTATTAATCAAATACTTATCAATGAACAAAATAACTATTTTTTTCATACTCAAAAGATATGGCTCCGGGAACCATACCGGAGCCAGTATCAACTTAAACTGGGCTATTGAAAATTCTTAAGGCTCTTTATAAGCGTATTCTTTCTTTACGTTGATGGTGCTCTTTTAATAGCTTAACTGCAGTTTTAAGTTTCGCAATATCTTTCATGACGATAGTTGCCTTTTTTATATCTTTTCTCATCAGGTCTTCTTTTTTTAGCAGTAAAGACATGCTTTTAATTTCATTCTCGAGTACGGTAATTGCTACTTCCATAATTTAATAAACAGGATCCAGAGTTAAATATATTCAGTCTGATAAAAAAAATAAACTAAATAAAACATTTTAAGGTATTTAACGAAATATGTTTAAAAATCGCATATCATCCAACTGGTTTAAGTTAATATTTCTCAAATCATACAATTCTAAAATTCGAATAAGCAAATATACAAAATTAGTCTAACCTAATACATGAGAGTAGAAAAATATTTCTTTACTTTTGTGCAGAAGCAGCAATAACATGAAGAAAACCTATTCTGAGGAAAACTATCTTAAGGCGATTTATCACATCAGTAAAAATGAGAATAAGGTCAGTCTTAAAGCCATTGCAGATTCACTGGAGAACAATCCAGCCTCAGTAATCGATATGTTAAGGAAACTTAAAGAAAAGCAGCTGATCACCTATGACAAAACACAGGGAGCTATTCTGACCGCCTCAGGAGAAACTGTTGCATTGGATATTATCCGCAAACATAGATTATGGGAAGTTTTTTTGGTTGAGAAACTTCATTATGACTGGGCTGAGGTACATCCTATTGCAGAACAGCTGGAACATATCCATGATGATCAACTGGCTAAAAGACTGGATGACTTTCTGGGTAATCCTGCATTTGACCCGCATGGAGATCCGATCCCGGCAAATGGTAAGATGCCTGTTTATGCGAACAAACGTTTGAGTGAGTTAGAAATCAGCCAATCTGGTAAAGTAGGTAGCGTCAGAGATACTTCCACTCCCTTTTTGAAATACCTGAAACAGCTGAATCTTGGTCTGGGATCCAAAATAGAGGTACTGGATAAACTCGACTTTGATCAGTCAATGATTATTGCAATAGACGGAAGTGAACCCAGGACAGTATCCAGTAAAATGACAGATAATATCCTGTTAATCACAGAATAGCCTTACCTGATTCTATTTTTCCCTTACTGCTTTAAATTCTGAGCCGCTTTTCCATTTTGGAAAAGTAGTTTGCTGGCTCAGACGATACCCCAGATCAAATAGCAGCCTGGTATCCTCGACCATTCCAGTATAATCAGTAATTGCTTCCGCATTGTCCCCTGGGGCATGATACCGCGATTTTGTATAATCTGCAACTTGTTTCAGGCCCCATTCCCTCCCGTGCAGTACGTTATCTACGCCTGATCCGGTAAATAAGGATGGTATTCCTACTTTAGCAAAATTAAAATGGTCCGAGCGATAGTACAATCCAGATGAAGGTACAGGGTCTTTCACAATAACTCTTCCTTGTTTTCTGGCAGAAACTTCAGCATAGTCTTCGAGCTCTGACTGGCCATACCCATAGATTACGATATCTTTTGTTTTTCCGGCAATCCCCATCATATCCATATTAATATCGGCAACTGTCTGGCTAACCGGATATACGGGATGTCTGGCATAGTATTCTGAACCGATCAGCCCTTGCTCTTCCCCAGTAAAGGAAACAAACACAATAGACCTTTCCGGCCGGTGCACAGCTTTTTGAAAAGCTGAAGCCAGCTCCAGTAATGCGGCCACACCAGTTGCATTATCTACCGCTCCGTTATAAATAGAATCGCCGTTTACCTTTTCACCAACCCCCAAATGATCCCAATGGGCAGAATAAATAATATTTTCCTTTGGTCTCTTAGTCCCGGGCAGGATAGCCACCACATTATTTGATACTGATCTTTTAATTGTATTGGTAATATTTAAAGAAGTCTGCAATTTGAGGTCTACAGCTTTAAACCCTGGTTTACTGGCATTAGCTAAAATAGTCTCTGACTGTCCACTCAGCTTAAGCAGCTGTTTGGCTATATCCAAACTAATCCATCCTTCAACGGCAGCCCTCGACCTGTTATTATCCTTTTCTTCAGCCTGCAGCTTGGACTTTGACCAGCCACTGCGTACTACAGACCAGGGATAGGCAGCAGGTGCAGTATCATGAATAATCAGGATACCAGCTGCTCCCTGACGTGCTGCTTCTTCAAATTTATAAGTCCAGCGACCGTAATAGGTCATATTTTTTCCTCTGAAAAGTGTTGAATCTGCAAAACCGGGATCATTGATCATAACCACTACCGTTTTCCCTCTGACATCCAGACCAGCGTAATCATTCCATTTGAATTCGGGGGCCACGATTCCGTAACCTGCAAATACCAGCGAAGAATTAGTCAGACTGACCTTCGGTTCTACCCTTTTTGTCCCAGCCACAAAACCGGTCAGATAATCAGCAGTGACCTGACCTCCCTGTCCTTTAAATATCATCCTGCGATCCGGAACAGACTTAATTTCTATCATGGGCACTTCCTGGAAATAACTGTTTCCATTACCTGGTTTAAGACCAAGCTGGCGGAACTGTGCTTCCAGATAATTGATAGACTTTGTCTCCCCCACTGTAAAAGGTTTTCGTCCCTGGAACTCATCTGAGGCCAGGAAGCCGATATGTCTGGAGAAACCCCGGGCATTGATTTCTTTAATAGCTGCAGAATCAGGGGAAATTCCTGTTTCAGATTCCCGGCCCGGTTTAAAAGCAGTAAAACAATAACAAGCAACGGCTAAACAAAGGATCGTTTTCTTCATAAGGCATTATTCTTCTCTGCTCAGTGTTTCTGAACAGACTCTAAAATTATTATAAAAAAAACAATATTGGTTAGCTATTCCCGTAGAATTAACGGGTTGTATCCAGTCTGTAAAAATCCTTTGCATTGTCAGCAAAAAAAAGTTGCTGTTCACTGGCAGAGAAAGAGGCAAAATAAGATCGTACAATCTGCATAATTGCGTTATAGTTTCCCGCTGCAAGACATACCGGCCAGTCCGATCCATACATAATTCTTTTCATGCCAAAAGCGTTCACGACGACATCGAGATAAGGCAGAAAATCACCTTGTTTCCATGTCTTCAAATCTGCTTCTGTGACCATACCAGATATTTTACAGGACACATTTTCATGTACCGCGACCAATTCTATTGCTTTTCTCCAGTGATGGATTTCTCCACTTTTAATGTCTGGTTTAGCCATATGATCGAGAACAAAACGCTGATCCGGGAAACGGGATACAAATTCAGGAATATACTGCAGCTGATCCTCATGGATCAGTATATCATAAGTAAAACCAAACTGTTCCAATCTGGCTATCCCATTCAGGAAAGAATCTTTCAGACACAGATCTCTTTGTGTTTCTCCCTGCAGGATATGTCTGAAACCTTTTAATTTTTTAAACGGACTGTAACTACTTAACTGTTCTTCAATATCCGGAGCCTGAAGATCTACCCATCCCACCACTCCTTTGATGAAATCATTCGTATCTGATAATTCCAGCAGAAAACGGGTTTCTTCAGCCGACTGATCTGCCTGTACTGCAATACAACCTTCAATTTCATTTTCCTGAAGAATCCCAGAGAGGTGTTCAGGCAAAAAATCACGCCGGATAACAGCCATTTCATCACTGATCCAGTTATGTCTGAGTTTATCGTATTTCCAGAAATGCTGGTGTGCATCTATGCTAATCATATTTAATGAGCGGTACTTAGTTTAATATTCTTAGCCCGCAGATTTGTCAATGCAAAATAGAAAACTACAGCGAAACAAACGGCAGGTACTATATAAGCAGTATGAATATTAGTCTGATCAGAGACCATCCCCATGATAACTGGAAAAACAGCTCCGCCTACGATAGCCATGATCACCAATGAGGAACCCAGTTTCATTCTTGATCCCAGCTTTTGCATACTTAAGGAGAAAATAGTCGGGAACATAATCGACATAAAAAATTCTACACCCAATAAAGCGTAAACTGCAGGCATCCCTTTCAAAGTCACCGCAGCGATGATCAGTACAATATTAATCAAACTATAAAAAGCAAGTAATTTGGAGGGTGCAATAAATTTCATCAGGAAAGAGCCTATAAAACGTCCTACCATAAAGCCCAATAAGGCTCCTGAAAGATATAATGCCGCTGATTTCTCAGCAATACCTGCTACCTGAGCCGAAAAACGGATAAAAAAACTACTTACACAAACTTGCGCCCCTACATAGAAGAACTGAGCGATTACACCCCTGATCAGATTCTTTTCTTTCAGTATGGAGCCTGTTTTCTCTTCCTCTCCCTCTTGTTCCTGAATTTCGGGTAAAGGAGTCCTCCATATAAAAACAGCTACCAGCAGAACTACGGCGCCTATAATCAAAAATGGGATTTTAACCGAGGAAGCTTCATGATTAAGAAAGGTATTCAACTGTTCAGGGCTCATTGCGGCTTCTGCATTCGCATCCAGTTTCTGACCAGAAAGAATGAACATACCACCTAAAAGCGGGGCTAATGTGGCTGCGAGTCCATTAAATGATTGTGCAAAATTAAGTCTTTGTGTGGCTCCTTCGGCATCGCCTAATACAGTTATATAGGGGTTTGCAGCAGTTTCCAGAAATGCAAGGCCACTGGCGATAATAAATAATGCGGTTAAGAAAAAGGTATAGGACCGGGTTATTGCAGCCGGATAAAACAGAAACGCCCCTGTAGCAAATAATAGTAATCCGAATACAATACCGCCTTTATACCCGAACCTTTTCATGAATTTACCAGCAGGAATAGCCAGCAGGAAATAAGCAATATAAGATGCAGAATCAATAAATGCTGATTGTTTATCTGATAGCTGACATGCTTTTTTGAGATGTGGAATAAGGATAGGATTTAAATTCAGTGCGAAACCCCACAGAAAAAACAAGGAGATAATCAGTATTACAGCAAAATGGTTCTTTTTCATCAGTTTATATTGGTTATCCTAAAGAAAGGGTGTTTTCCTTAAAAAAAGCAATCCAAGGTTATCCAGTTATTAAGCTATTTTAACCTCTTGCAAAAACAATTGCCCTTATTGACGGAAGATAAACAAAAAAAAGAGGCTGATCATTTTAGAATGAACAGCCTCCGCACACAACCAACAACAAAATGATTATTTTTCAGGTTCTGGATTATTCATCAGATAAGGGAATAAAGATTCCAGTAGCTGAACATAAATATCCATTCCTTCTTTAATTTCTTCGAGGTAAATAAATTCATCGGCAGTATGGGAACGGGCAGATTCACCAGGTCCCATCTTAACAGAAGGCATATCCAGCCAGCCCTGATCAGAGCTTGTAGGGGAAATATAGGCAGATCTCCCAATTGACAACCCTGTTTTGACTATCGGATGCAGCTGATTGATACAGGACGGTTTTAAGACACCCGGTCTGACCGTAAATTCACAAAAAGTATGGTTCTGAATAATGTGTAAAAGTTCCTTTTCAGTATAAGCATCTGTAAGCCTTACATCAACTGTGAAATTACATTCTGCAGGAACGATATTGTGCTGTATTCCGGCATTAACTTCTGTAACAGTCATTTTTACCGGTCCCATTACTCTTGATTCAATAGGAAATACATAAGAGGAAAACCATTGAATATCTTTTAACGCCCGGTATATAGCATTATCCCCTTCTTCTCTTGCTGCATGTCCGGAGCGGCCAAAAGCCTTACAGTCCAGCACCATGGATCCTTTCTCGGCAATAGCCATCTGCATATTGGTAGGCTCGCCCACAATAGCAAAAGAGATCGGGAGTAAGTCGTCTAAAATAGATTTAAGTCCTTTTTCTCCTGAAGTTTCTTCTTCAGCAGTTGCTGCCAGACAAATATTAAAAGGCAGATCTCTCCGCTTAAAAAAGTGAAGAAAAGTTGCAATCAGGGAGACCAGTGCCCCCCCGGCATCATTACTGCCCAAACCAAACAGTTTATCATTTTGAACAATTGCTTCAAAAGGGTTTTTAGTATAGACAGCCGAAGGTCTTACGGTATCATGATGTGAATTCAACAAAATTGTTGGTTTCTTGTGATCGAAATGCAGATTATAACACCATATATTATTGTGTTTTCTTAAGGTAAATACATAATGATCCTGAAGAAATGATTCAATCAGGTTTGCCGTCATTTCTTCCTGCCCGCTAAATGAAGGTTTTGAAATTAATTGCTTTAATAATTCAATGGATTCCTGTTGGTGTGGAAGTAAAGAATCCTGATCAGTCTGATGTTCAAAATCTAGTTTCATACGATAAAAAAATTAATTGGCTTCTGCCAGATACATAGAAAAATACTTTAACGTTTCGGCAGGAATAGTATCTTCCTGATGTTTTTCCGGATCGAATAACATAGCCGTGCATAAACAGTTACATCTTTTTTTACCATCGAGGATATTATAGTTTACACAACTTTTACAACCTTCCCAGAATAAGTCATCATGGGTAATATCAGAAAAGGTAACAGGCTCAAAACCCAGGCTTGTATTCATTTTCATAATTGCAGCACCTGAAGTGATGCTGATAATTTTTGCCTCAGGATACGTCCTGCGGGCCATCTTAAAGACTCTCTCTTTAATAGCCCTGGCTACACCCGAATTCCTGAATGCCGGAGAGACGATCAGGCCCGAATTAGATACGAACTTATTATTTTCGTAGGTTTGAAAGTAGGCAAACCCTACCCATTGTCCGCTACCGGTAACCGCTACTACGGCCCTACCCTCACGCATTTTTTGCGCCACTGATTCAACAGAACGTTTGGCAATTCCCGATCCCCGGACTATTGCCGAAGCTTCAGTTTCTCTTACTATTTCATCGGCATATCTGATATCATTCACTGTGGCAACACGCACAAATATCATTTGATTTTCCATTTGTTTTTTTCGTTTTTAAAAAAACTTAAACCCAAATGATATGCCCACCAGCACAATTACAGAAAAATTCGTTTTAAAGGGATATAGGGCATGATTATTATTTTTTATCGGATTTCCCGCTTAGTACAACCCTACCGAAATGGAAAGGTCGATTTCCATTTTAGCTGAATCAGAGCTTTCTTAATAACAGGCCAAAAGGGATTTTCGGCTCTACCCAGGTAGATTTTGGCGGAAGGATAATTCCTTTTCTGGCAATATCCATTAACTGGTCAACCCGCATTGCTGCCAATGTAAATGCAATAGCAGTCGGGTGTTCTGCTAAGATGAATTCCAGTTCATGAATAGCTTCTGAACCCCCAACCGGGATCAGCTGCTGATCTGTCTCAGGATGCACAATTTTAAACAAAGGCCCCAGTACAATTTCCTGCAACAGACAGGCATCCGGTAAGTCGGCCTTATCAGCCAGCTTATAAACCATTCTATACCATTTTCCTTCTATGTACAACCCGAATTCCCTGGCTTCTACAGGAACGACTACTTCATTCCGCTGTGATCTGGTGACTGAAAAAGTTTTCTTCAGGATACGAAAGAGCTGACCGATATAGATTTCTTCTGCGGGGATTACCACCCGGTGAAATTCTTTGATTTTCAGCTGATCACAGGAGAGATAAAAAGAAGAGATATAATTGGCATTCCCAGTTCTGGGTTCCATATTTCTATATTGAACAGCCGCTGCCAGACGGTGATGGCCATCGGCAAGATAAACGTGCTGTAATTCAGAAAAATACAAGCTTAACTGCCGGATCGTTTTCAGATCGTAAACAGTCCATAACCGGTGAAAAACTTTATTCGCATAATATACAGAATCCGCCTCGGCCCTCTTGACCTGCGTCAGAAGCTGACTGATCTCCCTGGCAGGCTGATAAGTCAGGAGCAAAGGCCCTCCTTCTAATCCAACTTCATCCCGGTAATTAATTAGTCCGGAGGCCAGGCAGTCGAGTATGGATTCATGTATTTTAATATGTCCCTGGTCAAAATCTGCCAGGTCAGTTATAGCCCAGACACCTGTCTGAATATCCTTTCCCTGAGTAATTTCATAAATAAAAATACAGGGCCGTTCCTCCTGATAAAAATCACCCGTATGGAGCATCTTTTTCAGATTGGCCAGAATATGCGCATTGGTCAGTCCGTGTTTTTCATGAAATCCATTGTCGAGCATATGGGCAATGGAGCCATTGCTCCTCCCATTACAGGAGGAGGGCTTTGCGGTTAACATTTTGTCTAAATAAACTTCCTGAGGCCTTAAGGCCACGAAAGGTTTAATTGTTGCCATGTTGTTTCTCGTAATCTTGCATACAGGCCACCAGTGCTTTGACAGAGTCGATTTGCAGTGCATTATACAATGAGGCCCTAAAACCACCAACTGTACGATAACCTTTAATTCCTACCATACCGCGGTCTGTTGCAAAAGACAGGAAATCTTCTTCTTTTGTCTGGTCATGCATTTTAAAACAAATATTTACCCTGGAGCGGTGTTCTTTGACGGCCATTCCATAAAACAAAGGGTTTCTATCTATTTCTGCATATAACAGAGCCGCTTTGGCTATATTTTCCTTTTCAATCTGTGCTACGCCCCCACGGGCCTTCAGCCATTGCATATTTAGCATTGCCACAAAAATGGAATATACCGGAGGCGTATTAAACATACTTTGATTATCCCTGTAGATCCGGTAATCGGACATAGAAGGCACAGGATGTTTAACAGTATCAAGCAATTCGTTTTTGACTAATACTAAAGTCATTCCTGCCGGTCCCATATTTTTCTGTGCACCTGCATAAACTAAATCGAACTGACCGATAGGCATAACCCTGCTGAAAATATCTGATGACATATCACAGATCAGGGGAATACCGAGCTCGGGGAAACTGAACATTTCTGTTCCCTCAATCGTATT
This sequence comes from Pedobacter cryoconitis, assembly GCF_014207135.1. Taxonomy (GTDB): domain Bacteria; phylum Bacteroidota; class Bacteroidia; order Sphingobacteriales; family Sphingobacteriaceae; genus Pedobacter; species Pedobacter cryoconitis_D. Next base: position 167,175 of record NZ_JACHCC010000007.1, on the reverse strand, counting down.
ATTTGATGTACAGTGAAAATAAGCCATATCTTTTGTCACTGACCCTATTTCCGGGATCATGGCGTATCCTTCTCCGGCAGAAGATCCAACGACTTCTACCTCACCAAAATATTTTGCTTCCTTAATAGATTTCTCTCCGAATAAGCCGGCATCCGTATAGGCTGCTTTCTGATGTTTCTGTAAAAAATTCTGTGGGATCATTGAAAATTGTGTACTGGCTCCTCCCTGAAGGAATAACACAGCGTAATCTTCGGGCACTTCCAGTAATTCTCTGACCAGTGCTTCTGTTTTCACTACTACTTCTTCAAATTTTGGAGAGCGGTGCGAAACCTCCAAAATGGATAAACCGCTGTTATCCCAATTCTTTACTGCTTCTGCAGCTTGTTCAAGTACACTGGCAGGCAAAATACATGGTCCTGCGCCGAAATTATGTTTAGTCTGGATCGTCATCTTTAATCTATTTGGTTTAGCACAAATTAAGCACCTGTACTTTAATTTTATCAAATAAATTTAAACAGGTGCTAAAAACAAGTTCTAAAGATGCGATAAAGATTGCTGGATCTTATTCTCAGCACCCTATTAAAGAAAAATAAACTGAATTAGAGTTTATCCTCAGAATAAAGAACTGAAAAACAAGAAGATCAGACCTCTTTAACAAAATAATGTTTTATATTTCAGCATCGGGATACTATTCACAAAATAGAGTATCTCTTTAAACAGGTGCTATATGATTTAACAAAATAATAATACACAAAGAATCGTATATTCATCAATTAACATTTGCTTTGTCCCAAAATATCAGGTGGGTTAATGGTAGCTTATAATTTACTTTCGGATGATGACTTACTTGCGCTTTTAAAAGATCGTGATCATCGTGCCTATGCTGAAATTTATCAAAGATACTGGAGTATATTATACCGGTACTCCCGAAAAATCCTTCAGAATGAGGAAGAATCCAGAGATGTGATCCAGGATGTTTTTGTAATGGTCTGGTCCAAATCGGATACTTTAGATTTGCATACCTCACTCTCTTCCTTTTTATATGCCGCTGTCAGGAACAGTATTCTTAAATTATTTGAGAGAGGCAAGGTCAGGGAAAAATACATGAATTCATTAGAGCAATTCATAGATGAAGGAACAAATATAACAGACCATCTGGTACGTAACCGTGAACTGGCCAGTCGTATCGAAAGTGAGATTGCCAAACTGCCTGCTAAAATGCGGGAGGTTTTTGAATTAAGCCGTAAAGTAAATCTCTCCCATAAAGAGATTGCCACCAGAATGGATATCTCGGACAAGACTGTCAAAAAACAAATGAACAATGCAATTAAAATATTGCGTTTAAAGCTAGGTTCACTGGCTTCTTTTATCTTTTAATAGAGTGCTAAAACTTTTTTCCTTTTTCTCTACTACCAAGCTTTGAGCAAACGTTCTTATCCATATGAACCGTTAAAACGGCGATACCATGGAAAACGAAAGAGCAAGAAAATTAATAGCGAAATACTTAGCGGGAAATTGTACACCGGAAGAAAGATCCATTGTAGAAAGCTGGTATCTGAAAGAAACGGCCGATGAACCTGAGGAAATCGAAGAGCCCTCCTACGCTGCACTGCAACAGGAGCTCTGGAACAATATAAGCAAACAAAATAAACGAAAATATCCGTTCAGGCCTAAAATATACTGGTCGGCCGCAGCTGTAGCAATGCTTTTGCTGAGTGCCGGATTATATTTCAGGGTTTATCATCCGGCTAAACCTGATGGAGTATCCGATTTCACCAGTGTTGATATAGGTCCGGGAACCAGTAAAGCTTTATTAACACTGGCAGACGGTTCTAAAATTGTCCTCGATGACTCCATCAACGGACAAATCGCTAAACAATCAGGCTGTCTGGTTACAAAAACTGCAGATGGACAGCTGGTCTACACGATACAATCTAATCCCGGTGGAACAACCGATCTTAAAGCACAGTCTCTGTTCAATACTATTGAAACACCTAAGGGTGGCCAATATCAGGTCAACTTACCTGATGGCACAAAAGTATGGCTGAATGCGGCTTCTTCTTTAAGTTTCCCTGTCAGGTTCAGCGGACTTCAGCGTAAAGTAGTCTTAAAAGGTGAGGCTTATTTCGAAGTGGAGAAAAATAAAAAGATGCCTTTCATAGTCGACAGTAAACAACAAAAAATAGAGGTATTAGGCACCCATTTTAATATCAGTGCCTACGATAATGAACGGGCGACTAAAACAACATTAGCCGAGGGTAGTGTCAGGGTATCTATGACTGATAACAATCAGCAAGAACAGATCCTGAAGCCCGGACAGCAGTCTGTCGTTGACAAAAAGATTAAAGTAATCCCAGTCGATGTGGAAGAAGAACTGGCCTGGAAAGATGGTCTTTTCACCTTCAACAATGAAACCCTGGAAAACATTATGCAGAAGGTCGAACGCTGGTATGATGTTAAAGTTGATTTTCAGGATCCAGCATTAAAGGAAAAACATTTCAGTGGTACTGTCTCCAGATTTGATCGTGTATCACAGCTATTAAAGACATTGGAATTAACAGGATCTGTACACTTTAAAATAGAAGGGAGGAGGATTATAACTGTAAAATAAACCAGCCATGATTCTCCTTTAAAAAAGTCAGTGATGCTGCGAACATCACTGACCGGTATCGCGGTTTACACCGCGTGCTTTATGGAGGTAATCAAAATAAACTACGACATAGCATATTTAAAAACCCCAAACAAACGATCAAATGTATACAATTTATACTATTTTTTTTCGCAGGTTCAACGCCTGCATTACTAAATTTTTGCCGGTCAGTTTACCTGGTGTTCCAGATCCTGACACAACGTTTAAAAGACAATTACTCATGTGCGTTAAACTTACCACAGTTTTAATGATTACTTTCCTGCTTCAGGCCAGTGCCAGTAGTAATGCCCAGAACATTTCGTTAAACAGGAAAAATGTAGCTATAAAATATATCTTCAGAGAGATCAGAAAACAAACAGGTTACAATGTTCTTTGGGAACAGGATAAACTAAAGGCGGATAAAGTGATCGATGCCCGATTTACCCATGCGTCTTTAGATGAGGTCATGAAAAAATGTCTGGAAGGCCAGGATCTGACTTATAGCATCGAAGCTAATACACTGGTCATCAAACCTGCCCCCTTCTCGCTGCTGAGTAAAGTAACAAGTCTTTTTACCGATATCGAAATCAAGGGAAAAGTTATCGATGAGAAAGGTTTGCCTATGCCGTCAGTTTCTGTACTCATTAAAGGAACAAAAACAGGTTACAGAACAGATGAAAATGGAAATTTCAAATTAAAAGTTCCTAATAAAGAAGCAGTACTGATCTTCTCTTACCTGGGATACAAATCACAGGAGGTATCTGCTTCGCAGGCTTCTGGTATGGTTATTACCTTAGAGCCAGTACTTTCCGATTTAAATGAGGTAGTCGTAGTGGGTTATGGTACGCAGAAAAAAGCAAATCTGACTGGCGCTGTAGATGCGATTACTTCTAAACAACTGGAGAACAGACCAATTGCAAATCTGGGTCAGGGTTTACAGGGTTTAATTCCCAATCTGAATATCTCTATCGCCAATGGCAGACCAAATACCGCACCCGATTTTAATATCAGGGGATATACTTCTATCAATGGTGGAAGTCCGCTGATACTGGTTGACAACGTTCCTTTTTCAGCATCAGAATTATTAATGTTAAACACTGCTGATATAGAAAGTATTTCGGTCTTAAAAGACGCGGCATCAGCTGCCATCTATGGATCAAGAGCAGCTTTTGGTGTAGTTTTAATCACTACTAAATCTGCAAAAAGTGATAAGCTGAGCATCAGCGTAAACAGCTATACTGCTATCAGAACAGTGGGTAAATTACCCGATGTGGTGACTAATCCCTATACCGTATTACAAATGAAGAACCAGGCGGCCTATCCTTTATATAATCCTGCCTATAGTCCTGCATTAGTTGAAGCAGCACGTTTACGTTCTTTAGATCCTTCTTTACCTAGTGTAATTACCGATCCTAACGACCCAACCAAATGGTTCTATATCGGCAATACAGACTGGCTGAAAGAAGCTTATAATAAAACCGCTCCTACTTATAATACAGGGGTAACCATCTCTAAAAGATCCGATCAGCTGAGCTATTATTTATCTGCTAATTATTATGACCAGCAGGGAATGATCAGGAATGCAAACGAGAAAAACAATCTCTATAACATGAGAAGTAAGGTTGACCTTAATTTAACCAAATGGTTCAAACTTTCTAATAACACCATGTTTAGCGCCAGTTCTTATGCAGCTCCTACATTTATCGATGGCAACTATTTCTGGAATATCAACAGAACCAATGTAACCGACGTACCGAAAAATCCGGACGGTTCATGGACTTCAGCAGGTGCTGCAGTATTGGGTGCTGTACAGCAAGGAGGCAGAAAGACTTCTGACAATAATACTTTTCAGACCACATTCTCTTTTGACGCATCGCTGATTAAAGATGTCTGGAGTTTAAAAGGTGACGCTACATTCCGCAGAGCTGACTCCTTAAGCAGATCTTATGAAATTCCTGTTCCTTATAAAACAGGTCAGGATCTGGCTCCGCCATTAAACAATTCGACCAGTGCAACCAACTACAATTCTAACATTAAATATGATGTAGTCAATTTATATACCGAAGCCCATAAAAAACTGGGTAACCATTTCATCTCGGGATTAGTGGGTTATAACCAGGAGCATTACATCAACACAAATTCTATTGCTTCTAGAAAATTATTGATTTCAAATAACATCCCTTCTATCAATCTGGCCACTGGCGATCAGAATGTCTCTGAAAACATTAGAGAATGGGCAGTTCAGGGACTTTTTTACCGTTTAAACTACAATTTCAAAGAAAAATATCTGGTCGAATTTAACGGACGTTACGATGGGTCATCCCGTTTTGCGCCAGGCCAGAGATGGGTATTTGTTCCATCGGCATCTGCCGGATGGGTAGTTTCGGAAGAGCATTTTTTCAACCCGGTGAAACAGGCACTTCAAATGGATCAGTTTAAATTAAGAGCATCCTACGGTGTATTGGGCAACCAGGCTTCGGTTCGCGAATATGATTATCTGGCTGTACTACAAAGCAAAAAAAATGGTCAGGTATTAGGTGGTGTACAACCAACTTATGTTGATCCGCCTTCGGCTATATCCAGTGGTTTTACCTGGGAAAAAGTATCTACCGTCAATCTGGGTGCGGATATGACTTTCTTCCAGAATAAACTGGAATTAAACCTGGACAAGTATACCCGCTACACTAAAGATATGCTGGTTCCGGGAAAAACACTCCCTGGCGTATTTGGTACACCTTCACCTACCACTAATTCGGCAGACCTGAAAACAGATGGATGGGAAGTAAAATTAACCTGGCGAGATTCTAAACCAGTCGGAGGTTCTCCCCTGTCTTATAACGTAACTTTTGCATTGAGCGATAGCCGGACTTTTATCACCCGTTTCGATAATCCGACAAAATCCCTTAATAACTATTACAAAGGAATGGAGATCGGTGAAATCTGGGGATTACAAACAGAAGGGTTTTTCCAGAATGCAGCTGAACTGAAAAACCATGCCGACCAGACAGCTGTAGGACAAGCAGATAACCGGTACCAGTTTTTTGTCGGGGATATTAAATTCAAAGACCGTAACCAAGATGGAAAGGTCGATTTTGGAAATAATACGGTAGACAATCCTGGTGATAAATACAAAATTGGTAACAACCAGATCCACCTTCCTTTTAGTGTTGACCTCGGTGCTGCATGGAAAGGGTTTGATGTCCGTGTATTCTTGCAGGGTGTAGCTAAAAGAGACTGGTATCCAGAGCCAAGCAATATCTATTTCTGGGGGATCTACGCTCAGCCATGGACAAACGTTACTGCTCAGAACATGGATCACTGGACTCCTGAAACTCCGAATGCTTATTTCCCAAGGGTTAAAGCTTATGCCGCCGAAGATTCAGGTATGGAGCTGGGTATTCCCAATACTAAATACCTGCAGAATGCAGCTTATGTAAGGGTTAAAAATATTACACTGGGTTATACATTGCCTAAAAGTGTACTCAAAAGACTTAAACTCGAAAACGTTCATTTTTATGTGAGCGGGGAAAACCTTTTTGAGTATTCCAAACTCAAGGTTAAACTGGATCCGGAAGGTCTTGCTGGTGCTATCTATCCATTCCAGCGTACTTATTCATTTGGTATGAACATTAATTTCTAATTCACATGACTACAAGATATTACCATTCACTGTTTATTGCCCTTATCGCAATCAGCTTACTGTTTACCGGTTGCAAGAAAGACTTCCTGGACAGGACCCCGCAAACCTCAATTAATCCTAAAGATTTTTTCAAGACTACCACAGATCTGGAAACCTATAGTAATGGGTTTTATGAGATGACAGGTATGACTTCATTAGGGCCTGGAACAAATGATTTATTTTCTGATAACATCTCTGTCAATCTGGGTGGCAGCGAAGCAGACAATATGATCAGGGGAAAACTTACACCAGTCAATGTTTCTGTGCTTTCCTGGGATTGGAGGAACCTGCGCAGAATCAATTACATGCTAAACAACCTGCAGAATGTACAGGGTGATCAGGCCACAATTAATCATTTCATAGGTATCGCCCGTTTTTACAGAGGTATCTTCTATTTTGAGATGCTGAAAAGATACGGAGATGTTCCCTATTATACCACTGTACTGGATGCGAATGATGAGGCTGCATTATATAAGGCGAAAGATCCGCGTACCCTTGTTGCCGATTCCATCCGGGCAGATTTTGAATATGCAGCAAAAAACGTAAAAGCTGCTGGTACGAACACAAGGATTACCAAATGGGCTTCCCTGTCTCTGCTTGCCCGTTTCTGTCTTTACGAAGGTACTTTCAGAAAATATCATGACGAACTAGGCTTACAAAGTAGCGCCGGTGCCTTCCTCGACAGAGCTGTTTCTGCCTCTCAGGAAATTATGGGCGCAGGTTTTTCCATCTATAACACTGGTCTAAAAGGAGTTGATTATCAAAAATTATTTACCAGTACCGATCTGAGTACAAATAAGGAGATGATCTTTTATCAGAACAATAGTCAGGCACTCAATCATTCTAATAGTACACACTATGTTTTTGACTGGCAATGGTCAATCAGCAAATCTATGGCTGATACCTATCTGATGACAGATGGAACACCATTTACTTCCAGCCCTGGCTGGGATACGAAACCGTATGTCGAGATTTTCAAGAACCGTGATCCGAGGATGGCAACGACGATTATGCCTCCGGGGTTTTCTACTACACTAGGGATACCAAATAAAATCAGGCCAACCTTTGGCGGGTATCCGCAAATTAAGTTTTATGCGATTGACCCTGTAGCCAAAGTATATACCGAGTTTACTGATTTGCCTATTATCCGTTATGCCGAGATCCTATTGATTAATGCAGAAGCAAAAGCTGAGCAAGGTACCATCACGCAAAGCGATATTGATCAAACTATAAACCTATTGCGTAACCGTGCTGGCGTATCTCCTTTAAACATCGGAACAGCGAATACAAATCCCGATCCGGTATTAATGAATATGTATCCCCAGATCAGCAGCAAAGGCGTCTTACTGGAGATCCGCCGGGAACGAAATGTAGAGCTTGCCTGTGAAGGTTTCAGATATGCCGATTTACTAAGATGGAAAGCTGGTAAATTACTGGAAAGACCGACACAGGGAATGTATGTACCGAAACTGGGGGCTTTTGATGTTACGGGCGATGGAGTAGAAGACATTGCTATTTTACAATCACCTGATCAGACTGCTCCGATCGCAAACCTTCCAGATGCAGTACGTACTAAACTGGTCCTTTACTATCTGAGTGACAATAGTTTTTATTTAAGTAATACAACTTCAGGTTTTGTCATGTTCCCGGAAAACATCAATACACCGAGATCTTTTATAGAACCTAAATATTACTATTTCCCAATCCCTTTTCAGCAAATCATACTTAATCCAAAACTGACTCAGCCTACTGGCTGGTAAAATATAAAGCAATGAAAAGAAGAAGTTTATTAAAAGCAATACCCCTTGCTACTGTGGCCCTGGCCCTGGGAGAAATAGGTCATGCAGCTACAGCTCCGGCCGAAACATCCCATTCATCTAAAAAGAAACTGGTTTTAACAGTTGCGCATATTACTGATGTACATATCCGTCATTTTGAAGATGCCGAACAAAGATTTGAAAAATGTCTTCAGGATATTAAAAAACTAAAAGTTGATTTCTTTCTCAACGGAGGAGATAGCATTCATGCGGCAGATTACGATCATGTCAAAAGAGAAGAAGTAATCGATCAGTGGAGAGTCTGGGATAAATGTATCAGCCAGATTTCAGGTTATGAGTTACACAGTTGCATAGGTAATCATGATACCTGGTGGGCTGCCCCTTCAAAGCAGGACGAGATGTACGGTAAAGATTACGTGGTTAAAAGATTGAAAATCCCTAACCGTTATTATAGCTTTTCTAAAAAAGGATGGCATTTTATTATACTGGACGGGAATAATAAAAATACCTCATTAGACGAAGAGCAGTTTAAATGGCTGGAAAATGAATTAGAGCAACTGGCGCCAGGTACCCTGGTACTGCTGATGTCACATTACCCGGTACTGACAGTAACCAGTAGCTGGGAAGGCGGACAGCATGGGGATCATAAAGAGTTGAAAAAGTTGTTTTATAAGTACAAAGATAAAGTTAAAGTATGCCTGAGCGGACATCAGCATTTACTGGACAGAGCCTGGTATAATGGTGTCGAGTACTATTGTAACGGAGCAATGAGTGGCTTCTGGTGGGGCAAAGGCGATGAAAAATCGGCTAAGCCTTATTATTATCAGGAAACCCCTCCCGGATATGCAATTATCAAATTATATGATGACGGCACTCTGGAGAATACCTATATCACTACGACCATATAAATTTAATATGCAGCTGTTTAATATTGAACAGCTGCATATTTACCTGGTTTTTTAGCAGGAAACAAACCAATATTCAAAGAGAACGATACTCCTGCCGACTTCAGATCGGCTTTACCATAACCGATTCCTGTTAATGGTAATTTAGCAAAAGGCTGCACCCCTATACTCACCGAAGGGCTTATCTGATGATCAAAACTTATAGAAACATTGGCTATACCAAAAAGATGCTGGTTCTGGTTATTAATCTCCAGCGTTGAAACCTGCTGTGACGGTCCCGGCTGTCCTGTGATAAACTGATACTTTTCTTTCAGCATAAAATAACTGGATAACCCCGTATTCAGACTTATCGCCAATTTTTTCTGACTGAAAATCTTATAATTTACATTCAGCGGAATATCCAGCACATTACAATCTGCGTTAACCTGCCAGTCTGCTCCTGGGCTATAATTATTGCTCTGAGGTGCTGTTCCTCCACTATTATAAAACTTCCTTGAATAGATTGCCCCCGAAGTCACACTGATTTTAGAGCCAAAAGCGTAGGTAGCCAGCATCCCTACATTAGAACTTACCTTAGACGGTTTGCTCGATTTTGCAAAAGACAGATCAGGCGCAGCCATCGCACTGACAATCACCTCATGATTCTGCTGTAAGGCATTCTCCATCTTTTGCTTCACAGATCTTGCAATTTCAACAGCGTCAATTCTTCCTGCCGGATCTTTACTATGCGCCAGCGCATTTGCTTTTTCAGCTAATCTGGAGCTATCGGTTTCGGGAGAAACAAAAGGATGGACCTTGATAGTCTGCAACGTCCCCATTTTCACCTGAAGCGGAGAAGGCACACTCCATACAGGTTGTCCTGACCATTCCTCCAATAGCTGGCTTTCTGTTCTGGCAATATTATTCATAACCGGTTGCGCTCTATTTCCAGCCAGCATATCCCCATTTTTTAGGTCCGGCTGCAGCTGTGAGGAATCGGCGGCAGGGTTTAGTGAATCAGGTACTGAAAAAGGGATAACCGACTGTTGTCCTGGCTTTTTATTTGTCAAAGTATCTTTGATAACCCGTTTATCGACACTGACAGGATTTACCAGAATCCAGTACAATGAAATTATCAATGCAGCCGCAATCCCTCCTGCCCCGTATAGCCACACCGGAACAAGTCTTTTCTTTTGCTGCTGATCAAGTTTAGCCTCCATTTGTTTCCAGTCCATTTCATTGAATGGGATCTCCGGATCACTTAACTTATCTCTAAATAGCTGATCTATATCATTATCTCTATTCATCAGTATTTATCTGTTTTATTGCCATTTCTTTATTGACACCCAGGTTTTCCTTCTCCTGCTGGCTATCAGGAGGTTGGTTCATATTTAAAACCTTGAGTTTTTCTCTTAAATGTTGTCTTGCCTTAAATAAATTGGATTTAGAAGTACCAGCTGATATTTTTAAAAGACCAGCTATCTCTTCATGTGAATAGCCGTCAATCGCATATAAATTAAATACAGTACGATAGGCGGGAGAAAGCGTCTGGATCAGGATCAGCAGATCTTTATAGGCCAGATGATCATAAATTGCTGCGCCATGGCCGATATCCTCATGTTCGCTGACATCGTCATGATCAGAAAATTTCAAGTTCATCCGGTAATGATCAATCGCAGTATTCGTAATAATGCGTGCAATCCACGGTTTAAATGGCTTCGTCAGATCGTATTTCCCGATATAGGTGAAGACCTTCAGGAAACCATCATTTAGAACTTCGGCAGCATCGTCATCATTTAAGGAATACCGGCGGCATATAGCAAGGCAATAACTATAAAATTCTTTATAGAGTAAGTACTGACTAGACCTGTCTTTTTTGATGCACCCGTTAATAATACTTTGCACCTGTTCTTATAATTTAACCTGCGTCATTTACCCCCTATACGGAGAGACCGTTCAATAGGTTGCCAAACCTAGCAAGAAAATTTTATTTAGACCATAAAAAGCTGTAAAACAGCGCATTATTTTTTAATTAAAATATTTTATCAATATCACAAGCAACCTTTCTTAACACGGTACCGTAACCTCAATAATTAAAAATACTTATCACCTTTAACCGTAAATACGATGGTCCTATCTCTAAAAAAATGTCTGGCCCTTTGCAGCTTGGCTACATTGTTTTTTCTATCAGCCTGTTCGAAAAAAAATGACACGATGTCTCCTGATAATCCTTACGGAAATCCTGTTACTCCTCCTGTGGCAAGTTCTAATCTTCAGTTGACCACCAATGCTACTTTTGGCAGTATCCTTACCGATGCCAATGGAAAAACACTCTATTTTTTCTCTATTGATGCCAATGGCTCCTCAGGCTGTACCGGAGCTTGTGCAATAACCTGGATGCCATACTATGCCGGGAACCAAACTGCTCCAACAGGAATTACCGCAACTGATATCAGCACGATTACCCGTGCAGATGGCAGCAAACAAACTGCCTATAAAGGATGGCCTTTATATTATTTTTCGGGCGACACCAACAAATCTGATGTGAATGGAGATGGTTCGGGCGGAACATGGTTTGTTGCCAAACCGGATTATTCAGTCATGCTGGCCAACTATCAGTTAGTGGGCCTGGATGGTCAGAACTACACCAGTGACGAAAAATTGGGCACAGGAATCACACAATATTTAACCGATGCCTCGGGCAGAACTTTATATGCTTTCAAACCCGATACGTATAATCTCAATACTTACACTAAAGCAGACTTAAGCAACAACAGTACCTGGCCGATTTACGAATCAGATATTCTGAATGTACCATCTGTTCTTAAAAAAGACATGATGATGCAGATTACTTCGGCGGGTAAAAAACAACTCACCTACAAAGGCCATCCCTTATATTATTTTGGTCCTGATGCCAAACGTGGTGATACCAAAGGAGTCAGTATAAATTCTGGTTTATGGCCTATACTAACCGTGAACACTATTGCATTAACCCCTTAAGATCCTGATATGTCAAAATATGTAAATCATTTTATCGCTATAGCGATAAGCGTGCTTTTATTGGCTGCCTGTTCAAAAAAACAAGCTGAAGAACTTAAACCTGTTGTACCGGTCAATCCCGGTACACAGGTTACCTATACAGGTTTTGTACAAGGTTTGCTTCAGTCCAGATGTGCAGGCTGTCATGCACCGGGCAGAGGTGGCGCCTCAGCCTGGAGTTTTAATGGCTACAGTTCTGTAACAGCTAATGCTGACAAGATTAAACAAGCTGTTTTAGTCAGTAAAACGATGCCATTGGGCGGAAGCCTCTCTGCTGCAGACCTACAATCTTTACAGACCTGGTTCGACTCTGGAATGTCTCAGTAAAACAAACAAAAACAGTTACCATTCAAAACCAAAACCTATGAAGAAAGCACTGTATCTTCTCCTTTTCATTTGTTCATTTACATTTCCCTCCCGCGCACAATATATTTTAAGCAGTAAAAATGCCACTGTCTCTTTCTTTTCGGGTACAGTCATGGAAGATATAGAAGGAAAGAGCAATACCGCCAGTTCGGTGATAGATCCCAAAACCAGGAATATCATTTTCAAAGTCAGCAATACTTCCTTTCAGTTTCAAAAGAAACTTATGCAGGAACATTTTAACGAGGATTACATGGAAAGTGACCGCTATCCATTTTCTAAATTCAGCGGAAGAATCACCGATGAGCTCGACTTCAATAAGGACGGGAATTACAATCTTACTGTCGAAGGTACACTCCAGATCCACGGCGTAACTAAACCCTGGTCCTGCAGAGTGGCCATGATCATTAGCAATGGAGTAGTCACTGCAAAATCTGTGTTTAAAATAAAAATTGAAGATTATCAGATTAAGATCCCATCCCTTGTATTTAAAAATATCGCAGAATACGTAGAAGTACGATTATCAGCCGTCTATCAACCCACGAAAACCATAACCAAATGAGAACAAGATTATTCAAAAAACTCCTTCTGCTCCTCCTCATTTTCAGTACACTGCACAGCTTCGGACAGGAAGAATTAGAAAAAGAATTAGCAGACAACAAACCCGTTCATGAGAAAGTAGCCGCAACATTTAAAGACATCAAATTAGTTAACGGTCATACCAATGAGACTATTCATCAAAACGAACTGGAATTTAAAGTAGATCATCGGTTTGGAGATATTGCAGGCGGCAACGGCGGCATCAGACAATTCTTCGGACTGGATCACGCAACCGATGTAAGGATAGGTTTTGAATACGGTTTGTCAGACCGTTTGAGTATTGGCCTGGCCAGGGCAAAAGGTGCTACAGATGTGCAACAGCTATATGAAGGAAATATTAAATACCGGTTACTGGAACAGACAACCGATGATTATATTCCCGTTGCCGTTACTTTATTCGGAAGTAATACAATCGCCGCAGTCCGTGCAAGCGATGATCCGGCAGCAGCAACTGCCTATCGCCGGTTCAGTGACCGGATGAATTATGTCAGTCAGGTTATCCTCGCCAGGAAGTTTAATTCAAACTTCTCTTTTAGCCTTACCCCGAGTTATCTGCACCGGAATTTCACAGCATTCCGGGATCAGAATGACCTCTTTGCCCTTGGCTTTGGCGGAAGAGCTAAAATCAGTAAGCGAATGGCTATTGTAGTAGATTATTTTATTCCATTCCGTAATCAGGCAGACAAAGCTTACCTGGAGCAGGTTAATGGCGTAAAATTCTATAATCCATTAGATGTCGGACTGGAAATTGAAACTGGCGGACATGTATTTCATCTGAATTTCACCAATGCACAAGCCATAGAAGAAATGCAGTATATCTCACAAACCACCAGTTCCTGGCTAAAAGGGCAGTATCGCTGGGGTTTTACAATTGCCAGAAGATTTTCTTTCAATAAAAAACAAAAAATATAGCTAGATATCTATATTAATCGTAATATTGCAATATATATTATGGGACTGACAAAAACTGAAATATTTACTGCCGAGCAGAACAAGATCGCCACTTTACTGAAAGCTATGGCCCACCCGGCGCGGATTGCTATTCTGCAAAGCATTATCAAAGCAAATGCTTGTATATGTGGTGACCTGGTAGATGAATTGGGACTGGCCCAGGCTACTATATCACAACATTTAAGAGAATTAAAAAATGCCGGTCTGATCCAGGGAACAATTGAAGGGGTTAGTGTCTGCTATTGCATTCATCCGGAAAACTGGAAGCTATTGCAAAATCAGCTCAATGCCTTCTTTGCGGCTTATATCCCACAAAAAAACTGTTGTTAATAGATCGTCAACCATCAGGCTCTAAAAAAATTAACCTAATCAATCGTTAAATTGCAATATTATGAACAAACCAGAATTAATCAACTGGAAGACTTTCAAATCATTCCTTGAACAGCATCCGGAGCAGCTTTTACAGTTTCAGTATGGAGATGATAAACGGATAGATGCTTCCTATCACCTGACAGAGATTAAACAAGCCCCTATTACCTCTGTAGACTGTGGTGGGGTTATGAATACCTGGACAGAAGTCATCCTTCAACTATGGGAACCTGAAAAAAAAGACAGTACGCGCGCTATGCAGGTAAAAAAAGCCCTATCGATTATTAATCTCGTGGAGCAATCTATGCCTTTAAATCCACTGGCAGTAGTAAAAATTGAATTCGGAAATGAACAATATGATATGCGTCAATTATTCCCTACCCAACTGAACTTAACCGGTGATGACCTCATAGTGGATCTGAATCCTGGTAAAAGTGAGTGTAAAGCAATCGGAAGGGGAGAAAGCTGCGGAACAGTTCCCAAATTAAAAATAGAAATGTTTAATCTGACTGACGGGAATACCTGCAGCCCGGATAGTGGCTGCTGCTAAAAAATATACCTTATGAAAATACTTGTTCTATGTACCGGCAATAGTTGCCGCAGTCAGATTGCTGAAGGTTATCTAAGATATTTTGCAGGAAACCGGGCAGAAATCTATAGTGCTGGGATTGAAACACATGGTGTAAATCCAAAAGCCATAGAAATTATGAAAAGGGATGGTATTGACATCTCTGCCCACACTTCGAATAATGTCAATGAATATTCAGGAATTGAATTTGACTATGTGATTACCGTGTGTGATAATGCCAGAGAAAGCTGCCCGTATTTCCCTAATCAGGCTATAAAACTGCATTATAATTTTCCTGATCCGGCAAAAGCATCGGGAACTGAACAGGAGGTCATGGAACAATTTGCCATAGTCCGCGACATGATCCGCAGTTATATACAAAATTTTACTCTTGAAAACTTAAGCATCTCTTAAAAATGTCTGCTACATCCTGTACTCCTGCCCTGGAAAGAAAAAAACTCAGCTTTTTAGATCGTTATCTTACACTCTGGATTTTCCTGGCCATGGCCATTGGTGTAGCGACAGGTTTTCTCTTTCCTTCTTCGGCTGCTTTTATTAATTCCTTTTCGAGCGGGACCACAAACATTCCGCTGGCCATTGGGCTGATCTTAATGATGTATCCACCTCTGGCAAAAGTAAAATATGAGCATATGGCTGAAGTGTTTAAGGATACCAGGATTCTAAGTGTTTCACTTTTACTGAACTGGGTTATAGGACCTGTTTTAATGTTTATTCTGGCCATTACTTTTTTGAGAGATTATCCGGAATATATGGCCGGGCTAATTCTGATCGGGCTGGCCAGATGTATCGCGATGGTCATGGTCTGGAATGAACTGGCTGAAGGAAACAGAGAATATGGAGCCGGACTGATTGCCTTAAACAGTATATTCCAGGTACTTTTATACAGTGTCTATGCCTACCTCTTTCTAACGGTATTACCTCCCCTTTTTGGGATCAAAGGCCTGGCTATCCATATTACGATAACGGAAATTGCTAAAAGTGTAGGTATTTACCTGGGTATCCCCTTTGTCTTAGGGATCAGCAGCAGATTTATTCTCCTTAAACTCAAAGGTGAGCATTGGTTTCAGGCTAAGTTTGTACCATTTATCTCACCGCTCACATTAATCGCCTTATTATTTACCATCATTGTCATGTTCAGTCTGAAAGGCGACCTGATTGTAAAAATCCCTTTGGATGTAATCCGCATTGCTGTTCCGCTGGTTATTTATTTTATTGTTATGTTCATAACCAGCTTTTTTGCAGGAAAATATTTTGGTGCTGACTATGCTAAAAGCACAGCTATAGCTTTCACTGCAACCGGTAATAATTTTGAACTGGCTATTGCTGTGTCTATTGGGGTATTCGGGATTAACTCCGGTCAGGCTTTTGCAGGCGTAATCGGCCCGCTGGTCGAGGTCCCGGCACTAATTGCCTTAGTTAACGTTGCCATCCGGATCAGACGGAAATATTTTCTCCTCCAGGTTTGATTTAACGTAAGCCTCCCACTCTCCCTTTAAGATACTTAAAACTATACTGTCTCTTCTGCCCCCATGATTATTAGGCATATGGTTGCGTAATACACCTTCCATTTTACAACCTATGCTTTTCATCGCAGCGATACTCCTGTGGTTACTGTTATCTGCGCGGAATTCAACTCTTTCCATACCCAGATCTTCGAATGCATATTTCAGCAACAGATATTTACAGTTTTTATTTAGTCCTGTCCCCTGGAAATCTTCACCATACCAGGTGTATCCAAGCTGAAGTGTCTTAAAACGTTCCTGTATATCGTAATACCTGGTTGAACCAGCATAGCTATTGGTCAGCTTATCATAAACAATAAACGGATAAGCTGTTCCTTTAGCCCTGTCTTCCAACGCGGTCTTAATATATTGTGTCAGGTTTTCTGATCCGGCAGCAGAAACCAGAGAAAAATGCCAGAGCTCCGGTTCATTTAAAGAAATTGATAATAAATGTTCGTGATCATCCACTGTAAGCGGTCTGATTAACACCCGGTCATTTTCAAGAATAATAGTTGATTCAGTTAGTAAATTACTCATCTGCTCAAGTTAATAATTTTCCCCTAATAGCGAAAACTAAGAGAAATATAAGGGTTCCATCCTTCGTCCGAATGTCCGGCTACCAAACGCACAACAGCCATTGAAGCAGGTGCAAAATATAGACCACCACCAACACCAGTATGCCAGGTACTCGATTCTTCTCCCTTTTTCCATACCCGGCCGATATCCTGAAAACCCACCAGACCTAATTGTCCGGGTAATACATAACTTACAAAATCAGCCAGTTTAACTCTCATTTCCAAGTTATTATAAAAGCTGTGGTCACCGGCAAACCGGAACTGACGATAACCCAGTAAAGTTCCCTCCCCGCCTAAAAATGCAGATTGATAAAATGGCTGTTTACCTACCGTTACTGTACCGCCAAAACGCTCAGCAATTACAAAATTAGCCCGGTTATCCAGGTTTTTATACAATGCGACACTTCCGGTAAACTGACCATAGGTATTAGAATAGCTGTTTAATCCGGTATAGCCCTGCAATCTTAAGTTGATATAACTGCCCAGAGAAGGTAACACCTGGTTATTACGGGTATTATTAATGAAGTTAATTACTATTCCTGTGTATAATTTATTCTTTGCAATGGTAAGACTGTCCGAAGAATGCAGACCGGTACTATTGTTAATAAACCTTCCTGTGTTATCATTCCTGTTAAAAGCATAATATTGCAATGATGGCCCTACACTAAAAGAAGATTTAGGTCTTTTCCATCTCAGTGCCGGATCTAACTGATATAAACTAAACCTGGCACGGTAATAACTGATTCCATCGATAGACTTATCAAAAACAGTTTCATTCCCCAGTCCGAAGAAATTCTGTGTATTATGGGGAGCATATGCACTGGCAGCCAGGATCAGATCGGCTTTCCCTACTGTATGCATCCATTCACCCCTGTAATCGAATTTAAAAGCCTTGGTACTGAAAGAATGTATAAAAGAGAATTGTTGTGTATTTCCATAAGGGAACCTCCTGAAACCAGGGTTCATGAATTTAACCGACAGGCCTAATGACAAGCCGTCATCATTATTATAGCCTCCGTCCAGCAGGTACAGACTTCTGTGGTACAGATCCGTCTGTCTATAGGATATATTTGCCGTATCATTAGAAAGTACTTTATGTAAACGGCCTGTATTACCAGTAAAACTAGTGCTGTCTGTTTTATCATAAAGCGTTACTTTATGATAAGAATTTTCCACATGATAAGCTTTGTTGCCATGGCCACCGATAATTCTTAATTTGATATCAGCACTTTTATTATTTAAAACCAGGCTGTCATTTCCATCCTTGGTATACAACCTGATTTCTTTGGTAATTTTAGGATCAAATGTTTTCAGAAATATCTGATCTTTTACTTTCTTGTTTTTTGACAACTGATGAATATCAATGGTTAAACCTCCGCCTGAAGCATCCGATATTTCTATCAGCTCTCCTTTATCACTCGCCTGGATATCTATAATTTTATTCAGAAAATGATAGTACTGATCCATCATTTCCGGTAGTTTTGCCCTCCGCTCTTTCAGCTGTGCCAGAAACTGATCATGACGCATAGAATATGCTGGTTCAGGTAATTTTCTCAATGCTTTTTCAAAAACTTCATCCGTCAGCTGGGCACAGAAAGCATGAATAATGTCCATCCACTCTTTTTCTGTCAGCTGACTTAATATACGGGTAGCCATATCCCTGCTCTCCCATACGTACCAGTTGATATTGGTTATATTTCTTTCATATCCCTGGATCATTGGCAAAAAGGTAGATGACTGCGCATAACGCGGGATAATACCCTGGGTCAGATAAAAAACCTGATCACGGTCACGTGGCACAGGACTGTAGACAGCTCTTTTTCCACTTTTATCCAGTGTCCATCTCCATTGATCAAAATGCCGGTCCCAGTCCCCGATAATTACATCCAATGCTTTTGCCCTTAAAAAAGCCGGACCATCATAGGTGTAATCATTGTCTTTCACCAGCTTCTTAAACATTTTGTGCGTGTTGTCAGATTTCCCGGTAGGTTCACGTTCTTCCAGAAGACAAAGCGTGTTTTCAAATACTCTTCCATATTTCCCCAGATTAGCATCAGGAGAGACCCAACCGATTATCGGATTGGCGTGTGCCACACCCACTGCACTGGCAATCTCGGGAACTATCAATGCCGAAAACGGATGCTGGGCAGACATGTTATCTTTCAGGATATCTTTCGCAAAAGTTTCTTTGAGATTCTCAGGTAACAATGCTTCCGGGAATTTCTCAACACTTCTCAAAACCCATTCCGTCCCCTGTTTGTCTACCATCCTTAAAGAATGTGACTGGAAACCTCCACCTCGCTGAAGCGGCATTAAACCGCCTTTTATTTCAGACAGCCTGATCACCGGAACCTTTATCTTCATTGCATATTCTTTACGGTAGTTTTCTCCGAATAAGAACCGGTGGACCTTACTTACACTATCGTATTTTGGATATATTTTGATAGAAACACTATCTTTTGTGATTACTTTAACAATGTGCTGAGGTGCATCAGAAACCGGGACAAATGCTTTGGTATAACTGTATACTTTTTTTACGCCGTTATCAGTGTATTCATAAAAATCATAACGCATATCATTGTTCATCAGCAGATCTGCTACCACATAACCCTGGGCTGATTCATGAAAAATAGAATTTTTACCCTTTTTATTGGCGGAGTGTTTAGCTCCCCCACCACTTACCACCTGAAGATTAAGCTGATCACTTTTGATTAACTGCAAACCATGTTCATGCCCTGAAAAATAAGTCAGGTTTGGATAAGCACCGAAGACTCCGTTTATTTTTTTGATCATCTCTTTATAAAAAGGATGATGCATATCCTCCGGACTTAAAAACACAGACCGCAGCAAAGGATATAATGAACCCACAACCGGCAAAGGCACATACAGGTTTTTATTCAGTGAGGTTAACGGAAAAACATGGTCTTTCAGTGAAAAATATCCGCCATGCACCCCATAACTTTGTAACGGATGATGATCAGCAAACAGAATAATTTTACCTCTGTTAGCTTCCAGCAGCTCCTGCATTCTGGCAATAACATCGTCTTTAGTTTTACAATTACATTCAGCTTCAGGATTTCGTTTAGCATAAGGAAACAGCCACCATTCACTGTCAAAAGTTATAATCGTGAGATTATCGGTCAGTTGTATAGCCGTCGGATCAGGACATCCGTTAGGGGGAACCATTTTTAACAGAGAATCATTCTGTGCAGCCAGATATTCTCCCTGGGCGATTATTTTAGCCAGCCCCTGAGGCCCCATTTTATCCCAGTCATGATTACCAGGAATAAAATAAACTGCTGCCCCCATCTGGCGCATAGGCTGGAACTGTGATTGTAAAATCTGTTTGGTCGTTGCTTCTTCCGGGCTGCCAGGTAAGCCCATTCCATTGGGATAAATATTATCACCCAGGTACATGACAGTTGTTTTTCCGGCAATCACCTGTTTTGCCGCATCTTTCAGTGACGCTCTCTGTACGGTATTCATTTCTCCGGCATCACCAATAAAGATAACGCGGTATTTTACAGGATCCTGTGCCCTGGAAAAAATTGAACCCAGTAAAAACAAAAAGAAGAGCGTAATCTGTTTCATTCGCAATAACATTTAATCAATGTCTAAAATTACAGCATTTCTGTTAAAATGAAGGATTTAAATTAATTGTCATTACGCATAATTTAATTTTTTATTCAAATGAAATACAGATAACTTGCGGACATAACGTCTATCTCAAATGTCCAGATTCAACCTTCTCCTTTTTGTACTCCTGAGCCCTTTTTTAAAGGTTTCTGCGCAACGCCAAAATACATACTTTATTAAAAATGACGGACAATATGTTACTCAACGTGACAGTGCCGATTATATCCGCTTCGTTCAGGAGCCTGAGAAAGGCACCGATCTTTATGGCATAAAAGAATACTACTTAGATGGAAAAGCAAAAACACTGGGAAGGACCAGCAAAATAGACCCGCCGCTTTATGAAGGTCCTTACCGCAGCTTTTATCCAAATGGAAAAAGAAAAATGATCGCCAGTTACAGCAAAGGAAAAATTACTGATACGGCCTACACTTATTATCCCAATGGCCAACTATACAAAGTCGTATCCTATACCAATTATCCTGACCCGGCCCCCACGGTTATTTTTACCAAGACAGTTATGGATAGCACGGGTAAAGAAATGGTCATTAACGGAAATGGTCAGGATTTAGTTTATGATGACGATTTTAAAAATATCGTAGAGAGAGGCCCCATAAAAAACGGAGTTCCTGATGGAACCTGGACAGGTGATCAAACAAAAACCAGTGATCCGTACACTGAAATCTACGCAAACGGGGAACTGGTTTCCGGAGTGAGCACTGATAATCAGCTTGTCATCTACAAATACACCAAAAGCTTTATTCAGCCTCAATTTAAAGGTGGTATAGATAAGTTTTACAAATATTTACATAGAAACGTGGAATATCCTGCAAGATGTAATCGCGAAGGTATACAAGGTGTAGCCGTTGTGAAATTCACAGTGATGAAAGATGGAACTTTAGACGACATTAAAGTAGTCAATTATGTCGATCCGGATATGGCAAAAGAGGCAATAAGAGTAATTAAAGCCTGCCCTCCCTGGGAACCTGGAATTGTCAAGGGTAAAATAGTCAAAGTCTCCTATAATGTTCCTGTATCATTTACTTTATCAAATTAACCTTAAATAATAACACACAGTTTTAATGATCAGATTTAATCTTCTTTTGTCTCTATTCTTATGCTTCTTCATCAAAGTATCTGCCCAGCGCCAGAACACCTATTTCATTAAAAACAATGGGCAGTACGTTACTCAGCGCGACAGTGCAGACTATATCCGCATTGTCCAGGAACCCGAACAGGGATCTGAGTTGTATCCGGTGAGAGAGTATTATATGGATGGTACTAAAAAGACAATAGGGATGTCCAGTAAAATAGATCCCCCTTCTTATGAAGGATACCGCAGGGTCTACTACCCGAACGGGAACAAAAAAGAGATCGCAAACTTCAGTAAAGGACTAATGACAGATACTGCTTACAGATATTATCCGAGCGGCAATTTGTATACCATTTCGGTTTATAAAAGCTCCCCTTTCCCAGGTCCTCCTGATGTTCATATCAATGAGGTCAGAGATTCTACCGGAAAAGAACTGGCAGTTGAAGGGAATGGAGATTATATAATTTATGATCAGGATTTTGGAAAAATCATAGAGCGTGGAGCAATCAAAAATGGAGTTCCTGATGGGGTCTGGACTGGTGACAAAACAAAAACCAGCAGTCAGTATACTGAAACCTACACAAATGGGAAACTAATTTCAGGTGAGAGTACGGATGACCAGGATGTAACTTATAAATACACCAGTAACATGACTATGCCTAAATTTAAAGGGGGTATGGACCGATTTTACAGCTATCTTCGCGGACATGTTAATTATCCGGAAAATTGCCGCCGGGCAGGTATAACCGGGGTAGCCATTGTGAAATTTACAGTGGAAAAAGATGGTACCTTAACCGATGTCAAAGTGGTTAATTATGTAAATGACGATCTGGCTAAAGAAGCTGTCCGGGTGATGAAAAGATCTCCTTTATGGGAGCCTGGACTTTACAGAGGTAAACCTGCCAGAGTTGCTTTTAATGTCCCAATTTCATTTAATATCTCCAGTCATTAATCACCCGGATGGCATAAAAATTGTTTTAAAACGATATAATCCGCGAATAATGAACCTTTCTCTTACCACTGCCAAAACATACAGATCTATATTAATCCTGCTGTTTTTCTTCCTAACCAATTTTCAAAGCACTTTTGCACAAGAAACAAAACCAGCTGAGACTATTCATAAAACAACATTTACCTATAGCGTAAAAGATAAGCAGGAGCTGAAAATGGATATTTACAGTAACCAGGATTTAAAAGTAAAGAAGCCCTGCGTGATGTTTGTCTTTGGGGGAGGGTTTATAACCGGTACAAGAGATCATAAAGCCTATACAGCCTACTTCAACAAACTAGCCGCTCATAATTACAAAGTTGTTTCTATAGATTACCGGCTGGGTCTGAAAGGAGTAAAAAAACTTTCCGCCCTCCATACCAAACCTTTAAAAAATGCCATAGATACTGCAGTTGCAGATCTTTACAGCGCCACTGCCTACCTCCTTAAAAACGCTGGCAGTTTAGGTATTGACAGCACCAGCATTATCATATCCGGTTCCAGTGCCGGAGCAATAACGGTACTACATGCCGACTGGGAGAAAAGAAACCATACCAGTTTAACCCTTCAGCTTCCGGAAAAATTTCAGTATGCGGGTGTTATCTCCTTTGCAGGAGCAATACTAAGTTATAAAGGCTCTCCATCTTATCAGATCGCCCCTGCCCCTACTATGTTGTTTCATGGGGCAGAAGACAAACTGGTTATAAATAATAAAAAACGATTTTTCAACAAAGGTTTTTTTGGTTCTAAATATCTGGCAGAAAGATTTACAGCAAATAAATACCCCTATTGCTATATGCAGGTGAGAGGAATGGGGCATGAAATAGCAGAAATTCCAATGCATAAGAATCTGAATGAGATACTGTGGTTCATAAACAATTATGTTTTCGGAAAGAAACAGTATCTGATCACTGTCGATTACAACAATCTGCAACAGAAGAGAACATTAATGCTTAAGCCTGCTGACCTCTACAAATAATGAACAAAATGAACAATACATTTTTTTTTAAAATATCTTTAATGTAATTTTAATCAAACATTGTCCATTTACCCTATTATTCATCCTTAATTTACACTAATGATTTTACCAGAAGGACTAGTTAAAGAAGTCCAGTTATTGCTGTCTCAAGATAAAAAAGTTGCTGCTATTGAACTGGTTCATACACTCACCAAATCCGGACTGAAAGAATCCTTTGAAATTGTGGGAAAAATCAGTCGGGGAGAAAGCATTTCTACAGTGGAGACTGAAGATATCGACAGGTAGATTTTACCTGACCATTTCCCCAGGTTGGATTATTAAAGAGTAAGGAGTAATCTCATTGTTTATCCTTAAATTACACTAATGATCTTACCAAAAGAAATAGAAGAAGAAGTCCGGTTATTGTTATCTCAGAACAAAAAAATTGCTGCTGTTAAGCTGGTTCACACTTTCTTCAAATGCGGACTGAAAGAGGCTTTGGACATTGTCGAAAACATAAGCCGCGGACAAGCCATCTTTGTAGCGGACACCCGGGATATTGACTCAGAGATTTTATTCTATCTGTCACAGGGCAAGAAATTGCAGGCTGTGAAAATCTATAAAGATTTTGCCCGTGTTAGCTTGTCAGAGAGTAAAGAGTATGTAGAAGCACTGGAGCATGGCGGAGCTTCTGCGACACATTCTTTAAAGCCTTCTTCACCGATGAATGCCCGTGACACTCAAATTGATCAGATTTTAGCTGACCAGCATTTGAAACCAATTAGCCCCGGTTCCAGGGGCTCAACTTCATCATTTAGTAGATTCTTATTTTTCATTATCCTACTGATAGCTATTGCCTTTTTTCTGTTTTACATATTTTAGATAGTCTTCGTACACCTGGACAATCTGCTTCCCCCATTTTTCCTGCCTGAATTTACAACAGGCCACTCTCCAATTTCAAACGTTTGAAATCACTGAACAAACGTTTGATTTGACAATCTTCAGCGATTTCTGCTTTCCGTGCAGTGGTAACTTCTTTAGTTTAGATACCCTAAACTAACCAAACCATGAAGAGAAGAAACCATGCTCAAATCACATACCCCTGTGGTTTTATATTGATCATCTATTTAATTATACTAACGGTCAGACCCGCTCAGGCCATGTCTTTAAATGAACTTCTGGTTATGCCACCGCAGACCATCACCGGAACAGTAAAAGATCAGCAGGGTAAACCTCTTCCGGGAGTCTCTGTTAAAGTAGAAAACACAAAAAATGGAACGATAACTGATGCCGAAGGAAGATTCAAACTCAGTAATGTCCCTCCTGGTGCAACCCTGGTGGTTACCTATATAGGTTATGCCGGACAACACATCAAAGCAGATCAGGAAAAGATAGATATCATCTTACAGGAAAACGTCAGCGAACTTAACCAAATCGTTGTAGTTGGTTATGGTACCCAAAAGAAAAGCGATGTAACCGGATCTATCTCTTCAGTGCCGAAAGAACGTCTTCAGAACCTCCCGGTAACCAATGTGCTGCAAGCGATGCAAGGCTCTGTTGCCGGTGTGAATATCAGTTCTTCGTCCAATGCTCCCGGAAAATCACCGGATTTCTATATCAGAGGATTACATTCCATTACAGCAAGCAACAGTCCACTGATTGTTTTGGACGGTATCCCATTCAGTGGTTCTTATAACGATATTAACAGCACCGACATCCAATCAATCGATGTACTTAAAGATGCCTCTGCTACCGCAATTTATGGAACCCGCGGATCAAATGGTGTCGTCCTGATTACGACCAAGAGAGGAAAAACGGGTAAACCGGTGGTTGCTTACAGTACCTGGTTTGGTCTGGAAAACATGACCAGTGCTATGCAGCCCATGAACGGTGCACAATACGCTCAAAAAAACCTTGATTACACTGCACAAACCAATAAAGCCTCCGCCCCTGTTCCCAACCAGTATGAAAAGGACAATTATGACAAGGGTATAGAGACCGACTGGTTAAAACAGATTTCTCAGCAGGGCTTTATCCAGAACCATGAGCTGAATATTTCCGGAGGTACTGAAGATGTCAAATATTATGTTTCCGGAAACTACACCAAAGAAAAAGGTGTATTGAAAGGATATCAGTATAACCGTGTCAGCGTACGTTCCAACCTCGATGCGAAAATTACCTCCTGGCTGACCGCAGGAACCAACCTGTTTTTTACCAATAACGATCAGGGCGGAGGAAAAGTAAATCTCTATATGGCTACAGTCATGAGTCCTTACGGGCATTTGTATAACGCACAGGGAGATTACGAAATATACCCGATGAACCCCGAACAGCTTTATACCAATCCCCTGCTGGGTTTATATCAGCCAACCTTAAACCTGACCAGGACCTTAAGCGGAAATGCCTATGCAGAAATTAAACCAGAATTTATTAAAGGGTTCAAATACAGACTGAATACAGCTTATACCTATAAACCTGATCGTACAGGAGATTATACCGGCCGTAAAACCGGAGATCTTCTCGGAACAGCAACTCTGGCCAACGAAGAAGCTAAAAACTGGCTGATCGAAAACATATTTGGTTACCAGAGAGCTTTCGGAAAACATAACATCGATGTAACCGGCTTATATAGCGCACAAAAAAATGATGATTTCCGATCCACCATTAATGCCAATACTTTCATTAATGATATGCTCGATTTTAATAACATCGGGGCAGGTCAGAAACAGACTACCACATCCAATTATTACGCCAGTACACTGGTCTCACAGATGCTGAGAATAAACTATGCTTATGACAGTCGTTACCTTTTGACATTAACTGCCAGAAGAGATGGTTATTCAGGTTTTGGCAGTGATAACAAATACGGGACTTTCCCATCTGTCGCTTTGGGCTGGAATATAGCCAATGAAGCTTTTTTAAAAGACAGCAAATTAATTAATTCATTAAAACTGCGTCTCTCTTATGGGGTTTCAGGTAACCAGGGAGTTTCCCCTTACAATACTTTAAGTACCCTGGCTACTACCCCATATATTTATGATGGTGTCACTACCATTGGTGTAACCCCAAGCAGGATTGGAAATCAAAATCTCAAATGGGAAAGTACCAAAGGATTTAATGCAGCGGTAGATTTCTCTATCCTTTCCAACCGGATCTCAGGATCATTGGAAACCTATTTCACCAATACCTATGACTTACTTTTATCCAGAAAAATACCCAATATAACAGGTTATACCTCAATTTTAGATAATGTAGGTAAAACCGCCAATAAAGGTTTTGAAGCCAGTATTACTTCCAGAAATATAGAACGAAAAGATTTTTCTTGGCAAACTAATTTTAATTTCTCCCTGAACCGGAATAAAGTAGTATCACTTTATGGAGATGGTAAAGATGATATCGTAAACAACCTTTTTATAGGAAAGTCCTTACAGGGAGTTTACGATTATAAATTAATCGGTGTCTGGCAAAAAGGCGATGATTTCAGTGTAGACCCATCTGCTAAACCCGGCGATCTGAAGTTCCAGGATCTGAATGGCGATGGAAAAATCAATTCTCAGGACCGTACTTATCTCGGACCCCGTCTGCCCAGCTATATTGCCGGTCTGACCAATACATTCAAATACAAACGTCTTTCGCTGAGTGTCTTTATCCAGACAGTCCAGGGTGTATTGAAACCGAATACGATTTATGATTACAGGGATCAGCTGGGCAGGATCAACTTGCCTGCAAGTTATACTTACTGGACCCCTGAAAACAAAAGTAATACCAGTCCGTCCCTGGCTTATACCAATTCAAGACAATATACCTATCCGGTTGACGGATCTTTTACCAGAATAAAAGATGCCACATTGAGTTACGATTTCCCTGTCGAGAAACTCAACCGGCTTAAAATAAACAACCTGCGTGTCTATGTGAGCGGACGGAACCTGGCTACTTTCTCCAAATGGCTGGGCTGGGACCCTGAGTCCGATCCTTATAAATATTACGACAACCAGGCGAGTACCTTTTATCCGCAGGTGCGAACTTTTGTAATGGGTATCAACATTGGTCTACAATAAATTTAAATGATTATGAAGAAGTTAGTTTTCTATATATATGCACTGGTTCTGTTTTCAGTTTTAAGTACCGGATGTAAAAAGAGTTTCCTGGATGAAAACTTAAAATCAGCTTATGCTCCTGAGAATACACTGGTAGATCCCCTCGGTTTCGAGGCCGCGATAGCCGGTTTGCAAAATACAGTCCGCGATCAGTACGAAGGTGATCAGGGGATTATTGCAACCATGGCCTCCGGAACTGATATAGCCAGAAACGGACAGGCCACCTCAGCGATGGTCCCCTATGAAAGTTATGGACAACTCAACTCACAGGATGTAGCTTCGGCAGGGTTCTGGCGCTGGGGGTATAAAACCATCAATTCGGCTAACCAGATCATCGATGCTGTCGAATCCGGTAAAACAAGTTTAACACCGGCCCAGAAAACCGGTTATATTGCCGAAGCTAAATTCTTCAGGGCTTACGCTTATAATTTTATGTCCAGTTTGTATGGCGGGATTCCATTGCTGAAGCATTCCCTGACTGCACCCAAAACAGATTTTGTACGTGCCCCTGCAGATTCAGTACTGAATTTCATCATTACCGATCTAACTTACGCCGCTGCGAACCTGCCCGATTTTGCCAAATTAACAGCACAGGGGCGCATCAATAAGTCTGCGGCCTCTCAATTGTTAGCTTTAGTTTATCTTAGAGCAAATAAACCAGACCTGGCAGAGGCTGAAGCCAAAAAGGTTATAGCTAATGGAGCGCTCCGGTTAATAAAAACGCGTTACGGGATTAAAAAAGATCAGCCAGGCGATCCATTTTCAGATATGTTCATTTATGGAAATATGAGAAGAAACCAAGGAAATGCAGAGGCAATCTGGGTGATAGAGCAAAACTATAATGTCCCCGGAGGGTTTAGTCCGACAGATCAGCGCAGAAGATGTTGGGTCCCTTTTTATGTCAATATCCCAGGAATGCTGATTGCTGATTCTTTAGGTGGAAGAGGAATTGGCCGGATCAGACCTACTAACTGGTGGACTTATAACTTGTATAAAAAGAATGACATGCGTAATTCGCCCTATAATATTCATCGCAAATTCTATTATAATGACCCGGCCTCTCCAAAATACGGGCAACAGGTAGTGGTTACCGGCTTTGATACCATTCAGAATATTTATGCACATACTACAAAATGGAACTATTATACTGACCAGGAACCTTTCGGAACTATTACCTATAAAGACCGTATTCAGATGCGCCTTGGAGAAACCTATCTTTTGCTGGCAGAAGCACAATTTCAACAAGGCAAACTAGCCGAGGCTGCTGCCAGTATCAATCAGCTCCGCACAAGGGCAAATGCCGACCAGGTACAGGCAAGTGATATCTCATTGGATTTTATCCTGGATGAGCGAGCCCGTGAACTGGCTGCCGAAGAAGATCGCCGGGTCACCTTGATGCGTACAGGAACATTGTTTAACCGCGCCCAGAAGTACAACCCGACCTCTGCCGGATCGATCAAACCTTATAACCAGCTTTTACCCATACCACAGGCCGAAATCGATCTCAATAAAGACGCAAAACTGGACCAGAATACCGGTTATTAAAAAGAAGAAATCATGAAGAGCAAAAAAATATTCCTGATCCTGATCACCGCGATACTGTTTAATCAATTCTGCCAGGCACAACAAACTGAATTTAAACAGACAGCAGTTCCATTGAAACATGGTGCGCACAGAACCGGACGCAGAACAGATCCGGATATGGCCAGATGGCGGGCCTATGGATTAGGGCAGTTCATCCACTGGGGTTTATATTCCATCCCCGGTGGAGAATGGA
This sequence comes from Pedobacter cryoconitis, assembly GCF_014207135.1. GTDB lineage: Bacteria > Bacteroidota > Bacteroidia > Sphingobacteriales > Sphingobacteriaceae > Pedobacter > Pedobacter cryoconitis_D. The sequence continues at coordinate 137,671 of NZ_JACHCC010000007.1, read as the reverse complement.
ATGGAAAAACTTACAACGGTGCTTCCGAGTGGATCCGTTCCTGGGACGGCATCCCTAAATCTTCCTATGATTCTCTGATCTACCACTTTAATCCCACAAAATTTGATGCCACAGCCTGGGCAAAAACGGCTCAGCAAATGGGCGCTAAATATGTAACCATTACCACTAAACACCATGATGGATTTTGTCTGTGGCCCAGCAAATTCACCAAATACACCGTAGCTAATTCACCCTATAAGAAAGACCTGATCGGGCCATTGGTCGATGCCTACAACAAAGCAGGAATTGATGTTATCCTCTACTTCTCTGTGATGGACTGGAATAATCCCGACTGGCGTTATGAAATTAAAACTAAAGCAGACAGCCTTGCTTTTGACCGTTTCAAAACCTTTACCCGAAATCAGCTGCTCGAATTGCTGAGGCTCTACCCTACAGTTAAAGGTTTATGGTTTGATGGTACCTGGGATAAAGCATGGGTTCAGCAAGCTGCTTTTGCTGATGAACTGGAAACCGAAATGCGCAAAATCCATCCGGGGCTGATTATCGGAAGCCGCTTCCGTGCCGATGAAAATGGCAAACGTCATTTTGATACCAATGGTAATCTGATGGGAGATTATGAGCAGGGCTGGGAACGCAAAATCCCGAGTACAATTAACGAAGTACATGGCAATGACTGGGATTGCGTAATGACTGTTCCTGAAAATCAGTGGGGATATAATAAAGCCTGGAAAGGACATATTAAAACCACAGATGAACTATTGGAAATGCTGGCCAGGTGTGTTTCACTGGATGGTAATTTCGTGCTGAACTTTGGCCCCAAAGGCGACGGGTCTATCCGTCAGGAAGAACTTTCACTGGCCCGCGAAATCGGTGACTGGATGAAGATTAACCAGGAAGCCGTTTATGATTGTGAATACGCTGGTTTTGAACCTCAGAACTGGGGATATTACACCAAAAAAACGGGCACAAACAAGGTATATATGCTTATTTTTAATGTCCCTATATCCGGTGCATTACGTCTGAAACTACCCAGTAAAACAGGTATTACCAAAGCTTACAGATTAGATGATCCCACACAACAATATACACCCGAAGAGATTGGAAGTCATGAAAGTTTTATTCATTTGAAAAATAAAACAGAAAACCGTCCTTTTGTGATTGTACTGGAAACCACAAAAGAAACCCCAGCGAAAGCAGTTAAATACGAAAAAGCTAAAACCTAAAATACCGTATGACAATTTTATATTTTAACAACAGATACTACTTAGCAGTTCTTCTATTTTTGCTGACAGGCTTTAGTGTACCCGGTTTTGCACAATCCAGGAAAAATATTTCCTTTAATCAGGATTGGACATTCCGTAAAACCAACGACACCATCAATACCAAAAGCGTTTGGGAGAAAGTCACCCTTCCACATACCTGGAATGCGATTGATATGCAGCTGGGCAAAGACTTTTACGAAGGTGAAGGTCAGTACAAGAAGGAAGTTGTATTTGGCCCTGAATATAAAAACAAACGTTTATTTCTGCGTTTTGAAGGCGTCGGACAAGTTGCACAGGTTTATGTCAATCACAAACTGGTAGGCACCCATAAAGGTTCTTACAGTGCTTTTTGTCTTGACATTACCTATGCTGTAAAACTGGGCGAATCCAATTCCATCCTGGTCAAGGTTAACAATAAGGCCCGTAAAGATATTATCCCTGTCAACCATTTCTTATTCGGTATTTATGGAGGGATTTATCGGCCCGTGAGTCTTTTAGTCACGAACAAGGTCAACATCACTACAACTGACTATGCTTCTCCGGGGATTTATATTTCCCAGAAAAATGTGACCGCTAAATCTGCTGAAGTAAGTGTAGCCGTTAAAATAGAAAACACAGAAAAGAGCGGGCAGGACATTGATATCAAAACAGACATTATTGATCATACCGGAAAAATTGTAAGCAGTAAAACCTCTGCTCAACACATGACCACCCAGGGCAGACAACAATTTTCACAGGATTTCCAGTTGACCAGTCCACACCTGTGGAATGGTTTTAATGATCCCTACCTGTATAAAGTCAGAACCCAGCTCCTGCTTAATCAGACAGTCATCGATGAAGTCGAACAACCTCTCGGCCTCCGTAAGTTTGAAATTATTGCCGGCAAGGGTTTCTTTTTGAATGATCAGCCTTATGCCATGCATGGGGTTTGCAGACACCAGGACAGATGGCAGTATGGCAATGCGCTCAGCAATGCACAACATAAAGAAGACCTGGACATCATTAAAGAAATGGGTGCGACTACCATCCGTTTTGCACATTATCAACAGGCAGAATATTTATATTCCACTTGTGATACGATGGGCTTTGTCATCTGGGCTGAGATCCCTTTTGTCAATACAAGTACCGGAGAAGAAGCTGATAATGCCAAACAGCAGCTCATGGAACTGATCAAACAAAATTACAATCACCCTTCCATTTATGTCTGGGGATTACACAATGAAGTATACGGTAAAACCCCTGCCGATTTTCCTGCCGTTCTGACCCGCGACCTGAATGATATCGCTAAAACTGAAGATCCTTACCGTTATACCGTCAGTGTAAGCGGATACGGAGAAATGGACCGTCCAACCAACTTAAATGCGGACATCCAGGGTATGAACCGTTATTATGGCTGGTATGAAGGCAAAATCGGTGATCTGGAAACCTGGGCAAAAACAACAGAAACCATCTATCCGGATAACAAACTGATCCTGACAGAATATGGTGCAGACGGGAATATTTTCCAGCAACAGGAACAAGCAGACCTGAAGGAGGAGTATGATTATACTTCGCCGTTTTATCCCGAAAATTTCGAGACTAAAACACATGAAATACAATGGCCGATTATTGCTAAACATCCTTATATCACTGCATCCTATATCTGGAATATGTTTGATTTTGCTACTCCGATGTGGAACCGTGGCAGCATGCCGGCCCGTAATATGAAAGGTCTGGTCACTTTTGACCGCAAACTTAAAAAAGATGCTTTTTACTGGTATAAGGCTAACTGGAGTAAAGAACCTGTATTATATCTGACCGAACGCCGTACAACAGCCCGGAAGCATGCAGTAACACCAGTAACAGTTTATTCTAATATCGGTCAGCCGGTTTTATATGTCAATGACAAAAAGATTTCTGCCGCACCAGTGCAGGGAACCAATGCAGTTCAATATATTTTTAAAGACATCCAATTGAAAAAAGGCATAAACAAGATTAAAACAGTAATCAAAAAGGATAACAAAATTTATACTGATCATATAGACTGGTCTCTTCAGTAAGAGCCAGTTTATATTTTGATATTGAACAAAATAAGCCTTACCTTTTTATCATTAAAACTGATTATGGAATATTCTGTTCTTCTGCCTAGAAAACCTGAGCATATCGCATTGAGTTTTTCGGGCGGTGGTTTCCGGGCAGCATCCTATTCACTGGGTTGTTTGTCCTATATGGAGACTGTTTATATCGATGGTAAGAAACTGACTTCCCTTGTTCACTTTATCTCTTCGGCTTCGGGGGGAACAATTACGAATCTTGCCTATACCGCCAGTCAGCGGAAGGGTCAGACTTTCAAAGAATTTTATACCGATATCAACAAACATATCTTACATGGTACTAAATTAATTGACCGTGTTTTCAGGATCATGAAAAGTGACCGGGAATGGAAGAAAACTCCCGGCAAGTCAAGAAATGTCATTAATGCTTTTTCTATCGCTTATAACGAACTCCTTTTCAAGGAAGAAGTATTCGGGGTCTACTGGAAACCTGTTAAATCTGCTGTCAAAGAGGTTTGTGTGAATGCGACTGAATTTGAAAACGGAATGTTATTCCGTTTTCAAAATGCGGGTATACCCGGAAACAATTTTCTGAGATTTAAAGGTGATAAAAGTTCGCACGAAACTTTAAAAAATTTAAAACTGGCCGATATCCTCTCCTGCTCGTCTTGTTTCCCTTTAGGTTTTGAGCCCTTTGTTTTCCCTAATGATTTTACCCATCATGGATTAAATAAAAACACACTCGAAGCCGCGATTAAAGAAGATCCGCGGTTTTCTCCGGCTAAGGGTGAAATTGTCGAGGCCCCGCCCCCGCGTTTTGTATTGATGGATGGTGGAATTGATGATAACCAGGGAATAGATTCTTTTATCAAAGCTGAGGAAAGACTTCAGACCAGGAATATATTTGGTTACGACCTGTATATCACCTGCGATGTCAGCAGTAACTATACCACAGGGTATGATTTCCCGGAAGAGGATAAAAAAAGCTGGATAGGAAAACCGAACCTGCTTCAATATTTACTGATTATCTTATTGCTGACTGCAATATTTATCACTGGTGTAATCACCAAAACCTGTACGGGATTATCTTATGCACTTTTAGGGATCAGTACTACGCTATTATTAGTATCCGCTTATTTTTACGTTCTGGGTTTTAAGACTTATCAAAAGGTAAAAAAGGAAGAGGATACCTATAGCACGATGATCCTGGGACACATCTCTTATTTTTTAAGACTCCGCTTAAGTGTACTCCTTCAGCTGATCTATTCGCGCGCCAGCTCTTTATCCTATCTTGCTTCAGTCGTATTTTTAAAAAAGATCCGAAGGGTTTCCTATGACCGCCTGTTTGAAAAAATATCGGAAAGGAAGATAAAGGCAGATGGCACTTTACTGAAAAAAGGAGAAAAAGACACCTTAATCCAGCAGATAGAATTGAAACACTGGAGACAGTTCAGTTTATTAAATGCGATTTACACATTGAGCCCAAAAAATGACTTCCAGCGGCTCGCTGACCTCAAGGCCGAAGCCTGGCATAAGACCAATCCAACTGTTCTGATCAATGGCAAAAAAATCAGTTTAAATGAATTACTGAAACCCTCGGTTGCCTTACAGGAAACTGCCCAGCTGGCAACAGATATGGATACCACGCTTTGGTTTGATAAAAGTCACCAGGCAGAAAACAAACCCGCAGCTTTAATTGCTACGGGTCAGTTTACGACATGTTATAACCTGTTAAGATATGCTTTCCGGTTTGACAGCAATGATCCTTACTGGGCAGCAATACAGACGCAGCTGGCACAGGACTGGTGGCAGTTTAACCAGTCACCTTTTTGGTTATACTATAGCGAAACACTCTAGAATTCCGTATCCATATACATCCAGTTTCGCCGATCATTTGCCTTATAAACCCCTGGAGTAACAAAGGCATCGAGAACAGCTGCCGGACTAAATTTTTTATGATTTAACGGCACTGAATAAGTACGATAATCTAAAAACATACTGACTACACAAAGACAACCATCAGGAACCTCAAAAGTAAATGTTTGTCCGCCCAGCTCAGGTTTTTCCCTGTCAAAGACAATACGCTGCGATTGACTTGTACTGATATGTTTCCCCTCTTTTAAACGAAATAATGCCAGGCTCACAGTCATCCTGCAAGAAGAGCTCTCTTCCGGAAATTTTAATCTTGGCGGGTTTTCCAGGACTGGAAAAACCACTTGCATTTTACCATTGGCAATTGTTGTTTCGGGTTTGATCTCCAGATAATTTCTTAAAGGAGAATTGATGTTAAACTCAAAATCAGCGAGTCTGCGGAAACTATATTCTTTAAAGCTAAACACCCTGGTTTTAGGATCACGACAGTCACTTAGCATGAGGTTGAATATAGTGGTCATCCTGTTGGCCATCTCTCCATCCTGCAGGCCACTAATATCGTTATCTAATATATAGCGTAGCTTACCGCCCAGTTTACTACTTAAGCCAAAAGTACTTGAAGACCTTTGGCTGTTAGCTGTTTGTTTCACGGTTCCGCGGCCACGTTTAATTGTTACTACTTGCTTGTTCCTGTATCTTTTGTAGACTACAGGACCCAATGCACCTCTGAGGTATTTTCCATGATTAGTTGCCATGACATTCTTTTTAAGTTAACCAATAACCTAAAGTAAATGAATCAGTCTGCAACTCAAACAGGATGTCTGGTATTGTCCGCTATTGTCTGCAATTGTCCGGTCATGATACCAGAAATCCCCATCAGTAAACCAACATATACACTACATCACCCCACCTTTTCCCTAGGGTAAAACCTGGCCTGAACGTGGCCTCATGTTGGCCTCATGTTGGCCTCATCCCGAACAGTACCCAGAGCTAACCTTTCGCCAGTGGATGCTGTAAATAAATAATAAGAAGAGATAGTATCAGAAAAGGAAGTTCAATAGCCACACCTTTTAAATCCCGGTCACTTAAATGGAAAGCAATAATCAGTAAGATCCCTGCCGCAGTGATAAAGTTGCCCAATACAAATGTTTTAGGAAATAAAACCAGGATCGCACCAATCATGGTAAAAGCACCTAAAACCATTACACTGGTTTTGCCCATATCCCATTTACCGAACATCTCCAGCATGGCTGTTTTACCCGAGAACATGGCCCATCCTTGTTTGATCCCCATATACAGCGCAAAGAGGATCAGTATTGAATTGATAATTTTTAATATCATAGGGATTTTTGATTCAAAATAAAAAATTCCAGTGAGAATACACTGGAATTTTTCTATAAAACGCTCATTATCTTGTGGTATATCCGCCGTTGGCAAATATGGTCTGACCAGTAATCCACCATCCTTCGGTAACCAGGAACAGGACTATCGGAGCAATATCTCTGATATCAGTTAATCCACCCAGGGCAGAAGCAGATTTATGATAAGCTACTGCGTCGTCACTCTCCTGACCATAGAAAAACGGGGTATCCATCGGCCCGGGGCCAATCGCATTTACTGAAATTCCTCTTCCACCAAATTCTTTGGATGCTGCCCTGGTAAAATGTTCTACCGGAGCTTTTCCACCAGCATAGGTAGAATAATAACCTGTATAAGCTGCCAGCAACGAGGTCACTACTGTACAGATCTTCCCATGATCATTCAGCTGTTTTCCAGCCTCCTGAATAAAGAAATAAGCAATTTTAGAATTCACATCAAACATACTGTCGTACTCTGCTTCGGTTGTTTCTCCGAATGGTTTTTTCAACACTTGTCCTACAGTATTCACAGCGATATCAATACCGCCATACTTTGCTTTGGTTTCTGCAAAAAACTTACTGATATTCTCTACCTGTCTGAAATCTGCTTTAAACAGGAATGCTTCTCCGCCTTTTGCTTTAATATCAGCTAACGTTTTTTCGGCTGCTTCCTTTGTATGGTCACTATTATAATGAATAGCAACTTTAGCCCCTTTTTCTGCAAAATTCCTGCTTAATAATCCACCCAGGTTTTTAGCCCCTCCGGCAATTAGTACTACTTTACCTTTCAAATCATTTCCAGCCATAACGTTTTTTTTTATGATTAATTAAACAAATATTGCTATTTAAGCAGAGCGTTATGTGGTGAACTTTTCGGAAGTTTCAACTGGTGCTGTTTAATTCATCCTGTTTGAACTGACCGGGTGTTTTACCTGTGTATTTTTTAAAAAATTTAGAAAAGTTAGAAGGATCATAAGTTAGTTTTCTGGCAATTTCCGCAATAGATAAAGGGGTCTCCAGTATCATCTTTTTTGCAGCATCCAGAATTTTCTGATCATAAAAATGACAGGGATGATGTCCCATCGTTAACTGAATAGTCTGACTTAAATGTTTTGCTGAAATAAAAAGCCGGTCAGCCAGTTGACTGATCTCCATCATTTCTATTTCCCTTCCGGAGATTAAATCAGCGAGGTGCTGGTCTAATAAAGTAAAATAGGCTTGGGTGATTTCTTCGTTTCTGCTTATTTTTTCGGCTTGGTTCATCTTGATTCTTCTTCAGATCAATAACACAAACCGTGCCTTAATTACTGATCCAGCCATTGCTTGAAAGCCTCTGCTCTTTCTTCACTCACCACGACTTCCACACCTTCAGGTTTTGGAGACAGATGAATCCTGACGCGGTTACGCGAAAGCTTATACATCTCCCGGATCGAATTGATATGGATGATAAACTTACGGTTGATCCTGAAGAAATGTTCCTGGTCCAGCTTAGGTTCCAGACTTCCTATAGTTTCTTCAATGATATAATTCTGATGATCTTTAGTCATCAAAAAAAGATATTTATCATCAGCCATAAAATAGGCTACCTGATCGGAAGGTACTGTTTTGATCAGCTTGCCTACCTTCACCATAAAACGGTTACGGGGTTTACCTAAAACGGCTTCTACTTTCCGGGCAAGCTGGGGTGCTGAAGGGTCAGCGGTATTCTGAATATTACTGAGTTTGGTTAATGCATTACGTACATCTTCCTCATCAAAGGGCTTCAGCAGATAATCGATCCCCTGGTTTTTAAAAGCTTTTAAAGTATACTGATCATAGGCCGTGGTAAAGATCACCGGACTACTGACCGCAACCTGCTGAAAAATCTGAAAACTTTCTCCGTCGCCCAGATGGATATCCATAAAGAGCAGATCAGCTGTATGTTGCTGAAGCCAGTTCACCGCAGCCTCTACGGTACCTACGATGGCATGTACCCGGATAGCGGGATTAATGTGTACGAGCATATTCTGCAGGGTAACTGCAGCTAGTTCTTCGTCCTCAATAATCAATACGGTCATGTCTTAATTGCTTAACCGTAAATGTAAAAAAAAACTCCGGCCTGTAGCGACAGACCGGAGTTAATTCATTAAGGAAACCCTGTTTTATTGCAGGTTCGGATTATTTACGATCGCCTCTTTAGGGAAAGGCAAAGTATATCTCGGATCATTTGCCTGTAAGGTATAATTTACTCCGTCTACAGTATGCGTCAGGGCAGGCTGTCCGTATCTTCTCAGATCGTACCAGCGGTGACCTTCCAATGCCAGTTCTCTTTCTCTTTCATTCAGGATTTCCTGTAAAAGAGCTGGTTTAGCTAAAGCCTGGATTCTCGTTTTTTCTGTTGCAAAATAAGCAGGTTTTAAACGTTTGGCTTTCAGGGCCAGTAAACTTTCTGTAGCCAGTGCCTGGTTTCCTGTTTGTAAAGCAGCTTCGGCCTGAATCAGGTATAATTCTCCGTTACGGAAAGAAATATTCAGTTCATTTGTTGCCCCTTTCAGAGAAACGTACCGATCATCCGATTTACTGAAATAGACCGGAAAACGAAGATCGTTCGCCTGATCGTAGATCTGAAGTAAATGCTGAGAGATAAAGAATGCTTTCGAAACCGAAACATTGAATGCTTTTTCCATAGCCATGATGTTCTCTTTAGCCAGGTAATGGTTAGGTAAACGACTACCAGCTACGTTTAAGTCTTCCAATTGATTGTTCAGTTGTAAAGCCTTCTGAGCAGCATCCAGTGCATTGTTGTACGCTCCCCTAAACTCATATACTCTCGCTTTCAGTGCCAGTGCGGCACGGGTTGTAAAACGATAGTTTTTACCCGCCGGGAAATCAACTACATTTAATAATTGTTGGCCCTCATCGATATCAGCAAGTATCTGGGCATAGGTAGCCTCAATTGTAGCTGGTTTATAATTCTGTTCCAGGTTCATTTTAAGCGCTAATGCGATACCGCGGTCACTGGATGCAGTGGATGCCTGATAAGGTTTGGCAAACAGGTTCAGCAACTCAAAATGGCAATAGGCACGTAATAAATAAGCCTCCCCTTTCATCTGATCGGTTGCTGCAGTTTTACCCACTTTACTCTCCACTTCGGCAATCACTTCATTGGCATAAAAGATAGTATTGTAAAATGCCAGGTAAGGAAAATGAAGGGTTATAGCATCCGGAGAACCATCATTCCATCTGTAGATATCGCGATAGGTGGACAGGTCATAATTATTTTCATTGATCACCAATTCATCGGTACGGATAGCCAGTAATGATTTATGCTCGGCAAAACCATTGTACCCCATGGTTAACAGGGCCCTGAAATCATCCGAAGTAGTAGGGATTACTCTTCCTACCGGTTGTATATCTAAGTATTTTTTACAGCTGCCCAAGGTGGTTAGCACCATCAGCACAGCACAGATCTGTATAAGTTTCTTCATTTGAATTTCTGTTTTAATCTTTAAAATGTTGCATTTACACCGATAGAGATACTTCTTGAAATTGGTTGCGCGTAAATGTTACCGTAAGTTTCCGGATCGAAATATCCTTTGTAACCAGTGCTCAATACAAACAGGTTTCTGCCCTCTACGCTAAACCTCAATGCATTTGCCTTGATTTTTGAAGAGATCTTTGCTGGTAAAGTATAGCCTAAACGAATACTGTTTAAGCGCATATAGCTGACCTTCTTTGCGAAAACATCCAGGTATTTATAAGAGTTTCCAGGATCGTTGGTGTTCATAAAATCAGCAGCCATCCAGCGACTTCCGTCACCTGTGTTTTTATCAATAATCCTAGGTTGGTTTGTATTCGTATGAGTCGGTGTCCATGCGTTCAGGATATCTCTTGAATAGTTCATTCCACGGTCAACCAATGCCGGTTTATAAGAAGGATTGATCAGCATCATCTGGCTCAGGTTAAAAACTGCCGAGATAGAAAGGTCCAGGTTACCATAACGGAAACGGTTAATCAAACCACCAGTATACTTAGGATCTCTGTCGCCGGCATAAGTATACAGGCTCTGGTATTCTTTGTTGCTTAAAGCAGTACCAGTTGCCAGACCTGCCTGAACTTCTGCAAATGGATCATATATTTTGTAGAAATTTTCCATGGAAACAACTTTTCCATTCTGCATGAACTGTGGAATACCATCAGCATCCAGACCAGCTGTTTTCATGACAAAAAGAGCATTTACCGGATATCCTTGTCTGGATGGGGTAAACAGGTTTGCACTTTGCTCCTCTCTGATTACTTTACTTTTGTTATGGGCGATATTAAAATCTGTAAACCACTGGAATTTTTTAGTACTGATATTCCTTGTCGAAATAGTCAGTTCCAGTCCTTTATTTTTTACCTGTGCAAAGTTCTTGTTGGTAAATTCAAAACCATTTTCTAAGGGTAGTGATTGTAAACCGATCAGGTCATTACTGTTCCGGTTATAATAGTCGAATGTAACCTGGAATGCATTGTTGAATAAACCTAAATCCAGACCGGCATTATACGTAGTTGTTTTTTCCCAGCGCAGTTTGTCATTCGGAGGACTTTCCACACTGATTGTATTCTCTACATTACCTGGTAATATTTCAGCAGTTTTGTATCTGCCGACAATCATTGGTGAAGTATTTTTATCAATATTTCCCTGGATACCGTATGAACTGCGGATACGTAAATTAGAAATCCATTTCAGGTTTTTCACGAAATCTTCTTCATTCGCATTCCATGCACCGGAAACAGAATAAATTGGCAGGTATTTATATTTAGGATCTACACCGAATAAATCTGATCCGTCATAACGGACACTACCATAGACGGTGTACTTTCTATCATAAGTATACGAAAGTGTACCGTAGAAAGAAGCATAAGCATTGGCCAGCTTATCTTTCCTATAAGTACGGAAACTCGGATTATCTGACTGTGTTGAATTTGGAAATATAATGTTCTGATTAGTCAGTGTACGTTCATTGAAACCGAACCCTTTGGTCATCAGGTCTTCATTGTTGTTTTTTCTGAATTCTGTACCTGCCAGGGCTTCAATCTCATGCTTCTCATTGATGACCTTTTTATATTCCAGTAAGGATTTCCAGTTATACTGGAAAAAAGAGGTCTTCTGGTTTTCAATAATCCCTCCTACAGGCAGGAAATAAGCATATTTCTTATTTTTAGAATCGTAATAACTTGTCGTTTCCTTAATTCTGCGTGCATAGTATGAATCAATACCAGCATATTTTTCGCTTCCCGTTTCATCAAACTGTAAGCCCAGCTCAGAATGTAATTTCAGGTCTTTGGTAATCTGATAATCCATATCCAGGATACTCTTCAAACTTTTATTACCTAAAGTATATCTGGTATTTTCTCTCTCTTCAATGACGTTAAATGGTACATAGATATCACGGATAGCATTACTGGTTCCAAAGATATCCTGGTCATAAGCGTAACTACCGTCAGCATTTCTGATCACCTGATAAGGGTTCACATTTCTGGAATATTTTGCCGGATTCGTGAAACCGTCAATGTCAGCCAGGTAATTTTTACGGTCTGTTTTGGAAGCGAAAATAGCTGCTCCGAACTTTAATTTCTGAGAAATGTTAAAATCAGTTTTTAAAGTCAGGTTATATCTTTTCATACCTGTACCGATAGAGGTTCCTTTCTCATCGTAATAACCTCCAGAAAAATAGTAGTTCGCCTGGTCATTACCACCCGACAGACTTAAGCTGTATTGCTGATTGATTGCGGTCTGATAAAGTTCTTTTCCCCAGTTGGTATTGTTCTGGCGGAGTGAGTTGATCTGTTGTTGTGTCGCAGGACTTAATGCTGAAAAACCATTAGCCTGGTAATTATCCAGTTCATTATTTTTATTCAGGATCCTGATAATCTCACCCTGATTGTTTCTGAAGGTTAAATCTGGTCTTGCAGCAAGGCCCAATTCGAAATCAACTTTTTCTGTCGAGTTCATCAGGTTTAATTTGCTAAAGTCAGGACGTTCAGCGATAAAGGTATTCGCATTGAAGTTAATGGAAACCGGCCCTTTTTTACCTTTTTTTGTCGTAATCACAATAACGCCGTTTGCTGCTCTGGCTCCATAAATTGAAGTCGCTGCTGCATCTTTCAGAATCGTAATATCCGCAATATCATCAGGGTTTAATCCCGCAATTGGTAAGTTACGTAACTGGTCAATATTATCTTTATCTGTTAAATTATTAGGCATGTTAGTCCCTTCCAACGGGATACCATCTAATACCCATAGTGGGTCCTGGCCACCATTTAAAGAAACTGTACCACGGATACGGATCTTTGGTGCAGCAGACGGACCACCGGTCAGCGTCGTTACTGCCACCCCTGCAATTTGTCCTTCCAGCATCTGGTCGATACCAGAAACACCCGACTGACGCATTTTACTGTATTCCAATACCGTTGTTGCCGTCGTATTTTTACGTTTTGCAATTGCAGTATAACCATTGACAACCACCTCACCCAAATTGTTCTCATTACTTTCCATTGAAATGGTGAGTTTCGTTTTATTGATAATGTTTACCAGCATGGAATTATAACCCATGTAACTTACGCGGATGGTTGGAGTCCCTTCGGGAACACTTAAAGTAAATTTACCTTCCGAATCGGTTACAGTACCAATGGCTATGTTCTGGATAACTCCGTTAAGTCCTGTTTGTACCCCTATCGTAGATTTATCCACATAAACGGATGCTCCAGGGATTGGCAATCCTTCCGGATCTAAAACCTGACCACTGATGGCGGTCTTTTTTTGACTATATCCGGATAAGCCGAGGCCAATCAGGACAAGAAATAAGAGTAGATTTTTAACCATAGTATTTATTTGAGGTGTGTTTGAAAATTCAGCCGGGTGTGTATAGCAGCCCGGCTGAATAAATTGATGTGTGTGTATTTGTGTGTGTGTGAAATCGGTTAATTCGTTTTAAGGCTTTGACGGATACGAAGGATTAAATCCATATAATGACTTTTAGTCGATTCATCTCCTGTGTTTTTATTATTTTCAAGCAGTGATAAAATCTGAAGCAGCTCCCCTCTTTTTGCAGAAGCTGCATCCGAGGTCCGGCTCATTGAGGTCACGTAGATATTTCTTAATTCGGCCGCAGGAGTTTCGAAATCTCGGTTCAGACCAAGATCACATGTTTGTGGTAAATTGATCAGGTTTGACTGTTTCAACGATTTCTTGGTAATCTTTTCCATCATCTTATCCGTACTCACCAATAATACATCCACATAGTTTTGCTGCAGCATACGGTCAGTGATAGAAAGTGATTTACTTTTTAAGGTCTTCGCAAAAACCGCAGGACGTATATCCTTAAATAACTCTGCCACTGTAAATACCTTGTCTTTTCCCATCAGCACTTCCATCTCCAGCATTCTTAATAAACGACTTTCACTCAGCAGGCTGTAAAGCAATGCATACTGGGATTCACGTCTCATATTGTAAGGTGCGTATTCAAGCGGTCCTACCGGGGTATCTTTTAAAGGAAAAGTTTTTTGAAGAAGCTCTTTATTAAACAACCAGTCTGGCATATAGAATACCTGTTCTTTAAGATAAGCCAAAGCTTCTTTCTGGATATTTACAGGTACAGGTGTGAAAGCATTTTTGCCATCTCCGCTCACTGGGTTTTCTAAATAGTACCCACCGATATTTGCAGTCACATGTTCGGCATAAGCCTGCCACTGCCATATAGCAGCCATATATAATTTACCTGCTTCATAGTAATTATCACCTTCAGGCGCTGACCATGCCGCTATTTGCGGAATCAGGCGTTTTAAATTGGCTAATCCGTAACGGCTGGCTTTAACCGAATTATCTCCAAGATCTTCGGACTGCGCACGGGGATCAATGGTATTCAGTAAACTCTGCTGCTCGCCAAAGCGGTACAAAGGATCATTTGCATGTACTTTAATCCATTCTTTAAGAATTGGCAGTTCCTTATGCGGATCTTCTACATCCAGCCAGCGATATCCCCAGGCAATGGCGTAGGTATCATAAACGCCGATCTGCGGGGTAATATTAGTGACCTTATCTTCGGGTTGTGCCACATAATTGAAACGGGCATAATCCATAATAGAAGAAGCTGTACCACCCATACGGTTAGTAAAGGCTGGTGAACGTAAAGAGTCTACCGGGAAAGAAGCCGACGCAGCCATATTGTGTTTCAGACCCAGGGTATGGCCAATTTCATGTGAAGAGACGAAACGGATAGCATGTCCCATTCTTGCATCTGACAATTGATTATATCTTGCTCCTGTGTCAATTATACCAGTCTGCACGCGCATCCAGGATTGAACAGAGATCATTACATTATGCCACCAGACTACATCAGATTCCAGGATCTCTCCCGAACGTGGATCTACAACCGCAGGGCCCATTGCATTTGATTTTGGCGAAGCGGCGTAAGTAATTTCAGAGTAACGGACATCATCACCGTCATAATCGGCAGTATCTTTTACTTCACGGGCCTGGATAGCATTTTTAAAACCAGCCTGTTCAAAGGCTTTCTGCCAGTCATGAACACCTGCTATAATTTCTTTTCTCCATTTTGGGGGAGTCGCAGGATCTATATAAAATACGATTGGCTTAGCTGGCTCTACCAGTTCGCCTTTCAGATATCTGGTACGATCTTCAGGTTTAGGTTCCATTCTCCATCTGGTAACCAGTTCCCTTGTTTCCATCTTATGCTGTGCATCAGAGAAGTACCATCTCGGTGTACTAAAGAAACCTACTCTGTTATCCGCAAAACGCGGTTTCATTGGTTTCTCTGGTAATAAAAGAAGATTTGTAGTAACGGTTATACTGATGGGTACGCTAATTCCTGCATCCATCACACGGGCACTTAATAAAGCGCGGATGACTAAATTCTGTGGGAAAGTTTTAACCTTTTCAATAGCTGATAAAGACGATTTAGGGGAGGCTCCCAATCCTAAATCTGTAAATACATCATTGAAGCTTTTTTCCGTTCCGTCAAAAACCTTGTTCATTTTAATAACAACGGCAGATGAATCGGGCGAATAGGCCTCAATCTTGAATGATTCAATAACTGAACCGGTAAAATTATCGTTTACAGAACGGGTAATCGCATCACCCGGAGCCGACTCGATCTGTGGTACGATGGTCTTTACCCATACTGTTTTGGCCAGTTTATTTCTGGAAAAACGAACTACTTTATTGTCGAAGTTCATCCCTTTATTCAGGCCGGATTCGTTAAGTGCAAGAGGTACTGACGAAATTTTGTTGACGATCAGAAAGTCCTTTTCCATCAGGTTCAATGGAATTTCAAAGTAGTAATCTGCTTCTACCTGATGAACTTTAAACAGACCATTCAGTGTTGTCGCTTTTTTCAATAATTCCGCATAACTTTTCAGTTCCTTATTTTTGGTACTGTCGGTCTTGGCTTTCTTACTGAGTGTATCCGTAAGTGTTTTTTTACTAGTAGTTTTACCTGTAGGTTTTGGTAATTTTTTAGGCATCTGAGTATAGCCATTTACATTGCAGAACAATAAAAAGAGCGCAGTAAAAGACAATCTCAAAAATTTTTTATTCAAAATCATGCCACAAAATCCCCCTTAGTTGCCAGATTATGAAATTATTAAAAGTGAGCTTGCCATTATGCGAAGTGAAAGCGCAGATTTAAGGAGTGGATGGATTTTTAATGAGGGGTAAAAAGCATTTATAGGTCCCATCTTCAATCCCGTAATTCAAATGAAGGTCTCCGAAATGCGCGTAAATTCCCTGCAGGTATTTTAGCCCTTGTTTGCCAGAATCCTTCACATCGTTCCTTAACTGTAAATTGTTGGTAACAAGTATCCCATCGCCCTCACTTTTAATACTGATATACAATGGTTTTAATTTGGAAACGACATTGTGTTTCACTGCATTTTCGACCAGTGTCTGGATACTCATAAAGGGAATATAAGCAGAGGAATGTTGTTCATTCAAATCTATTTCAAGCGAGGCTAAAGCATCGCCGAACCGTATTTTCAATAAGAAAAAATATTCATTGGCAAAACCGACTTCCCTGGAGACTAATTCGAGTCCGTTTGGTGTAGGATCCAGCACATAGCGGTACACTCTTGAAAGCTTCACCACAAATGATTTTGCAAGCGCCGGTTTCTCTTCTATCAGACCATTTAAAGAGCTCAGTGAATTGAATAAAAAATGTGGATCGAGCTTTTCTTTGAGTTTATCTAACTGTAAAACGGCATTTTCTTTTTGCTGACGTTCTACAGCTAACTCGGCCCGCTGCCTGAGCATAAATTGTTTTTGCCATTTGGCCTGCGTCCAGGAGATCAGAATCAGTATAATCAAAGCTGTGGAGACAAACATGATCATCACATATTTTTCTATGGCTTTTACATCTTCGTCGACTGCCAGGACGGGGGTATCCACTATCATGGTCCATTTCATCGGGCCTATATGTAAAGGCGTATAAAAACGGACTACAGGAAGCTGCAGATACGCAGAGTTTACAATTTCATAACTGCTGATGCTGTCTCCCAGAAACTGGGTCCCGGTTCTTTTAACAGGACCTGCCATGCGTTTACCAATCAGTTTTTCTTCGAGATTGGTGATATAATATCCGGCCGAATCGATAATAAATGCAGAAGCCCGGCCGGTACTGTCTACACTCCAAAGGTAATGCTGTAAATCTCTGAAGTTGACATCCAGTCCAAGGATCAGCACAGAGGAATCAGCCAGACGATGTCTGGATGCTAACAGACAATGCAGGGAATCTGATACATTGATCATGGTTCCGGTTCTGATTGCGCTGTCTTTTCTGACCAGCTGACTGTGGATGAATTTTTTCTGATAACTCAGTATTGTTCCTTCTTTATACTGTTGCCCTTCTTTAGTTATTGTTTTGTAAACAGTATCTTTTCCTTTGACTATCGCATACCAGCCGCGTTTTATTTTTGGATGGCTCAGTAAGAGTGCACTGACCATTTGTTCTGCGTGATGAAAATCAGTGTTGGATCTGATCTGGGGAATAATCGTTTCGGAATTGTTTAAGCCTCTGATGAAACTTCTGAATTCATTATAGATAATATTGGATTTCAGCTGATAGATCTTGGTGGCCATATCAATACTGATCCTTTCTGTGCGTTTGTTGAATTTACTGGTCATGAAGTAACCAATCCCACTAAAACACAATAAAATAAAGACTCCGATGGTAATAAAGTATTTGGAGTTATAAATTGCGGGTTTCATTCCGGCAAATATAGACAAATTGCTTTACAGCTGTTTTGATCCCGGCTTACAGCATGAGCGATCATTCTGGCATTATTTATGCCTAAGAAAGTAATTATTTCGTTACATTTACGTTAACACACAAACATCTATTGATCAATAAATACACTAATATGAACACCAAAATCATGTATGCAGCAATATTGGCTGCCGTTGTTAGTTTAACCAGTGCTTGTCACAGCTCTAAAAATGCTGCACAGACGGCAACAGATTCTACAGCGACCACCACTACGACTGCAACACCAGCAGCGTTTACCGTTGGAACCTTTACAGGTGAAGTACCAGTTGGAAAAATGAAATCTGCAGTCGAGGTTACTTTTAATGCTGACTCCAGCTTTACATTAAAAGAGGTCTACAAAGGCGCAGACAATAAACCCGCCCCTTCAATGGACAGTAAAGGAAAGTGGAAATATGATGCCACTGCTAAAAAAATATATCTGGCTTATACCAATTTAATGGACAGGGGAACTTCGTTCAGTGTTGTTGATGAAAAGACCATTCAGATGCATGATGGTAGCGATCATACAAAACAAACGGAAGGAAATGAATATAATCTGACCAGAAAATAATATACAGCAGAGCCTGTGCATTATATAATCAGTCAGGGATAATAATTAGGTTATGCCTGACTGATTTCTTCCAAAATAAACGCTACCCTTTTGTTAATTGACACACAGGGTACCTCTATCACTTCGTAAAGATAGGTACCGTAGGTTTCTTTCAGAACCTCGTAAATCCGAACAGCTTCTTCAAATGTTTGTTTACGTTCATCATCCGTCTGATAAATAGCAAACCAGGGCGGCAACAGGAAAACTTTCTGATGATATCTGTAAGTTTGGGCATAACGACGAACCATATCCTTATTCAGTGGCGAACGAATTAGTTTCGCGTAAGCTAATGTGTCTAATATTCCGCGGTCAAAAAAAACCGGCAGGTCATTATTAATACTTACATCATCATAATCCGCAACCGAACGATCGAGCATCAATTGTTTAAAAAGTTCTTTATTTTTCCAGGGTAAGGCCTCTCCGTCTGTTCGCATTTGTTCTTTAATAATTTCCCTGGCAACTTCAGGTATACATTGGTATCCCATGTTTTCGAGTTCGCTGAGTAAGGTGGTTTTTCCGGATCCGGGGCCGCCGGTAATCACAAAAAAATTGTTGTTTAATTTAAGTTTCATTGGATTAAATGTTGTTGGGGATCTTCTGAACGTCATGTTATTGACCGCGGTTAGTGAAAAAGGGGTTCAGGTTTTGAATATTTCTAGCTTTAGGTCTTATTTAAGCGTAAACCTGATATGAAATCAATTATATTATTGATCTGTTTAATGACCATAACGGAGCGAACGTCCGTGTTTGCACAATATGACAGGAATTCAGATACGACAAATTTAGAAAAATTGTATCAGCAGGCAAAGTCGGCCTATCTTGAATTTGAGAATATACATGGCGGATATGTTCAGACTAACAATGTACTGATGCACTATTTAACATGGGGTAATCCTTCGGATACGCCATTAATCTGGGCTCATGGCAGTTTCAGTCATAGTTATGAACTGGCAAAACTGGCTAAAACATTGACTGACGGAGGTTATTATCTGATTGCTGTTGATTACTATGGGCATGGACAAACACCAATACCTGCACATGAGGTGTCCCTTTATCATTCTGCTGATGATATACTTGTTTTAATGGATTCTTTGAAAATTAATAAAGCTGTGATTGGTGGATTTTCCAGAGGGGGTTATATTGCTGCAGCCTTTTATCAGAGTTATCCACAAAGGGTAAAAGGTTTGATACTAGAAGATGGTGGTTCTGTCGCCTTTAACAGTTTTAATCACAGCATGAGCGATGAAATACTTCAGAAAAAACTCAGTTCCATTGTACCTTCCGCCGAAGCTGATAGTCTTTATAATAAGAGTTATGATTCTGAAATGGAGGCCTATTTAAGTCTTTACGACAAATCGATAGGCGGAACTCAGCCCGAGTTATTGAATATTATCAAAAAACGAGGAAACCATTGGATTACTTATCAGGGTTTAGCAAATTTCTTCTCGATGGAAAACGAAAAACAATTCAGAGACCTTGTATTGAAACCTAATAAATCTCCACTATATGGTACCTCAATTACCATGGTTCAACCTAAAATAATATTCAGAAATTTAACTGTTCCTATGCTTATCCTTGACCCGGTATCAGCAAATGATCCAATTCCTTTTGAAAAAGAAAATGTTGCATTGACTAACCAATTTCCTCACCTGATTACCAGGGTTGAATATCCCGGAGTGGAACATAATGTTCATTATGCACAACCTGACAAGTTTTGCCAGGATCTAATCAGATTTTTAGCCGATGTCAAAAGGAAAGGGCTACATTAAGCCGTTATCCTTTAAGGATAGTGTATATTTGTATTTTATCCGCAAATACCATGATCAGATTAAATAATGACACACCATTGGATGTATTACAAGATGTAAAAGAAGGCGACATGGTCACCGATACATTTAGTAAAACAGGGTTGGTAGAGAAGATTGAAATATCAGATGATGGATTATACCGGATCTATACTTTTAACCTGGTTACCGGCAGAAGTATAACAATCAAGAGATAAATTTGACTGATCAGTTAACGTTGCTAAAAGATTACCTCTAAGGTAACCATTCTTTCACCGGTTCCTTCCTACCGGTTTAAATAAAATAATTTCACATAAGACTTAAAACAACACTGATAACCTATATAGATTAACAATATGTTAATTTAAAGTTCGTTACCTGAAATAAACAGTCACTATACAAGTCAAAAAAGCTCAATTTTCAACACCAATAAAGTATTATTGAATAAAATTTTAATAATTTAACACTATAAACACCAAATAAAACAACCTTAATTTATTTTAAAAATTACTACAGTTGTCAATATGTATAAATATTTTATATATTCGAATAATTTAAACCATATAAATTAATATTTAGACCATTGACAAACATGAAGAAAAACTACTTTCCATTCGTCATGCTACTATTGTGTACAGTAGCCGGATGTAAAAAAGATCAATTTAAAAACCTGCCCGGAAACCCTGAAAACATCCGTAAAGTGGCCTCTGGTGGAGATGGCCTATATGATTTACTGGGTTATGGATACGATGCAACAGGCGAGTATGGCAATGCAAGTGCTTCAAGATTTAAAGTTATTGATATCGCAAAATTAAAACTTGAGCACCCTGACAGGGTTGAAAATAGCATCGCCCCGGATCAGTATACTACAATTGAGTCAGGCGCAAATTCAGAAGATTATTCCCGTGATTTATCCGGTAAGTTTAGCGGCTCTCTTGACTTTAAACTTTTTGGAGGAACGGTATACGGATCTTATAAGGATTCGATGAAAGCATCTAACAAATATTCTTATGCTCACCTATCACAGATTAATAAACAAAGATCTGTTAAAGTTAATGCATCAAATGACCTGATTATAGCTAATTATTTATCAGATGCTTTTAAATCAGATATTAACACAATGACTCCACAGCAATTGGTAGCTGCTTATGGAACTCACGTATTGAGTAACATTGTCCTGGGTGCAAAACTTGAGATTAATTATCGCTCTACAACCACCAGTTCGGATAAAAAGAAAGCGGCAACCGCTGGAGCTGCTGCTCATGGACTTATCAAATTTTTCTCGTTAAATGCCGATTTTACCTATGATGAAAGTCTGGCTAAAACGAATACTAATCAAACTTTAAGTTACCGTACAGTAGGTGGAGACGGGACTAAAGGAGTAATAGGAGAAGTTGAGCTGGATAAGCCTATCACAAAAGTAAATATCAGCAACTGGCAAAGTACTTGCACTGCGGCAAACGCTACACTGATTGAGATTGTAAAAGATGGAGCTATTCCACTTTCTGATCTGATTGCCAATCCTGCAAAGAAGGAAGCTGTAAGATTATATATCAATCAATACCTTAAAGATAAAGGAGTGAAAGCATTGGGGGATGTTCCTGTTTATGTCTATTATAATTCAAGATCCAGCGATCATTATTTCACCCCCGATAATCAACCTACCATAGGAAATGGTGGTTTTCTAAATGAAGGCATAGCTTTTTATGCTTTCTCGGCGCCTGCCACCGGCACCGTACCTGTTTATGTTTATTATAATTCAAGATCAGGTGATCATTATTTTACGCCGGATAATCAACCCACCATAGGAAATGGCAGCTTTAGAAATGAGGGTATAGCATTTCATGCTTATCCTTCAGCAGGCGCAGATAGAGCACCTGTTTATGTGTATTATAGTTCGAGAAACAGCGATCATTATTTTACACCAGATAATCAGCCTACTATCGGGAATGGTGATTTTGTAAATGAAGGCATAGCTTTTTATGTCCCTGATTAATCATTAATCTAGTAATAATTGGGGCTTTGAAATTGATCAAAGCCCTTTTATAGTTTATTTCAACATTTAATTTGCAACAGTCAAACTTTTAATTACTTTTGCCACCCCGGGGGATTAGCTCAGCTGGCTAGAGCGCTTGCCTGGCAGGCAAGAGGTCAGCGGTTCGACTCCGCTATTCTCCACCCAGGAAAGCTTCAGAGCAATCTGGAGCTTTATTTTTTAATCGGGGGGATACCAGAGTGGCCAAATGGGACAGACTGTAACTCTGTTGTCGCAAGACTTCGAAGGTTCGAATCCTTCTCCCCCCACTCTTTTTAAAAGCCTTTCAGAATTATGTTCTGAAAGGCTTTTTTTGTCTAGTTTTAGAGCGAATTAACAATCAGCTATTTATGAAATCACTTTTATTAAGTTTATGTCTTTTCATGGCATATCATATCTCTAATGCGCAAACAGCTCTAACCGATATTGGTGGGAATGTAGGTATCGGTACAGCAAATCCAATTACCAGATTACAGGTATACAGCAATAGTAAACAGGGTGAAATCAGGCTTGGTGGCGGCAACGGAACCGGAGAAGGTAGAATGTATATCAATGCCGACTTAACTAATAATTTGAGTTACATTGATGTATTTGGGGATAATGTTTTCAAGAAACTATCTATAGAAGCACTCCCTCTGGTTCTGAATAATGCTTCCACCGGAAATGTTGGGATTGGAACTGATAAACCTTTTGCCAAATTACATATTAAAAGTGATTTGAATTCAGGAATGATGGCTATCGGCAACGATACCTATCCTGCTTTGCTTTATTCATCAGCCGGCAGCGGTGAATTCAGATTAGACAACAGGTCTTCTGTTTATGGTTATATTACATTTTTCCCTAATGGGGAGGGTACGACTCAGGGAACGGAAGCTATGCGTATTGCTAAATCTGGAAATGTAGGAATTGGGACTTCAAACCCTACGGATAAACTATCAGTCAACGGAAATATACGGGCACGGGCAATCAAAGTAGAGACTGCAAACTGGCCGGATTATGTTTTCAATGAAGAATATGCATTACTTTCTCTTCCGCAATTAAAAAACTACCTGGATAATAATAAACATTTACCAGAGCTACCATCGGCAAAGCAAGTGGAAACAGATGGGGTTAATTTAGGTGAGATGAATAAGTTACTTGTTAAAAAGGTAGAAGAACTGACTTTGTATCTCATTCAGCAAAAAGATGAGACTGATAAACAGAATAAGGCACAGCAGCAACAGATTAATGAGTTGAAAGAGCAGATGACCAAACTCATGCAAACTAAATAACAATTCCTTAAAATTCTTTTAAAAGCCTTTCAGTATAATCTGAAAGGCTTTTTTTATTTACTCAATAGCTGTCAGAACCCAAAACATTAATCAGCCATATGAAGACAGTATCATTTTGCTTTCTTTTTTTGCTCATTTCCAGACTGAGTTTTATGAAGATACTTTATCCATTTCAAGAGACGCTCCGGTTTAGCCTCCCGGGTGATCAGGAAAAACAAATGATATAAAAGTTAAAACCATCCAGGATGGTTTACTTAAATAAATAAAATTAATCAGCATAAGCCAGCAAACCCATATTCAGTGATCTGGCCTTGTTCAAAATGGCCAGCAAATTTTCAATATCTCCATGATGTAAGCGCTGATTAAGATTTATTTTATGGCAGATCTGTTTGATGATGTCTGTGTCCCACCTGAAATCAGTATAGTAATCATAATTACTTCCGATTATCCCAGACTTCTGTAGATTTCCAAAAGTCTTATAATCAAGTTCACCAGCCAATTCCAACTCTACTTCTTCAGGGTAGCCGGGCTGGCGTTGATGATCCGGTATCAGGTAAAAATCTAACATAGTAACAATTTAAAAAAATTATATTTACCACTTATATCAATACACATTAATCCTTAAAAAAGGAATTCAACAGCATATGAGAAAAACCATTTTCAACTCGGTTTATTTGAATACTAAGTCACTCATAATCTTAGCCGGATGTAGCAAGAGCAGGTATGGAATTATTGACGGTGTCGGCTACACAATTTCTCCGGTAGAGGAAAGCAAAAATCTATATTTAGAAGCTAAAGAGTTCTCATTTCACACCCACAGTGGAAGATATTTTTAAAGCAGAAAAAATCTTCAACAAGTGTTTGAGCATTGATAAAACGACGAAAGATGGTATGGATATAGATTCAGAAAGCATCCAATCTCCGGATAGCTATTACAGGCAATATATAGGATTTTATAATACCCAGGGCCAAAAAAAAATTATCTCAATTGTTTTGCGAAACGAGCAGTAACTACTAATGACTGTTCATTATTCATTGTAAATGGTCGGGCATAAGCTATGAAAGGATTAATCAATGCACTCAAGGCTCTTTTAGGCCTGGTGCTGATACCTATAGGGATATATAGCGTGGCTTACGGATTTTCGACTCCCAGTGTATACAACACTTTCTTTTTTATTGGGGGACTTCTATTGGCAGGAGTAGGTGTTACCTTGTTACTTCATGTTATCATTTACGCCAAAGATTGAATAGATTCCTCATGATTAACTCAGCTATCACAAAATTATTCTAATCTATAATGGAACACTCTTTTGTAAAAAGCTTAAATTGAATGTAGAATCTCATGTAATGAAAACAATATTCCTTCTTTTTTACCTTTCCTTCTCCTATACAGTAGCTTTCAGTCAGACTACAATAGATTCTGCACTCTATAAGAAGATAGAGGTCATGTATAAGGAAGATCAGAAATGGCGTGTAGAATCGGACAAATTATATAACAAGAAGAAATCTGTTTATGATCAGGCAACAGTCGATAGAAAATGGGCACAAACTGACAGTTTTAATTATGCAGAAGCTAAACGGATGATCAAGAAATATGGATTCCCAGGTTATTCGCTGGTCGGCAAAAGTGGAAGCAATAAATTCTTTACTATTGTACAACATTGTGATGATGATGTCAAATTTCAACAAAATGTACTAACCCTGATGATCACTGAAGTTAACCGTCATAATGCATCATGTGAAGATTATGCTTATCTGAAAGATCGTGTATTAATTAACCAAGGTAAAAAACAATTGTATGGAACTCAGTGTCGTTACAATCCAAAAACACAAAAACTGAGCCCCCTTCCTACTCAGGACTCATTAAACCTCAATAAACGCAGAAAAGAAATAGGACTTCCCGAGTTGAGCCAGTATCTTAAAGAAATGGAAAAGATGGAACACTGAACCATTGAAAATAATAATTGCATAATCCTTACTAATAACTCACCATGTTCGGTATTATCTACAGGAAAATCTATTGAAGTAAATATGTGGAGAATATGGACACTTTTTGGAACACATGCTTAAAAAGCAGACTATTGAACGTTCAGATTAAGACTAAGTTTTTTATACAAAACAGTATCACTTTTATACAAGAGAAAAATATTATTAAATAAAAATCAAGTTACCATTAATTTAAAGTTTGCATCTCAGGAAAAACACACCAGTTTATCTTTTATCAAAAAATTATAAACAAAAAAATTACAATTATAGTTGCAATTAACTTATAGTCAAGACAAAAATCCTTCTATTAAATAAAGTCTTTATTCTACAAAACAAAATATTCTCTATCAAGGAAGTATATTAAAACAAAAAAACACTCATTTTCTTTCTTTTCCCACACTTGTTTTTAATATAAGCAAATCGAAAAACCAGCGCCTGATAGCATCTACGGCACAATTCTTGAGCCCAGCCAGCTATTGAATATTATTTAAGTAACGTATAGCACACTTATAAAAGCATTTTTCAGGAAAAAAAATTTCAAAAGAACAACTGTTAACCAATCTTTATACGACTAAGCTACGTATGTATAATATTCATATGCATAATTATAGTATTAAGCAAATGCGGATCCTGTTATTATGTGATTATTAACGCATAAAAAGTTATTAAAGTATGATAAAAATCTACCGCATGGTTATCTTTTCCTGCCTTCTAAAAATCATAAACAGACTTTCTGCATTATCCCGTTCGGGATCAGTGAACAGCTTATTCTATTTAGAATCCTTTGAACAGTATCCCAGATATCAGTTTGCTCTCATACAAAACTTCAAAGTGATGCCACAAGAAATCCGGGCGTCAACTTCGTCTGTATAAGCCTTCCATTTTCGCCTTTGAGCTGAATCATTGCAGCTCATATCTATCCTATAATAAGATTATCTCAATACCAATTTACCTTCTATGAAACGACTCTACACAAAGGATTTTTTCATTTCTGAAAATCCAAATTTCCTAATTAAAAAGATCAGGTTTGCTTACCAGTTTGCCTCCTGCCTGCTATTGCTTTTCATTTTATTTGCCCAAAATTCATTCGGACAGGTACAGGCAACCGGTGGAACAGGGATATATAGAAATAATATCTACTGGCTCAATTTTACTGGTCTGAATATGGCAGCCGGTGAAAGTAAAACGTTTACTTTCACTGTGAGTGGTATTACCATTACGGCCATCATTGACAATGTCAGTTTTACACAAGGCGGTACAAATCCAAGATTGATACCCTATGTATCAGGATCTTACTTCGAAGACAGATTAAATCGCCTATATAATATTGGTGGTAATGGATCAAGTAATACACTTGTCAATGCGATCAGAACAAACAATAATGGCGCTGATGCCGATTTTCGTATACGGACCTACGCTACAGTAAATGGTCAAAAGGCAGATATAGGGCTGGTCTTTGGAAATGCTGAATCTGATGCACCTAGTGAATATACTCAGGGTAACACAAACGGGGATAAATGGAAATTACTGGAAACTTTTGTTGATAATCAAAATGATCAGCCGGGCCCAGGTGACGGGAGACGTATTACTTTTTTAGCTAACGATCAAACCGTCAGATTACAATGTAATCAGAATGCGGCTTTATTATATACTCAGAAAACCTTAACTGATTTAAATAATCCACTTACGATTAATGCTCATATTGAGTCTGGTGGATTAACGGCGATGGCATTAGGTGTGATGGCCTATTCCGAAATAGGTGATGCACCTGCTTCTTATGGTTCCCCAACTCATACACTAACTCCTTTGGTTACTGGAGGTGATAATCCAAACCCTGGATCGACTAGCCCGGTTTATATTGCCAATCCTCCTAGTGGAAGCAGCCTGATTACTACAGGAACTGTAGCTAAACCACAAACACCAAAATTAGGCTTAATAGCAGGTGACTTCGACCCAGCGACTTTTGTTTTGGGTACCAATGCAGATGCGGATAATAAAAACGGAGAAAATGACGAAGATGGTATCGCTAGTTTTGCCCCACTTCCCGTCAATGCGACAACCTATAGTGTTACCGCAACGGTCGGAAACACCAGTGGTGGCAATGCCAACCTGGTAGGTTGGATAGATTTTAACCGCAATGGTACTTTTGAACCCTCAGAAGGTGCTTCAGTAACTGTACCTAATAATGCGACCACCGCAACTTTAACCTGGACAGGCCTGACGGGCCTTGTTTCGGGGCAAACTTATGCAAGGTTCAGGATTTCTACGACCCCTGCTTTAACAACGTCTACACCGACTTCGGTAATTAGTAACGGGGAGGTCGAAGATTACACCTTACAAATTATTCCTTTAGACTTTGGAGATGCGCCGGTCAGTTATAAAACATTACTGGCTGACAATGGTCCCCGTCATGTTATTGACAACCGCATCATCATTGGTAAAACAATAGACGGAGAACCTGACGGACAACCGGTAGCAGCAGGTGCAGATGCAAACGGGACTAATGGAGATGGTCTTGATGAGGATGGTTTTACCACGCTTCCTGTCCTTACAGCTTCTTCAACAACATACAGTCTGACGGTACCGGTAACCAATACCACCGGAGTAACCGCAAAATTAGTCGGATGGGTAGATTTTAATAAAAACGGAGTTTTTGATCCATCAGAAGGTGTTGTTGTCAATGTACCTAACAATGCAACTTCAGCAGTACTATCCTGGTCTGGTTTATCTAATCTGACTGCCGGTATTACCTATGCACGTCTGAGGTTGAGTACGGATAACTTAACCACCTCGTCGGTGGTGGGCGCGGCAAGTAATGGGGAAGTAGAAGATTATAGTTTAATCATTCAGCCTTCTTATGATCTGGGTGTTACAAAAACTGTTCTTCCTACAACAGCCACGGCTGGACAACCTCTGACTTATACCATTGTACTTAAAAATAATGGTCCGAGTCCGGTACTGGCTACTGATGTAATTACCTTAACTGATAATCTACCAGCAGGTTTTACAGCGACTGCCTACACACCGACTGCCGGAACAACCTATAACAGCAGCAACGGCAGCTGGACTGGATTAACTTTAGCTAATGGTCAATCGGCGACATTAACGATCACCGGTAACGTGGCCTCGACAGCATCTGGTTCTTTAAGTAATACAGCTACTGTTACGAATCCAACAGGTATAACAGACCCGAATCTGACTAATAATACAGCAACTGTCGTCGCCCCGGTTAACCGGGATATCGACCTTAGCGTAACCAAATCCTCAAGTCCTAAACCTGTTATTGCAGGTCAGACACTGACTTATACAATTACTCTTAGCAATAACGGGCCTGGAGCTTTACTTGCTGCAGATGTAGTTACACTGACAGATAACCTTCCTGCTGGTTTTACAGCTTCGACTTATACAGCAGCGAAAGGAACATTTGATAAGGCAACTGGCAATTGGACAGGCTTAACCTTAGATAATGGTCAGAATACTACTTTAACCATTGTCGGTACAGTCGCAGCTACGTCAACCGGATCATTAAGTAATACGGTCAGTGTAACTGCCCCTACTGGTACCAATGATAAAGTGCCTGGTAATAATACGGCCACAGAAACTACACCAATCGCAAGACAGATTGATTTTAGCTTAACTAAAACAGCCAGTCCTTCACCTGTAGCAGCCGGACAAAATTTAACTTATACCCTAACACTGAAGAATAATGGTATAAGTAGTTTACTGGCCAGCGATATTGTGAGTGTAGTTGATAATCTGCCAGCAGGATTTACTGCTTCGAGCTATACCCCGTCTACCGGAACTTATACCAGTTCAAACGGAAACTGGACTGGTCTGACTTTAGCAAACGGACAAAGTGCAACCTTGGTTATTGCAGGAAGTCTTTCTTCTACAGTAGCTACGGGGACGCTTACTAATACAGCAACAGTAACCGCGCCAACTGGCATCACAGATCCTGATCTTACCAATAATACTGCAACTAATACAATCAATACAACAAGAGTTATGGATTTAGGTGTAAGCAAAACCGCTTCACCAAACCCTGCTGTTACTGGTCAAGCCTTAACTTATACCATCACCCTAACCAATAGTGGGCCTAGTGCACTGGTGGCTGCTGATGTTATCCAGGTGGTAGATAATTTACCAGCAGGATTCACCGCTTCAACCTATACACCAGCTACAGGAACCTATACCAGTTCAAATGGAAACTGGACAGGGCTCACTTTAGCCTCAGGACAAAGCACCACTTTAACCATTGCCGGAACTGTTGCAGCGAATGCCTCAGGGTCACTCAGCAATACTGTTTCTGTAGTGGTACCGACAGGAGTAACTGATCCTACACCAGGAAACAATACTGCGACCATTACCACACCGGTAAGCAGAGTCATTGACCTGGGCGTAACCAAAACCTCGGTCCCTAAACCACCGGTGGCAGGACAAACCGTAACCTATACCATTACCCTGAGCAACAACGGAACAGGATCCTTACTCGCTGCTGATGTAGTTACTTTAACCGATAACTTGCCTGCAGGATTCACTGCCTCTTCTTTTGTCCCTTCAGCAGGTACTTATACCAGCGCTAATGGAAACTGGACAGGACTGACTTTAACCTCAGGACAAACCGCTACATTGACCATTACAGGTACGGTAGCGCCTACTGCCAGCGGATCACTGAGCAATACCGTGACTGTAGCCCCTCCTACCGGAGTAACCGATCCTACACCAGGAAATAATACCGCAACTGACGTTGGAACCATCAGCAGGGTCATCGATTTTGGTGTTGTCAAAACTGCCAGCCCGACAACAGCTACCGCTGGTAATGCCTTGACCTATACCATTACTTTAACCAATAACGGTCCTAGTACACTTGCCACTGCTGATGTACTCACCTTAACAGATAATCTGCCCGCTGGATTTACTGCTTCAGGTTATACCCCGGCTACTGGAACCTATACCAGCTCCAATGGAAACTGGACTGGCCTTACTTTGGCCTCAGGACAATCAACTACCTTAACCATTACTGGCACGGTAGCTCCAGGGGCAACAGGTACGCTGACCAATACAGCCACAGTGACCAGCCCGCCGGGCATCACGGATCCTACTCCGGGAAATAATACTTCAACAGTCATCACAAACATTACCAGTAAACCAGTACTCACCATCACCAAACTTGGTGCTGCAGGGTTAACTGCCGGTAATGTAGCCTCCTATACCCTCAACATTGCCAATACCGGCAGCAGTAATGCAGTCGGTGCCAGCATCACCGATGTAGTCCCTTCTGCTTTAACCAATGTCAGCTGGACAAGTACGGTAGCTGGGGCAGCTGCCATCACTACTGGTGCTACGGGTACAGGAAATAATGTAAGCCTTACCGCCAACATCCCTGCGGGTGCTGCCAATACCATATCGGTAACCATTACTGGTACCGTCAATCCTGGAGCGACCGGAAGTATCAGTAATACCGCTACAGTAACCCCGGCAGAACCTGCCGGAACAGGTAGTAACTCTACAGTCAATTCCAATATCACCAGTACCTCGGGTGTAGTAGTCACCAAAACAGGACCTTCTACGGCCACAGCTGGTAATCAGATTACCTATCAGGTAGCCATATCAAACAATGGACCTAGTAATGCTACTGGTGTACAAATTGCCGATGCAGTACCTGCCACATTATCTAATGTCAGCTGGACCACTCAATTAGTCGGTACAGCGGCAGTAACTACAGGAGCTACCGGCACAGGAAACAATGTCAGCGTAACAGCCAATGTCCCTGCCGGTACTTCCAACAAAGTACTGGTCGTAATCACTGGAACCATTGATCCTGCTTTTGCAGGAAATATTACCAACAATGCCATCGCTACACCACAGGAACCTGGTAGTACACCGGTCAATGCACAGGCTGTAACCACAGTCACCAAAGTACCGGCTTTCACCATCACCAAAAGTGGCCAGGCTACAGCATTAGCGGGAAATACCATTGTCTATACCATTACTGCCAAAAACAATGGCCCTTCAAATAGTGTAAACACCGTACTCACCGATGCAGTTCCTGCCGCCATTACTGGGGTCAGCTGGACTGCAACAACCACAGGGGGAACCGCCCTGATCAACAGCGGGGCGACCGGAACAGGCAATGCAATCAATGTCAATGCCAACTTCGCCGCTGGAAGTACTATCCAGATTGTCGTTTCTGGTACCATTGCATCCAATGCTTCGGGTACCATCACCAATACTGCAACAGCGACGCCTGCTGAACCAGGAACTACGCCGGTAACCTCGACTGCGGTCAATACCACCATTACCGCCCAGTCTGGTTTAACCATTGTCAAAAGTGTAACTCCTGCAATCAATTCAGGAAATAATGTGACCTATACCGTCACCGTAGGAAATAACGGACCAAGTGATGCCATCGCGGCACATGTTCAGGATGCCATCCCGGCCAGTATCTTAAATACAACCTGGACTTCGGTGGTACAAGGGGCAGCAGCCATTACTTCGGGTGCTACAGGTACTGGAAATACACTGGATGCAAGAGCAAACATACCTGCAGGAGCAGCCAATAAAATCATCTTTACCATCACTGGTAAATCTGATCCGGCTTTCAATGGTACTATTTCAAACACCGCTTCGGTAACGGCTACTGAGCCGAGCAGCCCTTCCCCTAGCTCAACGGTCAACACCATTGCCAGCAGAACACCAGTAGTCTCGATCACTAAAAATGGGCCTGCAGCTATCAATGCCGGCGAAACTATTACCTATACCCTGAATGTAACCAATACCAGTGCTTCCGATGCCTTAAACCTGGCCATCGCTGATGCTGTACCGGCTACCATTACAGGGGTTAACTGGACTGCAACAACCGCTGGAAATGCTCAGGTAACCGGAGCCTTGACAGGTACCGGAAACACCATCAGCATCAATGGTAATGTCGCTGCAGGAACAGGCAATCAGATCACCATTACCGTGACTGGTAAAGTAGCCGCTGGTTTTAGTGGCACACTGACCAATACAGCAACAGTGACCCCAGCTGAAACAGGAACCAGTCCTGCATCGGCCACGGCCACAACCAATGTAACCCGTATCCCGGTATTAAGTATTCAGAAAAATGGTCCAGCCTCACTCAGTGCAGGACAGGCCATTACTTATACCATTGCGGTCAAAAATATCAGTCAGGCCAATGCCATTGCATCGGTGATTACTGATGCTATTCCAGCCAGTATCCTCAACCCAAGCTGGACCACCACCACTACTGGTACAGCTACAGTAACCGCTGGGGCCACAGGAACAGGAAATAACCTCAGTGTAACGGGTAATATTGGCGGAAACAGCACCGATCAGATCCTGATCACCATTACCGGAACAGTAAACCCGGCGGCTACAGCCAATATCAGCAACAGTGCCACAGTCACTCCTGCTGAAACAGGAGCTGTACCACAGACTGCGGGTCCGGTAATTACCACCATCACCAAAACGCCTTCTGTCTCTCTTACCAAAATGGGCCCTGCAACAGCTAATGCAGGGGAAACCGTGACTTATGTACTCAACGCAGTAAACAATGGACCATCCAATGCAACCGCACTGGTCATCACTGATGCTGTACCTGTTGAACTGACTAACGTCACCTGGACAGCCAATGCTTCGGGAACTTCATCAGTTGTTACCGGAAATGGAACAGGCAACAATATCAGTGTAACTGGTAATTTAAATGTGGGTAACACCAACAATATTCAGATTACAGTTACAGGTCAGTTAAGTGCGGGACAAGCCAATACAACTATCAATAATACCGCGACAGCAACTCCTTCGGAGCCTGGTATCAGTCCGGTAAATTCAAATAAAGTAAGTACAATCATAGGAAATAAAACTGCATTAACCATTAGTAAGTCTGGCCCGTCATCAGTAAATGCCGGGGAACAGGTGACTTACAATCTGACCATATCCAATAATGGCCCGAGTAATGCAGTCAATGCTATAATTACTGACCAGATCACCTCAGGGTTAACCAACGTAACCTGGAAAGCTACTCAAACCGGAACTGCTACTATCTCAGCAGGTGCTACCGGAACAGGTAATGCAGTGAGTGTAACCGGAAGTATACCTGCAGGTACAGCCAATCAAATTAATGTGCTCATCAGTGGAAAATTGGATGCAGGCTTTACCGGAACTTCATTCAGTAATACGGCAACCATTACGCCTGCTGAAGCTGGTAATAATCCGGTAACCTCGAACACGGTTACAACAACCGTTACGAAAACTTCGGATTTACGCATCTTAAAATCTGGTGCAGCAACAGCTGTTGCTGGTCAGCCGATCACTTATACCATCAGCGTAAAAAATGCAGGACCAAGTGATGTAGTTGGTGCAAGAGTACAGGACGTTATCCCTGCACAGATTCTGAATCCTGTCTGGACTGTAGTTGCCAGCGGTACTTCTGGTGCTACTCCTACAAATAACTCAGGTAATGTAGATCTGTTAGCTACCCTGAAAGCAAATGCAACTGATTCATTACTGATCACTATCAACGGTACACTTGATCCTTTATTTGCGGGGACTACTGTAACCAATACAGCTACAGCAACACCCCCGGCTGGTGTTACAGATCCAACTCCTGCAACAAGTACAGTAACGACTACGACAAGCAGATCGGCAAACGTAAGGATTGTAAAATCAGGACCAGCAGACGCCGGAGCTGGCCAACAGGTACAATACACTTTAAATATCACCAATGCAGGACCGAGTACGGCGCTAGCAGTTGATATCGAGGATGCGATTCCTTCTCAGATCTTAGATCCGAGCTGGACAGCAACGGCCTCGGGTGGAGCTGTTATTTCTACTGCTTCGGGAACCGGAAATGTAAGTCTGACAGCAGACGTTCCATCAGGAGCAGGTATGGTACAGGTTGTCGTAACTGGAACAGCAAGCCCGGCTTTAACTGATGGCACCGCTTTTTCTAATACGGCAACGATCACAAGTACGGTTGTCCCTGACCCGGAAACAGCAAACAACACCTCTACAGTTACTACAAACATTAATAACACACCAAACTTCAGAGTATCCAAATCAGGTCCGGCAACTGCAAATATCGGAGACCCGATTACTTACAAAATCATAGTAAGTAATGCAGGAACAGGTGATATCACCAATGCCTTAATTACTGATAATGTACCTGAAGATGTACAGGTAACCAGCTGGACAGCTGTAGCCATAGGCGGCGCAACTATTACTGGTGCCGGTTCTGGAAATACCGGAACAATTTCTACATCAGGTGATATTTTGAATGGCCCTGCCAATACGATTGAAGTCACTGTAAATGGCATTGTCGTTGACAAAGGACATACACAATTTACCAACACGGTGAATGTTACGTCCGGAACAACCAATAGTAGTTCTGTGACAACCTCTATTAATAAATCGACAGATCTGCGTATCGAAAAACAGGGTCCGGCAACCATAGCTGCAGGTGAAAATATCACCTATACCTTGAAAGTATTCAATAACGGACCTAATGATGTATCGAGTTTATCTATACAGGATAATGTACCGGCTGCTGTTGTAGTAAACAAATGGACAGCTACAACTTCCGGTACTGCGACTGTGACTGGTAACACAACGGGTACTAATGGTACTATTGCTACTACTGGCAGTATCGCCGCTGGCACTGGTAACTATATCTTAATCACTGTCAATGGAACTATCCCATCTTCTACTGTAGCTGGGAATATTACAAATACAGCAACCGTTAACCTGACTACCGCTGGATTGACAGATTATAACTTAGCCAATAATACTTCGGCTGTAACAACCTCAATTGTAAACAACCCAAGCTTAAATGTTTCAAAAAGCGGTCCTAATACTGCATATGCCGGTGAACAGGTACATTATGTAATCCAGGTAACGAATAACGGACCGAGTGATGCAACAGCGGTTAATATCGCAGATGTTGTCCCTGTACAGCTACAAAATGTGAACTGGACAGCCACAATAACAGGCGGTGCAACTGTAAACCTGACAACAGGAACAGGGAACCCGGCAATTATTGCAAATATTCCTCAAGGTGCAGGAAATGTAGTATCAATTGATATTAAAGGAACAATTGATCCGGGATTTGCAGGTTCTATAACCAATACAGCTACTGCTCAGATCGGTGCTAATCCAGTCATTACTTCACCAGCTGTGGTTACTGTAGTCACTCAACAGACTGCATTAAGTATCCGTAAATCGGGACCGGCTTCAACCAGCCCTGGTCTGCCAATTACTTATACACTGGAAGTAACCAATGCAGGTCCAAGTAATGCGACTGCAGCGGCCATCACCGATGCGATCCCTGCCATCCTGCAAAATGTAAGCTGGACAGCCAGTGCACAAAACGGGGCGGCCATAACAACTGGTGCGACCGGAACTGGTAACGCACTCAATGTCGTAGCCAATATCCCAGGGGCAGTCAATGCAAGGGTACTCATTACCATTACTGGTACCATCCCTTCTTCTGCAACTGCCGATCTGGTCAATACGGCTACCGTAACGCCAACTGAGCCTGGTAACCCGCCAGTAGTCTCCAACCAAGTAACCACCACCCTGACCAGAACTCCTGGACTGGTACTGGTTAAATCTGGTCCGGCTACTGCCGCCAGCGGTCAACAGATCACTTATACACTGAACCTCAGCAATGCTGGACCTTCGGATGCGGTAAATACAGCCATCTCCGATCTGGTTCCTGCAGCTGTACAAAATGTAACCTGGACAACAACAGCAACAGGTGCCGCAGTGGTCAATTCCGGAGCTACAGGAACAAGAAACCAGGTCACTGCCAATGTCAATGTTCCGGTAGGTGCGGCCATCACCGTTACCATTACTGGCACCATTGACCCTACTTTCAATAACACCCTGACCAATCAGGCGGTAGCCACTCCTTCTGAACCTGGAATCACCCCGGTGACCTCGACAGTAAGTACTGTGGTTAAACCGGTGGTCAATCTCTCGATTACCAAATCTGGTCCGGCAACACTATTGGCCGGGCAGGAAATTGATTACCAGATCACGGTCATCAACAGCGGTCCAAGTACGGCACTCAATGCAGCCATCTCCGATCTGGTACAGGCTGACATTATCAATGTACAATGGACAGCTTCGACCACTGGAAACGCGGTACTTACTGGCGCCAGCTCGGGTAATTCAAATACCATAGCAACAACTGCCAATTTAACGACTGCTCCAGGAGATGCGCTGATCATTCAGGTCAAAGGAACAGTCAACCCTGCATTTAATGGTACACTGACCAATACCGCTACTGTAACCCCTACCGAAACAGGAAGTACACCAACTACATCTGCACCGGTAATCACTGTAGTCAGCAGAAAACCAGTGATCAATATCGTGAAAACTGGTCCGGCCAATGTAGTGGCTGGTGCGGCCATCAATTACCTGATTACGGTCAATAACCAGGGTACAGGTGATGCCATAGGACTGGCCATCTCCGATGTCATCCCTGCCCAGCTGACTGGTATCAACTGGACGGCAACAACCTCAGGTGCAGCAACCCTGAGCGGAACCACATCGGGTACCACCAGCAATATCGCCTTAACAGGAAATATACCGGCTGGAGCTGCGAATGTCATTACCATCAATGTCAGCGCTGTAGTCCCTGCAAACCTCAACACCAGCATCACCAATACGGCTACAGCA
Organism: Pedobacter cryoconitis; assembly: GCF_014207135.1. Taxonomy (GTDB): domain Bacteria; phylum Bacteroidota; class Bacteroidia; order Sphingobacteriales; family Sphingobacteriaceae; genus Pedobacter; species Pedobacter cryoconitis_D. Next base: position 100,496 of record NZ_JACHCC010000007.1, on the reverse strand, counting down.
ACGCCTGCGGAAGCGGGAGTAACGCCGGTGAGTTCTTCAGTGACTACCACTGTCAGCAGGGTACCAATCCTCAACATTACCAAATCTGGTCCTGCTAACGCTACAGCAGGAACAACAGTTCAATATATCATTACCACAGTTAACACCAGTACCAGTGATGCCATCGCGGCTGTCATTACAGATGCAGTACCTGCAGGACTCACTGGGGTCAGCTGGACTGCCACTGCAGCTGGTGCAGCCACTGTGACCAGCGGAGCCACTGGAAGCAGCAACAATGTGAGTGTAACGGCAAATATTCCAGCTGGAAATGCCAATACCATCACCATTGTGGTTACGGGTTCTTTACCTGCGGGTGCAACTGCTGCTATTCAGAATACAGCAACTGTGACCCCGGCAGAACCTGGTACAGTACCACAAACAACTCCACCGGTTAATACAACGGTAGAGGCAGTCACTGACCTGAGTGTAACTAATACCGTTAACCAGGCTTTACAAAAAGTCGGACAGCCAGTGACCTTTACCGTTCAGGTGAAAAACAATGGGCCTAGTAATGCCACTGGGGTTAAAGTAACTGACCTGTTGCCAGCCGGTTACCAGATCACCAGTCAGTCTGCCACAGCAGGCACTTATGATCCGGCTTCGGGATTATGGACCATTGGTAACCTGGCTAATGGTGGTACAACCACCTTAACCATCCAGGCTACGCTGATTGTCGGTGGACCTTACCAGACCACAGCAGTGGTATCGGGTAATGAAACAGATCCGTTCTTAACGAATAATACTGCGATTGCAACAGTATCTGTGGTCAACAGTGATCCGGTTGCTAATCCTGATACCAATACTTTATTGGAAGATCAGACTTTAACTGTGACTGCGGCTAATGGTGTTTTAGCCAATGACACCGATGTCGATCACGATGTATTGTCTGTGAGCAAGTTTACCATAGCTGGTATCACAGGTGACCAGACACCAGGTAGCCCGGTACTGATTGCAGGAGTAGGAACCATCACCCTGAACAGTGACGGTGGTTATATCTTTGCACCTGCTCAGGACTACAATGGTCCTGTTCCAGTCATCACTTATACCGTAATTGATGGTAAAGGTGGATCTGCAAACAGTACCCTAACATTAAGTGTGACTCCTGTCAATGATGCACCATCATTTGTCAAAGGGGCAGATCAGACTGTACTACAATACGCAGGTGCACAAACCATTCCGGAATGGGCAACTGCAATCAGTCCGGGACCAGCCAATGAATCCAGTCAACTGGTTAACTTCATCGTTACCAATGCCAATAATGCACTCTTCACTACCCAACCAGCAATTGCTCCGGATGGTACACTGACCTATACTCCTGCTTTTGGAGCAACCGGAACAGTAACTGTAACAGTCATCCTGAAAGATAATGGTGGAACAGCCAATGGTGGAGTAGATCAGTCAGCTCCTCAGACTTTCACCATTACGATAACACCAGGAACCCCGGCCATGACCCTGACTAAAGTAGCCAACAACACCGGTTCTAAAGCAGGGGATGTGATTACTTACACCATTGTTGCCACCAATACCGGAAACGTCACCTTGAGTAATATCGTGGTCGCAGATCCGGGAGCGGATGCAGGTAGTATCAGCCCGGCAAACATTGTCACACTCGCTCCGGGAGCAAGTAGCACAGTCACTGCCAAACATACTTTAACACAAGCCGATGTAGATGGAGGTAAATTCAGCAACCAGGCCAGTGCAAAAGGTACTGACCCTTCAGGTAATCCGGTTGATAAACCGAAATCTGATGATCCGAATACCCCTACCCCTGATGATGCAACGGTGATTGTACTGACTCCAAAACCAGCGGTAACACTCGTTAAAACCGGGGTCATCAGTACCGACAACAATAGCATTACCTATACTTTTGTCGTGCAGAATACTGGCAATGTGACTTTCACAACTGTTCTGCTCAATGATGCCAAACTGGGGCTAACAAACCTGCCGGTGAATGTGGGTACTGGTCTTGCACCAGGTGCTTCGGTAACTACAACCCAGGTGTACACCTTAACTCAGGCAGATAAAAATGCCGGAAATGTAACCAATACTGCCAATGTGAAAGCAACAGCTGCTGGCGGAGCTACGGCAACAGACATTTCTGGTACCGATGCCACCAATGATACACCTACGGTCGTAGCCATCACGCCTTCAGGAGGCCTGTCACTGGTTAAAACAGGGGTATTCAGCGGAAACCAGATCACATATACCTTTACAGTACAAAATCTGGGCAATGTCACCCTGAACCCTGTCACTTTCAGTGATGCCAAACTGGGTATAGTCAACAGAACCATCGATGTTGGTGGAGGACTTCTACCAGGAGCTACAGCTTCAATCACGCAGCTGTATACCTTAACTCAGGCAGATAAAGATGCCGGAACGGTAACCAATACCGCCATTGCCAAAGCCATCACCCCTTCGGGAGCAGTCGTGACTGCCACCTCAGGAACAGCAGCGAACAACAATAACCCGACAGTCATTGTGGTCACCAAATCACCGGTTGCCAATGATGACCAGGCACAGACCAATGCCAATACTTCGGTTCGTGTAGATGTACTGACCAATGATAATCCGGGATCTTCAAGCTTTGATAAGGCAACGGTTGTAGTCATCACTCAGCCTGCACATGGTAAAGTGATAGTCAACAGTGATGGAACCATTACTTATACGCCGGATCCTGGATATACCGGACCTGACAATTTCACTTACCAGGTGAAGGATATCTATGGTTACCTGACCAATGTTGCCAATGTTGCTATTACCGTCAGCTTCTTTGAAATCAAGATCCCGAACCTGATCACACCAAACGGGGACGGAATCAATGACACCTTTGAAATCAGAGGGCTCAACCAGTACGGTGATAATGAATTAATCATTGTCAACCGTTGGGGTAATGAAGTCTACAGACAGCGCAATTACCAAAACACCTGGACAGGCGAAGGACTTAATGAAGGTACTTATTACTACCTGCTGAAAGTCAAAGCCAAAGGATCAAATGGTGACTGGCAGATCTTCAAAGGTTATATCACATTGATCAGAGCCTTCAAAAAATAAATAAATGAAATCTGTATGGAACTGTTCAGTTAGCCAATTGAACAGGTCCATACAGATTCCATGAAAGGAAACAAAGAATAAATACTACCGAAAAACACAATCAGATTGAAGAGTCGAAACAGAATTAAATTTACCCGTATGAAAAGAAGCTTGTTATTAATAGTGTTGGTTTTCACCCTGCTACTTCCTTCAGAGGTGGTCAAAGCACAACAAGACGCGCAGTTCAGCCAGTATATGTTCAACGGCATCTATATCAATCCTGCCTATGCAGGATATAAAGAGCAATTGAACCTCCATAGTTTTTACCGCAGCCAGTGGACTGGGATTAAAGGGGCTCCAACAACCTTCTCTCTCGCTGTAGATGCGACAGCTAATGATGGTAATGTCGGACTAGCCCTCCAGGTCTCGGCCGATAAACTCGGCGCCCAGAGTAACCTGGCCGCTTATGCCAATTATGCCTATCGCCTGAGAATGAACGCTTCGGGAAGTTCAAGACTTGCCTTCGGGGTAGGGATCGGAATGGAACAACTCGGCATAGACGGTTCCATGTTACACCCTAATGATCCTGAGGTTGATCAGCCAACAGGCACCCAAAGTACTATACTGCCCGATGCCAGGGTCGGTGTATATTATTCCGATGACCGCTATTATGCAGGATTCTCTGCCGATAACCTCATCGCCCAATATATCAATGTAGATCGCTACGCTTTTATTCCTCAACCCAAACCGCATTATTATTTAACCGCGGGTACACTCATCCCACTGGGACAGGACATCTTATTGAAGCCGTCTTTCCTGTTAAAGGATGACCGCGCTGGCCCGACCAGTCTGGACATCAATGCTTTTGTCCTGTTCATGGACAGGATATGGATCGGGGGTTCTTACCGCACAGGGGTTAAACTCTACAACAAAGACTATCTCCAAAGAGACCTCAGTAACCGTAACTCCGCGGTGGCTGCCATAGAAGTATTCCCAACCAAAACACTCCGCATTGGCTATGCCTATGACATCTCCATCGGGCCTTTGCAGGGATACAGCAGCGGTACTCATGAAATATCAATCGGTTATTATTTCAATACCAAAAATACCAGAATGAAATCACCTAGGTACTTCTAATTGCAGCTATAATTTTATCATTTATATTCTAACGCTTCCCATCCATGAGCAGCATCAAATCAATACAGACAGGGCTCATCACAGCAACCTTTTTGCTGTCCCTGACTACCATAAAAACAAAGGCACAGTATATCCTGAAGCAGGCTGATCAGCAGTTTGAACTATACAATTACAACCAGGCAGCCATCCTTTACGAGAAGGCTTATCAGAAAAAACAAACCTTACATGCCGCGACAAGACTGGCCGATACCTACCGCCTGACAGACAATTATCCAAAGGCAGAATCCTGGTATGCCATCGCCTCGGCCATGCCCGAAAGTACACCTGAAAACACCCTCTATTATGCCAGGGCCTTACAAAACAATGCCAAATATCAGGAGGCTAAAATTCAGTACCAGAAATATGCAAGCTTAAAACCAGCCAGCAGCCAGCAGCAGCAAATCTGGATCGCTTCCTGTGATTCGGCAGCCTACTGGACAGCAAACCCTAAACCAGTAACCCTGGTCAATGAAAAAGGGCTCAACAGTACAGACGCAGACTGGGGAGCGGTTGCCTATCAGCAAAGTATTGTATTCACTTCTGACAGAAACCTACCCGCACAAGCCGGAACAATCTCCCGCAAACCTTTCCTTAAATTTGACGGCCAAACCAAATTACCAGATCCCAATCATTATGGATGGACAGGAAATCAGTACCTGCGCCTGTATCAGAAAAAGGAAGCCGATGATAGCTTAAAGCTTTTCCCAATCAACCCGCAGACCAATTACCATATTGGAGCGGCAACTTTTACTGCGGATGGCAATACCATTTATTTTACACTCACCAGAATACCGAAAAAAATTATCCGCCAGAAAGGACAACCTGCAACCATTAACCTGGAAGTATACAGCAGTACCAAAGACGCCAATGGCGGATGGAGCAAACCAGTCCCGTTCAGATACAATAAAGTCAATGAATGGTCAGTGGGTGATCCTTTCATCTCCCCTGATGGGAATACACTCTACTTTGTGTCTTCCATGCCGGGTGGTAAAGGTGGAACAGATATCTACAGCTGCAGCAAAAATGCAGATGGAACCTGGGCAGATGCAGTGAACCTGGCTGCTTTCAACACCACTGGCAATGAACGCAGTCCTTTTACCGATCAGCAGGGTAACTTCTATTTCAGCAGTGACGGACTGGTAGGGATGGGTGGTCTTGATATTTATAAAGCTGGTAAAACAGCTACCGGACTGGGAACACCAGTCAACCTGGGATACCCGGTCAATTCACCACAGGATGATTTCGCTTTCAACCTCAGCCTCAAAGGAAATGCACTCATGGCTTCCAACCGCCCGGGAGGAATGGGTAGTGATGATATTTATAGCTTTACCGCCAAAATGATCCTCGACTTCAAACTTCAGGGTACTGTCTATGACCGCAAAACTAATCAGCCAATTGCTGGGGCAACCATCACCCTGAACAAACAGGGAGGAAATACACTGACCTCACAAACAGATAGCCGGGGTACCTACAAATTTGGGTTAGATCAGGAGGCAGACTATAACCTCAAAGCAGAAAAACCTGGTTACAGCTCGGATGGAGCTTCGCTGACAACCATGAACCTGAGCACTTCCACGGTGCTACACAAGGATCTGTTCCTGGAAACACTGGTCTTAAACAAACCTATTGTCATCAACAATATTTATTACGATTTCGACAAATCCAATATCAGACCTGATGCCGCAAGGGAACTGGATAAACTGGTCTCGACCATGAAAACCAATGAAAACATCGGGGTGGAACTCAGCTCCTTCACTGACAGCAGAGGTAAGGATCAGTACAACCTGTGGTTATCACAAAAAAGAGCCAATTCTGCCGTGCAGTATATCATTTCCAGAGGAATTGACAAAAGCAGGATCACCGGAAAAGGTTATGGCGAAACACAGTTGCTCAATGGCTGTAGCAATGGGGTCAAATGTTCGGATGCCATGCACCAGTTAAACCGCAGAACTGAGTTTAAAGTAGTCAGACAATAAGATAAATCTCTTATTATAAATTTCTTTCAGCCCCGTCAACTTTTGGTTTACGGGGCTTCCGTTTGAATAACATTATCCAAAGAAAATAATCTCTTATCAATCCAGATTTAACTTAAAAACAGCCGCCGCAATACATTGGTATTAAAACCTGGGCAGCTGTACTGAATTTAGTTCTACTTTAATAAAAAAAGTTCTTTTAAACAGAAGAAAAACAGAGTCTTAAAGATACTTTTTAAATCAGGAACAAATTCCCCGCAAACTGTATAAAATGAATAACCTAAGATTATTAGTTAGCTAAATAGAAATAGCATTGCTAAAATCGCACATTTTAAAGCGCCACACACACCGAAAACCATACTAACCTGTTTATCAGACAGCTAGCGGCACAATTATTGAAATCGAAGTTAATAGCATATAATTCTGGACAATAAAAAACACATCTATTAACGTATTTTTTAGACAAATTATTTCTACAACTATCATTAACTAATTATAAACTAAACAAGATCTGCCTGCATTTTAAATACGAGTATTGTGTACAAAATCAATAATTCGTGTTCTACTCATTCAGTATTCTGATTAATAACGCATCTAAAGCTCTTAAAGTATGAAACAAATCTACACTCAACCTTTCTCTTTTTTAAGAATCTTCAATACGGTTACGAGCATTGATCTGATTCAATCCTGGAATAAATCTTTATTCAAAAAAGAGCTAAAAAATGCCCTGACGAAAACTATAATTAGTTTTTATCCCAAAGCCAGCCGTTCCGACTTTCATTCCTTGTATAAGCCTGTAGAAATCTGCTATGTTCCTGTCCAGGTTCAGTGCACAATGACCGGCTTCAAGAGTATAACTCAGCAATTACCTTAAAACTATATACATCATTCTACTGAAAAGAGAGAGTTAACTCTCCCTTTTCAGTAGAGCAAAACCTGTAAGCCAACTCCAATGGGGATTTACGGGCTAAATAATCTACCACGCATCAAAAGTTTTACTCTATGAAACTAATCTACAATCTCACGCTCTCCTCCTCATTATTTAAAACACGAAATACACCCGTGGATCAGCCACAATCCCGGAATAATTCAATGTGTATCGACTCTTACGGAGAAGGATCAGAAGATACGCAGTCAAAAAGAGAAATCAGCTTTCATTCCAAATTCCAAAGAGCATGTTTCTTTTTGTTATTTCTGTTTATCAGTCTGCAGGCAAATGCCCAGTTTACGATTACGCAGAGTTTCATGGGGAGTTCGGTTACAGGGATTACTATTGGTGGGAATGCGACCTTAACCTCTGGAGGTGTAGACCCCACAAATCAGGGATGGCTCAGACTTACCCCTGCTGCCCTGACCCAGGCTGGATATGCCTATATCAATCAGTCATTCCCATCTACACTTGGTGTTCTGGCAGATTTTGAATATAAAACCTGGAGACCAACCAATCCTACATTTGGAGGTGCAGACGGAATTGGCGTGTTTTTGTTTGATGCATCAGTACCTTTTAAACTAGGTGCCAACGGCGGTTCATTAGGCTATGCCCCAAGTACAAGTTCAGGTATTACCGGTTTAGGGGGTGGATATATCGGGCTTGGTCTGGATGAGTTTGGTAACTATTCAAGTCCAAATGACGGAAGAAATGGAGGCCCGGGACAAGTACCGAATTCGGTGGTACTGAGGGGACCGACAACTACCAATGCAGCCACTACGAATACCTATCTGGCTGGACTTGATGTAAACGCAACATTCGGACTGCCAATTGGTTACGGAACACTAATTGCAACAAGACCTACAGATGCACAGTTTTACAGAAGAGTCCAGGTACAGATTGTACCTACCGGCGTTCCAAATACCTATATGGTAACTGTAAATTGGACAACTACTCCTAATGGAGCCTTTACACAACTCTTTCAATATACGTTAACCACGCTCACACCTGTACCAGCAAATCTTAAGATAGGATTTGCTTCATCTACGGGTGGTGGTTACAACAACCACGAAATCAGAAATTTAATCGTTACAACTCCTGGAGGAGTAAGGGTACTTAAAAGTGTGGATAAACTGACCGCTAATGTCGGAGATCAGCTAACCTATACAGTTAATGCGACCAACCAGACCCCGGCATACTTACAAGGACTTACCTTTACCGATGCACTGAGTCAGTTCCCTCCTGGTTTTCAGGTTACAAGCGTAACTTTCAATAATAATGGGAATGCCTTAAATACAGCGACAGGATATTCCAATACCAATTTATCGAATATTGCAGTTAACCTGGATGCAAACAGTACAGGAACATTTACCATCGTGGGTAAAATTAATAGCTACCCAAGTGGCGGAACCATCAGTAACACCGCAACTTTTAATGTAGGAACATCTGGTATCACCGATCCCGATCTGACAAATAATACCGCAACAGTTTCAACTACTGTTCTTCAAAACGATCTTTCCATTACTAAAACAGTAAATAACGCTACACCAAGAGTGAACAGTAATGTAGCTTTTACTGTGAAAGTGCTTAACAATGGCCCATTAACAGGTAATAACATCACTGTTAATGATCTTTTACCTGCTGGTTATACTTATATATCAAGCACACCGAGCGTAGGAACTTACAATTCTGCTACCGGAGTCTGGAGTGTTGGTTCACTTACTAATGGTGCAAATGCTACACTGGTAATTAATGCAACAGTACTTGGTACCGGTCCTTATGCAAATACAGCTACAGTAACGGCAGCTGAATACGATCCGGTTCCTGCCAATAATACAGCGACCAATACACCCGTCCCTATTGCACCATACGATCTTGCCGTCGTCAAAACAGCGACACCAGCAACAGCAGTTGCGGGCAGTCCTTTAACCTATACCATCAATCTGACCAACAACGGGCCAAGTCCGATACTGGCAACGGATGTGATCAATGTAACAGATAACCTGCCAGCCGGATTTACAGCTTCTTCTTATGTAGCTGCTCCTGCCGGTACAACTTATAACAGTAGTAACGGTAACTGGACCGGGCTCACGTTAGCATCTGGACAGTCGGCCACTTTGACTATTACCGGAACTGTCAGTGCTACAGCAACAGGCGCGCTGAGTAATACGGCTACTGTATCCACCCCACCCGGCATTACCGACCCGGTGCCAGGTAATAATACTTCTACAATTTCCACAAATATCAGCCGCGTACTCGATCTGGGGGTAACCAAAACTTCTAATCCTACAACGGTAATTGCTGGTCAGACTTTGACTTATACAATTACTTTGACAAATAATGGCCCAACCAGTTTGCTGGCTACCGATGTCGTACCTGTAGTGGATAATTTACCTGCCGGATTTACCGCTACCAGCTATACTGCTGCAAATGGAACTTATACGAGCAGCAACGGAAACTGGACGGGTTTAACTTTAGCCTCAGGACAATCGACTACGTTAACTATTGTTGGCACAACATCTCCGTCTGCGGCAGGTACTTTAAGTAATACCGTAACATTGACACCACCAACGGGAACTACCGACCCCACACCCGGGAATAATACAGCAACAACACCGACAACTGTCAGCAGGCAGATCGATTTTAGTTTAACTAAATCGGCCAGCCCTAAACCAGCTATTGCAGGACAGACTTTAACCTATACTTTAACACTGAAGAATAATGGTATAAGTAGTTTACTGGCCAGCGATATTGTAAGTGTAGTTGATAATCTGCCAGCAGGATTTACGGCTTCGAGCTATACCCCGTCTGCAGGAACTTATACCAGTTCAAACGGAAACTGGACTGGCCTGACTTTAGCCAATGGACAAAGTGCAACCCTGGTTATTGCTGGAACAGTAAACGCAAGCGCTGCTGCCGGTAACCTGACAAATACAGCAACGGTAACTCCACCGACTGGCATCACAGACCCTACGCCTGGAAATAATACAGGAACGGATGTCACAGCGGTAACGAGATCAATGGATTTAGGTGTAAGCAAAACCGCTTCACCAAACCCTGCGGTTACTGGACAAGCCTTAACTTATACCATCACTTTAACCAATAGTGGGCCTAGTGCACTGGTGGCTGCTGATGTTATCCAGGTGGTAGATAATCTGCCAGCAGGATTCACCGCTTCAACCTATACACCAGCTACAGGAACCTATACCAGTTCAAATGGAAACTGGACAGGGCTCACTTTAGCCTCAGGACAAAGCACCACTTTAACCATTGCCGGAACTGTTGCAGCGAATGCCACAGGATCACTCAGCAATACCGTTTCTGTAGTCGTGCCTGCTGGAGTGACTGATCCTACACCAGGAAACAATACTGCAACCATTACCACACCGGTAAGCAGGGTCATTGACCTGGGCGTAACCAAAACTTCGGTCCCTAAACCACCTGTGGCAGGACAAACCGTAACCTATACCATCACCCTGAGCAATAATGGACCTGGTACCCTACTCGCTGCTGATGTGGTTACCTTAACCGATAACCTCCCTGCCGGATTCACTGCCAGCTCTTTTGTCCCTTCGGCAGGTACTTATACCAGCTCTAATGGAAACTGGACAGGACTCACTTTGACCTCAGGACAAACTGCTACACTCACCATTACAGGTACTGTAGCGCCTACTGCCAGTGGTTCACTCAGCAATACCGTGACTGTAGCCCCTCCTACCGGAGTAACCGATCCTACACCAGGAAATAATACAGCAACTGACGTTGGTACCATCAGCAGGGTCATCGATTTTGGTGTTGTCAAAACAGCAAGCCCGACAACAGCTACCGCTGGTAATGCTTTAACTTATACCATTACTTTAACCAATAACGGCCCTAGTACACTCGCCGCTGCTGATGTACTGACCTTAACAGATAACCTGCCCGCTGGATTTAACAATCCAGTATACAGCCCTGCTGCAGGAACCTATACCAGCGCTAATGGAAACTGGACTGGCCTTACTTTGGCCTCCGGACAATCAACTACCTTAACCATTACTGGTACGGTAGCTCCAGGGGCAACAGGTACGCTGACCAATACAGCCACAGTGACCAGCCCTCCGGGAATCACGGATCCTACACCAGGAAACAATACTTCAACAGTCATCACAAACATTACCAGTAAACCAGTACTCACCATCACCAAACTCGGTGCAGCAGGGTTAACTGCAGGTAATGTCGCCTCCTATACCCTCAACATTGCCAATACCGGCAGCAGTAATGCAGTCGGTGCCAGCATCACCGATATAGTCCCTGCCGCTTTAACCAATGTCAGCTGGACAAGTACGGTAGCTGGGGCAGCTGCCATCACTACTGGTGCTACGGGTACAGGAAATAATGTAAGCCTTACCGCCAACATCCCTGCCGGTGCGGCCAATACCATATCGGTAACCATTACTGGTACCGTCAATCCTGGAGCGACCGGAAGTATCAGTAATACCGCCACAGTAACCCCGGCAGAACCTGCCGGAACAGGTAGTAACTCTACAGTCAATTCCAATATCACCAGTACCTCGGGTGTCGTAGTCACTAAAACAGGACCTTCTACGGCCACAGCTGGTAATCAGATTACCTATCAGGTAGCCATATCAAACAATGGACCTAGTAATGCTACTGGTGTACAAATTGCCGATGCAGTACCTGCCACATTATCCAATGTCAGCTGGACCACTCAAGTAGTCGGTACAGCGGCAGTAACTACAGGAGCTACCGGCACAGGAAACAATGTCAACGTTACAGCCAATGTCCCTGCCGGTACTTCCAACAAAGTACTGGTCGTGATCACTGGTACTATTGATCCTGCATTTGCCGGAAACATTACCAACAATGCCATCGCTACACCACAGGAACCTGGTAGTACACCGGTCAATGCACAGGCTGTAACCACAGTCACCAAAGTACCGGCTTTCACCATCACCAAAAGTGGCCAGGCTACAGCATTAGCGGGAAATACCATTGTCTATACCATTACTGCCAAAAACAATGGCCCTTCAAATAGTGTAAACACCGTACTCACCGATGCAGTTCCTGCCGCCATTACTGGGGTCAGCTGGACAGCGACCACTACCGCTGGAACAGCGCTGATCAACAGTGGTGCCACTGGAACAGGCAACGCAATCAATGTCAATGCCAACTTCGCCACTGGAAGTACCATCCAGATTGTCGTTTCTGGTACCATTGCATCCAATGCTTCGGGTACACTCACCAATACCGCAACAGCTACCCCTGCTGAACCAGGAACTACGCCGGTAACCTCGACTGCAGTCAATACAACCATTACCGCGCAGTCGGGTTTAACCATTGTCAAAAGTGTAACTCCTGTAATCAATTCAGGAAATAATGTGACCTATACCGTCACCGTAGGAAATAACGGACCAAGTGATGCCATCGCTGCACATGTTCAGGATGCCATCCCGGCCAGTATCTTAAATACAACCTGGACTTCGGTGGTACAAGGAGCAGCTACCATTACCTCGGGCGCTACAGGTACTGGAAATACACTGGATGCAAGAGCAAACATACCTGCAGGAGCTGCTAATAAAATCATCTTTACCATCACTGGTAAATCTGATCCGGCTCTCAATGGTACCATTTCAAACACCGCTTCGGTAACGGCTACTGAGCCGAACAGCCCTTCCCCCAGCTCAACGGTCAATACCATTGCCAGCAGAACACCAGTAGTCTCGATCACTAAAAATGGGCCTGCAGCTATCAATGCCGGCGAAACTATTACCTATACCCTGAATGTAACCAATACCAGTGCATCCGATGCCTTAAACCTGGCCATCGCTGATGCTGTACCGGCTACCATTACAGGGGTTAACTGGACTGCAACAACCGCTGGAAATGCGCAGGTAACCGGAGCCTTGACAGGTACCGGAAACACCATCAGCATCAATGGTAATGTCGCTGCAGGAACTGGCAATCAGATCACCATTACCGTGACTGGTAAAGTAGCCGCTGGTTTTAGCGGTACACTGACCAATACAGCGACAGTGACACCAGCTGAAACAGGTACCAGTCCTGCATCGGCTACGGCCACAACCAATGTAACCCGTATCCCGGTATTAAGTATTCAGAAAAATGGGCCGGCCTCACTCAGTGCAGGACAGGCCATCACCTATACTATTGCGGTCAAAAACATCAGCCAGGCCAATGCCATTGCATCGGTAATTACGGATGCTATTCCAGCCAGTATCCTCAACCCAAGCTGGACAACCACAACTAGCGGTACTGCCACAGTAACCGCTGGGGCCACAGGTACAGGAAATAATCTCAGTGTAACGGGTAATATTGGTGGAAACAGTACCGATCAGATCCTGATCACCATTACCGGAACAGTAAACCCGGCGGCTACAGCTAATATCAGCAACAGTGCCACAGTCACTCCTGCTGAAACAGGGGCTGTACCACAGACTGCGGGTCCGGTAATTACCACCATCACCAAAACGCCTTCTGTCTCACTTACCAAAATGGGCCCTACAACAGCTAATGCAGGGGAAACCGTGACTTATGTACTCAACGCAGTAAACAATGGTCCATCCAATGCAACCGCACTGGTCATCACTGATGCTGTACCTGCTGCATTAACCAACGTAACCTGGACAGCCGCTGCTTCGGGAACTTCATCAGTTGTTACCGGAACTGGAACAGGCAACAATATCAGTGTAACTGGCAATTTAAATGTGGGTAATACCAACAACATTCAAATTACAGTTACAGGTCAGTTAGGCTCTGCACAGGCAAATACAGTCATCACCAATACCGCGACAGCAACTCCTTCGGAGCCTGGTATCAGTCCGGTAAATTCAAATACAGTAAATACTACTGTTGGAAATAAAAGTGCATTAATCATTAGTAAAACAGGGCCTGCAACAGTAGATGCGGGTGGAAACGTAGTTTATAATCTGACCATATCCAATAATGGGCCAAGTAATGCGTTGGCAGCTGTCATCACAGATCAGGTTGCCGCAGCTTTAACTAATGTAACCTGGACCGCAACAGTAACCGGAACTGCAACTGTGACCAGTACTTCAGGAACAGGTAATGCAGTGAGTGTAACCGGAAGTATTCCTGCGGGTGCAGCTAATCATGTGAATGTGATGATTACCGGCACACTAAATCCTGCTTTCTCAGGAACATCAATCAGTAATGCCGCAACAGTTACACCTTCGGAACCGGGCAATAATCCTGTCACTTCAAATACAGTAACTACCGGAGTAACCAAAACATCTAATCTGGTTATTCTTAAATCTGGTCCCTCAACAGCTGTTGCTGGTCAGCCGGTTACTTATACAATCCAGGTCAGCAATTCAGGCCCGAGTGATGTAACTGGAGCAAGGGTACAGGATGTTATCCCAACCAGTATTTTAGGCCCGTCATGGACAGTAACGGCATCGGGCTCTGCAGGTGCCAATTTATTAAGTGGATCAGGCAATGTAGATCTTCTGGCTAATTTAAAAGCAAACGGACAGGATGCACTGACTATCACAATAACAGGAACTCTTGATCCTTTATTTAATGCCAATGCATCCATTACCAATACGGCAAGTATTACACCGCCTGCAGGAGTTACTAATCCTACTCCTGTAACGAGTACTGTAACAACCACAACTTCAGCTTCGGCTAACGTAAGGATTGTAAAATCAGGACCTGCCAATGTGGGCGCGGGAGAAATGATACAATATGAATTGAGTATCAGTAATGCAGGACCAAGTACCGCAGTAGGAACAGTGATTGTGGACAATCTGCCGGCTGGCGTTCTAAACCCGACATGGACAGTAACTACTTCGGGTGGCGCTACGGCTTCAGTTCCAAATGGAAATGGAAATGTGAATCTGACTGCTAATATACCTTCTGGTACAGGACTGGTTACAGTGATGGTTTCGGGAAATGTAGATCCGGCACTCGCTGATGGCACTTCAATGCCAAATACAGCAACAGCTAACAGTACCGTCCCTGATCCTCAGACATCAAACAATACAGCGGTATTACCTACTACAATCAGCAACAATCCGGATTTCAGAGTATCCAAATCCGGACCTGCAACAGCAAATGTAGGTGATCCGATTTCTTATAGAATTATCGTAACGAATTCAGGTTTGGGTAATATCACCGGTGCAAGTATAAACGATATTGTTCCGGCTGATGTTAGCGTAACAAACTGGACTGCGACTGCACTTTATGCTTCAAAAATAGCTGGTATACCGAATAATGTAGTTACTGGTACAACCAATACGATTAGTATACCATCTGCAGATATAGATGCAGGATCATCTAATGCTATCGAAATTATAGTAAACGGAACCGTGCTTCCTAGTGCAGGAGCCTCATTCACGAACACAGTGACTGTTGTAGCCGGGGCAACACATTCAAGTTCTGTGGTTACCTCTGTTAATAAATCAACAGATCTGCGTGTCGAAAAACAAGGTCCTCAAAGTGTGGCTGCAGGAGATCATATCAGTTATACGTTAAAGGTATTTAACAATGGTACTGTAGATGCGACTGGTTTAACCATTAATGATGTGGTTCCTGCAAGTGTAACGGTGAACAACTGGACAGCAACTGTCGTAGGTACCGCTACCATCACATCCGGCACATCCGGAAACAGTAACACTGTTCAAACCATTGGTAATATCCCTGGTGGTGACAACAGTAATTATATACTGATTACCATCAATGGTACTGTTCCGTCTAATACAGTTGCATCACCTATTATCAATAATGCCAGCCTGGTTCTGCCTGCTGGTTTAGCTGATTATAACTTAGCAAATAATACAGCAACCGTGACAACAACTGTCACTAATAACCCTACACTGCAAGTATCGAAAAGCGGTCCTCAGACTGCTGTAGCTGGTCAGCAGGTACATTATGTGATCCAGGTAAGTAATAACGGACCAAGTGATGCAACAGCGGTTAACATTACTGATCCGCTGCCAGCCCAGTTAATTAATTACACCTGGACAGCTACCAGTTCAGGCACTGCAGCGATCACCTCTACGCCTACTACAGGTACTACAAATCCGGTAGTCACTGCTAATATTCCACAGGGTGCAGGTAATATTATTACTATAAATGTTACCGGTACTGTAGATCCTGCCTTTACAGGCACAATGACCAATACGGCTTCTGCTCAGATTGGCGTGAATCCTGCAGTAACCTCACCTACGGTCAACACAGTAGTCAGCAAGGTTACAGCTATCAGTATCCGTAAATCGGGACCGGCTTCAACCAGCCCTGGTCTGCCAATTACTTATACACTGGAAGTAACCAATGCAGGTCCAAGTAATGCGACTGCAGCGGCCATCACCGATGCGATCCCTGCCATCCTGCAAAATGTAAGCTGGACAGCCAGTGCGCAAAACGGCGCGGCAATCACTACAGGTGCCACCGGAACTGGTAATGCGCTGAATGTCGTAGCCAATATCCCAGGGGCAGTCAATGCAAGGGTACTGATCACCATTACTGGTACCATCCCTTCTTCTGCTACCGCTGATATCGTGAACACGGCCACAGTTACCCCAACAGAACCGGGTAACCCGCCAGTAAATTCCAACCAAGTGACGACCGCTCTGACCAGAACTCCTGGACTTGTACTTGTCAAATCTGGTCCGGCTACTGCCGCCAGCGGTCAACAGATCACTTATACACTGAACCTCAGCAATGCTGGACCTTCGGATGCGGTAAATACAGCCATCTCCGACCTGGTTCCTGCAGCTGTACAAAATGTAACCTGGACAACAACAGCAACAGGTGCCGCAGTGGTCAATTCGGGAGCTACAGGAACAGGAAACCAGATGACTGCCAATGTCAATGTTCCGGTAGGTGCGGCCATCACCGTCACCATTACTGGCACCATTGACCCTACTTTCAATAACACCCTGACCAATCAGGCGGTAGCCACTCCTTCTGAACCTGGAATCACCCCGGTGACCTCGACAGTAAGTACTGTGGTTAAACCGGTGGTCAATCTCTCGATTACCAAATCTGGTCCGGCAACACTATTGGCCGGGCAGGAAATTGATTACCAGATCACGGTCATCAACAGTGGCCCAAGTACTGCCCTCAATGCAGCTATCTCCGATCTGGTACAGGCGGATATTATCAATGTACAATGGACAGCACTGACCACAGGAAATGCGGTACTTACTGGCGCCAGCTCGGGTAATTCAAACACCATAGCAACCAATGCCAATTTAACGACTGCTCCAGGAGATGCGCTGATCATTCAGGTCAAAGGAACAGTCAACCCTGCATTTAATGGTACACTGACCAATACTGCTACTGTAACCCCTACCGAAACAGGAAGTACACCGACAACTACAGTACCAGTGGTCACAGTAGTCAGCAGAAAACCAGTGATTAATATCGTGAAAACTGGTCCGGCTAATGTGGTTGCAGGTGCAGCCATCAATTACCTGATTACAGTCAATAACCAGGGTACCGGGGATGCTATAGGACTGGCCATCTCGGATGTCATTCCTGCTCAGCTTACTGGTATCAACTGGACAGCAACCACCACAGGAACAGCAACCCTGAGTGGAACAACTTCGGGCACCACCAGCAATATCGCCTTAACAGGAAATATACCGGCTGGAGCTGGTAATATCATTACCATCAATGTCAGTGGTATTGTCCCTGCCAACCTCAACACCAGCATCACCAATACGGCTACTGCAACGCCTGCGGAAGCTGGAGTAACGCCGGTGAGTTCTTCAGTGACTACCACTGTCAGCAGGGTACCAATCCTCAACATTACCAAATCTGGTCCTGCTAACGCTACAGCAGGAACAACAGTTCAATATATCATTACTACCGTAAATACAAGTACCAGTGATGCAATCGCGGCTGTCATTACTGATGCTGTGCCAGCCGGACTGACTGGTGTCAGCTGGACAGCCACCGCAGCTGGTACTGCCACGGTAACCAGCGGAACTACAGGAACCGGCAACAATGTGAGTGTAACGGCGAACATCCCAGCGGGAAATGCCAATACCATTACCATTGTAGTTACGGGTTCTTTACCTGCGGGTACAACTGCTGCTATTCAGAATACAGCAACTGTGACCCCGGCAGAACCTGGTACAGTACCACAAACAACTCCACCGGTTAATACAACGGTAGAGGCAGTCACTGACCTGAGTGTAACCAATACCGTTAACCAGGCTTTACAAAAAGTCGGACAGCCAGTGACCTTTACCGTTCAGGTGAAAAACAATGGGCCTAGTAATGCCACTGGGGTTAAAGTCACCGACCTGTTGCCAGCCGGTTACCAGATCACCAGTCAGTCTGCAACAACGGGCACTTATGATCCGGCTTCGGGATTATGGACCATTGGTAACCTGGCTAATGGTGGTACAACCACCTTAACCATCCAGGCTACGCTGATTGTCGGTGGACCTTACCAGACCACAGCAGTGGTATCGGGTAATGAAACAGATCCGTTCTTAACGAATAATACTGCGATTGCAACAGTATCAGTGGTCAACAGTGATCCGGTAGCTAATCCTGATACCAATACTTTATTGGAAGATCAGACTTTAATTGTGACTGCGGCTAATGGTGTTTTAGCAAACGACACCGATGTCGACAATAATACATTGTCAGTCAGCAAATTTACTATCGCTGGAATCGCTGGCGATCAGACACCAGGTAACCCGGTACTGATCGCAGGAGTAGGAACCATCACTCTGGGCAGTGACGGTGGTTATACCTTCGTGCCTGCTCAGGATTATAACGGTCCTGTTCCGGTCATCACTTATACTGTCATTGACGGACAAGGAGGATCTGCAACCAGTACTTTAACATTGACTGTAATACCTGTCAATGATGCACCATCATTTGTCAAAGGGGCAGATCAGACTGTACTACAATACGCAGGTGCACAAACCATTCCGGGATGGGCAACTGCAATCAGTCCGGGACCAGCCAATGAATCCAGTCAACTGGTTAACTTCATCGTCACCAACGCCAATAATGCACTGTTCACTACCCAGCCAGCGATTGCCCCGGATGGTACACTGACCTACACTCCTGCTTTTGGAGCAACGGGAACAGTGACTGTAACGGTCATCCTGAAAGACAATGGTGGAACAGCCAATGGCGGAGTAGATCAATCGGCTCCTCAGACTTTCACCATTACGATAACACCAGGAACACCGGCCATGACTCTGACTAAAGTAGCCAACAACACGGGTACTAAAGCTGGGGATGTCATTACTTATACCATCGTAGCCACCAATACCGGAAACGTCACCTTGAGTAATATTGTGGTCGCAGATCCAGGAGCAGATGCAGGTAGTATTACGCCGGCAAACATTGTGACACTAGCTCCGGGAGCAAGCGCCACAGTCACTGCCAAACATACTTTAACCCAGGCTGACATAGATGGAGGTAAATTCAGCAACCAGGCTAGTGCAAAAGGTACTGATCCTTCAGGTAATCCGGTGGACAAACCGAAATCTGATGATCCGAATACCCCTACCCCTGATGATGCAACAGTAGTTGTCATTACACCGGTTACCTCGATGACCCTGACTAAAGTAGCCAACAATACTGGTAGCAAAGCAGGTGATGTTATTACTTATACCATCGTTGCCACCAATACCGGAAACGTCACTTTAAGTAATATCGTGGTCGCAGATCCGGGAGCAGATGCAGGTAGTATCACACCAGCCAATATTGTCACACTCGCTCCGGGAGCAAGTAGCACAGTAACCGCTAAACATACTTTAACGCAAGGAGACCTGGATGGTGGTACTTACAGCAACCAGGCCAGTGCAAAAGGTACTGATCCTTCAGGTAATCCGGTGGACAAACCGAAATCTGATGATCCGAATACCCCTACCCCTGATGATGCAACGGTGATTGTACTGACTCCAAAACCAGCGGTAACACTCGTAAAAACCGGGGTCATCAGTACAGATAACAATAGCATCACTTATACTTTTGTCGTGCAGAATACAGGCAATGTGACTTTCACAACTGTACTGCTCAATGATGCCAAACTAGGTGTTACCAACCTGCCAGTGAATGTCGGTACTGGTCTTACTCCTGGTGCTTCAGTAACTGTAACCCAGGTGTACACCTTAACCCAGGCAGATAAAAACGCTGGAAATGTAACCAATACTGCCAATGTGAAAGCAACAGCTGCTGGCGGGGCTACGGCAACAGACATTTCAGGTACGGATGCCACTAATGATACACCAACAGTAGTAGCCATCACGCCTTCAGGAGGCCTGTCACTGGTTAAAACAGGGGTATTCAGCGGAAACCAGATCACATATACCTTTACGGTACAAAATCTGGGCAATGTCACCCTGAACCCTGTCACTTTCAGTGATGCCAAACTGGGTATAGTCAACAGAACCATCGATGTTGGTGGAGGACTTCTACCAGGAGCTTCAGCTTCAATCACGCAGCTATATACCTTAACCCAGGCAGATAAAGATGCTGGAAAGGTAACCAATACCGCGATTGCCAAAGCCATCACTCCTTCAGGAGCGACAGTAACCGCCGTCTCTGGTACTGATGCTACCAACACTAACCCAACAGTCATTGTGGTTACCAAATCGCCAGTGGCCAATGATGACCAGGCACAGACCAATGCCAACTCGCCGGTTCGTGTGGATGTACTGGCCAATGATAATCCGGGCTCTTCAAGCTTTGATAAAGCAACGGTTGTAGTCATCACCCAGCCTGCACATGGTAAAGTGATAGTCAACAGTGATGGAACCATTACCTATACGCCGGATCCGGGATATACGGGACCTGACAATTTCACTTATCAGGTACGGGATATGTATGGTTATCTGACTAATGTCGCCAATGTTGCCATCACAGTCAGCTTCTTTGAGATCAAGATCCCGAATCTGTTCACACCTAACGGGGACGGACGCAACGATACTTTTGAAATCAGAGGTCTCGACCAGTACGGTGATAATGAATTAAGCATTGTCAACCGTTGGGGTAATGAAGTCTTCAGACAAAACAATTACCAGAACACCTGGACAGGTGAAGGACTCAATGAAGGTACTTATTACTACCTGTTGAAAGTCAAAGCCAAAGGTGGAAATGGTGACTGGCAGATCTTTAAAGGTTATATCACACTGATCAGAGCCTTCAAGAAATAGCACACCCACCCATGGGCTGAACTTTTCAGCCTGTGGGTTAATAAACAAACCGGAAAAACACAATCAGATTGAAGAGTCGAAACAGAATTAAATTTACCCGTATGAAAAGAAGCTTGTTATTAATAGTGTTGGTTTTCACCCTGCTACTTCCTTCAGAGGTGGTCAAAGCACAACAAGACGCGCAGTTCAGCCAGTATATGTTCAACGGCATCTATATCAATCCTGCCTATGCAGGATATAAAGAGCAATTGAACCTCCATAGTTTTTACCGCAGCCAGTGGACTGGGATTAAAGGGGCTCCAACAACCTTCTCTCTCGCTGTAGATGCGACAGCTAATGATGGTAATGTCGGACTAGCCCTCCAGGTATCGGCCGATAAACTCGGTGCTCAGAGTAACCTGGCCGCTTATGCCAATTATGCCTATCGCCTGAGAATGAACGCTTCGGGAAGTTCAAGACTTGCCTTCGGGGTAGGGATCGGAATGGAACAACTCGGCATAGACGGTTCCATGTTAAATCCCAATGATCCGGAAATCGATCAGCCTACAGGTACCCAAAGTACCATCCTGCCCGATGCCAGAGTCGGGGTATATTATTCCGATGACCGCTATTATGCAGGATTCTCTGCCGATAACCTCATCGCCCAATATATCAATGTAGATCGCTACGCTTTTATTCCTCAACCCAAACCTCATTATTATTTAACCGCAGGTACACTCATCCCTCTGGGACAGGACATCTTATTGAAGCCGTCTTTCCTGTTAAAGGATGACCGTGCTGGCCCGACCAGTCTAGACATTAATGCCTTTGTCCTGTTCATGGACAGGATATGGATCGGGGGCTCTTACCGCACAGGGGTTAAACTCTACAACAAAGACTATCTCCAAAGAGACCTCAGTAACCGTAACTCCGCAGTGGCTGCCATAGAAGTATTCCCAACCAAAACGCTCCGGATTGGTTATGCCTATGATATCTCCATCGGGCCTTTGCAGGGATACAGCAGCGGTACTCATGAAATATCAATCGGTTATTATTTCAATACCAAAAATACCAGAATGAAATCACCTAGGTACTTCTAAAATTTTATCATTTATATTCTAACGCTTCCCATCCATGAGCAGCATCAAATCAATACAGTCAGGGATAATCACAGCAACCATTGTGCTGTCCCTGACTACCATAAAAACAAAGGCACAGTATATCCTGAAGCAGGCTGATCAGCAGTTTGAATTATACAATTATAACCAGGCAGCAGCACTCTATGAGAAGGCTTATCAGAAAAAACAAACCCTCCATGCCGCGACAAGACTGGCCGATACCTATCGCCTGACAGACAATTATCCAAAGGCAGAATCCTGGTATGCCATCGCCTCGGCCATGCCCGAAAGTACACCTGAAAACACCCTCTATTATGCCAGGGCCTTACAAAGCAATGCCAAATATCAGGAGGCTAAAATTCAGTACCAGAAATATGCAAGCTTAAAACCAGGCATCAGCCCACAGCAGCAGCAAATCTGGAGCGCTTCCTGTGATTCGGCAGCCTACTGGACTGCAAACCCCAAACCAGTAACCCTGGTCAATGAAAAAGGGCTTAACAGTACAGATTCAGACTGGGGAGCGGTTGCCTATCAGCAAAGTATTGTATTCACTTCTGACAGAAATTTACCTGCACAGGCTGGAACAATCTACCGCAAACCTTTCCTCAAATTTGACAGCCAGACCAAGTTACCAGATCCTGCTCATTATGGATGGACAGGAAATCAGTACCTGCGCCTGTATCAGAAAAAGGAAGCCGATGATAGCTTAAAGCTTTTCCCAATCAACCCGCAGACCAATTACCATATTGGAGCGGCCACTTTTACTGCGGATGGCAATACCATTTATTTTACCCTCACCAGAATACCAAAAAAAATTATCCGCCAGAAAGGACAACCTGCAACCATTAACCTGGAAGTCTACAGCAGTACCAAAGATGCCAATGGCGTATGGGGCAAACCAGTCCCGTTCAGATACAATAAAGTCAATGAATGGTCGGTCGGTGATCCTTTTATCTCTGCCGATGGAAATACACTCTACTTCGTTTCTTCCATGCCTGGGGGGAAAGGTGGAACAGATATCTACAGCTGCAGCAAAAATGCAGATGGAACCTGGGCAGAGGCAGTCAATCTCGTGGCTTTCAATACCCCTGGCAATGAACGCAGTCCTTTTACCGATCAGCAGGGGAACTTCTATTTCAGCAGTGACGGACTGGTAGGTATGGGTGGACTTGATATTTATAAAGCTGCTAAAACAGCTGCTGGACTGGGAACCCCTGTCAACCTGGGCTACCCGGTCAATTCACCGCAGGATGATTTCGCTTTCAACCTCAGCCTCAAAGGAAATGCACTGATGGCTTCCAATCGTCCGGGAGGAATGGGCAGTGATGATATCTACAGCTTTGCCGCTAAAATGATCCTCGATTTCAAACTCCAGGGTACTGTCTATGACCGCAAAACTAATCAGCCGATTGCTGGGGCAACCATCACCCTGAACAAACAGGGGGGAAATACGCTGACCACACAAACAGACAGCCGTGGTGCTTACAGCTTTGGCTTGGATCAGGAGGCAGATTACACTCTCAAAGCAGAAAAACCTGGTTACAGCTCGGATGGGGCTTCGCTGACAACCATGAACTTAACGACTTCAACAGTCCTGCATAAAGACTTGTTCCTGGAAACACTTGTGCTCAACAAAGCTATTGTCATCAACAATATTTATTATGATTTTGACAAATCCAATATCAGACCTGATGCCGCAAGAGAACTGGATAAACTGGTCTCGACCATGAAAACCAATGAAAACATCGGGGTGGAACTCAGCTCCTTCACCGACAGCAGAGGTAAGGATCAGTACAACCTGTGGTTATCACAAAAAAGAGCCAATTCTGCCGTGCAGTATATCATTTCCAGAGGAATTGACAAAAGCAGGATCACCGGAAAAGGTTATGGCGAAACACAGTTGCTCAATGGCTGTAGCAATGGGGTCAAATGTTCGGATGCAATGCATCAGCTAAACCGCAGAACTGAATTTAAAGTGATCAGACAATAAGCTGATTTAAAATCAAAAAAGGGGTGAATGTTATTGATAACATCCACCCCTTTCCGTTTCGGATATCCCGATAACTTATTTTTTAGCCCACCATAACGGGGTTAAAACAGCATCCTGACCAGCAAGTGCAGAGACTGCCTGGTTATAACCTGATGAATTTGTATTAATCAGACTTGAAGGATATTTTAAACGCTGAGGGAAAAACTTAACACTGCTGGTCATATAAGAACCATCGTTCAATGCAGGCAAAGTAGTTATTGGAAGTTCAATAACCGGATTTTCAAAAAACGGCAATCCTAATCGTCTATGATCATTCCATGCTTCCAATGGCAACCATGGGGTCTGAGCGATAAATTTCTGTGTAATGATTTTTGTTAAATGGTCATTTTTAACTGCTCCGTTTTTATACAGATCATTTTTTGGATAATTTACAGTAACTGTACCTGGTGTACCAGTCATTCCATCTTCATACTTCATCACACGTCCCGCATTGGGTTCGGTAGTATGTGTCCAGCTTACAGATGTTCCAACTCTGTTGTAATCCTGAGATGTTATATAAGATCCCATAGATACACCCCAGTAATCAAAGCTTTTAGCAATACCAGTTTCGTAAGCAGCTTGTGCGCCCATTGGAGAATTCCATCCGCGTTCAGCACCTTCTGCCAGTAAAAAGTAAGTTTCCCAAGGTCCGAAGAATAATCTTTTTTGGGTGCTGTTTCTAAACTGCATATTGATACGTGGCATAGTCCCTCCATAATTAACCAATTGGTTCATCTGGTCTTTCTGTCCCCAGTTTCCATCAGTCTTCGCATTCCAGGTATATTTAGCATCAACCGTTTTAACTGTTGCTCCGTTAGCATCTTTCAGCAACCTTGAAGTCACTGTATCATAATTACCATTTTGGTTCGGATAGTTTGGATTGGTCAGATCACCAGGGATACTGAACAATACAAAAGCACGTGGATCGATTGTAAACGGTAAACCATTAAACCAGTATCCCGCAGCAGGATCATTTGTTTTAGTAGCAAATTGATCAGGGTAACGTTGGCCTAACCAGTCGGCAGATTTAATAAAGGGCTGAAAATCGGCACCTAATTGATCCTGTGTTTTTACACCTCCAAGACCAACAAAAAGATTGTTCAAAGTCGCTGATAAAGGTTGTGTATCCCATGGACGGCTCATCACACCACTTAAGGCACTCCAGCCATCTTTTTCCTGTACCTGGAAACTCTGATCTTTTGTTGTGATAAAGTTATTAGTCGCAGCTGCAGCCTCAAACTCAGCCTGAGCTTTTGCAGGATCAACTTCAGACAACCTCATGGCCAGACGTAAACGCATGGAATTGGCATATCTCTGCCAGTTGGCGTAATTATAGGCATAAGAAGGATCTAATTTTACTAAATCTGCTGTATTCACGACAGAAAGATCCAGTTTTGAACTTGCGTCTTTCAACTCATCCAGTAAATAATAATATACGGTCTTTACGTCCGAAAAGTCTGGATTTGTATTTTCAAAAGCTTTAACCGGAATCGGACCAAAATTATCAGACATCTCGCTCATTAAATAAGCTCTCCATATACGGGCTACCTGAATCAGGTTTTTGGTATAAGGCTGAGCTTTACCAGCTGCAATTTGCTGATTACCTATCTGTATAGCTGTATTCGCATAATTTAACCAGGTCGATACCTGATTGTAATAGGAACTTGTCCATCCGTCGTCATAATTAGCGACAGAGATTGCTCCGCCATCCACATCAGCTGCCTGATGTCCGGCTGGTTTCCAATAAAGCACAAAGGATCTCTCGGCAACATCCGGATCCATCTGCGCCGAAATAATGGAGTTATTTATAAAATATTCAACCTGAACCTGGTCGCCATTGGCAGCAGTCTGGCTGGTATTGATCTGATCAATTTTCTTACATGATCCCACGAACATTGCAGCAGCAATAAGGGCACATGATTTTGATAATATATGTTTCATCGTAATAGAAAGATTAAAAGCCTAAGGTTAAATTAAAGGAAACGGTACGTGTGGTAGGTGCGCTGGAGTTCTCAAACCCTACAGCATTAGTTCCGGTAGCAAAAACCGATTCAGGGTCAATACCGTTCATATGGCTGCTGATTAACCAGACGTTATTACAAGACACCCCAATTTTTGCTCTCTGAATAGGAGTTTTAGCCAAAAGTTTTGGAGATAAATTGTAGCTCAGATTTATATTTCTGATTCTGATATTAGAAGCATCATAAAGGTTGGCTTCTGTAATACCCAGGTTACCGGTACCCACAGCCGACCAGTATTGTTGCGGAGTTACCGCTTTTGTATTTTTCACGTATTGGTTTGTTGCCGGATCAAGGATAACCCCCGCAGCAACCATATTGTCTCTTGAACCATTAACTACAGTATTATTAGCTGTGCCGCTTTTCTGCATGGCTAACAATGTGGTTGAGAAAATCTTTCCACCAAAACGCCCGTCAACCAGGAAGGAAAGATTAAACCCTTTGTAACTGAATGTATTGGTAATACCAACCAGTGCATTTGCCTGTTGATTTCCTAATTTCACATTCTGATCACCCTTTTGTGGCAAACCATTGGCATCTAATAAAATCTGGCCATTGTATGGACTGCTGGCGTCAGTCACACGCAAAAATTTACTACCATAAATCTCTCCATACTTCTGTCCTTCTACTGCCAGAATTTTAACATCATCAAAACCAGCCAGAGAATACTGTGGAATACCAGGGCTCAAAGATTTCACGGTGTTATTATTGTGTGAATAGTTTAATGCTACATTCCAGTTCAATGAATTTGGATTATCCAGGATATGTGCATCTACCATCAGTTCAACACCAGTATTCTGGATATTTCCTGAATTAACTTTCACAGCTTTATAACCACTCAAAGGATCCAATGGAATATCAATCAATTGATTTGTAGCATTTGACTTATATACTGACAAATCAAAACCTACCCGGCTTTTAAAGAAACGCATCTCTGCTCCTGCCTCATAAGATTTAATCAACTCATTTTTCACATCAGGATTGTATAGCACGTCATTTCTCGAAGCTATAGGGTTTCCATTCGGATCTTTATTGATAACGTAAGTATTGTATAACTGATAAGGAGCCATGTCGTTACCTACCGTAGCAGCAGATGCTCTCAGTTTGGCATAACTTATCCATGAAGGTAACTCTTTACCCATTTTGCTGAACATTTCTGTAATCACGTACGAAAAGCTCACTGAAGGATAAAAATAAGAGTTCTTACCAGGAGCTAAAGTAGAGGTCTTATCATTCCTGAAAGTTCCGTCCACGAATAAATAGCCGTCCCAGTTTGCCTGTACGGTACCATACACAGAATTGATCTTTTTCTTATTCAAAATCTGTCCGATAGTCGCTGGATTTTTACCATTATTTAAAGAGAAGAAATTCGGCACAGTCATATCACCTGTGTTTGCACTTAAAGCACTTAACTGTTGTGACATCGCATTAGCACCAACACTGAAGGCTCCACCCAGACGACCAAAGATATTATCTTTGTGCCCGTTAACTAATGCACTGAAATTTGTTTCTGTAAAAGACTGTTTACTCAAACTGTAACGGCCTGTTGTTGACGAAGGACTACCTGCATAAAGTTTCTCTTCGGCTGTAGTACTATACTTATCAGCTCCTGCTTTTACTTCAGCATTTAACCAGCTATTGAAATTGTATTTTAACGACCCGTTCATGATATATCTGTCTCTGACATCCTGATTAAGGTTATACTGCCTTGCCCAGTATGGATTGAGCTGCGTACTTGTCGGACTGTACCAGATCATTTTGTTGTTGCCATCGACAGCAGGATTAAATTGCGTGATATCTAATGATCTTGGAAAATTGTATAATGTAGAAAAGATGTTACTTGAATTAGAACCGCCTGCAGGCCTGTTCATGGCATTAGAATTACTGTATTGTATCTTCGTATCTGTCTGCCATCTGTCACCTTCACCGAATTTAGTTGTTGCCCTGGCCATCAGGTTTGTCCGCTGTAATTCAGCCCCTGGAATAATCCCCTTATCATCTAAACGGTTAAAAGAAGTATAAACCGAAGTAGACTTAACCTGTTGTTGAAATGCTACACTTTGATTTGAACTTATCCCGGTATTCAGATAATCATTGATGTTATTATAGGTTTTCATAGGAGACTGGGTACCATTCCAGTTGGTTACGGTCTGACCAGCAACTTTAGGTCCCCAGCTCGAACCTGACAAAGGATCGAATATATTATTTGAGCCCTGTCCAAAATCACTTTGCGCTTTTGGATTTGTGAAAACACTTTCAATACCTAAAGTTGAAGAAACAGTTATGCCTAATCCTTTCTGGGCTTTTCCGCTTTTAGTAGTAACCAGAATTACTCCGTTACCTGCTCTTGAACCATAAAGTGCTGATGCCGCTGGCCCTTTCAGTACAGACATACTTTCAATATCCTCAGGGTTGATATCGGAAAGACCATTTCCCATATCCAGAGAAGGATTGAAAAAATCACTGTTTTGTTTACCTGAGAAATTATCAATTGCTCCGGTGAAATTATTCAAAGGCACTCCATCAACCACAATCAGCGGCTGGTTATCACCAGTCAAAGAGTTATTTCCTCTTAAGTTGATTTTTGAAGAACCTGCCGGCCCATTACTGGAACGGATAACCTGCAAACCTGAAACTTTACCAGAAAGCGTATTGGCCAGGTTTGGTTCTCTGGCTTCAACCAAAGATTCTCCTTTAACTTCCTGCACAGCATAACCAAGAGATTTTTTTTCTCTCTTAATACCTAATGCAGTAACGACAACTTCTGTCAGATTTTTATTATCATCCTGCAAAACGATGTTTAAAGTAGCCGATGAGCCTACCGGAACTTCCTGCATCTTGTATCCGATATAACGAAATACCAAAGTACCTCCTTCGGGAACCGAAATAGAGAATTTACCATTGCCATCGGTACTGGTACCTTTATTTGTACCTTTTACAAGTATACTCACTGCAGGCACCGGGGTACCCGTAGCATCCTGTACCTTTCCGGATACAGTTTTTTGTGCATAAGCGGTTATTGTCAGCAATGTTAACAATAAAACACTTAAACATCTGGAGTAGATTTTTTTCATGCTTGATTAGATTTATATATTAAATTGGTTTGTTTGCTTATTAAAATTCGAACTGGCTATTTTCAATGACCAGACTTGCCGCAGCCAGCAACTCAGCATTCACCGCCAGTTCTGACAATACAATGGAAGTCTGATCTGCCATCCGGGGAATACAAAATTCATTGATCGCCTGTTGTATGGGAGGTAACAGAATTTTTCCGGCCATCGCTCCGCGACCACTCAATACAATACATTCAGGATTCATAATATGGATTAAAGTAGCTAGCCCTTTTCCAAGTAAAAAGGCTGCATCAGAAAGAATAGAAACAGCAAGTGGATCATGATTACTTGCGGCTTCAAGGAAAAGCTCCCCGATATCTTTGCTTTTGTCTTTAAAAAGAGTGGTCATACTGGATGCTGCCCCTCCTTCGATCTCTGCTATCGCTCTCTGAGTCATGACCAGTAATGAAGTTTCTACTTCCAGACAGCCCCTTTTGCCACAGGAGCAAAGGTTATTGGTATTTGATAATGGAATATGACTGAATTCTCCGGCATAACCACTGCTTCCCCTGTAAAGCTGTCCGTTGACAATCATACCTAGTCCGGTACCCCAGCCAATATTGGCAACCAGCACATCTTTCATCCCCTTTGCCGCACCAAAATGCCATTCGGCCAATGCGATCAGGCTAGAATCATTGTCAATAAATACTGGTAAATCTAATTCAGCAGTTAAATATTGTTGCAGGTTCTGCCCGTTTTCGGGTTTCAGATAGGAATGATTAATCCCTTCTTCAATATTAATGAATCCTGGCATGCCCAGACCTACACCTAAAAGGTTTTTTCTTTGAATGCCAGCTAATAACAGGTTTTCTTTTATAAAATCAACCAGTTTGGACACCCCATATTTATCTTCAGCAATGATAAGATGAACTGATTTTACAGGCACAACCATTTGATGCGCTAAATCATAAATAACCATACGGGTTATCAACTGATCCATGGCTATGGAAACGATGTACTTCTGGTTGTCCGGATTGAGTAGAAATTGTGATGCTCTTCTGCCGCCTGTTGATGGAGCAAGACCTTGTTCAACGATATAACCTTCTGTAATGAGATTGTTTACGACTTTAGTAACCAGTGGTAAACTTTTGTTAGTTAACCTGCTCAGTTCAGTTAAGGAAAGCGGATGTTTATAGTATAGTTGTCTGATTATATCTGCCCTTAAGAGTTTACTCTTCTCGATGATCACGGTCATTATTCTGGTTAGGCGTCAAACTTAATAAATAATATTATTATAAACAGAATACTTTTTAATATTATTTTAAAGTACACAATAGTTAAAAAATATTATGAAATGTATTTATCCATGACAAAGAGCTATTATTAAAAAAAGAAAAAATAAATTGCCCTCAGAAGAGTAATTTTAACCTTATTGATAAGGAAGGCGTTTTTCAGTTTCATCTTCCGCAACAAATCGCAGAATATCATCGTTAATAATTAAAACGATTTTAGAAAAACACTAGTGCCAATTGTTCAATTGTCCGTTAACGCTGAAGAACAAAGCCAGACAATTACAATAAGAAAAGATGAATGATCAGCAAATCGTCTGATCTGAATGATTTTTGAGACGTATAGAGAATCAATTAGCTTAAAACCAAATACACCTATATGATTTATTATAAAGTTTCACTGTATGGAGAAAGTTTCCAGGTAAAAAAACTATCACCTAATCTTTCCTTCTACAGGATAATACACAAACACGGCATTCTGGAAATATTTAAGAACAGGTCATCAGGAAAATGGTCTATATTATTCCGATCCAATCCTGATGACCTGATTCCGGCCTCTTTTATAGGGCCGGAAATTGAAAGATCTTATCAGACAAGCCTGCAATATAAGCTTGCCCGGGGAAGTTTCTCTTCCCTGGTCAGAATATTCTCCTAACTAGGGAAAAATTACTATTATTTTACTGTTGCAGCCCAGGCATCCATTTTTGCTTCAAAAACACTTAATGGTAAAGACCCGTCTTTAAGCACCTGATGATGGAACTCGGCCAGCTTAAATTTAGGTCCTAATTCTTTCTCGTATCTTGTACGTAATTCACGGATTTTCATTGCCCCGGTTTTATAACCCAATGCTTGTGCAGGCATTCCCATATAGCGTTCAATTTCGGCTGTTGCCCCATGCTCGTCGATTGCCTCATTATCCATCATATATTTAATGGCCTGTTCCCTGGTCATATTTTTAGTATGTATGGCCACATCTACAACCAGACGGATAGCCCGGTGCATTTCGTCACCCAAAGCACCCATATACTGGTATGGATCTGTATAAAGTCCTAATTCCTTACCTAAAGATTCACAATATAAAGCCCAGCCTTCTACGTAGGCATTGTGCATACCAAAACGACGGAATTTAGGCAAATTAGTATTTTCCTGAGTCAATGAAATCTGATAATGATGTCCGGGGATGGCTTCATGAAGGAACAGAGATTCCATACCAGAAGTTGTATTGAATTTGGTAGCATCCAATATAGGCACATAAAAAATACCAGGACGTTTACCATCCGCAGATCCCTGATTATATTCAGCACTTGCTGATGCTGCACGGAAAGCCTCGGTCTGACGGATTTCAAATGGTGTTTTTGGAACTGTTGTAAACATCTTTTTCAGATTCGGTTCCATCCGTTTATGAATGTTATCGAATGCAGCGAGAATCTCAGCAGGCTTTTTATAAGGCATGAATTTAGGATCGGTTTTCATATATTCAAAAAACGCCTTCAAATCACCTTTAAAACCTGTCGTATTTTTAACGCTGTCCATTAACGAATGAATTCTTGCTACCTCTTTCAAACCAGTCTGATAAATCTCTTCCGGTGTTTTAGTAGTTGTGGTCTGTTGTTTCACTAAATAGGTATACATCGCAGTCCCGCCAGGTAAAGAAGAAAAACCTGAAGTTGTTCTCGCCTTTGGCAGATATTCATTTTTCAGAAAATCCCCCAGTTTTTTATAGGTAGGAACAATCACGGTTAGTATTGACTTACGGTAAGCCTCTGTCAGTCTTTTTTTGTCTGCTACCGAAAATTCTTTTGGCATTTGATTAACCGGACCGTAGAACAAGCTCTTTGCAGGATCAGTGACAACCATCCCCAGCATTTGCGGATACATTTTCACAACCAGCGCTTTAGGCAATACAATACCGGATGCAATTCCCTTTTTAAAATTCCCGATTGCTGTATCAGCCCAGACAGAAAATGCATTAATACGCTTCAACCAGTCTTCATAATCCTTAACCGTTTTAAAAGGCTGTGCCCCGGTACCGGATCCAAATTGACCAATCGTTAATGGTAACGCAGTCATCTGATTAAAAGGGAGATATTCAAAGTGATAGTTAAGCCCTTCCAATCCTACCTCCAATTGATCTTTCAATACATCAAAAGATAATCTGTCATTTTCATCCAGCTGCTCGCGGTTATATTTACCCAGGCTATCCAGATATTGTTTGTAAAAACTTTTAGTAGTATTCAGATAAGCCACCGACCCATCGTTAGGTAGCTCGCCATTATATCTGTTATCTCCCGAATAAGTGGCAGAAATTGGATTTAATTTTAAATAATCTTCGTAATACTGATCGCAGAGTTTGCTGAATTTAGCATTCCCGTTAGCATGGTTTTTCTTGTCTTCCTGTTTACAGGCAACAATAGTGCTGACGAACAGAAGGGCAAAGGCTATTCTTTTCATAAATTTTTTAGTTTAGAAAATAAAGCTAGTGAATATTATCCTATTCTGTCTATTCAATCAGTGTATTGAACAGCGACTCCATATGGAT
Organism: Pedobacter cryoconitis; assembly: GCF_014207135.1. Lineage (GTDB taxonomy): Bacteria > Bacteroidota > Bacteroidia > Sphingobacteriales > Sphingobacteriaceae > Pedobacter > Pedobacter cryoconitis_D. The sequence goes on along the minus strand of NZ_JACHCC010000007.1, from coordinate 67,157 downwards.
TCTGGCCTGTTTCTGAAATTCTTCGGGAGATACACCCGCTTGTTTTTTAAAGAACCGGCTAAAGTATGGGCGATCGGTAAACCCCAGGCTATAAGCAATCTCTTTAAGGGTATTTTCACTATGTATAATTTGTCGCTTTGCCTCCAGAATCACCCTGTCATGAATAAGCTGCACGACTGTTTTATCCAGTTTAGATTTTAAAATCTGGTTTAAACGTTTAGCACTTAAACCCAGCTCTCCGGCATAAAATTCAGCATTCCGTTCCTGCTGATAGTTTTCTTCAAGCAGCAGCATAAATTCATATACTCTTTTCTGATTGACATCATGAGTGGTAAAAACATGTTCTTTAATGCGGATCAGTTTCAACAGGAATACTTTCAGTAAAGCCTTTAAAATCAAAAAACTATTACTTTGTGTTTGATACTCCTCTTCCAGCAAAGGATAGATTTTATTCAGTTCGGCAGCACTATCAACAGCAAGGGGCAAACAGGAAAACTCTCCCTGTATATTGAAAATCTTAAAAAGGTCAAGATAAAATTCCTTGTCCTGGTCATCCAGAAAATCTCTTTTAAAAGATAGCAGAATACCATTTTTACCTGCTTTATTTAGCTGATGGACGCGATATGGGGGAATAAGATAAATCCAGTCCCCACGCTCCGATTTCTCTTCATCCCCGGCCAGGTGTAATGGAAATTCATCCTGTAACCAGACAATTTCAAAGAAATCCTTTCTTCCGGGATCGTTCAGGTAACTTGGAGGGCAGTTCTCCAGGTTTCTGATATAAATCAATGACTTTTCTAATCCAGGGCTCGCGTTCTCATTCATCAATTCAAAGATATGGGTTTCCAAATAATCCCACACTATGCGCATATAGTATAACGTTCCCACAATTTGCTCAAACTACCTTTGGTGCAGACAAAAAACCAATGAATAACACAGATCAGAATGCCATCGGCTTAAAAGCTAATCTCGAATTGATTTTAGCAGAAAATAACAGAATCGCAGCCAACATAGATTTTAATCAGCTGGCAACAGCAATTCCTTATCTTCTTGGGGCAAAACGGATTTTTGTTACTGGTGCGGGACGTACAGGCCTGGCTTTAAAAGCTGCTGCCATGCGAATGATGCACTTCGGGTTTACGGTATATGTTGCAGGAGAAACTACTACACCAGCAATAAAAAAAGGAGATCTGCTAATTGCAGCTTCAGGATCAGGTTCCACAGGAACCATCGTCAAGGCAGCAGAAAAAGCCGTATCTGCAGGTGCCGGGGTGGTTGTCTTTTCTACCACAACCAATTCTCCGTTAGCCAGACTGGCTAGCCAGGTTATACTTATTCCTGCCGCGCAGAAAGAAGATCATGGAAAAACTATTTCGGCACAATATGCAGGAAGCCTGTTTGAACAATCCCTGCTCCTGCTGACTGATGCTATTTTTCAAACGATGATGGCCGCTGAGAACACTCCCGCTGAAGAACTCTGGGAAAGACATGCCAATCTGGAATAACCAATTGAATATTAGAACACATTAAATAAAAAACAAATACATGGCAAAATTACAAGTAGCAATAGACTTATTAACGACAGCAGCAGCCCTGGCCTTAACTGCTAAAATCGCTCCTTATATTGATATTATTGAACTGGGTACCCCATTAATTAAGAATGAAGGGATCAAGGTAGTTACTGCAATGAAACAGGCACATCCAGATAAACTGGTGTTTGCAGATTTAAAAACTATGGATGCCGGAGAGCTGGAGGCTGATATCGCTTTTAAAGCAGGTGCAGATTTAGTAACTGTTCTGGGGGCCGCAGGTGATGCAACTATCGCAGGTGCAATCAAAGCAGGAAAAGCACATGGCAAAGGAGTAGTAGTTGACACTATTGGCGTAGCAGACCGCGTGAAACGTGCCCGGGAAGTAACAAGCTTAGGTGCAGCATTTGTAGAGCTACATGCAGGACTGGATGAACAATGGACAGAAGGATATTCTATTCAGGTTTTAATTGATGAAGCAGCCCGCGCAGGAGTACCAGTTTCGGTAGCTGGTGGTGTAAATATTAAAAATATCACCGCAGTCATTCAGGCAGGGGCGATTGTAGCCGTTGCTGGTGCAGCCATATATGGTGCTGAAGATCCGGCAGCAGCCGCAAAAGCATTACGCGATGCTATAGATGCAGCTTAATTATCTTTAAAACTATTCCAGAGGGCATTTCAGAATATGGGATGCCTTTTTTTTTAAACGAATAAGTTTTACACACAAGAATGTAATGTTTAATCTCTCCGGCTATATTGGAGATATTGTGGAACACTATTTGATAAGAATTAAACAAATAAATAGCTAACATAATTAATTATGACCAAAAGGATACACGTACTGGAAGATGACAGTGATATCAGGTATATCATTGAGTATTTATTAAAGGATGAGGGTTATGAACTGCAGCTTTCTTCGTCAGTCAGCGAGCTGAAAAGCAAACTACGGGACTCTTTACCTGATCTCTTTATTATCGATGTAATGTTACCTGATGGAAACGGAATCGAAATCTGTGATGACCTGAAAAATGATATGTTCACCAAACACATCCCGGTTATTGTGATGTCAGCGAATCCAAGAAGCAAACAAATGAGCACGCAGGCTTGTGCTGATGATTATATCAGTAAGCCATTTGACCTGGATGATGTGGTCAAAAGGATCAATAATCTTTTGGTAAAAAAAACCGCTTGAATTTAGCATAAAGCCTGCCTTCAAAATAAGACAGGCATTTATTTCTTTTGCATATATTGCAGGATCAACGCAGCCGTTCTGGCTGAAGCACCGGGTTTCCCCATTATTTCTGCCAAATCTTTATAGTCATTCAGCATCTTTTCTCTCCACGGCCCTTCAATCAGCCTGGCCAGATTTTCCGCTATATTTATCGTATTACAATCTTCCTGAATCAGCTCCGTAACAACTTCTGAATTCATAATCAGATTGACTAATGATATAAATTTGATTTTAACCAGCATTCTGGCAATTGCAATAGAAATTGTACCTCCTTTATAAACTACTACCTGAGGGACATGGAATAAAGCCGTTTCCAGGGTTGCCGTACCGGAGGCAACTATAGCAGCGGTAGCAATATGAAGCAGGTCATAAGTTTGCCCAAAAACAAGTTTCACATTTTTTGCCCCGATAAACTGCTGATAATAAACCACTGGAAAACCGGGAGCAGCAGCAACGACGAACTGCTGATCTGGAAATTCTTCAGTAACACTCAGCATGGCTGGCAAAAGCCGCTCTATTTCCTGTTTACGGCTACCTGGCAATAATGCGATTACCTGCCCACTATTCAACCCCTGTTTTTCACAGAAATCAATATCGGGTACAAAAGAAGCTTTCTCATCCAGCAAAGGATTACCTACGTAATCCACCTCCATCCCCCACTCTCTATAGAAATCAACTTCAAATGGGAGGATACAAAACAGGTGATCAACGATCTTTTTAATTTTCAGGACCCGCTTCTGATTCCAGGCCCATACTTTCGGAGAGATATAATAGCATACGCTGAGTCCCTGCTCTTTCGCAAAATCAGCTATTTTCAAATTGAACCCCGGAAAGTCTATCAGAATCAGTACATCCGGCGAATAGTTCAGGATATCGTTTTTACAGGTTTTCAGATTCCGGAATATCGTCCTGAGATTGAGCACAACTTCTGTAAATCCCATAAATGCCATTTCAGCATAATGTTTCGCCAGATGTCCCCCCTCGGCCTTCATTTTATCGCCACCAAAATATCTGAATTCAGCTTCGGGGTCCTGATCTTTCAGTGCCTTCATCAAATTGGCACCATGGAGATCTCCCGACGCTTCGCCTGCTACCAGATAGTACTTCATGACTGTGACATTTTATAAAAAAAGAATAAGAAACCCCAGATAAAGGTAGCACTCAGAATTCCCCTTCCGGTATTTTCTTTATTGACTTTAAAAAAATATTTTAATAGCAGTGCATTCACTGCGATACAACCAATCAGTAACAGATCAGCCTTTGCCAGAAAAGATACAGTATGCATTATAAACCACACTATAGAAACCAGTATTCCGGGAAGGACAAGCCCGATTCCGAAGCCTGTCCAAACACTATTTTTAATATTTTTAATCATTAAACGTCCATGAATTTAATATTGGGATAGCATGATGCGCGGTTAGATCAAACTGCACCGGTACAACCGATACGAAACCATTATCCAAAGCCCATACGTCTGTATCTTCTCCTTTGTCATTATTCTGGAACACTCCGGTTAACCAGTAATACGGACGTCCGTAAGGATCTTTTCTTTCATCAAATTCTTCTGCCCACTTTGCATTTGCCTGACGGCAGATTTTAATTCCTTTAAGCTCTTCTCCCTTTGGAAAATTCACGTTTAACAAAGTGGCCTGCGGCAAACCATGATCGAGTACCTGACGGGCTATAATCTTAACAAATTTAAGACAATGGCTAAAATCAGCTTCTTCAGAAAAATCATCCAAAGAAAATCCAATCGAAGGAATACCTTCAATAGCTCCTTCTACAGCAGCAGACATCGTACCTGAATAAATTACATTGATTGAATTGTTCAGTCCGTGGTTGATCCCCGAAACGCAGAGATCTGGTTTTTTACCTTTAAATATTTTGTTAACGGCCAGTTTCACACAATCTACCGGTGTACCTGAACATTTATACATTTCAACACCTTCATAGAGATCTACACGATCAAAACGCAGTGGTTTTCCAATCGTAATTGCATGTCCCATTCCTGATTGCGGTCCATCTGGTGCAACCACTACGACATTACCTAATTCCTTAACTGCTTCAATCAGATTCCTGATTCCCGGTGCAGTTACACCATCATCATTTACTACTAAAATATTGGGTCTGGATTGCTCTTTCTTCATGGAGGTAAAAGTACAAGATTATGGGACAAAAAATGCCAGAAATTCCTATTTCAAAAAGTATATTTGAACATAACTTATTAAACATGAAAAAAAAAATACTTATTTTCTCCTGCTTTATTCTGGCAGGATCATCCCTCATGGCACAGGTGGGATACCAGTGGAAGACTGCCTCTTCCGGTGGCTATAGCTATAAATATGTGACCAATGACCCCACTAAATCGCGCTTTTATACTTTACCAAACGGCTTGACAGTTATCCTTTCGGAAAATGCTAAAGAACCGAGCATTGAATACCGTATGGCTGTAAGAGCAGGTAGTAATACAGATCCGCGTACTTCTACAGGACTGGCACATTACCTGGAGCATCTGTTATTTAAGGGAACTGATCGTTTTGGAACCCTGGATTATGCTAAAGAAAAACCTCTGTTAGATAAAATAGAGGCCCTCTATGAAAAATATCATGCAACTACCGATCCTGTTAAACGGAAAGAAATATATGCGCAGATTGATAAAACATCGGGTGAAGCTTCAAATTATTCGATAGCGAATGAATACGATAAAATGATGAAATCAATTGGTGGACAATCTACCAATGCACATACCTGGTATGAAGAAACAGTTTATAATGAAGACCTTCCTTCTAATGCAGTAGATAAATTCCTTGCCTTACAGGCAGAACGTTTCCGCAATCCGGTATTCCGTATTTTTCATACAGAGCTGGAGGCAGTTTATGAGGAAAAAAACAGAGGCCTGGATAATGACTCCTGGAAAGTCAGTGAAAGAATGAATGCCTTGTTATATCCAACCCATAACTATGGACAACAAACCACTATTGGTACCATTGAACATTTAAAAAATCCCTCTCTGGTAGAAATCCGCAAGTATTATAACAAATATTATGTGCCGAATAATATGGCTATTGTATTATCAGGTGATTTCAAATCGGATGAAATGATCCAGAAAGTGGCTAAGTCATTTGCTTATATGAAAGCCAAACCGCTCGAATTATACAACCCTGCACCGGAAAAACCACTAACCAGAATTCAGACTGCTGATATTAATGGTCCAAGTGCGGAGACTGTAAAAATCGGTTATAGAGGTTATGCTGAAAATACAAAGGAAAGTATGGTGCTTGACCTGATCTCCAGCATCCTTTCAAATGGTAAAGCCGGATTAATGGATATTAATCTAAACAAACAGCAAAAAGTACTGAGTGCATATGCCAGTTACCAGCAGATGAAAGACTATGGGACTTTTACGCTGTCTGCCCAGCCTAAACAAGGTCAGACGCTTGACCAGGCTAAGCAACTGTTACTCGATCAGATTGCTCTGATCAGAAGTGGTAATTTTGACGAAAGTCTGATCAAAGCTACAGTAGCAAACAGTAAACTGAGTCTGCTGGAATCATTTGATAAGAATAATTTCCGGGTAGAAGCGGTGACTAATGAATTTATCTTAAACCGGGCAACTAAATGGGATAAATCACTGAGCAACCCTGATGACATGGCCAAAATCAACAAGAAAGAGGTTGTTGATTTCGCAAACAAATTTTTCAAGGATGACTATGTAGTCATTTTAAAACATAAAGGCGAAGACAAGAGCATTCAAAAAGTAGAGAAACCAGCAATCACTCCTGTTAAAACAAATACAAACGAAACGTCTGTCTTCACTAAAAATCTGCTGGCTGCCCCCACCAAACCTATTGAAGCCAGATTCCTGGATTACCAGAAAGATCTGAATTTTGGAAAAACCGGCATTGCTGATGTGGTAACAGTCCAAAACAAAGAAAATAGCATATTCAAACTCACCTATCGTTTTGATATGGGAGCCTGGAATTCTAAACTATTACCTTACGCAGCGAGATATCTTACTTTCCTGAGTACTGATAAATATACTGCAGAAGAAATCAGCAAGCAGTTCTACAATATCGCCTGTAACTATTCCTTTTCCGTAAGAAACGATGTGACGACAATTGAAATCAGCGGATTGCAGGAAAATTTCGATCAGGCTGTAAGTTTAACAGAACACATCTTCGCCAACTGCAAAGCCAATGAAGAAGCTTTAAAAGAGATGAAAAGCAGTATTCTTAAATCAAGAGAAAATACAAAGCTGAACAAAAGTGCTATTCTTTCAGGCCTGATGAACTATGCACAATTCGGTCCTAAAAATCCAACGAATTTTGTACTTTCAAACGAAGAGTTACAGCAAATGACTTCCTCACAATTGCTGGATATCCTGCATCATATCAATACATATAAACACGCTGTTAATTATTATGGGCCTGAAACACCGGAAACTTTCACTAAACATATCGCGAAAGTACACGTATTGCCTCAGTCATTTACTGAAGCTGCCCCGGCCCAGCATTTCACTTATACAGATAATAAAGACAACCAGGTATACTTTGCCAACTATGACATGGTACAGTCAGAAATTCGCTGGATAAGAAATAACGGAGTCTATAACCCTTCAGAAACGCCTAAAGTCAATTTGTTTAACAGCTATTTTGGTGGCGGTATGGGATCTATTGTTTTCCAGACTATCAGAGAGTCTAAAGCATTGGCTTATTCGACATTTGCATTTTATGTAACGCCTGACAAAAAAGAGAAAGACAATGCCATGATGGCCTATGTAGGTAGCCAGGCTGATAAAATGAATGATGCAGTTGGTGCGATGAATGAGCTGCTCAATGTTTTACCTGAATCGGATAAAAACTTTGAATCTTCGAAATCTAATTCTTTAAATGCGCTGGTGACTTCAAGAATTACAAAAAATGATATCATCAATCACTATTATGCAGATCAGAGACTGGGTCTTGACCACGATTCAAGAATTGATGAATATAAAGGTATTCAGCCTCTGACATTTGCAGATATTAAATCTTTCCACACCAATAATGTGGCGAATAAACCTTACAACTATTGTATTGTAGCATCCGACAAAAAGGTAAAAGCTGATGATATGCAAAAATTCGGCAAACTTAACACCCTTACCTTAGAGCAAATATTTGGTTACTAATCCTTCGGGATAATTCTTTACAGAAAAGGCCTCTTCGGATATGAACCCGAAGAGGCCTTTCTCATATTAATAAGCTTAAAGAGATTTTAACCAGGTAATTACTTCATCACGGGTTTTACCTGTTTTCTGTTGTAATTTACCATAAAGCTCATCTTCCTTACCTTCTTCATGTTTTAAATCATCTTCAGTAAGTTCAGCATATGCTTGTTTAACTTTTCCCTTTAACTCGTTCCATTTTCCTTTTAACTCTAAACTGTCCATAGTATCCGTTTTAAATAAATAATTGTTCAGGTTAAGAACAGCCGGTTTTTAAAATTGTTTTCAGGAATTGCACTCCTTATAGTTGTTGAGCCGCCGCAATAATCTCATCTACCACTGCCGGGTCAAGCAAAGTACTGGTATCACCCAGACTGGTTGTTTCTCCTTCAGCAATTTTACGAAGGATTCTGCGCATGATTTTTCCCGATCGTGTTTTAGGTAATCCGGACACGAATAATATCTTATCTGGTTTAGCTATCGCACCAATTACACGGGTTACAGTTTGCAGAATATCTTTCTTGGTTAGCTCTGGTTCATCATGAATTTTCGGATAAATCACGAAGGCATATATTCCCTGTCCTTTAACTTCATGCGGAAAACCGACTACCGCGCTTTCTACTACACCCGCATGCATATTAATTGCATTTTCTACTTCAGCTGTACCAATTCTATGTCCCGAAACATTAATTACATCATCTACCCTTCCGGTAATTTTGTAATACCCGTTTTCATCCCGCATACATCCATCACCTGTAAAGTAAAGCTCAGGGTAGGTAGAAAAATAAGTTTGTTTACAACGTTCATGATCACCATAAGTCGTTCTTAACATACCAGGCCATGGAAATTTAATACACAGATTACCATTTACGCCATTTCCTTCTATCTCTTTTCCCTGCTCATCTACCAGTAGGGGCTGAACTCCAGGTAAAGGTAAAGTTGCACAGGCTGGTTTTAACGGAGTTACAAAGGCAATTGGTGAAATCATCAATCCGCCGGTTTCCGTCTGCCACCAGGTATCGACAATAGGGCATTTTTTATGTCCTACTTCTTCATCAAACCAGTGCCATGCTTCTTCATTAATAGGTTCTCCTACCGATCCAAGCACACGCAGAGAACTCATATCTATCCCGTTTAGTGGCTCTGTTCCAAAACTCATCAGCGAACGGATTGCCGTTGGCGCAGTATATAGAATGTTAACCTTATGTTTTTCTACAATTTCCCAGAATCTTGAAGGCGTAGGATAAGTGGGGATACCTTCAAATATAAGTGTGGTTGCCCCTTGAGAAAGCGGGCCATATACGATATAAGAGTGACCTGTAATCCAGCCGATATCCGCGGTGCAGAAAAACACTTCACCCGGTTGATAATTGAATGCATTAGAGAAAGTGTATCCGGCATAAACCATATATCCGCCTACTGTATGCACAACACCTTTTGGTTTCCCGGTAGAACCCGAAGTATATAAGATGAACAGCATATCTTCAGCATCCATTTCTTCAGCCGGACAAACTGTATCTACCAGTTTAATCTCATCTTCGTACCACAGATCACGTCCTTTTAACATAGAAACAGGTGTTCTTGTATGCGTTAATACAATCACTTTTTCTACAGTAGGGCACCCGATCAGTGCATCATCTATTACTTCTTTAAGCTGAATCTGTTTGTTTCCACGGAAAGACCCATCAGCAGTGATAACCAGTTTACAGGCAGAGTCATTGATTCTGTCTGCGATAGATTTCGCAGAGAAACCACCGAATATGACTGAATGCACTGCTCCAATACGGGCACATGCTAATACAGCGATAGCCAGCTCAGGCACCATTGGCATATAAATACAAATACGATCACCTTTTTTAACACCATTTTTCTTCAGCACGTTGGCAAAACGACATACCTGCTCATGAAGAATTTTGTAGGTTAAGGTTACACTTGGCTTTTCCGGATCATTTGATTCCCAGATGATCGCTGGTTTATCACCATTTTTTTCAAGGTGACGGTCAAGGCAATTTTCGGTAATATTCAACTTTGCGCCTTCGAACCATTTAATCTTCGGTTCAGTGAAATTCCAGGATAATACCTTATCCCATTTCTTTTTCCATAGAAAATTCTCGGCTATTCCTGCCCAAAACTCCTCTGGATGATCAACACTGAACTTGTAGGTTTCTTCGTACTCGGCTAAAGATTTGATTTGCATAATATATTTGGGGATTTTTTAAGCTAATATAAATTATTTGAAGATGATATAAATATTCTTAGTACAAAATATATGTACATTGTTAATTACATTAAGGGGCATCAGGCCAATGAATCCCCTGATATTCGCATTTCTGAGGTATTTGTGTATCTTTGTCCGGAGAGGAGCAGGAGAGAATCTGTAAAATTTGAAAAATAATCGCATGGACTCTTGATCGTTACAAATATTTTCGTGATATTTGCACACTCTTAAAAAATTAAGCGAAGAACAATTTAACAATATATATTAAAGGCATGTCTAGAGTTTGTGATTTAACCGGAAAAAAGGCTATGAGTGGTTTTAATGTTTCTCACTCAAACGTTAAAACTAAACGTAAGTTTTATCCCAACTTACAACTTCAGAAATTTTATATTCCTGATGAAGACCGTTGGATAACACTGAAAGTTTCTACTTCAGCTATCAAAACCATCAATAAAGTTGGTATTACTGAAGCTATTAACCGTTTCGTAAAAAAAGGATTTTTGTAAAAACATTGTTGATGTGAATCAACTAAATTATTAATAAAATGGCAAAAAAAGGTAACAGAGTACAAGTTATTCTAGAATGTACAGAGCATAAAACTAGCGGCATGCCTGGTATGTCTAGATATATCTCTACAAAAAACCGTAAAAATACAACTGAGAGATTAGAATTGAAAAAATTCAATCCTGTATTGAAGAAAGTAACTGTACATAAAGAAATTAAGTAATACATTTCCAATCTATTTAGATCATGGCAAAAAAGGTAGTTGCAACCCTTAAAACGGGTAAAGGTAAAGAATATTCAAAAGTTATTACGATGACTAAATCACCAAAATCTGGTGCTTATTCTTTTAAAGAAGTTATCGTTCATAACGATCACGTTAAAGATGCTATTGAAGGCAAGTAATTTTAATATTTAATGATATTAAAGCCGTCCCTATATTCATGGGAGGGCTTTTTTTGTTTTCATCTACATTTCTATGGGACTATTCGATTTTTTCAAGAAAAAGGAAACTGCTCCTGAAGCTCAGGAAGTATTAAACAAGGGTTTAGAGAAAACTAAAACTGGGTTTCTTAACAAAATCACCAAAGCTGTTGCAGGAAAATCAACCGTTGATGACGATGTTCTGGACAATCTGGAGGAAGTACTCGTTACGTCGGATGTCGGCGTTACGACTACACTGAAAATCATCGAAAGGATTCAGGACAGAGTGGCAAAAGACAAATATTTGTCCACTTCCGAATTGAATCTGATTCTCCGGGATGAGATCCAGCTTTTGCTGGCTGAAAATAACAGTAATGATTTCCGCAATTTCGAATACGGAGACCATAAACCTTATGTGATCATGGTGGTTGGTGTAAATGGTGTAGGTAAAACGACTACCATTGGCAAGCTTGCCCATAAACTTAAAGCCGAAGGGTTAAAAGTTGTATTGGGTGCAGCAGATACTTTCAGAGCTGCTGCCGTTGAACAGATCAAGTTATGGGGTGAACGCATTGGTGTCAGGGTTGTTGCCCAGGCTATGGGTTCCGATCCTGCTTCAGTAGCTTTTGACACGATACAGTCTGCTGTAGCAAACGGAGAAGACGTAGTCATTATTGATACTGCAGGAAGACTGCATAACAAAATCGGGTTAATGAATGAGCTTGGTAAAATTAAGAAAGTGATGGAAAAGGTAATTCCTAATGCACCACATGAAATTTTACTGGTACTGGACGGATCAACCGGACAAAATGCATTTGAGCAGTGTAAACAATTTACAGAAGCAACGGATGTAAACGCATTGGCGATTACTAAATTGGACGGAACAGCTAAAGGTGGCGTAGTGATTGGTATTTCTGATCAGTTTAAAATCCCTGTTAAATACATCGGGGTAGGTGAAGGTGTGAATGACCTTCAATTATTTGATAAAAAAGCTTTTGTTGACGGCCTCTTTAAATAAGATTTCCGCGCTGAGCATATATATACATACAAGATGAACACAAAAACAACTTCTAAAATTATCCCAGTTAAAAAACCAAAAATCAATGTAATTACCTTGGGTTGTTCCAAAAATATTTACGATTCTGAGGTTTTGATGGGTCAATTAAGAGGGAATAGCTTAAATGTAGTTCATGAGGCTAACGAAATCAATAAGGACGATATTATTGTAATCAATACCTGCGGCTTCATTGACAATGCAAAACAGGAGTCTATTGATACTATCCTTCAGTACAGCCAGTTAAAAGAGGAAGGTAAAATCAGCAAGGTAATTGTAACCGGATGTCTTTCTGAACGTTATAAACCAGAGCTGGAATCAGAGATCAAAAACGTTGACGCCTTTTTCGGGACTAACGACTTACAAAATATACTACATTCATTAGGTGCAAATTATAAGCATGAACTGATTGGAGAAAGACTACTGACTACTCCTTCACATTTTGCTTATTTCAAAATTGCAGAAGGCTGTAACCGCCCCTGCTCTTTCTGTGCAATTCCATTAATGCGTGGTAAACACGTATCTACTGAAATGGAAGCTTTGGTTAAAGAAGCTAAAATATTAGCAGCAAACGGAACTAAAGAACTGATTCTTATTGCGCAGGACCTGACTTATTACGGGCTGGATATTTACGGTAAACGTAATCTGGATGAATTATTAAGACGTCTTTCGGACATTAATGGTATTGAATGGATCAGGTTGCAATACGCCTATCCTTCGGGATTCCCTATGGAAATCCTGGATGCCATGAACGAAAGAGAGAATATCTGCAAATATCTGGATATGCCTTTACAGCATATTACAGACAATATGCTAAAATCGATGCGTCGTGGAATCACCAAACAGAAGACTATCGACATCGTCAATCAGATCAGGGATAAAGTTCCTGGAATTGCTATGCGTACGACATTAATCTGTGGTTACCCGGGCGAAACTGAAAAAGACTTTGAAGAGATGCTGCGTTGGGTTGAAGATACGCGTTTCGACAGATTAGGTTGTTTCACATACTCACACGAGGAGAAAACACATGCACACAATCTGGTGGATGATGTACCTGATGAAGTAAAACAGGAACGTGTCGATGCGATCATGGAGCTTCAACAGGGAATTTCTTATGAAATTAATCAGGAAAAAGTAGGCCAAACCTACAAGGTACTGGTAGACCGTAAAGAAGGTGATTTCTTTATTGGCCGTACTGAATTTGACTCTCCAGAGGTTGATAATGAGGTTTTAATCGATGCAAACACAGGCTATGCAGCTAACGGTAGTTTTGTAAATGTAGCTATCGATCGTGCAGAAGATTTTGATCTATATGGACAAATTGTAAAATAATATTGCAGTGTGCTGAATTATGGTTTAATAACTTAATTTCGTAGCAATGCAGGCTAAGTATATCTCCTATCAGCAAACACATGCTTTTTCATCAGTAGTCCTGGATTACATAGATGGGAAAGATAACCTGGAGTCTTTTTACAAGTACTCCCCTACTACGGAAGGCTTTAAGAAAGCTATTGAAGACCGGAAGTATTCCGGTGACCGGAGTTTACTGGTTCGCAGTCTGCAAAAGCAGTACCTGCATATTCAGCCTTCTGCTTTAGTCAAAGAAAATATCAACTTATTAGCTGATGACCGCACGTTTACCATTACAACGGGTCATCAGCTTAATATATTTACAGGCCCACTGTATTTTATCTATAAGATTGTAACAGCAATCAAACTGGCGGCCGATCTCAAAAAAAGTTTTCCTGATTATAACTTCATACCTGTCTATTGGATGGCAACAGAAGACCATGATTTTGAAGAAATCAATCATGTGAAAGTAGAGGACAAGCTCCTGACCTGGAAAAAAAATGCGGCAGGTGCTACCGGAAGATTAAACACATCCGATATAACAGATGCACTGACAGCTTACAAAGGTTATCTTGGCATTAGTGAAAACGGTACTGAATTCTCCAAAGCAATTGAAAAAGCCTATACCTCGAATCAGACACTGGCTAATGCTACGCGTGAGCTGGTAGATGCTTTATTTGGTAAAAAGGGTCTGGTTTGTATAGACGCGGATGATTCAGCCCTAAAAACCCAGTTTGCTGATATTATCTATCAGGATATTACAGCTCAGAACAGTTTTACCCAAATCAATGCCAGCAGTGCTGCCCTGGAGTCAAAGGGCTATAAACCACAGGTAAATCCAAGAGAGATTAATTTCTTCTATATGGATGACCAGCTGCGTGAACGTATCGTAGAAGAAGATAACCTTTATAAGGTACTCAATACGGACATCAGCTTTACCAGAGAGGCTTTAAAACAAGAAATAGATACCCATCCCGAGCGCTTCAGTCCAAACGTAGTTATGCGTCCGGTTTATCAGGAGCTGATCCTTCCGAACCTGGCTTATATCGGAGGTGGCGCAGAAGTGACCTACTGGCTCCAGTTAAAGGCCAATTTTGATTTTTACAAAGTTTTTTATCCTGTCCTGATCTTAAGGAACTCGGCATTGGTCATTGACGACAGAAGCGCAAGAAAAATGCAGATTCTTGACATTAGTCCGATCACCCTGTTTAATAGTGATGAACAACTAAAAAACCAATGGATTAAGGCCCACGTGGGTGATTCGCTTTGTCTGGATGACGAACAACGTGCTATAAGAGCTATTTTTGACCAGATCAAATTAAACTCTTATAAGATTGATAAAACTTTATCTATGTCGGCTGAAGGCGCCAAAACGAAAGCCCTGAAACTGGTTACCAATCTGGAGAAAAAACTTTTACGTGCAGAAAAACGTAAACATACAACTTCATTACAGCAGATTGATGCCTTGAAAAACAAACTATTTCCATCGGGAGTATTACAGGAACGTGTATTAAATATCGCTCCGATGTATGTACTTTACGGGGAAGATTTTATTGAAAGCCTATTGTCCGCATTCAAACCGCTTGATTATAAATTTACGGTATTATACGCTTAACCGATCCAGATGACTTTTTATACTTTTACGGAAACACGTTTACGGAATTTCACCAGAAGTGTCTTTTTAAAAATGGGTTGTCCTTCCGCAGATGCGGATTTAGCCACAGATGTATTACTACGCTCTGATCTCAGAGGGATAGATTCTCATGGTGTAGCCCGCCTCAGCGGATATATCCGTCTTTGGGAAAAAGAACGGATCAATGCCACTCCAAACATTACCATAGTCCACGAAACCCCTACAACTGCAACCATAGACGGAGATGCAGGTCTTGGTCTTGTGGTGGCCCCTTTTGCGATGAAAGTGGCGATGGAAAAAGCGGCTGTATATGGCAGTGGATGGGTAGCCGTCAAAAACTCAAATCATTTTGGAATTGCAGGTTATCATGCATTGATGGCTGTCGAAAAAGATATGATTGGCATCAGTATGACTAATGCAAGTCCGCTGGTTGCCCCTACCTATGCAAATGAAAGGTTATTAGGGACCAACCCGATGTGTTATGCCTTCCCGGCAGGAAAATACCCTCCGGTAGTCGTAGATATGGCTACCGCAGCAGCAGCTAATGGTAAACTTGAAATTGCACAAAGAGCAAATCAACCTATTCCTGAAGGCTGGGCCCAGGATCAGGATGGCAATGGATCTACTGATCCTAATGCTTTAAAAAACGGGGGTTCATTACTTCCTTTAGGCAGCGATAAAGATCACGGGAGTCATAAAGGCTACGGATTGAGTGCAACAGTTGATATTCTGACTGCGGTTCTCTCGGGTGCTAATTATGGGCCCTGGGTTCCTCCTTTTGTCGCCTTCCTTGAACCGTCGAAAAATCCTGTAGGCGAAGGCCTGGGACATTTCTTTGGCGCGATGCGGATTGATGGGTTCCGTCCCGCAGCCGACTTCAAAGCTCACCTCGATAACTGGATTGAACGCTTTAAAAGTGCTAAAACCATAGACCCTTCCAAAAGCGTAATTATTCCCGGAGAACCTGAATATGCTTTTGAGCAGGAACGTAAAGTGTCGGGAATACCATTGGTAGAAGCAGTGGTCAACGACCTGAATGAACTGGCCGACAAACTCCGGATTGACAGACTATAACATAAAAAAAGAGGTAAACAGTTTATAAACTGTTTACCTCTTTTTTTATTCCGGAAAATCCGGCGGGATCTAATGAATACCCCTAAACAAACGGTTCCATCTGATTTTACTAAAGAAAGATCCGTTAGTATCGTAACTCATCCAGATAAACAATGCTTTACCAACCACATGATCTTCAGGAACAAAACCCCAGTAACGGGAATCCAGTGAATTATGTCTGTTATCGCCCATCATCCAGTAATAGTCCATTTTGAAAGTATAACTATCGGTTTTGACTCCGTTAATCTTCCATCCACCAGCAACTTTTTCCAGTTTATTACCTTCATAGATAGTAATAGCACGCTGATATAAAGGCATCGACGCGCTGTCCAGTTTGACTGTCCATCCTTTTTTAGGTATCTGAACCGGCCCCCAGTTGTCCGCATTCCATTTTCTGTTTGGATCCTGAGGAAAAACATTTGGTTCAGCTGCACCAGGTACGGCAGTACGTGTATTTACAGCAGCTACAAAGTCTAATTTTTTAACCTTCTCCATCATTTCAGGGGTACCTACAAAATTGTAGCTATCCTGAGAAATTGCACTGATATCCCTGTCTATCACAAAACCCATCTCTTCGAAAACCTGGAAATTCACATCGCTGGTCTTGAACTTCACCAGATAATCGATCTGTCCGGTGTTTTTCATTGGTTCAGGTTTTCCATTGATCGAAACCAGTCCGTTTGACATACTCAGAATATCACCGCTGATACCGATACAACGTTTGATATAGTTTTCTCTCTTATCTACCGGTCTGCTGACAATCGTATACTGGTTATGAACAGCCTGTCTGCCTACCGAACGGACCATATCATAGTAATCCCTGTCCTGCGCTTCCAGAGCTACCGTATCTCCATCAGGAAAATTAAAAACGACTACATCATTTCTTTTAATATCCTGCATTCCCGGTAATCTGCGGTATTTCCACTGTATTCCATCATAATATGCCTTTGTACCAGTAATTGGCATCGTATGGTGTGCGAAAGGAAAAGCAACTGGTGTCATGGGTATCCTCGCACCATAGTTTACCTTACTCACAAAAAGGAAATCACCAATTAATAGTGATCTCTCCATCGAACCAGTAGGAATCGTATAAGCCTCGATAAAGAATACGCGGATAACAGTAGCAGCAATTACAGCAAAGACAACAGCATCAAACCATTCCCTGCTTTTGGTTTTCTTCTTTTTAGGCGCAGTATCTTTATTCTTTTGCCAGAACTTCCAATTCATATGTTTTTCTTATTTTAAATTAAATATATCAGATATATTGTAGAAACCCTGTTTATTTTGCAACCATTCTGCGGCTACAACTGCACCCAGGGCAAAACCTGCACGACTATGAGCAGTATGTTTCAGTTCTATTTCATCTACTTCCGAACTGTAAACCACGGTATGTGTACCTGGGATATTCTCTATCCGCTGTGAAGCAATCAGTACCTGGTTTTGTTTAAGCACATCAATGGTAGGAACACCATCCAGCTCGTTTACCCATTCAGATTTACGGTCTATATTCTCAATAATCCCCTCAGCTATTGTCATAGCCGTACCACTCGGAGAATCCAGTTTTTGTGTATGATGAATTTCTTCAACCTGCACATCATATACAGGGTAGTTGTTCATCACTTTTGCCATTATCTCATTGATATAAAAGAACAGGTTTACCCCGATACTGAAATTTGATCCGTATAACAAAGTATGATTGCCACGTTCACATTCATCCTTTATTTCCTGCAATTGTCCATACCAGCCGGTTGTTCCTACAACCAAAGGTACATTCGCATCAAAACATAAATATATATTACGGATAGCAGCGTCAGGGGTACTAAAATCTATTGCTATATCAGCCTTTTTTAAATTTGAAACCGTAAGGTCTGCCAGATTATCTATACCAATTTTCAGGACAACCTCATGTCCTCTTTCAATTGCAAAACGTTCAATGATCTGACCCATTTTGCCATAACCGATTAAAGCTATATTCATGTATTTTTTATTTTATAAAGATGGATGGTAAAGCATATTTAAATCTATAATCTAAAGGCGATCTTCAAGCCCGGCGTAAAAGCATTATACCCATACATTGTATTGGATCCGATTACTGTCGGAGAGATCTTGATAGCCAGGTTCTCCCCTATATCAAAATAGGAAAGCCTCGCATCTACATAAGCTTCTATAATATTTACGGCATACAAACCTATGAAAGAGAAGATCACGACCTCTCTGTTTCTCCTGTATATATCTTTAGCAGTCAGCAAACCCTGGGTCCCGATATTAAAAAGCGGACTTCCTCCCGGAGACTGACCATATTGAGCCCTGTATTGGAGCTCAGCAAGATATTCATGATATTTTTGATTATTCTGTATATAGGAAATTGCCAGCAGCGTTCCCCCTGTATAAATAGCGGCAATTTTAATTCCACGATAGATAGTGAGTCCGTTTCCGTATTGTCCCCAGCCAGGGATGATTGCAGATCTGATCGCAGCTCTTCTACCTGCAATTTTACCCAGGTTTACATACCCCGTATCCGTTTTTACGGGGGTACGTTTAAGACTATCCCCTTTGACAGTGAATTTGTCCTGTCCACTTGCTCCAAGCGCAGCAATGAACAATAAAACTGATAACAGTAAGATTTTTGGCATTACCAATCTAATAATTCTAAAATTCTGCTCAGGTCATCATCCGAAACAAAGGGAATTTCAATAGCACCCTTTCCGTTTTCGCCAACTTTAAGTTTTACTTTTGTGGCAAATCTTGAAGCCAGGTCCTTTTGTAATTTCTGGTATTCGAAAGATACGCCCAGGGGTTGTTTCATCCCTTTTGGCTTAATCTGTAAACTGTTGATACTTCTGACCAGTTCCTCCACTTTACGTACAGAAAGGCCTTTATCAATAATTTCCTGATGGATGAACAGTTGTTTATCTGTTTCCTCTACATTAATCAATGCACGTGCATGTCCCATAGAGATTTTCTGATCCCGGATCGAGATCTGGATCGCAGGAGGTAATTTCAGCAGACGCAGATAGTTGGTCACTGTCGAGCGGTTTTTACCTACTCTTTCCCCCAGCTGCTCCTGTTTAAGATTACATTCCTCCAGCATACGCTGGAAACTTAGTGCAACCTCAATTGCATTCAGGTTTTCCCGCTGAATATTTTCAATCAGGGCCATTTCCAGCATCTGCTGGTCATTGGCTTCACGGACATAAGCCGGAATTTCACTTAATCCTGCAAGTTTAGAGGCTCTTAAACGCCTTTCTCCCGAGATTAACTGGTAAGTTCCTCCCTCAGCCTTTCTGACGGTGATTGGCTGAATCAGTCCCTGAACCCTGATGGAATCAGCCAGTTCATTCAATGCAACCTGATCAAATTCAGTACGAGGCTGATATGGGTTGGTTGCAATATCACTGATATTGATATGACCAATATTGCTGGCTGGCGTTTTCTGTTCGGTTTCACTGACCGGGTTCATCGCATTTTTTGGTGGATGTGCCGAATCAGAATCATCCAAAAGCGCACTTAACCCTCTACCTAAACCTGTTTTTCGCTGAAAAGATGTCATTCAATTATATTTAAATAGTTGCAGAAGTCAAACCCTGGGTTTCTTTAACCATTCCGTTTTTACGGACAATCTCCCGGGCAAGATTCAGATAATTAATTGCTCCCTTACAATTGGCGTCATGCATGATGACTGAAATCCCATAACTCGGTGCCTCACTTAAACGTGTATTCCGCTGTATGATAGTTTCAAAAACAAGCTCCTGGAAGTGTGTTCTCACTTCTTCCACCACCTGGTTAGATAAACGTAAACGTACATCATACATTGTCAGCAGGATACCTTCAATTTCCAGCTCCGGATTTAATCTGCTTTGTACAATTTTTATAGTATTCAATAATTTACCCAGCCCCTCTAATGCAAAATACTCGCATTGAACAGGAATGATTACTGAATCCGCAGCAGTTAAGGCATTGATTGTAATCAGACCCAGTGAGGGTGAACAATCAATAATAATAAAATCATACTGATCCTTGATTTTTTCCAGGACAGCTTTCATTTTATACTCCCTGTTTGTCAGATTGATCATTTCTATTTCTGCTCCGACAAGGTCAATATGTGCTGGTAACAGATCGAGATTTGGTGTTTCTGTTTTCTGAATAGCTTCTGAAGGTTCTACATCATTGATGATACATTCATAAATACTATTTTTGATGCTTCTGGGATCAAACCCTATACCTGAGGTCGAATTCGCTTGAGGATCTGCATCTACCAATAAAGTTTTATATTCTAATACGGCCAGGCTGGCGGCTAAATTAATAGACGAAGTTGTTTTACCTACTCCACCTTTCTGATTTGCCAATGCAATAATTTTACTCATTTATCTATTTAATAATTACTTATTATTTCCCTGAGAATTTGTGAATTAGATCCTTTATGTAAAAAATGCTATTTTTACCTACATTTAGGGGCTTTTTAACAATTAGCTAAGATACAAACTAAATGACAATATTAGTGTTAAACAATAGAGTGTTTTGAACATCTTATTAACAATTTTTTCATGATTACGATCGTTTCAGGCACAAACAGACCCGAAAGCAATACGCTTAAAGTTGCAAAATATTATCAGGAAGCCTTCCTTGGAAAAGGACAAGAGGCTAATATACTGAATCTCACAGATCTTCCCTCCGCGTTAATCACCTCGGATCTCTATGGAAAAAGATCACCGGAATTTCAAAAAATGCAGGACCAGGTTACTGCTACAACTAAGTTTGTGTTCATTATTCCCGAATACAACGGAAGTTTTCCGGGGGTCCTGAAGACATTTATCGATGCCTGTAGTTTTCCGGAAAGCTTTTATGATAAAAAAGCCTGCCTGGTAGGCATATCTTCGGGTAAATATGGAAATATCAGGGGTATTGATCACTTTGGTGGCGTATGCAGTTATTTACACCTGCATGTACTCCCCTTAAGACTGCATATTCCGGCGATTAAAACGGAGCTCGATGAATCAGGTGCTTTTTATAAAGAAGATACCCTCAAATTTACCGGACAGCAGATAGATAAATTTATTGCTTATTAAACAGCAAATGAGCTCCAGCGTTTACCTTCGTTCCCGAAAATAAAATAGCCGGGATAAAGCATTTCTGCCATATCTTCCATCGCTTCCACAAAGGAAACAGGATCGCTTAAAAAAGCAGTGGTGTCTTCCATCAGGTACACTCTGTTATATGTTACTGCAGGCCATTCCTTTTCCAGCAGAGAAGGGACAATGCCCATTAATTGCCCGATATTATAGTTAGTCTGGTGATAAATCAGTACTTGTGCCTGCTGTACAATTTCCAGCATCTCTCCCCCTACAGCCTCAATCAGGACATTCAAAACACTGTTTGGCGTATTGTTGGTATCCAGGCAGGCCACAGGTATTTTGTCCATAAATTTAATCTTATGCAGAATGATATCCACACGCTCCTGCAAATCTTCGCGTAGCGTTTCATCCTCAACATTATTTATAACTGCATTTAAAATAGACATAGTGATTAATTTATTACTTTGTGCAAAAGTAATATTCCTGATCTGATGCCCCGAATTATAAAAAATATTTTTTGCACTTTATGCATTATTGCACTGTATAGCTGTCATTTTAAGGCTGATGATAAAGAAAAAAAAGTCTTTAACCTCAACTTTGATCAGAGCCTTACCTCACTGGATCCTGCCTTTGCACGTAATCAGCCGGCAATATGGATGATGAACCAGCTTTTTAACGGTCTGGTACAGGCGGACAGCCAGCTGAATCCTGTACCTGCAATTGCCAGGTCATGGGAAATAACAACTGATGGATTATGCTATACCTTTCATTTACGCGATGATGTTTTCTTTCATGACGATCCACTGTTCAGCAAAGGAAAAGGAAGAAAAGTAGTTGCGGCAGATTTTGTATACAGTTTCAACCGGCTGATAGATCCTAAAGTCGCTTCTTCAGGCGGCTGGATATTCAGTGATAAAGTAAAAGACAGTCATAGCTTTAAAGCAGTTAACGACAGTACACTGGTCATCAGCCTGACCAAACCATTTCCGGCATTCATCAACCTGCTGACTACACAGTATTGCGTGGTTGTCCCCCATGAGGTAGTGGACCATTACGGAAAAGATTTCAGGAGCCATCCCATAGGCACTGGCCCCTTTCGCTTTAAATACTGGAAAGAAGAAGAAATTCTGGTTCTGCTGAAAAACGAGAATTACTGGGAAAAGGAAAACGGGCACAGACTTCCTTATCTCGATGCGGTTAAAGTTTCATTTATCAGTGATAAGCAAAGTGCATTTATGTCCTTTATCAAAAAAGACCTTGACTTCTTCTATAGCGTTGACGGGAGTTACCGCGACGATATTCTGACCAAAAGCGGTCATATGACCAGTAAATACAAAGGTAAATTTCAATTGATCAAAGGCCCCTATTTATGCACTGAATACGTTGGTATATTAGTAGATACTTCAAAATCCATTGTCAAAAACTCTCCACTGAGATTTAAAAAAGTACGTCAGGCAATTAATTACGCTATAGATAAAGCAAAGCTGATCAAATATCTGCGGAACAGCACTGGTACACCAGCTACTTCCGGATTTGTCCCCAAAGGAATGCCTGGATTTGACAGCACAAAGGTCATAGGTTACCACTATGATCCGGTCAAAGCAGCCAAATTATTGGCAGAAGCAGGCTTTCCACATGGGAAAGGGATGTCAGAATTAACACTGAGTACTTCTACCACTTATAAAGATCTGATTGAATTCATCCAGGGAGAATTAAATTCACTGGGCATCAGGGTAAAAGTTGATGTCACTCCCAGTTCCAGCCTGCGTGAATTAATGTCTAAGAATGAGGTCAATTTTTTCAGAGGCTCCTGGATTGCTGATTATGCGGATGCAGAGAACTATCTTTCTGTATTCTATTCGAAAAACCGCGTACCCTATGGACCTAATTACACCGGCTATTTCAACAAAGAATTTGACCGTCTGTTTGAGCAGAGTTATTATGAGAACGATTCAAAAAAACGCTTTATTTTATATCAGAAAATGGATAATATGGTTATAGAAAATGCCTCTATAGTACCAATCCTCTATGACCAGTCTGTCACTATGCTTCAGAACAACATCACAGGATATCCAATTAACCCACTGAGTCTTATGATTTTAAAACGCGTAAAAAAAATATAAAGACCTACCGGGATAACCAAAGCAGCTGTTTATATTTCTTGTGCATTTTAAAAGACATCCTTTTGAAAAAACTTCTGGGTGTAGGATCAATAAGAGAATTCATACTCCCGTTTAAAGTTCCCTGAGTTGCAATTGTCGGATGTATCCAGTAGATATCTATAATTTTGTGATCGGCACAATAATTATGAAAAAAATCAATCGGCATACCACATTTATCCTGATTTAATTTATCGATCAGACTATTTGCCGCCTGATTATCGATCATGTATGCACCGGCCATTCTGCCATATGATTCCCTGTACAGAAATTTCCCTTTCTTCCTTGTGCTCCCTTTCACATATCTCAGACTTGAATCTTCCAGGCTGATGATAAAATTACTGATTTTATCTTTCTTGATTTCTGTTAACACATTTTCAACCGCCTCCATAAACTGATCATCTAAAAAGATGTCATCCTCCAGAATAACCGCATAATCAATGTTATGCCGTTTAACATCTTCATAAGCCAGGATATGTTTTAATGCGCAGGAAGTCCCCCCCGATATACATGCCATTCCGCCTGTAAAATATTTAGAGATAATCTGGTCAGATAACTTTTCCTTATCCCCTTCCAGCACAAAATGCACATCAGTTATTTTACCTTTTAACTGTTTATCAATATGCTTTTTTCTGTCAGAAGCATGGCTAACGTGAATGATATAAGTCTTCATATAAATTACCAGGCAAATATAGGTACCATTTCCTTACAATCATTATAATCACACCTGGTTAATACTACAATACAATTAAAATGCCAATGAAAACTATCCTTATAAAAATTTACAAAAAAAACCGTCTCTTAATTGCTTAGGAGACGGTCTCTTCATCTTAATTTTTTCTTATTGTTTAGGGCCGCCCGTTGCACCACCGCCTAATCCACCGGCTCCTTCTTCCTGTTTTAAGTCATCATTATTGATCCCTTTTTTCTTTTTGGAAGTAAAGCTCACTTTACCAAACTTATAACTGAAGTTGACTCCAAAAGAGCGTAAAGGATAATAAATATTAGTGCTCTGCAGGAACGTATCGCCTTTACTTTCATTTCTGATGTGTAAATCACGCGAGAATACATTCAGTACATTGATCCCTACTGTTGCTTTCTTTTTCATGATATCCTTCTTGAAGGCACCACCATAAAAAACCATTGGTCCAGACGTATTCTGGAAAACTCTTTTTTCAGAATTATAAACTCCGAAAATCTCTGTATTCCAACCACCGTTAAACGAAATAGCCGATCTTGCAAATGCTGAATAATTCACATAAACACCACTTCTTTCATTAGTTTGTGTATTGAGTAAATCATAAGTATTTAAACTGAAGTTCCCCATCAATGTCCATTTTGGTAATGGGTTATAAGTAGCAAACACATTCGCACCATAGGATTTATTTTTACCCACATTGAAATAAGTAGTCAGACTTTTTTCAGGAATGAATAAACTCTGGATCACATCCTGGGTATTTCTGTAAAAGATAGACGCATTAATGATAGAGCCCTTAATGAAGGTAGAATAACCCAGCTCTACAATATCACTTAATTCAGGACTTAAACTTGGATTACCCTGCTGCTGGTTCTGCGGATCGTTTCTGTTCAGGAAAGGATTCAGATAAGACAGACTTGGTCTCTGCATTCTTCTGTTATAACTTAGCTTCAGCGTAGAATTTCCTTTCAGCGTTTTTGAAATTATAGCACTTGGAAACAGGTTAAAATAATTATTATTAAAATTCAGTGAGGACCCGGATACACCGTGAATATCAGTGTATTCAGCTCTCAGCCCACCTTTAACGTCAACCGTTTTAGCCAGTTTGAAACTTAAAACACCGTAGGCAGCTCCTACATCCTGTTTATAGTCAAAATCCTGGTCACTGCTTTCATATTTACTTTTAATATTCCTGAGTATTCCTTTAACACCCGTTTCCAGGATCACATTTTTACTAAATGGATATACATAATCCGTTTGCAAAGTATACTCATTATTTTTACCGGTATTATCACCAATCAGCGCGGGGCCAACGGCTGCGCCAGACGGATCAGTTACCAGTGTATTAAATTTAGCTGTATTTCTGCCAAAACTAGCTTGTCCGGAAACAGTAAATTCTTCCCCTTCTTTTTTAGTCGTTTTCCTGTAGTCAGCACTCCAGTCTATATTATTCAGACTGTTATCGTTCGATGAAGTACGCAGATAACGGCTGGTAACACTATCCAGTAATCTGTTTGTTCCATTAAAACTCCCGTTCGAACCATTGGAGAAATCGTTATATTTAATATTCGTTGAGAGACTGTTATATCCGTTAATATCATAATCCAATCCAACACTACCTGTATAACCATATCTCTTCGCTTTCGTATAACCATCCTGAGAATTAAACATATTACTAGTATAATTATCATTCTGTGAAACTACCCTTGTATTTTGCGGGATAGCATATTGCCCACCAAAACTTGAGGTAATTCCAAGACGGCCCTGTTTCACATTCAGACTAAAATTTCCATTATTCTGACGTGTACCCAATGAAGCACCTACAGTTCCGTTAACCCCTTGTGCTGTTTTCTTTTTAGTGATAATATTGATAATTCCCCCTGAACCTTCAGCGTCGTATTTTGCCGAAGGACTGGTGATTACCTCTACACTCTTGATTTCTTCAGCAGGGATCATTTTTAAAGCATCCGCTACACTGTTAGACATTGTTCCCGAAGGCTTTCCGTTAATTAATACTCTTACAGCAGAACTTCCACGTAAGGAAGGGTTTCCGTCAATATCAACCGAAACCATCGGAACCTTACGCATCACATCACTTGCATTACCACCAGCCGTGGTCACATCCTGTTCTGCGTTGTAAACCAGTTTATCAATTTTAGTTTCTACCATAGGTGTTTTACCTACGATGGCCACTTCTTTCAGGTTACTCGATGTGCTGGTCAGCAGGATATTGCCCAAATTTAAATCCGGTTTTTCCTGACTGGTTTTTACCAGTATCGTTTTACTTTTATACCCCATGAAACCGATCGATAGTTTATATTGATCAGGAGCTACATTTTGTAATACGACTTTACCTTTGGCGTCAGTTACCCCGCCATTAACCGATTTATTATCCTTAACTCTGATGAGTGATACGGTAGCATAGTCAACAGGTGCTTTTGTCGCGGAGTCAGTAATCACCGCGCTAATTCTACCCGTGATAGTTACTTTTTGTCCTCCCCCGCCTAAAGTGAATTGCGCATTAGCCTGTATCATCATTCCCAGGAAGGCAAACAATAGTAATAGTCTTTTCATAATTTTGTAATAGTGTGTGAATCAGTATTGCATTAGTCTGATCAAATTTAATTTTGTTACACCGCTATATTAAATAGTTTCCGACAACAGGAATCATTTTCCCGGCGAACGGCGCGAATTTACCGGTAAATTGTTTACGTTCAGCACCTCAGCTCAATTAAACACTTCAGCTCAGCACAAATGTTACATTCGATCAAAATACAGCCTATACTAAAAAAGGTTATTAAGACAAACATGCCTTAATAACCTTTTGATCATTAATCCGGTAAAAATATTAAACTACGATATTTACAATACGGCCTTTTACGATAATTACCTTCTTAGGTGTCTTCCCTTCCAGATATTTCTGAACCTGCTCATCAGCCAGTACAATCTCTTCGATTTCTTTAGCCTCCAGTGTCAGGCTCAAACTTAAATTCAATCTTGTTTTTCCATTTACAGAAACAGGGTAGCTGAATTCATCTTCGATCAGGTATGACGGATTAAATTCCGGATAAGCTGCATATGACAAGCTTCCTTGATTACCGAGTAATGACCACAGTTCTTCAGTGATATGCGGAGCGTAAGGAGAAAGTACAATAACCAGGTCTTGCAGGATACTGCGTTTATTACATTTAAGATCCGTTAATTCATTGACAGCAATCATGAAACTGGATACAGAAGTATTGAAAGAGAAACGCTCTACATCATCCTGTACCTTTTTAATAATCTTATGTAATGCCTTTAATTCTGCTTTGCCAGGTTCTTCATCCGACACGCTGAATTCCCATGCGTCATTATGGAACAAACGCCAGAATTTACGCAGGAATTTGAATACACCTTCAATTCCATTAGTGTTCCATGGTTTACTTTGTTCCAGTGGTCCTAAAAACATTTCATACATCCTTAAGGTATCTGCACCATAACTGGCAATCAGTACATCCGGATTAACTACGTTGAATTTAGATTTAGACATTTTCTCTACCTCAACACCGCAGATATATTTACCATTTTCCAGTATGAATTCTGCATCCTTAAATTCTGGTCTGAATAATTTGAATTGCTCAATATTCAGGATCTCATTATCCACAATATTCACATCTACGTGTAATGCAGAAGTTTTATAATCATTTTTTAAACCATGAGAAACTAAGGTATTTGTTCCTCTGCCTGTTTCATCAACCACACGGTAAACAAAATTACTGCGGCCCTGGATCATTCCCTGGTTGATCAGTTTTTTGAAGGGTTCTTCTTCCTTCACATAACCCAGGTCTTTCAGGAATTTGTTCCAGAAACGGCTGTAAAGCAAGTGACCGGTTGCGTGTTCAGCACCACCGATATACAAATCTACATCCTTCCAGTAAGCAATGGCTTCCTGACCAGCAAATGCGGTATTATTGTGCGCATCCATATAACGATACCAATACCAGCTTGAACCCGCCCACCCTGGCATAGTACTCAGTTCGTAAGTATATTGATTCTCATAAGTCCAGTTTTCGGCTCTGCCTAATGGCGGTTCTCCTGTTTCTGTTGGCAGATATTTATCTACTTCTGGTAATAACAACGGTAATTCCTCTTCTTTAATCAGATAAGGCAGGCCATTATTAAAATATACTGGAATAGGCTCTCCCCAGTAACGCTGACGACCAAATATAGCATCCCGCATCCGGAAGTTTACTTTGGCTTTACCTACTTTCTGTTCTTCCAGCCAGGTATTTAAAGTAGCTACTGCTTCGGCATAATTCATTCCATTAATGAAGCCCGAATTGATATACTTACCCTCTTTAGTTGGATCTGCATGCAGTTCAATTTCTTGTTGTGCATCCAGGATCGGAACAATTGGCAAACCAAAATGAGTTGCAAATAACCAGTCACGCTGATCACCACTTGGCACACCCATCACAGCTCCTGTACCATAACCGGCAAGGACATAATCTGCGATCCATAACTGAACACGTTCTCCGCTGACAGGGTTAATTACATAGGTACCAGTAAATGCACCAGAAACTGTTTTTGTATCCGCCATGCGGTCTAACTCAGACTTCTTTTTAGTCTGGGCAATATAATTTTTAATATCATTCTCCTGCTCAGGTGTAGTCAGTGCAGCAACCAGTTCATGCTCGGGTGCAAGAACTACGTAAGAAACACCAAAAAGAGTATCTACACGAGTTGTAAATACCTCGATGTAATCAGCAGGCAAAACTTCAGTACCCGTTTCGATTTTGAAACGCACACTCGCACCTGCACTTTTCCCAATCCAGTTACGCTGCATTTCTTTAACCGGCTCCGGCCAGTCAATTGTGTTCAGGCCTTGCAGCAAACGTTCTGCATAAGCAGAAATACGCATGCTCCACTGCATCATTTTTTTCTGCTCCACAGGATGACCACCACGTTCAGAAAAACCATCTTTCACTTCATCATTCGCCAGTACCGTTCCCAGTGCCGCGCACCAGTTCACTGTACTCTCTTTCAAAAATGTCAATCTGTATTTCAACAGTTCTTCCTGTTTTTCTTCAGCAGTCAGTGCTGCCCAGTCAGAAGGCAACAACGTTTTCACATCCTCATCACTTGCTGCTTTTACCCCAGCACTTCCTACTGTATTCAATTTTTCAATCAGTGTACTGATATCTTCTGCCTTGTCTGTCTCCAGGTTATACCAGGAATTGAACAATTGCATAAAGATCCATTGCGTCCATTTATAATATTCTGGTTCGCTTGTGCGGATTTCACGGCTCCAGTCAAATGAAAAACCAATCTGATCCAGCTGACGGCGATAAGTACTGATATTTGCTTCAGTAGTTAAAGCAGGATGCTGACCGGTTTGTATAGCGTATTGTTCTGCGGGTAAACCAAATGAATCATATCCCATAGGATGTAAAACATTGAATCCCTTTAATCTTTTGTATCTTGAAAATATATCGGAGGCAATATAGCCCAGCGGATGGCCGACATGCAGGCCTGCTCCTGATGGATATGGAAACATATCCAGCACATAAAATTTAGGTTTAGCTGATGATGCTTCTGCTTTAAACGTATGGTTTGCTGCCCAAAACCCCTGCCACTTCTGTTCTATTTCTTTAAATTGGTAATCCATTACAAGTAATCCTTTATATACGGCGAAAATAAAGAAATAAAGGAGGTTATGAAAAGAACTTTGTACATATCAGTGATATTCATACCAAACAAGATATTTTACCCGTTTAAAAGGCACATAGTTTGCATATATTTTTTTATTTTCGCAGAACATAAAAAATACTCAACACATAACATATGGAAGAATTTGAAGTCAGTGATGCTTCTAAGAAGACGAAAACCATTTATATCTCCACTATATTTAGTATAACCCTGGTTTTGTTGATGCTTGGCGTATTGGGATTACTCCTTGTACATGCAAAGAACCTTTCTAACTATGTAAAAGAGAATATTGTATTAAACATCATTGTTGACGAGGGTGCAAAAGAAGCCGATGTGCTTCAATTTCAGAAAGAACTGAATGCCAATCCGGCCATTAAGCAGACACAATATGTTAACAAAGAGCTCGCTGCCAAAAACCTGACGCAGGATTTAGGCGAAGATTTTGTAAACTTCCTCGGCTATAATCCACTACTTTCTACAGTTGATGTCTATCTGAAAGCAGACTATGCAAACAACAAAAGTATAGATGCCCTGAAAGCAAATATCAGCAAGAACCCCGTGGTTAAAGAAGTGATCTATCAGAGTTCATTAATTGATATGGTTAACAAAAACATTAAAACAATCGGACTGATTGTACTTGGATTTGCAGCTATCCTTTTAGTCATTTCTGTGGCCCTGATTAACAATACGATCAGACTGGCCATTTATTCTCAGCGTTTCCTGATTAAAAGCATGCAACTGGTAGGTGCTACTAAAAATTTCATCCGTAAGCCCTTTATTTTCTGGGCTATGTTACACGGTTTGATAGCTTCCTTCATTGCCATCATTATTTTGCTGGGCATGCTTTACTATGCGCAGAAAGAAATTCCTGAAATTATTATTTTAAGAAATTATACCGAGTTTGGTATCGTGCTGCTTGGTCTGGTAGGTATGGGTATTTTCCTGACTGCCCTGAGTACGACCTTTGCAGTAAGCAAATATTTACGTCTAAAAATTTACGACCTTTACAGATAATGACCGAGAAAAAAACTAGTTCTGCAACGCAGGACACTAAAAGTGAATTGGTTTTCACTAAAAAGAATTACCAGTTATTGTTTATCAGCATCGCTATTGTGGTGGTTGGTTTTTTGCTGATGATAGGTACAACTGATATCTATGATTTAAGAAAGACCCTTCTGGCTCCTATGGTTGTCCTTTTTGGTTTTGGATTTGGCATTTACGCAATACTGAAGAAGTAAATCCTATGACACTTATTGATGCTATCATTCTCGCTGTTATAGAGGGACTGACCGAGTTTTTGCCTGTTTCTTCTACGGGTCATATGATCATTGCATCCTCCTTTATGGGAATTGCATCCGATCCGTTTGTAAAATTATTTACGATTGCCATTCAGTTAGGGGCCATTCTTTCGGTAGTCGTGCTCTATTTCAAGCGTTTCTTTAAGACTATTGACTTCTATATTAAATTACTCGTTGCCTTTATTCCCGCAGCTGTTTTTGGTCTGCTATTAAGTAAAAAAATTGACCAGATGCTTGAAAGCCCAATGACTGTTGCAGTATCCTTAGTCGTAGGTGGGGTAATTCTCCTTTTTGTAGATAAATGGTTTAACAAACCAACTATCCACGAGGAAGAAGAGATTAATTATATCACAGCTTTAAAAATCGGATTTTTTCAGTGTCTGGCTATGATTCCAGGAACTTCCAGATCGGGTGCAAGTATCGTGGGCGGGATGTCATTGAAATTAAGCAGAAAAGTAGCTGCCGAATTTTCCTTCTTCTTAGCTGTTCCAACAATGTTTGCGGCTACAGGAAAGAAACTGTACGACTTCTATAAAGAAGGACATACCATTAATCACGATCAGATCCAGCTTTTGGTTATTGCAAATGTGATTGCGTTTATCGTTGCCCTTCTGGCCATTAAGAGCTTTATCGGTTATCTTAACAAACACGGATTCAGAGTATTTGGCTGGTACCGTATCATCGCCGGGCTGACCATTATTGCATTAATCTACGCCGGACACGATCTGCAAATAATTTAATGTGTAAATTGCAGCTTAATTTAGATTACCGTGTTGAGCGCAGAAAAGTTACTGGAAAGAACCTTCAATTTTGCTGAAGGAGAGTTATTACTCATCAATAAGCCCTATAAATGGACAAGTTTTGATGTAGTAGGAAAGATTAGAAATTCGTTAAAACCCCTGAAATTAAAAGTAGGTCATGCAGGTACCCTGGATCCATTGGCTACCGGCCTGTTGATTTTGTGTACTGGAAAGCTGACCAAACAAATTGACACCTTTCAGGCAGAAGATAAAGAATATACCGGTACCATGATCCTGGGTGCAACCACCCCTTCCTTTGACATGGAAACGGAAATAGACCAGGAATATCCCCTGACTAACCTGAATGACGAAGCTATATATGCAGCAACCGCTCCGTTTACAGGTGATATTCAACAATACCCACCTGCCCATTCGGCTGTCAAGGTAAATGGAGAACGCCTTTATGTTAAAGCCAGAAGAGGTGAAGAACAGGAACTGAGATTACGTTTTGTAACTGTGCCTCTTTTTGAAATCACCCGCATTGCCTTGCCTGAAGTTGATTTCAGAATAGTATGCAGTAAAGGTACCTATATAAGATCGTTAGTCTCGGACTTTGGTAAACACCTTGAAAACGGCGCTTACCTGTCTAAGTTAACCCGTACCAGAAGTGGTAGTTTTTCACTGGATGACGCTTTTGAAGTAACCGACCTGGTGGCCTATCTCAAAGAGAAAAGGGCTGCCGCTGAACAGCCCATAGAAAACAGCTAACATAGATATTATGCACGGTCATCTGAGAAACACTTATTTAAGACACCTGAAAGACTTTATCCTGATTGGAATGGGTATAGTATCTGCTTGTTTCGGTTTGAAGAGTTTCCTGATGCCCAATGAATTTATCGATGGTGGTGTAACCGGAATTTCCCTGCTGATCAGTACACTGACAGGCTTTAAATTATCCTATCTGATCCTGCTGATTAATATCCCTTTTGTCATCCTTGGTTATACCCAGATTGGAAAGACATTCGCAATCAAAACAGCCTTTGCTATCATAGTACTTGCTATTTTCCTGATTATTATACCCTTTCAGCCTATTACCCACGATAAATTACTGATCGCTTTTTTTGGCGGTTTATTTCTGGGTGGTGGTATTGGACTGGCTATGCGTGGCGGATGTGTTATCGACGGAACAGAAGTCCTTGCACTTTATATCAGTAAAAACAGCATGCTTACCGTAGGCAATATTATCCTGATCCTGAATATTATTATATTTGGTGTGGCTGCAATTTTCCTTCATATCGAGACGGCTATGTATGCCATTCTGACCTATCTGTCCGCCTCTAAAACTGTGGATTTTGTGGTTAATGGCCTGGAGCAATATATTGGTGTAACTATCATTTCTGAGAAAAAAGAAGATATTAAATCATTTCTGATCAATGATATGAAAAGGGGTGTAACCATATATAAAGGTGAAGGTGGTTATGGGGAGAAAAAAGAAATAGATATTTTATATACCGTAGTGACTAAGCTTGAAATGGGTAAACTGCAAAATGAAATCCGTCAGATCGATCCCGACGCTTTTATTGTGCAGCAGCAGATTTCTGATATTAAGGGAGGAGTAGTAAAACGCCATGCCCTGCATTAATTTTTAAGATTTTGAAGATATATAATCACCTTTCTGAATTTAAACGGTTGAACAATGCGGTTGCAACCATAGGTACTTTTGACGGCGTACATTTCGGGCACCAGAAAATCATTAACCGGCTTTGTGAGCTGGCAAAATCCACAGGCGGAGAGAGTGTTATTCTGACTTTTTTCCCTCATCCAAGATTGATTATTGACCCTGAAAACCAGGATCTGAAAATGATCAATACAATAGAAGAGAAGGCAGAAATTTTAGCTGAATTAGGTGTTGATCATTTAATTATCACTCCCTTTACCCGCGATTTTTCTAATCTCAGCCCTGCTGAGTACATCAAAAACATATTAGTGGACACTATCGGGATCAAACAGCTCATTGTCGGTTACGATCACCGTTTCGGAAAAAACAGAACCGGTAGCATGACAGACCTTGTTGCCTTTTCCGGCCCCTATAATTACCAGATTGAGGAGATCAAAGAGCAGGATATTAATGATGTAGCTGTAAGCTCCACCAAAATCAGGAAATCCCTGCTGGACGGACAGGTTGGTCTGGCAGCAACGTATCTGGGGTATAATTTCTCTCTGTATGGCCCGGTAATTAAAGGCGATAAAATAGGCAGGACTATCGGTTTTCCTACAGCCAATATATTTATTGAACAACCTTACAAACTCATTCCTTCGGATGGTATTTATGCGGTTACTGTAGAAATGGAAAACGAATCTTATAAAGGGATGGCTTATATCGGTCAGCGTCCTACCATTAACGGAATGACCAGAAATATAGAGGTCAATATTTTTGACTTCAACAAAGAGATCTACGGGCAGTACATCAAAATGAATTTTATGGAATTCCTCAGACATGATGTAAAATTCACGGGCCTGGAAGCTTTAAAATTACAATTACAACAAGACAAGGAAGATACCCTGGCCTATTTCGCAAATCTTAACGCGACAAAATAAACGTCTTTTTTCTATCAAAAACGCCTTTTTTATTGTATATTTACAATAATGAGGCGTTTTTTATTGATTATAGTAATCTTTTTCATAACGAATTCATGCTTTGCCCTGAAGCCTGGGCAGACCGGCTCTGTTTGCCAGCCGGAGAAAGAGATTAAACCTCTTTCTCTTCACTATCTGTTTAAGAAACCACAACTGAAGGACGTATCCAGCTTAAACGGAGATGATTTTGAACATTCCGGAACCATACAACAGGCATTGACCAAACAACCCGTGGTCTGTCTGCAATTATTTTATCTGCCGGAAGACAAATTAATCCGGAATTCCCCGCTTAGAACAATCAACCTGTATACCAGGTTCCATTATAATTTCATATACGATTTCTTGTATCCCAATCATGTTTTCTGGTAATGCTCCTGCAGCAACCCCATTCAACTGTCTTTTTACAATTAAATATGCTATATGTTACACCTCCCTGTACTAATAACTGATTTAGGCTTAATACTTGCCGCAGCAGGAATTACAACTCTTCTTTTTAAAAAAATCAAACAACCTCTTGTCTTAGGTTATATCCTCGCCGGTTTACTGGTCGGACCCCATATTAATTTTATCCCTACAGTGACTGATAAGGCCAGTATTAATATCTGGGCCGAAATAGGTGTAATCTTTCTGCTGTTCAGTCTTGGGCTGGAGTTCAGTTTTAAAAAACTGGTCAAAGTTGGAGGTTCAGCCTCTATTACAGCTATTGTCGAAGTAGTCTGTATGCTTGCCATTGGTTTTGTTGCCGGTAAAGCCATGGGCTGGGCTACGATGGACAGTATATTTCTGGGCGGGATCCTCTCTGTTTCCTCCACTACGATTATCATCCGGGCATTCGAAGAACTGGGTGTCAAACATAAAAAATTTGCAGGTCTGGTGTTTGGTGTCCTCATCGTAGAAGATCTGGTAGCCATCCTACTTTTGGTTTTACTTTCCACACTGGCGGTCAGCCAGCAGTTTGCGGGGACAGAGATGTTCTTTTCCATCTTAAAACTGTTATTCTTCCTGATCCTGTGGTTTATTGGCGGAATTTTTCTGGTTCCTACCTTTCTCAAAGCAACTAAGAAACTAATGAATGATGAGACGATGCTGATTGTCTCCATTGCGCTTTGCCTGCTGATGGTATTACTAGCTGTTAAAGTAGGGTTCTCTCCGGCATTAGGTGCTTTTATCATGGGTTCCATCCTTGCAGAAACTACCCAGGCCGAAAAAATTGAGCACCTGACCAAGTCTGTAAAAGATCTGTTTGCTGCGATATTCTTTGTATCCGTAGGAATGTTGATCGATCCGCAGATATTAGTAGATTATGCTATACCGATCCTGATCATTACTGTTGCTACTGTACTCGGTAAATTTCTCAGTTCCGGTTTAGGTGCACTTGTATCAGGGCAGCCTTTAAAAACGGCTGTACAGACCGGGATGAGCCTGGCCCAGATCGGAGAATTTTCCTTTATCATTGCCACCCTTGGGCTTACCTTAAAAGTAACAAGCGACTTCCTCTACCCTATTGCTGTTGCCGTTTCTGCGATTACGACCTTTACCACCCCCTATCTGATCAAAAGTTCAGAACCATTTTATCTTTTTCTAGAACGTAAATTACCAAAAAGCTGGGTGGCGGCAATTCAGAGATACAGTTCAAGTACGGCTGGAATTACAACCATGAGTGACTGGAAAACATTACTGAAATCTTATACATTTAACACGATCATTCACGCTGTTATCCTGATTGCGATTATTTTTTCAGGATCCAGATATCTGCAGCCGTTCATCACACAGAATATCATTGCCGGAGATCAGGGAATTATTATCAGCCTGATTGTTTCACTGATCATCATGGCCCCATTTTTATGGGCGCTGGCGATCCGGAGAATTGCCAGAAAAGCACATGCCCATTTATGGCTCAATAAAAAATATACCAGAGGCCCGCTGATTGCCTTAGAGGTAGTACGTGTCGCACTGGCTTTATTTGCTGTTTGTTTTCTCATCTTTCAATTTTATAATACCTGGGTTGCCATCACGATTGCACTCCTGCTCATTATCACCGGAATGGTTATTTTTTCGAGGAAACTACAGGCTTTTTACGATCGTCTGGAACACCGCTTTCTGTATAACCTGAATGCCCGCGAAGAACAGCAGAAACAACCGGAGATCTTACCCTGGGATACGCATTTGACTGAACTGACTATCGCTCCCGAATCGGTCCTGGTGGGTAAATCTTTGATTGAACTGGCTGTCAGAGAGAAATATGGCGTAAATATAGCCCTGATAGAAAGAGGGAATATGATGATCCCTACACCCGGCAGAGATGAACGCCTGTATCCAAATGATAAGGTTATGTTAATTGGTACTGATGATCAGCTGGCAGCAGTTGGCGAGTTATTCAAAGGCACAAAAAATGAAGACCAGGAAACAGCTTTTCCTAAGAAAGATATGACACTGCAAAAGATTGTCATCAATAGCTCTTCACCCGTATTTGCTCAGTCTATCCGCGAGTCAGGTATCCGCGAAAAAACACAGGGACTGGTTGTTGGCATTGAAAGGAATGGGGTCCGTATTCTCAATCCCGATTCGAACCTGGTATTTGAAAATGAAGATATCGTATGGATTGTAGGTAACCATAAAAAGATTCCCGATCTGTTAAAGAAAACATAGCCCCTAAAGACAGACCTGGTTTCATTAATTGCTTAATCCTGAATTTTTTTTAGATATTGCGAAATAATTCATAAAATTAAGAATGAAAATCGACCAGGAAAAGAGTGACTTTTTAGATGAAATGCTGGAACACTGGCAACAGGAAAATCTGCTCACACCAACTGAGGTCGAAAGATTGAAGACAAGTTATGAGGCCAAGTCATTCGACTGGCGCAGACTTGCTCAGTATTCATTCTGGATAGCCATGGCCTGCGGTGTGATTTCACTGGGGGCATTACTCATTGACAATAAATTTCTGAATTATCTCAGGACCCTGTACAATACACCTGATGGAGTGATCAGTTTACTATCTGCAGTGG
The DNA here is from genome assembly GCF_014207135.1 of Pedobacter cryoconitis. Lineage (GTDB taxonomy): Bacteria > Bacteroidota > Bacteroidia > Sphingobacteriales > Sphingobacteriaceae > Pedobacter > Pedobacter cryoconitis_D. Next base: position 29,606 of record NZ_JACHCC010000007.1, on the reverse strand, counting down.
CCGCAGGTTTTCTTTACAAACTGAGCTTCAAAAGAAAGAAAACATTACCGATGCAGGTATTCAGTAATGACGCATTGATTTTCACTGCTGTGATGCTGACTGCCAATGCCATTGCTTATATGGGCAAAGCCATAGGTAAGGGAGATGGTCATTTTTCCATCCTGATCCTGCTTTCAGTGTTTATTTATGCTGTTCTGGCTTATATTTTCAAATCACGTCTGATCTGGATATTTGTACTGATCTCTCTCGGGGCATGGTTTGGTACAGAGACCGGTTATCTTTCCCGTGACAACCTCTATTTCCTGGGTATGAACTATCCGCTACGTTTTGTCTTCTTTGGCCTGGCCCTGACTTTAATTTCGCTCTCCTTAAAAAAAGTCAAAGCCTTCAGCTTCTTTTACGATACTACTTATATCTGTGGGATGATTTACCTCTTTATCTCTTTATGGTTGATTTCCGTATTCGGTAACTTTGGTACCCTCGATAAATGGTATGGCATTAAGCAGATCAGTCTTTTCTACTGGGCCATTATCTCGGCAGTTGCTTGTGTCACCAGTATTTTTGTGGGGCTGAAATTCAGAGATGATATTGCCCGCGAGTTCGGGATTACCTTTCTCTTCATCAACTTATATACCCGTTACTTTGAATACTTCTGGGACAGTTGGCACAAAGCCTTATTCTTCAGCGTACTGGCTGGCTCATTCTGGCTGATCGGACGTAGGGCGGAAAAGATCTGGAATGTAGAATTCCTAAAAAAATAGGTGAAGGAATGCTGTTTACTTTATAAAATAAACATAACTCAGTTTACAGACGTGATAGGCAGAAAGTGCAAAGAATAAAATCGCGATAGCCCGGTTAACCACATAACTGCTTAAAGCAAATTTGGTCTGGATATACTGCGCAAAACGGGCGAAACCATATAAAGCTACACCAGCTCCGATTCCCGATCCGATACTAAATACTGAAAGCGAGAGATAACCGATGTCTATCCATTCATGCGAAACCAGATAAGTACCCACAAATAACCAATAGGGAATTTGCATAGGGTTTAACACTCCCAGCAACATTCCGTACCTGATACTATCTTTTTTAGAATAATCAGCCTTTGGCATTTCCTTTCTCGATCTCCAGGTAATAATACCCAGCACCAGGAACATGATAATCATGATCCCATCAATATAATTGCCAAACTTAATTTCACTCGACAACCACTGTACAAAACGCATTACACCAAATGTGAACAGCACTTCTATGCAGGAAAAGGCTAGAATGAAGTACAAAGCTTGTTTTATTCCCCTTGTAATAGTGATTTGTACAACCGTCAGGTTAATGTTTCCAGGCGGGATATAACCTATCGAATTAAGAATTATTCCGAGGAACAGGGTTAGAAAAAGCATGTGCTAATATAAAGATTTTATTGATCGGTCGTATTTTAGAAATGACAGCCGAAGAAAAATTCTTCAGCCGTCATTGTATGATATATTTCTAAACCGTCAGAGATGGTTTCAGATGAGGCAATAAATACTTCGCCGTATAGGATGATTTTGCATGGACCAGGTCTTCAGGTGTTCCTTCAAAAACAATGTTCCCACCTTTATCACCACCTTCAGGGCCAATATCAATTACCCAGTCGGCAGATTTAATCATATCCATATTATGCTCAATCACCAGGATCGTATTTCCTTGTTCAATCAACGTATTTAAAGCGATCAGCAGTTTCTTGATGTCATGAAAATGCAGACCTGTAGTCGGCTCATCAAAAATAAACATCGTTTTACTCGCGCTGTTCCCTTTGATTAAAAACGAAGCCAGTTTGATCCTTTGTGCCTCTCCCCCGGATAAAGTATTGGATGATTGTCCCAGATGGACATAACCCAAACCTACATCCACCAGTGGTTGCAGTTTATTCAGAATTTTAGATTCATTTTTGAAAAATCCTACCGCCTCATCAATTGTCAGGTCGAGGATGTCAGCCACATTTTTATCCTGGTAAGTAATATCCAGGATCTGCTGTTTAAACCTGCGCCCTCCGCAAGCTTCACAAGGCAGATAAATATCAGCCATGAACTGCATCTCAATCTTCACTTCTCCCTCACCCTGGCAAACGTCACAACGGCCACCTTCTACATTAAAAGAAAAGGCAGCAGGTTTCAGACCAGCGGCTTTAGCCGCAGGTAATGCAGAAAACAGCGCCCTTACATCATCCCATGCTTTTACATAAGTAACCGGATTGGATCTTGAAGAACGTCCGATAGGGTTCTGATCTACCATTTCTACCTGGCTGATCAGATCATAATTACCAAATATCCCATCATATAAACCAGTCTGTTCCCCGGCATAGTTACCAATAGCTTTTTGCAGGGCCGGGTAAAGTATTTTTTTGATCAGACTGGTTTTACCTGATCCCGAAACTCCACTAACTACGGTAAATACTCCCAGAGGGAATTTCACTTCAATATTCTTGAGGTTATTTTCTCTTGCTCCTTTAATCAGGATATGGTCAGCCCATTTCCTTCTGGTAGCCGGAATTTCTATATTCTCCTTGCCCGAAAGATATTTTCCGGTCAGACTCTTCTCATCTTTTATAATTTCATCATACGTACCTGTAAAGACCAGGTTACCGCCTAATGTTCCCGCTTCAGGCCCAATGTCAATGATATGATCAGCAGCCCGCATCATTTCCTCTTCATGTTCTACAACAAGCACTGTGTTCCCAACATTCCGGAGTGACTGCAATACTTCAATCAGTTTATTGGTATCCCTTGGATGCAGACCAATACTTGGTTCGTCCAATACATAAATAGATCCGACCAGGCTACTTCCCAATGAGGTAGCCAGGTTAATCCTTTGAGATTCTCCACCAGAAAGCGTATTAGACAACCTGTTTAAGGTTAAATAACCAAGGCCTACGTTATTCAGATAAAGTACGCGGCTAGTTACCTCAGCCAGTAAACGTTTCGATATTTTCGCATCAGTTTCAGACAATTCAAGCTGATCAAAGAAATTCTGTATAACTGATAAAGGCATTAAGACCACATCCACGATAGATTTCCCTCCTATTTTCACATAAGAGGCATCCTTCCTTAATCTTGAGCCTTTACAATCAGGACAGATCGTTTTTCCGCGGTAACGGGATAACATCACTCTGTACTGAATCTTAAAAGTCTGTTCTTCCAGTTCCTTGAAAAAAGCATCCAGTCCTTCAAAATACTTATTTCCAGTCCAGATTACCTTTTGTTCCTTTTCAGTCAGCTCATTGAAAGGTCTGTGAATCGGGAAATCAAATTTTGCAGCATTCTTGATCAGTTTATTTAACCATTCCCGCATCTTTTCACCACGCCATGGCGCAATCGCATTATCATACAGACTTTTGCTTTTATCAGGAATAACCAGGTCTTCATCAATACCGATTACATTTCCATATCCTTCGCATCTTTTACATGCTCCATAGGGATTATTGAAACTGAAAAAATTAGGTGTTGGCTCTTCAAAACGAATACCATCCAGTTCAAAACGATCACAGAAGTGACTGATCTTACCTTCATGTTCTACGTAGCAATCACCTTTACCTTCAAAAAAGGCAGTCTGAACAGAATCGGCCAGACGGCTCATTGTTTCATCATCCTCATGAAAAATGATACGGTCGATCAGGATTTTAACCGTCTCGGCATCTTTAAGTTCAGTATCCCTGAACTTCTCATCTTCCAGTACAGTTTCAATTTTATGAATTGTATCATCCATATAAACACGCAGAAACCCTTTCTGTAATAATACAGCCAGTTCTTCTTTGACAGACCGGTTATTATGCGGGTGAAGCGGGCAAAAAATCGTTACTACACTTTCGTTACCCAGACCAGAGACAAAGTCAACCACAGTACTCACTGTATCTTTTTTAACTATTTCACCCGATTCCGGAGAGATCGTTTTACCGATTCTGGAGAAAAGCAGTTTAAGATAATCGTAAATCTCGGTTGAAGTACCTACAGTAGATCTGGGATTAGATGTAATTACTTTCTGCTCGATAGCAATTGCAGGGGCAATACCTTTAATATAATCAACATCAGGCTTGTTCATCCTGCCCATAAACTGACGGGCATAGGAAGAAAGACTTTCTACATATCTTCTCTGCCCTTCAGCATAAAGTGTATCAAAGGCAAGGGAAGATTTCCCTGAACCTGACATTCCAGTAATGACTACCAGTTTATTTTTTGGTATCGCAACGTCAATATTCTTGAGGTTATGTACCCTGGCCCCCTTAATAATAATATTTTTATGTGGATCTTTCTCCGTTTCCTTACTCATTGACTTCCTTATAGGATTTGCTAATTATAACCCCAAAAACACAAAATTCGTTTGTGGAGAGTTGCAAAAATACGGCTCTTTAAACTAATTTAATTTTTTTTACAACTTTTATTATTGAATTCTGGTAAAAAAATGCTTCTTTTGAACTTGTAACACAATCGATTAAATCACAACCTTTAAAAATCATAGGAGAACCACTATAGCAAAAACATCTACTCAATATTTTTTTAGCAACCAAGCAAGGGAATTTAGTTTAGATAATCCTATGAAGTTACAATCATATAGTGATCAGGAATTAGTAAAGTTATACCTAAAAGGAAATGAATCCGTTCTCGAAGAACTCCTGAACAGGTACAAATCCAAGATTTATACTTCCATTTATTTACTGGTTAAAGACCAGTACCTGGCAGAAGATATTTTTCAGGATGCTTTTATCAAAGTAATTAATACGTTACGTTCGGGCAGATATAATGAAGAAGGTAAATTTTTACCATGGGTGATGCGTATTGCTCACAATCTGGTAATCGATTATTTCAGACGTGAAAAACGTGCACCTGTAATTACCAGTGCCGATGGGACTGATATCCTCAATATGCTTCAGATTTATGAAGAAAATGCAGAAGACAGACTACTGAGAGAGCAGACCCATACAGATCTGAGAGCATTAATCCAGCTTCTTCCTGACGAACAAAAGGAGGTACTGATTATGCGCCACTATGCAGACCTCAGTTTTAAGGAGATTGCCGACCTGACAGATGTCAGTATTAATACTGCTTTGGGAAGGATGAGATACGCCCTGAGCAATTTGCGTAAAATGATGAAGGTGAAAGAAGTAACTTGAAAATTAAGTTTATAATTAAATAGCAGGTTAAAATAAATGTTGAATTGTTTCGTTAAATTAGAAAACAAAAACAGTTTAATGCTTATGATAACAACCTCTACTCCTATTTCAAATTCCCACTACTTAAATCAGCATGCTGAAAATATAAGTAGTGAGTATTTCAACGACCTTGATTTAATGTTTTATGAAAGCATTAAACCACAGATGGATCTGTTGAATAAGACACCTGATGAGGAAACTATTTCCAAAATCCTGGCTTATTCAAAGTCCTTGTAATTGATTTAAAAGATTAAGCTGCCAGTGTATGGCAGCTTTTTTTGTTTTATCTTTGTCTATGCTCAAAAAAGAAAGGTATAAACAATTTGTAGCCTATTTTTCTGCTAAACAGCCTGATGCTGAGACAGAACTTCATTATAATAATCCTTTTCAGTTATTGGTAGCCGTCATTTTATCTGCACAATGCACAGATAAAAGAATCAATCAGGTTACCCCTGCCTTGTTTCAGCGTTTTCCGAACGCGAAAGCTCTTGCTGAAACCACTCCGGATATCGTATTTGATTATATCAGAAGCGTGAGTTATCCGAATAATAAGGCTAAACATCTGGTCGGCATGGCCAATATCCTGTTAAACGAATTTAACAATGAAGTTCCTTCAGATATCGACCAGTTACAAAAGATGCCTGGTGTGGGTCGCAAAACTGCCAATGTAATTGCATCTGTCATTTACAATGCACCTGCTATGGCAGTAGACACCCATGTGTTCAGGGTAGCCAATCGCCTGGGCTTATCCAGCGGTAAAACTCCCCTCGCCGTAGAAAAGGAACTTACTAAATACTTACCGCAGGAAAGTATTCATGTAGCACATCACTGGCTCATCCTTCATGGACGTTATATCTGTGTGGCACGTTCGCCTAAATGTGATATTTGCGATCTGAAATCATTCTGTAAATACTATGAAACCCTCATACGTACCAATGCGCCGCCGAAAGTGAATAAGATTAAATAGCACAAAAGAGCTAAAGCTATTAGCCAAACTGAATACTAAATTCAATAATTTTACATGTTTTGTTATATATTGAAAAATAATACTTAATATTGCTAAATAAATTAGTACAAAACAGTAAAGATTAAGTTTTTATAAAGAATAAATATTTTATATTTACGACATAATTAAATAAGATGATCCCAAACCCAGATAAATTAAAAGCATTACAACTTACATTAGATAAGTTAGAAAAATCTTACGGTAAAGGTGCCGTGATGAAATTAGGTGACACTCCTACTGAATCTATTGAGTCTATCTCAACCGGCTCTATCAGTTTAGATATTGCTTTAGGTATTGGTGGTGTACCCAAAGGCCGTGTAATTGAAATTTACGGTCCTGAATCTTCTGGTAAAACTACGCTGGCTACACATATCATTGCTGAAGCACAGAAAAAAGGTGGTGTAGCTGCATTTATTGATGCAGAGCATGCTTTTGACAAGTTTTATGCTAAAAAACTGGGTGTTGATGTAGACAACCTGCTGATTGCACAGCCAGACAATGGTGAGCAGGCATTGGAAATTGCCGATAACCTGATCAGATCAGGAGCAATAGATGTGATCGTGATTGACTCTGTTGCTGCTTTGGTACCAAAAGCTGAGATCGAAGGTGAAATGGGTGATTCTAAAATGGGCTTACAAGCTCGTTTAATGTCACAGGCACTAAGAAAATTAACCGGAACTATTGCTAAAACAGGATGCTGCTGTATCTTCATCAACCAGTTACGTGAAAAAATTGGTGTGATGTTCGGTAACCCCGAAACTACTACAGGTGGTAATGCCTTGAAATTCTATGCTTCAGTACGTCTGGATATCCGCAGAACTTCACAGATCAAAGATTCTGATGAGGTTTCAGGTAACAGGGTAAAAGTAAAAATCGTTAAAAATAAAGTTGCGCCTCCTTTCCGTATCGCTGAGTTTGACATCATGTTTGGCCAGGGAATTTCGAAAGTTGGTGAGATTATCGATTTAGGTGTAGATTTCAATATCGTTAAAAAAGCTGGTTCATGGTTCTCTTATGGAGATACTAAACTTGGACAGGGAAGAGATGCCGTTAAACAATTATTAATGGACAATCCTGAATTAGCTGATGAAATCGAGAGCAAAATCAGAGAAGAAGTAACTGGCGAAAAACTGGAAGAATTATTGTAATTCAGCTTACAGCTACATAAAAAAAGCGGTATGTCTTATGGACATACCGCTTTTTTATTTTTCAGGAAACCTATGGGGTCATAAACTTCATATCCACATTAACCGCTACATAAGCGGCAATAAATATAGCAGCAACTAGTACTACTAGACCGATATAATTCTTATTTTTATCCTGTTTGATCATCCAGATCAAAAGCAAAATAAAAGGGATAAGCATCAGGCCGAAAAACAGGAAACTCATTGAATTCATAATAATCTATTTAATTGTATTAAACTCCATTCTTGATGCAGGAGCGATATCCTGCCCGACAAACTCTTTATTTATAAACTTATAATGTCCCGCTATAGCAATCATAGCCGCATTGTCAGTACAATATTCAAACCCCGGAACGTATACATTCCAGCCCAGCTCTTTAGCTTTATCTTCCAGTGCCTTACGCAGTCCTGTATTTGCAGAGACACCACCAGCAATTGCAATCTCCTTAATCCCGTAAAGCTGTGCTGCCTTTTTAAGTTTATTTAATAGGATATGTACAATACTATGCTGAACAGAAGCACAGATGTCGTTCAGGTTATCCTGAATAAAATCAGGATTCTCTTTTTCCTGCGCCCTGATAAAATACAGGATGGCAGTTTTCAAACCGCTAAAGCTATAATTCAGATCTTTGATCTGAGGTTCAGGGAATTTATAGGCCAAAGGATTACCATTGGCTGCATGTTTGTCAATCAATGGACCGCCCGGGTAAGGCAAATTCAGTATTTTGGCCGTTTTATCAAAAGCTTCACCCGCTGCATCATCCAGTGATTCACCCACTATTTCCATATCAAAATAGTCTTTAACCAGTACAATTTGCGTATGTCCGCCCGAAACCGTTAAACACAGAAAAGGAAACGAAGGTTTAGGGTCCTCAATAAAATGCGCCAGGATATGCGCGTGCATATGATTAACTGCTATAAGCGGCAGGTCTAATGCCAGGGCAAAAGACTTCGCAAAAGATACCCCAACCAGCAAAGAGCCCAGTAATCCGGGGCCTCTGGTAAAGGCTATGGCGTTTATATCCTTTTTGCTAACTTTAGCGTCGGTTAATGCCTGTTGAATAACCGGTACAATATTTTGTTGATGAACTCTTGAAGCAAGTTCAGGAATTACACCACCATAATTTTGATGAATAGTTTGGTTTGCAATAACATTGGCTGTAATTTTGCCGTTATTACAAATAGCAACAGAAGTTTCATCACAGGAGGATTCGATAGCAAGTATTACTGACACGTTGATTTATTATTAAGCTACAAAAATATCAAAAAACTATTAAAAATACTTCTTTGGTCTATTGCATCAATTCTGCTGCTGCTTGCGATTCTGTTATTTTCGCTTCAGTTCCGTCCTGTGCAGACATTTGTGGCAAAAAAAGCAGCGGCATATCTTTCCAGTGAACTCAATACGACCATTTCTTTACACAGTATTTACCTTAAACCATTCAAATCTGTAGTCATTGAAGACCTTTTAGTACTCGATCAGCAGAAAGACACCCTATTAAGCACTCCAAAATTCATTGTCGACCTCAATCTGCTTTCCTTTGAAAAACGGATTATCGATGTCAATACTGTTCAGGTAAACAACGGATCATTCTTTCTCAAGTCGTACAAAGGAAAAAATAAAGGAACCAATCTGGATTTCATTATTGATTATTTTGATTCAGGGACAACGACAGTTAAAAAGAAAAACAAACCTTATAAAATCACTTTCAACAGAGTAATCCTCAATAACATTCAGCTCAAATATAAAAACCTGAATACTGATACCGTCATTAATGGTGTCAATTTTGATGATGTCGAACTCAAAAACCTGAACGGTATATTTGAGAAACTGAATACGACCGACCATCTGGTGCAGGCTAATATAAAGAATCTGACTTTTAAAGAGAAAAGCGGATTTTACCTCAAAAACCTCTCTGCATTTACCACTATCGACAGCAACAAGATAGAACTTAAAAAGCTCCTTCTCGTTACCAATAAAAGTCGTCTTTCAGATTACTTTGAAATGAAGTTTCATGATTACAACGACTTTAATGACTATGTCAATAAAGTAAGGATGAAGGCTCATTTCAAAAATAGTCACCTCGAATCAAAAGACGTTGCCTATTTTGCCTCTGAAGTCTCGAAAATGAACCTGAATATTGATGTAGACGGCCAGATTACAGGATTAGTTAATGATCTCAGAGCAAAAAAACTTTCGGTAAAAGCCGGACAGGCGACCTATGTAAAAGGAGATTTCAACCTCAAAGGCTTGCCACAACTCGATGAAACTTTTATGGAGATGAAAGTCGAGATGGCTTCTACCAATAAAAAAGATCTGGATGAACTCGTGACAAATATTACCGGGAACAGGAAAAAAGTGATTCCGGTTATCGTACAAAAATTCGGGGATATCTATTTCAATGGGAATTTCACAGGCTTCCAGAACGACTTTATTGCTTTTGGAGAATTTAAAACCAAATTAGGAAGAGTAGTCTCGGATGTCAACATGAAAATCAATAAGAAAGGCGTACCCTCTTATTCCGGAAACGTAAAAACCTATGATTTTGACCTGGGCAGACTGCTGGATGAAAACACACTCGGAAAAATTACAGCTTCGGTCTATGTAAAAGGGAAGGATACTGAACTGAATACCCTTACTGAACAAATTAACGGTGATGTGAAATATATTGATTTCAATGATTACCGCTACTCGAATGTTAAAATCGACGGAACCTTTGACAAAAAGTATTTCGACGGTAAATTGAGTATTAATGATAAAAATATACAGCTGGCTTTTGACGGTGGAGTAAACTTAAACCCAAAACTGCCTGTCTTCAATTTTAAAGCCTCTATCAAAAAGGCGAAACTCCGTAATCTGCATCTGTTTAAAGATTCACTGATGGTTGATGCTAATTTCAGCACCAACTTTTCTGGAACAAACCTCAATAATATCCAGGGAAATTTACTGATAGATAAAATAAGGCTCAACAACGTAAAAGGAATCTATAACATCGATTCTGTTCAATTGCAGGCCAAAGGTATCGGTGCAGACAGAACACTTAAGATAAACTCCGACGTACTCGACGCAAGTATACATGGACAGTACGATCTGAATACCTTACCATCCTATTACAAAACACTGGCAAAAACCTATATACCTTCATTACAGGCAGACATTGTACATTTCAAAAATCAGATCTTTACCTTTCAGCTGGATATCAAACATTTTGAACCTTTAGCCCAGTTAATTGCACCTGGTCTGGAGATTGAAGACCAGGCTGAGCTTGTTGGAAACTTTGATTCCGAAAAAAATATAGCCACGCTAAACGGTTTCATTAAAAAGCTAAAATATAAGGGTGTAATTGCCAACAATATTATCATTGATGAAAATACGACAGCTAATCAGCTGCAGGCAATTATCACTTCTGACCGTGTAGACCTGAATGACAGTTTATATATCAAAAACGTCAATATTTCCAACATCCTGCGTAATGACAGCCTGGCCCTCAACGTCAAACTATCCAATGCAGACGATGCCAACCAACTGGATTTAAACGGTCTGGTAGAATTTGCCAAAGACACAACAAGGATTAGTATTCTGCCTTCTCTACTTAAAATAAACAGTCAGGATTGGGCTATCCAGGATAAGGTAAGGATCAACTTCAAAAACGGGAAAACAGAGGTCAGTAATTTCGATCTTCGAAACGGAGATCAGCTACTGACTGTGGATGGGATTCTGTCCGAAGATGCAAATGATGTACTCAAGGTAGGTTTTAAAAAATTCAACTTAACCACCATAAACCCTTTTCTGAAAACCGTAGGGGTTCAGTTATCAGGTAAAGTCAATGGGACGACCAAACTTTACGGTCTGCTCAAATCGCCCAAAATTGACGATGATATTAAGATAGATTCACTCACACTCAATGATACTTATATTGGCTCCCTGACAGATACCTCTGGTTACAACCAGAAGACCGACCTGATCAATGCTTACATGCGGATTGACAGAGATGGAATGGAAACCTTTAAAGTCGATGGCCATGTAAACCTTAAAGACAAAGACCTGGATCTGGCTGTTAAAATGGATGATAGTGAACTTGCTGTTTTATCTCCGTTTGTCAGCGACCTGGTATCTAAGCTTAAGGGAAAAATTTCTACCAATCTGACAGTAAAAGGGGCATTTGATGCACCAAAGATTGATGGAAATGTCACGCTTAATAATGCGCAGGTCATGGTTAACTATTTAAAGACAACCTATACACTGTCTGATAAAATAAATGTTGAGCATAGCGTAATTAACATTGAAGACCTTGTTCTAAAAGACACGGCTGGTAATATTGCTACCGCCAACGGCACAGTAGATCTGAATAAGATCAATACACCCACTCTAGACATTACGATTAAGGCCAAAGACTTTATGGCTTTAAATACAACGATAAAAGATAATGAGTTATATTTTGGACAGGCCTATGCAACCGGTACTTTTATCTTCCGCGGGCCAACCAATAAACTTTATATTGGTATTGACGCAAAAACAGAAAAAGGCACCGTATTCAATCTTCCTTTAAACACCTCTGAAACTGTTTCCAGTAAGGATTTCATTACCTTCCTGAGTAAGGATACGGCAGCGAACGTCAAAAAAGCAACTAATTTTGACGGGATTACCATGAGCTTCAAACTCCAGGTAGACCCAAGCAGTACAGCAAATCTGTTTACCAACCTGGGTAATTTAAGCGGAAAAGGAAATGCAGACCTCAATCTTGAAATTAACAGCCTGGGTGATTTTGAGATGTCAGGTGATTATATCATTGAATCAGGAAGTTTTGACTTTACCGCTCAGGAGGTTATCAACAAGAAATTCAACATCAGACAGGGAGGAACCATCAGATGGACCGGAAATCCCAACCAGGCACAAATACAGTTGAAGGCCATTTATGAGCTTAGAGCGAGTCTTAGCGACCTTTACACCGCAGCTAACAGGGACGTATCCAGCAGTAACGCCAATTTAAGGGTTCCTGTGGAAGTTGAGATGGGATTAAGCGGATTATTATTGAAACCAGATATCAAACTGGATATTTTCTTTCCTTCCAATCCATCCATTAAAGAAGAGCTTCAAGCTTACTTCAGTGACCCGAACAACCTGAACCTTCAGGCATTCAGTTTAATCATCAGAAGAAGTTTTGCTCCGGGAGCAGGCCGCGAAGATTTAGGTAAACAGCTGACCTCGGGAGTAGCCAGTACAGCAACAGAACTTCTTTTCAACCAGTTCAACAACGTATTGTCTTCACTTAATCTCGATTTCGTAGATATTAATATACGGTCTTTAAGTGAAGCAAGTGCTTCTTTTAAATTCTTTAATAACCGGATCATTGTCAATGCGGGTGTAATCGATAACAGAAGTACAAGCGATCTGTCGCCCATAGGGTTTTCAAGAAATAGTGTGGGCAGTGAGGTCGAGGTTCTCGCACTCATCCGGAAAGATGGTACATTAATTGGAAAACTCGCCAATAAACCACCCACACAGCAAAGTATTTTCGTGAATACAGGGATCAACCCGAGCATGAATGTAACTTCATTCGGGTTAATTTATTCACAGCAATTTGACAATTTCAGAGAATTTGTTCAGAAGATGACTGGTAAATACCGCAAGATTCAAAAGAAGCTACAGGAAGAAAAAGACCAGCAATCTAAAAAATCAAAACAGAATGTAGTAAATAAAGATGCAATCACCGAGGAGCAAAAGAAGTTGCAAAATGCAACTCCTAGCCCTTCATTATAGTATGCCCCATCTTATCCCTTTTGGTTTTCAGATAAGTTTCATTGTGTGTATTGCTGCTGATCTCTATCGGGATATTTTCCACAACTTCCAGACCGTAACCAATCAATCCGGCTCTTTTTGTCGGATTATTAGACATCAGGCGCATTTTTCTAACACCTTGTGCCCTTAAGATCTGTGCACCAACTCCATAATCACGTTCATCTCCTTTGAAACCTAATTTAATATTTGCTTCAACGGTATCAAAACCGGCATCCTGAAGATTATAGGCTAATAATTTATTGACCAGTCCTATACCACGGCCTTCCTGGTTCATATAAACGACAATTCCTTTACCTTCCTGATCTATCATCTGTAGTGCCTTATGTAACTGTGGCCCACAGTCGCAACGGCATGAACCGAAGATATCTCCCGTTACACAAGAACTATGGACCCGAACCAGTATAGCTTCATCTTCCGTCCACTCACCTTTACTTAAAGCAAGATGTGTAGCATTATTTTCCAGTTGCGTATAAGCAGTCATTTTGAAATCACCCCATTCCGTAGGTAGGTTAATGGTAACTTCTTCGCGGATCAGGCTGTCATTTTTCAGACGGTAAGCAATCAGGTCCTTGATTGAAATTATTTTCAGCTGATGCTGTGCAGCAATCTTCACCAGATCAGGCAAACGAGCCATCTCCCCGTCTTCCTTCATGATTTCCACTAAAACCCCTGCAGGTTCCATCCCGGCTAATCTGGCCAGATCTACGGCTGCTTCAGTATGACCGGCGCGTCTTAACACACCACCATCTCTGGCACGTAAAGGAAAAATATGTCCTGGTCTGCCCAATTCTTCGGGAGTAGTAGCCGGATTAATCAGTGCCTGAATTGTTTTTGACCTGTCAGAAGCAGAAATTCCAGTGGTACAACCATAACCGATCAAATCGACAGAAACAGTAAAATTAGTTTCATATGCTGCAGTATTTTTACCTACCATCAGTTCCAGGTTCAGTTCATCACATCTTTCTTCAGTAATCGCGGCACAGATAAGGCCTCTGCCATGCGTGGCCATAAAGTTAATTACCTCAGGCGTCGCGTTACCGGCTGCAGTCAGGAAGTCGCCTTCATTTTCACGATCTTCATCGTCTACAACAATTACAACTTTACCAGCTTTTATATCAGCAACAGCATCTTCTATTGCATTAAGTTTAATTTCCATTGGCGTCAATACCTCTTAAACAAAGAATATTTCATTAAATTCATTTGTAAGATTCTTAAACAAAGTTACAACCTTCAAGGGATAATATTTAGCTAAAAATATCATCGTTAAGTAAGGAACTGCGGACCGAAAACTATGATGCTTTCTGCTTTTTAAACCTCTTGAAAAGACTTAGCAACAGTGTCTTATAATAAGTTATATCAAAGAGAGCAGAATCCACAGTGGCTTTATAAGTCAAAAACGCGCCTACGGGTGATAACACAATGACGGCCATCCATATTCCGACGACAGGGTGAATATTCCCCTGGTTAGCAGATTTTTCAGCCACAGTAGATATAATATGATAGAAAAGGAAGAAAATGATTGCCATTACAACCGGTAGTCCAAGCCCTCCTTTACGGATAATTGCTCCTAAAGGTGCTCCGATAAAGAATAACATCAGACAGGAAACAGCCAGTGTAAACTTTCGCTGATACTCTATCCTGATCCTGATCAGGTTAACAATCCGGTCATCATGATCCGGTACCCTCCCATCGGTGGTCTGTTTAATAGAATTGGCCTGGTCCAGTGCAGACTGCACAGCAGTTGCCCTTTTATCGACTGGAATATTGTTCAGAATTGTCGCCCCTACCTTTACCGGTGCAATTTTAAGTTTAGTATACCCCTTAGTATAATTATTCTGTTTGAAATAACTGCTCAGGGATAATCTCGCAAAGCGATCCACGCTATCCAGTTCTTTTTTGAGAGAGTCTCTTTTATGTGTCAGTCCTTTCAGATTCAGCATCTGATTGTTCGACCTGAAACTATTTTCATCTGTCCTGTTCATTTTAAAACTGGAAAGATCAAACTTCTGCTCCGTTTGTCCGAACCGCATCCTGGTCAGTTGTTGCCTTGGATCGTAACCTGAATTTTGCCCGCTTGATTCTTCATACCGCACGCCGTCATTCAGTTTCAATACCAGGTACTGTTTATCTTTAGTGGTATTCATTGTACCACTTTTAGCTACAATAATCTTAGCTACTCCATTATTACCGGTATGATCATAGATCATGATCCCTTTCAGCGAGGTACCATCTTTCCCTTTCTCATCGACACGGATTGAATACCCGGGGATACTATTGTTAAATACCCCTTCCTTGATCAGGAAAGACAGTTTTTTATTCCTGACATCCCATAACAGGGACCCAAACTTCAGGTTGGCCTTGGGCAGCATATATTCCGAGAACAGGAAAGAAGCAAAAGCTATCCCGATAATCAATACCAGTAACGGCCGCATTGCTCTTTGCAGGGAAATACCCGCAGACTTTATGGCTACCAGCTCATAGTTCTCCCCCAGTGTCCCGAAGGTCATAATCGAAGAGAGTAATATGGCCAGTGGCAAAGCCATAGATACATTGGCAGCAGAAGCATAAAACATCAGCTCTACTATAGTATACCATTCAAATCCTTTTCCGATGAGATCATCCACATATTTAAAGAGGAAAAACATCAGCAAAATAAACATCACAATAAAAAACGTGACGATAAATGGTCTTATGAATGCTTTAAGAAGCAGTATATGGATCTTTTTCAATGTACAAATGTAGGCATTGGATCTGAAATCCTATGCACCAATTACACTATGCAGGTAAGTTATCTGGTTATCCCAGATCTGTGTTCTTTCTTTAAGTGTATCATCGGTAGCAAAATCTGTAATAGAAAGAGCTACATCATTTGTTAATTCATCCTGCACAATTTCCATCTCAAAATAACAGTGTGGGTCATCGTCAATCCATTTGAACTTAACCATCTTATTCTCTTTAAAACTTAACATTTTTGCTTTCTGGACTTCATCGTCCCAGGTAAAAGTATATACTTGATCACGGAAAACCACATCATCAGCAAACCATTGGGACAACCCGTTTGGTTCACTTATAAAGCTAAACAAAATACGCGGAGACGATTTCAACTCATATTCTAGTGTAAATTTTTTCTTTTCTGACATCTTAAATCGCTTATATCTTGTTATTTGTAAATTATTTTTTCTTTTTTTTCTAAAGAAAAGTATTTTATTCTATATTTGCAACTCTTTAAAAAATAAGACCCTTCGGCGGGGTAGCTCAGATGGTTAGAGCGCAGGATTCATAACCCTGAGGTCGGCAGTTCGATCCTGCTCCCCGCTACTTGATTATGAATCCTTTAGATGTAAAAATCTAGAGGATTTTTTATTTCCGGGCTTTGCCTGTAGGCGCATAATCTTATTCCTCCTGATAATTCTGTTTACATTGAAACCATAATCCATCAGCTCTTTGCTGGAATATCTGGTTTATAAAATGGAACTTACAAAATAAAAACCAATTGTACACTATTTGAAATTCATCAATCTTTAAAGGCACCCCCGGACTGAATTTATCAAACCCGTGTCTCCCCCTCACGACACATCATAATACTAAACTGTTTTCGCAGCTGCTTATTCAGATATTGTACTGGCAATCCAAAACTATTACCTATCTTAATATACTATTAATCTAACTTAACATATTAAAAAACAACGAATTATGAAATCACCAAAAACATTATTTTCAATGGGCATGATGCTTGGTATTGCATTTTTGTTCTCTCAATGCAGGCGTGGAAATGAATCTGATCCTCAAATTCCTTATAACCCGACAAATGCAAAACTGCATATCATTTCCATTCGTGATGCAGCCCGGCTGACTGCAAATTTCAGACAGGAAAAAACTGTTTTAAGCCGCCAACTTAGAGACAGTACCTTCCTGGATAAAAACTTTAACCTGCCTTTAGCTGAAAAATTCAACCGTGACGCTCTGGCTGCGCTTTTAGATCAGAAAGGAGCTAAAGGAATGAGGATTTACCTTGGCGAGGACAAAAAAGGGCAGATCAGACTTGTACTGGTCGCTGTCAATGACAAAGGCAATGACATTACCGGAAGTGATGGTAAATTAGTCAGGCTCACCAGCAATGAAGCTAATGATGCCATCGCATTAGAATCCGGACAGCGCTGTCCTACGCTTTGTAGTGAAACCGGACCAATAGATTAAATATTCCCAAATGAATATTCTGACGAATTTCCTGCTGAGCCAGTCTGTATTGATACCCATTATAACAGGTATGGTACTCCTGAGAAGACCCGATAAAATATATTTTCCCTTTTTCACTGTGTTATTATTTGGTCTTTTAGCAGAATCAGCCAGTTTTATTTTAATTAACACCTTTAGAATCAGTAACGCTCCGGTAATTAAAATTTACAGTTTACTGGAGTGTTGCCTGATTTTATATCAGCTATATCTATGGGAGAATCTGTACAGACGCAAACGGTCCTACATTTATATAGCCGCCTTTTGTATTACCTTCTGGTTTACAGAGACCATCATATATGCTAATCTGAATACATTTAGTCCTTATTTCAGAGAGTTCTATGCATTTATTATCGCGATCCTAAGTATTGACCAGATCAATACCATGATGTTTTATCATGAAAAAACAGTAGTCAAAAATCCCAGGTTCCTGATTTGCCTGGGATTTATTATTATTTTTATTTACCAGATTATTTACGAAGCCTCCTTCTCCATTGACTCGGCCGAATCAGCAGTAGCGAATAAAATAATTATAGGTTTCGGTTATCTCAATTTTGCCATAAACCTATTATATGCGGTAGCGATCTATTTCATTCCCCGCAGAAAAGAAGACATTATAAAATCATGATTCAGAGGGATCTGAACCTGGAAATTAATTTTTGAAGAATGGGAGATAAATTGTTTTATACGGTGATTATCACTTCAATACTGGTGGCTATTGTGATCATCTATTTTGTGGTATCTGTGATGCGTTATAATAAGAGATACATTCAACTGCAAAAAGAAAGAATTCAGGCTCAGATTATGATACAGGAGCTGGAACGTAAACGGATAGCAAACGACCTGCATGATAGTCTAGGACCGCTGTTATCTACCGTAAAATTATACATGCACAGTATTACAGTTATCAATGAGACTGATAAGCAGTCATTGGATAAAGCTTCAGGTTACATTGATGAAACTATCAAAAATTTACGCGAGATATCCTATAACCTCCTGCCCGGCGGCCTGGACAGGAATAACCTGACTCTGGTCATCAAAGAATATATAGCCCGGATTTCGGATCTTAATGTTCTTAAAATTGATTTCGATGCCCCACAGGATATTATCATCCCCCAAAAAATAGAGATCCACTTATTCCGCGTAATTCAGGAAATTGTACATAATACTATTAAACATTCGGGTGCCACTAGCTTAAAGCTGTTCATGAGTAATCAGCCTGACGGTTTACTCCTGACTTCAGAAGATAATGGTAAAGGTTTCGACTTGTATAATACCAGGCAACTATCCCTGGGATTAGGGTTAAAAAGTATTGAAAACCGCTGTGAGATTATCAATGCTTCTCTAAAAATTATCACGGCAAAAGATGAAGGGTGCAGAATAATTATAAAGGTACCGGCATCATAAATGACCATTTATTTTTTTTAACTTTAATCAGCTATCTAATCCATTTTTCAAAGGAAGCATGTATTATAATATCAATATTGTAATTGCTGATGATCATGAGATCTTTCTGGATGGTCTGGCCTTGATGTTATCCGGTCATCCGGGTTTTAACGTTTGTGGCAGGGCATCAAACGGCCAGCAATTACAGGAGGTAGTCGACCGTGAAAATCCGGATATCGTATTAACTGATATTCGTATGCCGGCTGTAGATGGTATCCAGAGTACAAAACATATCTTAGCAGCTCATCCTGGTATAGGCGTAATTGCGTTATCCATGTTTGATGAGGAAAATCTGATTATTGAAATGCTCGAAGCAGGAGCAAAAGGTTACCTGCTTAAGAATGCCCACAAAGATGAAATTATAGATGCTGTCATTTCTGTCTACCAGAATAAAAACTACTATTGCTCCCAGACCTCTTTTCTGCTGGCGACCATGATTGTGCGTAGTAAGTTTAACCCCCATGCCATGCAGGAGCCCGCTGTGAACTTAAACGACCGGGAAAAAACTATTATCAAACTGATATGCCTGCAGCAGACCACACAACAGATCGCTGACCAGATCTTTCTGAGTAAGCGCACTGTGGAAGGCTACCGTGTGAAGATACTCGAGAAAATACAGGCAAAAAACATTGCTGGTGTAGTCATCTTCGCCCTCAAAAACAATATTATTAAAGAAGAAGACGTACGCTGTTAAACTTCCTTCCTGCTCCTCTTTCTCTTCTCTCAAAACCAGTTTAAAGTAATTGTACTCCTTTAAATTGCGTATAACCACGCATAAAGTCAGGTATATGCACTCCCATTTTTCTTCCCTTCCATACATAGCTTTGATTAGCTGATTCAACCATTCTGAACCAGACTAAACCCCGGAAGCCGAAAAGGGAAAAAAGAGTAGGCTTTTATTTTATTGCCATTTACCCGGCAAATACAAAATTTAAGATCATGAACGACAATGAACAAAAACTTCAGGACTTAAGAACCGGCTTCAGTGCTTTTCATGCCGCTAAGTCCCTTTCTGCTTCAACAAAGTTCGAGCAGATTCAAAAAAGCATTATTGCTTATTCAGGAAACACTTTTTACGAACAAATTCAAAAAGTAGCCTATAATCCGGATTTCCAGATGCTGGAAGCTATCATCGCTGTAAAAAGAGATTATGGTTACAATGGAAACCTTTGTACAGATGGCTCCTTTGCCTTTGTACGTTTCTACCTTGACTATGGTAAAGGCTGGGAGGACCAGGGTTACTCGGCAGTAAATGAACATGATATTCCTACTGGGGTTGATTGTCAGAAAAGTCCTGAGAAGCCATTAAATTATGCTGCATCGCTAAAAATAAACCCAAAAACGAATATATGCAGTGTACATGTATTACCAAAAGCAAGAGCAATCCTGGAATGGAACAAAATTCCGCCAGCCAATGATCCGAATTATATCTCGGTATGGGGAAATACAGTGGATGATTTCATCCAGATCAAACCATACAAACTGATCATTTTCGAGAACCCGGTTTTTTCGCAATTAGTTGAACTTACCCTGTTGCACCCAACACTTAAAATTACTGATGCAGCTAAACTGATCCCTGGTGGAGAAGCAGCCCTTCAGCAATCACAATCAGCTATAACCCCTGCTGCTCCTGATCTAAAAACACTCGCAGACTTATACAAAGGTCAAACTTATGTAACACCAGGCAGATATGGGCTACATAGCGCATTACCAGTTATTCAAAGTTACAATGAAGAGATCATTAATCAGAAAGTAAGTCAGTTACAGCAAAATGGAATTGATCTGGGTGCAATCCTGAGCGAACTTGAAAAAACAAGTGCAGATGTATCTTATGAACAACTGGAAAGCATCGGGCTGGATTACAATCTGGAACAATTTGTAGCCTCGTTCAGAATTAAAAGAGCTGCGGGTTATTCTGGTGATCTCTGTAGCAAAGGCAGTCTTGAATATGTTGCTTTCTGGGTTGACTGGGGAAACAACTGTAAATGGGAATACGCAGGCACAACTACAGTAAATGTACATGATATCAATAACATTCCTAAAGAGGGGCTTTCTTATGCAGCCATTCTTCCTTATGATTTTAATAAAATGAGGAAATTATGTGCAAATCCGGAAGTTGTTAAAATACGCGCCGTATTATCATGGGCTGTTGCTCCTTCAGTGACTGATCCTGATAAACTGGATTACTGGGGAAACCGTTTGGATACCTATATTCAGATTAAACCGGGTGTCGGATCAGGCGTACTGAAACCACTGTTTAATATTTTAGGCGGTATAACAGTAGATAAAATCAGTGATGTAAACGGTTTAACTATTCCTGGGGCAAAATTTGCCTTAAATCAGGTAGCTGTTAACGATTACAGTCCTTTTGGTGGAATTATCGTTGTACAGGGACCATCTTTTGTCGGACATCAGTACAGGATTAAAGTCACCGATATGAGTACGCTGGCCAGTCACTATGTCAACAATGACTTTACCGCTGTGGGCTGGTTACCAACCCCTCCTTACGTCCAATATACTAATGTTCAGGCAGATCCGGTAACTTTCTACTATAACTATCAGACTTTTGATAAGAATACTGATAACGTACTGGCAAGGTTCAGCCCTGGCACCAATAACCTTTTAAGAATCGATCTGGAAATAGCAGGCGTTGCCGGTTTATTTACCAAATACATCCAGATGGATAACAATTCACCTGCTATCAGTTTACAGATTAATGATGCAGGTGATTGTTCACACTACAAAGTTGGAGACACCATTACAGGTTCCTATTCTGTTTATGATGCACATTTGCTAAGTTATTCACTAGTCAGCAGTTTTGGAGGCTCCGTAAACGGAACGGCTAACACATCAGCTAATTTCAGCTTTGGTACAGCAGGTGTAAAAACTCCATGTGGCAAGATCTCTTTAACTGCCTACGAAAAAACTATCTATGATAGTCAATGGACAGGCAATTACAGTTACATTGAACAAATTATCTGCTTGAAGTAACCTGGCTATTCATTATCCTGTTGATTATGTTTACCCATAATCAACAGGATTTCTATCATATCCCGATTTTACGGTGCAATAATGGTAAAAAGGTAAACCGCAAAAATAACCAGCAGCACAATGCCCTGCAATATATTTGTACGACCTGTTGCCAGAGAAATTATGATAGTAAACTGAGCCAGTAATAACAGTACAGTTGCCTTCATATCAACTCCCAGGTTAATACTCATACCCGTTATAATGGATACTATAGCTACTGCGGGTATAGTTAACCCAATACTTGCCAGGGCAGAACCCAATGCAAGGTTAAGACTGGTCTGCAAACGGTTTTTTTTAGCCGCCCGATAAGCTGCCAACCCTTCAGGCAATAGAACTACAGCAGCAATAATCACCCCGACCAGCGATTTGGGAGCACCAAAATTATCCACTGCTTTTTCAATATCCGGGGCCAGTGCCTTAGCCAGCAGTACAACGATTCCTAAACATAAAATCAACAGAAATGCACTCAGCATTGCGACTTTTCCCGTAGGTGGATCAGCGTGTATATCTTCATTCCCATCTTCAGCTTCGGGCGGTAAAAAATAATCACGGTGCCTGATCGCCTGGACCATAATGAAAGAACCGTACAAAACCAGGCAGATGATCGCTACAAAAATAAGCTGGGTTTGTGTGTATTGCGGACCAGGTGTACTGGTTGTATAATTCGGAAGAATTAAGGTTAGTATCAGAATTGCAGTCAGCGTAACCAGTGAAGCACTTACACCCTGCAAACTGAATACCTGTTCTTTGAATTTAGCCCCTCCCACCAGTAAACTTAAACCAATTATACCGGTCAGAATAATCATCACTGCTGCCAGTACAGTATCGCGGGCAAGCGAAGCTACATCCGGGCCGCCAGTCAGCATCAGCGAAACAATGAGGGCAACTTCAATAACAGTAATAGCCAGGGCCAGTAATAAAGTACCAAATGGCTCTCCAACTTTATGCGCAACCACTTCTGCGTGATGCACAGCTGCCAGCACACCACCAATCAGTACAGCAGCCAGCAAAATAGTATACAATGCGCCAAGATTAAGCGAAATGCCAAAATAGGCCAGCCAGGCCAGAACAGGTGTTACAATTGTCCATAAAGGCAGTGGTAATTTTTGTTTCATAAGGCTTTGGGCTTTAAAATATGATATCGAACGAAAACAACACAATTACTATGCTAAAAAGAACATCTACACCAATTTAAAGAAAATATTCGATCCGTTTACGCTTATTTTCAACCATAGTAAACACAAAATTCTGATTATCTTCATCTATTATGGAGACATTAATACAAGCTATTCAAAACTATATTACAATCAGTCCGGAAGAAGAAATCATAATAGGCCGGCTCTTTTCACCATTAGATTTAAAAGCAGGAGAATTCCTGTTAGAAGAAGGAAAAGTATGCAGACATGTTGCCTTTATCCGCGAAGGGCTCGTCCGTTATTATATCAACGATGATGGTAACGAAAGGACAATCTATTTCAGTAAAGAACGCGAGTTTGTCTGTAATTATATGAGTTTTATCCCTCAGACCATTTCCGACAGATATATACAGGCATTAGAGGATACCCGGTTGTTCATCATCAGCTATGAAAAACTGCAAAGTCTGTATGCCGAGATCAGACAAGGTGAAAGATTTGGAAGGTTAGCCATAGAGTATGTCTTTGTCACAGCGATCAAACAGTTAGGCTCTATGTATACCGATCCTCCGGCTACCAGATATCAGCAATTCCTGCATATTTATCCCGACCTGGTACAAAGAATACCACAATATTATATCGCTTCCTATGTAGGGATCAAACCTCAGTCATTATCCCGTATCAGAAAAAGAATCTCGGGTCAGCATTAATTAACCTGGGTGAACGACCATCGCTTTTCTGTTCCTGATTTTTGTTTAGTTCAAATTCATGAACCTATAAAAAAGAAAACGATGAAAAATTATCAATGGGGCTTTCGCTCCCTCTCTTATTGGCTGACCTTAATCACAGCTCTTGGTATTATTTTTATAGGATTACGTTATATCCTCTCCCCTCGCGTAGCTGCCATTGGTTTTGGTATTCCCCTTCCAGACGGAAAATCAAGCTTATATGGTAGTATAAAAGGTATCCGGGATATCTTTTCAGGACTGGTACTGTTTTACCCCTTATGGATACGGTCGCCCCGGGTTACTGCATTTATCTTTTCTACAGCCATTATTATACCGGCTACGGATTGTCTACTGGTTCTTACCGCAAATGGCAGTGGTGACTGGCCTCATTTGCTTATCCACGGAGGGACAGCCGTTTTTATGATGATCAACAGTATTTTATTATTCAGGGAAAAATCCACCTGATTGTTTACAAATACTTAACAAAAGTTGAGTATAATATTTATAAACTAAGTTTAGTTTTGCTATACTTGTTCATAAACCAAAAAACAGTAAAAATGAAAAAAGTACTAGTCACATTAGTTATCCTCTGTGCTTGCTTTCAGCTGAAAGCTCAGCCAAAAAATGTTAAACATATCATCCTGATCGGCTGCGATGGGTTTGGCGCTTATGCTGTTCCTGATGCCAAAATGCCAAACCTGAAACAATTAATGAGCACAGGTTCGTGGTCACTGAAAGCACGTTGTGTATTGCCATCCTCAAGTGCTGTCAACTGGGCATCCATGCTGATGGGAGCTGGCTCTACCGAACATGGTTATACCGAATGGGGAAGTGCCGTTCCTGAAATACCATCTGTCGTTAAATCTTCTTACGGACTGTTTCCAGGCATTTTCGGTGTGATCAGAGCACAAAAACCTCATGCAAAAACGGCCGTAATTTACAGCTGGCCAGGTATCGGACCGCTGATTGAGAAAGAGGCTATCGACTTTGTAGTTGCCGGAAAGGACAATGATAATTTCTGTGCCGATACAGCTGCTTCAATCATTCTCAGAGAAAAGCCACTCTTAACATTTATCCATTTTGACGAGCCAGATGGCACAGGGCACAATATTGGTCATCGTACCCCTGCTTATTACGCAGAATTGGAAAACCTCGATAAACGGATCGGAAAAATCATTAATGCTGTAAAAAAAGCTGGTATTGCAGATGAGACTGTTATTATCGTTTCGGCGGATCATGGTGGTACCGGTAAAGGACATGGTGGTAAATCACTCGACGAAGTACAGATTCCATGGATTGCCAACGGCCCTGGCGTAGTTAAAGATCACGAAATTAAAGACGTCATTATTACCTATGATACTGCTGCAACTATTGCCTGGCTATTAGGCTTGAAAGAACCACAAAGCTGGAGAGGAAAACCAGTCACAGAAGCATTTAATAAACGGTAATCCAGGAAAAACTTAACAATTAGATAACACAAAATTGTTTAGTATAAGTAAACAAAGCCATATAATTGTAAACAACAAAATTAGTAATAATGTCAATAAAATTAGTAGTGTTTGATATGGCCGGTACAACCGTAAGTGATGAAAATTACGTAGCCCAGTCATTTCAGCAAGCCATGGAAAAACATGGGTATAACGTGAAGCTCGAAGATGTCAACCCTTTAATGGGATATGAAAAACCACTGGCCATTCAAATGATGCTGGATAAATACGAGACGGATGTGCTAAAAATCAATGAGGAGATTATCCATCAGATACACACCGAATTTGTCAATATAATGATAGATTTCTACACGCATTCTCAGGAAATCAAACCACTTCCAAATGTTGAAAACACTTTTGAAGAATTGAGAGCGATGGGTATCAAAATAGGCTTGGACACGGGTTTTTCTAAAAACATTGCGGATCTGATCATCAGCCGTTTGCAATGGGAAGACAAAATTGACATCATGGTTGCCAGTGACGAAGTGAAAAACGGCCGTCCATATCCCGATATGATCAACCAGATTAAAACCAGGCTCAATATCCAGCCGGAAGATCTGATAGTTAAAGTCGGAGATACTGAAGTGGATATCAATGAAGGGATCAATGCCGGATGTAAATATGTCGTTGGCGTTACCACAGGAGCTTTCACCAGAAGTGAACTGGAGCCATTCCATCCTACCCATATCATTGATAATATCTCAGAACTAATCGCTATTATCAAATCTTAAAATCAAATATAAAGCTCATTGTTGCCCGGGCTGCCAATTCCCGGGCAATCCTTAAACATGAGTTTGGTCTGACAGTTTTTAACCTTTATTAACAACTTAACTCTGCCAAATTCCTTAAGTTTGAGCAATTGCCCCCCTTATGGAAGAAAATATCATACTTAAAATAAGTAACAGGATCAAAGAAATCAGAAGAGAGCATAACACTACGGTACAGGAACTTGCTGACCTTGCAGGTGTAAGCAAAGGCCTGATTTCTCAGATTGAGAATAACCGTACAGTTCCTTCTTTAATGGTACTTATCGATATCATCAGTGCGCTTAACATTGATCTGAATGCATTTTTCAAAGACATTTCTGCAAACAGCCAGCTCAGCCCGGTAATTGTTAAGAGAAAAGATGAGTACCAGTCTTTTGAAAAAGAACAGGCACTGGGGTTTCTTTATCAGCGCATATTCACTAAAACATTCAAAAACTCAACCGTTGATATAGTCTTACTTGAATTAGAACCTAATGCCAGCCGTCCAATGGTCGTTACTGAAGCATTTGAGTACAAGTATATCTTATCCGGAAAGGTGGACTACATTTTTGAAGATCAGACTTATAGCCTTTCGGACGGAGACTCCATGCTTTTTGATGGCCGTCTGCCACATACTCCTAAAAACACCTCCAAAGAGAAAGCAATCATGCTGATTATCTATTTCTTTGAGCAAAATGGGACCGCATTAACTACAAAATAAAAAAGGAAGACCAAATGGTCTTCCTTTTTTATTTCAATCTGGTTTATATTAGTGCCATTGCATTTCACCAGTATTAACTTTCGCGCTCAGCTCCAGCGCCAGTAAAAATTGAGCATTTGGATATTTCTTTTTCAAAGCAGCAATCAAACCTGCAGAAGTTTTTTCTTTCAGCAGCTCTGCTTCATAAGTTTGCAGATATTCTTTAGTATACTTCACAGAAGTAAGGTTCATTGTTGCACCAGCTGCTGCATGAGCAGGAACAACTACAACAGGATTCAAAGCGATTATCTTATCCAGAACAGCAATCCAGTTAACTCTTTTTGCCGTAGTTGCATCATCAGCCAACCAGACATGGAAATTATCGCCAAAAACATTAATACCTCCAATAACTGCTTTAATAGATGGAATCCATACAAATGATCTTTCTGGTGAAGCCTCTGTGCTGAGTATTTCCAGTTTATGCCCTTCCAGTTCAAGCGTGTTATCTTTTAATACCTGAGGTAAAACAACATTTTTTGGCGCAGCATTTTTTAACTGTGGTCCCCATACATCGAGTTTACCTTGTGCAGTAGCTTTGATATGATCTACAGTCTGGGCCGTTGCATAAACAATCACCTCCGGATAATATTTTTTGAAAATTTCCAGACCGAAATAAAAGTCAGGGTCACCGTGACTGATATAGATAGCTTTCAGGTTCTTTCCGCTTTTCTTCAACGCTGTGGCGACCTTCTCTGCATCAGGCAGGGTAAATTGCGCATCCACAAGGATCACATCGGTTTTACCACTAACCAGAACAGAAGCAACGCCCAAACTGGTTTCCGGCGCATTATACACCGTAAGCTTTAATGGATTGGTTTCTAAACTTTTAATTATTTGTGCATCGGCTTTCGAAACGATGAAAGTCAGCAAAAGCAGGGAATAAATCAGATTCGTTTTCATAAGTTTTTATTTAGATAAGATTTGTATTAATTTCTTCGATCAGCTGACCGATGTTCTTTTTGATCTCTGCTAAAGAAGAATAGCCTTGCTCTAACAAAGTCAGCTGATCAGCTTCTTCAAACAATAAAGTAGGATAAGAAGAGGCATATTGCATAGCCTGGCTAAAGGTCTCCTGAGTTTTTACCTTCATCGACTCACTGTTAAAGTGACGCAGAAATTCAGCACTGTTTATTCCAGTCTGCTCACAGATTTCAATGTAAGTCTTCTCTAAGTTCAGATCCTTACCATATTTATATCTTGCCTGTTGTAAAGCCACCATAAAATGGACATTCTCCGCATTCCAGAACTCCTGTACGGTAACTATAGCTCTTGAAGGGATCTCACTATCCAGTTTTACTTCTTCTAACTGGAGGAATTGAAAATAAGCCTCTCCAAACTCTGTCCCGGTAAGCTGCGCTATTCTTTCATCGTGTTTACGGAAATAGGCAGACATCTGCGGAGATTGTATTCTGGTATTGGGCCCTGCCCACATTCCTGCCGGGATGATTACAAAATCCAGGACTTCACGATAAGCTTCAAAAAGTGCTAATGTATGATTACTATTTCCGTAACACCAGCCACAAAGCGGGTCCATTACATAAATCAATTTCATATCTGTTGTATAATTAAAAATTAGTGATTGTTGATATATTCAAATTTACCATGCAGGTATTCTGTTTTACGCCCAGATGGTACAGTTGCATCCTTATAAGTAAGATAAGCCGTTACCTCCAGATCTTTCGTATTGATCACCTGGCTAACAGTAAGACCACTTTCTTCCATCCAGTTCAGAAAAAACAAATGGTCATCCAGTTTTTTATAGGCAATGTGTTCTGTTTCCTCAGCCACAGTTCCTTTAGTATCTACTGTTTTCCAGTGAATGGTAGAATCATTGATATATTGCACTTCGGCCTGGAAACCAGGATAGGTAATTTTACCCGTTCTGCCGATCAGTTCATGTTCAGGATTTCTTACTGATGGGTCGGTAGAATTATTTCCCGCAGGAGTACAAGCTGCTATTGCAGATGCGGCCAGAAAGCCAGAAAGCATAAAAATAGATAAGCGTTTAAAGTTCTGCATAAAATTGTGTTTTAATATGAACACAAAGTTATAGCGCCTGCAACCGGGAAAAGTTGAACTAGTTCAAAAAATGAGGGCTACCTTAATTTAGCTACCTTTTTTCTGATTTTACTTAGAAATTCGTGGGATATCCCCAGATATGCTGCTACCTGCTGTTGTGAAAGCCTTTGTTCCAGCTGTGGGTATTTGGTGACAAATTCAATATAACGTTTATCAGCGGTTTTACTTAGTGAGGAGATCATCCTGCGTTGTAAAGCTGCGTGGGTCTTCTGTGTCATAATACGGAACAGTTTCTCCACCTTCGGCAGGGTATCATAAAGTATTGTCTTATAGGGATAGGTAATCATGAGTACTTCACTATCTTCTAAGGCTTCGATGTTGAGTATGGAAGGTGCCTGATTGGTGAAACTATCTATATCAGTGATCCACCATCCTTCTACGGCAAAGTATAAGACCTTTTCAAAACCCATCTCATCCAGGTAATAAACCCGGAGGCATCCTTTATTGACAAATCCTTCGAATTTACAGATCTCTCCTTCACGCAGAAGCATTTGCTTCTTCTGTACCTTCTGTAAATAAAAGGGGGCAGAAAACTGTGCAAATTCTTCATCCGTCAGATGAATATGTTTTTCGATGTTCTCGCGGAGTAAATTATACATATTGGATGAATAGCCTGAGTCCAATTTAGGAATAATATGGCCAACTAAGGAAAGAAGGGGGAAAACAAAAAGGTTATAAACAAGAAAAGCCTGTAGTCTCCTACAGGCTTTCTTTAAGATTTGGCACCGACCTACTCTCCCACGTGTTACCGCAGTACCATCGGCTCTGGTGGGCTTAACTTCTCTGTTCGGA
>NZ_JACHCC010000006.1:41123-417154 GCF_014207135.1 Pedobacter cryoconitis | reverse complement strand
AAAACTCCTATTTTCACATCCTTTCAATCTTCTTCTTCTTTATCCTTTTCAAGTTTCCCTTCCTCCGAAGCGGGATGCAAAAGTAGGAAAATTATACCGTCCTCCAAACATTACACCACTATTATTTGTATTAAAACACTAATACGCTGGTTTTCAACTATAAAAATTTCAACACACTTAACACCGAGCTAACATTAACTTAATTTCAGCCCGGCAGATCAGGAAAATCAGCCCAAGCCCCTCCTCTTATATACTATATACCTGTGGCTCGGGTCAGCCTGCAGTCAGCCTTTGGATAGAACTATCGCTGACATACTGATACTACATAGTGAGTCCATACATTTCAACTAGTTCAAATACATGGACTGGCCATAGACCAACAACGTGCCCATACTGGCTCAGTCTCCACCAGTACCCGAACACCACCCGACTACAACCCTATTCATATACTATATAGTGTAGTCTGTTTTAAGAAGTCACATCGCAGCAATAATTTCCTGATATAACGTTATATATATGATACGTTTTAATCAGGTCATTCCAGGAAACTCCAAATCGGTTGTTTTAAAAACAAATTGACCAGCTGCAATGACAAGGAATAATTGCCCTCCCGGGTTCTTCTTTTACTATTTATGAAGGCGATTAGGGCCTTTACACGATTTATTTGTTAAAATATGTTAACAGCTTGACTTATAAAAAGGCTTTATATAGCTTAGCGGTCGATTATTTTTAATTGACGTTATCGTATTATTAACTTATCTTTGCACAATGTTTAAAATTAAACACGTTTTTATACTAACTTTTACTGTAATTGCCCTGAGTATTGCAGGTTGCAAAAGCCGTTTTGAGAAAATCAGGCTCAGCAATGATGTAGCCAAAAAATATCAGGAGGCAATTAAACTATATAACAAGAAGGATTATTCAAAAGCCCTTATCTTATTTGAAGATCTTTCCCAGAAATATAGAGGAAGAGCGGAAGCAGAAGATTTGAATTATTACTACGCTTATACGTTATACAGACTAAAAGATTACACTACTGCGCGTTATCAGTTCAAGTACTTCGCGGATACTTATCCAACCAGTAAAAATGCTGAAGAATGCCGGTACATGGGTGCTTATTGCTATTATCTTGACTCTCCGGAATTCCACCTGGAGCAGGAAAATACTTATAAAGCAATTGATGCCTTACAATTATTCATCAACTTATATCCAAAAAGTGAACGTGTAGCACAGGCAAGTCAGTATATTAATGACCTGCGTGCAAAACTGGAATTAAAAGCTTATACCAACGCAAGATTATACTATGATCTGGGCGGATATGATCTATCTTACTATAAATCTTCAGTAATTGCTTTGAAAAATGCGGAAATCGATTTCCCGGATATCAAGTATATTGAAGAAATGGATCTGTTAATTGTGAAATCACAATATTCATATGCTAAAAACAGTTATCCGTTCCGTCAGGAAGACAGATACAATGAAGCTATCGGATATGCGAATGATTTTATGGAAGCACATCCTGAAAGTAAATACCTTGCTGAAGTAAAAACACTGAAAACAAACAGCGAAGAAGGAATAGCAAATGCAAAACAAATCATGGCGCAGGATGCTAAACTAACCGCAAAATATAAAGCATTAATGGAAAAAGATGCAAAAAAAGACAGTACTAGTAATACGACTAAAACCCCCAACCCATAATGAATACGAATAAACCCGCAATACCAAATACTACGGTAACAAGAAATGTAAACGATTTAGATCAAAAGACCCACAATATTTATGAGTCTTTAGTGATTATTTCTAAAAGGGCTAATCAGATTTCTAATAACATGAAAGAGGAGTTACATGGCAAATTAGCTGAGTTTGCTTCTTCTAATGATAACCTGGAAGAGATTTTCGAAAACAGAGAGCAAATTGAAATCAGTAAGCATTATGAGCGCATGCCTAAGCCTAGCCTTATTGCAATTGATGAATTTCTGAATGATAAAATTTACCACAGAAATCCAGCTAAAGATTCACTATAATTCCGGCATAGGTATTAAATCGCATAAACATTTGCATTAATAAACCATGCTCAGAAATAAAAATATCATCCTTGGCGTTTGTGGCAGTATTGCAGCCTACAAATCGGCAGTATTAGTCAGGCTACTGATTAAAGCTGGTGCAAACGTCAGGGTTATTCTTACAGCAGATGCGGCAAACTTCATTACGCCGCTTACCCTTGCTACCCTATCCAAAAATCCAGTCTATACCAGGTATTTTGAAGAAGAAACCGGCGTATGGAGTAATCATGTTGAATTAGGCCTTTGGGCAGATTATATGATTATTGCACCAGCCAGTGCAAATACTATGGCTAAAATGGCTGGCGGACTTTGTGATAATCTGCTCAGTGCAGTTTATCTCTCTGCAAAATGCCCTGTCTTTTATGCTCCTGCAATGGATCTTGACATGTGGAAACATGAAAGTACACAAGCTAATATCAGTAAACTGACCAGTTTCGGTAATACGATGATTGCGCCAAATAATGGGGAACTGGCCAGTGGTTTACATGGTGAAGGCAGAATGGCCGAACCAGAGGAAATCGTGGCTTTTCTTACGGATACCATTAAAAAAAATCTTCCGTTGTCTGGGGTTAAGGTACTGGTCACTGCCGGCCCTACCTACGAACCTATAGATCCGGTACGTTTCATCGGTAATCATTCCTCAGGTAAAATGGGTTTTGCCCTGGCAGATCAAATGGCTGTTTTAGGTGCAGATGTGACACTGATCAGCGGACCTACAGCAGAAAAAAGTACGCAGCAGGTAACCCGGATCAATGTAACTACTGCCAGCGAAATGCTGGAAGCCTGCAAGCTCAATTTCTCTGGCACTTCAATTACAATCATGAGTGCTGCAGTAGCAGATTATACCCCTGTACATGTCGCATCGCAGAAAATCAAAAAAGCAACCGAAGAATTCAGTATTGAGCTTAAAAAGACCACCGATATCCTCGCAACCTTAGGAAAACTCAAAACCAAAGAACAGATTCTGGTGGGTTTTGCATTGGAAACGAATAATGAAGAGGAACATGCAAAAGGCAAACTGATTAAGAAAAACCTTGATCTGATTGTCCTGAATTCACTGAATGATGCCGGTGCCGGATTTCAAAAAGATACAAACAAAATTACTATCTTTAATCAGAGTCTGGAAAAAACGGTATACGAAGTAAAATCAAAAACTGAAGTTGCCAAAGATATCTGCACTGAAATATTAAAGCTGCGCATGGCATGAAAAGAATCATTACGCTCATTTTTGTCTCACTCTTCTTTGTCAAAGGTTACACCCAGGAATTAAATGCCAGGGTACAGGTTAGTGCTCCCGCAGTGCCTAACATGAATAAAAAGAATATTGAGCTGATCCAGACAACAGTACGTGATTTTCTCAATAACAATAAATGGACTAACGAGACCTACCAGCCTATTGAAAGGATTGAATGTAATCTGGTAATTACAATCAGTGCCTGGGATGGTGCATCTGGTTACAAGGCCGAAGCACAGATACAAACCAGCAGACCTGTATTTGGTACTTCCTACAACAGCACTATACTTAATCTGAGTGATAAGGATTTCGATTTCAGCTATAATGAAGGTGAACCTGTAAATTTCTCTGATCAGAACTTTCTCAGTAATCTGAGTTCCCTTCTGTCCTATTACGCTTATACAATCATCGGATTGGACAAAGACAGTTTCAGTAAATTAGGTGGTACTCCATACTATCTGAAAGCCCAGAATGTACTTAATATAGCCCAGACATCAGGAAACACAGGATGGAAAGCATATGATGGTTTGCGCAACAGATACTGGATGAATGAAAATCTGCTGGACAAAAGTTTTGAAGATCTCCGTATTTTCATCTATAACTATCATTCCAATACACTTGACCGCATCCAGGAGAATCCGACCAAAGGTGCTCAGATGCTGCTTGCCTTCTTACCCGATCTGAAACAGATGGATAAGCAAAAACTAGGTTCTATTTTCCCTAATGTCTATCTGGCAACAAAAGCAGATGAAATGGTCAATATCCTTTCTGCAGGGAATACGCAGGATAAAATCCAGGCTTACAATCTTCTCAGTGAGATTGATCCGGCCAATATCAATAAATACGAAGCGCTGAAAAAGAGCTTATAATCCCCCCTCTCTATTTTTTTTAAAATATATTTTGGATATACGAATATATTCGTACATTAGTACTACGAAACAATTCGTAAACAAGATATGTCATCACAACTTACGGCAAAGCCAACAGAGAGCGAACTGGAAATACTCCAGATATTATGGGAGAAAGGGAACTGTACAGTTAGAGAAGTGCATGAAATTCTGACTCTGAATAAAGAAGCCGGTTATACAACTACGCTTAAGCTCATGCAGATTATGCACGAAAAAGGGCTGGTTCAAAGAGATACCAGCTCAAAGACCCATATCTACAGCGCGCTGGCCAGTCAGCAAAAAACACAGCAGCATCTGGTATCCCGGTTAATTGAGAACGCTTTTAGCGGATCTGCAGCAAGTCTGGTTATGCAGGCACTCGGGAATCATACTTCGAGCAAAGACGAGATAGAAGCGATAAAAAAATACTTAAATGAACTAGAAAATAAATAATGTTATGGAAGCTTTATTAAACAATATAGTACAGGCAACCGGATGGAGTATTTTGCATTCACTGTGGCAGGGTGCCTTAATTTACGCATTGCTGATGCCAAGCCAGATGAAGATGTTTCATCTGTCAGCAAAAATTAAGTACACTTTTGCTTATACAGCAAACCTTCTTTTGTTTATAAGCTTTACCATTACCTTCTTTACGCTTTTTAAATGGCCGGCAGATCAGCAACAGGCCGCGATCAACGCAAATATGGCTTATCACCCTGCAATACTCTCTGATTCTGCCGCAGCAATTTTAACGCATTATGCGGAAAAACTGTTCCCTTATCTTGTTCTGTTTTATAGCGCAGGTCTTCTGGTACAATCATTTATCGTTATCAAAGGCTACAACAAAGTTCAGCAACTGAAAAAAGCTGCCCGGATAGCCATTCCAGAGGAATGGAATACCTTATTTAACAGTTTGATCGGCAAGATGAATATTAGTATACCTGTTACGTTTCATCTTTCGGCCCATGTTAATGTTCCGCTGGTTATCGGTTTTCTTAAACCCGTTGTTCTTTTCCCGGTGGCACTGGCTGCCCAAATGGAGATGAAACAGGTAGAGGCTATCCTGATCCATGAACTCTCCCATATCAGAAGAAACGATTATATGTTCAACCTGATCAGAACGATGATCGAAACAATCCTGTTTTTCAATCCGTTTGTATGGCTGACAGGTAAATTTATAGATATCGAGCGGGAACATGCCTGCGATGATCTGGTTGTGAAACTAACACATACCCCATTAACCTATGCCCATGCCCTTTTGCAACTGGAATTACTGGCTGATCAGAGTTCTCCGGTATTTGCACTGGCGGCAACAGGAAAAAACCAACACCTTTATCAACGCATTAAAAGAATCACAGATATGAAAACGAGCTATATGAATTCAAAACAGAAGCTTTTTGCCGTAACACTTACACTGGCAACTATAGTTTCCCTGGCCTGGATCAATCCTGCAAAAAGTGAAAAGACCAGAAAAAATTTAAATGTATTACCACTGGTATCTGTCGCTGCCCCTGCTATCCAGCTTCCTATAGATACTGGTAAAAAGAAAACAAAAAAAGTTATCATTAAAAATGTGGATGCACCAGCTGTAATGATGATCAGACTTGATACTACAGTTGCTAATCCTGAAGTATCCGTAAAAAGCATTTCAATAGATCCGAAAGTGACTACCAATCTTGAAACAGATTCAGTTTTAAGTCCAGAATTGAGTACTTCTATCAGTAATTTCACAGTAAATATCAAGGACATGGTCTTGTCTGGCCTCAATGGGGATCAGGCTAAGCTGGCCAAACTAAGTGCCGAGATGGAGAAAAGAGGCAATGAAATGCAAAAGAAATTTGATTCTCCCCAGCAGAAAGCTAAATGGGAAAAGATGGCAGCAGAGATGAAAGCCAAATATGATAACCCGAAAGAACGTGCCAGACTAGAAAAACTTGGCAAAGAGATGCAGCTTAAGTTTAATTCACCTGCACAAATGGAAAAGATGAAAAAATTGCAGGTCCTGGCAAAAGTACAAGCCGAAAAAGCACAAAAAATGATGATTAGTCCTGAGTTCAGGCAAGCAATGCAGATCAGGTTTGATTATGCACTCAATGCGAATGATGATCAGCAAAAGATCAAACAAACTCCCGAGTACCAGCAGCTGAAAAAGAAGTTTGATGAAGATGTAGAAAAGTTAAAAGCTAAAGAACTCCAAAAAAATAACAATTAAAATCAGGTTAACACACAGATAACCTTAACGGCAGAAGAAAATCTTCTGCCGTTTTTTGTTCAGAAAGAATAAACGCCGGTCGTAAAGTTTTCATATTTTAGCAATCAATATGCTACAGAAACTTTCTATACGTAACTATGCACTGATCGACAGTGTGGATTTGAAACTTGATCAGGGTTTGAATATCATTACAGGAGAAACCGGTGCAGGAAAATCTATTATGCTGGGTGCATTATCCCTGATTCTGGGACAGCGGGCAGAAACAAAATACTTTTTCAATCAGGCAAAAAAATGTGTCATAGAAGGTCAGTTTAAACTCTCCGGTTCCGGGCTGCAACTTTATTTCGAAGAGTTCGACCTGGATTTTCAGGAAGAAAGTATATTAAGAAGAGAGATTTCTATTGATGGAAAATCAAGGGCTTTCATCAATGATACTCCGGTAACCCTGGCTGTCATGAAACAAATCGGAGAAAAACTGATTGATATTCATTCACAGCATGCCACTTCAGAAGTGAATGATCCCGGTTTTCAATTATCGGTAGTTGATACCTTATCGGATCACCTGCCTCTGCTCACTCAATACAGACAGAAGTTTAAAGAATATAAAAAGAGCCTGCAGCATCTGATCAACTTGCAGACATCGGCCGATGAGGCCAGAAGCAAACAGGATTATGAACAATTTTTGTTTAATGAACTGGAAAATGCAAATCTGCAAAGCGGAGAACAGGCTGCACTGGAAATAGAGATAGAGGCACTAAACCATGCCGAAAGCATTAAAAGAGGTTTACTGAATGGCCATGTTTTACTCGCTGGCGAAGAAACTGCCGTATTACCTATCTTAAAGGAAGTAATTAATCAGATCCAGGGTATAGAGAAATTCAGTCCGGCATACAGTGCCATGAATGAACGCTTACGTTCTGCTTTGATTGAAATTAAAGATATCGCAGAGGAAACGATCGTACTGGAGGAAAATATTGTTTTCAGTCCGGCCAGGATTGATGAAATTAATACCAGACTGGATACACTCTACAGCTTACAACAAAAACACAGGGTAACTTCTGTCGATGAATTGCTTGCTATCCAGGCTGAGCTTTCAGATAATCTGAATACACTTTTAAACAGTGATGAAGAGATTGAACGTTTGATTTCTGCGATCAACAAGCTGAAAATCGAACTGGAAAAAATAGCTGATACTTTATCCAAAAACAGGACTAAGTCAATCAGTGTCGCTCAAAAACAGGTAGGCGAAATATTAGTTCGCGTGGGAATGCCTAATGCCAAAATTAAAATTGAGCAGACAGTCGTAGAGAACCTGAACAAGGATGGTAAGGATATGATCTCCTTATTATTCTCGGCAAATGCCGGACAGGCACCAGCTCCGGTTGGGAAAGTAGCTTCGGGTGGGGAATTATCCCGCTTAATGCTGGCTATAAAATCTATTATTTCAAAACATACTTCATTACCAACTCTGATTTTTGATGAAATCGATACGGGAATTTCGGGCGAAACTGCCCTTCGTGTAGGTGATGTCATCGGCGAGCTGGAACAGAATATGCAAGTAATCTGTATTACGCATCTTCCGCAAATTGCCGCCAAAGGAGAAGCACATTATTTTGTTTATAAAAAAGAGGAGTCTGAACGGACAACCACAGGAATACGCAGACTTGATCACCAGGAACGCATTCTGGCCATTGCAGAAATGCTAAGTGGTAAAAATCCTGGAGAATCTGCTTTAAAAAATGCGCAGGATTTATTAAGTTTCAAAGATTAAGAGGCTAATCATCGAATATCACAACTAAGAAAAAAATATGTATAATTTATTAAAAGGTAAACGAGGTATCATTACTGGTGCTTTGGATGAAAATTCTATTGCATGGAAAGTTGCAGAAAAAGCTCACGAAGAAGGTGCAACATTCGTTTTAACCAATGCTCCGATCGCTATGCGTATGGGAGAAATCAACAAACTGGCAGAAAAGACAAACTCTCAGATCGTTCCTGCCGATGCAACCAGTGTAGAAGATCT
This sequence comes from Pedobacter cryoconitis, assembly GCF_014207135.1. Classification (GTDB taxonomy): domain Bacteria; phylum Bacteroidota; class Bacteroidia; order Sphingobacteriales; family Sphingobacteriaceae; genus Pedobacter; species Pedobacter cryoconitis_D. Next base: position 408,735 of record NZ_JACHCC010000006.1, on the reverse strand, counting down.
GACTAATTTATATATCCAGGCACAGGAAATACTAGGTGGTAAAATTGATTTTGTTTTACATTCTATCGGTATGAGTGTTAACATCCGTAAGAAGATACCTTATACTGACCTGAACTACGATTACTTCCAGAAAGGAATCGATGTATCTGCTTTGTCATTGCATAAAATGCTTGCTGTTGCCAAGAAACTGGATGCAATCAATGAAGGTGGAAGTGTGGTTGCCCTGACTTATATGGCTGCACAAAGAACTTATCCTTTCTATACGGATATGGCTGATATTAAAGCTATGCTGGAATCTATCGCCAGAAGTTTTGGTTATCATTACGGCGTTGAGAAAAAAGTGCGTATCAATACAGTATCTCAGTCACCAACTAAAACAACAGCTGGTACTGGAATTAAAGGATTTGGCGATTTTTATGATTTTGCCGATTCAGTTGCACCATTGGGAAATGCAGATGCAGCCTCATGTGCAGATTATTGTATCACGCTTTTCTCTGATCTGACCCGTATGGTTACGATGCAAAACCTGTTTCATGATGGCGGTTACTCCTCTACCGGAGTGAGTGATGACGTTATGCATAAACTAGGTGTCGACACCGAAGGATAAATTAACTTTTTTTAACATTTTAAAAGCCCTTTAAGGGCTTTTTTTATTGCAAAATAACTTGAATATCAGTTAAATTAGCTCCATGATTAAATATCTCCTCGGGACGGTTTTACTTTTGTTATTCTGCCTGAATACGCATGCACAGAAATTGTATTCGATTAACGGACAGGTAAAGGATAAAAAAGGAGAAACACTCCCCGGAGCGGGTATCTATCTGAGCGGATATACCACCGCTACAGTAACCAATCAGGATGGCCAGTTCAGTCTCGGAAAAATAAAGCCAGGCTCCTATGAAGTCGTGGTTCAAATGATTGGTTATCTGCCTTATAGTAAAAGTGTAATTATATCTGATCAGTCAGTCAACATCTCGATTACGCTCGCCGAAAATACCATACAACTGAACGAGGTAGTGATCAGCGCCGATCCGAACAGGGCTAAAAATCTCAAGGTGTTCGAGGACTATTTTATCGGAAAAACACCCAATTCTGCAAAATGCAAGATCTTAAATCCACAGGTATTGTATATTAAATACGATGGAGATGCCAAAGTCCTCAGTGTAACTACCAATGAGTTTTTGATAGTTGAAAATAAAGCACTAGGCTACCGGCTTAAATACATGCTTAACCTTTTCGAATACAATTACAATACGAGGATCGTTTATTTTTCCGGACTCCCAGTGTTTGAAGATCTTAAAGGTTCTGGCAGAAAGAGAAAAACGTGGTTGGCTAACCGCGAGATAGCCTATGCCGGTTCACCGCAGCATTTTTTCCAGTCCTTATATCAGAATAAGGTGGAGGAAAATGGGTTTATCATCTATAAACGGATTAAAACAAAAAATCCGAACAGACCTCCTGACAGTTATATCTATACGACTAAGGAGCGTTTACTCAAGAAAATGCATGGCTCTAGTATGATCGGTTCTGTCATCAGTGATTCGTTATTACTGATGCAACGTTTACAGGATATGCCAAAGGAATTTACTTCTCTGGATATGTCGGGCGTAGCCACTGATACACTGGTCAAAAGTATCTATCCCAATATGAAAACGATTAATTACAAGGATGAACTTTATGTCATGTATACAAAAGAGGAAGAAAGTATCGCATATTCCAATTCGGGACATTATGTAATGAGGCCATTAACCATTCCTAATTATGAAATTTCTGTGGTGAGTATGATTAAAGGGCCGGTAAGTTTTTATCCCAACGGAGCTATTCACGATTCCAGAGCCATATTGTTTGAAGGTTTCTGGGCCTATGAGAAGATCGGAGATATGGTCCCCATGGACTACATCCCTATGAGCAAAAGATAAATTCATTTTTTTAATTACTAATATTTTTAGTAATTTTAAACATGATAGCAGAGGAAAAGTCAGAAGAGCAATATTTGAAAGGCAGAGGTGCGCAATTTAACCCGCACAACCATTTTTTAGCCCATTCTTATGTTCGGGAACACGTTGAAGGGATTGATGACTGGGAGAACGAAAATAATAAAACCAGCTTCATTATCGGAAAGTCTAAATCTATTGTCAATAAAGTAGATAGTCCGGATGTGGGTATGGCCTACTCCCTGAATCCATACCAGGGCTGCGAACATGGCTGTACCTATTGTTATGCCAGAAATGCACATGAATACTGGGGTTTCAGTGCTGGCCTCGACTTCGAAAGAAAGATCATTGTTAAAAAGGATGCCCCATTGCTCTTCAAAAAATTCCTGGAACGCAAAGGCTGGGATGCAACTACCATCTCACTCTCTGGCAATACAGACTGTTATCAGCCTGCGGAACGGGAATACAAACTTACCCGTCAGCTGCTGGAGATTGCACTGGCCTACAGGCAGCCTATTGGATTGATTACAAAAAATTCCCTCATCCTCCGTGATCTTGATATCCTGCAGGAAATGGCTAAACTCAATCTCTGCCTGGCTTATGTATCCATCAATAGCTTGAATGAAAAACTCAGAGCGAAAATGGAACCACGTACAACAACGATAAAACAACGGTTAAGGGTCGTTGAGGAACTGAGTAAAGCTGGTATTCCAACAGGAGTTATGGTTGCTCCGCTGGTACCCGGACTGAGTGATCACGAAATTCCGGCGATCCTGAAGACCATTGCCGGTTGTGGTGCAACCAGTGCGGGTTACACTGTTGTCAGATTAAACGGGGCCATAGGGCCGATCTTTGAAGATTGGTTACGTCAGAATTTCCCTGACAGATTTGACAAGGTCTGGCATATGATCCAGTCCTGCCATGGCGGACAGGTCAATGACAGCCGGTTTGGAGAAAGAATGAAAGGTGATGGTCAGATTGCCAAAATAATTAATGATACTTTCAAACTGCATTGCAGGATCAATAAACTCAATACTAAAACCTTCCGGCTGGATTCTAGTTTATTTACTGTCCCCAAAGCGCAAATGAGTTTATTCTAAGCTTATCGCCTTAGCTAAAATAAAAAATGAGTTATATTGCTGGACAATAAACAATTTTAATACGGAGTATGCTGCCCTTTATCAGAAAACACCTTCCTATCACCTTACTTCCTTTTTGTATCATACTGATGTTCTCTGTGGCCAGCGCGCAGGAAAACAAAATCGCAGGTCTTTATCAGTACTCACAAAATGAAGCTGTGATACAGCTCTATCTCTCACCAGGTAATCGTTTTGCCATGGCACTGGAATATGGAGCAACTAATCTGGAAATAAGAGGGAAATATATCCTGAAAGGGGATTCTGTATACCTGGAACAGGATAAAACAGAGCAAACTTTTTTTGATATCCATGCGGCTTATAACCCAGCCATCCCCGAGGGTAAAAGAATCGTTTACAATTACCGGCCAGAGTTTGTCAATACGATGTTCTCTATTGGTAAAACCTATAATATCACTACTATAAGCTCTCCTGGTCTGAACCGCGAGGATAACAACTGGAGTGAAAAGGATATCACTTTAAACAAGGAGGATAAACTTTGGTTATATACACCAAATAACCCGCATATGGTCGAAGAATATCTATTACCGGAGAAATATAATGAGCTTAATATTGTACCTGATCTTTTGCTGATTAACCAGTTTAAATTGCCTCGTAAAATGAAAGCTGCATTTAATGTACAAAAAGATCTGCTTATCGAACTTAAGCCAGGATCAGAGGCCCTTCTGTTTAAACATTCTACCGACCTTTTAACTGAAACAGAGCGCCTGGGACTAGAGAAACCATTACCGATGAAACCTTTACACACAAAAAATGTAAGCTATACGACACTAAAGGTAAACCGGCAGTTTGAAGACAAGAATACAGATACGCTGACTATTATAGATGAAGAACTGCCTAATACAGGAAATCAGTCTTCGAAGAAATCCGGGACATTAGAAAAATATGATGGGGCATTCGCCGGTCATGACGAAGCAACTACTACAGCAATCTGGTTCAGACTGGAAAGACTAAATTTTGTGTCGAAGATCAGTCCAAAAAATCCGGCAAAAGGAGAGCCAGAAGAAATAGGGGTTGACGGCACTTTCAAATTAAAGAATGACACTGCTTACCTGACAAGTAAATCGACTTATGATGAGATCAGACTTTATGCAAGGGAAAATGAGAAGATTAAAAAAGGACAATTAAAAATAATTTTCCCTGCAGCAGAAAAATCAAAAATACGGTTCAAATCTGGTCATAATTATACTTCATCAGTGAATTACTCTAAATCAACAGATTTTATCAAGGTCAATGATACTACGCTTAGTTGCACTCTGAATAAAACAGATAGCCTGTGGGTTGCTTACACTGAGAAAGGGCCTCATATCTACACTTATACCTTCGATAATCCACTGACCAGCCCTTACAATGAAATCATCATCGCCCCTGGGCGGTATAAGGCTTTCAATATGGTTGAGTGTCCGGTTTATCAAAATAAAGAAGGGCAATTGTTTCTCAACCGGAATAAAAAGTCTACCCTTCAAATGCTGCCAGCTAATCAACAGACCGATATGGAAGACTTTACCACTCCTCCAAATGATTTCTTCAGGATAGACAATGGGCCCATTTTTGACGAACTGGAGCGAAAAGGGGTGTTCATTGATCCGGGATTAAAAAAATAGCATCAAACCACTACCATTTTAGTTTTTTACTAATCCCATTAATTTCTGAAGAAGTAATGGAGAAGAAGGTCTTTCTTCAAAAGGTGTAATCATATTACCTTCATTATCAATTAGGATATATCTTGGGACCGTATTGATGAAGTATTTATTACTAAAATCAGATTTATTATTGGTTAATATAGCATTTGTTCCACTAATTGGGTTTGATTTAATATATTTTTTCAGCTCATTAATATCATTATCCAGATATAGATTTAAAAAAATAATATTATCAGCCTTTTTAAATTGATCAGCAATCTTATTTATGTTTTTCAACTCTTCTACCGAATTATGGCAAGCTAAAGTCCAAACGTTAATAAAAACACTTTTACCTTTAAACTGTTCAAGGGTTATCTTTTTCTCATTAATATCTAGCATATCAATTTGAGGAGCTTTCTTTCCAGTACCAATTTCCTTTAATGCTGAATATTTTTCTGTTGCGACATTCAAGTACTTTGTATTTTGAAAAGTAGTTTGAGCAATTTTAACTTTTTCATTGAAAGCAGAGTCGAAGCCAAGGTCAAGTAAGCCTAAAAGGATCTGCGTTGTTAAAAATTGTGCAACCTCTTTGTCCTTGAATAAAGTAGTTGATAAAAGGAACTTCTCATTGAAAAAATTTAGTTGTTCTTCTTTTATGCTCATTTCTTTTGCGGCGGTGCTTCGTTTAATCAGACTGCTTGTGTATCTGGACAAAAGGTCAACGTAGTTCTTAGATAATAATCCATACTGATTATTTATGGAGATGTCTTCTGGTAAGTTACTGAAATGATATAGTGCAGGATTCTTTTCTTTCGTGAAATAATAGTGATAATCGGGATAATTCACCTTTCTAATGAACAGCAGAGAAGATATATCTGCTGAATCGTATTCTTTAAATCTATTATCAACCGTTGATGAAAAGGAATATTTCTTCCTGAGCGCAGTTATTTCAGAGCTAATAAGTTCGTTAAATGAACCAAATTTCTCAGGTGACATAGAATAAATATCCTTAATATCCATCGGCGTCAAAATGTCTAACTTATCTTTTTTTTCTGCCAGGTACTTATTGACATTTGAATAAGATCCCCCATAATTGAATACAGGTTTATTGCCTTTGTAGGTTATTGTAACGGAAGTTTTGCTCCCTTTATCAATATAAATCGGGTAGATCGAACTTTTACAAGTAATGTAGATTATTGAAGGGGAACTGCATTTAATTCTGATTATCTCGTTGTTCTTTTTAGGAATTCCCGAGTATAATATTTTTTCCTCTCCATTATTTATAGGCTCGTTCGTGCTTAAGTATATTTTATCAACTAAATCCAAAGGAGTATTAATTCGAATTTCTGCATAATCAATGTTATATGAAGATGAAGCAGAGTAGTAATTAAGCCCTACTAAAAGGAAGGTCAAGAGTAAAGTCCTGATGGTTGTAATTAGTTTCATGAAATGAGAAAAAGTTGAGAGACTACTTTAGTATTGTAAAAACAAAAAAAAGGCTGTCCTTTGGAGACAGCCTCATTATATAATTACCCGAAGGATTTATTCCACACTTCCTTCTTCTTTTTTCTTCTTTTTACCCGGGCTTCTATTCTCTACTACAATCAGATCAGTCTCTTTATTGTAGTCAATTTCAAGCGTATCTCCGTCATTGATTTCACCCTTCAGGATTTCCTCAGCAATCGGATCTTCCAGATATTTTTGTATTGCACGTTTCAACGGACGGGCACCGAAGTTAATGTCAAAACCTTTGTCAGCAATAAAGTCTTTTGCTCTTTCGGTTAACTTCACTTCGTAACCCAGTGTATGCACACGGCCAAACAAAGATTTAAGTTCTATATCAATGATTTTGAAGATTTCTTCTTTACCTAAAGTATTGAATACAACCACATCATCCACACGGTTTAAGAACTCAGGAGCGAAAGCACGTTTCAAGGCATTTTCGATCACTCCTCTTGAATGCGCATCTACCTGATTAGTTTTAGCATTGGTAGAGAAACCTATACCCTGACCAAAATCTTTCAGCTGACGTGCACCAATGTTTGAAGTCATAATGATGATCGTATTTCTGAAATCGACTTTACGTCCCAAACTATCAGTCAGCTGACCTTCATCCAATACCTGTAACAGGATATTAAACACATCAGGGTGAGCTTTTTCAATCTCATCCAACAGGATTACTGCATAAGGTTTACGACGAACTTTCTCAGTTAACTGACCACCTTCTTCGTAACCTACATATCCCGGAGGCGCTCCCACTAAACGGGAAACAGCAAATTTCTCCATGTACTCACTCATGTCAATCTGGATCAGTGAATCGTCACTGTCAAACATGAATCTCGCCAGTTCCTTAGCCAGCTCAGTTTTACCTACCCCTGTAGGGCCCAGGAAAATAAATGAACCAATTGGCTTTTTAGGATCTTTTAATCCTGCTCTTGTACGCTGAATAGCCTTACTTAATTTTTTGATCGCATCGTCCTGACCAATAATTTTGGTAGCAATAGTATCATACATATTCAGCAGTTTCACGCTGTCTGTCTGACCTACACGTTGTAAAGGAATACCAGTCATCATGGAAACAACCTCTGCAACATTATCCTCAGTTACGGTGTAACGTTTGGTTTTAGTTTCAGCTTCCCATTCTGTTTTTGCACGATCCAGCTCTTCCAAAAGATTTTTCTCTGTATCTCTCAGTTTCGCCGCTTCCTCATATTTCTGGCTTTTTACTACCTTATTTTTCTCAATCTTGATATTTTCAATTTTGTTTTCAATATCAATGATGTTTTCAGGAACGTGGATATTTGTCAAATGCACTCTTGAACCTGCTTCATCCAGTGCGTCAATAGCTTTGTCCGGAAGGAACCTGTCAGTAATGTATCTTGTCGTTAAAGCAACACAGGCATTTATTGCCTCATTTGTGTAAGTAACACCATGGTGCTCCTCATATTTTTCTTTAATACGATTTAATATTTCGATAGTCTCATCTGGTGAGGCTGGTTCGATCATTACTTTTTGGAAACGACGGTCTAATGCGCCATCTTTCTCAATATACTGACGGTATTCATCCAGGGTAGTTGCTCCGATACATTGTATTTCTCCCCTTGCCAAAGCAGGTTTGAACATATTGGATGCATCCAGGGAACCTGAAGCTCCACCAGCACCAACAATAGTATGGATCTCATCAATGAATAAAATTACATCAGTTGATTTTTCCAGTTCGTTCATAACTGCCTTCATGCGTTCCTCAAACTGTCCGCGATATTTAGTTCCTGCAACCAAAGAAGCAAGATCTAAAGTAACCACACGTTTGTTGAAAAGCACTCTTGATACCTTACGCTGAACAATACGCAGTGCAAGACCTTCAGCAATAGCTGATTTACCTACACCCGGCTCACCAATCAGAATAGGGTTATTCTTTTTACGACGGGAAAGAATTTGAGAAACACGCTCAATCTCTTTTTCACGCCCTACGATAGGATCCAGACGACCTTCTTCTGCAGCTTTTGTTAAGTCTCTTCCAAAATTATCCAGAACCGGGGTTTTAGATTTAATATCAGATACTTTTTTCGGACTGCTGAAACTTTCCTCTTCACGATAATCATCATCACCACCTGTAGAAGCGCTTCCCTGAGTTTCATCTCTGAAGCCGTTTTTATTTACTTCTACTTCCTGCTTGAAGATTTCGTAATTGATGCTGTATTGTAATAATATCTGAGAAGCGATATTATCATCATCGCGAAGGATGGACAACAACAGGTGTTCTGTTCCAATCAAATCACTTTTGAAGATTTTAGCTTCAAGATAAGTGATTTTTAATACTTTTTCGGCCTGTTTAGTTAAAGGGATATTTCCCAGGTTAACTGTCACACTGGATGTACCCCTTACTGCCTCCTCAATTGAGCGGCGCAATTTAGATGTATCAACCCCCAGCGATTTCAATATTTTGATAGCCATTCCATCGCCTTCGCGAATCAGACCTAACAAAAGATGCTCAGCGCCTATATAATCATGACCTAATCTCAGGGCTTCTTCCCTGCTAAACGAAATCACGTCTTTTACTTGTGGTGAAAATTTAGCTTCCATAATATACCTTTTCTTAAACGCAACGCCCCTAAACTATAAAATATGTTTTACAAAAGAGCGTCACCTATACGATTTATTTTATCAACAATTACGCCATACAACAGAGGAAGGATTTCGACTTTATCCTTATTTCACTAAACTTACTAAGTTTTGACACTAATAGCAATATTATTTAATTAGCCTTCGAAAAATAAAAACTACCCTAATAGTAGTTTAAATAACTATCTCTAAGATATCCATGCCATTTTCCTAATGAATTGTCCAGGAAATGTAATGATTATCATGCCATAAATCACCTGTCATTTTGTTAGTTAGACCTGCTTTAAAGCAACAAAATGGCAGTCTCTAGTTCGAATTTTCAATCCACTCCCCTATTTTACGCGCAATAGGCTTTAATACATCATATTCTGTTTTCCAGACCAGCCCGGTTTCATTGCTGACCGGGTTGATTGATCCGATAAATTTCGTTTCACAGAACACTCTGTACCCCGAACTATCAGCTACAGACAGGATTAATAATTTTCTTTTCTGTCCGCGGTATTCATCTTCATAGATGTATTGTTCCATATGCTGGCTTTAGTATATATTTAACGCGGTAAAGCTCTGAAAATTTCAGCAACCAACTCTATATATTTCCTTTTATTAAAAATACTGTCTGATGAACAAACCCCTGCCTGATCTTATCCTGAAAAACGTAGCCCGGCACATTACCATGAACCAAGAGGAAACTGCCTGTTTTGTTTCTTTTCTAAAACCATTAACCGTTCCCAAAAAAGAATTTATTCAGAAAGAAGGCCAGCTTTGCAGATATATCAACTTTGTTCATTCTGGTACACTCAGAGCTTACTACACAGACAAAACAGGCAGAGAGTCAACGATCATGTTTGCTGTGACCGACTGGTGGATAACCGACATGTTCTGCTTCATCAACCAGCAACCGGCCATGCTGACTATAGAAGCGGTTGAAGAGAGTTCTATCTTCCAGTTGCAAAAGAATGATATGGAAACCTTATACCTGAAGGTCCCAAAACTGGAAAGGTTTTTCAGGATAATTTTTCAAAATGCCTATGTACGCGAGCAGTTAAGGGTAATCCAGGGTTTATCGCTTTCGGCCGAGGAACGCTACGACATCTTTCTGGCTAAATATCCTCAGGTAGTCAGACAGGTTACCCAGAAGCAAATTGCTTCTTATTTAGGGATCACACCTGAGTTTCTGAGTATGATCCGCGGAAATAAGCGTAAAAAATGAATTTTGAATACGTTCTTAAACTACCTTATTTCTTTCCTGATTTTTCTTCCTTTGCTTTGTTAAAAAACCAAAAGATATGTTAATACTTATTGCAGGTCCGTACCGCAGCGGGACCAATGACGATCCTGAATTAATGAAACAGAATTTAAGCAGACTGGAAGCAGCGGCTTTACCTTTATTCAGACTAGGACATATCCCGATGATCGGGGAATGGGTTGCCTTGCCATTACTGCATCTTGCAGGTTCAACTCAGCCTGGCGACGAGGCTTATGAAGAAATTTTATATCCTGTCGCACATCGTTTACTTTTAAAGTGTGATGCTGTTCTCCGTCTGGAAGGTGCTTCAAAAGGCGCAGACGAAGATGTAAGGATTGCCAAAGAAAGAGGACTGAAAGTTTATTACAGTTTAGATGATGTGCCAAAAGCAGATTAGCCGTCATTTTTGTAACCTTTGACACTGAAGGGGACACCATTGTCCCCTTCTTTATACAGTAGACCTCCCGAAGTTACTTCGTTTAATCTTCCATTTTCTACCCTGATTTAAGAAACCATTTTTCAGGAACAGACAATATAGTTGTAGTTCTAGTTCTAGTTGGTTTCTCTTTTATGTTGATACGATGTTGAAGCGGGGTTGAACTGGGGTTGAAGTGCTTTAACCTAGTTCAACCCCTCTTCAATCCTACTTCAATCCCGTTAGAATAGAGATTAGAGACTAAACTTGGTTACAACTTGTTTAGTGTGTACCTATAAAAGCATCCATTTACAGATAAAGCATCTTATATCTGTCAAACCCCTTCTTTACTAACTTACCATTCTTATCTTTGTAGCCGCTGGCGATATCCGGATAAATTACCCTCCGTTATATCCCATTTAATTTTAATAGATACCAAAGTCCTATAACAGTATAAAACACAAAAACCATTTATGTCAGACGAAAAAATAATCTTTTCAATGGCGGGGGTAAATAAGATTTACCCCCCTCAGAAACAAGTATTAAAGAACATATACCTTTCATTTTTCTACGGTGCTAAAATTGGTGTAATTGGTTTAAACGGATCAGGTAAATCATCTGTTTTAAAAATCATTGCAGGAATTGACAAAGCATTTCAGGGTGAGGTTGTTTTTTCACCGGGTTATACTGTAGGTTATCTTGCCCAGGAGCCTGAACTGGATGAAAACAAAACTGTCCGTGAAGTAGTGGAAGAAGGAGTTTCCGAAATTACTGCTATTCTAAAAGAATACGAATCAATCAACGAGCAATTCGGTCTGCCCGAAGTTTATGAAGATGCAGATGCCATGGATAAACTGATGGCTAAACAAGGTGAACTTCAGGATAAAATTGATGCAGTAAACGCCTGGGAACTGGATAATAAACTGGAACGTGCTATGGACGCTTTACGCTGCCCTGATCCTGACACCAAAATCGGTGTATTATCGGGAGGTGAACGCCGTCGTGTAGCGATGTGCCGTCTGTTATTGCAGGAACCTGATGTTTTATTACTGGATGAGCCTACCAATCACCTTGATGCAGAAAGTATCGACTGGCTGGAGCAGTTCCTGAAAGACTATAAAGGAACTGTAATTGCAGTAACCCACGATAGATACTTCCTGGATAATGTAGCCGGATGGATTCTGGAGCTGGACCGTGGAGAAGGTATTCCATGGAAAGGAAACTACTCTTCATGGCTGGATCAGAAAGCCAAACGTCTGTCACAGGAAGAAAAAACTGAAAGTAAACGTCAGAAAACACTGGAGCGTGAGTTGGAATGGGTACGTATGGCCCCAAAAGCCAGACATGCTAAATCTAAAGCACGTTTATCCAACTATGATAAACTAGCCTCAGAGGATTCAAGAGAAAGAGAAGACAAACTGGAGTTATTTATTCCGGCTGGCCCAAGATTAGGTAATGTAGTGATCGAAGCCAACAATGTAACCAAATCATACGGCGACAAAATCTTATTTGAAAACTTGAGTTTCTCTCTGCCACCAGCAGGTATTGTAGGTATTATCGGGCCCAACGGAGCTGGTAAAACCACATTATTCCGCTTGATCACTGAACAGGAAACACCTGATGCAGGTACTTTCAGAGTTGGTGAAACTGTAGCACTGGGTTATGTCGATCAAATGCACAATGACCTTGATGGAGACAAAACAGTTTATGAAAACATCACTGGCGGACTGGATAATATTCAGTTAGGAAACAAAGTAGCCAACGGACGCGCCTATGTTTCAAAATTCAACTTCAATGGTGGAGATCAGCAGAAAAAAGTAGGTGTATTATCCGGTGGAGAACGAAATAGGGTACATCTTGCCATCACTTTGAAAAAAGGAGCAAATGTTTTATTACTGGATGAGCCTACCAATGATATTGACGTGAACACTTTACGCGCCTTAGAAGAAGCACTGGAGAACTTTGGTGGCTGTGCTGTAGTAATCAGTCACGACAGATGGTTCTTAGACCGTATCTGTACACATATCCTTGCTTTTGAAGGTAACTCACAGGTATACTTCTTTGAAGGTAACTACAGTGATTACGAAGAAAACCGCAAAAAACGTCTTGGAGACGTAACCCCACACAGAATCAAGTATAAAAAATTAAGCTAATCAAGTTTATTTATGCCCGAACTTCTGTAGACGGTAATTAAAACTCAAGAGGAAATATCTGGTAATTTGGTTGTACCTGCTATCGGTAATCGAATTATCAGATATACTTCTGACCAGGTTATTTCCCTGATTCAATAAATCATAAGCCTGCAAAGCAATCGTTCCCTGCCTGCTTTTAAACAAGGTCTTCTCTATTCCAAGATTAATCAGCAACGGGTTCGCCACGGCCAGTGAATAACCTGAGTTGATCTTTTTAGATACATCCGCATTCAAAGAAAGGCTTTTATTCAGAAAAGCACGGCCACTCAGGTTAAATTGCCAGGTTTCTATATTTCTTAACTGCATTTGTTCTATTGAATAGCGGTTACTGCTTAAGGTATAGGTCGCATAAGTTGACATTGTCAGTTTCCGCTGATTCATTCTAAACTTTAAGGTCTGTGAAAAATTGATATTCCTGTTTGTATTCAGGATACTATTCGCATAGGAAATCATATTTACATAATCAAGTGTTCCCCGCAGCTCTGCGCTAAATTTATTCTTTGCAAATGGCAACGCATAAGAATACATACTGCCTATTAAATATGCCCCCTTCGCATTCTCAAAATGAGTTTCCTGTTTCAGACTGTTTAGTGTATCCTTGATCAGCACAACATTACTCACAACCTGATCTTCTACAACCGATCCGTTCAGTGACAACTGTAGTGTAGATCCGTCTTTCTCATCTGTATGCTGGTAAGTCAGATTTCCGGAATGTGTGAAACTGGATCTCAGGTTAGGGTTACCAATAATAACATTTTGCAGGTTAGTGATATTAGGCACTGGCTGTAACTGATAAAACTCTGGGGCAGTACTATTTCCGCTATATACGAAAGCGACATTGTCCCAGTTCGACAAATTATAACTCAGATTGATGATAGGTGAAAGATTAAGTTCAAAGTTGTTTATTCTTTTATCATATCCATCATACTGTCCGATCAGCTGGCTGGGTTGGGCAGTTAACCCAAGACTGTAATTGAGCCGCTCGGACTGATAACGATAGTTTACTGCAAAACGCTGGAAAATAAAAGAAGTAGAATATCTGGAGCTTAATGAGTCTACAATATTGTTATTACCGGTATTGTTATTAGTCCTTGTATATAAACTGTTCCTGGTTTTAGAGAACGAGAAAAAGTAGGAGAAATCGATATTTCTTTTAACCAGCGAATCTTTATCTCCTTTTAAGGGTTCACTATATCTGAAATCTGCAGTGACCAGGTTCGTCCTGTTTTCGGTATCTACAAAACGGTTAATGAGAGAGTCTTTTACTACTTTATAGTTCTGGTTAATATCCGGCCTGCCATAATAAGTGATCAGGTTACCTAAATCATCCTTAACCTGATTGATTCCGCTGCTCAGCACCAATCCGGCGGACATACTTCTACCTGGTTTTTCCATACTCCTTGCCCAGACAAAATTACCATTCAGATTGGGAGTATTACTATTAGACTTACTGTTACTCGACAAATCCTGCTTAATCAACCCGGTCTGATTCGAAATAATATTCCCGTCCCTGTCCCTGATTGCTAATGTACCACCTAAAGAAGCCTGAAAATAGCTCTTATTGGCTATCGATTGTATATTAAAGTTAATCGTATGGTTATTTTCGTTTGAATTACTTTGTGATTCTAAACGATTGTAAATCGTTCCTTCAGGGTTGATAGTCTCAATTGAATTAAGCTGCCTGGACAAATTCTTATTATAGCTATAATTATAACCTGCACTGGCCGTAACACCATTGGATAATTTATCACGGTAATTAACCCCTGCCGTAGCAGTCGTATTGATACCTGCTTCATTATTAGTGTTGTTTGAACTGCTGCTCAACCCGATCTGCTTACTGCCATCCCAGATATTTCCATTTCCCTGAAGGCCATAACGCGAGTTAGTTCCCCCACTGGCCAGCACATTACCAAAGGTCCCCTTATTTTGTCCAGCTTTAGTAACCAGATTAAGCATTTTCTGAGGTTCTCCGGTTTTAATCCCCGTAAAATTAGCCTCATCGCCATAGTCATTAATAATTTCCAGTTTATCTACTACACTCGCCGGAAGCTGATTAATAAAATCTTTCACATTACTGGTAAAAAAGTCTTCGCCATTAACCCTCAGTTTCTGCAAAGGTTTACCCATTGTAGTTGCATTACCATGTTCGTCTACTTCTACCCCTGGCAACTGCCTCAGCAGGTCTTCCACCCTGTCATTTTCTGAGATCTGATAAAATGACGCGTTGTACTCGATAGTATCCTTTTTCAGCCTGATGGGTTTATCCCTCCCATTAATAACCACCTCATTTAACAGATTGGATTCCAGGTCCAGTACTATCGGTTCAAGAGACATCGTCTGCTGATTTGCCTTATATTGAAAAGTGCGGGTATAAGGTTTAAAGCCCACACTCATAATCAGCAGGGATATACGATCGGATTTAATGCCTGAAAATGAAAACTTTCCGTGAGAATTGGTGACCGAAGTCAGCGTGTCTTTATCAGCAATGATAAAAACATCCGCTCCTGGTACTACGTCTTTTAAAGAATCGATTACACTCCCGTTCAGCCTTCGCTGGACCTGAACCTGGGCATCAGCAGCTGCAGAACAAAGAAATAAAAAGACATGGAATAAAACTATGCATTTTAAATGACCCAAATTTCCAGGAAATTTTAAAAATCTAATCATTCGTCATGCAATCCTTTAGGCCGTTTTCAAAAATGCAATCCTTTTAAGCAGGAAGTTAATATTGCCTTCCTTTCACAAGTATAAGTGTTTATCCGGGCAAATTAATCCGTTTTCAAAAAATACGGGCTAATTTCCGGGATTCTGAGAGACTGGCCGGTTAACCAATACCCGGAGGAGTCAGTTTCTCTACTCTCGGTCCTCTTTTAAAAATAACTAATCCATTCAGGAAATTACGCAGGATCTGATCACCGCATGGTTTAAAATTCGGATGGTCTTCACTTCTGAAGAATGATCCCAATTCGCTTTTTGTCACCTTAAAATTTACCAGTTCAAGGATTTTAATAATATCTTCATTATTCAACTCGAGCGCTACGCGGAGTTTTTTTAAAATGTCATTGTTACTCATAATTACATCGCTACTTCTATCTTAACTTTCTTATTTTTTATTTTCTCGTTGGCCAGAGCCGAAAGCACTTTAGGAACCATATTACGCTTCACAGCAACATATGAACTTTGATCCTTCACTTCAATGAGTCCGACATCATCCTTTTCCAGACCGCCCTTTTTAAGCAGCAGACCTACGATATCTATTTTATTTACCTTATCCTTTTTACCCGCTGCAATATATAAGGTCTGCCACTGGCTGTCCTTTGGCAACTGATAATTTCCTTTCAGTTTCTCTACCTCGATATCCCCTTTCAGAAAAGGATATTTATCCTCTTCAGTCATCATTAAATAAGCTGTCCCTTTAGCATTCATCCGTGCTGTACGGCCATTTCTATGTAAGAAAGCATCTTCTGTGTAAGGTAACTGGTAATGAATAATATATTCAACCTCAGGAATATCCAGTCCTCTTGAAGCCAGGTCGGTAGTGATTAAGATTTTAATACTTCCATTTCTGAATTTTAGCAGCGCACGCTCCCTTTCGTCCTGCTCCATACCTCCATGAAAAATGTCATGCGCCAGGTCTTTATCGATCAGCAGATCACTGATCCGGTCAACGGTTTCCCTGTGGTTACAAAAGATAAGGGTTGTTTTATTTCCGATTTTGCAGATCAGTTCGAATAAAGTATCCAGTTTATCCTCTGCTGTTGTCATAATTTTTTTTAGCTTCAGGTCTGGTGCAACTTTTACATCCTTCAGGAAATTCACCTCTACGGAAGATTTCAGACCAGTAAATTCAGGAATAGCTTCCATCTGCGTAGCAGAAGTAAGCATTCTCTGCTTTAAAGAAAGCAGGTTACCTATGATATAGGACATATCTTCCTGAAAACCGAATTCAAGTGCCTTGTCAAATTCATCCAGTACCAGCGTGGTAATCGATGATTCATCAAAATTCTCTTTTCTCAGATGGTAGGCAATTCGTCCTGGTGTGCCAATTAACACCGCAGGAGGTTGTTCAAAATTATTTCTTTCAGTTTTCACTGGGTGACCGCCATAACAACAGTTCACTTTAAAACCAGTCCCCATTTGTCTGAATACCTGTTCAATCTGTAAAGCCAGCTCTCTTGAAGGGACTAATACCAAGGCCTGCACACCCTTTACAGCAGCATCAAGGTTTTTTAAAACGGGCAATAAAAAGCCAAGAGTTTTACCTGAACCTGTTGGCGCAAGCAAAACCAGATCCTTCCCTTTTGCTGTAGCGGCAATTGCTGCCTGCTGCATTTCATTCAAAGAAGTGATTTTTAAATTACCCAATACCTTTTCTACCATCATGCAGCAAAGATAACGGAATTAAGCTAAGAGCCTGTTTAAATTTAGATGATAAAATTGTTTACAGACTCTAAGAATGGAGTAAAACAGGATTGACTAGTATTTTAAGAATTTTTTTCTGATTTTATTCATCCGCAGCTGCGCATTCTTTTCCAGCTTCATCAGCATCTGACCCCGCTTTGTCATCCAGGAAGTGACTTTATTATTCGCCTTTTGAATAGGAGAGTATATTTTTTCCTCCAGAATATCAAGATATTTAGCATTAGACCTGCTTTGCTGAAGTAAATAGAATTCATTCATCAGTTCTGTATTCATCTCTAATTTTTTTAATGAGGATTGATTCGGGTTAATTAATTGATTTAACGACCGGTAACATCAAATATTACTGCCACCGCCCAGAATAAATGTAACAATAAATTACATCATATTCTCCAAAATTCCGGGCAAAATTAATGCACAATTACCAGCTATTAAATACGCATTGAGACAACAAATGGGCTGGAATTTTGTTCTAATAGTATAAAAAATCACATTTAATGGAGAGACATACCTATCAGACAGGAATAATTGGGAACTGTGCCTTTCTAGCGCACATCAACAAAAACACTAATATAGACTGGTTATGCTGGCCAAGATTTGACAGTTCTTTCGTTTTCGGCGGACTCCTTGATCAGGAAAAGGGTGGAGAGTTTTCTATCCTTCCTCAGGGAGCTTATAAATCAAACCAGTATTACCTGGAAAATACCAACATCCTTTGTACCGAAATCAGTAATGAGGAAGGGAAATACAGGATTACCGATTTTGCACCAAGATTTCACCAGTACGAACGTTACTATAAACCATTAATGCTGATCCGGAAGATCGAACCTCTTGAAGGAAATCCCCGGATTAAAGTAACCTGTAATCCGGTCTATGATTATGGTGAAGGAAAACAACTGGGATCAAGAGGAAGTAATCATATCCAGTTTACCGGAACCGGGCAAGATATGCAGTTAAGCACAAACATTTCTATTTCTTACATTGAGGATCAGAAATATTTTGCACTCAATGATACAAAATACCTGATCCTGACCTATGGTCATGATTTAGATGCACCAATCGAAAGTACTGCAGAACGTTTCCTTACTGAAACCAAAAAGTACTGGAGAACATGGATCAAACATTCAACTATCGCCGGTTTTCACCAGTCTCTGGTTATCCGTTCTGCATTAGTACTGAAAATCCATCAGTACGAAGATACCGGAGCCATTATTGCAGCCAGTACAACCAGCCTGCCCGAGTCTCCGGGAAGTACCCGTAACTGGGATTATCGCTATTGCTGGATGAGAGATACCTATTATGTGATCACTTCACTGAATCACATTGGTCATTTTGAAGAAATGGAAAAGTACTTTAACTATATCACGGACATTTCTTTCAGGGACGACAAACGTTATCAGCCACTTTTTGGGATTGCCGGGGAAAGAGTACTCACTGAACGTATCCTGACTAACCTGAAAGGTTATATGGGCAACCAGCCTGTACGGGTAGGCAACCAGGCTTATGAACACATTCAAAACGACATCTACGGCCAGGTACTGATCTCGATGCTCCCATTATATACAGACAACCGCTTTATTTTCGATGAACGTAAAGATTCGGTCCTATGGCTTGATTATCTGCTGACCAAAATTGAAAATACGATTGATGAAAAGGACGCTGGTATATGGGAATTCAGAAATCAGGCCAATATGCACTGTTATACTAACCTGTTCCAGTGGGCAGGTGCAGGTGCGGCCCTGAAAATGGCCAGAACTATAGGAAACAAAGCGTTTGAAGAAAGGGCAAGCCAGCTGATGAGCAGAGCAGCAGTACACATCGAAGCTTGCTATGACCCTGAAAGGAAAGTATATAATCATGCGGTAGGCAGTGCACACCTCGATGCCAGCACTTTACAGCTTATCCTGATGAATTACCTTGATCCTGATTCGCAGAGAGCAAAAGATCACCTGATTGCATTAGAGCAGGAACTCAAAGGTGCTAACGGACTCTTCTACCGTTACCGCCATACTGATGATTTCGGCAAACCTCAGACTACCTTCCTGATCTGCGCTTTCTGGTACGTCGAAGCACTGGCTATTGTAGGCAGGACCGACGATGCAATAAGGGAGTTTGAATTATTGATTGGATATGGTAATCATCTGGATCTTTTTGCAGAAGATGTAGATGAAAATGATGGCAGTCAATGGGGAAATTTCCCACAGGCTTACAGTCATGTCGGTTTAATGAATGCAGCACACCGGATTGCCATTAAACTGGACAGACCTGTTTTTTTATAACAGGTCTGTTTTTTGAATCTTATTCTGAGGAATTCCGCGTGGTTTCTGCAAGCATTTTCAGGAACTCGCGGACTTCTTCAAAATTTCGCAGATAATACCTTGCGGCCGAGATATTACTTCCTACTTTTATTGTATAGGCTTTGGGATCAAGCGCTTTAAAGATATCTTCGTCTGTATGGTCATCACCAAAGGCAATTATAAAATCGGGATGACTTCCATATAACCAGGCTAAAGTTGCCTTTCCTTTATTAACTTCGATATTTTTGAATTCAATTACCTTATTACCCGGCATCATCTGCAAACCTTTATCAGTAACTGCACTTTTCAGGTGATTGAAGATCTCGTTTGCCCTGAGTTCACCCAATCCTTCTTCTGTCTTACGGTAATGCCAGACGAGTGAATAACTTTTATCTTCTGTGAATGAGCCTGGCGTACGATCAGTATAAGTATCGAGTACTGTTCTGACTTCCTGCTTCCAGCGATCTGTCAATAAAGGCAGAGAATTCCAGCCTTGCCCGTAATGTTTCTGCCAGGCGCCATGTTCTGCAATTAAGTCCAGTTGCAGATGTCCAAACCACTCCTCTAATGTTTCATGTCTGCGCCCACTGACAATCACAACTTTATTAGCAGGATCAGTTGATAGTTGCCGGAGAATAGTATAGATCTCCTCATCTGGTGATGCTTTATCTATATCTCCCTGAAAACCAACAAGCGTACCATCATAATCCAGAAAAATATATCTGTCTCCGGCTTTTTCATAATCCAGTCTGATCTGCTCCCTTACGGCTTTTACCGCGTATTTTGTTAACAATGATTCCTGCATTTGTTTTACCTCGGTTAACTTGTCCATAAAATTCCTGACCCAATGATGTATATTAAACTTCTTCACGATATCCCGCATCCCTGACATTCTCATTTTCTGCTCTTCGACAGGCATATTGATCGCCTGTACAATTGCCCTCATGACCTCACCTATGTTATTAGGGTTCACAATCAGTGCATCGTTCAGTTCTTTAGAAGCGCCGGCCATCTCACTTAAAATCAGTACTCCTGTATTATCCGCCCTGCTGGCTACATATTCTTTACTGACCAGGTTCATTCCATCCCGCATTGGCGTAACCAGGCAGATATCGGCTGTGCTATATAAAGCAGAGAGGAATTCTACAGGAAAAGAGCGGTAAAAATAATGTACAGGTAACCAGCTCAGCGTTCTGAAACGGGCATTGATATTCCCGACCAACTGATCGACCTGGTCCCTTAGTTCTTTATATCTGGGTACAGTATCTCTTGAAGGTACCACGATCATATATAAAGACAATTTGTCTGTATATTCCGGATAGGTTTGCAGCAATAACTCATAAGCCAGCAAACGCTGTAAGATACCTTTACTGTAATCCAGTCTGTCGATAGTTAGAATAAGCTTGCAACCAGGCATAGTTTCCTGAAGAGAGCTGATGTGTTCTGCTACCACTGCATCATCCGTCAGCTGCTCAAACCTGGCCGCATCTATCCCCATAGGAAAAGATTCAACAACAACCTGTCTGTCTTTATAAGTGATTACATTATCTGAAACCTTTGCCAGAGAAAGACGGGAAGCTGCATTTAAAAAATGTCTGACATCATCGAAGGTATGAAACCCAATCAGATCTGCACCGAACATCCCCGAGAGCAGTTCTTCACGCCAGGGAATAATACGAAAGATCTCATATGACGGAAAAGGGATATGCTGAAAAAATCCTATAGTTACTTTAGGTTTGGTGGCACGGATCAGTTCAGGTAATAATAAAAGCTGATAGTCCTGTATCCAGATGGTATCCCCTTCTTCAAGATATGCATTAACAACAGTTCTGAATTTATGATTTACGCACTGGTAAGAATCCCAGTAAACCTGTTCGAAATTGGCGTAAGTGACCATATAATGAAATACCGGCCACAGGACTTCATTAGAGAAACCTTCATAATAAAGATTGATTTCATCAGCAGTCAGGAATACCGGGATCAGGTTTAATTCGGCCAGCTGCCTGGAGACTTCTTCCTGTCTTTCTTCGGGGATTTCAAGGCCGGGCCATCCGACCCAGATATTATTCCCCTTTTTATAAACCGACCCCAAACCGGTTGCCAGCCCTCCTTCACTTGGGCTCAGCAAATACTCCCCATCCTGTTCTACTATTTTTACGGGTAACCTGTTCGATATTATAATTGTTTTATTGACCATGTTCTGAATAATGAACAAGGCATCTTACATATTGTTTGAATTTTTACCTTTTAAAGAAACACAGATTTATTAACACAAATAGTCCTGTTCAAGTAAAAATGTTGACAACCTCCTGATTGTTAGCAAATAAACAATAAAAATTTAACGTATCTTTAACATAATCATTCTAATTTTAGGAAACCTGAATACGGGTTGTTATGCTAACACCAATAACGTATGATGTGGAAAAAATTCAATGGCGAAGTGATACACTCGCCGATCTTGGAAGAAGTAGAAAAAGCTATTATCAGGGAAACTGAAAAAGGCTATCATCTTAAAGTATGCGTTGGTACCGACTCGCAGGTAAAAGGAGCTACTACAGATTTTGCAACAGTGATTGTTTTACTGAGAGAACAGCATGGAGGTTTCATGTATATCCATCAGGAAAAAACCACGCAGAAAATGAGCATTAAAGAAAGAATGCTTATTGAAGTCCAAAAATCTATAGAAACTGCTTATGCGGTATGTGATCTGCTGGACTTGTATGATGTGGATCTGGAAGTTCATGCGGACATCAATACCAATCCGATGTTCAAGTCGAACAAAGCACTGAACGAGGCTATGGGATACATTTTAAGCATGGGGTTTATTTTCAAAGCTAAACCAGAGGCTTTTGCCAGCTCAACCTGTGCAGATAAAATGGTTCATTAGCCAGGCAGGTTTACCAGCTTCGGGTAGAAACAGGACGATCGGGTTCGTGAAAAGGTTTGGCCTTTTGCGATGCAGACAAGTATTCTTTGAACTCAGCGGCCAGGGCAGCCGATTGTCTTCCCGTCTCATTTACGCAGGAAGACCATTCCCCAGAATTTAATTTACCCGGATTGGTTTCTAAAGCTATACCCCGGGTAGTTGAAGGAACAAAATTACCATAGCGGTCACGCTGATAGGGGATAAACAGAAAATCTGTCAGCCAGAATCTGTATTTCCCTTTTTTGGTTTCAAATAACCAGTTATACCGGATTTCTCCCGAAGGATGTGTTAATACAAATGCTGTTTTACTGATAATCAATTTACCCGTTCCCTTCAGCAACCCATCCACAGATTGCTTTACATCCAGTTTTTTTAAGCTAAAAAAAGTAACCGCCCTATTCATCAGCGAATCGCCAGGGGCCCGGTTTTCTACTACTTCATAATGAATATATTTTCCCTGCTCATCTTTTTGCAGCCCCTGTTCTGTTTTCAGGCTTTGAGATTTCAGCTTAAACGATGTAATCAGCAGAACCAACAATACACCGGCCCATCTGAACCGGTGTATTGTAAGAATTATACTCCATTTAAAAAGCATACACTGCTGCTAACGAAAACTGTGAAGCATTTTTTGTCGGATCAAGATTATGATCAACAAATCTGGCAGTCGAACCATTGTCAAACCTTACTTCGGGGATGAATGTCAGCCCACCTGCTTTTAAATTTCCGGATAAGGTTACTGAAGTTACCGATGAACCTTTCAGATCGGGCACGTCTTTAATTTTAAAGTACTCTCCTCTCAGGCCGAGCGCAAAATTTGGAGTAAATGAATTTTGCAGATATAGTGCCGCCCCACTGTGTCCGCCACCATGATTTGCTACGGTATAATCAGCCGCATTCAGACCTATTTTGATTTTATTGCTAAGCTGATAAAAAGTGGTCAGGTCATAAATTGAACCTGTACCCACCGCCCCTGCAGCCCTTCCACTGAGTACATTTAAATAAGCTGTCCACCCATCTACAGGAACCAAGGTAAGCTGTGCGCCAAAATGAGTTACCCCATTTACATCTTTATAAACATTCCAGTCATTAAACAACCCCACCATCAATGCGATCTTTGGCGAAAAAACATAATTAGCCCGGATACCTGCATTCTGAAAGGGCCCGTTCGTAAACAAATAAGAAGTCGAATAATTAAAATTACCCGTAGGCACAATGACTTCATACCCGATAAATGTACTCATATACCCTGCTGTAACAGACAGCTTTCCTGTAAAAGCATAAGACATATACAGATTCTGAATATGAAATGAATTATCCCCGTTAAGTGCTTCTCCAGTGGGCAATGATCCCGACTGTCCTCTCGGCCCAAAAGACAACTCCCCTACAAAAGACGCTTTACCAGTGGTTTTCTTTAAAGCCAGATCAATCATTCCTATAGACACCGAATTCTGATCATTTGCAAAACTTGTCCCGATATTCGGCTTTCCCGAAAAATCGTATTTATAATAAACATCGGCCGCTCCCGAAATCTGCAATGGTGTAGAGGATGTGGTTTCCTGAGCATAAGTGGCCGCGCTCATGGTGAGCGCAGACAGTGTAAAAAAAGATTTAATCTTCATATCGGTTAGCTTGGTTGAGGTTGCGGATGATAGAAACCAGGTCAGCTCAATGGAGAATGCTCCATTTCGACACCTGTAGAAGCGACAATCAGTGTTCCCTGAGAATACTTCTCGTTATGCTGGCTGGCATCAAGGCCTTCTTCTTCCTCTTCAGAGCTTACCCGGATTGGCTGGATCACATTAATCAGTTTGAAAATCACAAAGGATACTACAAAACTAAATACCGCTACAATAAGTACTCCTTTCACCTGCGTGAAAAAGAAACTTGCATTCCCATAAAATAACCCGTCAGCACCTGCCGGATTGACTGTTTTGGTTGCAAAAACACCGGTCAGCAACATACCTACTATACCGCCCACACCATGGCAGGGAAACACATCCAGCGTATCGTCCAGATTAGTTTTGGATTTCCACATCACGGCCAGGTTAGAAATAATCGCAGCTGCAACACCGATAAAAATACTGTGTGGAATAGCGACAAAGCCAGCACCCGGAGTAATCGCAACCAGACCCACTACAGCACCGATGCAAAAACCCAGTACAGATGGTTTCTTTCCTCTCAACACATCAAAAAACATCCAGGAAAGACCAGCAGCACCCGCAGCGATATTAGTTGTGGCAAAGGCCGATACCGCCAGACTGTTTGCACCTAGTGCCGAACCTGCATTAAAGCCAAACCAGCCAAACCACAAAAGACCTGTACCAATTAATACGTAAGGGATATTTGCCGGAGGTATCTCCTGATGATCCTGATGTACCCTTCTTCTTTTAAGGACGAGGGCGCCTGCCAGTGCAGCCATACCTGCAGAAATATGCACTACTGTACCACCGGCAAAGTCAAGTACCCCCATTTTAAACAGGATACCATCCGGGTGCCAGGTCCAGTGAGCCAGCGGAGAATAGACGAATATGGCAAAAAGAACAATAAACAGGATATAAGAAGTAAAACGGATACGTTCAGCAACAGCACCTACAACCAGCCCAGGTGTAATGATGGCAAACATGAGCTGAAATAAAGCAAAAAGGGTCAGCGGAATAGTTGGCGCAAGACTCCAGGCCGGACCAGAATTTACGCCCTGAAAAAACAGAAAAGTTAATGGGTTCCCGATCAGCCCGTGTATACTTTCACCAAATGCCAGACTGAAACCTACAGTCACCCACAATACACTGATCACCCCTGCAGAAACAATGCTTTTTATCATCGTGGAAATCACGTTTTTCCGGTGAACCATGCCCCCGTAAAAGAAAGCCAGACCTGGAGTCATTAAGAAAACCAGTGCAGTTGCCACTAAAATCCACGCAATATCTGCCGCATTATACTTTCCAGCACTAAAATCAGCATGTAAAGGAACAAAAAGAGCTGCGATCGCCACAATTGCAAGAACTACAAAGGGAATAACCTGTTTAAACAGAACTTTATTCATAAATATTATATTTTTATTGGTTAATTAGTTGATTTATTATGTAATTAACATAAAAATATCAATAAAATTCAACAATTAACATTTACTAACCAATAAAAATCAAAAACAAACCACAAAACAACACTAACAAACAACAAAAACACATCATAAAAATTCATTTTTAGAATTTTAACACAAAACAAGAGGTACTTATTTAAAATAACTTCAAAAAATCACACAAAAATATATGATAATTACTTTTATTCTGTTTTCAGTGAAAAAACTCAAAACAACGTACCTACTTTCTGTGTTAATTTGAAGATTTCTATCTTTGCCCTCCAATTATGAAAGCTTTTCACCTTAAATTCTCTCAGAATCTGCCGGTCAGTCTTGATAAAGCATGGGAATTCTTCTCTTCTCCAATGAATCTGGCTAAGATTACTCCTCCTGAGATGGCTTTTACAGTAACTTCTCCTTTACAACAAACAGAAAAGATGTATCCCGGAATGATTATCACTTATAAAGTATCACCGATAGCAGGGATTAAACTAAACTGGATGACAGAGATCACCCAGGTGGAGGAGCATAAATATTTTATTGACGAGCAGAGGTTCGGCCCTTATAAATTCTGGCACCACCAGCATCACTTCAAAGCAATAGAAGGTGGGGTTGAAATGACTGATATACTAACGTATGGTTTACCGATGGGGATCTTTGGAACTATGGCAAACAGCCTGTTCATTGCCACTAAACTGCAACACATTTTTGATTTCAGAAAACAGAAAACAATAGCCTTATTCGGAGATTATACCGCAGCAGCAACAGGCACATAAGCAGAACCCTGTATGACTCCTCTTTTTTCAATTTCCCGGTCTATGTAAGTCTGAATAGACGATTTATTTAATCCCCAGTTAGGCGCGATCAATAAATCCCAGTCTGAAATACCGAATAACCGTTGAATAACTACATCAGGTCTCAGTAATGGAATCAGTTTACATAACAGATCGGTATATTCTTCAAGCGTAAACAGCTTAAATGGTTCTTTTTTGTATTTAACCCCCATGATTGAGCCTTCCACAATGTGAAGGTGATGGAATTTAACAAATTTAATCTGTGGAAACCTGTTGATTTCATGGATATATCCAAGCATCATTTCTTCTGTTTCCCATGGAAAACCAAAGATAGTATGCACACAAAGATCAAGTTTACTGTTTTCCAGCAGTTTTACAGCCTCTACAAATTCCCCGTGACTGCATCCTCTGTTAATCTGGTTTAAGGTTTCATCATAAATAGATTCCATCCCCATTTCCAGATCCACATCAAAACGGTCTGCATAACTTTCCAGCAGCGCTACTTTTTCTGCATCGATACAATCCGGGCGGGTACCTACAGAAAAACCAACTACATCTTCTGGATTAATTGATAAAGCCTCATCGTACATCATCTTTAAATAATGTACAGGCGCATAAGTGTTGGTATTCGGCTGGAAATAAACGATAAATTTATCCGCCTTATAAAAACCCTTACCACGTTCCATTCCCTGCTCCAGCTGTTCTCTGATCGTAGGTAATTTCCTGGAAAGTTCAGGGGTAAAAGAATCTACATTACAATAGGTACATCCCCCATAACCTTTACTGCCATCCCGGTTAGGACAGGTAAACCCGCCATCAACAATTACTTTGAACACACGTTGTCCTTTGTACTTTTCTTTAAGGTGAGTACCGTAATTGTTATAACCTTTTATGCCTGAATCTAATGGAGTTCCCAATTGCTTTTTCTTTTTTCTGCAAAAATACAGCTTTATTTCATAACAACAGACATCCGAAAGTAATTCCCTCCTCTTTCGGTCCTAATGGCTGTTTAAATATTATATTTTATTGGATCATCAGCAGAAATTCAATACCTTAATCCTCTAATAGACAGAGTCCTTAAAATTAAACATCACAGCTATGAAACGTCTGCGGACCTTATTTATCGCATTAACTTTAATCATGACCGGCTCCGGTATCGCTAATGCACAAGTTGTAAAAGCTACAGATCCTGCATTACAAAAGATTATAGATACCTTTTTTAAAAAATATGAAAGCTCTCCCGGCGATGCTGTCGATTATATTTTTGGCACGAACAAATCATTAAGAGCATCCAATCTGCAGCAGATAAATACTTTAAAGGAGAAACTAACCGCTACCACCTCAGTGATCGGTGCCTTTAACGGAGCAGAACGGATAATGAGTAAAAAAGCGACTTCCAGCTTCATTTTTTTTAGCTATCTCGCTAAACATGAGAATGAACCCCTCCGGTTTACATTTATCTTTTACAAACCAAAGGATGAGTGGGAGCTTTACAGATTTAAATTTGATGACAGCGTCGATGCTGAACTGGAAGAAGCAGGTAAATTAAACCTGATCAAATAATTTTATGCGCTACGCTGATTAAGCGTAGCGCATAAATTCAATATTACAGAGAAACCTCTTTAGGTTTAGAAAGATAATACACTGGTATACCAGCCAGCATAATCAATACTCCCCAACCACAGGTACTGAATTTTGTGATCAGCAGCGCGACACAAATAGCTGTTGCTACGATGATATAAACAAAAGGTAATACCGGATAACCAAAAGCCTTATAAGGACGAACAGTATCCGGCTGTTTCTTTCTCAGGATAAAAATCCCGAAGATCGTCAGGATATAAAAAATAACCACGATGATCATTACATAATCCAGCAGATCACCATATTTCCCAGTCAGACATAAGAAAGAAGCCCAGATACACTGGAACCACAAAGCCCAACCCGGTACACTTGACTTATTCAGTTCGGCAGCCTTCTTAAAGAAAAGACCATCTTTAGCCATCGTATAATAAACCCTGGCCCCTGCCATAATCAATCCGTTATTACATGCAAAAGTGGAAATCATGATCATCACAGCAATAGTGGTAGTACCTATATCTCCAAAAATATATTGAGCAGCTACTACAGCTACCCTGTCAGATTTGGCAAAAGCAATTTCATTCAATGGCATGACAGAGATATACATCAGGTTAGCCAGAATATAAATTACACTGACAATGAAAGTGCCCAAAAACAGGCTTAATCCTACGTTTCGTTCAGGCTTTTTAATCTCACCTGCAATAAAGGTTACCCCTACCCAGGCATCACTCGAAAATAGAGAACCTACCATCGCCGCAGCAATTCCCGAAAGCAGGGCTGTACCACCAATGGATACCCATGAACCACTGTGTGCATCAAAAGCTCTCGTACTCCAGGCATCTGCCCAGTTGGCATTCCATACCTTGGTACTTGCAGCGAAGAAAAATCCACCCGCCACTAAACCCAGTAAAGAGAAAATTTTAATAATAGTCAGAAATGTCTGCAGCATTTTACCATCCTTCACTCCCCTGCTATTGATATAAGTAAGCAGAATAATGGTTACAATAGAAACCAGTTGCGCTGCATTCAGGTGAAAAGAACCTACAGTGAATAAGATATTGGCATCACTTAAAGGCTCATAGAGGTAAGCCGCAAATTTAGAGAAAGCCACTCCTACCGCAGCAATAGTACCCGTCTGGATGACAGCAAAGAAACTCCATCCATATAAAAATGCAATCAGTTTATTATAGGCTTCCTTCAGGTAAACATACTGTCCACCTGCTTTTGGAAACATTGCACTGAGTTCTCCGTAACTAACCGCGGCAATTACGGTTACCAGGCCGGTCAGCACCCAGATCAGAATTAGCCAGCCAGCTGATCCGACCTGCCTTGCAATATCAGCACTTACAATAAATATACCTGAGCCGATCATGGAGCCCACGACGAGCATGGTTCCATCTAATAACCCCAGCTCTCTTTTGAAGGAGGTATCCTGAATTTCTTTGTTCATTTTTTTGGTTGGTTGATTGGTTGATTCTATGTCCTGCAAAGGACGGTTTAAGGTTTGCTAATATATTTAAATTATCAAAATATTAGCACCCTAAGAGCTGGTTTAAATTTAGATGCTCAAATTGTTTATAGCATATTTTTATGCGAAACGAGAATTATTTATTTCTGGTAGCCTTCCTACCTGAAATGAATAAGACGATGTTGCACTAAAAAGAAGCATAAACAAATGAGCAGATGAATTTTAAACCGGCTCTAAAATACTCAGCTACAAAATTTTGCACAGTGGCAGCCAAACACGATTAATTTGGCAATGTCAGAAACTCTCTTTATTTTGTATAACGGCCGGACATGCCTTTAACCCTGAAACCAAATTTAAACTACATATGATTTTTTTACAGCACAATTTAATTTACTTCATCCCCTTATTTGGCCTCATCGGGATCCTCGTCATGGCCTTCCAGAGTGCCTGGGTAACCCGGCAGGAAGCAGGAGACAAAAACATGTCTGAACTGGCAGGTTACATAGCAGATGGCGCTATGGCCTTCCTGAAAGCAGAGTGGAAAGTTCTCAGTTATTTCGTCATTATTGCTGGTATATTACTGGCCTGGTCCGGTACCCTTTCGGGCAGTCCGGAAAGCCCCATCCACTCCAGTCCTATAATTGCCGTAGCCTTTTTAATAGGTGCTGTATTTTCTGCATTCGCAGGATACTTAGGAATGCGTATTGCTACCAAAGCCAATGTAAGAACCACACAGGCGGCAAGAACAAGTTTAGCACAGGCTTTAAAAGTTTCATTCAGAGGCGGAACGGTAATGGGCTTTGGCGTTGCCGGATTAGCCATTCTGGGCCTGGGAGGGTTATTTATTATTCTCTACCAGACTTTTGTTCATCCTGGATCGGCAGGCTCTTCAGCAGAATTAAAGAAAACAATTGAAGTGCTGGCAGGCTTCTCACTGGGTGCAGAAAGTATCGCTCTTTTTGCCAGGGTTGGCGGAGGTATCTATACCAAAGCAGCCGATGTTGGAGCCGATCTGGTTGGAAAAGTAGAAGCGGGTATTCCGGAAGACGATGTACGTAATCCGGCAACTATTGCCGATAACGTTGGAGATAATGTCGGAGACGTAGCAGGGATGGGAGCAGATTTATTTGGCTCTTATGTAGCTACAATCCTTGCGACAATGGTATTGGGACAGGAAATCGTCTCTGTCGATCAGTTTGGCGGAATGGCACCAGTACTCCTGCCGATGCTGATTGCCGGTTTAGGTTTAATCTTTTCTATTGTTGCTTCCCTGTTTGTAAAAATAAATAAAGAGACTGATAGTGTACAGGCTGCCCTGAATATGGGCAACTGGTTGTCTATTGTATTAACAGCTATCGCTTCTTTCTTTGCGGTCAAGTGGTTATTACCACCGGTCATGTCTATCCGCGGATTTGAGTTCACTTCTATGTCTGTTTTCTATGCGATATTAGTCGGACTGCTGGTAGGTACACTGATGAGTCTGATCACAGAATATTATACGGCCATGGGTAACCGTCCGGTAAACTCCATCATTCAGCAATCTTCTACCGGCCATGCGACAAATATTATTGGTGGTCTTTCTGTAGGTATGGAATCTACTGTACTGCCTATTCTGGTACTTGCTGCCGGGATATATACCTCTTATTCTTTTGCCGGATTTTATGGAGTAGCTATCGCTGCCGCCGGTATGATGGCCACAACAGCCATGCAGCTGGCTATTGATGCTTTCGGGCCAATTGCAGATAATGCAGGTGGTATTGCCGAAATGAGCGGGCTGCCTAAAGAAGTAAGGGAAAGAACAGATATGCTGGATGCAGTAGGAAATACTACAGCTGCTACAGGAAAAGGCTTTGCAATTGCTTCAGCTGCATTAACCTCACTGGCTTTGTTTGCTGCATTCGCAGGAATCTCAGGAATCACTTCTATAGATATCTATAAAGCGAACGTACTTGCAGGATTATTTGTAGGCGGGATGATTCCGTTTATCTTCTCCTCTCTTTGTATTGCCGCGGTCGGCAGGGCAGCGATGGCGATGGTCCAGGAAGTGAGAAGACAATTCAGGGATATCCCCGGAATTATGGAATACAAAGCTAAACCTGAATATGAAAAATGTGTCGCTATTTCAACTGAGGCCTCTATCCGCGAAATGATGCTTCCGGGAGCTATCGCTTTGATTGTACCACTGATTGTCGGATTTACTTTTGGCCCTGAAGTACTGGGGGGCCTGCTGGCTGGTGTGACCGTATCGGGTGTATTGATGGGGATCTTCCAGTCCAATGCTGGTGGTGCCTGGGATAATGCCAAAAAATCATTCGAAAAAGGCGTAATGGTAGCCGGAAAAATGGAGTATAAAGGATCAGATCCACACAAAGCTTCCGTAACGGGAGATACTGTTGGAGATCCGTTTAAAGATACCTCCGGTCCTTCTATGAACATCCTGATCAAACTGATGTCCATTGTTTCACTGATTATCGCTCCTCATATTGCTGTAGGCATCAGCACTGCTGCCGGAACAACTGGCAATACAGAAATCAGAAAAGAAATTCAGATCAAAAAATCCACTGATTCCAGAGGAAAGATCAAAATTGACACTGTTAAAAACATAACAGACACCGTCATCAAACCTTAACCGAACCATATATTATTCTGAATAAAAGGGATTTCCAGCGAAAATCCCTTTTATTTTTAAATATATTTTAATTAGGTTTGGAATTGAACTTACCCTAAAACAAAACACTTTAACCACTAAACTAAACATGTTATTTAAAAAATCTATTCCACAACTGTTAGCTGAGGCAAATGAAAGCGGCGAAGGTACCTTAAAACGGACCCTGACCAGCTTTAACCTGATCGCCCTGGGTGTTGGTGCTATTATTGGTGCGGGATTATTCTCTCTTACCGGTATAGCAGCGGCTGATAATGCCGGCCCCGCGGTTATCCTTTCCTTCATTATCGCTGCAGTTGGTTGTGGTTTCGCAGGACTTTGCTATGCTGAGTTTGCTTCTATGATTCCTGTTGCCGGAAGCGCCTACACTTACTCTTATGCCACTATGGGAGAGTTTATGGCCTGGATCATCGGCTGGGATTTAGTCCTGGAATACGCACTTGGATCGGCCACAGTAGCCTCCAGCTGGTCTCAGTATTTCTCGCAGTTCCTTCTCGAATTTGGTATTACCTTCCCCGCAAACCTCTTACATGGCCCATGGGAAGGCGGAATTGTAAACATCCCGGCAATCGTTATTGTCTGTCTGTTATCATTACTTTTAATGAAAGGCACCAAAGATTCTTCTACAGTAAATAACATCCTGGTTATTGTTAAAGTATCAGTTGTACTGATATTTATTGCTTTAGGCTGGAGCTTTATCAACCACGCCAACCATCACCCTTTCATCCCGCCTAATCCAGGTGAAGAAGCTGTAAAAGCAGGAACTAAAGGTTTCTTTGAGTTTTTTGCCAGTGATGATTTCGGACATTTCGGTATCAGTGGTATTCTACGCGGTGCAGGTGTTGTTTTCTTTGCATTTATTGGTTTTGATGCCGTAAGTACAGCAGCTCAGGAAGCTAAGAACCCACAAAAAGGTATGCCTATTGGTATTATCGGTTCATTGGTAGTCTGTACTTTATTATATGTATTGTTCTCTTATGTGATGACAGGTCTGGAAAACTACACCAAATTTGCTGGTGATGCCAAACCGGTAGCTACGGCTTTCGCTCAGACAGGCTATACCTTCCTGAACCGCTTTTTAATGATTGCTATTCTTGCAGGTTATACCTCAGTAATCCTGGTGCTGTTATTAGGACAGAGCCGTGTATTCTATAGTATGAGTAAAGATGGTTTATTGCCAAAAATGTTCTCTGACCTTCACCCTAAAAACCAGACACCATGGAAAACTAACCTGATGTTTATGCTTTTCGTAAGTCTTTTTGCGGGATTCGTACCGGTTTCAGATTTAGGCCACATGGTGAGTATCGGTACATTGTTCGCCTTCTCACTGGTTTGTATCGGTGTATTGATTTTAAGAAAAACAGATCCTCAGCTGGAAAGACCATTCCGCACCCCATGGGTACCTTTAGTTCCAATATTGGGTATTATCGTTTGCGTGCTGATGATGGCTTCCTTACCACTGGTTAGCTGGGAACGTCTGGCAATCTGGATGGGACTTGGAATAATCATTTACTACGCTTACAGTAAAAAGCATAGTAAGATCAGAAATGAACACAAGGCAGGTCTTAACGCATAGTCCTGCTACAAAATGAATTAAAAAAAAGAAGCTGTATCAAAACCCGATACGGCTTCTTTTTTTTAAAAGGTATCCAAACGTTCTTATGGAGAAAATGCCTTTTATTTTTAAATATATTTTAATTAGGTTTGGATTTGAATTAACCTCATCCTAAAAAACAAAACAAACAACAATCAAACTAAACATGCTATTTAAAAAATCTATTCCACAACTATTAGCTGAGGCAAATGAAAGTGGCGAGGGTACCTTAAAACGGACTCTAACCAGTTTCAACCTGGTAGCCCTGGGCGTTGGCGCCATCATTGGTGCGGGATTATTCTCCCTTACCGGTATAGCAGCGGCTGACAACGCTGGTCCGGCAGTTATACTTTCCTTCATTATCGCTGCAGTTGGTTGTGGTTTCGCAGGACTTTGCTATGCTGAGTTTGCCTCTATGATTCCTGTTGCCGGAAGTGCCTACACTTATTCTTATGCCACTATGGGAGAGTTTATGGCCTGGATCATCGGCTGGGATTTAGTCCTGGAATACGCCCTGAGTGCGGCTACTGTAGCCTCCAGCTGGTCTCAGTATTTCTCGCAGTTCCTTCTCGAATTTGGTATTACCTTCCCTTCAAACCTCTTACACGGCCCATGGGAAGGCGGAATTATCAATATCCCGGCAATTGTTATTGTATGCCTGCTATCGCTGCTTTTAATGAAAGGCACGAAAGATTCATCGGCTGTAAATAACATCCTGGTTATTGTTAAAGTATCGGTTGTACTGATATTTATTGTTTTAGGATGGAGTTTCATCAACCATGCCAATCATCATCCGTTCATCCCGCCTAATGCTGGTGAAGAGGCTGTAAAAGCAGGTACCAAAGGTTTCTTCGACTTTTTCTCCAGTGAAGATTTCGGACACTTCGGTATCAGCGGTGTACTACGTGGTGCAGGTGTTGTTTTCTTTGCATTCATCGGTTTTGACGCCGTAAGTACAGCAGCTCAGGAAGCTAAAAATCCACAAAAAGGTATGCCTATCGGTATTATCGGTTCATTAGTGGTATGTACCTTATTATATGTATTGTTTGCCTACGTGATGACAGGTCTGGAAAATTACACCAAATTTGCTGGTGATGCCAAACCGGTAGCTACGGCTTTCGCCCAGACAGGTTATACCTTCCTGAACCGCTTTTTAATGATTGCTATTCTTGCAGGTTACACCTCAGTAATCCTGGTGATGCTGTTAGGACAAAGCCGTGTATTCTATAGCATGAGTAAAGATGGTTTATTACCAAAAATATTCTCTGACCTTCACCCTAAAAACCAGACACCATGGAAAACTAACCTGATGTTTATGGTTTTTGTGAGTTTCTTCACCGGACTGGTACCGGTTTCAGATTTAGGTCACATGGTAAGTATCGGTACTTTATTTGCCTTCTCACTGGTTTGTATCGGTGTCTTGATTTTAAGAAAAACAGATCCGGATCTGGAAAGACCATTCCGTACCCCATGGGTACCTTTAATTCCAATATTAGGAGTTATCGTTTGCGTGCTGATGATGGCTTCACTGCCGATTGTGAGCTGGGAACGTCTGGCGATCTGGATGGCTTTAGGTGTAATTATTTACTACACTTACAGTAAAAAACATAGTAAGATCAGAAATGAATATAATGCCGGACTAAAGTCTTAAGCAGCCTTCAAAATGATTTAAATAAAAAAGCCACTACTTAGTGGCTTTTTTATTTAAATCATTTTACATTTACACAAAACGATCTGTTATGGAATTCAATCTAAGTCAAATACTCTCTACCTCAATGGTCTTATTTGCTATCATTGATATATTAGGTGCCATACCAGTAGTTATTCAGTTACGCAGAAAAGCAGGCCATATCGAATCAGAGAAAGCTACGCTGGTTGCCACTGTTTTAATGATTATCTTTCTCTTTGCAGGCGAAGCCCTGTTAAAAGTCATCGGACTGGACGTAGAGTCATTTGCCATTGCCGGCTCACTGGTTATTTTCTGTATTGCTATGGAAATGGTACTCGGACTTACTCTTTTTCATGAAGATGCACCCGAAACAGTTTCGATTGTCCCTTTAGCCTTTCCACTGATCGCAGGTGCCGGAACCATGACTACTTTACTTTCCCTGAAAACAGAATATGCTACTCAGAACATTATTATCGGTATTCTGATTAATATGACCTTTGTCTATTTCGTTCTCAAAAATACAGAAAGACTGGAAAAGCTTTTTGGCAAATCAGGTCTGAATGTCTTGAGAAAGGCTTTTGGAGTGATCCTGCTGGCTATTGCTATTAAACTCTTCAGAAACAATACCGGTCTGTAATCAGGTTTTAATCAGTCTGGCAATAAACATCGTATCTGCTTTATCATTATACCCCGTTATACTCTGCATACTTTCCAGTTTAAGTGGTAAGTTATCCGTCAGATAAGTGATCACATCTTCATTCTCCTGTTTAAATACTGAACAGGTAATATAGATAAGCGGTTTATCAGTCTTAAGATACTTCACCACATGGGCAGCAATATTTTGCTGCAATTTGGAAAAGTATTCAATTTTATGAGTCTCAAAATAGTACAACATTTCAGGCGTACGTCCCCAGGTTCCGGATCCGGTACAGGGTGCATCGAGGATAATTCCGTCAAACGCATAATCATGTAAATCCTGATCGTTGTTTTGCTGGAGATCCAATACCTTCTTCTGATATTTTTTAATACCAGCAGCCTGAAAACGCTCATCGAGGTTATGGAGGCTGTTCTCTCTGACATCACTAACCAGCAATTGTATTTTAGGCTCGATATCATGCAGCAGCAGGGACTTTCCGCCCGAAGCAGCACAACAGTCCCACCAGTAATCATAAGGCTTTGGAGCGAAGGATTCACCTGTTCTCTGAGAAGACAAATCCTGCACCTGATAGTACTGATTATCCGGAAGCACTTTTTCTAATTTTGTTCCGTTAGGCAGCGCCAGAGTTTGAACACTGATTTCGCGGACAGCTATTTCAGCTTTAACCAGTTGCTCAAATATCTGCTGATGATCAGCTGATCTGATCCGGAGAAACAAGTCCGGCTGTATAAAAAATGACGTCAGGAACTCTACAGTATCAATTCCTTCAGATAACTCAGTCGCAAAAGAAAATACATCCTCCAGTTTAAATGCAGGAAAAGCATCTTCCACTAATTTTAACTTTGCCTGTACCGGCAACAACAGCTGATCTTTAAACTGAGGCAAATAATGGCTAACGACTAAACTTTCAGTCTGGTTACACAAAAAATCAGCTACAGCAAGACGTATCAGCTGCTTCTCTTTTTTTAAGGCCATACCCAGACGGAAATAGCTGTACAGATACCTGGTTGCCCAGCGCCTGTCTGACGAGCCCATCTGTTTGTGCTGCTTAAAATAAGTAAACAGGAATCTGTGCAATGGCAAAAGGCCATCGTATTGCTTGAAGGCCTCCTCGAAGGAACGTATCTGATATTCTAACTTCATCTGTTTTATCTATTGTTTTTCTTGCGTGTCCCCTACTCTATAGGATTTAACTCGTAATTTTTATACTCGAGCAGGTAAAGACTCGTATTGATGTAACCTAGTTTTTCGTCCTTAACGAAACGGAAAGAGTTTTCCAGTCCGTCATAACGCTCAGTAGTCAGATGTTTCAGGTAACCAGCTCCATATTGCGCAAAAAGTTTTCCAAAGAAAAAGCCTATATCAAATCCTTTAAAGGAGTATTCGGTAGGTTCAAATTTGTTTTGATGACGATACTGTTTCACAAAACGGATGACGTCTCTGTTCTTATAATCTACCCAGTAAGAAGAAGTAATACGGGTATGCAGCTGCTGGAGTTTTTCTGTATTGTAATTTTGTTTATTCCAGTTTGGATGCCCAAAAAGATCAATCTGATTGCCGGATTTTTGCATTTTAGCGAGCTTGTCCAGACTCGCTACTACAAAAGTCCTGTCCGAAGAAGAAATCAATACCACGTACTGTTTCCCTGGAACCATCTTTGTTTCCATTGTAAATACTGAAGCAAACTCCTGGAAAGTATAGGAGGTACCTTTACCCTGCTGAAAATACTCACGCAATGGGCTGCCTAATATCTCATCTCCTGGTTTTTTGGGATTAATCAGTACAACAACAGTTTTACCCGGATTATATTCTCTCCTGATGTAATCGCCTATTTTACCTGCATGAAGATCAATATTATTCACGACAGAAATCAGGTTAGGATTATTAAATTCATCGGGATGACTGGCCGCAAGCGGTGAAACAACGGGGATATTATTCGCTATGGAGTAATTAGTGATGAACTTGACCCCATCAGGAAAAATCGGACCTACAATTAAATTGCTGCCTGTCAGCTGACCTGATTTAAGCAGTGAAGTAATCTGAACATTATTATCGCGTGTATCCAGCACTTTTACCCGGAAGTTCATCCCGGCAGAAGCGGCAGAGTCAACGCCCATCTTGAAGCCCTGGTAAAAATCAATGGCCATAGCCGATTTTTCCAGTTCAGCCTTGCTTCCCGATTTGATCCTGGCATTATTAAGATTGAAAGGGATCAGCAGAGAGATATTGGCCTCAGTAAATTTCTTTTCCGGTACGGCTTCTTTCTTCTCTTCTTTTTTCCCGGTGTCTTTTTTAGGCAATTTATTTGTTCTTGTCTTAGGCGAACAAGCCGCCAGACAAAAACAAATAAATATCAGATACCAGAATCTATTCCCACTCAATCGTTGCAGGTGGTTTTGAACTAATATCATATACAACCCTGTTTATACCTTTTACTTTATTGATGATTTCATTTGAAATTTTCGCAAGAACCGGATAAGGTAAATGACACCAGTCAGCAGTCATACCGTCAACAGATTCTACAGCACGGAGACAGATTACATTTTCGTATGTACGCTCATCACCCATTACCCCTACTGACTGAACAGGAAGGAATATTGCACCAGCCTGCCAAACCTGATCGTATAAACCAGCTTCTTTAAGGTTATTAATATAGATTGCATCAGCTTCCTGAAGGATAGCCACTTTCTCGGCCGTTACATCTCCTAATATACGGATAGCCAGACCTGGTCCCGGGAAAGGGTGACGGCCTAAAATGAAATCAGCCAGTCCTAAAGACTTACCTACTCTTCTGACTTCGTCTTTAAATAAAGTATTCAGCGGTTCCACCACTTTAAGTTTCATGAAATCAGGTAAACCACCAACGTTATGGTGAGACTTGATTGTCGCTGAAGGACCTTTTACAGAAACAGACTCAATCACATCAGGATAAATAGTTCCCTGTGCCAGCCATTTCACATCCTGTACTTCGTGTGCTGCATCATCAAATACTTCAATGAATACGCGGCCTATAGCTTTACGTTTCAGTTCAGGATCTTTAATTCCCGCAAGCTGACTTAAAAAGCGGTCTTTTGCATCAATACCTTTGATGTTTAAACCTAAATGTTTGTATTGTTCCAGAACAGCTGCATATTCGTCTTTACGAAGTAATCCGTTATCTACAAAAATACAGTGAAGGTTAGTACCAATTGCTTTATGTAATAAAATTGCTGCAACGCTTGAATCAACACCGCCCGAAAGACCAAGGACAACCTTATCGTTCCCCAATTTTTCTTTCAGCTCAGCAATCGTAGTTTCTACGAAAGCATCTGGTGTCCAGTTCTGACTGCAACCGCAGATATCTACCAGGAAGTTTTCTAATAATTGTTTTCCGTCAGTACTATGGGTAACTTCCGGATGGAACTGAATCGCGTAAGTATCCGAGTCTTTAATATGAAAACCGGCAACTCTTACACTATCAGTACTTGCTATAATCTCAAATGATTCCGGAACGACAGTGATGGTATCACCATGTGACATCCATACCTGAGAATCAACGCCTATGTTTTTTAATAATTTATTTGCTGACTGAACAAAATTAAGATTTGCTCTTCCATATTCACGGGTTGAGGAAGCCTGAACTTCGCCACCTGAATGCTGTGCAAGATATTGTGCACCATAGCAAACAGCCAGTACCGGAAATTTCTGATGAAAACGTGTTAAATCAATTTGAGGTGCATCTTCCTGACGCACAGAATACGGGCTACCTGAAAAGATAATACCTTTAACATCTGATAAGGTTTCCGGAATATTATTAAATGGATGTATTTCGCAATAAACATTGAGCTCACGCACTCTGCGGGCTATCAACTGTGTGAATTGAGATCCAAAATCGATAATGATGATTTTTTCTAGCATGGCCAAAGTTAGTATTTATTCACCTCAACACCGAATCTTTTTAAGAAATCCACCCCCTCATCACTGGGCAGTCCCTTATAGGCTGCGTAAGAGTCTTTAAAAACAACTACTTTGATGCCTGAAGAGAGAATTAACCTTGCACAGGCAATACAAGGCGAAAGGGTCGTATATAAAGTTGCCCCTTCAATTTTAGATCCGTTTCTGGAGGCATAGAGAATAGCATTCTCTTCTGCATGAAGTGCCAGTGAGCAACTGCCCCTGGAATCTTTGGCACACCCATGTTCGGGCCATTCTTCATCACAATTATGTGTTCCGGACGGCGGCCCGTTATATCCAATAGAAATAATACGGGTATCCTTTGTTAAAACGGCTCCCACCTGCGCCCTTACACAATGAGATCTGGCAGCAAGATCTACTGCCAGATTCATATAAATATCATTAAAACCGCGTTTAACTGTCATAGAACTAGTGTCCTCCTTCTGCTTCAATATGTTCTACATCGATTCCCTGTCTTTTCAGTACAGTACTCACTTTCCAGGCAAAGAAAATCAGATAGGCAAAACCCATCAGCGGCACAATGTAAGAATGGTGGATACCATGTGTATCTGCCAACTGTCCTTGTACCGGTGGCAGGATCGCTCCGCCTAAAATCATCATAATCAGGAATGAAGAACCCTGACTGGTATATTTTCCCAATCCTGTAATAGAAAGTGCAAAGATAGATGGCCACATAATTGAACAGCACAAACCACCACTGATAAAAGCTAATGTAGCAACTTCACCAGTAGTCAGTAAACCGACCAGCATACAGGTTACACCTAAAGTGGCAAAAATAGCTAGTGTTTTAGCTGGTTTCTCCTGACCAAGGAAGAACCCTACAATCAGTATAGCGATACAAACACCGTATATATATAAGTTACCTACATCTGTACCAGTAAAGTGGTTCACTAAAAGAATCACGCCAAAAGCAACGAAAGGAACAATTACTGTCAATATGTGTTTAGTCATTTTCGATAAGCTGAAAGCACTTACTGCACCAGTCCATCGGCCAACCATCATACTTCCCCAGTATAAAGCGATATAGGGTTTAATAGCCGATTCAGGAAAACCACCGAATTCTTTCAGGTGAAGTAAAGCACCCAGATTACTCTGGATTGTTACCTCTACACCTACATAAGTAAATATGGCAATCATACCCATAATCAACTGAGGATACTGCATCGCTCCCCATTGATTTAAATTGTCTTTCTTTTTAAGGAGTACAAAAATCAATGCCCCTACAATAATGGCCAGTGAAGAATAGACAAAATTTGCTTCAGCTACTCCGGTCATACCAGAAAGTGGCTTAGCAGCCAGTACCATTAAGAACCCAAGGATAATCACAACCAGTGGTCCGTTTGATTTCGGACTGGCTTCCATTGTTTCTTTACTGGTCACTTCTGGTAATTTAGTGATTGCATAGAATCCGGCTACCAATAAGAACAAACCTGAAAGCGCATAATATAAAGTGGTAATTGAGGAAATTTCTACGGTTTTAGCTACGGCATCATTGGCCGAACCAAAAAGCACAAGACTTACAATTACCGGTCCCATTAAACCGCCAAAGTTGTTTACACCACCGGCAAGGTTTAACCTGTGCGTACCGCTTTCGGGCGCACCCAAAGCTACTACGAATGGCTGGGCAGCGGTCTGTTGCAGCGAGAACCCGATCGCAATCACAAAAAACGCGACCAGAATAAACATAAATGAACCTGAATGAACTGCAGGAACCATTAAGAGTGCCCCTCCTGCCGAGATAATCAGCCCGAGGATAATTCCTTTTTTATAACCTATCTTATTTAAAATATCGACTTTACTGGCCTGTGATGCAAAATATAAAATCAATGAACCAATAAAATATCCGCCGTAGAACGTGAAATCAATCAGTTGTGATTCAAATTGTGTGAGGTGAAAATGTGCTTTACAGAAAGGTATAAAAATACCATTCGATGCGGCCACAAAGCCCCAGAAAAAGAACACGGTGATGATGGAATACAACGCCGTTCCATAGTTTTTTTGTTTTTGGTTTTCCATTGAAATTACAAGTTTTTTTTTGGTTATAGTGATCTGCAGGACATAGGCCTGTACAAACAAGCCATAAACATAATTAAAATATTGTGTATAACGTACACAATAAATGAAGCAAAAAAAATAGGCGTAGTTATCCATTAAAATCTGATATTAGCACGAAATATATTGTTTGAATGATTGAAGCAATTTTACAAGGGATTGGTGCGGGTGTTTTATTTTCGTTTTTGACGGGTCCCGTTTTCTTTTCCATGATTAAGACCAGTATTGAAAAAGGTTTCAAAGCTGGTTTTTCTTTGGCTATAGGGGTAATTTTAAGTGACATCATCTTTATCAGCCTTACAATCTTTAGTACTCAGTTTGTAGATTACAATGCGGATTACAACCAGTATATAGGTATTATCGGCGGACTTTTCCTTTTGGGAATAGGATTATATTATCTGATCAACAAGGTAAAAGTCAATTATGATACCTCAGAAATTATCAAGGTCCGTAAACGCGGGTATATACTGAAGGGCTTTTTAATGTGCCTGCTTTCTCCGACAACACTGATGTTCTGGATTATGGTTGGCGGAATTGTTTCTGCCCAGCTGCATTATGAAATGGCCGAAAAAATTGTATTTTTTGTAGTCGCTATGGCGACACAACTTTCGGTCGATTTTATCAAAACCTATTACGCAGCTAAATTAAGATACCGCATCAAAGAGAAAAACATTAAAATCCTGAACCGGATTGCCGGCGCGGTGATTATCATTTTTGCCATCAGGCTGTTTATCGAGGTGATGATTAAATATTACAGCTAATGTCTTTTTGATATTTTCTCCAGCTTAAGGCTTATCCAGATCTGCTATTTTTTCCTTATACTTTTCTATACTAGAATTTGACTGGGCTCTTTTTAAATTTTCAATTGCCCCTTTTTTATTCCCTTGTTTAATCAAAATATCAGCCATTAAAGCAAATGGTGCATCATCATTCGGATGCGAGATAATAATTTGGTCTGCTATGTATTTTGCTTTCACAAGATTGCCTTTGTCCAGATAAAAGTTGGCAAATTGATCATAGAGAAAATCTGGCAGGGCGATGTCAGTTCCGTAAGATTGTTTAATCTTTAACTGTTGTTTATTCAACGCATCGATAGGGTCTGTCTTTTGAGTGGAAAGAACATCCATGGCTAAGCTGTCAGAAAAATGCCAATCCTGATAGATAAAGCAAAGACCTGCTGGAATGCTTACCAATGGAGTTGTCATATGATTAAAGCCTTTAAATTCATCAAAATGCCATTTTAAAAACGCTGGATTGGAACTAGTTAATATACTATCTGCTGTTAATGCCCCCAGGCGAAACATACTATCCTGCATTCCATCATCCCCCACAGAAAAATAATATTTTTGAGGAATACCGATGCTAACTTTACTTTTTACATATTTTTCCATTTGCGTGAGTACTTTCCTTTTATAAAAATTATACTCCTGATTATTGGCCGGATAATTCAATGCTCCACTAATACTAATAACAGATTTAAAAATCTCGGGGTATTTCATCATCGCATCGGACACGAACTGTCCTCCTAAAGAATGGCCTATAAATGTAAAATAATCAGCTATATTATAATTGCTCCGTAGATATACGACAAGGTCATCTTTAATAAATTGCAAAAATTTCATGCTGGTTATCTCGCTCCTTTCCACACCTAACTCCTTACCTCT
Organism: Pedobacter cryoconitis; assembly: GCF_014207135.1. Taxonomy (GTDB): domain Bacteria; phylum Bacteroidota; class Bacteroidia; order Sphingobacteriales; family Sphingobacteriaceae; genus Pedobacter; species Pedobacter cryoconitis_D. The sequence goes on along the minus strand of NZ_JACHCC010000006.1, from coordinate 365,230 downwards.
GTCCTTTTGACAAACCCCAACTAATATAGCTTCCGGAATATCCTTAGTACTCATCAACCGATCAACAACAGCTGAGGTATAGTCAAACAATGTGGGATCGTGTGCATCAAAAATTACAATCACCGGGTAACGCATTTTTGAATGACCATACGATTTAGGTAATTGAATAAAGATCTTATGATCTACCTGTTCTGCTTGTGAGGGGAGAGAAACGATCTTCTTTTCATTTAAGCTTTGCTGCTGCGCTGATAAACGGCAAGATAAAATGACTATTAATAGTATGGTCAGTGAATATATTTTCATGATACCATTAGTAACACCTGCATTAATCTTCATAATCTGATTTGTTTAATTTGCTGTGTTAGACGCCTCCTGTTTGATAAAGGTTGCGACAATAATCAAACTGAGTATATCTAATAGTCTGTCATCAGCCAATACAAAAAATTTCAGCCAAAAAAAAGAGGTTGGTCATCTTTTTACAGATGACCAACCTCTTTTTTGTAACGGATTAAACGCTTATTAGTAAGCTCTCTGGTTGTTACCTTCTCTCCAGTTCACAAATGCCTTATTGACAACTTTGTTTCCTCCAGGGGTTGGATAGTTACCTGAGAAATACCAGTCTCCTGTATGGTTAGGACAAGCGATATGTAAATTATCCAGTGTCTGGTAAATTACTTCAACTTCTGCCTTTGTATTTTCAGGGGTAATGATTTTTGTAATCTGTGCAGAGATCTCTTCCTGTTTGAAAGGTCTGTAGATATCTTTCACGTGATTGACAATTTCTTCTTTTGGTAATAAAAGTGAAGCTTTACATTTCTGATATACTTCTTCAATGATATGTTCCAGTCCACGTTCTTTCAGCAACTGTATAGCTGCCTCGAAAGCTACGAACTGTCCCAGTTTCGACATATCGATACCGTAACAGTCAGGATAGCGGATCTGTGGCGCAGAAGAAACAATGATAATTTTCTTTGGATGCAGTCTGTCAATAATTTTTATAATACTTTGTTTCAGTGTAGTACCCCTTACGATAGAGTCATCTACTGCAACCAGTGTATCGACATGGTTTTTAATTACCCCATAGGTCGTATCGTAAACATGGGCAACCATTTCTTTACGGTCAGCATCAGCAGTAATAAAAGTACGTAGTTTAACGTCCTTAATAGCCAGTTTCTCTACACGCGGAGCCATTGACAATAATTCATCCAGCTCTGCGTCAGTCAGACTTTCCTTACGCTCAATCAACGTATCCTTCTGAATTTTTTTGATGTGTTTATGTAATCCTTCAACCAGACCATAGAATGAAATCTCGGCGGTATTTGGGATAAAAGAGAAAACCGTATTTTTCAGGTCTGAATTCACTGAACGCAGGATCTGATCAATTAATAATCTTCCCAGTTGTTTTCTTTCTTTATAGATATCAGCGTCACTGCCACGGGAAAAGTAAATACGTTCAAATGAACATGCTCTTTTTTCCTGAGGCTCTCTGAAGATTTCCTGGGTAACAGTTCCGTCTTTTTTAACGATTAAAGCATGTCCGGGTTCAATTTCTTTCACACTGTGGATGCCTACGTTAAAAGCGGTCTGGATTGCAGGGCGTTCTGAAGCCGCCACAACGATCTCATCATCCTGGTAGTAATAAGCAGGACGGATACCTGAAGGGTCACGCAGAACGAATGCATCACCGTTTCCTACGATTCCTGATATGGCGTAACCACCATCCCAGGTTTTAGCAGAACGGCGAAGGATATTCGCGATATTTAAATTCTGAGATATTTTAGCTGTAATTTCTACATTGGATAGCCCTTCCTTTTTGTAGGTATCAAAAAGCTCCTGATTTTCATCGTCCAGGAAGTGGCCGATTTTTTCTAATACAGTAACCGTATCAGCTTGTTCTTTGGGATGTTGTCCCAATTCATATAATTGCTCCAGTAACTCATCCACGTTAGTCATGTTGAAGTTACCAGCAATAACCAGGTTACGTGTCATCCAGTTATTCTGACGAAGAAAAGGGTGACAGTTCTCAATACTGTTCTGGCCATGTGTACCATAACGAAGGTGTCCTAACAATACCTCTCCTATGAAACTCACATTTTGTTTCAGCCATTCTGCATCCTGCATGAGCTCGGGTGTTTCATTCTGAATGTCAGCAAATTTACCCTGAACGTATCCGAAGATATCTGCTACTGCATTCTGAGCCATCGACCGGTAACGGCTGATGTACCGGTGACCTGGTTTTACATCTAATTTGATTGTTGCAATACCTGCCCCATCCTGCCCTCTGTTGTGTTGTTTCTCCATCAGAAGGTAGAGTTTGTTCAGCCCGTAAAGCGCTGTGCCGTACTTTTCCTGATAGTATGAGAGAGGTTTTAAAAGACGGATAAAAGCAATTCCGCACTCGTGTTTTATCTGGTCACTCATTTGTTTGTGGTTTGAGCCGCAAATTTACCTTTAATAAAAATCAGAACCTAGCTAAAAATACAATCTTTCATCAGGGAAATGTATGTTTTTTAGCTGCTGGCAAAGAATATTTAGCTGGCCTGTCCAGGACAAAACCCATATACATGATTTGCTAACCACGTTAAAAACAAGATATTAATCTATTGGCAACAGTAAATTAAGGACTCCTGCTGAAAAGGTCCCGATTTAGAATTCCACCCCTCATTAGTTAGGATTTTCTCCTCCTGGATAATTTTTCTATAACTAATTTTCCCTTATCAAATTAACTATTAAAGAATTATGAAAAAACTAAGCTATTTAGCGATTATCGGAATGGTGACCTGTACCGTTGCCTGTAAGAAAGAAGGCACTCCAGGGAAATTGGCTGGTACTGCTACAAAAACACAGAGTGCCATGGACTCGGTGATGTATTCCACAAATCTGGTTTTTAGTGCCAGCGGTTTGTCTAAAATCGGTACAGATCTATCTGGAAGCAATCAGGGCCAGGTACAAAGACTAATTACCAATGTGGCCTATGGTGCTCTGACTAAAACCACTAATACATCCGCAGTCGGAAGCCAGGGAACAGAACTCAAATGTCTGGCGTTGCAATGGGCCATTTCCCCGGGACGGGATACTGCTGTCAAATACCTGGATAAGGCTAAAGGTAATTTACTGGCCTGGGCAGCAGTAAATACACCATCAAGCAGTACGCCTACCGAAGCCGCTTTTATAGAGGTATTCGAAGCCTACTCTTTAATCAGGGCAAACGTAACCGGGACAGATAAAAGCACAATCGACGCATGGTTGAAAAAGACTGCAAACTATTACATCACCAATGCTTCGGGATATACCAGCAGAAAGAACAACTGGGAGACTATCCGTTTAAATCTTCTATTTGATATCGGTTATATCTTAAATGATGCAACCATATTGAATCATGTTAAAAATGCCTATAATGTACAATTGAATGCAAACCTTTTTGCAGGCGGACAAACAGAAGATTATGTAAACAGGGATGCGTTCGCTTATCATGCCTACGACCTTTATTTCTATGCACGGATTTTACGGGCCGTGACTTTGTATGAAGGAACAACTGCCGGAAATACCCTGCTGAATAAAACCAACAATATTAATGTTGCCCTACCGGATGCAATGAGTTTCTGGACACCCTATATGATTGATCCGACAAATAATGTTCATCTGGAATTCGTCAACACAGGATATGCACCGGATAAAAAACGCTCGGACTATAACAAACCATACAATCCTTCAAGTACTGTATATGTACTGGATCAGCTGGCTTATAGTTTTCCGGAAGCAATAGATGACGAAAATATCATAGTAGGTGCCAGTGCCAGCAGATTCAGATCACTGGAATATTATTTGAACACACTGGAATATAATTTGTAAATTATCCTCTCACCAGGATGTTCAGATAAAACTAAAACAGTTCGGGTACTGTTCGGTAAAAGGCCACCATAAGGCCACCATTACCCCACGATTACCCCACCTTTTGCTATAGAGAAAAGGTGGGGTATGGTTGTGTTTAACGGGAGGTATTCGTGGGCATTTGACGAACACAATATTAACTCTTATGGAATATCAAAGACAGGTGTTCCACCGACTACTTTATATTTATAAGACCTGGTTTGGAAACTACCATTCTCTTGTTGCAAACGGACATTCAACTGGTAAGGTCCATCATGATTTGTTCTGAATTCACTAAAAGGCATCGCGACATAAAAACTGTCTAAACCAACCGGGGGACTGGTCCATACCGATGTATCATAATCTTTATTCACCCCGATATCCTGAATATTTCCGTTGGCATCATAAGTCCCCGGATCATTGTAGAAATTGAGTGAATTGACTTTGGTATTAGTTGTAAATTTCCCCGAGACGATAATATTGTTATCCAGCACTTTGGCATGGAAACTACTGATTGAAGTAACAGGTGCGACATACCAGCCGGTTTTAGTAACCGTACTAAAACATTGATTGTTAGCTAAAGTTGCACAATCGGCCCGCGTCAGGAAAGTTGGTGTCTTTAAATAGGATGTATTTCCTGCCCCCATCAGGGATGTCCCGTTCGCAGCACAATCCGTTTTCAGTCCGCCGTTATGTGCCAGCCCCAGGCCATGCCCCAGTTCATGAAAAAGACCACCGATATAAGCAGTTTTACCTGCTTTCGCATCATCAAACATCGTTGGATAATCTACAGCAAAACAGGAGTTCCCACCTACATAACCAAAGAAGGCCCTGCCATTGGCATCATCATGATCCTTACAACCCAGGATCATCAATAATGTTTCACTTGTTTTTTCTGAAGGATGGGCAGCAAAATAGGCATCCACCTCTGACCGGATGACCCCGCTTTTTGCAGAGACATAATAGGCCTGGTCGTTAACACCAGTAATCGTAGTAATTTTAATCAGGTTCTTACTGTTCTTCAGCAAGCCGAAGGTATTTTTACCATAACCGTTTTTATCCATCCAGTCTCTGTAGAAATCCTGGCATTGCAGCATATAAGAACTGATGCGCTGCCGGTAATTTGAATCTGGTGTACGGTCTTTCCCGATAAAATAAATCACATTGAGATTATAGGGCACCGCAGATGTGTAATCAGATAAAGAATCGATACTATGCGTGCTTTTTAATCTTCCGGTATCGGGAGAATCACTCAACTCTTTTTTTTTACAGGAGATAAGACATAACAGCACCACAATCAGGAATGGCGCTCTGTTTTTCAATAAGTTTTTAATGGATTTCATAGTTAAAGGGTTTATAATCTAATATACCCTGAACTATGATGTTGTCTGATTTGTATTTTATTCAAAAAATAAACGCAATCGTTTGATATTCAATTTCAAACGATTGAAATTCTATTTACCGCTATACTTTTAAATCTACATGAGTAGACACAACTTCTTTAGGAAAAAAGATGGAAGCATGTTTATTGAAGTCCTGATCATCACCTGAAGTATAGAATTGCATCTTCCCTTCTTTGCCCAACTGGCTTTCTATTTCGGGATGATTCGCCAGATATTTTTTCAGACTGCCTGCTACTATTTCTCCCTGGGCTACCAATTGTATCCCTTCAGGAAGATAAGCTGCTATCTTAGGAATTAACAGTGGGTAATGGGTACAAGCCAGTAATATGGCATCGATATCAGGGGACTGCTCCAACAGGTTATCGATATACTTGCGAACGAAATAATCTGCTCCCTCATTGACATGTTCATTATTTTCTATCAGTGGAACCCACATCGGGCAACTTTGCTGAATGACTTTAATTTCGGGGTAAAGATGATGGATCTCCAGAAGATAGGACTCTGAGTTTACAGTCCCTCTGGTGCCCATGACTCCAATGGTATCAGATACTGTATAAGAACCAATCACCTCGGCAGTCGGGCGGATCACACCAAGTACGCGGTAACCGGGATATTTGAAAGGCAGTACTTTCTGCTGAATGGTACGCAGGGCCTTTGCTGAAGCAGTATTGCAAGCGAGGATAACCAATGGGCAGCCTTGCGCGAATAACCACTCTACGCATTCTAAGGTGTACTGGTAAATAGTCTCATAGGAATGATCTCCATAAGGGGCACGGGCATTATCACCGAAATAGATATAATTGTAATCAGGTAACTGATCTGCGATTGATCCAAAGACTGTCAAACCACCATAACCCGAATCAAAAATACCTATGGATTTCTTATTTATCATGACAAAAAAAAACGGCACCGGGGAAATACCCGGTGCCGCAATTTAAATATTTTTTAAGATTATTTCTTAGGCGCTGGAGTTGCAGATGCAGAGATCCCTAATTTAGTTTTAACCAAAGCAGTGATATCATCACCACCTTCCCATGCTAACAGGTTGTTTGCACCATTCTGTGCTGAACTGTCAAATACATAAGCTAAACCTTTTTCTCTCGCTACAGCTTTAACTGCAGTCTGGAATTTAGCGTTTAATGGTGCTAATAATTCACCTTGTTTAGTAGCAAGATCTTGTTGAGCTTTCTGGCTTGCTTCACCGATACGTTTTTCCATATCCTGTAATTCAGCACCCATAGCTTGTAATTCTTTACCTACTGTTTCTTTGTTAGCTTCACTTAAAGTTTTGTTTTTAGCAACCGCTGCTTCGTACTTTACAGAATACTCACTTTTCATTTTTTCAACTTCAGCTTGTTTCTGTTTGCTAAGAGCTTCTAAAGTAGCCGATGCAGTTTTCGCTTCAGGCATTACTGCAAAAATAGCTTCAGAATCAAGATGTGCAATTTTTTGTTGAGCACTAGCAACATTAGCAGTAAATACTAAACCAGCTGCTACAAAAAATACGTTAATTAACTTTCTCATTTTTATTGTTCTTAATAATTGTTTTTAAAATTTATTTAGGTGTGTCTATTTTACGGTGTTTGGTTTATAACCTAATCTGATAATAACATCATTGCTCAGATCGTAATTACTGCTTGCATAAATCATCATGGTCGCTTCGCTGCTTTTATCAAAGATAAAGTCAAGAAACTTAGTTTTTGCAAGATCAGAAATCACAGCAGTTACTTTGTCCTGGATAGGCTTCAATAATTTTGCCCTGGTCTGGAAAAGCTCACCATCCGGTCCGAATTTCTGACGCTGGAATTCTTTAGCTGCTTTTTCTTTTTCAATAATATCATTTTCTCTGCGCTTACGCATATCATCAGTCAACAACACCTGGTCCGCCTGATAAGCCTTATACATTTTGTCAATCGAAGTAAAATTAGCATCGACATCTTTCTGCCACTGCTGAGACAATACGTTAAGTTGATTCTGAGCAGATTTATATTCAGGTAGATTCTTTAGAATGTACTCTGTATCTACATAAGCAAACTTTTGTGCAAAAGCGCCAAATCCTGCGAAAACCAAAAACCCGATTAAAATAACTTTCTTCATTTTTCTATTAATTAAATCCACCCAATTGCTGAGCGATACTAAATGTGAAATTCTGTTTACCCCCATCAGTAACTCCGGGAATTTTATCAAACGGAAATCCATAATCGATACCCAACATTCCAAATATCGGTAAAAATATTCTAGCTCCAATACCTGCAGACCTTCTAATGTTAAAAGGATTAAAATCTGAAAACTTGTTCCAGGTATTACCACCCTCAGCAAAACCCACAAGGTAAGCTGTTGCCTGCTGACTTGCAATAACAGGATATCTTATTTCCATTACATATTTACTGTAGATCGGGCTACCTGAAGCTGTTGCATTATTAACCTGGGTAGTTGTCGTAGCTGTTGCCGGAATAACCACGTTGTTCGCATAACCACGCATCGTGATTAACTCTGATCCCTGAAGAAAATCGAATCCCTGCATACCATCACCACCTAGTTTAAACCTTTCAAAAGCTGACTGACCTACAGCCTGGTTGTATGATCCTAAGAATCCGAACTGAGCCTGAGCTTTCACTACAAACTTACCAGCCAGTCTCTGGAACCACTGTCCTTCAAATTTCCATTTGTGATATTCAGTAAATTTATAACGTTCCTTATCTGATGCTGTTGCATAGTTCACATTGTTTAGCAATGAATACGGAGGCGTTGCCTGTACCGTGAATTTAAAATATGAACCTTCAGTCGGGAAGATCGGTGAATTTCTTGAATCTCTGCTGATCTCCTGAGTTAAGTTAAAGTTATATGAAGTTCCAGTGCTGAATAAATAACCTGGATAATTGTTCAGGATATACTGTTGTATGTTAATGGCATGAGATATCTGGAAATAGTTATCAGGCCATTTCAATTTTCTTCCCAAACTAACAGTCACACCGTTTAAACGGATCTTCTGCTGAGCAGTACCTGAACCACCATTCGAAGAAAGAGAGGTGAAAGCACTTAAACCAAAACTCACTGGTTTTTTACCACCTAACCATGGCTCAGAGAAAGAGAAACTGTAAGACTGGTAGTACTGACCGTTGGTCTGACCACGAAGACTTAATTTCTGTCCATCACCTTTAGGTAGTGGTTTGTAAGCTTTTGGATTTAATATATTTCTTAAAGAGAAGTTGTTAAAAGTTAAACCAACTGTTCCGATGACACGACCACCACCAAAACCACCTGATAATTCTACCTGATCGGAAGGTTTCTCTTCTACAGCATACTCAATATCTACAGTACCATCAGAAGGATTAGGTTTCGGAGTCGGTACGGTTTTAGATTCATCAAAGTTACCCAGCTGACCTAAATCACGTACTGTACGAACTAACAAATCTTTGGAAAATTTATCACCCGGTCTTGTACGAACCTCACGTAATACAACCCTGTCATTCGTGATTGTATTTCCTTTTACAGTAATCCTGTTATTGGTATACTGTGGTCCTTCATAGATCCTGATTTCTAAATCTACAGTATCGTTGTATATTTTTGTCTGAACAGGCTCAACGTTAAAAGTCAGGTAACCATCATTCAGATAAATACTCGATACGTCATCGCTTTCTGCACCGTTACCATGAAGTTTGGTATTCAGTTTTTCTTCGCTGAAAACTTCACCTTTCTCCAGACCCAATACTTTGGTCAGATCCTTTGTTGCATATTTTGCATTTCCGGACCAGGTAATATTTCCGATGTAATATTTAGGACCTTCGTATAAATCAATTTTAATCCCTACAGATTTATCATTGTATCTGTAAGTGGTATCTTTGATGATCACCGCATCACGGTAACCTTTATCCTGCATTTTAGCAATCAGCTTCTCTTTATCCTCTTTATATTTATCCTGGCTGAATTTACCAGAACCAAAGACTTTGTAAAATGCCTGCTGCTTGGTTTTTTTAAGATACTTACGCAGGGTAGCTGCCTTAAAATCCTTATTACCTGTAAAGTTGATCTCATGCACCTTTACCTTGTTTCCCTTATTTACAAAAATCTGTAATACCACCCCATTTTCCATATTCGGATCAGGTTTGGTTTTGTAGTCAACTTTAGTAAAGAAATAGCCCTTCTCAGCCAGGTATTTATTGATTATCGCTGTCGTACTGTTGTAAGTATTTTCATTGATAATGGTTTTACCTGATTTTGAATTCAGCTTCTCTGTAATATCCGTTTTCTGTGATTTACTCAGACCATTCAGTTCGAATGAACTTAAACGGGGCCTTTCAACTACCTGAATATCAAAATAAACAGTATCGAGATCTACCTTTGAAATATTCAATTCAATATCATCAAACAGGCCCTGTGCCCAAAGTGTTTTAATGGCATTGGAAGTAGCATCACCCGGAAGTAAAACCTTTTCACCTTTAATTAACTTGGAAAGTGTGATAATAACTTCCTTGTCAATAAACTTTGCGCCACTTAAAGTAGTTCCTCCTATGATATATTCTTTAGGTTGAAAATAGTCCATATCTGTTCCGCCAACTTTTAGGCTCGGGGTATTGGGATTGGACTTTGGACGGGTAATCTGTGCCATCGTCGGAAGCCCGATCAATAGCAATAATATGAGTTGGTATATTCTTTTCATTTACAATCTAAAAAACGTTGCTAAGTTAATTTAAACACATGTTAAAAAGTGTTAAAAGTAAAATTAGTTCAACTGTTCACTAATTTTACCGAAGCGACGCTCGCGCTTTTGGTAGTCTACAATTGCTTCAAAAAGGTCTTCCCTTCTGAAATCGGGCCATAAAGTTTCTGTAAAATAGAGTTCCGTATAAGCCATCTGCCATAGCAGAAAATTACTTATGCGATGCTCTCCGCTGGTACGGATCATCAACTCAGGATCCGGGATATTTAAAGTAGTTAACTGAGAAGAAAATCGCTCCTCATTAATTTCATCTACTTTGATTTTCCCTTCCTGAACCAGTACAGCCAATTTTTTTGCGGCTTCCAGGATTTCCCATTTAGCGCTATAACTTAAGGCAAGGGTCAGCGTACAGGTTGTATTTCCTGCCGTTTTTTCCATCGCACTCTTTAAATCATCTATACATTGCTGAGGTAAGGAAGCAATATCCCCGATTGCATTTAACCGGATATTATTTTTATTCAGTGTATCCGTTTCATTATTGATTGTAGCAATCAGCAATTCCATCAAAGCATTGACTTCATCAATAGGACGGTTCCAGTTTTCAGTTGAAAAAGCATAAATCGTCAGATATTTTACACCTATATCTGCACAACCTTCCACAATATCCTTCACGGATAACACCCCACTTTCATGTCCGAAAGACCTGAATTTACCTTGATTTTTAGCCCATCTTCCATTACCATCCATTATAATAGCGATGTGTTCAGGTAAGCGACTAGTATCGATTTGTTCTTTAAATCCCATTTATTTGTGCAAATATGGCTAAAATGTCTAACATTCAGAAGAATGGCAAGTTTTTAATATGAAGATATCAAAGTTATAAGTTATTTTGTTTATTTCTACCATATCCTGGAAGCAAAACGAAGGATATGTACATTTTATGTTAGATGAGGTAAGAAAATTGATCAGAATTTATAACACTTATCGGAAGTGAATGTATAGGAAAGACCTACATGGACGAAGAAATAAGTATCATTTTTAACATAATTTCCCCGCTGGCTTCCCGGCGGAAAGTTCTGTCCTGAAGGATCTGACAGGTTAAACCCATTCTTTCCAAGAGCAGATACCAGCGGATATTTATCTCCGACATCATCCAGATAATCTGTTTTTGCGGTCCGGTACCCCAGTTGTGTAAATACAGCTAAGCGTTCTCCGATCCTGTATTTCATTCCTACTCCATAAGGAATACTGACTGCATAGTTTTTATATTTCTTACCCTCTGTCTGGTAATATCTTAATTCATATTCGACACCATCATACCTGGCTTTCGGATTGAACAACACTCCGCCAACACCTGCAAACATATAGGGTGTGAACTTCTTGGTCCCTCCCCCGGCAAAATACTCCAGAAAGTTAAAATCTACCTGTACACTCAATTCATTCAGGGAAGTAGAGAAATTGAGATTACGGGCTCTCAGGCTCGCATCATCAGAATTTGCATCATTAGCTTCGACATGACCATAATTATAATGGATACCGATAGCCCAGTAAGGATCTAGATTGTCTTTCACAAAGACACCAAAAGCAACACCGCTGGGTTTGAAAAGATCCTTTGGATTAAGATCTCCGATATATCCCGCAGCCCCCGCATTGGCTCCTATTTCTATAATCTGAGCATGTGCAGCTGTAGACAAAAAACATCCCAGAATAACAGAAAATACAATCTCTTTATACCTCATTTTAATAGTTACGTGTATCAATTCCCCAAAGCAATTTGTTCCTTAAGGTAGTCAGATAACTTTCATTATTCAAACGGATCAGGTTGACATGAAAAGCTGCTTTACTGACAATGATCTTTACAGACCTGTCCACTGTCGCCGTTCTGGAGTCGCAGGACACCAGAAATTTGGTACTCCGGGCTTCTACTTCAAACCGCAGTGTAACATCATCCGGAATAATTACTGGTCTCACATTCAGGTTATGAGGTGCAATCGGGGTAATTACAAAATTCTGTGCACTGGGAAAAATAATAGGGCCACCACAACTTAATGAATAAGCAGTTGAGCCTGTAGGAGTAGCTATAATTAGTCCATCGGCCCAGTATGAATTGATAAATTCATCATTCATATAAGCATGAATAATCATCATGGCTGTATTATCACGCCTGTGAATAGTGATGTCATTCAACGCAAAATTCTCTTCTCCAAAAAGGTTGTGCTTAGACTCTACATTCAGCAGGGTACGTTTATCCAGGGTATATTCCTGGTTAACCAATGCCTCAATGGCATTTCTGATCTCATTTTTATTGATACTTGCCAGGAAACCCAATCTTCCGAAGTTAATTCCTATAACCGGAATCCCGGAATCCCGGATCAGGGCAAGTGTATCGAGTAAAGTTCCATCACCTCCCAGACTGATCAGAATAGTTGCAGGATCGCGTAATTCAAGATGATTGGAAAAGGTTTGAAGGCCCACAGGGAGTTTTACCTTGTCTTCAATAAAGTCATAGTACTCTTTATATACCAATGTCTTGATCCCCATCTGCTGAAGGGCATTAAAGACATCCTGTACAAAGGGTAAAACGCTATTATTAAACTCTCTGCCGTAAATTGCAATCTTCATTCGGTAAATATTGTGTGTTGAATGGTTATAGTAATGAACTAAACATTTAAATAACTCATTAACAAATTGTATCTGTCTTCGGTCCCGTTATCTGTTATGGTACTGTTAAAAACTGCTTTGACCTGATAATCATACCGCTCGAATGCGGATATAATACCAGAAAGCTCTGTTTTATTAATTTTCAGTGTCACCTCTAACCGTGTGGAATCAGGGAAATTCTGGACATAAGAGGATAGGATTTGTGCATTATCAGCCTCTACGATCTGGGCCATATGCGATAAGGAATTGTTACGGTTACTGATTTCCAGAACGATAATCCCACCCGGTTCTTTTACAGCAAAAATATCCGAGGTGTATTTCAATAAATCATGAATAGAAATAACACCCAGATAGTTTTTTTTATAATCCAGTACAGGGACCACTGAAAGTTTCAGCTGGTCAAATATTCTGATAACATCATAGACATGTACGTCCTGGTAAACAAATGGATTCAGAATAGTCAGTGAAAGGGTTCCGATGGGTTCTTCCACATTTCTGATTTCCAGCAGGTGATCTTCGGCAACTATACCGAGAAAAGTGCCATTATTGAGTACCGGTAAATGCGTGAGCTTGAACTCAGCCATCCTATCCAATGCAGTATGTACCGTTTCAGAGGTCTGTAGTGGAGGGATCGAATTGGATATGAGTTCGGATGCAAACATATTTATTTCAGTAAAATTCTATCTAAAAAAGTATTCAGATAATTATTAAAAATTTCGGGATGCTCCATCATAGGTACATGTCCGCATTTATCAACCCAGTTCAATTCAGAATTGGGTAACAGCTGATGGAATTCTTCAGCCACATCAGGAGGTGTTACCTGATCATTTTTACCCCAGATTAAAGAAACCGGGATAGTAATTTTATTCAGCTCTTTAGACATATTATGACGGATCGCAGATTTTGCCAGCGCCAGAATACGGATAACTCTTGACCTTTCGTTTACTGTTTTGTAGATTTCATCCACCATCTCTTTAGTGGCAATAGACGGATCATAAAAAGTAAACTCTACCTTTTCCCGGATATAATCATAACTTTCTCTTCTCGGGAAAGTACCACCAAATGCATTTTCATATAAACCAGAACTACCTGTCAGGACTAATGCTTTCACGCTTTCCTGATGTGCTGCTGTCACAATCAATCCCAGATGTCCGCCTAAAGAGTTACCAATAAGGACAACCTGACCCAATTTCTTGAATTTGATAAATTTATGAATGTATTTAGCCAGGCTTTTAACACCCAGTGTCAGGATAGGCAGTTCATATATTGGTAAAATTGGCACCAGTACATTGTAGCTTTCTTTAAAATGATCAATAACCAGCTCCCAATTACTCAATTCTCCCATCAAACCATGAAGTAATACCAGGGTCTCGCCTTTGCCGGCCTCTATATACTTAAACCCATCCTCTTCTATTACTTCGTATTTCATGTATATATAATTTATTATTTCTTAGATTGCTACTAAGTTAGTCGCCTAATTTAATTTTAACCAAAAAAAACTGTTAATTTTAAAAATAAAGTTCTGCTGAGATCTAACTAACACAATTTATGCCAATTGGGTTTTCACAATTTCAGCAATCAATTTGCCATCTGCTTTACCAGCCAGTTCTTTATTTGCCAGGCCCATGATGCGTCCCATATCTTTTACCGAGCTCGCACCTGATTCTTTAATAAGCGCTGCAATAATGCCTTCTACTTCTTCTTTACTTAATTGCTTTGGCATAAACTGACTGATCACTTCAATTTCTTCCTCTTCAATCACTGACAAATCTTCTCTGCCTTGTTGTTTGTATATATCAGCAGATTCTTTTCTTTGTTTAATCAGGCGCTGAAGGATCTTCATTTCTGCATCCTCAGTAATCTCTTCGGCAGAGCCTTTTTCTGTTCTCGCCAGCAATAAAGCAGCTTTAATTGCACGTAAGCCTCTCAGTGTTGCCTGATCTTTAGCTAACATTGCTTTTTTTATTTCCTGATCTATAATTGTTGATACCATATAATTTTGATTCTATTTTATTGTTTTCTGTTTACTAAAGTTGCAGATGCCTGTGCTGTTGGCATAATCAACATATCATTAATATTTACATGTGCAGGACGACTAACTACAAACCAGATCGCATCTGCTATATCCTGGGCAAGCAAAGGCTCTAGCCCCTCATAAACTTTTTTGGCTTTATCTTCATCGCCCTTAAAACGGACTACAGAAAATTCTGTTTCCACCATACCCGGATTAATCGCTGTCACTTTGATCCCATAAGGAAGAAGGTCCATACGCATTCCTTTATTTAGGGCATCAACAGCATGTTTTGTCGCACAGTATACATTACCGTTAGGATATACCTCTTTACCAGCAATAGATCCGATATTAATAATGTGGCCTTTTTTCGCTTTGATCATCCAGCCGGAAACTATCTTAGTCACATAAAGCAATCCCTTGACGTTGGTATCGATCATGGTATCCCAGTCATTGGTGTCCCCTTTATCAATCGGATCCAGTCCCTGACTTAAACCTGCATTATTGATCAGAACATCTACCTGTTTCCAGTCTTCCGGCAGGCTTTCTAAAACCTGGGTCAATACAGTATTATCCCTGACATCAGCAATCAGCGTCTGAATGGCTATACCGTACTTATCTGTAAGATGTTTGGCGATCTCGTCCAGTTTTTCTGCTCTTCTGGCTACCAGAACCAGTTGATACCCCTGTTGTGCAAACAAGTGTGCACATGATTTACCTATTCCTGAAGTCGCTCCTGTAATTAATGCTATTTTCATCCTTGTATTGTTTTTTATCTGCAATTGAGACAAAGCTATATTTTTTTATCAGCGGCACATCATTCGAAGAATAAACTGAATGTTACGTGACGCAGCATTAATTTATCAATTGGTGCATTGTAAGCATTAATTACCTTGCTATCCATAATATCACTTAAAGAATAAGACAGCTTAATTTCCGGAGACATTTTGAAATATTCAAAATATAAATCCATTCCAAATGCAGCTTCAACAGAGATAAAGTTCTTTTTATTTTTCAGAAATTTATCTAATTCAGCAGCCCCGGCATCATCTGTTTTTTTCTTAGAGGCAATATCCATTGAATATTTTGCTCCGTAAAGCATATAGGCCCTGAAGTTATTTCTCCGGTTAGATTTGATTTTGATCCCCAGCGGAAATTCAACCATCGTAGCAACTACCTTCTTTTCGACATTACCTACATATAACGGATCTGTAACATCATATTCATATTCCATCAGCCTGTCTGTAAAAACCAGCGTAGGCGTCAGGCGCACATCAAGATTATTACTTAACCTGCCATTCACGACAAAGCCAATTCCAAAACCGGGAGATGGCTTACTATATAATGAAGTTAAGGAAGGAGTTATCGGCAGGTTCTGCGGATTATCCACAACAGGTACATAAGGTAAACGCCAGTCCGCTTTTTTTACAACTTTATAGCTGGAGCTGGTATATTGAAAGGTAAAGCCAAAATGGACCAGTTCGTCATCTACACCGCCACCCCAGTTCTGAGCCCTGGCAGCAACGAATGGTAAAAGAAGAAGAACCAGCAGGCTTAGCTTTAATCTCATTTATTTATATTAACCTTTTATACCAGTATATATTGTACTGATCCCAAATGTCAGTGGCCTGTACTTTGTATTTTTATATCCTACCTTATCCATGACCGTGGTCAGGGCCTCTCCGTCCGGGAAAGCTACGGCAGATTCATTTAAGTAAGTATATGCTCTGGCATCTTTGGAAAACATTTTCCCAAAAACCGGCAGGAGGTGTTTAAAGTAAAAATTATAAAGTTGTTTTACCGGAAAAACTACTGGTTTTGAAAATTCAAGGATCACAATTTTTCCGCCTGGCTTGAGCACACGTAACATATCGGATAATCCTTTTTCAAGGTTTTCGTAATTTCTCACCCCAAAGGCAACTGTAATCGCATCAAAATAATTGTCTTCAAAACGAAGCCCTTCAGAATCTCCGGTTTCAACGGTAAAAACATGCTGTAAATTACGCTCTGTAATCTTTTTCCGGGCAACATCCAGCATTCCCACAGAAATATCGACACCAATAATCTTTTTTGGCTGAAGTATTTTGATAGCTTCAAAAGCAAGATCCCCTGTACCTGTCGCAACATCCAGAATAGTCTGGGGTTTCAGGGCTGATAATTCACGAATGGCCTTTTTACGCCAAATAATGTCTATTCCTACAGAAAGAAAATGATTCAGGAAGTCATAAGTACCTGCAATGTTATCAAACATTGTACTCACTTGTTCCTTTTTTGTTATCGTAGCAGATTGGTATGGAGTTATTTTTTCGCTCATGGTATGGGGCAAAGATAAGTATTGTTGAAAACTAATTTTCTACCTTTGTCAAATGATTATAAAATCAGCAACATTTATTTGCAGTAATACCAAGATTTCAGCACTGCCTGTAGCCAACATGCCGGAATATGCTTTTATTGGCCGTTCTAATGTAGGAAAATCTTCTTTGATCAATATGCTGGTGAATCAGCATGGTCTGGCAAAAACGTCCCAAAAACCTGGAAAAACACAGTTAATCAACCATTTTCTGGTTAATGAAAAATGGTATATCGTCGATTTACCTGGTTATGGCTACGCTAAAGTCTCCAAAAACAGCCGCGAGAGCTGGGAGAAGTTTATCCGTAATTATATTACCAAGAGAGAAAGCCTGCAATGTGTATTTGTCTTAATCGACAGCCGCATCCCACCGCAAAAAATCGATATTGAGTTTTGCTGCTGGATGGGTGAGATACAAATACCTTTTGTACTCGCTTTCACCAAAGCCGACAAACAGTCTATCACGAAAACCAATCAGACTGTAGCCTTGTTTAAGAAAGAGCTTTCAGGCTGGTTCGAAGAGATTCCACCGATATTCATTACTTCGGCAGAGAAACAGGCGGGAAGAGATGAAATACTGAATTTCATTGAGCAGACCAATCTTGATTTTGCGATGCCAATCTTAACTCCAGAAGAAGATTTTTAATATCAACCCCAAATGAAGAAATATTTTTCACTGGTGCTTTTCGCACATTCAATTTTCGCCTTACCTTTTGCGATGATTGGTTTCTTTTTAGGCGTTACCACTACGGATCACCCCTTCAACTGGGTGATTTTGTTATTAGTACTCCTTTGCATGGTCTTTGCAAGAAATTCGGCAATGGCTTTTAACAGATATCTGGACAGGGATATAGACGCCAAAAATCCGCGGACTAATATGCGCGATATCCCGGCCGGAAGAGTTTCAGCAAACGAAGCCCTTATTTTTGTAATCGTTAACTGCGTACTTTTTATTATTACAACAGCATTTATTAACAGACTCTGTTTATACCTCTCCCCTGTCGCCCTTTTTGTTGTCCTGTTTTACAGTTACACCAAAAGGTTTACAGCATTATGCCATATGGTACTCGGATTGGGTCTATCTCTGGCTCCTATAGGTGCATATATTGCGGTAACCGGCGAATTTAATATTGTTCCGGTCCTTTATTCACTGGCAGTATTATTCTGGGTAAGTGGTTTTGATATTATTTATGCGCTGCAGGACGAAGAGTTTGACAAGGGAGAAAAATTACATTCTATTCCTTCGGCCATTGGCAGAAAAAGAGCACTTCGTCTTTCAGAGGTTCTGCATGTTTTTTCTGCAATATGTGTCATTCTGCCTTTAATATTTACCCCTTTCAGCTGGGCTTATTACCTGGGTGTGGCTTTCTTTTGTTCTATGTTGATCTATCAGCATCTGCTGGTTAAACCAAATGACATCAGTAAAGTAAACAGGGCATTTGCTACTACCAACGGACTGGCTTCAGTGATTTTTGCTGCCTGCTTTTTACTGGACGCTTTTTTAAGAACAATCTGCAAATTCTAAACCTATGATCAATCTAATTATACCGAAAAAAACCAGAGTATATATTCCTCAGGACCTTGAAATCAAATGGGATAATCTCTCTCCTATCCTGGATGAGTTACTGAACAGATCAATCAGTAATGTCGCTGAACTGGAAAAATGGCTGAAAGACAAAAGTGAATTTGAAGCTGCACTGGAAGAAGATTTTGCCTGGAGATATATCAAAATGAGCTGTGATACAGCTAATGAAGAACTGGTGAATAGTTTTCAGTATTTCGCTACCGAGATCGAGCCTAAGATATCTCCTGTGGCAAATCTGTTGAACAAAAAGCTGGCAGACAGTCCATTTATTGATGAGCTGGATCAGGCTAAATACTTTGTTTATTTAAGAGCGGTCAAAAAAGCACTGGAGATATACAGGGATGAAAACGTAGAATTATTTACTAAACTACAGGTTACACAACAAAAATATCAGGCGACTACAGGCGCGATGAGTGTCGTGATCAATGAGCAGGAATATACCCTTGAGCAGGCTGCTAATTTTATTAAAGATACCGACCGGGCTGTACGTGAACAGGCATGGGAAACTATACAGCAACGCCGTCTTTTAGATAAAGATGCTTTGAACATAGTTTTTGATGAATTAGTATCGATGCGTCATCAGGTATCACTAAATGCCGGATTCGAAAACTACCGGGATTATATGTTCCAGGCTTTAGGCAGATTTGACTATAGCCCTAAAGATTGTTATGCTTTTCATGAAGCTATAGAAAAAGAAATTGTCCCTATTTTAAAACAACAGGCAGAAAAAAGAGCAGAATTATTGGGTCTTGAAGAACTGAAGCCATGGGATATGGAAGTCAGTACTTCAGGGAAAGCAGCACTTAAACCTTTCCGTAACGGAGAGGAACTGATTGAAAAAACGATTGCAGCTTTTAGTGCTATCGATCCCAAATTAGGCCAGATGCTTTCGGTGATGAAAGCAAATAACCTGTTTGATGTGGAAAGCAGAAAAGGTAAAGCTCCAGGAGGATATAACTATCCACTGGCAGAAACTGGCGCGCCTTTTATTTTTATGAATTCGGCAGGTTCACTCAGAGACCTGACTACGATGGTTCATGAAGGTGGACATGCAGTACATACTTTTCTGACTGCTGATCTGGAACTGAATGACTTTAAACATTGTCCTTCTGAAGTTGCAGAGCTGGCTTCCATGAGTATGGAATTAATTTCTATGGATCAGTGGCATATTTATTTTGACGATCCTGCCGAGCTGATCCGTGCAAAAAAAGAACAATTGCAGGATGTACTCAAAACACTTCCATGGGTAGCCGTGATCGATCAGTTTCAACACTGGA
Source organism: Pedobacter cryoconitis (assembly GCF_014207135.1). Classification (GTDB taxonomy): domain Bacteria; phylum Bacteroidota; class Bacteroidia; order Sphingobacteriales; family Sphingobacteriaceae; genus Pedobacter; species Pedobacter cryoconitis_D. Next base: position 345,413 of record NZ_JACHCC010000006.1, on the reverse strand, counting down.
TTTACACGAATCCAACACATAATGCTGCAGACCGGGAAACCGCTTTCAAACAAATTTATGAGCGTTTTGGTGCTGGCTTTGCAAACTGGGACGGACTGGATCAGGAATTTGGAAATTTATGGCAGAAACAACTGCACCTGTACCAGGTACCATTCTATTATATAGAGTATGCCATTGCACAACTGGGTGCTATTGCGATCTGGAAAAACTATAAGGAAAATCCGGAAAAAGCATTACAGCAATACCTGGATGCTTTAGCGCTTGGCTATACAAAACCTATGAATGAAATCTATGAAACTGCAGGAATTAAGTTTGATTTCAGTGTGAGTTATATCAGGGAATTGGCTTCATTTGTAAAAGATGAACTAGATAAATTGGGTTAGTTCTATAATATTTTTATAATTTCAGCGAATCAATCTAACCAAATTGCCCATTATGTTTGAAAATCTTTTCAGAAAAAAATCAATTACTAAAATATTAGAAGATGCCGAAAAGGGCTATGGCGATCATGGTGCACATTTAAACAAAACATTGGGGGTAAGGGACCTTACCGCATTTGGTATAGCAGCAATTATTGGAGCAGGAATTTTCAGTACGATCGGAAAAGCGAGTGCAGACGGAGGACCGGCGGTCATCTTCTTATTTATATTCACTGCGGTTGCCTGCAGTTTTGCAGCCTTTGCCTATGCTGAATTTGCCTCCATGGTTCCGGTATCAGGAAGTGCCTACACTTATTCTTATGTTGCCTTCGGAGAATTGGTAGCCTGGATTATAGGCTGGTCACTCATTATGGAGTATGCTATCGGGAATATTACCGTCGCTATCTCCTGGTCGGATTATTTTACGGGTTTACTCTCTTCTATCCGGATACCGGCATTAGGGATAAACGGGATTAATCTCCCAGACTGGACGACTATGGATTATCTGACGGCATTCAATGGTCATAAACATGCTGAAGCCTTATTAAATGCAGGTAAAAGCTTTGCCAATCTGGATGACGCAACCCGGATTGCTAATAATGCATGGATTACTGCACCTAAAATTGGTAATTTTCACGTTGTAGCCGATCTGCCTGCACTAGGCATTATCATATTAATTACCTGGTTGGTTTACAGAGGAATGAAAGAATCCAAAAATGCCAGTAATGCCATGGTAATTGTAAAACTGGCAGTCATCTTACTGGTTCTTTCTGTTGGAATTTTCTATGTAGATGTTAAAAACTGGAACCCTTTTGCACCAAACGGAGTTTCTGGTATCCTCAAAGGAGTCTCTGCTGTGTTCTTTGCTTATATTGGTTTTGATGCCATTTCCACAACTGCTGAGGAATGTAAAAACCCACAGCGGGATTTACCCAGAGGGATGATGTGGGCAATCATAATCTGTACTGTATTATATGTAGCGATTGCACTGGTATTAACTGGTATTGTAAGATATGATTTACTGGCAGTAGGTGATCCGCTGGCTTTCGTATTCGACCATATCAATCTTAAACTGATGAGTGGTATTATTGCTGTCAGTGCTGTATTTGCAATGGCAAGTGTACTGCTTGTTTTTCAAATGGGCCAGCCAAGGATCTGGATGAGTATGAGTCGGGACGGGTTATTACCTAAAAAATTCTCTAAAATACATCCGGTTTATAAAACGCCATCCTTTGCTACTATTGTCGTAGGTTTTGTGGTTGCTGTTCCTTCGTTGTTTATGAACCTGACCATCGTTACAGATCTGTGTTCTATAGGTACATTATTTGCCTTTGTACTTGTTTGTGCCGGTGTACTGGTTTTACAAAACAAAACTGATATCCCAAGGGGTAAATTCAAAACTCCGTATGTAAATTCAAAATATATCATTCCGTTTGCATTTATAGGTCTTATTGTTCTTGGATTCACCTACTTTAAAACGGAGACTTCTAATTTCATCACCAATAAAGATAAGGTACGTGACCCGATCAGTTTCATTACTTTACTCAACAGCACTGAACTGAGCAGTATTAAAACTGAAATCAAGGCAGAACAGAAATTACTGAATGTAATTGAGAAAAATGTAGATTCTGAAGCCTACTTAAATAGTCTTACCCCGGAGCAGTACCAAAGTTTTATGGATAGAAGTACTGTTAGTGCAGACAAGAAATTTGAAAGTGGCTGGTCTTTGTTTAAGCATAAAATCCCGATGTGGATTTTCTTTGTGATCTGTCTGGTAATTGCTTATTTCTGCGTCACCAAGAACCTATCATTAATTCCTGTTTTAGGACTACTGAGCTGTTTATATATGATGTGCGAATTAGGTATTTCCAACTGGATAGGTTTCGGCATATGGCTGGTTGTAGGCCTTGTCGTGTACTTTATGTATGGATTTCATCACAGCAAACTGAATGTAAAGAACAATCCTGCTTAGAGGTAGGTATTAATACAACAAATCCGTCTTTTGAAATGATCAGAAGACGGATTTGTTGTATTCGGATAAAATGGTTTCTAATCAGGAAATGATAAACAATTCCGGAAAAAGGTTCATCAATTCAGCAATCCCCCATATCAGCAAAGCCATACCCAGGATTCCAGGGATTTTCCTATGTTCCCAATTCCAGCCAAGTAAAGATGGGACCTCCCAATACTTAATCAGTACATAAAGAAATAATCCACCCAGACCAGACCAGCTAATCAAATTAACACCTAACTTACTACCAACAAGTACACAGGCGCACAGATATACAATTGTAATCAACTGTACCCATATATAGTTTTTAAAACCACTATTACCTACGAAAAAGTCATCAACAGAAAAGCATAACAATAAAAATATCAGCAATAAAGTAATTGTCACCAAAGGTGATACTGGTGTCACAGGTATAAACAACAGACCAACCCACAATATCATCGTCAGCACAATATAAGAAGCTAATACTACATTTTTGTTCTGGTATTTAGTCGGAAAAGGCAGGAACAATATGCTCAACCGGGGCAATAACCAGTTTACCGGTGGAAATGAGTATAATGTAATCAAAGCCATTACACTTATTTCAAAAGGGTACCATGCATCTTCACAAACATAGATTAACCATCCCATTGCCAATACAGTAGTCAATGAAGGCATAGTTATTTGCAACAAAACCTCTTTTACATTGAAATCCCTGAAGTTATGCCTAAAAGAATCCCAATATAATCTATGAAATCTTCTTCTTGTAGTCATCGCTGTTAGCTGTGTCCATAGTAACACAAGGCCAAGCTGCACTGCTATTGTACGAAACATCAAATCCTGTATTTTCACCCCCCAGATAAGCGCAATCAATGCAATTAGCAACAATTGAACCTTAAGTATTTTAGGTGAAAAGAGCAACTGAAATACAGGAGCCAGATACTTAACTGCCAGGTCATATATTCTATACCAAAACCGCTTCAAAAGAATTAATAAAGCCCCAACTGCAATTAAAGCTGCCGCTCCCATGAGAAGACGGGATGCAGTAAATATCCCCATTAATGCCCGTAAACGTGACGGTTGTTTAATATTGTAAACCAATTCCGTATTAACTATTAAATCAGCAGACAGGATATTTGCCTGTTCTTTAGTCAGCCTGTTTAATTCAGTTTGATGTTTAACCCAATAACTGGTTGCTGTTGCCGAATCGCTATAGGTACGCAAGGTGCCATATTGATACAAGACGGTTTTCTGTCTGGGTGATAGTCCTGTCATTATTTTAGCCAGATCATAATCAGGCTCAGCACGGGGAATCAATAAAAGGAAGACTAGTATCTTAAACATTCAAACAGGTTATAATTCGTCTAATATATCAATTCTCCACATTGAATTCTCCCAGATACTGCGTCTGCGACACAAATTTATGATCCTCAGACGCAAAGAAAATCCATACATGCACCTTATTATCAAATGCAGATGGCAAATTAACTTCAAGACCCAATTCACTTCTCTGGGGAGGAATCGGGTTGATAAATATCTTTTTTCCGTGATGATATATAAATGAATAAATCCGGTCTGTAGGTTTTGTCCCATCATATTCCGGCAGCTCATCTGCTTCCCAGGATATTTTGATTTTTTTACCAGACGCCATCCCCGATACATTAAATCCGTTATCAATTTCAGTTGTATAATCTGCAGGTTCACTTAACTTCACCCGAGCATAATCCATACCAAAATCAGGATACATACCACTAATTGAATGTTTTAGGTTATACAGCATGGCGTAGTTCATCGCATTCATCTTTTTAGGTACCTTTTGAAAACTAAAATGGACCACAGACTGAACCATACGCAGAAATTTGCCTGCTATTCTGAACTTAGACTGCTGAGCATCCAGTAAAACTGCAGTCTTTTTCGATACTGATTTTGGCTTACTTTTGCCAACATACTTATCTTTCCACTTAACAATTACTAACGCACCTATTTTCCCGGTGAACACTCCTATTGAGCCTTGCTTTAAGATTGCCATAATTATTTACTTTTCAATTTATTTCCAGCCTGTATTTACCAGATAACCTGGCCCGCATAAATACTGTTCGAAACCCTTTTTCGATTTTCAGAGATGAATGAGATATAAGTTTCCAGTAATAATGGTTTTCTTCTTTTCCGAATGGATAAACTGGCTTCCCCCTCACTTCTCCTACCAGCATTCAATTGAAATACAGTACCTGAACTGCCTGGAGCATAAGCCATCAGCATTACCTGGTCATTTCCGTTTACCCCCACCTCAGTAAAGCTGGCATCCCAGTTAAAAATCAACCCTTCCTCCGTCCGGCGTACAGAAATATTCGGTGTAACCGGCATCTTGCCACGGCTAAATAAAACTTTTGTAAAATCTATTCGCTGCTCAGGGTAGGTACCTGAAATTGCATTTAACCGGTTATAAGAAGTGGCGACAGTATAATAACTCTTAAGTTCAAGTTTTCCTTCCAGTTCAAACCCAACAGCAATGAAGCTTTTAACAGGTTTCAGTAAAGCTGTCGTCAGGGCAGTTACCTGCCTGCTCCTTAATACTGGAACCGTAGGTACATCTGTGCGTAAACCAATTGTTCTCTTTACGAGTTTTCCATATCGCCAATAGGTGACTGTATTACCAATCCTGCCTGTAAAACCATCATTCGAACCTTTGCTAAATATCGCCATAATCGCAGATTTTTATATAAACTATACCATATTAACAATATAGATATTAAAATCCAGTATAAAAATAATATTACAACAAATATTAACCCTATACTTCCCCTCAGTTTATTACGTCTTCGACACGCGTATGATACGGGTTTGAAACGCACTGCCCCGTTTCAAACCCGTATCACATACGTATCAGATCCACTTTAGAGACAGCTGGAATATAGGGCGTCACGCCTTTAAAGAATAATGAATAGACACCGTACCAATACAAAAAGCCGTCCCCTACTTACGTAGAAGACGGCCTTCAGGAATATGCTCTAAAAAAAATATTTACTGCGGGATCAGGCTAATTGCTTTTTCCAGTTGCGGATCAATTCCTGCATCAAGGGCAGCTTTATTGTACTTCACTTCTACATCGGGAGGAAAACCCAATCCTTCATAAATCTTTCCATCTTTATAACGCATCATTAAAGTCGAAGTATAGACCAGGCTCATGAAATCTGTTTTAAATTGTCCTCCATTATAAAAATCGTCATTGCCAACCAATGGGCCGTTACCTCCCCAGGTACGCTCCCCGACAAAAGTAGTATTCCCCGCAGGTAATGCTTTCAATGCCATCGTGGTCATCTCAGCCATACTCACAGAATTCAGATCGGCTAATACCACAATCGGGGCAGTGAATGCTTTTGCATCTTTGGCAGGATGAACACGGGCATCTATCCAGGGTGTATAATCCAGACGTCCCATTCCTCCTTTCGAGCGTGTCGCTCCAATACTATAGGATTTGTCAGTCAGGGCGCCCACCAGAAGATCCAGATCTGCCAGTGCACCACCGCCATTACTTCTTACATCCATAATAATCCCCTTCAGACCAGCCGTATTTTGTAACTGATCAAAATAATATTTGAGTGTCTTCTGTGCATTATTTGGAGTAGGTGATCCATAAACTGTCTTCAGCCTGAAACTGTTAAAATGGAGATAGAGAATATTATTTTTAATCTTCCCGGCTACTGCAAAAAACTGGCTTCCATCCGAAAAATTGAGAACCCCTTTCACATAACCCGGATCAAGATATTTTGGCGGGATAGTACTATAAAAGAAATTAGGGTTAATATTTCCATGGTATCCGGGTTGCTTTGAATGTCTTATACCAGAAGGACTGATATAAGTAGCCGAGTCTTTCACATATTTACTGTTAATCTGTAAAGCATAATGCGAATCAACCAGCTGTGATGTCATTTCCTTAAAATAGGTATATGATTTCCTGACGTCAGTAGAATCATTGATATTCATCTGAGCGAATAAAGGTTTGTATTTTTTGTATACATCATCCCAGTTAGTTGGGTCTATATCCCAAAAAATGTAGTTATTATTCATTCCGTTCCAGTAGGCTTCAAAAGCTTCGCTGAAATTCCCGGAAATGTAACGTTCAGGCTGATTAATCTGAGGTAGTTCTTTCCGGCAGGAAGTGACTGTAGTGATGATCAGGATGCAAACTGCGGCCCGGAACATATTTTTATATAGAAATAGGTAAGTTGATTTCATAAAATTGTGATAATTGATGTTAATTAATAGCCTCCTTATTTGCCTAACCGATACATACATCCTACCTGGATGACGAAAGTATCATTATAGCGGGGGATCTGACTGAGCATATAGTTCTTTTGCTGATCAGTCAGTGCACGATAGTATCTCCCTTCTGCAAAAAGCTCATACCGTGGTTTAAGCTGATAGCTGACACCTGTTCCTGCAAGCACACCTAATTCAATCCGGCGGTCGCGACGGCTGTCGAAATTATATTGCTCATCATAGTTATATCCAGGTATGTAATCCAGATATCTTTTGGATTGAAAATCATCAGGAACAACATTAGGTTGCCCAAAAACATCGAGCTGTGTTCCCTTAATATGTGAGGCTGTCCAATAACCCGCATATCCCCCGAGATTGAAGAACCCTTTGAGTTTATGCCCACCGAATGTAAAATGTGCCATCAGCGGCAACTGAATATAACTGTTCGTATTTTTCTGATAAACTCCTTCAAAAAAACCAGAACGTTCAATCCGGTTACTTTTACGTATAAACTGCGGATCGGCCTGTACACCGAACCAGTCATTCAGCGTATACTTAACCGGTATACCAATGTTAAAACCTTCTTCAGGTTTGTACCCTGTAAAAGCTCTGAACCCGGAATTGGTAAAGAGATAATTTTTGTTGTACCCAGCTTCAAGTCCTAAAGACCATTGGGCATGCGAGGTCAGTGTCCCTGCTATAATGCAGAGAACAAAAAGCAAACACTTTTTTTTCATAGATATTGGTTCAGGTTTAAATTGTTTTTAAAATTAATAAAATATCGACAAAAAGCCAACAAAAATAATCAATAAAACAATTTTGAAATTATAGAAACAATGCCAACAAACGCTGGCCGCGTGACATTTATCAGTATTGTTACGTATAAAAAAGACCCTATTATTGTTATAATTGAGCGGTAACTGTTAAATTGTGTTAAATATTGTTTAGAAGATAAATTCTTTAATTATTCTGCGGAATTATTCACTACTTTTGTTGCAATAGATGAATACAAAAACTAAAACGGTCTCACTGATTTACTTGATTTGCATATTTTGCATCAGTTTATGTTGTGCAACCACAGTTTTTGCGCAAAGGGCTGACAGTACCAGCAAATACAAAAGAATAGTCAGGACCCCACAGATCAGAGGAGATGTCCCTTCTTATAAACCCAGCTATCTTCCTGGTTCAGGTTTCACCCCCTATAACAGCCTGCTTTCACACAGCAGATCAGGTAACGGCAGACCCGATAAAATCCTTTCTGTACTTAAAGTTTATCCTAATCCTGTTGATGACCAGATCAATCTTACCCTGCGTCTGGAACGTGAATCAAACCTGTCTATTAAAATCATGGATTTATTAGGCAATGAAGTGGTTACCTTATCCAACGAGCGTTTATCTGCAGGTGAGCAGACTAAAACGTTTACTATTCCCAACCGTCTGAACAGTGGAATTTACTTCCTTCGTTTTGTTGCCGGTTCAGAGACGGTAGTTAAACGGATCTCAATTTTATAATTCTGCTTTTTCCCGCTAATTTCTCCCTCCCAGGATTAGAAAATACTTTTATAAGTCTTTTTTTACCGGATATAATTTACTTTTACAGTGCATGCAGAAGCATGCTAAGATAAAGGATCAGTTATTATATACCTATTTGAATGAAAGTAATTGCCATTGGCCGAAACTACGCTGCTCACGCTAAAGAACTAAATAACCCACTTCCTTCAAGTCCTGTAATTTTTTTAAAACCAGACACGGCTGTCCTGAAGGATAACAAACCTTTTTATATTCCTGAATTCTCTTCAGATATCCATTATGAACTGGAAGTTGTACTTAAAGTTTGTAAGGAAGGAAAACATATTGCAGAAAAATTTGCCAGTAATTATTTTGAGGAAATTGGCCTGGGCATAGACTTCACTGCCCGTGATATTCAAACTATACATAAAGAAAAGGGCTTACCCTGGGAATTGGCTAAAGCATTCGACAACTCGGCTGCAATCAGTCATTTTATTCCAAAATCACAGGTAGCAGATATCAATGATCTGCAGTTTGAACTCAAAATAAATGGGGAGACCCGTCAGAATGGAAACACAAAAAATATTCTGTTTTCGTTTGAAAAAATCATCGCTTTCGTTTCACAGTATATCACCCTAAAAAAAGGAGACCTCATTTTTACCGGAACTCCTGAAGGAGTCGGACAGGTACACCAGGGTGACAAGCTCGAAGCCTGGATTGGTGAAGAGCAATTTCTGAATTTTGACATAAAATAAATTTAATGACCAGAAAAAGCATCCTCCTGTTTCTACTTAGCTTATTCGCAATCAGTACACAGGCGCAGCAAATTTTCAGTAACAACAAATATCCGCTGGTCGATTTCCGGCCACCTTTAGATATAGTCCCCCCTGCACTGGCAGGATCATTTGGTGAACTCAGAGGTAATCATTTTCACTCTGGAATAGATTTTCGCACCAATCAGCGCGAAGGTTACCCTGTTCACGCTATTGCAGACGGATATGTATCCAGAATGCGGGTACAAAACAGTGGGTTTGGCCTGGCCTTATATCTTGTTCATCCGAATGGATATACTTCCGTTTACGGTCACTTATCCCGTTTCGCCCCAAAAATAGCTGCCGCAGTAAAAGCGCTGGAATATCAGAAAAAAACATTTGAACTGGACGAGTTTCCTGCCGCAGATCTTTTCCCTGTACATAAAGGTGATATCATAGCCTACTCCGGAAACCGGGGAAGTTCAGGTGGCCCGCATCTGCATTTTGAAATCAGGGATACCAAGACAGAAAACACCATTAATCCCCAGTTATTTGGCATCGAAATACCAGATAACATCCCTCCGGTCATCTATGCGTTGTACGTTTATAAGCTAAATAAAAAACCGTTCAACGAATATACGCCTAAGCAATATGAGCAGGTGACCGGTGCAAACGGAAAATACGCATTGAATAAGGCAACCCCTATAAATATCAGTGGCGAAACCGGCTTTGGTATTACAGCTACTGACCGACATAACGGCGCATCTGGTATTAATGGTGTATATTCCATAGAACTCGAAGCGGACGGAAAAAAAATCTTTACATCTGCAATGGAAAGGTTTGCTTTTGAAAACAGCAAAGCCATCAACTCTCATATAGACTACCCTGCCTATATGACCAGTAAAAAAAGCATTCAGAAGAGTTTTGTGGATCCGGGAAACCCGCTTCAGATTTACAGCAGTCTGGTTAATAATGGCAGGATCGATTTTAAAGATCAGCAGGTACACGAAATGAAATATATCGTCACCGATGCCAAAGGAAATAAGAGCATACTGCAGTTTACGGTAAAGTCTGATGGTAAGTCAGTAATTTCTACCCCCGACCAGCCAGATGGGATTCCCTGCTTGTATAGTAAAGAAAATGAGTTCTCTGCCGAAGGCCTTAAAGTGGTTCTTCCCAAAGGCACTTTGTACAACGACTTTAACCTGATTTACAAAATCAAACCGGAGCCAGCCAGAGGGGCCTATTCTCAGGTCTATCAGATCCATAATAATCTTACGCCATTACATAATGGTTTTGATCTCTGGATTAAAGCCGATTCGAAACTGGGTAACCTAAAGGACAAAGCAGTTATCGTTAGTACCAGCGGCGCATCGCAAGGCGGGGTTTTCGAAAATGGTTATATCAAAGCCACTCCAAAAAACTTCGGAAGTTTTTACGTCACCATAGATACCATTCCGCCTACAATTATCCCTTTGAACATAGGGGATGGCAAAAATATGTCTGGCATCGCAAAAATGACTTTCAAGATTCATGATAACCTGTCCGGTATCAAAAGCTTTAACGGTTATATTGACGGAAACTGGGTGTTGATGGAATTTGATACTAAAACAGCTACCTTATGGCATTCTTTCGATGAACGCACCCAACCAGGAAAACATTCCTTTAAACTGGTTGTGGATGATCTTAAAGGCAACAGCAAAACTTATTCAATTAATTTTATAAAATAATTATGAGCGAATTAAAAGAAGGTCAGAAAGCTCCTGAATTCACCGCAGCAGATCAGGATGGAAATACAATCAGCCTGAATCAGTTCCAGGGAAAAAAGGTAGTGTTATATTTCTACCCTAAAGATGATACCCCGGGCTGTACAGCTGAAGCTTGCGATTTCAGGGACAATTACCAGGGATTAAAAGCACAGGGAATAGTTGTACTGGGCGTAAGCGTTGACGATGAGAAATCTCATCAGAAGTTTGCCACCAAACATAACCTCCCGTTCACCTTACTGGCCGATACTGATAAAAAAATTGTAGAGGCTTATGGCGTCTGGGGAGAAAAAAACATGTACGGTAAAAAATATATGGGTACTAACCGTACTACATTTGTCATTGATGAAAATGGTCTGATAGCCCATATCATTAAAAAAGTTGACACTAAAAACTCAACTTCACAGATACTGGAACTACTCCATAATTAATCGTTTAAGGACGGTTAAAATCATATTAAAAGGTATTTTAAGGCCTTTATATTAAATAATAAATGCTGGCAATAAACTATATTTGCTAGCATAGTTAAACAATCCAATTTAGATGAAACACACGATCAATGAATTAGAGGACATTGTTTCTCAGGTACGAAGAGATATTGTAAGAATGGTACACGGCTGCCAGTCAGGACATCCGGGCGGATCTTTAGGTTGTGCAGAATTTATGACTGCATTATACTTTGAGACCATGAACCATTCCACAGATTTTAAAATGGATGGTAAAGGAGAAGATCTGTTTTTCCTTTCAAATGGTCACATTTCTCCAGTATTTTATAGCGTGCTTGCCCGTTCCGGTTATTTTGAAGTCAGTGAATTAGCTACTTTTAGAAAATTAAATTCCCGTGTACAGGGTCACCCAACTACACATGAAGGTTTACCAGGTATCAGAATTGCTTCCGGATCTTTAGGTCAGGGCATGTCTGTTGCGATTGGTGCAGCATTAACCAAGAAACTAAATAAAGATCACTCTCTTGTTTTCAGTTTACATGGAGACGGAGAATTACAGGAAGGCCAAAACTGGGAAGCGATTATGTTCGCTCCACATAACAAGGTGGATAACCTGATTTCTACCATCGATTACAATGGACAGCAGATTGACGGTCCTACTGAAAAAATATTATCATTAGAAAATCTTCAGACAAAATTTGAAGCTTTTGGCTGGCATGTCATTACTTCCAATGGAAATAACATGGAAGATATTGTTAAAGCTTTAGAATATGCTAAATCACTTACTGGTAAAGGCAGACCGATCCTGAACCTGATGAGTACTCAAATGGGACATGGCGTAGATTTCATGGTTGGTTCACACAAATGGCATGGTACAGCGCCAAATGACGAACAACTGGCATCTGCTTTAAGCCAGAACAAAGAGACATTAGGGGATTATTAATTAAAGGTTCATCATGCCTTTTTTAACCAGGCATATTACAATTGAAATTAAAAATGAAGAAATATACATATTCAGAAAAGAAAGATACACGTTCTGGTTTCGGAGCTGGTTTACATGAAGCTGGTCAGCAAAACCCTGATGTAGTAGCACTTTGTGCGGATCTGAAAGGTTCCTTGAAAATGGACGCTTTTGCCGATGAATTTCCTGAGAGATTTATCCAGGTAGGAATTGCTGAAGCAAATATGATTGGTATTGCAGCAGGAATGACTATCGGAGGAAAAATTCCTTTTACCGGTACATTTGCCAATTTTTCTACAGGCAGGGTTTATGATCAGATCAGACAGTCTGTTGCTTACTCCAATAAAAATGTTAAAATCTGCGCTTCACACGCTGGTTTAACATTAGGAGAAGATGGTGCTACTCACCAGATTCTGGAAGACATAGGTCTGATGAAAATGTTACCTGGAATGGTTGTGATCAATCCTTGTGATTATAATCAGACTAAAGCAGCAACTTTAGCTATTGCAGCTTATGAAGGACCTGTGTACCTGCGTTTTGGCAGACCAAGTATTCCGGTTTTTACTGATCCTGATCAGAAATTTGAGATTGGTAAGGCATGGATGGTGAACGAAGGCACTGACGTGACTATTATCGCAACGGGACACATGGTATGGAAAGCTATTGAAGCTGGCGAACAATTAGCCGAACTGGGTATTGATGCCGAAATTATAAACATCCATACAATCAAACCTTTAGACGAAGAGGCGATATTAAAATCAGTTCAAAAAACAGGTTGCGTAGTGACTTGTGAAGAACACAATAAATTTGGTGGTTTAGGAGAAAGTGTAGCACGTTTATTATCTACAGAACTTCCTTCACCTCAGGAATTTGTTGCTGTGAATGACAGTTTTGGAGAAAGTGGAACACCGGATCAGCTGATGACAAAATACGGACTGGATACTATCCATATTGTTGAAGCAGCTCAGAAAGTAATCAAAAGAAAATAATAGATGAAGCAGGTTGAAGATGATGAAATATTGGCGAAGTTTTCTGTAGAGAGTAGTCGTAATGAAGCCTTTAACCTGCTTATCAAAAAATATCAGGAAAAAGTCTACTGGCATATCCGCAGAATAGTCATCGATCATGATGATGCCGATGACCTTGTTCAGGAGGTCTTCATCAAAGTATGGAAAAACCTGTCTAAATTTAGAAATGATTCTAAGTTATATACATGGATTTACCGTATTGCAACAAATGATTGTATTACCTTTTTGAATAAAAAGAAACAGCGGAATAACGTCTCAATGGAGGATGTTTCCGATGAGCTTTCTGAAAGCCTGATTGCTTCTTCCTATTTCAACGGAGATAAAATACAAATGAAACTGCAGCAGGCACTCCTTATTCTTCCCGAAAAGCAGAGGCTGATTTTTAATATGAAATATTATGATGACCTGAAGTACGAAGAGATTTCTGAAATCCTGGGAACCTCAGTAGGTGCTTTAAAAGCCTCTTTTCATATCGCAGTTAAAAAAATAGAAACTTTTATGCTAAATGATGACATTACCTTTTAAACCTTTTGAGGTTTTATGCATCCATATAACATATAATTTCAGATAATTCTGATGTTACAGACCTGGGAAAGCTAAAATTATACACAATGAAACACGATATAGACGACGGATGGAAACAAGAAGCACCTTATCTGGCTTCCCTTCAAAAGGAAAATCCATTTAGTGTTCCTGAAGAGTATTTTAATAAACTGCCTGAGATGATTAACGGCGCGCGCTATGCCGATAAACTCAGAGAAGCTATTCCTATGTCTGGTTTTACCGTTCCTGAAGAATACTTCAGCGAGCTGCACAACCGTATTTCACTCGAAACTGAAATCATCAGCAGATTACAAAATTTCCCGAAGGAGGAAGGTCATCAGGCACCTGATCTGTACTTCGAGAAATTGCAGGCGCGCATACTGGCTAAAACTACCGAGGCATTAATACCAGTAAAACATGAACCTAAAATCATTCGTTTATGGCATAATGACCTGATCAAATACGCTTCGGTTGCCTGTTTTATTCTGGTCACTGCCTTTGGTCTTTTTCTCAATCAGCAAAGAGAGATTGGAATTACTGAAATAGCCAACGAACAAATGTTATATGATATGAACGAACAGGATATCATCGACCATATTCAGGGGGACAATACTGCTGTGAAAAATAGCGATACCACTAATGAAAATCTGGAAAATTATATTCTGAACAATTTTTCTCAAAGTGAACTATCACCAGTAAATAATTAACACACCATGAAGAACTTACTTGCAGCACTTTTATTCCTGTCTCTTCCTTTTTTTGTGTCTGCACAACATAACAAAGGCAGAAATACTGAGATAGAAGCTTATAAAGTTTCTTATCTGAAAGAAAAACTAGAACTAAGCCCGGAAGAAGCGAAGATATTCTGGCCAATTTATAACTCATGGCAGGCAGAACAGGGTGCCTTACGCCAGGAGCGCAGAAAAAACATGATCAGCTTTAGAAAGACTACTGAAATTGAAGAACTCTCCGATACACAAGTGGAGACCCTGATTAATAATGAACTGAATTTTAAGCAGAAAGATCTGAATATTGAGCGTAAGTACTATAATAAGCTAAAAACAAGTCTTCCGATAAAAACTGTAGGTAAATATTACAGAGCAGAACAAACCTTCAAAAAAGAGTTACTGAGCCGGTACAAAGACACTAAAAAGTCTTAGTATCTAATTCATTTTTTGTCGTTTAATCAGCCAGGCAGTTAGTATGCCCGAGAACCCGGTGGCTATATCAGCATCAATGAGGTCAATTTTATATTGCGCACATTTTAGCGTAATCATTTTCCGGTAGGCCCGATAGGCTTCCAGGTAATTGTCTTTGACAGAGGCTGTATTGGTTTTAATTGATTCACCGGTCTCCATATCGACGAACAGGTAAGGTCTGTTTCCAAAGTCAAAGTCCACTTCTTTAGCCTTATCTGTAACATTGAAAATGATCACCTCATGTTTATTAAATTTCAGGTGCTGTAAAGCTGAAAATAAAGCATCCTGATCATGAGCTGTTTGTACTGTTGTCAGAAGATCACTGAAAATAACTACCATAGAACGTTTGTGAACAGACTCTGCTACCTGATGCAATGATCTTTCCAGGTCTGTCTTTACGTTCAGTACAGAGGCTCTTAACACCTCCTCAAGATGGGTTAGCAAATATTTCTGATGGACTGTAGTTGATCTGGCCTGGGTATTGAACACCAGCTGATCTGTAAACAGACTCAATCCAAAAGCGTCTCTTTGCCTTTTAAGTAATTCGATCAGTGCAGCAACAGCCTGAACTGAAAAGGTGAGTTTATTATAGCTCCCTTCAGGGAAATACATGGAGGACGAAGTATCAATTACAAACTGGCAGCGCAGATTCGTTTCTTCTTCGTACCGTTTGGTGTATAATTTATCAGTCTTTGCAAATAATTTCCAGTCAATATTCCTGACATTGTCACCACTGTTATAAGCTCTGTGTTCTGCAAATTCAACAGAAAATCCATGAAAAGGACTTTTATGTAAACCTGTAATAAATCCTTCCACAACCTGTTTGGCCAGTAATTCCAGGTTACTGTTAAACTGATAAGCAGACTGGTCTCTTTGAACCTCCATTTTGTAAATTTAATGAATTAAGCTAACTTACCATTCATTGAAAGGTATGAATAAATCTCCTGGTCTCAAACACCGGCTTTTATTAAGAAGCATTGCTATTTTTTACGGATTGTTATTCCTTAGCGGTCTGATCTCCTCTGCTTATTTTCTGACAGATATAGTCCGGTTAAAACCGATTCCAATGATTGGTTTACTCAAATATAGTCTGTTGTGTATTTTGTTTTTAATTCTTCTGGTTCATGCAGCCAGGGCACTAAGCCTCAAAAGCCGTTATCTCAGTCTTTTTGCCGGCAGTACTAAAAATTTCAAATGGTTATTCACTATTGCCATTATAATCTGCCTTATGGCAAAGATGGGATTATTTGATCTTGCGAAGGATCACCCGATAGAAATATCTTATATCCAGCTAGGGGTATTAACTGTTGTCGGGATATTTTGCTTCTGGAGCGACAAGCTGCTGAAGCAAAATGAAATATGAAGACATAAAAAAAGCATCCGGAGATGCTTTTTTTATTATATATAGAATTGATTACAATTGTTTATCCAGTTTACCAGCTAATACTGATTTTGGAACTGCACCAACTTGTTTATCAACTACCTCACCATTTTTGAAGAATAACAAAGCAGGGATATTACGGATACCGAACTGAGTAGAAATCTGTGGGTTATTATCCACGTTTACCTTACCCACAACTGCTTTTCCTTCGTATTCTTTTGATATTTCATCTACTACCGGACCTACCATGCGACATGGACCACACCATTCTGCCCAAAAGTCTACTAAAACGGGTTTATCTGATTTCAACACAACTTCCTCGAAGTTGGCGTCTGTGATTTCTAAAGCCATAATTATTATTTTTATTTGTACAAAGATATAATCAATTGTAATGCCACCAAGTTTTCTAGTGCCAAAATGACATTAGTTCAACTTATAACTGACTACATTCATCGTTTTGAGCTGCTCCAGGAACCGGTTATCAGGATTGATTTTCAAAGACTTAGAAGGAAGATCCAGCGAAACATTTTGTTCTCTGTCGTACACAATAAAATTCAATTGACAGTTTTGCTGTTCTGTATTTTCCTTATTTTCTTCAATAATCGCCAGTAACTGAGTAATGATCTGATCATTTATTCCATGTATCGGGATTTGCACAGTAATAGTTTTCGCCAGTTTATCCCTTAAATCTGATAATAAGGCTATAGAAGTGATTTTAAACTCCCAATCCCCTTCTTTACGGAAACGTTCGCCAACACGCCCCCTGATCTGCAGGAAATACCCGTCAGTCATAAACTGCTTAAACTTCACAAAATCCTCGCCGAACAAGGCCAGTTCACAGCTATCATTATAATCTTCAAAAACAATCGTTCCGAATGGTTTACCTGTTTTTGTCATCCTTTGTGCAGAGATTACTACTAATCCCCCAACGACAAGCTCTCTGTTTTTGATTCCTTCAAATTCTGCCAATACGTCTTCATTTGTATCACCCATCCGTATTTTATTCACAATAGAAAGGTGACGAACACTATGCTGACAGAATTCTTTCAGTTCCAGTTTGTAATTATCCAGGGGATGTCCGCTCAGGAAAATCCCGATCGCATCCTTTTCATATTTCAGTCTGTCAATTAAAGTCCATTCGGTAGCTACCGGCAGGGTCGGTTCATTAATCATGTCCGCTACCGTTCCTCCAAACAGGGATGACTGTGAAGAAGATTCACTATTCTGAAAATCATTGGAATATTTGATCAGTTTCTCAATGCCATTCAGTTTATCATTGATACCCATAAAGAAGAACTGCGCCCGGTGGAAACCAAAACTGTCGAAGGCTCCGCTATAGACAAAGCTTTCGTAAGCTTTCTTATTCACCGTCCGGGTATTGGAACGTCTGGCAAAATCGTAAATACTGGTATATAGTCCTGTCTTATTCCGTTCATCGATAATACTCTCTACCGCTTTCTCACCTACTCCCTTGATTCCAGAGAGGCCAAAACGTACTTCTCCATGATTATTTACAGAAAACTTGAGGATAGACTCATTCACATCCGGGCCTAATACCTGTACGCCCATCTGCTTACACTCTTCCATGAAAAAAGCAACCTGCTTAATATCACTCATGTTGTTGGTCAGTACCGCAGCCATGTACTCTGCCGGATAATGTGCCTTCAGATAAGCAGTCTGATAAGCGATCCAGGCATAACAGGTAGAGTGTGATTTATTAAATGCGTAAGAAGCAAATGCCTCCCAGTCTTTCCATATCTTTTCTAAGGTAGCCGGAGCATGTCCTTTTTCCGCCGCCTGAGCAACGAATTTAGGTTTCATCTTATCCAGGACGTCCTTCTGCTTTTTACCCATTGCCTTACGCAGTACATCGGCCTCACCTTTGGTAAAACCGGCCAGCTTCTGCGACAGAAGCATCACCTGTTCCTGGTAAACCGTAATCCCGTAAGTTTCTTTTAAATACTCTTCACAGGCATCCAGGTCATACTTAATTTCTTCCTCCCCGTTTTTCCTGCGTACAAAACTCGGAATGTACTCCAGTGGTCCCGGACGGTATAAAGCATTCATTGCAATCAGGTCACCAAATACTGTTGGCTTAAGTTCCTTCATGTATTTCTGCATTCCTGTCGACTCATACTGAAAGATACCTATAGTTTCACCACGCTGGAAAAGTTCGTAGGTCTTCACATCGTCAATCGGAAAATCATCGGGATCAAGCTGGATCCCTGTTCTTAACCTCACCAGTTTGACAGTATCTTTAATCAGGGTCAGGGTCTTTAAACCCAGAAAGTCCATTTTCAGCAATCCCGCACTTTCAACCACAGAGTTGTCAAACTGCGTCACATACAAATCCGAATCCTTGGCCATGGCCACAGGTACGTAATTTGTAATATCATCCGGCGTAATAATTACACCGCAGGCATGGATACCTGTATTTCTTAAAGATCCTTCCAGTATTCTGGCCTGTTGTATCGTCTCCGCACTTAAGCTTTTGGATTCGGCCAGATCTTTCAGTTCAGCTACTTTTTCATATTCATCGGCCCGCAGTACCCCTCTCAGCGATTTCTCATCAAGGTTAAAGATCTTGGCCAGTTTCAGGTTCGGAATAAGTTTGGCAATTTTATCTGCTTCAAAAAGTGGCAGATCAAGCACCCTTGCTGTATCCTTGATAGAAGACTTGGCCGCCATCGTACCATAGGTAATAATCTGGGCTACCTGGTTCGCACCGTACTTTTTGATTACATAGTCCATTACCCGGCCACGTCCCTCATCATCGAAGTCAATGTCTATATCGGGCATGGATACCCTGTCTGGGTTCAGGAAACGCTCAAATAGGAGATCATATGTAATCGGGTCGATATTGGTAATCCACAGACAGTAGGCAACTACAGAACCCGCGGCAGAACCACGTCCTGGTCCTACAGAAACATCGAGATTCCTTGCCTCCCGGATAAAATCCTGCACAATCAGGAAGTACCCCGGATAACCTGTTTTTTCAATGGTCTGCAACTCGAAATCCAGACGCTCTATGATTTCAGGAGTCAGCGTTCCGTATCTCTTTTCTGCGCCTACATAGGTCAAATGGCGCAGATATTTGTTTTCACCCCGTTTACCTCCATCCTCTTCATCTTCAACAACCAGAAACCGTTCAGGAATATCAAATTTAGGTAAGAGTACTTCCCTGGCCAGTTTATAAATCTGTATCTTCTCAATGATTTCCTGAATATTCAGAATGGCTTCAGGCAGATCAGCAAAAAGCTTTTTCATCTCCTCCGAAGACTTGAAATAATATTCCTGGTTAGGCAGGCCATAACGGTATCCACGGCCACGGCCAATAGGTGTGGCTTGTTTTTCCGCATCCTTCACACATAACAGGATATCATGTGCGTTGGCATCTTTTTTATTGATGTAATAGGTGTTGTTAGTCGCGATCAGTTTGATCTCATGTTTTTTTGCCAGTGCAATCAGTGACTTATTCACTACAGTCTCATCATCCTGGTTATGGCGCATGATCTCGACATAGAAATCAGGGCCAAACAACGATTTCCACCAGGTCAGCGCTTCTTCTGCCTGGTTTTCACCCATATTCAGTAATTTACTGGCAATTTCCCCGTAAAGGTTCCCTGAAAGAACAATGATGTCTTCCTTATACTGCTCGATAACGGCCCTGTCAATTCTCGGCACATAATAAAATCCTTTAGTATAGGCAATAGAAGACATCTTGGCCAGGTTATGATACCCGCTTTTATTTTTTGCCAGCAGTACCATCTGGTAACCATTATCCTTACGCGATTTATCCAGGTGATTTTCACAAACAAAGAATTCGCAGCCCACGATCGGGGTAATCGGCACCTCTGAAGGTTCCTCTCCTTTTTCTTCAGCCGCTTTATTTCTGGCTTCAACTCCTTTATTGTGATTAAGCACCTGGTTCACAAAATGGAAGGCCCCCATCATATTGGCATGATCTGTCATCGCCACAGCAGGCATTTTATCTGCCGCTGCTGCTGCAATCAGCCCGGGAATATTAATCGTTGACTGTAAAACAGAAAACTGCGTATGATTATGTAAATGGACAAAAGCAGCATCTTTAAGTTCCTGCTGATTATCCCTGAGTGTTTGTTTGGAAACTCCCGGTCCTTCGGTCTTCTCCTGTCTTTTCCTGATTTCATCAGAAGCAGCCTTGAGATTAAAATGTTGCAGTCCGATCACCGGTATAACCGCTGGCTGATGAGCTTGAAATTCGCGGAGATAATTCGGGTCTGCCTGGAGCTGTTCAGGTGTAAAGACCTCCATTCTGACTAACTGAAGGAAACAGCGCGTGGTTGCTTCCACATCCGCCGTTGCGTTATGCGCTTCAGCAAACGGTACACCAAATAAATAAGTATGTAATTCGGTCAGTGTAGGCAATTTGAACCTGCCTCCTCTACCTCCGGGGATCTTCAGTAAATTTGCAGTAACTTCAGTACAGGTATCCAGCACAGGCATTTGGGCCATAGGGCTCTCTACGCCCATACGGTAAAACTCTGACCCCATAATATTGACGTCGAAGCCAATATTCTGTCCTACCACGAACTTTGCCTTTGAAAGCGCCAGGTTAAATTTCTCCAGTACTGAACGGATATCAATCCCCTGTTCTGTGGCTAACTCTGTTGAAATACCATGTATGCGTTCGGCATCATAAGGAATATTAAAACCATCTGGTTTAACCAGGTAGTCTTCATGTTCCATGAGATTTCCTAATTCATCATGCAACTGCCAGGCAATCTGAATACACCTTGGCCAATTGTTCGTATCGGTTACGGGTGCATTATAATTGGCAGGTAGACCTGTAGTTTCGGTATCAAAAATTAAATACATAGAAGGGTAATTATGAATCCTTGTTTTTTCAAACAAATCAGATCAGCAAAATTACGGTTTTTTAAGAGTCCTAAGTATACGAATTTAATAAATTTCAGGAAGAATAGCTGTGTCCCTTTGGTACTGCAGCTTTATGTTCCTGAGAGACAAGCTTTGAAATATCATAGCCTCTTTGCTGACAGCGGTCGATAATTTCATCCAGCAGACTGGCTGGTAATTCAGGTTTCCGTGACAGGATAGAAAGATGCTTATGTTTGGGATGTCCTATTACCGCATAAGAATAATCTTCTGCCAGTTCTACAATCCAGTAATCTATCTTTAAAGGCCAGACAAACTGAGCTTTAAGCTGCGCATTATTAGTTCCTCTGACTACAATAAGTTTGGATCTTACATATTTTGTTTCCGTCTCACCAGCTACTTTATAAGTTGTGAATACGGCATAGTAACCATCAGGATGTATGACATATGTCTCTGTGGTTTCATGCCAGTTCTTATCCATGAAAGTCGGTATGGACAATAAAGAATACCACTTACCTGCATAAGACATGATATCAACTTTTTCAACAGGCGTATTATCCAGCATAGCGTTCCCCCTTATTTAAATGGTATTATAAGCATGTCCAGAAATTATCTGGTAAGCTCCGGCAAATGTAAATTCTTTATCATAAAACCAAGAAGGTCTGATAAAGTTTTAAAAAGCATTTTAAGAAATTCTAAAATTTGTCCATTAATTTGTTTTGATGAATTTTAAACAGTTTTTAGAAACTCCCTTAAATTTTATAACTTGGGCAGAAAGATCTGCTGAAGATTTTATCACATTTAAAAAATTGAATCCATGAAGATAACAGTTGTTGGTGCAGGAGCAGTTGGTGCTACTTGCGCAGATAATATTGCAAGGAAAGAGTTAGCAGAAGAGTTAGTTTTATTAGATATCAAGGAAGGTTTTGCCGAAGGTAAAGCAATTGACATGATGCAGACTGCCGCATTACTCGGCTTTAATACTAAAATAACTGGCGTGACTAATGATTACAGTAAAACAGCAGGTTCTGCAGTCGCTGTGATTACGTCCGGATTACCACGCAAACCGGGGATGACCCGCGAAGAACTGATTGGTATTAATGCAGGAATCGTTAAAGGGGTTGCTGAAAATATATTAAAATTCTCTCCTGACGCGATTATTATTGTGATCAGTAATCCAATGGACACGATGACTTACCTGTCGCTTAAATCATTGGGACTGCCTAAAAACAGGATTATTGGTATGGGTGGTACACTGGATAGTGCCAGATTTAAATACTACCTGAGTGTAGCGCTGAACTGTAATTCAAATGACTTACAGGGATTTGTTATTGGTGGGCACGGAGATACTACAATGATCCCTTTAACCCGCTATGCTACTTATCAGAGTTTACCTGTAACAGCTCTTTTATCAGCCGACGTACTTGCTAAAGTTGCTGCTGATACGATGGTTGGCGGAGCTACTTTAACTGGTTTACTTGGAACCTCTGCCTGGTATGCTCCCGGAGCTGCCGGAGCTGCCCTGGTTGAAAGTATAGTTCGTGATGAGAAGAAACTGTTTACCTGCTGTGTTGCCCTTGACGGAGAATATGGACAAACAGATATCTGTCTGGGCGTACCTGTAATTGTGGGCCGTAATGGTTGGGAGAAAATCATTGACTACAACCTGAACGAAGAGGAAAAAGCAGCCTTTAATAAAAGTGCTGATGCAGTCAGAGCGATGAATAATGTTCTTAAAGAAATGAAGCTTATTTAATGCGTACGATCGCAGTTCCACTTACTTTAATAAACTTAAATGATGACGGTTTCCACCTCCTGGTGGAAATCGTTGTTTATGGTCAGAAATATTGGGCCGTTGTGGATACTGGGGCTTCCAGATCTGTCTTTGATAAGGCCTTTATCGAAAAACACAGCGATGATGTTATTGTTCCGGATGACACTAATGCGACTACCCTGTTTACAACCTCCAGTACTATACAAACTATTATTCCCAGGTTAAAAATCGGCAAGCTGAATATTAAATCCTATCAGGCCGTTGCATTGGATCTGGAAACCGTTAATGAAGCCTATGTCGCAATGGGGCATCCCAGAATTGTTGCTATTATTGGGAGTGACATCTTCTTTCAGTACCAGGCAAAAATCAACTATAAGAAACTGAAAATTCAATTTTGTGCTAAACCAGCCTGATTTTTTTTAAGTTTATCCTAAAATACCTGTTTATGAAACTCCTGATTGTAGAAGACGAGCCCAATGTGGTCTCTGTGCTGAAAAGAGGATTAAGCCAGGAAGGATTTGAACTGAGTGTCGCTCCAGACGGGTTTATTGCTCTGGAAATGGTTGCGGCTCATTCTTTCTCTTTGATCATTCTGGATATCATGCTTCCAGGGATCAATGGGCTTGACTTATGTAAACAAATTAAAAAGAACCATCCGCAAACCCCTATTATTATGCTGACTGCATTAAGCAGTACAGAGAATATAGTTACCGGGCTGGATAATGGTGCTGATGATTATCTGGTTAAACCATTTAAAATAGCAGAACTGAGTGCCAGAATCCGCACGCTGCTCAGACGGTACGACGGCTTTCAGCAGGCAGATGAATTAATTACCATTGGAGATTTACAAATCAATATTTCCGCAAAAACAGTAAGCAGGGCACAGCAGGAAATCACCCTCACGGCCACCGAATACCGGCTGCTCCAGTTCTTCGCCAAAAACAAAAACAAAACTCTTTCCAGAATAGATATCCTCGAAAATGTCTGGGACATTGATTTTAACATGGGCACCAACGTCGTCGATGTTTATGTAAATTACCTGAGAAAGAAAATAGACAAAGGTTTTAGCACCAATCTTATTCATACAGTAGTTGGCCTGGGCTATCTGCTTAAAGAGAAATCGATGTAATGACATTAAACACCAGGATTACCTTCTTATTCGCTATTTTATCAGCTACTATCATCTCTTTACTGAGTGGATTCGTCTGGTATTTCGCCAATGAATTTGCTTTTGAAGATTTCTACAAAAGACTGGAGGCCCGGGTAAATATCACGGCAAAGATCAAAGTCTATCCAGGAGAAAACACCGCCGAATTTAAAGAGGTAAGACAAAAGTACCTTGAACGCCTTCCCAAAGAAGACGAACAGGTATTCGTTGCTGATAAAGCCAGTAAAATGGCTTTCGACAAAAAGGTACATCTTCCTTATAGTTTCTACAAAACCATTGAGTCAGGTCAGATGGCCCGGTATCGGAATGAGAATGTATTTTATGCTGGCAAATATTTCAAAAACGGTCTGAACGGGTATATTGTAATTATCTCAGCAAAGGACCCCTATGGATACCGCGAATTAAAGGATCTGCAAAAGATCCTGATCGCAGGTTTCTTTCTTTCTATTGCCTTATCCTATTTTGTAGGCAGGAAATTCTCGGAATTCACTTTCAGACCAATAAGAGTATTAATCAAAAAGGCCAAGGGAATCAGCGCAGAAAATTTACACCAGCGTCTGAATAATGTAAAAGGCAATGATGAGATTGCAGAAATTTCCCAGACATTTAATGAAATGCTCGACAGGTTGGAAACTGCGTTTGAAACACAGAATAACTTTATCAGTAATGCCTCCCACGAACTCAGAACCCCATTAACCATCATTAGCGGAGAGGCTGAGCTGGCCATTTTCAGAGCCGGCAGTCATGATCCTGATCTTCAGAAATCACTCCATACTATTCAGAACGAGGCCGAACGTCTTGAAAACATACTAACCAGCTTATTAGGCCTGGCCCAGTCGGGTTTCGACGGGCAGAAACAGCGTTGGGAGAATATTCGCGTCGATGAACTGATCTGGGATGTAAAAGCATCTATAGACCTGATCAATCCTGAAAACCAGATCCGGATAGATTTTTCCGGTCTCCCTGAAAATTCAGAGAGCATCAATCTCAACGGAAATTTAAACCTGATCAAACTGGCTGTTACCAATATCGTAAACAATGCCTGTAAATACTCGGATAACCGTGTTGTTGACCTCGGTTTATCCGTAACCCAACACAATATAGTAATCAGTGTCAAAGACCAGGGAATAGGCATTCCTGAGGATGAGCTGCAACATGTGTTTGAGCCATTTTTCCGTGCTTCAAATACCACCCGTTACAATGGATATGGAGTTGGACTTCCTTTGTCCCTGAATATTATACGGCTCCACAAAGGAAGTATCGCTATCAAAACTGTTCAGGAATCGGGTACCGAAATGAACATATTACTGCCCCGTTCCAGATAAACAGACCGGCAGACAATTCTAATCACTTTCTAATCTCACTCTTATACCGTTGCAATCTTCGGATAGTATCCTTGTATTAATTAATCATCAAGATACAATCAGAAAATACTGCATCATGAAAACAATTTTAATTCCTACAGATTTCCACGAAACATCAGTTCAACTTTCAGAGAATATTTTAAAGAGTTTTAAAAATGAACCCGTTAAGCTTATTTTCTTTCACGCCTACAAGCTGACTGATTCCATTTCCGATTTATTAATGCTGTCCCGCAGAAGCGCAGAGTATGGACAAATTCCAGAATCATTTTATAAGGCCTGTTATGATCTTCGCGAAAAATATAAAGAAGAA
Organism: Pedobacter cryoconitis; assembly: GCF_014207135.1. GTDB lineage: Bacteria > Bacteroidota > Bacteroidia > Sphingobacteriales > Sphingobacteriaceae > Pedobacter > Pedobacter cryoconitis_D. Next base: position 319,668 of record NZ_JACHCC010000006.1, on the reverse strand, counting down.
ATAACCCAGATTGGCATTGAACATTTTTATGGAAGTACAATGGCTTCTTTCCGGAATTTTGCTGAAGCAAATGAGGTAGACTTCTTTCACCATCCCGAACCTTATAACTTCTGGAAAATATCAAAATACAGTATAGACCCGACTCTGTTCCTCGCAAAATCAGGTATTCCGAGACTTAAGGTTACACAGCCGGAAGAAGTTCAGACAAAACCTAAAACTGCGGCTACAAAACCTGTCATTGCTCAACTTGTCTAATCCTTTACCCTTTAACACAATGTTATGTTATTAAAAAAGAATGTCCCGCTAACCTATATATTTGGCAAAATAGCTAAAGAATTAATCATGGTATCTGCATATGCTGTCGGCATTGTTGTGCTCTATGAGAATTTCCATTTTACCAGAATCTCTATCCCGATTGCCGTACCAGCCTTATTAGGTACAGTGATCTCTCTTTTACTTGCATTCCGTTCCAACCAGGCCTATGACCGTTGGTGGGAAGCACGTATCATCTGGGGAGGAATAGTAAATGATTCCAGATCGCTTACCAGACAGCTATTATACTTTATTGACGATCCTTATTACTCGGCCGAAATACAACTGTTTAAAGAACGGTTTGTCAGAAGACAAATCGCCTGGTGTTTTGGATTAAGTCAGGCACTGAGAAATGACAATCCGACAAAGGGTCTGGAAAGACTAATGAAAAAAGAAGAACTGGACTTTATCAGCAAATATAAAAACGTACCGATGTCTATCCTTGAATTACATGGCAGGGATATTAAAATGGCACTTAAGGAAGGTTGGATTAATCCTTATCAGCAGGTAGAACTGGACAGAACATTGTCTAGTTTATGTGATCGTATGGGGGGCTCGGAAAGAATTAAAAACACCGTATTCCCGGTCACTTACAGTAAGTATATTAACATGACCATTTATCTGTTTATTATACTGCTGCCTTTCGGGTTAATCGAATTTTTCGGTTATGTAGAAGTGCCCATTGTCATTGCAATTTCTGCTGCATTTCTTTTAATTGAGAAAATGGCAATCCATCTGCAGGATCCTTTTGAGAACAAACCGACGGATACACCGACCACTACAATCTCAAAAACCATAGAACGCGATTTATCACAGATGCTGAATGATGCCAGCTACCAGGAAGACAAAATGGCGATGGAACCCGTTCATAGTTCCAAGACTTATTATATTTTATAATTCACCAAATCAGACACAAAAAAAGGAGGAGCTTATGGCCCCTCCTTTTTTTGTATAAAGACTGCTTACCTAAGCATCAATCTTCGCGTATTTCGCATTTCTTTCAATGAATTCTCTTCTTGGTGCTACCTCATCTCCCATTAACATAGAGAAGGTATGATCACACTCAGCAGCATTTTCAATTGTAGCCTGCAATAAGGTACGGTTTGCCGGATTTAAAGTAGTATCCCAAAGTTGTTCAGCGTTCATCTCACCCAAACCTTTGTAACGCTGGATATGTACACTTTCTTCTTTACCCTGACCTTTTAACCTTTGAACAGCTGCATCACGCTGCTGATCATTCCAGCAATATTCCTGCTCTTTTCCTTTTTTAACCAGATATAGTGGTGGAGCAGCGATATAAACGTAACCAGCTTCAATTAACGCTTTCATATATCTGAAGAAGAATGTCAGAATCAGCGTAGTAATGTGTGATCCGTCAATATCAGCATCCGTCATGATGACAATTTTATGGTAACGAAGCTTTGTCATGTTCAATGCCTTATCATCTTCAGGAGTACCTATACTTACCCCAAGGGCAGTAAACATATTCTTGATCTCATCGTTTTCGTAGATCTTGTGCTCCATTGCTTTTTCCACGTTAAGGATCTTACCCTTTAATGGAAGAATAGCCTGGAAATTACGGTCACGGCCTTGTTTTGCAGTTCCACCCGCCGAATCTCCCTCGACCAGGTACAATTCACATTTTTCCGGATCGCTGTCTGAACAATCGGCAAGTTTACCTGGTAAACCAGAACCGCCCATTACACTCTTACGCTGAACCATCTCACGTGCTTTACGTGCTGCTGCACGTGCAGTCGCAGCAAGGATAACCTTGTTGACGATCATTTTAGCTTCTTTCGGATATTCTTCCAGATAGATACCTAATGCTTCACCAACCGCGATATCTACAGCACCCATCACCTCAGTATTACCTAATTTGGTTTTGGTCTGCCCTTCAAACTGAGGCTCCTGTACTTTTACCGAAATTACCGCAGTCAGACCTTCACGAAAGTCATCACCGGTAATTTCAAATTTCACATTCTTTAATAAACCTGACTTATCAGCATATGCTTTCAGCGTACGGGTTAATCCTCTTCTGAAACCGGCAATGTGCGTACCGCCTTCATGTGTATTAATATTATTTACATAAGAGTGTACATTTTCAGCATAGCTGTCATTGTACTGCAAAGCAAGCTCTACAGGAATACCATTTTTAATTCCCTCTACATAAATAGGCTCAGCAATTAATGAAGGACGACCTCCGTCTAAAAACTGAACAAATTCTTTCAATCCACCTTCAGACAGGAAAAGTTCAGTCAGGAAATTCCCCTGATCATCTACTTCACGCTCATCTGTCAACGTTAAGCTGATACCTTTATTTAAGAAAGATAACTCTCTTAAACGGGATGCCAGTGTATCATAACGGTACTCTGTAGTCTGTGTAAAAATGGTATCATCAGGCGTAAAAGTGATTACTGTACCCCTTTTATCTGTTTCACCAACTTTTTTTACATCATACTGTGGTTTACCCATACGGTATTCCTGCGCCCAGATCTCTCCATCGCGGTGTACCTCTGCTTTCAGGTGTACTGATAATGCGTTCACGCAACTTACCCCCACACCGTGTAATCCTCCGGAAACTTTATAAGTATCTTTATCAAACTTACCACCGGCATGCAATACAGTCATTACAACCTCTAAAGCCGATTTTTGTTCTTTCTGCATGATACCAGTCGGAATACCACGACCGTTATCTTCAACCCTGATAGAATTATCTTTAAGAATATTTACCGTAATGGTATTGGCATGACCAGCGAGAGCCTCATCAATAGAGTTATCTACTACCTCATAAACCAAATGGTGTAATCCTTTAACACCCGTATCACCTATATACATTGAAGGGCGCTTACGCACCGCTTCTAAACCTTCTAATACCTGTATATTATCTGCCGAATAATTTGACTTTGAATCTTTTTCTTCGCTCATAAATGTTAATAAAAAATAAGATTCAAAAATAACCAATTATGGCCAATTAAAGGCAAATGTGGATAACTATTTGAACAAAAAATCGCTTTAATGACCCAAAAAAAACAAGTTATTTAGGATACTAAATTGGAAATTTTATATTTGCTAAAATTTACCCCTTCAGTTTAGGCCAGAATCGGGTATCAGAACTGAAAAAGAAATAAAAAACACAAAATAATAATAGCATAAATGAACAGAACATCCCTTAAACTAAGCACACTGGCTACAGCTGTAGCATTAGTTTCCGTAATGGCTTCCTGCCAGAACAAAGATAATAAAGCGGCTACTACAACTGCTCCGGCTAAAACCGATGCAACTGCAGTAAAACAAAACGAGTCTATAGTTTATGTAAATTCAGATTCTTTATTAACTAAATATCAGTATTTCAAAGATCTTAAAGTTAAATTAGATGCTAAATCTAAAGCAGCCCAGACAGATCTTGCGGCAAAACAACAAGCTTTCCAGCGTGAAGTTGCCCAGTATCAGCAAACTCAGAACACTTTACCAGCTGATCAGAGAGCAACTACTGAGCAGAGATTAGCTCGTAAACAACAGGAATTACAAGCTTATCAGCAAAATGCTGGTGCAGCTTTACAGAACGAACAAGGTGCTGAGCAAGAAAAATTATACAACAAAATTGCTGATTACCTGAAAATCTACGCTAAAGGAAAAGGTTATAAAATGGTATTGACTTACCAGAAAGGTAACAGTGCTATTTTATTTGCTGATCCATCCCTGGATGTGACCAGCGAAGTGATCACTGGCCTGAACGAAGGTTATAAAGCTGACAAAAAATAAGCAGCCTATCCATAAAAAAAATGCCCCGGAAAAATCCGGGGCATTTTTTTTATCCTTAAACCAGGTTATCCTTCTGCTTCATCTTCCTCAAAAAGATTACCTTTCAAATCGTCAATTTCTCTTCTGTCTCTCTTGGTAGGTCTTCCAGCCCCCCTGTCCCGGATTAATACCGGCGAATGAAACATAGATTTATACCCTTGTGTTTCTTCCAGCGGGGTAATATCCTTATATTTTGTAATTGCGATCTTAGATTCTACTCTCGTATACAATAGCTCAACTACCTCTATCACTTTTTTCTCTATTCCTTTAGAAACCTGATAGATATCTCCAGGTTTCACAATTATAGAAGCCTTCACATTCTGTCCGTTAAATTTAACGCGGCCAGCCTTACAAGCTTCAGTTGCTAAAGTTCTTGTTTTAAACAATCTTATTGCCCACAAGTATTTATCTATCCTTAATTTTTCCTGCTCTGCCATAAAAAATCAAAAATACATAAGTAAAAGATCGCGCAATACATAAAATTGATTTATTTTGTGAAAAAATAAAAATTGATAATGATTAAAGAACTCAAAAAATTAATAGAGGCGGCCTGGGAAGATAGAACTCTATTAGAATATACAGAATATTGTGAAGCGATTGAGGCTGTTATTATGCAGTTGGATAAAGGTGAACTTCGTGTTGCAGAACCGATTTTAAACTCTTGGGGAATTAACGAATGGATAAAAAAGGCAGTTATCCTGTATTTCCCGATCAGAGAAATGAAAGAAAGTACTGTTGGTCCTTTCGTATTTCATGATAAAATGAAACTGAAAACCAATTACAAAGAATTAGGTGTAAGAGTAGTTCCTGGTGCTAGCGCCCGTTATGGTGCTTACTTATCTAAAGGCGTGATCTTAATGCCTTCTTATGTAAATATTGGTGCTTTTATTGACGAAGGTACAATGGTTGATACCTGGGCAACAGTAGGCTCATGTGCACAAATCGGAAAACATGTTCACCTGAGCGGTGGTGTGGGTATTGGTGGTGTTTTAGAACCAATCCAGGCAGCTCCGGTAATTATCGAAGATAACTGTTTCCTGGGCTCAAGAGCAATCGTAGTAGAAGGTGTGCGTGTAGAACGTGAGGCTGTTTTAGGTGCGAACGTTGTATTAACTGCTTCTACAAAAATTATCGATGTAACCGGAAGTACTCCAGTTGAATATAAAGGTATCGTTCCTGCAAGATCAGTTGTGATCCCAGGTAGCTACACTAAAAAATTCCCTGCCGGAGAATACCAGGTTCCATGTGCACTTATTATTGGAAAACGTAAAGAATCTACAGATAAAAAGACTTCACTTAATGATGCATTAAGAGAAAATAATGTAGCTGTTTAATGAATATTGGTTTTGATGGAAAAAGGGCTGCCAATAACCTGACTGGTTTAGGTAATTACAGCAGGTCACTGATCTTACAATTATCAGAATTTTTCCCTCAAAACCAGTACTTTGTTTACACTCCGAAATACAAAAAAACGGGGCAGATCAATCATTTTTTTGAGAAAAAGAATATCCGTCTCGTATTGCCCGAACAATTTTCTTTTTTATGGCGTAGTTTCGGGATCAGGAAACAGCTAAAAAAGGATAATATTGCTATTTATCATGGTCTGAGTGGTGAGATTCCTGTCGGGATTCCAGCTGAGATCAGGACTGTGGTCACTATTCACGACCTTATTTATCTCCGTTTTCCACAGCACTACAAATTCATCGACCGCACCATTTACAATCTCAAGAGTAAATATGCATGCAAACATGCTGATCATATCATTGCCATCAGTGAACAGACCAAAAACGACATTATTGAATATTATCAGGTTGAGCCTTCCAAAATAGAAGTCCTCTATCAAACCTGCGATGATTCCTTTAAACAGATTATACCGCAGGATTTCAAAGACACTATCCGCCTGAAGTATAACCTGCCGGAAAAATACATCCTCAATGTAGGAACTATAGAACCCAGAAAAAATCTGTTAATTCTGATCCAGGCACTACCTTCAGTTGATCCAGCCTTTAAGTTGGTTGTCGTTGGTAAAAAACAAGCTTATGCAGAGCAGGTCATAGCCGAAATTACCCGGCTGGGACTCGAAGAAAGAGTAATTTTTCTGAAGGATATTCCATTCACTGATCTCCCTTCAATTTACCAGCTCGCAACCCTGTTTGTTTATCCGTCTTTTTATGAAGGTTTTGGCATTCCTGTGATTGAAGCCCTCTATGGAGGAATCCCTACTATAGCTGCGACAGGGTCTTGTCTGGAAGAAGCGGGAGGCCCTCATAGTATATATGTCAGTCCAAATGATCCAGCAGGTTTTGCCGGTGCCATCAATTCAGTATTAACTGACCCTGAACTGGCACGCAGGATGAAGGAAGAAGGTTTAAAGTATGTTCAGAAATTCAATACAACATCCTTATCCGCTCAACTGATGGATTCTTACAATAATTTAATAAATTTACACCATGCTAAAAACGGAAATTGACAAGGCCTTAACCGTCTTGAAAAACGGAGGTATAATCCTCTATCCAACTGATACAGTATGGGGTATAGGCTGTGATGCTACTAATGAGGCGGCTGTTGAAAAAATCAATGTAATTAAAGGCCGTTCGGCGGATAAGAGTTTTATTATCCTTTTAGACAATGATTCAAAAATACAAAGTTATATCAACGAAGTACCTGAGGTCGCTTACGATCTGATTGAATATGCCGAAAATCCTTTGACCATCATTTTTTCAGGGGCAAAAAATTTAGCTAAAAACGTAATCAATAGTGACGGCAGTGTAGGTATAAGAGTGGTCAGACACGATTTCACACAGCAATTACTACAGCGTTTCCGAAAACCCATTGTCTCTACTTCCGCTAATCTTTCCGGTCAGCCGACGCCACAGATTTTTGACGAAATCGATGAAGAAATTAAAAATGCAGTAGATTATGTAGTGGACTGGGAACAAGAGCTCAGAACTCCTAAAAAGTCATCTACCATTATGAAATTAAGCCCATCTGGTCAATTTTCCTTTATAAGAAAGTAAGTTTTACTATTTTTGCAGGCCCGGATTGTACAATCGGGAGATACCACATAAAATTTCAAGCAATAAAAAGCTCGCAATGGCTTTAAAGCAATAAAAAATAATACCCATTTTGAAAAAAAATCTAGAACATCCTGTTTTTAAGGTGCTGGCCGATATTGCCGATGAAAATCAGATCGAAGCCTATGTGATTGGTGGATACGTACGGGATATTTTCCTCAAAAGACCCTCAAAGGATATTGATGTGGTTGTTTTGGGAAATGGAATCGAATATGCTGAACTTGCCGGAAAACAATTAAAAAGCAAAGTGGCTGTTTTCAAAAACTTCGGTACGGCTATGCTCAAATACCGCGATCTGGAACTGGAATTTGTAGGTGCAAGAAAAGAATCTTACCGTGCAGATTCCCGTAAACCAATTGTAGAAAATGGCACCATTAAAGATGATCAGCTCAGAAGGGATTTCACTATTAATGCTTTAGCTATTTCATTAAATAAAGAAAACTTCGGACAACTCGTGGATCCTTTCAATGGCGTAGAGGACCTTCATAATAAGCTGATCCGTACCCCTCTGGATGCAGAAATTACTTTTTCTGATGATCCATTACGTATGATGCGTGCTATCCGCTTTGCGACACAGCTGAATTTCAATATTGATCCTCAGGCCCTGGCCGCGATCGCCAAACAGAAAGAAAGAATCAGTATTGTTTCCAAAGAAAGAATTACTGATGAGCTCAATAAAATTATCCTCTCCCCTGTTCCGTCCATCGGTTTCAAATACCTGTTTGACACAGGGCTGCTTCATATTATATTTCCACAAATGGCTAATTTATATGGCGTAGAAATCATCAACGGAAAAGGACATAAAGATAATTTTTACCATACACTTCAGGTACTCGACAATATCTGTGAAGTTACCGACGATCTCTGGCTCCGCTGGGCAGCAATCCTCCATGATATTGCAAAACCGGCTACCAAACGTTTCGAAGAAAACCACGGATGGACTTTTCATGGTCATGAAGATAAAGGAGCGAGAATGGTTCCCCAGATTTTCACGCAGCTTAAACTTCCACTGAATGAAAAAATGAAATTCGTTCAGAAACTGGTTCAGTTACACTTACGTCCTATTGTGCTTGCACAGGAGGTCGTTACCGATTCTGCTGTAAGGCGCGTACTTTTTGATGCAGGTGAAGATATTGAAAGCCTGATGTTATTGTGTAATGCCGATGTCACTACAAAAAACGAATACAAGGTCAAAAAATACCGCAATAATTTTGAGCTCGTTAAACAGAAGCTCAAAGATGTAGAAGAACGGGATAAAATAAGAAACTGGCAACCTCCTGTTTCAGGGAACGACATCATGAACGTATTTGGTCTTGCTGCCGGCAAAGAAGTTGGCATGATCAAAAATGCGATCCGCGAAGCAATACTGGAAGGAGAAATAACAAATTCACCTGATGAAGCGTTAGCATTTATGCTGCGTAAAGGGAAAGAATTCGGATTGATCCCAGTGACAGAACAACAAAAAAAATAATGTTACCATTATTGCCTAAATTCGCAGAATAAAGGCTTATAATGGCTCTATAACCCGGAAAATAAAATATATTCAAATGAAACCATCATGATTTTTCAAATCCCTCAACGAAATGAATATAAAATCATGATAGCTTCATAACCGCTAAAAAACAAATATAAACGGATGAAAAACATATTTTATTTCCTAATTTTATACTATTAGAAATACAGCTCAAATGGCAATTTACAGATTCAGACTTAGTTTTGACGATTACGATGAAGTAATCAGAGAGATCGATATCAAATCAACACAAACTTTTGAAGATTTACATAAAGCATTACATCGTAGCACAGGATATACCGCAGAAAAATCTTCATCATTTTATGTAAGCTCTGATCATTGGATCAAGGGAGATGAAATCGCCTATTTACCTACTCAGAAAAAAACAGACCGCGGTGTAGCGCTGATGGAGAAATCTAAACTAAGCAGTTTTATTGAAGATCCTCATCAGAAGTTTTATTATATATACAATTTTGATCGTCCATATGAATTTCATGTTGAGCTGATCAAAATTATCCTGCAGACAGATCCAAGTATTGAGTATCCTGTACTTTTTAAAAGTATAGGAGAAGCCCCTAAAATTTTTGATGCCAATAATTTCCCTGTGGAGGCTGTAGCTACCAGTCCTGCATCAAATGATTTTGATTTCCTGAATGAAATGGATTTTGTTCCTGAAGATACAGAAGAGATTGAAGCAATGGACGGAAGAGGAATTACAACTTCATCTAAAAATGAAGATGCAGATGATGAAGAAAGCGATACAGACGATTATAATGGTGACGAAGATTACCACGAAGATGAGTATGACAGCAAAGAAGATTATTAATGCCAGATAATGGCGAAAAATAAAACATTAATTGTAATTGCAGGGCCAACGGCAATAGGTAAAACAGCTTTAGGTATTACGCTGGCCCAGCACTTCTCTACAGAAATCATCTCTGCCGATTCCAGGCAGTTTTTTAAAGAGATGTCCATAGGCACTGCAAAGCCGCATATTGACGAACTCGCAGCCGCCAGACACCATTTTATTGATTCCCACTCGATCAATACTTTTTTTAGTACAGGAGACTTTGAGAAACAGGCCCTGGAAGTACTGGAAGAAATATTCAGTAAACATGATCTTGCCATTATGGTGGGGGGGTCAGGTTTATACCTGGATGCGGTCACTAAAGGGCTCGATGAATTACCCGATACTGATATGCAGATCAGGAGCCAGCTCAATGCCTTATTTGAGACAGAAGGTCTTGAACCTATTAAGGCACAACTTGCAGCTGCCGATCCTGAATATTACGCTAAAGTAGATCAGGCTAATACACAGCGTCTGATCCGTGGTCTGGAGTTTTTCCTTTCCACAGGTAAGAAAGTTTCCTCTTTTCTGACTAACAGTAAAAAGCAAAGACCATTCGATACTATAAAAATCGGTCTGAATATGGAACGTCCTCTTCTTTACCAACGGATCAACCACAGAGTTGACCTCATGCTGCAGGAAGGCCTCCTGGATGAAGTTAAGTCCCTTCAGCCACACAAAGACCTCAACGCTCTGAAAACTGTTGGCTACGCTGAGCTTTTTGATTATCTGGATGGCAATATCACCTATGATACAGCTGTTGAGAAAATCAAACAGAATACCCGCCGTTTTGCCAAACGTCAGTTAACCTGGTTCAGAAGAGATGAACAGATTCACTGGTTCAGCCCCGATCAGACTGATGATGTTATTAATTTTCTCGAAAATTCAATTAATCGGGTGTCTTAAAGTACAGTTAAAAGATAATCACTGATATCCTCCCTATAACCTTCTTTATACCCCCTGCTATACCTGCCGGCTATCTTTCCATGATCTTTACAGGTATAAGCCAACAAAGCGATCATGGAAAGCATCATTCCGATCAACATCCGTTTTATCATTTATCCGGCAAAATAAATTGTTCTTAAAATTATGCCTGTGCAGTTGGCCCGCCAAAATTCATTGGGAATCCTGATGGTTCTTCCTGGGTTTTGATTCTGCCATTAGCAGCCTCAAACTTTTCAATATTATCCTGCATGGCATGCATCAGTCTTTTGGCATGTTCCGGCGTCAGGATAATTCTTGATTTTACCTTTGCTTTAGGCACTCCCGGCATTACCCTGATAAAATCCAGTACAAACTCAGTATTGGAATGAGTAATAATAGCCAAATTTGAAAATATACCTTCTGCTATCTCCTCAGAAAGTTCGATGTTAATCTGATTGTCGTTATTTTGGTTTTCCATAATACAAAACTACTTCTTTAAATCCTTAGCCTGTTAACTTATTTAAAAAAGGATTAGTATAAAATGTATCACGAAAGGATTTATCTCCATGAAAATAGTTCTATAATTATTGTTGTTTTACAAAGACAGAATTTGCAACAGCTCCTCCCTTTCCTAGCACACTTTCTCCGGTATTAACCAGATTTTTCCACGTTTTAGCTGTCACTCCATCATTACCAGCTATATAAACCTCTTCCTTGTAGACAAATACAGCATTCGCAGAAGACAATCTCACCCTGCCCTGCGTACCTGAATTCAGGTTAGTTAGCTTCATATTCTTCCATAAAACCGAATTTGAGGTATTACCATTATATTCATAACCCGCAACAAACACGTCTGCTCCATTCACAAAAATAGAATTTGCAATTGCCTGTTTGTCTCCCGAAGTGAGATTGGCAACTATTCCATTTTTCCATATTTTGACAACAGACCTGGGTAAAACTGCTACACTTGCATCCTCATTACCTGCCAGATATTGATCAGCAGGATCTACATTTTCAGTACCCGATACATAAACATCATTACCGCTCACAAAAACAGATTTTGCGATAGCCTGTCTTGTTCCATCGCTTAATCGCGTAGCAATTCCATTTTTCCACATCATGGCTACACATTTCTTGTCCTTATTATATTCGTAACCAACAGCATAAACATCTGTTCCACTTACAAAAACACTATAAGCCCTGGAAAATTCCGGTCCACCGGTCAGTCTTGTAGCTATATTATTTTTCCATATGGTAGCCAATCCGCTACTAAAGCCTGAAACATAAACATCGGACCCACTTACAAAAACTGAATAAACCGATGAATACAAATCTGAAGCCAGTACGGTGGGAATCCCATTTTTCCAAACTATACACTTCCCTCCATCAATACCCGCTACATAAACATCAGTACCACTCACATATACTGAGTTTGCTTCCGCCCTGTCGGCTGTACCGTCAGTTAATACCTTTGCTACCCCATTTTTCCATATAGTAGCAACAGAATTCATTTTATTATTATAATCCCAGCCAGCTACATAAACATCATTTGTTTTAACCGGATCTGGTGGAACCACTATCGGAGGTTTTACCGGGTCAGAAGGTTTTGTATCATCCTTTTTTGAGCAAGAGCTGATAAGTACAAACAAGCCGACAGAGAAGACTAATTTCAGATTTTTCATTTTTGTATATTTTTATACTCACCACTGATAATCAAATCACTAAAATAAGAGATGATTAACAGAAAAGGTTAATAATTATCTAAAATAATTATTAACCTTTTGTTTGTAAAAAAATAATATGATTCCTGATATCTCTAAAGATGTTTTTTACTTATAATAGTAAGCATAACATTCCTGGGGTAAATTTAATTTAATCCTAGATTAGAATTTCAGTGCTACGCTACCTGTAAATCTTGCAGGTGCCTGTGGAGTTAACCTTACAGACCATGCTTTTTCACTGGTCAGGTTATCTACTTTGAAACCAACACGATATTTTGGCTTATCATAAAATACACTGGCATCTAACATAGTATAAGAAGGAATAATGATTTTGGTTGTAACTGTGTTGGTATGATAAGACCAGCTTCCTGCGTTTCCGCCAAAACCTACCCCCAGTCCTTTAAGGTCTCCTTCAGGGAAACGATAACTGATCCATAAGTTATAAGTATGCGGCGGGCCCGACTGACCTGGACGCAGACCATTGGTAGCCGGGTTGGATTTAGTTAATTTACTATCATTGTAAGCGTAACCAGCCACTATATTTAAGCCGGCAAAAGGATTTGCAGTCAGTTCAACTTCTACACCTTTACTTAACTGTGTTCCGTCCTGGATCTGATAATTTTGTGGATTGTTGGGATCATCGCGTAAAACATTAGCCACCTTTATATCATAATAGCTTACAGTTCCTACAAGTCTATGATCCAGCAGATCCCCTTTAAAACCAAACTCCAGTTGATTAGCATGTTCTGGTTTAATTGCACTTCCGTCGGCAGTTACTCCACTTTTATTAAAAAAACCATTCATATAGTTACCAAAAACGGATAGACGATCTTTAGACAGCTCATATACAAGTCCCATTTTTTGAGACAGATTCGTTTGTTTATACGGGCCGGCCTGTAACCCGCTGGTTCCTAATCCCCCTGAGACAGTACCTGTGGTAATATTATAAACACCATTGTAATCATAACGGTTAACACGTAAACTCAGCATCGCCATTAATCTGTCTGTAAGGTTGATGACATCCGAAGCATAGACAGAATAAGTATTGTCTCCGCTGCTTTCTCTACGTAGTGCCCCCTTGCTGGTCAGAGAATCTACCTTAAAACGACTTATCCGATAGCTTGCAGGCGTATTGATGAAATCTACAGTTGGCAGATTGACGGTTACTCTGTCAAAGTCATTCGAATTATTGTAATAGTCTAACCCAACTACCAGACGGTTCCGTAATTTGGCAATCTTAAAATCTCCGATAAAATTCTGCTGAATGTTAGTTGCGACAAACGCAGTGTAACCAGTAATAACCTGAGGACTGATTTTTGTTTCTGTAGTTCCCCTTAATGCTGTTATATAACCATTGATAGAAGAACGTGCACGTGAAATTATAGTCTGAGAAGTCCAGCTTTCTGAAATTTTATAATTAGCCTGCGCAAAAATGTTCAGCATTTGGGTCTGATAAGCCAGATCATTACCCATAAAGGTTTTATTGTAAGGGAATTGCAATTCCCTGATTGTTTTGGTAGAGACCACCTTCGGATCTATATAAGGATTGAAGCGAACAACGGAAGTACCTTTAGCCTGGCCAAATTCTACATCAAACAATAAAGAAAGACGGTCCGAAACCTGATAAGAGAAACTTGGTGCCAGGCTCAGACTATTAGTGAATCCCTGATCCTGAAAACTTTTCTCAAAGCTGGTTGCGCCATTTAATCTGAATAATACCGTCCTATCAGTATTAACAGGGGTGTTAATGTCAAGGGTAAGCCTGTTAAAATTCCAGCTTCCGCCAACATAACCAACTTCTCCACCAAAACCATTATAAGGTTTTTTAGTCACACGGTTATACAAACCGCCGTAACTACTAGATATATTACTGCCAAATAAAGTTGCAGAAGGGCCTTTTATAGCTTCAACACGTTCTATGTTTGCCGGGTCAATAGAAGCAAAGGCAGCACCCGCAACTCCATTTCTTGCATTAGGTTCTGTATCAAAACCACGGGAGCGAAAAGTAACCCTACCCTGGTTTGCAATCATAGGAATACCTGCACCTGGTACATTTTTGGCGATACTCCCCAAATCAGTCGCCATTTGTTCCTGGATCAATTCTTTTGGAACAGAAGAATAAACCTGTGGATTTTCCAAATTTTTCAAAGGAAGACGCGCAACATAAATACTTTCTTTTTTTGCGAACTTATTTACATTTCCAGCAATAGTTACCTCTTGTAAAGCCTGTACATTTTCTCTGGTCAGCTGATAATTAGCTGTTGTGGTTTGTCCTGTAACCACAGTAACGGACAAATCCTTCTGTGCAGCACCTAATACCTGGATCCTGACTGTATATTTTCCTGGAGCCAGATTGCTGAAAGCATATTTACCTTGTTCATCGGTCAATGTAGACTTTTTCAATTCGATTAGCGTAACGGAGGCAGAACCATAAGATTGTCCGTCTACCAGAGTCAGTGTTCCTGAAATATTTCCGTTTCCGGGGGATTGCGCAAAAGCAGTAAAAGAAGCCATTAGAAATACGGCCAAACAAATAGTGTAAAGGTGTTTCATTAATAATCGGTATTAGTTGGTGTGTTTTGTACACCACAAATATATGACTATTATTTAGACTAGGTCTAATTAAAGAAAAGATAACTATAAGTTGAAATATGATAACCAAAAAAAAGACCGTCTCACAATTACTTAGGAGACGGTCTTAAAAAAAAAATTAACTATTTAAATTATGCTTCTATTTCTTCTTCTTGTTTAGAAGCTAATAATTTGTCATACTCTTCTTGTGAACCAACGATAATCCGTTCGTATCCACGAACACCAGTACCTGAAGGAATCAAGTGACCAACGATTACGTTTTCTTTCAATCCAAGCATATTATCACGTTTACCTGCAATTGCAGCTTCGTTCAATACTTTTGTAGTCTCCTGGAAGGAAGCTGCAGAGATGAATGATTTCGTACCTAATGAAGCACGGGTGATACCTTGTAATACAGAACTGGCAGTTGCCGATCTTGCATCACGAACTTCGATCTGTCTTAAATCTTTACGTTTTAACTGAGAATTTTCATCTCTTAATTTACGCAGAGAAAGAATCTGACCTGGTTTAACCGTGTTTGAATCACCTGCATCAACAACAACTTTCTTGTCATAGATTTCATCATTTTCAATCATGAAGTCCCAACGATCTACAGAATTGTTTTCTAAGAACGTAGTATCTCCCGGATCTTCAATGTGAACCTTCTGCATCATCTGGTGTACAATTACCTCAAAGTGTTTATCATTGATTTTTACACCTTGTAAACGATAAACTTCCTGGATACCATTTACTAAGTATTCTTGTACAGCAGCAGGACCTTTAATCGCTAAAATATCAGCAGGAGAGATTGAACCGTCTGATAATGGCATACCAGCTTTCACAAAGTCATTGTCCTGAACAAGGATGTGTTTAGACAATGGTACCAGGTATTTTTTAACCTCACCGTCTTTTGATTCGATAGTCATCTCACGATTACCACGTTTCACACCACCTAATGTTACTACACCATCAATCTCGGTTACTACAGCCGGGTTAGAAGGGTTACGTGCTTCGAACAATTCAGTTACACGTGGTAAACCACCCGTAATATCTCTTGTTTTACCTGTAGCACGAGGAATTTTAACTAAGATCTGACCAGTTTTTACTGCCTCTCCATCGTCGATTGAAACGTGAGCACCAACAGGAATGTTATACTGTCTGATTAACTCACCTTTTTTATCTACTACTCTTACCGATGGATTTTTAGTTTTATCACGTGTATCAATAATTACTTTCTCACGGTGACCAGTTTGCTCATCTGACTCTTCACGGAAGGTAACACCTTCGATGATCGCATCAAATTCGATTTTACCGGCAAACTCCGAGATAATAACCGCGTTGTACGGATCCCATGAACAGATCTTATCTCCTTTTTTAACTTTAGCTCCTTCTTCAATATATAAGAATGAACCGTAAGGGATATTATTGGTCATGATCACTTTACCAGTACCTTCTTCAACGATTTTGAATTCACCTGAACGACCTAAAACAATTTGTTTTACACCTTGCTCACCTGTATCATTAGCTACAGTACGAACGTTTTCGAATTCAATGATACCATCAAACTTCGCATTTAACTGAGATTCAGCTGCAATGTTCGATGCGGTACCACCCACGTGGAATGTACGTAATGTTAACTGTGTACCCGGCTCACCGATTGACTGTGCAGCAATTACACCGACAGCTTCACCACGTTGAACACGTTTACCAGTTGCTAAGTTACGTCCGTAACAAAGCGCACAAACACCTCTTTTGTTTTCGCATGTCAATACTGAACGTATTTCCACACCTTCTAAAGGAGACTCTTCGATTGCTTTTGCGATATCTTCGTCAATATCTTCACCAGCACCCACTAATAATTTACCATCCAGAGGATTAAATACATCATGCAGTGAGATACGACCTAAAATTCTGTCATATAATGGCTCAACGATATCTTCGTTATCTTTTAAAGCAGTAGTGTACATACCTCTTAAAGTACCACAGTCAGATGCGTTCACGATCATATCCTGAGCAACGTCATGTAAACGACGGGTCAGGTAACCAGCATCTGCAGTTTTTAACGCTGTATCCGCCAAACCTTTACGCGCACCGTGGGTAGAGATAAAGTATTCTAATACTGATAGTCCTTCTTTAAAGTTCGAAAGAATCGGATTCTCAATAATTTCACCACCTGAACCTGATTTCTGAGGTTTTGCCATCAGACCACGCATTCCGCAAAGCTGACGAATCTGCTCTTTAGATCCACGTGCTCCAGAGTCAAGCATCATATATACAGAGTTAAAGCCCTGGTTATCGCTCGATAACTGTGTCATCACGAATGATGTTAAACGGTTATTGATACGGGTCCAGATATCGATAATCTGATTGTAACGCTCGTTGTTGGTAATGAATCCCATGTTATAGTTATTCCTTACTTCTTCAACTTCAGCAGAAGCCTGTTCTAAAAGAACTTGTTTTTCTGCAGGGATGTTTACATCCTGTAAGTTAAACGACAACCCACCTCTGAATGCCATTTGGAAACCTAACTCTTTAATATCATCAAGGAATCTTGATGCACGAGCCATACCAGTAACCTTCACTACATCACCGATAATATCTCTCAGTGATTTTTTAGTTAACAGTTCATTGATATATCCTACTTCTTCCGGTACCATTTGGTTAAACAATACACGACCTACAGTAGTTTCAGTTAATCTGTTAACAATATTTCCGTCTGAATCCTTAACATTTACCTTTACTTTGATAAATGCGTGAAGATCGATACGTTTTTCATTGTAAGCAATGATAACCTCTTCAGGAGAATAGAAAGAAGAATCCTGACCATTCACTACACGCTGAGCATCTGTTCTACGGCCTTTAGTAATATAATAAAGACCCAAAACCATATCCTGAGAAGGTACCGTAATTGGCGTACCGTTCGCAGGGTTCAGAATGTTGTGTGCAGCTAACATCAATACCTGGGCTTCCAAAATAGCAGCATGACCTAAAGGTAAATGCACAGCCATCTGGTCACCGTCAAAATCGGCGTTGAATGCAGTACACACTAGTGGGTGTAACTGAATTGCTTTTCCTTCAACTAATTTAGGCTGGAAAGATTGTATACCCAATCTGTGCAGCGTAGGCGCACGATTCAGTAATACAGGGTGTCCTTTTAAGACGTTTTCCAGAATATCCCAAACTAAAGGATCTTTTCTATCTACAATTTTCTTTGCAGATTTAACTGTTTTCACGATTCCACGTTCGATCATCTTGCGAATGATAAACGGTTTGAAAAGCTCAGCAGCCATATCTTTAGGTAAACCACATTCGTGTAATTTCAGGTTTGGACCTACAACAATTACCGAACGCGCAGAGTAATCCACACGTTTACCTAATAAGTTCTGACGGAAACGACCTTGTTTACCTTTCAGGATATCTGAAAGAGATTTCAAAGCACGGTTACCTTCAGTTTTTACCGCATTTACTTTACGTGAGTTATCGAATAACGAATCTACAGCTTCCTGTAACATACGTTTCTCGTTACGTAAAATAACTTCTGGTGCTTTAATCTCGATCAAACGCTTTAAACGGTTGTTACGGATAATTACACGACGGTATAAATCATTTAAATCCGAAGTCGCGAAACGACCACCTTCAAGAGGTACTAACGGACGTAATTCCGGTGGAATAACAGGAACGATTTTAATAATCATCCATTCCGGATTATTCTCAATACGTGTTCTTGCACCACGGAAAGCTTCCACAACCTGTAAACGTTTCAAAGCTTCGTTTTTACGTTGCTGAGAAGTTTCGTTTGCAGCCTGGTGACGTAAGTTATAAGATAAAGTATCTAAATCAATACGTTTCAATAAATCTTCTAAAGCTTCAGCACCCATTTTGGCGATGAATTTATTAGGATCTTTATCGTCTAAATATTGATTTTCTTTAGGTAATTTATCTAAGATATCCAGGTACTCTTCCTCAGTCAGGAAATCCATATACTGGATACCCTGCTCTTCCATTAAACCAGATTGAATAACTACATAACGCTCGTAGTAAATAATCAAATCTAATCTTTTGGTTGGAAGGCCTAATAAATAACCGATTTTATTTGGCAATGAACGGAAATACCAGATATGCGCAACAGGAACTACCAGATTGATATGTCCCATACGCTCTCTACGTACTTTTTTCTCCGTTACCTCAACACCACAACGGTCACAAACAATACCTTTATAACGGATACGTTTGTATTTACCACAGTGACATTCGTAATCTTTTACCGGACCAAAAATACGCTCGCAGAACAAACCATCACGTTCCGGTTTGTAAGTACGATAATTAATAGTCTCAGGTTTTAACACCTCACCACTAGAGCGCTCTAAAATAGCCTCCGGCGATGCCAAACTAATGGTAATCGAGGTGAAATTGCTTTTTAATTTATTATCCTTTTTGTAAGACATAGCTCTGTTGTTTGAATTTGAAAATTTAAAAAGTCAGAATGGGCTCCTGGTTTAACAGGTCCCATTCCGACATTAAAAAATTCAACATTAGTCTAACGTAATATCTAAACCTAATCCGCGCAGCTCATGTACCAGTACATTGAATGATTCCGGTACACCTGGAGTCGGCAGGTTTTCGCCTTTTACAATTGCTTCATAAGTTTTGGCTCTACCAATTACATCATCAGACTTCACAGTCAGGATCTCTTGTAGAATATTAGCCGCACCAAATGCTTCTAATGCCCAAACCTCCATCTCACCAAAACGCTGACCCCCGAATTGAGCTTTACCACCCAATGGTTGTTGTGTAATTAATGAATATGGTCCGATTGAACGGGCGTGCATTTTATCATCAACCATGTGACCCAGTTTCAGCATGTAGATAATACCTACTGTAGTTGGCTGGTCAAATTTCTCACCCGTTAAACCATTATGTAAATAAGTTCTTCCTGAAGCAGGAACACCAGCTTTAGCGATCCATTCTTCCACTTCATCATGCTTGGCACCATCAAAGATCGGAGTTGCGAATTTCACACCCAGTTCTTTACCGGCCCATGCCAATACAGTTTCATAGATCTGTCCAAGGTTCATACGTGAAGGTACACCCAGTGGGTTCAACACGATATCAACAGGAGTTCCGTCATCAAGGAACGGCATATCTTCATCACGAACGATACGGGCAACAATACCCTTATTACCGTGACGACCAGCCATCTTATCCCCTACTTTCAGTTTACGTTTTTTAGCTACATAAACTTTAGCCATTTGCACAATTCCTGACGGCAATTCATCACCAACACTGATGGCAAATTTATCACGTTTATATGCACCCAGTTCTTCGTTTACACGGATACCATAGTTGTGGATCAAAATTTTGATCTGATCATTTTTATCGTCATCAGTAGTCCATTTGTATGGATTAATGTGAGCGAATTCAAGATCAGCTAAACTTTTTTGAGTGAACTTAGCACCTTTAGGGAATAATAATTCCTTGTAAACGTTGAAAATACCCTGAGAAGTTTTACCATTTACAATCTGGAACAATTTGTCAACCAGTTCATTTTTCAGATTGGTTGTAGCCAGATTATATCTCTTGTCTAATTTCTCTATTGCCGATTTTTCTTCAGCTTTAGTAGTTTTCTTAGCTCTTGAGAATAATTTAGTATCAATTACCACACCTCTGATCGATGGAGGAGTTTTCAGGGATGCATCTTTCACATCACCCGCTTTATCTCCAAAGATAGCACGTAATAATTTCTCTTCCGGTGAAGGATCAGACTCTCCTTTTGGTGTAATCTTACCAATCAGGATATCGCCTTCTTTAACCTCAGCACCGATACGGATAATACCATTTTCATCTAAATCTTTAGTAGCTTCTTCAGAAACGTTAGGGATATCTGGTGTTAATTCCTCTTCTCCACGTTTTGTATCACGCACTTCCAATTCAAACTCTTCAATATGCAATGAAGTAAAGATGTCTTCACGAACAATACGTTCACTGATTACAATCGCATCCTCAAAGTTATATCCCTGCCAAGGCATGAACGCCACTTTAAGGTTCCTGCCTAAAGCAAGTTCACCATTTTCAGTTGCATAACCTTCACAAAGTACTTGTCCTTTAACAACTTTCTGACCTTTCTTAACGATTGGTTTTAAGTTGATACAAGTATTCTGGTTGGTTTTCTTGAATTTAATTAATTTATAAGTTTTGCTGTCACCTTCAAAAGATACCAAACGATCTGCATCGTTTCTTACATATTTGATAGTGATTTCGTTTGCATCAACATATTCAACAACACCATCGCCTTCAGCGTTGATCAGTGTTCTAGAGTCACGTGCAACACGGCCTTCCAGACCAGTTCCAACAATCGGCGCTTCAGGACGTAACAATGGTACAGCCTGACGTTGCATGTTGGATCCCATCAGGGCCCTGTTCGCATCATCATGTTCTAAGAACGGGATCAGTGAAGCAGCAATCGAAGTAATCTGATTTGGTGCCACGTCCATTAAGTCTAATTTCTCAGGCTCAATAATCGGGAAGTCACCCTCGTAACGTGCTTTAACACGTGGCGTAGTGAAATTACCTTTATCATCATAAGCAGCGTTTGCCTGTGCGATAGTTTTACCATCTTCATCTTCAGCAGAAAGATAAATTACATCTTCATCTACAGCAACAATACCGTCTCTTACGATTTTGTATGGTGTTTCTATAAATCCTAATGTATTGATCTTCGCATGTACACAAAGAGATGAGATCAAACCGATGTTTGGTCCCTCTGGTGTTTCAATCGTACACAACCTACCGTAGTGGGTATAGTGAACGTCACGCACCTCGAAACCAGCTCTTTCACGGGAAAGACCACCTGGGCCTAAGGCTGAAAGACGACGCTTGTGCGTAATCTCTGCCAGAGGATTAGTCTGGTCCATGAACTGAGATAACTGGTTGGTACCAAAGAATGAATTAATTACCGACGATAAAGTACGGGCATTAATCAAGTCAGTTGGTGTGAAAACCTCGTTATCACGGATGTTCATCCGCTCACGGATAGTACGTGCCATACGCGCCAGACCTACACCAAACTGAGCATATAACTGCTCACCTACTGTACGTACACGACGGTTTGACAAGTGGTCAATATCATCGACCTCTTCTTTGGAGTTGATCAGTTTAATCAGGTATTTAACAATTGCAATAATATCTGCTTTTGTCAATACTTTAACGTGATCAGGAGTATCCATTTTCAACTTACGGTTGATGCGGTAACGACCAACATCTCCTAAGTCATAACGTTTGTCCGAGAAGAATAAACGCTCAATGATACCTCTTGCAGTTTCCTCATCAGGTGGTTCTGCGTTACGCAAAGCACGATAGATGTTTTCAACAGCCTCTTTTTCAGAGTTTGAAGTATCTTTTTGTAATGTATTATATATAATAGTATAATCAGCCTGACTAGCACCATCATCTTTAGATAAGATAATAGTTTTAACGCCAGCATCAATGATCATATCAATATGCTCGTCTTCTAAAACAGTATCCCTGTCTAAGATCACTTCGTTACGATCTATCGAAACTACCTCACCGGTATCTTCGTCTACAAAATCTTCAACCCATTTTCTTAAAACTCTCGCAGCAAGCTTACGTCCGATATATTTCTTTAAACCAGATTTGCTGACTTTAACTTCATCAGCCAAGTCAAACAGTTCAAGGATATCTTTATCAGAGTCATAACCAATTGCACGTAACAGCGTGGTAACAGGGAACTTTTTCTTACGGTCGATATAAGCATACATGACGTTATTTACGTCAGTAGCAAATTCGATCCATGATCCTTTGAAAGGAATCACACGCGCAGAATAAAGCTTGGTTCCGTTAGTGTGACGGCTCTGGCCGAAGAACACACCCGGTGACCTGTGTAACTGAGAAACAATTACACGCTCTGCACCATTGATCACGAATGTACCCTTAGGGGTCATATATGGAATAGTACCCAGATATACATCCTGAATGATAGTTTCAAAATCTTCGTGTTCCGCATCATTACAAGACAATTTCAACTTTGCCTTTAGAGGAACACTATAAGTTAACCCACGGTCAATACACTCAGGTATATCATAACGTGGCGGGTCAATAAAATAATCAAGGAATTCCAAAACGAAAATATTTCTGGAATCTGTGATTGGAAAGTTTTCAGCAAACACTTTAAACAAGCCCTCTGTGTGACGGTTGTCTGAAGTAGTTTCTATCTGGAAAAATTCTCTGAATGATTGCAACTGTACATCTAGAAAATCCGGGTAATCTATGATGTGCTTACTACGTGCAAAATTTACTCTTTGGTCGACTTTATTTGCCAAGGTACTAAAGTTAATTTAGTTTAAGAATAAACTATTTGTTTGGTTTGCCGTGAACATCCCACCAACCAAACTTAGATGAAATGTATATAAACAGGTATAGACTCCGACTGTACAGTCGGAGTCTATGTTTAAAGTTATATTAAAATTAAGTGATTACTTAATCTCAACTACAGCTCCAGCTTCTTCTAATTGTTTTTTCAAAGCTTCAGCTTCGTCTTTAGAAACACCAGCTTTTAATTCTTTTGGTGCACCGTCAACTAAATCTTTAGCTTCTTTCAAACCTAATCCAGTTAAGTCTTTTACTAACTTAACAACTGCTAATTTAGAACCACCAGCTTCTTTCAAGATAACATCGAAAGTAGATTTTTCTTCAGCTGCAGGAGCAGCATCACCAGCAGGACCTGCAACAGCAACTGCAGCAGCAGCTGGTTCGATACCATACTCGTCTTTAAGGATTTGAGCTAATTCGTTAACTTCTTTAACTGTTAAGTTTACTAATTGCTCAGCAAACGCTTTTAAATCTGCCATTTTATAGAGTTTTTAAAATTTGACGTGAAAAATAATTTATAATAATATGAAACTTATAAGGTGTTCCTTAACCTTCTCTTTCCTGAAGAGTTTTAACAATTCCTGCGATTTTACCACCACTAGATTTCAATGCTGAAATAACATTTTTAGCTGGCGATTGTAATAAGCCAATGATATCTCCAATAAGCTCTTCTCTTGATTTCAAGCTTACTAATGTATCTAAATGATTATCTCCAACATAGATTGCTGTGTCGATAAACGCAGCTTTCAATACTGGTTTGTCAGTACCTTTTCTCAAAGCTTTGATCAGCTTAGCTGGACCATTACCTGTTCTTGAGAATAATAAGGCTGACTGGCCTTTTAATGCTTCAAAGATACTTGAATTATCACCTTCTAATCCTTCGATCGCTTTTCTGATCAAAGTATTTTTAGCAACCTGCATTTCAATACCACTTTCGAAACATTTGCGACGGATGTTGTTAATTTTCTCAACAGATAAGCTAGATGTATCGGCAATGTAAAAATTGCCAAAGTCCTGCATCTTCTCTTGAAGAGCTGAAACTACTTCGTGTTTTTCTTCTCTGTTCATAATTAGATCCCTGCTACTGATTTAGTTTCGATTGCGATTCCAGGACTCATTGTTGAAGAAACATGAATGCTCTTAAAATAAGTTCCTTTAGCAGCAGATGGTTTAAGCTTAGAAATTACTTGAAGAACTTCTAATGCATTTTCATATATTTTTTCTGCTGGGAATGATACTTTTCCTACCGAAGCATGAATGATACCACTTTTGTCAACTTTAAAATCAATTTTACCGCCTTTTACGTCAGTTACTGCTTTACCAACTTCGTTAGTTACAGTACCTGATTTTGGGTTTGGCATAAGGTTACGTGGACCTAAAACGCGGCCCAGTTTACCTACTTTTGCCATACAAGCAGGAGTAGTGATAATAATGTCAACATCAGTCCATCCACCTTCAATCTTGGCAACATATTCGTCTAAACCTACGAAATCTGCACCTGCCGCTTTAGCTTCTTCTTCCTTATCAGGGTTACAAAGAACTAAAACACGTACAGTTTTACCTGTACCGTGTGGTAAAGTAGCGATACCACGAACCATTTGATTCGCTTTACGCGGATCAACGCCTAAAGCGATGTCGATATCAACCGAAGCATCGAATTTAGTAGTTGTGATTTCTTTTACCAAAGCAGCCGCATCCTGTAAAGAATACGTTTTACCAGATTCTAGTTTAGCATGTGCCTTTTTTTGATTTTTTGTTAATTTAGCCACTGTTGTAAACTGTTTTTTGTTAATTAATTTGTCCAGGGTGCATCGCCGCTAACGGTGATTCCCATACTGCGTGCTGTACCGGCAACCATACTCATTGCCGACTCGATAGTGAATGCATTTAAATCAGTCATTTTATCTTCAGCAATTGACTTAACCTGATCCCAAGTCACCGAACCAACTTTCTTACGGTTGGGCTCAGCAGAACCACTCGCTAATTTAGTAGCATCCTTTAACTGGATAGCAACCGGAGGGGTTTTGATGATAAATTCGAAAGACTTGTCAGCATAAACAGTAATTACAACAGGTAATACTTTACCAGGCTTATCTTGGGTACGAGCATTAAATTGCTTGCAAAATTCCATGATGTTAACACCTTTAGCACCTAATGCAGGTCCTACTGGTGGTGATGGATTTGCAGCTCCTCCTTTGATTTGTAATTTAACAAGCGCACTGACTTCTTTTGCCATTTTCTGATTTGTTAATTGTAATACTCAATGTTAAAATGTTGGAAGCATGTAACATTTAAGATCTTTATTCTACTCTTTTTCTACTTGCATATAGTTAAGCTCCAGAGGAGTTTTTCTTCCGAAAATCTTAACCATAACTTTCAATTTCTTTTTCTCTTCGTTAACCTCTTCAATAACTCCGGTAAACCCGTTGAAAGGACCGTCCATTACTTTGACGTTCTCGCCAACATAGTAAGCCACATTCATGGTTTCACCTTGCTGACTCATTTCATCTACTTTACCCAGAATACGGTTAACTTCTGCCTGACGCATAGGAACCGGGTTTCCACCTTTATCCCCTAAGAAACCGATAACGCTATTCACATTTTTAATAATGTGTTCTAACTCTCCGTCTAATGTTGCTTCAATCAAAACATAACCAGGATAAAAGTTGCGTTCTTTTGCAATCTTTTTTCCTTCTTTCATCTGGTAGTATTTTTCCATAGGGATCAATACTTGCGGAACAAGATGAGAAAAACCTAAACGACTTATCTCAGAATCAATGTATTGCTTTACCTTCTTCTCTTTTCCGCTTACCGCCCTAACTACATACCATTTTAGCTGATCGTTCATTTAGCTTTATTAATTAGAAAGTGATTTATAAAAAGTATCTAAAACAAAAGTAGATCCTTTATCCATTGCAAAAATAACCACTGCAATAATAAACGAAGCTACCAAAACCAGCACTGCAGAACTTTGCAGTTCTCCCCATGTAGGCCAGGTAACCTTCTGGGTCATTTCCTCGTATGATTCTTTAATAAATTGAACTATGCTAGCCATATCTAAGTTTTTGCACGGGAACAAGGATTCGAACCCTGATCAAAGGTTTTGGAGACCTCTATTCTACCGTTGAACTATTCCCGTGTATAAGAATTAACCTCTGCAGGTTAAAACAAACATTTCATTAGAACAAAGTACTCAGACTCTAACGTCCGAGTACTTTGTCTTATTATTTAATAACTACCCGAAGGTCGTTACAAAATTATTTTACAATTTCAGTTACCTGACCAGCACCTACTGTTCTACCACCTTCACGGATAGCGAAACGAAGTCCTTTTTCCATTGCGATTGCGTTGATCAATTTTACATTGATGGTAACGTTATCACCTGGCATAACCATTTCAGTTCCTTCTTGAAGAGTGATCTCTCCAGTAACGTCTGTGGTACGGAAATAGAATTGCGGACGGTATTTGTTAAAGAATGGAGTGTGACGTCCACCTTCAGCTTTTGATAATACATAGATCTCAGCTTTGAAATCAGTGTGAGGAGTTACAGAACCTGGTTTACAGATAACCATACCACGACGGATATCAGTTTTCTCAATACCACGTAATAATAAACCTACGTTATCACCTGCTTCACCATAATCAAGGATCTTACGGAACATCTCAACACCTGTTACAGTTGATTTAAGATTTTCTGCACCCATACCTAAGATCTCAACTGGATCTCCAGAGTTGATTACACCACGCTCAATACGACCAGTTGCAACAGTACCACGACCAGTGATCGAGAATACATCTTCAACAGGCATTAAGAAAGGAAGTTCAGTCAAACGTGGAGGGATTGGAATGTAGCTATCTACAGCATCCATTAACTCCATGATTTTACCAACCCATTTAGCATCACCGTTTAATCCACCCAAAGCAGAACCTTGAATAACTGGGATTTCATCACCTGGGAAATCATAGAAAGATAATAATTCACGAACTTCCATCTCTACTAATTCTAGTAATTCAGGATCGTCAACCATATCCACTTTATTCATGAAAACCACCAATGAAGGTACACCTACCTGGCGAGCCAATAGAATGTGCTCACGAGTTTGTGGCATAGGACCATCTGTAGCCGCTACAACGATAATAGCACCATCCATTTGCGCCGCACCTGTAACCATGTTTTTCACATAATCCGCGTGACCTGGACAGTCAACGTGAGCATAGTGACGGTTAGCAGTTGAATACTCAACGTGTGCAGTGTTAATAGTGATACCTCTTTCTTTTTCCTCTGGAGCAGAGTCAATCGAATCAAATGAACGCGCCTCAGATAAACCAGCATCAGATAACACTTTAGTGATAGCTGCTGTTAAGGTTGTTTTACCGTGGTCAACGTGACCGATAGTGCCGATGTTTAAGTGCGGCTTGCTGCGGTCAAACTTTTCTTTTGCCATGTTTTTATACTTATTAGTAGGTTAACTTTTATTTTTAATTATTGTTTTGATACAATTCAATACAAAAAACTCTGTTGATTCTGTTTATGAAGACAGATTTAACAAAGCTTTTTTATTTTTATTCCTGAGCCAACGATGGGACTTGAACCCATGACCTCTTCCTTACCAAGGAAGTGCTCTACCGCTGAGCTACGTCGGCTTAATATTCCCTTCACAATCTTCAATACCGGTCCGGCATTAAACTGTGACCATCCTGCCGACTGCTCTTTGAATCAAGAGCGAAAGACGAGGTTCGAACTCGCGACCTATAGCTTGGAAGGCTATCGCTCTACCAACTGAGCTACTTTCGCTTTTACTTATTTTAAAGTGGGGGGAGAAGGATTCGAACCTTCGAAGTCTTGCGACAACAGAGTTACAGTCTGTCCCATTTGGCCACTCTGGTATCCCCCCATTCCTCTAAACCGTCTCATCTACCAGATGCAGGTTTAAAAGAGCCTCCTATCGGGATCGAACCAATGACCTACTGATTACAAGTCAGTTGCTCTACCAGCTGAGCTAAGGAGGCTTATTATTATTTTTTAAACATTCACAGAACAAACCAACTCTTTATGGGTTAACCCCTGTTCCGAATTGGAATGCAAATCTACAAGAATATTTTAAAGTTGCAAAACTATTTTGAAAAAAAAACCAGCAGTTTATTTCCTGCTGGTTTCATATTTAAAATTTACAAAAATAGATCCCTAATAATCAGTGACTTCATCAGCGTTCAATACCGTGTTAAGCTCTGAAACTTTTATTCTATTTTTTTCTTTATGTTTTGTTATTTGCTTTTTCAACGACTCTATCGACAAATCCGTCGCCTCTTCGAAAGACTTGCATTGTTCCTTCGCAAACAATATTCCGCCAGGAACCATCAATTTTATTTCACTTATTTTGTTAGCCTCATCATCTACGTTCTCTAATTTCAAGTAAACTTCACCACTTATGATCTGGTCGTGGAACTGTTCCAGCTTATCAACTTTTTTCTGAATAAACTCTAACAACTTGTGGTCTGCATTGAAATGGATTGATTGAACTGTAATTTTCATGTTGTCCTCCTTTTTTATGCCTTTGGATGGGCTTGTTTATATATTGTTTTTAATCTTTCAATAGAATTGTGCGTATATACCTGGGTAGCCGCTAAACTGGCATGGCCCAGTAATTCTTTAATCGCATTCAGATCTGCTCCCCTGTTCAGCAGACTTGTTGCATAAGAGTGTCTTAATACATGGGGACTCTTTTTATCCTGTGTGGATATATAAGTCAAATAACTTTTTACCAGTTGATAGATAAAGACCGGGTAAACGGCGGCTCCTTTATTAGTAACGAATAAGCTACTCGTTTTGTTATTAAATTTCTGTAACGATTTCAAGTCAATGTAGTCTTTCAGCTGATTGATAAGCTGTTTGGTCACAGGAATAATTCTTTCTTTTTTCCTTTTACCCAAAACTTTCACAGATTCACCATAAAAATCAATATCTGTTTCTTTCAGCCCCAGCAATTCAGCTAAACGCATCCCTGTTCCAAAAAGCATTTCAATGACCATTTTATCCCGGACCGAAGGGAAAGTGTCGTCAAAGAACTCTCCCGAATCGAGCAGGTGATCTAACTTCTCTCCATCTATAAACACAGGCAGACGCTCAGGTGTTTTAGGCGCCCTGATCCTGGACATCGGACTTGTCAGGATAATTTTCTGCCGGTACAGATATTTATAATACCCCCGCAGACTGGACAGTTTTCTACCGATGGAACTGGCCCCTGTCTTATCTTCCATCAGGTGCACGATATAATCTCTTATATGTACGTATTGCGCCTCTTCCGGCCGGAGTTCGTAAGTCTGCTCAACAAATCCGTCAAACTGCATCAGATCCGTTCTGTAGGCTAACACGGTATGCGCAGAATATCGCTTCTCGTGCTGCAGATAGTTTAAGTAGGACTCTACTGTCATTTAGTATAATGGTTACCCCGTAAGGTGAATGTACACAAATAGTCTATAAAAAGAAAGCACCACCGGAAAAATCCGATGGTGCTTTACAATATTTATAACAAATTAAAAGGGACGAATTAAATCTTTCCTTCTAAGTGCATATTTTCTTTATAAATCGCGTGTTTAACTAATGTACGACGAGCTACAGATTTTTTCTCGTATGCCTGACGGCTGCGTAGTTCTCTCAATACACCAGTTTTCTCAAATTTCTTTTTGAAACGTTTAAGGGCTTTATCAAGTGATTCGCCGTCTTTAATATTAATTATGATCATAACGTTAAAATACCTCCTCTCGTTGTTTTGGGATGGCAAAGCTAACACATTATTTATTATAAAACAAGTAAACTATTTTGAATGTGATAATTAGCTTGTACTGGTTGGGTTAAATAGTAGTGCTGGTCGGGATGAGTACATATCCGGCATACCTTGATAGCATGGTGGGTCCATGCTTTTCAACTAGCTAAAATCTATGGACTTGCTATGGAGGAAGATTATGCCAATACTGGTTCAGTCCAAACCAGTACCCGACTACTACCCGACCAGTACCCGAACAATATCGGGCAAAAAAATCCATAGACTTAACAGCTGTGGGTTTTGACAGCAAAAAAAATCCGGTGAACTTTCGCTCACCGGATTGGTCAAAATATATTTGGTTAGAATATGTCTGTTTTGATTTTTAACAGTTTTTTAGATTTAGGCTGTTATTTTATTTATTCATAATCTCTCTCGCGATTACGATTTTCTGTATCTCTGAAGTTCCCTCTCCTATGGTACATAATTTACTGTCACGGTAATACTTCTCTACCGGGAAGTCTTTTGTATAACCATAACCGCCAAAGATCTGTACAGCCTCGGTAGCAGCCCTTACAGCCACCTCAGAAGCAAAGTATTTAGCCATAGCTGACTCTTTCGTCATTTTCAGTCCACGGTTCTTTAAATCTGCCGATTGTCTGATCAGTAACTCTGCAGCTTCGATCTCGGTAGCCATATCTGCCAGTTTAAAACTTATTGCCTGGAAGCTGGAAATAGGCTGTCCGAACTGATGTCTCTCCTGTGCATAGGCCAGCGCAGCTTCATAAGCACCTTTGGCTATCCCTAAAGATAAAGCTGCAATAGAAATCCTTCCACCATCCAGCACTTTCATTGCTTGTTTAAAACCTTCTCCTACATTACCCAACAGATTAGCCACCGGTACACGGCAGTTATCAAAGATCATTTCTGTAGTTTCAGATGCACGCATCCCTAATTTATTCTCTTTCTTTCCAGCTGTAAAACCAGGAGTACCGCGTTCAACAACAATGGCAGAAATACCTTTAGAATCCCCTTTTTCACCAGTACGTACCATTACTACGGCGATATCTCCTGATTTACCATGTGTAATCCAGTTCTTCGCACCATTTAAGATATAATGATCACCGTCCAGTGTGGCCGTAGTCATCATTCTCAGCGCATCAGATCCGGTATTGGCTTCAGTTAAACCCCAGGCACCAATCCATTCCGCTGTAGCTAATTTGGGAAGCCATTTATGTTTTTGTTCTTCTGTTCCAAAAGCAAGAATATGTCCGGTACATAATGAATTATGTGCAGCAACAGACAAACCTATAGATCCGCAAACCTTAGCGACTTCTACAATTACATCTACATACTCCTGATAACCAAATCCCGAACCTCCGTAAACTTCCGGCACCAATACTCCCATCATTCCCAGTTCACCCAATTTCTTAAAAACTTCAACAGGAAAAGTCTGTACTTCATCCCATTCCATTACATGGGGACGAATATTCTTCTCCGCGAAATCCTTAACCATACTTCTGATCATCAGCTGATTTTCTGAAGTGCTAAAATTGAAACCTGTATTTTGTGCTAACGTATCCTGCATGTTTTATATTTGAATACGGCAAGTATAGAGAATATAAGCACAGTACAAGCAGTTGAATATTTGCCTGGTAACAGAACGAAACAGTATTTAGTTCATTTTACAGTACAGGGTAATAACAGGGACGCTAAAACGGTAGCAAAATTATTTCAAATAATTCATGCTCTAATAAGAGGCCAATGCGAAATTATGGTCAGAAAATGTTTTTAACCTGTCTTTTCCATTCAGAAAATCAAGCGCTATAATAAAAGAATAGCCAGCAACAACAGCCCCCATTTTTTCAATCAGTTTAGAAGCAGCAACTACAGTTCCTCCGGTTGCCAGTAAATCATCATGGATCAGCACATGTTGTCCAGGTAAAACAGCATCTTCATGCATTTCCAAAGTAGCACTTCCATATTCCAGGTCATAAGACTGTTGTATAGTTTTATGTGGTAACTTACCCGCTTTACGGATAGGGACAAAAGGCACATTCAACAGATTGGCCAAAGCCATTCCAAACAGAAAACCCCGGCTTTCAATTCCTGCGATCACATCAATTTTAATATCAGCGAGCTGGCTGGCTAATGCGGCAGTAATTTCACCACATAAAACGGCATCTTTTAAAATTGGTGTAATATCCTTAAATACAATACCAGGTTTCGGAAAATCGTTTACATCCCGGACAGTCTGTTTAATTTTTGTTTCAATCATGATTAAAAGAAATATATGGGGCTAACCGCTCTATAGTTTCAACAGATAAGATAGCCACTTTTTTAAGATCTGCAATATTACCATAATTTCCGTGTTGTTTACGAAACTGAATGATCGCATTGATCTGTTTATACTTTAAATAGGGATGATTCTTCAAATCATCAAACATTGCCGTATTGAGGTTAATTCTGACCAGGGCATGATCATCCAGACTGATCTGGTCTCTAATCTCCAGATACTTCAGACTGTCCAGTCCAAATACCTCCATTAACTGCTCCTTTTTGTAAAAACCGCCAAGACGCTGTCTGTATTTAAAAATCCTTCTGGCAAACACGGGACCTACTCCTTTAATCTCCATCAGCTGTAAAGTATCAGCAGTATTGAGCGGTACCAAAACCATTTTCTCCTTCACAGGATAGCTGCCGGAAAAATTCCGCCGCTCCGGTTTCGCTATCTTTTCTATATGAATATAAGGTAACAACCGGTGATACATTTCAGGACTGACCGGATACATCTTTTGCAGATCTTCTTTTTTAGAAAACCGTCCTCCTTTTGCCCGGTATCTGAATAGAACAGCTGCCTGTTTAGCGGAAAAGCCCAGTCGCTGCCATTCTTCCATCCCGATCAGGTTCGGATCAAAATCAAACAGTTCAGATTTTACATCCAGCTTTTTAATCTGGTGAAGCTTTCTTTTCTCCGCAAGGATTAATTGCAATTTCTGAATAGCCGGTCTTTCCATATCCAGACTAGTCTGTTCCGGCTCAAAGAATTCCAGCAGAAAAGGAACCATACTGATTAGCACAAGTAGAAAGATCAGTACCAGTAAGCCATTATACTCCCGTTTCGAAAAGCTGAAATAAGCAGTTATCCATTTACGCATCTTCAGCTAATGTAATCCCGATCATTACAGAAAAACAAATTTTTCCTGCATCCAGCCTCTTCCATCTGACTTATACCATAAACCTTTGAGCGCAGCAAATATTCTACTATATTTATAGACTTTAACTCGTAAACCAATGAATAAAAACTTACTACACACAATTACAGTAGTCATTCTGCTATTTACTACAAATTTAACTTTCGGACAAAACAAAATTCTTGTCTTTCAATCAGATTTCGGTTTAAAAGACGGTGCAGTCTCAGCCATGAAAGGAGTTGCAGTCGGCGTTTCACCTGACCTTAAAATATTTGATGTTACCCATGAGATACCCGCCTACAACATTTGGGAAGCTGCCTACCGCCTGGTACAGACAGTTCCTTATTATCCAACTGGAACAGTATTCGTTTCTGTAGTAGATCCAGGAGTAGGAACTTCAAGGAAATCTGTCGTGCTGAAAACCAAAACCGGGCAATTTATCGTCACCCCCGACAATGGTACACTTACCCTGGTTGCCGAAGCTTTAGGTATTGAAGAAGTCAGACAGATTGATGAGGTGCTGAACAGAAGAAAAAATTCTGAGAAGTCCTACACCTTTCATGGCCGTGACGTGTATGCCTATACAGGGGCAAGGCTGGCATCCGGAGCCATCACTTTTTCTCAGGTTGGTAAAGAACTGCCCAAAGAAGTTGTAACGATCCCTTATCAGAATGCAGTGCTGGAAAATGGAAAATTAAAAGGGAACATTTCCATACTTGATATCCAGTACGGAAATGTCTGGACTAATATCAATGGTGACCTGGTTAAACAACTGGGAGCCGGATATGGTGATCAGCTTCACCTGGTTATTCTTCATCATGGGAAAAAAGTATATGAAGGCGATGCCCCATACAGCCAGACTTTTGGCGCGGTACCAGTAGGCCAACCATTAAGTTATCTGAACAGTCTATTACAATTATCCTTTGCCTTAAACCAGGAGAGTTTTGCTGCAGTACACAAAATTGGAAGTGGAAGTGAATGGAGCGTAGAAGTCACACTTAAGAAAACCAGGTAATGAATAAACGAATTACGCTTTTACTCCTATGTTTATTTATTTCAGGAATCGCCTTGGCACAGAACAGGGTGATTACCGGCCATATTTATGATCAGCAAGGTCATCCCCTGGCAGGTGCTACAATCATTATATCACCGTCGGGTAAATCGACAACGAGTAATGGACAGGGCACATTTAAAATAACAATAGCCGAAAACGATCATATACTGGGTGCCAACTATATAGGATATGAAGTCTATAAAGAGAAATTATCAGCCGGCAGCAATTATAACATCAGTTTAATTCCTTCTTCTGCTAACCTCGAAGAGGTTGTCCTGGTAGGAACCAGGAGCTCCGGAAGAACAAGATTAAATACAGTAGCGCCTGTAGATGTATTTAATCTCCCAAAATTACAGCTGATGGCCCCACAGACTGATCTGAATCAATTGCTCCAGTACGCTTCTCCCTCATTCAATTCCAACCGGCAGTCTTCTTCGGATGGCAGTGAACATATAGACCCGGCGAGTATACGCGGATTAGGCCCTGATCAGCTTCTGGTATTAATTAACGGCAAAAGAAGACACACCACGTCACTGGTCAATAATCAGGGTACTGTAGGAAACGGATCTGTGGGTACAGATATGAATGCTATTCCTGCATCGGCAATTGAACGTATCGAAATACTACGTGATGGCGCTTCTACACAATATGGATCTGACGCGATTGCCGGCGTAGTCAATATAGTACTGAAACAGAATACCAATAAGCTCCTGGCCTCTGCAACTGGTGGGATTACCTCCCGCGGAGATGGAGAAACAGCACAGCTGGATTTGAATTATGGTACTTCATTAGGAAAAAACGGAGGTTACCTGAACCTGACAGCCGCAGGTTTATACAGAGGCAAAACTACCCGTGCCCAGAATAATGACCTCATCATCTTTGATCAGTCTGCCCTGGGTAATTATTTCTCCTATGCGTCTGCAGCTAATCCGACTGCCTCCCGTCAGTATGATGATGCCCAACTAAAAGCTAAGGGGCTGACCAGAGATGATTTCAATTTTCAGATCGGCGATGCCAAAATCAGAAACTTGTCTTCCTTTTTCAATCTTGGCCTCCCTTTTAACAATGGAAAAACTGAGTTTTATGCCTTCGGCGGATATAGCTACCGGGCTGGAGAAGGTTTTGGTTTCCGCCGGCTTCCCAGTGATCCTACAGTAAATGTTTATAGCATTTTCCCAAACGGATATCAGCCTAATACCACTTCACAGATTCAGGACCGTTCAATAGCACTAGGGCTAAAACAGACGCTGGGGAACTGGAAAATGGATCTGAGTAATGTACTTGGTGACAACAGGTTTGATTATGCTGTAAACAATACAGTGAATGCATCACTCCAGGCTGCCTCACCAACCAGCTTTAAAGCCGGCGGACATGAATTCCTGCAAAACACATCTAATCTTGATTTCAGCCGGAAACTGGATGTAGCTTCGGGATTAAACCTCGCTTTCGGTGCTGAGTTTAAAATTGATGATTATCAGATCCGTGCCGGAGAAGAAGCATCCTGGAAAAACTATGCACTGGTCAGCAATCCCGATGGTACAGTCTCCAATCCTTCGGGCCTGGCCGGAGGTTCGCAATCTTTTAATGGTTTCTCCCCGGTAAACGCTATTCATAAAAGCAGGAATAATACCGGTATTTATGCAGATGCAGAACTCGATGTTACTTCAAAATGGTTAATTAACGGAGCGACCCGTTTTGAGCATTACAGTGATTTTGGTTCTTCCCTAACCGGTAAATTTGCCACGCGGTACAAAGTGGTCAAAGGCTTTAATCTCCGCGGGGCTGTCAGTAATGGCTTCAGGGCACCTTCGCTGCATCAGCAATTTTTCAGTGCCGTAAGTACAGATATTCTACCGGACAACACATTGGGTCAGTCAGGCTTTTTCACCAACAACAGTCCTGTAGCCAAGGCATTGGGAATTCCCAAACTTAAACAGGAAACCTCTATGAATTACAGTGTTGGTTTTACAACACAGCCATCAGGTGATTTTAACATTTCAGTGGATGGTTACCTGACCAATATCAAAAACAGAATTGTGCTGACCGGCAGTTTTGGTTATGATGCTTTTGGTGACCCGGTACCGGCAATTCAACAGATCATTAACCCGTTCGGAGTAACTTCCGCCCGCTTTTTCAGCAACGCTGTGGACACCCGGACCATGGGGGTTGATATTGTTGCTGATTATAATTTCAAAACCGGCACCCATCTCTTTAATGTATCACTGGGTTTTAATTACAACAGTAATAAAATTACGGATAATCTTCATATTCCGGATCAGTTAAAAGGGCAGGAAGATATCTTCTTCTCCCCCAATGACAGAACCTTGATTACCAAAGGGACACCAGCTGTAAAAACAAACCTGGCACTGAACTATAGCTATAAAAAATTCAGTATATTGTTACGTAATGTATATTTTGGAAAAGTGGACAGGAACAGTTTTCCCTTTGGCGAGGAACAAATCCATAGTGGTAAGATTGTGACTGACTTATCACTGGCCTATACACTGAAACCAGTAACCTTCACCCTAGGCGCCAATAATCTGTTTGATATCTTCCCGGATAAACAGATTTATGCTAACAGCTATTTTGGTGTATTCAAATATGCTTCAGTACAAATGGGTACACTTGGTGCCTATTATTTTCTGCGTGCAACCTTAGATCTGCCCCGTTTTAAATAATATTTGATCCACAATCTTCAGGGTTGGCTGTATAGTCGACCCTTTTTATCGTGCGGGCCATCAAATTAAAAATATAAATCTTATTTTTGAGATCGATTCAATCCCCCCTTTTAAAAATACATATGAAGATCATAACAACCAAAGAATTTGCTAAGGCCACTAAAATTGATAAACTCGGTGTTCCTGGGCTGGCAGATCTGTTGATGGAGGTCATGAAATTGAATGATATCAATAAGGTTTTCTCTCAAAATCAACACTTCAATGGTTTAGAGTTTGTAGATAAAATACTGGAAACAATTGGGGTATCTATTGATTTTGATGAAGATGATCTGAAGAACATTCCAAAGACCGGTGGTTTCATCGCCATAGCCAATCATCCTTATGGCGGCGTCGAAGGCCTGGCCCTGGTCAAGCTTTTATGTACTGTCCGTCCTGAAGCTAAAGTAATGGTTAATTTTATTCTTCAGAAGATCCCTAACCTGAACGAATTCTTTGTCGCTGTCAATCCTTTTGAAAATGTACAGCACTCTTCGAGCATCAGCGGATTAAAAGCAACCTTCGATCTTTTACAAAACGGGATTCCTATAGGGATCTTCCCCGCAGGAGAGGTCTCTACCTTTAGCCTGGACAAACAGGAAATCACAGACCGCATCTGGCATCCGGTAGTCGGAAAATTAATAGCCCGCGCAAAGGTGCCCGTAGTCCCTATTTATTTCCATGGAAATAATGGTGTACTGTTTAATATTCTTAGTTTCATCCACCCTACCCTGCGCACGGCAAAACTCCCTTCGGAGTTTCTGAATAAACAAGGGTTAAAAATCAAGGTCAGAATAGGGAAACCCATTCATATAGAAGACATCTCTTACCGGAATAACACGAATAAATTATTGGATTTTCTTCGTGCCCGTACTTATGCGCTGGGTACCAGTATTGAACAGGAAAGAAAACTTTTCAATCCGATCAATATTTTCAAAATCAAGAAAACACCGGAACCGATTATTGAAGAAACTTCAAGGGCAAGTATTGTTGAAGAAATTGAACAGCTGGAAACGTACCGTGTCTGGATGGAAAAAAACTATGAGGTTTATATTACTCCTTCAGCCAATATTCCAAATGTCCTGAGAGAAATAGGTCGTCTGAGAGAAATTACATTCAGAGAAGTCGGCGAAGGTTCCAATAAAAAAATAGACCTGGATAATTATGATATCTATTATCATCACTTATTTATATGGGATACAGAACAACAGAATATCGTTGGTGCCTACCGGATTGGTAAAGGTGATGAGATCCTGAATACTTTAGGAAAAAGAGGTTTCTACCTTTCTGAACTGTTTAAAATAAAAGAACCTTTTTATCCTGTATTACGTCAGGGTATTGAACTGGGACGCTCATGGATCCGTAAAGAATACCAGCAAAAAGCTTTACCCCTGTTCCTGTTATGGAAAGGTATTTTAAAATATTTACTGGATAACCCGCAGTACCGTTATATGTTTGGCCCGGTAAGTATCAGTAATAACTTCTCCAAGTTCTCCAAATCACTGATTGTTGATTTCATTACCAAGAATCACTTTGATTATGAGTTG
Source organism: Pedobacter cryoconitis (assembly GCF_014207135.1). Taxonomy (GTDB): domain Bacteria; phylum Bacteroidota; class Bacteroidia; order Sphingobacteriales; family Sphingobacteriaceae; genus Pedobacter; species Pedobacter cryoconitis_D. The sequence goes on along the minus strand of NZ_JACHCC010000006.1, from coordinate 281,250 downwards.
GGACAATATGTAAGACCAAGAAATAAATTTAAAGCTGATTTATCAGCTATTGATAAAGACCTGTTGATCGAAAGCAGCGATTCACTGAAAGATCTTGATGTATTGATTTCAGACATTGAAAACACACATATTAAAATCCCTGTGCTCTTAAGACAATATCTGAATCTGAACGCGAAAATTATCTGTTTTAATATAGACCCTAAGTTTTCAGATTGCCTGGATGGGTTCCTGGTTGTGGATATGCAGAGTATTCCACCAGAGATGCTTGAAAAGATTGGCAAGAACTTCTAAAATACAAATAGCCCGGACATCCACCCGGGCTATTTTGTTATCAACTAAACCTAAACTTGATAAATACTAACCAAATATTTATAGCGCAAATATAGAGGCCATATGTTAAGTCAGGATTAAGTATTGGTTATCTGTGTTAAACATTTCTATACATTAATAACACATCATCGAACGATTGATTCGGCCAGCAAAAACTGGAGTTCTGCTCCATTCAAACTACGTGATGCAATTTTTCCATCAGGAGTAATCAGCACTGATTCTGGTGTTCCCTGTATCCCGTAAAGTTTAGCTACATCCACAAGGCCAGCCTTCATCCCGGCAACCTGAGTCCAGGGAAGCTTGTTTTCCTGCAGGTTTTTTAACCAGTTACTTTTACGTTTGATATCATCGGTACAGATTCCTATAATCACCAGGTTTTTGTCTTTATAAGTATCATACGCTTTACGTATCCAGTAGTTTTCAACTTTGATCAGGTCATTCCCCAAAGCCCAGAAGTATAGCAGAATATATTTGCCACGATAGGAAGATAAACTTACCGGTTTACCATCTTGATCGTATTGTACAAAATCGGGTGCGGTCATCCCTTTAGATCCGGGACGGGCTCTTTTTAACCGTCCGGCGATATGCTGTCCTTCAGGGGTATTCCGTAAACCAGCAGCCATAGAATTATAGGCAGCTTGTGTTCTGAGTACATCAGTAATGTATGCATTCCGGGTAATCTCAGTCAAAGCATAAAGACTGAAATAAGAATCCGGATGCAGAGCAACAAATTTTAACTGCTGTTCAAAATGCGCAAGCAAATATTGATAGTGTTTAACATCAATCTCCCTGGAAGATGCCGCCGAATTACGCAGATATTTTGGAATAGCATACCGCAAGCTCATAAAAGTGGTATCGGTCTCTCCCAGAACGAATCTGGTATAAGCCTGGTATTCGTCATTCCATCTGGAGCCACTAACCTTTCCATGTTTGATGGAGTCTACGGCAGATACAGTCAAAGCTGTATTTTCTAAAAAGAACCTCAGCTGATTGATGTGATCATCTTCCCAGAGATCCTGGATCGTAGTGCCCATTGTATTCACATAGATCATGGCTATACCTGGCTTTTTCACGCTCCCGCTAAATTGATAAACACCGGATTCGGTCATGACCGAATCGATGCTTTCATTAGATTTACCACCGTCATAACATAAGAATACTTTAGCCGGCTGGCTCAGGTTATTCAGTTTACCTGTAATCGTGAAGCCTTTCTGCTGGGCAAAAGCAGAACTGAAAACTGCAAAAAAAATGAACAAACCAACAAGTAGCTTTTCTCTGTATAACCGCATCTGTCAAAATAAAATGGATGAATCTTCAATATTGGGCTAATATAAGAATTTAGCGGACGCCCATATAGCAAAAAGGCCCCACCTGAATCAGATGGAGCCTTTTGATATGACGCTCTTTAAAAGAGCTGGTATGGATTAGAAACTGTATCTCAGACCAAACTGCATTTGGAAACGTGATGCGAAGAAGTCTTTTGAATAAGTACTTGTATTAGCCTGGCTAAAAGTATAAGTCGGGTAAGTTGTTGGTGTACCCGCTGTTACTGTTTTTAACCCTACACTTGCCATTGAGTTGTAAGTATTTGGAGAGAAATACTGAACTCCCCAGTTTTTGTTCAGCAAGTTAGTTAAGTTAATGATGTCATAAGTAAAGGTTAAAGTATGCTTATGTTTACCACTTTCTACGATTCTGATATCCTGAGCGAAACGGAAGTCCAGCTGTGTATTCCAAGGAGTACGTGCAGCATTTCTTTCTGTAAATTCACCTCTTCTTGTTTTAAGATATTTATCACCATCAATGAATGAATCAAAAGCTGCTGCCTGTTGAGCTGCTGTCTGTCCACCTGCGATATCTTTAAAGAAGTTAACAGTTTCGCCAGCTTTAGGAATGTACACTAAACTTACAGTCTGACCCGTTCCGTCGATCGTTGAGTTCAGGAATCCATAAGAGTAAGGAGATCCTGATTGTGCACTATAGAATAGGGAGAAATTAGACACGTATTTGTTAGCTCTGTCCCAGTTAATTCTGTAGTTAACTGTAGACACGATACGATTACGGATATCAAAGTTTGAAGTAGCTAACTGAGGATTGTTAGGGCTTAAAGCCTGGTTCAACTGCCAGTTAGATTCCATTGAGTTTCTGATACCGTTGGTCACATCTTTAGACTGTCCGTAAGTATAAGCTGCCATTACATCTAAACCAAAAGGGAAAGATTTTGAAATCTGACCAGTTACACTGTAACGGTAACCTTTGCTTGTATTAGATAACAAATAAGCATTCGTGTATAAAGGGTTGATTTTAGCACCTGAATAGATTGGTTGCTGATGCTGTGTATCATAAACCATATAAGTAGGATTATCTACATAATTGATCTGCTGGAATTTCAGGTCATTAATAACTTTAGTGTAAATTCCCTCTAAAGTAAATTTCCACTGGTTTTCAGTTTTATAATCTAAAGCTAAACTGCTTCTCCATGTTTTTGGCATTTTGAAGTTGTTGTCGATTAAATCCACCTGAGTTGCACCAGCTGCGTTATTCACATTTATACCTTGTTTAGTCACGAAACCAGCTTCACCATTTCCTGTTAAGGCATCTTTAATCGGATCGCTTCCCGGAGCAAATGGCACGCCACCTTTTTTAGCCGGCTGGTTATCATAAGCACCATAAGTTACACCATTGTTGTAATAAGCGTAACCTAACCAGGCAAAAGGAACTCTACCTGTAAATAATCCGCTACCACCACGCAAAATCAGGCTCTGATCACCTAACATATCAAAGTTAAAACCTACCCTTGGAGAGATTTGTACCTGACCGAAGAAACTATTTTTAATCTGACTTGGCTGCGTATAAGTATAAGTAGTTCCGTAATTAGGATCCACTGGAGAACCAGTAGTTTTTGAACTTAATGGTTGTTTGTTTGGCATATCAGATAAGTCAAATCTCAAACCATAAGTCAGTTTGAAACGGTCAGTTACCTGCCATTGATCTTCTCCGTAAACACTGTACATATTTAATTTAAACTGTGCGGGAGGGTTAGCCATAATGTTATCCCTTGAATTGTCAGCATAGTTATAGTTCGTACGGACACGGCTCGGGTTACCCGCTAAGAAATCTGCAACGCTACCATAAGCTACACGACCATTCCATGAGTTCACAAAACCATAAGTGATATTGTATAACTCATTGTGTGTACCGAAAGTAAATGTGTGTCTTCCTTTAGTTAAAGTAAAGTTATCTGTGAATTCAAATGTTTTTTGTTTCATATTGAAGATACTTGCCTCACGGTCAGTACCTAAGAAAATAGTTCCACCATTAGCACCGCTAATCTCAATCTGAGGTAAAGCAGGATTGGAAGTAGGAGTTCTGTAATCATGGATATTGGAGTAACCAACTACTAAACTGTTTGAAGCGTCGTTGTTGATTCTGCTTTTTAATTCAGCAACGGTAGAACTCTGATTATTCTTTTGTACATAATCAATACCACCGAACCTGAAGTTCGACTGGTCACGCTCTAAGTTAGTCGCTTCAGAAGTAATCGTGTTATTACGGATACTCAATTGATTTTTATCATTGATATTCCAGTCTAAACGATTAAAGAATTTATTTGATTTAGAGTAGATATTATAGTTACCATAAGCACCTGCATCTACACCATATTTGTTTTTCATCAGATCTGAGATCGCCTGTGCCTGTGCTAAAGTAAGAACAGTCATATCAGGAGAACCTGCGCCTAAGATCACAGGATCCTGACGACGGGTAATCTCTTCGTTAGTGAAGAAGAATAATTTATTTTTAATGATTGGAAGACCTACTCTGAAACCAGTCTGATAATCATGGAAAGACGAAGGCTCTTTAGATCCGTCACCTGTTTTATTTCTTCCGATCAGACTTGCATTACGACCGTAACCATAAACAGATCCGGATACATCATTTGTACCAGAACGGGTTACTGCGTTTACACTACCTCCGGTAAAGTTACCAACTTTCACATCGTAAGGAGCCAATAATACCTGAACATCCTGGATAGCATCCATAGACACAGGACTTGTTCTTGTACTGCTTCCTGGCATGCCAGAACTTCCGCTCTGTCCACCTAATGAAGGACTAAAACCAATTGCATCATTATTAATTGCACCATCAATAGTTACGTTATTATATCTGAAGTTGGTACCCATAAATGAGTTATCCTTGCTACCCTGAGGAGTTGCACGGGTTAAATCTGGTAAACTTCTGTTTACTGAAGGCATATCTTTGATCTGCTGCTCACCAATCTGTGTGCTTGAACCAATTTTAGTACCACCTCTTTTACCTTTTACGGTAACCTCACTCAGTTGCTGACCTTCATCTAACATTGTGAAGTCCATACGCTGATCAACACCTAAACCAAGGTCTCTGATTTCTTTTTCCTGTTTGTTGTAACCAACATAAGTAACTGTTACTTTGTAAGGTCCTCCAGGATTTAAGTTAGTCAAACGAAAATATCCGTCCGGTCCTGTAACAGCACCATATTTCGTTCCGGTTGGAACATGGATGATTAAAACGCTAGCTCCGGGAATAGTTATTCCCTTTGCATCTTTAATTCTACCATTGACACTGGATGTCGTTACCTGGGCAGTTGCTCCTAACCCCAGAAAAAGGAGCATCGTAAGCAATACACAGGAGAGATTAATTGTTAGAAATTTTTTCATTTTTCTTGCTGCTATTTTTTTTTGTAAAACTAGGGCAGCAATATGACCTTAATATTAATTTCACATGAACGAACCCATGAGTTAATATTAAATCACTGATAAATTAAAACGAGATTAAAATTTGGTAAAAAACAGCTGTTAAAACAATAAGAACTACGTATTAGCTGTTTCAGAATATTTCGCATGTGCCATAATACGCCTTAAAATAGTGTTTCGGCAATATTAAGCTTATGTTAAGCGGACCCAAATCACACATAAATTAAAAAAAGAAGGCCATAGAACTCCCTGCCCCTGACCTTCTTTTTTAAATTTATGCGATAATAACAATCGTACGGCTCCGGCTAAATGCTGAGAGCTAATATTTTATACCCACTTTAAGACAGATGAAATGCAGCAGCCAGATCGGCCCGATTAACAGAAACTTAACATCCTGTAAAAATGAAGGCTTTTTTCCTTCGATCTTATGTCCGATGAATTGTCCGATCCAGGAGAGCACAAAAATCAAGCTACAAACCAGCCAGAGTGCAGGCCCGCCTGCAAGTGACCATTTCTCTATCTGTACAATAAAAAAGGCTGCTACAAAGATCAACAGGATCATCATATAGGAAAGTACCGGTGAAAGACGGTAATAATAATATCCGGAGAAGGCTATAACAAAGGAAGCCCAGTTCACAAATCCATTATACTTACCCAGGAACCCGAGATAAGGAAAGGGGATCGACCAGATTAATCCCAATAGACTAAATACGATCAATGGTACACAGATCCAGTGAATCAGTTCATTAGACGGATTCTGATGACTTTCTGCATACGTATCAAAAAGAATATCCACTTCTTTCTGGGGTTCTGCTTTTCCCTGCCGGGCGACCTGCTTCTTCATTCTATAAAAATAAAAAAAAGCGATAGAATAATCTATCGCTTCATTAATAATATTTTTTCTTTACTTATTTCGCAAAGGCAACAGAACGTGTTTCTCTGATTACAGTAACTTTGATCTGTCCAGGATAAGTCATTTCCGTTTGAATACGGTTTGAGATATCAGCTGCAAGTAATTCAGCCTGCTGATCCGTTACTCTTTCACTCTCTACAACAACCCTTAATTCCCTACCTGCCTGGATAGCGAATGTTTTCTCTACACCAGGATAAGAAAGAGCCAGTTCTTCCAGTTCTTTTAAACGTTTGATATAACTTTCCACAACCTCACGTCTTGCACCAGGACGGGCACCTGAGATCGCATCACATGCCTGGATGATCGGTGAGATCATCGAAGTCATTTCAATTTCATCATGGTGGGCTCCGATAGCATTACAGATTTCAGGATGTTCCTTATACTTTTCTGCCAGCTGCATACCCAGGATAGCGTGTGGTAACTCAGGATTATCATCAGGAACCTTTCCTATATCATGCAGTAATCCTGCGCGTTTTGCCATTTTAGCATTTAAGCCTAATTCTGCAGCCATTGTCGCACAGAAATTCGCTACCTCACGTGAGTGATGTAATAAGTTCTGTCCGTAAGATGAACGGTAACGCATACGTCCGACCATTCTGATCAGCTCGGGATGAAGACCGTGTATACCTAAATCGATCACGGTACGTTCACCGATCTCCACAATTTCATCTTCAATCTGTTTCTTGGTTTTTGCAACCACCTCTTCAATACGTGCAGGGTGGATACGTCCGTCAGTCACCAGACGGTGTAAAGCCAGACGTGCGATCTCTCTTCTTACCGGATCAAATCCAGAAAGGATAATTGCTTCAGGTGTATCATCGACAATGATCTCGATACCTGTAGCAGCTTCAAGCGCACGGATATTTCTTCCTTCACGTCCGATTACACGACCTTTGATCTCATCACTTTCAATATGAAAGATAGATACTGTATTTTCAATAGCTGCTTCCACAGCAGTACGCTGTATGGTCTGGATCACAACTTTTTTAGCTTCTTTAGTTGCAGTCAGTTTCGCCTCATCTACGATATCCTTCACCTGGATCATCGCCTGTGTTCTGGCTTCCTGTTTCATGTTTTCAACCAGCTGGTTTTTGGCTTCTTCAGCACTTAATCCTGCAATGGTCTCTAATTGTTTTACATGCTGGTTTTTCAACAGGTCAACTTCTTCTTGTTTTTTAACTGCTATCTCAGTTTGCTTATCCAGATTTTTCTTACTGTTGTCCAGTTCCTGTTCCTTACGGTTCATGTTCTCCAAACGCTGGTTCACAGATTGTTCTTTCTGTTTAATAGCGTTTTCACGTTGGTTCACCTGGTTATTTTTCGCATTTACTTCCTGTTCATGCTCAGTTTTTAACTGTAAAAATTTCTCTTTCGCTTCCAGCAGCCTGTCTTTCTTTAAGATCTCAGCATTACTTTCAGCTTCCTTTAAAATTTTCTTCACTTTTGTCTGTGCGGCGATCTCCTGTGATTTCAACAGGTTGCGCAGCAAATATCTGCCCACCAGTATACCAACGATCAGGCTGGCAAGTACATATCCAATTATTGCTATTATTTCCATCTTAATTTATATATAAAAACATGCATAAACATCTTATGATGCTCATGCAGGTCTCTTATTACCCTATTTAATTTAAACCTAAAAAAAAACCGCAGTTAAATTTTTAAGTCCCTTGCGTTACCAGATAAATACATGCTGAAATAACCTGGCTGATTCCACAGCCGATGCCTGTATTTAAAGATTACGAAACAATGAAACTAAAAACCTAACAACGGTTAAATTCCTATTATGCTTTTGAAATTAACGGACGATCCTATCTGGCAAAAAAATCGTTCAGTAAACTATCTAATTCTTCAACTTTTTCAGCTACCGCAGTATCTTGATCCTGCACCTTATTCTCTACCCTTAATACAGCCGTTGCATAATGCAATACAGCCATAGATAGTAAATCCTGTTTATCTCTGACCGCATAATTTTCCTGATAGTCCTTTATACGTTCATTGATAATTTTGGCTGCCCGCCTTACAATTTCCTCCTCTTCCATATTCACCTTTAAAGGGTAAATGCGGTCAGAGATAGTTATTTTTATCGAGATTTCTCCCATTTCTTAGCTTTGTTTCAATTTCGTGTAATCCTTATTTCTTAAGCAACACTACACATTTATCGATTTCACGCACAAAATCGTTAATTTTTTGCTTTATATCAAGTGTCTTCTCGCTTGTTCCTTCAATACTTTTAGCCAATTTAAGCACCCTCATCTTTTCATCCATGTCCGAGTTCTTAATTTTAGCGGCATTCAAGGCTAACTTAACAGATGAATTTTCCTGCTTTAACAACTCGTTTTCCTCTTGTAATGCATTACAAAGCTCGATAAGCCGAGCCGCTTTATGTAATACCGAATCTAATTGTTCTGCAACCGAAGACATCTTTTATTTAAAAATTGATAATATTTATATTTTTCCTAAAAGTAATAAATAAAATTACTTTCTTATCTCTGCTTTCGCACTTTGGGCTAAGTTAGCTATAATCTTTTGCATAACGGCATCAATCTGTTTGTCGGTCAGCGTCTGCTCTTCATCCTGTAAAGTAAAGCTTAAAGCATAAGACTTCTTGTTTTCCGGTAATTTATCTCCAACATACACATCAAATACCTGTACATCTTTAAGCAGCTTCTTCTCGGTTTTAAAAGCAATAGTTTTTAACGATTCAAAAGTCACTTCGGTATCTACCAGCATAGAAAGATCTCTTCTCACTGCCGGATACTTAGGGATTTCTTTACTTATAATTTTGTTCTTTCTAACGATATCCAGTAATAAAGCCCAGTCAAAATCGGCATAGTACACATCTTTGTCTACATCAGTCTGTTTTTTATCTGCTGCCGTCACTGCACCGAAAGTAACAATTGTCTGAGGCCCCCTGAAGTATTTCAAACCATAAGCATAATTTTCATCGCTGATTTCTTCGGTCTGGTAATTGGTAATCCCCAATCTGCCGATCACCGCGTCAACCGCTGCTTTCATACTATAGAAACTCACTGGTGAAGGTTTTTGGTTCCATTGCTCGGCCGAATCAGCCCCGGAAAGTACAAGCATTAATCTTGGACGTTCTACATATTTCTCATTTATCAAATGATAAGTTTTACCAAATTCATAAAACTTAACATCACCGCTTTTTCTATTTTGATTATAAGCTACACTTTCCAGTGCCGGCATCAGTAAACTCTGACGCATTACATTCAGATCTGAACTTAAAGGATTCAGGATCTGTACAGCTTCTGCCGGGTTTTTAGAATAAATACCCTTGGTCAGTGAATTACACCAGATCTCCAGGTATCCGTTAGCTGTCAGCAGATCAGCAATTACATGCTGCGTCTGCTCTTTATCCGGCTTGGCCGTAAATGCCAGTGAAGCATTGATCTTTGTCGGGATCGCAATATTGTTATATCCGTAAATCCTTAATACTTCTTCTGTAACGTCGCATTCGCGGGTAACGTCTACCTTGAAACTAGGTACCTGAAGTGATAAACCTTCGGCTGTTTCGGCAACCACAGTAATCCCAAGTGAAGTGATAATGTCTTTAATCTCCTGGTTAGGAATAGAAGCACCGATTAAACCGTTGATGTTATTATAATTGACTTCAACAGCAAACGGAGCTACTGGTACAGGATACAAATCGGAAACCGCAGAAGAGATTTCACCTCCCGCCAGCTCCTGAATTAACAGTGCTGCACGTTTTAAAGCGAACAGGGTCATTTCAGGATCTGTACCACGCTCATAACGGAAAGAAGCATCTGTTTTCAAGGCATGTCTCTTCGCTGTTTTACGGATAGACACTGCATTAAAATAGGCACTTTCCAAAAACACATTTTTAGTCTCTGCACTTACTCCCGAGTTCTGACCTCCGTAGACACCAGCGATGGTCAGTGGTTTTACCGCATCACAGATCATCAGATCTTCGGCAGAAAGCTTACGCTCTACGCCATCTAATGTTACAAATGGTGTTCCTTCAGCACATTTTTTGACTATTACTGTTTTGCCTTCAATCTGATCTGCATCAAAAGCATGAAGTGGCTGGCCCAGACCATGCAGGACATAATTGGTGACATCAACTATATTGTTAATCGGACGGATACCGATTACTTTTAATATATCCTGCAACCAGTCGGGAGAAGCTTTTACAGTTACCCCACTGATTGATACACTGGTATAACGCGGACAGGCGAAAGTATCTTCTACTGTTACCGCTATCGGTAAATCTTCGTTAGCTATCCGAAAAGAACTTAAGTCCGGCATCTTCAGTTCAATACGCAGATAAGCAGCTAAATCTCTTGCTACACCAAGATGTGAAGCTGCATCGGCTCTGTTTGGTGTCAATCCTATCTCATAAAGATAATCGTCTTCCATTTTGAAATAGTCTTTGGCCAGCTGTCCAACAACAGTATCTTCAGGTAATACCATGATACCTGCATGTGAACCACCTAAACCAATTTCATCCTCTGCACAGATCATTCCTTCAGAAACTTCGCCCCTGATCTTTGATTTATTGATTTTGAATGGTTCGCCTTCGTTCGGATATACTGTAGTACCTACGGTAGCTACCACGACTTTCTGTCCCTCAGCCACATTTGGCGCACCACATACAACCTGTATAGCCTCTTCACCTCCAACATTTACTGTAGTTACCCTCAGCCTGTCAGCATTGGGATGTTGAACGCATGTCAGCACATGGCCAATTACCAATCCTTCCAGACCACCTGCCACAGGCTGTACTTTTTCAAGACTTTCTACCTCCAGACCAATATTGGTCAGTATCAGTGAAAGCTCCTGTGGGTTAAGGTCAGTTTGTATGAATTGTTTAAGCCGGTTGTATGATATCTTCATGTTATATTTTCTTCTAAAATGCAAAGGTATTAAATAATTCCCTCATCTACCAGACTGCAAAACGCTGTGTTTGTAATAATGAGATGATCCAGTACGTTAAGATCGAGTAACATTCCTGCCTGAACCAGTTTTTGGGTGACTATAATATCTTCTTTGCTTGGCTGGCAATTACCCGAAGGATGGTTATGGGCAAGAATAATATAAGCCGCTTTCATTTCCATTGCCTTTCCAAAGATGATTTTGGGATCAACGACAGTACTGGCCTGCCCGCCCTTGCTGATCATATATTTGCAGATCAGGAGATTGGCCCTATTTAAAATCAGCATCCAGAATTCTTCATGATCCAGATCTGATAAAATGGGATGTAATAAGTCAAAGACGTCTCTTGATGAAGTAATCCGGGGCAATACTTCATGTGGACGGTCTTTTCTCCGCCGGCCAAGCTCAAGTGCAGCTACAATAGACAATGCCTTAGCTATTCCTATTCCTTTAAATGAAGTCAGATCGCTGACGGAAACTCTGCCAACCTTGTCCAGATCATGGTTATAGCTGGCCAGAATCCGCTGCCCCAGCACTACGGATGTTTCATTTTTACTGCCGGAACCAATCAGGATAGCAATGAGTTCTGCATCAGACAGATCTCTTCTGCCATTGAGTAATAGTTTTTCACGGGGACGGTCGAATGGGGAAAGGGATTTAATCCCTGGTTTTTGTTCATTTTTTAGCATAAACAAAAAAACGGGATAAGCCAAAGCCTATCCCGTTTACAATATTGTAAAGCTATATCTATTTTAAGCCATTAACAAATTTAGTCAGTTTTGACTTGTTGTTTGCAGCTTTGTTTTTGTGAATAACATTCTTTTTAGCCAAACGATCTAACATAGAAATTACTTTCGGCAATAACTCCTGACCTGATTTTTTATCTACAGAAGCACGTAATCTTTTAACAAAAGTACGAGTAGTTTTTGCCTGGTACCTGTTACGTAAACGTTTAGTTGCGTTTGCTCTTATTCTTTTTAAAGATGATTTATGATTTGCCATTTTCTAGTATAATAATATTTTTATATGTAAAGGTCTGGTGATATCACTCAAACCCTGTTTATCCTTTTTTTCGGACTGCAAATATAGAACTTATGTTTTTAATATGCAAAACGATATCATAAATATTTTAAATAATCTCGAATATATTCTAAATAATTTTAAGATTCTTAAATATTGATTCCCACCATTTTAGCCCGGAGATGCAATTATATGCAAAATGAACCGCTTCAGACGCATTTATGGTTTATTCTTTTTAGCCAGACTATTAATCCACTCCCTGATCAGTTTAACCCCTTCTTTATGGATAACTGTACGCGCAAGCTCGGGCATAGCTGTTCCCGGCTCGGCACTATTCATCCTGTAAAGCAGAATAGAATGCCCTGCATCTCCGGGAATAACATCATAATCCAGCCCCCCTGCCCCACCTCCGGCAGAAACAGGAGCTTTCGCCATACCCAGATGATCCGGATTAGTTTGTTCGTACTCCAGGAAAAGCCCTGTATTATAAGCATCCCCTCCCTTGGTATGGCAATGTGCACAATTCACATCCAGATAAGCTCTTGCCCTTTGGGTCAGACTATAATGTCTGGCATCTGTCCAGTCAGGAAGCCGTTCAACGGCACCAATAGCCGGCAGTCCTGTCAACACTCCTTTTTTAGCCCATAACACCAGCTGATTTTCTTTTTGCCCGGCGACAGTCAGGTTCAGGTTCCTTGCTTTAGGGCCGATAGGAATCAGGACATCATTTTTAATATGACATCTTTTACAGTCATTTGTATTGGGTACCTGATAATTGGTAAATACCTTCTGATTATCATTATCGAGTAGGGTAACCGGAATTTTAGCACCGGTTATATGCCTGACAGCATCTGTCTGCTCCTTATTCCACAGATAGTTCATCACTTTCCAGCTTTTCGTTACAGGGTCTCTGACCAGCAGCCTGGTTTCTATCAGCACATTTTCATGTGTAGTATTGACATAAGCAAAGTTCTTAATCAGAATAGTAGAATCCGGAAACCCCAGCGCCCCCTCAGTAGTATAGCTGATCTTAGCGCCTTTGGGCAATACAATAAACCGCTTCTTCACGGCATAATCAGTAAATAGTGGTGTATTCAATTCATAGCTCAAAACACCATCGCGAGGCTGAAGCTGACGAAGCGGACCTTTAAAGAAACCGTATCCGGATAACTTTTCTTTAAATTGAAACCCTTCCCCGCCGGATTTCTGTACTGCTTTACGCTGGCATCCCTGTTCACCTGCCAGAACCAGTAAGATTACAAAAAACAATAAACTACTGAAAATATAAGATTTACGCATTTGATAATATCTGATTAGATTTCTTTCTCAAACTATTTAACTGAAGATTTACAGTTATAAGCTCCGCCATTGGTATCAGGCTTCCAGTTGGCCGGGCTACTGATATGCAGAAAATCAGCATTCACAAACACATTATCACCATTCTGCCTGATACAGATAGAATCAGGATTTATGCCTGTGCCCTTTGTCAATATATTACTGGAAATCCCGTCATACATAATAAATGGTATCCTTTTATTTTTTCTGGTGGGCTCTAATTTGTTTAATTGCTGTTCAACTGCCACCAGTATCTTTCCGATCCGGTGGGCATAAGCCGGTTCAGGAAATGAAGGCCCCATTTTGATCGTATTATCATGGATACTGATGTTTTTAGAGATAGGGAAATAATTTGCGTTTATTTTCTCTCCGGCTTTAGCGTCCACAGCAAAACCGGAGGCAATAGTAATTGCTGAAGTATTATTATTGAGGATACGGTTATTATTAATTTCAATATCAGAAGCTGCCAGTATGATAATTCCTGAACCAGGGGAAGCATTTCCTACTCCCCAGGTAGTTCCAAAACTTCCCGATTTTGCGAAATTCCTGAAATTATTATCATGGATATAATTATTATAGGCTTTTACATGCCCACCTCTCTTGGACAGGTCTGGTAAATCAAAGACGAGGAACCCCGCTGTATTGTTATAAAATTCATTATCATAAACCTGTGCATGTGACGTGTTTTCAATTTCACAACCGGCCACATTTTTCGCGGCTTTACACATCCTTACGATAGCACTGTCGGTCTGACCAACATAAATCCCTGCATCGGATGAACCTTCTGTATAACAATTTTCGATTAATACATTTTTACACATAACCGGGTAAATTGCATAGCCCCCGCTTGTAGAGTCTGCTTTACTCCATACCGCATGAAGATTAGTAATTTTCACGTCCCGGCTTTTATTAATTTTAAGCAGGTCTCCTTTTGAATCCCGGATAGTCATCGCGTCAATCTTAAAATCTCTGACATCAGTTACTCTTATGCCCTCCCCCCCCTGGCTCTGTTGTGTAAAATCAAGTATAGTCCGGTCATGTCCTTCACCCTGTATCAAAATATGACTAACCTGGGCAATACTTAAATTATCAAATTTATAAAGCCCTTGTTTTAACAGAATACGTGTGCTATCCTTAATAGATAAAAAGGCCTCCACGATCTTAGCTTCTTCGCCCGGCTTAAAACTAAGGGTAACTTTGTATGGCTGTTCCGTATCAGATTTACTGGTACAGGAAAACTGCCAGATGGTGACCAGCAGCAAAAGGGATAATACTATCGGAAATAAAGGTTTCATATCAGCGGATTTTAATTGTATTTAATTATAAGACGTTATAGGCATAAGTGATGTAATACACTCCTCCGATATCCGGATTTGCAATTCCGGTAGAGTAGTACTTGTTGGTAATGTTTGTCGCACCCAGTTTGATGGAAGAATGAACCTTGACAAGTTTATAGCTTACCTGGGCATCAATCACCGCCGAGGATGGTACCTGTCCCTGGGCCAGTCCGCCGGTCACAACATAGAAGTACCCCGGTTTATAACGCAGTGTAGTCCCAAATGACCATAACTGTTTTTTACCGAAACCCGTGTTACCAAACTCCATATTTACATGATAGTGCGGAGTATTGAAATTGTTTACCTGACTATCATTTCTGTTTTTGAGAAAATCGGAGAAGTAATTGATCTTGGCCAGATAATTATGGGATAAATCAAAACTCACACTTGCTGCATAACCATAAGTATTTACAGTCTGACCTCCGTTAAAGGCAATATTGTACTGAACATAAGTGCTGTGATCCTTGAAAGCACTTACATCGTTGGTCCCTGGTGTATTAGCCACATTTGCATAACCGATGAAGTTCTTCCAGGTTGAGAAATAACCTAATACATCGAACAAAATCCTTTTTCCTATTAAAGCTGCATACCCCAGCTCAAAGGCATTGACAGACTGAGGTTTGATATCACTGTATTCAAATTTCTTCAATACCGATGCATCACCTGACTGCTGATAAGCAGTTACGCTTTCGAGTGTGTAAGGTGGATTTTTATCAAAATGATAAGTATCATTTAATAAAAAAGAAGACCCCCCTGAAGCATAGCTGTTGTACCCGTTCAGTGTATTCTGCAAAGCCTGGATATTGGAAGGAAAACTGTAAGCATTCTGATAAGAGAAACGGATAAAATTCTCTTTTGCCACCTCATAAACCACAGATGCCCTGGAAGTTACTTTAGGAGAAGAAAACAGGGTGTTTTTATCGTATCTGAAAGAAGTACTCAGGCTCAGCTTATCATCATCGAGCTTTTTAGCCAGCTGTACATAGGCACTGTACTCTTTCACGTTAATAGGTTTATCTTTATCCGGGAAGAGCGTGTTTTTACTATTTAAACTGTAGAGCCTCCAGTTGACCCCGGCAATCACACTCATAAATTTAACCAGGTCAGAAAAATTATATTGTCCTTCTGCATTGTATAATTTACTTCTGTCCAGAAACAGGGTGCCTCCTTCAGAAATCGGAGTATTGGTAATCTTGTCTTTCAAAGCATTAAACTGAGGGCTGCCCGGCAATACGCGCCCCTGATCAGCAAATGTCCTTGCAGCCAGGTTCGCATCATTCAGACTGGCCCCACCCGCAAGGGCAGTAACCAGCGCTGAAGTGTATTCAGGATACCAGCCGCCTGTTGCACCGTCATAACTTGTCTTCCATGCTTCATTGATGTACTGGGCAGTCGGTCCGGCTATAATTGTATGTCCTGAATTCTCCTGGGTAGTATACCCACGGACAAACCATCTGTTACTCTTCAGTTCGAGCCGGTATTGCCCAACTTTAAAATCTTTGAGTTGATATCGCGTATCATTTGTATAAACGACATTACCAGTGCCATAGGTACCAGAGGCAATTGCTTCCAGTTGCGGGTTGATCTTATACCTGATTTCGGCATTGAACTTAAACATCCTGGCTTTATTATCGAGATAGCCATATTCAGGATAACCTGTCCTTGCCACATAATTAGGTTTACCGAGCAACGGCTGTATAATCGGGGCCAATGCCGGGTTCGCCGCCAGTGCCCCCTGCAAAAATGGATTGATATCTGTAGACGTTGCACCACCATAATAATTCACCCCGTTATAATTGGGGTCTGTCAACCTTGTTCCCGGCCCATTTTTATTGGTAGAATCGGTCGCTACCCAGTCTTTAGCCTGAGTATACTGGGTATTGATTTTGAAAGCCAGCTTTTCATTTATCTTTTTCGCGTAACGGATAGTCCAGTCATAATAAGGTGATGGTCCTACCGGATCATTGCTCTGGCTATTTTTTATATGGTTAACCCCCTGGGTAACCAGAACACTCAATCCCTGATATTTAAATGGGTTTTTCCCGGACATAACCATTGTCCCGTTCAACCCTCTGGATCCATATAATGCTGAAGAAGCACCGGAGAGAATTTCAATATTATCTACATCCAGCTGTGTTAAGCTGATTGCCGAACCTAATGGAAAATTGAGGCCCGGGGCCTGGTTATCCATTCCATCTACAATCTGGGTGAAATTTGTATTCCCGCTGGTATTAAATCCTCTGGTCGAGATACTCGTAAAACCGATACCGGATACAGTCACATCCACTCCTTTCAGTCCCTGTATCATATCCATATAGTTGAGCTGGGGAGAACCAGTAATCTCTTTACTGTTAATCTGCTCGATCGTTACCGGGGATGACAATTTCTTTTGTACTACCCGGCTGGCCGACACGACAACTTCCTGTCCTAATATAGAAGCAGGATTGAGCAACAGCTCTACGGGAACCGCAAAACTTTCAACCACCACTTCTTTTGTCTCAAAACCGACGGAAGAGATAATCAGCGTAAGGGGAAGTTTCTTTTTGGTACTCAACTGGAACCTTCCGCGGTCATCAGAATAAGTCCCTTCTGTCGAATTCTTCACGTGGACAGAAACTGCATAAGCAGGCTCTTTGGTAACCTCATTTTTAAGCGTCCCTTTAATGACCTGCGCTTTTAAATTACTGGCAATAAATAGGGAGAACAGCAGAAAACATAGTAAGTTTTTTTTCATGCCCGGTTAGTTTAGGATTAGATTTGGTTCGGTGCAATATAGATTACAGCACCTCCAATATCCTAGCCTAAAGACTGTTTTGGGACGAAAGACCGCTATAATGGGGTGAATGGAAAAGCTGAAATCTGTTTTTGATAAGAAGCTGATACCGGGATTTGTAAATCCGGTAAAAGATCGAATTGCAACAGGTACCCTTTAGGCGTTTTCCTGGAGGAAGAAACATGTTTAACATTAATCGCATAGGAACGGTGAACTCTGACCAGCCCCGGATAGGTGCACTTTTCTTCAATTTTCTTGAGTGTAGTCCGGATCAGTTCTTTTCTGACTTCTCCACCCAGTAAATAATATACATCTACATAATTATCTTCTGATTTCAAAAACAGCAGATGATCAGGGTGCAAAATGAGAATCACTTTTCCTTTTTCATCTTCAATAGGAAAATTAGCCGTAACCAGCCTGGTATCTTTCATACGGGAAAGCAGCCGGGCAAGCTGATGTTTTTGCAGGGCAAACAAAATGAGTAAAGAAATAACATAGGGAATGATTGCAATCAGCAGGGTATATTTAAAGGTAAGCAGGTAATAATCTATCGTTAATGCCGGATGTTTATTTAATACCCAGTCAATCGCAAGCATTACCGCAGACAAAAGTATAATCTCACCGATCACCCATATCAGATACTGGATACAGCTGAGAGCCTCCAGGTGCAGCCATTTTCGTAAGCCAAATTGGGTAAACACCAGGGTTAAAGCACCAAAGAAAGAAAATACACTGATAATCTGCAGTAACGACAAATCAGTTAAATCATACCATTTATTGATGTTAAAAGGAATAAAAACATCCATAAAAAGCAAACTAAAAACCAGCGTAACCAGAATAAAGATACATTTATCACGAACAGTATTCAATAAGGTAAAATGGCTTTCCAGTACCGTTTTAAAGACAGAATTAGCAGTAAATGTCGTAATTACGGGCATGAGAATATTTGAAATTTGGCTATTCAATCTACTCATTTTTTAATGAATTTACAACCCCTCCTCTGAACTTATCACTCTTTTCGTATCTTGTATATCGCCTGCAATAATTATTTGATAAATAACACCTGATAAACAACGCCTCCGGACAATGACACAGACCATCAACACTGTTTTTGAAGCTCAGCAAAAAAACAAATACCTCCTCAGAATGAGCACGGCCACTGAACGTATCGATAAACTTCATTTATTGAAATCTACAATTGAAGAACACGAAGAGGAAATCTACGCTGCTTTACATCATGATCTGAGAAAAAGCAAATTTGAATCAGCGGTAACAGAACTGATCTTTACTTATAGCGAAATAGACTTTGCTATCAAAAATCTCAGAAGCTGGATGAAGCCCGGGTATGCAGGCAAAAGTATAGCCAGCCTAATGGCCAGAAACAGGATTCTCTATGAACCAAAAGGTGTCTGCCTGATTATCTCCCCCTGGAATTATCCGTTTCAGCTTCTGATGAGCCCCTTGGCTTCTGCGATTGCAGCTGGCAATTGTGTGATGGTAAAACCTTCAGAATTCAGCACTGCAACCAGCGTTGTGATCACCAAAATCATTGGTCAGGCCTTTAAAAAGAATGAGGTTGCCTGTTTTGAAGGGGATCAATCTGTTTCAGCTGCTCTCCTGGAACTTCCTTTTGATCATATTTTTTTCACGGGTAGTACTGCAGTAGGAAAAATAGTTATGGAAGCTGCCTCAAGGCACCTGACCTCGGTCACTCTTGAACTGGGTGGAAAATCTCCTGTATTGATTGAGGAATCTGCTGATCTGAAAAATGCGGCAACCAAGGTTGCCTGGGGCAAATTGGTTAACGCAGGGCAAACCTGCATTGCTCCGGATTATGTATTAATCCATCAGGACAAACTGGAAGAATTTATCAGGCACTATCAAGCTGCAGCACAACGGATGTTTATGACCGGGCAGGGAACAGCAGATTTATCTTCTTATGCCAAAATCATCAACCGGAAACATTATGACAGATTAAATAATTTAGTCGAAGATGCGGTAGCTCAGGGGGCCATCATCACCTGGGGTGAAAAGCCTGTTCCTGAAGAACAGACTATTTATCCGACTATACTCACCAATGTATCTTTTGATAGTAGAATAATGAAGGAAGAGATCTTCGGCCCTGTTCTGCCCATAATTCCTTATACAGATATCGAATCAGCTATTGGAATCATTAACGCCAAAAGCAAACCGCTGGCGCTGTATATTTTCAGCGGTAATCAGCAGCGTATCAAACATATCTTAAAAAGCACAAGTTCGGGAGGGGTTTGCATTAATGATGTGCTGATCCATATCTCTAATTCAAATCTGCCGTTCGGCGGCGTAAATGAAAGTGGCATAGGGAGTTGCCATGGGCTGTTTGGTTTCAAGACTTTCTCCCATGAAAGAGCTGTTGTCTTTCAGTCTTCTATGAATATGTCAGGAATAATCTATCCGCCTTATGACAAAAAAGGATGGGTTTTAAAAATGTTGGAGAAATTAATGTAAAAATTATCCTTTTAGGTTTAAAATGCTATTTTTGGCAAGCCTCATTTTATTGAGAACCGGCAAAGCCAGCTGAAATTTCAATGAAGAGCGATACACAAAATGAAAAAACGTATAGCAATTTTCGCCTCCGGTTCGGGTTCTAATGCCCAGAAAATAATGGAATTGTTCAAACACAGTTCTGAAGTAGAAATCGCACTGGTACTGACTAATAATCCCGATGCATACGTTTTACAACGGGCGGATAATTTCGAAATCCCTTCTCATATCTTTGACAGAAAAGAATTTTACCACACCAGCTCTATCATTGACCTGCTGAAAAATCTGGATATTGATCTGATTGTCCTTGCAGGTTTCTTATGGCTGATCCCTAAAAATCTGATTGCGGAATATCCAGGTCGTATAATCAATATACATCCGGCAATACTTCCTAAATTTGGCGGGAAGGGCATGTATGGCGATCACGTACATCAGGCAGTCCTGGCGGCAGGGGAAACAGAAGGTGGTATCACAATTCATTATGTAAATGAAAATTATGATGAAGGTGAATATATCTACCAGGCGAAATATAAAATTGATAAAGGTGACAATTTGGAAATGGTAAAATTCAAAGGACAACAGCTTGAACACCAGCACTATCCAAGGATTGTAGAAAGCATTTTGAAAAAGATAAAAAAATAAGATGTTTTTTATCTTTATACGCTAAAATTTATCAGTGAAAAATCATAATTTTGCGGCTCAAAAATCACACCCAATGAGTCAACAAATAAAGATCAAAAACGCTTTAATCTCAGTATATTACAAAGACGGTCTGGAACCTCTTGTCCGCTTGCTTTCACAGCAAGGTGTTCAGTTGTTTTCTACAGGTGGAACAGAACAGTTCATTAAAGACCTGAATTTACCTGTTACAGCTGTTGAAGATCTTACTGGTTATCCCTCAATTTTAGGTGGAAGGGTTAAAACTCTTCATCCGAAAGTTTTCGGTGGTATTTTAAACCGCAGAAACCTGAAGGAAGACAAAGCACAGATTGAAGAATATGAAATCCCTGAAATAGACCTGGTTATCGTTGATCTTTATCCATTTGAAGAGACGCTGAAAGCTGGTGGTTCTGAAGAGGAAATCATTGAAAAAATTGACATCGGCGGAATCTCCCTGATCAGGGCAGCAGCAAAAAACTTTAACGATGTGGTTATCCTTGCTTCAAAAGATGACTATGCCACTCTACAGCAACAACTGGAAGAACAAAACGGAGAAACTTCTCTGGCACAACGTAAAGCTTATGCTAAAAAAGCATTCCATACTTCTTCTCATTACGATACAGCAATTTTCAATTACTTCAATACAGAAGAACCACTTACTTTATTTAAACAAAGTATCAATTCTTCAAAAACTCTCCGTTACGGAGAAAATCCTCATCAGCAAGGTGTTTTTTATGGGGACCTGGACGAAATGTTCACCAAATTAAACGGGAAAGAACTTTCTTATAACAATCTTGTAGATGTTGATGCGGCGGTAAGCCTGATCGACGAATTTATTGAACCTACATTTGCGATTCTGAAACACACCAATGCCTGCGGTATTGCTTCGAGAGAAACGATTGCCCAGGCATGGGACGATGCACTGGCCTGTGATCCGGTTTCTGCCTTTGGTGGTGTACTGATTGCAAACCGTGAAATTGACCTGGCTACAGCTACTGAAATCAATAAGTTATTCTTTGAAGTGCTGATTGCCCCTTCTTATCATCCGGAGGCAATTGAATTGTTCAAAACAAAGAAAAACAGAGTAATCCTGCAGCGTAATCACCTTGAATTAAGTCCTAAACAATTCAAAACTTTATTAAACGGAGTTATTGAACAGGATAAAGATTTAATTATTGAAGGAACTGATCAGATGGTTACTGTAACTGAAAAATCTCCTTCAGCTGCCGAGCTAAAAGATCTTTTCTTTGCAAATAAAATTGTGAAACATACTAAATCGAACACAATTGTGTTTGTTAAGGACAACACTTTGCTGGCAAGCGGTGTCGGACAGACTTCAAGAGTGGATGCATTGAAGCAGGCTATTGTAAAAGCTGCTGCCTTTAATTTCAGTTTAATCGGATCGGTAATGGCATCGGATGCTTTCTTCCCTTTCCCTGACTGCGTCGAAATTGCTGCTGAAGCTGGTATTACAGCAGTACTTCAGCCAGGAGGTTCAATTAAAGATGCTGATTCCATTAACATGGCGAACGAAAAAGGTATCGCTATGGTAACCACTGGTATCAGACATTTTAAGCACTAATTTTTTAGCTGCGAATACAATAAAAAGACGTAGTTTTACATTTACTAGTATACAGAATTTTTAATACTTAACTTATCACCTATAAATGGGTTTATTTAACTGGTTCACACAAGAGGTTGCCATCGATTTAGGCACCGCCAACACCCTGATAATACACAATGATAAAGTGGTTGTTGATGAGCCTTCAATAGTTGCTTTTGACAGACAAACAAATAAAATTATCGCAATAGGCCGTCAGGCAATGCAGATGGAGGGTAAAACCCATGATAACATCCGTACAGTCAGACCGTTGAAAGATGGTGTAATAGCTGATTTCAATGCTGCTGAAGCTATGATTAAAGGGATGATCCGGATGCTGAACGGCGGAAAAGGATGGATGTTTCCTTCTTTAAGAATGGTTATCTGTATTCCTTCAGGAATTACTGAGGTGGAAAAACGTGCGGTAAGAGACTCGGCAGAAATTGCTGGGGCGAAAGAGGTTTACCTGATCCATGAGCCAATGGCAGCTGCCGTAGGTATCGGTATCGACGTAGAAGAACCGATGGGAAACATGATCATCGATATCGGTGGTGGTACAACTGAAATTGCTGTAATTGCACTTTCTGGTATAGTATGCGACCAGTCTATCCGTGTTGCGGGAGATAACTTTGATTCGGATATCGTAAATTATATCCGTCGTCAGCACAATATTATGATTGGTGACCGTACTGCGGAGAAAATCAAAATTGAAGTTGGCGCTGCTTTACCTGAATTAACAGATCCTCCTGCTGATTTTGCAGTACAGGGAAGAGACCTGATGACAGGTGTACCTAAGCAGATTACAGTTTCTTACACTGAAATTGCACACTGCCTGGATAAGTCTATTTCTAAAATTGAAGAGGCGATCCTGAAAGCTCTGGAGATTACACCACCAGAACTTTCTGCTGATATTTACCAGACTGGTATTTATCTTACAGGTGGCGGGGCTTTATTACGCGGACTGGATAAACGTGTAGCGGCTAAAACGAAACTTCCTGTACACGTTGCGGAAGATCCTTTACGTGCAGTTGTCCGTGGAACGGGGATTGCACTGAAGAATATCGGTGGCTATAAGTTTTTAATGCAATAAATTAATCATTACATACAGCATCATAAAATGTGAGCAAACCCAAATTGCTCACATTTTATCATTAAAAATGAGTTTGCTGTATCTCAATACAGAATGAAGAAATATGCGTAACCTTTGGATTTTCATTAACAGATACAACGCATTTTTCCTGTTTGTCATTTTTTTTACCATTGGCATCGTACTCACGGTTAAAAACAATGCTTATCAAAGGAGTGTGACTTTTAACTCTACCAATGAGGTTGTAGGCCATGCCTACGAAAAACTGAATGTATTTAAAAGATACATGAACCTCGGTTCGGTCAATGACAGTCTTGCACTGGAAAATGCTAAACTAAATACCGCCCTTTTAGCCATCAAAGGGATCGACAGTGCTAAAAAAACACTGATCAAAGACACGACTAACCACGTTCAGTATACTTATCTGGCTGCCCGGGTAATCAAAAACTCTATCACTTTAAGAAATAACATCATCACCATTAATAAGGGTGCTCTGGATGGTATACAAAGCGGAATGGCTGTAATTTCTGCCGGTAAAGGTGTCGTTGGCATTATCCGCGATGTATCTCCTCATCTGGCTACCATAGAATCTCTACTGAATAAGGATGCTAAAATCAGTGTAAGTATCAGTTCGACAAAAGCACTGGGTTCACTGGTTTGGGGAGACCGGAATTCGGACTATAGAAAAGCGTATATCAAGGATATACCCAATCATTTCAAAGTCAAACTGAAAGATACAGTAATTACCTCAGGTTTTGGCTCATTTCCTCCTGGAATCCCGGTAGGAAGGATCAGCAACAGAGGAATATCTACAGGGGATAATTTCCTGACTATCCAGATCGATCTTTTTAATGATTTCAGCACGTTACAATACGTATATGTGATCCAGGACAAACTTTCAGATGAACAAAAAGCACTAGAATCAAAATTGCCGAATGAACAGTAAAATCATATTAATCAATATCCTCAGGTGGTTCATTCTACTTTCTATACAGGTTCTCTTGTTAAGGAATCTGGCTTTTTATGATCTGGCTACTCCATTCACTTATATTTTATTTTTACTACTGCTTCCCTTCGGCACCCCTAACCTGATCTTATATCTAATCGCCTTTGGCACGGGTTTAACGCTGGATGCTTTCTATGATACATTGGGTGTACATACAGCAGCTTGTGTAATGCTGGTTTTTGTAAGAATCTTATTTATCTCAGTTACAGTAAGCCGCGATAATTTTGATGAACCTGAGCCTACATTGGGGAATATGGGTTTTAAATGGTTTGCTTTATATGCCTTGCTATGTACCTTTTCGCACCATCTCGTACTTTTCTTATTAGAAGCATTTAAATTAACAGAGCTGTCCTACACTTTGTTAAGATGCTTGCTTAGCGGTATCTTTACGCTATTCACCGTTATATTGATAGAATTTATCTTCTATAATAGAAAAATGCGCTAATGGAGAATCTTTTCAATAGAAAATATATTATACAGGGCTTGTTTATAGTCGTATCGCTGATCCTGATAGGCCAGCTTTTCTATATCCAGGTGGCCAGTGACCGCTACTTTTTATCGGCCAACAGTAATGTACTGCGTAAAAAATATACATTTCCGGCGCGTGGTGTAATCATTGACAGAAACAATAAGGTACTGGTACAGAATGAACCGGTATATGACCTGATGGTCACCCCTAACCTGGTCAAACCATTTGATACACTTGCTTTATGCAAAATCATTGGTATTGATATGGCCGGTTTTCATAAACGTTTTAATAAAGCCAGAAGCCAGTCGAGATACCAGCGCTCTGTATTCGAGAAACAATTATCGGTACAGACTTATGCTGCCTTACAGGAAAGACTCTCCCGGTTTATCGGTTTTGAAACTCAGAACCGAACGGTAAGACATTATCCTGATAGTGTGGCAGGTCAGTTTTTTGGTTATGTAAAAGAGGTTTCAGACAAAGATATAGAAGAGAGTAATGGATACTACCGCCCCGGGGATTACATCGGGAAATCGGGCGTGGAACGTCAGTATAATGACGTACTGCGTGGAGAGCGTGGCGTAGAAAACACCATCTATAACGCCAGGAACGTGCCTCAGGGCAGTTATCTGAATGGAAAATTTGATACGCTGGCCACCTCAGGGGAAACACTGGTTTCTTCACTGGATATTAACATTCAGAAATTAGGAGAACAGCTGCTGAAAAATAAAGTGGGAAGTATTGTAGCTATAGAACCCAGTACGGGAGAAGTGCTTGCTTTTGTCAGCAGTCCTTCTTATGATCCTAACCTGATGGTCGGAAGACAACAGGGGAATAATTACATGGATATTTTCCGTTCTCCCAACAGACCGTTTAACGTAAGGCCACTGTCGGGATATTACTCTCCGGGATCTTCCTTCAAACCTCTGGACGATCTTATCGCTTTACAGGAAGGTGTCATCGACCCCAATACGACCTTTAATTGCCCGGGTGGATACTGGGCAGGTAATCACTTTGTAAGTTGTGAACACGTTGACGGAAATATCTCCTTACGTAAAGGACTGGCCAGATCATGTAATACCTATGCCTGTTATGTCTTTCAGAAGCTGATGACCCAGAAGAAGTTCAAGAACAAGATTGAGGCGTATGATTCGTGGGAAGCCAAAGTACGAAAATTCGGACTGGGCTCTAAACTCGATCTGGATATGCCTTTTGAGCGGAAAGGAAGATTATTTACTTCGGAGGAATACACCAAAAGATTTGGCAAAAGCTGGGGTTATACGACTATAATTTCACTGGCAATCGGTCAGGGAGAGATGAGTGCCACCCCTTTACAAATGGCTAACATCATGGCAATTATTGCCAACCGGGGATACTATATCAAACCTCACCTGATCAAAGCTATCGGCGAAAAGAAAGCTGTCAAAAAAGAATATCTGGTTAAGAACTCAGTGGATATTGACCTCAGCCATTTTGAGCCTGTCATCGACGGGATGCAGGATGCAGTGAATGCACCATATGGTACAGCAAGGGCATCTGCGATTCCCAATATCCTGCTTTGCGGAAAAACAGGAACGGTACAGAATCCCCATGGGAAAAACCACTCGGTATTTATAGGCTTTGCTCCCCGTGATAATCCTAAAATCGCAATTGCTGTAATTGTTGAAAATGCAGGTTATGGTGGTGCCTATGCTGCGCCTATAGCAAGTTACATCACTGAACAATATTTAACAGGGAAGATCTCTGGCGGACGGCTTGCCCAGGCAGAAGCTATGAAAAAGCTTGTAGTTTTACCTGATGTTCCAAAACCTAAAATAAAATGGGCACCTAAAGGCACTGACAGTACTAAAATTCCAGTGACTCTACCTGCTTCACCCGAGAATAAAATAGTAAATACTAAAACAACACCTACTCCCTTAACCCAATGAGTACGCAACAAGGCAGCCGTTTCTTCTTCAATGTAGACTGGATCACTATTTTGATCTACACTCTGTTATGTACTATTGGTTTTATAAACATCTATGCCTCATTGTATAACCCGGATACCTCCGCACTTTTTGATTTTAGCAGCAGGTACGGTAAACAAATGATTTATGTCGTAGTAGCCCTGATGATGGGGTTTTCTATTCTATTGCTTGACGCTAAATTTTTCAGCATCTTCTCCCCCATAGTTTATGGTGGTACGATGCTCCTGTTGATGGTCGTACTCGTTGTTGGTCGTAGAGTTGCGGGTAACCAGGCCTGGATTCCGCTGGGAACCTTCCGTTTACAGCCCTCAGAGCTGGCTAAATTTGGTACTGCATTATTGCTGGCCAGATATGTAGGGACTTTCAATCCCAAGTTCAGGGATATTAAATCTATTGGAATTGCGGCATTGATCGTAGGTTTTCCATTATTTCTGATCATGCTTCAACCAGATACCGGATCCGCACTGGTATATATTGCCTTTATGTTCCCCATGTACCGCGAAGGTTTATCAGGTTATTTTCTGCTCATTTTCCTGGGTATGATTGTATTATTTATCGCAGACTTTCTGGTACCTGTTTATATCCTGATTCCTATCATTGCAGCGATAGGCGGATTCTTCATCTATCATAACAGAAGAAAACAGAAAATGATGTTTTCAATGATTATGGCAACTGTTATTGCAATAGCCTATTTATTTATAGTGAAGGTCGGTTATGAGAAAGTACTGGAACCCCATCAGCGTACGCGTATCGAAATCATGCTGGGCCTGAAAACTGATCCTAAGGGAGCCGGTTATAATGTAATCCAGTCAAAAATCGCTATTGGCGCAGGGCAGTTAACCGGAAGAGGCTTCCTGCAGGGAACACAAACAAAATACGGTTATGTTCCGGAACAAAGTACAGACTTTATCTTTTCTACCATTGGCGAGGAATGGGGATTCCTGGGTTGCTCAGTGGTCATCGGTCTGTATATTTTTTTACTGCTCAGGGTCATTAACCTGGCGGAGAGACAACGATCTTCCTTTTCCAGGGTTTATGGATATTGTGTGGCCAGTATTATCTTTTTCCACGTCTTTATTAATATAGGGATGACAATAGGTATCATCCCGGTAATCGGTATCCCCTTACCCTTTATCAGCTACGGGGGCTCTTCTTTGTGGAGTTTTACGGTACTGCTGTTTATCTTCCTTAAACTGGATTCAAACAGAATGGGCTTTATTTAACACTAAAGCGCTGGTTTAATAACTCATAAAACTGATCTGCCGTGTCCTGTTTTGCGGCCCAGTTATTCTTTTGTGCATAGTTCCGCTGTAAGAATTCATCAGCACTTTTAAAATCAGGCATTTTATTAACCAGGTCAATTGCTTCTGCATATGCCAGGTTATAACCATTGAAAAGGTCTTTAATATAACGCATTTTATCGTTCAGGCTAATGGCCTGTTTTAAGTCTTTGACCTGAACTCTGCTGCTTCCGGAATTAAGTGTACTTTGAGTTCCACCGGAAAGGATTTCATTGAGGGTTTTTGGTTTTGCCGCATCAATCTCAGCAGGCACCTCATTTTCTATAGCTACTTCCTCCTGTACCACCGCTTTTACCGGCGCAAACAGTTCTTCCTGAACCACTGATTTAGTTTCAGGGATATATTCTTCAACAGGTTGAGTTTCCAGCTTAACAGGTTCTGCTGCAGGAACCGGATCAGCAACTTCATGATGTATTTCATGAACAGGCTCATCTTCCACTAAAAAAGGTTCCGGACCAATCTCATCTTCTTCAGGCAATACAATCCCCAGGCTATCCTTTTCTCTCAGTTTCTGTTTCTGTGCAATAATCAGTTCTTCTTCTTTACTCAGTGGTCTGTCAAAAATCTCATCTACCGATTTCTCTTCAAACTCAAACTTATCTGAAGCTGGCTTCTCATTTAAAATAAACTCAAAAGTAGAATGTTCCTTATCCAGCTTAAACATCTCTTCATCAAGTTTGGGTTTGGCAGGAAGTATTTCATGCACATACAAATCATCCTCTGCCAGGACAGGTACGGGTGTTTCTTCGGTATGTTCCGGCAAAATGTGCTGGGTATGACCATTGTTTAGCTTCTGAATAATGTGGACATGATCAGATAAAAAGCTGGCATTTGCCAGGAAAAGTTCGAGCTCCAGTTCGTTGAGTTCACGAGGATTCTGAGCTAAATATTGATACTGATCATTCAACTCACTGAGTATCTGTCCTATCTTTTTAAATATATCCTCCTGGTTCATCATAGTAGTATAACGTAAAAATTGGTGGTTTATGTTGATAACTAAACACTCAAAAGTACTACAAAATTTCGATATTCGCCGGGCATTACACCCCAGAATACAGCATGTTATTTAGTGAACAAAATTACAGCAGAGGAGAATACGGCAGCATTGAAGTAATTTGCGGCTCCATGTTTTCAGGCAAAACAGAAGAACTGATCAGAAGATTGAAACGCGCAGAGATTGCGAGGTTAAAAGTAGAAATTTATAAACCTGCAACAGATACCCGTTATGACGAATCAGCAGTTGTTTCCCATAACTATAATTCTATTGAGGCGACTCCTGTAACGCACTCATCTGCTATCCTTTTACTGAAAGCCGATACACAGGTAGTTGGTATTGATGAAGCTCAGTTCTTCGATGATGAATTACCCGAAGTATGTAATAAACTGGCTAATAAAGGTGTCAGGGTTATCATTGCCGGTCTGGATATGGATTTCAGCGGAAAACCATTTGGTCCTGTCCCTGCGCTGATGGCTATAGCGGAACTGGTTACTAAAGTGAATGCTGTTTGCGTAAGATGCGGAAGTCCGGCGATGTATTCTTTCAGGAGGGTATCCAGCGAAGCTAAAATCCTGCTCGGAGAGAAAGAAAGTTACGAACCCAGGTGCAGAGCCTGTTTTCACGCAAAAGATTAAGGGAGCTGCTTAGAATTAGGTTCTATAAGATAAATATCCCCATCCTTAAAACTATACTGCTTAGTGACGGCGGCGCGCTGGTGAAGGAGTGCCATACTGATCTGATCGGTGTCATTAATTTCTCTGAACCAGATCAGGTACAGGTGTTTTTCTTTAAAGAGTTTCTCAATGTCATTTGGGTCAACCCAGTGCGGCAGTGAAGTAGTATGCGTATTTCCATTAAAATAAGTTGCCTCTGCTGCATTAGAATACAGCACATAGCCAGGCTTAAAAGCACTGTTGTGTTTCCTGAGGAATTCGGCCGTCGGAGAATTGCGCCACGAATCATCCGTGTATCCGGCTATCCCATAATCTCTCGCTTCCTGGTACATCCCATATACTTTTTTGATTTGACTAAACTGAAAAATCAGGATCACAGCACTAACTGTAATCAACGCTATTCTTTTGGATGAGCCACTTAACCGTACCAGATATCCTGGAACACGATAGGTTAAAGTGACCAGCAGCGGAATAAATAAAGGAGCGATAAATCTGTTATTGATCTGTTCAAAGCGGGAAAGCGTAGAAACACCTATGATAAACACCGTATAAACAATGAAAAATGCAGCAAAATAATTTTCCGTACTCAGATAGGCCTTTACTGACCAGATATGTTTGGTAAATAGCACGCAAACAACCAGAAAAATAAATATGGAAAGACCACAGACAAACACTTTAGCGTGATCCGGAACAGACAACCACCAGCAGATAACCTTTCCGTAATAATAAATATTATCACTTAAGCCAGTCGTCCCGGCTTCGCGGGGGCCTGTCAATGAGTCTGATATGAGCGTATTGCGAACCAGGTTCATCAGTAACAATGAAATGGAACAGCTTCCAAACAGGAACAGATGAACCATTTTTTTACGCCAGAGTAACGTACGGTCAAACAACAACAACATTAACCCGGTTGCCACAAAGGTAATTCCGGCATAACGTGTTATAAAAGCTATCGCAGCAATCATTGCACATAATAATAAACTGGAAACCGAACAGAGCAGAATATACCTTCTGAAGGTCAGGACAAATAAGACTGACAACAGAATAAACAATGTTTCGGACCATAACATTGAATAAACATCGAACAATGACGGACTCAATGCGATAAAAAACAATACAATTATTTTATAGAGCCTGTTACTATCTTTAAATGACCCGATCGCACAGCCACAACAAAAAATAAGACAGGCGAAGAGCAAACCATTGATATAAGGTCCTGCAGCAACCGGATCAATCTGCGAGACAAAAGATATTACCCCTAAAAATAGCGGATAAAAAACAGGGAAATCAACGAAGGACCTCAGATTGTAATCCAGTAACGCGCCATGACTGTTCATATTCCTGGCCGCACTCACGTACATAATAGAGTCCGGGGAGATCCCAACCCCTGAGTGCCTGGTGTAAATCAGTATCAGGACGAAGCCAATTATGGAAAAAATAAGGCTATCCATATTCCTGAAGGCCAATAAACCAGTGATGGTCTTATTCATTTAGATTTAAAAATCAAAGGTAATGTAACAAATATGTAATGTAACAAATATAATGAATGAACGGCATTAAGAGGTTTGTATTACATTAAAGTTTTTTTTGTACCTTAAGACAACAATATGTGGTAACATCTGTAATCTGGAAATAGAAAAGAATAAAATAAAAAACCACTGGTACATACTAAAACTTAAGGTTTTACCGTAATTAAAAACAGATTTAATTCGCAATATTATATTGTCATATTTCAATAATTTAACTCAAATACTATAAATCAGCCACATTTACACTTATATATGTAAATTATAAGAGGGAATATAAATTACTTAGTCGCAAAATGGAAGGAAAGGTAAAACTTGATCTTATTGAACAACATGTCATTGATTTCATCAGAAAACTAAGAGCTGATAAGAAATTGAGACAGGAAGATATTGCCTATATTATTGGTGTAAAAGCTTCTTTCATAGGTAATGTAGAGAATATAAGCAATCCGGCAAAATATAATTTAAAACATATTAATGTATTTGCCGACCATTTTGGCTTATCCCCAAAAGATTTTCTTCCACCTACGGCACTGATCGAAAAAAAGAATAAAAACACCTGATTTCTCAGGGGCTAGTTTATATTTTTCCTAAGTGCATTATACCATTCTGTATAAAATGTACGGTACACCAATATTCTTTTCTCCAGGTTAATTTCTTCCTTTAGCCTTTCATCGAGTAGATTCAGCTTCTCAGCATACCATTTATGGATTTCCAGATGAATAGGAATTTTATTCTTTTTAGCGGTGAGACTCAGTTTCATCATACCGAAAAGGGACATACAGGAGTTAGTTTCCACAAATTCAAGCAGATTTAATGCTCTCTCCCGGGCTAATGAAATTTTACTAACAAAATACTGTAGGATCTGGAATGGAGTTACTCCGTTCATTCTGCATAAAAGATTAAAATCAAACGTCAGTACCAGTGACCGGTATTCATCCAGCTGAAAACTTACCGGATAATTCACTATAGGAGCTATATTGGTCTCCCATTCTTTCATCAGCACAATACTTTCCTTCATTTTATCAATTGTAGAGAGATAAGGGTTATCATTCAGATCGCCCAGTAACAAGATATACTTCAGAGATATCCGCTGTACTTTTTTATCTGTCACAGCCTCTACGACAGCACCAGTTTCCTTTTTACAGTCGACTATAATACTTGTAGCCCATAAAGATACGGCCTCCATTTCACCGCCATTAAACGCATAAAAAGAAACCCTGTTAATGAAATATTGAAGCACCTCTTCATGTTTCAGGTTGCTGATTGTACAGGCCACCCTGAAATCTTCCGTAAGGGCTAATTGATCTCGTCCTTTCGAGTCCATAACATTTATTTTAATTTACTCACGGTTGTAACCAGGTCCGTAACTCAGGAACATCTTTGTGTATTTGTTGCATTAGACAGGTATTCCGGACAAACCTACCTTGCTAATTACTAATTCTATTCAATGCACTAAACCATTCCTGATAAAAAGCATCATAATTTTTCATCCTGTTTTCAAAATTATCTTCTTCATTTTGTTCATCATCCAGTTCCAGTAGCCGGAGTCCATATTTCTTATACATCTCCTGCTGGGGCAGTACCCGGTCTCTAACTGATTCATCATGACCAACCAGAAGTAACAGGAAAGCTGTACTGGGATCGGTTTTCACAAAATGATGAAAATTCGTGGCTCTTTCCCTGGCAAGAGAGACTTTATCAATGAAATACTGAAGAAGCTCCTCTATTCCACTGCCATTCATTCTGCAGATTAAATTAAAATCAAATGTCAGTTTAAGCAACTCTCCGTTAAATATCATTATTTCAGGTTCATAATCGGTAAAGGGAAGCATTTCCGAAGACCACTCATCCATGATTAAAATACTCTGGAAGGCCGCCGTACTCGAAAGAAACGGTTCATTCAGGTTCAGGGATGTCAGCTTTTTAATATACTTTAGGGAAATTTCCTGTATTTCAGGAATAGTTACCTGGATAATCTCTCCACCATATTCTTCCTTAAAATCTATACAAACTGTGGTTGCCCAAAGATAGGTTACATCAATTTTACCACCAATAAATGCATAAAATGAAACATGGTTAATAAAATATTGCAGCAATTCTATGGGCTTCAGATTATTGATTTTACAAGCAATAGTAAATTCCCGGGTATAATTGAGTTTAATTTGTCTTTTTGTCTCCATCTTATATTCTTCATTATGATTTAAACATAAAAACAGGTTTCTTTCTCTTGAAAAGATGAAACTTTATTCGGTCTGCAAAAACCTCAGAAATAGCCATATTCAGTTCAGTAAAGAACTTAGTCCTCTAAAATAATAGTTTTGATTAAAAACACAGAAACATAGGGTATATTTTTTCTAAATCAAAATAAATTTAACTCCGTAATTAATCCAAAGCACCCATTTAACAACACTGATACACAATAAATTGAGATTAAAACAAACAAATTAAATCTCTAAAAAAAAATTCTAAACAACGATTATAAGGTAAACAAATTAACTTTATTGAATGCACTGTACAAACATGGCTTCAATGGCTGCCTATAATAAAAAACAACTATAATCATGGAAAATCCGGCAGTTTCTAACTATAAATAAGTATAAAAAAAATATTTGATGAATTTTAAACAGGCTCTTACTGAATTAATTACTAACTTAAGGGCTTAGTTTCCTGATAAGATCTGATAATTACACAAACAGACGTTAATAAACTAAAATTACATAGCTAAATTTTATTGCCAGATATAAATTGAATGAAATACAACGGTCTCCCCGATAATTTGTTGGTAGATTTACTAAAAGCTAGTGATGAACTGGCATTTAAAGAGATTTACACCCGTTATTGGAAGGGGATTTACAAAGCCGCATATGCAAAAGTATATCACAAAGAGCTGGCAGAAGAAATAACCCAGAATTTATTTGTTGATCTCTGGAAAAGAAGGGAGACAATCGCCATAAACTCCCTGGATAATTATTTATTCGGAAGCCTGAAGTATAGTATCATTAATCATTATAAATCTCAACTGGTTAAAGAAAAATATCAAATCCATCTCGACAATCAGCAACCACCCGTTACTAATAATACTGATGATTTAGCTATCCTGAATGATCTGTCTAAAGCCTTTAATGAAGGGATCTCACTTCTTCCAAAAAAAACCGGGGAAGTATTCCGGTTAAGCCGTATTGATAACCGCTCTACGAAAGAAATTTCACAGGAATTGAATATATCGGAAAAGGCCGTTGAATACCATATTACGCAGTCTATAAAAAGTATGCGGTTCCACTTAAAAGAATACCTCTTTTTGCTTCTCTCTTTATTTTTCTTTCACTAAGAGCCTGTTTAATTTTAAAAATATACTGATTCGTTTTAGGGATAAAGCCGGTTAAACTTACATATAGTTTAAAGGCATAACCAGATGAAAAGAAAAGCCCTTCATTCCTTATTAGAGAGATATCTGCAGAATCAATGTTCTGCAGAGGAACTGATTGTGGTGGAGAGATTATATGCTATGCTGGATAAGGACGATCTTGAGGAGATCTATCCCAATGAGTTTCCGACGCTCGAGCAAAAATTATGGGATAGGATCAACCACGAAATCTATCTCACTGATGAAGATCAACCGGTGATCAATACACTAAAACCGACTAAACGCCTGTCATTAAAGATCTGGTTTACTGCCGCTGCCATTTCAGCAATTGCATTGTTTACAGGATATCTGTTCCTGACCAGCCATCAGAGCCCTCAGTTTCTGAAATTTCAGGCACAGGCTGGTATATTGGAAAAGAAAAATGAGACCGCCCTGCCACTTCAGCTGGACCTGGAAGATGGTAGTATAGTTGTGCTTCAACCTCATTCATCCCTATCCTACCCACAGCATTTCTGTGCTAAAATGCGCGAGGTATCACTACAGGGAGAGGCCTATTTTTTGATCAGTAAGAACCCGAAAAGACCATTTTTCGTTTATAACAAGAAGGTGATTACACGGGTAGTAGGGACCAGTTTTGTGATTAAAACCAATCTGGATTCGGATCAGACACAAGTAATTGTAAAAACCGGAAAAGTGGTTGTATCACTGAATGAAGACAGGCATTTAAATCTTAAACATTTATTTGCTAAAGAGAAGAAGGTCGTGCTTACGCCCAATCAAAAAACAACTTATTCGGCTGGTGCTGATGATTTCCAGACGACCCTGGTAGCAGATCCTGTTCCACTAATTCCGGTCTATACCCACACCGTGAAAAACATTTATTTATTTGATGACACCCCATTGTCAGCTGTACTGAACACACTACAGTCTGCCTATGGAATAGATATTATAATTGAAAACCAGGAACTCTATAATAACACATTTACCGGAGATATTTCCAAACAGAGTTTATACAAGAAGCTAGATCTGCTCTGTCATTCCCTAAAGGCACATTATGAAATATCAGGTACTAAAATAATTATTAAAACTAAACCCTGATTGCCTATGGCCTGACAAAATTACTAACCAAAAATCTTCAAAAAAAAGGCTGACAAGTTCCCCAACATTGTCAGCCAATAATCTCTGTACGAAATTTTCACATTAACGAACAAAAACTTCTAAAGGTATGAAAAAAAAGCGATTTGTTGCTTTAATCAAAACAGCAATGCGGATATCCATGACTCAAATCTTTCTTGGCATTTTATTTACATGCGCCTCATTCGCCAGGAATGCCAGTGGGCAGGAAATATTAAATAAAGAAATTTCTATCCATATAAACCACGGCCAGATTAAACAGATTCTGGCAGAAATACAAAGCCAGACCAACGTAAACTTTATCTATAGCTCGACTATGATTAAAGCACAGCGTAAAATAAGTATTAAAGTGGTCAATAAGCGCTTGGGACAGGTTCTGGATGAGGCTCTAAATCCTTTAAACATTTATTATAAAGTAGAGGATAATCAGATTTTGCTTTATGAAAAAGAGGTTCCGGGATTGAATCCTGCACAGACTTCAAAACAAGATCAGGTTACCCTGAAAGGTAAAGTAACTTCCGATAAAGGAGAACCATTACCAGGTGTGAGTGTAAGTATAAAAGGGACAAAAAACGGAACAACAACTGATTCAAATGGAAATTATGCAATTATTTCAACCAGCGCTGAATCAGTATTGATATTCTCCTATATCGGCTTCAGGACAAAAGAAGTTCCGGTAAATGGACGGACAGTAGTCAATGTCCAGTTAACTGAAGAACTCACTTCATTGGGAGAGGTAGTTGTCGTAGGCTACGGCACACAAAGAAAAAAAGACCTGACAAGTGCCGTTTCGGTAGTCAATGTCAGCGAGATGGTCAAACAACCGACAGCTTCGGTAAACAATCTTTTACAAGGTCAGGCTTCAGGTGTTACCGTTCTGGGATCGGGCCAGCCCGGAGAAGAGCCTCAGGTGAGGATCAGAGGTGTAAATACATTTGGAAACAATAATCCTTTGTATGTAGTTGATGGTATACCTACACAAAGCATTGCTGATCTTAATCCAAATGATGTAGAGACCATGCAGGTATTAAAAGATGCAGGCTCAGCTTCAATCTATGGTTCAAGGGCCGCCAATGGAGTGATTGTGATTACCACCAAAAAAGGCAAAGGTAAAGTAACTGTATCATATGATGCTTACTATGGGACACAACGTCCAAAAGGTGGTAATGTATGGAATGTACTAAACCCTCAGGAGATGGCAGACCTTAAACACCAGGCCATGGTCAATTCGGGAGCAACTGATTTCAGAGATTCTCTGTATGGAAATGGGCCGACCTATATACTGCCAGATTACATCCTGCCAGCAGGCGCAAAGGAAGGTGATCCAAGAGCCAATCCCGCGTTGTATAAACTAAAACCATTTTACACTTCTGCCAACGAATACAACAGTTTTTACAGAATTACAAAGGCCAATAAGCAGGGAACAGACTGGTATCATGAAATTTTCAAGCCTGCTGCAATTACCAGTCAGAACGTCGCCATCACAGGCGGATCGGATCAGGGTAATTATCTCTTCTCTGCCAATTATTTTAATCAGCAGGGAACATTGATAGATACCTATCTCAAAAGATATACAATTCGCTCAAACAGCCAGTTTAATGTAGGTAAACATGTAAGGGTAGGTGAAAATCTGGCTTATTCGATTACAAACAATCCTCAGATCGCTGGTTTAAGCGGAGACAACGCAATTGGTCATGCTTTCAGGGAACAACCTATCATCCCGGTAAAAGATATCAATGGGAATTATGCAGGATCTTACGGTGGTAACCTTGGAGATGCTTATAATCCGGTCGCCATGCTCGAGCGAACCAAGAACAACAAATCACAACAGAACCGCCTTTTTGGAAATGTATTTGCCGAAGCCGATCTGACTGACTTTCTGACTTTACGGACACAGTTTGGCGGTGAAAATTACTCGGGTGCTACACGGGCTTTTGTATATCCGATGTATGAGAATGCAGAGAACTCTACAATTAATTCTTATTCAGAATCTGCTTTAAGCGGTTATAATTATAGCTGGACAAATACATTATCATTTAATAAGGTTTTTGATAAACATCGTATTAAAGCATTGGTTGGAACGGAATACTATAAGGAATACACCAGTGTTTCGACAGGTTCGAACCAGGGTTATTTTTCTTTTGATCCAAACTATACCACACTGAGCACAGGTAGTGGTCCAATGAAAACAACAAGTGACCGGACGGCGAGTGCCTTATTCTCCCTGATTGGAAGAGTAGATTATAGTTATAATGATAAATATCTGCTGGGGGCGACCATCAGACGCGATGGTTCATCAAAATTTTTGGAACATGTCTACGGATGGTTTCCTGCAGTCAGTGCAGGATGGAGGCTTTCACAAGAAGATTTTCTACACCAGGTAAAATGGATTACTGATCTGAAAATCAGAGGTGGTTATGGAATCATGGGAAATCAGTTGAATGTAAGTGGCGGAAACTCATTCACTACTTTTGGAAGTGCTATAGGCACCTCTTATTACGCTATCGGTGGCGGGAATAGTATTGTATCTGGTTTTTATCAGAATCAAACGGGTAACCCTGGAGCAAAATGGGAGAAAAACATCAATTCAAATTTTGGTTTTGACGCCAGTCTGTTTGGTGGACATATAGATATTTCAGCCGATTATTATCGTAAGGATATCCGGGATCTTTTATATAATCCCGAGACCATCGGTACCGGCGGAGCATCAAAACCTCCTTTTGTGAATATCGCAAAGATGAAAAACAATGGCTTTGATCTCTCAGTCTCCGGTAATACACAGGTTAATACCAGCCTGAAACTGAATGCAACTGCTACAATCACAACCTACCACAATGAAATTCAAAAAATCTCTAACGGCGCAGATTATTATGATGTGGATTCCCGCCGTTTCGACGGAAGTAATATCATCCGCAATGCAGTCGGACATTCTATCAGTCAGTTTTTCGGCTATAAAGTAGATGGTTTCTGGAATTCACAGGCCGAAGTAGATGCTGCCAATAAAAAAGCACAGGCCGCTACAGGGGACCCGAATGCAGTTTACCAGACCGATATCGGTGTCGGGCGTTTCAAATATGCAGACGTCAACGGAGATGGCCGTGTCACAGCAGATGACCGTACGTTTTTAGGAAATGCGAACCCCAATTTCAGCTACGGGATAAATCTGGGTGCAACTTACAAGAACTGGGACTTCAGTGTATTCTTTTATGGCGTTCAGGGAAATTCTATCTGGAACCAGGTTAAATGGTGGACAGACTTTTCCCCTTCTTTTGGCGGGGCTAAAAGTAAAACAGCCTTATACGATTCATGGACTCCGCAGAATCATAATGCTAAGGCCCCTATTCAGGAAACAGCAAACTCATTCAGCACTAATGCTGTCCCAAATTCTTATTTCGTAGAAGATGGTTCTTATCTGAGATTAAAGAATGTTCAGATCGGCTACACATTTAACACCGTGAAATTGCAGAAAGCAGGAATAAGTAAGTTAAGGGTCTATTTATCGGGAGCCAATCTGTTTACCATCACTAAATATTCGGGTGCAGATCCTGAGATCGGGACTTCGAGCGAAACCGGAAAATCAACGGCTTACGGCGTAGATGATGGTTCCTACCCTAGTCAGCGGACTTTCTTATTAGGCTTAAACTTATCCTTTTAATCACCCCCGGGTTTAAAAATATTAAAGATGAAGAAATCTACATTTATTTTGTTAACTGTACTGGTCTTTACAGGGCAATTATTTTATTCATGTAAAAAAGCATTAGTCCAGCCTCCTTTAGGTTCTGTAACTGAAGAATTGGTGGCCAATAAAAATGGAGTAAATTCACTGCTGATAGGCGCGTATGCTGCACTATATGGAATGCAGGGTAATAATCAGGGGCTTGGTGGCGGAGATGCCTGGCAGGCTTCACCCAGTAACTGGGTTTTTGGTTCAATAGCGGGAGGTGACGCTTCAAAGGGTAGTAATGGTGGTGATCAGCCTGCTATTGATCCTATTGCTAATTTCTACTCTGACCCTAATAATGCTTTCTACAATGGAAAGTGGAAAGCATTGTATGAAGGTGTCTCCCGTACTAATAACGTATTGAAATTTTTAGCGAGAGCAACCGATATCAGTGCGGAAGAGGGAAAATCTATAGCTGGTCAGGCCAGGTTTCTAAGAGCACATTATTATTTTGAGCTCAAAAAACTATGGAATACAATCCCATGGATAGATGAGACTACTATTGATTTTAACCAGCCGAATAATACCGATCTATGGGATAAAATCAATAGTGACTTCAAATTTGCCTATGAAAACCTGCCAGCTACCCAGCCCGAAATCGGGAGAGCTAATAAATGGGCAGCAGGAGCTTATCTGGCAAAATCCTATTTATATCAGCATAAATACGCAGAGGCTAAAGCCCTGTTTGATGTGGTTATACCTTCGGGAGCAACCAGCAGCGGTAAAAAATATGATTTAAACGCTTCCTTTGAGGATAACTTTCTGCCAGGCAAAGAGAACAACCCTGAGGAAGTATTTACAATTCAAATGGCAGCCAATACTGACCCTTCAGGACCTTCAAGTGGCAATAACGGTGATATGCTCAACTTTCCATACGGAGGTAGCCCTTTTGGCTGTTGCGGATTTTTCCAGCCATCTATAGATCTGGTAAACCGCTTCAGAACCGATGAGGTAACAGGTTTGCCCTATCTGACCAATTACAATGATTTCGCTGTTAAAAATGACATGGGTATACCAGGAGGTTCTGATTTTACAGCAGATACCGGAACACTCGATCCCAGGATAGACTGGACAGCCGGAAGACGTGGCATCCCTTATCTGGACTGGGGAAATTATCCAGGCGCAGCATGGATCAGAGATCAGTCTTATGGTGGACCTTATGGACCAAAGAAAAATATATACTGGCAAAAAAATGCTGCCACAGATGCTGATATGACCTCATGGGCTCCAGGATCAGCAATCAATTACCTGGTGATCCGTTTTGCGGATGTATTGTTAATGGCTGCCGAATGTGAAGCGCAGATTGGAAGCCTGGCCACAGCGCAGTTATATGTAAACAGAGTAAGAGCCAGGGCCGCAAACAAAGACGGCTGGGTATATAAATACAAGGATGATTCTAAACCTATGGACGGATTCTCTGCTATTCCCGCTGCAAATTATAAGATCAGTGAATATCCTGCCGGAGATTTTGCAAATAAAGGCAAAGATTATGCACTAAGTGCTGTTTATTATGAGCGTAAAATAGAATTGGCTATGGAAGGTCACCGCTTTTTTGACCTCGTGCGCTGGGGGCTTGCGGAAAAAGAATTAAATGCTTATTTCAACTACCAGGGTAAATTAACGTCAGATGTGAGAAGAGGAAAATTCACTACCGGTAGAAATGAATACTATCCTATTCCTCAACGCCAGATTGACCTGAGTGTTTCTGGAGGAACGACAATACTGAAACAAAATCCTGGATATAATTAATCAAAAAATCAACAAGCAACCTCTTTTGTTAATATCTTTAAAAGAGGTTGCTAATCAACCTGATAAACCAAATCAAATATGAAACCACTCGCAGAGCGCTTTCTTTCCTTAGATGTATTTCGTGGCATGACTTTATGTTTCATGATCATTGTCAATACACCAGGAAGAGGAGCAAATCCTTTTGGCATGCTATTGCATGCATCGTGGCACGGATTTACCCCCACAGATCTGGTTTTCCCTTCTTTTCTTTTTGCAGTAGGGAATGCCATGAGCTTTTCTATGAAAAGATTTAGTCAGATGGATAATGCACAGGTACTCCTGAAAATATTTAAGCGTACTATTTTAATCTTCCTGATCGGTTATCTGATGTACTGGTTCCCTTTCTTTAAATATGACAAACAAGGCCATGCCTTTTTTGCGGTAATTGAGAACACGCGTATTATGGGTGTTTTACAAAGAATAGCGTTGTGTTTTTGTATTGCTTCGCTGATGATCCACTACTTATCAGGAAAAACGGTCATCTGGCTGAGCGTTCTTTTCCTGGTAGGCTACTGGATTATTTTACAGGTTTTTGGAGACGCAGGGGCTCAGTTTACCATGATGGGAAACATTGGTTCTTACATTGATAAATCTGTATTGGGTGAATCTCATTTATATCACGGAGATTTTTTCCATGGTAAACATGTTGCTTTTGATCCTGAAGGGATATTAAGCACAATCCCGGCAATAGTGAATGTGGTTATCGGCTATTTCGCCGGCAAATTTATTCAGGAAAAGGGAAAGGGATATGAGAGTATTGCAAGACTCTTTCTGGTCGGGAGCTTACTGGTTTTAATTGCCATATGCTGGAATACAGTATTCCCTGTGAACAAAAAATTGTGGACAAGTTCATTTGTTCTGTTAACCTGCGGACTAGATCTGATGATTATTGGCGCACTGTTATATATCATAGAGGTTAAACAGTCTACGCAATGGACAAAGTTTTTTGTAGTTTTCGGAAAAAATCCATTGTTCATTTACATTGTTTCGGAGGTTTTGCTGACCGCAGCGGATCTGATTAATCCAAAATTTCCCTTCACCAAATGGATCAATTTAAATTTTTTCCAGGTAGTAGCCCCAGGACCGGTAGGCTCCTTATTATTTGCCCTTTGCTTTATGCTGGTTTGCTGGCTGGTAGGTTATATCCTTGACAGACGCAAAATATACATCCGTGTATAATTCTTAATTCACAAGTTATCCACATAAAATGTGGATAACTTGTGAATTAAGAACATCCTGTTTTCTGGTTATCCTAAAGCCACGTTTTTCTCAAAAAACGCAACCAGTTATCTCTCATCAGGTTTTTCACATCCTGTTCCGTGTACCCTCTTTTGTGTAAAAGGGCAGGAATCTTTTGCAAGTCCGAAATGTTTTCCACATCGTAAGGGCACTGCTCTCTGCCAAATGCACCATCCAGATCTGAACCTATACCAATATGAAGGGTATTCCCTGCCAGCTGACAGATATGGTCTAAATGATCAATCATCACCTCCAGGTTACAGTTCGTACTTACCGGTGAAGATGTCCCGCGAACCCAGCCAGGAACCATCATCCAGGCATCTAATGCCAGTCCGATAACTGCTCCCCGCTCTATCAGTGCTTTAATTTGTTCATCGCTGTATTGCCTGTTATGGTTAACTAATGCCCTGCAAT
This sequence comes from Pedobacter cryoconitis, assembly GCF_014207135.1. Lineage (GTDB taxonomy): Bacteria > Bacteroidota > Bacteroidia > Sphingobacteriales > Sphingobacteriaceae > Pedobacter > Pedobacter cryoconitis_D. The sequence goes on along the minus strand of NZ_JACHCC010000006.1, from coordinate 238,425 downwards.
TATTATGTGAAGCCCAAACTGCTCCGTTAAAATGAGCTAAGGCTTCCCAGAAACTATCATCGCATAGATGTGTAGCATCCAGAATAATATTTAAGCGCTCCATTTCCCTCAGCAGTTCGTGCCCCCTGGGGCCCATCAAACCTGTAGCATCTGTTCCTTGCGCATACCGGCCCGGACCATAATGCGCAGGCCCTACAGCCCGTAATCCATAAGCATAAGCACGTTCCAGGTGTTCAATAGTAACGATAGAGTCCGCTCCTTCCAGACTTAAAATATAACCAACGGGTTTCTTCACATCTGGTAAATCACTTTCCCATAATAAAACATGTTTTTCCAGGCTTTCGCGATCATTGATCTGTATCATCTCACCAGCTTCTTCCATTGCTTTATACCAGGCCACCTGCCCCTGAGTCTGAGCCCAGGCCTGTTCAGGAGAATGCCATCCGGGTAAATTGTTTCCTGGAGCCACATAACGGGCAATCTGGGTAGCCACCACCAGACCGATTTTCCCTTTTCTCAGTTCGGGTAGGGAAACTACAGCCTTAGCTCTGTCTGGTTTATCTGTTAATCCTTGTTCTCTTTCGTTAATAGTTGAAACTGGCAGACGTAGATCACGATTCCATTCCAGCGCATTCATACTTAAATCAAGATGTGCATCTATGGTAAACATTGGCTCAAATTTAAATTGTAATTTTTCTTTCTCTTGAAATGATCTTCCATTGAGCGGTCACCTGATGCTGATCTACTATACTCGCGGATCCATAAAGTGCTACTGTAGGACAAATATGTACAGGTAAACCATACAGCACATCCCCTATCCTGAAACCGTGCCCTGCCTCCAGCTCCAGGACCAGATGTTCCTCGCTCTGGCTAATCATTTTGGCAAAAGGTGCATTTAAGAAATAGACTCTTTTCTGAAGTACATTTTCGGCAGCAACTGATTTATGTCCAAGATCAACAGTGATTTTTGTAGCATCTGTCAATGAAATTACACGCGTCAGTACAAGTGCCGCAGGCAGGTATTGCTGTTCTGCGAAAGCATCCTGATAACCTTTATCCCAAAAGATAAAGGTCCCAGGACTGCATTCCAGATCTTCCATTTCAGCATAAACTGGAAAAGTTGGTGTCCCTCCGGCTATAATCACAGGCTGGGGGAGCCCGTTTTCCACAATCTGTCTGGAGAGTTCCCGAACCGGGACCAGTACCGCGGCTGCTTTTTCTTTCCTGATGGAAAGATCAGCATCATGAATATGACCATCATAGACATGTAAACCCCGCATTTCAACACCTTTTTCAAGATCTGCCTGCAAATAGAGTTTTAAAGCATCTTCACCGGCAAGAATCCCTGTACGGTTCATTCCTCCATTAAGATCAAGAAAAAGCCCCACCTTTACGCCTGCTGACAATGCCGCAAGCGCAATCGCCTGTAACGAAAATGTATTATCTATGACACAGGAAAAAAAAGTCTCCGGATAGCTCCTAATCAACTGAATAAACCTGTCAATTTTAGGACCTACGGGCTGATAAGCAAGTAATACATCCGGCACTCCGCAAATACCAAGCATTTCGGCCTCAGCAATAGTGGCACATTTAAACTTAGTGATTCCGGCTTCCAGCAGTAGTCTGGTAATTTCAGCATTTTTATGGGTCTTCACATGTGGCCTTAACCTGCTGAGTGAACTAATACTTTTTGTCAGGATAGCTATATTCTCTGTTATTCTTTCCTTGTAAAATACCAGTGCGGGCGAATCAAGCTGTTCTACCTCATTGATCAGATACCATTCCTTATGAACCATACTATTCATGCAATTCAAATAAAGCTTCAATTTCTACCGGAATATTATCAGGAAGTGATCCGAAACCTACCGCACTACGCGTTCCAATTCCGTTTTCCTGTCCCCAAACCTGAGCAAAAAGCTCACTGCAACCGTTGATAATAAACGGGTGTTTTTCAAAATCAGAAGTACAATTAACCATCCCCAAAACTTTAATGACTCTTTTCACCCGGTTTAATGTCCCGAGATTAGCCTTTATAGTGGATAACATAGTTAAACCAACTTGTCTTGCTGCCAGTTTTCCCTGCTCCTGATCTAAATCTGCGCCGATACGACCAATAATTAAGCTTTTATCATCATTTACCGGACCATGACCTGACAGGTAAAGATATTTGCCATCGATTAAAAATGGCTTATAAACCCCAAGAGGTGTTGGAGCCGGGGGCAAGGTTAATCCTAGTTTTGCAAATTCTGCTTCTGCGCTTAAATGTTCCATTATATATTTTTCTTTAGATAATTTGATTTAGTAAAAGTACACCTATCAGGCCGACTGTACCCACAATGGATTCCATCAATGCCCATGATTTAAACGTATTTTTCAGACTGAGATTGAAATATTCTTTAAACATCCAGAATCCGGAGTCATTGACATGAGAGAACATTAGACTTCCTGCTCCGATAGCAAGCACCATTAAATTAGGATTGGTCCCAGTAGCCATCATTAATGGCTGTATAATACCTGCTGTGGTTAAGCCCGCTACAGTAGCCGAACCCACACAGAACCGGATGACAGCTGCAATCAGCCATCCCAAAAACAAAGGCTGCATATGCAGGTCCTTTAACATTTCCGCGATCTGCCCACTCACACCACTATCTACCAGTATCTGTTTCAGTGCACCGGAACCACCGATAATCAATAAGATGATAGCTACATCCTTAACGGCTTCTCCGTAGATATTCATAATATAAGACATCTTTTTACCCTGAAATATCCCCAGGGTCAGTGTCGCGGTAAAAAGGGCAATCAGCATGACCACATTAGGCTGCCCAACCAGAGCGACAACATCTTTCAAAGCGGGTATGTGATTTGCATATAAGGAAAATACTGTGGCCAGAACCAGTAATAAAACTGGCAGCAGTGCTGTAAAGAAACTATTAAATGTACCCGGTAGTTCATTGGTTGACTTTTCTACAGGAATAAAGGTTTGCAAAGGAGTCGAGGGGATGTTTTTTAAAGTCCTGGAGAAAAGAGGTCCGCCGATAACAATGGCAGGAATCGCTATGAGTAAACCATATAAAAGGGTAAGCCCCATATTCGCATTAAATTGTATAACCAAAGCCGAGGGCGAAGGATGTGGCGGAAGAAATCCATGAGTCACGGATAAGGCAGCCAACATGGGCAAACCAATATAAATTGCCGGCAGTTTGTATTTATAGACTATAGAGAAGATCAAAGGGATCATCAGTACAAAGCCAATTCCGTAAAAAAGAGGGATACCAATTAAGAAGCCAGTAACGACAACTCCCCACTGAATATATTTCTCGCCAAAGATGTTCATCATCACAGCGGCTATTTTTTGAGCTGCTCCACTGTCTGCTACCAGTTTCCCCAGCATCGCACCAACAGTAATGATAATGACAAGGGATCCCAGTATATCGCCCATCCCTTTTTCCATCGATCCGGCAATTTTATTCAGTGGAATACCAAGTGTTATACCGGCTACAATAGAAACAACAAGAAAGGCTAAAAAAGCATTGATCCGGAGCGCAGAAATCAATATAATAAGTAGCAGAATACATAACAGTACGATGATCAGGGTCATTGAGCTTTATTTATCGGATTAATATATAAAACTGCCATATACCCTCTTCCACAAAACTGACAATCACCGGCAGCTACTTTTTTTTTATAAGTTACAAAGTTTAAGGACAGCAGGAAAGAAAAACAACTAAATATCCGTTTTTCAGCTAAAATGATAAATTATCATCCTGACGAAGAAAAATTACGCTTATACAGCATTTTCAAGGTTGTCAGTACTGAAGTACCATAGAAAAATTAAGGCCTGCATTTTAGCAGGCCAGATGTATAAATATTTAGACGTTTTCCATACCGTATTGTTTTAATACATCGGCTGGCACCCCTGTCCATTTATTAGGAACATTTCCCACATATCCCAGGTCATCTATACCCATTTTGGTTGTAAAAAATCCTGAAGCAGTCAGATCCCTCATCAGACTAAAAAAAGCTGCCCCTTGCTGCATCCCGGGTTTAACTTTCTTAGGGTAGGCAATCTCTTCTACCATCTCAATCTGCTGCGACTGAGATGCCTCTTTAAAGGTTTTCTGGTAACGGTTTAAACACTGAATATCTAACCATTTTAATCCGCCGCGCATCGGAATCTGGTGCTCGGGTATATCTTTAACAATAAATTCTATAAAATCGGGCACTTTAGCATCCGATGCACTTCCCGACTTGGCATCTTTGGGAATGATGATATCTGCAAGAATGGTAATCGTAGCCATTTCATGGGCATCAAAAAACTTTGCTGCATTTAATGCTTTATCTCTTTCTACCTCAAATGCTTCCCTGCCCGGTTCGGCAGCACCTTTGCCTTCTGCTTTATCCCCGGCCGGAACTGCGCCTGGTTTACAAGCCTCCAGTAATACTGCTGAACTTATAGCCGTTAAGCCTATCGCTTTTAGTGATTCACGTCTGTTCATGTCTGTTATTTAGCTTAGATTCAGTTTTTTCTTTTGTGAAAGGATATATTCTGCAGTACGCATAGATAAAGCCAGAATAGTCCATGTTGCATTTTTATCTCCCTGCTGAACAAATGGGGCTGCATCTACAACAAATAGATTTTTACAGTCATGCGCCTGGCACCATTTATTTAAAGCTGATTTTTTCGGATCATCGCCCATTCTGACCGTACCTACTTCATGAATAATTTTGCCCGGAGCCTCTAATCCGTAATTATCTTCCGGACCATGTATTTTTGAAGTAACGATCGCCCCCATAGCATGCATCATCTCCTGGAAAGTTTCCTGCATGTGTTTAGCCTGTTTAACTTCTTCATTAGCCCATTTATAATTGAAACGAAGTACAGGAATTCCGTATTTATCCACAACTTTAGGATCTATCTCACAGTAATTAGATTCTCTGGCTATCGCTGTACCACGCCCGGCCATACCAACCTGTGTACCGAAAAAACGTCTGTAGTCATCTTTCAGTCCTGCGCCATATCCGCCAGCTTCTTTCATCTTCCCATCTTTTCCTGGAACGGCACCATTCATATTTTCAATACCTCCGCCAAAACCATAACCCGGCATATGTAAACCACCCCCGTATTCAATATGGTAACCACGTGGAAAATCAAGTTTCTTATTATCAAGCCACCATGGTGAATAAATATGCACACTACCTACACCATCCTCGTTATAACGTTTACGATCTAATAGCTGCGGCAGGAAACCACCTAAACTGGCACCGGTTGAATCATGCAGGTATTTACCTACGACATTGCTGTTATTGGCCAGTCCATTAGGATGAGCAGACGATTTTGAGTTGAGTAATAAACGGGCAGATTCACAGGCACTGGCTCCAAGGATCACTACTTTTCCTCTGACCTGATGTTCTTCAAGCGTAGTTTTATCTACATATGAAACACCCGTTGCCAGTCCGGCTTTATCGGTAAGGACTTCGCGTACCATTGCATTGGTGATGACGGTTAAATTTCCTGTTTTAACTGCCGGAATTACCAGACAGGAAGAAGAAGAAAAATCTCCATATACTTTACAACTCCTGCCGCATTGTCCGCAATAAAAACAAGGAGCACGATCTTTATTATTGGGCAAGGCTTCAGTTAATACCGATCCTCTGCCCGGAATTACTGTTACACCAATCTTTTTAGCCGCTTTTTTAATAAAAAGTTCGTTTAACCTCGGTTTAGGAGGAGCCATAAAAATTCCATCCGGTTCACTCTCGATTCCCTCAGCGGTACCATAAATCCCAATCAAGCGATCAACTTTATCGTAAAAGGGTTTGATTTCTTCGTAAGTAATAGGCCAGTTATCGGTTAACCCATCTTTACACTTAAAATCGTCCGGTCCCATTCTTAAAGATATACGACCCCAGTGATTTGTTCTTCCACCCAGCATCCTTGACCGGAACCAGGCAAATTCAGAGTTGTTTTTTTGTGTATAAGGCTCTCCGTCGAGTTCCCATCCACCATAAGCTGCATCAAAGTCTCCGAAAGGTCTGACAGTGCTGGCACCACGTCTTGGCGAATCCCATGGCCATTTTAACTGCTGTGCATCTAGACGTGGGTCGAAATAAGCACCTGCTTCTAGCATCAGTACTTTTTGACCTGCATTAGCCAGCACATAACCGGCCATGCCACCGCCCGCTCCGGATCCAACTATAATAGCATCATATTCAACATCTGACTGCTTAATTTGAAATTCGTTCATACTACCTTCTTTAATATTAAATGGTTTTAGCTCGTATTTGGTGTACGTAATTTAAGATTAAAATCTAAAATTCGGAATTTTTATCAAATAAGTTACTCATGTTATATCTGCTATTGAAGGGCTGTGAAAAACAAAGGATTTATGGCTGATCAGGAAATTAGTCTGAGGATAATTCAGCTAAAACGATGTGCATAGTATTCATTCCCCAATGTTCATAGTATTTATCATTTACTATCCGCACCACGTCAATCACCTGAATGGTTATTTTTTTTCCAGTGGCCGGGATCCCGATAAACGAGCCAAGATGTGTTCCTTCAATTGTTTTCCTCGTTGTAACCAGATCACCTTCTGCAATCTGTTCATGGATAATCACTTTCAGATCCGGGAAGGCGGGTCTCAGGATATTATTAAAAGTATGTATCATACCTTTGGGTCCGCTATCCATTCCTCCAGGAGCCGTTTGATTGATAAACTGGTCATCCATAAGCTCTTCAAAGCTCTCCAGATTACCTTGTTCAATAACTTCGAGATTGAAACGTTTTACAATCTCTTTATTTTTTTTAAGTTGGGATTCCATTTTCCTCCTATGTTTAAGTTTAAACAAAGTTAGGGCCATAGGTAAAAACGGATTAGGGCTGCAGGTCCATATATTAAGGCTTAACGTTCATATTCTGATCCTGATATTCTTTTGGGGTCACACCGTAATGCTGTTTAAAAGATTGAGTAAAACTGGAATGATTTTCATAACCCAATTTCTGATAGACAATACCAGGTCTTTCTTCAGGATGTCTTAACAATCCGGCAGCAAATTCCATTTTTTGTTGCAAAAGCCACTTCCTGGGTGAAGTTCCATAACTGTTTTTAAATCTCCTTTTAAATGTGGAAATACTGGAATTACATAAAAAAGCCAGCTCTTCAACAGTAATTGAATGATCGATATTACTTTCAACAGCCCTTCTTAACTGCATATCAGTATTGTCTTTGGAAAGTACCAGCAGAGAATGTAGTTTACCCGGATATTGTTTACATAAATAGAGAAGCAGTTCATCCAGCTTAAGTCTGTTGAACTCTTCTCCCAGCACTTTACCTGATTGCATAAGCAAACTCAGGGAACTGATATAGTTAACAATGAAAGGATCCTGTTTAAAAATCAGATAGGGTTTCTGTTCAATGTCCTTCTCTTTTTCCATTGAGGAATTGTACTTGATAAAAAAATCTGTCAGCAGGTCATTATCAAAATAGAGCAAAATACTACTGAATACATCCTGATTAGGCAGCATTTCAGAAGTCAGGCAGTTTCCTTTGGAAAGAATCAGAAACTCGCCTTCGTGAATAGTGACAGTTCCTTCCAGATAAGTAATTGTCTTTGTTCCGCTGATCAACAAATTGATCATATGCTGATGAAGAATAATCTTATTCTTAGTCGAATTCTGCCGGGCATGATAAGGTCTGATAATTACGGAACTGCTTCCCCTAATTATTCCCGGCGCTGGTTCACCTGGCAGGTTAATTATATTCAAGGTCATTTAATCACAGGATAATTTGACTAGCTTTAAAATATTTACTGAATAACATTAATATGAATAACGCAAAAAGATCATCTCGTTTTGTAATCATATCATTAATGCTGTTAATCTTATCGATGGTACTGACAGTCATTGAGATTAATGCAAGTTACAAAATTCAGGTAGCACCAGATACTATCTATACAGTAATCGCATATATGGTAAGAATTGCCCTCCCCGTTTCCTTCATATATGCATTGATGTCTGTTTCAGCTAAAAAGAGTAATACCGGTTCTATTTTATGTATTCTCTCGGGTCTGGGAACCCTGATGGTTATTTTAAATCTGATTAATTCGATCTATCAGGCCTGAACTGAACTATATCAAAATGCCGTGAAACAAAAAAGCTCCAGATTTCTCTGAAGCTTTTTGCAGTGGTGTGGGCCGGGATCGAACCGGCGACACAAGGATTTTCAATCCTTTGCTCTACCGACTGAGCTACCGCACCATCCTATAATTAACATGGTTTAAACCATGCCCCACCTCGGTAGGTGGGCTGCAAATGTAGTTTCTTTTTTTGAATTACAAAATTGATATGGGAGATTATTTTGAATAATCTCCCATATCTACTCAGGATCAACACTTAAGGGTTCCAGATTTTTTAGCTCTTCTGCTGTGAATAACCTGGAATGGATAATAAAACCTACATCCAGGGTAGATTCAAGCGAAAACCCCGCAGCCCTGCCTTCAATTGCATCAAGGGTTAACTGTGTGTGCTTCCAATATTCGAACTGATCACCCGCCATATAGAATTTACATCCTTCTATTTCACCCAGACAAACATCATGAGAGCCGATCAAAAAACCACCCAGCTCAAAACAATGTGGATAGGATCCTTCACAACAACCTCCACTCTGATGAAAGAGTAACTCTCCATATTCAGCTTTCAACTGATCGATTATACGAACAGCTTTTTCAGTAACTAAAATCCTTTTGGTGCTCATGTGTCTGCTATCTTAGAAGAAACCCAGTTTCTTTTTATCATAGGAAATAAGCATGTTCTTTACACTTCTGTAATGATCCAGCATTATTTTATGATTTTCCCTGCCAAAACCAGATTTTTTATATCCGCCAAATGGCGCATGCGCAGGATATGAATGGTATTGGTTTACCCAGACCCGACCAGCCTGAATAGCACGGGGTACCTGGTATAACTCATGTGCATCACGTGTCCATACACCTGCACCTAAACCATATAAAGTATCATTTGCGATTTCAATAGCCTCTTCAACTGTTTTAAATGTAGTTACACAGAGTACCGGGCCGAATATCTCTTCCTGAAAAATACGCATTTTGTTATGTCCCTTAAAAATCGTTGGTTCAATGTAATAACCACCTTCCAGTTCACCGGATAATTTATTGATTCCACCTCCTGTCAGTATCTCAGCCCCTTCTTCTTTTCCGATTTTAATGTAGGAAAGTATCTTCTGATATTGTTCATTGGAAGTCTGTGCCCCCATCATACTTTCCCGATCGAGCGGGTTCAGGGTTTTAATAGCCTTGGTACGTTCAATAACCCGGGAGATAAATCTACCATAAATACTTTCCTGTATTAACAGACGGGAAGGACAGGTACAGATCTCACCCTGATTCAGGGCAAACATCACAGCACCTTCTATTGCCTTATCAAAAAACTCATCATCTTGTTCGGCTACAGATTCAAAAAATATATTTGGCGATTTACCGCCTAATTCCATAGTAGACGGAATAATATTCTCTGCAGCATATTGCATAATCAGGCGGCCTGAAGTTGTGCTTCCCGTAAACGCGACTTTAGATATCCTTGAAGATGTAGCCAGTGGTTTACCAACTTCCAAACCGTAACCATTCACAATATTTAACACTCCCGGAGGCAGAATATCACCAATCAGTTCCATTAAGATAATAATAGAAACCGGCGTCTGCTCTGCTGGTTTCACAACAGTACAGCATCCCGCAGCCAGTGCCGGAGCTATTTTCCAGGTAGCCATTAAGAGTGGAAAGTTCCAGGGAATAATCTGTGCAACGACACCAATCGGTTCATGAAGTGCTATACTTACAGTGTTTTCATCATGTTCGGAGATTGTACCTTCATCACCGCGGATTACCCCCGCAAAATATCTGAAATGATCTACAACCAATGGCAGATCGGCTGCAAGTGTCTCTCTGATTGCCTTACCATTATCTATTGTTTCCACCGTAGCGAGATAGTCCAGATTGTCTTCTATTTTCTGCGCAACTTTTAAAAGGATATTGCTCCTGTAAGTAGGAGAGCTTTTGCTCCAGGTTTTAAATGCTTCATGGGCGGCATCCAATGCCAGTTCGACATCTTCTTTACTTGATCTTGCGGCTTTGGTGAATACCTTTCCATCTACCGGAGATATATTATCAAAATAAATACCCTTTACCGGCGGAACAAATTTTCCACCGATAAAATTATCGTAATGGGATTTAAATGCTGGTCTCTTCATGATGATCTTTTTTTTATAATTTGGTTAGTACAAACCTAACAGCTAATCCTGCTGTTGTATAGGAGAATTGTAGCAAGTAGTAGCATTATTGTTGCAGGATGAATAAACTATTTAAATAAGCACTAACCAAACCTGAGGTATGAGGCAGCATAAATTAAATCTTGTCGCATTGAGTAAGGATGCAAACCTGCATACCCTTGTCGAAAACAGAACAGCATATACGCTGGAACGATGTGAACTCAGTGTTTTCGAAACTTATGCTGAATCTTATAAAGTACCGCTGACATTTAACGATTTTGTCATCACCAGTATGCTGCGTGGAAAAAAAGTCATGCATCTTTCTGATAAAAAAGAATTTGATTACCTGCCTGGAGAAACGGTCATCGTCCCTCCTGCGCATACCATGAAAATAGATTTCCCCGAAGCTTCCGTAGAAAACCCCGCACAGTGTATTGCACTCGCCATTGATAACGATCAGATTAAACAAACTATCAATTATCTGAATGAATATTTCCCTAAAGCTACTGCTGATCAGTGGGCTTTGAACTATGACCAGTATCATTTTTACAATAATGAGGAAATAGCCTATTTAATCAATAAAATCATCAGGATCTGTGCCGAGGGCACTAAAGAAAAAGACGTACTGGCCGATCTGACCTTAAAGGAATTGCTGGTCAGGATTATGCAGACTCAGAACTTAAAATCAATTGGCACTACCGATAGTGGACATAATCCACTAGCTTACGTCATTGGTTATATTAAAGCCAATCTTAATGAAAAAATCAACATCAATAACCTGAGTAGCAAAGCCTGTATGAGTAAAGCCACTTTTTACCGGTTATTTAAACGCGAACTGGGAATCAGTCCGAACGATTTTATTCTGACAGAAAAAATAAACCTGGCCAAACAAATGCTGACCAAGCCAGGTTCAAAAATAGCAGCGGTCAGCTATGAGCTTGGTTTCAGTGATGCGAATTATTTTATAAGAGTATTTAAAAAGCTGGAAGGAATTACTCCTGGTAGTTACCAGCATAAATCTTTTTATCCATAATCCAGATTTTCTTTGGATGAAATGTTTTGGCTGAAATGTCCGGAAACAAAAAAGCTCCAGATTTCTCTGAAGCTTTTTGCAGTGGTGTGGGCCGGGATCGAACCGGCGACACAAGGATTTTCAATCCTTTGCTCTACCGACTGAGCTACCGCACCATCTTATTTAAATATGTTTAACACATATTCCCCTCGGTTGGGAGTGCAAATGTAGTTTCTTTTTTTGAATTGCAAAACTTTTTTTTGAAAAATTTAAAAAAGGCCCCAGATTTATTTAAAACCGCTCTAAATTTAAAATAATTATGCTTGCATAGTATTTTTTTACTGCTAAATATTTTAACTTAGCGTTACTGTAAAAGATTGACCAAATAATGATTTCACAAATTCTATTTATCGCTATTACATTAGCGGCGATTGCACTCTTCAGTTTCAACCTGAAAAAGGTGATCCGCAATATTAAGATTGGCAGACCGGCAGACCGCTCTGACCAGCCTTCAAAACGAATGATGACCATGATCAGGGTTGCCTTGGGGCAGAGTAAGATGGTAGTCCGTCCTATCCCTGCTGCACTGCACTTTATAGTGTATGTGGGTTTTGTAATCATTAACATCGAGGTACTCGAAATTATGATTGACGGCGTATTTGGTACACACCGCATTTTCGGCGGATTAGGTAGTGTCTATAACTTTCTGATTGGGTCATTTGAATTCCTTGCCCTTGGTGTGTGGCTTTCCTGTGCCATTTTCCTGATCAGAAGAAACATATTAAAACTCAAGAGATTTACAAGTCCTGAACTAAAAGGATGGCCTAAGTCTGATGCTAATTATATCCTCTTCACTGAAATACTGCTGATGACAGCTTTTTTGCTGATGAATGCGGCTGATGCCAAATTACAAGCTTTAGGTGCACATCATTATATCACTGCAGGTGCTTTTCCGGTGAGTCAGTTCTTACAGAATTTATTACCAGGTACCGAAAGTAGTCTGATCATGATAGAGAGAAGCTGCTGGTGGTTTCACATCGTAGGTATCCTTTGCTTTCTGAACTACCTGCCCTACTCTAAACATTTCCATATTCTGTTTGCCTTTCCAAATACTTATTTTTCAAACCTGGAGCCTAAAGGTGAATTCAGCAATATGCAAAGTGTTACCAATGAGGTCAAAGCGATGCTTGATCCTTCCTTCACTCCACCAGAAGCTGCTGCAGGAAGATTTGGTGCCAAAGATGTTAATGATTTATCATGGGTAAATCTCATGAATGCCTATACCTGCACCGAATGCGGACGGTGTACTTCAGTTTGTCCGGCTAATATTACCGGGAAACTGCTTTCTCCACGTAAAATCATGATGGATACCCGTGACCGTATGGAAGAGGTTGGTAAAAACCTTGACAAAGGTGGGGCTGGTTTTGATGATGGCAAATCCCTGATTGATGATTATATCACCAGAGAGGAAATATGGGCGTGTACAAGTTGTAATGCATGTGTTGAGGCCTGTCCGATCAATATCGATCCGCTGGCGATAATTACAGATCTGAGAAGGTATGCTGTAATGGAAGAATCACAGGCACCATCCAGTATCAACGCCATGTTAGGGAACATTGAGAATAACGGTGCACCGTGGAAATACTCTCCGGCCGACCGGTTGAACTGGGCTAAAGAAAACTAAATTTTAATCTATTACTCAAGCTGAATAATGAGCGCGAAACTAAATATAGAAGTGCCTACAATGGCAGAAATGATAGCCAGGGGCGAAGAACCTGAGATCTTATTCTGGGTAGGCTGTGCAGGGAGTTACGATGAACGTGCACAAAAAACAACACGCGATATTTGCAAGATACTTCACCATGTGGGTATCAAATATGCGGTACTGGGAACAGAAGAAAGCTGTACAGGTGACCCTGCAAAACGCGCCGGAAATGAATTTCTGTTTCAGATGCAGGCCATGACCAACATCGAGGTACTCAACGGATATAATATTAAAAAAATCGTAACCGGCTGTCCACATTGTTTTAATACTATTAAAAACGAATACCCTGGGCTTGGTGGTACTTACGAAGTTATTCACCATACACAATTGATCCAGGATCTGATTAACGACGGTAAACTGAAAGCCGAAGGAGGCGAAAGCTTCAAAGGCAAAAAAATCACTTATCATGATCCGTGCTATTTAGGTCGTGGCAATGGTATATATGAGGCTCCGAGAAAAGCCCTGGAAGTTCTGGATGCTCAGCTGGTCGAAATGAAACGCTGTAAATCTAATGGCCTTTGCTGTGGTGCCGGTGGTGCGCAGATGTTCAAGGAACCAGAAAAAGGGAATAAGGACATCAACATAGAAAGAATCGAAGAAGCTCTGGAAACAAATCCTAATATTGTAGCAGCCGGCTGTCCTTTCTGTATGACCATGCTGAGTGACGGTATTAAAATGAAAGATCAGAACCAAAACGTTGAAGTATTGGATATTGCAGAAATTACAGCAAGAGCAAATGGGTTGTAACCCCCTTTTTATTACGTCTTTAAATTCAGGCAGTAACGGCAACTGTTATTACGTTGGTAATGCACAGGACGCCGTACTGATTGATGCGGGAATATCATGCAGGGAAACAGAGAAAAGAATGCTTCGCCTGGGCCTATCAATGGGAAAGGTGAAAGCTATTTTCATCTCCCACGAACACGGTGATCATATCCGCGGACTGACAGTAATGGCTAAAAAGTACCGTATCCCGGTTTATATTACTCCGGCTACACTGGATAACAGCAAGCTGGATTTGCCTTTGGATTTAGTCAATCCTTTTACCAGTCATCAGATTGTACAGATTGGTTCCATGCATATCACCTGTTTCCCTAAAATACATGATGCTGCAGAACCGCATAGTTTTATGGTTACCTGCGGAGCTATCAAAATTGGTGTTTTTACAGATCTGGGTATAGTGTGTGAACAACTTACACACCATTTTCAGCAATGTGATGCCGCATTCCTGGAAGCTAACTATGATGAGGAACTTTTACACAATGGTAATTACCCCTATTACCTTAAAAAAAGAATCAGCGATGGATTTGGTCACCTGAGTAATAAACAGGCTTTAGAATTATTTATAAGCTCGCGTCCGCCCAGATTAACCCATCTGTTGCTATCCCATCTGTCAAAAGACAATAATAACCCGGCACTGGTTGAAAACCTGTTTAAGCAGCATGCTCAGGATACGATGATTATTGTGGCTTCGCGTGAGATGGAAACACCGGTATTTACTATTGATGGAGCTTCTCACTCATCCGCTGAAATTTCTCAGCCAGATCATTCAGCTCTTCAGGCTCGATGTTCTTAAGTGGGATAACCATAAAAGTGGACATACTATCCACATCCTCTCCTTTACTGTCATTATAGGTCTGTACAATGACATCATCCCCTTTAGTCCGTAAAATGAGTGTTCCGGTCTGCGTCGTACCCGCATAATCTATCTCTTTATATTTAAGCAGATTAAAGGAGAAGTATTCAATTTTACCACTGTTTAAAAAACACTTATAACGACAGAACCCAGTGTTAGTAACATGTAATTCATACTTCTTAATACTTTTACCTGACACCTCAGCGTTGTAATGATTATAAAGCTTTTGCTGTACATATACAGCCTCTTCCTCTGTTGGACCATACGATGAAAAAGATAGAAAAACAGCACATAACAGGGTAAATGAGCATATTTTTAAGGAGATTGTAAACTTTTTCATCTCTTTAGATATTTAAGAATGTCAATTTAAATAAAATGCTAAATTTGTGATATGAGTTTTTCTCCACAATCAAAGGTTTGGATCTACCAAAGTGATCGCGAATTCACTGACCAGGAGGTGAGTGCAATTCAGCAGCAGCTGGACGGTTTTACCGCACAATGGAAAGCCCATGGCCACCAGTTACAGGCAAAAGCAGAAATCAGGTATAATTATTTTATTATTTTCACTGTAGACGAAGCTACTGCGGGTGCAACAGGCTGTTCTATTGATACCTCAGTACGCGTAATTAAAGGTATCGAAAGTGAATATGGTATAGACCTGTTTAACCGTTTCAATATGGCCTATAAAGTTGACGGCAAAGTGAATGTCGTTAATAAAGAAGATTTTGAAACCCTGATCAGCATCAAAAACATCAACCACGACTCTATTGTATTTAACAATATGGTACAGACACTGGAAGATTTCGAGACAAAATGGGAAGTTCCTTTTAAGGAAAGCTGGCATAAAAAAGTTTTCGCGGACTTACTTTAATCCGCGAAAATCTATATTAACTTGTCTCTTACTTGAATTTTAAAGGACCCAGGTTCCTTATATTTTTCATGATCAGGTACTGCCTGTGTCTGATGTATAAAGTAGGATGTTCAGGTGTCCATCGTAACGGATTAGGAAAACAGGCTACAATCAATGCAGCTTCAGATCTGTTCAGATTCCTGCACGACTTCCCATAATAGCTTTGTGCAGCGGCTTCAGCTCCATAGATACCATCTCCCATTTCTATGACATTGAGATATACTTCAAGTATCCGCTGTTTACTCCATATCATTTCAATCAGGACCGTAAAATAAGCTTCAAACCCTTTACGTACCCATGACCTGCCCGGCCAGAGGAATACATTCTTGGCTGTCTGCTGCGAAATCGTACTCCCCCCTTTAACTTTAGTACTGTCTTCTTTGTTGGCACTGTATGCTTTTCCGATAGCTTTCATATCAAAACCCCAGTGATGCACAAACTTCTGATCCTCCCCAGCTACAGCAGCTCTCTTGATCTGGTCAGACATCTCGCTGAACTTAACCCATTCTTTATCCGTTTTAAAGGTTTTACCATCCGATTTACGTTCGATATTACGCATAATCATCAATAAGGTAAAAGGCGGGTTAATAAACCTATAGGCTACTACCCAGAGGATGGTAGTCAGAAAAAACCATAATATACATTTACCTATGAGTATCGGAAAGTTTCTGAAGTCGAATTTCTTTGATTTACTGGTTTTGCCACGTTTTCTAGCCATCGCCCAAAGTTAATAAAATTACAGATCCGGCATCTATCCTGGATATATTTTAAGCGGGTTCTAAACATTTCAGCCTGCTCATTTGTTTTTTCCTAAAAGAATACAATATGGAAGCGAATAATGTAAAGAGAATACACGATTTCGGTCAGAGTATCTGGCTTGACTTTATTGACCGTGAAATTATTAAATCTGGGAAACTTAAGAATCTGATAGAAATAGATGGCGTAAGGGGCCTTACCTCAAATCCTGCAATTTTTGAAAAGGCAATCAGCAGCAGTGCCGACTATGATGCAGATATTGCCGGATTAGCAAAAAGCGCGCTGAGTAACGAAGATATTTTTTACCACCTGGCTATTAAAGATATCCAGCAGGCGGCAGATTTATTACTGCCTGTATATAATGAAGAACCAAAAGGTGCTGATGGTTATGCAAGTCTGGAAGTATCACCATTATTGGCGATGGATACAGCAGGCACTATTAAACAGGCCCTCCATCTTTGGAAAGAGGTCAACCGTAAAAACGTAATGATTAAAATTCCGGGTACACAACCTGGTCTGGCGGCCATCAAAAAAACTATCTCCGAAGGGTTAAACATTAATGTAACCTTATTGTTCGGGTTGGAACGTTACAGAAAAGTAACAGATGCCTATATTGAAGGCCTGGAAGAACGCGCAGCAAGAGGCGAAAGCATCAAAGACATTGCTTCAGTAGCCAGTTTCTTTTTAAGCCGTATAGATGTACTGATTGACCCTATACTGGAAGAAAGACATTTAGGTGAACTGAAAGGCGAAGTAGCTATTGCTTCAGCAAAAAAAGCATACGAGATTTACAAAGAAGTCTTCACCGGTCCGAGATGGGAAAAACTGGCTGCTCTTGGTGCCAGGCCGCAGCGTTTACTATGGGCCAGTACAAGCAGTAAAAACCCCGCATTTAAAGACACTAAATATGTAGAAGCACTGATCGGCCCTGATACAGTAGATACCATCCCTATAGAAACTCTCGAGGCTTACCGTGATCATGGTGATCCCGAAAACAGGCTGGAAATAGATCTCGAAGGTGCCTCATCCGTATTAGCACAGTTACGTCATGAAGACATTGACCTGGCAAAACTTACCCAGCAACTGGAAGATGAAGGCATAGAGAAATTCAACGCGCCCTATGAGAAATTATTAAATGCAATAGAAAAGCAAAAACAATTAGCTTAATAACTAGATTTGCTGATAATAAAAAAACAAGCATGAAGTTTACAGCATCAAGACTATCAGAAGGAAACAAGGTTTTTCCTACAGAAATCTATTTAGAAGAGAACAGTATTGAAATAAAAGCGCCGGGTTTATTTAGCGGAGACTCTAAATATCTGAATTATGAAGACATTTCGTCGATTGAAGTTGATTCACCGATGATAGGTTTTGCTACGCTTCGCCTGTTTATGAACGGGAACAAAATAGAGGTTCATGGTTTCTCTAAAAAGGATATCAAAGAGATCAGAAGAGTGATTGATGAAAACAGAACTAAAAGAAGGAGAATCTAAATACCTTCCTTTTGAAGCATAAAAAAAGCGTCCTGATAAAATCAGAACGCTTTTTTTTATATCGTTTAAGATGAGATTACTCAGCTACAACTGCGAAAGGAACTTTAACTTTCACTTCTTTGTGTAAGTTTAAGTTAGCAACATAGTCACCAACAAATTTAGGTTCAGTTTCGAAAGTGATACGGCGACGGTCAACATCAAAACCTTGTTGTTTTAATGCATCAGCAATCATAATAGTGTTTACTGCACCAAAGATTTTACCAGTTTCACCAGCTTTAGCACCGATACTCAATTTAACATCAGTTAAACGAGCTGCGATATCTTCAGCATCTTTCTTAATTTTATCTTGTTTAAACGCTGCTTGTTTCAAATTCTCTGCTAATACTTTTTTAGCAGATGGAGTAGCTAAAGCACCGAATCCTTGTGGGATAAGGTAGTTACGTCCGTAACCTGGCTTTACGTTTACAATATCATCTTTCTCTCCAAGAGATTTGATGTCCTGTTTTAATATAATTTCCATGTTCAGCTCTTATTTTAATTGGTCAGCAACGAAAGGTAACAAACCAATGTGGCGAGAACGTTTAACCGCTTGAGCCACTTTACGTTGAAATTTCAATGAAGTACCGGTTAAGCGGCGAGGTAAAATTTTACCTTGATCATTGATGAATTTTAACAAAAAGTTTGCGTCTTTATAATCAATATATTTAATACCATTCTTTTTGAAACGGCAATATTTTTTTCTGTTATCGTCCACTTTTGGAGCAGTAACATATTGTATTTGATCTTTAGCCATTATGCTGCAGCCTCCTCTTTCTTAGGTTTTTTGTTAAAAGCACCACTGCGTTTCTTCTCATTATAAGCAACCGCGTGACGGTCTAATCTAATGGTAAGGAAACGAAGAACACGCTCATCGCGTTTTAGTTCTAATTCCAATTTGTTAATTAATTCACCTGAAGATTTGTACTCTGTAAGGTGGAAAAATCCGCTTGCTTTTTTTTCAATCGGATACGCTAATTTTCTCAAACCCCAATTGTCCTCTTGAACAATTTCGGCACCGCTGTCAGTGATGATTTTGCTGAATTTCGCTAATGCTTCTTTCGCAACTTCTTCTGACAACAACGGGGTTAGAACGATAACAGTTTCGTACTGATTCATTGTTATGATTATTTTATGTTAAATCCTGTGTTAAACAGGGCTGCAAACTTAGGAATATTTTTCGACAATTCAAAACATTTACTACTTGCCAAACAGGTAATTAACTCCGATCTTATATCTCTGTATGTTAACGCTGAAAGTCTGATAATTTGAAATAGCTGAAGAAAAAGTATAACCAGCCAAAATTTCGATCTTTTTATGAAGAACAATTCCAGCAGTTAAAGGGAGTGAAAAATTCAATTTTTCCAGCTCTGTTTTATTCTCTTCAACTGAGGTTTCCTGTCTGAAAAAACTTTTATCAATTTCCTTGTTGGTTGTATATCCTGAAAGATTCAGCCCAACACCTCCGCCTAAAAACACTTTCAAATGATCTCTGTTGTATATATTATAGATCATTTGCGGTATCATTGAGACTGTCACCTGATTAAACTGATGGGTAGCTGACTCGCCATATTTTCCTTCCGTGATAGTCGAAACTTCATTTCTACTGGTTGACAGAGATAACTCCAGTCTGTAAATAAGTTTCCTTATCGCCGGGTTAGCAAATGCATCAATACCAACACTAAGGTAAGGGGTGTAAGAGGATTTATTATGCGCGTCAGGGCTTGCGAAGTTATGCGTTCCTTTATAATATCCTTTATTGGCATTCATACCAATACCGACAAAAAATCTTGTTGAATTATATTTGGATTTAGCTACTTTTTGCTCATTGATCCTGGCAGCAATCTTAATCAGAGAAGGTTCATCATATCCCAGAAATGCTAATTTATTTCTGTCAGTTTCTGTACCCACTTCAAATTTATTCATGACTAGTGATAATTGTCTCCGAAACTCGATATCTTCCATCATCATGTTGTCATTTGCAGCTTTTAAATATATCCCGCTAACCAATTCGTAAGGTGTAGCACTGTCCTTCTCTAATAAATAGAACCTCTTCTTAATTTTGTCGGTATAAGAAAACAAGGTAATATTTTTACCCGCCTGCAACACTTTCAGAAATACATCCCTTTTTTCAATGGTTTTATCCGGCCCAACAGAAAGATTTGCGAGATCCATTTTGCTCATACTCACTTCTACGTCAAAACGCTGATAAGCTTCCATTTCATTAATGGAAAAGGCCGAACAGTTAGCCGTATTGAAAGTCTGTGTCTGACTTTCCAAAGCAGTTTTAAATGTAATTGATACAGGATTTTTCGTCTGTTCAACAAAATCAATATAACCCGCAATGGTATCTTTGTTATTGGTTACCACATAACCTTTTTGAAAATTGGATTGAGCAAAACAAAATACAGGGATTCCCGATAGTAATAGCAGTAGAGAACGTTTCATTTTATTTAAATAGTTAAGGTATAAATATTTGTAATTAAATTTAAAGAGCGGCAAAGGTAATTTTATTCCCAATTAAAATGGGCAAATTATTTTTACACCAATATTTCTTCCCATCCCCTGTATTCCTCTATATCCATTGGGTGACTGTTCATAACTTTCAAAATATTTAAGCCTGCTCAGGTTTGACTGATAAACTTCATTAAACAGATTATTAATCTGTAACTGAAATTGCAGTGCATGCGTTTTTGAATACTTAACCGATGTTCCTGCAGCTACATTAAAAAGCAAATAGGCTTTAGCCGGTGTTTCTGTGTCATTCAATGCCAGGTAACGGTTTTGTGCTGCATTAAACTCAGATTCCACTTTAAAATTCAGGGTTGAAAATAATTTAGAACGGAGTTTAATATCCTGGTTAATACTGCTTAGCCACCTGACAGGGGGGATAAGCGGCAAATATTCACCTTCTGTTTTCTTATCTTTAAATAAAGGTTTTCTATTATATCCATAAATCAACGAGAAGGAGTTATCAAATGAAAACCCCTTAATAGAAGCCGGATGAAGGTTAAAAGTAGATTCTACACCATAAAGCTGAGCCGTAGCTTGCTGATATTGATAAGTCTTATCTCCCTGTGGGCTGATACTCGGATTTCCACCCACATCTAATAATTGAGTCAGATAAATATAATTCTGAATATTATTATTAAACAAGCTGAATGACATGGACAAATCTCTAAATGTAACTTCAGCTCCTATATCTTCCTGAAAAGAAAATTCAGGTTTAAAATTCCGGTTTCCCAGATAAATAATATGTGCACCCGGATCTAGACCATTTGAAGCAAATTCAGTAATACTCGGTGCACGGTAACCTCTGGCAATATTAGCTTTCAGACTCACCTGATCACTCAGCTGATAAGTAGTCCCCAGGCTTAAAGAAACGCCTCCGAAAGACTTATTAAAAGAGGCGAACTGCAGATAAGCATTCGGGTCTTGCGCTAAAGAAACCTGTCTGCTGAATCCGGTCAGCGGATTGTTTGCCGTATAAAAATCATTTGCTTTCAAATTGCGTAAATCATACCTGACTCCTCCACCGATTGTCCAGTTTTCATATTTCCAT
Source organism: Pedobacter cryoconitis (assembly GCF_014207135.1). Lineage (GTDB taxonomy): Bacteria > Bacteroidota > Bacteroidia > Sphingobacteriales > Sphingobacteriaceae > Pedobacter > Pedobacter cryoconitis_D. The sequence continues at coordinate 216,978 of NZ_JACHCC010000006.1, read as the reverse complement.
TTCGCAAAGACATAAGCTCCTGCGTCAAAAAGATTATAATCGGGGATAGGAAAATCTGTCGCATTCTTATTCAGGTTATTCTGATACATCCCATTAATACCAAAGGTAAGCTCAGTATTTAAGATCCTGGGCGCATTATACTTTAATCCATAATTTACCGTATTTAATCTCACATACATACCAGCCTGATCAGGTAGCGTAGGATGATTGTATTCTCTGCGGATATTTTGCTGAAAAGCAAGCAGGACATCTATATCTCCTTTACCAATCTCATAATGATTATTACTATAGACCCTGTAATGCTGGATATGCTGATGTAAAGGGCTCATCCGATAAGAATTTAGCTCAGCATCTGGAACTATCGGACGGTTTTTAATATCATCCTGATCTCCTTCGTAAATCTGTTTGGTAAACTTCCGGGTCAGAGAATCCCTGCTACCATCTGGAATACCCTGTATATTATCATAAAGCGTTAAGTTGAAAGTAGAGTTTCCCTTGTGCGTACTGTACCGAACCGTACCCGACGCATTGGTTTCACGAAATCCCGTATTGTAAACCCTGCCATCTACAGCATTGCTATAGTTTTTCGCAATACGATAGGAGCCCCGCAAAGCAAAAGACCAACGGTCCTTCGCATAAAATAAACCCAGACCATTTCCAATTAGCCCATTATTACGCTGATATTCGGAGAGGATTTTGCCATGCAATTGTCCATCCGTAACCGTTGGCATGGAAGACATCAGACTCACCACTCCTGCCAGTGCATCACTCCCATACATTAAACTGGATGGTCCTTTAATTACTTCTGACCGTTCAATATTATAGGCATCAACCTCTATTCCATGTTCATCCCCCCATTGCTGCCCCTCCTGGCGGATCCCGTCATATAAAGTGAGTACCCTGTTGTATCCTAAGCCCCTGATAAATGGTTTGGAGATATTAGGCCCTGTTTTCACTGCATTCAGTCCCGGAACGTTTCTGACCAGTACATCTATAATGTTACTCTCAGAGGATTGCTCTATTTTCTTTTTAGAAACGCTGACAATAGGTACAGGATTCTCCCTCGAAAGCGTTGCCCTGGAAACACCTGTAACCACCACTTCATTCAGTGCATCTTCTTTGGTTTCCAGTAAAACTTCGTAAAACAGTCTGGTAGCATCAATGCATACTGTATCAGGTTTATAGCCCAGATAAGAAATCAATAACTTCCCATTTCTTTGCTGTTGTGGGATAGCCAACGTAAATTTTCCATGTTTATTTGCAATCGCTGTTCGTTTTGAATCCAGTAGCCTTACACTGCTTCCCCCAATAACCTGTTGTGTATTTATATCTCTGACCAATCCTGATATTGGTTGGTCCTGTGCCTGAGTGCTGACAGCAAAGAATAGCAGTAAAACAACTACTGATTGCTTAAAAATTAGTCTTTGTATGATCATATTGTATTTTTAGTTTGTGCAAACTTAATAAATTAGATTAATCTAATTATAATAATTACCTAATACTAACAAAATGATAACAGTCTAACCTTATTCTATGAAGGGATTCATTTTATTTTATGCAGAATCCCTCATGCTCCACAAATTTTTTCTAATTTCGCATTGAAATGGAAAATTTTATTGTCTCGGCCCGTAAGTATCGTCCAGCAACGTTTGAAACTGTTGTCGGACAAAACCACATTACCGGAACTTTAAAAAATGCAATTAAAAATAACCAGCTTGCCCAGGCCTTCCTTTTTTGTGGCCCGAGAGGTGTTGGTAAAACGACTTGCGCTAGGATCCTTGCCAAGACAATCAACTGTACCAATCTGACTCCTGAAACAGAAGCTTGTGGTACATGTGAATCATGCATTTCTTTTCAAACAGGTCATTCCTTCAATTTTCATGAGCTGGATGCTGCATCAAATAACTCTGTAGATGATATCCGCAGCCTGATTGAACAGGTTCGTATCCCGCCACAGGCTGGTAAATACAAGATTTATATTATAGATGAGGTACACATGCTTTCTGCAAATGCCTTTAATGCATTTTTGAAAACACTGGAAGAGCCACCTTCTTATGCCATCTTTATATTGGCAACAACAGAAAAACATAAAATCCTGCCTACTATCCTTTCCCGCTGTCAGATTTTTGATTTTAACAGAATTCAGGTAGATGATATTTCTGGTCACCTGAATAAGATTGCCATTCGTGAGCAGATTACTGTGGAAGCCGATGGTTTACATATCATTGCCCAGAAAGCGGATGGTGGATTGCGCGATGCACTTTCCATGTTTGATCAGATAGTTAGTTATACAAATAAAAACCTGACTTATAAATCTGTTATTGATAATCTGAATATTCTGGATTATGATTACTATTTCAAGTTGACCCAATATTTGAATACCGCTGATGTAAGTCAGGCCCTGATCCTGTTTGATGAAATTCTGAACAATGGTTTTGATGGCAACAACTTTATCAACGGACTGGCAAGTCATTTACGGAATTTATTAGTCAGCAAAGACCCTCAGACAGTCAGACTACTTGAAGTCAGTGAGAATATCAAACAAAAATATATCACCCAGAGCCAGCAGGTACAGGTATCCTTTATCCTGACTGCACTCAATTTAGCCAATCAATGTGATCTTACTTATAAAAACAGTAAGAATCAACGATTACAGGTAGAGCTGGCGCTCATTAAGATGTGCCATATACCATCGGTTCTGCAACTCGCACAGCTTCCTTCTACACCAGCAACTGACATAGATCAGACTAAAAAAAAAACTGATGTAAAAACCGCTCCTGCAGTAAATATGGAAAGGCCTGAGCCTCTGCCATCTCCTGTAGAAAACCCGGTTAAAACCATAGAAACGGCCCCAAAGCCCGTTTCATCTGCCCCACCTGTTATTCCGCCTGATACCGCCCGCGTTGCTGTAACACCAAATCTGAACTCTGTTAATAAGATTGCACTCAAACCGAATCCTGCCGGGAGCATGACCGGAGGAACATTAATTCCTTCTCTGAATGCACTGACAAATGCAGCGGGAGCTATAGATAGTGATGAGCCCAAATTTGTATTTGGGGAAGATAAAGAACCTTTCACTTATGAACAGTTAATGGTTCTCTGGAAAGAGTATGTACAGAAAGTTAAAGAGGAAAATAAAATCAACTTCTATACTATTCTGACGACCAATGATCCTGAATTAACCAAACCAGATCAGATTACAGTTTCTATCACCAATCTTGCTCAGGAAAGCATCCTGCAAAATGAACTGGTTGAATTCCTGAATTTTCTGAGAACAAGACTAAAGAACTTTAGCGTAGGTATTGTCACCAAAAAAGTCGAAAATAAAATTGAAAACCGGTTGTACACCAGCATTGAAAAATACCATTATCTTTTAGAGAAGAACCCTAAACTGGAAGAAATGCGTAAAAGGCTCAATCTTGACCTCTTACCTTAATTTAGGCTCGTCATTTACCGGATAGCCTTCTTCATCCAGATCAGGACGGTCATCTTCAGCTGTTCTGGCTAAAAACTCGTCTTCGGGATCCACTTCTACTATATTTCCATGATCAATATGCATGGCCTGGTTTTCCAGTTCAGCCTTTCTTTTCTCTGCCCAGCTGGCATATTCATCACCGATATAAGGATTAGCCTCGTCATAAGCTGAATTTTCATCACCCCCATTCGCAGCCGTAGTATCATAAGGAAGCGGATGATCATATTCCTTATCAGACCCTTTTACATCAAGCTCATAACTGTTTTTATCTTTATCAAAAGATAAGTCGTTAAAATCTTTTGTCTCTCCAAGGTCAGAATTGTGCAGTTTATCCCCAGATCCTGTACCGCTACCAGTGTTATTTGTATCCGTGCCCATAGCTCAATGTTTTATGTCAGTATAACGTTACTTAATCTTTATTTGTTTTTGTAATTTACGCCAAAATGAGGCGATAAACTCAAAATTTATATCTTTGTTTTTTTAATAAGTAAAAATTGAAACCATAATATGTCTGTACAAAAAATTAAAGTAGACCAGCCAGTTGTAGAGTTAGATGGTGATGAGATGACCCGTATCATCTGGAAATTCATTAAGGATAAACTGATTTTACCTTACCTTGATCTTGATATTAAATATTATGATCTTGGTGTAGAATACCGTGATGAGACTAATGACCAGGTAACAATAGATGCTGCTGAAGCCATTAAAAAATATGGTGTAGGTATCAAATGTGCAACCATTACTCCTGATGAGGACCGCGTAAAAGAATTTAATTTAAAACAAATGTGGAAATCACCAAATGGAACTATCCGTAATATCCTGGATGGAACTGTTTTCCGTGAGCCAATTGTAATGAGCAATGTTCCACGTTTAGTACCAAACTGGACTGCCCCTATCTGTATCGGCCGTCATGCTTTTGGTGACCAGTACCGTGCTACTGATTTAGTAACTAAAGGTAAAGGTAAACTGACACTGACATTCACACCAGAAGATGGTGGAGAAATTCAGTCGTTTGACGTGTATAATTTTAAAGGTGATGGTGTAGCTCTAGCTATGTATAACACAGATGAAAGTATCCGTGGTTTTGCACACGCTTGTTTCAACCAGGCATTAATCAAGAAATGGCCTTTATATCTGTCTACAAAAAATACTATCCTTAAAAAATATGATGGTCGTTTCAAAGATATCTTCCAGGAGATCTATGAGAATGATTTCTTAGCTAAATTCAAAGAAGCAGGCATTACTTACGAGCACCGTCTGATCGATGACATGGTAGCTTCTGCATTGAAATGGAATGGTAATTTTGTATGGGCTTGTAAAAACTACGATGGAGACGTTCAGTCTGATACAGTAGCTCAGGGATTTGGTTCACTGGGATTAATGACTTCAGTACTGGTTACTCCAGATGGAAAAACAATGGAAGCTGAGGCTGCACATGGTACAGTGACCCGTCACTACCGTGATCACCAGGCTGGAAAACCAACATCTACCAACCCGATTGCTTCGATCTTTGCATGGACCAGAGGATTGGAATTCCGTGGTGTTTTAGATAATAACCAGGCACTGATCAACTTCTGCCATGCTTTAGAGCAGGTTTGTATTGAAACTGTTGAAAGCGGAAAAATGACTAAAGATTTAGCTGTTTGTATCCATGGCAATAAAGTAGAACACGGTAAACATTACCTGTATACTGAAGAATTCTTAGCAGCGATTGACGAAAACTTACAGTCGAAATTAGCTTAATAGATTTTTTATAATAGAAGCCCTGTTCTTAACGGACAGGGCTTTTTTGTTATCCAGGCATACCGTCATGTAAATAGTTTCCTACACATTAAAAATATATTTTTCTCCAAACCTCCTTTTAACTAACTTGTTATACCAAAAATTGAACTATTGATTATGAAAAAATTCCTCCTTCTCCTCAGCGCTGTACCTATTATGCTATCCTGTAATTCTCAGACAAAAACTGCTTCCTCCAAAGTTGACAGTTCTGGTACAGATAACACTTTAAACTTACCTGCTCCGGATACCAAGGCTTCAAAAACCAATTTCAGTAAAGTTATAGGTTGGCCCGAAGGTAAAACACCAGTTGCACCGGCGGGATTTACCGTCACTAAATTCGCAGGGAATATCAAGAGTCCAAGAAACATTTATATTGCACCCAATGGAGATATACTGGTCGTGCTTTCCAATTCTGAACGTAATACCAAAGAAAAGATAGCCAACGCACTAAGTGGTAAAGATAAAGCCGAAGTAGGTGGTTCAAGCGCGAATACAATACTCCTGTTCAGAGATACCAATCAGGATGGCAAATTCGATTTACAATCCACCTTTCTCTCCGGCCTTGATCAGCCCTATGGTGTATTAATTATTGGCAATTCATTTTATGTAGCCAACACAGATGGCCTGTATGTATATCCTTATCAAACAGGCGATACTAAGATTACTGGTAAAGGCAAAAAAATTGTGGACTTACCGGCAGGTGGATATAATAACCACTGGACCAGGAACCTGATCACCAATGCAGATCACTCTAAAATCTATATTACCGTTGGATCTGGTAGCAATGTTGGGGAAAATGGCATGGAGCACGAAGTACGCCGTGCAAATATTCTGGAGGTTAACCCCGATGGAACAGGAGAAAAAATATATGCTTCTGGCCTCAGAAACCCGGTAGGTATGGCCTGGGCACCAGGAACCGGTGTATTATGGACCGCAGTAAACGAACGTGACGGGCTGGGAGATAACCTGGTTCCCGATTATATCACCAGTGTAAAACCAGGTGCCTTCTATGGCTGGCCTTATTCTTATTTTGGCCAGAATGAAGATCCCAGACTGAAAGATCAGCATCCGGAATTAGTCAAATCCGCTATCGTTCCCGATCTGGCTGTTGGTTCACATACAGCTTCCCTTGGCCTGGCTTTCTATACGGCCGGTAAATTCCCTGAAAGATATCAGAATGGAGCTTTCATTGGTCAGCATGGTTCCTGGAACAGATCAGAACTTGCCGGTTATAAAGTGGCTTTCGTTCCTTTTAAAAATGGGAAGCCTTCTGGAAAACTGGAAGATTTCTTAACAGGTTTCATTGCCGATGCAGCTAAAAGCGAGGTTTACGGACGTCCGGTAGGTGTAGCCATTGCCCGTGATGGTGCCCTGTTAGTAGCCGATGATGTGAGCAGTACAATCTGGAGAGTGGCAGCTAAATAGATGAAGTTAACTTTAGCGCTTGTCTTGTTTGCTTTTATTTTACCGGCTTTTAGCCAGACCAGACAGGACACTACAAAATTAGAAGAGGTTATTATACGTCCATATTTCACCCCACAGCCCTTGTTGAGAACAACAGGGGCTGTGGGCATTATCGACCCGGTTACTATAGCGCTGCAATCCGGCAGTTCATTTGTTCCTGCCTTCAATACGGTATCAGGGGTAAGGATGGAAGAGCGTTCACCAGGAAGCTACAGATTATCTATACGGGGAAGCCTGTTACGATCACCTTTTGGAATCAGAAATATTAAACTCTATTTCGACGGGTTCCCAATTACAGATGCAAGTGGCAATACTTATCTCAATGCCATTGATCTGTCCGGGGTCAGGAATATTGAAGTCTTAAAAGGCCCGCAAAGTAGTATTTATGGTGCAAATTCAGGTGGAGTAGTACTGATTAACCCCAGTGTTCCGGCAAATGACAAACCCAGCCTGACCTTCAATCTCACAGGCGGTTCCTTCGGTCTGTTTCAGGAAAACCTGAACCTCGGAAACAAATGGAAAAAATACATGGTTAATATCACCCAGTCTTATCAGAAGAGTAATGGTTATCGTAATCATAGTGCGATGGACCGGAAGTATTTTCAGTTAAACCAGAAATGGGATTATTCATCCGTTGCCAGTCTCTCTTCCTTATTATTTTATAGTGATTTACATTATGAAACCCCCGGAGGATTGACAGCAACTGAATACGGGCAAACCCCTGAAGTTTCAAGACCTGCGGCCGGCAATGTCAAAAGTGCCGAAGAACAAAAAGCAGGGATATACAGCAAAACATTTTTTGCTGGTGTAACTAACAACTGGCAATTCAGTCCGCACTTCAAACATATATTTTCTGTTTTCACTTCCAATACCGATTTCAAAAATCCGTTCCTCACCAATTATGAACACCGGAAAGAATTAACATTCGGTGTCAGAACTTATGTGGAGTATGTGGAAAACCTAAAATGGCTCGTCTGGCGATTCAATTTAGGATTGGAAGCCTCTAAAACAGCCTCCAGCATCGTTAATACAGATAATAATTATGGAAATCCTGCTGCATTACAGGCTTCAGATCGTATAAAATCAGCAACTAATTTTAGTTTTGCACATTTAAATGTGGATATCTTTCAGAGATTAAACTTAGAGTTATCCACCAGTGCGAACCTTTATCAATACAATTATGAACATCTCGGTCCCATTCCCGGGCCTAAAAAAAATAAGGGTTTTGATTTACAACTAATGCCCAGAATTGCGCTCTCTTATCTGGCCCTTAACAATCTTTCTTTACGCGCATCCCTGAGCAAAGGATACTCTCCTCCTACCATAGCAGAAGTCAGGGCATCAGACAATATAATCAATACCTCTTTACAACCAGAGCGTGGATGGAACTATGAAACAGGTGTCAGATACCAGACAGAAAGCAGGAGATTCGTACTCGACCTGACTGGTTTTTATTATCATCTGGAAAATGCGATTGTCAGAAGGTTAAATGATAACAATACTGAGTATTTCATTAACGCAGGCGGAACAAAACAGTGGGGACTGGAAGCTTCCTTGTCAGCCTGGCTCATCCCTCCAAACAGTTCAGCGACTATCCGGGGTTTAGCGCTGAAAAATGCATATACATTAAGTCATTTTAAATTTGCGCATTACACCAGTGGCAGCTCAGACTTCTCAGGTAAAGATTTAACCGGTGTTCCCAAAAATGTAGTAGTCACCTCCATTGACTTACGGTTGCCGAAAGGGCTTTATATTTTCCTTCAACATAACTACACCTCTGAAACTCCCCTGACAGATGCCAATACAGTTTACGCTAAGGCTTACCATCTTGTCCAGGGCAAAATCGGATGGAGTGCAATAAAGATTGCCAATTTCCCTGTAGAAATCTTTGCGGGTGTTGATAACCTGCTTAATCAACGCTACAGTCTCGGTAATGATCTTAATGCCGCTGGAGGCAGATACTTCAATGCTGCAGCAACCAGAAATTACTATGGCGGTCTTAATTTTCGCATTTAATAACATAACCACCTGGGCAGACAACAAAGATCTCCCGGGTGGCTATATCTAAAATGGGTCGCTCACAACTCATATTTATCTATAATCTCCAGCTCATTGATTACAATCTCTGTTGTATATCTCTGATCCCCGTTTCTATCGGTATAACTCTGCGCACTCAATTTTCCTTCAATACGTAACGCCGTACCTTTCTTCACCGTCTCCTCTACCAGTTCTACTTTGTGATTCCAGAAAATCAGGTTGAACCACTGCGTCTGATCTATCGCCTCGCCCAAACTATTTTTATAGAACTCATGTACACCAAGACTTAACCTGGCCATTTTTTTCCCTGTGCCGAAGGCTATAACAACCGGATCCGTACCTGCGTAACCTGTTAAACGCACACTATTTTTTACTCTATCCATATTTTCATAATTAATTACCAACAGCAATACTGCAAAGGCAAATATGAAAATAGAACAACCACCAATCGTTTATTAACCGTTTATAACCGGTTATTTCTGAAAAATGTTTTCCGGATATTTTAACCACAAATCAGGAAGAACGAATTAATTTAACCCGATGAAACCATCATAAGCATACCGCTTACAAACAGCAATAAATATGCTTATGATAGCTTCATCACCGTTAAAAACAATATATATACCGATGAAATATTGCCTGGACTGTGGAGATGCGGTAAATGGACGTGCAGATAAAAAGTTCTGCGGTGACCATTGTCGCTGCAACTATAATAATTCAATTAATAAAACCCGCAACGATAGTGTGAAACAAATCAATCGCATACTTAGAAAAAATGCTGGTATTCTTGAAAACCTGAGCCGTCAGGGCGTCGAGATAACTACTATTCCTACACTCAGGGCCATTGGATTTGACTTTACTTTCTTTACACACCGCCTGAGTGACCCGGCAGGAAAAGTCTGCACCTTTTGCTATGACTATGGCTATATTGAGCTGGAAAAGGAGAAATTGAGTATACGAAGGGCTCCGGAAGGCAAATCCTGAAATTGGAATGACACGTTCTTGCCATTTAATTGTCCATTATCATTTAGGTTTAGTACATTGGTCTATCAATCACTAGACCTAACCTTAATGAGTTTTTTAACCGCTGAATGGAGAAAATTAGCTATCGCTAACTATGCCGTCAATCAAGATCTATTACTTCCGTATTTGCCTGCAGGTACAGAGCTGGACATTTGGAATGACACCTGTTATGTAAGTTTAATCGGCTTTCTTTTCAAAAACACAAAATTACTGGGGTTCAGTATCCCCTTTCATGCTAATTTTGAAGAAGTGAACCTTCGCTTCTATGTAAAATACAAAGATGGTGATACGACTAAACGTGGTGTAGTCTTTATTAAAGAAATCGTACCTAAATTTGCACTTTCGGTAGTTGCCAATACAGTTTACCACGAGAATTACGAAACTATGCCAATGACCCACCGCTGGTCAGAGACAGAAGAGGAACGCGAAGTGGAATATAGCTGGAGAAGTAAAAATGAATGGCAGGTCTTTAGCGTAACGGCAAACAAGGCGCTATCAGAAATTTTACCTGACAGCGAAGCTGATTTTATTACAGGACATTACTGGGGCTATACCAGATGCAGCGATTCGAAGACAAACGAATATGAAGTTAAACATCCCAAATGGGCACAATATAAAGTGAGAGACTTTAAAATAGCCGTAGATTTTGCACACACCTACGGTCCGGAGTTTGAATTTCTGAATCATCAGCAACCAGTATCAGTGATGCTCGCAGAAGGTTCAGATATCTCTGTCGAAGGCAAAAAAGGAATTCAGGGTTAAAAACCCTTTTAAATATTTATGATAGCTACAAATAATCTTCAGTCGTTGCCCGGCAACAAAACATTACAATCCGCCTGCAAAGCTATGGCTGTGCTAGATGCTATACTTTGTCAGGATTGGGTATACCGGTATTATTCTTACAACAGCCAGTGGAGCGAAGGAGAAGAGTTTTTTGAAATGCGTAACGGAGAGGGGGATCAGTTATTAGCCCTTTTCAGGGATGAAGGAGCAGTGATTAACGGATATTTTTCAGAAGCAGAACAGGGAGAGAAAGATAAATTAACAGATCAGCTTCCTGAGGTATTTCATGAGTTTATTTTTGGAGAACCGGTAAATTCGGCCGGAACAACCTTCTGTATATGGCAATTAAATAGTACCCCATGGGCAACAGGAATTCCGGCAGCTCATGACGATCATTCCGAAGAGCTGCTTAGTCCTTTGGACGGAGAACCTGCAACTTATGTTAAATGGGCTTCTGACTATTTCAAAGGAAGCTATAAAGAAAGTGGAATTCCTTTAGAAACAGTAGCCCGGATTTTTGCACAGGAACCGCTGACAAAGGAAATGGTTTTATCCATAGTTGATAACCTGGAAGACTGGGATCTGTTAACAGAAGACTTGATAGAAATTTCATATCCGTATCATATAAATCTGTAAATCAGGCAATCGGCGTGAAGAATATTATCTTTGCGCCCAATGAAGATCCTGAAATTAATCACCAATACAAAAACAAGTCTGATCACACTCTGCCTGGGTGGCATTAGCCTGGGAATGACAGAGTTTATGATGATGGGCGTATTACCAGATGTAGCCAGAACACTTAAAATCAACATCCCTGCAGCTGGAAACCTGATTTCAATTTATGCATTAGGTGTAATTATCGGCGCCCCGATCATGGTCGGTATACTGGGTAAATATCCTCCTAAAAAAGTACTGATCGGACTGATGATTATGGTTGCCGCCGGTAATATATTATTCAGTCTTGCTCCTACCTATGGGCTACTCCTTGCTGCAAGGTTCCTGGTTGGTTTACCACACGGTGCTTTTTTTGGTATCGGAGCTGTAGTAGCCAGCAGACTTGCTGACCCTGGCAGTGAGGCTAAATCGGTTTCAGTAATGTTTGCCGGTCTAACGATCGCTAATATTATTGGTGTTCCGCTGGGTACATTTATCGGCCATAACTTAAGCTGGAGACTCTCATTTGTCGTCGTTTCGGTCATTGCCCTGATTACTGCAGCAAGTATCAAACGCTGGTTACCGGTCTTAGCTTCGCAATCGGAAACTAAGTTTTCTGACAGCCTTAAAGTTTTTAAAAAACCCGAACTCTGGATCATTATAGGAATCTCTGCCATTGGCACCGGAGGTCTGTTTGCCTGGATCAGTTATATCGCCCCACTGATGACCGAAGTAGCACATTTTGGCAGTAATATGATTACACCTATTATGGTTGTTGCAGGTCTGGGCATGGCCGTAGGAAATTTCATCGGTGGCCGTCTGGCAGATAAATTCTCTCCGCTTAAAACAACCCGTTATTTATTACTGTCCATGATTATTACACTGATCCTGGTTGCCTTGCTGAGTCATTTTAAAGTAGCTGCAATCCTGCTGACCTTTGTCACTGGTGCATTAGCCTTTGCCGTCATTGCACCGATGCAGATGCTGATGATTGGTGCTGCTAAAGGTGCGGAAATGCTGGCTTCTTCAGCTATGCAGGCCAGTGCTAACACAGGAAATGCATTAGGAGCTTTTCTGGGAGGCCTGCCAATACTCGCCTATGGTTTTACATCACCAGAATATGTAGGCGCAGCATTGGCCTTCGGAGGGTTTTTACTATGTCTTCTGCTCACCTGGAAATTCAGTACCAAACCTAAAATGAAAACTGCTATTGCTTAGCAGTTTTCATCGTTATCTCTTCCGGTTTTCCTCTTTTAAAATACATAATAACCAGACCGGTCAGAATGAAAGGAATACTCAGTAGCTGTCCCATATTCAGGAGCAGCCCTGCTTCGAAAGCTGACTGATCTTCTTTGATAAATTCAATACCTATTCTGAAACAGAAAATCAGGAAGATGACCATTCCAAAATAAAATCCTGAAGATTTCGGATACTTCCTCATCATCAGATAAACTGCCACAAAAATTAAAAGGTAAGCAATGGCCTCATACAACTGAGCAGGATGACGGGGTATATTATCATCTTTCAGAAAAACAAATGCCCAGCTCACATCAGTAGGTTTTCCAATAATTTCTGAATTCATCAGGTTTCCCAGACGGATAAAAGTACCCGCCAGCGGTACAACCAAAGCAATCTGATCTAACAGGAACCATAGTTTCAATTTGAATTTTCTGCTGAATAAGATCAAACTCAGCATAATACCTATCCCTCCTCCATGACTTGCCAGTCCCTGGAAACCTGTAATACGAAAATGCGGGCTAAAAGTAACAGGCAGGATAATTTCAAGGGGGTGATGAGAGTAATAATCAAAATCGTAAAAAAGACAATGACCTAAACGTGCACCGATCAGCGTTCCCAACACCACATAAATGGTCAGCGAATCCATCAGCGCGACATCAATGCCATATTTGATAAATTGTTTTTTGACTACGATATAACTGGAAACGAAAGCAAGCAGAAAGAACATAGAATAATACCTCAGGGCAAAAAAACCCAAATCTATCAACGAATCACCCGGGTTCCATATAATTGTAGCTATACTCATATCTGTCTGCTTAAAATGTTAGTATCCGCAAATATAGATCATATCTGCACATATGCAATAACGTTGCAGGATTGATGTTAAGCTGAGGATCATTATTAACCATCAGAATTGACAATTTGTAAAGCAAAACCAGTATAAGAATAGTGCTTTGGTTCGGACTTTGTTCGGACTTGGTTCGAAGATCGTTCGAAGATCCTTCGAACGGAACTGAAGAAAGTATGGATAATCTTCGAGCTGTTTACCTGCCAGATCAAACTCTGACTCAGAGACCTTCCGACTGACTTAGTACTCTTCTAATCTCACGAAACACCATAAAAAAAGAGGGTACCTTTTGGGCACCCTCTTTTTCAAATTTATAAGATTAAGATTAATCGTTCTGCGGACCGATATTTTTGTTCGCGTTCAACTCATCTCTTGGGATAAACCATTGCCATCTTACATCACCTGCCGGAACCACCATTACTCCCGTAACCGGAGCCGAAGGAAAATTCGTCGCTAAATTCCTGTCCAATCCAAGATTTAAACGTTTCAGGTCTAACCATCTCACGCCTTCACCCCAAAGTTCAGTTCTTCTGTTGGTGATTACTTCAGTAACTAAATCTTGTCCCATATTGACAGATTTAACAGCGCCTGGATCTCTTTTTGATACAAAAGCAAATAATGCACTCTGTCCATTTGCATTATCACCTGATGAAGCATAGGCCTCGGCAAGAATCAAATACATTTCAGCAGATCTCATTAAAGGCACATCACCTAAACTACTTCCAGCAGTCAGTTTAACAGAGAATTTTCTACTCATATAAGGCTGCCTTGCAAATGATGTAGTAGGTAAGGGGAAGTTTGTTGCCGTTGGAGCTGGTTCCCACATTTTCTTACGTACATCAGTTGCCGAAATCTGATTATATAATGCTGCGTTTATTCTTTTAGGATTTCCTCTCATGAAAGAAGTATTTGCATTATAAGCAATCTGAGCATAATATGATCCGAAAGTATCATCCTGATCTACTGTTGGCATAGAAGCCCACATGTATTCAGCTAATCCGGCATTATTGAATCCTGTTTGATATTCAGCAGGCGTCATTAATGTGAATCCACCATTATCTACTATATCTTTTGCAAATTTAATAGCATTAGGGTAGTCCTGCATAGTCAGAGCCACTCTGGCTTTCATTCCTTTGGTTACCCAGATACTCACGTGACTTTTATTGTACACACTAGTGATATTTAACGCTATTGCATCATCCAGATCTTTATTAATCGCTGCATAAACGTCCTCAACTGTTGCTCTTGGTTTGTTGGTATCTTTAGTAGAAAGCATTAACGGAACGCCTGGCTGTACATTAGGTTTTGCAGCTGCGTTATAACGTTTTGCAAATAACTGAACCAACCAGTAATGCGCATATGCTCTAAGCGTAAGCGCTTCTGCTTTGATTCTCTTTTTATCCGCATCCGGACCTGTAGCTGCATCCACGTTTTCGATGATCATGTTGGCATTCGCAATCATCCTGTAATAAGTACGATACCCATATACTAATATCTGATTGGTCTCATTTCTTGTAGTACTATAGGAAGCTTCTGAAGAAAACCAGTTAGTTGAAGAGATATGAAGGTCATCTCCCATGAAATCCTGGAGCAGCATAATTCCGCCTACACCCGGTTTATTTTGGGCATTACTGCTAATCTCAGTTGTTCTTTGATACATATAACGATAAATACCATTTAAAGCTACATCTGTATTTGCCGTAGTCGTGAATATCGCTGAATTATCAACTGCATCAGTCGGGTTGGTATTCAAGTAATCCTTTTTGCATGATGAAAGGCCTAAAGCCATAACACCAGCAAATAATAATATATTTTTATTTTTCATAATTAATCTCCTTTTACAATGATACATTCAGACCTACACTGATCATTCTGCTTGGAACGTATGTGGTACTATTTGTACCATCAAATGATTCCGATGGATTCATCCCTTTTCTTTTTGAAATCAGACCAAGATTCTCGCCAGAAACAAAAACTCTTACATTCGACACGTCCATTTTACTTAACCACATTTTTGGCAGTTTGTAAGACAAGCTTGCATTACGAAGACTCACATAAGATGCGTCAATCAACCATCTGCTCGATGCAGCATTCAGAATAGGGTTTCTTGCGATATCCAATCTTGGAACATCTGTAATTGTATTTGTAGGAGTCCATGCATTTAAAGCATCAACATGTAATGCGCTACCATAAGCAGTACTCATTAAACCAGCATACTGACTGTCATAGAATTTACCACCAATCTGATAAGTAATCAGGAAGGAAAGAGAGAAATTCTTGTAATCAAAAGTATTGGTAATTGATCCCATCAGATCTGGAATTGCTGAACCAGAATAATCGAATTTAGCATAGTTATTGTTAACAGTATAAACCTGACCATTGACAGTTCTTAATTCTCTTGTCTCACCATCCTGTGGTACGTATAATGACGAACCATCAGTAGGGTCAACACCTCTCCACTGGCGCAAATAGAAATTATAAAGATCTTTACCAACTTCTCTGCGTTTATTTCCTGACATAATAACAGGCGTTTCTGGAGGCATTTTGGTGATTTTATTTCTCAGCATAGTCCAATTGGTCATTACATTCCATCTGAATGCTTTACCTCTGATCGCATCTCCACCCAGTTGTAACTCAATACCCTGGTTATTCATATTACCAATATTTTGAGTAATTTTCGAAACAGGATCAGATAGAGGTTGAGGAACATCAAATAATAGATTAGTTGAGCCCCTTCTGAATAAGTCTATTCCTCCGTACAATCTGTTTTTGAAAAGTGAGAATGATGTACCTATATTAATTGTCGTATTTTGCTCCCATTTTACATTAGGAGTTGCGGCTGATAATAATAACACACCAGCTTGGTCACCATTGTTCCATCCAAGATCATATAATGCCTGATACTTGTAATATGCAGGGTCACCGTTATCCTTAAGTAAACCATCATTACCAACTACACCATAAGAAGCTTTCAGTCTTAATTCATCAATCCAGCTTACCTTACTCAGGAATTTTTCTTTCGAAAGTATCCATGAAGCACCAAATGAATAGAATGTCCCCCATCTTGACTGCGGTGATAACCTTGAGGTACCATCACTTCTCAGGGAACCATCTAAGTAATACTTATTATCATAATTATAAGAGACACGGCTTAAATAAGATTCAAGTTTATAGTTCTCTATATAACCATTAACATCAGTCGGAGTTACAAAGTTTGGAAATTCTATATTACCGTCCAGAATCTGGTTATTTTTACTTCCGCCAGCTGTTCTGATCTGTAAAGCATAATTCTCATGTCCTGCTAAAACATTAATGTTATTCAGACCCCATGACTTATCATAAGTCAACAATTCATTAATTGTAGAACTTTGCGTGAAACCAGTAGACTTAGAAGCTGACCCTTTACTCGAAACACCATCACCAACAATCCTGTTATAGTAAGTATTTGCGATTCTGTCAATAATATCCACACTTGCGGTTGTTTTGAAAGTAAAATCCTTCAGGAATTTAATCTCAGCGTAAGTTCTTGCATTTAAAGCATTCCTTCTGTTATCGTTAGTGTTCAATAAAGTTTCATAAACCACGTTTCTTCCGGCGTTTGCGCCGATAGGACGGTTAACTGCTCCTGGATGACCACCATAATCATAGTATTGTTCACCAGTTGATGTCAACACCGGGTTACCCTGGGCATCAAATGCATGTACAGGATAGATTGGTCCTATTGATCTCGAAAAGTTAAAAACGTTGCTATAAGCAGCAGCACTACCTGAACCTGCATCTGTTGCAAGATTTGCCTTAGAAATCGATCCGGCTAAATTTGCTCCTACTTTCAACCATGGTTTAACCTGTGAATTAACATTTAAACGCCCGTTAATCCTGTCATAATCAGACTTTTGGATATACCCCTGATCTTTCAGGTAACCCAATGAGAAGTAGTAATCAGATTTACCAGTATTTCCGCCCATACTGGTATTGAAATCGCTTCTTTTTCCAACCCTGCTTAACGGTTTTACCCAATCAAAATCATTATATAATAAGGATGCATTAGGATTTAATTTTCCATCCAGACCAACGATTTTATCATTTGGAACATTGAATGGGTTATAGATTAATTGTGACTGAATTTCTGCCGAAGCTTTTGCAGCAGCAGCTGCAGGCGTAAGTCCTGTACCACTTGCAGGATAGATCAGACTGTTAGCCATTGCCTGCCACATTAGCGGATAGTATTCCTGCGCATTAACTCTGTCATATTCAGGAATACCTCTTTGAGAAATTCCCTGACTCAGATTAACGTTTAATACATCTGTACCAACTTTACCTTTTTTGGTTGTAATAATAATTACACCATTTCCAGCTCTTGAACCATACAATGCAGTTGAAGAAGCTTCCTTTAGTAAGGAAATACTTTCAATATCATTTGCATTGATATCAGCTAAAGCTCCATCGTAAACAGCTCCATCCACCACATACAGAGGTGCGTTAGCTGCTGACATAGAACCAAAACCACGGATCCTTACTGACGATCCTGTTCCTGGCTGACCATTACCTGCGTTCACAGAAATACCTGGCGCAACACCAGCTAAAGCATTAGATACGTTGGTAATTACCCTGTTGTCAAGGTCTTTTGAGCTTAATGTCGCTACCGAACCTGTAATCGCTGCTTTTTTGGAAGTACCATAAGCGACAACCACAACTTCACCAAGTTGTTTAGAGTCAGAAACTAATTGTACACTAATAATATTAGAAGTACCAATTGCTTTTGTCAGGATAGCATACCCGATAGAAGTGAACTGTAATTCTTTTGCATTTTCAGGAACCTTAAAAGTGAACTTACCGTCTGACGCAGTACTTGTTCCGATATTTGTTCCTTTTACTTTTACCGAAACACCAGGCAGAGGCAGGCCATCGTCTTTTGCGGTAACTGTACCAGTGATAGTTCGTTGTTGGGCCATTGCAGAAACTGCAAAAAGCATGAACAAGAACAAACTTTGTAGAAGTTTTCTCATGTAGTTTATTTTAGTAGTTAGGTTAAATAATAAAAGTCCAAGATATTCGTTCGAAAACGTTTTTGCAAACAAAATTTAACATTAATTAACATTATTCTTACAAAACAGTCAAAATACGTCAGTTGATGTAACCACTTAAATACCTAATTATAAGTATATTACAATTTAAAAATCCAATTTTAATGAAGATTTAATCTCACATGAAAAACCAATCAAAAATGCCTCGGTACAAATGCCCGATGACCAGAAATTGAACTCAAATTAATTCTATCTTTGTAATAGCCAGCCATTATTGGCCCTTCCAATTCTTTATGGTTAATCAGGACAACACTTCTTTTTTTCGTAAACAATTCACAGTTTTACTGGTTCTCCTTTTTAGCCAGATGAACTATGCATAGCAAATAGTTAAGAAAACGGCCATACTAATCGGCATATTTTTAATTTCAATTGAATAAAACATATTAAATACGCGTCAAATAAATTAAATTTCTAAACAATTAATACTGATATATCCGACAAAAACTTCCATTATATCCAAAGAAGCACGCCACAAACCACTGACGTTAAGGCTACTTACTGGTTCCGGATAGAAATCAAACAAAATAGCAAGGCTGATAAAAAAACCTGCTTGATTTTATTGACCAGACTATCGATCACGTCCCCGGTATCTTTGAACTCCTGTTTACCAGAGAATTGTTATTTGTAAAGGTTAAGGCCCCCAGGTTAAAGAAATTAATTCTATATACTATAACTTTGCTATTTACATAGAAATCTGACACAAAATCCAGGTTACTAATTTTTAATATAATTAACATTGTCCTCCCGGAGCTAGTATAAATACAACCTCCATTATTTAAGCCCATACTCATTAATTTACTTTACATGTATTTAAGAAGAAACCTCTCTGTCCTCCTATTGCTCCTTACAGGAGGATTAACCAATGCCCAGACCAGCAACACTGCTAAAGTAGAAAGTATGCTAAAAAAGATGACCCTCGAAGAAAAAGTTGGTCAGATGGCTCAGATTACACTGGATGTCATCGGAAAGGGTAAAGATCGCTTTACCAGTGATGAGCCATTTTCTCTGGATGAGAAAGCAATGCAAAAAGCACTCGTTCAATACAAACTGGGATCTGTTTTAAACACCTCAAACAACAGAGCAAGAACTCCGCAGGTATGGTACGATATCATTACTAAAATTCAGCAGTCTGCCATGAAAGGCACTAAAAATGGCATACCCGTTTTATACGGTATTGATGCTATTCACGGTGAAACGTACACTGCCGGAGCGACCATGTTTCCGCAGCAGATTGGTCAGGCAGCAACCTTTAACAGAAGCCTGGTTCATAAAGGGGCAGAAATTACTGCTTACGAAACCCGTGCAAGTTCTATTCCATGGGCGTTTTCGCCACTGTTAGACCTTGGTGCTGACCCCCGTTTTCCACGTCAGTGGGAAAGTTTCGGAGAAGACCCTTACCTGGTTACCCAGATGGGTATACAGGCTGTAAAAGGATTACAGGGTGATAACAATGATGTAGATAATCCAAGTCATGTTGCTGCATCCATCAAACACTTCCTGGGTTATCAGGTCCCAGTGTCGGGAAAAGACAGAACTCCTGCCTTTATTTCAGACCAGGCCCTGAGAGAATATCACCTGCCTTCGTTTCAAGCTGCCATTGCAGCCGGTGCCAAAACCATTATGATTAACTCTGGTATTATTAACGGAGTTCCGGTTCATGCCAATTATAATCTGCTGACTAAATTATTAAAAGAAGAATTAGGTTTTAAAGGTCTGGCAGTAACCGATTGGGGAGATATTGAGAACCTTTACCAGAGAGATCATGTAGCTAAAGACAACAAAGACGCTGTAAGAATTGCCATTAATGCAGGGATAGACATGTCAATGGTTGCCTATAATTACGAGGCTTTTTGTGATGACCTGATCGCTTTAGTCAAAGAAGGTAAAGTTAAAGAAAGCCGTATTGATGATGCAGTAAGAAGAATCCTCCTGGTCAAATATGAGCTGAACCTTTTTAATAAACCAACGACCAATCCTAAAGATTATCCTAAGTTTGGCAGTAAGGAATTTGAGCAGGCTTCTTATCAGGCCGCTGCCGAATCCATTACTTTACTAAAAAATACAGATCAGGTATTACCATTGAATAAACCTGTAAAAATCCTGGTTACAGGTCCTAATGCAAATTCAATGAGAACATTGAACGGAGCCTGGACTTATTCGTGGCAGGGAGAAAAAGTAGAGGAATTCGCTGCAAAATATCATACTTTCCTGAAAGCTATTGAACTTAAAACCGGCAAACAAAACGTGACTTATGTACCAGGGGTAAGTTATAAAATGGATGGCAAATATTTCGAAGAATATGCAGATCAGCTGGATGCCGCAATCGCCGCAGCTAAAAATGCTGATGTCGTGGTGCTTTGTTTAGGAGAGAATTCTTATACAGAATCTCCTGGTAATCTAAGCGATCTTTACTTATCCGACTTACAGACTGAGCTTGCCCAAAAGCTGGCAGCAACAGGAAAAAAAATTATACTGGTACTGAATGAAGGCCGTCCAAGAATAATTTCCAAATTTGAGCATAAAATGAGTGCAGTTCTTCAGTCTTATTTGCCGGGTAATTTTGGTGGTGACGCGATAGCTGATATACTTTTTGGTACCGTTAACCCTTCGGGAAGATTACCTTACACTTACCCACAATTCCCCAACGCATTATTTACTTATTATCATAAACCTTCAGAATCCCGCTCTACAACCGAAGGTGTGTACAACTATGATTCGGATTATAACCCTCAGTATATTTTTGGACAAGGTCTGAGTTACACCACATTTAAATACAGTCCGCTCAAACTGAGCACAAGTACCCTGAAAAAAGATGAGATTTTAACAGTTTCAGTAGAGGTAACCAATACAGGTACACTTGATGGTAAAGAGAGTGTCTTGTTATATACTTCGGACCTGGTAGCTACCTTAATCAGTCCCGATGTGAAACGCCTGAGAGCTTTTGATAAAATAGAGATAAAGACAGGTGAAACCAAAACTGTAATCTTCAAAATTACTGCTGATGATTTAGGTTTCATCAACCCAGAAGGTAAAAAAGTAACTGAAGACGGAGATTTCACACTTCAGATAGCTGATCAGAAAATCAACTTCACCTACAATCAGTAAAATAACTTATTTGCTCCAGCAGCAAGGTCGATTGGATCTGCTGCTGGAGCAAATAAGTTAAATTATGCCATTAAATGATTCTTTGCCCCGGCTCTTGTGTTAAAGAAACCATATCCTTATTTTTAACCAGCATAACCTTCTAAAATATATCCAGATGAAACGAATCATTTTATTATTCGCCATGTTTACAGGATTTTTCGTAGCATGTAAACCGAATAAGACTCAGGAACAAAAAGCCGACAACCCAGCAAAAGAGTCCGGAACAGACGCAACCAAAGCAAAAACCTGCTACAGTTATATTAAAGATAAAGATACCGTATCCCTCTCGCTCGTTACCGCAGGAACTGTTGTGGCCGGTGACCTGAATTACAATTTTTATGAAAAGGACAAAAACGCAGGGACTATCTCAGGAATAATCAAGGGAGATACTATTATTGCAGATTACTCCTTTCAATCTGAAGGAAGTACTTCTTACAGACAGGTTGCATTCGTTAAAAAAGGTGATCAGCTGCTGGAAGGTTACGGTCCTACCCAGGAAAGTGATGGCAGGAGAGTGTTTACAAATTTAGCAGGGCTTAAATTTGGAGATATTACCCTATCCAAAATAGCTTGTAAGTAGAAACGTTCCGAAACCCTAAAAGGCTTCGAAACGTTCCCAGAATCCGTCAACAGGAAGTTTGGCAAAGATATTTACCGGTTCCTTTTTGACAGGATGAATAAATTGCAGTCTTCTGGCATGAAGACAGATGCTTCCTTTACGGCTTCCTCTTGGATAACCATATTTGTTATCTCCTACAATCGGACAGCCCATAGTAGAGAGCTGTACTCTGATCTGATGAGAACGGCCTGTTAAAGGATCAACCTCGATCAGGTAATACCCACCCAGTTCACCAAGCAGCCGGTAACTTAACTCGGCACGCTGACTACCCGGTACCTCAGTATTATGGGCCGTCACTACATTTGTCTTTGGATTTTTCACCAGCCAGTGTATCAGCGTACCCGAAGGTTTTACCGGACGGTTACGTACAACCGCCCAGTAAGTTTTCTTAACCTCCCTGTTTTTAAAGAGGGCATTCATCCTTTCCAGTGCCTTACTTGTTTTGGCAAATAAGATCACTCCGCTTACCGGACGGTCAAGACGATGAACCACACCTAAAAATGCGCTGTTCGGTTTATTATATTTTGCAGCGATATACCTTTTCACCATGTCCTCCAATGGCTCATCACGGGTTTCATCGACCTGGACAATATCACCTGCCCGTTTGCAGATTGCAATCAGGTGGTTATCTTCGAAAAGTACATCTTTATCAGTTACCGCCATTTTTAGTATTGCTCCTTCTCATTTGGAAAGTCATTCGCTTTCACATCTTTAATATATGCTTTTGCAGCATCTAAAATTCCATCATATAAATTAATATACTGACGTAAGAACCGTGGTTTAAAACCTTTGGTCAGACCGATCATATCGTTTACAACTAAAACCTGTCCGTCGCAATGCGGTCCTGCCCCTATCCCGATAACCGGAATATGTAAGCTTTCAGATACTTCTTTAGCCAGTGCGGCCGGAATTTTTTCCAGTACAACTGCAAAACAGCCCGCATCCTGTAAAGCCTGAGCATCAACTTTCAGTTTTTCTGCTTCTGCTTCACCTTTGGCCCTTACTGTATAAGTTCCGAATTTATAAATAGACTGAGGGGTTAATCCCAGATGGCCCATGACAGGGATACCCGCCGTGATAATCCGCTGGATAGAATCTACAACCTCAGTTCCGCCTTCCAGCTTTACGCCATGTGCACCCGATTCTTTCATAATTCTGATGGCAGAGCTTAAAGCCTCTTTCGAATTTCCCTGGTAAGAACCAAATGGAAGATCCACTACGACAAAAGCACGGGTAGCGCCTCTTACAACGCCTTGTGCATGATAAATCATCTGATCCAATGTAATCGGCAAAGTAGTTTCATGGCCCGCCATTACATTTGAAGCTGAATCACCAACCAGTAAAACATCCAGTCCTGCATCATCCAGGACAGTGGCCATGGAATAATCATAAGCAGTTAACATCGATATTTTTTCACCACTCTGTTTCATCTCTTGCAGAATGTGGGTTGTAATACGCTTTACTTCTTTGTGTATAGACATATATTTATGCTTTAAGCGAGCAAAATTAGGGTATTCATTTGAGAAAACCGGCCTTAATTCATTATATACAGTATAACTAGCGTAACATTTTAATCCTGATAAAAAAAATATGGATTTAACTGGACAAAAACCTATCTTTGTATCCCGAAATGAACGGGTTAAACAACAGCACATTTGTTAATCACTATAGCGACATCAAAATCGCAAATCTTCGTTCATTAATCCCTTTTTTAAACTTTATTTCTCATTTTAATTACAATGACTAACTACACCAAGTTACCTGCGATCCTGTTATTGGCAGACGGTACTGTTTACCACGGTAAAGCTGCCGGAAAGATTGGTACAACAACAGGAGAGATTTGTTTCAACACAGGAATGACGGGTTATCAGGAAATTTTCACTGATCCTTCTTATTTCGGACAGATCATGGTCACTACGAATGCCCATATTGGTAATTACGGCATTCACAAAGAAGAAATCGAATCTGATTCGATTAAGATTGCAGGTTTGGTTTGCAAGAATTATAACATTGGTTATAGCCGCAAGGAAGCCAGTGAATCCATACAGGATTATTTCCAGGATGAAAACATCGTGGGTATTTCTGATATCGATACCCGTGCTTTAGTGAGAAAAATCAGGGATCAGGGAGCTATGAATGCGATCATTTCTTCTGAAATCACAGATGTGGAAGAACTGAAAGCTAAACTGGCACAGGTTCCTTCTATGGATGGTCTGGAATTATCATCGCAGGTTTCTACCAAAGAACCTTATTTCTATGGCTCTCCTGAGGCAACCTACAAAGTTGCAGCGCTGGATTTCGGGATCAAGAAAAACACTTTGCGTAATTTCGATAACAGAGATCTGTATGTTCAGGTTTTCCCTGCGAAAACAACTTTCGAGGAAATGGACAAATGGGGTGCTGATGCTTACTTTGTTTCCAATGGCCCTGGCGATCCTTCAGCGATGCCTTATGCGATTGAAACAGTAAAACATATCCTGGCTTCAGATAAACCACTTTTTGGTATCTGTTTAGGTCACCAGTTATTAGCCCAGGCTAACGGGATCGGAACAATGAAAATGTTCAACGGTCACAGGGGATTAAACCACCCGGTAAAAAATATTATTAGAAACCACTGCGAAGTAACTTCTCAGAACCACGGTTTTGGTGTTATTCCAGATGAAGTCAGAAAATCTGACAAAGTGGAAATCACCCATATCAACTTAAATGATCAGTCTATCGAAGGAATTCGTGTGAAAGGCAAAAAAGCATTCTCGGTACAGTATCACCCGGAATCTTCTCCTGGCCCACATGATTCACGTTACCTGTTCGATGACTTTGTGAGCCTGATCAAAGGTGAACTAGCCTGGTAAGAAACATTCGCCGGCAACAACCATCATTTTACCGACATTTTAAGAAAGGATTGAGTCACATCAATCCTTTTTACATTAAACCTTGTTACATTTATCTCATGGATAAAACGAATACCATTATCAGTGTCCGTAATCTGGTCAAAAACTACGCTGACTTCGAAGCAGTTAAAGGGATTAGTTTCGATGTCTACGAAAACGAGATTTTCGGACTGCTGGGCCCCAATGGCGCAGGTAAAACAACAACTTTAGAAATTATCGAAACCCTCCGGGACAAAACTTCGGGAGAAATCACCGTCAACGGTTTTTCTGTAGATAAAGATTCAAACGAAATCAAAAGAATTATTGGGGTACAGCTACAGGCTGCAGGTTATTACCCGAACCTGAACCTGGTCGAACTCATGGAACTTTTTGCGGGTCTGTATGGCGTAGCTATCAAACCTATGGAGATGCTCGAAAAAGTCAATCTTCAGGATAAAGCCAAAGCGAAATACAAAGCACTTTCGGGTGGACAAAAACAACGCTTTTCTATAGCAACTACTCTGCTGAATTCTCCAAAAATTATTTTCCTGGATGAGCCGACTACAGGACTGGA
This sequence comes from Pedobacter cryoconitis, assembly GCF_014207135.1. Classification (GTDB taxonomy): domain Bacteria; phylum Bacteroidota; class Bacteroidia; order Sphingobacteriales; family Sphingobacteriaceae; genus Pedobacter; species Pedobacter cryoconitis_D. The sequence continues at coordinate 191,383 of NZ_JACHCC010000006.1, read as the reverse complement.
CCCTCAGGCCCGCCGTAATCTCTGGGACCTCATTGTGGATATCAGGAACAACGGAACTACTGTAGTACTGACAACCCATTACATGGACGAAGCAGAACAATTATGTGACCGTGTCGCTTTTGTCGAAAGCGGAAAAATTATCGCACTGGATACCCCGGATAACCTGATCGATCAGTTACTGGGTCGTGGATTCGAGCGGAAAAAAGAAGTTAAAAAAGCCAATCTCGAAGATGTATTTATCAATCTTACCGGCCAAGCCTGGCGTGAAGATTAAATGAGCTCAAAAATGAACAAACCATACAATCATACCAAAGCGACGCTGGCCCTGGCCAAAGCCAGTTTCAGGTCTATTACCCGCAGCCCTTCGGCTGTAGTTTTCACACTGGCCTTCCCGCTGATCTTTATCCTTGTATTCGGCTTCCTTGGTGGCGGCGGCGTAAAACTCGATCTGGCGGTTTCACCAGCATCTGATTTACATAATCCCGTGATCATTGCACTGGAACATATACCAGTAATTAATTTAATCAAAGACAAAAGCACTACAGATATCCAGCAGCGACTGGAAAAAGGCAGTATAGCCGGTGTCATAGAAGTACACCAGAACAAGGCTGAAGGCCCCGCTTTCTTAGCTGATGTCAAGTATACCTCGGCTGCAATGGATAAAGGAAACATCCTTAAATCTATCCTGAACAACCTGATGTACACACTGAATACCAAAGATTTAAAACCATCTGTTGCAGAACTGAAAGAAAGTACTGTTCATGGCAGAACTTACCGGACTATAGATTTTATCCTGCCAGGACAGCTTGGCTTCTCCCTGCTCAGTACTGGTGTTTTCGGAACAGCATTTGTCTTTTTCAGCTTAAGACAAACACTTGTCATCAAACGTTTTTTTGCCACTCCGGTGAAAAGATCAAGTATTATCCTGGGTGAAGGTCTTGCCCGTATAGGATTTGCCCTGATCGGCGCCTTATTTATTATCCTCATTGGTCACTTCCTGTTCCATTTCACACTCATTCACGGGGTCGCGACAGTGCTGAATATGCTTGTGCTTTCCACCATCGGTGTAATTGTTTTTATGGGCTTTGGCTTTGTGGTTTCCGGTATCGCCAAAAGCGAAAGTACTATTCCGCCAATCTCAAATATTATCACCCTTCCACAATTTTTATTATCTGGTACGTTCTTCTCTATAGAGAACTTCCCGTCATGGCTTCAGCCGATCAGCAGGGCTTTGCCGCTGACTTATCTGAATGATGCGATGAGACAGGTCGCTTTTGAAGGTGCCGGTCTCTGGGATGTGAAACAACAAATCCTGATCATGGTGATCTGGGGCATAGGAATATACGCAGTAGCGGTGAAGGTATTCAAGTGGGAATAAAATTAATAGGACAATCCTCCTTATTTTTGAATTTTATTTTAACTTTGATCATCACCTAGTAATTGTATTATTTACACTAAGGAGATAAAAACACTTAAAACAACTAAAATGAGTTTAATTATTGATGTTCATGCAAGGCAAATCCTCGATTCAAGAGGTAACCCTACTGTTGAAGTAGAAGTAATCACTGAAAATGGCCAGATGGGCCGTGCGGCTGTACCATCAGGTGCAAGTACTGGTAAACATGAGGCTGTTGAACTAAGAGACGGAGATAAGAACGTTTACATGGGCAAAGGTGTATTAAAGGCCGTTGAAAATGTTAACCAGAAAATAGCTAAAGAACTTCAGGGTATAGACGTTTTTGAGCAAAACCTGATTGACAAGGCAATGATCGACCTTGATGGTTCAGAAAATAAAGGAAACTTAGGTGCTAATGCAATATTAGGTGTTTCTTTAGCGGTAGCTAAAGCAGCAGCGGCAGAAAGCAGACAACCATTATACCGTTATATCGGTGGTGTAAATGCAAACACTTTACCGGTTCCGATGATGAACATCTTAAATGGTGGTGCACATGCGGATAATAAAATTGATTTCCAGGAATTCATGATTATGCCATTAGGTGCGGGTAGCTTCTCTGAAGCACTGCAAATGGGAACTCAGGTATTTCACCATCTGAAAGATGTATTAAAGAAAAAAGGTTATTCAACTAACGTAGGTGATGAAGGTGGTTTTGCACCGAACATCGGTTCAAATGTGGAAGCGATCGAAACTGTTTTAACAGCGATCGAAACTGCTGGTTTCAAACCTGGTAAAGATATCTGGATCGCAATGGACGCTGCTGCATCAGAAATGTACGATTCAAAAACCAAAACTTACAATTTCCACAAATCATCAGGAGAGAAATTAACTTCTGACGAAATGGTTAAATATTGGGTTGACTGGGCTAACAAATATCCAATCATCTCTATCGAGGATGGTTTGGATGAAGATGACTGGGCTGCATGGGAATCATTAACTTTAGCTATTGGTAACAAAGTACAGTTAGTAGGTGATGATTTGTTTGTAACTAACGTAAAACGTTTACAACAAGGAATTGATAAAAGCATCGCAAACTCAATCCTGGTTAAAGTAAACCAGATTGGTACGCTGACTGAAACTATCAATGCAGTAACCTTGGCACAGACTAATGGTTATACATCGGTAATGAGTCATCGTTCGGGCGAAACTGAAGATACTACTATCGCTGATTTAGCTGTAGCATTAAACTGTGGTCAGATTAAAACTGGTTCAGCTTCACGTTCAGACAGGATAGCAAAATACAACCAGTTATTACGTATCGAAGAAGAACTAGGTTCTGCGGCACGTTTCATTGGTAAAGACTTCAAATTCTTGAAAAAATAGGTAGGACTATCCTGTTTATTGAGTATAAAAAAAGCATAGCCGGAAACGGTTATGCTTTTTTTTATGGATTAAGGTTTTAGCTTATTTTTTCAATTTAAGTTCATCTATTTCCTTTTGCTGTTTTTCGTTGTTTTTTTCCAGAGCAATCAGATGTAAAGTCAGCTCCTCAATTTTTTCAAGCAGTTTCGCATTTAAATCTCCCAATGAAACTCCATTGGCTGCTACTTCTTCTGCTGTTGGCATACCTGGCAAATGACCATTTTTGTTTATGTAATTTTCAACCTCATGTAAGCTTGGTAGCTCATACTTTTTAGAAAAGACATAATCCGGCCAATTTCTAACTTCAACTTTGATTTCGCCCGCACTAATTTTACCGTTCACAGAGAGTCTTTCAGTAGGGTTTATAGTGCCGATACCCACATTACCACTCATCAGCGTCAGTTCATTCTGATATCCACTGCTATAAGAACTTAAGATTAACCTAGACCGCGAATTTGTTCCCTGAGCATAATCCAAATAACTGCTTATTTTGGGTCCGGGACTATTGTTATCAAAAGACGAAAAGGAGACAGAAGCTCCTCCTCCAATAGCATTAGTCATATTCCTTAGGTAAATATTCCCTACTACATCGAGTTTTTCTTTTGGCTCTATCACCCCAATTCCCACATTGCCGTTCATTAAGGTGAGCTCATTATTAAATCCTCTGCTATAAGAACTCAAGATTAATCTGGCTTGTGAATCAGTTCCTGAAGCAAAATCAAGATAACTGCTTATCTTAGGTCCAGTATCATTACTATCAAAAGATGAAAAAGATACGGAAGCACCAGCACCAGTTGCATTTCGTATATTCCGTAAGAAAATATTACCAGCCACATCTAGTTTTTCTTTGGGGCTATCTGTTCCTAAACCGACATTGCCATTTGGACTATAATTAACAGTTTGAGCCATTATAGTTAGCGGCATAAACAGCCCCATTGCAATTAAGTATTTCTTTTTCATGAGATAAGATTTTGTTTTTTCAAACAAAATAAATCATTAATTATTATTGATTGTCCAATTTCTGTAATTGAACTGTAGTTAGATTAAAACTGGTTCAGCTGCACATTTTATTGGTAAAGACTTAAAATTCTTGAAAAACAGGTAGCAAATCCTACTTTTTTTATGGATTAAGCTCCGTTCCTACGCACCTTATCTTATGAATTTTGTTCATATCAATAGGAATATGATTCGCATTTAGGCTATCCATTAATGCCTGATAAGTTTTATACTTTGTTTTATCAATCTCACCTTTTGAATTATTTGTGATGATAAACAGATCAATAAAATTTCTGCTTCCCTCATTGATATTACAAATATTTACCCTTTGTATTCCGCTGATCGTTTCGACCTTATCATTTTTCAAATAAAATGGCTGATAGGTTCCTTTCTGTACCACTTCGCCTTTATTCCCGAAAGTCTTCCAGCGTCCGACAGGAACACCATTCTTCAGATTAACTTCATTTAAGATTTGTCCGGTCTCAGATTTTGAAATAGCAATCCCAGTAAAAGACAAAGGGTTCTTTTTATAATAATATTTATTGTTTACGATCCTCATATCGTCAATCATGGGCCGCTCATTTCCACAACCAACCACAAATAATAGGAGAACCATCAGGTATTTGTTTGAGTTCATCTGCTGCTTTATTGTCCTCAATAAGATAAGATAATGTACGCATAGTTACAATTACATGCCCGATTAATTAATCAGCCGCTGCCAGCTCCAATCCTCATCACAAAAAACTACCTTATTCTTTTCTATAAATAATTTCTATCTTTGTTTGTATGAAGAGATTACTGGAAATCTTTCGGAACAAATACTTTCTTTCTGCCGCAGCATTCGTGGTGTGGATGATGTTCTTTGATAAGAACGATATGCTCTCTCAATATGAGTATCGCACAGAAGTACATAAACTTCAGGAAGAAAAAGATTTTTACGAGAAACAGACTGCCCAGGTCAAGAAAGATCTCAACGAACTCAATACCAATCTGAATACTGCAGAAAAGTTTGCCAGAGAAAAATACTTCATGAAGAAAGACAATGAAGATGTTTTTGTCATTATCAAAGCAGCTCCTAAAAACTAATACCCAAACTTAGGTAAGGCCAGCTTGTAACGCACTACTATGATACGCAATGCGAATATAAAACCGATCACCAGTACTTTCGCGATATCTGTTTTCAGGTTAAAATACAACAAGGTAAAATAAAGGATCCCACCCAGGATACAGGCAGTTGCATAAATTTCCTTTTTGAAAATCAGAGGAATCGTGTTCAGTAAGGTATCCCTGATCACTCCGCCAAAACAACCTGTTATTGTACCCAGGGCAATACAGATTCCCGGGCTCAACCCAAATGCAATCCCTTTCTGAATCCCCAGTATAGTAAACAATCCAAGCCCCATCGAGTCAAACAGAAAAAGCGTAACAGTGAACCTCTTTCTATGTCTCTTCAATACTATAGTCAGCAAAGAAGTGACCAGGATCAGCAGACAGTAGTTCACATCTCTCATCCATTTAACCGGTGTATCCCCTAAAAGCAGATCACGTACAGTACCACCGCCAATAGAAGTCACAAATGCGATAATCAATACCCCAAAAGGATCAAGACGCCGCTGTATAGCCGCAAATGACCCTGAAATCGCAAAAGCGATCGTACCTAATATTTCTATAACCTGAGAGGTAGTAAATTCCATAAATCTTTGTTAGAGAGCTGCATTCCTTTTACGCACAAACCATTCTGTACTGAGTAATATCATAATCAGCACAAACAGGACTTTTAAGTTAATCAATTCTTCGTATTTACGATCTTCATAACTCAAAGTTTTTAGCTGGTCACCTTTATAAAGTTCGTCCTGAAGTTTAGCCAGCTGACCGGGAAGATACATTTTGCCACCAGTCTGGTTAGCCAGTTCATATAACAGATGATGATTGGCCAGGGTTTGCTGAAACTCAGCTGTCAGTGCGTTCACAAAAAAAGAACCTCTGGCCTCATGATGCTGATTGCCCAGAGCTGTCTTAGCGATATAACTATAATTACCAGGAGGTAATACCCCTGCATCGAGCTGATAGGAAGATTCAAACTTTGAGAAAGTAAAATTATAGGATTTACCTTTTTCATCTTTAAGCTGTAAAGTAACATCCGGCGTATTTACAGGCAGGTAACTATCATTGTATAAAGCAGCATTTAACAAAACCCGGTCATTCTCCTCAAAGTTATTTTTTACTGGCTGCACTTTGAATTTCCGCTTATCATCCTTAACCGAAAGATATTGTACAATTTTACCTATCAGTTCATTAAATACAGGGTTTCCCTGATTTTCACGGGCTTCAGCTAATTTCCATTTCCAAAGTCCTTCCCCGATAAGATAACAGGTTTTACGTCCGTTGTCATTCATAAAGAACAACTGCGGATTATTGGTCTTTAATTTACCATTCCGCTGATCAAGCACCACCTGCTGATTCCCAACAATCTTAAACTGAGCGGAAGGTGCCTGTAAAGGATCAAAATTTTCGATTATTTTACGGGAGTGCTGGTCCAGTTCAAAGACAGACAGATTTTTATCAATATCACTGTACTGATATTGCAAAGGGCCATTGCCAAAAGCACTGACCTGCTGCTGAACCTGGTTAAACCTGTTCAGGTTACTTTGTGCCCCGACAATATACCAGAGTGAAGTTTTTCCTGTTTTCAACTTTGCAAAAAGTCCAGCTGCATCAAACTGATTATCTGGTAACTGATAAAGGATAATCAATCCATATTTGCTCAGATCAGCCTTCAATAGCTCTTCATTCAGCAATACAGCAACTTCATGGTGTTTATTCAGTCCGATGGCCTGTTTTAATGCCGCAATATCCGGATGAGGCCCCCCGGCAGCAATTAATATCTTCTGCCTTTCATCTATGACCTCAACCAGTGTCTGAAAAGTATTATTTACTGTGGATACTTCCATAGGCACCGGAGTTACCGAAACGGTATATTTGTGCTGACCTACCCTGGATGCTTTTAAGTTAACCTGGACATTTTTGGTAAACTGATCTGAGTTTATTTTAACCTGCTCTTCAAACACATTTTTACCGTCTTCCAGAACTGTCAGTTTTGATTGTGTCCCTTTACACTGATCGGCCTGAACCTGTACCTCCATCCTGAAATCATTATCCAGATAAACCAGATCATTGACATTCACAGCGGTGATCAGTAAATCTTTTTTAGGGATAGTATCTCCTAAGGCAATGGTATAAACCGGTGCCTTTAAAGCCAGCAGATCCTGAGCAGGGTTGCCTCCCCTGTTAAAAATACCGTCAGTTGCCAGAATGACTGCTCCGACATTCCTGTTCATCAGTTCATCGTTCAGTTGTCTGGCTAAAAGACCAGCATTACTCAACTTGCCTTTATAGCTAAAATCAAGACCTTTGGACACCTTATCACTAAAACTATAGGTTCTGACATCATACTTCCGGGAAAGTCCGGCACAAAGCTGCTGAAGAGCTTCGCGATATTTCAGGCTATCAAATCCTGCGGGCCTGAAAGCACCGGCAGAAACAGAGTTATCCTGAGCAATTACTATAATTGGTTTTTCCAAGGTATAACTTACTTGTCTGATCAATGGTGAAAACAGCAGCCATAAGATCAAAGTAACAACAGATGCTCTTAAAACTGCCAGTCCGGTTCTTACCGGACGCGTTAAAGCAGAGCTCTTGCCATAGAGCAACCACGCAAAGCCTAAACCTGCTGCGATGCAGCCAGTCAATGCAAGGAAGGTATAAAAATTAAAGGTATCACTCATGGGTCAGGGTAAAGATGCTGATTTTATAGCAAATTTTAAACCTGAAAAGATACTGATGAAGGGAGCTGATAACAGAATCAGGAGTAAAGGAAAGATAACCTTTACTCACTGAATTCCTGCAAAACGCACCCGTTTAACCTTTCAGCAGATTATGATAATGCGTATTTCAAACAAAAGAAATCCTCGTTCAGATACATATCATTAAGATATAATATGTAATCATAAGAATCTCCCAGAGACTGATCAAACAACAAAGCCCGCCCTTTCAGATAGGACAGATAATAATCCAGCCAGCTGCTATAATTTTCCTTAACCAGGGAATATAAACGCTCCAGATAGCCAAAAGCCTCTGCCTCGGTTAGCCAGCTTACATTGTAGGCATACCGGACAATTAAACCAGCCCTTTCAATATCCCACGAAGCAATATTAGTCAGTGCATCAAAACCCGGACGGGTAAATACAATTTGTCTTGCATTAAAAGCCTTTTTACAAGTCCTTCCAATTGAATCGAATAAGTATCCGTCAATCAGTAAATCGTTAACGATAAGATCCTGAACAGCGTGTTTTTTGAGCAGCACATCACGGATAAGCTCCTCGTTATTCTTTAGTGAAGGAAGCAATAATAACTCTTCCAGTAAATCTTTAGTAGAATCTCTGTCATCAATCCCCCAGGCATTTTCCAATAGCGTAGTCAGCTCCTTAGACGGCCAGCGGGACAGCAAAGTAAGTGAGTCCCTGAATTGATTGGTTTCGATTAATAAGGCTCCAATACACAATAAAGGTTCCCGGTCAGCTGTTACTTTGTGTGCTAAATAGAAACTATCCAGAATGGGTTTAGATTTGAATAATCCGAACATGTAAATATATTTTTTAGAATGATGAATTGTTATTTCGCAAACTTGGCTTCAAAATCAGCAGAAGCTTTATTCAATCCATTAGCCGTTTCTTCAAGGGTCTTATTGATATTATCCAGCAGTACTGTTTCAGAACTGGCAGCTGAAACAGCATCACTTTTCTGGTTTGATCTTAACTCAATCAAACTTTTATAATCCTGCGTTACAATTTTCTTATACGCATTCAATCCATTGACAACTGCTTTCTGGAAATCAGTGTTTCCTTTGAAATCCCCGGCTTTATTGGCTGCTTCAATATTTTTAGTTAAGTCAGCTTCCCAGCCTTTTCTTACCTCTTCAGCCTTTTTATAATCCTTAGTATTCATGGCCTGGTTCATCGCATTGATATGTTGTTCATTGCTGTTAACCAATTCCATTAATTTATTATTATATGTTGCCGGGTCACCACTTCCTCCGCAACTGCTGATTAGTAATATTAAAAAGGTAAGTGTAAAAAAAGATGCAATTAATTTTGTAGGTTTCATGTCTCGTTTGTTTTAATTTGTTTTGAAATAAAGAAACAAAGATGCTTGTCATTTCTGGTTTTGTTTAATTTACAGCGACTACATAACGACTACATACCAAAAAAAATAATGTTAACCCTTCCTATCTTTAGTACTAAAATGAAAAAATTGATCAGACTACTGCCGCTGCTTTACCTGATGTTTCATACCACAACTATTTTCTCCCAGCATATGATAACCGATTCTCTTCAGTCTGTATTAAAGCGGTCAACTGGTTCTGCTGAACGAAAAGCTATCGCGATGGCTGAACTTGCCTATGCTACTGTTGAACAAAATCTGGATAGTGCTATAAAAACCGGCAACAGGGCTATTCAATACAGCAAGCAGAAAAGCACAGAAAATGGCAGAGCATTCTCGTACGCTACTATGACCTATCTTTTCGTCCGGAACAATCAGGTCCAACAGGCAACCACTTATCAGGACAGTGCAATGATGGCTGCCACCAGAGCTTCCGATCAAAAAATCATTGCCTTTGTTCAGATGAGAAAAGGCTGGCTGGACATGATCAAAGGTGATCACGAGAAAGCTATAGCCAGCCTGCTCAAAGCAAAAAACCTGCTTGAAAAATTGAATGACCCAAAATCTAGCAGCTATAAAAGCATGCTAAACCGTTACATTGCTAATATTTACGCTTATGGGAAAGATAACCACAAACAAAAAGAATATGCCAGAGAATCTTTACTGATGGCAAAAAAAAGTGGCTTCCCTGATGATTTACAAATGGCTTACACCACTATCGGACAGAATTTTCTGTCCAGCTTTGAACGTGATACCAGTAACCGTGCTCTGCTTGATTCCAGCCTGCATTATAACCAAATGGCCCTGCAGCTCTATAAGCAGGCAAAAGAAAGGATCCTTCTGCCCAGCAATACAGCAACGACAGCACTAAATACGGCAAACGTATATTTTATGTATTATCCAGCCAGCTATAAAGCCAATGTTCATCAGTATATCAATATAGCCCTTCAGATTGCCAGAAAAACAAATGACAGAGAAGTAATTGCCAGTTGTTATGGTATGTTAAGTGAGTATTCACTAAAAGAAAACAATTATGAAGAGGCAGAGAAATATTTGAAAACCGGGTTATCTGAGATAGAAGGAGATGCCTCCACAGGTAATATAACACGATCAAGACTCATGCAGGCGATGGCCAATGTTGCAGAAAAAAGCGGGAATAGTGTGAAGGCTCTTGACTATTACAAGAAATACATGGACTACTCCAGGAAGGTCTTTGACACCCAGAAATTAACCATTACCCAACAACTGGAAGAACAGTACCATGCGAAAAAAAAGGAAGACGAAATTACAAGATTAACTGAGTGGTCGATGGTTAACAGAAAGCTAAACTGGCTTTACTTCGTTTTAGGAACTTCTATCATCATTGCACTGAGTTTATTGTTCATTTCCTACCGGTATAAATTAAAGGCATCCCTATTGAACCAAACACTACTTCAGGAAAGAAAGAAATGGCTGGAAAAGGAGTTGCTAACGGGCACACTGCAAATCCAGGAAAAAAATGAGATCTTACAATCTCTGCGACAAAAGTCTCTTTCTCCTACAGATACAGTGACCACTAAACAGATTGACCGGATCATCGACCAGAACCTGCGGATGGATAAAAAACTCGAAACTCATCAGCGGTCTATTGCCAGTATCCACCCGGATTTCTTTTCGGCCCTGCAAAACCGGGCAAATAATTCGCTGACCCCACTGGATATCAAGTACTGCTCTTATATTCTTATCGGATTGGATAATAAGGAAATTGCTGTCCGTTTAAACATTGAGCCCAAAAGTATCAGAATGGCCAGGTACCGGATTAAAAAGAAACTGGGTTTAGACAAAGATGAAAACCTTTTCCAGGTAATCACTTCTTTTGACAGGCCTTAGGGGAAATCCCGTCACGGCCTATAGACGATTGGTAAATACCCCACCTTTTCCTAAGACAAAGGTGGGGTAATCAAAGGAGTATCTACAACATACCGCCGCAAACAGACAAGACCTGTCCGGTTACATAGGCACTCATATCTGAAGCCAGGAATACACAAACATTGGCAACATCTTCTGGTTCACCTGCACGTTTCAAAGGAATACCTTCTTCCCAGCCTTTGACAACTTTAGGATCCAGTACATCGGTCATTTCTGTACGGATAAATCCTGGAGCAACCACATTGGTACGGATATTTCTCGATCCCAGTTCTTTCGCAACGGATTTAGAGAAACCGATAATACCTGCTTTAGAAGCTGCATAATTTGCCTGACCGGCATTTCCCTGAACACCTACAACAGAACTCAGGTTAATGAAAGATCCTTTACGGTTTTTCATCATCACCTTTGAAGCTGCCTTAGTTACGTTAAATACCGATTTCAGGTTCACATTGATTACGTCATCCCAATTTTCTTCACTCATACGCATTAACAGACCGTCTTTAGTGATTCCGGCATTGTTAACAACGATATCTATAGTACCAAATTCAGCAACGATATCACTAATTAGTTTTTCTGCTTCATCAAATTTAGAGGCGTCAGAACGGTAACCCTTGATCTTAGTTCCAAAAGATTGTAACTCCTGTTCCAGAGCCTCTCCTTTTTCTACTGAAGACAGATAAGTGAAAGCAACATTCGCACCCTGTTCTGCAAATTTCTCCGCTATCTTGCGGCCTATTCCTTTTGAAGCACCAGTAACTAATGCTGTTTTTCCTTCTAATAGTTTCATTTAGTTGTAGTATATTTTTAATAATGGTTAGTTCGAATATTAAATTGCTGGTTCCTGCTGACTTAAACAATGAAAACTACCCAGTCCCCAGATAATATCAGTAGAATCTATTCCAACCACTTTCCGGTCTGGAAAAGCTGTCCTGATAATATCCAATGCAATTTCATCATTGACGTCTCTGAACGTAGGTACAATCACCGCAGCATTCGCTATATAAAAATTAGCATACGAAGCTGGCAGGCGGGTATCTTCATGGATAACCGGCGAAGGCATCGGCAGCTGAATAATATTCAATGCCTCTCCATTCAGCAAACGCATGGCTTTCAGCTCTTCCAGGTTTTCCTTTAAAAGAATATAGTTTTCATCCAGCGGATTTGACTCCACTACAGTTAATACCGTATTTGCATTTACAAAACGGGTAATATCATCAATATGACCATCTGTATCATCTCCTACTATTCCATCTCCAACCCATAATACCTGTTCTGCACCATAACACTCTTTCAGATATTCTTCAATCTGTGCCTGGTTAAGATGTGGGTTCCTGTTTTTATTTAAAAGACAAGCTCTGGAGGTTAAAATTGTACCAGCACCGTTAAACTCTACAGATCCGCCTTCCATCACAATTCCCGGGTTAAATACAGGGAGACCGAAGTGATCAGCAATACGTGTAGGAATAACATCATCCAGCTCATAAGGAGGATATTTTCCGCCCCATGCATTATATCCCCAGTCGATGACAACCTTCTTTTGTTCAGTCTGAGCATTCAATAGAAAAGCAGGTCCGTGATCCCGGCACCAGGCATCATTACTGGGATTAAAATAGAATTCGATCTGTGTTAAGTCCGCACCCGCTTCTTCCAGTTTTTTAAGTGCAAAAGCTTTAGTCTGCTCGTCATTCACATTGATTCTTACTTTCTCACCCTGAGCTACAACTTTAATGAACTCGCAGTAAGGTGCATAGATGGAATCAATCTTGCCCGGCCAGGAAGCTTCTTTATGCGGCCAGGTTAACCAGGTAGCTTCATGTTTTGCCCACTCTGCTGGAAAGCTATATCCGGCTTTCTTCGGAGAATTATCAAATAGACTCGTCATCTATATATCTTTTGGTAATTTGTGAATAACTATCAATTCTTCTGTCACGTAAAAAAGGCCAGTGTGTCCTGTAGCTGTCCGATTTAGACAGGTCAAGTTCAACTACTTTCAATTCTTCCTGATCATGTGAAGCCTGGTATAAAAGTGATCCGAAAGGATTGGATACAAATGACCCTCCCCAGAAAGATACCCCGGCTTCTTCACCTACACGGTTTATGCTGACAACAGGTACACCATTCGCAATAGAGTGCGAACGCTGAATAGTCTGCCATGCATTATATTGTTCTTTATTGGTTTCCTCATCCTGTGTAGTAGCCCATCCTATAGCCGTCGGGTAGACCAGGAAATCAGCACCCATCAGCGCTGTTAACCTCGCAGCTTCCGGATACCACTGATCCCAGCAAATCAGGACACCAATCTTAGCATATTTAGTCTTGAATACTTTATAGCCCAGGTCACCTGGAGTAAAATAGAATTTCTCATAAAAGCCAGGATCATCAGGGATGTGCATCTTACGGTATTTACCCAAATAAGTACCATCGGCATCCAGAACAGCAGTAGTATTATGATATAATCCTTCAGCTCTTTTTTCAAAAAGAGAGGCCACGATCACTACATTTAATTCTTTCGCAACGGCTGACAATACATCAGTTGACGGGCCGGGAATAGTTTCTGCAAGTTTGAAGTTTTCGTAATCTTCAACATCACAGAAATATAACGAGGTAAAAAGCTCTTGCAGGCAAACCACCTGGGCACCCTGAGCCGCAATTTCACGGATCTTTACAATCGCCTTATCTAAATTTTCTTGTTTGTTACTGGTACAGCTCATCTGCACCAATCCAACTTGTACTTTAGCCATTCTTTGAATTTTTGTGGTTACAAAGTTAGCAGAAAAAATTTTCTATGGGCCTGTTTAAAATTTATCGGCTAAGATTGTTCCCCTTCAAGGGCCAGATCAGAATTTTATTATAGCGGTTTTAAGCTATCCCGGTATTCCTGTTGCAGTTCAAACAGGCATTTAGCACACAGACAACTGTCATAATGCTCGCTGATATACTGAACTTCATTCAGATCAAGATATACCGCACTGCACTGACATTTGGTGTAGGAGTTAGCCTTGCACTCAATCGGTACACCGCAACGTTCACATGGTATAATTTCGTGTTTAGCCATTCAGAGCAAAGGGTATTATACAACAAAAGTACGGTAAATTGAATTACCGTACTTTATGTATTGAATTTTATGAGATTCAGTTTATCCTGAGCAGCTGATACAGCCTTCTTCCATAGAACAAACAGGGCCGTCAGTGATCTCTTCCACTACCTGTTCAATATGTTCCGGAATTACTGGTTCCATGTTTTTACCTGCCTGATTCTCTACAGTGAATTTCACCGCCTGAGAAGCTGCTTGTGTACGCAAGTAATACATACCTGTTTTCAGTCCTTTCTTCCATGCGTAGAAGTGCATTGAAGTCAGTTTAGAAGTATTCGGTGCATTGATAAACAAGTTAAGGGATTGCGACTGGCAGATATAGGCACCACGATCGGCAGCCATATCAATGATACTACGCATTTTAATTTCCCAAACTGTTTTATACAATTCTTTGATATAATCTGGTATTTCAGCAATGTCCTGGATAGAACCGTTCGCTAAAATGATCCTGTCTTTCATAGCTGGTGTCCATAAACCTAAAGCAACTAAATCTTTCAGTAAATGTTTGTTCACCACGATGAATTCACCACTCAATACACGTCTGGTATAGATGTTTGAAGTATAAGGTTCGAAACACTCATTATTACCCAGGATCTGTGAAGTTGAAGCGGTAGGCATAGGTGCAACCAGTAAAGAGTTACGTACACCATCTTTAACTACTTTAGCACGTAAAGTTTCCCAGTCCCAACGGTTACTTGCTGGTTTCACATTCCAAAGATCAAACTGGAATTTACCCTCAGACAGTGGAGAACCTTTAAACGTTTCATAAGCACCATCTTTCAACGCAAGATCATGCGAAGCAGTCATTGCAGCAAAATAGATAGTTTCAAAGATATCTTTATTCAGTTCTTTTGCACCTTCACTTTCGAAAGGTAAACGCATCAGGATAAATGCATCAGCTAAACCTTGTACACCTAAACCAACAGGTCTGTGACGCATATTGGAATATCTTGCTTCTTCGATAGGGTAATAGTTATAATCGATTACCTTATTCAGGTTTAAGGTAGCCTGATAAGTTACATCATATAATTTCTGGTGATCAAATTCTCCGTTTACCACAAATCTTGGCAGAGCCAAAGAGGCTAAGTTACATACAGCAACTTCGTCTTTAGAGCTATATTCCATGATTTCTGTACACAGATTAGAACTTTTGATTGTTCCCAGGTTCTGCTGATTTGATTTACCATTTGCAGCATCTTTGTATAACAGATAAGGTGTTCCGGTTTCAATTTGTGAATCCAGGATGGCGAACCATAATTCCTGCGCTTTAATCGTTTTGCGGGCACGGCCTTCTTTCTCATAACGCTCGTACAAAGCATTAAATTCAGCACCAAAGCAATCTGCCAGTCCAGGTGCTTCATCCGGACTGAATAAGCTCCATTCGCCATTCTCTTCCACACGCTGCATGAACAGATCGCAAATCCAAAGGGCATAAAACAGATCACGCGCACGCATTTCTTCTTTACCATGGTTTTTACGCAAATCAAGGAAAGCGAAAACATCAGCATGCCAAGGCTCTAAATAGATAGCGAATGCTCCTTTACGCTTGCCTCCACCCTGATCTACATAACGCGCTGTATCGTTGAATACTTTTAGCATAGGCACGATACCGTTACTGGTACCATTGGTTCCGCTGATATAAGCGCCTGTAGCCCTTACATTGTGGATGCTCAATCCAATTCCACCAGCACTCTGTGAGATCTTAGCAGTTTGTTTCAAAGTATCATAGATACCTTCAATACTATCATCCTGCATGGTTAGCAGAAAGCACGAAGACATTTGAGGTTTAGGTGTTCCTGCATTAAACAGGGTTGGCGTACCATGCGTAAACCAGCGCTCACTCATCAGGTTATAGGTAGCAATTACGCTATCGATATCACCTTTATGGATACCTACAGCCACACGCATATATAAATGCTGCGGGCGTTCAACGATTTCACCGTTTACTTTTAAAAGGTAAGATTTTTCTAAAGTTTTAAATCCAAAATAGTCAAAACCGAAATCTCTGTCATAGATAATCGTGCTGTCTAAAATATCAGCATTTTCCTGTATTACCTGCCAAACATCTTCTGCAATTAAAGAAGCGGACTTTTCAGTTTTAGGATCTACATAGTTATACAGCATTTCCATCGTTTTAGAGAACGATTTAATGGTATTCTTATGTAGGTTAGAGACAGCTATTCTTGAAGCTAACAAGGCGTAATCAGGATGCTTTGTGGTTAAAGAGGCGGCAGTTTCAGCAGCAAGGTTATCTAATTCTGATGTAGTAACACCATCATATAACCCTTCAATTACCTTCTTGGCCACATCTATGGGATCTACCAATTCAGCATTAAAGCCATAACACAACTTTTCGATGCGGGCAGTGATCTTATCAAACCGCACCGCTTCTTTGCGACCATCTCTTTTTTCTACAAACATATTTTCTTAGGTTTTATATTGCTTATTCAGTGTTGTTCAAGGCAACGCCCAACATCGGCAACAGTTTATATTCTTTTATTAAAAATCATCATCCAGAGAGAAAGCCGAGGCTTTATCTTCAGAAGATGTTAACACGCCACTTTTCTGGTAATCCCCAACACGTTTTTCAAAGAAATTGGTTTTTCCCTGCAATGAAATCATCTCCATGAAGTCAAACGGATTAGTAGCGTTATATATTTTATCATATCCTAATTCACTTGACCATCTGTCCGCGACAAATTCAATATACTGGGACATTAATTTCGCATTCATACCGATCAGGGCAACCGGCAGTGCATCTGTAACAAATTCTTTCTCAATTTCAACGGCATCTTTGATAATACCATGAACAACTTCCTGAGAAAGCTTATTCTGCAGCATTTTATAAAGCAGGCACGCAAATTCACAATGCATACCTTCATCTCTTGAGATCAGCTCATTGCTAAAGGTCAGACCTGGCATCAGTCCGCGTTTCTTCAACCAGAAAATAGAACAGAAACTTCCGCTGAAGAAGATACCTTCTACTGCTGCAAAAGCAACCAGACGTTCTGCAAAATTTCCACCGTCAATCCAGCGCAAAGCCCATTCAGCCTTTCTTTTTACACAAGGTACTGTGTCAATAGCATGGAATAACCTGTCTTTCTCAACTTCATCCTTAATATAAGTATCAATTAATAATGCATAAGTTTCCGAATGGATATTCTCCATCATAATCTGGAAACCATAAAAGCAACGTGCTTCAGGTAACTGAACCTCACTCATAAAATTTACGGCAAGATTCTCATTAACGATACCATCGCTGGCTGAGAAAAATGCCAGGATGTGAGAAATAAAGTGGCGTTCGCCATCATTGAGGTTATCCCAGTGTTTCTGATCATCAGACAAATCTATCTCTTCTGCTGTCCAAAAACTAGCTTCACTCTTTTTGTACATTTCCCAGATTGCCGGATATTTAATTGGCAAAAGGACAAAGCGATCCTTGTTCTCTTTCAGTAATACTTCTTCTTCCATGGGTATATTATAAGGGTATAAACGATGTCTTTAGTTTAAATTCTTCTGTAATGCCGCTTTAACAGGCTTTTCCAATAAATCGAAAGATTTTAATCAAAATCTGGCTGAATATTTAACCATAAAATATTAAATACTAAACCTTTACCTAACAAACTATTGATAATATTGTCAGAATTTTTACTAAAACAAATATAAAACTTGATGCTTTCAAACGTTAGCAATAGTTGTTAACAAGCGGCACGTTTTATCCACACTGTGGGATAAAAATTACAGTTAATTTACTTTGTAAAGTTGTTATTGATTTCTGCTGTTGTCAAAGGAATCAGGAAAAACTGTTAATAACATTTGCGATCCTGACTATCTTAAGCTGATATTCAGGACTTAAGAAGAATGACTATAAGTAAGTTTTACTTTAGACTGTCCTTTTCTAAAAAATCCGAGCTCTTTGGCTGCTCTTTCAGAAACATCGATGATATATCTCCTGGTATAAGGACCTCTGTCGTTGATTTCCACATCGACCGATTTTCCATTAGCCAGATTGGTAACTGTAACTATAGTACCGAAAGGAAGTGTACGGTGAGCTGCTGTTAATTTCTTGCCCCGGTATCTTGTTCCACTGGTGGTTCTTCTGCCTTCAAATCTCCTATGATAATAGGTAGCAAGCCCGGTTTTGATCAGTGCCGAACTATCCGACACCATGGTATTTGCACTGTCTAACCTCAGAGTATCCTGCTGTGCATCAACCTGCAAAAACAAGAACATACTCCATAAAAGCAAACAATATTTCATATTTAATTTTGTTGGTGAACTTTCAAAGGTAAGTAAAAAAACCCCATAGTCCCAAACTATAAATGCCCAACGAACTGATCATCGGGCATTTATGAAAAATAAAAACGCTGTTTATCTGGCTTTAAACAGCTATAAGGCTATTTATCAGGAACAAAATTCATTGAAATTGAGTTTACACAATTACGTGTGTTTTTTGCTGTAAAACCTTCGCCAAAGAATACATGTCCCAGGTGAGCTTTACAGTTTGCACAGACAATTTCAGTTCTTGAACCATCTGCATCAGGAATCCTGATTACAGCACCCTTAATCTCATCATCAAAACTCGGCCATCCGCAGGAAGATTCAAATTTTGATTCTGAACGGTAAAGCGGAGCATTACAACGTTTACAGGTATAAGTACCTTTCGCCGTATTTTTCAATAAAGTTCCTGTACCAGGGTATTCTGTGCCTTTATGCACAATTACATCTTCTTCTTCTGTGGTTAATTTATTCCATCCCATTTTGCTGGTCGTTTTTGAAGGTGATTCTTTATCTGTGTTCTGCGCGCAGGCCATCAGGCTGCATATACAAACCAGCCCTGCTACTAATATTGATTTACTAATGATCGTTTTCATGTATTTATATACGCTTAACGCTAAGCTACAGTTTTTAGCACGGTTAAAATTTAAGCTGACAAATACATGATAAAAAAAAAGAGGTCCGCTTTTACACGAACCTCTTTTATATTGATTTAAGAGCCTGTTTAAAATTCATCTGCTCATTTGTTTATGCTTCTTTTTTGCTACAACATCGTCTTATTCATTTCTTGTAGGAAGGCTACCAGAAATAAATAATCCTTGTTTCGCTTAAAAATAAGCTATAAACAATTTGAGTATCTAAATTTAAACCGGCTCTAAGAAGGATTATTTCTTTAATAACTCAGCCATAGCTTCACCGATTTCAGCAGGACTTTCTACTACACGGATTCCGCATTCTGCCATAATTTTCATTTTAGCAGCAGCAGTATCATCAGCACCACCTACAATAGCACCAGCATGACCCATTCTACGTCCCGCAGGAGCAGTCTGACCAGCGATAAATCCTACAACAGGTTTAGTACCGTGTGCTTTGATCCACAATGCAGCCTCAGCTTCCATACCACCACCTATTTCACCGATCATGATGATACCTTCAGTTTCAGGATCATTCATTAACAGCTCAACAGCTTCTTTAGTTGTAGTTCCGATGATAGGATCTCCACCAATACCGATAGCAGTAGTAATACCTAAACCAGCTTTCACAACCTGATCAACTGCTTCATAAGTCAAAGTTCCTGATTTAGAAACTACACCTACTGTACCTTTTTTGAAGATAAAACCTGGCATGATACCAACTTTAGCCTCATCAGCAGTAATAACACCCGGGCAGTTAGGACCAATTAAACGGCAGTCTCTTCCGGCAATATATTCTTTAACCTGAATCATATCCTTTGTAGGGATACCTTCGGTAATACATACAATAACTTTAATCCCAGCTTCAGCAGCTTCCATAATAGCATCTGCAGCAAATGCAGGTGGAACAAAGATGATAGATACATTAGCGCCAGCCTGATCAACCGCATCTTTAACCGTATTAAAAACCGGTCTGTCTAAATGAGTTTGTCCGCCTTTACCAGGAGTAACCCCGCCAACTACGTCAGTTCCGTATTCTATCATTTGCGAAGCATGGTAAGTACCTTCATTTCCGGTAAAACCTTGTACAATTACTTTTGAATCTTTATTTACTAAAACACTCATGTATCTATAATTTTTTATGCAAATCTAAGATTATTGAATGGAATGACAAATGCATTTCCAATTATAATGAAAAGAATATCCCCGAAGGACGAACATTACCCAGGGATGATAGTCCCGATGTCCTTTATTTAGCGATTCCTACAGAGTTGAACTGTAAATCGTACAATCTCTTATAATAACCATCCAGTTTCAGTAATTCCTGGTGATTACCGATTTCCTTGATTTCTCCTTTATCGAGTACGATGATCTGATCGGCTTTCTGTATGGTTGACAGCCTGTGTGCAATGACAATGGAGGTACGGCCTTTCATCAGTTTATCGATTGCGGTCTGGATCAGCATTTCGGTCTCCGTATCTACGGATGAAGTCGCTTCATCAAGTACTAGAATAGAAGGATTGTAAACCAGGGCCCGGATAAAGGAGATCAGCTGTGCCTGTCCGGCGGAGAGCGTAGCCCCGCGCTCCATTACATTATACTGATAACCGCCCGGAAGTCTTTCAATAAAATCATGTGCACCTACTTTTATAGCGGCATCGACAACCTCCTCCATCGTAATAGCCGGATTGTTCAAAGTGATATTATTAAAAATAGTATCCGAAAACAGGAAGACATCCTGTAATACAGTAGCAATATGATGTCTTAAATAGTTCAGTTCATAATCATCGATACTGACGCCATCTACTTTAATTTCTCCTTTCTGGATCGCATAGAAGCGATTCAGGATATTGATGGTAGAAGATTTTCCTGCGCCGGTTGCCCCCACCATCGCGACTGTCTGACCAGCCTTCACTTCAAAAGAGATATTCTTCAGTACATAATTTTCATCATTATAAGCAAACCAGACTTTATCAAAGGTTATATTTCCAGCCATTTTAGCCGGTTGATAAGTTCCTTTATTGACAGTCAGCTCATCAGTATCGAGAACTCTGAATACGCGTTCTGCTCCAACCATACCCATCTGAAGGGTATTAAATTTATCAGCAAGCTCACGGATAGGCCTGAACAGCATCCCGATATAAAGAAGAAATTCCGTAATTGTGCCCGGCGTCACATTCAAGGGTTTGGCCAGAATACTTTTAGCTCCGTACCAGACCAATAGTCCCATGGACATGGCAGAGATAATTTCGACCACAGGAAAGAAAATAGAGTAATACCAGTTAGAACGGATATTCGCATCGCGGTAACGGGCATTAATCTTTTTGAATTTACGGTATTCCTGATCCTCTCTGGCAAAATACTGGATAATTGAAATCCCGGTAATATGTTCCTGCAGATAGGTATTCAAATTGGATACTTCGGTCCTGATTTCCTGAAAAGCTGATTTGATAGATTTCTGGAAAACTGAGGTCGCCATAATTAATAATGGCATCGGCAGCAGAACGACAAGAGTTAATCCCCAATCCGTATAAAACATCACTACGATAATGGCAATCACCTGTAAAATGTCTCCGATGATCACAATCAGCCCCTCCGAGAATATATCTGATATCGTTTCCAGATCAGACACTGTACGGGTGATCAGCTGACCAATAGGTGTTTTATCAAAATACTGTAGTCTGAGTCTGGTAATATGGTTAAACACGTTAATCCTCAGGTCGCGGATAGCTGACTGCCCCAGTGTATTGGTTAATAAGGTATGGCTATACTGAATCCCGCTCTGGACAACCAGTAAGACCAGCATCACAACCGTCATCATCAGTAAACCGCTATACTGCCCCTTAAGGATATAATTATCCAGTGTATACTTAATCAGCAGAGGTCTTACGGGTGCTACAATAGCCAGCAGTATAGTTAAAATGACTGACCAGATAAATATACTGCGGTAAGGTTTCACATATTGAAAAACCCTTTTCAATAAGCTTACATTAAACGCATCACCTGTAATTTTTGACATAATTAATTCACAAAAGGATAAATAATATTCACGAGGTAAAGACCGCAGGCAGGTACTGACTGTCCGGCGTTACTCCGGTTTTTACTCTCTATAATTTCTTTCAGCTGGGCCAAGCCGATTTCTTTTCTCCCGATGAGGATTAAAGTTCCGACAATTGCTCTCACCATATTTCGCAGAAACCGGTCAGCAGAGATAGTAAATATAAGTCCCCCTTCTGTCTCCCGGAAATATGCCTGGGTAATTTTACAATTGTTTGTCGCAGTAGAAGTATTCGATTTGCTGAAACTGGTAAAGTCCGTATAGGTTAATAATTGTGCAGCGGCTTCATTCATCGCCCCGATATCCAGCTTTGCTTTATATAACCAGGACCGGTTTAATTTGAATGGGTCTTTATGAAAATGGAAATGGTATTCATAAGACCTGGCCGTTGCATCAAAACGTGCATGTGCAGTATCAGCAACCTTAAAAATTCTCTTGACTGCAATAGGATAAGGTAAGAGCGCATTCACTCCACCCACAGCATTGATCGCGGCAGCTTCGGTTACATCCTGCAAATCCATATGCGCAAAAAACTGACTGGCATGAACGCCGGCATCTGTTCTGCCGCAGCCCAGCGATTCGACCGGTTGTCTGAAAAAAACAGACAGGGCCTTATCCAGTTCCTGCTGAACAGTTACCGCGTTTGGCTGTGTCTGCCATCCATGATAAGCTGTGCCGTCATAGGCTAATTCTATAAAAAAACGTTGTGTATTCAATTGACTGCAAAAATACTTTTTTCCGCTTTAGATTCAGCCGTTTAATGTCTTTTAATATATTTGTTGAAAATTATTAAATTGATATGATACAAAGGGTTCAATCCGTATGGTTGTTTTTAGCATCTCTTACGCTGTTTTTTCTGCTAATCTTACCTATATTAACTAAACAGAGCAACACAGGTGATTTCTGGTTCCAGGTAGGCGGTTTTTATCAGCGGACAAATAATATAGCACACCGGATAGAATCTTATACAGCACTTTTTGGGGGTACCATCCTAGTCGGACTGATTTGCCTTGGAAATATATTCACTTTCAGAAACAGGACCCTGCAAAAACGTATCGTACTGCTTACTATAGTCTTAATCCTTGCCTTAGCAGGCTGGATAGCAAGTTATGCCCTTAAAATCCCAGGTGGGATTGATGGGGCAACGTTCAATATAGGCGCCTATCTTCCCATACTTTCAGTTCTTTTTTGTGCGCTGGCACACAGAGGTATCCGTAAAGATGAGCAACTAATCCGCTCGGCTGACAGGCTCAGATAATCGTATTATATTATTATTTGGTTATGTACCAAACAAATACCGAAAAATAAGCGTACCTTTGCGGCTTAATAAATAAAGTTAAAATGATAAACCCATTTAAATTATTGGGGATAAGTGATGACGTTGTTAATGCCGTAAAGGATTTAGGTTTCGAAAATCCAACACCTATTCAGGAGCAAGCTATTCCTGTGCTGTTAGAGGGCAATAACGATTTTGTTGGTTTGGCCCAAACAGGAACAGGAAAAACAGCAGCATTTGGTTTGCCGCTAATTGAACTGATTGACTTCAAATTGAATAAGCCTCAGGCTTTAATTCTATGCCCTACCCGGGAGCTTTGCTTGCAGATTGCCAGCGACATCAAAAATTACTCAAAAAACATCTCTGGTGCGAGTGTTGTTGCCGTTTACGGTGGCGCGAACATTGTGCAGCAGTTGCGTGAAATTAGAAACGGTGTACAAGTCGTTGTGGCTACACCGGGCCGTATGTTAGATATTATTGGCCGTAAGGCTATAGATTTCAGTAGTGTGAAATATGTAGTTTTAGACGAGGCTGATGAAATGCTTAACATGGGTTTCCAGGAAGACATTAATGATATCTTGTCTACTACACCTGACGATAAAAAAACATGGTTGTTTTCAGCTACTATGCCTCCTGAGGTTAGAAGAATAGCTAAAAACTACATGGACAACCCTACTGAGTTGACCATGGGTACCAAAAATACCGGTAACGTAAATATTGAGCATGAGTATTACATGGTACGTGCAAGAGATAAATACGCTGCTTTAAAACGTATTGTAGATTTCAACCCTGAAATTTTCGCAGTAGTTTTCTGTAAAACCAAAATGGATACGCAGGATGTTGCTGAGAATCTGATCAAGGATGGTTACAATGCTGATGCTTTGCATGGTGATTTATCACAACAACAACGTGATAAAGTTATGCAGCGTTTCCGTGACCGTAACATGCAGTTATTAATTGCTACAGATGTTGCAGCACGTGGTATTGATGTAAATAACGTAACACACGTTATCAACTATTCATTACCTGATGAGATTGAAAGTTATACACACAGAAGTGGTCGTACAGGAAGAGCTGGTAAAACTGGTATTTCTATCTGTATCATCAATGCTAAAGAAACTGGAAAAATCCGTCAGATTGAAAGAATCATCGGTAAACAATTTACTAAAGCAGAATTACCTACAGGATTTGATGTTTGTGAAAAACAACTGTTCTCACTGGTTCACAAAGTTCACAATGTTGAAGTAAATGAAGCACAGATTGAGCAATACATCCCTAGAATCATGGATGAATTTGCTGAATTAAGCAAAGAAGAAGTAATCAAACGTTTTGCATCTTTAGAGTTTAACCGCTTTTTAGAGTATTACAAAAATGCACCTGATTTAAATGCAGCAGCAAACGACGAACGTGGTGATCGCGCTGACCGTGGTGCAAGAGGTGCAAGAAACAGTGATTATACCCGTTTATTTATCAACGTAGGTTCGGTAGATGAATTTACAAGAGGTGACTTATTATCTTTTGTATGTAACAACGGTAAAATCAGTGGTAAAAACATTGGTAAAATTGACCTTAAAGGTGTTTATTCATTCTTTGAAGTTGAAAATGCTATTGTTGATTCATTATTCAGCAACTTCAAAGACATCCAGTTCAATAACCGTAGTGTTAGAATTGAAAAATCTGGTGATGCACCAGAAGGTGGCGAAAGAAGATCTGGTGGTGGTGAAAGAAGAGGTGGCTATGGTGGCGGCGAACGCAAAAGCTACGGCGGCGGCGGTGGCGGCGAGAGAAAAAGCTATGGTGGTGGTGAACGCAAAAGCTATGGCGGTGGCGACAGAAGAAATTCTGGCGGTAGCGGCAGACGTGAAGGCGGAAGCAGCACTGGTGGTGGATTCAGAGATTTCTCTGGTAAACCTCGTGAAGGCGGAAGCGGAACAGGCGAAAGAAGACGCAGATCTTAATCATCCTAAACATAATATAACAATGAGCAGCCCGGTTTACCGGGCTGCTTTTTTTTGATCTTAATAGCCTAAGCCTTTGTCATTCCCCCTTGGGTCTGCTCCAGTCTCTAACTCTCCGTTTGGCTTAACTAGAATAGCATCAACACGGCCCATTGGCTCGCGTGGTGTGATCTTATAACCTTTAGATTCCAGTTTAGCTCTTGTCGTATCGTCAATAGCTCCCTTTTCTACAAAGACCTCATCCGGTAGCCACTGGTGGTGGAACCTTGGGGCAGCAACCGCCGCCTGCATATCCTGCCCGAATGCCAGTACATTCAGAATGGTCTGAAATACCGAGGTAATAATAGTCGATCCACCCGGCGTACCTACAACCATTCTCAGGTTTCCGTTTTCTTCAATAATAGTCGGGGTCATTGAACTTAACATTCTCTTTCCGGGAACAATCGAATTTGCCTCTCCACCAACCAGACCGTACATATTTGGGGTACCAGGTTTTACAGAGAAATCATCCATCTCATTATTCATAATAAATCCGCCGCCATCTACAACAACCAGTGAACCATAAGAACCATTTAAAGTTGTTGTCGCAGACACCGCATTTCCTTCGCTATCTACAATCGAATAGTGTGTAGTCTGCTCACTCTCATATAAAGGCAAGGTACCAGGCTTAACCTCGCTGCTTGGCGTAGCCTTAGCGAAGCTGATTCCATCAGTCCTTGACTTGATGTAATCATTATTCAGTAAAGCCGCCTGAGGCACTTTAAAGAAGTCCGGATCGCCCAGGTAACTGGCACGGTCAGCATAAGCCCTGCGCTCTACCTCAACCATCAGCTGAACTGTAGAATCTTTTTGAAAACCCCATTTGTTTAATGGATAATCTCCGACCTGTTTCAACATCGTAATCAATGCAATACCTCCACTTGATGGTGGGGGCATAGAAATTACAGTGTAGTTTTTGTATTTACCGGATACTGTTTTTCTCCATACAGCATGATAATTTTTCAAATCGGCAGCAGTAATCACACCAAGGGTCTGTTTCATGGAATTCACAATTGCCGTAGCCACGGTCCCCTCGTAGAAACCTTTTCTTCCATTATCGCGGATCAGTTTTAAAGTTTTGGCCAATTCAGGCTGCTTCAATAAATCACCTTCCTTCCACAAATCATTCTTCACAAAAGCTATAGCTTTCTTGTTATACTTTAAAAACCGTTCTTTATGACTGTTAAGCTCTGAAGCCTGCTGAGCAGTAACAGGGAATCCTCTTTCTGCCAGTTCAATAGCCGGCTCAATATCTCTTTTCCAACTCAGTTTGCCGTATTTAGTGTGTGCCTTAACCATTCCATCTACGGTACCAGGAACCCCTGATGCCAAAGCACCGTACAGGCTTTTATCTGTAATTGCATTCCCTTTTGCATCCAGGTACATATCTCTGGAGGCTTTTTCCGGAGCCTTTTCTCTGTAATCCAGCGCATCGGATTGTCCTGTTTTACTCCTGTATACCAGGAAGCCGCCACCACCGATGTTTCCGGCATTGGGATAAACAACGGCTAAGGCAAATTGAACTGCTACAGCCGCGTCAACAGCATTCCCACCCTTTTTAATAATAGCCACTCCCACTTTAGAAGCTTCTGGATGTGCAGTAACTACCGCAGCATGTTTAAATTGATTTGACTCCTGCCCGGTTGCTGAAAAGGAAACAAGGAGCTCCAGGCAAAATGCCCCGAACAGCAAACCTGAAAATGTTTTTTTTGATCTCATGGTATAAAAAATTATAAAAAAAATTTCCTGCCGGAGGATGTACTCAGCGGCAGGAAAACGCATTAAATTTAAAGAATTATATCGGTATTGAAACTTGTTTTTAACTGACGAAGTTCTGACAGGTGTTTAAAGGGTTAGTGATAATCTTGTGAACACATATCTGCCCAGGAACCCAAATTGCGGTGCCTGATTAGGATATAATATCCCTGAAGTACCCTGCGAACCCAATAATAATTCCTGTGGATACACATCAAATAAGTTATTTGCGCCTATAGTCAGTTTAAGGTTTTTAGTCAGGTTATAACCTGCACCGATATCAGTGATCACCCTGCCTGCCAGTACCTGCTCATTGGCTGCTACGTTAGTCGGCTGCGAGACCTGCCCAAAGTATACATTACGCAGGAAAGCATTCCATTTACCAATACTGTAGTCAAAAGTAATATTGGATTTAACTCGTGGCGTTACTTTTTCGATCAGGATACGACTGGCATTATCCAGGTAAGTACTTTCTTTTCCTGCTAATAATGCAGAAGCATGAATCGGCCCGACAATAGATGTTTTAGAGAAAGTAGTCGCCCAGTCTGTTCTCAGGTTACCTGTTCCCAGGCGTGTATTGTAAGATAAAACGATGTCCAGCCCTTTAGTTTCTGTATTGACTGCATTTGCAAAGAACCTTGCAGTAGTTGCATTGGCTAAACGCAGCAGGTTATAAATCTCCTGGTCCTGCGGCGAAGCAGTCGGAGAATTATTCCCGGTAAATTGTCCCGTGTAGATTACTCTGTCGTTAATTCTGATGAAATAACCGTCAACTGTGATCTTCAGTTTACCCAGATTAGAGGTAAAACCTGCACTTAAACTTTTCGAAGTCTCTTGTTTCAGTTTTGGGATACCCAATAATTGCGCAATACGGCTGTCATTGGCAAAGGTACCTGACTCTACAATATTCCCGTCTACATAAACCGAGGAAGTAGAGCTAAAAAATTGCTGGTGAAGAGAAGGCGCTCTGAACCCTGTACTTGCCGCAGCACGCAACAGGAATTTGTCAGAAAATTTGTACCTGGCTGCCAGTTTACCATTCAGCGTAGAACCGAAATCTGAATAATTCTCAAACCGGGCTGCCGCATCCAACAGAAACTTTTTGGTAAAATTCAGCTCCACATCGCCATAGGCCGCAACCGAATTACGGGATTCATTGGTCAGGTTAGCAGGACTGATCCCCGGAAATCCTTGTGCCCCTCCTGCATAAGCCACACCATTAGCTGCGAAACGGGTAGAAATATTACCATTCGGATCCGGAACTAAAATAGGCTTACCAGTGCCATCTACACCTACCTGAAGCGCATTTCCATAGTTTCTCCAGGAAGCTTCTTCTCCCGGTTTGATCTTATAATTTTCATATCTGTTTTCAAAACCAAACGCAACATTGATCCCTTGTAATGGGTTTTCAAAATAACGGGAGAAATCAAGGTTGGTTGTATTCTGTGCAAACTCGTATCCCCCAGACTCAAATGAAGTCGGCGAAGCAGTCAGCATGGAGGCATTCAGTGAATGCTCTGTTTTAAAATCAATCACATTCCGGCCATAGGTATTACTAAAATCTGCTTTCCATTCGCCCAGTTTACCTCTGATTCCGGTAGCAATTGACTGATCCAGACTGGCAGTAACAATTTCGGGCAGGAAACCATTCGGATAGATCACTGCATTATTCTGATTGAGCTGACGGGGAGTACGATAAAAAGCAGTAGAAGTCCCGTTGCGATAGTTCACCCCACCAAAAGCATAAATCTCTGCATCCTGTGCAACAGGGATTACGGAGTTAAAAAACAAAGCACCTCCTCTGTTTCTGGACTGACCGATATTAGGCACAAAATCAGATCTTGTCTGTCCTCTTCTCGCTAGTTCGGCATCTGTAATATCCACCCCTGTTGGATTGGGGTAAAGTGAAGGATTATTATAATCGGAATAAATGGCACCGCGGTAGGGGGTAGTACGGGAAGCAAAATCTCTGTAATCAAATGAACCGGCAAGATTTAGGAAACCACCTTTATCACTCAGTTTCACACCATAATTCACATTGGCCTGAACTGTCTGCCCGTCCAGTCCGTCAGAGTGTTTACCGGTATATCCCCCATCCGAAATATTCGCCGTCAGCTTGTTGACATCGTCATTCAATATAATATTGATCACCCCGGCGATAGCATCCGAACCGTATTGTGCCGCCGCACCATCTCTCAGGATCTCTACTCTTTTAATGGCTGAAGTAGGAATGGCATTCATGTCTGTTCCTACAGACCCTTTTCCCAGACTACCGTTGATATTAACCAGTGCTGTTGTATGTCTTCTTTTTCCATTAATCAACACTAATACCTGATCAGGTCCCAACCCTCTTAAAGAAGCCGGATCGATATGATCTGTACCATCGGTTAAACTCATCACATTGGAAGTAAAGGAAGGAGCGACAAAATTCAGGATCTGGTTTAATGATACCTGCGGAATGTTCTGTGTGATTTTCTTAATATCCACTACATCGACCGGAACCGGGGTATCCAGATTAGATCTCGGGGCACTTCTCGAGCCAATCACAACTATATTTTCCAGATCATTGCTATTGGGCAATAAAAAGAAATCGAGATCTTTAGTCTCATTTTCAGCTATAGTAATTTTCTTCTGCTGGGTTTGATAACCGATATAGGAAACCACTATGGTATAAGTACCGGCCTTTGCCAGTTTGAGCTGATATTTACCGGTAGAATTTGTACCGGCTTTCTGTGCATTACCAATCACAGCAACAGTTGCACCAATAATTGTCTGCGAAGTATCGCTGACTGTGCCACGTATAGTCTGTGCCTGCGTAGTTAAGGCAAGAGTTGTAAAAACAAGAATTATCGGGTAGAGTTTAAATTTCATATGCGTTGGTTTAGGTTTTAATGATAATAGTATCAGATCTTTCAAAGATATCTTTATTCGGATAAAAAACTACCGATTTAGTATACTTTAACAGCAAGATTATTCAATTTAACAATTAGTTTACGAAATCACGAGCAAAAAAAATCCGGATCAGCTGATCCGGATTGAATAATACTATTGTTTAGCTACGCGCTGACTATTTCTTTACTGGTTTATTTCTGATCTGAGAAGCTTTAAGATAAACCTTAGCTCCTTTTTTGTTGATATAGTACTTACGGTTTTTACTATTGATGTAAACATCAGAACCATCCGGAGCTATTTTATTCGCATAAGTTTTATCACCTACTTTTGAAACTCCTTTTACCGCAACCTCGGCTGTTTTATTACCTACCGCCGAAGCCGTACTTCCAATCTTTTCACCGATTGTTTTCTTTTTTTCCTGTGCTTGCGTAGACAGAGAGATTGTACCCGCTAATGCCAGGGTTAGTAACCCCGCTAGATATTTCTTGTTCATGTTACAGATTGTTTTTTAGGTTATAAATGAATAACAACTCATCTCTCTTCATTTAAGCTGAATTGCTAAAGCGTTAACACCTGAATAACAATCTGATATTTATATTGTTTTAAGCCCGATTAAATTTGTATAATTAATTTAACTTTTCGGTAAGGAGTGCCATTTCGATCTGTGGAGAATGACGCTCATAAAGTATAGCGTACACTGCACGGCAGATCGGCATATCCACTTTATATTGCTTATTGACCACATGCATACAATTTGCAGCATAATATCCCTCGGCGATCATATTCATCTCCAACTGCGCAGATTTAACCGTATACCCTTTACCAATCATATTACCAAAAGTCCGGTTCCGGCTAAACTGGGAATAGGCAGTCACCAACAAATCACCCAGATAAGCTGATTCTTTAATATCACGGTCTATAGGATGTACAGCCTCAACAAACCGGTTAATCTCCCGTATAGCATTTGAAATCAGTACGGCCTGGAAATTATCGCCATAACCTATACCATGACAGATACCACTGGCCACAGCATAGATATTTTTCAGTACCGCAGCATATTCAGTTCCAAAGATATCATCCGAAATATTCGTTTTGATGTATCTTGTATTCAATAGTTTCGAGAAATTACCAGCCGTTTCCAGATTGATCGAAGCTATGGTCAGGTAAGATAATTTTTCAAGGGCCACTTCTTCAGCATGACAGGGACCACTGATAACCAGGATATCTTCGAGCGGAACTCCAAACTTTTCATGTATGAATTCACCGATAATCTTGTTTTCATCAGGCACTATCCCCTTGATTGCAGAAACAATCTTTTTACCTGCCAGCATTTCGGGCGTAACCCCACGCAGGGTTTCCTTTAAAAAAGCAGCTGGAACATTGAGGATAACATAATCTGCCTGCCTGATAATTTCTGTAATATCATTCGAAATATGAGCCTCAGGAATTCTCAGCTCCACCGAACTCAGGTATTTAGGATTATGCTTGTATTTTTTAAGGTGTTCAATTGAAGTAGTATCACGCAGCCACCAAAAAATCTCTTTCTGGCTGAGATTATCTGAAAGCATTTTTATGACAGCAGTTGCCCAACTACCGCCACCAATCATCGCAACTTTTGGTATCATCATATATAAATAAAAAATCCCGGCTTAATGTTTTAAACCGGGACAAATTACTTATTTTATTGCAAACAGCTCTTTTTACTTTTTACCTGATTTCGCAGCAGGCTGATCCTTAACTTCTTGCTCTACTTTCATTCCATCCTTTAATTTGTTCTGAACAGTAGAGTAAGGACCACTTACGATTTCAGTTCCTTCTTTCAGACCACCTTTAATCTGGATATATTTATCATCCTGGATACCTGTAGTAACCTCTACTTTTTTTACTTTACCATCGGCATAAGTATAAACATATTGCTTAACTGCTTTATCAGTCAGTTTGCTCTTCTGTTTATCCTTACCTGCATCTCCGCCGTCACCATTGTCATCCGATGATTTATCATCTTTAGCAGCATCTTTAGCAGCACCTTTTACGAATACCGCCATAATTGGCACCGATAAACTTTTTACTGTAGAACTTTGAATATCAACAGTTGCAGAAAGTCCAGGTCTGAATGGAGAAGGAAGATCTTTTGCTCCGCCTTTAACACCACTGTATGAATCTGCAGATATACGAACTTTAACCACAAAGTTAGTCACCTGGTCAACTGTAGTTGTCGCTACACCTACATCTTTCGATGAGCTGGCGATCTCTGTCACCACACCCGAAAATTTCTTATCCTCAAAAGCATCTACCTGGATCAGGGCCTTGTCACCCACATTGACACGGTTGATATCATTTTCATTCACATCAACGTTAACCTCCATAGAGTTCAGGTTAGAGATCCTCATGATTTCTGTACCTGCAAACTGGGCAGTTCCCAGAATCCTGTCTCCCAGTTCTACTGACAATTTAGAGATTACCCCGTCAACTGGTGAAAAAACAGTAGCCTTAGCCAGGTTTGCGCTTGCTTCCTGTACACTGGCCCCCATCTGGGCAAGATTAAATTTCGCGGCAATCAATGATTGTTTTGCACCATCAAGATTGGTTTTACCTGTTACATAAGCTGCTTTCGCGGCATCATACTCTGACACAGAAATC
The DNA here is from genome assembly GCF_014207135.1 of Pedobacter cryoconitis. GTDB lineage: Bacteria > Bacteroidota > Bacteroidia > Sphingobacteriales > Sphingobacteriaceae > Pedobacter > Pedobacter cryoconitis_D. Next base: position 158,819 of record NZ_JACHCC010000006.1, on the reverse strand, counting down.
ACTTTCTTTTTGAACAGTTCCACATTACGTTTATAAATAGCTTCCTGATTTATAAAATTTGCCTGTTGCTGTTTTAACTGCTCCTCGGCATTTCCAACAGATGCTTTCTGAGAACTATAAGAAGCACTTGCCCGGTCATATCCCGACTTTAATACATCTGGTCTCACTTTAAATAAAAGCTGACCTTTTTTTACGATATCACCTTCTTTAACATTTAATTCAACCACCTCTCCTGACACCTCAGAACTCAGCTTAACTTCCGTTTCTGGTTTAATTTTACCACTGGCAGTAACCGTTTCCACGATATTCCTGGTGATCACCTTTTCTATAGTGACCTTCTCGGCTTTCTCGCCGCCAATCAGCCCTGTCATTGCACCAATTACCAATAAGACGACCAGCGCTCCTACAGTGATGAGTATGTGTTTTAGTTTCATTTCTTTCTTTTTTATTTGTTTGGGGATACGTGCTTAAAAGGTAATTTGCTTGCCTAAATAATAATCAATGACTTTGGATTTGAATAGTAAATCATATTTTGACTGGATATAATCAACTTCAGCTTTATTTCTGTTTGTCCTGGAAGTATTATAATCCAGTGAGTTAACCAAACCTACATTGTAACGTTGCTCAATCACATTGAAAGCATCTTTTTGTGCATTAAAAGTATTCTCATTAGATTTATACCTGCTGTCCGCAGCTCTCAGATCTGCCACTGCCTGAGCTATAACCTTATTTAAGTTGTTCTTAGCCAGCTGCTCGCTCACCTTACTGGTTTCATAAGATATTTTTGCTCTTTTTACATTTGACCGAACCTGAAGACCGTTAAAAATCGGGATCTGAACAGTAAATCCGACATTCTGATAAAAGTTATTACTTATCTGGTCACTGAAGTGCATATTTGGAAACGAAACGCCCTTTGTAGCCATCAGGTAAGAGTATCTCGACCCTAATCCTCCACCAAAAGTAACTTTAGGATAATAAGCTCCTTTAGCTACTAATACAGCTTTTTCAGCAGCCTGTCTGTTCAGTTGCGCCAGTTTAATATCCGGGAAGAACGATAAAGAAGTATTATACACATCGTTAGCATCATAATTTTTTTGTGCCTGCGCAATATCCTGAATGGTTGGCTTAACCACGACATAACTATTATCATCTGCACGCATCTCCATTAACTGAGAAAGTGTCAGATAAGAAATAGTCAGCTGATTCTGTGCATTTGTCACATTAAGTTCAGCGGTAGCTGTCTGTGCCTTTGCCTGTGAAATATCTGCCAGTGTTTTATTTCCTGCTTCTAATAATGTCTGCTCGCGTCTCTGGGTTTCCTGAGCCACCAATAACTGTTCCTTTGAAGCTTTCAGCAGATCTGTGTTAAATACAACCTGAAAGTAAGCAGTCACAACCTGTAAAATCAGGTCATTTTTCATCTTATCCAGGTTACTGTTTCCAGCTTCCAGTAAAATTTTGTTCTGGCGGATCTGGTTGATTTTAGAAAACCCGACAAATACATCCACCTGAGCATTTAAACTACCGTCTCCGGAATAGAAATTCTGAGTTACCAGTGTATTCGTCGCCGCGTTCAAACTGCGACCATAGTTTAAACTGTTATCGATGGTACCATTCAGACTTGGATAAAGGGCTGCCTTTGATTGCTCCAGGTTAACTGCTGCAGTAGATACATTAAGCGATGACTGCTTGATATTCAAGTTATTCTGCAGCATCCGGTCAATTGCATCCTGAATGGTTAATGATTCCTGAGCCTTCAGGTTTCCAGATAAACCTACCGTGACCAAACTAAAAGTTATGGCGAAGGTTAATTTTGACATCAGGCTATTGCTAGTAAAAATTTTCATACAATTTAATATACATTTAAGATAAACAACTCATCAATTTTCAACACAACCATTTGTTATTTCTTACATTTGGACATGTATCTGGTTAAATCCCCCCTTTTATTAAAATGGTATTACCCATCTTTAATCTGGAACAAAAGCCGGTCTGCCAAAGCTATTTATTTAACCTTTGACGACGGACCTATACCTGTTGTTACAGAGTTTGTTTTAAATACTTTAAAAACCTTTGGCTGCAAGGCTACTTTCTTCTGTATCGGCGACAATATAAACAAACATGCTGAAATTTTTGAACAAGTTAAAAACGATGGACACGCCATCGGAAATCACACCTACAACCACTTAAAAGGCTGGAAAACTGATGATAACACTTATATTCAAAATTTTCAAACTTGCCAGGAACTGACCAATACGAATCTTTTTCGCCCCCCTTACGGAAGAATAAAGAAATCTCAGATTAAAAAACTGAAGAAAATTAACCCAGAACTTAACATTATCATGTGGGATGTCCTGAGCGGGGATTTCGATCTTCAGCTTTCTCCCGAAAAATGCTATGAAAACGTGATCAGAAATACCAGAAATGGTTCAGTTATAGTATTTCATGATAGTCTCAAAGCTTTTGACAGACTAAAATTCGTCTTACCGGCTGCCTTAAAATTTTTAACCGCTCAAGGTTACGAGTTTCATACGCTATAATTTATGCTGACCTGTACGAAGTTCAGGCCAAACTCAAAAAAGACGGATAAAAGCGCTTCATGGCCAGTTTAAAGACCAGCGTGCAAAAACGTTGTTCGTAAATGGACGATACCGTTCAGTAACGGACAGTTCCGTGATAACATGACAACATTGATAATTCCAGGAGGCTTATCCGGGTCCGGCAAACCATTTTATTTAGAACATGTATAAATAATATAATGAACTCATATATGGCCTTCTCACCCTGTTTTTTTTTTGTAAATTCGCTACAAATAATTTTTTATTATATTACCTTTTAACACATATTATCAATGGCTTTTGATATAGAAATGATCAAAAAGGTGTATGCAAACTTTGGTCCCCGAGTTGAGGCGGCCCGTAAATTAGTAGGCAGACCTTTAACACTCTCAGAAAAAATCTTATATACCCACCTTTGGGAAGAAAATACCAATACCGCTTTTGTAAGGGGTACGGACTATGTAGATTTTGCTCCTGACCGTGTAGCAATGCAGGATGCAACAGCCCAGATGGCCTTGTTGCAGTTTATGCAGGCTGGCAGACCGAAAGTTGCTGTACCATCAACGGTACACTGTGATCACCTGATCACTGCAAAACTAGGTGCAGAACAAGATCTTCCTGCTGCTAATACAGAAAGTAAAGAAGTATTTGATTTCCTGGCTTCAGTATCAAACAAATATGGTATTGGCTTCTGGAAACCAGGTGCAGGTATTATCCACCAGGTTGTTTTAGAAAACTATGCATTTCCAGGCGGAATGATGATCGGTACTGACTCTCATACAGTGAATGCTGGTGGTTTAGGTATGGTTGCTATCGGTGTTGGTGGTGCAGATGCCTGCGATGTCATGGCAGGATTACCATGGGAGCTTAAATTCCCTAAATTAATCGGTGTAAAATTAACCGGCAAATTAAGCGGATGGGCTTCACCTAAAGACGTGATTTTAAAAGTAGCTGGTATCCTGACTGTAAAAGGTGGTACCGGAGCTATCGTTGAATATTTTGGCGAAGGCGCAACAAATATGAGCTGTACCGGTAAAGGAACCATATGTAATATGGGTGCTGAAATTGGTGCAACGACTTCAACTTTTGGTTATGATGAGAGCATGGAGCGTTATCTGCGTGCAACCGGCAGAGCAGAAGTTGCTGATGCAGCCAACGCAATTAAAGAACATTTAACTGGTGATGCTGATGTTTACGCAGATCCTGCTAAATATTTTGATCAGTTAATCGAAATCGATTTATCAACTCTTGAGCCTTACCTGAACGGTCCGTTCACACCAGATTTAGCAACTCCTATCTCTAAAATGAAAGAAGTTGCTTTAGCTAACGGATGGCCAATGAAAATTGATGTAGGCCTGATCGGTTCTTGTACCAACTCTTCTTATGAAGATATCTCAAGAGCAGTAAGTGTAGCTAAACAAGTTGCAGAAAAAGGCTTAACTGCAAAATCTGAGTACTGTATCAATCCTGGATCTGAGCAGATCCGTTTCACTATTCAACGTGACGGATTTATGGATGTATTCAAACAAATAGGTGCAAAAGTATTTACTAATGCCTGCGGTCCTTGTATCGGAATGTGGGACAGGGTAGGTTCGGAAAAACAAGAGAAAAACACTATCGTTCACTCTTTCAACCGTAACTTTGCTAAACGTGCCGATGGTAACCCTAATACCTTTGCTTTTGTTGGTTCTCCTGAGCTGGTAACAGCTTTGGCTATTGCTGGTGACTTAAGTTTCAATCCACTGACAGATACACTGACAAACGCAAATGGTGAGCAGGTAAAACTGGATGAACCTACAGGATATGAATTGCCTCCAAGAGGTTTCGCTGTGGATGACGCAGGTTATCAGCAGCCGGCAGCTGACGGAAGCGGTGTTCAGATCCTGGTTTCACCAACTTCTCACAGATTACAGTTACTGGATCCGTTTACTCCATGGGAAGGGACAGATCTTAAAGGCTTAAGATTATTGATCAAAGCAAAAGGTAAATGTACTACTGACCATATTTCTATGGCTGGTCCATGGTTGAAATTCCGTGGTCACCTGGACAATATCTCTAATAACATGCTGATCGGTGCGGTGAATTATTTCAATGATAAAACTGATACCGTTAAAAACCTGTTAACTGGTGAATATGGTCCTGTACCTGCAACACAACGTGCTTACAAAGCAGATCACATCGGAACTATCGTAGTTGGTGATGAGAACTACGGTGAAGGTTCTTCACGTGAGCATGCTGCAATGGAGCCACGCCATCTTGGTGTCCGTGCTGTATTGGTTAAATCATTTGCACGTATCCACGAAACCAATCTGAAAAAACAGGGAATGTTAGGTTTAACATTCGCTAATAAAGAAGATTACAATAAAATTCTGGAAGATGATGTGATCGACATCGTTGGATTAACAACTTTCACTCCTGATGTACCTTTAACTATTGTGTTAAACCATGCTGATGGTACGAAAGAAGAATTCCCCGTAAATCACAGTTATAATGCACAGCAGATCGACTGGTTTAAAGCCGGTGGTGCACTAAATATTATTCGTAAGCAAGTTGCCCAATAATATAAATTAAGCATAAAAAAACTCCCGCTGGAAGGCGGGAGTTTTTTTATGCCTTTAGAAATTCCTGCCACCAGTATCCTGATGATTTGATAGTTCTCTGCTGTGTTTTAAAATCATTATGTATTAACCCGAACCGGGCATTAAAACCTTCGGCCCATTCAAAATTATCGAGCAGTGTCCAGGCCATATAACCTGTTATATTGATCCCTTCTTTTTTAGCCCTTAATACAGCCAGCAGATACAGCCTGAAGTATTCTATACGGTCTGTATCATCCACAGCGCCGCCGATAAGCTTATCATGGAAAGCAGCTCCATTCTCTGTAATCATCAGATTTTTGATTCCCGGATAAGAAGCGAACTGTTTAATAATATTATAGAAGCTATCCCCGTTAATCTCCCAGCCCATTGCTGTATGTGGTTTTTTCCGGTTTTTAGCCTTCACCTCCCAGGCCTGGACTACAGGTATAAAGGCATTATATTTAATTGTCAGCGGAAAATAGTTCTGCAGACCAATGAAATCAAAATCAAAAGTTAACCGCTCTGTATGCCGCCAGGTAGAATGTGAGATGGCAAACTTTTCCATCACCTCCCAGTCCTGTCCTGGGTACCCCATTCCTAAAGCTGGCTCTATGAACAAACGATTCATCAGACAATCTACACGTGAAGCAGCCAGTATATCGGCATCACTCTGCGTATAAGGAAGAATCTCTGAACAGGAATAGGTAGTTCCGATATTGGCACCGGAGATCTCTGCACGCAAAATACGCCCCCCGTCAGCCTGTGCAATCGCTGTATGATGAACTGCAGAGAAAAAATTCGTTAAACCTGTTTTACCTGGTGCATGTACACCCAGCATATAACCCAGAGAAGTAAATCCAAACGGTTCATTCAGCACAATCCAGTTTTTCACCTTATCTCCATAAGTTTGCGCACAGATAGTAACGAATGCATTAAAAGCCATATTAACGCTAAATGCAGTCCATCCTCCTTCTGCTTCCAGTGCTTCAGGCAGATCCCAATGGTAAAGTGTGATATAGGGTGTAATCCCCTGCTCCAGGCATTCATCGATCACATTGTGATAAAACCTGATCCCTTCTTCATTAATCGGACCATTGCCATAAGGAAGAATCCGGGGCCAGGAAATGGAAAATCTAAAAACGGAGAACCCCAGCAGTTTAACCAAAGCAATATCTTCGTTATAACGATGATAAAAATCACAGGCCATTGCCGGATGATGCCCCTTCTTGATCTTACCGGATCTTTTAGCGAAAGTATCCCATATAGACGGCCCCTTCCCATACATATCTGCTGCACCTTCAATCTGCAAAGCGGCTGTAGCCACGCCCCACGAAAAATCATCACCAAAATCGGATGCTTTAATCATATATGAATTGTATAACAGGCAATATGAGAATTTGATATTAACATCATGTTATCTTTACAGTAAATTTACCTGATTGAGTTCATCAGGATCAAAACTTAGTCCGATCTCTTTCAGTAACAAAGCTGCATTAAATGTTTTGCAGGCCCCCTCTTTCAGCTTATAGTCAAAATTCATCTCCCCCTCTGCCAGCTGGATATCAAAATGATAATTTCTCAGTGTATCAGGATATTGATGGATCATCTCGGATAATTGCAGGTCATGTGTGGCAAACAAAGCCGGAGACTTCTTGCTGATCATCTGCTGAATAAAAACTTTCGAGCCCAGATATTTATCCTTGCTGTTAGTTCCTCTCAACATTTCGTCAATCAGGACCAGTGGATGAGCCAGTGTACGCACGCCTTCGAGGATCATTTTTAACCGGTTAAGTTCTGCCTTAAAGGTTGAAGTCTGGTCATTCAGCGAGTCTTTGATCCTCATATAAGTCAGGATTTCAAAAATGGAGACCTTCATATAGGCAGCGCATACCGGAGCTCCTGAGTAAGCCAGTACCATATTTATTCCAACAGTCCGCAAAAATGTACTTTTCCCTGCCATATTGGACCCAGTGACCACGTCTACTGTAGGCAGATCCTCAAAACTATAATCGTTAACGACGCGTTTATCATCCTTAATAAGGGGGTGTCCCAGTTCTCTGGTTTCGAGATGGAAGGTTTCAGAGATCACCGGAAAAGTCAGATCAGGTTCATTATAGTTAAAAGTAGCCAGTGAAATGAGTTCTTCAAACTGGCTGATCGTATATAAACCACGGACCAGCTGATCAGAAGATCCGGCATGCCATTTATCCAAACGGATGGCACACCTGAAGTCCCACAACAGGAATATATTAAAGATTGTACCTAATAACATGTTCAGTCTGATATCAAATGAATTGATAATACCGGACAAGATTTTGATTCGCTTACTTAAAGGTATTTCCAGGTCCTGCCTGGTTAAAAATCCCCTGATATAAGCACTCTCCCATTTCCTCTCTTCGGTCCATTTTACTGTCCCTGAAATTGCATTCAGCAAACTGGCGCTCCCGCTAAATCCAGCATGTAAAACATTAATTCTTTTACTATAAACATAATTCAAAACCACATTCACAAAAGCCAGCAGCCCCAGTCCTTTCCAGAACAGGCCCCCATATAATGTACCCAGCAGGATTAATCCGAAAGTCAGAAAAGGAACAACTGCCGTATATAGCCTTAATAATTTGTCCTGTGTAAATTTTAACTGTTCCGGCAGCTGGTGCTCAAATTTATAGGCTATAATTTCCAGCTGTTCAGGTTTATGATTCTGAAGCCCTGCCCTGAAATGAAATGTCTGATCAATATGCGTGGTCAATTCAGTAATTGCTGCCTGGCGATCCAGAATAGTCTTCAGATCTGCTGGTTTAATGAAACTACCGGCAAGCAGTTTCATTCCGTTAACTGTATTTGAACGATTGACAAATGCAAATAAAGAAGCGTGACCGTACAGATCCAGATCCGACGAATAGGGATGATATTCATCTTCAAATTCCTTTCCGTCCTTATATTTATTCTTACCATTAAGAATAACATTAACCTCATTCTGATAAACAAAAAGTAATTTTTCAGCGTAATTCAACTCCTGCTCTTTTGCTGTCTGACGCTTAACCAATACCATAAAAGCCAAAATTGGTACACACATCAGTACACCTACTGGCCAGTAATAGCCAAAATAGATGGTAATACTTACTAAAAATATTTCAGCCAGAAACAAACCTAACCTGGCTAAAGAGATGTTATTAAGTGATTTATTAATTTCCTTTAACTGTGCTTCCTGAACCGTAACGTTATTTTGATAGCCCTTTAAAATACTATCTTTAGATTTTACCATATCTTTGAACTTCTAAAATTCTAAATATAGACAATACTGAATGAAACCCGCATGAGCTTACACTCAAAATTAAATAAATAAGCACATGCAAACTTCATAACCATTAAAGAACAATATATACTGATGAAAATCACTTTACTCGTCGTTGGAAAAACGGAAGATAAATATCTGATCGAGGGCATTGAAAAGTACCTTAACCGGTTAAAACACTATATCGGATTCAATCTTGTAGTTATCCCAGATGTGAAGAACACTAAAAATTTAACTGAAGCACAACAAAAGACCAAAGAGGCTGAGCTGATCCTAAAACAAATCAGTAACCTCGATACCGTTATCCTGATGGATGAGAAAGGGAAGAAATACACTTCAGTGCAATTTGCAAATTATCTGAACAAACAGATGATTGGAAGTGTTCAGCATATGATATTTGTAATCGGCGGGCCTTACGGTTTTGATGAAAGTGTTTACAAAAGAGCGAATGGAAGTATATCTTTATCAGATATGACATTCTCACATCAGATGGTCCGTCTGTTTTTTGTGGAACAATTATACAGGGCCTTTAGCATTTTAAAAGGTGAGCCCTACCACCATGAATAAAAGCACTTCTTAGTCCGGAAGATTTTATGGAATTTTTCATTTTATGCATCATGATTATATAGAAAAAAGGAAAATATGCAACCAGGAGATTTTAAACGAAAATACAGATTCAGAAGCCACCCCAAAGGTAACCGCTGGGGTTTTACGATCGCTATTATTATTTCTATACTGGCATTTCTGCTGATAGTATATTATCTGTAAAGGGGTAGAAAAGACATAAAAAAACCGGATTAAACAATCCGGTTTTTTTATGGAGCTGAAAAGGGTAATTAAACTCCTTTTTTGCTTGTCATATTTGCTTTTTTAGCCGGCTGAGCTGTTTTGCTCGGTGCTTTAGCATTAGAAGGTTTAGGCGTAGCCTTAACTTTCTTCTCTTCAGCTTTAGCAGCTTCCAATGATTCAGGTGCTCCTGGTGCAGCTTCAGTAAATAAAGGAAGTTCCTTTAACAAATGAAACCAGGTAACGATTTTCTTCATATCTGAAGCATAAACCTTTTCCTGATCATGTGTAGGAGCAACATCCACGAATAATGCTCTTAAAACTTTAGCATCTGCCTTAGCATCAGGAACATCTCCTTTTACAGCAGCAATATTTGCCAGAACATCAATCAGTTTTAAATCTTCATCCTCACCGTAGATTGTAATATCTTCCAGTGAAGCTAGTTTAGTAGAAGAAATACTAGCTACAATTTTAACCTTTTGAGCATCCAGCCCTTCCAGTACATAACCCGCTTTATTTTGTCCAACAAGTTTAAATAAACCTGGTCTGCCGGATACGGCTACAATTCCTCTTAAATTCATATATTAATCTTCTATCACTTCTATACCCAAAATTTTGTCTCCTTGTTTGAGATCATCAACAATGTCAACATTTTCAATCACTTTACCAAAGCAAGTGTGATTTCTGTCTAAATGTGCAGTATTTGCTCTGCTGTGGCAGATGAAAAACTGTGATCCGCCTGTATTTCTACCAGCATGTGCCATAGATAATACACCACGCTCATGATGTTGGTTTTCGCCATCCAGTTCACAATCAATTTTGTAACCAGGTCCGCCTGTTCCAGCCAGATGAGCTGTAGCTGCATCTTTTGAATTCGGACATCCTGCCTGCACTACGAAATTTGGAATTACACGGTGGAAAGTAACTCCATTATAAAACCCTTCGTTTGCTAATTTCTTGAAGTTAGCAACTGTGTTAGGGGCATCCTTGTCATAAAACTCGACAGTCATGTCGCCTTTTTCTGTTTTTATTATTGCTTTGCTCATATTCTTTTTTGTAATCGCCAAATTTAGTAAATTGAAATGACTAGATAAAGATTTCAAACTCCATCTGACCTATAAATGTATATATAATGATTGATTTTCACGTTTAATTAAAGAAAAAAATCAATCCACAATATTGTAATTCCTGTTGATAAACTAACTAAATTCGTAAAGATTTCTTTGCTTATGATTCTGAAAAAGGGCTTTCTGTTACTCCTGTTCCTCGTACTGACCCTTGTGGTGAAGGCTTCATCGATTCTCATCAATATGGATGAAGATCAGAAAAACCACCTTAAAGCCTACGGCATTGCCTACTGGAGTATCACACAAAAAGCAGAAGTAAGCTGGCTGCTCAACTATAGGGGCGGAAGTTTCCTGATCAGTTACAGTAAGCCTGTAGAAGACGAATGTAAGATCAGAGGCGTATCCTATCAGGTCATTCCTGACGCAAAGGTAACTGCTATCCTCAATGAGATCAATGACCCTGAGGTCAATATGGAAATGGTCAAACTGGAGAAAGCCCCTAAAATCGCCGTCTATTCCCCTAAAAGTAAATTACCTTGGGATGATGCGGTGACCATGGTCCTGACCTATGCAGAAATCCCTTATGATATCATTTATGATGACGAAGTTCTAAAAGATAAATTAAGTGGTTACGACTGGCTGCATCTTCATCACGAAGATTTCACCGGTCAGTATGGCCGCTTCTGGAGCGCTTTCCAGAATACTGCCTGGTATCGGGACGATGTCAGAACCCAGGAAGCAACAGCAAAAAGGAACGGGTTCAGCAAGGTATCACAGATGAAACTGGCCGTTGCCAAAAAGATGAAGGAATTCTGTGCTGGCGGAGGTTTTCTCTTTGCAATGTGTTCGGCTACTGACAGTTTTGACATTGCACTCTCGGCAGAAGGGGTAGATATCTGTGCCAGCATGTTTGATGGTGATGCCGAAGATCCGAATGCCCAGTCTAAACTGAACTACAACAATACCCTGGCCTTTAGAGATTTCAAACTGGATCTGAATCCTGCTAATTACAAACTATCCGACATTGATGTCACACAAACCCGGAATCTGACCCAGGAAAATGATTATTTCACCTTATTTGAATTCTCCGCCAAATCAGATCTTGTACCCACCATCCTTACCCAGGATCATGACAGGGTGATCAAAGGCTTCATGGGCCAGACCACCGCATTCAGAAAGAGCCTGTTGAAGTCGAGTATTACAGTACTGGGTGAAAACAAAGGGGCAGGCGAGGTACGTTATTTGCATGGAGATATAGGAAAAGGGCAGTTTACCTTCTATGGTGGTCACGATCCGGAGGACTACCAGCATCTGGTAGGTGATCCTCCGACAGATTTAAATCTGCATCCCAATTCACCGGGATACCGTTTAATCCTGAATAATGTCCTGTTTCCGGCAGCAAAGAAAAAACATCAGAAAACCTGATGTTTAAACTGGCTCTTAATCATAGAAACTCCAGCTCAACCCTACTTTGAATAACCTGTCAGGCATAGGATACCTGTTTACGGTATAATAACCTTTGGATTGTAATCCCTGGTTGGCATATTCATATTTAAGAAAGATATTGGCTTTTCTCAAACTTGCCCTAATCCAGAAATCTACGATAGGGTAAGAATCGAACTTATCCATCTTGCCGACATAAAACTGGCTTACAGCAGGCGAATAAGAATAGTTTGTATATTTTGTATTATACCTCACGTCAAAACCATATTCAGCTTTTAAAACTTTAAAGAAAGTCTGTTTCAGATACAAGCTGTTGAAAGTATAGAATTCGGGCGTCAGCATGATATCCGGTTTGCTGTTTTTCTGATAGACGATATAACTATCGAGGTTAAATCTGCCATAAGTCAGTTTTTTCCCAACAGTCAGCTTTAACAGACTGATATTTCCTGTATTCTGTACCGGTGCAATCGTCAGGGAATCTACGGACGGATTTGCCTGCAGGAAATACAAATAGTCTGTGATCAGGAAGTACTCTGCACCAGCTTCCAGTCCAAGTTTCTCATTGATGTACTTAAAAGACAGATTGACTGTTTTTGTTCTTTTAAAATTGTTGTCTTTCCATTGAAAATGGTTCCCGTAATGAGTGTCATAAATTTCCTCCGGCGATTTATTCTGAATATATCCTCCCAGAACTATCCTTCCCAGGTTTTTACTGACCATCACATTACTTTTAGCCTCATACAGGAAATCACCTGCCTGTCTGCCCTGGAATATCTGCTGGACATCAAAATTCAGATCTATACGGTCACTGAATCTGTAACCCGCAGAACCCAGCAGCGTCACATTCTGAAATGATTTTGTGTACTTGGAATAGTATTGCTGAGGAGGTGGAACCCCTACCAGCTGCGTATAATTATAGAAATCGTGGCGTATCCCGGCATCAATCTTCAATTCATTCTTAATCACAGATTTAGACTTTCCACGAAGAAAGAAACTATAAATAAATTCATTCTGAATATGTTGTACTGAGGTACTGTCATTGGTATAGGAAAGATCATTCAGTCCGGCAGGTAAAACAGTATGGTCATCAGATTCATTTTTCTGAAAAGCATAGGAATCCTTATCGTATCTAATGGTATAGGTGATTTTATTCGTCGGCAAAACCTTTTTGGTGATCTCCTGATCCAGCGTATCAATACGACCGACAAAGTACATCTGCTTTAAGAAAAATGTATTCTTTCTGTAGATCTGCCTGGCTGTACTTAAACGTACTGTCTGAGACATCCTGTCTATAGAGAGATTATTATTTCCAAAGATATCCGTGTTTGTAATAGATCCGTTTTCATAAGCCTTCAGCGTATTAAAAATAGCATTGGCAAATAAGGTATAACGTTTATTTGGTGAAGTGTACCAGCTCCAGAATGTACCGTTCAGCACATCCCCTCTCTGACGCTGGTAAAGTCCGTTAGCCCCTATCCGGTTATAACTGGCACCTACATTGAAATTTTTCTTAATGTTCTGAGAATGCAGCACCCGGAAAAGCTGTTCTGCATCCCCGCTATATTGTCCTGCGTAATAGAGGTTACTGTATGGTGTCCTTGCCTGATAATATTTGATATCATCTGGCCCCATCGCATACCAGTCAAGGGAATGGAAACCAGGATCAAAACCTATCGTTTTTGAAGGCACAAATAAGAGATCTTTTGCAGCAAGGCCGATATTACCCGTATTGATCGTTGGTCTCCTTGGCTGTGCAATCGGACTGAAATTCTGCATCCCTCTTAAACTGGTATCCAGTGCTAAAGTCTGAATACTGTCTTTCGTTAATTTAAGTGTGGTATAACGGACAAATCTGGAGGTAAAAATAACAGAGTCCTTACTGTTTTCCAGTTTATTTCTTAAGGAATCCAACTCTTTATTCTGGTTCACTGAAGTTTTAAGATCCTGGGCAATAGCCTGCTGTGCCCCAAACAAGACGCAGCTCAAAAGAAATAAAACAATGGTTTTATACATTATAAAGAAAGAATTAGCTGGCTTAATATTTTTGTCATCTTGGGCTCAGCCAATCTCGCTGTAGCCAGTATTTCTTCCAGGCTGACCGGAACCAGCACATCTGTAAATCCTTCATCGGTTAATACCGAAACAGCAAAAACAGGAATACTCATATGGTTGGCAACGATAACCTCGGGAACAGTACTCATTCCTACTGCATCTCCACCGATAATACGCAAATAATTATATTCCGCTTTGGTTTCCAGGTTTGGTCCTGTCACAGACACATAAACTCCCTGGTGACAAGTGATCTTTTCTTCTTCAGCTATCGCCAGTGCATGTTTAATCAGGTCTTTCTGATAAGGCTGGCTCATATCCGGAAATCTTGGTCCCATATCCGCATCATTTCTTCCGCGTAAAGGACTTTCCGGCTGCAGATTGATATGATCATTAATAATCATCAGGTCGCCTTTCTTAAATGCAGGATTTAAAGAACCTGCTGCATTAGAGATAAACAGGTTCCTAATTCCAAGTGCTTTCATCACTCTTATAGGAAAGGTGATCTGCTGCATGGAATAACCTTCATAATAATGCAGTCTGCCTTGCATAGCCACCACTTTTTTACCATTCAGTACACCGAAGATTAACTTTCCAGAATGGAATTCAAGGGTTGAAATAGGAAAATTGGGAATATTGGAATACATCAGACTGAATTCAACTTCAATCTCATTCACCAAACCACCCAGTCCGGTTCCCAGAACAATCCCGATTTCCGGCTGGAAATCATTAGTTTTTAACTTTATATACTCAACGGTTTCGTGTAGTGTCTGAAACATATTTTAATATCTTTTGATCAAATTTATCTTTGTGGTCTGCCTCAATAACGATGTTAATCGGCAGGTAAAATACAGGCAAATCTAACAGTAATTCTTTGATTGTAACATCAAATAAACGCTGCGCATCCTTTTCTGTTGTGATAATAATCTTTTCTTTTGCAGGATCCTGCCTGAATGCCTCTACCAATTTACTCAAATTTCCCGAACTGAATGAATGATGATCAGGATAATCATGATGTATAATAGAAGCAGAAAATTGCCCCAGGTAATCCAGCAATGGTTTGGGGTTAGCAATTCCTGTCAGCAAAAATATCTTTTTATAATCAAGGACTTCAGCGTTCAGCTGCTCCCCGGTAAAAAGACCGGTAAGATTCCGGTACTGGATACCAGAAAAGAATAGTTTATCTCCGGCGTCTTTTCCAAACTTCCTGCTGCACTCATTTCTTTGTGTCATACTGATCCCCTCAGGAGATTTCGTGACTAATAAAACGTCAGCTCTTTGATATCCTCCAAAAGGTTCTCTCATATTTCCTGCGGGCAACAGGAACTGTGGCTTTACTAATTTCTGGAATTCGAATAATAAAATACTAAACCCGGGATTCAATCTTCTGTGCTGATAGGCATCATCCAGTAAAATCAGATCATGATCTTGTTTTAACCGATTAATTCCTTTTACACGATCTTCACAGACAGCAACTGTTATCTGCGGAAATTTATGATAAAACTGTAAAGGTTCATCTCCTATAGACCTGGCAGTTGCAGTTTCATCCGCATATAAAAACCCTTTAGTCTCCCTGCCATATCCCCTGCTTAAAATCGCAATTTTATAGCCGGCCAGCAGATGCACCAGATACTCCGTCACCGGGCTCTTTCCCGAACCGCCAACCACCAGATTGCCCACACAGATAACCGGGAGATCAAACCGCGTAGATTTGAAAAGCCCCAGGTCATAGCACTTATTCCGCAGAATAACCACTATACCATAGACAACAGAAAAGGGCAGTAACAGTAATCGGATATATTTTATCATACTAAGGATTCAAAAATAAGAATATCATATAATAGAATGGATTGATTGGCAATAAAATAAAAAACTATCTTTGTACAAACAACAATATTATATCATGCTCAAAGGATTTTTTAACGTACCAACACCTGAGAACGAGCCTATTTTAGGTTACGCGCCAGGAAGTAAAGAACGTGAATTATTGAAAGCTGCTTTAGCTGAAGCACGTTCAAAAAAAGGTGACATTCCAATGTATATCGGTGGCAAAGCTGTCCATACTGATAAAAAGGGAAAGGTTACTCCACCGCACGATCACCAACACGTTTTAGCACAATACAGCATAGGCGACAAAACTCATGTACAACAGGCAATTGATGCAGCATTAGCTGCTAAACCACAATGGGAAAACCTGCCATGGGAGCAACGTGCCGCAATCTTTTTAAAGATAGCTGAATTAATTTCAGGCCCGTACCGCTATAAATTAAATGCTGCTACCATGCTTGGTCAGTCAAAAAATGCTTACCAGGCAGAGATAGATGCAGCTTGTGAGCTGATAGATTTCTTACGTTTCAACGTAAGTTATATGGCTGATATTTACAAACAACAACCTCCTGTTTCACCAAAAGGAGTATGGAACAGAGTTGAACAACGTCCTTTAGAAGGTTTCGTATTCGCACTGACGCCTTTCAACTTTACGGCTATCGCAGCCAACCTGCCAACTTCAGCTGCCCTGATGGGTAACGTTGTCGTTTGGAAACCGGCAGACACACAAGTTTATGCAGCTAATTTACTGATGGAGATTTTCAGAGAAGCTGGTTTACCTGATGGTGTAATCAACCTTGTTTATGTAGATGGTCCTGAAGCAGGAGAAGTTATCTTCAACAGCCCTGATTTCGCAGGTATTCACTTTACTGGTTCTACTGCAGTATTCCAGAACATCTGGAAAACTATTGGTACAAACATTCATAAATACAAAACCTACCCACGCATTGTCGGAGAAACCGGTGGAAAAGATTTCATCCTGGTTCACAGTTCTGCAGATGCAGAAGTTTCAAGCACAGCGATCTTACGTGGTGCTTTTGAATACCAGGGACAAAAATGTTCCGCTGCTTCAAGAACTTACATTGCTAAAAGTTTATGGCCAAAAATTAAAGAACTGATGCTTCGTGACCTGGCTACCTTCAAAATGGGTGGAACAGAAGATTTTGGAAACTTTATCAACGCAGTAATCGACGATCGTTCTTTCACTAAACTGGCTAAATATATTGACCAGGCAAAAGCCGATAAAGGCGTAGAAATTATTGCTGGTGGAAACTATGATAAATCTAAAGGATACTTCATAGAGCCAACAGTTTTAGTCGTTGAAGATCCAAAATACACGACCATGTGCGAAGAATTATTCGGACCGGTTTTAAGTGTATATGTATATGATGATGCCGATTTTGATCAGGTTTTAGAAATTATAGATACGACTTCACCTTATGCACTTACAGGTGCGGTGATCGCTCAGGACCGCTATGCTATCGATAAAGCTTCTTATGCTTTACGTAATGCAGCAGGTAACTTCTATATCAATGATAAATGTACAGGTGCTGTTGTTGGTCAGCAGCCTTTTGGCGGCGCCAGAGGTTCAGGTACAAACGACAAAGCAGGTTCAATGATTAATTTATTACGCTGGGCTTCCCCGCGCACTATTAAAGAAACATTTGATCCGCCTAAGGATTACCGTTACCCATTTATGGGATAATCAAATCATAAAAAAAGCCGGTGTTAACCGGCTTTTTTTATGATTATTATTTTTTAGACTCACTAGCTATCACTTTGCTAGGATCAGCTATCTTAAATACTGATGAGATATGATCATTGGATTCTGTAGTCACGCCCAGATCTTTGATTAATCCGGTTTCCAGACTATATACCCAGCCATGAATACCCAGTTTTTTACCATTCTGCCATCTGTTCTGAACAATAGAAGTTTTAGTCAGGTTAAAGACCCCTTCTATCACATTCAGTTCAACAAGTCTGGCTGCACGTTTTTTATCATCTGTGATCCTGTCCAGTTCATGATAATGCAAACGGTAAGTATCTTTTATATTTCTCAGCCAGTTATCAATAATTCCGTATTGTTTATTACCTAAAGCGGCTTCCACGCCTCCGCAACCATAGTGTCCGCAAACAATAACATGTTCAACTTCCAGTACGTTTACCGCGTAATCCAGTACACTTAACATATTCATGTCTGTATGTACAACTACATTGGCAATGTTACGGTGAACAAAGATGTCACCAGGGTTGGTATTGGTAATCTGGTTCGCCGGTACCCTGCTGTCCGAACAGCCTATCCATAGAATAGGTGGCTTCTGGCCTGCTGATAGACGGTCAAAAAATGTAGGGTCCTCAGCTAAAGTTGTTGCTACCCAGTCCTTATTACCTTGTAATAAGCCTTCGTAAGTTATTTCGTGAGAATGTTGTTCTGATTTTGCACACATAATATTTATATTTTATGAATATCTTCAATAATTTTGTCAGTAATACGGGGTACTATATAATGCTCCTTTATAGCCACTAAGGTAACTACAATCCCCTTTGTATAAGCATTATGCTTGTAATTAAAAATTGTCTCCAGCACATCCGGATGAATGTATCTGGAATTACTTCCGTCAATAATAACGTTTGTTTCCTGAGGAATCTTATTTAATACAACCTGAATGGCTGCTTTGTTTAAAAAGGAAACTTCTTCAGCCAATTTAATTCTCAGATTCTTCTTATTTCCCTCTTCCTGAATTTTGTAAAAAAATGGATTCCGCATATTGGTCCTCAGTAAATAGAATACCGATAACAACATACCAACTGCTACCCCTTTAAGCAGGTCAGTCAGTAGAACAGCCACTACTGTAATAAAGAACGGAACAAACTGATCCCAGCCCTTATGGTACATGTGTTTAAATAAACTGATCCTTGTCAGTTTATAACCTGTTACCAACAGGATCGCTGCTAAACAAGCCAGCGGAATCATATTAATCAGTCCCGGAATAAAAAGGAGAGATAACAACAGCCAGCAGCCATGTAAGATAGCTGAAACTTTTGTTCTTCCTCCTGCATTCACATTCGCAGAACTTCGTACAATTACAGAAGTCATTGGTAAGCCGCCAAGCAAACCGCTTGTCATATTTCCAATCCCCTGTGCCATCAGCTCTCTGTTGGTTGGAGAAACCCGTTTAACAGGATCAATCTTATCCACAGCTTCAAGACTTAACAAAGTTTCCAGACTTGCCACAACCGCAATAGTCAATGCAACGACCCATACATCTTTATTCCCGATGGCCGAAAAGTCAGGCATATTGAATAAACCTTTAAATTCCGCCCAGCCACTAACTACCGGGATCTTTACCATCTGCTCTGCTTTTAAAGCTAAACCAGTTTGCTGGAAAACAAGCGTCATTCCAATACCCAGTGCAACAACCAGCAAAGGAGCTGGTACAACACTCAGTTTTTTGAATTTAGGCCAGATCAGCAGGATAGCAATAGAAAGTACAGTAATAATGATAGCCGCGGGATTGAGTAATTTCAAAGCGTCAAAGACAACCGAATACATATGGCCTCCACTTAAACTTTCATCCAGAAAATCTTTGTCAACACCTAATGCATGCGGCAGTTGTTTCAAAATCAGGATTAGTCCGATAGCAGCGAGCATTCCTTCAATTACGCTTGAAGGAAAATAATTGCCTATAGTCCCGGCTTTAATCAGGCCGAGTAAAATCTGCATTACGCCTGCAAGCATCACAGCCAGTAAAAACACCTGATAACTGCCCAGCTGTGCAATAGCACCTAACACAATAACAGTTAAACCTGCTGCAGGGCCACTGACACTCAATTGCGAGCCACTGAAACTAGCCACTACTATTCCGCCTATAATACCGGTAACCAAACCAGCAAACAAAGGGGCACCTGAAGCCAGGGCAATACCCAGACACAAAGGCAGGGCTACCAAAAACACGACAATACTGGAAGGTAAATCGCGTTTTAAATTCTTTTTTAAGATATATTTCTTCAATCCAGCCCTTGAGGGGATTGAGTTTCCATTCTGCATAACATTCCTGCTAATTATTCTTTATAAAATTTAAACGTGGTTAAATCAATGACTT
The DNA here is from genome assembly GCF_014207135.1 of Pedobacter cryoconitis. Taxonomy (GTDB): domain Bacteria; phylum Bacteroidota; class Bacteroidia; order Sphingobacteriales; family Sphingobacteriaceae; genus Pedobacter; species Pedobacter cryoconitis_D. The sequence goes on along the minus strand of NZ_JACHCC010000006.1, from coordinate 139,112 downwards.
AACCTATAATCTATAAAATTAGCTAAAGTTAGGCGGCGGCGTGGGAACAGAGGGATGGTAGGGATTTACATACCGTTTAAAATGATCAATATAACAGTTCCTGATACCAAAATCCACTAACAGCGGAACATAAGTATAGGTATTATGAAAGTCAATAGGTTTGTAATCAATAAATTTAAGGACAGATTTCCCTGAATCACAATCTGAGCTATGCTCCTGCTCCAACTGAAGAATAACCGTTTTGATCGTATTCTTATCCATATCACCGACAAATACAGGCGCAGCAGAAATAAACATCTTCACAACGAAAATGCTTAAGAAAGCAAGGACTATATGTACACGATATTTATTAAGGAGCATTTTCTTTGGTGATCAGCTTTACTTTCACCAAAAGTAATACCAGGAACGACTTATCAGCAACAAAATGTGTAAAAAAAATGTAATTAAGTTTTAGAAACAAAGGTTCCGGTCTAAATATCATGGAATTAGATGCCGTATTATTTTAGCATTAATGTACTTTCGCAATTTCTAAACCTGCCCTATTAATGAAAAAAAATCTGCTAACCCTGATTTTATGTTACCCGCTACTGGTCTTTAGCCAGAGTAATAATGAGCCTTCTTCTTATGATATTCATGATATCAAGATCACAGGATATCTGCAGACACAGTTCCAGAAAGCACAATCACCCGGTATTTCCTCCTTTTCAGGCGGAGACTTCGCTGAAAATTCAGATAACCGCTTCATCATCCGCAGAGGCCGTCTTAAGATTGACCGGGTAGATAAATATTCCAGCATCGTCTTTCAGCTTGATGCTACCCAGAATGGCGTACAGCTAATGGATGCCTTCATCCAATTGCATAAACCTGACAACAAAAGACTACAGCTAACCGCAGGTCTGTTTAACAGGCCATTTGGTTACTCCATTGTATATTCTTCAGGATACAGGGATTTTCCTGAACGTGCAAGAGTATTTCAGACCCTCATGCCCCGTGAGCGTGACATTGGAGCTATGTTAAGCTACAAACCTGTCAAAGCACTCAGTTTCCTGACTGCAGACCTCGCTGTTGTTAACGGAAGCGGGCTCACAGCCAGAGATTATGACTCTAAAAAAGATCTTATCGGTAACCTTTCCTTTAAATTTGACAGTCTGGCCAACAAAAAATTACATGTAAGCTTTGGTGCGTCAGTTTATAAAGGTAGCGTCCGCAGTGCGACAGATACTTACTATGCCGATAACGGCAGTGGTTTTACAAAAATCACCAGTCCCGAAATCAAGGGGTCTAACCTCAAAAGAAACTACTATGGTGGCAACATCCAGCTCCAGTATGACAATACATTTGGACAGACTAACCTGAAAGCAGAATACGTAGCGGGAATACAGCCCGGTGTAGCAGCTTCCAGTACAGTTAGCGGGACACTGGCCAGCCAGAGCTTTTCTATCCAGCCAGCTACAGATCTTTACCTTAGAAAGTTTTTGGGTTATTATATCTGGTTTACCCAGCAGATTTCAGACAGCAAGGTCAATGTTTTAATCGCTTATGACGTATATGATCCCAACCGTAAAATCAGTGAAAATCAGATTGGCCTGGATAATAATACCACAGCTGGTGATATTAAATTCAGTACATTAGGCTATGGCTTTGCTTATACATTTAATTCCAGACTGAAACTTACCATTTATAATGAACATGTAGTCAACGCTCCCACCCAGTTAACAGCTTATCAAAAAGATATCAGAGATGATGTCTTTACCACACGTTTACAATATCGCTGGTAATTTATACATTTATAAAACTGAAAACCAAACGAGCTTAATTCCATGGATAATAAAATAAAGTTACTACAGGATAAAATTGAACAGGCACAGGAAGGCGGAGGTCCGCAAAGAATACAAAGTCAGCACAAAAAAGGTAAATTAACCGCAAGAGAACGTATACACTTTTTACTGGATGAAGGTTCTTTCCAGGAAATAGGAATGTTTGTCACCCATCGCAGTACCGATTTCGGGATGGAGACCGAAAAATATCCGGGAGATGGTGTGGTTACCGGCTACGGAAATATCAATGGCCGGCTTGTTTATATTTTCTCTCAGGATTTTACCGTATTCGGAGGTTCACTTTCTGAGACCCATGCAGAAAAAATATGCAAGATCATGGAAATGGCCTTAAAGACAGGAGCTCCTTTAATAGGTTTAAATGACAGCGGTGGAGCCCGTATACAGGAGGGTGTAGTTTCATTAGGAGGTTATGCTGATATTTTTTACCGGAACGTCCAGGCCTCCGGTGTTATCCCTCAGCTTTCAGCCATTATGGGGCCTTGTGCCGGAGGTGCAGTTTACTCTCCTGCCATAACAGATTTTACTCTGATGGTAGAAAACACTTCCTATATGTTTGTAACCGGCCCCAATGTGGTTAAAACAGTTACACACGAAGAAGTAAGTTCCGAGGAACTGGGTGGCGCCAGTACACATGCTACAAAATCCGGGGTTACCCATTTCTCCTGTGTGAATGAACTGGATGCCATTAATCATATCAAACAATTGCTGAGTTATATGCCGCAGAATTGCGAGGAAACTCCTGCCCTGCTGGCTTATAAACCGGATCAGCAGGAATCAAGACCATCCTTGAATAAGATTATTCCGGAGAATGCTAATCAGCCCTATGATGTAAGAGGTGTTATTGATCAGCTGAGTGATCAGGGTAGTTTTCTCGAAGTTCATAAAGATTTTGCAGAAAATATTGTGGTCGGTTTCGCCAGGCTCGCAGGAAGAAGTATTGGTATTGTGGCCAATCAGCCTGCCTATCTTGCTGGTGTACTCGACAATAATGCTTCTGTTAAAGCTGCCCGTTTTGTCAGGTTCTGCGATTGTTTCAATATTCCGTTACTGGTCCTTGAAGACGTCCCGGGTTTCCTTCCCGGCACAGACCAGGAATGGAATGGAATTATCAAAAACGGGGCAAAACTACTTTATGCCTTCAGTGAGGCTACAGTACCTAGAATTACAGTAATTATCAGAAAGGCCTATGGAGGTGCTTATGATGTCATGAACTCCAAACATATTGGTGCGGATATGAACTACGCCTGGCCAACTGCCGAGATCGCTGTAATGGGTGCTAAAGGAGCTGCTGAAATCATCTTCAAAAAGGAAATCAGCAGTGCTGCCGATCCGGCTGCCAAACTGTTAGAGAAAGAAAAGGAATATGCAGAGATTTTCGCCAATCCTTACCGTGCTGCCGAACGTGGTTTTATAGACGAAGTTATCGAACCGGCCAGTACCCGCTCCCGGTTAATCAGCGCGTTTAAAATGCTCGAGAACAAAGTGGTAAATAATCCACGTAAAAAACATGGAAATATCCCTTTGTAAAAAAAATAATTACTACCCAGAAATGGGGAAAATAAAAGAATAAGCCCTCAAAATCGTGTTTATTCTGTCAATATCGGTCTAGATATCAACAATAGACTTGATGCTTAAAGCCATCTTTATATATTTGTTTATCATAAACATATAAAGATGGCTAAAAAGAAAGACGAGAAGCAGAAACATGTGTCTGTTGTAACTAAGAAATCACTCCAGTTTTTTGAAGAATATATCAATAACCCATCCCCAACAGGATTTGAATACCCTGGTCAGAAACTTTGGTTAGACTATTTGAAACCTTATATCGATGAAAGTTTTATCGACAACTACGGAACTGCTGTAGGTGTCATCAACCCAAAAGCAGAATATAAAGTAGTTATTGAGGCTCATGCCGATGAAATCTCCTGGTTTGTCAATTATATCACCTCAGACGGATTAATTTACGTCATTCGTAATGGTGGCTCAGATCATCAGATTGCCCCTTCTAAACGCGTAAATATCCATACTGATAAAGGAATGGTCAAAGCTGTTTTCGGATGGCCTGCAATCCATACCCGTGGTGCAGGAGAAAAAGAAGAAGCACCAGCATTAAAAAACATATTTCTTGACTGCGGTTGTACAACCAAAGACGAAGTTGAAGCTTTAGGTATCCATGTAGGCTGCGTAATTACTTATGAAGATGAATTCATGGTACTGAACGACCGCTATTATGTAGGTCGTGCTTTAGATAACCGCGCTGGTGGATTTATGATTGCTGAAGTAGCCCGTTTACTGAAAGAGAATAAACAAAAATTACCTTTCGGTTTATACATAGTTAATTCTGTTCAGGAAGAGATAGGCTTGAGAGGTGCCGAAATGATTGCGGACAGAATTAAGCCGCATGTAGCTATCGTTACTGATGTAACGCACGATACCACAACACCGATGATCAACAAAATAACCCAGGGTGATTTAGCCTGTGGTTTAGGTCCGGTCGTATCTTATGCACCAGCAGTACAGACAAACCTGAATAAATTACTGATTGAGACAGCTCAGAAAAATGACATCCCGTTCCAGCGTCAGGCTTCGTCCCGCTCGACCGGAACTGATACTGATGCTTTTGCCTATTCAAATGGCGGTGTACCTTCGGCACTAATCTCTTTACCCCTGCGTTATATGCATACCACAGTTGAAATGGTACATAAAGAAGATGTAGACAATGTCATCAGCCTGATCTATCATGCTTTGTTAAACATTAAAAAAGATCACGATTTTAAGTACAATAAATAAATTAAAAAAATTATAAGAAGAATGAAACCCACCTTATTAATACTCGCAGCCGGTATGGCAAGCCGCTATGGCAGCATGAAACAAATTGACGGTTTTGGTCCTAATGGAGAGACCATCATCGACTATTCCATTTACGATGCTATCAAAGCTGGCTTCGGGAAAGTTGTCTTTATTATTAAAGAAGAATACGTAGAGAATTTTAAGGAGATCTTTGATGCAAAACTTAAAGGCAAAATAGAGACAGACTACGTTTTCCAGAATTTTGACTTGAAACAATACGGGATCGATCTGGAAATAGAAAGAAGTAAACCATGGGGAACTGCCCATGCAGTTTTAGCAGCAAGACATGCCATCAAAGAGCCTTTCTGCGTAATCAATGCAGATGACTTCTATGGTCTGGATGCTTATGAGAAAATGGTAAAATTCCTGACAGAAGAAGTTAATGACAGTAACTATTCAATGATTGGTTACGAAATTGGTAAAACTTTGTCAGATTATGGTTCTGTATCACGTGGAGTATGCAAAGTAAGCGCTGATGATTACCTGGAAGAAATCGTTGAACGTACAAAAGTTCTTCATGCAGGTGATGCTATTGTTTATGAAGAAGAAGAGAAACAATATCCACTATCCTTAGACACCAGAGTATCTATGAATTTCTGGGGTTTCACACCAGAGGTATTTAAAATTTCTGAAGAACTATTCAGAGATTTTGCGAAAGAAAACAAAGACAATCCAAAAGCTGAGTTTTTCATTCCATTGGTTGCTGATAGTTTAATCAATTCGGATACTGCCGATTTCAAGGTAGTTCCAACTGACAGTAAATGGTTCGGGGTAACTTATAAAGAAGATAAACCTATTGTACAGGCTTCTATAGACCAGCTGATCAAAGATGGTATCTATCCGGAGAATCTCTGGAACTAAATAGTAAAAAAGCCTTAAACTAAGTTTAAGGCTTTTTTTTGACCCATAAAAAAAGAGGATAGATTTTCATCTACCCTCTTTTTTATTGAGATAAGCTAAGCTTATTTTTTGTCGTCTTTTACTTCTTCAAAGTCAACATCAGTAACGTTATCAGCTGAATCAGCCTGACCGCTTGCTGCGTGCTCAGCACCACCTTCAGCAGGTGCGCCTTCCTGACCAGCTTTGTACATCTCTTCAGATGCTGCATTCCATGCTGCTTGTAATTCTTCCTGAGCTGCATCGATATCAGCGAAGTTTCTAGCAGCGTGTGCTGCTTGTAATTTCGCTAATCCAGCTTCAATCGGAGCTTTTTTATCAGCAGAGATTTTCTCACCGAATTCTTTCAATTGTTTCTCAGTAGAGAAGATTAAAGCGTCAGCGCTGTTGATTTTATCAGCTTCTTCTTTAGCAATTTTATCAGCATCAGCATTCTGCTCAGCTTCTTCTTTCATTCTTTTGATTTCTTCATCAGTTAAACCTGAAGAAGCCTCAATACGAATTTTTTGCTCTTTACCAGTAGCTTTATCTTTTGCACTTACGTGTAAGATACCGTTTGCATCAATATCAAATGCAACTTCTACCTGAGGAACACCACGTGGAGAAGGAGGAATACCATCTAAGATAAAACGACCAATCGTACGGTTCTGAGCAGCCATTGGACGCTCACCTTGTAAGATGTGGATTTCTACCGAAGGCTGGTTGTCAGCTGCTGTAGAGAAGGTTTCTGCTTTTTTAGAAGGGATAGTAGTATTTGCTTCAATCAGTTTAGTCATTACACCACCCATAGTCTCGATACCTAAAGAAAGAGGAGTTACGTCTAATAACAATACGTCTTTAACTTCACCAGTTAAAACACCACCTTGAATTGCAGCACCAATAGCTACAACCTCATCAGGGTTTACACCTTTAGATGGTTCTTTACCGAAGAATGCTTTTACAGCTTCCTGGATAGCAGGAATACGTGTAGAACCACCAACTAAAATGATCTCATCGATATCAGAAGTTTTTAAACCAGCGTTTTTCAAAGCAGATTTACAAGGTTCGATAGTACGTTTGATTAAATCAGCAGCCAGTTGCTCAAATTTAGCACGGCTTAAAGTTCTAACCAAGTGTTTCGGACCGCTTGCATCAGCAGTGATATATGGTAAGTTGATTTCAGTAGAAGTAGTGCTTGAAAGCTCAATTTTAGCTTTCTCAGCAGCTTCTTTCAAACGTTGTAATGCCATTGGATCCTGACTAAGGTCCATACCATTTTCAGCTTTGAATTCAGCAGCTAACCAGTCAATGATAATGTGGTCAAAGTCATCACCACCTAAGTGTGTATCACCATCAGTAGATTTTACTTCAAATACACCATCACCTAATTCCAATACAGAAACGTCATGAGTACCACCACCACAGTCAAACACAACAATTTTCATGTCTTTGTGTGCTTTGTCCAAACCATAAGCTAAAGCAGCAGCAGTTGGCTCGTTGATGATACGTTTAACTGTTAAACCAGCGATTTCACCAGCTTCTTTAGTAGCCTGACGTTGAGCATCGTTGAAATAAGCAGGAACAGTAATAACTGCTTCTGTTACTTCATGACCTAAAAAGTCTTCAGCAGTTTTTTTCATTTTCTGCAGAATCATTGCAGAAATTTCCTGTGGAGTATATTTACGGTCGTCAATTTCAACACGTGGAGTATTGTTGTCGCCTTTTACAACTTTGTAAGGTACGCGACCAGCTTCTTTGGAAACCTCAGCAAAGCTGCTGCCCATGAAGCGCTTAATTGAATAAATTGTTTTTGTTGGGTTAGTGATCGCCTGGCGTTTTGCAGAATCACCTACTTTACGCTCACCATTTTCTGCAAATGCAACAATGGATGGCGTTGTACGTTTACCCTCACTGTTGGCTATAACTACAGGTTCGTTACCTTCCATTACGGCTACGCAAGAGTTTGTTGTTCCTAAGTCTATACCAATAATTTTTGACATGCTATTTTATCTTTGTTTATGTGATGAATTCTTATTTTCTAATTCTATTTAACAAGCAATGTGCCAATTGGCTTTTGTCAGGTAAACCGGCACAGGTTTTTATATTTTGGTTAAAATGTAAATAAAAACCTTTTACATTGCTGACAGGTTGTCAGAAATGACATTACCGGAGGCCGTCATTACATCAGATCAGCTAATTTTTCAAGATGATGATACTCAATGCCAAAATATGCTTTTGTCCTTTTAATTTTCTCCAGGATCTCTTCTTTAGCTACCAGTTGCTCCTTGGTTTTCACCCCCACTACCAATACATTCTTTGGCGTGTGTGCATCAGAGATAAATTCAAATACTTTCGTCTTGTACCCAAAATATTCCAGTATTAATGCTCTGATCCCATCAGTCACCATTTCCGCCTGGCGTTCTAAAAAGATACCATACTTAGTTAAGAATTCCAGCTCATTTACAGCCTTTCCTTTTTCTATTTGTCTTCTGATTTGCTTATGACAACAAGGTGCAACCACAATGAGTTCGGCATTCCCTTTTATCCCCTTATAAATTGCATCATCAGTAGCCGTATCGCAGGCATGTAAAGCAATCAATAAGTTAATATTTTCAGCCTCATAATCTTCTATAGTACCCTGAACAAAATCAAGTCCTGTAAAGTTTGACCCCGATGCTATTTTATTACATAAATCAACCAGGTCCTGACGATATTCCACACCAGTAACTTTCGCCTCTGTTTTTAATACATTAACCAGGTAATCATATAAAGCGAAAGTAAGATAACCTTTACCAGAGCCCATATCTACCACATTTTTCATTCCCCTGGCAGGCAAAGTTCTGATCAGCGGATCCAATAACGCGATATACTGATTAATCTGTTTATATTTATCCTGTGCATTTTTATAAACAGCACCATTAGCGTCACTGATTTTTAATTCCTGCAAGTAAGTCTTACCCGCAGGCTGAATCAATCTTTTCTTTTCTTTGTCATGAGAAAGCGTAACAGGAACTTCAGTTTTAATGAGCCGTTCCCTAACAGAGATTATTCCTTTTTTATCGTGTTCAACAATCACTTCTTTCTCCGTGCTGAAAAAAGTACAGATCTTAAAATCATTGCTGATAAAATGATTAATTCTGGTCAGGCCATCCGCGATTGAAAAATTCTTTACGATGTCCCTGGTTTTGTTCCGGTAAGTAAAAGAAAGCATTTCTACTTTTTTAATCTTTATCCTACGTACATATACATTCTTTAGTTCCTTGTCATTACCCTTGTAATTACCAAGGGAGACTTTAACAAATACATTAGACGGGATACTATCTGCTAACTGTTGCTGGAATTCCTGAAGGAGAGATTGATTGGACATAAAATTATAGATTTACTATGATCATATATAATTTACTATGGTCTTATATATAAGAATAGCCCTGTCCAATTAAGAACAGGGCTATCTGTATTTTGATGAGGAAGAATATTATTCTCCTTTATCTTCTTTTGTTTCTTCAGCAGCTGGTGCTTCAACAACCGCTTCTGCAGTTGCTTCTGCTTTAGCAGGAGCTTCAGTAGCGTCAGCTTTTTTAGCAGTAGATTTGCTTCTTCCACGACGGGTAGTTTTCTTTTCTTCTGTAGCAGCTTCTTTACCGTAAACTTCGTTGTAATCAACCAACTCGATTAATGCCATCTCAGCATTATCACCTAAACGATTGTTTAATTTGATAATTCTGGTATAACCACCTGGACGGTTAGCAACTTTCGTAGCTATGTCACGGAACAATTCAGTAACTGAATCTTTGTCCTGTAAATAACTGAAAACAGTACGACGAGAGTGAGTAGTATCGTTTTTAGATTTAGTGATCAAAGGCTCAACATACATACGCAAAGCTTTTGCTTTTGCTAAAGTAGTAGAGATTCTTTTGTGTTTGATCAATGATGAGGCCATGTTAGCCAACATCGCTTTACGATGGGACTTAGTTCTGCCTAAGTGATTGTGTTTTTTACCGTGTCTCATTTTTTTTTTATTCAGTGTGTACCGTCTCTTCTCAATTAAAGAGGGAATTACACACTATTAACAATATTGTTATTTGTCTGTTGAAATTATTCTTCGTCCAGTTTGTATTTACCTAAATTCATACCGAATGATAAGCTTTTAGATTTTACTAATTCCTGGATTTCAGTTAATGATTTCTTACCGAAGTTTCTGAATTTTAACATATCAGCTACATCATAAGAAACAAGGTCTGCCAGTGTGCGGATATCAGCTGCTTTAAGGCAGTTTAATGCACGAACTGATAAGTCAAGATCAACTAATTCAGTTTTAAGGATTTTACGCATATGTAAGATTTCCTCGTCAACTTCTTTAGTTTCTTCTTTAGCCTGAGATTCTAATACTAAGTTCTCATCAGAGAACAGCATGAAATGCTGAATTAAAATTTTGGCTGCTTCTTTCAATGCCTCTTCAGGATGAATAGATCCGTCAGTAGAGATATCTAAAATTAATTTTTCGTAATCTGTTTTCTGCTCAACACGATAGTTTTCAATCGTGTATTTTACATTTTTCATTGGAGTAAAGATCGAATCGATAGCGATTACACCAACAACAGCATCATTAATTTTGTTTTCTTCAGCCGGAACATAACCACGTCCTTTATTGATAGTCAATTCTACCTCTAAAGTCACTGATTTCTCCATGTTACAAATTACGAAATCCGGATTAAGAACTTCGAAGTTGTTAGAGAATTTAGTGATGTCACCTGCAAGAAATTGATCCTGGCCATTAACTACAATAAAAACTTTTTCAGAATCACCTGAATCACCAGCTTTTTTAAAACGAACCTGTTTCAAATTAAGGATAATTTCAGTTAAATCCTCTACAACACCTTTCATTGTAGAAAATTCATGTGATACGCCAGAAAAACGAATACTTGTAATGGCATACCCTTCTAAAGAAGAAAGAAGAATTCTTCTTAAGGCATTACCAATTGTTACACCGAAACCGGGTTCTAAAGGACGAAATTCAAATATACCATCGAAATCCGTTGATTTCTGCATGATGACCTTATCGGGTTTCTGAAATGCTAAAATTGCCATTTATAATGTTTTTAGATCGTTATTAAAATTATGTAACGTAAAATAGTTAAAGCCCGTATAAAGGCTTTAACTAAATCTATTACTTAGAGTACAACTCTATAATAAGGTTTTCTTTGATATTTTCTGGAATCTCGTCGCGATTCGGATAAGTTAAGAACTTACCGCTTAATTCCGAAGCATTCCAATCTAACCAATTAAACTTATTGATTACTCTTCCTGCTACTGAATTAGTGATGCTTTCAAGAGTTTTAGATTTCTCACGAACTGCAACAACATCACCAGCTTTCAATTGATATGAAGGGATATTTACTACTTCACCGTTCACTGTTACGTGTTTATGGCTAACTAACTGACGAGCAGCAGAACGAGTAGTTGCAATACCTAATCTGTAAACTGTATTATCTAAACGAGCTTCTAATAATTGTAATAAGTTATCACCTGTAATGCCCTGACGGGAAGATGCTTTAGTAAACAAGTTACGGAACTGACGTTCTAATACACCATAAGTATATTTAACTTTTTGTTTCTCCATTAACTGTACTGAGTATTCAGATTGTTTACCTCTTCTTTTAGACGCACCGTGCTGTCCAGGAGGATAGTTTTTTCTATCTAATACTTTATCAGGGCCGAAAATTGGCTCTCTGAATTTACGCGCGATTTTGGACTTTGGTCCTGTATATCTTGCCATTGCTTTTTGTTTTAAAGTATCATGCAACCTTAAGCTGCAGACTCTTAGCTTTAAAAATTAATAAATTAAACTCTTCTCTTCTTAGGAGGACGACATCCGTTGTGCGGAAGCGGTGTAATATCTTTGATTGAGGTAACTTCGATACCTGAGATTTGCAATGTTCTGATTGCAGACTCACGACCTGAACCTGGACCTTTAACAAAAACTTCTACTTTACGCAGACCTAAATCAAAAGCTACTTTACCACAATCAGATGCAGCTTGTCCGGCAGCGTATGGAGTGTTCTTTTTAGAACCCTTGAATCCCATTTTACCAGCTGAAGACCATGAAATAGTTTGACCGTTGTTATTTGTTAGGGTAACAATGATATTATTAAAAGTCGCATTGATATGTGCCTGACCAACTGGTTCAATAACAACAATACGCTTTTTGGTTACTTTTTTACTCTTAGCCATAATTATTATTCGATACTAATTTTATTTAGTAGCTTTTTTCTTGTTAGCAACTGTTTTTCTCTTGCCTTTACGAGTACGAGAATTGTTTTTAGTACGTTGTCCACGCACTGGTAAACCTTTTCTGTGACGTAATCCGCGGTAACAACCAATATCCATTAAACGTTTGATGTTTAACTGAACTTCAGAACGTAAAGCACCTTCTACTTTAATTCCGTCGTTAATGATTGTACGTATTGCTGATAACTCATCATCAGACCAGTCCTGTACTTTTTTGCTAAAATCGATACCTGCCTCAGTTAATATACGCTGAGCAGTTGATCTGCCTACACCAAAGATGTAAGTTAGTCCAATTTCGCCTCTTTTGTTTCTTGGTAAATCTATACCTGATATCCTTGCCATATTTGTACTAAATGTTTGATTATTTGACGACAGATTGAGTAACCTGTACATTCAATCTAATCATACCACAATAATGTTTTTTAACCTTGACGCTGCTTGTACTTAGGATTTTTCTTGTTTATAACGTAAAGTTTACCTTTACGACGAATAATCTTGCAATCAGCACTGCGTTTTTTAATTGATGACCTAACTTTCATTTTATTTATATCTATAAGTAATCCTGCCTTTTGACAAATCGTAAGGCGACATCTCTAATTTTACTTTATCCCCAGGTAATATCTTAATGTAGTGCATTCTCATTTTACCCGAGATATGAGCGATAATCTCATGACCATTCTCCAGTTCTACACGGAACATGGCATTTGATAATGCTTCTCTTATTACACCGTCTTGTTCAATCGAGGCTTGTTTAGCCATATAATATTGATTTTTACTTGATTAGCTGCTATTAAACAGGGTTGCAAAATTAAATAAAAATATTTAATTATTTACCTTTTTTCTTTTAAAACTTCTTCAATAAAAGAAAACGTTGATAAAACGTCTGCTTTACCCTTCTTAACTGCGATTGTATGCTCAAAATGTGCCGATGGTTGATTGTCACGACTCGTAACTGTCCAACCGTCCGACCAAAACTTTACACTGGCTGTACCGGCATTAATCATTGGCTCTATGGCAATTACCATCCCTTCCTCTAATTTCATCCCAGTGCCCCGTTTCCCGTAATTTGGTACTTCAGGCTTCTCATGTAATTTAACACCAACACCGTGACCGACAAGCTCTCTCACAACACCGAAACCATTCTCCTCTGCTAAAGCCTGTACTGCATATCCGACATCACCGATGCGGGATCCTACGACAGCTTTATCAATGGCACGTTTCAGGCATTCCTGGGTAATATCAACGAGTTTCTGACGATCTGCGCTAATTTCTCCGATAGAGAAAGTATAAGCCGAATCACCGAAGAAATTGTTTTTAATAACACCACAATCGACAGAGATTAAATCTCCTTCCTGTATTACATAATCACTTGGAAAACCATGAACAACCTGCTCATTAGGCGAAATACAAAGTGAATATGGAAATCCATTGTAGTTTAGAAATGCTGGTATCGCTCCGTTATCTTGTATATAAGTCTCCGCGAGTTTGTTAAGCTGCATCGTGGTTACTCCGGGTGCAATAATCTTCGCTACTTCAGCGAGGGTTTTTGACACCAGTAAGGAGCTTTCCCTGATCAGCTCTACTTCTTCGGGAGACTTATAATAAATCTTAGACATTCAATATTAAATTACAGCACTGCTGCTGGTTGTATTCGCAGCGGCAACTCCTGTACGACCTGTAACTCTACCTGTCTTCATTAATCCATCGTAATGACGCATTAATAAATAACTTTCAATCTGTTGCAAAGTATCCAATACAACACCTACCAGAATCAGCAGGGATGTACCACCATAGAAATGCGCGAATTCTGATTTAATACCAAATTTCACAGCAATCGACGGAAGGATAGCGATAATAGCTAAGAATACTGAACCTGGAAAGGTGATCTTAGAAATTACATCATCAATGAATGATGAAGTAGACAGACCTGGTTTAATACCAGGAATGAAACCGCCATTTTTCTTCATATCATCAGACATCTGTACCGGATTAACAGTAATCGCAGTATAGAAGAAAGTGAAGGCAATGATTAAAAATGCAAAGGTCAGACTATAAGCCAGTGAAGTAGGATCACTGAACTGGATTAACCAGGTGTTCTGCAATTTAGGGAAGAACTGTGTAACTGTAGTTGGAATGAACATCAGTGCCTGAGCAAAGATGATTGGCATTACACCTGCAGCATTTACTTTTAACGGGATATATTGTCTTACACCACCGAATTGTCTGTTACCAACAATACGTTTTGCATATTGTACAGGCACCTTACGGACACCCTGAACAATAAGGATAGTAAACATTACCACAGCAAACAGTGCTACGATCTCCAGAACCAGGGCGATAAGACCACCACTGTCTCCTACTAATCTAGAACTGATCTCCTGTTGTAAAGCTACCGGAAGACGGGCGATAATACCAACCATGATGATTAGTGAAATACCATTTCCTATACCTTTATCAGTAATTTTTTCTCCCAACCACATGACAAACAAAGTACCTGCTGACAAAACAAATGTTGCAAGAACAAAGAATAAAGTGTGGTCAATCAGAATTGCTTCCTGAGGAACCTGAGTCTTTACATAACCAACAGCCTGAACAGCTGTAATAGCTACAGTTAAGTAACGGGTAATCTGATTAAGTTTATTTCTGCCACTCTCTCCTTCTTTTTGCATTTTCTGGAAAGAAGGAACAGCAATACCTAATAACTGAACTACAATTGATGCAGAAATATAAGGCATAACCCCTAGTGCGAGGATAGATACACGGGAGAATGAACCTCCAGCAAACATATCCAGCAGACCCAGGATCCCAGATTTCTGATTATCGCCTAGAGCTGTTGCATCAACACCTGGTAAAACCACGTGAGAAACAAACCTGTAGACCAAAAGAATTACGAGCGTAAATACTATACGCTCTTTTAATTCTTGAATTTTCCAAATATTACTTAAAGTAGTAAAGAGCTTCTTCATTAATTATAATTAATTACAATTTTTCTATTGAGCCTCCAACAGCTTCAATAGCTTTCTGTGCAGTTGCAGAAAAAGCATGTGCTTTAACTTCGATTTTAGTTTTTACTTCACCACGACCAAGGATCTTAATCAGATCATTCTTGTGAGCTAAACCATGATCCTGCAATGTAGCGAAATCAATAGTAGTCAGGTTGAATCTCTCTGCTAAACCTTGTAAAACGTCTAAGTTAACGCCTACATATTCAGTACGGTTAATTGGTTTGAAACCAACCTTAGGTACGCGACGTTGTAATGGCATCTGACCACCTTCAAAACCGATTTTAGTTTTGTGACCTGAACGGGATCCGGCACCTTTGTGACCACGAGTGGAAGTACCACCGCGACCAGAACCAGTACCACGACCAATTCTTTTGCTATTCTTAATAGAACCTGCTGCAGGTTTTAAATTACTTAAGTTCATTTTTGAAACTTATTGTGCTGCCCTTCGCTTTCACTAATCAGGGCAACGGTTAAACATATACAAAGGTTGCAAATTAGTAATTATAAACTAATTTACAACCTTTGCGAATTATATACTTTCGATAGCTACTAAGTGATTCACTTTTCTCACCATCCCAATGATAGCCGCGTTAGCCTCAACTTCTACAGACTGGTTCATTTTTTTCAAACCTAATGCCTGCATAGTTCTTTTTTGACGCTCGCTTCTGTCAATGATACTTTTTACCTGGGTTATTCTGATCTTAGCCATGTTCTTATCCGTTAAAAACTTTGTTTAAATCAACACCACGTGTTTGTGCGATGGTATAAGCATCACGCATTTTTGTTAAAGCATCTACAGTTGCTTTTACCACGTTGTGAGGATTTGATGAACCTTTTGATTTTGCTAATACGTTGTGTACACCAGCACTCTCTAATACAGCACGCATTGCACCACCCGCGATAACACCTGTACCTACTGCAGCTGGTTTGATTAATACAAAACCACCTGAGAATTTACCGATTTGTTCGTGAGGAACAGTACCGTTTAATAAAGGAACTTTTACTAAGTTCTTTTTAGCATCATCGATACCTTTAGCAATTGCTTCAGTTACCTCTTTTGCTTTACCTAAACCGTAACCTACGATTCCGTTTTCATCTCCAACAACTACGATAGCTGAGAAACTGAAAGTACGACCACCTTTGGTTACTTTGGCAACACGTTGTATACTAACTAAACGGTCTTTTAATTCGACCTCGCTAGTCTTAACTCTTTTTATATTGATAGTTGACATTCTTATCCTATTTTCAGATTAAAATACTAAACCAGCTTCACGGGCACCTTCTGCCAACGATTTTACGCGACCATGGTATAAATAGCCATTTCTATCGAAAACAACTTCTTTAATGCCAGCTGCGATTGCTTTTTCAGCTACTAATTTACCTACAGCTACAGATTGCTCTGATTTATTTCCATTACCAGAAAAATCTTTTGATAATGATGATGCTGATACGATTGTGCTTCCAGTTACGTCGTTAATGATTTGAGCATAAATTCCTTTATTGCTTCTATAAACTGATAAACGTGGACGGCTTTCAGAACCGGTAAGTCTTTTTCTGATTCCTTTTTTTATACGATCTCTACGAGATAATTTTTTCCCTGCCATGATGATTATTTTTTAGAAGCTGATTTACCTGCTTTTCTTCTTAACACTTCGCCTACAAACTTGATACCTTTACCTTTATATGGCTCTGGTGCACGTAACGAGCGTATTTTCGCTGCAACCTGACCGATCAGTTGTTTGTCAATACTTTCTAAAATGATTTTAGGAGTCTGACCTTTTTCTGAGGTAGTAGTTACTTTAATCTCTTCCGGTAACTGGAATACATAGTGGTGAGAGAATCCCAATACAAGATCCAGGGTGTTACCTGTGTTAGACGCGCGGTAACCCACACCTACTAACTCTTGTGAAATTTTATAACCTTCTGTTACACCAATAACCATATTGTTTAACAATGAACGGTATAAACCGTGCAATGCTTTGTGTCTTTTTTGTTCAGTCGGGCGAGTTACAGTAACTACACCGTCTTCCTGAGAAACAGTGATGTCTACATCAACTGCTTGTTTTAATTCACCTTTAGGGCCTTTTACAGTTACTAAATTGTTTTCATCAACTGTAATTGTTACTCCAGCAGGGACATTAATTGGGGCTTTTCCTATTCTTGACATTTTGCTATCCTCCTTTAATTAATAAACGTGACACAAAACTTCGCCACCAATGTTTAGTCTGGCTGCTTCTTTATCAGTCATAACTCCTTTTGAAGTTGACAAGATAGCAATACCTAAACCGTTCAATACTCTTGGCATATTATCAACGCCTGCATACTGCCTTAAACCTGGTTTGCTGATACGCATCAAAGTACGGATCGCAGGGATTTTAGTAATAGGGTTGTACTTCAAAGCGATTTTGATAGTACCCTGAACTGTAGTTTCCTCGAACTTGTAGTTGGCAATGTAACCTTTGTCAAAAAGTACTTTTGTGATTTCCTTTTTAAGATTTGATGCAGGAATTTCTACAATTCTGTGATTTGCCTTAATGGCATTTCTTACTCTTGTAAGATAATCTGCTATTGGATCTGTATTCATTTTTATTGATTTGTGATAGTGGTTTCCTTTCCGAACTATTCGGAGCGACCTTCCATCGGTTAATTTTTCTATTTAAACGTATAACGTTAGGTTATCGCGCTAATAGCGTAATAAACTAACGTTTAACGATTTTACCAGCTTGCTTTGGTAACTCCAGGAATTTTTCCTGCTAATGCCATATCACGGAATGTAACCCTTGATATACCGAATGTACGCATATAACCACGTGGACGGCCAGTTAATTTACAACGATTGTGTAAACGTACTGGAGATGAGTTTTTTGGTAACTTATCTAATCCTTCGAAATCACCTGCAGCTTTTAATTCTGCACGTTTGTCTGCATACTTAGCTACCAATCTCTGGCGCTTAACTTCGCGAGCTTTTATACCTTCTTTTGCCATTATTGATCTGTATTAGGAGTTTGGTTTTTAAATGGTAATCCAAATTGCTTTAATAGTTCCAATGCTTCAACATCAGTTGTTGCTGAAGTAACAAAGGTAATATCCATACCTAAAATCTTAGAGATTTTGTCGATGTTGATCTCAGGGAAGATGATTTGCTCAGTAATACCTAAAGTGTAATTACCTTTTCCATCAAATCCTTTATCATTAATACCTTTGAAATCGCGGATACGTGGTAAAGCTACGGAAATTAAACGATCTAAAAATTCAAACATGTTGTTATCACGTAAAGTTACACGTACACCTACCGGCATACCTTTACGTAATTTGAAGTTTGAGATATCTTTTTTAGATTTCGCACCTACTGCCTGCTGACCTGTGATTGTAGTCATCTCTAAAATAGAGCTGTCCATAATCTTTTTATCAGTTACAGAGAAACGACCAACACCTTGGTTGACAGCTATCTTCTCTAACTTAGGAACTTGCATTACGCTTTTGTAATTGAACTTTTCTTTAAGTGCGATTACAATTTCCTCTTTGTATTTAGTCTTTAATCTTGGTATGTAAGTCATTATTTGATCTCCTCTCCTGATTTTTTAGATACCCTAACTAATTTCCCATCAGCATTAAGCTTTCTGCCAACACGCGTAGTTTTTCCTGATTTAGGATCAATTAACGCAACGTTAGAAATATGAAGAGCAGCTTCTTTTTTAATGATACCTCCGTTTGGAGTAGCAGCATTTGGTTTTGTATGTTTAGATACAAGGTTTACACCTTCTACCAGTATCCTGCTTTTAGTAATTAATACTGAAAGCACTTTACCTTCCTGGCCTCTTGAATCACCAGCGATAACCTTTACTAAATCTCCTTTACGGATTTTAATTTTTGGCTGAACAGTTACTTTATTTTTCATTTTATAATACCTCCGGTGCTAATGATACAATCTTCATGAATTGTTTCTCACGCAGTTCTCTCGCTACCGGGCCAAAAATACGTGTTCCACGCGGCTCATCCTGAGCATTTAGTAGGACTGCTGCATTGTCGTCGAAACGGATGTAAGAACCATCCTTACGTCTGATCTCTTTCTTTGTTCTTACAACAACTGCTTTAGAAACGGTTCCTTTTTTAATGTTACCTGAAGGCAATGCACTTTTAACGGTAACAACGATTTTGTCACCAATAGAAGCGTATCTCTTTCCGGTTCCACCAAGTACACGGATAACCAATACTTGTTTTGCGCCGCTATTATCGGCTACGTTTAATCTTGATTCCTGTTGTACCATGTTATTTAGCCCTTTCTAAAATTTCCACTAATCTCCAGTTCTTGTTTTTACTCAGCGGACGAGTCTCCATGATAAGTACTGTATCACCAATACCACAATCGTTTTTCTCGTCATGAGCCATAAATTTGGTAGTTTTCTTAACAAACTTACCATAGATCGGGTGTTTCACTTTACGTTCTACCGCTACAACAACAGATTTATCCATTTTGTTGCTTACCACCAACCCGGTTCTTGTTTTTCTTAATTGTCTTTCCATTTCGACTCTAAAGTTATTTAGTTTCACTAGCTGACGCAGCTTTACGCTTAGTCATTTCAGTATTTAATCGGGCGATGTCTTTTCTTACCTTGTTGATGCGGGTAGGATTCTCTATAGCCGAAATTGTATGTGCAAATTTTAACTTAACTAAGTTTTCTTTCTCTTCTGCAATCCTGACTACTAGTTCTTCTTGTGAAAGCCCTGTGATTTCTGAGTTCTTCATTTTATTAATTTTTATGTTCTGGGTCTAGCGGTTATAATAACAAGTTACTTACAACATTGACCCCAAAACTCTCTTTTTCTATGCTTCTACGTAATCTCTACGTACTACAAATTTTGTTTGGATAGGTAATTTCTGAGCAGCTAATCTCATAGCTTCTTTAGCAATTTCTAAAGATACACCTTCAGCTTCAAAAATGATGCGTCCTGGTCTAACTACTGCTACCCAGTATTCAGGAGCACCTTTACCTTTACCCATACGTACTTCAGCTGGTTTCTTAGTTACCGGTTTGTCCGGGAAAATTCTAATCCACACTTGGCCTTCACGTTTCATGAAACGAGTTACCGCAATACGGGCTGCCTCTATCTGACGACTGGTAATCCAGGTCGCCTCTAAAGATTTAATCCCGAAAGACCCGAATGATAATTCAGCTCCACGTGTAGCTAAACCTTTCATTCTGCCCTTTTGCATCTTTCTGAACTTCGTTCTTTTTGGCTGTAACATTTTATTCTAAAATTATCGTTAAACGATCTGTTAACTAATTATTTACGAGGACCTCTGTTAGGAGTATTTCCGCCTCTATTATCTCTACCTGGACCGCCTTGACCTGGACCACCCTGACCTGGACCTCTTCCACGACCACCTTTGTTGTCGTTTCTTCTGTCACCACCGCCACGGTTATCTCTGTCTCTGCCACCTGCACCAAAAGCACCTTCAGGTCTGCCACCTTTACCAGGAGCGTTACTTACTGCACCAATGTTTGGAGAAAGATCACGTTTACCATAAACTTCGCCTTTACAGATCCATACTTTAACACCAATCTTACCATAAGTAGTTAATGCTTCAGCTAATGCATAGTCAATATCAGCACGGAAAGTATGCAAAGGAATTCTTCCTTCTTTATACTGCTCGTTACGAGCCATCTCTGCTCCGCCTAAACGACCTGAAGTCATTATCTTGATACCTTCAGCACCCATACGCATTGTTGATGCGATAGTTGACTTCATGGCTCTACGGAAAGAGATCCTTGCCTCTAATTGTTTTGCTACACCTTCTGCTACCAGTTGTGCATCAAGCTCAGGACGTTTGATCTCAAAAATGTTAATTTGAATTTCCTTTTTAGTCAATTTCTTTAACTCTTCTTTGATCTTATCAACCTCAGCTCCTGCTTTACCGATCACGATACCCGGACGAGCAGTGTGGATAGTTACAGTGATACGTTTTAACGTACGTTCGATAACTACTTTAGCTACTCCTCCTTTTGCGATACGCACAGAAAGATATTTTCTTATTTTTTCGTCCTCAACTAATTTGTCAGCATAGTTGTTGCCACCGAACCAGTTAGAATCCCAACCTCTGATGATTCCTAACCTGTTTCCTATTGGATGTGCTTTTTGTCCCATTTCTACTAATTAGTTTGAGTTTCAACGTTTTTACTATCTACTACCAAAGTTACATGGTTAGAACGCTTACGTATTCTGTAACCACGACCTTGAGGTGCTGGTCTCAGTCTTTTCAACTGACGGCCACCGCCAACCATTATAGTTTTAACATATAATTGGTTTTCTTCAGGGCGAGAACCTTCATTTTTAGTTTCCCAGTTTTTGATTGCTGATAATAAAAGTTTCTCAACTTTTATAGCTGCATCTTTATTGGTAAATTTTAAAATATGTAATGCTTTCTCAACACGCTCACCTCTGATAAGATCTACAACCAAACGCATCTTACGTGGTGAGGTTGGACAATTGTTTAATTTCGCTACTGCTTCCATCTCTTAATTATTTTTTCTTTTCAGAGTGACCCCTAAATGTTCTGGTTGGAGCAAACTCTCCCAGCTTGTGACCAACCATGTTTTCTGTTACGTATACCGGTATAAATTTATTACCGTTATGCACTGCAAATGTATGACCCACAAAATCTGGTGAGATCATTGATCTGCGAGACCAAGTTTTAATGACAGACTTTTTGCCTGAATCATTCATAGATACTACTTTCTTCTCTACGTTATGGTCAATATAAGGTCCTTTTTTAATCGAACGAGCCATTATTTCTTCCTTTTCTCTATGATGAAACGATTTGAGTATTTTTTAAGTTGACGGGTCTTGAAGCCTTTAGCATACATGCCATTTCTTGATCTAGGCTGACCACCTGATGAACGACCTTCACCACCACCCATTGGGTGATCGACAGGGTTCATCGCAACCGGACGCGTTCTAGGACGACGTCCTAACCAACGTTTACGACCTGCTTTACCTAATACTTCATTAGCGTGATCTGAATTTGAAACAGATCCGATTGTTGCTAAACAAGTAGTCAAGATTAATCTTGTCTCACCTGATGGCATTTTCAATGTTGCATATTTACCGTCACGTGCAGCTAATTGTGCATAAGCACCAGCGCTACGTGCTAATTGTGCACCACGTCCTGGATGAATCTCCACGTTGTGTACAATAGATCCCAAAGGGATATTCGATAATTTTAAAGTATTTCCAACTTCTGGAGTTGCAGTATCACCTGACAATACTTTTTGCCCAACTTGTAATCCTTCTGGCGAAATAATGTAACGCTTCTCACCATCAGCATAATGTAATAATGCGATACGTGCAGTACGGTTTGGATCGTATTCAACAGTAGCAACTGTTGCAGGAATATCAAATTTATCACGTTTAAAGTCAATTAAACGGTAAGATTTTTTGTGACCACCACCCATGTAGCGCATAGTCATCTTTCCTGTATTGTTACGTCCTCCCGATTTCTTAGAAGAAACAACCAATGATTTTTCGGGCTTGGTTGCTGTAATCTCCGAAAAACTGGCCCCAACTCTAAAGCGGGTACCCGGAGTGACTGGTTTAAATTTTCTTAAGCCCATAGTTATAAAATATTCAATTCTTATTAAATGTTCGCGTAATAATCAATTGTTTCACCTGCTGCCAGAGTAACAATCGCTTTTTTGTATTTCGGGCTACGACCCGTAACTAAACCACCTTTTGTATTTCTTGATTTTAACTTTCCGTTTACAATCATAGTATTGATTGCAAGGATGTTAACACCATACATTTTTTCGATAGCTTGTTTAATCTGCAATTTGTTTGCTTTGTGTTCTACCTGGAAAGTAAAGCGACTTGACTTTTCTGTAAGGGCAGAAGCTTTTTCGGTTAGTATTGGTTTTCTTAAAAATTCCATATTACTTGGCAAATGCCTCCTCCAATGTTTTAACAGTATTCGCAGTCAACAAAAGTTTACCACAGTTTAATACATCATATGTATTGATCTGATCTACAGTAATTACTTTTACTTTCTGAATGTTTCTGCTTGATAAATAAATATTGTTATCCTGAACAGGTAAAACCAACAAAGTTTTCTCACCAGCTAAGCTTAAAGCATTAACTAAAGCGATGTAATTTTTAGTTTTGATTGAATCAAAAGTAAAATCTTCTAAAACAAGGATGTTTTGATCCTGAGCTTTGTATGACAACGCAGATTTACGTGCCAGAGATTTTAATTTTTTGTTCAGTTTAAAACTGTAATCACGTGGCTGAGGACCGAATACACGACCACCACCATTGAACAAAGGAGATTTAATACTACCCGCACGAGCACCACCAGTTCCTTTTTGTTTGTACAATTTACGTGTTGAACCAGCGATTTCATTACGTTGCTTAGACTTGTGAGTACCCTGACGTTGATTAGCCAAATACTGTTTAACATCTAAATAAATTGCATGATCGCTAGGTGTTACACCAAATACCGACTCAGGAAGTTGCACCTTGGCACCTGTCTCTTTTCCTGAAATGTTTACTACATTTAATTCCATCTGCTTACTTGTCTAAGATTACGTAAGAACCTTTAGCTCCTGGAATGGAACCACTAACTACAACAAGATTTTGATCTGCATAAACTTTCAAAACCTGTAAGTTCTGAACTTTCACTCTATCTCCACCCATTCTACCTGCCATACGCATACCTTTAAATACACGTGCTGGATAAGATGCAGCACCTAATGAACCTGGCGCACGCATTCTGTTATGCTGACCGTGAGTTTGTCCACCCACACCCGCAAATCCATGGCGTTTCACAACACCTTGAAAACCTTTACCTTTTGAAGTACCAACTACATCCACAAAATCGCCTTCAGCAAAAATGCCAACCGTTACAGTATCGCCTAAATTCAACGATTCTTCAAACGGAGCAAATTCTACCAATTTACGTTTTGGAGTTGTGCTTGCTTTCGCAAAGTGGCCTTTCAAAGGCTTGGTGGTGTTCTTTTCTTTAGCTTCATCGAAGCCTAATTGAACTGAAACGTAACCGTCTTTCTCTTCGGTCTTAACCTGTGTTACAACACAAGGCCCAGCTTCGATCACCGTACATGGAATGTTTTTTCCATCGGCGTCGAAAATGCTGGTCATTCCTACTTTTTTTCCAATAATACCTGACATTTTCTTTTTTTAATTTAACACCCATCGAAGCAGTAGGGCTTCGTTCAAGGTGGATACACTTCCCGTTAAGGGAGGGCAAAAATAAGAAAGAAATCTTAATTTTCAAACAGTTAGCGAATTTATTTTGCAAATAATTGCTATTATTTTAGGATAGCTCCTAAAATATTCTGATATAAGGCGCCTATGATAGTTTTAACCTACCAGCTTGTTACTCAAACTGATCAGAATTACACCCAAAACGAAGAGTCCGATCAGCACATATAAATAATCGCGTTCGATCAGGAAGCCAAAAACGGAAAAAACAACGCGCGTAACTGGCGTAAATATCAGCAGCAACGTACCGAACTGTATAATTGCTTTTCCATCTAAAACACTCAAACCCTGGAAGATAGCCAGAATCGAAGAATAAACAGTTTTTGAAGGATTAAAAACACGGTAATCAATGATTTCATGACTATAGCCACTCAGATAAATTATACCTCCGATGAAAACGACGATCATCGATGCGATCACGCCTACCCGAAGTAATGTACCCAGGATAACCTGTATGTCTTTATCTGCGAAATAGTGTTTACCCTTTTGTTTCATCTGTTTATATTTATTGTTTTTCATTTGTCAGATGGATCCTTTGATGATTAAAATAATCATGTCGGATTCATTACAATTTTCCTGATAATCCATTATAAATCATTTGCAGTGCCAGAAAAGTGACTACGATCGCAAATATAATTTTGAGTTTGTCTGTATTCGTTTTGACCAGTAGTTTAGAACCGACAGTAGCTCCTGTCAGTACCCCCAGAGTAACCGGCATAGCGATCCCCGGATCAATCTGTCCGCGATGAAGATATACGATTGCACTTGCTGCAGCAGTTACCCCCATCATGAAGTTACTGGTCGTTGTAGAAACCTTAAAAGGCAGCCGCATGATATTATCCATAGCAACCACTTTTAAAGCCCCTGAGCCTATCCCCAGCAATCCCGATATAATACCGGCTACAAACATCATCACAAAACCACCCACCACATTATGTACACCGTATTTAACCGTTCCATTAGCAGTGGGGTAACTTCCATTTAATTTAAAGAAATTGGCCAGCACACCTGTCGCCTTATCATCCGAATGATCTACTTTTTTGCGGACCATCATGGCTGCTGAAAAAAGGAGGATACAACCAAAAATGACTGCAATATACCCCGGATTGATGTAAACAGTAACAATAGCACCGATCACAGCACTTATTGTTGTGGCAATTTCCAGGAACATCCCAATACGGATATTAGTAATCCCTTCTTTGACGTAAGCAGCTGCAGAACCCGAAGAAGTAGCAATTACAGATACAATTGAAGCGCCGATAGCATAATGAATATCAACCCCCAAAACCAGTGTTAATAAGGGAATTATGATTACTCCGCCACCCAGACCAGTTAAAGATCCGACTAATCCTGCTAAAAAAGCACCCGCTAAAACAATAATTGTAAATAGTAATACCGACATTGAGACAAATATACTATCTACAATCAAAACACAATAAAATTAAAATCTCATTGTTAAATTAAAACATAACCTATTTCAAATGAACAAATTTTTATTCCCGCTCCTTACCTTTGTGATGATTAACCTTTCTTTTACGCCGGCTGGTGCCCAGATTAAAGCACCTGCAGATAGTGTAAAAGCAGATCCCAGCTTAAGAGGACAGTATGAGTTTATGCTTTCGAAATCAAAAACGATCAATGGCTATAAACTAATTAACCCCTACAGACTTGCTGGTTTCTATAAAAGTGTGACCGATTCTATCAGGACAGAACGCAGCAGTCGTAAAAATCAGAATACAAAAATTGCCGAACAGGCAAAAACAATCACCGACCTGAATAATCAGATAAAAGGCAAAGAGAGCTCTCTGGCCTCTTCGAATTCTAAAGTTAATGAAATCTCTTTCTTAGGGATTTCTTTCAGCAAGGGAACTTATAACACGATTGTATGGTCACTGATTACTGTACTGGCATTAGCCTTTGCCTTTGTGACCATCAGGTCTGCCAAAAATATCCATGAAGCCAAATACCGGAGTGGTCTGTACGAAGAGATTTCGCAGGAATACCAGGCTTTCAAAGTAAAGGCAAACGAGAAAGAAAAGAAACTGGCAAGGGAGTTACAGGATGAACGTAACAAACTGGATGAATATAAAAACCGCGGAATCTAAAGACGGGGTTCATCAAAAAAAAGACCTGTTCCAAATGGAACAGGTCTTTTTTTTGATGAAGAAATTAACCCATTAAAATCTCACAATCAAGTCCATTGCAGCTGTATACTGGTCTTTTTTCAATCCATTATCATAAGGAGTTACCCCATCCGCATAAGCACGTTCATATCTGATTTCAGGACGCACCATAACCAGGCTGTTAAAGTGATGGACAAAACCAATAGTATGATCCGAATATTTAGTAGCATAACCTGTTCTGTTTCCCTGCGGGTCATTTAAATAACCATTACGTACTGAAATATAATCTTTATCCCCTAACTGAATCTGGAAATAGTTAACTGCCCCAACCGCTTTAGCCGATCCTGGTATCATACTTCCAGCACCTACACCTGTAAAGAAATCCTTGGGAGGACCATCAATCACGGTACCACCAACCAAAGCATCCTTTTGCCACATATAATAAACTTCGGTCATCATGTGCAAAGTTTTGTTAAAGCGATGACCCCAGGTGCCTACAACCATCTGTAAATTATCATGGTCATTTTTAGATTTTCCGGCTCCCAGTGAATTGATTCCTCCGTAAAGTGAGTTGTTGTTATCATTCGATACCCAACGGGCCATCAACAAACCATTGAGACTGGCAGAATTACTCCAGGGTGCCATATCATTTCCGGCATGTGCACCTACCTGTAGCTGCCAGTGCGCTCCTAATTTTATAATAGCCAGCGCACCAGTAAAAGTATAAGGGTCTACTGTAAACATCAGCGAGTGTGAATACAGGTAATTATCAGGGGCCCACTGTGCTTCAATATCAGCAGGAGAGATAAAACGTCCGATCTTCAGGACCATACCATCTGCAACCTTAGGAAAATAGAGCATCCCATAAATCTCAGCCGGATCATAACCATATTTGTTGTTATGTTTTAACAGCTGGTCACTGAAATAACCTTTACTTGTGGTATAGCGATAATCGGTCCCGAATATATTGGTAAATAAAAATCCATAGTCAAAATGATCAGTCTGTACCGTATTGGGTAATCTTTCCAGTTTGATGATGGCCTGATCCAGTACTACACCATTAGGCACTAAATCATAGGATTCAGGTGCGTTGGAATGTTTTGAGGAACTGATATTACCTCCGGCATCAATCCATCCATAAATTTTGAAACGGCCTTTAGTCAAACCGAGTAATTTTTGTAAGGGGTAGTTTGGTGTCTCCGAACTTGCACCAATCAAAGGGCTGCCGTCCCATTCTGAACTTGGAAAAGGAGGTGAATTAAGAGGGGATGGCAGTGAACGGGCCACAGTATCTTTTTTTACTTTTTTTAAGGTGTCTTGTTGTGCATGAACCTGGAATGCAACAGTCGCTATCGCAACCATCGTCAGTAGTGTTTTTTTCATTGCTAATCTGGTGTGTTTTTTTTGTTTAATAATTTCACAGGTGTTATCCAAATCAATGCCACCTGATCCAAAAAAAAAGATAATAACCACATTATCAATGCTATAAAATAAATAAATATACTATTTAAAAATTGCAAACGAAAAACACCTTTCCATAATGGAAGGGTGTTTTTCAAAAAGAAACAGATCCGCTGAAAATTCCAGCCCGCAGCACAAAATGCCTTAAACCAAAAAAGGCCTCCGGAGATTCCGAAGGCCTTTTTATTACACTAAAGCAACATTAAACTTTAATTTCTACTTCAACACCGCTAGGTAATTCAAGTTTCATTAAAGCATCAACTGTTTTAGAGTTAGAGCTATAAATATCTAACAAACGTTTGTAAGCACATAATTGAAACTGCTCACGTGCTTTTTTGTTCACGTGTGGTGAACGTAAAACAGTGAAGATTTTCTTTTCTGTTGGCAACGGAATTGGTCCGCTAACTACTGCGCCTGTTGGCTTTACAGTCTTAACGATTTTCTCAGCAGATTTATCTACCAAGTTGTAATCGTAAGATTTTAATTTAATTCTGATTCTTTGGCTCATCTTATTTTTATTTAAGGCTGCCTGTTAGAGCTATTAATAACAGGCGGCCGGTTTATTTTTATTACTCTGCAGATTTGATTCTGCCTTTTGATTTAGCAATTACTTCTTCCATAACGTTTCTAGGTGCTGGCTCGTAGTGATCAAACTCCATAGTTGAAGTTGCACGACCTGAAGTGATAGTACGTAACTGAGTTACATAACCAAACATTTCAGAAAGAGGCACAGTTGCTTTAATTACCTGAGAACCGTTACGTGTATCCATTCCCAAAAGCTGACCACGACGACGGTTCATGTCACCGATAACATCACCCATGTTTTCTTCAGGGGTTAAGATTTCGATTTTCATGATTGGCTCCATCAATACAGGAGAACATTTAGGTAATGCTTCACGGTAAGCCATTTTAGCTGCCAGTTCGAATGATAAAGCATCTGAATCGACTGCGTGGAATGAACCATCAATTAAACGAACTTTCATGTCTGGTAGTGGGTAACCAGCCAATACTCCATTCGCCATTGAAGCAGCAAATCCTTTTTCAACTGAAGGAATAAATTCACGTGGAATTGAACCACCTGAAATTTCGTTTACAAATTGTAAACCACCTTTTTCATAATCAGCATCGATTGGCGAAATAACAACTTGAATGTCCGCGAATTTACCACGACCACCAGATTGCTTTTTATACGTCTCACGGTGTTGAATAGTACCAGTGATTGCTTCTTTGTAAGAAACTTGTGGAGCTCCCTGGTTAACCTCTACTTTAAACTCACGTTTTAAGCGGTCAATCAGGATATCTAAGTGAAGCTCACCCATACCAGAGATAATAGTCTGACCAGAATCCTCGTCAGTTTGTACTCTGAATGTAGGATCTTCTTCAGCCAGTTTAGAAAGTCCGATACCTAATTTATCGACATCAGCTTGAGTTTTAGGCTCAATAGCTAAACCAATAACCGGCTCAGGGAAGTTCATTGACTCCAGAATGATTGGGTTTTTCTCATCACAAAGTGTATCACCTGTTTTGATATCTTTAAAGCCTACAACCGCAGCAATATCACCAGCTCCAACATTTGGAATAGGATTTTGCTTATTTGCATGCATTTGGAAGATACGGGAGATACGTTCTTTGTTTTCAGAACGTGCGTTATACACGTATGAACCAGCCTCTAAGTTACCCGAGTAAACACGGATGAAACATAAACGACCTACGAAAGGATCCGTTGCAATTTTAAATGCTAAAGCTGCAAAAGGCTCTGCCTCACTTGGTTTACGTAAAACTTCTTCACCTGTATTAGGGTTAGTTCCAATTACACCTTCCTGATCCATTGGTGAAGGCAATAATTCCATCACGTAATCAAGCATGGTTTGAACACCTTTGTTTTTGAAAGATGAACCACAAACCATAGGTACAATTTTAGCATCTAATACAGCCTGACGTAATGCGTCTAAAACTTCACGTTCAGTGATAGTTTCAGGAGCTTCGAAGAATTTCTCCATCAAAGACTCATCATACTCAGCAACAGATTCTAATAATTTTTCTCTCCATTCAGCAACTTCATCCAGCATATCTTCTGGAATTGGCACTTCAGTAAAGGTCATACCTTTATCATGCTCATTCCAAACGATACCACGGTTGTTGATTAAATCAACCACACCTTTAAAGCCTTCTTCAGCACCGATTGGTAATTGCAAAGGAACTGCATTACTGCCTAACATGCTTTTAACCTGTCCAACAACTTTCAAGAAATCTGCACCAGAACGGTCCATTTTGTTTACGAAGCCAATACGGGCAACGTTGTAGTTGTTAGCCAAACGCCAGTTAGTTTCAGATTGAGGCTCAACACCATCAACCGCAGAAAATAAGAACACCAAACCATCTAATACACGTAGTGAACGGTTTACCTCAACGGTAAAATCCACGTGACCCGGTGTATCGATAATGTTAATATGGTAATCCTGTCCTCTGTATTTCCAGCCAACAGTAGTAGCAGCAGAAGTAATAGTGATACCACGTTCCTGTTCTTGTGCCATCCAGTCCATTGTTGCTGCACCTTCGTGCACTTCACCAATTTTGTGACTAACACCAGCATAATAAAGGATACGTTCTGTTGTAGTGGTTTTACCAGCATCAATGTGTGCAGCAATACCAATGTTTCTTGTGAATTTTAAATCTCTTGACATCTTATGTTTTCAATAATTAAAAACGGAAATGTGAGAACGCTTTGTTGGCTTCAGCCATTTTGTGCGTATCTTCTTTCTTTTTAACTGCAGCGCCTTCACCTTTAGCAGCTGAAACGATTTCTCCTGCTAATTTTTCTTTCATGGTTTTTTCACCACGTCTGCGTGCATAAGAAATTAACCATTTCATGCCTAAAGCAATTTTACGGTCAGGACGAACTTCTGTAGGAACCTGGAAGTTAGCACCACCAACACGGCGTGACTTAACCTCTACTGCAGGCATTACATTCGTTAAAGCACGTTTCCACACTTCTAATCCATTCTCACCAGCTTTTTTCTCAGCTAATTCTACTGCATCGTAAAAAATTGAATATGCGATAGATTTTTTTCCATCGTACATCATATTGTTTACAAATCTCGTCACCTGAACATCGTTAAATTTTGGATCAGGAAGGATAATTCTCTTTTTTGGTTTTGACTTTCTCATTTGTTTTTCCTCCTAATTATTTCTTTTTACCTTTTGTTGGTGCGGCAGCTACTTGTCCTGGTTTAGGGCGTTTAGTACCGTATTTAGAACGACGTTGGTTACGACCAGCAACACCTGAAGTATCTAATGCTCCACGGATGATGTGATAACGTACACCTGGTAAATCTTTAACACGACCACCACGGATCAATACAATGGAGTGCTCCTGTAAGTTGTGACCTTCTCCAGGAATATAAGCGTTAACTTCTTTTCCATTGGTCAAACGTACACGCGCAACTTTACGCATTGCTGAGTTTGGTTTTTTAGGGGTAGTGGTATATACACGTGTACATACACCTCTTCGCTGTGGACAGCTGTCCAACGCTGGAGACTTACTCTTGAACTCCAGTGCTACTCTACCTTTTCTAACTAATTGTTGAATGGTTGGCATTGTTTTTTGTTTTTTCTATATTGTTATTAAAAACTTTACCCCTCAATAAGGGACTGCAAAGGTAAGACAATACATTTTATAAATCAAGGGGTTAACTTAAATTTAATCACACCCGGACATAAAAAAACCAAAAACACAGAATACAAACTGTTTAACGTAAAAACCAGCTTTATTTATCACGCATTGAAGGTGAAATTCTTTGCTCCGGGGGAAGAGCCTTAAACGTTTTGTAAGCATTCATTAAATAGAATCTAAAATCTTCCTGGTCGAGTTTATTCAGATCTTTAAGTGAAGGTCTGTATAATACCATAAAATAATCCAGCTCAGCCCCTTTTAAAGGAGTCAGGGCTTTCACAGCAGCTTCATTGAAACGCTCGTCTATCTTACGTTCCGTTTTTTCCCGCTCCAGCTTCCGTTTAAACCGCCTTGCATCCTTACCTTCTTTGGCAAAAATCCTGGTCAGAGAAAACATAAAAGGCTTATTCTGAGTAACCTGAACTACTCTCGCTTTACTATAAACATCAGCATACTCTATTTCAGGATGAAACGCGCCTGCTTTGATTTCCACTGTATGCAGTAATCTATTATTAAGGGATAAATATCTTTTTACAGGCTTGAGGTCTACCAGAAAGAGCGTATCCGGCAGATAACCCGGTTGATTAAAAACGAGCACCTGATTAACAGCAGCGGCAATTGTAAATTCACCTTTGGCATTCGTCATAGTCTTTTGCCTGGTTTGCTGATTCAAAACCTCTACCTGCCCTAACCTCAGTTGTGTAGCTCTGTCAGCGACAGTTCCCTGAACCTGCTGTGCATGTACAGCTAAACTAAAAATACTGATCAGGAGGAGAAAAACGAGCTTTCGGAACATGCTTAAAAATAAGCATTTTAACCCGCAACAACAGAGCTACCCTGAATATTTAACAATTTTTAAGAATTGGTTAAACTGCGGGCGGTATCACGCTTCTAAATTTTAATGGAAAGTATTCAGATAAAGTTTTTCTACTTTTTTACGTGCCCAGTCTGTCTTTCTTAAAAATTTAAGGCTTGATTTCAGACTCGGGTCGTTATTAAAACAGGCTATACGGACAAGTGTACCTAATTCCGGCCATCCGTAATGCCAGACTAATTGTTTCAGGATAAACTCGAGTGTTTTCCCGTGCAGTGGATTGTTAACTTGTTTTTCTTCCGTCATAAAATTTCACGTGTGGGCAAAGATAAAAAACTTAGCGCATAAACAGGCTCTCCTGAACTAATACTGGTTGAATTGCACTTAGATACTGGTCGGGATAAATGCACTGCTGACATAGATTTAGTGTATCAATAGTCCATGTATTTTAACTAGTTGAAATATATGGACCGGCCTTGGGCCTGGATTAACTCAATACTGGGCGCATCCCGACCAGTACCCGACCACCACCCGACTACAACCCTATTAATGTCTTAGCTGATCGAGACCATTACCCTTTTATTCTTATAATTCCTTAGGTTTGTATAGAATCGCATACGCGGTCCCTTAAAATAACTATCATATGAATTTTAACTTAGGTGATTTTGTTCGTTTTGTAGACGAAAATATAGAGGGGTATATTACCCGCATTATTGACAAGGATACTATTGGTGTTACTGATGCAAATGATTTTGAGATTCCGGTACCGGCTTCAAAAGTAACCCTGGTACATGGTGAGATTCCAGATGAGAATACAGTAGTTACCAATCGTCAGACTGTAGTAGCCCCTGTTGCCGAATTCAAAAAAGAAGGCGTTTATCTGGCTTTGATTACTGATCAGCACAGTACAGCAGTAGCGCATTTCAATCTGCTGAATGAAACTTCTTTCCAGCTGCTTGCTACACTGACTACTGAAAAAGGAGGAAACTATAAAGGCGAGTTCGCAGCCATCATTCCTGCAAACAGTGCCAAAAAGATCTTCTCTGCGAATCTGGGCGATATACAATTATGGCCAAAATTCAATATAGAGATCTTATTCTCCACTGCGGCAAATATTGAACCACCAGCTCCGTTGATCTACCGTGAAAACATTAAAGGCAAAGATCTTTCTGTAGCCAAAGTAGATATTGCCCTGCTGAAACAAAAAGGCTGGTTAATCAGACTGGATGAACCAGAACCACTGATCGATGCACAGAAATTAAAAGAGAGTTTTTTTAAAGCCCGTTAAATAACGCTTAAGTTCACGAATAATCCCGGATGAGAGAATTTAGATTTACCCATTCTGCAAATACTATTGGCCGCTGGACCTATAATTTATTGGTAAAATGGGGCGTTACTGAAGAGCTGGCCGCCTATATCAATCTTTTTGCCCTGCTCTTTTTACTGATTATCATTATATATGTCTTTCACCATGTGGTAAGAAGGATATTACGTATTGTATTGATCCGTTTCAGCAAACGCTCCAAAATCAAGTTCTTTCACCATTTACTGAATAATCGTTTTCCGCATTTCCTGGCACAATGTGCACCACTCCTTTTAGTGAATGCCCTTATCCCCGTCATTTTTCTGGATTTCCCGGATATGATCAAACCAATGAATGCCATCACTGATAGTTATATGGTATTTATTGTCATCTGGATGGTGATGGCCCTGATCAGAGCCGGCGGTGATGATTTGCGGACACAACCTGCCTTCCGCGAAAAACCCCTGGACAGTTATATGCAGGTTATGCGGATGATTCTCTACCTGATGGGCGCCGTGGTGATTTTCTCCCATCTGACAGGACAATCCCCTTTTGCCTTCTTTACTGCAATGGGTGCCATCTCAGCAGTTCTGCTTCTGATGTTTAAAGATACCATCATGGGTTTTGTAGCCAGTATCCAGGTATCAGCCAATGACACCGTCAGGATTGGCGACTGGATCACCATGACTAAGTATGGTGCTGACGGGGATGTGATTGCCATCAACCTCACCACTGTGAAAGTTCAGAATTTTGATAAAACGATTACTACCATCCCTACCTATTCCCTGATCTCGGATTCTTTTCAGAACTGGCGGGGAATGACAGAAGCAGGCGGAAGAAGAATTAAAAGGGCTATCCTGATCAAACAGGCAAGTATCAGGTTCATTACGCCTGAGGAAGTAACGGAATACAAAAAAATACAGTCTCTGACCAGTTATATCGAGCACAGACAAAAAGACATTGATAAAAACAATGAACGTCTGGGTATAGATAAGTCATTACTCATTAACGGAAGGAATCTGACTAATGCCGGACTCTACAGAAAATATATCGACAATTATTTATCTAATCATTCCGGTACACATAAAAAGATGACTATGATGGTCAGACAACTTGCACCGACACCGAATGGTCTGCCGATTGAACTTTATGTTTTCACCAGTACAACGAAATGGGCAGACTATGAATATATCATGGCAGACATATTTGATCATCTGATTGCAGCGGCGCGTTATTTTGATCTGCAGATCTATGAGTCGGAAGCTTCGGGAGACACCACCAGCATCAGCTTTAATGACCCGCTGACCATTAACCGGAAGGCTTAAAAAACAAAAGGTTTGCTAATGTTAGCAAACCTTTTGTTTTAAATCGGAAACACCTATTTAGACCAGGTATTGTTTGTTGCATCCGCATCCGGTAAAACCTTATCCGGATCAAGCACTGCAGATACGATCTCTTCAGTAGTCGGATAATTAATTGTCCAGCTCTTATTTCTCATCCAGACATCTACAGGAACCTTAACCACGTCTACCTTACCACTCTTTGTTTTTATCTGCAAAATGATCGGCATAGGCATCTTTTCCAGGTTCGCCACCACAATATCATAACCTACCAGCTGATCGTCCTTTTTAACAGGGGTTACGCTGGTGATTGCCTGGTCCATCTTCCAGTTATCCAGGAACCATCCTCTCCAGAACCAGGAAAGATCCTCACCTGCTCCATTCTCCATAGAACGGAAAAAGTCAAAAGGCGTAGGGTGTTTGAAAGCCCAGTGTTTGATATAGTTTCTGAAAGCATAATCGAAACGATCAGCACCCAGCACTTCATTTCTTAGGATATTCAGACCCATAGCTGGTTTAAAATACAGGTTAATCCCTATATTGGCTTCGACCATTGCATCGGGGGTGACCATAATGAACTCCCTTTCTGGTTTAGCCATGTATTTAGCAGCCATCTGCACATTATCCTTTGGCTTTTTATATTCTCCATGGTTAAAAGCTTCTGCAGCTATTCCATTGATAAAGGTATTAAAGCCTTCATCCATCCAGCCATATTTACGTTCATTGCTACCTACAATCATAGGGAACCAGCTATGTCCGAATTCATGATCGATCACTCCCCATGTTTCTTCAGTTTTAGCTTTCCAACCGCAGAAAACCAATCCCGGATATTCCATACCACTTATATTCGAAGCGATATTCACAGCCATTGGATAAGGATATTCAAACCATTTATCCGAATAATGCTCAATAGTAGCCTTCACATATTCGACCCCTCTTCCATAACTATCTTTACCATTACTCTCTACCGGCTGAGCAGAAACTGCCAGTGATTTTTTGCCACTTGGCAGATTAATCTTCGCAGCATCCAAAACGAAAGCTTTTGACGAAGCAAAGGCTACATCTCTGGTATTGCTCATTTTATATCTCCAGGTCAGCTTATCTTTAGCAGGACGTGATTTAGGATCTGTCACCTCTTCGGCCGTACGCACAGAGATAGTCTGATCACTTAATTTCGCAGCATTCCATCTTTTCAGTTGTGTCGGTGTAAATACTTCCTCCGGATTCAGCAACTCTCCCGAACCCATTAAAATATGACTGGCAGGAACTGTTACATTATAATTGATATCACCATACTCACAATAGAACTCTCCCGCTCCCCAGTAAGGCAGCGTATTCCAGCCCAGTACATCGTCATAAACACATAATCTTGGAAACCATTGTGCAATAGAATAGATCTCTCCGTTTTGTGTAGTCAGGTGTCCCATTCTGTCCGATCCGTTAATAGGGATCACAAAAGAATAATTCATTTTAATCGTGATCAGTTCACCATTTGCCGCTAAAGGTTTATCCAGACGGATCTGCATCCGGGTATCTTCAATAATTGAAGTAAATTTAACTGGTTGTGCTTTTTGAGAAACAGCTAAATCAGTGATTTTATATCCTCCATTTACCTTTTCGCCCCTGGCACCATAACGACTGCCTAATTTAATCAGACTGTTCCCCCTGGAATGCTCATCAAAAAGATTCTGATCCAGCTGTAACCAGATATAGGGAAGCTGATCCGGGCTGTTGTTTTTATAGGTAATAGTTACTGTACCGGTTACTGTATTTTTCTGGTCATCCAATGTTGCAGAAATATTATAGTCCGCACGGTTCTGCCAGTACTTTGCCCCCGGATAACCACTTGCTGAACGGAACTCATTGCCATTCTGGGTATAAAACAATGGACCGAATGCCTGATGAGGGTCATACTTACTTTCGGCAACCGGTTGTTGCGCGTTGGAATTGATACTAAAAGCAAAAAACACTACAAAGAGGAGTGTTTTCTGGATAAATTGATGGTTCATTATATCAGGGTTTAGATTATTTCTTATCTAATTTCTTCATTGGCGGCAACTTTCTTTGTTCAGGAGGTAATTTTAACCAGGTCTGATAAGCCACTGCAATATAGTAATCATAATTAAAAGGATCATCAGCCTTTACTCTTTCTACCGTCGGACGGTAGAGTTCCATAAATTCTCTTAATTCCTCACCCTGTAATTTGATCAGGCCACTAACCCGTTCTGCACTAAAATTCTTACTGATATCTGCTTCATAGGCAGACTTTTCTTCAAGTGCTTTTACTTTTTCTCTCTCCCTTCTGTCTTTTCCAGAGCCAAACGACAACCCGATACCACCAGCGCGCTGTATATTCTGTGTTGGAGAAATCCCATGCACTTGTGTGTATTTTTGCGCATTGGGATCTTTCAGGTCCAGATCTTTGGAAAGTTTTGCACTTTTGATATCTACCTGTTTCAGATTCGTTGCCAGTACAGGCAGATAGATAGTTTTAGATAACATATTAGTCAGATATAAAGTATCTGTATGATATCCCGGCAAAGAGAATTCAAGCAAATCTCCTTTAGCCGCCTTAATCATAAATTGTCCGGCAGCTCCGCTCACTGTTCTCTCCTGAGTACTCAGGTTGCGAACGTTTACCTTTTGCAGCGGGAAACTCTTATTGTCATAGTCGAATACCCCGCCGGTGATTCCTGTTTGTGCCAATGTATATAGTGGTATTGTAAGTAACAATACAATAATTAAGCGCTTAAGCATTTTTTTCAGTTTAGAGTTTTTTTAAATAGGAGCAGGTTCCAAATATAATTCAGTTTACTGCTGCGTATTACTTTTTAACAAAAATTAACAGGTAATAGTTTCCTATTTCAATAGTTTGCTATATAATTCTTCCTCGAAACTAATTAATATAGCTTTTCCATCCTGCTCTACCACAGGCCGCTTGATTGCACTGGTATGAGTCAATAAAACTGCCACAGCAGAATTCTCATCTTTAACCTGTTGCTGTTGCTCGGGGGTCAGCTTTTTCCAGGTGGTACCTTTTTTATTCAGCACAGTTTCCCAACCAAATACTGCACACCATTCATGCAGTTTTTCTGCACTGATTCCTTGTTTTTTAAAATCATGGAATTCATAGTCAATACCGTTGTCTGTTAACCATGTTCTCGCTTTCTTAACCGTATTACAATTCGGGATTCCGTAAACTATCATCTGTATAAAATAAAAGCCTAAGATACCTATATTTCATCAGAGTATATATTATTGATTTGTATTGATATTTTTATTTGTATCAATGAACTCGCAAGCTCGGTTTGTTTTTAAATGGAGAGGAAGCTATCATGATTTTGTTTCCATTTCGTTGCGTAATTTGAAAAATCATGATGGTTTCCTCATTCATCACATTTTTTAAGGCATTCATCACATTTTAACGACATAAAGAAAAACCCTTTGTAGTATTGTACACCAATTCAAACAATATGACTAATCCAGTTAACATGAAAATAGACATTAAAGACTTAAGCAAAATAGAATTCTGGGCAGTCAGTATTATCTATGGGTTTGCTATTCTGATGCTGATTTCTCATGGCTCTCAACATAATAATGCACCCTACGAATTCGATGCTGCCAAAATAAACTTCAGCTATCTTTCGAATTACTTTATGCCGGGCCTGTTCAAGTATTCTATTCTGTATTTTAGCTTCCTGCTACTTAATTTCTGTTGCCTGCCCCCATTATATAAAAAGATCAATACTGGTATCAACTTATCTATTCTACTGGGGGTGTACCTGTTTTCGGGACTCGTACTCAGTATCACCCAAACTTATAGTAAGGCATGGTTGCTGGTCAGCTACGACAATATAGATGAAGCCTATAATAAGATATTCTTTGATGGCTTCACCTATGCCGCCTGGCTGATCCTGTTGATTTCTATTTACACCGCACTCAAAAAGCTGATTATTTACCTGGTTGAGAACGATGAAAATATAAGTGAAAAAAGGATGAAACTGGAGATCGCCTTCGGGGCGGGCTTCTGGTTTGTTGGTATCCTGGTCTGGCTGGCGATCGGGGTAGATTTCAACGCTATTCTATGCTGGACCCTGGTCATCGCATCCTGTACCTTCATGACTATCTATGGAATCTATTATATGATCCCCATGCTCATCTCGCAGGGGAAAGGGTTTCGCAGTTACCTGGGCAAAAATATTTTACTGACCCTGGTTTTATCCATTCCCTTAGGATTGATTGCTTTTATTATTAGCGGTTGGGGTGAACTGTTTCCAATTGTAAATGCATTTCATATTCCGGCGCAGTTATTAATCAGCACACCACTGGCCTGGTATATTTACAAAACCAGGAATGCTACGGATGAACAGATATTTTCGCTGAAAAAGGAACTGGGCAAATCGGATGCTACACTGGGTTTTCTTAAATCCCAGATCAACCCACATTTCCTGTTCAATGCACTAAACACACTTTACGGCACTGCTTTACAGGAAAAGGCAGAGCGTACCGGCGAAGGCATCCAGAAACTGGGAGATATGATGCGTTTTATGCTTCAGGAAAACATGCAGGATAAGATCTCCCTAAGCAGAGATATTGATTACCTGAATAACTATATCGAATTGCAGAAACTCAGGACCTCTACCACAGTTGACATCATCATCAATACAGAGATCGAGGAACAGTTTACCGATCTGAAGATTTCACCAATGTTATTGATCCCCTTTGTTGAAAATGCCTTCAAACATGGCATTAGTCTTCAATTTCCGTCACATATCAAAATCACCCTGCAAACTAAAGCAAATACACTTTATTTTGATGTTCATAACAGTATTTATCTGAAAGCTGACGGAGACCCTGAGAAATTAAACAGTGGAATAGGCCTTCAGAATGTAAAACAAAGGCTAAGCTTACTCTATCCTAAAAAACATGAATTAATTATCAGGGAAAGTGCTAAAGAGTTTTTCATACATTTGACATTGAACCTGGATTAAAAAAATGATTGCCATAGCCATAGATGATGAGCCCATAGCCTTGGATGTAGTCAGATCACATGCCTCTAAAGTTTCTTTTATAAGCCTGGAGGCTGTGTTTACCAATGCTTTTGAAGCCATTTCTTATCTGCAGCAGCATGAAGTGGACCTGATCTTCCTGGATATTAAAATGCCGGACATCAGCGGCATTGACTTTTTAAACAGCTTAAGTAATCCTCCGCTGGTTATTTTTACGACCGCTTATGCAGAACATGCCATTAAAGGGTTTGAACTGAATGCCCTGGATTATCTGCTTAAGCCCTTCTCATTGGCGAGATTCTTAAAAGCCTGCAATAAGGCAGAAGAACTTTACAGCTTACGCAAAAAAATAACTTCGCCAGCTCAGCCCGTCTACATTTTTATTAAGGATGGTTATGAGCAGATCAAAGTAGCTATCGATGAGATTCTGTATATTGAAGCTGATGGCAATTATACACGGATCAATTTGTTGAACAAACCTTTGTTAAGCACACGGATGCCGGTCAGTGAAATGCAGGCCTTACTTCCATCTCAAAAATTCATTCGTACCCACAGGGCATTTATTGTCGCAAAAAACGCCATTACCAAATTTGACCGGAACCAGATCTGGATTGGTGATCAGCTTATTCCGATTGGGCCGACTTACGCCCAATGTCTGCTGGATCTATAAAAAAGCAGGTTATTTGTGTACGAATCTTCACAGATGCATATTTATCAGTATTATTGTCTGGCATTTTCATTTATTTCGGGATGCTAAATTTTAACTATCTGAATTTAAAACACATATGTTTAAACTCACATTCAAACAGCAAGTCTTAACTGGCTTCGTTATTTCCTTGTTATTTGTTCTGATATCTGCAATTACTTCCAGCATCAGCATCAATAAAATGAATGAAGATTCTGCCTGGGAAAACCACACTTATGATGTCATAGATGTAGCACAGGACGTAGAATTAAAGGTACTCAACTCCGAAACCTCTTTAAGGGGATATATTCTTACGCAGCGTAGCTCCTATCTTGATATCTACAATAAGAACATACACAATATCCTGCCCAGGATCAGGGAAATGCAAAAAATGACCGTTGACAATCCATCTCAGCAGCAAAGACTTGATTCTCTGGAAATGTATGCCTCGGAGAAAGTTAAAGATATGGAAACAGTTCTTCAGGAAAATCAGACCAAAGGCAGGGAAGCCGCTGTTCAGATGATATTGACCGACAAGGGAAAAATCGCTAAAGAGAATATGCTCCGCACCAATAATAATGCGATTAAAGCAGAAAGCAAGCTCCTGAAATTAAGAACTGTGAAACGTGTTGACAGTGCAGTCCAGTGTACCGTCATTGTCATCGTCAGTTCGGTCATCATTTTTGGTTTGTTTTTATACTTGTTCAGCTTTATTAAAAGGACCTTTGATGCGCAGAAGTTAACAGAGATCACCATTCGCGAGAACAACGAGCAGCTGGAAATACTCTCTGAAGAGAACAAACAGAAAAACTGGCTGTTATCGGGTGCTTCAGTAGTGAATGAGTCGATGCGTGGCGAACAGGAAATAGAAGAATTGTCTACGCATATCATCACGGAGTTATGTAACTATTTATCTGCCCCCGTAGGTGCAATTTATCTGTTCAACCGGGTTAAACAGACTTTACAGTTCAGCGGCGGATATGCTTATCAGGAAAAGAAAGGTAAAATCAGAGAGATTGCCTTGGGCCAGGGTCTGGTCGGACAGGTAGCCTTAGAGCAGCGGATTAAACAGCTGGATGAAATACCGGCCGATTACATGAAAGTTACTTCCGGCCTGGGAGAGACAATACCTAGTACTATTGTCCTGTTACCCGTTCTTTTTGAAGAGGAGACTATAGCAGTGATTGAAATGGGTCTTGCAAAAGAACCCACAGAAATGGTTCATACTTTCTTTAGTACAATTACCGAAAGTATAGGCGTTGGGTTGAACAGCGCTATAGCCAGGGCCCAGTTGCGTGAACTGTTTATGCAGACACAGCAACAGGCCGAAGAGTTAGAAAGTCAGCAGGAAGAATTAAGAACTACCAATGAAGAACTGCTGCATAAATCTGAAGAGTTACAGGCATCGGAAGAAGAACTGAGGGTGCAGCAGGAAGAACTCCGCCAGACTAATGCAGAACTGGAAGAGAAAGCAAGTTTACTGGAAGAACGGAATATCTCTGTGAACGAAGCCAGGGAGGCTATGAGCCTGAAGGCAGAAGAACTGGAAGTATCCAGCAAATATAAATCTGAGTTCCTGGCTAATATGAGCCACGAACTACGGACCCCATTGAACAGTATATTAATCCTGGCCAGAATTTTAAAAGAAAACAGACCGGAAAACTTAAATGCTGAGCAGCTTAAATATGCCGGGGTAATTCATAACGCCGGAAGCGATCTGCTTACTTTGATTAATGATATCCTGGATCTCTCTAAAATTGAATCGGGTAAGGTTGACCTTGACTTTGAACCGGTAAGACCACAGGAGATCAAACAGAATATGGAATCGCTGTTTACCGAGATTGCCCGAAGTAAGAAAATAGATTACAAGATTCACCTGGGTGCTGATTTACCGGAACGTATCATTACCGATCTGTCAAGAGTGGAACAGATCATTAAAAACCTCCTCTCCAATGCCTTTAAGTTCACCCCCGAAAACGGAGAAATCACGCTGAACATCGATATAGCTGAAAGCACACTTAAATTTCATTCCGAAAACCTGAGAAACAATAAACAATCTGTCATTTCCTTCAGTGTGAAAGATTCGGGAATTGGTATTCCTGAAGATAAGCAGAAACTGATATTTGAAGCTTTTAAACAAGCAGATGGTACAACAAGCAGGAAATATGGGGGTACAGGTCTTGGGTTATCTATCAGTAAAGAACTGGCGAATATTCTGGGTGGTGAGATTCAGGTAAGCAGCGAGTCGAATGCAGGAAGCTGTTTTACGCTTTATCTGCCGGCCAACCATGCCATATCCGAATCGGTGATAAACCCAGAGGCTAAACCACAGCCAGAAACCCCGGTTATTCCTTTAATCCCCGAAGAGCCTATTCTGTTACCGGTAAATAAGAACAGGAAACAGACCTTATTAATCGTTGAAGACGACCTGGTATTTGCTGATGTACTGAAAGATTATGCTATAGATAAAGGATTTGATCCTATACTGGCACACAGTGGTGACACCGGATTGAAAATGGCAGAAACGAATCTCCCGGATGCTATTATTCTGGATATTATGCTTCCGGTAATGGATGGATGGAGCATTCTGAAAAGTTTAAAGGCAAATCCGAAAACCAAACATATCCCGGTTCATATGATGTCGGCTGGTGAGGTGAAAGGTGAACGCGCATTGAAAGAAGGTGCCATAGGTTTCTTAAAAAAACCCATTGAGAGTGATCAGCTTGATCATGCTTTCTCTATGTTGAATACGGGACACATCTTATATGATTTCCAGACAGTACT
Source organism: Pedobacter cryoconitis (assembly GCF_014207135.1). Classification (GTDB taxonomy): domain Bacteria; phylum Bacteroidota; class Bacteroidia; order Sphingobacteriales; family Sphingobacteriaceae; genus Pedobacter; species Pedobacter cryoconitis_D. Next base: position 95,790 of record NZ_JACHCC010000006.1, on the reverse strand, counting down.
GATTATCGAAGATCATGAACTGCAAAGTCTTGCTGTAAAAGAGCAGCTGGTAGAAAAAGGTATTGAGGTTGCCCAGGCATTTACTGGTCAGGAAGCACTCGAAATGCTGGAAGATCAGTCCTTCGATTGTATCATACTGGACCTGAACCTTCCTGATATTTCAGGTTTCGACCTGCTGGATAAGATAAAAACACAGGACAGGTTTACCCATATCCCGGTTATCATCAATACGGCAATGGAACTTGACCAGGATAAGATTGCACATATCATGAAGTATTCTGAGGCGATGGTTTTGAAATCCAACAAATCGAATGACAGGCTGATTGATGAAGTAAGCCTGTTCATGAACAAATTGAAAAAACAGGAATCTTTTCAGACTCAGGCAAAGACCAAAACAATATCGACCATAGAGAAAGTACTGAAGGATAAAACAATTCTGATTACGGATGATGATATGAGAAATATCTTCGCCTTATCGAGTGCCCTGCAAGTCTATGACATTAATATTGTGATTGCCAATAATGGTCGTGAGGCTATAGAAAAACTGGAAGAAAAGGATACTATAGACCTCGTCCTGATGGATATTATGATGCCTGAAATGGATGGGTACGAGGCCATGCGGATCATCCGCGATCACAAGAAATATAAGAAACTGCCAATTATTGCGTTAACGGCTAAGGCGATGAAGAACGACCGCGAAAAATGTATTGAAGCAGGAGCAAATGATTACATTGCTAAACCTGTAGATATTGATCAGTTATTGTCTATGTTAAGAGTCTGGCTAAGTTAATATGAAACAACCAGACATAAATCCGGAGGAAGTGATCAGTTATGAGGAACTGGAAAGTCTGACTGCTTTTATTAATAATATACATGGTTTTGATTTCAGCAATTATTCTGCGGCCTCGCTCAAAAGAAGAGTAACCAGAATTATGCAGTTACAGAAACTGAGCCTGTTTGATTTACGTACTTTACTCACCAATGATAACGACTACTTCGAGTCATTTTTGATGGAGGTAACTGTAAATGTGACAGAGATGTTCAGAGATCCGGCTTTTTACACATCGGTCTGTGAACATATCATTCCTTACCTGAGATCTTATCAAAGGATAAAAGTTTGGAATGCCGGTTGTTCAACGGGAGAAGAACTTTATTCATTTGCGATCATGTTTGCAGAAGAAAATTTATATGACCGGAGCTTTTTTTATGGAACGGATATTAATTCGGATGTACTGGAATTTGCCAAAAATGGAATCTATGATCTGCAGAAGATGAAGCTGTATTCAGAGAATTATCAGAAGACCGGTGCAAGATATACGCTTTCCAACTATTACACAGCACGTTACGGAGCAGCTTCTATTAACCATTCGTTAAAGAAAAACATGCTGTTTTCCGCGCATAATTTAGCTTCGGATGGGGTCTTCAATGAGTTTCAGTTGATTTCATGCCGTAATGTGTTAATTTACTTTAATACAGACCTTCAAAAGAAGGTCATTGATCTTTTTTACAATAGTTTAGCTAACTTTGGTTTTCTTTGCCTGGGTTCTAAAGAGACACTGAGAAGTACAGAAATTGGTCGTTTCAGGATTGTAGATAAGAAGAATAATATATATCAAAAAATAGCTTAAGTCTTTTCAAAAAGATACCGCAGAAATTATGGAAAAGATTAACATCCTCATTGTTGATGACAGACCCGAAAATATAATTGCCTTAGAGGCTTTATTGGAACGTGATGATGTGAATCTTGTTTCGACAACACTTCCAAATGAAGCACTCAGAATGGCCTGGGAAATGGACATTGCAATTGCACTGGTAGATGTGCAGATGCCTGAGATGGATGGCTTTGAACTGGTGGAGATATTAAAAAGCAATCCCAGAACAAAAGACATCCTGGTCATCTTTGTAACGGCTATTTCAACGGATGCCAAATATGCGGTGAAAGGGCTGAATACTGGTGCAGTTGATTATCTGTATAAGCCATTAAACCCTTATGTAACGTCTGCTAAAGTTGATTCATTTTTACAATTTGTAAGAACGCAACGGGACATCGTCAAAAAGAATAAACAGCTTGAGGCTTATCAGAAAGAACTGATTAAGGCGAAAGAACTGGCAGAGCAGGGAAAGAAGATCAAAGAGAATTTCCTGGCCAATATGAGTCACGAAATCCGTACCCCGATCAACGGAATTATCGGCCTTGCCAACCTACTCGAAAAAACACCGCTTAGCCAGGAACAGATTGAGATGATTTCTCTTTTACAGATTTCTTCCAATTCCTTACTGGGCGTCATTAATGATATCCTCGATCTTTCAAAGATAGATGCAGGTAAATTTAAGATCAACCGTTCTGCAACAGATATTGCAGAAGTCTGCCATGCTGTAAATAACTTATTAAGTATAAGAGCCAAAGAAAAAGATCTTGAACTGATTACAGAATTTGATCCGGGCCTGCCCAAAAATGTGTCTGCAGACTCTTTAAGGTTAAATCAGATCCTGATGAACCTGATCGGGAATGCGATCAAATTTACCAATAAGGGCAGTGTAACCCTGAAAGTAGAAGTCATGGACCGCAAGGGAAATAACCTGCAGATTAGATTTTCGATTATTGATACAGGAATTGGTATCCCGGCAGATAAGATTGATAAAATATTTGAAACTTTTGAACAGGCGGATGATAACACAACGCTGAATTTCGGCGGCACCGGCCTGGGACTTTCAATTGTTAAGAATTTAGCCCGTTTGAAAGGTGGTGTACTTACTGTAGATAGCCTGGAAGGCAAAGGAAGTGTATTTTGCTTCACCAATTGGTATGAAGTTTTACAGGACCTCCCTGAAATTAAAGAAAAACGTACAGAGAAGCTTTTGCCATTTCACAACGTCCGGATACTGGTTGCCGAGGATAACCCGATCAACAAGTTTTTAATTGTCAAAATATTAAAGGACTGGGAAGTCATTGCCGATTTCGTGGATAACGGACAAGAAGCGCTGGATAAACTCAGGGAGAACAACTATGACCTGATCCTGATGGATACTTTCATGCCGGTAATGAATGGACTGGAGGCTACTAAACTGATCCGGACAGATTTCATACCGGGCAAAAAAGATATTCCGATTATCACGTTCTCAGCAGCAGTGATGGAAAATGATAAGAAAGCTGCTATTGATGCCGGAGCAAATGATGTGCTCAGCAAACCATTTGAGCTGAATATACTACACCAGAAAATTTCTCATTTTATAGATAAAAAGACCCTGATGCTTTAGCAAAATAAGCCTGATATTTTTATCGGGCTTATTTATTAAAAGCGGTCATTGTATGTGCGGGTCCAACAGTTACAAAACTCTGGATCAGGGCGACACTTCTGTCAATCAGCGCAGGCAATTCCGGCAGTTCATCGTTATCAAATACATCCAGAACATAGTCAGCCTGTCTGCCTTTGGGAAAATTATCACTGATTCCAAAACGTAAACGCGGATAGTCCTGCCCTCCGCAAAGTGCTTCTATACTTTTTAAACCATTATGTCCGGCACTGCTCCCTTTTAATTTGAGACGCAGTTTGCCTAACGGAAGGGCAAGGTCATCTACAATGACCAGTACATTCTCCAATGGAATATTTAATTCCTTCATCCAGTAGTTTACGGCCTTCCCACTCAGGTTCATAAAGGTAGTAGGTTTGATCACATGAAGTTTTCTGCCTTTCCATGAAACTTCTGCATAATAAGCCAGACGGATATTCGAAAATGAGCCACCCAGTTCCTTAACCAGTGCATCAGCAATATTAAAACCAATGTTATGTCTCGTATCGGCGTATTCTGGCCCGATATTTCCCAGGCCAACTATCAAGTACTTCATGTATTGTAAAAATTTCTTCCCGCAAAGATAACAGTTTCCGGCAAACCGGAATCGGGGAAATAAGACATAAAAAAAGCAGCACTGAAACCAGTGCTGCTCTTAAATCGGGCTGAAGATTCAGCTTATTTTTTACCAGCTTGTTGCTCAGCTTGTTTAAGCGCTCTTGACATACCAACAGAAACGATTGTATCTTCTGGAGTGTTTGTCACTGTGTAAGCACCTTTAGCAAGGTCACGTACGCGGAATAAATTACCTACTTCTAATTTAGAAATGCTTACTTCAACTACTTGTGGCATATCTTTAGGTAAAGATTTAACACGAAGTTTACGTAATTTCTGAACTAATTTACCACCCATTTTAACACCTGGAGAAGTACCGGTTAATTTAACTGGAATTTCCATAACGATATCCTTGTCATCAAATAACTGAAGGAAATCTACGTGTAATAACACGTCTGTTAATGGGTGAAACTGTAACTCTTTTATGATTGCTTTGGTTTTAGTACCATTCAACTCAATTTCTAAAAAGTTTGCTTCTGGAGTGTAAATAGCATCTTTCAATTCTGTAATAACTACAGCGAAATGTGCTTGTTCTTTACCACCATACAATACTGCAGGAACTTTACCTTCATAGCGAAGCTCTTTAGCATCGCGTTTCCCTACGTTCTCTCTTGGAGAACCGCTAATTGCGATTATTTTCATCTTGTTATATATTTATTTGTTATTAAAATTAAACTCTAAACAGGTCACTGATTGACCCATGCTCGTTTACATTGGCAATTGCCTTTGCAAATAAACTTGCAGTACTCAGCACCCTGATTTTCGGACTCTCCTGCTTCAAAGGAATAGTATCTGTTACAATCAGTTCGGTCAGCTGAGAATTTTCAACAGTCTCATAAGCTTTACCCGACAATACCGGATGCGTACAAACTGCTCTCACACTCTTCGCTCCTTTTTCCATGATTAAAGCCGCAGCTTTAGCCAGTGTACCTGCTGTATCACAAATATCATCAATCAAAACAATATCCATTCCGGTCACATCACCAATGATTGACATCGACTCAATCTCATTGGCACGTTTACGGCGTTTATCACAGATGACAACTTCAGCATTGAAGAACTTGGCAAAAGTACGTGCCCTGTATGACCCACCCATATCTGGTGAAGCAATAGTCAGGTTTTCCAGACCAAGGCTTTTGATATAAGGAACGAAAATCACAGAACCATCCAGATGGTCAACCGGGATATCAAAAAATCCCTGTATCTGTGCAGCATGCAAATCCATTGTCATAATCCGGTGGATACCGGCCGATTTCAACAGATTAGCTACCAGCTTCGCACCAATAGCAACTCTTGGTTTATCTTTTCTGTCCTGTCTGGCCAAACCATAATAAGGAACAACAGCAGTGATATAATGCGCAGAAGCTCTCTTCGCGGCATCAATCATCAACAAAAGTTCCATTAAATTATCAGAAGGCTGGTAGGTAGATTGGATAAGGAATACATCACATCCTCTTACTGTTTCATCATATGAAGGCTGAAACTCACCATCGCTAAACCTGCTTAAGGTTACATTACCGAGTGGTTTGCCGTAACTTTCGGCAATTTTGTGTGCTAATGCTTTTGTACCGGTGCCGGCAAAAAGTTTAACTGGGTTAAATTGCAATGGCATGATTAGACGGGTATCAATGCTGGGTTAATAAAAAAAATCGGATTGCGTTTTGAATCACAATCCGAATATTATTTAGTTGCCCGACCAGGATTCGAACCTAGACAAACGGTACCAAAAACCGTTGTACTACCTTTATACTATCGGGCAATCTTCCGACAAACCAAGTATGAGTTGTTTTGTTTGGGAATGCAAATCTACGTAGTTTTTTGATAATTGCAAATCTTAGTGAAAAAAAATTTAAAATATTTTTCAAAAGGGCCTTTAAAGCACTCTGGGAGGTTAAAATTTGTTAATGTGAATGGATATATGTACTATTATCAATCTATTTGATTATTTTCGGCTGCATTTTTAGAGCCTGTGTATAAGCAGGCCGATATAAGCCGAAATTTTATACTTAAAAAACGAAATGAACTATTCAAAAATTAACAACCTTACAGGATGGCTCTGTTTTATCTTGGCCAGCTTATCTTATATACTCACCTTAGAACCCTCGGTTAGTTTTTGGGATTGTGGTGAGTTTATAGCTTCCGCACTGAGAATGCAGGTAGTTCACCAACCTGGCGCGCCTTTATTTTTAATGATTCAGCGCTTCTTCTCCCTGTTTGCTTTTGGAGATATTCATAAAATAGCTTATTTCATGAACGTTGGATCGGCCCTGGCCAGTGGTGCAACAATCCTGTTTTTATTCTGGTCAATTACAGCCCTGGCTAAAAAGATGGTCATCAAAACTGATGCTGACCTGACCATTGGAAATATCATCACCGTAATGGGTGCCGGAGTTGTCGGAGCTATGGCCTATACTTATACAGACAGTTTCTGGTTCTCTGCTGTAGAATCTGAAGTATATGCACTTTCATCATTGTTTACCGCTATCGTATTCTGGGGTATCCTGAAATGGGAAGCCCACGCTGACGAGCCCCGTGCTGACAGATGGTTACTGTTCATTGCTTATATCATGGGATTATCAATTGGTATCCACTTATTGAACTTACTGACTATACCAGCTATTGCTTTTGTATATTATTTCAAGAAAACACCTAACCCAACTACTTTCGGTGTTTTCAAGACCTTTATCGTGGGTGTACTGATCCTTGCATTCGTGCAATACGGTATCATCCAGTATGTCGTTTCATTTGGTGCTTACTTTGACTTGTTCTTCGTGAACACACTGGGTATGGGATTCGGATCAGGTGTGATCTGTTTTGCTATCCTGCTGATTGGCGCACTGGTGTGGGGAATACGTTATTCCATCAAAAAACAAAACAAGACATTAAATCTTGCCTTTCTTTCAACAGCCCTGATTATTTTCGGCTACTGTTCTTTTGCAATGATCATTATCAGAGCCAAGGCAAGTCCTAACCTGAATAACAGTAACCCTGATAATGCATTCTCTTTCCTAAGTTATCTGAACAGGGAACAATATGGAGACAGACCATTGCTGTTCGGTCCTAACTATAATTCTGAAAAGGTAAGCCTGAAAGAGGGTAAAAACATTTACAGAAAAGGTGCAGAAAAATATGAAGTAGCCAGTAAAAAAACTGACTATGAATATGATAGAGTTACGGTATTCCCAAGGATGTATAGTGATGATCCGAGACACGTACAGGAATATAAAGGTCTGATGGGCTTTGATGACAGCCATTTTGCCGGCCTGTTCGATAATATTACCTATCTGTTTAAATATCAGATCGGAAATATGTACATGCGTTATTTCATGTGGAACTTTGCCGGTCGCCAGAATGATGACCAGGGTGCTGGTCTTTACCAGGGTCAGTTCTTAAGTGGTATCAAACCTATTGATGCCATGATGCTGGGTGATCAGTCTCATTTACCTCCTTCAATTGTTGAAAGCAGTTCTTATACCCGCTTTTTCTTCCTTCCATTAATTCTGGGATTATTAGGTGCTGTATGGCATTTTAAACGTAATGAGAAAGATGCCGGTATTGTCGGCCTGCTGTTCTTCTTTACGGGACTGGCTATCGTTTTATATTTAAATCAGAAACCACTTGAACCCAGAGAAAGGGATTACGCTTATGCGGGCTCCTTTTATGCCTTTGCCATATGGATAGGCTTCGGGGTACTTGCCCTTAGAGAATGGGTATTTAAAAAACTGACGCCTCAAAGTGCAGCAATCGGAGCAACGGTAGTTTCGTTATTTGCAGGACCTATCATCTTAGGGGCTCAGGGATGGAAAGCACACAACCGTTCAGAGAAAATGGTTGCTCATGATATTGCATTGGATTATCTGCAGTCTTGCGCACCAAACGCGATTTTGTTCACTTATGGTGATAACGATACTTACCCGCTTTGGTATATCCAGGAGGTAGAAAACGTGAGACCAGACGTTAGACTGGTTAACTTGAGTCTTTTTGATACTGACTGGTACATTGATGGAATGAAACGTAAACAGAATGAATCTGCTCCGCTTCCGATCAGCATGAAACCTTCACAGTATGTACAGGGCGTAAGGGATGTAATGTACTACCAGGATTATAAAATAGCAGGACCAGTAGAACTTAAAAATGTACTGGATGTATTATTATCTGATGCTGATGAGGATAAAATTCCTTTGCAGAACGGAACTAAAGAAAACTTTATTCCGACCAAAAACTTTAAACTGACTATTAATCCGGAAGATGTAATCAAAACCGGAACAGTTAAAGCTGCTGATGCTTCGAAAATCGTTCCTGCTATGGAATGGACTTATAACAAATCTTATGTAACCAAAGGTACACTGGCATTGCTTGACATCCTGGTTCATAATAACTGGAAAAGACCTATCTATTTCGCAAGTACTGTCCCTTCTGAACAATTTATCGGTCTGGACAACTATTTATATACTGAAGGACTTGCCATGCGCCTGTTGCCGCTTAAAGCTGATTCGGCTGCAAGCAGAGGTGATTTAGTGAATACAGATGTACTTTATAACAACATGTACACTAAATTTAAATGGGGAAATGTAAAAACTGCAAGTTATCTTGATCCGCAATCTGCTGATGACGTCTCTATCTTTAACAATGTATTCAACACCACAATCTCCGGATTGATTAAAGAAGGAAAAATCGCTGATGCGAAAAAAGTAGCTGCACGTTATTTTGAGGTAATGCCTGACAAATTCTATGGTATGCGTTCTATGATGGGCGTCTATTTCCTTGCGGAGAACTTATACAAATTAGGAGATACGAATAAGGCAAATGCGCTTATTGAGAAATCTGCTGATTATATCCAGAAGGAATTAACTTACCTGGCGGATGTTTCGAAAAGTAAAAACAGATTCGTTGGCGGACAAAATGTTCAGCTGGGCTTACAGTTCCTGAACCAAATGGTTAAAACGACTGCAGAGCAGAAGCAAACCAAGCTGTCTCAGCAACTGGCTCAACAGTTCCAGGGATTAGAATCCAGGTTCTCAGTTTACTTTGCACAGCAAGGTCCTGAACAACCGGAGCAATAATCGGATACAAAAAAGAAAGGCCCGTTGCAAATGCAACGGGCCTTTCTTTTTTACAGACAATCTGATCTGTAATTTATAGCATAGAAAAAGGTTTATTCAACGACAACACCCATTGCGCAGAATTTATCAATTCTGTTAGAGATCATTTTCTCTGTCTTCTCTTTTCCAAGTATTTTGATGTCTTTCAGGATCTGTTCTTTCAATGTTGCACCCATTTCTGCAGGATTCTGATGTGCGCCACCTAGCGGTTCTTTAATCACGCCATCAATCAGCTTGTTCTTTAACATATCTTTCGACGTCAGTTTAAGGCATTCTGCTGCTTTCTCTTTGAAATCCCAGCTACGCCACAAAATTGAAGAACATGATTCCGGAGAAATTACCGAATACCAGGTGTGCTCCAACATATATACCTTATCACCGATACCGATACCCAATGCACCACCAGATGCACCCTCACCAATAATCAGACAGATAATTGGTACTTTCAATACTGACATTTCCATCAGGTTTCTGGCGATAGCCTCACCTTGTCCGCGTTCTTCAGCTTCAATACCCGGATAAGCACCCATGGTATCAATAAAGGAAATAACCGGTTTATTGAATTTTTCTGCCAGACGCATTAATCTTAAAGCCTTACGGTATCCTTCAGGATTTGCCATCCCGAAATTACGGTACTGACGCTCTTTCGTGTTTTTACCTTTCTGATGTCCGATCACCATTACTGTTTCGCCATTAATTGTAGCAAAACCGCCGATAATAGCCTTGTCATCTTTTACTGTACGGTCTCCGTGCAATTCGATAAAATCGTCACAGATCATTCCGATGTAATCCAGCGTCTGAGGCCTTTCCGGATGACGTGACAACTGTACTTCCTGCCAACCTGTAAGGTTTGCATAAAGTGCATTCTGCGTTTTAGACAGCTTATCTTCAAGCTCAATCAGAGTAGCAGACATATCTACTTTTGTTTTATCAGCAACCTGTTTAACCTTTTCAATCTGCTGCATCAGTTCAGCAATAGGTTTTTCAAAATCAAATGATGTTTTTATCTGTTCCATAAGTGGGCGGTAAAAATAGGTATTTTATTTAAAACTTCGCAGCGACTCCGGTTTTAGGTAAAGATTTCCTGATAAATTCTCTCAGATCTTCATTTCCCTTCTGCAAATCAGTCTTTCTCAGGTACATCATGTGGCCGCTTTCATAACCTGCCCAGCTCATTCTGTCTTTGAGTTTTCCGCTGGGATCCATCTGCCACATGCTATATTTTGCATTAAAATAGTCGCAGGCGCCATCAAAGTACCCGGATTGCACAAAAAGATGAAGGGAAGGGTTCTGTGCCATCGCATCACGTAAATTCTCTGCAGTATGGTTTCCGGTATTATCCCAGGGATAGACTGAACCGAACATATTATATTTCAAATCTGTTTTATAATTCAGCTCATTGCGGATATACATATTAATAGCAGGAGTGAAAGAATGTAACCAGGAACTCAGTTCTGCGTTATAATCCGGTCCGTCTCCGGCATCTTGTTTATCTACTCCACGGTACCTGGAATCGAGACGGCCAATAGTGTATCCTTTATCACGAAGTAGTTCCTTCCAGTAAAAATCGGCCGGGACATCCAGGTTATGCTGAAGGATAACCTTTTCGCTGATTCCTGAATATACAGCCATTTTAGCTGCGATCTCTTTTTTCTGCTCCGGACTCAGCTGACTGCCTTTAGCCAGTGCAGGAATCAGTTCATTCATAGTAAACTGTTCTACTTCGGGCAAAAGATCATTTAACGTTTTAGTTTGCAGTTCGGGTTTTAAAGCTTTATGATACCAGGCTGTAGCTGCAAAATAAGGTAAACGTAAAGCAGCTGAAAGTGCGTCTCCCCTTTCGATCCCCAAAGTCGTTGGTGAAACGAGTACAACACCGTTTAAATACATCCATTGTGAATTTTGCAGTTCGAGAGCCAGTCCCGAAACACGCGTGGTACCATAACTCTCTCCGATCAGAAATTTAGGAGATGCCCAGCGGTTGTTACGGGTAACAAAGGTATTGATCCACTCGGCCAGGTACTTGATATCGGCATTAACGCCAAAAAATTTACTACCGGGTATGTCTTTATTAATTGGTCTGGAATAGCCAGTGTTAACGGGATCTATATAAACTATATCTGCCACATCGAGTAAAGAAGCATTATTTTCTTTATAACCATAGGGCTGTACCGGGTATCCTTCTTCATCAATATTAAGCAGTACAGGTCCTGTATAAGCGATATGCATCCATACAGAGGCAGAACCGGGACCGCCATTAAAGGAGATGACCAGAGGTCTGTTGCTCCGGTCTTTCACATCTGTTCTTTCATAATAGGTATAAAACAGACCTGCTATAGCTTTACCGTTTTCATCCCAGACAGGTAAAGTACCCGCAGTAGCTTTATAAGGAACGCGCTGTCCTTTAATAGTCACCTGGTGCTGGGTAACGACCATACTCTCGGTGACGATATTACGGGAATTTACGCCTTCATTAGCTGCGCTGTCAGTTTTTTTAGTGCCGGGAACGGCTTTAATAGGCTGTAGTTTCTGTGCATTCACTGTTTGAAAAACACAGATCCCCGCCAGGGCAAGGGTATAAAATAGCTTCATTTCAAAGGTTTGGTTTAGGTCCTGTAAATATCCAAATAAGATCAGAATATTAGTGTTAATCCCTTAAAAATGTTACTCTTCCATATTTTATTTTTCTTTACTCCCCTGGATATAAAGCACCGAAATGGCTCCCAGAATCATAAATACACCAGCGAGCACAATGGCATAGATAGCTTCTCCGTGATAAAATTTCTTCACAATCATTCCGCCAAAAACACCGTTTACAATTTGCGGCATGGTAATGAAAAAGTTAAATATCCCCATATATACCCCCATTTTGCGGGCAGGGATAGCACTGGACAATATCGCATAGGGCATAGAAAGTATACTTCCCCAGGCCAGACCGATACCGATCATGGAATAAATGAGGTAATCGGGATTACTGATAAAATAGATAGACAATAATCCGGCCCCTCCCGCCAGTAAAGAAAAAGCATGAGCTATTTTACGGCTTGTCATTCTCGCAATGGAAGGCAAAATCAGCGCGTAAATTGCAGATACGCCATTATATACACCAAACAGGATACCTACCCAGTTTCCGGCATCCGCAAATTTAACTGATGAGGTATCTCCGGGAAGTACTTTATAGATATGCTGTGCAATAGCCGGTGTAGTAAACACCCACATAGAAAAGAGGGCAAACCATGAGAAGAACTGAACCAGGCCTAGTTGCTTCATCGTTAATGGCATTTTAGAGAAATCTGAAAGAATGGATATTAATCCTTTGGATTCTTCTGTTTCAGGTTCTGCGGCATGGTATAAAGCCATTTCTTCCGGTGGATATTCTTTAGTCGTCAGTACTGTCCATAAGATGGTCAGGAGCAGAATCGCGGCACCTGCATAAAAAGAATAGATGACGTTATGTGGTACCTGGCCCGCAGCAGCAACTTTGGAAACGCCCAGGTATTCGGAAAATATATAGGGTAACCAGGAACCTGATATCGCCCCTGCACCGATCAGGAAAGTCTGCATCGAGAAGCCAAAACTCCGCTGGCTTTCTGGTAATTTATCTGCCACCAGGGCCCTGAAGGGTTCCATAGCCACATTAATGGAAGCATCCATGATCATCAGCATTCCAGCCCCGATAATAATAGGTGGGAGAAAACTGGCCATAGCTCCTGAATTAGGCATCAGGATTAAAGCAATGGCTGTCAAAATTGCCCCTACCAGAAAATAAGGCCTTCTTCTGCCAAAACGATTCCAGGTCTTATCGCTGTAATAACCGATAATCGGTTGTACGATCATCCCTGTTAAAGGTGCTGCCAGCCAGAATAGAGAAAGGTGTTCTACATCTGCGCCAAAGGTTTGCAGGATTCTCGAAGCATTCCCGTTCTGCAGGGCGAAACCAAACTGGATACCAAAAAAGCCTGCACTCAGGTTGAAAATCTGGGCATTCGACAGTCTTGGTTTAGTGGCAGCGGCTTTGTTTTGTTCCATAAGGATAATCTTGGTTTTTTGGTTCTGGTTTTAGAAGGCTAAAATCTGGGCACTCATTGGCAATACCCAGACAGGTATTGTATTGTCTTTAAGATCAGTTAATTTCAGATCAGACAGTTTATCTTCGGCTGTGGTAAAGGGTCTGTTTTGTAAGATCTGTGCAGGGATCTGTACCTGGCTTTCCATCCTGTAATGACGGTCAAAATTAACCAGGATCAGCAAACGCTGATTTGCTGTATAACGAACGTAACCATACATGCGTTTGTTCATATTACCACCTACAGGGATTTCCCATAATTCACCATTGGCAATAGCTTCTGAGCTTCCTGCAAACTGTAACAGTTTTACATAATAATTTCTCAATGCTTGCTGATCAGGACTTAACTGCCCACCATCAAAGGCACCGTTATTCATCCATTTCTGATGTTCTGGTATTCCCCAGTAGTCAAAAATTGTGGTTCTGTTATCCTCTCCGCCAAATCCTTCTGCCCCTGCTCCGGGTTCTCCTGCTTCCTGGCCAAAGTAAGTCATTACGGGTCCACCAGATAAGGTAGCGGAAACAACCATAGCTGGTAAAGCAAATTCGGCCTTCCCTACAAATCCGGGAGAGGCAATGCGTTCTTCATCGTGATTCTCGAGGAAACGTAACATGTGATCGCCAAAACCAGCGCTCTCCTGCTGCCATACCTTTCTGATATCATTGACATCTGCGTTGTCTTCACTTCGGATCAACCTTTTCAGGCCATCGTATAAACCAACTTTGTCATATAAATAATCGAACTGACCTGTAGTCAGAAATGATTTATAAGTAGTAGGATCGTAAGCCTCTCCAATAAAGATCAGGGAAGGGTTTATTTTTTTAACCTCGGGAATGACCCATTGCCAGAAAGCCAGTGGAACCATCTCTGCCATATCACAGCGAAAACCGTCTACACCTTTACCTGTCCAGTAAACCAGGATATCTCTCATCTTGGTCCATACCGCAGGAGTTGGGTTAAAATATTGTTTAGCTCCATTTTGCTGGTCTACGCCGTAATTTAATTTGATTGTTTCATACCAGTCATCTACCGAAGGTCTTTCTGAGAAGACATTGTTCCCGGTAGCTTTTGCCGGCGATTCTGTATAATGCTGCTGCTGTAAAACTGACAGTGGTGTTGGCTGATCAGATTTAGGTGCCGGAACGACAAGGTCTTTTCCGGGCACATAATAGTAATCATTAGCCGGACTAAATGCAACATGTACATCATCACCTTCTCCAAAGTCTTTAACTCCGGCTGGTTTCATCTTTGACTGGTACTGACGGGCAACATGGTTAGGAACGAAGTCAATAATAACTTTCAGCCCTTTGGCATGTGTTCTCTGAATCAACGCCTCAAACTCGGCCATCCTGTTTTTCACTACCACAGCGAGATCAGGGTCTACATCGTAATAATCCCTGACTGCATAAGGAGATCCAGCCCGCCCTTTGACTACCTGTGCATTATTAGCCGGTAAACCATCAGTACTATAATCTGTTAAGGTAGCATGTGAAATCACCCCGGTAAACCACACATGTGTAGTCCCGAGTTCTTTGATCCCATCTAATGCCTGACTGGTGATATCTTCAAATTTTCCACTACCATTCTGAGTGATAGTCCCATAAGGGATATTGCTCTGCTGCTTATTGCCAAATAACCTTGGCAAAAGCTGGTAGATCATGATCTTTTTGCTCTGCTGTGCCATAATTATATTCGTAAATCCCGAAAAACTTAAAAAAATTACGGTTAAAATCCAGTAACGGGGTTTCATACCAGTAATCCTTTATAGCTGATCACGGTTTCACCTGCCAGGACAGTGTGTAACTTATTAAATATAGTAATGTCCAGCGGTTCTTTGCTGTCTGTATGAATGATCATTTCATCCCTTTTGATCTGTATTTTCAACTGGATACCACGGAATCCTACCTTAAAGGCAAACGAAGTCCATTGTTCCGGCAGAAAAGGATTAAAGGAAAGTTTATCCGCTCTGACACGCATCCCTGCAAAT
This sequence comes from Pedobacter cryoconitis, assembly GCF_014207135.1. Classification (GTDB taxonomy): domain Bacteria; phylum Bacteroidota; class Bacteroidia; order Sphingobacteriales; family Sphingobacteriaceae; genus Pedobacter; species Pedobacter cryoconitis_D. The sequence continues at coordinate 80,728 of NZ_JACHCC010000006.1, read as the reverse complement.
CCTTCGACAATACTCATCCAGGTCCCTGCCATTGAGGTAATGTGAAGACCATCTTCGGTATCATTATTATAATCATCAAGGTCTAAACGTGAGGTACGCAGATAGAACTCGTAAGCTTTATCGCCATCATTCAGTTTAGCCGCTAAGATACTGTGTACACAAGGTGATAAAGAGCTCTCATGGACGGTACGGGATTCATAAAAATCAAAATTCCTTCTCAGTGATTCCAGATCATAGTCATCTTCAAAGAAGTACATTCCCTGCAAAACATCAGCTTGTTTAATGAAGCAGGAACGTAAAATCCTGTCCCAGCTCCACTTTTGGTTAAGCGGACGTTCTGATGCAGGTAAATTGCTGACCAGGATCTGTTCTTTATCGAGATAACCATCCTGCTGAAGGAAGACACCCAGTTCCTGATCGTATGGCAGATAGATATTTTCAGCAATATTTTTCCAGTCGGAAAACTCCTGATCAATTAATGTCGTTTTAGCTACAATGCGCTGATATTGTTCAGGATCATTTTCTTTGACAATATCCGCAGCTTCTGTGGCGTATTTTAAGCACCAGGCAGCTAAGGTATTCGTATACCAGTTATTGTTGATGTTATTTTCGTACTCATTAGGCCCGGTCACACCCAGCATTACGTACTGTTTTTTATCAACACTCCAGTTTACTCTTTGTTTCCAGAAACGGGCAATCCCAATCAGTACTTCCAGTCCGTATTCTTTCAGATAGGAAGTATCACCTGTGTACCGGATATAGTTGAAAATTGCAAATGCAATAGCTCCGTTTCTGTGAATCTCCTCGAAAGTAATTTCCCATTCATTATGGCATTCTTCGCCATTCATGGTTACCATAGGATATAATGCAGCTCCCTTGTCAAATCCAAGTTTCTGTGCATTTTCAATTGCTTTCTCTAAATGTTTATACCGATAGATCAGCAGATTTCTGGAAACCTCCTGTGGTGCAGTTGACAGATAAAACGGGATACAATAAGCCTCGGTGTCCCAATAGGTAGAACCTCCGTATTTCTCACCTGTAAAACCTTTAGGGCCAATGTTTAAACGGGCATCTTTCCCTGTATAGGTCTGATTTAACTGAAAAATATTAAAACGGATAGCCTGCTGAGCAGCTACATCACCTTCTATGATGATATCGCCTTCTTCCCATTTGGTTGCCCAGGCAGCAGCCTGATCTTCGAGTAATGCCTGGAAACCTCTGGCTACCGCAGCACCCAGAACCGCTCTGGCTTTTTCCGGCAGCTCTGCGGAAGCATAGTTCTGTGAAGAGAGGTTAGTTGCAATTTTATAAATGTCGATTCCTTCGTTCTGGTTCAGTGTGAATGAGGTGCTTTCTGAAAGGTACTTTTCGCGGGAAACTGAATCTGCACCTAACTGAACTGCCTGCTCATTTTTATACACCAGGGTTTTAACACCAGTAATCACGTCGAATGCCGTTTTCTTTGTTCTTAAGGTTAAATAAGAACCACTCCCGTCTTGTGCACGGCTAACCTCATCCCAGAATTTCTCTTCGTAATTGGAGTCCTGGTTTTTTACATCACCATCAATAACAGCCTTTAATTCCAGTTTTCCTGAAAAGTTAAGGGGGATCAAATGGTAATGCAGGGCTGCAATCTCGTCATTGGCAATACTGAAAAATCGTTTAGCGTTTACTTTTACTTGTTTACCTGAAGCTAATTCTGCCGTGAAAGTACGTTCCAGATAACCTTCCTGCATATTCAGGACGCGTTTGAAAGCAGTTACTTTACACAGATTTAAATCCAGAAGCTCTCCGTCAAATCTGAACTCGAGCCCCATCCAGTTGGTTGCATTCAGTACTTTGGCAAAATATTCAGGATAACCGTTTTTCCACCAGCCCACACGCGTTTTATCGGGATAATAGACTCCCGCAACGTAATTGCCCTGTAAAGTATCTCCTGTATAGGTTTCTTCAAAATTTGCACGCTGCCCCATCCGGCCGTTACCCAGGCTGAACAGGCTTTCTGATATCTTATTCAAATGAGCATCAAAACCATTTTCTATGATATTCCACTCTTCTGCTTGTATGTAATTCTTCATGTTTACCCCTTTTACGCTATGCTTTTCCTTTTTTATCTTTTACCAGCTGAATCAGCCCATCTACACTTATCGCCGACAGATCTTTACTGATCTGATCTGCTCCCGGCAGATTCACTGCTTCTCCTATTCCGACAACAGCCATTTTCGCGGCTATTGCTGCCTGCACGCCAGCCGCAGCATCTTCAAAAACGATACAATCGGCAGGTGCTGCGCCCAGCAATTCTGCTCCTTTAATAAAAACTTCAGGATCAGGTTTTGAACTGGTCACGGCATTACCATCTACAATGGCATCAAAGAAATGGGTCAGCTGAGTTCTTTCCAGAATTAAACCGGAATTCTTACTCGCTGAACCTAATGCAATTTTTATTCCGTGTGTATGCAAAGCGGTTAACAATTGCAGCGAACCTGGTAACACTTCGGATACAGTCATTTTACTGATCATATCGACGTACCAGCTGTTTTTCAACGTAGCGAGTTCTTCTTTTTCAGCAGCAGTCTTCTCAACACCTCCCCAATTCAGGATCATGTCGAGGGAGCGCATCCGGTTTACGCCTTTCAATTGTTCGTTCTGTGCTTCAGTAAAATCAAAGCCTAATGAGTTGGCCAGTTTTTTCCAGGCCTGATAATGATAAACAGCTGTGTCTACCAATACGCCATCAAGATCAAAAATGCACGCTATAGTCGTATCGTTCATATTAATTCAATTCTAGTACCAGTGTCGTTTTAGCTGGAATTTGGATAGTTTTAACTGTATTTAATTTTTCTCCGCTGATCACATTGACAGCTGAAGTTATATTTTTCATGCGTTCTTCAAATCTTGAAGTATTCAGGACTTTAGCCTTTTCTTCGCTGTTGAGGATAATCATCACATCTTTTGCCCCGTTTGCCCCAGTAATATACCTGAAATAAACATATACACCGTCTTCGGGAACAAATTGCATCATTTTTCCGGTCTGTAAAGCAGGGCTGTTTTTCCGGTAATTAGCCAGCTTGCTGACATAGTTCCAGGCCTCGTTTTCCTTTGGGGTACGACCTGTTACATTGAATTTATCAGCAGCATCCCCTGCCCATCCTCCGGGATAGTCTGATCGGACCAGCCCGTCGGGATCTGAATAATTCTTCATCAGGATCTCAGTACCGTAATACAACTGAGGGATGCCCCTCATGGTCAGTAACAAAGCCATTCCGGATTTATATTGAGCCATATCTTCTTTAACCATAGAATAGAAACGGCTCATATCATGGTTATCCCAGAAGATGACATTACGTGTCGGATCCTGGTACAGAAAATCTTGTGAAACAACATTGTATAATCTGAAAATACCGTCAGTCCACCCTGTCTTCCCATTGAGGGCTTCATAAACAGCACTTTTCATCATCGCATCGGTCACACCTGGTAAATGTGTATCAAACCCCCTGTTCACCGTGTTTCCCTGGGTGAAATAAGCCTGTGCTGGAACAGAGTTCACCAAGGTCTCTCCGAAAATTGACAGGGAAGGAAATTCAGCCTTAAGTTTTAAAGCCCAGTCGGCCATATAAGAAGGCTCATTATAGGCATAAGTATCTAATCTTAATCCATCGATTCCTGCGTATTCGATCCACCAGATATGATTCTGGGTCAGATAATTCTGGACATAAGGATTTCTTTCATTCAGATCGGGCATAGATGGGACAAACCATCCGTCCAGTTGTTTTTTTCTGTCTGCCTGGGAAGTGTGAGGGTCCATTACTGGCTCATCGCGATAGCTTGTCTGTGTATAAACCGGCCATTGATTAACCCAGTCTTTCATAGGCATATCTTTAAACAGCCAGTGTCCTGTACCAATATGATTATGTACAATATCTTTAATCACTTTCAATCCTTTGGCATGGGCCTGGTCTACATAAGTTTTATATAAAGCATTGGTACCATAACGCGGGTCTATTTTATAATGATCTGTCACTGCGTAACCGTGATAAGAAGCTAAAGGCATATCGTTCTCAATTTCCGGGGTCATCCAGATGGTAGTTACTCCGAGTGCCTTCAGATCATCCAGATGATTGATTACACCCTGGATATCTCCGCCATGACGGTAATACATGGAATCACGGTTGAGTTTGGTTTCGGCCAGGCCTTTAACAACATCGTTTGACTTGTCGCCATTAGAGAAGCGGTCAGGCATCAGAAGATAGATAAAATCTTTATTGGTTACCCCCTGAATCCTTGAAGCAGACTGGTCTCTGTTTTTCAGCTCATAGCTGTAATCGAATACTTTTTTCCCTCCCTTATCCATAAATGAAATCGGAAATTTACCTGCTTTGGTATCGGCAGCAATTTCGAGATCAATAAAGAGGTAATTCGGATTTTCAACCTGATGAACTTCAATCAGGTTTACACCTGGATAATTGAGCCTGACGGTATATCCGGAGATATCTTTCCCGTGAATTAACAGTTGTAGTTTCGGGTTTTTCATTCCAACCCACCAGAACATCGGTTCTACATGATCAAATTTAGCCTGCGCCCATCCATTTACAGACAACAGAACAAATAGTGCAATTAATAGTTTCTTCATTTTAAAAAGGATTAATAGGTAATCACAAACTGAGCCGGGGTATTGCCAAGGGTTATACTTTTAACCTTTGCGCCTTCTACCGGGTTTGCAGTTCCCTGAGGATCGAACTTTGAAATCGGTGCAAGGAATGAATTCATTTCATCCTTAATATTTTGACCATTATTTAATTGAGCATCTGTACTAAAACCATGAAAGACTAGTTTAAGCTGGTTGAATTTGGATTTAAAATTCCCTTCGGCCTTCTCAAAGGTAACATTGTGCTTTACAGCATCATAACTTATCTTTCGTTTATAAAAATCACCTTTTTCATAATTATAGCTCTGTCCGTCATCTTCATAATAGACAAAAGAATTATTCAGTTGTCCTTTGTAGATATGCAGGACCAGTGTATCTGTTGGTTTCTCCTGAGTAGACTGAACGAGCGACTGCATAGGTACAATACTGCTTTCTTTAACATATACAGGAAGTTTATTTTTTGACAGGCGAAGTATCTTTTCCGTTTCACCCTGCTGTACTTCATCGGTATAGAGGTCATACCATAATCCTTTAGGGAAATAGGCGTTTCCAAATTCTTTGGTACTTTCAAATGGCAGAACCATAAATGCTTTACCAAACAGGTACTGGTTCTGGAAAGAGGTATCAAATACTTTGGCGTCAAACGTATAATCTATAGCGAGGGTCCGCATCACGGGTAATCCGTTCTGTGTAGCTTCAAAGAAGGTAGAATATAAGTAAGGCATCAGTTTATAACGGAGATTGATATAATTCCTGGAGATTTCGAGTACTTCTTCTCCGTGGGTCCAGGGTTCTGATGACTGTGTGTTCACAGCAGCATGGTTCCGGAAATAAGGGTTAAACGCTCCTATCTGGATCCATCTTGCAAATAGTGAATTGCTGGGCGTACCGATGAATCCACCGATATCCATTCCTGTAAAAGGGACTCCGCTTAAACCTAAACTATTCAGCAGACGTACACCTAATAACATATGGTCTTCTTCGGGACGGTTATCCCCGGTCCAGATGGCGGTGTATCTTTGTAATCCTGCATAACCAGCACGCGTCAGGATAAAAGGACGTTTGTTCATCGATGCCTTTGCGCCTTCATAACTCGAACGTGCCATCTGCAATCCATATACGTTATGTGCCTGTTTATGACTGGCAAGGGCCCCATCATAATTAAACAGCACATTGGATGGCATTTTATTTCCCCAGGTCGCTATCTCGTTCATATCATTCCAGATACCGGAAACACCTGTATTGGCGAAGAATTTAACTTCATTTCTCCACCACGACCTGCCTTTTTCACTGGTAAAATCAGGGAAGTTGCACCAGCCAGGCCAAACCTGACCAGAGTAGTTTGTGCTATCCGAGTATTTGATAAATATATTTTCTTTCAGACCGCTTTCATAAGCCTGATAACCTTTTTCTACTTTAATACCGGGATCAACGATAACCGTCGTGGTAAAGCCCATATCGGCGAGCTTTTTATTCATAGCCAGCGGGTTCGGGAAACGTGATTTGTCCCAGGTGAATAATTTATACTGGTCCATATAATGGATATCCAGTGTGATTCCGTCTGCGGGAATTTTCTTTTCTCTAAGAGTCTGTGCTATACGCAAGACCTCAGTATCGGGGTAATAGGTATAACGGTTTTGCTGATAGCCTAAGCTCCACAGCGGTGGTAAGTTCATCCTTCCGGTTAAGGAAGTATAAGAAGTGATAATATCTGACAGGTGTTTATGATAGATGAAATAGTAATTCATTTCTCCGCCCTGTGCGCCAAAAGAAGAAAATCTGTTATTGCTGGCACCAAAGTTAAAATCACTCTGGTAGGTATTGTCAAGAAAGATACCGTAGTTTAAACCATGGTGGATTCCCATATAAAATGGAATGGTAGAATAGAGCGGGTCCTGCCCTGTAGAATAACCGTAAGCGTCAAAATTCCAGTTGGTGTAGCCACTGCCTTTACGGTCAAGGTTACCTGTTTTTTCGCCAAGGCCTACAAAACGTTCGCCTTCCTGCATCTTTTTGTAGGTGGTAACTTCATCTGCAACCCAGGAAGTGTTAAGTCCTTTTTCGTCCTGACTGATAATCTTTCCATCAGGTGTATAAAAAGTAATACTGTAAGGATTTTTGGTAATTTTTGCCTGAAGGGAATCGGTGGTTATGCTGATCTCCCGTTCATTCTGGCTAATAGAAACAGTAGTTTTAACAGGTTTGGAAATGACCGCATAAGAGAAATCATTACCTAGTTTCTTCTGATCTAACCGGACCCTGATAATAGATGGACTGTAAACTGTCAACTCACCATATGCATGCTCTGTTGTAAATTCTACTTTTTGTCCGGCGATATTTACAGTCTTGATATTTCCGGTATTAACGACCGGATTATTTTGCGCATGGACCAGCAGCGGAAAAGTAAAAAGGAATAGCAGTTTAGGGATCAGTTTCAGTTTTCGCATATTGATCGGAAAGGTTTATACAGAAGGAAAAGCCCTGAAAATATTTTCAGGGCTTTTCTGTTTTTTTATTGTTTAGATATACTGTAGGTATAGTTACCCGGCGTACTTAGGTTTAAGACGATTTTATAATTTCCTGCAACAGTTACAGGGATATTCGCTCCGCCGTATACTGGTTTACCATTTGCAGGAGTATTATCACCGAAATTAATATCATATGCGCCATTTGCCCTGAACTTAAGCGCACCTACTGAAAGTGGCATGGTCACTGTCCAGACTTTATTAGTTACATCATAAGTCATCGGTGTATCAGTACTCCATGATCCGGTAGCATCTCCGATGATTGACCATACTGTTTTAGTCAGTGAATAAGTTAATGCTTTGGTATCGGCTTTGATCAGATAATAGCCTGCACCGTCAACATGTAAGTTCCCGCCACTTCCCGCACTTAGTGTACCTGCGGCAGAAGTACCGTAAATAATACCGGCCCAATCTGGCGTTGAGGTAAATTTAAAGTCTGTCGATCCATCAGGGAAATTAACATATCCTTCGTAAACCTGATTACCAGCCACTGAAGAAATTTTTGCTGCGGTAGCCGGTGTCCAGTTAGGTGCTGCCTGATAAGAACCCGGAACATAAAGTGACGGATAATTGATCACAATCTGATAAGGGGTTACAGTAATCGGAACCACATTGGAATATGCAGGTGCATAAGTACTACTGATAGTAGCTACAGCTCTTACTTCCAGTTTACCAGCTACACCAACGGTCAACCCCATCTGGTTAACCAGATCATTCAGGTCAGAAACCGTATAGGCTTGGGTTAAAGCTGTATTTACGGCAATCTCCTTAGGTGCTTTAAAGCTATTCCCTGCAAGATCTATCTGGATCGCGTAACTTACACCAGCACTATAGCCAAAAGAAGAGGCTGTCCAGTTGAAAGTGACAGCATTTTGCGTTTTTTTAGTGCTGTCCAGGACCAGCGTACTTTGTGTGGCTGTCAGAACCGGAGCTGTGCCGTTACCCGCCACAACTTTAGTTTCATCCTTTTTACATGACATGAATAATAGCAGGAAAAGGCTATAGGTCATGGTTTTTATATATAATGATTTCATATCTATGATAGATTTTGATTAATAACCTGGGTTCTGTGTTAAATTAGGATTGGCAATCAAATCAGCAGATGGCAACGGGAAGATACTACGTGTCGCATCAATACCACGTCCTGCAGCAACACCACCTTTAAATGGCCATAAATATGATCCATCAGTAAATTTGCCGAAACGTACCAAATCTGTACGACGGTATCCTTCCCAGAAGAATTCTTTGGCTCTTTCTGTCAGGATATTATCTAATGTCAGGGAAGTCACATTTCCACTGCTGTTACCATAGGCACGCTGACGCAAAAGGTTAACATAAGTAAGCGCCTGGCCCATCGAACCACCGCCGCCGCCACGTAAAACAGCTTCAGCATAATTCAGGTAAGCTTCCGGTAAACGGAATAAAGGGAAATCAATAGAACAGAAGGTTCCACCAATTGATGGAGCTGCAACACCTGCCTGATTAACATTTCTGAATTTGATAGCACGTAAACCATCGGTAAATACGGCTACAGCATCATTCACAGATTTGTCACCATAGAACATTGCCCTTGAATCAGGATTAGAAGTAAAAGCACCTGAAATACCGAACATAGCCGGTAAAGTTGAACGGGTACGGATACCACCCCAACCACCATTTGGAACACCAAAAGTAGCAGGTTTCATATCACCATTGATAGACGCATTGACTATAAAGGTAGTTCCGCCATAATTCTGAGTCAGGGTTCCATCATAGTTAATAGATAAGATGGTCTCCGGGTTATTGATATTGTTATCAGCAAGGAACAAGTTTTTATAAGCTGAGTGCAGACTGAAACCACCAGCGATAACTTTGCTTGCATAAGTAATCGCATCAGTGTTTCTGTCAGTACCTGTATAAACTGACGCATTCAGATATAACCGTGATAACAACATCCATTCAGCTGCCTTAGTTGCCCTTCCATATTCATTGGACGTTAATAAAATAGGATCAATAGCTAATAATTCACTCTCTACATACTTGAATAAATCTGCACGTTTAATTTGCTGAGGTGCTGTTGTGCCAATCAGATTGTTTTCAGTGATGAACGGAGGATTACCAAATAAATCCATCAATACCCAGTATTGATAGGCGCGCAAAAATCTTGCTTCTGCTACATAGACAGCAATATTAGCTGCATCTGCTCCTGTAATATTACGGGAAGCTAATTTAGCCGGAGTACTTTCGCGCAGGAATTCATTGATCACCGTAATCTGGTATAAACTCCTTGTATATAATCCTCTCAGGAGGATATTATCTGAAGTATAGGTCTGATAGTTCAGGTCATAAACTCCCGGATCATTCCATACACAAAGTCCTTCATCAGTAGTTAATTCCTGAGCATTCCAGTATAAACGAATAAAATCGGATGTTCCTGCATCAATCCCGCCAAGGTCACTTGAACCTGAACCACCGCCACCAGTAGTAGCGAAACTTCCGTATACTTTAGCCAGTACCTGCTTATAACCAGCAGGAGTAGAATAAGCAACATCTGAAGTGATATCATTTGTAGGCTTCAAATTCAGGTCTTTTTTACAAGACGAGAAGGTGGCCATCAGGATGGCTGTTGCCGTAAATATTTTGAATAGATTTTTCATCTTTCTCTCTCTCTTAAATTTATATTATTAAAATCCTACGTTAAGCCCCAAACTGTATGTTCTTGGTCTTGGGTATAAGTTATAATCAATACCCGAACTACTCTCAGGATCAATTCCCTTGTATTTGGAAACCACAAATACATTCTGAACGTTTGCAGTGATCCGAAGATTAGCCTTTGAGTTTGGTGAGATACGACCAAAATTATAAGCAACACCTGCATTATCCATTTTAAGGAAGGATGCGTTTTTGATATAGTAGTCACTCAGGTACTGGTTATTGGAGAAATTGGTATCGTAGAATGAGGTACTTGCATTATTGATCAGACCGCTTGGGCTAAGAATATTTCTGCTTACAGCCAGGTTAGAGGCAACATTATCATAAATATAGTTACCAATGTTCGCACGCAATACAGTACTCAGCGTCCATTTTTTGTAGTTAAATGAAGTAGTGAAACCCATGATATATTTAGGTGCCGGAGATTTGTAGAAATATCTGTCCTGATCATTCACAACACCATCATGATTTAAATCAGCATATACACCTTCGATTGGTGCTCCCTGTGCATTATAAACTTGCTTGTATACATAGAAGGATCCAGGTTGATAATTAGCTGAATTCCATTTCAATGTAGTACCAGTGGCTCCGGTAATATTACCATCAGTAGTTCCGATTTTATAATCAGGGCTTGGGTTAAGAGACAGGTTGGTTACTTTACTGTTATTGTAGGTAAAGTTAAAGCCCATATCCCAGTTCACATCGGCTGACTTAATGATTCCTACATTGATACTTGCCTCAATTCCTTTATTGGTCATGTTACCAACATTCGTTAATAACAGGTTACTGAAGTTCGTTCCTACTGCAATTGGTACAGTACTTAATAAATCTTTAGTTTTTTTATAGTAAACATCTACACTACCGTATACTCTTCCTTTGAAGAAACCGTAATCCAGACCTGCATTGTAAGTCGTAGAAGTTTCCCATTTCAGATTTTTATCATAAGCAATTGGTGTATACATATGGTAAAACTGATTGCCTAACTGATACTGGGCCTCATTTACACTGGTGTAGTAATTTGGTAAATAAGTATAGTTACCAATACCATCCTGCTGTCCGGTAATACCATAACTTAAACGCATTTTCAAATCAGAAAACACTTTACTGTCTTTTAAGAATGACTCATCAATTGCTCTCCAGGTAAAACCGGCTGAAGGGAAATAACCCCACCTGCCAGACTCACTGAATTTCGATGATCCATCAGCACGCATCGTTCCTGAGAAAATATATTTATCAGCGTAGGTGTATACCAAACGACCATAGTAAGACAGTAGTCGATTTTGCTGTGTATCAAAAGGAAATACTATTGGACTCTGCAAAACACCTAAAGCATTATAGCTATTGAAATTGTAAGTAGTTGTAGAGTTGTCATAAAAACCGTAACCAGCAGTTGCATTAATATTACTTCTGATGCTTTGCAGATCCTTGTTATAGCTAAAAAACGCTTCCGCTACTTTATTATGCTGAACAGCTTCGTATTGGGAAGCTGTTCCTGGGCCTCCTATACTCTGTGCTGCATAAGCCGGAACATTAATAGCTCCATATCCTTTAGACACATCATAACCACCATTCACATTTAAATGCAGTTCAGGTAAGAAATGGAAGGAGTAATCTAATTTTAAGTTACCAAAACTACGGGCTGTTTTACCATTATTTTGTTTTTCTTCAATTAATCCCAATGGATTTTTTGGCGCATTTGGATTTATACTACCATCAGCATTTAACCATTCGAAATATCCGCCGTATTTATTATTAGCATAAACAGGTTGTGTCGGATCAAACTGAATTGCCGCAGCTACAGCATCCGTGTTGGCAAAACGTGTTTCACTTAGTGAACCTTTCAGGTTCAGATCTACTTTCAGGTGTTTATCAAAGAAAGTTGGATTCAGAGATATCCCAGCTGTTGCTCTTGTCATCTCGTCTGTACGTAACAAACCTTTTTGATCCAGGTAACCACCGGAAATCCGATAAGGAACATTTTTAAAGCTTCCTGCAATACTCAGGTTATTATCTGTAGTGAATGCATTGTTGTAGATCACATTCTGCCAGTCCGTATTAGCAGTACCTAATAAGGCTTTTTGCGCAGCAGTTCCATTCGCATTCACATAAGCACGAATCTGATCACCCGTTAATACATCTACCTTCTTAGCAACCGTAGCATAAGAATTGACTGTGCTGAAATTGATTGTAGGTTCTCCTGATTTTCCCTTTTTAGTCGTAATCAGAATAACACCATTAGAGGCTCTTGAACCATAAATTGCAGTTGCATTAGCATCCTTTAATACAGTGAAAGTCTCAATGTCGTTCGGATTAATTAAACTCAGCGGATTCGCAACCCCTGCGATTACAGTACCACTTGTCGCACCAACAGTCAGGTTACTTCCAAAAGGAACACCGTCAATCACAATCAGAGGATCGTTACTCGCGTTCAATGATGCACCACCACGAATACGGATAGTACTTCCTGCTCCAGGCTGTCCACTATTAGAAACAATGGATACACCGGCAACTTTACCAGCGATCAATTGCTCAGGCGAAGTAATATTACCTGCCTGAAAATCTTTAGCGCCTACTGTAGTCACAGATCCGGTCAGATCTTTTTTCTGTACTGAACCATAACCAATCACAACCACTTCATTTAAGTTCTGCGCGTCTGGCTTCAGTTTGAAATTTACTACCGTATTACCATTCACGGTTACATTCTGATCAATGGAAGTGTAACCAATATAACTTGCTGTCAATACAACAGCTCCCTTGGTTACTCCAGTAATCTTAAAATCCCCATTCACATCTGTGCTGGCACTTCTGCTCTGCCCTTTGATCAATACAGATGCCCCAGGAAGACCTTGTCCCGTTTCATCAATGATCTTACCAGTTATTGAACCGGTCTGTGCTTGTACGGTCAGTGCGGTTATGGTTAAAACCAGCAGCAGACAATACCTCATCACGTAAAATACTTTCATATTTGATAATTTTTTTTGGGGTATATATTTGGATAATATTTACTGTGTATCACACACATCGTAAATTCACATTTGACCTCCACATTTCAAAATTTTATATCAAATAATTTTTTAACACAATATTTAATATTTTAAAATCACTAAAATACCCTAATAAATTTTACACTACTTTTCACAATTACACAATAAATCACACAGTATAAAACTGTATATCAACACATTACAACCATTCAAACAACAATAAAAGTGTTTTTTTTACACTAAGTGTTTTTCAGCCTATTTTACGGGAACGATACCGGGAACGTTCCCGTAGTTTTAGATAGTTATTAACAATCACGACAGCAAAAAAATCTGAAATTCTGCGTATTTCGGAAGAAAGGAAAAATATTCTGCTCAAAAAGGGCAGAATTTAGTAACAAGAATTTAACGTATTTTTAACGTTTCAGCGCAGTAGAATTACGCTTCATTAACTTAGACTCAAGAACGATTTTTTCACTTACATTCACCTGCTCAGGGAACTCCAGCATTTTGAATAATAACATTGCAGCTTCGGTACCTATCTGCGTGGCTGGCTGGGTAACGGTGGTTAAAGAGGGGTTTAGTAAAGGGGCAATCTGCAGGCTAGAAAAGCCTACAACCTTAACTTCTTCAGGGATGGAGATATCCAGGTCATTACAGGCGTAATAGGTAGCAAAAGCAAGACGTTCCACTGAAGTAAAAACACCATCTGGTTTCAATCGTTTCAACATGTCTTTCAGGATGACATTATTTCTTTTATAGCTGTTCGTACAGTCTACAATTAAACGATCGTCAAATGGAATATTATATTTAGCCAGGGCATCCAGATAACCCTGCATCCTGGTTTTACCAATGGATAGATTTTTATTAATAACCAGGCAGGCAATTCGTTTACATCCCTGTTTAATTAAATGTTGTACAGCTGAGAAACTACTGGCATAATCATTCGTAATCACCTGAGGTGTAATAATATCCTCGTAAACCCTATCGAAGAAAACCAGCGGCAGTCTCTTCTGATTAAGTTCATTCAGATAGTTATGATCATTAGCCTCTCCGGAAACAGACATAATGATACCATCTGCCCTACCATTATGCAAATGCCTGATAAAGGAAACTTCTTTTTCATAATCATCGTCAGTTGCATAGATTAAGATATGATAACCTTTAGCTCTTGCAACCCCTTCAATTCCATTAATGGCCTGAGAGAAGAAGTTATTACCCAGCTCTGGAACGATGACGGCGATGGTTTTACTTCGCTGTTCCCTTAAATTGCTGGCATAATGATTTGGCTGATAATTCAGTTCTTTTGCAGCAGCCAGAATTTTGTCCTTGGTTTCTTTACTAATATCGCTATTGTCCCGGAAAGCCCTGGAAACAGTTGAAGTGGATAAATTAAGTGCCTTCGCCAGTTCTTTTATATTGATATTACGCATTTATACCGCTGCAATTATATTTTACAGCGGTAAATATAGCCGAAAATTTCTAATAAAATTAATCCTTCCATTTCCACTCACCGGCGATCTTCAAAGGTTCTTCCAGATTATTCTTGATCAGGAAAGCCTTGAGTTTATCTTCTGTTTGTTTTCCTACAGGAAGATCTGGTGTATTAGCCAGGGCGTAAGTCAGCATTGCACTGTAACGTACTGTATTTTTAAGCTGCTGTTCATCAACCAGCTTAAAGCTGTCTCCGTCAGAATGATAAAATTGTCCGGAATGGTTAGGTAACTCCCCTCCTGCGCCGCCACCGGTAGGAATCCCTTCCAGCATAAAAGGTTGATGATCGCTATGTAACCAGGCTCCAGCTACGAAAACATTCTTGAAGCCCGTATCAATTTTTACTATCTGATCTCCCCAACCTTTAAATAAGATTTTCATTTCCTCCCGGCTTGTTGCAAAACCTTTAGGGTCATTAGTCATATCATAATTCAGCATAAACTTCACCTCATCCAGCTCGTGTTTCTTTTCTGCCTGAGCGATATAAGCTTTTGAACCTAATAACCCTTGTTCTTCCCCCATAAAGAGGATAAACTCAACCGTACGTTTAGTTTTCAGTTTCAGAGTTTTAAAAGTTCTCGCCATATCCATCACAGCAAAAGAACCTATACCATTATCAATGGCACCGGTGGCCAGATCCCAGCTATCCAGATGACCTCCAACCAGGATTTTCTCTTTTGGAAGAGAATCACCCTTGACCGTTGCGATGATATTTCTCGCTTTGATCAGACCAGAAAAATTGGTCATCTTCAAACTTGCATACTGTGTTTTTGATTTCAGCTGTTCTTTGAGTTTCATCCCGTTTTCCAGGCCAATACACACTGCAGGAATGGTAATCAGCTTTCCTGTGACTGAAGCTGTTCCTGTCAATAACACTCCGCCCTTTACTCCGTTGATAAAGATGATCCCCGCAGCTCCGTGTTTAATCGCAATCGCCGTCTTTTCAGAACGGTGAAGTGAAGCTGTGCCTTTTGGTGAACCGGGTAATATGCCCAGATAAACCAGTGCAATTTTACCTTTAATCTGAGTTGCATTCTGGTAATCACTCTCCAAACCATTTCCCATATCGACCAGCGCTGCGGATACAGATGATTTTACCGGAGAATGTGCCAGTGCCACAGAAGGTATAATCCGGAGTGATGATGCTGCATCCCCAATCTGGGTTTCATTAGTGATACGGCTCCAGCTCTCTACCTCGAAGGGTTGATAACGCACATCGTAACCATAAGATTTCAATAGATTAAAAGCATATTCTTCGGCTTTAGCTCCATTAGCAGAGCCTGTTAAACGATGACCTATAGTTTCTGTAGCAGATTTTAAGGTACCATAAGCTCTGGAATGCAGCTGCACATCTGTATTGATATTGCTAAATGCTGTGTTAAAATTATCCTGGGCATACACAGTGGTAGCAAGCCCCGCCAGAAAGAGAGAGAGAAGGATCTTCATGAAAAATATATTTTGATTAAAATAAGCTTTTAATTAAAATATATCCGCATAAAAATGTAGTGTATAGGATTTGTTACTTTTTACGTTCTGTCGTATAACGGACTAATTGCTCTAACCCGGTTCTGGCTTCACTTTCTTCAAAGCTGTATAAAATATCGAATGCTTCCTGCTGATATTGTGCCATCTTCTGAGTGGCATAATGAACGCCTTCTTTACTATTCACAAAATCAATAATCTCCTGTATTTTAGCCGGCTCGTCCTTATGGTTTTTAACCAGGTTAATCATCCGCTTTTTCTCGGCTTTATCCGCCCTGTTTAAGGCATAAATTAATGGGAGGGTTACTTTTTTCTCCTTGATATCTATCCCAAGAGGTTTACCTACATCATCCGTACCAAAATCAAAAGTATCATCTTTAATCTGAAAGGCAATACCGACCTTTTCACCAAATAACCGCATTTTTTCGATGGTTTCATCATCAGCACCTGCCGAAGCAGCGCCACAAGCACAACAGGAAGCAATCAGGGAGGCTGTCTTCTGACGGATAACATCAAAATACAATTCTTCGCTGATATCCATTCTGCGTACCTTTTCAATCTGTAACAACTCACCTTCGCTCATCTGCTTTACGGCTTCAGAGACAATCTGCAGGAGACGGAATTCGTTATTATTTACAGATAACAGCAGGCCTTTAGCCAGCAGGTAATCACCAACGAGTACAGCAATTTTATTTTTCCATAAGGCATTGATGGAAAAGAAACCTCTGCGCTCATAGGCATTGTCAACAACATCATCATGAACCAGTGTGGCTGTATGCAGTAATTCTACCAGTGCGGCACCGCGGTGGGTCGATTCGATAATCCCCCCGCAAAGTTTAGCGGCAAAAAAAACAAACATAGGTCTGATCTGCTTACCTTTTCTCTTCACAATATAGTGCGTAATGCGATCCAGTAAAGGGGCGTCACTATGCATAGAGGCCTTGAACTTTTCTTCAAAGACTGCTATATCTGCGGCTATGGGTTTCTTAATCTGATTTATTCCTGGCATTCAGGTTTGAAAATATTTGCAAACTTAACTAAATTCAGCTAATTCTGCTTTAATGAAATTTTAAAATTGATAAATACGCTTATTACTTTTCAGTGATGTGTTTAAAGATCTGTTCTGCATGAACTCTGGAGTTTTCAATAAACCACTTATGCGTATCCATACCCCCGCAAACTACACCTGCAAGATACAGCCCGGGAAGATTAGTTTCCATCGTTTCCGGGTTATAGACCGGTGTTGCTGAAGATTCACCTTCCAACTGCACACCTAACTTTTTCAACATCCCAAAATCTGGTTTATAGCCCGTCATGGCAATTACAAAGTCATTCTTCTGGGTAAAGGTCTTCTCTGGTGTTCTGATCGTTACACTATCTTCCTGTATAGAGACAACTTCCGCATTAAAATAGGCAGTGATTTCACCTTCTTTGATTCTGTTTTCTATATCAGGACGAACCCAGTATTTCACATAGGAACCTATTTCCGGGCCCCGGACAACTAAAGTAACCCTGGCTCCTTTGCGGTAAGTTTCAAGTGCTGCATCAATCGCAGAATTATTTGCTCCTATCACAACGACATCCTGAAAAGCATATAAATGCGGATCTTTATAATAGTGTGCAACTTTTGGCAGGTTTTCACCTGGAATATCCATCAGCAGAGGGACATCATAAAATCCGGTAGATATAATTACATTTCTGGTTTTATAGCTTCTTTTGGAAGTTTTAACTTCAAAATGATATGCTGATGTTTTTAGAACCTCCTCTACTTTTTCAAAAAGATTGATCTGCAGATCAAATTTTTCTGCCACCCGGCGATAGTATTCTACAGCTTCATTACGGTTTGGTTTAGGACTGATACTGACAAAAGGAACCCCGCCGATTTCCAGTTTCTGAGAAGTTGAGAAAAAGGTCATAAAAACAGGGTAATTATACAGACTGTTTACCAGCGCTCCTTTTTCTACAATGATATAACTCAGTCCGGCCTTTTTTGCTTCTATACCACATGCCATGCCAATAGGACCTGAACCAATGATCAGTACATCATATTCTTCCATCAGCTGATCAGTGTTTGATTTCTTTTGCTGAAGCAGAGCTATCCGTACGTTTCAAGGCCGTTGACCGGATAGCGGCATATCCCCCTTGAACATCGATAACATTCACAACACCCCGCGCTTTTAAAATAGAAGCAGCAATCATAGATCTGTAACCGCCCGCACAATGGATATAATAAGTTTCCGTTGGACTGATCTCACCTGTCCAGTCGTTGATATAGTCCAAAGGACGCGTAAGTGTACATTCTAAATGCCCGGCTTCATATTCGCCTGGTTTACGCACATCAAGTATCTTTACATCCGGCTGGGTCAGGACTATTTCTTCAAAATCAGTCACAGAGACAGAGTCAATGCTCTCCACATCCTTACCTGCGTTGAGCCATGCTGTGATACCACCTTCAAGATAACCTATAGTTTCGTCGTAACCAACTCTTGCCAGACGCGTAATTGCTTCTTCGGCTTTGCCTTCTTCGACGATCAATAATAAAGGTTGTTTCAGATCAGTCACCAGGGCACCAACCCATGGGGCAAACTGTCCGTTTAAACCAATATTAATAGAAGAAGGAATGAATGACTTAGCAAATTCCTGAGGGTCTCTGGTATCGATAATCAGCGCTCCGGCATGATTTACTGTTGCCTCAAATTCTTCAGGAAGCATCGGGATTAACCCCTTTTCTCTGACCTGGGCAAAACTTTCGTAACCATTTTTATTGATTGCTGCATTTTTCGCAAAATACTGCGGCGGAGGTAAAATCCCGTCCGTTACCTGTCTGATAAAATCTTCTCTGCTGGATGCCTTTAAGGCGTAATTAACTTCTTTCTGATGTCCCAGTGTATCGAATGTTTCTTTACTCATATGTTTACCACAGGCAGAGCCAGCTCCATGGGCCGGATAAACCAGGGTCTGATCTGGTAGAGAAAGAATTTTTGAATGCAGGGAATCGTATAATGTACCGGCCATCTCTTCAGCTGTCTGTGCCCCTTTTTGTACAAGGTCAGGCCGGCCTACATCACCAATAAACAAAGTGTCGCCTGTAAAAATACAATAAGGCTTACCTTCTTTATCCCTTAACAGGTAAGTGGTAGACTCAGGAGTATGTCCCGGAGTATGTAAAACCTGAATGGTCAGATCTCCTATTTTAAAGATCTCTCCATCTTCAGCTATATAAGAATCAAAAGTTGTCTGTGCTGTTGGTCCGTAAATAATTTTCGCACCCGATTGCCGGGCAAGATCAACATGTCCAGAAACAAAGTCTGCATGAAAATGCGTTTCGAAAATATATTTTATAGTAGCACCGGCTAATTTTGCCTTTTTAAGATAAGGCTGAACCTCACGTAAAGGGTCAATGATTGCTGCCTCGCCATTACTCTCTATATAATAGGCGGCCTCTGCCAGACAGCCTGTATAAATCTGCTCTATCTTCATTTGTTATTTATCGGTTATGAAGCTTCCATGAATGATTAAACATCCGGCTTCCTCATCATTTATTACCAGACTCAAAAGTAAGCTAATTATCCTTCATCTCTTCAATACTATACAAAAATAGTAGTTTTAATTAAACGAATGCTAAACAGTTAACTCACCTCTCAGCGATTGTTCCATTAAAGACGCAATTTCAGTATTTGTCAGATTCTGTCCCATCAGGTACATCAATTTAGTTACTGTAGCCTCAAATGTCATATCAAATCCGCTGATGATCCCCATTTGCTGTAGCTTCTTACTGGTTTCATATTTTCCCAGTTCAACAGAACCACCCTGGCACTGTGAAATATCAACAATTAATTTTCCCTGATCGATCGCTTCCTGCAAACTGTCAATAAACCAGGAAGCAGTGGTTGTATTACCCGATCCAAAGGTTTCCAGTACAATAGCATCTACAGAAGACCTGGTGATTGCCTGTACTGCCTGGGCAGTAATTCCAGGATATAATTTTAACACACCAATATTGGCATTAAAATTTGACTGAACCTGTAAAGGTTCCAGCGGCAGCTCATTGATATAATTATTATAAAAAGACAGATTCACTCCTGCCTCGGCAAGGATATGGTAATTTGGAGACTGGAAAGCTTCAAATTTCTCTGAATTATATTTAATCGAACGGTTACCCCTGAACAACTGATAATCGAAATAGATACAAACCTCAGGTACCATGGCCTTTCCATTATTCTTGGTCGCTACAATTTCCAGTGCCGTAATTAAGTTTTCTTTGGCATCAGTCCGGATCTCTCCTATCGGGAGCTGTGACCCTGTAAGTACTACCGGTTTATTCAGGTTCTTTAACATAAAGCTCAATGCAGAAGCAGTATAAGCCATCGTATCCGAGCCATGCAGCACAACAAATCCATCATATTCATCATAGGTTTCTTCAATAATCCTGGCCAGCTCCGCCCAGATCACAGGATCCATATTAGAGGAATCCAGGATCGGATCAAAGGAATGCACAGAAAGATGATAATTTAACCGGGCCAGTTCGGGCACATTCTGCTGAATCTGCTCAAAGTCAAAAGGAATTAATGAACCCGTTAAAGGATTATTGACCATACCGATAGTTCCACCTGTATAGATAATGAGAATTTTTGTCATGTAAAGCTAAACGTTAAATATTTTGATTGAATTAGCTGTTGTTACTTCAGCTACCTTTTCTACTGGAATATGATAGATATCTGCAACTTTCTGTGCAATATGAATGAGATAACTGCTTTCGTTAGGTTTTCCTCTGTAAGGCACCGGTGCCAGATAAGGCGAATCCGTTTCCAGTACCAGATGTTCCAGCGGAACATGCGAAAGCACTTCATCCAGCCCTGCTTTTTTATAAGTGACTACACCTCCTATTCCCAGATAAAATCCTAGTTCTATAGCTTTGTTCGCCTGCTCCAGATTACCTGTAAAACAATGAAGGATTCCTCTCAGTTCATCTCCTTTTTCAGCTTCCAGTATTTCGAATACTTCATCAAAAGCTTCTCTGCAGTGAATGACAATAGGAAGTTTCAATGCCTTGGCCCATTTGATCTGCTCAAGGAAAGCTAATTGCTGTATGGCTAAAGTACTTTTATCCCAGTAAAGATCAATGCCGATCTCTCCGATAGCATAAATCTTCCTGTCAGCAATACTTTCATAGATCTCAGCAAGAATTTCAGTATACCCTTCCTTTACTTCACAGGGATGTAAACCGGCCATCGCAAAACAATTATCGGGATATTTGCTAACCAGATCGTCAATTTTAGCAATGGAAGAAATATCTACATTAGGCAGAAATAAACGCTCTATCTTATTTTCGAAGCAGCGTTGAAAGAGTAAAGCCTGTTTTTCCTCTTCTGTTTCGTAATATAAATGCGTGTGTGTGTCAGTTAATAACATAGAGCAAAGTTAATAAAAAAACCCTGTCCGGTAATCCGGACAGGGTTCTTCATTAAATTAAAATCTTACTTATTTTTTAGCTGTAGGCGCTGTCATAACCGGCGCAGCTACAGGTGCACCTGTAGGTTTTTTGATGTCAGTGATTTCAACCTCAAAAGCTAATGGAGAGAATGGAGTGATACCACCCTGAGGCATTCCGCCTTCACCATAAGCCAGGCTCGAAGGAATGATCAATGTGATTTTTCCACCTTTACCAATCAGTTTCAAACCTTCGTCAAATCCTGGAATTGCTCTTCCGATGGTGAACGGACGAGGACCATATTTTGCCATCGGGTTGAATTTACCTGATTCTTTAGCTACTTTTTCGATACTTGTATCAAAAATACTTTCTTTACCATCTGATTTTTTAGTTAGTAATTTACCAGTGTAGTTTACCATCAAAGTATCAGTTGGTGTCGCTCTTTGTGCATCACCAGGAGCTGTAATTACATATTGTAAACCAGAAGCTGTAGTTTGTACTTTCAGTTTGTTTTCTTCAATGAATTTTTTGATTTTTCCACCTTCAGCTGCTTTATGTTTAGCAACAGTAGCCTGGAAGTCTTTCTGGAAAAACTCAGTAGCTTTTTTCTGGAAAGTTGAATCAGCTTCACCTTTAGCTTTGTGCATTACTTTTTCGATTTTCACAGTGAAAACCATGTATTTATCTTTTTGAGTAGCTGGTTTCGGCTGATTTGAATATTTAGCCATTGAATCCAGGTCAATTTTGAATGTCGCACTGTCACCTTCAGCTAATAACATTAGAGCGTCAGAGATATCTCCTGCCCATTGTTTTTTAGATACAGGGAATACAGCTGGCTGCTGAATGTCATAAGTACTGCTGGTTACTGAATCTTTTTCAGTTTTTTGAATTGCATTGATTTTGATGATATCACCTTCAACGATTTTGTCTTTTCCTTCAGTCTTGTGTATTGTATACATCAGGCCTCCCGGACCTTTTTTGTAGTTGTTACAAGCCGCTAAACCAAGTGTGGCAGCAAAAAGAATTACTAATGTTTTTTTCATTTGAATTTATAGTTGTTGTTTTTTGTTTCTCAATTACGCTTCGGCAATCCTGCAATTTATACAATATATGCTTACACGCTTAATTTTATTTGATTGTTTTTTCTTTTACTGTAATAATAGTGTTTTGTAATCCGGCAGAATAGATTTAAAATAAGCTATTGTGTCTTCCAGATTTTTGTCAGAATATCCACCGGCAGCATTCCTGTGCCCACCTCCGTTGAAATACTTTTTACAGATTTCATTAGCTGGAAAATCACCTGTTGAACGCAGCGACAATTTAACTTTATCCGTCCGTTCAATAATAAAGGCAGCAAGCCTGATCCCGTTAATCGAAAGTGCATAATTAACAATGCCTTCAGTATCTCCGGTAACAATGTTGAAACGTTTGAGTTCTTCGGCAGTAACCGTGATGATAGCTGTATTCAACTCTCTGATAATTTCCAGTTTATTGGTCAGACAATTTCCCAGGAAACGCAAACGGTTTTCTGTTGCATTATCATAGACCAGCTGGTGGATACGCCAGTGTTCTGCACCTGCATCAATCAGATCAGCACCTATGCGATATACTTCGGAAGTAGCAGAAGGGAATCTGAAAGATCCTGAATCTGTCATAATTCCCGTGTATAAACAGGTTGCAATATCCTTATTCATCAGTGCTGCATCATCCAGTTCATTGACAATGAAGTCGTAAACCAGCTGGGCTGCTGCACAGGCGTTGATACTCCAGTGTCTGTAATCATCAAAATCCTCAGGATCCAGGTGATGATCAATCATGATCTTATAAGCAGAAGAACTGCGGATAACTTCACCCAGTTCATTGATACGGCTCAGTGTGTTGAAATCCAGACAAAATACAAGGGCTGCATCAGCAACCAGTTGTTCTGACTGCTCTTTAGCTTCTGTATAAATGATTACGTCAGCGTTATTAGGCAGCCAATGTAAAAAATAAGGATAGTCGGTCGGGGTAATTACTTTTACATGATGGCCTTTCTGGATCAGATAAGCATATAGCCCTAAAGAAGAGCCCATAGCATCGCCATCAGGTTTATGGTGTGTCGTAATTACAATTTTCTGCGGCGTTGCCAGCAGTGTTTTAAGTTCGGAAAGGGATAGCATAATTTTTCGCTACAAATCTAATAATTTAATGATTAAGAGCTTGTTTAAATTTGATGTTTAATATTATCAGTAGAAAATGTAGTTTTGCAAAACAAATAACACTATAATGACTACAAACAGAACATTTACAATGATTAAGCCAGATGCAGTAGCAAATGGACATATCGGTGCAATTATCAATGATATTACTGCTGCTGGTTTCAAAATCATCGCGTTAAAATACACTAAACTAACAGCTGAGACTGCTGGTAAATTCTACGAAGTTCACAAAGATCGTCCTTTCTACGGTGATTTAGTTAGCTTCATGTCTTCAGGACCAATCGTAGCTGCGATCCTTGAAAAAGACAATGCAATAGAAGATTTCAGAAAACTGATCGGTGCTACAAACCCAGCTGAAGCAGCTGAAGGTACTATCCGTCAGAAATATGCAAAATCTATCGATGCTAATGCTGTTCACGGATCTGATTCGGATGAGAATGCTGCAATCGAAGGAGATTTCTTCTTCACTGCTGCTGAACGTTTTTAGTTTTTGCTAAACAAGAATTTTTAAGCACCTCAAAAGGGTGCTTATTTTTTGCCCTGATTTTTTCCTCCGGGCAAGTATTGACCTGAATTAACAACAAAACCAATTCAATTTAATGAAGAAATTATTTATTACCGCCCTTATCCCATTTTGCGCTTATGCGGTAACTGCACAAACTAAACGTAAACCAGTAAAAAAAGCAACAGTAAAAACAGCTGTGGCCCCGGTAAAAATGACAAGTCTGACCGACTCGGCAAGTTATGCTTTCGGTCTTTCGATGGCTACGGGCCTGAAAAGTAATGGTGTAACAACTTTAAACTATGATTTACTGATCAAAGGATTAAAAGATGTCTATCAGGGACAAACACCTTTATTAAGCCAGGAAAACTCACAGAAGGCTATCGGAAATCTTTTTAAAGGAATTACCCAGGCTAAATACGCTACCCAGATTGCAGAAGGCAATACCTTCCTGGCCAATAATAAAAAGACCCCGGGCATACAAACTACCAGCAGTGGTTTACAGTACCAGGTGATTACACCTGGAGCAGGCCAAAAACCGACAGCGACAGATAACGTACAGGTAAACTACAAAGGTACCTTACTGAACGGAAAACAGTTTGATAGTTCTTACGATAAAAAAGAGCCCCTTTCCATTTCTCTTGACCACGTTATTCCAGGATGGACAGAAGGTGTACAGCTGATGTCCCCGGGCGCAAAATACAAATTTTTCATCCCTGCTAACCTGGCTTATGGTGAGCGTGGAGCCGGTCAGGACATTCCACCTTACAGTACATTGATTTTTGAAATTGAATTAATCAAGATAAACGCTAAGTAATATTTCCAAAACCATTCTGAGAATAGTTTGTTCTGAAAATATAAAGCAACCTATTATGAATAGCAAAAGATATCTTCCACTGGCACTTGTCGCTTTAGTGATGACCACATTAAGCAGCTGTCAATTGATTGAGGGCATATTTAAAGCCGGAGTCTGGTCTGGTATAATTATAATTGTGGTTATACTTGCCCTGATTATCTGGGTACTCAGCAAAATATTCGGGGGTGGTGGGAATAACTAAAACCCTAAAGGAATATAATCTCATTAATAACTTCAGAGCCGGCACGTTCATTCAGTTTTTGAATGATGCCGGTTCTAACCATCAGCAGTTCGTTTTTGATCACCGAAGATTCGATCCGGACAAATAATTTTTTATGGGCAATATAAATCTGGGTCGTCCTGTTTCCAATAGCAGTACCCATAATTTCGGGCCACATCGCTACCACGCCTGTTTCGTCAAACTTTCCTCTTAACCTGTATACAGACAGCATTTTAGAAATGGCGTCCTTTAAGGTCATATCATTTGGTTTACGCATGTTGTACAGCCCCGTTAATTACTTCAAACAAAGTTACCGGAACTTTTATCTTATCAAAAATATTCAGCACTCTTTCTTTCCCCGTATCTGTAATAAAAATCTGTCCGAAATCATGATGAGAAACCATCTCCATCAGTTTGTGCATCCGGTGTTCATCAAGCTTATCAAAAATATCATCAAGCAGCAGCAGCGGTTTGAAACCCTTATATTTTTCTACATAAGCATATTGTGCCAGTTTCAACGCAATCAGGAATGACTTCTGCTGTCCCTGAGACCCGAATTTCTTCAATGGCATATCGCTGATACTAAAGACCAGATCATCCTTATGAATCCCCGTAGTTGTTCTTTCCAGCACTTTATCCTTTTCTACAGACTGTGAGAGTAACGTTTCAAACGGAGTCTCATTCAGCTGGGACTGATAAATCAGGCTCACCTGCTCTGCATCTCCGGTCAGGAAGTGATAGTATTTATTGAATAATTCAATGTAATCTATCATAAACTGCTTGCGTTTGGCAAAAATGTTTTGCCCGCAGCTGATCAGTTGTTCATTAAATATTTCCAGCAGCGCCGGATCATAACGACGGGTAAGCGCTATCTGTTTTAACAAAGCATTCCGGTTTAACAGGTGCCTGTTATATAACATCAGCTCATCCAGGTATTGCGAATCAGTCTGAGAGATCACATTATCCATGAATTTACGGCGTTCCTCACTTCCATCCATAATAATGGTTACGTCATAAGGCGAAATCATCACCAATGGAAAAAGACCGATATGGCTGGCCAGCTTGTCATATTCCTTTTTATTCCGTTTGAATTGTTTCTTCTGGTTTTTTTTAACCCCGCAGGTAATCTTCTCATTTTTTTCCTGGCGGTCAAAATCGCCCTGGATCATAAATAACTCTTCCGCAGTTTTGATCTGCTGGCTATCAATCGGATTGAAATAACTCTTGCAAAGACACAGATAATGAATGGCGTCCAGTAAATTTGTCTTCCCGGCACCATTATTTCCTATAAATGCGTTTACCGTTTTTGAAAACCGTAAATCAGCATCAGAATAATTCTTGAAGTTGAGCAGAGTAATGTTTTTTAACCACATAATATGTGCTTGCAAAGTTACCGTTTATATTTATTGCCCTGTGCAATAATCATTATTTTAATCCTGTCCGATCCGTGATTATCCTATTCACATCTAATTCAGCGGGTTCTAAATTGACACCGCTTTAAAAAAATTATTTAAATACTGAAAAAGAGGTTGATACTTTAACCGAAAAATGTATTTTTGCAATCCTTAATTTTTTTAAATAAAATGTCCACAACAGAAAAAGAAGTAAATCATAACGTTAGAAAAGGTTCATTTCTAGAGGAAAACTCTAAAAGCCTTTTATTCATTGCCGCAGCGGTAATCGTATTAGTGATCATATACTTTTGGTATCAGAATGTATATTTAAAGGGCAGAGCTGAAGAGGCTTCTGCGAAAATGTACAAAGCAGAACAATATGTTGGGGTAGATTCTCTGGCTAACAAAGCTATTTCAGGAGATGCCGGTTACCCGGGATTCGAAAAAATTGCCGAAGAGTACAACAATACAAAATCAGCTAACTTAGCTAATCTGTATCTTGGTGGTATTTATTTACGTAAGGGTGAATACAAAAAAGCAACTGAGGTTTTAGGTAAATATTCAGAAACAGGAAGTCCTGTAGCAGATCCACTGGCATTAGGTATGTTAGGTGATGCTTACAGTGAACTGAAAGATTACAGCCAGGCAATTACTTATTACAAGAAAGCTGCTGATAAATCTAGCAACAAGTTTACTTCTCCGTTGTTCCTTAAAAAATTAGGATTGGTTTACGAATCACAAAAAGACTTCAAAAATGCAGAAGAGGCCTATAACAAAATCAAAGCTGAGTTCCCTGCAAGCCAGGAAGCTGTGATGATCGACGAATATATCGCCCGTGCTACAGCTGCACAAGGAAAATAAAATTTGCAAAATTTGACAAGGGCCTGCATTTTATGCAGGCCTTTTTTTGTTTTAATACTTACCTTTGCACTATGGCAACACAATTAAAAAACCTGTCCGACTTCTCTCATACTACTGTACCTGATGGTGGTGCTTATAAAATTGCAATCGCAGTGGCAGAATGGAATGCAGACGTAACAGGAAGTCTTTATAAAGGCGCTTTAGAAACACTGTTAAAACATGGTGTTAAAGAAGAGAATATTACTTCTATAGCCGTTCCGGGAAGTTTTGAATTAACCGGTGCAGCAGAGATTTTATTAAAGAAACATGCTGACCTTCATGCAGTGATTTGTCTGGGTTGTGTGATTCAGGGTGAGACCAAACATTTTGATTTCATCTGTGATGCCGTTGCTAATGGGGTAACACAAGTAGGGATTAAATACAGTAAACCTGTTATTTTCGGGGTATTGACAACCAACGATTTACAGCAGGCACTGGACAGATCTGGTGGTAAACATGGTAACAAAGGTGATGAAGCGGCGATTACAGCAATAAAAATGGCTCATTTACTGGAAACAGCGTAATAAGCGATTGCTTTTTTTTCCGGAATAGTGTAGATTAGCGTAGGAAAAAAATATACCGATGAAAAAGATAACGATAGTATTGCTGGGAGTATTCTTCGCAATCACAATTTTAGAGTCTTGTTCTAACCGTATCTGCCCGGCATACAGTTCGTATCCCAAAGGCAGCCGGAGAAAATAAGCCGAATATAATTTAAAATACAAATTTGATGGAGTGGAAGAACATTACTGATCCAGATCAGATCAGTGACATAAAAACGCAGGCGGGTTATAGTTTAATTTTCAAACACAGCACCCGTTGTTCAGTGAGTTCGATGGCTAAAAGACGTTTCGAAATGGATTGGGATGCCATTCCTGCCGGAACAAATCTTTATTTCCTTGACCTGATCAGCCACCGTGCAATCTCTGCACAGATAGCTGAAACATTTCAGGTTCATCATGAATCCCCTCAGATCCTGTTAATCAAAGACGGAGACTGCGTACTGGATGCTTCTCATAGTGACATCTCAGCAGACGAAGTAGCCGAACTGATTAATAGTTAAAAGAAACTGTTTTCTTCAGATCAGGGTGAAGACTGTAAAATACCGGACAGGTATTTGCAGCTCTTTCAATAATTTTTTTATCCTTATCCGTATAGTTATTTGCAGGAAACTGGAAGGCAGCAATAATCTCTGCTACTCTTCTGGGCTCTTCTGCCATAACCTTTGTGATCTCACAGGTAGCACCATCGATGTTAAATCCATGCTCCGCAGCTGCAATACCTACAATAGTCAGCATACAATTCCCTAATGATGTTGCCAGAAGGTCTGTAGGCGAGAAAGCCTCTCCTTTTCCTTTATTATCTACAGGTGCATCCGTAATGATTTCATTTCCGGAACGTAAATGAACAGAGCTGGTTCTCAGCCCTCCGTTATAAGTTATTTTTGAAGTTGCCATATTGAATTATTTAATACAAGGTTAGCATTTATTATTTATCAATTCAACGCTTTTAAGCATAACATTACACCCGGAATACATTTCATGTTTATAACAATTCAAACCTATTGCTTAACTTTGCTCCATGATCGAACTTCCGGTTGTTTCAGCAAACCCAATACAACGTAAACCAGACTGGCTTAGAGTTAAGCTTCCTGTAGGTAAAGAATATGCACAAGTGCGTAGCCTTGTAGATACTCATAAACTGCATACCATTTGTGAAAGTGGTAACTGCCCTAATATGGGAGAGTGCTGGGGTGCAGGGACTGCAACATTCATGATCCTGGGTAATATCTGTACACGCTCCTGCTCATTTTGTGCAGTTGCCACAGGCAGACCAAAGGCCGTAGATACTGACGAACCTAACCGCGTCGCTAATTCGGTTAAATTAATGCAGGTCAAACACTGCGTAATTACTTCCGTTGACAGGGATGATTTAAAAGATGGCGGATCAATTATCTGGGCAGAAACTTTACAGGCTATCCGCAGAGAAAGCCCTGAGACTACCCTGGAAACATTGATTCCTGATTTCAGAGGTATATGGGATAACCTTTACCGTGTACTGGAAGAGCGTCCTGAAGTGATGTCACACAATATCGAAACCGTTCGCCGTTTAACCAAACAAGTACGTGTTCAGGCAAAATATGACAGAAGTCTGGAATGTTTAAAAAGGATCTCTGAATTTGGTCTGAGGACTAAAACAGGAATTATGCTTGGCCTGGGAGAAACTGAGGACGACGTACTGGAAGCTATGGATGACCTGGTTGCTAACGGAGTACATATCCTGACCTTAGGTCAGTACTTACAGCCAACACGTAATCACCATCCAGTAGTTGACTGGATCCACCCTGATCAATTTGCAAAATATAAAGAAATCGGATTAGCTAAAGGTCTGAGATATGTAGAAAGCGGCCCGCTGGTACGCTCTTCATACCATGCAGAGAAACATCTTTTTGAGTTTAACGGCTAAAAAAGATGTTTGAACTTGTCAAACAATCTGTATATTAGTAAGTATTGGCACCAACTAAAAAAATATCCCTCACTGAAGAAGAGCTGGTTCGCGCACTTAAAGGTCGCGAAACTATAGCTATCCAGGCTTTATACGATATGTATTCAGGTTCACTGTTAGGTGTAATTTCAAGAATTGTACAGCATACCGAAATAGCAGAGGATTTATTGCAGGATACTTTTATTAAAATCTGGAATTCTACGGAATATTATGATAGCAGTAAAGGTCGTTTATTTACCTGGATGGTCAACATTGCCCGTAACCTCGCAATCGATAAAATCCGATCCAAAGACTTCAGGAATGCTACTAAAAACCAAGACATTGAAAATAACGTAGATTTCATTGACGCGCAAAAAGAGATCACTCTTAATGCGGATACAATGGGATTAAAGGATATGGTGACTGCGCTTAAACCCGAATTCAATAGTGTGTTGGATATGGTCTATTTTAAAGGCTATACCCATGTGGAAGCTGCAGAGGAGTTGAATTTACCATTAGGAACGGTCAAAACCCGGATCAGAATGGCTATTATGGAATTAAGAAAGTATTTTAACTAAGGTGGAAGAATCAAAGGCATATATCGAAACAGGCATACTTGAACTTTATGTTCTTGGGCAGTTGAATGCTCATGAGCAACGTGAGGTAGAGGAAATGGCAGCTAAGTACCCTGAAATAAAAGGCGAAATCAGTGCCATTGAAATTGCTATGGAACAATATGCAATCAAACATGCGATGCAACCCACAGCCGGTCTTGACAAACAGATCTTTGAAAAGATCCTCGCTGAGGAGCCTGTTATAAAGGAAACTGTTTCTGCACCTGCTCCGGAAGCTAAGATTGTTCAGCTAACACCAGATAAATCTGCTTCAACCATCAAACTATTAAGATTTGCCTTGGTAGCCTGCATCGGATTACTTGTCGTAAGTACTGTTGCACTTTATTCGGCACATGATAAATTAAATACTGCCAATCAGCAGATTGCTTCACTCAGTCTTGATAAAGAGAAGTTTGCTGCAACAGTAAGTTTCATGAAAGGCGAGAACAAAGATTTGCAGGAAATCGCAGCTATTTCTTCCGACCCAACCTGGACACTGGTTAAGCTTGCCGGAACCAAAATCTCTCCACAGGCCAATATGATGGTGTACTGGCACAAAAAAGGCCAGCATGTGATGGTCGACAATACCAAAATGGCACTGCCTAAAAATGATGCAGACCACCAGTATCAGTTATGGGCCATTGTCAATGGTAAACCGGTTGATCTCGGCGTATTTGACGCTACAGCAGAACCTAAGAAACTATTGGTAACCATGAAAGAAGTTGGAAATGCACAGGCCTTTGCGGTAACCCTTGAAAAACGTGGTGGCAGTATAAGCCCAACCATGGAAAAGATGGTTGCAATGGGCGGTGTCTCTATATAATTAATCGTTTAAGTACTTCAGAAACATGATCAGCTACTGCCGAAGCGGTTACTGAAACCCTATTTTTGGCCAGATCATCACCAGACTGTCCATGTAAATAACAGGACAGATAAGCGGCCTGATCGGCCTGATAACCTTGTGCAAGGAAAGAGGCTATTAATCCTGTCAGTACATCCCCCATTCCACCTTGTCCCATTGCCGGATTACCCGTTGAATTGATTTTCACCTTTCCTTTCTGGTCAATAATAAAAGTATATTGATTTTTAAGGACGATCACACAGTTTAATTTCACAGCCTTATCTCTCGCAGTTTCCAGGCGCGCCCACCATGAATCATGAACACCAAACAAGTGATCAAATTCTTTCATATGAGGCGTCAGTATCGATCCTTCGGGAAGTTGTTTAAATAAGTCTTCATAATCCCCAAGCAGATGTAAAGCATCCGCATCTACAATCAGCGGGACAGACAGTTTAAAAAGCTCTTCAAGTATTTTTTTACTTTCAGCTCCTGTTCCCAGGCCCGGTCCGATGGCAATTGCCTTAAACTTTTCAAACCCCGCTTCTGTAAAGTTCAGTTCAGCCCTATCCAGATACATCACTTCCGGCAGCGATGTATTCAAAGCCGTCAGCCCACTTTCAGGAATTGAAACTGTCGTTAGCCCTGCACCTCCCGATAAACAGGCTCTGGCAGCCAGTAAAGCTGCTCCCATCGTTTTTTTCTGTCCGGCAATAAGCAATGCATGTCCGTAGGTTCCTTTATGTGTAAAAGGCTCCCGCGGTTTAACCAGGATCTTAATATCCCCTTCATCCAGTAATTTATATGGAGAATCCTGGCGTTCAATAAAATCCTCATCCAATCCGATCTGAACAGTCTTAAATCTTTTTAGTGCCCCCGCCGATTCAGGAAAAAAGAAATTGATTTTTGGTCGCTGAAAACAGATGACCAGATCAGCTTTGATATAGTTATAGGTTTCATCAAGCACCCCCTCTGCCGGAAATCCTGTAGGAACATCTATGGCAATAACTTTACGGTTCAGATTATTGATACAGGTGGCTACTTCAAGATAGATACCGCTAAGCGGCTTATTTAAACCCGATCCTAAAACAGCATCTATAATAACCCCCTGACTGATTTTTTTCAGTTCTTCGACAGTCTTCACTGTGGTTAAAGGAAACCACATCTCCTTCAGCCGATTCAGATTAGTCTTGTAATCTTCGGTTTCTTTGGCAGAAAAATCAAACAGATACACCGATAAATGGTCATACCCATAATCTTTAAGGATCCTGGCAACAGCCAGTCCATCAGCACCATTATTGCCTTTACCACACAAGATAGCTATAGCCGCTTCCTTGTCACTAAACTCTCTGAGAAATTCTCCGGCAAAAGCAGTAGCTGCATCCTCCATTAATTCTATCGAGGTTATACGTTTGTCTTTAATCGTAAATGCGTCTGCCAAACGCATTTGTTCCTGATTAAGCAGATTCTGCATAGCGTAATTAGGTTAGTGTTTCATTTCTTTCTTCAGGAATTTGCCGGTCAGACTGATAGGATTCTGGATCAGACCTTCGGGTGTACCTTCAAAAATAATTCTTCCACCACCGGCACCCCCTTCTTCTCCTAAATCAATTACCCAGTCTGCCACCTTTACCACATCGAGGTTATGTTCAATAACCAGCACTGTATTTCCTCTGTCTACCAATTCATTTAATACACCCAATAACACGTTGATATCTTCAAAATGAAGACCGGTTGTTGGCTCATCCAGGATATAAAAAGTTTTTCCCGTATCTTTTTTAGATAATTCCGTTGCCAGTTTAACCCGCTGCGCTTCACCACCCGACAGTGTCGTAGAAGATTGACCCAACGTGATATAACCTAAACCAACATCTTTTAAAGTTTTAATTTTCCGGTAGATGACAGGCATATTTTCAAAAAACACACAGGCATCCTCTATACTCATATCCAGTACATCACTAATCGATTTACCTCTGTAACGCACTTCAAGGGTTTCCCTGTTATATCTCCTGCCACCACATTCTTCACAAGGAACATGCACGTCAGGAAGAAAATTCATCTCAATCACTTTCATTCCTGCGCCCTGACAGGTTTCACATCTTCCGCCTTTCACGTTAAAAGAGAAACGGCCAGGTTTATACCCTCTTATTTTGGCTTCCGGTAACTGGACATATAAATTCCGGATATCAGAAAAAACACCTGTATAAGTTGATGGGTTTGACCTCGGTGTTCTCCCAATAGGTGCCTGATCAATTTCAATAACTTTATCAATCTCCTTGATCCCGTTGATTTTCTCATACGGTAAAGGATGTTTTTTTGCCCTGAAGAAATGATGGTTTAAGATCGGATATAATGTTTCAGTGATCAGACTTGATTTACCACTTCCCGAAACCCCGGTTACAGCGATAAATTTGCCCAATGGAAAATCTACTGAAACTTCTTTCAGGTTATGTCCGCTGGCTTTAACGATAGATAATTTATGTCCATTGCCTTTTCTTCTTTTTGAAGGTACGGCTATCTCTTTCTCGCCATTCAGATAAGCAGCAGTCAGCGTTTTTGACTTCAGAATCTCAGCTGGTGTTCCTTCGGCAACAATCTGTCCGCCATGCAGACCAGCCGCAGGACCAACATCTATCACATAATCAGCTTCCAGGATCATATCCTTATCGTGCTCTACAACCAGTACAGTATTTCCAAGGTCACGCAGATTTTTCAGTGCGCCGATCAGCCGTTCATTGTCACGCTGGTGAAGCCCGATACTTGGCTCATCCAGAATGTACATGACATTCATCAGCTGTGAACCAATTTGTGTCGCCAGACGGATCCTTTGCGCTTCTCCTCCAGATAAGGTACGTGCCGTTCTATCCAGTGAAAGATAATTCAGTCCTACATCAGTCAGGAAGCCCAGCCTGGTTCTGATTTCTTTCAGGATTTCTTTGGCAATTGTATTTTGTCTTTCGTTCAAACGGCTTTCCACGTCATTAAACCAGTCTTTCAGACTGTTAATATCCATTTCTGCCAGTTCAAATATGTTTTTACCATCCACTTTAAAGTGCAGGCTTTCTTTTTTCAGTCTTGCGCCATTACAGGAAGGACAGGTCTTCAGTTTACGGAAGTTCTCCATATCATCTACAGCACCTTCACCTTTCTTCTCGTTCTGCTCTTCCAGTAACTTGATAATCCCGTCAAAGGTAATCTGGTAGTTCTGCACATTCCATTTGTTGTATTCTACAGCAACAGAAAGCAAATCCGGACTTCCGTTAAGCAGGATATTGATATTTTCCTCTCCCAGTTTTTCTATAGGCGTGGACAGCGTGAAATTATATTTTTTAGCCAGGGCCTTGATCACCTGGAACATCCAGATATCCCGGTACTCGCCCAGTGGTGCAAGTCCGCCGTTCATGATACTCAGTTTCGGATTAGGGATAACCGAGTCCCTGTCTACGACAAAAATATACCCCAGACCATCACAGCGTTCACAGGCCCCATAAGGAGAGTTAAAAGAAAAACTGTTTGGCTGTGGTTCATCGTAAGATATCCCTGTAGTCGGGCACATTAAAAACCGGCTGAAATGAGAAACATTATTCTCCTTATCACTGATTTTAATAATTCCCTTACCTGCACGCATGGCTGTCTGCACAGAATCAATCAGTCGTTTATGGTCATTCCTGTCTACCAGTAAACGGTCAATCACAATCTCAATATCATGGATTTTATATCTGTCAACCTGCATTTTGGCAGTCAGGTCCTGTATTTCACCGTCAATACGGACTTTAACATATCCCTGCTTACGGATCTGTTCAAATAACTCACGATAGTGCCCTTTCCGTCCTTTAACTACAGGGGCAAGAATATTGACAGCAATCCCTTCGTATTTATTGTAAATATTATTCAGGATCTGGTCTTCGCTCATCCGCTCCATTTTCTCTCCTGTGTTATAAGAGAAAGCATCGGCAGTACGGGCATAAAGCAGACGCATGAAATCATAGATTTCCGTAATCGTACCTACCGTAGATCTTGGGTTTTTACTCGTTGTTTTTTGTTCAATGGCAATTACCGGACTTAAGCCCGATACTTTATCTACATCAGGTCTTTCCATCCCTCCCATAAACTGACGGGAATAAGCACTGAAAGTTTCCATGTAACGTCTCTGTCCTTCTGCGTAAATAGTATCAAATGCCAGAGAAGATTTGCCACTGCCACTTAAACCGGTTATCACAACCAGTTGGTTCCGCGGAAAAGAAATGTCTATGTTTTTAAGGTTGTGAACCCTTGCACCGTATACTTCAACATCTTTTTGTTCACCCAGGTCGATGGTATTTTTGCTCATATGTATCTAAAAAACGCTATTGAAATCTTTGAAATAAAGAAAGCAAATTTGCAGCCACAAAAGTACCCATTTTTCTTTTAATAGCCTATCCCGTTTTATTAATCACGGGTATAGGCTATCTCTAAAACAGAGTTATGACATGAGCATGTTTTTAAATACTTACAACCGGGTTATTTCTTGTTTTCTGATTGATAGAAAGCAGTTTGATGTTTAGAAGAGAGATAAAAACTACATAACAAACTAAAAAACCAAACTAATGAAAGAATAAACTACATACCACAATTCCTCAACTTCTTTCTAATAAGTTCGTTTACACCAGGAAACAGATGTCTACCGAAGTGTTTATGTAATGCGTACATTTGCTTATCTCAGGCCTTAATAATTGGCTCGAATCAAGGAAACTGAGCCAAAGCGTAAAGATTTAGATAAGAACAAGCACCTTGAACATCAAATAATGCAGGACAAAATCATTGTATTCGAAACCTTTTATAACCCTATAGAAGCTAATATTGTAAAATCAAGATTAATGGACTCTGGGATCCAGTGTTTTTTATCTGACGAAAACATGGTTACTATCAACCCTCTATATACACAAGCTTTGGGCGGTGTTAAACTACATCTTTTTGAAAGAGATGCAGATTTGGCGAGAGGTATACTTGAAGAGAAGGTTCCTGCTTTAGAAACTACTGGAGAAGAAGCAGGAGAAATGATCTGTCCGAATTGCGGATCACATCATGTCGGATACGTTCAGGCCACTAAAAAAAGATTCGGCATTCTGACTATATTGATTTCATTTGCCTTATTTGTTTACCCCTTTTACGTAAGAAAAGTTCATCACTGTTTCGATTGTTTTTATGAGTATTAACCATGCCATTCTATAGAAATCACTTTTCTTTGAATAGCCTATCCCGTTTTATGAATCACGGGTATAGGCTATCTCTAAAACAGAGTTATGACATGAGCATGTTTTTAAATACTTACAACCGGGTTATTTCCTGCTTTCTGACTGATATGAGACAAATAAGAAGCTGCCATCATTTTTACGCTATCCAGATGACTGTCAATATTTGACCTTAGCTCCTTCTTCTCAATTTTACCTTGTATAAAATTCAGGAACTCCTCTACAACAGCTGTCTTAGCCTGCTCGGTCATCAGTTTCGAATCATCAAAATTATGCAGCTCTGAAAGATCTTTCATGGTGATTATTTCCAATGGTTTCTTCCCGCCCAGCATCCCGATGTTCCGGAAAACATAGATATCAAAATGGTTATTACCCCCTGGTTTATAATCTCTCTTGCTGTTATGTTTATGTTTATCCTTAGCCTGGTAAGAATGGATCTGTATATTTTGAAACGGGCCCTGCTGAATATTATGGTATTCATGTTTTACACGGCCGTTTCCTTTATAAAGATCTTCCCCTGGCTTGAGCCAGTTTCTTCTGCTGAAACTGTTATGTAACAAGTTGATCGTTATATTAGCAATGTTTTTTTTGTCTTTGAGCATGCGTACCAGAATACTCGCATCAATCTCACCATAATCCTGAAACATTTCCATCAGTTGCGCATCATCATATACTTTTACCTTTTCGTAGTCAGCATTAAAATAATTTTCATAGTCCTGCTCATTAAGCTGCGTGATGAAACCTGCCGGCTGGATCAGGGAACTGAACACCTCCATAGTGTCAGGTAATTTCGCAGCTATTGCCGGTGCATTATAAAACTGGCTGACCATATCAAATATATGATATCCACTATGCGACATCTTTCCATGTCCTTTATTATAGGAATGATAATCCTGCAAAACAATCTCCGTAGGAAGGCGCCACTGGCCGTCACTATGACTGGAATGAATACCGGTTACCGGACAGTTGGTCGCTTCACTAACTTCCTTTATTCTTTCTATCACATACTGGAAACCAGGATGATATCTCCGCTGGACATTTACGCAGAAAATAGTGGATTTTTCTTCCTGAATATGATTATAAAGTTCCAGCAGATGCAGATAATCTGATAGGATTCCATTGGCCTCGGCCAGATCGGAGACCGCATTTTCACGCGTACTGACAGGCTTATCCATTAGGATATGCAATTTTAAACTTAAGGCCCACTCGGCATAAGTATGATGAACAGAAGGTTCAGTGGCAATAATTACTGCATCTATTTTATTTTCATGCACAAAGTGGGTTAAGGTCGCTTTGACATCATCCGGTAAAGTCCCGGTAAAAGGATCGATAAAAAGCGTATCTATAGCATAATCACGTTTTTCAAAATGTCGCTTTATCTTTTCTTCTTCGGGTTTAACATCTACCGCCAGGGAGACCTCCACCTGGAACTTTTCTTTCAGATTTGCCAGTGCCGGCAGATATACGCGTTTGGAATGAGGGCCAATACCGATTAAAACTATTCGTGTAACTATTTTCATTAGGAGTTCAGTTTTTAAACTCGCTAAATATATACGTTTTGAATTACGCCAGAATCCTATCTGAATTAAATGAAAGTAAAAGAATTATTAATTCGTCAGATAAAATTTTATCATAAAAAAAGCCGGCAAATTTGCCGGCTTTTTTTATGATAATTCAGTATCGTTTTTACTCTCTGTTCGTATTCAGCGCCAATATTCCTTTCGAAGGACGGTAACCATAACGTACAGGATCGGTAATAATCTGTTTCATAGAAATGAGCTTATAAACATACCCTCCGGTTTCCCGGTTAAGTTTCATTTTGAAATAATTATCCTGATTTTGTCTGTCGATCTGTTTCCTCATGTGGTTGTCACCCACATTGTAAGCAGCAGCTACCAGCGTCCAGCTCTCAAAAACACCATATAATTCTTTGATGTATTTGCAGGCAGCGATAGTTGATTTACGTAAGTTCTTACGCTCATCAACTTCTGAATTTACTTTTAGCCCATAAGTTCTTGCAGTGCCCGGCATAAACTGCCAGAATCCATTTGCACCTTTGGGAGACATTCCACCCTGCAAACCTGATTCAACAAGGGGCATGTATTTAAAATCATCAGGGATACCATATGCAGCCAGAATTGGTTCTATAACAGGAAACCATTCTGCGGCCATTCTATGTAAACGATTTGTTTGAATGTTACTGTAGTTAAACCCAGCAAGAACCCTTTTCATTTTTTGCTCCACCCTGATGTCACCCAGAGGTAAAGATTCTTCTGCGAAATTTAGCTGAGCCAGCAGATTAACAGGCTCTTCTGTGATTGTAGTGGTAGTAGTGGTAATACTTTTTGTAGTGGTGTTATTTACTTTTTTTTGACTTCTAAATGCTTGGGGCATGTTGTAAGCAAACACTTTTGCCATAACCAATAATCCTAAAATTACTGAACATGTTATTATGTGTTTCTTTATCATTTTCCTCCTTTTTTTGGTTAATAATTATAAACAGCCTGCAAACGTACAATATATTTACCTAAATATCAAGCTTTTACACAAACAAGAGATAAAATCGAGGTTTAAACACCAATAGGCCATGATTTTATTTTCAACACCCTGATTAAAAATATAAATGACGAATTGCGCGATTTTTATTAAATTTGCACCCCGCATTAATTATGTGGTTAACAGCGTATCATGACAAATAACAACAACAGGAACAGTCGGGATGACAAGTCCAAACCGGGAAACCGAAGCACAACAGGAAAGAGCCGTAGTGGAACAGATAGTTCTTACAAAGGCAAAAGCAAGTTTGGAGATAAAGAGGGGAACGATAAAACTAAGTTTGGTGCTGGAAAAGATAATTTCAGACCAAGAGCCGGTAGAGACGGTGATGCTAAAGATTTCAAAGCAAGACCTCCAAGAGACGGAGAAGGTAGTTTCAGACCAAGAGCCGGAAGAGATGGCGATGCTAAAGACTTCAAAGCAAGACCTCCAAGAGACGGAGAAGGTAGTTTCAGACCAAGAGCCGGCAGAGACGGTGATGCTAAAGATTTCAAAGCAAGACCTCCAAGAGACGGAGAAGGTAGTTTCAGACCAAGAGCCGGAAGAGATGGCGATGCTAAAGA
>NZ_JACHCC010000006.1:0-41024 GCF_014207135.1 Pedobacter cryoconitis | reverse complement strand
ACTTCAAAGCAAGACCTCCAAGAGACGGTGATGCTAAAAGTTTCTCTTCAAGAGGCGCTGGTGGTAAAACATTCAAGCCACGTGCATTCAAAGAAGGCAGTTCTAAAGAAATGCCGAGAAATGAAAGCCGTAGTTACGTAAAGAAAGACAATTTCGGTACTGATGGTGAAAGACCATTCAGAACTTTCGATGATAAAAAGAATACATCCAGAAGTACAGATAGCAGACCTTTCAGAAAGAGAGAAGAAGGTGCTCCTGCTAAACCATATTCAGGTGCACCAAGACCATTTGCACCTAAAACGTCTGTTATGCGTTCCAGAAAGGAAAGTAACAGCGTAGATGATGGTAAAATCCGTTTAAACCGTTATATCGCGAACTCTGGTATCTGTTCACGCCGTAAGGCAGATGAGCTGATCTCAGCTGGCGTAGTTTCTGTGAATGGTGTACCAGTTTCAGAACTGGGTTATAAAGTAGATCCTGCAAAAGACGAAGTACGCTACAACGGTGAATTACTTAAACGTGAAAAGAAGATCTATGTACTTTTAAATAAACCTAAAGATTATATTACCACTACTGATGACCCTCAGGAACGTCGTACTGTAATGTCATTGGTAGAAAAGGCAAGCAGAGAGCGTATCTACCCTGTAGGACGTTTAGACCGTAATACAACAGGTCTGTTATTAATGACTAACGATGGAGATTTAGCTGATAAGTTATCTCACCCAAGTTATGGAATCACTAAAATCTATCACGTAGAATTAAGCAAGAGCTTAAGCCAGGGAGACCTGAATAAAATTCAGTTCGGATTAGAATTAGAAGATGGTATTATTAAACCTGATTCTGTATCTTACGTAGCTGGTGGTTCAAAACGTGAAGTAGGTATCCAGATTCACAGTGGTAAAAACAGAATTGTTCGTAGAATATTTGAACACTTAGGTTATGAAGTTGTGAAATTAGACCGCGTAGTTTATGGTAATTTGACCAAGAAAGATCTTCCACGTGGAAGATGGCGCTTTTTAGAAGAACATGAACTGATCCAGATCAAACATCTGATCAAGTAATTATAGCCTGAATTATGAGAAAACTATTTTGTCTGTTAACCGCTTCCATCTTTTTCTTTTCTGCTCAAGCACAACAGGCAGATTATCATCTTGTCATCGGAACCTATACGGCTCCAGGTAAGAGCGAAGGGATCTATGTTTATGACTTCAATACTTCCAAAGCTTCATTTAAGCTGGAGAATGTAGAAAAGAACGTCATCAACCCAAGTTTCCTTTCGGTTACGGATGATCGCAAGTTTGTATATGCAGTGAATGAGGATGGTGCTCAAAGTGGCGTAAGCGCTTTTAACTTTGATGCGGTTACAGGTAAATTGAGTTTTTTAAATAAACAAAATGCAGAAGGTGCAGATCCTTGTTATCTGATCGCCGATCGTAAAAATGTAATGATCGCCAATTACTCCGGGGGTAGCATTGCTATATTCGGAAGAGAGGCAGACGGTTCATTGAGCAAAGTAAAACAGGTTGTTCAGCATATTGGCTCAAGTGTGAACAAAGCCAGACAAAGCAGCGCCCATGTTCACATGGTCCTGTTCAGTCCTGACCACCGTTACGTAATTTGCAACGATCTGGGGAAAGATAAAGTCTACACCTACGCATATCATCAGGATGCACAAAAAGATGTCCTTACCTTAAAAGACAGCGTAAGTATCAAACCTGGCAGCGGGCCAAGACATCTTGCTTTCAGCAAAAATGGCAAATTCGCTTATCTGGTACAGGAAATGACCGGCGATGTAACTGCTTTCAGTTATACCAATGGTTCCCTGAAAAAGATCCAGGAGACTACCATACTGGCTAAAGACTTTAAAGGAGAAAATGGTGCTTCGGCTATAGAACTCTCTGCTGATGGAAAATTCTTATACGTAAGTAACAGAGGAACTGCCAACACGATCACTACTTTCAAAGTAGAGAACGATGGCCGTCTGACCAGCAAAGGTCAGGTGAGCACAATGGGTAAAGGTCCAAGGGCTTTTGTAATTGATCCAAGTGGTAACTGGTTACTGGTTGGCCATCAGAACAGCAATGATGTTGTTGTGTTTAAACGCGATAAAATTACAGGTACGTTGACAGACAGCGGAAAAAGACTCGAGGTTGGTGCTCCGGTATGTTTTGTATTTGTACCCAAAAAATAAGAACAGATTAATAACAGAAAAAGGCCGGTTCTCTTTGTAGGGAACCGGCCTTTTTCTTTAGGTACTCTTCGACATAAGGCCACCATTAGGCCACCTTTACCCCACGTTCAGGCCACCTTTCACCTTAGGAAAAACGTGGCCTCACCATACCCGAAGGACGTCCTGAATATGGCCCGGTTACGAACAGTACCCGAACACAAAGTGAACCGTCTCTGAGCTTATAATGGTTGCAAAGCCATGTTTTTCGCTATAATTTCATTGTAGTAATCCACATAAAGTGGTAATATCTTTTTCAGATCAAAATCCTGCGCCCTTTTAAATGCATTTTCTTTAAACCTGTTTAGCACCTCGTCATTTTCCAGGATCATAATTGCTTTCGCAGCCATATCGTCTACATCACCAACATTACTCATATATCCGCAGAACCCGTCCACATTCAATTCCGGCAGACCACCTGCATTCGAAGTAATAATCGGGACTTTACAAGCCATCGCTTCCAGTGCAGCCAGACCAAAACTCTCTGTCTCAGAAGGCATCAGGAACAAGTCGGCAACAGAAAGTATTTCCTCGACCGCATCCTGCTTCCCTAAAAAGCGGACATGGTCACAGATCCCCAGATCCCTGCACAATTTCTCATTATTGGCACGGTCAGGCCCATCCCCTACCATCAGCAATTTAGATGGAATTTTATTCAGGATCAGCCTGAACATTTTAATCACATCAGATGTACGTTTAACCTTGCGGAAATTAGATGTATGGATCAGAATTCTTTCATTATTCGGCGCAATTGCCTTTTTGAAATGATCTTTTGGTTTGAGGCTGAATCTTGTAAAATCAATAAAATTCGGGATAACCCTGATTTCATTTGTAATATCAAAGTGATTGTTGGTATCCTCTTTCAAATCTTCCGAAACAGTCGTTACCCCATCCGATTTATTGATGGAAAAGGTTACTACAGGTTTGTAAGTCGGGTCTTTTCCAACCAGTGTGATATCTGTACCATGAAGCGTAGTAACGAATGGAATAAAAATTCCATAGGTTTCCAGGATCTGTTTCGCCATAAAGGCAGCAGAAGCATGTGGAATTGCATAATGCACATGGAGTATATCCAGTTTTTCAAATCTGACCACATCCACCAGTTTGCTGGCCAGTGCAGATTCGTATGGAGCATAATCAAATAACGGATAATCTCTGACTGACACTTCGTGGTAATACAGGTTAGCGGAGAAAAAATCTAACCTTGCCGGCTGACTGTAGGTAATGAAATGGACCTGATGTCCTTCATCGGCCAATGCCTTTCCTAATTCTGTGGCCACAACACCGCTACCACCAAATGTAGGGTAACAAACAATACCTATTTTCATCTGCGTATACTTAATTTTAATCCGATTGATTTAACCGCAAATAACCATACTAAAAATGAGCTTTGTGTTAAACGATTGCAATTATTTTGCCAGACACAGCTATTACTTCTTCATTTCAGCCTGAATGACCAAAAGCATCTCGTTTGGCCGCT
Source organism: Pedobacter cryoconitis (assembly GCF_014207135.1). GTDB lineage: Bacteria > Bacteroidota > Bacteroidia > Sphingobacteriales > Sphingobacteriaceae > Pedobacter > Pedobacter cryoconitis_D. Next base: position 37,317 of record NZ_JACHCC010000006.1, on the reverse strand, counting down.
GAGTACCAATGTAATACTCCAGCCCGTCACGGTCAGTCAGCACAACAGCATCTTTTCCGGAAGAATAAAAACGGATACTACCTTTACGGTGCAGATTATAGACCGGGTTATTGAAAAGATAACTGCTGTAAGTATCTTTTCTTACATCAGTAATACTGTTTAAATCAATTTTAACTTTTTTTGCCGTCCAGAGTCCGTCAATGATCATACTCTTGTTATGGATGATCGTTTTATACTGGATCAGGAATAAGAGTGCTATCGATATCCCTATGATACCAAAACCAACTACAAGGAATAAATCCTGTGTATTGTCACGATCTCTTTCATATACATAAGCTCCGAAACAGAAAGCTGCCATCAGCAGACGGATACATATCCTGATGTAATCGCGACCTATATATTGTTTCTCCAGAAAAGCGTATTTATTGCCCATTTAATTAAATTTCTGTTCGAATATAGCGACTTTTTTTGTTGTTGCAGTTACTTTATATCTATTGTCCTGGCGTAAACCCGCTACCCATACCACATCTCCATTGCCATTAATCAGGATTGGAATACTATCTTTTTGGGGCAGAGGTATTTTCTGATCTATAAAGAAATCACTTAGCTTTTTATAATTTTTCATTCCGATCGGCATAAAACGGTCCCCTTCCTGCCATGTTCTGATAATAACCGGAAAAATCAGCTTGTCCGCATCTACAAATGCCTTTTGCAGATTATTCTCAAAAGTAATCAGGTCAGAATAAGTAATCTCTATTGTCCGGGTACCAAAGGAAACTGCTGTGTCCGAAGAATGAATAATTTTGTTTGCATGCTCTTGCTCATCGGCAATCCTGGTCAGGATCAATTGTTCGCGGTCTACCGTTAAACGATGGCTGGCACTGTAAAATGAAGTCCCGCTTTGTTTGGTTAATGAAGTCAGTAAATCTTCTACAACTGTTTCCGTAAAATCATAAGTCTTCAGTAATTCGAATAACAGCAACCGCTTAGGGCTAAGCATCCTGATTTTCTCCAGTGAAAGATAAATCCCATCTTTCCGTTCTTCACAAATATCCATTCTTAATTCAGCGATCTTTTGCTGTAAGACCATTTCGGTCTCTGCAAATCGTAGTATATTATTCTCAAAAGTCTCTTCCAGATTGGGATTAATCTCTTTGAGCAGCGGGATTACCCCTAACCTGAGTTTGTTCCTGGCGTAGGCTGTGCTTGAATTGGAGCTGTCCTCTACAAAATCATAGGCATTAGCTTGTATCAGTTCATCAATCCCCATACGAGAAAGGAACAACAAAGGCCTGATCAGTCTTTCCCTTTTAGGCTGGATTCCATGTAAACCAGCAATACCTGTACCCCTGATCAGATTAAGCAAAACTGTTTCTATGGCATCGTCCTGGTGATGGGCTACCGCAATACAATCATAATTCTCGCGCTGTCTGAGTTCTTCAAACCAGTGATACCGTAAATCCCGCGCTGCCATCTGAGTAGATACTTTATGCAGTGCAGCATACGCTTTGGTGGCGAAGTGCGTTACATACAAAGGAACTTCAAGCTGGGTAGCCAGAGAACTGACAAAGTGTTCATCCCTTTGTGATTCTTCGGCCCTCAGTCCAAAATTACAATGCGCAATCCCGAATTTAAATCCCGCCTCTTTAAAAAGATGAGCCATCAGTACAGAGTCTTTTCCACCGCTGACGGCCAGAAGAATCCTTTGGCCAGGATTGAACAGGGAGTGCTGACGGATATAATCGAGGAAGCTTTGTAAGGGTAACATCTTCAAAAATATTTAATTAAAAATTGGTAAGCAAAAAACTAACTTTGCATTGTGCGAAAATTACACGTTTCCGGTAAAATAAATCTGTTTTTTAACATTCATGAAACAATCATGAATGTATTCTATAGTAATCTGCGATTGAAGATTGCAGCAATACTCTTGTTATTTTTATTTCCTTATAGTCTTTCTGCCCAGCAGAGAACAAAAATCATCCTGCAAAGTTCTGAAAGAAGTAAGATTATTATGAAATCGGATATTACTTATCTGCGGAAACCAGTATTCAAACAGGATAATGCAATTCTTACCTGTGACAGTGCTGTTTTTTACACTGCCAGGAATTATTTTGAAGCCTATGATAATGTCCATATCAACCAGGCAGATACCATTAATATTTATTCAGACCGTCTTAATTATGACGGTAATGCAAAAATGGCCCATTTATCAAGTAACGTGCGTCTGCTGGATAAAAGTTCGGTACTGACCACAAACATCCTGGATTATGCCATGGGGCCGAAAGTCGGGACATACGTAAACGGGGGTAAAATTGTGAATAAGGATGCCACCATTACCAGTAAAAACGGTTATTATTTTGCCAATAGCAGAGATGCCTATTTTCGGTTTAATGTGCTTGTAGTTACTGATCAGAGTACAATCAAATCCGATACCCTAAGATATAATACAGCCACAAACTGGGCTTATTTCTATGGTCCCACTAACATTAAGGAGAAAGATGGCGGGAATCTGTATACAGAAAACGGCGCTTATAATACCAAAACCACCTATGCCTATTTTGGTAAAAACAATCTTTACACTTCTGGCAGTAAAAGCCTGAAAGGTGACAGTTTATATTATGACGGACATGCCGGATATGGTAAGGCTGTAAGAAACATTGTCTTCAAAGACACCATCGATAAAATGCTGATGCACGGGCAGCTGGGCTTTTACTATAAAAAAGACCAGCGGACCCTAGTTACCAAAAATGCCTATGCCGGTATGGGGACCAGCGATTCCATTACAGTCAAGGATGTTAAAAGGCCTGATAGTCTCTGGCTCGGTGCCGATACCCTGGAGACACAGATGGTTTTACAAAAAAGCCTAAAACTGATCAAAGGGCCGGTGATCAAAAAAGACAATGAACTTGGAGAAGAGGACAGGGAAGGCAGTAAAGTTGGCAGCAAGAAGAAACCAGCTACACCTGCGCCTGGTGCTAAAACCACAAAAACACTACCAGACGATAAAAAACATCCAAAACCGGAGGTAAAATCACTTCCAGGCGGAAAGGATGGGCTCAAAAAAGACAGTTTGCAGAAAGACAGTCCTCCTTTAAAAAAGATTGATTCCCTGCAAAAAAAACCAGATCTGGTGAAAAATGCAGATTCGCTAAAGAAGAAGGGTATTATATTGAAAAGTGTAGACTCCGTACTCAAAAAGGGGACTCCCCTGCTCAAAAAGGACACTCTGAAAGGGGATAGTCTGAAACTGGCTGTCAATCCAAAAACTGATCCTGCCAAGGCAAAAAACGGGATACAGCCTACTGTGAAGAAAACTGTTAAAGATAGCGTGCCATTTAATCCGGCGGATACAATCCTGACGCGCAGTATCAAAGCTTATCATCATGTCAACGTCTTTAAGTCGAACATGCAGGCCAAGGCAGATTCGCTGTTTTACACCAGTGCGGATTCAACCTTACGCTGGTATAAAAATCCAATTATCTGGTCTCAGAATTCACAGCAGACCGGCGATACGATCTACCTGCAATTGCGGAACAAAAAGCTTAATTCTGTACAGATCATCCACAATGCTTTTGCGGTTAACGTAGATACAGATTCCGCCAAATTCAACCAGGTTAAAGGGAAGATGATTACCGGTTTTTTCAAGGACGGGGCCTTATCGAGTATGTACGTGGATGGAAATGCAGAAAGCGTCTATTTTACTAAAACCGATGATGGGAAAAAGTACGATAAGATGAATCAGACGATCAGCAGCAGGATTAAAATTATCTTCAAAAAGAATGAGATTTCGGATGTAGTACCCATCAAGGATGTCGAAGGTGCGACCACTCCTGTAGCAGACATCAAACAAGATGTGATTTTAACAGGTTTTATCTGGAAGCCCGAATTACGGCCGCGTTCCAAAAAGGATATTACCAATCCCAAGCCGCAGGCAAAAGTAAAACCATTACCCAAAAAGCCTCTGAAACCGGCAGATCCGAAAGATAAAACTATTGATGCCATCAAAGCTAAGATCCCGGGAGCAGCAGGTTTATTGGATCAGGTGACCAAAGGTGTGAATCCCCTGAAGTTAAATCAAAAGGTCGACTCCTTGAAAAAGAACGTAGACCCTTTAAAACTCATAGAGAAAATACCAGCTAAAGTGGTGGATACTGCTATGAAAGTCCTGCCTAAAGTACTTAAGCAGGCAGATTCATTGTCTAAACAGCCTGTTCTTTTAAAAAAGTAATCAGTTTACGCATCGCAATTGCCCGGTGACTGATTTTGTTTTTCTGCTCCATGCTCATTTCGGCAAAGGTTACATCGTAACCGTCAGGCTGAAAAACAGGGTCATAACCAAAGCCATGATCGCCAGATTTAGTTTCCCGGATGGTACCCTCAATTGTTCCTTCAAAAAGGAATTCTTCTCCATTTTGGATCAGGGAAATAACAGTTCTGAAACGGGCAGCCCTGTTTACCTGCCCCTGCATTTTCTGTAGCACCAGTTGCAGATTGGCTTCATCGCCTCTCTGACCTGCATAACGCGCCGAATAGATACCCGGTTCATTGTTTAAAGCTTCTACTTCCAGTCCGCTATCATCTGCAAAACAATCCAGCTTAAAGTTTTCCATTACAAACCGGCTTTTTAACCCGGCATTTCCTGCAAAGCTATCGGCTGTTTCCGGAATATCAGTTGTGCAGCCAATATCGTTCAGGTTTAACACTTCATACTGGCCTGCCAGTAAGGTGCGGACTTCGTTCGTTTTATTTATATTGTTCGTAGCAAAAACTAACTGCTTCATCATATTGAAAGTTTTTTAAGGCTGCCCCATAACATTTTCTTTCCTGCCTGATCATCTGCAAGCCCGTCCAGGTTTCCTGAAAAAACCAGTTGCGTTTTACCCTGGCTGATAATTACGTTCATTGGTTGTTCGTCAATTCCAAGAGCCAGAGGCGATACACCGAAAGCAAATACCACGTTACTGCTAAAGAAATTCTTCAGGGTTTCCAGATCCGTATTTGCATAAGCTGCGTAATTCAGCAGTGCAAAATCGTTCGCCGTTAACTGAATGGCTTTAACGATGTTTCTCAGCAGTTCCCTTCCCTTTTCTGTACTAACCTCATGCTGTCCGTCGTTAACCAGAATAAGAATGTTCTTTTGATTTTTCCCCAGGTATTTGAAGCTCTTTACCTGAGCAGCAGGAGCTGGCTCCGGCAGTGCAGGAGCATCAGAAAGTATATTCTCTTCACTATGGATCAGGTAAATATCCTCCGTAAAAAAGAGACGGAGCGCTTCAGCGCTGGTGGTTAATTGTTCACCCATGAATTAAGCCTTTTTTGGGAAATATTTTTTGTGTTAAAATTAGTTAAATATCTCGTTATAGTGCCTTAATTTATTACTTTTATACCTTTAAAATACCATTTAATCCTTTTGTGAGAAAAATCTGCTTTATTCTTGTTCTCTGTTTTTTCTACCTCAGTACTGTTGCTCAGAGCGTAGCTGTGGTTAACGGCAAGCCTATAAGCCAGAAAGAATTTATATGGGTATATAAAAAACATCGCCCTGACAACACCAGGCCAGCATTGACAGATCTGATCTCATTTTTAAACATATATATTGACTTTAAACTTAAAGTTCTGGATGCGAGAGAAGCCGGATTAGATAAGGATAGCACCTATCTTGCCGAAACCAGGAACTTTGCGAAGGCATTGCTCGACTCGGCGCCGGCAGAGGCAAAAAAAGCAGATTTTTCATTGGTCATCAATGAGTTTAACGAGGCCCTTTTGCTTTTTAATATATCTGAAAAGAAAATATGGAATGGTGTGGAGAACAATGATAAGATGATACATGAATATTATAATGCCCATGCAGACTCCTATCCTTCCCTGTCTTATGAGGACAATAAAAGTGAGGCGGCAGAAGACTATCAGAAACAGATGGAGTGTCTCTGGATAACTTCATTGAGAAAGAAATACACAGTAACAATTGATCAGGACGCATTAAGCAGGTTGATCAGATAATAATCAGACAATCAAGAATAATAGTAAATTTGCAAATAGAATATAATTGAAAATAGTATAATGAAGAAAATTTTATTGATGGCAAGCGGATTGCTCTTCTTGTTTCTAAATGTGCAGGCACAAAAGAAAAGCGTAGATAAGGTAATTGCGGTACTGGGAAGTGACGTAATTCTCCTATCTGAATTAAACCAGCAATACGTCATGTACCTGAATTCAGGAAATCCGGTTGATGAAAAAGTAAAATGTTATATCCTTCAACAAATGCTGGTTCAACATTTATTAAAGCAACAGGCCAACATTGACTCTGTGATGGTGGATGACAAACAAGTGGATGATGAGCTGGATAAAAGGATGCGTTATCAGATTCAGCGTGCGGGTGGCCAGGATAAACTGGAAGAATTCCTGAACCGTTCTGTTTTGCAGTACAAGGATGAGTTGAGACCAGATGTAAAGGATCAGCTCCAGGCCAATAAAATGCAGGGAACGATTACAGAGAAGGTAAGTATTACCCCTATTGAAGTAAAGAAATATTACGATACTTATAAAAAAGACAGTTTGCCTGATATTCCTGCGGAGTATGAAGTAGGAGAAATCGTGCTTAATCCTGAGTTGACAAAATCAGAGAAACAACGTTTTTATGATAAACTTGATGCGATCAGACTTCGTGTAAAGAGCGGAGAAGATTTTGCCTTCCTGGCTAAAACCTATTCTGAAGATCCGGGTTCGGCTGCCGAAGGTGGTGATTTGGGTTTCTTTGACCGTACCATGATGGCTAAAGAATTTACAGCTTTTGCTTTTAAACTGAAACCAGGAGAGCTTTCCCCTGTATTTGAGACAGAGTTTGGGTTCCATATTTTACAGGTTGTAGAGCGAAGGGGTGAGCAGGTTCATGCCCGTCACATTTTGATTCGTCCGCAAACGACGCCACAAAGTTTAGACCGTGCGAAGCTACATGCTGACAGTGTTTACAATAATGTTATTGCCAATAAACTGAGCTTCTCGGCTGCGGCTTCTCTATATTCAGCGAATAAAGACTCTAAATATAACGGGGGTATGTTATTGTATGCCGATAACGTGACTGCGAGAACCACTTTTATTCCAGCTGATAAATTAGATCCTAAAGTATTCCTTGTGGTTGATACCATGAAGGTAGGTGAAGTGTCTAAACCAGTGCCTTTCACAGGTGCAGATGGAAAAGAAGGTTATAAGATTATCTTATTAAAATCTAAGATCCCACCACATAAAGGTAATCTGGATCAGGATTACAGTAAGTTCAAGGAGAAGGCTGAGCAACAGAAAAAGGATCGTGTGATGAGCGAATGGTTTGAGAAAAGAAGGAAGAATACCTATATTAGAATCGATCCTGATTATAACTCATGTGATGAATTAAAGATCTGGACTAAACCAACCGAAGCAGAAAAGAAATAAATATGCATTACGAGAACGACAAGCTGGCAGTTGATGCCCTCCACCAGTTTTACAAAGATATCAGAAATGAAATTGGTAAAGTCGTTATAGGACAGGATGAAGCTGTTAAGTCAGTATTAATCTCTATCCTGAGCAATGGACATTGTTTACTCGTAGGTGTTCCTGGTCTGGCGAAGACGTTACTGGTTCAAACCGTAGCTGATGTACTGGATCTGAATTTTAACCGGATACAATTTACTCCGGACCTGATGCCAGGTGATATCATTGGCACAGAAATCTTAGGAGAAGACAGGACTTTTAAATTCATTAAGGGTCCTGTCTTTTCTAATATTGTCCTGGCAGATGAGATTAACAGGACTCCTCCTAAAACCCAGGCTGCCCTGCTGGAAGCCATGCAGGAAAAATCCGTTACTGCAGCCGGGCATAAGCACATTTTACCCAAACCCTTCTTTGTACTTGCTACCCAGAACCCTATTGAACAGGAAGGAACATATCCTCTTCCTGAGGCTCAGCTTGACCGTTTCATGTTTAACGTTCAGCTCACCTATCCTACATTCGAGCAGGAACTCATTATCGTCAGGAATTCGACTGGTAATAACCCCGTAACCCTGAAGAAACTCATTAACGCCGATCAGATTCAATTTTTCCAGCGATTGATCAAAACTATACCTGTTACCGACAACGTCCTGGAGTATGCCGTAAAACTAACTGGAAAGACTCGTCCCGGCAGTCCTTTATCAACCCCGGAGATTAACCAGTATGTGAATTGGGGAGCCGGTCCGAGAGCGTCCCAGTTCCTTATCTTGGGCGCGAAGTGCCATGCAGCTATCTCTGGTAAATACGCCCCTGACATAGAAGACGTGCAGGCGGTTGCTGAGGCTATCCTCCGCCACCGTATCGTAAGAAATTACCGTGCTGAGGCAGAAGGTTTGTCCGTAGAAAAGATCATTCAGAACTTGCTATAACGGTCCACAGAATATACCTTAAAAAATGGATTCACATTTTGATAAATACAGGCAAGAGTTAGATAAAGAGAATCTGACAACCTTTGAAGATTTAGAAAATCTGATCAGGCCATTAATCAGAACGGCCACAGAAATTGAAGTTTCCAAGCCATCAAAACCAAAAGCTAACACCCAATTACTGTCTCATTTTGGTGGGCAGCCTTATTTTGAGGAGGGAGAAGAATGGCCGAAAACAAAAAAGGGTAAGAACCTAAATTTTATCTTTCAGATCTACAATAATGGTGGGATTAACCTTCCGGGTAATCTTAAATTAGTTCAGTTTTTTTACGATTGGGATGAATTTCCATGGGAAACTGAAAACGATGGTTGGTTAGTAAAAACCTATACCACATTAAACACCAGCCAAATCATAGAACATGCTCAGCCAGCTGAATTAGAAACCACTAAATTTTGCGAAGTAAACTTTAAATCTGTACAATCATTACCTGATTGGGAAGGTATTGGAACGTATAGTAAAAATGCTTCTAACCTATCTTGTGTTTTAGATGAAGATGAGCCCTGGGGTAATTACCAAAAGGCAGTAGAGAAACTAATAGGCGAGCAGGAATACAGGAGTCAGCTAGGAGGTTATCCGATGTGGGTTCAGGGAGAGGACACCCCCGTAAAAGAGGGAGTTCCAATGAAATTATTATTTCAAATTGATTCAGAAGACAATGCCGGGATAATGTGGGGGGATGTTGGATTAATTTACGTTTTTTACAATGAAGCTTCTAATCTGGTAGAATTTACTTTACAATGTCATTAAATTAATTTTTCTATTCAGCTGTGCATAACCTATTCTGCACTTAGTCTTGTATATCCTTTCCGTCCAGGGAGCTGCGTTTTCCTTCATTTGGTATTTCGCGGGAACTGCCAGGAACAGAAAAACCCTGTGAGATCAAAAAAACGTATGCTGTTTTTTAGGCATTCGTGCCATTTTTCATGGTACGACCGGCCTAAAAAATAGCATACGTTTTTTTAAGATCCCTAAAGAATTACTTCTTAACTGGCAGTTCCAGTGAATTGAACAAATTAGGAAAATCAGTGATAATGCCGTCGACTCCCAGTCCTACCATGTATTCCATATCTTTCAGGCTGTTCACCGTCCAGGGCACTATTTTGATCCCTGCGGCATGACATCTGTCGACCAGCCCTTTACCTACAAGCACCGAGTAAGGGCTATAAAAAGTAGGTGTGAACCCCAAGTCCTTAATATTATTATCAAAATCCTCCTTTTCATCGATCATCAGTGCCGTTCTGATTTTCGGGTACTTTTCATGTACATATTGCAGACATCTGATATCAAAAGACTGGACAATTACCCTTTTTTCCATTTTCTTTTTCATGATCACATCCATTACAAGCTGAGAAAACTCCCCAGGTTCGGGATGAAATACCGAATCGCCTTTGCGGATAGTTTTAATCTCAATAGCATAATTAGGTTTAGGCAGTTTATGCAGTTTAACATACGCTTCTACCGAGTCTATCACCTCAGTAAGTAAAGGTTTATAAGTTTTGTACTTCTGCTGCCCTGGAAAACGCTTATGCACCTTATCCCCTACATCAAACTTGCGGATCTGCTCATAATCCATTTCGTACATATTATACTTTTTCTCGTCTTTCAGTGGAATTTCCTTCCCTTCAGGAGTCAGACTGATCTCATTGTTAAAATAAGGTTCATGAGAAAGCACTACCTGTTTATCTTTAGAAATCACCACGTTCATGCCCAGTGTTGTTACCCCAAGATCAAGGGCCCTTAGCATTCCACCGATCGTATTTTCAGGCATTAATCCCCTCGCCCCGCGTTGGCCCTGCTTGTCAAAAGTCTGTGCATAAGTCTGCAGACAAAGTAGCAAAGCAGATACAAATAGTATGTGTTTCTTCATATTTCTTTTCTTTAAAGATTTAACGGATAAATCGCTTTTATGATATAAATAAAAAAGGGTTCCTTAAAGAAACCCTTTCCATATGAAAATAAGAAAATTAGCGTTCAGCAGGCGTATAAATCTGCTGGATCAGGTTCCAGCTATAATCTGCCTGACGTTCATAGATAAACACATAATTAAAACTCTCTCTTAAGTCTGTTTTATAATCAATAGCAGCTACACCATAAGTATAGGCCAGGTCCCCTCCTGTCGACTTATCAGCATTAACAGTTCTAAGGCTCATCTTGCTCACCATACTGTTATAGAAAGCTATAATTTTATCCTTTCCGATTACTGGTTCATATCCAGGAAATACAACCCGGGCATCATGGTTAAGAAAACCACCATAAGCGGCAACACCATAAGATTTCAATGTTGCATTCAACGTTTTTTCAGTTGTTATGATGATATCTTTTTCTGCGGCCCTCTGTTTTGCATTACCAAATTTTGGTTTGAAATAATCCTTGGGTTCTATAAACTGCGGAGCAGCAGCATGTAAAGGTTTATGGTTAGTTGTTCCCAGATCAATTACCAGTTCCCATTTACCATTATTTGCCTTCCATACTGACAGATACTGACCGTAAGTTTTAGTCTCTCCATCCAGTGTATAACCCCCTGAGGTAAAACCCCAGTCTCCGCTACGTGAAACCCTTGCATAATCAGGTGCCCAGGTCAGATTTTTATCATCCGGCTGAGTAGCATAGAAAGTTTTTGCATTTACAGGATTAGGTCTGAATACCAGCGCATCATTTGCACTATATGCATTAAAGGCAGATTTTACCCCGTCTTTTGCTGCACTCGCTGCGAATTCCTCTTCAGCTTTTACCAATGATTTTGTACTTCCGTCAGAGCGCTGAGCATGTGCCCCGAAAGTAAAGGTTGCAGCCACCAGGGTGCAGATAAGTTTATTAATCATGTTATAATAAATAATATTAAATGAGTTGAACTGTTTCTTGTTATACTTTATTCCAGGTAGTCCCTTCTTTACTATCTTTTAACTGAATACCAATATCCTGTAGCCCGATACGGATTTTATCAGAAGTAGCGTAATCCTTATTCTCTTTCGCATTTTTTCTGATTTCAATAACCATATCAAGTACTTCATTCAGTTCGCCATTAGAACTGTCCTCGTCTTTTAATCCAAAGATATCATAAACGAAGTCTTGCATCAACTGTTTTAACTTATCCAGCTCTGCTGCCGAAATACTGCCTTTACCGTCATATACAGTATTAATAATTCTGGCCGCCTCGAATAACTCAGCAATAACTATAGGGCTGTTAAAGTCATCATTCATTGCTTTTACGCAATTTAACCGGATAGGTTCAATTTCAAACTCACCAGTTGCAGACGGCACAAGTTTTTCCAGCAGGCTTAATGAATTCATCAACCTTCTGAAGCCCTTCTCCGAAGCATCCAGTGCATCATTCGAGAAATCCAGTGTACTACGGTAATGTGCCTGCAGCATAAAAAACTTAACAGTCATCGGGCTGTAGCCCTTGCTTAAAAGCGGATGATCACCTGAAAATAATTGTAAAGGCATAAAACCATTACCAGCTGTTTTGGACATTCTCGCGCCATTAACAGTCAGCATATTTGTATGCATCCAATATTTTGCAGGTTGTTTATGATAACAAGTCTCTGATTGTGCAATTTCATTGGTATGGTGCGTAGCTGCAAGATCCATTCCTCCGCCATGAATATCAAATTCTTCACCCAGATATTTCGCACTCATTGCTGAACATTCAATATGCCAGCCCGGAAAACCTACTCCCCAGGGAGAAGGCCAGCGCATAAGCGTTTCAGGTTTTGCCTTAATCCATAAAGCAAAATCCAGTCTTCCCCTTTTCTCGTCCTGACCGCTCAGTTCCCTGCTATTAGCGATCATATCGTCCAGGTTACGATTGGTCAGTGCCGTATAATTATATGTTTTGCTATATTTTTCAACATCAAAGTATACCGTCCCGTCGGTTTCATAAGCATAACCATTCGCGATAATTTCCTTGATCATTTCAATCTGCTCAATAATATGCCCTGTAGCCGTTGGCTCAATACTTGGCGGCAGCGTATTGAACATTCTCAATACATCATGAAAACCCAGTGTATACTTCTGTACAATTTCCATAGGTTCCAGCTGCTCCAGTTTTGCCCTTTTAGCGAATTTGTCATCACCTTCATCACGATCACCTTCCAGGTGGCCTGCGTCAGTAATATTCCGCACATAACGAACTTTAAAACCCATATATTTCAGATACCTGAAAATTAAGTCAAAAGAAATGAAGGTACGGCAGTTACCCAGATGCACATCACTATAAACAGTAGGCCCGCAAACGTACATGCCCACATGGTGGCCGTTCAGGGGTTCAAAATTTTCCTTTTTGCGCGTAAGGGTATTGTAAAGTTGTAAACCGTTCTCCATTAGTATATATATTTTTTTAATTCAGCCCTGGAATTGCAGGCTCAGGAAAACAAAGATAAAAATTTGCAGGTATATTAGTTTATCCTTAAATCACTTCTTACAGGGAAATGATCAGATAGTTTTGCCTCGATAATCCGGTGGTTGATGATCTTGATTGTCTTGGTAGCTGAGATATAATCAATCTGGAAATTCGGGAATTTCCCATTATAAGTACGCCCCAGACCCGTTCCCTGTTCCACAAAGGAATTATGCAGGGATTTGGTCAATTGTGTAACCGCATAGGAAGCAGGTGTATCATTGAAATCTCCGGCGATCAGAAAAGGTGTTTTACATGTTTTCATGTGATCCTTCATGATATCTACCTGTCCGCTCCTTTTGAGAAAAGCAGTTTTCAGCATACGGACTATTCTTTTGGCTGGTGTAATTTCAGTATCCATCTTCTGGGTTACTTTATCCAGATAAACATAATCCTGTTTATCAAAAGCTATGGATTGCAGATGCACATTGTATACCCTTATCTTTTGCTGATTGATCAGGATATCAATGTAAATACTGGCATTTCCGCCATGATTAGTACTGAACAGAATACTTCCTTTATTGACTATCGGATATCTCGAAAAGATAGCCAGGCCGGTTGCCTCATAATCGTTCTGAGAGGAAGGGATAAAATAAAAATTATTCGTTTTCAGGATATGTTTCAGACTATCCGTAATTGCAAAGGCACCTTTACGCCGGGTATAATATTCCTGAAAACAAATGATATCAGGATTTTCATTTCTCACAACATCCAGCATCTGCTGTTTAACCGATTCATTATTAGCTTCTCCATAAGGTTTAAAGCTATGCACATTATAAGTCATCATTCTGACCAGTTCCGGAGCTGATTTGGGTCCTGCACCCGATTCACCAATAAAGCCTACAGTAGCAATCAATGGATGCCAGCCTATAACAATAATCAGGATAGTGACCAGTGCAAAGATTATTCTTCCTTTTAAAATCCAGAAAACGATAAACGCTATATTGAATAATAACACAAAAGGATAGGCTAACCCAAAAAAAGCAATGAGCTCATGTTCACGCGGGTCGAGATTACCAGCCAGAATACCCAGTAATAAGGCGAAAGCCGTAATTATCCCTATCAATAAAGTGATCTTCCCGAAAAATGTGCGCTTTTGTTTCTTCATTAATCCTTGCTCGCCTTGAATAAAATCTCCTTCTCCTCTTTACTCAATTTATCATATCCTGATTTGGAAACCTTATCCAGAACAGCATCAACGTCTTTCTGATTAACTTTTGTGCTTTTATTTTTTGCTCCTCCCTTAGATGGAGTATCATTTTTAACCACCTTTAATTTAGGTTTTGGCTCCAGCCATTTACTCAGGTCGGTACCTCCCTGAAGCACTTTAATATAGGCAAATCCCAGCAATGCACCACCTAAATGCGCAAAACTTCCACCTGGGTTCTGGGAAGCTATACTGATCAGATCAAAAACAATATAAGCCATCAGCAGGTATTTCAGCTTTACATTCCCGATAAACATCAGGCTAATGGAATAATCAGGTACCAGGGTTGCTGTAGCTACAGCAATAGCCATAACCGATGCCGATGATCCGATAATCGTCGCAGCATATACACTACTGGCAAAGGCTGGAAAGATATTATAGGCCAATGCATAAATGATCGCTCCCATCACTCCACCGGTAAGATAGACAAAATGGAACTGGCGTGGTTTTAAGAAATCCAGGAATATTCTTCCCATCCAGAAAAGCCATAACATATTAAACAGTACATGAAAAATATCGTTATGAAAAAACTGATAGGTCAGTATAGTATAAAAGCGGTAAGGCAGTTTGGGCAAAGCTGCAGGAAAGGCGACATATTCACTCAGATAGTTTAAAAACAGCATATGTGTATTCCCTGCAAGGAAATAAGTAACCCCAAAAAGTGCTACAGCCACATAGATGATGGTATTCACACCGATGTAAAAGAACACCGGATTTCCTGACTGGAAAACTTTGTATTTTAACTCCTCTAAAAGATTCTTTTTAGTCATAATAGTCGTAAAATGTATTTTTTTCTTTCCATAACTTCACGAGTATAAAGCCTAATAAGGCACCCCCCAGATGCGCATAATGCGCGACAGAATCTCCCTGGAAACTGGCAACTCCCAGACTAAGCTCTACCAGGATATAGATCGGGATGATATATTTAGCTTTAACAGGTACAGGAATAAACATAATATATAGTTCTGCATTGGGATATAACATTCCAAATGCAACAAGGAGCCCGAATATTGCACCAGAGGCACCTACCATCGGGCCAGAATAAATGCCTAAAAAGGTATTACTTTGTTCAGGGGTCAAACCTCTCAGATTCAAAGAAGCCATCCCCCTGGCTATATCAACAGTCACAGCGCCGGGATTAATGGCAGAACCTGTCATCTGAAATACTTCAAAAGCCTGAACTCCCCATTGCAGGGCCAGTGCTCCTAAACCTGTGATCAGGTAAAAATTGATAAATCTTTTAGCTCCCCATCTTGTTTCCAGTACAGAACCAAATGAAAACAAAGCAAACATATTAAATAAAATATGTGTAAAACCTCCATGCATAAACATATAAGTAATAGGCTGCCAGATCTTGAAAAGCGGCGAATCAAAATAAAATGCCCCGAGATAAAAACCCAGATTGATTCCTTTAGATTCAAAAATATAAGTAGCCGCAAAAAACAGCACATTGATAATGAGCAGGTTTTTAACTACAGGAGGGATATGAATATTATTCATGAGTTTATTTATCAAATTTTTTGTCTATTTCTGCCAGCGACATCGTCTGGATCACTGGTTTACCACTGATTGAAAAGTTCGGTGCTTTACATGCAAATAACTTTTCAATCAGCATATTCATCTCTTCCTGCCCCAGTACCGTACCACTCTTGATCGAACTATTTCTGGCCATACTTCGTGCAAGGGAGTCTCTTTTATCCAGCTTTAATTCCTGTTGGGAGTTTTTAAACCCTTCTATTAAGTGTTCGAAAAGCTGGGTCTCGTTCACCTGGTTACTTCCCAGATCTACAGGAATCCCTTCGATGACGAGTGTATTTTTCCCAAATTCTCTCACTTCAAATCCCAGACTCTTGATATCATCCAGTAAACTCTTGGCCAGCTCATAATCATTAGGACTTAAAGTTACGGTCTGAGGAAACAGACTTTGCTGTGAGGCCCCTTTTCTATCTTCCAGGTTTACGCTAAAACGTTCGTATAATATCCTTTCGTGTGCTGCCTGCTGATCAATCAGCATTAAACCTGATTTAATCTGCGAAATGATGTATTTATTATGCAGCTGCATCAGTTGTTTCTGGATCGGAGCGTATTTATCATCCGGGCCGTTTCCAGGTAACTCCATAATCACCTGCTCAGCTGGTTTTTCTTTAGAGATTTCATACAGTGAGCCCCAGTTTTTAGTACTGGGCTGCTCTCTGCCCTCCATATTTCTGAAGCCTGAGAAACCTCTGTCAGAAGAAGCGGGAGCCTTTTCCGTTTTTTCATCACTAAAGGGATTGAAATCCGGGTTGAAGCTAATGCTTGGAGGAACAATCTCATCCAGTGATTTAGGACTGATCATTCCGCTAAAAGCTGTTTCCTGATCAAAATCAATAGTTGGACTGATATTAAACCTACCCAGAGAACGTTTTACTGCCGAATGGATAATGGCATATATAGATTTCTCATCAAGGTACTTAATCTCTGTTTTGGTAGGGTGTACGTTGACATCAATCTTTGCAGGATCGATATCTATGAACAACACGTATAGTGGAAAGTTATCATCGGAGAGCAAATCTTCATAGGCCTTACTAACGGCATGATTAAGATAAGCATCCTTGATGAAACGGTTATTTACAAAAAAGAACTGTTCTCCCCGGGTCTTCTTGGCAAACTGGGGTTTTCCAATAAATCCTTTGAGATTGATGATGGTTGTATCTTCTTCGACAGGAATCAGTCTTTCGTTATAGTTATTACCAAACAAATGGACGATACGCTGTTTCAATGGCGATGAAGGAAGTCTGAAGATCTCCATGCCATCATGATGTAAACTGAAAGAGATCGATGGATTGGCCAGTGAAATTCTCTGGAATTCATCCATAATATGTCTCATTTCTGCAGGGTTACTCTTCAGAAAATTACGTCTTGCAGGTGTATTAAAGAATAAGTTCTTGATACAGATGTTTGTCCCTTCGGGCATAGCCACCGGCTCCTGTTTGGTAATTGATGCTCCGTCTAGCTCAATTAAAGTCCCGAGTTCATCTTCATAACGGCGGGTCTTCATCTCTACCTGGGCAATCGCCGCGATAGAAGCCATAGCTTCTCCACGGAATCCCATAGTACGGATAGAGAACAGGTCTTCGGCCTTTCTTACTTTCGATGTGGCATGTCGTTCAAAACACATACGTGCATCAGAAATACTCATTCCACATCCATTGTCAATTACCTGAATCAATGCTTTTCCGGCATCTTTAAGGATTAATTGTATCTTATTCGCTCCCGCATCTATGGCATTCTCCAGCAATTCTTTCACTGCCGAGGCAGGTCGCTGAACTACCTCTCCGGCAGCAATTTGATTCGCAACACTCTCGGGCAAAAGTTGTATTATATCTGACATTTATCTCCTTCGTAAAGGTCGCTAATTTAACGAAAATAAGCCTTATACATAAATCTTTTGATTATAAATACCATTTAATGACGAAGCCACTATAAGCTTTTTATATCTTTAGCGTTCTGAGTGTACTATAAATTTATGACAAAAAACAACCTTCTTCAAACACTTGCTGTTTGTATCCTGGCCATTTCTACGTTCAGTGCCTGCGCACAGCAACATCAGAAAAATGAAGACCTGCTGAAAGTCAACGCAAATATCCTTCAGCATACCGTCCTGCTAAATAATCAGGATAACATTATTCCCCTAACCGGTCTCGAAAAAAGAACGATTGCGTCAGTCAGTCTTGGTTTCAGTTATCAGACAGTTTCTGATAGCCTGCTGAATAAGTATGCAAAGATAACTTCCTTCAGTTCGGCAGGTTATGAAAATACCCCGGAGCTTTACAAACTGGAGGATGACCTGAAATATTTCAATACGGTGATCGTTTCCATCCCGGATCTGGAAACTACAAAAGCCAAGTACATTAATTTCATCAACACTATAGCCAAAAGTAAAACGGTTATCATTGCCTTATACGGTCAGCAAACAAATCTGCAGGCATTTGACAGCCTCAATACTCCATTGGTCTGGGCTCAGGACAAAAGCATCCAGACAGCTGCCCTTATTCCTCAGATGATTTTTGGCGGGATTGCAGCAAGTAATAAATTAACCCGTAATATTTCCGGGAAATACACCGCAGGATCGGGTTACACCACAACTGTTACCCGTTTAAAATACACTATTCCTGAGGACGCAGGGGTAAATTCGGATGATCTGAACGAAATAGATAATATAACTGCCGAAGCTATTGGTGCCAGAGCAGCCCCTGGTATGGTCGTTTTAGTTGCTAAGGACGGAAAAGTAATTTTCAATAAGGCTTATGGCAATCATACTTATGGCGGACTACCTGAAAAAGTAACCGACATTTTTGATCTCGCTTCAGTTACTAAAATAACCGCAACAACACCGATGGTGATGCGCCTGGTAGAAGAAAACAAATTAAAATTAGACACGAATATAGGGGCCTATATCGCCCTTGCCAGACCAACAGCGATGAATGACATTCCGGTCAGGGATGTGATGCTGCATCAGGCTGGCTTTATTCCTTATATTCCCTTTCACGATGGTGTAAAAGCCACAGATCACAGCCCCGACTCTTCGGCCGCCTTTCCTACTAAAGTAGCAGATGGTTATTTCATCAGAAAAGATTATTTCAAGGATGTGATGTGGCCTCAAATGCTGAATGCACCCATCAGGACCAGAGGCAAATATGTTTATAGTGATATCAGCATGTATGTGATGAAGGACATTGTAGAACATATCAGCGGAGAACCATTAAACATTTACGTCGCAGAGAATTTCTATGCACCTTTGGGTATGCAGACCGCAGGTTTTCTTCCAAGAAACAGGTTCAGTAAAGATCAGATCATTCCTACAGAAAACGATACGTATTTCAGAAAGACTTTACTTATTGGTTATGTTCATGACCAGGGAGCCGCTTTAGTTGGTGGTGTCTCGGGACATGCCGGTTTATTCGCCAGTTCAAATGATATGGCTATTATGTATCAGATGTTACTGAATAAAGGATCTTATGGTGGACAGCAGTATTTTAAACCGCAAACCGTGGAAACTTTCACGGCACAACAATCCAATGTCAGCAGAAGAGGACTGGGATTTGATCGCTGGGATCCGGATCTGTCAAAAAAATACCCTTCAGCAACTGCTTCTCCACAAACCTACGGCCATACAGGCTATACAGGTACAGCAGTCTGGGTTGACCAGGCAAGAGGTTTGGTTTATGTATTTTTATCTAACCGCGTCAATCCAACGGTCACCAATAAATTAGTGAGTATGGGGATCCGTTCCCGGATTGAAGATGTTATCAATAAAGCTATCGACAAAGGATTAGGAAATTAAAATCCCTATAAAACAAGGGGATATAAAATCAGACCAAATTATTCGGAGGAAACATTTTGTATTCAGCACCAATTTTTCTATAATTGCACCCGGTTAGCGAATAACCGGCTTTAAAAGCCTTCTTAGCTCAGCTGGTAGAGCAACTGACTTGTAATCAGTAGGTCATTGGTTCGATCCCGATAGAAGGCTCAGGAAACAAAAAAGGGTTCATTTTCATGAACCCTTTTTTTATGCATCAGCATTTTTATTTTTTCAATCCTATTTCTCTCAGACGTTCGTCCAGATACTCTCCTGCTGTCATATCTGAATATAACTTAGGATGAGCTTCATCAACGCAAGAATCAAGGCTTGTTAAATCCATATCAGAACGTGGGTGAAGGAAGAAAGGCACAGAGAAACGTGAAGTTTTCATGAGTTCTCTTGGTGGATTAACTACTCTATGTGTAGTAGAACGAAGCTTATTGTTTGTCAGACGCTGCAACATATCACCTACGTTTACAACGATATCAGAGTGGTGTGCTTTAATAGGTAACCATTCATTGCTGCGTGTTAATACTTCTAAACCGTCTGCACTTGCACCAATCAATAAAGTAATCAGGTTAATATCTTCATGTGCACCTGCACGAACTGCATCATCAGGTAAAGCATCAGGATTTTCGATCGGGAAGTAATGGATACCTCTTAAAATAGAATTTCCATTATGTACATGCTGATCAAAATAATCAATAGGTAACCCCAGGTAAGTAGCTATAGCTCTTAACAAATGTTTACCATTGCTTTCCAGTTTACGATAAACCTCATTCGTTACTTCATTGAAATCTGCGATTTCTTCGAGATATTCATTATCAGGATATTGTTCTTTGATAGGATCTCCATCGGTCACTGTCTGACCAATCTGCCAGAATTCTTTAAGATCTGCAGTTTTAGCTCCTTTAGCAGTTTCCTTACCTGGGCTGGTGTAACCACGTTGTCCGGCAAGTTCCGGTTTTTCATATTTAGCTTTCTGATCCGCCGGTAAATGAAAAACGGCCTGGATATTGTGATATAACTTATCAATCAATTCCTGGCTTAAACCATGATTGGTAATTGTTACAAAGCCCGAATCATTAAAAGCCCTGCCAAGTTCGTCAGAAAATTTTTTACGTTCCTGTTCTGTTCCGTCAATATAAGAACCAAGATCTAAGGTTGGAATATAGGGTGTAGACATAATATTTGCTTAATGTTTGAATTGAAACCGAAATTAGAAAACAATTGTTAATAAACCCGTCAATAATCAACATACCAAATACAATATACTAATTTACAATAACTTAAGTTATTAACATTTATACAAAAACAATCTTACAGTACTTTAGTCCATCAATCTGAGGCACCGGTTAGCTATCTTCTGATTTATCGATATACTGTCAATTTAAACAGGATCATCCGGATTAGCAAACCAACTCCTCCTGATCTGCGTAAATTGAGAAACAACAGATCCTTTTACTCTTTATTCTAAATCAAAATGAAGTATTTATCAATTATAGTTTTAATCCTCCTGTCGGTTAACACTACAAACGCACAACAGAAAAAATTACAAAAAGCGACCTTCGGCATGGGTTGTTTCTGGTGTTCCGAAGCATTATTCCAGAAACTCGATGGAGTAGTTACAGTGAAATCAGGATATGAAGGTGGCGTTCTGGCTAATCCGACCTATGAAGAAGTCTGCACAGGCACAACCGGGCATGCTGAAGTGATTGAAGTAACTTATAATCCTTCAAAGATAACTTATGATGAATTGCTGGAAGTTTTCTGGAAAAGCCATGACCCTACTACCCTGAACCGCCAGGGAGCAGATTCAGGTACACAATACCGTTCGGTTGTATTTTATCATACCCCTGAGCAAAAAGCAGCGGCAGAACATTATAAAGCAGAATTAAATCAAACAAATGCTTTTGGAAAACCAGTAGTTACAGAGATTACAAAAGCAGAGCCTTTTTATGTAGCTGAAGGTTATCATCAGAATTACTTCAATAAAAACGCTGATCAGCCTTATTGCCGCCTGGTGATCCTGCCGAAAATGGAAAAACTGGAGAAAGTGTTTAAAGCAAAACTAAAACACTAAATAAAAAGAGGGTGACCGGAAATTAATCCAGCCACCCTCTTTTCGGTATATTCAAACAGGATTAAGGGAATTTCACTCCTCTGTATTTGGTAACATCTACAGTTGGAATACTTGATCCGTATTGTGAATTGATAGATTTGATAAATTCATTGGCAACAATTGCATAACCCATCGGAGTCAGGTGGATCCCATCCAGAGAGAACAGGTTTCCGGTTATGTAACTTGCATTAACAGCTACTCCGTTTACGACTCTGCCAGCTGCATAACTTTTGAATAAAGCATTCGCATCAAACAAGGCCAGACCTTTAGCCGCCGCTACTGATCTGATTGTATTATTGTATGAAGTTGTATAATCAACAATTGAAGCAGCTTCATCTTTATCCAGTACATATTTACTTTCTACCGGATTACGTGGATCAAGACCATATGGGTAGCCCGAAGCATTTGGTACTCCGATTACATTCGCAGCTTTTAACGGAAGCAGAAAATAATCAGCTGTAGTTGCCGGTCTGCTCACGCCTGCACCAGTTTTGATAAAGATAGCCTGTACAGTTGGGGCAGCAGCCTGAACAGCTGTCAGCAGGGCCTGCAAGGTAACTGTTGTAAAATATGGTGTACTTAAGACATCAGGCACAGTTGCAACCACACCTTTTGCTCCTGTACCACCAGCTCCGCCAGTTACCAGAGCATTCGCAGCAGCATTATACAATGCGGTAAAAGTAGCTTTGTCGGTAGGAAAATCAGATGGTGTATCAGCACCACCAGTAGCGTAAAGTAAAACATCGTTATTACCTAACCACATACTGAAAAATGTAAAAGGTTTAGCAGTTACAAAATTAAGGTAAGGCGTATTATTTGTTGGTGAATTACCTGGTAAAAGACGTTCAAAATAAGGATTTACGTTTCCAAGTGGCGCGTAGGTAATCTGGTTTAACCTGATTCCTGGTACACCGTAGTTATTCAGGTCTCCGGTGTATTTTGTCAAAAGAGCAACAGTACCAAAACCAGGCAATGTAATTGAGCCACGTACAGCCTGAGCTGGGACATCAGTAACGATCGGATCTCCTGTCGGAGTAAAACCCGATAATTTTTTATGACCAGTACCATCTGCCTGAGCAGCCGTGAAAAATGGCGTACTGAAAGATCCGCCACCGACTGTCTGCATCTGCGTCGCTATCATTAATGGAAATGAATTTTGCTGTCCATCCAGATACAATCCACCATCTGCATAACCAGATGTTAAAGAATTTCCGACAGCAATGTAGCGGGTAAAGTCAGCACTCCCTTTAGAGGGGGTAATTTCTTTTAATGTGGGCTTGCAGGAGGCCGTTGCAACAACAGCGACTGCAAGAATACTTCTAAATATAAATTTCGAGTTCATAATGTTTTGCTGAAAGGTGATTACCATTTATAGGATAAAGAAATGCCAGGGATATAAGCTACTGTTTTAAAAGTTCCGCTTAAACCTGTTTCAATATTGGTTTCATTTCTTGACATAACTTTTTCATACAAGAATGATAAATCAACACTGAATCTGTCCGTGGCTTTGTATCCAAGACCCGCACTCAGCAACAGACGATTAGCATCCGGTACCTCTGGTGTCACATATCCTTTGCCTACTGGTGTAAATGCATAACCTGCACCTGCTCTTAAAGCTAAACGTTTTGTAGTCTGGTTTTGAATACCCGCACGTAATGCAGCTCCATCATGATAGTTCCTTGGAGAAGAAGTATTTGGAATTCTCGAGTTATTATTATAGTCAAAAGCCAGTACCTTATAAGTACTCCAGTGAACCCAGTTCGCATCCACAGCAATTACTGTTGCTGCAGAAGGATGAAAACCTAAACCAATAGATGAAGTTGCCGGTAAAGGCAGGTTTGCCGAGAATTTAGTCGGGAAACCACTCTTCAACGCATCTGGCACATTAAAAATGGCATCTCCGTCTTTAACTTTTGCAGTCACCTGTGAACGGTGAGTTACCCCGATGGTCACCCCTGAGATCGTTTCTACGTAAATACCAGCATTCCAGCCAAAATTAGCCGAAGTTCCTTTAAGTTCAGCAGTAGAAGACGTACCATCATTCAGTGTAATAGGAACCGCTCTTTTTAAATCAACTTTACCTAAAGCATAAACCAATCCTGCACCAATACCAATATGGTCGGTGATTTTATAACTCAATGTCGGTTGAATATAGATAGCCTGAAGATCCAGTGAAGTTACAGCATATTTACCCGTCCAGTTCGGATCCCAGTGCACCGCACCACCAAATGGAGTATAGATACCCAAACCAAAACGAAGTCTGCTTTCGGGCGAACCAAACACGCCATAGCCCATTACCGGGGTAGCTAATTTATCTTTGGTATATTCAGTGACATTTGAACCGTTCTCTCTAAAGGCTGCCTTCAGAAAAATAGGGCTAACCCCGGCCTGAACACCATTTTGCTTCAGGAATGAGACTGCCCCCGGATTAAAGAATACAGCTGCCTCATCTAAAGCAACTCCTGTGCCCGCACCACCCATGGCGGTCTGCTTTTGCCCCTGAAGGTTAACCTGATAGGATTGGGAGTAGCCCAGAATAGGCACCGCCAGTAAAAAACTTAGTAGAATCTTTTTCATATTTGGTTGGTATTAAATTGATGTTAGGTCTGCTTTATAAAATTTATGTTAACACCTCATTCATAGATTATAAGAATCTGATAAGCCTGGCATTTCGCTCATTTATTTTATGCAAGCATAACAATTAACGATTTTACTAAATAAATAAAACTTATCCAAATCTTAGGACAGATTTCTTTTCATTCATTTAGTTCAATATCATACAAAAGTCAAAACGTATCAGCTATTTCATCAAATAGAAATAACATGTCTACATTTGCTAACACTGTTATTAATTAGATGTTGTAACAGCATTTTAATCCTAGATAAATAAAATTATGAGTTTAATAGATGCGCTTAAATGGCGGTACGCAACAAAAAAAATGAATGGTGAAAAGGTCCCACAAGCTAAGGTTGACCAGATTCTTGAAGCTGCACGTCTTGCACCAACTTCTTCAGGTCTTCAGCCATTTAAAGTAATCGTGGTAACTAATCCTGAATTAAAAGCTAAAATACAAGCTATTGCTTTCGGACAACAGCAAATAGTTGATTCTTCACACTTACTGATCTTTGCAGCCTGGGAAAACTACACTGAAGAAAACATCAGATCTGTTTTCGCCCGTACAAACCATGAGCGTGGTCTTCCTGACGAAACTCCTTCAGATTACGAAGTTCAGTTATCTGCAAACTATACTGTAAGAACTGAGGAAGTTAACTTTAACCATGCCGCAAGACAAGCTTATATCGGATTTGGAATGGCAATCGCAGAAGCTGCATTGTTAAAAGTAGATGCTACACCAATGGAAGGGTTTAACCCGGCACAACTGGATGAATTATTAGGCTTGAAACAAAGAGGCCTTCGCAGTGTTACGTTATTACCATTAGGTTACAGAAATGAAACTGAAGACTGGTTGGTGAACCTGAAAAAAGTTCGTACACCATCTGCTGAATTCGTTATTGAATATAACTAAGCATCATATATTTAATTAAAAGGGAGTCTGAGTTTTCAGGCTCCCTTTTTTGTTCGGGATAATCCCATTCTAAATGTCAAAATATGTTAAAGCTTGGTTCAAATATGGAAGCTCCTGTATAATTCAATATATTAGCAAGATTAATCCCGCATTATAAGCTATACATGAAATACTTAAAATTATCATTTGCATTATTTATACTCTGTTTTTCTCTAAGTTTTCAGGCATCAGCCCAACAGGACACTACTATTTTAAACAAAATAATGAGCAGATCGAAGCTCATCGCAGAAGAACATCCTGTAGAAAAAGTTTATCTGCATTTTGATAAACCTTACTATAGTGTTGCTGACACCATGTTCTTTAAAGCCTACCTTACTTTTGAACAGAATATCCCCTCACCCTTGAGTAAAATAGTTTATGTAGACATCATGAACAGCCGGGATTCACTGGTTAAATCCTTGAAATTACCAGTAACCAACAGCTCTGCTTACGGCAGCCTGGAACTGGATATGGTGAACTTCAAACAAGGCAACTACTATGTACGTGCCTATACGGTATGGATGTTTAATTCCAGCCCCAATTATTTTTTCACCAAAACGATCACCATCGGAGAAGCTATAGACAAGAAGCTGATTACACATTTAAGCTACAACAGTTCACAGAATGACAAGACTCAGACTATAGATGCGCAGATACAGTATAAAAGCATTGATAAAGCTATTCTGGCCAATAAACCGGTCAGCTGGAGCCTGACTTCAAACTACGAGGTAGTTGGCAAAGGAAAAGGGGTTACAGACCAGAATGGTGTTTTGAAAATAAGCATTACCCCACGTAAGAATCAGATTGTCTCTAAAGGAGATCTGGTTACAGAACTCAATATGGGTAATCAGGAAGTACTCAATTCTTCTTTTGTCCTGAAACCTAAACCAGCAAGCACGGATATTCAGTTTTTCCCAGAAGGTGGCGAATTGGTCAGGGGCATACCTACCCAGATTGCCTATAAAGCCATCAATCAGGACGGGCTGGGAATTGACCTGAAGGGAACTATTACGGACAATGAGGGTAATCAGATTACGACCTTTAATTCTGCTCATTTAGGGATGGGTTCTTTTTATCTGAATGCTGAAGCAGGTAAAACTTATAAAGCAAATATCACTTTCAATAACGGAACGAAAAAAGTAGTGGACCTGCCTAAAGCAGTTGAAACTGGTATCACCGTACAGGCCAGTACTATAAATCCACAGCAAATCACTTTTAAAATTGTAGCAAGCGATACTTATTTCCAGCAGAATCAAGGCAAAAGTGTTTATTTAGTAGCTCAGAATGCCGGTCAGGTGTACTATGCTGCACACTCAAAAATACTTACCCAGGTTACTGCAGCAAAAATCCCGACTGATAAATTCCCTTCAGGTATTATTCAGCTGACTCTTTTCTCAGCTACTGGTGAGCCAATCAGTGAACGTCTTGTCTTCGTATTGCATAAAAATGCGATGAACCTGACTCTAAAAACTGATCTTCCTGCCTATAAAACCAGGCAAAAAGTAAGAATGACCGTTTCTGCCAAAGATTCATTACAACGCCTGGTTGGAAATTTCTCTCTGAGTGTGACCGATCAGCAAAAGGTACCTGTGGATGAAACTACAGAGACAACCATTCTCAGCTCGCTTTTACTAACTTCTGATCTTCAGGGATTCGTAGAACGTCCCAATTACTATTTTGTCAAAACTGATGAGAAGAAACGTGCAGAACTTGATATACTCATGCTTACGCAAGGTTATCGCCGCTTCTCCTATAAAGAGATAATGGCTGGCAGATTTCCTGCAAACACCTTCCTCCCTGAGCAGGGAATAAGTGTAACAGGTATCCTGAGAGACAGAACAGGAATGCCGGTAAGAAAAGGCGCGCTGCGTCTGACCAGTCCTGGAAGAACACTCTCGGCCGAAACCCTGACTACGAATTCAGGCCTTTTTGCTTTCCCGAACCTCGTTTTTGAAGACGGTGCAGAATTATTGATTAATGCCAAGTATAATGCGGCAGGAAGCAATATGATGATTATGCTTGATAATCCTCCACAGCCTGAGGTAACAAGCAATCCTAATCTGGCTACGGAAGTGGTTAATATTGACAGTACTTTATCTGCCTATCTGGATAACAGTAAAAAACAGTATAACAACCTGCGTACACTTAAAGAAGTAAAAATTACCGGGGCAACCGTTAAAAAGCCAAGTCATGCAGATTACACAGCCTTGACTGGTTTAAGCATGCAGCCTGACCACCAGATTGACGGTGACCGTTTCACCGGCTGTAATGATATGCTGATGTGTTTGAAAACGCTGGCCATGGGGCTTACTTTTGACGTAGACAAATTCTTTATCACCAGAGACTACATGCAGGGTAACAAGAGCACCCCGGTACAGGTATTTATCAATGGAAATGCAGTGGATGCGATTAACCTGAGCAGTGTATTGCCATCAGATGTTGAATCTGTTGAAATCTTCCTGAAAGATCAGCTGGGTCTGGTTTTCAAGAACTACAACTGTAATGGTGTCCTGGTTGTGAATACTAAAAAGACACCTAAATCAAATATGACCCTGGCCGATCTGAAAAAGATGATGCCTCAAAGCAATATGCTGAAATTCTCACCACAGGGTTATACAAAAACCAGAGAATTTTACGCACCGAAATATTTGACACAAACCAGTTCCTATACAGGAAATGATTTGAGATCAACGATTTACTGGAACCCTAAAATAGTAACGAATGCTGCTGGTGATACCATACTTGAATTCTATAATGCAGATGGTAAAGGAACCTACAGAGCTGTTATAGAAGGTGTGGATGCAAACGGAAATGTAGGCCGTTATGTTTACCGGTATACTGTTAAATAAATTCAAAACACCTGTTTATCACGTTTAAAGGTGTAATAAACAGGTGTTTTGAATTTAGCTATTAATATACCCCTCCAATTGAGAGATCGTTTGTTTCTGATCTTCTATGATGAATTTAACTACGTCTCCGATAGAGACCATTCCCGCCACCTGAGCGTTTGCGATTACCGGTAAGTGCCTGATGTGGTCATCAGTCATTATTTTCATACAATGTTCAAGACTGTCTTCAGGAGTAATAGTCAATAAATTGGCTGTCATCACCTCCCTTAGTTCCGTATCAGCTGAAGACCTTCCCTGCAGGATGATCTTACGGGCATAATCCCTTTCAGTAAATATTCCTAATAACTGACCGGCTTCCATGATAAGCAATGCGCTGATGTTCTTTTCCATCATGACGCTAAGTGCATTCAGCACAGATGTATCTGCCGGAACCGAAAAGATCTGTGCTGATTTAGTGTCGAGTAATTGTTTTACAGTTTTCATCAGTATAAACTTGTTTTAGATGGTAATGAAACTATCCTATGCAGTAGCAACGTCAGCTTCATAACACGTTAGGAGTTAGCTTATTAAATTTACTAAAAAAATTCCTAATTAGAGAATGCCGTTTTTTATTTGTGTTCTGTCGCACATTTTAAGCCCTCAGCTGTCATAACTCCTACGTATCTATCATCCATGTTATTTTCATCATCACACTCCCACAGAGAAAATCCATTTATGTAACGATCAAGATTTTTGTTCATGCTCACTTTAGTCCCTACAGGAAGTTTAACAGTCAGTTCTATGCGCTGATCCCGCCAGTTCGCTCTTTTCATTAAATGGATCTCCGGGCTGAATTTCAGTAAGGAATCCTTCTGGATAAAATCATAACCAATATTCTTTGCATGATTCAGGGCGGTAGCAAAATCCCGTCCCTGTGAGCTGTAACATTCGGTAAGTGACGGTATATTACCCTCAACCGGCTCTATTCTGATCTTTACATTCCTGGGTAAAGATGATGACCCATCCGAATTTTTCTGAATAATTTTCCCTACATAATCAGCCGAATTCAAACGGTAACGCAAACTATCCTCTTTACTGAAAAACATAGATTTATCTATTTCCAGGGTATATACCGGATAAGCCTTCAGCGGCTGATTCTGTGTAAAACTGGCTTGCTCCTTAAATTCGCCTCCAACTTTAGCCACAAAGAAAATGCTGACAGAGAATGCACATAACCAGATGAGTAATAAACCATAGGAAACCATTTTGTTAGTTGCACGGCTGTTAAACGCGATTCTTACAGAGAATAACACCAGTCCCAGTAAAGGAATAGCAATCGTGATAAAAGCTGCAATGGCGAAAGGGGTCAGAAAAGCACCATTAACAATGCTAAATGGAAAAACCTGGGCAGCTCCGGAGTACCATACCCCCAGAACAGCTGCAAGCGCAACGAAATCAGCCAGTAAACATACCGACCCGATCAGCATCAGCGTGATTGCAATAAACTTAAAAATAACCTTTCCTGTACCCTGTAGGAAAGTGCCAAGAACTGCAATAAATTCAGTGATAAAAGTCCCGGAATGTTTAACGAATGGCTTTAGGTGTTCATTAGCGTGGCTAAGATTTTCCTTTAAATTGGATAATTCCTCTTCAAAATTTTTCTTAAACCCTTGTAAATTTACAGCCTCTCCTTTCATTGACATCTTTTCAGACCTGGTTAAAGCCCTGGGTATAGCAATCCATAGAATCAGATAGGCAATCAGTCCTGAGCCACCTAAAAGTACAGTCAGTACGGCAACGATCCGTAATATGCTAACATCCATTTTCAGATAATGGCTCAGACCCGAGCAGACACCCGCAACCATTCCTTCTTCAGTATCTCTGTAGATCTTACGTTCCGCAAATGATGAACCATACGGATTTGAATATCCTACCGAAGGCTCTTCATCCGATTGCTCTTCAAAATCCCTGACAGAGCCCATCATCCCTATGACTACCTGAACATCCGCCAGTTCAATAACCTGTTTCTGCTGGGTATGCAATATTTCGGTAAACATCTCTGCGATCCTGTTTTCAATATCAGTAACAATTTCAAAATCGTCAGCACTTTTACCAAAGTGTTGTTTGACCTCCATAAGGTAATTGGTCAGTAATTCACAGGCATCTTCTTCGATATGAATGATAGAATTACCAATATTTATATTTAATGTCTTTTTCATAACCTGGGCGTTAAAGTTTGGTTGGGTTCTTTGATTGAGTTATTGCAAATGATAATTCCTGCCAGGTCCCATCTAACTGAGATAAAATAGAGGTTCCTAATGGCGTCAGCACATAATATTTACGGGGCGGCCCTGAGGTAGATTCTACCCAGTTGTAGCTTAGTAGCCCGTTATTTTTCAGCCTGGTCAATAAAGGATAAAGTGTCCCTTCCACAACCAGTAATTTTGCCGACTTTAATTCAGCAATAATATCTGAGGCATAAATCTCTCCCCGGGATATAATCAGGAGCACACAATATTCCAGTATGCCCTTCCGCATTTGCGTTTGTGTATTTTCTGCTATCATAAATCAAAGTTATGTGTTTTATATAGTAATATGCAATACATAGTACTATATAAAATCAAAACGCAGAGATAACACACTGATTTAAAGCACAATAATTTTCAACAAAGAATACATATAGCATTCATTTTGATGAATAAAGTGTCAGAAAAGATGAATTTCCACCCAAAAGTTAATCTCTTTTAAAAAGAACAAACCCGTAAAAATTCAAGACAGAGGATGTTTGCTAAATAGTACAGTGATAGCTACTTATAGCTTATCCGGAGTATTCGGAATGCCATTTTATTATAAAATAAAAAAACTTGGTCAACAGAAAGAAATAATTATCAACATTCTAACATAATTCGCCGGTTTTGGCGCAAGGTTTGTTTTAGTCAAACAGATAATTAAAAAGACGGCTATGTTAATTAAATTGAATCTAATATCTCCAACCTTTGCCAGGCAAGAGCGCGTGAGACAAGAAAAAGCGTTAACTCAAAAACAATGGATTACCATTGACAGAATCGTTATGATTATCATGTTCCTGGGTGTAATAGCTGGGGCAATTATCTTTTCTTAGACAAACAATCTTAAATAATATATTAATTTTTTAGCGTTCACCAGGGTGGGCGCTTTTTTTTATGCCCTGATTCCTTTCTATAGCAACAGTGTATCAATCCGGTGTGCCATCACCCGTTCCTGTACAGGAGACCAGGAATAGATCGTAAAATGACCATCTTGTGAAGCTACCAGAGCAATAGCATCATTCTGATCCTGTATAAACTGCGCAGCAGAAAGGTGACGTGTACCACCAACCTTTGCAGGATGCATGACAACCGCGCCGCCACCAGCTATTGGTTCAATAAATGACAATTCTTCTATCAGCTCTTTCCCTTTTGCCCGTCCGATTTTAGCCCCAAAGGCAAGTAATTCATAGTCATCACTAATTACGGTAGCCCCATCAATAGCGGTTAACCCTGCCAGATGTTCAACCTCTCTTTTCAGTACTGTCTGCCAGAAAATCTGGCTTGCCTGCTTTCTATCTTGTTTCAACAAATTGGCTAAACCACAAAACGCAGGCTGAATACCATACTGAATCGGTTTTATAATAGATTGCAGCCAGTTTCTCGAACCATTAGGTACTACAAGCAGTGTCCCTCCACGCTGATGTGAACGCATGGATACTGCCAGCTGAATCAGCACATTAACCGTATCGTTCCAATAAGAAGGAGCGGTCAGATCTAACAGGGAAAGTAACATTGGCGGACAATCGGGATGTCTTGCACTATTTACATCAACGATCTTGATCTGATCACCTTTCAGTACCGCGATATTGGTAAATTTACCAAATCCATATATCCTGCGGTGTTTAATAACCAATAAAGCCGGTTCTGAAACATCCAGTACAAAACAGAAATTGGGAATACTTGTAGTCGTTCCCCAGATATAAAGTTCGCCATCTTCCTGCCATATCCCGATATGAATGCCCGGGCGTTCTACACCGGGAGCTATCTTGGTCAGGATCGTAGGGTTAAGGGGTAACCTGTTTTTAAACAATAATGGACTTCCGCCCTGGGCAGGTGGCAAAAAAGCCAGTGATATTTTTGGAGAATGTCCTTCTTCCTTGCGGATACTTGCCCAAAAGGTAGCATCAATAATCGCCTCCACAATCTCTGCTGAAGGCAAAGGCGCAAGATCTTCTTCACCACTTTCTCTGGCAGCAGCAAGGTGCTGTGCAAAAATAGCTTCAACTTTAGGAGCGATGATTTGTGCCGCCTGATAAGTAGGTTTATAGATCATGGCTTAAAGTTAAGATATTAAATTATTTTTTCCAGCGCTTTCTGCTCCATTCTGTCCGCTCTGCGGGAGATAAAAAGGTCCAGGCTACAAAACGGCTTTGCTTTTGCCCCTGTGCCATCTCAACAGTTTTCACTCCTTTAGCTCCGGCTCTTTCCAACGCATAGTAAATCATGGACAGATGAGCGCTTTTAGAAACCAGACTGGTGAACCAGCAACATTGTGTTGCTAGCTGGGTGCTTTCCTCTATCATTTTCCTGATAAATTCAACTTCCCCTCCTTTACACCACAATTCAGCATTTTGACCTCCAAAATTCAACACAACCTCCCTTCCCTTCTGTTTGCCCAGATTACGGACCTTACGCTGACTGCCTTGCTGTGCTTCTTCAGCAGAAGTATGAAAAGGCGGGTTACACAAAGTGAGATCAAATAATTCCCCAGGTTTTACAACTCCCCGGAATATATTTGAAGCAGCATTCTGCAGTCTGAAAGTTAAGTCG
Source organism: Pedobacter cryoconitis (assembly GCF_014207135.1). Classification (GTDB taxonomy): domain Bacteria; phylum Bacteroidota; class Bacteroidia; order Sphingobacteriales; family Sphingobacteriaceae; genus Pedobacter; species Pedobacter cryoconitis_D. The sequence goes on along the minus strand of NZ_JACHCC010000006.1, from coordinate 4,559 downwards.
TTTGACAAGGAGGGATTAACAGCTGCGATATTTGTCGCAGAACTGATTGCCCGCTTATCCACATCAGAACCTACAAAAGCCCAGCCATAGATCTGGTGTCCGATAATCGGATAAACACAGTTTGCGCCTACCCCAATATCCAGTACTTTAACTGAATGACCTTCCGGGATCACTTCTTCATTCACTGATGCCAGCAAATCTGCCAGGTAATGGATATAATCAGCCCTGCCTGGAATTGGCGGGCAAAGATAACCTTCAGGGATATCCCAGTCTTTTAATCCATAAAAATGAATCAACAATGCTTTATTAAGAGTTTTTACAGCCAGAGGGTCGGAAAAATCTATAGACAGATCTCCATAGGGATTCAAAAACACAAATGTTTCCAGTTGCGGACAACTGTTTATTAATTGTGGAAAATCATACCTCGAACGGTGTAGATTTCTGGGATGCAGGATTTGCTTTTCAACAGACATAATTTAACGCTTAGCTCAAAGGTAAGCGTTAAATGACAGATTTGACCAGATAAAAGGGAATTTACCTGGTCAAATGCAGTTAATGATTAGTTCTTACTGGTTTGTCATGTGCCACATGGATTCGTTTCATACAGTAAACACCAAAAATTAAAATGTATAAATAACAGGCTGCCGGAAGGAAAAATGAATTCTGGATTCCGAATGCATCGGCCAGACTTCCCTGAACCAATGGGAGCAAAGCACCGCCCAGTATAGCCATAACCAATAAAGATGAGCCCTGGCTTACATATTTTCCTAAACCTGAAATGGCCAGGGTATAGATATTGGAAAACATAATCGAATTGAAAAGACCTATACCTAAAATCGGATATAATGCCATACTACCTTTACTGAAAACAGAAACCAGCAATAAGGCAATATTTACACCTGCAAAGATTACCAGTGTACGGGCAGGTGCCGATTTACCGATTACAAATGCAATAATATTTAATACGATAAATACAATGAAGAAGCTGGTTTGCGCGAAAGTAAGATCCACAATACTGAATACTAACAGGTACACCGCTGCTGCTGCCAGTATCATATAAATCATTTTCTTTGCCTTTGGGAGTTCGCTCAGTGAAATTGCCCCTAAAAACCGTCCAATCATCGCACCTCCCCAATAAAGGGCAAGATAATTTTTACTGACAACCTCGGACAGATTGGTCACATCACGCTGTTCCATAAAAGCAATCAGCAAACTTCCAATCCCTACTTCGGCCCCAACGTAGCAGAAGATACCCAAAACGCCCATTTTCAATTGAGGAAACTTTAAAGCCCCCAAACCTCTTTCAGCAGATTCTTCATTACTGAAAGACGGTAGTTTAATCCTGCTGATCACCAAAGCCAGCACCACCAGGATACCTGCAAAGATCAGATAAGGGATACGAGTAGAATCTGCCGAAGCTGTTCCATCTTTTTCGAGAAACAAAGTGAAGATTAAATGTCCACCCAGGATTGGTGCAATAGTAGTTCCGAATGAGTTGAATGCCTGTGTAAGATTTAAACGGCTCGAAGCACTTTCTTCGGGCCCCAATAGGGTGACATAGGCATTAGCAGTAATCTGAAGAATAGTAAATCCTAAACCAAGTACAAATAAAGCTGCCAGAAAGACCCCATAAATGGATAAAGTAGCAGCGGGATAAAACAAACAGCAACCTACCGCAGAAAGTAATACACCAGCAATAATTCCTTTTTTATACCCAACTTTGTTAACCGGATCACCTGTATAATAGGAAATCAGGAAATAGATAAGAGAACCAATAAAATAGGCCCCGAAAAAGGCAAACTGCACCAGCATAGACTGCTGGAAATTTAAATGGAACTGCACCTTCAGATGCGGAATTAAAATATCATTCATGCAGGTAATAAATCCCCACATAAAGAAAAGAAGGGTCATTGTGACCAATGGAATTATAGAACTGTTTTTTTTAACCGGGATAGAGGTCTCCATGTTTAATTATGCTATCTGAACTTATTAATTGTGAAACTAAATCGAATAAGCAAATAAAAGAAAATAAACCTTCTTCTGAACATAAATTTGTGTTGATTAGGTAAAAAAGCGTCTGGAAGGGTATAAAAACTAAGAGCCTGTTTAAATTATTTATAAGTTTGGAGTTACATCATTGATATGCGAAGATTAATTAAGAGTTTTGGCTATGCGTTATCCGGGATAGCTTATACCGTGAAAACACAATTGAATTTCAGGATTCATCTGACTGCGGTACTGATTGTTGGTCTGGCAGGCTGGTATTTTCAGTTATCTGGTCATGAATGGTTATGGATCATACTGGCCATAGGCCTGGTACTGGTCGCCGAACTTTTAAACACAGCCATCGAATTGCTGGTTGACCTGGTATCTCCGGGTTTCAATGAGAAAGCCGGAAGGGTCAAAGACGTTGCAGCAGGTGCTGTAATTGTAGCTGCTTTTATTGCAGTGCTCATAGGTGCGATTATCTTTATACCCAAACTCATCTGATATGCTCCACAAAACCCGTGGGATAGTTTTAAAAACGACACTATACAGTGAAAGCAGTGTAGTGGTACAAATCTTTACGGCTAAATTCGGCATCCAGTCATACATGATCAATGGTGTAAAAAGGCCAAAAGCTAAAATCAGAATGAATATGCTGCAAGCTCTTCATCTGGTTGACATGGTCGTTTATCATAAAGCGAACTCCAGTATACAACGTATCTCTGAGCTCAGACCTTCACCGGTATTCCGCAGTATCCCCTATGATATCATCAAAAGCACAATCATTATTTTTCTGAATGAAGTACTTTATAAAAGTATACGCCAGCAAAATGCAGACGAAAATATCTTTGACTATATTTTCAATGCGGTTTCGTGGTTTGACGAAACTGAGACAGCCAATGCCAATTTCCATCTTGCTTTTTTATTAAAACTATCCCGGTTCCTGGGCTTTGCTCCCAGTACACAGACTAAAAGTGACCAGAGTTACTTCGATCTGCAGGAGGGAGAATTCAGATCATTGCCCCCGTTACACCCTTATTTTATAGAAAAAACTGCGGCCGGATTATTTATTACACTCTTCACAACCTCATTTGAAAAATTAAATGAAATAAAAATCGACAACCTTACCAGAAGACTACTTCTTGATAAAATACTGATATACTACACCTTACACACCGCTTCTTTTGGCGAAATAAAATCTCATCAGGTTCTGGAAGAAATCTTATCTTAAATATTTTAAAAAAGTTTTGGAGTTTTAGTTTAGAGGTGTATATTTGCACTCCCAACAACGGGGAACAGCTTACTCAGCTAGCCTAACGGCAAAAAGAGTAGAATCAAGGGGAGATTAGCTCAGCTGGTTCAGAGCACCTGCCTTACAAGCAGGGGGTCACTGGTTCGAACCCAGTATCTCCCACTAAATAAGCCCTTCAGGTACAAATGAGGGGTTTTTATTTAACCAAAGCCGGCCAGGCTTCTATCAAATGGCAGAACCAAAGGGAGATTAGCTCAGCTGGTTCAGAGCACCTGCCTTACAAGCAGGGGGTCACTGGTTCGAACCCAGTATCTCCCACTAAAAAGCCTTCAGATTAATATCTGAAGGCTTTTTCATTTTTAGGGGATTTCATTATACTTGAGTTGAATTACGCTCTATATTGTATTCGGGGTTGGAATAGGGTTGGTATAGCTCATGGCTATACCAACCCTATTCCAACCCCGAATACAATACGAATACAAACCAGTTTGTCCTATACTGAGATAAGTTTACAGTAAAAAGTGAATTACTGATTTGTGTTTACAATGATAGTTTTAATTCCTGTTTGTTGTTTACAATGATTTTGGATATTCCTGAATTGAGTTTACTTAACTGCTATACTGAGTGTTTTTGGGCTAACATTCTCCCATTTATGTGTGTTTTGTGGGGTTTGAAAATTACAACTGGTATGCAATCTAAGATTATTGTATTTGTGTATCCCCAGCTCCACAAATGATTTTGCCTGAGCCATATTTTTAAAAGATTTTTCCAGTTCGAGTTCCATTTTTAAGATACCATTGACCCGCTCGGCAATTGCGTTGTCATACGGGCTGCCTGATTGGGTCATGCTGATCAGTATATTGCTCTGTTTAAGCAAAGCAACGTAATCATCACAGCAATACTGCGTCCCTCTGTCAGAGTGGTGGATTAAAGGCCTCTCAGGATATACTCTCCCCTTTAAAGCGGATTTAAGTGCTTTTATGCAACCTATTGCCTTTAAATCACTGGCAAGATGATACCCTACAATCTTCCTGGAATACGCATCAGTGACCAATGAAAGATAAAGGAAACAAGTGCTTGTACGCAAATAGGTGATATCGCTTACCCATATTTCTTCAGCCTGTAAAGCGGCTCTTCGCTGAACAAGATCGGCATGCACTTTAAAACGATGATGGGAATTAGTCGTACGTACCCATTTCCTCTTGCCCTTGATCAGCATGTCCTGGGAACGAACCAGATCAAATACTGCGTCTCTACCCATCGAGATACCATGACCTTGTAAAAAACCAGCATTGAGTGCCTTGTAAAGCTTAATACAACC
>NZ_JACHCC010000005.1 GCF_014207135.1 Pedobacter cryoconitis | reverse complement strand
CGGTGCCAAATCTTAAAGAAAGCCTGTAGGAAACTACAGGCTTTTCTTGTTTATAACCTTTTTGGAAATCTCAGATCCGTTTTTTAAGTCTCAGCCGGCGTTTATTTTTAGAAATATTCATAACAAAGTTCCTCTTTCAAACGTTGTAATTGCAGCTATCCTGAATTCTTTTAGAATTTGTCTTAATAGAGTGATATTTTTAAGCATAATCTGCTATTAAATGGTCTCACAAAGGCATTATGAAATAATTTTGGTTATATTTGGTGTTAAACTAAAACACACATATAATGAGTTTTTTTGCTGAAAAAAGAAGGGAAGTAATGCTTCACATCGAGCAGTATATGCTTGATATGATGAGTACTTACCTGAAACCGATTGATACAAATTGGCAGCCAACTGATTTTTTGCCTGTTTCTACGAGTGAGACCTTCATTCAGGATATAAAATCCCTTCGCGAAACTGCGAATGACCTTTCATATGACCTGGTTGCCGTTTTAATTGGTGACACTATTACAGAAGAAGCATTACCAACATATGAATCATGGTTAGCTATGGTTGATGGTATTACCAGAGATGAAGAAGGTGGATGGATGAAGTGGGTACGTCATTGGACTGCTGAAGAAAACAGACATGGTGACTTGTTAAATAAATATCTTTATTTATCAGGCCGCGTTGACATGCGCCAGATGGAGATCTCTACACAATATCTGATTGCCGATGGTTTTGATATCGGCACCGGACATGATCCTTACCGTAACTTCATTTATACCAGCTTCCAGGAACTGGCAACTAATGTATCTCACCGCAGAGTGGCATCTTTAGCTAAAAAAGACGGTGATACCTTACTTTCAAGAATGTGTGGTGTAATTGCTTCTGATGAGGCAAGACATGCCAAGGCTTACAAAGATTTCATGTCTAAAATATTTGAGGTGGATCCTAATGAAGCTATGATTGCTTTTGAAGATATGATGCGCAAAAAGATTGTGATGCCAGCTCACTTCCTGAGAGAAATGGGAATGAAGATGGGACAAACTTTTGGTCACTTTACAGATGCAGCACAGCGTTTAGGAGTGTATACAGCAGTTGATTATGTCGAGATCATGCAACAGCTGATCGTAGAATGGAAAATCGAAAGTATGCGCGACCTGAATGAAGCTGGTGAAAAAGCACGTGATTATATTATGGCCCTGCCAAGCCGTTTATTACGTGTGGCTGAAAGAATGAAAAATCCTACTATGGATTACAAATTCAGCTGGATACACGCTTAATCAATTTATTACCCTACTAATTACCGACCTTATTATAGATCCTTATCCGCCTTGGCAGATAAGGATTTTTTTATTCAATATAGCAGGGCACTATATACTTACATATTTCTTCTGTATTGTCCGCCTACTTCGTATAGGGCATTAGAGATTTGTCCGAGAGAACAGATCTTACAAGCTTCCATTAAGGCTTCGAAGATATTTCCTCCGGTAACTGCTATCTTTTGCAGCTCTTTTAAAGCTTGTGTGGTATGATCAGCATTTCGTTTCTGGAACTCGTTCAGTGCTTCAATCTGGAATTGTTTTTCTTCTTCGGTCGCACGGATAACTTCTCCAGGGACAATTGTAGGTGATCCGTTTTTATTCAGGAAGGTATTCACACCAACAATAGGATATTCACCTGTATGTTTCAGGGTTTCATAGTATAGACTTTCCTCCTGGATCTTACCTCTCTGGTACATGGTTTCCATTGCCCCTAAGACACCACCACGATCATTGATCCTTTTGAATTCTGCCAGTACAGCTTCTTCAACCAGGTCAGTTAAATCTTCTATAATAAAGGCACCTTGTAAAGGGTTCTCATTTTTAGCAAGACCTAATTCCCTGTTGATGATCAGCTGAATAGCCATAGCCCTTCTTACGGATTCTTCGGTAGGGGTAGTGATGGCTTCATCATAAGCGTTGGTATGCAGTGAATTACAATTGTCATAAATCGCATATAAAGCCTGAAGCGTAGTTCTGATATCATTGAAATCAATTTCCTGGGCATGTAATGATCTGCCCGAGGTTTGAATATGGTATTTAAGCTTCTGTGAGCGATCATTTCCTTTGTATTTATTCTTGATTGCCTTAGCCCAGATGCGTCGGGCTACGCGGCCTATAACTGCGTATTCCGGATCTATACCATTAGAGAAAAAGAAGGACAGGTTTGGCGCGAAATCATCGATATGCATCCCTCTGCTCAGATAGTATTCTACAAAGGTAAATCCATTACTTAGTGTAAAGGCCAGCTGTGAGATTGGATTGGCACCTGCTTCGGCAATGTGATAACCGGAAATAGATACGGAATAGAAATTCCTTACTTTTTCATCTATGAAGTACTTTTGGATATCACCCATCATTCTCAGCGCAAATTCGGTAGAGAATATACAGGTATTCTGCGCCTGGTCTTCTTTCAGGATATCGGCCTGTACTGTACCGCGTACGGTGCTGATTGCATAAGCCCTGATTTTGGCATAAACATCCGCAGGTAATACCTGGTCACCTGTTACGCCTAAAAGCATCAGACCAAGGCCATTGTTACCCTGAGGCAACACGCCGTTGTAAACAGGTCTTTTTATTTTTTTTGCTTTGTAGATCTGGTTGATTTTTTCATTAACCTCGTCTGTCAGCTCGTGTTCTACGATGTATTTTTCACATTGCTGATCAATGGCTACATTCATGAAGAAACCCAGCAACATAGGTGCCGGTCCGTTAATCGTCATGGAAACTGAAGTAGAAGAAGCACAGAGATCGAAACCTGAATAAAGTTTCTTAGCGTCATCCAGGGTGGCGATACTTACCCCTGAATTACCAATTTTACCGTATATATCCGGTCTGATGTGCGGGTCTTCACCGTACAGGGTTACTGAATCGAAAGCTGTGGAAAGACGATGCGCAGGCTGCCCAAGAGAAACATAATGGAACCTCTTATTGGTTCTTTCCGGTCCGCCTTCTCCGGCGAACATCCTGGTAGGATCTTCCCCATCACGCTTCAAAGGAAATACTCCGGCTGCATAAGGAAATTCACCCGGTACATTTTCTGTTAATAACCAGCGAAGGATATCCCCCCAGTCTTTGTAGCGTGGCAGCGAAACCTTTGGTATTTTAAGCTGTGATAAAGACTCATAAAACAGAGGTTGTTTAATCTCTTTATCCCTTACTTTATAGACAAAATATTCTTCTTTATATTTCCGGAGTGTATCCGGCCATTCTCTGAGTAATCTACGGCAGGAGCCATCCAGTTGTTCTTCGAGATGATTGTATATATCCTTTAGTGAGTTTTTTAAAGAACCGGCTGACTGGTTTTCTTCATCACATATTTCCAGCACCCCGCTCAGCTGGTAAAGTTTACGCGCTATACCACTTTGAATTTCTACCCATTCATTATATGCCTGACTTGATTCGGCAATTTCAGCCAGATATCTTGTTCTGTCTGGTGGGATAATATATATTTTTTCTGACTGGCCATCGACCATCAGCATTCTGGCTTTGAAATCTGTACCTGTTCTTTCTTTGATTTTGGCCATCAAAGCGGTAAACAGGTTATTCATACCCGGATCATTGAACTGTGAAGCCATGGTTCCGAATACAGGAATGGTATCATCTTTAGCATCAAACAGATTGTGATTTCTCTTGTACTGCTTGCGAACATCGCGCAAAGCATCTAAAGCCCCGCGTTTATCAAATTTGTTAATCGCTACCAGATCAGCAAAATCAAGCATGTCTATTTTTTCAAGCTGAGTGGCCGCACCAAATTCGGGGGTCATAACATACAGGGAAACATCGCAGTGTTCTGTAATTTCTGTGTCTGACTGTCCAATACCAGATGTTTCGACAATGATCATATCATAACCTGCAGCTTTACAGATATCAATGCTTTCCTGAACATTAACAGACAGTGCTAAATTAGCCTGCCTGGTGGCCAGGGAACGCATGTAGATTCTGGGGTTATTAATGGCATTCATCCGGATCCGGTCACCTAAAAGGGCACCACCTGTTTTCCTTTTGGAAGGGTCAACAGAGATAATCGCCAATGTTTTGTCTTTGACTTCCATCAGAAAACGTCTGACCAGCTCGTCAACCAATGATGATTTTCCTGAACCACCTGTGCCTGTAATACCCAGAACAGGGGCCTGACTTTTACTGGTCAGTACCTTCAGTTCGTTGACAAAAGACTGTGCACCAACAGGATCATTTTCAGCAACAGTAATAGCCGAAGCAATACTGCGGACCTCTTTTTTAGGGATCATTTCAAGCTCGTTGGTAATCGATTTAGTGGTTACAAAATCGGTCTGTTCCAGCATATTGTTGATCATACCCTGTAAACCCATTTTGCGCCCGTCATCCGGCGAGTAGATCCTGGTAATTCCGTAGGCTTGTAATTCGGCGATTTCAACAGGTAAAATCACACCGCCACCGCCGGCAAATATTTTGATTTGTTTAGCTCCTTTTTCCTGGAGCAGATCGTACATATATTTAAAGTATTCCATATGTCCACCCTGATAGGAGGTCATGGCTATACCCTGAACGTCTTCCTGAATGGCACAATTAACTACTTCTTCCACTGATCTGTTGTGTCCCAGATGGATAACCTCCGCTCCTGAAGACTGCAGGATCCGGCGCATGATATTGATAGTTGCATCGTGCCCGTCAAACAGGGCTGCAGCAGTGACAAAACGAATCTTATTTTTAGGGACGTAACTTTTAACTGGTTCCATTGATGAAATTATATTTGGTCTGTAAAGTTAATAAAAACTAAATAGCAAGCTTAATTATTGAAAATCAAAACTAAATATTTGGGGCATAAAAAAAGACAAACCCTTTCTGGACATGCATCCCTTTTTTCAAAGGGTTGTTGAGCGGAGAGAGTTTGTCTTTATGTATTATTGGTGAGTAAGTTCTGTAATAGGTTCTCCTATACAGCCACTCGGCATTTGAATATGCAGCATAGCAGCTAGTGTAGCCGCGATATCTGTCATATGATGAGTTTTATTGGTTTTACCTGGTTTTACATTCCATCCCATGAAAACCAATGGGATATGTGCATCGTAAGGATTCCATGCACCGTGTGTAGTCCCTGTTTTTCCACCGTCAAACCAGTTAGGCTGCAGAATAAAATATACATCCCCGCTGCGACGTGCATTATAGCCATTTGAGATCATTTCTTTCTGAACTGCAGTCAGTGTGCTTTCTGCGATTTTTGTTAAATCTACAGCATCGGCAAATCCATCCAGAGTTCTCAGATAGTCTATCGTAGCAGCTTTCATCGCCGTAAAATCTGTTTGCCTGAAATCAGGATTTTCATGATTGAAAATAATCTGGTTGTTCATCGCAAGCAATACTGGGGCCTTGATCTTAAATCTGCTTTCCAGATAAGTGTTCAGTCCTTTTACAATAGCCTTATCATCCACTACTCCACCCGGAAGTCTGTTTTCTTTCATAAAACCAGGAACATGTGCTGCACCATGATCTGCAGAAAGGAATAAGAGATATTTTCCTTTACCTACAGTATGATCCAGATAGTTGAAGAAATCTTCAAGATCTTTGTCCAGACGTAAATAAGTATCTTCTGCTTCTATGGAATTAGGACCGTATTGATGACCAATATAATCGGTAGATGAGCAGCTTACCGCAAGAAAATCTGTGGTATTGTCTTTACCTAGTTCTTCGGCTTTGATGGCCTCCTTTGCAAGCTCTAGCGTAATCGTATTTCCATAAGGAGTACTTTTGATCATCTCATAGTTCTTTCCTGCATATAGTTTTAACGGATGAGGGAAAGTTGGAGTTTGTTCTCCTCTGGTTTTACCTTCATAGTCTTTGTTATCCGCAGTACTTTGGGTATAACTCTCAATAGGGTAGAGAGTATTCCAGTTTTGCGCAAAATATTTATTGGCTGTTTTTAGTTTATTATAGTCCTGTACCCAGGCAGGTAGCTGGTTCATATAATATGTACTGGTAATCCAGTCACCAGTTTGCCCGTCATACCAGTAAGCTCCGGTCGGGGTATGGCCTGCCGGAAGAATAGATCCGCGGTCTTTCAGGGAAATTCCGATTACCTTGCCTTTGAAGTTGGTCGCCAGACGCAGTTCATCGGTTATTGTACTGCTCAATAAGTTTTTAGGAGACATCTTTCCTGCTGTTGTTGTAGAACCAACTGTAGTTACAGAGGAGTCTTCTGTACAATAAACACCTCTTTTAAGTTGTGGATCATACCAGTCATTTCCAACAATACCAGTAATTGAAGGTACAGAGCCGGTGTAAATACTGGAGTGTCCGACTGCGGTATAAGTTGGGGTATAAGGGATCAGTGTATTCTCAACTGAAAAACCTTCATTAATCAGGCGTTTGAAACCTCCGCTTGAATATCTGTCATAATAGCGATACAGATAATCCCATCGCATCTGATCGACAACAAGTCCGATCACTAGTTTTGGACGGTCTATCGTTGCGGGATAGACACGCTGAGCACCAGAATTCTTTTCTTTTTTTTGTGCTATAGCTACATTGCATAAACAGGCAACTGCGGCGAATAACAAGTACGTTTTTTTCATCAGGGTGTATATTGTTTTTTCATTATTTAGTTATGAAGCTGGTATTAGCTTTAAAGTACTTCTGCGACAACAAATGTACTACCGCCAACAAAGATTAAATCATTGGCTGCAGCATTTGTTCTGGCAGCCTCCAAAGCTAAGGTTACAGTGTTAAAAACAGACCCATGTAACATGAATTTTGCTGCATGTGCGGCCAGTTCTTCTGCAGACATTGCTCTTTCAAGATCTGGCTGACAGAAATAATACTTAGCTTCAGCAGGTAATAACTCCAGTACGCTGGTCACATCTTTATCTTTCAGCATACCGATAACTATATGTAAGTCTTTGAATTCAGTAGTACGGATGTTTTCGAGGACTTCCTGAATTCCTGCTATATTATGGCCAGTATCGCAGATAACCAGTGGTTGCTCACTTAAAGTCTGCCATCTGCCCTGTAAACCGGTAATTTCTGCGGTATGGGCAAGACCTTCATAAACGGCCTCATCCGAAATATGGAAGCCATTCTGGTTTAAGGTCCTGATAGATTGAATAACTGTCAATACGTTCTTCAACTGATAAAATCCACTGAGATCCAGTTTCAGGTCTTTAAACAAACAGGTGTCTTTTTCATACACTGAAGTTTTCAGCTGTCTGCCTTCACGGCTGGTATCCTGTACATGGAGTTCCTCACTGGCAAAGACAAGTTTACTTGCTGTTTGTTGTGCTTCGGTTATAAACACCTGAGCAGTTTCTTCCTGTTTCTCGCCAATGACTACTGGTATGCCGGGTTTAATAATCCCTGCTTTCTGATAAGCAATCTGCTCCAGCGTATTACCCAGCAGGTTGGTATGATCATAACTGATATTGGTAATGACGGAAAGCTCAGGATGGATGATATTGGTAGAGTCCAGTCTTCCGCCCAGCCCAACTTCAATGATTGCCACATCGACATGCTCAGCTGCGAAATAAGCAAATGCCATCGCAACGGTCACTTCAAAGAATGATGGACTGATAGATTCTATCATTTCTTTCTCCTGTTCCGTAAAATCAACAACGAAGGATTCTGTGGCCATTTCGCCATTTATCCTGATTCTTTCTCTGAAGTCTTTGAGATGGGGAGAAGTATATAAGCCGGTTTTATAACCGGCCTTTTGTAAAACAGCGGCCAGCATATGGGAGGTCGAGCCCTTACCATTTGTTCCGCCTACATGGATAGTTTTGAATTTATTTTGCGGGTTTCCAAGGTTTTCACACATAGCCAGTGTATTGTGTAAATCCTTTTTAATTGCAGCTGCTCCTTTACGGGTAAACATTGGAAGCCTGCTGTACAGATAATCCAGGGTTTCTAAATAAGTCATTCGAATGATTCTATGGTTGCAAAAGTATCAAAGAAACCTTAGAAAACTCAAAATTTAACGAGCTTAATGATTATTTAACCTTGAAGTTGAAAACTACTACACCAACCTGAAAATCAGGAGCAGATTCGTCTTTGTTCAAACGGGCACCCATCACTGCGGCTTTACATTTAGCCCAGAGATCCAGATCCTGTAAAGTTGTTCCTTTAACACCCGGAACGGCATCTACTACAATTCCATCTTTATTGATACTGATCCTGACTGCAATTTTTCCGGTTTTCTGTCCATTGTCCTGAGGAGTCACCAGGTTAGTGAAACGTCTTAAGGAAATGGGTTTGTTGCCGAAGCCTGATCCGCCTTCTCCATAATTATTGGCCAGCGGGTCACCGTTAACAGAACCCTGGTTACCCGGGGTACTTCCGGTACCATCTCCCTGTCCGGTTCCTTTATTTGCTTTACCTTTATAAAGTGCATTTTGGTTTACTGTAGGTTTTGCCGGTTTTTCGGCTACCGTAGCAGCAGTAGGAGTAGAGGGCTTAGCTGTTTTTTTAGTATTGATACTGACAGCTTCTTCTGTATTCTGGGTAGCAATTTCTTTATCTGTACTTTGTGAAGATTTTACTGGTGTAACCTGTTTTTCAGGGACTACTTTATCCGGAAGCTGCTTATTGGCATTAGGATCAGAAGAGGGCTCTTCTACACTGGTGTAATCAGTGCCCATTCCTTCTACAGAAGTACCATAATTAACAACCATTCCCCCCATACCAGCTTCCTCTGCCGGTTTGAAGGTCCCGATAGCAATAAAAAAGCTTAATACCAGTAAACCTGCCATAATTGCGGTAGAGATGGCTATAGCCTTAGGGTAATTATTTTCTTCTTTATAAGTCATTATTTTTTCGGTTCTACAGCTAATACAACTTTCAGTTTTAACTGATTGGCTACATCAAACACGGCCATAGTATTCTCGATGGAAACACCTCTTGCGACATAGAGCACAATGGTAAGATCTGGTGAAGCTTTCTGATAAGCTTCAATGCTTGCCTTCATGTTTTCCAATGTAACAGGTTGCTTCTCTACAAAATAAGTCAGATTATCATTGATAGAGACAGTTACTGTTTTCTGAGCCGCTGATTGCTGCCCGGATTCGGAACGCGGAAGCAGTAGTTTAACTACCTGCGGGTTTACTGCTGCCGAGGCAAGCAGGAAGAACAGCATCAGGAAAAACATGATGTCATTCAGCGCAGAAGTGTGTACCTCGACTGTTCCTTTATTTCTTTTGCGTAGATTCATTATTTACCTGGCTCCTCTAATAGATCAATAAACTCTAATGCATCTGTTTCCATTCTAAGGATGATTCTTTCGACCATCGCATTCAGGATATGGTACAAAACGTAAGAGATAATACCTACGATCAGACCGGTCGCTGAAGTAATCATTTTTGTATACAAACCTCCGGATATCGTTCCGATTTCAATTGCACCTTTTACAGATACATCATGGAAGATGGTAATTACCCCGATGATAGTACCAACGAAACCTAGCATCGGCGCTATACCTGCGATAATTCCTAAAATACTGATGTTTTTCTCCAGTTTGGAAACTTCGAGTTTACCTACGTTTTCAATAGCAGCTTCAATATCCTTAATCGGTCTTCCAATACGTTTTAGCCCTTTTTCCAGCATACGGCCTAATGGAGAATTTGTATTTCTGCATAAAGCAATTGCATTTTCCAGTCTGCCTTCATGGATATATTGTTTAATCTGAAGCATCAGATTGGACTCAGTCTTTGAAGATTTTCTGATAGTCAGGTAACGTTCAACGAAAATTACCAGGCCAGCAAAAGCAAGAAAAGCAAGGGGAAGCATTACCCAACCACCCTTCATTAATAAATCAAAGAAGTGCAGTTCCGGAGGTGCAGCAGTTACAGCCTGTTTTGCAGCGTTGGCGGTATCCGTTAGTTGGTGTACTGTATCTGTAGCAACCTGTAGTAAAGTGATCATATTTATTGTCTGTTTTTATAAATGTATATTCCGGGTATCTTTAATTTTTTTGATAATCTATCCAGCTCTTTTTTAGCTGATTCCTCATCTTGTAACGTTGCAATACTCATCTTTAGTCTTCTTCCGGACATATTGGTGACTACCTTGGCGTCTATTCCGCTTTTTTTCATCAGTTCGATGAATTTGTCCGCCTCTTTCTGGTCATGCATCGATGCACCGATAATTTCATAAACTACTTTAGCAGAATCGGGTGTTTTTGCAATAGTCTTCTGACTTGAAGAATCTTTTTTAACTGCAGGGGCAGTAACCGGAGCAGGTTTTTTAGTGGAATCTGTAGCTACAGAATCAGGTTTGTACCTGGTTTGTATAGGTGGTTTTGAAGCTGGTTGTTCAGTTTTTGCGGTATTAAACGGACTGTTGGCTATCAGACCATTAAACCATTCTGGTTTGACAATATAAGCTACAATCATCATAATTACCAGGATCAGAAAGCCCAATATGATTTTGAGATATAAAGGGGTGGATTTAACAGGTTTTTCTTCGTCTTCAGTCTTGTAAACTTCTTCTTTATAGAATTTAGCAGGTTCGGGTGCCTGAGTCATTTGCTGATCTTTTAAATTCCAGATCACTTCTTCCTGCTCAGGAACTGAAGTTTTTGAAACAGGAGATTTTGATCTGTAAAAGTTCAGTGCTTCGATCTCTGCACGGAGTTGTTCTTCATTTTTTTTCTGTGCTACGGGATGTTCTTCACTGAAATTCTCATTATCCGGTACAACGGTTTCAATATGGTGTTCTTCTACAGGAGTACTTACTACCTCCTGTACAACTGGTGTTTCAGGAGCTGGTTCTTCAGTATGCTCACTGGTTACTTCCTCCACAACAGGTATTTCAACTGCTGCTTCTTCCACAGGGTGATGAACCGGATCTTCGACAACAGGAGGTGTTTCTGGTACGATCTCCTCGGCTGATGGTTCCTGCTCAGCCTTGATACTGGGCAGACCGTAAAAATCAAAGCCAAAATTCAGTTTCTCCAAAGGCTCAAAATGAAGCTCATCATCAGCCTTGTATAACATACCCAGACCATCTAGTTTTGCTTCCTGATGATCATTAAGCTGCTGAAGGATACCATTGCTGAATTCATCGATAAAGTAATGAGCAGTATCTACCGATACATTTCTTTTTTTACTGATGAACTCCGCTAACAAGACCTCTTCCTTAACTTCCGGCGTAAAGTCAATAGTATAACTGGGCGGTACAAATGAATGCGTTTCTGCATCATACCTTCCCGGAGATTTCTTTTTGTAGACAGTTCCCAATCCGGAAACTCCTACAGCTTTACGGGTTTGAATAAGTTCAGTGAGATAAGATAAGATATCCATTCTGGTAAAAATAAATTTTAATTCTGTATCAACCAATTATAATTTTAATTGCTTAGCGCCTGTTTAAATCTATTTGTACAAAATCTATGTGTTTTTAGAACGAATAGCTGATTCCGCCAAATACATTCACACCAATTGCCTGGTAATATAAATAACGGCTGTACTTGGTATTGAGTAAGTTATTGGCTTTAGCAAAAGCAGAGAACTTATTATTGATCTTATAAGTAGCTCCAATTCCTAAATCTACAAAACCTTTAACGTTTACTACAGTTTCAATTGCCGGATTTGGAATGATGTATGGTGAAGCTGGTGCAGCTGTATAAACTTTCGCATTGGAAGCATCCTGAATAACTACAGCAGCATTGAATCCTAACTTATCGGTCACGTTGAATAATAAGTCTGAGCTTACACGAACTTTTGGTTTACCCCAGCTATATCTTTCAGAAGCTGGTTTGTAATCTTCCAGGTTTATTTTACCTGTCCACTTTAACTGGTCACTTACCTGTACAGAGATTTCACCTTCCAATCCTGTCAGTTTCGTATTTCCGAAATCATAAATTACATCGAATTTAGTGAAGTCGGCATAGTTGTTCACGAAAAGTGGCATGTCAGTAATTTCTTTACGATATACTCTTGCCTTATAACCAAAACCAGGACCACCAGTACCTTTTACACCGGCACTGAAACTGATTTTGTCAACAGAGTTTTTGATCGCAATATTGCTGTTCAGGAATGGGTTTTCATCAGTTAATTCTTTCATAGAATTCCTGTTCACATCTCCTTTGATTTCACCAAACAGCTGTAGATAATCAGGTATAATAGTGAAATCTGCTGTTATTGCAGGGAAGATTCTGGATTTGGAAACTGTACCAAATTCCTGTACAAAATTCACTCCTGCAGCAATTTTTATCCCATTCGCCTGTAATCTGATGTAAGGGTTCAGACGCATCAGGTTATTGGTTACGCTGGTGGATACATCTTTTGTATTTCCAAATTCGCCTGAAGCAGCCAGTCCGAAATTGAAACTGCTGATTCTTTTATTTAAATAACCATTTACAACAACTGAGTTTTCTTTGGCAGAATACTGATCACCCCAGATATAACCGTTGATTTTAGCGGCATAACTTAAAGCGTCTGCATCTTCGGTATGTTTATTAACCACTTCTCCTTCTGCTTCAATGAAGTTGAAAGACTGTTTTCCAGGATTAGGGTTTCTCAAAGGATTACTCTCATCATAACCATAGAAATAGAAACCTTTTCGTTCATAATTAATACGGCCGCTTAAGATAGCTTTATCACCGATACTACGACCAAAAACACTTAACTGCTGCTGGTTCATTTTTTGCCCGTTTAATTTCCCCGACTGACTGAAATGTCTGAAGAAACCACCTGCCTGCAGATTCTCATTGCGGCCCATGTTGATATAGGCTTCGCCTAACAGGGTACTGGCAGAACCAAATGCTCCTTTAACGTAGTTATTGACAATTTCTGCTTGTTTCTCGGCAGCTACATCCTGTGCATAAAGTTTGTCGATATCAGAATTGAGTTCCAGTTTCCTGTCAGTCAGACTGTAGTTAAAACGCGCTTTATAGGTTTTAACATCATTCAGATCCGGGCTTCTTCTCAATTTAACAGCTTCGGCAAGAACTGGTTTGTAAGGTCTTACTACTTCAATTTCTTCAGTGACCGGCTTATTATCATCAGCAGCTTTTTCTGCGGCCTTCTTTTCAGCTGCTTTCTTCTCCGCTGCTTTTTTCTCTGTAGTCTTTTTCTCCGTCGTTTTCTTATCCTGTGCCTGAAGCGTTAGGGTACCTGCAGTAAGTAAAAAAACGGTTGTATATATGAATTTATTAAATCTCATGGTGGTGGTCTTATTTAAGTTTCTCTAATTTTTCTTTGGCAGTAGCTACGATTTCGTCTTTACCGTCATAGTTATCAATAATACTTAACAATGTACTTTTTGCCTGCAGGTTATCTTTTAATGCGACATAGTTATCAGCCAGTAAGATGAACGCCTTAGCTACCCAGTAATCGTAAGAAGGCATGTTATTGATTAAATCAAAACAAGTTTTCTGCGATGTTTTATAGTCATGTTTAGTATACTGTATTTCTGCCAGCGTATATTTTGCTTCGGCTGCTGCCAGTGTTTTGGTTTTACCTACGACATTGGTGAATGCTTTTACTGCCATTGCAGTATCTGCTTTTAACAGATAAGCTTTACCTGCATACAGATCAGCACTGTTTACTTCTTCTTCTGAAGCTTTATCGGACTCCTTGGTCAGCAATACATATTTAAGGATATCATCAGGCATATTTAAAGCAGTGTATGCTTTTAGCAGATTGTTGATAGCAAATGAATAATGTGATTTATAATCTGCTGAGGTTTCCAGTCTTTTCAGGTAAACGATAGCTTCATTATATTTCTTCTGTGCCAGGAATAACTTTGAAATACTAACCAGTGAACGTTCTGTATAATCACTTGTCCAGTCGTTTAAGATAAACTCATAATCCGGGATAGCTTCATCCGGACGGTTTAATTTAACCAGTGACTCTGCTCTGATGAATTTGGCTTCCTTAGCATGTATTGCCTTCGGATATTTATCGAAGTAAGCATTGATGCTCTCTACGGCTCCTTTGGCATCGCCTTTTAGGTAAGTATTGTTAGCAGCCTGGAAAACTATATTATCCTGCTCTGCTACCGTGTAATTACCAATAGGGGTTGTGTTTGCATAAGCAATAAAACCATTTGCATCTCCACGGTCAACATAGATATTCTTGATTGACTCTAAAGCCTGTTTGGCTTCTTCGGTACTGGCATAATCGTTAATTACTTTTTTGAAGGTTGTCAGTGCCTCATCATCTTTGTCCTGGTTGTATTGCACCAGACCAATAGTAACCAATGCTCTTGGCACGTAACTGCTGTTCGGGTATTTGCTGATTAAAGCAGTCAGGTCATTTCTCGATTTATCGAGATCACCTTTATTAAAATAAGTATAGGCGATTTCGAAACCGGCATCATCTGCATAATTGGATACAGGGAATTGCTTCAGTAAACTTTCCATTGTCGCAATCTTGGTATCGTCCTGTCCCTGGAGACCCTGGATCATTCCTCTCTGGAAGAGTGCATAATCCTCACCTGTAGATCTGTCAGCAATAATGCGGTTATAATAAGTCAGTGAGTTGGAATAACTCTTACTCACAAAGTAAGAATCTGCCAGACGCATTGTCGCATCTACAACGGTATTTTTGTCTTTATCGTTTCCGTTCAGGAAGCGTTCGTAATAGGTTGCTGCTTTAGCATATTTTTCATCTTCAAATGCGGCATAGGCCAGGGCGTAATTCGCATAATTGTATACCTTGGTTTTATCTGCACCTGGCATTCCCAGGAACTTTTCAAAGGTTTTTACAGCTTCACCATATTTGCGCAGTTCGTACATAGACTCGGCCATCCAGTAGGTACTCAGTGCATGTATTTCCGGATCGTTTGGCAATGCATTAGAGCGCAGGAACATAGAAAGTGCGTTTGGAAAAGCACGTTCATTATAAAATTCCAGTCCTCTGAAATAAGTTACTTTCTGATAAGCTTCTTCGGCTTCTGGTGATTTATTAGAGATAGGTTCTAAGATATCAATTGCTGCCTGGTAGTTTTTACTGGTCAGTAAAATTTCACCCAGTAATGTTTTGGCTTCATTCAGTTTGCGTGATGCAGGGAATTGTTTCAGGAAATTTTGTGTGGACTCCAGGGCCTGCTGGTTAAAATCAAGTTCATAACTTAACCTGGCGTAATTGATCCAGGCATCTTCCTGAAGTACTTTGTCAAATTCAAGACGGGAAGCTCTGAAGAATGCACTTCTTGCTTTCTCTTTATCACCCAATTTAATGAATGAGCGTCCAAGTGTATACATTCCGCTTTGCAGATAGACATCATCAGTAGTCAGTTGCTCTAATATACCAACTGATTCTCTGTACATGCTTAACTGAAACAGGGAATAACCATATTGATAGATGAAAAGATTGTTCTTGGTTTTAGTGGTGCTTTTGGTATAAAAGTCACTGAAATAAAGAGCCGCATTTTTATAATCTGATTTCGCAAAATAAGAAGCTGCAATCAGGCTGAGCATTTCCGGCTCAAATTGCTGTTTAGTAGTTTTCAATACCGGAACAGCATAATTAATGACATCATCATAACGCTCATCCAGGTAATACATCGAGGTGATGTAATAAGGATAACTCGCCTCATAGGTTTTTGAACCTTTCAGCTTCTCGAAATTGCTGAGTGCAGTTTTATATTCTTTGTTCAGATAATTGATATAGGCAAAATAATAAGTTGCACTTTCCTGAAAAGGACCGTCGACTTTTTTTACCGCTTCAAATAAAGGTTCTGCCTTTTCTATATTTTTAAGTTCAAAATAGGAGTAACCCTGTTTGAACTGGTATTCTGTTCTTTGTTTCTGAGAAAGTGTAGAAGGATCTGTTTTTTCAAACCATTCCAAAGCTTTCGTGTAGTTTTTTTGTGCGAAATAAGATTTACCTACGTGGAAGTAAGCTAATTTCGTGTTTGGATTTAATGGATAGTCCTTAATGAAGTTCTGAAACAGGCTTTCAGCGTCTTTATTACCTAATTCAAGGGCACAAACAGCTGCATAAAACTTTGCATTTTCTCTGAGTAAAGAAAGTTCAGCATTGCTCTCCTGTTGTGTACCTGGTCTCTGTCTTAGCTGTTCAACCAGTCTGAATTGCTGGGCAGCAGCAACATACTTTTCGTTCTGAAGTAATTCAAGGCCGGTCTGATAGTTTTTATTGAGGTTTACTAGGGCACTTACCTGCGCATAACCTGCGGTAAAGTTACCTGCTAATAAAAGCGGAATAAAAAAGTATTTTTTCTTCATTGGTGTTTAATTTCTTTAAGCGGTTATGAAACTATCCTGATCCTTTTTATTGCCTTTTTTGCAATCGGGACATAATGGTTCCAGCTGATTTCAAATAGGATTGCTGCTAATATAATTATTGTAATGTGTCTTATTAACATAAGAAGTTAACAAGTGTTGATAACACTGATAAACGGTAATTTGATCAGAATGGTATAAAAAGAAATAGGCTGATGTTAATCTCGTTGAGAAGCAAGCAGATAAAGTACTGCCATTCGTACAGCAACGCCGTTTTCCACTTGTTCCAAGATTATAGACTGTTTACTGTCAGCCACATCACTGGTAATCTCAACACCTCTGTTGATCGGACCGGGATGCATCACGATGATCTCTTTGTCCAGGTTGTCCAGAATTTGTTTATTCAGTCCGTACATCATGGCGTATTCTCTCAGTGAAGGGAAGTATTTAATATCCTGTCTCTCTAACTGTATCCGGAGCATGTTCGCTACGTCACACCAGTTTAATGCTTTAACCAGGTCATGCTCAACTTTTACGCCCAGACTGCTGATATGTTTCGGGATCAGGGTAGTAGGACCACAGACCATTACCTCAGCACCTAGTTTTTGCAGACACAGGATGTTGGAAATAGCGACCCTGGAATGCAGGATATCACCGACGATGACAACTTTTTTGCCGCGGACATCACCCAATTTCTGACGGATAGAGTAAGCGTCGAGTAATGCCTGGGTAGGATGCTCGTGCGCGCCGTCTCCGGCGTTTACAATCTGTGCATTGATGTGTTTACTCAGGAAGACCCCTGCGCCTGCGTAAGGATGTCTCATCACGACCATATCAACTTTCATGGCCAGGATATTATTCACCGTATCAATCAGTGTCTCTCCTTTGCTCACAGAGGAGGAGGAGGCAGCAAAATTAATTACATCTGCTGAAAGCCTTTTTTCTGCCAGTTCAAAGGAAAGTTTGGTACGGGTAGAGTTCTCAAAAAAGATATTCGCAATGGTGATATCACGCAGCGAAGGAACTCTTTTGATTGGCCTGTTAATAACATCCTTGAAATTATCTGCAGTTTCAAAAATCAATTCAATATCATTCAGGGTAATATCTTTAATGCCTAAAAGATGTCGTGTTGATAGTTTTTCTGCTGCCATTTCTTATTTATTTCGGTCTGATAATAAAATTACTTTGTCTTCACCCTCTGTCTCTTTCCAGCTTACCTTTACCAACTGGGAATCCAGACTATCTACCTGTTGCCCGATGTAGTCAGGCTCGATCGGGACATGTCTGGAAAATCTTCTGTCGATTAAGACAAGCAGTTCTACTTTGGCTGGTCTGCCATAGGCAAGCAATGCATCCAATGCTGCTCTGATGGTCCGGCCAGTCCATAGAACATCATCAATCAGAATGACATTACAGTCTTCTATGATGAAATCTATAGTATTGCTGCTTGCGGAAACGATTCCGTCTTTTCTCCTGAAATCATCTCTGAAGAAAGTGATATCAAGATTACCTTTTCTAATGGTATCGGTTTTGAGAATTACGGAGAGTTCTTGTTTGATTCTGTCTGCGAAGTAACTGCCTCGGGGCTGAATACCAATGAGTACGGTATTTGAAAAATCGTTGTGATTCTCAATTAATTGGTGACAAAGTCTCTTAATTGTGATTTGGAATTTTTTACCGTCTAGCAGTGTTCTCTTTTGCATTGACAAATTGATTAGGCAAATATAAAAAATCGAATTGAATTATGTGACGGCAATTTTAATTAATTTTAGCTGATCATGCAATTCTAAACGCAAATAAGTGATAATTAACTCAATTGAATAATGCAGCATTCTATAATATTTTTTGATGGTGTTTGTAATCTGTGCACGGGCTCTGTAAAATTCGTGATTAAAAGAGACCGCAAAGATATATTCAGGTTTGCTGCGCTGCAAAGTGATATAGCGGGTCAGCACCTTGGACCCTTTGGTTTATCTCTGAGTGAACTGAATACAATTATTCTGTTAGAGAATGGAAGGGTTTATCAGCGATCCACAGCTGCACTGCGTATTGCCAGGCATCTGAGTGGTGGATGGCCGTTGTTGTATGGTTTTATGGTTATCCCGGCCTTTATCAGGGATTTTGTTTACAATCAGATTGCCCGCCGAAGATACCGGATCTGGGGCAGGGAGGAGAGCTGTATGGTTCCAACTCCAGCTATAAAAGCTAAGTTTCTTTAACAAAAAAAAGAGGGTGCCTTTTGGACACCCTCTTTTAATATATAAGCTTTAAAGATTATTTAGCTTTGTTTTTGCTTTCTTCGCCTTCCATTTGCTCTTTCAATTGTGCAAGAACACCTAGATCACCAAGAGTTGATTTCTCAACTGAATCTTTAACTTTTTTAACTGCATTGCTTGAAGCTTTAGCATCTTTTTTCTTTGTAGCTCTTTCTTCAGCAGCAACTTCAGCTTTAGCCTCTTCCCAGATACGGGCGTGAGAAACAACGATACGTTTAGCATCTTTGTTAAACTCGATGATTTTGAAATCATTAGTTTCTTCAGCTTTGATAGTAGTACCATCTTCTTTAGCCATGTGTTTAGTTGGAACGAATCCTTCTACACCATATGGTAAAGCAATAACAGCACCTTTATCAGTTACTTTAACAACAGTTCCCTGGTGGATTGAATCTAACGTGAAGATAGTTTCAAAAGTATCCCAAGGGTTTTCTTCTAATTGTTTATGACCTAAGCTTAATTTACGGCTATCAACGTCTAATTCTAAAACAACTACGTCTAATGTATCACCAACTTTAGTGAATTCGTTAGGGTGGTTAACTTTTTTAGACCATGAAAGATCAGAGATATGGATTAATCCATCAATACCTTCTTCAATTTCCACGAATACACCGAAGTTAGTCATGTTTTTAACTACAGCAGTATGTTTGCTTCCGATAGGATATCTTTCAGCAACATTTTGCCAAGGATCCTGAGTTAATTGCTTAATACCTAAGCTCATTTTGCGTTCTTCGCGGTCTAAAGTTAATACTTCAGCTTCGATTTCATCGCTAACTTTAAGGAATTCCTGAGGGCTGCGTAAGTTTTGTGACCAAGACATTTCTGATACGTGGATTAAACCTTCAACACCAGGAATGATTTCTAAGAATGCACCGTAATCAGCTACAGTAACGATTTTACCTTTAACTTTAGATCCAACTACCAGGTTAGTATCTAAACTTTCCCAAGGGTGTGGAGTTAATTGTTTTAAGCCTAATGCAATACGTTTTTTCTCGTCATCAAAGTCAAGAACAACAACATTGATTTTCTCATCTAAGCTCAATACTTCTTTTGGATGCTCTATGCGGCCCCAAGAAATATCAGTAATGTGAAGTAAGCCGTCAACACCACCTAAATCGATGAATACACCGAAGTCAGTAATGTTTTTAACTGTACCTTCTAATACCTGACCTTTTTCAAGTTTAGATACGATCTCAACTTTTTGACTTTCTAAATCGTCTTCGATTAAGATTTTGTGCGATACTACAACGTTTTTAAATTCGTGGTTGATTTTAACAACTTTGAATTCCATTGTTTTACCTACGTAAACATCGTAATCACGGATCGGTTTGATGTCGATCTGAGAACCAGGTAAGAAAGCTTCAACACCCATGATGTCAACGATAAGACCACCTTTAGTACGGCTTTTAACAAATCCGTTGATGATTCTGTCATTGTCAAGGGCTTCGTTGATAGATTCCCAAGATCTCTGAGTTTTAGCTCTTTTACGAGATAAAATCAATTGACCATTTGCGTCTTCCGGAGCTTCAACAAATACATCAACTGTATCGCCGATTTTCAAATCAGGTGTATCACGGAATTCAGAAGTTGATACTAAACCGTCAGATTTAAATCCTACGTTTAATACAACGTCTTTATTGTTGATTGATACAACAATACCGCTGATAATTTCACCTTGGTTGATTTGATTGAAAGTATCGGTATACATGTCTTCAAACTTTTTACGGT
The DNA here is from genome assembly GCF_014207135.1 of Pedobacter cryoconitis. Taxonomy (GTDB): domain Bacteria; phylum Bacteroidota; class Bacteroidia; order Sphingobacteriales; family Sphingobacteriaceae; genus Pedobacter; species Pedobacter cryoconitis_D. The sequence continues at coordinate 434,533 of NZ_JACHCC010000005.1, read as the reverse complement.
CTTCGTCAGAGTATTTTCCGAAAGCTTTATCGTCTGCATCCCAGTCAAAGTCCTGATCTGGTGTTGCTAGTGATGATTTGATCTGTTCGATCGACAATGAATCAGCTTCTGATTCAATGGTTTCTTTTTCAGTCAGACGAGCGTCTGCACCTTGTAATTCGGCTTTTTTAGCCTCTAATTCTTTTTCTGCTACTTGTTTTTTTGCCATTAATCATTTAATCTCCTTTTCCCTTTAGGGACTGCAAAGATAGAAATTAATATATTTAATGAAAGAATTTTTTAATAAATGTTGTTGATTTTGAACTGCTTGCCTTAATTAATATGTATTTGGAATGACAATCTTTAGCTTTTCATCTTAATCAGTGACATCTCCGGAAGAAAGGGATAGACCTTCTCCAGTGCGAAGTCCAGCTGTTGTACAGGAGTGATATTTGTATTGTCCAGTATGATGGCATCATCAGCACGCACCAACGGACTTTCTTTCCTGGTTGTATCGGCATAGTCTCTATGTGCCAGGTTTTCAAATACATCTTCGAGTGATGTACTGGTATCTCCTTTGCTTTGTAATTCTTTAAATCTTCTTTCAGCCCTGATTTTAGGATCTGCTGTCATGAAAAGTTTAACCTGGGCATCAGGGAACACGGTAGTACCAATGTCACGGCCATCCATTACGATATTCTTGGATTTGCCCATACGTTGCTGTTGTCTGACCATTTCCTTGCGTACCTGTTTCAATGCAGAAACCTCACTTACATTTTCGGAAACAGGCATTTGTCTGATTTCTTCTGAAACTTCTTCTCCGTTTAAGGTGATGTGTGATTCGTAATCTCTCGAATGAAAGTTCAGTTCTATATGTTGAAGGGCATCGGTTACTGCTGCCTCATCAGCCATATTAATATGATTGCGGATAAAATATAAGGTCACTGCCCGGTACATCGCACCACTGTCAATGTATATAAAACCTAAAGTCTTAGCGAGTGCTTTTGCCAGTGTACTTTTGCCACATGATGAATACCCATCAATAGCGATAACCAGATTTTTTCTCATATGGGTGCAAAGTTAAGATTTTTTGGAATTCCGGCCTGTTTTTTTTTAATAAGACCTGTGTCAGCAACGTCCAATTGATATAAAGCTAAATAGTAATAGATTACTTAAATTGAAATTAATTATTTTTGCCGGATGATACCAGAAAGAAAAGATTTAGTTAAATCGCTTATTTTTAAAACCTCCAGAAGCGGAGGAAAAGGCGGGCAGAACGTGAACAAGGTTTCCAGTAAAGTAGAGCTGATCCTCCATATAGAATCGGCTGATTTTTTTACAGCTGAAGAAAAAGCATTACTTGCAGAGCGGCTGGCTAACCGCATCGATACAGAGGGGAACCTTCATATTGTGTCGCAGGAAGACAGAAGTCAGCTGGTGAACAAGGAGCAGAGTATTGTCAAACTGATCGCATTGCTTAAAACTTCGTTGCATGTAGCTCAAAAGAGGAAAGTAACACGTACACCCAGGCGTGTATTACTCAAAAGAAAAAGTGACAAGCAGTCAATTGCTGCTAAAAAAGAAAACAGGAAAAAGCCAGGCATGGATGCCTGGTCGCACCGATAGTTATCTAGTTGAACCTGTACAGGGCTGTGATCGATCCCCATTGATGTGCTCTTGCAACACTTTTAACTTCTTTGGTTTTAAATATAACACCAAAATCAAAAGTGAAACGGTTCGAACTGTAATCCACACCAAGCTGTTGTGCCAGAACAACAGGTTTCTGTCCAAATGTTACCGGACTATTATTATTAAATAAACTTCCTTCAATTGTCGCGTCATAAGCTACCACGTTGATCTGTGGTTTGGCATAGAAAAATATTTCTCTTTTAACCAGGGCCTTGGTCTTCGCATTGTTGCTGATCACAGAATGGGTATAAGCCGAATTAAAAAGCTGGTTGAGACTTCCTGTCCTGAAAAGTATACCTGCGCCTGCACCGGTAAAGGTAGTTCCGAGGTTTGCATATCCTTCGAAAGAGAATTCAACGGCATTACCAGCTGTGCGGGTAAGCAGTTTAGTGTATTGTCCGGAAAGATTAAGTGTGGGTTCGCCTTTAATCTGATACTGCCATCCATCAATGTCATAAAAACCAAATGTTTTATGCAATAGTTTCTGTCCGGCTTCGCCCAGTGAGCTTTTTCCTGTGGTACCAATCTGGGCACTTAAACTCAGTATACTTTCATTGGTGTAAAACCAGTTCATGATTCCCCCAACATAAAGATATCCTGCAAAAGGACGGTCCTGAGTAGCAGGGTCCGGTGCATAACCTGAATAAGGGTTAAACATCATCTGGCCTAAACTAATCTCATAAGTTTTCTTTTCCAGGCCTTCTTTTAATTTTTGCTGATCTGTTGCATGACGGAAATAGAAAAACAGTCCGTTGGTATAGTAACGGTCAGAACCTGCAGCCAGGTAAGAATCATTATCGGATTTAAAGCCTAATTCGTTTTTATAGGTTTGTGAATAGGCAAAAGAAGAACAGAATAATAAAAAAAGGAGAATCGTATAGCCGGTATACTTCATGTGATTTCTAAAAAAAAAGCCCCGGTTATTCCGGAGCTTTAAATATAGGAGTTAAAATTTATCTGCGCAATCAGCGCTTGTTTAAATTTAATTGGATTCTGTCGCTGCAGGTTTAGTCTTAATACTCAGGTCCTGTGGATTTTTAACTTTATCTTTCATCAGGGCCAGGTCAATTACTTCGCTCATTTCTGAAACGTAATAGAAGTTAAGGTCCTTAATGTAGCTTTCTTTAATTTCCAGGATATCTTTACGATTGGATTTACATAAGATGATATCTTTGATATTAGCTCTTTTTGCAGCCAGTATTTTCTCTTTAATTCCTCCTACCGGCAATACTTTACCACGAAGTGTAATCTCACCTGTCATAGCCAGATTTGATTTAACCTTACGTTGGGTAAAAGCCGAAGTCAGTGCAGTCAGCATCGTAATCCCTGCTGAAGGACCGTCTTTAGGAGTTGCCCCTGCAGGAACGTGTACGTGGATATCAAAAAGATCAAACAGTTGGTTATCTATGCCAAATAAAGTGGCATGTGCCCTGATATAGGCAAGGGCAATAATGGCTGATTCTTTCATGACATCACCCAGGTTTCCGGTTAAGGTTAATTTCCCTTTTCCGGGACTGAGACTTGCTTCTATAAACAGAATGTCTCCACCTACCTGTGTCCAGGCCAGACCAGTAACCACGCCGGCTACCTCATTACCTTCATATAAATCTTTATCATAGATCGGTGCGCCTAAAATACGCTCCACATCTTCAATACTTAATGTAGGCTCATAGGTTTCTTCCATGGCAATCTTTGTCGCTACACCACGAACCAGTGACCCGATTTTTTTCTCCAGTCCACGGACACCTGATTCACGTGTGTAATCTTCGATGACTTTCTCAATAAGAGACGATTTGAGATTGATATCTTTTGTTTTAATACCATGTTGCTCTTTTTGTTTGGGCAGAAGATATTTTTTTGCGATTTCTATTTTCTCTTCTATTGTATATCCATTTACTTCTATGATTTCCATACGATCCAGTAAAGCCGGCTGAATGCTGCTTAATGAATTCGCTGTAGCAATGAATAATACATTGGATAGATCGTAATCTGTTTCTACGTAATGATCATTGAATGCATTGTTTTGCTCCGGATCAAGAACTTCAAGCAGGGCAGAAGAAGGATCGCCCCTGAAATCAGAACCTACTTTATCAATCTCATCGAGTACGAATACCGGATTCGCAGCACCAGCTTTTTTTATGGACTGTATAATACGGCCCGGCATGGCACCTATATATGTTTTTCTATGTCCACGGATTTCGGCCTCATCTCTGATACCACCTAATGCCATACGGACATATTTGCGGTTCAGCGCTTTGGCAATTGATTTTCCCAATGAAGTTTTTCCAACTCCCGGAGGGCCTACCAAACAAATAATCGGCGCTTTCATATCACGTTTAAGCTTTAAAACAGCCAGATATTCAATGATACGCTGTTTTACTTTTTCCAGTCCGAAATGATCTTTGTCTAATACTCTTTGTGCACGCTTTAAATCGAAATTGTCTTTGGTGAAATCATTCCATGGCAGATCGAGTAACAGTTCCAGGTAGTTAATCTGTACAGAATAGTCAGGAGCGGCAGGGTTCATTCTGCCCAGTTTTTCCAGTTCTTTACCGAAATGATCTTTGACCTGAACGGACCATTTCTTCTTTTTGGCACGGGTCTCCAGAGCTTCATACTCTACATCCGAAGAGTTGCCTCCAAGTTCTTCCTGAATAGTCTTAAGCTGCTGGTTTAAGAAATAGTCTCTCTGTTGTTTATCTAAGTCAACACGAACTTTAGACTGGATCTGATTTTTTAATTCCAGCATCTGCAGTTCCAGTGTCAGTAGCTCCATGACCATCAGGGCCCTTTCTCTCAGATTATCCATTTCCAGCATTTTCTGCTTGTCTTTGACATCTGCATTCATATTGGATGAGATGAAATTGATCAGGAAGGAAGTGCTTTCAATGTTTTTAAGTGCCATAGCTGCTTCGCTCGGAATATTGGGCGACAACTGGATAATCTGTGAAGACATTTCCCTGATAGAAGCTACCAAAGCTTTAAACTCTTTGTCTTTTTTATGTTTGGCCTCGTTAAATTTACTGATCGTAACTTTAATATAAGGTTCAGATTGTACCTCTTCAAGTAATCGGAAACGTTGTTTTCCCTGGATAATTACCGTTGTATTTCCATCTGGCATCTGTAGCATTTTGATAATATGTGCTACTGTACCGACTTTATTCAACTGTTCAAATGTAGGATCTTCAATTGATACATCCATCTGGGAAACCACACCGATAATTTTATCACCTTTATAGGCCTCTTTTATCAGTTTTATGGATTTATCCCTTCCCACGGTAATAGGGATGACAACTCCGGGAAATAATACTGTATTTCTTAATGGAAGTATAGCTAGTATTTCCGGTGTTTCTTCGTTATTCATCTCATCTTCATCCTGTTGAGACATTAAAGGAAAGAATTCCGTATCTTCATTTATGATGGGTAGTGCATTGCCAAAATCAAACTGATCTTTTATACTCATTAATAGGCCTTTCTAGAATAAAAAAACGACAATCTGACAGTCTGCCGCTTATAAAAACAATAATTATATATTGTTGTGTATAATTTCAACTCCTGTGCCAAAACCTGAATATCGGCTTTATCTGTTAAAAAGTCAGAATATTTAAAATTAATGGACAACTGTATCATAATTTGATTTTTTAAGCGTTTACCTTTAAAAATCAATAAATGATATGTAAATTATGGGCACTTATACCTATCATTTTATATCTTTATTCTTTATTAAATAAAATTTGATGAACTACATTAAAAAAGCGCTTATACTTCTTTTAGTTATTTCTGCCAACGCCAGCTTTGCTCAGAACGGAAGTTATGATAAATTAGGAATGCAGGCAATGATGAAAGGTGATTACAAAGGAGCGGTTGCTCAGCTGGAAAAGGCCGATTCTAAAACCCCTAATAATCCAAATGTACTGAAGATGCTTGGGTATTCTTATTTTCAATGTGGTAATTTTGAGAATTCTATCGAAACTTACAGTAGATTGATTACAGTAAAGCCATCTGATTATTCAGCATATTATTACAGAGGCAAGGCAAGACAAAACGTAGCCAATGATCCTAAGGAATCTTTGAACCAGATGCGTGAGACTTTTTATTTATCGGCAATTAAAGATTTTAGCAAAGCTATAGAGATCAACGGGGAAGAAGATACCCAGTTATTACAGAACAGGGGTCTGGCTTACAAGGATTATGCAATCTATAAATCTTATAAAATCAAAAAACGCGTTGATAAAGATGCGTGTATCGTTTTGTTTAACAATTCAATAGCAGATTTTCAAAAAGTATTGACCGTTCAGCCATTACGTAAAGATATTATTTCACTGATCGATTATGTAAAAGCACAAATTTCAAGTTTGAAATAAAAAGATCTTTCTATACCATAAAAAAGCCTGAAGTATATACTTCAGGCTTTTTTATGGTATAGAAATCTGCTTTGAGAAATTCAGATAAGCTTGAGATTTTTATTTAAACCTTCCGGTGATCTGATAGCTTTTTTCATTCAGCAATTTAATATGCTGCGTCTTTTTTAGCTGATAGAGGCTATCAGGGAAATAAGAGAGGGTATCGTTGGAAGTATACAATGAGTTTTCTGTTCTGATCAGAAGCTCAATACCATGAACCTTGCCATTCCTATAACTGATGGTCATTGATTTTACAGGAACCTTTTCATTGTCTGAAAGATAGCTTTCTGTGTCTTTTCCTTTCCGCTGTTTAAAGAGTCCCTGCCAGGCAGATTTATTAATGTCAGCATCAGCAAATGAAGAGAGTTCTTTTTGCCAGTCTGCAATTCTGAGTTTCTTTCTTTCTGCGGACTGATTAACCATGACAGTCTTGTCTATTTCAGGGTTCAATACCTTAAGACGCTTAGCTTCAAGATCCATATAATCTTTAAGCTTAAAATAAGTGAATGAAGTATTTTGTTTTTTGGGTGCGGACGGATTACATGCCGCAAAAAACAAAATACTTAAAGATATGGTCGTCAGGTGCTTCATTAAATTAAATAATTTCCTGTCATGATCGCAGGTTTCTCAATTCCCATGAGTTTAAGAATGGTAGGTGCAACATCGCCTAGTTTACCATCGGCAATGCTTGTATAATCGGTACCTACCAAAATGCAGGGAACAAGGTTTGTCGTATGGGCTGTATTTACAGAACCATCCTGATTAACCATAAATTCTGAGTTTCCATGATCTGCCAGTATAATAAATGAATATCCGTTTTCAAGACCTTTGGTAACTACTGCTTCAGCACAGCGGTCTGCTGTTTCTACTGCTTTAACAACTGCCTCAAATACACCGGTATGTCCTACCATATCAGGATTAGCAAAGTTGAGACAAATAAAATCTGCCCATCCTGTCTCCAGTTCTGCGGTAATGGCATCGGTAATTCCCTGAGCACTCATTTCTGGTTTAAGGTCATAGGTCGCTACTTTTGGAGAAGGGATCATTAATCTCTTCTCATTGGTAAAGGCCTGCTCCCTGCCACCAGAGAAGAAGAAAGTTACATGTGGGTATTTCTCCGTTTCCGCAATACGGATTTGATTTTTATGATTTTCGGCTAAGATTTCACCTAATGTTTCAGTAAGATCGTCTTTGGTGAATATCACCTTCACATTTTTAAAGTTCTCATCATATGCAGTCATTGTCACATAATACAACGGTAGTTTGTGCATGTCGAAATCCGGATAATCCTGCTGTGTTAAGACGGTTGTGATTTCCCTTCCTCTGTCTGTTCTGTAATTAAAACAAATAACCACATCATCTGGCTGGATAGTTGCCAATGGCTGATTGTTTTCGTTGGTGATCACAATAGGTTTAACAAACTCATCGGTAATTCCCGCTGCATAGGATTGTTCAATTGCTTTTAACGGATCTTGTGTGTGTTCTCCAATCCCTTTGGTTAATAAGTCGTAAGCCTGTTTAACACGTTCCCACCTTGAATCTCTGTCCATTGCATAGTAACGGCCAATTAAGCTGGCTATTTTACCTGTTGAGGTTTTCAGGTGCTGATCAAGTTCTTTGATAAAACCCAGTCCTGAATTAGGATCTGTGTCCCTGCCATCCAGAAAAGCATGTACAAATACTTCTTTCAGTCCCTGATCATTTGCTGCGTCACACAATCCTTTTAAATGATTGATATGTGCATGCACACCACCATCAGATACCAGTCCGATAAAATGAACAGCTTTATTGTTTTTCTTTGCATAGTCGAAGGCGTCAACTAAAGCCTGGTTAGACTTGATGGAACCATCACTGATGGCTTTATTGATCCTGCCCAGTTCCTGATAGACAACTCTTCCCGCACCCAGGTTCATATGGCCAACCTCAGAATTTCCCATCTGGCCAGCCGGTAAACCCACTGCCTCACCAGATGCTTCCAGTTTTGAGTTGGGATATTTTTTTAGTAAAGAATCAAAGAAAGGTGTATTAGCTGCATAGGCTGCATCAGAATTGTCTTGTTTTCCGTAACCCCATCCGTCCAGGATAAGGAGCATCACTTTTTTATTATTCATTTAAATTGAATTGATATTTCGCTGATAAATAAAGTATGAAGACCTGTTAGATTTTTTATGCCATAAATCAGAACAGGCTCAAGCAAATATAAACTATTTGATGCTGAAGAAGAACCTAAATGTAATTTATGATGTGTGAATGGCATAATTTGTGTGCATAATAATTGTTATCTTTAGAGTATGATTAGACCATTACTTTCGGTATTGATTTTATTGACCCAGCTGTTTCATCCGGTGGATTTTCAGGGCGATATTGTCGATTCATTATCAGCCTTATTCAAGACAGGAAATTCAAAGGAAATCAGTAAGAATTTTTCCCCTTCTGTAGAATTGACTATAATGGAAGAGGAAGATGTCTACACGAAAGCACAGGCTGAACAGATTCTAAGAGAATTTTTTACAAAAAATCAACCTGTAAGTTCAATGGTTGTTCACCTCATTAATACCAACCCTAATTACCGGTTTGGTATTCTGTCCCTGAGTACTAAAAATGGGAAATACAGGGTTGCTATCACCCTTAAAAAGACGACTAATACCTTTTTTATCACCGAATTAAGGATTGAACCAGATAAATAGTAATATAAATTTAGGTAAAAATGCTATTTTTGATCTAAAATACATGTTTTGGATAAGAAATTAATAGACCTGTTTATAAAAAATGCTATTGCTGAGGATCTTGGTGATGGCGATCATACGTCCATGTCCACCATTCCTGCTGGTGCTACAGGGAAAGCAAAACTTTTGGTTAAAGAAGACGGTATCCTTGCCGGAGTAGAACTTGCCCTGGAAATCTTCAGGCAAATAGATCCAACCCTGTATACTGAAGTATTTCTGAATGACGGGGATGAAGTGAAATACGGAGATATTGCTTTTACAGTATCAGGCAGTTCCCATGCTATTCTGCTGGCCGAGAGGCTGGTGCTGAACTGCATGCAGCGGATGAGCGGAATCGCGACCAAGACCAATCGGATTGTACATTTACTTTCACCTTATCAGACCAGATTGCTGGATACCCGTAAAACAACACCAGGTATGAGATATCTGGAAAAATGGGCTGTCAGAATTGGTGGTGGAGTTAATCACAGGATTGGTTTGTATGATATGATCCTGATCAAGGATAATCATGTTGATTATGCCGGCGGGATTGCAAATGCGATCACGGCTGCAAATGATTATCTTGCAGATAAAGGAAAGTATTTGGAAATTGAGATTGAAGTAAGAAACCTGGAAGAACTGGACCAGGTACTGGCAAAAGGTATGGTAAACAGAATTATGCTGGATAATTTTAGTTTTGATGACCTTAAAACAGCTGTGAAAGTGATTGATCACCGGTTTATCACAGAAGCATCCGGTGGAATTACCGAAGAAAATATAACTGAATATGCAGATTGTGGCGTTGACTATATCTCTATGGGTGCATTAACTCATTCGGTTAAAAGTTTAGACATGAGTTTAAAAGCCTATTAAGGTATGATATCAATCTACTCTATTTCTGCAGTTATTTTAGCTTACCTCTGTGGGTCAATCCCAACGGCGGTTTGGATCGGACAGGCATTTTACGGTATTGACGTAAGAGAATACGGCAGTGGAAATGCAGGTGCTACCAATACCTTCCGTGTATTGGGTAAAAAGGCTGGGATGGCTGTAATGACCATTGATATTGCCAAAGGGTACACTGCGACCAAACTTGCCTATTTTATAGGTCTTTCAGTGACCGGACCCCATAACTCTTCCCAATTTGTAAATTATGAGCTGGCTTTGGGTGTAACTGCTGTAATGGGACATTTGTTCCCGGTTTTTGCTGGTTTCAGGGGAGGAAAAGGTGTTGCTACTCTTTTTGGAATGATTTTGGCGGTTAATTTTCCGGCAGCTATGCTTTGTGTACTTGTTTTTGTGGTCGTGCTTCTGGTTACCAAATACGTATCTCTAAGTTCTATATGTGCTGGGTTTACGTTTCCATTGGGAATTGTTTTTATATTCCATTCGACAATTAAGTCAGAAGTTTTGTACGGGATGTGTGTATGTATACTGATCCTGGTTACGCATCAGAAAAATCTTGAGCGCCTGCTTAAAGGCAAGGAATCAAAAGTGTATCTGTTCAAAAAGAAAACACCTGCTAACTAAAAAAACTAATGAAGAAATTAACATTGCCGGGTATTGCTGTTGTAATATCGATGGCTTACGCTTGTTCCACTGTCCCGTTGTCCGGGAGAAACAGAATAAGTTTTGTGAATGAAAGCCAAATGCAGACTGCCGCTGCACAAAGTTATACCACTTTACTGAAAGATCCGAAGACTAAGATATTGAATAATGCTGATGCAGCGAGGGTGAAGAGAATAGGAGAGAAGATTGCTGCTGCGGTAACTAAATACATGAATGCAAACGGTTATGCCGCGCAGATCCAGGGCTTTCATTGGGAATTTAACTTAATTGACAGTAAAGAAGTTAATGCCTGGTGTATGCCAGGAGGTAAAGTAGCTGTTTATTCAGGTATTTTACCAGTAACCAGAGACGATGCAGGACTGGCAACGGTGATGGGGCATGAGATTGCCCATGCAGTAGCGCAGCACTCTTCAGAAAGAGCGTCGAAAGCTGCCGTAGCACAAGGGCTCGGTGGTTTAATCGGGGCTGCAACCGGAAATCAGTCTGAAGCTACGCAGAATCTGATCAGTCAGGTTTATGGTGTTGGGGCGCAAGGGTTCTATTTGTTGCCTAACTCAAGAACACAGGAGTTGGAAGCTGACCATCTTGGACTTATTTTTATGTCTATGGCTGGTTATAATCCTTCAAATGCAGTTAGTTTCTGGCAGAGGATGGCTGCTGTAAGTCAGAGTTCACAAAAACCACCTGAGTTTTTGAGTACTCACCCGGCCGATGCAACAAGGATAGCACAGATCCAGAGAGATTTACCTGAGGCACAAAGATATTTTAATTCGGGTTCAGGAAAACCCATCAGATAGTTTAAATAAGAAAGACAGCCCGTGATCAGGCTGTCTTTCTTATATCAGGATAATGATTAATTAGCCAGTGTTTTAATTATAGCTGATGCTTTCAGCATGCATTCTTCATATTCTGATTCGGCCGAAGAAGCGTAGGTTATTGCACCGCCTACCTGGAAGGACAAATATTTTTTCTGTTTATTATAGAGTATGCTCCGGATCACGACATTAAAATCAAAGTCTCCATCAGCATCAAAATAACCAAATGTTCCAGAGTATATCCCTCTTTTGCTACATTCAGTCTCTTCGATGAGTTCCATCGCCCTGACTTTGGGTGCGCCAGTCATGGAGCCCATCGGGAAAGTGTTTTTAATAATTTCGGCCGGGTGTAAAACGGGATTAGCCTGGCAGCTTACAGTTGAGATCATCTGATGAACCTGAGGAAAGCTATAGATACCAAATAATTCGTCAACCCTGACAGTTCCCGGGACGGCACTTTTAGTTAAGTCATTTCTAACTAAATCTACAATCATTACATTTTCAGCCTGTTCTTTAAGATTGTTCTTGAGTTCCTTTTTGATAAGCTCATCTTCTTTCTGATCATTACTTCGTTTAGCAGTACCTTTAATAGGTTGTGAAATCAGCTGGTTTCCGCGTTTACAGAGGAAGCGTTCCGGGCTTGCTGAAAGAATGTAGTTGTCGTTTATTTTAAAGTAGCCTGCAAAAGGGGTAGGAGATAACTCATTTAAATTAAGATATACTCCGAAAGGATCGATTGAAGCATTTTCAGCAAAAAACTCCTGACAAAAATTGACTTCATAGATGTCTCCCCTGGATATGTGCTCCCTGAGTTCATTTACTTTATTCAGATAGGTTGCTTTGTCTATTTTGTATTCCATATTCAACATGGAATTTGGAGCTGGCTGATGCGGGGAAAGAGCATGAATTGTTTCCAGAAGACCTGCTTCTCCTCTTAATACTTCAATATTTCCGTTCCGGATGATGATCAGGTTTTCCGGAATAAAGAAAAAGAGATCAGGAAAATCAAGATGGTCCACATGAGTAGAAGACAAAGTTTCAATTTCATTTTTCAGGTCATAACTCATTAGCCCGAACATCCAGTCAGAATTGGCCTGTTGGAATTCTTGAAGAGATTTAAATGCCTGACCTGTATTTACATTTAACTGACGCCTGGCACCTGCTGCCAGCAGAAAATCGTATTTGGAATAAGGATCGGTATATTCATTAGAATCGAAGCAACAGCATATTTCAAACTGATTGGCCCATTGTAAGGCTTTCTGTTTAAATGAAATTAGTTCCTGTGAATTCATTTTGGGATAGAGAGATTATCGAACAAAAAAAGGCGGCACCAGGCCGCCTTTTTGTTTAATTGTATTTTCTTAGTTAAGAATTAATGTTTGAACCCTGTCTGGTCCAACAGAAAGGTATTTTACCGGTACTCCCAGTTCTTTCTCTAAGAAAGCTATGTATGCTGAAAGCTGGGCAGGGATCTGATCAATTTCAGTAATAGCTGTTATATCTGTTTTCCAGCCTTCAATCGCTTTCAATACCGGAGTAGGTTTGATTGTGATAATATCGTAAGGCATGTAATCAATTTTTTCACCATTGTGCTCATAATGAGTACAAGCGTAAATCGTATCAAAACCACTTAATACGTCAGCTTTAGTCATTACCATTTCGGTAACTCCGTTTAACATAATCGCATATTTAAGTGCAGGAAGATCTATCCATCCGCAACGGCGTGGTCTGCCTGTGGTAGCACCAAATTCGTGACCTACCTGACGCAGGTTTTCACCAACTTCATCTTCCAGTTCAGTAGGGAACGGTCCGCTTCCTACACGTGTGCAGTAAGCTTTGAAAATTCCAACCACACTTCCGATTCTGTTCGGTGCAATACCTAATCCTGTACAAGCACCTGCAGTAGTCGTATTAGAAGAAGTTACGAAAGGATAAGAACCAAAATCGATATCCAGTAATGTACCTTGTGCACCTTCAGCAAGAACTTTCTTGCCTTCTTTAAGATAGCCATTTACAAAATGCTCGCTATCTACATGAGGGATAGTTTTAATAAATTCAACAGCTTCAAAGAAGGCTGCTTCTTTTTCCGCCAGGTCATACTCAAAATTATAATGAGAAAGCAATTCTTTGTGCTTATCAACCAGTTTGTTATAACGTTCCTTGAAATCAGGCAGAGTTGTATCACCAACACGTAAACCATTACGTCCGGTTTTATCCATATAAGTCGGTCCTATACCTTTAAGGGTGGAACCAATCTTATCTTTACCCATTTTTTGCTCGTTGGCAGCATCTAAAAGCTGATGAGTTGGAAGGATAAGGTGTGCTTTACGGGCAATTACCAGTTTTCCATTAGCAATCGGATCGTGACCTGCTTTTTTCAGATTGTCTAATTCCCTTTTTAAAATGATGGGATCAACTACTACGCCGTTACCGATCAGGTTCATGGTGTCTTTGTTGAAAATACCAGATGGAATAGTATTTAGCACAAACTTTTTGCCATCAAACTCTAAGGTGTGGCCGGCATTCGGTCCGCCTTGAAAACGAGCTATCAAATCATATTGAGGACATAGTACGTCAACAATTTTTCCTTTGCCTTCATCGCCCCATTGCAGGCCAAGAAGCACGTCTACTTGCGTCATTATTTTAATTTAAGAAAAGATTATAATTGTGTTGTTTAACTTGCATTTTTAATATCCTCTTTTTGTTTAATGGATGCTTTTGCAGCACAGTCAAAACAACTGCCATATAAATTTAAAGAGTGATGTTTGATGTCGAATTTTAACAGGTCACCTACCATGCTCTGAATCTGATGAATCCGGGGATCACAGAATTCAACAACTTTTCCGCAGTCAATGCAGATTACATGGTCATGCTGGTGGTATCCGTAAGACTTTTCGAATTGTGCCATGTTCTTCCCAAACTGATGTTTGGTAACCAGATCACAGGAAACAAGCAGCTCTAAAGTGTTGTACACGGTAGCCCTGCTTACTCTGTATTTCTGATTTTTCATATGGATATAGAGGGTCTCTACATCGAAATGATCATCTCTGGAATAGATTTCTTCTAAGATAGCAAAACGCTCAGGCGTTTTTCTAAGACTTTTGTTTTCGAGATAGGCTTCAAATATTTTTCTAACCAACTCGCTGTTATGGTTTGCAGACATAGTTTTAAAACTCCTTTCAAAGGTACCAATTTTTATATAGAACCCTACGATTTATTCATTTTTTTAGGCATCGAAACGTGTGACGCCTGTTACACCTTTAACCTCTAAAAGATTTTTGATCAGGTTGTCAAGGTGCTCTTTATCATTTACAAAGATCATAATTGATCCGTCAAAAATACCATTATCGGTATCTACAGTTATAGAACGCATATTCACTTTGAAATCACCAGAAATTACTTTGGTAATATTATTAATCAAACCGACATCATCGATACCTATAATATGTAATCCGGTAAGGAAAGTCAGCTCCTGTTGTTTGTTCCATTTTGCTTTGACTACCCGGTATCCGTAATTAGCCATCAGCTGTGCGGCATTCGGGCAATTGGTCCGGTGAATTTTGATACCCTCGCTTACGGTTACAAAGCCGAATACGTCATCACCAGGAATAGGATTACAGCAGGCAGCAAGCGTATAATCTATTTTTTGAAGGTCTTCACCAATCAGTAAAATATCTGATTCGGGACCTTTCACCTTATTTAACAGTGCTTCGATCTGTTGTCCGTCATTTCTTTCAGCCCCTCTGTTCTCAATCTCTTTTTCACTGGCCAGATATTCTTTCAGGTCCTTGAGTTCTATTTTTCCCGTCGCTACAGCGATAAAGAGCTCCTGTGTAGAGGCTAATTTGAAGAAATAACTTAATTTATTGAGGTTATCAGTGTTGTAGGTGATTTTTAAAGACTTGAGTTTGCGTTCCAGCGTTTCTTTACCACCTTCAGCTATCTTTCTTTTCTCCTCTTTCAGCGAAGATTTTATTTTCGATTTGGCTTTTGCGGTTACGACAATATTCAACCAGTCTTCTTTAGGGACCTGTTTACCCGAAGTAATGATTTCTACCTGATCGCCATTCTGCAGTTTATAGGAAAGAGGTACCAGTTTATGGTTGACTTTAGCCCCAATACATTTGGCACCTACGTCGGTGTGAATCTCAAAAGCGAAATCCAGTGCAGTAGCACCTAATGGAAGTTGTATTAAAGCCCCTTTAGGCGTAAAGATGAAAATCTCATCCGAGAACAGGTTCATTTTGAAATCATCCAGGAAATCCAGTGCATTCGCCTCTGGGTTATTCAGCATTTCCCTGACTTTCATGATCCACTGATCCAGCCCGTTATCATTACTTGACTCTTTATATTTCCAGTGTGCAGCAAAGCCTTTTTCGGCAATCTCATTCATTCTTTGGGTACGGATCTGTACTTCTACCCACTGTCCTTTGGGCCCCATTACTGTAGTATGAAGAGATTCATAACCATTTCCTTTTGGTGAGGAAACCCAGTCGCGTAAACGATCAGGATTTGGACGGTAGAGGTCAGTTACTATAGAATAGGCTTTCCAGCAGTCTGCTTTTTCATTTTCAGGCGAGCTGTCCAGTATAATACGGATGGCAAAAAGATCATATACTTCTTCAAAAGGAATATTTTTCTTTTTCATCTTGTTCCATATCGAATGGATAGATTTTGGCCGGCCATAAATACTCGCGACAAAACCCTGTTCGGCTAATATCTCGTTGATTGGTTCAACAAAGTGTTTAACGAATAAAGTCCGTTCTGCCTTTTTTTCATTGAGTTTGGTGGCTATGAATTTATAAGTATCAGGCTCCAGATATTTCATGGAAAGATCTTCCAGCTCTGATTTTATAGCATATAGACCCAGCCTGTGTGCCAGCGGGGCATAAAGGTAAATAGTCTCGGAGGCGATCTTCAGCTGCTTGTGTCTGGGCATAAAGTCCATAGTCCGCATATTGTGAAGACGGTCTGCCAGTTTAATTAAAATTACCCTTACATCATCGGCCAGGGTAAGCAGCATTTTCCTGAAGTTTTCGGCCTGTAAAGAGCTGTTATAATCAAAAACACCTGCGATTTTAGTCAGGCCATCAATGATTTTTGCGGTCTTTTTTCCAAATTCTCTTTCAATATCTTCGAGCGTAATATCTGTATCCTCTACTACATCATGCAGCAGGGCACATACGATAGATGTTGTTCCGAGTCCGATTTCCTCAGCAGCGATTTGTGCCACAGCAATAGGGTGATAGATATAAGGTTCCCCAGATTTTCTGCGCATATCTTTATGACTTTCAAGGGCCATATCGAATGCTTTTCTGATTTCTTTTTTATCTCCTTTTTGTAATGTTGGCTTACAGGCACGCAAGAGGGCACGGTATCTCTTCAGGATTTCTTGCTTTTCTGCTTCTAAATCAATCACTAAGGTGTTCTTCATTTGTATTATTTTCGTAATAATTATAGCTTGTTAATCGTTTAAGAATATATTAGATTTAGTTATAAACCTAATGTATTAAATTTGCTTTAACTTCGTGGGAGTATAAATTTATGAAATTTTGCAGTTTATTTATTCTGTTATTTGTCATTATTGCCGCAGATGAGCTAAAAGCGCAGCAAAATTCTGTGCCCGTTAGGTTTCCTGTACTTGGCAAAAATGATACCATCAGAGTAGCTTCCACAAATGATGACGGAGAAATGATTCCGTGGATACCTCTTAATGAGGTGATTATCTACGGCAACCGCATTTTTAAGACTCCAGCCGACCGTGCTGCATTTAACAGACTCCGTTATAATGTCCTGAAAGTGATGCCTTATGCTCTTTTTGCAAAAAGAAGATATGAGCAGCTGGAACGGGACCTTGCAGTAACTTCCGATCGTAAGGAACACAAAAAACTGGTTAAAGCATGTGATGCTGAAATCAAAAAAATGTTTAATACAGAGATCAAAGAGCTGACTATTACACAGGGTCAGATACTCACCAAATTAATTGACCGGGAAGTAGGGCGGACTACCTATGAGATTGTAAAAGAAACTCAGGGTGGTGTCAAAGCTTTTATTTATCAGTCGGTAGCAAGGGTAGTAGGACACAATTTAAAAAGCACTTATAATCCTGAAGAGGAAAGAGATATAGAATCTATTATTCAGTCTTCAGGTTTTTACCATCAATAAGCATGACAGAGAACCCTCAGCGTATTTATCAGTTCAACGCAAAATTAATCAATGGAAAAGATAAAAATCTAGCTGATTATCAAGGTAAAGTCCTTCTTGTAGTTAACATCGCCTCGGCCTGTGGATTTGCTCCTCAGTTGAAGGAGCTTCAGGAACTTAAGGATTTATTTAAGGAGGAAGAATTTGAAGTCCTGGGTTTTCCGTCCAATGATTTTGGCGGACAGGAGCCTCTGGAAGGAGAAGCTATCCATGATTTCTGTGAAGTCAATTATGGCGTTAAATTCCCGGTTTTTGAAAAAATAATGGTCAGAGGTGAGCATGCTAATCCGATTTACAAATTTCTGGGAAGTAAGGAACTGAATGGGCATATCAAGTCTACTCCAAGATGGAACTTTCATAAATACCTGGTTAATAAAAATGGAGAAGTGGTCGACTACTTTTATCCGTTTACCAAACCTTTATCATCAAAGGTTAAAAAGAAAATTCAGCGTTTGCTTTAATAAAAAAACAGAAAACTAGCTGAAAATGCCATCTGGCGAAGCATAAAATAAGATTAAACATAAATGAAATTAGACATATTAGTATTAGCCGTTCATCCGGATGATGCAGAACTTGGATGTTCAGGAACAATTCTAAAACATATAGCACAGGGTAAAAAAGTAGGAATAGTTGATTTTACCAGAGGAGAGTTAGGTACTAGAGGCACAGCCGAAATCAGAGATGAAGAAGCTGCGGACTCGGCAAAAATATTAGGCTTACATGCCCGTGAAAATCTGAGGTTTAAAGATGGCTTCTTTAAAAATGATGAGGAGCATCAGTTAGAGGTTATCAGAATGATCCGCAAATATCAGCCGGAAATTGTGCTGGGCAATGCCATGCATGATCGTCATCCCGATCATAAAAGAGCTGGAGATCTGGCCAGCGACTCCTGTTTTCTGGCGGGTCTACCTAAAGTCAGGACTATCCAGGATGGTGTAGTGCAGGAAGCCTGGAGACCACGTTTATTTTTGCAATATATACAGGATTCCTATATTCAACCAGACATCATCATTGATATTACCCCTTATATCGAAACTAAAATTGCTGCTATTAAAGCCTTTAAAACCCAGTTCTATAATCCTGAGCAGGATGGGCCTTCGACCTATATTTCTTCACCTGAATTTTTTGAAAGTGTAATTGGACGTTCAAGAGAGATGGGGAAATCTATCGGTGCTACCTATGGGGAAGGATTTACTTCGCGTAAATTATTAGGGGTAGATAATCTTTTCGAACTGCGTTAGGGAACAAAAGTGCCAGTTAGCTGTTCTTCATAGAAACAGCTTTGATTATGGCCAATATATTTTCCAAGATAAAGAACGCTTACACACTTTTTCAGAGTGTGGACCTTGAAAAACTGGACGCACTCTCCAGGAAAGTGGATCTTAAAAAAATAGTAGATGCCGTCGCGGGTTTAGAGGAGGCTCAGCTCAGCGGTTTAATGAAAATGCTCGGAACACCTCATCAGAAAAAGGAGCTTCCACCCATTAACGGAGATTTCTATCATTTAGGTGATGCTGCATTAAACGAGGAAGACCGCGCACTGCAGTTAAAAGTACGTAGCTTTTTAGAGAAAGAGGTTAAACCTTTGGTCAATGATTATTGGCTGAAGGCAGAGTTTCCGTTTGAGCTGATCCCTAAGATCGCCGAACTCAATATTTGCGGACTGACCTATCAGGGCTATGGTTGTCCTGGTAAATCCAATCTGATGGAAGGTATGCTGGCGATGGAAATGGCCAGGGTTGATACTTCCATGTCTACTTTTTTTGGTGTTCAAAGCGGGCTGGCCATGGGCTCTATCTATTTACTGGGTTCAGAGGCTCAGAAACAGGAATGGTTACCAGCGATGCAGCAGATGAAAATAATCGGTGCATTTGGTCTGACAGAACCTGAGGTAGGGTCGGCAGCAGCAGGAGGTCTGACTACGACAGCTAAAAGACAGGGAAACAAATGGATCTTAAATGGACAGAAGAAGTGGATAGGTAATGCTACATTTTCTGATGTCACTATTATCTGGGCCAGAGATCTGGAAGACAACCAGGTGAAAGGATTTTTGGTAAGGAAAGGTACCAAAGGTATTGCCGTAGAGAAGATGCAGGATAAAATGGCGCTTCGTATCGTGCAGAACGGACTGATTACATTGACAAACTGTGAAGTGGATGAAGAAGATCGTTTACAAAATGCCAATTCCTTTAAAGATACGGCGAAGGTGCTGAGAATGACAAGAGCAGGTGTAGCCTGGCAGGCCGTTGGATGTGCAAGGGGAGCTTATGAAAGTGCGCTGGCCTATACCAGAACACGTAAACAATTTGGTAAACCTATCGCTTCGTTTCAGCTGATACAAAATCATCTGGTGGAGATGTTGTCTAACCTGACTGCTATGCAGACTTTGTGTTTCCGTCTGTCTCAGTTGCAGGATCAGGGATTACTGACAGATGAACATGCCTCATTAGCTAAAGTTTTCTGTTCTTTAAGAACCAGAGATGTAGTGAGCAGGGCAAGAGAGGTCATGGGAGGAAACGGGATTTTACTGGAATATGATGTTGCCCGTTTTGTAGCCGATGCAGAGGCTATCTATTCTTATGAGGGAACAAAAGAAATCAATTCGCTCATTGTAGGGAGGGCGATAACTGGGTTTTCCGCTTTTGTTTAGCGTTATTTCAGTTATCAAATGCTATTTTTGGATCAATCATCCAGATTATAAATGAAAAGAATTCTGCTGTTCGTATTATTATCCTTACCAGTGCTGGTTTTTGCCCAGCGAGGTGATTTCCTGTTAAATGGTGTCATCCATCATCTTAAAACTCCTTCAAAGATATATCTTAATTATCTGGCCGACGGGGAGTCTGTGCTTGATTCAGCTGTAACTGATCAGGGTAAATTTACTTTTAAAGGGAAAATAGGTGAACCAGTACTGGCAGAAATCATCTTTGATCATCGGGATGAAGGAGCAGAAAAATTGGGAATAAAAGGAGAGGCAAATTTCACCGGTGATATCCTCGAAGAAATTGATCAGCGGACAGATCATATTTTGCTTTACCTCGAACCTGGTCAGTTCAGTGTTACGGCAAAAGATTCGATAAAATATGCTGAAATTAAAGGTTCAAAGCTCAATGAGGAGTATCATGCCTATCTAAAATATATAGCAACTCCAAGGGCTGCAGTAGCTGCTGTACTCAGGAAGTTTGTCTATGCCTCGGCAGAAAAGAAACAGGATGACGATTTTAATTTTCTGATAGAAACAGAATACGATATGTCTTTCTCTAAACTGAAATCACGTCAGCTGATCTATATTAAATCACATCCTGATTCTTATTTTAGCCTTGTAGCGCTGACTGAGCCTTATCTTAATGAAGAACTAAACTTTCAGGAATTAGCACCTCTTTATAAAGATCTTTCAGCCAGGGTACGTGCGACAGCATTGGGAGTTATGGTTGCCCAAGCAATTGAAGATGCACACTAATGCTTTTTTCGTAATAACGATACAACAAACGAAAGAAATACGTTATATTTTAGTTACACCCTTAATCATCCGATATATTATTTTAATTTTGGATATATTGAAATGCAGCCAATGCAGATTGATCGTTGCGATTTCAGGTTAATTTTTGTTAAACGGATACCTAAAAATAGAATAAATGAAAAGAGTTTTGCTGTCATTATTAATGACCACTCCGGCTTTTGTTTTTGCACAAGCAGGAGATTTTACATTGAATGGGAAAATCAGTACCCTTGATGCCCCTGCAAAAGTATATCTGACTTACAGAGCGGGGGAGAGTTCAGTAATGGATTCTGCAGTCGTGAACAAAGGAGCATTTGTGTTTAAGGGAAAAGTCGCCGGACCTACCATGGCCAGAGTGATTGTTGACCATAAAGGAGAGGGCCTTAAAAAATTAGGCAGATCTGCAGATAATGTTATCGTTTACCTTGAGCCGGCAGTTATTAACCTGTCTGCAAAAGACTCGGTGAAAACGGTAGTCGTTACAGGTTCAAAACTGAATGATGAGAATGCCCGCTACATGAAACATGTTGCTGTTCCTCTGGCTGAATTAACAGCAGTAAATAAGGAATATAGCAGTGCTACAGAAGAGCAGCAGAAAGATGAGAAATTCAGAAGTGCACTGGAGGCTAAATATGAAAAAGCATCAGCAGCTATGCAGGCACTTCAGTCAACATTTATCAAAGCTAATCCAGATTCTTATTTCAGTTTGCTGGCTTTACGTGAAACAGCAGGTTCAAGTATAAACGTTGCTGAAATTGAGCCAGTTTATAAAGGCCTTTCTGCAAGAGTACGTGCTACACAGGCTGGTGTTGAACTGGCAAAAGCTATTGATGCTGCACGTGCAACATCAATAGGTGTAATGGCTCCTGATTTTACGCAAAATGACGTGAATGATAAACCAGTGAAATTATCCAGTTTCCGTGGTAAATATGTACTGATCGATTTCTGGGCATCCTGGTGTGGTCCATGCAGGGCAGAAAACCCGAATGTGGTAGCAGCTTATAATAAATTCAAAGACAAGAAATTTACTATCCTTGGTGTATCATTAGATCAGCCAGGTAAAAAAGATGCATGGTTGGCTGCGATTGCTAAAGACGGTTTAGTCTGGACACAAGTTTCTGATCTTAAATTCTGGAATAATGCTGTAGCTGTACAATACGGTGTAAGAGGTATTCCTCAGAACTTCCTGGTGGATCCTGCAGGTAAAATTGTAGCCACAAACTTAAGAGGTGAGGCTTTAGAAGCTAAGCTGGCTGAACTCTTAAAATAAAAAGAGTATAATATCAAGAGCCCCTGTCCAGAGATCTGGACAGGGGCTCTTGACGTTTACAGGCAATGCCTTACTTAAATGGCCGTTTGGTAATACTGATATTTCCCATGGCACTTTTCTCGTACAGCCCGACGCAATTTCCGTTAAACTTCGTGTCAAAATTCACGCTGCCCGGAGTTAAATCTGTAGGTACTGCCGAACCCTCAAGGAAGTAATATACTTTGGTATTTCCCCCTTTATGGTGCGGTTTATAGTTCCCGTAAGTTTCCATCTCCGACCATATTGTATCTTTAACCGTTACAGCAAAGACGTATTGTACAGGACCTGTGTTATTCTCATTTCTGTAATGAGCAACCTCTTTGAAGCCAGCTTTAAGATCGCCGGCCCCAGGTTGAAAAAAGGTACCCTTAAGCATCCATATCACTAAAACAAAAACAAGGATACCCAGGAAAATATTTATTTTTTTATTGCGCATTATATTTTATAAATCAGCTAATATTTTAGTCATTACTTCCAACCCCTGGTCGATATGGTTTTCCTCTATAATCAATGCAGGACGGAAACGGATGGTCTGAGGGCCACAACCCAGGAACATCACATTGTGCTCCATTCCCTTTTGAATAAAAGCATTGCGCATTTCTGCGTCAGGGAAATCAAAGGCACATAATAATCCTTTACCACGTACATTCGTTATTTTATCATGTTTTGAAGCCAGCTCTTCCAGGTTGCTTTTCAGATATTGACCGACTTTGGCAGCATGGTCACATAATTTATCCTCTTCAATGATCTGCAGGATCTTTGTAGACCTGACCATATCCACCAGATTACCTCCCCAGGTGGAATTGATTCTTGAAGGAACACGGAATACATTGTTTTCCACTTCATCCACCTTGCTACCTACTAATATACCACATACCTGCATTTTCTTACCAAAAGCAAGAATATCCGGACGGGCTTTTTCGCTATAATGCTGATGGCACCAGAATTTACCAGTTAGTCCAACACCAGTCTGTACCTCATCGTAGATCAGGAAAGCATCATTTTCATCTGCAATACTGCGGAGCTGGATCAGGAATTCTTCACGTAAATGATTATCGCCGCCTTCAGATTGAATAGGTTCGATGATGATGGCGCAAATATCATCTTTATGCTCAGCAAAAGCCTGTTTGATCTGCGTTATGGAAAGTTCTTCAGTATGAATAGCGGTGGCTAAATTATCATTTTCCAGTGGAAATTTTACGGTAGGTACGGATACCCTTGGCCAGTCAAATTTAGCGAACCATTTAGTTTTATCCGGAAGTGTATTGGTTAAGCTGAGTGTATAACCGGTTCTGCCATGGAAGGCTTTTTCAAAATGCAGAACTTTGAACCCTTTCTCTTCTTTGTAGCCTTTAGTAAAGTTTTTCTGAACTTTCCAGTCCATTGCTACCTTAATGGCATTTTCAACGGCTAATCCACCACCTGCTATGAAAAAAGCATGAGGAAGATAAGAGGGGATACCTATCGCACCAAAGGTTTTTACGAATTCTGCATATTGTTGGGTGTACACATCAGAATTTGATGGGTTAGCCATTGCAGCCTGTAAAAGACTTTGTTTAAAAGCAGCATCGTTAATCATTTTCGGATGATTGTATCCCAGAGGGACAGATGCAAAACAAGTAAAGAAATCCAGTAACGTTCGCTTGTACTTTGAGTCGTAAATGTATGCTCCCTGGCTTTGTCCCATGTCATAGGTCAGATCAAATCCATCGGCTAAAATATGCTGACTTAAAATCTCATTAACCTGTTCAGGAGCAACAGTAAGTTCGTACATAATTCTATGTTTTGGTTTATCCAAATTTAGCAAAAAGCCCCTAAATAACAAGTACAGGGCATTTTTTGACTAAAAAACTAAAAACAAGGTTTAAACTGTTTAAAGTATGATTTTGTGATAAAACGGATCTTAACCGAACAGTTGTTAACTATATTTTACTATCCTTTCAGATTGGTTAAGCGGTGCTGACCGTCAAATTCGGCTGTAATGGTCTCGCCGTTTTTTGTGGCTGTCAGTGTGTCGCCTTCATTTGTTATTGAATAATTCTTTTGAATCAGGTAATTATTCAGGGAAGTCTGATGATTCATTTCAAAGGTAGAGATGAGCTCTGGGAAAACGGTCAACACCCTGATGTGGTCATCTTTACTATTCTTCTCAATCGCATCTGCCTTGACAGTTACCACCAGTATACCCTGACCATAGTCGGCCAGGTAATAGGCACTGGAGTTGAACAGTCCTGAGGCAATCATTCCGATGAGGTGGAGGTCGTTGATGTCTGCTTCGAAATCGCTGTTTTTTAACAGATTGAGATTGTTGTCTTCGCCATATTTTTTAAGTTGGAGGGCTTGTTGCAGAAAAGCTTCCGGACAATCCAGTTGCTTATTTGCCCATGCCCAAAGCCATGTCTGGGATGAATGAGAGAATGAGCCAAGAACCTGAATAGGGAAAACGAGATTCTCCCCAAAGCTGACTTCTCCTTTCTTCAGGTCTGCATTCCAGTTATTATCGCCAATCAATCCATAAAGATTACGTTGTTTATCTAAGCCGATACCACCATAAAATTCCAGTAATTCCTGTTCTGTTTTGAATGATGTTGAAGATTCAATCTGATGAGTTGGGTTTGCAGTTGTTTGTCCGGATTCTTTTCCGAAAAGGTTTTTGAATAGGCTCATCGTATGATATGTTTAACGTTTTAAATGACAGGCTGTTGGAATTAGATGATAAGATATCCTTATTTTCGTAATTCATACCCTGAAATTTATGCAAAAAAAAACAACTTTCCTTTTCATTCTGCTGATTTCTTCTGCTTTATTCAGCCAGGCACAGCCGCAGGCCAGGAAGACCAAACGCGCTGTAGAAAAAGGAGAAGAAAAGGCAGCAAAAAGAATAATGCATACTGTTTTTACTTTGCAGCCAGAAGATCCGGCTTTCCAGGCAGATACTTCTTTTAAAACTTTCATGATAGAAACCATTACCAGTCGTTTAAACGGAGTGTATAGCCATAAAATAGCACCTGAAGATCTGGTACCAGGGAATGGGGAAATTCTGCTGCATTTGTATGGAAAGGTCAATGTCGATTCGGTAAAGGCACGACTTAACCTCAGAACGAATATTCGTTTCCTATCTGGCTATCCTGATGCTCTGGGAATGATTGCTGAATTGAAAGCAAAGGGAGCAGAAAAGTGGCTAACTTTTCCACCAGAAGAAATAACACATTTTACCTATCTGGGAAGTATGAAAAATAAGGATACACTAGAAGTGAGAAAGATCATTCAGCAGATCAGTCTTCCCAAAAATCTGCACTGGTATATGATGAAGAGGTGGGACGATCTGTATGAATTATACCTTTTGGATAATGAAAAACCAATAATCAATAGTGAAGAAATAGTTAATGCGGTGCTGAAATATGACCCGACGACTAACAGGCCAGTTGCATCGCTCATCCTTAACGAATCCGGAAGAGTTAAACTGGCAGCTTATACTAAAGCTCATACAGGCGAAATGATGGCCATTGTGGCTAATAAAGAACTCATTTTGGCTGCTATTATTTATGGGGAGATTAGTCAGGGGAATATGATGATCGCCAATGGTGCTACTGCAAACGAAATGAAGGAACTGACAGATAAGATCGGTTATCCTTTTCCTGTTGCTTTGAAAGTTACAAACGTAAAAGTAGAATAACCTGTTTAAAATTGTTCAAGTTTATATCTTTACGCCGTGAAACAATGCTGCTCTTATATATTGCTATTGCTGATTTTGACGTATAACACGGATCTGAAACAATTGTTGAAGATTCCGATGCTGGTCGCGCATTATCAGGAACATAAACAAAGGGATCTGGATATCACTGTGTTGCAGTTTCTGAGTTTCCATTATTGGGGAGAAGATCTGAATGACGATGATCAGGAACAGGATATGAAATTGCCTTTTAAAAAAGTCGAGTCCTACGTTAGTCAGCTTGCTATTCCAATGGCGAAAACAAGAATCAATAAACCCTATATACTTCCTGTAAAAAGTGTACAACCTATTTTCAGGGATTGTATGTTTTTACAACCGGCTCTTGAATCTCTTTTCAGGCCTCCTCAGCTGTCATAGAAGACAATTTTTTATCATGCTTACCCCTATAGTGAACTTGCAAATAGTTGGCTAAAGGTGGCTTATGCGATCTTTTTTTTTAATCAATAAATAAAAAATTATGCTGAATAAGATAATTGGCTTTTCTGTGAGGAACAAGCTGATCATTGGTTTATTTGTATTCGCCCTGATTGGTTGGGGTGCTTACGAAGTGACCAGATTACCCATAGATGCAGTTCCGGATATTACAGACAACCAGGTACAGGTGATCACCGTTTCTCCTTCACTCGGAGCCCCGGATATAGAAAGATTAGTTACTTTTCCCGTTGAACAAGCCTGCAGTAGTATTCCTGGTTTGAAGCAGATCAGAAGTTTTTCCCGTTTTGGACTCTCCCTGGTGACCATCGTATTTAATGATGGTGTCGATGTTTACTGGGCCAGGCAACAGATCAGTGAAAAACTCCAGCAGGTTACCAAAGATATACCGGAGGGTTCTGGTAGTCCCGAGATGGCGCCAGTTTCAACAGGACTAGGTGAAATATTCCAATACGTAGTCAGGCCCAAAAAAGGTTTTGAAGATAAATACGATGTAACGGAGTTGCGAACTATTCAGGACTGGATCGTAAGAAGGCAGTTGCTTGGAACCCCCGGGATAGCCGAGGTTTCCAGTTTTGGAGGTAAACTCAAACAATATGAAATTGCGGTTCGTCAGCAGCAATTAAAGGCCTATAATATGACGGTCGCAGACGTTTTCGATGCCCTGGAAAAAAATAATCAGAATACTGGAGGTGCATATATTGAAAAAGGACCTACAGTATTATATATACGAAGCGAAGGGCTTACTTCTTCCATTGAAGATATTAAAAAGATTGTAGTTAAAACCCTCGGTAATGGAATGCCCGTATTAATGGGCGATGTGGCTGATGTACAATTTGGTTCTGCCATTCGCTATGGTGCAATGACCTTTAATGATCAGGGAGAAGTTGCCGGTGCTGTTGTCATGATGCTTAAAGGAGAAAATGCTTCTGTGGTTATTAAAAGAGTTAAAGACCGGGTTGCAGAGATTCAGAAAATGTTGCCCGAAGGCGTGGTAATTGAACCTTTCCTTGACAGAACAAAAATGGTTAACAACGCAATTAAGACAGTAGAAACCAATCTAATGGAAGGAGCATTGATTGTGATCTTTGTGCTGGTATTCTTTCTGGGTAATCTGCGCGCAGGATTAATAGTTTCTTCTGTCATCCCCCTTTCCATGCTTTTTGCAATTATCCTGATGAATATGTTTGGCGTCGGCGGCAATCTTATGAGTCTGGGAGCTATAGATTTCGGTCTGATTGTAGACGGATCTGTGATTGTCGTGGAAGCGATTCTGCATCGTTTTTCTCATTCCAAACATTTCAGGGGAATGGCCAGGATTGATCAGCAGCAAATGGATAGTGAAGTGAGTAAATCAACCGGTTCAATGATTAAATCTGCCGTTTTTAGTCAGATCATCATCCTGATCGTCTATTTACCAATTCTCTCCTTAGAAGGGATCGAGGGAAAAATGTTTAAACCAATGGCCTTTACGATTGCCTTTGCTATTCTGGGCGCTTTTATCCTGTCCGTTACTTATGTGCCTATGATGGCTGCTCTATGCTTAAATAAAAAGCTAAAGCATCAGTTAACTTTTACAGACAAGTTAATGGTCTGGCTGGAAAGAAGATATCAGCCACTTTTAAACAGATTATTATCTTTTCCTAGAACGATGATTGTCGTAACACTCTGTCTTTTTGTAACTGCTATAGTGATTCTGAGCCGTATGGGTGGAGAATTCATACCACAACTGGAAGAAGGTGATTTTGCTGTGGAGACCAGATTGCTTACAGGGAGTAACCTGGATAATACTGTCAATTCTACGCAGCAGGCTTCCGGAATTTTGTTGAAAAGATTTCCTGAGGTAGAAAAAATAGTGACTAAAGTAGGCAGTGCTGAAGTGCCAACAGATCCTATGCCTTTTGAAGCTGCCGATATGATGGTGATCCTGAAGGATAAAAAGGACTGGGTATCAGCTACTACATTTAGCGAGTTAAGTACGAAGATGACCAAAGCGCTGGAGGAAGTACCTGGCATTACTGTTGGCTTCCAGTTTCCGGTTCAAATGCGTTTTAACGAATTGATGACCGGTGCCCGGCAAGATGTAGTTTGTAAAATATTTGGAGAAGACCTGGATTCTCTTGCAAGTTATGCGCACCGGCTGAATGACGTAATTCAGTCTGTAAAAGGTGCCGTTAATATTTATGAAGAACGCGTAACCGGAATGCCACAGGTGGTCATTAAATACAACCGGGATGGGATGGCTAAATATGGCTTAAATGTAAGTGATATTAACCGGGTTGTGAATACAGCTTTTGCCGGACAGGTAGCAGGACAAGTATATGAAGGCGAGAAACGTTTTGATATGGTAGTCCGTCTGGCGGGTGATTCCAGGAAAAATATTTCGGATGTTGAAAACTTGCTGGTTCAGACCAGACAGGGTACGCAAATCCCATTGTCTTTTGTTGCGGGAATTGAAGAAATTGAGGGCGTAAACCAGATACAGCGGGAAAATACAAAAAGAAGGATCATCGTAGGATTTAATGTAGGTGGACGTGATGTACAGTCTATCGTTACTGAACTTAAGCAAAAGGTTGAGCAGAAATTAAAGCTGCCAAAGGGATATACCATCGTGTATGGAGGCTCTTTTGAAAACATGACCGCTGCCAAAGCCCGTTTAAGTATAGTTGTTCCAATTGCCTTACTGCTGATATTTTTATTGCTTTATTTTGCATTCAGTTCTGTAAAACAAGGTCTTTTAATTTATACAGCTATTCCTTTGTCCGCGATAGGTGGTGTGTTCGCTTTATGGGTCAGGGACATTCCATTCAGTATATCTGCCGGAGTTGGTTTTATTGCCTTGTTCGGAGTAGCCGTATTAAACGGGATTTTACTGGTGTCTGAGTTTAACCGTCTTCAGAAGGAGGGTTGGACAGATGTTAAACGCATAGTAATCCATGCGACAAAATCTAAGTTGCGTGCCGTATTGATGACAGCCCTGGTGCCTTCTTTAGGTTTTATTCCAATGGCAATTAGTACCGGAGCAGGTGGGGAAGTACAAAAGCCTCTGGCCACCGTTGTTATCGGTGGACTGATCGTCTCCACTATGCTTACTTTATTTGTTTTACCCATGCTGTATATCTTATTTGAAAAAGGTTTCGGTTATTTTAAACCCACAAAATTGATAATATCCTTATTTCTGATCCTTGGGTTTAGTTTTTCGAAGACCAGTGCACAACAGAAAATTTCTCTGCAGACATCAGTAGACAGCGCATTAAAAAATAATGCGTCATTGAAGGTCTCCAAAACGGAAGTAGGGTATTACCGGGCCCTGAAAAAGAGCAATCTTGATCTGGAGAAGACAAATGCCACGTTTGAGTACGGTAAGTTTAATAGTATAGCCAATGATAATCGTTTTTCCATCTCTCAGGCTATTCAGTTCCCCGGAGTTTACAAACACCAGGGCAGTATTAACCAAACTAATATTAAGATTAGTGAAATTGACCTGGCACAAAGGGAGCTGGTTATTATCAATCTGGTTAAACAGACCTTTTATCGTTTACTGGTTTTACAGCAAAAAAAGGCACTCTTGCTGGAAACTGATAGTTTGTATTCCAAATTTCTTCAAAAAACAAAGCAACGGTTTAAAACCGGTGATGTGGATGTGCTTGAACAGACGACAGCAGAAAATCAGCGTTTTCAGATTTACAATCAGTTACAGCTGCTTGATACCGACTATCAGGTGTTAAAGAACCGTTTTAAGGTTTTGCTGAATACTGAATATGAAATTGAACCCGCATCAGATCCTGTTATATATCATCTGACTGCTTTACCTGATACAAGTTATCTCGGACGAAGCCCGGCAATGCGCTTACAGCAGGAACAGGTCGAACTTGCCCGGCATCAGCTTAAACTGGAGAAAAGTAAGTTAATGCCAACTTTTAATGCAGGTTATAATAGCTCAACTATTATCGGATGGCAGACTACAGGCCAGAATATAGAAAAGTATTATAGTAATCATAACCGGTTCTCTTCTGTAACTGTCGGCATTGGTATCCCGGTTTTCTGGGGGGCTCAGCGTTCCAGGATCCAGGCATCAAACCTATTGATTCGTCAGCGTAAGGAAGAAGCAGATGTAGTTGTGCAGCAACTTCAGTCTGGTCTTCAGGATGCGATCCGCATATACAATCAAAGCAGCAGAATGGTTAAATCCTATCAGGAAACATTGCTGCCAAATGCAAAATCTATTATTCATACCGCTACACTCAAGCTGGATGCCGGAGAAGTCGGTTACCTGGATTGGGTAATTCTGATCAACCAGGCCATTCAAATCAGAAGTGAGTATTTTAATACTGTACAACAATTGAACGAAGCTGCTTTTGAAGTAGAAAAAATATTGCCATTAACTAATTAAAGATATATATGAAAGCAAGCGCCTTAATTACCGTAATGCTGATGATTCTGTTCTCTTCCTGCAGCGAGCAGCCTAAAGAAGATAAAACCAGCACAGGTACAACAAATGAAAATAAGAATGTAAATAAAGATGTGGTAGAGCTGACACCTGAACAGATTAAGAATGCAGGGATCGTGACAGGAACACCACAGGAAAGAGAAATGCATTCCATATTAAAAGTTAATGGAGTTATAGATGTACCACCGCAGAATATCGTTTCTATAAGCGTACCAATGGGTGGATATGTGAAAAAAGCGACTTTGTTACCTGGCCAGAAAGTTCAGAAAGGTACTTTGCTGGCTGTTTTGGAGGATCAGCAATATATTCAGTTACAACAGGATTTCCTGACAGCGAAAAACAGGCTGGTTTTTCTGGAAGCAGATTTCTACCGTCAAAAGGAACTAAACATAACCAAAGCGAGCAGTGACAAATTATTCCAGCAAGTAAAAAGCGATTACATGAATCAGAAAGTTATACTGAAAGCTTTGGGCGAAAAACTCCAGATGATTAATATTAATCCTGCTAAATTAAATGAAAATAACATTAGTAATAAGATCAGTATTTACGCGCCGATTGGTGGTTATGTAACCAAGGTTAATGTAAATATGGGCAGGTATGTAAACCCGACTGACATCTTATTTGAATTGATCAATCCGGGAGACTTGCATCTGAAACTAACTGTGTTTGAAAATGATGCAGCGAGCTTAAGTTCGGGACAGAAAGTGTTATGTTACACTAACAAAAACCCGGCAGTGAAATACAATGCGACTATTCATCTGATAACGCCGAATATAGGTGAAGAACGCAATACTGAAGTACATTGCCACCTGGATAAACTCCCTAAAGAGTTAATTCCCGGAATGTTTATGAATGGTGAAATCCAGTTGAATAATGCAAAGGTATTAAGTGTTCCTGAAGAAGCTATTGTTAAATCAGATAATAAATACTACCTGTTTACTGAAGAAGCACCACGCAGGTACAAATTGATACCTGTTCAGGTCGGAGTCTCGATGAGTGGATTTACAGAAATCAAATCACCCTTGTCATCCAGTACTATAGTCACTAAGAATGCTTATACACTGTTAATGAAAATGAAAAACAGCGAAGAAGGCTGATAATTAATTTTCCATCCCTTTGGCAAGTAAATATATTGCCTGCCAAAGGGATAATATATCAGCTAGTAGATCACTACTTCGTCAGTAAAGACAAATCCTTTCTGTTCGTTTTTTCCGGTTATCCTGATATACCTTGCAGATACTCCTTTTAAATTAAAGACAAAGGTTTTGAACCTCAGAGATGAATCAGAGACCGGAACATCATTTTCCAGTTTTCTGATGGGTCTGAAATCTTTCCCGTCTTCTGAGACTGAGATTGAAACATCCGAAGGAATATAAACGCCGGGCCCGGTGAGTTGCATAAAACGGATTTTTAATTCATTCAGCGCGGTTCTGGTATC
The DNA here is from genome assembly GCF_014207135.1 of Pedobacter cryoconitis. Classification (GTDB taxonomy): domain Bacteria; phylum Bacteroidota; class Bacteroidia; order Sphingobacteriales; family Sphingobacteriaceae; genus Pedobacter; species Pedobacter cryoconitis_D. The sequence continues at coordinate 402,308 of NZ_JACHCC010000005.1, read as the reverse complement.
CATATCTATGGTGACATCGAAATTACCCAGAAAGCCCTGCCATTGACCATCACCATAAGTCAGGTCACCCGTTTCTCCGTTCACCAGAGTCAGTTCTTTTTGTGCAGGATACCCACTACTCCATGGATTATTATAAATCACTTTTTTACCAATAGCCTTATGGATATCAACCATTAACTCCTGTGTTTTTCCCTGTTGTATCTTGTTTTTGAATATCCCGGCCTTAACAACAGATGTGACATTTAGTTCAACAGGGGCTTTATACACAGCCGAACTGACAGAAGGAGAGCTCCCGTCAATCGTATATCTTATTTCAGGATGAAATTGCTCAGAACTGATACTGACACTGGCTTTCCTGCTCACCATGTCAAATTTAGACAGAATGCTCAATTCGTTTGAAGGAACATAATAATGGATACCAAAACGTTGTAAAAGTAAATAGTGTTTTTGCAGGCGTAACTGGAAATCATCCCAGTTTTTATTCTTCTCAGCTGTCCATCCAATCTCGGCCAGTGCAATCGCTCTGGGGAAAACCATATAGTCAGTCTGATTCTGTGTGGGCATGTATTCTGTCCATACATTAGCCTGAATCCCCAGGATATGTTTCCTGTTGGCCGCGCTTATTTCGGCAGGGACAGGGAAATAAGAGTAAACCTTCTTTAAAGGTAAATAACCGCCAATTGCTTCAGGCTGCCCGATCGGATTAGTTTGATAAGCATCAAAATACAGGTAAGCCCCTGGGGTCATAATCACATCATGTCCGGTATTTGCCGCTTCGATGCCTCCTTTTTCTCCGCGCCAGCTCATTACTGTTGCTGCAGGGCTAAGTCCCCCCTCTAATATTTCATCCCATCCAATCAGTTTTTTACCCTTGCTGGTTAAATAAGTCTCCATCCTTTTAACAGCATAACTTTGCAATTCATTTTCATCTTTCAGATGGAGATCTTTAATCCTTTTCTGGCATTTTGGACATTCTTTCCAGGCTGTTTTATCAGCCTCATCTCCACCAATATGGATATATTCCGAAGGAAAAATAGCAATTACTTCGTTGATGACATTTTGTAAAAAGGTAAATGTATCCTCATTCCCTATGCAGAATTCGGAGTTCTTGTAAGGTTTTCCAGAACAGGACAGGTTGGGATATACAGCCAGGACTTCCTCACTGTGTCCAGGCATCTCTATCTCCGGGATAATCGTAATCCCTCTTTTTGCAGCATATCTTACTAAATCTTTTGCTTCTTCCTGTGTGTAAAATCCACCATGCGCTTCAGGAGATCCCATCTCGACATACTGTCGTCCGCCGTCCCACCATTTCTTCCAGTTATCATCAGTTCTCCAGGCAGCCTTATTGGTGAGTTCCGGATATTTTTTAATTTCCAGTCTCCAGCCTGCACCATCAGTTAAATGCCAGTGGAAGGTATTCAACTTATATAAAGACATGATATCAATATACTTTTTCAGAAAGCTGATTGGATAAAAATGACGGGAAACATCGAGCATCAGTCCGCGATAACTGAACTGAGGCTGATCCTCAATGTATACCGCAGGGATTGTACGCCCGTTTTTCCGGGTATAAGCTATCTGCCTTAAGGTAGCAATTCCATTGAGCATAGCAGCCGGCTGATGCGCTGTAATTATAATCCTTCTGGTATCTACCTGCAGGCGGTAAGCATTTGGCGCAAGCGGATCTTTCCGGTCTGCCATGATCAGTATGATCCCTTGTTTAGGGATTAGCTGACCAGGCAGGAGTAATTTGGCTTTCTGGAAATGTATATACGGATGCTCGTGAAGTAAATCGGCAGTAGCCAGAAATGTTTTAGTGGCATATACTTCTTCCAGATTTGGATACAGATAAAATCCGGGTCTCTCCGTTTGTAATTGAGGTTTTGGAATTATAAACAGCGAATCCTGGGCAGAGGCCAGTTTTGGGATCAACTGAAAAAGCAGTAGGAATGAAAATATAAACAGGTGTTGCAGTTGTTTCATTTGGTTCAGGTTGTTTCTAAATAAGCTTATCTTTCATTCCCATTATTCCCAGCAATCCCCCGGTATGCAGAGCGATTATCTTTTCTCCTTCCCTAAAGTAATTTTTCTCTGCTAAATCATAAATAGCGAAGAATAGTTTAGCCGTATAAACAGGGTCGATCAATATACCATGTGCAGCAGTGAAATCCCTGATAAATTTCAGTAAATCTGGTTTTGTTTTAGCATAACCACCAAAATGATAATCTGTATGTAAAACCAGCTGGTCAGTTACCGGAACATACTGAGCAATTTCGTCCCGTATAAATTCGCCGCCTTTTAATACCGGAATGACATGAAGTTTAGCCGTCAGTCCTGCCTTTTGGATACCCTGCAATAAACCAGCAGCAGTAGTACCCGTGCCAGCAGCACAAAATAGATGAGCGGTATCCCCTGGTAATTCTGTAATGATTTCGGCACAGCCTCTGACTGCTTCGGCAGATGCTCCTCCTTCATCAATGAAATAAGTATCAGCGTGTTTCTCTGCATAAGCAGTATAACAGGCAGTTTTATCCTTATACGTTTCGCGGTCAGTAAAGATAAGTTCCATGCCATACAGTGAACAGAGCACCAGCATTTCATTATTCACCTGTTCTCCTCTCACAAAGGCGGTTGCTTTCAGTCCTGACCTGGAAGCAGCTGCTGCGGTAGCCACCAGGTGATTAGAATAAGCGCCACCAAAGGTAACCAGGTGATTTTTCCCTTTTGTACTGGCATCTTCCAGAATGTACTTCAGTTTACGCCACTTATTTCCGGAAATATAAGGATCTATTAAATCATCCCTTTTTATCCACAATTGTGATAAACGGGCGTGTCTTAACTGTTGTAAAGGACTGTACAGATCTGTAAACATAATACAAATATAAATCCTTTTGTGCTGCCGGAGGGATTCAGCTGGATTTGAAGGAGGAATAAAATGGCTCTTTTCAATGTCATTTTTAATTATATCTGTATAATAAGCTCTTCAGCCCTAATTTCTTTCAAAAATGTAATTGTTAAAGATTAGTTTTGTAAAATGGAATTATTATGGACTTGAAGCTGATAGCGCATCATAGACCATATTTCATCAAAATAACTGAGATCACAATTAACAGAAAAGCCGGTTGATGCAATGCTGTTAACAATAAAAAAATATACCCTAAATGGAGAACAATAACAACGGACTGGAATTAGAAGAGCAGGATTTATACGAACATTTTAATATTGTTGTAGATAAAGGGCAGTCCTTATTACGTATTGATAAATTTTTGATGCATCGTTTGGAGAATGCTTCAAGAAACCGCATCCAAAATGCAATTGAGGCTGGTAACGTATTGGTGAATAAAGCTACGGTAAAGGCAAGTTATAAAGTTAAACCAGCTGATGAGATTTCGATCGTATTTCCTCATCCACCAAGAGATACTGAAGTTTATCCGGAAGATCTTCCTCTGGATATTATTTATGAAGACGATGATTTACTGATTGTCAATAAAGCAGCCGGGATGGTTGTTCACCCCGGATTTAACAATTATACAGGTACACTGGTTAATGCACTGGCTTTTCACTTCGAACAATTGCCGCAATTACCCGGTAATGAAGGCAGGCCAGGATTAGTTCACCGGATTGATAAAGATACTTCCGGTTTACTGATTATCAGTAAGAACGAAATTACCATGACTAAACTGGCTAAGCAGTTCTTTGACCATACAATCACCAGAAAATATATTGCGCTGGCCTGGGGGGATATTAAAGAAAGTGGTACTGTTACCGGTTTTATCGGCCGCAGTGCTAAAAACAGAATTGTCATGGACGTCTATGATGATGAGGAAAAAGGAAAATGGTCAGTGACACATTATACTGTTCTGGAGCGTCTGGGTTATGTAACCCTGATTAGCTGCCAGCTTGAAACAGGACGTACCCATCAGATCAGGGCACATATGCAACATATTGGCCATCCATTATTTAATGATGCCAATTATGGGGGAGATAAGATCCTTAAAGGAACAACGTTTACAAAATATAAACAATATGTGGCAAACTGTTTTACCTTATTACCAAGACAGGCTTTGCATGCGCAGACTTTAGGTTTTATACACCCGACAACAAAAGAATATATGGAGTTTGAAGCGCCGCTTCCTCCGGATTTTGATTCTGTACTTAACAAATGGAGAAACTACATCGTACAGCCACACTAATTTAATGCAACAGGAATATATTTTACATAACGACCAATTCATTGCGATAGACCAGACTATCCTGACAGCCAGAAACAGAGGTTTCAGGTATGGTGACGGGTTATTCGAATCTATGAGGATGTCAGGTGGTAAACTGAAGTTTGCCGATTTGCATGCTGATCGTTTGCAGGCGGGAATGAATGCATTAAAGATGGATGGGGGAATATTGTTTGACGATTATTTCCTGAGACAGAAGACCGCAGAACTATGCAAAAAGAACAAATTAAAGGATAATGTAAGATTCCGGCTTTCTGTCTACCGTGAAGGAGATGGATTATATACCCCGGACAGTAATAAATCAGGTTATGTACTGGAAGCCGGAACCCTGGCACCGGGTGGTTATGAGCTGAATAAAAAGGGACTGATCATTAATGTTTATGATGAGATCACCAAACCAGTGAATAAGTTGTCGAGTTATAAAACCAGTAACTCTCTATTGTACGTCATGGCTGGTTTATTTAAACAGCAGAACAGACTCGATGAAGCTTTGATCCTAAATCAGCATGGCTTTCTTTGTGAGAGCATCAGTTCTAACGTATTTGTTATATACGACAAACATATTTATACCCCGGCTCTTTCAGAAGGCTGTATTGCCGGGGTGATGAGAAATGTGGTGATGCAGGTAGCGAAGACTAATCAGATCCCGATTACAGAAGCACAGATTAATCCTGAAGTACTTAACGAAGCTGATGAAGTGTTCATTACAAATGCCACATCCGGTATCCGCTGGGTGATGGGTTATGGCCGGAAGCGTTATTTTAACGAAGTCACCAAAACTTTAAGTTCTTTACTCAATGCGTTATAGCTTTTAAGCTATAAACGCATTCCTCTTAAAAATTCATCAATCATCATCCTTTTTTTGCCTTCATACTGTACATCCAGTAAAGTAATAAAGCCATCACTGGCTGCGAACTTTAAAAAAGTTTTACCATCGGTCAGATAGGAACCCGGGGTGATTTCTGGGGCTATATCTTCATATCCCGCTTTGAATATTTTGATTGTCTTTTCATTCAGTTCTGCGAATGCTGTCGGATAGGGGCTAAGGCCTCTGATCAGATTGTAAATAGTTTTTACTGAATTGTTCCAGTCTATTTTACAGAAATCTTTAAATATTTTGGGTGCATGTTTCAGCTCGGCCGAAAATAACTGAGGCTGCTCACTGTAGTCATTGGCCTGGATAGCTTTTACTGTTCTGACCAATAATCCGGCACCAGTCTCCATCAGATGATCGTGAAGGTCACCGGCAGAATCATCTGCTGCAATAGCTACTTTTTCTGAAAAAATAACATCTCCTGTATCGATTTCATGTTTCAGGAAGAAAGTTGTTACACCACTTTCAGCTTCACCATTAATGATAGCATGGTTAATCGGCGCTGCACCACGGTATTGCGGTAAGAGCGAAGCATGTAAATTGATAGTTCCTTTAGCAGGCATATTCCAAACGATCTCAGGAAGCATGCGAAAAGCCACGACAACCTGTAAATCTGCATTTAATGCTTTCAGTTCTGCGATGAAATCAGGGTCTTTTAATTTGAGTGGCTGTAACACTTTTAAACCCTTTTCGACTGCATATTTTTTGACAGCACTCTCCTGTAATTTTTGCCCTCTTCCAGCCGGTTTATCCGCTGCGGTAACTACACCCGCTATTTCAAACCCAGCTTCTACCAGTGCATTTAAAGAGGCAACGGCAAAATCGGGTGTTCCCATGAAAACTATTCTCATCTCTGTTTGTTTTTTTATCTGAATATTGAAGGGGTTACCCATCCTTTGGTTCAGCTAGCAAAATAACTAAAAATTTAACGTTAATTCTGCTTAATCTATATGGTACAGACACCAGAAGAAATTAAAGAAATAGGTTTAGTGTACGTTACTGACAGTATGCCTGGGTTTTACAGGAAAGGAAGAGCCCAGAACTTCTACTACGAAGATCAGCAGGGAAAGAAGATCAAAGATGAAGTTCAGCTAGAAAGGATCCGGGCATTGGTATTACCCCCGGCCTGGACAGAAGTGTGGATTGCTCCTGTAAAGAATGCCTATTTGCAGGCAACCGGCATTGATGCAGCTAAACGTAAGCAATATCGTTACCATCAGAAATGGACCTCACGCCAGTCTGATCTTAAATATTACCGTTTACTCGAATTCGGGCATGCTTTGCCTCAAGCCAGAAAAAGAATTGCCCTTGATCTCAAACGACCGGTCTATGATGAAAGAAAAGTTTTAGCCATCTGTGTACAGCTTATGCAGAAAACACTTATCCGGGTTGGCAATGAAACCTATGCACAACTTTATGGCAGTTATGGTTTGTCAACACTAAGAAACAAACATGTGAGGGTAAATGAAAATGGTCTCAAACTGAAATTTGTGGGTAAAAAGGGAGTGAAGCAGGAAGTGAATCTCAGTGACCGCAGTCTCGCCAGGATGGTGAAAAGGTGCATGGAGATCCCGGGCCAGGAACTGTTTCAATATTATACAACCGGTCAGGAGCATCGGGGGATAGATTCGGGAATGATCAATAATTATATCCGCGAAATTACCGGAGGCGACTTTACGGCTAAGGATTTCAGGACCTGGGGGGGAACTCTCGAAGCTTTCCGGCAAATGGCCGTTTGTACCGCAAATGTAGAAGAAGACCGGCCCAGGAAAAAAATCATTACAGCAATATTGAAATGTGTAGCAGGTAAACTGGGAAATACTCCGGCTGTATGTAGAAGTTCCTACGTATATCCATTATTGCTGGAGGCCTTTGAAACCGATCAGCTGGCTAAGTTCCTGAAAAGGATATCAGTTGGTAAACCCGGTACTGTAAAGGCGATGGAAAATGAGGAAAGGGTATTGATGCAGTTCCTTAAAGTATCGCAAAAACAAAAATAGTTAAGCCTTTTTACTCCAGTTTGATCCCAATACCCTTGTAATTTTGAAGTGTTTCATGATCCGGATCAGTATCGGTGATAATAATATCAATATCGCTGATACTGGTAATATAGTAAGGTTCTGTTGTATTCAGCTTTTCTAAAGTGGCCAGTGCAATGATTTGTTTCGAAGTTTCGACCATGGCTTTTTTGACCTGGCTGTCTTCATAACTTATTCCAGTCACACCTGATGTCAGGTCAATGCTGCAGATACCCAGGAAACAAACGTCTGGCCTGAATTCTCTGATCACTTGTATAACCTCAAAACCGGAGGTAGAAAAGGATGATTTATTTAACCGGCCACCCAGAAAGATAACCTCTATCAGTGGGTGATCTTCCAGTACGCTGGCTACAGGAAAGCTATTTGTAATCACTGTAATCTGTAAATCGCGCGGCAGGTGTGTGGCAATGGCCAGAACTGAGGTTCCCGAATCAAATAATACTACTTGTCCGTTTTTTAAGAATTTGACTGCTTTTAAAGCGATAATTTCTTTATGGCTTACGTCATAATGCTCTCTTTCCCGGAAATGAAGTGGAATAGGGGAATGCGAAATGGCCCCACCGCGAACAGCTTTGAGTAATCCCTGATCTGATAATTCTTTGATATCACGTCTTACAGTATCTTCAGAGACCTCTAATAGGGTACTGAGGTCTCCTAATAAGACTTTTCGCTCTCTGCGTATATGTTCAATAATCAGTTGTAATCTTTCAGCCTTAATCATATTGATGCAAATATAAGCAATCTTATGAAGATAAATGTTGCATATTATTGCATAATATTGCTACATTTGTTGCAATAAACTGCCAATATGAATAAAGATAGAAAAACAATAGCCATCGATATGGATGGTGTCCTTGCTGATATAGAAGTCCAGTTTATGGATTGGTATGAAAGTGAATATGGAATCCGGGTACGTGCAGATGAAAGACTAGGTGTACCAGAGCCCGAAGGTTTCCCTGATCAGAATGCCATCAAAAGATATGTATATACCCCAGGATTTTTCAGGACTATACCCCTGATGGAGGGAGCAGTTGAAGCTGTCAGAACCTTAATGGAAGATTACGAGATTTTCATCGTATCTGCAGCCATGGAATTTCCGCAGTGCCTGTCCGAAAAAATGGAATGGTTACAGGAACATTTTCCTTTTATCAGCTGGAAGAATATTATTTTTTGTGGAGACAAGCGTGTTATAGCGACTGACTATATGATTGACGATCATTGTAAAAACCTGGATTTTTGTATGGGCAAACCCATTCTGTTCCATGCTTCACATAATGTAAATCAGCATCACCACCTCAGGGTTAGAAGCTGGAATGAAGTGTTGGATATATTTGAAAAAGAGAACGCTGCAAAAGCGTAGGTTAATATTTGCTGTATCCCTTAAGGATACAGCAAATATTTTTTTCTCATCAGCTTATACTGACTTAGTCCGGGTTCCCAGCTGGCCCTGATTTCTTTTTCTGATTTACCTGCAATAATCTGCTCCTTTAAGCTGTAAACTCCTGCAAGTTTATCAAAATTGTTCATCTGTTTACTCAGTTTATAATTGAAGAAATCTGCTTTGTCGGGATAAACACGGTAAAGTTCAATCAGCCATTTGAGCTGGAGTTTTTTTTCCTTTCTGATTGTTTCTGAATTATAATTTCTTAAGTCCAGACCGTAACATTCCTGATCCTGGTGTAAAGGAGTTTCTGCCATTCCTTTAATACTTTTGGGTGTAAACGAGAATTTATACTTTCCTTTCAATGCCGGCGCACCTAAAAGCGTAAACGGGTACCGGGTGCCCCGGCCCTGGCTGATATAAGTGCCTTCAAACAGGCATAAGGTAGGATAAAGCAGGATAGACTGTTGGGTATTCAGGTTCGGAGATGGTTTAACAGGTAATTCGTAAGCCATATCGTGGTTATAATTAGCTACCTTGATAATGGTCAGTTTACATTGTTTTTTGTCTTTCAGCCAGCCTTCACCATTAAGCATCTGTGCATATTCGGCAACAGTAAGTCCATGTACAATCGGGATTGGCTGTATACCTATGCCCGATACCAGTCTTGCATCGAGAATCGGACCATCTATATAAAAACCATTAGGATTTGGTCTGTCCAGGATGATCAGTTCTTTGTTATTTTCTGCACAGGCCTGCATGACAAATTGCAGGGTGTTGATATAAGTGTAAAAACGAACACCAACATCCTGAATATCAAAAACCATGATGTCTACATCTTTCAGGTCTGCCTGCGTTGGAGTCTGATGTTTGCCATACAGGGATATTGCTTTAATACCCGTTTTCTGATCTGTTGCATCATCTACTTTTACCCCGGCACTGGCATCTCCCCTGAACCCGTGTTCAGGCCCGAATATTTTGACAATATTTACCCCGCGTTTTAAAAGACTGTCTACCGAAGTAGTTTGTCCGATCACAGAAGTAGGGTTTACGACCATACCAATACGTTTTCCTTTGAGTAAAGGCAGATACTTTTCTGTCTGGGCAGCTCCTGTCAGAATTTCTGCAGGGGGAGTCTTTTTTGCGGCAGGTTTGGGATTAGCACAAGCCTGAATACTCAATATAACCAGGTAAACGGGTATTATTATTGTAGTTGATAGTTTCATATTGAGCTTTTTTTTCTAATTATGATTGATTTAAAAATCAAATAACCATTTTTGCTAAGTTACAGTTTATTAAAAAAATTTGAATACAGAATATTTTATAGCCTCGCGCATTGCCATAAAATCAGAACGTACATTTTCTAAGTTAATCGTCCGTATAGCTATTGCGGGTGTGATGCTTAGTCTTGCAGTAATGATGCTGTCCGTTGCTATCATCAAAGGTTTTAAAACAGAGATCCAGGAAAAGGTAAGAGGTTTTGTCGGTGATGTAAGGATTTTTAAACTGGATTTAAATAACTCATTTGAACAGACACCATTCATTCCCGCCGCCAAAACTATAACCGATCTTCAGAAAAACAAGGATATAGTCTATTTTCAATCCTATGCTACAAAACCAGCCATCATTTCTGCAAATGATGAAGTAGAAGGAATCAATTTCAAAGGTATAGACAGTACCTATAACTGGGATTATATCCGTAAACATTTAGTCAGTGGCAGGGTTATTAATTTTGCTGATAGTACCAAGGCAACCAGGGAGATCCTGATTTCATCGTTTACTGCGAACCGGTTGAAATTAAAAACCGGGGATAACTTTATTATGTACTTTGTACAAAACCCTCCGCGTAAACGTCCTTTCAAAATTGTAGGAATTTATGATATCGGTGTAGAAGAAATTGATAAAAGCTTTGCGCTTGGAGACATCAATATCATCAGGCGTTTAAATAACTGGAAACCGAACGAAATCGGCGGCATAGAAATTAAACTGAAGGATTTCAACAGGCTGGACCCCGTATCTGATCAAATTTATGCTTCGATGGAGATTAACCTCAAATCAGCTTCGGTAAGAGAGTATTTTCCTAATATATTTACCTGGTTATCCCTGCTGGATGTAAACACCAGGGTATTACTCATTCTGATGATGATTGTGGGTGTGATTAATATGATTACAGCTTTACTGATTATGATCCTGGAAAGGACTAATATGATTGGAATGTTGAAGGCTTTCGGGATGACTGATTACAGTGTAATGAAGATATTCCTGTATAATGCTATGTACCTGGTTGGAATAGGTTTATTGCTCGGTAATATCCTGGGCCTTGGATTAGGGTTTTTACAATACTACACCCATTTCTTTAAGCTGAATCAAAGTTCCTACTATCTGGCTTATGTACCTATCGAATTGCACCTGACTGATGTACTGCTATTAAATGCAGCTACACTGGTTATTTGTATGATCGTTCTGATTCTGCCTTCCTTACTGGTGAGCAGGATATCTCCGCTGAAAGCAATCCGTTTTAAATAAAAAACGGATTGTACCATTTGGTACAACCCGTTTTCAGATGTCCGTTCCCGGACTGGTTTTTACTTTGCTTTTTTTACATATTGATCTAACCAGGAATTCATTTCCCATAACATGTGCAACAGGTTTTCTTTACCACGGTAGCTATGTGCTTCATAAGGTAAGGATACAAATCTTGTCGTACCACCAAATCCTTTAATCGCGCTAAACAAACGCTCAGAGTTGATGGGGAAAGTTCCCTGATTATCATCAGAATCACCATGTATCAATAATAAAGGTGTTTTGATTTTATTCGCATAACTGAATGGGCTCATTTCATAATATAATTGAGGAACATCCCAATAGGTACGGTCTTCGTTCTGGAAGCCAAATGGGGTCAATGTTCTGTTGTAAGCACCACTGCGGGCGATACCAGCTTTAAACAAATTGGTATGCGCAAGTAGGTTGGCAGTCATGAAAGCTCCATAACTATGTCCGCCTACTGCCATTCTGTTCCTGTCTCCCACACCTAGATCTGACAACTTATTGATCGCGGCTTCTGCATTTAACTGCAGCTGCTCTACAAAAGTATCATTCGGTTTTTTACCTTCTTTTGCAACAATTGGCATTTCGGCATTATCCAGAACAGCATAACCTTGTGTTACCCAGAAAATAGGGGAAGCCCAGCTAATGGTCGTAAAGCGATCTTTTGAACCTCTGATCTGTGCTGCATCAGCAGCCGAGTTAAATTCACGTGGATATGCCCATATCAGTGTAGGTAGTGGGCCGTCTTTCGCTTTATCATAACCTTTTGGTAAATACAGGTCTCCTGTCAGATCTACCCCGTCGGCACGTTTATAAGCTATTTTCTCTTTGGTAACTCCTTCCAGACCTGGATAAGGATTAGTGAAATCAGTCACCTTGCGGTCTGCTATTCTTAAAATCAGGTTTTTGATATAGTAGTTAGGTACCTCTTTCTGAGATTCTTTTCTGGTGAACAAGATTAATTTCTCCGGATCAATTACGTCGGCAACATATTCATAAGTGCCTTCGGTACTACGCCAGATAATTTCATTCTTTTTAGTGGCCAGATCAAATTTTGCCAGGAATGGAAGATCTCCTTTTGGTGAAGAACCAGTCATGTTGTTCAACAATAATTTAGTTCCGTGATCAACTGTCTGAATAACCTGAAGACCAAATTTGTTTTTTTCAGTTACAGGATCTCCCGGGTTATTGTATTTGTCAGTCTCGTTCAGCTCGTATAAAGTTTCTATAGTTCCGGCTTCAGGATTATAACGGCTTACTTTAATCGTTTGTTTACTGCGTAATCCTTCTCTGACTAAGGCTAGCGTTGCATTGCCCCAGGTTGTGCTCTGGTAACGGTTTTGTGTTTTAAATAGTTCTTTAGCTTGTCCTGAAAAAGGTGCGCTTAAAGCATAAACAGCATCATGAAAAGGAACCTGTTTTTTGATTAGTCCACTGTCTAAAGGCAGAGCCCAGGTAATGGTCGCAGCTTCATCGTCTCTCCAGTCGTAGCTGCGCGGAACATTCTGAGTATTGTCATAACCCGATGGGGTGCTCTCCCTTGAAGGAAGTTTAGCGAGTGTTTTAATCGGTTTACCAGCCAGATCAGTAATTTTTACAGTTGATGGGAAACCTGAATAAGGTACCTGGTAAGAAAAAGGCTTATCGATAGTTTTTTCCAGCAGGTATTTTTTATCAGGAGAAACATTTATAGCAGTATAAATAGCAGGCTGACCAATTAAAGTCTCTACACCATTTTTATATTGTACCAGTTGGGAAGTTGCAAAAAACTCAAATAACTGCTCGTCATAAGGAGTTTTAATTAAATCCTGATAAGTAGGATTTGGGGAAGCTTTACCCAGGTTGAGCTGTACTGCCGGACCTTTAGGCATCAATGATTTAACAGGAACTGCTGCTGCAGATTTAGTAGCTGTTCTGTATAATAGTGTAACATCATCTACCCAGGTTATACCACCTCCAAGTACCACATTCAATGGTTTTTTGTTCACTTTGACAGCTTTTAATGTCGCAATGTCTATGATATACAAATCAACACCTTTAGCAGTAGTCTGTGTGAAAGATATTTGAGTTTGTGAAGGGTTCCAAAGCGTATGTGCTGCAAATAAAGGAGCTGGGAGGCCAGCAATTACAGCAGTTTTACCAGTTTTGATATTTTTTAGCGTATAACCATTAATAAATGTTTGCCTGCTTGGCGAAAAATTATTTGGGTTGATACGTAAACCGGCAATGCGGAATTCGGGCATAGCCAGTTCTTCGACAGACGGATAGGAGTTACGGTTGCTTAATAACATCCATTCCGCTTTGCTGTCAATGCTTACCGAAGGAGTCGGTTGGGCAAGTAACAGGTCGGCTATGGCTTTGGGAGGTTGCTGGTAATTGACCGCATCCTGCGCAAATACACCAATCGAGGTGCTTAGTAAAAAGAGGCAGAGTAAAGATTTCTTCATGTTAAAAGGTTATTTGTTAATCCGGTAAAACTACAAATTACCAATCCCTGATTGTCCTGAATCGTATCAAAATGTTGATACAATAAGCAATTCCTTGTACATTTCTTCGGGTTTTGTACAGATCATACCGGATATTGGGCTTATTTCCGTAAATTTGGCGGAATATCAATTTTAACTGAAATACTGTGTCGTTAGATAAATTAAAACTAAGTAAGCCCCTGATCACCGCGATGACTGATGCCGGGTACTTAACCCCAAAGGAAATCCAGGCTAAAACAATGTCCAGGATTCTTGGAGGACAGGATATACTGGCTGTTGGTCCTGAAGGATCGGGTAAAACAACAACTTATATTCTGGGTGTTTTAATGCGTTTAAAGTATACCAAAGATGATGCACCTAAAGTGTTAATCCTGGTAGCTGATAAAGACCGGGCTATTGCAGTGATCGATCAGTTTATTTCTTTAAGTAAAAACAGGGATCTTAATATTGTTGGTCTTTACGGGACCGGTGGTGTTGAAGCAGAGGTTAATGAACTTGTTTTAGGTATCGATATTGTTGTCGCTACGCCAACAAGAGCCAGAGCAATTTATCTGAAACTTGGGTTGAACCTGAGTAAACTGCAGACTTTCATCGTAGATGATGCCGAGCTGATTATTCAGCAGGGCATGCAATTACCAGTTTGTGAGCTGGCCAGAAGTGCAGGTAAATGTCAACATTTGGTTTTCACCGAAGTGATCCATGAAAAACTGACTAAGATGACAGATCAGTTCCTGAATTTCCCTACAGTAATTGAGGTTGAAGATTTTGGGGATACACAAGCCGAAACAGTAAGCCAGGTGCTTTACCAGGTTCCGAATTATAAAACCAAGCTTAATTTACTGCGTAATCTATTGCGTGATGATGAGGTTTTCAATAAAGCAGTCGTTTTTGTAAATTCAAGACTTACAGCACAAAAGGTAGCTAAGAGTATTGAAAGCACTAAAGAAATGGAATTCTCGATGTTCAGACCATTACATTTTGATGAAAATGGTTTTGATAATTTTGAAGATTTCAAAGAAAGTGCTGAGGCAAGAGTACTGGTTGTTGCGAATCAGAATGAAGGTCCGTTGGATTTAAGCGGAATTCCGTTCATCTTCCATTTTGAAGTTCCTGAAGAAAAGGAAACTTTCTTAAGCCGTATTATTAAAGATAAAGAAAGCCAGGAAGAAGTTGTTGCGATTACTTTTGCAACAGATATGGAATTGGTTCAGGTGAAAAAAATTGAACAGTCAATAGGTAAAAAACTAGAGCTGATGGAACTGCCTGAAGAGATTCTGATAGAAAAAACACTTAAGCCAAAAGGGTTTGATAAAAACAGAGTCGTGAAGGAAAAGAATGAAGAGCCTGCAGGTGGTGGTGCTTTCCACGAAAAGAAAGAAAGTAACGCTAAAAATTATAACTATGGGATAGGTCAGAAAGCTAAGATGACCATGAAGAAGAAACATTCCTAAATAACATATAAAGATAAGATTGCTGTTTTCTGGTATTCGTTTTTCATTAGGGGATACGACCAGAAAACAGCAATTTTTTTATACATGTAGCCCGTTTGAATAGCTATATTCGTCATAAATATCCTTATGCTTAGACATTCATTCAAAATCGCCATACTGCTCACCAGTCTTTCGTTTTTCAGCCTGCATGCAGCTGCTCAAAAAGTAACAGAGCCTCAAAATACTAACCCAGAGTGGTCTAAGCCTTATCCACCGTTTAGGATTGCAGGTAATCTTTATTATGTAGGTTCATACGATCTGGCTTGTTATCTTATTGTCACCCCTAAAGGAAATATTCTCATCAATACCGGGCTTGCCGCTTCGGCATCCATGATCAAAGCCAATATTGAAACACTGGGATTCAAGCTTGCTGACACCAGGATTTTGTTAACCATGCAGGCACATTTTGACCATATGGGGGCAATGGCCGAGATCAAAAAAATGACTGGTGCCTATATGATGGCAGATGAAAAAGATTCGGTGGTCATGGCTGACGGAGGTAGCTCAGATTACGCATTAGGGGGAAATGGCAGTACCTATGAGCCTGTTAAGACCGACTTCATCTTACATGATAAAGATGTAGTGAGGTTAGGTGATATGCAGTTGGTCATGCTTCACCATCCGGGGCATACCAAAGGTTCCTGTAGTTTTCTGTTTGATGTCAAAGATGAAAAGAGGTCTTACAAAATCCTGATTGCTAATCTACCTACCATCGTGACAGAGAAAAAGTTTGCTGAGGTCACAGCTTACCCTGATATGGCCAAAGACTATGCTTATACATTGAATGCGATGAAGAACCTGACATTTGATATCTGGCTTTCTTCGCACGCGAGTCAGTTTGAATTGCATACAAAACATAAACCCGGGGATGCCTATAACCCTGCAGCTTTTATGGATAAAAAAGGTTATGATAAGGCAATCAGTGAGTTGCAAGCTAAGTTTGCTAAAAAGTTAGCGTCTGAATAAAAAGCCATTGAGGAATGATATCACTGGTATACAATGGTGTATAGATTTCATGCTGTAGCCCTTCAATTTCCCAGAACAGGATTTTGGAGGATTTGAGCCCCTGCATTTTCTGATAAAGGAGACGGTCTCCGGGGATAGGGTTCTCCTGGTCATCATTTCCGTGTATCAGCCATAAAGGAGTGTTTTTGAGCTTAAAAAACCCTTCCTGCATCGGAATCCCTGATATAAAAACACCAGCTGCAAATAAATCCGGTCTTGCCATTAGCGCATTATTAGCAGTAGATGCCCCCATAGAGAAACCAATGGTATATATCCTGTTAATATCTACTGGTAAAGCATTCTTTAGCGAATCTACTAATTGTATTGCGCTGCGTACACCAGGTGCAGGAACCGAGGTAAGTACGCTATCAGCATTTTTGACATAATTTGATGAACGCCCGGCAAACTGTACGGCAAGGACATAAGCCGGATAACGCTTACGAATAGCATCCTGCGCCCAAAATTTTACTAAAACATCAAGTTGGGCAGTATTGTCAGTTCCTATGCGGCCCGAATTGTGAAATATCAGGACAAGTGGATACTTCTTTTGTGCTGTCACTGTATCCGGGGCCAGTATTCTGTATCTGATCAGCTCTTTATTGTTGCCTGTAAATTCACCCGCTCCAAACAAGTTGTTGCTGATACTTACTATATCTTTCCTTTTGCTTGCTGCAAGCTGTTTATCTGCCGGAGGTTTAACCAGCAGATGTGATGAAATACGCTTATTTGAAATAGCACAGCCTGTCAGTAGTATCAGAATAAAGAAGAGAGAAGCCCTCATGTTGATTTACAGGTTTTTGGCTTCATTCCAGTACACGTCCATTTCTGCTAAGGTCATATCCTGAAGGGCCCTTCCATTATCTTTTGCTTTACTTTCTAAGTATTGGAAGCGTTTAATGAACTTTCTGTTTGTTTTTTCCAGGGCATTTTCCGGATTAATCCCGATAAACCGGGCGTAATTGACCAGAGAGAAAATCAGGTCCCCGAATTCAGATTCTGCTTTATCAATATCAATTGCCGTATTATCGATGACATTGTATTCATCTTTGAACTCCTGAAGTTCTTCTTCCACTTTTTCCCAGACCTGAGTTTTGTTCTCCCAGTCAAAACCAATTCCCCTGGCTTTTTCCTGAATCCTGCTGGCTTTAACAAGAGCCGGAAGCGAGGCTGGAACACCACCCAGTACTGATTTGTTACCTTCTTTAAGCTTGATTTGCTCCCAGTTGCGTTTGACATCATTCTCATCCTGTACTTCTACATCGCCATAAATATGAGGATGACGGTTGATTAGTTTATCACAAACACTGTTCAGGACATCCACAATCGTGAAGTCATTCGTTTCTGAAGCTATTCTTGCATAGAAAACAAGATGCATCATCACATCTCCCAGTTCCTTTTTGACTTCAGACAGGTCACCATCCAGAATTGCATCGGATAGTTCATAGGTTTCTTCTATAGTCAGGTGACGCAAAGTTTCCATGGTTTGTTTTTTGTCCCATGGGCACTCTGTTCTCAGGGTGTCTAATACAGTTAACAATCTTAAGAAAGCTGAAGAAGGATCGGCTGCGGTTAACGGGGCGATGTGATTGGCCATAACAGGAGATATTTGAATTGAAAGGTGCTAAAATACCAAACCCATTCTATTTAAAAGAATGGGTTTGGCAGATGTGTATGAAATTTTGTTGATTATTCTGGTTCTTCCAGTTTTATCTTTTTGGTAATACGATACGTCTTTCGCTTGCGGTTAGGTTTTTCCTGTTCACCCAATAGTATACCCCAGGGTTTTAATTCGTCGATACGGTCAAATATAATTTTAAGGATGGCCAGATACGGGATACATAAAAACATACCCGATATCCCCCAGATCATTTCCCCGACAACGATTCCGATGAAGGCAAATAATGCATTGATTTTTACCTTTGAACCGACTACCAGTGGCATCAGGATATTACCATCCAGCGTATGTACAGCTACAAAGGTGATGATGACAAACAAAACTTTTGTAGCACCTGCCGTCGCAAATGTAATCAGGATGCTGATTAATAAGGATGAAAAAATACCGATATAGGGGACCAGATTGAAAATACCGGTGATCAGCCCGAGTAATACAGCGTATTTTATGCCAAGGATGGAAAGTATAACTATCATTAATGTGGTAACAATCAGCACCTGAAGAAACAAGCCTAAAATATATCGTTTAATTATGTACTGAATTTGCTCCACAATTTGTTTCACTTTTTCTGCATGTTCTTCTTTGAAAACAGTAATCAGGAAGGTAAAAAGGATACGGCGATAATTTAAAATAAAGAAGGTAAAGAGTAAAAGAAAAGCCAGGAACAAAAGAGTTGATGACAATGTGGTTAGGGTTGCACCCAGTACAGTGGCGCTTGAAGACAATGCACTTTCAGCTCCATTCTTTATGTAGTCAATTTGTTTATGTGCGTTTACATTGAAAGTGTGGGAAACCCAAAGTTGCAGATCCTCGAAAGAATGTACTGCCTGTTGTTTTAATAAGGGCCAGTCCTGTCCAAGGTTGCTGAGTTGGCTTGCCAGGAAATAGATAATACCTGAGATTGCAGCTATCATTAGCACCACTGAAACAATAGAGGCCAGACTTCTTTTAAATCTCCATTTAGTTTCCAGGAAGTTAGCCAGTGGCAACAGCAGCAAAGCCAATAAAAATGAGGCTAATAGCGGAGCTAAAAGACTATGACCTAAAATTGCCAGGTAACCCAGGCATATAATAGAAAACAAGACCAACGCAAGTTTGGCATAAAATGGAGGAGAGGTAGATTTCATAGCAGGTGAATTTATAATAATGTCCTGCTAAAAACAAATGCCCTGCCAATTATTTTGGCAGGGCATTATAATATTGTTAAGAGCTGATTATGACCAGGCACTTGCCTCGTCCAGAATGGATATATCTTCAGTGCTTAGTTTTAAAGTAGCTGCTTTTGTCAGGTTTTTCAGTTGATCCAGACTGGTTACACTTGCAATAGGTGAGGTTACAGATGGCCTGGCAATTAACCATGCGATGGCTACACTTGCCAGGGAGGCATTGTATTGTTCTGAAACTTCATCCAGTGCTTTTAAAATCTTAAACCCTCTGGGGTTCATGAACTCTTTTACCGCACCACCCCGCTGACTTTTGCCAAGGTCGGCTTCAGAGCGATATTTCCCTGTCAGAAATCCGCTGGCTAAAGCATAGTAATTGATAACGCCGATCTGGTGATCCATACAAATATGTTCCATCTCTTTTTCAAAACCTTCTCTTTTGTATAAATTATACTCCGGCTGGTAACTCTGATATTTGGGCAGGCTCAATCTTTCGCTGGTTTCCAGGGATTCTTTAAACCTCTCCGGGCTAAAATTCGAAGCGCCTATCCAGCGTACTTTTCCTGCTCTGATCAATTCATCATAAGCTTCCAGAGTCTCCTGTACAGGAGTCTCAAGGTCATCATAGTGCGATTGGTAAAGATCTATATAATCTGTTTTCAATCTTAACAGTGAGGCATCTACTGCGCTCAGGATATATTTTTTGTTGAGAAACTTCTTTCCGCTTAAACCCATATCGCTGCCTACTTTAGTAGCCAGGATAATGTCGTTGCGGTTGTTGCGTGCTTTTATCCAGTTTCCAATAATTGTTTCAGATTCACCACCTTTATTTTCCGGTACCCATCTTGAATAGACATCGGCAGTATCGATGAAATTAAATCCCGCAGCTATAAATCCATCCAGAATTTCAAAGGATTTCTTCTCATCTAATGTCCATCCAAAAACATTTCCCCCAAAAGTTACCGGCGAAACCAGTAAGTCTGTATTACCTAATTTTCTTTTTTCCATTTGTCTTTTTCCAATTTAGGAATTCTCCGATAACAGAACTCCATATTCTCAATGAAACAAATCTATAAGGCATAAGTTCAAACTTAGTCCGGATTTTGTAAATTAAACTTCTTGTACTGTAAGTTTAATTGCGCGCAGCATTTCTCTTTTTCCAGGGGCACCCGGAAGTTTCTCTACTTTCATCCCGAAACTCTTTAGAGCCCGTTTTAATTTACCTGTAATCGCATAGGTCACAAAGATCCCGTTAGGTTTTAAGAATGAACATACGTGACAAATGATTTCATCTGTCCACATTTCAGGCTGATGCTGGATTGAAAAAGCATCAAAATAGACAAGATCAAACAGCTTTTCAGATTTAAAGGCATCCAGGGTAGTATGCGCTATGGTTAATTCCTGATTGGCATTTAGCTGAGTGGCTGAGCATAAGGCATCAGCATAGACATTCATCAGGTTGTTCCAGATAGGAGCAGGAACATACTGGTTATATTGTGTAGAGATCAGCTCTTCTTTAGTCAGCGGATAAGCTTCTATTCCTGTGTAATTTAATGAAAGGCCCTTTTCGTCCGCATAAGCAGAAGTAAGCAGGAAATTCAGGCCCGTACCAAAGCCGATCTCCAGTATTGAAATTGGTTGTCCCGGGAAACTGAGCTCGGCCTGTTTCAGGCCAGCGTCAATAAATACATGTTTACTTTCCTGTAATGCACCATGTTTGGAGTGATAATGTTCGCCAATGGTTTCATTATATAAAGTGTTCGAGCCGTCTGCTGTTTGGGTGATAATATTCATTTCTGCAAATTTACCTGAATTACTTAATTTAGCACCAAATTATTATAATGGATATTGAAATGTTCAGAGAAACTGTTCTCAGCTTTCCAGGCACTACCGAAGAAATTAAATGGGAGGATAACCTTTGTTTCATGATCGAAAAAAAGATCTTTGTGATGTATTCACTAAGCTCCGGAAGTCTGGCCCTTAAAATAAATCCCGAAGAGTTTGAAGAGCTCATCGCAAGAGATGGAATCCGGCAGGCCTATCACCTGGCCAGGGGACAATGGATTGGAGTCAGCAGTTTTGACGTGATGCCGGTATCCGAGTTAAAAAAGAGAATCGCTGAATCCAGGGCACTGGTATTAAGTAAGCTACCCAAAAAAACACAAGCACAATACATTTAAAATACCCTATATGATCAAAAAAGTTTACCTGATTATTATTGTCTCAATATTTTCAAGTACTATAACATTTGCACAAGGAAGCCTTGATATCCATTTTAACGGAATGGGCTTTATGGATAACCGGGAATACAAAGATTATGTTTCCAGATCCAATACTTACTCAGGAACCAGATTAGCCCTTGACCTTGGTCTTAACCTGGACAGTAACAATCACTTTATTGTAGGGGTAAACGGAATACATGAATTTGGTGCCAAACCCTATTTTCTGAAAGTAGATCCTGTTGCCTATTACAGCTATACGAGCAAAAACTGGTTGTTTAATATTGGTGCATTTTCACGTGAGGGATTAATCAGTGATTATCCCCGGGCCCTGTTAAATGATACTTTACGTTATTACCGCCCAAATATCGAAGGGATGCTGGTTAAATACCAGAACGACCATTTTTCGGAAACACTATGGATTGATTGGGTGAGCAGACAGACCACTACAGATCGGGAACAGTTTTTATTTGGTTTTTCCGGTAAATACAGACCTGTTTTAAGCGGGCCGTTTTATGTGTCCCATTATTTTATGCTGTTGCATAATGCTTATACTTCTGTGGAACGCCCGGGTGATCATATACAGGACAATGGTGGTCTCCAGGTCAGACTAGGGTTAGACTTCAGTCATAAAACAGTGCTGGATTCATTAACTATCGAAGCAGGCGCAATGGCCTCTATTGAAAGAATACGTGATGTAACTGACCTGAAAACACCCAAAGGGTTTATTGCAAGTGCTTATCTTGGGTATCGCCGTTTTGCGTTGTACGACGAATTCTATAAAGGCCAGGGTTCTCATATCGTTTATGGAGATCAGTTTTATGAGAATAAGACCTACAACCGTCTTGATCTGATCTTCACCCCATTGATCTTCAAAAATATTAAAGGATCATTTATCCTTAGTCTGCATAATGACCCCAGGAACATGAGTAGTCAGCAGGCCTTCAGATTGACTTATGATCTTGGCCGGAAAGTTTTAGCCAGGTTCAAGCCTTAACAGGACATAAAAAAACAGGCATGCTAATTATAGCATGCCTGTTTTTTTATGATCTCAGTAGAACGGATTACCAAAGGCGGATCCTGTCTTCTGGTGCTTTGTATAATTTATCTCCTGGTTTCACATCAAATGCTTTATACCAGGCATCCATATTTACCGGCGCACCGATAGTTCTGTATTGTCCCGGAGAATGCGGATCAGTTTTAATTAACTGTGCAGCACTTTCAGCTAAGATATTACCTCTCCAGACCTGTGCCCATGAAAGGAAGAAACGCTGATCAGGAGTAAAGCCATCGATTTTTTCTTCTGACTGCCCTTGTTTAGTCATTTTAAATGCAGTGTAAGCAGCATTTAAGCCTCCAAGGTCACCAATGTTTTCACCCATGGTCAGTTTACCGTTCACATGAATGGTATCGAGTACTGCATACGAATCAAATTGTTCGCCCAGTGCCTTTGTTTTCGCTTCAAATTTAGTACGGTCTACGTCAGTCCACCAGTTACGCAGGTTACCATCTTTATCATACTGGCTTCCGCTGTCATCAAAACCGTGAGACATCTCATGACCGATTACCGCACCGATACCACCATAATTAACAGCGTCATCAGCATTTGCAGCAAAGAAAGGGAACTGTAAAATCCCGGCAGGGAATACAATCTCATTCATCGTAGGACTGTAATAAGCATTTACTGTTGGAGGTGTCATACCGAAACGGGTACGATCTACCGGTTTACCCAGATGGCTTATCATTTCCTGATATCCCCAGGTGCCTACATTTCTAAGGTTCTGGAAATAAGTTTTACGGTCAATGTTCAGACCTTCATAATTTTTCCATTTGTCAGGGTAACCGATTTTCGGAACAAAAGCATTTAGCTTAGCCAGAGCTTTTTCTTTAGTGGCATCGCTCATCCATTCTAATCCCTTAATTCTGATTTCAAATGCTGTACGCAGGTTTTTGATCATCTCTGTCATACGGGCTTTAGCTTCCGGCTTAAAATATCTCGCTACGTAAAGCTGGCCTAGTAATTCACCGATAGCACCATCAGTTGCAGACGACATACGCTGCCATCTTGGTGTCTGTACTTTTTGTCCGGTCTGAACCTGGGTGAATGCAAAATGAGCTTTAACAAAAGGAGAACTTAAGTCGGAAGCTGAATTTTTAAGTACATTCCATTCCAGGTAAACTTTCCAGTCTGCTACAGAAACACTTGTCAGCATATTATTCAGGCTCACAAAGAATTTAGGTGTACGTACCAGAATGGTATCCTGTCCTTGTACCAATAACTTAGGTAAAGTAGTAGTCCAGTTAATGTTTGGTGTAGATTTATTCAAATCAGCAACCGTGAATTTATTATACGTTTTATAAGGATCACGCATTTCAAGGCGGGTCATCTGCGCTTCGGCCAGTTGTTTTTCAATAGCCAGTACAGTATTTGCTTTTTGTTTAGCTTCAGTAGCAGAGCTGCCGGTCAGCGTAAACAAAGTAGTCATATAATTCAGATAAGCCTCGCGGATTTTTAAAACCCTGCTGTCATCTTTCAGATAATAATCGCGGTCAGGTAAAGTTGTTCCGCCCTGGCTAAGCTGCGTCAGATATTTGTTTACATTTTTTTTATCCTGATCTACATAAAAGCCATACATCGGAGAACCTAGTCCTGAAGTCCGCATGGTAACCACCTCATCCAATACACCTTGTATATCTTTGATTTTACTGATCCTGGATAAATCTGCTTTAATAGGCGTATAACCCAGTTTTTCAATAGTTATACTATCCATAGCGGCAGCATAGAAATCGCCTACACGTTTCTTTACCGATCCTGCGGGTGCAGAGCGGTCCGCAGCGGCATCTTCCACTACAGTTTTAACGGCATTAATATTGAAATCTCTCAGTTCATTGAAACTTCCCCATCTTGTTTCCTTGGCAGGTACAGGGTTGTTTTTGATCCAGTTTCCACTGGCATATTCGTAAAAATCATTTCCAGGTTTTACGGAAAGATCCATATTGGCAGGATCAATAAATTTTTGAGGTACTTTTTGTGCATAGGAAGAATAGCTTGCTGCTACTATTCCCAGAACTGCAAAATAACTTTTCAGGTGTTTTGTATTCATTTTTTTATTTAATAAGCTTTGTCTTCCTGTATGCCGGTTTAAACCGGGGTTCTGGGGAAGGCAGAATGTGCGCTCAAAATAATGAATCGGCTAAACAAAAACCCTGTCTAATAGGATCAGCAGGTATTTGCAGTTTGTGA
The DNA here is from genome assembly GCF_014207135.1 of Pedobacter cryoconitis. Taxonomy (GTDB): domain Bacteria; phylum Bacteroidota; class Bacteroidia; order Sphingobacteriales; family Sphingobacteriaceae; genus Pedobacter; species Pedobacter cryoconitis_D. The sequence goes on along the minus strand of NZ_JACHCC010000005.1, from coordinate 377,956 downwards.
TTTGCGGATAAATGGCTCGTACAGAGTATGTAACCGCCTAATGCCAGGAAAGGTGTAATGAAAATATTACTTGTTGAACCAGTAATAGAGTTTGGTTAAACCCAGTTTCTTGATGATTAATCCAGGAAGAAGAAATACTTTGATCGCTTTCATAATACACTATTAACATATTTTAACATTTATTATTGTGTGGATGCGAAAAATTATATTACGAAGGAATTTCCAAATTCCGTGAATATTCACCCCTATACGCCATAATTGCTATATTTGGCCATCAAATTTAAATCAATGAAGAAACTAGTTTTATTCCTCCTGTTGCTTTCTGCTACAGTAATTGTCCATGGCCAGCAGAAGAATCTGAGTATGCTTGATGCGATGGCTAATGTACGTACTACACTGGCACCGCAAAGCTTAAGAGGTTTACAATTCCTTTATGGAAAAGAAGATTATGTCTACATCAAACCCCTGAATAATGAAATGGCCTGGTTTACAGGAAATGCAGGAAAGAAGGAAGATCAGCTTTTCCTGACCCTGAAACAGCTTAATCAGAAATTACGTGTTGCACAGCAGGATACACTGGCTGCAATGCCAGCTATTCAGTTTAACAAAGGGAAAGAATGGATTTTTGCTGTCAATGGAAAGCAATTGGCATACAACCCTTCAGCGAACACCTTTACGACTTTGATGGACCGTTCACTGGCAGGTAAGGACAAGGCCGAGCGAAGCGTGGCAGGATACACTGCTTATCTTGAAAATTACAACTTGTTTGTGAACGATGGTCAAACAGCAAAACAGGTGACTAATGACGGAACTGCTAATGTCGTTTATGCCTCTTCAGTACACCGGGATGAATTCGGGATCTCTAAAGGAACTTTCTGGAGTAATAATGGGAAACAACTTGCTTTTTATCGTATGGACCAAAGTATGGTAGCAGATTACCCAATCATTGACTGGACCAGCCGCCCTGCTAAAAATATCAATATTAAATATCCGATGGCCGGAGATAAAAGCCATGAAGTAACTGTAGGTGTGTACAATGCCCAGACACAAAATGTAGTTTATCTGAAGACCGGAGAGCCGGCAGAGCAATACCTGACTAATATCGCCTGGAGCCCTGATGATAAATATGTTTATATCGCTGTTTTAAACCGTGGACAAAACCATATGGAGTTAAAGCAGTTTGATGCACAGACCGGTAATTATATCAAAACACTTTTCGAGGAAAGAGATGCTAAATATGTAGAACCACTGGTTCCTGTAAAGTTCCTGAAAAATGATCCGCAGCAATTTATATGGCAGAGTAACCGCGATGGCTGGAACCATTTGTATTTATACAGTGCAAACGGTAAACTGATTAAACAATTAACCAAAGGTAACTGGGAAGTACTCGAAGTGAAGGGTTTTGATACCAGCGGTGATAACCTGTTTTATGTATCGACAGAAGAATCGCCTATTACCAGGAACCTGTATGTTTTAAATATCAGATCTGGTAAATCAAAGAGAATTACCACAGGTACTGCTGTACATAATACAGAAGTCAGTTCTTCGGGAAATACAGTCCTGGATCGTTTCAGCACCACAAAAAATCCAGGTACTATTGATCTGGTTGAGGTGAAAACAGGTCAGAGAAAACAACTGCTGCAAGCTGCTGATCCATTAAAAAACTATGCTTTAGGTGAATCTTCTATTTTCACCATCAAAGGGAAAAGCGGTGATGACCTGTATTGCAATCTGTTTAAACCAACTCACCTGGACAGTACTAAAAAACATCCGGTTATAGTTTATTGGTACGGTGGTTCACATGCACAGCTGATTTTGGATCAATGGAATGGCGGGGCCGGAAATTACTGGTTCCAGTATCTTGCTGAACAGGGATTTGTCGTGTTGGTGATGGATACCAGGGGAAGTGATAACCGTGGAAAAGCGTTCGAACAATCTATGTTCAGAAAAGTCGGAGATGTACAGATGGAAGATATGATGACTGCGGTTGATTACCTGAAACGTTTACCTTATACAGATGAGAAAAATATGGGGCTTTTTGGCTGGAGTTTCGGTGGTTTTAATACTGTAGACTTTATGCTGAACCACCCTGATGTCTTCAAAGCAGCAGTGGCAGGCGGAGCAGTCACAAACTGGAATTTTTATGAGGTGATGTATACAGAACGTTATATGGATACCCCGCAGGAAAATCCCGAAGGTTATGCTGCTACAAACCTGACTAATCAGATCCAGAAGCTGAAAGGTAAATTGTTGCTGATTCACGGATTACAGGATAATGTTGTCCTTCAGCAGAACACAGTTGAACTGGTAAAGAAAGCAGTGGATAACAATATACAGGTTGATTATATGATCTATCCTGGTCACGAACACAATGTTTTGGGTAAAGACAGAACACATCTTTATCAGAAAGTAACAGATTATTTTATGCAAAATCTTAAATAGTATAATGGTAGTATTGAAATTTTTTACGGAGCGGTTAAAGTTAAGATTAGTGGAAATGGCAGATCTGGAGGCAATTCATGTACTTCATCATCTTGCTGAAACAGATCAGTACAATACTTTAGGTATTCCTAAAGATCTGGAAGAGACAAATATTATAGTGGATGGCTGGATCCTGGATCATCAGAAAAAGACGATTAAGAATTATACTTTCGCTGTAGAGCTGGAAAAAGGAGGTTTTATCGGATTGGTTTCGCTTAAATTGTCCTCTTCTAAATTCAACAGTGCCGAAATCTGGTATAAGATTAATGTCGATTTCTGGAATAAGGGGTATGCGACCGAAGCGATCCGGGCAGTGATCCGGTTTGGGTTTGACCGGCTGAAATTACATCGTATTGAAGCAGGCTGTGCAGTTGAAAACCTGGCTTCTATCCGTGTACTGGAAAAAGCTGGGATGACCCAGGAAGGCAGAAAACGCCAGATCCTGCCTTTGGTAACCGGCTGGATGGACAGTTTTGAGTATGCCATTCTGGATGAAGAATGGAAAGCCTAAATATTTTCCCCCAAAAACCTTATTTTTGCATTTTAATCAGCACCCTATAAATGAGCATTTCTACTAAATACGATCCCGCCGAAACCGAAGATAAATGGTACAGCTACTGGCTGTCAAAAAAGTTTTTTCACTCTGAACCTGATGAACGTGAGCCTTACACGATTGTAATCCCTCCACCAAATGTCACCGGTGTATTACACATGGGCCACATGTTAAACAATACCATTCAGGATGTCATGATTCGCCGTGCCCGTATGCAAGGTAAAAATGCCTGCTGGGTTCCGGGTACTGACCATGCTTCTATTGCTACAGAAGCAAAGGTGGTAGCCATGCTGAAGGAAAGAGGAATCAGTAAAAAAGATCTGACCAGAGATGAGTTTATGGCTTATGCCTGGGAATGGAAAGAAAAATACGGAGGTATTATTCTGGACCAGCTGAAAAAACTAGGCGCAAGCTGCGACTGGGACAGGACACGTTTTACTATGGAAGATGATCTTTCTGAATCCGTAATAGACTGTTTTATCGATCTGTATAAAAAAGGTAAGATTTACCGTGGTGTACGCATGGTCAACTGGGACCCGGCAGGTAAAACAGCTGTTTCTGACGAAGAGGTAATCCGTAAGGAAGTGAATCAGAAGTTATATTACATCAAGTATTCAATTGCGCCTGCTATTGGTGAGGAGACTGAGTACCTGACTATTGCAACTACACGTCCTGAAACCATTATGGCTGATGCAGCAATCTGCGTTAACCCTAATGATGAAAGATATACACATCTGAAAGGTAAAAAAGTATTTGTTCCCCTGATTAACCGTGAGATTCCGGTTATCCAGGATGAATACGTAACGATGGAATTTGGTACCGGCTGTCTGAAAGTAACACCTGCACATGATCTGAACGATTATGAACTGGGTGTGAAACATAAACTTCCGGTTATTGATATATTAAATGACGATGGTACTTTAAACGAACTGGCCGTGATCCTGGTTGGAGAAGATCGTTTTGCTGCCCGTAAAAAAATTGCGGTCCTGCTTGATGAGGCTGGACACCTGGAAAAAGTAGAAGACTACAAATCACAGGTAGGATTTTCAGAACGTACAGATGCTGCTATTGAACCTAAACTTTCTTTACAGTGGTTCTGTAAAATGGATGAAATGGCCAAGCCTGCGTTAGAAGATGTACTTAACGGTGATGTTAAGCTCATTCCGGAGAAATTCGTGAATACTTACCGTCACTGGATGGAGAACGTAAGAGACTGGAATATCAGCCGTCAGTTATGGTGGGGACAACGTATTCCGGCCTGGTTTGATGATAAAGGGGACTGGGTAGTTGCTAAAACAAAAGAAGATGCTTTAGACGAGTTTCTGAAGCTGAAAGATATTGACGGTAAATTTACTCAGGAAGAGGCTCATGGATTTAAACATCAGCTGGCTGCTTTTATCAGACAGGATGACGATGTACTGGATACCTGGTTCTCTTCATGGTTATGGCCGATGTCAGTATTCAATGGTTTAAAAGATCCTGGAAATAAAGATATCAACTATTATTATCCGACAAATGACCTGGTAACTGCACCTGAGATTTTATTCTTCTGGGTAGCCCGTATGATTATGGCAGGACATGAGTTTATGGGCAAAAAGCCATTTACAAACGTTTACCTGACTGGTATTGTACGCGATAAATTAGGCCGTAAAATGTCTAAATCATTAGGTAATTCACCTGATCCGATCGGTCTGATCGAAAAATATGGCGCCGACGGGGTAAGGGTAGGTCTGTTATTATGTTCACCTGCCGGTAACGACCTGATGTTCGATGAGAGCTATTGTGAACAGGGAAGAAACTTCGCTAATAAAATATGGAACGCCTTCCGTCTGGTTAAAGGATGGGAAGTGGACGAAAGTTTAGCGAATCCTAATGAGCAGGCTATCTTATGGTTTGAAAACCGTTTCAATGAGGCATTAGCTGAAATTGAAGACAATTATAAACAATACCGCTTATCTGAGGCTTTAATGTCTACTTATAAACTGGTTTGGGATGATTTCTGTGCCTGGTACCTGGAAATGGTAAAACCTGTATATCAGCATCCGATAGATCCTGTCTCCTTGAAAGCCACCATCGGTTTCTTCGAGAAAATATTAAGCCTGTTACACCCTTTCATGCCTTTCATTACAGAAGAGTTGTGGCATGATGAGATCTTTGGTGAAAAAGGCGAAATGGATTGTATTATCGTAGCTCCTTATCCGGTAGTTGGTTCAGCTGACCTTCCTTTATTAAAAGATGTAGAGATCGTCAAAGGAATTGTTGCTGAAGTACGGAGTATCCGTAATACCAAACAAATTTCTCCTAAAGAAGCCCTGCCATTAAGTATCAGGGTTAATTCAGGGCTGGCTTACGACAAGTGGTTAACCATTATTTCTAAACTGGCGAATATCAGCGAAGTTGATTTTGTCAGTGATAAAGTAAGTGGAGCTTCAGCCTTCATGGTTGGAAATGATGAATTTTTTGTCCAGCTGAATGAAACGATTGATGTCGATGCAGAACGGGAGAGATTAAACGGAGAGCTGGTTTATTTACAGGGTTTCCTGAAATCTGTAGATGCAAAACTGAGTAACGAAAGATTTGTGCAGAATGCCAAACCTGAGATTATCCAGAATGAACGCAATAAAAAAGCTGATGCCGAGGCTAAGATGAAGATCATCGAAGAGTCTCTGCAAAGTTTGTAAGCTTAATTAATAAGTTAATGCCGGATCCGGGCTGTGTTCTTTTAAAGAGAACAGGTCTGAATCCGGCATTTGTTTTTTGTCCACATAGGATAGAATCCGGAGCCTGTTTAGTATTTTTATTAGAAATCTCTGATTCAGGTTTATGGTTGAAATATTTCAGAATATCCGTAGAATATATGTTTTCAGTAAACCATGTGGAGAACTGGCTGATTACATTGAATTTTTTTCAGAATCAATCACAGATACATCCACCTATGATTTAAAAGCTGAATTCTCGTCAGTAAAAATGTTTCCAAGCTGGACACCTACTTTTTATATCAATCTGGGTACGCCTTATTATATCGATTTAAAGAATACCAGATATAAGATCGGGAGTGACGATGATATTTTGATATTACGTAATGAAGATGTAACCAGACACAAACTTCCTGCAGATAATATATTCACCGTTAAGTTCTATCCCGGAGGCCTGGAGGCTATTTTAGGTTTAAATCAGGCTGGATTGATTAACCAGATCATTAATCTCAGTCATATCCTGCCAGCAGAATTACTGGTGAAGATAAAACAACCGGTCAGTTTTGAAGAGCGGGTAGAATTGATGCAATCGTTTCTTTTGACGGCTTATTTTAAAAATCATCAACAGGATCATTACCTTCGGATGGTTAATGATTGTATTGGTGAATATCATGCTACAGCGATGCAATTAAATACTTCAGCTGTTGCCGAAAGGTTATTTATCACCTCCAAAACTATTAATCGCTATTTTAACAGGGTGATAGGTATTTCCCCAAAAAGCTATTTTTCAATTCTCAGGGCGCGAACAGCTTTAACGGCGTTTGTCAATCATAAAGACGAATTTGTTCCTTTGGATTATGGGTATTATGATTTGAGCCACTTTCATAAAGATGTGATTAAGTTCACAGGACAAAAATTAATGAGGAGCAAATAGTAATTGTCCGTTTTTTACTTTTTCAGGATAACCGCAAACCTTTTCTTTGTGTAAAAACCAATCCTCATGAAACCATTTTCTATTGTACTTCTTTTTCTTTTGATGGTTTGTCAAAATGTTTATAGTCAGCAATATAAAGTTGCGATAGAACCCTATCCTGGTCTGGTGAAGGCCGATGCCCGTTTAATTTTAAAAACGGGTTACCTGGTTGTACCTGAAAACCGGAATAGGCCTGATGGACGGAAGATCAAAGTCCCATTCTTATTTGTACGTAAGCCCGAACAGGACCCGCGAAAAAACATCTTATTATACACTACAGGAGGACCAGGATATAGTACAACTGCCAATATAGATAGCATAAGCTATAATTCCGGTTTTTTAAAGTATGGTGGCTTTATAGCCTTTGACCAGCGTGGTACCAAAAGAGCGCAGCCTTGTCTGGATTGTAACGAGGTAGCCGGAGCAATTAAACGCAGTTATACAGAAGGGAAAAACAGGGATAGTCTGGTTCTGGCGGCAGTCAGCATATGCCGGGAACGCTTTACCAGTCAGGGTGTAGACCTATCCGCTTATAATACCATGGAGAGTGCTGAAGATATCAATGATCTTAGATTAGCCTTAAACATAGATTCGCTTAATCTTGTGGGTATATCATATAGTGGAGGACTGATGCTGACGATGGTAAGGAACCACCCCGAAGGAGTCAGGAGCCTGATTTTAAATTCTCCGCTTCCTGGTTATGTGAATTTCGAAGAACATGGTTTATTGAATATTAATGAAGCGCTGGAGCAGGTGTACCGTAATTGTAAGGAGGATTCTTTAGCTACAGGATATGAAAATTTAAAATCCCGTTTCCAGCAATACCTGATGACTGTTACGGGTAAGAAATTCACAATCTCCTATAAGGAAAAGGGGAGCAGAGATAGTATTCGTGTTGCTTACACCAAAAATGAGTTGCTTGATGCGGTTGTTAACCGGTTAAATACAAGGCAGGTTAAAACTGTACCCGCTGTGATGCTTGACCTGATCAATGGCAAACAAGATAACTATGTAAGGGAAGTGCTCGATGGGTATTTCAATGGTGATGCTGCTATTTCTCTTGGAATGCGGTATTCTGTTTACTGCTCCGAACAAATAGCCTATTCGGACCCTGATCTGGAAAAACAGCAGGATCTGGTCGTTCCATGGCTTGCCGGATATTCCTTTAACAATGTGACTCACGCGATATGTGATTGCTGGAAAATAAAACCTGAACCTAAAATTGCCAAGGCTCCTGTTTATTCTAAAGTCCCTGCATTGATTTCGGCTGGTGATATAGACCCGGATTGCAGACCTTTTTATAACAGATTGATTAAACGTTATATTCCTGGTAGTCAGCTTCTGATCATACATGATAAGGGACATGCTCCTGGTTTTACTGTAGATGGAACTGACTATATGAAAATTTTCATGGACAATCCATACCAGAAAATCATTTCTCAATCGAAGAATGTAATTGTGGAATAAGAAAGGATTTCCTTTTTATAATAAAGAATACTCAGGAAGTTCCTCGAAAAACAGGAACTGCGAGGCCAGATGGTCAATCTGTGCGTAACAATGCTTCAAGCCATTGGTCACCACAAGCCATTTGGCTTTATGTACCGAATTATATCTGGCAGCCTGATCAAATACCCCCTGAGAAATTTTAATGGACGGAGCTTTACACTCTATGACCATGATTCTCTCACCACCTGTATTAAAAATAACAATATCTGTTCTTTTCTGAAGCTGGTTTAAACTCAGCCCGCCTTCAATCTGTATCAGCGATTTCGGGAATTTCTTTTCTTTAATCAGATAATGGATAAAGTGCTGTCTGACCCACTCTTCAGGTGTCAGGACAAGATGTTTCCTTCTTATTTCATCAAAAATAAAATACTGTTCTTCCTTCTGGGTGATCCGGAAAGGATGATGTGGTAAATTCAATGCGGTGGGGGTAAATGCCATTTGTGCAAAAATAACCTTTAAAAATTAGTAATTAGCCGTTACATTTGGATAATTATGACTGCTGCTGATATTATCAAAGACCTCAAAGCTAAAAAATTCAAGCCTGTTTATCTTTTGCATGGTGAAGAACCATACTATATCGACCAGATTATTCATTATATGGAAGACCATATCCTGAATGATATGGAGAAAGGGTTCAACCAGACTGTATTATACGGTAAAGATACAGATATGGCTACGATTTTAAATGCGGCGAAACGTTACCCGATGATGTCCGACTATCAGCTGATCGTCGTCAAAGAAGCCCAGGACCTGAGATGGTCAAAGGAAACAGAAGGCAGCAGTAAAGAAGCTGAGTTTATCCAGAATTATTTTGAGAAACCACTGGCCAGTACCATTCTTGTACTGGGGTATAAATATGCCAATTTTGATAAACGTAAGAAGATATTCAAATCAATTACCAAAAGTGGTGTTGTATTCCAGTCTGATCCGGTAAGGGATTACAAGCTGGCACAATGGATTGAAGAGCTCGTGAAAGAAATGGGGGCGAAGATTGCACCTCAGGCATCGGCTTTAATGGCCGAATATCTTGGGGCCGATTTATCGAAAATATCCAACGAGATTGAAAAATTACTGTTGAATATCAGTAAAGAAACTATCATTGATACCGATCTTGTACAACGGAACATCGGGATCAGTAAAGAGTATAACGTTTTTGAATTACAGAAGGCACTGGCAACCCGCAATGCGCTGAAATGTAACCAGATTATCAATTATTTTGCCGATAATCCGAAAGCCAATCCAATGGTAATGGTGATGGCAAACCTGAACAGCTATTTTTCCAAAATACTAAAATATCATTATTTGCAGAACAAAGGGGATGCCGCGAAAGAACTGGGCGTAAACCCTTATTTCGTTAAGGACTATGAAGCTGCGGCCAGAAGTTACAGCCTGAATAAAACATTTGATATTATCAGTCTGCTCAGAGAATATGATCTGAAGAGTAAAGGCGTTGACAGCACCGGTAATATAACCGACGGTGAGCTTTTGAAGGAACTGGTCTTTAAGATGATCCACTAGTATTCAATTTGTGTTATTTATTTAACCACATATCCTTTCTCTTTTATTAGTTTTGGATTCAAATATTTAAAACCGGGGAACCTCTTTCCGGGTACTATAGCATAACAGATACACGATGAATTATTTCTTAGTCAAATCAGAACCATTTAAATATAGCTGGGAACAGTTTAATAAAGACGGACGTACTTTTTGGGACGGTGTACGCAATTATCAGGCACGTAATAACCTCAAATTAATGAAAGAGGGTGATCTTGTTCTTTTTTACCACAGTAATGAAGGTAAAAATGTAGTCGGAATTGCAAAGGTAGTCAGAGAGTTTTATCAGGACCCTACTACTGATGATGCCAACTGGGTAGTGGTTGACCTTTCTCCTGTAGAGGCGCTGAAAAATCCGGTTTCATTGGAACAGATTAAAGCTGAAGAAAGTCTTAAAGATATCTCACTGGTCAGACAGGGACGTTTATCGGTCATGGAACTGAAAGCTACTGAATTCGATAAGATACTTGAAATGGGTAGCTAGGCAGGCTGCTCAGCTTTGACCATTTTCTTACTGGCCAGCAGGCCGATACTCATCACTAAACTCGATCCCAGTACAACAAGGAAGAGAAAAGAAGTGCCTATCTCAGGTATTTTTAAGGATGGGGGTAAATTATAATACAACAAGATACTGATCAGTCCGCGGGGAGCAATAACGCTCTCCGTGCCACTGTTCTCTTTCCTGAATAATTTCAGATAGATGATCCTGATCAGATAGATCGTCATCAAAATGAAGATCCCGTTCATAATGGTGATCCCATTATTCAACTCATAGATATTCATCGTAAAGCCAAAAATCACAAAGAAAAAAGTCCGGATAATAAAGGCTGTTTCTGCGGATAACTGATGCAGCTGTTCCAGGTCCTTAGACAGGTTCTGATAAATGAAAAGACTTCTGAAATACACATGTTCAATGGTATCCGCATTATTCAGGAACAGACCAAATGAAAGGATCAGCACCAGAGAGGACAGGTGATAGGACTGCCCTACAGCATAGACCAGGATCAGGATAGAAATGATCAGGAAAAATTTAATATGATGTGATATCTTTCCCATCAGATACAAAAGTAAAATACAGGCAATTACGGATAAGATCAGGATGAGACCGGTACTCATGGCTAGCCCAGTAAATGAAGAGACTGAGATATGCGGATTGGAGACGGCGAAATTAAACAGGATAATCCCCAGAATATCTGAGAATGAAGATTCGTAGATGATGAACTCTTTACTTTTGCCGGTTAAGGCAGCTGCCGATGGAATGGCAATAGCCGAACTGATTACACTGAAAGGGATGGCATTGGTAAAACAATGATAGAAATCCTGTCCTGTGATCTGCCGGATAATTAAAGTGATCACCGATACAGTGGCCGCCAGGATGAAAAAAGCAGAGAAAAAGGCTCCCCTGATTAATTTATTCTTTTCTCTTTCATATCTGAGTTCAAGCGCGCCTTCAAAAACAATCAGGATCAGACCCACTGTACCCAGCGTTGGCAGAACTTTTAGAAAGTCAAAAGTCTGGAAGTGCAGCTGATCAACCAGGACGCGTAATCCGATGCCCAGTAACAGCAGCAGTAAAACCGAAGGTAATTTTGTTTTGCTTGCAACCAGATCAAATAAATAAGAAAATATGACCAGTCCGCTCAGAATAATCAATGTAGTGTACGTGGTCATATTTTAAATTTAAGCTGGATTATTCGTTGAAAAATAGGGCCTTTAATTCGATAGCATCATTAGGCTTCATTTTACCAGCCAGAACCAGGCGTAGTTGTCTTCTTCTTAACGCACCGGCAAATAATTCTATTTCGTCTTCTGTTTCAGGTAACAACTCAGGAACAGGAATTGTTCTGCCGCTCTGGTCTACAGCCACAAAAGTATAATAAGCTTCATTGGATTTTACACGGCTTCCTGAAGGAATATTCTCAGCCCATACATCCATGCGAACCTCTAAAGAGGTATGAAAAGCACGGGTTACTTTGGCTTCAATCGTAATCACGTCGCCTAATTTGATTGGCTGTTTAAATGATACATTATCAACCGAAGCAGTAACGACAATCCTGTTACAGTGTTTCTGTGCGGAAATCGCAGCGGCGATATCCATCCAGTGCAGTAATCTGCCACCCATTAAATTGTTTAGTGTGTTGGTATCATTGGGTAGAACCAATTCATTCATAACTGTGAAAGAGTTGGTAGGATTTTTAACTATTGTGCTCATATTACTGCAAAAGTAAACAAAATAAAGACTTCGTGGTTATCCTATTATTTCCATCTCATTAAGCTGATGTCTGTTTATGCGTAATCAAACCTTGCTCCAATATTTCCATTGGTATTATCACGACGAAGAAAAATTATGGCAAAGAGCTGCAAGTCAGGCTGCCTCACTGAAAGAAACAGGAATAACCGGTGTATGGTTCCCACCTGCCTATAAATCTACTGAAGGGGCTAATTCTCCCGGGTACGATTGTTATGACCTGTATGATCTGGGAGAATTTGATCAGAAAAACAGTATACCCACCCGCTACGGAACAAAAGAGGAATATACGACAGCCATCAATGCGCTACATGAACAGGGTATAATCGTTTTGGCCGATGTGGTATTTAACCATAAAGCAGGGGCTGATGAGCTGGAAAAAGTAGCTGTCCGCAGAGTGGCAGAAGAGAACCGGGAAGAGTATATCTCTGAGGTTTTTGAAATTGAAGCCTGGACCAGATTTACTTTTCCGGGCAGAAATGGAAAATACTCTGAATTCATCTGGGATAAAAGCTGTTTCAGTGGAATTGACTGGGCAGAGGACTTACAGGAAACGGCTATATTTTCTATACAGAATGAACATGGTGAAGGCTGGGGCGATGTGCCTTCAAAGGAAATGGGTAATTATGATTACCTGATGTTTAATGATATTGAATTCAGGAATAAAGCGGTTCGTGAAGAACTGAAAAGATGGGGGGAATGGTATTACGAAAGTTGTGGGATAGATGGGTTCAGACTGGATGCCGTCAAACATATTGATTCGGATTTTCTGATAGAGTGGGTGGATCATCTGAAAGCAAAATTTAACAGGGATTTCTTTATTGTTGCTGAAAACTGGGTCATAGACGATGTGAAGCACCTGAGAGATTATATTGAGCTTACCGGAGGAAAGATGCAACTGTTCGACTCCATGCTGCACTATAATTTTTATGCTGCGGGAAACACTGGAAATGAATATGATCTGAGTAAAATATTTGAAAATACGCTGACAGAATCTAATCCCCAGCGGGCCATTACCTTTGTGGATAACCATGATTCACAACCTTTACAAGCCATGGATTCGTATGTTGATTTCTGGTTCAGGCCATTGGCCTATGCGCTGATCCTGTTCAGGCAACAAGGGATCCCCTGTGTATTTTATCCCGATTTGTATGGGGCTGAATACACTGATCATGATGCCGAAGGAAATGAAGTTCATGTGGAGCTGATTGGGGTGAATGATCTTCCACTGATGCTCAGGATCAGGAGAGATCTTGCCTTTGGTTTTCAGCGTGATTACCTGGATCATCCTGATTGTATTGGGTGGACAAGGGAAGGTATACCAGATGCAGCAGGATCCGGACTTGCAATTGTTTTAAGTAATGGCGGAGATGGTGCCAAAAAAATGGAAATGGGCAAAGGCCATGCAGGCAAAATATTTGTCGATGCCCTGGGGCACCGGGCAGAAGAGATTGCTATTGATGAAAACGGCTGGGCAGAATTTTTTTGTAATGCCGGTAGTGTATCTGTCTGGGTTATAAAAGCAGGCTAGTGCTGTATTGTACTGAATAAACTGTATCCGATCAGTTCATCCCATCTGCTGCCAGGTCTGCGGTAATAAACAAAAGCCTGGTAGTTGTTTTCTGTTTCAAAGAAAGAACCTTCCAGCACAGTCGTATCGACATTTCCGGTCGTCTTATCTTTCCAGACATATTGATAATCGTAGAGACCTTGTTTTAAAAAGAGATTAGTATAGAATCTCTTTTTGGAGGTATTATAAGTTAACTTGTTTTCGTCAGTCAGTGTATAATTGTTGAACCTACCAACCACATAGATATCTCCATTGGTTCCCGGAGCTGCAACATTCAGCGTAAACTGAACCCGTCCATAATCACTGTCTGTATCGTTATCCCTGTTGTCCTGGTTACGAATAAAGAAAGCGCCATTCTCATCAATCTGTTGTGTATACCTGACTGCACTGCCATTGACATCGGTGAATAACAGAATATTGTTTGTGCTGTCAGTAAACAGGTCCTGTACATGTTCAGCTTTGTAACGCAGACTGCGGAAATCGAATTTTCTGAATTCATTACTTCCTTTAAAATCGTTTCCATCCAGTTCATTATAGATCAGGGAGCCCGGCTTAACATAAGTCGGTTTGGCATTTAGTTTTGCTGTCAGCGGATTTCCGTTCTGCATTAAAACCAGTTTAACATCCTGATATGGGTTCTGGATTGGATTAGGGTGCACTACAGTAATATTGATCTTCTGATTGCTTGTCCTTAAGGATACCTCGTTACTTGGGGTTACCTCTGATTTGATATTGACCTGTTGATCGACGATATAAAAACGCTGAGAACAAACTGCTTTTTTAGGATCTCCGTCTTCATAGACTTTTAACAGGTAATTACCCGAGATCCTGGGTTTGATCTGGTCGTTAGGAAAAGTAAGCGTGTAGTGTGTGAATTTCTGGAGTGTTTTGGAAGAATAGGCATAGTCGATGATCCGGTCTTCATTCATGCCGTCCAGATAATCCAGGACAGATAAACCGGAAGATTTCCAGTCGTAGGTACAATGTTCTACGGTATACCAGTAATTTTTACTTCCGCCCCGCAGGTCATCAAAAGAAAAACTCAGTTTTTCTGATGAACCAAGGGTGAGCTCGGGAATGGATTGCTCTTTTTGTGTGTTGTAAAGCTGTACAGTTTTAATATACGGCGAATAAACCTGGTTGTCGTAGGTGAATTCCTGTTGTGCCTGCACAAATTGCAGACTAAACAAACACAAAAAGAGCAATATTCCTGATTTGATCATTAGTTACTTTCTAATTCCATAATTTCAGCTGCAAGATTCTCCCATTTTTGCTGGGCATTATCTAACAGTTGTTTAGCGCTAACATATTTTTTATTTGCTTCGGCCAGTTTTGTCTGATCGCTGTATACTGCTTCATCAGCCAGTTCAGTCTCAATGGCTTTTACATTTTTTTCAAGCTCTACGGTTTCCTGTTCTATCTTCTGTAACTGGTCATTCAGTTTTTTTAACTGCTGCTGACTGCTTACGGTAACAGGTTTTGCTTCCACCTTTGGTTTGATTTCCTTCTCTTGTTTGACAGGGATATTTTTTGCCGGTGGAATTACTCTTTTGCTGTTCCAAACTTCATACTCTGCATAAGTGCCTGGGTATTGTTTGATTTTTTCTTCTTCAATGAACCATATTTTGTTGGCTACATTATCTAAGAAGTACCTGTCGTGGGATACCGCTATAAATGTTCCTTCAAACTGCTGCAATGCCTGGATCAGAATATTTACTGATTGTATGTCCAGGTGATTGGTTGGCTCATCGAGGATCAGGAAGTTGGAATCTGTAGTCAATGACTTGGCCAAAGCAACCCTTGATTTTTCTCCTCCTGAAAGGACTTTAATTCTTTTAAATACGTCATCACCTGTAAACAGGAAACAACCCAGAATAGAACGAAGTTCTGTATCTGTATGTTTAGGCGCAAAAGCCTGTAATTCTTCGAGGATAGTATTGCCCAGGTGTAAAGACTCCAGCTGATGCTGCGCAAAGAAAGTAGTCGTTACGTTATGGCCTGTTTCACAGGACCCTTCAAATTTTTCTACACCGGCAACCATTCTTAAAAGGGTTGACTTACCTTTACCGTTGGCACCGATTAAAGCAATTTTATCACCTTTCTCAATTACTGCTTCTGCATCCTCAAGGATATCGATGTTCGGATATTTCTTGGTTGCATGCTCAATCCGGATCACGTGACGGCCCGATGGCTTGGTAAATTTAAAACTGAAGTTTACTGTTGGGTTATCATCATCAACATCTTCGACACGTTCCATTTTATCCAGAGCTTTCATACGGGATTGTGCCATTTTAGCTTTACTCGCCTTAGCCTTGAAACGTTCAATCAGTTTTTCTTCCTGTTTGATTTTAGCCTGCTGGTTTTTGAATTCTCCTTTTTGGATTTCTCCGCGCAGAGATTTCTCTTCCAGGTAATAGGTGTAATTTCCGGCATAGGTAGTCAGTTTTCCTTTGCGTGACTCCACTGTACGGTTTACAATCTTGTCCAGGAAATACCTGTCATGGGAAACAATGACGATAGCGCCTTCAAATCCGGCCAGGTAACCTTCCAGCCATTTAATAGAGGGTAAGTCCATGTGGTTGGTCGGCTCATCCAGTAACAGGATGTCAGGTGTCTGTAAAAGGATTTTAGCCAGCATGACACGCATACGCCATCCCCCTGAAAATGTATTCAGCGGACGGTGCTGATCTTCTGTACTGAATCCAAGACCTGCAAGGATCTCATTTGCTTTGTATTCAATGCTATATCCGTCCAGTGCTTCAAACTCCTGCTGTTTATCGCTCAGTCTGTTCAGTACCTCTTCGGAATAATCTGTTTCTATTTTTCTTAAAAGTTCTTCAATCTCATCATGTATCTGGTTCTGGCGTGTAAAAGCCTCCATTGCAACATGTAAAATGGTATGGTGAGATTCATAAGAAAGTAAATCCTGGTTTAAATAGCCTATTTTTAAATCTTTAGACATGGAAACCGAACCTGATGAGGGTGCGTATTCTCCTACTATTATTTTTAAAAGTGTAGATTTTCCCGTTCCATTGGCGCCAATAAGGCCAATTCTCTCTCCCGGTTTGATATGCCAGTTCGCCTCGTCGTATAAAGCCCGGGAACCTATAAGGAATGTTAAGTCGTTTATCGAAATCATGTTGGTGCAAAAGTACGATTTTTAGGCGCAAATTGTTTGTACACTTGCATATAGCAGCGAATTTCTACGTTTTTATTACAAGATTATGCTGTTTATGACCTAAAAGATGAATCGTGTAATTGTAATCCTATGAAATCGTTCCTATCTTCGCGTTTATGTATCGTCTAATCAAGCCTATATTTTTTAAATTTGACCCTGAAAAAGTTCATTATTTCGTAGTCCAGAGACTAAAATGGTTTCATGAACACTTTCCTTTGGGCAAAACTATCATCCGGAGCAGTTTTGATATCCATATCAAAGGTCTGGAACGTGAGGTTTTCGGAATAAAATTCAGAAATCCCGTAGGTCTTGCTGCTGGTTTTGATAAAAACGGAGAATATATTGAAGCGCTGAGCGATCTGGGCTTTGGTTTTATTGAAGTAGGAACAGTGACACCATTACCCCAGCCGGGTAATGATCAGCCGAGGATGTTCAGGCTCACTGAAGATGAAGCTATTATCAACAGGATGGGTTTTAACAACAAAGGGGTAGATACGCTTGCTGAACGGCTCAGGGTCCTGAAGTTAAAAGATAAGAGTATCGTGATTGGCGGAAACATCGGAAAGAATAAAAATACGCCAAATGAAGACGCTGTTTCTGATTATGTAAAGTGTTTTGACCGGTTATTCGATGTGGTAGATTATTTCGTAGTGAATGTGAGTTCTCCGAATACTCCAGGACTCAGGGCTTTACAGGAGAAAGAGCCTTTAACCTTGTTGTTGAAGACCCTACAGGAGCGTAACCATAAAGACGGGGTATCAAGACCAATTTTATTGAAAATTGCACCAGACCTGACCAATGAACAACTGGATGATATTGTTGAAATTGTGATGGAAGCAGGTATTGCTGGGGTTATTGCAACCAATACAACCATTAGCAGAGAAGGTTTACATACGCCGGCAGAGATAGCTGGTGAAGCAGGAGGATTGAGCGGCAGGCCGTTGACCTTACGCTCTACAGAGGTCATCCGTTACTTAGCGCAGAAATCGAATAAAGCTTTTCCTATCATAGGAGTAGGAGGGATTCATTCTCCGCAGGATGCAAAAGACAAACTGGAAGCAGGTGCTTCGCTGGTTCAGCTATATACAGGATTTATTTATGAAGGTCCTGGAATCGTGAAAAGAATTTGTAAAGCTTTGGTTTAGTCAAAGCTTTACAAATTCGGCATAAAAAAAACCTTTCTGAGTGTTCAGAAAGGTTTTTTTATGCTCGTGTTTTAGGAACTTATGCTCTTAAAGCAGCAGAAAGTTGATCTAATAAAAGATTGTTTTTAAATAACTGATCTTTTTTAGATTGTTGTGAACGACTACCTAATTCAATGTTTGTAGCCAGTTTCAAAGTTTTAACTTCTAAACGTGAAGTTGTTTTATTCTTTCTGTCTTTTCTTTTTAGTCTTGTAACTGCCATGGTCTTAACCTTTATTTTTTTAATTTATACAAATCTGGAGGTCGAGAGCGGATTCGAACCGCTGTACAAGGTTTTGCAGACCTCTGCCTAGCCACTCGGCCACTCGACCTGTTTAAATTCAGGTTGCAAAAATAGCAATTAATAGTTAATGTGCAATTTATTTCTCAAAATTTCTTCGAATATCTGAGCAAAAGATGGCTGCGGATACTGCAACGTTCAATGACTCAGCCTCTCCAACCCTTGGAATGGTTACCGGATAATTTATCATTTTATTGATTTCAGGGCTCACTCCTTGTCCTTCATTCCCTAAAACTACCAGACCTTCTGTTCCCCATTGGGTTTCATAAAGACTATTTCCATCCAGCATAGCACCAAAAACAGGAAGGTTCAGGTCTTTCATCCATACTGTCAGATCCTGATAACTTACATTTACCCGGCATAGAGAACCCATAGTTGACTGCACCGTTTTGGGGTTATAGACCTCAACGGTATTCAAAGAACAAATCACATTTTTAAAGCCAAACCAGTCGGCTGTACGGATAATCGTTCCCAGATTTCCGGGATCCTGTACACCATCCAGAACCAGTGAGAAATTATTGCGGAGTGTACTTCTGTCGAATATCCGGGTTTCGGGGATATAAACCAGTGCCAGAATGCCTTGTGGCGCCTGTAAAGTACTAATCTTCTCTAATTCGGCGTTGTTTACTTCAAATAACTTTATATTTGGTGGTAATTTTGGTAGTAAAGACTGGTGTTGTTCCAGAAAATAGATACTATGAATCTGGTAAGATGAAGGGATGAATTCGATAATCGATTTAATTCCTTCGATGATAAACAATCCGTGCTCTTTACGAAATTTTTTTTGATGTAATGATTTTATAAAACTTACCTGTGACTTTGAAAGCATATTCTATTGATAAAAAGAAATTCCAGTTTCCCGCAATATTACTATTTATTATTCTTTTTGTTACCGCCTGCTCTTCTACAAAATTTATAGAGCCGAACCAATCGATTGTAAAAGTAGTTCATATAGACAGCATTCCTGATAAATTAAAGGAGGAAGCGATGAACTATATTCAGAAAGATATCCGCCCTGCTTCCCGTCTTGGGATCAATGTAGGTTTATACAATGTTTTTTACACTTTGTTCAAGACTAAGTCAGTCGGTAAGAAGGCCCCGGTACTGGATAGTACACTGGTCGAGATTTCCAGAGGGCAGGTAGAGAAGTTTCTGATGAGCAAAGGTTTTTTTATGGCCAAGGTCAAAGCAGAGATCAAAGTGAAAAACCAGCGTGCCCAGGTAGATTTTATTGCTACCCCGGGACCCGCATTTTTTATCAATAAAATCACTTACAATATTCCGGACAGTACTATTAAAGATCTGTATCTGTATAAAAAGAGTTTTGTCACCCATTTACATGAAAAGGTTCAGTATGATGACGATTCTCTTTCATTGGAAAGGGAACAGATTTACCAGATGATGAAACAGCATGGGTATTATGATTTCTCCCGGCCTTACGTGCGGTTTGAGGTCGATACTGCTTTGAATAAGAGTAAAGCTAATGTGACGCTCTTTATCGATACTCCTGCTGGTAATGCTAAACATATCCAATATGTGATTGGTGAAACCAATATCATCATCGCTCCTTCAAGTGCTGGTTTTACAGATTCGATCACCTTAAATCCGCGCATTGCCAAAGGGGTCCGTTTTACAGATCAGTCTAAACGTTTCAGGAGAAATCCGATAGTGAGGTATGACTTTTTGAAACAAGGTGAGACTTATGATATTTCTAAGGAAAACCTCACTTACGATCGTTTGTATGGACTTAATGTCTTTAAGAATGTAAAGATTGAGTATACCAAAGCAAAGGATAGTTCGAATAAACTAGACCCCTGGATTCAGTTAACCCCTCAAAAGAGGATGAGTAACAGGATAGAGGGAGAGGTTCCTTTTAATGCAGGTACGGTTGGTTTTACGCTCAGCAATACCTATACAAATAATAATATTTTCCGCGGAGGAGAACGTTTTGAATTTCAGATCAAAGGAGGACTTCAATCCAGGATAGGACAGGGAGGTTCGTTGTTCAGTGATATTTATCAGCGTGATTTTTCATTGAGTGCCAATCTGGCTGTACCCAGGCTGATGGTTCCCTTTAATATTCCACTGATGGGTAAGAATGGGATGCCATATACGACCTTCTCTACGAGTTATGTGTATGCGCTGCAGCAGGATTTCTTTGTGCGCAGGGTTTTCCTGAACTCTATCACCTATGATTGGGTAGAGACTAAATCGAAATTGCATTCTTTTACGCCGTTGAATTTTGAATACAGATTTGGCGGGTTGCTGATTGATACAACTACTGCGAGCGGGCAAGCCCTTGTTTTGGCCAATGCCTACAATATAAACCTGCTGACCAGGAAAGATCTTACTTTAGGGATGAAGTACGCTTACTCTTTAAATGCAGACAAATTATTACTGAACAAAAGTTTTGTTTACTTTAGGGGGAACATCGATATGGCAGGTAATATGCTGTATGGGCTATCCCGGATTATAGATGGTAAACATAATCCTGCTCAGGGAGATTACGCTAATATTTTAGGTTTGCCTTTTAACCAGTATATCCGCCCGGAAATTGATGTAAGATGGTATAAAAGCCTGGGAGTGGATAAGCAGTTTGTCGCACGTATCAATGCGGGGGTGGGTTATGCTTACGGTAACTCTACTGATGTCCCTTTTGAGAAATTGTTTTTTGCTGGTGGAGCGAGTGGGGTCAGAGCCTGGCAGGCAAGAACCCTGGGCCCCGGGAATTATAACCGTGGAATAAGTATTCCAGATGAAGCAACGCGAAAGACATTGTATGGTATAGATCAGTTGGGACAGATGCATATTGAAGCTAACCTGGAATACCGTTATAAACTGATTGATAATTTCTTTGGTGCGAAGCTGAAAGGAGCTGTATTCCTCGATGCTGGTAACGTTTGGAATATATCACCTGGAAGTACACATCCTGAAACTTATTTTAAGTTTAATAACCTGCAAAATCAGCTTGGGATAGGTACAGGGATGGGATTAAGGTACGATCTGCAATACTTCGTATTTAGATTTGACGTAGGTCTTAAATTGAGGGACCCACAGTTTGAACCTTCTCAGCAATGGGTGATTGAGAAGTTATTTAGTGGAAGGAAAGCGTTTCAGGATAAATATTATTCACAAAACAGTCCGGATCAGTACCGGTTTTTTCAATACAATTTCGGAATAGGGTTGCCTTTTTAATATGAACCCTTTGATAAAAGGCTACGTATAAACCATGATAGAAGGAGTGCGAGGCCACCTTTTTCCTAAGGCAAAAGGTGGCCTGAACGTGGGGTAATGGTGGCCTTATGGTGGCCTTTTGTCGAACAGTCTCAAAGACTACTCCCCACTAAATATACAGTGAATTCTAAATTAAATTTTTCAGGCTGTCAAATATCGTTTCGAAGAAAGTCGAAAGATTGAGTCCGTTGCTATGGTTAAAGTAAATAAAAACCAGGAGAATAACTACAGCCAGGATGATCAGTTTACGGAAAGCAAATGCAATGAAGACAAGGAACAGTGGGATAAGAACCAGCCACAGGCTATTGATGGTGAAAGGATTCAGGCTCCCGTCTTTTTTATAAACATACAACAACTTACTGTGAGTGCCTTTATCGTTCTGATGTTTGACATAAACAAAAGCTGATTTGTCTAGTTGTAGAGGGAGTACGGCTACGCCATCATTGAATTTAAGCGTTTGAGTAAATCCACTGACTGTAAATGTATATAAACCATTGATCTTCTCCAGAGGTTGGTCCAAAGAATCCGCTGCGATGATGGCAAGTTTGCTGTTTTTTAATAAACTCTCTTTGACAATGAAATTGTTGATGTCTGCTTTTTGAGCATAACCAGAAGTTGACATCAGTAAGAAGAGCAGGCAATAGTAAATTGATTTCATTGATTTTGTTTTTTACTCTATAGAGCGTTTATTGTAAATTAGATATCCCAAATGTAGTAAAACGCCGTTTCTTTTTATCGGATCGTCATATAAATTATAACTCAGGCTGACCGGGCCAACTGGTGTGTGGTAGACAAGGCCGGCTGTTCCTGCATAATGTATATGGTTAAATGTGTGGGTATTTTTAACATCCTGGAACCCATTTTGTGCAAATTCCTGGTAGGGAAGGAAGAGAAAGGCTTCCACTCTTAAGTCCAGGTTCTTTTTAATCTGGTAGACGTTTTTCAAACCTCCTGCAAGATAGGTGGTAGCCCTGAATTTTTCCAGAAAGAGTGATCTGCTGTCCTGTAGGGGATAAAAAGCCGGTGCTGCAAGTAAAGTGGAGTAATAATTGGAGAAAAGGGGCTGATTGGAAATCACGCCTTCTGCCAGATAGCCCAGCGTGTACTTGCCCTGATGAAAGAAGTAATTTTCGTCACTCATCTTGATGTTTATCCATTCTCTTTGCTTTTTGGTCACTTCGATGTCTCCTGATAAGTCAGTAGTCCTTGAAATATTTCCCGGTGTATAAAATTCGCGGCCGGTATAGTAGTTGAGGCTGAGCAGGAAGTTCCGTCCTCTGTTGGCGTACTGTTTACGGTTGAGGGTGTTCTGTTCAAAAGCCAGGGTAGATCTTAATCCGATGAAAGTAGTTTTATCGAGTATGTCACCAATATTGAAGGTATTAGTAGGACTGTAATGGTCATTATTGCTAATGAATGAAGTGCTGAGCGTAATCCTGGTATTGCGGTTAAGCGGGATACCCCCTTTGAGCTCGATTTTTCTATCAGATTGTTCTATATACGTAGGATGGGGGTTCTCGATGAAAATCTGACTGGTATTGTAAAAATTAAAGTGATTGTAG
The DNA here is from genome assembly GCF_014207135.1 of Pedobacter cryoconitis. Taxonomy (GTDB): domain Bacteria; phylum Bacteroidota; class Bacteroidia; order Sphingobacteriales; family Sphingobacteriaceae; genus Pedobacter; species Pedobacter cryoconitis_D. Next base: position 354,916 of record NZ_JACHCC010000005.1, on the reverse strand, counting down.
GTCATTTCACCACTCAGGAAAAAAGGGAGTTTTGAGGGATAGTCAATACGGCCATTTAGCTGCACAGATTCATAAAAACGACCTGAATAAAAGTTTGTTCCGAAGGTATAAGCCTTGCGGTCCAGGTAATTATACTGTAAGCCAAGAAATACATTACTGATCGGTCTGCTGGAAATGTTTCCGCCAAAATCAAGTTTGAAACTTCTTTTGGGGCGTGCTACAATTCCGAAAGTATAGCTGTCGGATGTTGGGTTGTAGGTTATTTTAGGGTAAATAGTTTCAAAAGTTTCATCAGCCACCAGTTTATAATATCCCTGCTTGATGTCATCTAAATCAAAAGTTGCTTTATCACTTTTGAACAAGCGTTCTATATAGCGTTTCTGCTGATTATTTACACCGGTAACTGTGACGTCACTAAAAACTAACCTTGGTTTCTTGTTATTGAAGGTATTCCTCCGGAGGACTATATCTTCTTTGCTGACTCTGCGTTTAACTTCCTTTAGTATTCTTGGCATATCGGCCATAGTGGCATCGTAGCCCTGTTTGATCAGTTCGGCAACAGGGGTGAAATTGCTTGAGCTATAGTCCTGAAGGTCGGGTTGGATATAAATACCGTTTTTTCCAATAAGTGTGGAGTCTGACTTGGAGAGGAACATAAATAACATCAGGCGGTTAATTAAACGTTCATCATCGTTTTTTGGGTATTCTTTGAAATTCTTGGAGGATACATTAGCGCCGATGATATAATCAGGCTTGAATTCTTTCTGCATGACATCGACCGGAAAGTTATTGTATAAGCCGCCATCAAAAACATATTTATTGTCCAGTTTGATAGGCCGGTAGATTAAAGGAACTGTCATCGTTGCGCGGACAGCTTCTGCCAGGCTTCCATTCTTCACTGTAATGCTGGTTTGTGAAAATACATCGGACACCATACAGCGGTAAGGAACAAAAAGATTGTCGAAATTGTCTTTTGATATAGCCGAAGCCTGTGATAAGAGTTCAATTAAAGCAAAATTTAACGGGATGTCGTTGATCAGATTCGATCTGAAACTAACTCTTAAAGCGGTGTCGATAGAAAGTTTTGCGGTAATCAGGGAGGCATTCGGGCTGCTTTTCTGAAAGAAAAAATTGTAATCGCTTTTGAAACGACCGCTTACCCAATCCTGAAAATCGGGGGTCAGTGCTATCTTTTCAATTTGTTCAGGTGAATATCCGGCGGCATAAAGTGCACCTACGATTCCACCCATTGAGGTTCCGGTGATGTAATCAACCGGGATATTATTTTCCTCCAGTGCTTTGAGTGTGCCAATATGTGCGAGTCCTTTAGCCCCGCCTCCACTGAGCACAAGGCCAACCTTCTGTGCATTGACCTGGAAGGTACAGAAGCAAAGTAAACCGATGAGTAGTTTTTTAATGGAGATCACTTTCCTAAATTACAGGTTTTCTTTTAGAGCCTGTTGAAAAATTATTCAATTAATTCAGGTAAGCGTCCTGACGATTAATTCAGCGCGTAAATATGGTAAGTAAGTAATGTCGCAAAACTCACCCATAAAAAATAAGGGATAAAGAGTAAACCGGCCGTTTTGTCAATTTTATAGAATACAATGCCATTCACCAGGATTGCTGCCAGCAATGCGATAATTTCAATCAGAGATGCGCCAATCAAATGATGGTAAAAGAATAAATAAGACCAGCAGAGGTTAAGGATCAGCTGGATAAAATAGATGGCTATGGTTCTTGGAAAATGGATGATCTGCTTTCTTTTGGACCATATCAGATAGGCTGAAATCCCTATAACTATAAAAAGAGCCGACCAGACAGGGCCGAATAACCAGTTAGGCGGATTGAATGATGGTTTTTGAAGTCCTGGATACCAGGTGTTTACTGATTTTATGGTGATTAGCCCGCCAATTGCCCCAAAACTTAGTGGAATGAGTAAATTGATTACAAATGGAAGAAATTGAAAGCGGGTTTTAGTAGCGGTCATGGATAAGGATTTGTTTCTTCCCGGATCAATAATCATGCCCGTCAGCTTTGTCAGCTCTTCAAAAAAGGCTAAATTGCGGTCATAGAGATAAATTTTAAACAGCCCTCTGATATGCAAGATTTTAAACCTGTCGCAAATTCCCAGATTACTTTAACTGAACTGATGATCCCGTCGTATTCAAATTTTGGCGGTAAAATACATGGCGGTATTATCCTTAGCCTGATGGATAAGGTTGCCTATGTCTGTGCTGCAAAACATGCCGATGGATATTGTATAACTGCTTCCATTGATGTGGTCGATTTTCTAGCCCCGGTCGAAGTTGGAGAGCTGGTCTCTCTGATGGCTTCAGTGAATTACGTAGGAAAAACTTCTATGATTATTGGGATCAGGGTCGTTTCTGAAAATCTGAAAACACAATCAGTCAAACATACCAATACGAGCTATTTTACGATGGTTGCCATTGGAGAAGACAACAAGCCCAAAGAGGTACCGGGACTTACGCTGAAAAGTAAGGACGATATCAGACGTTTCTTCCAGGCGATGAACCGCAGGGAACTTAAAAATACTTACAAAAAAGACGAAGCAATGCTCAAGCAAACAGCTTATGAACATCATAGCTTTATGGATGCACTAAGCCGTGAACGCTGTAAAATTGAAATGTAGTTTAGTTTTTTTCCTTGACTATAGTTACGCTGATACCTTTATTTTCCATTAATTTGACCAGTGCCGGCGATATACCATCGTCGGTAATGATATGCTGGATCTGATCCAGTGAGCAGATTTTTCCCAGACCGCGTCTTCCCATTTTAGAGCTGTCGGCCAGTACTACTGTAACCTGTGCTGCATTAATCATTTTCTGGTTCAGACGCGCTTCCATCAGGCTTGTGGTTGTCAGGCCGGTTTCAATATCGACTCCGTCTACACCTAAGAATAACATACTACAGGATACATCAGAAAGGATCTGCTCTGCATAGGGCCCCATGACCGAGGAGGAGTTTTGTCTTAACTGACCGCCAAGCTGTAAAACTTCTACATGCTGGTGATGGGATAATTCGAGGGCAACATTTAGTGCTGAGGTAATTACAGTCAGATGTTTTTCGGGATGTATAGCTCTGGCCAGGGCTAACATAGATGTACCTGAGGCGATAATGATGGAGTCGTTGTGTCCGATCATTTCTGCTGCGGCTGTGGCTATCAGTCTTTTTTTGTCAGCATGCATCTGCTCCTTTTCAGCAACCGGTCTGTCGTTGGTATAAGGATTTGTTTTTGAACCTCCTCCGTGTGTTCTGAATAGTAATTTTTTGTCTTCCAGTAGTTTAAGGTCTTTCCGGATAGTCACATCCGAAACTTTCATTTGTGTACTGAGTTCCTGTACATTCACAAATCCGGTCTCATGGAGCTTCTTTAAAATTAACTGATGTCTTTCGGTAATACTCTTCATTCCGGTTTTTGTGTTGGTTGCTGATGATCAAAAATAAACAATATCCGTAAGTTCTGGCCAATAATTTCAGTCAAATATTTTAATGTTTGTTTCGTTTTGTTTCGATTAATGGTTGGTTAGGTTGCTTGATAGGTTGTTTAATGGCTTTTTTGTTATGTTTTGGCCTGTTTGTTAAATATATTAGGTTCTTAATGATTTTAATTTGTTTTGAAATGTTTTATTTTATAGATTTGATATAGAAAGCGAAACTAATCGTTATAAAACATAAGGAGGTTGCATCGATGAACAAAAGCAGGAAAGAACTTATAGAAAATATTGCTGATCCGGGTAAAGTATGGGATGTTATTGTAGTTGGTGGGGGAGCAACGGGTTTAGGAGCTGCGCTTGATGCAACGAGCCGCGGTTATCAGACATTATTGTTGGAGCAGGTTGATTTTGCAAAAGGCACTTCCAGCCGTAGTACCAAATTAGTTCATGGAGGCGTGCGTTATCTTGCACAGGGGGACATAGGACTGGTTCGCGAAGCATTGTATGAGCGGGGTTTACTTTTGAAAAATGCGGCTCACCTGGTGAAAAATGAATCATTTATTATTCCTAATTACGAATGGTGGGGAGGCGCTTTTTATACGATAGGTCTGACAATTTATGATCTTCTGGCTGGTAAACTTGGATTTGGCCGCGCTAAACATATCTCGAAAAAAGAGGTCATCAGTAAATTACCCACTATCAAACAGGAAAACCTGTATGGTGGTGTAGTTTATCATGACGGACAGTTTGACGATTCCCGTCTTGCTGTAAACCTGGCCCAGACCAGTCTGGAACAGGGGGCTACAATCTTGAATTATATTCGTGTATCCAGCCTGATTAAAGATGCAAAAGATAAAGTAGCCGGTGTAGTTGCTGTTGATGCAGAATCAGGGATTACTTATACTATAAAAGGAAAAACTGTAATTAATGCAACTGGTGTATTTGTGGATGATCTGCTGCAAATGGATAAACCGGGTAAAAAACCTCTGGTCAGGTCAAGTCAGGGTGTACACCTGGTTATGGAGCGTTCGTTTATGCCTGGAGAAGATGCGATTATGATTCCGAAAACGGATGATGGAAGGGTCTTGTTTGTTGTGCCATGGCATGATAAACTGGTAGTCGGAACTACTGATACTCCATTGGATAAACATAGTCTTGAACCGGTAGCCTTAGAAGAGGAAATCGATTTTATTATGCGGACTGCTGCCAAATACCTGGTTAAGGTACCTACCCGTAAAGATGTATTGAGCGTGTTTGCAGGTTTACGTCCTTTAGCAGCACCGGAAGACGGTTCTTCGAAAACTAAAGAGATTTCGCGTAGTCATAAACTGATTGTTACTGCATCGGGCCTGATTACCATTACTGGTGGTAAATGGACGACCTATCGCAGAATGGGAGAGGATACGATCAATAAAGCTATTGAGGTTGGTAGACTCAAAAATGTTCCTACAAAGACAAAAGAGCTTTCTATTCATGGCAGTAAAAAAGACGTAGACCGTAAGAACCACTTATATGTTTACGGAAGTGATCAGGAAGCTGTGCTGGCTTTGGGAGAGGAGAATCCACAGTGGAGAGAGAAATTGCATGTACGGATGCCTTACCTGAAAGCCGAAGTGATCTGGGGTGTAAGACATGAAATGGCACGGACTGTAGAAGATATTCTTGCCAGAAGGGTAAGGGCGCTGTTTCTGGATGCCCGTGCCGCGATTGATATGGCCCCTGCTGTAGCCAAATTAGTTGCCTCCGAACTCCATTATGATGAGAACTGGGAGAAGGAACAGGTTACTGCTTTCAGAAAACTTGCCCAGTCTTATTTGCTGGAACCTTATACACCTGAATAGTAATTATTTAGCATCAATTAAAACCAATATAAACCAATATTTTATGGAAGATTACATTTTGGCTCTGGACCAGGGCACAACAAGCTCGCGTGCTATTATTTTTGATCATAAAGGACAGATCAAATCTATGGCTCAAAAGGAATTTACCCAAATTTTTCCACAATCAGGCTGGGTAGAACATGATCCTAATGAAATTTGGTCAACTCAGGCCAGTGTAGCAGCAGAAGCAACCGTTAAGATGGGAATTAACGGATCAAATATTAAAGCAATCGGAATTACTAATCAGCGTGAAACGACCATCGTGTGGGATCGTGCTACCGGAGAGCCGGTCTATAATGCTATAGTCTGGCAGGACAGACGTACAGCTGCTTTTTGTGATCAGCTAAAAAAAGACGGTAAAACGGATATGGTCCGTGCGAAGACCGGATTGGTTATTGACTCTTATTTTTCAGGAACTAAAATCAAATGGATATTAGATAACGTGAAAGGTGCACGTGACAGGGCAAATGCAGGTGAACTGGCTTTTGGAACTGTTGACAGCTGGCTGGTCTGGAAATTTACCAGGGGGCATGTCCATGTAACTGATATCACCAATGCAAGCCGTACGATGCTTTTCAATATCCGTACGCAGCAATGGGATGATGAATTGCTGGAGTTGCTCGATGTTCCGAAAAGTATGCTTCCGGAAGTTAAACAATCCAGTGAAATATACGGAGAAACTACAACTACAATTTTTGCTTCCAAAATACCTATTGCAGGTATGGCAGGAGATCAGCACGCGGCTCTTTTTGGCCAGATGTGTATAGAAAAAGCCATGGTTAAAAATACTTATGGTACTGGTTGTTTTATGCTGATGAATATCGGTGATCAGTTTATTGAATCAAAAAATAACCTGCTGACTACTGTTGCATGGAAAATTAATGGTAAAATACAATATGCTTTTGAAGGAAGTATATTTATCGGTGGTGCTGTAGTTCAGTGGCTGCGCGATGGTCTGGGGATTATTAAAAAATCGGCTGAAGTAGAGAAGCTGGCTGCAACTGTAAAGGACACGCAAGGGGTTTATTTTGTGCCTGCTTTCGCCGGTTTGGGAGCGCCTTACTGGAAACCTGATGCCAGAGGTACAATCGTAGGATTAAGCAGAGGTACAACTTCCGCTCATATCGCCCTGGCGGCTCTTGAATCTATTGCCTATCAGACAATGGATGTTCTGAAAGCGATGGAAGCTGATGCGGGAATGGAAATTAAGGAACTAAGGGTTGACGGAGGTGCGACGGCAAATGATCTGCTGATGCAATTTCAGTCAGACCTGCTAAACTGTAAAGTTATACGTCCGAATGTGGTCGAAACTACAGCTTTGGGGGCAGCTTATTTAGCCGGACTGGCTGTCGGTTACTGGAAAAGTGTAGAAGAGATACAGCAGTTATGGCAATCAGAAAAGGAATTTGTTCCGGCAGCTGACAGATCGGCTATGCAAAAGGGGATCAAAGACTGGAAAAGAGCTATTCATGCAGCACAAAGCTGGAATGATGAACTTCCTGAGTCTGATGCAGTTTAATTATTCATATTAATATTCATAAAATGACTCCATTTATTGCTGAGTTAATAGGTACTATGTTACTTATACTCCTGGGCGATGGCGTAGTGGCCAACGTTGTGTTAAATGATACGAAAGGAAATAATAGTGGCTGGATGGTAATTACCACAGCCTGGGGACTTGCTGTTTTTGTCGGTGTAACTGTGGCAGGGCCTTATAGTGGTGCGCATCTGAATCCCGCAGTAACTATCGGTCTGGCCATAGCCGGGAAGTTTGCCTGGGCGAGTGTGCTGCCTTATATTGTGGCGCAAATGCTAGGCGCGGCGATGGGTGCTTTTCTGGTTTGGGTAATGTATAAAGATCATTTCAACCGTAATAATGATCCTGGTGCTATGCTTGCTGTTTTTTGTACAGGTCCGGCAATCCGTAATTACGTTTCCAATATATCCAGTGAAATTATAGGCGCTTTTGTGCTTGTATTTACTGTCTTTTATATAACCGGAGCTGAGATTACGCCTACAAAAGTGCCGATTGGCCTGGGTTCGGTGGGTGCTGTTCCGGTTGCTTTTCTGGTATGGGTAATTGGTCTCTCACTGGGTGGAACTACGGGATATGCAATTAATCCGGCAAGGGATTTAGCTCCGCGGATAATGCATGCTTTGTTGCCGATGAAGGGAAAGGGTGGAAGCGACTGGTCTTATGCCTGGATTCCTATTATAGGACCGATAGTTGGTGCAGCAATAGCAGCACTTGTTTATATGCAGTTTCATTAATTATCTGATCTCTTAAACATATTTTTATGAAAACTATTTATAGAGGTAGCCTGGTGGCTATGCTGGGGCTGAGTCTTTGCTTTTTTGCTAAAGCTCAGGATGTAAAAACCCCGAAAACAGACACCGTAGCGGTGAAAAAATATACACCTTTTAATGTGAATCTACAGCTCCGTAACCTATATATATGGCGTGGGTTCAGGGTTTCCAATAGTCCGATTACGGATGTAGATATGCATTATACCACCAGGGATGGCAGTTTTGCTGCGGGTATCTGGGGTGGGGCAGGTCTTAACGGGCAGTATAAGGAATTTGATTATTATGTGAGTTATGCGAAGCATGGATTTAATTTTTCTGTCTGGGATATTAACAACTTTACAGATTTTCCGAATGCCAATCTGTTCGATTATAAAAGAGCAACTACATCGCATTTTATTGATGTAACAGCGGGATATCAGTTTGGGGATGCTTTTCCGATCAGTATAAACTGGAGTACGATTGTACAGGGCAGGGATACCCATATGAACAGTGATGGCTCTTTAGCCAATAATTATTCTAATTATGTGGTGCTGGATTACAGGATATGGAAAGAAGGAACTACTAATCTTCATCTTTTTGCCGGCGGTGGGTTTGCTTTTGGAAGGCAACAGAATTTTTATGGGTCTAAACCAAATATTGTCAATTCTGGGATAACGTTTAACAAAGACCTGGTCGTTTTTAACTATCATATGCCAATTGCTGCCACAGCCATGTTTAGTCCCGAACATAAACAAGGAGCATTACAATTGATTATCAACGCATTTTAATACAATGATTCTACCTATGGGGTCATTAAAAAACCAGCCAATTGGCTGGTTTTTTTTATTTAATAAGTAATCAGGTACTCTGTTTTTCCGGATCTTTATACTGTCGGGGCAAACGCATTCTAAAGAATGACAGATAAAAACAAAATAGCTGGATTGTAAGAATGACAAAGAACCCTGAAAGGGTTCCGTGTCATTTGTGTTTTTCCATAGGTAGATGGATAACTTAGATCAATAATAAGCTTATCATTTGATTAATCATTTCATTATTACGTGAACTGCCGTTTTCCCTACGTGAATAGTAGATTTTATTTACAATTGTGATGAAAATGGTAGTTTATCCATTTAGTCTGCGGCTGAGGCCGGATGGAGAGAGGGGGCTGTAGAAACAAAAGAAGGGCCCCCGTTAATTCTCGTTTAATCGAATAGTTTCAAGATCACCTCGTAAGTATGAAAAAACGAGATTAATTCTTAATAAAGTCTTGTTTTGGTTGTGTGTTTTTATTTAACTTAGAAAAAAGTGAAAATATGAAAAGACTAATTCTCTCTTTATTCTTAATTGCTCCTCTGATGGGGTTGGCCCAGGAATCACAAATTGATAGCCTCACAAATAAAATAACTTATACTGAAGTTGTTAAAACCCCTGGGACTAAAGTGCAACTATTTGATAAGGCCATGGAGTGGCTCGCAACTTCTTTTAAATTGGTTAATGATGTTGTTCAGATAAAAGATAAAGAGGCAGGAAAGATTGTAGCTTCATTGCTCGTTTATTCATGTGAAGAAGGACGGGTATATGCTAATATAATTATCCTTATAAAGGATGATAAATTTAAATATACAATTACTGATCTGGTATTTAATGGCAAGGGGAATTTTAGATCCTGGCAGTTTGAAGCCGATCCCGCTAAGGCTAATATTACGAAAAGGGGAGTCAGGAATATTAAAGACAACGCGTTTTTAAGAGTCCAAAATCTGATTCAATCTTTAAAGTCCAAAATGTCCAGTCCAAATTCGGTCTCAGAGTTTTAACTGTAAGCTGCGTAAATCGTAAGTTATAATTGAAAAAGCCTCTATCTTTAAAGTTAGAGGCTTTTTTAGTGTTCCCGAAGGGATTCGAACCCCCATCTTTGGTACCGGAAACCAAAATTCTATCCATTGAACTACAGGAACATTTCGGCGAATATAGGCATTCAAATGCTTATTACATATTTTCCCTGGGATAAAATTTATTTTTAATTATTTACGGATGCCCGTTACAACCAAATGAAAGCCCTGGTATTTCAACAGATCTGAACCTGACAGGATAGTTTCGATGAAGAACAGCTTATTGTTTACCCAGGTTTCCTGTTAAAGACAAGATTTCAAAGGTATAGGTCAGCTGGGTTTTGTTTTTTTCGTAACACTGAAGTGCATCCCATAAACTCCTGAATTTTGCAGGGTTCAGATTATTTTTGACATCCCTGCAAAAGGCGACAACACCATGATCTTTCCATTCATTATTACTTGTTGAGAGCTCGATGAAAGGATAAGACTCTCCTTTGGATAGTAAGGATATTTTGAAGCCGTCAAGGATGTCGTGAAGCAGACGGAAACAAGACTCACTGTCTCTGTACAAATCCGGAAACAGACCTTCAAGATGAATGTTCTCAATATTCTGTTCCAGAGCGGTTACCTGCTTCAGAAAAGCAAGTCTGATCTGATCAGCAGATTCATCGGGTACAGATAATTCATCTTGCAGTATTTTTACCATTTGCAATGATTGGGCCATGGATTTTTTTGATTCTTCATTGTTTTTTTTGAGAAAGATCTTGTGAGCAGACTGGAAGTTTTCAATCGCTTCGAGGCTCTTGACAAGAACTGAAGGGGCGTTGTAGTAGTTTTTGATAGAAGGTTTCATAGATCGTCGGTTGCTTGCAGCAACATTCGAATCCCCGGCAGGAAAAAACTCATGTTACCACTTAGGTAAAAATAATAATTTTGTTGAATGCGTATCTTATTTTTTTAATTAAATTTTACCGGAACGCATTGTCTGTCAGTGATAAATCTATATGTTTTATCTTTATACAGACGCCTGGGCTTCTTTTTCCTGGTTGACCAAATTCTGATTGTGTAGCCTTCCGATTTTCATTTTTATCCGTTTGGTCAGGTAATTATAGATGATCATCTCATGCATGCGCTGATCATCGTGAAATATCCTGTTGACATGCATGTGAAATAAATCCGCTAATAAACTATATTTCTTTGTTTCCGGACAACTGGCCAGGGCCGTCAGAAATGATCTCTCTGTCTGAAGGGCCCTTTTCTGCAATAGCTTATCCCTGTATATCGAAAGGCTGTCATAATTGAAATCTTTGAAACTTAGATTTATTTTTTTGAGCCCTTCTGGGAGAATCTTGAATTCTGCAGAGAAATTGCCATGCATTTGTTCTGCAAATTTAGCCTGTTCCTGAAGGGTTAGTTCCATACCATGCAGCACATTCTCCATCAGCATCATGGAAAGTATATAAAGGTCGTTCGCCTTTACAGGTTTAGTAATAACACTTAATACATAATCACTGTCAATTCCAAAATTCTTTTCTGCCAGGGTTATTCTCTTTAAGCCATATCTTTCTGTTTCCTGACGGTAGATTTTGACTTGTAAATCGGCTATAATACCAGTTCTGATATAAGGGGCCAGAAGATCGGAAAGACTTGTTGTCAACTCCTGTCCGTCAGTTATTTTCCTGAGCTGAAGCCTTAACCTGATATGATAGGATGGATCGTTATAACGAATAAAAAACCAGTTTTTCAATTGTTTACGCGATGGAGAGATGAATTGTCTGTTGATGAGCTGAAGGATGGAATTGCATTTTGAAGCGTGACAATAAATTTCGAAATACAGCCATTCTGTTCCGGGTAAAAATAGATCAGAAAAATGCTCTTCTTTATTCCAGCTGCCAGCTAAAGGATAAGGGAAATATAGCTGATTTTTATGTTGGAGGTTCACAATAAATTCCGGAAGATAGGGCGCATTATTTTCATCGACCGCCTGAGGCAGCTTAGGGATAAAAGCTTCTTCGATATAGAGGTCTTTTTTATTCCGGCAAAAGAGAAGGAAAGAATGCCTGTCTTCCTCTGCATTCATATCAAAGACAAGTGTCTGATCATTCACCCCGCATTTGAATGGTTTATCTAAATTAATATGTTTTAACCAGTCATGTAAGGCCTTTAAAGATTGATCAATAGCTGTCCCTGCACATACTGATTCCGGAACCAGCCACTTTTCAGGAGACAGGATAACATTTTTATACTGTATTCTCTGATAGTGTAAAAGTCCGGGAAATATAGTGTCCAGTTTGAGGCCTAAATAAGAACGGAGGCCCTGATGCTGCAAGTCGGAGAGAAACCGGTAAACAGCCAGATCGGAACGGGCGTAATTATAGGCAGAAGCTAGTTTAGGGATTATTCTTTTGCCATATTTGACTGAATGCAGGATGAGTTCATTCCCTTTGACACTTAACATGATATCATCCAGGTCGAGTACGTGCTGACTTTGCGGCCAGCTTAAAATAGGAAGTTCATATTTATAGATCGCTTTTCTGCGGTTAATATTATCAGCATGTTTTTCAATCTGGTACGCGATATCAAAAAACAGGATATCAGGATTAGCCTCCTGTTCTGTCTGGACAAATCCACGTCCCAGGCTGGTGATTTCATCACTGGCCATGGTGAACCTGCCCAGTAGAGAGTTTGCAGTACAGCCGCCAAAATATTCCACAATCAGATGTTCCTCAGTAGCCTGTAGTAATATACTGATCGTATTGGCTACAGGGAGCTGTGAAAGCGTAGGAGGGGCCTTAAAATCCGTCAGTTGTATAGTTTTCTGCTGCATCATCTGATTGAGTATAAACTGGTGCAATGCAGTATAGGAGAGGTTGTGATTTTCATTTTGTACAGATCTTCTGTATCCCTGCAGTTCATGAACAAGCAGGTCCTCTTCTTTATTTAGTGTCGTAGATCCGTAGCCAACACCTATTTCGGGGTCCATCGCAATTTGTAAGGGAACTTCTTTTTGTTCAAATTTTTTGACAAATTTTTGTCTGAAATCATCCAGTGAGGTCATCTGGCTGGCGGGTGTATGTGTAGCAAGGAATTCAGTCAACTCTGTTAATACCTGAAGTCTTCGCTCAGATAATTGTCCTTTTATCCTCTTCCGTTCGGCAATAATGTAATCGTCTATTTTATCTCTGTGGGCATAGCCGATACGGTCAAAATAATCATGGCCAATAATATTGGGTTGGAAATCTGTAATCAGTAATTGAAGGTCAACCAGTTGCTCCAAAAAATAGTTTGACATGGCCAGACTCAGTTTATGTTCCTTACGCAGAAAACGACGTGTTTCTTCAACAGTCCTTTTGGTCCTGCAAAAATCAAGTGTGGATAAGGTTGTTTCTTCGACTTCAATAGCTGACAGTTCAAAAGATCCGTTTTCAATATTGATATAACGTAAGTCATCACCTCCCTTGTAAGCTGTTGTATTCGCCATCAGGAAATCTGCACGATGAAATAGCCATTCGGAATCAAAATTGAAATTTTCCTTTTCCTGCCAGTTGACAAAACGGTGGCTTATATGTTTTTTTGAGAGGGTGACCGGATCATTATTGGTTTCGTTATTAACCGGAATAATAGAAAATGCCGCAAAATTTCCAAAAGGGGTTGCCCTGTATTTGGCGCGGTTAAAATACTTCCAGATCGTAAACCTGATTTTTGGGTCGAGCGTGGAGAGGTCTGAACATTCTGTTCCCCTTATCATTTCGTAAAATGAAGGAGAGGACTCATGAATGTAATTCTTTAGTTCATCCCATACTATATGTATATCCTCCTGATAAGAAAATACCGGGGTGCGGGAGATACTAACGGGTGAGAGCGTCAATTTCATAATTTATGTTTATATATTTTATTAAATAATTAAACAATATGATGCTCTTTACAGGTAGAGGTTTAATTAATTATTCAGCTTTATTTTAATTTCCACCCTGAATAAGTTAGCCATCATGCCATGGCTGAATTGATAATTTTCTTTATAAAACTGTTTTAACCTTGAATTGATATTAGCCAATCCGGTTTTACCGCTTATGATATTTCCATCATGATTAGGAAGATTCGAGGTTTGCAGAATCAGATATTCATCTGTTGATTCTACCCGTATTTCGGCCGGATAATCTTTGTCCAGCAGATTACCATGTTTAAAAACATTTTCAACCAGAGTAAGCAAGATGATTGGAATAATGGTTACCTGATCATTCTTTAGTTTGGTAGTATATTCAATATAAAGGGTATGATTGAACCTTAACTGATTCAGTCTGATAATGTTTTCGACTTGCTCCAGTTCTTTGGTCACCAGTATGGTCTGGCTGTTATTCTCTAAGGCAAAACCCATAATGCCGGATAACCTCATGATGGCTTCATTGGCTTCTTCAGGTTTTTTCTTTGCAGCGTATTTGATAAAGCTTAAAGTATTGAAAAGTAAATGAGGATTGATTTGTGCACGGAGAAAGTCCTGTTCAGCACGTAGAAGTTCATTTTTCAGCTGTTCGTTTTCTATTGTGCGGTTAAGTTCATTCTGTTTTTTCTGATAATAGCTGATCAAAACATAATAAGCAGAGCCATAAAGGGCAAAATATACTCCTCTCCAGACTGTACCAGCAAATGTCGTTAGAGTAAAGTACACTGAAAGCTTAGTATAGGTAATAGATTCGACATGATTTTGAGCGAATTCTTTCAGGCAGATAATGATAAATATTGAAATAAAATAATAGACAAGTAACTCGATAATGATGAGTGCCGGTATCAGCCATATATCCTTTTTGGTCTTTGTTGACCCTTTTCTGAGTAGTATCAGCGAATGAAAGTAAAACAGTGCAATGTTAAGAGAATAAAATAGAAAATAATCAATAAAAGGGCGGATGGATGAGGTGATCATCCTTAGCATAAACATCTCATAAATTATAAATAAACACCAGCATAATATATGGATGCGTACGCCTTTTATGAGTCTGAATAGGTCTTTATATAATAATTTTACCATGTAATATAATAAAGGTGTACAGCCCTTTTTTTGGGGATAACATTGGCGATAAACTAAATAATTACAGCCATGAGTTTGACCAGAAAAAAACTAAAACTGACAAAAAAAACATTGTTTCTTTACCAAAAACAATCACGTCGTCCTGATCCAGTTGCTACTGATCCAACGAATACATTTACTATAACCCCTAACTTGCCCCGAGTGTAATGTCGGTTCGGTATCTGAACATATCTATCTATGATTTTAAGGTGTGTTTCTTTAGAAAATCGAGAAACACACTTTTATATTTTTCTCCGATCTGATAATTCTGACCGCCTGCCAGTCTTGCAATATTGCCATCCACACGGTCCAGATAGTTTAAAGAGATAATGATTGATTTGTTTATCCTGAAAAAGATATCCATAACCTGCAATTTGTCTTCCATAGCTTTCAGACCGATATAAGTTATTTCGTGACCACTGGTGGTATGTATCATGATATAGTTCAGCATTGCTTCGATATAAACAATATCACTGTATTTTATCTTGATATAGCTACTCTTCTGGCCACCCTTGATAAATAAGAATTGCTGTTCGTCTTTTTGTAACCTCAGGATATCCTGGTATTTCAGCGTCAGATCTTCTACTTTTTGTCTGAAAGAAAGATAACTGACAGGTTTAAGCAGGTAACCATCTGCCTTGGCCTGGAATGCTTCAGGAGCAAAACCCCTGTGTGCAGTTACATAAACTAAGAAATGACAATAGTTATTCATAATCTCGGCAGCCTCAATTCCATTGAGTACCGCCATACTGATATCTGAGAAAATAATATCGATGTGATTTGTTTCCTGTAAATAGGCAATAGCCTGTCTGGCATCCGAAAAAGTCTCCAGCAAATTTAAATGAGGTACCTGGGCAATCAGCTCGCAAAGCTCATCAATAGCATGAGGTTCATCGTCAATAACAATACAACTCATTATCATAGATTATTCTTTTTTTTAACATGATCAACCGCTATAAATATACAAGCATTAATATTATAAGAGGCTTTTTTCGATAAAATTTCGGGCATTCATATAATATATTAACCAGTTAATATAAGTTTTTACAAATTGATATCCCTGAATTATATCTTGTTATTAAACGAAAAAAATAAATATAAGTATATAAAAATAGAATGTTTTGTGAAAATTGATGTGAGTTTGCGGCTAAGCAAACGTTTGTGTTGAAGGTCATATAAGTTTTGTAACCATCAAAATCAACTGATAATTAAAAACAGCAAAAAAATAATAACCTACGGCCCTGCAACTACTTAAGAAAACAATATAATACCGATGAAAAACAAAGAGAATACAAAAAGGAAGTTATTAGATGCGGTGGGTGAAATCATCAAAAAAAGCGGATTTAATGGATTAGGTGTAAATAAGGTCGCTAAGCTGGCCGGAGTTTCAAAAATCCTGATCTACCGTTATTTTGGAGATTTTCACCAGCTGATTAAAGCCTATGTGGCAGAAAATAATTTCTGGACAAACAACGTAACTGATCCGGCCGGATCAGAAAGTACACCGGATATTGTACGTGAACATATCATGTTAATATTAAAGGAACGGTTTCATCACTTTTATAATCATTGTGAACTGGAAGCTATATTACTTAATGACACTTCCGGTTACAATCTCATTATTAAAAACAGGGCGAATGATAACCGTTTACACAACAGAAAGGCGCACAGTCTGAAAGAGGCAATTTCCGGCGATCATCATATCAGTTATTTTAATGTGGTTTCTGCTTTACTTGTTGCCGGAACTGATCTGCTTGTTTTAGGCGGGCTTCAGGAAAAGAAAGAGGAGTTGCAGCAATCTATGGGACAGCTTGTAGAATGGACGTTTGGAGAAGCTCTCAAAGTATAAGAGCCTGTTTAAATTCATCTGCTCATTTGTTTATGCTTCTTTTTAGCTGCAACTTCATCCTATTCATTTCAGGTAGGAAAGCTACCAGAAATAAATAGGACTCGTTTCGCTTAAAAATAAGCTGTAAACAATTTGAACATCTAAAATTAAACAGGCTCTAAGGATTACAATTAATTGTACTTTACGTAACGCGTTTTTAAAAATAAAACATCACTTTTGCAATCTTGATAAAGCAAAAGAAACATGTAAATAATAAAAGCGCTATTTATGGAAGAAAAGGTTGTTGAAGAAGTTGTTGAACTAATTGAGCGTGATGGTGATGGACAATTAGGGGAGTATTTAGATGCGCTTAATATTTCGGATGTTGAACATCTTATAGACGAACTTCCTCAATATGCGGTTAAATTCATTAACACTCTTTCTATTAAAAGGGCAGTTAATGTTTTCAGAATCCTGGATTTTCCAACCCAGGAAAAAATTATAAAAAAGCTTCCCGGAGAAAAACTTGCCCAGCTGATTAATCTGCTGCCGCCGGATGACAGGACCTCCCTGTTTTCTGAGCTTAAAGGGGATGCTGTAAAAAAGCTGATCATTTTATTACCTGCAAAAGACAGGGTAGAAGCCTTATCGCTTCTTGGTTATAAAGAAGATAGTGTCGGGCGTTTAATGACGCCCGATTATATTGCTGTCAAAACGGACTGGACGGTTAAACGGGTTCTGGAACACATCAGGAAATACGGAAAAGATTCGGAGACTATTGATGTTGTTTATGTAATCGATGAGAATGGAATTCTCCTTGATGATATCAGAATAAGAGAAATCCTTTTGGCCAACCCGGATGTCCCAGTAGGCGAACTTACAGATAACAGGTCAATTGCGCTGAACGCAAATGATCCGCAGGAGGAGGCTATTAATGTCTTCAGAATGAATAACAGGGTAGCCTTACCAGTAACAGATGATAATCATGTTTTGCTGGGTATTGTGACTGTAGATGATATCCTGTGGATAGCCAATGAAGAGTATACGGAGGATATGCATAAAATAGGGGGTACCCAGGCACTGGACGAACCCTATCTGGACATGCCTATTTTTGGCTTGTTTAAAAGAAGGATTGGCTGGCTGGTAGTTCTTTTCCTTGGGGAGATGCTGACAGCTACGGCAATGGCACATTTTGAAGCAGATATTGCTAAAGCGGTTGTGCTGGCTATGTTTGTCCCGTTGATTATCTCAAGCGGAGGTAACAGTGGTTCTCAGGCTTCGACACTGATTATCCAGGCAATGGCTTTGGGTGAGATCACGATAGGGGACTGGTGGAGGGTTATGCGAAGAGAGATTATCTCGGGACTGATGCTTGGACTGGTTCTGGGTACTATAGGCTTCATGAGAATCTTCATCTGGACTCTGTTCTCTAACTTATACGGACCGCACTGGGCACTGATTGGTGTAACTGTAGGTGTAGCCCTGATCGGTGTAGTTTTATGGGGTTCTCTGGCAGGATCTATGCTTCCGTTACTATTGAAAAAACTAGGGGCTGACCCTGCAACGTCATCTGCGCCGTTTGTAGCTACCTTAGTGGATGTAACCGGGCTGATCATTTACTTCTCTGTTGCGGTTATGTTCCTGACAGGGGTATTATTGTAAATATCTAATCATTTCATATAAAAAAAGCTCCTGTGTATCACAGGAGCTTTTTTTATATGAAAGATATTTTTAATCTGGTTTATACGTTGAAACGGAAGTGCATAATATCACCATCTTCAACTACGTAAGTTTTACCTTCAACACCTAGTTTTCCGGCATCTTTACAAGCATTTTCAGATCCTAAAGTGATAAAGTCATTATATTTAATAACCTCAGCACGGATAAAACCTTTTTCAAAATCGGTGTGGATTACACCAGCTGCCTGAGGAGCTGTAAATCCTTTAGTGATTGTCCAGGCTCTTACTTCCTGAACACCTGAAGTGAAATAAGTATATAAATTCAGTAAACGGTAAGCCGCAACGATCAGTTTATTTACACCAGATTCAGTTAATCCAAGATCCGATAAAAACTCCTGGCGCTCTTCATAACTTTCCAGTTCAGCAATTTCGGATTCGATTTTTGCAGAGATAATTAAAACTTCTGCGCCTTCATTCTTAACATTTTCCTTAACCAGGTCGACATAAGCATTTCCGTTGATTACAGAGTTTTCATCAACATTACACACGTACATTACCGGTTTCTGGGTTAACAGACCAAGATCCTGAATGAAATCAAAATCTTCCTGAGTTAAAGCTGCAGAACGAACAGATTTTCCACTTTCCAGGTGAGGTTTGATCACACTTAGAATTTCGAAAGTCTTTTTCGCATCCTTATCAGTTTTAGCTAGTTTCTCCACTTTCTGAATACGCTTCTCAACAGTATCCAGATCTTTTAGCTGTAATTCTGTATCGATAATTTCTTTATCACGGATAGGATCAACTGATCCATCCACGTGAATTACATTTCCATCGTCAAAACAACGAAGAACGTGTATGATGGCGTTAGTTGCCCTGATGTTTCCCAGGAACTGATTTCCCAGTCCTTCTCCTTTGGATGCACCCTTTACCAAACCAGCGATGTCAACAATTTCAATTGTATTCGGAACCACGCGATTCGGTTTTACCAGTTCAGCTAATTTGGTTAACCTGTCATCAGGTACCGTAATTATGCCAACATTAGGTTCGATCGTGCAGAAAGGAAAATTAGCTGCCTGAGCTTTTGCGTTTGATAAACAGTTAAATAAGGTGGATTTTCCAACATTTGGTAAACCAACTATACCACATTGTAATGCCATGAATGATTTTTTTCTTGATTTGGCGCAAAGGTATCAATTTTTTTAAATCCATAATGCAATAAACTTGCGGCACACCCAAATATTCTTTATGTTTAAAGACTTAAAACACAATTTCAGTACTACACAAGATCATGGACAACTTTGAAGAAATAAAACCGGAATTGCAGGAAGATGCAGAGGTGGATGCATTATGGATTACGGAAGATATACGGAGTTATATCTATCAGGCAGCAAAATGGACTAAGTTTCTATCAATTATAGGTTTTGTACTGACGTTTATGTGCATATTTACGGCCATCAGTGCCGGTGCAATTTTTGATGCTTTAAATGCAGCCTCACCTGGTAACCCTATCCTGAAGTTAGGGCCTAATGTATTAATGGTGATTTATCTGTTATTTGCCCTGCTGCAGTTTTATCCAAGTTTTTTACTGTTTAAATTCTCAAGCTCAGCCAATAAGGCTGTTTTATTTGCCGATCAGGCAAGTTTGAGTGTGGCGATGAGCTCTATCAAATCGTTTTTTAAATTCTGGGGGGTATTAACCATCGTGTTGATTGCATCCTATATTGCGATGCTTTTTATGGTCGTTGCTTTTGCAGGTCATTAACCTGCTTTTAAGGCCTTCAGATTTCAGTGAAATTACATAATGGGTAATTCGATCTGCTGTTTGAAGGTTTTAATTTCATTGGTTAACAAATGCTCGAAATAAGGATTTAACAGGCGGGCAATACCGATCCCTAAACCTCCGGCCGGCGGGTAATAGGAAATAACTATTCTGAGTTTGGTAGCCAGGCCGTCCGCTGTTTCTGTAAATTCTACCTTGCCTACATGTTTGATGATCGAGCTGGTTGTCGATCTCCATCCGATCAGATGATTGGGCTCGTCTTTCACAATCTCTGCTTTCCAGTCTAACTTAACAAGGTTGCCCAGTACTCTGCTCTTCCATGCCGATAACTTCTCATCTAACATCTTAACATCCATTAAATGCTTCAGACTACCAGGAAGATTATTCAGGTTGCGCCAGTGGCTGTATACTTCGTGTGCCGGCCTGTCAATGATAAACTCTCCGCGAACGTTAACAGCATGAGGTCTTCTGGCATCTATACCTAAGCGTTCGTATAACAGACAATGTCCAGTAAAACCTCTGTAAGTAAGATACGCACCGTATAGAAATTTTGTCTTTAAAGGACTTTTTATGCCTTTGCTCAATAAAATGGCACCAGTAAATACGGATACAAGACGCTCAGTTAATCCCACATTTGAAAAATGATGCTTGTCTATAGAAAACTTGCCGGAACGTAATTTCAGATGTGTGTGATGTGTTTCCATAAGGAGATGATTTTATTCGCATCTAATTAACAGTTCAGAGACAATACTGTTTCGGAAAAAGTATTTAAATATAAAAAGGGGTATCCGCTTCAGCGTTACCCCTTTAAAGTGTTTGCGGACTATGCTTCAAAAACCTGCCAATTCTTTTGCATCATGCAAACACACCCTAACCAACTGAAAAAACTATCTTTACAGATAAAATCTTAATCGCCAATAACCTCCATTGACTGTTCATTTTATCCTTAAAACAAATTTAGTATCACTGAATTAAACGAGAATTAAAGGCGAATTAAAAATTGGTTAAAATAATCAGAATCTGATATGGAAGACTGTTCCCTGGTCAATTACTGAAGTTACAGTGATTTTTCCCTTGAAGAGATTGATGATTTTATTGGCCATATACAGGCCCATTCCGTTGCCCGAATGTTCAACTTTATGTGAAGAGCTATAAAAGGGTTTGAAGATATCGCTCAGTTTATCCTGGGCAATACCAACACCCTGGTCACTGATGGTTAGTGTTAAACCTTCTTCGGTAATTTCAAGCAGGCAGCTTACCTGCTGATCATCAGAGAATTTAAAGGCATTGCCAATGATATTATCCAGGGCAATTTGCAATAGAGTAGGGTTAGCGGTAATGATTAAGGGCGAATCATCTGTCATGGGCAGATTCTTCATCTCTACGGTTAATTTATTAGGACCCTTACGCTGGTTCCATTCGGCCTGCAATTGCCAGATCAATTCGTCAATACGGATCTGCTGCGCAAGGGAAGAGCTATATTCTAAGTCGGCCTGTGCCAGGTTAAATAAGGCAGTAATAATATTTTCGAGTTTTTCTGCATCCTCCAGTACAGACTGAAGTGCTTTCTTGTAATCTTCTTTTAAACGGTCTTTGGAAAGGGAAATCTCTGCACCAATGATCATCCTGGTCACCGGGGTCCTCAGTTCATGGGAAGCATTGGCTACAAATGTTTTCTGTAAAATAAAAGAGTGCTCCAGGTGCTCCATCAGATTGTTGAAGTTCTGCGCCAATAAGGTGATCTCATCGTGATTGGTACCTTCTTTTACCCGGAAATGGAGATTATTTGATTTGATGAGTTTAACCTGATCAATAAATACATCCAGTGGTGATAATATTCTTTTGGCAATCCACCGCCCGGATAGCAGCAAACCAATGAAAATGACGATGAATACACCGATCATCACGTTCAATAATTTATTTATTCTGGTTTCTGTGCTCTTGTCTATTGCAGAAGCGAGTATCACAAAGTTACCCTGATTGTCTTTATAGAAAATACCAACTGCCTGTCTGTCACCATGTTTGAAGCGTATTTTACCCGCTTCTCTTACCTTGTTGATGGTTTCGTTGGTCCAGAATTGTTTGGCATCTCCAATAAAGGCTGCACTGTTGCGGTCATTGTAAATCCGGATAACCTCACCATTCAGTTTTTCGAGATATTGCGCCCTGACTTTATTCAGGGCTTCATTTGAGATTTCATCCGCCTGCAGATATAACTTGGCGGTAACCATGGTCCGGTCAGTCAGACGATCAAAAAATTCGGACTCCATCACCTTATTGAAGGTGAAATAGATAGCTGATAATACGCACAACAAGGTGATCGTACTAATCAGCGTAAAGTATAAAGCCAGTCGGTCTTTGATCTTCATGGCCGGCTTTACTTCATAATGTAACCCATGCCAATTTTTGTATGGATCAGTTTTCTGTCAAATCCTTTTTCGATTTTATTCCGCAGGAAATTCACATAAACATCAATCACATTTGTGCCTGTATCAAAACTGATATCCCATGCATTTTCTGCAATATATTGCCGTGACAGAAGGCGGTTAGGGTTTTTAAGGAATAATTCCAGTAAGGTGAATTCTTTCGCTGTAAGCGGGATATCTTTACCGGCCCGCTGAACAGTCTTACTGTAAGTATCCATGACGATATCTTCAAAGCTCAGGGTATGGATCTGCTGATGTTGTGTAGTATTCTGCAATCTCCGGACCATGGCCTCTATCCTTGCCAGTAATTCCTTAAAATGAAAAGGTTTGACCAGATAATCATCCGCACCGGAATTTAGTCCGAGTACTTTATCATCAATAGAGCCTAAAGCAGTCAGCATCAGAATAGGCACGTCTTTATTCGTTTGCCTGATCTGGCGGCATACCTCAATACCATTCATTCCCGGCATCATGATGTCGAGAATCAGTAAATCAAACTTTCCTTCCTGGAAGGTATGAAGGGCCTCCAATCCATCAGGGATAGTAGTGACGTTATAGTTATGTTCTTCCAAACCCGTTTTCACAAGGCTGGCGATTTTTACATCATCTTCTGCTAATCCGATATTAAACATTTGCTGAGTAGAGTTGGTTGTGTCACAAAGGTAACTATCTAAATCCAAACTCATTCATTTCCTTTTTGTCCGTCTTTAAATTCTTTCATTCCCTGGCCAAGCCCTTTCATGAGCTCAGGGATTTTTTTACCTCCAAAAAGAAGTAGTACAACTACCAGGATCACCAGGATTTCGGGGGTGCCCAGTGAAGCTAAAATAATAGGTTGAGGCATATCTTTTAAAAATTAAGGGTGTGTTTTGTTGGGTCAAAAATAAAGTAGAGTGATTAAAGACCGATTAAAATTTAGTTAAACCAGGGTTAAAATATTGTTAGTTTCTCTTGATAGTACTTGTTTTTTGCATCTGGGCTCATGATTTTTTTGGTTCAAAACTGGATTTGAAGGGCTGCTTTCTAGTATTAATACTGGCTTAATTAAACCTTAATCTTTCTTTCGTTTATAAAATTGTACCTTTGCAAAATTGTTTGCAATCTGTATGGGTTTATCCTGTAATTCAGTCAGTTAAATACAAGCAATAATTGCCATTAAATATATTATGAAGAAGATTGTCGATTACAGAAAATTGTTAGGTGTTCAAAAAGATGCCGAGCTGAAAGAGTTAAAAACCATTTACAGAAATTTAATGAAGGAATATCATCCGGATAAATTTCAGGAAAGTGATGAAGCTAAATTAGCTGCTGAAACAAAAAGTAAAGAAATTATTGAAGCTTATCACTTCCTGGTTAGTATTGCTCCTGAAACGCTTGCTGGCTCAATTGAAGAATACACAAACACAATCAGTTCATGTGGTATTGCTGACTATACCTGGGCTGGACTTGTACTTACAGTTCATTTCCTTGATGGAAGCGGATATGAGTATTTTGAAGTTCCAAGAGCAATATATGTGAAATTGGTTAATGCAGATTCTCCTGGTAGATTTGCACGTCGTCATATCTTCAACTCTTTCCCTTACAGAAATATCGTAAAATTAGAAACTGCCTAATTAACAGGTTAGTTCTATCTATCGGTCAGGATGGTTTTCATAGCTCAGCTAAGAAGACATATCCTGACCGATCATATTCCACACCTTTTCCCACACAATATCTGCTGGTTTTTGTTTAGTATTGAGGAGATTGTTTGATCCTTTAACTATGCATAACCCGATTGACGCAGATCATATCAATATCCTGCCATCTCATGGTGAGGTATTATTATATCCCACTTTCTTTGACCCTGAAGAGAGTGATTCCTATTTTAACTATTTAAAAGAAGACGTTTCCTGGATGCAGGAGCCAGTTATTCTGTTTGGTAAAAGAGTAATGCAGCCCCGTCTGACTGCTTTTTTCGGTGATAAGGGGATGGAGTACAGTTATGCGGGCCTGAAGATGAAAGCTCTTGAATGGAGTCTGCCTTTACTGAAAATCAAAGAAAAGCTGGAAGCTAAATGTGAACATCAGTTCAATGTCTGTTTATTGAATTATTACCGGGACGGCCAGGATTATATGGGCTGGCACAGGGATAATGAACATTCGCTGGGAGAATTCCCGGTTATAGCGTCTGTTAGTTTTGGGGCGACCCGGATATTTCAGTTCAGAGATTATAAGGAAAAAATGCCGGTGATCTCTTTAGAACTGGATCATGGCAGTCTGGTCCTGATGAAAAGACAGACTCAGCAGTACTGGGAGCACCGCCTGACCAAAACGACTTTTCAAGTCGGCCCACGTATTAATCTGACTTTTAGATTAGTCCATCTTAAATGACCAATTAACCCTATCTAAGCCATCCTGTTTGTTGCAACTAAGTCAAAATTGAACCTAAATTCCGAACAGAATGATAATAGGTTTATATTTGCTAACAGTGTTAACTTATGCAGATATATGGGAATAGTTGAGCGTAAAATGCGTCATAAAGAAGAGATCCGTTCAGGGATATTGGCTGCAGCCTGGCATATGGTACTGACTGATGGATGGCAGTCTCTTTCTATCCGGAAAATTGCAGATGCAATAGAATATAGCATACCAGTAATTTACAATCACTTTGAAAATAAAGAAGCCATATTACTGGAGTTTTCGAAAGAAGGCTTTCAGAAGATGGCTTTGGTACTGCATGAGGCTAAAAGCACTGTTGACAAACCTGATGCGCAATTAGAGGCAATGGCTTATGCGTACTGGGATTTTGCTTTTGAAAATAAGGAATATTATCAACTGATGTTTGGTCTGGGCATTCCTGCCTGTGAAATGGTTAATCAGTTCGCTGAAATTAAGGAGATGACTACTATTCTGATTTCTACGATCAGGGAGGCATTAGTTCAGGTCAATAATGAACAGGCTGATTATTTTCTGAAATATCATGCTTACTGGTCTATTCTGCATGGATTGGTTTCTATACAGATGATTGAGAAAAGTGGTAAAACAGATGCTTTCAGGAAGATGATTCTCAAAGATGCTATCAATGGGTTCTGTAAGTCCCTGGCTTTTTAAGATTTTCTCTACAGAATTGCCTGGTTAACCACGGCTATAAGTCGTTTTATGTAAGTTTATTAAAGTTTGGTAATTAAACCCTTATCATTAAGGGATCAATATTAAAACAACTGAGCTTACCTATGAAATCCTGCATTATTCTTTTTATTTTAACTCTTAGCCTTGGTCTAAAGGCTCAACATAAGTATGTTCTTTATTATGATAATAGAGATAGTTCTGTTGTCAATTTTTTTAGTGAACCGAGGGTGTCTCTAATGTTAGAAGAGAATCCGAGGTGTGGATTTTCTACCGTTAATTTTACCGTTTCAGAAAAAGGAAAAGTTATCGCTATACAGAATTTAAATAACCAGGACGATCTTTTTTTTAAGACTGCAAAAGATGCCATTGAAAGATCCAGTAGCTTCTGGATAATTAAGTCCGGATTAAAAGAACAGAATTTTCAAATTACTTTTTTTATTATATCTACCAGATTGGATGCTTTACGGAAAAGTGATCCAAAGAATAGTGCGTTTAAAATACCTCTTGATAGCTATATCAAATATAATGACAACCCAAAAGAGCTTACTATCCTTCCAACAGTCACAATTCTTTTTAAAGAAGGATCTAAAAAACCTATCTATACATGGTGACATTTTAGAAATCTGGCCTATCCAATAAATCAGAATGGGCCAGGTAAAATGTCCGGCTGGATGATTGGCCATAGGAACCGGGCCAAAAATTCGTTTTAAGAGGTAGGTATTATTCAATGGCTGGTACCTACTAATCTCACCTTTATTTAAAGGCGACTTACTAAGGGGAAGAATCTAATTACCCAGCAACTGGTCACTGGTACCAAGCTAATGTTCGTTTGTTGAGACAAGTATTACTCACCGTAAAAAATATTAGCAATAAGTTATGTTCGAATTTCCTATAATATTAATAGCTTTAGAGCTTAAAAAATACAAGTTATGAAATTAAAAGAATTAACTCTCTCATCTATCTTAATCCTATCGATGGGACTCAGTGCTAATGCACAAGACGCAATTACCTGGAGTACATTTCGAAACGGCAGCAAGGTTGCTGATACCGTGGCACTAGGAGACTACTTGCCTCTTAAAGATAACGAAGTATATGTTGAAGCTGTCGTCGAATTACCAAATATCTCTAAACCAGAACTTTTTTCCCGGGCTAAACTAGCGATCCAGAAAACTTTTACAAACAACAAAATAGGTACATCAAATTACGACTCTGAGGCAGGAATATGTAGTATAAATAATTTTTATGACATAAGTGACATGACTGCTTTAAGTGCCCTAGGATCAAACCCTAGTACTGATCAATATTATTTCAATGCTTTACTTTCTATTATCGTTAAAGACGGAAAATACAAAATCAAAATGGAGGTGCCACAATATACCTACGGTCAATCTTCAAGATATAAATCATATACAGATTTTCAGTCACAAAGCATGCCTGTCAAAAAATTGGCTAATTCTCGTCAAAATGGCAAGAGACAAAGAATGAGAGTTTTGAAGACTCTTAATGATAAAATGCTAGTTACATTTAACTTAGTTCAAAGGGAGATGGGTAAAAAGCTTGATACAGATTTTTAGTTATAATTTATATTTCAATGTGAAGTGATCCGAGATCACCTTTTAAGTTCGCTACTTATCAAAACTTTCGCTCCATCACTCTTACCAATATTGTAGATCGGAATTAGAATTATAAAGAAAACGAATGCAAGAAAAATTGCACGTACATATGGATTATCAGAATCAACTATTTTTTCAATATTATTTTTCATCTTAATCTGATTATTACATGAAAAGGTTATAGTTGAAGTTACAGATTACCTCAGCTATAACCAAATTTAAAATTTACTTTGTCATATATCCTACAGCTACACCCAAGCCATGTGCAAAACCATAAAAAGGGCTCAAAGCCGAAATAGCATAGTATTTTACAACAACTCCCAAAATACTTATTCCACCATTAATAGTGCTCAATTCTTGATCTGGTATTTCTTCCAATCCCATTGTTGAGATTGTTTCTTGAGAAATTTTTTTCATAATTTTGGTCAGTATTAAATTTTATGTCAATTATATACAATAAGCTATTGTATTGCTATTTCAAATGAGCACCATCGTATTTTCCAATGTCATAAAACGCTTGACATATTAGTCCCCCCGTTAATAAAACCAAATCATAGAGGCCTACTCCGCCCTCAACTTCGATGGTTTTCCAAGAGTTTATTTTAAATTGTTACATTTACTTTTGATTCTAACCATGATTTTAAATAATGAACAGACTATTTAACACTAATTACAATCATAGGGGGCTGGATATAGTACTTCTGGTTCTACGTCTGGCTATCGCTTTGCTGATGTTGTCGCATGGAATTCCAAAATTGAATATGCTTTTTGCCGGTGGTGAGATCAAGTTCATGAACCCTATTGGTTTGGGTGACACTGTTACCCTTGTTCTTGCTGTTTTTGCAGAAGTAATCTGCTCGGTATTTCTGATAATGGGTCTTTCGGTGCGTTTGGCTGTTATTCCTTTAATTGTCACCATGCTGATTGCTATTTTTGTCGCACATGGAAATGATGGGTTAAAAGAACAAGAACTAGCCATTCATTACCTGCTGACTTATATTGTACTACTTTTCGCCGGTGGTGGAAAAATAAGTATAGACAGCCTGATCAGTCGTAAAGTAGCCAGATCAAGAAGATATAAGTAGCAAGGCAATAATTCAGAATTAAACCGTTATAAGGGGAGACTACTAGAGAAAAATAAAAATGAAGAGAATATTATTGATTTGCCTGACGGTAATGACAGTGGTGGGTTGTGGTGTAAACAAACAAGCACAGCAAATCAAAGCCCTGGAAAGTTGTAAGTATAAAATAGTTTCTGCCGATAACCTTTCAGTCGCTGGGGCAGACGTTAAAAAATTATTGAATAATCAGGAGATTAACCTGGCAAGTCTACCAGGATTAGCCTTTGGGTTACTGAGAAGAGACGTCCCTTTTCATGCCAGACTGAATATGGAAATTAATAATCCATCTGGTAACCTGGCTGCAATCAACCAGTTTGAATATAAAGTACTGATCAATAAACAGGAACTTGCAACAGGTTTTGTCAATCAGCAGGTAAGTATTCCTGCGGGACAATCGGTAGTGGTACCAGTAGATTTGAATGTGAATATATACCAGTTTATTTCTAATCAAAAAGTAATGTCCGAAATCTCTGATTTCGTACGTGGCAGTGCCAATGGTCAGGAAAGAAAAGGTTTAGTTACTCTTAAAATCAGACCAAGTATTATGGTAGGTGGTACCCTGATTAAATATCCTGGTTTCATCAGTATAGATAAAGAAGTAAGCAGTAAACTCCTGTTATAATCCTTGACTACAGGATTGTTACCAATATTTGTTATTAAATAAACATAATAGAGGGGGATTTTTAATTATTTTCGACAATTGATCTAACCCTGTATGAAGTGTCGTTTATCTTTCCTCTGTTTATTTTCCCTCGCTCCGTTTTTTGTTCAGGCTCAGCAAGCTGAACTGAATGCTGCAGAAATCAGGCAGGGACTAGCCAGTTTGAATGTAACTGGTAGTGTATTATACATTGCTGCACACCCTGATGATGAAAATACCCGCTTATTGGCTTATCTCTCTAAAGAGAGGAAGGTACGTACTGGTTATCTGTCATTAACCAGGGGCGATGGCGGACAAAACCTGATCGGTACTGAGCAAGGAGAATTATTGGGGCTGATCCGTACCCAGGAACTTTTAGCCGCAAGGCGGATGGATGGGGCCGAACAATTCTTTACCAGGGCCAATGATTTCGGTTTTTCAAAAAATCCAGCAGAGAGTTTCAAAATATGGAATAAAGAACAGATTCTTTCTGATGTAGTCTGGGTGATCCGTAAGTTTCAGCCGGATGTGATTATTACCCGTTTTCCTGAAGATTCACGTGCAGGACACGGACATCATTCTGCTTCAGCAATCCTGGCCAGAGAAGCTTTTACCGCGGCTGCCGATCCGGCACGTTTCCCAGAACAACTTAAATTTGTTAAAATCTGGCAGGCTAAACGCATTGTCTGGAATACTTTCAATTTTGGTTCGACCAATACAACAGCCGACGATCAGTTGAAAATTGACGTTGGTGTTTTTAATCCCCTACTGGGCAAAGGTTACGGGGAAATTGCAGCTGAAAGCCGTTCTAATCACAAGAGCCAGGGATTTGGCTCAGCTAAACAACGTGGTTCGGCCATAGAGTTCTTTAGCCCGATCGGTGGTCAGACAGCCAAAACTGACCTTTTTGATGGGATTAACCTGAACCTTGACAGAACTCAAGGAATGCAGAAAGCACAACAGTTGCTGAATACAATTATAACCGGTTATGATCCGGCAGATCCTTCAAAATCTATTCCTGCTTTACTGCAATTGAAGGAAGAAGTGAAAAACCTGTCTTTTAAACATGAACAGCTGGATGAACTCATTCTCGCCTGTGCTGGCATATGGTTGGAAACAACAATTCCTGAGACATCTTATGCCATCAATGATACTATTCCGGTTACGATCAATGCGATATCACGCGTAAAAAAAGACTTTCCGATCAAAATTTCCTTACAGGCAGTTAATGCCAGTCAGCCGGTATCTTTGATTCCGGATCAGTTATTAGCACAACATACAAAAATTGCTGCTAATCAATTAGGCAGTACACAACCTTACTGGCTGGAGAAAAAACATCCGATAGGAACTTATATCATTGATTCTTTAGCCTACCTGGGTTTGCCTGAAGCTCCGGCTCCGCATGCAGGTGTACTCAAGGTCTTATTTGGTGATCAGGCCATAACAGTTACCCGTCCTTTGGTCTATAAACATACTGATCCGGTAAAAGGAGAATTATACCAGCCATTGGTTATTGCGCCGCCTATTACGATTACACTGGCAGAGCATTCTTTTGTTTTTACCAATAATAACCCTAAAAAGATAACCGTACAGCTGAAGAGCTTTAAAGCAAATTCGAAAGGGGTACTTCAGCCAGAAGTCCCTGCCGGATGGAAAGTATCCCCAGAAAATATGACTATTGATCTTCCTCAAAAAGGGGAGGAGCAAAACGTTGAATTTACAGTTACACCAGCAGGAAATGTAACTGATGGCCAGTTTTCTTTAGCCATTAATGTAGAAGGACAAACTTACCGCAAAGGGTTGAAGGTAATCGGCTATGATCATATCCCGGTACAAACCTTATTCCCGCTGGCAGAAGCAAGAGTAGAGAAAGCTGATCTGAAGTTTGCAGGGAAGAAAATTGGTTATATAGCTGGTGCTGGCGACCTGATCCCTGAATCACTGACTCAGATTGGTTACCAGGTGACCAGGCTGACGGAAAACCAGGTGATCAATAATGAACTGTCTGGTTATGATGCGATCATTACAGGTGTGCGTTTATATAACATTAACGAAAAGATAGCACTGATGCAGCCTAAGCTGATGAGTTATGTTAAAAATGGAGGTGTTTTATTAGTCCAGTATAATGTCAATGCGCCTTTAAAAATTACTGATATAGGTCCTTATCCTTTCCAGCTTAGCCGTGACCGGGTAACAGAAGAAGATGCAAAGGTTACTTTTCTGAAGCCTGATGACCCTGCATTAAATTTTCCGAATAAGATTACCAGCAAAGATTTCGATGGCTGGATACAGGAACGTGGTTTATATTTTGCTACTGCGATAGATTCACATTATACACCAGTTTTACAAATGAACGATACGGGAGAACCAGCTGGTAACGGATCGTTGCTGGTTACTGATTATGGAAAAGGTAAGTTCGTATATACTTCCCTGGCCTTTTTCAGAGAGCTGCCTGCCGGTGTTGCCGGTGCTTACAGATTATTTGTAAACCTGATCTCTAAAAACACAACCAGGTAATGGAATCTCCGAAACGCGGACAGGATCTGCCTCCCTTTGTCAAAAGCTGGACTCAGTTTTACTGGTTGCTGGCCGGCTGGCTGGTTTTCCTGATCCTGATTTTTTACCTGTTTACCCAATATTTTGAATGAGTTATATTGACTGGGGTGTTTTAATTTTTACGCTGATTGTAATTGTTACCTATGGCATTTATAAGAGCCGGGGTGCGAAAAATATCGATGGATATCTGCTGGGGAACCGTTCTCTTCCCTGGTATAGTGTCTGCCTTTCGGTGATGGCTACCCAGGCCAGTGCAATCACTTTCTTGTCAGCTCCCGGATTAGCTTACTCTTCGGGAATGAGTTTTGTGCAGTTTTACTTTGGTTTACCACTGGCGATGATCGTACTGTGTGTCACCTTTGTGCCCATTTTTCACCGGTTAAAAGTATATACCGCATACGAATACCTCGAGCAGCGTTTCGATCTGAAAACACGGGCATTAACAGCTTTTCTGTTTTTAATACAAAGAGGTCTGTCTACCGGGATTACGATTTATGCACCTTCTATTATTTTATCCACTATACTGGATATCAACACGACTTATACCACACTGGTGATCGGCGGAATTGTGGTCGCCTATACGGTTTATGGAGGAACTAAAGCTGTTTCCTATACACAGATGCTACAGATGAGTATTATCTTCTGCGGACTGTTTGCTGCGGGGATAATGGTTGTTCATTTACTTCCGGGTGATGTAGGGTTCAGTAAAGCAATTAGTATTGCGGGTAAGATGGGGCGTACCAATGCGATTGATTTCAAATTTGACTGGAATAATCCCTATACGGTTTGGAGCGGGTTAATAGGTGGTTTCTTTCTCCAGTTATCCTATTTTGGAACTGACCAGAGTCAGGTGGGCCGATATCTGACAGGTGCTTCTGTTGGTCAGAGCCGTTTGGGTTTATTGATGAACGGGCTGGTGAAGATACCTATGCAGTTTTTAATCCTGCTGATCGGAGTACTGGTTTTTACTTTTTACCAGTATAATAAACCACCGGTTTTCTTCAATAGCTTCGAACTCAATAAACTCGAGAAAAGTACTTACAATCCACAGCTGAACCAGCTTAAAAAAGACTACCAGAAAGCCTTTGAAGAAAAACAGGTTGAGGTCAACAAGCTGAATGCAGCTTTGGACCGCCAGGATAAACCAGCTATTGATCAGCAGCGGATAGCACTTAAACAAGCTGATGAGCAAAGTAAATCAGTACGGGAAAAGGTGAAGAGTCTGATGCTTGAAAACGACCCTCATGCTGATGTCAATGATAACAATTATATATTCCTGAGTTTCGTGACAAAATATTTGCCTAAAGGGTTGATCGGCTTGTTAATCGCTATTATTTTCCTGGCTTCTATGGGATCTACAGCAAGCGCTTTAAATTCTCTGGCTTCTACCAGTGTAATCGATATTTATAAACGACTGATCAATAAAGATGCGACCGAAGAAAACTATTTAAAGGCATCCAGATGGTCAACGGTGATCTGGGGACTGGTCTGTATCGCAATGGCTTTATATGCCAGTAAAATCGGAAATCTGATCGAGGCGGTAAACATTCTGGGATCTTATATTTATGGAACGATCCTGGGGGTATTCCTGGTTGCTTTTTATCTGAAACATGTAAATGGCAGGGCCGTATTTTACGCGGCGATCCTGACTGAGGCGGTGGTTTGTATCTGTGGTTATCAGAAGGTCGTTGCTTATTTATGGCTTAATCTGATAGGCTGTTTGCTGGTTGTATTACTTTCTTTACTGTTTCAGGGCTTATTATTAAAGCGGAAACTCAACATAGAAAACTGATCCCTGATTAGCCTCACTTTCAACCCAGATCTTACCTCCATGAGATTCGATAATCTGTTTTGAGATGGCAAGACCAATTCCAAAAGGCTGTTCTCCGGCAGTACCAGATCTTTTGGCCTGACTGAACATATCGAAGATTTTATGTTTGATATCAGCAGGTATTCCTATTCCATGATCTTCTACAGCTATTAATACTGTCCGGACTCTTTTCCTCATTTTTATGGTGATTATTGCTGATTCCGGGCTGAACTTAATCGCATTGCCGATCAGGTTACTCATTACGCGCCACATCTTCTCTGTGTGCAGTGGAATAACTACATGTACGGCATGCAAAATCAATTGCTGGTTTTTCTCTTCAGCCTTATGACGGAGCAGGTTCACACAGTAATTCAAAAGGATGTATAGATCTACAGGCTCTTTTTGCAGTTTTTCAACTTCATTATTCGCTTTAAGCAGATCATTAACCAGGTGCAGCGAATTTTGCCCCGAGGTTTTAATCATACCCAGCATTTCCAGATCATCTTTTGAACGATCATCTTCTTTCAGCATTAAATCGGCTATCGAAGTGATATTTCCAATTGGATTCCGCAGGTCATGCGCAACAATCATCATCATCCGGAAATTCTCTTCCTGACTTTGTTCCAGTGAGTCAAGTGTCCTCTGCATATTGATATTCTGCTCGCTGATCTGTTTATTGATCTTTCTCGTTCTTTTGAGATTATGCCAGATGAAGAAAAGAATAACTATGATCATAAACATACAGAAGATAGCGGCAGCCAGGTAAACGGTTTTGAGCTGGTTATCCTTATTCAGCAGGGCCATGTTGTATTTCTGTTCAGTATCCCTGAAGGCCTGGTCTATGTCGAAATTTCTCAGTTCTTTATCAACCTTATAAATAGAATCCCGGCTCTGGTTATAGCGTTGTAAATAAGGATAAGCTTTCATGGGTTGGTTTTGCCCATTATAGTATTCATATTTAAATCTGGCCCACTTCAACCTGATATTTGTATTCCGCAGACTCATCCCTTGTGTTGTGGATAAGTAGGATTCCATTTCATCCAGTAGTTTACCTGCTGCTTTAAAATTGGAGTGACCCAGATAGAGTTCAATCAATTTATATTTGGCCGTTTGCGCATCCCGGATTTCATATCCGGGACGGTCATTGATTGCTATACTTTGTTTCAGATATTTTTCGGCCTGTTCATAATTGTTATGTTTGGCATAAATACCACCAAGGTTTCCAAGTACTACACCATTTGCAGCGGAAATAAAATCCTGCCTGTCAGGGAAAAGGTCTTTTTTGCTGGAAATCAGTTGCAATGCCTTGTCATAGTAAATAATGGCGCTATCTGGCTGACCTGAACGTTCAAAACACATGGCAATCGTGTTGAGATAGGTTTGCGGGAAAATAAACAGATAATTAAAACCACTGCTGGCTTTACAGTCTTTGTTTTCGTGAATTGCCTCTTTGAAATAGGGAATAGCCTTCTGATATTGTTCCTGGCTAAACCTGACCATACCCAATTTATTACTAAATACGGAAAGTGCACAGTCTTCCAGGTTTTTCTTTGCAAAAGATTTGCCGTCATAGTAGATCTTAAATGCTTCAGTATATCTTTTCTCGGCCATTAAAACCTCACCCAGAAAGAAGAGGCCATTAGCATATTCATTTTTGTAAGTGATTTCCTTGTCTTTCAGGAGCAGAAAAATGCTGTCCGTATAAGATCTGGCCTGATCAGGATTGAAATCATTATGCAGATATATGTTAATGAGATTATCATATTTTCTGTAGATATCATTAATTCCGGGTTTCGGGAAGGCTTTATAGGCAGAGTCCAGGTAGGTTTCGGCCCGTTTATACTGACCATCTCCAATATAAGTAGAAGCCTGATTAATTACAGTATCGAAATGAGCTTCATGATTAGGACGGGATTCGGGAACTGGCTTGTTGCAAGAGGTCAGAAACAGGACATAAATTACAAATATCACTGATGCAATACATCCGTATAGTCCCTTATTATAGACAGTAAATTGACAAAGCATAAACTAGATGATCGGTACTTAATATACTACATAAATCATTCCTTTTGTTTACTTAATTTTTAAAAAAATATTAACATGCCTTAACAGGAAATTAATAAGCTTATAATCAGGTTAAACCTATACTGATCACCTGCCTTTAAATAAGGTTTAAGGGTGATTGGCTGCATAAAAAAGCATGTCTTAAAAGTTAATTTAAGACATGCTAATGATATTTTTCTAACCTATTTCTTCGCTTCAGCCAATAATTGGGTATTTAAACGGATATACTCCGGGTTTTTAATTTCAGTAGCTATTTTAATTCCGGCTGCTGCACTTTCTGCAGCACCTTTTTTATCTCCCATTTTAAGTTGAACACGGCCTTTCCAAAGTTTAAACCATGGTCCTTTACCATCACTTCCTGCATCTGCAGCGTTCATCCATTCTAAAGCTTTGTTCAGGTCTTTTCCATTCTCATAGTAATACGTTGCTGCCTGGAAATAGGGTTTTTTATCTCCTTTCATAGCCTCATCAATGCTTGCCATTACTTTAGCGTCAATATCAGTTTCCAGATTTATGGCTACTAAAGTATTATCCCAGGTTAATTGCAGGGTTGCTTTCGTTGGGAAAACATTGGTAAATCCAATAGTGAAAGTTTCTGCTTTATCTTTTAAAGCAGAAGCCTTAACTTTAAACCTTAAGAAATCATCAGCTTCCTTGTAATCATAAGCTCCCCATTGTTTAGTAGTTTTGTTCAGGATGATTGTCCATTCTGTTTTACCTGGAATAGTGAATAAAGCATATTCACCAGCTGGAACATTCTGTCCTTCCATTTTTACATCTTCAGTGAAGCTGATTGTAGTTGCACTGTTAGCACCTGTACGCCATACTGCTCCATAAGGCTCCAGTTCGCCAAATACCCTACGTCCTTTAGTATTTGGACGGGAGTATTTCACCGTAATTTTACCAAGACCGAAATCCTGGATGACAGTCTGACCTGAGCTTGGTTGTGGCATATTGATGCCCTGTGCCTTGAGGTCTGCATTTAAACTTACCGCTAGTAAAAGCAGCAAAGAAGTTTTGAATAGTGTTTTCATCGGATTATATTTTTTTGGTTATAGAGCCTGCCTGAGCTTGTTTGGAGATGGAGAGCTAACACAGGTTTCATGACAATAAGTTTTGTTTAGACGAAAATACGCTTATGTTTTGATTTCTGCTAAAAACATTTTTCATAGTTAACTGTTTAAGAATTAACTATAAACAGAAAAAAAAGGAGTCCTTTTCCTTTCTTTCATTTGTTGCAGTGTATGCAGCATTCACAAAAACAAAACAAGACGATGAAAAAATTAAGTTTATTTGGCCTGTTAGTAATTGGTGCCTGTAGTATACAGGCTTGCCATAGTCCTGAAAGCAGGGCTGTAAAAGATGATTCTACTGCAGTCGGAGCGAGTAAAGATACCTCTAAAATGAGCTCCAAAATGAGCGGGACAACTCCTGCCGATCCGACTAATCAGTCAAAGGTTGATGGAGATGAAGCTACATTTATGAAAACCGCTGCTCTTGGTGGTATGATGGAGGTTGATTTAGGACAGATTGCCCAAAAATCTTCAAACCCTGATGTCAAAGCTTTTGCTGAAGAAATGGTAAAAGACCATTCTAAAGCTAATGCGGAACTTAAAACATTGGCATCCAATGCTAAAATTATCCTGCCGACAGCATTTCCTGCCGAAGATAAAGCACATATGGATATGATGAAAACGATGACCGGTACTGCTTTTGATCATCATTATATAGATATGATGGTTACCGATCATGATAAAACGATCACCTTGTTCAAATCAGCTGCGCTTTCTCAAACAAAGGAAGTAAGCGATTTTGCTAAAAAAATGCTGCCTATTATTACCGGGCACTATGAAAAAGCAAAAGCTATCCAGGCAAAGTTGAAATAATAGGTTAAACTATAAAAAGGGCCATGCTATAATTTACAGCATGGCTTTTTCAGGATCTAGAACTTTGGTAATCTGTTTTAGTTTTTCTTCGGCTTTCAATAACTGCTGATGAATTTCCTGTGTGGCTATGTCGGTCTGGAGTTTGAGTTCCGGAATCAGCTCTCTGTAATAATTGATCCCTTTAAACAGTTCTTCCCTGAATTTCTCAAAATATTTTGTTTTTTTCGCATTCAGGTCATGCAGCTGTGCATTCAGGTCTTTTTTCAGATAATCTACATACAAATGCAGTTCATTGATAAACAGATTGGGACGATTGATTTTAAAAGAAATAGTTTCCCTGCCATAAATATGACTGATCATCTCTTTCAGGCTGTAAGACCGGGAGAAATACGCCAGGTTAGGGCCCGGACAAATACTTACTGCTTTATTTTCCCTGGGCCTGAGTAAATCATTTTTCAGGTAGGCAGAAGCACAAAGACCTTCACATAAACAGACCTTTTCTGTAATAGCTGCAAATCTTTCTGCAAAAATGGCCGGATCAGGTTCGGTGGCCTCCAGTTGTTTAATCTTTAGCCGCTGATACTCCCTCGATGCCGTACAGATAGGCAATTCGGTAAACTCAGTATTGGTAGATAAGAATTTTTTGGTACAGGGGCTGCCTGGTCTTCCTTTCTCTATCCTTTGCAGGCGCTGCTCTTCTATAGTACTATTTTTGAAATTATTGAATAATACACCCAAAGGGGATGAGTCACTTACGTAAAAGTCATCCTGCTGTGCAGTGATTAAGGCCTCCAGCGTTTTTTCATCCACGTTGGTCACTTCCGGTACAAGCAAAAAAGGACTGCCCCATCCAGTCGCATCCAGCTGATAATAATTAAGCAGGAAAGCATTTTCTCCGGCTGTACCGATTCCTCCCTGAGCGGTAAATTTAAGTGTCGGATTTATTGTTAAGCTAATTCCTTTAGCGCATAATGCAGCCTGGTGAATGGTAACCAACTCGTTCCGCAGTTCAAGTCGTTTAAGTTTGAACTCTTCTAAAATTGGCCCGAGCAGTAAACCTTCAGTTGCAAAAGCATGTCCGCCGCAGTTCAAACCCGATTCTATTCTGAATTCGGTAACCCATAATCCTTTTTTGGCCAGCATTTTTGCCTGTATCAGAGCAGACCTGAAATCACTTACTTTCAGAATGATCTTCTTTTTGAGTTGTCCGTCTTCTGCAGGGTAGAAATCGCTGCAGTTTTCCATATAAGTATACAACCTGGGATTCAGACCGGCTGAGATCACGACCGAAGAAGTAAGTTTACTATTTGCAAACCCTCTCATGGCAGCTAAGGCATCTGTGTAGTCATTTCCCAGATTTTCTTTGCCAGCAGTATAATTTGCCTTATCTACTTTCGACATGATATTGACATCGATATTTCCAGCTCTCATCTGTGCACGTAACTCCTGCTGACGTAATGCTTTTTCCGCTCCTTCTTCCAATTCCATCATCAGGTTGTACCTGCTTTTCAAAATAGAATTTTCAGGAAGAAACTCAAAATACTGATGTATATCGGCACCTGTAGTAAAAGCTTCCTGTCTGAGTCTGGTAAACTGTTCATTAACTAATAAATGTATCAGGTTCAGGTACGCAGTGATCCTTTTTGCACGGCTATCTTCTTCTTCCTTTTTTATCACTACATAATCCATATGATTTGCTTCGGAATGGAATTTTCTCATCCGCTCTGTCAGCTCATCATCAACAATAGAAAGAACAGAAGAAATGCCATATTTTGCCACCTTTAGAGGTGTGTCAATGGAGTAACCTAATCCCAGAACGGGGATATGAAAAGTATGGGTCATGCAATTTTATTTTAGCTGTAGGCCGGCAAAATAGCAGAGAAATTCCTGGAAAAAATATGACGCAGATCATTATTTTGAATGATTTATACTAAGCCCGGGGGTGATTAGTATCATAGATGAGGAGGGATGCTGAGCAGATATTTGTAGTATCAAAAACAACATAATTATGGCAACTCTGACAATAAACCGCGCACCTTCCATGACTACCTTGTGGTCTAAGTCATTTATAGGCTTGTTTGGCCTGAGTCTGCTTGTTCATACAATTATATTGGTGTTTACTGTTGCAGGAATCTGATATTGATGGATTTTCTATATTTGTAAAAACCGATTATGGAAAACACGAGATTATTAGAGGCAATCATTGAAACAGCTATTGATGGAATTATAACCATTGACGGGCGTGGGAAAATTGAAACTCTTAATCCTGCTGCACTAAGGTTATTTGGCTATTCCTTAACCGAGGTTGTCGGGAGAAATATCTCCATGCTGATGCCTGAGCCTGATCATAGCAGACATGACGGTTATATCGAACATTATCATTCGACCGGCGAAAAACATATTATCGGTAAGGGAAGGGAAGTTAACGGATTACGGAAGGATGGCTCTACATTTCCTTTCAGATTGGCAGTCAGTGAAGTACAGTATCAGGACCGGAAAATATTTACTGGTTTTATTCATGATCTGTCTAAAGAAAAGGAAGCAGAAAGACGTTTGTATGAATACGCTGCTGAACTAGAAAGCCTGGTTGAGGAGCGTACCAGATCACTGAAAAAGACGGTTACCGCTTTAAGGGAAGCAAAAGAGGAGGTCAGCTTGTCACTCGAAAAAGAAAAAGAGCTCAATCAGATGAAAAGCAGGTTTGTCTCTATGGCATCTCATGAATTTCGTACGCCGCTTAGCTCGGTGCAGCTTTCCGCTTCACTGATAGAAAAATATGCACAGCCCTTTCAAAATGCCAATATAGAAAAACACGTACACAAAATAAAGAATGCCGTAGGCAACCTCACCACTATACTCAATGATTTTCTTTCGCTCGAGAGACTGGAAGCAGGAAGAGTGGAACCCGCATTTCAGGCTTTCGACCTCGTCAAACTGGCAGAGGAGATTACTGAAGAAATGCAGATGATTGCTAAACAGGATCAGCATATTATTTATCAGCATACCGGGCTTGAAAGTACGGTATCACTTGATCAGAACCTGCTGAAAAACTGTATGATCAATCTGATCAATAATGCGATTAAATATTCTGGAAAAAATACTTTCATCGAATTCAATACAGAAATCAATAATCAGCAATGTCTGGTAACCATTAAGGATAATGGAATCGGCATACCAGATACCGATCAGAAGTATCTGTTTCAGCCATTTTTCCGGGCCCATAATACAGGGAGTATACCCGGGACAGGTTTGGGATTGAATATTGTACTTCGCTATGTTGGTTTAATGCAGGGCGAAGTTCAGTTTGAAAGCAAAATTAACGAAGGAACTAAATTCACACTATCTTTTAATAAATAGGATGGAAAGCAAGAAACAAAAGATATTAATCATTGAAGACAATGATGATATCCGAGAAAGCACAGCGGAAATACTAGAACTGGCCGATTACGAGGTTTTCCAGGCAAATAACGGTAAAGCAGGAGTGGAGATGGCACACAGTCATCTTCCAGACTTAATCCTGTGTGATATTATGATGCCCGAGCTGGATGGATATGGTGTACTTTACTTATTAAATAAAAATCCGGAAACCGCTGCTACCCCCTTTATTTTTCTGACAGCAAAGGCTGAGCGGATGGATATGCGGAAAGGAATGGAAATGGGGGCAGATGATTATCTGGTTAAGCCATTTGATGATGTAGAGTTGCTGAACGCGATAGAAAGCCGTTTCAGTAAAAGAGAAAAGCAAGAAATTTTCTACAGTAAATCAATCGATAAATTAAATCATTTGGTTTCCTCCAATCAGGGAGTGAAAGAGCTGGACAAACTGATGCTCGAACGTAAGGTCCGTACCATTAAAAAGAAACAGATTATTTACTACGAAGGGGATACCGTTTCTGGTATTTATCTCGTTCTGACTGGTAAAGTAAAAACGATTAAACTTACTGAAGACGGAAGAGAGCTGCTGACAGGGATGTACGGTGCTGAAGAGTATTTTGGTATTCCTGCTCTGTTGCTCAATGAGCCTTATACCGAAACCGCAGAAGCACTGGAAGACACTTCTATCTGTCAGCTTCCGAAAGAGATGCTCGAAGAGTTACTGAACCGTTATCCTGATGTAGCCAGACAGTTTATCCATATCCTTTCAAATAACCTGCTCGAAAAAGAGGAACAACTCCTGCAACTGGCTTATCATTCTGTCCGCAAACGGATGTCAGAAGTACTGATACGTCTTTGTAAACTGGAAAAACAGGAAGGGCAGATCAATCTTCGGATATCCCGCGATAACCTTGCTGCAATGGCAGGAATGGCCACCGAAACGGTGAGCCGTATCTTAAGTGATTTCAAAGATGAAGGCATCATTGAAAGAAAAGGAAGTCAGATTGGTATCCTGGACTACACCCGACTTCAGCAGATGAAAAACTGATCTATATCATATTTATGGCTGACTAGTCTCATTCCCTGGGTTTTGTTATTGCGTTAATTTTACACAATAATAAATCAATCCGAATGAGAGTAGTAGCCTATAGTATTAAATCTTTTGAAAAAGAGCCACTGGCGATAGCCAATCATAAAAAGCATGACATCACCCTGATCTCAAACTCACTGAGTGCGGATACGGTGAGTTATGCAGCAGGAAAAGAAGCTGTTATTGTCTTTACCGAAGATATCGTATCTGAGGATGTGATCAACAGACTGGCTGATCTGGGTGTGAAATATATTGCTACCAGATCTACTTCTACCTTACACATCAATCAGGAAGCAGCAGCTGAACGCAATATTAAAATAGCGAACGTTCCGGC
Organism: Pedobacter cryoconitis; assembly: GCF_014207135.1. Lineage (GTDB taxonomy): Bacteria > Bacteroidota > Bacteroidia > Sphingobacteriales > Sphingobacteriaceae > Pedobacter > Pedobacter cryoconitis_D. The sequence goes on along the minus strand of NZ_JACHCC010000005.1, from coordinate 313,091 downwards.
AGTTTCCCTGATGGCAGTTACAAGTGAGGAGCTATCCCTTGCCCTGGCCAGAGAAACTATCTTAAATCTTGATAAATGGCAGCAAAACCGGTGTTTAGGTTCAGCTTGTATTTGTTCAAAATCCTGTGACCAGGCTCACCCTAAAACTCCGGACCATGAGCACTAAGACACTGATTGCCAAATATCATGTTCCGGCGCCCCGTTATACAAGTTACCCTACAGTTCCTTACTGGGATACAGAAGGGTTTGATCAGGAAAAATGGGCTTATGCGGTGAGTAAATCATTCGATTACAGCAATCATCAGGACGGAATCAGTTTATATATACATTTACCTTTTTGCGAAAGTTTATGTACCTATTGTGGGTGTAATACCAGGATTACCCGGAACCATCAGGTGGAACATCCTTACATCCAGACGGTATTGAAAGAATGGAAATTATACCAGAAACTTTTTAGCAGTAAACCAGTTATCCGCGAATTACATCTTGGCGGAGGTACGCCAACCTTCTTTAGTCCTGAAAATCTCGAACTTTTAATTCATGGTATCCTGGGATCTGCCCAGATCCATGAAGAGGCCGAATTCAGCTTTGAAGCGCATCCTGCAAATACGACAGAAGCACATCTGCTTAGCTTATACCAATTAGGTTTTAAACGGATAAGCCTGGGAATCCAGGACTTTGACCCTAAAGTACAGTTGATCATTAACCGGGTACAAAGTGTAGAAGAAGTGGCTCTGGTTACGGCTCAGGCAAGAACAACAGGGTATAGCTCTGTGAATTTTGATTTGATTTATGGTCTTCCTTTACAGGATATTAAAGGATTAACAGCTACAATCAATGAAGTCTTGAATTTACGTCCCGACAGGATTGCTTTTTACAGCTATGCACATGTGCCATGGGTAAAACCGGGACAGCGCAGGTATACAGAATCAGATCTTCCTACGGCAGCACAAAAACAGGAGTTATATGAACTGGGTCGTGAAATGCTTAAAGCAGGTGGCTATACAGAAATTGGGATGGATCACTTTACGCTGGCTACAGATAGTTTATATCGTGCTGAAAAAGAAGGAGGACTACATCGTAATTTTATGGGATATACCCATCAGTACAGCAGGCTGATGATTGGTCTGGGGGTATCTTCTATCAGTGACAGCTGGACTGCCTTTGCACAGAATGTGAAGAAAGTGGAAGAGTATATCAGTCTGGTCAACGAAGGGAAAATACCTGTTTTTAAAGGACATATCCTGGACCAGGAAGATCTGGTGATCAGAAGACATATCCTGAACCTGATGTGTAAGGGAGAAACTTCCTGGTCAGATCCGGAACAGCAAAGTGAGGGTTTCAGTAAAGGTCTGGAGCGTATGGCACTGATTGCTGATGACGGACTGGTGATTATCCGGGGAACTGAATTAAAGGTAACCCGTTTAGGAAAAAGGTTCCTCAGAAATATCTGCATGGCACTGGATTCAAGATTATGGGCTAATCAGCCCCAGGCACAGCTTTTCAGTATGGCTGGATAAAATTACCTGCATTCTGCGGTACCGGCTCTGGCCGGACTTAAATAAGCAATATTGAGTTCCATCCCCCGCAGAATAAACCAGGTACCTAGTAAAAGCATCATATAAGGCACAAGCTTATTCATCCTTTTTCTAAATACAGCACTTGTCAATCCTACACTTATTCCGGCAATAAACATCAGAGGAAGGGTTCCAAGCCCATACCAGAACATATATTCAACAGCATGGTTCACTGAACCTGTATTCAGCGCCCCGGCCAGAGCAAGGTAAACCAGACCGCAAGGCAGAAAGCCATTAATGATTCCAATGATCAGGTGATTTGCTTTATGTTTCAGGGCATAACCAAACAATTTATTGAAGGGGAGGAGTAGCTTTGAACTGGTCTGTCCGACAGAGAATTTAAATAATCTCGAAAAGGCAGCCAGCAGAATGAGTACGCCACTTAAAATACTCACGGCCTGTTGTACACCAGAAAGCCATATTTGTCTGCCCAGCAAGCCAATAATTGCACCCAGGATACAATAAGAGATAATCCTGCCCAGCTGATAACTGAGTTTGTCCCATACCAGGAATCCCCAGCCTTTATGCAAGGTGGGGATGGCAAATGCCAGAGGACCGCACATTCCCAGACAATGTACACTGCCCAGAAGGCCAATCAGGAATGCCAGATACTGCTCACTCATCGGATGCTAATTTCCCGTTCATCAAGATATTTTTTATGCTGGCTTTCCCATTCGATAATTAAACGCCAGGAACCTTTCTGCAAAGCTGAGACGGGAATGAATACTTGTCTGTCCGCATTTGTTTCCAGGGGCATTACCCTGTCCATGCGTTTATCTGAAGTCCGCATCAGTCTGATCCTGCCTTTTGCCTGTTCTTTAAAGAGCAGGCTTATCACTTCGGTATTCACCTTGACCAAGGGTTTTGCCTGATCATGTTTGACTTGTTCTTTAAGATTGTAAACCTGATTGTAGTTGATTCCCTTTTCATAATAATCATTATCGACCAGTGCATCTGTTTTACTGTTAAACATGATGACTGCCAGTACAATGATGAAAGACATAAAGGAGGCAAGGCCTATTGTTATTTTTATTCCCCAATTCATAAGTTAATCATTAGCAGGTGCAATAAATGTAGTTTTAAACTGACCAGCCACTTTGTTTTCAGCAAGCAGTTTAAAACTTATAGCTGTTTTATATTGTTGAACAGATTTCTGAGGGAGGATGACAAAAAAAGTGATTTTAATCGTTTCTCCAGGTTTAATGATATCCTCTTTCTGGATAAACTGGATTTTAGCTTCTTTGTTATCCGGTACAATCTCAAACTTCATCGGATGATTGGTTTTGTTGACCAGTTCCGAATTATAAAGATTACTCACGGTCTGATCTTTATCCCTGAGCTGGTATAATGTTCCTCCGGCCCGGAGAATGGTTGTTTCTATGGCACTCCGGCTAACCAGCAGGTAAGCCAGTACACTCATCAGGATAAGTAATACCGCACTATAGCCATAAATCCGTTTATTGAGATGGAAAGGTTTTTTACTGGCAATTTCATCCTCAGACTTGAAACCGATTAAACGCAGCGGTCGGTTAATTTTCTCCATAACCATGTCACAGGCATCAATACAAGCCGTACAGTTCACACATTCCATCTGTGTGCCATTTCTGATATCTATACCCGTAGGGCATACCTGCACACACAATTTGCAGTCAATACAATCCCCTTCAGGCTGCGGTGTTTCTTTAACTCTTTTTCCACGAGGCTCACCACGTTGATAATCATAGGCAACAATAATACTCTGGTTATCCAGTAGTACGCCCTGTAAACGGCCATAAGGACAAGCCACGGTGCAAACCAGTTCCCTCATTCTCGAAAAAACGAGATAGAAAGCCAGAGTAAATACACAGATTGCAATAAATCCGGTGGTATGCTCTGCTACAGGTTCAGTCATGATTTTCCAGAGCACTGAACTCCCGATCAGGTAAGAAAGGAAGATATTGGCGATCAGGAAAGATATGGCCAGAAATAAACTATGTTTAATCGTTTTCTTCCTGACCTTTTCGAAGTTCATTGGTCCTTCATCCAGTTTCTTTTGTTTCAGATGATCACCTTCTACCCAGTTTTCAATTTTCCGGAAGACCATTTCCAGGAAAATAGTCTGGGGACAGGCCCAACCGCAGAAAACTCTGCCGAATACCACCGTAAATAAGACCACGAAAACAATAAAGGTCAACAGAGCCAGTACGAATAAATAGAAATCCTGCGGCCAGAAAATGATACCAAAAAAGACAAATTTCCTTTCTAGTACATTCAGTAAAACCAGTTGCTCTCCGTTCAGTTTGATAAATGGTGCTGCAAAAAGCAGGGCCAGGAAAAAATAACTGACTGCTGCACGATACCGGTAGATTTTTCCCTTGATTATTTTAGGATAGATCCATTTTCTACTTTTTCCGTCATCGGTAATGGTGCCGGGCTGATCTCTGAAATTTGCAGGACTCTGTGACATACTTATTCTTTTTTACCCTGTGGGGCTTTGGCACCTGCAGGTTTTGTTCCCTGTAATGACAGTACATAATTCGCTAAATCTGATATTTGTTGTGCGCTGAGTGATTTCTCCCAGGAGATCATGCCTTTTTCGGGAACTCCATATTTGATAGTTTTGAAGACATCTTTTATGCTTCCGCCATGTAACCAGTATTCATCGGTCAGATTTGGTCCCACAATCCCTTCGGCATGTTCCCCGTGACAAGGTGTACAACGGTTGGCAAACAATGCCGCACCACTTTTAATAACCGCATCATCTTTACTTTGCACAATATTATTTTCATTCACTGCACTGGCCGAATTCTTAGGATTTGCAAGGAATGCTATTTTTGCCTCAGCTGCCTGCTCTATTTCGGTACTATATTCCTGTTCCTGTGATTTACCAAAGCCAAGGACTTCATAGTTCAGTAAATAACAAACTGCAAAGATGATCGTACCGTAAAAAAGCACCATAAACCAGGCAGGCGTAGGATTATTGAGTTCTGCGATCCCATCAAATTTGTGCTCCATGACCAGGTTTTTCTCTTCCTCCAATGGTTTCAGCTGCATGATCCTGGTCCAGATAGAAGGTTTTTGTTTTTCTATCTCCAGTTTAGCCTCTTGTTCCAGTCTTTTCCTTTCCCTTTCTTCGGGAGTCGCAAAAGGAGTAGGGTTAATAGATTCCTGTACATAAAACCGGATCACCTTCATCATCAGGATAGCCACGCAAAGGATCATAATTGCCGTCACCAGCATCAGGCCGATGACGATATCTGCTGATAAACTTCCTGTTGACCAGCTGCTGTTAATTATCTCTTTCATCCTGATCGTCTTTTAAAGGGAGTTCGCTCATATATTTTATTTCGTCCTTTTTCATGGTCAGTAATAATATTCCTACCAGTAAAAAGAATAGCATGAAGATGCCGAGTGAGCTGAGCAGATACCCTTGGTTCCCGTCAACCTTATCTAAAAATTGCTTAAACATATTTGCGTTATTTTGCTTTTATATCTGTTCCCAGGCGTTGCAGATAAGCGATGATCGCAATGATCTCCTTATCACTTTTCACCTTAATATTATTTTGCTTTAAATCCGCGGCAATTGCTTTGGCTTGTTTGTCCAGAGCTGCATTGGCCACAAGCTCGTAACCAGTTTCGTAAGGAACCCCAAGGGTACGCATGGCATTGATTTTTGCGCGTGTATTTGTTGTATCCAGTTTCTGGTTGACCAGCCATTCGTAAGGAGGCATAATGCTACCCGGTGACATCGTTTGTGGATCATACAAGTGATTGTAATGCCAGGCATTACCGTATTTGCCGCCCTCGCGTTGTAAGTCTGGACCGGTCCTTTTTGATCCCCATAAAAACGGATGGTCGTAAACAAATTCGCCCGCTTTACTATATTCACCATAACGTTCGGTTTCGGAACGGAACGGACGGATCATCTGTGAGTGGCAATTGACGCAGCCCTCTCTGATATAGATATCGCGCCCCTGTAATTCGAGTGGTGTATAAGGTTTGACACTGGCTATGGTTGGAATATTAGATTTGATGGTAAAAGTTGGCATCATTTCTATCATCCCGCCAATCAGGATCACAATCAGAGACAGCACCATAAACACCATTGGTTTACGTTCGAGCATTCTGTGTACTTTCCTGTCATCGCCCTGCGGAACGTATTCTTTAGGTAGGGGCTGGGCCTCGGCAGCTTCATTGGCAACCAGTTTACCTGCTTTCATGGTTTTAACCAGGTTATAAGTCATGACGATTACACCAGACAGATATAATGCACCACCAACGGCCCTCATCATATACATAGGGATGATTTGGATAACTGTTTCCAGGAAATTAGGGTACCTTAATACACCTTCAGGAGTAAACTCTTTCCACATTAGGCCTTGTGTAAATCCGGCGAAATAAAGAGGCACAGCATAAAATATAATGCCCAGGGTACCAATCCAGAAATGGAAGGAAGCCAGCTTATTGGAGTATAAATTAGTATTATAGATTCTTGGGATCAGCCAGTACAGAATACCGAAAGTTAAAAATCCGTTCCAGCCTAATGCACCTACGTGTACGTGTGCTATGATCCAGTCGGTATAATGGGCTATGGCATTAATCTGTTTTAAAGCCAGCATAGGGCCTTCAAAGGTGGCCATTCCATAGGCTGTCAAACCTACAACCATGAATTTAAGTTTCGGGTCTTCCCTTACTTTGTCCCATGCACCGCGCAGGGTAAGTAAACCATTAATCATACCACCCCAGCTTGGTGCAATCAGCATAATGGAAAAGGCTACACCCAATGATTGTGCCCACGAAGGGAGTGAAGTATATAACAGGTGGTGTGGCCCGGCCCAGATATAGATAAAGATCAGGGACCAGAAATGCAGGATACTCAGTTTATAGGAATATACCGGACGGTTAGCCATTTTAGGAAGGAAGTAATACATCATTCCCAGATAGGGTGTGGTCAGGAAAAAAGCTACGGCATTATGTCCGTACCACCACTGTACCAATGCATCTTGAACACCTGCATAGAGATAATAACTTTTCCAGGCAGAAATAGGTAATTCAAAAGAGTTGATAATATGCAGAACGGCTACTGTTACAAACGTCGCGATATAAAACCAGATAGCCACATACATGTGTTTTTCCCGTCTTTTAATAATCGTACCGAACATATTGATCCCGAACACTACCCAGATAACTGTGATGGCAATATCTATCGGCCATTCCATTTCGGCATACTCATGTGAAGTCGTGAACCCTAAGGGCAGCGTAATAGCGGTAGCTACAATGATCAATTGCCAGCCCCAGAAATGTATTTTACTTAGCGTATCGCTGTACATTCTGGCTTTCAGTAGCCTTTGTAACGAATAATAAACACCCATGAAAATTGCATTACCTACAAAGGCAAAAATTACCGCGTTGGTATGCAATGGCCTGATCCGGCCAAAAGTGGTGTACTGGGAACCCAGGTTCATGGCTGGTTTGAATAGCTGCATCGCTATCAAAAGCCCAACCGTCATGCCTACTATGCCCCAGACTATGGTGGCAATGGCGAAATTTCTGACGGTTTTGTTGTCGTAGTAAAATTTTTCAGTCATAAGAAAAATTGGTGTGGTTTATGGGGGTAAAATTACTTTGCTGATCTAAGCCCTGGTGTGACAGGAGTTATCCCGCGGGATGATCTTCATCACTTTTTTCTTCAGGAACCTTTTCCTGTTTTTCTTCCTCAAAGAGAACTCTGACACCAGGAGTATAGAGGTCATCATGCTGACCGGATTTGCTTGCCCAGAAAAAGGCAAGTAAAAACAACAGCGCCAGTAAAATGCTGAAGCCAATCAGCATATAGATCATATTCATAATAACTTGTTTTTACGGGCGTAAAACCGGGCGGTTAAACTGGTGAATAAAATGATGGTGACTGTGCTCAGGGGCATCAGAATAGCCGCGATCAAAGGAGAGAGCAAGCCCTGGACGGCAAAAAATAAACCAGCTGCATTATAGATCAGTGAGATGACGAAACTCATATGAATAACCTTCACGGCATCTTTGGCCTGCTTCATAAACTGAGGGAGCTTACTGAAAGCGGTACCATCCAGTATGGCATCACATCCGGGAGAAAAATTATTGATATCATCAGTGACAGCTACACCAAGGTTACTTTGTTTCAAAGCTCCGGCATCATTCAGTCCGTCACCCAGCATCATCACTTTGGCTCCGTTTTGCTGTAGCCGAAGGATATAATCCAGCTTTTGCTGCGGACTTTGTCCAAAATGTAACTGATGCGTTCCTGGAAAAAATGGGGTAAGGAGTTTTCGGTCGTGGTCCTGGTCACCAGATAATAAATGAAGATCATTCTGCCGGTCCAGTTTTAAAGCAAGTTCTTTAAAGCCTTTCCGCCAGCGCTGCCCGGAAAGGAAATAACCACGGTAATGACCATCTATTAAGATATGGACCAGACTTCCTTTATCCTGCAGATCTAATCCCAGATGGGCAGCACTTCCTAATTTCAGTTCGTGTCCATCTACAAAACCGCTGATTCCGCGGCCCACCTTTTCTCTGTAATGATCCACTGGAAATCCTGGGCTGAGCTTTAGCCATTTGACCATTTCCCGGCTTAAGGGGTGTCCCGAATTTCTTGCCAGGTCACTGACCCATTGTTTTTCCTGTGCGCTTAATTCACCGGTAAAATCAAAATCTATAGCTTCGGGATTAGTAATTGTCCCTGTTTTATCAAATACTATCGTGTCGATCCTGGCTAGTTCTTCAATGACTGCCGTACTTTTCAGATAGAATTTATTTTTGTCGAAAATACTCAGGACTGCAGCCAGGGTAAAAGGAGAGCTCAATGCGAGTGCACAAGGGCAGGCGATAATCAGAACTGCAGTAAATGAAGCTATTGCCCGGTTCGTGTCGGTGTTGAGCCAATACAGACCGGCGGCCAGCGCAACGGCGACAAGAATAATACTAAAGTATTTACTAGCCGTATCACTAAAGGTCTTAATGGGATCTCTCTGGCCCGAAAAGGCTTCATTATTCCAGAGTTTGGTCAGATAACTCTGGGATACAGGTTTAACAACCTCCAGCTCAATTGCACCCATTAACTGCCTTCCTCCGGCATAAACGATCTCACCCAGAACTTTTTCTACGGGAAGGGATTCACCGGTGACAAAACTGAAATCAAGTTTAGCTTCTCCTTTCAGTAAAATAGCATCTGCAGGAATAATTTCATAGCTGCGGATCAGGATGCGGTCGCCAGTTTTCAGTTCATTCAATGGGAGAGGCTGCTCCTTGCCATTTTTTAGCTGCGTGACTGCTACGGGAAAATAGGAACGAAAGTCACGTTCAAAAGACAGATAATGATAAGTGCGTTTTTGCATCCATTTACCAATCAGCAGGAAAAATACAAGAGAACATAAGGTATCTACAAAACCGGCACCCGTGCCAGTTGTAATTTCATAAGCAGAACGGATAAACATAACTGCAATACCCAGCGCCAATGGAAAATCAAGATTCAGTACCCCGTTTTTTAGATTTTTCCAGGCAGAGATAAAATAGTCTCTTGCGCTGTATAATAAAACCGGAATGGAAAAAGCCAGGTTAATCCATCCAAAAAAAGTTTTGAATTCCTGGTCTAAATTGCCGAGTCCGAAGTAATCCGGGAAACTTAGCAGCATGACATTACCAAAGCAGAAACCAGCAACTGCAATTTTTGTCAGCAGATTACGCTCAGAATGATCTGACCTTTGTTTCTGGATCATATCCTGTAAACTAATCAGGGGTTCATAACCAATGGCACTCAGGGTTTCCACTACCTGGCGCAGTGAAATTTCCTGGTTCCGGAAAGTAATACTGACTTGTTTTTTTAGAAAATCTACCCTTGACTGTGAAACAGCAGGGGTGATTTTATGCAGATGTTCCAGCAGCCAGATACAGGAACTGCAATGAATTACCGGAATGAATAAGGTAATGACTGTAACTTTATCGTCGGTATAATCGACCAGTCCGGCAGTAATATCCGGTTCATCGAGATAATCGAAACGCTGCACTTTTTTCTGTTGAGAGCTACCGGGTACATCATTATATAAATAATAGCTTGAGAGATTATGAGTTGAAAGGAGCTGATATACTCCCTGACAGCCCAGACAGCAAAACTCTTTGTCATCCGAGTGATATGGTTTGTCAGGAAGATCTTCTCCGCAGTGAAAACAATGAGTATCTGTTATCAGTCTTATTTTTCCATTCATGCTGAAATTCTTTCCGCCAAAAATGGGTATCGGTCTCTGATTTTAAAATGATATGAGAAACCTTAAAAAGTGATATTTGTCACTTTTATTTCTATAGATTTGCGTCTTATTTCTTGATATTAAAAACTCTTGTATTAATATTAACGTATACCAGATATAATTATACTATAAATGAACATTTAATGAGGCTCAGGCCTCTGGCTATCATCCTGACAAAATGAAGAAAGAAAAAATGCAGTTCTGGGAGAAGCTGATTGGCAGTCCGGATACCCATACGCTGGAGGCTACCATATTTCATATTACCTGCATTTCTACTATCCTGCTTTTTACCTGTAGTATTTTCTTCAATTACAGCATTGGTTTGTATACCCTGTCCTTATTGCTTATTCCGGCGGTATTGGCCACTTGTTTTGTTTATTACTTATCAAGGTATAAGTTCAGGCTCAATCTTGCTGTCGCCATTTTTTGTACATTGGGTAATCTTCTTTTTATTGCATTTTATCTGAATAATTCGGGGATTAATGGTCCTGGACTGATCATCTATCTTCTTTTTTTCTTCCTGGTCATGAGTATTGTGCCTAAGAACCAGCGTTTGATCTGGATGGCTGTGAATATTATGGTTGCTGTAAGTCTGATTTTTTTTCAGTTCTACCATCCTGAACTTGTCCCTGTTAAATATAAAGATGAATTTAGCCGGCATCTGGATTTTGGCTATGTGTATTTTTTTACACTGATTATTGTCTATTTCATCATCACAAATATCATTTCCAGGTATAACCGCGAAAGACAGCTGGCGCAAAAACGGGCAGAGCAACTGGAATTGGCCAACCAGTCAAAAAACAAATTATTCTCTATTCTGGCACATGATCTGAGATCACCGTTAAATTCTATTCAGAGTTTCCTGGAAATTTCTATGGAAATCGGGATTGAAGAAAGTGAAAAAAGAAACATAAATTCAAGCCTGCTGAAGGAAACGCAGTATACCGGACAAATGCTGATTAACCTGCTGTCCTGGAGCAAAACCCAGATGGATGGAGTGAAAGTCAGACTGATCAGTCTTGAGCTGGAGAGAACACTTGAACCGACTTTGCTCCTGCAAACCAGTCTTGCGGAAGAGAAAGGAATTAAATTAAGTAACAGGATTGAAAAGTATATCCAGGTGATTGCGGACCGCGATATGCTCGAACTGATTATCCGTAATCTGGTGAACAATGCAGTTAAGTTTACACCTGCAGGCGGAGAAATCACTGTTTCTTCAGAAACTCATGGTCATGAATGCTGGATAAAGATAAAAGATACCGGTATAGGCATTGCGCTGCAAGAGTATGAGAGTATATTTTCCTTACATTCGGAAAGTACATATGGTACAAACCAGGAAAAAGGAGTAGGGCTGGGTTTAGTATTATGTAAAGAATTTATAGCCATGCAACATGGCAGAATATGGGTGGAAAGCACTTTAAACGTAGGGACTACTTTTTATGTTGCTATTAATCTTGCTGTGCAGGCCGATTTATTTCCTTTGCATTTGAATTGAAAGTTAAATTATTCACCTTTGCAGCGTCAAAAAAACTATATATATGGAAGATCATTATGAACTGTCCCGTTTCGGAAATGGTTTTAAAGAAAGAGTTGAGCGTGCACTGGACTGCCTGAAAAATGGCAAAGGAGTATTAGTCGTTGATGATGAAAGCAGAGAAAATGAAGGAGATTTAATCTTCCCTGCCGAAACCATGACAGTAGCTGATATGGCTTTAATGATCAGAGAGTGCAGTGGTATTATCTGTCTTTGTCTTAAACCAGCTAAGGTTGAGTCATTAGAATTACAACCAATGGTACAGGTCAACACAAGTAAATTTCATACCCCTTTTACGGTAACAATTGAGGCTAAAGAAGGCGTGACAACCGGTGTTTCGGCAGCGGACCGTATACAGACAATCAGAACAGCAATTTCTGATCAGGCAAAACCTTCAGACCTGTCCAGACCAGGACATGTATTCCCTTTACGGGCAAATGAAGATGGTGTTTTCGGAAGACGCGGGCATACAGAAGGAAGTGTCGATCTGATGGTCCTGGCCGGCTTAAGACCAGCAGCGGTATTGTGTGAACTAACCAATGAAGACGGAACAATGGCACGTTTGCCGGAAATTGCGGCTTTTGCAGTTAAAAGAGAATCTACGGTTGTATCTATAGAAGATATCTTCCAGTATAGATTAGCACTGAAGAATTTATAAAAAAAAAACAGCTGGCATGAGTTCTCTTTTTACCAGCGTTCATGCCAGCTGTTTTTATAAAACTATCAAACCTTTATAAATATCTTTTTCCGGTAAAGGTAAAGCATCATGACCCAAATGATCAGTACATAAATGATAGCCCGGATCAAAGAAGCATCATTGGGTGAGAAATAAGGTACGAGGGTTGTTTTGTAAAAATATGCACCGGCAGTAACTGTTTTGCCATTTAGCTCAGCGGGTATAAAATTAATCAGACCGATTAAAATACCGGAAAGTGCAAAGGCAGTTATCGCATTCATCCCAAATACGACGAAAGGCCACGCTAGTTTTTTATAGCCCTTAATATCAATCAGCCAATAAGTAAAAGTGAGACCGATAGTAGCCAGGCCCCCTGTGTACAATACATAAGAACTTGTCCAGAGGGATTTATTGATCGGAAAGAATATATTCCACAGTAAGCCAGTCAGAATGGCTGCAACGCCATAACTGAAAAGCCGTTTTATTTTAACACTGTTTTTATAATCAGTTTTTTTAAGGCAAGTCCCGACAATTATCCCAAAAAGGGTTGTCCCTAAAGCTGGTAAAGTACCCAATAGTCCTTCCGGGTCCCATGTCTTTGTTCTTCCATACAAGTGATTGCTGGTAAATATAATTCTATCCAACCATGCCCCGATATTGGTTTCAGGTTCGAGTGTGGCGTATCCCTGGCCAGGAACAGGTATCAATACCATGATTAAATAGTATGCAATCAGTACAAATGGAAATATCCAGTCGCGATATTTCGCGTTGGTTTTAATATAGATCAGACTGCAAATAAAATAGACCAGGCCAATCCGGGGAAGAACTCCGGGAAACCGGAGATGGGTTAAACTATGTTTGTAAAAAAGATTGATGGACCATCCGATCAGGATCAGGAGTATCCCCCGGCGTAATGCACCTAAAATCATTTTGCGATGATTGGCGGGGTCTGCCTTCTGGGTTTCCATGGCAAACACAATGGATACACCAACAATAAACAGGAAAAACGGGAAAATCAGGTCGGTAGGGGTACAGCCATTCCATGTCGCATGTTCCAGCGGCGCATAGATGTGTCCCCAGTCACCAGGGTTATTAACTAATATCATTGCTGCGACAGTAACTCCGCGAAATACATCGAGAGAAAGCAGGCGGATTTTTTTTGTATCCTGATTTAATGGTGAATTCATATTTAAACTGTTGAGCTATAGTTAGATTAAATTTGCGGTTTTTTGCTGATATATTAAAAAAACTCTACAAAACATGCAGTGTTGGAGAGTTTTTTATATAAATTAGTGTTGCATAAATCGTTTTTTAACAAGTATTCCTCTAACTAAAACTAAATATTTACCCTAAACAAACCAAGTATGAAAAAAAAGCTACTCATGCTTTTTCTGGCCGCGTTTTGTTGTGTGACAAACATCGTCGGACAGACTAAGACTATTACCGGAAAGGTAACAGGGGCGGAGGATGGACTTCCGCTGCCTGGGGCCTCAGTTAAAATTAAAGGTACCAACCTTGGCGCCGTAAGTGATGGCAACGGATCTTATAAAATTAATGCAAATCCCACACAGATTCTGGTTTTTACCTCTGTTGGTACATTAAAAGAAGAAAGGCTCATAGGGAATTCGACTGTAATCAATGTACAGTTAAAGGAATCGGCAAATACGATGAACGAAGTCGTCGTAACAGGTTTTGGTGTAAAACAGGAAAAAAGAGATCTGACTTCGGCAGTACAAGTTGTAAAAGGGAAAGACATACAGCAGACCCAGCAGGAAAATTTCATCAATGCATTACAGGGACGTGTTGCCGGAGCATCAGTTACCAGTACAAGCGGCAATCCCGGGGCATCGGCGTCCATTGTACTGCGCGGCGTAAATTCAATCGGAGGGAGTAACAGTCCGCTGTTCATCATTGACGGAATGCGGGTAAGTAATGATGCGATTGATCAGAGTTCGCTCGCTTCAAACGGAAATAACAGGGGGGCAGATTTTACGAACCGTATGGCTGATATTAACCCTGATGATATTGAGTCAATTACTGTACTGAAAGGTGCTGATGCAGCAGCTGTATATGGCTCATCTGCAGCAAGTGGTGCTATTGTAATCACGACAAAAACAGGACATAGCGGCCCGGGGTCGATTACCTATGACAACGCTTTTAGTTTTGCTAATGAATATCGTTTTCCTAAAATTCAAACCGAATTTGGGATAGGTACAAACGGAGCCAGCAGCGCCACTGTGCGTACTATGTTCGGTCCTGCCTATGCACCAGGCACAAAGACTTATAACAACCTGCAAAACATTTTGCAGACAGGTCGTACTGTACAGAATAATATAGCATTTGAAGGGGGGAATGATATCGCGACTTACCGTATTTCTGCTTCTATGAGAAATGCTACCGGTGTCTTGCCAGTGGCTTCTAATGATAAAATTTCATTGCGGTTGTCAGGATCGGCTAAAATAACGCCCAAGCTGACCAGTACTGCATCATTTAACTACTTTAATATTGATAACCGTAAATTGAATAAAGGTAATTCCGGGACTTTTATCAATGCACTGGCCTGGCCTACCAATGATGATGCACGTAATTACCTGAACCCGGATGGTAGCAGAAGACTGTTATTACCGGCAAGTGGAAGTAACATTGTGACTGACGGCAGTATTGATTTTGATAACCCGCTTTGGGATGCACATAATAACATCAGCCGGGATAAAACCAACCGGATGATCGGGAATGTTGATTTATCATATGACGTTGCACCCTGGCTTAATCTGAGAGGATTAGTCGGAATTGATTTTGCGGCTACAAGCGGTAATAACTTTTATAGTCAGTATAGCTCTTCTTATCAGAGTTCCGCATTAAATAGTTTTGCCAGTACAAGTGGTATAGCTGCAGGTGGTATTATAGATAACTATAATGATAATAACATGCAGTTAAACGGTTCATTGTTTGCAACTGCTAAAAAAACATTCGGTGACTTTCGTACTACACTGGCTGTAGGTACAGAAATCGTTAGCAATAATGATGACATGACTGGTTTTTACGGAGAGAAATTTGTCCAGCCGGATTTCAACAGTATTAATAATACTTTACCAACAACCCAGCGTAATTCTGATTACCTGAAAAGAGTACGTTATCTGTCGGGGATTGCCAGGTTTGGAATTGTGTATAAAGATATGGTTACCCTGAATGCCACTGCGAGGGAGGAATACACTTCTAAACTTTCAGGGACAAACCAATACCATTATTTTTACCCGTCAGTTGGGGCTGGTTTTATATTCACTGAATTACCGGCATTAAAGAATAATAACATCTTATCATATGGTAAATTAAGGGCTTCTTATGCGGAGGTTGGTAAAGATCCATCTGCGCCTTACAAAATATCCTCTACTTTATTGCAGCAAACAACCACAGGTGGGGGATTTGCTTATGATGTTAACGGAAATAACCCGAAACTGGTTCCTGAACGTGACAGACAGTTTGATGTGGGTGCTGAATTACAATTCTTTAAAGGACGCTTAGGTGCTGATATCAGTTATTATCAGACCAGGGCTACCAATCAGATATTTAACTCGCGTATCAGTTATGCTTCAGGTTATGTTGTGGAGTACATTAATGGTGGTGAAGTAAAGAATCATGGACTGGAGATTTCGTTAACCGGCGTACCGGTAAGAACAAAAGACTTTAGCTGGGATGTGTTGCTGAATTTCACAAGAGCAAGGGGTAAAGTGGTTAATTTAGGTGGTTTCCCGGAATACTATAACTCTGACACCTGGGTATATGCAAATGCAAGAGCAAGTATATTTCCTGGTAGCAGTACCACCAATATTGCAACATACAGTTATGCCCGTAATAATGCAGGACAAATATTAGTTGACCCGAGTAGCGGTCTGCCAATAAGTAATGCAACGTTTGGTGTATCTGGTGACAGGCAGCCAAAATTCACCATAGGTTTAAGTAATCATTTTACTTATAAAGATTTCGAACTCAGTTTTCTGTTTGATATCCGTAAAGGCGGGGATGTGTTTAACGGGAATGAGTTATTCCTGACCAGATATGGACTAAGTGCACGTACGGTGGACAGAATGACTCCGATCGTGGTTCCAGGCGTATTAAAAGACGGAAAGGAAAACAGTACTACACCAACAGTTAATTCTATTCAGGTTACTCCTTTTTATCAGAGTACTTATTATACAAATAGCATTGAATCTGATTTTGTGGAACATAATATCAACTGGATCAGACTTCAGGATATTACCCTGAACTATAAGCTACCACAGAAATTAATGAACCACCAGAAAGTATTTAAAATGGCCAGCGTATTTGTAACGGCTACCAATGTGTTTTTAATTACGAACTATTCAGGAGCAGATCCGAATGTAAACGGAACTAACGGGTCGACATTAGGATCAGGTGCAGCGGGTTTTGATTATGGATCACTGCCTTCACCACGCGTGTTTTCTTTTGGAATAAGAGTGAAATTATAAAAGAAATATAAAGATGAAAAAAATTAAATATTCATTGATTGCGATACTGGCACTGTTCTCAGTAAGCAGTTGTAAAAAATATATTGACGTTAATACGAATCCGAATGCGCCGACAGTGGCTGATGCTTCTACCTTGTTACCACCAATGCAGGCGGGTATGGCCAGAGGGGTTTGGTACGATAGCCGTTATATTGGTCAGTATGCGCAGGTATGGGGTTCACCGGCCGCTAATAATGTCTGGGATCAGGAAGGTTACTCTCCCGGCACGGATACAAATGGCGAAATGTGGCGTACAGTTTACTTTAGCCTTGGTCAGAATGTAAACCTGATGTGGCAGAGTGCCCTTTCTAAAAAAGCATGGGATTATGTAGGGGTAGGTCATGCCATGAGAGCCTGGGGCTGGCAAAATGGAGGCGACCTTTACAATAATATGGTTGTAAAGCAGGCCTTTGAGCCGGGCCGCTTAACTTTTGATTATGATTCGCCGGATTATGTCTATGCTGAAGTGGTCAAAGAATGTCAGTTAGCACTTAATTATTTAAACCTGGCGATTCAGACAGATCAGTTAAATGTATCTACAAACCTGGCCAAGGGCGATTATATCTATTATGGAGATCGTACCAAATGGATCAAATTTGTATACGCAATACTGGCCCAGAATGCTTTGCACCAAAGTAATAAGGCAGCGTTCAGCGCGGATAATGTGAAAAAATATGTAGACAGTTCTTTTGTAAGTAATGCTGATAATGCCAGTGTACAATGTAATGGATCGCAATCCGGGGATTCCAATTTCTGGGGCCCTTCACGTAATAACCTTGGGAGCTTCAGACAATCTGATTATATGGTGCGTTTACTGGATGGACGTATATTTACAGGGTCGGCGGTACAAAACACGAATTTAGATCCGCGTTTACCTTATCTCCTTGCTGCAAGTAAAGACGGGGTTTACCGGGGTGTAATAGGAGCGAATGGTGATCCTAATTCAACTAATGCAAATACCTCGATTCCCTATTTATTTGGTGCCGGGATAACCACTAATCCAGCTGCAGGGACTCCACAGAAATATATTTTCAATGATAATTCCCGGGGTATTCTGATGACTTATGCTGAACTTCAGTTTTTTAAAGCTGAAGCGCTGTTTAAAAAAGGTGATCTTCCGGGGGCTTATTCAGCCTATATTAACGGTATATCAGGAAGTATCGATTTTGTAAGTAATCCACCTGCGGGAACTGCATTAACCGGGTCGCAAAATAATATCTCTGCGGCTGCCAGGGCAGCTTATCTGGCGGGCCCATGTGTCAGACAGAGTGCTGCTCAATTACAGCTGAGTGATATTTTACAACAGAAATTTATCTCTTTGTTCGTCTGGGGATCATTTGAAGCCTGGGCAGATGAACGTAGATACAGTTATGACCCGACTATTTTCCAGGGCTTTCAGGTACCCTCATTGTATCCTGACAATGCTGGCAAACAGGTTTATCTGGTAAGACCACGTTATAATTCAGAATATATCTGGAATGTACCTTCATTACAGGCTATTGGCGCAATGGCACCAGATTATCACACTAAGAAACCATGGTTCATTTTACCTTAATTCAGAAAAAGAGATGAAGAAAATACTTTACATGGCAGTCTGCTTATTGATTTTATTGGTAAGCAGTTGTAAAAAATCTGTAATTACACAGATTTCAAATCCGGCAACTGGCGGGAGAATTAAGTTCTTCCATGCTGCGCCGGGAGTACCAGCGTTAAATGTACTGGTCGATGGTGTACAAATTAATGCAGCAGTAAATCAGTCGGTAACAGATAATCAGGTGGCCACTTCAATTGTAACCGGATATGCTTATTCGACAGGTTTTCCGGCAAGTAATTACGCAGTGATTGCTTCTGGTAATCATGAAATAAAGATAGGTACTGCCATACCAGTACCTGCATTGGTCAGTGCACAGACTGTGGCTCCAGGAACAACTATAAGCACGATTACACAGGCCATAGCTGATACCTCAGTCTATTCTGTTTTTACCTGCGGATTACCAGGTTCGACAACCACTCCCTTAACTTCGCTGGTTATAAAGGATGTATTTCCGGTAGCGGCAGCAGGAAAGGCTTATGTGCGTCTGATCAACCTGATACCTAATGGTGGCGCTGTTGATGTCACCGGTACTTATACGCCGGTAAACGGAACTTCCACAACTGTCACTCCAATAACCAATATCAGTTATGGAAAAGTAAGTAGTTTTATCGCTGTAGACGTTAACACGGTAAGTACTACAAGTTACGTTTTTCAGTCCAATCTGGCAGGTACTGCGACTAAACTGGGCAGTACAGTAACAGCTAGTCTTGCGCCTGGTCGTTATTATACGTTGATTTTAAAAGGCCTGGCTGCTGATTATCCGGTTCCAGGAACAAGTATCGTCTTAAAAGCAACTGCAAGACCAACTACGCCGGCCACAGATCCAACTACAAAATTCCCTGAAATCTATTTTAATGTGCCTGGTTTGGTTTCTTATACCAACAAGTAGATGATCAGTAAATAAGCACAAGGCTGTCTCTGGAAAATATTTCAGGACAGCCTTGTGTGTTTTATCCGTCTATAGCGATACACCTTCGAATTCAGAATGTTGAAAGTTTAATTCTGATGTTTGTAATGTTGATAACTTTTTAAATATAAGGCGATGTTTTGTGTGTTGATGTTTTAATTTAGTTGTGTTAATGATAAATAATATAGTAAATTGACTCTTTTATCTCAGCGTTTAGTTTTAATGTAATTATTATTATCTCTTACGCAATGTATAACTTACAAGTATTTCAACGTATAAATACCCTTACCGGGAATAGAATTAATGTATTTTCCCCTACCGATGCTGTTCATCCTGCCGATTTAATAACTTCAACTGGACGAATGATATATATAAATGAATCATTTAGGGTAGATGCGTATGTTGGTTGGCTCCAGACTTTTCCTAATGGTTCATCAGCAGATATCAGAACTCTGCGTCTTTCAGCTGATTCTGTATCACCCGTTAAAGTAGTAAGATGAGAAAGTTAGTTGTTTATTTTGTATTTATTCTTTTGTGCAGCCTGAGTTTATCCGGTTATTCACAAAAAAGAACTGGTTCCAATCTGTTTATAGCTCCTGTTTTTATAGATAGTGGAAGGCTGGTGAAAGATATAGTTACCAGTACCAACCTGAAAGATATTCTTAAATATCAAAGTAATGTGGGGATGCCAGAAAGTTATACTTATGATTTTAAAATCGATCCAAATGGTAAGGTTATATCTGGAGTATTGTATCCCGATTCTATTTATTTATCAGTAAACAAATTCATAAAAGATATTTTTAATCGTTACAAATGGCAACCGGCAAGGAGATCGGGCTGTTCTAAATGTCAGGTCATGGGATATGGCATTTTCACTATTAGTTTTATTACAATTGAGAATAACGCGAAATTAGAGATTATAATTTTTAATGGAAAGATAGGAGAGCGAATGAGAAAAAAAGTTGTTTATTCGAATACAATTAAGCTTTGATCACAAAATATTGATCAGATTACCTTCATAAACTCCTCCATAAACAATATGGCAGATCTTTTCCGGTAAACACCCTTCTGCCAGAGTAAAAATGCCTGTTTGTAGAGTGTCTTGTCTGCTATAGGAACCGCAATCAGGTCATCCCATGTACTGATTGCTTTTTCATTAATGATGGTTACCCATTTCCCTGATTCTACCATCGATAATAAGGAATGCACATCATTCATTTCAATTTTTATACTCGTCTGAATATTATTTTTCCTGAACAGGTCATCCAGCATATCCCTCGAACTAAAGCCCTTACTGGGTAAAATCAGTTCCAGTTTTCCCAGTTCTTTCAGGGAGATTTTATGCAGTTTTGCCAGTGAGCTCTTTTTCGATACTGCCATCACGATTCTTGAAGAAAACAAAGGCTGCATTTCAAAACCGCTGTTATCTACCTGTTCATGAAAGGCCAGGATCAGATCCAGATCAGCCATTTTAAGCTTGGCTTCCAGTTCGGCCGCGGTTCCATATTCTACGTGAATGATAATACCAGGATGTTTTTCTGAAAATGGGGTCAGGGCGGGTAAAAGGAGAGAGCTAAAAGCATAAGTTACCCCAATCCTCAGTTCTCCGTTAACCATATTGGCCAGCTCAAAAATCGCTTGTCTTGATTTCTTGATATCCAGCATAATCTGTCTGGCGTGAACTAAAAAAACATGTCCGGCCTCTGTCAGTTTCACATGTTTCCCCATTCTGTCAAACAGTAACATACCAAGTTCCTCTTCCAGCTGTTTCACTTGCTGAGATAAAGTTGACTGGGTCACAAAACATGCCGCTGCTGCTTCCGTAAAGTGCAGCAATTCTGCGGCTTTGATAAAATAATTCAATTGTCTGACTTCCATAATCAATCGTTTAAACTAATCAATATCATTAAAACTATCAATTTTACAAATATAGTTATAATACCGAAATTTGTAACAGCTTCATAAGAGCTTGTTTAGAATTCATCTGATAATTTGTTTATGCTTCTTTTTAGCTGCAACCTCATCCTATTCATTTCAGGTAGGAAGGCTACCAGAAATAAATAGGACTCGTTTCGCTTAAAAATAAGCTATAAACAATTTTACCATCTAAATTTAAACAAGCTCTGAGCAATAGCAATATAATCACATCATGACTGTTTTTCGATCACTAAAATCACGCAATTTCAAACTCTTCTTTTATGGACAATCAATTTCCCTGATAGGTACCTGGATGCAGAAGACTGCAGTCAGCTGGTTAGTGTATCAACTGACAGGTTCGGCTGTGTTGTTAGGCGTAGTTGGTTTCGTCAGTCTTATTCCTTCCTTAGTTTTATCTCCTTACGCAGGGAGTTTGGTTGACAGACATAACCGTTACCGTATCCTGGTGATCACACAGGTTGTATCTATGATCCAGGCGGGTATATTGGCAGGGATTATCTATTTTGGTTACAACAGTATTATTTTCATCATAGTACTCAGTCTGGTGCAGGGAATTGTAAATGCTTTTGATGTAACCTGCAGACAGTCGCTGATGGTCGAGATGGTCAATGATAAAGATGATTTGCCTAATGCAATTGCTTTAAACTCTTCCATGGCCAATTTTGCACGTATTGCGGGGCCTGCGGTAGCTGGAATTATACTGAGTACTTTCGGAACGGATATGTGTTTTCTGGGAAACTTCCTGAGTTATATTCCAGTCCTGATCTGTTTATTTATGATGCGTTTACCTGTTCAGGTGATTACCAAATCGACTAAAAGTATCTGGAGAGAACTGGAAGAAGGGTTTAAATATGTATCTGGTGATAAAGAATTGAGCAGTATGATTATGATGATCGGGATCAGTAGTCTTTTTGTGATCCCATTTAATACCCTGATGCCTATTTTTGCCAAGGACATCTTTCAGGGGGACGCTAAAACCTTCAGCTGGTTTGAAAGTGCGGCAGGTCTTGGATCGATCATCAGTGCGATATATCTGGCTAATCTGAAACAGAGCAACACAATGATCAAATTAACAACCATTGCCGGTGGAGTACTGGGAGGTAGTTTATTATTTCTGGCCTATGCACCGCAGCTGCCAATCGCTTTATTTTTCATGGGATTATCCGGGGTAGGGATGATGGCACAATCCTCAGCCATTAATACTTATATCCAGACACACTCTATTCCTGAAATGCGCGGACGTGCGATCAGTTATTATGTAATGGCTTACCAGGGATTGATTCCGGTAGGTAGTTTATTAATTGGTTGGGTTGCCCATTTAATTGGTCCCAGACCAGCAGTATTGATTGAAGGTTTTATCGGATTGACTGCCACCGGCATCTTTGCTTATTACAAAAGCAGGCAGGCGGCAGTTAAAACAATTTAAAGGCTTAATCCACCGAACGTACTAAACAGGATTATAGAGAGTACAATCAGGGTGATAAATACATATAATCTGTCCTTTTCAAAAATGAATGCCACTAGCGAGAACACGATTCTTATGATAGGGGTTGCAATCAGGATAACTACACCCAGCTGGATGATTTCTGTCGCATTACCATTGCCCAGCCCTTGAATAATCCCTGTCAGACTGGTAAATCCTTTACCTTCTCCATGGAATTCTGTGTAAGCCGGGAGACCGGAACCTTGCTGATACAAATACCATATTCCTCCGATAATTGCAATTGCGCCCGAGATCAAAACTCCATATCTCAATACCTGACCAATCAGCTGTTGCATGTCATAGTCAGTAACTCTTTTTATTTCTTTGTGTTTCATCCTGTTTAGAATTTATGATTAAAACCATTGTATATCATATTGATGGCGATAATCGTAATCGCAATACTGAAGATGATTTTTAATAATTTCACATCCAGTTTCATCAGTAGTTTAGAGCCTGTAAATGCACCTGCCAGTACACCAATAATTACAGGAAAAGCAATTCCGGGATCAATATAACCTCTTTGTAAATACACTACTGCACTGGCAGCAGCTGTTACACCAACCATGAAATTACTGGTTGTAGTACTTACTCTGAAAGGTACCCGCATCGCACTATCCATTGCCAGCACCTTTAAAGCACCCGATCCTATACCTAATAAACCTGATAACATACCGGCAAGAGTCATAATAGAAAAGCCACCACCTATGTTTTTTAGTTTATAATCGACCACACCTTCAGGGGTAGGGTAGCTGCTGTTGAGTTTCAAGGTATAGGAAAGTTTACTACCTTCAGTTAAGGCTCCTTCATGTTTTTTTCTCAGAGTCATTGCCGCAGAAAAAATGAGTGTCACGCCGAAAAGAATCGCTACTATATTTACGGGCGTATAAATAGCCAGCACGGCTCCCATTACTGCTCCGGCAGTGGTTGCAATTTCGAGAAACATCCCCAGACGGATATTGGTAATCCCTTCTTTGACATAAGCACTTGCTGATCCGGAAGAAGTCGCAATCGAAGCAACCAGTGCCGCACCGATAGCATACCGGATATCAACGTGAAAAAACAATGTCAGTAATGGGATAACTACCACACCACCACCCAAACCGGTCAGTGAACCGGCAAGCCCGGCTAGGTACGCGCCTAATAACAGGATCAGCGTAAAGGTTAAAATTGTCATGATTTATTTGTTTAATAATTGTTGTCTAATAAGGTTTGTATAAGCTGTTGTGCAGCCTGCTGATCCTGCTCTTTGATAGCCTGTGCCAGTTCTTCATGCCACTGATGGCTTTTAGCAAACTGAATCATGTTTTCCTCTTTTCGCTTTGCAAAGAAATTACGGATCACCGAAGTGAAACTCTGGTACAGGTCTAACAAAACCTGGTTTCCTGAGGCTTTGGCAACACTGATGTGAAAGGCAATATCTGCATCTGTGCATTTTTGCTGCTGATCAGCTACGATAGCTTTTTTTCGCAACTCCAGGCAATGAAGCATTTTGGATATATCACTAGCCGTCCGGTTCTGACAAGCCAGTCTTACGATTTCTTTTTCCAGTAAGGAACGAACGGTATTTATTTCTTCAAAATCTGCCCGGCGTAACCGCTGGGTAAGTGTCTCGTCTTTTATTTTAGAAGCGACAAAAGTCCCTGACCCTTGCTGTACTTTCAGGATTCCTGAAATGGCCAGTGTCTTTATGGCTTCCCTGATCGTAGAGCGGCCTACTTCATAACGTTCCATCAGTTCCGGTTCTGCCGGAATCCGTGCCCCTTTTTTTAGTTTTCCAGACGCAATGTCGTTTTTCAGGGCGTTGATGACTTTGTCGGAGAGATTAGTTCTTTGCATGGTTTAAACATCTGATGTTTCAAAGGTATGTAATGACTTTAAACATCAGATGTTTGTAATACAAAAGTTACCCTTGAAAGACAAATCTTAAAATCTGATTTTTTAATAAATTTCGTTTCTTATCAAAAATGTTATAGGTTTACAAAAAACTTTAGGGGTGCCTTGTGCTGAGATATACCCTTTGAACCTGATGCAGTTAGTACTGCCGAAGGGAAAAGTGAAGCTGCAACTCCATTGCGTGCTTTCGGTTCCTTATACAGGTCATTCCTATCGTTGTTAAAAATGAAAAGAATGGAAATTACTGTAAATCATCAAACTTATTCTGTTGCTGTTCCATGTTCTGTAGTGCAGCTTTTGACGGCTGTTTTACAAATTCCAGGGAGCGGTATTGCGGTAGCTGTCAATCAGTCTATTGTGTCTAAAACTGACTGGTCTGTATATCATCTTCAGCCCGGTGACCAGGTCATGCTGATCAAAGCGACCCAGGGCGGGTAATTTCCAAATTTCTGTTTGTTAAAAAATAAATCATATAACGATGAATCCGACAGGATTAAAATAATCATTAAGCACGCAGGGCAATGATTATTTTAATCATCAAAGGATCCATCTGGCAAATAAAAAACAATAAATATATACAGATGAAAGTAGAAAAAATTCCAGATGGCCAGGTCATCAGCAGAACACCCTTTCCGGCATCCCGTAAGGTTTTTGTAAAAGGTGAGCTTCATGATATTGAAGTTGCCATGCGTGAAATCAGTCTGAGTGAAACTAAAATACATAACGGTTTCGGTCTGACGGAGAAAAACCCTTCTGTAACTGTTTATGATACCAGTGGACCGTATACCGATCCCAACGTAGAGATAGATGTGAAAGCCGGTTTAGCCAGGATCAGAGAAAAATGGATTACAGACAGGGGAGATGTAGAGAAACTGGATCAGATTACTTCTGCTTACGGTGCCCAGAGACTGGCAGACCCATCCCTGGATCAATTGCGTTTTGCTTTTCAGCATTCTCCTTACCGGGCAAAAGAAGGACATAATGTTTCACAGATGCACTATGCGAGAAAAGGAATCATTACGCCCGAGATGGAGTACATCGCTATCAGAGAAAATCAAAGGATAGATTTATGGAATAAAGAGCAGGGAGCGCAGGCTGAATCTATGGCCCATCAGCATCAGGGAAACAGTTTCGGAGCAAATACGCCTAAAGGACATATCACACCTGATTTTGTAAGGGAAGAAGTAGCCTGTGGAAGAGCTGTTATCCCTTCCAATATTAATCATCCGGAATCAGAGCCTATGATTATCGGCCGTAATTTCCTGGTTAAAATTAATGCGAATATCGGTAATTCGGCAGTGACTTCGAGTATTGAGGAAGAAGTAGAAAAGGCTGTCTGGGCTTGTCGCTGGGGAGCGGATACCATTATGGATCTGTCGACCGGTAAAAATATCCATGAAACCAGAGAATGGATTATCCGTAATTCTCCAGTACCTATAGGCACTGTTCCCATTTACCAGGCTTTAGAAAAAGTAAATGGAAAGGCCGAAGACCTGACCTGGGAATTGTTCAGGGATACACTGATTGAGCAAGCCGAGCAGGGTGTGGATTATTTTACGATCCATGCCGGGGTTTTACTGCGTTATATACCGCTGACAGCCAAAAGAATTACCGGTATTGTATCCAGGGGTGGGTCAATTATGGCTAAATGGTGTCTGGCACATCATCAGGAAAGTTTCCTTTATACCCATTTCGAAGAGATCTGTCAGATTATGAAGGCCTACGATGTAGCGTTTTCACTGGGGGACGGCCTAAGACCAGGATGTTTAGCCGATGCTAACGATGCAGCGCAGTTTGCAGAGTTGGAAACTTTAGGTGAACTGACTAAAATCGCCTGGAAACATGATGTACAGACCATTATAGAAGGGCCGGGACATGTGCCGATGCATATGATCAAGGAGAATATGGAAAAACAGCTGGAACATTGCGGAGAAGCCCCTTTCTATACCTTAGGGCCATTGACAACGGATATTGCCCCAGGATATGATCACATTACTTCAGCTATCGGCGCAGCGATGATTGGCTGGTATGGAACGGCGATGTTATGTTATGTAACACCAAAAGAACACCTGGGTTTACCTAATAAAAAAGATGTAAAAGACGGTGTAATCACCTATAAGATTGCTGCCCATGCTGCGGATCTTGCCAAGGGTCATCCGGGTGCCCAGTACCGTGATAATGCACTGAGTAAAGCAAGATTTGAATTCAGATGGGAGGATCAGTTTAACCTGTCCCTTGATCCCGATACAGCTAAAGAGTTTCATGATGAGACCTTACCTGCGGATGGCGCTAAAATTGCTCATTTCTGTTCAATGTGCGGGCCCAATTTCTGTTCGATGAAAATCACGCAGGATGTCAGGGAATATGCAGCTAAACAAGGTGTGGAAGAAGCTGAAGCCCTGGCCAGAGGAATGGAAGAGAAATCGCGCGAATTCACTGAAAAGGGAAGCGAAATTTATTTATAAATGGAACTGATTGTCATTACCCGTCCAGATTACTTTCCGGGAGAAGGAGAGTTGATCAATGCGCTTTTTGGTGCAGGTCTTCGCTTACTACATCTTCGGAAACCGGAAAATGACGTTGCTAAATTCAGGGCGCTGATGAATGAAATAAACCCGCTTTACTATCAGGATATTTCTATTCATCAGCACCATGAACTGGCAGATGAGTTCTCTATTATGCGGCTTCACTTTCCCGAAAAATTATGGTCTTGCACTACGGGACAAAGAAAAATAGAACTTTTTACCAGTGGATTCCGTTTAAGCCGTTCCGTTCATCAATGGGAGGTTCCGGCAGATACAGCTTTCCTCGATTATGTTTTCTTTGGCCCTGTATTTAACAGCATTTCCAAACCTGGTTATTTAAGTACCATACCTAAAGATTTCTATTTATCCGGTGTACCTGGCGGTTTAAAGATTTTTGCCATAGGTGGGATTACTGCGCACCGGTTAGGAGATTTGAAAAGGATGAATTTCCATGGAGCCGTTATACTTGGGTCAATCTGGAACCATCCGCCATCCGCATTAAAAGAATTTGAAAAAATGTTAAAATCAGTATAAAACCATCATGATAATCGATCAGTTACATTATATATCACAAGCCCCCGCGAAGGGTACCCATCTGACTGCTATAGAAGAGGTATTAAGCTCCGGCGGCAAATGGATACAGCTCAGGGTCAAAGAACAGCCTGAACATGTTGTACTTGAACTGGCCATTGAGGCTAACCATTTATGCTTAAAGTATGGCGCAAAACTGATAGTGAATGACTATCCGGAGATTGTGCTTTCGGCTGGTGCATATGGGGTACATCTTGGTTTAGATGATATGCCGGTTCCTGAAGCAAGGGCGCTTCTGGGAAAAGATAAGTGTATAGGCGGCACCGCGAATACTTTTGCAGATATCTGCAGAAGAGTAGAAGAAGAAGCTGATTATATTGGCCTGGGACCTTTTCGTTTTACGACGACCAAGAAGAACTTAAGCCCGGTTCTGGGACTTGGAGGTTACTTGCAGCTCATGAAGCAAGTCAGTGATGCAGGCATAAAGACACCCATCATCGCTATAGGCGGGATCGGACTGACTGATATTAAACCCATCCTGGAAACCGGGATATATGGTATTGCAGTTTCTGGCCTGCTGACACAGGAGGGGAATTCTACGGAAAATGTTAATCAGCTTTACCGTGAAATAAATCTTAATTCAACACAAAAGACATGTTAAAGATCGCAGATAAAGTATTTAATTCAAGGTTGTTTACCGGGACTGGTAAGTTCAGTTCGGCAGAACTCATGGAAAATGCACTACTGGCTTCTGGTTCAGAATTGGTTACAGTAGCCCTAAAAAGAGTGGATTTAAAGGATGGAGATGATGATATCCTTCGTCATCTGGATTATCCGCAGATGAACCTGCTACCTAATACTTCGGGAGTCAGAAATGCAAAAGAAGCTGTTTTTGCTGCCCAAATGGCAAGAGAAGCACTCGAAACAAACTGGATCAAGCTGGAAATTCATCCTGATCCGAAATATCTGATGCCAGATGCGATAGAAACGCTGAAAGCTACGCAGGAGCTGGCCAAACTGGGTTTCATTGTATTGCCTTATATCCATGCTGATCCTGTTTTATGTAAACACCTGGAAGATGCCGGAACTTCGGCAGTCATGCCCTTAGGTTCACCCATTGGAAGTAATAAGGGATTAAAGACGATAGATTTCCTGGAAATCATCATCAGCCAGAGTAATGTACCAGTGATCGTGGATGCCGGAATAGGTTCTCCTTCTGATGCCGCAAAAGCCATGGAAATAGGGGCCGATGCAGTACTGGTCAATACCGCTATAGCAGTTTCCAGTGACCCTGTTCGCATGGCAGAGGCTTTTAAAATGGCTGTAATTGCCGGTAGAATGGCTTTTGAAGCAAAATTAGGTTCTGTAAATTCATTTGCTGTGTCGAGCAGCCCTTTAACTTCTTTTCTGGATGACTGATAATTTCAATACACTCTTTGAAACCTATAGCTGGACGCAAACCAGCGAGAGTATCTATGCCAAAACTGCTCAGGACGTTGAACGTGCTTTAGGGAGCAGTAAAAGGACGCTGGAAGATTTTAAAGCATTGATCTCTCCGGCTGCGGCACCTTATCTGGAACAGATGGCCCAGCTGAGCAGACAAATTACCCTGAAACGTTTTGGTAAAGTGATACAGCTTTATGTTCCGCTTTATCTTTCCAATGAGTGTAATAATATATGCACTTATTGTGGTTTCAGTTATGATAACAAGGTCAGACGTAAAACCCTGTCGCCTATAGAGATCATGCAGGAAGTAGCTGTCTTGAAAAAGATGGGGTATGATCATGTTTTACTGGTTACCGGCGAGGCGAACCAATCTGTACATACTGCTTATTTTAAAGATGTGCTGAAATTGCTCCGGCCACACTTTGCTCATATTTCAATGGAGGTACAGCCCCTGGACCAGGAGGATTACGAGGAACTGATACCTTTAGGTTTAAATACTGTTTTGGTTTATCAGGAGACCTACCATAGAGAGGATTATAAGAAGCATCACCCGAAAGGAAAGAAATCCAATTTTGAGTACCGGCTCGAAACACCCGACAGACTGGGAAGGGCGGGAGTACATAAAATGGGATTAGGCGTACTGATCGGTTTGGAAGACTGGAGGACAGATTCTTTTTTTACAGCACTGCATCTGAATTACCTTGAGAAAAAGTACTGGAAAAGTAAATATAGTTTATCATTCCCACGCCTGCGGCCGTTTAGCGGGGGGCTGGAGCCAAAAGTGGAGATGTCTGATAAGGAGCTGGTGCAGCTGATTTGTGCTTACCGTCTATTTAATGAGGAAGTAGAGCTGTCTATTTCTACCAGGGAGTCGACTGTGTTCCGTGATCATATTATTAATCTGGGAATTACGTCGATGAGCGCGGGATCTAAGACTAACCCAGGAGGATATGCCGTTGAGCCCGAATCTTTGGAGCAGTTTGAAATTTCTGATGAAAGGAGCACAGCTGAGATCGTGACCATGCTAAAAGGAAGAGGTTATGAAGCGGTGTGGAAAGACTGGGACCAATCGCTGATAAATCCTCATTGAATGAAATAAAATTTCAGGCGGCGCTGGCTTTTTTACTTAAATTCGAAGCCAGTATGCTTAAACCCCTGAATAATTTTATTTTCTACTGTTACTATTCAATAGTACTCTATAACCGGGAGGATAAACGGATTGACAGGGCCTGTTTCGGACTGGCGATGTTTTACGCCATCATTGCAATGACTATTTTTCTTCAGCTTGGAATATGGAGGATACATTTTAGTATAAATCCTATTATGCTGGCCCTCAGCTTTCCAATGATTTTTGCGTTCACTTATCTGAATGGAAAGCATTATTTCCTGAGCAATTTTGAAATTATCGAAACTAAATATGAAAAGTTAATTCCAAAAAGAGGATATGTTTTTTTTGGATTACTATTCTTTATCGGTTCAATCCTTCTTTTTGGAATTGCGGCCGATCGTTATACCAGCATGGATAAATAAATTATACTTTTGTGGTTATATATCAATAAATATGACCAGACTTTGTAAAATTGCCGTTCCTTCTTTATTATTGCTCTCTTTCACTACCACTAAGGCTCAAAAACCTATGGATAATATCTTTCAGTCTGATAGCTATAATTTATCAAAAAGTAAGGTTACACAAGGAACATTTGAAGCGACAGCATTATCTTCAACAGCGCTGCACTCGAATTATCAGAGCCCGGTTAATTTAGAAATCAGTCCGGTCTTATCCTTTAAGTTCAGTATTAATGGTAAGGATAATGAAATGGTTTCGGGAAAGAACCACCAGATTAGTATTATCGCAGCAAATGGAAAATTTGAAACTCCTGTCATCCGGTTCGGGCAACAGTTTACCGGAAAGGACCTGGCTGCGAAAGGAGTTTTCCTGAAGCCGGATACCAAATTTACCATCCGCTTAGATATGCGTGAGGTAATGGCAGCCTTTGCGGACAAAGGTTTTTATGCCACTTTTGATGGTACCAAAATTTATAAAGCAGATTTTAAAGGTGTTTTTGTGGCTGGGAGTATCAGTCCGCTGATCTGGGATTTTGATAACCTGTCGAATCACAAGGAACTGGAATTAAAAGATCCGGATGGGGACGGTATTTATACCGTAACCCTTGAAATGAATAAAGCAAAAGAAAAAAAGACTACAGCTTCTGCCTGGCAGCTGACAAAAAACATCTCTGCTTTTCCGGCTTATAAATCTGATGTCCCGATGATGGATGCACTCTATAATCTCGCTTTAGAAGAGATGGAAAATGCAGTGGAACCAGATAGTACATTCAGAACAGGAAAAGAGTGGGCAGGAGTCTGGACCAGGGATATCAGCTATAGTATTATCTTATCCATGGCTACCCTCCAGCCTAAGGTTGCCCAATATAGCTTGTTGAGAAAAGTAAAAAATGAGCGGGTAATTCAGGATACAGGAACCGGAGGTTCATGGCCAGTATCTTCAGACAGAATGATCTGGGCCGTTGCTGCCTGGGAAGTTTATAAAACTACAGGTGATCAGGCCTGGTTAGCTAAGGCCTACCGGATTATTAAAAATTCGGTAGAAGACGATCTGAAAAACGTTTATGATCCTCAGACCGGTCTGGTCAGAGGTGAATCTTCTTTCCTTGACTGGAGAGATCAGACTTATCCAAAATGGATGCAGTCTGCTGATATCTATTCTTCAGAAAACCTCGGTACCAATGCTGTACATTATCAGACTAACCATGTGCTCTCACAGATGGCTGTACTGATGAAAGACCAGGCAGCGGCGGACAAATATTCAGCTATAGCTTCACAATTGAAAAAAGCTATTAATACCCATCTATGGATACCGGAAAAAGGGTATTACGGGCAATATTTATACGGCAGACAGTTTAAGATATTATCTCCCCGTTCTGAGGCATTAGGTGAGGCGCTGACAGTTTTATTTGACATCGCAGATCAGGAAAGACAAAAAACTGTAGTCGCCAGTACACCTGTGACTAATTTTGGTATCCCTTGTATTTATCCCCAGATCCCAAATATTCCTCCTTATCATAATAATGCTGTATGGCCTTTTGTACAAGCCTACTGGTCGCTTGCTGCTGCCAAAACAGGCAATGCCGAAGCATTGGTTCAAAGTATGAGTGCTATTTATCGCCCTGCGGCATTATTCCTGACCAATAAAGAGAATTTTGTTTCTACTACAGGAGATTTTGCCGGTACACAAGTCAACTCCAGTAATATGTTGTGGAGCCTGGCTGGAAACATCAGTCTGGTCTATAAAGTTTTGTTTGGGATAGATATCCAGGAAAATGGATTAGTATTCAAACCATTCATCCCTGAAGTTCTGAAAGGAGAACGGACATTAAGTAATTTTAAATACCGCAAAGCGATACTGGATATTAAACTGAGTGGATATGGTAATATCATCAAATCTATTACCCTGGACGGTAAAATCCTGCCACAGGCAAAAATTCCTGCAAACGTAACAGGTAGACACGCTGTCGTAATTGTTCTGGCTGATAACAAATTAGAAAAAGGTAAGGTGGATCATGCTAAAGATTATTTCTCTGTTGTCGCACCTTTAGTGATCAGGAATGGGGAGAATTCTTTTAGCTGGGACAAGGTAGACGGGGCGCAAACTTACAGTGTACTTCGTAATGGGGAAGAAACCCTGAGAACTAACGGTCTGAATTACGCGGCTAAGCTAAGCGGAGAATACCAGGTGATTGCAATAGACAAAAATGAAGTGCCTTCTTTTGCCAGTGAACCTGTTCTGATTATCGATACAGCAGCAGTAGAAAAGATCGGAATGGAAAAGATAGCGCCAAAATCAGATCTTCCTTACCAGGGATATACCGGAAATGGTTTTATTGAGATCAGTAAAACGAAGAATGCAGTTATCGCCATTAAAGTAAATATACCTGAAGATGGTACGTATGCCATTGACTTCCGTTATGCCAATGGAAACGGGCCAACCAATACAGAGAATAAATGTGCTATCAGAACCTTCATGGTAGACGGATTATTCGCAGGAACCTTTGTCTTCCCTCAGCGTGGAAAACAAGAGTGGTCTGACTGGGGATTCAGTAATGTCAATCCGGTAAAACTAAAGAAAGGGGAACATACGTTCAACCTTTCTTTTGAAACCTGGAATGAAAATATGAATGGCGAGATCAATCAGGCCATGTTGGATTACATGAGGTTAATCAGAATAAAATAACAATATTACTTTGGCTCATTTAAAGGGCGGCGTAAAAAGAAATACTCGCCCTGATGCCGTGCAAACTCCTGAAAACCGGAAGAAGCCTGGATATCTCCAGGGAAATTTTTAAAGTTTTCAGGGGTTATATATCTCCAGGTTACCCCACCTGATTCCTGCAAAGAGATAATTTCAATAGGAAAGTTTAAGACAAACTCGTCCAGAAATTCTCTTTTACAGGCCGCCCATTGCGCATTACTGCCCAGGTTACGTGGCCAGGTATATAATTTATGTGCTTCCAGCACTTTTCCATTCTCATCGATATAACTGGATTGCTTCAGGATCAGGTCACTGATCTTAACAGCGGCTATATCTCCGTGTAGCTGGTCATTTTCAGTTGTTATTAAAATCGCTTTTGCAGAAAAGAAAGGAACGCTTACACCTTCAGGATGTACTTCAGTTAAATTGTCTGTAAATACATATTTCCCTTTGTTGAATAACAAAATAGCTGCTGCTGGTTGATCTTCTGAACTCATCTTTTTTTTGTAAACTTAATAAAATCAGACCGGATTCCGGGTAATCTGCCTGTTACTCTTTCAGGCTGATCAGTAAAATTCCATGTGGCGGAATCTTTGCCTGGATCTCTTTGAGGCCAGTGCCGATCATTTTTTTCTTCCACAAATCTCTTACCTGATAACGTCCTTTTTTGCCAATCAGTGTAAATGGAAATTTAATTTCCTTTTCCTGATCTGCCGGATTTAAGAGCCCGACAGTAACTCCGCCTCCATACAAATCTTTGCTCCAGATCTCTACCTGATTAGGAAAAGTATATTTGAGGTTTGCAGCTTTGCCCAACGCATCCTGATTAATAGCGATGACTTCATTATTAGTGAGCAGGGAAAGCGTAAAAGGGTCCATGTGCTCGAGGTTTGCTCCGATTAAAAGCGGAGAACTTAACAGGCACCACATACTCATTAAAGTAGTTTGTTCCTGGTTATTCAGGTGATTGCTATTACCAGACCTGCTTTCGGCACCTACTGCACCGATCTGTAAAATATCAGGATCATTCCATCTGCCGGGCTTAACATAGGCACTCTTATCAGCCAGCAGTTTAAAAGCACTATAAATTGATTTCCAGTTATCCCTTACATCACCGCCGGTTCTCCATAATTGTCCATCAGTTTCAAATCCCCATTTCCAGACATCACCCATACCATACTGACATAAAGAAAAAATAATATCTCTCGGTTGGCTTTTGAGCGCTTTTCCCATTAACTCATAAGGTTTCTTTAATTCCGTTATAGAATTGTCTTTGGCGAAAATGCCATAACTGCACCAGTCATATTTAAGGTAATCAAAACCTGTTTTTGCGAAATATTCCGCATCCTGCTGCTCGTGCTGGTAACTCCCTGCTACTCCTCCACAGGTTAAGGGGCCCGGAGAACTATAAATGCCAACCTTAAAACCTAAATTATGAATGTCCTTTACCGTTTGTCCGATATTTTTAAAATACTGGTTCGGAATAATTGTGCCATCCTGATCGCGGGTTAATCCCACGCGGTCTGTTAAATTTCCGGGACCTTCATGATATTCATAAACCTTGTTGTCTGGTTTATCTTTAAAGGCAGACCACACCGGATCCTTCTCGCCAGGCTGGTTGGTCCAGGGATCATCGATTTCAAGAATACTCCATCCATATTGATCCAGCCCATATTGTTTCATCAGTTTTGCAGTTCTCAGAATATCTTCTTCTTTTACCTTTCTCCCGTAACTATACCAGCTGCTCCAGCCCATGGGGGGTGTCAGGGCTAGTTTATCTCCGGCAACGAGCGTTAAATCGCGACTGTCATTACCAGATTTGTTCGCTACGTTTATTTTTATTTTGTACTGGCCGTCTTTCTCCAGTTTTCCAGAGATAATCCCTTTTTCCGCATCAAACGAAACCCCGGCAGGTAAATGCTGTAGTTGTATTTTTAACGGTCTTTTTCCGCTTACCGGAATCTGATAAAAAAAATCCTTTCCCGTCCGGGTGCCGAAAAAAGTTACATTATTTAGCTGTGGTTTATCTACTTGTGCAAGACTTACATTTATCCAGAAGGTGAAAAATAAGAGCAGGTTATACTTCATAAGTGGTCAGGGCTTAAAAAGCTATAAGTTACGGCTTTATTTGATGCACCACATACAAAATATTATTCTGTTTTTTAAAACTTAGTGTCTTACTGACTGTTTTAAAGCTAGCGTTAATCCATTCGTATATGAAGCATACCCCTCAAAAGATAGTCGTAGTTGGCGGCGGTTTCGCCGGCGTTAACCTGGCGAAAAAACTAGCTGATCATGAAGCTTTCGATATAGTCCTTGTAGATAAAAATAACTACAATTTCTTTCCGCCATTACTTTATCAGGTTGCTACCGGGTATCTGGAAACCTCCAATATTACCTACCCGTTCCGTAAGCTTTTCAGAGGAAAGAAGAACTTTATGTTCAGGCTGGGGGAATTGCTCGAAGTTCTGCCTGAACAAAAGAAAGCGATCCTTTCTACCGGTGAAATCAGTTATGATTATCTGGTTTTTGCCACAGGCTGTGAGAGTAATTATTTTGGGATGGAAAATGTCGCAAAATATTCCATTCCGATGAAGACTGTTGCTGATGCGCTTCAGATGCGTAATACTTTACTGGAACGCCTGGAGGAAGCTTCACGTGAACAAGATCCTGTAGAACGGAAAAAGCTGCTGACTGTAGTGGTAGCTGGTGGCGGCCCTACAGGGGTGGAGATTTCAGGGATGTTTGCTGAAATGAAAAAAACTATTCTTTCTAAAGATTATCCTGAGCTTAAAGGTGCTGGCGGTGAAATCTATCTGGTAGATGGTGTAAAAACGTTATTGGCACCTATGAGTGAAAAATCACAGCAATATACCTATGATACCCTGATGAAGATGGGAGTGAAGGTCAGGCTGAATATGATGGTGAAAGATTTTGTGGCAGATACTATTCAATTTGCCGATGGGAGTACTATCGCCTCCAAAAACCTGATCTGGGCAGCCGGCGTTACTGCGATGACCTTTAAAGGGATGCCCGATGAAGCTTATGGAAGAGGAAAACGGTTAAAGGTGGATGAATTCAACCAGGTCCTGGGTTTAACAGATATTTATGCCATAGGCGATACCTGTATTCAGCTGACAGATCCTGCTTTTCCGCAGGGACATCCGCAACTGGCACAGGTCGCCATCCAGCAGGGGGATAATCTGGGGAAAAATATGATCCGGAAGAGTGAAGGGCAGAATTTGAAAGTATTCAGTTATGTAGATAAAGGGACTATGGCTATTATAGGTAGAAATAAGGCCGTTGCCGATCTTCCAAAACCCAAATTGTTCTTCAGTGGGTTTATCGCCTGGGTGATGTGGTTGTTTATACACCTGATCTCTCTGATTAATACAGGAAACAGGGTTAAAACACTTTATAACTGGATGATCGCTTATTTTACCAAAGATCAGTCATTACGTATGATTGTCCGGCCCAGCGTTAAGCAATTGTAATCCGCTAATATTACATTTTTCAAGCAATTTAAACGGCCCGTTCCATAGGTTCATAAGGCATAACTATTACATTTGTTACATGGATGATTTCTTAGCCGCGCGACTCCAAATGGCCTTTTCACTAGGCTTCCACATTGTTTTCTCCTGTATCGGAATGGTTATGCCGTTCTTCATGTGTACTGCTCATTATCTCTGGTTAAAAAGAAAAAAAGCTGTTTATCTCGATGTCACTAAGGCATGGAGTAAAGGTGTTGCAATTTTCTTTGCTACCGGTGCTGTTTCGGGAACAGTTTTGTCTTTTGAACTCGGGCTGCTCTGGCCTAAATTTATGGAACATGCAGGGCCGATTTTCGGGATGCCTTTCTCGCTGGAAGGAACCGCATTTTTTATAGAAGCGATAGCCCTTGGATTTTATCTTTATGGATGGAACCGTTTTCATCCCTGGTTTCATTGGTTTACCGGCGTTATTGTCGGTATCAGCGGATTGCTTTCGGGTATTCTGGTTGTGGCAGCTAATGCCTGGATGAACAGCCCGGCGGGATTTGATTTTATCGGTGGGCAATACCTGAACATAGACCCGATGA
Source organism: Pedobacter cryoconitis (assembly GCF_014207135.1). Taxonomy (GTDB): domain Bacteria; phylum Bacteroidota; class Bacteroidia; order Sphingobacteriales; family Sphingobacteriaceae; genus Pedobacter; species Pedobacter cryoconitis_D. Next base: position 275,861 of record NZ_JACHCC010000005.1, on the reverse strand, counting down.
AGGCCATGTTTAATGAGGCCTGGTTCTCACAGGCTTTACATATGTGTGTGGCTGCCTTCGTATCCACTGGTTTTGCCGTTGCAGGTGTACATGCCCTGATGATCCTGAAAGGACAGAATGTACAGTTCCACCGTAAGGCTTTTCAGATAGCAGCCATATTCAGTACTGTAGCGGCTTGTCTGCAACCTATAAGTGGGGATATCTCGGCTAAAGATGTAGCTCACCGTCAGCCTGCAAAACTGGCTGCAATGGAAGCTCATTTTCATACCGAAAAGGGGGCCGGTTTAATTATCGGAGGAATTCCTGATACCGCTACCCAAACCGTTAAGTATGCTTTGAAAATCCCTAAAGCCTTAAGTTTTATGGCAACCGGTGATTTTAATGGTGAAGTCAAAGGATTAGACAGTATTCCGAAAGAAGATCATCCGCCTGTAGCTGTAGTGCATTATGCTTTCCAGATTATGGTCGGTTTAGGGATGGCTATGCTGGGGATAGCAGTGGTTTATTTCATCGCCCTGCTGAAGAAAAGGACCTGGTACGAAAGTAAATGGATGCTTAAATTATTCGTGCTTGCAACCCCCATGGGATTTCTTGCGCTCGAAGCAGGCTGGACGGTGACTGAAGTCGGACGTCAGCCCTGGATCATTTACGGGGTCATGCGCACGGCCAGTGCGGTTACGCCTATGCCGGGAATTGCTTACTCTTTTTATCTTTTTACAGCTGTTTACATTTCCCTGGCCATTATTGTAAGTCTGTTGTTATTCCGTCAGATTAAAATGGTTGATAAACTATATGATTCTTCCACTGATAAAAACACCAAATAACCTATGGTATACGTCGTAATAATTTTCCTGTGGACTGCCATTCTGTTATATATCCTGTTGGGAGGAGCTGATTTTGGTGCCGGAATTATAGAATTGTTTACTTCCAGGGCTAACCGTCCCCGGATGAGAAAAAAGATGTATGAGGCAATCGGGCCGGTATGGGAAGCAAACCATATGTGGCTGATTATTGTGATTGTTATTCTTTTTGTCGGTTTTCCTAAAATATATACTACTGTTTCTATTTATCTGCACATCCCTCTGGTTTGCATGCTCATGGGGATTATTGCCCGGGGTACGGCTTTCGTTTTCAGGAACTACGATGCAGTGAAGGACGATATGCAAAAAGTATATACGCCTATATTCGTCATTTCGAGCGTTATTACCCCATTTTTCCTGGGTATTATTGCAGCAAGTGCGGTTTCAGGCCAGATAGATCTGCAAGCTCAGAGCTTTGTTTCTGCCTATATCCTAAGCTGGTTAAGTTGGTTCTCTTTAAGCGTCGGTTTGTTTACCGTGACGATCTGTGCTTACCTGGCCACCATATTTATTATCGGAGAAGCAGAAAATGAATCTGACAGACAGTTGTTTACCAGAAAAGCAAGACGGACCATCTTTATCGTTATGGCTGCGGGCGGATTAGTGTTCCTGGCAGCTCATGCTGAAGGAATTCCTCTCTTACACTGGATCTTTAGTGATGTTCCCGGAATTATAGGAATTATCCTGGCTACCATTTCACTGGTTATCACATTTGTACTCCTGAACAGGAATAAACCAGTTATGTTACGTTTACTGGCGGGTTTTCAGGTAACGATGATCCTTTTTGCCGCCACATACAGTCATTTTCCGGATATAATTTTATTAAAAGGAGGAGATAACCTTTCTTTACTTACCCACCAGGGGCAATTTAAAACCATGGAAACTTTAGGTTATGCCTTGCTGATCGGCAGTATTTTTATACTCCCGGCATTGGTTTACCTGATTTATAGTTTTCAGCAGAAGAAGGGAAGTAAAGGAGTACATTAGTGCATATTTTTTATGGAAGAGACCAATTTTTCAAGACTCAGTCAGCTGACTGCAGGAGATTACGAGGCATTTTTATACGACTGTGATGGTACGCTGGCGGACAATATGCCGGCACATACGGAGACCTATGTTGAGATAGCGAAACAGTATGGTGTAGATATGGATCCGGCAATTATAGATGAACTGGCCGGGTGGCCTATCCTCAATGTAGTAGAAGAACTCAACCGCCGTTATCAGTCGGAGATGGATCCTGAAGAATTTACGGCAAGAAAGGCAGAACTTTACTTTGAACATTATATCGGTAAAGCCCAGCCGATTATTTATGTAACGGAACATCTGAAAGTGAATGCCGGAAGAGTCAGGATAGCTGTAGTTTCTGGCGGGGATCGCCGGGCAGTGCAGCGTACACTCGAGGTTATAGGAGTCAGTAAATATGTAGAAGTCCTGGTCTGTGCCGGAGAAACACCAAAAGGCAAGCCTTTTGCCGATCCTTTTTTAAAAGCAGCAGAGTTATTGGGGGTAAATCCGCAGAAATGTCTTGTTTTTGAAGATGGAAACCCAGGGGTGCAAGCTGCCGAAGCCGCAGGAATGCACTGGGTAAGAATTGATCAGCTTAAATTTGGTTAATTTTAAAGAAACCATTAAACTTAAATCGATTCTGATTGTCATAAATACGGTTTTTATTATGCATAACGCTTATGTATTAGCGAAATCGGGCCGAAATGGCATAGATTGTGCATAAAACCAAATTAACATCTATTTTAATTTATAATGAAGTATTGGTTACGCGCTTTCTGTCTTGTCTATGTTTTTACGCTTTCTGGCTGTGGTTTGCTGATGAAGACCAGAGCGACCAATCACCATGGAATTGAAACAGATGATTTTAATCTCCCGGTAATTAACTATCCAAGTGCAAACCCTAATTCAAAAAGATTACTTATTTTACTCTCGGGCGATGGAGGCTGGCTGGACTTTGAAGATCAGTTATCTACTGGTTTCGCAGAAAAGGGGTTTCATACGATAGGATTTAATTCAAGGAGCTATTTTTGGAGTAGCAGAACACCTCAGCAAACCGCTGATGATATTGCTCAATTGATTTACAAGTATTCTGCCTTATATAAAACCAAACTCATTTATCTGGTTGGTTATTCTTTTGGTGCCGACGTAGTCCCTTTTATTTACAACCGCCTGCCTGAGGCGATGAAAAATAATGTGGTGGCGCTGGAACTGATGTCTCCTTACTCAACCTCAGCATTTAAAGTTCATACTTCCGACTTGCTGAATATTGCAGGTGATGACCGTGAATTTAAAGTACAGCCAGAGATTGAAGCGGTAAAAGTTCCTGTTTTTTGTTTCTATGGCGAAAAAGAAGATCCTAAACCGATGCAGAAACTGGAGAAAAAGAATTTTACCCTGAAGATTGTGCCTGGAGATCATCATTATGATGTTTCCTCGCATCAGGAAATCTTTAAAGCGTTGCGCGGGTTAAGAAGGAATCAATTTTTAAAACAATACGGTTTATGGATGCTATAGTAATTACGGCGAAAGGTGGCCCTGAAGTTCTTCAATTAGAAAATGTGGCAACGCCGGTACCTCAGGGGAACGAAGTGCTTATCAAAATAAGTGCTGCCGGATTGAACCGGAGCGATGTAATTTCGAGAAGCAGTAATCTGTATGGAAAAACAACTGAAAAAGAGATTCCCGGACTGGAGATATCGGGTTTAGTTGAAGCTGTCGGTCCTGATGTTAAACGCTGGAAAACCGGTGATGCTGTCTGTGCGTTAATTGCAGGAGGCGGATATGCCGGGTACAAGGCAGTGGATGAACGTTTATGTCTTCCTGTTCCCGAAGGTTTTTCTTTTGAAGAGGCAGCAGCTTTACCGGAGACTATCTTTACAATCTGGTACAATGTATTTAAAACGGCTGGTTTTAAAGCTGGTGAGAATTTTCTGATTCACGGTGGAACCAGTGGAATAGGCGTAATGGCTATACAAATGATTGTCGCAATGGGTGGTAAGGCCTATGCAACAGCTGGTAGCGATGAAAAATGCAGGTTTTGTGAAAAGCTTGGTGCTACATTGGCGATTAATTATAAAACCGAAGATTTTGTAGCTGTGCTAAAATCTATTGGGATAGATGTGATTTTAGATATGACCGGGGGAGAGAATACCCTTAAAAATATTGATATCCTGAATCAGGATGGACGTATCTCTTTCATTAATGCGATGAACGGATCAAAATCAGAAATTGATATTTTGCAGCTGATGACTAAAAGGGTAGTGATTACGGGGAGTATGCTGAAGCCCAGAACCGATGATTTTAAAGCTATCCTGGCACAGGAAATTGAACAGACGATCTGGCCGCTGATTGCAAAAGGAGAGATCAAACCAATTATCTACAAAGTATTCCCCTTGGCGCAGGCTGCAGATGCACAACGTTTGATGGAAAGCAGTACACATATTGGCAAAATCATCCTGAAAGTAGGGTAGCCCCAATCAGATTTTTCTTTGAAAAGTAATATTATGAGCTGTTGTTATCAAAACGGTTGATTAACTGATACATTTGCGCCCGGATTATAAATACAAATCTTAATGAATCAGCACATCACCAAAATACAGCAGGTAATTGAACCCCTCCGACAGGAAATTATTAATCACAAGGTATATTCAGTAATTAATAGTCTGGATGACCTGAAGGTATTCATGCAATATCATGTTTATGCTGTATGGGATTTTATGTCATTGTTGAAATCCTTACAAATTGGACTAACCTGTACCACTACACCCTGGTTTCCTGTTGGGAATGCCAATACCAGGTACCTGATCAACGAAATTGTTGCCGGTGAAGAATCTGATGTAGATGGTTCGGGTGTTCGCAAGAGCCATTATGAAATGTATCTGGAAGCTATGGCACAGTGTGGTGCAGATACGACAGTAATCGATAAATTTATTAGCACTTTAAAAGAAACAAAATCTCTGACCGAAGCTTCCGCGGTAGCAGGGGTTCCGGCTGAAGCACGTGAATTTATGGATTTCACTTTTGAAGTAATCAATGGCCAGCAATCTCATTTGCAGTCAGCAGCCTTTACTTTTGGAAGAGAAGACCTGATCCCGAATATGTTTATCTCTATCGTAGGAGATCTGAACAAAAAATTCCCGGATCAGTTGTCATTAATCAAATACTACCTGGAACGTCATATCGAAGTAGACGGAGACCATCACAGTCATTTAGCACTGGATATGACTGCAGAACTTTGCGGAGACAATGAAGCTTACTGGAAAGCCGCAGAAGAGGTAACTATAGCCTCGCTGAAACAGAGAATAAATCTCTGGAATGGTGTATACAATGAACTAACCGGATCTAAATAGTTTTATCATAAAGTTAATCATATAAAAGGGTGTATATCATATATGATATACACCCTTTTATATGATTAACTTGAGGGCTCATTTTTTGAAATTATATTAAACCTTGAAAATGAATTTTCTGAGTAGTGGTAAAATGAACAATAGACTGGTATTGATTATATAGATCATCCATACTTTTCTCGTAGTTGTTTTTTCTATTTCGTAACCACTTGTACCTATGTCATCCTGATCTACATTAAAGACTCTAAACAATAACAAATACATGAAAAATGAAAATGTGCCGAAAATAATAAAGCTGCTTATTTTTCCATAATATATTACTACACGGGTTCGAGAAATAATCTCATAAGTAGTTATAATGTTTAAAAAGAACGCAAACAAAAATAGAGAAGAGGTTAAACAACCAAATATTTTTGGATCATTTGATTGTTTAATCCTTTTATTATACATCACTTTATATAGTGTTGTAACCAGATTCTTAAACATATTTAGTGAGCTTGTTTATATTCATATAATTTTATAAATATTGTGTTAGTAGCAAATATTGCTATTGTGGTAAGTGTCTTTATTATTGACGTCAAGTTATAATGATTTAACCGATAATATTAAAACATGGGATCAAAAATACGTTTTTAGGGGCCCATTTAGTAGGAAAGTTCAATTTCTGAAGTTTTATGCTGAAAACCAGTTCGTTTCTAGTGGAGAACAGGTGTTTACGATTGTTCCTAAGCAAGACAAGGTTCTTGTCCTTCCTTTATTTTACCAGCTCAGGGGGCTGGTAAAATAAAGGAAGGACAAGAAGTTATTGTAAAGTTATAGAACCATCCCTAGATGGAGTATGGTTCTATAATGTGTTTGATAATCTTAAATACATCATGAAGAAATAAATGAGTGTCCGAAAAATAATAGACACTTATTTATCAAGCGGTCTCCTTACCTAAAATGGTCGAAGTCTCGTTCAGAAAATCTTCGATTTTATTGGTTTGGGTAAACGCCTTCAGTGGAACCAGCGTTATCTTATCCGAATTGCCAACACTCATTTGTAAACTGACGACTGTGCCAGTATGTGCAAAATTTGTTGTATTACGAACAATACTGAAGCCTGCAAAATGGTGAAAGGCATAATCTTTTTTGCGCAGGCCACCAGCTGTGGTTACTGTGATCATCTTAGTATTGGTATCAAGATCAACTTTTTTTAAGACGACACTGAGTAAATACAAACCCAGACCGATCAAAAATAAAGGCACAAATAAACCCGCATTTGCGCCTTGTGATACCCAGTAAAATACGCCCCCTGCAATGACCAGGCCGGCTAAAACTACGCCCCCGATCTTTTGCTGACTGATGGTATAAATACCATTGTCTATCTTATAGTTCTCAAAAGAAGTTACAACTGGTCTGCTGAATTGTGATTCCGGAATAGCTGAAACAAGCGTGTCAGCAGCTGGTGCGGTTATCCCCAGCCATTGTTCTACCGGTTCGATAACCTCATGGATAAAAGCTGTTGCATTTTCGTCGCTTTCTTTACCGTATTGTTTAGTCAGGCTGATTCCTTTACCATGTCTGTTACTTTTCAGAAAAACTTTAAACTCGAATGCGCCACCGTTAATATAAACAGGCTCAATAGCAGCTATGTTACTAAACGGAATATTCTTCAGGGGAATGATACCAAATAATTTAACCGTCATCAACTGCGTAATCCGATTAAAGATGATCGTATTCCTGGTCAGTGCAAAATAAATTGCCGGAACAGAGCCGAAAACAATGATGTAACTGATCAGCGTTCTTGTACTTCCCATTAATTCATTTTTGGTGAAATATCCCAATGCCAAAAATGCGGCAAATGCGATTAGTCCATACAGGGTATAATGTGATTTCGGCAGGATCGTAATCTGGTCTGATGTTGTGGTCCATTTAGTTTTAGTCATAGAGGTAGGTTCTTTTAAATTTTAGATCTGTTAATTTTACATAGCCAAAAAGCTGTTTTCCATTAGACATAAAGGTGGCGAAGCCCCAGTTGCCTTCAAAAATTTCTTCAATATTCAAGATCTCGGGTGGATAGGCAAAAGCTCTTTTCCTTGATTTTTCGTCTGGTTTGCTATAGAAATAACAGATGTCAGCAGCAACTATATATTCACCAGTTATGTTGTCCGCTATTTTAGCATAACCACCAGAAAAATTATCAGGGAGCTGATAGTTTGTACAATCCTGGAAATCGACCAGCAAAGAATCTTCTTTAAAAGTCAGAGACACTTTACACAACTGTGAGCCCTTTTCCTTTTTAAGGATACATTTGTTATCAACCAGAATTCCTTTTCCTGTAAAATCACCATAAGTACCAGCTTTGTTATTCCAGTTAGCGATAATATTTACGTCTAGCTCATCATCGGTTCTCCGGATTGAAATATTGCCCGTTGTGCCAGCTGCCTTATTAATTAGTTTATAGGTAGCAGATTGAGCGAGTATATTTTCTGAGCAGAGTAGAAAGAGTAAGAGAACGCAATATTTCATTAATTATTAATAATATGTATTCTATAATGATGAATTAAATTCTATTTTGATAATATATAACACTATTCGATAGGGATTGTTTTTATGAATAATTTTTATTTTTAAATTCGCTTAAACAGTAAAATATAAATGGGTATAACAATTAGAGAAATTCAGCCGGAGGATAACGCTGCAATGGCAGTAATTATTAAAACAAGTTTAGAAGAATTTGGTCTTAATATCCCGGGTACAGCTTATTTTGATGACAGTACCAACCATCTGTATGAATCATTCCGTGTTGCGGGAAGCAAATATTTTGTAGCCACTGAGGGTGGTCAGATTTTGGGTGGGGCCGGGGTCTATCCTTCAGAAGGATTACCGGCAGATACAGTGGAGCTGGTGAAAATGTATCTGGTACCCGAACATCGGGGTAAAGGGCTGGGGAAGATGCTCATGCAAAAATGTATGGCTTTGGCCGGGGAGCTGGGATATAAAAATATATATCTGGAATCTATGCCGGAATTAGCTGCGGCTGTTTCTGCCTATAAGAAACTTGGTTTTGAACTGCTGGACAAACCAGTGGGGAATACAGGGCATTATTCCTGTACAATCTGGATGCTACATAAGATCGGAGTATAGGGCTGTTAAAAAACAAAAGGCACTGAGCAGTTTTTCTACTTAGTGCCTTTTAGCATCTTATTCAGATAATAGTCTGATTTCATGATCACCAATTGTAATCAAACGTTCTTTATAAAGTGCTCCGGTTGTTTTCTTGAATGCTTTTTTGCTGACTTTCAACTGCTCATAAATAGCTTCTGGTGTACTTTTATCACCCAGGTGGATAACACCCTGGTTTTCTTCCAGCATTTTGATCAGCACTTCTTTCATATCCAGGATATGACCGTAACCCATCGGTTGTAAGCTCAGGTCTATTTTACCTTCTACCCTTACTTTTTTGATCCATCCTTTTCTGATCTCACCAGGGTTCAGCTGATCAAATAATTCATTCTGATATAATAAACCAATATACTTGTTATCAATAATTGCATTATATCCCAGGTCACTGCGGTCAGCAATCAGCAGACTCACTTCATCACCCTCTTCAAAATTAATTTCTTCTTCTTCCACATAGTTAGTTAATCTGGAAGAAGCAACCATACGGTCATTACTATCATCAAGGAAAACGTAAACTACGTGTTTATCACCCTTAAACATCGGGCGTTTTTGCTCCTTTTCAGGTACATACACGTCTTTGTCAATGCCAATATCCATGAAAACCCCATTCTCCCCATCTTCAACAACGGTCAGGTAGGCAAAATCGCCTACACAAGCCAGAGGTTTCTGCGTAGTTGCATGTAGTTTTCCATCCTTATGCATGTAAACAAAAACGTTGATATTATCTCCAAGTTCTGCACCAGCAGGGACGTGATTGTAAGGAAGTAGCGCTTCCTTATCGCCATCAGACAGTATCAGTCCTGCTTCTGTCTTGTTTATAATTCTCAACTCGTTGTATTGTCCTATCTGTATCATTGGTATTTCTTAATATTCAATCTGCAAAGGTAGCAATATCGCTAAGATTATGAGAACATCTTTCGCGTCCGGTTGTTATTCTGTCAGAATGGATAAATTAATCAAAAGCCCTGTTAAGACTGCCTTTCCGCCCATTATAGATCGGCAATGTAAAATCCTGTTATTAGGTACTATGCCGGGTGACCGCTCTTTAAGTCTGCAACAATACTATGGACATGCCGGAAACCATTTCTGGAAATTAATATATGCTCTTTTTGAACTGCCTGTCGATCCTGATTATGAAGCCCGGAAGAGATTTCTGCTATCCCATGGGATTGCTTTGTGGGATGTCCTGGAGTCTTGTACCTGTGAAGGAAGTCTGGATAGTAATATCAAAAATGAGGTGGTGAATGATTTTCCGGCTTTTTATAAACAATATCCGTCTATTACAGAAGTATTCTTTGACAGCAGAAGGGCGGAACAGTTTTATCTCCGGTATATTAAAAAAAGTGAAGCTAAGAATTATCATTTATTACCCTCTCCAAGCCGGGCCAATGCCGCCAGAACTTTTGAACAGAAACTGGAACAATGGAAACAATTATTGGCTTATGTCAAATTATAAAGAAGACAGAATCAATGTAATCTGATGCTTATATTTGCTGTATAAATGAAGGATCCAATCAGTAAAAACAAGCACAGAATATTTTTAAGTACCTTTTTCTTTATGTCAGGATTTAGTTTTGCTACCTGGGCATCAAGAATTCCAACTATCAAAATGGCCTTTGGTTTTAATGAAGCAGAATTAGGTACCATTCTGCTCGCCATGCCGATAGGTTCTTTAATTGGTCTGCCAATTTCAGGCTGGCTGGTCTCAAAGTATCACAGCCGTGTACCACTGGCTGTTGGTTATGGGCTAAATGCCATTGCGCTGGCCATGATCGGATTTACTCAACATACCTATAGTTTAGTTGCTGCTGTTGTACTGTTTGCTTTTACAACCCGTATTTTTAATATTTCAGTAAACACACAGGCTATCACCCTCCAAAAACAATTCAGTCAGAAGATTATCGGTTCTTTTCATGGTTTCTGGAGTACCGGAGGTATTGCTGGGGTAGCATTTTCAACGCTGCTGCTGACCTATAATGTTTCCCTCCAGATGCATTTGCTTAGTGTAGCTGTGATTACGCTGCTGATTACCTGCTATTCCTATCAGTTCCTGTTAAAAGGCGACCGCTCGGAAAGTGGAAATAAAATTATTGTAGGTAAACCAGATCCCTATATCTTGTATCTGGGAATAGTTGTCTTTTTTGCGGCGATTTGTGAAGGCGGCATGTTTGACTGGAGCGGAATCTATTTTCAGGAAGTACTGCACGTGAAGATTTTTACTTACGGGTACCTGATCTTTATGACCTTTATGGCCATGTCCAGATTCCTTTCGGATTTGATTATTGCCAGGATAGGCATGCCTGCTACCTACCTGATGAGCGCATCCTTTATCATTCTGGGAATTTCACTGGCCATTCTGGTTCCTCAGTTCTGGACAGCCATGATCGGTTTCTCACTGGTTGGCTTTGGTACAGCGGCAGTTGTTCCAATGTCTTATGCGCTGGCAGGGGCTTCAGGTAAATATTCACCAGGAATGGCAATCTCTATTATTGCAACTTATGCCATTACCGGGATGTTGCTTGGACCTCCGATTATCGGTTACCTGGCACATGCTTTTGGGCTGAGGGTTGCATTTATTATTTTTGGGTTAAGCGGTTTAATGCTGATCCCTGTTTCGCAACTTTTCTTCAGACATCAGCGTAGCCTGACAACAACACCTGAAAAAGCTTAAATATTATGATATGGACAAGTTAATTGATAACGTCAAACAAGTAAGAGTAGCCTTTATTGAAAGTATCAATGGGTTATCAGTTGCCGAACTGAATGAAATACCGGAAGGGTTCAATAATAACATTATCTGGAATATGGCACATCTTGTGGCTGCCCAGCAAGGAATCTCTTATCTAAGGGCCGGTTTGGAGACCGTAGTCGATCAAGATTACTATCTGGCTTATACTGGCGGTACCAAACCAAATGGTACAGTCACAGAAGAGGGGATAGCCCATATCAAGGCGCTGATGATTTCTACCCTGGACCAGTTTAAAACAGACTATCAGAATCAGATATTTGGGAACTATAAAGGATGGACTACCCGGTATGGCGTTGATTTAAATAGTATTGAAGATGCGGCAGCTTTTCTTTCTTTTCATGAAGGGTTGCATTTTGGATATATCATGGCCTTAAAAAGGGTGATATCAAAAAATATTTGATAAAATATATAATAATATCAAAATATAAGCGTCTATATATCCGAGAGCGTTAATTTAGATGGCGGGGATACGGCGAAAGTTGGATCCCCGCTTCTTTTTTTGTAGATTGTTATATTACAAATCATAGTTTATGTCAAACTTCTCAGATATTATTAAATCAGATAAACCAGTCCTCGTGGATTTTTCAGCTGAATGGTGTGGCCCCTGTAAAATGATGGCACCAATCCTGCAGCAGCTCAAAGGGATGATAGGTGATCGCGCAACCATTTTAAAAGTTGACGTAGACAAGAATCCTGCAGTTTCAAATCAATATCAGATTCAGGGTGTACCCACGTTGATCCTTTTCAGAAATGGCGAGATCAAATGGAGACAGTCCGGCGTAATACCTGCAGGTCAGTTACGGGAAATTATAGAAGGTCATCTGTTATAAAAAACGATCAGATTAATTCCTTAACCTTATATTTCCGTAAATCAATATCGGTAACGAAAAAATAGCCCTGTGCATTTCCTGATATATTACCATTCACATTGACTGGTACATTAGAGAAAAGACCATTCCAGTCAGTTTCCAGGAAAACACCGTACAGATATTTTGCATACTCTTTGGAAAGAGAGAATTTATAAATGAAGATCTGATCTTCACTCATTAAATTGAAGGTGCGTTTCAGGTTATTTAACGGATATAAAGAATTCGGGGAACCTAAGAAGTGCGTGTAATTATAATACTGCATCTGGTCAAATTTAGCAGGGTTCCAGGCTGGTACCCCAGTATAATTAATCCACCATTTATTAGGGTTCAGGTAGCCGAACGTATGTTTTGGAATTGTTCCGTCATAAGTCCCGTTTTCATTTTTCTTAACCTTAAGCGGCAAAAAATCATCTACGATATTCACGACCTGTCTTAAAGTATCTACGGCAGTATAGGTTTGTTTATTAAAATGAATGGTTAGCTTGTATGCCTTGTTGTAATTCGGACTGTTATTATTCGTGGCTGAATAGACTCCGGCTGTAGATGTCTCTTTAAACACGATGTCTTCTTTGCTGTCATTTACAATTACTTCGGCTTTGGAAATAGGTGTAGGTGAGGCATCTGGTGTCAGTGCTGGTTTAGTCAGTTTAATATACTGGGTGCGTATTAAAGTATTGATCCCGCCTTCTACGGCCAGATCATATTGTTTATTTGGTTTATTAAACAAGACTTTACCCGCATCCTTTTTACAGGAAGCCAGCAGACCCGGAATTAGGAGTAACAGATAATGTAGCCTTTTCATATTAAAACTTAAAACTGTAAGCGATCCATGGGAAAAAACCAAAAGCATACTCTAAAGAGCTTTTCTGAGTGGTATTCGAAGCACTTGGAGTTAAATTGTAATACAAAGGGTTTTTTCTATTATATAAATTATATATTCCTACGGAAACAGTACTTGCCAGGGCTCTTTTTCTGGATATAGCAGATTCAAAATTATATTGTGCCGAAATATCCAGTCTGCTGAAATCCGGGAATCTGGAGGTATTTCTTCCCTCAAAGATAGGTACATTAATCCCATCATGCTGATAATATCCCACCGGAAGTGTTAAAGGTCTGCCAGTAGAATAGGTGAAAAAGGATTGGACAGAAAACTGTTTATTGAAAACATAGGTTGCTGTCAGTTTCATTTCATGAGGGATATCATAATTCGCCGCAAATCTATTGCCACTATTGATGTCCTGGATGGTACGGAATGCCCTGGAATAAGTATAGGCTAAACTACCTGTGAATTTACCTGTCGTTTTACTGATCTCAGCTTCAAAACCATAAGCATCTGATTTACCGGCTTTGAGCTGGCTTCTGATGTCCGGATTCTGAATAATCTGGGCATGTCCAACCAGATCCAGCTGGTTAGACATCTTTTTATAATAGGCACTGGTTGAAAATAAATAGCCTTCAGTAGAATAACGGTAACCAGCAGAAAAGAAGTCGGCATATTGAGGGGCAATCGTTGCAGAGGCCGGTATCCAGGGCTCCAGGGAAGAAAATGCCAGTGTACTGTTCTGAACCAGCTGTAAATATTGATAATTCCGGTTATAAGTAATATAAATCCGGTTTTGATTATTGAGTAAGTAACTCAGGTTAATCCTGGGTTCGGGATTAATAAATGTTTTGTAATCATACTGATTTAGCCTGTTGCCCTGGGGATCAAAGACATCGAGACGTTCTTCTGCATTCCGGAACATGCCCAGACGGAGTCCATAATTCAATGTGAAAGATTTGCCAAACGAGATTTCCTGGTTGTAATAAATTGCCGATTCTACTGATTGTGCCCGGGCAATATTAAATTGGTTGACCTCTTTGTTTTTTGTTTGTCCGGGGATAAACTGATGATAAGTACTGGACAGGCCAAATTTGATCAGGTTAGTGGGGCTTTTGTAAAATGTATAATCGGCCTTTAAGGTGAAATCTTTTACCCCTGTACTCCATTGACTTTTCTGTGAGAGTGTATCTGCATTCAGATCCAGCAGGTTGCTGTAATTACTATAAATAGCAGAAATGTTCAGGAATAATCTTGAACTGAAAATATGGTTCCAGCGGAGGGTAGAGGTAATATTGCCCCAGTCATTTCGGAAAGAGTTCTCAGATAGCAGCCGGTCTTTTCCTGCATAGACAGAAAAATAAACACTGTTGTTTTTATTGAGCCTATAGTTCGCCTTCGCATTCAGATCGTAATAAACGGAGTTAGGGTTGAACAGTTTGAACTTATTCCTGAAGACATCCAGTAAACTTCTTCTGAAAGCAACGATAAAGGAGCCCTTATCTTTTACAATGGGCCCTTCGGCAGCAATCCGGGCAGACATAAGGTTAATTCCTCCGTTCACATGGAACTCTTTATTATTCCCCTCTGCCATTCGGTTTACGATAACCGAAGAAAGCCTGCCGCCAAAATTAGCTGGGATATAATCTTTATAGACTTGCAGATTGTTAATGGCATCGGGGTTGAAAACGGAAACCAGTCCATACAGATGGGAAGGATTATAGACTACCGCTTCATCCAGTAAAATCAGGTTCTGATCAGAATTACCACCTCTGATAAATAAGCCTGAACTGCCCTCAGAAATAGCTTTGATCCCGTTTTGCATTTGTAAAGCTTTGACCACATCCATTTCTCCTGCATAGTAGGCTTTCAGGTCTAATGCCTTTGGACTGAAGTTTTGCTCATTTTGCAGCAGCGGATTTGGCGTAACTGTTTGTTTGATTTCTATCTCCTGTAATAGCTTACTCTGTTCGGTAAGTTCACTTTCCAGCTCAAAATCATGATTTAAAACAATTGATTTCTGCTGGGTTTCATAACCCAGCGTCGAAATCAGTATATCGTAAGTCCCTTCGGGTACACTGAGCGAATAAAAACCGTATTGGTTAGTGATAACACCAACTTTGAGTTTTGGGATATACACAGTAGCCCCTACCAGTTCTTCTCCATCAGAGCGGTCGCGTATATGACCGTGGATAGTCCATACCTGGGGTTTGGTTCTGGTAATCACAATATCATTTCCAACCAGCGAGAAGCTTAAGGGGGTTCCCTTGAAAATTTTATGCAGTACTACTGTTAAGGGTGCATGTACAAAATGCAGCGCCGGAGTACGATAGGATCTAAGCTGATCAGGGTCAAAAGAAAAATTAGTATGTGTACTGGCCTGCAATTTAGCCAGGACATTAATCATTGAGTCGGCACCCAGATTAATATCTACATGCCTGTCAAGAACCGTTTTTTTCTGAGCATAGAGTTTTCCTGGTTGCCATAAACAGACAAAAAGGAATAACGCTAAAATTTTATTCACCATACATTTTTTACCAGGGAAGAGAGCCGTTCAGGTCAGGCTGTTTTAATTTTCAGCTAAAATAAAACCTCCTTCGCGTATAGTTAACTGGCATTGTAAAGTTGCGGTAATAACTTTTAAGGCGCTATCTGGTGTCTGATAATGTAAATGTGCATTTAATTTGCGTGATTTTAATTTGTTTCCGTCAATTGTGATAGCTGTCTGATACACTTTGCTGAGCTCTTTAACGACTTCACTAAGTGGTGTTTCATTAAATGTGAACTCTTTGCTAACCCATGATTTATAATTCACATCGGTGTTCTTCTCCATCGTCAGTTTACCGGTAGATGAAATATAACGGCCAGTCGTACTGGGCATCAGTAATATGGATTTAGAAGCCATAGGTTGTTGCAGGGCGACTTTACCTTCTTCAACGGTTAAGGTGATATCCCGGTTATGTCTGATAATGTTGAAACGTGTACCCAGATCGAGTGCACGCACATCTCCCAGATCAACCAGGAACGGATATTTTGTCTGATGTATAACTTTAACGAAGATTTCTCCGTTCAGTAATTGAAGTTTTCTGTTCGTTTTAAAATTTCCGGCAGCATATTTTATCGCGGCTCCGCCGTTTAACTGTATCTGTGTACCATCCGGAAGGGTGATGTTTTTGATGGCTGCATTTTGCTCATTGCTAACTACTGTATAAGAGGTTTTATTGGCAAAATAGTACCCGATAGAAAATACCAGCAGAACGGATGCAGCAATACTATACCATATTTTAAGGTTATTGTTTTTTTGCTGCGGTTCCCAGGAGCTGGACAACCTGTCAATTTTCTGATCCAGGATCTCCCATGAAGCCTCGGCTGTATAAGGCTGGCGGCTGTAAAGCTCATTTATATTCTGCTCGACTTCGACAAATTCCTGATAAGTCTTTTCATTAAGTTCGCTTTCCGATCTCCATTTTTCGAGTAGGATTTTATGCGCCGGACTGATCGATTCCTCGAGGTCATCGATGATCAGAGAGTGAATAAATTCTTCGTTAGTTTCAAATGCTTTCATGGTATGCTTTTTACTGGCCCCAATATTTATATAGTACCATCAGCAGGACTAATAAAGTTTGCTGCTGCTTTTTTAGATGCTCTCTCAATTTTAGAAAACCGTAGGTCAGGTGATTTTTAACTGTTTTAACAGATATATTCAGCTGTTCCGCAATTTCCTTTTGTTTCATTTTAGTGAAACGGCTTAAATGCATGACTTCCCTGCATTTAGGTGGCAAAACAGCCATTGCTTTTTCCAGGTTGTCCAGCATTGATTCCTTGCCTTCGGTCTGTTCAGTTTCATGAACTTCTTTGCCTTCGATCTTCAGGTAAGCATCCTGCTTCTCCTGTTTGATCTTTTCTTTTTTAATATAATTAAGCGATGAGTTGATGATCGCCCTGGATAAATAGCTTTTAACAGAAGACTGAATCTCCAGCTGACCGGCCATTTTCCAGATCGTCAGAAACACATCATGTACAATTTCTTCGGCAACCGGTGTCTGACCAACATAGCGGTAGGCCAGTGCAAACAGTTGTTTGTAATGTTGTTTATATAGTCTCTCAAATGCTTTGCGGTCATGCGCTTTTACCGCAGCTATTAATTCCTGTTCTCCATCCGGAAGAGAGTATTTTTGTTCCTCGCTCATCCGTAAATTATTTTTGTTTTAAGGTTAGTACACCTGAAATCTCAGGAGAGGCTAACGTTGTACTTATAGCTACAAACCATAATCCTTTCAGCAGGTTCCGTTCCTGTAGCGGGGTCAGATTGAAAGAGCCCTGGGTACTTGTGACTGCTGATTGTCCATTATTTCTGTAAAGCTCTCTGACCAGTTCTCCAACTGATCCTTTAATACCACTTCTTAAAGTGATTAGTGTAGGACGAATATTTTCAAAATCGAGTTTATAAGTCAGCGTTTTTGATCCTTCGTCATAAGATCCTTTTAAAACACCCGTCCCCTCTGAATCTGTATTCGTTCCTTTTTTATCTATCCTTGCCGTTATGATATAACTTCTTACGGGCGGGTTAATTCTCGTTTCTTCTGATGGTGTTTTTTTGCATGATAATAATGCAAAGAACATTAAAACAGAAAATTTCCCTAAAGTTGTATATAACCTTGTTTTTTTGGCCTTCATTCCCTTTGATACAGAAGGCTAAAATACTAATTATAGCTTAATTAAGTCTAAAACTTTTCATACTCAGGAAGCCATATTCCATAGAACGTTTGCTGTAAAAGTTTTTATAGTATCCCATTAAAAAGAAGACAACTGATCTTCCGATTACTTTTCTTATCCAGGTATTATCATCCGATAATTCATGGGAAGATATTTCTTTATTTACCGCGTATATCTGTGATTCTGCTGCCGAAAGGGCCTTAGTATAAGGCTTGTAAATCGACTTAACCACATTCCGGTCTAAATTATAGACAGGCGCGGATAAACGGTAAGTATTACCCTTAATATATTGAAAATCATGGAAATGATAAAATACCAGATCAAAAGAATTAGCTGTAGCTGTTTCCTGACCTTTTACACTGCGGCTTGTATTCACAAAATTATATTGTTGTACATTCCAGGGGGCAACACCACCGCCAAGATGTTTTAGTACATGGATACAATCAAAACGTGTTGTCCAGTCATCCAGATATTTTTGATCACCGAACTTGTTATCTTCAAAACGGTTAAAACACCAGTCTATACAGGCATCAATCCACCAGTTCAGGACTTCCATTCCCTCAGGGTTGTTTTTGAAGGTCATAAACTGGACACAATATAATCCACTTGTAGCTGACTGATCATAACAAGGTGTGTATCTGTGTTCAGTGATTAATACTGATTTCTCTCCCATTTCTTTCAGCAGGATGGCTGGATCGTTAAAAAACAACAAATCTGCATCTATATAAGTACAGTGATCCAGTGCATATTTATCAATGCAGTATTTGATGGTCGAAGAGGCACAGGTCCAGCAATATTCTCCGGCGGTACGCCCATCTTTGATGGCCAGTAGCCTGTCGTTTTCAAATGCTGTTAAATTGATAATACTTGCATGCTTCAGTGCCATTTTGGTAAGCAGGTCAAAGCAGTGATTATCAAAAGCAAATATATACAGATGAAAACTTTCACATTGCTGTTCCAGTGAGTTGTACATGGCCAGTCCGCGGGAAAGATAGGTTGTGTTGAATAGCGTGCAGAATTTAAGCATACAATGATGTGTTTACTAAGTAAAATCCTTTGTTAAAACCAATTGGCTGATGATCGACAGAAAGCACTGCTTCTCCTTCCACATAGGAAGGGAATTCGCAGATAGTCCTGTAAGTTTGATGGTAGTGTTTTAAAAAAGCTTCTTCCTGGAAAAACCAGGCAGGATAGGAAGCTTTATATATTTCAGGTGGTACAATTTGCAGGGTTAACCTGTCTTGTTTGCCGTGATGGAAAGCAGTACGGTCAAAAACAATAAAGTCGAAGTTATAGGCTGCGAGTTTTTCGAGAAAAGCATGTGGGGCCTCCAGGTATTGTACGGAACTGGAAAGTAAAACCAGATCGATTTTTTTATCCTGCAGGCAGTCATCTATACTATTGTAGAATTTTAAATAGTCATCCTCAAAGTGTTTTTTACCGGTAGTTACATAGTGTTCCTGTTCTACAATGTTCCAGCTGGAACAGATCTCTGGGCCTGTCAGGTTTCTGGCCTGGTAGTAAGTACTTCCCAGTGATCCGCCAAAGTCAAGTACATGAATAGGTCTTTGTAGCAAAGAGGCGCTGCGTAACAGACAGGTCAGTAGCGGGAATGGATATTCTATTTTGTCGAATAGTACGGAATCACGTTCGTAAACAGCCTTTCCATTTTTAACCCTCAAAAGAGAGTCCCTTGTTTTGTTCAGTATACCAGCCGAATCATAACCATCGGCAGCCGACATGACTTCCTCCCAGGAAGAATAATTTCCAAACCAGCCGTAAGGGTTCTTTCTGGATTTTGATGAAAATATTTTGAACATGATATACCTTGATTTATCGATTTCTCATTTACATGACAACCGTTTAATCAAAAGGTCCCAGAAGAAATTTAAAATAAAAATCCGCTGTGTTTTCGCGCAGATTTCAGCGAAAACATAGCGGATTTTATCCGGTGGGGTTAATTATGACCTGTTTTTAGGCGTGATTTTGCAGGAGAGTTACTTCGAAGGTTGTACCGGACCCGATTTCAGAATGGATGTCAAAACTGCCATGTAGACTGTGAACCAGGTGTTTAACGAGGGAAAGGCCAAAGCCATACCCTTTTTCACCGACGGTACCAGCGGTAGAGGATGTTTCTCCGTTAATAATACAATCAATGGTATGTTTGTCCATACCAACCCCTGAGTCTTCCACAGTTATTTTTAATTTATACTGACTGATGTCAGTTTCCAGGTTAAGGGTGACGGTAACATGGCCATTCTGAGGGGTAAATTTCATGGCATTGGAGATCAGGTTTCCGGTGATCTGAAGCAACTTATTTTTTATAAATGGAATATGCTCGTTTTTCTCATTGACTTTAACCAGAAAATTGATGTTTTTATTCTTTGACTGAGGTAAATATAAACGTTCCAGTTTTTCCTTAAATAAGAGGAGCGTAAATTCATTTTCCTTCAGTCCAAGCTCTTTTCCTTCTGTCAGGATTTCATCGGCAAGTTCCAGTACAGACCTGCCGCTTTTGTGGATCATGGAGATAAATTCCAAAACTTCATCCAGATTGTTTTTATCTCCCTGTTCTGCAATAATTGCAGCCAGACCAACAATTCCTGCAATAGGGCCACGGATATCATGTGCCACTTTTTTCTGTGTGTCTTTGACCTGGTTGAGTTTGTATTTTAATCCGTCTATGGCTTTTAATGCTTTTAACCTGTTCACCACTTCGTCGGCAACGATTTTTAGCAGTTCAATTTTTTCAGGACTCTGTCTTCTCATGTCTTTATCCAGGACACAAAGAGAGCCTATATTGTAGCCATCAGAAGTCGTTAAAGGAATGCCGAAATAATAACGGAGATTAGGAGAGCCGCTAACATAGGATTTTTCTTTAAAACGATCGTCGGATAACAGGTCGGGGACTTCAAAATATTCATCTCCAGTAATTGTATACTGGCAGACAGATTCTTCTCTTGGCATTTGCTCAACACCTTCAATACCATAGCTGGAATAGGTCCATTGTGTAAAAGAGTCAATCAGATTGACCAGGGATATTTCAGCACCAGCAATTTTTGCCGCTAAATGCGCCAGATCTTTGAAATTATTCTCCATAGAAGAGTAATCAATATCAAATTCTGCCAGGCTTAGTATTCTTTCCAGCTCATTTCCTGGTACAGGTGAAGGATTTGTCTGCATTTGGTTTAAGAATTACGGTTTAATCTGTTGATCATTTCAGCGCTTTGTTTTCTGCCCTGTTCCAATCTGTCGTTAAAGTAGTCTTTTGTCTGATCAAAATGTTGTTTATAGCCATTGATATCTCCATAACCTATAATGGAAGACCATTCCCTTACTGCCGAATGAAATTCCAGATCGTCAGCCCGGATCTGCTTGTCATACAATGCGGCATGGATAGATTCTTCCAGTAATTCTTCGTCTCTGAACAGGTATTCAACGATACCTAAGCGTAAACGGAAGGGGGGAGTCTGACAGATCAGATTATCGTAAGGATTTATTCCCAGGTGATACCAGGCATCGGCCATGCTCAGTAAACTCAAATGAGAATTAGGCGTATGTGGCGCCCCGCTGCCGGAAAGAGAGAACTCCTTCATGATCTGGTTATCCAGCAGCAGAAACTGTTTCGTGTCGGGGAAAAGGAAATTTTTGACTTCTTTGATCCTTTGACGGAATTCTGCCTCTTTTTCCATAATCATCAATTTGAAAAGCTCGGATTCTGACTGGGCGTAACGTTTGATCTGTTGACGGGCATAAGGATTCATAATTGCCAGCCCCGCATAAATATGTGATTTGTAACTGAAAATGCGGAGCATAGTGAGTATTTTCACATTGTCTATACCGCCCAGGTAAGAGGGATTTTCCCAGGGAAAGAAGCCTGCTGATGCCCATGCTGTTCCCATACTTTCAAAACCCATATGTGTTACAGCTTGTGTATCAGCTACAATTTTATCATGTTCATGATAATCTTTCATTTCTACTATGTCCGAACCCAGTACAGCAAGTAAATCAGTCATTCGTTGATAAGCCATCTGATCGCAGCGATGTGGAATCACTATCAGGGTTTGCCCTTTGGGATCAAAACCAGGACCATGCAGAGAATGGCAGGTAATGATGTTTACATCATTTGGTAAGTACTTTTCAAAAGCTTCTATTTCTGGGTGTTTAACCGATGTTTGTCCGGCAACGATAGCTCCGTATTTTGTTGCCCCGCCATATAAAGCGACAACTTCAGCAATTTTTTCTGCTTCAACAGCATAAAAAATGACATCGCATCTGCGCGATACCGCATTTCCATCAATCAGTATTTCTATTCCTAAAGGCGATAGTTCTTCTTCCAGTTTTTCACGAAAAGCCGGAAGGTCTGCTCCGCATACATTATGCCCTGCTTTGGCAAAATGCTTTGCGTAGAGTTTCCCCATGTCACCTAATCCAATTATTCCTATGTCCATCTCTTTATTATATCCGGCAAATAACCAAAAATCCAGCTAAAAAGGAATGATTATAATTATATTTTTCATCGGGGTTATATATTGTTCTTTATCGGTGATGAAGTTATCATAAGCATATTCATTAAGTATGTAAGTTGTATGCTTATGATGATTTCATCGGAGTATATTTGCATTTTATCTGATAAAAAATCTATCGTCATAAAATCAGTATATATAAGTATGAATCACGAAGCTAAAATTATTCAGCAAGCCAGAGAAAATTCAAATGCAGCTATTCTTAAAGCTGATGCAGCCGGCGTTGCACAATATTGGATGGACGATATAGTGGTAATTTCTGGTGAAGGAGGACAATATGCCGGTAAGAAGGTTTTACTTGAAGTATTTAAAGATATGTTCAGGAATGACCCACCAGTTTTTGAACGGTTACCTTCAGAAATTACTATAGGTGATAGTGGTGTATTAGCCTGGGAAACGGGTAAATGGAACTACAAAACAGAAAAGTTCAGAGGTAATTATTCGGCGATGTGGCGTAAAATTAAAGGGAAATGGCTTACTCAGTCTGAACTTTTTGTTTCGCTGGATTGATTTCTATTGGTTCATTAAAAGATTGAGCATCTCCTTAACTTCTTCCAGTTCCTGCTCCAGTTTAGTAACCCTGTTTTCAAGATCTGAAGATGGTTGCTGCTGTATCTCGGGCTCCTGATACTCTTCCTCTTGTGTATCACCACCAAACAGCTGTTTATACCTGGCTTCCTTTTGTCCGGGTTTTTTATCCAGTTGTCTGACAAAAGGAGGGTGTTCTGCGGATAGCTTCTGAAGGATTTCCTGAACTTCCTCAATCGTTTCAAATTCATATAATCTTGCCGAATTACTGTTAATCTCACCTGGCGTTAACGGACCGCGTAAAAGCAGTAGGCAGATTACAGCCAACTCTGCCGGAATCAGGGGATATACAATAGCCAGATTATGTTTATATTTTGTGCTCCGGCTGCTTCCGCCCATAGCAGTACTGGTCAATCCTTTGATTTTTAAGGAATTCAGTGTAAGCGTTACAGTTTCCTCATCATAATTGACAATTGGGTTTCTGGAGGTCTTTTGATTACAGGCAGTTGTCAATGCCGCTATAGTCATCGGGTAATAATCAGGTGTAGTTCTGCTTTTTTCAATAAGTACGCCCATAACCCGTTGTTCGGCAGGACTTAATAGTAGTAAAGTTAGATTATCTTCCATAGCTATAAATATATAAGATTTGATTCTTGATACAGAAATAATTTAAATTTTAGATAATTGTACGTAATAATCGGACTGGTTATTAATTTCAAAACAATATTCCTTATCTGTTAGCTTATTTTGGGTATTTAAGTTGCTAAAACAATTTTTTTGTAAAAAAAACCGATCATAATTTGGTTTTTATTGGGAAATAATTCTATCTTAGAATTATATACTAGTATTAAACGCTTGGATAATAAATTGACGCTCAATTAGTTGAATTATTACTCGTGTTTTTTATTTGAATTCTATCTTTTTATCTGATAGAATTACCTTTTTGAAAATATGCAGATAAATAACTGCGAAAGAAATAAGCGTCTAGGCTTATAAATAGGTAGTTAATAAAAAAAATGCTGATGGATGTCAGCATTTTTCTTTTGTTACCTGTCTCATCAGATTGTAGCGTTATTCCCCAAATGGTTTTCTTATGTTTATTTGTAATTAACTGTTTTTAAGTTTGTTGTGTTTTATTTTTGATTTTGGCACTATTGTGTGACTATAGTTAGCGATTGAATGAATCACCTACGAATAAAGAAAATAATTATTTCAAACAGAATAAAACAAATTGTTATGAAAACTTACATCTTAGCTGCAGCAGCATTATTAACATTCACAGGAATATCTACAGTAAAAGCAGCGGAAACTAAAACTCCGTTAACTTTAACTATATCAGCAGACAGTACACAAAAAGTACCTGTTAAATTGGAAGAACTTCCGGCCCCGGTTACTGCGACTTTAAAAGCAGATGCCTATAAGGACTGGACAGCTACAACGGCCTTTTTGGTAACCGCTGCTGACAAATCCCAATACTATCAGATTGATGTTAAAAAAGGCACCGAAAAAGCTTTTATTAAAATCAACAAAGATGGTGTAGTGGTTCAATAATAAATATAACACAGAATCATCATAAAAGGGGGAGGGTGTATCATATTGATGCACCCTTTTTTGTGGTATATATTATTTTATCCACAGCCGATGTTTATAACTTGTTGATTACACTCTGTTTAATGTGGACTATTGTGGATAATATGATGTACTTATTCACAATAATTGTTGATTACTATGTTAATATCTTGCTGGTCAGTGTTTAAATAGCAGGTGTTCTTCCACCGTCTACCGGGATACTGGTACCCGTAACATACGAAGCCGCAGGAGAGGCAAGGAAAGCGATCACATTCCCGATTTCTTCGGCGTTACCTATTCTTCTCATAGGGACAGTATTAATCAGTCCCTGTTCCACTTCAGCTGCAGAAGTATTCGTACTGCCTGAAATACTCTCAACCAGTTTATCGTAACGCGTGGTAGCTGTTAGTCCAGGGAGTACATTATTTACTGTAATATTGTACTGGCCAATTTCATTAGAAAGAGTTTTTGCCCAGGAAGCAACTGCGGCCCGGATTGTATTAGATACTCCAAGATTTGGCAAGGGAGTTTTTACTGAAGTAGAAACGATATTAATAATCCGGCCATAACCACGGGATTTCATCCCTGGTAAGACGGCATTAACTAATAACTGATTACAAATCAAATGCTGATTAAAAGCCTGACTGAAGTCTGTTGCCGTAGCTTCGGTAATAGGTCCTGGTTTAGGCCCCCCGCTGTTATTAATCAGGATTTCTATTGGTGTCCGGGAGACAATATCCTGTATAACCAGAGCTAAACCTGAAGGATCTGTGAAATCAGCCACGCCATAAGCGTGTTGCTGGCCTTCTGTGACTGGTAAGTCTTTGAGTGCCTTAATTAATGCATCCTCATTTCTTGCGATCAGGATGCAGTTAGCTCCTAAACGAGCCAGAATAACAGCAGTAGCTAATCCAATACCTTGTGTGCTTCCACAGATTACTGCATATTTATTTGTTAAAGACAGGTTCATGGTGTGTAATTTCTACGGTTATGAATAATTTCCTCAATATAAATATAAAATCAATATAAGAAGCTGTTAACGCAAAAACGCTGGCTTCAAAGGGCCAGCGCTTTTACGGTGTGTATTGTGTGTTGTTGTGTGAACCTAATTTCTGTTATCTCTGTGATCTCTTCCATTGTTCTGATCACGTCCGTCCTTACCATTACCTCTTCCGTTACCATTATTACCCCTACCATTGTTATGGTCTCTTTCATTCGGACGGGATCCTATGTTTTTTCTCGATTCATCGTATCTTTTATCACGATTATCCCTGATCATCTCTTGTTTCCCACGGTAATTTTTGAATTTACTGTATTGTCTGACGTCCTGGGCATGGTTCATATAAGGTTTTGGCCTGTTGATCACTACTTTATAACCACTGTATAAATCATATCCGCTGTATCTTGATGGTAATGTATTTCTATTTACCCATTGTCCGTTAACCTGGTAGGTGTACATTTTAGCAGGGACATTATAATAGGCATCAATATCTGGTAAGTAATAATTTTCGACATGATTATATCCTGTAGGACCCCATGTAGGTTGAGAGCCAATATTTATACTCAGGCTAATTTGTGCATTGGCGTTAATGCTGCTTAACGAAGCTACTCCGATGATTACAGCTAAAATTAATCTTTTCATTTGTGTATTTGATTGATATACAGTGATGAACAAACCAGGTGCCACTATTCATTGTCCTGGCCAGGAGTCTGCCAGGAGGGTGTATTCACCGATGAATCATTAAAATTTATAGAAGTAACGTGAATATTGTACTTATTTTAGTACCATGATTGATGTATCCTGTGCACTGATAACAGACTATAATGGACAAGTTTTAGTTACACAAAGAAGTGCAGTAATGCATTTGCCTTTAAAATGGGAGTTTCCGGGAGGTAAAGTAGAGCCTGGTGAAAGTGCTGAGGCTTGTTTGTACCGGGAGATCAGGGAGGAATTAGGGGTAGATATAAAAATACTCAATCCGTTACCAGTTTCCATTTATGATCAGGGGGATCGGATTATCCGTCTCCTTCCTTTTCAATGTGTACTGATCGGGGGAGAAATCAATTTAACAGAACATGCAGCCTTTTTATGGCTTCTTCCTGAAGATTTAAAAAAACTGGATTGGGCAGAGGCGGATATCCCTGTTGTACAATATTATCTTGAAAGCCTGAGGGCTTAAATACGCAGGACCTATTTTTTTACAGCCACGAAAAGCTCAGGAATTTGTGTATCTCCGCTGGTATTAAATAAAAGGGTGTTTTTAGGAGAATATAAAAACAATGATGGATATTTTGAAGGTTGAAACAAAGGGATGAATACATGATCCCTGTCTTCCAGTAATAATACATTTTTCTTACCAATCAGATTTTTGCCATAATGACTCATGAAGTCATTCATCGTTACATGCTGATCAAGAGAAACCAGGTAGATATTTAACTTGTCAAGTTCAGCATATCGTTTTGAAAGTTGAAGCATCGTTTTCTGACAGTGACTGCAAGTAGCGTCAAAAAATACAAAAAGAGATTTCCTGTTGCTGGTAATCTGGGATCTGTTAAACGCTTTCCCGTCAGCTTTGTAAAATTGAAAATCAGGAACTGTTGCAGCTGGGGTCTGGCCGGCAGCGTTAAAAAAAAGAAACATGACTAAAAAGCCTAACAGATATGTTTTCATATATATAATGTTATTCAAATATAATAATTAATGGGAGGAAAGGTAATTGAATGGAAGGAAAAAGAAACGGGAACCATCCAGGCGGACGGTTCCCGTTATCTAAATTAACGCTCTCAGATATAATACGGCCTAAAACGTTATTTATTGTCTTCAGCTTTATGTTTTTTATGAACTGGCTTCCTGATCTCCAAAATATATTCTTTAAAATGCAGCAGAAACCCTGAAACCTGTGCTGTTGCCGTTTTTGTAATTAAAGGTTTTGACCAGGTTGAATCTTAGTCCAAAACGCTGTATACCGACATAAGCTTCCGTATAGTTTTTAATTACATCAGAAGTCAGATAATTCACCCCGATCACCTCTTCCAGTTTTAGCTTTTTGAATAAAGGGATCTTGCTCAGGAATAGTCCGCCAAAATTGTGTTCGGCATGCGCTTCCAAAAATTCCTTTCCTGTACTGTATTCATAAGGATTGAGCATCATAAATCCATCAGTGAACTGGGTATAGAGGAAAATGTCGCTGCCTGCAAAATGTTTGAAATCCATATAGTACATTTTGTCCCGATTGAAGAATTTACCTGCGGCTGCACTATATTTAAAAGTGCCTAAAATACCTAACTTCTTATTGGTGTCAAATACCCGGATCCCTGCATAATCGAAATCTACAGCTGAATCAAAGATCCCTTTCACGCCTTTGCGGTATTCCAGTTCCAGCTTCGGATATCTGGAGCCTTGTCTGATATTAAAATCGGGACGTTCAATATAGCTTTGTGCAAAAGCAATATTCAGCTTCAGACCAAGTGTGAGTGCTTTATTGGCACTAAAAGCATAATCGTTTCCGGATAAAGAATATGGATTGTTTGCTGTAAATTGTTTATCCGGAAAATCTCCGGCAGCCCTGAATGAAGTATTTAGCAGGGGTGTCCTGTTTGCATATTCTATATTGCCGGAAAGGTATAATCCATTGCTTAGCTCTCTTCCAGAATAGATCCTTACAAAATCCTTTTTAAACAGTTTTAAGATATTATCCTTTGCAAATAGCGTGCTGAAGGTATTGAACAAAGGAGGGATAGCTCCATATTCAGTATTAAAATCTGTATAACTTGTCCCCCCGCTGACCCCGAGGTAAGCCCTTTGTTTTAGGTTATACATATAGATAATATTGCCGTTTGCACTTAATTTCTTGTTCTCAAAACCGTATCGCGGATTGATTTTAATGTTCAGACTGGTGCTGTCTTTTAAGGTTTTTCTATAATTCAATACCGGATTATATATCCATCCTTCTATGGTATTGTAATTCAGACTTAATACCGGACTATTCATACCCCAGGATTCTTTCTCTTTGGTATTCTGATGGGTATAACCTGTAAGAAGGATTTTTAAAGGCTTAAGTTGATTTGCTTTTCTATCAATCGAATCTTTGTATTTATCGGAACTTCTTACCAGTTTAATGCTGTCTTTTTTTACATAATCCCTTTTTTCTTCCGGAGTTAAAAGCATAGGTCTGACCCCTGCCCAATAGGCAGAATCTTTTTTGTTGGCTCCTGCATTTACTTTTAAGATTCTGTTATTGAAAAATTTTGGCGGAAAATTGGGCTCCACATCGTAATTACTGAATACGCCGGTATAGGTTCCCTCAAATCTAAAAGCGAATATTCCTCCTGTGTAATCATAACGCTGAAGGCCCAGCATCCATTTATCATTTTTAACAGGTATATATTGTTGCTTAATGCGAAGGGTATCGATTCCTTCGATCATCGAATTGTTGGTAATAGCCAGGTCGGTACTATGGATGCGCCAGCTGTCATCAATAATATAGATATAACCATTAAATACCTGGTCATATTTACGACGGGAAATGACCTGTATTTTATTGATCCAGTTATTACCTTCCCTGAAAGTTCCAATAAATTTATAACGGTAAAACAGCATGGCATTCTCGGCAATTGGCGAAACAAAACCAACACGGCTTAAATTGCTGATGTCTACAATGTTCTTGTAAAAGCTAACCAGGAAATCGGTTGCCTGATTAAAACTAAACCCGTTGCTGTTGCCGCTGACTTTTGAAGAAGTCATTTCCTCATTGATTTTATCGGGCTGTTGAAAATTAAATCTGGAAACGGATTCGGACAGATAGAGTATTCCTCTTTTACCAGAGTCAAGACCTATGTTTTTGAGGTCATCCTGTATGTTCCTGCCCAGGAATTTCTTTGGTGCATTTTTAAGTTTAGTGACTCCTTTGATATAAGTGTCGCAAGAAAAAGCCTTGACTTCAGTTAGATGCTCTTTCCGTTTTTTGATGGCATTTCTGATTATTTCATAGGCAGGATCTTCAGCATTGGCCTTAATCGCGACATCCTTTAGCTGATATACTTCTGCCTCCATGATCACGGGTATTTCAGTATCTCCGCTGATCTCTACTTCTTTAATCAGTTGCTTATAGCCCACCGCCCTGAAAACCAGGCTGTATTTCCCTTTATCGAGTTTGAGCTGGAACTCACCATTGGAATTGGCAGAGGTGCCTTTACTGCTGCCTTGAATATAAACACTGGTGGAAGGAAGTATGTTTTTTTCTTTATCGGAAGTAATCCCTTTAAGCGTAAACTGCTGGGAAAATGCAAGGTTTGTAAACAACAGGGAGCAGAACAGAAACAAGAGCTTCTTCATATCGTTTGAGTGGTATTTAGGTTACCAAACGAAATTGCCTATAATTTTTGAATAGTACTGTGTTCTGTTAAGTTAAAAAAAGTTAAAGACAAAGAAGATGGATATGGCTGATAGTGGAGCTGGGTTTGTGGGAAAAGGAAAGCGGGAATAACCCTCCGGATCATTCCCGCTTAATCTAAATTAACGCTCTCAGATATAATACGATCTAAAACATTATTTATTGTATATATGGTGATTTATAAAAATTAGTTGGCACGGTAAGAATCAGTAGGTCTGGCCAGTTCATATTTAATCCAGAAATCTGCCGCTGCTTTTGAACCCTGGCTATCTGTGGATGCCGAACTATTATTTCGTCCGCCCATACCACCTCCGCCATGTTTTCCACCGCCGCCGCCCATTCCACCACCACCACCGCGCATACCACCTCCGCCACGCATACCACCACCGCCGCCGCCACTCATACCGCCACTTTTGCCTGAAGCCCCGGCATCACCTGAAGCTTTACTATGATGATCCACTCCGGCATTTATTTTGATGTTGTAAGCAATAGGTTTCACCTCATCACCTCTTAAACCAAGCTGCGAGAGAGGAATAGCCAGTTCACAGATATAATCTCTTTGTTTATTGAATGATGCTGCTATTTCTATACCGTTCTTATTTGGCATAGTCAGGGGGCCATCCGGGATATTTTTAAAGCCGGATACCTGGATCATATTTATTGCCGGGCCATTCTCATGATCCATATCAGGCGTCTGATGAGTCAGCGTGTCATTTTTATCATGAGGAGAAGGCGGTTGGTTCATACCCAGGAAATTCAGTTTCATCCCATCTTTCTTTTTTCCTGCTGTATTAATGTCCAGTGTAAGCCCACCGGTCAGTAATTTTCTGGTCGTGACTTCATCCAGCGATTCAATAATCAGATAGAGGTTTTGCTGGTCATTGGCCAGTGCAAATGCAAGCTTTGTTTCTGTATTGTAGTTGTTAAGCGGTTCGTGCCATTCGTTCGAAATCCCGTCTATTTTAACGGGTTGTTGCACCCATAAATTTACATCTGCATCCGGATCTGTTTTTTGGGCATAAAGCGCTGTGGAAGTGAGACCAGTGAGACTGGTGAAGAGTAATAAACTCAGGACTATTCTTTTATCCATTTTTTGTTGAGCAGGGGGGACAAATTACCGTGCTTGTCAAAATTATCTTATCAG
Organism: Pedobacter cryoconitis; assembly: GCF_014207135.1. Classification (GTDB taxonomy): domain Bacteria; phylum Bacteroidota; class Bacteroidia; order Sphingobacteriales; family Sphingobacteriaceae; genus Pedobacter; species Pedobacter cryoconitis_D. Next base: position 245,167 of record NZ_JACHCC010000005.1, on the reverse strand, counting down.
TCAGATATCTGGAATAAATTAACATTATTTAACTTATGCAGAGATCTGTGTTTAAACGCTTTCAGGAAATAATTTTCTGTTCCTTTCGTTCATAATAGAAGCACCGGCTTTCTTTCTATTGCTAAATTTGGAGGTACACTGTATCTTGGCTGAATACTAAATATAAACATGACAGCTGCTGACCTCCGGAATAGACAGGAATTATTTTATAGATTGATAGATCAGGTAGAGAAGGATTATTATTTGTATTTCGGATTGAAATCTATTCAAAAGGGCTTGAGTTATACCGAAAGTATTTACGATCATTTTAAACTTAGTTCTGAAACTTTAGGACTCAGTTTTAATGAAGACAGTGATCTCCCCCAGGAGATCAGGGATTTGATTCTGAACGAATATCACGGGGTTTTCTTAAACGAGAAACAGATCAGTTAAAATATTGCAAAACTAAGAGGTTTTAGTCTACCTTTAATAGTTGAAAATTGTGGTTTTGTCATTAATTTAGGGCTTCAACCTAAAGAATATGAGACCTATTTTTACTGTTGTTTTATGGCTGTTTACACTACATTCTTTTGCCCAGAACAAGGACAGAATTTTAGTAAGTGATCTGTATAAGATTAAAACGGCTTCTGCTGTTAAGTTTTCTCCTGATGGGAAGTGGTATGTTTACAATGTCAGGGCTATAGTACCCAATGAGGAGCAATCCGGTGAATATGATTACCGGCAGACCTGGTTCCTCGCCCCGGCTGATTTTAGCACAGCCCCCAGGGCAATTACAAACCAGAAAGAAAACAGCAGTGATCTTTGCTGGTCGGCAGATCATCAGCAATTGTTTTTTACCCGGTTAGTAAAAGGTAAATCTCAGTTATTCAGTCTTCCTTTAAACGGGGGAGAAGCGACTCAGCTAACAGATTTTCGTTACGGCGTAACCAATCCTTCCGTTAGCAGGGATGGTAAAACCATAGTCTTTTCTGCATCACTGACTCTCAGTGAGATGGAAAAGGATTCTGTGTTGAACCCCGGAAAGAAATCACCTTTGTGGAGTCTGGAAAAACCAAGGGTTACTGCTCAGGAGATTTACAGTAATACTTTAAAAGGAAATGCTGATGGTAACCTGGCAGAGATCAGGGCTTATCTGCAGCAAAATGAAAAAGAAAAAAAAGCAAAGGTTTTTAACCGGCTCGATTTCCAGGGCGAGGCTGCAACTAATCCTGAACTGACTTTTACACAGTTGTTTTCTTTGGCGCTGGATCGTAAAAGTGCTTCACCGGTAGCTTTAACAAGTGGATTTTATAATTATAACCTGGTAGATATCAGCCCGGATAATCAGTATATCCTGGTCAATGCCGATCTCAACCCGGGGATACATCCTGACAGAAGTATTGAATCTGCTATTTACCGTATCAGTATGGATGGAGGAAAACCGGAACTGATCCTGTCTGAAGCTGGTCAGCGTTTTGAAGGAACAAGTATTTCTCCTGATGGAAAATGGATGAGTTTCGTGCTTAGCCCAGCCAAAGGGATCCATGTAGGGAAAACCGAAATCTATAATTTTGGTACTAAAGAACAGATTCTGGTGCCCCTGGAAAGAAATCTGAGTTCTTTTACCTGGAGCAGGGACAGTCACGAACTTTATTTTCTGACCAGTTCAAATGGAGGGAATGTTTTATATAATTTCAAACCAGGGGGGCGTGTCCTGAACCGTTTGTCAGGCTTTGATAGCGGAATAACTTCGTTTGATCTGAATAATACACAGCTGGTTTATTCCAAGATGAACAGTTCAGATCCTTCTGAGGTGTATGCAGCTGATCTGCAGAATAAAGCATCCAGAAGAATCTCTAACCTGAATACAGATTGGCTGGCAGGCAAAAAACTTAGTATTCCGGTGAAAAAGACCTTTATGAATGATCAGGGAATGGAAGTCGAATATTGGGTCATGAAACCTGCGGGAATTGAAACAGGCAAAAAGTATCCGGTAATCTTAGAGATCCACGGAGGCCCTTCGGCTATGTGGGGACCAGGTGAATCAAGTATGTGGCATGAATTCCAGTATTATACTGGTTTGGGTTATGGTGTTGTCTACAGTAACCCGCGGGGATCTGGAGGGTATAGTGAGGCATTCTTACGGGCTAATATCAAGGACTGGGGCGAAGGGCCGATGCGCGATGTCATCAAAGCTCTTGATCTCACGATTGGTGAAGGCTGGGCAGATACTACAAAACAATTCGTTACCGGGGGCTCTTATGCAGGTTATCTGACTGCCTGGATAGTTGGACACACAGACAGATTTAAGGCTGCATGTGCGCAGAGGGGAGTTTATGATCTGACTACCTTTTTTGGTGAAGGAAATGCCTGGCGACTGGTGCCTGAATATTTTGGTGGTTATCCCTGGGAAAAGGAAGCCGGTAAATTGCTCCGGGCCGAATCACCTTTTACTTATGTAGATCAGATTCATACACCGCTGATTATTTTTCATGGGGAGACCGATTTAAGAACGGGGGTCATTCAATCCGAAATGATGTATAAAGCCTTGAAGGTATTAGGCCGGGAAGTGGAGTATGTCAGACATCCCGGAGGTACACATGAACTCACAAGATCCGGAAACAACAGGCAACGTACCGACCAGATGTTAAGGACAATGGAATTTTTTGAACGATACAGATAATGCTTAAAAAAATATATACTACCTACAAAAACTCTTTTTCAGGACTAAGCAAACAAACATGGTTACTAAGTACAGTGATGCTCATCAACAGGAGCAGCAGCATGGCTGTCCCCTTTATGAGTTTATATATGACACAATATCTGCACAGACCACCTTCTGATGCAGGATTAATTATTACCTTATTTGGTGCAGGCTCTATCGCAGGTGCAACCGCTGGTGGAAAACTGACTGATGTGATCGGTTTCAGGGCAGTACAGATTATTGCAGCAATTACAGGAGGAGTATTTTTTATATTATATTCCACTATTACTCATTTCCACTCCCTTTGTTTACTGACGCTGGTGATCAGTTTCTTCTCGGAGGCATTCAGACCAGCAAATTTTGCTGCAATAGCAACTTATGCAAAAGAAGGAACGCTTACCCGGTCATATTCCTTAAACCGTCTGGCGACCAATATGGGATTTGCGGTGGGAAGTGCTATCGGAGGGATTGTCGCTTCTTTCAGTTATCCGTTGCTTTTTGTGGTAGACGGCTCTGTGAGTGTTCTTTCGGGCGTAGCTATCCTTATTTTGCTGCCGGCCACTGTAAAAGGTGCACGTAAGGCTGTTGCCGAGAAAATTAAAGGAATGAATGTCCAGAAGCCCTGGGAGGATATTTTGTTTGTTAAGTTCTTATTGCTGACAACCATGATGACTACCTGTTTTTATCTGATGTTCAGGGTTGTTCCTTTGTTTTACAAAGAAGTATGGCATATCAATGAGATGGAAATAGGTTTAATCCTGGGAACGAACGGTTTAATCATTGCACTTTTTGAAATGGTGATGATCAACAAAATTGAGAACAAGCGTTCGCCGATTCATTATATAGTCAAGGGTGTATTGTTTATTGGGCTTGCTTACCTTATGTTATTGGTGCCGGGAATTACACCGGTATTGGTAGCGATCCTTTCTGTGATCCTGTTTACCATCGGAGAGATGTTTGCACTTCCTTTTATCAATACATTCGTGATGAAGCGGTCCAATGAATTTAACCGGGGACAATATGCTGCAGGCTATACGCTTAGCTGGTCTGTCTCACAGGTGATAGGCCCTTCGGCAGGGTTTTTTCTCGCAGAGAGATACGGGTATAACTGGCTATGGGTTATGCTGATCGTATTGCTGCTCCTTTGTGCATCAGGATTTAAAATGCTGAGAGATAAAATGAATTAAATCTGTTATCAAAAAATAAAAATGATATGAAACGTAATGCAACAGCCGTTTGGAATGGCACAATCAAAGAAGGTAAAGGTCATCTGACCACTGACAGTACTGTTCTGAACCAGACACAGTATTCATTTAACAGCCGTTTTGCTGATGGGGTAGGGACCAATCCTGAAGAACTCATGGCAGCTGCCCATGCAGGATGTTTTACCATGAAATTGAGTCTTGATCTGACCGAAGCCGGGTTTAATCCTGAGTCCCTTGAAACTAAAGCCAGTGTAACATTAGACAATGGTGTGATTACAAGGTCTGATTTAGTTCTTGAAGCCAGTATTCCCGGAATTACTGAAGAACAATTTCAGCAGATTGCTGCCGGAGCTAAAGAAAACTGTCCGGTAAGCAAAGCTTACAATGTCGCAATTTCCCTGACCGCGACTTTGAAATAAATTTACAAACTGTTTAAACCTGATGCCTGAACAACCAAAAGTTGTTCAGGCATCAGGTTTTTTAGTATCCGAGAGGTTGCCCCCTAAACCTCACTGGTTTTTAGACCGCTTGTCATACATATTTAAAGGCTTTAATCAATCGGCATAATCACGGCCGGTTAAGTTTACAATGTAGTAGAAGTGCTGATCAAGAGTATCTTTACAAATACTTATTCATGAGATTATTCACATCCGATTCATTGTTTCTTCGATAATAACTGAATGGAGTCTTTACCATCTCTGAAGGAGGTCTGAATGAAGTCTGAACAAAGTATATACAGTACACTGATTATCAGTGTTTTGTGATTAATGCTTTTCGGGTATTTTTTGGATGGAAATTGATTGTTTTTTACGGGAATCCTGTCGGTTTTTCCTGCTGTTCAATGCAGGTTTCTGATCCATGTCAGACATGGAGGGAAATAAAAGGGCAAAAAAAAAGCCCCTGAAAGGAGCTTTTGAAAAGATCTTAAATGCTAGAATGAATAATCATCGTTATTGCCTTTTACAGCGCCTTCATGATTTTCTGAATATTCATAACGCTTTTCAACTACTTCCTGATGATTCTTGATGTAATCAACGGTCTCGTTTAGTCCTTCAGCAAACTTCTCAAAATCTTCTTTGTATAAGAAGATTTTATGCTTTACAAATACACCGTCTTCCAGTCTTTTCTTGCTTTCAGTAAGAGTTAAATAATAATCACCTGAACGCGTTGCTTTAACGTCGAAAAAATAAGTCCTCTTACCGGCTCTTACTTTTTTAGAAAAAACCTCTTCTCTCTCTTTGTTGTCAAATTCTCCCATGTTTGGTATTGCTGTTGGTTTTGGTTCGGGTAAATATAAAGTAATAATCAGTAAAGATCAAAATAGAAATCAAAGAGATTTATTTTCATCAGAGTATATATTGTTTTTAATGGTAACGATTGAGCTGATGTTACCAGAATTTATAGTATAAACTTACTTATCTCCCTCAGAGATTGGTGAAATGACACTTGTTTCTTCTTCCAGAAGCTGATTATGATACATTTCTTCATAGATGCCATGGAGATTGATTAATTCATCATGAGTACCTTGCTCGGCAATTCTGCCTTCTTCGAGAACCAGAATTTTGTCTGCTTTTTTGATAGTGGAAATCCTGTGGGCAATTAGTATGCTGGTTTTTCCTTTCATGACATTTCCGAGGTTATTTAAAATCTCTTCTTCAGTTTTAGTATCTACAGCGGAAAGACAGTCGTCAAAGATTAGTATTTTAGGTTCCTTAATCAAAGCCCTTGCAATCGATACTCTCTGTTTTTGTCCGCCTGAAAGCGTAATGCCCCTTTCACCAAGCATGGTGTCAAATTTCAGTTCAAAGTCCATGATGTTCTGATAAACAGCAGCATTTTTAGCGGCAGTCTCAATTTCCAGGTCAGTTACCGTATCCAGACCAAAAGCAATATTATTTTTGATATTATCAGAAAATAGAAAGACTTCCTGGGGAACAAAGCCGACCTGATTTCTGAAAGAATTGAGGTTTACTGTTTTTAACGGGATTCCGTCAATCGAAATCTGGCCCGAATCGGCATCGTACATCCGCATAATCAGGTTTGCCAGGGTCGATTTTCCTGATCCGGTTCTCCCGATAATAGCCACAAACTGGCCTGCCTTGATATCGAAACTTATATCTTGTAATGCTTTAATACCAGTATCCTGATAAGTAAAACTCACCTGGTCAAAACGGATATTTCCATTTACAGGTGAAGCTGCTGCTTCACCCGAACGGATGTCCGGCTGTAATTCCAGGAACTCATTAATTCTTTTCTGCGATGCCGAAGCACGTTGTATTAATGTTGTTACCCAACCCAGCATCGTTACCGGGAAAGTAAGCTGATTGACGTAGACGATAAATTCGGCGATATTGCCTGCGGTGATAGAGCCGTCCAGCACCTGTTCTCCTCCTATATATACCGTCAGAATTGTACTCAGACCAACCAGAAGAAGCATAGTTGGATAAAAGAGTGCCTGCACACGGACAAGGCCCATTGAACTGTGTTTATAGGCAGCACTTTCTTCGGCGAATATTTTACGGGTATGATCTTCTCTTACATAAGATTTGATCACCCTGATGCCAGAAAAACGTTCCTGTACAAAACTTGACAGCGAGGAAAGCTGTTGCTGGATCTGTTCACTTTTATTATTAATCTGTGTATTTACAAAATAAATAATGATGACCAGCACAGGTAGTGGAAGCAAACAGAAAGTAGCCAGTTTGGCATTCACAGAATACATTGAAGTAATAATCAGCAGAAACAGGACCAGCGTATTGATGGTATACATAATGGCCGGGCCAACATACATTCTCACCCTGTTCACATCTTCTGTTGCCCTGTTCATCAGATCACCCGTATTGTTACGACGGTAAAATCCCAGGCTTAATTTCTGATAATGTGCATAGATCTCATTCTTCATGTCAAATTCAATATGCCTGGACATTAAAATAAGTGTCTGGCGCATGAAAAAGAGAAATAATCCCCGGACCAGGTATAAAATTAATACCAGGGAACCGAAGTACAGCAGGCTGTAACTAAAGATATCATAGATAATCTGCTGCCGTTCAAACCCGTTAAACAGCCTGTATATCTGGATGTTTTCGGTGATCAGGTTAAAAGCGTGACCAATAACCTGAGCGGGAATGACACTGAAAATATTGGAAATAATAACGAAAAACACCCCCGGTATGATCCACCATTTATATTTATAGAAATGTTTATTTAGAAAACGAAGGTGCTTCATGTGGTGTAAAGTTAGCCAATTGCACCTGATTTTTGAAAACTGTTTGGTTAAAACAATGTAAATAATGTTTTTTATCCTTAGTTTTGCGAGCTGTCTGATAAACGAAATCTTATGTCTGGTAATAGTTCTGCGGTAACCTCAATTTTAGATCAACTAAGTGCTTTAGGACACAAAAAAGTTGTTTTTTGCAATGACCCTGATACTGGCTTAAAAGCCATTATTGCGATACATAACACTACATTGGGGCCCGCTTTGGGGGGAACAAGGATGTGGAGTTATGCTACAGAAACCGAAGCATTGGAAGATGTTCTGCGGTTATCGAGAAGTATGACCTATAAAGCAGCTATCACCGGGCTTAACCTGGGTGGCGGTAAAGCTGTCATCATCGGCGACTCCCGCAAAGGGAAATCTGAAGCGATGATGCGTAGTTTTGGTCGTTTCATCCAAAATCTGAACGGGGAGTTTATCACAGCCGAGGATGTGGGTACGACAACCAAAGATATGGAGTACATCAGTATGGAAACCAAACATGTAACCGGGGTTCCTGAATCCATTGGTGGTATGGGAGATCCTTCCCCGACTACAGCTAAAGGTGTTTTTCTGGGTATAAAGGCTTGTGTTAAAGATGTTTTTGGTACGGACATGCTAGCCGGACGTTCTGTGGTAGTACAGGGGATCGGTAATGTTGGAGAACAACTGGTACAGTTACTGAGAAATGAAAACGTAGAAGTTTTTATCAGTGATATTAACGAAGAACGTTTGCAGCACGTAGCAAGAAAATATAAGGCAAAACCTGTGGAGGCTGATAAAGTATTCGGTCTGGATGTGGATATTTATGCGCCTTGTGCACTGGGTGCAACAGTCAATGACAGGACTATCCCAAGAATGAAATTTGCGATTATTGCGGGTTCTGCTAATAATCAGCTGGCCGATGAGCAGGTACACGGTAAACTGCTGCTGGAAAAAAATATCCTTTTTGCACCGGATTACCTGATTAATGCAGGTGGATTGATTAACTGTTACTCGGAACTGACTGGTTTCGGCAGAAAACGTACTATGCAGCTGACAGAGAATATCTATGATGCTACACGTAACGTAATCAAGTTATCCAAAGCAGAAAATATACCTACAATCCTTGCCGCAAACAGGATTGCAGAACAAAGAATAATAGACATCAAAAAAATAAAATCATCATTTTAATAACCGGTAAATTACCAACTCGTTCTTACATTCATGTTAAATAGAAGGCACCTAAGAATTAAAGTCCTGCAAAACATTTTTGCGTGGCAAATGACAGACAAAAAGGATCTACTTTCTGCAAAGAAAGAATTGATGCACAGTATTGATAATGTTTATGAAATGTATGTCAGAATGCTGGCATTACTTTCTGAAATTACGGAATACACTTTAGTCGATGCAACTGAAAGAGCAAATAAGCACTTTCCGACTGCTGAGGATTTAAATCCCAACAAAAAATTGCTGCGTAATAAATTCATTATTATGCTGCAGGAAAACCCTGAATTTAAATCGGCTGTAAACAAATACCAGATTAACTGGCATGCAGATCCTGAGTTCATCAGAACGATCTACAATAAACTGAAATCAACACCTGAGTATACTGCTTATCTGAATGATTCAGATGAAAGTCTGGAAGGATCAAAAGAGATTATCAAATTTATCTTCAGAAAGATCATCCTTAAAAGCCAGAATATTATCCAGGCCTTTGAAGATAAATTTATTAACTGGCCGGTTGATAAAGAAGTTATGCAGGGTATGGTTGCTAAAACACTGAAAAACTTTACCTCGGAAGACCCGTTCAAAAATAAACTGACACCTATCAGTGCAGACTGGAAAGAGGATAGTAAGTTTGTGGAAGATCTGTTTATCTATACGCTTAAGAATAACACAGAGTACCAGGCATTAATAGCTGAGCGTACTAAAAACTGGGAATCAGAGCGTATTGCCTTAATGGATACGATCCTGATGAAAATGGCAATCTGTGAGCTGATGAACTTTCCGTCAATTCCGGTGAAAGTAACTATTAATGAATATCTTGATTTATCAAAAGATTACAGTACACCTAAAAGTAATTCATTTATTAACGGTATCTTGGACAAAATTTTAGGCGATTTAAAACGTACTAATAGTATCAAGAAAATCGGTCGCGGATTAATTGAAGAATAAAAAAATATAATTAATGAAAAGGATATTTTTAATTGCATTTGCTGCAGCTTCACTGGCTGCCTGCCAACAAACAAAATCTACTCAACCTGGAGCTGATAGTACGGCAAAAGCTGCTAACACAGTTGTAGCTTCTCCTGATGCACCAGTACTTAGTTTTGAGAATGGGATGTACAACTTCGGTAAAATCACTCAGGGAGAATCTGTACATTATGATTTCAAATTCAAAAATACAGGAAAAACCCCTTTGATTATTACCAATGCAACAGCAACCTGTGGTTGTACAATTCCTGAAAAACCTAATGAACCAATTAAACCAGGGGCAGAAGGCGTGATTAAAGTCGTATTTAACAGTGCGGGTAAAATGGGAATGCAGGATAAAATAGTGACAGTTACCTCAAATGGTAATCCTTCAACATCAGAAGTTCACCTGATTGGTGAGGTTCTGGGAAAAAAATAATTAAATAATACACAACAATATGACATTAACAGTAATTTTAGATGGAGCTGCAGGTGGCGGCAGTATGTTAAGTACCCTGGTTCCAATGGTATTAATCATGGTAGTTTTCTATTTCTTCATGATCAGACCACAAGTTAAAAAAGCTAAGGACCACAAGAAATTAGTAGCTGATTTGAAAAAAGGTGACAAAGTGGTTACTACAGCAGGAATACACGGTAAAATCATTGATATGAATGAGCTTACTTTCTTAATTGAAGTTGAAGGCGGTACTAAAATCCGTTTTGATAAGTCTGCAATCTCCCTGGATGCTACTAAAGCATCGACTGAATTGCCTAAAGCTTAGAGCCTGTTTAAATTTAGATCCTCAAATTGTTTATAGCTTATTTTTAAGCGAAACAAGGATTATTTATTTCTGGTAGCCTTCCTACCTGAAATGAATAAGACGAGGTTGCAGCTAAAAAGAAGCAAAAACAAATGAGCAGATGAATTTTAAACAAGCTCTTAGTTCGTTAACAGATATTCTAAGCCGCTCCATTACCTGGTGCGGCTTTTTTGTTTTAACTTTAGGCCATGCCATTCATAAAACTTACAAAAATAGAGCGAAAGCGCTTTTTGGTTTTGATCACCTGTGTGCTTCTGGCAATTGCAGGATGGCTGTTTCTGGCGTTGAACAATAAATATGTTTATACGGCCAAAACTGTCCTGATATATAAGAATTTTCCTCAGAAAAAAGCCTTTCATCCACTGCAGTCTGATACGGTGGATCTACTGGTGGAAGGAACTGGCTGGCAACTATTATTTGCGCGTTTACGTGTAAATCCACAATCTATTAATATTAACCTGGATAAACTGAATAACAGGAATTTTGTTCTTTTCTCAGAGCAGTTATACAGTGTAAATAATCAACTGGAGACTTCGCAGAAAATTATCTCTGTAAGACCAGATACCCTGTATTTCGATTTTTCTAAAAGGACAGTGAAAAGAGTTCCTGTTAAGCTCGTTTCTAACCTTACTTTTGTTAAACAGTTTGGCATTTCTGATCGGATACAATGTACACCCGATTACGTAACTGTATCTGGCCCGCAGGAAGAACTGGAAAAAATTGAGGAGTGGAAGACCGATACCCTGACTTTGCATGATATGCAGTACCCTGCTGTCACCAGAGTGGCCATGAAACAAAATGTCCTGAAGAATGTAAATATATTTCCGGGGAATGTTGAAGTTAAATTACCGGTCGATGAGTTTACAGAGAAAACACTGGAAGTACCACTGAAGGTTATCAATAATAATGAGTATTATAATGTGAAGCTTTATCCTAAAAAAATAAAGATCACTTTTATGGTTGCCCTGTCCAGCTATCAACAGGTTAATGAAGATTTTATTGAAGCGGTAGTGGATCTGAATGAATGGAAATTAAGACACCATGGACAGTTAACTGTTAAGCTGATGCGTTTTCCTGATTATTGCAGGAAAGTGAAAGTCGATCCGGTGAAAATTGATTTTATTATAGAAAAATAATGCTGAAGATAGGAATCACAGGGGGTATTGGAAGCGGTAAAAGTACTGTTTGCAGAATATTTGAAACATTAGGTATCCCCGTGTTTTATGCAGATACTGTGGCCAAAGAAATTATGGTCACTGATCCGGTATTGATGGAAGGGATCAGCAAGACATTCGGAGAGGAGAGTTATACCGGTGGAAAATTGAATAACAAACATATCGCCGGAATCGTATTCAATAACAAAGAAGAACTGGCGAAACTTAATGCTTTGGTTCATCCTGCTGTTTTCAGGGCATTTGATACCTGGGAAGAAACCATTTCTGCTGATGTTCCCTATACCCTAAAAGAAGCGGCCTTATTATTTGAGAGCGGCTCTTACCGGTTATGTGATAAAAATATTCTGGTTACGGCACCTAAAGAAGTTAAGATACAACGTGTCATGGAACGGGACGGAGCGAGCAGGGCAGAGGTAGAAGCGAGGATGGACAAACAGCTCGGTGATGAAGAAAAGATTAAAATGGCTGATTTTCTAATCAGAAATGAAGAAAGCCAACCGGTAATTCTCCAGGTATTGGAGTTACACCGTCAATTTATAAACCTTACAAAATAAATGATATTAGAGGATTTTTTAGTGCCAACTAAAATTGGACTGTATTGCGCTTACGGTAATTTTTACCTTGACCCAAAGGAGATGGTAAAAGATGCGGTAATCTCACATGCACATGGTGATCATGCGGTCGGTGGTAATTTGAATGTATATTGTACTGAAGCAACCTCGTTGTTCATGTTGCAGCGTTATAAGAAATTTGCAGGAGGTGAATTTCATCTTTATGCCTTTCATCAGACTTTTATCCTGAACGGGGTAAAGATTAGTTTTATCCCGGCTGGGCATATATTGGGTTCGGCCCTGGTGCTGATGGAATATCAGGGGATTAAATACCTGTATACAGGAGATTATAAGCTACAGCCTGATACGACATGTGAGCCCATTGAATTTGTACAGGCTGATGTTTTGATTACCGAAACAACTTTTGCAAATCCCGATACCAAACATCCTGATGTGACAGGAGAGATTCAGAAGCTGAACACGACCAGCAGTAATATTATGCTTGGTGCTTATGCTTTGGGGAAAAGTCAGCGGCTGATTAAACTGATCAGTGATCTTTGTCCACAGCGAAGGATCCTGGTTCATCATAGTATACTTCCTTTTGTGAAAATTTACGAGCAAATGGGGATTGATATGGGGAAATACGAAGTCTATGACCGGAAAGTAATGAAAAATAATAAAACTGATATGATTTACCTGGTTCCCCCTTTGGTTTACCGGAGTTATATCAAGGCTGTCAATGTGATCAGGATTTTTGCTACGGGATGGAAACATTTACAAAATAATAATGAGCTGCAAATGTATATATCTGATCATGTCGACTGGGATGATATCATTTATACCATTGATCAGGTGAAACCTAAAGAGATCTGGACTACACATGGGAGTGGAATTCAGCTAAAAAGTTATTATTCAAACATTTTAACTGTTAAATTGCTTAACTGATGGAACAGGATGCCGATTTCTATTTTAATGAACAAGGGCTTATGGTCTTTACAGAGGCTTATCATCTGAAAAGGGGATACTGCTGTAAAAATGGCTGTAAGCATTGTCCCTGGAAATATGGTAAAAAAAAGAATGATGATAATGAACCCAATTTAACCAAAGAAAATTAAAGAAGAGATGTCTTTGCAGAAAGAAAATAAGGCCCCCCGTTACGAAAGTGCGTTTCATGAGGCCATGGTTAATGTCGCCTTTACACACAACTGGTGCAATGAGCAGATGAAACAGGCCGTTTCTCTTTATGAGATTACCAATCAGCAGTTTAACGTATTGAGAATATTGCGTGGTCAGCATCCTGATCCTTCAACTATCAATTTGCTGAAATCCAGAATGCTGGATAAAATGTGCGATGCTTCCAGGATTGTGGACCGTCTGGTACAGAAGGATCTGGTAGACAAACAGATTAATCCTTATGACAAACGGGCAGTAGATATTATGATTAATGAGAAGGGCCAGGCCCTGTTAAAAAGGATGGACCGGGAAATGGATTTATCAGGTATTCTGTCCTGTAACCTCAATACTGAAGAAGCAAAACAGCTGATCCTTTTACTGGAAAAAGCCAGGGGCAGCCATCCGGATCTCTAATGACTGTGTCCTGCAGTATAAAATCCGATCAGTGCTATGCCGATCCCCAGTAAAACGGCCATCATTTTCCGCTTGGAGACTTTATGATCTACACTGGATTCAAATAAAATAGTGGTCGAGATATGTAGAAATATTCCGATCACAATTCCCATCATTTTATGGAAATAAACTTCGATACCAGCAATACTTCCCGTGCTGATACTATGGCTTACCCAAAAGCCCAGTGGGGCCATGATCGCAAACACGGCCAGGTAAAAGGTGATTCCTGCTGGTTTGAATTTGTTTTGCATCAGAATGCTTGCCAGGGCAAAAGCGGCTGGGATATGGTGCAGAGAAATACCGAAAATCAAGGCGTTATGCTGATCAGCAGCCAATGGCATTCCTTCTAAAAAGGCATGCAGACATAAACTGATCATAATTCCATAAGGAAAGATCTGCGTATCGTTGTGTTTATGGATATGGCCATGTTCTACACCTTCAGAAAACTGCTCAAGAAATACCTGTAGAAGAAAACCTATTAATATATAAAGACCAATTTCGGCGTGATCGGGACCGCTGTAAGCATCCGGGATAAGATGTAATACCGTAATGGCAAATAAATAAGCCCCACTGAATGACAGTATCAATTTCAGAAATTGTGATTTATCACTCTTTACTAAAAAGATAGACAGTCCTCCTAAAAAGGCACAGAAGAATAGTACGAGTAATTTCCAAATTTCCATTAAAGCACTGGTTGTAGTTTTTTATAAAGTAAGGAGACCAGAAATCCTAAAGTTGTACCCAGAGCAGCTCCGGCTATGGTATCAATAGGATAATGTACGCCCACATAGATTTGAGCAAAAGAAATAATAAATGCCCAGGCCAGACCAATAGGAAGAATAGGTTTCCATTTCGGATAGAAAACCATAATCAGAAATACTGCTATGCCAAAATGATTGGTTGCATGGGCAGAGGGAAAACTGAACCCGCTTCCACAGGGAACCCGGTGAATAATATAATTGGCCAGGGCCGGGTCATTACAAGGCCTTAGCCTGGATACAAATGGTTTGATAAACCGCGAAGAAATCAGATCGCCCAATGCAAACGTCAGTAATACACCACCTATAATATACCATCCGCCTTTTTTATACTCCCTGAAGCAGAAGATAATAATAAAAAGATAGAGAGGTGCCCAGAAAAAACGGTTCCGCATCAAAGGCAGAAACCAGTCTAAAAAGCCATTGGAGAGACCTCTGTGGATTCTTAGAAAGAGTTCTACATCGAAGTTATGCAAGCTTTCTATCATACTTTTTTACAAACAAGTATTAACCTGTCAGAATGGGTCACGTCAAAAGGTTCCAGATTATAACTGCCAAAAATATTGACGATGGCCAGGCCACTTTTTTCAAACATACGTTCAAAGTCCTGTAATGTAAAAGCCTGAACACGTTCTTCGAAAGCATAGGCTTTACTCTTATGTTCGAAATTAATGTGTTTGATGATTTTACCTTCAGCTACAAATTTGCGCAGCTCAAAATCTATACCTTCTACCGTTTTTGTTTCCCGGTGGGTAAGATTGTTGATTATTTTCTGTGTATTGAAATAGTCAATAACCACTTTTCCATCTTCCTTAATACTTTTTCTGAAAGATTTGAGTGCGTTGACATGATCCTTTTCAGTATCAAAATAGCCAAAACTGGTGAACAGGTTCATCGCAATATCATAATAGTTGATATAGCCCAGTTTACGCATATCATGAACAAAAAAATGAAGATATTTCTGTTCAAATTGTTTAGCGTACTTGATACTCTGTTCAGAAAGATCGATTCCCGTAACATCAAAGCCCTTCTTATTCAGATAAACAGCATGCCGGCCCCTTCCACAGGCAATATCCAATATCCGTGAATGCAGGGCAGGTTTTAAAAAGGCGGTCAGGTTATCAATTAAAAACTCTGCCTCAGCATCATTCCGCTGACTGTATAGAATATGATAATAAGGAGAATTGAACCAATACTGAAACCATTTTCGCTGCATAAGGACCGTCTTAATTTAATAATGGGCAAATATAGTAATTAGGAATGCAACCGGGTGGATATTCAATAAATTTAAAGAGGCGCTTAATATGATAGGCTCTTAAATTTTTACTATTTTTGGGGGAACAAAATTCGCAGCATTGACACTTATAAAATCTATTTCAGGAATCAGGGGAACTATCGGCGGAATCGCTGGAAATGGGCTAACGCCTATTGATATAGTGAAATTTACCGCAGCTTATGGCGCGTGGGTAATTAAAAATACGAACATTAAGAAAATCGTAGTCGGACGGGATGCAAGAATCTCGGGTGATATGGTGAATAATTTAGTAACCGGCACTTTACAGGGCCTGGGTATTGAAGTGATAGATTTAGGTCTGTCTACTACCCCAACTGTTGAAATTGCCGTTCCTATGGAAAAAGCAGGAGGAGGAATTATCCTTACGGCCAGCCATAATCCAAAACAATGGAATGCATTGAAACTCTTAAATGAGAAAGGTGAGTTCATTAATGATGAAAATGGTAAAGAAGTATTAGAAATCGCTGAAAGAGCTGATTTCTCTTTTGCCGAAGTGAATGACCTGGGGAAAGTGACCTATGATGATTCGTATTTGCAGAAACATATTGATGCGATACTGGCCTTACCGCTGGTTGACGTTGAACTGATTAAGCAGGCTAATTTCAAGATCGCTATTGATTGTGTGAATTCTACAGGTGGTATTTTTATTCCTGCCTTATTAAAAGCTTTAGGGGTTAAAACTGTATTTGAACTATACTGTGAGCCTAACGGGGAGTTTCCGCATAATCCGGAACCATTACCGGAAAATCTGACTGAGATTGCGAAAGTGGTACAGAGTAAACAGGCTGATCTGGGGATCGTAGTTGATCCGGATGTTGACCGTTTATGTTTTGTATGTGAAGACGGGTCTATGTTTGGAGAGGAATACACTTTAGTTGCAGTTGCAGATTATATCCTTAAAAACCAGGTAGGAAATACTGTTTCCAATTTATCTTCAACCAGAGCTTTAAAAGACGTTACCTTAAGGGTAGGTGGTGAATACCATGCTGCTGCAGTTGGTGAAGTCAATGTGGTAAACCAGATGAAGGCAACCAATGCAATCATCGGTGGTGAAGGAAACGGAGGAATCATTTATCCTGAACTGCATTACGGACGTGATGCACTGGTAGGTATTGCTTTATTCTTAACGCATCTTGCAAAATTCGGTAAATCGATTTCTTTGCTGAGAAGCAGTTATCCGAATTATCATATTTCTAAGAATAAGATTACCCTGACACCGGAAATGGATATTGATGCTTTGTTGATTAAGGTACAGGAGAAGTACAAAAACCAG
Source organism: Pedobacter cryoconitis (assembly GCF_014207135.1). GTDB lineage: Bacteria > Bacteroidota > Bacteroidia > Sphingobacteriales > Sphingobacteriaceae > Pedobacter > Pedobacter cryoconitis_D. The sequence goes on along the minus strand of NZ_JACHCC010000005.1, from coordinate 228,353 downwards.
CCAAACAGTACCATTGATGGATTAAAAATAGAGTTTGATAATGAGTGGGTTCACCTGCGCAGATCAAATACAGAACCAATTATACGTATCTATAGTGAAGCGGAAAATGAAACTGTAGCTGAAGGTCTGGCGAACAAGATTATATCAGATATCAAAGAAATTTTAAAATTGAATTAATACAGATGAACAGGATCTATTTAGATAATGCAGCAACAACTCCTCTTGATAAAGAGGTAATGGCCGAAATGATTAATGTGATGGAGAATTATTATGGTAATCCGTCTTCAATTCATGCGCAGGGCCGGGAGGTGCGTACATTAATTGAAAAGGCCCGTAAGACTGTTGCTGGATTATTAAATGCAACCCCTGCCGAGATATTTTTCACTTCAGGTGGTACGGAGGCTGATAATACAGCTATCCGTTGTGGTATAGCCGCTTTTGGAATTAAACATGCAATTACTTCAAAAATTGAACATCATGCGGTAGAACATACGCTGGGTTCTTTATTGAAGGATGGGGTTATAGATAAACTGAGTTTTGTTAATATTGATGCAAAAGGTAACATAGACTATGCACATCTGGAAGAACTTTTAAAAGAGAACCCGCGTTCTTTTGTTTCGTTAATGCATGCCAATAATGAGCTGTCCACTTTATCGGATATGGAGAGGATAGGTGATATCTGTGAACGTTATGATGCTATTTATCACTGTGATACAGTGCAGACTATGGGCCATTATGTGCATGATGTCAGAAAGCTGAAAGCTCATTTTATCGTTTGTGCTGCACATAAACTGCATGGTCCGAAGGGAGTAGGCTTTTTATTTGTGAATCATAACGTAAAGATCAGTCCGATGATTTTTGGAGGTGCCCAGGAGCGTAATATGCGTGGGGGCACTGAAAATGTGTATGGTATTGTTGGTCTGGCTAAAGCGCTTGAACTGGCTTATGCGCACATGGCTGAACACCAGGCTTATATACAGGAACTGAAGACCTATATGAAAGACAAACTGACTGCTGAAATTCCTGCAATTACTTTTAACGGAGAGACAAATCCTGAAAAAAGTTTGTATACGGTACTGAATGTTTCTTTCCCTGCTATGGAAATGTCTGATATGTTATTGTTTAACCTGGATATTAACGGTATTTCTGCTTCGGGCGGAAGTGCTTGTTCTTCAGGATCGAATATCGGATCCCATGTGCTGACGGCTATCGGAACAGATCCTAACCGTCCTTCTGTTAGATTCTCTTTCAGTAAATACAATACAAAAGAGGAAATAGATTACGTCATTGAAAAAGTAAAACATATTGTAGAGCAGAATATCGCTGTATAATAAATTATTTATAAAGGAAAAGCTCCGACCCTGGTTGGAGCTTTTTTTATATTAAGCCCCCGCTTATGCAATACCTGGCTATAGAAAATATTAACGACCCGCATTTACCATTTGTTCATGAATTGTATCATTCAGCCTTCCCTCTGGAGGAAAGAAGGGATTGGACGCAACTGTTGAAAATGATCGGTAAAGTTCCGGAAATGTGTTTCCAGGTAATTAAAGTGGAAGAAAAAGCTATTGGTTTTATCATAAGCTGGATTTTTGGAGACTGGTGTTTTATTGAACATTTTGCTATTGACCCAGCCAACAGAGGAAGAAAATATGGAGAAAGGGTAATGCAGGATTTTATGAAGGCCAGAAAATTACTACTGGAAGTTGAACCCCCGTCATCTGGTGATGCTATACGAAGGATCGGTTTTTATGAAAGACTGGGAATGAATTGTTTGCCTTTTGATTATCTACAGCCTTCTTACCGGGACAGGGATGTGTCCTACGCGCTTGTGTTAATGACAAATGCGAAGGAAAGAGAGGAGTTGTATTTCAGTGAAATTATTCGACTGGTTAAAAAACAGGTATATTTATATCATCCTGTGAGCTGAATGAGAAAAAAATGAAAAAACCCCGATTCATAACCTGAACCGGGGTTTTTAGTTTAAGGGGCTCTGGTAACATTTTTAATCGTGTAAATATTACAGGATTAATTTGTGTCTGAACGTTTTCTCCATTACATTAGATGATATATTTGATTTTGAATGAACTGAATAATCGGTATTTATTTAAATGCTAAATCGATTATACTTTTATTCAGTAGCTGAGCTTATTATCTATAATTATAAACCACACAAACAAATGATGAAACGTTTCTTATCAGCGTTATTGATTTCTGCTGCTTTGCCGGTACTGGCACAACAGGCAGGTAAAGTAACCGATCCTGTAGACTGGATTAATCCGTTAATGGGGACAGCAAGTAAACCCAGTCTGTCTAATGGTAATACTTATCCTGCTATTGCTGTACCATGGGGGATGAACTTCTGGACACCTCAGACCGGTAAAATGGGTGATGGATGGGCCTATACTTATGATGCTGATAAAATAAGAGGATTTAAACAAACGCACCAGCCCTCTCCCTGGATGAATGACTATGGGCAGTTTTCTGTTATGCCTGTCACCGGTAAAATGAAATTTAACCAGGATGAGCGGGCAAGTTGGTTTTCACATAAGGCAGAAGTAGTAAAGCCATACTATTATAGTGTGTACCTGGCTGACGCCGATGTGACTACAGAGATCACACCTACAGAAAGGGCTGCACAGTTTCGTTTTACCTTTCCTAAATCTGATAGTTCCTATGTTGTTGTAGATGCTTTTGATAAGGGATCTTATATCAAAGTAATTCCTAAAGAGCGGAAAATTATAGGTTATAGTACGCGTTATGCCAGTGGCCCCCTGCCGGCAAATTTCAAAAACTATTTTGTCATCTATTTTGATAAACCTTTTGTTTCGGCCAATACCTGGCATGGTAACAGCCTGGCGAAAGATACACTGGAGCTGAAAAGCGATCACTCCGGTGCTATAGTTGGTTTCAGGACTGAAAAAGGGGAGAAGGTAAATATGAAAGTAGCTTCCTCTTTTATCAGTATAGAACAGGCTGATCTGAGTTTAAAGAGAGAACTGGCAAATGATACTTTTGAAGCCACTGCACAAAAATCAAGAGCAGTATGGAATAAGACTTTAAATAAAATTAATGTCGAAGGCGGAACGGTTGATCAGACACGTACCTTCTATTCGAGTTTATACCGCACTTTGTTTTTCCCGAACAAGTTATATGAAATTGATGCCAATAATCAGATTGTTCACTGGAGTCCTTTTAACGGGAAAACAATGCCGGGTTATATGTTCGCTGGTACTGGATTCTGGGATACTTTCAGGGCATTGTATCCGTTTCTGAACCTGGTATATCCTTCTATTAACAAAGAGATGCAGGAAGGCCTGGTTAATGATTATAAAGAAGGCGGATGGTTGCCGGAATGGTCAAGTCCTGGTTATGCCAATTGTATGATAGGTAATAATTCGGCCTCAGTTGTGGCTGATGCTTATATTAAAGGTCTTCGCGGTTATGATATTGAAAAGTTATTTGAAGCGCTTAAACACGGTGCAAATAATGAAGGACCGAATGAGGCTGTAGGAAGAGCAGGCGTTAAATATTACAACGAGCTCGGGTATGTACCTTATGATGTAAAACTCAATGAGAACGCTGCCAGAACACTGGAATATGCTTATGATGACTTTACTATTTATCAATTGGGAAGAGCGTTGAAAAAACCTGCTGCTGAAATTGATATTTATAAGCAAAGAGCGATGAATTATAAGCATATTTTTGATCCGTCTACTGGTTTGATGCGCGGCAAGAATAAAGATGGTTCCTTTCAGTCGCCTTTCAATCCCTTTAAATGGGGAGATGCCTTTACTGAAGGTAACAGCTGGCATTATTCCTGGTCAGTTTTCCAGGATATAAACGGACTGGTAGGTCTGATGGGTGGCAAGGATAAGTTTGTGACCAAACTGGATTCTGTATTTACTATGCCTCCGGTTTTTGATGCAAGTTATTATGGTTCTGTGATTCATGAAATCAGAGAGATGCAGATTGCCAATATGGGACAGTATGCACATGGTAACCAACCGATACAGCACATGATTTATTTATACAATTATGCAGGACAACCCTGGAAAGCACAATATTGGGTAAGAGAGACCATGAATAGGATGTATAAGGCTACTCCTGATGGCTATTGCGGAGATGAGGATAACGGACAGACTTCTGCCTGGTATGTTTTCTCGGCGATGGGCTTTTACCCTGTTACGCCTGCTACAGATCAGTATGTGATGGGCGCGCCATTATTCAAAAAGGTAACATTGAACCTTGAAAATGGAAAACAGGTAGTAATTAATGCTGCTGCGAACAGTGTCGAGAACAAGTATATCAACTCTTTAAAATATAATGGAAAAGATTACCAGAAAAACTGGTTAAGTCATTCAGAGTTAATGAAAGGGGCTACACTTGATTTCAACATGACCTCAACCCCAAATAAACAAAGAGGTATAGCGGATTCATCATTTCCTTATTCTATGTCTACAGAGAAATAAATAAAATAAATAATAGCTCCCGGTTGATCGGAGAGCGGATAAAGCCTGATGGTTTCCTTTGACAGGGAAATATCAGGCTTTTTTTTGTTTAATGTAATGTGTGTTTAATTAATGTGTTTTGAGTTAAAATTAATTAACAATAAGGTTGTTTTTCGGTTTTATATGTTTATTATTGACATACACAAATGAAACCAAAGTATGAAGAAAATTTTAACAATGGCAGCGCTATGCGTTGTCGCGCTGGCAGCTCATGCCCAAACTGAAAAAGGTAAAACTATTGTTGGTGGGACAATAGGGTATTCCAATACCAAATTTGATTATAGTGACCACATTGATGAAACTACAAAACTGACTTTACTTCCAAGTATCGGTTATTTTGTGAAAAATAACCTGGCTTTAGGGCTGGGGATTGGTTATTCAAATTCAAGAGGTAATAATTCTTCAAATTTATCTGGCAATATGTCTGCAAGGCAAAATGCTGATAATTTTCAGATCAGTCCTTATGCTCGTTATTACGTGAACATCAGTGAAAAATTTAAGTTTTTTAGTCAGCTTTCAATACCTGTGGAGTGGGGGAATTCAAAGATAATTTACGATAATGATCTTATAGGATCACCAGCTATTCCCATGTCAAAAGTAAATACTTCTTCTATAGGAGTTCAGGTAGAGCCGGGACTGGCTTATTTTCCAACAAAGAGGATAGGTATACAGTTATCAATTGATGGCCTTGCTTATTTCTGGAATAAGACGAAAAATACATCAGCGATAAACCCTGATACCGACGAGAATCATGCTTTTAGTCTCGGTGCAAGTTTCTTTGCGCCAAGGATAGGTATTCAGTTTCATTTTTAATTAATATAAAAATGAAAAAGATACTATTCGTTCTTGTTGCTTCATTAGCAATATCAGCCAGCTGTACAGCTCAGACGGAGAAAGGAAAAATGCTTTTAGGCGGAGCCATTTGGTTCCGTTCTGCAAAGTCATCCTATTCCCAAAAAAAATCGACCTTTATTAATGTAATGCCAAATGTTGGGTATTTCATCGCGGATAACCTGGCTATTGGTGGTGGAATAGGATATTTACATCATAACGATCCGGCGAAATTATATCCAGGATATCCTACCTGGACACCTGCTATAAAATCGAATAATTTCAGTATCAGCACATTTGGAAGATACTATATCGGGCTGACCCCTGAGATTAAATTTTTCAGCCAACTATCAGGATCTATAGATATGCAACAATCTAAATATACTGATGAGTCTGGCAATCCAATAACAGATAGATTGAAGAACCGGGTTTATGATGTAAGTTTATCTCCGGGATTTGCCATATTCCCATCCAGAAAAATTGGAATTGAACTATCATTTACGGGGTTCCAGTATAGAAAGGGTAATGGTAAATATCCTCCAGATCCAAATAAGAATGAGGTAAGTGAAGTACATTTCAGGAGTTTTGATCTTGGAGCTAACTTTTTTACCCCTCATTTAGGTGTTCAGTTTTATTTTTAATCCGGCACTGAACACCACAAAAAATCCCCTGTGAAACTGATGTTTCTACAGGGGATTTCCTTGTATAGATTAATCTTTAGTTCTTCACCATTTTGATAAATGTAGCTAATTTAGCTTTCATCGCTCTGCGGTCTACAATAAAGTCAAGGAAACCATGTTCCTGTACAAATTCTGCAGTCTGAAAACCTTTCGGTAAATCTTTTTTGATAGTTTCTTTAATTACCCTTGGGCCTGCAAATCCGATCAGTGCACCTGGTTCTGCTATGTTAATATCACCCAGCATTGCATAAGATGCAGTTACCCCACCAGTAGTCGGGTCAGTCAATAATGAAATATAAGGTATTTTAGCCTGGTTAAGCAGGGCTAATTTAGCCGAAGTTTTAGCCATTTGCATTAGTGAGAATGCGGCTTCCATCATTCTGGCACCTCCTGATTTGGAAATCATCAGGAACGGAATTTTATGTTTTATGCTATAATCGATAGATCTTGCAATCTTTTCACCTACTACCGAACCCATTGATCCGCCGATGAAGTTAAAATCCATACAGGCAATCACCAGGTCTTCTCCTTCGATTTTACCAACGGCCGAACGGATAGCGTCTTTAAGACCCGTTTTTGTCATCGTATCAACCAAACGTTCTGTATAAGGTTTGCTGTCAACAAAGTGCAGTGGATCTCCCGAGGTCAGGTCTGCAAAAAGCTCCTTAAACTCATTGTTATCAAATAATACCTGGAAATATTCTTTCGAACCTACCCTTAAATGATAATCACAATAATGACAAACGTATTTATTTTCGATCAGATCTGCGCTGTGTAATGCTTTTTTGCAATTAGGACACTTGTTCCATAAGCCATCCGGCGCTTCTTTCTTTTCTTCTGTCAGCGTACTGATACCTTTTTTTTCTCTCTTAAACCAAGCCATGTTATTCGTTGAAAAATGCGAGTACAAAGAAACGAAAAAAAATCAGAACAGCTTAACCTAGATTCGGGGGCTGTTTAAAATTCATCAAATAATTTGATTACAGCTCATTTTAGCTGTAAAATCGCCAATTTTTTTTCGGATAGAGTGTGATGTTGAGGCGAAAAAACGGATTCTTCGCTAAAATAATACAGCATTTAGATTTGCCCAGGCTGATATTTTTCCTAACTTCGGCATATACAAAATCTAATAACAATGAGTTTAAAAGGCTATAAAGGCGTAATTTACGGAGATGCCGTTCAGGAATTATTTGAGCAGGCTAAAAAACATCAGTTTGCACTTCCTGCAGTTAATGTTACCGGAACAAATACGATTAATGCGGTTATGGAAACTGCTAAAGCGGTGAATTCACCAGTGATGATCCAGTTGTCAAATGGTGGTGCACAGTTTTATGCAGGTAAGACATTAAACAATGATAACTTAAATGCGTGTGTATTGGGTGCAGTATCTGCGGCAAAACATGTTCATTTATTAGCAGAACATTACGGTGTTGCAGTAGTATTACATACTGACCATGCAGCTAAAAAATTATTGCCATGGATTGACGGTCTGTTAGATCACGGAGAAAAATTCTTTGCTGAGCATGGTAAACCATTGTTCTCTTCACACATGCTGGATCTTTCTGAAGAACCGATTGAAGAAAACATGGAAATCTCTGCTAAATATTTAGCCCGTATGGCTAAAATGGGCATGACTATCGAAATCGAGCTGGGTGTAACCGGTGGTGAAGAAGATGGTGTGGATAACAGCGATGTAGATAGCTCTAAATTATATACTCAGCCTTCTGAAGTAGCTTATGCTTATGAGGAACTGAGCAAGGTAAGTGATAAATTTACTGTAGCAGCAGCTTTCGGTAACGTACATGGTGTTTATAAACCAGGTAATGTTAAACTGCAACCGGTAATTCTTAAAAACTCTCAGGAGTTTGTGAAAGAGAAATTTGGTTTGACGGCTGAAAAACCAATCAACTTTGTATTCCACGGCGGATCTGGTTCTTCTCAGGAAGAGATCAGAGAGGCTATCTCTTATGGAGCAATCAAAATGAACATTGATACTGATATGCAATGGGCATTATGGGAAGGTGTACTGGATTATTACAAAGCGAATGAAGCTTATCTTCAGGGACAGATTGGAAATCCTGATGGAGAAGATAAACCAAACAAGAAATATTATGACCCACGTGTATGGTTACGCAAAGGTGAAGAAGCATTTGTTAAACGTTTAACTCAGGCTTTTGAAGATTTGAACTGCAAGAATGCAAGTGATAAATTATAGATCATAATTACTGACTGAGAAAAGCATTTCCGGGTTAATCCGGGAATGCTTTTTTTTTGCAGGTAAATTCTATGTCACATTTATATGGTTTCTCAAACAAGAAATGTGTCTTTATTGTTCTCAGTAAATAAACCCAATAGCCATGGAACTACTTCAGGTAAATAAAATCAGGACAAAGGAAGAACTGGAAAGTGCATTGGCAGTCCGCAGGAAGGTATTTGTCGAGGAGCAGGGTTGTCCACCGGAACTGGAACTGGAGAATGAGGACGTTTCTACTCATTTTCTGGCATTAATGGATAATCAACCCTGTGGTGCCTGCCGCTGGCGTAAAACTGATAAAGGGTATAAGCTGGAGCGTTTTGCAGTTTTAAAGGAATACAGAGGTAAAAGAGTAGGGCAGGCATTGGTTGCCGCTGCCCTGGATGATATTCCTTATAATACAGAGAATATCTATCTGAACGCACAGTCAGATGCTGTTAGTTTATATGCGAAATTCGGATTTGCTATCGAAGGAGAAGAATTTGAAGAAGCCGGTATGAAACACTTCCGGATGGTTAAAAAGTAAATACTTTAGCTGACATGAGCATAGCCTGGTGCCATTTATCCATATTCAGGTTCAGCATTTCTCCCTTTTCTTCCAGATAAGCAATTAATCCTTCTGTAGCCAGATTACCGGTCAGGTCATCGGCAGCCATAGGGCAGCCTCCAAATCCTTTTAAGGCACTGTCAAAACGTCTGCACCCTGCAACGTAAGCAGCCTCTATTTTTTCGTTACGGGTCTCCGGAGTGCTGTGTAAATGAAGACCTATTTCTGTAGATGGAAAGCTGCGGATCAGTAAAGGAAGTAATTCTTTAATTTTTTCGGGTGTGGATACACCGGTGGTGTCCGAAAGGGAAAGGATCTGAGTTCCTCTGTCTACCAGTGCAGATGCCCACTGCTCCACGATTTCTGTGTTGTAATCATCTCCGTAAGGATTTCCAAAGCCCATTGATAAATAAACCACAGCAGTCTTTTGATGTTTATCACAAAGTTCCAGCATTTGTTCAACAGTAGCCAGAGAGTCTTTGATACTGGAATTGGTATTTCTTTGCTGAAAGGTCTCGGAGATCGAGAAGGGGAAACCTACATAATTGATTTCCGGAAAAGCCATTGCATTTTCAGCACCACGAAGATTGGCTACAATAGCCAACAACTTACTTTTGGTATTATTGAGGTCTAATTGTGCTAACACTTCCCGCGTATCGGTTAACTGAGGAATAGCCTTTGCAGAGACGAAACTTCCAAAATCTATAGTGTCAAAGCCAACCTGCAACAGCAGATTGATGTAAGCTGCTTTTAAGTTGGTTGGGATAAAATCATGAATGCCCTGCATAGCATCTCTGGGACATTCAATTAGTTTAATAGCTTTCTGGTTCATATCTGGTTATACACGGTGTGTGACTCAATGTAGGTAAAAATACAAAATAATAGAAAAAGCGCAGATCTCTCTGTTGGAAATCTGCGCTTTTATACATTGATATGATTTTATCTATTGAAGTACCAGTTCAACAACCGGAATGGTAAAACCTGGTTTTTTAACCGGTAAGCTGACTACAAGATCATCACCTCCCGATGGTTTGTAAATTAATTCGGAACTATCATTCAGGAACTGGGCATATTTAATTTTGTTATTGTACCCTGGTAAAATCAGTTTCCCATCAGCAGGATATTCATACAGGTGAACATATAACCGTTTAGTTTTGGGGTTATAGGTTAATTTCGTGTTTTGTGGTACACGATAGCTATCCGGTGCATAAGTGCAATTATAAATGGATTTGTCATTGGCATGCATCCACTGGCTCAGGCTGTCCAGTGCACTGGTCGCTCTGTGATCAAATTCTCCTCTGGCTGTAGGACCGACATTCAGGATCAGGTTACCGCCGTTACTCACCGAAGTGATCAGCAGGTCAAGTAACTGTTTGTGAGTTTTCCAGGTATTTTCATCGCGGTAATAACCCCATGAACCGGAGAATGTCTGACAGGTTTCCCATGTTTTGCCTTTGTACTTGGCAAGCTCTGCAGTTCCCACCTGTTCAGGTGTTACAAAATCTGCTCCGTCTTTATATTCATCCAGATCCAGTCTGTTATCGACAATAATACCAGGCTGCAGTTTTCTGATCATTTTCAGCAGTTCAACCGAGGCCCAGTCATCTTTTCCTTTTCCTCTTCCATTAGGTTTAGGAAAAGAGAAGTCAAGCCACAAGATATCTATTTTACCATATTTAGTGAGGAGCTCAGTAATCTGGTTACGCATGTACTGTCTGTATTTAGCCATGTCACGACCTTTGTTTAAACGGGCGTAGGCTGCATCACTTTTGTCCTTTTTGGTCAGCGGATGATTTTCATCCATGGTGTAATCGGGATGATGCCAGTCCAGTAATGAATAATAAAAACCAACTTTGATACCTTCGGCCCTGAACGCATCTACATATTCTTTGACCAGGTCCCTTTTGGCCCCGGTATTGGTTGCTTTATAATCGGTGAACTTAGAGTCAAAAAGACAGAAGCCTTCATGGTGTTTAGTAGTTAATACGGCATATTTCATCCCAGCGGCTTTAGCTTGTTTAGCCCATTTTTTAGGTTCAAAATGATCTGGATTAAACTCATCGAAGTATTTCTGGTATTGCTCATTAGACAATCCTTCGTAACTTTTCACCCATTCATGTCTTGCCGGCTGGGCATAAAGTCCCCAATGGATAAACATTCCGAAACGATCCTGTGTCCACCATTCCATTCGTTTTTCCTTCTGTTCCGGCGTTTCGTTACCGATCATTTTTTGTGCGTGAACCCCTTGTAAGAGGAACAGACAGAGCAGTACTGACAGCTGTAGTTTTTTTGATATCATGGTTCTGGTTTAGATTTGGTAAACTGATTTAGCTTTAATACAAAAGAAAAGAAGTCTGTGCTGAAATGATTAAAGGAAATTAGCTTAATCATTAGCTTTTTTGTGGTACCGGGCTGGGAGAGAGGGCATAAAAAAAGAGGATGCTGTTAAGCATCCTCTTTTAAAAAAAGAATTCTGTATTTACTATTTGTGTTTTTTACCTAAGTCAATTACGATTGGGGTAGAGATACATAATGATGAGTATGTACCGATTACACGACCAATTAATAAGGCGAAGATAAATCCACGGATACTTTCTCCACCAAAGATGAATACTACCAGTAATACGAAGAATACAGTTAATGAGGTTAAGATCGTACGACTTAATGTACTGTTCAGTGCGAAGTTGATTAAAGTATTACGCTCTTCACCATATAAATCGTCTTTACCAGCTTCAGCTAATTTCTCACGGATACGGTCAAATACAACTACTGTTTCAGTCATTGTGTAAGACATAACCGTTAAGATCGCAGCGATGAAATCCTGACCAATCTCTAAAGAGAATGGTAAAACACCATCCAGGATAGTATAGAATGATAATACCAGTAACACGTCATGGAATAATGCGATAACCGCACCTAAACCATAGTTTAGTTTCTTGAACCTGACGATGATGTAAACAAACATCAGCAGACATGAGAATAAGATAGCTCCGTATGCACTGTAAACAAGGTCACTTGCAATAATTGGCCCTACCTTCTGGTTACTTTCAATAGTATATTTTGCACCTGTTTTAGATAAACCGGCTCTCAGTGCATCTTCTACAATTTTATCAGCACCAGCATTCTGGTCAGTGATATGATAAGTAGTAGTGATTTTTAATTCATTGTCAGCACCAGCAGTTTTAACCTGGATCTCTTCATTCTGGAAGTTCGGAGCTAATTTCGCTTTTACATCTTCAGTATTCATTCCTTTATCGAAATGAACGATGTAAGTTCTTCCTCCTTTAAAGTCAATACCTAATCTTAATCCACCGTTTTTGAAGTAGAAAATGATACCTAAGATAATGATGATTGAAGAAATTGTATAGTAGATCTTTCTGCGTCCAACAAAGTTGAATGCAATGTTTTTGAAAGCGTGGATCGTTGCTTTGTTACCGAAAGTGATATTAGCGTTTTTGTTCAGTAATGAATCAAACACTAAACGGGAGATTAATACCGCACAGAACAATGAAGATAAGATACCGATACATAAAGTAGTTGCGAAACCCTGAACCGGACCGCTACCAAAAACGTAAAGAATAACACCCAGGATTAATACGGTCACGTTTGAGTCAATGATAGAAGGCATTGCATGTTTGAAACCTTCTTTAATTGAAACAGCAGTTGATTTACCGTGGTTCAGTTCCTCTCTTACACGTTCGAAGATCAGGATGTTTGCATCCACCGATAAACCGATTACCAGGATAATACCAGCGATACCAGGTAAAGTCAGTACAGCACCCAGTGAAACCAGGGTACCCATGATGAACAATAAGTTGATCACTAAGGCAAGGTTAGCTACCCATCCTGCTTTGTTGTAATACAAGGCCATAAATACCAGGATCACGATAAATGCAAGAACGAATGACATCAGACCATTGTGGATTGCAGCTTCTCCTAAAGAAGGACCAACCACAAATTCTCCAACGATACGTGCCGGAGCTGGTAATTTACCTGCTTTTAAAATGTTTGCTAAATCCTGTGTTTCATTCACTGTAAAGTTACCAGTGATTGAAGAGATACCGTTAGGAATTTCATTCTGAACTGTAGGAGCAGAGTAAACTGCGTTGTCCAGAACGATAGCGATTGATTTTTTGTTGTTTGGATCTGCTGAAGCTTCTGCAGTAATTTTTTTCCATTTCTGAGCACCTTCGCCAGTCATGTACATCGTTACTTCAGGTTTACCTTTCTGATCGTAATCATGACGGGCATCGCTGATGGCTTCACCACCTAAATCAGGTTTTCCATCTGGAGAAACAGATTTGATCGCATACAATTCGAAAATTTTAGTACCAGCCATTGGTCTTACGCTCCACATGAATTTGAAGCTCTGAGGAATGATGGCTTTTACTTCTGGTGTATGGAAGTAAGCATTTACTTTGGCTGTATCTTTTTGAGCAACCCATCCTACAGTTGGTCCAGGACGTAATGAAGGCTGTCCTTTTTCATTGTTATAAGTAGGAATGTTTAATACTGCGAATAATGGGTTAGACTTCGAAAGTGCTGCAGTTTTTAAATCAGCAGAATCTTTAGAGTTTGATTTTTTAGCCAGGTTAGCTAAAGCACTTTTACCTTTTGCTGCTGTATCTTTTACTACTGTTGTTGCAGTAGTATCTTTTAAAGTAGAGGCAAGAGTTTTGTTGATGTTCTCCATGATAGAGTAAACCTCTTCATTTTGATACACCTGCCAGAATTGTAATTCTGCAGAACCTTGTAATAATTTATGAACCCTTTCTTTATCCTGAACACCTGGCATCTCAATCAGGATACGGTTAGTACCTTCTTGTTTCTGCATGTTTGGACTTACCACACCAAATCCGTCGATACGACTTCTGATAATGATAAATGAACGGTCGATTGCGCTAGTTGCTTCTTTTGATAAATAACTTTTAACATCAGCATTGCTTGCGTTAGCTTTTAACTGCTGCGCATTATCCTGATTAGAGAAATAATCTGCAAGTTTTACATTCGGGCTGATTTTTTCAAATTCATTGACAAACAAACTGATGAAATCTTTGCCACCTGCATTCAGCTGAGTTTGTGCTGTAGCCAATGCTTTGTTAAAATTAGCATCATCTGTATGGTTAGCTAAAGATTTTACTAACTCACCTAACGAAATTTCCATCGTTACGTTCATACCGCCTTTAAGGTCAAGACCCAGGTTGATTTCTTTTCCTTTACAGAATTGATAATCAAAACCGAATACCGGATAAACCGGAACAGTTGACATGGAGTCTAAATAAGCTTTTTCCTTAGCCAGATCGCCTTTAGCATACGCTTTAGCGTCTTTTTCTACCTTCGACGTAACGAAATTGAACGAGAGGGAATACACGCAGACAATACCTAGAAGTATTGCCATAAATTTAATGAAACCTTTACCTTGCATTTTTGTTTGTAATTATTTGTCTATGCTGTATATTTTTTTCAACAAGTCGGCAAATCTAATTAATTTTTTAATTAATAGTCAGCCTTATATAATATTTATTGGGTATTTGAAACTATTTACGAACAAGGGTTGAAAATGTGTAACCTCTTGTGTTTTTTTCGTCTGGCTCATGACTGATGCTGCTTTCTTCTTTCCATATATCCGGATCTATCGCCGGAAAGAAAGTATCAGCGTCGAAATTGCCTTTGACAACCGTCAGATAGATCTTATCCGTTATATTCATTGCCATTTTATAAATTTCGGCACCCCCTACGATAAACACCTCTTCGTTCTGATCACATAGTGCTATTGCAGCTTCCAGCGTGTTCACAACTTCAACGCCCGGTATCCCGAGGGATGCTGAGCGGGTGATTACAATATTGCGGCGGTTGGGCAATGGCTTGCCTACCGAATCAAATGTCTTACGGCCCATGATAACAGTATGGCCGCTGGTTGTATTTTTAAAATGTTTCAGATCAGCAGGCAGGTGCCATAGCAGTTGATTATCTTTTCCTATGCCATGATCTTCGGCAATGGCTACAATGATAGAGATGATCATACGGCAACAATTCCTTTAATGTGCGGATGTGGTTCGTAATTTTTCAGACTGAAGTCTTCAAATTTGAAACTGAAGATGTCTTTGACATCGGGATTGATTTCCATGACCGGTAGCGTTTTGGTATCCCTGCTTAATTGCAGTTTTGCCTGTTCAATATGGTTATTATATAAATGTGCATCACCCAGGGTATGGATAAATTCGCCGTATTCCAGATCACATACCTGTGCCACCATCATGGTTAACAGTGCATAAGATGCTATATTAAAAGGTACACCTAAAAATATATCGGCACTGCGCTGATAAAGCTGACAGCTTAATTTGCCGTTGGCTACATAAAACTGAAAAAGGGCATGACATGGAGGAAGTGCCATCTGATCAATATCAGCTACATTCCAGGCAGAAACCATAATCCTTCTTGAATCCGGATTGGTTTTGATGGTGTTAATGATATTGCTGATCTGATCGATATGTCTTCCGTCGGGAGTAGGCCATGAACGCCATTGAGAACCATAAACAGGGCCTAAGTCACCGTTTTCGTCTGCCCATTCATCCCATATCCTGACATTATTGTCTTTCAGATATTTGATATTCGTGTCACCGCTCAAAAACCAGATGAGTTCGTGGATAATCGATTTCAGGTGTAATTTTTTGGTGGTCACCATAGGAAAACCTTCCTGGAGGTTGAAACGCATCTGATAGCCAAATGTACTGATGGTCCCTGTTCCCGTCCTGTCGTGTTTCTGTGCCCCATGGTCCAGCACGTATTGCATTAAATCCAGATATTGTTTCATGATAGAGGATAATATTCGCGTAAAGTACAAAACTAAAACAAAATATATTAAAAAATAGATGAATATAATAGAAGGGATTATTCTCGCCTTTTGTAAGTTTGCTGTTCAATCCTTTAAAATACGACAATGCTCGCATTCGCCAATGCCAAAATAAATCTTGGCTTAAATGTTATTGAGAAGAGGGCTGACGGATATCATAATCTGGAAACAGTTTTTTATCCGGTAAAGCTCTATGACAGCTTAGAAATTACTGACGCAGCAGAAACCAGCTGTCTGGTCAGGGGAATTGATATTCCTGGTGATATGACCGATAATATTTGTTTGCGGGCTTACAGGCTTCTTCAACATGATTTCGATTTACCGGCTCAGCAGATTACCCTACTGAAACATATTCCTGTTGGCGCAGGATTGGGGGGGGGCTCTGCCGATGGCGCTTTTCTGATTAAATTATTAAATGATAAGTTTCGTTTAGGTTTATCCATTTCAGCAATGGAGGCCTATGCGGCTACGCTGGGGGCAGATTGTGCTTTTTTTATCAGGGATAAACCTGTGTTTGCTACAGGCAGGGGAGACCAGTTTACGGATCTGGATTTAGATCTGTCCGGTTATTTTATAGTTCTGGTTAAACCACCTGTCCATGTTTCTACTGCTGAAGCTTATGGTGGGATTCAGCCTGCTTTTCCTGAGACAGGGTTGAAAGAGTTAATCAAACTTCCTGTAAATGAGTGGAATAAGTACCTGAAAAATGACTTTGAAAAGCCAGTTTTCTGTAAATATCCTGAAATTTCTCAAATAAAAGATCAGCTTTATCACGCGGGTGCTACATTTGCATTAATGAGTGGCAGCGGTTCAAGTGTTTTCGCATTGTTTGAACAGGCCGTAATTTTACCACAACTGGAAAAAGATAACAAGGTATTTTACAATATATAGTGAGTCATGGAAATCAACTTAATACGTAAGAACGATAAATTTAATTTTGAAGCCGAAAATTCGGGAGGGATCAAAGTCGAACTGGATGCAAATCCAAAGATTGGCGGAGAAGGTAAAGGGTTCAGGCCAATGGAAATGTTACTGGTCGGCCTGGGAGGCTGTAGCGGAATTGATGTGGTTAATGTTTTAACTAAACAAAAGGAGCCCCTGGATGATATCAAAATTAACATTAAGGCTACGCGTAAAGATGAAGAAGTACCACCGATATTCGATGTGATTAACATTCATTTTAACCTTTATGGGGCATTAAATGAGCAGAAGGTAGAGCGTGCGCTGGCACTGACCTTTGAAAAATACTGCTCAGTTTCAAATATACTTGGCCGTTCGGCGACTATAAACTTTTCGTACACTATCCATAATTAATATCATGCAGGAAGATAATTTTGAAACCCTGGCCATTCGTTTACAAACAGAACGCAGCCAGTATAAAGAACATTCAGTACCCTTGTACTTAACATCCAGTTATAAATTTGACGATGCTGAGGAAATGCGGGCATTGTTTGCCAATGAGAAAGAAGGTAATGTTTACAGTCGTTATGCAAATCCTAATACTTCAGAGCTGATCGAAAAGATGGCCGCACTGGAAGGTGCAGAAACAGGTTGGGTAACAGCAACTGGTATGGCTGCGATTTTCACGACTTTCGCTACTTTTTTGGGGGCAGGAGATCATATTTTATCGAGCCGCTCTGTTTTTGGTTCGTCCCATCAGTTGCTGAACGGAATATTTCCTAAATGGAATATTTCCTATACTTATGCCGATCTGGATAAAAAAGAGCAATGGGAAAATGGTATTCAGCCCAATACAAAAATCATCTTTGTAGAAACACCTTCCAATCCGGGAATTGATATTATTGATCTGGAATGGATAGGGCAACTGGCTAAAAAACATAATATCCTGCTGGTTGTGGATAACTGTTTTGCAACTCCTTATTTACAGCAGCCGCTAAAATACGGTGCTGATTTGTCTATACACTCTGCTACGAAATTTATCGATGGCCAGGGACGTACTTTAGGCGGTGTGATTTTAGGATCTGATAAACTGATCAGACAAATTGAAGGTTTTGCCAGACACAGCGGGCCGGCGATGTCACCGTTTAACGCATGGATACTATCTAAGAGTCTGGAAACACTTGCTGTCCGTATGGACAGACATTGTGAAAGTGCTTTGAAGGTGGCTGAGTTCCTGGAAGCACATCCTAAAGTGAAACAGGTGAGATATCCTTTTTTACCATCACATCCGCAATATGATATTGCTAAAAAACAAATGAAGCTGGGTGGCGGTATTGTGACCCTGACCATAAACGGTGGTGTAAAGGCAGCAGGTAGTTTTATGGATAAGCTGAAAATGTTCTCTATTTCAGCAAACCTTGGAGATACCCGTTCTATTGCTACACATCCGGCAACAAGTACACATGCTAAACTGACTGAAGAAGAAAGATTGCAGGTTGGTATTGAGCAGGGAACTGTCCGTCTTTCTATAGGACTGGAACATATCAATGATATTATTGGCGATATCGAGCAGGCTTTAGCTTAAAAACAAAATATTTATCGGAGGGTGTTCGTAAAGGACACCCTTTTTTAATGGAGACCTATGAAATCATCAGCTGTTTTACTGTTATTGTCTTTGTGTGCTGTTCAGCTAAAAGGACAATCGATCATCCATCCCCAGTCTAAATTAAAAATTGTTGTCCCTTCTCTGATTGTGCTGGGGAATGTACAGGATGGGGGATCGCCACATATTGGTTGTACCAAAGACTGCTGTAAGGAACTGTTTGAACACCCCGATCCGACAAGGATGGTATCTTCATTAGGTGTGATTGATCCTGAAAATAAGATGAACTGGTTGTTTGATGCTACACCCAATCTTCCGTTCCAGTTTAAGAAACTGAAAAAAGCTTCCGAGTTCAGTAGTAAAGAAGTGCCGGATGGGATTTTTCTTACTCATGCCCATATTGGTCATTATGCAGGGCTGATGTACCTGGGCAGGGAGGCTATGAATGCTAAACAGGTACCTGTTTATGCCATGCCAAAAATGAAAAGCTTTTTAGAGCATAACGGGCCATGGAGTCAGCTGGTTAGTTTGAATAATATCAGCATCAGACCTATACAGGACGAGCAGGTCAATGTCCTTTCTTCCCAGATCAAAGTAAAGGCATTTAAGGTTCCGCACCGCGATGAATTCTCTGAAACAGTAGGTTACCTGATCGAAGGGCCTCATAAAAAAGTACTGTTTATCCCGGATATTGATAAATGGTCAAAATGGAATAAAAACATTGTGGAGGAGATCGGGAAAGTAGATTATGCTTTTATCGATGCCACTTTTTACAGTGCTGCTGAAATGAATAACCGCCCAATCAGCGAAATCCCCCATCCTCTGGTGGTAGAAAGTATGGAGTTATTTAAAGACCTTCCCGCAAAGGAGAAAGATAAAATCTATTTTATCCATCTTAACCATACCAATCCATTGCTGAACCCTGAAAGTTCACAAACGAAAACCGTACTGAAAAACGGATTTCATATTGCCAGTTTTGAGGATGTGTTTGAACTTTAGCTGATGTAATCCCTGTCTTCGTCACTCAGGGTGCCTTTTGGAACTGAGGGAGGACTGACCGGTGTAATCTCATCCTCATTTCTGTCATAGGTAGAAACTACAGTTTTCGGACGGCCTACCCAGTAGCCCAGCAGAAAACCTGCAAAAGTACATACACCTACGACCAGCAATTTTGAAATCTGTGCTTTGAAAATTATAAAATCGAATTCAACTGCGTCTGTATTCATCATCAGGAAAATAGTGATCAGTACAGTGAGAATGATAATCAGGATAGTTTTGGTACGCATGAGCCTAGAAAGTATAGTTAACAATTAATTCAAAGATAGGATTATGGTGGTATTCCGGGTTGACCAGCACAAATCTTGTACCTAAATCAACATTTGGAGAGTAACGGAGCAGGTTCATATTGCCATGCAGTTCAAATCCATATGTTTTAGGCTGTGAAAGGTTACTGTCTGAGCCCAGGTTTTCATAACCGCAGAATACCCCGCCCCAGACATTTCTGATATAGGCCAGTGGTCCGAGTTCAGCATCCGGATAAAAAATCGGAAAACGATAGTTTAGCAGTAAGGTATTTTTAAGACTGCTTTTTGCCAGGATATTATTGTAGCCGTAAACTGTATTGATCTCGTTATCATAGGTGCGGATTCCCGAAGCATTCTGGTAATTGAAGTTGGCAAGGAAGGTGTGGTTTCTGGCCAGACCAGGAAAATAGAAGAACCCTTGTGCTGCAAATAAATTACCACTCAATTTTGGATCAAAGGGCTGGCTCAGGTAACTGATTTTGAGAACTTGTGCCCAGCGGGGAGCTATATCCCGTTCTGCTGTACTGATCGTATGGGTAAAAGTGAAACCGGTTTCTAGCGGAAAGCTGAGCGAAGTAATGAAATTGGAGGGCAGGTTTACCGCGTCATATCTTTTGGTGTAACTCGTTCCTGCGTTGACAGAAAAATTGTAATTGTCATTTTGTGCGCTCAGGCTAACAGGGACTACCGCCTGAAGCTGGACATAGTTTTCTCTCCAGTCACCCTGCCTGGTCATTTTACCCATGTTGTAAAAAGTTCTCCGCGGGCGGTTGATGTAGTTCACATTGAAAATAGGGTAGAGTCCTTTGAAACTTGCACCGGCATTATAATCAAAACGACCCAGGTCGCGATGATAATTTACTCCTGCATAGGCATCAAAAGTGTTTAACAGGTTGTCTGCCTTTAACTGAAGCCCCCCACTGTACTCATCCTGAATCACCGGGATGACGCTATGTACATTCAGCAGGTGTCCGAATTTGTGATAAGGTTTGGAAACGAAGCTGCTGTCCGGGATGTTGTCAAACACGTTTCCTGTATTTTCCTGTTTCGCTGCTGCTGCACCAAAAAAGACAAAGTTGTCTTCACCAGTTTTCTGGTAGCTGATCCCGGTCTTTGCAATTTCATAACCATATAGGTTGTAATTGTTGAATAAAAGACTATCTGTTCCGTTAATCACAGATGGATTGGCGGCGCCGTATTCTGAAGCGCTCAGAGCGCTTATTTTTTTAGAGATGACATCTACGTTGTAAATATTGTTAATTCCGTTGTAGTGGGCGTTAAATGCGATTCCTGAGTTGATGAATACCGGCCTGCTCAGCTGCTGCGGAGTTTCACTGATCAGTTTCTCTGTTTTACCATTCGTATCTACTGTCCAGAGTGCTTTTCCTTTTTCGGTCACGCTGATATAGGTGATCACCGAACCGGTTTTATTGAAGGCCGGTGTTTGGATCAGCAAGTTCTCAGGATTTGGGTAAGTACGGATGATTTTTCCGCTTGCTGCATCCATGACAATCAGTTGTACCTTGTTGCTGAAGTCAATCTGTACTGCCGCGATCTTGGAGCCATCGGCAGAGAGGGTAGGGGAGAAGATTCTGGACCTGGTGCTCAGTTGATTAACATTTCCGGTCCGGAGATTATAACTGCAGACTACACTGTAAGTCCTTTGCTGGAACCTGGGGTCGTATCTGATTTCATCCCAGACCACCAGGTCATTTGCATAACTGAACCAGGGCTGTTCCTGCTGGCCGATCCCCAATACCCGGTGTTCCTTTTTGTCTTCACCGATCAGGGTAAAAGCCGGGGCTTCAGCTTTGCTCTGTTTGAGGGCCAGGATTTTTCCATCTTTCAGCTTTACCGGAAGGAAGTAATCAGTAGCATAGGTTGCTTCACGGTTCAATACCGGGTAAGTGGCAGCCGGACTCAGGTCAGCTTGTTTTTTCCAGGCCTGCTTTACTTTTTCAGTCATTGCACCATACCATTCCTTACCCGTTTTTCCAGTGAACTTTTTAAGACTTCCTGCAAATGGATAGAGGCGTACCGGTCGTTTTTTGATATCTGTGAGCAGGCTGTCAAAAACGAATTTTCCATTAGTCTCCCGGATATCAGAAGCCATCAGGTAGCCCAGCTGATAATAACCCGTAGTCACATCTTTCTGTGAGCCGAAATTAGCCTTGCTGTAAGACATGGTTTTTCCTTTGAGCAGGATCGTCCGGTATGGCATAATCCAGCTGGGCTGACGACCACGGCCGGCATGGGTAAGAGAGGTTTCGTTAGATACTGCATCTCCTTCAAAAAACCATAGCGGGATACTCACACCCATCCAGGCAAAATAGACGTCCTCAGGAAAAGGATAAGGTCTTCCGCTGGTTAGTTTATCGAACTGTGCAGCATGGCGCAGTTCATGTACAGCGAGGTTATTCAGCCAGTCCTGACTGTCGAAAGACTGGGGTGGGGTAGTATTGAATTCTGACTTCTTTGGGCCTAGCTGAACAAAGCCATTTGCAATGACTCCCTGGTTCTGAAAAATAATGGGGATAGTGGTTTTCCGGACGTTCAGGCTGCGGCCCACCATCGGGAAGATATAACGGATATTATTGGCCATCCGCTGTGCTTCAGTTTCCAGTTCGACAGGGTAAATAATCTTGAAGCCGGAGGTATTGATCTGCCGCCAGTTTACACTAAGCGGGTTCTGTTCCCCACCAAAAAGCTGTGCATATGATTTATCTGTGATAAAAATTGAACTTATTAATAGTAATATTCTGATTATAAGTGTTTTATTGGTTTTTATATGCCGCATTATTTTGTGTTACTAAAATAATTAGTTTTTTAAAGAATTTTAATTCTGTTTTATGTGTTTTGTTAAATTATGTATTGAATATCAAATGATTGATGTGTAGTAATTTATGTTTTTAGTTTTTACATTTTTATCAGTTTTTTTATTTGATTTTAACTCTTGTAACACCCTGATCCTGGTTTTATCGCCATGCGTTTATTGTCCGCTTTTAATCATGCGATGAATATACACTTATTCCATTCAAAACAAAAAATAAAAACCAGGGACTGTTCAGGAAGAAGGGTAGTTTTACAGGAGCTTCCCTCCTCTTTAAATCAACTTTTACTTTGACGTTTCTTGTAGATCGGATATAGAAAAACGGCACCCAGAATTAAGGCTGAACCACAGTAAAAACCTGCGGACATGGTCTCTTTATGACCGAAAAAAAGGAAGGCCAGAATGATCCCGTAGACAGGCTCAAGGTTACTGATCAGCGCTACCCTGAAGGCAGATAAAGTGCGCATGACTGACACGCCGGCTATATAGGCAAGGGCAGTACAAACGGTGCCCAGGATCAGCAGACAGATCCAGTCGGATACACTCAGATTGAAGCTTTCATGAAGCAGGCTATGATCAAATAAACGATACACGGTGATCCAGAAAAACGCACCTGAAAGTTCATAAAAACTGATCACTTTGGCGTCACTTTTCTGAGCGAAATTGGAGTTGATAATAGAAAATAAACTGGAAGCTACAGCTGCCGAAAGACCAAAAATTATGCCTGCTGTATAATTGGATTCGAATTTAAAAATAAGATAAATGCCAATGATAATTACGATCCCGATAAAGATATCACCAGGTTGCAGGGCGGTCTTTTTGATGATGGGTTCAAGGATGGCTGTGAATAACGTGAAAGAGGAGAGGCAGACAAGCGTTACAGATACAGTTGATACTTTGATGGCCTGAAAAAAAAGAATCCAGTGAAGCGCAACAATACTGCCTGTAAAGAAGAATTGCAGAAATTCCTTCCGCGTAACCTTAATACTGAATTTAGTGGCTTTAAAATAGATCAGTAAGGTGATGCTGGCAATCAGAACCCTGTACCAGACCATCTGTACTGCATCTATAGAAATTAGCGCGCCCAGGATGCCTGTAAAACCCCAGATGAAAACCGTGAAATGAAGAATAAGCAAGTTTCTTTTAATCGCGGAAGCAGAGAGTGCGGTCATTATTTTGGCGCTTTTTTTAGGAGATAGAGCCCGAGTAAGCCGAAAAACAGAGTTGGTATCAGGACAGCCAGTAAGGGCGGGATACCGCCTTTAAGCGAAAACATTTTAGCGAACTGGTTCATCACAATGTACAGGAAACTCAGAATAATTCCTATTCCCAGTGGTAAACCAACGCCCCCACGTACTTTACGGGAAGAGAGGGCAACGCCGATCAACGTTAGTACGAAGGCAGATAAAGGTTGCAGCCAGCGTTTATACTGTTCAAAAAGAAGGTCGTTCCAGATACCTGTACCCCTGATTTTTTCTTTTCTGATTTTATCAGAAAGCTCCTTATTGGTTAATATTTCATAAATATTATCGTAGGCAGAGAAGTCATCAGGACGCATATCCAGGATAGTATCCTTGGGTTTGTCGATGCTTTTGAACATAGATTCTTTCAGGCCATGCACGGTCCGGACTGAATAATTGATCAGTTTCCAGCTGCGTTTGACAGAATCCCATTTGATTTGTTCTGCAATCAGCTTTTTGGTTAATACATCGCCGTCAAAATTATCGAGCATAAAGCGGTAACCAGATTTTGTTTTATTGTCGAAATTATCAATATAGATGTAGGTGTTTTTATCCAGCTTCATATGGATATTCGTCTTGCTTGTCGGGTCGTTCCGCTTTACATAAGTATTTTCAAAGCTGTTTTTAAGCTTGTTCGTATAAGGCAGGATGTATAAATTGGAGCCCAGATTGGCCGAGAATATGATAAAAGCTGAGATAAAGTAGGGCTGTAAGAACCGGTTGAAACTTACACCCCCGCTTAAAATTGGAACTATTTCAGTCTGATCAGCCATCTTCGCGGTAAAGAAAATTACCGCAATAAAGTTGATCAGGGGAGATAACATGTTTACATAAAATGGGATGGAACCCGCATAATAAAGGGTGAGGACCTGCCAGGCAGACAACTTGCTTCTTAAAAAGTCATCCAGTTTTTCTGATAAATCAAAAATGACAATAATGATCACAAAGACAGTCAGGGTATAAATAAATGTACCCAGGTATTTGCCAATAATGTAGCGATCAATAATTTTAAATCTGCCCTTGAGGATATTCATTTATAATTTATTCCCTAATATAGTCACCATTTTGTTCTTCCAGGCGTAAAACTCGCCGCTGATGATCTTTTCGCGGGCTTCTTTAACCAGCCACAGATAAAAATGAAGATTATGCAGGGTTGCAATTTGCGCGCCAAGCATTTCTTTCGAGTGCATCAGGTGTCTCAGGTAAGCTTTAGAATAAACCTGATCAGCATATAGGTCACTTTCAGGATCAATAGGAGAGAAGTCATCTGCCCATTTTTTGTTACCGATATTGATAATTCCGTTTCTGGTGAAAAGCATTCCGTTACGGGCGTTTCTGGTTGGCATTACACAGTCAAACATATCTACTCCTAACGCAATATTCTCTAAAATATTGATTGGTGTGCCCACACCCATCAGGTAACGGGGTTTGTCTGCCGGTAAAATATCACAAACTACTTCGGTCATACCGTACATTTCTTCGGCCGGTTCACCTACCGAAAGACCGCCGATAGCGTTTCCTTCACGGTTCATCGAAGCGATAAATTCTGCTGATTTAACCCTCAGGTCTTTATAAACTGAACCCTGTACGATAGGGAATAAAGTCTGGTCAAAGCCGTATTTAGGCTCAGTGGAATCAAAACGTGCACAGCAGCGTTTTAACCAGCGGTGCGTCATATTAATAGAGTTCGCCGCGTATTTATAATCACAAGGATAAGGTGTACATTCATCAAATGCCATGATAATATCGGCACCAATGGTACGCTGTATATCCATCGCATATTCAGGGCTGAAAAGGTGTTTCGAACCGTCAATATGAGAACGGAAGGTTACCCCTTCTTCTTTGATCTTGTTTACTTTACTTAAAGAATAGACCTGGTATCCTCCGCTATCTGTTAAAATCGGGCGGTCCCAGCCTATAAATTTGTGCAAACCACCTGCGCCTTCCAGTACATCGAGTCCCGGTCTGAGATATAAATGATAGGTATTTCCTAAAATAATCTGTGCATCAATATCATTCTTGAGCTCGCGCTGATGAACAGCTTTGACCGTTCCTGCGGTGCCCACTGGCATAAAAATCGGTGTTTGGATGTCGCCATGAGCGGTAGTAACTGTTCCCGCCCTTGCTTTTGACTGGGTATCGTTTGCCTGTAAGGTAAATTTCATAAATGTGTGTACGCTTCAAAAAATCTCGGCAAAAGTAGGAAAAAACACCCGGTTTACCCGTTTAAATTTTTTATCAACATAGGACGGCTTTATAGATTAAAAAGCAGAAATTTGACGCTTGTCAAAAAAACCATCGTGGAATTAACCTTATTAGAGAGTTGCCTGCTGGGTGCCCTCGTTTTTTGTTTTGCCGTTTCCTTGTATTTCAGTTTGTTTATACATTTAAAGCTGGCCCTGATTAAAGTAGAAGAGCTGCCAGCCCAGGCTGCCAAACCTTTGAGTGTAATTATCTGTGCGCGTAATGAAGCAGAGAACCTTACCCAATACTTACCCGCCGTATTGCAGCAGAAATACCCTGATTTTGAGGTTATTGTTGTCAATGACCGTTCATGGGACAAGACCAGTGACATACTGGAGGGGTTTGCGGCGCAGTACAGTCACCTTAAGATCGTTACTGTTGCTGAAGGAGAGAAATTTATAGCTGGTAAAAAGTTTGCAGTGACCATGGGAATTAAAGCCGCCTCGCATGAATGGCTGGTATTTACCGATGCCGATTGTCAGCCGGCTTCCGAAAACTGGTTAATGGGGATGCAGCCTTCTGAAAATTACAAAAATGCGATTGTCCTTGGGTATTCTCCTTATATGCGCAAACGTGGATTGCTGAACAGCCTGATCCGTTTTGAAACATTTTTTACAGCCGTTAACTATCTTTCATTCGCGGTCAAGGGCATGCCTTATATGGGAGTTGGCCGGAATATGGCTTATAAAAAGTCATTGTTTTTCAAAAATAAAGGCTTCGCGGCACATATGCACATCCCTTCGGGAGATGATGATTTGTTTGTGAATGCGCATGCCAATAAAGATAATACAGAGATCCGTATAAACCCTGAAACCCATATCTGGTCAGTTCCAAATACATCTTTCGGGGCCTATCTGAGACAAAAGAAAAGACATTTTGGCGCAGGTAAATTCTACAAGGCCAAACATAAGTTTATCTTATCTGTGCAGATTATATTCCAGTTTTTATTCTATGCATTGTTTATAGCTCTGTTGTTTTTTAAACCGGCACTGTACGTGGCTTGTGGCATTTTTGCCTTAAGTCTGATCATCAGAAGTTTCATTTATCCCCGATTGTTAAAACGCCTGAATTACCCTGATTTAAGATGGTGGTTTCCTGTATTGGATATTCTACTGTTCATTTTCTTAGTGTTTAATGGCATTCTGTCTATATTTGTTAAAAAAGTAAAGTGGAAATAAGCTCAGCCCTCATACAAAAGTATTTTAAAGACCTTAGTGAAGATCAGATCGCCAAGTTTGATCAGTTGTTTGATTTATATAGTTTCTGGAATGCGCAGATCAATGTGATTTCCAGAAAAGATATCGAAGAACTCTATGAACGTCATATCCTGCATTCTCTGGGAATTGCAAAGTTCTGTACATTCAAACCGGGAGAAAAAGTCCTGGATGTAGGTACAGGAGGAGGTTTTCCGGGTATTCCACTGGCCATTCTGTTTCCGGAAACAGAGTTTCACCTGGTAGATTCTATCGGTAAAAAGATTAAAGTAGTGACTGAAGTGGCCGCTGCTTTAGGTTTAAAGAATGTGAAAGCTTCCCATTTAAGAGCTGAGCAGGTTGATGATAAATACGATTTTGTGGTTTCCCGTGCGGTGACCCGCCTGATCGACTTTTATCCCTGGATAAAGGATAAGTTCAATAAAAACTCTAAAAATGCAATTTCCAATGGTATTTTGTATTTAAAAGGAGGGGAGCTGGCCGAAGAAATCCAGGAATCCAGGTTAAAAGCGGAGTTGTACCCACTTTCTGCCTATTTTGAAGAAGATTTCTTTGAGACGAAATTCGTCGTTTATATTCCCTGTTAAGGTAAAATAGATTACCAGTATGAATGGGCTAAGTATTAATTTAGCTCATGAGTCTAATCCATCAGATCGCACTTACCTATATTAAAGGTATTGGTCATATAGCAGCGAAAAACCTGCTGGCCCGTTTCGGAAGCCCTGAAGCTATTTTCTCTGCCGGTAAACAGCAGTTAATGGAAGCTGAGGGAATTAACAGTTTCCTTGCCGCCGAAATCCTCCGCACAGATGCATTATTCCTGGCTGCGGAGGAATTAAAACTCCTTGAGCAATATCAGATAAACATCCTTTTTTATACAGATAACCTTTACCCGAGGCGTTTAAAGAACTGTTATGATGCCCCGGTGTTATTATATTACCGGGGCACAGCCGATCTGAACCATTCCAGAATAGTCAGTATTGTAGGGACCAGGATGGCTACCCCTTATGGGTTAATGCTCTGCCGGCAGCTGGTCTGCCTGTTACAGCATTATGATGTATTGGTGATTAGCGGACTGGCTTACGGAATTGATGTGGCAGCGCATCGGGAAAGTCTCTCTTGTCAGATTCCTACGGTAGGCGTCCTTGGGCATGGACTGGACCGGATCTATCCTGCTGTACACCGTAAAACAGCTGATGCAATGCTGAAAAACGGAGGATTGCTGACAGAATTCCCACTAAAAACAATTCCCGGTAAAGGTAATTTTCCAAGACGGAACAGGGTGATTGCCGGTCTGGCTGATGTAGTTGTAGTCGTGGAGGCTGCACTAAAGGGAGGGGCATTAATCACTGCTGAGCTGGCTAATTCATACGACAGGGATGTTTTTGCTTTTCCCGGAAAAGCAACAGATGTGTATTCACAAGGCTGTAATTTCCTGATCAAAACTAATCGTGCTGCTTTGATCAATGAGCCACTGGATTTGGTCTATTATATGGGCTGGGATCCTGTGAAAATCTCTATTCCGGCAGTTGTACACGGGCTCTCTGTAGTGGAAACACAGCTCTCAGATTTACTGAAAACGGGGCCTTTGACTATGAATGAACTCTTTCTGAAAGCTGATATTCAACACCATAACCTGGCCTTACATCTGCTGAATCTGGAGATGAAAGGTGTCATAATCTCTCTTCCGGGGAAGATTTATCAGCTGATTTAACGATGGTTTGTCTTCAGTTTGCCATATAATAGCACTGTGTAAGTGTCTGGTTAGATGATGAATCGGAATATAATTTTATTAAAATAAATAATACAAAATTTGATTTTGAATATATAATAGAAATAAAATTCTAGGAATCAAGTCGTACTTTTGTAACATGTGGTATAATAATATATTAGAGACTATTGGCAACACACCGTTGGTGCGATTGAACAATGTTACGAAAGAAATTAAGGCGACAGTACTGGCAAAAGTGGAGACCACTAATCCGGGAAACTCGATTAAAGACCGTATGGCTTTAAAGATGATTGAAGATGCCGAAAAAAGCGGTAAGCTTAAACCAGGCGGAACAATCATTGAAGGAACTTCTGGAAATACCGGGATGGGCCTGGCTATGGCCGCTATTATTAAAGGATATAAGTGTATTTTCACAACTACAGATAAACAGTCTAAGGAAAAAGTAGATGCTTTACGTGCCTTTGGGGCAGAAGTAATCGTTTGTCCTACTAACGTTGAACCAGAAGATCCGCGTTCTTACTATTCGGTTTCTTCCCGTCTGGAGCGTGAAGTACCTAATTCATGGAAGCCTAATCAATATGATAACCTGGCTAATTCAGCAGCACATTATGAGCAGACTGGTCCTGAGATCTGGGCACAGACTGAAGGTAAAATTACCCATCTTGTTGTTGGTGTAGGAACCGGAGGAACAATATCTGGTACTGGCCGTTATCTGAAAGAGCAGAACCCTGATATTAAAGTATGGGGAATTGACACCTATGGTTCGGTCTTCAAAAAGTATAAAGAGACAGGTATTCTTGATAAAAATGAGATCTATCCTTACATTACTGAAGGTATTGGAGAAGATTTCTTGCCAAAAAATGTAGATTTTGATGTGATTGATCTTTTTGAAAAGGTTACAGATAAGGATGCTGCATTGATGACCCGTGATATTGCCCGCAAAGAGGGGATATTTGTAGGAAACTCTGCTGGTTCGGCAATTGCTGGTTTACTTCAGCTGAAAGATAAACTGAAACCTGAGGACGTAGTTGTCGTGATCTTCCATGATCATGGAAGCCGTTATATGGGTAAGATGTACAATGAAGACTGGTTGAGAGAACGTGGTTTCCTGAAAGACGAAAAGCTGACAGCTAAATCTATCCTGGCCAAAAAAGAGCATTCTGAGATTGTAACTATCGATTGTGAAAAAACTATCGTTGAAGCCATCAATACGATGAATATGCTGAACATTTCGCAGATCCCGGTTACCCAGCAGGGCATGGTTGTAGGTAAACTGGCTGAGGGAGATATCCTGAGAGCATTAATGGAAAACCCTTCCTTAAAGTCTGCACCGGTAAAAGAGATTATGTCTGCAACCTTCCCGTTTGTAGATCTGAATACTTCTATTGATAAGATCTCTGCACTGATCAACAAAGAAAACAGCGCGGTACTGGTAGAAGATGAACATGGAAATTTCGAAATTATCACACAATATGATATTATCAACGCTATATCTGCATAAGACAGCGATTGATTAAAATGGAGCCTGTCTGGTTAACCAGACAGGCTTTTTTATGGCCTTTTGGCTTTCAGTGCTGACTGATAACCGGGATTAACATCTTTTACAGGTGCTGAAAGCAGCCAGATTTTAGTGCCGTTTTCCCTTGAGTATTCATTACTTACTGTACCAACCAGCGTAGCATTGGTATATGCCGGTTTGGTTTTTTCTACCTGTCCCTTATCATCAATATAAATCAGGTACTGATAAGGAATCTGTTCTGGTGCCCAAAGCGTAAAACTACTGCTTAAGGAGACGCTTGCCGGAAGATTATATTTCTTACCCAGGTGATCAATAGCCCCTGCTTCCCCGTAATTTTCAGCAAAAATAGTCGTGTTTTTGCGGTGTATTTCGGGGATGGTCTGATAAGCTTCCGCTGTTATCGCAGTCATTTCTTCCCAGCCAATCATATCAGCATAGTCCTGGGTTATCGGGTGTTTTTGCCTGTCTTCCCAGTATAAAAGATCATCGAGATGCATAGTTTTGAGATAGGCAGCAGTAGTATTCACTGGCAAAATGGGGATAACCAAGGGTATGAGCAGTAAATTAGGTAATATAATCAGAATAGCAACAGCATATTTTAGGGCTGGATTGATACGCCCGGTGATCAGTTCAATCCCATAAGCACTCACTGCGAATAGGACCGGATAGATCCCAAAAGCGTAATAATCCTTTCCCTGAAAATAGATCAGTGTCACAATAAGCAGAACGTAACTGAAGCCAATCCATCTTAAACGGTTTAACTTATGATGTGAAAACACCAGGAATAAACCAGGCAGCCAGATTAGGAATGCAGTTCCTTGTGCGATGAGTTGTGATTTGATGAACCCCCCTACAGTATTGTGTGTCAGCTGAGTTTCAGTCAGCTCCTTCATATGAGTTACTACAGGCCAGTGGTGAAGATACTGCCAGATCAGGTTTGGAAGGAAAATCAGAAAAGCAATGAATGCAGCTATATAAACCTGCTTTTTACTTAGAATATTGCGCTGTTTAGTTAATAAAAGACCAGCTGTAACTGACAGGATAATAAACAGAATGGCATATTTAGTCAATAAACCAAGGCCGACAACAGGGCCCAGCCATAGTAAATATTTGGTTTTCCCGGTATAAATATATTTGATCAGCAGAAAAAAGGTCATGGTCCACCAGAACTGGTCAAAGGCCACGGGCTGTAACAGATAACCAGTCGCCAGAAAACCTGGTGAGAAACAAAGTGCGAGTCCGCAAAGCGTAACTGCAAGGCGTCTGCCGCCGATTTCATTAACAATCAGGCCTGCGGTCAATACCGTTAAGGCTGCGAAAATAGCTGGAATCAGGCGAATGGCAAAAGCACTGTCACCGAAAGTGCTGACCGAAAATCTGGCTACCAGTGCAATGAAAGGAGGGACCTCTGCATAGCCAAAAGCCAGATGGTTACCCAGTGCAATATGCAAATATTCATCACGGTTAATGCCATAATTGTTTAACCCGATCAGATGAAGGGTCAGACTGAGACAGGCAAAAAGAAAAATCAGGAAGTTGCTTTCAGAAGATTGGTAGTTGTGTGAGCGCATTATCGATTGTTTTTGTAGCAATTAGATAATTAATAGACTATTAAGTTACATAACTAATTGACAGGAAACAAAAAAACCGGAATAGAAATTCCGGTTTTCGATAACATCTTTAATGATTAGTGAGAGGGAGAACCTGCATCATCGATACGTTTAATCTGCGCACCTAATGCACGTAAACGCGTATCGATATCCTGGTAACCACGCTCAATCTGCTCGATATTGTATATAGTTGAGGTTCCTTCCGCTGATAAAGCAGCAATCAGAAGGGAAACTCCAGCCCTGATGTCAGGAGAAGTCATACTGATACCTCTTAATTTATATTGTTTGTTGATTCCATTAACAGTAGCTCTGTGCGGATCACATAAAATGATCTGTGCGCCCATTTCAATTAGTTTATCCACAAAGAACAAACGGCTCTCGAACATCTTCTGGTGGATCAGGATTGATCCTTTAGCTTGTGTAGCAATAACCAGCACAATGCTCAACAGGTCAGGGGTAAAGCCTGGCCATGGTGAATCTGCAATAGTCAGGATAGATCCGTCGATGAAAGTATCGATAATATAATGTTTCTGAGAAGGGATATAAATATCATCGCCTCTGCGTTCAAAGTTGATCCCTAATTTTCTGAATACATCAGGAATTACACCCAGCTCATCATAACATACGTTTTTGATGGTGATTTCTGATTCTGTCATAGCAGCAAGGCCAATGAAAGAACCAATTTCAATCATATCAGGTAACATTTTGTGCTCTGTACCACCCAGTTTCGTCACCCCTTCGATAGTCAAAAGGTTTGAGCCAATTCCGGATATTTTGGCACCCATGCGGTTAAGCATTTTACATAACTGCTGTAAATAGGGTTCACAGGCAGCATTATATATAGTAGTGATTCCTTTAGCCAGAACTGCAGCCATGACAATGTTTGCTGTACCTGTTACAGAAGCTTCGTCTAAAAGGATATAAGCTCCCTGAAGATTGGTTGCATCTACATTAAAGAAGGATTCTTTGGCATCATAAACGAATTTGGCACCTAATTTTTCAAAACCAAGGAAGTGGGTATCCAGTCTTCTGCGGCCAATTTTATCACCACCCGGTTTAGGGATAGCTGCCTGTCCGAAGCGGCCCAGCAATGGCCCTACGATCATAATTGAACCTCTTAAACTTCCTCCTTTTGCTTTGAAGGTAGCTGATTTAAAGAATTCCAGATCGATATTTTTGGCTTCAAAAGTATATGTATCTTTTGATAAACGGTTCACCTGAACGCCTAAATCTCCTAAAAGTTCAATCAGTTTATTGACATCCTTGATGTCAGGAATATTACTGACCGTAACTTTTTCTTCTGTCAGTAAAACGGCAGATATAATCTGCAAGGCTTCATTTTTAGCCCCCTGAGGATGGATTTCACCTTTTAATTTCTTCCCACCTATAATTTCAAATGCGTTCATGTGCTATTAACCTATATTGTCTAAATCTGCTCTTTTAATGTCTTTGTTTGGGGTTGGGATTGCTGCTGCGCGGGCGGTTATTGTTGTTATTATTGTTATTCTGCCTTCCCTTATTATTATTGTTGTTGTTATTGCGGCCGCGGTTGGTATTGGTCGAAGCTCTGTTAACTGCCGGTCTGAATTCAACTTTGTTCAGGTTGATATTTTCTTCCAGACGCAGTAAACCACCTGATAATTCACTCAGGTTTTTCAGAATGGTTTCATCCGCTACGCTGTCTTTATTCCAGGTCACATAGGCCATTTTCATAAAGTTGGCGATGCCCTGAACCAGTGCTGCGCGACGCTCCGGTTCTTCTACAGCGATGGCTCTTTCGATCATCACTTCAACAGTTTTACCGTAGTGTTTGTATTTAATTCTTTGCTGCGGATAACCGATATGCGCAGGTTTAACCAATGCCATTTCTGGTGTTGGTTTAGGATAAGGACTATCAACTTCGATTTTATAACCGGAGATGATATGTAAATGATCCCATAATTTATGCTTGAAATCGGCAACATCCCTTAGATGAGGGTTTAAAAAACCCATCAGATCTATCACTGCCTGAGCATACTTATTGCGTTCTTCCAGGTCCGGAAGTTCGCAAATGTACTTCACCATGTTCTGTACATTACGTCCGTATTCTGCAAGAATTAGCTCGTTTCTTGTGGTATTGTAATCGAAATTCATTCTATTTATTTCTTGTGGTATTCGCTGAAGGGGGATTATTAAGGCTCCAGGCGCCTTTTTTATGTATTCCTGGTTAAAGATAAACCTTATTTTACAATCCGCAATTTAGCAAATTTTAATAACAATTGCTTGTTTCCTAATCCCTGGAAAAATACCGTTGCTTTTACGTCCGGTAAAGTGCCTTCCAGGTTGATGATTTTACCAAAACCAAACTTCTCATGTTCCACTTCCATTCCATTCTGAAATGCATTGGCTGCATCAGGCGTAAATCCAGGGGTAGGGATGTGTGCAGTAGGCAACATCGTACTGGTTTTAGG
Source organism: Pedobacter cryoconitis (assembly GCF_014207135.1). Lineage (GTDB taxonomy): Bacteria > Bacteroidota > Bacteroidia > Sphingobacteriales > Sphingobacteriaceae > Pedobacter > Pedobacter cryoconitis_D. The sequence continues at coordinate 194,030 of NZ_JACHCC010000005.1, read as the reverse complement.
TCTTACAGGTGCTGTCTGAGTAGCTGATCCTGAGGTGGCTGGCTTCGGTTTGCTGAAAGAATCCCGCTGCTGTGTCCATGATCTGCGTTCTCCGTCAAAACTATCCGAACTCAGGCTCGTTTTAGGCGCTTTGATGGTTTCCAGTTCAAGGAACCTGGCACTGATTTCACTGATAAACCGGCTCGGCTCACAATTGGTCAGTGTACCCCAGCGATATCTTGAAGTGGCATAGGTCAGGGTCAGTTTCTTCTCTGCACGGGTGATCGCTACGTAGAATAACCTGCGTTCTTCTTCCAGATCTGTTCTTGAATTGAGCGACATTTGTGAAGGGAACAGGTTTTCTTCCAGTCCTACAACAAAAACGTTCTTAAATTCAAGTCCTTTTGCCGAGTGGATCGTCATCAGGGAAACGGTATCTTTTTCTTTATCGTCCTGTCTGTCGTCATTGGTTAACAACGCGATATCCTGCATAAATATTGCAAGACTTCTGTCCTCAATGTCCTCACGTTCAGCAAATTCTTTAATACCATTCAGTAACTCCTGAATGTTTTCATATCTGCTGCGGCCTTCGACACTGTCATCCGTGTGCAGTTCTTTCAGTATACCAGAATGTTGTGCGATGTATAAAGCAGTTTCATAGGCATCCAGCTTTTTGGATTCAGCCTGGAAACTTTTGATCAGCATTGCGAAATCGTTCAGCTGATTGGCCACACGACCGGGGATATAAGTCTGAGGTTCATTGATGACCTGCCACATGGTGATATCATGCTCGTCGGCAGCTACAATAATCTTATCAACAGTAGTATCACCTAATCCTCTTTTTGGATAATTGATCACCCTTTTGACTGCTTCTTCATCACTTGGATTGAAAGTCAGACGGAAATAAGCGATTAAATCCTTGATCTCCTTACGTTGATAGAAAGAAAGTCCGCCGAAGATCTTATAAGGGATGTTCAGTTTTCTTAAACCTTCCTCCATAGCCCTTGACTGAGCATTGGTACGGTAAAGGATGGCAAAATCATTATAATTTAAACCTTTGGATGTTCTTTCCTGTACGATGGATTCGGCAACTATTTTACCTTCCTCATTGTCAGTGAAAGCACGCGAAACCTTAATCCGGTCTCCTGATTCATTCTCGGAAAATACATTTTTCTCGAGCTGGTTTTTGTTGTTCGCAATGATACTGTTGGCAACATCAACGATATTTTGAGTAGAGCGGTAGTTCTGCTCTAATTTATAGACTTTCAGATCAGGGTAATCCTTCTCAAAATTGAGGATATTCTGAATGTTTGCACCACGGAAACCATAAATACTCTGTGCATCGTCACCTACAACACAGATGTTCTGATAGGCTGCAGCCAGTTTTTTGACAATTGTATATTGTGAAAAGTTGGTATCCTGGTACTCATCCACCATCAGGTATTTAAATTTCTGCTGGTATTTATTTAATACGTCGGGATTATCTTTTAATAAGACATTGGTTTTGAACAGCAAATCATCAAAATCCATAGCACCAGCCTTGAAACAGCGTTTGGTATAGGTTTCATAGATAGAACCTATCAAAGGACGTTTATTACTGATATCCTCTGCCTGGATTTCTGCGCTTTTCATATATTCTACATGACTAACCAGGTTGTTCTTGGCTGAAGAGATGCGGTTATAGACAAAGTTTGCATTATACAATTTATCATCCAGCTGCATTTCACGCAGGATAGCCCTGATCAGACTTTTACTGTCATCAGTATCATAAATGGTGAAATTTGACGGATAACCTATCTTTTCGGCTTCTACACGTAATATTTTAGCAAATACCGAGTGAAAGGTTCCCATCCACAGGTTTTTGGCCTCTGTACCGACTACTTTAGAGATACGCTCACGCATATCTTTCGAAGCTTTGTTGGTAAAGGTCAAGACTAAAATGTTAAATGCATCGACCCCGGTTTCAATAAGGTGCGCTACCCTGTAGGTAATTACCCTTGTTTTTCCCGATCCCGCACCGGCGACAATCATTGCCGGTCCTTTGGTATTCTCTACTGCTGCACGTTGCTGAGGGTTTAATCCTGCTAAATAATCCAAATTGATAAACTGTTTTGCGTATTAAAAGATACAAAAATAACAAAAGTATAGTTGTTATTTAAGCATGTTGGTAAAATTGCATAAGAACAATTATTCTATATTTGTCCAAAATCATTTGTTATGCAAGAGATCAAAAAATATGTAGAAGAAAACAAGCAGCGTTTTTTAGAAGAGCTGTTTGAATTATTACGTTTTCCTTCAGTAAGTGCAGACCCTAAATACAAAGGTGATGTATTGAAAACGGCTGCTTTTGTGGCTGAAAAACTGAAAGAAGCAGGTGCCGATAAAGTGGAGATTTGTGAAACTGCCGGTTATCCTATTATATATGGTGAGAAAATTATTGACGCAGCATTGCCTACGGTATTAATTTATGGTCATTATGATGTGCAGCCAGCAGATCCGCTGGAATTATGGCATACTCCTCCCTTCGAACCTACTGTTCGTGACGGAAAGATCTATGCGCGTGGTGCCTGTGATGATAAAGGACAGTTCTATATGCATGTAAAGGCTTTTGAACTGATGATGAAAACCAATACACTGGCCTGTAACGTGAAATTCATGATTGAAGGGGAAGAGGAAGTTGGATCAAGCAACCTGGGCATCTTTGTCAATGCAAATAAAGAGCGTTTAAAAGCTGATGTAGTATTGATTTCTGATACTTCGATGATCAGCATGGAGAACCCATCTATCGAAACCGGATTACGTGGACTGGCTTATATGGAAGTTGAAGTAACTGGCCCGAACAGAGATCTTCACTCAGGTGTTTACGGTGGTGCGGTAGCTAATCCGATTACTATTTTATGTAAAATGATTGCTTCATTGCATGATGAGAATAATCACATTACTATTCCTGAATTCTATGATAAAGTTGTAAAACTGACAGAAGACGAAAAGAAAGCATTAAATTCTGCTCCTTTTGATCTGGAAGACTATAAAAAAGATCTTGATATCAATGCTGAGTGGGGTGAGAAGGGATATTCTACTTTAGAACGTACCGGAACAAGACCTACTTTAGAAGTGAATGGTATCTGGGGCGGTTATATCGGCGAAGGAGCTAAAACTGTATTACCTTCAAAGGCCAATGCTAAAATTTCTATGCGTCTGGTGCCTCACCAGAATTCGGATGAGATTTCTGCAATCTTCCAGAAACATTTTGAAAGTATCGCACCTGATTTTGTAAAGGTAAAAGTTCATGCACATCATGGTGGTGAGCCGGTAGTTACTCCTACAGACAGTGTGGCTTACCGTGCTGCTGAAAAAGCAATTCTGACTAGTTTTGGTAAAAAACCTATCCCGACAAGGGGAGGAGGAAGTATTCCGATTGTAGCTTTATTCGAGGATGTACTGGGTATCAAATCTGTTCTTTTAGGTTTTGGTCTGGACAGTGATGCATTACACTCTCCGAATGAGAAATATGATATCTATAACTATTATAAAGGCATCGAAACATTGCCTTTGTTCCACAAATATTTTGCTGAGCTAAGCAAATAATTTTTGATAATTCTATAAACATAGGGTGGCCAAATGGCTGCCCTTTTGTATTTTTACCCCGTGCCTCCTCCTATCAAGAAAACAACAGCTACCCCAAGGAAACCTCCCGTACCCAAACCACTTGTGCCAAAAGCCCCTGTAAGGCGGAAGAAACCTGTACAGAAGAAGAAAACAGGGCTATCCCTGCAATGGAAATTTGTGATTGCCGGGTTATTACTTATTCTGTTCTCACCATTGTATTATGGTTATGTGTTGAAGTTTTTCAGCTCTGCGAAACGTTGGGTCCTGGATATCGGAGAAGATCCAAACTACAGAACTTATCAGAGTTATGCGATCCGGATCCCTAAGAAGTATAATATTCATGGAATAGATGTTTCTTATTATCAGGGTAAGATTGACTGGAACAAGGTGAAGGCGATGAAAGAGGATGATGTTCATATCAGGTTTGCTTTTATCAAAGCGACAGAAGGGGTATCAAGTGTCGATCCTTATTTTACACGTAACTGGCGTGAAGCACCGAAAGCAGGGATTGTCTGCGGGGCCTATCATTATTTTATTCCTAAAAAATCTGGTTTATGGCAGGCGAGGTTCTTTCTGCAAACGGTTAAGTTTGAGGAAGGGGATTTACCTCCGGTAGTAGATATAGAACAGCTCAATGGCGTTACTCCTGAAAAGATGAGAGCAGAGCTGAAAGATTTTCTGAAACACGTGGAAAAGAAAACTAAGGTGAGACCTATTCTTTACTCAGGCCTGGTCTTTTACAGGGAATATCTGAAAGGTCATTTTGATGGATATCCTTTATGGATTGCGCATTATTATAAATCTGAGCTTAATGCCGGGACAGATACGAAATGGTCTTTCTGGCAGCATTCCGATAAAGCGAGGATTACCGGAATTAATCATATCGTTGATTTTAATGCATTTAAGGGGGATAGTCTGGCTTTTGAGCAGTTGCGGATTAAATAAATATTTCCATAAACGTAAGGGCTGAAACGTCTACTCTTCTCAGAAAAGAGTGCTATAACATTCACCTTCCAATCACCGAATCATAAAACCTTGCCCTATAATCGTATACGCTAATTCTGACCTAAACCTGTATTCTTAACTTCGTGTTACTTTAATCTTTTATAATTATCTCTGTAATCAAAGATGATTTTTGATCCGTTTTTTTTATAGACTTCCAGCTTAAAAGAGTTTTTAGTCTTTGATAATGAATCACCAATTTCTATATATGGTTCCCAATTCCTGAAAATTGGGAATTTTTCTGTCTTAGTTGATACCGCGTATTTTACATTATGATTTTCTTCATCAAAATGCATTCTATTAATTCTACCATTAAAATGCTTCATCAGATTGTCCTTTTGTATTATTTCTACCGTACTTGGACTAGAAATAATCGAGTGAAAAACAAAACCAATTAAGAATAATAATGGCACAACTACAGCTATGCCGACAATAATGCTGTCTTGTATTGAAATTTTTTTCTTTGTCATCTCAATAATTTTGTCCTTGAGTTACTATACATAGCTCCAGCGCCCCAACCGGAACCAAACGAGAAACCTGTTTGATGAGTTTTGTAAGCTCTAACTTTTGACTCTTTACATGACATTTTGTTTTGAATGATTTACCTTACGAATAAAAAGATGTAAATGTTTAAAAATATAATAATTAATATTCTCATAAAATGAAGTTTCCTATAATCGACCCACGTTGTCTGAAATAGAAGATAAATAAATTGAGGTAATAAGAGCAAAAATTCGATGTAATAGAAAAATAATCCGTCATATAATTTTCCTGAATATATTGCTATCCCAACTAAACATACTGCGTAAACTAATCCCGATAATATTGAAAACACAATGTGTTTATCTTTATCTACAGGAAAAATATACCAGCTAAATACTATATAATAGAATCCCAATAAAAGAGAGGAAGCCATTGCCGGTACATTTGGGTGACTCCTTATTAAAATTGTAGAAATCATAATTGACCCGAAAACGAGTTCTTCTTTCCTGATTTTTTTTATCGCTTTTAACATAATAATCAATAAGTAAATTTTACTTCTTAGGGAGTATTGCCAGTGTGGCGACAAACTTAGCTAAAGGTAAGTCTGTTTGTACACCAACCGTAATCTTGTTTGAATAAAGAAATAATCCCGAAGTAGATTCGCGAAATGAAGACTGCTGATATATCTGCTCATCAAGGGGCCTAAAAACAGAGAAAAATTAAACCAGTGTCTCTTTTTATAAAAAGACAATTAAAAGGATACAACAGATAGAACATTTACCGGAAAAGGACAGAACTTACCTACTGATTATTATCGACGCATTTCTTAGAGATGCAAATGCTAGAAAAACTTATGGTCAGTAAATAATAAAGCCTGGCAAGTACATGACCAGGCTTTGTCGTTATTTTGCATTATAGCTTATGAGTTACAAGTCTATATCTGTTTTGACAGATAATGTAGAACTTTTTCATTTGAGCCGTATATAATACATTCAATATTTTGATTTTCCAATATTATAGACTTAGCATATTCTAGAGCCAACTCAACATTATCAAATATGGTATATACTTTTTGAACATTGTTCAACGCCAATATAAACTCATCATCTAGGACATGCCCCGTTAAGGTATCTGCTCGCATTAAAGCGACTTGTTGTTTTCTTAATTCAGGAAATTTTTGCATATTATTACTAATTTAAGGTTTTACTGAACGTGCTTTTACACCAGAGACAGTACCTCTCAATAATAACTCCGATTCATTCATAACATCCATCAAAATGCTATTTCCCTTTGGTCGCAATGCAAAACTTATTACCACGTTTGGATTCTTCGACTATGACATAAAATTACTGACCGTATTACCCGAATTATGTAATACTACGGAAGCTGCCTCGCCTCGAGGTACTCCTTAGTTCTCTCAACTGCATTAACAAAGCCTGCGATCCTTGGAACTTGGCTTTGTTAATGTCGTTTTTTTTTATTCAATCAAGGAAGTTGCTGTTAAATGTTGATTCAAGTATCCTTACAGATGAGACTTTTGATATTAATCATACTGCTCTAATTCGTCATTAATATCTCTCCAAAGTTCATTCTGGTTTACAATAAACCCTGTTTTATTAGCAACAGAGAAAACATTGATTAAAAGGTTATTCTCTGTAATAAATACTCCAATATCATCCTTAAATTCCTCTAAACTAAACTCAGTAACTGTATAGTTTTCCCATTCTTGAATTGCACACTCCTTAGCAAACTCAGCTGCACTCCAAACTGAAATCAACTTATTATCTTTTACCTCTGCAATTTCATTTTCGAAAGATAGAGTATAGATTTTTTCTTCATCTACTACCTTTTTTATGAAATATTTATATCTGTTAAATGCATCCAATTTGGTGACATTTAAGATTTCTTCATTTGTTATCATATAGCCTTAGTTTGGATAAGGAGATGGTCAAAAGGTTTATTGTATTCTAAGTATATTAATGAAGGTAGTATCCGATAAAGTGTGTAAATGGGATTAGAGGTAAAAACTTAGGTCCCATTTCCAACAGGTTCAAGTAGCTATGAGTAATAATTACGTTATCAATTTAAGCTGTATATCAAATTTATTCTTTGATTCTATGCTTCCTTCATTATAAAAGTTGATGGTAAACGAAAACTTTAACTCTTTATCAAGAAGGAAACATGTATTACTATATCCGAGTCTAGCTACATTTAAACAGTGTTCTTGTACGGACTTTGCATCTGTAAGATACATACCACAGTAGTAAACATCATCAGAGAATATATAACAACCATCAGAACTATCAAGATTTACAAATATTGATGTTAACAATTTTGAATCATGATATGTACTGTTTTCTGATAATATCTCAACACTCTGTTGAATCATGGGAAATACGGTTCTTATGTAACTCAATAACTTATCAGACTTATCTAAATCAATATATATTAATTCATCTTCTTTGAATCCTGACAAAAAAAATATTTCTTTATACTTATTCAATAACGATTTTCCTTTATTTTTTCGAATTAAGAGATCTAAACGATTGTTACTGCTACTCATCCTATGAAATTATATTATTAAAACTAAATTGTGGTTTGGGTGCGTCAGGATTATAATAAGACTTTCCTTTGTTCCCATTCTGCATCTGAGGCTTATTTGATTTTTGTCCAGATCTATTTAATCCATCCGGTTTACTCTCATCTTTCTTTGTTTTTCCAGCTTCCCAGTGCGGCTGTCCTGGATGACTTTCGTCGTTTTTTGCATCTTGAACAGTATTTTCACCATCCCTGTCCAAGTAGACTTTATCCTTAGAATTAGAATCTTTATCTTCATGTAATGGTTGACTTGTAGGCAATCCTCCTTTTCTCATTGCATCTCTTCTTGCTGCACGAGAGGTTGGTTGAGGATTTTCTGGAGTGTCACCAAGTTTTACGGGTTCACTATGCGCTTTCATAGATACCATGGTACCATCCTGAACGGAATAATTTCTATTCCTTGAATAGCTATTAATTCCTTTTACTGCTATTACTGTTGTTGTAGCAGCTAATCCAACAGTTACAACTTCTGCTGCTGTTGCAGCTTCATATATAGCAACCCCTATTTCAATTAAACAAGGAATACAAAAATTGCCATCGGGATCTATATTTCTTATTGGATTGTTTTCAGCATAATTATATGGAGAAAATCTTTTGCCAAATTCTGCTTTTGCATCAACAACACCCCACCTGCCAATCACGGGATCATAGAACCTGGCCCCATAATCATACTGGCCTAATTCATCCTGTAATTCCTTTCCATTATACAGGTATTTATTATTTAAAGATACAGGACTTCCTGATGATTTACGCAATCCAAAAGGATAATAATCATCACTCTGTAATCGCTCCAGCTGTCCTGTAACCGGATTCACATGGAAAGTATATCGAATATTTCCTAAATTATCAGATAGATTATACTCATAACTATAATCTGTACCAATCTTCCTGGCTATACCTTCTTCATTATGAATCAGATCTATTGCTGTACCATTATATTCAATACCACCAATATAATCCCGGCTAGTACCATTACTTGTTTTCTTCAGCTTATTCCCTGAAGCGTCATAAAGATAAGCGAGATTCAGTCCTGCTTTTGTAACTGTCAAAGGTAGGTTCAATACATTGTAAGTAAATGTAACGCCATTCCTTCCATCAGTTGTTGTATTTCCATTTGCGTCATAACTATAGGTTCCGGTAGTTAATGGACCACCTGTAATACTTGTTAATCTGTTACCTGTATAACTATAAACACCAGCAGCACCACCGTCTCTGCTCAAACTGCTGATGTTGCCCATTAGATCATAGCTCTGCACTTCGCTCATGGTAACACCTGTACTGGTACCACTGATTAATCTATTGAGCTTATCATAACTATAAACAAATTGGTTGCCCGTACCCCAGTTCTGACTGGCAATATTACCATTATACTGAGGAGTACTTAAAGTATCATAACCCAGTTTATAACTAAACTGATCTGAAGTATTACCCTTTAACCAGCCTCTTTCATTATAAGCGTAATTGCTATTCTGGAGGAAAGTGGTTGCTCCATCCGTACTATGTACCGATTTTTTGATCAGCTGCCCAATTTCATTGTAATCCAGTTTATTCAGTACTACTTCGGTCGCTCCGTTAATGGACTCCATTGTAGCTTTCTTCCTGCCCATATGATCATAAGCCTGACGGGTTGCAATAACTGTAGTTGCCCCATTTGCTGAATGTGTCCTCGTACTTGCTGTCAGTTCTCCTGCAAAATCATAAATGTTATCTACAATGTCTGACCCGCCTAGATGGTTTTCTGCCTTAGTCTGTATGACACGTCCTTCTTCATCATAATAACGTGTAGTTAATAGCATGGTACTTGTACCTAATACCGTAACCCTTGTACCTGTCAGTTGTCCTTTGGTACGCTCGCCAGCTACCTGAGAAGAGGAAGGCTGTCCGAAAGTATTGTTGTAAAAATCATAATCATCGTAAAAGTTAATGCCATGATAATAAGCTATTCCTGCCGTAGGAAAAGATAGATTAGTATAACCTATACCCAGTCCATTGCTGTTCGCATTGTCTGTTTGTTCCCATAACGGGAGATTAATTCCTGGCTGCACATCAACAGTGCTCTGTATAGCTGCCCTACTACTAGCATCTGTGTATAGACCAGTGATTATAACCCGACCTAAAGCATCATATTTAGTAAACAGCCATTGGTTATTTGCACGCTGGTTTCCATCCTGAGTCAATACAACCTGATCCAACTGATTATATATAATATAATCCCAGCCCTTTCCAGGGATCTTTTTTTCTATAGCACGGCGGCGTCCGTCATAATGATAACCATAGATAAACTGATCAAATAGTGGATCACTTTCAGTAAAACTAGTCAGATTTTGACCATTTTCATTCACTGCCGGAGGCAGGACATACCTCAAATTATTATAATCGTCATATACATAATATGTAGAAAGACTCTTAGTATCATTCTCCCAGACCCGTCTTAAAACAACATTCCCGTCAAAATCCTTATACTCATCAGTTGTTCCCCCTTTACCATCTGTAATGACCCAGTTTTCATCTTTTGAGGTTGTTCTGTTTAAGCTCCCTGCCGGATAATAACCTGCAGTTGCTCCATTTGAAGTAACCGTCCACAATTTAACATCCGATGCTGCATTCGTGCCATAATCCATTTTTGAGGTATGCCCGTTACTTAATTGCCATGATACCCCTGGAGCACCTTGTTCCAATACCCTGTTTAATGGAGAGTCCTCGAATTTCGTTTCTGAGAAAGCCACATTAGGCATCACTGTAACATTAGGAGCTGACCAGCCCGAAGGATTACTATAAAAAGAGTTCTGATCAGTTAGTGCAGTTTGTTTATATGCTCCATTGCTATTGGCAGAGGTAGCTACATATGGCAGATACTTTTTACTTTCTCTTCCAAAAGGATCATAAACAACCGGCTGAACCACATCTCTGAAAGTCGGGCTTCCCTGTACGGTAACAGTCTGCAAAGGCTGACCCAGTCCGTCATAATACTGAATAGTCTGATTGACTTCACAAGTACTGCGTCCACCCGCATTGACATCAGTTTCCGTAAAGACACCTGGAATCTTAAATACCCGTGTACTTACGTAATTCTGGTATAAACCTGGATTTCCTCCGGCAAAAGGAGTACAGTTCAGAAAATTTACTGCCGTATAAATCCAGACATTGTTACCTTCAGGAATTTCAAAGCCAGGGTTGAGTGTTACACTCCCAGAAGCTGTGATTTCTGTTTGATTACTATACTTGTTCAATACGATATCCTTCTGCTGTGCATTTGCATTAAACCAGTTCAAAGCGATTACCCATGCCAGGATATATTTGAAGTAGCTGAAGGATTGACCTGATTCCTTTTCCATAATAGGAGCATTAAAATTGAGATAGGTAAATGTTTTTTTATATGTAACTGACATGATTACTGCAGCTTTCCTAATTGACATGGTGTAGTGTTCTGTTCAGTGTAATTAGCTGTAACCGACCCATCTGAGAATACATAATAATATGTACAGGTATAACTAGAGCCACGTCCAACAGATTTAACGTTTACTCTGTCCCCTTCCTCGCATACTCCATTGATTATTCTGTTACTTTCTCCGGTACAGATAATACAGGTTCCATTGGCATTGGCATTGGCCTGCCCCTGGGTACCCAGGGCGGCTATAGCCTGGCTATCTGCGTCAGCCTGACTAATAGTTGAACTGAAAGATCCTGCGGGTATCGTAAAACTTAATGACGTACCCAGGTTGCCATCACCACAGTTGTTCCTTGTGTATGTACCTGTTTGTGCATCATTATGATAAATCAGTTTACCACCGTAGTTAACGCTATAACCAGCAAAATTATAATCAGTTCTTTTGATGATATTTCCGTTTTGATCCCGGATATTTTTTAAACGGTTTAATGCATCATAATCATAATAAGTGATCTTATTCTGCGGATCATTAACTGCACTTTCTCCGGTCAACGGCAGATAGCTGTAGGTAGTCATCTGTGCTTTTAAAGGATATAAACGTAGCTCATCGATTTGAGAGGTACCTTGCACTGATACTGAAGTAACTCCGCTAATCCGGTGTTCATAATAAGTCCAGCCATTATAACTGCGGCCGGTTTTAGGATATCCTGTAAGTGTACCAACTATAGTAAGTGGTGTACTACTTTTTAACCAATAAGACAAAACATAAGTATTTGTACTTGTTAAACCTCCTTTATTAATAGCACCACCAGATAAGGCATAGCTATTTCTACCCGTTATACTGGTCGTACTGTCTCTGGCCACTGAAGGAACGCTCCAGTTACCGGTGCTATCCGCTTCGAATGAAGTATAAGCGATTTCGTTATAACCTGCATTAGTGGCTGCTGCGACTACAAATGCATTTGTATAATCCCATATGAAAGACTGTTTTGCACCGTTTATTTTTTGCTGTTCAAGAATATTACCTTTAATGTCATAGTTATTGAACGATATCCTTTTCTCTGCAAGATTGGTTCCATCCTGAGTTTCTATAGTTTGAGGAAGGACAAGGTTATTAGGCCAGATCAGATAGTTGGCCCTTAAAGTATTTAGTACAGTACTGTTTTTACTTGTTTTCTGATAGAGTAAAGGCGAAATGATATTCCGGTTAACCAGTTCTGTCTGTGCTGCCTGGGCATTTGAAGCAAAGCCCGGGATGACGTCCATCGGATAGAAGTTCTGTTTGGAAATCGTATCGCCTCTGCTATTGATAGTTTTTGTTCTGCTTAACAATTGATGACTGATATTGTCATAAAAATAAAGTTCTGTCGAACTTACCGGATTCTGGCCATTGGAGTCATAAACAATAGTTTGAATAGCAGAAGGGTATAACCAGCGGGTTGCCAGTTTATAATAAGAAACATTTAACCAGAAATATTCGTTTAGGTTGTTAAACATCGTAAAACAGGTTGACTCCCAGGAAGGATTAGCCTGCAGTGTGTAGTAGAATGTAGAATCTGATAAACGGCTGTCCTCCTTATAGGTAGTGATTACATTTTTTAAGGTTATAAATTGTGTCCCTTGTTTTTTGAATGTCCTTTGTCCAAGCTCTTTGCCTGAATACATCCCCAAGTTGGATAACGGAGCACCTGGAATAGGGTTTCCTTGTAATACTCCCTGTGATTTTGGATCGGCATTTCCAACATAAAACGTGTGCTCAGTTCCTCCACCTTCAAAATTATCACCTAAACTTTCTGTTACATTCTTATAGAAAATATTATTTCCGGTGGCATTCGATTCAAAGTAATTGGCTGAAGATAACTTAGTATAGTAACATTGTTTATAATTACAGAATGTCCCTGTGCCTCCTATGCTCCTGTACGAAGTATAACTGTACTGATATAAAGGAGCACTATTCATTAAAACCCCAGAGGATCTGGAATTGCTCAGTGTATCATAAGTGAATTTTCTAATATCATAATGATCATTGGCCTGATTATAGGAAAGGATCCTTTTTATTCTTACTCCGGCTACCTCTTTATTACCGTTTTTAGCGTAACTGGTGTTAAAGCTAAAATTGGCATATCCCCTGGAGTCGCCCTGAACAAGTACTTTGACCGTATAAGTACCAGGTTTCAGTACTACATTAAAATCGACCGACTGACCGACAACAGCCTGTAGTGATCGACCCGTAATGTCAGTCCAATTGATTGGTTTGTTTGTTGTGTTGTCAATCAGGTCTACGGTAGTTAAATAATCACCTGCGGGATAACCTGGACGGCCGTCTCCGGCAAGGGTCTGTGGAACACAACCTACATTCACCACAACAGTTTGCTGGCAGGTAACTTTAAATCCTTTGCTGTAATTGATACTGGGGGGGACTCTGTCTTTTGAATAACCATTTACACTGATACTAAAAGTAGAATCCGGAACATCACAATTTGGCGGAGCTGAGATATATACTTTATTGGCTTCGTAGGCAAGAGAATCATATCCACCAGTAGGATAGTTTACCCTGGATAGCATACCGATTTTTGAAAAGTTTCCATCCGGACGCCTGTCTCCATAACCATAACTGGTAAAGGCATTGATCAGCGTCTGATCATTTGGCTGAGGAACCAGTGACCGGTTAGCTCTGCCATTATAATAACCATAATCATCCTGTGAATAGGAGAGTCTTGGAGGAAGCATGTCCAGATTATTATAAGCAAAGGAATAATATTTATCATCATCTGTAACACTGGCAAGAAACATGCGCTTATTTACCGAAGCCGTCTGATCATAGCCAGTAGTTGAACTGGATACTGTATTGTAAGCAAATTCTGTAAATTTTTTTGCTGTATTACCAAAGTAGGTGTTAGCCACCACATTACCGCCGCTACCTATGCCATCATATAGACTGATCAGGCTTAAACGATAGTCGCCTGGTAGATCCTCACGTGGGGTATAAGATAACTTCAGGATCCCAGCTTTACGCGAGTTACTGCTGATTTCGGTTAAATACATCCCGTTGTTGACGATCTGATTTGGGGTTACCACGTACTGGTGGCTATCATCACAAGGAAAAGTATTTCCTCCATCAACATGCTGTTCACCATCCAAATGGGTGAATGTTTGATTAATAGATGATATATAGGTGAATTGACAATCGCTATATTTAAAATAGATAATATCGCCTTCAGGGTGTGTAATTTTGGTCACATGCCAGGCATTATTTACAGCTGTTGCATGTCTCCCGTTCGATGACGATTCAATAGCCTTAAAATCATATTTAATGCCATCAGGGGTGATCACTGTAAAACCCTTAGTCGGATCGCCTGTAATAATCAGGTTGTTCTGCTCCAGTTTTTTAACAACCCCGTCAAATAAAGTAAACCTGCCGGAATATCCTCCGAAACTGAAACTATACAGGTCTGGCTGTGTATCGTATAGAGACGTTACGACTGAGGTGATATAACTTTTTAACGGATCTCCGGTTGTGCCTGGAAAATCAGCCGGCGTTACCGCACGTCCTCCAGACTCGTCTTCTCTTCCATATACAGTACGGCTGATTGAACCACCTCCTTCAAGCATCCAGCCCAGACCAACCCTCGAGGCAATCTGATTAACTACCAGTCCTGTGGAACTATAAGTCAGACTGACAGGGACTTGTAGGTTTTTAGTCCCGTAAGTATATAACGGAATACTCATATGAGCAGCTCCGGTACTCAAACTTGGTCCTATCAATGAATATTTTGCAATTTGTGTAGCTGTTGGAGAGGGGGGCATTACATTCGGCAGATCTGTACTGATTTTCTGTGAATATGACTGTAAGTAACTCATAATCAAAAGAGTTACGAATAATATTTTTCTCATTGCGTTAATCAATTATAACGCTAAGTTAATAAACGTCAGGTAATTAACTTTATACTAATAAGATTTAGTACAAAAACTTATCAACATTTGTAATCAATTGATATAATATGCGTTGTACATATTCTTTTAGAGAAAAGCGATGACAGGAAGTACCAGGTACTAAAACAAATAAATTAACTATTTTCGTTCAGCATGTCAAAAGAACTGGACAATTTTTATCTGCAAAAAGATGAACCACTACGGGGTTGTCTGCTTGCGCTCAGAGATCTCATTCTGAAACAGAACGAGTCGATTTCTCCTGAATGGAAATACGGAATGCCTTTCTTTTACTATAAAAAGAAAATGTTCTGTTATCTGTGGGTAAATAAAAAGACTGGTCAACCTTATATCGGTCTGGTGGACGGAAAAAAACTGGATCACCCCGAATTAATCCTTGAAAAGCGGGCAAGAATGAAGATTATGCCATTTAATGCAGCGGAAGACTTACCGGTTGTGCGTATTCGTGAGATATTAAACGAGGCCATAAAAATTGCTGAGCTGAAATTACATAAACCTTGATTCTATTGTAAATCAAACGTTTGCGCGATAGTTTTTCGTGATTATAGCTTTTGTTTCTCTTAAATTATAGTTTATAACCCAAAACCTATAATTATGAAAAACCTTTTTAAAAACTCCTTAACTCTGGGGATCTCAGTTTATGCCATGACGATTTTTATGAGTTGTCAAAAATCAGCAGTTCTGCCGGCTGCCGGACCTTCTGGTAAATCTCCTGATCAGCAAGCAGTAGCTGCCGCTGGCGAAAATGCTGCTCCCTCACAACATTTGTTTTTTACTTTCCCTTCGGATGCTATACTCAAAATGCAGAAAGTAAAAATCACCAAATCCGCGAATACTGAATATTTCTCTGTTAATAATTTTGCAGGTGGTTACAATGGTTTGCAGCAAACACCTGATAAATCATTCGGGACACCAAATATTCTGATTGCTTCCTTATGGGATCCAAATACTGCCGGAAAGATCTATGCAAGGGTTGCTTATACCGGTGCAGGAACTGTTTCCAGTCGCTTTGGTGGTGAAGGGGACGGATACAAAACCATTAACCCTTATAAATGGGTGCTGAACACCTGGTATAATATTGCGATACGTTCGTGGAAACTAAATGGAGAACTTTTCGTCGGTACATTTATCCAGAATTTATCTTCAGGAACCTGGTTTCATACTTCTACACTAGCCATTCCTGAGAGAACACAGTTCCTTGGATCGGGTAATGATGCTTTCCTCGAAAACTGGGACGGAACTAATCCTGCCAATGACGGAAGATTTGAACGTAAGGCCTTTTTTAAAGATTGCTGGAATCTGAATACAAGTAATGTATGGCAGAAACACAGCAGCAGATCTTTTAGTGCCAATGCGAATGACGCTGGCAGGAACGGTATTTATGACCGTAGTTTCAATGCCGGATACGATGCCACAGAAGATGCCTATTTCATGGAGCACGGAGGGAATGTAACACCATCAGCAGCTTTTGGAACCGGCAGAACTTTGAGCTTACCGGATCAGACCAATCAGGGATCACAGCCTGTATTAACTGTAGGTTCTGTTTATGGAGTGACTGCTAAATACAGCGGCGGATCAGTTGTGGTGAACTGGAATGTAACTGCTAACCTGAGCCCCCAGTTTTCTTCTAAAGTAGAAATTCTGAATGCCTCGGGAACTGTAATACAAACTGTAAATGAAGTTTTGCCAGAGAAAAGAAAGGCGACAATTACTACAACTTTAGGAGCCGGGATCAATACTGCAAGAGTAACAATAACTGATATATTTAACGGTGTGTCTGCACCGGTTACTGTAAATATTCAATAGTATTGTAGTGTAGCATCTTTCAGACAGATGCTACACTACAATTTTTTGGATATGAAGGGAATTATACTATTACTGACAGCGCTGATTTTATCGACGGGTCTGTACGCACAAACAAAGACCGATCACCTCGCAGAAGGAGATCTTATCTTTCAAACTTCATTATCCGCACAAAGCAAAGCCATCCAGCTGGCTACCAAATCCAGGTATTCGCATTGCGGGTTAATCTTTAAAGACAAAGACGGGTATTATGTCCTGGAAGCGATCAGTCAGGTAAAACGTACACCTTTAAAACTATGGATAAACAGGGGACAAGGGAGAAGCTATGTCGTTAAACGGCTTAAAAATGCAAAGCAGATACTAACCCTGCAAAAAATAGCAGAGATGAAAAAGATCGGTGCGCAATTCAGTGGTAAAGCTTATGATCTGGCTTTTGACTGGTCGGATGATAAAATCTACTGCTCCGAACTGATCTGGAAAATCTACCAGCGGGCTACCGGACTGGAAGTCGGAAAACTGGAAAAGCTCCGCGATTTTGATTTAACGAACCCCATCGTCAGGAAAAAGCTGAAGGAAAGATATGGTAATCATATTCCAATGCAGGAAACTGTGATTTCGCCGGTTTCCATTTTCAACAGCAAATTACTGACCATGGTCAATTAAGAGAAATGTTAAATTCCTTTTGAAGTAATAAGTTGAATTCCTGCTCATCGGTAATAAGTTCTTCTGTTTTATTCCCGTTGACAGTAATGATAAATTTCGATTGTGTAATTGTTTTTCTTCCTGTACTGGTCAGCAGCGAACAAACCTTATTCTGTGTGAAATGTGAATCTGGGGATAACTGCTGATAATAACAGCTATGGGTAAAATCATGAAGTAAATAAGGGATCCTGGTAAAAATGTATTGGGGAACGAACACCGCTTCAGTTTCATTGTATTTTTCAACCAGGTAATGATAACTATCTGTTTGTGTCAGTTTAAACTGTCCGCAGGGATCAGTATGATGAGTGGCTGTACCGATTTTTATAGGTTCTGAAACAAAATCTCCAAAGCCTACATCAACCAGATAGGTCTCTCCATCAAGATGAACCAGTAAAGCCATGTGGCTTGTTGGTGGGGAATAGGTTTTCTGGGCAGGAAAATATACTTGCGCACCGATTATCTCTACCTGGAAACCTATATGCATTAATAACTGATAGAAATTTCCATTCAGTTCATAACAGAAACCACCCCTGTTCTTCCTGACTATCTTGTTGTAAATCTTTTCCGCATCCAGCTCAATCCATACTTTACGATGGATATCCAGATTTTCAAAAGGCACATTTAACAAATGTGCCTTCATTAATTTTTTAAGTACCTGAAGATTAGCCGAAACTTCTCCCTGATATTGTATTCTGTCTAGGTATTGCTGAACGATCATACTTATGGTATTACAAAGTGCAGAACCTAAAAAGGTTCTACACTCGCATCTAAAATTCTGTTCCAGTCCGTATGGCGTTTCAGGTACGCTACCACTACCGGGCAGATGGGAATAAGTTTATATCCGTTTTCTTCAATATAAGCCAGCGTTTTTTCAATTACTGCTGTCGCTGCACCTTTACCCTTTAATTCTTCAGGAGATTCGGTATGAATCAGCCAGATTTTCCGGCTACGTTCTTTGTAGTCAATGAACACGGTATAATCACCTATTTTCAGTTCAAAACGATTCTTTTCCTGATTCTTAACCAGGGGAAGGTTTACATATTCCTCATTCATATCATTAATTCAATACGCCAAATTTACCACTGTTGAAATCATCAATAGCCTGATGAATTTCCTGTTCAGTATTCATTACAAACGGACCATAACTTACAATGGGTTCATTGATCGGTTCTCCGCTCAGTAACAAGATAACACTTTTCTGATTAGCTTTGATTTGGATTTCTTCTCCTTTGTTCTCAAATAATACAAAACTGTGCTCTCCGGCTATTTCGCCGTTTACTTCTATACTACCGTTTACAACTAATAAAGCAGTATTGTGTCCGGCAGTTATACTCGTATTCAATTCACCACCCTCATTCAGTTTGATATCAAACAAATTCAGGGGAGTATAAGTCTCAGCAGGTCCTGCCACGCCATTCAAATTACCGGCAATGACATTAACTATACCAGCCTGATCCGGCAATTCTACTTTTCCCATTCCATCGGCTGTTAAGGCCTGGTAATGTGCAGGAGTGGATTTGTCTTTTTTAGGCAGGTTAACCCAAAGCTGAACCATTTCGAAAGGACCTCCTGTTTTAGAAAATGTTTCTTCGTGGTACTCTTTGTGCAGGATTCCGTCACCGGCAGTCATCCATTGTACATCCCCCGAGTTGATGATTCCGCTGTTACCGCTGCTGTCATGGTGTGCAATGCTGCCTTTATAAGCAATGGTTACGGTTTCAAAACCTTTGTGCGGGTGTACATCTACGCCTCTGATATGATCTGAAGGGCCGAAATCGTACTCCGCATTAAAATCAAGTAATAAAAACGGACTAATTCTTTGCTGAGGGATGTTTGCTCCAGGGATATAGTTAAATACTCTGAATCCATCACCCACCATTCCCGGACGACCAGGTTTTGTCACGATTTTCTCAATTAATTTTTTCATTTTATTTCTCCTTGTTTTTAGATAAGAATGAACAAAAGCTGAATCACTTATGTTATCATTTCTTACCTACAAAGGTACCTGGCCCGGTGCTGAAATTAATTGATATAGGATAAGAAGTATTGAGCTCCAGCAGAATTGTTTTTATCTTTGTTACTATGAATCTTGAACCTAATAGTTTAATCCATGCCTCTTCGCCTTACCTTTTACAGCATGCCTATAATCCTGTAAACTGGTATGAATGGGGTGAAGAAGCATTAGCAAAAGCAAAAAGGGAAAATAAACTGATCCTGGTGAGCATAGGCTATTCAGCCTGTCACTGGTGTCATGTGATGGAACGTGAGAGCTTTGAACTGCACGAGGTGGCAGAAGTAATGAACAAACATTTTATATGTATTAAAGTAGACCGCGAAGAGCGTCCTGATATTGACCAGATCTATATGCTGGCGATACAGCTGATGACCGGGAGTGGCGGATGGCCATTGAACTGTATCTGTTTACCGGATCAGCGGCCAATCTACGGAGGTACTTATTTTAAAAAAGAAGACTGGATTAATATTTTAGTGAATGTTGCAGATTTATGGGAAACTGAACCCGGTAAAGCTGAACAATATGCAGAACAGCTGACAGCCGGAATCCGCAATTCGGAGAAAGTGGTTCATCAGCTGAAAACTGATCCTTATACCACCAAAGACCTGCATGATATTACCATGCCCTGGAAGCGTAATTTTGATATGACCGAAGGGGGATATAACCGTGCGCCTAAATTCCCTTTGCCTAATAACTGGCTCTTTTTATTACGTTACAGCCATTTAATGAAGGATAATGCCACCCATGTAGCTACGTTGTTAACACTCGAGAAGATGGCGCTGGGAGGGATTTACGATCAGCTTGGAGGCGGTTTCGCCAGGTATTCTGTAGATGGCAACTGGCATGTTCCTCATTTTGAGAAAATGCTTTATGACAATGCACAGCTGGTTAGTTTATATGCTGAAGCTTATCAGCTCTCGGGGCATCCTTTATTTAAAGATGTGGTTATTGAAACCCTAACCTGGGTAGAAAGAGAAATGACTTCTCCCAAAGGATTGTTTTATGCTGCCCTGGATGCAGACAGTGAAGGGGTAGAAGGTAAATTTTATGTGTGGGACTTGCTGGAAATTGAGAAAGTACTGGATACAGATGCAGCACTGATTGCGGATTACTTTAATGTTACTGCAAGGGGCAACTGGGAAGAAGAGGAAGTGAATATCCTGCTCCGGAAACAGACTGCCCAGGAATTTGCCGAATCAAAAGGCCTTTCCTATGAGAATTTTTCAGTGAAACTGAAACGTGCTAAAGAAAGGTTGATGGCCGTCCGTCAGAAGAGGGTACCTCCCGGACTGGATGATAAATGTCTGACTGCATGGAACGGAATGATGATTAAAGCACTGGCCGAAAGCAGTCAGATCTTTGATAGGGAAGAATTTTATCTGGCCGCTAAAAAAGCTGCGGATTTTATCCTGTCCGATCTGAGTACCGAGGACGGGGGCTTATACCGGAATTATAAACATAATAAGGCTTCTATTACGGCTTTCCTGGATGACTATGCCTTTTTTATCTCTGCTCTGCTGGCCTTATATGAGGCTGATTTTGACGAGCGCTGGTTAACGGAAGCTAAAAGGTTGACTGATTTGGTTTTAAGTAATTTCCGTGATCTGGATAGTCCGATGTTATTCTATACGGCGGCTAACAGTGAAACGCTGATTGCACGTAAACATGAGATCATGGACAATGTGATTCCGGCTGCCAATTCTGTGATGGCGCAAAATCTGAAGCAACTGGGCTTGTTATTTGATGAAGCCCGATATACTGATAAAGCTGATAAGATGCTGGCTGCGGTACATGCCCAGATCAAAACCTACGGCTCTGCTTATTCCAACTGGGCTATTCAGTTGATGAATGAAGTGTTTGGAATCAATGAAATTGCAATAACAGGTGATTCGGCTGTTGAGATAAAGAAAGAGCTGGACCAGAGGTATATCCCAAATAAAATTGTACTGTCGGGAACAAATTCTGCACTTCCTTTGTTAAAAGATAAGCAAAGCATTGAAACAAAAATCTATATTTGCCGAAATAAATCATGTCAGCTGCCTGTTACAACAGTTGAAGAAGCATTAAAATTAATTAACTAAATAAGATTCCAATGAGTATTAAACCCAATACAGTAGTTTCATTAACGTACGAATTGCATACGACTAATGAAGAGGGACAACAAGTTTTCGTAGAAAAAGCTGATGAGCAAAACGCGTTGGTTTTCTTATACGGTACAGGTATGATGTTACCTAAATTTGAAGAGCATTTAAATGGATTAAATGTTGGTGATGAGTATAAATTTGAGCTGAGCGCAGCTGATGGTTACGGAGATTTAGATCCGGGAGCTTTCGCTGACCTGCCTAAAGATATGTTCAAAGATGTTGACCTTCCTAACGTAGGTGATGTTATTCCTTTACAGGATAACGAAGGAAATCACTTCAGAGCTGGAGTAACTGCTATTCATGATACAACTATTTCGGTAGATTTGAATCACCCGATGGCTGGTAAAAACCTGATTTTTGGTGGTAAAATTCTTTCAGTACGTGAAGCAACTGAAGAAGAATTAAGTCATGGTCATGCACACGGTGCTGATGGACATTCAGGACACTAGTCCAGATAATATATAAGTATACTGTTTAGTTCCCGATTATTAGTCGGGGGAAACAGGATTTAAAAAAGGGATTTAAGGTAAAACTTAAATCCCTTTTTTTTGGCTCTAACCGAAATAGATTTTCAGGTTAAACCTTATTCATCAGTCTTAGTCAGAATGATTATAAGTGTTTATTTAATTTGAATTTTATGAAACTCATTAAGTTTTTCATCGCAGCATTAATCATGACATCTTTTGTGCAGTTAGCCAAAGCTCAACCTGTAACCGAAACTATTTATTCCTACCACTATCATCCCAGAATCGTGATTGTTCATAGGCCAGTTATTGTTGAAAGGCCATTTTTTTACGCACGCCCGGCCTATTATCATTATTATGGACCTGAGGTTTATTACAGACACCATTACCACTACTATAGACACTGCTGGTAAAAACAGAAGCTAGTTAAATTTAATCAATCAGATATGAAAAGGATAGGATATATTATTGTGTTAATGTCGTTAACAGTCATGTTTTTTGCTTCATGCGCTCCTGCTTACTATGTCGACAGCCGTCCTGTTGAACCGGTGTACGTACGTCCGGCTGTTCCTTATCCAAATGCCTACTGGGTACCTGGCGAATGGGAATGGAGGGGTGGAGGATATGTACATGTCAATGGTTATTATGTAAGACCAAGACCTAATCATGTTTATGTTCAGGGATATTGGGGTCGGGCAAGACATGGCTACGCGTGGCACAGAGGGCACTGGCGATAGCTAAAAAAGAATCCCAATGAATATTCATTGGGATTCTTTTTTTTATAGAATTTAATCTTTTTTTATCATCTGATTACACTTGTCGCAAATCCCGTAAGCGGTAGTATTCACTGTTTTTGCGGTGAACCCTTTAGGCATCGTGCTGTGCGGGACTGCTACATCCAGACAATATATTTTGTGACAGCTGGTGCAGTTAAAATGGATATGCTCATCATGGTGATGATCCTCAGAACAGGCAGAAGAGCAGATTGCATAATTTGCTGTTCCGTTCATATCCATAATCCGGTGCAGGATTCCTTTGTCTTCGTAAATATTTAATATACGGTAAAGTGTTACCCTGTCAATTTCCTTACCCAGCTTTTTTTCCAGTTCAGGTTGTGAAATGGCAACAGTATCTAAAGCTATCTCTTCCAAAACACGTACCCTTTGTTTGGTATGTTTCAGTGAGTGTTCTTTCAGGATGTTAGTAGGATCGATTTTCATTGGATTTATACTGATTAGATTGACTTTGCATTTACTAAAGCTATCGGAGGGTTGTCCATGGCGTTTCCGGCACTTAATTTCAGTGTTCCCTTAATAGTAATAGTCTGGTAGGTGAATTTAATGGGTTCAGCAAGCTCAACCATCACCATAATTGGTACTCCATTTTTTCCGCAGAAATAACACTGATTTATCGGAAGGGTAGAAAGCATAAATTTAGTTTGTTTCATCCCGTCTTTAATCGGAACTAAATAGCCCTCCAGCTCAAATGGTTTATTGGCGTGTTTTTTAATTTCCGGATTATATACAACATACATTTCTGAATCCTTTACAATCTTAAAATCGACACTTCCTATCACATCCCAGTTACTGGATGTAATCTGATCATTTGGGTTATGTTGTGCTTTTACGGCATAACCGGTAAAAAGCAAAAATATCAGGATCAATTGTTTCATTAGAATTTCATTTTAGTTTTTAGACAATATCTTAGAAATATTTGACCGGTAAGCCTGCAACGCAGGAATAATGGATGCAAATATACCAATCGCCAGGCCTGCCGCAAATAAATAAATTTCATCTTTCAGGAAAATGAAACCGCTTAACCTGGCCTGACTGCTTTCCTGGTAATTTCCAATAAATTGAAGTACTAAATGACCCAGGACTACACCAATAACCGTGCCTGCCAGTGTCAGTAGTATACCTTCAAAAATAACGATGCAAAACAGCTGTCCCCGCGAAGCACCCAGTGTCCGCATGATGGCCAGATCGTAACTTCTCTCTTTTAAAGAATTGTACAGGTTGACAAAAACACTGATGGCAGCAATCAGCATAATCAGTGCTGCAAACCATTGTAAGGTATCCACGCCAACACCAATGAGTGAGAACAAACGTGTACTTTCCATCGCAGGAGAGGCAGCCTGTAGATTAGTTGAAGAGTTGACCATTCTGGGAAACATCACCACAGACATCGGAGAGCGGTACTGGATCAGCAGGGCAGTGATTTCTTTCTCATCCTGGTGTTCTGCCTGGTCAGGGCGTTGTTTTTCGGCAGTATGATGATGTTCTGCGGCTTCTTCTTTCTCATGGTCCTCGTGCATTTTCCAGACACTCGAGATATTAGTCAGGATCAGATTATCAGTCACATTACCCTGCGGGGTTAAGATTCCGACTACTTTATAGGCATGTGTTTTATGGATATCACTGCTGCCGGTCAGACCATGGGCCCCAAAAAAAGTATCTCCTAGTTTTAGTTTCTGATTCTGGGCTACAGTTGAACCTATAGTGACTTCAAAATCTTCTTTCCAGAATTTACCCGTGGCAGTTTTCAGTTTGTATATGCTGACAAAATTACTGTCTGTGCCTACTATTCTGATACCCTGGTAATTATCGCCCTGCGCAAGCGGAACTGCTTTTTTAACAAAAGGGCTGTGCGCCAGTTCCTGCGCGGCTTTTAATGGGATATTACCGGTGGGGAAATCTATATAATAGATACTGCTGAGGATTAACTGAAGCGGGCTTCCCTTCGCACCGACAACCAGGTCAATATCTTTGGCATTGTTATCTAGTTTTTCTCCGATCTGTCTCGAAGCTAAAAGCAGAATGGTCAGAATGCCGGTACCAAAAGCAATAAGCATAATATTTAATGCGGAAGACAATGGTTTAGACCATAAACTTTTCCAGCTGATTTTTAAGGGGCTCATATTAATTGATAAGTATTGGTAAAGGCATCTTTAACTCTTTTGTCATGGGTGGCTACGATCAGGGTAGCCTGGTTTAAACCGGATTGCTGCATCAGCAGGTCTAGTACGGCCTTTGCATTTTTGTCGTCCAGACTAGAAGTCGGTTCATCAGCAATCAGTAAGGCTGGTTTATTGATCACAGCTCTTGCTATAGATACTCGCTGCAATTGTCCCTGGCTTAATTCATCTGGATAGGCATTCTTTTTTGCTGCTATGCCTAAAGACTCAAGGACTTCATTTACCCTGTTCAGATTTTCCGGGAGAGAGGCGAAACTTTGTGCCAAAACGAGGTTTTCTGTAATAGTAAGGCTTTTGATCAGGTGCGGCCGCTGAAAGATAATCCCTATATTTCTGCCCCTGAACTGATCCAGTGCCCTGGAAGAAAGTGCATAGACAGAGGTGCCGTCCATATTGACTTCACCCTGGGCTGGTTTCAGGATTCCGGTCAGAATGTGCAGGAGGGTAGTTTTACCGCTGCCTGATTCTCCCAGGAGCAGCCATTGTTCGCCGTTGTTGATTTCCCAGTCTTTAAAGCTGATGCGCTGGGCACCGGCATAACTATGTGAAACTGATTGAATGGATATCATTTGTGTTTATCTTTTAATAGGGCCTTTATATTATACACTTATTATTTGGTAAAAGTACTATATGCAAGTTGATTGCATATAGATTATGTGTAAAGAGTTTGCTACCGCTTTTAATAGCAGAACGGTGTGTTTTTTGAATTGTTATCTGATCGTCAATATAAATGCAATTAAATTGCATTTAATGTAGTCTTTAATATATTTGCAACTTAATTGCATAAAAGATTCCGATAGATGAAAACGAAATTATTACCTGTAACAGTACTCAGCGGCTTCCTGGGAAGCGGAAAAACAACTTTACTGAATCACATCCTGCATAACAAACAAAATCTGAGGGTTGCCTTGATTGTGAATGATATGGGTGAGATTAACATTGATGCGAACACGATTGAACGCGGAAATATGTTGTCCAAAACGGAAGAAAAGCTTGTGGAAATGAGTAATGGCTGTATTTGCTGTACGTTACGCGAAGATTTGATTGCAGAAGTGGAGAAACTGGCTAAAGAAAACCGCTTTGATTATCTGATCATTGAAAGTACGGGTATTTCAGAACCTGTGCCTGTGGCGCAGACCTTTAATTATATAGATGAGGAGCTGAATATTGACCTGAGTAAGTTTAGCAGACTCGATACGATGGTTACTGTAGTGGACTGCTTTAATTTTAAAAGAGATTTTGGGACGAATGAAAAACTGGTTGACAGGGCATGGGTAGATGATCTGGCCGATCAGCGGACGATTGTCAATCTGCTGACAGATCAGATTGAATTTGCCAATGTGATTATCCTGAACAAAACCGATCTGATTTCTGCTGAGGATTTGTTGTTATTAAAAGCGGTGATCAAAAAATTAAATCCTTCAGCCAGACAGATACCTGCTTCATTTGGTAAAGTAGATCTGAAGGAAATATTAAATACGGGTTTGTTTGATTTTGACGAAGCTTCGCAGGGAGCGGGGTGGATTAAAGAACTGAACTCGGAGCATTTGCCCGAAACGGAGGAGTATGGGATTAGCAGTACTGTATTTCGTTCTTCCAGACCTTTTCATCCGGTGCGTTTGTGGAATTACCTCAATCTGCAGTTCCCGCCGAATATTATCCGGACTAAAGGATTATTCTGGCTGGGACCAATGCCAGACCGGGCATTGAATTTTTCACAGGCAGGAGGTTCATTGCGAATTGAAAGTGCGGGCACCTGGTGGGCGAGTATGCTACCATCCGAAAGACTCAATTATCTGGATTTTACTGAGAACAGAAAGGAAATTGAAATCCGCTGGGATAAAGATTTTGGAGACCGGATGAATGAACTGGTATTTATTGCGCAGGATCTTCAAAAGGAAGAATTACACGGGCAGCTCCATGCATGTCTGATGACGGATAAAGAGGTTAAGCTAGGTGTATTTGATAATCCTTTTGCGAATGTAATCCAGTAAGCCGGATTTAATGCTTTACTGTTAGGGTACTGTTCGGGTTGTAGTGCAGTTGTGGTCGGGACTGAACCAGTATCGGCACAGTTTCTATCCGTGGCAAGTCCATGTATTTTAACTAGTTAGAATGCATGGACTTGCCACGGTATAAAACCATTTCAAAGCTGGTTGGTTCCAAAGCCTGACCATAAACTGAGCTAACTGGTACCCGAAAGGTTGATTTCAATAATAAATAAATTATTAATGCAATGTAGTTGCAATTGTGTTGCGTTTGTATTATATTTGGTCTTCATTATTTAGTTAATAGGAAAGCACTGGTAACGGATTCATCACCCGTTACGGTGCTTTTGGTTTTTTTGGGTTATTTTTTTAGAATTAATTAATATCGTCATTGTGTTGTATATTTAGGATTGAATTAATATGCTGCATAATATGATAAAAAGAACTTGTTTACTGCTGTTTTTGATCTTTTCTGTATCCCTGGGTAGTTTCGCTCAACAATTTAAAGTCAGTTATTCTCCAGCAGCACTCAACCGGCCTTTTACAGGGAAGGTTTTTCTGTATTTATCAAAAAATAACCCCAGACCAACAGAAGCTTCTATCGGTATTGAACCTTTAACTTGTTTTTCAGTTAGTGTCAGTGGGGTTAAACCTGGTGAAAGTATTTTGATTGATGATCATGCTACAGCTTATCCGGTTTTACCTTCTGATATAGAACGGGGAACGTATTACATTCAGGCTGTATGGGACCTGGACCTGGGCGGAAGAGCGATTGCAACAAGTCCGGGTAATTTAGTCAGTACACCACAAAAGATTCTGATTACCAAAGATCTCAGTAAGTCTTTTGACATCAGGGCAGATCAGGTCGTTCCAGGGCTGGTGTTCCAGGAGTCTGAATTGATGAAAGAACTGAAGGCGCCCTCAAAACTATTGAGTGATTTTTATCATAAAGATTATACACTGAACGCAGCGGTACAATTACCGATTGAATATTACAAAGACCCAAAACGGAAATTTCCTGTTGTTTTTCTGATTTTTGGTTATGGAGCTGATTATCATTATATGGCTGCAAATAGTAGCAGACATCTTTTATTAGAGGGGTCGCCAGCCGAACCGGTGATCCGGGTATTTCTGGACGGGAATTGTAACCTGGGACATTCGGCCTATGCCAATAGTGAAAATAACGGGCCATGGGGAGATGCACTGACACAGGAACTGATTCCTTTACTAGAGCAAAAATATCGTTGTAACGGGGCAAGAATGTTGATGGGACATAGCAGTGGCGGATGGTCTGTATTATGGTTGCAGATCCATTATCCGAAAGTGTTTTTAGCTACCGCAGCCAGTAGCCCGGATTATGTTGACTTCAGAAGTTTTGCCAAGGTAGACCTGTATAGGGATACTAATTTATTTTACGATAGTAAGGGGCAGGTAAATCCTGGTGGTACAGTTGCCGGCAGGTTTCCATTTTCTTATCTCAAAGAGATGTATCAGGTTGAAAATGTAATTTCAAGAGGGGAACAACAGCATTCCTTTGAAGCCGTATTTAGCCGGAAAGGAAAAGACGGTTTACCTGAGCCAATCTGTGATCCCAAAACCGGGAATATCAATCGTATGACAGCAGAGAGCTGGAAAAAATATGATCTCTCTTTATATCTTAGAACTAACTGGAAAGCTATAGGGCAGGACCTGGATGGAAAAATAAGGATTTCTGTAGGGAATGATGATAATTTTCTGCTTAACTATCCGGTTAAGTTACTGGAGCAGGAGATGAAGACAATTAATGCCGGAGTGCTTTTTAAATACTATCCTGGGGATCATTTCACAGTAAGTACAAAAGAGTATATGGATGATACCGTGAATTTTCTGGGAGAGAGGTATAAACAATGGCTGATTAAAAATAAATCAGCCAGATAGGACGATTGGTAATGTACTAACTGGAAACGGGTATTTGTAAAATGCCTGAATAATGATTTATCTATTCAGGCATTCTTTTTTAATAGTTCTCCAGGAAGTCTTCTCCCTTTTGAGTAATTGTTGCAGAGGTGTGAGCACTATCCGGGTGGATAAGAATGTAGCCCATTCGCTCCAGTTCTTCGTAGGCTTCTTCCATTCCTCCTAGAATAGAAGAACTAACCTGCATTTCAATTGTTTCCAGAATTGTTTTTATTTCTTCTTTTTCCATACTTAAATCTAACAAATTTTTATTGGAGCCTGTTTAAAATTATCTGATAAATTTAAACAGGCTATAAATCGTTATTATTATTTTTGTAGCCATGAAACCATACAATAAAAGCTTGTCGCTCTTTTTGATACCACTTCTGTTTTCCTGTCATCAGACTGCCAAAAAGGAAGAGGTAAAGGCAGCCCGGGATACAGTCAGTGTAGCTGAGTCTTCAAAAGAAATATCCAATTCTTCGCCTGCAGACGCTAAAACGATTATGGAACGTCCGGAAATACCCGTCTTGTGTTATCATCAGATCAGGGACTGGAAAGCATCAGATTCGAAAAGGGCACATGATGATATCATCCCCCCGGCAAATTTCAGGGCCCATATGAAAATGCTGGCTGATAGTGGTTATCATACAATTTTACCGGATCAGTTGCATGCTTATCTAACCTATGGGGCAAAGTTACCGGCAAAACCTATCATGATTACTTTTGATGATACTGATCTGGATCAATATACGGTAGGTGCTGCAGAACTGAAAAAATATGGTTTTAAAGGTGTCTTTTTTATTATGACTGTATCGATTGGAAGACCAAGGTACATGAGCAAAGCACAGATTAAAGAGTTGTCAGATGAAGGAAATGTGATTGCCAGTCATACCTGGAACCATAAAAACTTTGCCCAGTTTACGGAGGAAGACTGGAAAATACAGATAGATGAGCCCACCAGGACATTGGAGAAATTAACAGGAAAAAAAGTCGAATATTTCGCTTATCCCTATGGGGTTTTTAAAGCATCCAGTTTAAGCCGGTTAAAAGAACATGGTTTTAAAGCTGCATTTATCCTGTCTACGCCAAGAGATGAGGTTAACCCGATTTATACGATCAGAAGGATTATTGATCCCGGACATTATACGGCTAAGAATTTGTATAACAGCTTACAAAAAAGCTTCAATAAGAAGAAAGTTAAAGCTTTTTCTGCTAAAGAGGTTAGCTCTTCAAGACTGTAGAACCGATAATAATCAGATATAAAAAAGGGGTTGAACAAAAATATGTTCAACCCCTTTTCTGTTATTGTTCTGACTTATTTATATAAGTCAGCTTTTAGCTGAGCTACATCTTCACTATTGATATAATCATCATAACTCATCATCTTATCGATTGATCCGTTCGGCGTTAATTCAATAACTCTGGTTGCAACTGATTCAGTTAAGGCATGATCTCGTGAGGTAAACAGGATAGTACCTTTAAAATCTTTCATACCGTTGTTTAAAGCGGTAATTGATTCCAGATCCAGGTGATTGGTTGGCTCATCAAATAATAATAAGTTAGCCTGTTTTAACATCATTTGAGAGAACATACAACGCATTTTCTCGCCTCCTGACAGTACTTTACAGTTTTTAAGTACTTCTTCTCCCGAGAACAGCATTCTGCCCAGGAAACTTCTTACAAACTGCTCGTCTTTATCAGTGTCAGAGTATTCTCTTAACCAGTCAACCAGGTTCATGTCTTTTCCTTCAAAATAGGCTGAGTTATCATTTGGAATATCCGCCGGAACGATGGTTACACCAAATTTAAAGTCTCCTTTATAGTTTTGATCACGGCCGGTCAGTACATTATAAAAGGCTGTAGTAGCCAAACTGTTCTGAGAAACAATAGCAATTTTATCGCCCTTGTTAACCATAAAGTTGACGTTTTTGAATAAGTACTCTCCGTTTACGCTGTAGGAAAGGTTTTCTACCTGAAGGATCTGATCACCGGCTTCACGGCCCCCCGTATTATTAAACATAATAGCCGGATATTTACGGCTGGATGGTTTAATCTCCGAAAGGTCAATTTTATCTAATGCTTTCTTACGCGAAGTAGCCTGTTTTGACTTGGATGCATTCGCACTGAAACGCTGAATAAATTCTTGTAGTTCTTTTACTTTTTCTTCCAGTTTCTTGTTCTGGTCACTGCGTTGTTTTAAGGCCAGCTGACTTGACTCATACCAGAAAGTATAGTTACCTGAGTAAGTACTCATTTTGCTGAAGTCAATATCTACGATATGCGTACAAACCGCATCTAAAAAGTGCCTGTCGTGGGATACAACCAATACAATGCTCTGGTAATCTGCCAGGAAGTTCTCTAACCAGGCAATAGTTTCTATATCCAGGTCATTCGTAGGCTCATCCAGTAACAGGATATCCGGATTTCCAAAAAGTGCCTGAGCCAATAAGACACGTACTTTTTGTTTACCATCCAGTTCTTTGATGAGTTTATAATGAAATTCTTCTTTAATACCTAAGTTGCTGAGCATGGTCGCTGCATTGCTTTCCATGTTCCAGCCATCCATTTCTGCAAATCTGTTTTCCAGTTCACCTGCACGCTCACCATCTTTATCAGAGAAATCCTCTTTTAAATAGATCGCATCTTTTTCTTTCATGATGTCATACAATTCCTTGTGACCGATCATTACGGTTTCAAGAACTGAGAACTCATCATATTCATAGTGATTCTGTTTTAAAACAGCCATACGCTCACCAGGAGTAAAAGCTACACTACCACTAGTCTGACTAACTTCTCCGGACAGGATCTTCAAGAAGGTTGATTTACCTGCACCATTTGCTCCGATTACACCATAGCAATTGCCATGAGTGAACTTTAGGTTAACATCTTCAAATAGGGTGCGTTTTCCGTAACGCAGGGATAAATTAGAAACTGAAATCATATTGCACAAAAATAAGCCGCAAAGGTAACGATTATTTAATAAAATGCTTAGACCGAATCGGATTCATTAGTTCGGTTGTTAAATGTTATTTTTGTCTGATTATGGAGAATGAAATAAAAATACTGAGTTCTATTATACAGCGCAGGCGGAGCATTTTCCCGCCAAGTTATACACAGGAAGAAATCCCTGAAGCATTGATCCGCCAGGTACTGGAAAGTGCTAATTATGCACCTACACATAAATTAACACAACCCTGGAGGTTCATTGTTTTCCGTAACGAAGGAAAACGCAAGCTAGGTGCAGAACTGGCCCGTTTATATGAGGAAGAGACTCCTGAGTCACAATTCCTTCAGAAAAAATATGAGGCCATCATTGAGAAGGCTACACAGTCAAGCTGTGTCATTGTCCTGAATGCCCAGCTGCATCCTGATATTATCCCCGAATGGGAGGAAATCGCAGCTTTTGCCTGTGCAGTGCAGAATATGGCATTGACAGCCGAAGCCTTGAAGATAGGTGCTTACTGGAGTTCTCCCGGGACGATCAGCCAGTTGGGTGATTATCTGAAACTGGAGAAAAATGAAAAATGTTTTGGATTGTTTTACATGGGCTTTCACCAGGAGGAACCGCGCTTACCAAAGCGGACACCTATGGAAGAGAAAGTAAGATGGGTTAATGATTAAGATGGAAGGACTAAAAGCAAAATTATATCAGTCTTGCATGGATTTTATCCTGCAAAGAATAAATACTGCTGAAACTGCTTTACAGCAGGCACAGGAAGCCAGTAATGACGATACAAAAAGTAGTGCGGGTGATAAGTTTGAAACCACGCGCGAAATGATGCAGCAGGATATCGCCAGAAATAAGGGGTTATTGCTGGATGCCAGACAAAATCTGGCTCTGTTATCTTCTTTGGAAGAGGCAGTTCAGGGTGATACGGCTAAAAACGGAAGCCTTGTTTATACTTCGAACGGGATATTTTATATCAGTATCAGTGTGGGGCAGCTGAAGATCGATGAACAGCAGATTTTTGCTATTTCGGCAGTTTCTCCGATCGGACAATTACTGACGGGTAAAAAAGCAGGGGAATCTTTCAGCTTTAACAAGAATGAATATACCATTCAAAGAATAGATTAATTTCAGTTCTTTCCATTAAAAAAGCCGTTTCACAACAAAATGAAACGGCTTTTTTAATGTGTTTAAAGTATTAAAAACTGTTTTTAATACTATTGCTTAGTGTTTTTGGACTCCAGTATCCACTTGCTATAATTCTTCTGATAGTAAACAATGGATCTTTCTCATCACGTTTAGTCGATAAGATAAAAGCGCTTTTGAAACCTCTTTTCTTCAATTCAGGAATAGCTTCAGGATTCCATAAGCCAAATGGATAAGCAAAATGGTGAATATTTTTACCTGTAATAGCTTCGAGGGTTTTGGTAGGTTTATCAATCTGGATTTCCCAGTCTTTACCCTGGTATTTTTTGACGTTATGGTGATCCCAGGTATGTGAACCGATATCATTTCCTTTATCTGACAGGTCTTTAACCTGTGCTTTACTCATGTAATTTGGTCTGCCCAGAGAAACAGTCATCACAAAGAAAGCTCCTTTGAACCCATATTTTTTCATTGTCGGCTCAGCAATAGTATACTGATCCAGATCTGTATCGTCAAAAGTCAGTACAATCGGTTTAGAAGGTAATGGAGTACCATTATTCAGGTAATCGTATAACTGATCCAGCAGGATGGTGTGATAACCACTGTCTGCCAGCATTTTCATATGTGACTTAAACACATCGATTGGTATAATGTAGTCTTTAGCTGCTTTTGAATCTTTTGGTCTCCAGTCGCGGATCTGGTGATAACATAATACAGGTACTTGTTTACGGGCCAGAATTGTTTTGGCATCGGCAACTTTAACTTTCGAAATATCTACCTGTTTAGCTGTGGAGGGTTTATTTTGTGCAGGGGTAACAGCTGTGCTGTCTTTAACATTGTCTTTAGCTTTGTCCTGTGATTTGGACTGACAGCCGGCACTTAAAAATAGCGCAGCGGCGGTCATGGTTAAAATATAGTTCTTCATTAAGGCATTTTTATGTGTCAGCTGCTAAATTAGGAAATAGGCGGGTAAAAGTGCAAGCTATT
This sequence comes from Pedobacter cryoconitis, assembly GCF_014207135.1. Lineage (GTDB taxonomy): Bacteria > Bacteroidota > Bacteroidia > Sphingobacteriales > Sphingobacteriaceae > Pedobacter > Pedobacter cryoconitis_D. The sequence goes on along the minus strand of NZ_JACHCC010000005.1, from coordinate 159,913 downwards.
TGACCTAAATAAAAATATCCCCTGAAGAACATGCCGACAGGGGATATTTGGAGTAATAACAGCAAAGAACTACTTAATGACTTCTTCCAGTTTTTTGAGCAATGCGTCTCCTCTGAGGTTGACTGCAACGATATTCCCGTTTGGATCAAGCAGGAAATTGGAAGGAATAGCATGTATCCCGAATTGTTCGGCTGCCGCATTTTTCCTTTTCAAATCCGAAACCTGTGTCCATGGCAATTGATCTTCTTTAACCGCTTTAAGCCATTTTTCTCTGTTTTCATCAATAGAAACAGAGAAAACAGTAAATCCTTTGTCTTTAAACTGATTATAGGCTTTTAGTACGTTAGGGTTTTCTCCACGGCAAGGACCGCACCAGCTTGCCCAGAAATCAAGCAATACATATTTTCCTTTAAAAGAAGATACGCTTACTGGTTTCCCCAGTGTATCAGGCTGTGAAAATTCCATCACTAGTTTACCAACACTGGTTTTTTTCTTGATGGCAATTGTTTCATCCAGTTTGATACCTAAAGCTGATTTCTGAATAGATGGATCGAGCCCTTTAAATAAGGCTTCGAGGGTTTCACCGCTGTTGCTGTATTCCAGTTCTTTAATCTGGTAAGCACTTACAAAACTTTTAGGGTTCTGTTTGATAAACTCTTTGGATTTAGCTTCAGACTGCTGATCTATAAGGTCAATTTTCTTTTCTACTGCCGCCAGTCTGTCCTTGTCTTTTGCTTTAGAGGCAGCCTCATATTCGGCATATAATTTTTCCTTTTCTGCATCAATTGTTTTCGATAAGGCATTTAAGCGATTTAAATCTGCCTGTGCTGTTGGGCCTGTGATTTTAGCCTGACCAGAGGAGGCAGCTTTTCCTTCAATAGTTGTAGTGGTATTTTTATCTACAAAAAACACAAGGTAAACACGGGAGTCAGATTTGGTATATAGCTGGGTCATTTCGGGTTCAGCTGTTTTTCCGGTAAAGCTGAACCGGTCATTTTTGACTTCGGCAGAATCTCTCCCTTTATAGATCCAGTGATCTTTCAGGCCTTCCAGATGTCCGGATATGGTGTAAGTGCTTTCCTGTGCACTGGCCTGAATGGCCAGTGCTGAAAGAGCTAAGAGCAAGGTGTTTTTTAGTTTCATAACTTAATGATTTAAAATGAATTAATAACCTGGGTTCTGTTCTTTGGCGAGGAGCGGATTAGTAATAGTTTCGGTTTGTGGTATAGGCCAGATAAACCGGTGATCGGTATAAGGTATAGCAGCTATCCGGGTAGGGGCAACCGGACGGTTCACTATATCATAGTCTGAACCATCTGGATTGACATCGGTATAAGAGACTTTTGCCGGGATACCACCAGCTGAAAAGTTCTGATCTTTTGACAGACGCTGAAGATCCGGCCAGCGTAAACCTTCACCTGTAAATTCAATGCGTCTTTCATTTAAAATAGCCTGTGTTAACGCATTTGGTGTAGTAAATGAACTACTAGTATACTGATCTGCTGCGGCTACTGAACGGTTACGTACGGCATTCAGCAGGCTCAATGCTTGTGGGTCGGATGGAGAATTACGTGAGTAGGCCTCAGCTGCATTTAACAGTACCTCGGCATAACGGATAATCGGAGTCCAGTCTGTCAGATTGGCCTGGTCGCGATATTTATTATTGAAAGAGAATTTTGGCGATCCGTCACTGGTATTCTGGATTTGTAATAATTTCCTTCTCAGGTCGCTCGAAACCCAGAATGAAGCATTATATAAATTCGGACTGGTAATATACCAGCCACGGCCATTTCCATCGGTGTAACCAAAGAGGGCCGGCAGGGCAGTATTAACTCCTGAATTGGAACTGCTGCTGTTTTCTATAGAGAAGATGGACTCTGTATTTCCGCTATTATTTAAGAAAGGACCATCCGGACTAGGTGTAAGCTTGTAGCTTCCGATTGGACTGGTATAAGAACCTGAGGTACCTGTAGCACCTAATTTGGTTGCTTCGGTAATTACGCCCTGCCAGTCTCCCATATGGAGTTTGATCCTTGTTTTTAGTGCAATTGCAGCTCCTTTGTTGGCCCGGCTGATCGGGTGGGCAGGATTACCCGCTGACAGATTGGCTTCAGCATAATCAAGATCTGCTAAAATCTGGGTATAGTCATCTTTAACTGTTCCGCGGTCAACCAGTAGTGCAGCGTTTAATCCGGCAGGTGTATTTACGGCAATGGTACGGTAAGGTACACCAGGATTAGCACCTGAATTATCCAGGTACGGACGGGCAAAATTGATGACCAGTTCATGATGTGCCAGGGCTCTCATAAACCTGGCCTCTCCTTCGTAGGATGCAGCTGTTGCTGTAGTCAGTATCCCTTTTGCCAGGGCAGCGTGCACCCCATCAATAAAAGTGTTGGTTTGGTTGATTACAGCATAAAGTCTGGTCCATGCACTGCTGACAGTACCGTCAGTGGTAATGAAACTGCTTACGTAAATAGTGGGTGTAAACCCACTGGCTATCATATCCTCCCCGCGCATTTCATTATTAATGATTTCATTGCCATTAAAAATATCAGCCTGAGCAGTTCCGTATATTCCTATTGCAGCCAGTTCGACATTAGCGGCTGTATTGAAGGTAACGGTAGAGGGCAACGCATCCTTAGGTTGCAGATCGGTGAATTTCTTACAGGAGCTTATTAGCAGAGTGCAAACAAGTGCAATGGCTATCCCTGTGTTTTTGATGATCGGTTGAAAATATCTCATTTTGTGCTTATTAGAATCCAACATTTAATCCAAAAATTATTGTTCTTGGTCTGGGGTTACTACCCGCACTAACCTCAGGGTCAAGACCTTTGTATCCTGTAATCAGGAAGGCATTGTCAACAGAGGCATAAACATGTACTTTACTCAGTTTGATATGGTTAATCAAATTGGTTGGTAAAGAATAACCAAGTTTAAACTGCTGTGCCCGGATAAAATCTCCGTTTTCTAAATAGGCTGTTGATGCTGTATGAAAAGCACTGCCTCCTGAATATAACCTCGGAACATTGGTAATCTGTCCTGGTGTAGTCCAGCGGTTTAAGATCGCAACCGAACTGTTTTCAAAACTGTTATCTGTGACGAAACCTGCCAGGTCACTGTTCAAAATCTTATTACCTCCTGAGAAGACAAAGTATAATGTCAGATCAAAGTTTTTATAGGTAAAAGTATTATTCAAACTACCAAAGTAGGTTGGGGTAAAGGTACCGGAAGGCTTTCTGTCTGAAGCAGAAAGGGTAGCGGGAGTAGAAATATCTGCCGGGTTTTTAGGGTCATAGAGGTAATAAGTGGTGTTTGGAATATTACCCTGTACAATCTGTCCATTGGCTTTAATAAACAATGGATTTCCATTGGCGGGGTTTACACCTGCCGATTGATATAAAAAGTTCTCATTTCTGGGTAGGCCAACACGGAATAAAGTAGCTGAGTAAAGAATATCCTGTCCCTGGTAAAGATCAGTGATTTTACTGTGGTTAAACGACAGGTTAAAATCAGTGGTCCAGGTAAAGGATCTGCTTTTGATATTTTTAGAACTGATCGCAAACTCATATCCCTGGTTAGTTAATGCACCGATATTTTCTGCGATAGAGTTACCCGGTACACCCAGTGAAGGAGCAGTAGGAACTTTTAAGATCAGGTTATTATTGTTGTTGCGGTAATAATCGGCTGTTAAGTTAATCCGGCCCTTTAAGAAAGAAGCATCCAGCCCGACATCGAATTTGTTTGAGGTTTCAAAAGTTAAACCCTGATTTCCAAATGTACTGTAGGCTACTCCATTTTGAGAACCATAAGTATTTGGAGCGTATATGTTAGCAAATGGATAGTTACCTATATTGGCATTACCTGTTTTCGCATAACTTGCCCGTATTTTAAGTTCATCTATGAATTTGAGTGAATTTGACTTCTTGAAAAAGTCTTCGTCTGATAATCTCCAGCCAACAGATACACCTGGTAAATTAGCTGCCTTACTGTTAGGTCCCAGACTGGAAAGTTTATCTGATCTGTAGGTCAGGGTTAACAGATAGCGATCATCAAAACTGTAGTTGACCCTTCCAAAATATGAACTGATTGCATTTTCAGTAATATCACCTCCGACAAATTGATTAGCCACTGTCCCTGAGATTAAATTTTCAGGGCCAAAATAGATATTAGACAAACCTGTTCCCGAGGCATTGAAGTTCCTTACTCTTGTCTTCTGATATTCGGTACCTGCAACAACACCGAAACTATGGCGATGGAAGGTTTTATTGTAGCTCAGGTTGTTTGTCCAGACGTAATTAAAGGATGGATTGTATTGCTGGTAGAGATAACCATTGGTACTGTTCCCATCCCCATGGAAAGGACTCCAGTAAAGATAATCCTCACCGTATAATGCATTTACACCAATCTGTGATCTAACAGATAGTCCATCAATGATCTTTGCACTGACGAAGGCATTTCCGTTGATTGTGGTATTTTGATTACGATAGACATTATTATCCAGTACTGCTTTGATATTTGGCAGATCATTGGCAATGCCTATTTTGTTGGCTCCTTTACCTAATGCATTTCCGGAGATATTATAAGATCCATCGGGATTATAAACAGGAACATTTGGCAAGAGGACTAAACCTGCTCCGACGTTACCGCTGAGCGCACCCGGATCAGTATTCAGACCCTGGTTCTGCACATAACTTATCGCTGTGTTAAAACCAAAAGTAAATATGTCAAGGGCTTTCTGTTCGACACTGGCTCTTACCATATATTTTCTTTGGGAATTATCTACTGTAACACCTTTGATGTCCGTATAACCGCCTGAAAAAAAGTAATTGGATTTATCTGTACCTCCACTTAGTGATAAGCTATGATTCTGTGTAAAACCTGTCCTGAACAGTACTTTCTGCCAGTCTGTGTCGTAAGGTTTTCCATCCGGACCAATAGTCGGAAAAGCTTGTGGTGAAAGGCCGGCATTGGTGAATTTCTCGTTATTGATCTCTATAAATTGTGCTGCGTTCAGCATTTTATAGCGTTTGGCAGTCTGGGCAAAACCCATCCAGGTATCATAATTGACAGACGTTTTCCCTTTTTCTCCTTTTTTTGTGGTAATCAATACTACCCCCGAAGCTGCTCTTGAACCGTAAATTGCCGATGCAGACCCATCTTTTAAGACTTCGATACTAGCAATGTCAGAAGGATTGATATCACCTAATGGATTGGTCGTGATAACACCACTCTGGTTACCTGTAATAATTGGAATTCCATCCAGGACATATAATGGATCACTACCAGATGTTAATGAATTGGTTCCCCTGATACGGATAGTAGGAGCCTCACCTAAAAGGCCACTGCTCTGGCTCACATAAACCCCTGTTATTCTGCCAGCAAGTGCTTTGTCAAAACTCTCTACAGGCTGAGTGGCTAATGTAGCTCCTGTTACTTTTCCTACTGAACCAGTCAGGTCTCTTCTTTCCTGGGTACCGTAACCAACTACGACTACTTCGTCCAGCTTAGCAGGATTCAAAGTCAGTTGTATATTGCCCAATTGCTGTTGTGCCTTAACTTCTCTGTTCACATACCCTACGAATGAAATAATCAGAACTGAGTTTTCAGGTACATTTTTCAGGTTAAATACTCCAGAAGCATCTGTCAGTGCAACCTGTTTGGTTCCTTTGACTTTAACGGATGCACCCGGTAAAGGAAGATTAGACTCGTCAACAACTCTTCCGCTCACATCTATCTTTGCGAAATAGGCTTTAAATTTATTGAGTATGCTATCGTTTTCTTCTTTTTCGCTGATCAGTATTGTTTTTTCCTCGATGCTGTAAATCAGCGGCTGACCGGCGAAAATCTGATCCAATGCTGTCTTCAGCGTGGTGTGGTTCAAGTCTATCGTAACAGGCACTGATTGATTCATAGTTTCTTCACTATAAAGCAGGGTATAGTCAGTTTGTTTTAGGACTTCCCTGAGCAGGCTCTTTAAAGAAACTTTGGTCCTTTTCAGGGTAACCTGCTGGGAATATGCTGCAGCATTTACCTGCATGCAGAATGCAAAAAGTAAAAATCCTATTATTTTCATCGTTAATAATGCTTTTTTCCACTGCCTTTTGTGATCGGGCAATATAGACTGGCGGGTGGTAACCTGGTTAGGGTTAATGCATACCGCTCCATCTACAATCTTTTGAGATTGTATAAATTGTTTCATACCTTTAGTTTAGGTTAAAGTTTTTTTGATTCGAAAGATTAATTGAAATTTTCCGGTATGTTCTTTTAATGGAACATAGGCCGCAGGATGTTAGCGCATTCTGCGGTTCTTGTATACCGGAATTTGGTTCAGGTTGTTGTGGTCTAGGTTTTTCCTCGCTGTGATCTCCTTTCTTTTAGATTTATAATCTGTTATTTACATATCGTTACATTCTTTTTATCAATTTTGAAATTGATTTTTCCTGTTTTCTTAAGCATATTTAATATCACGGAGATATTGTTATTTCTGGGCAGTGATCCGGAATAATGCAGATCAGGAAGTTCTCCATCATAGCTGACTTCGATGTCGTACCATCTGGACAATTGGCGCATGACTGTTTTGATATCAGCATTGTCAAATTCAAAATTGCCTTTCTTCCAGGCTACGGCTTCCTGGGTATCTATGGAAGTAATCTTGAAATGTTTATTGCTGAGGGTAGCCTGCTGACCCGGACGGATCAGCTCGGTATTCTGTTCACAGGAAACTTGTATACTTCCTTCCAGTAATGTTGTTTTTACGCAGGCCTCGTCTTTGTATGCGTTGATATTGAAATGTGTTCCTAATACTTTGACATCCTGATTCCCGCTGGTCACAATAAAAGGTTTTGTTTTGTCTTTAGCGACTTCAAAATAGCCTTCTCCTTTGAGTTCGACCTTTCTTTCTTTTGCACCATTAAAGCTTACCGGATATTTAAGGGAAGAAGAGGCATTCAGCCAGATCGCAGATCCATCTGGCAGACGTATCTGAAACTGGCCACCCTTTGGAGTTTCAATAATATTGGAATCTAATTTTTCTGATGAGTTCTGCTCATCTTTGATAGTATAAATAAGCTGTCCATCGGCCGATTTTTTAACTTCAACGCCACATTGATCGGCTATTTCTCCATTTTTTGCATCTGTCAGTGAAATTTTGGTGCCATCACCTAAAACCAGTACAGCTCTGTTTCCACCAGGAGGAACATCTTGTTTGACCAGCTGGGTATCTGAAACCGATGAGATTTCTTTGCGGAGAAAATAAATACTGCCAAAAGCTACAATTAATATGGCAGCAGCGATTTTTGGCCAGTACATAAATTGTTTAGACTGATGAATTTGTTTTTGCAGACTTCCCCAGACTTCTTCGGCATCTTCCAGTCGTTCCTGTAAATCATAGTAATGATCATCCTGTTCCTGATATTGTAAATACCAGCATTCCAGAAAAGCTTTTTCCTCTTCGGTAGCTGTTCCAGCTTTATACTTGCGAATGATCTCGTTTAACCTGTCTTCCTGCATATCTTTAAGGATTATGATTCCCTAATTAATTGTAAGACAAGAATGGGAGGTCGAACAGGTAAAAGAAAATGAAATTATTTTTTATCTGTGGTGGAAGAGCAAAATCAGGTAGATATAAACACCCAGTTTCGTCCTTAGAATTCTCAGGGCGTTGGTTATATGTTTACTGACAGTCTGTTCAGAAATATCGAGTACGCTGGATATTTCTCTATGACTCAGATGTTTCTTTCTGTTCAGTTCAAAAACTCTGCGCATTTTAGGTGGAAGGGCAGCAATTTCTTTTTCTATTAATTCAGAAAGCTGATGCTCCCTGACCAGGTGATCGGTAATCAGCGTTCCTTGTTTTGCAAACTGAGTGATGGAAACCAGATATTTATCCTGAACTGTTTTATGTACAAACTGATTCAGGATGATATTCCGTACCGAAGTGTAGAGATAAGCAGAGAGATTGTTTATTTGCAAGTCTTTGCGTTTAGACCATAACATAGCGAAAACCTCATGGACAACATCTTTGGCTTCTTCACGGTCACGTAATTTATGATGGGCATGGTTTAACAGGACAAATATATATCGGTTATAGATTTCGGCATACGCGTCATGTTTCCCAGCTTTGAGTAAGTCTGTCAATTCAATATCCGAATACGCATTGTAGTCAGGCATGCCAAAGCTTGGTTTAAATTAGTTTCTTCTTAATAGTCAAGAGCAAATGTAATAAAGTCTATTTAATTAGTAGATTTTATTTTGATATAATTTAAAGCGTTTTAGTCGTTCGTTTTTATCAGGCCATTTATCGAATTTACAATAAAATCTTAATTCTGCAAGTGGAATTGACAGGTTCCATGATATAATTTGCATTTCGTGAAGATTAGTTTTTACAACAAAAAGAAGCTGTCTCAAAAGTGGGGCGGCTTCTTTTTTTTGATGTGAAATTTTAGTAATTTAAGATCATGTCAGGAAAAGTAGTTTTTAAGCCCTATGATCCGGACCAGGCGACATTTTTACCCTATAGCCTGGAAGAGTTGGTGCCTTTAGGCCATCCGGTTCGGATCGTTAAACAGGTTGTTGATCAGGTAGACGTTAAACCAATCAACCGCAAATATAAAGGAGGTGGTGCCTCCAGTTTCCATCCCCGTTTGATGTTGAAACTGTTGGTATACGGTTACCTGAGCAATACGTATTCCTCCCGTAAGCTGGAAGAGCAGGCCCAGCAAAACATTCATTTCATGTGGCTTTTAGGCATGAAAAAGCCAGACCATAATACCATCAACCGCTTTCGCAGCCATAAACTTTCGGGTGTTTTAAAGGAGATCTTCTCCCAGATTGTACTACTGCTTAATCAGGAAGGCATTGTTTGTTTGAAAGAGGCAGTGTTTACCGATGGGACAAAGATTGAATCAACCGCTAACCGTTACAGCTTTGTATGGGGCAAAAGCATCAAGACCAATAAAGAGAAGATCAAATCCCAGTTGGATGAATTATGGCAATATGCCCAGGGCATAGCCGCTGAAGAATTAAAAGATACCGCACCTTTAACTTTTGAACAGATCAACCCTGAAAAGGTCAAACAGACCGTTGCCCGTATCGATGCTGCCCTAGATGATAAGCCGCAAGTCAGTAAAAAGGTGAAACAAAAGCTGAATTATGCCAAGAAGAACTGGCCGGAAAACCTGGAACGTTACCAGCAGCAGGAAGAAATCCTAGAGGAAAGAAACAGCTATTCCAAGACTGATCCCGATGCGACTTTTATGCGTCTGAAGGAAGATCATATGCTCAACGGACAGCTTAAACCAGCCTATAACCTGCAGATCAGCACTCAGGAACAGTTCATTCTCAATTATTCGCTTCATCAAAGCAGCACCGATTATCAGACCCTTGTCCCTCATCTTGATCAGTATGAAGCGTTGTATGCTCAAAAACCTGAAGCTGTAGTCGCCGACGCGGGCTATGGGTCAGATGAAAACTACGAAATGCTGAAGGAGAAATGTATTGAAGCCTATATCAAGTATAATACTTTTGATAAAGAGCAAAAGGAAGGAATAAAAGCCTTTAGTAACGATAGTCTTCACTATAATGAACAGGGAAACTTTCTGGTGTGTCCGATGGGACAGAGAATGACACATATTGGTGACCATCAGAGAAAAACTAAAACAGGCTATATCCAGACCATTAGTTCCTACCAGGCACCAAACTGTCAGAACTGTCCAATCAGGGGTGTATGCCATAAAGCCAAAGACAACCGCATAGTCGAGGTAAACCATAAGCTCAGAAGAGCTAAAGAACAGGCCAGAGAACGGCTTAACACTCAACAGGGACTCAAATATCGTAAACAAAGACCGGTTGATGTGGAACCCGTATTTGCACACATCAAAGCCAACCGCGGATTCAAAAGATTTCTGCTCAGGGGGATAAACAAGGCTGAAGTAGAAATCGGATTGCTATCCATCGCACACAACTTAAAAAAATGGAAAGCGTAAAGCTTTTATCCCCTTGCTTACTCCTAAGCTATCGTAGAGAATATTAATATATCCACAAATCAACGTCCAAATTTCGTCGGAATATCTAATAAACATGAATTGAGGCCTTCATCTAAAAATAGCTATGAGATCAAAAAAACTACACAATAAAAAAACCGCCTCATAATTGACTTATGAGACGGCTTCTTTTTGTTGTAAAATTACGTAGAGTATCTACATACTATAAGTAGAACTGAACACCTAATTTAGGAGCAAAGAAGTTAGCACCGATGTTGAAATCTTTGTTACCACCGATTTTATCACCGTTGTTGTTTTTCAAAGTGTTGTCGTTGTAGCTGATACCTTGAACAGAGAATTCAATACCGAATTTTTTGCTTGGGAAAAATGCAAAACCTGGAGATAAAGCAACTCCTACGTTGTTGTATTTGCTAACTTTTGCATAGTTGTTTCCGTCAACATCACCTACTTTAGTGTTACCGAATGCCATTGGAACTGACAATTGTCCGAAGAATTTGAATTGCTCAGTGATACCTTTGTAGTAACGTGCGAATGGAGCAACTACAAATGCTTGATTTTTAGTTGTGCTTCCACCAATATTAACACCATTTACAGTAGTTGCATCAACGTGGTTTTTTGCACTTTCGTAACCAACACCTGTACCGATTGCAAAGTTATCAGTTACAAAGTAACCTACACTTGGAACGATATTGAATATAGTGTTTGATTTGCTTGCGCCATTTGGTTTGTTTGAATCGAATTCAACGTTACCACCTAACATAAATTTACCTTTTTCAGTTTGTGCTTGAGTTGTAAATGCTAATGCAGAAACTGCGATTAATGATAATAATAATTTTTTCATTTTGTTGCTTTTTTAATTAATACTAAGCCAGACATTATATTTTAGTTTCTGACTATGTTTGTCATATAGTCAAGACTGGTGCCAAATAAATATTTATCATACAAACTGGAAAAGGCATTTTCTGTAAAACCTTATCCGATAGTGAGATAAATTGTTTTAGATTTCTCTTTATTATTTTGTGATGACAATTAACAAAAGTTTAATGTAAAATTAACAAATAGTATTTAAGACAGTTTGACTTTATTTGTTAGAATGTCAGCTTTTCAACAGGCACTTATGTCAGTTTTCAGGACATTTCTTTATCGGCTCATCAATAAGATAATTATGGTGTCTTGTTTTCGTTAAATAAAAAGTAAATTCATATAACCTTTATACGTGTTAAAAGCGTTATTATAATTATGAGATTATTAATAGAACGAAAACCGGTTAAAGTATATCCTGACCCCAAGCGTGTAATCGCCAGATTCTTCTTTAATGGAGAGGAGAGGGCAAAAGAGGTAATCAGGAGAGTTTTGGATTTATCTTCAAAGGAGGTCTTTGGGCTGATTTCTCCGATCCTGCAGGAGTATTCCAAAAGACACAGGAACATTACCAAGATTCTGACCCGCCATTGCAAAAATATTAAGTATTGTATAGATGCAATGGATATCGATTATGAGTCTTTGAGTAAATACCAGCGTTTATTGCTTGGCTCCTATTTTACACATGAATATTCTATAGAATCTGCTGCTTTTTTTAATCCCTCGGTGGTGGAAGATCCTGACCAGTCCGAACTGGTAGAGGGAGAAAAGCGTTTAATCATTAGTTTCAGAGCCGTAGGAGAAGGACATATTTCTTCAGTTGTGTTCAGAAGGGCATTGATTGATTGTTGTGGAAATATCACTGTTGATCCTTCCGGGAATTATGTTGATGAAGCAGAAGTAGTCCGTAATGCAGTTTATAACAAAAAACTGTTTCTCAAGCGGGCTGCTGATACAATGATTGATCAATCTATTTTGAATGAACTTGATTTAAAGCTGGAGGAGAAGTTTGATTATGCCATACTCAGAAGAGTAATTATCGATTCTAAAAATCTGCAGATTGAGGATCTGAAAAAACTGGAGTATGATAAAGTTCTTTGGCTTTCAGATACTTATCATGAAATAAGTTTTTCAAGAGATACAGATATCTCTGACCGGGTGATCTTCCCGATATCGGAATTTGAGCGAAAAGGTATTGAAGATGCACGTTTTGTCCGTTTTATTAAAGAAGATGGCTCTGTGATATATTATGCCACTTATACTGCATTCGATGGTGCGATGATTTTGCCGAAACTTTTACAGACAACTGATTTTTACGACTTTAAGGTAAGTCCGCTTCACGGGGTAGGTGCTCAGAATAAGAACCTGGCATTATTTCCGCGCAAAATTAATGGAAAGTATGTAATGATGTCAAGGATAGACGGATGGAATAACTATCTGATGTATTCTGACAGACTTACTGTATGGGATCATCCGGTAATGTTGCAACATCCACAGTTTCCCTGGGAATTTATCCAGATAGGTAACTGCGGGTCTCCTATAGAAACGGAGGCTGGCTGGTTAATTATTACACATGGGGTTGGTCCGATGCGCAGATATTGTCTGGGAGCAAGCTTATTGGACCTGGAAGACCCTTCCAAGGAGATTGGCAGGCTGACTGAACCTTTGGTTATACCAAATAATGACGAAAGAGAAGGCTACGTACCTAATGTATTGTACTCCTGCGGATCAATTATTCATAACGGCGATCTGATTATTCCTTATGGATTGTCTGATTATTGTTCTTCTTTCGCTACTGTGAAGATTGCTTTACTGCTGGCCAAACTTTTAAGCTCAGGAAACAGTGAAAATAAAGTTTAATCAAATGATCTGATGGTAGAGATTCAGGTAATCCTCTACCATTTTTTCTTTTGAAAATCTGGTTTTTGCCCATTCATGACAGGTATGTCTGTCGATTTGTTCAAGCTGACCGACAGCCGCCACTGCCTCTTCGACATCGTTTACTAAAAAACCTGTATTCCCATGCCGGATCAATTCTGGCATAGACCCCTTATTAAATGCAATCACAGGAGTTCCGCATAACATGGCCTCAACGACACTTAATCCAAATGGTTCTTCAAAATGGATTGGATGTAACAGGGCTATAGCTCGTCCAAGCAGCTCATTCCGTAAATCTGGCCCTGCTGCACCTAAAAACTGGATGTCGTCGTTCAGATAGGGTTCTACCCGTTTTTTGTAATAATCTTCATCCTGAATAATCCCGGCTATAAATAATCTTCTTTTGCTTTTGATCGCAATTTGTATAGCCTGGGCGGTTCCTTTATCAGGATGAATCCTTCCAAAAAAAAGCAGATAGTTATCAGAAGAGGGGCTGAATTGAAAACTCCCGGTATCCAGCCCATTATATACTGTCCCCAGGTAAGTCAGCGCGGGGTGACGGTTAGCCTTACTGATGGAGACGTAATGACTGTCCCGGTTATATTTTTGATAGACCGGGATAATCTTTTCTGATGAAAAGCCATGAATAGTTGTTAAAACAGGAGTTTTGATCAGCCGTGAATAACTCAGAGGCATAAAATCAAAATGATTGTGAATCAGATCGAAGCTGGCAGCCTGTTCCATGAGATTACTGATGTGGAGGCATTCAAGGACTTTAGCATCCTGGTTACGTTCTTCCTCATATCCTTTTTCAACAACACTGCTTAATCTCGATGCGGTCACTGAATCGCCTGTGGCAAATAAGGTGACATCTATTCCTGCCTGGTGTAAACCCTCTGTCAGATTAGATGCCATTTGTTCCCATGGGCCATAATGGCGGGGAGGGGTTCTCCACGCCACCGGTGATAATACAGCTACTTTCATTGTGAAACCTCTTCTTTTTGAATGACTGTTTCGGGAGAGTATTCATATTCGAACTCCAATGCTTTTAGTACAACCAGATGTGACACCCAGTAGGCCAGTGTGCTTTCAGCTCCCTGGTTTCTGTTCACCCCATAGGTTTGGAGACCATCTCCACAACCTTTGGTTTCATAGTCATACAAGGGGAGACGGAGGCTGTTTTCGCCAAGAAACCATTGATAACTTAGGTACATCTGGCGGATATATTTTAAATCATGGGTAATTTCATAAGCTTTAAAATAGAGCAGTACTATAGCCATGGTTTCAATCGCCTGCTGATCATACAAAGCCATTTCTTCACCATTTGGAAGCCATCCGTCATTACCTACCGGATTCAGATAACCTTTATCCAGTGTTTTTGAACTCAGGAACTCCATACTTTCCAGTCCGATTGCCAGAGAGTCCTGATTCTGCGTTGTTTCATAATGACAGAGTAGTGCCAGGGGCAAAATCGCATTGTCATAAGTCATTTTCTGCTCAAACCAATACCATTGAGCTTCTTTATTGGCCTGGTAGGCAGCTTTGAGTGGGACCGCTAATTGATTGAACTCTTGAATGATCTGTTCATCATAAGGACGGGCTTTTAAAAAAGAGCTTAAACCAATCATTGTATTAGCTATTCCTCGGAGATGTTCTAGTTTACTGAAGTGGGGAACAGATTTTACAAACAACTCGGTTGCAAATTCTTTGTAGGAATTATTGGGTGCGTTGTTAATCAGATAACCCAATGCCCAGATTGTTCTGCCAAAGGAATCCTCACTGCCAACTTCATCCAGATACTCTCTTTTGAAACTTAAAAAATTCCTGAAGTTGCCATTATCACATTGCATATATTGGATATAGCTCAGGTAAACCGGCAGTAATTCAAGTGCAGTTTTGCTTTTGTTTTGTTGCCAGGCCATAATGACCATAATTAATGCCCTGGAATTATCATCCAGACAATACCCTTCTTTAAGATTTGGGATACCATATTTTGCATGTTGTACAATCCCGGTATCATCAGTTAAACGTTTGATATGGGCCATACTGAAACTGGGCATCATATCAGGGTCTATAATGGGTTTAATCTCTTCCTCAATCTGGTTGGCCTGCAAGATAGCTTCCTTTAGGGTTTGGATGTAAATCTTACCAATATTTGGCCAGCGCAAATTTAGACCGTAATTATAAGCGTTTTTCCTGAGTTCCTGTAATTGCTCCTTGCTGGCAAATAATTCATTCACGATGGTGGCCAGTCCTTTAGCGTCTTTGAAATCAAATAGTTTTCCGCGTTGATCTGCAAGTAATTCCTGAGCATGCCAGTAAGGCGTGGAGATTACGGCGGCTCCGGCACCAACAGCGTAGGATAAAGTACCACTGGTAATTTGTGCCTCATTAAGATAGGGGGTAATGTACATATCAGCTGCAGTGAGGTAATCAAACAGCTCTTCCTCTGATACAAATTTATTAATGAAGATCAGATGGTTTTCTACGTTGAGTTTTTTTGCCAGTCGTTTGAGGCTGTCGCGGTATTCTTCACCCGAACTACGGATCACCCCAGGATGTGTTGTTCCTAATATGACATACATGACATCAGGATTTTTCTCTACTATTTCGGGTAACGCTTCGATAACAGTTTCCAATCCCTTATTTCTGCTGAGTAAACCAAAAGTGAAGAGTACTTTTTTGTTCTTAAAGGTCGGTGAGTTCTTGATTTTATTGTCTTTTTTAGATTCGAGATCGGGAACACCATGCTCAATGAGTTTGATTTTATTCGCAGATATCCCATAAATAGTGATCAGAAAACTGACTGCCCTGCTGCTCATGACAACAATTTTCGAAGAGTATTTGGCAATTTCCCTGATCATGGTCAATTGCATATAGGAAGGATCTTTAAGTATGGTATGGAGAATCGTAATCAGGGGCTTTTGCAATCGGGCAATCAATGGTAAAACATAAACACCTTTTTCACCGCCATAAATGCCAAATTCATGTTCCATGATACATACATCTGTCAGACTGGTATTGATGTAATCTGCAGCCCTGGTATAGTCCTTCTGATTCTCCTGGCGGATGATGTATTTGACTTCAGGAGGATATTCATAAGCTGTAAGGTCTTCGGAGTCTGCCAGCGCAACGACAAAACTGTTTTTGGATACTTCACTTGTATCGAGACCGATTGCGTTTAAAAGATTATTATTGAATGTAGCAATACCACATTCACGCGGAGGGTAAGTTGATATATAGGCTATCTTCATTTGAATAATTGTTATTTGGAGTCGTCAGATGAGAATGCATAAACAAAAAAGTAGAAATGGTATTTTTTGTTTAAATTCTACTCTTAATTGGAATGGAATTTTTGTTCAAAAGACAACTCTTGTGTTCTTTCTCTCTTATAAAGCAAAATTTTGGATTATTGTTTTGTATTTTATCTGTGTTTCAGAGATAAAGGAGTAACATGTTTATGGAAATTGGCTCTGAACAGGAGTTTGATCACTGGTTAAACAGCAATGGACTGTTATCTATTCGATTTAGCGTGTTTTTTTGGAGATTGCTGACAGGAAAGAGGGGGATTCGAATTTTACATTTTAAATACTCATTATGAAGACTAAGTTATCTGTGGAAAAATATGACTTAGTTTGTGTGATGAGTGTTTTAAAAAAGACGGGACTGATTATACTTCATATTTTCGGAGTGTTTTTTTCTTATGGTTGTGCTGGTGCAGTTATTTATGCAGTTTACAAAATAGATATTCCATCTTTCTGGCTGTTGAATACAATGGCTTATGCGGTAGGAGTGACGATAATTCTGCCTGTTTTGGGAATTATCTGTCTGATTGCAGAGAAACCTATTTTAAATAAATTACCAGGTTACCTATACTTACTATTATGGTTAGGGGTGATTATTAAAATAGTGTTTTTTACCTGGTAAAAGCTGTTGATTTTAAACAAAAAGAGGATACTGAATTCAATCAGTATCCTCTTTGCAATGATCCGGTATTCAATACCAGTTTATCTAATCAAAAGTTTTAAACCTCTGCTTTTTTCATATTCAGAAATACAAACTTGTTATCGAACATATCCAGTTTGATTTTACTGTCTTTGTCAATTTTTCCTGCCAGTATTTCTTTAGATAATTCATTTAATACGCGTTTCTGGATCACCCTTTTCAATGGACGGGCACCAAACTGTGGATCGTATCCTAGTTCTGCCAGCCAGTCGAGCGCTTCGGGTGAGGCTTCAATCTCAACTCCCATTTCAGCCAGGGTATCCTGTACATGTCTGAATTGCAGTTCTGCAATATTCCTGACTTCGCTGCGGTTTAACGGAGTAAACATAATCAGTTCATCGATCCTGTTTAAAAACTCTGGTCTGATGGTTTGTTTAAGTAACTCAAACAATTCATTTTTAGTTTTTGCGATTATCTCATCACGGTTGGCATCATCCAGCTCCTTAAAGTTTTCCTGTATCAGATGTGATCCGATATTGGAAGTCATGATGATAATCGTATTCTTGAAGTTGACCAGTCTGCCTTTATTATCTGTTAAACGGCCATCATCCAATACCTGTAAAAGGATATTAAATACATCCGGGTGTGCTTTTTCAATCTCGTCCAGTAATACTACTGAATAAGGTTTACGACGCACGGCTTCGGTCAGCTGACCACCTTCATCATAACCTACATATCCCGGAGGCGCACCAATTAATCTGGATACCGAATGTCTTTCCTGGTATTCACTCATATCGATACGCGTTAAAGCGTTATCATCATTGAACAGGAACTCTGCCAATGCTTTGGCCAGCTCTGTTTTACCGACACCTGTTGTGCCCAGAAAGATAAATGAACCAATTGGTTTTCGCTTATCCTGTAAACCTGCTCTCGAGCGGCGTATTGCGTCGGATATAGCCTCAATAGCTTCATCCTGACCTGCTACACGTTTATGCAGCTCATCTTCGAGGTTCAGTAGTTTTTCGCGTTCACTGGCAACCAGTTTAGTGACTGGAATACCTGTCCAGCGGGCCACCACACCGGCGATATCATCGGCAGTAACCTCCTCTTTCAGCATACGGCCTGCGCCCTGCTGACTTTCAAGAGTAACTTTTAGTTGTTCAACCTTATCCTGGGCTTCTTTGATTTTACCATAACGGATTTCGGCTACTTTTCCATAATCCCCAGCACGCTCCGCCTGGTCGGCTTCCAGCTTATAATTCTCTATCTGTTCGAGTAAATTATTGATCCCATCCACTACATCTTTCTCTCCCTGCCATTTTGCTTTCAGCTCATCGCGTTCGGCAGAAAGGTTTGCAATTTCTTCTCCGAGAGATTTAACTTTTTTATCATCATTTTCTCTTCTGATCGCTTCCCGTTCAATTTCCAACTGCATGATCTTACGATCCAGCTCATCCACATTTTCAGGGACACTGTCCATTTCCAGTCGCAGTTTAGAAGCGGCCTCATCCATTAAGTCGATGGCTTTATCAGGCAGGAACCTATCACTGATATACCGCTGCGATAACTCAACAGCAGCGATAATCGCCTCGTCTTTGATCCTTACTTTATGGTGGGTTTCATATCTTTCTTTCAGGCCCCTCAGGATGGAAATTGCATCCTGTGTATCCGGCTCATCTACGACTACTTTCTGGAAACGACGTTCCAGCGCTTTATCTTTCTCCAGATATTTCTGGTATTCATTCAAAGTTGTAGCTCCGATTGCACGTAATTCACCACGAGCTAATGCAGGTTTAAGAATGTTTGCGGCATCCATCGCTCCTTCGCCGCCACCAGCACCAACTAGTGTATGGATCTCATCTATAAACAGGATGATATCTCCTTCACTCTGGGTCACCTCTTTAACGACTGCTTTCAGTCTTTCTTCAAATTCTCCTTTATATTTCGCACCGGCGATAAGGGAACCCATATCCAGAGAGTAAACTGTTTTTGTTTTTAGGTTTTCTGGTACATCACCTTTAATAATCCTGAAAGCTATACCTTCAGCAATAGCTGTTTTACCTACTCCAGGTTCGCCTATTAAAATAGGATTGTTTTTGGTCCTGCGGGATAGGATCTGTATGACACGGCGGATTTCTTCATCTCTGCCGATTACAGGATCCAGTTTTCCGGACTCTGCATACTCATTCAGATTTCTCGCATATTTATTTAAAGCATTGTAAGTGGCTTCAGCATTCTGATCGGTTACCCTATTATCACCACGTAAGGAAAGAATAGCTTTTTTAAGATCTTTCTCTGTTACACCCTGGTCTTTTAACAGTTTAGAGGTGTTATCATTCACAGACAGGATACCTAACAAAAGATGCTCTACAGAGACAAACTCATCTTTAAATTCTTTCAGGTAAGACTGTGCTTTCTGTAAGGCCGAATTAGTCCCTGAGGATAAGTAAGCATTACTGCCACTTACTTTCGGGAATTTCTCAATCTGAGCATCAAGCTGCTGATTGAGTACATTTAAATTCACATTCAGTTTCTTTAAAACATAAGAAACTACATTTTCATCAACAGTAAGCAACCCTTTTAGCAAATGGGCTGTTTCAATAGCCTGTTGCTGGTTGCCCTGGGCTATTTCGGAAGCCTGCTGAACTGCTTCCTGGGCTTTTATAGTAAAGTTGTTGAAGTTCATGCCAATGCTGGCACAAAAGAAATGCCATATCGCAGGATCTTTAAATATCGGAAATTATGTCGCTAAAAGATAATTATTACTGAATAAATGTCTGGTTTTTAATTAGTTGTACTGAATTTTTGTCTGTTTTTACAATAAATATACCCGCAGATCCTTCAATTGTCCTCTGGTTAGAAATTAATGCACTGTAATCAGGATCGGTTTAAAGAATGCCATCTTCGGCTCAGTTTCCTGAAAAGTTGATGTATTTCGATTTTGAATGAGTTTCTTTGCATAAAATTGAATGAAAATTAATACGAATACAATATAATGGAGAAGAACTTACTAAAGGGCGCCTTATTGGTAGGGCTTGGCGCCTCAAGTTACGGCGCGCTGGCAACTGTAGTTAAACTGGCTTATGAACATGGATTTAATACTGCTGAGGTCACTACCTCTCAGTTTACGATCGGATTTACTGGTATACTTTTATTAAATATACTGATCAAAAATAAAGATAAAGCTAAAGAAGAGGGACAGAAAGAAAAGGGATCTATTTTAAAATTAATGTTTGGTGGAACCTCACTGGGGCTGACCAGTGTCTTTTATTATTTCGCTGTGAAGTATATCCCGGTTTCTGTAGGCATTGTCCTGCTGATGCAATCAGTGTGGATGGGTTTACTACTGGAAGCTGTAATAGATAAAAAGATGCCTACCGGGAGAAAGATCCTGGCAACGGTAATTGTACTGATGGGAACAGCATTGGCTACAAATATTTTCTCGGATGTACATGAACTGGATTGGAGAGGGGTAGCCTGGGGACTGGCTGCGGGAGTTTCTTATACGGTTTCTTTATACTCATCCAATAGTATTGCAACGCATATGCGACCGTTAAAACGGAGCTTGTGGTTATTGGCCGGTGGATTGGTCGCTATTGTACTGATCTTCTGTACTAATTCTTACTCGAATTTTAACTTTGGCATTTTCTGGCCATGGGGATTATTTCTTGCTTTCTTTGGAACTATTTTACCTCCACTGCTTTTTACCAGTGGGATGCCACATACAGGGATCAGCCTGGGAACAATTGTCGCCTCGGTAGAGTTGCCGGTTTCTGTGATGTTTGCCTATGTGTTATTAAAAGAACCAGTTAATTTTCTGCAATGGGTGGGGATTTTAATGATTATCAGTGCCATTGTATTAATGAATGTGCAGAATTTAAAGAAGAAACCAGTACCCGTAAATTTATAGAGATAGCTGCGATTTGAAAAGATATATAATAACGGTTTTCCTTCTTTTTTCGTTTTCTGTTTTTGGGCAAACATTAACCGTCTGCTCCTGGAACTTAAAAGACTTTGGGAAATCCAAGACCGATACACAAATAGACTTCATTGCCCAAACGTTAAAAAACTGTGATATAGTTGCTGTACAGGAAGTCGTAGCCGGGCCAGGTGGGCCACAGGCTGTTGCCCGCCTCAGCGATGCGCTGAACAGAACTGGTACTAAATGGGATTATACGATCAGTCATGGAACTTCGAGTGACAGATACAGTAAAGAGCGTTATGCTTTTATCTGGAAGACCAGCCGTACAGAAAAAATAGGAGAGGCCTGGCTGGAGAAAAAATATAATCTGGAAATTACCAGGGAGCCTTATTTTGCAAGGTTCCGGTTAGGGAAAAAACAATTTACATTGGTTACAATGCATGCGATACCCAAGTCAAAGCAACCGGAAACCGAGATTAAATACCTGAAATATTTCCCTGAAAGTTATCCTTCGGATGTGTTGATCTTTTGCGGGGATTTCAATCTGCCTGAGTCTCATTCGGTGTGGAATCCGTTGAAGAATGCGGGATACCCTCCGGCATTTACAGGTCAGAAAACTTCACTCAAACAAAGATGTGTTAACGGAAATTGTCTGGCTTCGGCTTATGATAATTTTTTCTATAATCAGGCTAAGGTGAATTTAATTGACGCTGGAATTATTCCTTTTTATGCCGCATTCGAAGATTTAAAAGAGGCGAGAAAGCTTTCAGATCATGTACCCGTTTTTCTGAAGTTTTCAATGATTTAAAATCGGAGCATAAAAAAAGAGCAAATCATTTGCTCTTTTTTTATGCTCTTTAAACAGACGTTTACTTTAATATTTCACTTAACCTTGCAGTCTGGTGATCTGTTAATTTCTTTAAAGGTCCCGCAGCCAGCATTTTCATCATCATATTCAGATCTGCTGAAATGATATGAGTTGCTGTTGTTGTACCATCCCCATTATCTGCTACTGTCCACTTCAATTCCAGATCGAAAGGAGCTTTCTCAGAAGGGATCGCGATGATCTCCTGGTTAGGCACGCGGCTGGAAATCCTGATAGCCAGTTTAGCCATATTCTGAATGGTAAAACTCGCTTCATCTACAGTAGAAGACCAGTTGTAGATGTTTTCAGGCATTAACTGCTGAACATTGTTCATATCGGCCAGGAAATTATAAACTTTCTCAACCGGCTGGTTTACGATGGTGGTACTTTCGATAACGGTCATTTTATGCTGGATTTTCGTCAAAATTCTGTCCCCATTCGGATGGGTTTCTGCGCCATTGATTCAGTATATCCACATCACTTTGTGCAATAAAACTGTTTTCAGCAGCGTATTGTATCAGGGTATTATAATTTGATAAGGTTGCAAAACGACATTTGGCTTCTTTGAAATTCTCTTCGGCCAGATCAAAGCCATAAGTGAAGATCGAAACCAGACCTGCAACAGATAATCCTGCATTTTTCAAGGCATGTACTGCCTGTAAGCTGCTTTTTCCGGTAGAAACTAAATCTTCTACCACTACTACGCGCTGACCTTCGATGATTTCTCCTTCAATCAGACTGCCAGTTCCATGTTCTTTAGCTTTCGCTCTTACATAAACAAAAGGCAATCCTAATTCCTGAGCAACCAGCACACCTTGCGGGATACCTGCAGTAGCAACTCCGGCAATTACATCCACAGAACCAAATTCTTCCTGTATCAGTTGCGTAAGTTTCTGTCTGATGTATGTTCGTACTGACGGATGGGAAAGGGTCACCCTATTATCACAATAAATTGGAGATTTCCAGCCTGATGCCCAGGTAAAGGGGTTATTCGGCTGTAATTTTATTGCTTTAATTTGAAGTAAAAATTCAGCTACCTTTAATTCAATATCACTTTTATTATACATGCTCCAAAATTACTCAAAATAATACCTTAATTCTAGAAAGGATTTGTCCTTTTTTTGCCACCAATTGATACTCAATGTGATAATTAGAAAAGATTAGGATTTAGAGCCTGTTTAAAATGAGCAGACGAATTTTAAACAGGCTCTAAAAGTAAATAATAAGCGATTCCTCTTTGTATCGTATAGAATTTTTATACTTTTATTTCCTGAACTAAAGTTGAAAATCGAATTTTCATACTTAGTAATGTAAATATCAGGCCAATGAAAACTTATAGAATTTATATAAACGATAATACACTACTGATCACGAATAAAAGCTGGTCACAAACAGAACCTGTTGAGCATCTGGAAGAAAACGGATTTAACTTTGAAACTTTCTACGAAGGTTTAAATAAATTCTCTGCAAAACAATATGAATTAGTTACTGATGATCCCAAATCACTTTTTCAACAAATAAAAGGAGGTTTAACAGTGATCAAAGCCGCTGGTGGACTGGTGATGAATGCGAAGGACGAATACCTGTTTATTTTCAGAAATAAAAAATGGGATTTGCCAAAAGGTAAAGTAGAAAAAGGAGAAGGGCTTAAAGAAGCAGGTAAACGGGAAGTTGAAGAAGAATGTGGCGTGAAAATCCTGACGAATGATGAAAAGTTATGTAAAACCTATCATATCTATGAAATGGGAACAAAACTGGTTCTGAAGAGAACTAACTGGTACAAAATGACTGTTAAAGGGTCACCTAAGCTCATCCCGCAAAAAGAAGAAGGCATCACTAAAGCGGAATGGCTTGCAGCTTCAGATCTGAAGCCTGTTCTTAAAAACACCTACCCTTCGATCGTCGACGTACTGAAAGCAGGCAAACTCATCAAAGAGAAAAGTACTAAAGAAAAAACAAAGCTTCCTTAGGAAGAAAAGGCGTTACATCACCATGGTTACGGAGAATATCCCGTACTATGGTGGAGCTGATAGCGGAATATTCAGGTTTACTCAGAATAAATATGGTCTCAGCAGTTGGCATCATTGTTTGATTAATCTGTGCAATAGCTCTTTCATATTCGAAATCGGCTACTGAACGGATACCACGTATCATATAAGTAGCATGAATTTTTTTACAGAAATCTACTGTTAAACCCTCATAAGACTGGACCTCCACATTATGATAATTTGCAAACACTGCTTTTACAATTTCCATCCGGACATCGCCTGACAGAAAACTTTGTTTGGAACTATTCAATCCTATACCTACAATTACTTTATCAAACAAAGGCAGGGCACGCTTCAGAATATCGGCATGTGCAATGGTCAGTGGGTCAAATGAACCCGGAAACAGGGCTATTTTCATAGTCTAGGGAGTATAGTTGAAAAAGCTGAAAGAAGAATTCCCATATCTGCGGGTTTCTGTATATCCAGGCTGATCTTTTAATTTTAATAAGGATGGATGTTCTACGACCAGTAAACCGTTCTCAGTCAGTAGTTTGTTTTTGGCAACCAGCTGTGGGATCATGGGTATATTGTTCAGATCATAAGGAGGGTCGGCGAAAATAATCTGGTAGCGTTTTGTATGTTGCTCCAGGAACTTGAACACATCAGCTTTCTGCAATTGTATTTCATTCAGTTCGTATCTCTCAATAACAGATTTGATCCAATAGATACAACCCGAATGTTTATCTACCGCGGTCACTTCCTGGATTCCCCTTGAAGCGAACTCGATACTGATATTCCCGGTGCCACAAAATAGATCCAGGACTTTGCAGCTATCAAAATCATAAGTATTATAAAGAATATTGAAAAGTGCCTCCTTGGCCATATCTGTTGTAGGTCTTACTGGGAGACTGGCAGGCGCACTCATGCGGATACCTTTTAATTTACCGCCGATTATACGCATAGGTCAAGAGCTAATAGGCTGCTGTAATAATGTGCAGGCATATCATCTAAGATAGCATGATCAATATCACCAGCAGGGGGAAGGTTAAAATGGATGTGGTTGAAATATTTATGCAGGCAGGTATGGTAACCATCGTGCTGATGAATAATTCCACTGACTAGTACAGGTAGGTTTTTGGCGTCCAGTTGTAATTCCTGGATTAATAAAAGCAGGAAATAATTGAACTCTTCCGGATTTTCGGTCTGAAAGGTATTCTGGAAACGCATTTTTCCTTCATCCAGTAATAAGGCATTAAAAGAGCCGGTTGTGAAATCCAGTAATAAAGCAGTGTGCTCAATGCCTGATCCCAGTGCTAAAACCGGTGCATTCTGCTCGTAGCGTGCAGCACTGGCTAAAAAAGTATTTAAGGTCTGTTCTGCAAATTTCTCAAGGTTGAAAACAGAGGTAAAGCCAAACCGGGCAAAAGAGCGTGTATACAATGTATCTGATTGCTCTTCATTAAAAAAATTGGCATAGGCATTTAAATCCTGGGTGCAGAAGAATTCATTTGGAACGGCAATAGTATTTGGCGTGTATACAGATACCTTTATTTCCCGGAAAGGAAGATTCAGATAGCTGTCTTTTTTTAAGACAGTAGCCAGTTCAACATTGATATCCTCACATTCCTGCTGATCAAAAACGGCCTTTAACTGTTTGCTGTGTTTGTCAATTATAGCATAAGAAAAACTATCGCCAGTAATTTTTAACAACAAATTACAGTCTGAGGCAGTATTAGGATCAAATTCCGGATCCACTAATAAAATGCTGTTTTTACTATTGTTCATCTTAGCAAAATTAATTCTTTTTTCTATAACCACACCATTGCATATTTGTAAAATGGATAAAGCCTCAATAATAGCTCAGTCTTATCAATTTCAACCTACTGCGGAACAGCTTGTTTTCTGCAGTCAGATGGCTGAATTTTTAGCTGGAGAGCTGGATAACAGGTGTTTCATTCTCAGAGGATACGCCGGTACGGGTAAAACTACTTCGGTTGCGGCCTTAGTCAGCGTTTTGCCTAAATTTAAGATAAGGTCGGTTTTACTTGCTCCAACGGGACGTGCAGCTAAGGTGATGACCAGTTATTCGGGCAGGACAGCCTTAACCATTCACAAAAAGATTTATAGAAAACGCTCTGCTGTATCTACGGATATGTCTTTTCAGCTCGCTCCGAATCTTGCGGAACATACTTTATTTATCATAGATGAAGCTTCTATGATTGCAGATGAGTGGAATACCCGGAACGGTTCATCTTTTCTAAAGGATGTGATGGAGTTTATTTACAATGGAAAGAACTGTGCTGTACTTTTTGTTGGGGATACCGCACAATTACCACCAGTAGGCAGCCTGGATTCACCTGCATTGAATAAAGCTTATGTAGCGCAGAACTTTGGATTAAAGGTCTATGAAACTGAACTTCGTGAAGTGGTCCGCCAGGGAAGGGAATCAGGTATCCTGGCCAATGCTTCCATGCTGCGTGATCTGATCAATACACATATTTCGACTATAGCTGAAGGAAGCGGTGATGAAAAGATGGCCCTCCCTCAGTTCTTTACTAAGGGGTATAAGGATATTTTCAGAATGACAGGTGTTAAACTGGTAGAAGGCCTGGAATATGCTTACCGGAAATTTGATATTGAAAATTCGCTGGTTGTATGCCGTTCCAATAAATCAGCAAATGTCTACAATCAGCAGATCAGAGCCAGGTTATTATATCGTGAAGAGGAACTCACCGGAGGGGATCAGATTATGGTGGTTCGTAATAATTATTTCTGGTTGCCTGATAATGAAGCAACTTCTTTTATTGCCAATGGCGATATGGCGAGGATTGTCAGGGTCAGGAATGAAGAAGAAAGGTATGGGTTTCGTTTTTCGGAAGTGCAGGTGGAATTTATGGATTATCCTGATGCAGGACAGATCACTTGTAAGGTGATGCTGGATACTTTGCAGGCTGAAACACCTAATTTGTCTTATGAAGACAGTAAAAAATTATTTGAAGGGGTGGCAGAAGATTATGAGCATATAACAAACAAACGGGAACGGATGCTGGCCATTAAGGAAGATCCTTATTATAACGCCCTGCAAATTAAATTTGCTTATGCCGTAACCTGTCACAAGGCACAGGGGGGGCAATGGGATGCCGTATTTGTAGACCAGGGATACCTGACCGAAGAAATGATTGACCTGGAGTTTCTGCGTTGGTTATATACCGCGATTACCAGAGCCAAACAACAGTTGTTTCTGGTAAATTTCGCGCAGAATTTATTCCGTGATCCTTCCGATGGGCAGTTCCAGGACTAAAAAGGACAACTTAGTGCTGTCCTGCGTCGCTTGTATCGCGTTTTCTGAAGAAAGAAAAATATACCGCGAAAGCAGCGATAATAAAGCTTAAAACAAGAACAATGATTGTAACTTCTTTATTTCCTAAAACTGTGCAAATAGTCATATTATTTTTTTTGGTGAAGGTAATAAATATAAATTGTTACCTGGTTATTAAAAATACAAAATGAGCAATCTGACGGACAGTTTGGGGAATAAAATCGCTGCTAAATTATTGATTATGATCTAGTTCACTATTCCGAATTTTTCCTCAATTGCCTTCCCTATAGGGGCAACGGGTAAGATTACAGAATGATTAGTTTGGATTAAAACCTTCCATTCACCGCTGTGTCTGCTCCTTGTGATTTCAAAAGAACCCTTGTTGTGCACTATTTTGTAAAGGTTGATAGTGGTAATAGGTTGCAGTACACTGTACACATCTTCTTCGATATTGACTTTTAGACTTCTCATAGGTTTGAGTTAATAGAAATGATTATGGTAACATTATACAGGAATCTTGCCATGATCAGATTTCTTAACATAGAGTTACAGGATATTAGTCTTAATTTATGCACTTTTGTTACGAATAGATGATTATGATATAAGTATTTATTCTTTCTGGAATTACCGGAAAAAATGTTAAGCAATTATAAAACTAAAAATATAAATTGAGATTCTTTCATCTTTGCATCTTATTGATGGCCTTAAACTTACATTCTTTTGCTCAGCCAGCATTTATTGTAAGAGAGCATAAGAAATATTACATAAAAGTAAATCCAGATACCTATCAGGTCACCTTTAGTGGCGAAGATGGTACGATTTATAAGGGGACGCCCGATCTGAATTCCCTGGATTATAATAAAGTTTTTGACAGGGCTATTTTACAGAAAGGAAAAGTCCCTCCTGCCAGACAACCATTTGCTAAAATAGCTGTTCATCATGTTCCTGGTAATTTTACTTTAGTTGGTACTGGCTCGGGAACGCTGATGCTTGATGTTTTAAAAAATCAGCAGATCAGGATCAAACCAGGGAATTATAGTTATATCAATATTAAAAAGGCTGATCATGTGAAGATAGATGCGACGGGAGTGAAGCTGACTGGTGGAAAACTGGATGTGGAAGATGGTTTGAACCAGGTAGAGATCTGGGGCCTGACTATCGAAAACCAAGAGGGTAAGGGAATAGAGATCTCAGGATTTAGCAATGATGTTTACCTTCATGATATGGTATTCAGGAATATCACTGATTTTGTGATCAGTTACCGTTATAATGGAATTTACGATGGCACACCTGCTTCGGCATCCAAAAATTTCAAATTTGAAAGATTGCATGGGGAGCATATCAGCAGACTATTTTCTACTGACGGAGGGTTTAGTGAGGCAGGGATTATCAATCTGATGGAAGGATTTAAAATGATTTCCTGTAAAGTGAAAAACAGTCCTGATCTGGGAAGCGTGGTCTGGATAGCTGCGGGGCAGGATTATGAAATTGCTGATAATGTGGTTGATCAGGTAAATGTCGGCCTGACAGATGGTAAGGCTGCTTCTGGTAATCATAATGGGATATGGCATATAGTTGGTAATGGTTCATTTCACGATAATAAAGTGACCAATCACCAGGGAAACGCTATCCGAGCCTGGCTGATCAGTTATGGTTCTGAGATGAAAACAGTCAGCATATACAATAACAAAGTCTGGCAAAGTTATAAATACGGAGCTTTTGAGGTTCAGGCCACACCCGAAATTCAGGAATACCTGGCGAAATATCCTCGCAGGGTATCTCCGGCAAAGACTAAAGTATATAACAATACAGTTGGGAGTCTGAATACCTCCAGAGAGTGGGAAGGCCAGCTGCTGGATCTTTATAACACTTTAGGCCCGGTTGAATATTATAATAACCTGGGTTTTGAGTTGAACAGACCAAATCAGAAAACAACCGATATGATTAATTATAATGGCTCTGGTACTACGTTTAAAAGTTATGGAAATATATATAAGGCGTCATCTAATCAGGCTGTTGCCGATAAAATAAATTTCCACTCTTTATTTAAGGGCGTCGGTGCCCCTTAGAATATATAAAATTTATACTCAATCATGAAAAAGAAAATCTACTTCCTGCTGCTGCTTTTATCAGGTTTTAGTATCAGTTATGCACAGCAAACAAGAGAAAACTCCTTTAAGGTAATTCCGCTGGGGGTTAAAGGAGGATTGGACGAAAGCAATTTGTCATCCTATATGATAGCTCCAGCCGGGAGTAATAATTTCATCTGTGCTGATGCAGGAACGATCAGACACGGGCTCGATGTTGCTATTAAAAATCAACTTTTTAAAGGCCCTGCTGATGAAGTTTTGAAAAATAACATCAAAGGGTACCTGGTTTCGCATGCTCACCTGGATCATGTAGCAGGTCTGATTATGAATTCTCCCGACGATTCAGCCAAAAATATTTATGCACTTCCTTCGGTCATTGAGGTTTTGAGAGCTCAATATTTTACATGGAAAGCGTGGGCTAATTTTGCCAATGAGGGCGAGGCACCACGCTTGAATAAATATACCTATGTTCATCTGGAAGAGAAGGTGAAAATAGACCTCAAAGGAACCGAAATGCAGGTTGTTCCTTTTATTTTAAGTCATGGACCTGCTTATGAAAGTACCGCTTTTTTAATCAGCCATCAGGACGCGGCATTGTTGTATCTGGGAGATACTGGTGCGGACGAAATAGAGAAAAATACGCAGTTGGAAAAACTATGGAAAGAGATAGCCCCTCTGATAGTTAAAAATCAACTGAAAGCTATTTTTATTGAAACTTCATTTTCCAATAAGCAGCCGGAATCTCAGCTATTCGGACACTTAACACCGAAACTGCTGATGACCGAATTAACAAAACTAAGTAAGCTGACCGGAATCAGTGCTTTGCAAAAAGTGTCAGTTGTAATTACGCATATGAAAGCCTGGGATAAGGAAGAGTTATATCTGGTTAATGAACTTAAGAAAACAAATACCATGGGTTTGAAACTGGTCTTCCCGGAACAAGGTAAAGCATTGATGTTTTAAATCAAATAAGCGCAGGCCTTAGCCTGCGCTTATTTGATTAGTTACCCCAAAAATGATCTTCATGAGCTACATCGGATGAAAAGACTTCGGCACCGATGATCTTACCATCTTCTACAGTATACACATCGATATTATCTACTTCCAGTATTTTACCCGATGGTTCGGTAGCTTTCCATTCCAGCAGACAGGCTACCCGGTTTCCAGTAACAGTTATTGATTTAACATCAGTTAACCTGATCGTATTTGCCGATAATTCAAACATTTTGCCAACCATCTGGAAAACTTCCCCACTTGATTTTTTTAATCCTGAAAGCTGGTTGTTTCCTGGCTGGATCCATTCTACATCAGCATGTAATAACTGACCTAATTTTTCTGTGTTTACTTCTTTTACTGCATTCAGGAATTCAGTAACTACTTGTTTAGCTTGATTTTTCATATTCTTATAATTTGTTTTTTGAATTGTTGTTAAACAAATATCCTCTTAAAAGAGGGGGGATAGCTTACCTTAAAGCGACAGAGAATTACCATTTTACGCCAATCTTCTTTTTGCTCCGCAGATACGATTATCTTAGTACCAGATAATTAAAAATCATGGAAGATCAGCTTAAGAAACTGGTATTGGGTTTAATAGGTTATGCGGTACAAAGAGATATACCAGCTGATACCTTATGCCGTTTATCAAATATTACTATGGATGGCTTACTGGATGATAGCTCACCACTCAGTCAGAAACAGCTCAGTGATCTCTGGCTTAATGTAATTCATTTAAGTAAGGATCAGTTGTTCGGATTGCATTTTGGCGAGTCTTTACAGCTCTCTGCATTGGGTATAGTAGGTGAAATTATTAAGACGAGCGAAACAGTAGGTCAGGCATTAACTGTTGCTGCCTCTTTGACCCATCTGATTACAACAGCTTTTAAATTAGAAGTGCAGCAACGGCAGCAGGATTTTATAGTCCGGTTCGTACCGCTTCTGACTGACTGGGAAGAATCAGTTTCAGCAGTACAGACACTTGATTTGCTGATGGTATTTGTGATCCATGAACTTGATGGGCTGATGCTTAAAAAGATAAAGCCTTTGGCTGTCAGTTATACGGCGACAATAGCTGATATGGATGAATTTGAACGGGTGATGCGCTGTTGTCCGGAGACCAGTGTCGTTGAAAATGCCATTGTATTTGATCTCAGTTATTGGAATGAACAGATTATTACGGCTAATTATGAATTGCAGCATATATTGTTGCAGAAAATAACTCCGAAGCTGGATATGCCAGCTCTGGAAAAACAAACATTACACAGCCGTATTACGAACTATCTGCTGGCTAATTCTTATCTGGGCATAGTTTCACTGGAGGATATTGCATCGAATTTTAATGTGAGCGCACGCACTTTACAACGTAAATTAAAAGAAGAAGGAATCAACTTTCAGCAACTGGCCGATGATGTCCGTAAGACATTAGCGATCAATTATCTGAAAGAAGGGACTTATCCCGTTAAGGAAATTTCTTATCTGTTAGGCTACAATGAACTGAGTGCATTCACGCGGACTTTTAAGCGCTGGACAGGGATTACGCCAGGCAGTTATCAGAAAAACTATAACTGATTAATGGTTTCTGCCCAGCTCATCTGCATTTCCTGTTTCACGGGTTTTACTTTTTGTTTGTTTATTTCCGAAACGGTAGCTCAGACTTAATTGCGCATATCTGTTGATTTGAAAATTGGTGAATTTCTGTTTAATCCCATTTACATAGGTGGTTACATTCGTTGCGCTGCTTTTGAAAACATCATTTACATTCAGCGTGATATTCAGGTTCTTCTGAAAGGCCAGGGCCGTTAATCCAAGATCCAGTTTATAACTTGTACCAGATCTTCCGATATGATCAATTTCGGGAAACTGGTACCAGAAGTTTGCCGCTGCGGCAAAGGTTTTATCCTCATTGAAATAAACAGTATTGCTGGTCGATAAATAAAGGCCATAACCCTTGATATTATTGAAACTACTGTTGTCTGAATAGGCGTTGGTATGAAAAAAAGTAGCTTGGTTGTTGTTTTCGAGCCATTTAACCAGTTTTAAAGAATAACTTTCCGTAAGGCCATACCGATAGGTTTTGATAAAATTAAGTGGTGTTGTATAAACCAGATTGGTGTCAGGCCTGGCAATTGTTACACTGTTAAATCCATTATCGGTGATGTTTAAAAAGAGGGCAGATGTCAGGTTATTCCGGTAAGTATGTGATAATTCGAAGTTGTTATTGTATTCTGGCTGAAGGTAGGGATTACCCTGTCCGTAGCTATAAGCTGTATAAAGTGATTTAAATGGGTTCAGGTTCCAGAAGGACGGTCGGTTGATCCGTTTCCCGTAAGTGAATGAAAAACTATCATCCTGGCCAGCCTGATAACTGATCAGCAGGGAAGGGAACAGTTTAACATAATTGTTGTTTGTCGTTTGATTGATAGTATAGGAATACCCTTTGGTTTGTGTGATCTCTGCTCTCAGTCCGGCCTGATATTTCCATTTATTTTTCTCCTGACTGATATTTGCATACAGGGATTGTGTGTTTTCACGGTAGTCAAATTCATTACTGAGATTGGTATCATATATCAGGTCTTTATCATTGATCTTTTTATAATAAAAGGCATTACTGTAATTATTGATAAAACTTAATTTACCGCCAAATGCTAATGCACCGTATCGGGTAGGTAGTTCTGCATCTGCCTTAAATGTGTATATATTGATATTTTGTTTGTTTGTGTCAAAATAGCGTGTGTCATTCACTGGTGTAGAATTTCCCGGCAGGTAACTGTTACTCTCAAAATCTGAGCGGTCAGTCCGGTAGTAATTATAATAATCGGCATTCAGCAAAAGCTTCTTGCCGGTAGTATCAAAATTAATAACCGTGTGCATATTGACCGAATTACTATTGGCTATCGGATGATAGGTTGCATAGGTTTTTAAGGTAGAGTCGAGTTTCCCCGAACTGTTATAAATTGGATTATTCACGTGGTCAGAACCGTCGTAAACATTACGTCCTCCCAGATAAGAGAAACCTATACTGGTTTTCGGACTGAGTTTATAATCAGCTCCAGCAATCAGATTGATATTTTTATAAGTATAATTTCCGGTGTCCGACTGGAGCCAGGTTTGTTTAGGATAATAGATATCAGTTCGGAATCCTTCCAGATGATGGTCCTGATCTAAATTCAGATTACCATAAACTGATAATTTTTCTGAGTTGTAATAAAGGTTTGCACCCCCGTTAAGCGCATAATAATTACTTGTGCCATAAATTGTCTTCTGATCATGAATCCAGCGTTTGGCATTAAATTGTACGTTCCCGGAATAACCTTGTTTTTTACTTTGTTTAGTGACAATATTGATGATTCCCGCATTCCCGTCAGCATCATAACTGGCTGAAGGATTTTTAATGAGTTCTATTTTTGAAATCTGACTGGCAGACATCGATTTCAGATAACGCATCAGGTCAAGACCGGTAAGCTGCACAAGCTGTCCGTTAATCGTTACTTTAAGCTGTCCTTTCCCTGCACTGCTGATTTCATTGTTACTCACCTTCACGCCTGGTACCTGACTCACTGCTGTCAGTCCATCCGTTCCGGTGGCAGTAATACTGCTGGATACATTGTAGGTCAGCTTCTCTTTATTATTAGTCAGCATGGCCTTAGTTGCAGTAACTGTTACTTCATTGAGTTGTTTTTCAGCAGGAATCAGTTGGAGTTTGATTAAAGTGTCAGCCTGAAGAGAAAGAATGAGGTTTACGGGCTGAAATCCGGTATAGGAACTGTTGAGCTGATATTGACCAGGTTTTATTTGATTAAAGCTAAAAAAACCTGCACTATCTGTGGTCATCGTCTGTACCTGATGACTGGCTAAATTGGACAAGGTAACTCCCGCATAGGGTAAGGGGAGATTCAAATTATCGTGTACAGTACCTGAAAGTTTAAACTGAGCTGAAAGACTGCCATTGATTAGCAGTAGGAGTGCAATCGTAATTAGAGATTTCAATAGAATTTATATTTGGGGAAGCTATAAATGTATAAAAAAAAGGAGGGAGATACAACTTCAGCGATAAGGATGTTACAGATAAGCAATGTTTTTTGTTAACAGTAATTAACATGCTTGGTTAAAGAGTGTTAAATTGGGGAAAACATTTCCTTTTGTACTTATTTTTAAGTCATGAAAGTAAATTATAAACAAATTCTGCCTCTGTTTATGTTGCTGACAATTTTCACCGGCGTCAGGGCACAGTCGCAAAAGATGTTGAATGGAGTGATTTTTCAGGTGGGTACTAAAACGAGAGTAGGTGGAGCCGCCGTTTACAATAAAAGAACGGGGTACACCAATACGACTAATAATTTTGGTTTGTTTGATATATTGGCCCAGACGGGTGATACACTAACGATTACGCATAGCGGTTACCAGGACAAAGAGTTGATTGTAAGTAGCTTTAGCAACCTGGTGGTTTATCTCCGGCCTTCAGTTAATCAACTTGATGAAGTGAAAATTACTAGTCAGTCTGTAAAGCAGGGATTGAAAGAAACTGAAGCAGGTTATCGGGATAAGGGAATCTTTTATAAGGGAAAACCTCCTTTAGGTCTGCTGTCCCCAATAGGGGGCAGTCCGTTAACGTATTTATATGAACGTTTTAGTAAAGACGGGAAAAGAGCAAGAAGACTGAGTGAACTTTCCGCAAGAGAAGTGGCTTATAGTGATGTATCAGCCCGGTTCAATAATACGGTCATCAAAAATATTGTTCCGATTAAGGAGAAAGACCTCGAGGATTTTAAAACGGCGTACTGGCCTGATGCGGAACAGTTGAAGAAATGGGCAGATTACGACCTGCATGGTTATATCAAAAAGTCGTTTGAAGAATTCAAAAAAGGGAAGGATTATTAATCTGATAAACCAGGCTCTGCGGCTGACCAGGTACATCGTCCAGTGTTCCTGATAAGAGCATGCCAGTTTTTTCCAGTACTTTTATCGAGGTCGTATTCTGAGGTCGTACTACTGCGTAAACTGCGGGTTGATGGAGTTGATGGAACGCATAATCCAGACTGGCAAGGGCTAATTCTGTGGCATATCCTTTTCCCCATGCATCGACTGCAAAGCGATAACCAAGGTTCAGGCGTTCTGCAATACCATAATTTTTCAAGGAGAGTCCGCCAAATCCTATAACCAGGTCCGGATTTTCTTTGGTCGTAATTGCCCACATACCAAAGTTGTTTGTATCCCAGTGTGTTATCCAGCGATGTAATACTTCAGCAGCTTTTTCCAGGTCGGCCAATGGCCCGGATGGATTACTCAGGTTCGTCCGGGGATCTCCGTAAATCTCAAAAAGACTATTTAAATCATTATTGTCTGGCCGTTTGAGTAGTAATCTTTCAGTCTCTGACATATTTTGTATTTTGCGGATTCTTATCAGGCAAGTTAAAAAATGTCCATTAAAAAAAAGTTACTGCATATCATATTTTACAATATACTTGCTTATAGTTTATTGTCTGTTTTTATCTTTTTCTGGTTGGTTTATACCATAAAGGGCAGTAATAAGATGTTTGGCCTTTTTGTTGTTTTCTATACCGGGAGTTGTTTGTTCGCTATATTGAATGCGACCATATTTTCTTGTCTGATATTTTTCAATTTAAAGGAGAAAATCAGAGATAATTATCTTTTATCCTTTCTTAGCTTTATCATACCCCCTTTTATCATAGCTGGTATTTTTATGATTAATGATTACGGAAAACAAGGAAATCAGGTTAATCAATACTTTTATACCGGGATTTTATTCCATGCCGGACTGATGGTTTTGCAATTTTTCTTTTTCAGGAATTACCTGAAACAACTATCGTCTGGTACTGTTTAATTCTAACATCTATAAAACAATTATGTGCCAATGAAAAATTTATTATTCCTGTTACTGTTTACCATTGGGGTCTGTCATGCCCAGGAAAAGAAAACCCCGGTTGAATTGAAAAGGTTCAGCTGGACTGGGACGATCAATAAAAAGATCCCGGTTGACCTCGATTTCACAGTTTCTGGTCTTACTGTGATAGGAGAGATACACTATTTAAATACCAAATCTCACTTACCTATAAAGATTATTGGAAGCAAGGATGCGGAGGACAAATATACTTTATGCGAATTTGGAAAGGATGGAAATATAAGCGGTGTGCTTTATGGAAAACTGAATGGAGATAAGTTTGAAGGAGAGTGGAGTTCTACAAAGTCTGATGGAGTATATCCTCTCAGCCTGATTTTAAAAGACAACAGACAGGTCAAACAGGTTGTTTTCCCGGCAACTGATATTACCGGAAAATATAATTATCAATATGGAGAAAAAGGATATCAGGGTGGAATCACCATTAAGAAACTCCGGGGTAATACTTATGGATATGAAATTGGTTCGGTAACCAGCGATCCTGGGAGGAATATGGCAGATGCATCTGGGACTGCTGTTTTAAAGAATAACGAAATGATTATTGAGGTTAATAAGAGTTGCAGATTCAAGGTTACTTTTTTCAATGGATTCCTGGTGATTGGTTCTGATGATGAATTGGGAGGTTGTGAATTTGGTTTTAATGCAACGTTATCCGGGACCTATCTTAAACTAAAAAACTAAGGATGAAATATATATATTGGGTAGTACTATTAGCGGGGTTTATTTCTCTGGTAGCTTATTGTAATCATGCAGCTGAAAAACGTATGGAGATCATTGATCGCGTCATGCAAAATGATCTTGTAATCAGAGGGAAACTTGTAGATACAAAGACCTCTTCCAATCATAGTTTTGGTATCCTTTTATTGAATGTCGATAGTGTAAAGACGGGTAAGTTCAGAGATACAGTGCTAGAACACGGGAGATATCCATATAAAATTAAGGATGGGAAGGCGGAGATATACCTTCATGTTCCTTATGGAATTCAAAAAGGAGATCAGGTGATTATTGATTCTGATAAAAAGACTGCATTCTATCATTATAGCAGAGGCAATAAAGTTTATACTGGTGATCTGGGAGTTGTGGTAGACCCTTATGATATCGATTATGTAAAGGAAAATACAATATTTAAACATTGATCCATCAGCGTTTAAGTATTGGAAAATGCTACTTTTTGACGGGAGTAAATTAAGACGGATAACAGAAAACCAATAAACACAGCTGTCATACTAAAAGGAAAGATATATAACATTCCAAAATGACTGGCTACACCTCCTACTAAGGGACCGGTTAGGCCGAGTGATAAATCAATAAACAGACCATAACCACCAAGTGCGGCACCCTTATTAGAGGCGGGGACGAGTTTTACCGCTTCTACGCCTAAAGCCGGGAAAATCAGGGAGAAACCCAGTCCGGTAATCCCTGCACCAATCAGGGCCAGGTGAGGGACATTCGCCATCCACAGGATGAATAAACCTATTGATTCGAGGGCAAGACAGGCCATGGCTGTTTTCATTCCGCCATATAATTCTATAGAGCGGCCAAAAATAATGCGGCCAAGGATAAACAGTAAGCTGAAAACAGATAAACATAGAACAGCACCTGTCCAGTTTAAGGAAGCATAATATAAAGTGATAAAGGTAGAAATGGTACCAAAGCCAAGACCTCCAAGAGCGAGACACATTCCATAAGGTGCCACTGTTTTGAGTACCTGAAGAAAAGGTTTTCGAGGTTCTTTGGTATTTCCTTTCAAAGCGATTTTGCTTTTGGCATAGAAGAAACCAATGATCCCTACAAGGACAATCAGAATGCCTATACTGCCAATTCCATAAGCATTGTGAAGAATGACTCCTAAAGGCGCACCAACTGCAAGAGCACCATAACTGGCAATACCATTAAAAGAAATTGCTTTCCCGGTATGTTCATCTCCAACAGCAAGAATAGCCCAGTTAACAGGGCTTGCGCCAATCAGGCCTTCTCCAAAACCAGTGATTAACCTGGTTAAGATCAGCATCCCCAGGCTCAGTACCGGTGTGCTTCTCAGCATATAGGAGGCAACCAGTAAAATACCACTTATGGCAAAACCGATCATCCCCAATAAAACAGCTGGTTTAGGCCCTTTTTTATCTACAATATTACCGGCATAGCCCCTGAAGAGAAAAGTAGTGACATATTGTAAACTGATAACGATACCAGCAATCATTGCACTATAACCCAATTGCTGATGAATGAAAACCGGCAAGACAGCCAGTGATAAACCTATGGTAAAGTAGCCTAGAAAAGTGAAAGTAACGAACCCTGTTATTGTTAAACGAATCTTTGAGGAAGAAGAATCCGCAATTGTATCTGTTTGCATAATATATAAATCTCAACTGATTTTTGAGATGGTGCTGCAAATTTAAGGGGTTTTTAAGGCGTAGGGAGGTTAGTGGGGCAAAGAATTACTTTGAGATGAAATTAACCGGTAAATATGACATTGGTTTAATTTGATGCAGTTATGGATAAAGCCTGAAAAGTAAGAATGTAACCCAGTTATTTATTCATAATTATCAGGGTTTGTTCGTGTTTTTGGAAAAGGTTAATGACAGGTGTTTGGTGGTCAGATTGTTGAGCAGTGAGCCAATGATAATCAGTGATAACCCAGTCATTGAGATTAATTTTTCAGCAGGGAAAGCGAACCGGTTTAACAGAAGCAGTCCACACCCACATAAACTGATGAAAAATGGCAGGTAGCCTTTTGTTCTGATTTTTTTAAAAAGTAACAGTAAATGTACACCCATGAAACCAATCAATATTGGTAACAACCAGGGTAAATAGGGGATTTGAGCAAGGCCGATACTGCTGAACATACTCATATATACCGCCCAGCATAAGGGACATTTTGGGAAAAATGCAATCAGGATACTCATCATGGCTGATGGGATTGCTTTTACAGTCTTTGTGACACCATTTATGGTTTTATGTGTATTATTAATAACAATAGGTTCAGTATTACAGTTGCAAGAGCTTGTCTCTGTTTTGTCTGACATGTTATTTATAGTTTCGATAGTGTCTGATAAGTGAGTATATAAATCTCATTTATTTAATGATGTTTTTTTAAAGTGTAATCACTTGATTCTGAAACCAAGTAGTTTTACTTGGTTTCAGGGGGACAGTTGCCTGTGTTTTTTAATAAATTGCAGGTCATTTGTTAATAATTATATGTCTCTTCTCCCTTCTGAAAACAAACTCTTTCCAAAGCTTTCCGTTATCTTCTTTCTATTTGTCTGCTATTCAGGGAATACTTATGCACAAGCTACATTTGAGATGGTAATTCCTAAACAGAAGATCCATAATAGTTCGTACGATAAGATCAGGTTTCTTGATTCCAGAACAGACACAGGTTCGATGGGAACAGTTCAGGTAGGGATGCTTAACCGAAGAGCTCAAGTGGTTGTTAATCGTCCTTTAAAAGAGCAGATCATAGCTGTTTTTAATGCGTTGATTGATTCTTCGGCCAGAACAGGTACGCTAATATTCCAGTTGCGTCAGCTTAGTTTTGCAGAGACAACTACAGCGATGAAGGAAACCGGATATTGTTATATAAGAGCTAAATTGTACAGGGCAAACGAAGACAGCTATGCTGAGGTTGGTAAACTGGATACATTGATTTCATTCAATGCGATGGATGTAACCCGGCGTTTATTTAAAGAAGGAAATGGAATGCTTACTAAATTCATTGCTGATCATATGATTTCAACTGAATCGAGTGGTTCGCCTGTTAGTGACCGTGATATTATTCAAATTGATAGTGTAGAAAAAAGCAAAATTAATCTTTATACAACTCCAAAATATACTGACGGTCTTTATGTAAATTATGCTTCGTTTAAAGCGCAGACCCCAGACTACATAGACGTGTCATATTCCTTTAAAGACGATTTTATTACTCAGGCAGAGGTTAAAGATAATCAAGGGCAGGGGGTTGAACTGAAAGAATCCTATGCTTTGGTGTATAAGGGAAAACCTTACATTTTAACTGACTATGGAATTTACCCATTAAGAAGAGAAGGTGATACTTTTTGTTTTATAGGAATTCTAATGGCCCGTGATTTTTCGAATACCGGATATTTTGAGGTGAAGCTTGATCATCTCAATGGAGTATTTATATCTTACCGGCAGATAGGGAAAAAGGAACTGAAACTGAAGATAAAATCTGGTGAAATTCCTCCTCCACGGAATTATCCGGATTATTCGCATGACGATTACTAATCCGGAAGCGAGCCCCTTAGCTAAACAAAAAAAGCGCCCTTGTTTGGGCGCTTTTTTTGTTTATTTCATAGCTAATTGCTGTTCATCCGCTTCGGCTATCTGCTTGTAAAATGTATTGAAGGCCTTAACCTTGTCTAATGGCACCAGGTCACTTTTTAATACAAAATTGCGCTTCAAAGAAATCTTGTTTCCAATTTGCTGGCTTTCCAGACTAAAGTCTATAAATTCATTAGAGATGTGAATGTCTTTAGGCAGTTGTACTAAACTTTTGTCAGCGGGTAATTCTAAAATTAACTGTTGTTTAGATTCATCCATGACAAATATCTGTGTAAGGTCAATGCCGAATTTTCTTTCAGGCAAAACTTGCAGATTGGCTGCAGAAACTTTGGTAGACCACGGTAGAGAAAAGATCATCATACCCGCCACAGGTTTGCTTACATTGATCAGTTTATACGAAGAGGCTGTACCCAGGGTATCGGATCTCGCTTTCTTAGCATCAAGATTTGTGAAACTGAGTTTATAGACCTCGTTTTCCGGATAAGATGAACTCAATTGTTCCTTCATCTTCTTTAACTGGTCTTTATTGCTAAGATCTGTAAATACCGAACGCAGATAGCTGACTGCTGATCCTGTATTCTGATTAGTCTCGGTAACGAGCATATCTGCATTTTCTATTTTGACAACTGTTTGATACGTTAATGTATTCCGGCCTCTTATTGTCGGATTAAACTTGATCAGTTCATTGGATTTTTTGTCAATAGGAAGTACATTCGAGTTGATAAAGCCATTATTGAATGTATTAAATGGCAGGTTTCCTGAAGTAAGCTCTACCCAGTAATCCTGATTATTTATGGTCGTTTTTGCAATACAGTGATTAAAATCTATACTTGGTAAAGGCAAGGTGTTCTGACCGTTATCCCGGGTACTCACTAAGGCCAGTGTTGCATCTATACCAGCTTCTTTACACATGGTCACAAAAAGAGTGGAGACGTCTTTACAATCACCAATACGCGTATTAATCACAGTAGCCGGATTTTGAGGGATTACCCCGTTTTGTCTGAATGGTACTGAACTATAAGCAATATTGCGTGTGATATAGCTGTAAATCATTTTGATTTTTGTCAGCTGATCCAGGTCTTTCTGATTAGCAAACAGATCTCTTACAACTGATTTTACCTCATAGCTGGTACGTGCTTTAGCTGTTGCAATATTGTTATACCAGTCTGCCACAAACTGCCAGCTGGGAATCGAAGAGATATACAGTTTATTAACTACATCTTCTGAAGGAGGCATTTTGTCTTCATACAATAAAGCCTTTTGGTTTCCCTGCTGCCAAACGTATAAATCAAATTCATCCTTTTTACTTTTTACAGGTGCAATAGGGCTTTGCGAGAATACGTATTTGAATGGCTTATCGTGATGTATCAGTAAAGCGTATTTTTTATTCACATAGGACAAACCATAGCTGAAATAAAAGGAATCTGAAAAGTGGGAGGCCATTTGTCCATCAGAATAATTTTCAATGGTATATCTAAGGTTGATCGCATCACCGACCTCAAGATTTGTAAATACAATACGATTTTCATTTTGTTCCGCGGGCACTTTTGTTCCATTTGCTTTAATCACTTCAGCAACCTCAACATTGAAGTTTTGATCACTGTTGTAAGGAATGGTGTATTCTGTAAGGGATTCCAGTCCTTTTTGAGTAAGAGCTTTAGTAATATTGAAATGTTTTTCTTCTGACCCACCATTTTCATAGACTACTTTCTGTACCTCTCTGTCTAAAACAAGTACTTGATCATCAGGGTAATCAGATGCTTTTGGGGCAGCACCGATGATAGCTTTAACATCTGGCTGGGCAAAGTAATCAAAAAC
This sequence comes from Pedobacter cryoconitis, assembly GCF_014207135.1. GTDB lineage: Bacteria > Bacteroidota > Bacteroidia > Sphingobacteriales > Sphingobacteriaceae > Pedobacter > Pedobacter cryoconitis_D. Next base: position 118,008 of record NZ_JACHCC010000005.1, on the reverse strand, counting down.
AGCTTTTTTATCCTGTAATCTTCTTAACGACTGGATAGCATCATAATTATTTGGACTGATCTGAAGTGTTTTATTGTAAGCTTCAATGCTTTTTGCTTTTTGTTTAGCTGCGCTATATAACTGCCCCATTGAATTATAGGTGTCCGCATGATTAGGATCAATTTGTAAGGCCTGCAAATACACCTTTTCTGCACTATCATATTGCTGTAGTTTGTAGTATTGGGCTGCCAGGTCAGTATATACGCCAAATGATATAGGATCATTTTTTATTTCATCTTTGTAGATAGTCAGGCCTTTTTCGCTTTCTCCCTTGTCAAAATAAAGCTGCGCTAAATATTTAGCGGAAGAATAATCATCATTACCGGCAACGTATTTCTCAACAATTTCAATGGCATTAGGGTTTTTTCTGATCTCCTTCTCAATACCATACTTTATACCTACGATGTCTGCTGAGTTTGGAAACAGGGGATATGATTTGTCTCCTAATGAAATTACCTCCTGCTGGTTTTTGAGTTTTCCGGCTACTGTTATTTTTTTCAGATAGATATCATCAGCCTCGCCATATATTTTTTCCAGTTTTGCGATGGTGGCCGTTGCTTTATTGTAATCTTTCTGGTTAAGGCATTCATTGTAAGTGAGTTCAAGCGCATATGAACTTTCCGGGTCATTTGCTTTGATTGCTTCCTGGAGGGTCTCAATGCCAGTTCTGTTGCCTGCTTTTGAAAACAGTTCGATAAGCATTGTGTTCAGGTAGGTACTTTTAGGAAATTGTTGTTTTAGTTTTTCCAGCAAACTGCGGCATTCAAATATATTACCTTGTCTGAGATAAAGTCTGGCCAGCATCAACTGATTTAAATAATTGTCCGGATGTTTTTCTAATTCCGTTTCAAAATAATTGAAGGCTGCAGGTTTTATTTGAGTAGATACATAGGCTGTTTCTTTAGTGTAGTTTTGAGGTGAAGAACTTGTTGTAATATTGGTTAAAGGGTGTCCTTTTTCATCGGTTAAACGGATCATGAAATTAGATCTGCCGGCATAACTTTCACCCACCTGGATGAGGATCCTATTATATCCCTCATTTAATTTAATAGAGTTAATGTAGGAATCAAGGTCATTATTTCTTTCTTCAGCTTCACTGAGGATAAGCTGGTCATTTACCCAGACTTTGATTGAACCTGAAACTCCGGTTCTCAATTCTGCAGTCATATTTGCCGGGCTTTTTACAAAAGTCTGCGCAAACTGGATGGAGTTTTTATAACTGTTGTAGTAAGAAAAATCGAACCATTTATCAAGCCGGGTATAAGGTACTTCTCTCCAGCCAAACTGACGGTTCCGTTTTCCGGAAAAGTTTGCATTAAGTTCGGGATGATTAATAACGTCATATGATTTATCAAATCCACTTGTAGAGATATTTTCATACTCGCCTGTGATTAACCAGTTTTCAAGTTCCCCAATCTGACCATAAGCTTTTCTGGCCATTTCATAGTTCTTGTTTTGCTGGTAGTGTTTTCCTGCGAGAGACAAAGCCATTGCTGATAAGGTGCCGTCAATATCCTTTCTTTGTGAAAGACTGTTGTAGAATGTCATTTGCTCTGGTGATTTCCTGTAACCTGAGTAATTTGCCGGGCTTCCCCATAAAGCAAACAGATAAGGCTCCGGGGTTTTTGATGTCGTGTAGAATTTATCCAGATAGGTAAATGCCTCCTTATCTGGTCTGTCCATCTCTGAAATGAGACATAACCCTATGTTCGCATCATCAAGTGTTTTTGGATTTTTAGCGAGTTGTAAAAATAAATTACGGGATGTCTGACGGTCATTTTGCAGGAACTTACTCCATGCATTGTCAACGGTAACCTGTGCGTTTAATTTTAGAGAAAAGAATAGAAAGAGGATTAAAAGAGATTTAATTTTCATTTAGTCAGTGCTTGAATTTATTGGTATTATATTCAATAATATAAAAAAAAGATGTTATTCATGGTAATTAAAATTAAGTATAGATGGAAAAAGAAAAGCAGGCTATTATAGCCTGCTTTTCTTTTCTGGAGCTGTGAGGGTAGATTGAGTATATAACTTCTTGCCATTGCCTGTAATAAGCAAAACACTTATTTTAATTGTATACGTGCCTGTAATTGGCCAATCTGAGCAAGAAACCTGGAGAAATTATCAAAGGCCCCGATTTTTGAAGTGGTGATGATTTCATAAACACCAGTTTCGGATTTGATTGTATACTCGGAGTAGTGGCAAATTGGAATTTGCCTGTTGTTATTGAACCGCCGGTCTGGACCGCCCTTCTTATTAAGGAATTTCCAGGTTTGTCCGACTACTACTGCATCATGTGGTACACTTTCATCTTCAATGAAACGGGTGATATTTCCTGATATAGTCAAATGCTGATAGAAAACAGCTGCAAACTGGTTACCCCGTTTAATCAGCAGCCTTTCTGGCAGGAAATACAGTTCTGTGTTCCTGAGCCTGATATAAGGGATGCTGACATTTGTGGTGAAAAATTTGATAGGTTTGCGATTAGCCGATATACCGCCAATTGGAATTCTTCTAATCAATTGACTTGCACCACCAGTTCGTTTATAATCAGAATTATTTGAAGCATGTAAATATTGCCAGGTACGGGATGAGCCTATTAATTCGGTGAAATGAGTAATAAATTTGTCATAGACCCCTTTGATGTTTTCATCCATTTCATAGTAAATTTCCATCTCAGATCTTTTCTTGTCTAAGCGGCCAGTCCATATATATAATATAATAAACCCTATAAACAGGAGTGCAGCCTGAATCCAGAAGTAATCATTGGAAATAGAGGTTTCTGTCTCGTCAATGCGGTCATTATGTATCTGACCAGTTACGGCCAGTTGCTTATTGATATAGCCTATAGTATCATGCATCTGGATCTTTAACCACTTACCATTGGATGAATCTAGCAGTGTAAATACCTCATCAACTTTTGCGGCTTTTACAACCTCACTTTTAGCTGTGGGTTCGCTTCGGATGTTTGCCCCAACGTAAGAAGTAATAGTAACTATTGATTTGTCTACAGCCGGCGATACAGGGGATGTCTTTGTACTGAATGAATTGAAAAAAAGCAATCCCAGTCCAATTAAAAAGGGGGCTGTAGCAAGCCAGAATTGTAGGGAATATTTCTGGGCCTTTTCTGTCAGCTCCCGGATAAAGTCTTTGGAATCTGTATCCGTGAGATTATCAATGTCGGCCGACGTTATCGTATGTACCCCGTTATAGATAGGTGGTAATTGTACTTGCGGAGATGGGTTCGGGGAAACTGTGGATGGTGCAATCTTTTTACGGTATTGGAGCCCATAGGCACTAAAGGTTACATAGGTGCCTCTTGGGCCGGTATTGATACGAGCGCCCTTAATACCTGTTGAATAACCTAGACCACTTTTAGAAATATTAACCCGAAAAAGACTATTCCCAAATGATTTTCTGAAGGAGAGTGCCATACTTGTTCTGAAGAATTTTGTTTGGCTAAAACTAGCAAATGGATATCAGGCCTCTTTACGGGTTTCCGTAATCAATAAAATGATATATTAAGGTTTTTAAATTTACTTCAGCCCCTGAAATATTTCGGCGGTTTTTTGTAGAACTTAGCGGGATAGAAGCGGGGTTTAACGGTGGTTTTTTGCTGTAACAAAATCTCGTGATGTTAATCTTATTGCTATAATTTCTATACACATGAACCTAAAGAACCTCTCAATAGCCATTCTTTTTCTTTGGCTGACACCTGAAATTTCTGTCGCTCAGGGATCAAATATGCCTGACAGAATAGATGTGTTTCTAAGAAATAAAATGCAGCAACTTCATATTCCTGCATTACAGATTGCAGTAGTCCGGGAAGGAAGAATTGTTAAGGATAATACCTACGGAATAGCAAACCTTGAAAATGGTATTAAGGCAACTAATGAAAGTATCTTTTCGGTAAATTCAATAACGAAGGCTTTTGTTGGGGTAGCAGTCATGCAATTAGTAGAGGAAGGTAAAGTTAAAATCACAGATCCTGTTTCTCTTTATATCGATAGCTTGCCAGTAACCTGGCAAAAAATCACTTTACAGCAAGTTTTAACACATACCTCAGGACTTCCGGACATAATGGATGCTGATGAGCAAGTTCTGGGACATGGGGATGAAAATCAGGCGATGCAAAAGGTAAAAGTGTTGCCTGTTGAGTTTAATGCAGGTGAAAAATTCAGTTATAATCAAACGGGTTATGTTTTACTTGGAAAAATAATCACCAAACTGAGTGGTATGCATTTTACTAAGTTTATAGAAGACAGACAATTTAAAGTCGCAGGAATGAAACTGACAAGGTTTGGTGACTCTTATGATGTAATACTTAATTATGCAGGTGCATATACCATGACCAAACAGGTTGGTGACCATTTCGTCAGAAATGGTACGCCAGGTGTTGGCTATATGCAGTTCCCCTTATTTTTCAGAACTGCTGCGGGTATATTATCTACCTCTACAGATATGGCTAACTGGGTTATTGCACTAAAAACCGGAAAGCTTTTAAAAGAGAAAACCAGTATTGAAACAATGTGGAGCCCGGCTGTATTAAATAATGGAAAAATAGGTGGCTTTAACAAGCTCACTAATGGTTACGCACTTGGATGGCCAACAGTCACCAGGGAACAACATCCTGCGGTTGGCCCGGTTGGTGGTGGTAGATCGGCATTATTCATTTATTTAAAGGATGATCTTTCCATCGTTATACTGACAAATCTGATGGGTGCTAATCCCGATAAATTCGTTGATGAAGTTGCTGGTTATTATATTCCTGAAATGCATGAGTCCAATGGGTTTGGTTTGCCGCTTTCCATCCAGAAATTGAGAGCTGAATTAATAAAGAAAGGCTTCGGTAAAGCAGGAATAGTAGTGGCTGGTTTAAAAAAGAAAGATCCATCTTTTAAGATCAATGAAAGTGAGCTTAATGGCTGGGGATATAATTTGTTAAGCCAAAAGAAGCTTTCTGAAGCATTATCAATTTTCAAACTTAACGTAGACTTATTTCCTGGAAGCGCAAATGCTTATGATAGTTTAGGAGAGATCCTTGAGCTCACTGATGACAAAGTAGCCGCACTACTGAATTATAAAAAATCATTGGAATTAAGTCCTGAAAATAAACATGCAGCGGATCGGGTGAGAATTCTGTCTGGAAATAATTAAAAACACTTTGTACAGGCTATATTGTAAATTCAACAAAACTTGATTAAAACACAGAAACCCGCTATTTTCATTTAGCGGGTTTCTGATTATTCAGCTATGATTATTTAACCGAAAGAAGTTTGGAGAACTGCTCTTTAAGTTCATTGATTTGCTGCTGCTGCTTTAGATTGTCCTTCTGTAAATTATCGAACTGTTTGTCTTTTTCGATCAGATATAAGGTCAATTCTTCAATTTTTTTAGTTTGCACTTTAACCATCTCGCCAAGATCTATGCCGTTTTTTGTGACTTCCTGTGCAGAAGGCAGCTCCGGTAAATGCTTGTTCTGATCAATGTAGTTTTTTAATTCAGGTAAAGAAATCAGTTCATACTTTGATTCAAAAACGTAATCAGGCCAGTTATTGGTTTCAACTTTTATCGAATGAGTTCTCATTGTACCATTAATAGCCAGTTTATAGCCTTTGGTGTTTGATGTACCAATACCTACATCTCCGCCTGGCGTTATAGTTAGTGCATTAACCTTTGCAGAATTAAGAAATGTGAATAGATTTAAAGACCCGGCAACCGCTCCTGTAGTCCCACTTCTCAATTGACTTTCAATGCCTCCGATTTTTTCTATTGTGCCACTATTTACTATATTTTTGAAGGTAATACCGGGACCTTCATCTCCAACTAAACTATTTCTGGAAATTATCAGCTGATCTCCATTTGACTGACCTGATACTTCTAATGCACCAGAAGGGGTTGCTGTTCCGATACCTACATTACCAGCTGGTAAGATAGATAAGGCATTAACCTTTTGAGAATTAAGAAATGTAAATAGATTTAAAGAACCTGCAACTGCTCCTGCACTTCCGCTTCTCAATTGACTTTCAATACCTGCAATCTTTTCGAGAGTGCCACCATTGATGATGTTTCTGAAAGTAATGCCCGGGCCTTCATTTGCTGCTAAGACATTTCTGGAAATTACCACCTGATCTCCATTATACTGACCCAATACTTCTAGTTTTCCTGTGGGATTGGCGGTGCCAATCCCTACATTACTACCGGCTTCAATTATGTTTCCCTGTGCATGAGATGTATAGGCGATTCCTATAATTGCAAGTGTTAAAAGCGTTTTCTTCATGAATGATATTTGTATGTTGTTTTTGATGAATCAGAGGATTTGATTTAACCTGTTGATTTATTTAATTAGTATCTATTGAGAAAAGAAGAAGGGAGGAACCTGAAATTATTGATTTCCGCAGCTTTTTTCAATTGCTTGAATGTATTCCTTAGTAAGTGGATTACCTCCAAGTTCTTTACATTCGTTATAATACTTTAACGCATTTTTACAATCTCTTTTCATCAAATAGACGGCTGATAGCTTAAATAGTGTATTTTGATTTTTTGGATCTATAGCGTAGGATTGAGTAAACAAATCTATAGCTGTTGATAATTCCTTTGGATCATTATGAGTTTGAAAAAGTACAAGATGAATTGTTGCTTTATCGGTAAGAATGTTTGAACTTTTGGGGTTTAGTTTAAGCCCCTCATTAAGTTGCTTCATCGCATTCTGAAAGTCTCCAAAATTGAAATATATACTGGCAAATCCCCAGAATGAATTTTCATTTTTTGGGTCCAGGACCCAGGCCTGATTAAATCTGTACATGGCAGTTTTAGGATCTCCCTGGTACAGGTACTGAAAACCAAGTTTCACAAGTACCTCAGAACCTTTATGACGGGTACCCTGTTGTTTTATATAATCCTCAATTAATTTTTGATCCGCTTCTTTTTGACCTTCATTTTTTACTGCGTCTCCAAATTTTGGGAAAAGCCTGATATTTGATTTGGCCTCTTCCTTCCACTCGTTATACGTGATTTTGTTATCAGGGGTATTAATATTAGGGGTAGTACTTTTTGTGTCTTGGGCATTACTGCATGAGGCTAATAAAGAGCAGAATAATATTATAAGAGAAGCGGATTTCATATTGAGATATGTTAAATGGGAATGGTTACAAAGTTTACAATAAACTTATTTTAACTCTGTAAATATACCCAAAATTTAGAGTATCCAGGGTTCTGGAATACTTAAACGAAACTTTATGTTCTACGTAGTTCGATTTAGATGGCTTTATTTTTAAGGTCTTTATATTTTGAACGACCCACTGGCAGCACTTCCCCTGTTTTGAGTAGCAGCCCATATCGGGTGCCGGGATTGATCACTATCTTTTCGGCCTGCTGAAGGTTAACCAGGTAAGACTTATGAATACGCTCAAATCCATCAGGTAGTAGCTGCTGTAGTAGTCCGAGTGATTTGTCGTGTAGTTCCTGCTGCCCGTTTTTGAGATGCAATTCGGTGTAAATTCCTGCCCCTTTGATATATATCACCTCAGTAATACTGATCAGGCGAACTTGTCCGGCTGTCTTTACAGTCAGGTATTTAATTCCTGCATCTGGTTTTACTGAAGGGTTGACAAACCTCGTCAAAGCCTGAAAAAGCCTATCCTGATCGAAAGGCTTTGGGACAAAGTCAAGTACACCATAGGCAAAAGCGTTAATGGCCTTATCAGTATTAGCCGAAACGATGATCGTATGAAAAGCTGCGGCAACCATCTGTTCCAATACCTGAAAACCATTGTCTCCGTTCAGATTGAGATCAAGCAGCAGGAGGTCGGGGACGTGGTCTGCAATATGTTCAAGCCCCTTTTGCAAGGAGTCGCAAATAGTAATCTGGGTTGGTTTATTCCCGAAAAAATCGGCCGTCATGCGCTGTAAACGCCTGGCGATCCTGGCTTCGTCCTCTATGATCAGTATATTCATTATCTTAAAATTTGAATGGTCGAAGTCCAGCCGGTTTCGGTAGCATGGGAATCAAATGTCCAGTTTTGCCTGTAGCTTTCGGTCAAACGTGCACGTATATATTTAAAACCATTTCCACCAGCCCGGTCTGTTAGTACCTGCCGGTTCTCTGCAATTGTTTCAAAAACATACTGATGGATCTCTTTTGATATGGAATAACGGAGTATGAATTTAATAGTGTTTCCTGCCAGCGGGGCACTGTGGGTAATGCCGTTTTCTAATAAAGTATGTATGATGGCAGGAGGTATCAGCTGTGTTTCATCTATAAAGGTCTGTTCCCATATATAATTGATCTCCTTGCGGAATCCCATTACGGACAAATGCTGCCGGCAGAGTTCCAGTTCCTTGCCTATAGGGATCAAGGTCATTTCAGAGATCTCGTTCATGATATCAAATTCCGAAGCTAAAGCCTGGATGAAGCGGGCTCCTTCTTTAGGCGATTCTTCTACCCAGTCCATCATAGAGGTTAGGGTATTCCTTAAAAAATGTGGTTGAATGTTCTTTTTGAGTAGTTCCAGTTGCAATCTTGAGGAAAGCAGTACCGCATTCTGATGTTCTGCCTCGATGACACTCGCCCGGATAGAATGCAGATAAAGCATGCAGAGCACGATCACGGTAAAACTGATGAACAGGCCATAATCATAGACCACTAACTTATTCACCAGGGTACTTACTAAGAGACCGGCCAGTACAATAAAGCCCCCCTTTTCCTTTTGAATAATCCCGTTGAGCACCACAATAAATGAGGTTATCAGCATAGCCAGGCTGTAAAGGCGGGCAGTGAGATCATAGTGCCCATAATTTAATCCATAAAGTAGTAGCAGTGTCAGGAGCAGAGCGGCCATTAACCATGCACCCCTTCTAAAATTAAATTGGATAATAAAATACCAGGGAACCAGCAGGGCATTGGCAAAGGTCAGCCAGCCGATGATCTCCAGTCGTATAAAAAAATCAGAATAGGGAATGATCACGTGGAACTTGAGATACTCCATGATCAGCAAAGTGAAAAACAGCAGGCATATGGTGCCAAAGATCAGGATGTCCCGCTGTCTGCGCCTGCTGTTCAGGTACAGAAAAAAATAATAAACAGATGCAGTTAAAAAGGCACCGGCCATCAGGTTCATATAGGACATGGTGATCAGTGGTCTGGTTAGCAGCGCCGTATACTCTTCTATTTTAAAACTGATGCTCCTTTGCATGCCGGGATGTGAAAATTGTGAAGTGCGCATCGCTACAGTATGAAGCCCGGGCGTGATAAGGCTATCAGGAATTCGATAATAACTGCTTTCTGTGCCTGGTAGTTCCGGTTTACCATTCTCCAGAACCCTTCCGTTTTTGCCGATTAGTACGCCGTCCCAGTATACCTCAAAGGCACCGAAAGATTCTATCTGAAGTCCAAGCGGGAGGAGTTCATTTTCCACCTGACGAAGGTCCAGATGCGTTCGTGACCAGAATACCTTGTCCGCGGTATTACCTCTGGTCTGCGACCAACTATTGTCTTTATAATTTTTGGCTGCCCAGGCTGGATCATCCCCAGTATGGTAAAGAGGTGAGGGGTCATCATTACGGATGACTGGTACGACCAGCCAGCCGAGCAGCGTGAATAAAAACAGGAGATTATGCATAAGGTAAATATACAAGGTGATTTGTGAATCCTCATGACCGTTTGAAAGTCTGTAGAGCCGTTCACATGTTTTTACTACTGGGCTGTTCGCGTAGCCACTAAACTTGTGCTATGAAAACAACCTTACTTATCTTTTTATATCTCATACTGACGGCATCCGCTTTTGCGCAAAATGTACGGCTAACAGGTTCGGTACAGGAAGGCCCGGCCTTACAGCCGTTCCCTTATGTAACGGTTACCCTGAAAGACACTACAGGTAAGCTGATCGCCGCAGCTATCACTAATGAAAAAGGCATTTTTCAATTAGATGGCATCCCGGCTGGTAAGTTCGTCCTCTTATATGGCTTTACGGGGTTCCAGTCAATCAGCAAAACGTTAGTAGTTAACCCCAATATGGCGGTTCACCTTGCTAATGTAGTTTTACAGCCTGACGCCAAACTATTAAGTGAAGTATCGGTAACTGCCGAACGTACATCGGTCAGTCTGAAACTGGATAAAAAGGTTTTTGAAGTAGGTAAAGACGTTCTCTCACAGTCGGGGGCGGTAACTGATCTACTGAACATAGTTCCTTCGGTCAGCGTCAGTCCGGCCGGCGTGATCAGCCTGCGCGGTAATAGCAATGTGCTGGTATTGATCGATGGGCGGCGCACAGGATTGACCCAGGGTAATGCGCTGGAACAAGTGCCAGCTGACCAGGTGGAGCGTGTAGAAGTGATCACTAATCCTTCTTCCAGGTATGATGCAGGCGGCTCGGCAGGGATTGTCAACATTATCCTGAAAAAGAACAAAAAAAGCGGTTTCAGCGGACAGTTACGTGTAGTTGGTGGCGTTCCGAATGAAACCCGTATCAGTCCCAGCCTGAATTACAAATCAAATAAACTCAATTTGTTTGCGACCTATGGATTGCGATTGTCAGATTATGTGGGTTTGTATACCATGCAGCAGGCTATCGGACTTTCAGGTACACCAGTTTACCTGAATCAGCGGCAGGACGAGAACAGGCATGATGACGCCAGACTATTTTATTTTGGCACGGACTACCAGATCAATAGCCACAATACTTTGACTGCGGCGTTCTTGCGCAACGCGACCAATGACCACGACAAAACCCGGCTCAACTATTTGTATTCCGGCAAAAGTGGGGGCATCGATAGCAGTCTGAACCGCCGTGGTGAGTCCTGGGAAAAACGGAGTTATAACCAGCTGGAATTTAATTATACCCGCAGTTTTGACCGTGCAGGCAAGAAGTTTACTGTGGATATGCAATACGATTTCTGGGACAGTGATAAGGACTGGAATCTGGTTACCAGCAGACTTTTACCCGTAGCCGTTGCCTTGCCGATGATCAGGACGGGGTCGATCGGTGCCAGTAAGGACCTGATGGTGAAAACTGATCTGGTACAGCCACTGGACAGTAGTTCCACGCTGGAGTTTGGTTTAAAAGCGGAGGACCGGAGGGTAATCAGTGACTTTATTGCTGAGCAGGAGAACGGAACTGGTTGGGAAATCATCGACCAGATCGATAACCACCTGTTGTATAAAGAATTGATTGGTAGCGCTTATATGCAGTTTTCAGGTAAGACAGGAGCTTTTAGTTACCAGGTAGGTTTGCGCGGAGAATTGACACAAATCGGCATTGAAGATCGTATGGGAAGCTACACTAATGACAAGCGTTATAACCGTCTGTTTCCAACGCTGAACATCAGTTACCGTTTTAACGCAGGTACGACCTTGCAGGGTAGTTATAGTAAACGGATCAACCGGCCATCATTGCGTATGATCTATCCGTTTAATGAATTGACCGACCTGACCACCCGCTACGTCGGTAATCCTGAGTTAAATCCGTCTTACGCCAATGTATATGAACTGGCCTTCCTTAAGAACTGGCAGTCGCTTACTTTTAATCCGTCGCTATATTATCAAAAAAACAACGGGGTGATCGAAGATTATACTTACCGGAATGCCGAAGGTTTGTTCATTACCATGCCTGTCAATATCAATCAGGAGACACGTTACGGCTTGGAATTGTCGCTGCTGTACAACCCGCTGAAATGGCTTCAGGTAAATACCGAATTCAATGTGTTTCGTTATGCTGAGCAAGGGAAATATCAGTCTCAGAGCTTTGACTATTCAGGTAATACACTCACCGCACGTATAAGTACTCAGGTAAAGCTGAAGAACAAACTTGCTTTTCAGGCGCTTTGTAATTTCAGGGGAGCTAACGCCACCGCCCAAACACGTTCAGATGCTTTGTATGGTATCGACTTCGGCAGCAGCAAAACATTCTTAAAGGACAAGGCTACGATCATGTTCGATGTGAGCAATCTGTTTGAACTGCGCAAGTTGAACAGCAGCACCACGGGTGCGGATTACCAGATCAAACAGACCAATATTCCCAATGCAGCCCGGTACCGGCTGACACTGGTCTACCGACTTAATCTGAAAGATAACCAGGCCATTCGGCAGGCCAAAAGTGGTAATAGAAATTAAGGGATTTACAAGTGTTTTGTGGAAAGGGCGATTAAATGTTTAAGCCTATTCCTGTTTTAGTGTAAAAGTGCCAGATAATGAGTGGTGAAATGTTATTTGTTTAAAAAAGGGATTTTCGATCGAAAATCCCTTTTTTGTGGAGCCGAAGGGGTTCGAACCCTTGTCCAGTTGCGTGGCAAATTATGCCTTCTACATGCTTATTTTCCACTTTGTTTTCGGGATCAGACGGGCCGGAAACCTACCTTGCCTTTCTCCTTAGGTATTTTATCTCACAACTGTACCATACCTTACAATTGCCAGCGTAATTATTTCGATGCCCCTGATTCCGGCCTAAAAACGCGGCAGCCAGAGGGACAAAAGCTATTTAATTCTAAATTAAGCAGCTAAGGCGTAGTTATTTTCGCCAATCAAAGTGTGAACGTTCACATTAAAGTGCTCTCCGTACAACGCACTGCATGCTAACATACGTACCTCCGCCCTGTCAAATCCAAAACGGCCCCAATACGTACAAGATGATGGAAGCTTAACAACTTCTTCCCGGTCATCCGTTACAAATTTACGAAATATTATGCCAATTTCTACATAAAAGAGTCATTTGAGCCTCAAATTGATGATCTGTTTAGTAATCAGTAATTTAAGAGTTCCATTTTGCGATATTCTCTTTACTTTTTTAATATTCAATAAAGTTTTAGATTAGTATAATGAAATCTAAAACCTTAGCTCTTAACACAATCCTATTTCTACCATTATTAATCTGATAAAATATTAATGAAGAAACCAACCATTAATATTTAGAGACAGACAAATAATGTCTCTGTTTAACCGAATTTGATTAATTGCCAATTTCAAAAAGATGAAAAATTATTATCTAAAGTTCTCATTATTATTTGTTGCGATTAACTTAATCGCAATTGGTTCAAAAGCTCAAGGTAAATCCGCATCTGATAGTATAGATCGTTTTATCGCTGTTAAGATGCAAAAACTACATATTCCGGCTCTTCAACTGGCGGTTATCCGCAGCGGGAATATTGTCAAATTGAACAGCTATGGCGTTGCCAATATAGAAAACAATGTACCTGCGACCGATGAAAGTGTTTTTTCAATTAATTCCTGTACTAAGGCCTTCGTTGGTGTGGCTATAATGCAATTACAGGAACAAGGAAAATTAAATATTAATGATCCTATATCATTATATATTGATAGTATTCCAACAACATGGCAAAGTCTTACTTTGAAGCAATTATTAACCAATTCATCGGGCCTTCCAAATATTATTGATGATACTGAACATGTACTGGGAGGGGGGATTGAAGCCGCTGCCTGGGCAAAAGTCAAAACATTACCTTTTGAATTCAATCCTGGCGATAAGTTCAGCTATAATCAAACTGGCTATGTAATTTTAGGTAAAATCATCACTAAATTAAGCGGACAACACTTTACTAAATTTATTGAAGATAACCAGTTTAAAGTTGTTGGTATGAAGGAAACCCGTTTTGGAGATTCATACGACATCATTCCCCATTCTGCCGGGGCATATTCTGTTGTTCAAAGTGTAAACGGTGCATGGGTTCAGGGTGAAAATCTAAGGGCTATTTTTGTGGAATTTCCCGTGTTTTTCAGAACCGCTACAGGTATCAATTCTACAGCCAAAGAAATTGCAGAATGGCTTATTGCATTACAAGGAGGGAAATTGTTAAAAAGTAAATCGAGTGTAACAACTCTTTGGAGCCCCGCTATATTAAATAACGGTCAGGTTGGTGGTTTTAATAACCTTGTAAATGGATATGCCCTTGGCTGGCCTACCGCTTCGCGTCAGGACCATCCCGCTGTTGGACCCGTTGGCGGAATGCGTTCTACTTTCTTTGTGTACCCTTCTGATGATCTTGCTATCGTTATTCTGACAAATTTACAAGGTGCAAACCCAGAATATTTTACAGATGAAATTGCGGGATATTACATTCCTGATATGCACGAAATCAATGGATTCGGTTTGTCACCATCTGTTAAGAAGCTGAGAAAAGAGTTAATTAAAACTGAGTTTGAGAATGCCTTCAAGATCTCACAAAGTTTAAAAAAGAAGAACCCAAATTTTGTCTTAGAGGAGAATGATATGAATGGCTACGGCTATCGGTTAATGGGCGAAGAAAAAAGGAAAGAGGCTTTATCAATTTTTAAATTAAATACCGAACTCTATCCAAACAGCGCTAATGCATTTGACAGTTATGCCGAAGCTCTCGCAGGATCAGGTAACAAAACAGCTGCTTTAAAAAACTATGAACGTTCGCTGCAACTGAATCCCCAAAACACAAATGCTGCAGACCAGATCAAAATATTAAAGACGAAATAAAAAATCTCAAGCCCATTCATCTGGGTAAAAGGTATAATGGATTCTTATAATGAAGTATATTAAACGTAAAAAGAGATATCCCAGACATCAACATCTCGACTTTCTAAGTCAGATTCTTTCCTGTTTTGCAATTGGCTCATTGTTTTTTTTAGCTATTGGAATGAAAGGAATTGACAATTATATGGATTGGTTTCTTTTTTCAGTTACGATGATTATAACAGGATTTTTGTTTGCAACAATTCTGTACATTATTTTAAGCTTTTTTATCCCTGATGTTAGAAGTTATAAGAACGCAAAGGGAATTGGGCTTCTTTTTCCTTTAGCCTTGGCATTTTCATTTATTTTCTTTGGTATTGGAAGTATAATTAATGAGTCTTCAAATAATAATTCAGAATGTAAAGAATACATCATTCACGACTTAGGAAGAGGCGGTTCAAGACAAAAAACCGATTTCGTACTTATAAATAATGGCAATAAAACCGAAAGACTTAGTTTTGGCAGTGATTTCAACAAAGTACATCATGTTGGTGATACGATTAATCTTTGTCTGATAACAGGCGGATTAGGATTTAAATACTATAAAATTAATACCAGCTTAACGGCATATTAGTAATGGAAGGGGGTGTGAATTGTTTGATTGCACCCCCTTCGGTATCATCAGCTATCAATTATACCTTTTCCACAAACTCTTTCAGTGACTTACCAATAATAGCAGTCCATCCGCCAGCAAAACTTTCTCTGGCAAAAGAAGGATTGCCCTGAGGGAAAGTCTCCAATCCTGTATGCGTCAGTTTTAATCTGGTCTGATCGCCTTCAGGAAACAACTCAAAAGTTACCACCGTATATCCCTCAAAATCCTGATATGCCCAGCTATAACTCAGTTTCTGATGAGGGATAACCTCCGTGATCTTACACAAATGTGTATACATTACATTTTTATCACCAGCGTCAAAAGTAAATTCAAAGCCCTTTTCAGGTTTAAACTCCGCAATGTCAAAATACCACTGCTTCATTTCATCTTTGTCCGTAATTGCTTTCCACACCTTTTCTACCGGTGCATTGTAAGTCCTTTCAATTACAAATGGTTCGTGTTTCATATTATTGCTTTTTAGTTTTAAATTCAGTTGGAGCCGGAGCAGAAGAATCTCTTGCCAGGAAGTCTCCCAGCGCATCTAACTTAGCCGTCCAGAATATCCGGTATTGTTCTACCCATTGAGAAACTTCATTGAGTTTTTCCAGTTTAGCCTCACAATATCTTTCCCGTCCCTGTTGTTTGATCTCAATTAAACCACATTCCGTTAATATTTTGATATGCTTGGAAATTGCAGGGCGACTGATCTCAAAATTATCTGCTACGGCATTTAAATTTAATGACTGATGCGCAATCATATTCAATATCTCTCTGCGGGTCGGATCGGCTATGGCCTGAAAAACGTCTCTTCTCATGGTATCCGGTTAATTATGTAACCGTTCGATTACAAATGTAAATGAAACCTTTTGGTTACGCAAATATTTTGTTTATTTTTCCTTTTGTTGCAATCAGAGCGTGTTTATAATTACTTTTAGTAAGAGTACCTGAACAGATGAAAAGAGAGACTGAGTTAGCAGACGCTATCAAACAAATGACTGGTGAAGATCAGGTATCTCCGAAAATCTCCAGACAAAGGTTAAGAGCCATTTTCGGAGGTTCTGTGGGTAACCTGGTAGAATGGTATGACTGGTATGCTTATTCTGCATTTGCCTTATATTTTTCTTCTTCCTTTTTCCCTAAAGGGGATGCGACCGCACAATTACTGAATACTGCCGGGGTTTTTGCACTGGGTTTTCTGATGCGCCCAATTGGCGGATGGATGTTTGGCCGGATTGCAGACAAGGCAGGCCGTAAACAAAGTATGACGCTTTCAGTATTACTGATGTCTTTAGGCTCTTTACTGATTGCGCTAACCCCAGCTTATAAAACGATAGGGATAGTTGCTCCTGTATTGTTATTAGTGGCCAGGTTGTTACAGGGCTTGAGTGTAGGTGGGGAATATGGTGTTTCAGCTACTTACCTCAGCGAAATGGCTACTAAAAATCGCCGTGGATTTTATTCCAGTTTCCAATACGTTACCCTGATTGGCGGGCAGCTGATTGCTTTAGGGATACAGATCGTACTTCAGCGGATATTGACAGAAGAACAATTAATTTCCTGGGGATGGCGCATTCCATTTGTAATAGGAGCAATATTATCGATTGTAGCCTTGTATCTGCGTAAAAGCTTACATGAAACCAAAGCATTTGAAGCTCAGAAAAGTAAAAAGGATGATAAAAACGGGACGATCAAGGAACTGCTCAGACACCCTAAGGCGATATTAACAGTTATCGGGCTTACACTGGGAGGTACCCTGGCATTTTATACTTATACCACATACATGCAGAAATTCCTGGTTAATACAGTGCACCTGACAAAAGGAGAATCTACATTGATTTCTTTCTGTTCTCTTTTCCTGTTTGCCATGTTACAGCCTCTGTTTGGCAGCCTTTCCGATCGGATAGGCCGTAAACCATTGCTTATCGGTTTTGGCGTACTGGGAACGATATTTACAGTGCCTTTGTTAACTACTTTAAGCCATACAACTTCACATTGGGGGGCATTTTTTCTTTTACTGGCAGGTTTAGTTATTGTGAGCGGATATACCAGTATTAATGCTATTGTTAAAGCAGAGCTTTTTCCTGCGCAGATTAGAGCATTGGGTGTAGGTTTACCTTACGGGATTACCGTAGCCATATTTGGAGGAACAGTTGAATATTTAGCCTTATGGTTTAAAAACATAGGACATGAGCCTTATTTTTACTGGTATATAACCGGATGTATATTCATGTCGCTGATAGTCTATGTTTTTATGGAGGATTCGAAAGAGACTTCAAAACTCAACAAAGAACTGGATGGATAAGCTGAAAAATTAATTATAAAAAATTGCCCTGCAAAACAGGGCAATTTTTTATGATTGGATAAAACTTAGAATTTATAAGTCACTCCGGCTCCGAATATTTGTTTTACCTGTAACGCTGCATGTGTAGCACCAGATCCGTCATTTTTAAGGATTTTGGTTCTATCATCATAAATCAGTTGTACACCTGCATTAACTGTTACAAACTTGTTTACTTTCATGAAAAGATTTGCTGTATAATCGGTGTAGATATTGCCGGGTTTATCAAGATAATCTGAATATAGTTTCAGCGTATTTTCCAGGCTGATGTTCTCAATCAGGTTGACTTTGTAATAGGCATCTAATGAGGCGCCAAATTGAAACTTGCTTTTTTTGTCAGGATCAACACCAAAAGCACCCTGGTGAGAAAGACTGTCATTCTGAACAATAATAATACGTGCAGCCGCAGGCGAAATATTAATCCTGAAATTATCTGAACGTTTATAGGCAAAACCAGGCCCGAAAGTTAAGTAAGCAGGGGCAAAAGCACTTGAGATTAAAGTCTGGTTAGTCCCGTCATATTTATAACCTTTAGCAAACTGAGACTGAAAGTTCATATAAAAAGTATACATCCAGTATTTAGATGCCTGACGACCTAACAAACTATTGAGAATAATCCTGTCATCATTTTTACGTGTACCAATACCTTGCTGTTTACTTAATCCGTAACCAAGAATTACTTTATTATCCCAACTCCATACGGCTTTTTTATAATTGAAATCATAGTTGAGCAAGATGTTGCCAGCTACCGAATTTACCCCACCAGAAGCCCAGTTGGAAAAGGAACTCTGGTTAATCAGAAATGTATTTTCTCCGTGGATCGTCCAGATTTTGGTTGTATCTGTTTTGGGGGTGGTCTGTGCATAACCCATCAGGCTGATGCCGGCCATTAAGAGTATTAAAGTAAGTTTTTTCATAAGCATAAATGTGTTTTGATAATATTCTTTTATTAATAGATAGGTTAAATATCACAATTTATTATTATTTCTCCCAATTTGCGGCGTATTGGCTGTTTTTTAATAGCTAAATCGAAGTATTACCACAGGACGTGGGTATTTACAATTTTGAATAAGATATTGCCTGATACTTTTATTTCCTGTTAAAATCTGCTAGATTGCTTGTAAATAACCATTTAAATTAAAATTCTCCCCGATTTTTAGTCAAAAACACATGAAATTTTTAGCCGTTTTCTCATTATCTATCTTTTTTGCTTATACAACTTATGCTCAGTCAGAGCCCTTACACTTAAAAACACTAGGTACCAGAAGTTGGGTCAGATTATCCTGGAATGCAATATCAGATGCTACCGAATATCAGATCTACTGGTCGGCAAAGAGCACTCAGCCTGGAAAGGCTAATGCCATTGTGAAGTCTCCCGGAACCAGTTATTATATACAGGGAGTAAAACCTGAAACTCTCTATGATGTCTGGCTGAAACCGGTCGGTAAATCAGGTTCTGCCCGGACAATTCATACTAAAGTATTTACCTCTAAAAAATGGGAAATAGATCAGCAGGAGGCACTTCATCTTTCTATTCCTTCCTCTGCGGCGGTTCCCGAAGGAATGAAACTATTCTGGCAGGATGAATTTAATGATGAGCTGCTCAATAGAAATAAGTGGTCAACACAGTATTATTCAAATCTGGACTTTGTGGAAAAATATAACTGGGCGGAATTTAAGGCCGGCATGTTACCCGAACCAGGACTGATCCTTACCGGAAGTACACTGCATCTGGTCACGAATGATTCCGTACCTGTGAAACCTTTCATGACATCGGGTCGTAAAATCTCTTCTATACAGACTTATGACTGGAATAGTAACGAGAATCTGCTGGACAATAAACGCGGAGGGTATTTCGAAGTCAGGGTAAAAAGAAAATCTTCCGGAAAAGCAGAGTTGGTCAATACGGCATATTGGTTTGATTCTCCGGGGCCTGAGCCGGCATATTATATTGAAGATGGTGACCATGCCTTAGGATTGACAGGCAAGAGACCACATGGGCAAGTGTTTGAAATTGATGTATTTGAAAACCTGAACTCCGAGATCGTTTTACATGGTAATGTTGATTCGACAGGCAAGTTTTTACATAATATTGGTCAGTATGATGTTAAGGGAGTCGACTTTGTTGATCATTGGGTAACGCATGGTTTGCTGTGGACAGCTGCGGGACTGAAGTTTTATGTCAATGGTGAGTTGAAAAAAGAATGGAGTGATCCGGCAGCTATCAAATCTCCTGACCATTTTATGAACCTGCTTTTAGGTACCTATGGTAAAAACGGAGCGGTGGATATGGAAGTAGATTATGCCCGGGGATATCAGTGGCCGGTTGAAAAAGGCAATGAACTGGCAAATCCTTCTTTTGAATTTAAACAGTTATTTCCCTGGACAGGAACGGCACAGTTGACTACTTTAACCAAAAGAACCGGTAAAAACGGAGTGGTTATCGCTCCCGGACAATCTCTTGTTCAGTATTTGTATTTAGATCCTGACAAGGCCTATCAGTTGACTTATTGGAGTAAAGGCAGGGGAAGTATTACTGTAAATGCAGATAATCTTGTCCCAGTGAGCGGTCAGGTGGAGAAAGGCTATCAGTCAATAGACAAAGCAGGACAGGATTTCACCAGCCATCAAATGAACTTCTCTACGGCCCATACCAAACCAGGTCATATGAAAACTATCCGGATTGGTTTTCTGAATCAAAGTACGGCCGACGTAATTATAGATGATATCAATTTACAACAAAAATAGAACGGTTTCCTGAACTGAGATATTAATTTATTTATAAGTTTATACTAATTTTCTTTTACGGGAAATCTGGTGCTGAAATTGAATATTGTAATATAATGCTTCTGCGATGGCCGGAACTGGTTTATCATGTTTTCGTTAAAAAACGTTAAATTAACTGGGCCTGACTTTGAAAAGATACGTCTGATTCAAATTTTACTTATTTTTGTTGTAATTAATTTAAGGCCATGAAAAGGAATTTAATAGTTATTTCCAGCTTATTGTTAGGTAGTTTTTATGCTGGGACAGCAAATGCACAGCAATCTGGTTTAGCTCCGGATCAAAACCCGAGATATAGAGAAAGTCAGGAAAAATATTTCAAAGTTGCAGACTCGCTGATCAGTCAGCATGGAACTACCATTCAGAATACTTACAAGGCTTATGACTGGTATGAGGCCAAAATGGAACGTCGCCGTCAGAACCGTGAATGGAGACACCAGGAACGGATGAATGGTTATTATGACTATCCATACCTGAGTATCGGTGCAGATTTCTCTCCCTTCAGCAGATATGGTGGATATAACTATGGAAACTACTACGGCGGACGCAATAGTTTCTGGTTTGGCTGGTAACAATTCCCGGAAATAAGATCTAACAATTATAATATAACCCGAATAACACAGATGAGACTAAATAAACTTTTAACAGTTACTGCGTTTGCAGCTTCAGGAATACTGATTTCTTCATGCTCCAGACAGGTAACACGCGTAAGTACAGATCAGACTATAGATATCAGTGGTTCATGGAATAACAGTGATTCCAGAATGGTAGCTGATGAACTGACCAAAAACATTTTGAATGCAAACTGGATTACCAGCCATCAGGATGATCAGCAAGGTAAAAAACCTGTGGTTATCGTAGGTTTTGTACAGAACAAAAGCCATGAGCATATTGATGCGGAAACTTTTGTGAAAGATATTGAAAGTGCTTTTGTACAGACACAAAGAGTTCGTTTAGTACAAGGTGGTAAAAAACGTGAAGAATTACGTGCTGAAAAAGCAGATCAGCAAACCAATGCTTCTAATTCAACGATCAAGAAATTCGGTCTGGAGAATGGAGCAGATTATATTCTGCAAGGCTCTATCAATTCTATCGTAGATGCACATAAACGTCAGAAAGTTGTTTACTACCAGGTGAATCTTGAACTGACTAATATTCAGACCAATGAAGTTGTCTGGATCGGCGAAAAGAAAATAGCCAAATACGTTAAAAACTAATCCGGTAATTTCCCATTGCCCTGAAATCATTGCGATGATTTCAGGGCATATACAAAGCAAATGACAAGCATTCGTATGCATATTCTTCGGGCATCATCTGTTGCAGGATTGATGCTTTTTTTATTTGGTTGCGCAAGTTATAACGACCGGATCATTCCTTATTACCAGAATATTTCGGCAGGAAATTATGCGACGGCGGAAAAGGAACTGGATAAAAACAGCCTGATCCAGAAACCCAGAAACAAGCTCCTTTTCCTGATGGAAAAAGGGAGGGTCAGCCATTTACTTGGAGAATACGAGAACAGTAACAAATATTTTAATGAAGCTGACCAGTTACTGGAAACAGGTTTGACCGGTACGATGGATGCTACTGTGGGAATTCTGGTTAACCCGATGACCCAGCGTTATAAAGGAGAGGACTTTGAGAAGTTCATGATCCATTATTATAAGGCGCTTAACTACCTGTATCTTCATAATACGGAGGATGCAGTTGTAGAAGCCAGGCGGATCAGTCTGCAAACACAGGAACAGGGTGACAAATTCAATAATAAAGATAAACGCTATTCGCAGGATGCATTCTCTTTAATGCTCCAGGGCATGATTTACGAAAGTAACAATGATGTAAACAATGCTTTTATCTCTTACCGGAATGCGGTTGAGATCTATCAGAAAAGCCCTGATCAAACTTATTATGGTACCCAGTTGCCTTTGGGTCTGGAGAAAGATGTGATCAGAACAGCTTATTTAAATGGATTTACCTCAGAAGCGGTCCAATTTGAGACTGCATTCGGGATCAAATACAAGGCAGAGAAAGCCCCCGAGGGGGGTGAACTGATTTTCTTCTGGGAGAATGGTTTAGCACCGGTTAAAAAACAGGAAGATTTATTTTTTACACTGACCAGGGGAGATGGTGGAAATCTCTTCTTCAGTAATGCAGCTGGCGGTTTACTAATCCCTTTCAATTATAGCGGAGACAGGGATAAACTAAATATTAATGCGATTGAGAGTTTAAGAGCTGCGTTTCCAAAATATGTAGCCCAGCCATCTTATTATTCAACCGGTACAATTAATAGCCCTCAGGGCGATATAACGCTGGAAAAAGCAGAAGATATTAATGTGCTTGCTTTCAGGACGCTCCAGCAGCGTACATTAAACGAAATGGGGAAGGTGCTTTCCAGACTGGCAGTGAAGAAAATTGCTGAATATACCTTAAGAGAAAGCGCTAAAAGGGATAACCAGAAAAATAATTCGCTACTGGAAGGTCTTGGTTATGGAATGCAGCTTTATAGTTTGCTTTCTGAGAAGGCTGATACCCGTAACTGGCAATCTTTACCCGCCACCATATCTTATGCACGTATCCCTTTGAAAATGGGAGAAAATGAAATTAACCTCAATTTAAGGAATAGTCAGGGGGTTGATGAAATAAAAACGATCAAGGTGAACGGAACCGGCAGAATTCAGTTTTATAATTATGCTACCCTTCGGTAATTAATTCATTATCTTTGGTTTATGACTGTGTTTAAACTTGTGGATCTTAAAAGGCAATTGTCGCAGGGCATTGGGGTACTTTTAGTATTGATTAGTTTATTCACTGTTTCGGGTGGCATTACCCCATCAGTAATTAACAGGGAGAAAGTTTTAACGACAGGATCTGCTGTAAATTACCAGAGTGTTTACCGGACAAGGATCTTTTACCGGAGTTTTCTGCAACATGCCCAGGGCGATCTTTTGCAGTATATCTATCTGCCTTTCTCATTTAACCTGTTTGTGTCAGCAAAAGACACGCTGGTTCAAACGCAATTTCAAATCAGACAATACCTTGGGCTTTTGATCAATCGTCTGAATAATCAGTTACTGACCAAAATGCCTTCCTTTTTCTCTTCCTGTGCGGGTGAATCTTTCGGGTAGTCCAAAGGACTGTTAAAATCACCAATTCACTAATTTTTCAGGAATGGCTGGTGCTGAAAAGCTCTGGCCCTATAATTTTTGCTATGATACGCATGAAGAGAATATTGCGTCTGGCCGGTATGGTTATACTGATCGGGCTCGCCTGTTTTGGCGTTGGTCTTAGTGGAACACCACCTGTTCCTCCGCCCAGACAAAAACATCCCACAGAAAATGTGGAAACAAAAGAAGAAAAAGATGATGAACTGAAACCCTGATCTATTTAGCCAGGGCGATGATGTCTTTACCGAGGATGACTCGTTGAGGATAACCCTGATTTACACTATGGATCATTGCTGCTGCAAGCTCCTGTAGTGTGCTGAAACCGGTCGGATAGATTGCACGTCCGATAGGATAGAGCCAGGAGATATATTTGTAAAGTTTATGGGTTTTAGTCAAACCATCAATGGCTTTTATAAATCCTGGTCTGAAAGCAAAAACCTGTTTAAAGGGTAGTTTCATCAGGTCGTTTTCTGTTTTACCTTTCACACCGGCCCAGCCATTGCTTTTTTCGGTAGAGTCTGTTCCTGCTCCTGAAATATAACAGAAGGTCATCTCAGGATTTAACCTGCTCAGTGTAGTGGCAATGTGCAGGGTCAGTGTATAAGTTATTTTGTAATATTCTTCTTTTGTGATCCCTACAGAAGTAATTCCGAGGCAGAAGAAGCAGGCGTTATATCCTTTAAGCTGATTTTCTATGGAAGAGAAATCATAGAAGTCTGCATGTATGATCTCAGTTAGTTTGGGATGTGTATAACCCGAAGCTTTTCTGTTAATGATTAAAACGGCCTCTATAGCTGGATTTTGCAGACATTCGTGCAATACACCCTCGCCGACCATTCCTGTAGTTCCTGTAATAATAGCTCTTATGGATGCTTTCATAATTTCAGATATGAGCTAATATAACATTTTTCTTAATTTTGATATGCTATGGGTACCTTATATAAATTAGAAATTCCTGAAGAAGCAGAGTTTCCGGCAATGGCCGAAGTGTGGGAAGCGGCTGTCCGGGCTACGCACCACTTTTTAAAAGAGGAGGATATACAGTTTTTTAAATCTTTGCTACTGAACGAATATTTTAAAATGGTTGACTTGTTCTGTGTCAGAAATCCGGAAGGTGATATCCTGGGGTTTATGGGCGTAGAAAGTGACAAACTGGAAATGTTATTTATCCATCCGTCAGTGATGGGAAAGGGAATAGGGAAGGAAATGCTGAGTTACGCGGTGGATGACCTTAAGGTAAACAAAGTTGATGTGAATGAAGATAATCAGCAGGCTGTTGGATTTTATGAGAAGATGGGGTTCAGAACCATTGAACGGTCTGCTTTAGACGGGATGGGAAAACCTTTCCCTATCCTGCATATGATGCTTCTTTAAACAAAGAGTCCCCTTAAGACCAGTCTTAGGGGGGCTCTTTGACGATGTTGAACGCTTAGTTCGTTTTACCCGGATATTGTTTCAGGGCTAAGGTTAAGCAGTCCATTGCTTTATTTAGATCGTCAGTGTTTAGGACATAGGCCATTCTCACTTCATTTTTACCAGAGCCCGGGCTCGAGTAAAAACCTGTAGCAGGAGCCATCATCACAGTTTCACCATTATTGTCAAAACTCTCCAGCATCCATTGACAGAATACATCTGCATCATCAATAGGGAATTTGGCAACTACGTAAAAAGCACCGCCCGGATTAGGACAGAAAACGCCGTCAATAGCATTCAATCTCGAAACTAATGTGTCTCTGCGTAAAGTATATTCTTTATTAACTTCTTCAAAATAGCTGTCAGGGGTGTCAACGGCTGCTGTTCCAGCAATCTGTTCAACCATTCCAGGACTTAATCTTGCCTGTGCAAATTTTAACCCTGATTTGATTACTTCTTTGTTTTTGGTAATCAGACAGCCTAAACGCGCACCACAGGCACTGTATCTTTTAGAAACAGTATCCATGATCACTACATTTTCTTCTAAACCATCCAGGTGCATCGGAGAAATAAACTCTCTTCCATCATAGCAGAACTCACGGTAAGCTTCATCAGAGAATAAGAATAAATCATATTTCAGACATAACTCTTTTAAGGCCTGTAGTTCTTCTCTTGAATAAAGATATCCTGTCGGGTTATTTGGGTTACAGATAATGATCGCTTTGGTTTTATCCGTGATCAGTTTCTCAAACTCAGCAATCGCCGGTAAGGCAAACCCATTCTCAATAAAAGATAAGATAGGTTTTACAACTACATTACTCATGCAGGCAAATCCATTGTAGTTGGCATAAAAAGGTTCAGGAATAATAATTTCATCACCTTCATTTACACAGGTTTGCATAGCAATAGTAATCGCTTCTGACCCGCCTACAGTCACTAATATATCTTCGGGAGTAATGTTATAACCCAGTTTATTGTAATATTCAGTCAGTTTAGTCCGGTAACTTAAGGTCCCTTCTGACGGTGTATAAGCCCAGACATTAAAATCAATATTTTTAATTGCATTTAACATGCCCTCTGGCGTGGCAATGTCCGGCTGGCCGATATTTAAATGATAAACTTTTTTACCGTCCTTTTTTGCTTTATCTGCAAATGGAGTTAGTTTTCTAATAGGCGATGCGGGCATTTGTATCCCTTTTTCTGAAATATGTGGCATGGGTCAAAAATAAAAAAACCTCGTTGATTAACGAGGTCTTATTTGGAATAATATTTTTTTTACAAATTATTTACCTGCAGTGGTTTCTCCTTTGATGTATAACACTTTAATAGGTGTTTTTGCATTGGAATTGATTGTGATACTTTTGCTGAAAGGTAATGGTGAACCAGCTGGAGTATAAGTTACTTTAATCAAACCTGATTCTCCTTTTTTGATAGGTGTTTGTGTGTATGTTGGTACTGTACATCCACAAGTTGTTTCTACTTTAGTCAGGATCAAAGGCTCATCACCAACGTTTACAAATTTAAATTCTACTGAAACAGGGCTTGTCAAAGGAATTTTTCCAAAGTCATGCGTTTCTTTGTCAAATTTAAATTCTGCTGGTTTGCTTTGCGCAAATGAAGTAACTGTAACGCCTAAAGCAAAGGTTAATAATAAAATTAGCTTTTTCATTGTGTATATGTTTTTTAAAATTTTTAATAAAAGCTGCATGAATCTTATTTTATAAGACCGTGATTTGTAGTCTTATGAGCGTTTCATGTTTGAATCTTTTGAACAAATTTAATGTTTTCATTCACATTTCAAAGTCATAAGCTAATATATATATTACATACTGTTAAGGGACGTAATTTAGAAAATGTCTATATTTGCCCAATAAACTTTTGTGCTTATGATGCTAAATAACAAACTTACGACGAACCCCATCGATGCCTCAGAATTAAGTTTTGACGACTTCAAGACTATAGTAATAGACGATTATAGAATTGCTTTCGAAAGCAGACAGGCTAGTTTACTAGGCCGTAAGGAGGTTTTAACAGGTAAGGCTAAGTTTGGCATTTTTGGCGATGGGAAGGAACTTCCTCAGATTGCAATGGCTAAAGCTTTTAAAAATGGTGACTGGCGTTCGGGATATTACCGCGATCAGACTTTCGCTTTTGCTACAGGTATCTGTACGATTAAAGAGTTTTTTGCCCAGTTATATGCAAATCCAAGTGTAGAAGCAGATCCGGCTTCTGCAGGACGTCAGATGAACTGCCATTTTTCCACCCGCTCCCTGAATGAGGACGGCTCCTGGAAAGACTTAACAGAGATGAAGAACTCTTCTTCTGATATTGCACCTACCGGCGGCCAGATGGCACGTTTGGTTGGTTTAGCCTATGCTTCCAAATTATACAGACAGAACCCTGATTTAAATTATCTGAAAAACTTCTCTGTTGGTGGAAATGAAGTAGCTTTTGGAACGATCGGAAATGCTTCGACTTCTGAAGGGGTATTCTTTGAAGCGATCAATGCTGCGGGAGTTTTACAGATCCCTATGGCAATGTCGGTATGGGATGATGCTTACGGAATTTCGGTTCCGGCAAAATATCAGACTACTAAAGAGGATATTTCAGAGATCCTGAAAGGTTTCCAGCGGGATGAAAATAATGCTGGTTATGAGATCTATAAAGTAAGAGGCTGGGATTATCCTGCTTTGTGTGAAACTTATCAGCAGGCCATTCAGGTTTGCCGTGAGGAACATGTGCCTGTACTGATCCATGTAACCGAAGTTACACAGCCTCAGGGACATTCTACTTCAGGTTCGCACGAACGTTATAAAGATAAGGCCAGACTGGAATGGGAGAAAGAATTTGACTGTATCCGTCAGATGCGTCTGTGGATGCTGGAATCGGCTATCGTTACAGAAGAAGAGCTGGTTGAATTAGAAGATATAGCTAAAAAACTGGTTCGTGAAGCACAGAAAGAAGCATGGAATGAATTCCTGGCTGATATTAAGGTAGAAAAAGATGAAGCTATTCAGCTGATTAATAATCTTTCTGACACCAATGGTGCTTTATCAAAAATTACAGGTACGCTTTCGGGCACGCCTGATGCACAGCGTAAAGAAGTTATTTCTTCTGCCAGAAGAGCACTTCGTTTAACTTTAAACGAGCCTTCTGAAGAAAGGACCCAGTTATTGAACTGGTATAAAAAAGAGAAAGAAAACAATGCGGAAAGATATAATTCCAAATTGTTTACCGACGGAAAAGAAAGTCCGTTTTTAATAGATATAGAACCTGCTGTTTATCATGAAAGCAGTAAAATGGTTGATGGGCGTGAGCTACTGAATGCTTGTTTTGATGCCAATTTTGCCCGTGATCAGCGTTTGGTTGCTTTTGGTGAAGATCTGGGAAATATCGGTGATGTGAACCAGGGATTTGCAGGCCTGCAGGCTAAATATGGTGAACTGAGGATTACAGATACCGGCATCAGGGAAATGACCATTGTAGGACAGGGTATTGGTCTGGCACTGCGTGGTTTAAAACCTATTGCTGAGATTCAGTATCTGGATTACCTGTTATATGCCCTGAATATCTTAAGTGATGACCTGGCAAGCTTATCGTACCGTACTAAAGGGGGACAAAAAGCACCGGTAATTATCAGGACCCGCGGACATCGTTTAGAAGGCGTATGGCATTCAGGATCACCTATTGGGATGATCTTAGGTTCCTTACGTGGCTTACACCTTTGTGTTCCCCGTAATATGACCCAGGCTGCCGGAATGTACAATACTTTATTCAGAGCAGATGAACCTGCACTGATGATCGAATGTCTGAACGGATATCGCCTGAAAGAAATGCTGCCTGATAATGTAGGCGAATATACAGTGCCTTTAGGTAAAGCTGAAGTGATCAGACAGGGAACAGATATTACTGTTGTTTCTTATGGTTCTACTTTGAGAATCGTGGAAGAAGCAGCTGCGGAACTTGCAGCTTATGGGATTTCGGTAGAAATTATTGATCCGCAGACCCTGCTTCCATTTGATACCGATCATTTGTGTGCAGCTTCTTTACAGAAAACCAATAAATTATTGGTAGTGGATGAGGATGTACCGGGTGGTGGAACTGCTTATATCTTACAGCAGATCTTAGAGGTTCAGGGTGGATATTATCACCTGGATGCACAACCGCAAACATTATCTGCGAAAGCACACCGTCCTCCTTATGGTTCTGACGGAGATTACTTCACTAAACCATCTGTGGATGATGTAGTGGAAACAATCTATCAGATGATGAACATACATAATGAAGCAAAATATCCTTCGATTTTTTAATTCATTTCAGCTACATTTTTAAGATAAGGCATGGTCAACAAGATCATGCCTTATTTTTTTGTCCGTAATTGGCGGATTATTGTCATTGCAGACAAAATGATTTAACAATACTTTTGATTCGTAAATAAAAAATGGAAATGGAGCAGAAGTTAATTGTTTTAGTCGCGATTCCTGATTCTTTGTCACTTGACCTGATAGGGGCAGCGGATGTCTTTAGCTGTGCGAATCACTTTCATAAAGATCCTGTCAGTAATTACAAGATAGTTATTGCATCTGCAACTAAAGAGTTGACCATGACTATGACTAACGGACTGAATATTCATTGTTCCTGTAGCATTTATGAAATTAAAGATCAAATAGATACACTCATTATTGCTGGTTTTTCGGCCGATGAGCGATGGAACAAATTTCCGCAGCTGGTGGAATGGCTAAAGACCTGTTCAGCTGGTATCAGAAGAGTGGCATCGGTTTGTGTAGGGGCATTTATTTTGGCTGAAGCTGGATTATTAAATGGAAAAAGGGCGACCACGCACTGGAGACATTGTAAAGAACTAAATGATAAATACGAGGGGATTGTCGTTGACCCTGATCCGATCTTTGTGAAAGATGGTCATATATATACTTCTGCCGGCGCATCAGCGGGTATTGATCTGGCATTAGCCATGGTTGAAGAAGATTATGATTGTAACCTGTCTATAGAAGTTGCCCGCTGGCTGGTATTATACCTCCGCAGACCAGGTAATCAATCGCAGTTCAGTAGTTTATTATCTCAGCAATTATCAAGTAAAAAGCCCATCAAAGAATTGCAGCAATGGATTGCCAGTCACCTGAAAGAAGATTTGTCGGTGACTGTTTTAGCAGAGCGGATCGCGATGAGTCCTAGAAACTTTTCACGTGTTTTTACTGCAGAAACAGGATTTACACCGGCCAGGTATATTGAAAGGTTACGCGTTGAATCAGGGAGAAGGTACATTGAAGAAACAAAATACTCCTTAGATGAGATCTCCATGGAATGTGGATTTGGAAGTGCAGATACGATGCGTAAAGTCTTTTTGCGAAATCTAAAGATCAGCCCTTTTGATTACCGCAGTTTATTCGGGTCCGGATAAACTATAAATAAAACAATGATTTTATGAAAATGAATAACGGTGTTTTTTCACCGTGATGAACATGTATTGCCCATAATTTTTAACTATCAATAAATACAATAATGAAAATAACAACGACAAGTGTATCCGGAAACGGACAAATTCTACCGGATAACCCATTCCAGATTGAGAGCGGGAAAATAATAAATGTAGCTTTCTTAATCTATAACGAAGTTGAAGCAATGGACTTAAACTGTCCGCTGGATATATTATCCAAAGCAAATTTTAAGGAAGGGGATTTCTTTGTAAAAGAGAAAATCTACAACATTTTTACCGTTGCGGCTTCCACTAAAAAGATAGTGCACTCGGAGGGCGGAGCCGTCAATATGGTTCCTGCCTATTCCTATGAAAATGCTCCACAGGCTGATATATTGGTTGTACCTGGTGCTGATCCTCTTACGATTGCTAAACTGTGCCAAAACGAGCCGGAAATGTTCGAGTGGATAATTCAGCAGAATGAAACTACAAAAGTGACGATGTCTGTTTGTTCAGGATCATTGTTGTTATCCAGAGCAGGTATTTTAGATGGTAAAAAAGCTACGACTCACTATTTAGTGATTGACGAGCTAAAAGCAAACCCGGCGATAGAGGTTATTGAAAATGTACGGTTTGTATGGGATGGTAAGTTTATCACGACAGCCGGGGTGACCTCCGGAATAGACGGGGCTTTATTTTTAGTTGAGTTAATTCATGGTAAAGCCAAAGCGGATGGTATCGCCCGTGCGCTGATTTATAACCGGAGTGAAGATATGAGTTTTATGAATGATGTGGTTTAATCAGAACCTGGTCAGGTGTGTATTTCATTCGAAGTTTGTTCGGTTCTGTTCGAAGCATTTTCGAACGATCTCCGAACAAAGTCCGAACAATCTCCGAACCAAAGTACTATTATTCCATACTGTCTTTCGCAAAAAGACAAGAGCATCCTCAGTTGTCAGCTAAGGATGCTCTTATTTAAAAAATCTATTGCCGGACGACTCAGTTGCCGGCAATTATAACTTACTTGTTTTATTTCTGAGTAACTGATCGGCAAGGACTAAAGCTGCCATTGCTTCTACAATCACAACCGCTCTGGGTACTACACAAGGATCATGTCTTCCTTTTCCTTTGATTTCTGCTGCCTCACCAGCAGCATTGACTGTTTGCTGATTGTGCATGATGGTAGCTACAGGTTTAAAAGCAACAGTGAAGTTGATTTCCATTCCATTGGAAATTCCGCCCTGTATCCCGCCCGAGAAATTGGTCAGTGTTTTTGGTGCTTCATCTCCATTGGTCAGAAAAATATCGTTATGTGCTGATCCTCTCATCTCACTTCCTGAGAATCCAGAACCATATTCAAACCCATGTACAGCATTGATACTTAACATAGCTTTACCCAGGTCAGCATGCAGTTTGTCAAAAACTGGTTCTCCCAAACCCGGAGGACAGTTATGAATAATGCAGCTTACTTTTCCACCTACGGTATCGCCATCTTTTCTGACGCTGTCAATAAACTCGATCATTTGCTTGGCTGTCGCCGGATCGGCACATCTTACGATATTGTCTTCCCGCTGTGCCAATAACTCGGCTACAGGCAGGTTTTCTAAATTAGGTGCATTAATTGTCCCTACAGCAGATACATGGGCAAAAATACTGATGCCGTAGTGCTGAAGTAATAATTTGGCAATAGCACCTGCGGCTACACGCGCAGCTGTTTCTCTTGCAGAGGAACGGCCACCTCCACGGTGATCGCGGATGCCATATTTAGCATCATAAGTATAATCTGCATGTGAAGGACGGTAAACGGTCTTATTATGCTCGTAATCTTTGGAACGGTGATCTTCGTTTGGAATCAAAAGTGCAATTGGCGTTCCTGTACTTTTTCCTTCAAAAATACCTGATAAGATCTGCACGGTATCGCTTTCCTTACGCTGGGTAGTGATTTTTGATTGTCCAGGACGACGTTTATCTAATTCTGACTGGATAAACTCCATGTCAATGGTCAGTCCGGCAGGACAGCCGTCTACGATTACGCCTATAGCTTCACCATGTGACTCCCCGAAGGTTGATATTCTGAATAAGTGTCCGAAGGTATTCCCAGCCATGTTTTTGATTTAAAGATATTAATATATTAGTCTATTTCTTCAACGGTAAAACCCGCTTTTTGCAAGTGTTTCCAAAAATCAGGATATGATTTTTCTACCACCTGGAAATCTTCAATTTCTACTTCTCTGATCAGCAGGCTCAATGGAGCAAAAGCCATAGCCATCCGGTGATCATCATAAGTGGCAAAACATACTTTTTCAGGGAAGTTCAGTCCTTCACAATCTAAAGTATAGACTTCATTGTCTTCATTTAAAAGTACACCAATTTTAGCCAGTTCCTGCTGTAGGGCAAGAATACGGTTGGTCTCTTTGATCTTCAGTGTTTCCAGACCTGTAAAAGAGAGGTTTAATCCTTTTGCTGCTGCACAGACAATAATGGTTTGTGCCAGGTCTGGACAGTCTTTTAAATTCAGAATTTCTTGTGTTTGTGGTTCAGTCTGGTTAGTGCTCAGGGAAATGCCGTCAGCTGTACGTTGTGTACTGACACCCAGTTTATTCATGATTTCCTGTATCCTGCTGTCTCCCTGTAAGCTTTTTTCTTTCAGGTTAGGCAATTCAATAGTAGCCTTATCAACTAAAGCAGCAATACTGTACCAGTAAGAAGCTGCACTCCAGTCGGGTTCGACGGTTAGTGTAGCAGCCTGATATTGTTGTGGGCCTATATAGATATTATCGCCTTTCCAGGTATGTGAAATCCCGGCTTCAGCTAATAAAGCTAAAGTCATTTCAACATAGGGCCGGGAAGTTAAACCACCTTCAATATTTAAGGAAAGACCAGCAAGTAGTTTAGGGGCAATAATCAGCAGTGCCGATAAATACTGACTGCTTACATTTCCTTTGATAGAAACTTCGGCGCGTACATTATTTAAACCGCCATTGATCAGCAGGGGAGGGAAACCCTCGTTTTTTCCATAGGAAATATTTGCACCAAGGGTTTTTAAAGCATCTACGAGGATTCCGATAGGACGTTCCTGCATCCTGGCCGAACCAGTCAGCAGAAATTGCTGCGGGATGGTAGACAGGTAAGCAGTCAGAAAACGCATGGCAGTACCAGCATGGCCTACGTCTACTATTCTTCTGGGTTCTGTGGTTGGGGTACTGATCTCGGCAAGAATCCTGTTTAATGTGACTGTATCGGCAGCATCTGACAGGTTATCGACTTTGACCACGCCTTTGCTGATAGCCGCAATAACCAATGCCCTGTTGCTCTCACTTTTAGAACCCGTCAGGTTAATGGTTGCACGGATATCCTTTTGTCCCTTAAAGGAAACAACTGCATTCTTCTTCATTAATATGTTTCGTTTTATTCAGGATTTGCAGGAGTCTGTCTTTTTTGAAAGCTCCTGCAAATACTAAGGATTATGATTTTACAGCTGCTGTTGCTTCAACTATTTCTGCTTCAGTTTTACCTTCATTCATAATCTCAGTCTGTTTTCTGATTGATTCACCGTGAACCAGCTCTAAAAACTTCTCAGTGAAAGTAAGGTCTAATTTAAGGGCTTTAGCAAAAGCAGTCCCTTTTTTCAGGATTTCATCCCATCGGTTTACCTGAAGGATGGTTACTTTACTATCTCTTTTATACTGTCCGATTTTTTCAACGATGGCCATACGCTCACTCAGTTTCTGAAGCATCACATCATCGATCTTGTCAATTTGTTTACGCAATTCTGCTAATTTATCAGCGAAAGCTTCATTGCTTGATTCAGGATCACGCAGACTTAATCTGCCAACTAATTCTTCTAAAGCAGCAGGGGTAACCTGTTGTTTAGCATCAGTCCATGCTACAGAAGGGTCTATATGTGACTCGATCATTAGTCCCTGCATATCAAGATCCAGTGCTTTTTGTGCAATGTAAGGGATCAGTTCGCGGTTTCCGCAGATATGTGACGGATCGTTGATGATCGGTAATTCAGGACAAAGTGTTTTTAACTGGATAGCCAGTTCCCACATTGGTTCGTTACGGAAAGAGCTTTTCTCATAAGAAGAGAAACCACGGTGTATAGCACCTAATTTAGTGATTCCTGCGTTGTTGATACGCTCTAAAGCACCAATCCATAAAGAGATATCAGGGTTTACCGGGTTTTTAACTAATACAGGGATGTCAACACCTTTTAAAGCGTCAGCAATTTCCTGTACAGTGAAAGGGTTTGCAGTTGATCTTGCACCGATCCACAGGATATCTACGCCTGCTGCCAATGCTTCTTCAACGTGTTTTGCATTAGCTACTTCTACTGCTGTAGGTAAGCCGGTTTCAGCTTTAGCTTTTTTCAACCATTCTAAACCGATGCTTCCGATTCCTTCGAATTCTCCCGGACGGGTACGTGGTTTCCAGATTCCTGCTCTCAGTACAGATACTTTGCCTGTTGCTGCCAGTAAATGTGCTGTAGATAGTAATTGATCTTCAGTTTCAGCACTGCATGGTCCAGAGATAATCAGTGGTTCGTTTTTCAGGGTGATCCAGCTCTCTAAAGGCTGAATGTTTAAATTTAATTTCATTTTGAGGGGGATTTTATGTGTGGTATATTGTTAAATATTTTGTTCTTGATTTATACGATATCGTTTTTCAGATATTCGCCCATTATATTAAAATTGACAGTGTATTTCAGTGCTTTACGGATAGCAATGTCATATTTTTCGTTTTCTGACCATTCCATATCCACATAGAAATAATACTCGTTTCTCTTGCCCAAAACCGGCATTGACTGGATCTTGCTTAAGTTTACATTTTGTTCTGCGAAGATGTTGAGCACTTTGGATAATGCCCCAACATGGTTGCTAACCTGAAAGCAGATAGAAGCTTTATTGATATTAGTCATGTCTTCAGTTTTTTCTCTTTGAAGGATCAGGAAACGGGTGAAATTCTTTTTATTGGATTCAATTCTTCTCTCGATAATATTCAGTCCGTAAAGTTCGGCAGCAAGTGTGTTGGCAACGGCAACAGTATCAGTTAATTGCTCATCTCTGATCTTTTTAGCACAAGCCGCAGTATCTACGCTTTCGACTACTTTCAAATGAGGGAATTCATCAAAAAAATCAATGCACTGACGGATAGCGATAGGATGGGAGGTCACAAATTTCACGTCTTCCAGTTTCACGCCTGGCAAGGCCATCAGGTGTAATTGTATAGGAAGATAAACTTCTCCGGTTACCGCGAAATTATATTCTCTGATCAAAGTGTAGTTGGGTAATAGGCTGCCGGCAATTGAATTTTCAATAGCCATCACTACATAGTCAACTTCTTTTGCCTCAAGCACTTCGCATGTTTGCTTAAAGGAATTACATTCAACAGTCTGAATGTCTGTGCCAAAAAATTTAAATGCAGCTTCTTCGTGAAAGGAGGCCTTGATACCCTGGATCGCTACTTTTGTTGCTTTTTTCATTTTAATAATCTTCTGCTTTAATTTTTGCTTTAAACAAAAAAAGTCCCGGCGTGCTGCCGGGACTTTTTATATACAATTTATGTTTTTATTTTTGATTGCATATCAGTCCCGGCTCTTACTAAAGAAGTAAAAGTAGCTAAACCAATATGTAGTGATATTTCTCATTTTTCTGTAGCGGAATCTGAAATCAGAATCCTTTCTCTTTTGTTATTTGTTTTTTTCAAATGTAGCAACAAAATTTAATTTGTCAAATTTAAAATAAAAAAAATTATTTATTGCGCCCTGAAGCTATTCAAATGCCATACCGAACAATAACAATGGGGCATAGGGCCTTAATTTACAGGGGACAAAGGTAAAATATTTGGCTGACTCTAGAAAATAAGTACGTTTCTAATGTTACCCAGGAAGAGCTTTTCATCAGATAACTGGATTTTATTATCGGCATACCTGTAGAGCTGTGCGAAACTATATCCGTTATCTTCTTCATCTCCATAAATGTTCATGACAATAGCAGCTTCTTTGCCATCTTTGAGTTTGATCTCATCCTGATAAGCATAGACTACGGCTGATGAATTATCGTCAATTTCTTCAATAAATTCAATGGCCTGCTCTAAAGCATCGTCGTCCGAATCTGTGATAAAGCGCTCCAGTTTGTTCTTTTTTTCGCCATAGATAACAAATGAATGAAATTTTTCTGTCTTTGTTTTTAATATATCCAATGCGATATCAATCGCTTTTTCAGCGGTCTCTTTTAATTCAGGTGTCAGGTTGTTATATTCCATTATTTTATAATTTTAATTTTGATTGGAGGAGGTGATTTCAATGCTGTTTCTAAAGGCTTAGAAGGACCTTTGTCCGTAAATACCCATTCTACATCCCATCCTTTTTTTACAAGTTCTTTATCATAAGCAACTTCAGCTTGTATGTCTTTATCAAAGGGAACATTTTTGCTGGAATAATCTTTTACTTCTACCGCTTTTTTAGCGTCTACATCTGCAATATCTAATTTTCTGATTATTTTTCCATCTGCATCTCTCATGGAAACCTCTCTCTTGCCCCAACCGATTTCTTTTTTATAGGCGTCAGCTGCACTATTTCCCTTGTTAGCGTTTTTCATATTAGCGTCGTATTTATTACTCCACTCTTGATAACTAGTCTCGCTATTAGGGTTTTTCTTCTGGAAGTCCTCCCATCTTTGCGCCTTATGCTCAGGAGATCCCGCCTTTAATTTTTCTTTTTTAGCTCCTTTACCTTTCTCATAAGCTTTTCCATCTTTTCCTTTGGGTTTTTCTTTAGGAGCTTCGGTATTTTCTACTGGTTTAGCTTCTTCTTTTGGTTTGGCTTCCTCTTTCGGTTTTACTTCTTCATTAGGTTTTGTACTTTCTGGTTTAGGAGCTGTACCACCTTTATTTGGTACGCGTAAATTTAGAAGATATAATAATAACATTGCATCCATCGGCTCGGGCTGACCGCTCGCAATCCGCTTGATGCTTCCCCATTCGGGAAAAGCTGCATTACCAAATGCAGCATCTCTTTCATCGCGGTTGTTGATATCTATTTCGCCTAAAGCCTGTTGATTTGATACGGCATTCAACCCAAAATAAGCCCTGGCAGCCATCCCCCAGCCAGTTACGGAACCTAGCAAATTCATTCCGACACTGCCAAGAGTAGGCAGGGATAAAGCAGCAGCGCCAGAAAACAGCGCACCGCCCACACCAATTAATGCCCCACCCAAAGCACCAAAAATTACGGTTTCTCCAAAATTGCCAATGCCAACTCTCAAAGCATCCCACCAGTTTTTGACATTTGGTGCATGTACAATCTGGGAACCAAAGACAGGACATTTCATGATACTTCCTGTAGTCAGCGTTTTCTGCCCCGCAATGATCAGGTCATTTTTCTCGCCAAGCCATGTTCTTGCAATCGCGGCTTTTTGCCCGCATACCAAACCGCCGATTATACTTCCAAATGCTGCTCCTGCTGCTCCCGCGGCTGCTCCTGCTGCAACCAGTACGCCTAAAGCGGCTCCGCCAGTAGCTACAACCAGTACGACAACGACTGCTGTAATCAAAGCCATAATCAGCATCACCCATTTACACATAAAATCGCCGATAGATGCAGTTGCTGTATCAGTTTTCATCAGAAACTTTTTATCATCTTTTTGCAGAACTTTTAATTGTACAGTTTGCATTTGAGCAGGCATTATACCTCCCGTACACATCCAGTAATCTTCTTCTGTTGCTATTTTATTTCCCATCTGCGTAGTTTTAATCCATTATAAATGAACCTGAGCGTGTATCCGGTTGAACGGAATCTGTTTTAACTTTTGTTTCAGGTTGTTGTGGTGTGGCTACCGGATTGTCAGCAATGATATAATACTCCATTTTAGCCTTCAGAAAATCTTCATGGACAATTTCTTCTTTAGTCAGCCGTCCTTCCAGTAATCTGCCGCTTGATTTATCTATTTTGTATTTGGCCTGATCCCAGACCTGAGGTTTCCGGTTAGCAATTTCAGTGATCGGAAAACTTCCATAGGCTCTCTTTAACCAACTTTTATCAAAATCCTGATTGGGTTTGCCAATTACATTAATGATCAGCTCATCTGCCTGGTGTGCAGTAGAATTGATCTCATATTTCCAGTTAATAAAGTCCTGTGCAAACAGACTTTTCTTTTTTAGATTTTTATTTCCGGGCAGATCGACCCCCATAAATACATTGAAAAAGATCTCGAAGAATTCATTGCCCTTAACTGCCTCAGTGATATTGGATACATTGTTAAACAGCTCATCATTCAGAGCGATCATACCGCGCATATTATCATGTTTGGTTTGTATGGCTTCCATCTCTGCCTTTACCTGTGCCCATTTACGTTGAATTGTTTCAATATTATTGATCCTGATCAATTCTCCCTGGTGGTTGATGATCATATTCAATTCACTGTACATCCTTTTAAAAGCATTATTAAATGCACTTAAATCCCTCATATTAGGATTATTTGTTTCGAGTAAGACGTTATCCAGGCTAAGTAGTTCAATATTATAATACTGGTCATCAGTTTTGAGTATACGAACATCCCAGCGCCACTCGGTCACGGTTCTGATCACCAGACTACTCATCGTTATTTCAGAGGTTTGTTCTACGCGATAACGTTCTGTAAATGGTTTTTTAAACTCAAGACGGCGTAAGCTTTTATCAGGGTTCCAAAACATATCTTTTTATGATTAATTTATAAATACGTCACCCATATCTATGGTTGTGTCTCCACCAGTGATATAGTTTTTTCCGGAAATGGTATTATTGGTGGAAGTGATCACCATATCTTCTGTATTGATATTGGTTGCAGTTCCATTAATGTCAATCTTACTTGATTTACCACCGTTTTTCTGGGCGATTTCAATCTGATCAGCATGAATGGTAATTTTATCATTCTGAAGTGTAATTGCAGAAGTGCCATTAGATAAAATAATTGTCTGTGTAGAGGTGACCGTAACCTTATTCTCACCATCCACTATAATATGGTTCCCGCCTGTTTTATCTTTGATAGTAATCCCGCCGCCATCATTGAGCTGCACGGTATGTCCGCTTTTAGAAGTAATGCTTTTACTATTGTTGCTCGCACTTCCACCACTTCCGCTTTTACCATGAAAAACACTTCCCATGACTATAGGACGGGCAATATTTCCTTCTTCGAAGGCCACTACAACCTGATCACCGATTTCGGGGATAAAAACGAAACCTCTGTTTTTACTTACTTTTTCTGAACTTCCCGCGTCGGGTGTTAATACTCTGAGCCATTCAGTGACATCATTGCAGCCACATTCCCATTTAAATTTGACTTTAACGCGTCCGTGACCAGAAGGGTCATTGTTATCTATGACATTAGCGAGCTGTATGTCGGGTTGGGGTTTTTGTGCAGGGTTGACTGGAACACGTTCGGTATCGGCAGAAACAGCTTCGAATGAATTCTGATAATGTCCTACACCATCTATATGGTGATAAACAGAAGTGACAAGGAATTTTCCAAAATCTTCAATCGAGAAATCATTAAGTTTACGGGTACTCATACTGATATCGACGATATTACCCAGGGCTACCTGAGGATTATCACCGGTACCATTAATATGTAAAAGACCTGAGATCAAAGAAGCTTGTTCGTTTTTGACAAATACATCGATCTCCATCTTATTATCTGCGCGGGTTACCAGTGGTTGATTAAAGGCTTTACTATACACGGTATTGGAAGCCGCTATAGCATGTGCCATATCTGGTGGCCCCGAACTCTGGCCTTCACCATTGGCGGAGAGCAATTCATCCTGCGCTGGGTTGTAAGCAAATTTTTTATACTTTAACGGGGCAATTTGTATACCGTACTGTATATTACTTAAGTCACGCCCGTAAATCAGTTTTACCTCTTTCAGCTCATCAGGTTTTCCGAAAACAAGAGCTGTACCATCATAGAAAAACCACTCGTGGTATTGTGCTGCAAGCCGGTTGATGAATTCGAAGTCACTTTCCCGGTATTGAATGAGATAGTCAACAGGGGAAGTACGACTCGGTTTGACCTTCATATATAAGTCATTTGCCGGGACTTCTTTAGTGGCCTGGTCAATGATGGTCTTAAGACTCTTACCGAGATAAGATCCGAGATCCGGACCTCTGTCAATCAGGATAGTAGGACTAAAGCCGGTCAGGATGATATCACCCATCAGGCCATGTGATTGTGCAATCTCTACCTTGGTAATAATCCCTGAAAAACGGTTTCCAGGGGCAGGCTGGGCACCAAACTCTATGCTGATACTCTTGCCGATAAAATCTTTTGACCTGTTCAGGGAAATCGGACCTGGTAATTCAATCTGATCCTGGTTAAAACGGAGCTCAAAAGTATGATGCTCATTAAAACGCTGGTATAAATTGAAACTGGAGAAAGCTGGAATGGGTTTGCCTTCTATATTAATTTCTGCTTTTACTTTGTTTTCCATAATGATTGAATTGGAAATGCTATAAAATATTTAATTCTTCTGGCTCACCCGGTAGATCGCGATCTTAAATATCCCGGGATAAAAATGTACTTCAAATGGTGGTCTGGCAATACTTCTGGTCAGATTGACAGGGATAGTTTTTTCTGCATAACTATGAACCTCTATGGTATTTCCCTTTTTCAGATAACCATTGCCAATCATGGTATCTATGTCGAGTGGTTTGACATGGATACAACCGTGGGATTCGGAAAGTGAGATTTGGTCTGCTTTTTTTATACTGGTGAGGCGTTCATCAGGAGGTGTGGTATGGATGAAATCGCCCATGATCTGTTCTTTCCCATCCATTCTCCAATTGTGATTGGTGTCTTTAAAGTACTTGACAGAGGTATGTCCAAAATCATTGAACACCCAATGATCAGGGAAATTTGACAATCCATAATCCTCCAGGTATCTTTGTTTTATCATTCCGGTAAGGTACTTCTGATTGTCTTTATATTTTCCCCA
Source organism: Pedobacter cryoconitis (assembly GCF_014207135.1). Classification (GTDB taxonomy): domain Bacteria; phylum Bacteroidota; class Bacteroidia; order Sphingobacteriales; family Sphingobacteriaceae; genus Pedobacter; species Pedobacter cryoconitis_D. Next base: position 76,781 of record NZ_JACHCC010000005.1, on the reverse strand, counting down.
TTGCGGATTGACATCGGTAAGCCTGATCCATATGCCATAATTTTTAACCATTGTTATTTCACCTGTTAGCCTCATTTCTGTTCCCCAGGCTACCCCAGACCAGTAGGCGTATTTACCATAACTCACATGTTTTCCGATACTATTGATCACGTAACGCCCTTCACGGGTAGAGGTTTGCATCTGGCCGTCCCCTCCTAATTTTTGGTTAGACGGGCCACCGTGAGCATCATACTGGTTGATCTTAATAAGCATATACGATCCCATATCTATTTTTCTTTAGATTTGACAATACGGATATAGACAATCTGGTTAGTTTGTGCCTCCGGATAATCAGAAGCTGTAATATTCAGGGAAAGTGGAAGATGTCGGTTTTTGAAATGATTTTTTAAATCAATAATAGCTGGCAGTGGCATTTTTCCAGGTGGTACCATGGGGTCTCTTGGTGTAACCGGACCGAAATAAGCGGTTATTTTTTTGAAACTAAGTTTAGATCCAATAGCGTATGGGAGGGACAGGGAAACTTCATCCTGCTGGTTGATATCATTACTTTGCCGCAGATCAACGGAAATTACACTATCCACAACCGATTGCCCGCTTTGATCATATTTCAGGGGGAAATAGCGGGAAAAACTATCGGTTAACAGCTTCAACTTTCCGGCATTAAATTTCTGATCTGCGAATTTACTTGCAATACTATCTAAGTATATGATCAGCTGATCATCTGCCGAACGTTTAACAAGCTCAGGTTTTTGCTTATCATTTGACCCGCTGATCTTAGGTTGTGTGCAGGCATAGGTCATACTCATGCATAGTATAAACCCAAGTATTTTCAGGCCAGTGGTCTGAATACTGTGTTTGTTTTCTCTATCATCCATGTTTGTAGGTTGTTAAGCAACAAAAACTGATGATCTGAAATGGATGGAAGATAACTGCTCCTTTCAGACCAAAATTTCTTTTGCGGTCAGAAATATGAAATGCGCCTCATATAGCAAATTGCTATCGCTGGCTTTGCAGATCAAATCAGGTAAGAACCAGGAAACAGAACCAGTTAATCGGCTGGTACGGATGAAAATTCTGCTTTGAAAGCCATAAGTTTAAAATTAAAGGTTGAATAATCGGGAATACAATTCGATTCCTGAATTGTCAAACTACAAATATGGCGCCAATAATGATCTATTTATCAGTGGTATACGTTTTATATGTACACTTATTGGAAATATAATGTCGTAAATAGCGGTTGAATAATGATTGGGGCAGGGTGGGAGAAACTGAGATTCAAATATTTTTTTTTCTTCTGGAAAGAGGGAAGGTGAAGGAAGAAATAAAATGAGTACAGCATGTATAGTTGTGTACAGAGAACTAAACAGTAAACCCGCTGTATATCAGATATACAACGGGTTTATGCGGTTTTAACCAGGGAGAATCTCCTGACGCTCTTCGGTTTCTTTGAGTTCGCGCTGCATGACTTTAGCAACCTGTGTACTGCCGTCATGGCTCCATCCCGGAGGATAAAGCATATATTTTAGTTTGTTTTTTAAGCCTGGTGCGCGTTTCATATCGGCCGTCATGGCCTTAAATTCATGAAATACAATATTTACCGGACCTGTATCATCTGGTTGATGTGTCAGGCCATATACAATTTCATCTTTAGGCAGTTCTGCCTGGAAAGTACCGAACAGTCTGTCCCAGATAATCAGGACCATACCCATGTTTTTATCAAGATAACGCACATTGCTGGCATGGTGCACCCGGTGATGGGAGGGGGTAACCATGATATATTCAATGATCGGGTGTAATTTTCCAACCGCCTGGGTATGTACCATGTTTCCGTAGAGCTGGGTAACCAGGTAAGCAAAAAGGATATCAATCGCTGAGAAACCCATAAATGCCAGTGGTAAGTAAAAGAACACCCTGTATAGTGGTTCAAACACAGTGGAACGGAACCCGGTAGTCAGGTTAAACAACGGAGAAGAGTGATGCGTGACATGCATTGCCCAGAAAAACCGGATGTAATGACCTGAAGTATGGAGTATCCAGTATAATAAATCCTGGGCAAGAATTAATACCACCCAGTAAACAAAGACATTTTTAATTTCGAACAGCCTGAACTGATAACAATAATCCAGCAAAAAAAATGTTGCTGTTTTAGTGGACAGGTTAATTAAAAAGGCCAGTCCCATCAGGTATACATTAGTCCAGGTATCCTTTTTTGCATATAGTTTCCTGTCGTGCATGTAACTGATATACATTTCCACCAGGGAGATGACTATCAGTAAAACAAACAACAGGGAAAGCATTATATTTCTGGGATCATTTAGCATAAGTTAAGTTGTAATATTTCAAACTCTCGACAATGTCGCTTTCTGAAACCCTACAGTTATAGGTGCAATCTCCTATGCTTTGCAATAGTGAAAATAACACATTCCCATGTTCATTTTTCTTATCGCTCTGCATTAAAACAGAAAGTTGGTCGAACGATTTTTCTTTGATTGTATAAGCAGGATAAACGCTGGAAATATACTGACGTATTTCTTCGAGTTCTTCTGCGGTCAGTGTACTGTTTTTATGTGAAAGATAAGCCTCACAAACCATTCCGATAGCAATAGCTTCTCCATGTGTCAATGGTTTTTTATCTTTGCTCAGTGAATAACTTTCAACGGCATGACCGATAGTATGACCAAAGTTTAAGATCTTACGCAGCCCTTTTTCCTGTGGGTCTGCTGTCACTACTTCATTTTTGATCTCTACAGAACGGTGGATGTCAGCTGTAGTGATGTTTTTATAATCAGCAGCTTTTAACTTCTGATAGTATTCCTTGTCAACGATCAGTCCGTGTTTAATCATTTCTGCAAATCCGGAAAGCAGTTCGCGCTGTGGAACTGTCTTCAGAAATTCAGCTTCGATAAATACTGCCTGTGGTAAACTGAAAGTACCGACCATGTTTTTTACATTGTCTATATCAATACCAGTTTTTCCACCTACAGAAGCATCGACCTGTGAAAGCAGGGTAGTAGGGATATTGATGAAATCAACCCCACGTTTATAGGTAGAGGCAACAAAACCGCCCATATCTGTAATTACACCACCTCCTAAATTAATCACCAGGCATTTGCGGTCTGCTCCGAAATCAAGTAAAGTCTTCCAGATGCCAATACAAAAATCGATGTTTTTATTTTCTTCACCCGGATCAGTTTCAATCAGGTCAAATCCGCTGAAATCATCGAGCATCTCTCTGAATACAGGTAAACAAAGCTCTGCAGTGTTTCTGTCAGCGAAAACAAATACGTTGCTGTATTTTCCGTTTTCGATGATTTCGGCTAAAGGGGCTAACCTGGTATCAAAATATATGTTGTGACCAGCACTTTCGAGTTTATTCATTATACTACTTTAATTTGCTGGCCCATAAAATCAACATGGTCACCGATACGCACTTTAAGCCGTTTACGGTAATCTACGTTGCCATTATATTTGACCAGACCATCTTCAACTACAGTTTGAGCTTCTCCGCCACTTTGAACAAGTCCGGTAGCTTTTAGCAAAGAAATAAGGGGAATGAATTCGCCTTCTAATTTAAATTCTATCATTGTTCTGCAAATTTACAATTATTTATAAACGGTTTTGCTAATGATAGTCCCGGAATTTATATTTTTGCCTCCGTTTGACTAATTTATCAATCCAAATGCAAATGTCCCCAGGGAAAAAACTAAATTTTGACAATACGGAGATCGCTTTCCGCAATAAATCGAAATCAGAACTGAACAGCGCTTACTGGTTATTCAAAATAATGAGTAGCAATTTCTTGACTCAGGTAGGCCCACCTGTAACAAATTTATTTTTAAACATCGGCTTGCCGATCCAGGGAATTATTAAATCTACAATTTTCAAACAGTTCTGCGGTGGTGAAACTATTGCGGAATGTGAGCGTACGATTGCTCAGCTTGGAGAGAGTAAGGTTGGTACTATTCTGGATTATTCTGTGGAGGGTGAAGAAGAGGAGCATGTATTTGATTTTACCTGTGCGGAAATTATCAGAACGATAGACCGTGCTGAGGGAGATAAACGTGTCCCGATTACTGTATTCAAAATCACAGGTATAGGGCGTTTTGCTTTACTGGAGAAACTGGATGCCAAAGCTGAGCTTTCGGCCGACGAACAGGTAGAGTTTCATAAGGTTAAACACCGTTGTGAGCGTATTTGCAGAACAGCATTTGAGAAAAATGTGCCTATCATGATCGATGCCGAAGAAACCTGGATTCAGGATACTATCGATGCATTGGCTCTGGATATGATGATTTTGTTTAACAAAGAAAAACTGATCGTTTATAATACTTATCAATTGTACCGTCACGATAAACTGGCTCATTTAAAGGCAGATCATCTGGTAGCTGCAGAGGCAGGATTTATTTTAGGTGCCAAGGTCGTGCGTGGTGCTTATATGGAAAAGGAACGTAAAAGGGCTGCCGAAAAAGGTTATCCTTCACCAATTCAGCCTGATAAAGAGACTACAGACAGGGATTACAATGAGGCGATTACTTATTGTGCAAATCATGTAGAGCAGATCGGGGTAGTTTGTGGAACGCATAACGAAGCGAGCTGCAGAGTTCTGGCAGAATTGCTGGATACAAACAAAATTGCACATGATCATCCTCATGTTTATTTTGCGCAGTTACTGGGAATGAGTGATAACCTGAGTTTTAATTTATCTGATGCAGGTTATAATGTGGCAAAATATGTACCATACGGACCGGTTAAAGCAGTTATGCCGTATCTGTTCAGAAGAGCGCAGGAAAACACATCTGTTGCCGGACAAACGAGCAGAGAGCTTGACCTGATTGCAAGAGAGAAAAAAAGAAGAGGCATTTAGGCCTAAGAAAATAATAAAAACCCCTGCTTGTTTTTAACAAACAGGGGTTAGAAAAAAAACTAATTAAGTATATCTGGTGGTTTTTTTTAGTGTTTCTGCTGTTGCATTGCTTGTGCTGCATCAATGCCCAGACCGCTGGCTATAGCCATGCCTAAACCTATATCAGCTCTGAACCAATGGCAAAGCTGCAGATTGATGATCTGCTCTTTCCTCGGGCCGCTAATACCGCTCATTGCGCCAACAATATTGCTCACCAGGTTTTTGCGGTCCTGCTCGCTCAGGACTTTGCGGTATAAGTCACCTGGCTGTGTATAGTGATCATTATCTCCTTCACCTTCATTCCTGTCGTACCAGTCTGCCACATTAGATTCTAATTCCCATGCTGGCTCTTTATAGCTCTCATCGGGAATTACATCGCCAAAACTGTTTGGATAGTAATTAGGATCGTCATTTCCATTGTCATCTATACGCATTTGTCCGTCACGGTGATAGTTATTGACCATGAAAGGACAGGCGTTTACAGGGATCTGTTCGTAATTTACACCCAGACGGTGACGGTGTGCATCTGCATAGGACAGGATTCTGCCCTGCAGCATTTTATCTGGTGAGAAACCTATTCCGTCAATGAGGTTGGAAGGAGCAAATGCTGCCTGCTCAACATGTGCGAAATAGTTTCTTGGTACCTGGTTTAATTCAATTTCTCCTACTTCAATCAGTGGAAACTCAGCATGTGGCCAGACTTTAGAAAGATCAAAGGGATTCCATCTGAAGGTTTTAGCTTCTTCCTCTGTCATCACCTGGATTTTCATAGTCCATTTAGGGAAATCTTTATTGTCAATGGCTTCCACTAAATCACGTTGTGAATGGTCCATATCATGAGTACGCATCGCATCGGCTTCCGGACCCGTGAAGTTTTTAATCCCCTGCTGGGTTTTAAAATGGAATTTTACCCATACGCGCTCATTGTCTGCATTGATCATTGAGTAGGTATGGCTGCCAAATCCGTCCATATGGCGATAAGAGAATGGTGTACCTCTGTCACTCATCAGGATCATGACTTGGTGCAGGCTTTCAGGATTTAAGGACCAGAAATCCCACATCATAGTCGGACTTTTCAGGTTAGTCCTTGGTTCGCGTTTTTGGGTATGAATGAAATCACTGAATTTTTTAGGGTCTTTGATAAAGAAAACAGGGGTGTTGTTACCTACTAAGTCCCAGTTACCATCTTCGGTGTAAAATTTAAGGGCAAAACCTCGTGGATCTCTCTCCGAATCGGCGCTTCCTTTTTCGCCACCTACTGTAGAAAAGCGTAAAAATAGTTTACTGGTATTACCTATTTTGCTGAAGATTTTTGCTTTAGTGTACTTTGAGATATCATGGGTTACAGTCAATGTACCATATGCGCCTGTTCCTTTAGCATGTACCACTCTTTCGGGGATACGTTCGCGGTTAAAATGAGCCATTTTCTCATGTAAGACAAAGTCTTGTAATAATAAAGGGCCTCTTCTGCCTACTGACTGCGTATTTTCATGCTCAGCGTAAGGTCTTCCGGATGCTGTCGTTAATTTGCGTGCTGGTTTGTTCTTTTCTTCCATCGTTATTTCGTTTTGCTGCTATAAAAGTAGATACTATAAAGAGGTTATCCCAACACCTAATTTCTATATCAATATAGAGTATGTCTATCAGATTTTATAAGTATTATCAATATCAGCTATTTAACTTTGAAAGGTTGACGTCCCATCATCAGGTCTCCGAATAACATAAAATCACTTGCAAGACTAAACAGGGGGTATTTAAAAGTAGCGGGTTTGTTTTTCTCAAAAAAGAAATGACCTGTCCAGGCAAATCCATATCCTACAACGGGTATCAGTGCAAAGAAAATGAAGTTATGGAAAAGCATAGCAGTAATAAAGCAAAGGCCTAAAAGGGCGGTGCCTGTGAAGTGTAATATCCTGTTGGTTGTGTTCTGGTGTTCCTGCAGGTAAAAAGGGTAAAATTCCTTTAACGTTTTGTATTTCTTTTCTTGCATTGGTGTGTTATTGCTCATCTATACTAATATACCATTACTTTTTAAGAAGGTACCGAGATTTTTAGGGTTTTCTGTCATGAGCAAGGTTTGTAATCCTGCTTTTTTAGCACCTTCAAGGTGATGTGGGGTGTCGTCTATAAATAACGTCTCTGCGGGATTAAGATTATTTTCCCTGATCACTTGTTCGAAAATTTCTACATGGGGTTTACGGAGCTTCATTAGCTGTGAATAGTAAGCTTTTTCAAAAAGATGGTCATTGTTTTCTACACCATGTTCTTTTTTAAGATAATCCATGATAAAATCATAATGGATCTGGTTAGTGTTGCTCAGCAGAAAAGTTCTGTAGTTTTTCTTTGCTTCGAGTAGTACATCGTGGGTATTTGGATGCACACCGATGAGTAAACTGTTCCATGCAGCATCAATTTGTTCATCTGTGAGTGCCGGATTTTGTGCTTTTTCCCTGATTCCGTCCCTGAATTGGGCTGGAGTGATCAATCCTGTCTCTAAATCATTAAATAAATTATCATGTCCTTTATGGCCGAAAAATGTTTCTATATTTGGGATACCAATTTGTGCCAGAGAGTTTTGTGTGATTCTGAAATCAATTTCAAAGATGACATTTCCGTAGTCGAAGATTATATTTTTAATTTTTTGCATCAAAGTGTTTTTAAAATTCGATACAAATATGTAACATTGCACTCGCAAAATCTAATACAGATTTTTCAGGGCCATTAGCTCAGTTGGTTAGAGTAGAAGACTCATAATCTTTTGGTCGATGGTTCGAGCCCATCATGGCCCACTGCTTAAAAAGCCGTTTCTAGATGATAGAAGCGGCTTTTTTGTTTTTAAAAGTAAGCTTTTAGTCTTACAGCACTGACTTTGGTTACGTCCAAATGGCGGGTTCAGCAGGATTTTCTGTTCAACTTCACGCAATGGCTTGATTGAACAAAGAGAATCAAAGCTGATGCTTGGCCAACAGATATTACAGAGTTCAAGGTTAAAGATAAGAAAGTCTATCTTTCTCCTATTATAGAATTGTTTAATGGTAAGATCATTATCGCTGCGAATGTCATTGTTTGCAAAAATCCCGATTCCATATACCCAATTCATAGGTTATCTCGCTTAACATTTTGTTTATTTCGGTCTTAAAACAGAGTTTACAGCCGGTGGGATTTTCGAGTATAAGATGTTTTTATTACTTTTGTATTGATCAATACAAAAATTAAATTGCAATGAAGGGAAGACCAACATTATTTGAGAACAAGGAGCTAGTTAGTCGGGCTCAGAGCGTATTCTGGGAAAAGGGGTATACTGCGACATCCCTAAATGATCTGTTAGAGGTTACGGGAATAGGTTCTGGTAGTTTTTATAATAGTTTCAAGGGAGGTAAAAAAGAAGTTTTTAAAGCGGCAATCTTACAGCGCAGGGAGTCATTTAATAATTTCAGAAAGGAATTGGAAATAAGCATAACACCATTAGAGTTAATTAAAGATTTTTTTAGGGGAATTGCGAAATCATCCAAGGAAGAAAACCTCAGGGGCTGTATTATTGCTAATACGGTTGTTGAAATGACCTTTTTAGATGATGAATTGGAAGCAGAGGCGGTCCATATCTTGAAGGATGTTGAAAAGATGTTTACTGATGTTCTTGTAAAGGAGAAACTTAATGGTAATCTCAGCAATCCCTTATCTGAGCAAGTGCTAGGAAGATATTTGGTAACCTTCTGGTGTGGTTTGAATACACTAAGAAGGATTTACCCTGACCGGAAGGTACTTGCCGAACAAATAGAAATGCAGCTGGACATACTTCGTTAATTTTTTTTGAACAATTATGTATTGATCATTACAAAAATTAAAAATAGAATGGATTTAAAATTAAAAGGAAAAAGAGCATTTATAAGTGGCTCTACTCAGGGAATCGGATTCGCCATAGCACAGCAATTGTTAGCTGAGGCTGTTGATGTTATCATAAACGGGCGGGATCAGGTAAAGTTGGACAATTCGCTGGCGACGCTAAAAAAAGAGTTTCCAGATGCCAATGTTTCAGGAATAACTGCTGACTTTTCAGATAAGCAACAAGTAACAGAACTGTTGGATCGGTTGGATGATATAGATATCCTGATCAATAATGTCGGTATATTTGAGCTCAAGGATTTTACAGCGCTTACAGATGAAGACTGGTACAGGATTTTCGAGATCAATGTAATGAGCAGTGTTAGTCTATCGAGGAAATTACTTCCACAGATGTTGAAAAAGAATTGGGGCAGAGTTGTTTTTATTAGTAGTGAATCGGGTATTAATATCCCTGAAAATATGATTCATTATGGAATGACAAAATCCGCAATGATGGCAGTTAGTAACGGATTATCAAAATTAACCAAGGGGACGGAGGTAACTGTAAACACTATTTTGGGTGGTCCTACTTATTCTGATGGAGTTGCTAACACTATTGAGTATTTTGCAAATGTTCAAAACCTAAGTGTTGAGCAGCTGAAAATTGGAATTATGCAACAGACAAACCCTCATTCACTAATAGGACGTTTTATTAACCCAGCCGAGATCGCTCACTTAGCAACATATCTTTCGAGTCCACTTTCTTTGGCCACAAATGGCACCAGTATAAGGGCAGATGGTGGCGTTTTAAAAACAGTTTGATCTAAAATGTACTATATACTTAATTAATTTTGATTCTTCTTATGGTACTTTTTAAGTGATGTTAAACTTTGTTATTTCTCGGGCCAAATCTGCGATTAAACTCAAATCAGCCATGAAATGGTTCGAGAAACGCCCAGTTGGGCCCAAGCTTAAAAATCCGTTTTTCGATAAGAAGAACGGATTTTTTTGTGTCTAATTTTTGAAGGGAAGGTTTATATTGTGGATATTGAAGATGGACGTTCTGTTTTACAAGTGGCACACCACCAGTATTCTAGCTCATCATCTTTTAAAAACATTTCAGTCTTATTATTACATGTCGAGCATATTCTTTCCAGTGTTTCATCTTCATATGCGATGTACTCACAATTATAACAACCCCATATTGTTAAAGGAGATTTTTCCTCATCAAGATATTAAGTAAAACTATCTTCTCTGCAAAAGGCAATTCTAAAAAATCTGTCCCTTCTGTCATGCGTGCGCCAGGGGTAAAACCTCTAGTTGTAACAATCCGGTTGCGAAACAAGAAGTCTGTTTTTGTTAAAATATTTTACTTTTTTTATTGCAAGATTTTCTTGTTGCTTGCCGTAAGGATAGAAAACAATTGGTCTGGATTCCTGTTAATAGCTTAGGCGTTAACAATGCTACTGTTGTTGATACCTTAAAAGAATATTTAACAGAATTTAGAATTATGGATACGAACAGACTTTCAAAAACATTAGCTGCCGGGCTAAATACTCAAATGACTAAAGAGGCTGCTGCGGCACAAATTTATCTTTCCTATGCTTCGTGGGCAAGCAGTGAAGGTTATGATGGAATCTCAAATTTTCTATTCAGACATGCAAATGAAGAGCGCAGTCACATGATGAAAATTCTCGAGTATATTCTGCAACGTGGAGCTAAAGTGAAAATTGAGGCCATACCTGCTCCACCGGAAGATCCGACTAATGTACAGGATTGTTTTAGTAAAGTGTTCGAATCTGAAATCGATAATACAAAGGCGATTTATAAATTGGTGAAAATGAGTTTGGAGGAAGAAGATTGGGCAACCTGGAATTTTATGCAATGGTTTGTGAAAGAACAAACGGAAGAAGAAACCATGGCCATGAACTTATTGGATAAAATCAAAATTGCTGGCGGAGTAAAAGCCAGTGGTGATGCACTCTATGAACTAGATCGGGATCTGAAAGATACACCAGATGACGCTACGCTTGCAGAAACAAAAACGACCGAAAATCCCTAGTAGTGTATCCTCTATCATCGTCACAGTAAATTCAAATATTTGAATCGCTGTTAGCATACTTTAACAATTATCTACATTTATAATATGATAAAAACAAAAGGATACGCAGCGCAAAGCGTAGATACAGATTTAGCTCCATGGGCTTTTGAACGCCGTGAAGTTGGCCCGCATGATGTACAGTTTGATATCTTATTTTGTGGCGTTTGTCACTCAGATCTACATCAGATTAAAAACGACTGGTTTCCAGGTATATTCCCAATGGTTCCCGGACATGAGATTGTTGGCCGTGTAATTAAAGTTGGCGACCATGTGAAAAATTTCAAAGTAGGTGACCTTGCCGGTACTGGATGTATGGTCGATTCTTGCCAGGTTTGTGAAAACTGTAAGAAAGACTTGGAACAGTATTGCTTAGAAGGTAATACGGGTACCTATAACAGTTTAGAGAGAGACGGTAAAACACCAACCTATGGTGGTTATTCCAATACCATAGTGGTTAGGGAAGAATTTGTACTGCATATATCAGACAAATTAAACTTGGCTGCGGTAGCGCCTCTATTGTGTGCCGGTATTACTACCTATTCCCCTTTAAGGCATTGGAAAGTTGGTAAAGGTCATAAGCTTGCCGTATTAGGCCTTGGTGGATTGGGCCATATGGCTGTTAAATTTGGCGTAGCCTTTGGCGCTGAAGTAACTGTGCTAAGCACCTCATCTAAAAAAGAAGAAGATGCAAAAAAATTGGGTGCCCACAATTTTGTAGTTACTACAGATGAGGCACAGGTTAAGGCCGCAATGGGCACATTTGACTTTATCCTGGATACTGTTTCAGCAGAGCACGATTTTAAAATGTACTTATCTTTATTGAGAACCGATGGTACGCTTATCTGTGTGGGTGTTCCATCTAAACCAGCAGAAATCCCAGCTTTTAGTTTATTGGGTGGCAGGAAGAGTGTTGCAGGTTCTGGTATTGGTGGTATTGCTGAAACTCAGGAAATGCTTGATTTTTGTGCGGAGCATAATATTGTTTCTGAGATAGAAATGATTGATATGAAAGATATTCATACTGCTTATGAGCGCATGGAAAAAGGTGATGTACGCTACAGGTTTGTAATTGATATGGCAACGTTATAATTTGATTATTAATTTGTAACAAGTGGTTTGAGCCCGGTTGGGTCCAAGCTTAAAAAGCCGATTTTAGATGATAAAATTGGCTTTTTTCGTTTTTAAATTAGTCTGTAATCTAGGACAAGAGATTGCAAGGGTTACACTTCGTTAGTTACCCTGGCAAACTTATTTCTATACTCAATTGGAGTAAGTCCAGTAATTTTTTTAAATATATCTCTAAATGCTTTTGTATCCGTATAGCCTACATCAAACATTATTTCTGATATGTTTTTTCTTGATGCTTCAAAAGATTTTTTGGCCGCTTCTATTCTTACTCTTTGTATATACTCTATGGATGTATTGTTGGTAGCTTCTTTAAATCTTCTTTCGAATGTTCTACGGCTTATATTAATTAGTGTTGCCAGCGATTCTATTGTTATTTTACTTTCATAGTGTTTTTCAATATGATCCTGTACTTTTTGAATTTCCACATCACCATGGTTTCTTTGTCCCTTGAACATTGCGAATTGAGATTGGCTGTCTCTGCCAATATCTAAAGCAAAGTATTTAGAAATCATAACCGCTGTTTCTCTATCAGCAAACTTTTCGATAAGATATAATATTAAATTCCATAAACTACTTGCTCCGCCACTACTGTAAATATTATCATGTTCTGTTATTATAGCTCCATCTTCTACCTCCACCTCCGGATATCTTTCTCTGAATTCATTTATATGAGCCCAATGTGTAGAGCATTTTTTACCATTGAGCAAACCTGTCTCAGCCAATAAAAAAGCACCTATACACAAGCTGGCAAGACTTGAACCATTCTTATATAGCTTTTTAAAATAGGGTATGGCTTCTGCATTGGCTTCAATTCCTTTAATGGTATTGCCAAATGTAGGGGGGATAATCAGCAAGTCTGTTTCAGTAACATCTTTGAGCAACCTATCGGTTTTAATAATGTACTCACCATTGTTCGCCGGCACATGCTCGTTTAAGCCTACATATTCTACCTCAAAAATTGGTTTTTTACCGAACGTGATTAAAAACTCATTGGCAGTATGGAAGCTTCTATAGGGGGGAGTAACGGCTTCAATTACCCCATACTCAGGTACAAAGACTGAAATTCGCATATTAGTTATCCATTAAGCTACTAAGCTACAAAAATAGTTTTGTCACAATTCACCCTGAAGATTGTCATTTTCACAATAGGCCTGGTTTGATGAGCCGATGTATCTTTGAATAGTAAAATTTAACAAACAAAAAATAATTATGGCACAAGAAACAAGAATTACTGTAGGAGCAACAGCAAATGTTCCTGTAGCGAAAGTTTGGGAAGCGTGGAATACTCCAGACGACATTATCCAATGGAATACTCCAGACTCAAGCTGGCATACCCCGAGCAGTGAAAATAATCTGACTGTTGGAGGTAAATTTAAGCATAGAATGGAAGCCAAAGACGGTAGCTTCGGTTTTGACTTTGAGGGTATTTATGACGAAGTCGAATTACATAAGGAAATTGCGTATACTCTGGGTGACGAAAGAAAGGTCGTTACTTTGTTTGCGGAAGAAGATGGCAAAACCACTATAACAACCACATTTGATGCTGAAACAGAAAATGACCCTGAATTTCAGAAGCAAGGATGGCAAGCTATCCTGAACAATTTTGTGAAATATGTTGAATCAACGAATTAATCCAACACTAATTATTTTAACATGATGGCTTCATCACCGTTAAAATCTTAAACACCACGAAAAAAACAATTATATTCCAATGAAAAAGAATAAAATAATTTTTTGGCTGGCAACTGGTATCATAATACTTTGGGAGGGCATAATGCCGCTGGCTACTATGCTATTTGCACCCGGGTATGTGAATGCAGGCACGAAGCCACTGGGCTATCCAGATTATTTTGCCTATACACTTATCATCTGTAAAGTACTCGGCATTTTTGCTATTTCTTATTCTAAAACACCGGCTAAGTTAAGAGAATGGGCCTATGCAGGTCTTACATTTAATTTAATCTTTGCTTTCATCAGTCATGCCTGTGTAGATAAAAATATTTGGTTTATGCTACTGCCACTCGTAGTACTTGGTGTACTTGCCGTTTCTTATGTCTATAGAGATAAAATTTCTGCTGCTTAATTTATGAAACTATGATTGAGTGTAACCATGATAAATTTAGAAGTGCGGTCTTCATAACGTTTTCTGGGAATTGTAAAAAAGCGCTCAGTTTCTATCAAAGTTGTTTTGGAGGACTATTGCAAATTGAAACTTTTGAAAAAAAACTATCTGGTTACATTGAAATGCCTGTTGTTAGCGGATCATTGGTTTCTGATAGGATAATTATTCATGGTTCGGACCTGGTACATAACGAAGGACGAAAATTAGGGAATTATATTTCTATTTTTTTTTACTGTAAAAACACCAATGAAAGGAAAGAGCTAATCAAAAAAATGGGATCTGATAAAAGGAGTTTTTCTGTAAATAATGATGATGACCAAAAACTAATTGAATTAACTGATGATTTTGATGTGAGGTGGATACTAAGCGTTTAGCAGGAAGTATTTAATAATTCAGGCAAAAAAAATGGTTCGAGATGCACCCAGTTGAGCCCACAAACCCTCTTTATAGTCCGTAAAGAGGGTTTTGTTTAAACGGGAAATTTTATATGCCTTAATTTTAGTATAAAGGCTGTTTTATGATTCGGGCCCACTTGGTTTTTTTCGGTTAATAAATCCGTCAATTGCTGACATCAACAGCTGATAGTACTGGCAGAAATTGATACAATTCTGGTGTTTTTTAATTATTATTACAGAACCTGCATGCTTAAAGTTACGGCTTATGAGAAAAGTACTACTATCAATTTTGGCTATGGCCTTGATACAAATAGTATGCTATGGTCAATCCTCTGAACTTAATCAGCTACAATCATCTCTTCCTCATATAACTGATAGTTTGCGTTATACAGATGCGCTCAACAGAATGGCAATGTTACTTTATGAGAAAAATCTTGACAGTACATTTTTTTATACTGTACGTGCAAGAGGGATTGCTAACCGCATCAACTACAGCAAGGGGAAGGCAGATGCCTTGAATAATCTGGGCGTATTCTTTGATCTTAAAGGCAATTTGCAATTGGCATTACGCTATTACAATGAGGCCTACCATTTGTACACAGAACTTAAAGATACATCAAATCGTGTACAAACACTGATGAATATGGCAATGGTTTATCAGGAAAGCGGTAAAGATAAACGGGCGCTGGCGCAATATCAGCATGCATTTAGTCTGGGTGAGAAATTGAAAAAAGATTCAATTATGTCGCTTGCTATTTACAATTACCTCTTACAATATCCTTCCCTTATCCGCCATGATTCTGTCACTATTTATATAGATAAAGCCAGGAAAATCGCTACAAAGTACCGCGATGAACGCACCCTTTTAGCACTCGATCAATTGGTAGCAAACGATCTTTTGTCGAACCAACATTACAATGA
Organism: Pedobacter cryoconitis; assembly: GCF_014207135.1. GTDB lineage: Bacteria > Bacteroidota > Bacteroidia > Sphingobacteriales > Sphingobacteriaceae > Pedobacter > Pedobacter cryoconitis_D. The sequence continues at coordinate 61,389 of NZ_JACHCC010000005.1, read as the reverse complement.
GGGTATAACACTCTTAAAAAAAACTATCGATTCTGCACTTAGTAAAAAGCTTTACTATGTAACTATGGACATGCTGGCCGGCTTAGCCGATCAGCTTGCCAAAACAGATCCCGCAGCCGCAATTGCGAGCTACAAACAGGGACTGGAAATTGCGGGGAGGAATGGCTATCTTATTTCCAGCATAACCATGTCACGGAGATTATTTGAACTGTATACCCAGCTTGGCGATATGAAAAATGCAAATATGTATAGCCTCCAGCTGGTGAAATTCAGTGATGAACATGAACAACTGAACAATAAGTCAGGTGTCGATTATTTGGACTATGCCATAAAAGAGCAACAGTTAAGCGCGTTAACAACCAAATCAAATTACCAGACGGCGCTCATTATTCTGTTCGTTGTAATCTGCGTCCTGACTACAGCAGTAATCCTGTCCATCCGGCAGAATTTGAATAAGAGCAAATTACTTAACAAAAGAATGACTATGCAGAATGCCCAGTTGAAACTGGCATTTGGCGCATTAGAGCAAAGTCATGCTGACAATACCCGGATGATGCAGATTGTAGCACATGACTTGCGCAATCCATTAGGTAGTGTGCATTCGTTGGCGGATTTGTTGCTGAGTAATAGTAGCTACGGCAATGACGACCGTCAGATGCTGGAAATGATTAAAACCTCTGTGGGGCATTCACTGGAACTTGTGAGCGACCTTTTACAGGTTAACCACGGTACTGGCGATATAAAGAACGATCCTATACAGATAGATGAAATGCTGCGCTATTGCGTTTCGTTATCGATGAACAAGGCAGAGCTGAAAAAGCAAAATATCAAGTTACAGACCAAACCATTAATCATAGCAGCGAGCAGGGAGAAGTTGTGGAGGGTAATCAGTAACCTTATCGGTAATGCCATTAAATTTAGTCCTGAAGCTACGGAAATTGAAGTGAATATGGAGCTTTCTGCGGAAAGTGTTATCATTTCAATTAAAGACGAAGGGATAGGTATACCTGCAGATCTGCAAGATCAAATCTTTGAGATGTTTACCAAGGCAAAACGACAAGGTACCGCAGGGGAGCAGGCTTTCGGCTTGGGACTGGCGATTTCGAGGCAAATAGTAGAGGCTCATGATGGAAAAATATGGTTTGTCAGCAATCAGGGCAAGGGTACAACGTTTTATGTTGAGCTGCCGCTAACGCAGGGAATTAGGTAGATGCATTTTTCAAATGATACTATCAGAATCTCGTGGCGATTAAACGTAAATCAGATAGGAAATGGTTCGGGAAGCGCCCACTTGGGGCCACAAACCCTCTTTACAGTCCGTAAAGAGGGTTTTGTTTTTTACTGGACTTTCGAAGGGGTTCTTAACGATATGGTCGTTTATTTGAGACGAAAAATACTGCCAGTTTTAAATTGCAATCACCCTCCTGTGTTGCTTTCCCCAATCAATTAAGCTTTCAATAAGCGGATAAAGTGACTGGCAATAGGCTGACAGAGTATACTTTACATCCTTAGAAAAATCGGGATCCTCTGTTCGTATAATTAGTTTATTAAGTTCCATTGATTCCAATTCTCTGGAAAGCATAGCGAAAGTAATTCCAGATATATTTTTGGCAATTTCCCTATAACGATGGTGACCATTGTAAATAGCAACGATCACATACATACGCCATTTCCCGCTGAGAACATATAAAGTATCTGTAGCATATTTAATATCTTCCTTATCCTTATAAGTGCACAGATACGGTTTAATGATTTTGTTTTCTTCCATAGTATGTGCTGTGCTATGATGCATTATAGCATCTCCGGTATTGATGACTTATCGCTCTACATTTGAAGTAAAATTAAACATAAATTTCATTATGACACAGATTGAAAATATAGAATTTAAAGGTAAAAGCTATAGGACATTACACATAAATGTATCAAACAGCGTAGTCAATGTCTCTTTGGACAACGCACCGGTAAATGCTTTAAGCGGTAAGATGATGAAGGAACTGCAACAATTACTTAAAGATCTTTCTGAGGATGCTTTGATCAAAGTAATTGTATTTGAGAGCAAAAACTCTGATTTTTTCATTGCACACGTAGATATCAATATTCTCAACGAGAAGGATGTCTTAGAGGATTTGGCCAATGATGCGGCCGAAGGGTTAAACATTTTCCAGAATTTGGGCGAAGTGCTCAGAAATCAACCACAGATTACTATTGTAAAGTTAAAAGGCATTGCAAGGGGCGGGGGTGCTGAATTCGTTGCAGCTGCAGATATGAGTTTTGCATCTCTTGAAAAGGGGAAAATTTCCCAGTGCGAAGCACTCATGGGTATAATTCCTGGAGGTGGCGCCACACAGTATCTTTCATCTAAAATGCCTCGCGGACGCGTGCTCGAAATTATTTTGGGCTCGGATCTTTTTGACGCAGAGACTGCCGAACGTTATGGCTGGATAAACCGAGCAATAAAAGATTCAGAAATAGATGCATTCGTTTCCCGACTGGCTGAAAATATTGCCTCCTTACCTGAGGATGTAATGCAAACTGTGAAAGCTGTATTACCCCCTGAGCGTTTTACGACGGGTTTTAAAACTGAGAACGATGGCTGGGCCAAATTAGCATTTACCGCCAAAGTGGCCAACATCATGAGTCTCGCAATGCAAAATGGAGCGCAGACGATTGATGGGGAATTGAAAATTGAGGAAATATTGCGGCGATTAGTCTGATAGGAAATGATTCGAGAAGCGCCCAGTATGGTTCACAAACCCTCTTTACAGTCCGTAAAGAGGGTTTTGTTTTTTCACTTGAAAATTAATCGGCCTTAATAGTTGTGTAAAGGCTGTTTTTTGATTCGAGCCCAATGAGGTTTTTGTTCCGATAGCCTGGTCAAAACGACCGTTTTTTGAGTAACAAGGTCATATTTATGGAAAGTAATAAGTGCAGAATTTTACTGTAAAGTTAGGTTGCCAAATATATAGATGTCTCACTTTTTTTTCTGAAAGCTCCCGGGGAAACTCCAATGATTTTGCTGAACAGGCGATTGAAGTAATGCGAATCTTCAAAACCCAAAATATTGGCTATTTCTTTTACTGTAAGCGCTGAATAGCGTAATAAACGTTGGGCCTCCCTCATTAATTCCTTTTGAATGAAGTAGGTTACAGGAAATCCAGTCACAGATCTGACCGTATCATTTAAATGGCTCACTGAAATATTCATTTTGGCAGCGAAAGCGGATGGTCTTTTCATTGATTTGAAATTACGACGAAGCATCTGCTTGAAGGTCTTCGTTATTTCGATACTGCGAGCGGAATATTTGACAAGAGTCAACCGCTCCACAGACAGGTATGCCGATGTAAGTTGATAGACTAAGGCAGTTACCGTTGATTGTGTGATGGTCTGGCGGAATAACTGTTTCTGATCAATATAAATGGCGTATAAATGATTTATAAATGAGGAAAAAACTGAAGTTTGTTCGCCGAGTAATGGCACGAGAATCACTTGCGAGAGACATTGATCGAGGATGTTTTTCAACTGCTCATCAAGTATAGAAGGATCGAATGCCAAAAACCAACCTTTCTTCATCCGGGCGGACTTGATCTGATGGATTTGTCCTGGATAAGATAGCAATAGAGTTTGGTCAGTAATTACAACGTTTTCAAAGTCAACTTCAAGTTCCATTTCACCCACTTCCGACAATATGCAATAGTAGAAATCATGTCGATGAGGCTGGGAAATCTCATAAGTATGGCCGGACGGTGTCTCTGTACCAAAAGCCTTAATGTAGACTCCTGAAAACCAGTCGTCCATACTATAAACAGGTATTTTTTCTTTTTTCCTCATGGACATGATTTATCTTCAATTAATTTGTGATGAAATAACAAAGAACAGGAAAAACAAGCGTTATGGCAACTCTCAATTCGTTCCCCGCTGATATTCGCTATGCAGATGAGCTGCAGTTTCCGAATTGAATAAATTATCAAGTCGCGCGCGCGCAATCTGTTGACGGAACGTCCCGTTTTGTGTAGGATCACCAGCATCGTGCATCATATCAGTCATCCATACTGCGAAATCCTGATAGTTCCAGATATGAGGAAGCACTATCTCGGAATAGTTTTCAAGTGCAGATGTATCTTTGTCTTGCACAGCTTTCAGTATTGCCTGAGACAGGATGTCCACATCATAAAGAGCAAGATTCATTCCTTTGGCGCTGGTAGGAGGCACAAGATGTGCAGCATCACCCACTAGAAAAAGATTACGATATTGCATTGGTGCATAAACCACTGACCGCAAAGGAACTATGAATTTGTCATGGACAACTGCGTTCTGGATGGTTTCATCGTTGAGTCTTAAGCGGATTTCATTCCAAATTCTATCATTTGTCCAGTCTGATGCATTATCGCCCAATGGGCATTGCAGATAATATCGGCTTCTGTGTGGTCCGCGCGGAAGCTGTGCAACACAACCGTGATCACTGATAGCCATAATGGGATCACCAATTACCGGTGCTTCAACAAGTGCTGCAAGCCAGGCATAACCAAATTCATGTGTATACCTGGTTATTACGCCCTCTGGAATTGATGTCCGGCTAATACCACGGTCAGCATCACAACCAGCAATATAACAGCAAACCAATTCATGCGAACCGTTGGCATCCGAATAAGTTACTTTAGGGCAACCTCCTTCTTCATTGTAGATTACAACATCAGACACATCAAACCGTACGTCGCCAGCCATGTTATCAATAAGCTCCCGCATCAGATTACCTACCAGCATTTGCTGAGTACAGAAACGACTGGAGCTACCGACATCTTCTGCTATTTTAAAAATGCGACCCTTACCGTTGAGGCGATAATCAATTGTGGTTGCTACCGGTCCTGCAAGCAGCTTGTCTGCCAGATCCCATCGTTCAAACATACGAACTGCACGGGCATCAACAACTCCGGCGCGTTGCCGCATTTCGATGTAAGAACGATTGCGTCTCTCCAATACAATGCAGGTTATACCGGCCTTTTGCAAGAAAGTTGCCAAAGTCAGACCTGATATCCCGGCTCCAATAATGGCAACTATAGTCTCTTCGGTATTATTATTTTTAACTGTTTTCATGTAATTTTGATTTTTAAGCTTGCAGTTAGCTACTGCTAGTACCTTTCAATAAGTACATCACAAAGTTCGCAGAACTGGATATGCAATTACTTGATGGTTCACGGTTTTAAGTGGACTAATCACGGATACCATATGTAAGCTTGGTAGAGCAAGATTAAACTGTTCATATAGTTTATTTGTATCTCATTATCTAAGTTTGCCATTCTTTTAAGGAATATGTGATATTCAAGTATACCTTTCATCATCTCCATCGGCACTGTTTCCACCAGTTTTATTCTTGTTTCTAAGTTTTTTTTATAAATCTTTCCGAGATCTCATCTTCAGTAAGTATCTGCTGATTTGGTAACACCATCATTTTGCTCTGATCAATGGGGCTTTCAAAAACATGGAAGCCACCCCTACAATTTAGAAAGCGATATCTGAGGGCTAATAATCCTTTAAAAAGGCCTTTGTCTTTTGTTTTCATGTGTACATACTGAGAGCAGCTTATTCGGAATATACATCTGCGTCTTTTGTTTTTCGGGATAAGAACCCAGTAAATTTTAATGAGTAGAATAAGCAGTATTCTCATAATTAAGTCTACTAAAAACAACCATTTGATAAGATGCCATATAACCAGGTTTCGCGCCTATTCCGAAACACCCAGTTTCTGGTTGTACAAAGGTTGAAACACTTTCTAACCTGATATATTCCCAATCTTATTGATTAACAGATTGTGATATGGAGGGGCTTTATCATGCTAATGACCCTTCAAGTAAAATGAGAATAACAATGAGTCGAGATTTGATATGTTTCTTTATATATCATAATATTGCTATATATTAAAAAATTTTTATATTTGATTTAAAGTATCATATAATAAGTTGTTTGACACCTTATTATGTTAACGGCTCAAAATCTATGGCGAAATTCTTAACAACTACGGGAACGGCTTCAGCTATTGAAGAAATTATAAGAAAAGCTAAATCCCAATTGGTGATTGTGACCCCATATTTAATGCTCAACAAGCATGTTGAGCAAAGGTTAAAAGATGCCAATAAGAGAAAAGTACAAATCACCCTCATTTACGGGAAGAAGGAACTTGCACAAAGCCAAGTACAATCTTTGGAGCAACTGCAGCATCTGGATATGTTTTTTTGTGAGAACCTTCATGCTAAATGTTATCACAATGAGACTACAATGGTGATGTCGTCAATGAACCTTTACGAGTATTCGGAAAAAAATAATCGTGAAATGGGAGTGCAATTTGATTTTAATGAAGATAAAGATCTTTTTCAAGATGCCTGTGAGGAAATTGAATCCATTAAGAATGCTTCCAAAGGGATAAAAGAGAAGATGTTTACACCTGGTATTATTGCACCTCATTTGGGTGAAAAGGACTTCCATTTGCCATTGTTACATAAAATGCTTGCTTTTGAATATCCAGATGTGGAGTTTCATTTAGCTACAAGTGCTATACAAGCCCAATTTTGTGAAGATGTGGAGTTGTTTATTGATTACAGAACCAAATTTGGTTTTAAAACTAAACATCAACTGGAATCTTTTAAGTCGGAATTGGACAAGGATAATAAGTACGCAGAACGATGCTTTTGGAATTTGAAATACATGCATTTATATCTTCCTTTAAAACATAATGTTGAAGTAACGGAAGATGAGCAAGTACATATTGCTAATTATTTTATTGATTTCATTAGGATGGCTGTTCGTAAATTATCTTTAAAAAATTAGTCTACATCATAAACTCAAAGCCATTATTACTCGCTATAGTAACCAATGGCTGTATATTGTCCTTAAACCTTTCCTTTAACAATTCCCTTCTCATAGTATGTAGTGAAGCCAAATCTGGGATAAAAGTTAAATAATGTTCCAAGAACTTAGAATCATGACGACGCTCCAAAATGGTTATTAGTCCTCGTTCCTGGATTTCAAAATAGGCATCAAAGTATTTATCCATAGGAGGTAGCTTATCACATTTACTGTTATTGAAGCTTTTATCTGCGGGAATGAGATTCCAAATCAGATCGTGGGAAACAAAACTATATGGAATGAAATGTTCTATCGCATAATCGTTTGTTAACATCTTTCCAGTATAAATGCATCGGATAGGACCGGTATGCTCTATAACAATATCCCAGAACTCTTTGCGTTGTTTAGTTAAATTATTCCGCTTGGGAGGCTTAATGAGCTTATTGGGGATATCTGGGACATTAGGATTGTGTTTTTGTAGATAAAGACCTAAATACCAATAACAGAAAGCTTTTAAAATTCCGCTGTTCTGAGTCAAATAAGAGATCCATGTTGGATTGATTTTTACCTCTTGCTCATTCACGGCATAGAGACAATTATTATGGAAATACTGAGATAGATGATAGATTTCTTTTTTGTTCCCTTTAAGGCTCGGGAACCAAGGGCCTAAAAACCGATGTGGAACCTCTGCATCAAAATGATTCAATATTTTTTTGATGTTGGAAAATTGGCTCTTCTTTAAAGTTTCTATGATTACATGTTTTTTCTCATCAATGCTGATGTTTTCAGTAACAATGATCTGTTTAATGGCTCTTTGGAGTTGATCTTGCTTTCCGAGGTTGATATTGAAGTAATTTACAGTATACCAGGAATTGGCAATCATTCCAGCGAATAGGTGCTGTTTTTGAAGCAAGTAATTTCCCTTTTCGACTTCCTCGATTAAGGAAATGAACCAATAGAATTTATAAGCAGCAGCAGTGTTGTTAAAGCAGGAAGATAGTAGATTATTTTGTAAATCAGTAAATGGGAGTGTGGTTATCATTTCTTTTCCATCTTTTGCTGATGAAATCTGAGATACTTTTTATTTCCTTCTGTAAGATTTTGAATCTTTGAGGTCAAATCAATTTTCAATTTTGTTAAATCATCCCAAGATATCCTGTTAGATTTGAGTATTTCCCCCGATTCTGAGAAAGAAATTAAGAATTTATCGAATAGAGCATTGTAATTCGGGCTTAGTAATAAACCGTTGTCGGGGTCTAGTCTTTCCTCATTAGTACTAATTGCCCAGGGTAGTATATGAGAAGCAATTAATAAATCTACTCTTGGAAAGTCTGTTATAGCACATTTACTCGACCAACGTTTTATGAGGCTTTTTCTGAAATCTCCTTGACCTATGCGGGCTTTTATAATAGCTCTTTTTGTTGTCTCTTTGATTGCTTTTTGTCGCTCGGGGTGGGCGGCAGACGTAACTTGTGGAATATTGAATATACCAATTAATATATCTCCAATAACGTCAGGGACTTCAAAAAGGTAACCCTGGTTAGCACGATCGCCATCTGATGTTATAGGAGAATACTTCGTAGGCCATAAGCCCATGGTTGTAGTATGTATCTCCTTAACTGATAAGGGATGCACTGTAGGTATATATTCAACATCAACTCTTCTACCTTCATTTAGCCAAAGATTTGCATGACTACTTGCTTTATTTGATGAATAGCAATCGTTTAGAGCAATGCCAATCGTTTTAACAATGCCATCTACATTAGAAAAGATTATATCACTTTCTTTAACTTCTTCTAAATTTTCCCAATAAAAAAAACTTTGGTCCTTAGCATTTTGGATGGGGGCCCAGATAAAGCCTTCTTTATGCTCAAACTTATATGAATTACCCTGATTTACCCACCAATATGCCATCTCTTAATTTTTGAGGTTAAGTTGTGAAATTATGTAATAGTTATCAAAATATTGTAAGTCAAATAAAAATTAATTCTGAGGAGTAAAGGCAAAACAGATACTAATATTTCCTAAGGAGCTATTCCTAAGCGAGTTCATTGACCCGTAAAAAAATGTAATAAGTAAGTAACGGATCTAAATTTTGAGCTTTTAGAAAAGTGATTTAATCTCCTCCATTATGTCAGAAATACATGCTTTTCTGAAAAGAGGGCGATTAAAGTAGAAGACGCATGATCTTTTGGTCGACAGTTCATTATTCAGTTTGCGATCTGTTCAGTTTTAAACCGCCCGATAAATATAATAAGGCGATAAATATTGCAATAATTGAATAAAGTGTGCCTGATGTTGTAGTGGTACCGTTCAGACCATCGGCTATTAATTCTCCCATACCACGCAGAAAATAGATTCCCGAAATGATGTAAACTCCGGATTTCGGGAAAGGTAATCGTATACGTTGGTTTGAAGCTGAAAGCCCGTATAACCCAAATACGAAGAATACAACAGCGATAAAAACTGTTAATACATAGGGTAAAATATAATGTATTGCATTTAACTCCTGCATTTCATGTTCAACCCCGGTTGCCCTGAACATTTTCTCTGCTCAGAACAGGCCTGTAATATGTCCAAATGAAATTAAAATATTAATAAATCCAGCAATCCTGAGCATCATTTTAAATTAATATTGGTACAGAGTAAATTACTGTTCCAATTATGAACATAATTGTTAGCACCATATTGACAGGGTCTTTAAACGGTAATTGTTTTTGGTAAACAAATTGTTCAATTGTCCTACCCAGCCAGAACAATGCTGATCCTCCCAATAAAAAAATCCCTATGGTGGTAGTCAACAGTTCATTTATAAAAAAGAAACAAAGGAATGAATGAAAGAAGAAAATGTAGATAATCCGAAGATTTAAGATCTGCATTACAGCTTCATTGTGTGGACGGATTTTTTTTAGCTCTTTCTTCCACTCTAATCTCTTCCAGAAGATGCAGTGAAACAGGGCAAAGAACAGGCTATGTATGCCACCTATGATCAATAATATTTTCATGAAATTTAATTTATTTCAAAAATATCATTGATTATCCTCAATCCATTTGATATAGATCAAATTCTATTTCTCGGGTTTCGGATCCTACTCAACGTTTCTAATGTAATACCCAGAAAGGAGGCTATATGACTTAAGGACACTCTTTGAGTAATACCCGGATAAACCGTTAGCAGATTGTTGTATTTTTGTAATGCAGTTTCGAATTGTAAGGAAACTAACCTTCGCTGAAGCCCGATCATAGTTCTGGTAGTTGGAGCCTTTCTATCTCATGGTACTGGTCACAAAGTTTTAATATTGATTCCTTTGGAAGGATCATGATTGAAGATTTTTCCAGTGTTTCGAAATAGTGGGCGCTGGGTTTGTCGAGAAAGAAACTGTTTATCTCACAGATAAAATCAGTCTCAAAAGCAAACCAGTCACTGATATCTTTTCCATCTTTCCAATAGTAGCCCTCAAAGCACCTGTTATGATAAACATTAAGCCATCTGAATACTGATTTTCTTTAATGAGTATAGTATTTTTCTCAAATACCTCAATTTTTGCGCACTTCTTTAATGCATCCCTGCTCTCCGACTTCAGTTCCAAATACTTTTTGCTGATCAAATCTAAAGCTCCATCAAGACTTACTGTTTCATCCATAGTTGTTATTTAAGCCTGTTGAGTAAGTCGCAAAACTATATTTAAAAATTACTTTTTAAAGCTACTTTCCAGGCTTTCTATTTTCGGGATCATATGGTCACTCTCTCCGTTCAGTACATCTGCAGAGAGGGCGTTTTCTTTTGCCCAGTGGAAAAGTTCCCGGTCATTCCTGGCCATTGCAATCTTTGCAATTCTAAAATAAGCAGAAGCCAAAAAATCCGGAGTCCGAACGGCCATTTGCACAGCTCTTTTGTAATACTCTAAGGCTTTATCTGAGTTACCTTCATTGGCTTTGATGCGGCCAAGATAATACAGGAGCCTGAATTCCAATCCGAAACGATCATTGGGAATACCATTTCCGATATAAGACAACGCTAGCTTTTCTGCCTCCTGATTTTTTTGTTCGATGCGTAGTTTTTGGATGGTGGCTGTTTTTCCAAGCGCCCTGGCTTCTTCGGTCAGGTCTGGTGCCCAATGAGGTATTTTAAATTCCGGATCCGATGTAACAGATTTTACTTTTCCCCTTACGGCGATCACACTTCTGGTATGCTGTGCATTTACTTCTATTTTTTTTGTAATAGAAGTATTGTCCATGAAAACGATTAGAAGTTCAATAGAAAGCTTGTAGACTGGCTTTTGCTGTGATATCTCCACGATGAGTCCTTTGGACGATTGTGTCCAGGATGTGGTCCAGTCGGGAACACCCTTCTGTTCACACCACTGCTCAAAGAACCAGCTGAGACTACTCCCATTGGCCTTCTCTACTTCCTTTATAAACGATGCCCAGGTTAATCTGCTGTGCTGATACTTAGAAGTGATCTGTCGCATTGCGGCATGAAACTTCTCCTTTCCTATTGTATTTGAAAGGAGCTCTAATACCAGGAACCCCTTACTATCAGCAATAATATGTCCATTACTACCGGTGAGTGCGGTTAAAGGTTCGTCAATTCCCACTGATGCATTTTTAAGATAACCAATCCCCGACTGGTCTTTGATATATCCGGGATAACCTGTTTTGCGGTACAAGATTGAATTTTGGGGATCAAAATGGTTAACAACCTGAAGGGAACCATATTGGGCTAGTCCTTCTGATAGCATGTCACTTCCTTTTGTTCCTGTTGACTCTATCAGGTTTCCCCACCATTGATGCGAGATCTCATGACCAAAAAGGGCATAATTAAAACGTCTGAGTTCACTGGTAGGGATCAGAATACCTCCCAATAAACTGGCGCCCCCAATTCCTGTCTGCTCGGAGATATATTCCGGAAGTTCTATAATGGAAAAATTTGGTATGCTGAGGGCACCAAATTTTCCTGTCAGAAAGGTGATTACCTCAGCAGTATTTGCGATGAGTCTGGGATCACATACTGTAGTTTTAAGCGTATAGGTATAGCAGGGGATAGCTCCTCCATGATAATTTACCTGATAATCTGCTATGTACAGAGAGAAAATGTCAGGACGATCGTACGTAAACTGATAGGTCTTTATTCCTTTAGCACTTAGGGTGTCCAGCTTGCTGGCGGCCATTACAGCAGTGATCCCGGAAACTGTGGTTACGCTGATCTTCCCTGTGCCCCGGGTATATCCCTTACTTCCATCCTGGTCCACAGTATTTACCTGGGGATACCAGGCCGATCCATAGCCACTGGCCATGCAAAAATTACTGTCCAGTGTATATTGGAATGTGGGTGCAGCTCCCCGTTCGTACTCATATTTGAGCTTAAGCGGGGTACCAGCATCAAGTTTTCTGGAGAAATGAAACCGGTAAACTATATCATTTGAAGTATTTCTGAATGTATCCCGTTTAGCAACGGTTACAGCAATGCCGCTCAGATCCAGATCGGGTTCTCCAACTCCCTTACTCAATACAACCTCAACAGAATCACGGGAATATTCAGCTATTTCGAACGAAAGGCTGCCGTTAACCCTGAATGTTTTCTGATGAAGATCTGCATCAACATGCAGGTCATAATGTAAATTCTTCTGCCCATATGCTATCATCGTGGAAATCATGATGCAGCAAGTGAAAATGTATTTAAAGTTTTTCCGAAAGTCCATCCCCTTTTTTTTGTTAAAGAGAGTGAATCCGGTGCATTAAAAATTGTACGAGGTAAACTTTTTAAACTTTAAGGTCTATTTACCATTGATTAGGGAACGAAATCTGGAAGGCGGGACGGGATAGTACAAACGGAAAGATTTGATGAAATGTGCCGTATCCGCGAAACCCGTAGTATAAGCAATCTCCGAGATCGGGAGTGTGGTCCCAAAAAGTAGCTGGATACCTTTCTTTAATCTCATCTTTAACCGATATTCTCCAACAGTAAGCCCTTCTCTTTCCCGGAATGCACGTGCAAGATATACCGGATGGACAAAGACCCGCTGTGAGAGGTGTTCAAGGCTATGTTGAGTTTCGAGTTCATCTTCCAGGATTTGCTTGAGTTTTGGCAGCCAAAGTAAACGGGAAGGCAACCTACGCGTTTCCATGGAAGAAATCCAGTTGATGACATACTCCTCAGCATTGCAGGTATCAATATCATTGAGAAACAGGTAAAGCAGTTTGTAGAGATCGGTAAATATCCCTGCACGATATACCCTGGCTTTTCCTGGAATGTAAGCCGCCGTATCCAGACTTAAAAGAGCATCCTGATTGAATTCGATGTTCATACAGCTTCCCCCAACTGCCAGGAAGGAATTTGCATGATTATAACCTGATGGACGAAGAATAACTTCACCTGGAGCTATCTTGCAATTCATATCAGTACTGTTCTCCGTGTAAGTTCCCCGGATAAGCATACTCAGATAGCTGTTTTGATGATAATGCTGTTCAATATTACTATAAGATTGATAATTGGTAATATTGATCCGAAAAAAGTTGCTCTCCACTTTTTTCTCTTCTATACCAAAATATTTTCCAGTTGTCAGTGATATTGACATGATCGGTTCATGATAGGATTAAGGTAAATATATCATTTTTAATTGACGAATACATTGCAATTGCAGGGCTATTGCGATGGAAAGCTTTGGGTCGAATAGAAATATAGTGGTACCTTTAGCCCGGATGTTAAAACCTTACGATACATGAATACTGAAAATTTATTTTCCTACGGAACCCTACAGAACAAAAATGTACAAATAAAAAATTACGGCAGAACGCTGGAAGGAAAATTGGATAAGCTAACTGGATATGCATTGTCAATGATAGAAATTACTGATGCAGCGGTAGTAGCCTTAAGTGGGGCAACACATCATCCTATGGTTAAACATACTGGTATTGTTACCGATGCAGTTGATGGGATGGTTTTTGAAATTTCAGCAGCCGAACTTAAACAAACAGATGAGTACGAAGTTGACGATTATAAGAGGGTAGAGGTTACATTAGAATCAGGTAAGAAAGCCTGGGTGTATATAAATGCATAGATTAATTGATTAGAAAAGTTTGGGACTTGCAAACCGCCCTATGGCTAAAACAACGGAGTCACTTGAAGAATTTTACAGTCATAAGTTAAACAAACCATTAGCAAACTCAAATCATATTGGGCAGTTCAACGTGTTCAGTATTAAGGATCAGATAAAGTCTAATTCGTCATCTCCCACTTATATCCGTCGTGATTTTTATAAGATCATGCTCTTTCAAGGTGAAAATATTTTTCATTTCAGCGATAAAAGTATACCTGTAAAAGGGAACACACTGCTCTTTTTTAATCCGCAGGTTCCTTATACCTATGATGCACTTAAGGCTGATACAGATGGTTATTTTTGTGTTTTTAAAGATGAACTGTTTAAAAACAATTACCGGATGAATCTGAATGAACTCCCCTTGTTTTCTTCCACAGATCAGCCCATATTTATGCTTGGTGCTGAAGAAAGTAAAGAAGTGAATATTTGTTTTGAAAAAATTATCAAGGAGTTTAATTCAGATTATATCTATAAATATGAGCTGATAAAGAATTATATTGTTGAGTTGATTTATTTAGGGATGAAGCTTCAACCTACGGCGAGGCTTTATCAACATCCGGATGCAAGTTCCCGCCTTACTGCTGTTTTTACCGAATTACTGGAACGCCAGTTTCCGATAGAATCAACCGCTCAACGCTTTGAGCTGCGTTCGCCAAAGATGTTCGCCGACTGTCTTGCAGTTCACGTTAACTACCTGAACCGTGCAATAAAGAAGAATACAGGACGAACGACCACTGACCATATTTTTGAAAGGCTGACCACTGAGGCTAAAGTGTTGCTACGCCACACTAACTGGAGCGTAGCAGAGATTGGTTACGTATTGGGGTTTGAAGATCCAGCCCATTTTAACCACTTTTTCAAAAAGCGGACGAACAATACACCGCTTACATTCAGATCGGTTTGAATCTGACAATCATTGGTTCCTATCAGACAATTATAATAGCCCCCATCATCCATAGTTTTGTAAAAAAAGTTATGGACACAAACAAGGTATGGTACATTACCGGCGCATCTAAGGGGCTGGGCTTGTCATTGGTTAAACGATTATTAACATATGGGTACAAGGTTGCAGCTACATCACGAAACGTCAACGCCTTTGAGGCAATTACTGGTTACCAGGAAAATTTCTTAGCATTAGTTGTAGATCTGAAAAATGAGGAGTCAGTAGCAAACTCCTTTAGAGAAACGGTTAATAAATTTGGCAAATTAGATGTTGTAATCAATAATGCAGGTTATGGATTGGGCGGAGCGCTGGAAGAATTGACTACTGCAGAAATAGCTGAAAACTTTGACGTTAACTTCTTTGCTGTAGTACGAGTGATACAGCAAGCCTTGCCTTATCTAAGAAAACAAGGTTCTGGGTTTATTATTAATATTTCTTCCATTGCGGGTTTTGCTCCGGGTACAGGCTGGTCAATGTATTCGGCAGCTAAGTTTGCAGTGAGTGGTCTGTCAGACGCACTGGCAAATGATTTGAAGCCGCTCGGTATATACGTCACAAATGTAATGCCCGGTTGGTTCAGAACCAATTTTGCTCATTCTGATTCTATCGCGTATAATAAAAACCACATGGAAAATTATGATTATCTGCGTGAGTTTCATGAAAAGATGAAAAACATCGATGGCTTACAATTGGGTAATCCGGACAAGGTTGCCGATGTGTTTATCCGGTTGGTTAATAGTGAAAATCCTGCAGTAGATCTTTTTCTGGGCAGTGATGCCTTCATCCGTGCAAAAGCCAGGTTAGAACAGCTCAATGGTCAGCTGGACGACTGGAAGTCGCAAAGTTATGCTACTGATTTTGATTAAACCACCCAGCTATCGAGATCATAAGGAAGATGAATGCAGATGAAATTGTTGTTCAGAAGAGAGAAGATAATATCTTCCACATGGAAGAAATTTCCCTCGACCCTAAGTATCTTATCTTCGTCTCCCAGATCGAATGAAATGGTGAATCTGGGATATTTGTCAAGCAGCTCATGAATGATCCTCCTTGCAGCTACGGAATGTTTAACATTTGTTTTGAAAATCTCTATCATGATTAATTCTTATGATTTCTTTAATGCTTCTTCCCCAATACAGAGAAGGGGTTAAACGATATACCCATTTTAAAGTAAAAAGCTGGATCCGGTGTAATTTTGTATACCGGATCTGCAAATGATTCTTCTTTTTTAAATATTCTGCCAGAAGGGGTGTACTTCATTCCGCTTTTTGCAGTAATCATAAAATATTTACCAATCGCATGTTCGTAAGTCAGACCTGAATTGATGTCGAGTTGCCGGTATTCATATTTTTGATTAGTGCCGTCCAGGTTGTACAGGTAAAATGAAGTCCTGTCTAATTCTGAACCCAATGAAATTCTCCCATTGTTGTTAAACACCATTTTTCTTAAATACAGACTTCGGGGAAGTACAATGTCAGCAATTAGTCCATTATTGAATTTGTGCTCATAGGAAAAGGTAGGAAGGAATGGGGTCTGGGCACTTGGATCAATGCTAACTAAAAATCCGGCAGTCATTTTTGTACGTTGATTGGCTTTCAATACCATTGTACCTGTAAATATCCCTCTTACTCTTTCCAGATATTTGTTACTGCCATCTACTATCACACTGGAATTATAAATTATTCGCTTTCCGAATAAAGAAGAGAAATAGGTGAGGTTAAGAGATGAAAACAGGTATTGGAAATTATTAGCAATGGTGATGCTTTTCTCTGTGCCAGGCTGTACAATTTGAGCCTCTGTTGAAGTATAGCTATAGCCTAGAGTTGTACTCAAAAGCCAGGTTTTTCTTTTGATGAAGTTGATATTTGCGCTCACTTTAGCCTGTTGAAAACGGCTTATCCTACTTTCTGGTAACATATTTCCACCTTTTTCTGATTTGAAGCTATAGGGCGTGGTATAGGTGAATTCAAGGTTTAATGGACGGGTAATCGCAAATTTGTCTGTGGTAAAAGTGGCGAATTTTTTAGGAATGCTGTCTGTAATCTGGGAAAAGCAATTGATTGCTGAGACGAGCATACTCAATGTTGTCACCGTTCTTTTTATCCTGTTCATATTTTATCTTAAAATTGAAGTAGTTTGGGTAAAACTGAATACAAAGCAAGACATAATGTGAACGCACTTTTTTGTTATTATACCAGATCCCCTGGATAATATACCAGATGACTTGTATCACATACCAAATTATAAACCTGTATTTGGTATATTACAGGAACCATTTGGTATAATTTTGTCAAATGGCCCGGGGCATAGCCCTATCTTTGTCGATGTTAGAAAATCAAAATGAGAGAAGATCCGGAATTGGAGAATAGCAATCTCCAGCAGCTGATTGTTAGTGACAGATACAGGCTTTTACGTCATACTGTACTTTTACTGGTAATGTTTGTTGCGATTTTTTATTCCAATTGGCAGTCTGAATATTCCGGGCCTTATAGGTTTTACAGACTCCTATGTGTTTATGGGGGATTGATTGTAATGTGCTATGTCAATATGTTTGTATTGGTTCCTGTGTTCTTTTTTAGGGGCAGATATGTATTGTACATGCTATTTTTTTTGCTACTGATACTTCTTTGTCAGATTGCCATGTCCAACTTATTGTATGCATTCGAGATACCAAGGCCCTCTCTGGGCTACCAACATTACAGGGAGAGTGACAGGGGTTTTTATGAAGGCCTCATTATCCTGACTCCAATTATCCTGGTAACCACCATGATTAAATTATTTCAGCGCTGGACCAGAGATAATAAGCGGATAGCGGATTTGCAGAACATTACCCTGATGATGGAACTCAATGAATTGAAGAATCAGATTAACCCACATTTTCTTTTCAATATGCTCAATGGCATAAAAGCATTAGTACGAAGTGACCCAGAAAAAGCTACCCAGGTCATCATGAAGCTGTCTGAATTTCTACGCTATCAGATTTACGAGAACAATGAAGAGAAGACACCCCTTAAATCAGAAATCACTTTTTTATCGAATTTTCTAAACCTGGAAATGCTGAGAAGGGACAGGCTTTATGTTGATATTAATATTCCGGAAAACCAGGAAATATTGAACGGGATCTTTGTTCCCCCTAATTTGTTTACAACCTTTGTAGAAAATGCCGTTAAACACAGTGTGGATATTAGCGGCGGGGAACCCTATATCAGGATTAAGTTTATTCTTGTCGAAAGCCAGCTTCATTTCTTTTGTACGAATTCCAAAGATCCACTGTTTACCCCTAATGATCAAAAGAGTAGCGGATTAGGGCTTGCAAATATTAAACGCAGACTAGAGCTGTTATACAAGGAGAGTTATTCTTTGACAATAGATTCCACAGAAAACCAATTTTCAATCCTATTAAAATTGCCCTTATGAACTGTATCATTGTCGACGATGAACCACTTGCCAGAGCAGAAATGGAGGCATTGATCAACGAAGTATCTTCTATTGAAATACTAGGGAGTTTTTCAAATGCCTTGACGGCTCTTGATTTTCTAAAATCAAATCAAGTCGATCTGGTTTTTCTGGATATTGAAATGCCTATGGTCACCGGACTTGATTTTGCGGCACAATTACCCGGGGCAACACTGATCATCTTCACAACAGCTTACGCTCAGTATGCATTAAAAAGCTACGAATTTGATGCTATTGATTATTTGCTTAAACCTGTAGACAAGCACAGACTGGACAAAGCGATCAAAAAAGCAGAGGCCTATCAAAAACTGTTGTCGGACAGTCCTGAAAGAAATACCATCGAAGGTAACACGAAGGAATTTTTACTGATTAAATCAGACCGGAGATTTCATCGGATAAAATTTGAAGATATTAGATTCATTGAAGGACTGAAGGATTATGTAGTGATCCATTTAGCAGGTCAAAAGCTGATCACCGCGATGAATTTAAAAACGTTTCACCAGAAAATCCCTCAGGATGTCTTCCTGCGTGTGAGTAAATCCTATGTAGTGAACAAAAATTATATAGAATCTTTCGACTACCATACCATCTACATTGGGGGAAGTGAAATACCTTTAGGTGAGGTTTATAAAAAAGAATTCTTCACGATATACTCTGGAGGCTCAATCTCGCCTGAGATTTGAAATAGCTATTGCGACTTATTAACGGTTTAAAGTTTTATTTACTTGCAGAATACTTCTTTGGCTTTACACCGATATGCGCTTCAAACAATCTTGTAAAATGGCTAAGGTTTGAAAAACCTAAATGATAACCTACTTCAGACACCGACAAGTTTTCTTCTTTGATCAGATAGGCTGCCTGTTTCATTCTGAAAATCTGGTAATAGCTGTAAATACTGTTTCCGAAAATCTGTTTAAAAAGTCGCTTTAGTTTAGACTCACTCATCCCCGAAATTTTCACCAGTTCAGGGAGTTTCGGAGGAGTGGCAATGTCTGAAAGAAGTTTATCCTTTATCTCATAGATCTTTTTAATATCAGCAATATTTAATCTTTGCAGCGAAGTATCTTGTCTTTTTAGCAACTCCACAAATAATAAATAAATCAGTTCTTCAGCTTTTATTTTGTAATAAAGATCCTGTAATTCTTTTGAAGGATTTGCAGTGACAATATCAGTCCCAACCTCTTGTATTTGTGGCGAGATTATTTCCTCAAATAAAAACGGTTGATCACCAGAAGTTATCATTTGCAAAAGTGTATCTCCCGCTTTTGGCTTCAGCAATTCTTTTAAATAAGCTGTACCTACCGTGATCACTATTGAATTGATTTTTTTGTTGGCGGGAAGATATTCAATATTAAACCCAGTAGTGGCTACCTGCACCGATGGCAACAGTTTGATATCATCTTTTGATTGATAAATATTGTGAAAAGCAATCATAATAAATTTGTTTTCTTCATTACCGATTCCTCTGTCCAATACCCAGTCATCCTTCAGCTCATATTGCCGTACGATTAGCCTTAATCCAGGATTGATAAAAAAGCCCTTAATATAACCAGTGCCCATATCCGAAGGAATAGGTGTCACACCATTTTCCAGCTTGTCTCCAATTGCCTTTGCCGGGTCTTTTGAAACCTCACTTTTCTCTTTTGTATCTGATGTCATATGTTGACCGATTAGAACTATTCTTTGATCAAATCTAGCTATTTTGTTTTTTATCGGTCATCTATATTTGTGTTATTAATTATTCATCAATAAAAACACAAGCAGAGAAATGGAACAGCAAACTGAGAAAACGCAAGTAATAATTCTGGGCGGTGGAATTACCGGCCTCACTGCTGCGTTGTATCTGGCGCAACAAGGAGTTGACTTTATTCTGATAGAAAAACACATAGGTACTTCCATATATCCAAGAGCAAGAACTATTGATGTCAGAACGATGGAGCTATTCAGAGGACTTGGGCTTCATGAAGATTTACGTGAAGGTGGAAAATCATTAGCTCCTGCCTGGGGCATCATCCGTGGAAATAACCTGATGGAGGCTTTGCGAAATCCTGTTGGAAAAATAACCCCCGGTCAGTTAATGGAGGCACAAAAAGAATTGAAGTCCTTTGCCGAAAAATCTCCCGAAACTGTATGTCGTTGTACACAGGATATCAGTGAAGCTATCATCTGTGAAACCGCAAAAGAGCAGGGGTTAGATCTTCGTTTTTATCACCAGATGTTATCTTTCGAACAAGATGAAAATGAAGTAGCGGTTTTGGTGGAAAACAGAGTAACCGGTGAGCAATATATAATCATGGCAGACTATATGATTGCGGCAGATGGCGCTAATAGTGTGGTGAGAAAACAGTTGGATATTCCTGTATCTGGTAACGGTTCCTGGACGGATTTACTGAATATCTATTTCGAGGCCGACTTGGAGTATTTAGTGAAAGGGAGGGAGTTTAGCCAGTTTCTGATCGATACACCAGAAATAACAGGTTTTCTTTTGACCATTAACAACAAAGATAAGTGGGCATTTCATTTACGTTTCTATCCTGAAAACGGTGACACAATAGCCAGTTATCCCGAAGAAAAACTGATCACAATCCTTCGGCGTATTTTGGGTATTGCTGATCCGGAGATTTCTATTCTTAAAGTTTTACCATGGCAACTTACAGTGATAATTGCCAGCCAGATGCGTATCAATAGAATTTTTCTTGCGGGAGATGCTGCTCATACAATGACGCCTTATGCAGGCAAAGGTGCGAATGCGGGTGTCCAGGATGTACAGAATTTAGCCTGGAAACTGGCTGCAGTTTTGAAACATGGGGCAGGAGATGTCTTATTGGATACTTACCATGCTGAACGTCAGCCGGTAGGGGCCTATTATGCCAGGCTTTCAGGCGAACTGGCGGATAAAAATGGACTAATCAATAATGTATTGATGGTTACCAAAGCCAAAGATCTGATAGGATTACCGGATTATGGTTATGATTCGTCGGCCATTAAAAGAGAAGTTGATTTGCCGTTTAGTTATTTTATTGGAGAACCAGGAACGCGCGTCCCACACCTATGGCTTAATGAATCTCAGACCATATCCTCACTTGACTGGATAAGAGGCCAGTTTGTGTTAATCGCTAATAGTAACGAAGGCTGGCAGGTGGAACGTGATCAGGTGGAACAGCAGCTAAACATCAATATTCAATTAGTCACACCGAACGACGAAAATATATTGGAAAAATGGAAGGAACTTACCCATACATTACATGATGAAGCTTTACTAATCAGGCCCGATGATTTCGTCGCAGCAAAATTAACATCAGACAATCTGCTGGATGTGATGCGATCAATTTTAAGTCAATAGAACGTCTATTGACAATACTCCTTCACTAATTCCATCAATTCAATGTTTTTTCTATTTAAATGTACCTTCTGTTTTTCCAGCCAGAGTGCCTTAGTGACAACATCCTTTTGACCGGTGGAGATCATCTCCATGACCGGTGAAATGGCTGGCATCCCTGGTCCTGTTTTATGTGCTACACTTTGGACAGGATCAAGGGCTGCCTGTAACTGCTTTTCAGAAATTGTCAGCTCATGGCCTAATCGTTTCTTCGCTGCGGTCTGAATCATCTTTAAAGTAATTTGATCAGCAGTTTTCTTTTCCGTTATCGCCTGGCCAACAACTGATGCAATAACTTCATGTGCATCCCTGAAATCAAGGTTAGTGTTCCTGACCAATAGATCTGCAAGATCAGTCATCGTGGAGAAATTCTCCCTGGCATATCTGAGCATGGTTTCCTTATTAACCTGTAAGGTACTAACCACGCCGGTCATAGTATGGGTTGCAGCAAGAAGAGCATCCAGGGCCTTTGGCTCCAGCATAACCCTTACACCGCTATGCTGATATTCGATGCTATTTAGTGAGGTCAATACAGACATGAGTTGTCCTATGGTTATTGACGCAGCTTTCCGGGTTCTTTCAAGGGCATCGGGATTCTTTTTTTGAGGCATCATACTGCTTATACCAGCATAGGAGTTATTCAGCTCTACCGAGTTGTATTCATCAGTACTCCATAGCTGAATTTCCGATGCAAGACGGCTGAGATCACTCATGAAGATCGCGTTATCAGAAGCGAATTCGGCGATATGATCCCAGCCGGCAACTCCTTCTATGGTATTAACGACAAGCTGGTTAAAACCCAACAGGTCAGCAACTCTATACCTGTTTAAAGCCCAGCTCGTGCCTCCGCTTGCTCCAGAACCTAAAGGGCATTGATCAATACGCTCATAAAGCTGAAGATAGCGTTCTAAATTTTTCGCCAGGCTTTCATCAATAGCAGTTAAATAATGAGCAAGCGTACCTGGTTGCGCCTCTTTTCTATGAGTGTAAATCACCATAACAGTTTGCAGGTGATCAAGTGCTTTGGCCTGGATTGCTTTACGCAGGTTGATAACAGATTCGATTACCTCAAGTAGCTGATCACGTAAAAACAAGCGGTTTGTCGTATTGTCCAGATCATTACGACTACGACCGATATGCATTTTTCCGCCAACATTGCCAATTTCTTTGATCAGCTGTGCTTCGTAAGGAAGGTATACTTGCAGGGAGGGATTTGCGATGGCTAACTTATCGACTTTGAGCAGCCCATTAAGTATATCTTTGGCTTCTTTATGGTTGATGATCTTTTGTTCGGCCAGCATGATTACATATGCCTTATGTAATAGCATTTGATAAGGAAATGTGGCACTAACCAGATTTTTCGCACTGACTTCATAATCATAAAGTTCCTGAAATTCCGGTGCCTTTGCACCAGAAGTACGGCCAATACGGCTGGCATCCTGTAAGGTTTTACCTGAAGTGTTAATTGAACTTCCCATTGTTAAATCTTTTCCATTTAATAATTGCGCCCTCAGTTTTAATGGTAAAAACAGAGATATTCCCGCTGCTATGACAAACGGATAGTGAATTTTAAATTTCATCATGAGCACAAAGTAAGTAAAAATATTATACAAATGAAACTTGGTTGCGTTTGAATAGATTGTAATAATCTACATTCAGAACAAAAGATTAAATGTTTCTTTCACGTTCAGGATCTTCATTACTTTCGAATTTGGATCGGGTGAAAAATAATTAAGCAGGATCACCATGGTCACTTTCTGTTCCGGTAGATAAAAAGCCTTTCCTATAAATCCGTAGACATGGCCATCATGCCCCATAGCCTGACCCTGATCTGTTAACAGTTTCATCAGCCCAAGCCCATATTCTTTATAATAAGCCAGATCCGGGTTGTCAAAGAGATCGGAAGGGTCTATAGGCTTTGGTTTAAAAGTCTCCATCATATTGATCGACGGCTGTGAAAGTATTTTTCCGGTCAGCAATGCCTCTAAAAATGTTGCCACATCCTGCGAGTTTGAAATCATACCTCCATCTAAAGCACCTTCTCCACCAACAGCATCGTTATCTAAACGGGTTACTTCCAGTAAGTCGCCCGTTTTGTCTTTTTCTCTCAGATAACATTTGGTCAGTGTAGCAGGGATAATGGTACTTGCAAAGGTACTTCTAAGATGCAGTGGGTTAATAATTTTCTCTGTTACAACCTGGTAAGCTGGTTTACCCGTTACATATCTGATGACCAGCGAAAGCAACAGGTAATTGCTGTTAGAATAGGATGACCCTTGTCCTGTAGGGAATGAGGCAGGTTTATCATAAATAAATTGCAGGTAGCGCTCCGGTGGGGACTTGATAGATGTCCCATTTAAGATGCCGGTTCTCACTGTTTCATCAGTCAGATATTCCAGTATGCCCGCCGTGTGGTTCAGACATTGTTCAATTGTTGCTTCATTCGCATTAGCTATATGATCTGTAATATTTCCGGGCACGTATTTACTGATTTTATCCTTTATGTTTAGTACCCCATCTTCCTGCAATTTTAAAATGGTAGCCATTGTAAACATCTTGGTTATACTGCCAATTCGCAAGGTGTTTTCTGGCCTCATGGCAATTTTGTTCTGCACATCGGCCATGCCGCCAACCCCATTCCATATACCCTGGGGTGAGATTACTGTTACGCTAACTCCGGTGGCGCCAGCTTCCATAAATCTGTCAATGATCCGCTGGTACTTGTTGCCATTTGGATTTGGTACAGGGTTAACAGGACAATCGCTCTTTTTGCATGAGGTGGTAAAAACAATGGCCATAATCATGACTATTGTTTTGAAACAATTTTGTCTTCTCATTTTGTTGATGTTTTTAATCCGAATTTTAAAATGAGACACCGATTTGTGGTTTTACCCTTATATATTCGGTTATTATGGGGAGGATTCCGAATATTTATTTCGTAATTGCGCAATTAAGTTTAGATAATGGAGAATACAGCATATACACTTCAACGTCTGGTACCAGCACAATGGGAGGAGTATAAATCAATCAGACTTGAAGCATTGAAAACCAATCCTGAAATGTTTGGTAGCAATTACGCGAAAGAAGTAGCATACAGCCAAAATGACTGGCTATCTTTTTTAGAAAGTGATTCACGTGCCATGTTTGCTTTGTATCACGATAAATCGCTGATTGGTTTATCTGGTGTAACCCTTAAAAAAGATGATGCTACAACAGCTATTTTATTTGCATCTTTCATTAAGTTATCGCACCGTGGAAAAGGCCTGTCAAAATTATTTTATGAAGCCAGAATTGACTGGGCACGTCAAAAAAAATGCGGATCAGTTATTGTCTCTCATAGAGCTGGTAATGAATTCTCAAAAGCGGCAAATCAACGCTTTGGCTTTACATATACGCATGCCGAAGAAGTCAGCTGGCCGGATGGAGTGCGTGCGGATGAGTTGATGTATAAACTGGAATTAAGTTAGCTTATACAGCTTTTAATTTATTTCTCTGCAATTCATTAAAGACAGGCATATAATCACTTCCCCATTTTTCCATATGTGAAATAAGAGGTAATAAAGTTGCACCAAAGTCTGTTAAAAAATATTCAACCTTTGGCGGAAGTACAGGATATATAATTTTTGTGACTACACCATGATCTTCTAATTCCTTTAGATGAAGATTTAAAACACGTTTGGTTGCATCAGGATGATTTCTATGTAAGTCGCTTGGTCTTCTGATTCCTTTGGCTATTGAATCAATCAGGCATGGCTTCCATTTCCCCCCAATTATTTCCAGTGTTATGCTCATTCCGCAATTAAGATCTTTTGGAATCTTTTTTTCATACATAATAACCTCCGTTTTATCGGTACAAAAATAGAGTTAAAGTTCATAGGTGACAACGGGGATAAAATTATCCCTATATGAACCTTTTATCTGTAATTGTATGGGCTGCGCTGGGACGGTACCTTTGTTGCTTAAACTTATAAAACATGGAGATTTCGAACAGTGAAAAGGCTGCGGCCATTCAAAATAGCATAGAAACCAGTACTTTATCACAAATAGGTCTGATAAACCCAAAATCATATAAACAGCATAATGTAAATGTGGCAGATGGCTTTGATGCAATTTTAGCATTACATGATCTGATGCCGATGGAAAAAGTTTACACCAACGTGATCAGAGCATTTCAAGATGGTGATATAGGTTTTGTACATGTTGATTATTATTTATTTGAGCCTACAGTGGCTTTTGATATTCATCGGTTCGAAAATGGATTAAGTGTAGAACATTGGGACAATTTGCAGACCAACCCGAAAAGAGTCAATAAAAGCGGCAGAACAATGGTGGATGGTAAAACCAAGGCTATAGATCACCATCTGACCGAGGAAAATAAAAAATTAGCATCAACCTTCGTTAATGACGTACTTGTCGGTAAAAATTTTGATAAAGCTCAGGATTATTTTAACGGAGATGTGTTAATTCAGCATAATCCAAATATGGGAGATGGGGTGTCTGAATTCATTAAGGTTTTGAAAGATGAAGAACAAATTTACACTTCTGTACATCGGGTTTTGGGAGAAGGAAATTTTGTTCTGGTTCTCAGTGAAGGATATATGGAGAACTTACATTGTGCCTTCTATGATTTATATCGGATTGAAAACAATAAAATTATAGAGCATTGGGATGTTATTGAAGAAATTCCTTCGTTAGAAAATCAAAAAAATACAAACGGGAAATTTTGATTGGCCGGCTTGTTTGATGATGACGAAATAGTAATTTTATCCCCGGACATTAAATCCGGAACTGATTCAAATTTACTATGAAGATTATTGCTGCCCAACTGGAAGATACTGATCAGATTATGCTCATTATAGAGCAGGCTAAACATATTATGCGGAAAAATGGCAATCAAACACAATGGATCAATGGATATCCGTCAAAGGAAATTATAGAAACTGATATTCGTAATCAACATGCTTTTGTGTGTCTGGAAAATACGGAGATAGTAGGTTACTTTTGTTTTATAGAGGGAAATGATCCCGATCCAAACTATAAAGTAATTGAAGGCGGAGCCTGGTTAAATAATGCCCCTTATGGAGTAATACATCGGTTGGCTTCGTCCGGAACGGCAAAAGGAATTGCTAGAAAAGCATTCGGTTTTGCATTTAACCAGATCAGTAATGTTAGAGTTGATACCAATCATGACAATATTCCAATGCAAAATTTTCTGAAGAACAGTGGTTTCACCTATTGTGGAGTTATCTATGTAAGTGATGGAACTCCAAGGGATGCCTTTCAGAAGACATTACCGTAAATTGTGCTATCATTACCTCAAAGCAGCTATTTCATACGCTCTGGAAAGGCAGTTTCTTTGTATCAGTTAAAAATTTGATACATGGAAATATCCATCATTAATAAAATCAGAAAAAGAACAGATAGGTTTGTTGAGTCTCAGCTACTCAAAATTGGTCGGGTATTAGATGTACGGGTCTGGGAAACCGGAAATATCATTGAGGTCGATTTGCATCTGCCAATGGCGAATATAAAACGGTGGACGAGAGTGCCTTTTATTAAATTTCGTGTTTCAGAACTATGCTTCCAGGATTATACACCATTCGGTTGGGATGATGAAACGGGTACCTGCTCAATTCTTATTGATACTTCAGATAGCGGCGCAGGAAGCCGCTGGGCAAATAGTCTGCGGACCGGAGATCAGGTCTACTATCTGAAAATTGAGCATCAGGCTCAGCCACCACATTTGACAGATATGGTTGTGGGTTTGGCTGATGCAAGTAGTTTAGGATATCTTCTGGCTTTGCAGTACCTAACGCTCCCGGGCAGTCGTTTTGATGGTGCTGTATTACTGGACAGCCCGGGTGCAGGACAGTTATTCAAAGATTATTTTGATTCTCCGGTAACTATACTGGCCAACTATAATGAAATGGCTGACTGGTTAATGATGGAGGGCTTCTGTACAACACATACCTCATTTTATCTAAGCGGAACTCATAGTTTAGTTAAACCTTTGCACAAGGCATTAAAAATCTTAGGGCATACGAAAATCCATATATATGAATCTGACTTAAGCCTGTAAGATTGTTTATTTTGTTTTAACTTCGTGGTATAAACATCAATTATAATATAACAAAATTTACTTTTATTAAAGTACCATGAAAAAAATCTTACTAACGATTCTCTGTACAGGTCTGTTTTTCGTTTCCCGGGCACAGGAGACACTTCAAAGTGTAACGGACCGGGGCGCCGCGACAACAAAAACAATTTCTTTCACTTCTGGTATTGAGGCTGTAAAATTAATTGGGAACAGCTATATCTATTTTTCTAATAGTACGAATAATGTTAGAAATGGATACATTCAACATGCAGGTACTGAAATCGCCTTTCAGAATTCTACCGGAGGTTTTGGATTTAGTGGCACCGGTAACAGCTGGATCACAGGTGGTAATGTAGGAATTGGAACAACAAAGCCGCAGGTAAAACTTGATTTGGGTACTTTTGAAGGGTGTACTTTAAGATTTCAGAAAGCAACAGCTACAGGAAGCTCATTCCTTCGTTTTTATGATGAAGGTGGAATTCCTAAAGGTTATGTTGGTGTATTTGGAAAAAATAGTGATTTATATATAGATCCTGCAGATGCGAATCTGCTGGTAACAAGCGGAAATGTAGGTATAGGGACAGGTTTTCCAACAGAAAAACTTTCAGTTAAAGGTAAGATCCGTGCTCAGGAGATCAAAGTTGAAGGCAATAACTGGCCAGATTATGTCTTTGAAAATGATTACAAAAATGTATCACTTAGTGAAATTGAAAAATTCATTAAAATAAATAAACATCTTCCTGAAATGCCCTCTGTAGCACAAGTTAAAGAGGATGGAATTAGTCTGGGTGAAATGAATGCAAAGTTGCTGAAGAAGGTTGAGGAATTGACATTGCATATGATCCAGCAAGAAAAAGATATGCTTAAGCTTAAGAATGATATTAAAATACTTAAAAAGAAAAGATAGATTATCTCAAGATTCCATAATTAATAAAAGGCTTCTTCTAATCAAATAGAGGAGGCCTTTTTCATTTCTGAATTCCAGCGCAATTAAGAAAACAGGTTTTGCCTACAACATTTACGGATTAGGCTACAACCGTTGTCTGGTAGCTAAGGATATTTGTATAAGGAAAAATTAAAAATCAGATTTTATGAAAGTATTTGTTACCGGCGCTACAGGTTTTGTAGGTTCAGCCATTGTTAGGGAATTACTTCAGGCAGGTCATCAGGTACTCGGCCTTGTTCGTTCAGCGAAAGATGCGGAGTCATTGACCAGGTCTGGTGCTAAGGCTCATATAGGAAATCTTAATGATTTAGAAAGTTTGCGAATTGGCGCTGCGGCTTCGGATGGTGTGATCCATACTGCTTTCAATCATGATTTTTCACAATTTAAACAGAGTTGTGAGAATGACAGGCATATCATCACAACATTTGGTGAGGTACTTGCTGGCACTGAACGCCCCCTGATTGTTACGTCCGCTCTTGGTTTGTTGCCACAGGGAAGATTGGTCACTGAGCAGGATATAGCTGTTGCCGGTCCTAATCCACGTCTGGCATCCGAAGAAGCGGCTGATGTTGTAGCAGGCCGGGGTGTGCGTATCTCGGTTGTGCGTCTTCCTCCCTCAGTTCACGGCGATGGTGATCACGGTTTTATACCGATGCTGATTGAAGTTGCCCGTAAGCAGGGGATATCAGTATTTGAGGACGAAGGACTTAATTATTGGTCTGCTGTACACCAGCTGGATGCGGCTAAACTTTATCGGTTGGCCCTGGAAAAGGCAGCTCCGGGAGGAACCCGTTACCATGCTGTTGATGAAGAAGGTATTGCGTTCCGTTATATTGCTGAAGCGATAGGAAAGGGCCTTGGTATCCCGGTGGTGTCCAAATCAAAAGAGGAGGCCGCAGCAAACTTTGGATGGTTCGCACACTTTGCTGCAATGGATATCCGGGCCTCGGGCCATCAGACACAGCAAGAGTTGAAATGGTCTCCTTTGCAACCTGGCCTTATCGCCGACATGGAAAGTGGCAGCTATTTTTCGGCTTAAAGTATAATCAATTAATAAAACTAAATTATAGATGATGAAAACAGTTTTGATAACCGGAGCAAATAAGGGAATTGGCTTCGAAACTGCAAAGCAATTAGCACAGCTTGGGTATTACATATATGTGGGCAGCAGAAACCTTGACAATGGATTGAAAGCAGAACAGCAATTAAAAGCTGAAGGTCTTTCTAACGTAGAGGCTATTGAACTTGATGTGACAGACAGAGAATCAATTAATAGAGCAAAATCAGTGCTGGAAAATAAAATAACTGCACTGGATATCCTGATCAATAATGCCGGTATTTCTGGTGAACAGCCTCAGAATATCTCTGTCTGTGATTTAGCTATCCTGCGCCGGATTTTTGAAACCAATTATTTTGGTGCCATTCAGGTAACACAGCAGTTTCTTCCGCTGTTAAGGAAATCTGAAACGCCAGCCATTATCAACGTTTCCAGCGAAGTAGGCTCTCTTACTTTACATACGGCACCGGGGAGAAGCCCGAACTGGGATAACTTTCATGCCTATGGATCTTCCAAAACAGCGATGAATGCTTTCACAATAATGCTGGCTAACGAACTCAGCGGTACTAATTTTTGTGTTAACAGTGTTACACCGGGTTATACTGCTACTGATTTAAATAATTTTCAGGGTGTAAAAACGGTAGGGCAGGGTGCTAAAGCTATTGTAGACCTGGCAACGCAGTATCAGCCGGGAGTAACGGGTAAGTTCTTTAGAGAAGATGGTGAAGTAGCCTGGTAATTAAATTTATATTATATTGAACTATGCTAAACAAACAACCTTACCGGGTTAAATCTATCAGTGAATACCATCAGCTCCGGGGGCTGGGTAAACCAGAGCATCCATTGATCAGCGTAATAAATTATACTGATATTATACAGTCGCCCGAAAATAATAAGATCAGCTGGGTACATGATTTTTATTTTATCGCGCTGAAGAAAAATATAAATACCAAGATCAGATATGGGCAGCAGGACTATGATTTTGATGAAGGCGTTATGTTTTTTATTGCACCTGGACAGGTCTTTAAAATAGAAGTAACCAAGGTGTCTTCAGATCGGTCAGGCTGGTTTTTGCTTATTCACCCAGATTTCTTCTGGAACTTTCCTTTGGCCATATCGATCAGGAAATACGAATATTTTGGCTACTTGGTTCATGAGGCACTCTTTCTCTCACAAAAAGAAGAAGATATAATTTCGCACCTTATGCAGGATATCCAAAGGGAGTACCTCGCTAATATTGATACATTCAGTCAACAGATTATTGTTTCGCACATTGAAGTTCTGCTTAATTATGCAGACCGGTTTTACCATCGTCAGTTCATCACCCGCAGAATTGCAAATGACCAGATTCTTACTCAGGTAGAAACGTTATTAAATGCGTACTTCGATAAAAGTGCAGTAGATAAAGGTTTACCAACCGTACAGGATCTTGCGGGGCAGCTGAACGTTTCTCCGGATTATCTCAGCACCTTGTTAAGAATAACTACCGGACAAAATACACAGCAGCATATCCATGATAAACTCATTGAAAGGGCAAAACAAAGACTGTCTACTACGTTATTGTCAGTCAGTCAGATAGCCTATGAACTAGGGTTTGAGCATTCCCAGTCATTCAGTAAGCTATTCAAAACCAAAACGAGGCTTTCACCACTCGAATTCCGGAAGTCACTTAATTAAGGGTTATCTTAATGGAGGCATGGACCTCAAAAAAACCGTTTCTTATCCTCAAGAAACGGTTTTTTACTAAAAGCATATCTGGCAGTTAATTTTTCACCGAAGCATTTTCTGCCGCTTTGATAATTACACCCGCAACAATTTTAGGCTGTGACATGAAGATCACATGGCTGCCTTTTACCTCTGTCACTTTGGTATTTGAACGTTTATACATCGCACGCTGAATGTCAGGGTTGATACTTTTATCTTCAGTAGCAATCAGACCATAGGTAGGTTTGTTTCTCCATGCAGGGTTAGTAATAGGAGTAACAAATCCTTTCGCATAAAACGCCCCTTGTGAAGCATACATGAAATCGGCCTCTTCTTTACTGATATCAGCACAGAAACCAGCATGGTATTTAGCTTTGTCATAATAAACGATGCCTTTATCATCAGGAGCTAAAACACCATTTTCAGGAGCTGGAGGAGCAGTTTGTAACCATTGTAATGCTGATTCACCTTTGTCTGGCTGAAATGCAGCGATGTAAACAAGTGCCGCTACCTTTGGATGATTGCCTGCTTCAGTAATCACTGCACCGCCCCAGGAGTGCCCGGCTAATACTGCAGGGCCATCCTGTTTATCCAGGGCAAGTTTTACGGCAGCGACATCGTCTTCTAAAGAGGTTAGTGGGTTTTGAACAACGGTCACATGATAACCTTTCGCTGTAAGTTCAGTATATAATGATTTAAAACCTGAACCGTCAGCAAATGCACCGTGAACCAATACTACATTTTTAACTGTTTGTGCCTGAGCTAAATTAGCCACACCTGATACTACAGCGGTTAATACTAAACTAACCATGCCTTTTTTAATTCTGTTTTTGAATGTTGAAGTTTTCATTTTATTTTAATTGTTGTAAATGATTGAACAATACAAAGTTGCACTCAAATTTCCGGGGAGGAAATATTGCCAGTTCCCGAAGAGTTGTAATTTCTTCCCGTAGGATACTGATGCCTGTAAAAAAATAAAAAGACACTAAGGAAATTGCAGAAGAGAGACTACTGTGTCAATTCAGATGGTGCTTTATCAGTTCTGAATACCACAGGGGATTGTTTGGTATGTCGCTTAAAAAAATTACAGAAGTAAGCCGGATCATCAAAGCCCAGTTCATAGGTGATCTGTTTAACCGATTTGGTAGTATAATAGAGAAGGCGTTTGGCCTCCAGAATAATCCGGGCTTGTATTACCTGCTGTGGTGTTTTATCATGATAAAGAGAGTAGATGTTAGACAGCGTTTTTGGCGATTTATTTAATAAACCGGCGTAGTAATTAACAGTATGTTCGCTCCTGAAGTTAACTTCTACCAAAAGATTGAATTTTCTGAATATATCCAGTTTTTGGTCCTGATGTTTTTCTTCCGGAACATATTTGGCGCGGGCAAGTTTAGTTACCACGATGATTAACCGCTTCAGTAGCATAACGAGCATTTCATTTTGTATATGATGATCCTGCGTATTCAGTTCCTGGATGAAAATATCCAATAATAGCCTGAGCCGGTATAATTCCGGGTCGTCAAGACTGATAAACAGGATGTCTCCCATACCAAAAAGAAAACCTGCACAGCTGACTTCTGCATCATGGTCGATCACACAATAAAACTCTCTGTTGAATTGCCATGCAACAATATTGGCAGGCTTTTCGAAGGTGAAAGACTGGTCGAACATTAACGGAAGCAGCGTATCCGTATTGAATTCATGAGCTGCCCCATCTATGGTAACCGTTTGTTTTGGCCCCGTATTCCAGGCAATTGTGAAATACTTTTTTGCACGGTCACGGGTGTAAAAGAAACGATCGAAGTCTTCTTCACCGTTGATGAGTAATAGATCTCCACCCGTTTTCTGATCTGAGAGCGTTAACTTCATGGATAGTTTTTCTTGTATAAAGGTAGCGGAAAATTGATAAAGATTTAACTATACCTTTGTTAGGTCAGTTAAACTATTTACACCAGTAAGAGTCAGGGTAATGATAAATTAAAGAAATATGAAAAAGATAATACTTGTCATTTTAGCGGCATTCGGATTAACCTCCTGTAGTAAAAGTAATATCAACCCCCAAATTTCACCCTCACAACCGGCCAATGGAATTCCTGTATCGGTTACTATCAACCAGAATCAACCAGGATATGTAATCCCAGTAACTTTTCAAGGCTTTAGCTTTGAAGTCGGGATCTTGCCAAAATTACCTTCTTTTCTCAATGCGAACAATACGGTGTTAATTCAGCTGATCAAAAACCTCGGGTCGGGTATACTGCGTATTGGGGGGAACAGCAGTGACAAAACTTCATTAACCAATACTAATATTGATACCTTTTCTGCTTTTGCCAAAGCCACGGGCTGGCAGGTTATATTTGGCCTTAATTTAGGTAGCTATAGTCCCGATGTGGCTGCTACTGAGGCCAGTTATCTCAGTAATAGCCTTGGTAGCAGTCTGTATGTATTACAGAATGGGAATGAACCAGATCTTTTTTATAATAATGGAATTCGTAACCCTTCCTATTCTTACTCAGACTATCAGGCAGAATGGAATAATTATTTTTCAGCTATTCGTAAACTACTTCCACAAGCCCCTTTTGCCGGGCCGGATGTGTCTAATAATACAAAATGGATTAGTAGCTTCTCCGCAAATGAAAGTGCCAACGTAAAACTGATAGACGGACATTACTATAACTCAGGCCCAGGCACTAATCCAGCTATTACTTATCAGACTCTTTTAGCGCCCAATACCAGATTATCAGCTTACCTTAAAGCGCTGAATACAGCATCGTCCCAAGCTCATTTACCTTATCGTATTTCAGAATGTAATAGTATTTATGGTGGTGGTAAAGTGGGTGTAAGTAATGTATTTGCTTCTGCGTTATGGGCATTGGATTACATGTGGCAGGTGGCCGAAAACAATGGGAGTGGGGTTAATTTTCATGGTGGTAATAGTGGTTCTTACTCACCTATCGCACTAGATAATAACGTGATTACAGCCCGTCCCGAATACTATGCGATGCTGGCTTTTAAATATGGAACTACCAGTGGTACCATTGTACCGGCAACAATCAGTCAGACAAACTCCAACTGTAGTGCTTATGCCTGTACAAATGCCAGTACAACTTATCTTACCCTGATCAATAAAGATGCAGCTGATCTTTCTTTTACAGTACAACTGAGCAATGCTGCGTCTAAAATTCAGATAGCCAGACTGACAGCACCAACTATTACTTCGACAACAGGAACTACTTTTGCCGGGACCAGTGTAAATGCAGATGGAACTTATCAGACTGGTCAAACTGAAAATTATACGGTCAGTCAAAAAACTTTTATCGTGAATGTACCTGCCGGAAGTGCAGCTGTGGTAACCGTAAATTAAAACCGGACTATATAGTTTCTATGAAGGAGATATAATCCTTAGCACTTTTTTCTATTCTTTCTGTCCGGGCATTGTGTTCTGCTCCATAAAAAGTAAAGAATGATTTATAATCGGCCTTTACATAGTCGAAAGTCAGCTCAAAAGGGGCAGTCAAATGTTCCATGGTATATTTGTAGCGCCCTGAAGCGGTGTAATCTTCTTCATTGATACCTGCTGTAATGCCTAATGCGATTTTTTTATTGGCCAGCTTATAGGGGCTGGTCGAACCATATGCCCATCCGTAAGTTAATACAACGTCCAGCCATTCTTTGAAAAGCGGCGGGCAATTAAACCAATAAAAGGGGAATTGAAATATAATCTTATCATGATTCTCTATCAACTGCTGTTCTTGTTCAATATTGATTTTATCCGGGTACAAATTATGCAGATCATGTAATTCATACTTTTCCGGGTATTTTTTTAATTCTTCAATCCATCGTTTGTTAATGACAGAGTTTTCAAGATCGGGATGAATAATAATTACTAAAGTTTTCATTTATTGCTTTTCATTTGTCGGCACAAATATGAATTATGCAGCCGGGCTGGTCAATACGTGTTCAATTAATCATCTGGTGATAAATTATTCACCATGCTTTAAACTGTCCGATTGTATACTTTTATACCTTTAAGAATAAAATTATTAAGGGTATGTATCAGCGAAAGATTCCAATTGATTATGAATGCGGGTTAAGTGTTGCTATGGAAGTAGTAGGTTCTAAATGGAAATTTTGTTTACTTGATGAGATTTCGAAGGGGATAAAACGTCCCAGAGATCTGGTCAATGCGATCAATGGGATTACTAAACGGGTATTGCAGAAACAGTTAAGTGAACTGGAGTTGCATGGACTCCTGAGTAAAACAATTTATCCGGAAGTACCTTTAAGAGTAGAGTATTTTCTTACCCCATCGGGAGAGTCGCTCCTGCCTTTAATTTCGGCGGTAGATCAATGGGGTATGGGGTTTGCCTCTCAGCTGAAAGTTATATTGGAAGGAAAAGATTCAGAGATATAGATTTAAAAACAGAAGTAAATATCTTTTACCTCGGATCGTCCAAGCACTCCCCTCATAATGCCATTTTTTATCATTTTATCCTGCTTTACTTTGCAATAGAAAATAAACCCTGTTCAAAAAATGGATAACAAAATTTTTATTACCGAAGGTTTCAAAAAGATATTTGGGACTGCTGAGTTTGATGAGGCTTTTTTGCGCCAGCTATTTGACACTTCTTATATTCAGCATGTTGATGGGAAGACCATGGGTCTGGAAGAGTTTATTCAACATATGAAACTGTTGAAAGAAAGGACACAATCGATTCATGTTGATTTCAGGTCAGTTATCACAGAAGGGGAAATTGTATTCTCCAATCATGTAGTCGAGGCATTAATGAAAGATGGATCATCTTCAGTTATCCAGGTAATTGCTGAATTCAGAATTAATAATGGAAAGGTATATTATTGTGATGAGCTGACACATCTGATTTCGGGGGATGCCGCGAGCCGGGATTTAGGCTCTGCACATTAAACCTTTTTAAATGTACTGATTAAGTGAAAAAATGTACAGGTTATGAGCCTCTGTGCCTGTATATTTTTGTCCTTATGAAATCTACTGCAATTCAATCAATCGCTATAATCTTATTTTTTCTGGGATTAAGCTCAAGCTCTTATGCACAAAATAACGGCAGAATAAATGGCCGGCTGAAAGATGCCAGGACACTGGAAAGTCTGCAGTCTGCTACAGTAGTGGTTCTGGATAAAAAAACAAATGCCGTTCTGAAAGAAGCTTTGTCAGATACTAATGGTGCATTTACTTTAGATAATCTGCCCGATGGCCTACTACTTTTTAAAGTGGGTTATGTAGGTTATAAAACTTTTGTTAAGGATAGTTTAATCATTTCAGCTGGCAACCGGACTATAAATTTAGGTGATATCAAAATGAATGCCTCCGAGAGTAGCATGCTAAAAGAAGTCGCGATTACAGCTACCGGAAGCAATGAGCAGATAGGGATCACGAAGAAGAAATTTCTGGTAGAGCAAAGCCTGGTCAGTAAAGGAGGAACCGCGACAGATCTGTTGCAAAATATACCAACTATAATCGTAGACGGGGGTGGTAAAGTAAACCTGAGAGGTTCTGCCAATGTACACGTTTTAATAGACGGTAAGCCCTCCCTGATTGCAGGTGGGGATATCACACAAATACTTCAGTCCTTACCGGCGAGTTCTATAGAAAGCATTGAAGTTATTACGAACCCTTCAGCTAAATATGATGCAGAGGGAGACTCAGGGATTATTAATATCATCCTGAAAAAGAATAAAAGACTGGGATTTAATGGTTCAGTCAATGGATCTGCCGGTACGAGGGGTAATTACAACGGAGGCCTTAACTTAAGCTTTGAAAACAGTAAGGTAAACGTTTACACCAATTATGATTTTCAACGAAGCGATACATGGAGTAACGGAAGGCAGGTTATTCAGTTTCTGAACCCGGAGGGGCCTGTTGTTTATTCGGATGAAACGTTTCCGTCTGTTACGATTAATAAGATACACAATGTTAAGGCAGGTGTTGATTATTTTATCAATCCTAAAACCCAATTGAGTTTTTCGGGAGGTTTTAATTCAAACAGACTGAATAAAGATGAAACCTTAAGCATAAACCAATCTGCTGCTGATCATTCGGTTATTCAAACTATCAATAGTAAAAACCTCACAGATAGCAAGGGAACTACTTATAATCTCAATATTGATTTCGTCAAAACATTCAATAAGCCGAAGGAAGAATTAACGGTAAGTATCGGCTATGCACATGGAACAGGTAATAGCGTCCAAAGCTTTGATTCCAATACCCGGAATATCGGCGCTAATCAGCCCGATGAGCTTGTTACAGGTGTTCTTCGTCCGCTCAGTGATAACAGTAATAGTTATTACAACATACAAACCGATTATGTATTACCTATAGGAACAGGAAATCTGGATGTGGGTTATCGTAGTCAGATCCGTACTGATAACCGGAATCAACTGGTTTATAACCTCAATAACACGACTGGGAATTATGATGAATACTATACCTTGAGTAACCTTTTTTATAGTAAAGATCAGATTCATGCGCTGTATGTCAATTACCAGAACCAAATAAATAATTTTAGTTACCAGATTGGACTAAGAGGGGAGGATGCTATATTAAAGGGTAATGTCAAAGGATATGATACCACCGCGGTTCCATATACCCTTCCGGTCAAAGTAATCAATACCAGGTTATATCCGAGCGTAACCCTTATACAAAAACTAGGGGGTGATCAGCAGCTGCAATTCAATTATGCAAGAAGGGTTACCCGTCCAAGTCCCCGTAATTATAGCCCTATTCCTGATATTTCCGATCCTGTCAACTACGATGTGGGTAATCCCAATATCTTACCTCAGGATATTCATGCATTTGAATTCGGATATAGCAGGAACTGGAGCAAAGTAAATCTTACTTCAAGTCTTTACTATCGTATAACCAATGACTTTATTCAGCACCTTGAAACCGGGCCGGTAAACGGGATTATTACGACTATCTCTGAGAATATCCCACATGCTTATACAGGAGGTCTTGAAATTATCGGTCGTTTCAGATTCATAAAGGGATGGGATTTTACGTTGAATACAAACCTGTACGAGAATAAAACGGATGCCGCACCAGTCTATGGGATTGCTAAAAGCAGCGGGTTTAGCTGGAATGTCAACCTCACCAATAATTTCCTGATCACAAAGAATATCTCTCTTCAGCTGCGGGGAGATTATCAGGCGGCCAATGTGATAGCTCAGGACAGCAACCATGCAATTTATGGCATTGATGCCGGAACAAAAATCAGCATCCTTAAAAACAAAGCATTTATTACAATCAACGGACGGGATATTTTGAATACCCGAAAGTGGAGCTTTACAAGAACAAGTAATGATGTGTTACTTGATTTTGAAAGGAGGACTATCCGGGCAAGAGCAAGCGTCAGCCTTACCTATAACTTTGGAAAAGATATTTTTAAAGCAAAGAAAATAGAGCATAGTACTGAACATCAGGAGAACTAATACAAATTTAAACTGTGTTGACGTTTTATCTGTAACTTTAAGTACTATGGCCAGAGAATATTTATATGATCCCTTCGAGATTGATTTCAGGAAACTGGAAGTGTTTCCTACATCAGTTTATAAAAATAACTTTTTCAAGCTCATCTATATCATAGACGGAACGGGTGTTCAGTTTATGAACAAACACCATTTTAACTATCGTAAGGGGAACATGTTTTTAATTACACCTGCGGATAGCTATTCATTTAAAATAGAGAAGGAAACTTCATTTTTCTTTTTAAACTTCAATGATGTTTATATCAAGCCTAAAGCCAATAAAGACAATGACTGGATACAACATATGGAAAATATACTCCAGAATGCCAGTCACAGGCCCGGGTGTATTTTAAAAAATGCAGCAGATAAGCCAGTTGTAGCCTCTTTGGTAGACTGTATTGATAAGGAAAATACTTACGGACAGATCTATTGTAACAAAATCATCCAGCAGATTGTAAATACACTAATACTTATCGTAGCCAGGAATATTGCCCTTAAGCTGCCTAAAAATGTCAAAGAAAGTACCGGAGAGGCGGTATTGGATATTTTGCATTATATCCAGGAGAATATATTTGAACAGGAAAAATTAAGAGTAGAAAAGATGGGTAATCAATTAGGTATTTCCCTGAGTTATTTAGGCCGTTATTTTAAGAAACAGACAGGAGAAACCTTACAACAGTACATCTCCAACTACAAATTAAGATTGATCGAGTCCAGACTTTTAAATAGCGATATGCGGATTAACGAGATTGCTTTTGAACTTAATTTTACTGATGAAAGCCATCTGAACAGGGCTTTTAAAAAACATAAAGGAGTAAGCCCGTCCGAGTATAGAAAGAAGTTCGCGTAAGGGACAATCGCGGAATTATCGAAGTAAGATTTTAAGTTTATTGAATCATAGCTTTCTCTGGTGAACAACTTTTTCAATTTTTTCAGGAAAAAGGCCATCTGCCCAAGTGAAATAGTTTTTTCGTAAACGGCTAACTTATTCTTTCATGGGCTTGTAATCTTCTAACTCCATCATTCAGAAAAGTACAGAATAAGTGAAGAATTATACAACGGCGGCGAAAGGCTGCCGTTTACTTTTGTTATGGTCTTTAGCACAGAAATAAAGACATTTTGTAACACCAGTAAATAATTTTTTATGAAAAAAATCAGAAATATCCTGTTCCTGTCTTTAATGGTAACGGTAATCTCGACCGGAGCATTTGCTCAAAACAAAAAGCCAAGGGTAAGCCCGCCCGAAACAGCAACAGGGATGATTAAAAAAGCAACTATCACGATTCATTACAGTAGCCCTTCAGTGAAGGACCGTAAGATATGGGGAGGACTAGTTCCTTATGATTCTGTATGGCGGGCAGGTGCTAATGAGGCTACTACTTTTGAAACTACCAGAGATATCAAGGTACAAGGGAAATTGTTACCTGCTGGGAAATATGCTTTCTTTCTGATCCCGAAGGAAAATGATCAGTGGATAGCTGTATTCAATAATGTTCCCATACAGTGGGGTGCTTTCAAATATGACCAGTCAAAGGATCAGTTACGTGTAACTGTAAAACCAAAGAAAGCAGCTATGAAACAGGAAATGTTAGTGTATCATATCACCTCTGGTGGTTTCTTATTGGATTGGGAAAATCTATCTGTACCTGTTTCTATTAAATAAATCCGCTGGTTGTAAATTCTTGTAACAATGATCAAAATCTTGAAGATGAAAGCCATCACCTGTTTTGTTTTTTACTTCCTGGGGCTCGCTTCGGTTGATGCCCAGGTGGCGTATAAAGAAGCGGTTAAGTTTGCTGACGATATTAAAACAGAAAACCTGAAAAAGAACCTGTCCATTATTGCAGGTGCAGAAATGGAAGGCCGTGAAACAGGTACTCCGGGACAAGCAAGGGCAGCAGGCTTTATTGCAGACTACTATAAACAGATTGGCTTACAACCCGGTAATAACGGTAGTTATTTTCAATATTATCCGCTGATCAAAGACAGCGTTGCAGAAAGTACTTTGCAAATAAACGGAAAG
Organism: Pedobacter cryoconitis; assembly: GCF_014207135.1. Classification (GTDB taxonomy): domain Bacteria; phylum Bacteroidota; class Bacteroidia; order Sphingobacteriales; family Sphingobacteriaceae; genus Pedobacter; species Pedobacter cryoconitis_D. The sequence continues at coordinate 20,347 of NZ_JACHCC010000005.1, read as the reverse complement.
GCGTTTAAATACGGTGAGGATTATACGCTGCCTGCATCAATAAATAGTAATGGAACAATTCAATCCGATTTAGAGGTTGTTTGGGGTGGTTATGGCATTTCTGATTCTGCCTACAATGATTTGAAAGATGTTGTTGCAAAAGGCAAGGCTCTTCTTGTACTGACAGGTGAGCCGCAAATGGAGGATAAGACATATTTATTTACCCATACCAAACGTCCGTCCCGCTGGAGTAGCTTAAGTGCCGGAGTGAAACTGAAAGCGCAGGCTGCAGCAAAGCTGGAAGCTAAAGTGTTGTTCATTATAGATACGAATTTTATCTGGAAGAATAAATTCATCAGCCCGATCAGGCTGGTGCCAGATGCTAAAGACAGTATTTCCATGAATGTCTATATAATTTCTAAGGAAATGGCAAAAGTAATAGCAGGAAGCAATTACGACAGGTTGGTAGGATCAGCAGGAAAAATACATCCTGCCGGTTTTCATGCGTTGATTTCCTTGTTTACCTCACAGCAAGTCAGCCACAAAAATATACAGGCCAGTAATGTGATGGCCTATTTGCCAGGGACTGATAGAAAAGATGAATTACTCATCATATCTGCTCACTATGATCATTTAGGTGTACGTAACGGAAAAATATTTTACGGAGCTGATGATAATGGTTCGGGTACTGTTGCCGTATTGGAAATGGCCAGGGAGTTCGCAGCAGCTAAAGCAGCTGGTCATGGGCCGCGCCGCAGTGTACTTTTTATGAATGTTTCGGGAGAAGAAGAAGGTTTATGGGGTTCAGACTATTATACAACACATCCCGTATATCCTTTGGTGAATACGATTGCCGATTTAAATACCGATATGATCGGACGAATAGATCCACTTCATGAAAATGATCCCAATTATCTTTATATTATTGGTGATGATAAACTGAGCTCTGTATTACGTCTTGTCAATGAAGGAAACAATAAGGCTTATGTCAACCTTAACCTCGATTATAAATACAATGCCCCGAACGATGCCGAGAAGATCTATTACCGTTCTGATCATTATAATTTTGCCAAAAACAGGATCCCCATTATCTTCTTTTTCGATGGTATCCATGCAGACTATCATCAACCTTCTGATACAGCAGATAAGATTAACTATGAATTGATGGCAAAGAGAATGAAACTTGTTTTTTATGACGCATGGTCGATTACCAACCGTTACGAAAGATTGCCGGTTGACAGGAATGAAAAGTAGCTGTACTATTCTGGTTAAATAGTAGTACTGTTCTGGATGAGTCCATATTCAGGGTATCCCGCGTGTATGGTGAGGCCACGTTTTTCCTAAGTAAAAGGTGGCCTCAACGTGGGGTAATGTTGGCCTCATGTTGGCCTCATCTCGAACACTACCCCAACGGTAGCCGACCACATCCTAACTAGTACTTTATTTGGATACAAGGATATTCACCCTTAAAAATATCCGTTTGACCGAGTTTAATGTGGTGTTTGCGCTTTGATTAGATGAATGTCCTTCGGTGGTACTTAAATTCGCTGATATTTGAATTCATTTCCATGGATAATCATAACTGTAAACACGTACTCATTTCTGGAGCCAGTATTGCCGGGCCGGCATTAGCCTTTTGGCTCAACAAATATGGCTTTAAGGTCACTATCATAGAGCATGCCCCAGAGCTTCGTAAAGGTGGTTACAGGGTGGATATTAGAGGAGTAGCCGTTACTGTAGCAGAGCGTATGGGTATTTCAGATCTTATCCGTCAAAAGGCTGTAAGGATCCGGCAATCCCAGCTTATCAATAAAAAAGGAAATGTAATTGCAAGTTTTGATCCTGATGAATTTGGGATGAGGCAGGAGCGCGATATAGAAATACTCCGTGGAGATCTCTCGGAGATCTTATACGAACAGACTCAAGATCATGTAGAATACCTCTTTGATCATTCCATTAAAACAGTTGAAGAAGAAACCGATGGAGTTAAAGTTTGTTTCCAGAATGGAGAAGTGCGCAATTTTGATTTATTGGTAGCGGCCGACGGACTGAGGTCTAATGTCAGAAAACTGGTCTTCGCTAAAGAGGAGGAGTTTGTTAAACATCTTGGTTATTATATTTCCATTTTCTCCATTCCCAATGCATTAAAGCTCGACCAGGAAGAAATTGGATTGCAGAGCCCGGGAAAAGTAGTTAATGTGTTTAATATCCATAAAGATGAGCCCTCAAAGGCATTGCTTCTTTTTTCAGGTCAAAATCATGATTCCAGAGATATCGGAAAACAGCAGGAAATCCTGACTGAAAATTTTAAAAATGAGGAGTGGGAGCTTCCTGCTATTCTGAAAGCGATGCCAGGGAGCCCGGATTTTTATTTTGATGCGATCAGTCAGATTCACGCCCCGGAGCTTTTCAAGGGAAGAACCGTTTTACTCGGAGATGCAGGATATTGTCCTTCTCCGGCTTCAGGACAAGGTACCAGTCTGGCAATGGTAGGAGCTTATGTATTGGCTTGTGAATTAGCTAAATGTGCCAGTTATCAGGAGGCTTTTGAGAATTACAGCAGAAAAATGAGTGAGTATATCAGGATAAACCAGGAGTTGGGGCTGACTGTGCTCGATCAGATGATTGCTAAAACAAAAACAGCGATTTTTATGCAGAATTTATTCCTGCGGGCGATGAAGTATATGCCCTGGAGAAAAAAAATAGTGATGGCTTTCGTAGGTAAACTACAGCAAAAGGTTGATTATGCAGCAAATGCGATAGAACTTGATATTTAGTTTACGCTAATCTGTTAATTAATGTCTCTATGCTTAACTTTACCTCCAATGAAAACCTTAATAACCGGATATATGTTGCTTTTAATGAGTTCCTCATTATTTGCACAAAAGAAGAATGCTGATCTTTCCCAGGCAGTTGTGACTTATAAGTTTCGTAGTAATGGGAAAGCTACTGGTGGAGAGCTAAAACTATTTACTGTCGGGACGCAGGCTCACCTGGTCCGTCAGGATAAACAGACTGAAGAACAGTTTCTGGAATTTAAAGAAGGAGTAACCTGTCAGGTACTCCATAGTAAAGGTACTTTATATACCCTTAAGAAACCATTTTCAGAGTACATTAAAGCCGAATTACTCCCCGGCATAGATACCATCTGTGGTATTGCCTGTAAAAAGGCAAAACTGTTTATCCGTTCCAATACTATTGAGGTATGGTATAATAATGATTTAAAAATTAAAGGTACACCTGCCATTTCGATTGGTCCCGACCTGGGGCTGATTCTAAAAGTAATCCGCAATGGGAATTCTGAAACCATAGCTACCAAAATTGATTACCGCAAAATTAACCCTGCCGAACTCGCCTGGCCAGCACAATGGGGAGTTTTACTGGATGAACCAGCCTATCAGCGCCAGGTTATTGAGAGCAGGTATTCCACTATACAGATTTTTAACGATGAGCAGATCTCTTTTGGTAAAAAGATTGAAAACCCTGCAGGTGAGCAATCCAATGTTACTTATCATTTCGCGGGAGGGACTGTTATCCTTAAAAAAGTAAAACTTCCGGCAGCAGCAGCGGGACAAAACCTTTTCGCTGAACTGGTACAGCACTCCAATGGTGACGCTTATGACCGTACAGGCTCTGTCTTTATGATTCCGGTAGATAAAAATATATCTTTCCTGAAAGCCCTTCAGAATGGCTTACAGGTACTTCCGGTATATGAAGCTAAAAATGGTAAGAAATATCAGGGGGTAACAGCTACAGACCAGTATTTACCACCTTTGGAGCTAATGCGGTTTTTTACTTCTTTCGGAGTTGGACATTTTAATGCACAGGCGAAAATAAAGGGATATAACTGGGCAGATTCTGTAGTTTATAAACAAGACATCACTGCTTTATTACCAGCGCTGCAAGGCGAGGTATGGATTGGTGTTTTTATTGGTAATTATGACAAAGGCGGTCATAAGGCCAGTTTGTACCTGAAATACTATCCAGCAGAGGAGGGGGAAGACAAAAAACTGAAGAACACCTGGCTCATGCCAGCTTTCAATACCACCAACTTAATGGAAATGGCAGGACAGGAGTACGCCACAATGTTTGATAAAGATTCGCTTACTGTTTCTGTTACTGTACCTGCCGGAGTTAAAAACCTCCGTTTAAGATATCTGACAACCGGACATGGGGGATGGGAGAATGGGGATGAATTTGTACCCAGACAGAATGAAATTTTCGTAGATGGTAAACGGGTGTATAATTTTATTCCCTGGAGAGAAGACTGTGCTACTTACCGGATGTTAAACCCTGCTTCTGGCAATTTTGGCAATGGTTTATCTTCTTCTGATCTGAGCCGCTCTAACTGGTGTCCGGGGACGATTACCCTGCCTGTAGAAATTCCTCTGCCAGAGCTGAGTGCTGGAAAACATATTTTAAAAGTAGCTATACCCCAGGGTAAACCTGAAGGAACGAGTTTCAGTGCATGGAATGTATCCGGTGTACTGATCGGAGAAAGGGAGTAGATCAAAGTTAAAACAGCCCCCTCTCTAAAACCTTAAAGAAGGGGTTGTTTAAATCACACCCAATTATAACTGATTATCTGAAATAGGCAAGATGATCTTCGACAAATGACTGAACAGATCTCGCCGGTCTTTTAAGAATAGTTGAAACAGCATCACTTACATAAGCTGTCTTTCCTTCCCTCTGGGCCTCTGCGTAAGCAAGTATAGATTGTATGGCTATAAGTGGCAGACCTTTTTTCTCCAGTCTTTCTCTCGCACCTGCGATACTCAATGCAGTAAACCCGGTTTCTTTTCCGGTGACCTCGCTGATGATTTCTGCTACATCATAGAAATTTACAGCTTCCTGACCTGTAAGCAGGTAAGTTTTACCGGCATGTTTTTCAGGTTCAGTCAATACTTTAAACGCGACCTCACTAATATCTCTCAGATCGATATATGCTCTTTTGCCTTCAGCAGTTGCTTCATAGATTTTATGCTCCTGTTTTACCGTGACTGCCAGATCTCCAAGCCAGTTCTGCATGAAAGCGTTAGGCTGTAGTATGGTCCAGTTTAATCCTGAAGATTTAAGGAATTGTTCCACTTCGCCATGTGCTTTTCCGATAAAGGAATCCGGAATATAAAAGGGTGAATCCTGAGCTACAGCACCCGATGATAATTTGACCAGATGATGCACACCATAGGCTGCGGCAACTTCAATAACGTTCTTTTGCTGCTGAACAAATGCCGGCCCATGTCCTGAAAGCAGAAATACTGTCCCACCATGTTTTAACACATTTTGTAAGGAAGCCTGATCAGTAATGTCTGCCTCTATCCACCGGACATTGTCCATTGGTTTTGCCTTATTGATATCCCTTGTTACAGCAACAGTACTCAGCTGTGCTTTTGATAAATGGTGCAGTAATTCAATACCTATATTTCCGGTTGCTCCGAAAACTGTAATATTTCCTGATTTTGTCATATTATAACTACTTTTACAACAGCAAATTTAGAGAGGTTAAGCCCTGTCTTCTAACGCATAAGGAAGTCAAAACAACGCAAAAAGAAATGTGATGCGTATAACTATTCAAGCAACAGCAAATGACCTGAAATCAAAAGAGGTCAGTTCATTAATGAAGAATAAATATATTTTCCAGGATGATTCAGGATATTCGATGTTTCTGGAAGAGGTTACATTCAGGCAAATTGAATTATGCTGGGGAAGTTATACGAATCCAACGCAAAGGATATTAACCATTCAATCTGATAAACCAGCTATCGTTTCTCATTTTCAACTGTCTGATTCGGTCGTGGAGGCGCAGCGTGAGTCACTGAGAGAAAAGCAGTTTATGGTCTATCAGCAAATGGCAGGAAGTTATGATTTATCGATAGCTCCGACGCAGAAACATCCCAGGACCTTTTTTGAATTGAGTATTTCCGATCGGTTTTTTAATAATCTGGTGACCGAAGAAAGCGATTTCTTAATGAATTTTCACCGGCGTTCCAATCATGTTGCTGACATGCTCCCCGAAATGTATGAGATTATATATAGTATGGAACATGCCCCATATACTGGCGACCTGAAGGGGATATATCTTGAATCAAAAGCTGTTCAGCTGTTTTTAGCACAGGTCAGCCAGCTGGATCGTTTGAACAAAAGAGAATCGAAATTGAAAAGGTATGATATTGACTGTCTGTATGCTGTTAAAGAATACCTCGACCTGAATTATTTCGCTGATTTATCCATTGTAGATTTAGCCAGGGAAGCGGGAATAAATCAAACAAAACTTAAGGCTGGGTTTAAAGAGTTGTTTAATCATACGGTATTCGGTTATTTACGTGACCTGCGGATGTTGGAAGCGAAAAGACTTTTGCAGGATGAAGGTTTAAACGTCAATGAGGTTTCAGAACGGATTGGTTACAGCTATCCTCAACATTTCAGCTCGGCGTTTAAAAGGAAGTTTGGAGTTTTACCAAAAGCGATTAAAATATAAAAGCCCTGTCAAACAGGGCTTTTATATAATCCGATGAGGATTATTATAATTCGTAATAAGAAGAGTTGAGTTCCTTATTTGCTTTTTCTGCTTTTTCGATTGGTGCATAATCCGACAAGATTAATGCCTGACCTTTTTTAACACACACATCATGTTCAAAGTGAACAGAAGGCTGACCATCTTCAGTTTTAACCGTCCATCCGTCTTCTTCGGTGAAGATATGTCTGCTACCCATATTAATCATAGGTTCAATAGCCAGGGTCATATTCTCCTTCAACATGACACCAGTTCCTTTTCTACCATAATTTGGTACCTGAGGATCTTCATGCATATCTCTGCCAAGACCATGTCCTACCAGTTCTTTGACAACGCCATAACCTTCTTTTTCCGTGTGAACCTGGATGGCATTGGCAATATCTCCTACACGTTTTCCGACAACAGCCTGTTTAATTCCTTCGTATAAGGATTCTTTGGTTACACGGACAAGTTTCAGGATGACCTGATCAACTTCACCGATAATAAAGGTATAAGCATGATCTCCATGAAATCCATTTTTATAAGCGCCTACATCTACCGAAATGATATCGCCGTCCCGAAGTGGAACATCATTTGGGAAACCATGTACTACTGCGTCATTTACCGAAGTGGTAATATTGTAAGGGTAACCGTGAAAGTTTAAAAAAGAAGGTGTTGCCTGATGATCAGCAATAAATTCGCCGGCGATTTTGTCCAGTTGTAAAGTTGTTAATCCCGGTTTAAGTATTTTAGCAATTTCTGCAATAGTCGCACTGACAAGCAACGCACTGATCTGCATCAATTTTATTTCATCTTCAGTTTTATAAATAATCATAGTTTACAAAGATAGTAAGTACCTGGTTATAGTAAAAGTAGTTTTATGAAGAGTTTTGGGAAATATATTAACAGTTAATTTTTTCAGGTTCTTTTTTGCTGAGTTTTTGATGTAAATAATCGGAAAGGATGATTAATAAAACGGCACTGAGAATCAATAAGATCCCTAAGACAAGATTTCTGGTGATCGCTTCTTTAAACACCAGGATACCTACGGCGACCGCAACTACCGGCTCGAGAGCTCCTAATATAGCCGTGGCTGTAGAGCCGATATACTGTACTGCGAATATCATCGCCAGACAGGATAATGCTGTAGCAAAAAGAGCTAGTAAAATCAAATCAGCCACGGCAGTGGCATCTGGTATCGGTGCTAACCCACCAGTTATTTGTGCTTTGACGAAGAAGAAAGTAGCGCTAATTGCTGTTGCATAAAAGGTTAGCTTATAGCCTGACATCAACTGGATCTTCGATTTGTTGACCACAACAATATAGACGGCATAACAAAATGCTGCGAACAAAATGGTAGCGATCCCCATTGGATTTAGCGTAATGCCGTTTTCACTTTTATAAAGAAGGGAAACACCCAAAAAAGCAATCAGTATCGCCGCTGCTGTTATCGCATTTATCCTTTCCTTGAAAAAAACAGCCATCAGAACTGCAACAAATACAGGATAAAGGAATAGAATCGTCGAAGCTGTACCTACGCCCAGATAATCATAACTTATAAACAGACATTGGGCCGAGATAGCATATAATATTCCAAGAACAATCAACAGGCTGAGTTCCTTTTTCTCAACGGCAAAAGATTGTTTTTTGAACAGCATCCATAAGGAGATGAATAGAGATGCACAGGCAAAACGATAGCATAAAACAGTATCGTGAGATAGTCCTTTTTGTACTAAAGGTAAAGCAAACAGAGGGATGAGCCCAAATGTGGCCGATGATATACAGGCCCAGAAATAACCTTTGATTTTCGCATTCATAACAATAAATCTTCCTTCGTTATTGTGATCTACCTCCAATGTCCGGAAAGATTTGACGATATGTGATAGGTTCGCCGGCAGAGAAATTGCTGCCGGTTCGATGTGATAAAGATACAGAGAGGCCCTGAATTTTTATAGTTGAAAAAGCAGGTTTTTAAATATTTATGCGGGTCGTAAAATCAATTGAAGTGAACTTCTTTTTTATAGGTGTAATAATATACAATTGCAGCTAATTTCTGATAACTTATCCCTAGTTCATTAATTTCTATACTTTTTATAGTACCATTCAGATCTTCCAGTAACAAAAAGCTTTCGGAACTGCCGCGTCCCTGTTGTTTAACCATGATGTATCCTTTTACTATATCAGCCCACAGATAACTTTCATTCTGGAAGACAAACTTTTCCCGGTCAGCATATACACTAATCTGTGGCATTTTTTTCTTTCGTAATAGCGCTCTTACAGGATAAATAATATAGAGGAGTGGAATGAGAGGGAAGAAGTATAATGACGACCTGAAATAATAGAGTGTGATTGCTAAAAGGATAAGTGCACAAATCAGAAATTGTTCCCGGTAAACCAAAGTAACAACTGTCGGTTCTGATAGTTGATCCAGATAAGAGGAAGAGGCTACTTCCTTTACCTCTTTGATATTTAAATCCCGGATAAAGAAAGCTTTAGAATTATAATCTTCTTTGAATTTTTCGAGAGGGGTCATTTTGCAACAGTTGTTGAGATCTGCCAAATTAGCTTAAATAATGATGGTTTTTATTACTCATTCACTCCTAGTAGTAAAATAAGTTAAAATTAATTAGAACAATCGTTCTAATTATATATCTTTGTACCATTATGGCACGTAGCAAAGAGTTTGACCCTACCGAAAAATTAGTGAAAGCCCGGGATCTATTTTGGGAAAAAGGGTATCATGTCACTTCTATGCAGGATCTGGTAAGTGAAATGCAGGTAAACCGCAGGAGTATGTACGATACCTACGGGGATAAGTATAAGCTATTTACTGAGAGCCTGCAGAGTTATGCACTGGAAACCTACAGTGAGTATAAACTGGCTGCTCTTGGTGAGGAATCACCGCTAAAAGCTATCGAACTTATTGTTTACAAAGCTATAGCCCGGTCATTTGAAGAGAAAAAAGTATGTATGGTGGTTAAGTCATCTTTTGAAGTCGCCCCTCTTGATCCCGGAGTCCGCGAATTATTGAAACAGCTAACCCAGAGACTTATTTTTATTTTCGAAGACCTGATCATTAAAGGACAGCAGGCTGGAGAGATCTCTTTAAAAAAAGATGCTAAAAGGGCTGCGCAGTTTATGGTGGGCAGTTTTGCAGGATTATGGCAGATGCAGGCCTTGTTTGATGACAGAGAAATGGTTGAACAGATGGCAAAACAAAATATTGAAAGCTTGAAATAGCTTTTTTTTACCCTATAGTAGAATGATCGTTCTATTATTAATAATGATAATCACAATGAATAACAATGAGCAGAACAATAGCATGGAACTTACCTATTTGCTGAAGCATCAGCAGGATAAAAATCTGGATGTTATCTCCACAATTTTAGCTAATAATGCATTCTGGAAGATTTTTCCTCCGGAAGATGTCGAAGTGCTGAGCTGGAAAGTACTGATAGGGCTGGGGCATGTGGTTACGCTTAGGTTTGCAGTCAGCAGGCTCCGTGAAGTTAATCTTGCGATAGAAAGAGGCGCCTGGGGAGCTTTTGACACGGAAGCTTATAGCACTTATGATTACCTGCAGGTCTGGCAGGAGAAAGCGGAAAAATAGTATCATCTAAAATATAAAACAATTACAATATGGAGTTAGGAATCAGTCTGTTTGGCGATATACATGTCGATCCGCTGACAGGAAAAATGCAATCCGCAGAACAACGTCTGAAAGAATTAATGGAAGAAATCAGGCTTGCTGATGAAGTTGGTCTGGACATCTTTGGAATAGGAGAGCATCACCGGGAAGAATATGCAGTATCAAGTCCGGAAATTGTGCTGGCGGCGGCATCAACGATCACAAAAAATATAAAATTAAGCAGTTCAGTTACGGTTTTAAGTTCATCGGATCCTGTCAAACTGTATCAGAATTTTGCTATGGTTGATTTGCTTTCTGGTGGCAGGGCGGAATTGATGGCAGGAAGAGGAAGTTTTACAGAATCGTTTCCGCTATTTGGCTATAATTTACATGATTATAATGCTTTGTTCGAAGAGAAATTGAATTTATTGCTAAAAATTAATAGTGAGCAACAGATCACCTGGAAAGGTCAGTTCAGAGCACCTCTGGCGGATCAGAAGATATTTCCAAGAGCTGTAAATGACAATCTAACTGTATGGATTGCTGCGGGGGGAACACCCGAATCAGTAATTCGCGCCGGACGTTTAGGTCTGCCACTGGTTTTTGCAATTGTAGCCGGAACACCATTGCAACGTTTTCAATCACTTTACGAACTATACAAAGAAACTTATCAGCAATATGGGCACGATAGGTCCCGGTTTCGGGTGGGGATGTTTTCACATGCTTTATTTGGCGAAGATGCTAAAGTGGTAAGTGAATATTATTATCCGCTTTATGCTGCACAAATGGACAGGATCGGGAGAACCAGGGGCTGGTTCCCGTTTCAGCGGCAGCAATACGATTTTGGACGGTCCAGAGAAGGAGCCATGTTTGTGGGCGGTGCGGAAGAGATTATAGATAAGATCTTATATGCACATGAGCTATTTGGGATCACCCGGTTTTCGGCGCATATGGATGTGGGTGCTCCATCACACAGTCACCTGATGAAATCCATTGAATTGTATGGAACTAAAATAGCCCCGGAAGTTCGGAAGGCCTTATCTTAAAAATAATGATGAAAAATATAAAAACTATAAATCTTTGGGAGGGAAAATTTCCTACGCAAAGTGGATTAACGGGACACCAGATCTCAGATCCGGATGGAGTTTTAGAGCTCACTAATGTGACTGAAACAGAATTGATAATTTATTCTCCTGATAGCAGTTTGAATACAGGAATTGCTACAGTGATCTGCCCTGGGGGAGCCTACGCGGGTTTGGCCATCACCAGCCAGGGGCATGATTTTGCAATTTGGCTATCATCAATCGGGATAACTGGTATTGTATTAAAATACAGAATGCCAAATGGAAACAAAGAGATCCCTCTCGATGATTTACAGAAAGCTATAAGTTACGTACGTGGAAATGCTGCCAGCTTAGGGATCAATGAAAACAAAATTGGCGTAACCGGTTTTTCAGCTGGTGGCCATCTTGCCGCATTAGCTTCTACGCTGTTTTCGGAAGTGGGGTTGAGTAACCGTCCCGATTTCTCCATCCTGTTTTATCCCGTGATTTCTATGGGCAGGCAGACTCAGTCTGATACAAGGAAAAACTTGCTTGGAGATAACCCTTCACCGGAAACTATAGAAAAATATTCTTGTGAGTCGCAAGTCCTGCCAAATACACCGGCGACATTAATCCTGGTAAGTGATGATGATACGGTAGTGAATCCGGTTAACAGTACTTTATATTATCAGGCCCTAAAACAATATGATATTCCTGCGGCTTTACATGTTTTTCCACAAGGAGATCATGCCTGGGGAATCAAAGGAGTGAATATGTTTGGTGGGAAATTTGACTATACGGAAGAAATGAAATCTTTAATTATCAGATGGATCATGAGATTTGCTACAGAATATACTTGTGCGGTAAATTAATTATCTTTAATCATGCAACCTTTTCCTGAAAGCAAGCGTCATTTAGATATAAAAATATCATTCTGATGAAAATAATGAGGCACGCTGTGATTTTTATTTTTCTGCTGGCTAACCTGGTAAGCGGTGGGCGTTTGTTTGCGCAATCAGACAGCGATACGCAATCACAATTAAAAAAAGTAGAATCGGGATTGGTTCCTCCTGTTCGTTTTGAAGGAGATTCGGTCTGGACTATTGAGGGAAGGATGAAACACTATGGAGTGCCAGGGCTGAGTATTGCTGTGGTTAAAGATTCTAAAATTGCCTGGGTAAAAAGCTATGGGATCATGGATCGTACAAGCCGGTTACCGGTTACCAATGAAACACTTTTTCAGGCAGCTTCGATTAGTAAAGCTGTGAGTTCCTATGCTGCATTAAAAGAAGTGGAAAGAGGAAAACTCAGTCTTGATCAGGATGTGAATTTGTATCTTAAATCCTGGAAAGTTCCCGAAAATGAATTTAATAAGGATAAAAAAGTATCTCTGAAATATCTCCTGAGCCATAGTGCCGGTGTGACTGTCGGAGGGTTTTTAGGGTATAAGGTTTCAGATCAGGTACCTACTTTATTGCAGGTACTCAATGGAGAAGCTCCTGCCAATTCTCCTCCCATCAGAGTTGATAAAATACCTGGAGGAAGCTTTCGTTATGCAGGAGGTGGTTATGTGATCTTACAGCAGATGTTGATGGACATAGAAGGTAAAAGCTATCCGGAGATTATGAATGAACTGGTCTTGCAGCCTCTTGGAATGACCCATAGTACTTATAGCCAGCCATTACCGGATAGTAAATTAAAATGGGCCGCAACCGGATATCTTCCTGATGGTTCTGAAGTACCTGGTAAAAGACATACCTACCCGGAAATGGCACCTGCCGGACTCTGGACAACTGCTGAAGACCTGGCCCGTTTTATCATTGACATACAACTTACTTTAAAGGGAAAGAGTAGTAAAATAATTTCAAAAGAGATGGCGGATCAGATGACCAGTCCTTTGATTGAAAAATATGAGGGTTTAGGTATTTTCCTTGGACAAAAAGATGGCGACTCCTATTTCAATCATGGTGGATGGAATGAAGGTTTTTCAAGTCAGTTTGTCGGCAGTAAAGATAAAGGGTATGGCATTGTGGTGATGACCAATGGTAATCAGCCGCTGCTGGTGAATGAATTGATACGTGCTGTGGCCAATACTTATAACTGGCCGGGTGTACTGCCTGTTTATAAAAAAATGGAGATTACCGCCATAGATATGCAACAGGATACGGGACGGTACCTTGCTGAAAAACATGAGGTTATTAAATTGTACACACAGGGAGATAAACTGTTTTTTCAGAAGAACTTTGAGGAACCTGATGAATTATTCAAAATCGCAGATAATACCTTTACCAGACGTAACTGGGATGCGAAAATTAAATTTGTAGTTAACCCTTCAGATCATATCAGACATATCGTCTTTTTAGAGGAGAGTGATTCAGTTCATTATCTTAATCCGAAGCTTAAAACAGGTGAAAAGGTGCCTTATGAACTAGTTCTGGATGGCCAGTTTGAAAAAGCTTTATCCGCTTATCAGCAGATAAATTCCGGTAATTCTGCTATTGATGCCGGCCATCTTAACCAAATAGGGTATCAGCTGTTAAGAATGAAAAAATCTAAAGAAGCCATAGCTATATTCAGGCTCAATACGCTGCTTTTTCCTGATAATTTTGATGTTTATGACAGTTTAGGAGAAGGTTATATGAACGCTGGTGATAAGATATTAGCAAAAGAAAACTATCTGCGGTCATTAAAACTTAATCCGAATAATAAAAATGCGACCAAAATGCTCCGTCAATTGGATAATCCTGGTCAATAAAATGTTTTACTGAATGTTGTTTCTTTCTACAAGCTGTTGAGAAATGCCACAGTTAATAATTAGTCTTTTTCTGTAAATTACTTAAAACTAATACTTTAAATTTTTCTGATTTTATGGTTGGATAGTTGCGCTTTGCACAGTTTGTTGCAAGCCCAATATTTAAATCATAGCTCATATCAGATGAAAAGAAACCCTTTACCGTACTTCGTATTCCTGCTTGTTCTGGTGTCTGCCACCCAGTTCGCTCATGCCTCTTCTTTAATGAAAGACATATCCAGTTACAGGGCTGTACTATTTCAACAGGATACTACCCGCAAAGATTCTGTGAAAAAAGATTCAATCAAAGCCGTTCCGCCAGAAGTGAAAACTGTACAGGATTCTATTCTTGGCAAAGTGATGGATGCTGGTGGTCCGATAGCTGGTGTAATTATCACTGTAAAAGGGGGGGCTGCCAAGGCTACCACCAATAGCGGAGGGAATTATAAGATAGCAGCGGCTCCGGATGCCACGCTGGTGTTTTCCTATATAGGATTCACTCCTAAAGAAGAACCTGTGAACAACCGGAAGATGATCAATGTACTGCTTCAGACTACATCAAAAGCGCTAAAGGAAGTTCAGGTAGTGGCTACCGGCTATGGGACTGTCAACCGGGCAAAACTGACGAGCTCAGTGTCAAGTATTCAGGCAGACCAGATTAAAAACGAAGTTTTGCCGACCATATCTCAGGCCATACAGGGAAAAGCCGGAGGGGTTCAGGTTACGCAGAAATCCGGATCTCCCGGAGGAGGTCTGAGTATCCGGGTTAGAGGAACCACTTCAATTAATGCCAGTTCAGATCCTTTGTATGTGGTTGATGGAATTCCTGTGAACAGCACGACGAACTTTACTGGTGGAAGCGACTTTAACTTTGGCGGAGGTACCCAGGGAATTAACATTCTGGCTTCGATTAACCCGTCAGATGTGCAGTCTGTTGAAATTTTAAAGGATGCGGCTTCCTCCTCAATTTATGGTGCAAGAGCTGCCAATGGAGTTGTGCTGATTACAACTAAAAAAGGACAGCCAGGGTTAAGTACATTTAGTTTTAACGCTTATGAAGGTTTCTCCGAAGTCCCTAACGAACGCAGATATAAACTGATGAATACGGCCCAGTACCAGGATTATATGAAGGATTATTATAAATATCTTCCGGACGGTAATGGTCAGCCAACACCTGTTCCCGCTGGTATCCTGGCCAACCCGGGGATCAATACAGACTGGCAGAAAGAGATTTTTAGAATAGCCCCGACCTGCAGTTATGAACTATCAGCAAGGGGCGGATCAGAGAAAACGCAATACTATACCTCCATCGGTTATATGAAACAAGGTGGTGTGATTCAGAATTCAAATTTCAGCAGGTTAAGTGCAAGACTGAACCTGGATCATCAGCATAGTGATAAATTAAGGTTTTCTGCCAGGGTTAACCTGACCCGTGCATTGAATGACCGGGTACAGGAAGAGAATTCAAAAGAAGGTTCTACTAAAAGCGGGATTTTTGTAGCACCCAATATCCCCGTTTACAATCCCGATGGCAGTTATGCTTATGATCAGGTAAATACCAGCAGGGAAAATCCTGTAGCTATGCTACAACTGCCTGTTAACCATTCAGAGACATTCAGGATGCTGGCCAGTGCCTCTGCCGAATATAAAATTATTCCGGAACTGACCTTAAAGACAAATTTTGGTGCTGATATGAGTTATATTGATGAAACATTCTTTATGCCGCCTAATGGTATCCGGTCATTTGCTGCGCAGGGGGGAATCGGGGCACAACGAAATACCAGGGACCAGTTATGGATTAATGAAACTACGCTGAACTTTCAGCGATCATTTGGCGATCATCATATAGACGCGCTTGCAGGAGCTTCAGTTCAACAATCCCGGATTCAATTCGTGGATGCACGCCGTTCTAATTTTCCCAATAATGATATCAAAAATATTTCTGCCGGCGGTACACTGACAGGGGCAAACTCTTTTCCCGAAGAATGGAGTATTGCTTCTGCCTTTTCGAGAGTCAATTACGATTATAAAGGGAAATATCTTTTAACTGCAAATTTCAGGGTTGATGGATCTTCCCGTTTTGGAGCGAATAACCGTTATGGAACTTTCCCTTCTTTTGGAGCAGCGTGGCGGGCTTCGGACGAAGATTTCATGAAAAGCTACAAGATCATCAGTAATCTTAAATTCAGGGCAAGCTGGGGTATCACCGGAAATCAGAATATTCCGAATTATGCCAGTTATTCATTGTACAGCGGTAATAACAACTACCTCGGAAATACTGGTTATGTGCCTAATGTACTCGGCGATAAGAACCTGAAATGGGAGACCACCGAACAAATGGATTTCGGACTGGATCTTGGTTTGCTGAATAACCGTATATCCTTACTGGCAGATTATTATATTAAAAATACCTCTGATCTTCTGGTAGGGATTTCGATTCCCGGAAGTTCAGGTTATCAGACCCGTTTTACCAATGTAGGTAAGATCCAGAACAAAGGATTTGAATTTGAATTAACTACACAGAATCTGGTTGGAGAATTTAAATGGAATACCTCCTTTAACATGTCCTTTAATAGAAATAAGGTCGTATCCTTACCAGGAGGAGAGCTGGCAGGTGGCGTCGGAAACCTGAATATCGCCAGGGAAGGTTTACCATTAGGTACTTTTTACGGATGGAAAATGTCAGGTGTGAATCCGCAGACAGGTCTGATTGATTATGTGAAACGTGATGGGAGTGTCGGGCCACCTACCGATCCGAATGACCGTGTGATTATAGGTAACCCCAATCCTGATTTTTATGGAGGAATTACTAATACCTTTCAGTACAAAAACTTTGACCTGAGTATCATGGGGCAGTTTTCTTATGGAAATGACGTGTTTAATTATAACCTGGCTTCTGGTCTTGACGGAAGTAACAAAAGCAGTAACGGTTTTACAGACTGGACCAGACGCTGGAGAAATCCGGGAGATATTACTGATATCCCACGCCCGACTCCTGGTAGCCTGGATAATATTGCCATCTCTGATCGTTTTGTCGAAGATGGTTCTTTCTTCAGATTGAGGAACATTACCCTTGGGTATACTTTCAGTGATAAAGTACTGCAAAAGCTTAAAGTAAGAAGTTTACGTGTTTACACTACCGTTCAAAACGCATTCGTATTCACAAAATACAGAGGGTATGATCCTGAAGTGAGTTCTAATCAGGGGGGTGCCAATCAGGGGTTAATCTATGGTTACGACTATGGTAGCTACCCACAGCCCCGGATATTTACTGCAGGTGTTAATTTAACTTTCTAATCCAAGATCATGAAGACAATTTCCAAATATATTTTAATAGCTACTGTTTTAATCAGTTTTTCGTCCTGTAAAAAATTCTTAGATAAAGAGCCTATTTCACAAATCACCCCAGAAGATATTTTTACTACAGAACAAGGTGCACAATCTGCTGTAATGGGAATGTACAGAACTTTACTCAGTTCTTATTCCTATGGACAATCTGTAGTCATTGTTCCGGAATTTTCGGCACAGCATGTCAATCATGTGGCAAGTTATCCGGAGTATATTGATTTTAAATCAAATACCGTCCGTATTGATAATCCCTGGGTACAGAACATCTGGAATGCATCTTACGCGGCTATTAATGCTGCTAATAATGTAGTTGTCAATGTAAATGCAATGCCGCAGAATGCCATAAGCCCTGAAAAAAAGGCTCAGCTGGTCAGAGAGGGAGAGTTTGTAAGGGCATTAAATTATTTTTTACTGGTGAGGGCATTTGGCGAAGTTCCTTTAATCATCACGCCTACCAGCGAGACTACCAATCTTAAAGTTCCCCGCAATACAGTTGCCCAGTTGTACACGCAGATTATTTCAGATCTTAAAGATGCGGCCAATCTGCCCAATAGCTACAGCAGCAATGCCGAGACTAAAGGAAGGGCTACCGGAAATGCAGCCAAAGCATTACTGGCTAAAGTATATCTCTATTATGGAAGTACGACGAAAGATTATACTGATGCAGCCAGATTAGCACTTGAAGTTATTTCCACAGGAGGATATACGTTGCAGGATGACTTTGCCTCTATATGGAAAACAGAAAACACCTCAGAATCAGTTTTTGAGCTGCAGTTTGATGCACAGGCAACTAATGCATTGGCCTCGGTTAGTAACCCAAGCCCTTCTATGTTGTTTTATTCGGCTGCCAATGTAGCTGGTTTATATGATTCTGCTGATAAAAGACGTCTGTTTACCGTTTATCAGAATACACCCGAAGACCCGAAATTTTACATCGGTAAATACAGGATATTTAGTCCGGCAGTTCAGAATTTTCCTGTGATCAGACTGGCCGAGTTATACCTGATCCATGCAGAGGCCCAGGCCAGGGTAGAAGGAACTGTGAGTACTGCTGCCTATGACTCTTACCGGAAAGTACGGGACAGGGCAGGATTGGTTACACCGGCTCAACTCACATTTACCTCGCTGGATTCATTTATCACTGCGGTACAGCATGAAAAAAGACTTGAACTGATGTTTGAAGGAGAGGCCTGGTTTGATTACTGCAGAACTGGTCTTGCACTGACAGAAATGATGAGTAAAGCTGACCGGAATTATTTTCTGTACCCGATTCCGGATGCAGAGCGAAGGAATAATCCATCTCTGACCCAGAATCCTGGATATTAATTTTTTGTCGGAAAATCTAAATTAATTGAGCTTTTAATCGCTGATTGAAGATAAGTTTTACACTTTTGTTGAAATTTTGGATGTTTACAGGTACTTTACCCTGAAACACTCATTTTAACATTATATCAACAGCATAAACATTGAAAGAAGTAAACGAAAAACCTGAGGGACAAAAGCTCAAAAGAGGTTTACAAAACAGACATATCCAATTGATTGCACTCGGCGGTGCTATCGGAACAGGTTTATTTTTAGGGATAGGTCCTGCAGCCGTACTGGCAGGACCATCTGTTATTTTAGGTTATGCCCTGGCTGGCATTATTGCATTTTTTATTATGCGTCAGTTGGGTGAAATGGTTGTTGAAGAACCGGTATCCGGAAGCTTCAGCCATTTTGCTTATAAATATTGGGGAACTTTTGCCGGTTTTGCCTCAGGATGGAATTACTGGGTACTTTATATCCTGGTTAGTATGTCCGAATTAACCGCAATTGGGATATATGTACATTTCTGGTGGCCTACAATACCTTTATGGACATCGAGTCTTTTCTTTTTCGTGGCGATAAATGCCATCAACCTGACTTCTGTTAAAGTTTACGGTGAAGTAGAATTCTGGTTTTCTATCATTAAAGTGGCGGCCATTATAGCAATGATTCTTTTTGGCATTTATTTACTGGTTAGTGGAACAGGTGGTGAACAGGCAAGTGTACAAAATCTCTGGAATGACGGTGGATTTTTTGCCAAGGGTTTATTCAGCTCAGATGGGAAGGGTGGCTTTCAGGGTTTATTTGCTGCAATTGCATTGATTATGTTTTCTTTTGGTGGATTGGAGTTAATCGGAATAACTGCTGCAGAAGCTGAGAATCCGGAGAAGACTATTCCAAAAGCAACTAACCAGGTCATCTACCGTATCCTGATTTTTTATGTAGGAGCGTTGGTTATCCTGTTTGCCTTGTCTCCCTGGAAAAATATTACAACAGACAGCAGTCCCTTTGTAACAGTCTTTGAAAGTCTGAAAGGTTTTCAGTTTAATCTTTTGGGTAAGACAGTTTATTTTACCAGTGTAATTGCCAATGTGCTGAATGTAATTGTTCTGACAGCAGCATTATCAGTTTATAACAGTTGTGTTTACAGCAATAGCCGGATGCTTTTTGGTTTGGCCCAGCAAGGTAATGCACCTGCTTTTCTATCTAAATTAAACAGAAATCATGTGCCGATTATGGCCATCATGGTGTCTGGTTTGTTTGCAGCTATTTGTATTATTATCAATAAAGTGATACCTGATAAGGCGTTGGAGATCCTGATGTCGCTGGTGGTATCCTCATTGATTATCAACTGGCTGATGATTAGTATTACGCATTTGAAGTTCAGAAAACAGAAGCAAAAGGATCAGGTTAAAACCAAATTCCCTTCCTTTATTTATCCTTTGTCAAACTATATCTGCCTGGTCTTTCTGGTTGGAATTTTAGTAATGATGTGGATTACTGGTATGAAGATGCCTGTAGAGCTGATCCCGGGATGGCTTGTTCTGTTGTATCTTTGTTATTTGCTGGTGATGCGGAATAAGAAAAAGAATTCGGCTGTTTAAGGGATTTACTCACTTTTTTGATTAACCTATAAGACAGTTTGGTAAGTCTGTCCATTCCTGCCCTGAGTTTACATAAGAAAGTTTTTCAAAGCAGAAAAATGAGTATAGAAAACGAACATCCCAAGAAAGGGAAAGGAGGCAGAACCTCGCCACATT
>NZ_JACHCC010000004.1 GCF_014207135.1 Pedobacter cryoconitis | reverse complement strand
AAAACTGAATTTAAATGGAATGAGCCCGACGGAATATCGGGCTCATTATAACAAATCTAATAATTAAATTTGTCTAACTTTTTGGGGGCAGTCCAGTTTTTGAACATCCCTTTTTTTATATTTATGGAAAGAGATCTGGCTGTGCATCCTGTTTGTAGTAAAAAATAACACACACACAATGAGACAAAATTTAAAGAACTTCAGTACCAAACTAATTTTAACCCTGACATTTTTAACTGCTTTCACACTTTACAGCAAAGCAGAAGACATCCGAATGGTCATCAAAGAGGAACGGGCTAGCTGTACCGGTGTCGGTCCGCAAACCTGCTTCCTGGTGAAATATAACACCAGCACCGACTGGGAATATTTCTACAGTGGCATTTCCGGATTTAAATACCAGCCTGGTTACCGTTATACCCTTCTGGTTACCCGCACCAGAAGAACAAACGTTCCAGCCGACGCTTCCATCTATCTGTACAAACTTAAAAGGATCATCAAAAAGCAAAAAATAGCCTCTTCGCAGACTTCTGCGGCAATGAATTTTGTCTTTAATCATAAGTGGAAACTGATCCAGATGAACGGGATCACTCAGGAAGAATCTCCGGCTTATCTCGTATTCCATAAAGAAGACCAGAGGTTCAACGGATCTGCCGGATGTAATAACTTCTTTGGTGGATATGAACTCAGCAATAACACACTGACTTTTAAACAAGCCGGCAGTACCATGATGGCCTGTTCGGAAGAAGCAATGAAACTAGAAGCTACTTTTCTGAATATGATCAGTGACCGGACATTCAGGTATGACCTGGCCGATCAGACATTAAATCTTTACCAGGGTAATAAACTGGTACTCATGTTTGGCATGTCCCCTCTAGAAACTCAGCAAGAGTAATAGCAATATTAAACTGATAAGACAAAAGGTTATCCCGGATTTGGGATAACCTTTTTTATTGAATCGGGTAACATCTATCTCACAAATACTATGAATCCGCCTTGCCTTTATTATTTTAGCCGATCTAAATTTTCAACATGAAGAATCCTTTACTAATTAGTCTGGCCGTCGGGTTATGTTTCAGCATCAATCTGCAGGCTCAGCAGCGCAGACTTGATTTTGCGCAAACTCAGGGACGTGTCCCTTCACTAACCAACAGCCTGAATGCAGTTACAGGATGGAGTGATGAAAACCATTACATCATCAGCGAAGCTAAAACCCATCAGTTATACACTGTGGATATTAACTCGGGCGCACGCAGTCCTTACACTCCGCCGCCAAAAAGTAATGTCAACGTGATGGTCAGAGATAGTGATGTCTATATTCAGTATGGTAAAGACCAGCCAAAACGTTTAACCACTACACCCGGAGAAGAGAAAAACCCTACGCTTTCTCCAGACGGAAAATATGTTGCCTTTACCCGCAACAATGACCTTTATGCTGTGGATGTAACTACAGGTAAAGAAATCAGATATACGACAGATGCTACCGATGTGATCTATAATGGTTATTCTTCTTGGGTATATTTTGAAGAAATCCTGGGCCGTCCGACAAAATATAAAGCATTCTGGTGGGCACCGGACAGCAAACATCTTGCATTTATGCGGTTTGATGACACCAAAGTACCAATGTTCCCGATCAACGGATCGACCGGACAACACGGTTACGTAGAAAAAACACGCTATCCTAAAGCTGGTGACCCGAACCCTGAAGTAAAAATTGGTTTTGTACCTTCTGCCGGTGGTACAATTGTATGGGCAGATTTTAATGCAAAAGACGATCAGTATTTCGGTACACCTTACTGGAGCTATGACGGCAGTAATATGATGGTTCAATGGATGAACCGTGGTCAGGATAACCTGAAATTCTATGCGGTTAAACCCGAAACAGGTGCTAAAAAAGAAATCTATGATGAGAAACAGCCTTCATGGGTTGACCTGGATTACGATGGTCGCATTACCTATCTGGAGGATAAAAAACACTATATCCTGAAAAGCGACAGAACAGGCTGGGCACATTACTACCTGTATACGCTGGATGGAAAACTGGTTAACCCTTTAACAGGCGGCAAATGGCAGGTGACTAACCTGGTTAATGTAGATGAGAAGAACAAAGTAGTTTATTTCATGGCACGTAAAGAAGCTTCTACAAGAACCGATCTGTACCGTGTAAACTATAATGGTAAAGACCTGAAGAGACTGACTTTCGGTGAATATACCCATCAGGTACAAATGTCTCCTTCGGGCGATAAATTTATAACGACTTATTCCAATGTATCTACACCACAAAAGCAAACCCTGGTAGATCATAACGGAAAGATCATCAAAGAAATCGCGGATAGTAAATCGGCTGATTTTGCAAGTTATGACATTGGAAAAACTGAGATGATTACTATTCCTACAGATGATGGTTATAACCTCCCGGCTGTAATTACTTACCCTGTAGATTTCGACGTTAATAAACAATATCCTGTGGTTTTCAGTATTTACGGAGGTCCGAATGCTGGAACTGTAACCAACACCTGGAAAGGAACAGCAATACAATGGTGGGCAAACGAAGGAATTATCCAGATTGCTGTAGACCACCGTGCTTCGGGACAATTCGGTAAAGAAGGTGTAGCCTTAATGCACAGAAACCTGGGCAAATGGGAGATGAAAGATTACATCACTGCAGCCAAATGGTTAAAAGCAAAACCTTGGGTGAACAACAAAAAATTACTGATTACAGGACACAGCTACGGCGGATACATGACGACGATGGCTTTAACCTATGGTGCTGATTATTTTGATTACGGTTACGCAGGAGCACCGGTAACCAGCTGGGAACTGTATGACACCAATTATGCGGAACGTTTTATGGATACCCCACAGGAAAATCCTGAAGGTTACAAAAATGCTTCGGTATTAACCTATGTAGACAAGTACAAAGGTCTTTTACGTATTATGCATGGAGATATGGATGATAACGTACATATGCAAAATACCATCCAGTTAATCAACAAAATGGAAGATGCCAATAAACACTTTGAACTGATGATTTATCCTGGCGGCAGACACGGATGGACTTCAACTAAAGGAAAACACGATTTTACTGAACGTGCCCGTTTCTATTATACAAACCTGCTGGACAAACCAGCGCCGGCCGAAGTATTGAAATAGATCATCAACCAGTCTGATCCTAAATAAGTAAGAAAGTTCCGTTCTTTCTTACTTATTTAGTTTATGTGCAGTTTAATCCAATCTGTCATCACCTTCAGTGCTTCGGGAGAAAAGGTTTCTTCAATCGTCATATATTCACTGACAGCCCCGGTTTTCGCTGTTTGAAAAAGATGATTTAAGTCGGGTAACAATACTATTTTAAAGTCCTTATTACCCGCCTGCGTCAACAGGCGTTGAAATCCCGCCAGGTTTTCCTTTGCTGAAACCTGTACGTCTTTTCCGCCATTCATTGCTAAAAAAGGTACTTTCAATTTTCCTACTGTAGTTGCCGGATCATACTTCATAAAATAACGTGTCCAGGGAAGGAAAAACCGAGTCGCCATCGCATCGATGTTTTTATCAGAATCACCCCCGGTTAGCGCCGCCTTTTTCAAAAATTCTGGCGACTGTTTCGCCTTCCATGCTGCAAAAGATTTTCCGAATGCCGATCTGAATTCACCTTCATCCGGGTACTCATCACCAAGCCTGACCATCCTGTCAGTCAATTCCTGCATCCGCCCTATCTCTTCCTGATTGAAGCCTATTTTAACATATGCGTCATTCATTTGTTTATTGGTGATATCCATCCCCCTGACACCTACACCAGCCAGGCTAACAATAAATGCGACATCTTTAGATTGTACGGCAACTAACGGCCCGATCATCCCCCCTTCGCTATGCCCCACTAAACCAATCTGATGTACATCTATCTCTTTTCTTGTTTTTAAAAAATCAATTCCAACCAGCACATCTTTAGCAAAATCGGCTGAAGTTGCGCTCATCACATCTCCGGTAGTTTCACCAATACCTCTGTCGTCAACACGTAATACCGCAATGCCATTCCTGCTTAAATGATCAGCTATGATCCAGAAGGGTTTATGTCCAAAAAGGGTTTCATCCCTGTCTTCCTGTCCGGAGCCTGTGATTAAAATCACCACGGGTATTGGTTTATCTGATTTAGGCAAAGTTAGTGTTGCTCCATATTGAATAGACTTATCCTGATTAAAATAAATCAATTTTTGTTCCTCGTATGGAAACGGTGCTTTGGGTGTCTGTGGACGTAAATGTTCTATTTTATCCAGAGTTCTCTTAAAAATGAATGGAAATTCCTGCCCACGTTGTTTCCATATACCATTTATCTCTGATTTATCCTTGTTAAAGGCTCCTGAAAAACCACCACCAATTACGGTAGAATAAGCGCTCAAACTATCATTAGTGATTTTCAGCGAACTTACTTTCAGATCCAGTGCTCCCTGATCCGGGCTATCATAAGCACCGCTTGCCTGATGTGTGAGGCTATCGTTCTCTAACTTTAAAATTAACCTCACCCCTGTCAGCGTTCCCTCCCATGTGGTTTTAACCGGTAAATTCTGTGCTGAAAGCTTTATAGTAAAAGCAAATACTAACGCTAAAAGTAATAAAGGGCGCTTAATCATCATAAAACAAATATAAAAATTAATGCGAATTCAGATCAACAATCCAAACAGAATCAGGAACTTAAGTAAACCCGAACCAACCTAAGGGTTAACCTGTTTCCGCCGCCGTCTTGCTTCCCGTCTCTTTTCCCTGTCACTCTTCATCTTCTCAAATTTCACAATCTGCGCATCAATTTCAGCCTGTTTCTCCGGCGTCAGCCCGACTGTATATTTAATTCCCTGCAACAATGTTTGCCAGATAAAACTGAAGAAAGAACTGGTCGGGCTTCTCTGATAATAAAGGGAAGCAGCAATCATATTCCCTTTCGCATCTGGGTTATCCGGCCGGATAACTAATGAATTGGCCAGCATCGAGAACAAGCCCAGTTTAACCAGCCGGTTTTTACCCTCTACCTTTTTCATCAGACCTATCGAGAGATCTTTATAGGCAAAATTCAGATTGCCACTGGCTTTGGCTTCGTCTGCCACTACATTAAAATCTAGTTTTTTAACACGCCCGCTATTCACCTTCAACATCCCCAGTGGTTTGGTGATCCGGTTCAGATAACCACCATCCATATCCAATAACTGTCCTTTATAAGAAAAGGCCCCATTTTTAGCATTCAGATCAAATTTGAAATCAACCGTTAGTCTCCCCTGTCCCATCATATAGGTACTCAGGTTAGCCAGCATAAAAGGATTTATGGCTTTAACCTTTTCTTCATTCGTCACGTTTAGGATCGTCCCTGATGTCTTTTCAAAAGTAATCCTCCCCTTCTGCTCACTGTCGCTGTCATATTCAGCGTAACTGATATCCACGTCACTCAGGTTTAACTTTTTCACGGTAAGGGGGGCCTGAACCAACTGTAGCAACTGGTGCGGAAACTTACCCATTCTGGCAATCCCAAGTGATGGCAATGCATTATTATTGAACACTGAGACATAGCCATTGGTGATGTTCATCTCACTGGCAACCAGCTCCTGCTTTTTGACATACTGCGGAAGATCAATTCCATTCAGGCTGATATCACTTAACAGGATATTGTACCGCTCTTTAGAATAGCCTAGTTTCTTTCCAAAATCCATTTCTGAATATCTCGGAACCAGACCAAATTTTCTGATATTTAATTTTCCGGTAGAAGCGACAAAAGATAACTCATTCATCTGCACTTTATATAAGCTGTCAGGCGTAGCGTACTCATAATCATTCAGATTGATGAGTACATCTTTCAGTAAATAAAGACGGGTTGGATCTGTAGCCGAGTTTGCATCAATGAGCCAGTCCTTAAGGGTAATATCCAGTTTATTGACAGCAAATACTTCGGGTACCGGAACATTCCTGTTGATATACTGAAAACTCACATCCCTCAGGTCTATCGTATTTACACTTACCTCCTGCAGTAATTTTGAAATGTATTCGAAGGGTGATTTATTTGGTCTTGGCGGCTTGTTTTCATTAAATTCAAACTGCCTGTTAATCATCACAACTTTTGGATGCTCAAATAGTAACCTGCCTACATTGAGCCGTTTATCAAAGTAGATTCTGAAAGGATGAAAATTACGGATAGTGAGTTTCTTAAGACTCACCTCATAGATATTGTTTGGTGCACGTTTAAGCTTAATCAGCTTATTAAAAATATTGGTATCTGGAATAATCCGCACATCGCTGACAGAGGCATTACCCAGCAGGAAATTGGTGTTTACTTTGGAAAATTCAATCCGGTATAAACTGTCTGTAGAATTCAGTACCAGCTCCTTCAGTTCTTTCATAATAACAGGTCTCAGCTTTACGCTGAGATACCACGACATTGCATCCGCTATGACAAATAGCAGGAATACAATTCCGGCAACCCATTTCAATGCCTTTACTGTTTTTCGGGTCCTTTCAATCATGCATTACTCTATGAAAACCACAATATACTATTTTTAATAACGATTAGCGCTTGTTTATAGTTCATCAAATAAAACTAAACAGGACCGAGAGAAAATATTAATTATTTTCTCTTTTCGCAGCCCTGATCTTTTGTCTGTCATATTTATAATTTCTCGCTCTAATTACTCACAGATGCTTATACTATTTTCGATATTTGAATCAGGAATTTTAAATTCTGCCAATTTGTCATTTACAAATTAAATTTAGTATTTTTGTTCCCCTTAAGAATGTTACCCATTTATGATTGATTTACAGCTAACGGACAAGACACACGATGAAGAGCGCCAGGGTGAAGCCCTGATCATTGACGCACCTAAAATGCAAAATGCGAGAAAGCTATACATTGAAAGTTATGGTTGCCAGATGAACTTTGCTGATAGTGAAATTGTTGCTTCTATCCTGTTAGACCAGGGTTTTGAGACCACAGGTGACTATCATGAGGCTGATGCAATCTTTATCAATACCTGCTCTATCAGAGAAAATGCAGAGCAGCGTGTCCGTAACAGGTTATCACAGTTCGGTATTGAAAAACGTAGAAATCCTAAACTGATTGTAGGGGTTTTAGGCTGTATGGCTGAGCGTTTGAAATCAAAATTCCTGGAGGAAGAAAAGCTGGTGGATATGGTTGTAGGACCTGACGCTTACCGTGATTTACCTCAGCTGATCGAACAGGTTGGTGAAGGTCAGAAAGCGATTAACGTTTTGTTATCCAGAGAAGAAACATATGCAGATATCAGTCCGGTCCGCTTAAACGGGAATGGAATCACCGCATTTATTTCTATTATGCGTGGTTGTGATAACATGTGTTCATTCTGTGTGGTTCCTTTTACCAGGGGGCGCGAACGCAGCCGTGATCCGCATTCTATTCTGGCTGAAGCACAGGACTTACATGACCGCGGTTATAAAGAAGTTACTTTATTAGGTCAGAATGTAGACTCTTATAAATGGAAAGGAACAGAAGAAGCAGCTGATGGCGCTGAGATTATGGTTAATTTTGCCCAGTTATTGGAAAAAGTAGCCCTGATCAGCCCTGAATTACGTGTTCGTTTCTCTACTTCTCATCCAAAAGATATTACTGACGAAGTTTTATATACCATCAAAAAACACGATAACATCTGCAACAATATCCATTTGCCTGTACAATCAGGCAGCAGCAGGGTATTGGAGCTGATGAACCGTACTTATACCCGTGAATGGTATATCAATCGAATTGACGCCATCCGGAATATTATCCCGGACTGTGCAATTTCCACGGATATTATTGCAGGTTTCTGTACTGAAACAGAAGAGGAACACCAGGAAACCCTGAGTATGATGGATTATGTAGGCTATGATTTTGCCTTTACCTTCAGCTATTCGGAAAGACCCGGAACAATGGCAGCCAGGAAACTGGAAGACGATATTCCTGAAGAGGTAAAAAAACGCCGTCTGCAGGAGATATTGCTTAAACAACAGGATTCTTCCTATAAAAGGTTACAGGAATCGGTTGGTAAAAAGGTAAGGATACTGGTAGAAGGCTTCTCTAAGAAATCTGATAAAGACCTGTGCGGAAGAAATGATCAGAATGCAATGATCGTATTCCCTGCTGTGGAAAATATTAAACCAGGACAATATGTAAATGTCATCATTGAGCGTTGTACATCAGCGACACTGTTAGGCAGGATTACAGATTAAAAAAGACCCAATATTTAAAATATAATTATTTTGGACGTACAGGATATTAAAAACCGATTTGGAATTATTGGTGGATCTCCACTTTTAAACCGTGCTATTGATATTGCAAGGCAGGTAGCACCAACGGACATGTCAGTATTAATCACTGGGGAAAGTGGAAGTGGGAAAGAGGTTTTTTCTCATATCATCCATCAGATGAGTACCCGTAAACACGGTGCATTTATTGCTGTAAACTGTGGTGCGATCCCGGAAGGAACGATAGATTCAGAATTATTCGGACACGAGAAAGGGTCCTTTACCGGAGCTCATGAGGCACGTAAGGGATATTTTGAAGTGGCAAACGGAGGAACAATCTTCCTCGATGAGGTTGCTGAATTACCTTTGGGTACTCAGGCCCGTCTGTTAAGAATACTGGAAAGCGGAGAGTATTTACGTGTCGGTTCTTCTAAAGTACAGAAAACTGATGTACGTATTATTGCAGCTACGAATGTAGATGTATACAACAGGGTAAAATCGGGTAAATTCAGAGAGGATTTATATTACCGGTTAAATACCGTGCCTTTACGCATTCCGGCTTTACATGAACGGAAAGAGGATATTTTCCTGTTGTTCAGAAAGTTCTCTGCTGATTTCAGCGATAAATACCGCAGCCCGGGTATCCACCTGGAACCGGATGCAATACAAATGCTGAGCAACTACAGCTGGCCTGGAAATGTAAGACAGCTTAAAAATATAGCTGAACAGATCTGCGTACTGGAGAAAGACAGGAATGTAACGGCCAATGCTTTGTTAAGCTACATCCCTAATGAAGGCGGCAGTAACCTGCCAATGGCAATGAACGGAAATAACAAGGAAGATTTCTCTGAGCGTGATATTCTTTACAAAGTCCTTTTCGACATGAAAAAAGATATGATGGACCTTAAAAAACTGGTCGCTGAAATTATCCAGAGTGGTGGAAATACTTCTCATATCATGGCCGAAAACCCGCATTATATTAATCAGCTTTACCAGGAAGTAGATCAGACTGTTAGTAACGACTCTACTTTCACGATCAAGAAGTCTCCTCAGAACGCACCTGTTGATTACAACTATACACATGATGCCGAGGAGGTAGAAGAATCACTTTCGCTGATTGACAAAGAATCTGATTTAATCAAGAAAGCACTGAAAAAACACAAAGGCAAACGTAAATTTGCTGCCCAGGAACTGGGAATTTCTGAGCGTACCTTATATAGAAAAATCAAAGAACTAAATTTAAATTAGGCATGAAACGAATCTGTTTATTACTGCTTTTCCCTGTACTGACTTTACTAAATTCCTGTTCAGTAAAGCTAAGCGGGGCTTCTATTCCCCCGGAAATGAAATCGGTAACGGTCATGTTTTTCGAAAACAATGCCCCACTGGTTATCCCGACCTTAGCACAGGATTTTACGGAAGCTTTAAAACTACGTATTCGTAATCAAACCCGCCTGGCGGTTAGTCAGAGTAACGGTGATGCCGTATTCGAAGGAAGAATTACCGGCTATGATATCAAACCTATCGCCTTGCAGAACAATAATCAGCCAAGTGCAGGAGGAAACAGACTGACTATCAGGATAAGTGTAAAATACACAAATAACCTGAACCCTAAACAGAGTTTTGAAGAATCTTTTGAAAGGTTTAAGGATTTCAACATGGGCTCACAATCTCTGGAAGCGGTGCAGCCCCAGTTAAATAAAGATATTAATGCCATGCTTACAGAAGATATATTCAACCGGGCTTTTGCTCAGTGGTAGATAAATCTGACAGATTTTAGAGCTTATTTAAATTTAAACAAGCTCAATAAAAACCGAATTTCAATTATTAACTTAGTCTCGTGGAGCTGGATAAAGACATTAAACAACAAATCACTGAATTGATTGCGGACCCTCAAAAGGTTTCCCCGCAGGATACAGCTATGCTTGTTGATTTGTTAAAAGTGTACCCTTATTACCAACCTTTACATTTATTACTGGCTAAAGCTGATCCAAAGCTGGCAAAAGAAACAAACCAGCTGGCCAAGGCTGCTCTGTATTCAAACGGGATGACACTACACGGTTTTCTGTTCAGGAAAGAGAATATCCTGACGAATTTCCTGATTGTCAATGGATGTACAGGTATAAGAGAAGAAGTGGACGACCATGGCCCTGCGGATGATGCAGAAGAAATCTTTTATGATGAAGAGGTCTTTGAAGAAATCGCTGAGGTTGACCACACCAATTATCGTCCCTTTAAAAATTCGGACGATCAGTCGGAATCCGCAAAACCTCAGGAAAATCACGAAACCGTAGAACGTAAACATTCGCTCGGGGATAATTTCGTCTTTGAGAATATCGCCTCTACAGATTTCTTCGCTTTTGAACAAAACTTTAGTACTGAAGTAACCGAACCGCAGGAAAAACCCCAGGTAAATGAAGTTCCGGTTATCGAAGAGCATGAAGCTGTTGCCGCTGCTGAGGTCGAAAACAGTCAGGTGAGTAATTATCATGACGAGAAACTGCCTTATACTTTCTTATGGTGGCTGGCCAAAACCCGTAAAGAGCATCAGAGTATATTTCAGCCTTATGCGCTGCCGAAAACAAATACTAATTCACAGGAATTACAGCAACAGTATGTAGAGCATATTTTCCATATGCAAAGCCATCTGACCGGAAGTGAGACCTTACTGGATTCGGAAGAGTCTGCAAAGCCGGTAACGAAGGATTTTGAGATCATAGATAGTTTTATCAAAAATGATCCGCAGATCCTGCCACCTAAAGCTGAGCAGATCGATAATGAGAACAAGGCGAAGAAAAGTGCAGAAGATCAGAATGACCTGGTATCGGAGACACTGGCCAACATTTACATCGAGCAAATGCTTTACGACAAGGCTATAGATACTTATGAAAAATTAAGTTTGAAGTTTCCAGAAAAAAGACGTTACTTTGCCGACCTTATCCAATCTATAGAAAAGAAAATTTAACCATTTAACATACTATGCTTTTTTTAATTATTTTATTGATCATTATTTGTGTTGCATTAGGACTGTTTGTTTTAATACAAAACCCTAAGGGCGGTGGTCTGGCAACAGGCGGATCGGGTAGTAATATGTTCGGCGTACAACGTACGGGCGATGTACTTGAAAAAGGCACCTGGATACTTTTAACTTTAATCGTAGTAATTTCACTGGCTGTTACAGCTATTGGAAAAACAGGCGGAAAGAATGCAACTGGAAGCGGAGATTCTAAAATCCAGGAGCAACTGGACAAAACACCGACTCCTTCACCATTGGGCGGTGGCTTAAAACCAGCTACAACTCCTCCTCCTGCAACTCAGGAAAAACCAAAAAAATAAGCTTAATTAAATATTTTTCAAAAGCCCGTCCGGATAAATTCCTGACGGGCTTTCTGCTTTTATCCCTGCCAGTCTGACACAAAAAATTTAGGTGCATAATCTATTAGCTGACAAGGCTGTGTAAATTTGGCAAGCCTAAGGGCCTTGGCATAAAAACTGATGTGTCGTTAATGTTATTATACAATTTATACGTTAACCTTTAAATTAAAACAATAATTAAGTTATGGCTTTAAACATTAAACCCATCGCAGATAGAGTAGTTGTTGAAGCTGCTCCTGCCGAAGAAAAAACTGCTTCGGGTATTTATATTCCGGATACAGCTAAAGAAAAACCTCAGCAAGGAACAGTAGTTGCAGTTGGCCCGGGTAAATATGCCGAGTTAACTGGAAACTTAGTACCATTGAGCGTTAAAGTTGGTGATGTAGTTTTATATGGCAAATACGGGGGTACTGAAATTACTTTTGAAGGTAAAGAGTATCTTATTATGCGTGAAACTGATCTTTACGCAGTTCTTTAATTGCTGGTTTAATCCGGCTAATCCCACCAAATATTAAAAATTTTAAAAATGGCAAAACAAGTAAAATATAACGTAGAAGCCCGTGACGCCCTGAAAAGAGGTGTAGATACTTTGGCTAATGCAGTGAAAGTAACTCTAGGTCCAAAAGGACGTAACGTAATTATTGATAAAAAATTCGGTTCACCAGCAATCACTAAAGATGGTGTTACCGTTGCTAAAGAAATTGAATTAAAAGACCCAATCGAAAACATGGGTGCACAAATGGTTAAAGAAGTTGCTTCTAAAACTGCTGATATCGCAGGTGACGGAACAACAACTGCAACTGTATTGGCTCAGGCTATCGTTACTGCGGGTATTAAAAACGTTGCTGCTGGTGCAAATCCAATGGATTTGAAACGTGGTATCGATAAAGCTGTTACTGCAATTGTAGCTAACTTAAAATCACAGTCTCAGACTGTTGGTGAAGATAATAACAAAATCAAACAGGTTGCCTCTATCTCAGCAAACAATGACGAAGTTATTGGTGCACTGATTGCTGAAGCAATGGGTAAAGTTGGTAAAGATGGTGTAATCACTGTTGAAGAAGCAAAAGGTACTGAAACTGAAGTAAAAACAGTAGAAGGTATGCAATTTGACCGTGGTTATTTATCACCGTACTTTGTAACTAACGCGGATAAAATGGAAGCGGAATTAGAAAACCCTTACATTTTAATCTACGACAAAAAAATCAGCAACATGAAAGAATTGCTGCCGATTTTAGAAAAACAAGTTCAGACAGGTAAACCATTATTAATCATCGCTGAAGATTTAGATGGTGAAGCTTTAGCTACTTTGGTAGTGAACAAAATCCGTGGCTCTCTGAAAGTTGTTGCTGTTAAAGCTCCAGGTTTTGGTGATCGCAGAAAAGCTATGTTAGAAGATCTTGCGATCCTAACTGGTGGTACTGTAATCTCTGAAGAAAGAGGCTACAAATTAGAAAACGCTGATCTTACTTACTTAGGTACTGCCGAGAAAGTAATCGTTGATAAAGACAATACTACTGTAATTAACGGTGCTGGTTCATCTGATGATATCAAAGCACGTGTTAACCAGATCAAAGCGCAGATCGAAACTACAACTTCTGATTACGATAAAGAAAAATTACAGGAACGTCTGGCTAAATTAGCTGGCGGTGTTGCTGTTCTTTACGTAGGTGCTGCTTCTGAAGTGGAAATGAAAGAGAAAAAAGACCGCGTTGATGATGCTCTACATGCAACCCGTGCTGCGGTTGAAGAAGGTATCGTTGCTGGTGGTGGTGTTGCTTTCATCCGTGCTATCGAAGCTTTAGAAGGTATGAAAGGATCTAACGAGGACGAAACTACTGGTATCGCAATCGTTAAACGTGCTATCGAAGAACCATTACGTCAAATCTGCCAGAACGCAGGTATTGAAGGTTCTATCGTAGTTCAGAAAGTTAAAGAAGGAAAAGGTGATTTCGGTTACAATGCCCGTACTGATGTTTATGAAAACTTAATCAGTGCTGGTGTTATCGATCCAACTAAAGTTGGTCGTGTAGCTTTAGAAAATGCAGCTTCAATTGCAGCGATGTTGTTAACTACCGAGTGTGTGTTAGCTGATGATCCTGATGATAATGCTGGTGGTGCAGCTATGCCTCCTATGGGCGGCGGCGGTATGGGCGGAATGATGTAAGTCAATTTCGTTAACCACCAATTAAAACCCTCAATCTAAAAATTGAGGGTTTTTTATGTTATAGAAATTTTAAGTATTTGTATTGTAGTTGTTTGGAAAATGGGATTCTATTCTCTAAATTGATGTAACGATACGATATGAGGAATACTCTAAAGGTATGTTTCGCTCTCTTCCTTAATATTATATCCTTTCATTCCAATGCTCAGATTACTATTGGAATGGTGGATGGTGGACCTTATACGCCCGGTTCAACCATAGCAGCAACCTTCACCGCCAGCAGCACAAGCTGTATCAAAATTGGCAATTCTTATAACCTTTATTTAGTAGACCCTGCCGGAAATGAGCTCAACATTGGCAGCTACAGCGGCTTCTATGCCACTTTTGTGAATGGTATTATCCCCACGGGCACATTAGCCGGAGCTGGTTATAAAGTCAGAGTTAAATCTACTAATCCAGCCATGACCCCTGCAGACTCTGCGCCTTTTATAATTCAGGCCGGCAGTCCGGTAACCGCGGCTTTGAGTTCTGTCAGTCAGATCAGCACCAATCCGCTTACCTTCGGAAGTTGCAACAGCAGCCCTAACAGCAAGTTCAGTTTCACTAACGGGTCTACATCAGCCAATGTAACCGCAACTTTTAATAATGAACTGAACCCTGCACCCGTCACTACTTTAACCTATTCGGCGGCTACAACTACAAATCTCTTTACCGCAGATCAGGCTCATTATACCATTTTTGTGAAAGCCGTCATGCCGGATGGAACAGTAGGCACCCATGCTTATTTCCTAATCAACAACCTCGCAGTTACACCCTTCACAACAACGAACAGTAATACGGTCTGTTATCCTATCGGTGCTTTTGAATATACAGTTAATACCACTAGTCAGGGGATTCAGGCTAATTTTCCGGGAAATACTTACAGGATTGACTGGGGAGACGGGAATGCGAATGAATATACTTATTGTGATATCCAGACCAACAACAGCAAGGTACAGCATACTTATACCAGATCGTCTTGCGGTTTAACTTATACCACGGGTAACCAGACAACTTATAATGCTTTTGGGATTAACGTCGGGATCTACAGCCCTTACTGCGGCCCAATAGGTACACCGCTTTCCACTACTGCTAAAGTAGTAGGCAGGCCCATCAATAAATTCAATGCACCTCCTGTGATATGTGTGGGTGATCCTGTCGTTTTTCAAAACCAGTCTACGACCGGAGATAACCCAAATGCCAACTCTCCGGGCTGCACGCAGAACATAGCCTATTATACCTGGTCGGTAGATGGAACTGTAATCGCACCTAATGAGCCCCTGAGTTATAACCCATCCTATACTTTTACAACCAAAGGCCCACATCAGATACTGCTCTCCTCCTCAACCAACGGAAACTGCCAGGCCGATGATATTACCATGAATGTCTGTGTACAGGATCCGCCTAAACCTGCCTTTACGATTAGCACCCCGCTAATCTGCCTGAATCCGGGTACACTAACCACTGTCAATACTTCTGTACTGGACAATACCTGTTCGGCGGCTACACCTGCTTATACCTGGGCAGTCACGCCTTCAACCGGGGTTACTTTTAGTCCAAACAGTCCTGCACCGCAATTTAAATTCACTCAGCCGGGGATCTATAATATTACACTGACTGTTCAATCGGGAACATGTGCTGTGACCAGTGCTGCGCAACGGGTTGTAGTCAACACAGATCCGACCGCCACTTTATCTCCCGATGTCAACCTGTGTGCTACAGGAAACCTGACTTTTAATTCTGCAGCTGGCCCGACGCAGACAACGCTGAGCGGAACTTCGGATGAAATAGCGGGAACCTATAAATGGGATGTGACAGGTGGCCCGTTTTCCTTTGTCGCTCCTGACAATCAGAACACCAAGTATCCAACGATTAATTTCACGGATTATGCAACCTATACCATAACACTTACGCATCAGAACAACTGTAATACTGTAGTAAAGACGCAAAAAATCACTTTTTCACCTTCTCCCATCCCTAAAATAACCGTTGACCCTAATCCGATCTGTAATCAGGCAACAGTAAATTTACAGGGGACTATAACCAATGGGACTTATACTTCTTTTATATGGTCTGGCAATGGGGGGACATTCTCAGCTCCTGGCAGTTTAACAACAACTTATACACCTTCGGCTGCCGAGAGAAATGCAGGTAGTACAACAATCTTACTACAGGTAAACACGGGCCTTACAGGCAACTGTGCCCAGGTGCAAACCACCGCAGTAGTTCAGATTCTGCCGGCCAATACAGGAACAAATACCACGCAAAATATCTGCTCTGGCCAAAAGGCATTTTACAGCCCTGTTTCCAGCGTAACCGGAAGTACTTTCAGCTGGACAGCTGTCAATACAGATGGACTGGCAACCGGTTACACCGCAGCAGGAACCGGTGAGATCAATCAAACCCTCACCAATAGCAGTACTACTGCAAATGCTGTGGTCATTTATACTATTACACCTAAAAGTAATGGTTGTGATGGCACTCCTTTTACTTTTACAGCTACGGTTACACCAATACCTGTATTAACAGCGACTACAGCCCAACCGGTGATCTGCGGCAATGAGCCGGCCGGAATAACTTTAGCTTCAACAATAACCAATACACAATATACCTGGACAAGTACAGCCCCGGCGGGTATAACAGGAAATACCAATCAGGCAACGCCGGTTGCAGTGACCGCTATCAATGATATTTTGCTAAACAATAGTGCAGTACAGGGAACTGTAAGTTATACGATAACCCCTGTCTCTGCAACGGGTTGTACTGGTACGCCGGTAGTAGCAACAGTGAGTGTCGGCTCTGCGATTACTATTGCAAATGCCGGACCGGCTCAGACATTATGCGCGCAAAGCCAGACAGTACTCAGCGCGAATTCACCTAAAGCGGGCGAAACCGGCCAATGGTCTGTAGTTTCGGGGACCGCGACTGTCACTGATCCGGCAAACCCGGCAAGTACAGTAACAGGATTGACAGCAGGACAAAATTATATATTGAGATGGATGATCAAAGGAGCCGCGACCTGTGCCCCTACAACTGCCGATCTGACGATTACAGATTTACTACCTGTAACCAACACCATCAGTAATACCACACCAGTAGTTTGCTACGGGCAAACCATCACAGTTACTGGCAGCACCCCTACCGGCGGTGATGGCAACTACATTTATCTCTGGGAAAGTAGTACAGACAATGGGACTACCTGGACCGCAGTCAGTGGACAGACAGCCAAAGATCTGAGTTTTAAAATGCTGGCCAATCAGGTTTTCAGAAGGACAGTCATCAGTAACAGCTGTACGCAGTTAAGTAACCTTATCGGCATTACAGCCCAACCACCCATTGATAATAATACAATTGCTGCTGCGCAGACCATCTGTGCTGGTTTAATCCCTAATCCTTTAACTGGCAGCACCCCTACAGGAGGTGATGGTCAATATAGCTATCAATGGCAAAACAGCCCCGACAATACAAACTGGACAGATATCAGCGCTGCTGTCTTTTCTGGTTATACACCACCTGCGCTGAACACAACAACTTATTACAGGCGCCTGGTCAGTACGCAGGCTTGCAGCGGAGCTTTACAAAATATCAGCCCGGCTGTCACCATAACTGTTAAACCAAATGCAAAAGCCAACTATACTTATAGTACTGATCAGGGCTGTGTTCCATTAGTACTGGATGTAAAAGCAGTCCCTTATCCAGACCGAAATGATATTTATACCTGGTATGCAGATGGCGTACAAATTGGCACAGGAGTTAATTTTCCGGGATATACGATTAAAACCAGTAATGCCAGTGTAGTCATTAAGCTGGTTACAACCAGCAGTCAGGGTTGTTCATCGGATGAATTCAGTCACACTTTCACCACCGTTGATAATGTAGTCCCTGCATTTACACAAAACATTTTACAGGGATGCGGACCACTGACAGTCAGTTTTATCAATACTTCCAGTTCTTTAACGAATGCAACTTTTAAATGGGATTTCGGGAATGGGACCACTTCTTCTCTGATCATGCCTGGCCCGATAACCTTTCAGCCAAACCCACTGGGCAGGGATACAACCTATAACGTCTCTCTGACAGCAACAACGACCTGCGGGAAGACTATAATTACCTCGGGTGTGCTGGTTAAAGCAAAACCAATCTCAGTTTTTTCTCCGGATAAAACAGTCGGCTGCTCGCCAATGAAGGTCACTTTTACCAATACTTCTCCCGGAACTGCTGATACTTATTACTATGATTTCGGGGATGGGACATTGTTAACAAAGACAGATAAATCCAGCGTACAGCATACTTATACGACAGGAGCAGTCCAAAATTATGTCGTCAAGATGGTCGCGCAGAATGACTGCGGCAGAGACGAGAGTTCTTATACCATCCAGGTCTCACCAAACACGATCCTGCCGGAATTAGTGGTTAATGCACCGGAAAAACAGGGCTGCGCGCCGCTTAAAGTCAATTTTTACAACAACAGTAAGGGGGCAGGCTCCTTTAAATATGATTTTGGTGATGGAAGTACCATGGTTACCAGAACTGCACCAGAGGTTGTCACCCATACTTTCACCACCGCAGGCACCTTTACAGTAACGCTGACCGCATCAAACAGCTGCTCTGACACAACAGCCACCGAAACGATCCAGGTCCTTCCTCAGCCGTCTATAGCCTTTAGCGCTGATGTTACCCTGGGGTGTCCTGGCTTACCGGTACAATTTAAAAACACCAGTACCGGAGGTGTTGGTTATTTATGGGATTTCGGAGACGGGACTACCTCTGCCGAATTTGAACCGAAGCATATTTTTGATGGCAGTCAGGAGTTTTACACGGTTACCTTGCAGGGAACAAATAGTCTGGGCTGCACCAATTCGGTCTCTATGAATCAATATATTCATATTGTTCCTCCGCCAGTTGCCCAGTTCAGTGTATCTCCCTCTACGCTGATCAATATTCCTGATTATACCTTCCAGTTCCAGGACCAGAGTACCGGAAGTCCTGCAATCTGGAGCTGGGATTTTGGCGATAAGTCTTCTTCTTCCCTGCAAAGCCCTAAACATACTTATCCTGACACAGGAACCTATGTCGTGACCCTGAAAGTCACCAATCAGCAGGGATGTTTTACAACCACTTTTAAAAAGGTGACTATAGTAGGCGTACCTGGTTATCTGTATCTCCCTAATTCTTTTATGCCTGGAAGCCAGACACCCGAACTCAGGGTCTTCAAAGCTAAAGGTTCGGGTATCAAAAGCTGGAAAATGAGCATTTTCAATAAATGGGGACAGGATCTTTATGAAACAACTAAACTGGATGACGGCAGTCCGGCCGAGGGCTGGGATGGTATTTTAAACGGTGTCCCCGTCCCGCAGGATGTCTATTTCTGGAAAGTTGAAGTTGAATTTATTAATGGTACGGAATGGAAAGGCATGAGTTATGGTACTTCTGCACCGAAAAGAACCGGAGTTATCCACCTGATTAGATAATTGGAAAATGAAGCAATTTTTAAAATGTATATTATTCCTGAGCATTTCCATCGGTCCGGCCTATTTACACGCCCAGGATCATATTTATTCTCAGTTTTTCAATGCCCCATTATATCTTAACCCCTCTCTGACCGGACAGTTCGACGGGGATTTCAGGGTGAATATGATTTACCGGAACCAATGGACAGGACTTAGCGGTACCCTTTCTTATCTTCATGCCTCGGCCGACCTGAACATCCCGCGTCTGGAAGGTGGTTTAGGCCTGCAATTTAACCGCAGTACTGAAGGGACCGCCTATCTGTTGAAAAACAATGTCGCAGCTACTTATTCCTATAGCGTCGGGGGTGATAATTTTGTGCTGTCTTTTGGCATTCAGGCCGGATTCACCAACAGACAGATCGACTGGAGCAAACTGGTTTTCTCAGACCAGATAGATAACCGCCTGGGTTATATCCCCGGTAGTGTAAGCTCGGCCGAACCTCCTGCCCAGTCCCAAAAATTTTACTTTGATCCGGGCGGAGGTATAAACCTGGTCTTCCGGAACTTTATGGGTGGTATCGCGCTGCATCATATTAATCAGCCGGACGAATCTTTTAGCGGCGCCCAGGCTAAATTACCTATGCTGATTACAGGTAATGCCAGTTACCGGGTTCCGCTGACACAAAGTTATACCTATGGTGTGGACGAAGGCTCTTACCTGATTCCATCTATCGTTTATTACAAGCAGGGCAATGTATCCTCTATGAGTGCCGGGGCACAATATAAACGCAAAGGGGTAAATGCAGGGCTCTGGTACCGGACTGCAGGGGAAGGCGGCCCCGATGCTTTTGTAGTCTCATTGATCTTTGACATCTTCACCGGTTACCGGAACGGGGAAAAACTCAGGTTCGGGATCAGTCATGATGTGACCATCTCAAAAATCAATTACACTAATACCAACGGGACTACAGAAGCTAGCGTCGGATATCAGAAGTATTTTCAAAACAGCTCCAGTTATAACAAATTTAATGGGCTGAGGTGTTATGACTTCTACTAGTACAGGATAAAGACTCTGATATTCTTTCAGTATATTTATCTTTTTGATGAGAATGGAACAATTAATTGAAGGCAGTCACTTTATTACCCAGAGTGAAGTATATAAATTTTTACTTACTATAGTACTCTGCGGGCTCATTGGAACAGAACGTGAGTTAAGGGCTAAACAGGCAGGATTGAAAACCATGATTATGATTGGTCTGGGTTCTACCTTATTCACTATTTTATCTATTAAAATTGGTTCTGCGGGCACCCCCGACCGGATCGCGTCTAACATTGTGACAGGTATAGGTTTCCTTGGGGCTGGTGTCATTTTCAAAGAAGATAACCGGATTAAAGGTTTAACCACAGCCTGTGTGATCTGGATTGTTGCCGCTATTGGTATGGCTGTTGGAGCTGGTTATACAGAGCAGTCTATCGGGGTCACGATTGTGGTTTTGCTAGCCCTTATTTTCTTTCCTTATGTCGAAGAAATGGTACAGAACAGATCCACCTCAAGGGAATACAAAATCGTCAAAAAATATGAAAACGAAGGACTGGACGATTATGAAGAACACTTCAAAGTAGCTGGCTTAAAGTTAAACCGCGGACAGCAAAAGCTGTCGGATGGAATTATCAGCGGTAGCTGGACAGCCGTTGGCAGCCCTGAAAATCATAAATTATTTGTCGATCACATCCTTCAGGATGAAAAAATCCTCGAATTTCAGTTTTAACCTCCCTTTATTCATCATAACTATTTAGCTTTGCATTATGCATAGAGAACAAATCTCCGTATTTGATATTTTTAAAATTGGGATAGGCCCGTCAAGTTCACATACTCTCGGACCATGGAGAGCCGCCCAACAGTTTACCGCTTCCTTAAACAGTCACCATTTATTGAATGAGGTGGAACAAATAAAAATATTGTTATATGGTTCTCTTGCAAAAACTGGTCATGGCCACGGTACTGACATCGCTATTCTGTTAGGAATGGTAGGAGCTGACCCAGTCACATTTGATGTCAATGCCATTGACTCTACCATCGAATCAATTAAAACAGAACAACATTTATTACTGGGTGGCATCCGTCCTATAACTTTCAGCTATACAGAGGACCTCATTTTCTTATTTAATGAAAGCCTGCCTTTCCATCCCAATGCTGTTACCTTTCAGGCATTCCTGAATAATGGTAAAGCATTTTCTGAAACGTATTACTCTATCGGTGGCGGCTTCGTCGTAAAAGAAGGCGAAAACGGAGGAGATAAAGAACAGGTGGAACTACCCTTTCCTGTTGAGGTTGCAGGAGACCTGTTACACTGGTGTCTGACTACAGGCCTGAAAGTCTCTGAAGTAGTCATGGAAAATGAACTGATGTGGCGTCCGGAAGCAGAGACCAAACGCGGGATCCTCGAGCATTTCAAAGTTATGAAAGAATGTACTTTCCGTGGCTGTCATACAGGGGGCTTTTTACCAGGCGGATTAAACGTTGGCCGCAGGGCTGCTTCACTAAATAAAAAATTAATTGCCGACAGGCCCTATACAGATTATGAAAGCTGGATTGAAGCAATCCGGGCTGGCGGAAACAGTTTTAACTATACGCTCGACTGGGTAAGTTGTTTTGCTTTGGCAGTCAATGAAGAGAATGCTTCATTCGGCCGGGTAGTTACAGCACCTACCAATGGAGCAGCAGGGGTTATCCCAGCTGTACTGCAATACTATATTGCTTTCTGCGATGGTTTCCATGAAGCAAAAATCATACAATTTATAGCCTGCGCTTCTGAAATCGGAAGTATTTTCAAAAAAGGGGCAACTATATCTGCCGCGATGGGTGGCTGTCAGGCTGAAATCGGCGTATCTTCTGCAATGGCTGCCGCAGCATTAACTGAATGTATGGGCGGTTCTCAGCGACAAGTAATGATGGCCGCAGAAATAGCTATGGAACATCATTTAGGCTTAACCTGTGACCCTATCGGTGGACTGGTTCAGATCCCTTGTATTGAAAGGAACACAATGGGCGCGATTAAAGCGATCACTGCAAGTCAGCTGGCGCTTCAGAGTAACCCGGATAAAGCAAAAGTAAGTTTGGGTGCAGTTGTCAACACCATGTGGGAAACCGCACTGGATATGAATTCTAAATATAAAGAAACTTCGGACGGCGGACTGGCGACTAATATCCCGATCAGCTTACCTGAATGTTAATCCTTATTTAAAACTCGAAATAACGACCGGAATAAGGTTATTTGCCCAGTTTTTATACATATTTCCCGAAGGATGGAGCCCGTCAGAAGCAACCAGTAAAGGGTTAGCTGATGCATCTCTTGAACCAGGGGTAATATCTGTGAAGCTGGCTCCGGCATCTAGTGCTTCCTCTTTACCCACAGCATTAAATGCATCAATTTCACTGGAGGTGGCACCGAGGTCTCTTCCGCTTTGTTTACCAAATGGCGTGGCTCCCCAATCTGGTATAGAGACTACAAATACATGTGTTTTATCTCCCCCGGCAAAAGAGATCGCAGTTTGTAGCAGTTCCCGGAACTCTGTACGGTAGGTATCTATCGGGTATCCCCTGTATTGATTATTCACGCCAATGAGTAAGGTGACAAAGTCAAATTTTGCACTCAGGCCTTCAGCCTTTATAGCCGCTTGCAACTCGTCTGTAGTCCATCCTGTTTTGGCTATAATTTCAGGCACAGCTACATTTAATCCTTGTTTACTCAAACCTGCACTCAGCTGGTAAGGGAAACTCTGATCCTGGCTTACTGCTTCTCCGATCGTATAGGAATCTCCAAGAGCCAGGTAGGTCAGTTGCTTTGTCTTTACTGGGGGTATGTTAGTGTTATTCATGCCATTCATTGTGCTTTTTTCACATCCCAGCAGAAAAATCAGCAAGACAAAAATTGTCGTTAACTTCATTTAGAAATCTACGGGAATAATGAGTTATTGGATGTTGAAGTTACTGATTTCAGGAGTTCTCAATGAACAACAGGCGTAAAAATTTTAAACAGATAACTGATCATAATGATTGATCCTGTAATCATAAACAGCACATTAATCAGTATTTTACTTTTCGACCCCCAGAAATAGTTGGCGGACAGACCAATGATCAGGGTCAGCAGGATAGGAACTGTCGGGGGATACAAATGAAAACTTTCCTGAAAATTTCCTTTGAGTAAGGCCAGTAAAGAACGCTGGAAACCACAGCCGGGACAATCATAACCGGTAAGATACTTAAAAGGACAGGGAAGCAGATAATGATCCGCTTTCTCCAGTAAAAAAGAGAAAGCGGATAATATAAATATTTTAGGCATACTAAATTTAAGCCTCTGGTGGAGTCGGAGGTTGATTAAAAGGATTGTTGCCAAAAGGGTTATTTTGTCCGAATGGGTTATTCGGGCCAAAACCTTGTGCTTCTCTAGCAGATGGGCCAAGGTACCTGGCATCGGTAAATCCTAATAAAGGATAAAATATAAATGGCAGAATTACCAGCCCAACAGTAAATCCTTCGGTTTTACCAAAACTTTTAGCCAGAAGGTTAAGAGACCAGATATAAAAAACGATGTTCGTACATGGAAGGATTAACCATAAAATCCAGATGGTAGGTTTGCCGATAATCTCCAATATGATAATCAGATTGTAAATTGGTATGATGGCTGCCCATCCCGGTTTTCCGGCTTTCTCAAAGGTTTTCCACATACCAGCTACAGCCAGTACGATAAAAACCAGATACATTGTTCCTCCGAATATGCCTACGCCGGCTGATACTGCAGAAGATGCTGAAGAGTTATAATCCATAATTTATTTTTTTAGTTTATGGTAAGATAAGGAAAAAATAAATTATTTGTTTTAGAAAAATTAATTGGATAACAATTACTTAACGTAGATCCATTTGAAATAAAGCAGCAATATGTTTTTTGAGCACATTTTTCACTTCAGACAATTTTAATTCGTGACCAAGCTCACGCTGCATAGAGGTTACATCCTTATCATCTATCCCACAGGGAATTATATTTTTAAAATAATCCAGGTCTGCATTTACGTTAAAGGCAAAGCCATGCATAGTGACCCACCGGCTGCAACGTACGCCTAAAGCACATATTTTCCTGGCTTTTTCGTTATCTGCATCGAGCCACACACCGGTAAATCCCGGATATCTGCCCGCAGCAATCCCATAATCATTTA
This sequence comes from Pedobacter cryoconitis, assembly GCF_014207135.1. Taxonomy (GTDB): domain Bacteria; phylum Bacteroidota; class Bacteroidia; order Sphingobacteriales; family Sphingobacteriaceae; genus Pedobacter; species Pedobacter cryoconitis_D. The sequence goes on along the minus strand of NZ_JACHCC010000004.1, from coordinate 432,179 downwards.
AAGTCAGGATCACCGCTTCTTCAAGCGTTCTCAGATATAAATGGATATCGGTAAAAAAATTATCCAGGTCAAGGATAGGATAACCCACTATCTGACCAGGCCCGTGATAGGTAATATCCCCGCCCCTGTTAGTTTTATAAAATGTAGCATGTTTTTCTTCCAGTCCTTTTTCATCCAGTAAAAGATATTCCTGATGACCACTTTTCCCCAGAGTATAAACATGCGGATGTTCACAGAACACGAGGAAATTTGGTGTTTCTTCGGTTGTTTCATTCGTACGGTTACTTGTTTTAATAGCAATAGTATCCTTAAAAATAAGTTCCTGACTGTTCCATGCCTCCTGATAATCCACTAACCCCCAATCAACAAATTTTACTTTTTTATTCATTTCTATTCAAATTAAGCAACTACGTAACCTAACATATACCCATCTGCCGTTTTAAAATAATTGGCCTCCAGGCTTTTTGTTCCCTCAGGCAAATCCACGCTGGCCGTCAGCGATCCTTCTTCTTTCAGATCAAATGGCTGTATATGGATGTCCCTTCTGAATTCCAGTCCTTTTTTACCATACCATTTATAAATAGCTTCTTTTACACACCAGCAAGCATACAATGCATCGGTATCGTCTTTGACATGGGCCAGTTCGGGTGCTGACAGGAACTTATGGCTGATACGATGGATCTTGGGCTTGATCAGTTCAATATCTACCCCTACCGCTCTGTTTTTGCTGATCATTACAGCGGCGTAATCAAAAGAATGACTCAGCGAAATACTGGAAGCAGAATTAACCAGATAAGGTTTCCCATGTTCGTCCATCCGGCAGTCGATATAATCTGCTGTATTCAGCATCGTCCGTAAAAGCAACCTGGTACTCAGCCAGTGCAGCAGGCGTTTACCATTATTCAGGGTAGCCAGAAAATCAAGCTCATGAGCCTTTAACTGCAGGCCGGAGATCAGGTCTTCTTCCCGTTCTTCGATTTTCCACACCGCAAGTGTAGTCTGATCGTCAACATCTTTATTATAGATTACAGGCATCGTATTTAAAAAATCAATGCAAAAGTATCTTAAATTAATCATAATTTCGCCCAAAGACTTTACGAGCTATTACAAATGATACTTTCCGATAAGCGTATTCTAGAAGAAATTGACAGGGGAACAATAATTATTGAGCCCTTTAACCCCAACTGTTTAGGCACAAATTCCTACGATGTTCATCTTGGGAAATACCTGGCAACCTATACTGACAGGGTACTTGACGCCAAAGCGCATAATAAAATTCAGCATTTTGAAATCCCTAAAGATGGTTTTGTTTTACAGCCGGGTACTTTATATCTGGGCGTAACACTTGAATATACGGAGACGCATGCCCATGTTCCTTTCCTTGAAGGAAAATCAAGTACCGGACGTTTAGGAATCGATATCCACGCTACGGCCGGAAAAGGGGATGTAGGCTTTTGCAATACCTGGACACTGGAAATTTCGTGTGCACAGCCTGTAAGGATTTATGCAGGTATGCCTATCGGACAATTGATCTATTTTGCAGTAGAAGGAGATATTGAGAAAATGTACAACGCAAAAGACGATGCAAAATATAGCAACAAAACTACCAAGCCTGTAGAGAGCATGATGTGGAAGAACAGCTTTTAAAATTGCATGAATTGATATAGCATTTGAGCCTCAATATCCCTATATTGAGGCTCTATTCTTTTGCTATATTTATGAAAACCAAATTACTGTATGTATCTGTCCTGCTACTGGCATGTGCTTCTTTTTTCGCATTCCGCTTAGCAGATGACCCTTTCGAGGCCCTTCTGAAAAAACTTACTGATTATAGTAACGATCACCCGGTGGAAAAAGTCCATCTGCATCTGGACAAACCGTATTATGCAATCGGGGATAATATCTGGTTTAAAGCCTATGTGACCGACGGCCGGACTGATGAACTTTCCAAAATCAGTAACATTTTATATGTAGAACTGATTAATGAAAATGACTCTGTCAAGAAACAGATTAAACTTCCGCTGGAATCCGGTCTGAGCTGGGGTGATTTCAAATTAGCGGATACGCTAGCCGAGGGAAATTACAGGATCAGGGCTTATACGCAATGGATGAGAAATGCCGGTCCTGATTATTTCTATGATAAAACGATTAAAATAGGCAATGCCTGGTCAAACAAAGTTTTAGTCAATACCAATTATACATACAACAAAAAAGATAATGAAGAAAATGTAAATGCTGCAATTACATTCAAAGACAAACAGGGAAATCCTTATGCAAACCTTCCTGTTGCTTATAGTGTGCAGCTGAATGATAAAACGGTAGAAAGAGGAAAAGCGACAACCAACGCACAGGGCGAGGTTAGCCTTTCTTTTAATAATCCTAAAAAAACTCCGCTGATCAAAGGACAGATCACTGCCACACTAACTTTAGCCAGCAAAGAAAAGGTAGTTAAAACTATTCCGGTTAAGACACTGTCATCTGCTGTTTCTGTCCAGTTTTTCCCTGAAAGCGGAAACCTCGTTCAGGAACTTCCTTCAAGGATTGGTATCAAAGCTATTAATTCGTCCGGCCTGGGAGAAGATGTTACAGGGACTATAATGGACAATGATAACGCAGAAATTCTTTCTTTCAGCACAACTCATCAGGGAATGGGTAGTTTGATCTTAAATCCACAGCCTGGTAAAAGTTATACCGCCAGAATTAAGTTAAAAGATGGTTCAGCGCAGACCGTTGCCTTACCCCAGGTATTGCCTGCGGGTTATGTGCTGACAGTAAATAATACGGATACGACTAAACTCAATGCGAAATTGATTGTCAGTGAATCTTTGTTAAATAAAGGAGAGCTGAAATTGGTTATCCAGCATAATAATACTGTTCTCTCGGTATTAAAAACAAATACCTCAAAACAACTGACCACATTTTCACTGAATAAAAAAGACCTGCCTTCGGGTATCATCCATTTCACTTTATTTAATACGGAAAATATTCCGGTTTGTGAACGCCTGGCTTTTGTCACTAATCCCGTTGAACAAATAGAGCTGAATGTACAGAACCTGAAAGATTCTTACGGCATAAGACAAAATGTGCCTTTGGAGTTCAGGGCTACTGACGGAGGGAAACCCAGTATCGGCAGCTTTTCTATTGCAGTTACCAATTCTAATATTGTTACCCCTGATCCTGACAATGAGAGTAATATCCTGACTTCTTTATTACTGACTGCTGATTTAAAGGGATATATCGAAAAACCCAACCAATATTTCAGGGATAATACGAAGGAAACACGGGAGAATTTAGAGCTATTGATGCTGACGCAAGGCTGGAGCAGGTTATTGTGGAAAGACATCATGGGAAATACTGCCGCGCAACCACCTGTATTTCAGGCCGAAAAATCTTTAAAGATCAGTGGCATGGTCACCACCCCGGGTGGAAAACCAATAGTAAAAGGTAAGGTTTCTCTATTTTCAAGTGCCGGTGGTTTCTTTATGATTGATACCTTAACTGATGACAAAGGCCGCTTTAATTTTGATAACCTGGCTTTTGGGGATAGTACAAAGTTTATTGTTCAGGCCCGCAATGCGAAAGACAAGAAATTTGTGGAGATCAAACTGGATCAGGTTGCCGGACAGATCGTTACTAAAAATAAAAATACTGGCGATATTGAGGTTAATGTCAATGAGGCTATACAAGGTTATATCCTGAAAAGTGAAGGTTATTTTAATGACCTGATGAAAAGAGGTTTACTGGAACGTAGTTTCACGCTTGACCAGGTAAATATTACGCAAAAGAAAATCCAGGCAAAGAATTCAGCCAATTTAAATGGGGCCGGACATGCAGACTTTATTCTCAAAGCCTCTGACCTGTCTTATTGTATTAACTTATCCCAGTGTCTCCAAGGCAGGGTAGCAGGTTTAAGTATCCGTGACGGAAAAGCATACTTGTTGAGGAATAATGGTACCCCGATGCAGATCATTATAGACGGAACAAATGTCGGGGATGATTTTCTGGACAATATACAACCAATGGATGTGGAAACTATAGAGGTTCTGAAAAGCATTGGTAATACTGCAATATATGGCATGCGCGGAGGCGGGGGAATACTCGTCATTACCACTAAAAGAGGTGGAGGAGCCGCCATTACAAGATATGCACCCGGAATTATCACTACTACGGCTTCCGGGTATTATCCTGTACGACAGTTTTACTCTCCTAAATATGATACCGGGCAGGCAATCAGGGCAGCAGATCTGCGAACTACCGTGTACTGGAACCCTCATCTGATCACAGATGCTAATGGGTCTGGTAAATTTAATTTCTACAATACAGACGAACCGGGCACTTATAGAGTTGTTATAGAAGGAATCAATGTTGAAGGCCATCTGGCCAGAAAAGTATTTACTTACGACGTAAAATAAAAAAGATATGAATACCATAAATGTGACCATCAAAGATCGTTTAGCACTGATCACACTAAACCGCGGAAAGTCTAATGCCCTGAACAGGGAAATGATCACCGAGCTGAATGATATACTGCATAATATCTCCAATGATGACAATATTGGCGGAGTGATCATTACAGGAAGAGAGCACTTCTTTTCAGCCGGACTGGACCTGATCGAGCTCTTTGGTTATAATGAAGAAGAGATCAAATCTTTCTGGCACCTGTTCCTGGATTTCACAGCTAAAATCACTGCTTTTAAAAAACCACTGGTGGCTGCAATCAATGGTCACTCCCCTGCTGGCGGATGTGTTATTGCGCTGGCCTGTGATGCCAGGGTTATGGCCGAAGGGAAATATATCATCGGACTGAATGAAGTTCCTGTAGGGATCATTGTACCGCAAAGTATTTTTGACCTGTACGCCTTCTGGTTAGGTAAAGGTAATGCGACAAGAAGTTTACTGGAAGGTAAACTGTTTAGTCCGGAAGAAGCTTTAAATATTGGCCTGGTTGACGAACTGGTTAATCCGGATAGTATTATGACTGCTGCTGAACGCAGGATAAGAAAATACATGGCGCTGGAACCGAATACCTGGCAACAGAGTAAATTGAATATCCGCAAGGAACTGATCGCCGGAACAGCTGCTGATCAGACGGAAACACTTGAAGTTATGCTCGCTCAATGGTGGTCGCCGGCTACCAGAAATATTTTGAAAATGATTATTGATAACCTTCAAAAGAAATAAGTTATGTACAATCAACCGATGTTAAGAGATGATGCTTTAAAGGGCAAAACAATTGTAGTTACCGGAGGCGGTACCGGTTTGGGTAAAGCTATGGGTACTTACTTCCTGAAATTGGGTGCAAATTTAGTGATCACGAGCAGAAAAGCTGATGTATTGCAAAAAACTGCCGAAGAACTGGAAAAAGAAACAGGTGGAAAGGTACTTGCAGTAACCTGCGATGTCCGTGACTATGAGCAGGTCGAACATGTATTGGCCGAAACACTCAAAACTTTTGGCAGGGTGGACAGTCTGCTGAACAACGCAGCAGGAAATTTCATCTCTCCGACGGAACGTCTGTCGGCGAATGCTTTTTCTACGGTAATTGACATCGTTTTAAAAGGATCGGTAAACTGTACACTGGCATTTGGCAAACACTGGATCAAGGAAAAACAGGCTGCCAGCATTTTAAATATTGTCACTACTTATGCTTTCACAGGATCTGCCTTTGTCGTGCCCTCAGCCTGTGCTAAAGGAGGGGTTTTAGCAATGACACGCTCTCTTGCGGTAGAATGGGGAAAATATGGGATCAGGACGAATGCCATTGCGCCGGGACCTTTTCCAACTAAAGGGGCATGGGAACGTTTACTTCCGGGAGACCTGGCAGAAAAATTTGATTTTAAAAACCGTGTTCCACTGAAACGTGTGGGTGAACATCAGGAACTGGCGAACCTTGCAGCATTTTTAGTGAGTGATTTTTCTGGCTATATCAACGGCGAGGTAATTAGCATTGACGGAGGTGAATGGCTACAGGGAGCCGGACAATTTAATGGTCTGGAAGCTATTCCTACAGAGATGTGGGATGCTTTTGAGCAAATGACCAGATCGGCTAAGGGCAGCTAATCAAACCCTTTCAGCAAAAATAATTTTAAAGCTGAATTATTTTTAATAATAGCTTATTTTTGTATCATGTCAACACAAACAAAAGAAGAAACATTTACGCTGGAAGAGATCTTAACCTCTCTTAAAACCTCCCACAGGCTCATTTTATGGAATGATGATGTAAATACCTTTGACCATGTGATCTTTTGTATGACAAAATATCTTGACTATACAGACTCTCAGGCAGAGAAAATTGCCTGGGAAGTACATAATAAAGGCAAATGTGCAGTATTGGAAGGTTCTTTCACCGAAATGGAAGTTTACCGGAAAATACTTCAGCAGGAAGGATTAACTGTAACTGTGGATTAACCTTCGAGGTTATTAAACAGTACAGCTAATTCTTCCTGGGTTGTCTGGGTTCTGTCCCTGGCATACCACAGATGCAGCCGCTCTGCAAGTTCAAACATATCAGAGATTTCCATTTTCCATTCTCCTAAAAGGTGTTGAAGCACCTCAGGTCTCGGCCCCCATTTCGCCAGGAGTTCTCCCTGAGCATCGAGCACCAACAGAACCGGGATGGCTCTGCCACCATTAGTCAGATGTGCATCAATCAAAGGCAGGTTTTTATCTCTGAGTACAAAACGTAAAGAGAATTTATCAGGCGCAAGTTGTGTCATTTTATCAAACAACGGAACAATCTGCGCTGCGTCCCCACACCATCCTTCAGAAATCACGAGTAAAGATAGCTTGTTATTTAATTTATTAATGGCCTGTACAAAGTGTTCATTGAGGACAGCAGTCTTGTCTACTCTGTTCATCCGCTGCACATTCATCTTGCTGTAATGCAGCATGGCTTCACTATGATCATCTCCTGTTGTCTGTCCGTTTTTAAGCAGAGAATCAATTAAATCCCGGTACTGGACATAGCTTAATCCTTCATTCACAAAAATATTACTGTAATTACCCATAATCGCGCTGTAATAAAATAGTTACCCCCCGTTTTTTTCAGTTCAGAGGCCGTTACTTTGCCGCTACAAAAACACACCTAAAACGTTATTACCTAAAAATGAAGCAATACCTTAATAAATTTCTGTTTGCAACAATCCTCATTTGTACTACAATCTTTCAACTCCACGCACAAAATCCGACTACCGGTAAACTTACTGGAAAAGTTGTAGACATCCAAACGCAAGAAACAGTTCCTTTCGCTACGGCGGTATTAATTAATAAAAAAACAAAGGCAACCGTAAAGGTAGCTCAGACTGATGTAAACGGGATGCTGGTCATGAATGACCTCCCCACTGGTGTATTTACATTTAAAGTGAGTTATGTAGGTTATCAGACTATGGTAAGGGACTCCATCTCAATTACCAAGAGCCAGCAGTCGGTAAATCTGGGCATAATTAAAATGAAAGCATCTAAAGGAAATATCCTGAGTGAGGTAACCATTACCAGCCAGAAAAGTCCTATACAGCTGGGCATTGACAAAAAAGTTTTCGCAGTAGATCAAAGTCTGGTCAGCGAAGGCGGATCTGCAGGTGACTTACTGCAAAACGTTCCTTCGGTACAAACAGATGTGGACGGTAATGTGAGCCTGAGAGGATCGACGGGTGTAAAGGTACTGATCGATGGTAAACCTTCTTTAATTGCCGGAGGTAATATCGCACAGGTGCTGGCATCTATCCCAGCCAGTTCTATCGAAACTGTAGAGGTAATAACTAATCCTTCTTCAAAGTATGATGCTGAAGGGAATTCGGGGATTATTAATATCGTCCTGAAAAAGAATACGAAACTGGGCTTCAACGGAAACGTAGCGCTGACAGCAGGAAACAGGGATAATTATAATGGAAACCTGGCGCTGAGTTTCCAGAATAAAAAAATCAATATTTACGGAAATTATGGCTATCGCTATGGTAACCGTCCGGGTGGTGGTTATAATAATATCAGATACCTGACACCCAGGGATTCATTGACTTCTGCAGATCAGCTGAGCCACATCACATCGGTGGATAAAAGTCATAACCTGAAAGCGGGACTGGATTATTATCTGACGGATAAGGATATCTTAAGTTTTTCAGGTGGTTTTAATACCAGGGATAATGACCGTACGGAGAACCTGAATATCAATAAATATATGCAACAAAGGGTTCCCCTGGAATTCAGCGACAGGATAAATACAACCAATGGCAGTGGACATAGCTATGATTTAAACTTTGACTATAGCCATAAGTTCAAGCCAAGCCAGGAACTGACTTTTAACTTTGGCTATTCGGATGGAACAAATGACAATTTCCAACTTTATAATACCTCGGTTTATAGTGTGAATGGTCAACCGGTAAGTTCGCCCGCCGAAATACTGAATAATACGAATGACGGAACGAATAGGAATTATAATATCCAGCTTGATTATACCATGCCTTTAGGTAAACTGGGTAAAATCGAAACTGGTTACCGGAGCCAGATCAGGTATTCTGATGCGAATACTGTAGCAATGAAACTGAATAATGCGACGGGACAGTATGAGGATAATTTCTTATTGTCGAATACATTCACGAGTAAAGATCAGGTACATGCCTTATATTTTAATTACCAGAACCAGATTAAGAATTTTGGCTACCAGATTGGTCTGAGGGCAGAGGATGCATCATTAGATACTAAATCAGGTGGATATGACCAAAATAACCAGCCGGTTTCAGCTCCTGCACGTATTTCTTATAAAAGACTGTACCCAAGTATATTCCTGACGCAGAAATTTACGGGTGAACAGCAATTACAACTGAGTTATACAAGAAGGGTAAACAGACCAAGACCATGGGATACTAATCCTTTCATAGATTACTCTGACCCGCTGAACTGGCGCAAGGGTAACCCGAATTTGTTACCTGAGGATGTTCACTCTTTTGAATTGAGTTACAGCAAATTCTGGCCAAAGGTAACGCTGATCTCGAGTGCTTATATACGCCAGACCAATGACCTGATTCAAAGGGTACGCTCTGTTCCTGATGCGGATGGTGTGGTTATAACTACACCGCTTAACCTAACTAAAGACCTTTCGAGCGGATTGGAATTTATTGCTAAGGTTGATGTAGTGAAAGCCTGGAATTTTACAGCGAATGTGAATGTCTATCATAGTAAAATTGATGCTGTTCCGGCTTATAATATTGCCGGTAACTCGGGCTTCAGCTGGAACGCCAACCTGACGAATAATTTTGTGCTTCCTTATAATATTACGCTGCAAATCAGAGGGGACTATAGTTCTTCACAGGTACAGGCACAGGGTACACGTAAAGCAATGTACGGAATTGATGGCGGCGCAAAGTATGACTTCAAGAATAAGAAGGCTTCTCTGAGCTTAAATGTGAGGGATATCTTTAATACACGGAAATGGGGATCGACTACGCAAGACGCAAATACAATTGTTGACTTCCAGAGATATCAGCAAGGCCCTGTCGGAAACCTGACCTTTTCTTACCGTTTTGGAAAAACTAGTTTTATGAAAAAACCTAAGAAAACAGAACAACCTGAGGGCAAACCAGACGAAGGTTCCTTTTAAGGAACCTTCGTCTGAAAGGTATCCAGGGATGGTTAAAATATAAAGCTCTGCTTTTTTTGCCCGGATTCATGAAAAATGAATATGGCAAAAAAAACAGAGCTTTATATTTTAAGGCCATTGGATACAGCCAGATCAAATTCACCCTTAATGCGGTTATCCAAAAAAAGATATCCGATCTGACGCTTTATATCCCCCGACTACTTATGCTGATTTACCAGGTACAATTTGTTTAATTGCTCTTCGAGCTTACCCAGTCTATCCTCCTGCCTGGACAAAGCCTCCTGCTGCTCCCTGACTTCCTTATCTTTCGCTATCAGATATAAGGTCAACTCCTCCACTTTCTGAACAAGTAACCTATTCATCTCGCCAAGATTCAATCCGTTCTGACCCACATCCTGCGCTGAAGGCATACCTGGCAAATGCTGGTTCTGATCTATATAAGATTTGACCTCAGCGATAGGTAAAAGGTTATAGGATGGTTTAAAAACATAATCAGGCCAGGTACTCTTTAATTTCACATTCACTTCCTCAGCAATAAATTTCCCGGCAACTGCCAGTTTATAATTTGCCGTTGCCAGATTAAAGTTTACCTGATCATCCGTACCAATGCCTACATTACCGTTTGACAGAATAGTTAATCGCCTGCTACCTCCTAAATAAGTAGTCAGGTAATCATCTCCTGCCTCAATACTCGTCGCAGACGTCACACCCTGGAAAATAAGGGCAGGAATATGGGTAGAGTTCTTTTGAAGGGTCAAAGTACCCCCGCTTATATTATTTATTATTGCAGAACCATCGTTTCCTATAAATAACAATGGCCTGGTAGGGAAATCAGTCCAGTTATACAAGGCAAATCCATGTTCAGTAATCATATTCGCTCCGGCACTAAGCGCCCAGTTTTTCCCTTCCCCATAATTGTTTCTTATAAATAGCTTGGTGGTATTACTGTTTACAGCACTTCCTCCAACCTGCAATGGGCCAGTAAAATTACCACTCCCGTTCACGTCCAGTTTTGCAGCAGGGCTTGTTATCCCTATACCTATATTACCGGATGGATCAGTTGTAATTTGTGCCTGGGAATAACATACAAATGCGAAAACAGCAGTCAGGCTTAAGTAGACTTTTTTCATAAAAAGAGATTATTTAAATGGAATTTGCTTAAATAAACAAACCTAAGTAAATAACCCTACTATTTTTTATAAAGACTCAGATCCACAAAATGGATCGATGTATCATCCTTTTGTGGAGCCGACTTTTTACTGATACTCTGATCTCCGACCGAAATAACGGATTTGACATTCTGCAAAGGACCGGATACTGAAATTGCCAGCCTGGCTGTATCTAAATCCATAGCTTTAACCTCCTGTAACCATTTACCAACTACTGTCGTCTGCTCATCCTTATCATTCGAGGTACTATATTTTACCTGGCAATTATTGCACTCTACTTCGTATTTTATAACTAACTCTTTGGGAACAGCTGATTCACCTGGACTCCCAGACTGATGTTTAGCGCAACTCGTAAACGCAAGGACCGGAAGGATAAATAATATTAATTTTGCACGCATAGCCGTAAAGGTAAGGTCATTAGCAGCTGAAAATACATTAGAAGTACTTAATCTGGACAATACACGATTCCTGTATCAATATACAATTTCGTTTTTTTAGAAATTTTGTACCTTGCAGACATGGAAAATACAAATCCCTGGACTATTATAGACAGCCGGAAAATTTATGAAAATAACTGGATCGGACTAACTGAATATAATGTCATTAACCCATCGGGTGGAAAGGGAATTTATGGAGAAGTCCACTTCAGGAATTACGCCATCGGCATCCTGCCGCTGGATGAGGAAATGAATACCTGGCTGGTTGGACAATATCGCTTTCCACTCAAGGCTTACAGCTGGGAGATCCCTGAAGGTGGAGGCCCCCTTGAGCTACCACCACTGGATAGTGCCAAACGTGAGCTTCAGGAAGAAACGGGCCTGATCGCAACTGACTGGACAGAGATCCAAAGGATGCACCTGTCTAATTCTGTCAGCAACGAACTGGCGATTATTTATGTGGCAAAAGGGCTAACTATGGGGATTGCTGAACCGGAAGAGACTGAAGAACTGGTGATCCGTAAGCTACCATTTGAGGAGGCTTATCAAATGGCTATGGACGGAAGGATCACGGACAGCATGAGTGTAGCCGCACTGTTAAAAACCAAAATATTATTACTCGAAGGCAAATTATAATAGTCATATGAACAAATTCCTGGGATATATCTTTACTCCTGTCTTTTACATTTTCTTTCTTTTAACACTGATTGTTTTTCAACCTATCCAATGGATATGTTTTCACCTGTTCGGTTATAAAGCGCATAAGGTCTCGGTAGACTGCCTGAATTTCTTCCTCACCTACTGCCAGATATTTCTGGGGAACTCAACGACTTTCATCAATCACCAGGATCTACCTGTCGGTCAGCCCATCATCTTTGTAGCAAATCACCAGAGTATGTATGATATCCCGGCACTGATCTATTTCTTAAGAAACTATCATGTTAAGTTCATCTCAAAAATTGAGCTTACCAAAGGTATACCATCCATATCTTTTAACCTGAAACATGGTGGCGGTGCTAATATTAACCGTAAGGACAGCAAACAGGCGGTATCCGAGATCATCAAACTGGGCCGCAGGATGAAAGAGCATAACTGGTCAACGATGATTTTCGCAGAAGGTACGCGTGCTAAGGACGGAAAGATGAAACCCTTCCAGGTCGGAGGAATTGCAACTTTACTCAAAGCAGTGCCTAATGCACTGATCGTACCTGTTGCTATCGAGAATTCATGGAAAATTGTTCAATATGGTACCTTTCCTCTGACTTGCGGTATAAAGATCAGATGGACAGTACTGCCCCCAATTCCAACAGCTGGCCAGAATCCGGAAGAACTGACCCTGGCTGCTGAACAAGCTATCAGGAAAGCTCTGAACCAATAATTAAATATTTTTGTTTTCTATGCGTTTAAAGAACTCATCTCTATAGGTATCACCTATAGGAATGATCTTACCGCAAATCGTAATCCGGCTTCTCTCAATACTCTCTATTTTATCCAATGCGATAATATAGGATTTATGAACTCTGATGAATTGGGCAGATGGCAATGTTTCTTCCATCTTTTTCATATTCTGCAAGGTGATTACTCTCTCCGCCTTGGTAAAAATGGAGATATAATCTTTCAGCCCTTCTATATAGAGAATATCATCCAGCTCAATCTTCTGGATCTTATGTTCTGTCTTCACAAAAATAAAGTCCTGAACCGACTGAACTGGATTAACAGGTGCCGCAACAGGTGCCGGAACGACCGCTGCAACAGGCTCTGAATTATTATTTTTATGCTGATTGTGTACCTTTTCCACTGCTTTATAAAACCTGTCAAATGCAATCGGTTTCAATAAATAATCGGATACGTTTAAATCATAACTTTCCAATGCATATTGTGAATAAGCTGTAGTCAGAATATAACTCGCTTTATTATTAGCAATTTTAAGAAACTGTATCCCTGTCAGATCAGGCATCTGGATATCCAGAAATACCAGATCTATCCCACCAGCCTGAACAAGCTGCAAAGCTTCGATCGCATTTTCTGTTCTTTTCACCAGTTCCAGGAAAGGCACTTTTGAAACATAATCTTCAATGATATCAAGCGCCAATGGCTCGTCATCTACTGCTATACATTTTAGTGTCATTGTATTTGTTTTAGCGTTTAGGATTTTTATATATCAAGCATCAGCTCGCTTGTATAATGGGTAGCCGAATTTACAATATTTAACTTATACCTTTCCGGATAAAGTAACTGCAGACGGCGTTCAACGTTATTTAAGCCTACTCCCCCCATTTGATCCTTATTGGAATTATTTTTTCTATTGGTAATGCTGAAATGCAATATCTTCTGGTTAGCGATGATGTTTATCCGGATAGGATCCTTTGGATCGTTTGCCACACCGTGTTTAAAGGCATTTTCCACAAAAGAGATCAGGATTAAAGGGATAATCTGCTGATCGTCAATTTCACCGTTAAGTGTCATTTCAACAGCTGCACCATCCTTGAACCTTAATTTTTGCAACTCTACATAACTTTTCAAATATTCAATCTCCTTACTCAAAGCTACCCAGCTGTCGTTACTCTCATAGATCATATACCGCATAATTTCGGATAGTTTTAATATCGCATCAGCTGCTTTATCAGACTTCTGATAGGCCAGGGAATAAATGTTATTTAAGGAATTAAACAGAAAATGTGGATTTAACTGTGATTTCAGGAATTGTAATTCCATATCTTTTTTCTCTGTTTCCAGACTGCGCTGGATACGGATATTACTAAACCAGTCAAGCATAAACTTAATCAGACAACTGGAGATGATAAAAAAGCCGGACGTAAATATCGTCCCTACCATATATAAAGTAATATCTCTGTATTTAATTACCCCTGTTTTGGGATCGTTATACTGAAGGATTACATCTCGGTAAAGAACAGCCATAATTGTCTTTACAGCTGCCATAACAGCAATCAGTATAATAATAGACAAGATGTAATACCAGTATTTTTTGAGGAGCTGGGGAATAAGCAGGGTATAATTAATATAAAATATAGATATATTAATGATCGAAAAATAGCCAAAACTTACGAGCAGCTCACCAGAAGTAAACGATTTTTTTTCCCCAAAGAGCAAGATCAGTAAAATCATTCCTCCAATAAATGCCCAGTATATGAAGTGCGCTAATAACTCTCTTTTGTCTTTCATTAGTATATATATTGTTTTTTATCGGTGATGAGGCTATAGCTGTTAACCCAATTCGGGAGCCAGTTTATGCCCGCGAACCAAAGTAATGAAAGTAACGTTTTTCGACCACTGGTTTCGACAAACTGGCTTTTTTTTTCTACCAACAGGAAAAAACAGGGTAATATCCTGTTTAACCATCAAAAACCCCGTTGATCTAGGATTTTATCCACTTGGTATAAAACATTTTAGCCTGATTATTTTTATAGCTCTATTTGTTTCATCAAAACGAAACGATTATGAAAACTGCATCTGTTCAACACCTGAATACTACAATCAACAATGAATTATATGCTTCATATCAATCGGGAGTAACTAAACTGACTAATATAAATACCTATATCATGAATAAATTAACGAATGTCTCTCCATTTCTACTATTGTTAATCCCGGTCTTTGTAATGATGGTTTTTACAATCACCACAAGCACAACTTTAAATAACAGCAGCGAAGTAGCCATGAAAGCTGCACCTGCTACTGAAATGGCAAAACTTACTACTTACCAGGCTAAATAAAGCCTGTCTCTATATATATTTTACCAGATCCTTCACCGGTGACGGTTTCACCCCAAAATTTAGTTTTTAGTTAATAGTTATATGGCAGCTGGATGGCTGCCATATTTTTTTTGCCCGAAAACGACCCAGCTCTCTCTAAACGGAACGTTACTCATATTTCTTGAAATTTATTTTGAAACTAAATAATTAGTTTATACATTTATATAACTACAAAATTAGTTATCAGCTTAAACCAAAGAATACCAGCCTTATGGAAATAAAAGATTTAACGAAAGCCGAAGAACAACTCATGCAGATTGTCTGGCAAATAGAAAAAGGATTCGTCAAGGATGTGATGGATTTCCTACCTGAACCTAAACCAGCTTACAATACGGTATCGACTATAATCCGGATACTGGAAGTTAAAGGATTTATTGGTCATGAGGCCTTTGGTAAGGCTCATCAATATTATCCACTGATTTCTAAAGAGGACTACAAGCGCCACGCTACAGAAAAACTATTGGGTGGTTACTTTGAGAACTCTGTAGAGAGCATGTTTTCCTTTTTTGTGAAGGAGGAGAAAATGGAACTCAGTGATGTGGATGAGATTCTTAAAATGATCAGCAAACTTAAAAATAAATCAAGATGACCTGGGCGCATTATCTTCTGCAAGTAAACATATACCTGGTTATATTTTACGCATTCTATAAATTGTTACTGGATAAAGAGACCTACTTTATGCTGAACAGAATCTACCTGATTGCAGCGGGAATGCTGTCATTGGTTATTCCTTTCTTAAGACCAGAATGGTTTATCAGACAACCGGCCACACAGCAGATCAAAATCAGTGTGGACCAGTTAAATATGATGATGGCACAGGGAACGGTATCCCCTGATGAAGGTTTAAATCTCAACCCGGTTCAAATACTGGTAGGGATCTATCTGATAGGTATCCTGTTTTTTCTCGGCCGGTTCATCTTTCAACTATTCGCTGTTAGAAAACTAGTGAGAACCAAGCCCTCAGGCTCTGCTTTTTCCTTCTTCAGTAAGAAAATAATTGATCCGGAAATCCAGGAGTTCGAAACTATTCAGACGCATGAGGAAATTCATGTGCGTCAGTATCATACTGCCGATGTACTATTTTTTGAGTTATTGGGCATCCTGGTATGGTGTAATCCGATCATCTATTTCTATAAAACTACTGTAAAAAACATTCATGAGTACCTGGCAGATGAAGAGGCAGTACGCATCCAGGGGGATGCTGAGAGTTATTCTATACTGTTATTAAGTCAGGCACTCGGAGTTGATCAGCACATACTGACCAACAGGTTTTTCAACAAATCTTTAATTAAAAAACGAATTTTTATGCTACATAAACAACGCTCCAGAAAAATAGCAATACTGAAGTACGGCTTATTTTTACCCCTGTTCGCAGTTACTTTGCTGCTTTCTTCAGCAACAATCAGCAAAAATGAAAATTTAAAAGCAGTAGCCGAAGAAATAACGGTACCAGTTGCTCAGGCCGCATCTTCCATCCAGCTCTTTAAACCGAAAGCTATTATCCAACCTGAAAACAAAGGAGGATGGAATAAATTTTACAATTATCTATCAAGAACAGTTAAATACCCTAAACTCGCGTATCAGTATCAGCTACAAGGCAATGTGCTGATCAAATTCACACTGACCAGCGGAGTTGTAAGTGGGATCAGTACAGGAGCTCTTTTAGGCCAGGGATGCGATGCTGAGGTAATGAGAACTATAATGAATTTTGACGATTTCAAATCCGTTGACAATGGACACTACACCATTAAGGTAGCTTTCCGTTTACCAGGCGTGAACACAAGGGTAAAAAACAACGTTTCCAGTACGCCAAAGGGCTATACTGCTTTAAACACGATCACCATTACCAGCTCAGCTAAATCAGGAGAGATCGCCGAATTACCACAGGACCAGCGGATCTACGATTTTGTTTCTCTCGATAAACAACCTGGTTTTCCTGGTGGGATGGATAAATTCTATACTTATATTAAAGCAGGTATCAGATACCCTAAGGAAGCAATAGAAAAAAATATACAGGGAAAAGTCTTTTTATCATTTATAGTAGAGGACGATGGTCAGTTGAGTGACATCAAAGTAACAAGAGGTATCGGAGGCGGAGCAGATGAAGAAGCGGTGAGGTTATTAAGTGCTTCTCCCAAATGGACTCCAGGTACCGCCGAAGGTCATCCGGTGAAGGTAAAATATAACATCCCTATTACCTTCGCCTTAAATAACGGATCGGGCTCTTCAGTTACCGCCATACAAATCACCCCTAAACCACTTTATGTAATAGATGGTAAAATAGTTTCTGACCAGGAGGATTTTAAACTCAAGAACATAAATCCAAACGATATTGAGTCCATGTCCATACTGAAAGATGAAGAAGCTATAAAGAAATTCGGTGATGCCGCAAAAAACGGGGTAATCCTGATTACCACCAAGAAGAAAAACTAAGTTATACCCTGCGAGGTATACACCAGATACTAAATAGGTAGTATTGTTAAGAATTCCCGTTGGCGTATCGCTGGCGGGATTTTCTTTTTTACGCAAAAACCCCAGCCAAATAGCCGGGGTCTTTGCATAAAATCCTTGTCTCGTTATCTAAATTTATTAAACTTCTTCCTCAGATACAAATTTTGCGGAATAAAAGTCTCTATTCATTCTGGCAATATTCTCTAAAGAAATTCCTTTAGGACATTCTGCTTCACAAGCACCGGTATTGGTACAGTTACCAAAACCTTCAGCATCCATTTGAGCCACCATACTCTGTACACGACGGTAACGTTCTGGCTGACCCTGGGGCAATAATGCCAGCTGAGAAATCTTAGCTGAAGTGAACAGCATTGCTGATGCATTTTTACAGGTCGCAACACAAGCTCCACACCCAATACAAGCTGCAGCCTCGAATGATGCATCTGCCTGTAATTTAGGGATCGGCAAATTATTCGCATCCTGGGCATTTCCTGTATTCACAGATATAAATCCACCCGCAGCAATAATTCTGTCAAATGCAGTACGGTCTACAGTTAAATCTTTGATTACCGGAAAAGCTTTCGCTCTCCATGGTTCAACGACAATAGTATCTCCATCTTTGAAAGAACGCATGTGCAGCTGACAGGTAGTAATACCTTCTTTTGGTCCGTGTGGTCTTCCGTTAATATACATTGAACATGCACCGCAAATACCTTCCCTGCAATCATGATCGAAAACGATTGGTTCATCTCCCTTATTGATCAGCTGTTCATTTAAAACATCGAACATTTCTAAGAAAGACATATCAGGAGAAATCTCCGATAATTTGTAGTCTACCAAATTACCTTTGGCTTTGTTATTCTTCTGACGCCAAACTTTCAGCGTTAAATTCATATTTCCTGTACTCATGGTATTGAGATTTTAGTACTAGATTATTTATAACTTCTTTGTGCAATTTTGATATTCTCGAACTTCAGCTCTTCTTTGTGAAGTTCAAAAGATATACCTTCCTTGAATTCCCATGCAGATACGTAAGCATAGTTTACATCGTCTCTCAGCGCTTCTCCTTCTTCAGTCTGATATTCTTCTCTGAAGTGACCACCGCAAGATTCGTTTCTGTTCAATGCATCCATACACATTAATTCACCTAACTCGATAAAGTCAGCCACACGGCCTGCTTTCTCCAGTTCAGGGTTGAATTCATCTGTTGAACCAGGAACACGTACGTCCGACCAGAAGTCTTTACGTAATTGCTGTATCTCTGAAATTGCTTCTGTTAACCCTTTTGCATTACGGGCCATTCCGCATTTCTCCCACATGATCTTACCTAATTTCTTGTGGAAATGGTCTACAGATTTAGTTCCTTTAATCGCAATGAATTTATCTAAAATAGATTTAACACTTGCCTCAGCCTCCACAAATGCAGGATGATCTAAAGGAATTGGTTTAGTAGCCAGTTCTTTCGACAAATAAGAACCAATAGTGTAAGGAATTACAAAGTAACCATCGGCCAGTCCCTGCATTAATGCAGAAGCTCCTAAACGGTTAGCACCATGGTCTGAGAAGTTAGCTTCACCTAAAGCATATAAGCCCGGTACAGTTGTCATCAGGTTATAATCTACCCATAATCCGCCCATTGTATAGTGAACTGCAGGATAAATACGCATTGGCAATTCATAAGGATCTTCACCGGTAATCTGTTTATACATATCAAACAGGTTTCCGTATTTCTCTTTCACCACCTCACGGCCTAAACGCATGCAGGTTTCTTTATCCGGGTTATGAATATTATGTTTCGTCGCTTCAATACGTCCGTAACGTTCTGTATTTGCAGCAAAATCAAGATAAACAGCCAGTTTAGATACACCGACACCATAACCAGCATCACAACGCTCTTTAGCAGCTCTTGAAGCCACATCACGTGGTACAAGATTACCGAAAGCAGGATAACGACGCTCTAAATAATAATCTCTTTCGTCCTCTGGAATATCTGTTGCCTTACGGGGATCATCTTTTTTCTTAGGAACCCAGATACGTCCGTCATTACGTAATGACTCGGACATCAGGGTTAATTTTGACTGGTGATCTCCTGATACCGGGATACACGTAGGGTGAATCTGGGTAAAACAAGGATTACCAAAGAAAGCTCCTTTTTTGTGTGCCTTCCAGGCTGCAGTAACGTTACTTCCCATTGCATTGGTAGAAAGATAGAATACGTTTCCGTAACCACCGGTTCCTAATAATACAGCGTGACCAAAATGACGTTCCAGTTCACCAGTGATTAAGTTACGGGCGATAATACCACGTGCTTTACCTTCTATCACCACTACATCAAGCATTTCATGACGGGTAAACATCTCTACCTTACCCATACCAATCTGACGCTCTAAAGCACTATATGCACCTAACAGCAATTGCTGACCAGTCTGACCAGCGGCATAAAATGTACGTTGAACCTGTGTACCACCAAAAGAGCGGTTATCCAGTAAACCACCATACTCTCTTGCCAGAGGAACTCCCTGGGCAACACACTGATCAATGATGTTTGCACTTACCTCAGCTAAACGGTGTACGTTAGCTTCACGGGCACGGTAATCACCACCTTTAATGGTATCATAAAATAAACGGTAAACACTGTCACCGTCATTCTGATAGTTTTTAGCTGCATTGATACCACCCTGAGCAGCAATAGAATGCGCTCTTCTTGGTGAATCCTGGAAGCAAAAACATTTAACTTTATATCCCATTTCGGCCAGGGTCGCTGCTGCCGAAGCACCTGCAAGTCCTGAACCTACTACTACTATTTCTATACTTCTTTTATTCGCCGGATTAACCAGAGGCATTGAAGACCTCAGTTTAGTCCATTTTACGGTCAGTTCCCCTTCCGGTATATTTGCATTAAAATCTGCCATTTTATTTAGCGTTTGATACGTTCGAAATTCTAATTAATAAGCCCTATGTGCATTGCGATAGGCATAGCTGCAAAAAGTAAGGCGATGATAATCGAATACCATACTCCGAATCCTTTGATCAGGGGAGTGTATTTTCTGTGATTCCATCCTAATGTCTGAAATGCAGAAGCAAAACCATGTAATAAATGGTAAGCCAGTGATACCATGGCAAGGACATATAAAACCACGATCCAAACATTCTTGAAAGTTTCTTTCATCACTGCGAATAAATCTTCATGACCATTTGCATCCTGAGTCGGAATCCCTGTAAAACGTGATACTACCCAGAAATTTGATAAATGCACAATCAGGAAGATCAGCAATAAAGTACCTAATAAACCCATTGAGCGGGAATACCATTTACTATTTGCATTTCCATCATTCACTGCATATTTTACCGGACGTGAAGCCTGATTTAAAAATGTCAGGCGAAGTCCCTGTACAACATGTAATAGCAAACCAACCATCAAAATTACCTCAGAACCTCTGATTAACCAGTTAGTAGCCATAAAATGAGCACCAATGTTGAATGTTAATCCACCGTCATTCAGAAATATCAATGAATTGATAAAGCAATGCACAATGAGAAATAAAATAAGAAACAGGCCGGTGATACCCATTATTAATTTTTTTCCTATAGACGAGGAAAAAGCGTTTCCGAAACTAGCCATTAGATTTATATTTTTGAGTTCTATTCCTGCAAAAGTATTTAATAAATGACTTAATTTATACAAGAATTACAGTAAAAATCAATAAATAAACTATTTAGAAACGTTCTACGTTTAGCCTTTTTCGAAGTCTTCCGGCCAAAATACCGCAATTACAGGGCATAAAAAAAACGGGAAACGATTGTCATCGCTTCCCGTTAAATTTGCTTAAATGCTAATTATTAATTAAAACTGAAGGTGTAATTTCCATTAGGTCCTATTCCTGATACAGTTGTTTTTCCATTTTTAGAAGTTGGCAATGCAGCTTCCACATCTTTTGCCGTATTAACTGGTTTACCGTTGATGGTGGTCACCAATAATCCTTTTGGAATATCAAGGTTATCAAAAGCCTTACCTGGCTCAACCGAAGTTACAACAACTCCACTTTTAACCCCATACTTCGCTTTGGTAGCAGGGGAAGCCGGCGCAAATGACGCACCCAGTTTGCCCATTGTTGTTCCGGTTGTTCTGCCTGCATAAACCTCTTTCGGTTTGGCAACGCTTTCATCCCCTTTTAAAGTTACATTCAGGTTCTGCTCTTTTCCGTCTCTTGAAATAGTCAGCTGAACTTTATCTCCAGGGCTCAAACGGCCAATTCTCTCCTGCAGATCAGGTGAAGCGAATACTTCTTTACCTTCAACCCTTTTGATAATATCTCCTTTTTTGATACCCGCAGCAGCACCGCCCCCATTTGGCATTACATCATTCACATACAGACCGGAAACATCATTAATTTTAAGGCTTTCTGCTACATCAGCATTTAGTTCCTGAAAAGTAACGCCTACATAACCGCGTTTTACACTACCGTATTTCTTAAAATCTTCCAATATTTTTTTAGCCAGGTTAACAGGAATCGCAAAACCGTATCCTTCATTCGTACCAGTCTGAGAAGCTATGGCAGCATTGATGCCAATCAGCTCTCCACTGGCATTAACTAATGCACCACCACTGTTTCCAGGATTAATTGCAGCATCAGTTTGAATATAGGATTCTATTGCACTATTTGTTTTCGTAGGGGCTTTACCGGTACGCTGAAATTCTTCGTACTCTTCTTCAGTTGGCTGCTGATCTCTGTTTAAAATACCGATTGCGCGTGATTTAGCACTGACAATACCAGCAGTAACTGTTGTTTGCAGATCCAGAGGAAACCCAACTGCCAATACCCACTCTCCTACCTGAACATTATCAGAATTTCCCATTTTTACGACCGGAAGGTCTGTTGCATCAACTTTGATTAAAGCCAGATCTGTATTAGGATCTTTACCAATTACTTTGGCTTCTACTTTACGGCGGTCTGATAAGATTACCTGTATTTTATCTGCATTATCCACGACATGGTTATTCGTTACAATATATCCGTCCGGGGTCAGAATTACCCCTGATCCAGATGCTGCCCTTGGAATACGCATTCTTTTACCACGGCCTCCAAAAAATTCTTCCATCATATCCATTGGAGAACCGGAGCCTCCATCTGAATTATCCGATTTAAAAGTGGTTTTTATATGTACTACCGCCGGGGAAACTGCCGCTGCCGCCTGAACGAAGTCGATTGCTCCTGTTGAGGAAATTTTAGATGGGTTACTGGCAAAAAGAACATTCTGCTTTTCAGCCAGCGTCATTCCGTTGGCATTTCGCTCCAACATTTTATAACCGCCAATTGCTACTGCACCTCCAATGAATGCAGCTAAAACTATTAATGCTATTTTTTTCATTAGTTTGTATATTTATATGGTTAAAGATAATGAAGACTACGGAATCTTGTTTCCTAAATCAGAAAACTAATTCATGCAGGCCTCACATTTGTGTGCATATTTAATTTCTTTTATCAAACTATTCAAAGTTAATACCAATACGACGATATTTGTGTCACCAAGGCATCCCTTAATTGTTAAAAAATGTTAAATACTAAACCAGCGGATTCATTAAAGACCCATTTCTATAAATACCAGGGAGCGGGCAATGATTTCGTTTTAATAGACAACCGCAAACAAACGTTTGAAGATATAGATAGTAATCTTGTACACCAGCTGTGTGACAGGCGTTTTGGTGTTGGAGCTGACGGCCTGATGTTATTGCAGAACCATGCTGAATATGATTTTGAAATGCTTTATTTTAATGCTGACGGACAACCGGGCAGTATGTGTGGAAACGGAGGGAGATGTATAGTCGCTTTCGCTAAATACCTGGGAATAATTGGCAATCAAACGAACTTTCTGGCAGTTGATGGTCCTCATCATGCCAAAATTACAGCCAAAGGCGACTGGGTTGATTTACAAATGATTGATGTTAGTAAAATTGAAAGGGACGGGAACGCTTATGTGCTCAATACCGGCTCTCCGCATTATGTACAACAGGTGACTGGATTGAAAGCAATGGATGTCTTTAAAACCGGAGAAAAAATCCGCAATAATTCTACTTACAAAAAGGATGGAATTAATGTGAATTTTGTCGAAGACAAGGGTGATCATCTGTTTGTCCGTACTTTCGAACGTGGTGTGGAGGATGAAACCTATGCGTGTGGAACGGGTGTGACCGCTGTGGCCCTCGCAATGGCTAAACATCATGGTAAAACAGGAAATCAGACTACTGAGATTGAAGTACTGGGTGGAAACCTGCGCATAGGCTTTAACTATGACGGAGAGAAATTCACCAGCGTATTTCTATGCGGCCCGGCTGAACTGGTATTTGAAGGAAATATTAAAGCTTAGAGTCTGTTTAATTTTCAGCAAGATGGGCAGCAATGCCTATCTTGATTTCGCCGAAAGTAAAACTCTTCCCTAAATGCTCCCTGATAGGGTTTAAACTCATAGTCTGTAATTCTTTGATAGCCTCAAGAATCTTATTCAGCTTCTTACTGCCCAGAATATCTTTCGCAGAAATCTCCTGTAAAGCTACGTAATGTGCCAGGTGCCCTTCTATAGTACCAACCACCATTTTTCGCTCTGCTGCAATTTCAGTAATACTTTTGCCATTCTGGAAGAGCTCCAGAGAAACAACTTTAGTATCTTCTTTTGGCTTCTTAGGCGCGGCAGTTTTTTTAGTCCTCTCCTTTTTAGCAGTGAAATCCAGTTGATTAGGCATCGCGTAAACCGTCTTCATCTGCGCTTCACGTTCGGCCTGGTTCAACAATGAACCTACATCAGTCTTCGTAAAATCAGTTCCATTGATCGTTGCCTGCAACAATCCAGTGGCTTTTCTTATCTTTTTAAACTGCTCGTAAAAAAGGGATTCCATTTCCAGCAGCTCGGTCAGGAAAGCGGTAACCTGTTTATCCTGTTTAACTAACTCCATCCGTTCGAAAATACGGCGTGAAAGTGCCAGCAACAAAGGGTTAAAGTAGTTCTCAGCAGCAGTTGTCCTGACCAGTAAATTCGCCAGGCCTTCGGGCGTCTGATCATGGCTTAAACGCTGGATCTGTGCAAGGAATTTATTAGCATTAGCTTTAATTTCACTCAGATCTTTTAATAATTGCTGCGCCCATTTGACGTGTTTCTGCTTGGCTGATTTATTAATATCCTTACTGTAGGAATGCACATGCTCATAAACATAGTTATCCAGGGTATTTAAATCGAAACAAGTCAGAAGATAACTTCTCAGGAAGACTTCACTCTCCAATTTGATCTGGTTGTTCAGTTCTTCTTCCTGCTGCTTATTCTTTGAGAAATGGGCTACATTCTGATCCTGCCTGATACCAGTTCCTGAGATCTGGGAAGTTAACACCAGTCCGTCGAGTGAACGCAAACGGGAAAGTGCCACATAAATCTGACCGGGAGCAAAGGCGTTACCAATATCAATAATTGCTTTATCAAAGGTCAGGCCCTGACTTTTATGGACTGTAATTGCCCAGGCCAGTTTGATCGGGTACTGGATAAACTTACCTATTACTTCTTCTTCAATCTCATTGGTAACCTTATGATTGCTATACCTGATATTTTTCCAGGTATACTTCTCCAGGATAATCTTTTCTCTTTCCCCTTCTGTCTCTACCTCTATAGCGTCCTGCTGAAGACGGATCACCGTAGCTATCTTTCCATTAAAATAACGGCGGTCACCACTCTGATCATTTTTAATAAACATAATCTGAGCTCCCAGTTTCAGTTCCAGAATATGTTCTGCCGGATAAGAATTTTCGGAAAACTCGTCCTCTACGGTAGCCTTAAAGAAGTAGGACTGACCACCAAGTTCTTCCAGGCTTTTTTTATTTAAAGTATCTGCGCGCTGATTATGTGTAGTCAGTGTGATGTACTTATCGTCTTTTGCCGGCTCAAAACCAGCCTTATAATATTTATCAAGCAGCTTAATATCTTCTGCTGTAATTTCATTATTTCTCAGGTTATTCAACAGATTAATGAATACCGAGTCAGCCTGTCTGTATATTTTCTCGAGCTCTATATATACGGGTGGATTTTGTTGCAGGGCATGGGCATCAAAGAAATATACACTATTGTAGAATTCTCCTAAAAGCTGCCATTCATTAGATTTGACTACCGGGGGCAACTGGTGCAGGTCTCCGATAAACAAAACCTGTACCCCACCAAAACTATTATTGTTTCTTCTGATATAACGCAACACCATATCGATTGCATCCAGCAAATCTGCCCTTAGCATACTGACCTCATCAATGATCAGTAGTTCCAGGTCCTGGAATATCCTTCTTTTTGTCGTGTTCATCTGTAAATGACGAACTATGGATCTTGGCGTATTGTACTGCTGATTAACAGGCTCTACAGTAGGTTGTTTTGGCAGATAGGTTCCAAATGGCAACTGAAAAAGCGAGTGGACAGTAACCCCTGCGGCATTAATTGCCGCAATACCTGTCGGTGCAACAATAACTGCCTTTTTATGAGTCAGCTCAATTAAATTTCTCAAAAAAGTAGTCTTCCCGGTTCCGGCCTTCCCGGTCAGAAAAATGTGCCTGGAAGTATAATTGATAAATTTAGCCGCTATCTCAGCAGGATTGTATTCAGACATAGATTACACCAGTTTTTGAAAAACAAAGGTACTAAAGCTTTTCATCAGAGTGTATATTTGTTTTTTATCGGTGATGAAGCTATCATGATTTTATCTTCATTTCGTTGTGTGATTTGAAAAATCATGATGGTTTCAGAAACTAATTAATCAAAAGTTTGTAGCCCTTACCATGTACATTCAGGATCTCTACGTTCGGGTCTTCTTTTAAGTACTTCCGGAGTTTGCTCAGAAATACATCCATGCTTCTTCCATTAAAGTAATTGTCATCATGCCAGATACTTAACAAAGCTTCTTCACGGGTAAGCACTGCATTCTGCTTTAAACAAAGTAATTGCAACAATTCTGCTTCTTTAGTAGAAAGTTTCTGCTGCTGTCCGTTATGCTGAATCAGCTGAGTGGTATAATCAAAAGTATAACTGCCAATCTGAAATTGTGACTGAACCGGCTCTGCAGGTTTAGTTTCTTTAGCAGATACACGTTTAAGTAACGCGTTTATTCTAAGCAGTAATTCTTCAATACGAAAAGGTTTGGTAATATAATCATCACCTCCAAGATCATAAGCCGAAGCCTTGTCTTCCATCATTGCTTTTGCAGTTGCAAAAATAATCGGAACGCTCTCATTGACCTTTCTGATCTCTTTACCTAATGCAAACCCATCCTTTTTCGGCATCATCACATCCAGGATACATAAATCGAAAGTGTGTTTGTTAAAGGCTCTCAAACCTTCTTCACCGTCCACGCATAGTACGACGTCAAACTTACCCTTCAGCTGCAAATAATCTTGCAGCAACATTCCAAGATTAGGATCATCTTCCACCAATAGAATTTTCTTCATGTTATTTTAGGGGTATAATTATTTCAAACAGGGTTCCTTTTTCCTTTTCACTTTTCACCTTAATTGTACCGTTCATCTGTGTGACAATATCCAGTACATAGTTTAATCCAAGACCAAATCCTTTGACATCATGCAGATTCCCAGTAGGGACTCTGTAAAACTGATCAAATGCCCGTTTACTTTGTTCCTTGGTCATCCCGATTCCTTTATCCTCTATCTCTATAATGAGATTATTACCAGAGTTCTTTGTATTAATGGTTATCTGAGGCGGGTCAATACTGTATTTATTGGCATTATCTATTAAGTTATAAATTACATTTGACAAATGCAGCTCATCGCCTACAACTACTGGATAAACAGCATTAAGATTTAAAATCAATGTCGCTTCTTTCTTTTGCAGCTGAAGGCTCATGCTATCTGCCACCGCAGCAATAAGCTCATTCATATCCACGTCTTCCGTTTCCAGTTTTAATTCCTTCTTGTCCAGTCTTGCAATACTAAGCACCCTTTCAATATGGTTACCCAAACGCACATTTTCATCATAAATGATTCCGGCAAGACGGCCAATTCTCTTTTTATCTTCGAGAATTTCAGGGTCTCTGAGTGCTTCGCTGGCAATCATAATTGTAGAAACAGGAGTTTTGAATTCGTGCGTCATATTATTGATGAAATCTGTCTTCATCTCTGCAATTTTTTTCTGTCTCAATATCGCATAAAGTGTGTAAGAGAAGATCGAAATCAGCACCAGCAGTAATCCCGCTGAAGAAGCCATCGTCACACTCAGATTACTGAAAATCAACGAATTTTTATGCGGAAAATTAATATAAAGCATTCCCGGGTCTCTGATCACGTCATTACTGAAAAGTGTAGTTTTATAAGTATTAGCTGGCAAAATTTCACCGGTAACTGCAGAGACTTTACGGAATAATACAGAATCACTGGTCATACTTTTCAACCAGAAATCATAATTAAGATTGATATTTTTATTAATCAGCTCTGCCCGTAGCAGTGTATCCAGCTCCGCTTTAGAAATACGTTTATTTAATGGAACATCCACCTGGCTCATTTCCTTAGCCGCCTCTTCCAGTACATTAAAGCTATTTTCATTAATCAGACGGACAGTGTCTGCCCGTAACTCCTTTAATTCATTATGTCTTCTTCTTGCGGCAATTTCATCTTCTATTTTGAATTTCGCACGCATATCCCCGTTAAGACTAGGCAGAGAAACCCTTAAAGGCTGACTATCATAACGGCTATACACTAAATACCTGATACTGTCCGGCAACTTTTTAGGTTCCACAGTAAAGGTTTTAGCTGATCCAATTTTAAAGGTTTTTTTGACATCGCTTCCGATCACATTCAGATTTGCATCAAACCCTACGTTCACATCCACATTCAGCGGGGTAGTAGCCTGATTAGCCAAAGCGTAGAAATCTGCTTCAGAAATTATAGTTGGGCTCAGGTAAATTTTTCTGATCATCCCATCCTGATAATTGAGCTCATCAATCATCTGTTTCTGTTGTTCGTATTTTCTTTTCCGTTCTTCCTCTTTGAACTTCTGATCCAGGCCGATCAGTCTCCTGGTTCTGTCACGACGTTGATTTTCCATCTTCAAACGCCATTCCAGATCTTTCTTATTGATATGGTTTACTGCATTTAACCGCTGAACTTTCCCGGCAACAGCACTTAATGCCTGGTTAACCTCCTGTTCGAAAAGTTGTGATTTAAGTCTATAAGCTTCCCTGATGTAATACAATTGCATTACAAACACACCAAGCAACGCTATGGTCATGAGCGCTGTGATTAACCAAAGACTTCTTTTCTTCATTATTCTGTTCAAAAATAACGAAGACAGGGTAAATAAATTCTATTTTAACAATATTTAACACGAATAAGGGCGCGTTTCAGCAAAAAAAAATGCCGGAAAATAATTCCCGGCACTCTTAGTACAATTTGTTCCCTATAAAAAGATCTTTAGAATGGCAAATCGTCTTCCTCACCCGGTGCATTATTTAAATCTGCAGGAGGAGCGTATTGTGGAGTAGAAGCAGCTGCAGCACTGTTAGTCAATGCATTGATACGCCAAACTACTAAACTATTGAAATAAGATACTTTTCCCATTTTATCTGTCCACGGACGACCGCGAAGATTGAATGAAACTTCTACATCATCGCCGGTTTTCAAGCTATCAAATAAAGCAGTTTTATCCTGTAAAGCTTCGAACCTGATATATTCAGGATAAGTTGGGTTTTCTGCATATTCAATAATGAGATCACGCTTTTTAAAAGTCTCACTCACCTGCTGTAATGCACCGATTTCGTGCACTTTTCCTTTTAATTCCATAACAAATACTCTTTTATTCTACTTACTAGTTCAAATCTCTATATTATTATTGATAACTTAGCACAATAATTATGCAAGTTTTCCACAACAAAAGTAAGGTTATTTTAACCTGTAACAAAAGACTTTCTCCTTATCTGGTAGAAGAGGTAAAAGCACTTGGCTACGAAATCGTAAGAGATTTCCCTACGGGAGTAGAACTGAATATCACTTTAACCGAGTGTATTAAACTAAATTTAAATTTAAGGTGTGCCAGCCAGATCTTATACTGTTTAAATAGTTTTAAAGTCAATAATCCTGAAGAATTATACCGTGAGCTGGTTGCCATGCCATGGGAAGAACTGATCGATTTTTCCGGCTATTTCTCCGTTACTTCGAATGTAGATAATCCAACTATAACCACTCCTCTTTTCACTAACCTGAAAGTGAAGGATGCTATTGTTGACAGAATAAAAGAGAAGAAAGGCATGCGCCCGAACTCGGGTTCGGATGCGAATAAAACAGTAGTCCATCTTTACTGGAAAGACGACGAAGCTGATATTTTTATCGATACGTCGGGAGAAACCCTGGCAAAACATGGTTATCGTAAAATACCAGGAAAAGCGCCGATGCTTGAGGCTCTTGCTGCCGGGGTAGTCATGAGTACAAACTGGGACCAGAAATCACCGTTTATCAATCCGATGTGTGGTTCAGGAACACTTGCCATTGAGGCTGCTTTACTGGCGACAAACAGAAGACCCGGTTTGTTCAGAATGAACTACGGTTTTATGCACGTGATTGGCTATGATGAAGAGGTGTTTTTTGCTGAACGCAGGATCTTAAAAGATCAGGTGATCAAAAATGTCGATTTACAGATTGTAGCAACTGATTTGTCGGAAGATGCAGTAGATATTAGTCGTAAAAACGCAAAAACTGCCGGAGTAGATACACTGATTACTTTTGAAGTATGTGATTTTGCAGATACTCAGGTTCCTGAAGGTGGAAAAGGCGTGGTTGTATTCAATCCTGAATATGGAGAACGTTTGGGTGTCCATTCACAACTGGAGCTTACTTATAAACGTATAGGTGATTTCCTGAAGAAAGATTGCAAAGGATACAACGGCTATATTTTTACGGGTAATCCCGATCTGGCTAAAAAAATCGGATTGAAAGCTTCCCGTAAAGTTGAATTTTATAATGGCAAATTAGATTGCCGGATGCTGGAATATGAATTATATGACGGTACGCGCAGGGCGGAAAGTGAAAGGCCTCAGTCTAAAGATCCAAAACCGGAAGATCAGTAAATCAGATCCGCAAAAAATAAGAAAAGTATACCCGCTCTGGCAGGTATACTTTTTTTTATGCTCAGGCCCTAAATCCAATAGGTCTTTTTTTTCGTTAGTTGTCTTTATGCTAAACTTAGTATTATGAAAGACCCACTGGATCTAACATCAGAAATTGTGGCAGTTAATATCAGAAAGATCAGAGAATTCAGGAATTACACTCAGGATTACCTGGCTGCCAAGCTGTCAATTTCTCAAAATGCCTATAGCAAGATTGAACTGGGATATAGTAAACTTACTGTAGAAAGGTTATTTCAGATTGCTGTAATTCTTGAAGTTAAAGTCATACAACTGATTTGCATGGACCATAGTCAAAAAGTTGATCTCCATCAGCAGATTGAATAGCCCGGAATATAATATCTTTGTTTCATGCAAATGGACTTTGATAGTATAAAAGAAAAAACAATCCGCTTTGTAAAAGACACATTAGCAGGAGCCGAGGCCGGCCATGACTGGTTTCATATTGAAAGGGTTTATAAAACGGCCCTGAGTATAAATGAAAAAGAAGGTGGTGATTTACTGATTGTCACCCTTGCGGCACTGTTACATGATATTGCCGACAGCAAGTTCAATAACGGTAATGAAGAGATAGGTCCTGAAATTGCCGGAGAGTTTATGAAAAGCATTGGACTTGACGATCATATTATCTTACATGTACAACAGATCATCAGGAACCTGAGTTATAAAGCAAGCCTTGGCAAAATAGATTTCTTTTCGAAAGAACTGGATATTGTTCAGGATGCAGATCGCCTGGATGCTATAGGAGCAATAGGGATAGCCCGTGCCTTTACTTATGGTGGCTATAAAAACCGGGTGCTGTATGATCCAGAGATTCAGCCCGACCTGAACATGAGTAAGGAGGCCTATAAAAATTCTGCAACACCAACTATCAACCATTTTTACGAAAAACTGTTGCGTTTGAAAGAACTAATGAAAACCGGTGCAGGAAAAAAGCTTGCAGAACAAAGACATGAGTTCATGTTGATTTATCTGGAGCAGTTTTATAAAGAATGGGAAGGTGTAAACTAAGCCCTATTTAAAAATTATCTTGTAAATTGCCTTCATGAAGTTAAGTGTTCTTGTTCTCATCACTGCGTTGGCAGTAGGACTGTCCATCGGACTGGTCAATTTCCATTTTCAGCAAAGCTGGTATTTTATGCTTGTCTCTTTCGGAGTTTCGTTTGTGACAAGTTTCATCATGTTTTATTATTTGCTGGAGAAGTATATCTATTCCAAAATTAAACTGATCTATAAACTGATCCATAATCTTAAACTGGGTAAAGACCTGAAAGATGCATTGGGTGAGTATGTAAGTACTGATCCTATTAATGACGTAGAGCATGAAGTCAAAGAATGGGCGGGGGCAAAAAAACAGGAAATAGACCTATTGAAGAAACAGGAGCAGTTCAGGAGAGAATTTCTATCTAATGTATCGCATGAATTTAAGACCCCACTTTTTGCTATTCAGGGATATATTGAAACTTTACAGGATTGCCTGATTGACGATCCGGAAATGGCCGTTAAGTTTTTAAATAAGGCTGAAAAAAACGTAGAGCGTCTGAGTTACCTGATTAATGACCTGGATGCTATCTCAAAACTGGAATCTGGTGAAGTACCTATAGATTACCGGAAATTTGATTTCGTACTCCTGGCCAAAGAGGTCATGGAAGCCCTGGAAGATAAAGCCAACAAAAGGAATGTGAAACTCTCGTTTAAAGAGAAGTATATGCACCCCGCTTTTGTAAATGCAGACCGCGAAAAGATCAGACAGGTCATGATTAACCTGATTTCTAATTCCATTAAATACGGAAAAGAAAACGGATCTACAGCAATCAAAATATTTGAATTACATGATCAGTACCTGATAGAGGTTACAGATGATGGAATTGGAATTGATGAAAAGCACTTGCCACGATTGTTTGAACGTTTTTACAGAATAGATTCGCACAGATCAAGAGAGGTTGGTGGAACAGGACTCGGGCTGGCAATTGTGAAGCATATCCTGGAGGCGCATCAGCAAATTATTTCTGTAAGAAGCACATTGCAGATCGGAACAACCTTTGCTTTTACACTTCAAAAAATCGGCTAAAATTTAAAGAATTATTCCTTTAATGTTAACACTTAACACTAACTTAACATTGAGACCCTACTTTTGTAACCATATCTTATAGTTAACATGAATAATATTTTTAAGTTCTTTACACCAAAAGACAAAAAATTCCAACCGCTGTTTGAACAAGCCGGAAGTAATGTATTAAAGATCTCAGAGGCACTTTTTCTGGCGTTAAGTACCAAAGATCTGGAAAAAAGAAAAGAATATATCAAAGAGATCGAACGACTGGAACATGTTGGCGATGAAATTACCCACTCTATATTTTTAGAATTAAGTAAAAACTTTATCACTCCTTTTGACAGAGAAGATATTCATGCACTGGCAAGTGCAGTTGATGATATTGCAGATTATATCCATGCTTCGGCAAGTAATATAGAGCTGTATAACATTACGAATATCGGTGATGCTATGATCAAATTAGCTGAATTACTGGTTGAAATGTGTACAGATTTAGATAAAGCCATCAAAGAATTGAGAAGCTTTAAAAATATCCGTGTAATTGCTGATGCTTGTGTACGTATTAACAGCGGAGAAAATCAGGCGGATTATGTTTGTAATATTGCAATTGCGCGGTTATTCGAATTTGAAACCAATGCAATTGAACTGATCAAACAGAAAGAAGTTCTTCAAACACTTGAAATGGCTACAGATAAATGTGAAGATGCAGCAAATGTGTTGGAATCTATCCTGGTTAAGAACGCTTAAAAATTCAAAAAAATGCTTACACCCTTATTGATCGTTGTAATTGTTCTGGCTATAGGTTTCGATTATATCAATGGCTTTCATGACGCAGCCAACTCTATCGCTACGGTTGTATCGACAAAAGTACTTACCCCTTTCCAGGCAGTACTCTGGGCAGCTCTTTTTAACTTTGCAGCGTATTTTGTTTTCACTGATCACAAAGTTGCAAATACAATTGCTAAGACGGTTTTGGAACAATATATTGATCTGCCGGTAATTCTTTCGGGATTAATTGCTGCAATCATCTGGAATTTATTTACCTGGTGGTATGGTATTCCTTCAAGTTCATCACATACTTTAGTAGGTGGTTTTGCTGGTGCAGGTATGGCAAAAGCGGCTAGTGTTGGTGCCAATGCACTATCAGCAATCAGCCTTGCACCTATCCTGAAAATTGTCGCCTTTATCGTTCTGGCTCCGGTAATCGGTATGTTTATCTCGGTAATTATATCGATCATTCTTTTGCACCTTTCTAAAAATGCCAGACCTTCTGTTGCAGAGAAGTGGTTCAAAAAATTACAGTTGATCTCTTCAGCCGCTTTGAGTTTCACTCACGGAGGAAACGACGCGCAAAAAGTAATGGGGATTATCTATGTGGCCATGGTTGCCGGTAAAGTATTAAAGACAGGCGATACCATGCCGGAATGGATTCCTTTTACCTGTTACGCAGCCATCTCCTTAGGAACAATGAGTGGAGGTTGGAAGATTGTGAAAACAATGGGTTCTAAAATTACTAAGGTAAATGCTTTTGAAGGTGTAGCGGCGGAAACTGCAGGTGCGGTAACCCTGGGATTGACAGAGCACTTTGGTATTCCGGTATCTACTACGCATACAATTACAGGCTCTATCGTTGGGGTTGGCCTGCTTAAAAGAGTTTCAGCTGTAAGATGGGGAGTAACTGTAAGTTTACTCTGGGCCTGGGTATTAACAATCCCTGTATCGGCAGTACTGGCAGCTGTTATTTTCAAAATTGTTTCCCTTTTCTTTTAAGATTTCACTCCTTTAACGGAACTCAATCATAAAAAAGCCCTGAACGGAAAGTTCAGGGCTTTTTCTTTAGAATGCAATTGTATAAATCATCCTGCTTTCCGGTGATTTAGGCTGCTCCCATTTTGGTCCTTCCTTAATCAGCCGGACAGCCTCATCTTCAAATTCCTTAGCTGCACCTCTGATAATTTTAATATCAGCTGGTTTGCCTTCCTGATCAATCAGGAAATTTAGTTCGACAAAAGTACCCGTATGACCAGTCAGTTTGTTGTGATCATTCAAGTAACTGTCAAAATTAGCCCAGCCACCTATTGGCGCCGATACTATCGGTATAGCTGTAGCCACAACTGCCTTACTCCTTACACCAGCCACTTTCCCCATCAGCACACGTGATGCAGATGCTGCGTTACTATCCGCTGCTACAGCAGGAACAGGAGCACTCTGAACAGCATAAGACTGCACAGCCTTATCCATTACGACTTCCTGTAACTTTTCTCTTGCCGGACTGATCTGGCCAGGGATAACCGTTTTTTGTTTCTTAGATACTGCCGGTATATTCGCAGCATAAATATCATTTTTAGCAGAGTCTATAACCGCAGGTGCCGGTGCAATATTCACTTCTACCTTTCTGGGGTGATTTTTTGCCATTTGCTCTCTCTTCTCTCTGTCTTTCATAAAGAACATAATACTGACAGAAATAAACATAACCGCAGCTGCAGCAGCAACACTTAAGCGCTGCCAGGTAAATACAGTTTCTTTTTTAGTTTCCTGGTGTTGTGCAATCCGTTCGTACAATTGCTTCTGAAGCAGCGATACTGAATGCACGGCCCTGCCCGGGGACTCACTTAATCCAGCCAGCGCCTGCGCAACAAAAGGATCTTCCAGCGCCTGCTTTTCAATCTTGTGCATAGCCTTGCTATCCAGTTTACCATCCAGATAATCTTCCAGTAACTCTATATCTAACCAATCGTTATTCACCGCTGTTTTTCTCTATGCAATTTTTTAAATTCCGTTTCCCATTTTGAATATAGCTCTTTACTTTGAGCATTTCATAACCAGTAAGTTCTGCGACTTCTTTATAGCACTTCTCCTGGAGATAGAATAGGTCAACACTCTTCCTTTGTTCTTCGGTAAGCGTCTCCATACACTTTTCCATTATTGTGAGTTGCTTTTCTTTGGTATCATCTATATCCAGATGCACGAAGTCGGTATTTTCCACAAAAGTATCATCAATCGAAACCGTATTGTTCTTCGATAACTTCCTGAGTGCCATTAAACAATGATTTCTTGTTAATACATGCAACCAGCTTTTGAAATTCTGCACCTCATGAATTTTCAATTTCAGGATCAGCTCTTCAAAAATCTGCATAACGGCATCTTTACTCGCCTCTTCTTCCTTGAAATAATTAAGACATACTCCATAAACCAGATGCATATACCGGTTATAAAGCAGACCTAATGCGTCCAGACTTCCTGTACTTTTGTACTGATGAAGAAGGGCTGCATCACTGAGTTCTTTAATTCCTGCTGTATTTTTTATAAATTTCAAGGTGTCTGGGACGGAAAATTCTTCTCAAGTATAGAAATATTTTCTGAACTCTTGTAGACACCCGTTTAAAATTCATGAAATAAATTCAAACAATGTCAAAAGAACAGCTGGCCTCAGAAGATAAAATTATTGAATCACCATTTAATGGCCAGAAATTTGCTTACCATTGACTTTACACAAAAAACATGCAAAAAATTAAATTATTCTCACTCGCTTTCTCTGTCATCGCCCTGAGCAGCTATAATGCACAAAGTCAATCCATTGGAAGTTTACTGAAAAAAGTTACCTCGGCCAAAGAAACTAACAATTCAACTACTCAGCCTGCGAGCCAGACAACGGGTACCACGACCACTTCTTCCTTAGGAAAACCCAGTACATTGGAAATGGGACAGGGTATTAAACAAGCACTTGAAGCTGGTATTTCAAAGGGCGCGGATCAGCTGTCTAAGAAAGACGGATTTCTTGGAAACGTCGCTGTTAAAATTCTTTTCCCTCCTGAAGCTCAAAAAGTAGAAAAGGCACTCAGAAGTGTGGGCCTGGGCTCATTGGCTGATAATGTGATCACCAGCTTAAACAGGGCAGCAGAAGATGCAGCCAAAGAGGCTAAGCCCATTTTTGTTGCGGCGATTAAACAGATGACCATTACAGATGCGACAAATATCTTGTTAGGCAAACCGAATTCGGCAACAGAATATTTCCAGAAGGCAACGACAGCACAACTAACGGAGAAATTCAGACCGGTAATCAATACCAGCCTGAACAAAGTCGGTGCAGCCAAATATTGGGGCGAGGCTACCGGACAATACAATAAATTACCTCTGGTTAAACCTGTAACGACAGACCTTCCGGCTTATGTAACACAAAAAGCAGTAGAGGGTATGTTTATTCAGGTTGCTCAGGAAGAGTTGTCTATCAGAAATAATCTGGGAGGCCGTACAACTTCAGTACTTCAGAAAGTATTCGGTTATGCAGATCAAAAAAAATAGAATTCCGGTATTAATGTGATATCACAGCAATTTTTCCCTTTTTTGCGCCGTCTTATAGCTAAAGCAGTACATACTAGTTCTTAAAGCGAAAAATAAAGGTTACTTTTAGGCAGAACAAATACGAATAACATACAAGTATATTGGATTTTAAAGATTTTAATTTTAACCCTGATTTATTAGAGGGTTTATTAGCTATGGGTTTCAGAAATGCGACTCCAATACAACAGGAAGCAATTCCTCTTATTTTAGCAAAAAAAGACCTGATAGCATGTGCTCAAACGGGCACAGGAAAAACAGGGGCCTACCTGCTGCCGATCATGAATATGATCAGCCAGACAGAGAACCGACATAACAACACCCTTATTCTTGCCCCTACCCGGGAACTCGCCCAGCAAATTGATCTGCAGGTTGAGGCACTCTCCTATTTTACAAATATCAGTTCACTGACAGTATATGGAGGAGGGGATGGTATTGCCTATGAACAGCAAAAACGCAGTATGCGCGAAGGTGTTGATATTATTATTGCCACACCAGGAAGATTAATTTCCCACCTTTCCTCAGGCGCATTAAAACTGGATCAACTGCAACACCTGGTTTTGGATGAAGCAGACAGAATGCTTGATATGGGCTTCTATGATGATATTATGCGCATCGTAAGTTTCCTTCCTGAAAAAAGACAAACAGTATTGTTCTCTGCTACGATGCCGCCGAAAATCAGAAAACTTGCTGGCAACTTACTGAAAGATCCGGAGCAGATCAGTATCGCAATTTCAAAACCTGCAGCGGGAATTAATCAACAGGCTTATTTAGTACATGATACTCAAAAGGTAAAACTACTGACTGAACTGATGAAAAATGTTGATTTCCCAAGCATCCTGATTTTTGCATCGACGAAAGAAAAAGTCAAAAATCTGGGTAAGGTTTTCCGCGGGCTTGGATTTAAGGCAGAAGCTTTTCATTCGGATCTCGGCCAAAAAGAAAGGGAAGCAATTTTATCAGAGTTTAAAAACAAACGTGTACCCGTATTAATTGGAACGGATGTATTATCCCGGGGAATAGACGTAGAAGGAATTTCGTTAGTTATTAATTTCGACGTACCACATGATCCTGAAGATTATATCCACAGAATTGGACGTACAGCCAGAGCTGCAACAACAGGTACTGCGATTACTTTAGTTAATGACAAGGACAAACGCAAGTTTGCCAACATAGAAAAACTAATCGACAAAACGATTGACAGAATGCCTTTACCAGAACATCTGGGAGCTGCCCCTATAGAAACACCGGGGTCAGCTGACAAACCGGAACGCAAGGAGCGGAATGCTCCCAAACGTAAATTCTGGAAGAAGAAACCAAAAGCCGGGGGGCCGGCACCCCAATCGGAATCATAAAAAAGGGGAGCAAATAAGCTGAGCCTTACACCACTTTAACCTGATGGCTGAATAAATAATGTTTATTCAGCCTTTAGTTTTAAAACGATCTATAAACTAATCCACTACAGGGCATTAATTTCAAATTCTTTTTTAAGCCTGATATCAACTGAGGAACTGCCAATCATGACTTCGAACTTACCTGGTTCAACTGTCCAGTTCATATTCTTGTCCAGCAAAGCCAGATCATCCGGATGCAAAGTGAAGTTAACGGTTTTTTTCTCTCCTGGTTTTAAGTTAATCCGTTCAAAACCGCGAAGATCATATTCATAGGTAGTTACACTGCTCACTTCATCTTTCAGATATAGCTGTACAACTTCGTCGCCTTTACGGTCTCCTGTATTGGTGACTTCAACACTTACCCGAATATCTCCCTGTGCATTCAGTTTTTCAGGAGAAACCTTTAAATTACTATACGCAAACGTAGTATAACTTAACCCGTATCCAAAAGAATATAAGGCTCCGTTCACACTGGTTTTACCCCAACTGTTCTCACCTCCCTGACCTGCCTGCGAAGCTGGTTTAAAAGGGAAATTGAATTCGATCTGTCCTGTCGTTTTAGGAAATGTAATCGGTAACCTGCCTCCGGGATTATTTTCACCAAACAATGTTTCGGCTATGACCTGGCCACTTTGCGGGCCAGGAAACCAGGCTTCCAATATAGCTGGCACATACTTATTTTCCCAATTGATGGTTAGTGGCTGTCCGTTAATCATCACCATGACTACAGGTTTACCAGTAGCTTGTAATGCCTGGATTAGTTTAAGCTGCCGGCCGGGCAGATTCAACCCGGTTCTTGACAAACTTTCACCTACCCTATCCACATCCTCTCCCACTACAGCAATAATTACATCAACATTCTTCGATTGCGCCACGGCCGAGTCTATACCGGTTTGCTCCTGTATAGTTAATGGTGTTTCTATAATCTCACTCTCTGGCCAGGTAGCATCCACCACATTACATCCTTTTGCATATAATACCTGTCCGCTATTACCTATATAATCAGTTATTCCGTCAAGCACACTGGTTACCGGGTTATGGGAAGGGCCATAACGGCTGATTGCATAACTAGTCTCTTTAGCCATTGGCCCGGTTACTAATATTCTTTTCATTTTATTCTTATCCAGTGGTAAGAGCTTGTTTTCGTTTTTCAATAACACCATGGCTTCACGGTTCATTTGCAGAGACATTGCAGCAGCAGCCGGCGTATGAACAATCTGATCAGCAGATTTTGGATCTTTTACATAAGGATCATCAAACAGGCCAAGTCTGAACTTTACCCTCAGCACATCAGCCACACGCGAATCAACTGTTTTCATAGCTAGTTTATTCTCCCTGATCAGCTCACGCAGAGGGAAAATAAAAGACTGGGGCATCGTAAAATTGGTGCGTACATTTAAACCTGCTTCCACAGCCTGTCTAACGGCTTCTTTATAATCGCCAGCTACATGATGTTTACTGTATAAATATTCCACAGCTTCACTATCAGAGACCACATAACCATTAAAGCCAAATTTCTGACGCAGCAATTCTGTTAAAAAATAATAACTGCCGGTAACCGGCACACCATCCCAGTCATTATAGCTACTCATTACACCCATGGGATGTGCTTCCTGAA
Organism: Pedobacter cryoconitis; assembly: GCF_014207135.1. Classification (GTDB taxonomy): domain Bacteria; phylum Bacteroidota; class Bacteroidia; order Sphingobacteriales; family Sphingobacteriaceae; genus Pedobacter; species Pedobacter cryoconitis_D. The sequence goes on along the minus strand of NZ_JACHCC010000004.1, from coordinate 392,210 downwards.
TTACCCGGCGAAAAGGATATAAATAAATCTGGTACATCTCACGTGGTGCTACATGAGGATCTGTACGCGCACTGCCATCTCTACCGCCTTTTGGAACACTGTAAACTGCGTAATGCTTCAATGTGGAAGCCACCCCCTCTTCCTGTATCCCTAATACCATTTGTTTACCCATCTCTGCAATATGAAAAGGATCTTCACCATAGCATTCCACGACACGCCCCCAGCGCTGATCACGTGCCGGATCAAGTATCGGTGCATATACATTAGTATATCCCAGTGCCTTGGCTTCCCTGCCAACCGTTTGCCCAGCCTGACGCACCAGTTGCTTATCGAAAGTACTACCTATGGATATAGGTGCGGGTAATGGTGTCGCCCGATCATGATTTAAACCATGAATACCCTCATTAGTAAAATCAACAGGGATACCCAGACGTGTTTCTTCAACAAACCACCTTTGTATTGTATTAATCGCCAGTGCGTGTTTGCTAAAGGGAAAAGAATATTGCGTAGGTGCATCATCAGTATGGGAAGTTAAATTGTTCAGTTCTTCGTCAATATTCGCAATACCATCTTTCCATACTTCATTCTTCCATGACGGACTTGGCATTTCTTCCTTCAATACTCTTTTATACCCATATAAAGTAGCCATCTGACATGTTTTTTCTTCAACAGTCATCTGACTGAGCAGGTCGTTTACCCGTTTTTCTACAGGCTGTGAAGGATCTTCAAAGATGTCCATCTTCCCGTTCTTGTTGAAATCGACCCAGCCCTTATGGTATATACTTTGGGGCTGTGAAACCACGGAAAGAGAAAAGAAGCTAAAAATCAGGGTGATCAGACTAGCCAGATAAAATTGCTTGGAATATACCATAGATAATATATTGCGGTTTATCTTTTAAACTTAATCATAATTCGGGATGAAAGCACGGGTCGCATCAAAATTATGCTGGCTGATATCCTCATAAACACTTATTAATCACATAATTCATAGATAGCTCAGTCTTTATTCGACAGAAACTGAATCTTGTCTGTAAGACCTCTGAAAAAAGTCTGAATGAAGTCTGAACAAGATATATAGAGAACACTGATTCTCAGTATCTTACAATCTGTGTTTTTTCACCTTTTTTTGAGCCATAACTGCTCTTTTTTAAGGATATCATATATAAGGAATTATCTGCTCCTCTTTTTTTATCTTTACATTATGCAAAACCTACCTCCATTAGCAGAACGTATGCGTCCACAAAATCTGGATGAATATGTTGGTCAACAGCATCTGGTAGGTCCCGATGCCGTCTTGCGCAAAGCGATACAAAGCGGACAGCTACCCTCCATGATTTTCTGGGGCCCACCCGGAGTAGGGAAAACAACGCTGGCTTATATCATCTCTCAGGCGCTTGACCGTCCTTTTTTTAACCTGAGCGCAATTAATTCCGGAGTAAAAGATATCCGTGAGGTCATCGACAGAGCCGCAGCCCTAAAAGATAGTTTCCTGGGCCTGCCAATTCTATTTATCGATGAGATACACAGATTTAGCAAATCACAGCAGGATAGTCTGCTTGGCGCCGTAGAACGCGGACTGGTAACCTTAATTGGGGCGACAACTGAAAATCCGTCGTTTGAAGTTATCTCCGCATTATTATCACGCTGTCAGGTTTACATTCTGAAGTCTCTGGATGAAGATGAATTATCAGGCTTATTACAAACAGCCATCAAAGAAGATGTACTGCTAAAATCAAAAAAAATCACCATCAAGGAGCATGAAGCACTTATCCGGTTATCCGGTGGCGACGCCAGGAAACTCCTGAATGTGCTGGAGATTGCTGTTAATGGTATCGGTGGAGAGCAAATTACACTGACCAACGAGAATGTGCTGAAGCATGCCCAGCAAAATCTGGCACTGTATGATAAAGCAGGAGAACAGCATTACGATATCATCTCCGCTTTTATTAAGTCTATAAGAGGGAGTGATCCAAATGCAGCTGTCTACTGGCTTGCCAGAATGATTGAAGGAGGTGAAGACCCCCTGTTTATTGCCCGCAGACTGTTGATACTTTCTTCTGAAGATATCGGCAATGCCAATCCTAATGCATTATTGCTTGCTAACAATTGTTTCCAGGCAGTAAATGTGATTGGTTATCCGGAAGCAAGGATTATACTTTCGCAGGCAGTTACTTATCTCGCTTCCTCTGCAAAAAGCAATGCTTCTTATGAAGCTATAAATAAAGCGCAGCAACTGGTACAACAGACAGGTAATTTACCTGTACCACTCCATATCAGAAATGCACCCACGAAACTGATGAAAAACATTGGTTATGGGAAAGATTATAAGTATTCTCATGGTTATGAGGGAAACTTTGCTCCGCAGGAATATTTACCGGAACCGTTAAGCGGGACCAAATTATATGATCCCGGAAATAATCCTGCCGAAAATAAACTCCGCGAAAAACTAAAGCAGAACTGGAAAGACAAATACAACTATTAAGAATAATTTTATATTCTTAATACATTAACCGGGCAATTTCTGACGGACAATTTTACCTATAGGCCATCATATTGTACAGAATTCTGGTCAATCTAAACGTTTCCAGACAGTGGGCTGCCATTTATTCCGGGTTTTCAATGCAATATTTTAGTGTTAATACAATAAATCCAGTATTTTCCACACTTGGCATTACGTTTGATTAAATGCTTTTATAAACAAATATTTTATTCCCATGGTTACTTCAAAATATAAAATAGCGACATTCTGTATAGCATTATCAATAAGCTCTATGGCTTTTCAAGGCTGTGATAGTTTAACTAAAACACAAAAAGGAGCTGGTATCGGTGCCGCTGCAGGTGGTGTATTGGGTGCTATTATTGGAAACAAAGCTGGTAATACTGCTGTTGGAGCTATTTTAGGAGCTGCTGCTGGTGGAGTTGCCGGTGGGTTCATCGGAAAACGTATGGATAAACAGGCCGCTGAAATCCAGAATGCAATCCCGAATGCAGAAGTTGTTCGTCAGGGAGAAGGTATTATCGTGAAATTTGACAGCGGTATCTTATTCGACTTTGACAGTGCAAACTTAAAAGGTCCGGCTAAAGACAATGTAAAATCATTAGCTGCATCGTTAGAAAAATATCCTGATACTGAGATCAAAGTTATTGGTCATACAGATAATAAAGGAACTGAAGCTTACAACATGGGGCTTTCTGAAAGAAGAGCTGCTGCTGTTAAAGCATTCGCAGTTACTCAAGGTGTACCTGCTTCCCGTTTAACAACTATCGGTAAAGGTTTCTCTGAGCCAATCGCAGATAATGCTACTGACGCAGGAAGAGCTGCTAACCGTAGAGTAGAGGTTGTAATCGTAGCAAATGATCAATTGAAACAACAAGCTGCTCAACAAGCTAAAAACTAAAAATATTAAGATCTACCTATTTTAATTATAAAAAAACCGAAGTAATTATACTTCGGTTTTTTTATTGGTACAGATTTTACAACCTGCTTTATTGGTAGATATCTTCGAAATAGTGAATTGCGAGGGATTTCAGAAGTAATTCTTGCTCCATCATAGCAAATGATGGAACTGGCTTAACCAGTTTCCAATGTGGCCATCCATCCTGATCCAATCCTTCAAGCTCATAAAAGCCCATTTCACTCAATAAACGACAGGTTGCAATATGCATTAGTTCTTCTTTCTGACGTTTGCTGTATTTGCCCGGGCCTTTACCCAACTCCTGAACGCCTATTAAGAACAACATTACCTTTAAATCTGGTATATCTGAATCAAATTCTGCTGCAATCTTTTGCTGTAGAATTTTCCATTTTGCGTTAATTTCTGCGGGCTTCATACGCAAAGATAAAACTATAGTAAGGTTTATGACAATATTATTAATACTTAAGTTCGGGGATTCGTTAATTTAGCAGTTTAAACACAGAAATCGATGAATAGCATAATCTCGACTGGTCTGATGGCCTACGGCATGTCTGGCAAGGTTTTCCACGGCCCTTTTCTTGCCGCCCACAAAGGGTTTAAACTCCGCGCAGTCACTGAACGTAATCAAAAAAATGCAGAAAAAGACTTCACCGGGATCATCAGCTATAATAGTACTGAAGAATTATTAAATGATGAAGAGATTGAACTCATCGTCATTAATACGCCAAATTATACGCACTATGATTATGCGAAACAAGCGCTGAATGCCGGCAAGCATATTTTGGTCGAAAAGCCATTCACAGCAACATCTGCCCAGGCAGCAGAAATATTTGAATTGGCCGAAAGTCTTGGTAAAAAAGTATTTGTATACCAGAACCGGAGATGGGACAGTGACTTTACAGTAGTAAAGCGTATCATCAAAAGCGGGGAATTGGGTAAATTATCTGAAGTGCATTTAAGATTCGACAGGTATAAAGCCGCCATAGGCGCGAAAAGCTTTAAAGAAGAGCCTATAGCTGCCAGCGGTTTACAATATGATCTGGGTGCACATCTGCTGGATCAGGCAATCAGCCTTTTTGGAAATCCAGATTCATTTCATAAGATATTGGGCAGAAACAGAGAGCATACTAAAGTGGATGACTTCTTTTCGATCCATCTCAGCTACCCAAATAGTTTGAACGTCTTTGTCCACTCAAACATGATGGTGGTTGACGTACAGCCTTCTTTTGTACTTCACGGGAGAAATGGCAGCTTTATTAAAGAGCGTACAGATTTACAGGAAGAACAATTATTGAAAGGGATTAAACCCAATGATCCAGGCTTTGGGATTGAAGCTAAAGGCAAAGAAGGAGTTCTTACCCTGATCAATGAGAATGGAGAAAGAACAAAAAGTTTGATTTCTTCTGAACCGGCGAGTTATCTTTCTCTATTTGAGGCTGTGTACCAATCACTGGTTAACGATAAGCCTTATCCTATATCACAGGATGAAATCCTGAAACAAATTGAAATCCTTGAAGCAGAATAATGACTCCTTACTATATTTTAATTGCTGGTTTTATCATCGCACTGTACTTTATCCTCAGAAAAAGAAAACCTGAACAGACAACAGATCAATCGATCAGTGAAGCAGAACGCCAGATACTGCTTGGCCATGTAGCCTATTATCAGCATTTAGATGAGTCGGGCCGCCTTAAATTTGAGCATATGCTGAAAGATTTTCTGAGTCATGTCCGCATTGAAGGCATAGACCTGGTTCCTGATACGACCGATCGTTTATTAATTGCCTGTAGCGCTGTAATTCCGATTTTTGGTTTCGGGCAATGGAGATACCAGAATCTTCATGCGGTAATCCTCTATCCTGATACTTTCAATAAAGACTTTCAGTTTGAAGGAGGTGACCGCAATATCATGGGCATGGTAGGTACGGGATATATGAACGGCCAGATGATCTTATCCCGCTCTGCGTTATTAGAAGGCTTTTCTATAAACGCTGATAAAGAGAATACTGCCATTCATGAGTTTGTACACCTGCTTGATAAATCTGATGGTGCAACAGATGGTATCCCTGAGAACCTGATACCGCATCAGTATATTATTCCCTGGATAAAGATGATTCACCAGGAGATTAATAAAATAGAAGCAGGCCAATCTGATATTAATCCGTATGCCGTGACCAATGAAGCTGAATTCTTTGCTGTAGTTTCAGAGTATTTTTTTGAAAATCCAGCTCAGTTTAAAGAAAAGCACCCCAATCTTTATCAGATCCTGTCCATAATTTTCTCACAGGATCTGATGAAAAAATAATGCTTATAAACCACCTAATAAAGCTACATTAAATTCAGTGGACACTTCCAGATGAGGGATATGTCCGCTGCCTTCAAATTCGATCAGCTTGGCATTCGGTATTTTTGCAGCAATCTGCTTTCCCAGGATTTTATACTGACCATGTAAAGCCTGTTCCTGTGGACTAAGTAATCCCTTTCCAACAATAGTTTTGTCTTCTTTCCCAATAAAAAGAATTGTAGGGACCTTAATATTCTGAAATTCATAAACCACAGGCTGCTCATAGATCATGGTATAAGTCATTGCTGACACTCTTGCCCAGCGTGGATAATCTGTGCTAAAAGTGACTCCAGAGGCAATTTTAACCAGTTCATCATACTCAGGTTTCCATACTGTAAAATAAGATGTCTGATAGTATTTTTTTATACTTTCCGCTGTAGCTTTCAATTCTGTCTTATATTGTTCCTCCGTATTGACATAAGGGACGAATGTGCGGTAATCTTCCAGTCCGATAGGATTTTCCAATAATAGTTTTTCCGTAGTCTGAGGATACATTAAAGCAAATCTGGTAGCCAGCATCCCTCCCATTGAATGTCCCAGAATATTAGCTTTCTGAATTCCAAGAGTATCCAACAGGGCTTTATTCCAACGGGCCAGCTCATGAAAACTATAATGAATAAATGGTTTTGAAGATTTTCCGAACCCTATCTGATCAGGAACAATCACTCTGAATCCCCTACTTGTTAAAGCTTTAATTACACTTGTCCAGTAATATCCGGCAAAGTTTTTACCATGAAATAATACGACCGTTCTGCCATTCGCATTTTGCACAGGCGCTATATCCATATAAGCCATTTTTATATCCTGTCCTTCGGTATGAATAGGAAAGTACTTTACAGGGTAGGCATATTTGACATTTTCCAATGTAATTGACAGTGTATCTGTTTGTTGCGCCGACACTGACAAAGACGCACAAAATAAAAGGAGAGCGGGTAGCAATAATTTTTTGAACATATGATAATATAGGTAATCGTAGCCTACAACAAACCAGGCAGCTGAATGTTCTAAACCTAACAATTATTTTACAACAAAACCCCGTTCTTTAAATAAAAAACGGGGTTTTGCGCTCAGGTAACCTATATTATTTCTTCAATGTAAATGGGATATTTACACCAAAAGTAATATTACGGCCCATATTGTAGATTCCTAAAGTAGGATCTTCATCACTTAATCTTCCTGGTTTAAAACGGCTTAAATGATCATAATAAGCTTTGTTCAATAAGTTTTTACCAGCTACATAAACAGTGATATCCTGATTTTTGCTCAATTTCAAAGTCGTACCTACTGACGCATTTAAAAGCGTGTAACCAGAAGTAGGTGTCTCGAAACTATCAATTTTAGTCTGTTTGAAGTAATTATCAATACCTACAGATACATAAGAGTGTGAAGTACCTCTTAAGGTTGGCTCAAATCTTAATTCATTATGCAAGGTTGCAGCCGGTATAAACGGAAGGGACTGATTAGTGGTACGGTTCGTTGCCCTTGTATAGGAGAACCCGTTCTCAAAATGGATAAAACTAACCGGATGTAGTGTTAGTGAAGCCTCAACACCACGAAGAAAAGCATTGTTCTGTACAAAATTATAAACCGGGAAATCCCTGCCATCTACTGTTTTGGTCTGCCCATTGGTATTGTAATAAATGTAGTTGTTGATATAATTTGCAAAACCGCCTAAACTAGCGCTTACATATTGATTCTGATAATCGAAAGAGGCATCAAACTGGTAACTCTGTTCCGGTTTAAGATTCGGATTACCTACCTCATAACGGAACACCCCTTCGTGTACCCCATTTGAAGCTAGTTCAGCAATATTTGGTGCCCTGAAAGCACTTCCTGCGTTAGCCTTAAAACTAAGAGCATCATTAAATTCATGTGTATAACCTAATGCTCCTGTAACGTGTGAAAATTTATTGGTAAAGGCAGGATAATCAGATTCTCCGGTAAATTCCTTACCAGTCATTTTTCTATAGTCAAAACGGATACCTGCATTAAAAGTATCTTCATTCCAGGTCTTTTTAACAAAGGCAAAACCTCCGAATGCCTGTGAGTCAAAATCAGGAATCAGCTGTTCTTTTCCTTTCGTATTCACACTGTGGATATATTCGCCCGATACACCAACAACCGGTGCCCAGCCATTGATTTCTTTAAATGAGTATTTCAGGTCATAACTGTAAGTATAGCTGTTCAGGAATAAATTTGGTCCTTCTCCTGCTGTACCTAATTCTCTGCGCAGGTTATGCTGATAACCTAAAGTAGCCTTTAAACTTCCTTCACCTAAAAGGATATTACTGTTTAAAGCTAATTTATAATGACGAACATCTTGCTTAGGATAAGCTACAGTTCTGTCCTTGTTCTGAGCATCTGTAAAAGGATTTCCATCAGCGTCCACTAACTGTCCTGCATCATTCCTTTTAGGCTCATAAAATCCAATATTTGTCCGAAAGGACGAAGCATCCAAATGTGCATATCCCCATTTTTTATTCAAACCGATCTGTCCTTCGAAGTTAGTCTCGTTGAAACCCGAATTCGGTACATATTCCGTAGGCGTCTGATAAGAGTAAGCATTTTTATATGACCCACGGGCTTTGTAAATAAAGCCATTTTCATTTCCCTGGAGCATTAATGAACTTCCGGACATTCCGTTATTGGTTGCATAGTTGGTTAAAAACTCACCTCTTAATGTACCATCCGGTGCCGGCAGTCCATCCAGTATATTAATCACACCGCCTAAGGCATCAGAGCCATACATTAAACTTGCAGGCCCTCTCAGTATCTCCACACGGTCGGCACTATACTGATCGATCTCAATTCCATGTTCATCTCCCCATTGCTGGCCCTGTTGTTTTACACCATCATTCAGTGTAACTACACGGTTATAACTTAATCCCCTGATTACTGGTTTGGAGATCGCTGGCCCGGTTGTAATTTCCGATACGCCAGGCACCCTCGAAATTGCGTCTATCAGGTTAGTTGATGGACGATATAATAAATCAGCTTTGCTAACCGTACTCACTGAAGTACTGTTTTTGCGGTTATCGGAGCTTGAAGCTGAGCCGGTAATTACAACTTCCCGTCCTTCAATAACACTTGGCTGTAAAGCAAACTCCAGCTTACCAGGATTAGAAAAGTCAATTGACTGTGTGATTGTTTTATAACCGATATAACTTACCTGAACAAGAAAACGACCATGGGCAGGTGCATTTCTGAAGATGAACTCTCCGTTTTGATTCGCTGTAGCAGAAGTACGTAAATCAGGAATTGTAATAGAAGCTCCCGGTAATGGCAGTTTAGTATCGGCATCAATAATTTTACCTTTGAATTCGGCTATATCGGCAGCAAATGTACTGGTAAAAATAAAAGCAGACAGCAATACAACTAAAAATAGATGTAGTTTTTTCATTATAATATTATGTTTTTTCAGACATGGATAAGTCCATTCAAGTATTCTTGAACTCATTCAGGCTTCCTGTGTGTGTATTTTTTAAATAAAATGGCAGACGGATGAATCCTTCGGATATCCGCAATAAAAGATAGATGATCTTATCCCGTAACCGGGGGGCCACGCAGAGAAGTACTGATCAGCTCAGTATAGGATGTTCCGGCTAAAGTATAGATCTTGTCTATTATCTGCACAGGAAGCATAACCTGGTAGGTTAAAGTATCCTTGTAGTAGTCTTTTTCGAAATGAGCAGAACAAATCAGACAGTTATGTTTCTGACTGCCAACATGGAACTTATGCATACATTCTTTACCGTTTTGGGCACAATAGTCTCTTTGTTCTTCATGGTGATGAAGAGAGCTCCACGGAGTGAGTGCTATGGCGAATACCCAAAGCAACAATACCGCTAAAATCCGGTTGATATGTAAATGCTTTTTGCTCAATTAAAACAAAAGTAATCAAATCTGTATAATTCAGGTAATCCCGGTGTAACAATGCTTTTAAAAAACGATATCCATTCTCTTCTATAACTATTTAGCATCGGATTGTCATCTCAATGCTTTTCTGTCTGATTCAGAAACTATTCGGAAGTATAAATCGTTATTTAAGATAAAAAGCTATGGCAACGTCTCAACAGATTAAGACAGGTTATATCGATTATGTACTGACTCATGATGAAAAACCTAAATCAGTTTATAGTTTCGTGAAAAAATTAAAGATCACAGAAGCTGAGTTTTACAAGTTCTACGGCTCCTTTGAAAGTATTGAAAAGCTAATCTGGGCAGAACTTACTGCCGAAGCTATTGATACTATCCAGCAACAGGAAATCTGGGCACAATACTCATCCAGAGACAAGATGTTGTCTTTTTTCTATAGTTATACAGAGCTCCTTAAAGGACACCGGAGTTTTATAGTTTATAGCCTTAAAAAGCATACAGACAGATTTTCTACGCCCGAAGTCCTGGCCGGAGCCAAACCTATATTTGAAAACTTTGCAACGGGATTAATTAACGAGGGCCTGGAAAGCGGAGAGCTGGCTGATCGCAAATTCTTTGCAAAAAGATATAAAGATGCACTTTGGATACAATTTGCTTTCCTGGTAAACTTCTGGATTAATGATGACAGTGCCGACTTTGAAAGAACCGATGAAGCCATTGAAAAGGGAATCAATGTCACCTTTGATTTATTCCAGCGATCCCCTATTGATAACCTGGTAGAATATGGCAGGTTCTTATCCAGAAATGTGAATTTTTCAGACATCAGCAGCAAACATTAATATGAACGAGCAAAATAGTATTCCCACCACTAAAACTGAGCGTTCTGCTAAATTTGTTAAAACAGGTTTTCAGATTGGTGGAAATTACATTAAACATTACTCCAAAAAGCTTTTTAATCCACAATTAGGCAGAGATGAACTCAATGAGGATAATGCTGCCGATATCTATAAATCCCTGAGTGAACTCAAAGGAAGTGCCTTGAAGATTGCACAAATGCTCAGTATGGATAAAAATATACTGCCTAAATCATATATAGAGAAATTCACGCAGTCACAATATAACGCCCCTCCACTTTCAGGTCCCCTGATAGTAAGAACATTTACCCGGAATTTCGGTAAAACACCAGAAGCGATTTACGATAAATTTAACCTGGTTTCTTCCAATGCCGCCTCTATCGGGCAGGTACATGAAGCTGAACTGAAAGGCAAGAAACTAGCCGTTAAAATTCAGTACCCCGGTGTTGGGGACAGCATTTCTTCGGATCTGAAATTAGTCAAACCATTCGCTTTCCGTTTGTTGGGCATGAGTGAAAAGGAACTAAACATCTATATTAAAGAGGTAGAAGAGCGGTTATTAGAAGAAACTGATTACGAACTGGAAGTCCGCCGTTCCATTGAAATTACAGAGGCCTGTAAAGATTTGAAAAATGTAGTCTTTCCTACGTATTACCCGGCACTTTCCGGCAAACGCATTATTACCATGGATTGGATAGATGGTATGCATTTAAAGGAATTTCTACAAACTAATCCTTCCCAGGAACTCAGAAATAAAATCGGGCAGGCTTTATGGGACTTTTACAATTTCCAGCAACACGAACTGAGAGCAGTGCATGCAGACCCTCATCCCGGAAATTTTATGATTACGCCGGATGAAAAACTGGGTGTAATTGATTTTGGCTGTATTAAGGAAATGCCTGATGATTTTTATGTGCCCTTCTTTTCGCTGATTTCCTCGGATGTAATTAAGGATAAAAAAAGAACCATTGAGGCTTTCAGAAAACTGGAGATGATTCATCAGGATGATGATCAGGCGCAGATCGAATTTTATTATAAATCCTATCTGGAGATGATCCAGCTATTTGCTAAACCCTATACAAGTAAGATATTTGATTTCAGCCAGCCGGAGTTCTTTACACAGTTGTATGCTTATGGCGAGAAAATCGCTAAAATGCCCGAGTTTAAACAGGCCCGGGGAGTAAAACATTTTATCTATGTAAACCGGACTAATTTTGGGCTGTACACCATTCTCCAGGAATTAAAAGCTGTGGTAAAAACGGATACTTACAACCCACATCTGGCTTAGAACCAGCCTGAAAAAGGAAATGTACAGTCGCCACAACCGTACATTTCCCGTACCTAAAAACTTATTTATAAGACATAAATAACTTAAAAAGGTTTCATCTTCATTGTAATTAGTTTTCCACTAATTAACATTTTACAGAGAATCATTTTTTCACCTGCTGATTTGCGCTACAGAATTATACTTATATTAGTGTAAACCAAACCTTAAATGGAAACCAACGAAAGTTTGATTCATCATTTTTATACTTGTTTTAAAAACAAGGACATCAAAGGTATGCAAGCTTGTTATGCTGATGACGCCACCTTCAGTGATGCTGTATTTAAATCATTAAATGCTAATCAAGTGCGTAAGATGTGGGAAATGCTGATTAAAAAAGGCAAAGATATGCGCATAGAATACGATCACGTGGAAGTGGGAGGAGAAATGGGCAGTGCAGAATGGATAGCACATTACACCTTTTCTCTGACAGGAAAAAAGGTCGTCAATAAGATCAAGGCATCATTCGTTTTTGAAAATGGAAAAATTATCCAGCACGAGGATGATTTCAGTTTCTACAAATGGTCAAAACAAGCACTTGGATTAACTGGGCTGTTATTGGGGTGGACCGGTTTTCTGAGAAACAAAATCAGCGAAACAGCATTTGAAAATCTACGTTTATATATGGCGGCACACCCTGGACCTTAAACAAAACATCATTTGATTATGAAAACATCATTCACTATTATGCTTACACTTCTGGCTATCGGCACTTACGCTCAACTCAAACCGGTTTCCTATAAAGACGGCGCACAGCAGCTCAAAGGTCTTTCTGTTACTCCGGTTAAAACAAACCTGAAAAAAGCGGGTATTTTAATCCTGCCTGCCTGGAAAGGAATTGATAACAACGCAAAAGAAGCCGCAGTTAAATTAAGTAAACTAGGCTATTATGCTTTTATAGCTGATATTTATGGAGAAGGCCATTATCCAAAAGACGCGAAAGAAGCCGGTCAGCAATCCGGTTATTATAAAAAGAATGTCGAAGCTTATCACCAGCGGATTAAACTGGCCTTAGCGCAGCTGATTAAAGCAGGTGCAGATCCCTCCAGAATTATCATCATCGGCTACTGTTTTGGCGGTACAGGTGCCATTGAAGCTGCAAGAGCCAATTTCCCGGTGAGGGGCGTGGTTTCTATTCACGGTGGCCTGGCTCAGTATGCAGGAGAGAGAGCCACGGTTCCGATTAAACCTAAATTATTGATTTTACATGGTGCGGATGATCCTTCGATGACTGCAGAACAGGTACTGGCTTTCCAGCAGGAAATGAGAACAGCTAAAGCCGACTGGCAAATGATTGAATATGCCAATGCCGTACATGCATTTACTGACCGTGATGCTGGTAATGACAATTCAAAAGGCGCCGCCTATAATGAACTGGCTGCTAAAAGATCATGGAAACACATGTTGCTGTTTTTTGATGAAATATTAGCCAACTAACTGGCTAATATTTCTTGCTGAAGCAATTCAATAATGGCAGAGGCGGTTAGCTTCTGCTGTTCACCTGAATGCATATTTTTTAAAGTTAAAACTCCGCTTTGCAGCTCATCACTGCCAATCAGAATCACATAAGGAATAGATTTAGCGTCGGCATAACTCATTTGTTTCTTCAATTTTGCCGCAGATGGATATAACTCTGCAGCGATATCAGCATCGCGTAACTGCTGTAACAGAGGTAAAGCATAAAGCTCTGCTTCTTCATCGAAATTGCTGATCAGTACTTTCGTACCCGCCGCTGCCGATTCCGGGAACAGGTTCAGCTCCTGTAAAACGTCATAAATACGGTCTGCCCCAAAAGAAATCCCTACTCCGGTCAAGCCTTTCAAACCGAACATCCCGGTCAGGTCATCATAACGGCCACCACCGCAAATACTTCCCATAGCTGCTTCATTGGTCTTCACTTCGAATATACAACCCGTATAATAGTTCAGTCCGCGTGCCAGCGTTATATCCAGTTCCAGATCCGGTTGTTTCAGGTCGCTGTTTTTCAATAATCCCTGAACATAGGTAAATACAGTTTCTATTTCTGCTATCCCCTTTAGTCCGACAACAGAATCAGAAAGAACTTCTTTTAGTCTTTCCAGTTTTGCTTCGTTCGTACCCTCCAGCAAAATAACCGGTTTTAATCTGACAATATCATCTTCGGTAAATCCTCTCTCCAGCAGTTCCTTTGTTACACCTTCAAAACCAATTTTATCCAGTTTATCGATAGCAACGGTCATATCTATAATCAACTCTGGTTTACCGATAATTTCGGCAATCCCGGAAAGGATTTTACGGTTATTGATCTTGATCGTAAAATCAGTCATTCCTAAATTACAGAGTGCCTCCTGATAGATCAAAACAAATTCTGCCTCATTTAACAGACTTTCTGAACCTACCACATCCACATCACACTGATAAAATTCACGGTAACGGCCTTTTTGTGGTCTGTCTGCTCTCCAGACAGGTTGGATCTGGAAACGTTTGAACGGAAGAGAAATCTCGTTCTGGTGCATCACTACATACCTTGCAAAGGGAACTGTCAGATCATAACGTAATGCTTTTTCACTGATTGAAGAAATCAGCGCATTAGAATTCAATGCAGCAAGATGTTCAGGTTTAGCTTTAGAAAGGTAATCCCCTGAATTTAATATTTTGAAAATCAGCTTATCACCTTCGTCACCGTATTTACCAGTCAGGGTAGATAGATTTTCCATCGCAGGCGTCTGTATTTCGGCATAGCCATATTTCTTAAATACCTTTTTAATAGTATCAAAAATATAATTACGTTTCACCATTTCCTGAGGTGAAAAATCACGGGTTCCTTTTGCTAAAGACGGTTTAATGTTTGACATGGGGGCAAAAGTACAAAAAGTACAAAAACTAAAGGGCATAAAAAAAGCTGCCGGAGCAGCTTTTTAAATATTCGGGAATTATTAAACCAATAATCTTACTGGTTCTTCTAATAATGCTTTAAATGTTTGCAGGAATGCAGCACCTGTAGCGCCATCAACCGTACGGTGATCACAGCTCAAAGTAACTTTCATTACGTTTCCAGGAACAACAGCTCCGTTTTTAACAACTGGTACCTGTGAAATTCCACCAACAGCCAGGATACAAGAATCCGGAGTGTTAATAATGGCAGTAAATTCTTCTATACCAAACATACCTAAGTTAGAAACAGTAAATGTTGATCCTTCCCAATCCGAAGGCTGTAGTTTTTTAGCTTTTGCACGTTGTGCGAAATCTTTAACTTCAGCAGAGATACGGGATAATGATTTTCCATCTGCAAAACGAACTACCGGAACCAGCAATCCATCTTCAACTGCAATGGCAACGCCGATATTCACGTGCTCATTATAGCGGATCTTATCGCCCAACCATGAAGAATTCACGTTTGGATGCTGTTTCAAGGCTACAGCCACAGCTTTGATCACTAAATCGTTGAAAGATAATTTAACTGCTGAGAATTCGTTCATTTTTGTACGGGCAGCCATAGCAGCATCCATATCAATACTCATCGTCAGATAGAAATGCGGTGCTGTAAACAAACTTTCACTTAAACGTTTCGCAATCACTTTACGCATTTGCGATACCGGTTTCTCAGTATATTTCTCTTCACCTATATATTGTGCAAGAACCGGTGCTGATTTCTCAGCCGGAACAGCAGCAGCTTCTGCAGTTTTAGCTGCAGCAGGCTTAAAGTTTTCAATATCTTTTTTAATGATACGTCCACCATCAGCACTTCCAGCAACCTGTGCCAAGTCAATCCCTTTTTCTTTTGCAATTCTTTTAGCCAGTGGCGATGCTTTTAAACGGCCGCCATCAGCCTGGTGACTTTCAGTATTTTCGTGTGATACTACCGGAGCCGCAGCAGCTTCTTTTACAGGGGCAGCCGACTGGTCAGCTACTGGTTTTGCCGGAGCATCACCCTGATTTAAGATACCACTGATATCAGTTCCTTCAGGACCAACTATCGCAATAATACCATTTACTTTCGCCGCAGCACCTTTTTCAACACCGATATGTAATAAAGTTCCTTCCGCATAACCCATTACTTCCATAGTTGCCTTATCGGTTTCTACATCTGCAAGGATATCATCATTTTTAACCTTATCACCTACTTTTTTATGCCATTCAGCGATTACGCCTTCAGTCATGGTATCACTTAACAAAGGCATACGTACTACTGTTACGCCTAATTTTTCTAGGTCAGCATCAGTTACTGCAGCACCTTTTGCCTCAGCTTTTGGAGCTTCTTCAACAGGCTTCTCTTCTTTAACAGGTGCAGAAGCACCTTCTGCGTCAAGAGCAGCTTTATAATCTTCGCCTTCTTTACCTATTACTGCAATTACTGCATCAACAGGAACAGCTTTACCTTCTTCTACACCTATAAACAGGATGGTGCCATCCCAGTAGGATTCCAGGTCCATGGTCGCCTTATCGGTTTCCACTTCTGCCAGAACATCTCCACTTTTAACTTTATCGCCAACTTTTTTATGCCACTTCGCCATTACCCCTTCGGTCATGGTATCGCTCATTTTGGGCATCTTAACTACTTCAGCCATTCTATAATATCAATTGAAATACGTTGTAAAATTAATCTTGGTACGGATAGTCTGCCTGAACATAAACATCAGTATATAATTCTGATGCTTCAGGCCATGGTGACTCTTCAGCAAATTTCACAGATTCATCCACAATCTGTTTCACTTTAGCTTCAATTTCTTCAATCCAGGCTTGGTCAGCATACTTTTCCTGAAGAATAGTTTCTCTTACTGATTCAATAGGATCTTTAGCTTTATATTCTTCCAATTCGTCTTTAGTACGATATTTTGCCGGATCAGACATAGAATGTCCACGGTAGCGGTAAGTTCTCATTTCTAAAAACGTTGGTCCTTCACCATTACGGGCACGCTGAGCAGCTTCGTCCATTGCATTGTGAACAGCAACAGGGTCCATACCATCAACTGGTGCACATGGCATATCAAATCCTAAACCGATTTTATATAGATCTAACATATTGGTTGTACGCTCTACAGATGTTCCCATGGCATAACCATTGTTCTCACAAACAAAAATTACCGGAAGTTTCCAGAGCATGGCCATATTAAAGGCTTCATTCAGTGCGCCCTGACGAACAGCACCATCACCCATATAGCAAACATTTACGTTTTTAGTTCCTTTATATTTTTCAGCAAATGCAATACCTGCACCTAATGGGATCTGTCCGCCAACGATTCCGTGTCCGCCATAAAAGTTATGTTCTTTGCTAAACATGTGCATTGAACCACCTTTACCTTTGGAACATCCGGTAGCTTTACCGTACATTTCTGCCATTATACTGTTTGCACTTACACCTTTCGCCAAAGCATGAGCGTGATCACGATAAGCAGTAATCATAGAATCTTCAGGATTTAAAGCAGAAATCGCTCCGGCAACTACTGCCTCCTGGCCGATATATAGATGACAAAAACCACGGATTTTCTGTTGTCCGTAAAGTTGACCAGTTTTCTCTTCGAATTTACGCATTAGTAGCATCGACTCAAACCACTTCAGATAGGTATCCTTATTAATTTCTACTGCACTCATTTTTGGCTATTGATTTTTATTTATGAGAGCAAATCTACTTTTTTATTGTAATATATCGAAGGAATAGTGTAAAATGAACATGATCCTTGACCGTAAAATGTTAATAACTCACATATTTCCACAAATTACATTTGGATAACATATCTAATTTACATAGTTTTGACAACCTGACAATAAGCCCCTTGTGGTGTACGTTTAAGTGCAAGTACCTTTTACCCAAACTTAACAGTGTAACATGATAAAAAAATTTTTGTTTTCTGCCCTTATTGCTTTGTGCAGCGTAACTGCTTTAAACGCACAAACTAAAACAAAAGAAACCAATAAATTAGAGGATCCTGACAACTTAGCTTCCCAATATTTTTCACAGGTTATGGGCGTCGCAGTAGACGCAACATCAAACGTAAAACTCTACAAATTTATCTACGAATGGATTGGAACCCCTTACCGTTTCGGAGGGAATACCAAGAAAGGAATTGATTGTTCTGCTTTTACAAAAGCTATTTACGATAAAGTTTTCAACACTACGTTGTTAAGAAATTCCCGGGACATCTTCAGCATGGTTAATCCACTGCCTAAAGACGAACTAAGAGAAGGAGATTTAGTTTTCTTCAAAATCAGAAGTACAAAAATTACACATATAGGTATTTATTTAGGCGACAATCGTTTTGCTCATGCATCTTCTTCAAGAGGGGTTGTAATCAGTAACCTGAACGAGCCGTATTATTCACGCTTCTTTTATAAGGGTGGCAGAATCCTTGAATCGGCTAAAAAAGATTTGATTGAAGAATAATCCTATCTTATTAAAAAAGACATCTGATCCATCTAAAGTACTTTAGATGGATTTTTTTATGAATAAAAATATGCGCGTTAAACTAATCAGCTTTATGCTCCTGACTGTAATGGTCAGCCTTGTCCTTTTAAGCTGTACCGGCAACAGCAAACTTGCCGCCCATCAGATTACTCAGAGAGATACTATCTTAAAAGCTAAAAAGGATACGCTTTCAATCGTCGCCGTGGGTGATTTGATGCTGGGTTCAGCCTATCCTTCGAAATCCAATCTTCCAGCAGATGACGCCAGAGGTAGTTTCAAAAATGTTCTGCCCTATTTAAAAGGGGATATTGTTTTTGGAAACCTGGAGGGATGTTTTTTGAACCAGGGAAAATCCACAAAATGTAAAGACACGATTGGCAACAGCTGTTTCGCCTTCAGGATGCCTGAGCGTTATGCAGGAATTTATAAGGAGGCGGGTTTTAACCTGTTAAGTGTAGCGAATAATCATGTAGGTGATTTTGGCTGGAAAGGAAGGAAACGCAGTGCAGCAATCCTCGATTCACTGGGTATCCAGTATGCCGGCCTAACCTCTCATCCTTATACTATTTTTGAAAAAGATAGCGTAAAATATGGGTTTTGTGCTTTTGCTCCTAATGAAGGTACGGTTTCCATTAATAATATTGACAGTGCCAGACAGCTGGTATCTTTTCTTAAGAAACAGGTAGATATTGTGATTGTTTCTTTCCATGGTGGTGGCGAAGGGGCCAGATTTGAGCACGTAACCCGAGCCAATGAGATCTTCTACCAGGAAAACCGGGGAAACGTCTATGCTTTTGCACATGCAGTCGTAGATGCCGGGGCAGATATTGTTTTAGGACAGGGCCCGCATGTTACCCGTGCAGTAGAAGTTTATAAAAATAAATTTATTGCCTACAGCCTGGGCAATTTCTGTACCTACGGTATGTTCAGTTTAAAAGGCCCGAATGGTTTTGCGCCGCTTTTACAGGTTAAGATCAATGGCAAGGGAGACTTTCTGTATGCTGATGTAATTTCGGTTAAACAAGATAAAGTTCACCGCCTTACAATAGATACTGCACAAACTGCATTCAAAAAAATAATTTCTTTAACAGCTGCTGATTTCCCCGGCCATAATCTAAAGTTTACTGATCAGAAGATCCGGATGAAGGATTAAAATTAAGCCTCATCCTTCGTGTTTTTAATCAGCCCTATACCTGAGATAAAGAATATTATACTGATTACTGCGGAAACTAATAGTTCACGTGTCATCATTGTATGTTTTACAAACCCAACACCTGCATAGATCAGACCGATGATGCCAAGGATAGTTAAGATTGTACCAAAAATTCTTTTTACGTTCATGATGATTAAGTTAATTCTAATCTTGCTGTGCAATATCTGTGCCCGGAGTGTTTAAGCACCAGAATATTTGCATATGATAGTTATTGCGTATCTTGAAAAAGTTTAACTTTTTAAATTATTAATCATGAATTACGCCGTGTATATCATTTTATTTATTGCCATTGTGGTATTGATGAGCTCTTTTGTCACAGTAAAACAAGGTACCATTGCTGTTGTCACGATCTTCGGAAAGTATCAGCGCCAGTTAAGGCCGGGACTAAATTTTAAAATTCCGCTAGTGGAAGTTATTCATTCCCGGATTTCAATCCAGAACCGTTCGGTGGAACTTTCCTTTCAGGCAGTCACGCAGGATCAGGCCAATGTATATTTTAAGGCCATGTTATTATATTCAGTGCTTAATCACGATGAAGAAACTATTAAAAATGTAGCTTTCAAATTCGTGGATGCAACCAACTTAATGCAGGCACTGATTCGTACCATCGAGGGCTCTATCAGAGCTTATGTAGCTACACAAAACCAGGCCAACGTTCTTGCACAGCGAAATGAGATTGTAATGCATGTCAAGGAGCAAATTGACATCGTACTGGAATCATGGGGTTATCACCTGCAGGATCTTCAATTGAATGATATCACATTTGATGATGAAATCATGCGCTCAATGAGCAGAGTGGTAGCTTCGAATAATCTGAAGGCCGCGGCAGAAAATGAAGGACAGGCATTATTGATTACTAAAACCAAAGGTGCAGAGGCTGATGGAAATGCTATTAAAATTGCCGCAGCTGCTGAACGTGAAGCTGCGCAGTTACGCGGACAAGGTATAGCACTGTTCAGGGCAGAGGTTGCGCACGGTATGACCAAAGCCGCTCAGGAAATGGAACAGGCAAACCTGGATATTTCAGTTATTCTATTTACCATGTGGACAGAATCTATCAAACATTTTGCGGAGAATAGTGATGGCAATGTGATTTTCCTTGATGGTTCTACAGAAGGTATGAACAAAACTATGAAGGAAATGATGTCTATGCAGTTTCAGAAACCCAAAAAACCTTAGCGAATTATAATCCAATAAAAAAGCCTGAAGCATATGCTTCAGGCTTTTTTATTGGATTATAAACTGTTTTATTTCTTCAGTTGAATGAAATCAGCCATTACTCTTAAACTCTCATCCTGGAAGAAATCGAAATCCTCTCCCTTTTTAACTTTATCTCCTTTTTTAACTGCCGGCAAACCTCTTGCTGCTCTGAGTTTATTTGTCTTTTCCAGTGACTTGGCCTCAAGGCTGTCCCGCTCTGCCTTCAGCTTCGTCTCATTGAGTGTAACTGATGTTTCCAGATCACGTTTCTTCATTTCTGCAATACCATCAATCAGGAATTTATAGTCCAAAGATTTTTCCATTCTTGCATCATGTAATTTAATTAGTTCTGGTTTAACACCTGATAAATTAGCTACAGGCACAAAATTAGATCGCTGAACCTCATCCCATGGTAAGGCCGAAGGTTCTGTATCTTCTCCTATTTTATCCATTGGATAGAACGATGGAAGTGTAATATCCGGCATTACTCCTTTATGCTGTGTACTGCTCCCGTTTACACGATAAAACTTAGCCATGGTTAAATTGATCTGTCCTAACTGAGGTGTATCTCCTTTTCCTCCTTTAATGGTTAGACCAGAACCTGGATTACCTTTCTGAACCAGACTTGCCAGACGTTGTAAAATAGAAGGGTTAATCAGTTTATTCAGATCTATAGACGATTGTACCGTACCTTTTCCATAAGTCTGTGTACCGATAATCACTCCTCTACCATAATCCTGTATAGCTCCGGCGAAAATCTCAGAAGCCGAAGCACTCAGACGATCTACCATTACGCCAAACGGGCCACTCCAGGCAACACCAGGATGCTCATCACTGCTTACCTCTATATTACCTTTCAGATCTTTAACCTGAACAACCGGTCCTTTATCTATAAACAATCCGGTCAGATCAATAGCTTCCAGCAGAGATCCCCCTCCGTTTGCTCTCAGATCCATTACAATGGCATCCACCTTATCTTTGTTTTTCAAAGTATCAATTAATAATTTCACATCACGTGTGGTGCTCTTATAATTAGGATCTCCGGCATTTGCAGCTTTAAAATCGGCGTAAAAAGCAGGGACACTAATAATTCCTATTTTATAAGACTGGCCATTGGACTGGATTGTTTTAACTTCTTTCTTGGCAGACTGATCTTCCATGACAATCTTCTCTCTTACCATTTCAACAATGATTGGTTTGGAAGACATATCATGACCTACCGGGATAATTTTCAATCTTACTTTAGTTCCTTTAGGACCTTTTATTTTAGCTACAGAATTATCAATTCTCCATCCGATAATATCTTCAAAATCACCGGTTGCCTGCGCAACAGCAACAATTCGGTCACCTGAATTCAGCTGTTTACTTTTAAAAGCTGGTCCGCCAGGAATAATTTCAGAAATTTTCAAGACATCATTTTCCAATTGCAGACGTGCTCCGATTCCCTCAAAGGAACGTGCCATATCTTCATTAAACTGAACCGCCTTAGCCGGATTGAAATAATTGGTATGCGGATCAATAGTTTCTGTAAAAGCATCCATAATCATCTGAAATACATCCTGATTATTCAGTTTCGATGATTGAGATTTAAGATTCTGGTATCTTTTAGTCAGGGTTTCTAAATTTTTAGCCTCAGGCGTCCCTGCAATCTTTAAATTGATTAATTCATATTTAACCCTCTTTTTCCATATTTCATTTAAGGTCGAAGTAGAAGTTACCCATGGCATTTTTGCTCTGTCAAACACATAAGTATCGTTCTGATTGAAGTCATACTTGTCTTTAATATGTGCAATTGCATAATTAAGGGTTTCATTATATCTTTTAGAGTAGACATTGAAAATATAAAATGGCGCACTCAGATCACCAACTCTGAAAGCATCATCAAGTGTATACCTGAATTGCTCAAAATCTTTGATATCCGAAGCCAGGAAATAACTTCTGTACGGGTCCAGTGCCTTAATGTACTTATCCAGTATCAGGGAAGAAATGGAATCATTGACTGTTAATTTCTTATAGTTATAGTTTTCTATAAGGGCTACTATTTCCTTACATACCAAACTCTGCTGCTCATCAGGCTTAATATTAGGGATCCCTTCAACCAATTGTTGTGGTTTTGGAGCGGCCTGGCAGGCAAGTACAGCTGCTGTGAAGGTGATCAGTAATATTCTTTTCAACATCTCTTTAAATAATTTAAAATCCATTTTTACAATAACAACCAATATGATACCAATTTCTCAAATAAACAGAAAAGAGACAGCATTATACTGTCTCTTTTCTGTAATCTTTACCAAATATAACTAAATATTGAATAAACCGATCTTTCATAACGATTAAAATACATGCTAAAACGCACATAAACAGTGTCTTTTCAGATCAGCCAATTCGTATATAATTTATTTTAAAGCACTCTTTTTTTCCGCAATTGAAGTCCTCACTTGCTTAAACTGCCCATTGAACTGATTAATTTTTGATGTTTTGGCAAATAATTCGGCACGGTTAACATCTTTCAAGGCTAGTGAATATTCTTTTTTTCTGATTTTAACCAGCGCGAGGCCCAGAATTGAGTCAATATAAGATGAGTTATTATTGACTTGTCTGGCCAGGATTCCCTGCTGTGTAAAAAACCACATAGACTGCGTCAGCTTGTTTGCTGCCAGATAGATCTTCCCTAACTGATTGTAAGAAGCCATCTGACCGGAACGGTTGCCAAAACGGGAATAGGTTTTGAGTGCAACGTTTAAAGTTACCTGCTCCGCTTCTGCATAATGCTCTAATAAATAATGAACATTACTTAATCTCAGGAGGGAAGCGCCATAACGCGAGAAATTCTTAGAATTATTATATTCGAACGCAGCCTTCCCGAAAAAGGTCAATGCATCGTTTAGATCCCCGCTTTTTTCATTCTTCTCAGCTTGTTCAAAATAAAAATCACCGTCTGCTCCGGATACAGCGATCGTAATGGAACCATTGCTTGATAAAGGTTCCTGCTGAACAAAAGAATTTGTTTGTGCCTTTGCCGAACCTGAAACAATCAGGCAGAACAAAGCGAAACAGAGTTTATACATTTTACAAATATATATATATTTTAGTTAAACACCTGTAAACTAACATCAAAAGAAGCCCAGACCATATAAGGATGGGAATCTGTATGATAAATTTCTCCGTCTGCAGTGATACCAATTACACCCGCGAAACCATTTATAGCTTTAAGTTCGCTGAAAGACTTATCACAGGCCTCTTTTAAAGTAAATCCATCTGTAACACGCGTGACAATCCTGGCGGATAAGGCTACGCTGACGATATCTTCTCCAACTCCGGTACATGAAATACCGGCGTGGTTATTTGAAAAGTTCCCGGCCACTGTTGCCGAATCACTAACCCTGCATGGAATTTCAAAGCCCTTACCTCCCGTAGAAGTTCCCGCAGCCAGATTTCCTGCCGCATCAAGCGCGACACAACCAACAGTTCCTTTATTGTTTTGCTGATTAAGTTTTGCCTGATACTCAGCTTCCCGCTGAGGAGTGACTGGATTAAACCAGGCATGCCCGTTTTTCCGCGCAAAATCTATCGCTCCATCGCCACTTAAGACACTGTCCTCATAGTTTAACAGTAATGAGGCAACCTGAATGGGGTTCTGCACATCCTGGATATTGATTACCCCGGCAAATTTCTGTGTTTTCCCATCCATAATAGAGGCACTCAACCTTACCTGGCCATCACTTTGAATCTGAGACCCTAATCCGGCATTAAAAAGTATATTATCCTCTAACAGACCAACGGCATAAGCCACTGTTTCAATTGCTGTATGCGTTGTTAAATAGATATGAGAAAGTGTAGCAATTTCAGACAGCGCATCCTGCTTTGCCTTTTTAGTTTCCTGATTAGTGGCAGATTCGCTGAAAAAACCTCCGTGAATAATTAACTTCATGTTTGTTTTATACTGTAGGTATAACTTTTGGGTGATGAATGGTTAGCTGATGTGCCGTAAGGTCATAAATATCTCCATCGCACATCACGTGTACAATCATATTTTTAATAGAAACAGGCTGCCCCATTTCCACATCGGTCAGGTTAGTATCTGACATACTTCTTCCATCCACAAGGATGACCATTCCCGACCCTATAGCCTCCATGGTATTTCCATTCGAGATATATAAGCCAGTATCTTCTCCCAGACCAATTCCCAGTATGCCCGGGCTACTTGCCGTAGCGTACAGAAGCCTTCCTATACGTCCCCGCTGTACAAAATGCGTATCAACGATAACTCCGTCTATAAAACCCAGTCCAGCGGTAATTTTAACTTCTCCTTTTAACAGGGCGTCTTTACTATTCCCCTGGTATATCATATTTTTTGAACTCGCTGCAGCACCTGCCGATGTACCTGCAATTACTATTTCTTCGTTCTGATATTTATCCAGCAAAAGCTCATGTATCGCAGTCCCTCCGAAAATTGAAGACAACCTCAACTGGTCCCCCCCTGTAAATATCAAAACATCTGCTGCCTTAACCCGTTCGCAGTTTACCGGGTCATTAGCTTGTTCTCTGTTAGCAATATTCAGTACACCTACATCATGCACATCAAGCTGTGCAAAGGCTTTTATATATTCTTCACCAACTTTTTCAGGAACCAGGGATGCCGTTGTAATGATCTCAAAACGAGAAGCAGTATCTTTCAAAGATTCGACAGTAATACGTTTTAAAATACCCCTTTCAAAAAAATTCATATTCTGAGGGAGACCGAATTGTGTCTCCGTAAAACTTCCGGTATTGATTGCACCACCAATAATAATTAATTTACCTTTTGGAGCCATTTTATTTGTTTTCTGATCCTAAAATTTCAAATATATACTCATTACTTTAAATATTACCATATTTCATCAAGAATCTGTGTGCAAACAACAATTATTCCATTATAATCCAATTCTTTGATTAAATTTATCCACGCTTATATACTAAATATTTTGGGTCTGATGCCCTATGTTATTTTGCCAAAAAATATTTATATATTAATGCTCCCGTTTAACAGCGTTTTTTAATTACAAAAACCCAATTAGACAATACCGGAAAACTATCCAGAAATGACTTTACTGACGATATAAAATTGATGAAATACAAACGGATGCCCGATTAGAATCCGACAGCATCATCAACAGAACACAGGAAACTGCTCCCGTACGATTAAAGATAATAAACACACAATAATTAATATATATGAAAATACTCGGCATTCAAGTGCTAAGAGGACCAAATATCTGGTCGGTCAACAGAAAAAAACTAATACAGATGAGATTAGATCTGGAGGATATGGAACAACGTCCTACAAATTTAATTGATGGGTTTGGTGATCGTCTGGAAAAAATGATTCCTAGTTTATTTACGCACAGATGCTCAAAAGGTGAACCAGGCGGTTTTTTCGCCCGTATCAAAGAAGGAACATGGATGGGCCATGTCATCGAACATATCGCCCTTGAAATACAAACTCTTGCAGGTATGGACACTGGATACGGAAGGACCAGACAAACCAAAATTGACGGTATTTATAATGTGGTATTCAGTTACCTGGAAGAAAAAGCAGGTATTTATGCGGCCGAAGCCAGTGTTAAAATTGCAGAGGCGCTGATTGACAATATCGATTATGATCTGGAATTTGATATTCACCGGTTAAGGGAACTAAGACAGATGGAGCGTCTGGGTCCAAGTACAGCCTCTATTGTAGATGAGGCTATCTCCAGAGACATTCCCTGGATCAGACTGAATAAAAGTTCTTTAATCCAGTTGGGATATGGTAAAAATCAGGTCCGGTTCCGGGCTACGATGACAGAAAAGACAAACAGTATTGCTGTAGATATCGCTGGTAATAAAGATGAAACCAAGCGGATTTTAAAAGATTCGGCCATACCTGTAGCCAAAGGAGTGACAATATCCAGTCTCGAAGAACTGGACCATGCCATTGAAAGTGTAGGCTTCCCTTTGGTATTCAAACCTCTTGATGGTAATCACGGCAAAGGTGCATCGATCAATGTAAAAACACCAGAAGCCGCCAGACTTGCTTTTGATTACGCCAAACAATATTCCAGAAGGATAATCATCGAAAGTTTTATCACCGGATATGATTTCAGAATCTTAGTCATTGACAACAAGATGGTCGCAGCCGCGCTGCGTGTACCTGCCCATGTAACCGGAAATGGAATTTCCACCGTTCAGGAATTAATTGATAAAGAAAATGAAGATCCAAGACGTGGATATGGACATGAGAATGTCTTAACTGAAATCTTAGTTGACCGGGACACCCTCGACCTTTTATCTAAAAAGGATTATACCCTGGAAACGGTTGTACCTAACGGAGAGCTTGTCTATCTTAAATCAACGGCAAACCTGAGTACTGGCGGAACTTCAATTGACGTTACAGATCTTGTACATCCTCAGAATATATTTATCAGCGAGCGAATATCCAGAATCATCGGATTGGATATTTGTGGAATTGATGTAATGGCGCAGAACCTGACGCAGCCTTTAACAGAAAATGGTGGCGTAGTGCTGGAAGTTAATGCAGCACCTGGCTTCCGTATGCACCTGGCTCCAAGTGAAGGCCTGCCAAGAAATGTAGCCGCCCCGGTTATCGACATGTTGTACCCTCCCGGCAAATCTACCAGGATACCAATTATCGCCGTAACCGGAACAAATGGAAAAACAACGACAACCAGACTGATTGCCCACATTGTTAAAAGCAATGGTACCAGAGTAGGTTTTACCACATCTGATGGTATTTACGTACAGAATACCATGTTAATGAAGGGAGACACTACGGGGCCTGTGAGTGCCGAATTTATTCTCAGGGACCCCACAGTAGAATTCGCCGTGTTAGAAACTGCAAGAGGTGGAATCCTGAGAGCAGGACTTGGCTTTAAACGTTGCGATATTGGTGTAGTAACCAATATACAGGAAGACCATCTGGGAATTTCTGATATCCATAACCTATCGGATTTAGCCCGCGTAAAAGCAGTTGTTATCGGCGCTGTTAAAAGAGATGGCTGGGCTGTATTAAACGCAGACAATAAATATTGCGTAAAAATAGCTGAAACCGCAGATTGTAAGATAGCCTACTTTAGCATGGATGAGAACAATCCGGTTATCGTGGAGCACTGTAAAAAGGGCGGTTCAGCTGCAATCTATGAAAATGGATATATCACCATTAAAAAAGGTGACTGGAAAATAAGAGTAGATAAGGTTACCCATATTCCACTGACCTTTGGTGGCAGCGTAGATTTTATGATTCAGAATGTATTGGCTGCAACACTTTCCACTTTCCTGTGGGGATACAAAATTGAAGATATCCGCATGTCACTTGAAACCTTTATTCCTTCGGCGGCCCAGACACCCGGGAGGATGAACATCTTCAAATTCAAGGAGTTTAAAATCCTTGTTGATTTTGCACATAACACCAATGGGTTCAACGGAATTAAAGATTATCTCAAGACTATAGAAGCTACCGAACATGTAGGTGTCATCTCGGGAACAGGAGACAGACGTGATGAAGATATCAAGGAGACAGCCCGTATCTCAGCCCAGATGTTTGATAAAATTATCATTTGTCAGGAAAAATATCTCCGCGGTCGTCAGCAGCAGGAAATCATAGATATATTGATTGCTGGTATTAAAGAGGTCAAACCCAACATGGAAATCATTATCAATAATGATTCATCTGATTGTCTGCGGTTCCTTGTCGCTACCGCAAAATCGGGATCTTTTATCACCATTCTGAGTGACACTATAGATAGTGCCATTGAAAAGGTTACAGAGTATCTGGATAAGGAATTCGGCATCTAATTAACAAAAAAGATCCGGAGGTTATCTCCGGATCTTTTTATGCTATAATTTCTGTAAAGGAAGATATCCCAGATGAATTTCATCCTCCACCTGTCCCTCAGACCTGGATATTAAAATGCTGAATTGATCTTTAAATCCTGCAGGTAAAACATCGTCAATCTCAAATATATCATCCACATCAACTCCATACTTATCGTCAATGTGAGAAGGTGCTCCTTCAAACCCTGTATGCTTAAAAAATGCAGAGTCTTTAGCTCTTCCGGTAACTTCAGCCTTATCCTTTCCGATTAAAAGCATCTGGTAATGCAGTTCACTGAATTCATCTGCTTTATATCCACCCAGGTTAAGGAAAAACATGGCAACCGGTTGTGATGCCAAAGATCTTTCGGCCACCTGTACATGGAAACCTTCTACATGGGTAACTTCTCTCCAGGCGTCAATATGTATCTTTCCGTTGGCTTCAGGCCAGAAATTCAAAATCTCAGGGATAAGATCTTTCAGGCTATTACCTACACCAAAAAAGACATCATGCTGCTCAATATTGCGGCCAGCTGGTTTACAGCCTAATAATAACTGATATAACTTCATTGGTTTTACTTTCTACTATGAATCAATTCAACGATTAGTTCTTTTGCTCTGTCTTCTATAGTCAGAAAAACAGGATTAAATAATTTGTCATCAAAATAAGGATCCGTGACTTCTTGCCCGTCTTTTAAGAACAGCGCAACTTTTTGACGTTGTTCTTCGGTCAAAGCGAGATTTAAAACATTTCTCAGATTACTCTTATCCATCACCAGGATATGGTCAAACTCCTCAAAATGTCTTTGCTGAAAAAGCCGGGCCCTTTGTGCAGAAATATCATATCCATGATGTCTGGCAACGGCGATACTCCTTCTGTCTGCCGGCTGGCCAACATGCCAGTCTCCTGTTCCGGCCGAAGCCACTTCCCAATCCAGATTTTCTTTGGCTATCAATTGTCTGACAACCCCCTCTGCAAGAGGAGATCGACAAATGTTACCCAGACAAACCATGAGTATCTTCATCTACGAATAAATATCATTAATAATCTGAGCCAGACGTACGCCGCCTTTTAGCAATTGCTGGTTCAATAAATCAATAAAATCAAAATTGTAACGATAGCTTAATTTATCATCCGCCTTAGTCTGATCGTATATTTTATTACATGCCTGATAAGATTCATAAACAGTCTCTTTCAGAGAATCATGACTCCATTTGGTGAATTGCTCCTTAGTCGGGTGATTAATTGCCTCAGCATATTCAGTATAGCTCAATTGTTGTCTGTCAATTAACTCCTCATCCCATACGCGGTGAAGATTTGATTTCTGACCAAACCAGGTCACATATACCTTATTACCACCCAAATCTTCTTTTCTTGCAGTATGCATCGGCTGATGAAGATCACCAACCATATGAATCAGCATACGCATAGCCATTCTTTGCTGATCAGCAGTACTTTGTTTGTTCTTCAGAACCGCGATCATCTCCGGGATCTTATTGTACACATTAGCTTGCTTATCGGTATCCAGAAAGTTAAATACACCGCTTTGATCCAGGCCACCCGGAATATTCACATAATGCCAGCTAGTCAGATAATTGTATGTAGAATCCGATTTGATAAAATCCGGCCAGTTACTTGCGATGGCCATAGTCTCGTCTCCTAAAACATTTTTCACTGCTTTTCGGGCTTTGGCAGTTAAATAGTAGTCGGCAATCTGACCGACAATTCTATGCCCTGTTTGTCCCCAGGCTGCTGCATTTAATGGCAGATAAGCGATCAGTGCCACTGCTACACAAACTTTTTTTAGTTTAATTACTGAAATCATTTTTTTCTATTTATAATTCTTGAGGTACACAGGTTATTTTTTGCTTAAGTACAAGATTAACATCACGCTGGTCACTTAAACTTTGTAAAGAAAGATGAGTTGCATCAGCCGATTTGATAATAAAGCTTTTTCTGTATATACCGACAGTATAACAACCTGATACCTTTTGTTTGTAATTAGCTTTTGTATAAGTGCCTTCCAAAAACAAACTGTCTTTTCTTACCTGGTATACTCCTTTTGCATACTCTTTCCAGACCCCATTATTATAGCAGGGATCTTCATAATAATTAACCTTTGAATGGGTAGTCAGGTCAACATAAAAGGAGTCACAGGTAAACTTGAGCTTATGCTGGGTATAATTCATCAGTTTAGCCGAATTCGTAATGCTATCCTGATTCCAGATACCCTGCAAAAATGCTTCTCCATTACCCTGTACGTTTGGGCGTCTCTCGCAACCGAGAAACGCCGTCAAACTTAACAGGATAATTAGATAATGGTATTTATTCATGCTATTTTAAGCTACCTACCATATCTTCCGGTTTCACCCACTCGTCAAACTGTTCGCTGGTTAATAAACCCAGTTCAACTGCCGCTTCACGAAGTGTTTTATTTTCTTTATGCGCTTTCTTTGCAATTTTAGCCGCATTTTCATAACCGATATGTGGGTTCAAAGCAGTAACCAGCATCAGAGAGTTTTCAAGATGTTTCTTGATCTCGGGCAAATTAGGTAAAATACCTACTGCACAATTATCATTAAATGATACACAGGCATCACCTAATAACCTTCCTGACTGTAATACATTTGCAGCAATTACCGGTTTAAAGACATTCAGTTCAAAATGTCCGTTACTTCCTCCGATACCTACAGCTACGTCATTTCCCATTACTTGTGCACATACCATAGTTAATGCTTCAGGCTGCGTAGGATTAACTTTTCCTGGCATAATCGAAGATCCTGGTTCATTATCCGGGATAATGATTTCGCCTATTCCTGAACGCGGGCCAGAGCTCAGCATTCTCACGTCATTACCAATTTTCATTAAAGCTACTGCTGTACGTTTATAAGCGGCAGATAATTCTACCATCGCATCGTGTGCTGCCAGTGCTTCAAATTTATTTGGTGCAGTAACAAATGGAAGGCCTGTAAGCTCAGCAATTTTCTTTGCAACCAGCACATCATATCCTTTCGGTGTATTCAGACCTGTTCCTACAGCTGTTCCGCCTAAAGCCAGTTCAGTAATCATCACTAAAGCATTTTTAATGGCTCTGATACTATTGGTAACCTGCTGCGCGTAACCAGAGAACTCCTGACCCAGTGTCAGTGGAGTAGCATCCATAAAGTGCGTTCTTCCTGTTTTTACAATCTGAGCAAACTCAGTTGCTTTAGCCTGCAAAGTGTGCTGTAGCTTTTCCAGACCTGGTATAGTGATCTCAACAGCTTGTTTGTAGGCAGCGATGTGCATAGCTGTTGGATAAGTATCATTTGATGATTGCGATTTATTAACGTCATCGTTAGGATGCAGTATTTTCTTTTCGTCTGCCAGACTTCCACCGTTCATGACATGTGCACGGTAAGCAATCACCTCATTCGAATTCATGTTACTCTGTGTTCCAGAACCTGTTTGCCAGATAACCAATGGGAACTGATCATCTAATTTACCTGCAATTACTTCATCACATGCTTTAGCAATCCACTCAGCTTTATCTTTTGCCAGAACACCCAGTTCCTGATTAGCCAATGCTGCAGCCTTTTTAAGGTAGCCAAAAGCATGGATAATTTCCTTTGGCATCGAAGCTTCAGGACCAATTTTAAAATTATTACGTGAACGTTCAGTTTGTGCTCCCCAGTATTTATCAGCGGGTACCTGCACTTCGCCCATGGTGTCGTGTTCGGTTCTAAAATTCATTTCTTTTGTTTTTTTTATCAGTGTATAGTTTCTTTTTCATCGATGATAAAGCTATTATGATTTTATGTTCATTTCGTTTGAAATTTGAAAAATCATAATGGTTTTCAAAAATAAGGTTTTATCTCTATAGAAGAATGTAAAGTATATGATAATGTTTAAAACTCTTTTGCGTTTAAAGGGTTAATATTGTTTATTTTTCGGCCTTCAAAAAAGACTAATCTAATTCATGACTTATCGTACCATTTTTCCCGTGGCTTTTTTGGCCACTTTCCTAATTAGTGCCTGTACACACGCCGATAAAAAACATCAGGACCCAAAGATCAGAACTGTAAATGATGACAAAGCAGATAGCCTGCTCATCGCATACGATCCAGCCAAAGGGGATAAATGGATTGCCAATTTTGTAGATAACCTGCATAAGAAATTTGGCTTCAATGGAAATATGCTGGTTGCCAAAGACGGTAAAATTCTTTATGAGAAAGCCATTGGCTGGGCAGATTACCTTCATCGTGACAGCTTAAAGATCAGTTCTGAATTTGAACTGGCTTCCATTACCAAAACATTCACGGGAGTTGCGATCATGCAGCTGGTTGAACAGGGAAAGCTGAAGTTAACGGATAATGTTAAAAAATTCTATCCTAACTTTCCCTATGAAGATATCACTGTAAAATTATTGCTTACACACCGGAGCGGGATGATGAACTATGTTTATTTCAGTGACGGCGTATGGAAGGATAAAAAGAAACCGATGAGTAATCTCGATGTGATGAACCTGATTGCGCAATACAAACCTAACCGTTATGCCAAACCAGATACCAGGTTCCATTACAATAACTCAAACTTCATGGTGCTGGGCGCCATCATTGAAAAAGTAACCGGCAAAAAATATGCTGATTATATGATGGAAAACGTATTTAAGCCAGCGGGTATGAAACATACCCATGTATATTCTACTACTGCCTATGCAAAAATACCTGTTGATGTGGTAGGACATGACCGCACCTGGAAGTATTCAGTGGTTCAGAATTTCCTTGACGGGCCAGTTGGCGATAAAGGTATATACAGTACCATTCATGATCTGGTATTATATGATAATGCACTAAAAAAAGGCCGCTTATTAAAACAGGCCAGTCTTGATTCTGCTTATACAGGCCACAATAAAGCTGTAAATGGTCACTTTAACTATGGTTATGGCTGGAGAATGTTTGATGGTGAGAATGGCCGCAAAGTAGTTTATCATACTGGCTGGTGGCATGGTTTCCGACATATTTATGTACGGGATATACAAAAAAATATAGTGATTATTTTCCTGGGTAACCTGACTAACGGAAGTCTGATGCATTTAGATGACCTTTATAAACATCTCGGTGTTCCGGTGATCAGAAAAGGGGCCTATACCGGCACCGGATCTATGCCAGGAAGTGACGAAGATTAAATTAAGATATTTTATCCAAAGCGATCCCTCCGCTTTTTTTATCGACAAAGCGCTTAAGTAAAGCGTTTTCCGGCAAAGAAAGTGTGGGATCCTGTTGAAAAACCTCTATTACTGTATTTCTGGCTTCATGCAGTATCTGCTGATCCTTCACCAGGTCTGCCAGTTTAAGATCCAGCACCCCGCTTTGCTGTGTACCAGACAAATCACCCGGTCCCCGCAACTCCAGATCTATTTCAGATATCTCAAAACCATTATTGGTCAATACCATGGTATCCAACCTCTTTCGTCCTTCTTTACTCAGTTTATGACCAGACATCAAGATGCAATAGGACTGCTCGGCTCCCCTGCCTACCCTGCCCCGGAGCTGATGCAATTGTGATAACCCAAAGCGCTCTGCATTTTCAATAATCATTACTGATGCATTAGGTACGTTTACCCCCACCTCTATGACTGTTGTAGCCACCATAATCTGAGTTTTACCATCTATAAACCGTTGCATTTCAAATTGCTTGTCCGCGTTCGGCATTTTTCCATGAACAATGCTGATCTGATATTCCGGGAGCGGAAACTGATAACGCATCTGCTCAATACCAGCTTCTAAATGCAGCAGATCTAAAGTCTCACTTTCTTTGATCAGTGGATACACCACATAAACCTGCCGCCCCTTGGCAATCTCCGTTTTCATAAAACCAAACATTCTGAGACGTTGCCCCTCAAATAAGTGTTTAGTTTCAATTGGTTTCCTGCCCGCAGGAAGCTCATCGATCATGGAGACATCCAAATCACCATACAAGGTCATTGCAAGTGTTCTTGGGATAGGTGTCGCGGTCATGACCAGTATATGTGGGGGAATGCTGTTTTTGCGCCATAGTTTTGCACGTTGTTCTACCCCGAACCGATGTTGTTCATCGATCACCACCAATCCCAGATTCTTAAACTTCACCTTATCCTCAATCAGTGCATGTGTACCAACCAGAATGTCAATTTCTCCGGCTTCAAGCTGCTGGTGCAAAAGCGTCCGCTGTTTTTTTGTACTGTTACCTGTTAATATGTCCACTTTAACCAGTGACCCATTTAACAGTGAAGCGATAGAATGATAATGCTGACGGGCAAGGATCTCGGTTGGTGCCATCATACAAGCCTGGCAGCCATTATCATTGGCTAACAGCATACTCATTAAAGCTACTACTGTTTTTCCACTCCCAACGTCTCCCTGAACCAGACGATTCATCTGAATGCCCCTTTGGGTATCAATTCTGATTTCTTTAATCACCCTTTTCTGCGCACCTGTAAGTGCAAAAGGCAAAATATCTTTATAAAAAGTGTTGACTCTTTCTCCGACTGTACTAAACAGATGGCCTTTAAATTTCAGCTCTCTGAATTGCTTATTGCTCAGTAACTGTAACTGAATAAAGAATAATTCCTCAAATTTCAATCTGCGCTGCGCCTGTTGTAAAGTGGTACTATCTTTTGGAAAATGGATATTCAACAAGGCCTCACGGCGGTTCATCATCCGGTATTTTTCCAGAATATAAGCCGGAATGGTCTCACGAATCTCCTGCAAACAATTTTCAATAACCAGAGTCTGCAGCTTTTGAATCCCCTTACTGTCAAGAGAAAACTTCTTCAGCTTTTCAGTAGAGTTATATACAGGCTGTAAAGTCAGGTTTCCTGTTACAGTAGCGGGTCTTGGATAATTTTCCAGTTCAGGATGAGAAATGCTATAAGAGCCATTAAATACAGTCGGCTTCCCAAATGCAATATAAACTTTGCCGCGCATTACATTTTCGTCTACCCACTTTAAACTTTGAAACCAGACCAGTTCAATGGTACCTGTCTCGTCAGTTAATCTCGCTACAATTCTTTTTTTATGTTTTTCACCTATCGTTTCTTTACCGGTAATGCGCCCAAGAATCTGCACATAGGGCAAATCATCGCGTAGCTCACTTATCTTGTAGAAGCGCGTTCTATCAATGTAACGGAAAGGATAATACCCCAGTAAGTCTGCATAGGTGAAAATACCTAGTTCCTTCTGTAGTATTTCGGCACGTTTAGGGCCAACCCCTTTCAGAAATTCAATCGTTGTATCCAGATCAGAAGCAAACAAGTTGTTGGTAATTAGGTATTAATATTATATAATTTAGTGGCAAATATATCTTTTATCAGGCTCCAGTTAAATAAAATAACTGAAAACAATAAAAGCAGGTAGGCATATATCTGGTTAGCGTTGATTGCCACGCCATAATATAACACAGCAATAGCAAAGGCTATGATTGGATTAATATAAATCATAATCCCCAGTGTAGACGAGGGTATACCAATCAGTGAATAAAGATTCAGGAATAGTGGTATAATCGTGAATACTGATGCAATCAGAAAAATATGCGTCCAGAACCAGCCACTTTGAGGGAAACCATGGTATTGATAAATAAAGAATGGCAACAGAATCAGACAGGAAACAAAAAACTGAACAGCCAGTACATTGAGTTTATCAATTCCCTGCATCTTTCGCTGAATAACCAGATAACCAGCATAAAATGCTGCAATAATTATTGACCACAAAACATCTCTTATTGAGCCTGTGGCAAGAAATATAACACTAATCAGTGCAATAGCCAGAGAAATCAGTTTTATCGGGGATAGCTGTTCTTTAAGAATAACAAAACCACCAAATGCAGTAAGCAACGGGCATACCATATAGGCAAATGCCGCAGACGTAAGACTTACATTGTTAACTGCATAAATAAAAGTATACCAGTTCAGCGTTAAAAATACAGTAGCCAGAAGAATTTGCCAGATAAAGGTTGTCTGCTGTTTTTTTGAGACATTCTTTACGTAGGTTATATCTGCTCTCAGTTGTTTTCTTCTAAAAAGAAGGATAACTGTCCAGATCAGGATCAATGAAGTAAATATACGATAGTAAAGGATCTCCTGAGACGGAAAGCTTTTGATATTCCTCAGCGGAACAGCAAAACATCCCCAGATTACAAAGGGGATGAATCCTGCAACTAAATAGCGTAAATTCGACTTCGCCAATTTATCCTTTATAAGCAATTACTGAGATTTCAACATTCACTCCCTTAGGAAGCCCTTTTACAGCTACAGTTTCACGTGCAGGAAAGTCGGATTCAAAATACGAACCGTAAACTTCATTCACCTCTCCAAAAAGATCCATATCCGATAAAAATATAGTAGTCTTCAGAATATGAGTGAATTCAAAGCCAGCCTCTAATAATACGGCATTCAGATTACGCATAACCTGTTCAGTTTCTTCTTTAACAGAG
The DNA here is from genome assembly GCF_014207135.1 of Pedobacter cryoconitis. Classification (GTDB taxonomy): domain Bacteria; phylum Bacteroidota; class Bacteroidia; order Sphingobacteriales; family Sphingobacteriaceae; genus Pedobacter; species Pedobacter cryoconitis_D. The sequence goes on along the minus strand of NZ_JACHCC010000004.1, from coordinate 355,305 downwards.
GACTGTGTAAGTTCTCCTGTTGCCGGATTAATTGGAATCTGACCGGATACATATAGAAATCCATTAGCTAATACTGCCTGACTATAGGGTCCGATTGGGGCTGGTGCATTCGAGGTATTGATGATTGTCTTCATTTATATCCAGTGTAAAAGTTTCAAGATGATTCCTATGACGAAAATTGAGATGGCAAGCACATTAATGACATGCATGATTTTGATGTCAATACTGGTGGGCCTGTCCGGATCTTTTTTTCTAAAAAAGTACATATCACAAATGTATAAAATAATGTTCCAATCAGGTACTGAAATTAAAAATCAGCACATCCTGTTATTTATAAAATACAAGGCACAAAAAAAGGCCCTGATAAATCAGGGCCTCTCCTATGTTGTTTAAGAAATATTAGTTTCTTGAAGTTTCAACACGACGATTTTGGATACGACCTTCTTCAGTATCGTTAGAAGCGATTGGATTAGCTTCTCCGTAACCTTTAGTAACAACTTTGTTTGCACTAACTCCAGCGTTAACTAAGTAAGTTTTTACTGAGTTAGCTCTGTCTTTAGATAATTTCAGGTTGTAAGCAGCAGTACCTTCGCTAGAAGCATAACCTTTTAATAAGGCTTTACCATTGCTTTCTTTTAACACTGAAGATAATTTATCTAAAGTTGGATATGATTCAGTTTTTAAAACTGAAGAGTTGAATTCAAACTGGATAGTTTCGAAACCAGTTACGTTACTAGTGTTTGCAGGAGCTACAGTAGCTGCTGCAACTGGAAGAGGACATCCTGATCCATCAACTGCAGTACCAGCAGGAGTTCCTGGGCATTTGTCAAACTGATCAGAAACACCGTCACCATCGCTATCTTTTTTCAAATCTTCAACAGATTTTTCAACGTTAGATACACGAGATTTAAGAGCTTCAACTTCACGACGTAAAGAAGGATCTTTCAATTCATCATACATCATTGCTAATGGGTTAACCCATTCTAAATCTGGTTTCGCTTTTGAACCTAAAGAGAATTCTAATCCAGCATAACCGTATGAGAATTTATCTTTAACTGGTTGTTTAGAATAAGTTCCGTAGAAGTTACTTGCATCAACAAAGTGCATTGTATAACCTAAGTTAAACGCAACACGGTCAGAAACTTTAAATTTCACACCAGCACCAACTGGGATATAAGCTTCTTTCACGTAAGTTTTATCACCGTTTTTACCAGCGTGGTCTTTCCAGTCAGTAACACTACCGTCAGCGTTAGTAACTTTAGGAGCATAAGCAACTAAACCGTAACCAACAGTAACGAAGAAGTTAACTGAATTCTCACGACGTAAGAAATCTACAGTTGCAACATTAACAACACCTCTGATGTCTGCAGCATAACCGATCTGAGTAGATGTACTAGAGAAGCCATTTGCAACACCACCTGGTTGATCTTTGTTTGAACCAGAAACTTTTCCACGGAAAATGTTACCTTCTAAACCAAAAGCATGACCCAGTTGTTTTTTTAATGAGATACCGTAACCTAAGTTAACGTCAGCATTTGAAACTTTGTTTGATCCACCGATCGCAACGAACGGAGATAAAACACCAGCATTAACACCGATTGACCAAGTTCTGTACTGGCCTCTTCCGCCAAATACTTTGGCTGAAGTCGAAGTGGAAGTAGAATCAGTTTGTGCAGATGCAAGAGTTGTAACTCCCATAACAGCGACAAAAGAAACTGCTAAACCCTTCTTTAAAGTAGAATAATTCATAATTTTTCTTTTTTAAGGTTAAACAAATTTAAAAATGTATAATTTTTTTGTGTAGCAAAATTAAACAAATTTTTAATTCTCACAACACCTGTACAAACTCCGTTCCAATTTTAACAAATTTTAAGAATTCGATATAATTACCTTTATTTGTTGTACTTAGACCCGGGACATGAAATACCAGAATATAGATCACAAACTCTTTGTCAAAAACAGAGAAAACTTCACCAAACACCTAAAAAACAACTCATTAGCTATATTTAACTCTAATGACGAGTTTACCAGAAGTGGAGACCAGAATTTTCTTTTCAAACAAAATTGTGACTTGTTTTATCTTTGTGGCATTGATCAGGAGAAGACTATTCTATTACTATACCCTGATTGTCCTAATCCTTTATATCGTGAAGTCCTCTTTTTAAGACAGACAAATGATCATATAAAAGTATGGGAGGGCCATAAATACACAAAATCAATGGCCGAACAGGCCTCCGGTATAACAAAGATTTATTGGCTTGAGGATTTTACGAATATTCTTCATAGTATAATACATTACGCTGATCACATATACCTCAACACCAATGAGAATGACAGCAGCCCACACACAGTTGCTTACCGCGATATTCGTTTTATTGAAGAGATGAGGACTAAATATCCTTTGCATCACTACGAAAGGGCTGCCCCAATCCTGCGTCAGTTAAGACAGATCAAGTCTGCAGAAGAAGTTATGCTGATTCAAAAAGCCTGTAACATAACCAGAGATGCTTTTATCCGTGTACTTAAATTTGTTCAGCCCGGTGTAGCAGAGTATGAAATCGAAGCAGAGATTATCCATGAATTTATAAGACAGCGGGCTACCGGTCATGCATACCCTCCGATTATTGCCTCAGGTAATAACGCCAATATCCTCCATTATGCAGACAATAATCAGTCATGCAAAGAAAATGAGTTAATATTAATGGATTTTGGAGCTGAATATGCGAATTACAATGCCGATCTGACACGCACTATTCCTGTAAGTGGCCGATTTACCCCCAGACAAAAGAGCGTTTATAACGCTGTACTACACGTGATGCAGGAAGCTAAAAAACTAATGAAGCCAGGTACTTCCGTAAAAGATTACAATGACGGAATAGGCGAATTAATGACAGAGCAGCTGATAATTTTGAAGCTGATATCAATAGACGACGTACATAATCAAAATCCGGCATTTCCAATCTATAAAAAGTATTTTATGCATGGAATAAGCCACCACCTTGGTCTTGATGTCCATGATTATGCTGATCGCCATACCCCCTTCAAAGCTGGAAATGTATTAACTTGCGAACCTGGAATTTATATCCCTGCCGAAGGATTCGGCATTCGCTTAGAGAATGATATATTACTGACCGCAGATCATAACATCGATCTGATGGCCGGCATCCCGGTTGAAATTGAAGAAATTGAAGAAATCATGAACAGCTAATTAATGTCAATACCAAAAATTATACACCAGACTTTTAAAACATCCCGCTTACCGTGGTTAACCCGATGGCACATTTCCAGATTCAGAAAGAATAATCCTGAATATAGTTATGAATTTTACGATGATGAGCGAATCGATACTTTTTTACAGGAAGAGTTTGGTCAGGATATCCTGGCACTCTATAAAAGAATTGATATAGGTGCAGCCAAAGCCGATTTTTTCAGATACGCAGTTCTCTATAAAAAAGGAGGTATCTACGTTGATATTGATAGTGCAATTAATGGTAAACTGGATGACTTCATCAGAGCGGATGACAAGGCTATTATTTCCGTTGAAAATAACCCGGATGTTTTTGTACAATGGGCTCTGGTCTATGAGGCGAATCATCCTTTCCTACAAAGGACTATTGAACTTATTGTAGAGAATATCAATTGTAACAGATACCCGCACGATGTACATCAGATGACGGGGCCGGCCGTCTATACAAAGGCAGTCAATGAATGTATAACATCCTTACCTGATGTTTCATACCGGATGCTTGGAACAGATTATGAGGGCCATTTTAAATTTAAATATCCATTGAGCAAACTATTGTATCAAAAAGGGGAGCACTGGAAAAAAGTACAATTAACAAAACCAGTCCTGAAACCTCAATAAAACTATCTTTGTTCCATTAAAAGCTTTACCTCCAAAACAGATCATGAAAGTTGCCGGTTTTACATTTATCAGAAATGCAGTAAAAAACGATTATTCAATTGTAGAAGCAATCTGCTCTATTCTTCCTATTTGTGATGAGTTCGTTGTAGCTGTTGGTTATTCAGAAGATGGTACCAGAAAACTAATTGAAGACATTGATTCTCCCAAAATAAAGATTATCGATACCGTATGGGAAGAGAGCCTGAGAGAAGGAGGAGCCGTTTTTGCGGTCGAAACCAATAAGGCATTCTCAAATATTTCCAAGGATGCCGACTGGGCATTTTACATACAGGGTGATGAATGTGTCCATGAAAACGACCTCCCTGAAATAGTTAAGGAGATGCAGGATAATTTACATGATCCACGTGTTGAAGGTCTGCTTTTTAAGTATAACCATTTCTATGGTTCCTATGATTATACTGCCGAATCCAGAAGATGGTACAGAAGAGAAATCAGAATTGTCAGAAGAAACCTCGATGTAAGTTCTTACAGAGATGCCCAGGGTTTCAGAATTAACGGGAGAAAAATAAATGTAAAGCTGATCGACGCTTATATTAATCATTACGGATGGGTCCGCCCACCACATGGATTAGTAAAAAAAGGACAAAACTTTGAAACGTTCTATAATCCGGATGCAGTTGTACAGGAAGTACCGGTTACAGCCTCTTTTGATTATGGCAATGCCGATGTTTTAAAACATTTCAAGGGGACGCATCCTGCTGTAATGCAAAACCGTATAGCTAAGGCTAACTGGAAATTCAGTATTGATCCGACGAAAGCAAAAAACAATGACAGTTTCCGTATCAAACTATTGTTAAAAGTATATGCACTTACAGGAATCAGGGTCGGGGAATATAAAAACTATAAAATCATTAAGTAATTCAATTCTCCTTATAAGCGTTGATAAATTTGTACAGGTTAAAATCAGGTTTATCATATGCTTCTGCTACCTTTTGCTGAAGTTCTGATTTTACTATATCCCTCATTCTGTAGTTCTGAATTAATTTAAAAGCTTTTTCTACATACAAAAACAGCCTCAGATCACTTTCTTCCTCCCCTGCATTTCGAATCCAGTGTAATAGATCCTGGGTACCTATACCTTTATCTGCTATCGTTTTAAATACAGGAACAACATTTTTACGCTGATGCAGCATCTTTGTAAGCTTATTGGCAAAGGACACAGCACCATCCCGGTCGGCTTTGTTGACCACAAAAACATTCCCGATTTCCATCAAACCAGATTTGATATGCTGGATCTCGTCTCCCGCCTCAGGTACTAAAACCACTACAGTTATATCAGCCAGACCGGCTATTTCTATTTCAGATTGCCCGACGCCAACAGTTTCCACAATAATATAATCGAAATCCGCCGATCTCAGCACATCCACCATTTCTATTATCTTGGCAGACAGGCCACCTACAGAACCACGCGTAGCCACAGACCGGATATAAACATTAGGTTTGTTAAAGTGTGCAGACATCCGTATTCTATCCCCTAAAAGCGATCCCAGATTAAATGGCGAAGTAGGATCGACCGCAATAACAGCAATCTTTTTACCTGCTTCGCTCCATTGATCAATCATAGAATTAACTAATGTACTCTTACCGGCCCCAGGTGGGCCAGTAATACCAATGACCGGGATACGCTGATTGATCTTCAGTCCTTTTAACAAATCATCACTGCCATCTAAGCTATTTTCGACCAGCGTAAGTACGCGGGCCAAAGCAATAAAACTTCCCTTTTTAATTTCTACTATAAGAGATGAATGGCTGTTCATTAATGATTCTTTTAAACAAAGCTAGTAAATCCGTAGCTTTGAAAAATTTTTAAATTCTAATGAAGATCTATTTCAGAATATTAAGCTTCGCAAAACCGATAGAAAAGTTTGCCATTCCATATATCATAGCAACGATACTAGCCATATTTTTCAATACTTTTAATTTCACCCTGCTATCTCCATTACTTGACACCTTGTTTTCTACCGGAAAACCAGCAACAGGCGGAGTTGCTGCAGTTATAGGAAAATTTGATCTGCTTGGTCAATTTAAACTCTATATCAATGAGACTATCAATACGGTAGGAAAAATTGGTGCATTAAAGATTGTATGTACAGTGATACTCGTATCTGTACTACTATCAAATTTCTTCAGGTATTTATCACAGCGCTTTATGGAAGACCTGCGTGTCCATACCTTATTAAATTTACGTAAAACTGTATTTAATAATGTAATGGACCTGCATCTTGGGTTTTTCAATAACGAACGAAAAGGAGATATTATATCTAAAGTATCTTCCGACGTACAGGTTGTCCAGTTTACAGTAACCAATACCTTACAAGTTATATTTAAAGAACCTGTACAGTTGATTTTCTACGTTTTTGTCTTGTTCAGTATTTCTGTAAAACTCACGTTATTCTCTTTACTTGTGATTCCGGTTTCGGGCTTCATTATCAGTAAAATTGTAAAAAGATTAAAAAAACAAGCTACTGCAGCCCAGGAGTCTTTCGCCAGAATGATTGGATTCTTAGACGAGGCATTAAGCGGCATAAAGATTATTAAAGCATTTAATACGACACAAAGGATCAAGGATAAATTTAGTCTAGAAAATCAGTATTATTCTTCGCTAAGCAGAAAAATGGCGAGAAGACAACAACTCGCTTCTCCCGTTTCCCAGGCGCTGGGTATCCTTGTGGTTGTGATTATTGTACTGTATGGTGGTTCATTGGTCATTAATGGCAGTAAGGAATTTTCAGCTTCCGACTTCATTATGTACATCGCAGTCTTTTCCCAGGTGATGCAACCCATTAAGGCTATCAGTGATTCATTTTCGAGTATTCACTCAGGTATAGCAGCAGGAGAAAGAGTGTTGGAACTGATAGATACTAAAGCACAGCTCACTGATAAACCAGATGCCATAGAATTTAAAGATTTCAGTCAGTCCATCGTATTTGAAGATGTGTCTTTCAGTTATGGAGACAATCAGGTCCTTCACCATATTAACCTGACTGTTCCTAAAGGAAAAACCATTGCACTGGTAGGCCCTTCGGGAGGTGGTAAAAGTACAATCATGGACCTGATCCCCCGTTTCCATGATCCGCTTACAGGTACCATAAAAATAGACGGATTAGATTATAAAGATCTTAAGGTTGATAGTATACGTGCCACAATGGGTACAGTTAATCAGGAATCCTTCCTTTTTAATGATACTATATTTAATAATATTGCTTTTATCAACCCGACAGCCACCGAAGAAGAAGTAATTGCAGCAGCAAAAATTGCGAATGCACACGAATTTATTCTTCAGACTGAAAATGGATACCAGACCACTGTCGGAGACAGGGGGAATAAACTTTCTGGTGGACAAAGACAACGTATCTGTATTGCCAGAGCTATTTTAGCAAACCCTCCGATTATGCTATTGGATGAGGCTACTTCCGCACTGGATACAGAGTCAGAAAAATTAGTTCAGGATGCCTTGAATAAACTGATGCAAAACAGAACATCTATTGTTATTGCGCACAGATTGAGTACAATTCAGCATGCTGACACCATTGTCGTAATAGAAAAAGGAGTGATTGCTGAAACCGGCAGCCACTCAGAATTAATGTCCAGAAACGGATTATACAGACGGTTAATTGACATGCAGTCTTTTACAGATTAAGGGAGTTCTAAAAAACATATATACTGATGAAAATTGCTTTTGACTGTGAGCGGATGAAATATCCTCATACTGGTTTGTTCGAATATTGCCGTCAGCTTGGACTGGCCTTAAAAGCAACGTCGGATCCTGCCGATAAGGTTACCTATTACATCAGAAAAGGGGACAAACAGTTCTTCAGCAATGAAGACACCTTTTTAGAACAACACACCCTGCATAAGTTCATTTTTCCGTGGTATAAAAACCTGGATTTATGGCACATTACGCATCAGACCTCTATGTATGTTCCATTAAGTCGTAAGATAAAAAAGGTAATGACCATCCATGACCTGAATTTTCTGTATGAAGAAAAGTCCGAAAACAAACGCCGGAACCTATTAAAGAAACACCAGAGAAACATAGACAGGGTTGATCATATCGTAGCCATTTCCGAATTTACCAAACAAGATATTCTCCGTAATCTGGAGGTTGGAAATAAGCCCGTTACAGTAATCTATAATGGCTGTACTGAAGAAGAGTTTCCAAATGCTGAAAAACCGGCTTACATCCCTTCTTCCCCCTTTCTTTTGGGATTGGGCACGGTGAACCCAAAGAAAAACTTTCATGTTTTAATCCCACTTCTGGTGAACAATAATTATGAATTAATTATTGCCGGAAATAATGATACTAACTACAAGGACAAAATAATGTCCGAAGCAGACAGATACCAGGTAACAGACAGGGTAAAGATCATCGGTTCAGTTTCTGATCAGGACAAATCCTGGTATTTAAAAAACTGTGAGGCTTTCTTATTTCCTTCTATTGCAGAAGGATTTGGTATTCCTCCAATAGAAGCCATGCGATTTGGAAAACCAACCTTTCTGTCCAATTCGACCTCATTGCCGGAAATAGGTGGGACAGCTGCCTACTATTTTAATGATTATGAGCCTGCCAGTATGCAAAAAGTATTCACTGATGGGATGAATGACTATCTTCAACGTAAACCAGCAGCAGAAATCATCAGACACGCTCAGCAATTTAATTGGGAGAACAGTGCCAGGGCTTACTGGGAAGTATACAAGAGTACATTAAATGGATAAGAAGATAGTATCAGTAGTTATTGTGACCTACAATGCTGAAAAGACACTTCAGCATTGCCTTGACAGCATTTATAATCAAGCCAGTAAAGCGATCGAAATCATTGTCATTGACGGGGCAAGTAAAGACCGGACAGTTGCTATACTAGAAGAAAACACAGCTAAGCTGGATTACTGGAAAAGTGAAAAAGATGCTGGTATATATGATGCTATGAATAAGGCCCTGGAATTTGTGACTACCGACCGGGTATTTTTTCTTGGTGCAGATGACCATCTTCTTCCTGACTTTTCTGCCATGCTACAGGTATTGCATGATCCAAAAGCAATTTATTATGCAAATGTAGTTTATAAAAAAGCCAGACATTCAGGATACATCACTCCTTATTACCAGGCCAAATCGGGCATTTTCCATCAGTCTATCATCTACCCTGTAACTGTATTTAAGAAATATAAATACAATGTGAATTACAGAATAGCGGCAGATTATGCTTTAAACATGAAGTGTTATCAAGATCCGGAATTTCATTTTAAATATGTCGATTATACCATAACTGAATATAACGATACAGGCATATCGTCGAATACCATAGATAAAGAGTTTGAAAAAGATAAGAGTAAACTTATTTTTGATAATTTCGGATTAAAAATATGGCTGCGTTACCAATTTCGTCAATTTAAGTCCAGACTCCGTTCACAAAAGATTAATGATGATTAAACTTCTTATAGATTATCAAACGTTTATACTTCAATCTTACGGTGGAATTTCTCGTTATTTTGCCAATATACATCATGCCGCCCAGGCTAGAGAAGATATAGAATCCAGAGTTGGCCTGTTATATACACGTAATTACTATCTGAAGGATTATCCTTCACCATTAAATAACGCATTAGGCCAATGCCTGATGAAGAAACAATCCAGGTATCATTCCTGGAATAAAGCTTACTCCAGACACCTGATCAGCAAAAACGACTATACAGTACTTCATCCCAGCTATTATAACCCATACTATATAAAATACGCCAAAAAACCAGTCGTAATTACCGTTCATGACATGATTCATGAGCGCCTGCCCGAATATTTCGACCCAGGTGATTTTTATGTGAGATTTAAAAGGCTCTGCATAGAAAATGCAGCACATATCATAGCTATTTCGGAAACCACTAAAAGAGATTTACAAGAAATACTTCAGGTTGAAGAAAGCAGGATAACTGTTGTTCACCATGGTTACCAGATGAGTCCGGACTTAGCTGGTCAGCACGAAGAAGTCAATGTTCGGAAACCGGATAGCAACTATCTTCTCTTTGTCGGTGACAGGAAAGGTTACAAGAATTTCCCGATCTTTCTGACCGCAGTCAGCGAATTATTAAAGACTGATCAAACATTGAAATTAATATGCGCGGGCGGAGGTCCCTTCAGGGAAGCAGAGCAGGAGATGCTGATGCGTCTGAAAGTCAAAGACAAAGTAATTCAGGTCAGTCCAACAGATAATGAGCTGAAAAGTCTCTATCAGCATGCCATAGCTTTTATTTTTCCCTCTCTTTATGAAGGATTCGGATTACCCATTCTGGAATCTTTCAAAAACAATTGCCCGGTAATCGCAAGTAACAATGCCTGTTTTAAGGAAATCGGAGAAGATGCAATAGCTTATTTTGACCCGCATGACCAGCATAGCATTGCAGCCACAATTAAGGAGGTAATGACTAACGAGCCCTTCAAAGAAAAGCTCATTAGCAACGGCAGAAAGCAACTGGAAAAGTTTTCCATGGAACTTTGTATGGAAAAAACAATGGCTGTTTACAGGAAGGTCTCAGGATAAACCCCATCCTTATTTCAGCTTTTTCAGGATCATATCAAAGTCCTTTAACAGCAAACTTTCTCTTTCAATAGTACGGCGATCATACCGGCTGAGCTTTCTTCTCAACGACCTGATCAGATACGGTTCTTTACTATTTTTAAATGGATCAAAAGACAGTTTTGCTTTAGTAAACAAATGCGTGCTTATCCCATCAGAATAGAAATGGAATCCTAATTTTTTTGCAATAGCATCCAGTGAAGACTTCGTATGCAAAGCAATATGCTGACCTGTTTCAGGGACGAAATACCACCAGTCAGCAACATCTTTCAGATTAGCAGGCTGCAATTCTGTAGTAAAAAGAATATTATCTCCGAATTCAGCGATAGCTTTTATTCCTTCCAGTGGACTGGCCATATGTTCAAACACCTCAAAAGCAGTTACCAGTTCAAAGTTTTTCTGCTGTGAACAATCAGAAAGGTCGAAATACTCAGCAAAGATATTCTGACAGTATATATCAGAATGATAAAAATCATATCCTTTATCCCGCATCATCCGCGTGAACATCCCGTAACCACCAGCATAATCCAAAAACTTTTTACCCCCTTCAAAACAGGAAGATATAATTCTTAAAGTTCTGTTTCTAAGCATTTCATTTCTGGATACCAGGCCCACGTCAAGTTTCGTTATAGCGGACGAATAAGCCTCTTCCAGCCAGTAAGGTTCTTCCGTCTGGATAAATCCGGTTTCAACACATTTATAATAAGTAACCGTGTATTTATTTAATACTTTAGTTGTGAACAGGACCTCGGTAGGTCCCCCGGTTATTTTACTATACATATAATCAGTTTCATCTTAAAATTTACTCAATTCAGTAGCTAATATCCCCTTTAAACTCTTCTTTACCTCTATGGCAGAAAAGTGCTCCAGCGTATAGGATTTAACCGCATTAGAGTAAGCTAAATAAGTCGAATCATCCAGTTGCATCAATTCATTAATTGTTTCATTCAGACAATCAGAATCTAACGAGGGTAATTCAAATATAAATTTTTCCTGAGGAAAACCACAATACTTCCCTACTATCGGAATCAATCCGGCAGACATAGGTTCGATTGTTCCTCCCGGAAGTCCGTCGATATAACTTGGAGCGATAGAGTAAGTACAATTCTCAATAATATGCATCATCTCTTCCGAATCCATCCGGATATTTTTATAAAGGAATACGTTAGTCTGTTCTTTTAATACATCCGAATAATAATCCTCCAGAACTTCATTGATTGAAGGTACGACAACATAAAAGTTAAGGTCCTTTCTTAATCTAGCCATCTCCATCACCAGATGAAACCCCTTGGTGATCAGCTTTCCTCCGCTCAAAAACAGAAAATTAGAATTGCGGTTTTCTATACTTTTTGGTTTATAACCGGCAAACGTACCCAGGATATTATTATTTAATGAATAAACCTTATTCTTAAATCTTGACCGATAATCTGACAGGACATTCCCATGAGCCAGAATAACTACAAAATCAGCATTAAAGTGCGAATAATAACAATTTTCATCGAGCACATTTGCTTCATTTGACAGCCACAAACCCGATAATTTATAAAAATCACCGATGCTTTTCAAACTCATCTCATTGTGCAGGTAGTGATGCGCTCCGGTAACAAAATGGATCCTGGGGATACTTCTGTCTGCACTATAAAATGAATGCTCCAGGTTCCGCCCCATGCCAAATATGACTGCGTATTCGTCATAGTTTAAAATCACATCTGAATTAAAATAATCTACGATATCTACATTATAACCTTCTTCTGAAAAGCATTCTGCAACGATATGAGATGTTACATAGTTCTGGTGGGTAAATTGATTTGCATTCAGGAACGGCGACCTTATATAAGAGATCAGTACCTTCCTGTCAAATCCTGTCAGATACAGATTTGTAATCAGTCCTCTGTTTTTTTTTAACTTCCTCTTGAATATTCCTCTGAAGGTCTTTTTAAGATTCATACTAAGTTAAGTGTCAATATAAAAAAAAAGGAGCTGTCAATATGCTTGAACAACTCCTGTTTAATAAGTATGTAGTGATTACAGTTTTCTCTTAACCTCTACCTGTTCGTAAGCCTCTACGATATCCCCAACTTCAATATTATTAAAGTTATGAATATTCAGACCACATTCGTAACCTCTTGCTACTTCTTTAACATCATCTTTATAACGTTTCAATGAAGCCAGTTCACCTGTGTAAACTACTACCCCATCTCTTACGATACGGATTTTACTATTACGTGTAATTGTACCATCCAATACCATACAACCTGCAATGGTTCCGACTTTAGTGATTTTGAAAGTATCTCTGATCTCTACGTTTGCAGTAATTTTCTCCTGGAACTCAGGAGCAAGCATACCTTCCATCGCAGCTTTGATCTCATTGATCGCATCATAGATGATAGAATACAAACGGATATCGATTTGTTCAGCTTCAGCAAGTTTTCTTGCACCTGAAGAAGGACGAACCTGGAAACCAATGATGATCGCATCAGAAGCCGAAGCTAACAATACATCAGATTCTGAAATCTGACCTACTGCTTTACTGATGATATTGATCTGAATTTCTTCAGTAGACAGTTTCAGTAATGAATCCGCTAAGGCTTCAATTGAACCATCCACGTCACCTTTAACAATCAGGTTCAGCTCTTTAAAGTTACCAATCGCTAAACGACGGCCAATCTCATCAAGTGTAATATGTTTTTGTGTTCTCAAGCCCTGCTCACGCATCAATTGTAAACGTTTGTTTGCAATTTCTCTGGCTTCAGATTCATTCTCTACTGCGTTGAACTTATCACCTGCTGTAGGTGCACCCTGCATACCCAATACCTGTACCGGTACTGATGGGCCTGCCTGCTCTACTTTTTGTCCGCGTTCGTTAAATAATGCTTTTACACGACCACTGTAGCTACCTGCAAGAATCGGATCTCCGACTTTCAATGTACCAGCCTGAACCAGTACAGTAGTTACAATACCACGTCCTTTATCTAAAGTCGCTTCAATTACACTTCCTGTAGCACGTTTATTAGGGTTAGCCGTTAATTCTAACAACTCAGCTTCTAATAATACTTTATCTAACAGTAAATCTACATTCAAACCGCTTTTACCTGAAATCTCCTGTGACTGGAATTTACCACCCCAATCTTCTACCAGGATATTCATGATAGATAACTGCTCACGGATTTTGTCAGAGTTAGCACCCGGTTTATCAATTTTTGTGAAGGCGAATACCAAAGGAACACCAGCTGCCTGCGCATGACTGATTGCTTCTTTAGTCTGAGGCATCACTGCATCATCCGCTGCAACCACAATAATTGCAATATCTGCTACTTTCGCACCACGTGCACGCATCGCTGTAAAGGCTTCGTGACCCGGTGTATCTAAGAACGTAACTTTTTTACCAGTAGCAGTAGTTACCATATAAGCACCAATGTGCTGGGTAATACCACCCGCTTCACCTGCTACAACATTTGCTTTACGGATATAATCCAGCAATGATGTCTTACCATGATCGACGTGACCCATGATAGTAACAACCGGGGCTCTTGGTTCTAAATCTTCAGGATTATCTGATTCTTCAATAATGCTGTCACCTTCATCATCCGGTTTAACGAATTGTATTTCGTAACCAAACTCATCAGCAACAATTGTTAATGTCTCTGCATCCAAACGCTGGTTGATCGAAACGAACATACCCAGACTCATACAAGTACCAATAATTTTGGTAACCGGTACATCCATCATGCTGGCCAGCTCATTTGCCGTTACAAATTCTGTAACTTTCAATACTTTAGACTGTAGTTCCTGTTCCATTGCAGCTTCTTCGGCTGAAAGAGCTACATCATCACGTTTACCACGACGAAGTTTCGCACGTTGTGCAAATTTACCTGACTTACCGGCTCCGCTTAAACGTGCAAGCGTTGCTTTAATCTGGTCTTGTATTTCTTTTTCCGTAGGTTCTTCTTTAGATCCGCCAGTTCCTCCTGGTTTGCTGTTTCTAAAGTTCGGCCTGTTGGCTGTATTATTTGTATTGTTCCTGAAATCAGGTCTGTTGGTAAAAGTCGGTGCGCCGGCAGGTCTTGCAGGAGCAGGAGTGTTACCACCACCTCCCTGTTGACCAGGTGTTGAAGGATTACCTCCTCCAGACGACTGATTTTGCTGTCCAGGTGCACCCGGAGTCTTTTTACGCTTGCGTTTCCTTTTCGCATCGTTACTGTCAGCTGAAGAAGCGACAGGTTGTGATTTACGTTCAGGTGTTGTCGGCAAGACAATTTTACCAATAATATTTGGTCCGGAAAGTTTTACCGAACGTGCTTTGATAACCTCAACTTCGTCAGGTTTATCAGCTTTTGGTGCAACTACTTCTTTAACCGGCTCTGCTTTAACAACAGGTGATTCCACAGGTTTTGGTTTTTCTTCTTTAACTTCTTCCACAGGTTTAACTACTTCAGGTTTAATTTCAACAGGTTTAGCCACAATAGGTTTTTCTACCGGCTTAACTTCCTCCTGAACTACCTTAGGTGCTTCCGGGATAATCGCTGCTGGCTCTGGTTTCTCAACTGGAGCAGGCGGTACTACAACCGGAGCTTCAGCTTTAACAACCTCAGGAGCGGGAAGTTCTTCTTTTTTAGTAGGACGGGTCTTAGAGTTTAAATCGTCAAGATTAATTTTCCCTACAATTTTAACACCTTTTAATGTTCCTTCTTCAACCTTTTCAGCCTCCTTTTCTACTTCCTTCTCAGGAGCAGCACTCTCTTCTTTCGGTTTTTCAACTACAGGAGGAGTATAGGAATGAAGGTTCTTGATTAAGATTCCTTCGCTTTCAAATTCAACATTTTTTCTAGGTGCATCAGCAACTTTATCAGTTACTTCAGGCTCATCACGACGAATTTTACCTATAACAATTTGATTGGCTTCTTCTTTTACGATTTTATCTCCCTGAAACTCCTTTAATAATGCATTATACATATCACGAGAGAGTTTTGTAGTGGGTTTATTCTCTACAGAAAAGCCTTTCTTTTCCAAAAACTCAACGGCCGTAGCTATCCCTACGTTAAGTTCCTTAACTGCTTTGAATAAAATTATTGGTTTGTCGTCTGACATTGATTATCCTATTTTTTTCTTAATTCTTATACAAAAGTAACGTTTATTCTTGTTTTTTCATCCGTATATATTGTTTTTTAACGGTTATGAACCTATAATGAACTTATAATCCCTTAATCAGGTCTGCATTCATTCTATTTCATCAAGTTAACGCTTATTCAAATTCTGACTGTAAGATACTGATAACTTCTTTAATTGTTTCTTCTTCCAGATCAGTTCTTTTCACTAATTCATCAACAGATAGTGCAAGTACACTTCTCGCTGTGTCACAACCAATTGCTTTCAATTCGTCAATGATCCAGCTATCTATTTCATCCGAGAATTCTTCGATATCCACATCTTCATCTTCTTCTCCAGCTTCACGATAAACATCTATCTCATAACCAGTTAATTTACCGGCAAGCTTAATATTATGTCCTCCGCGACCGATAGCCAGAGAGACCTGATCAGGCTTCAGATAAACTGATGCATGTTTAGTCACATCATCCAGTTTGATCGAAGTAATTTTTGCAGGACTCAAAGCCCTTGTGATATATAAAGAGATATTATTAGTGAAATTAATAACATCAATATTCTCGTTTTTAAGTTCCCTTACGATTCCATGAATACGTGAACCTTTCATTCCGACACAAGCACCCACCGGGTCAATTCTGTCATCATAAGATTCTACTGCCACTTTAGCACGTTCTCCTGGTTCGCGAACGATTTTCTTGATCGTAATTAAACCATCAAAGATCTCAGGAACCTCAATTTCAAATAAACGCTGTAAAAACTCAGGAGCAATTCTCGAAATAATGATTTTCGGAGTACTGTTCATCATATCTACCTTCAGGATTACTGCACGGACAGTATCACCTTTTTTGAAATAATCAGCTGGTATCTGTTCTGTTTTAGGCATGATCAACTCATTTCCTTCATCATCCAGTACAAGCGTTTCTTTTTTCCAAACCTGGTAAACTTCTCCCGTTACAATTTCTCCAACCCTGTCTTTATATTTTTTAAAGATTTCGTCCTTCTCCAGTTCAAGAACTTTAGATACCAGGGTCTGACGTGCAGCTAAAATAGCTCTTCTGCCAAAACTCTCTAAAGTAATCTGCTCTATGTAGTCGTCACCAACTTCCATATCTGCATCCAATTGTTTAACCTCAGCCAGTTCGATTTCCAGATCATCATCTTCAGAAAAGCCATCTTCCATAACTTTTCTTGTACGCCAGATCTCTAAATCACCATTATCAGGGTTAACAATTACATCACAATTCTCATCAGTACCATATTTCTTACGCAGCATACTGCGAAATACCTCTTCCAGCACACTGATCACCGTAGGACGGTCGATGTTCTTGAACTCTTTGAATTCTTGAAATGAATCGATTAAATTAATATTGCTCATTTTTATTTAAATGAAATTAAAACCTTTGTTTCTATTATATTATTAAAGTCCAGACTGGTTTCAACCAATTGTGCTTTCTTTCCTTTTTCTTTTACTTTCGCTGCTATAGTAATTGTATGTTCATCCATAGACAGTAACTCTCCTTCTTTAATTTCACCACCGGTGATTTTAACACTCAAATCACGCCCGATGTTTTTCGCATACTGTCTTTTCAGTTTCAAAGGTTCGCCAACACCAGGAGAAGAAACCTCGAGATTGTATGCTTTTTCTATAGTATTTTCTTCTTCCAGATGAAAACCAACATGTCTGCTGATCGCTGCACAATCCTGAATACTGATCCCTTCATCACCATCTACATGAATGATCAATTTATTGCTGGGTAACAACTTCACCTCAACCAGAAATAACTCCGGTCTGTCCGAAATTTTTTCCTCTACTAATTCTATTACTCTCTTCTCTACTTGCATAAACCAATTTGCGGGTAAAAGAAAAGAGGGGACCTCTGCCCCCTCTTGCCCTCTATAACAGTGCAAAGGTAGGCAATTTATTTCAAAAATAAAAACAATTACAGCTTGATAAATCCACCAGCCAATCCATCATTCAATTTAAAAAAATTAAATAACAGCCTGAAACAGAATTAAGAAAAAAAATTAACGGCCTGAAATCTGATGATTTATCGCTTCAAAACAGCCTGCTGAGGTTCTATACGATGATTTAGCTGTCCACTCAACACTTTTTCTGTATTTGCAAACCCACTGTTCATATAAGAGAAAACTACATAATGTTTTCCCCGAACAAATGATTTTAAAGGTTTAAAAACTAATGTACTGTCCGTAACCATCAGTTTACCTGGCACTTCATGCTCCTTCTCTGTAGAATCTTCATCATCGGAAGTTTCCAAAACAGAGATTAAATCTGTATAAGCCGTATCAACATGGGGCCTGTTCCGGATCTGCAGTAAGCCGGCCCGGTCAATGACAGAAAATACGATTGCAGTACTATCCGTAGAAAACCGGATAGAAAGTGGCTTATTATTTGCTGATGAACATGACATTAAACAGGCCGCCAGCAACAATACCGGAGGTAATTTTGATAAACAACTATACATTTTTTAAAACTAAACATTATGAAACTTATTATTGAAATTTTATTGATGGGTCTTGCCATGCTGCTTGGATCGTATCTTGTTCCCGGGGTTCATCTCAACGGATTCGGGACTGCCATTATTGCGGCTGTTCTGATTGCACTGGCCAATGCAACTATCGGATTCATTCTCAGACTACTTACTTTTCCAATTAACTTTCTGACATTAGGATTGATGTCTTTTATTATCACTGTACTGATGATTCTATTAGTATCCCGGATGATGTCAGGATTCGCAGTGTCAGGTTTTTTTGCAGCAGCGTTCCTGGCCATTGTCGTAGCAATTATCAAATCTCTGTTTGGCGCAATTGCCGGAACCAACAGTAATTAACAATACAAGGAAACCGATAGAACGTCCTGTAGGTAATAATTCCAGACATTCTATCGGTTTTGAAATTTTTTAGTTTATAAATAATTATTATGGAGCCAATCTACCGCGATGAGAACTAACTTGATTATTTGATCCTGCATCTGCTAGTACATAAGCCATCGTCACAATTGGAGATATCTTATACGTGAAGTAAAAAACTAAGTTACCGTCATCCTGAAGTGCATAGTAAGCATTATCACCGATTAGTTCTCCATTATTAGCGCACCTCCCACTAGCCCAATTTGCACCAGTATCATACCCTAGCTCCCTGTACATCACAAGATTACCATCTGTTTGAAAAAACAAAGACTTAGCAGGAACCGGGCTAGTATTATTTGTAGCACTATCCCAAACAGCGACACCGTCAGTACGATACACTACAAGATTACCATCGGTTTGTATTGTAAGATAGTATTTACCATTAGGAGAGTATACATTTTGTCCAACGGTTAACATAGGTGTAACGTTATTTGGATAAAATTTCGTACTTGGCATACTAGTAAGTTGAGCTGTGCTTAAAACATACTTTTTCATACTGGCAGGTAGGCCTGATAAAGATGTAGTGACCCTATATTTTGTTTTCGAATATTCAGTAACAGTCTTTTGCTCCTTTGTGCTATAATATACAAATCTTAATGAGATCTCACCGTAAGTTTGTAAAACAGGAAGTGATCCTTCAATATCAGTCTTGGCTAGTGCAATCCCCGGTCTGCCATCTTGAACCCAATCAACATTACTGATATTCTTTACTTTTGATATTTCCTGGTAACCACCCCCAATAAACATAACAACCGTTACAGCACATGTTCCATCCTCTAACAAACTTGACCCTGGCGCAAAACCCCTTGCAGCAGAAAATCCAAAATTAAATTTCCCTCCTGTATTCGGATTAAAATACAATAATCCACCATCCAAATTTTCATTTGCTATTACAAATTGAGTAAGCTGGACATCAGCTCTTACAGAAAAAAAACTCACTACTAACACTGCAAATAATATTATTCTTTTCATATCTACAGATTTTTGTTCTCAAATTTAAGTTTGTATTCATTAGCCCTATTGTACTGAACAGAAATAGTATCTTTGTTAAACTCATATCCTCTTATCAGATAGCTATTTTTGAGTTTATCAAATTTGATTTCTTCAGAATTTACTCCAAGCGTATTTGCCAGATAATTTAAAACTTTTTGATTTGATTCCTTATCTGCACTAAGTTTTGCAGGAATTGTAATTTTCTGATCCACTTTTCCCTCTTTCTTACACCCTGATAAGGCGAGTACAAAAGCGAACGACAGAGTCGCTAATTTTAACGTCATAATGAGTTTATTTTTCATTTTTTTATCTTTTCGCAAAAGTAACTAATAAAAAGAAAAAAAAACACCCCCTTAAAATTAATGCACCTCAAATAAAATCTCAATGATAGTGCTCAAAAAAACACAATCAAACTATAAATCCATCCCGATCTGAAACAAAAAAAAGTCCCCCAGACAACTGGAGGGCATTCAAAAGTCTGTGTAGTTAAATTGCAAAAATGTGGTAGTTCAAGATTTATGAACTATCACATTTTCTATGACTTGTATGAAGCTTCTTTAGCCGAGATTTCATGTAACCAATTTTAAAAACGTCACTTTCAATTATTACTTAATCGCTTATTTTCAGGGTGCTTTTTCAGTGCCCACAAAATATCGGCACCTCTTTTTTATTGGACATTATTCATTTACTGTTCAAAAATGATTCGAGTACCATTCGTGAGGAGATCATATTCAGAACACCCTTAGAACATGGCAGGTCCATGCTTTTCAACTAGTTAAAATACATGGACCTGCCACGCACTAACAACGAGTCAATACTGGTTCAGTCACGACTAGCACCCGACTACTACCCGACCACAACCCCAACAGATTAGCAACCATCTCTGCTTGGTTAAAAGCAACAATAAAAAGGGGGGCTTTAAAAGCCCCCCTTTTTTATTTATATATCTATCAAAAAAATGATCTTATCTGAGTATTTCTCTTGAAATGACCATTTGCTGGATTTCGGAGGTCCCCTCATAGATTTGCGTAATTTTAGCATCCCGCATTAAACGTTCAACATGGTATTCTTTAACAAAACCATATCCTCCATGCACCTGCACAGCTTCAACCGTCACATCCATCGCTACCTTAGACGCATAAAGCTTAGCCATTGAACCTGCAAGTGTATATGGTAATCCCTGATCTTTCAACCAGGCTGCCTTATAAACCAGTAATCTTGCCGCTTCAATTTTCGTAGCCATATCTGCCAGTTTGAAGGCAATCGCCTGGTGTTCAGCAATTGGCTTCCCAAATGATTTACGTTGTTTAGCATAGTCCAACGCCAGTTCATATGCACCAGCTGCAATACCTAATGCCTGAGCTGCAATACCGATACGTCCGCCCTCAAGGGTTTTCATTGCAAATTTGAATCCGAAACCATCTTCTCCGATCCTGTTTTCTTTAGGAACCTTAACGTCATTAAACATCAGAGAATGTGTATCAGATCCACGGATTCCCATTTTATTTTCTTTCGGTCCTATTGTAAAACCTTCCATACCCTTTTCAACTATGAAGGCATTAATTCCTTTATGTTTAAGCGCAGGGTGCGTCTGGGCAATAACCAGATAAGTAGAAGCAGTACTACCATTGGTAATCCAGTTCTTGGTTCCGTTCAGCAAATAATAGTCACCTTTATCCTCAGCCGTAGTTTGCTGAGAAGTCGCATCCGAACCAGCTTCCGGTTCAGAAAGACAAAATGCACCGATCTGCTGACCTGACGCTAAAGGCTTAAGGTATTTTTCCTTTTGAAATTCAGAGCCATAAGCCTCTAAACCGTAACATACCAAAGAATTATTAACTGAAACCACAACCGAAGCCGAAGCATCAATCTTAGAAAGTTCCTCCATAACCAGTACGTAGGATAGCGCATCCAATCCGCTTCCGCCGAACTTTTCTGAAACCATCATTCCCAAAAAACCCAGTTCGCCAAGTTTTTTCACCTGCTCAGCAGGAAACTTTTGATGTTCATCTCTTTCAATCACACCAGGCTTTAATTCACTCTGCGCAAAATCCCTCGCAGCCTGCTGGATCATCAATTGTTCTTCACTTAATTGAAATAGCATAATAATTATTTTTGTAAAGTTACTTTTTGCCAAATTTAGTATTTCCAATCGAAAATTACTATGGCTGCATAGTATCTTTACAAAAAATATTCAGACAGGCTCTTATTTCAACAGATGATTGTTATCATCCGGAAAGACCAGAATTGGTTTATACAATTTAGCTTCCTCTATCGGAAGGGATCCGTAGGATATAATAATTAAAGTATCTCCAACCTGCACCTGTCTTGCAGCTGCACCATTCAGACATACTGTTCCTTTACCGCGTTCACCTTTAATCACATAGGTTTCAAATCTTGCCCCATTATTATTATTGACAATTTGCACCTTTTCATTAGCAATGATATTCGCGGCATCCATCAGGTCTTCATCGATAGTGATGCTGCCTACATAGTTTAATTCCGCCTGTGTCACCCTGACACGGTGTATTTTCGATTTTAATATCTCGATAATCATGCTGTAAAGTTAGATAATATTATATTGATTCATTGTAATTCATGTCAGTTCAGCATCATGTTATCGATCAGCCTGGTTTCACCAACTTTTGCGGCAACCAGCGCGACCACATGCTGCGCATTCTTATTTGTTTCCGGGAGAAGAGTTTCACCGTTAGCAATCGTAAAGTAGTCAAGCTCAACACCTTCCACCTGCTGAATGATCGTTTTAGCCTTTTGAAGAAGATTTTCAATACTGTCCGTCTGAAAATGCGCTTTCACATAAGACAATGCCTTACTGAGTACAAGTGCGTGCTCATGTTCCGCGGCAGAAAGATGGATATTTCTGGAACTCATTGCCAGTCCATCTTCTTCCCTGATAATGGGACAGGATATGATTTCAACGGGTAAATTAAAATGAGCAACCATATTGCGGATCATCAGCACCTGCTGAAAGTCTTTCTGACCAAAAAAAGCAAGATCCGGATCTACTGCATCAAAAAGTTTTTTAACAATCTGAGTCACGCCCTGATAATGCCCCCTTCTGAATTCACCTTCCAGTAAAAATTCGGCAGGACCTAAATCGATATGCCAGTTTTCCGGTACGGGATACATTTCCTTAACTGAAGGCATGAACACGAAATCACAGCCCGCCTCTTCCAGCATTTCAATATCATGCTGCAGGGGCCTGGGATATCTTTCCAGGTCTTTAGGATCAGTAAACTGTGTGGGATTCACGAAAATGCTGCATACTACGATATCAGCATGTTGCTGCGCAATTTTAACAAGAGAGACATGTCCTTTGTGCAAAGCGCCCATTGTAGGCACTAAAGCAATTTTTTGTTGAGCCAGTTTTCGTGGCTGCAGCAAGCTATTTAATCCTGCTATTGTATTTATAACTTCCAAACCCGGTTGTAAAATTTCAAAGTCCAAAGTTGGGTAATTATATAATCCCAACAAAACATCTCGGCAAGATATTGATAAATTTGAATAAATTGCTTACCTTTGCCCCTTGATTATCTTTTCTTTAACATAAATATTTATTCACAAATATGGAGATGGCAAAAACGAAGCTACTGATTGTTACACACGAGATGTCGCCTTTCCTGGAACTCACCAAAATTTCAGAGATTACCCGCCAACTGCCTCAGGCAATGCAAGAAAAAGGATTTGAGATCCGTATTCTTATGCCGAGGTTCGGAAACATCAATGAACGGAGGAACAGGCTGCACGAAGTTATTCGTTTATCTGGGATGAACATCATGATTGATGACAATGACAACCCTTTAATTATCAAAGTCGCATCAATTCCAGCAGCCCGTATGCAGGTTTACTTCCTGGACAATGAAGATTATTTCCAGCGCAAGTATGTATTCAGAGATAAAGAAAATAAGTTTTATGCAGATAACGACGAAAGAACGATTTTCTTTTGTAAAGGTGCATTAGAAACTGTTAAAAAGTTAGGCTGGGCACCGGATATCGTGCATTGCCATGGCTGGATGACTGCACTGGTTCCTGCATATATCAAGACTTCTTACAAGAACGACCCTACATTTAAGAATTCAAAAGTAGTTTACTCTGTATATGAGAACTGCTTTACAGAATCTTTACATGCCGATATGCATAAAAAGGCCGTGATGAACAACATGACAGCTGATGACACTAAAGTTTTTGAAAACGCAGACAGCAACACATTACATATTGGTGCAATCACCTATTCTGATGCCGTTGTTTTAGCCGATGAGAAAATTGATGCTCATGTGTTAAAATTTGTTAAAGATTCAAATAAGCCAACTTTAGCCTTTAATTTAACCGAAAATTTCGAGAACTTCTATTCTTTATATGAGGAAATCTCGAATGATGAATTGGTTTCAATAGCTTAAACTCAGGTATTATTAAATTAAATATGAAATTTTCAAAACTAGACTTATTGACCCTGTTAATAAGTCTTTTTCTTTTCTCGTCTTGTAAAAACTCCAGTACGATTGGTTTAGATATTGATCCTAATAATGCGATCAAAGGGATACTGATTGACACCGTCACGGTTACTTCCAGAACACTGGCTGATGATCCTGTGACTACATACCCCACTGGTGTAGCCAATGTTTCTTCGGCCGGCCTGATCCGTTACCCTTTAGGACAAATGACTGATCCTGTATTCGGATCAACAGTTGCCAGCCTGGCTCTATCGTTAAACCTTCCGGGTAGTGTGTATTATGCTTTCGGTAAAAACGCAGTTATTGACTCGGCAGTTTTAGTTATGCCTTATCAGATTGTACCGGCAACTTCATCAAGTATTGCTGCTGGTGTAAGTCTTTTCTCGCCTTTCTACGGAGATAGCACCTCAGTGTTTAACTTCAATGTAAGCCAGTTAAATCAAAACCTGTCGACTCAGACTTCATGGTTAAGCAATGTAACTTATGCTTCAACCGATCAGCTTGGATCCATGACAGCAGGTGTAAAACCAAACACCACCACAAAAGTGATCAGTATAGTTACAGGTGGCCCGGATACAGCGATTACAGTAGTTCCCCAGATAAGGATCAGACTGAATCCAAGTATGATCCAGAACAAAATCATAAATCTGGATTCTGTCACACTCAGCACGAATGCCAACCTGAATGCTGCATTTAAAGGCCTCAAAGTAACCGCAAGCAGTACTTCCAAAAATGGCGGAATGATGTTCCTTGATTTTAAAGGCGCAAACTCCAACCTGGAAATCTATTACAAAAGACAAAACGCAACAACTGCAACATTAAGAGATACTGTAGTCGCTAAATTCCCGATCAATGCCGGAACTAATCCGATTGCGGCGACTGTAGCACACGATTATACAAATACTCAGATTGCAGCGCAGATTAAAACTCCTGCAGACTATCCTGTAACTTACTTACAGGCTATGAGCGGGGTTAAGAACAAGATAACGTTCCCCTATCTTAAAAACCTGCTGACTTCAATCGGTTCTAAAATTGTAATTAACAAAGCCGAACTGGTTATTGATATTAACGATCCGACAGACTCTATTCCATTCAAAATACCACCGAGACTGGCACTGTACAGATACGACATTGCAAACCAGAGACAGCAGTTACCAGACAACAACCCGGCTTCATCATCGAACCCGTCTGGCGATCCACGTGCAGCACTTCCATTCGGAGGCTATTATGACCCGACCAAAAAGAGCTACACTTTCAACATTACCAATTATGTGCAGGATATTGTTAGTGGTAAAACAGTGGATTACGGAACTTACCTGGCACCAACTGCAGCCAGTGAATTTAACCTGTTCGATTATCCGACCTCAGGAGGAAGAGCGGTCATCGGCTCATTTAACAATCCAAACAACAGGAAAA
Source organism: Pedobacter cryoconitis (assembly GCF_014207135.1). Taxonomy (GTDB): domain Bacteria; phylum Bacteroidota; class Bacteroidia; order Sphingobacteriales; family Sphingobacteriaceae; genus Pedobacter; species Pedobacter cryoconitis_D. The sequence goes on along the minus strand of NZ_JACHCC010000004.1, from coordinate 329,903 downwards.
TAAGGCTAAACATCTATTACATCAAAAGCACAAACTAGCTTTAACAGGATGATATAAACAAAACGGGCTGTCCAAATGGACAGCCCGTTTTGTTTATAAAGAGATCCCGGCTGTTTAAAAAGGGAGATCTCCTGAGATGCCATCTGCATCGAGGTAATCATTTTCACTTTTAGGCGTACCGCCTGTGCTCACCGGTGTATTCTCAAAATCACTTTTCCTGCCAAGGATGGTGAAATTTTCAGCGACTACTTCGGTTACATATTTTTTTATCTTCTCCCTGTCTTCAAATGAGCGTGTACGTAGTTTTCCCTCAATATAAACGAGTTTCCCCTTTTGTAAGTACTTTGATGCCACTTCAGCCAGTCCTCTCCACAGCACAATATTATGCCATTCTGTTTGCTCAATTCGTTTTCCGTCTTTATTATAGGTTTCTGACGTTGCTAAAGGAAAGCTGGCAACCGTAACACCACCATCTAAGTGCCGGACTTCAGGATCCTTCCCTAAATGTCCTACTAAAATTACTTTGTTAATACCTGACATGAATTTGGAGTTTACTATTTGTTAAAATAGAAGTTAATAAATTTGGTTAGAATTTTTGGTTGCGGCAGTTGATCCAAATCGGCCCATGAGACCCAATTGGCTTCTGCGTTAACATTAAAGTTAATGATATAATTATCTAAAGCAAAAAACTGAACATATATAATTTGGTGTGTCAGTAAATGTTTCATTTGCATCAGCGGACGGATAACCACATCCGGTCCGAAACGCTGTTTAACTTCTATGGAAAACTCTTCACCAGCTGTTTCCGGCGCCACCAGTGTTTCAATTCTTGGGAAATCATATAAATGCTGCCATATATCCTCCTTAATTCTTTTATTGACCAGGACACAATCTTCTGCCTGGCAAATGAAATAATTAATATATCTGGTTTTAACCTTTACCGTTTTAAGCTTAACCGGCAGTACATCGATCAGGTTATTGTGCTTTGCATAACAAGAGCCTGCAATGGGGCAAATCCCGCAATCCGGAGATTTCGGTTTACATTGCAGCGCCCCAAATTCCATGATCGCCTGGTTGTATAATGCCGGATCATCCACATGCATAATTAATGACTGTGCCAGTTCTGAAAACTGTTTTTTGCCAGCCCCGTTATTGATGGGCGTATCGATTCCGAAATACCGCGACAATACCCGGAATACATTCCCATCCAGCACCGCTTTAGCTTCCCCAGAAGAAAAAGAAGAGATTGCGGCAGCAGTATATTCACCAACACCTTTAAGCTTAACCAGCTCGCTATAACTCACAGGAAATACACCTTCGTATAACTCCTGGATCTGTTTTGCAGTGAACAGCATATTCCTCCCACGGGAATAATAACCGAGTCCCTGCCAGAGCTTCAGAATTTGTGTTTCTGATGCTGCCGCAAAGTCTGATACCGTAGGGTAAGCTTCCAGAAAACGATTGAAATAAGGTAGTCCCTGCTCTACTCTGGTCTGCTGTAAAATTATCTCTGAGAGCCAGATAATGTATGCATCTTGTGTATCTCTCCAGGGGAGGTTTCTTTTGTTGATCAGATACCATCCGATTAGCTCTTGCTGAAATGCCATAACCCCAAAAATACGAGTAATCCAGTATTTTGCAGATTTATAAATTATAATTTTTTAAGGCGCAAAATTTACCAATGTATATTTTGTTATACCCTGTAGAAATACCCCGATCACACCATGATTATATAAAACTTGCAATTCCCTGATACTATTTGAGATAAATAATTGATCTTTTATTTTCCTATCTCATTAAAAAGCAATACTTTTGCAACCCCAAATCACTTATAATATTAAACACACAACAATTAATAATAGAAAATATGACTAAGGCAGATATTATTTCAGAAATATCAACGAAAACAGGAATTGAAAAGGTAGATGTACAGGAAACCGTTGAGGCGTTTTTCAAAGTAATCAAAAGCAGCATGATCGGTGGCGAAAATGTCTATGTTAGGGGTTTTGGAAGTTTTGTTGTTAAAAAGAGAGCACAAAAAACTGCAAGAAATATTTCAAAAAACACTGCAATTATTATTCCAGAGCATTTTGTTCCAAGTTTCAAACCAGCAAAAGTTTTTGTTGATAAAGTAAAGAACAATTCTAAAAAACTAAGCGTAGAAGCTTAATCTGCTTATGATGAACACTATCCGGTCTAAACAAACATTAATTATAGCCGCAGTAATCCTGCTAGCCGTATTTTTGTTTACAAGAGATATTAAAGGTTTAGTGAAGCCGAAGAAAGAGACAACTGGCGTTCCTGCCGGTGGACAACTGACTTCAGCAGGCAGTACAATTAATTTGACAGAGGTTTCGACCGCTGCAAAAAATTCAATTAATGCAAACTTAGCTGCAGAAATCACTACATTGGAAAATGCATATAAAACTGCATCGGAAGATCAGAAAGTGAACGCAGCAAAAGTTCTTGCAGAAAAATGGGATGATGTTGAGCAGGCTGTTCCAAGCGCGTTATATCTGGAAATCATAGCTGGCAAGGAGCGTAACCTGAATAACTGGTTAGCTGCTGGCGGCAGACTGATGAAAGCTTTTGACAACTCACAAGATAGTTTAATCTCTCCTGTGCTGTTACAGAAAGCCAATGCAGCTTATACGAATGCTGTAGCGCTGGACTCAACAAATCTTGAAGCTAAGACAGGCTTAGGAGTTACCATTGTTAATGGAATGGGAGCCCCGATGTCAGGAATAGCGATGTTACTGGATGTTGTTAAGAAAGATCCGAAGAACCTGAAAGCAAACATGAGCTTAGGAACTTTTGCGATAAAATCCGGACAATTTGACAAGGCAATCACCAGGTTCAATGATATCATTGCAACCAAGCCTTCACCAGATGCTTATTTCTATCTGGCTACAGCTTATGAAAACCTGGGCAAAAACAAGGAAGCTGTTGAAGCTTACTTAAACAGTAAAAAACTAGCAGCGAATCCAACTTTATCTAACTTTATAGATAAAAAAGTGGCTGAGCTGAAAAACAAAAACTAATAAACAGATTTATAAAAATATTTAAACCTTACAATTATGCCAAGCGGTAAAAAAAGAAAAAGACATAAAATGGCCACCCACAAACGTAAAAAACGTTTAAGAAAAAACAGACATAAGAAAAAATAGAATTTTTCTCCACGATCAACGAACAATAGATACTAGGAATCATCTTAGTATCTATTGTTCGTTGATCTGTTTTTTTTATATTCAGTCCATGTGTTTAATAAGGGATTTATCCCTTTAAATGTATAGCTTTTGGTAAAGGAATTAATTATCGATTCATCTCCCACGGGGGTAACCATAGCTTTGATTGAAGATAAACAACTTGTAGAACTTCATAAAGAACACGTCAACACGAATTACGCCGTAGGCGATATTTATTTAGGCCGCATAAAAAAGATTATGCCGGGGCTAAATGCTGCGTTTGTTGATGTAGGTTATGAGAAAGATGCTTTTTTGCATTATTTCGATCTTGGTCCGCAAGTTCAATCTTTATTAAAGCTTACAAAAATTAAGCGGAATGGCACTGTTAGTGGGACATTATTAGACAATTTAAAGCTTGAAGCCGATATTAATAAGGCTGGCAAAATTTCTGAGGTTGTTTCCAAAAACATGCTTATACCTGTTCAAATAGCTAAAGAGCCTATTTCAACGAAAGGACCGCGTCTAAGCTCTGATCTTTCTATTGCAGGACGGTACATTGTATTGGTCCCGTTTTCTAATGTAATTTCAATCTCTAAAAAAATTAAGAGTAATACTGAACGTAATCGTTTAAAAAAGATTATTGAAAGTATTAAACCCAAAAATTTTGGTGTTATCATCAGAACCGTCTCTGAAGGTAAAGGGGTTGAAGAACTGCAAAAAGACTTATTGGATTCTGTCTCTAAATGGGAGAGTTTCATTAAAAAACTACCGGAGGCCGAGCCCTCTAAACGTGTCTGGGGAGAAATGGACAGGACGTCAACGTTAATTCGTGACATCTTAAGTACAGACTTCACTAACGTTTACGTAAATGACACAGGTCTGTTTGAAGACATCCGTTCTTACGTACATGAAATTTCTCCGGAAATGGAGAAAATAGTAAAACCATACAAACACAAAGAGCCAATTTTCGAACACTTCGGGATCGAAAAGCAAATTAAGAATGGCTTTGGTAAAACAGTAAATCTTGCTGGTGGTGCTTATCTTGTTGTTGAACACACAGAAGCGCTGCACGTAATCGATGTCAATAGTGGTAACAGAACTGCTAACAAAGAGAATCAGGAAGAGAATGCCTTACAGGTAAACAAAGAAGCCGCAAAAGAGATTGCCAGACAACTCAGACTTCGTGATATGGGCGGTATTGTGGTCATCGATTTTATCGATATGCACAAACCGGTTAACCGTAAAATGTTGTTTGACTACCTGCGTGAACTGATGCTGCTGGACCGTGCTAAACACACTATTCTGCCACCAAGTAAATTTGGCCTGGTACAAATTACACGTCAGCGTGTTCGTCCTGAGATGAATATCGTGACCAGTGAAGTTTGCCCTATGTGTCATGGAACTGGTGAAATTAAAGCAAGTATTGTTTTAATGGACGATATTGAAAGTAATATGAACTACATCCTGCGTGAGCAGAATGAAAAAAATATTACACTTTGTGTACATCCGTATATAGAGGCCTTTATCAAAAAAGGTATTTACTCCCTGCAATGGAAGTGGTTCTTTAAATTCGGACAGAAAATTAAAGTGAAGGCGGTTCCGTCTTACTTATTAACAGAGTTTCATTTTATCTCTTCTAAAGACGAAGAAATAAAACTGTAAATCTCGTGTTCAAAACATAATAGAAAAGCCTGGTAACTAAAATTACCGGGCTTTTCTATTTAATATCGGTCTAATAACGTTAAATTCGTTTTTTAAATCTCAAATCAATTGGCTAAAACTAAATCAGCATATTTTTGTCAGAGTTGTGGATACGAATCAGCCAAATGGCTTGGTAAATGTCCATCCTGTAATTCATGGAATACTTTTGTAGAAGAAGTAATCGAAAAAGCAGGTGCCAGTGTACCTGCATGGCAAACGAGCGGCTCGACCAAAAGGTCAAACAAACCCAATAAGATTACCAGCATCGCTTTTAGCGAAGAGAACAAAATTTCGACGAATGACCTGGAACTGGACCGCGTACTAGGCGGCGGACTGGTAGCTGGTTCGGTTGTCCTGATTGGCGGTGAACCTGGAATAGGTAAATCGACGCTGATGTTGCAGCTTGCACTAAACATCGCAGGCAAAAAAGTGCTGTATGTTTCGGGAGAAGAGAGTGAACAGCAAATCAAGATGCGGGCCGAAAGAATAACCAATATCCCTACTGCTGATTGTTATATTCTTACGGAAACTTCAACACAAAATATATTCAAGCAGATAGAGATCCTGGAACCGGATATTATTATAGTAGATTCTATACAGACGCTCCATTCCGCACATATTGAATCTACTCCCGGCAGTGTATCACAGGTCAGGGAATGTACAGCGGAATTATTACGTTTCGCTAAAGAAACCAATACACCGGTATTTCTGATCGGCCATATTACGAAGGACGGAGCGATAGCAGGTCCTAAAATACTGGAACATATGGTGGATACGGTATTACAGTTTGAAGGGGACAGGCATCATGTTTACAGAATACTCCGTTCTATCAAAAACAGGTTTGGGGCAGCTGCAGAGCTAGGTATTTATGCGATGCACAGCGGTGGCTTAAGACAGGTTTCCAATCCTTCGGAGATTCTTTTATCTCAAAGGGATGAAGAACTGAGCGGGATTGCAATTGCAGCAACTTTAGAAGGCGCCAGACCAATGTTAATTGAGACCCAGGCTTTGGTGAGTACTGCGGCTTATGGAACGCCGCAGCGATCAGCTACAGGCTTTGACACCAGACGCATGAATATGCTGCTTGCCGTACTCGAAAAACGCTGTGGTTTTAGGTTAAGTACCAGAGATGTATTTTTGAATATTGCAGGAGGGATAAAGGTAGAAGATCCGGCTATTGATCTGGCTATCCTGGCTGCGATTATCTCTTCACATGAAGACATATTCATTTCCTCTAAAATCTGCTTTGCGGCAGAGGTCGGGTTATCAGGTGAAATCAGGGCTGTAAACCGGGTTGAACAGCGGATTGCAGAAGCTGATAAGTTAGGATTTGAAAGGATATTTGTTTCCAGTTATAATCTTAAGGGGCTGGTTACTGATAAGTATAAAATTGAGATTACAGGTGTGAATAAGATAGAAGACGTTTTTTCTTTGTTATTCGGGTAAGAAACAGGTCTCAGATTTAGACCTGTTTGGGGGCATTTCAGAGCCGGTATCGGATTACTTATAAGTAATCCGATACAATGTATCTCTGCTTTTAAGATTGTAATATATCGCTTTATTTAAACGATCAATCCCTTTAGTTATAATTTTGCTCCCATTGACGAGTATAGTGTCATTCTTGATCAACTGGACATTAATGACATTAGTAAAGGAGTAATCATCTATTAGATTTTTGTGCTTATTAAAGTCTTGCTTCGTATAGGTCGAATATCCAACATCTCCTGCCACTGATGCGCTAATAATATTTCCCTTCTCGTCAAATATCTCATCGGTTACAATGAGATATTTATTCCCTTGATAGTTAAATGTACTATCATCTTCCTTTAGCGCATAGCCCGGTTTAACTAAGATAGAGGTCGCTTTGCTAACGACTTCTATCTTAGTGGATAGACATTGTCCAATAAACAACAATAACCCTACTGGTATATAAAGAATTAATTTACTCATGGTGTAACTGTTTTACGTGTAGGGTCTGACGATGTACCCTGCACAACTACCTGTATTTTTCCCGGATCAGTTTGACTATTATTTGCCTGATTAACAATTGAATTAACAACACTGGTCACTGTACTGTTTGATGGATTTGACGATGAATTATTTGGATTAACTACTCCAAAACAACCATATGCCATTGCAACATTAGTATTACCATTAGGGGTAACATAATATCCTCCAACATGCATTTCTTCACCTGTAACATAATTCGTATGTGCTCCTGGTACCTCTGCCTCTACGGCAGCAGATCGATCTGCTGACGGCAGTTTGTCACTTCCATTTTGTGTTAATTTTAAGGCAGGCAACCCCGCAACCTGCACAGGTTCTGCATCATAAGTTTTTGAACTTCCCACAGCCGGCACAAACCCTACATTGGTAGCGGTTCTTGGACCATCGCCATTTCCATTCTCTTTATACGCATTTGAGTAATCGCTCTTGGTAACAGCATAGCCAGCTCTCGTCACCCCAAATTCCATGTGAAAACTTGCATCTTCTGTATCTGTAACTACTGCCCTATACACATTAATAGTTGTAGTCGCCACTTTAGAGTTATTACTATACCTACTTGAATAACCCGCAACAGTTTGCTTAGTTCTTCCAATCACCTGGTTAGTAATTGTAATTATCGGGTAAGTAGCCATTCCGTCAGGATCAATATTCCTGATAGGATTATTTTCAACATAAGTGTATGGAGAAAAACGCCTCGATTTCTCCGCCAGGGGATCTACACTTGTCCACCTTCCAATAACCGGATCATAAAACCTCGCTCCATAATCATACTGCCCTAATTCATCCTGCAACTCCTTCCCATTATAAAGGTACTTATTATCATTTGAAGCTGTCAGAACAGCCTTCCTTAAACCAAAGGCAAAATAATCATCCTTTTGCAAAACCTCAATACTTGCTGATGGATTTTTATAAAATGTTGCCCTGTTATTTCCCAGATGATCAGTCAGCGTATATTCATAGCTATAGATTCCTCCATTGTTTCTTACCAACCCCTCTTCAGTAGTAATAATATCGATAGTTCCATCACCTTTATGCTGGATCCCACCAATGTAATCCGTAGTCACTGAACCACCAGTTTTCTTTAACTTATTACCAGCAGCATCATATGTATAACTTAAATTCTGACTGCCTGTGATAGTCTGTGGTAAGTTCAGGTAATTATAAGTCAGTTTAATGTTTTTCTCACTGTCATTGTTCAAATTACCATTCGCATCATAACCATAAGCACTATTGGTAAAACCAGTTATCTTAGTCAGCTGGTTACCAGTATAACCACTATAAGTATTCAGCAGTCCATTTCTGGTCAGTGTTTTGATATTCCCATTTACATCATAACTGATAATTTCCGCAAGATTTGTTGAAGTCGCATCAGTCAGCCTATTTAGTTTATCATAACTGTAAATAAAATTATTGTCTAAATTATCTTTTGCCCTTCCCCAAAGCTGCTTGGAAATATTACCATTCCATTGTGGTTTATCCCCTTCATTGTACTTCAACTGCATGTTGAATAAATCACTCGCACTTTTATTCAGCCAACCTCTTTCATTATATCCATAAGTGATTGTTTGCAGATAAGAACCTCCATTGTCAGTACTATGCAGCTGTTTAGTCACTACCTGCCCGGTTTCAGTATAATCCAATTTATTCAGGACTATTTCGGGTTGTCCATTGATACTTTCTGATGTAGCAATTTTACGCCCTATATGATCATAGAAATAGCGATTGGCAATTACTGTGGCTGCCTGCCCCTTGATTGTGTGATTACGTGTACTCTCTGTGAGTTCGCCTGCAAAGTTGTATGCATTATCAACGATATCTGTCCCACCCAGATGATTTTCACGCTTAGTCTGTACAAGACGGCCTTCTCCATCATAGTAGTAAACAGAAAGCAACATATTACTTGTACCCAATGTAGTTATCCTGGTCCCTGTCATCAATGATTTAGTCCGTTCTGCTCCCATTTGGTTTCCCGATGGCTGACCGAAGGTGCCCACCAATGGGAAACTGTAATCATCATAATAATTGATCACATAATAAGAACTTATATCTGAGGCCAGCGGAAAAGAGAGATTATCATAACCGATATCACCACTGGCTATTCTGTTTTCCCAGAGTACTTTCTGAGCCGTTACAAGGTCCTGCAAAGCAGCCCTTTTAATATCTTTAGTGTATAACCCTGAAATCACCACTCTGCCTAAAGCATCATATTTAGTGAATATCCACTGCTTAGCTGCGCCTCCATTAGCATCCTGCGTCAGGACAACCTGATCCAAACTATTATAAACCAGGTACTCCCAGTCCTTACCTGGCACCTGTTTCTCAACTAAACGCCGACGTCCATCATAATGATAACCATAAATAAACTGCTTAAAAACATCATCACTTTCCGCAAAACTACTTATGTTACTCTGTCCGTTTTCATTCACTGCCGGAGGTAATACATAACGTAGATTACCCAAATCATCATAAACATAATAAGTAGAAAGACTTTTGGTATCAGTTTCCCAAACCCGTTTCAGAATTACCAGACCATCAAAATTTTTATATTCGTCCGTTGAACCAGCTTTTAAATCCGCAGCTTTCCAGTTTTCATCTTTGGAGGTAGTTTTGTATAATTTACCCACCCCATAATTGGTTGTTCCTGAAGCTCCGGTTGTCGTAATCGTCCAAAGCTTCACATCATCAGCCGCATTCGTTCCATACTCTATTTTCTGCGTATGCCCGGTATTACTTCCGGAAACAGGCTGCCAGTCAGCACCAGGTGCCCCTTGTTCAACAACCCGGTTCAGTGGAGAGGGTTCAAAAACAGTCTGCCCATAAGGATAACCAGTTGCAGCAATTCCAGCAGTAGGTGTAGCATAAAAAGCAGTCAGCCCCGTCAATGCATCGCTGCGGTAAGCACCACCGTTACTAGTAATAGCATAAGGCTGATATTTCTTATCCTCCCTGCCAAAAGCATCATAAGTCACCGGCTGCACTACATCAGCAAAACCCGGGCTTCCCTGAATAATTACAGTTTGCATCGGACGACCCAATCCATCAAAATACTGAATGCTCTGATTGACCTCGGCAGTATTATAGCTATTTGAACTTGCCGCAGCATCAGTCTTGATATCCGGTCTTCTAAAGACCCGCGCCAATATGTAGTTTTGGTCAGTACTTGGCTTACTGGATAAAGCCACCCAGTTATCAAAATTGATCCCGGTAAAGATCCTCACAGTTTTGCCAGCTGGAATCGTAAAACCAGGAAGTAGTGTAATACTTCTGACAGCCTTTATCTCGGTCTGATTAGTATAGGCATTCAATGTTGTGTCCTTCGGCATCTGTCCTTTACTCGAATGAATGCCCAGAAACAAAGCACAAAAAATCAGGGCAGGGGAATATAAATATCTTCTCATGAGGCATTAATCTTTGGAATAATTAATAGAATTTAACAGCTACAATTTTTGAACACGACAAAACCATAACCTGTTTAATAGCAGCGTAAATTAAATTAATTAATACACAAATCATAAAGAATAAGAATAATAAAACATTAAGAAATTGATATCCGAAACGTACCCCTCCCAGAGAATTTCGAGGCGATGTAAAAAGCAGAACTGCCAGATATATAGTCACAAAAAAAGGCCTGTGTTTTTCAACACAGGCCTCAGATATTTTAAAGATTATATTATTTCGATAAATACATAGATTTGTCTTTATACAGTTTTCTGAAATATGGATCTTCCAGATCTTTGATAAACCGGATAGATTCACCTGTTGATTTCATCTCCGGACCTAATTCTTTAGGTACTTCAGGGAATTTATCATAAGAGAAAACAGGCTCTTTAATCGCATAACCTTTCAGTTTACGTTCGATCGTGAAATCTTTCAGTTTATTCACACCTAACATGATCTTAGCGGCGATATTGATGTAAGGAACGTCATAAGCCTTAGCGATAAAAGGAACTGTTCTGGAAGCTCTTGGATTCGCTTCAATCACATATACCTGTTCATCCTTAACAGCGAACTGTATATTCAGTAAACCAATTACGTTTAATGCTCTCGCAATTTTCTTAGAGTAAGTTTCCATGCTTTCCATTACCTTCTCAGAAAGACTGAATGGAGGTAATACGGCAAATGAATCTCCGGAGTGGATACCTGCCGGCTCAATGTGCTCCATCAAACCTACGATATGTACATCCTCACCATCACAGATGGAATCAGACTCTGTTTCTTCTGCTCTGTCCAGGAAATGGTCAATCAGTACTCTGTTACCAGGCAGGTCACCCAATAATTTTACTACTGCTTTTTCCAGGTCTTCATCGTTAATTACGATGCTCATTCCTTGTCCGCCTAATACATAACTTGGACGAACCAGTACCGGGTAACCTACTTCATTAGCTACGACAATAGCCTCTTCAGCATTTTCAGCCACACCATATTTAGGATAAGGAATATCAAGCTCTTTTAACAGATCTGAGAAACGGCCGCGGTCTTCGGCGATATCCATATCATTGTATGAAGTACCGATGATCTTGATTCCGTTTTCATGCAGTTTTTCTGCCATTTTCAAAGCAGTCTGACCACCTAGCTGTACAATCACACCTACCGGGTTCTCCAGTTCGATGATTTCACGTACATGCTCCCAGAATACTGGCTCAAAGTATAATTTATCAGCCATATTGAAATCGGTAGATACCGTTTCAGGGTTACAGTTGATCATAATAGATTCAAATCCGCATTCTTTTGCTGCCAGTAAACCATGCACACAAGAGTAATCGAATTCAATTCCCTGACCGATACGGTTCGGGCCTGATCCTAATACAATAACTTTCTTCTTATCAGAAGGTACAGACTCATTTTCCTCCTCAAAAGTAGAGTAGTAATATGGGGTCTGTGCAGCAAACTCAGCAGCACAGGTATCTACCATTTTATAAACCCTTCTGATACCTAATGACTTTCTGCGGTTATAAACTTCGTCTTCAGTTACATTACCCAACAGGTAAGCAATCTGAATATCAGAGAAGCCTTTTTGCTTCAATGTGAAGAAGAATTCTTTTGGTATATTATTTAACGAATAACGTTTCAGTTCTGTTTCCAGATGCACTAATTCCTGTATCTGTGCTAAGAACCACTTATCGATTTTAGTTACTTTACGGATAGACTCCAATGGAACACCCATGCTCATTGCATCCTTGATCAGGAACAAACGGTTCCAGCTCGCATGCTCTAAACCATACATGATCTCCTCGATACTTCTGTTGTGTTTACCGTCAGCACCTAAACCTGCACGTCCGATCTCCAGACTCTGACAAGCTTTTTGCAGGGCTTCGATAAAACTACGGCCGATGGCCATAACCTCACCAACAGATTTCATCTGTAAACCCAGTTCCATATTGGCACCTTTGAATTTATCAAAGTTCCAGCGAGGTACTTTTACAATTACGTAATCCAGTGTTGGCTCAAAGTAAGCTGAAGTAGTTTTGGTAATCTGATTCTCGATTTCATCAAGGTTATAACCAATTGCCAGCTTAGAAGCGATCTTTGCGATAGGATAACCTGTTGCTTTACTCGCCAGTGCTGATGAACGGGAAACCCTTGGATTAATCTCGATAGCAATGATGTCATCGTTATCAGGGTTAACAGAGAACTGTACGTTACATCCACCTGCGAAATTACCAATTGCACGCATCATTTTGATTGCCTGGTTACGCATATCCTGGTAACAGGTATCAGATAAAGTCATAGCTGGTGCAACTGTAATCGAGTCACCAGTATGAATACCCATCGGGTCAAAGTTTTCGATAGAACAGATGATAATCACATTATCATTACTGTCTCTCAATAACTCCAGCTCATATTCTTTCCAGCCTAAAACTGCTTTTTCTACTAATACTTCGTGCGTTGGAGAAGCTTCAAGACCACGTTTCAAGGCTGCATCAAATTCTTCTTTTTTATGCACGAAACCACCACCAGATCCACCTAATGTATAAGAAGGACGGATAACCAGTGGATAACCGATTTCCTGAGCAGCTTCTTTACCTTCCAGGAAAGAGTTTGCGATTTTCGATGGAGCAACACCCACACCTATATCTACCATTAACTGGCGGAAAGCTTCCCTGTTTTCTGTTTTTTCAATCGCAGCAACATCAACGCCGATAACCCTAACGCCGTGTTTTTCCCAAACGCCACGCTCTTCAGCTTCTTTACAAAGGTTTAAGGCAGTCTGCCCTCCCATAGTAGGTAATACTGCATCAATTTTCCGTTCTATCAGGATCTGTTCGATAGAATCTACCGTCAGAGGTCTGAGATAAACATGGTCTGCAATGACCTTATCAGTCATAATAGTCGCAGGATTGGAGTTTATAATCGAAACTTCAATTCCTTCTTCTTTTAAGGATAAGGCAGCTTGGGATCCGGAGTAATCAAACTCACAGGCTTGGCCAATAATAATAGGTCCGGAACCGATAATCAATACTGAACGTATAGAGGTGTCTTTAGGCATAAGGCTTTAAAAAAGTCTAAAGTGTTTTGTTAAAAAATGTTCGTCTTGTAAGACCTGATAGCTGGGCGAGATTTTATGTGCTATTGCTAAAGAATCCCGACTGTTCTGTCGGGATGCAAAGATACAGTATTAGGTGGTAATATTGCAGATTTTTTTTAAAAGAGATTTAGAGAAATCCGGACTAAAAACACGGATTACCTGACAATAGAGCCTCTTTAATTTTAATGATTGTACTTGGAACAACTTTTGTTCGTTAATGGAAAAGGCGAAACGCCGGTTGACACTACAAAAAACACTCACACACGAATGAAGAAATTACTATTTGCGGTCCTTGCCGCTACCGTTTTATTTAGCGGATGCGGGACAGTTCAATCCATTATTAAGTCCAGTTTTCCATATACAGCTACACTGGTTGTACCTAAATCATCAAAAGTAGATTCGACTTTATCTGTGACCAGTGCAGCTAGCAGTTTTGATGAGGTGTTTGGAAACCAGAGTGGAAGTGACTATATCAGGGATGTCAGAATTGCCTCGGCCCGTGTAATAGCCTCCGATCCAAATGACAAAAGTATGGGCATGTTCAAGTCTGTAAAAATGTTTGTCTCCAACGGGAACAGCGGCGAAGTCATGGTTGCGTCAAGAAATGATGTTTCAGCACATATAGGATCTTCACTGGTACTAGATATTGACAATTCCCGTTTTCTTGATAAATACATTAAAGGCAACAGTCTGAAAATACGTATGGAATATGTATTAAGAGATAATTTAACCACAGATGTAAGCGTAAGAACTTCTTTGAGTTTCAGTTCTTCGCCTAATAATAAAAAATAAATATATCCTGCAACCTGAGGTTGCCCATGAATACGGTATATAGATCTTTGTTTGGTTTATTATCCGGTAGGTGATCACTCCTGCCGGATTTTTTTTTGATTACATTTGGCGCATGGTAACAATAGCTGATGCGGTCAGGGAGAGCATTATACATTTTTTCAACATCACCACTCCATTGGAATGGTGCGGGGTAATCACCGGAACCCTTTGTGTCTGGCTGGCAGCAAAAAATAATATTCTAAACTGGCCTCTGGCTATCATCAGCGTCCTGATTTACATTTTCATTTTTTTTGAAAGCAAACTCTATTCAGATATGGGCCTGCAGGTCTATTTTCTGGTTACCAATGCCTATGGCTGGTATTTCTGGAGCAAAAACAGAAATAACCCGGAAACCTCCAGACCAGTCAGTATTATTACCAATAAAGAAATGGGCTTATCGGCAATTGCAGTTATTCTACTCACCATACTGCCAGGAACCTTACTTCACTACTTTACCAAAGCATCTTATCCATTTCTGGACAGTTTCTGCACGGCATGCAGTCTGGTCGCTCAGATATTCCTGGCCAGAAAAGTATTACAGAACTGGCTGATCTGGATCTTTGTAGATATTATTTATGTCGGTGTTTATATTTCCAAAGACCTGTATGCGACCGCGATTATGTATGCATTATATGTTTATATCGCATGGGTAGGCTATCAGGGATGGAAGAAAACCTATATTATTGAAAACAGTCATGATTAAAAAAATAGCAATTGTCGGCCCGGAAAGCACGGGTAAATCAACTATAACAAAACTCCTGGCCAAACATTACGGTACGCTTTGGGTGTCCGAATTTGCCCGTTATTATTGTGCAGCACTGACCAGCCCATGTACCATGCAGGATGAAATAAACATGTTCCATGGACAGGTTGCCCTTGAAGAATCAGTCCTTGCCATTACCGAAAAGGATCTCATTTTCTGTGATACCACCTTTTTAACAGTCAAAATATGGAGTGATGAAATGTTAGGGGAGACTGCACAGCTAGTCCTTGATGCTTTACCGGAAAGAACCTACGACCTTTACTTATTGCTGGATATTGATTTACCCTGGCAGGAAGATCCTCTGCGTGACTTCCCGCATATGCGTGAACATTTCCTGTCTGTATGGCATAAAGAATTAAAAGCCCTGGGTGCGAATTATGTCCTGATCAACGGTATTGAAGACAGGTTACAAAACGCAATTACTGCCGTAGATCACTTTCTGGGGCAAGTATAGTAGCTGCTAAACACCAAGAATTGCTATCTGTAAAAAAATGCATACCTTTGCTTTCATCAAAAGGGGTGCCTTGTTTTGTAAAAAACACAAAGACAGGCTGAGATCATACCCATTATTTGAATACTGAGTTTATATCCTGTTATTCAAATATGCACCTGATCCGGGTAATGCCGGCGGAGGGATTGGAGTTATGGAGTTTAATTATGCTGTATTGGGCCCTATTTACAGCAGGTTTTACTAAAAAGCAATAAAAAATTGAAAACTTTACTGATCGCAGTTATTACTGTGTTCCTATTCCCTGTTTTTGCCAATGCGCAATTCACTATTTCAGGATCTGTTTCCGAAAAAACAACACACAATAGTTTAGCAGGAGCGAGTATCAGCCTGAAAGGGGCTGGAAAAAACACCAATAGCTCTGCTGGTGGAAAATACCAGTTAAAAAATATTAAAGCCGGAAAATATACGCTTACTGTAAGTTTCATCGGTTATGAAACCCAGCAGAAAACCATTGAGATCAGTGGAGATCAGCAAATTGATTTTAGCCTGGTCTCATCGGCTTATCTGGCTGATGAAGTCATTGTCATGGCTACCAGAGCGACAGAAAAATCGGGTACCACTTATAAAAATTTAAGTAAGTCGGAGGTTACTGCCAACAACTTTGGCCAGGATTTACCTTTTATTATTAACAATACTCCAGGTGTGGTAGTCACTTCAGATGCCGGAGGTGGTGTAGGTTACACAGGTATCCGGATCCGGGGCAGTGATGCAACCAGGGTGAATGTAACCGTGAACGGGATTCCTTTGAATGATTCTGAAAGCCAGGGAGTCTTCTGGGTAAATATGCCGGATTTTGCTTCTTCAGTAGAAAGCATTCAGATCCAGCGGGGTGTGGGTACCTCAACGAATGGTGCGGGCGCATTTGGTGGAAGTTTAAATGTACAAACCTCTGCACCAGGCCTGGAACCTTATGCTGAACTCAATAATACCTATGGCTCTTTCAATACTTTAAAAAACACTGTAAAAATCGGAACCGGACTGATCGATGATAAATTTAGTTTTGACGGCCGCCTGTCCCGGATACAATCGGACGGTTTTGTAGACCGCGGTGCATCACTGCTGAAATCATATTTCCTCTCTGGTGCTTATCATGGTAAAACAGACTTGCTCCGTATCAATGTTTTTTCAGGTTCTGAAAAAACGTATCAGTCCTGGAATGGTGTCCCTGAATCAAGATTAAGAGGTGACGTACAGGGAATGAATGACTACATCATACGAAATGGCCTGAATGAAACTGATGCGGCAAACCTTCTGAATTCTGACAGCCGGAAATACAATTCCTTCCTTTATAAAGACCAGAATGATAATTACTGGCAGGACCACTATCAGGTATTATATGCCAAACAGTTTAATGATAAATTTTCGTTCAATGGTGCATTACATTATACTTATGGCCGGGGATATTATGAGGAATTTAAACCCGGACAAGCTTTTAGTGACTATGGTTTAGCAAACCCGGTGATTAACGGTGCACCTGTAACGACTACCGACCTGATACGCAGACGCTGGCTGAATAATAATTTTTACGGAACAACCTATAGTTTTAATTACAAAGCGCAATCTAATTTAACCTTTACACTGGGTGGAGCTTATAACCAGTACAGAGGTAAACACTTTGGCCAGGTGACCTGGTCACAAGTCTCTTCAACACTGAATAATTCTGATCATTATTATGATGGGGATGGAAATAAAAATGATTTTAATGTCTACGCTAAAGCAACTTACAGCCCTGTAGAGAAACTAAGTTTGTTTGCAGATCTGCAATACAGAAGATTTACTTATGCTATAACCGGCCAGGATGACAACCGGAAACCAGTTGATATCCACGACAACCGGAATTTCTTCAATCCGAAAATCGGGGCCACTTATTTTGTCGATCCGAAAAGTAATATATACGCTTCCTTTAGTGTAGCGAATAAAGAAGGAAACCGGGATGATTATATCAACGCCATAGCTGGTGCATTACCAGTTCCTGAACGTTTGTATAATGTAGAAGCCGGATACCGGATCAAAGGAACGGATTATAGTGCAGGTATAAATGTATATGGCATGTTCTATAAGGACCAGCTGGTTATTACCGGTCAGATAACGGATGTAGGTGGAAATATCCGTCAGAATGTACCTGACAGCTATAGGGCAGGCGTTGAATTTGATGGTTCCTATACACTCAGCAGACATTTTTTAATAAATGCAAATGCAGCCCTGAGCCGGAATAAAATCAAAACATTCATAGAACATCTTCCCAATTCAGATACTAAAACAGATGATTTAATCACCTATCAAAACACCAATATTTCTTTTTCTCCTGATGCCGTACTTTTCGGAGAACTCGTTTATAAACCGTTTACTAGTTTCGCTATCGCCCTGCAAAGTAAATATGTGAGTAAACAATACATGGACAACACACAAAACGAAAACAGGAAATTAAACGGGTACTGGGTAAACAATCTTCGTTTAGGATACGATTTTAGTTTCAAAGGGGTAAAGAATATGAATATTGGCTTATTAGCAAATAACATCCTGAATAAGAAATACGAAAGTAATGGTTACACCTATGGCTATACAAGTGGCGGCAACCGGACTACCGAAAACTTCTATTTTCCACAGGCAGGTACAAACTTCCTGTTATCTTTGAATGTTAAATTCTAAAATAATGAAAAAATTCATCGAGAAACTTCAGTTCATCACTCACGATATAGATACCCTAACACATGTAGAACAGGCACAGATAGCTTGTGAAGCAGGAGCTAAATGGGTTCAATACCGTTGCCTGACGAAAGATGACGAAGCTCTTTTAAAAGATATTAATACTATTGCCGAAATCTGTGATGACTGGGGGGCAACCCTGATCGTGACCAATCATATTCACCTGAACAGAAAAGCAGATATCCAGGGTTTCCACATCGAGGATATGGATGCGGATTTTACCGCATTACGCGCGCAACTGGGTGAAGATATCACGATCGGAGGTTCTTCAAACACCGTGGAGGGCTTAATCAGACTTGCCGCTGAAGGTGCAGATTACGCAGGTTGCGGCCCATTCAGCCATACCGATACTAAACCGAACAATGCTCCCTGGTTAGGTCTGCAAGGCTATAAGGAGGTCGTTGCGCTATTAAAAGAAAAAGAGATTGATCTACCGGTATTAGCTGTTGGTGGTGTAAAACTGAATGATGTAGATGCCCTGATGGAAACGGGCATATTCGGAATCGCTGTATCTTCGGCAATCAATCAGGCCGAAAACATGAAGCATGCTTACCAGGATTTCTACGACCTGGTTAAATAATTCATTCAGCACCTTAACCATTTTTAGATGAAAGTATATTTTATAAGTGGTTTAGGTGCTGACCAAAGGGTTTTTCAATTCCTGCAATTACCGGGAATTGAAAAAATCTATATCAACTGGGTAGATCCTCTTCAGAATGAAGAACTGAGAGCCTATGCCAGCAGATTAACTGCTCAGATTGACTTGACCCGGGAAGTTATTCTTGTTGGAATCTCTTTTGGAGGCATCATTGCCCAGGAGATTTCCAGGATCGTCCCCTGTAAAAAGGTAATTATCATTTCAAGTGTTAAATCACCAGCCGAATTCAGCTGGCAACTATCCTCAGTAGCATTTACCAGAATTTACAAGCTGTTTCCTGCCCGATTCCTTAAATGGACTAATATCCTGACAGCTGATTATTATTTCGGTACTCAATCTGCCGAAGAATCAAAGCTCCTTCATCAGATTATTCTGGACACTGACAATAAATTTATGCTATGGGCAATAGCTCAGCTCATGCAATGGAAAAATGAGGACATCCGGCAGGACATCATTCACATCCATGGTACATCAGACAGAATATTTCCTGTCAAAGCAATTAAAAATTATATAAAAATAGAGCATGGAGGTCATTTCATGGTAGTTAACAAAGCAGAAGAACTGAGCCGGATACTAAATTGTCATTTTTAATATTACATTTCCATAATGTATTGTTATGATTTACATTTGTTTAAAACCATTTTCCTTTGGATAGTCCCACGACCGTAGAAAAAAAAGACCCTTACGCTGCCCTCCGTTACAGAGAATTCAGATCTTACCTCGGTATGCGTTTCTTTTTCACCTTTGCCTATCAGATGCAGGCAGTAATTATAGGATTTCATATTTACCACCTGACTAAAGATCCGCTTGCTCTTGGGCTTATTGGTCTTTGCGAAGCTATTCCTGCTATTGGAATTGCTTTATATGGGGGATATGTTGCAGATAAATCAGAAAAAAGAGGTCTGCTAATGAAAATATTTCTGGGTGTTCTTCTCTGCTCGGTCATCATGCTGGTCTCTACCTCAGAACAGATGCATGCCTATGTACCGACCAGCTATATAGTTCCCATTATGTATATTATGGTATTTGGGATAGGTATTGCCAGAGGGTTTTTCAGTCCGGCGACCTTTTCGCTGATGGCACAGACCGTTCCTAAAGAACTCTATCCCAATTCAAGTACCTGGAACAGCTCTTCTTATATGACTGCTTCTATTGTCGGCCCTGCCATCGGTGGATTAATCTATGGCTTTTACGGGATCACAGTAACCTATACGGTGATTATATTCTTCATATTTATTGCACTGGTCTGCGTATTTTTCCTGAAATCACATCCACCTAAATATATTCCCAAAGAAAGTATCCTGAAAAGCCTGACAGAAGGTGTCCAGTTTGTCTTTAAAAGTAAGATGATGCTGGGTGCAATGAGTTTAGATCTTTTCTCTGTGTTTTTTGGGGGTGCAGTCGCTTTACTACCGGTTTTTGCCAATGATATTTTAAAAGTAGGCTCGGAAGGACTTGGGTTTATGCGTGCAGCAGCCTCATCTGGTGCAGTTCTGACGATGCTGGCCATGACCAGGATATCGCCGATGAACAAACCATGGAGAAACCTGCTGGTTGCAGTCGTTGGTTTCGGAACCAGTATTATCTGTTACGGCCTGTCTAAGAACTTCTACCTGACTTTGGTATTCCTGTTCCTCGAAGGTGCTTTTGACAGTGTCAGTGTCCTGATCAGGTCTACGATTATGCAATTATTAACACCGGACAGAATGCGTGGCAGGGTCTCGGCTGTCAATAGCATGTTTATAGGCTCCTCTAATGAAATCGGAGCCTTTGAATCGGGATTAACTGCAAAACTGATGAGAACGGTGCCTGCGGTAGTTTTTGGTGGCTGTATGACTATTGTCATTGCCGGTATTACTTATACCAAAACCAAAAGCCTGCTTGGCCTCACACTTCAGGACATACACGAAGAAACTGTCTGAGGTTTATCTTTCTCCAACCTGCTGACGCCACATGGCATAATAAAGCCCTTTTTCGGCTAAAAGTTCAGCATGTTTACCCTGTTCGATAATATGACCTTTTTCCAGCACGTAGATCCGGTCTGCATGGCGGATGGTAGATAACCTGTGCGCAATGAGGATCGTAATATGATTGGTGAAGTCTGAAACCTCCCTGATGGTCGCTGTGATCTCTTCTTCTGTTAAAGAATCGAGTGAAGAGGTCGCCTCGTCAAAAACAAGAATATCTGGTCTGCGCAATAAAGCTCTGGCAATAGACAAGCGTTGTTTTTCGCCACCAGAAACCTTCACACCACCTTCGCCGATAACCGTATCCAGTCCTTTATCCGCACGGGACAATAGCGTTTGACAGGCTGCCTGCTCCATTACCCTTAAACACTCCTCATCTGTAGCATCAGGGCGTACAAACTGTAGGTTCTCCCTGATTGTACCGGAGAATAATTGTGTGTCCTGGGTAACAAAACCAATCTTCTCTCTTAACTGATCCAGATCTACCTCACTGCTCGATATATTATTATACAGTACTTCCCCGATCTCCGGCTGATAAAGACCTACAAGAAGCTTTACCAGGGTCGTTTTACCAGAACCTGAAGGACCTACAAAGGCAATTGTTTCACCGTCGTTTACTTTAAAGCTGATCTCATTTAAGGCATTTGATTTCCCGGTAAGATGTCTGAAACTTAATCCCGAAAACTCAAGCGATTCAATTTTATGAAGAATTTTAGGATTTAAAGGTTTCTGATCCACTGGTGTATTGAGGATCTTCCTGAAATTTCCTAACGAGACCTCTGCTTCTCTCCAGGAAAGAATCACATTACCTAACTCCTGTAAAGGGCCAAAAAGGAAAAAGGAATAAAATAAGAAGGAGAAATACTGCCCCGCAGAAATCGTATTCTCAAAAATGAGGATCAGCAGCACAACCACCATCGCACTTCTGACCAGGTTAACTGTTGTACCTTGTACAAAACTCATGCTCCTCACATACTTTACCTTCCGGAGTTCAAGGCCCAGTATTTTGTAAGTAGTTTTATTCAGACGGTCAATTTCCTGATTGGCTAGTCCAAGACTCTTCACCAGCTCTATATTTCTTAAGGATTCGGTTGTTGAGCCTGCTAATGCCGTTGTTTCCGCTACAATATTCCGTTGAATTACCTTGATCTTACGACTCAGGAACCAACTGACAAAGCTAATCACAGGAATAGCCAGGAAATAAATAAGGGTCACTTTATAACTTACCGTCACCGAATAGACAATGACGAAAACCATTCCGATCAGACTTACAAACAAGACACTGATAAATGAAATGATAAACTTTTCGCTGTCCAGCCTTACTTTCTGTAAAATACCCAGTGTTTCACCACTCCGCTGATCTTCAAAGACCTGATAAGGCAATTCGAGCGAGTGTTTTAAACCGTCCGCATACATCTGTGCGCCAACTTTCTGCACGATGATGCTGGTAAAATAATCCTGAAAATTCTTGGCAATACGGGAAACCATAGCCGCACCAACGCCCAATCCGATGAGCCCCAGAACGCCCCAGACAAACTGATCACGGCTCAGTACATCTTTTTTTTCAATGAACCGGTCTACAATCCGGCCCGTAATATAAGGATCCAGTAAAGAAAAGCCGATGTTAATAGCAGCAAGGAACAATGCCAGGCAAACAATCCATTTATAATTTTTTAGATACTGGATGAGTAAATTCATGTAGAAAAAAAATAAAGCCCAAAAATAGACAAAGGGAATTTAGCTTTTGCCAAATTCCCTTTTAATTACGCTTACATTATATTTAGGTTATAACCTTATACAGTCATTACGTCTTTTTCTTTTGCTTCGGCGTGTTTATCAACCTTTACAATATAGATATCTGTTATTTTCTGTACTTCAGCTTCACCAGTTTTGATCTCGTCATCAGAAACACTTTCACCTTTCAGCTTTTTGATTTTCTCATTCGCATCTTTACGGATGTTACGAATAGTGATACGACCACGTTCAGCTTCTTCTTTAACCTTTTTTACCAGGTCTTTTCTGCGTTCTTCAGTCAGTGGCGGAACTACCAGACGGATAACAATACCATCATTCTGTGGATTAATACCGATGTTTGCCTCCATAATTGCACGTTCAATAGGAACAAGCATATTTTTTTCCCAGGGCTGGACTAATATAGTACGCGCATCAGGTGTATTCAAACTTGCAACCTGGCCTAAACCAGTAGCGCTTCCATAATAGTCAACCGTAATTCCATCCAGCATACCAACTGAAGCTTTACCCGCGCGTATCTTGGTCAATTCAGATTCACAATGTGCAATTGCCTTGTCCATTGTAGCCTGAGCATCTTGTAATTGTTTCTTTATGAGGTCATTCATAATTTGTGCTTTTTATCAAAAAAATATATTTGTATTAAATTTAGCCTCTAACAAGGGTTCCGATCTCTTCTCCCTGAGCAATTTTCATAAAGTTCCCGGTTTTATTCATATCAAAAACGATAATAGGCAATTCGTTTTCTTCACATAGGGTGAAAGCGGTCATGTCCATCACGTTTAAACCTTTTGCATAAACCTCTTTGAAAGAAATCTCAGAGTAACGGGTTGCTGAAGGATCTTTTTCAGGATCTGCTGTATAGATACCATCTACACGGGTTCCTTTAAGTACGACATCAGCTTTAATCTCAATGGCACGCAATGCTGCTGCCGAGTCAGTCGTGAAGTATGGATTTCCGGTACCGGCACCAAATATAACTACACGTCCTTTTTCAAGGTGTCTTACAGCCCTTCTACGGATAAATGGTTCACAGATCTGCTCCATTTTAATTGCAGTAAGTAATCTTGTTTTAAGTCCTACTTTTTCCAGCGCATCCTGCAAAGCCATACTGTTGATCACAGTGGCCAGCATTCCCATATAATCAGCCTGTGCACGATCCATTCCGGATTTTTCTGCACTCAGGCCTCTGAAAATATTACCGCCACCAATAACTATAGCAATTTCCAGTCCCTGTGCATGAACAGCTTTAATATCTTCAGCGTACTGTTTTACGATGTCATTATCAATACCATATTGCTTTTCGCCCATTAGCGACTCGCCGCTTAACTTGAGTAGGATCCTTTTATACTTCATGACTCCAAAAATAACCATTTGTTTTAATTATTAAGCCGAAATGTTTAAACCAGCTACAAAAACCTTTCTTAAATCCAGTTTATCCGTTAATAACACTAAATCAGCTGCTTTCCCTACAGTGACCCCACCGTATTTATCGCCGAGTTTCAACAGCCTTGCCGGACGCTCCGAAGCCATATTTAAAGCCACATCCAACGGTATCCCGCAATGTTTAACACAGTTATCAACCGCTTCCAGCATGGTAATTTTTGATCCCGAAATGGTTCCGTCGGGCATGACATAGGTTGTTTCTCCTAACTGGTGTTTATAGGGGCCTACAATGCAAGTGGTAACCGCATCCGTAATCAGGAATAACCTCTCCGGCATCAGTTTGTAGGTCATCTTAACGACCTCAAAATCAACATGGGCACCGTCAGCGATGATACTGGCCATAGCGACAGGGTGATTAAATATAGCCGCAGGTAAATTCAGGTTCCGGTGATGGATAGGGGGCATCGCATTATACAAATGGGTAGTAGTCGTAAAACCGCTGCTAAATGCCAGGTTAGCCTGTTCATAATTAGCATCGCTATGCCCAAGGGACAATACAATTCCCTGGCCCAGAATATAATCAATCACCTCCTTGTCCTGGAGTTCATGCGCTATAGTCATCATTTTAACAACTCCACCGGCATCTTCAAGCAGGTCTTTCACTTCCTCCAGAGACGCCTTATGGACTAATTCACCAGGATGGGCACCCAGACGTTTTGGATTTAAATAAGGCCCTTCCAGGTGTAAACCTAAGAAAGCACGGGCTTCGGACCTGTAAGCTTTAGCGGTAGCAATCGCCTCTTTAAACACGGCTATCGTATTGGTTGCTAAACAAACCAGGAAACCTGTTGTTCCTTTACGAACCAGGTCATCATCCATTTGTCTTAATGTTTCTACAGTAGGATAAGCAGAAAACAGGTTACCACCACTCCCATAGATCTGAAGATCTATAAAACCAGGGCTGAGGTAATTCCCCTGTCCATCGATAATTTCATATCCTGCCGGAATAATATCAGTGGTTATGGACTGGATCAACCCTTCTGCGATTAGAACATTCGCATCAGTAATCAGTTGCCCATCTTTAAAAAACTTTGAATTCTTAATTGCGATCATATATCTCCGGAATAATTTATGCTGAGAGTCATCATAAATATAGGGCAAAAAAAAAGTCCCTTAAAATAAGGGACCTTTTAATTTATCATGAAGGAACTATGATCCTAATTGAACACGTTTAAATGCTGTAACAGTTAAATCTTTAGCTGTGTCATTTAAAAATTTACGAACGTCTTTAGAAGAATCCTTAACAAATTCCTGGTTTAATAAAGTACTGTCTTTGTAGAACTTGTTCAGTTTACCAGCAGCAATTTTTTCAACCATTTCTTCAGGTTTTCCTTCAGCACGGATTTGCTCTTTAGCAATTTCCATTTCACGCTCGATAGTGTGTGTATCTACATCAGCTTTGTCTAAAGCAACCGGGTTCATTGCAGCAATTTGCATTGCAACATCTTTTCCAGCTTCGTCAGCACCAGCAACTGCCTGGTTTAAAGCAACCAGAACACCTAAACGGTAGTTACTGTGGATGTAAGGGATAACTTTTTCGCCTGATACTGTTTCAAATTTAGAGATACCAATTTTCTCTCCGATTTTACCAGTGTTTTCAACGATGATATCAGAAACTTTCTGACCGTCAACTTCAAGAGCTAAAAGTTCTTCTAAAGTAGCTGGGTTTTTCTCTACAGCTAAATCAGTGAATTTGTTAGCTAAAGCGATGAAATCAGCATTTTTAGCCACGAAATCAGTTTCGCAGTTTAATTCAACTACAACACCACGTTTTCCGTCAGCTGTAGCTTTTGCGATTACAACACCTTCGTTAGAATCACGATCCTGACGACTTGCTGCAACTTTAGCTCCTTTTTTACGTAAGTAATCAACCGCAGCTTCGAAATCGCCATTGGCCTCTATTAATGCTTTTTTGCAATCCATCATACCGGCACCGGTCTGTTGGCGTAATTTGTTTACATCTGCTGCAGAAATTTGTACTGACATTTTATTTTCTTTTTTAAGTTTTTATCTAAAAAATTATGGGTTGTACATTGTATGTTGTAAGTAAAACCCGCAACGCACAACATACAACCCAAAAATATATTATTTATGCTTCGCTTGTACCTTCTTCGGTTTCAGCATTTTCTTTTCTTGCTCTTCTAGCGCCAGGTGCAGCAGTTTCAGGAGCATCAGCAGCAGTTTTAGCAGCTACAGCTTCTTTTTCAGCTTCATCATCTTTTTCACGTTTACGCTCATCTAAACCTTCTTCGATTGCTTTGATGATAACATCAGTAATTAAAGAGATAGATTTAGTTGCATCATCATTCGCCGGGATAGGGAAATCGATGTTAGAAGGATCAGAGTTAGTATCAACCATTGCGAAAGTTGGAATGTTTAATTTCAACGCCTCGCTAACAGCGATATGCTCTTTTTTAACGTCAATTAAAAAGATAGCAGCTGGTAAACGGTTTAAATCCGCGATACCACCTAATAAGCTTTCCAATTTGATACGCTCACGCTGGATCATCAAACGCTCTTTCTTAGAAAGAATAGAGTAAGTACCGTCTTTAGTCATTTTATCGATGTTAGACATCTTTTTGATTGACTTACGTACAGTCTGGAAGTTAGTTAACATACCACCTAACCAACGCTCAGTTACGAAAGGCATGTTTACTTTTCTTGCTTGATCAGCAACGATTTCTTTAGCTTGTTTCTTAGTCGCTACAAATAAGATCTTACGACCTGATTTTACGATCTGTTTGATCGCTGAAGCAGCTTCTTCAGTTTTAGTTAAAGTTTTGTTTAAATCTATAATGTGAATCCCGTTGCGTTCCATAAAAATATATGGTGCCATTTTCGGATTCCATTTGCGGGTAAGGTGACCAAAGTGTACACCTGCATCCAATAAGTCTTGATATGTTGTTCTTGCCATTGTCTTTGTCCTCCTTGAGATTAACGTTTACTGAATTGGAACTTTTTACGAGCTTTCTTACGTCCTGGTTTCTTACGTTCAACCATACGCATATCACGGGTCATTAACCCTTTAGCACGTAATGCCGGTTTTTTCTCAGCATCTAATTCGACAATAGCTTTAGCGATCGCTAAACGAACAGCTTCTGCCTGGCCTTTAATACCACCTCCTGCTACGTTAACCATAACATCATACTGTCCAACAAGTTCTGAAACTTCAAAACTTTGGTTTACAATATATTGCAAAGGTAATGTAGGGAAATATACTTTGTGATCTTTACTGTTTACAGTAATTGTACCGTTGCCTTCTTTCATGTAGATTCGCGCAACAGCAGTTTTTCTTCTTCCTGAAGTGTTAGTAACTGACATTTCTTTCTTCCTTTAATTAAAGTGTAATGGTTTTTGGTGATTGTGCTGCATGAGGATGCTCAGTACCTGCATAAACAAATAAGTTGGTGTATAATTTTGCACCTAATTTTGTTTTAGGTAACATACCACGAACTGCTTTTTCTACTACACGTCTCGGATGTTTCGCCAATAACTCTTTTGGAGAGATGAAACGCTGACCACCTGGATATCCAGTATATGAGATGTACTGTTTATCGTTCATCTTGTTTCCGGTCAACTTAATCTTGTCTGCATTGATAACGATCACATTATCTCCGCAGTCTACGTGTGGGGTATACTCAGGCTTGTTTTTACCACGGATGATCATTGCGATCTTCGATGACAAGCGCCCCAAAATCTCGCCTTGTGCATCAATAACAACCCACTGTTTGTTAACAGTTTTAGCATTGGCAGAGACAGTTTTGTAACTTAACGTATTCACTTGCTTGTATTTAATTTGTTAAACAATTATTTTTTCTCCCTAGGATTTAGGGACTGCAAAGATAGATTAATATGTTTAATTGTCAAATAGTTACTCATCTTTTTTTATCTATTTTTTCATACCAGCTCTTTAAAAGCTGCAAAAAGATAGTAAAATCGAATAATAGCCCCGAAATAATCAGTCTGATCGTTACTCCCGGGTAATAGTGGTGCCCAATAGCATCAATGAATAAAGAAACAGCTCCATAACCCATATACAAAGCATATAATAGAGTTATTCCCGCGCAAAGCCATTGCCACAGGGACCAGTCGCGCTTTTCGTTCTCCAGGTTCAGCAAAGCCATCCAGTTAAATACAACCACGACAAGCAAACCGAAAACCACGATTCTGTTGCCATCCTGCAGATAAGCGAGGAAATAAACAACTGCAAACACCAGATTCAGATAGGATAAAGTTCTCAGCATTAAATATCCTTTTTTTAAATAAAAATGAACCTTTTTATCCTCATATTGTTATCCTCATACAAAAAAGACAATTATCATGACAAAAGAAACAAAAATAGTTGCAGGTATATTAGCAGGAGCTGCCCTAGGTGCTGCGGTAGCATTAGTTTTATCTTCAGACAAGAGTGATGACCTTAAAGACAAAGTTACAGACTGGTTCTGTGATTTACTGGACGCTTCCAAAGATAAGCTATCTGATGTAGCCGGTAACGTAAAAGACACAATAGCAAAAGTAAGAGCCTAAAATAGATAACGCCGGTTTTACCGGCGTTATCATTAAAATTAAATACCTTATAGATGAAGATCGCTTTCCACGGTGCAGCACGCACCGTTACTGGTAGCAAACACCTTGTTACCCTGAATGACAACACCCAAATACTACTAGACTGTGGCCTGTTTCAGGGCATGGGAGAAGCGACAGAAAACCTCAACAGCAACTTTGGCTTTGACCCTTCAAAAGTAACACACCTTATTCTTTCACATGCACATATTGACCATTGTGGATTAATCCCCCGGTTAGTTGCACAAGGATTTGCAGGACATATATATAGTACCCCTGCAACTAAAGACCTGACCCGGATCCTGTTACTGGACTCGGCAAAGATTCAGGAACAGGATGCTGAATATGCAAATAAGAAGAGACCTGAAGGCGAACCAGAAGAACAGCCACTTTATACAGAGGAAGATGTAGTCAAGACATTAACCTTGTTTAAAACGATAGACTATAATACAGATTTTGCCATTAGTCCGGCGATAACCGTATCATTCACTGATGCAGGACATATCGTAGGAAGCGCAGCTGTTCACCTTACCTTAAAAGAAGACGGAAAATCTACCAGGCTTACTTTCAGTGGTGACGTTGGCCGTTATGGTGACCTCCTGTTAAAAAGCCCTCAGACTTTCTCACAGGCAGATTATATAATTATGGAGTCTACTTATGGAGACTCTCTGCACAAAGACCTTGAACCGATCGAAAATATGTTGTTCGAGATCATTCAGCAGACCTGTATGGTCAAAAAGGGTAAGGTAGTAATTCCGGCATTCAGCGTAGGCAGAACCCAGGAGCTATTGTATGCTTTAAACAGCCTTGAACTGAAGCACAAATTACCAGCTGTCAATTATTATGTAGACAGCCCATTGTCTATGCAGGCCACTCAGGTATTGAAAGATCATCCTGAGGTCTATAATAACGGTGTGAAAGAAGTCATGAAGACAGATCATGATCCATTTGACTTCAAAGGCCTGAAATTCATAGAAAGCGTAGAAGAATCCAAAGCGCTGAATAATGACAGCAGGCCCTGTGTGATTATATCGGCATCAGGCATGGCCGATGGAGGCAGGGTAAGACATCATATCCGCAATACGATCGGTGATCACAAAAACACGATTCTGATGGTCGGTTATTGTTCACCAGGTTCATTAGGAGGCCGTTTACTGGCAGGCGATCAATCGGTGTACCTTTTCAGAGAGACCTATCAGGTGGTTGCAGAAATACAATCCATCAAATCCATGAGTGCACACGGAGATTACGAAGATTTACTTCATTTCCTTTCTTCTCAGCGCCCGGAACAGGTTAAACAGCTTTTCCTGGTACACGGAGAGTATCCTGTTCAGCAGCATTTTGCCAGCAGGCTGAATGATCATGGGTTCAAACAGGTCATGATCCCGGAACATCACCACGTATTTGATTGTAATATTTAGATATCTTTGCCCCCGATGGATGTTTTCGGAAATGCTTTACAAGATCAGTTTACCAACGGTAATGCAGCCACCTTATGGCTGCATAATTCATATGACGAACCAGAAGAGATGCCCGTAGACATCTTTTTTCGGACGGAAGAAGAGATGCCGGATATTGAACTGGAAGCTATGGATCTTTGCGAAGGCCGGGTACTGGATGTTGGCGGAGGAGCCGGCAGCCATGCACTAATCCTTCAGGGGCGGGGTTTCGATGTGGTCGCGCTGGATATTTCTGCCGCTGCTGTTTCAATCATGAAAAACAGGGGCGTAAAAAATGCCGTACAGGGTGATGTATTCAGTTACCAGGGTGAGAAATTTGACACCTTATTATTTCTGATGAACGGAATTGGGCTTACAGGCACTCTGGATGGCTTCAAAACATTCCTGAACCATGCTAAATCATTACTGAATGAAGACGGACAGTTATTATTTGACACTTCAGACATTTCCTATTTATATGAGGAGATGGAGAAACCTCTTGATAAATACCATGGAGAAATAGCCTATCAATACGAATACAAGGATCAGAAAGGGGAGTGGTTTAACTGGTTGTACCTGGATCCTGCCTTACTCAAAGTCATTGCTAAAGAATGCGGCTGGGAATGCCACCTGCTATTTGATGACGGAGAGGATCAGTATCTGGCAGAGATGAGAGTTGCTCAATAATCTGGAAGTCAAAATAATTCAGAAAATCCATTATCAAAACCTGAGACTGTATTTTTACTGTTCATTTTACCCCCTATGAGCAGCAAAAATATCCGGTTGAGCATCCTTGATCAGTCACCTGTCAGAAAAGGTGTGACTGCCAGTCAGGCTATCAAAGAAACCATTGAACTTGCAAAACTGGCCGACAATTTAGGCTATACCCGTTTCTGGGTTTCAGAACATCATAATACCACCACACTTGCTGGCTCCACACCCGAAGTGCTGATTGCACATCTGGCAGGAGAAACCCAAAATATAAGATTAGGATCCGGAGGCGTCATGTTACCGAATCACAGTGCCCTGAAGGTTGCTGAAAACTTTCGGATGCTCGAAGTATTGTTCCCGGGGAGAATAGATCTCGGTCTGGGCAGGGCACCAGGTACAGACAGGATCACAGCGAGTATACTCAATCCTTCCAATCAATGGAAAGAACAGGACTTTTTAGAACAGTTGGTTGATCTGAGAAACTATCTGCATGATACGGCGGAACCAGGTACGATACAGGAAAAAATTACTGCCATTCCCAAAGCACTTACCGTCCCGCCACTATGGTTGTTAAGCTCCAGTGGTCAGAGTGGTATATTTGCAGCTCATTTTGGCATGAATATGTCATTTGCCCATTTTATTAATCCTCATGGTGGCCCCGAAGCCGTACAGCTTTACCGTGAACGCTTCCAACCCTCTATAGATAATATTGCCCCGGAAGCTAACGTCAGCGTATTTGTTTTTTGCTCGGAAGATGAGGAGCTTATTTCCCGTCAGCAGGCACTGATGGACTATCGTTTTCTCCAGCTTGAAAAAGGAGGCAGATTATTTTCTGTAAGTTATGAGGATATTAAAAATGTCAGCTACAATAGCGCCGAACAGGAAAGGATCAACCATAACAGACAAAGGGTGTTGAGCGGAACACCGGATGTCCTGAAGGAAAAAATAGATACATTGCTTACCAATTACCAGGTAGACGAGCTAATGGCCGTCACCATTACCGAGGGCTTCGAAGAGCGTATACGCTCTTATGAATTACTGGCAGCAATGTATCTGAAATAACTTATTTACTCTTTTCTTCCCAGATCTGAGCAATATTAATGATAGTTTCAACTGCTTTTTCCATGTCCTGCACGGAAGCCCATTCCTGCTTGCCATGGAAAGCATGTTCTCCGGCAAAAACATTCGGACAAGGCAGCCCCATCAGAGATAATCTCGATCCGTCTGTTCCTCCTCTGATACTTTGTTTTTTAACCTGTATACCTGCTCTTTCGATAGCCAGAACACCATATTCCAATACCTGAGGATGCTGATCCAGTACCTTTTTCATATTACGGTACTGTTCTTTAATTTTAAGTTCATAGGTAGAGTTAGGATAAGCAGTCATCACCTGTTTAACAATAGTTTCCAGTGTCTGTCCGTGTTCCGCTAATAAAGCATCATCAAAATCACGGATAATAAAATGTGCTTCTGCCTGCTCTACATTTCCGTGCATAGTTACCGGATGTAAAAAGCCTTCCTTTTTGGCCGTAGCCTCAGGAGTCAGCCTGTCTTTTGGTAATGCACTGATGATATCACTCAGGATTTTAATAGCACTTTCCATTTTACCTCTTGCAAAACCCGGATGTGAACTGACACCATGTATAATTAACACAGCCCCATCCGCTGAGAAAGTTTCATCCTCAATAGAGCCGCAGGTTTCTCCATCAATGGTATACGCAAAATCAGCACCCAGTTTCTTAAGGTCTGCTTTGTCAACCCCTCTGCCAATTTCTTCATCAGGTGTAAACAGAATTCTTATTTTACCATGCTTAATCTCCGGATGCTGCATCAGAAAAGCCGCAGCTTCCATAATTTCTGCTAAACCAGCCTTATTATCCGCCCCTAGCAAGGTAGTTCCGCTGGCCGTAATAATATCATTACCAATCTGGTCCTTCAGGTCTCTGTGTTCGCTCATTCTGAGTACTACTGTATGATCATCGGGTAACACCAGGTCCTCCCCCTGATAATTGGTATGTATAATTGGCTTTACTCCATAACCGCTGCAATCCGGCGAGGTATCCATATGGGAACAGAAACAAATTACCGGAACATCTTTTTCCGTATTCGAAGGGATAGTCGCATAAACATATCCGTATTCATCGAGATGCGCATCAGACACACCTATTTCCAATAGCTGCGCTACGAGCACCTTCCCCAGATTTTTTTGCTTTTCTGTCGAAGGGACACTTGCCGACTCAGGATCAGACTGTGTATCTATTTTTACATATTCAGTAAATCTATTTTGTAAAGTTTTACCTGTGTTCTGATATTTTAGCATAATTTTAAAAAAAGTAAAGGCCCGTTTAAATTTATATTACCCAGGCGCTAAAGATAACCAAAGATGATATTTTATCTATAAACAATCAGCATAACTTGAAAAGGATACTTATAATAACCGTTCTACTGGCCGTTACATTTTCTTCATTTGCACAGTCAAATTTTTACAAACTTTCTGTCGGCGCAGGGGGAGGTATCACTCAATCCTTTACAGATCTCCGGAAACATGATTTTGGCGCAGCAGGATACGGCACGCTGGATTATCTGCTGACCCCCTTCCTCAGTATCGGACTGGAGCTTCAGAAAGGGGAAATCAACGGAGGTAGTATCCGCACTGATCCTGACAACCGCCAATTCATTAATTCCTACCTGACGGGGTCATTCAATTTTAAAATATCTTTGGGACAAATTATAGATTTTAACTATAATAACTCTTTTAATAACCTCAAAGGCTTATATATTGGCTCTGGAATTGGGGTTATTAAAAACAAGATGAAAGGAATTAACCGTTACAGCTTCACAGACCCGCCTGTTTATTATCCGGGAGATGATACTTCGTCTGACGTTTATTTTCCCCTGAACCTGGGGATAAACTTTTATTTCCCGGATCATGAAGGCTTTTACAGATACGTACTTAACTTTAACTGCCAGAGCAATATTACCCTGGGCGAAGGACTGGACGGCTATGACAATACCAGCATAACCCGTAAATCAGGCAAAACGAATATCTATAATTTCTATACTGTCGGGGTGAAGTATAACTTTGGTAAACTGGGATTGTTTAAGAAGACCTTCAGGAGGTTTTAACCTGATGAAACTAATCATAACGCGCTAACATCAAATTCTAATGAAGTACTTTTTATTGTTTTTAAGCCTTACCTTAACGATGGAAACATTTGCACAGCAAACGCCTTACGAACTCAGTAATAAGAATCAAACTGCCACTTATCAGCAAGCTATTGATTATTACAAACAACTGGCTAAGACTTATCCTCAGGCCAAATTGCTTTCCTATGGTAATACTGATTTCGGGAAACCACTTAATCTGCTGGTGTTGTCCAGGAACAAAATCTTTAATCCCGCTGAGATCAGAAAAAACAATCAAAGAATATTATTGATCAACAACGGGATTCACCCCGGAGAACCTGAAGGTATTGATGCTTCTATGATGCTGGCAAGAGACCTGCTCAAGGGTAACCGTTTACCAGAAAATGTAGTGATCTGCATCATTCCCATTTACAATATCGACGGCTCTTTCAATCGCAGCAGCACGTCCAGGGCAAACCAGAACGGCCCTGAAGCTTATGGTTTCAGGGGGAACAGTAAAAATTATGATCTGAACCGGGACTTTATTAAAACGGACTCGAAAAATTCGGCAGCTTTTCAGGAAATATTCAATCTCTGGCAACCAGAAATTTTTGTAGATACCCATACCAGCAATGGGGCTGATTACCAGTACACCATGACCCTGATCCCGACTCAGAAAGACAAACTGAACCCAGTTCTTGCAGGTTACCTGACGCAGACCATGGTTCCTGCACTTTATGCAGAGATGAAGAAAAAAGGTTATGAGCTGATCCCTTATATCAACTCCATAGAAAATACGCCGGATGCAGGAATAACTGGTTTCCTGGAAACCCCGCGTTATTCGACCGGTTATGCCGCGCTGCATAATACAATCGGCTTTATGCCGGAGACCCATATGCTTAAGGTCTATCAAAAAAGAGTAGAATCCACTTACCAGTTATTACAAACCTATATTGACCTGGTGAGCAGAGATGCGAAAATAATTGGTGAGAACCGACGGAAAGCAGACGAAGCTGTCAGCAAACAAAAGGAATTCCCGCTGAGCTGGAAGCTGAATGAAAATACTTATGAGCTGTTATCGTTCAAGGGTTTTGAAGCCAAATATAAACCAAGTGCAGTAAGTGGTGCTGACAGACTTTATTACGACAGGAATGCACCTTACACGAAAGAAATCAAGTACTGGAATAAATTTGAACCCCAGGTCACCGTAGAAAAACCGGTTGCTTATATCATCCCCAAAGCATGGGACAGGGTCGTTGAACTACTGAAACTAAACGGCGTAAAAGTACAGGAGCTAAAAGACAATATGACTTTAGCTGTTGACGTTTATTATATCAGTGACTATAAAACTGCATCAAGACCTTATGAAGGCCATTACCTGCACAACAGTGTTCAGCTCAGTACAAAAAACCAGACGCTGAACTTCTATAAAGGTGATTACCTTGTTTATACTGACCAGCCGCAAAACAGGTACATCATGGAAACACTGGAACCACAGGCAACTGACTCCTTCTTTAACTGGAATTTTTTCGATTCTGTTTTAGATCAGAAAGAACATTATTCTGCCTATGTATTTGAAGATACAGCAGCCGGATTATTAAAAGAAAACCCTGATCTGAAGACAAAACTGGACCAAAAAAAACTGAGTGACAGTTCTTTTGCCCAGAATCCGGCAGCACAACTGGAGTTTGTGTACAAAAACTCTAATTACTACGAAAACACGCATTTACGCTATCCAATTACTAGATTGCAGAAAAATATAAAAAACGATTCCAAATAATATGATTGAATACCTGATAAACACCCCTGTTGCCTCCCTGATCTTCATCTTCACGCTGGTTACCAGTATATATGCATTCAATGACCCTTCCCTTTACGGAAAGTTCATGCTTCATCCTTACAGTGTTTACCGCAGAAGTAATGTCTATACATTGATTACCAGCGGACTGATCCACGGAAGCTGGATGCATCTGATATTTAATATGTTTACCTTTTATTTCTTCGCATTCAATCTGGAAGCGACTGTCGGAAGTCTGAGATTTGGCCTGATTTATTTTTTGGGCTTAATTCTGAGTGATATCCCCTCAGTGATCAAACATAAAGATGATTTTCATTACCATAGCCTGGGTGCTTCAGGAGCTATCTCTGCTGTGTTATTCAGCTATATTTTATTCTACCCGCTGAACACCCTGATGATTTTTCCTTTACCAATACCGATCTGGTCAGCGTTATTCGGCGTATTATACCTGTTGTACTCTTATTATATGTCAAAAAATTCGAGGGACAACATCAACCATGACGCACACCTTTTCGGGGCCATTACAGGGATCATCATCACCATACTGGTTGTGCCTGGTATTGTACCACATTTTCTCTCTGCGATTACCGGCCGTTTCGGCGGTTAACCTGCCGGAGGTAAAGAAGGTGGATTAAAATAACTTGTTGGTGCAGTCGGATCTTTTCTGATTTCCATCAGCAGGTTACCCCATGGTTTCCAGAAATTTTCCAGTACCTGTGCATAGGTTTTGTGCTGCCATACATCAAAAAGTGGCTTATTCATCGTCCCCCTCAAAGGCATTGCATCGATATAAACCGAACCATCTACCGGCATAATGGTGTATTCAGGTAAACGGTTAAACAGATAGGCAGAGTAAAAGAACCTGGCACAAAGCTCTTCAAACTGCTGATCGGTCACCGGCTGACCTGTGATCTGATCAAGGATTTCCTGGTGATAACGTTTATTAGTTCCATTATCCTGCAAACAGGCTATGATTCCGAAATCCTTAAGTTTTAAAGAGAAGGTAAGTGTATTAATTTCATCTCTGAAGCTAAAAGGGATATCGTCCTGTGTTAATGGCACAATCACAATAGACCAGGGTGTAAAATCCTCCAGTACTACACTACGGTAAATACCCTGGATCATCGTTTGCAGATTCCCGAATTTATGCATCAGACCCTGCGACATATTTAAGCCGTCATCGCTGATCTGCTGCAATTTTACAGCCGCATTCATTTCTATATAGATCAGGCTGTATAAGAACTTACCTATCCATTTAAACAGGTCGAGTTCATCCAGCTGTGACACGCCTGCATATCCCTTTTCAAATGCCGCGGCTATTTTTTCTTCCAGAGGCTGAATGAAATTGAGCAAGACCTCTTCGCTAACGGGTACCTTGAGTGTATTGTATGACCTGATACTTTCATCCAGCAATTTAATCTGTTCATCTCCGCTAAAATTAGCCTTCTCCAGCAACCATGCAGGTAAGATATTAGTCTCTACTATTGGCGATGTAAAAGTATCCCCGCTCAGGAAGCAGTTTTTATATTTAAAATCGAAGTTTTTAAACGGCTGATAAATTGTACTGGTCATATGAGGCACAATATTAGGGATATTATTTTTACATTCGGTGAGACGCCCATTTTTTAACTTTGATATTACTAAAAGCCAGAAAACCTTATGCAGGCAGCTTATATTTCTTTCGACCTCGAACTTAAACACCCTTTTTCGATATCCGGATTCACCCGGACAAGTACACCCATCCTGCTGCTAAAGCTAGTTTGTGAAAACCAGGAAGGGTATGGCGAAGCTTCTATGGTTCCTTACCTTGGCGAGAGTTACAATTCGGCAGTTTCCTTTCTTCAAAAGGTAGACTGGAACAGGTTCAGCTATCCTTTTAACTTCCCGGAAATTATCAGTTACCTGGATAGCATCGATTCTGGTAATCCTGCAGTAAAAGCAGCCATTGACATTGCATTGAATGACATCCAGGGAAAAATGCTGCAAAAGCCTTGTCATGTTATCTATCAGGCCGATCCGGCAAAAATGCCTGTGACCTCTTATACCATAGGTATCGATAAACCGGAAATCATCAGGGAAAAAGTTGCAGGCGCCCGGGATTTCAAAGTCCTGAAAGTCAAATTAGGGTCTGGTAATGACCGGGAGCTGATCAACACGATCAGAAGTGTTAGCAATTTACCGCTC
This sequence comes from Pedobacter cryoconitis, assembly GCF_014207135.1. Lineage (GTDB taxonomy): Bacteria > Bacteroidota > Bacteroidia > Sphingobacteriales > Sphingobacteriaceae > Pedobacter > Pedobacter cryoconitis_D. The sequence goes on along the minus strand of NZ_JACHCC010000004.1, from coordinate 292,032 downwards.
TATGTAGATGCCAATCAGGGCTGGACAGACCGGAAAATGGCTATAGACCTGATTTACTGGCTGCATGACCAGGGTGTACTACTCATTGAACAGCCCATGGCCAAAACAAATAAAGAAGGTAATGCCTGGTTAACAGCCCGCAGCCCGATTCCAATTCTGGCTGACGAAGCTGTGCAAAGACTGGCTGATATTGACAATCTGAAAGGTGCTTATCATGGAATTAATATCAAACTAATGAAAAGCGGTGGAATGTATGAGGCTCATCAGATGATCTTAAAGGCACGCTCTTATGGAATGAAGGTAATGATTGGTTGTATGAGTGAAACCTCAGTTGCAACACTTGCGGGACTGGCTTTAGCACCATTATGTGACTGGGTAGATCTGGATGGTCCTTTTCTGACCAGGAACAATCCCTTTGATCAGCCGGAGTTTAAAGATGGCCGGTATGTGTTAAATGACCTCCCAGGTTTAGGCCTGAAAGGTCTTTCAACTAATTTGTTTCGTCCTTGACAGCGGGTGTTTTCAGACTATTTTCTTTTTCTTTAATCCCTGATCTTACTTCTTTGACGATGTTGATCTTCAGGTAAAGGAAAAATATACTTGTAGCTATCAGTAAAGCGACAACAGGATAGTTCGCATTCTGGAAAGCCCATTTAAGACCAATCACAGAAACAACTATTCCTAAAGTATAAAATGTATTTAAAGCAATTTTCTTCTTCATCTTAGTAAACAGGCATAGTCGGGTCAAAAGCAGCCTGCCAAGCCAGAATACCGCCTTTTAAATTGTATAGATTGGTGAAGCCATGAAGCTGCTCTAACTGCATTACGGCTGCTGCACTGCGTTTTCCGCTTCTGCATTGCATAATTACAGGTTTATCTGTAGCAATTTTATCTACTTCGATCAGGATTCCTCCCAAAGGGATATTCTCTCCATTAAGATTTGAGGTCTCATATTCGAAAGTTTCTCTCACGTCAATCAATTGAAAGTCTTCCTTATTATCTATCTTTTGTTTCAGTTCTTCTACGCTGATTTCTTTCATCTTTATTCCATTTAAAAGAGCGGGATACCGCCCGTACATAAAAGTCAAAGATAAAGTTTATCAACCATTTAAATGCAAAACGCAGGTCAAAATTTAAATGGCACAGTGGTTTTACATCCTGTGTTGTAACAACTAAGAATACCGGGCGTTTAATAGTATTCTTTATTAACTTTGATTCATCATGGATGCTTTGTCACGTTTCTTCTGGTTTTGTTCTGGTATACACCAGCCTACATTAGAGAAGCACCCTACCGAACACAATAAATATGTCGGTATTGGCGCAACTATCTTTTTCACTGGTCTTTTCGCCGCATTATCCGGCGGATATGCAATGTATTTTGTCTTTAAAGGTGATACTGCAGCTGTAGTATTTGCTATCTTTTTTGGTTTACTCTGGGGACTGGCCATTTTTAATATGGACCGCTACATTGTATCCAGTATCAATAAAAACTCTTCTTCTACCAAACAGATTTTACAAGCCACGCCCCGGATTTTGCTGGCCATTATGATCGGCATGGTGATTTCCCGCCCCTTAGAACTCAAGATCTTTGATAAAGAGATTAAAGAACGGCTAAAGGTGAGTTACCTGAATAATCAGCGCTCAAAAATTGACACCCTCAACAAGGCTTTTAATAATAAGTATACGATAGAACTTAACAAACTGAAAGAGTTTAAAACAAAAAGGGATTCGCTGGAAAGCGGGATCAAAACTGATCGTCAGAAACTTAATTTTGAGGTCTTTGGAACTAAAACAACGGAGACTTCGGGCGTGATGGGTTATGGCCCATATGCCAAAAGAAAAGAAGAAGAGCTCAGACAAAGACAGCAGAACCTGGATTCACTGAACTCAGAAGTCAGCAGAATGGATAGATTTGTAGACGGAAGAAAACAGTTTGACGGTTTATTAGCCGAAAGGCTCTATACGGGGAAACAACTGGACAGCCTGACTAGTATTGCTGGTTTCGCTGACCGTAACTGGGCCCTGGGCCAGCTGAGCTTTAATACAGATGGCACCAGGGACACGACAACGGCATTAGCTGTTACATTTATCGGTTTGTTATTCATTTTCTTTGAATGCCTTCCTGTATTTGTAAAAATGATGAGTTCCAGAGGACCCTATGATATATCCGTAGAAAATCTGGAAACGAGCCAGGTACACACTTCGGAAAAAGACAGGGACTTTGAAATAGAAGTGACTGATGGCGTACATGACACGCGGGTAGCGACAGCGATCCGGAAACAAAAAGATAAACTAAATAGCGAATGATGAATCCGACATGATTAAAATAATCATTAAGCATGCAGGGCAATGATTATTTTAATCATCAAAGGAACCATCTGACAAATGAAAAACAATAAACCGAGCTTGCGAGCTCATTGATACACATAAAAACATCAATACTAATCAATAATATAAACAGATGAAATATTTTTATTACCCCTTAATTTTACTTTTTATTGCGAGAACGGCATCTGCACAGGACATCAATAAAATTATTACCAAAGATTATGTAGATAACCTGATCAAAACCCTGAGTAGTGATGACATGCAGGGCCGTGCGACATTCAGTCCGGGAATTGATAAAGCTGCAACATTCATTGAATCAGAGTTTAAAAAAATAGGTTTGCAACCCCTTACCGGTGCGAAAGGTTATAGACAATCGTTTTACAAATACCAGTTTAAGCCCGTATCGGCCGAAGTATCTGTTAATGGCAAAACTATTCCTGCTGCGGATATCGCAGTTTTAGGCAATGCCTCAGAAAGCACGAGTTTCAACAATACCACAGGTGATGGCTGGGCTAAACTTGATCCTTCAAAACCGTTCAGAGAGCAATACAGAGCATTGGCTCGCAGCAAACAGCGCAAGCTGGTACTTGTAGATCCGAAATTCACTACTGAGCTGAACCAGTTAAAAGGTTATTTAGCACAGGGAGCTGTCCTGGACGAAAAAGACACGCAACAGAAAGATCCATCTGCCATTGTCTTTGTACTTTCTGCAGACACTACTGTAACTGACTTTAACGTCTCTTTAAAAAGCAGCCTGCATAAATTGCCTTTGTTTAATGTAGCCGGAATTATCCCTGGAAAATCGAAAGCTAAAGAATTGGTTATTTTCTCTGGACACTATGACCACCTGGGCATTATTCACTCCGCAGATCAGGACAGCATTGCCAATGGTGCGGATGATGACGCTTCTGGTACAACGGCCATGATCGCCCTGGCGAAATATTATAAAAAAGCGAACAACAACGAGCGTACACTGATATTTGTAGCTTTTACAGCTGAAGAAATCGGCGGTTTTGGTGCAAGATATTTCTCGCAGCAGCTTAATCCTGATGATGTCGTAGCAATGTTTAACATCGAGATGATTGGTAAAGAAAGCAAATTTGGCAAAAACACGGCCTTCATCACTGGTTATGATAAATCAGATTTCGGAAAGATCCTGCAAAAAAACCTGGAAGGAACTGCCTTTACGTTTCATCCTGATCCTTATCTGCAACAGAACTTGTTCTACAGAAGTGACAATGCTACACTGGCTGCATTAGGGGTACCTGCACATACCATCAGTACAGACCAGATAGATATTGATAAACTATACCATACCGTAAAAGATGAATACAGTACACTGGATACTGAAAATATACTTGCTACAATCAGGGCAATTGCTAAAAGTGCTATTACCATTGTGAAAGGCACAGACACACCAACAAGAATACCTAAATTAAATAACTAGGCAGGATCTTGTGGCGCTAAAGCCAGTGCCATTACATAATCATTCATAAAGAAACCGTTGCCAATTTCAATGTCAACGGTTTCTTTGATTTTGAACCCTGCCTTTTCATAAAAATCCTTTGCCTTATTATACCGGTTTACATTTAATTCGAGGCTTTTTGCCCCCGCCTCAATGGCTTTGTTCCGTACTTCATTGATCAGTAGTTTTCCCAGTCCTTTTCCGTGGGCCTCTGGCAATACATAGAGTTTGTGCAGTTTAATTACACTATCGTGGTCACCAATTGAGTAGGAAGCAAATGCCAGGTCTTTACCTTCTTCCTGGGCAATTAAAAAAGTATGCCCGTCTATCAGCTGCTGTCTCAATGCGAAAATATTATAAAACTTATCCAGCATAAAGTCAACCTGCTCCTGACCAATCAGAGGTGTATAAGTAGGGCCATAAGTTATAGTCCCTATCTGTTGAATAACCGGTAAATCTTCTTCTTTCGCTTTTCTTAAAGTAATCATATCTTCTCTGTTAAAAACACGTATTCGGTCGTAAAGCTGAATTCTACAAATCCATCTTTTACCACTTCAAACTCTCTTTCTCCTTTTTGCATCAGGTTAGTCGCCTCAAAATAAGAAATGACATCTATCAGAAATATACTTCCCGCTGGCTTCCAGACATTAAACCCTGTTTTAATAGCGTATGATTTTTCTGTTGCAGAAAAAAGTACAATATTAATTTTCGGAAGATAAAATGAAAGATCAGTCAGGGATTTCTGGTCATCAATTATGTTCACAGCAGGATATTTCTCTGCAATCAGGAAATTGAATACGGTATTATATTCATCACCAGGACCTATGATAGACTTCGTATTTTCCTGCGGGGCTAATCCATCTACAGTATTTACAATAACATCTACTTTTAGCCCCAGGCTGAGAACTTTCTCGTAAATGGCACTATTGACAATTAACGTAGGGCTCCATTCCAGGATCTGACCGAGGTATTCTTCATCAAAAGAACCCAGATTATGAATGTACAAGGCAGGCTCCTGCTTTTCTCTAACTATATGATGCGACGACATCCTGCTAATATATTAATGATTAGCCGAAAGCCATAAAACATTCATCTGCTTTTACTGTTAAATTATAGAAGTATGCTACCCGGATTTTTAGTTGAGCCATTCAAAAGACTGCTTCAGCTACAGAAATATGACATTCATTCAATTAATTTTCCCCTTCTTCTGTATTTGGCTGTAAATTTACCGGCTCTTAGTTTGGGATAAACCATGATGATATGGCCAATAGTGAAAAAATAGTTAGCGAGCGTGCCTTTTACCGGAATTTCAGGTTTTTTATCTTACCTGTTGTCTTTCTTTGTTTTTATATTTTCATCTACCTGCTCAATCCTTTCGATCCTTTCTGGAAGGTTTATTTTGATCAGAACATATATGCCTTATTGGTAGAATGGCTGGGTGTAATGGTCATCTGTTTGCTCGTTACCGAGTCAAGTTTACTCATTGCCAGATTGCTTGACCGTCATATTCCATGGCTGGAAGCACCGACACTCCGTTTTTTCTGCCAGTTCTTTTTACAGATCTTAAGTGCAGGTATTATCATTAGTCTGCTACTTTATATCGATCATCTTATTCATCCGGAATACACCTATCATACAGACAATGATAAAGCACAGGGCTGGCAGGTATTCCTGGTCAGTATCATTATCAGTACGCTGATCAGTGCCATTTATACCGGTGATTTCTTTCTCCGGAAATGGAAAATTTCGATGCTTGAAACCTCTGCGCTGGAGCTCAAAACCTATGAACTGAACCAGGTGGCCATGCAAGCCGAGCTACAATCGCTTAAAGCCCAGCTCGACCCGCATTTCATGTTCAATAACTTCAGTACATTATCGAGTCTGATCATTGAAAACCCAGATCTGGCACGTCTTTTCCTGGATAATCTTTCGAAGGTTTACCGGTATATGATCATCAATCTTAGCAAGGATGTCATTTCTCTGAAGGAAGAAATCAAATTTATCCATTCTTATATCTATCTGATCAAAATACGGGTATCGGATAATCTTCAGATTAATATAGATATACCTGAAGACTACGAACAGAAGGGTGTACCGCCTATTACTTTGCAATTGCTGATAGAAAACGCAATTAAACACAATATTGCTTCGCGTTCCCGCCCTTTGTATATCGACATCCATATCAATGAAGCGGGCTATCTGGAAGTATCCAATAACCTCCAGCTGGTAAATTTTCATATCCCTTCTACCAGGGTTGGACTGAAAAATATTATCAGCCGTTACAAACTTTTGTCGGATGCCAGTCCTCAGATCACAGAAAATGAAACAACCTTCACTGTTCAATTACCTTTATTGCAAATCACTGAATAATAATATATGAATGTACTGATCATAGAAGATGAAAAACTGAATGCTTTGCGTCTGCAAAAGTTACTGCTTGAAATCGATACGCAGCTGACTGTAATCGCCATCCTGGATACTATTGCCGATAGTGTACAATGGCTGCGTTCTCATCCTTTTCCAGATCTTATACTCATGGATGTACGGCTGGCGGACGGCATCTGCTTTGAAATATTCAGCAAAATTGAAATCACCAGTCCGGTTATTTTCACTACGGCCTATGATGAATATGCCCTCCGTGCTTTTAAGGTAAACAGCATAGATTATTTGCTGAAGCCAGTAGACATTGATGAATTAAGAGGCAGTCTTTCCAAATTTAAACAACAGGTACAAAAAATATCCCCGGGAACTATTGAGGAAGTCGTAGCGATCATTAAAAAACAAAGCCCCAATTACCGCTCCCGCTTTCTGATCCCTTACAGGGATGGTTATAAAACGATTATGGTCAACGACATAGCCTATTTCTACTATGAAAATAAAATGACCTATATTGTGATGCGGGATGCCAGAGAACAGGCTGTTTCCTACGCCATGGATGAACTGGAAGAACAACTCGATCCGGCAGTATTCTTCAGGGTAAACAGACAATACCTGATCAGTATCAGAAGCCTGGAAAGCATCCATAATTATTTTAACGGCAAATTAAAATTGCTGCTCAATCCCCCCGCAACAGCTGATATCCATATCAGTAAAGAAAAAGCTGGCCAGTTTAAAAAATGGATTGACAGCTGATTCAAGTCGGCTGAAAGTCGTTTCATCTGCCAATAATTCGTACTCAGCAACTTCTCTCCTCTGTTTATGTGTCATTAGTCCTAAAATTGCATCGTTGAAATTTTATCTAATTACACCCATGAGAGTTCAAAACAAATCTCGTCTGCTACGGAAATCCGGCTTTTCATTCTGTACTGCCTTATTCTTATTTGCTACCCTGTCCAGCTGTAGTTCAGCTGATCAAAATGCGGATGCAGCAGCTGCCCCCCCAACCATTCCTGTGATGACACTGGCTGAAAGGACCGCCACAACTACTAAAGATTATACCAGTACACTGGAAGGAAAAGTAAACGTTGAAATAAGGCCTCAGGTAGATGGCTATCTCGACAAGGTTTATATTGATGAAGGGGCTTATGTTCAGGCGGGTACTCTCTTATTTAAAATCAAAGATCAACCTTATCAGCAGCAACTGAATAATGCCCTCGCGGTAATGCATGCTGCTGAAGCAACATTAGGTAATACGCAGCTGGAGATTGATAAAGTTATCCCGCTGGTTAAAAGTAATGTGGTATCAGGTATCCAATTAAAAACGGTTCAGGCAGCACACCAGGTAGCAAAAGCCAATCTTGAGCAGGCGAAAGCCGCTGTAGCCTCTGCTCGTATTAATATCGGTTTTACTACGATCAAAGCACCAGTAAGTGGTTTTATCGGAAGAATTCCAAGACGTCTGGGAAGTTTAGTTGGCCGAAATGACCAGCAGCCTCTGACTGTACTTTCGGATGTACACGAAATTTATGCCTATTTCTCTATGAGTGAAAATGATTTCATCAATTTCAAAGCGCAATACTCAGGTAAAACGCTGACAGAGAAAATAAAACAGATCCCGCCGGTTTCATTACTGCTCGCAGACAATACGGTCTATACACAAAAAGGACGGATCAATATGGTTGACGGACAATTCGATAAAAACACCGGATCAATTATGTTAAGAGCAGCATTTCCGAATGCAGATGGTTTGCTGCGTGCCGGCAATACAGGGAAAATCAGAATAAACCAGGTTCATGAAGCCTCGATTCTGATCCCGCAGTCGGCAACAATGGAATTGCAGAATAAGGTTTTTGTCTACAAACTGGCTGATAGTAATAAACTGAGCAGAACAGGAATTGAAATTACCGGTAAAAGCGGCAAGGACTATATCATACAAACCGGGCTGAAAGTTGGAGACAGAATTGTCCTTACCGGACTGGACCGTTTGCAGGAGGGAATGAAAATCAACCCGGGACCAGCATCTGCCACCGCCAAAAAATAATCATAACATCAACCGGAGAATTCATTCCCGGTATCATAATACGATGACCTCATGTTTAAGAAATTTATAGAAAGACCCGTATTGGCTACGGTTATATCCATTTTATTGTTAATACTTGGTATCCTGAGTATGACAAAACTCCCGGTTACCCAGTTTCCGGATATTGCACCACCAAGTGTATTTGTCACTGCGGTTTATCCGGGTGCAAACGCTGAAACCGTGGCACGTACAGTAGCACCGTCCATAGAAGACGCGATTAACGGCGTGGAGAACATGACCTATATCAAGTCAACCTCGAGCAATGATGGTTCACTCAGTACACAGGTATATTTTAAATTGGGAACAGATCCGGATCAGGCAGCAGTAAATGTTCAGAACAGGGTCTCTCAGGCTATCAGTCAGCTACCTGCTGAGGTGGTCCAGATTGGTGTAACTACACAGAAGCAGCAGAACAGTATGATTATGTTTATGTCAATCTATGACGACAGTAAAAAATATGACGCTGCATTTATTGAGAATTTTGCTAAAATTAATGTCATTCCTGTAATCAAAAGGATCTCTGGTATTGGTAATGTAACCGTTTTTGGAAATAAGGATTACGCGATGCGGATCTGGCTCAATCCTGAACAAATGGCCGCTTATGGTTTGAGTCCGCAGGAAGTCATGGCTGCCATCCAGGACCAGAACATTGAAGCCGCACCTGGTAAATTCGGAGAAGGCAGTAAAGAATCATTTGAGTATGTACTGAAGTATAAAGGAAAATCCAATCAGCCACTCGAATTTGAAGAAATGATTATCCGCGCTAATGCGGACGGCTCAGTCCTGCGGGTAAAAGATGTAGCTAAAGTGGAATTCGGATCTTATACCTATAGTGGTGATACCTGGGTAGATGGAAAATTCGGTGCAGGAATGGCCATTTATCAAACAGCAGGATCTAATGCAAATAAGGTACAGGAAGAGATCAATGCCACCATGTTGAAGCTCTCGAAAACCTTTCCTAAAGGCCTTAAATATGAAGCTCCTTTTAGTACAAAAGTTCAGCTGGACCAGTCCATCACGCAAGTAATTCATACCCTGATAGAGGCTTTTATACTGGTATTCATCGTTGTATTTATCTTCCTTCAGGATTTCAGATCTACGCTTATTCCTGCGATTGCGGTACCCGTAGCAATTATTGGAACCTTCTTTTTCATGCAGTTATTTGGCTTCTCTATCAACCTGCTAACGCTGTTCGCACTGGTACTGGCTATTGGGATTGTAGTCGATGATGCTATTGTGGTGGTAGAGGCTGTGCATGCCAAGATGGAACACACGCATCTTGCGGCACGTCCGGCGACTTTATCTGCAATGCATGATATAACCGGAGCGGTTATATCTATTACCCTGGTTATGTCAGCGGTATTCCTTCCTGTAGGGTTTATGGAAGGGCCAACGGGGGTTTTCTACAGACAGTTCGCTTTTACACTGGCCATCGCAATTGTAATTTCAGCAGTAAATGCATTGACTCTTAGTCCGGCATTGTGTGCCTTATTTTTAAAGAACAACCATGCTGAAACTGGTCTTGAAGAGAAAAAACCTGGTTTTAGTACCCGGTTTTTTACTGCCTTTAACACTGGTTTTACAGCTATGACCAACAGGTATATCAATAGTATCAAAGTATTAATCCGTTTTAAATGGGCAAGTTTTGGTGCACTGGCTTTATTGTTCGTGGTTACCTTCTGGATGCTGCGTACGACACCTAAAGGCTTTATCCCGGATGAGGATGGCAGCTTTATTGTTTTCTCTTTAGCCATGCCGGCCGGCTCATCGCTGGACAGAACAGGAATCGCTTTAAAAAAAGCAGACAGTGTAATTAAGACTATACCAGCTGCTCAGGGAATCACCAGTATCTCTGGCTTTGACATGTTAAGCAATGCCACAAGCCCATCTTTTGGGGTTGGCTTCGTTAAACTCAAGGACCTGAATAAAAGGGGAGAAGTGAAGAATATCAATGAGATCATTGGTATCATGAACCAGAAACTGTCGACTATCCTGGAAGGAAACATTTTTGTTTTCACCATGCCCACTGTACCTGGTTTTGGTAATGTCAGTGGATTGGAGCTGGTCTTGCAGGACCGTACCGGGGCAAAACTGGATAAGTTCAGCGGGATCGCACAGGGCTTTACCCAGGAGCTGATGAAACGCAAAGAGATCGAAGCTGCCTTTACCACTTTCAGAACTGACTATCCGCAGCTGGAAATGCAGGTTGATGCTGTCAAGGCCAAACAACTAGGGGTAAATATCAAAGATCTGATGGGTGTAATGCAAGCTTATTACGGTAGTATTCAAACTTCCGACTTCAATCGTTTTGGTAAGTATTACCGGGTAGTCGTTCAGGCTAATGTCAATGCCAGAGCGACCCCTGAATCACTTAATGGCATATTTGTAAAGAACACCGGAGGGCAGATGGTCCCGGTAAATACGCTGATCAAACTCAGCCGTGTTTACGGCCCTGAAACCGTGTCCCGTTATAATCTTTTCAATGCAATCAGTATCAATGCTTCTGCTAAAGCAGGATTTAGCTCTGGTGATGCCATTAAAGCCACTGAAGAGGTTGCAGCGAAATATCTTCCGGAGGGTTATAGTTATGAATGGACAGGGATGTCACTGGAAGAAAAAACATCTGGCGGACAAGCCGCTACTGTATTTGGTTTGTGTCTGTTATTCGTCTATTTCCTGCTGGCTGCACAATATGAAAGTTATATTTTACCACTTGCAGTTATCCTCTCTGTTCCGGTAGGTATTCTGGGTGTATTACTGGCTGTTAACCTGGCAGGTCTGGAAAACAATATTTATGTCCAGGTAGCTATGGTCATGCTGATCGGTTTACTGGCAAAAAATGCGATCCTGATTATCGAATATGCAGTGCAACGCCGGAAAGCAGGAATGACATTACTGGAATCGGCATTGGAAGCTTCCAGACTCAGACTTCGTCCGATCATTATGACCTCTCTGGCCTTTGTAGTAGGCTTAATCCCATTGATGGGGGCTGTCGGTCCATCAGCATTAGGTAACCGTTCTATTGGAACAGGGGCCGCAGGCGGCATGGTACTGGGTGTAATCCTGGGTGTGTTTATTATCCCGGTACTGTATGTCGCTTTCCAGTATTTACATGAAATGGTAAGTGGTAAACCGGTTGTAACAGAACAATAAATTTAAACAGATGAAACTCCATAAATATATATACCTGGGGGCTATAACCCTGGCACTATCAGCTTGTAAAACCGGAAAAAACTATGTCCGCCCTCAAGTTCAGCTGCCTGATCAGTTTAACCAGCAGACCTCAAAAAATGCCGGACCGGGTATTGCAAATATTGCTTATAAGGACTTCTTTAAGGAGCCCTTACTAAAACAATTGATAGATAGCGCAGTACGGCACAATTTCGATCTGCAATTTGCGGTTAAAAATATAGAGAGCGCAAAACTAAGTCTTAAACAGGCAAATTTAGGCCAGCTGCCAGATCTTAACCTGCAGGTAAATGCGACGAGTAACAGACCTTCTGATAACAGTATAAACGGCATGAGCACAGCGATGTTCGCCGGGTCAAAACATATAGAAGACTATACCACTGGTTTAGGCTTATCCTGGGAAGCAGATATATGGGGAAAAATAAGACGGCAGAAAGAAGCTGCACTGGGAACTTATCTGCAAACTGAAGCCGCAGCCAGAGCTGTACAAACACAGGTTGTAGCCAACGTAGCACAGGGTTTCTTTAACTTACTGATGTTGGATGCACAGCTGGAAATAGCCCGCCGTAATGTTTTGCTGAATGATAGCACGCTGCTAGTCATTCGTCTGCAGAAAGAGGCAGGACAAGTGAGCCTCCTGGCCGTACAACAGGCAGAAGCACAGCGGCTTCAGGCGGCTTTAATTGTTCCTCAGTTAGAACAATCAATTGCTATTCAGGAAAATGCACTGAGAACACTGGCTGGAGCATTACCCTCAAAAATAGAACGGACGGTTAAATTAAATGCCTTTACTGTACCGGAACATTTAACTACAGGCATACCTTCTTCAATCCTGGGGATAAGACCGGATGTGAGAGCTGCGGAAATGGCAGTAATGGCCGCCAATGCTAAAATGGGCGCCGCGCAGGCGAATATGTATCCTGCATTAACCATTACAGCAAGCGGAGGTATTAATGCTTTTAAAGCGAGCAACTGGTTTAGTATTCCAGGTTCTCTGTTTGGAACAGTAGCTGGTGGCTTAACACAACCCTTATTCCAACGTGGTCAGTTAAAGACACAACTGGAGCTGGCCAGGATAGAAAAAGATAAGTCGGTCATCGAATTTAAACGGTCTGTCCTGAATGCTGTGACTGAGGTGACTGATGCCCTGGTCAAACTGGATAAACTCAAGGAGCAGCGCGAACTGCAGCAAACAAGAGTTCAAACCCTAAAAATGGCAATAAAAAATGCAGACATGCTATTTAAAAATGGGATGGCCAATTATCTGGAGGTAATTACGGCTCAAAGTAACGTACTCCAAAGTGAACTGAACCTGATGGATCTGGACCGTCAGCAGCTTAGTGCGATGGTAGATCTTTACCGTTCTCTTGGAGGCGGTTGGAATTAGTTGGTAAAAACCCGGATTTCTTTTAGATATTTGCAAAATGATATCGTTAGGAGCCTTTTTAACGATCGCTCTGTCTATTTCATCTTCATTATCTAAAAGAATATCATGGCAACTCCTGCGACAAAAGAACATGCAAAAAATATCGCACTGATAATTTTAGGCACCCTTATTTTTGCTTTAGGTATCAATTATTTTGCGATACCGAATAAATTATCTGAAGGTGGTGTAATCGGACTGACCATTGTTGCCTTTTATTACTTTCACTGGTCACCTGGTATTTTAAATCTGATCCTGAATGTCATCCTGATGACTATCGGTTATAAATTACTGGATAAGAGAACAATTATCTACACTGTGTTTGGCATATTTTTCTCCTCTCTTTTTCTCTATTTCACAGAAAACACACATCCACCCCTGACTACCGACCCCTTACTGGCGGCCATATTTGCAGGTTTGTTTGTGGGAGGGGGCATAGGGCTTGTATTTCTTTCGGGAGGTACAACGGGTGGCTCGGCTATTATTGCCCGGCTTTTTCAGAAGCTCTGGGGATGGAAATTAGGCACAGCCATGCTTGTGGTTGATATAGTCGTTATTGGTCTTTCGACTTTTATCATTGGTCCGGAAAAGACAATGTATACGCTGGTTGCTGTTTATATTGGTGCCAGAGTCGTTGATTTTATTGTAGAAGGATTTAATACAAAGAAAGCAGTAACCATTATTTCCAATGAATCGGTTGCTATTGCAGAAAAGATCACCTTAGGAATGGTGAGAGGGGCTACAGTATTACATGGTCATGGTGCATATACCAAAGAGCGTAAAGAGGTTATTTATGTTGTCATCAGCAAACCGGAACTCATCGAATTAAAAACAATGGTCCACGAAACAGATCCTGATGCCTTTGTGGTCATTCACGATGTACATGACGTTTTTGGTAAAGGTTTTACGATTTAACTCTGACAGATAGAATTTGGAAATTATAATTCATTATTTTTCCAGGTATTCCTGTGCTGCAGTGACCCAGTTCTGTCCGGCCTTCAGCGGACGGTCTGGTTTAATACCTACATTATCTATTCCTTTGCCCATATCGACTCTTCTACTCCGGCTTGTTGCGTAATGCAGTGCGTAAGGCATACAACTCAAAGCAATATCACGGACATTGGCATAATCCAGCACACCGGCAGAGTTTTCACCCATAATAATTACTTTTTTACTCTGTTTTGCAGCCAGTAAAAATTGTTCTGTGGTAGAACCAGAACCTTTATTGATTAATATCACAATCTTTTTAGGAAACAATAAGCCTTTATCTAATACCAGGTCCTTATCAGCCCCCAAGCTAATAAACTCGTCCTTATGCTGTTCCATTGCAGCGATTTTTTCTCTGATAAAATTTTTCTGATCTTCAGGAAGGTCGTTCTTGATTAACAAGCCTGCCCACCCTGCTATATTGTCGGCCGATGATAGGATATCCGGCCCAACGGTTTTGATAGGATTGGTATACAGATAAGGAATAAGTGGCCTGTAAGCAAAGTCAGCTCCCCCGCCATTACCCCGCAGGTCTAGAATTAAATTAGGTGTTTTATCGAGGACATCCTTATTAAACAGGATTAAGGAATCTATTCCTTTTGCGTTTCGCTGGTTAAATGTACCAATCCGGATGTAAAATGTCTGGGCTGAGAGCAGTTTACCGGACACATCGGCATCTGGTATCTTTTCTATCCTATCGTTTACAGTTCCGTCTCTTTGCCACTCCCCTAATCTGTTCTGTCCGATTTTAAGCGTCACATTTTCGGGGGTATAATACTGATCATATACGATCCCCTTTAAAGCCCCTTGTTGTTGCTTTAGCTCCATTATTACGTCACCCGCTTTCCAGGCCTTAATTCTGGATTCCAGTATTATTCCTGCATAATCCCTGAAGCTATTTTTATTGGCTATAACAGCGACTTTATAGGTGGAATCTTTACTCCAGTATATCCCGCTGATATCCTTTGAATTTTTAAGTCTGGTCAGATCATCTTCTTCGAGTGCTAATTTCTCTACATCCTGAACTAATTTTTCCTGATCTTTTACAAATTTATAATCTGAAAGCCGGTTACGTCCTATCTCAATATGCCCATCTTTAAAAAAACCAATCCATTCATTAATCAGAGAGATACAATAAGGTGATGAAGTAACCTGTCTGGCTTTGGCTAATATCTCGATTGAGGATTGCTGATAAGCCGCTCTGGTTTTTGGATTCACCTTATCTCTGAAACCAGCATAGTTTTTTTCTATTTTATCTTTCACATACTGAAATTCTTCTGCACAATTACAGGTTTGAGCCGAGGCATTCACACTGCATAAAATCAGAAGAAAGAGAGAGGCAACAGTGACTTTCATAATCAATTTAATTAAGGGCCGCAGATAGATAGGCTACGAGCAATTTCAGGGATCAAAGATACGGCATTCATCAGGACAACGACCGTGAGCTAACGTTAAAAATAGTTAAACCTCCCTGTAAACCAGCCTTAATCATGAATTTCATCTAGTTTAAAAAGACTGGCTGATTTTTTTCTGGAACTTTTCTTATATTCCGGTCTTAATTGCTCAAATTCGATCCATGAAAAAATTGGCTCTCTTCATCCTTGTCCTGTCACTTACGGCTTGCCAGGAGCAAAATGATGACAAAGTTAAAACTGTAGACAAAAGTGGCTCTGTAGAAACAAAAGTTCATATCACACATCTTAATGACTCGGTTGACGTCATGAAAACTGAAAATATATTCTGGGTCAAATTCAAAGACGTCAAAAGAGTAGTAAGGCTCGATACAATTCCTTCGCTGGACTTATCAAAAGAACAGGGAGAAAATAGTGCGGGTGAAGACACGACCCTGATGATCAAAAAGAATTACCAGATTTTTATCACAGTCAACTAGCATGAAGAAATCAAAAGTTGTAAACCTTGTGCTCATTACCGCAGCGCTGGCTTCCTGTAGTAAACCTAAACCAGACTGGGACTCGAACGAAGTATACCTGCGTTCAGATACCACAGCTAATTATACGCATACCCAGGGCAGTCATATCTCTCCGTTTTTGTGGTATTATGCCTTCAGGCCATATGGAATGTATTATGGAGGCGGTTATCATCATTCGGGCTATTATTCTTCTGCACTTACTGAACGGTCAAATATTGGCAGATCGGCCATGAAGGGGGCAGTGATAAGAGGCGGTTTTGGGGGCTCACATTCATTTTCTGTTTCATCTTAATGCAAAGACATACAATATCACCCAGAAATAACTGGCAATCTGCTGTAGAAAAGTTAGGTTTTGGTTTCCATACAGCCGATGTCCCTTACTGGAATGAAAGTGCTTATTATGAATTTTCAATGGCTGAAATCACAAAAATAGAATCTGCTACAGCGGAGCTCTGGGGAATGTGCCTGGAGGCTGTACAATATGTGATCAACAACAAGCTTTATGCCCGGTTCGCCATTCCGGAAAAAGCAATTGCACTCATTGAAAAAAGCTGGAATGACGATGATCCGGCCATTTACGGACGTTTTGATTTTGGATTTGACGGAAATAATCTAAAATTATTTGAATTTAATGCCGATACGCCTACCTCCTTATTTGAAACGGGTATTGTTCAATGGTTCTGGTTACAGGACTTTGCTTCGCATAAAGATCAGTTTAATTCGGTCCACGAGCGTCTGGTAGATTACTGGAAATATTTGAAACCTTATCTCTATGAAGGAATCTTGCATTTTACCTGCGTCAAACAATCTCTTGAGGATTTAACTACGGTAGAATATATGAGGGACTGTGCTATACAGGCAGGAATCCCTTCCAAACTGGTATTCATTGATGACATAGGCTGGGACCAGGAAAAAAGGGAGTTTGTAGATCTTGAAGATGAAGAAATCAAAAACATATTCAAGCTTTACCCCTGGGAATGGCTGGTCAATGAGCCTTTCTTTGAACAGCTTCTGTCTAATCCAAAAGCCTACTGGATCGAACCGGCCTGGAAAATGATCCTGTCAAATAAAGCGATATTACCTGTTTTATGGAAGTTATACCCGAACTGCCCTTATATCCTGGAATGTTATTTTGAGGAGGAGAACAGCCTAAAGGATTACGTAAAAAAACCTGTTTATTCCAGAGAGGGGGCAAATATCAGTATCATTAAAAATGGACAGGTAATTGAAAAAACTGAAGGCATTTATGGTAAGGAAGGTTTCATCTGTCAGCAGCTATTTAATATCCCGCAAGCTGAAAAGAAAATTCCGGTTATTGGCTCCTGGGTTATCGGACAACAACCTGCCGGGATGAGCATCCGTGAAGATGATAGTTTAATTACTGGCAACACTTCTTGTTTTATTCCGCATCTGATCAATAATTAATACACTGGTATTAAAATACTTATCAGAACTAACAGTTTCTTAATTTCTATATTCTTACTTTGCCTTAGCTAAAACTATTTTTTGGCCGAAACAAGGTAAATTAAAATGACAGATACTATTCAGTCAACACAACAACAGCCCGCTTCAACCGCTTTAAAGGGAATAGATATCTCTCATTACAATGGTAAAATTACCTGGCCGACTCTCAGCAATGAGATCAGTTTTGTCTATTGCAAAGCCAGCCAGGGTATTACCTTCAAAGACCCTATGTTTAAGGAATATTTCGGCCAGTTAACCAATGCAGGGATAATCAGAGGGGCCTATCATTTTTTAACCTTTCAAAATGCACCGGCAGACCAGCAGATAGCAAATTTTCTGGGCAACGGAATTAATTTTTCCACTCCGGGCACCTTACCGCCTGTGCTGGATATTGAATGGCAGGTTCCTGATTCACTTAATGCATATATCATTGCAAACAGGACAATCTGTATTCAGCTGATCAAAGACTGGTTGAATGGTGTGGAGGCAAAAACAGGAAGAACACCTATGATCTATACGAATACTAACTTCTGGCATGACTACCTGGGCAACCCATCAGGATTTGGCAATTACCCTTTATGGATAGCATCATACCAGACAAAACCACCTGTTTTACCTCCGGACTGGACAGCATATACTTTCTGGCAAAACAGTGATAAAGGAACTTTTAATGGTATAACAGGTCCGGTAGATACAAATCTATTTAATGGTAACCTGGCTGACCTGAAAAAACTTGGTCTATCCTTATAAACTATATTAATTTTAATTACCTGTGGGTAGATTAAATATGAATTTAGATCCGCTTCCGTACTGACTCTCTACCCGAATTTGCCCACCATGACGCTGTATAATCTCGGCACTTAAGTAAAGTCCGATACCAAAGCCGGATATTGCATGGGTCTGCTCACTTTCTACCCGGTAATACCGTTCAAACAAATTTGGCAGGTCTTGTAACTTGATTCCCATACCCTGATCTTCCACGACAACCTCAACAGTACCTCCTGTTACTGTACAGGTAATTTTGATTTCCTTTTCTTTCGGCGAATACTTAATCGCATTGGAAACTAAATTATTGATCACATTACCTATTTTATCGCGGTCAGCAGAAATCATAATCTGCGGACAGGGTTCGAATGTAATAGGCTGCTCGGGAGACAACAGTTGAAATTCTTCAATACTCTCTTTAATTAAGGTATCCAGTTCAAATTCATCTTTAACCAGGAGTATTTTACCTGCCTCCAGTCTGGATACATTTAAAAATCCATTGATCAGGCTGCCCATCTTTTTAACCTGAATTCCAGCTTTATGTAGTGCACTGGCGGCGAATGTGTCGCCGGATTTTTCAGCCTTACCATGCAAAATCTGTACATAAGCACTCAAAGAAGTAAGCGGGGTCTTGAGTTCGTGGCTAACCATACCAATAAAGTCATTTTTGCGATGTTCGTCTTTTTTCTGCTCGGTAATATCCATGACCAGTCCAGAAAACAGGGAATAGTCACCGCTACTGTCCTGGGTTATTTTACCCATGGATCTCATCCAGACAATTTCGCCGTCATTAAACCGCCTCTGGGAATAAGTAATATCGTAATCTCCACCGGTACTAATGGCCTGATTAATCTCTTCTTGTATCCGCTCCCTGTAATCTTCCGTAACCTGTCCAATGGCCTGGTCAAAGGTCATCGGTTCGACACCTTCATAACCAAACAACTTGGCTAATGTAGGATTGTATACCAATGTCATCGTTTTGGGTGCTATATTCCAGGTACCAATATTCGCTGCTTCTACAGCCATGCGCATTTTGGTTTCCACTCTTTGCAGCTCCAATCTGGTAATCATCTGCTCAGTAACATTATTTGCAACAATCATTACGCTGATCGTTTCTTCTTTGTCGTTTTTTACCGGGAAAAATATATAATTATGGTAAAGTGTTTTACGGAACCCCAGGTCTTCTGTTAACCGCTTCACATCATTGCTGTAAACAGGCTGGCCACTTATTTTGATCTGATCCACCAGTTTAATTAATAAAGTAGCCTCTTCGCCCCCTAATACCTGATCTATGGGTTTCCCTATGACATCATGCCCAACTCCCCAGAGCTGCATGAGTTTATCATTAACCGATTCAATAAGATAGCGATTACATGCTAAGACGCCAACCGCAACGGGTGCACTATCTAACAGCAGACGTGATGTATGCTCAGCGATAATTAACTGGTTATGGAGCAAAGCTAACTGATCATAAGACTTTCTAACCTCATCACTGGTGCTTCTTAATTCTTCATTAATAGCAGATAGTTCTTCATTAGACTCAGCAAGTTCATCAGACAATACCTTCTCCGCCCTTTTCAGTTCCTTCAGCTGTATACTTGCCTTTACCTGCGCAGTAACATCTGTTGCCGTATGCAGGATACAACGGGTCTTTCCACTTTCATCCAGAATAGCCCGGTATTCAAAATCGAAATAGAAATCCTGCAATTTACCATCAACTCTGAGTGTTGATAGTGTATCCTTTGCATGATAAGTTCTCCCGCTATGCCAGACTTCTTTTAATAAACTAATAAATGGCTGTCCTTTTAATTCGGGTACGGCCTTCTCTAAAGACAGACCGATAATACTACGATCTTTACCCCAAAAGGCAATCATTGCGTCATTTGCTGATTGTATAATAATATCAGCATTCTTATATATCGCAGTTGCATGCTTAGACAGGGACAGAACTTCCAACAACTCGTCACTGGTCATTAGACCGGCTTTTTTACTCATTATAAATCAAAAGGATTAAACCCTGAATAAAAATAATTAAAAATGTTGAATCTATGCCGGTTCAATAGTTTAATTTTACCGCGATGTTTCGCCGGGCCACCATATTTAGTTTGATTCTGATCACGCTTTTAGCGAATTTTTCGCGCTGTTTTGTCTTTGCCGGATTTGAACTCAATCAAAAATACATCGCTGAAAATCTTTGTGTAAACAAAAACCGTCCCTGGATGCATTGTGATGGTCATTGCTACCTGATGAAAAAGATGAAACAAGCTGAAGAACACGAGAAGAAACAGGCTACAAGAAACAATCTCAGTCATTTGAACATCTCATTTTTCCAGGAGCCTTTCTGCTTAACTTTTATTTCTCCTGTGATTTTAGAAAACAATAAAGGATCCTTTCCTGCATATCAATCACAATATATTCACCGCTATACCGGAACGATCTTCCAACCGCCCAAACAGATCGCTTAAATTTTCTTATTTCCAGGCTAATTATGATTAGCTCAAGCCGGACTATGGCCCGGTCAAAAACCTGTATTCCGGTATATGGATGCGTCTTCGTATCTGATTACCAAAACTTAGAGTCTGTATAAAATTTTAAATGTTCAACCGCTTCGTGACGTACCTGCTTTTGCTGGCCTTGATAAGTATAAACTTATCAAGGTTTTTCACCTGCATGGGATTTGAGCTCAACAGAAACTATATCGCAGCCAACCTCTGTGAGAATAAGGCGAAACCTTATTTGCATTGTAATGGAAAATGTTACTTGATGAAGAAGATCAGGCAGGCCGAAGAAAATGAAAAAAAACAAAACAACAAAGATCGTTTCAACCGTCTTGTAGTCTCATTTTTTCAGGAACATATCGGGTTAACTTTTCTTCCCCCGGTATCAGCCCCTAAGCTGAAGAACAAATTCCCCACTGATATGGTCCGGTATTCGAGCCGCTGTAAGGGGGCAATTTTTAAACCACCCCGGTTATTGATTTAATGCAGTTTCTATTTGCCTGAAATACGCAGGCAATCTCATTCAATTACTTATTAATGATCATTTTTCACTGATTTATGGATCAGTGAAACAAGGTATTTACATGAAAAAAATTTCTATTACGCTATATTTCTTACTGGCGGCATTCACTGTTTTTGCTCAGCAAGCGCTGAAAGGCAAAATCACCGACCAGGAAACCGGCGCGGGCATTCCGGGCGCGACAATTACATTAAACGGCACGACAATTTCTACACAAAGCAATGGGAATGGGGGTTTTGAATTGAAATCAGAAAGCCCGGTTACTGCCATCACAATCTACTTTATAGGTTATGAAACCAGAACAATTAAAGTTTCCAACCCCACGCGATTTATCAATGTGCAGCTGGCCACCTCATCGAACAATCTGAACACAGTCACTGTAACGGGTTATGAAAGTAACCGTAAGCTGATTGAAACAGCAGGTGCAGTAGCGCTGATCACAGCCAGGGATATGCACCGCAATAGTCAAAGTGACCTCCTACCTATACTAAACACTGTTCCTGGTGTAAAAATGGAAGAAGAAGCACCAGGCGACTTTAAGATTTCATTACGTGGCAGTGCCCTCCGTGATCCTTATGGGTTACGAAACATCAAGGTTTACTGGAACGATATTCCGCTGACTTCACCAGATAACTCTGCTTCGCATTCCCTGAGTTTTGATCCTGGACAGATCGGTACCATCGAGATTATCAAAGGCCCGGCAGGAAGTATCTATGGCGCAGGTACAGGCGGTGTTGTATTACTGAAGAATGATAAACCAAAATTTGATGAGAACAGCCTGGCTGCAGGTTTTACTGGTGGTTCCTTTGGTCTGGCCCGCTCGAGTGTGACTTACAAGACCAATAGTGACAATTTTAGCCTTTCTGCTAATTATGTGCACCAGACCTATGATGGTTACCGCCAGAATGAATGGAGCAACAAAGATGCGATCAATCTTTTCGGACAGTTCTATGTCAGCCCAAAAAGAACGATAACGGTAATAGCCAATCATGATGAGGGGAACTTTGGCATTGCGGGTAGTGTAGATAGTACCTGGGCAATGAATACACCTAAAAAGGCTGTCCAGTTCTGTATTGATAATAAGACTGGGGTAGCTAAGTATACTTACACACTGGCGGGGATTGCCCAGGATTATAAATTCAACGACTTGTTCAGCAATACAACCAGTATTTATACTAATTCACAAACACTCAGTCATCCTTATGGTCAGAGTATTTACTATAATGGTTATCTGAAACAATCCACAGGCGGTTATGGCGGCAGAACAAAGTTTACCTTTGCCCCTCAGTTAGGAGAGATCAAAAGCCGCTTTACGATTGGTGATGAGCTTCAGATCGAGAATTTATTAAATGGAACGTATAATATCGTCAATGACAGCCCGGGAACACCAGCTGAAACGGGGGCCTTGCAAAGCAGTAACCAGATTACTTCAAAATCTAATATCTTATTTGCGCAGGCCGAATTCGACTTACCTGCTCATTTCCTGTTGACCCTTGGAAGCAGTATCAATAGCCTGTCCTATAATGTAACTGACCTGGTGCCGCAAAGCGCTACGCATAATAATTATTCCGGCATACAGAATTTTTCATCGACAGTGTCACCAAGAGTGGCTCTCGTTAAAACATTTAATCATAATGTAGCTGCCCATGCGAGTGTCAGCTATGGCTTTTCTCCTCCTTCACTTTCGGAAATTAATAATGGTGACGGCAGTTTTAACAAAGACCTGAAAGCCGAGAAAGGGATCAATTACGAGCTGGGCTTCCGCGGCACAATACTCAATGATGCGCTGAATTTTGATGCGTCTGTGTACCAGATGAATCTGACGAATGCCATCCTGCCATATTACCTGGCCAATGGCCGTTCAAATTATCGCAACGCGGGAGCTACGGATCAGAAAGGACTGGAACTGTCTCTGAACTATCTTTTGGTTCATGATCCGAACCAGACTATCAGTTTGTTAAAACCATGGGTCACTTATACCCACAGTGATTATAAGTTTAAAAACTATATTGAGGAATCTTTTAACAGTACGACCAATGCCATTGTCAAGACTGATAACAGTGGTAAAAAAGTTACCGGTGTATCTCCTGATATGTTTAATGCAGGAATTGATCTGGAAACCAAAGCTGGAATCTATTTTAACACTGTACTGAACTATATAGGCCGTACACCGATCAATGACAGTAATACACATTTTCAAAAAGCATATACTTTACTGGCTGGAAAAATCGGTTACCGTATCCCGCTGAACCAGTTCAGCCTGGATGTATTCGGTGGGGGCAATAACCTGCTGAACACCAAATATTCTTCCTGGATCAACTTTAATGCGGACGCCTCCAGCAACCCGGCGACATTTTATAATCCGGCACCAGGTATTAATTTTTATGGAGGCCTGACACTGAAGTATAACTTTAGGAAATAGAAAAATTGTCATTAAGCCAGCGTTTCCGACATCAGAATAATTAAATTAGAAACCATAATTAATCAACACATGAGAACTTTAAAAACAACTGCTTTAAGCATTTTAACTGTACTGCTGTTCACCATGAATATTAACGCTCAGAACAAAGCAATAAGCGGGCCTGTTAACACAGTAATTACTAATTACCTGGCTTTAAAGGATGCGCTGATCAGCGGTAATGGAACTGTTGCAGAGGGCAAAGCAAAAATATTGCTGGCTTCTATTGGCACTGTCCCTAAAGCAGATCTTACAACCGATGAAGCTGTCTTGTTGCCTAAGTTGGAATTTGATAGCAGACATATCAGCGAAGTCAATAAAATTGATCATCAGCGCGAACACTTTGCCAATCTGTCGAATAACCTTTACACATTACTCAAAAAGCTGAAAGTTAACAATAACATACTGTATCGTCAGTATTGTACCATGACCAAACGTTACTTTTTAAGTGAATCAGACAAAGGTAAAGATCCTTATATGGGGATGGCTGGTTGTAGCAAAGTCACCGAGACTTTATCAATAGCGAAAAAATAAAACTCGTAAATATTAAAAAGGCCACATAAAGTGGCCTTTTTAATATTTATAAACTGTTATGGGGGGTGTCAGCAGCACTTGGAACGCTTGAAACCCGATAAACAGTTTTATCATCCATTTTAACTTTTTCCAGGTAAACACCTGTAGGTGTAACCCAATACTTTTTACCATTGCTGGTCACTTTGTGGCTGTTCTCAGGTAATTGATCAGCTACATCACCAACTACAGGGTTTTGATGATAGACAGCGTCATCCTGGCCGGTATTCAGAACACCATTTTTTCCGGCAACCAAATAAGCGGTTGTTCCATTATCTTTAGTGATCTGAGTATAATAAACACCATTGTATTCAAAATACTGTTCTCCGTCTATAACAACCTGACTTGCTTTCGCAGGTATGGAAGGTAACTCGGCACCTACAGGTGGAGTTGCCACCTGATAGCCATCATTAACACCTGGCTGATAAAATACTCCATTATAGTAATAATAAGGATCAAGTCCCCAGTAAAATGGATAATAACCAAAAGGCAGGGCGTCAATCCACAAGCCGACATTAGCGTAAATATATGGTTGATAAAAACCACGAAAACCAAATACAGTACCTGTTCGTAGTGAAGACCCGCCATAAAAGCCAGCACCACCTCTGTAACTGACATGACTGAAACCTCCTCGAAATCCACCACGCTGTGCGCTGGCAACACTTACAGAACCAATAATCAGCAAACCAGCCAACGAAAGGTTTGCTATAGATTTACTTAATGTTTTCATGACCTTATAAATTAATTAACTCAAGAACATTTCAATTTTTATCTCTAAAAATCTATTTATTGGACTTGACTGAACAGTATAGGATTAAAGCTGCACTGTTAAAAATTGTTAATTATTTTTAGAGCCTGGATCTCTCTTTTTTAGTTCATTGATCTGTTGCTGCAGGATCTTATTCTGTTTATCAGCATCTTCTTTTTGCTGAATAAGGTACAAGGTGAGTTCCTCTATTTTTTTGACCAGTAATTTATTTAGCTCACCCAGTTTAATACCTTCCTTTGCAACTTCCTGCTCTGTTGGCATTTCTGGCAAATGATGGTTTTCGTTGATATAGGTCTTTATTTCGGCCAATGAAGGTAATACATAGTTCGATTTAAACACATAATCCGGCCAACCTTGTGTGTTAACTTTCACTTCTCTTGAATGGATAGTACCATTAACCGCCAGCTTTGCATCAGGTGTATTCGTTCCTATACCAACATTACCATTATCAGAGATTGTCATCAACCTGGTAAAGGTAGAGCCATCTGTCGTTTTATCAAATGCAAATCCTCCCGTATTCCCACCTGCAATATTGTTTACAAAATTTGCTTCCCCGCCACCGCCAGATTTATTCCAGCCTATATAAGTACCGCCAGTAGAAGAATAATTTAAAATCCCAGGATAGGCTATATGGAGGATCCCACTGAGATCTAATTTGGACACTGGGGTTATTGTCCCAATTCCGACATTACCATTATCAGCGATTGTCATCAATCTGGTAAAAGTTGAGCCATCTGTTGTTTTATCAAATGTAAATCCACCCATATTCCCTCCTGCAATGTTGTTTACAAAATTCGCTTCTCCGCCGCCACCGGATTTATTCCAGCCTATGTAAGTACCACCGGTAGAAGAATAATTTAAAATCCCAGGATAGGCTATATGGAGGATCCCACTGAGATCTAGTTTGGACACTGGGGTTACTGTCCCAATTCCGACATTACCGGTGTTAAGCATGGTTAAAATAGGCGCACTGGAAGTCCCCTGAAACTGGTGAAACATATTTGCCTGATAATAGGATTCTCCCGAACCTACGTTATCAATCAGCAGAGCACCATTAGATCCTACAGCCCTGAGAGGAGTAATACCTGAAGTAGCATTTATTTCAAGTTTTGCATTTGGATTCAGTGTACCAATCCCAACGCTCCCATTTTGTGGCAAGCAATTGGTTGGTTGAGTCTGTGCTAATACAGAATAACCCGTAAATGTTATAATAAGAAATAGATTTTTCATTTAAATTTAATTAGATCGCTCAAAGATACTTTTCTATAACTGTTTAAGATATTTAACTCTCTACGCTTTCGCGAATCGAAGTAACAGAAGCCGGGATTAAACTTTTCATGCCTCTATTAATTGTCATTAGACTATCAGAGCCTAATTTAACTCTGTCGTACAAATAATTTCAACCTAGATAAAAGTATCGCGATTAATAGATTATTTGTTTCTATTTTTGCTCACATGAAAAATATAAAACGTTACTCAGTGTTAGCCATAGCACTGATTTCCATCGTCGCTTGTAAAAAAACCAATAATGAGACTACACCTAATCCGGTTGATAAAAAAATTGCGTATTACAATGACAGCGTTTCCTTTACTATAAATGAAAAACAATATGTATTAAATAATCGATATAGCTCTGGGATAGGCAACCAACCCTTAAATATAAAGTCCTCCCCAACAGTTATCGAAGGAGGAAAATTAGCTTATCAGACTGGTGGATATTATTGGTACGGAGCAAAAGACTCGACTCTGTATTCTGTATCCCGTGGCTTTCAGTCCAGTAAAGGGGGAGATGATTTTGAGATCTTATTCACAAAGAAGTTTAACGACAGCCAACTTCAGGGTGGCCCTGTGATGTTAACCCCAAAAGATTATTACAACCTTTTTAAATTGGGCAAACAATCATTTGCTGTCGACCTCGAAAAGGAAAACACAATGGATGGAATTTCAATTAAGTTCCGTGGAAATGACATGAAAGATGGGTTAACTTCCAACATCCCAGGTTTTTCAATATTAATCAGATCGGGATTAAAAAAAGATATTCAGGATAATTCAAATTTTGAAATTACCAGAGTTGAAAAACTGGGAGACAACCGGTATTTAGTAGAAGCCAAATTTGAGATAAATCTATTTAACAACGATGCGAAGCTTTACCGGCTTAAAGAAGGGTTTTTACGAATTACAACAAGGATGACAGCTCCTTTCGGCATCACTGGTTAAAGCTTCAAACCTTGGTCCCTTTTAATTTAATCACAGAGGGGCAATCGTCTAAAGGCTTTGTTGAATGGATGAGACCACAATCGAATTCTTTATACGCATTAAAAATGTATTGGATAATAATTATTCGCATCATTAATTATTGCTACAAATTACATAATTAATATTGTTACTACATGTCGGTAAGTGAAACCCCTTTAAACAAAAAAGCAGCAGTTATATACACCAACTGGCTAAATCTGTAGCCCCGATGCTTAATCTTCCTGGTTGAACTTACTTGCTATTTCAATTTGAATTACCGACAAGCGATCGTTTATCTTACTTTCAATATTTTTATGCAATGATAATTTATCAGCCATATCTCTACCACCCTGCAGTTCAATTTGTAAACCAAGTAAAGCCTCTATCATTGCTTGATTTTTAATAGAGATATTCAGAATAGCTTGCAATACTTGTTGGTATTCTGCCGGAAATTGATTTAATCCTTTTTCAATCTCGTCAATGTTCATATCATTATAGAATTTAAGAAGTAAAGTTATTTAATAAATAATATTAAATAACTTTTTAAAATAAACACGCCTTTTTATTGAATGTAAAGTGTAAATGCATCGTTGCAGTTACAGCATGCTATAGCCATTTCTCGCTGTCAATTTCACCAAAATCTGGCACATAATAGGGTGAGTGCCGTTAGTATAAGTATTATGTATATAGAGTAATACCTAAAACCGGCCGTAAATACAAACAGCGGAAGTTCCGTTAGGAACTTCCGCTGTGTTTGATGTCAATGTGGAGTGGACGAGACCACAATCGAACTTTTAATGCCCCTTTTAACATTTCTGGACAGCAAAAACAAGTTAGGAATGTAGCCATTTATTCGCTTAACAAGCCTTCAATATCAGCTTTATGGAAAGGAAGGTGTTGAAAAACTAAAAGACAATTACTACTAAGTAGAGTACGCTCTCAAAAAATCAACAATTCAGAATTATTCTGCCTTTGTTTTCGGATTCATAATGTTATTAAGTTGATCCTGCATTGTCTTAAGCTGTTCTTGTAACTTCTGATCTTTTGCATCTTGGGTCCGTTGTTTTTCATTGATCTCGTTTATCTGCTGCTCCTTCTCAATCAAGTAAAGTGTTAACTCTTCAATCTTCTTGGTTTGTAGCTTAACTATCTCACCTAAGTTGATACCTTCCTTGGTAACTTCTTGTTCAGATGGCATATCCGGTAAACGTTGATTATGATCAATATAGGCTTTGACTTCGGTTAGCAACGGGAGGTGATAGGTTGGTTTAAAGACATAATCTGGCCAATTCCCATATAATTTCACGATCACAGAGGTCGCAATAATATCTCCGTTGACTGCAAGCTTATGACCTTGTGGATTCGATGTCCCAATACCTACATTCCCACCTTCAGCTTGTAAAGAGATATCTGTACGACCAACGCCTACTTGCGAACCTTGAATATTTACAGGATTAGTGTTGACAGTGGGACGACTTAAGTACAGGCCTTTTGCATTGATGATATTATTTGCTCCAAAGTACGCAATGACATTGGTTCCATTACCATCATACACGTCAAACTTTCCTTGTGGATTTATTGTTCCAATGCCGACATTGGCTCCTGTTAAAGCTATGCTGCTTGCATTATCGGCACCTAAAATAATCGAACCACCCGGGTTAAATTGCAAATACCCTGTCCTTAGCACATTTACATAATCAAAAGCTGACAAGTAGACATTGTTACCGCTAAGCCTAATGGCTTCCACGTTGTTAGAGAATAGAGTCCCAGTCAAAGGATAATTACTTCCTGCAGTTAACGGCAAATACTGCGCATATGTTGAATAACCAGCTATTATTATAGCAAGTGTTAATAATATCTTCTTCATAGGATAAAGTTAAGACTTGTTGCCGTTAAAAGATCATTTACTTACATATTACCATACTATAATTCATCATTTCCCCACTTGGCGAGTAAATGAAGGGACCTTTAAGGTCTCGAATTGAACACTGCTTACATAAAAACCACCAATTCCTACGGCGTCAAAGAATTATGCTCAAAAAAATATTTAAAATAAATTCTGGCTATACCTGGATTCCCTTTCTTTGAGATCTGGAGGTCATCTTTGATGATTGAGAAAACCTCTTTGATGAAAGCAAAAAACTGGAGATGAAATTCTGATACTGATCATCTCAAATCAAACCTCCTCAAATTTACTTGCCCCTTTTCAAACCCCTTGAAGCAAAAAAACCAGCAGTTATATACAACTGCTGGCTAAATCCGTGGTCCCGACGAGAATCGAACTCATATCTAAAGTTTAGGAAACTTCTATTCTATCCGTTGAACTACGGGACCTGTATTACCTGATTACGCTTCCATTCGCATGGTTTTGTAAAGGCGACACAAAAGTAAGTTTTCCATCTGAATTTTCAGACATTAAAATCATTCCCTGAGATAAAATTCCTTTAATTTCTCTTGGTGCAAGATTAATAAGTAAGCTAACCTGCTGACCAACTACCTCTTCAGGAGTAAAATACTCTGCTATTCCTGAAACAACCGTACGCTCATCTATACCAGTATCCAATGTCAGTTTCAGTAATTTTTTAGTCTTTTCTACCTTTTCGGCTGCAATGATCGTAGCGACACGGATATCTACTGCGCTAAACTGATCAAAATCTATATTCTCTTTAGCAGGGGTAACTACGATGTTAGCTTTGATATTTTCTTCCTTGCTTTGATTCAATTTATCAATCTGCGCCTGAACCTCCGTATCTTCTACTTTTTCGAATAATAAAGCCGGTTCGTTCAACTGGTGACCTTCTGGCAATAAATCCATTTTACCAGCATCTGCCCATAAATGACCAGGAGAATTCAGCATCTTCACCAATTTATCAGCCGTGAAAGGTAAAAATGGTTCTACCAGGATCTCCAGACTGGCTACAATCTGTAAACTGATATTCAGGATTGTTTTCACCCTGTCTTCATCAGTTTTTATAACTTTCCATGGCTCAGTTTCTGCCAGATATTTATTACCCAGGCGCGCCACATTCATCACTTCGGTTAAAGCCTCTCTGAAACGATAAGCTTCGATAGAAGCTGATATTTTATCCGGATAGGATGCAAGTTCATCAATGACCTGCTGATCCTGTTCATTCAGCGCTGTTATAGCCGGCACCTGACCACCAAAATACTTCTGGGTCAAGACAACTACCCTGTTAATGAAATTACCTAATACGGCAACTAATTCATTGTTATTTCTGGCTTGGAAATCTTTCCAGGTAAAGTCATTATCCTTAGTTTCAGGAGCAGTTGCAGTTAATACATAACGCAACACATCCTGTTTATCCTTAAACTCAGTCAGATATTCATGCAACCATACTGCCCAGTTTTTAGACGTGGAGATTTTCTGTCCTTCCAGGTTCAGGAATTCGTTTGCAGGAACATTATCAGCAAGGATATAATCGCCATGAGCCATTAACATCGCCGGGAAAATTATACAGTGGAATACGATATTGTCTTTTCCGATGAAATGGACCAGCTTAGTTGACTCATCCTTCCAATAGTCTTCCCAGTTTCCTTTTACGACCTTATCTTTTTGCAGATAATACTCGTCTGCTCTTGGATTTACACCTTCTACTCCTCCAAAGGCAAATAATTCTTTGGTAGCAGAGATATAACCGATAGGTGCGTCAAACCAAACATATAATACCTTGCCTTCAGCATCTTTCACAGGGACTTTGATACCCCAATCCAGATCTCTTGTCATCGCCCTTGGCTGCAAACCAGCATTCAGCCAGCTCTGACACTGACCATAAACATTTGGTTTCCATTCCTGATGTCCTTCTATATAAGTTCTTAACTGCGCTTCGTACTTCTCTAAAGGCAGGAACCAGTTTTTTGTCTCTTTACGTATCGGAGGCTCTCCTGATAAAGTAGATTTTGGATTAATCAGGTCAGTTGCATTTAAAGTACTTCCGCAATTCTCACACTGATCACCATACGCATTTTCATTACCGCATTTCGGACATGTTCCGGTGATATAACGATCGGCAAGAAAAGTCTGAGCCTTCTCGTCATAATACTGTTCAGTCACTTCTTCTGTAAAAACACCCTTATCATAAAGTGTTTTGAAAAAATCCGAAGCAGTTTGATGATGCATTTCGGAAGAAGTCCGGTGATAGATGTCAAAAGACACACCGAATTCTTTAAATGAATCACCTATAATTTTGTGGTATTTATCCACGACAACTTGTGGACTAACACCTTCCTTTTTAGCCTTTAAAGTAATAGGAACTCCATTTTCATCCGAACCACAAACAAATTTAACATCTCTTTTATTGGAACGGAGATAACGCACGTAAGTATCCGCAGGTAAATAAACACCAGCTAAATGTCCGATATGTACAGGACCATTCGTATAAGGCAATGCTGCCGTAACGGTATATCTTTTTATTTTACTGTTATCCAAAACTATTTTTATTATTTTGTCAAAGATAAGTGTTTTACCTATGATTAAACAGCCGGCCCACCTAAAAAAGGGAGACAAAATTGCTATTGTTTGTCCCGCAAATAAATTAAAGAATTCTATAGCTCCGGCAATAGCCATATTAGAAGGATGGGGGCTCCAGGTGATTACAGGTAAAAGTGTTTCTGCTGCTCATTATCAATTTGCAGGAGATGATAATCTAAGGGCGGCTGATATACAATCTTTCCTGGATGATGATAGTATCAAGGCTATTCTTGCCGCCAGGGGAGGATATGGTGGTATCCGGATTATTGATAAACTGGACTTCACGAAGTTTAATGACAATCCCAAGTGGATCTCGGGATTCAGCGATACGACTGCACTACTTTCTCATTTGATGGGGGCATTACAAACTCAAAGTATTCACGGCCAAATGCCGGTCTCTTTTGAAAAGGCAACCACTGGGTCTTTGGAAAGTCTGAGAAGAGCCCTTTTCGGGGAGGAAATTAGTTATAGCTATACGAGTTCTTTTCCAAACCGGTCAGGCCAGGCTGAAGGTATAATAATCGGCGGAAATCTGTCTTTGCTGGTCGCGATGGAAGGTTCGGTATCTGCTATGGATTACAGCAATAAAATCCTGTTTTTAGAGGATGTAGGGGAATATGAATACACGATTGACCGGATGTTAAGAATGCTGAAACGCAGTGGAAAACTAGCTGGTCTGAAGGGTCTGATTGTAGGGGCCTTCAATGAGATCAAGCCTGAAGACACGCCTTTCGGACAAACTCCAGAAGAGGTCGTTATGGAGATAGTAAAAGAATATGACTATCCGGTTTGTTATAATTTCCCGGTTGGCCATATTGAAGATAACAGGGCAATGATAATCGGGAGGACGGCAGTTCTTAAAGTCGGTGATGCCGATGTCAGCTTATCTTATAAATAAAGAGCTGAAAATACAGACATAAAAAAAGAGGTCATCGTAACGATGACCTCTTTTTTTATGTTACAACCTAAAATTAGTTTCCAGTAGTTGCCCACCACATCGGAGTAGATGCAGGAACTGTACCTGGGTAATTTCCGTTTGAAAGTGCTTCGCTACTTGCATATAAAAATCTTTGTGGCATCTGTCCTGCTCCCTGAGCAACAGAAGGCACAAGGAAATCAGGATATCCTGTTCTGCGATATTCAGTCCATGCCTCAAAACCCTGGAAACCACACATTGCGTAGTATTTTTGGGTAATGATCGCCTTAACTTTTGCATCCACAGTACCAGCAGCAGTTAATGCAGCTTGTCCGTCCGGAGCGTTTGCAATATAAGCAGGAGCATCCGCAGGGTTACCTGTAGCTGTGAAACTAGCAGTAATTCCCTGAGTATACAATCCGTTTACATCACCAGCTGCCCATCCTCTGGCTACAGCTTCAGCCTGAAGGAAAGCACTCTCTGCAGCAGAGATTAACTTTACTGGTGCGATTGCCGAAGCATCGATGTTTGGACTTGCACCTACTAAAGCCGAAGGCAGAGAAACTACTTTACCTGAGTTTTGAAGATAACTTCCCTGATCAATTGCTGTAATCACACCTGGTGCTGATGCAATCGGATCATAGAATTTAAATAACCTTGTATCATTGTTTTTCACAAATGCTTTAACAGCAGTATTACTTGCAACTAAGTTTTCTACACGCTTTAATGCAACCATTTCATTATAAAGTGGGTTTTCATTTCCACCGATTGCAATATATTTAAGTGAAGCATCAGCCGTAACAAAAGCAGGAGTGGTAGCATATAATGCAGCAATACCAGCGCTAGCTTTAGCAGGGTTAACTTTAGAAAGGCGCAAATACGCTTTTAATTTTAAAGTGTTAGCAAATGCTTTCCACTTAGCTGTACTACCCTGGAATAAAATATCCTGTGCTCCCGGATTAACAGCACCAGTAGTAGAAAGTAAAGCCATACCTTTGTCAATGTAGTTAAAAACACTATCATAAACTACAGACTGAGCCTGGTATCTAGGTGCATTTACAGCAGCACCTTGTAAAGCATCAGCAACAGGAATATCACCAAATGCATCAGTAGCTACCTGGAAAGTATATGCTTTTAAAATATAAGCCATACCTTGAGTATACTGAATACCGCTAATCTTGCTGTTGATAATTAATTGAGCATTTTGTAATGCGTTACGGTAGATAATTAACCAGGTACGGTCAAAATCTGTATTTCTCAGATTGTACTGATCAATTAATTTATACTGTGACGAGTTAGGGCTTTGTGTCCAGTATTGGCTGAACATACCACCATAAACCTGGAATCCATTACCCATCAATTGACCAAGAGATGCTTCTACAGTAGGTAAAAGCAAGTTCGGGTCTGCCGTCTCCGGGTTATTGGGGTTTTGGTTAATGTCTAAAAACTTCTTGCAACCCGAAAATCCAATGACTCCTATAAAGAGCAGAAGCATTAACTTCTTTGGATTAAAAATATTTTTTGTTCTCATAATACTATAATACTTTTATTAGAATGTAACTTTTAGATTAACACCGTAGTTACGTACTGATGGCTGTGCTGTAAAGTCAAAACCTTGTACGTTACCTGCTCCGGCAGAGTTAACCTCTGGATCGGCATATTTATTAGACGATGGAGTCCAGATAAATAAGTTGTTTCCATAAAGACCGATTGATAACGCTCCGAATGGAGTACGTCTTAACTGATCTTTAGTAAATGCATAGTTAAGACTTGCTGTACGCAACTTAATGTAAGAAGCATCAACTATGTTAGTTCCAGGATTTGGACTTCCGTTCCAGTAATCTTGTTTGTTGTAAGTTGTTGTATTTGGAACACTGTTACCATTGGCATCCAGAACTACTGAATTAGGCCAGATCTGATTGAACCTGTCACCACCAGTTTCAGCAGAAGCTCCTACGAAACCTAAAGTACCTTTAGTTCTTGAGTAGAATACACCACCTTGTTTAGTATCAAATAAAACTCCTAAAGTCAATTGCTTGTAACGGAAAGTAGTTCCGAATGAAGCCTGATATTTTGGATTATAACTTCCTAAATACTGTGGTTTACTTGTTGGAAGAGGCATACCTGTTTTTGGATCTACAATAGTTCTGCCTTGTGCATCTTTTGCATCTGTTATAGCATAAAACTCACCATAAGGTCTTCCTTTAGCTGCCACAATTGATGCACCTACAGGTCCGCCTAAACTGATCTGCTCGATACCTGGCATAAGGTCTACAACTAAGTTTGTGTTTTTAGTGTAAGTTCCGGTAAGCTCCCAGGTAATATCTGTAGTTTTCAAAACAGTACCTCTTAAGCTTAGCTCGATCCCTTTATTTTGGATTTCACCAGCATTGATCAACTGGAAACTATAACCCGTTGAATTAGGAACAGGGATACTTATAATTTGATTTGTAGATTTGTTTTTGTAATAACTAACATCAGCAGAAAGTCTTCCACCGAAGAAACCCAGTTCTGTTCCGATTTCGAAAGAAGCTGTTTTTTCTGGCTTAAGATTAAAGTTTCCGATAGTTGTGTTAGCCATTAATCCTGGAACACCAGCTAAAGGAAAGATCGTACTACCAAAGTTTCCATTGATCTGACCTCTTGCAAAAGTAGTAGCTAACTGATAAGGATCAGTATCGTTACCTACCTGAGCCCAGCTAGATCTGATTTTACCATAACTTAACCAATCAGCTATTGAAGAGTTTTTCAACAATTCAGAGAACACGAATGAACCACTTACACTTGGATAAAAGAATGAGTTATTCTGAACAGGTAAAGTTGAAGACCAGTCATTTCTCGCAGTAGCTTCAACAAACAGGAAGTTTTTATAAGATAAGTTTAAATCTGCATACAGACCAACTAATCTTCTTCTGCTCATATTATCCTGAACAACATTCAAAGGACCATTACTATTCGCAAGATTGTACCATCCTGGTGCAACTAAACCACCTGATGTATTGGTAGAAATCTGAGTTGAAGTAGCAGATCTTTGACGAACGTTATTACCCAACATGAATGATCCTTCAAAATCTTCATTGAATTTATGACGAGCAGTAACCATTAAATCGTGTACCAGTTCGGTAACGTTAAACTGATCGATTTCATAACCACCATTACTTGAAACTCTGTTTGAAGTAGTATATGGAGCATTGTTAACACTTGCAGGAACATAGTTAAACTTTGGAGCCTGACTTCTGCGTCTGTCAGAATAGGTATCAATACCAACTCTTTCAGTTACATCAAGCCATGAAAGCGGCTTATAGGCAAGGTTAAAGTTTCCTGTTACACGGCTAACATCATCAAAGTTATCATAGTTCTGAAGTACCCAGTATGGATTTTGAGTATAAGCTCCGTAATAACCATATGTATTTGGCTGAACTACACCATTAGCGTCTGTATAACCGTAACCGTTGTATTTATTATTTAAGTCTTTTAACCCAACGATATTGATATCTCTCGGCGTTTGAAGAACATTGTTAAATACGGATGAAGAACCTTGTCCACCAGCAACCTGGTTACTTCCGATTTTATTGTAGTTAAAATTGATACCAGCAGTGAATTTTTTGCTCAATTCTGCTGTACCGTTAAATCTTACACCATATTTGTTGAACACATCTTTATCACCTGGAAAAACACCATTAGAGTTCAAAGAGTTCAGGCCTAAGTAAAATGTTGTTTTATCACCACCACCTGCAAAGCTAATGTTGTTATCAGAAGCAAATCCAGTTGAGAAAAAGTCACGAACATTGTTTTTTACTGCTGAATAAGGTTTTTGCTGACGAACACCGTCAATCATTTGTCCCCATGGCTGTACTACACCAGTAAAAGGGGCACCCCAGCTACCGTTTTCTCTAAAATCACCGTTATAAACAGGAGTTCCATCCGGATTTTGTTTAGTATAGTAACCTTGTCCGTATTCATTCTGGAAATCTGGTAACTTTAAAACTGATGAAAATGTATTTGAAGTGTTAAATGTGATTGCTGTCTTCGCGTTTTTAGAACCACCTTTAGTGGTAATAATCAAGGCTCCGTTAGAAGCACGTGATCCGTAAAGTGCAGCCGCAGCCGGGCCTTTCAATACTGTAACTGAAGCGATATCATCAGGAGCAATATCATTTCCTCTGTTACCAAAGTCAACACTGTTTAAGCTGGATGAACCACCAGTGATACTTGAGTTATCTACCGGAACACCATCAACAACGATCAGAGCCTGGTTAGATCCTGAGATTGAAGATCCTCCACGAAGTACAACTCTCGATGAACTACCTGGTGTATTAGAAGATGTTGAAATGTTCACACCTGCTACTTTACCTACTAAAGAGTTGATTGCACTAGGGTTACCACCCTCTGTCAATTCAGAGTTTTTAATAGTTGGTGCAGAATATCCTAATGTTCTTTTTTCTCTTTTAATTGCGTTCGCAGTTACAACTACCTCTCCAAGAGCCTTAGAGTCTGCTAATAAACTAACGTTAATGATAGTCCCTTTAATCGCAACTGATTGCGAAACGTAGCCAATTGAGCTGAATTCTATTGCTGTTGCTCCAGAAGCTACCTTAATTGCATACTTACCATCGATTCCAGTTTGAGCACCGCCCTGTGCTCCTTTGATTTTTACGCTGACACCAGGAAGAGGTTGCCCATCATCCTTTCCGGTAACAGTACCAGTTATCGTTCTATCTTGCGCAGATGCAGTCCCTGCAACGCACAAAAATATGAACAAACTTAGTATAAGTCGTTTCATAAATTAAATTGTCTAGGTTATAAATAATAGTTAATTGGCGGCTAATTTAATACTAAATATCATCATTTTGAGCATTTTAGCTCAAATTTCGATGTTGGAACATAAAAAATAAAGCAAACTAACTCTTTAGCAACACCTTACGCCAAAAACAAACTGTTCTGCATTATCTTTCTTATCAATTATTCAATTTCACTCAAGAAAAGGCCTTATTTATGCTTAATCATGCTAATATCAACGTCGGTTAAACTAAAAAGCTCTGTGCAACCCAAAATCACACAGAGCTTTAACATTTGTTAACATTTATTTTATGTTATTATCATTTTTCAGTGAAAAATCAACGATAAATGATGCGCCTTAAACTAAAAAATCCCCGTATGATCTGAGAATCACACGGGGATTTAATATGAGTTAAATTTAATGCCTAGTGGTCATCACCGACAAATCTTGTCCTTGCATAACCAGTAAATCTATAAATAACCGGAGTGACATCAGAAGCAAGGGTAACATCATAAGAAATTGCATCTGTAACAGCTTTAGAGGATGGACCAACTGCTCCATTTGGAATGATCTTACCATTAGCTACACTCACTGTACCCGGTGCAGGAATATTTCCAGAGACATCAGCTGCATTTGTAACAGAGAAGGTCAGGCTGGATTGAACAACATTAACTTTAATTTTCTCTCCATTGTAACCTTTAGCGTCACTATCATCAAACCACATCATAGTTGATGAATTATCAGAGGTATTATAAGTAGATAACTTATAATAATGTTTATCCGTATTATCAATAACAGCACCTGTCGTTGGATTAACAGTCTGGACCTGAACCCACCATTCATTCGCCATATTCTGTACTGCCGTCCCTCCTGGCCCCGCATCTTTTTTACAAGATGAGAGCGCAAACACACATAGTGTCAATATATATAAGTATTTTTTCATCTTAAATAGTTTAATTATTGTTTAACAAAAGAACGAAGCGACCCACCATAACCAGGATTAATAATTACCCATGAATAACTTGATGTTGCAATGTTATAAGTTTCATTTGCCGACGCAGTTGACGTCCCATCACTCGCGTTTTGCTGAGGGATGTTTATAGTTGATCCAGTTTGATTGAATGCAATTACACTCAATGTTGCACCCGCTGCCCCGCCTGGGTTCAAAACTGAATAAACACCAGGAGCAAGCTTTGTCCATACCGCCGACGCTTTGGTAGCTGCTCTCAGATAGGAACCTGAAAAATCATTGGCTACTGCGTCCGGCTTAGTATCATAAATAGCTACTGTTCTCGCTATAGAAGCAGGAAAACCATCCCTATTGGTTGCTGTATAGGTTATGGTATAAACACCCGCAACATTCACATTCACTGAACCCGTAACTACAGGAGTCAATGGATTTGTTCCTTCCAGAGCCGTCGCCCCCGGATCCGTAAATGCCGCACCTATAGGTTGTACTATTACCCTAGTTCCTTTGAGTGTCAAAATAGGATATTGTGTTACTTTTGAAATTCCGACTGTCCCCGCAGGATAATTAAATGAAGGCTCCTTTCTACAAGAGCTGAATGTCAGACCCAGGATACCCAGGCCGAGAATTGCTATATATTTTTTCATCATTTTCTTTAAAATTAAAACTGATTATTTACCCCACCAAACTTTAGTTGTGATCGGAACTGGTGCCGGAGCATTTATATTCCTGTCTGTTGAAACAGCCGGGAATACCAGTCGTCTTGGAAACTGTTTTCCAGGAGTTACCCCATTTATGGCATACACCAGCTTACCTGGTACATAATTCGGGTCTGTAGAATAAACAGGACTAACACTTGGATATCCCGTACGTTGTTGCTCAAAGAATGCTTCTAAGTCATGTGTTCCAGGAAACGAAGCCCATTTCTGCGTAACAATAGCCTCTATTTTATTTTCCAACGTTCCTCCAACAGGATAAGCATAAGTAGTCCACAGCGGATCAGTACTACCTGCCGTTAAGACGTAACCTGCTTGTGCAAATGCCGCAATTAAACCTGCATTATAAGCTGCCTGTGCGCCAGTACCACCAAAGTAACGCTCCAAAGCTTCAGCCTGCATAAAATAAGACTCTGCTGCTGTGAAAAACCAAACCGGATCTTTAGCTGTTTGCGCAAACACTGTTGCGTTTGCATAAGTTGGCTGATCAGTTGCAGAAGCAGAGTAATCTCCCTGATTCATAGGAACAGGATTAGCTGTACCAAAATAATTAACCACCCTTGGATCATTATTTCCCGTTAACCAACTTGTAAAAGTTTTACTTGCTTTTAAATTAGTTTGTACATTTAAACGTCTGATATTATATTCATAAAAAGGATTACTGTTATTCGCGGTACCATCCCAGGTAGCGATCCCAGCATTTATAGTTAAAAACTTAGCTCCGGATTGGTACAGTTTAGCAATCCCTGCCTGCGCGGCTGACGGATTTGCATTTACCATACGCAGGTACATCTTTAATTTCAGCGTATTGGCAAATTGAGTCCAAAGCCCCATATCCCCTTTAAAAATAAAATCAGTTGCCTGCTGGGTAGCAGTTAAACTACCAGACGTATAATCTTTAGCTAGGGCTGCGTCTATTTCCGCAATTAAGCCTGTATAAATTTTGTCCCCATCATCAAATTTTGGCTGCAGATTAGCCAAACCCTGAAAAGCTTCGGTGTAGGGAACTTTATCATACAAATCAACCAATACCTCATAAGTATAAGCTTTCATCGCTGTACACATCAGATTATACTTCCAGTCATTACGCGCCTGCGCTTTTGATAAAGCCAGCTGATAATCCATCAAAGCTCCAGAGAACAATTCCTGATAATCTCCATTTAGATCATTTTTCGTCAAATTATAGGAGTCAATGTTCTTATATTGATTCGAGGAATTCGCCTGTGTGAAATATTGAGACCACATTCCACCAAGAATAGTTAATTCACCTCCAACTCTACCGGCAGTAGACATTACTGCAGAAGGGAACAAAACCTCAGGTGTAGCCTTCTCAATCAGGGGATTATTTGGGTCTGTATTAACATCCAGCGTTTTTTTACATCCGAATGAAAGCAGCAGAACTGCTGAAAGTATCAGCGTATTATATTTTAAATTAGTCTTTTTCATCTTTCAGTTTTTTAGAATGTAACCTTTAATGTAGCTCCGAAGAACCTTACAGGAGGAGCTGTTCTGAACTCACCAAACTCACTTGCTAAATCAGTACCAAAGTTGGAAACCTCCGGGTCAATCGTCTTGTTTGAAGCCGGCAACCAAGTGATGAGGTTTCTTCCAAATACTGACACGGTAACATGTTGAGCAAGGATCTTATTAGCTACAGATTTTGGTAAGGAGTAACTCAAAGTAGCCTCTCTCAGTTTCAGGAATGATTTACTTAAAATCCTGTCTTGATAAGCTAATGCCCTATTGGTTGTTGGATAGTAATAATCCTGTATTTTAGCCTCTGGAATTTGTGTTGAGTTTTCAACATAAGTTACTGCCCCATTTGCACCTGTCACCTGTTGAACGGAATTAGGTACGACAAATGGTCTACGGTCATTGTATAATGTTTTCGGGTCAGAGCCTACAAAGAGTAAATCATCAGCCGTTCCAGAATAAAATACCCCACCTTTTTGCCAGTCCAGTGTAAATCCAAGAGTCCAGTTTTTGTAGGTGAATGTATTACTCAATCCCATACTGAAATCGCGTTGCATATTTCCATAAGTACCATTTGTTGCTGACTGAACAGGAAAACCATTGCCATCCACAATAATATGTCCCTGTGGATCATAAGAAGCCACCGGTGCCTGAATAACCCCTAATGGCTGCCCTACAATCGCCACAAACTGAGCGTCATAAGCCGAATTCAGGACTACCTTATCTAATCCTGCTGGCAACGAAAGAACTTTGTTTCTGTCCCTGGCGAAAGTATAGTTCAAGTTCCATTGGAAGTCTTTTGACAGGATTGGTTTTATATTCAAAGCAATCTCAATTCCTTTGTTTTGTACTTTACCAAAATTCTGCAAAGTAAAGTTATATCCTGAAGCAGGATCAGCAGGTACTGGTAAGATCTGATCTTTTCTGATTTTATTATAGTAAGTCGCATCCAGACTAATTCTGTCTTTTAAGAATCTGATCTCACCTCCAAATTCAGTTTCACTAACCTTTTCAGGTTTCAGATTTGGATTGTTCAATATTTTTGAGACAGTAAATCCTGGTACACCAGCCACCGGGAAAGTAATGTTTCCAAAACCAAGAGGTATATTTGTTGCATTTAAGACGTCATTGATCCTGTATGGATTTGTATCACTACCTGTTTGTCCATAACTGGCTCTTAATTTCAAAAAGCTGATCGGCGTATTACTCAGATCAAATGCTTCTGAGGCCAGATACGCTAAACTTGCGCCAGGATAGATGTAACTATTTTTACCTGGTGCCAGGGTTGAGGTCCAGTCATTTCTTGCAGTTACAGTTAAGTACAGATACTTATTGTATCCTAAAGTTGCCTGACCATAAAGACCGAACAATCTCCTGTGGGTTTCTACTTCAAAACTAGTAGGCTTATTAGAACTGTTACTGATGTCAAAGAAACCAGGGATAGCCAGGCCTTCAATTCCTGTACTTAGATCTCTTACTCCTCTGTCATTATAGTTCACTCCGATTAATCCATCCAAATCAAATTTAGAATTTAGCTGTTTATTGAAAATAGCATTTAACTTGGTATCGTATTCATAACTTTTATAAGATTGTTCAATTACGTTACCAACGTCAGGAGCTCTTACAGCACCTTCAATATTTCCTCCCGCATTATAACTACCAAGCGATGGGGCATTTATATTATGCCAGATCTTCACCTGTGAATTACTGATATCTGCGCCTTGCTGTAATTGAATATTCAGCCAGTCAGCAACTTTATAATTCATATTTACGTTACCATAAACACGATCAGCTACGTTTCTACTCCCATTTTGGTAAATCGAATAATATGGGTTTTCAGCGTATGGCGTAAAGTAGTTATCAACGTTGAAAAATTTATTTTGATAATCTCTCAGGTCCTTGATCGGGATATCATTAGGAATTTGCAAAATATCTGAATAAAAAGATGAACCTACACCCGAAGCCCCATCACCAGTGGTAACAAACCTTTGAGTTTTAGCCACGTAGTTAATTGACCCGTCAATACTGAAATTCTTATATTTCGTAGATCCCTTTAAAGAGACGTTATTTCTTTTATAAGAGTCGGCATTTGTTGGCAAATACCCATCACTATTAATATTACCATAAGCGAAGTAAAAAGTAGAGACGTCATTTCCACCGCTAAATGCAATGTTATTGTTTAACTCCAAACCATTAGTTAAAGCGTCACGCACATTGTTTTTGATAAATGAAAAAGGTTTTAACAACTGCGAGTTATCTACAACAGCGCCCCAGACTCTCATTTGTCCATCATATTTCGGACCCCAGTTTCCATTTTCTGAAGGAATAAATGATCCGTTCCAGCCTTGTCCAAATGTACTTTGTGGTGTAAAAAGTGTGGCTACCTGAGTAATTGTTGCTGCCGATGAGAAGTCTATTTTAAAACCACCAGCTTTACCAGTTTTAGTAGTAATTAAGATTACACCATTCGATCCTCTGGATCCGTATAATGCTGAAGCCGCAGATCCTTTTAATACACTCATGCTCTCAATATTGTTTGGATCAATATCATTTGCATTATTTCCAAAGTCATAATTATCTGTGGAAGCTGATGAAGAGTTATCCAGAGGAACACCATCAATAACATATAAAGGTTGATTACTTCCGGTAATTGAAGAATAACCTCTCAGAATAATTTTAGTAGATCCACCTGGCGAACCCGAAGTATTAGAGATTGTAGCTCCTGCAATTTTACCTTGCAGACCACCCGCTAAACTTACAGCTGCCGATTTGTTGATCTCTTCAGACTTCACTGTAGTCTCTGCATAACCGATTGTCTTCTTCGCTTTATTAATACCAAGAGCGGTAACCACAACTTCTCCAAGAGATTGTGAATCCTGGGCTAATAAAACGTTAAAAACACTACCTGATGTAATTAAGACTGTCTGTCTGGTATAACCAATAGAAGAAAATTCTAAAGCTGTAGTTCCAGAAGGGACTTTAATGGAATATCTACCGTCAGATCCGGTTGCAGCCCCATTGGCTGTGCCTTTTACCTTCACTGATACGCCAGGGATAGGAAGGCCGTCATCTTTCCCCTTCACAGTACCAGTTACTATTCGATCCTGTGCAATTGCTGCTCCCGCAACAACCAGAAACACGAATAAACTTAGTATAAGTTTTTTCATAAAAAATAAGAATTTAGGTTAGTTAATAATTGATAACCTAAATATAGATCAATGGAGAGATCGTTTTGTTAGGGCACTAAAAAGATTAAGCAATATGACAATAAGATGACTTTTGTTATATAGGACCTAATTATTAAGATGTTATCGCCAAAGAATAA
The DNA here is from genome assembly GCF_014207135.1 of Pedobacter cryoconitis. Lineage (GTDB taxonomy): Bacteria > Bacteroidota > Bacteroidia > Sphingobacteriales > Sphingobacteriaceae > Pedobacter > Pedobacter cryoconitis_D. The sequence continues at coordinate 248,306 of NZ_JACHCC010000004.1, read as the reverse complement.
AATCATAAAAATTTTGCATGTTACCCATATTAACGCGCAAATATTCTGTAAATCAGCAGATAATATAGGTTTTATAACGACAACGCCAAAAAATGACACGTATTACATTTAGAATTGATATAATTAAAAAACAAGAAAAATCGTGTTCACAAAAAGTTGCTTCCCACTTTCCCAAAATGAGCGGAATAACAAATCACCTGAAAGATATACGATATTTCCTTTACCGACGGGCTGCACACCAAAGAGCAATCCCTGATCAAGTTTTGCCTGTACATTCTTTCCCGCGATCCCCGTCACGTAAGCGTTTGGCTTAAGAACTCCGACATTCCAGCCTTTTTGCAACGGCTCATAAACCTTATCATCTGTCTTCAAAGTATAATAGAACTCTCCCAGACCTATTGCAAATGGATGGCTTTTATCCAGTGTCACTTTATAAATAGCTCCGGGAATAGCGTCTGCCAGGTTCTCTTTATCTTTATCTGTATAACTACGCGAAAAATTCTCTTTCCCGGCATCAGCAGGCAGCTCTTTCCTTTTAATATCAAATGGCTTTATACCCGCAACACTCGAAATTGCATCCTCCATCAAAATAACTTTCCCTCCAAGATTAATCCAATCTTCTAACCTTTCCAAATTTCTACGCATATAGGCTCCATCTGGCAGAATCAGCACGTTAATCGTTGCAAGGTCAATCTGTCCCAAACTCTGCTCGTTTATAATGTTCAATGGATAATTTAATTCCTGTTCAAAAAAATGCCAGATCTCACCAGCGCTCTGCGAGGAAATATCATTCCCTGTCACCATAGCCACTTTCGGCAGAGGCAACGGAGGATAAACTGAAGAACCGAAATCCTTTCCCTTTTCGACATAACTGCTGGCAATCGGCACAAAATATTTCCCTGATTTTTTCGAAATCTCATTAATCTGTGCTTCTGCAAATTTATTGAGCTTCTCATTCTCCGCTCTGTAGATTAATAATGATCCTGCCGGACGGATTTTCCCTCCAACTGTAAATGCCTGCTCGGCAATACGGACCTTAATATTTGCTTTCTGCAGGGCGATTAAAACCTGCGCGTCTTCGACTCCTTCCCAGGACAAAATCCATCCATATGGTTTACTTATCGTAACTACGCTATCCTTTTTATATTCAATATCAGTATAAGCGCCATTTAATAATTCCTTGACCGCATAGGCGTTCAACCCGTAAGCATAAGGTAATGCCCAGGCTGTAATATCATAGGTATTAGAATCGGTCACAACCGTATGGGGTTCAAAAAGTACATTGGCTAAAACCGATGCTGGCTGTCTGAGGTTAACCACCAGGTCATTTCTTCCCATTCTGAAAAGAACAGTCTTTTTTGTCCCAAAATTAAAACCAGCTAATGTTTTATCCCCACCAAAGCTGTACTTGATCCGATTCTTCTTTAGTAATTCAGACATCTTCTTTAACCTGCTCAGATTATCTGCTTTTACAATATATGTTTTATACATCCCTGGAGGAGCGGACACTGCCTGCAGAAAATATTTTTTAAACTCAGCCACCAGCTTATAAGCATTTTCAGAAACTGTTTCCAGCGTAGCCAATCCCGTCGTCAGGTGATGATTAATTCTGTCTTTAAGTGTAAGCGTATCCCCACTGGAAGTAATGACAGTCAAACCTGCCCCAATTCCTCCCTGCTCGTAGGTCATTCCAATTGCGCCATTATATAGCGGATAAGTATCCCCATAAGAAGGGTACAACAAGTCAAACCGCTCCTTGGTAAAATACTGCCAGCCATTCTGATCAAAATATCTGGCGTTATTCTTTCCGGCTATAATCTGAAATTCCCGTTGAAATGCAGTTATATCCTGATGTAGAGGCTCTGCAGCTGGCGCAAAATAATAAGGCTCGTTATAATTCTGTTCATGAAAATCAATATGTACTTCGGGCATCCACTGATGATACAGAGCAAGGCGCTGCCGGGTCTCAATTTGTGACTGCCAGGCCCAGTCCCTGTTGAGGTCAAAATAATAATGGTTGACCCTACCTCCCGGCCAGGGTTCGGTATGCTCTCTGGAAATCGGATTCGGATCGGGCGAAAGGCCAGCAACAGAATTATAATAATTCACAAACCGTTCTCTTCCATCTGGATTTAAACATGGGTCAATTATAACAACCGTATTCTTTAACCAATCCTTAGCCTGTCTGTTAACCCCATCTGCCAGGTTGTATAGCATTTTCATCGCTGTTTCAGAAGAACTAGCCTCATTTCCATGCACATTGTAACTTAACCATAGAATTGCAGGCTGTTTACTGATATTCACCTTCCCATCAGCCTCACTCAAACCCAGATTATTCTTCCGGATCTGCTCCAGATGTTTCATATTATCCTTTGATGAGACTACAGCGACCAGCAGCTCTCTGTTTTCATAAGTTTTACCATAACTAATCAGCTGAATATTATTATCTGCATCGGCCAGATACCGAAAATAGGCCATGATTTGATAATGAGGGGTAAATCGTGTCCCCAGAGGATAACCTAAAAAAGCATCGGGGGACTTTACCTGCGCCTGTACAGCAAATAAACTCAAGACCAGCCATAAAAATGAGAGGATAATTGTTTTCATCAGGTCAGGTAATTAAAAATAGCCTTAATTAAGCAAATTACTGTAAACAAGTTAATTTAACACCAAAGTACTAAAAGAATATTTTTTGTTTGTAATTCATAATGTAATTTTACCTTCTATTATTTCAACAAGCCCATATGTCTCAAATTCAATCTATTTATCAGCATTATCTGTCGAACCCGGTTATTTGTACTGACACCAGAAATATAAGTCCGGGTTGCCTGTTCTTCGCTTTAAAAGGGGAAAATTTCGACGCTAACACCTTTGCTGAAAATGCTTTGAATCAGGGTGCTGCCTTTGTAATAATTGATAATGAGGCTTATCATATTAATGAATCCTGTATTCTGGTAGAAGATGTATTAACTACATTACAGGAGCTGGCCCGTTATCACCGTACACTCCTAAATATCCCTGTTATTGGCTTGACAGGTAGTAATGGAAAAACAACTACAAAAGAGTTGATTCATGCAGTACTTGCCGAGAAGTACCGGACTTTTGCAACGAAAGGAAACCTGAATAACCATATCGGGGTTCCTTTATCTATATTATCCATTACAAAGGATACTGAGATCGCAGTTATTGAAATGGGCGCCAATCACCAGAAGGAAATCGAATTTCTATGTTCTATCGCACAACCAACCCATGGAATGATCACCAATATCGGGATGGCTCATTTAGACGGTTTTGGTGGATTTGAAGGTGTAAAAAAGGGTAAAGCAGAATTATTCACTTACCTGAAAAATATAAATGGCATTTCCTTTATCAATCGCGACAATCCACATATCGTTGAGATGAGCAAGGTTGCCGGATTAACAAACCTGGTTTATTATGGAACCGAAGGAGAAAACCTGGTCACCGGGCAACTCCTGAAATCAGATCCGTTGATAGAGCTGCGCTGGGAAAATAAAAAGGGAGCTTACCAGGTTAAAGCAAATCTCACCGGAGCCTATAATTTTGAAAATATACTGGCAGCTATAACTATTGCGTCTTTCTTTGATCTTAGCCCGGCACAGATTAATAAGGGGCTTTCTGGTTATTACCCTAACAACAATCGATCTCAGTTAACTAAAACAGAGACCAATACGGTAATATGCGATTTTTATAATGCCAACCCGAGTAGCATGACGGCCGCTTTAAACAATATTTCTATCCTTGAAGCTGAACATAAAGTAGCCATCATAGGTGATATGTTTGAGCTTGGACCAGAAACAGAAAAACAACACCATGAAATTGCTGCACTGGCTGAAAAATCAGGGCTCAATAGTATTTTGTTAATCGGCAAACATTTCTATGCTTTAAAGGATCAACATAAGGGAATATTTTTCCAAACTCCGAAAGATGCCGCCACCTGGCTGGAAAGCCATCCTATAAAAGACAGCCTGGTCCTGTTAAAAGGCTCCAGAGGTATGGCACTGGAACAATTGTTACCCATCTTATAATTACCTCTTTAGGACAAGTTGTAACCAGGTTTAGTTTCTAATCTCTGCTCTAGCGGGTTTGAACTGGGTTTGAAGCGGGGTTGATCCAGGTTTAGGCAGTTCAAACCCACTTCAAACCCGCTTCAAACCCAGTTCAACATAAAACAGAAACCGACCTGAACTATAACTTGGTGTACCCTCGATAGCAATCACAAAAAAATCCAGCTATTCTTATAACTGGATTCCTTTTAAAATAGCAATAAAAAATTATTTCTCTGGTATTCCAGAAACCAAAATGCCAACATCGCTTATCTCCTTTAAAGGATTATCACGCATATTCTGTTCAATTTCCACGGTATATTTCCCTGAAGCCGGAAAATGATAGTTTCCTAACAGCGGTAGTGTATAGGTATATAAGTTTCCTGATCCTGTTCCTAACCATTGTCCGTCTGATTCGGCCAGCTTATATTCGTAACGTCTGGTGACTTTAGCTAACCCCGGTCCACTTAAATTCATCAGAATATAAATGTTGGAATACCTGTAATCAGAGGTATGTCTTAGCTTAAACTTAAGCATAAAAGGTTTTGTATGATCTTTAATGTCCACAATTGCTTTTATACGGTTTACATAACTCCAGTTGCGCTGGGGCATTTCTTCATTAGTGTCAACCAGGTTATTTGTATTACATCCGGTTACTCCTACAGAAAGTATACAGCAACATATGAATACAAAAAGCTTAATTCTCTTCATTTTTTGGCTTATCCGATGGTTTGTTACGTCTGCGGTTATTCCTGCTCCTGTTATTTCTGCTTGCCGAAGGTGCTTTAGCTCCTGTTCCATCTTCAGTTTTAACCGGCTCAGCTGCCTGAGATTTTTTAGGTTCCTGAGGCTTTTTAGGTTCCTGGCTTTTTTTATTTTCAGCAGGTTTCTGATTAGACTGAGGCGCCTTTGGCACAGGCTGTCCCTGTTTTAAACTCCGTTCAGGTCTGTTAGATCCGTTATTTTTATTCCTGTTATTACTTCTTGAATTTTTATTCTTAGGCTTGTCATCCAGACGAGTTAAACTATCCTGACCAACAACATTTTCATAATCAGGTGTTTTCTCCACGATAACGGTTGTTGTCAGCTCAACGGCTTCATCTTTCAGGTTAACAGGTTTCTGTCCCTTTTTATTCATAGCCATGATCTCTTTCACACGGTCTACTTTCAAAGGAATCCAGTCTTCCTGATTTGGATAACTAAACCACATTAACTTCTTAAAGATATCTGTTTTCTGATGACGGGCAGTTCCGATTTCTGTCTGGAGATTTTCTACACGGTCTGGAATGTCTTTTAAAGCATCCAGATAAGTATCCAGCTCATAATTCAGACAGCATTTTAATTTACCACACTGTCCGGCGAGTTTAAGGGTGTTCAGAGAAAGGTTCTGATACCTTGCTGCAGCTGTAGATACTGTTTTAAAGTTAGTCAGCCAGGTAGAACAACACAATTCACGTCCGCATGAACCAATTCCACCTAATCTTCCGGCTTCCTGACGCATTCCGATCTGTCTCATCTCGATCCTTATACGGAATGTTTCAGCCATTTTTTTAATCAGCTCCCTGAAATCAACACGTCCTTCAGCTGTATAAAAGAAAGTCGCCTTGGTTTTATCACCCTGATAATCAACATCACTGATTTTCATAGACAAACGCAGATCAAGTGCCAGTGTACGGGCCTTGTGCATGGTTTCCCATTCCAGATCCTTAGCCAGTTTCCATTTATCTACATCAGCCTCTGTGGCTTTTCTGTAAACTTTACGGGTAACCTGATCCATTGGCGTTTTCCGGCGTTTCATCTGCATTCGCACCAATTCTCCTGTTAAGGAAACATGGCCAATATCATATCCGCCCGTAGATCCCTCTACGGCAATCAGTTCCCCGATCTCCAGATAAATATTATCATTATTCAGATAGAACTCCTTCCTGGCCCCTTTGAATTTAACTTCAATAACCTCGAAAGGTCTATAATTTGTAGGCATATCCAAATTAGACAGCCAATCGTAAACTTCCATTTTCTGACAACCTCCGGTAAGGCATGAGCCATTACTTTTGCAGCCTGAGGGGGCGCAACCGCCACCTGTAGAACAACTTCCACATCCCATAACTAATTGTATATATATTGAGTCCCTTTCGGGAGCGTTTTAAACTTTATTATTTTTACCAACTGTAAAGATACATCTAAAAATAGTATTTTAGGATTAGCATTCCTTTCTATATGGTAATGTGCCTGTTCCAGTTCCGAAATAATTGCAGAGGCCATATTCAGATCCAGCACGTGTTTACTTAGCTTTTGTGCCGTATCCATTGTCCTGGCGGGCAATTTAACCAGACTATCAGCTCCACTCATCAGCAAACTGCACTCTCTTAAAAAACTGATTCCGTATTTTAAAAAATTCTTTTGGTTCTCTCTTCCCCAGCTTGCGGCCTGATCTACAAAGTTAATCAGATCCGGCACACGGTTTCCATATCCCATCCTGAGCCATTCTGCAAAAACTTCTGCATTATCGTTATGAGCTTGTGCAGCCAGCGATTTTGCTTCAATCAGATTACCGTCGGCAAGAAAACTATAGGTCGAGGCCTGTTCTTCTGACAAACTATGGTTAGTCATCAGATAATTTTCTATTGTTTTGGAAGAAAGCTTAGGAATCTTAACAATCTGGGTACGAGACAATAAGGTAGAAAGAATTTGCTCCTGGTTGCTGGCCACTAAGAGGAACAGGGTATTAGCCGGTGGCTCTTCAATAATCTTCAACAATGAGTTCCCTTCTTTTTCCAGGTATTCGGGCAGCCACATGATCAGCACTTTGGTATTTGCTTCAAAAGCCTTGTAGCTTAATTTCTTAATAATATCATGACATTCGGCTATATTAATATTAGCCTGCTTATTTTCTGCACTGAGTTGTGACCTCCAGATATCCAGATCTGTATAAGGATCTGATAACATCATTACTCTCCACTCCTCCAGCACATCAACAGCTATTTTAACATCCTTTGAGGCAAAAAAAGGATAGGAGAAATGCAGGTCAGGATGAATATATCTTTCATACTTCCGGCAGGAAGAACAGGTACCGCAACTATCTGAAGGACTTCGATCTAAACAATTGATATACTGCGCATAAGCGATTGCAAGAGGAAGAGCCCCGCTACCTTCGGCAGAAAGAAATAACTGCGCATGGCTCACCCTGTTCTCTGCAACTGTCTGTATCAGCTGATGCTTAATTTCCTCTTGTCCGACGATGTCTTTAAACTGCATTTGGTGCAAAATAGTAAATTTATAACAATCTTTGCAGCTATGTCCCGTATTATCGCATTTGATTATGGTACCAAACGTATCGGCATTGCCGTTACAGATCCGTTGCAAATTATTGCTACAGGACTGGATACTGTACACCCGAAAGATATTATCGATTATTTGAAAAAATATCTACTGACCGAACAGGTGGAAGCCTTTGTGATCGGGGAACCCAAACAGATGGATGGCTCTCCATCTGATTCTGCACAGCATGTAAAGGGGTTTTCTACTTTACTTAAAAAGAATTTCCCAGCAATTCCACAGCATTGGATTGACGAGCGTTTTACCTCAAAACTGGCCCATCAGACTATCCTTCAAAGCGGACTGAAAAAACATGACCGCCAGAACAAAGAAAGGGTAGACACCATAGCTGCCACAATAATTTTACAATATTTTATGGAAGAACACCGTTTATAGAGCATTATATGGGCCTGATTAAAGACGACTTATCAAATTTACTGCTAAAATTCTGCGAGCCTGAGTCTGCATTATTACAACAGATTGACAGGGAAACCAATCTGAAGGTTTTAATGCCAAGAATGCTTTCCGGGCATTATCAGGGCCGCGTTTTGAGCATGCTCAGCAAATTGATTACACCCAGACGTATTCTTGAAATCGGCACATTTACCGGCTATGCTACCCTCTGTCTTGCAGAAGGTCTTGCAGACGACGGATTACTTTATACTTTAGATATTAATGTAGAACTGGAAGACAGGGTACGAGGTTATTTTGAAGCCTCTGCCTATCAGTCAAAAATAAATTATATACTGGGTGATGCCACTCAGACCGTCAATGATTTAAAAGAGACTTTTGATCTTGTATTTATCGATGCGGATAAAAAAAATAATGGAACTTATTACGATCTGATCTTTGACAGGGTTAGACCGGGTGGGTTAATTATAGTAGACAATGTCCTGTGGAGCGGAAAAGTACTAACGAACCAGCAGGATAAAGACACCGTTAATATTAGTACTTTTAATGATAAGGTTGCAGCAGATGACAGGGTAGAGAAATTAATCCTGCCTGTCAGGGATGGCTTGTTTATCATCAGAAAAAAATAAATATGATTACAAAAAAACTAATGCTGATTTGGCTGGCCCTGATTTTACTGGGTTCAACTGCCCAAAGCCAGACTGTTACCCAATACGTGGAAGAGCACACGGATCATGCTCAGGAATTAATGAGAGCATCTGATGTTCCTGCAAGTGTGATTTTAGCTGTTGCAATTCATGAATCTGCCGCAGGCAAAAGTAAAGTTGCCCGCCATCTGAATAATCACTTCGGCATCAAAGGATCAAACAGTAATTCAGCAATCAACTCTTCCTACCGGGATTATGAAAATGCAGATGAATCCTATGATAATTTTGTAGAAGTCTTACAGAACAATTCATCTTTCAGCAAATTATTTGACCGGTGTGATCAGTACGATTATGCCGCATGGGCAAAAGGGATACAGCGTGGGGGTTATGCCAGCAGCAGAACCTGGGCAAACCAGGTTATCGCCATCATCAATAAATATGAGCTGTACCAGTATGATGAAAGACCTGATGATTATGTAGAGCCGGTTAAGGTTGCTCCGGTAAGCACAAGAAAAAAACATCACCGCAGCAGTCACAGGACAAAACACCATCGCTCTTCTGCTAAATTTTATACTATAAAAAAAGGAGACAACCTGAACAGGATTGCCGAATCACACGGTACCTCTTCAAAAGTGCTGATGCGTAAAAATGGATTGAAAAAATCGGCGCTTAAACCAGGGCAAAAAATCAAGCTTTAATGAAACATAAACTTTTACTCTTCGCCTTAGCAGTTATTCTCTTTTCTTCGTGTAAATCGAGGAAGTACCACCGTAATAATGTGCAGATAGAAAAAGCTGCCAACAAAGCCAATCCAAATTTTACGGACTATAACACTTTAAGTTATATCGAAGCTTTTAAGGGGGTCGCAATTGAAGAAATGAATACTTATGGAATTCCAGCCAGTATCACGCTGGCCCAGGGTATTATCGAGTCTGGCAGCGGAAACAGCAGCCTTGCCAAATATGCAAACAATCATTTCGGAATCAAATGCACTGCAGAGTGGAAAGGAAAAGCTTATTATAAAGACGATGATAAAAGTAATGATTGTTTCAGAGTGTATAAAGACGCCAGGGAGTCTTATAAAGATCACTCAGAATTTCTAAAGAGAAAACGCTACAGCGCTTTATTTCAACTGGATAAAAATGATTATATCAATTGGGCAAAGGGTTTAAAACAAGCCGGATATGCCACGAATCCAAAATATCCGGATATGGTAATCAATACCATTGAGAAATATCAGTTACATCAATATGACCAGTCTGAATCTGAACCGGATAAGATCAAAAGAGAAGACCGGGTATTTACAGAAATCAATGCCAATATTCCTAAGGAAACAAAAAAATTCACGCCTGTAGAAACTCCGCCATCCAAACAGATTATCAATACAACTGATCCGAATTATACCGTTCAGAAAGGAGATACGCTGTATAATATATCCAAAAGATATAACATGACAGTTGATGAATTAAAGTCGCTGAACAACCTTACTGATCAGGGAATAAAGATCGGTCAGAAGCTTGTGGTAGTTAAATAATGTTAATATAAACACTACAGCTTCGTCTTATTTGTACTTTTGCTGCTCAATGAAACCATTTATTTTATTCTTCTTTTGTAGTTTCTTTTGCAGTATTGCATTTGCTCAGAAAAAACCTATACAGGGCTTTGTCATAGACAAGGTATCCAAACAGCGTCTGGCTAAAGTATATATTTACAACTCGCACAATGATGATGGTATTTATAACAATAGTAAAGGTGAGTTTGTAACAGAGGCCATCGCAGGAGATACATTATTTGCTGTCAGACAGGGATATGGGGTTGATACTGTCGTTTACAAAGGCAACAACACCATCTATTTTCAGCTGAAGCCGCTGGCCATTCAGTTAAGGGAAGTAGCTATCATTGGCAGCTCTCTTACACCTAAGCAGCGTTATGATCAGGTTACCAGGGAGTATAAATATGCCACTGATCTGGGAAGTTCCCGGGACCTGCTTAATTTAAATTCAAGAGGTGTCGGTTTGGGTATTGATGCTATTTATAACCTGTTAAGCAGAAAAGGTAAAAATGCAAGACATTTACAGGCTATTCTGGAAAGAGATTATAAGGAAGAAATTATAGATTACAAGTATAATCCTGCTTTTGTAAGCCGGGTTTTAAGGATCAAAGATTTCGAGCTGAAAGACTACATGCAGCAATACAGACCGAGTTATGATTTTGTCCTCACGGCCTCTGATTATGCTTTTATTGTCTTCCTGAAAAACAATTATGCTTCCTATAAACGTAACCCGAAGGCATTCCGTTTACAGCCACTGCCAGATATTAAGATTGCTAAACCATGAAGTACTGGTCCGTGACATGGAAAGGACTCCCTGCTAATGCAATGGCTATTTTTCCATTCATGGTATTTAAGCATGCTGAACAAAAAAAAGATCCCCTGCTGATCAACCACGAAAAGGTTCATTTTTACCAGCAACTGGAACTGCTTGTCCTGCCGTTTTATGCTTTATATCTGGTGAATTACCTGATTAACCTGACCCGGTTCAGGAATCATGACCGGGCTTATTTTAATATCTGTTTTGAAAAAGAGGCCTATGCGAATGAACAGGACCTGAATTATCTGAAAAAGAGGAAGCTATATGCGTGGCTAAAATATTTATAATAAATTCTGAGCCCCCATTAGGAACATTTTTCTTTTCTTTGTATTCAATGAGAGGTATATATGCATGTTTACTATTTGTATTTGCGGTTTCGGCACAAGTAAGTGCACAAGAGATAGATACAATTCCTACAAATATCAAGGATTTTGACCTTAAACTTAAAAAAAGCCCGATGCCGGTGCTAAAAGGTATTATCGTCTTTAAGCCTGTCGACATTACTCCGTTGATCGTTAGTTCTAAAGTAAATTACTGGAAAACTAAAACATCTATCGGAATCAATGTCAACCAATCCTCGTTCAGTAATAACTGGAGTGGTGGTGGTGTAAATTCACTGGCGGTAGAAGGTCTGGTTAACTATAAAGCTGAATACAAAAAGGAGAACTATAGTTATCTGACGGAGCTCGACCTGCGTTATGGAAAGATCAGAAACAAAAACCAGTTGCAAAAGAAAACCAATGACCGTATTTTCTGGAATAATGTCGGTTCATTTAAAATCGGTAAGGACTGGAATCTGTTTACTTCCCTAACTTTTGAATCTCAGTTTGATAACGGATATTCTTACAGTACAGTGAATGGAGTGGAAACAGCCACCTTGATTTCCAAATTTATGTCTCCGGGATATTTAACAGAATCATTCGGTTTTGAGTACAAGCCAAATAAATATTTTTCTACGCAATTTGGTACAGGGGCCGCGAAACAAACCTTTGTATTGGATAATAAAGACCTTACAGCTGCCTATCTCAATGCAAACCCGGGAAGTACTAAAACTGATAACTATGGTGTCCCGGTAGGTGATACTTTCAGAAATGACCTGGCTTTTCAGATCACCAGCAATTTTGAAAAAGAAGTATTTCAGAATATAACACTGAAAACCAGGTATAACATTTTTGTTCCTTACGATCATTTCGAAAATCTGACTCAAAGACTGGATGTGACTGTCACAGCTAAAGTCAACCGGTTTATGAATGTTACCCTGAACGGCGTCGGTATATATGACAAAAGCATAAGTGCCAGAATTCAGGGCAGTCAGTCGCTGGCTATGGGCGTCATGTTTATATTCCCCCGCTAAATACTTCTGCATCATATTTTAATGTTGATTGTTATTAAAAATGTTTGCAACTTTGTACTCTTCTACCACTATACAATAACTAATTGACTATCAATTAATAAAACATGTTTGAAAATTTACAGGATAAACTAGACCGGGCGTTTAAAGTTCTAAAGGGTCAGGGAAGCATTTCAGAGATCAACGTGGCAGAGACCATGAAGGAAATTCGTAAAGCTTTACTGGATGCCGACGTAAATTTTAAAACTGCTAAAAGCTTCACTGACGAAGTTAAGGAAAAGGCTTTAGGTCTGAATGTACTGACTGCTGTTTCGCCGGGACAATTACTAACCAAAGTAATGAACGACGAACTGACGGCCCTAATGGGTGGTGAGGTCAAGGAACTGGACTTAAAAACAAATCCAACGATTATATTAATTGCTGGTCTGAACGGTGCGGGTAAAACAACCTTCTCCGGAAAACTGGCAAACTACCTGAAAAGTAAAGGTAAAAAGCCCTTACTGGTTGCAGGTGACGTATATCGTCCTGCTGCTATAGACCAGTTGCAAATATTAGGGGAACAGATTGGCGTTCCTGTTTATGCAAACAAGGATTCTAAAGATCCTGTAGCTATTGCGCTTGAAGGGATTGAACAAGGAAAAAGAGAACATCATAACGTAATCATCATTGATACTGCCGGTCGTTTAGCAATAGACGAAGAGATGATGAATGAGATCGCGGATGTGAAGTTGCATACTAAACCGCATGAAATCCTGTTCGTAGTTGATGCCATGACCGGACAGGATGCGGTTAATACAGCCAAAGCATTTAACGACCGTCTGGATTTTACCGGGGTTGTTTTGACAAAACTGGATGGCGATACCCGTGGTGGTGCCGCTTTATCTATCAAATCTGTCGTTAACAAACCGATTAAATTTGTTGGTACGGGTGAAAAAATGGAAGCGCTTGACGTCTTCTATCCGGACAGGATGGCCTCCCGTATTTTAGGGATGGGTGATGTTGTTTCCCTTGTTGAACGTGCTCAGGAGCAATTCGACGAGAAAGAGGCAGCTGAACTTCAAAAGAAAATCCGTAAAAATAAATTTGACTTCAACGATTTCTACAACCAGATTCAGCAGATCAAGAAGATGGGTAACATGAAAGACCTGATGGGCATGATTCCGGGAGTCAGTAAAATGATGAAAAACGTAGAGATTGAAGATGATGCTTTCAAAAATGTAGAAGCCATCATTCAATCAATGACGAAATATGAAAGAGAAAATCCGGATAGTATCCAGCAAAGCAGAAGACTGCGTATAGCAAAGGGTTCCGGTAATAAAATTGAAGAAGTAACCAAACTGATCAAACAGTTTGAGGATATGCGTAAAGTAATGAAACAGTTTTCAAATCCTGCTGCTGCTGCCAAAATGATGCGCGGTATGCCTAAGATGCCTCAGGGAAGAATGTAAATCTGTTCAATTTTTTAAAAACCGGAATTTTCATTCCGGTTTTTTTTATGCAAAAAAAACACACCTGATCATTAACACCTAAAGTCAATACCGGATTAATTTAGCATACAATTCAAAGATTATGCTGATTAAAACTTACGGCAGTGCCATATCCGGTGTAGATGCTAAAATCATTACCATTGAAGTCAGTATCAGCAGCGGGAATAAATATCATATTGTCGGATTACCCGATAATGCGGTAAAGGAAAGTCTGAAAAGAATAGAAAGCGCCATCCAGTCGTCGGGTTTAAAGATGCCCAGACAAAAAATAGTGATCAACCTCTCTCCGGCAAACCTTAGAAAAGAGGGAACAGCTTATGACCTACCCATTGCACTAGGTATTTTAATCGCCTCAGGACAATTAAGTACCGAAAAGGAAGCAGAGTTCCTTCTTGCCGGAGAACTCTCGCTTGACGGCAGTATACAGCCCGTGAAGGGGGCGTTGTCTATTGCCATACAGGCGGCTAAATCCGGATTTAAGGGATTTGTACTCCCGGCAGATAATTCAAGAGAAGCTGCAGTACCTGATGGCTTGCAGGTTTATGGCATGTGCCATTTAAAAGAGCTCATCGCTTTTTTTAGTGGGAATACTATATTTGAGCCCGTACAGGTAAATACAGCACAGGAGTTTTTAAAAAACAGAGGCTTGTATGGTTATGACTTTTCTGATGTTAAAGGGCAGGAAAGTACCAAGCGCGCTTTGGAAATCGCAGCGGCGGGCGGTCACAACCTGATTCTTATTGGGCCACCGGGGGCAGGAAAGACTATGCTGGCTAAACGTTTACCAACGATTTTACCTCCGTTAAGCTTAGACGAAGCACTGGAAACTACTAAAATTCATTCTGTAGCAGGAAAATTGAAAGCTGCAAATTCGTTAATGACGGAACGGCCATTTCGTAACCCACATCACAGTATTTCTGATGCTGCACTGGTTGGAGGAGGGAGTAATCCGCAGCCAGGAGAAATCTCTCTTGCCCATAATGGTGTTTTATTCCTGGATGAATTACCTGAATTTAAAAGGGCTGTACTGGAAGTCATGCGTCAGCCGCTCGAAGACAGGAAGGTAACTATAGCAAGAGCCCGTCTAAGTGTTGACTATCCGGCTAGCTTTATGCTCATTGCCTCGATGAACCCATGTCCCTGCGGATTTTATAATCATCCTGAAAAGGAATGCAGCTGTTCACCAGGGGTGGTAAAAAAATACCTGAGTAAAATTTCGGGCCCTTTAATGGACCGGATTGACCTTCATGTGGAAATCACCCCGGTTGATTTCAATGAACTGGTTTCTCAGTATCTTTCTGAGAAAAGCATGCTTATCAGAAAAAGGGTAATTAAGGCAAGAGCAAAACAGCAAATGCGTTTCAATACATTTACTGGGATACATTATAATGCCCAGATGAGTCCAAATATGGTCAGACAGCTATGTGTGATCAACAATCAGGGATTAGCCCTGATCAGACAGGCAATGGAAAAACTGGGCCTCTCTGCCCGTGCCTACGACAGGATATTAAAAGTTTCCCGCACCATAGCGGACCTGGCTGGCAGCAAGGAGATACAACTGGAACATCTGGCTGAAGCGATACATTATCGTAGTCTTGACAGAAATAACTGGGCAGGTTAGCCTTTTATTAAAGCCCGGTAAAATTTACCGGACTTTAAGGCCCTGATCCATAAATTAGCTATGGTTTGTTCGTTAATTATTTATATAAATAGTTCAGTGCAATTTTATCATTTGCATTAAAAGTCCTGTCAGAACCATTTGAACAGGCTAACATGAATGATGCTGCATTTGGTCCTGATGGTGTACCTGGAATTCTGATCGCACCAACATCACTCTGACCTTCATTTGCATAAGAACCACCACAGCTATAAGCTCTGTTGGCATAGTCAGTATGACGAAAACCAATACAATGTCCTACTTCATGCTGAATTACTGAAGTAAGGTATCCCTGGTCTGGATTAGCACCGTAGGCATCAACATTGGTGTTCATTTGAATCTGGTTGAAAGGATCGCCTCCAGAAGTAGGGAAACCAGATGAACCTAAGGTAATATACCCGTCAGGTCCAACCCCTTCATCAAATCCAAAGATGTCGATATCACCTGTATTACCAGGAGCTGCACGTTGAAAAGTAACACGCAGACCCAAATTGTTATATCTGGTAATCATTGCATCAGTAGCATCACTATAAACCTGTGGTAGGTTAGTTACAGATACTGTAATTACTCTTGGCAATGCATTAACCAGGTTTGTGGTCCGGTATTGTTCTGTTTCAGCAATACTTAAATGGCTGCTTACTGCTTTTTCATTGAGATTTTTGTCAGTTAAAAGGATATCCCCTTCAACAAGATAGCCCCCTTTTACTTTACGGGCATTCTCAGTGCTGAATCCCATCTTGTTAATCTGGGATTTTGTAGCTGCAGAAATTTTGTCCTGGCTGGAAGCAGCTGTTGTTGTCGCTGCATCTTTTTTCTGGCATCCATAGAAAGACAGAGCCATTGTGCCCATAAGGGCAAACGATAATAAATTCAGTTTTTTCATTAAGTTAATTTTAGGTAGATGATTAATGAATCATAGGTTAATCTAAAATTATATATAATTTTTTATTAAAAACGAATTTATTTTTACCCAAACTGTTGATATTCAATAGATAATTCTATTATGATAACAATTTATGCCCTAAAGCGCAAAATTTAGTCATAAAAAGACTAAGCCCGGCAATAAAAATTGCCGGGCTTAAAGCCACTAATCCACAAAACTCTAGTAGTTAGTGATTAAATTATTTGTATAAGTAGTTCAATGCAATTACATCATTTGCATTAAAGGTTCTGTCAGAACCGTTTGAACAAGCTAACATGAATGATGCTGCATCTGGTCCTGATGGTGTACCAGGAATCTGAACTGCACCAACACCAGCGGTACCTTCATTAGACGCACTTCCACCACAGCTATAAGCTCTGTTTTTGTAGTCAGTATGACGGAAACCAATACAGTGTCCAACTTCATGTTGTAAAACAGAAGTTAAATAACCCAGGTTAGGGTTAGAACCATAAGCTGCAGGGTTAGTATTCATCTGGATCTGGTTGAAAGGATTACCTCCAGAAGTTGGGAACCCTGAAGAACCTAAAGTGATATAACCACCTGAAGGACCTTCATTGAAACCTACTACATCGATTTGACCAGTAGTTCCTGCTGCTGCACGCTGGAAAGTGAAGCGTAGACCCAAATTGTTATATCTGGTGATCATAGCGTTAACTGCATCACTATATACCGTAGGTAAGTTAGTTACTGAAATAGTAATTACTCTTGGCAAAGCTTTCACCACATTAGTGGTTCTGTATTGTTCGGTGGAAGCTATTGTCAGATTTGGAGAAGAAGATTTCTCTGTAAGATTTGCCTCACTTAAAAGGATGTCATTTTCAACAAGATAACCTCCGTTTACTTTTCTGGCATTTTCTGTACTGAACCCAAGGGCAGTAATCTGAGCTTTAGTGGTAGCAGAAATTTCATTCTGATTTGAACCAGTTGTAGTTGCTGCATCTTTTTTTTGGCAGCCAAAAACGCAAAGTGCAAGCGTGCCGGCAATGGCAAGCGAGAATAAGTTAAATTTTTTCATTAAGTTAGTTTTTTAGGTAGAATGTTTGTGGGTTAGATGGTTAAACTAAAATTATATATAATTTTAACCATAAACAAATTTTTAAATTTAAAATATTGTGGAAATCAAAATAAAATATGCTCTCATTATAATTTTTCTTTTCAGCACAGCTGTAAAAGGGCAGAATTTATCGGTTGCAGAAAAAAAGAATATTTTCAACAAATACAGCTCTACGACAGTAAATTCGAAGATAAATGGCGAAAATCTTTTGCTTGTAGAATTAAGCCGGCCCCTGACCAGCAAAGAAATTGAAGAACTAAAACCATTGCGCAATTTTTCTTTGAATCATCTCATAATCAGAGAAGATATGGCTGCTAAAGTCAGTAACATCATTTTAGCACAGGCAAAAGCTAACTCATGGTGGAAGGCAAGTGACAAGTTAAACCGGTTATATGAACAATATAATACTCAGAATAAGCAATTTATTATAAGAATTGCGATAAACCCAAAGACCCTGGTGATATCCAGACAACTTCAGTCCTTAAAAGATTACACTTTAGATCAGCAGCACTATGTGATTACTGCAAGTATTCAGATGAATGAGCTGATGGCAATTTTACAACTGGACGAAGTTTTATTTGCAGATATCATTCAAACTCCAAAAGATGAAATTGTAATCAATGACACAGATCTATCTGATAACGAGATTGCAGCTGTGCATCTCCGTTATCCGGATATCAATGGGAAAGGTATCACATTATCCTTAAAAGAGCAGATGTTCGCTAAAGAAGATATAGATCTGACTGGAAATATTGTTGCTTCTCCTTCTAATGCTCCTGTAGTAGATGATCATGCCACCATCATGGCAACACTTGCTCTGGGTAGAGGAAATTCTTTCATCCGCGGACTGGGCGCAGCTCCTTTTGCCAGTCTGACTGCTTCGGATTATACCAAAAATAATTTTGACCTGATGCCCGATGATATTAAAGAGCTTAATCAATATAAGGTAAATGTACAGAATCATTCTTATGGCACTTCTACCATAGATAATCTCTATGGTATCCAGGCTGTAGCATACGACAAACAGGTATATGAAGCTGATACTATAGTTCATGTCTTCTCTGCCGGGAACTCGGGATTAGTTATCGCGACTGATGGCATCTATAAGAATATTCCAAATACAGCTAATTTAACGGGGAACTTTAAGACTGCTAAAAATGTAATTGTAGTTGGAGGAATAGGCTTGGAAAATTTATCGGAAGCTATGAGCAGCAAAGGACCGGCTTATGACGGAAGAGTAAAACCGGAGATCGTTGCGTTGGGCCAAGATGGTACATCAGGCGCAGCCGCATTAACTTCGGGCACAGTCGCCCTTTTTCAGCAGAAATACAAAAGTCTTTTCGGAAAACAACCCCCTGTTGCCGTAGTCAAGAGTATTTTGGTTAATTCTGCAGATGATATCGGAACACCACAGGTAGATTATGCAACAGGGTTTGGGAAACTGAATGCTTATCAGGCTATCCTTACACTTCAGGAAAACAGGTTCCAGACCGGGAGCGTAACGGACCAGCAGGATTATACTTTCCCTTTGCAGGTACCGGTTAATCAGCAGACCATTAAAGTGACACTGGCCTGGACTGACCCTCCTGCAGTAGTCAACAGTGTTCAGGCCATAGTGAATCATCTTGATTTATCTATGCAAACACCAGCAGGAACGGTTATTTTACCCTGGGCACTGAGCACATACCCTAGTGCTGACTCATTAGCTTTACCTGCCACAAGAAAAATAGACAATATTAACACAGTACAACAGCTTAGTCTGGATAACGTACCCCCTGGTAATTACATCATCCATGTAAAAGGCCGCTCGGTTACTCAGGGAAAACAGAATTTCAGTATCGCCTATCAGATAAAACCAGCCAATGATTTTACCTGGACCTTTCCTGCGAAAGATGCCTCCATTTTTGCCACTGAAGACAATTATGTAAGATGGGGGACTACTTTATCAGGGCAAGGCGGAAAACTCTCTGTAAGCTACGATAATGGTGTTAACTGGACGGTTTTAAGCAGCAATATAAATTTCAGTTCTACATTCTTTAAATGGACAGCCCCCAATTTATTTACACGCGCGCTATTAAAGATGGAAAGTGGTGGGAAAGAATTTATCAGTGAATCTTTTGTTATCTCAGCGCCGGAGAAGCTCAAGGTTGGTTATAATTGCGCAGATAAAATCTTATTTCACTGGCCTACCCAGCCTTTAGCAACGGGCTATACCCTCTATAATCTGAAAAACAATATATTAACTTCTTTTAAACAGCTTACGGATACAATTGCTATCATTGATAAGGCTTCAATATCATCACCTTATTTTGCTGTTTCTGCTAATGGAACAGATTTTAACGGACTGAAAAGCTATACTCTTGATTATACCACGCAAGGAGTTGCTTGTTATATCCGGACATTTCTGGCCAGCGTAGTTAATGATGCAGGTAAACTTGACCTCGCCATTGCTACAACTTATAATCTGAAAACAATTACCTGGGAAAAACAGACTTCTCCGGGTATTTTTGTTCCACTTGCAGTTGTTCCGGTAACCTCCGGTTTATTGAACTACAGTCAGCCTGACCCTAATCTCATTCGCGGTGTACAATTTTACCGGGTAACACTCGAAACCAATGATGGTCTTAAGATTCTCTCTGACATCCTGCCACTCAACTTCCTCAAAGCAAATGATTTTGTAACCTATCCTAATCCAGTAACAGACTTACTATCAGTACGTAGTGGGGATTTTGACCCCTATACACTTTCGCTTTATAACCTTTCCGGCCAGAAAGTCTATCTTAAAGATGGAAGTGGATTGTATCAGTTTGACCTTTCTTCTTTATCTACAGGCTTATATATTGGTGTGATATCAAGAAACGGGAACACCCTGAAAAAGATAAAGGTTATAAAAAGATAAACCCCTTAACGGGGTTCAGAGCCTGTTAAGGGGTTTATGCTTCTTCCGATTCGTTGTCTTCCTCTTCTTCTTCAGGAACATAAGCTATAATTTCCTGACCTATAGCATTTACCTCTTCATCTTCTCCGAAGAGCGGCAGTGCTGTATCAGGATCTAATTTCAGCCACTGGGATTCTGTGTCTTTAAGAATATGCAGATACTCCTTTCCGTCTTTATAAACAACGTAGGTATCATTTCCCTCCGGAAATATAGCATAGTCAACATCTCTTATAGTAATATCAAATGGTTCTTGCATGATTATTTTCTTAAAACTCCCTTTAAGACGGGTTTATAAATTGATGATAATTAATTTGCGGCCTTTAATTTATTGATAAATGTGATGAATTTGGGATCTGCATAATTAGCTGCACCTGACTCATTATAGGAAATTCTTCCTTCTCTGTCAAAAACTACCGTAGTAGGCAATGATCCTTTAAAAAGGTTCTCTGGTATATCGCTGGCAACAGCATATACTGGTAAACCGTAGCCTTTTTTATCCATGAATTGCTGCGCCTTGGGCAGCTGACTGTCTGCATCTACTAAAATGAAAACGACATCCTTATCTGTCTTAAATTTTTCATACAGCGCATTTACACTCGGCATCTCTGCCAGGCAGGGTGGACACCAGGTCGCCCAGAAATTCAGGAATACAACTTTACCTTTCAGTTCCCCGAGATCAACTTCTTTTCCACTGATATCTTTAAATTTAACGCCCGAAAACTCTCCGGATTTACTATTAGCCTGAACAGTTGTCGTGTCTGGCCTGAAGAACCCTATTTTCATCAATCCTTCTAATACCAGGGCTTTAGCCGGAGGGACAAACAAAAGAACAAGGAAAAGAGCTATCAAAACAGCATTAAATATATTCTTACGGTTAAGTATCTTATTCATGATGACATTCAGTTTATAAAATAAATCCTAATTTGCATGAGGCAGAGCAGAACATCAGTTGATATCGCTGCCTCGTTCAGCTTTAGCCGGTAAAAACAAAGATACAAAAATGGAAACTTATAAATGGCCCCTGGCTAGTCCTCCGATAGCCGGTATTAAACCAAAACAACGGATTTTACATGGTGATTCAGTAACAGATAATTATTACTGGATGATCGATTATTTTAAAAAGGGACCTCATAGTAACGAGACAATCAATTATCTCGAAGCAGAGAATAGTTATCTGGAGACCATGATGAGTGGTACAAAAACGTTACAAAAGAACTTATTTAAAGAACTTAAAGGCCGGATTAAGGAAAAGGATGAGTCTGTCCCAGTATTCAGAAATGGTTATTTTTATTACTCGAGAACCGAGGAAGGGAAACAGTATTCTAAGTTTTGCCGGAAGAAGGAGAGTTTAACCGCAGACGAAGAGATTTTACTGGACATTGATGAACTGGCTAAAGGCCATGCCTATTATAATGCGACCGGATATAGTGTCAGCCCGGATAATAAATTATTGGCCTATGGTGTCGATAAGGTTTCCAGACGTCAGTATACTATATTAATCAAAAACCTGGAAACAGGAGAGTTACTGGAAGACGAAATTTTAAATACCGAAGGAGACCCTTGCTGGGCAGCAGATAACCAAAATCTGTTTTATACAGCAAAGCATCCGGAGACCCTGCTAAGTGAGAAGATTAAAAAACACAAACTAGGAAGCAATGCAAATCTGGACCCTGTTGTTTATGAAGAAAAGGATAAATCAAATTATATTGGAGTAGAAAAATCCAAATCTGGTAAATATATCGTCATCACCTCTCAGGCAACACTTTCTTCCGAGGAAAGAATAATCCCGGCAGATCAGCCTGATGCAGAATTCAGGGTATTTCAATCCAGAATGGAAGATGTTTTGTACAATGTTATCCCAGTAGCAGATAAGTTTCTGATACTGACCAACTGGAACGCGCAGAACTTCCGTCTAATGGAATGCCCGCTGGATAAAACAGGGAAGGAAAACTGGAAAGAAGTAATTCCCCATCGTCAGGATGTCTTACTGGAAGATATAGAGGGTTTCAAAGACTTCCTGGTTATCTCTGAACGTAAAAATGGACTCATGCAATTGCGTATCCTTAGTTTTAATGGTACCGAACATTACATTGACTTTGGTGAACCTGCATATAATGCTTTTGTAGGTTACAATCCCGAATATAACAGTGAGAAAGTCCGTTTTATTTATACCTCACTGACTACACCTTCATCTGTTTATGACTATCATATGAAGACAAGGGAAAAACAACTGATGAAACAGCAGGAGGTTGTTGGAGGTTATAATCCGGGTGATTATACAACAGAGCGTTTGTATGCTACAGCCACAGACGGCACCAAAATTCCGATTTCACTGGTATATAAGAATGGCCTTAAAATGGATGGAAAAGCTCCCCTTCTGTTATATGCCTATGGTTCTTATGGCCACAGTATTGATGCTTCATTCTCTACAAATACCCTCAGCCTGCTAAACAGAGGATTTGTCTATGCCATTGCTCATATCCGGGGAGGCCAGGAAATGGGCCGCCAATGGTACGAAGACGGAAAACTGATGAAAAAGATGAATACTTTTACCGATTTTATCGATTGCGGTAAATTCCTGATCGGAAAGAAATTTACAAGTCCCGAACATCTATATGCACAGGGAGGCAGTGCCGGAGGATTATTGATGGGTGCAATAGTTAATCTTGCTCCTGAACTCTGGCACGGTGTGATTGCGCAGGTACCTTTTGTAGATGTGGTTAATACGATGCTTGACGAGAGTATTCCATTGACAACAAATGAGTTCGATGAATGGGGAAATCCGCAGAACGCAGATGCATACCATTATATGAAGAGTTATTCTCCTTATGAAAATATTGAACAAAAGGCTTATCCGAATTTATTGGTGGTTACAGGACTTCACGACAGCCAGGTACAGTATTTTGAACCTGCAAAATGGATCGCGAAATTAAGAGTGACAAAAACGGACCAGAATCTGTTATTACTTAAAACGGATATGGATTTTGGACATGGAGGTGCATCCGGAAGATTTGATTACCTGAAAGACATTGCCCTGAATTATTCATTCCTCTTAAGCCTGGAAAATATCACGGAATAAAAAAATAACTACATAAAAAAGCGGGCCTGCAAAATTGCGGGCCCGCTTTTTTATCAGAAAGAATAGCAGCTTAGATTAACTCTACACTACGATTAACAAAGGCAGTTAATTCTGCTCCTGTTAACATTCCCTGAGAAAGTAAGGCTAAATCAACTGCTTGTTTTGCCAATGCATTTTGCTCTTCTGCATTTTCAGTCTGCAAAATCCGGTTAACCAGTTTATGGTTACCATTGATTGCAACTTTATAATTATCAGGCATATTTCCATAGAAACTCATTCCGCCACCCATCTGTGCCATATCTTTCATACGACGCATAAATTCATCCATGGTTACGGTTACCGGGAACTCTTCCGGGTGAAGACCTACGATTTCTACCTGGAAACCTGGTTTGACAATCGCTTTTTCGAAAACACCTTTCACCGTTGCAGATTGTTCCTCTGTCAATACTGATTCTATAACCTCATCTTTTTCAATCAGCTTACTCGCCACACTGGAATCAACACGTTTTAACAATGTTTTTTCCAGTTTTTGTTCTAATGAGCTTACAAAGTGATTATCAATGGCCGAATTCATCAGCAATACATCATAATCCTTTTTACCCGCAGACTGGATGAAACTATCCTGTTTAGCCGGATCATTAGTATAGATATAAACAACCTGGCCATTTTTATCAGTCTGGATGTCTTTTACCTTATCATGGTATTCTTCTAAAGTAAAGTGCTCATTCTTTGTATTAGTCAATAAGGCAAAGCTTTTTGCTTTATCATAGAATTTCTCTTCACTCACCATTCCGTATTTCACAAAAAGACCGATATCGCCCCATTTCTCTTCGTAAGCCTTGCGGTCTTTATTGAAGAGTTCAGCTAATTTATCAGCCACTTTCTTAGTGATATAACTGTTAATTTTTTTCACATTGCTGTCTGCCTGAAGGAAACTTCTGGAAACATTCAGAGGAATATCCGGTGAATCAATTACCCCGTGCAATAACATCAGGAACTCAGGTACAATGTCCTTAACCTCATCTGTGATAAATACCTGGCGGCTGAATAATTTGATTTTGTTGCGTTGCATATCAAAATCATTTTTCACTTTCGGGAAATATAATACTCCTGTCAGGTTGAAAGGGTAGTCTACATTCAGGTGGATCCAGAATAAGGGATCTTCTGAGAATGGATATAATTGTTTGTAGAAATCCAGATAATCCTGGTCTGACAAATCTGCAGGTGCCTTAGTCCAGATCGGATCAGTGGTATTGATAATATTATCAGTTTCAACAGCTACCGTTTTTGGCTTTCCTTCTTCATCCTCACCGTCAGGGATCTGCTCGGTTTTTGTACCGAATTTAATTGGTACAGGTAAGAATTTACCATATTTATCAAGGATCTCTCCTAATTTCTGTTTACTCAGGAATTCAGCTGATTCTTCGTTAATATGAAGGATAATTTCGGTTCCCCGTGTGGTACGTGTGCCTTCAGTAATCTCATAAGAAGTACTTCCGTCACAAACCCAACGTGCTGGCTCAGCACCGTCCTGGTAAGATAAAGTCTGAATTTCGACTAAATCTGATACCATAAAAGCAGAATAAAACCCTAATCCGAATTTACCGATGATCTCGTTAGCGTCTTTAGCATCCTTGAACTTCTCAACAAATTCACTCGCTCCTGAAAAAGCTACCTGATTAATGTATTTTTTAATCTCTTCGGCAGTCATTCCCAAGCCATTATCACTGATCGTGATAGTCTTTTTTTCCTCATCAAGTGCAACTTCAACCAAAGGATTGCCCAACTCACCGTTGTATTGTCCTAAGGCAGCTAACCGTTTGATTTTTTGTACAGCATCAACCGCATTTGAAACCAGCTCTCGCAGGAATATCTCATTATCTGAGTACAGGAATTTCTTAATAATAGGAAAGATGTTTTCGGTATGTATGGAAATACTCCCTTTTTCTTCTATGCTCATATGTTAACTCATTTTTAAGTACATAACGGCTTTATCAAGGGATGTTCCAATTTGATTTTAGTTGTCAAATTGACAGTAAATTATTTATAAAGTTATTTTTTTCTTAGTTTACTATAGAATTAAACTATTGTATGAATATCGAGCTGTATAAAAAGCTGCATGATGAAGGCCTTATTACTGAGGAAACACTCAAAAAAGCAGTTTATAAACATAACAATCCATTACTTTCACTGCACTGGGAACTGAAAACATTATTGTACCTGGGTGTTACGCTGTTAAGTACAGGGTTGGGCATTTTGATTTACAAAAATATAGATACCATTGGTCATCAGTTTATCTTATTGTTTATTGCGGCAATCAGTACCGGATGTTTTTATTACTGTATTAAAAACAGAAAACCATTTAACAGGGAACAGGTTAAGTCTCCAGGTTCACTTTACGACTATGTCCTGCTGCTTGGCTGTCTGAGCATGCTGAGTTTTTTAGGTTATCTTCAATTCCAGTATTTAATTTTCGGTACACATTACGGAATGGCAACCCTTATCCCTATGTTAATTCTGTTTTATATCGCTTATGAATTTGATCATTTAGGCGTACTGAGCATGGCAATTACCAATCTGGCAATCTGGATGGGTATAACAGTTTCCCCAATCGGAATGGTGGCCGATAGCTTTAAAAATACTACTCCACTTATTTATACGGGTCTTTTCCTGGGACTGCTCCTGTTAGTCGCTGGTTATTGCGCTGAACATTATAATTTCAAAAAACATTTTAAATTCACTTACCAGAATTTTGGTTTAAATATTTCGTTTATCTCCTTGCTTTCAGGATATTTCAACGATTCTTCCTATTTATTGGGTTATCTGTGGCTGATTGGCGTACCAATACTGGGTTTTATTTTATATCGGGATGCCCTGAAGAATAAATCATTCTATTTCCTGCTGATGATTATTTTATATGTCTACATCGCTGCCAGCACATTTGTTATAAGCTGGCTTATAAAGTCGGATTCATCATCGGCCTTTGTGCTCTGCTTACTATACCTTATCGGTTCCGCTATATATTTTGTGACATTACTGATTAGCTTAAATAAAAAAATAAAGGCATTATGATTATTTATAATAAAATATGGCTGGCTAATCTGTCTGTACAACAACAGCTTCGTCCGGCACTTGATTCTGGTGAACTGTCAAAAGATGAATTTAAAAATATAGAAGCTGCCTATCCTGTCGGATTTTATTCTCCGAATATCTTCGTAAGGGTTGGGTTGTTTATTCTAACCAATATTATTGCGGTTGTTTTTGGATGTTTACTGACCTATATGTTACTGGACTCTGATCTCATCAAAAGCCCTGTGTGGTACTTTTTTCTAGGTCTCTTCTGCTATATTGTACTTGAATTTGTTGTCAGAAGAGAAAATCATTTCAGATCAGGTGCTGATGACGCCCTGACCTGGATTTCAGCAGGTCTGATCCTTGCCGGCTTTTTAATCCTTTTGGCCAATCGGTTTCCACTTTATGACTCAAATTCGATAACCAAACTTTACTGGACAGCTGGAATTGTTTTCCTATTGAGTAGCTATTATACCATCCGTTTTACGGATAGCCTGATGGCTATAATGAGTTTCCTTTCTTTGGTATTCTTTGCTGCTGTATTATGGTACAATTCCAGTGCTTTTGGAGCCGCTACGCTACCTTTCCTGGTCATTCTACTCTCTGGTATAATCTATTATTTTTCATTGACTAAAACGAAGCAGCCCGCACTCATTTATTACCAGCATTGTATTAGTCTTGTGCAAATAACAAGCCTGGTTACCTTATACCTGTCGGGTAATTATTATGTCGTACAGAAACTGGGAACAGAATTATACGGGTATACTACAATTGGTCCTTATAAAGTCCCTTACCCCGTTTTCTTCTGGCCATGGACAATTTTGGTCCCTTTTATTTATACCGGAGCAGGCGTTTACAGAAAAAATGTAATTTTATTACGTACAGGATTGATTTTGATTGCCATAGCAGCCGTCACTTTTAAAAGTTATTACCATGTATTGCCTATTGAAGGGACTCTGGTCCTGATTGGGATAGTTACTCTGGGTGGATCTTACTGGCTGATCAGATACCTCAAAATGCCTAAACATGGGTTTACTTATGAAGAACTGGCAGCAGAAACTATTCCTGGTGGAATTAATGTCGAATCCCTGATTATTGCTTCAACCCAACTGGAAGATACCCCTAAGGGTACACAAAGTCCGTTTGGAGGCGGCGATTTTGGAGGAGGAGGATCCTCATCTGATTTTTAAGAGAGAATATTACAATTTGGTAGCAATGTTCTTCTGTATCTTTGCAAAGAATGGAATATAACGTACACACTTTGCCGAATGGCATTCGTCTTCTTCACGTACCCTCTGCATCAGCAATTTCTCATGCCTGCATTATCGTTAACAGCGGGTCCCGCGATGAAAATGAAAATCAGGCTGGCCTTGCCCACTTCATTGAGCATTTAATCTTTAAACGCACAGAAAAACGCAATACCAATCAAATTCTGAACAGGCTGGAAAGTGTTGGAGCTGACCTGAATGCCTATACCACAAAAGAATATACTTGTATCCATGCTTCTTTTCTGCATCCTTACCTGGACAGAACACTGGAATTATTTAATGATATCGTATTTCACTCCACCTTCCCTGAAGAAGAAATGGAAAAGGAAAAAGGAGTTATTCTGGATGAGATTGCTTCTTATCTTGATCAGCCAGAAGAGGCCATATATGATGATTTTGAAGATCTTGTTTTTGCAAATCATCCTTTAGGACGTAATATTTTAGGAACTACAGAAAGTGTAAACAAACTTTCTCAGCAGGATATCAAAAATTTTATTGCGGCCAATTATCATACTGATAAAATTGTTGTTGCTGTATTAGGTAATTACAGCCTAGCCAAAGCAGTTAAAATTTTCACAAAGTATTATGAAGAGATTCCTGAGAATTTGCATCAGGAGAGCAGAAAGGCGCCTGCTTCATCCCCGGTAATTACCAGAATAGACCAGAAACCAATTATGCAGGCGCATACAATGATAGGCTCTACTGCCTATTCGCTGCACCACCCGTTCAAAACCGGATTGTTATTGCTGAATAACCTGCTATGTGGTACAGGGATGAGTTCTATTCTGAATCTGCAGATCCGCGAAAAACATGGTATTGCCTACAGCATAGAATCTGGGTACAGCCCTTTAAGCGACACTGGTATTTTTACTTTATACTTTGGTACAGATAAAGAAAAAGTTGATCGTGCCCAGTCTCTGATTTATAAAGAATTCCGTAAAATCAGAGAAAACCCACTGACGGAAGTTCAGTTACAGAAAGCAAAAAATAAGTTCATTGGTCAGATTGCGCTGGGAGAAGAAAACAGGATCGGATTAATTGTTTCTATGGCAAAAAGTCTGATTGATTACAATAAAATTGATAGTCTGGAAACTGTTTTTGAAAAAATAGAGGCTGTAAGAACCAGTGAAATGGCAACTATCGCCAATGAAATTCTGGATGAAAAAAATCTTAGCGTCCTAACCTTTTACCCTTTAGGGTAATATTCGTACTTTTGTATCTTAATTAGTGCAATAGATATATTGCAGAGCGAACAAATACACAGTTCGTGTATTAAAAGTGTTAATAAAAATTATACAGATGAAATTACCAATTGTAGCATACGGAGATCCCGTTTTAAGGAAAGTATGCCAGAACATAGATGAAAATTATCCGGATTTAACAAAACTGATCAGCAATATGTTCGATACGATGTATGCAGCATATGGTGTTGGTCTTGCCGCTCCGCAAATAGGGTTGCCAATCAGGCTTTTTATTGTAGATACAGGTGCAGACGAAGACGGAAATCCAGGATTCAAAAGAGTATTTATCAATGCTGTTATACTCGAAGAATCAGGTGAGCCATGGGCTTTTACTGAAGGCTGTCTGAGTATTCCTGAAATCAGGGAAGACGTAATGCGTAAACCAAATGTTCTGGTCCAATACTATGATGAGAATTGGGTAATGCATGAAGAAGCCTTATCTGCCATGCCTGCACGTGTAGTACAGCATGAATATGATCATATTGAAGGAAAGTTATTTACCGACACGCTGAGCTTACTGCGTAAAAGAATGCTGAAATCTAAACTGGATTCTATTTCCAGGGGAGATGTTCGCGCAGACTACAAAATGAAATTCCCGCAACAACGCAATAAGAAGCGCTAGTTACTGCTACTTGTCTGCCTGCTTTTATCTCCGTTAAAAATCTGTTGCATTAATTTACCCCAGGCAAATGGATTTAACAAAGGGTTGCTTTGAACCATATTTCTATTCAACGCCCTTTCCTGGTCTATACGGAAATTCGTAGACGATATCTCTCCGGCATCCCTGGGGAGATATTGAATTTTTCCATTAATTGAGCGTGCAGACATATTCTTCCTTGCAATTTCCATATCATCATCAGCTACTTTCATAGAGAGAAAATCCTTGGTAAACTCCTCCACAGTGGCCCATGGATAAACACGTACAGCCGGAAGATAAACAATCTCAGATTTCATCTTAACCATCTCAGTGTACTTCGCATCTTTAACTGACAATGGAATAATAACCGTTTTATCAGTATATCCGATTGCGTTGTAAACTAAAGTATCACCTGGATGGGCAACAAATGAAAAGTAACCTTTATAATTGGCAGCATAGCGCTGTTCCTGGTTGGATTTATTAGTTATAGTGACATAAGGGACAACAAAACTACTGTCCCGGTCTGTTATAATACCCGAAAATTGAATCAGTCTTTTTCCCGCAGGTACCTGTTGCGCAAACAGCCCCGCCGTAAAAAAGACAAAAATCAACGTGAAAATGTATTTCATCGTACAAAAATAACTGTAATTCCCTAGCTGGCTAGTTAAATTATGTTAAATGGATTAAACCGACTCGGTTAAGTTAATCGCCTCAACTCCTGTTATTTGTGGTACGGCTTTCATAATAGCCTGCTCAATTCCTGCTTTCATAGTCATAAAGCTCATTTTGCAAGATCCGCAATTACCTAATAACTTCAATTTAACCACATTATCCGTTGTAATTTCTTCAACAGCCACATCTCCGCCATCAGCCTTAAGATAAGGACGGATCGTTTCTAATGCCTGTTCTACTTGTTCTAATAATTCCATGATATATTTTAAAAATATAAATTTACTAATTTTTTAGCTATCTGTCCGCAATGCATTATTAATTGCAATCTGTTGTGCAATCTTTCCAGCCATAACCGAGAAGGCTAAGGCTGTCTGGCTTTCTCTATCCATTGCAATTGGCGTACCACTATCCCCTCCTTCAGTGATCCCCTGAACCAAAGGCAATTCGCCTAAAAACGGAACATCAAAAGATGCTGCCAGCGCTTTACCACCGTCTTTACCGAAAATGTAATATTTGTTTTCAGGCAATTCTTCCGGCGTAAAATAAGCCATATTTTCAATTACTCCTAATACCGGAATGTTAATTGATGGCATCCTGAACATGGCAAGCCCTTTTCTTGTATCAGCCAGGGCAACCTGCTGAGGGGTAGTTACAATTACCGCGCCTGCAATCGGAAAACTCTGAGTAATCGTGATATGAATATCTCCGGTTCCCGGAGGAAGATCCACAATCAGGTAGTCAAGCTCACCCCAGTCTGCGTCATTGAATAACTGTTTAATTGCATTCGAAGCCATCGGGCCACGCCATGGCACAGGCTGATCGGGATCTGCAAAGAAACCTAAAGATAACAATTTGATCCCATACTTTTCGATAGGCAATATTAACGTTTTTCCATCAGCCGTTTCCCTCGCACTGGGCTTAGCACCTAGCAAACCAAACATCGTAGGGACAGAAGGCCCATAGATATCTGCGTCGATTAAACCTACTTTAGCGCCATCAGCAGCCAATGTGACTGCCAGATTACTGGCAACCGTTGATTTTCCAACCCCACCTTTACCTGAAGACACCAGAATAATATTTTTAATATCTTTCAACTGGTTTGTATCATTTGGCTTGGTTACCCTCGAGGTTATTTTGATCTCTATTTCAGCCTCCTTATCAACAAAATGCCTGATTGCATTCAGACAAGCATTTTTCAGCATATCTTTCATCGGACACGCAGGAGTGGTGAGTTCTAAAGTGAAAGTAATTTTTTTATCTTCGATGCTCAGCTCTTTGATCATGTTCAAAGTCACCAGATCTTTTTTAAGATCA
This sequence comes from Pedobacter cryoconitis, assembly GCF_014207135.1. Classification (GTDB taxonomy): domain Bacteria; phylum Bacteroidota; class Bacteroidia; order Sphingobacteriales; family Sphingobacteriaceae; genus Pedobacter; species Pedobacter cryoconitis_D. Next base: position 216,787 of record NZ_JACHCC010000004.1, on the reverse strand, counting down.
GGGTCTTCGACATTTCTCAAAGCTGCTAAAACTTGTTCCTTGCTAATATTCATTGCCCAAAATTAACAAAAGGACGGTACAATTAATTGATTTTAGGCTTTTTAAGTGTAATTTTAACACGAAATAAACATTTGCATTTAACGTTAAGCAATTAAACACCTATTTTACAGCATGCATCTTCCAAAAATTAACATTCCTAAAAAATACATCAAAGTTGGTGCATGGGTTCTGGGAATATTTCTTGTATTAATCGCTATCGTGGGGACCATTGCTTACAGCAAAAGAGAGGCTCTACTCAAACAAATGATAGCCAAGGCTATAAAAAAAGCAGATACTGATTATGGACTTAAGATAAAAATAAGTGAAGCAGGCTTCAACGGACTGAGTACAGTGCATATGAAAAATATTTCAGTAGTCCCAAAAGACCGGGATACTTTATCTACTGTAGCAGATCTGACTGTAGGCGTTAAATTATTCCCTTTGCTTTTTGGTGATGTAAAACTGGCTGAAGTTGTATTGAATTCTGGTAAAGTAAGTGTTGTACTCAAAGACAGCCTCACCAATCTTGACTTTATCCTGAAACGGAAAAAGAAAGATAAAACAGATAATAAATCAAAAATTGATCTGAGTGATATTGCCCATGACATACTCAACCAGGTATTAAATAAGATCCCTGATGACATGGAGATGAAAAATCTGTTGTTTACCCTGAATGATAACGATACGGCAAAACTGAATTTTCTTACAACAACGGCAACTATAGACGGGGGTGATCTGAAATCTACTATACTGGTCAATGATCATGAGGCAACCTGGCATATTAACGGTAAACTAAAGCCGGGTAAAAAGCAAATGGACGTCCTTTTCTTTGCCGATGGTAAAAAAGTGGAACTACCTTATCTCGAAAATAAATTGCATGCGAAACTTAGTTTTGACACTGTCCGGACTGAAATGAAAAGTGCGGAATACAGTGGGGACAATTTCAAAATATCAGGTTCCTGGTCAGTTAAAAATCTATTGATCAACCATGCTAAAATCGCTTCTAATGACATAATTGTAAAGGATGCAAAGATCAATGCAGACATGCTGATCGGCCCAAACTTTGTTGCTCTTGACAGCACATCCACTGTGTTTCTGAAAGACGCTGCGATACATCCTTATTTAAAATATACTTTGTCACCAAACAAAATTTATGAAGTAAAACTTCATGCTGATGAACAGGATGCTCAGGCTGTTTTAAATGCTTTTCCCGAGGGGTTATTTGAATCGCTGGATGGATTACAGGTTAAAGGAAAAATTAAGTATGACCTTAATTTTTACCTCGACAGTAAAACACCAGATAGTCTGAAATTCAATTCTACACTTACTCCATTTGGGTTCAAAATTGTAAAATGGGGCAAATTAAATCTGCAGAAGATCAACGAGCCCTTCATTTATACTCCTTATGAGTATGGAAAGCCTATGCGCGATATTATGATCGGGCCTTCCAATCCAAATTACACCCCGCTTTCACAGATTTCCAGCAACTTTAAAAATGCACTGCTAACCTCTGAAGATCCTTCTTTTTATACACACAAAGGTTTTGTGGAAGAATCAATCCGTAAGTCATTTGTGATCAATTTCAAGGAGAAAAAATTCGTCAGAGGAGGAAGTACAATTTCTATGCAGCTGGTAAAAAATGTATTTCTAAGCCGTCAAAAGACACTTGCACGTAAAGCCGAAGAGATCCTGATTGTATGGTTAATTGAAAATAATCACCTGGTGAGTAAACAAAGGATGCTGGAGGTCTATTTCAACATCATTGAGATGGGTAAAAACATCTATGGAATCGGAGAGGCATCTAGACAATACTTTGGTAAAAGCCCGGCAGAACTGAACATTGGCGAAGGGATATTTCTGGCTAATATTGTTCCCCGTCCTAAAATAGCTATGTTCAAATTCCGCGGAGATGGCGGACTGAAAGACTATATGCTGCCATATTTCAGATATATGGGAAGAATAATGGCCAGGCGTGGTCTGACGCCTGCGGATACCAGCGGTTATGGTTTTTACAATGTAAGACTGAGACCAGGACTACGTCAATACCTGCTACCAGACTCGGCAAAGGTTGATACTGCGGCGGCGGCCTTTGATGTCGATACAGATTCACCGGTTAAAATGCAGGACGAATCAAAAAATCTTTTTGACAGGTTATTTGGTCGTTCCAAAAAAGAGAAGAAAGACACAACGGCAAGACAATTATCAGTACAGGATACAGTAAAAAAAACAAAAAAAGAATTGCGAAGAGAGCGGAGAGAACAACGCCGCAAAGAAAAGGAAGCAAATCCTTCGTTATAAAGAAATGATGAACACGATAGAAGTTGGAGACAGAAAATTCGAGATATCGATCACGAATGAGCGCATTAATGAGCGCATCAAATTAATAGCGGCACAGATCAATGCTGAATATGAAGATAAACGCCCAATTTTTGTTGGGGTATTAAACGGAAGTTTTCTGTTTATGGCTGATTTACTGAAGGAAGTAAATATTCCTTGCGAGGTAGCTTTTATGAAAGTTTCGAGCTATAAGGGCACGACAAGCAGCGGCGAAATGAAAGAAGTATTCGGACTTCCGGAAAATCTTAAAGACCGGAACCTGATTTTAGTAGAAGACATTGTAGATACCGGTTTTACTTTAAAATATATATTGGAAAAAGTTTATCTGCAACAGCCGGCCTCTGTCCGTGTATGCAGCCTTTTATTCAAACCTGAGGCTATCCTTTCACCTATTCAAGAACTGGAATACATCGGGTTTGAAATTCCTAATGAATTTGTAGTTGGCTATGGTCTGGATTATGATGAACTGGGCAGAAACCTTAAACATATTTACCGCACAATTTCCTGATCTCGATTCTTTAGCCCGATTCTTTAGCCCGATTTCCGTAAATTTTTCACAATTTTGCATCAAACATATTTATAACTAAATGACAATACATAAAGAAGGTTATACAACCATCGCACTCTCAATCCTTTTTATCTTTATATTAAATGCCATTATCGACTATAGATTTGCTGATGTCACCTGGTTAAGATGGATTGTATATATCGCTTCATTCGCTTTATTTATCATAGTACTACAGTTTTTCAGAAACCCATCCAGACCATTTGTAACTGGCAATAATCTGGTCATCTGCCCTGCTGATGGTAAAGTTGTAGTTATTGAAGAAACTCAGGAAGGTGAATATTTTAAAGACAAAAGATTACAGGTATCTATTTTTATGTCACCTGTAAATGTGCATATTAACAGAAACCCAATTGCCGGAGTGGTTAAATTTTTCAAATATCATCCCGGAAAATATTTAGCAGCCTGGAATCCTAAATCATCTACAGAAAATGAGCGTACAACCGTTGTCGTAGAACATGCAAATGGCACTCCTGTATTATTCAGACAGATTGCCGGAGCTTTGGCCAGAAGAATTGTATGGTATGTTAAAGAGGGTGACGTAGTAGAACAAAGTAAAGAATTTGGTTTCATTAAGTTCGGCTCGAGAGTAGATATATTTCTGCCGTTAGGAACCAAAGTTAATCTGGAATTAAATCAGGTCGTTAAAGGCGGTATTACTGTTTTAGCGGAACTGGCATAGGCTGGAATAAAGCATAAATTAAAGGCGGTTAAATATGTTCACTTACGCAAGTGAACATATTTAACCGCCTTTTTTATTTCTTTTCCCCGGCTCTTTTAAGCAATTCGGCAATTGGCATACTAATTTCATGCCCTACCAACTCTCCATTCCTGTAAGTAATGACTTTGAGGTTTCTCGCATTTTTAGGAACATGTAGCGGCTGTTCATATTTTGCAGAAAAATTATCCGGCCTGGTATTATCAAAAGTATAATAGGTTATCAATCCAGGTACTTCAGTACTGAGGGTAATCAGCAGCCCGTTTTCCGTCTCCTGAACAGCCTTAAAAGCCGGATCATACAAACTAGTAGCGTAGTTCACCCTGGCGGCGTCATATCGCCTGGTTTGCGCTTCCGCTCTTTTGACAAACCCTGGCCAGTCTCTCATTTCTTTTGGAGACCAGAAAACTTCCGCCAGCGCAAAACTACGTGGCCAGGTCATATATTCAGCATGGCGTAACGTAGGTACAGATTCTGTCCACAAATTTCCTTGCCCTCCAAGAACCAATGCTGCATCAATCCCTTCTGGTACAGGATCAAATTCATAACATGTCTTCAAACGCAGCATAGAATACGTCTCCGGCTCAGTAACCGGGTCACCCTGATAAAGATCAAGATAACAATACTGTGTTGGGGTCATAATAATCTGGTGTCCGGCTTTCGCTGCCGTAATGCCTCCTTCCATACCTCTCCAGCTCATCACTGTCGCAGACGGAGCCAGACCGCCTTCTAATATCTCGTCCCATCCAATTAATTTCTTTCCCTTAGACAGAATGATTTGCTCTACACGCCTGACAAAATAACTTTGGAGCTCCTCTGCCGAATTTAATTTTTCGGTCAGCATTCTCTGCTGGCATTTCGGACACTTCTTCCAGAAAGCTTTATTGCACTCGTCACCCCCCATATGGATATAAGGAGAAGGGAATAAGTCTGCAACTTCACCAATCACCTTATCTAAAAAAACAAATGTAGAATCATTTCCCGCGCACAGCGAGTTTTCGCCCTGGAACTTACTCCCGGGATTTACATTGAACGGCCCTCCGGTACAGGAATACTCTGGGTAAGCAGCCAATGCCGCCATACTATGTCCCGGGACATCAATTTCAGGAATAATCATAATGTGACGGTCCTGTGCATATTGCACAACTTCCCTGATATCTTCCTGCGTGTAATACCCTCCGTCGGTTGCCGGCTCTCCTGGTTGTGGTTCATCAAACTGCCACCAGGTACCCGTACGCGGAACACGCCAGGCGCCTGTGCTGGTCAGCTTCGGAAAGCTCTTTATTTCTATACGCCACCCCTGATCATCAGTCAGGTGCCAGTGAAATACATTAAATTTATACTTTGCCATTTGATCGATGTACCGCTTTACATCTTCTTTCGGGAAGAAATGACGACTGACATCAAGCATCAGTCCTCTCCAGCCAAAACGCGGATAATCGAGAATCGTCACACAGGGCAGACTCCATTTAAGCTCTTTGGCTATAGTCTTTGATTCTATAGCTGCAGGTAATAACTGCATCAGTGTCTGCATCCCATAAAACAATCCTGCCGGCTCATTAGCAGAAAGACTAACTTCCTGATTTGTGACGTTCAAGGTATAACCTTCTTTTCCAAGCCGGGAATCGGCCTGATCGTTAAGTTTTAGCAGAATATATCTGGATATCTTATTATCCTTGCTGTATCGCAGGGATAACTGCATTCCGGTCGGCCTGGCAATCCTTTGCTGCAAACTAAGCGCAATATCTCTTAGTTCTGATTTATCTCTCTGATAAACAATGGTGACCTGGGGACTGAGGATAAAAACACCTGCCTGCTGGTGTAATGATACAGGCTGAGGGAGTAAATTAATCTCCTGGGCTACTCCTTGTTGAATACCATAGAGGCTAAGTAGTAAAAATAAATATTTTCTCACAATTTTCATTTTGGTTCCGTTAAAGAAACCAAATTATGAGCAATATTAATACTGGGATAATGCTATAATATTAAGTGATTTAGCATATCATTGAGCCCGGGATAAACTAAAAAACCTCCCCGACAGAATCGGGAAGGCCTATATGTTTTTTCAGAGAATTAAACTCTCTTAGACTTGATACGAGCTGCTTTACCAGTCAGTTCACGAAGATAGAACAACTTAGCTCTACGCACTTTACCGTGACTGTTAACTTCAATTTTAGCGATGTTTGGAGAATTGATTGGGAAGATACGCTCTACACCAACTCCATTAGACATTTTACGAACAGTAAACGTCTCATTAGCACCTACGCTGTTACGTTGTAAGACTACACCTTGGTAAATTTGAACACGTTCTTTATTACCTTCGCGAATTTTATAGTGAACACTCACTGTATCTCCTGATTTGAATGCAGGAAACTCGTTCTTTGCGATTACCTGCTCTTCAACAAATTTTACTAAATCCATGATTTTAAGCTATTAAGCCGACTTTTTGTTGTTTAAAATCGGACTGCAATATTAGGAATTTTATTTTATAAAAAAAAGTGATTCCTGATTTTTTTCAACATTCTTTACGAAATCCACAATAATTCGATCCGTTTTATTTTAGAATGTTTATAAAAATAGTCATGTCACTGCCCTTTAAGCAATTGTACAAGGCTTTTTCCATTCATTTTAACATTTTCAAGCGCTCCGCTTTCTGTATCAAATAAAATTTCCATCAACTTGACTTTCTCATAGGGTATGTCCTGTGGTTGCCCGATCTTTATTCTGCGATAATTATGAAATGTATTCATCGAAATGTCCAACATTTTGGGAATCATCTTCATCGCAAACTTATACTCCTTGACTGTGAGTTTGTCTAAAAAATAATTGATCTTATACTTATCTGTACTTTCACTCATTTTTGTTGAAATTATTTATACCATCAAGCCATTTCCCATTGCTATGAGCCGGGAAATATTTCGTAAATATATAAATAATTTCATTTATAAATAAAGAACAGGTAAAATAAATTACTTGTTTAAGAAATAAAAGAGTTTATAAAGCATGAAGCTATTGAACTGTATTAGTCCTCCAGCAAATCAGGACGAAGCCGCTGAGTACGCGCCAAAGCCTGCTCATGCCTCCAGTCGTTAATCTTTGCCTCGTGTCCGCTCAACAGGATTTCAGGCACCTGATGCCCTTTATAATCAGCAGGACGGGTATACAATGGAGCATCCAGTAAACCTCCCTGGAAACTATCGGATAAGGCTGATGTCTCATCATTCAATACGCCCGGTATCAACCGCACTATAGCATCCACCAGGACTGCAGCAGGCAATTCTCCACCCGATAATACGTAATCACCAATGGAGATCTCTCTGGTCACATAAATATCTCTGATCCGCTGATCAATTCCCTTATAGTGACCGCATAAAATAATTACATTTTTTACGCCCGACAGCTCATTGGCCATTGTCTGATTAAGTGTCAACCCATCAGGAGTCATAAAGATAATCTCTTCGTAAGTTCTTTGCTCTTTTAACGCCTCTATACAACGCGCAAAGGGCTCGATTGACATCACCATACCACTACCTCCTCCGTATGGATAATCGTCAACGCTCCGTTGTTTATTTGTAGAATAATCTCTCAGACTATGAACCACTATTTCAGCAATTCCTTTGGTTTGTGCACGCTGCAAAATAGAGTGTGCAAAAGGGCTTTGCAACAGATCAGGTAATACGGTAATGATATCGAAACGCATAGAGATAAATTTTAATTAGACAGATAAATATCAAGTAATCCATCAGGAAGATCAACCAGCAATGTACCTGCATCTTCATCGATCTCTACAATCATATCGTCATTTAATGGAAACATGATCTCTTTTTCCTGATATAAAACAGTAGCAACGAACTGCTGAGGGTATTCATTAACCTCCAGAATCTCTCCCAGTTCACCATGGGTCTCGTCAGATACTATAAATCCCTTCAGATCATTATAGTGAAAATCTTCATCATCCCGGTCAGGCATTTTACTTAACGGGAGATAGATCTTTTTTTTCAATAGCTGCTGAGCCTTATCAATATGATCGATATCATCGAGATAAATATTTCCGGTATTATTCGGTTGCATTTTACAGGCCGACACAAAAAAAGGAACCATCTTACCATTCATGTCAGCAAATATAACATCAAGGTCTAGCAACCCTGGTTCATCGTATTCAAAATACAGCTGAATCTCCCCCTTTAATCCTTTTGTTTTGGTAAAATACCCTATATAAAAAGCCTCTTCGTGCGTCATTAAAATCTAAATCAGTTTACATTAAATAAAAATAGCGAAGAAAACCTTCTGGTGAAGGATTCTTCGCTATAATTAAGAATTACAAATTACTATGCTTCTTCTTCTTTTGTTTCTTCTGTCGCAGGAGCTTCTTCAGTTGCAGCTTCAGCTACAGGAGCTTCTTCTTCAACAACTTCTTCTACTACCGGAGCATTTTTCAATGCGATAGCAGCAGCACGGTCTGCGTTTTTCTTAGCTTCAGCAGCAAGAGCAGTTTTTTTAACTTCATCTTTAGATTTAGTTAAGCTGTCTTTTTTGCCTTCGATTTTACTGTCTTTAGCTGAAAGCCATTCAGCAAATTTAGCATCTGCCTGTTCTTCAGTTAAAGCGCCTTTTTTAACACCACCTTGTAAGTGTTTTTTGTACAAAATACCTTTGTGAGATAAAATAGTACGGCAAGTATCCGTAGGCTCAGCACCTTTGTTTACCCAGTCTAATGCTTTTTCGAAATTAATTTCGATGGTTGCAGGATTGGTGTTTGGGTTATATGAACCTAAACGCTCAATGAATTTACCATCTCTCGGTGCACGTGAATCTGCTACCACTACGTGGAAAAAAGGTTTGCTCTTTTTACCGAATCTTTGCAATCTGATTTTAGTTGCCATTTCTTTATAAGTTTATGTATTCAACATAGTTCCCGGAGCTTCATGCTAGCGGGGATGCAAAAGTAAGTAAAATACTAATGATTAGCAAGATGCAGCAATTTTTAATTCCTACTGTCCCTTATAGTGACAATATCTCTACTAATTTCATCCATGCAGGACTCACTTCCACTGCATCAATATGTTTAATCGCATGATCAAAAGGGGTGAACAGGATTTCTTTATTAATCTGACCAACCATACCTCCCGATCTTCCTTCCAGTAAACCTTCAACTGCCGCCACTCCAAAACGACTGGCCAGAACTCTGTCCATACAGCTTGGTTTTCCACCTCTTTGAATGTGGCCTAAAACAGAAACCCTGATATCATAGTTCGGGAAATTCTCCTTCAGAACTTCACCTACATTAAAAGCACCACCAACTTCATCCCCCTCAGCAACGATGATGATTTTAGAAGCCTTATCCTTACGGCCATACTCTAATCGTTTGATTAATCCCTCCACACCCATATTGGCTTCAGGAATCATAATTGCCTCAGCTCCTACGCCAATACCACTTCTTAAAGCGATTAACCCAGAATCCCGGCCCATGACCTCTACGATAAATAACCTGTCATGTGATTCAGCTGTATCCCTGATTTTATCAATTGCATTTACAACGGTATTAATAGCAGTATCGTAACCAATTGTAAAATCCGTACCCGCCAGATCATTATCAATTGTACCTGGCAGACCAATCACAGGAAAATCAAATTCACTGGTAAATAAATTAGCCCCTGTAAAGGTTCCGTCACCACCAATAACGATCATTGCATCCATATTATGCTTCTTTAACTGATCATAAGCTAGTTTCCGACCTTCTTTAGTCCGGAAATCATCACTCCTGGCAGTTTTAAGAATAGTTCCGCCCCGCTGGATAATATTTGCCACGGACTTGCGGTCCATTGGAATAAAATCTCCATTTATTAATCCTTCGTATCCTCTAAGTACTCCTGAAACATTTAAATCATAATATATACCAGCTCTGACCACTGCCCTTATGGCAGCATTCATCCCCGGTGCGTCTCCCCCTGATGTTAATACAGCTATGTTTTTAATTTTATTCATTATTTCTTGGATGATTTAAATTTATCAAGACCGCTCTGCAGGTAAGCGGCATATTCTTTAGCGTCAAAAATTGCTCCCTGAGGGGCAACAAGAGGAACCAGGTCATGCCCTCCCAATACATAGAATGGTTGTGAATTAGAATTGTAATTAGTTGCCTGAAAATCCCCGTTCCATCTGCCGAGATCATCGGTAGTGGTCCGTAATATCTTAGAATAGTGTACTTTTTCCGGCGGCATTTTTACCGAGCGCTCATCTACATATAATTGTATCAGCACATATTCATCTTTAATTAAATGACCTACCTGCGGATCTATCCAGACCTTATCTTCCATTTTGCGGCAATTCACACAGGCATGCCCGGTAAAATCTATCAGCACTGGTTTATTTACTTTCTTAGCGTATGCCAACCCTTCATCAAGATCAAAAAAAGCACGAAACCCATGTGGCGGATGCAATACATCATTGTATTTTACTGATGCAGGAAAATCAGCAGACCCCTGCGGGCTTCCAATACTATTTCCGCCCAGGATAAAATCCTGTGTATTTAAAGGCGGGGCTATTCCACTTAAAATATTTACCGGGGCTCCCCATAATCCAGGAACCAGGTACATCGCAAAAGAGAAAGAGAATATAGCGAAAAATAATCTGGGAACTGACACATACGGGAGATCACTGTCGTGTGAAAACTTAATCTTTCCAAGAATATAAACTCCCATCAGGAAGAAAATCACTATCCATAATACCAGGAAGATCTCTCTGTCAAACCACTCCCAGTGCCATACCAGATCTGCCGCAGATAAGAATTTCAATGCCAGGGCAAGCTCTAAAAAGCCAAGACAAACCTTTACACTATTTAACCAGCCACCTGATTTAGGCATACTGCTCAGAAAACCAGGGAATATCGCTGACAAGGTAAAAGGAAGCGCTAAAGCAAGCGCAAAACCAAACATTCCGATTGCCGGAGCAAGGATTTCACCTTTAGAACTTGCCTGAACCAGCAGTGTTCCTATAATAGGACCGGTACAGGAAAATGAAACCAGTGCCAGCGAAGCAGCCATAAAAAATATTCCACCCAAACCTTTACTGTCATCTGCCTTCTGATCTATTTTATTGACAAAAGAGCTTGGCAATGTAATTTCAAAAGCGCCGAAGAAAGAAACTGCAAAAACTATCAGTAAAATGAAAAACGAAAAGTTAAACCAGCCACTACTACTTAATTCGTTGAGTCTTGTAGAACCAAAAAGTAAAGTGATCAGCAATCCAAAGGCAACGTAAATGACGATAATAGAAATCCCATAAATAACTGCCTGTCCTATTCCTTTTTTCCTACTACCTGCTCTTTTGGTAAAATAACTTACTGTAAGTGGCACCATTGGAAAAATACAAGGCATTAAAAATGCGATAAACCCTCCCAGAAGACCTTGAATAAAGGTTTGCCACAATGTTTTTTCCTTTTCTGTCTGTTGGTGCAACACCTGGGTAACAGGTTTCGCTGCAACTGTCGCTTTGACCGTGTCTTTCTTTACGCTGTCTTTTACGACAGCATTTGCAGCACTGTCTGCTGCTGAACCTATTTCGGTAAATTGTATATCATCACTAACTACAGTTGAATCCTGTTTCTGAGTAAAGGCAAAACTTTGACTGGATTGCAGCAAAAACACTGACAGAGCCAAAGCAAACATTAAAATTAACTTCTTCATTAGTTTTTATTTTTTATCTGATCTCCTGAAGGATCATTTGATTCCATAAGGCCGTGAAATTACTTATAATTTCTTGTTTAAAAAGTTTTGGGACAAAGCATAGCCAATATTTTACTGTACATCCATATTCCTTCGGAAGGAATAGAAATAGAAAAGGGTGACAGCCCGATAGCTATCACCCTTTTTATTGTATAATTTTGATCTACTTAACCTGAACCGAGAACTTTACTTCATCTGGAGGAAGGCATTTTGAGGCATCACAAACCATAAATTCTATTGTTCCGGTAACTATTGTACCCGGCTTATTCAATTTGATTTTTTGCTGAAAAACCACTTGCTTTTCAAAATAGCCAACATTCATATCAAAAACCTTTTCAAATTTAGTAAGTGGTTTTGGTTCTATAGTTGCACCTACCTTAACAAAATCCTTTGACGGATTAAATTTAATGGTTGTTTTAACTGGCCCTCCTGGCTTTACAGTTTGTGAATAGATATGCCATCCATCCTGAATAGTTGCTTTAAGATAGACTATTGCTTCAGTGTTACTGATCTTCTTTTGCGCATAAGACCAGGTTACCGGGGTCTCGATCTGAGCAGAAGCTCCAAGAACAGTAAACAATAACAATGTAAATACTAAGGTTATTTTCTTCATGGTTATAAATTATATTGATTTTTATGAGTGATATTTTTATTTATGGGCGGATAAATTCTATTTCTTTAAAATTATACGTTTTTAATCCCTGACTGGTTTCTAAACTTAGAAAGCCGTGTTCACTAACATCGACAATTTTCCCTTCAAATATCTCGCCATTTTGTCGGTAACACGCTTTTACGTTGTATTGGTAAAGATAAGTCAGATATTCCAGCCGTAAGTTTGTATAATTTCCAGCCTTTAATTTTAAATACCCTGCTTCTATATGACTGCAAATCTCTGCTAAAAGTGTTATTAAATCAACATGACGATGTAAAATTTGGCCGATCGAACCAGCACGATGCTGTATCTCAGATTCAAAATTTTCCTGGTTTACATTCAAGCCTACACCAACGATACAGGCCTTTATACGGCTTCCTGACACGATATTCTCCAAAAGCATCCCACCTATTTTCTGATGTCCGAAATATATATCATTCGGCCACTTAATCGCTAAACCTGTCCCCATAATCCCTCCTAATGCTTTTTGTAAAGCAACGCTGATGGTCATATTCAAGTTAAATTGTGCGGTAAGCGGTAGGAACGAAGGAGATAAAAGTATACTGAAAGTAAGGTTTTTCCCGGGTTCAGCATGCCATTTACTACCTACCTGTCCCCGGCCTGCATATTGATTCTCTGCCATAATAACAGTTCCTTCGGGTAATGGCTCGGAATTTGACACCATCCTTTTCAAAAAATTATTGGTAGAATCAACTGCTAATAATTTGATAAGATTTTGACCAACAAATAGTGTTGAAAAAGTGTTATTTTGCAATAGTTGATTTTATAGTTGTTATTTATCAAAAATAAAACATTTTAATGGTAAAAAAGAAATTAGTAAACCTTTCTACCTACCTTTCAGAAATAGCCGTTCATGGCATGCAGGAAAAAAAGGGACATGATATCGTCCGTCTGGACTTAAGAAATTTAAACAGCTCCGTATCAGATTATTTTATAGTTTGCAACGCAGATTCTTCTACTCAGGTGAAGGCTATCGCCGATAGTGTGGAGGACGAAATTTATAAAAACACAGAAGCTACTCCGTGGAGAAAAGAGGGATTAGAAAACGCAGAGTGGATAATCCTGGATTATTTTGATATTGTTGTTCATATCTTCAAAACAGAAAAAAGAGATTTTTACGGGATTGAAGATTTATGGGGCGATGCTCAAACTACATCTTATCAAAGCGCTTAACCAGTTACAACCTTATACATTTTTTTGAATCAACGATGAAAGAGAAAGAAAATACTAAGCCCAAGTTAATTAAGAGAATACCTAATATTCCAAAAAAACCTCAAAAGGGCTCAAACTTTAATATATTCTGGGTTTACGCTGCTATTATTTTAGGACTTGTCCTTGTTTCCGTTCTGTTTACCAATGATACCAACAAAACGATTACTTACAAGGAATTTGAAAAGGACATGCTTGCTCCGGGAGATGTTCAGAAAATTGTTGCTTACAAATATGAAGACCTGGTCAGGGCTGATGTATTTATCAAACCAGACCGTCTGAACCAGGAGAAGTATAAAAAATACCAGACAAAAAGCAATTTCGGTTCAACCGGAGGCCCTACAGTATCTTTTACTGCCGGATCAATGGATGCACTGGATAAACAATTGTCAGAATCTCAGAAAAGTATTCCAACTGATGCTCAGGTTCAGGCTGATAAAGAAACCAGACAAAGTACCTTCAATTCATGGTTCTTTACGGTCATTATTCCTGTGCTTTTATTTATTGGATTCTGGATATTTATCATGCGCAAAATGGGCGGTGGCGCCGGCGGTGGTGGCGGACAGATTTTCAATATCGGAAAATCCAAAGCAACCTTATTTGATAAGGAAAGCCAGGTAAATGTAACATTTAATGATGTTGCCGGTCTTGAAGAAGCTAAACAGGAGGTCATGGAAATTGTAGATTTCCTTAAAAATCCTAAAAAATACACGAATCTGGGAGGTAAAATCCCTAAAGGTGCATTATTGGTTGGTTCTCCTGGTACGGGTAAAACGTTATTGGCTAAAGCTGTTGCCGGTGAGGCTCAGGTTCCGTTCTTCTCTCTTTCAGGTTCTGATTTCGTAGAGATGTTTGTAGGAGTTGGTGCATCCCGTGTGCGTGACTTATTTAAACAGGCTAAAGACAAAGCACCATGTATTATCTTTATTGATGAGGTTGATGCTATCGGTCGTGCCCGTGGTAAAAACAGCATGATGGGTGGTAATGACGAGCGTGAAAACACCTTAAACCAGTTACTGGTTGAAATGGATGGATTCGGAACAGACTCAGGAATTATTATTCTGGCGGCAACAAACCGTCCGGATGTACTGGATAGTGCATTACTTCGTCCGGGAAGATTTGACAGACAGATTTCTATTGATAAACCCGATTTAGTAGGCAGAGAGCAGATCTTTAAGGTTCACTTAAAACCAATCAAAACAGATGTGGTTGTAGATGCTAAAAAGCTTTCTGCACAGACTCCTGGTTTTGCTGGGGCTGAAATTGCAAACGTTTGTAATGAAGCCGCGTTAATCGCAGCCAGAAGAAATAAAGAATCTGTGGATATGCAGGATTTCCAGGATGCGATCGACCGTGTTATCGGTGGTTTAGAGAAAAAGAATAAAATTATCTCACCAGAAGAGAAACGCATAGTTGCTTATCACGAAGCTGGCCATGCCATCGCAGGATGGTTCCTTGAACATGCAGATCCATTGGTAAAAGTTTCTATCGTACCACGTGGTGTAGCTGCCTTAGGTTATGCACAGTACTTGCCTAAAGAGCAATTCCTGTATACTACCGAACAGCTTACTGACGGTATGTGTATGACTATGGGCGGACGTGTTGCAGAAGATCTTGTCTTTGGTAAAATATCTACAGGAGCACAAAATGACCTGGAAAGAATTACTAAGCTGTCTTATGCAATGGTTACTATTTATGGTATGAACAGTACTATTGGTAATGTTTCCTTCCATGATCCACAGAATGAATACAATTTTAACAAGCCATATTCAGAAAAGACTTCTGAACTGATTGACGTCGAAGTGCGTAAACTGATCAGTGAAGTTTATGTTAGAACAATGCAGTTATTAGTTGATAAAAGAGAAGGTCTGGAAAAACTTGCAGAAAAATTACTGGAAAAAGAAATTCTTTTCCAGGCAGATCTGGAAGAAATTTTAGGCAAACGCCCATTTGATAACCGTACTACTTACGATGAATTTGTAAATGGTACCGGAGATCAGAAGCCAGCAGCTGAAGGTTTACTTCATGAAGGTGTCGGAGAAACAACAGATCCTTCTTCACCAGTAGTAACTCCTTTACATTCTGAATCGTAATTATTAGCTTTATGGAGCTGTCATCAGGTGTACTGATGACAGCAAATCCATTTTTATATGCAAGAGAATATTTCTTCAAAGGAGTTGATGCTAAAAAAGATACGGAAAGCTCTGCTTGAAAAAAGAGATAATCCCTATCCTAATTTAGAGGAAAGCCCGCTTTACAAACCCAATACAGAGATTCCAGAGGTCCTATTTGCCGAACAGTTAACGGCTGTTTCCGGCAATTTTATTTTTTGTGAGGATGGTGTTGAATTTATTGAAAACATCCTGGAGCTGGCCGACAAGTATAAATGGAGAAAAATCTATTGCTGGGAACCCGAGCTTCAGCGATTGCTTTCCACCTATGAATTTCCTTTTTATAAGACCGACAAGGACTTTGAAATGGCCGAAGTCGGCATTACCACCTGTGAAGCAC
Organism: Pedobacter cryoconitis; assembly: GCF_014207135.1. GTDB lineage: Bacteria > Bacteroidota > Bacteroidia > Sphingobacteriales > Sphingobacteriaceae > Pedobacter > Pedobacter cryoconitis_D. Next base: position 201,011 of record NZ_JACHCC010000004.1, on the reverse strand, counting down.
TAATTGCCAGAAACGGCTCCATTCTACTTAGTAACCAAAATGAATCGGGGAGAAGACTAAGTATTTTTCCACATCATCACATCGTGATTGCAAGAACCGGTCAGTTGGTTATGGATCTTAAAGATGGGTTCAAGCTGATTAAAAATAAATACGGATCGCAAATTCCATCTATGATCAGCACAATTACCGGCCCCAGCAGGACCGCTGATATTGAAAAAACATTGGTTCTTGGTGCACATGGACCAAAAGAGTTAATCGTTTTTTTAATTGATGATTTCTCTTAAATTTTTGTTTTCAATAAATTAATCCTAGTTTTATACTAAAGACTAAAACAGTATACGGTTCAGAATGGGTAATAAAAAGCATATATCGTCAGTAATTGCAGGTACTGGAAGTTACATTCCGGACAATATTGTTTCAGGAGATTCATTCCTGAATTCTACATTTTATGAAAATGGGCTTATTCTTGAAAAGGATAACGCCGATATTATCAGTAAATTCTCAGAAATTACAGAAATCATCGAACGACGTTATGTAGATAATGATCTGATGAATAGTAATATTGCTGCCATTGCCGCACAAAGGGCTCTGGATGATGCTTCAATTGATAAAGAAACCTTAGATCACATTATTTTCTGTCATAACTTTGGTGATATTCAGCATGGCAGTAACCGTATGGATATCCTGCCGGCACTTGCTGCCAAAGTAAAACAACAATTGGATATAGTTAATCCTGACTGCGTTGCCTATGATATCATTTTTGGCTGTCCGGGCTGGGTACAGGGTGCAATACAAGCCAATTATCTGATTCAGAGTGGTGATGCAAAACGCGTGCTTGTGATCGGCTCAGAAACATTATCCCGCATCATTGATCCGCATGACCGTGATAGCATGATATTCTCAGATGGGGCAGGAGCAGTTGTTTTTCAGGCTGTCGAAGACGAGCAGCCAACAGGTATCATTGCCCATAAAACCCAATCATTTGCAGGAAAATTTGCTTCCCTTCTCTATATGTCCAAAAGTTGTAATCCCGCTGCTACAGATGGGAATACCTATATGAAAATGAACGGACGTAAATTATATGAGTTTGCCGTTGTAAATGTTCCTCATGTAGTCAAAATCGCTATTGATAAGGCAGGGTTAAGCATTGAAGATATCAAAACCGTCTTTATCCATCAGGCCAATGGCAAAATGGATAATGCGATTATGAAACGTCTATTTAAATTATATCACCTGGATTCTGTTCCGGAAAATCTGGTTCCGATGACAATTTCATGGCTGGGAAACAGCTCTGTTGCTACTATCCCAACCCTGCTTGATCTTGTCCTGAAGGAAAAAGTTGCCGGCTACAAAGTGAAGGCAGGAGAATATGCAGTATTCGCCTCTGTCGGTGCCGGAATGCATATCAATGCTTTTGTATATAGATTTTAATTAGACAGCTTCTTCAGGCCATCTTTGGCCTGAGCTTCAATACTATTCTCATATTCATGATTTTTCATATTGATAGCCTGGTTAAACCAGGCTTTTGCTTTTGCATCGTTTCTCTTTTTCGCATATATCCTGCCCATATTCAAAGCAGAGGTCGCCGCGTAATAATATTTTAGGTTCCTTCCGGAGGTCACAGCATTCTGATAATATTGCAATGCATTGTCATCCTTATCCAGCGCATCATAAATCCTGCCCATTCGATAATAATACTCTACCTTGTCCTTGATAGATTTATAACTGTCTGCATTTTCTCCTGACAGCATGTCCAGTGCTTTGGTATAATACCCTCCGTCAAACAGCAGCCTGCTTTTTAATAATCCAGGATCCGGAGCAGGAGCGGCTACTTCGTTCATTGCCTGCTTATCTTTTTCGCCATAAGTATATCCAGCACTTCTGACTTTATTATTATAAGCCCTGTAAGCCCCTGTGTCGCCATTTAGCAAAGCAACCCACGACAAGTGAAGGTTGGCATCCTTAATGTAATTAACGCCTTTATTTAGCTGCAGAAACCGCTTAAAATTAGTTGCCCCGGAATAGTCCAGTTTATTCAGTTTCGCAGTCCCCATTAAAAGCTCAAGATAAGGGAAAGCCTGATAGCCTTCGCCCGAAGGTCTTTTGCCCAGAATGGAGATCGCCTCATCGTTATGCCCGTTCCTGGCACACACATAAGCCTGTAAATAGGCTTTCAACAGACTATTATCAGAAATTCTGGCCGTATATTTCATAGTTTTAGCGTAAGCATCCGGAGAGTGGATGACATCAGATAAAACATAGACGTAATAAAATACCACTTCTTCATAAAATGGTTCAAAAGCAGATTTAGGAAGATTCTGAGCAAGCTTATCTAACATTGAAAGCCCTTTCTGAACATCTCCTTTTACTCCGAATGTAGAAAGTGTACTTTTCAGCACTCCGTCAGGCAGATTTCCCAAAAACACATTGATCAGCCCCAGTCCCTTACCATTCAGATGAAAACCTGGAAATTTCTTTGCATTATCCTGTAGCTGACCGTTTGCTTTTTTAATTTCCCTTGCTGCGGTAAAGTATTCTCCGTACCGGCTCCTCAGTAACGCCCATTGCAGGTTGATTTCAGCCTGTGCGTACAGATAATAAGGGGATTGTGCATCATCATCATCTATCTGGCTAAGCCTGCGCGATTTCTCTTCTTTAAGCCTGTCGAAATCCTGTTTACTCTCTACAGTAATCAGATAAAAATAATCTGCATAATTCTCTAATAAAGGAACTATTGAGTTTTTAGGATGCGCGTTCTTTTCGGCAGCAATCAGCTGTTTTGCCGCGTTAATTTTAAGCTCAAAGATCAGCTGGTAGGCTTTCAGACAGTTGGCATTAAAATCGAAATTGGCATGAACAGTACCTGGTAACAGGAATAAAAACGGAAAAAAACAGAATTTAAACAGGAGGATAAGTTTCCTTTTGGCGGACATAATGAAAAACAATTCTATAGGGTAAATTCTTAAAAACGATCAAAATTGAATTATTGTTTCATTCTCCATAAAAAAAACGGTCAGATGATAATCCGACCGTTTTTTTTATGGAGAATGAAAAACTACTTAATTACGCAGTTACATTTTCTAATGTCAATGCCTCATCAACTAAAATTCTACCGCAATGCTCACATACGATGATTTTTTTACGCTGACGAATATCTAACTGGCGCTGAGGTGGGATCTGATTGAAACATCCTGAACAAGAGTCGCGATCGATAGTAACAACAGCAAGACCGTTGTTTGCATTTCCTCTTAATCTTCTGTAAGCAACCAATAATCTCTCTTCAATACCCGCTTCGGCTTTCTCTGCTTTTTTACTTAAGCTTAATTCGTCCTTTTCAGTCTCAGAAGTAATGGTCTGTAATTCACCTTTTTTGATTTCCAAATCATTCTTTCTGGAATCGAGGTCACCTAAAGCTTTTTCATAAACCTCAGTTTTTGTAGAGATATCAAATCCGAATTCTCTGATTTTTTTCTCGCAAACCTGAATTTCAAGAGATTGAATTTCAACTTCTTTTGTTAAAGCATCATACTCACGATTGTTTTTTACCTCTTTTAACTGAGTATCATATTTTTTGATCAGGGCCTGAGATTCCTTGATCATATTTTTACGTGTTACAATAGCATCTTCGGTATCATCCAATTCAGCCTTGAATTTTTGTATACGTGTTTCCAATCCCGCTACCTCATCTTCTAAGTCAGCCACTTCCATTGGCAATTCACCACGAATCTGACGTATTTTATCAATTTTTGTATGAAGGGTTTGTAATTCGTATAAAGCTTTCAGCTTTTGCTCTACAGTTTGTTCCATTAAATGAAATAATTTATGGGTATGGGTATAATTATATTTAACTAATTATCAGTTCTTTAACTTTCGCACAGACTCAAAACAATACTTATTTCCATAAATAACAAGAAATAATTGTCTTATATACTATTGCTAAAGCTTGCAAAGATAAGTATTATATTTTCTTTCAGCCATACAATTTGCTATTAATCTGCTGATTGGCATTTCTTTAAATATTCCATCCCCCCTTTAAGCTCCTTATTCTTCCTTATTTCAGCCTTCCTTTGAGCTCCTCACTTGCCGTACTCCGTTGTCTGCCACTGGCTCCGTCTCCGCCAAAGCGGTAACTCAAGGAGAGAACTACTGCCCGGCTATCAGGTCGGCTATGACTATAAGTTGAAATATTTCCATAAGCAGCAACCTGTCGGATCTGTGCACTTTGGAAAATATCATTAACCAGCAGCTTTACAGTTGCCCTATCATTTAATAATGCCTTTTGAGTCCCTGCAGAAACCATATAATATCCTTTTGTAGTAAATACCCCTGAAATTACTTTCGATTTATACAATCCACTCAGTTCCGTTTTCCAGCCATTTCCCAGTTTGAAAGTATTCTGCGTATCGAATGAGAAACTGGTTCTTTTCATTTTGATTTCCCCCGTTTCTGCGGCTATGGAAAAATCATTGCGAAAAAGATTCACAAATTGTGTCCCTGACCACCATTTCGTAAAATCTGTTGATGCTGTAAAACTAACCCCATAGTTTTTAAATTTAGCCAGGTTTTCAGGCCTCTGAAAAGTTAGTCCACTATTCCCTCCAACTAAACTACTGATTACATCTGTACTGGAATTATAGGTCAATGTAGTATAATACCTGGATTGGAAACCATGGCTCAATTCAAAAGCATTAACAAAAGACGGAAGCAGGTATGGATTTCCTTCCTCATAGGAAAATGGATCATTATATACCCTGAAAGGATTCATATCCCAGTACCCCGGGCGATCTATACGTCTGCTGTAGCTTAGCTGCAAACGATTTTTATCATTAATTTCCCGGGTGATAAACAAACTTGGAAATAGTTTAAAATAACTTCTTTTGACTAAAGAGTCTGTGGTTAGCTGATGCCCCTGGGTATAAGTATATTCCCCACGAAGGCCCGCCTGGATACTAAATTTTCCTATATCCTTTTTCAGATTAAGATATCCTGCCTGGATCTGCTCCCGGTAAATAAAATCATTGCTTGTGAAGTGATCCGGCACATATACCTTATTTTGCAAAGTATCATATTTGAGGTGATTAGCCATCCGGACAAAACTTCCTTTCCATCCGGTTTCTATCTTTACTAAACTCCCTGCCGGCAAAATATAATCCACTTTTCCAACGTAAATATCATTATCAGAAGGCAGATCACCTTTTCTTGATTTTTCTGTAATCATTCCATTTCCATCGGCAAAACGTGTATCCAGTTGCTGATCCATTTTGGAGAAATGGGTCACATAATCCAGATCAACAGTCAGCTCATGCCCTTTGTCATTAAAAAGGTGCTTGTAATTCATATTGTAAAGCATATCTGACCAGCGCTCTTTACCAGTCGTATGCGTCCGGGCCTCCCATAACAGCCTTCCGGTTTCATCATCTTGCAGGCGATTACGCGTAGGCTGAACCGTTGGATACTTCCCGGTTCCTCCGTTTACAAGGAACCCAAGTGTGTTTTTTTCATTGAGGAACAAATCCAGTCCCGCCTGAAAATTATGTGCACGCAGATTTGCCTTTTCGTTCATTTGCTGGAATGAGCTGCTGTAAGGAATCCCATGATGGTAAAAATCCCGTTTAACTTCCGCTGAACTTTCCAGGTCCTGATAGAAGTAATTATAATTTCCAAAAAGGTTTACCTTTTCAGACCTGTAATTAAGACTGGTACCACCACCCAGCCGGGCAGCTCGTCCTGCACCGCCATTAGCCGATACAGTTCCGTTTAAGCCCGTTTTAACACTTTTTTTGAGCACAATATTAACTATCCCTCCATTACCCGCAGCATCAAATTTAGAAGACGGATTTGCCATAATCTCAATCCTGGAAATCGTATTAGAGGCTGTTCCCCTTAGCAAATTTGCCAGCTGATTCCCTGATAAATAAGTGGGTTTTCCATTAATCATCACCATAGTTCCAGGTCTTCCTTTTAAACTAAGCTCCCCATTTTCAGTAATAGCGACACCAGGAGCTTTATTAAGCAGCTCCAGAGCAGTCCCACCTTCGGCCATTACACTCTGCTCCACATTCATTACCATCCGGTCAAAGCGCTGTACGATTACAGCTTTATTCGCTTTAATTTCTACGGTATTCAGTGACATCTGCTCTGCAATAAGCCGAATGACACCCAGATTAGAGATAACTGATTCCCCATCCAATACAAGTTGCTGACTGAAATAATGCTGATAACCAACAAAGCTGATCTTTACTAAATATCTGCCCTTTGGAATATCCTGCAACTTAAAATAACCTCCTGAATCACTCACTACGGCCTTCACCTGACTGGAGTCTGCAGCCTTAAGCAAATAAATACCTGCATAACTGACAGGTCTTTCTGCCTCATCCATTAAATTTCCTCTTACCTGGTGCGTCTGGGCATGTAACTGAGCAAACAGGAAGAAACTAAATATGGTCAGAAGTATTTTCATGCGTTATTTTTTTTATTTTCTTTCTTTTACCCCACCAGACATAAAAACCCGTGACCGGTAAAGTGGCACAGATCAGGCTGGTGATAAAGGCAATAATTTTAGTAAAAAGGCCTCCGATAGCTCCCACATGTAAAGCGTAGTTTGATTTTCGCAACCAGTCAGCAAAAGCAAGGTCCGACAAGCGTTTTCCTGAAAAGGGTAGTGGTTTGATTGTCGCAGGATCAAAATAAATATCCCTCCAGCTGCCATTATACATATCTGTGCAGGCATAAATCGCTTCATCATCATGATCAGGAACAGAGACAATGACAGCATTTTTTTCATGCACAGCCATTTCTTTTCTCACCTTATACCAAACTTTATCTGCGCTGTAAATTATCGGACCAGCTGGCGGTGACAATTTAACCTCCTGCTGTTTTCCCCGCTTAGCCATATTCGTCCCGCCACTTAACCAGTAAACACTTTTGGAGAACCAGGAAAAACTCATGATCAATCCGGTACACGCCAGGACTACAGCGATCAGAAGGGCATAAAATCCGAGAACATTATGGAGATCATAATTGAGCCTTTTAAACTTTGCCTTCCATTTTATTTTAAAACTCTTATTGATATTGGTTTTACTCCATTTTTTTGGATACCACAAAATCAGTCCGCTGATTAACAGCAGAAAGAAAATAAAGGTGCCCCAACCCACAACAGCTTTACCTATTTTTCTTCCCATCCATAGATTACGGTGCCCCTGGTCTACAAAATGAAAAAAGGCATCGTGATCAGCAACAGCCAGCACTTCACCACTAAAAGGGTTCATATAAACCGTTGAATCAGAGTCGATGGTCACATGAGCTGATTTATCCAACCCATGATACCAGATACTCCTGATTTTTTTTCCGGGCATATGCTCCTCCAGGCGGGTATAAAGCTGAGAAGGAGGGAGATATTTACTTTCAGCTTCGGCCTTTACAGTAAGATAAGGATAAAGTAAATTGTTTATTTCCTGCTCAAATACTAATATGCAGCCAGTCAGACTTACAATGACGACAATAATACCCGAGGCAAGCCCCAGCCACAAATGGAGCCAGGCATTTATTTTTTTGAACATCAGAAATACAGTTAAAAAAGGGCCACTTACACCTGGTAATGCGGCCCGTCAAAACACAATAGTTTAATATTTTAATTTCGAGAAGGCAGTTACAACCTCTGCGCCTTCAATATGAAGGCCTCTCGTTGCTGTAGCGGTCTCACCATTAATGATATACACATAATACTCCCCACTATCATCCTGCATTACATAATCGATTGTTTTACCATCAGACTCGGCATAAACCACCATTTTAAACCTGACTGCGTCATGGCTCGGAATCCCTTTAACTTCAGTAACCTTATTGTTAAATACATCAGCAATGATCATTTTAACCTTCCCTTCGTTTTCTTTTGGTACAGTGTAAACCGACATCAGGAATTTACCGTTACCGATATATTCTCCTCTTGAAATTTTCGCCCCTGTAGCAGCCTCTATATTGAAGAAATACGATTTATCAAATTGTTCTGCTCCTTTTTTGATCCGGACGATCCCTGATGGCCTGGCAGATCTGCGCTGTTCTCCATCGCCCATCGCTGTAGACCAGGCATAAACATCTCCATTTTCAATTTGCTGTACCCCTTGCTGACTGCTCCAGTCTCCGATAAAACCAGTCCGGTCATCTCCGATTGTTTTTTCATATTTAAGCTCAGGATAACTGAAAACAGCCACCCAGGTACTATCCAGACTTCCGTATTCCCCTTCATAAACTCTTCCACCCGGTGTATGCTTAAATTTATAATAAGGCATATATAATTTATTATTTACCTGGAATAAGCCTGTCCAGACTGCATTAAAGCCTGTTCCAGTGATCTTTTTAAGATCTGTAGTTGTTCTCCCTGCAAGCTGAAGGTTTACAGCGTCAAAACGGAATAATTCACCAACACCACTTGAACGCGGGTCACCACCACCAACCCAGGAATCATTATTTACCTTACCATATACACCTGTACGAAAGGTTGTTACTGTTCTTCCGGCAACACCGATTTTTCCATCATCATAAATACGATAAGGGGTAACAGGTCCCTGTTCATTATAAGCCTGTGCGAATACAGTATTATTCTGAACAACAAAAGAATAGGCATCGACCTCAACCCCATTTTTTGTGGAGGATATCCCTCCTTTAGTGATGTCATCCGCACCTACGATATAAGTCGCAGCATTATCTCCTTTACCAGTATATACAAATACATATTTTGAGCGGGTAAGTTTCCCGGGGTCCGGGTTTCCGGTACCAGAACCATCTGAAGTATTTTTATCCTTACTGCACGCGCCTAAAAGCACAGCCATCCCTAACATTCCTGTCAGTAAAAAATTAGTCGTCTTTTTCATTGTTCTATTTGTTTGATTATTAAAAGCTTAAAAATGAGCTGAGGTAGTCATCCTGGATCAGATGCCTGTTTTTTTAGAGAAATAATAACGAAGCTTGAGATTGAAAGCCCTGCTGGGTTTTTGCAGCGCAAAATTGTCGTATAATTTAGCGTCTGTTAAATTCAGACATTCTACTGCCACATTATATTTTCCACCAGCCATTGCATAGATCATACTGATATCATGCGCCCATTGTGTCGGGATATCCAGCTTTCCGGTCTTATCTCCCTGACTTGGCCAGAACAGATAAAATTTATTGACAAATAATAAATTATACCCCAATGTAAGCTGATTCCCTTTTTTCAGCACATTATCGAAATAAAGACTGGCATTGGCATTCCCAAAAAGATAGGGCGTATTTGGTATACGGTCCCGGTAAAGAACACTCCTGACCGTAGATTTTTCCCCGCTTTTCAGCGTTTCAAACTCAGTATCATTCCTTAAACTCTGATAAGTGACATTGGTATTGAGCGTAAACAAGTTCTTATAGGTATAACGCAGCTCGGCATCTATACCACGGTTAGTTACTTTAGCTTCATTGATACTCTTTTGCAAATATCTTCCGTTACTCCCTCCAGGCTGAGCAAGCTGCCTGATATAGTCATTGGCATTGCGGAAGATGTAATTCGCCTGAATCTGGAAAAAATGTATCTGATTAATTTTAGCCGTATAAACAGCTCCAAGATTAAAATTGTTACTGTTTTCAGGCTTCAGGTCCATATTTCCGACTGTAGTGTATACATCCCCGAACAATTCATTATTGCCTGGCAAACGGTAAGCCTTTTCGAAAGAAACTTTAAGCTGGAGATTATCCCTTAAAAAATATGACCCCGCAAATCCATAACCCAGCTTTGATAAATCCGAATTGCGGGAAAGAATAGTATAGGTTGTTTCTTTAGTTGAATTATCAAAAAATCTCAAGACATCATTACTGATCACATGCTGATTGTATTGTTTGACAAAAGCTGTAAAATTCAGTTTTTCATTCAGGTTCAGCCGATAGCCCAGCCCAAGAATATTTTTACGGGTAATCTGTGGCTGTTTATCCTGAAGATTATCCAGGTCAAAATGGTTAACTCCTTTTCTGTTAAAAGAAGAAAACTGTTCATTCAGTGAAAAAGAATGATGCTCATTGAGCGCATAGTTTAGTGCCGCATTGGCCAGCCCGTTGTTATTTTTGAACCTATAGTCACTTAAACTTACTTCTCCTCCCTGACGATCCGGGTTAGCCGGGTCCCTGTAAACAAAACTTCCGTCCCAGGTATAGGTCTTAAAAGCAGTATCCACATTACGTTCTTCCCCAAAATTAAAATTACCATTAACCCTTAAATCCAGTCCTTTGACCAGCAGGTTCTTTTTCAGATATTTCAAAGTGGGCTGTACAGTATTTCCCGATTTCCATCTTGCACCAAATACATCATGCATTCTGGTTCCCGTCTGTATATCCGCCCTGTTCTGTCCCAGCGTAATCCCCACTAAAAACTGATCAGCAAACTTTTTACCCGATAAACCAATATTCGCTATCATCGTTTCATTGTGGTACTGGTCATGAAAACGACGGACCCTTGTCGGTGTATTCAGTCCGGTTTCCCTGTCGACAACATCTCCGGTGACCCAGTAATTATTATCAGAATAATTTTGGAAGGCACTTATTTGTGCTGTAAAACCGGATTTAGCTGTATAACCCGCATTAACCGAACTTTTATGTGTATTGAAAGAACCGTACGAATAAGAGGCGTCGAGATAAGTTCGCGGATCAGTATTAGTCACAATATTCACTGCACCACCTAGTGCATCCCCGCCAAGCCATACAGGAACCACTCCCTTGTAAACTTCTATACGGTCAGCAAAATTTACCGGGATATTATTCAGCTGGAAAGAAGATCCAAAATTATCCATTGGCATTCCGTCCAGGAAAAACTTCACCTGGTTACCCGAAAAACCATTCAGACTAAAAGTAAGATCCGATCCGACTCCTCCCGATTCACGGACGCGGGCCCCGGAAACCCTGTTCAACACCTGTCCAAGGTCCATAGTCGTATTGTAGAGCGTTTTTGCGTCTATCGATATGACATTATAGGCCTGTCTGTTTGTCTTTTGATTTTTGCTGAAACCATGAATAGCAACTTCATCGATCTCTCTCACATCCTGCTTCAATCTGAAACTAACATTCAGCTCTTTTCCAGCGGTAATGATGACCTCTCTTTCTGATTTCACATGGCCCAGCGCATGGATTTTCAGTTGATAAGTCCCCGCGGCCAGACCTGTAAAATGAAACTCTCCTTTTACATCACTAACAACAGATTTATTAGCAGGTAATAACCGGATAATTGCGCCTGGAATGGCCTCTGACTGCTCATTATATACGCTCCCTTTGATTGTAATGTGCGGTACACTTTGTGCCCGGACATAAAACAGAAGGGCGCACAGTGTACCCGTCAGAAAAATTTTCTTAATTTGCATTGCTTTTAAATGATAAACGATTTAGAGGTAACCCCATTTGGGGATGAGTCATACAGGTACGAACTGTATGGCTCTTTTTTTTAAAATTTATTTCATTTTTTATTCTTTCACAGCCGGTTTCCCTGCTTCTACTTATACTATTATCATAAACCGGGTTTTACCCCTACATCTATTTAGAATAATTTTAAATAAAATGAAATAAAGATTTTAATCGCTTAACTTATCGATGCGCATTACCCTGCCATCCACTTGTATACCACGTTTAAGAACTCCCGAGCGGAGATCATAGATCCAGAGCTGAGTTTTATCATTTTGTTGATATACCGACAAATAAGCAAAATTTTCATCGGCACTGACATCCATATTAAAATCCAGAAAGATTGCCGGTGTGGCTAATGTGGTTCTTTTCTGCCTGCGGAGATCCAGTAGTTCATACCGTGCTATCCTTTTTGTCAGATAATCATCAAACCGGCTGATCCTGGCAGACTCCACAATCTTTGTCAATGCCAGACCGTGTCCGAGATTAAAAAGCGTATAAGCCTCCTGAGCGCCATGACTTCCCAGCTTAAACAAGTAATTTGGATCAAATGCATTTGCCCCTTTATTCAGCCTTAAAACAGCTGATGGGGCAACAGGGTGATTACCTGTCCTGCCACCAGGTTGTCCCAACACATAAATTGTGTCATTCAACAGGACTGAATTTGAACTCCATCCATTGTAACTTCCGGGCCAGGTGGTTCTTTTATCTTCAAAACTATTTTGCATCTGCAGTTCCGGATAACTGAATATACTTGTATGCACTGCATCATCAGGAGGGTTGACATGCTCACGCATAAAGCCTTTCTGAAAGGTATAAAACACGAAAAGTCGGTTATTTAGCAGCTTAGCAAAGATTCCTGTATAATTCAGCCCTTTTGGAGCCAGGGGAACGGCTAAAGTTCCGCTACGTTGTACTTTCATCTCTTTCAGCTCAATTTCTATGTATTGAAACTTTTCATTGACTACACTACCCATTAAAACAGTATGTTCATTGACCCAATTGACCCAACTGGAATAAGGCTCCCAGGCAAAGGGCTTCATATCTATTGTTCCTTCCAGGACTAACCCTTCCGGAGTTGCCCTGTACTTCAGCAGACTTTGATCTTTCCTGTCCATCAACAAATAATGCTGATCATAAACAGCGATAGTCATCCCCGGCACATCAATTCCTTTGGCTACCGGTTTGCCATCCCATAATGAAGAAGCCGGCATAAAAACAGCCGCATCCTGATGCTGATCATAAACAATCAACCCATACTTATGGTTATTTTCCACGTGATCAACAGCACAGGAATTCAGAAAAATTAAAATAAATAAAATTCTGAAGTCAAAAAAAGATTTGAGATTTACAGATTGAAATTGGCTCATTCAGCTTCGTTAGAGGTTAAAATCTCTCTTCATATTCATCGCCAGAGCAGGCGGCATATTCATCAGGTTGCGATTCTCAGCCACGACCAGTTCATCCGCTTTATAAAGATAATAGCCCAGCAAATAAGAACGGCCTTTTCGTAAATTCAGTTTTTTAGACCAGGTCTGTCCGTCAGTACTTTTTGACACAACAAGAATCTCCTTATCACTGGAAGTGGTATTGCTTAGCATCATATTTCCCGAGAAACTGATATCCAGTGGTTCATTTGCCTGCTGAGCCAGCTTTACTTTGCCATTTTGTCCAAGACGGATACGTAATCCATCAAATTCTTTCTCCTGTGAAGGCTTTGACCGGTCATAACGAAAGACCAGCTGATGGCCGGCTGGCTCATTCCGCTGAAAACCAAAGAAATAAAATATAGCCAGCAAACTTGCTGCAATAGCTAGCTTAAATACCCGGTTTTTATAGAGTTGCGAATGATCGTGCTTTAAATTCTGAGCCTTAATCCGGGCCCAGACCTCACCCTGCAAAGGAATATTTCCGGCAGTAATATCTTCTGCATCCGATTCGTCATCGTCCCCTTCCATCCATTTTGAATAGATTTCCAGCTCTTCCTCAGAAGCATTGCCCGATAAACATTTTTTTAATAATTCCGGATTCATATACTTGGCCTGCTGATTATAATTATCATAATCCTCCTTTATCCCCTATGTCAGCCTGAATAAAAATTTATGACAACGGATATTTTTCAAGTCCTTTCCGGATAACCTTTAGCGCTTTCGTCAATTGATTTTCAACGGTTTTTTCTGAAATCAACAGATTCACTGCAATCTCCCGGTTATTTAATCCTTTTTCCCTGCTCAGCAGATAAACCATTTTACATCGCTCAGGCAGACTACTGACCAGTTTATCTACGTCTTCCCTTAAAAACCGGTAAAGAACTTCCTGCTCTGTATGATTATTATCCTTAGCCGCCTGTCTTTGCTGCAATTCGTCCATCTTTTTCACTTTCCGGACTTCATCACTATAGATCCGGCTGATCCGGAAACGGACGGCACGGACGAGATAATTTTCTATCGTATCCTCGTTCAGCAATAAACTATCCCTGCGTTGCCATAAAGAAGTAAAGACCTCCTGTATAAGCCCTTCAGCCTGATACACATCGCCCAGATATTTATAGCCCAGCTGATAGAGTTTCTTCCAGTAGCATTCATAAAGATGAAGAAATGATTCTTCGTCAATTCTAAACAGGTTGATTTTGTTATCAGAGGATTGTTCAGACACGATATTTTTTGTTTGATGTGTCAAAGGTAATATAATTTAGAACCATTCAAAACTGATGCAATTCAGGAAGATGATTTATCCTAACCGGCTATCCCGATAATTTATAATCTAATAATATTAAGCAGACCGTGTAACGATTTTATTTAAAACGATATTAAATCCCCTGGACGGCTTGTTTGTTAAATTATTTTTAAGACTTTTAGATGACATGGACAACAGAAGAGATTTTATCAAAAAGGCCTCCTTATTAACCGGAGCCCTGAGTCTTTCATCAATTTTACCGGGATCTATACAAAGGGCACTAGCCATTGATCCTGAGCTGGGCACAACCTTTCTTGACGCAGAGCATATTGTTTTCCTGATGCAGGAAAACAGATCTTTTGATCACGCTTTCGGCTCCTTAAAAGGAGTACGTGGTTTTAACGATCCAAGGGCGATCCGTTTGCCTAATGATTATCCTGTCTGGTTGCAAAGTAATAAAAAAGGGGAGACCTATGCTCCTTTCAGACTCGATCTTAAAGACAGCAGGGCTACCTGGATGAATTCTTTACCACATTCCTGGGAAAACCAGGTAGATGCCCGTAATAACGGAGATTTTAATGGCTGGCTTGAAGCTAAAAAATCAGGCAATAAAGCCTATGCGGATATGCCATTGACCATGGGTTATTATAACCGCGAAGATATCCCGTTTTATTACGCACTGGCGGATGCTTTTACGGTTTGTGACCATAGCTTCTGTTCTTCCCTGACAGGGACGAGCCCTAACCGATCTTTCTTCTGGACTGGGAAAATCAAAGAAGAACAAAATGAGAAGAGCAAAGCCCATTTATCAAATGATGATATAGATGGTTCAGAAAATTTAAGCTGGAGCACCTTTCCGGAACGATTATCCGCAAATGGCGTAGACTGGAGAATATACCAGAATGAATTAAGTGTCGGGGTAGGTTTTGAAGGCGAACAGGATGACTGGCTGGGAAATTTCACAGACAATCCCATTGAATTTTTCAAACAGTATCATGTAAAAAGACATCCTGAATACATAGCCTGGCTGAAAAAGGCAAAAGCTAAATTAACTGGTAAACTTCAGGAAAAACCTGATCCCAAACTCCGGAAATCACTGGATGCAATCGAAAAAGACCTGGATTTCCTGGAAAATAACCCTTTGGAATCTTTAACCCAAGAACAACAGGACCTACACCGCAGAGCCTTTACAACCAACAGAAATGACCCCGATTTCCACCAGCTGGAATCCATCACTTATGATGACCACGGCAAAGAAAGAACTACCGCAATTCCAAAAGGAGATGTATTACATCAGTTCCGTTCGGATGTAGATACTGGTAAACTACCAGCTGTTTCCTGGCTGGTCGCCCCATGTAATTTCTCTGATCATCCGGGCGCACCCTGGTATGGTGCCTGGTATCTGTCAGAAGCCATAGATATTTTAACCAAAAACCCAGAGGTATGGAAAAAAACAATTTTCATCCTGACCTACGATGAGAACGACGGCTATTTTGACCATATCCCTCCTTTCGTCGCTCCTAATCCAAAAGATCCGTCTACCGGGATTGTGTCTAAAAACCTGGATATAACTGCCGAATTCGTACAGAAAGGACAGAGTAAAAGAGAAAGCTCGATAGGTTTGGGTTTCAGAGTCCCTATGGTGGTTGTTTCACCATGGACAAGAGGAGGTTATGTAAACTCTCAGGTCTTTGACCATACCTCTTCAATCCAGTTCCTTGAACATTTTTTAAGCCATAAAACAGGCAAAAAGATCCATGAAGAAAACCTGACCTCCTGGCGAAGAAGTTTATGCGGAGACCTGACTTCTGTTTTCAGGCCTTATAATGGTGAAAAAATACCCCTCCCAAAAACTATAGAGAAAAAGCCGTTTATAGAGAGTATACATAAAGCCCAGTTTGCTAAACTACCAGATAATTTCAAAAAACTGGACCAGCAGGAAATTGCTGCGGTAATTAAAAATCCCAAAGGCTCCCAGCATCTTCCGGAGCAGGAAAAAGGAATTAAGCCTGCTAACGCCATCCCTTATGAAATCTATGCTCAGGGAGGCTTAAATCCTGCTAAAAACCAATTTAAAATTACTTTCACTGCCGGAAATAAGTATTTTGGAAAAATAGCAAGCGGCGCTGGTTTCAATGTCTATGCAAAAACCAGGAACTGGTCATTTACCGCCGAAGCAGGAGATACCCTCAGCTATTTATGGCCATTAGACACTTTCGGAAATCAGCAATATGACCTGAAGGTATATAGCATAAATGGCTTTTTCAGGCAATTTGCTGGGAATGCTCACGATCCCGAAATTACAATTGCGCTGGTTTATCAGAATGAAAAAGGAAAGATCAATCAATTGAATGGAAACGTATTACTGCATATTAAACGCACCGGTAAAAAAGGACTGATAAAACTGACACTGACAGATAATGCTTATCAGACCAAAACTCTTGATATTTTACTCGCTGAAAAAGAAGAAGAAAAATTTATCCCTGTTGATCTGACTGGTAGCCATCACTGGTATGATTTCACCATTACGGCAAAAGGACATCCGGCCTTCAGCCAGCAATTTGCAGGCCACGTAGAACATGCAAAAGAAAGCTATACAGATCCTTTAATGGCTAAATAACCCCCTTTAACCAAAGAACCACATGAAAAAACGTTTTTTAATCCTGGTAACTGCCTGCCTGCTGCTCAGTTACTATCCTGTCTCTGCGCAGACCGAGCCATTGATCTCGCCGCGTCCTTTAGCTATTCAAATGGAAAAAGGAAGTTTCCGGCTGGACGCATCCACGCAAATAATCGCGTCAAAACAATTAAAGACAGAAGCTGATTATTTAAAAACAAAACTGCAAACCTCTGCTGGTTTAACCCTGTCAGTTAATAATGCATCACCAACGGGCAAAAATAAACTCGCCCTGCTTGTAGATGCTAAACAGCTTCCTGAATTTGGGAAAGAAGGCTATCAGCTGATCGTAAACACAGGAGGGATCAAAATAACCGCAGCAGATAAAGCTGGATTATTTTATGGTATGCAAAGTCTTTTGCAGTTAATCAATCAGGGCGATAACAAATTGGAAATCCCCCTGCTGACTATCAAGGATAAACCCCGTTTTAGCTGGAGAGCTTTAATGCTGGATGAAGGCCGTCATTTTAAAGGAGAAAAAGCCGTTAAACAACTGCTCGATGATATGGCCATGCTTAAAATGAACGTATTTCACTGGCATCTGACCGACGATCAGGGCTGGAGAATTGAAATCAAAAAATATCCTGAATTAACTAAAGTTGGTTCTAAACGTAAAGATTCACAGACTGCCTGGAGGAGTGAAAAACGCGAAGGACAACCACATGAAGGCTTTTATACTCAGGCACAGATTAAAAACATTGTTCAGTATGCAGCCGAAAGACATATTACTGTCGTTCCTGAAATTGAAATGCCCGGTCATGCCAGTGCAGCAATTGCATCTTATCCCTGGCTAGGAACAACCGGTGAAAAGATAGAAGTTCCAGTTACTTTCGGCAAGTTTAAAGATACTTACAATGTAGCTGATCCAAAGGTATATACCTTTCTGGAAGACGTCCTGACCGAAGTCATGGCTTTATTCCCTTCCAAAGTAATCCATATTGGCGGAGATGAGGTTTTATATGATCAATGGAAAGCTTCTCCCCAGGTGAAAGCACTAATGGTTAAAGAAAATCTGAAAACGCCAGCCGATGTACAAATCTGGTTTACCAATAAAATTTCAAAATTTATTGCTTCAAAAGGCCGCAGAATGATGGGCTGGAACGAAATTATGGGAGGTAAAGTCCATGAATTTACAGACGATAAAGAAACAGCAGCCAAAGAAAAGCTGGATCAGGGAACTATTGTTCATTTCTGGAAAGGAACTACAGAAATGGTAACCGATGCAGCTTCAAAGGGCTACGACGTGGTGAATTCCTACCATATCTATACTTATCTGGATTACGATTATAAAGAAATTCCGATCCGTAAAGCTTACGAATTCAATCCTATTCCCGAAGGACTGGACCCTAAATATGACAAACATGTATTAGGTCTGGGTTGCCAGATGTGGGGTGAATTTATTCCGACAGAGGCATCTATGCAGGCTATGATTTACCCGCGTTTAGCTGCCTATGCAGAAGTTGGCTGGACTGATTTATCACGCAAAGATTACACCTATTTCAAAAACACGATGAAACTGATTGAAAACCATTGGAAAGCCGAAGGTATTCAGGTCGAGTCAGCCGATTACGACGCTCTGGCTAAATAGTATAAAACCCCATCTTTAAGCCAGGATAGAAGTAGCATGAGGCCACGTTTTGCCTAAGGGAAAACGTGGCCTCAACGTGGGGTAATGTTGGCCTCATGTTGGCCTCATCCCGACCAGTATCCGGAGAAGACCAGGATAACTGTTAAATAAAGTAATGAATTGGGTTTGTCTTTTGTTCTGTTAAATGCGTAGTCAGTTCAGGAAATTTTGCCCTTAGCAAATCCGTCAGCAGATCAGAAGTAAACTGCTCACTTTCAAAATGTCCGATATCTGCGATGACCAGTTTACCATCTGCATCAAAAAACTCATGATATTTGAAATCGGCAGTAATAAAAGCATCCGCACCTGCAGCAATGGCATTGCCCAGTAAAAAGCTCCCTGAACCACCGCAAACTGCTACTTTTTTAATTTTTCTGCCAATCTCCCTGGTATGTCTGATTACCGTAACATTCATTCTGGACTTCAGAAATCTTAAAAAATCCACCATGTCCATTTCTTCTTCCAGCCATCCGACCATACCAGAACCAACCGTGTTTAATTTATTCTCCAACGGATAAATATCATAGGCAATCTCCTCGTAAGGATGATTTTCCAGCAAGGCAAGCAGTACTTTTCTCTCGTCCTGAATAAGAAATACGGTTTCTATCCTTACTTCCTGTTCCTGATGCTGTATTCCCTGCTGACCTACAAATGGCTGTGTACCGGCCGAAGCTTTAAATGTTCCTATACCTTCAGTATTAAAGCTGCATTCACTGTAATTTGCAATATCTCCGGCTCCGGCAGCGAAAAGAGCTTCTCTTAACCGTGCAGCATGTGCTACAGGACAAAAAGTAATCAGCTTTTTCAAAACGCCTGCTTTGGGTACCAGTGTCCGGGATTGCTGTAAACCCAAACGCTTACAGATAACCCCGTTTACTCCGTTCTGCACACTATCCAGATTAGTATGGATCGCATACAGGGCGATATTGTTCCGGATTGCCTTAATAATTACGCGTTCTACATAATTTTTACCTGTCAGCTTTTTTAAGCCTTTAAAAACAATCGGATGATGTGTAATAATGAGATTGCAATTTTTTGCGATAGCCTCATCTACAATATCCTCTGTACAGTCCAGTGCAACCAGGGCCCCGGTTATTTCCTGATTTGTATCCCCCGTCAGCAAGCCTGAATTATCGTAATCTTCCTGATAGTTCAAGGGCGCATAGGTCTCCAGATATTTTGTAATTGCTGCTAATCTCATTGTCTGATCGCCCCCATTTTCGCCATTTGCAAACTTTCAAAGGCCATTTTCTGATTAAACTCAAAGGCCAGGCTCTTGTAATTGATCAAATCTATAATCGTTCCGATCATACATAAACCGTAGGTGAAAAAGTAAAGGATTCCCATCCCTATCTGATTCACTAAAAATCTGGATAATCCCGGCACAAAAAATCCTAAAACACAATAAAGTACCATATCGTCAGGATTTCTTCTTTTACTGTGATATATCATCAAAAATCCATTAAGCTGCTGTTCATTAAACCCTGTAGTTACCGATTGCAGGTAAGAAAATTCTTCGGGTGTGATGCCCGGAAGCATCATAAAAGGTGAGTTATACATAATATTTCTCCTTACTAATTAAATTCTTTTTCTTTTTCCATTCGTTACGGCCAAGTTTCACAATTCTGAAACAGATGATCAGTAGAGCCGGCAGGCCAAGCCAGTGCTGATGAAAACTCTCCTCCAGATTCCCGTGGAACAACTGCGTAATGGATCTTCCCAGTCCGCAGCCCGGACACCAGTCCAGTCCCAGGTTAGCAAGAGGGCAAAAAGTAAAATGATGTACCTTACTATGTCCCTGTGGTTCAGCTACTGCCAGTAAAGTTAAACCCGTCACCCAGCAGATCAGCTCCAGTGGAAAACGGCTCAACCAATTGGTCAGGCTGGTTTTGAATTTTAGAGTCATAAATGGTTGCATTGTTACATTTTAGCAAATCATAAGTATTATCTTTGCGAAGTGAACATCCGTGACCTGATCAACAGATATAAAACTGATGAGCGTATCGAAGCGCTTGCAAAGACCCTCAATTCGGGTAAAGGTAATAAACTTCAATTAAAAGGTTTAGTGGGATCTGCTGATGCCACAGTTGCCGTAACAACCTATTTTCTGTTACATAAACCTCAGTTATTTATTCTTCCTGACAGGGAGGAAGCAGCTTATTTCATGGCAGACCTGGAAAATATTCTTGAAAAAGAAGTATTGATCTTTCCTTCTTCCTTCCGTAAAGCCTTCGATTTTACCCAGGTGGATACTGCAAATGTATTGGCCAGGGCAGAAGTACTCAATGAACTCAATCACAATTCCACTTACGGAAAAATTGTAGTTACCTATCCCGAAGCACTGGCAGAAAAAGTAATCAACAGGGCTGTTCTCGAAAAAAACACCCTTGAAATCAGTCTGGGCGTTAAACTTGGCATAGATTTCATTAACGAATTTCTGGTTGATTACGATTTTAACCGGACAGATTTCGTCTATGAGCCTGGCCAGTTTTCTATTCGTGGCGGTATCGTGGATATTTTCTCTTTTTCACATGACCTTCCTTACAGGATTGAGTTTTTTGGAGATGAAGTAGAAAGCATCAGAACTTTCGAAATTGACAGTCAGTTATCAGTAGAGGATGTCAAAACCTTCACTATTATTCCCAATGTACAATCCAAATATCTGACTGAAAGCAATATTAACCTGCTTGACTATGTCGAAAATGACACACAGCTCTGGTTTAAAGACGTAGAATTTACCCTTGATGTCATCAAAACCGGTTATAAAAAGGCTGTCGAATTATGGAAAGCCCTGCCTGCAAAAGAAAAACAGGAGAATCTGGACTGGATTGACCCTAAATTTGCTTTTTCTGACGAACGGATGATTGGTGATATCCTTCAGGATTTCACACTGATAGAATTTGGAAAACAGTTTTTTTATAAAACGGACAATGTATTTCTGTTTGATACCAAACCGCAACCATCATTCAACAAAGATTTCAATCTGCTGATCCATAATTTAAAGGAAAACGAAAAAAACGGCATCCATAATTTTATCTCCAGTTCTTCGCCAAAACAGACGGAACGGCTTTATGCTATTCTCGATGATATTGATAAAACTGCCAAATTCGTCCCCGTTAATATTCAGTTAAGGGAAGGATTTATCGATCCGCAGCAGCAGATTGCCTTTTATACTGATCACCAAATCTTTGACAGGTTCTATAAGTACAAATTAAGAAGAGGGTACCAGCGCAGCCAGGCTATCACCATGAAAGACCTGCGTGATCTGAAACCGGGAGATTTTGTCACCCATATAGATCATGGTATCGGGAAGTATGCCGGACTGGAAAAGGTTGAAGTCAATGGTAAAACGCAGGAAATGATCCGTCTGGTTTATGCCGACAATGACCTCCTGTACGTAAATATCAACTCACTGAACCGCATTGCAAAATATAGCGGAAAAGATGGGACACCACCCAAAATGAATAAACTGGGCACAGAGGCCTGGGATAAACTCAAAAAAAACACAAAAAAAAAAGTTAAAGACATTGCCCGGGACCTGATCAAACTCTATGCATTGAGAAAATCACAGGTAGGTACCGCATTTGATCCAGATAGCTATCTGGAGACCGAACTGGAAGCTTCATTTATTTATGAAGATACGCCCGATCAGGTAAAAGCAACATCCGATGTCAAAAAAGATATGGAAGCCCCACATCCGATGGACAGACTGGTTTGCGGAGATGTAGGTTTCGGAAAGACAGAAATAGCTATCAGAGCTGCTTTTAAGGCTGTAGCCAATGGAAAACAGGCTGCGGTCCTGGTACCGACAACTATTCTGGCCTTACAACATTTTAAAACTTTTTCAGGCAGACTGAAAGAATTTCCGTGCAGGGTAGATTATATCAACCGTTTTAAAACCAATAAACAAATTAAAGAAACACTTGCCCAGGTAGAAGAGGGTAAAATCGATATTATTATTGGTACTCACCGCCTGCTGAGCAAGGATGTGAAATTTAAGTCTCTCGGTATTATGATTATCGATGAAGAACAAAAATTCGGTGTATCTGCCAAAGAAAAGCTACGCGCACTTCGTGTCAATGTAGACACTTTAACGCTTACAGCCACGCCAATACCAAGAACCCTTCATTTTTCATTAATGGGTGCAAGGGATTTATCAATTATGAGCACCCCTCCACCCAATCGTCAGCCGGTAAATACGGAATTACATGTTTTTAACGACAAACTGATACAGGAAGCTGTACAATTTGAACTGGATCGTGG
Organism: Pedobacter cryoconitis; assembly: GCF_014207135.1. Taxonomy (GTDB): domain Bacteria; phylum Bacteroidota; class Bacteroidia; order Sphingobacteriales; family Sphingobacteriaceae; genus Pedobacter; species Pedobacter cryoconitis_D. Next base: position 178,359 of record NZ_JACHCC010000004.1, on the reverse strand, counting down.
CGGACAGGTCTTTTTTATTCATAACCGCGTTAACGACCTGCCACAACTGGGTGGGCTGATCCAGACCCTGGTTCCCAAGGCCCGTATTGGTATCGCACATGGCCAGCTGGACGGTGATGCGCTTGAAGATGTCATGCTTGATTTTATCAATGGGGAAAAAGATGTTTTGGTAGCGACTACGATTATAGAAGCCGGACTGGATATCCCGAATGCCAATACGATCATTATCAATCATGCCCATATGTTTGGTCTGAGTGATTTACACCAGATGCGCGGACGTGTCGGCAGATCCAATAAAAAAGCATTTTGTTATCTGTTAAGCCCTCCCTTATCTACCCTGACTTCCGAAGCCAGGAAACGGCTGAGTGCGATTGAAGAATTTTCTGATCTGGGTAGTGGTTTCAATATTGCGATGCGCGATCTGGATATTCGCGGGAGCGGGAACCTTCTGGGTGCAGAACAAAGCGGGTTTATTGCAGAAATTGGTTTTGAGATGTACCATAAGATCCTCGATGAAGCTATACAGGAACTGAAGTCAGACGAGTTTAAAGATTTATTCAAAGATGATAAAGAGCGTCCTTTCGTCACTTTTACTCAGATTGATACGGATCTGGAGTTACACATCCCTGACGATTATGTAACTAACATTACAGAGCGTTACAACCTCTATACGGAACTTTCTAAGCTGGACAACGAAATACAGCTAACCGCCTTTGAAACGTCGTTAAAAGACCGCTTTGGTACCATTCCGAAGCCTGTGAAAACCATGTTGAATGTTTTGAGGCTGCAATGGGCCGCTAAAAAGCTGGGATTTGAAAAATTAAGTTTTAAAAAGGGTGTTTTAAGAGGTTATTTTATTGCTGACAAACAATCTAATTTCTTTGATTCTCCGGTATTCCATAAAATCCTGTCATTTGCACAGCAACATCCACGGATGTGTAACCTGAAAGAGGTTAAAAACACACTGCGTATTGCTTTTGAAGATCTTAAAAACGTAGACGAGGCCATACAAATGCTGGAAATGGCCGGTCAATAAATCTTATCCGATGAACCCACAAATATTAAACGAACTGGTTACCTTTAAAATGCCTTTTGGTAAGTATAAAGACAAAAAGATCTGTGATTTACCAGAATCATACCTCATCTGGTTCAATAATCAGGGTCTTCCTCCAGGCAAACTGGGGGAGCTGATCGGTACGATGTATGAAATCAGGCTAAATGGTTTGGAATATCTCCTGAAACCGCTAAAAAACAAGTAGAACAGCCTTTATCCGGCGGTCAGCTCCCTGACCAGACGGAGCTGTTTTCCTTCCAGTTTAAAAGTCCATTCAAAAGAAGACTCACTACAAACTTCCTCTTCATCGGGATGGGCTGCTCTGAAGGCCTGATCTGAATTTGTTCCGTATTGTAACTTTACTGTATCTCCTTCAATTTTGAGATGGTATAAAGAATAACAACCTTCGTCCTCTGTATGATTTTCACTGCTCAATTCATTTTTATGCTTTAAATCATCCAGTTTAACAGCCTTAAATAAGTCATTAAAGCTTCCCATCTGGAAATAATCATAGATATCATTAAAGTTTCTGATAAACAGTTCTTTGCTGATTTTATTCCCGTTAGCTTTTCTGGCCTGGTCAAAATCCTCATTGAGATCATAAATTGACAAGGTACTTTCGGCCAGCGGAAAATTAAAATATTTTTCAATCAGGTTGATATCCTTATCCCCAAAAGCCTCCTGCATTTGTTTAAGTTCAGCTATGATCAGTTTCTTCTGGTCAGCCGCCAGGGTTCCGCTCCGGAACTTATTATTTCCTTTACCGCTAGATCCTGCACTGCCTTCATCTTTACCAGACCGCTCCGTACAGGCCGAAAAAGCGAGTATAAACACCAAAATTATATAACAGAACTTACTCATCTTCACTAGTTTAAAACCAGGTATAAATAGGCAAACACTACTGGGGCAGCAATTAATAATCCATCAAATCTATCCAGTAAACCACCATGTCCTGGTAAAAGTGTACCTGAATCCTTCGCATCCAGACTTCTTTTAAGCATGGACTCTACCAAATCCCCTAGTGTACCAAAACTCACAATTAAAACAGCCATTCCTGCCCAAACGAGCATAGGAATTTCAGTAAAAAACAACGAAATCAGGAACGAAACCAGCAAACTGGTGAACATCCCGCCAAAGAAACCTTCCCATGTTTTTTTAGGGGAATGGCGTTCAAATAATTTATGGCTTCCCAGTTTCCTGCCAAACAGATAGGCTCCTGTATCACTTGCCCATAACAATAATAAAAATGCCAACGGTAAATGAAAATTATGTGTCTTCCAATCCTGTATAAAAGCCAGAGAGTAGAAAAAACAGAAAGGAACTGTCACATAGACGAACCCTACAAATGTGTAGGCAATATTCGCAAACGGAATCTTATCCTTTTTATATAATTCTCCTAAAAAGACAGCCGATACCATCGGAATCAGCAGCAATAAATATTTCGTTTCAAACTGGTATAAATGATATGCCGCAGTAATCAGAAATAGCATTGCACTAACCACCAATCCAATATTACGATGTGGTCTGATCCCACCAATTTTAATCAGCTTGTAAAATTCTGCCAGTGAAAATACACTTAAAAGCAGATAAAAAACTGTAAATGTATATGCCCCCAGGAAAATGGAACCTAACATCACGATAGTAAAAAAGAATGCCGTTATTGCTCTGGTCTTCATTCCGTTTCTGTAGATTTTATATAAGCTTCTGCAGTATCGAAATCCTTTTGGCTAACCAATACTTCTATAACACCGAAAGTCTGGTAAGATGAATCTTTTTTATTCATAATCACCGCTGCTATGTCGTTTTCTATTAATCCCTGTTTAATGATCTCTGCTGTGATAGGATCTTCTGTGGTATAAACCTTAACCCAATTGTTCTCCATTGTGCGCTGTGGTTTTGTGTTTTAAATAATAAAATAAAAGTACGCTCAAAATTAAGCTAATAATAGAGGCATACCATGGAAAATATGAAGAATTATCTGCTTCACTTAAAGGAATGTGATGTTTTTGTAAATACCAGGCTAAACTAACCGCGTAAGCATTATTGAGGAAATGCGCAAACATGGCGTACCATAAACTCCCCGTCCACAGATAAATGTATCCAAATGCGGCCCCCAGGAACATTCTTGGAAAAAATCCAAAAAACTGAACATGTATAGCACTGAAAATAAATGCAGAAATCCATATCGCTACATGCGGGTTATTAAACATCCTGGTAAATATACGCTGAACACCACCCCTGAACATCAATTCCTCACCTATAGCCGGCAATAGTGCTATCACTACTATATTGATCAAAAAATCAAATCCATTCTTTGTCTTCAATAATAATTCTGTCATTTTTGTAGCTTCATCCTCGGCATTCCGCATCCAGTTTTCTATGGGTTTAAGAAAATCGGGAAATGACATTTTCTGATTAGCCATCGCAATCATCTCCATCAGCGGCATAGAACAGAGCATAATTAAAAATACCAGGAGAAAGATAAAAGCTTTTGGTCTTTTAAATCCGTAAAAATCCTTTATTCTTATTTTTTCTGTCTTTGCAAGCCACAGAGGGGGTAAAATGAATAAAAAACCGGTAGTTAGTGCCTGGGAAATTTTCAATACAGTTACATAATAAGGATTTCCCATGAAGTCTGTGAAATTACCAAATGCACCGCTTCCGAAAACCAGAAGCATCACTATAAAACTTAAAATAGTTCCAAAGCTGATACCCGCAATGGCATAACAGAGAATCATAAGTAGCTGTAAATAAGCACCCCTTTCCTCTCGCTCTTTGTAAATGAAATTCATTATTGGGAATAGTTTGTACCTTTGTCTTTTTAATTTTGGATTGAAGATAGAAAAATGTCTGTAAAGATAGGAAATATTGACCTGGGAGAATTCCCTTTATTGCTTGCACCAATGGAAGATGTAAGTGATCCTCCTTTTCGTTTTGTATGTAAACAAAGCGGGGTGGATATGATGTACACTGAATTTATCTCTTCCGAAGGACTGATACGTGATGCAGCAAAAAGCAGGCAGAAACTGGATATTTTTGAATACGAAAGACCTATAGGTATCCAGATTTTCGGCAGTGAAATATCCACTATGCAGGAAGCTACAGAAATAGCAACCCTGGCCAAACCAGATCTGATTGATATCAATTATGGCTGCCCGGTTAAACAGGTAGCCTGTAAAGGAGCTGGTTCAGCCCTTTTGCAGGATATAGATAAAATGGTAAAAATGACCGAAGCTGTAGTGAAAGCTACGCATCTTCCGGTTACTGTTAAAACCAGATTAGGCTGGGATGATAATACTAAAAACGTTGATGAAGTAGCTGAAAGGCTCCAGGATATAGGCATACAGGCCTTAACTATTCATGGAAGGACCAGATCGCAGATGTATAAGGGAGAAGCTGACTGGCGGATGATCAGGGATATCAAAAGAAATCCGAGAATCAAAATACCTGTTTTTGGTAATGGTGATGTAGACAGTCCGCAAAAGGCATTTGAGTGGCGCAGAGAATTTGAAGTGGACGGGATTATGATCGGCAGGGCTGCTATTGGTTATCCATGGATTTTCAGAGAAATTGCTCATTATTTTAAAACCGGGGAAAAACTTGCCGGTCCTACTGTAGCAGAGAGAGTTAGCGTTTGCCGTGTACATTTAGATAAATCTATTGCATGGAAAGGCCCTAAAGTTGGTATATTCGAAATGAGACGCCATTATGCAAACTATTTTAAGGGTTTACCTGATTTTAAAAACTATAGAATGTTATTGGTTAAAGAAGATAATATTGAAATAATTCATGCTATTTTAGACGAAGTGGCAGATAAATATCATCATATTCTCCTTGAAGGAGAAATGGCTTGATTTTTGAAAAACACTTGTTAAATATAGATTACAATGGTCACAGCAATAACACAGGGCGTTAAGATTTCGGTAGATACGGTGTATCAGGAAGAATATTCCAATCCAGAGAAAGAGCATTTTATGTTTGCCTACCAGATTACCGTAGAAAATCTTTCAGATTATTCCATACAGCTGATGCGCCGTCAATGGTTCATCTTCGATTCTAACGGAACACAGCGCGAAGTTGAAGGAGAAGGTGTGGTTGGTATACAGCCTGTTATAGAACCCGGAGAAAGTTATTCTTATGTCTCAGGATGCAATCTTACTACTGATATGGGCTCTATGTCTGGTAACTATACCATGCACCGTATACCTGATTCTACAGATTTTACCGTAGATATTCCGGAATTCCAGTTAATCGTTCCGTATCGCTTAAATTAGTTTCTGTTCCTTCCAAATAGCATGGAAGCATAATATAGTAAATTAGCCAGTGCACCTATTGCTGCTACAACATAGGTCATGGCTGCCCACCATAAGGCATCCTTGGCCTGCACATTTTCTTCCTTGCTGTGCATCACCACCTGATTATTTTTTAACCAGATTAATGCTCTTTTACTCGCATCGAATTCTACAGGGAGGGTGATAAAGCTAAAAATAGTAACTAATGCCAGTCCGGCAACGCCAATTCCCAGAACTATTGGGTTTCCGGTAAATCCTATTAATAAAATACCTATAATCAGCACCCACTGTAAGAGATTGGACGATATACTTACCACAGGGACCATATCTGTCCTGAACTGGAGCCAGTGATAGGATTTAGCATGCTGAACCGCATGTCCGCATTCATGTGCAGCCACTGCTGCTGCGGCTACGCTTCTTCCATAATAAACATCAGTACTCAGATTAACAGTTTTCTCAGCGGGATTATAATGATCAGTCAGCTGCCCGTCTGTATTCATAACGCGCACATCATATATCCCATTATCATGTAACATTTTTTCAGCTACCTCATGTCCCGAAAATCCAGAATTTAACTGCATTTCTGCATATCTGGAAAATTTATCTCTGAATTTCCATTGCACAAAAACACTTAAAATGAGCATTGGAATTATAAAAAATAAATAGGTTCCCATCTCTTAATATATCATTACTAAATATGTAAATCAAAAATTGTTCCTATAATCATTTCATTCTTTGTTTTTTTTTGTAAAAAATAAAAATCCCGATCCAAACCATCCTTTTTATAAAAAAAAAGAACATGCTGGTTAAAAAATTATTTACCAATAAAAAAAAGACTCAATATTTAACGCAAAAAACAAGTGTTATTTTTTAGTAAAAAAAGAAGCTGTCTTTAAAAAACTTCATTAAAACCACAAGACACATACTAATATATTTGCTAAAATCGTTTATAATAATGATTTTTGATAAAAATATTAGCAAATGAATATCCTGATCATTGTATTACTTATTCTCGTTCTTTCCGCACTCATTTTTCTTTTATTAAAAAAGCCGGTTACTGATAAAAATCAGCTGGACTTATTATCTCTAAAAGATACTGAGCATGAAAAAATTATTGCCTATTATAAAGAGGAAAAACAAATTCTGGAAGATGAGCTGGTTGATTTACGTACTGGTTTTATGGACGAACGGAGCCGTGCTGTAAAAGCAGAGGAAATGCTGAAAGCCCAGTTAAATAAGCAAACTGAACAGGAAAAATACATACTGGAACTGCAACAGCAGTTTAAAATGGAGTTCGAGCACATTGCCAATAAAATTCTGGAAGAAAAAACCTCCAGATTTACGGCTAATAACAAAGCAAATATGGACCTCATTTTAAGCCCGCTGAAGGAAAATATTAAGGCATTCGAGGAAAAGGTCGAAAGGGTCTACAAAGCGGAGTCAGACGAGCGGAATATACTCAAGGGGGTAATTTCACAGCTCATGGATCAGAGCAGACAAATACAGGAAGATGCAAATAACCTGACAAAAGCCCTTAAAGGCGATAATAAAAAACAAGGTAACTGGGGTGAAGTTATTCTGGAGCGTGTACTGGAACGCTCAGGACTGGTCAGAGATCAGGAATACAGAATACAATCAAGTTTTAATACTTCTACTGGAACCAGAGTACAGCCTGATGTAATTATCGATCTTCCGGAAGACAAACACATAGTTGTAGATTCCAAGGTTTCCCTGATCGCCTATGAAAAATATGTGACTGCAGAAAGTGAAGAAGAAAGGGAAATCTACGTGAAACAACATCTTTTATCTCTTAAAAATCACGTTCAGGATCTGTCTGGTAAAAATTATCAGGCTCTTTATCAGATCAATTCACCCGATTTTGTATTACTTTTTATTCCTATAGAATCCTCTTTCGGTGTAGCAGTTCAAAAAGATGCAGAATTGTTCAATTATGCCTGGGAAAGAAAGGTCGTTATCGTAAGCCCGTCAACCTTACTAGCTACCCTCCGTACAATTTCCAGTATATGGAAACAGGAAAGACAAAATAGAAATGTACTCGAAATAGCGCGTTTAAGTGGTAGTATGTATGATAAATTTGTTGGTTTTCTAACTGATATGGAAAGTATCGGCAGGAATATCAGGCAAAGTCAGGACGCTTATGATAAAGCATTGGGTAAACTTTCAACAGGATCAGGAAATCTTGCAAATACTGCCGATAAAATTAAAAAGCTGGGTGCAAAAACAACTAAACAGATTGATCAGAAGTTTTTGGACCCAGCCTTACTGGATGATGAAATCCTATAATTTAAAGGCGTTCCAGCCCTGCGCTTTTAACTCATGGACTACATTTGATTTTGAAACCATTTTACAACCTGATGGTTTATCCGTAATATGACCAATTACGGTTATATCTACATCATGTTTAAGTTTAGTATAATCATCCTGTTTGATCGTAAATAACAGTTCATAATCCTCACCACCATTTAATGCACAAACTGTAGGATCCAATCCCAGTTCTCTTGCAGTTTCATAAGTCATCGGATCAATTGGAAATTTATCTTCATATAAAGTACATCCCTTATCAGATTGTTTACAGATATGCATGATATCCGAAGCCAGACCATCTGATACATCAATCATAGCTGTTGGTACAATTTTCATTTGTGCCAGCAGATCTACAATATCTCTTCTTCCTTCTGGTTTAAGCTGACGTTCAATAATATAATCTTTTCCTTCCAGATCAGGCTGAATATTAGGGTTTTCCAGAAAAATCTGTTTTTCTCTTTCCAGTATCTGTAAACCTACATAGGCACCTCCCAGGTCGCCGGAAACACAAATTAAATCTCCTTCGTTAGCCCCGTTTCTGTAACAGATATCTTTTTTATCAGCATAACCTATACTCGTCACGCTCAATACTAATCCCTGTTTACTCGAAGAAGTATCCCCGCCAATCAGATCAATATTGAATTTATTACAGGCAAGTTCTATTCCTTTATAAATTTCTTCCACAGCTTCTAGTGGAAATTTACTCGATACACCTATCGAAACTGTAATCTGAGTCGCAACACCATTCATCGCATAAATATCGCTCAGATTAACCTGTACAGCTTTATAACCTAAATGCATCAGGGGTACATAGGCCAGGTCAAAGTGAATTCCTTCCAGCAGTAGATCTGTAGAAATTAAAACTTCTTTATCACCTGCATGAAGTACCGCTGCATCGTCACCGATACCTTTTACGCTACTTTCATGTCTTATTTTAAAATTATTTGTCAGATGCTCAATTAAGCCAAATTCACCTAATTCTGACAGATCTGTACGTTCTTTATTTTCAAACATATTTTATTATATAAATCTCAAGAGCGGATTTCCCGTCTTTTTATAATCCAAGACTTGCTGATATTTCCAGCATTCTTTCTATTGGTTTTCTCGCTTCCCTGATAATATTTTCCGGTACAGTTACTTCTGGTGATCCGTTTTTCAAACACAGATATAATTTTTCCAGTGTATTTCTTTTCATATACGGACAATCATTGCAGGCACAGTTATTATTCGGCGGCGCAGGTATAAAAGTTTTAGATGGATTTGCCTTTTCCATCTGGTGAATAATACCGCTTTCTGTAGCAACAATAAACTCTTTTGCATCACTTTTGATGGAATAATTTAACAGACCTGTAGTAGATCCTATATAATCTGCCATCTGCAATACTGCTTCTTCACATTCCGGGTGTGCAATAAATTTCGCATTGGGATGACGCTCTTTAAGTTTTGTTATTTTCTCTCTCGAAAATATCTCATGAACCATACAGGCACCATTCCATAATACCAAATCCCTTCCGGTTTTTTTAGCCACCCAGGCACCCAGATTTTTATCCGGACCAAAAATAATTTTCTGCTCTTTTGGCAGACTTTCTACAATCTGAACAGCATTTGTTGAAGTACAAACGATATCACTCATCGCTTTCAGTTCAGCTGTACAATTTACATAAGTAATAACCAGGTGATCCGGGTATTTCTCTTTAAATTTTTTAAACAAATGTGGAGGACAACTATCTGCTAATGAGCATCCTGCCTTCAAATCTGGTAATAACACTTTTTTATCAGGAGAAAGGATTTTAGCCGTTTCTGCCATAAAATGCACACCTGCAAACACAATTACATCTGCCTCAGTTCTGGCTGCTTCCTGAGAAAGTCCCAAACTATCCCCAATATAGTCAGCAACATCCTGTATATCAGGTTCTTGATAGTAATGTGCTAAAATGATCGCATTTTTCTCTTTTTTTAGTTTTTCAATTTCTTCAAAAAGATCAAGTGTTGGATCGATACTTTCCTCTACAAATCCTCTTCTGTTCAATTCTTCTAAGGTATCCATTTTCAACGTTTCAATAATTAATAATTATTTAATATAAATAGACTTCTATTGTTTATTAGTGTGTTAGTAATGTTTGTAACTCCGGAATATTTATTCGTTTATATAACTTGTTCTATAGTTACTAACAAATAAATCACTTTTTTTCTGGAAATATCTGCTGATTTACAATTAGATATTTTTGAGATTAAAAACTTATCCATACTCAGATGTTTATTAGTTGTTTGGTAGTAAAAAGTTAATAACTCATGCAAAGTTGCTGAAAAATAACTTAAAATATTGTGTCTAATTCTCATTTTAGCTTAGCTTTAAACATTCTTAAATAGTTACTCTATTTATTTAGACATGTAATTAACATTTTTCTAACGTTGTTAACAACAACGCAGAATCAGCACAATTCAATGAAGAATACAGATTTTTTAGTAATAGGATCGGGGATTGCGGGCTTGAGCTTCGCTTTAAAGGCCGCCAGACATGGTAAAGTACTTATCATCACAAAATCAAATGAAGACGAATCAAATACAAAATATGCCCAGGGTGGTGTAGCTGTTGTTGTAGATAAAGATGATTCTTTCGAAAAACATATTCAGGATACTTTAATTGCGGGCGATGGGCTTTGTGATCCGGAAATTGTGGAAATCGTTGTTAAGGAAGGGCCTCAGCGTATCCAGGAGATCATAGATTACGGTATAAACTTCGATAAAGATCCTGCAGGGGTTTATGATCTGGCCAAGGAAGGGGGGCATTCGGAGCACCGCGTTTTGCACTATAAAGACGTTACAGGGTACGAAATTGAGAGTGTTTTATTGAAGCAAATTCACGAAAATCCGAATATAGAGATATTAACACATTACTTCTGTTTGGAGTTAATTACCCAACATCACCTCGGTGAGTTTGTTGACAAGAGCACCAAAGTTATTAACTGTTTTGGTGTATATGCCTTTAACACAGAGCTTAACGATGTGGAAAAGATACTAGCAAAGGTAACTGTTCTGGCTTCTGGAGGAGCTGGTCATGTGTATTCCAGTACTACAAATCCGGTAATTGCGACAGGAGATGGAATGGCAATGGTGTACCGCGCAAAAGGGAAATTGAGGAATATGGAATTTATTCAGTTCCATCCTACGGCTCTTTATAACCCTGGAGAGTATCCATCCTTCTTAATTTCGGAAGCTGTGAGGGGCTTTGGAGGCGTTCTAAAGCGTAAGAATGGGGATGAATTTATGTATGAATATGATGAAAGAGGGTCATTGGCACCACGTGATATTGTGGCCCGTGCGATAGATTCTGAAATGAAAAAATCGGGTGAAGATTTCGTTTATCTGGATATCAGGCATCGTTCAAAAGCTGACATATTGACACATTTTCCAAATATTTATGCGAAGTGTTTATCTATAGGAATAGACATGACCAAAGATTTGATACCGGTTACTCCAGCTGCACATTATATGTGCGGAGGAATTTTAGTGGATGAATTTGGAAGATCTTCTATCAATAATTTATATGCCTGTGGTGAATGTTCATCAACTGGTCTGCACGGGGCAAACCGTCTGGCTTCAAATTCACTGTTAGAAGCTCCCGTATTTGCACATCGTATTTATCTCGATGCTATAGAGAAATTTAAAAATAGTGTGATTCCCGGCAATATTCCTGAATGGAATGATGATGGAGTTGTACAGTCAGATGAAGATATTCTGGTTACACATAATTTAAGAGAGACTCAGAAACTGATGAGTGATTATGTAGGAATAGTAAGATCTGATTTCAGGTTGGACAGAGCAATGCGCCGGTTATTTTTATTGCATGAAGAGACAGAAGAATTTTATAAAGCCAATAAGGTTTCAGTTAAGCTTTGTGAACTGAGAAATGTAATACAGGTTGCTTTTACTGTAATTAAATCGGCGATGGCAAGAAAAGAGAGCAGGGGATTGCATTTTACTACAGATTACCCTGGTCATGCTGAAGAATTAACTGATACTATTTTTTAATATATATAATATGCCTGTTATTTTACCGGTTTTAGATAAAAATCCCAAATGGGGTGAGAATTGTTTTATTGCGCCAAATGCGACTATAGTAGGGGATGTGACTATGGGAACTAATTGTTCTGTTTGGTTCAATGCTGTAATCAGGGGTGATGTGAATACGATTACGATAGGAAATGACAGCAATATCCAGGATGGGGCGGTAATACACGCTACCTATCTTAAAGCTGCTACAACGATTGGTAACCGCGTGTCAGTGGGACATAATGCGATTGTCCATGGCTGTGTACTGAAAGATCATGTACTGGTTGGTATGGGCGCTATAATTATGGACAATGCAGTAGTTAATGAGTACTGTATTATAGGCGCTGGTTCGGTTGTACTGGAAAACACAATTTGTGAATCTGGGTTTCTGTATGCGGGTACCCCGGCGAAAAAAATAAAGCCCATTACTGAAGAGCAACGGGCTTTATTAAATAAGTTACCTGATAATTATATCATGTACGCAGACTGGTTTAAATAGTCTACTGGGGTTCTTTTGGCAGGGTGATAGTTTCATTTCTATCCCAGTTTGCACGTATAGAAAGTTCTTTAGGTTCGTTCCATATTTTCTCTGGTTGTATACCTAATTTGACATTACCTGTATCCCATACACCATTTTTGTTGGTATCATAAATGATCCTGATGAAATATTTTCCGGCCCTGTAATTATTAAAACTAACGGTAGTATCTTTTGATACTACCAGGCTGTTGACTATAGCCTTGTTCTCATTGGTTACTTCCAGCAAATATTGTTTGTTAGGTTCGGGGGTGACTATTTTTACTTTTAAGGTACCATAATCATCACTTTTCGCCAGCTGGAATTTCTTGGTAAACTCTTTATTTTTGGTATTGAATATGGCAGTAAATGCCCCTTCCTTGAATTTGAGTTCATAGATTCTGTTGGGTTTCCAGGGGTACAGTATATGGTAGGAAAGGAAGTCTAAGCTGTCTTTTTTAACTTTGAAATTAGTGTTTGCTACAGAATCTTCCATGAAGACAATTTTTGCAGGATCTACAGTTTCTACTGGTATACCGAAAGTTAAAGTGAATGGTTTATTCGGATTGAGCAGATTGGCTTCAATATTATCTGTAGCAGTAACCACACGCTTATAGGTATCCTTCTTACCGCGGTTAAAATTAACTGTCTGCAATAATTTTCCGTTGTTGGTGATGCTTACTTTAGTAGAATCGAAGTTCATATCATTCAGCCATATCTTGACTGAGTCACCGGTTTTATTGAATTTGACTTCTTTATTCAGATCAAGATTTTTAGGTTCAATGATTGTAATTCCGGGATGCTGTAGTTTCTGATTAAAAAGAAGGGTTATACTTCCATCAGCATTCAGTCTCCTGTCATTTACCCTGAAGACAGTAGCATCTTCTTTAAAGATGACCATGTTCACATTCTGAGTGTCTTTTTTCAGGACTAGTGGTTCTTTAACAAAACCTATTTCATCAGAACTTTGCTGATATATTTTATCACTGTTTTGCTCTTTCAGGGCATAAACTTTATAGGTATTACTTCTTAAATTGTTGATTTTGTAATTCCCGCTGCTGTCGGTAAGTGTATATATTGAGGCTTTCTTTTTACCAAAGATGGCCGTGTCTTTAGCCAGGGGAAGAACGAATGCCACACCTTCAATTAATGGTTTACCGGTTATTGCATCTTTGATATGACCCGATATACTCAGAGAGTCCATAGAAGAACCCGTAGAAAAAACATAACTGAAATTTTTCAGTACGTTTCCTTCATTAACATCAGCAATCGCTTTACCGAAGTTGAGGGTATAGGTTGTATTTTTTTCAAGAGAATCTGTAAAAGTAATTTCCAGTGATTTGTTTTTTACTTTCAGGGTCGGCATGACCGCAAGGTCCGGAGAGATTGAAAATTGCTTATACTGGTCAACTAATTTAAAATATTCATCAAACTGGATTACGATTTTTTTAGCAGTAAAATTTCTGGTTAAATTTTTCGGAACCATGGAAAGTATTTTTGGCGGAGTTTTATCCTTTGGACCTCCCTGTGGACCCGGACCAATACTTGCGCAGCCATAAATCAGTGATATTCCTGAAAATGTATAGATTAAATTCCGCGCTATCTTTAATAAGCTGTTTTTGACCATTTAGATGCGATATAATAAACTTCTTAACCTTTTTATATAATATGTCTAAGAAAATCTGAAAGTGGCTTATATCGCTTTAAATCAAGCTGCTTTCAGATTCACTTATTTTTGTTGTAATCGATTGTAAATCAATTAATTGTGTTTTATTTGCTGATATGTACCATTAAAACTGAAATATCGGACGGTGAAACGCCTGAAATTCTCGAAGCCTGTCCCAAAGTACGGGGTTTTATCTTCAATAATTTTTCGCGTGCTTCTTTTGACAGTGACCCTAAAGTAGAATAATCAAAATCAGGATTGATGTCTTTGTCTTCCATCTTCTGCATTTTATTCACGATCTCCTGTTCTTTCAGAAAATAGCTTTCATACTTGATTTTAATTTCAGCCTGCTCAATAGTTTCCTGATCGTAGGCATTTAAGTATTCATCAAAACTTTTACTAACCTTTCTGAGATCCTCAATTCCTACCTGTGGTCTGCTCAGTACGCTGAACAGTTTTACATTTTGTGCAAGTGGAGTTGAATTTAAATTTTCAAGCATCTCATTTGCCTCCGTCATTTCGATTCCCTGTTTTCTGGTGAAGGCAACGATATGGTCAGAGTTAGCAATTTTCTGATGTACGATTTCCAGACGTTCATCACTGATCAATCCTAAAGCGTGGGCAATAGGGGAGAGCCTGATATCTGCATTGTCCTGACGAAGCAATAGTCTGTGTTCAGCTCTGGAGGTAAACATACGATAAGGTTCTTCGGTACCTTTTGTGACTAAGTCGTCAATCAGTACGCCAATATAAGATTCGGAACGCTTCATAATTAAAGGAGCTTTCTCATTAATCTTTAAATGTGCATTAATTCCGGCTATAAAACCCTGACTAGCAGCCTCTTCGTATCCAGTTGTGCCATTAATCTGACCCGCAAAGTACAGATTCTCAATGAGTTTGGTTTCGAGAGTCAGGGATAACTGGGTAGGTGGAAAATAATCGTATTCAATGGCATAACCTGGTCTGAACATTTTAGCATTTTCGAAACCTGGTATCTGGATCAGTGCCCTGTATTGTACATCCTCAGGTAATGAAGTTGAAAATCCATTCACATAAATTTCACAGGTATTCCATCCTTCAGGTTCTACAAAAATCTGGTGTCTGTCACGTTCCGCAAAGCGGTTTATTTTATCTTCGATAGAAGGACAATATCTTGGACCGAGACCTTTGATTCTGCCAGTGAACATTGGAGATTTTTCGAATCCTTCTTTCAGAGTCTCGTGAACGTTACTGTTGGTATAAGTGATCCAGCAACATCTTTTTTCGGTAGGACGCTCTACGTTTGTGTAAGAAAAACGTCCTGGATTTTCATCACCCCATTGCTCTTCCATCAGGGAATAATTTAACGATCTTCCATCCACGCGTGGGGGAGTACCCGTCTTCATTCTGCCGGCTTCGAAACCCAGGGAAGTTAATTGTTCGGTAATTCCGGTCGCTGCTTTTTCACCTGTTCTTCCTCCGCCAAATTTTTTCTCTCCGATATGGATTAAACCATTTAGGAAAGTTCCGTTTGTCAGTACAACACTTTTGGCTTTTATCTCTACACCAATAGAAGTTTTTACACCTGTTACTTTATTGTTTTCAATGATCAGGCTACTTACCATGTCCTGCCAGAAATCTACATTTGGTGTACGCTCTAAAGCAAGTCTCCATTCTTCTGCAAATCTCTTTCTGTCGTTCTGTGCGCGTGGGCTCCACATCGCTGGCCCCTTAGACAAATTGAGCATTCTGAATTGTAAAGTTGTCTTATCACTGATGATACCAGAGTATCCACCCATAGCATCAATCTCCCTTACGATTTGTCCTTTTGCTACACCGCCCATAGCAGGGTTGCAGCTCATCTGCGCAATTGTCTCCATGTTCATGGTGACCAATAAAACGGAAGATCCCATGTTTGCTGCTGCCGCTGCTGCTTCGCAACCTGCGTGTCCGGCACCGACAACAATCACATCATATTCTTTAAACATCTTATTTTGTGTTTATGTTCCACGTGAAACAAGGTCTGTATTTCTTCTCTTGAAGACCAGGCGTTCCACGTGGAACGTTAATTTTTAATTTAGCTCAACGGGCTTGTTTGCTTTTGCTGAGGCATCAGAAAGCCTAAAATTAGCTTGTTTTATTTGTTTTTTCTGATAATTCTAACCAGCGCTCCATGGTCTTCTCTAAACCTTCAGTTAACTTTTCGATGGTTTTAGTGACTTCCTGGATTTCCATATACTTCGTGCTGTCTATAGCTAAAAGGGAATTGGTCAGCTTTTCAATTTCTGCTTCTGTCTCCGAAACCTTTAATTCCAGGTCTTCTAATTCTTTCTGTTCTTTATAGGTTAATTTAGCAGGAGGGACACTGTTCGCTTTCTGTTCCGTCTTTGTTGTTTTGTTCTCTGTCTTTTCTTTAGGAACGTCCAGGCTCAAACGGTATTCAGAATAATTTCCATTGTAGATATTTACTACGCCATTGCCTTCCATGATAAATAATTGTTCGCTCATTTTATCCAGCAGATATCTGTCGTGAGAAACCAGAATTAAAACACCAGGAAAGTTTTCAAGGAATTCTTCCAGGACATTCAGCGTGTCAATATCCAAATCATTCGTCGGCTCATCCAGAATAAGGAAGTTAGGGTTCTGCATTAAAACCTTCATCAGGTGTAAACGCTTTTTCTCCCCGCCGCTTAATTTCTCTACCATGCCGTGTTGTTTCTTGGGAGGGAAGAGGAATAAGGTTAATAACTGGGAAGCTGAGATCATTGAACCATCAGCCATTTTAATATATTCGGCATCCGATTTTACAATATCGATTACTCTTTCTTTTTCGTTGAAAGCTAAACCACCTTGTTTGTAGTAACCATATACTGTAGTTTCACCAGTACTTACTTTCCCCTTTTCAGGAGTTAAGAAACCAGTGATAATATTTAACAAAGTTGATTTGCCGGTACCATTCTTTCCTGCTAAACCTATTCGGTCTGCACGTTTGAAAGTATAGCTAAAATCATTGATGATTTTTTTCTCGTCAAACGACTGACCAATATGATCCAGTTCAAGGATCTTATTTCCCTGGCGGGCCATTTTCACATTCAGTGTTACACTTTGCGTATCTGAACGTTGTTTGGTTTTGCTTTCCAGATCATAAAAAGCATCTATTCTGGACTGGGATTTAGTCGTTCTTGCCTGTGGCATTCTGCGCATCCACTCCAGTTCTTTTTTCAGGAGGTTCTTATTTTTTTGAAAAGTACTTTCATCAGCTGCTTCACGTTCCGATTTCTTTTCCAGGAAATAGGCGTAGTTTCCATTGTAGTTGTAAATTTTACCTCTGTCCAGTTCTACAATAGTATTACATACGTTATCCAGGAAATACCTGTCGTGCGTAACTAATAAAATTGTTTTGTTTCCGGAAGTCAGCAATTTTTCCAACCATTCAATCGTATCAATATCCAGGTGATTGGTTGGCTCATCCAGGACATAAATTTCCGGATCTTCGATTAATAATTTTGCCAGTGCCAGACGTTTTTTCTGGCCACCTGATAAAGTTGAGATTTTTTGCTGCAAATGATTAATTCCCATACGGCTTAAAATCGTTTTGATTTCATGCTCATATTCCCAGGCATTATGCTCGCTCAATTCCTCGTATAAACGGTTGAGTGTTTTTTCGTCCGGGTTTGGATCTTCAATCAGTTCTTCATATTCCTTGATTAACTGTTGCTGCTTATTTTCTGTAGAAAAAATAAAATCACTGATAGAATAACCATCAGGGAAGGAGGGTTCCTGATCCAGGAAACCAATCTTAACGAATTTATTTTTTACTATTTTCCCTTCCAGTGGAGTAAACCGCTCGGCAAGTAATTTTAAGAGGGTACTTTTTCCGGCGCCATTTATCCCAACAAGCGCTACACGCTGTCCGGTCTGGATGCCTAGGGTTAGATTTTTGAATAACCATTCATCATGGTAGGCATGGCCTAAATTTTCTGCTGCAATTAATGTGCTCAAAGTATATTTTTAACGAATTATCAGATAAGAAATTACCTGCAAAAGTAAGCAATATTTGTGGGTATAATATTCATGTGTTTAAACATCTAAATATTTAATTACAATTCCTTAACTCTTGGAGGTATCAATATGTATAAGAGAAGATTAGCACCGGTTACAGGTAGCTTTCGGAGCTTATAAATGATCTTCTGAAAATCTATGCCGGATCAGCTGAATTCGTGCAGAGTTTGCTATGGAAAGAAAACGTTTTTATTTAAGGGAGCAGGATAAAAAGTATGTTGCACAAAAAAAATGGGAGATTTGATTGAAGAAAGGAGCATAAATCAGAATATTTTGTAAAACGGATGAAAAGGGCTCAAGGCAAACATTGACGTTCCGTTTTACCAGCTTTTTAAGCGATACAAACGATTTTTTGATATTTTGAAGTAATATGGTTCGAAGATTTTAAAAACGGCTTAAATCTCTTATAAATAACCCAGTGTTAAATCGATGTGTTTGTGTTTGTAACCGACTGATAATCAGCAATTAGTGTTTTTGATGGGTGATTAAATACCCGTTAAGCCCAACGCTGAGTCAATTAATGACAAATAATGGTCTTCTTTTTGGGTCATCAATGTTTTCGCAGCTTTGCTCTTATCCTTGTAGCCCAGCAAATGAAGAGTGCCATGAATCATGACGCGGCAAAGTTCATGAGCGACAGTCCCCTTAAATTTTTTTGCGTTTTCCTGGATACGTTCAATACTGATGAAAATATCTCCAGTAATTGTTTTGGCTTTCTCTGAATTATCAAAAGTAATCACGTCAGTATAATCATCGTGATTAAGATATTGCTGGTTTATACCCAGTAAATATTCGTCACTGCATAAAATGAAAGTTAATTCATCCAGCTCATAACCTTCAGTAACGACCGCTTCACTGATCCAGTTCCTGATCAGGGTTTTGTTTTTGAGGGTGTACTTAACGTCTTCTAAAAAAAAATATATGGCTGGTTTACTCATGGATGCTTATTTACTGCTGCAAATTTAGCAATTTAAAATAGTCTGCTATTTTATTTTTATAATAGTAGTTTAATGAAGGGGGTAATTTTTGCAATAACTCATTTTCGCCGGATTGTTTCTTTTTGAATTCTTCCAGTAATTTAGGATAAGAAGGAGGGAAATCTTTTCCAGCCTTACTCTCGCGTTTTCCATCTTCATTCTGTTCGCGGCTGGCTTTATCTGCATCCAGTAATTTGGTTAATACTTCCTGCTGACGTCTGATCGTAGCCTCTTCGATTCTTTTATTGATCAGTTCAGTTTCCGTAAGTTTCATTTCCTTAATCACCTGATTCAGGTTACCCTGATTTCCATTGCCGCCTTTATTTTCATCTGCGTTAATGCGTTGAAGTGCTTCACGGATCATCTGTTGCTGCTGGGCCATTTTCGCAAAGTTTTCACTCATTTCCCCTTTTGGGACATTTCCTTGTTTACCTTCTTTCTGCAATTGCTGACGGGCTTGCTGCATGTTTTTATTCAGTTGGTCCTGCATCTTTTGCAGCTGCTGCATGGATTGTTTACCCTTGCCTTTTCCTCCCTGTTTTGTATTTCTTTTGTTTTTCTCCAGCTGTTCCAGCGCCTCGTTAAGCATTAGTGCCAGGTTATTAATAGAGGTCATGGTATACTGCTGATTTTTTACAGCCTCATAGGTACGTCTGTCCGCGAGGTTTTCCAGGCTTTTATCCAGATTAAAATTGATCTGCTGCATTTCGGATGTAACCGTACTTTCTATTTGAGGAACCCTTTTGCTCAGTGAGGAAAGGCTGTCCGAAATCGTCCGCATATTATCCTTAATACCACGTTGCAGCTGAACGTTGCGGATATAGGAAGGATCATTGAAGGCCATTTTACTAAGGCTTACCATTACTTTTTCCTGATCAAAGGAAGTCTGAAGGAGATGTTGCAGTAAAGTCCTTAGTTCTTCTGTCTGGAGACTGTTTTCCAGCTCTGACGCCTGTTGCTGATCATCCTCCATTTTCTTTGCCATCTCACGCATATTATCAGCAGCTTTCTGTTGCTGGTCTGCTGCTTTTTGTCTTTGATTCTGCTGCAGTTTCTCCAGACTCTGCTGTTGCTGGTTCTGAACTAGCTGTGCTGTTTTCTCTTGTGTTTCGAAGTTATTCGGCCGTTCCAATGCCTGGTTTTTGTCCTGTAATTGCTTGATTTCCTTTTTCAGCTCATTAAATTCCTGTTGCTGTTTCTCCTGGCTTTTTTGCAGTTCATTCAGCGGTGCGTTTTTATTCTGGGTCTGCCTGGCCAGATCCTGCTGTGTTTTCGCCATGCTGGATAAACGGGTTATTTTTTCCTGCAGGTTTTGCTCAAATTCCAACTGTTTATAGAGCTCTAAAATACGGTCAAGCTCATTTTTTAACGATTTATTATCCATTGTCATCTTCGACAATTCCTGCTGTGTCTGGTCTTTATTATTCTGCGAAATCATGTTCTGAAGTTTTTCCAGTAACTCCTTTGTTTTAGGATCAAGCACATTATTGAAAAGATTATCTATTTGTTTTTGCTGTTCAGCCAGCTGATCTTTCAGTGGCTGATTTTCATTCATCTTGTAAGTGTTTTTCTTTTTTTCTTCCTGAATTTCGCGGACTGCGGCTTCCAGTTTCTGCTGTTTTTCCAGAAGCTGACTGATTTCTTTTTTATCTTCAAAGGTGAGCGTCTTTTTATCGAGCAGGGTTTCCCCTAGTTTTTTACTTTCTCTTTCTACCTGGCCAGCCAGTTTGATGGCAGACTCCATTTGCTGTTTCAGCTGATTGCTCTCCGTATTGATTTGTTTTTGCAGTTGCTGGGTAGAAGGAGGGGCGTAGGTTCTGACGGCGGTACGGCTTTTCTTAGGGCCGTTTACGCCATCATTATCGGCTACTTCTATGTAGTATTCCAGCGTCTGACCCGGGTTTAGGTCAATATTTCTGAGGTTCCAGAAATAAAAAAAAGCATTTTGCTGCTGATTTGCTTTAAAAGGTATATTGGTTTGCACAGTCTTTTTAGCAATACCATTTTCCCTGAGGGTATAGATAAACCGGAGCGAACTGAAGCCATGGTCATCCTGGATATTTCCGGTAAAGTAGAGTGCTTTACGACTTAGGGAATCGGCTGTCTCTTTGCTGTCAATCACAGGCGGGAGGTCAGTAATAACCTCTATTTTATGTGTGATTGAGTCTTTTTGCAAAGAAAAATCATTTTTAGGAACGAGCTGATATTGCTGACTTTTTCTAAGTACAGCCTTCATGCTGGCGAGGTTATCAGTCACAGGAAGTATACTACTCAGTCCTCCGGATTTAAATAAGATTTGCTTTGTGTTTGCTGTTGAAATTTTCCAGGTAACGGCAGTGCCTTCTGGTATAATCAGGTCTGTGGCATTAGCTATATGTTCTTTCTTCTTTTTGAGATAAGAAGGATATTCCAGATCTGCATTTATTGTTAGTACCGCAGGTCTTGGTTTGATCGTCACCGTATAGGCTCTGGAGTCAAATCCCCCGGCGCTGAAACGAAGTATTTGTGTTTTCTGAAGATTTTTTAGGGTATAATGAAAAAGACTCTTCGTTTTTTTTTCGAGTTTAAAAGTATTCAGGCCCTCTTTCAGATAAACTTCCTGTGGAAGCTGATCGCCTTCCAGTTTTAAATCGAGTTGGATATCATCACCCTGAGTTGCAGTCAAATCATTGTTTTTCAATACAAAACTGAAAGGTGCAGCGGGTAGTATTTCTTTGTCATATTGTACAAGACTATGCGTTCCTTCTCTCAGAATGACAGGCGCCAGCAAGCCAATAATGACAATAATCAATAAAGGAACAGCGAAATACCGGATAAGTTTCCTGTTATCGCCCAGATTAATGGCTTTACTGAATGGCACAGGGCTTAGCTCCACTATTTTTTGTTCTATGCCAGCCAGAATCAGCTGATTATGCTGTGGGGATAAATCTGCCAGCGCTTTAAGCTGTATTGTATTCAGTAATTTATCTCTTACCGGCTGAAAATGGTTCCCGATAATCTCAGCCGATTCTTCCAGGCTAAGACTTTTGCTCAGTTTGAAATAAGCCAGCGCAGGTTTGACGATACCCAATACTATTGAAACTACTAAAATCAATAGATAGGAAAAGAAAAGGATGGTTTTGATCAGCGGGACTGGCTGCAGATAATAAACCAGGACAAACAGTAGAAGGTACAGTGCAAACAGCAGTGCCAGGGTATAAATAAGGCCTTTCAGCAGTTTATTGAGATAAAACCTCTGCTTAAATTCATTAATCTTTGAAATTAAAAGTTCGTAGTTGTTATCCATTGCTGCAGCATAAAGGGCTGTTCAGGCTTAAAGATAAAAAAGCCAGGGAGAGAGAACGAATGTAAGAGCTGTTTTTTTATTTCAGACAGCAAAAAAGGGCATAAAAAAAGCTTCCCGATATCTCATCAGGAAGCTTGTACGAATTATGGTTATAATAATCTAGATTACTTTAACATTGATCGCATTCAAACCTTTTTTACCGCTTTCAACATCGTATTCTACTTTGTCGTTTTCACGGATTTCATCGATAAGGCCTGTTGAATGTACAAAAATTTCGCTATCGCCATTTGCTGGTACGATAAATCCAAAACCTTTAGTTACATTGAAAAATTTTACTGTTCCTTCTTGCATTGTATTATGTATTAATAATTAAGTCTGCAATGTAGTAATTATTTTTTTATAATCTGCAAATGCTTCATTTTTTGATAAATATAATTTTGAACGATTTATTTTGTTCGTTTTCTGCCAGTTACGGTTACAGTAATTTCGCTTGCATGAGGTATCCCCAGCGTACTGCCTGGTTTAATTAATAGTAAATTTTGCAGGTATACACTGGTGATCCCAGCCAGTACTTTTTTGCGCGTTTCGCGGAATTCAGGGAGATTTGTAAAGAAATAACTCAGGGTTAGCTTACCTTTTTCATCAACCAGTACATTGAATTCATAAGCAAAATCTTTGTAGGCATCGGGAATAACCAGTTTATAACGTGGATATAAATAATCATAGGATTCTGTGATGCCATTTAACTTATCCACGCCGCTTAGACGTTCTACAGTAATGCGGTTATCGCGCGGCCGGAGTAAGGCAGGCTGTCTGCCGGCAAAAACACTGTCCCTGTTATCAGGATATTTGTTCGCCCTGGCTACCATTTGCTGAATAAACAAAGTATCAGCCCTGCTTGGCCGCTGTAGCTTTTCTGCAGTGGTTTTCAGTTTGTTTTTAATATAATCATCAGCATAAAAAGTCATATTCACATCCGAACGGATATCGTCAGCAATCTCTTTATTGGTGACCTGAAGCCGCTGAAAAACAAGACTGTCCTTGCTGATCAGTTTAAACCTGAACCATTCTTTGGCAAAATTGAACACGTTCGAATGATCATGATGAAGGTGAAAACCCTGCATGATTTTCTGTCCGGGATCATAAGCCAGGACAGTATCGGCCGATTTGAACTGGATTATCCAGCTTGGTTGCTGCTGAAAACCAGCCGTGTCAAAAGATAAACCATTACTGAAACGGCGTTTTACTTCTGTATATCTGATTCCTTTCACCTTGGTTACGTCCAGCTTATTCTCCGGTGTATGTTTTTCTTTTTTAGACCCGGAACTACAGGCAGTCAGGAGTATACTGAAACCGAAGGCAATGGACAGGGAGGAAATAGCTCTCATATAGACAGACAACGCTTTTTTGTTCAAATATATCAGAATTCTCTGCTAATCATAACTGGTCTGAAAAACAAATTCCCAAAGCCTTAGATTTTTTAAAGCTTTGGGAATGAACCTGAGAGATACCAGGTTTACTTTTTAGGGTTCAGGATATTATTGATTCTGACCACAAGATCATCATAATGTGCTTTGGTCAGACTGTCACCAGCTACAGCCCTTGATTTAGCCAGCGTTAAAAGTGATTTTAATTCCGCTCTGACCAGGGGCCTTATATCGGACAGGGAAATCGTTACAGGTGTCAGCCCCGAGTTGGCAAGTCTATCGCTCAAAGAAGAGGGTACAGGATCAGTTTCTTTTGTCATCAATGCTTCCAGCCTGTCTACATAAGAACGCTGTAGATTGCGTTTAAAGGCGTCAGGTCTCGTTGCGGGGAATATTCCTGTATTTAAATCTTTAAATAGCTCAGGAAGGGTATAGGCTGCTGCTACGCCATTTTTAGATTCATTATCTAATAACCTTGCCATACGCGATGGGTTCAGGATATTATTCAGGGTCCCAGTCTGAACACTTTTAATTTTGTTCAGGATAGTGCCATTATCAAATTTGTTCAGTTCAGCATTATCAATCATCCACAGCGGGGTAGTAAATAATTGTGTGTTAAAAAATGCTATTGCCTCTTTTTGTCTGGATTTTTGCAGATAAACATAGACCGGCCCACTTTGATCGTAAGTCTTGAAGTTTTCGCTCATTCCGCCAACATTTGCTGTTACATGACCCATATAGCGGTTATATTGTGCAATAACCTCGGTATAAATATCCTTCAGGTCACTGTAATTTTTTCCCTTCTCATAAGTCCATTTTTCTATATTAGGCAGGATACGTTTCAGGTTAGCAATACCATAAGTGCTTGCTTTCATCGCATTGTCCCCTAAATCCTCGCTTTGCAGACGCGGATCAATACTGGTGCCTTGTCTGCCGTAATAATATAGCGGATTGCCGGCTTTTGCGACCGTCCAGACATCCAGTTTCTCTCTTTCCTGCTTCGGACTTAAATTACCAGGAAACCAGGTATACCCCCATTTAATAGCCCATTTATCATATTCTCCGATTTCGGGATGTAATTTGGTCACGCCATCACCTGGCTGGGCGATATAATTGAAACGCGCATAATCCATAATAGAAGGGGCTGTTCCATGTGTATCTGTAAAGGATTTTGAACGCAATGAATCTACCGGGTAGGCATAACTTGATCCAAAATTATGGGGAAGTCCAAGTGTATGTCCTATCTCATGAGAAGAAACGAAGCGAATCAGTTCTCCCATTTGTTTATCATCAAATTTTGCTTTCCTTGCAGCCGGATTAACTGCTGCCGTTTGTACAAAATACCAGTCTCTTAGTAAGCTCATCACATTATGGTACCAGCCGATATGTGTTTCCAGTATTTGTCCGGTGCGTGGATCAGAGATATGAGGGCCATAAGCATTGGCAATATCAGAAGCAAAATAGCGGACCACAGAATACCTTGAATCCTCTACACTAAAATCAGGATCCTGTGCTGGTGTAGGAGCCTCTTTTCCAATAATTGCATTTTTAAAACCTGCTGCCTCAAAAGCAACTTGCCAGTCGTTGATTCCTGCAATCAGGTATGGGACCCATTTTTTTGGGGTAGCAGGGTCGATATAAATCACAATAGGTTTTACAGGCTCTACCAGTTCACCGCGGATATAGGCCGCAGTGTCTTTAGGAACCAGGTTCCAGCGATGAATATAGGCCGTACGTTCTGCTTTCTGTGCGTCAGTACCATAATCAATCTGGGATTGCCCGAAAAAACCGATCCTGGGATCAGTTAATCTTGCCTTAACCGGTTTTTTGGGTAAAAGTAACATAGAAGTATTAAATTCAAAGGTCACTGCCCCGATACTGTTATCGATAGGAGATTCCATTGATTTATAGGTTTTACTGGTTACAATCTCAATATTTAAGGGGAAGGTTTTAATGGTATCTACGTAAGAACGGCCTGCGTCTAAAGAACTGGCCTTATAGGCTTTTCTCAAAGCATCCGTAGCTCCGATGGCCACAATATCGCCGTTATAAAAATCAGTTACATCAATAACCACTCCGGAGGTATCTTTATTATAAGCCTTAATCTCAAAATTAGCCAGGATAGTAGACAGGTTGGAGTTTTTCACTGACTGGTACATATCCGAAGTACTATCGGCCTTTACGGAATAGCTGGGTACTCTTATAAAAACCTGCTTTCCACGACGTTCCCATTTCCATACCTGGTCATTCAATGCTTCACCGCCATATTGCTGGTTACCCACTGATACTCCAGAAGGAACTTTATTCAGACGGGTAACGACCAGCATTTCCCGGTTGAATAAACTATCCGGAATTTCAAAGTACCATTTATCATCCTGTTTATAGGTTTTGAAAAGTCCGGTCTTTAGTTTTGCTTTGGATGTAATGACATCAGCAAATGGCTTCATTCCTTCTTTTTTTTGGGCCGGGATAACGGCGGAGGGCGCGGCAGTTGCTGTAGCCGGAGTCATTTTTTTTGATTTTTTCTGGGCAGAAACGTTTTTGCTGCTAAGCACCTGAAAAAAACATATACTGGCAATGGCCAGTAACTTAGTCTTATCGTTCATGGAGGGTTAAATATTTTTTAGATTAGGATTCAGCGGCTAAATTATTCATTGCAAAATGAAATCAATTCATCGTAATTGTATCGTTACACCATCAGGATACTAAATATAATGTCGTTTTCTCCAAAAAAGCGATACTTTAGGGTGGAATCCGAATAAGATAAAGGCTATGAAATTCAAAATTGTGAGAGGTGTTTCTCTTCTTTTCGCTTTACTATTAATGATGCTCTTTGAAAGGTGCACTGTCAATCAGCAGATGGCCAAAAGAATCGATCATTTTTTGAGAGAATCTCCTGTTTTGAGTGATCACCATATTGGTTTCGCCTTGTCGGCCTCCGACGGGAAGGAAATGATTTATCAGAGAGACGCAGATAAATACTTCATCCCTGCCTCCAATATGAAATTGTTTACTTTTTATGCGGGATTGAAACTGATCCCGGATTCTATTCCCTCCCTCCGTTATATTGAACGTGGTGATTCCCTTATCTTCTGGGGTACGGGTGATCCATCCCTGCTCGAATGGAACCTGAAAGGAGACAGAGCCCTGAAATTTTTGAAAACAAGCCACAAACAGTTGTTTTTTGCACCGGGAAGATATAATGGAAATACTTATGGATTGGGCTGGGCATGGGATGACTATAACGATTATTTCCAGGCAGAGATCAGTGAACTGCCCCTGCAGGATAACCTGCTTTTATTTAGTAAAGAGAAGGGAAAAATAAGTGTTGTGCCTGGTTATTTTAATGATTGCCTGCGCAGGGACAGTCAGGTTAGGAGTAAGGATTTTCTGGTTACCAGAAAGGTTGAAGATAATGAGTTTAGTTATCCGGTGGGTTTAATCCCCGAAGGGTTCAGACAACTGGTGCCCTATAAAACAAGTACACAGGTTACTTTAAATTTACTGAGAGACACGCTGGGGCTTCCGGTTCAGCTTATTGATCTCCGGATGCCTCCGGATGCAAAAACCATATACAATATGAAATCAGAAGATGTTTTCAGGGCGATGTTGTTACCCAGCGACAACTTCATCGCTGAACAGTTGTTGCTGGTTTATGCCAATCAGTTCCAGCAGCAGCTCAACAGTACCGAAGCGATCCATTATATCCTGGATAAATACCTTAAA
This sequence comes from Pedobacter cryoconitis, assembly GCF_014207135.1. Classification (GTDB taxonomy): domain Bacteria; phylum Bacteroidota; class Bacteroidia; order Sphingobacteriales; family Sphingobacteriaceae; genus Pedobacter; species Pedobacter cryoconitis_D. The sequence goes on along the minus strand of NZ_JACHCC010000004.1, from coordinate 150,998 downwards.
ATGCTGCCTGATCGCCCGCGCTGGGTGGACGGGTCAGGATTGTCCCGGATGAACCTGATCACCCCAAGAGATATGGTGCTGCTGTTACAGCTGATTGACAGGGAAATGAATAACAGGGAGAAATTGTTCAGTATGCTTCCGGCAGGGGGCCAGAGAGGGACTTTAAAAAATGCTTACCCACAAACAGACCATCCTTTTGTCTTTGGTAAAACGGGCACTTTCTCCAATAATTATAATCAGAGCGGGTATATCCAGACTAAAAAAGGGAGGACACTGGTCTTCTCTTTCATGAATAATAATTTTATGGACCCGATCCGGGATGTCAGGGCAGAGATGGCAGTACTGATGACATATATTCACGATAACTTCTAGTTTTACATACCGAAAATTAACAGAACAGATAGGATAATTTAATCTGCCCGGCCTTCAAATCAGACCGGTATTCCCGATTTAATATTTACTTTTGCGGGGACATGAAAAACACCGATCAACCGATTTATACCCTGCAATTTGGCCTGGTTTGTTTAAGTTCCTTCCTTTTTTCGGCCAGTTTTAACATGTTGATCCCTGAGTTACCAGCCTACCTGAGTGGGATGGGGGGAGCCTCTTATAAAGGATTGATTGTCGCGCTGTTTACACTGACCGCGGGAATCTCCAGGCCTTTTAGTGGCAAGCTGACAGATACAGTCGGCCGGGTACCTGTAATGGCTGTAGGATCGATCGTTTGTTTTGTCTGCGGGTTCTTATATCCTGTATTGACTACAGTTGCCGGTTTTTTGTTTCTCAGGCTGATCCATGGGTTTTCAACCGGCTTTAAGCCAACAGCTACGGCAGCTTACGTAGCTGACCTGGTACCTGAAAACAGATGGGGAGAAGCAATGGGGATCCATGGGATCTGTTTTAGTACCGGTATGGCTATCGGACCGGCAATAGGGAGCACAATTACTGATCATTTCTCGATTAATGTGCTGTTTTACTGCTCGTCAGTATTTGCATTGTCCTCTATTGTCATTCTGGGGAATATGAAAGAGACCCTGAAAGCGAAAAGGAAGTTCAGTTTTTCTTTACTCAAAATTAAAAGACAGGACATTATTGAAGGGAGAGTTATACCCGCTGCCCTGATTACCTTACTGAGTTATGTCAGTTATGGTGCGATACTAACTGTCGTTGGAGATTGGAGCAAATGCCTGGGAACCAGTAATAAAGGTTTGTTTTTTATGGTGTTTACCCTGGCTTCTTTACTGATCAGGTTTGTTGCCGGTAAAGCGTCAGATCAATACGGACGGGTGGTGATCCTGAAAATATCACTGGTATTACTGGCAATTTCCCTGTTCTGTGTAGGCATAGCGAATTCATCATTTACATTAATGGCTTCATCCGCGTTATACGGGGTGGCTACAGGAATGCTTTCACCAGCAGTGAATGCCTGGACAATTGATTTGAGCGATCCTAAACACCGCGGAAAAGCGATGGCAACGATGTACATTGCCCTGGAGGTCGGAATTGGTCTGGGGGCATTACTCGCTGGCTGGTTATTCGTCGATGATATCAAAACCATCCCCTATATCTTTTTTATCAATACCGTGATTGCGGCAGGTGCATTGCTTTACCTGCAATTTATCTGGAAGCCAAAGACGGCAATTACAGTTTAATTACCTATTGATTGGCCGCCAGAAGCAGTTCAATATCCTTATAAGGAAGATTAAACCTGGTGGATAGGTCTTTACTGGTCAGATGTCCTTTGTAAATGTAAAGGGCTTCCCTGATCCCTGGTTTATTCCAGATGACATTCATTAATCCGCCCATCTCGCCTATATCTACAAGAATTGGGGTAAAGATATTGGTTAATGCGTAAGAAGCTGTCCTGGGTACTCTGGATGCGATATTTGGGACACAATAATGGATGACATCATGTTTGCGGAAGACCGGATCTTTGTGATTGGTCACTTCCGAAGTTTCAAAACAGCCACCCTGATCTATACTGACATCAATCACCACAGAATCGCGTTTCATTCTGCTCACTGTTTCTTCCATAATTAAACAAGGGCTTCTGCCATTTGTGGCCCGTATAGCGCCAATAACCACATCGCAGGTGGTCACTGCCTTTCCCAGTACGATAGGCTGCATGACAGAGGTAAAAACCCTGCTGCCCAAATTATTCTGCAGGCGGCGCAAACGATAGATTGAGCTGTCAAATACTTTGACTTCCGCTCCCAGGGAAAGTGCTGTCCTGGCTGCATATTCTCCTACAGTCCCTGCGCCAAGAATAACGATTTCAGTGGGAGGGACTCCGGTAAACCCGCCCAGCATGAGACCTTTACCTCCTGTTACACTGCTTAGATATTCTGCGGCGATAAAGATGGAGGTAGCTCCTACAATCTCACTCATCGCACGGACAACGGTTAAAACGTTACCCTCATCCCGCAGATTTTCAAAACATAAGGCATTGATTTTTTTGCTCAGTAATGCTTTCAGATAACCTTCTTTCAATGCGCCCATCTGCAATGCAGAAATCAGCGTCTGACCCTTATGCATCAGTTCAATTTCTTCCAGCGTAGGGGGAGCGATTTTAACTATAATATCAGCATCATAGACATCCTTTTTATTGAAAGTAATCTGTGCACCCTGTTCGCTGTAGTCATTATCAGAGAAATTGGCTCCGGTACCAGCGCCGCTTTCCAGTAAAACTTTATGGCCGTGATTGATTAAAAGGGCGACAGACAACGGTGTCAATGCGATCCTGGTTTCCTGAAAAGAGATCTCTTTTGGAATACCAATATAAAGACTATTGCTTTTATGTTTAATTTCTGACAAGGTCTCTTTGGGTTGTAGCAACCCTTTTTGAGCAATTGAGGCCATTTCTTCCCGTAATCCTGTAGCCATTTTATCTAACGATTTTTTGATTGAAATTAAGAAAAATTACCTGAATCTATATATTATATTTTCGTGAAAGAGAATGACCTCTTATCTGGTGAAAGGGTCTTAATCTCCACCTCTGTATAGTTTTCGGGCAGTAGTTCCCTGATCCGCTCAGGCCATTCTATCAGGCAGATATTGCCGGAATAGAAGTATTCTTCGTAACCGATGTCAAATACCTCCTGCAGATTTTTAATCCTGTAAAAGTCAAAGTGGTAAATGACCTGGTTTGCTGCGGCATATTCATTAACTATAGAAAATGTAGGGCTGCTGACCACATCCCTGACACCTAATTTTTCACAGAGTACTTTAATAAATGTAGTTTTCCCTGCGCCCATTTCACCTTCAAAGGCGAATATTTTGTCGTTTCCGGCAAAACCAAGCAATGCTTCTGCGGCATTGCCCAGTTCGTCCAGGTGATTTATTTCAATGTTCATTTAATTCGATACTATCTTGTACTATAAGTTGCAACCGGGATCATCATCTCTTCGAGAGAAATCCCGCCATGCTGGAACGTTTCATTATAATAGTTCACAAACTGGTTGTAATTATTCTGATAAACAAAATAACGGTCTTCCTTAGCGAAAATATAATTAGAGCTGATATTGATCTTCGGTAACATCGCTTCATGCGGATTCTTAATCAGAAAGACCTCTTTTGGATTGAAATTAAGATTTCTACCCTGTTTATAGCGCAGATTTGTGTTCGTATTTCTATCTCCGATTACTTTACTCGGATGTTTGACTCTGATGGTACCGTGATCGGTAGTAATAATCACTTTCACCTGTTTCTGGGCAAGCTTTTTAAGTAATTCAAGCAGCGGCGAATGCTCGAACCAGGAAAGCGTCAGTGAACGGTATGCTGCATCATCATTTGCCAGCTCTCTGATCATAGCCATGTCTGTGCGGGCATGAGAAAGCATATCTACAAAGTTGTAAACAATAGCGTTAAACTCATTCTGCATCAGGTTATTCATTTGCTCATTAAGTGCCTTTCCATCATCATAAGTAAGAATTTTATGATAACTGAATTTACAGTCTTTACGGACGCTGCGTTTAATCTGGTCTGCAAGAAAAGCTTCTTCGTGCATGTTTTTTCCACCTTCATCATCATCATTCTGCCATAACGACGGGAAACGTTTTTCCATTTCCAGCGGCATTAAGCCCGAAAAGATAGAATTCCTTGCATATTGTGTTGCTGTCGGCAGGATACTGGTGTACATATCTTCTTCATCCAGTCTGAAATGTTCAGTAATTAAAGGATTGATGATCTTCCACTGGTCATATCTCAGATTGTCGATCAGGATAAAAAATACGGGAGTAGTGGAATTGATATGTGGGAAAGCTTTCTTTTTGAGTAATTCATTTGACAGGAGGGGTGTTTTTCCTCTTTTGTTCACCCAGTCAATGTAATTATCCTCAATAAACTTCGAAAACTGAGTGTTTGCTTCAGACTTCTGCATGGTTAAAATTTCATGCATTTGTGGATCATCCAGTTTTTCCAGCTCCAGTTCCCAGAAAATAAGTTTTTTATAGACCTCAGTCCATTCTTCGTAACTGAGTTTATCATTCAGTGTCATCCCCAGGCGTCTGAAATCCTGCTGATAAGCCATAGAAGTTTTTGCGCTGATCAGTCTTTTGTTATCTATGATTTTTTTGATGGTCAGCAATACCTGTTTAGGATTTACCGGCTTTATCAGATAATCGTCAATTTTTGATCCGATGGCATCCTCCATCAGATTTTCCTCTTCACTTTTAGTAATCAGGACAACCGGGACATCACTTTTTATATTTTTAATTGCAGAGAGGGTTTCCAGTCCACTCATGCCGGGCATGTTTTCATCCAGGAATACCAGGTCAAAATGCTCTTTGCCAAAAGCCTCCAATGCATCGTTTCCATTCGTAAATGTAGTCACGTGGTACCCTTTTTCGTTCAATAGTAATATATGTGGTTTTAATAAGTTTATCTCATCATCGGCCCATAGAATCTTGGTTTCCTGCATTATTGTAAGTATATGGTGTAAATAAATCTTCAAAAAGAGACATCTCTTTCTTAAGTACGGATAAAAATAGCAATTTTTGTACCGTATAATTTATTTTGCCTGGATTTGAACAAAAAGAAAATAATAAATGACCCGGTATACGGATTTATCAATATACCTTCAGAATTGATCTTTGATCTGATCTCGCATCCCTTTTTTCAGCGTTTGCGCTATATCAAGCAATTGGGAATGACCCATCTGGTTTATCCCGGAGCATTGCATACGCGTTTCCATCATGCGCTGGGTGCGATGCACCTGATGAGCCTGGCAATTGATATTTTAAGGAGTAAGGGACATGAGATCAACAATGAGGAGGAAGAAGGTGCAACGATAGCCATTTTACTTCACGACATTGGTCACGGGCCTTTTTCACACGCGCTGGAGTATTCGTTGGTTAAGGAAATTCAGCATGAGGAGATCTCAATGCTGATGATGGAACGTCTGAACAGGGAGTTTGAAGGGCGTTTAAGTACAGCTATTGCTATATTCACCGGGAAATACCCTAAGAAATTTCTTCATCAGCTGATTTCAAGTCAGCTTGATCTGGACCGGATGGATTATTTAAACAGGGACAGCTTCTTTACGGGAGTGAGTGAAGGCGTGATCAGTTTCGACAGGATTATCAAGATGTTCAATATCGCCGATGATCAGCTGGTGATTGAAGAGAAGGGTATTTATTCCATCGAAAAATTTCTGATAGCCAGGAGGCTGATGTACTGGCAGGTTTATCTGCATAAAACAGTCATTTCAGGGGAGCAGTTGCTGGTCAAGATTTTGAAAAGAGCCAAAGAGCTGGCGGTTAAGGGAGCAGAATTATTTGCAACCCCTGCTTTACAGCACTTTCTGAAGCAGGAAATTGCGCAGAAAGACTTTTTTGAGACAGATATACATTTACTGCAATTTGCAAAACTGGATGATCAGGATATTTTCGCCTCGGTAAAGGTCTGGTGCGGGGACCAGGACAGAATCCTTTCCTTATTATGCAATATGCTGGTCAATCGTAACCTCTATAAGATTGAAATCAGTAATGAGCCCCCTGTGGAGAGTAGAGTTGAGATGATCAGGGAGAATGCGGCTTTTAGTCTTGGCATTGATCTGAATGATGTATCTTACTTTGTTTTTACGGATGTAATCAGCAACAGAGCATATAATACAGGGGCAGGAAATAGTACAATTAACATATTAATGAAGAATAATACGACCACGGATATTGCGAAGGCGTCTGATTTATCTAACCTGGAATCGCTTGACAGGACGGTTAGAAAGCACATCCTTTGCTATCCCCGAATTATTTAGCATTATTTAACATATAAATTCAATAATTATCCCGTTTTTTATCCGATTATAAAAGAGCGTATGAAACGTCAAATGGTTGAAAAAATAGGGAGTTGGGATTATTTGTTCATATCAATTTAACATTTAACTTTGTAGAATGCAATTTACTGCCAAGCAGATAAGCGACTTTTTAAGTGGAACAGTTGAAGGTGATGAAACTATAACGGTTACTGAGCTTTCAAAAATAGAAGAGGGGAAAAAAGGAACCTTATGTTTTCTATCTAACCGAAAGTACGAGAACTACATCTATTCAACGAACGCATCAGTGGTCATTGTTGGATTGGATTTTGTTCCGGCTCAAGCAATTACCTGTACGCTCGTAAAGGTGAAGGATCCATATAGTGCCTTTTCGGTTTTACTCGAAAAGTATAATGAAGTACTGAATCAGACTTCAGAAAAAACAGGGATTGAACAGCCTTCTTTTGTTCATCCATCAGCAAAAATTGGTAAAAACGTATTTATAGGTGCTTTTACCTATATAGATGCTGATGTAGTGATTGGCGATAATACCAAGGTTTTGCAGCAGGTCCATATCGGATCGGACTCAAAAATTGGCACCGGATGTACTTTTCATCCCGGGGTTAAAATTTATAACCGCTCGGTCATAGGGAATGGCGTCGTTATCCATTCCAATACAGTGATCGGGAGTGATGGTTTTGGTTTTGCTCCGCAACCTGACGGAACTTATTCTAAAATTGCGCAGATTGGAAATGTTGTGATTGAGAATAACGTGGAAATCGGGGCTAATACGGCAATAGACCGCGCGACAATGGGTTCGACTTTTATCAGAAAGGGTTCAAAACTGGATAATCTTATCCAGATTGCACATAATGTCGAAATCGGAGAGAATACCGTTGTGGCTGCGCAGGCAGGGATTTCGGGTAGCAGTAAAATAGGCGAAAGATCTGTAGTCGGTGGGCAGGTAGGTATCGCCGGGCATTTATCTCTGGCAAGAGGTACCCAGATCGGGGCTCAGGCCGGAATTAATTTCAATATAACTGAAGAAAATAAACAATGGCATGGAACACCAGCACAGCCTCTCAGAGACTGGATGCGCGCATCGGTGCTTTTTAAACACCTGCCAGGAATTGAAAAAAGGATTACAAAATTAGAGGCTGAAATTACAGCAAAACTTCAGTCATAAATATATTAGTACCACACAAAACAATAATGAACGTTAAACAAAAAACCATAAAACGCGAAGTTTCTGTACACGGGGTCGGCTTGCATACAGGGGCAAGTGTCACTTTAACTTTTTGTCCGGCTCCAGAGAACCACGGGTTTAAATTTCAAAGAACAGATTTACCGGGAGAACCAATTGTAGATGCTGATTGTGACAATGTTACGGATACGGCAAGAGGAACTACAATTACGCAGAATGGCGCTAGTATCAGCACTGTTGAGCATGTAATGGCTTCGTTGGTTGGAATGGACCTGGATAATATACTGATGAAACTGGATGGCCCTGAAACTCCGATTATGGATGGAAGTGCAATTCTTTTTGTGGAAGCGCTGGAGGGTGCAGGTGTGGTACAGCAAAGTATTGATCGCGAATATTATCAGATCCCTCATAATATCACTTATACTGATGCAGAAAGAAAAGTGGAGATAGTAGCAATGCCGCTTGAAGATTACAGGTTTACCTGTATGATTGACTATAACTCACCTGTTTTAGGCAGTCAGCATGCTGTAATTTCAACGATAGCAGAATTTAAAAGTGATATCGCTTCCTGTCGTACTTTCTGTTTCCTGCATGAGCTGGAATATCAGCTGCAGAACAATCTGATTAAAGGCGGTGATTTAAATAATGCAATTGTTATCGTTGATAAAGAAGTGACACGTGATGAACTGGATCACCTGGCTAAAATATTTAACAGAGAGAAGATAGAAGTTGCTCCTCAGGGGATCCTGAACAATATGGAGTTGCGTTATCAGAATGAGCCTGCAAGACACAAATTATTAGATATGATTGGTGATCTGGCTTTAGTTGGAATGCATATTAAAGGACATATCATGGCTGCAAGGCCAGGACATGCTGCAAATATTGCATTTGCCAAAAAGATAAAGGCAGCAATCAAAAAAGAGAAAAACAAGAAAGTTCAGCACGTTTATGATCCGGCAGCTAAACCACTTTACGACGTGGTTCAGATTATGGATATTTTGCCACACAGACAGCCATTTTTATTTATTGATAAAATCCTGGAATTGTCTAAAACTCACGTGGTTGGTGTGAAAAATGTGACCATGAATGAAGAATTTTTCAAAGGTCATTTCCCTGGGGCCCCTGTTTTTCCAGGGGTAATACAGATTGAAGCAATGGCACAAACCGGTGGGATCCTGGTATTAAGTACAGTCCCGGATCCGAGAAATTATCTTACGTATTTTCTTAAAATCGATAAAGTAAGATTCAGGGCACAAGTGTTACCTGGAGATACTATCGTTTTCAGATGCGACCTGATGGAGCCTATCCGCAGGGGTATAGCACAGATGAAAGGCGTGGGCATGGTAGGAGAGAAAATAGTAGTTGAGGCAGAGATGATGGCCCAAATTTCAAAAGTTAAAGATAGCGAACGCGCATCATGATACAACCTTTAGCATATATACATCCTGATGCCGTAATAGCGGACAATGTAGTAATAGAACCTTTTTCTGTTATACATAAAGACGTTGTCATTGGTGAAGGAACATGGATTGCCTCGAATGTGGTGATCATGGACGGAGCAAGAATTGGAAAGAATTGCCGGATTTTTCCGGGATCTGTTATATCTGGTGTTCCTCAGGACCTGAAATTTGCAGGTGAGGTAACTACCGCTGAGATAGGTGATAACACGACCATCAGGGAGTGTGTAACCATCAACAGGGGTACCAAAGATAAATGGAAAACTGTAATTGGAAGTAACTGCCTGATTCAGGCTTATTCACATATCGCACATGACTGTGAGGTAGGGAATAACTGTATATTTTCAAACAGCACTACACTGGCAGGACATATCACCATTGGTGATTACGTTGTTCTTGCAGGCCTGGTAGCTATACATCAGTTTGTAAACGTAGGGTCGCATGCTTTTATTACCGGTGGTTCACTGGTGCGTAAAGACGTTCCTCCATATGTTAAAGCAGCCAGAGAACCTTTGTCTTATGCAGGGATTAACTCTGTCGGTTTAAGAAGGCGTGGGTTTTCTTCAGAAAAAATCAATGAAATACAGGAGATCTACAGGGTGTTGTTTGTGAAACACAACAATGTGACCAAAGCACTCGATAAGATAGAAGCAGAATTCGCGCCGACTGAAATTCGTGATGAAATCGTTGATTTTATCAGAAATTCCAACAGAGGGGTGATGAAGGGCTTTGGTTCAGGGAGCTAGCTATTTTCATGAAGATCGAGTTAAAAGATGCCGGCAGACGGTTTAACCAGGAATGGATATTCAGAAATTTCACTTATGAATTCAGTGATTCTGGTAAGTATGCCATCCTGGGCCCTAATGGTTCTGGTAAGTCGACTCTTTTAAGTGTGGTTATGGGCAATCTGGAGCCTTCTGAAGGAACCGTTGTCTATACAGATACTCACATCATCCCTACGGATAAATGGTACAGGCAGGTGAGCGTAGCCGCTCCCTATCTGGATCTGGTGGAAGAGTTCACACTTCAGGAAATTATCGATTTTCATTTTAAGTTTAAGGGATTTTATCCAGGGATGAGTTCAGTCCGGTTAATGGATCTTCTGGGCTTGGTCAGGTCTCAGGACAAGCCATTAAAGTATTTTTCTTCAGGAATGAAGCAAAGAACTAAACTGGCTTTGGCTTGTTGTACTGATACACCGTTGCTGTTACTTGATGAACCAACTTCTAACCTTGATAAACAGGGAATTGAGTGGTATCACGACTTAATCAGAGATTTTACTGCCAACAAACTGGTATTAGTGGGGTCGAACCAGGAAACAGAGTATTCTTTTTGCGATAATTTTATAAAGATTACCGACTATAAGTAACGTAGAACGTGTTGAATTGCAAGGCTAATGTCAAGAAATCCATTAAAAATTAGCTATATAAATAATATTTAAAATAACTATTGTAGAACCAATAATTGTTTTTACCTTTGCGGCACGAAATGGCGCTGTGGTTAAGGCATAAATTTCAGAAAAAAATGGCAAAAGCATCAGAAGTAAAAAGTGGTAATATCCTTCGCTTCAGCGGAGAATTAGTACAGGTTGAAGAGTTTCTTCACCGTACCCCTGGAAACTTAAGAGCTTTCTACCAGGCAAAAATGAGGAATATTAAAAGCGGCAAATTAGTCGAATATAGATTCCGTACTGATGAAGAGGTAACGATTTGCCGGGTAGAGACAAATGATTATCAATATTTATACGAAGACGGAGATTTCCTCGTTGTTATGGATATCAATTCTTTTGAACAGTTTAACATCCCAAAATCATTATTTGGTGATTCTGTTAAATTCTTAAAAGAAGGCATGAATGTTGTAATAGCATTCGAGAGTGATGAGCCGATTGTGGCGCAGATTCCTTCTCATGTTGAGTTGGAGGTCACTTACACAGAGCCCGCTGTTAAAGGGGACACTTCTACAAATGCATTGAAATATGCAACTGTCGGAGCAGATGTTGAGATTAAAGTGCCAATGTTTATCAATCAGGGCGATAAAGTTAAGGTTGATACACGTACAGGCGAATATATAGAAAGAGTAAAATAAGAATTTTCATAGTTTAGTTTTAGGTTTAGGTTGATTTTGGCTTCGGAGTGGTTCCCGAAGCCATATTTTTTTATGGCCTTTTTTTTAACTTGCAGCCCCAGCAGGTTAAACATGAATAAAATAGCGATAAGGAAACAGGAGACAGCCCGCAGAAAGGCTTTAAGTAGGGATGAAGTCAGTGTACTCAGTAAGAAATTGCTTGGGCAGTTTACTAAACTTGATTTTAAAGGAGTTAGTGCGATCCATATTTTTTTGCCTATAGCCGAAAAAAATGAACCTGATACCTTTTTGATGATTTCCTGGTTGCAGGAGCATTACCCTTTGATTAAAATTATAGTCCCCCGTGCTGATTTCCAGACATCCTTAATGACCAGTCACCTTTATGCAGGTGCAGACGTCCTGCAAAAAAGTGCATTTAATATACTGGAGCCTGTTCAGAATGAAATTTATACCGGGAATATAGAGATGGTTATTGTCCCACTGCTGGCATTCGATGATCAGGGATACCGTGTAGGTTATGGGAAAGGGTTTTACGATCGTTTCCTGGAGGGGAAAATTATCCGTAAGGTTGGATTATCCTTTTTTAACAGTGTGGGAATCATTGCTGATCCCCACGAGAATGATGTCCGTCTCGATCTGTGTATTACACCAGACCAGATTGTTTATTTTTAAGCCTCTATCTCGAGCAATATAGGACAGTGATCAGAATGTATCGCATCGGGTAAGATCATCACGTTTTTAAGCCTTTCTAGCATTGGTGCGGTCGCCAGGTGATAATCAATACGCCAGCCCAGGTTCTTGCCTCTTGAGCCAGCTCTGTAGCTCCACCAGGTATAATGGTGCGGGTCTTTGTTAAAGTGTCTGAAAGTATCAATGAATCCGGCTTCCAGGAATAAACTCATCCACTCTCTTTCCTGTGGCAGGAAACCAGAAGAATTAGCATTGGACTTAGGGTTGTGTATATCGATTGCGGTATGACAGATGTTATAATCGCCTGAGATGATCAGGTTCGGGATAGACTCACGAAGTTTAGTGATATAGTTCTCAAAGAAAGCCATAAATTCATACTTTTTAACCTGTCTGTCGTCTCCTGAAGAGCCAGATGGAAGATAGACACTCATCAAAGAGAAAGTGTCAAAATCAGCCCTTAAAATGCGCCCTTCCTTGTCTATCCATTCCTCACCACAGCCATACTCTACATGATTGGGTTTAATCTTTGTCAGTAATGCAACTCCGCTGTATCCTTTTTTCTCGGCAGCAAACCAGTAATGATGATAACCAAGATTTTCAATCAGGGCAATAATCTCTGGAATCTGTATTGGAAGGGCTTTCACTTCCTGAAGACAAATCATATCTGCATCAGTTGATTGCAACCAGCCAAAGAGATTTTTTGTAGAAGCGGAGCGGATTCCGTTTACGTTATAAGAAAGTATTTTCATCGGTATATGGTATATATTGTTTTATAGGATTATTGATTCAGTAAAAAGGCAATCTGCTCACCTCCCGACTTTCTCAGTTCTTTTTCCAGTTTACGTGCTTTTCTGCGTTTTAATAAAGTGACATTCATTTTGATATCTGCCAGGGGGCGGTCGTTAGCATCTTTTTGTACGGATGCTATAGTATCGATCATAGCCAAACCACTGATCACCTGTCCGTAAACAGTATATTTTTTGTCCAGATGCGGGGTTCCGCCAACAGTTTTATACACTTCACGTTCCCACAGGGGGATTTTAAAATGCAGTCTTTTGACTTCCATGCTGTCCAGCTGCGGATCGGTTAATTTTTTACCCTGTACCAGGTAAAACTGGCAGCCACTCGAAGCCATTTTAGGATTATCATCTCTTGCCGCGGCCAATGCACCCTTCTGATGAAACAGGCTGTCACGGAATTCTGCAGGAATGGTATAATTGACATCACCATTGCCCAGTTCTTTGCCTGCAGGCGCATTTTTAGAATCCGGATCACCACCCTGGATCATGAAAGAATTAATGACCCGGTGAAATAACGTCCCGTTATAAAACCCTTGCTTTACCAGCTTAACAAAGTTATCACGATGCAGGGGTGTTTTATTATATAATAAGATAATACATTCACCCTGAGCCGTTGTTATCTTTACATACTGGTGTCTCGGCCCGGAAGCAAAAACAGAATTTAAACAAAGACAGAGCAGGAGGGTAAAGAGTTGTTTCATTTTAAAGGCTATTTTTGGCTAAGTTAAGAGAGAATTTTGATTTAAAAACAGGTATGGCATAATCTTGTAATCTTTCTGTTTCCAAAACAGCGTCCTGTGTTTTTTTAATAAATTTATACTTAGTTTTGTCAATTGATATCCTTATATCAAAAAACAGATTACAACAGCAGATGAAACTGAGACAAAAGATAGCTTTAGGATTATGTGCCTTTTACCTGATAAGTGTAATTGGTGTTGCCCTGAGTCTGCATTTTTGCGGAGGCCAGCTTTCTGGTGTTCATTTGACTGAGGTTGCTCACTGTGGTGGCTGTGAAGAAGCTGCAAAACCAGTTAAAAGCGAGAAATCCTGCTGTAAGAACACAACTGTTGATGCAAAAATAAAGGATAGTCATCAGACAGGACAGAAAGTTAGTGTCCCTGATAGTCATACCCTTTTCATCCTTGTTTCTCCATTCTTTTCTGAAATTTTTAAGGCAGTTCTACCTGCACTATTCAGTAAAGTAGAAGATAAAGTTCCCCCCTTATCCGCCAGGCTTGCGCTGCATGCCTATAATTGTGTTTTCAGGAATTAGACCAGGAATAAATTGAACCGGATCAATGTCTTTGACTTGACCGCAGAATTCTATTTAATTTATTTCAGTTTATTAAAAACATCATGAAAACGATTCGTTATTTCATCATATTATCCGTTTTATTTATCAGCGGAGGTGCTTTTGCGCAACAAATTTCCAAAGCAGAATTACAAGTGAACGGACTGACCTGTTCTATGTGCTCCAGGGCTACTGAAACCTCTTTAAAAAGCCTGGGTTTCATTGAGAATGTAACCCCCGACCTGAACAGAAATGTATTTGTCATCACTTTCAAACCAGATCAGAAAGTAAACCTGGATCAGATCAGAGACAAGGTTCAGGATGCTGGTTTTTCTATAGGGGATCTTTCTGCAACCATTAATTTTAAAAATACGTCTTTGGATGCTTCCGGACTGGCGCAGCTCGATGGTACGGTTTATCAGTTTCTAAATGCCAGAAGTAAAACACTGGATGGCCCGGTTACTGCCCGTGTGATGGATAAGGACTTTATTAGTTCTTCCGCTTTTAAGAAAAAAGCTGCTGAACTGAAATCCGATAGTTATCAGCATGGAAAAGGGATTGTACAGGGAAGAGAGACGCGTATTTTCCATTTAAGCATATAAACCAGCATGAGATATTTTCAATTAGCAGTCGTCCTCTTTCTGCTTGGTGGCGGCTTGCGTGCAGCTGCGCAGGAATTATACGTTTTTACCGAGCCGGCAAGTAATATGGCCGCCAAATCAATTGGGGTAAGAATAACTAATGAGGGCTTCTTTAAAGGCGGGGCTGGCAACAGAACTATGCCCGAGGTTATGTTTAGCTTCAATAAAAACCTGATGACACATTTCCAGGGTTTTTTATCAGATATGGACGGAAAATACAGGCTGGAAGGTGGAAGTGTGTATGCTAAATACCGTTTTCTCTCTATAGACGATACACAGCGTCATTTGCGGGCGGCGGTATTTGGCAGGTTAAGTACAAGCAAACGCCCCACCTATACAGAAGATATTAATCTGGAAGGAGATAACAGTGGTGCACAGGGAGGGATTGTTGTGACTCAGCTCTTGCATAAGCTTGCTTTATCAGGTACACTGAGTTATACCAAAGCCTTTGATCAGGAAAGCAAAAGAGTGGCAGGAATGCCGCAGCCAGATCAGCTGATCGGTTATAGTTTATCTTCGGGATATCTGGTGCTCCCTATAGTTTATAAGAACTACAATCAGCCCAACTTTAATGTTTACTTCGAGATGCTGGGTAAAACTAATCCTGTAAACGGAAAATCCTATCTCGATCTGGCTCCTGCAATTCAGGTAATCCTGAACAGCAGAACGCGTATTGATCTGGGCTACAGGTTCCAGGTTGCGGGTGATATGCCAGGCAGATATAATAAAAATATGTACCTGGTACGTGCAGAGTTTAATTTTTTTAACGTTTTAAAATAAAGTCATGAATAAAATAATCTTAGGTCTAGCCTTGTTTATAGGCGCTTTTGTACAGCCTGTCTATGCGCAGAAAGTAGAATTATCTACTAAATTTAATCAGAGTCTGAAAAGCTATTATGCTTTAAAAAATGCCCTGGCTACCGATAAAGCCGCAGAAGCAGGCCAACTGGCGAATGTGCTTCAGCAGGCTGTGAAGGAGGTTCCTCACAAAGGTTTTGCAAACGAAAAAATGCATCAGCTCTGGATGAAAGAATCGGGAATCATTGTACAGCAGGCGGCCGAACTGGCTAAAAGCAAGGATTTGAAAAGTCAGCGTAAAAATTTCGAAGGAATCAGCGTTGCGTTTATTAAACTGAGCACTGAATTGAAGCTGAACAGCCAGGAGGCTTTCGTTCAGTATTGCCCGATGGGGAAATTCAGCTGGCTGAATGAAGTGAAGGAAATACAGAACCCTTATTATGGTAGCCAGATGTATGACTGTGGTACTGTGAAGGATACGCTTCCAAAAAACTAGTTTTTCTTACCATACATCAATAGCCGGGGACTAAATCCCCGGTATCTTTGAATTGTTATTTAAAACCAGGTTTATGAAAAAGATATTTTTATTTTTTCTTGTCATTTCGGTCAGCACGGCCTCATTTGCACAGACAAAATGGGCAGTAGATCCTATGCATACCTTTATCAATTTTGAGGTCAGACATTTAGGTATATCCTTCGTCGATGGCTCATTTAAAAAATTTGAAGGAACAATCGATGCTGCTAAACCGGATTTAACAGATGCTAAAATCGATTTTACAATTGACGTCAACAGTATCTCAACGGGTGTGGAAATGAGAGATAATCATTTGAAGACAGATGACTTCTTTAATGCAGTTAAATACCCGGTGATGACCTTTACAGGGACTTCTTTCAAAAAACTGAAGGATAATAATTATGAACTGACCGGTAAACTGACCATTCGCGATGTAACCAGAGACGTTAAATTCAGTGTAGTTTACGGAGGTACGGCCAAAGATCAGCAATCAAATACCAGGGCTGGTTTTAAAGCAACAACAACCGTTAACCGGTTTGATTATAACCTTAAATATGATCCGACAGGACAAATGGTTGGTAAAGACATCAAAATTAATCTGAACCTGGAATTTGTACAGGCTAAATAAAGAGATCGCTTAAAATAGACAAGGGGGTTGTTTAAGCATTTCAAAGGCTTAAACAACCCCTTTTTAATGATATTAGTTATGGCAAACTTAGCACAACTTAAAAATCTAACGGGAAACCTACCTATTCAGGGAGAACTTATGCCTGTTTTATTTATTGGACATGGTTCACCAATGAATGGGATTGAAGACAATGAATTTAGTCAGAAATGGGCTGAAACAGGTAAAACGATTCCAGTTCCCAAAGCAGTTATAGTAGTCTCTGCACACTGGTTTACCAGAGGAACAGCAGTTACAGCGATGAATTTTCCCAAAACGATCCATGATTTCGGCGGGTTTCCCCAGGCCTTGTTTGATGTAAACTACCCGGCACCCGGAAACCCTGTTCTGGCAGCAGAAACTGCTAAACTGATTACCAGTACAGATGTCGTACTGGATCATGACTGGGGGCTGGATCATGGAGCCTGGACTGTTTTGCAGCATATGTTTCCAGCCGCAGATATTCCTGTTCTTCAGCTGAGCATTGATTATACAAAAGATCCCCGGGCACACTATGAAATAGCCGCCGAATTATATCAGTTGCGCCGTAAAGGCGTATTGATTCTGGGAAGTGGAAATATGGTTCATAATCTGCGCATGATGAGCTGGGAAATGATGGATGGGGGCGGATATGACTGGGCTGTCGAAATGAATGAACAGTTCAAGACCCTGATTTTAAACAGAGAACATCAGCCATTAATGAACTATCAGCAAATGGGTAAAGCTGCTATGCTGGCCATTCCGACTCCTGAACATTACTTGCCGTTAATCTATACCCTGGGACTTCAACAAGATCACGAAGAAGTTTCCATATTCAATGATAAAGCTGTAGGAGGCTCTTTAACGATGACTTCTGTCCGGATAGGTTAGTCTGTAACATTTGCAAAACCTTGTTTTGTTTGCGGACAGGCGCGTCTTTTTTTTTCATAAATTGCGTGCATAACCTAAACAAAATGAAGAAATTCTGCCTTTTATTCTTATTGGGTACAACCATTGCCAGGGCACAGGAACGGCCGGTTTTAACTGTTGAAAAAATTATGCGTGACCAGAAATGGCTGGGTGTTTCTCCTTCCGCTTACCGCTGGTCGGCAGATAGTAAAACAGTCTATTTTAACTGGAATCCGGAAGGAAAAGACAATGATCAGCTATACCAGGTAAATATTTCGTCCGGTAAACCTGTGAAAGCCAATGAACCACTGGCTGAACAGCAAATTCTGCCTGATTTTAGCTATAACAAAGACCATAGCCTGGCTTTGAGTGAGAAATCCGGGGATTTGTATCTCTATACTTTCAAAACCGGTCAGCGGGCACGGCTCACCAACACCGAAGAGCGGGAAAGTAACGCAAGGTTCCTGAATAACGGAGACATCGTTTTTCAGCGGGGAAATAATCTGTTTGCCCAAAACCTCCATACGAATGAATTAAAGCAGCTGACAAACTTTATTCCCGGGAAAAAACCGGTTTCAGCGGATAAAAAAATACATAATACTCAGGACAGCTGGCTGATTACAGAGCAGAATGAACTTTTTGAAGTACTTAAGGATAAGAAAAAAAAGGAAGCCTTCAGACGCGCTAAAAGAGAAAAGCTGAAAGGTTCCCGTCCTTTAAAAGACATAGAACTGGATGACCGTGAATTAAGCGATCTGATGATCAGCCCGGATGGTCGTTATATTAATTATCAGTTGGTCAGAGAGTCTTCGGCTAGTAAAACTACCGTAGTTCCGTCCTTTGTTACAGCTTCGGGTTATACTGAAGACATTCGGGGAAGGACTAAAGTTGGTGAGACTCTACCCGTTTATGAGAGTTTTATTTATGATACAGTAAGGGACACTGTTTATCAGGTTCAAACGTCACGAATTCCAGGAATCAAAGATTTACCAGATTACCTGAAAGACTATCCTAAACAGCAGGAGACCGCAAGAAAGAAAAATGAAGACCGGGCAGTACATTTGTCAGGCCCCTTCTGGAACCAGGCAGGCAGCGCTGCGGTTGTTATTGCAGAAGCCCAGGATAATAAAGATCTCTGGATTTTAAAATTAGATCCGGCTACCGGAAGCCTGACCCTTCTGGACCGTCAGCGCGATGAGGCATGGATCGGCGGTCCCGGTATCGGTGCCGAAGGAATTGGCTGGATCGATAACCAGAAAATTTATTTTCAGAGCGAGGCCAGCGGTTATTCTCATTTATATACTGCCGACGTCAGTACAGGCGTAAAGAAACAACTGACTAGCGGTAAATGGGAAGTTAAAAACCTTTCTTTATCGAAGGATAAACACACTTTCTATTTTAGTGGCAATATTGAACACCCTGGAATTACCCATTTTTACAGCTTGAATGTCAACGGCGGAACACCGGTAAAACTCACCACTATGAAGGGTGGAAATGAGGTGACGTTATCTCCTGATGAACAATGGCTGGCCATCAATTATTCTTATATGAATAAACCCTGGGAGCTGTATATCCAGCCTAATAAACCAGGAGCCAAAGCAATACAGGTTACCTCTTCTTCTTCAGCAGAATTTAAAGCTTATCCCTGGAGACAGCCCGACCTGGTTTCTTTCAAAAACAGATATGGTGCGGATGTTTATGCCAGGATTTATCCTGCGCTGAACCCACCTGCAAATCGTCCCGCAGTTGTTTTTGTACATGGGGCAGGTTATCTGCAAAACGTACATTACTGGTGGAGCCAGTATTCCAGAGAATATATGTTCCATAATCTGCTGGCTGATCATGGTTATACTGTAATTGATATCGATTATACAGGCAGCGCCGGCTATGGCAGAGATCATCGTACCGGTATTTACCGTCATATGGGAGGCAAAGACCTGACTGATCAGGCAGATGGTGTAAAGCTGCTGGTCGAAAAATATAATGTAGATCCTAAACACGTTGGTATTTACGGAGGTTCATATGGCGGGTTTATCACACTGATGGCCCTGTTTAAAGAAGCAGATGTATTTGCTTCGGGTGCAGCTTTAAGGTCTGTAACAGATTGGGCGCATTATAACCACGGTTATACTTCTAATATCCTGAATGAACCATTCACAGATGAGCTTGCCTATAAACGCAGCTCACCTATTTATTTTGCGGACGGACTGAAAGGAAACCTGCTGATGTGCCATGGAATGGTAGACGAAAATGTACATTTCCAGGATATCGTCAGATTAAGCCAGCGCTTTATTGAATTAGGTAAAAATAACTGGGAGCTGGCTGTTTATCCGGTCGAGGACCATGGTTTTGTACAGCCTTCCAGCTGGACTGATGAATACAAGCGCATCTTTAAATTATTTGAAACCACTTTGAAATAGAGAGGGGTTAATTTGCCCTTTTTGGTATATAGGTTTTGTCTATGGGGGCATCAATATTAAGTATCTATTATCTTTTCAACGGGGTTGGTTATGAAGCGATATTGATGTATTTTTGCACCAAGAAAAAAAAGAACATTATGATAAATATAGGTGAACAATTCCCGTCGTATTCGAAAACAGCTGTCGTTAGTATCGAGAAAGGTAAAGAGTTTGAAACATTAACTTCTGAGTCTTTAGTCAATGAAAATAACCAATGGACTTGTATGTTCTGGTGGCCGAAAGATTTTACTTTTGTTTGCCCAACTGAAATCGCTGAATTCAATGCGAATTTTGGTGAATTCCGTGACCGTGATACTACTTTAATCGGTGCATCTACAGATTCAGAGAATGTGCATTTAGCCTGGAGACATAACCATGATGATTTACGTGGTTTAAAATTCCCTATGCTTGCTGATACTTCTAAATCATTGGCAGAAGCATTAGACATTTTAGAGCCAACTGAAAAAATCGCTTACCGTGCAACTTTCATCATTGATCCACAAGGAATTATCCGTTGGGCAAGTGTGAATGACTTAAGCGTTGGACGTAATGTTAAAGAAGTATTAAGAGTACTTGATGCTTTACAGACTGACGAACTTTGTCCTTGTAACTGGGAAAAAGGCGAAGCTACTTTAACTGTTTAATCTTTTTTAATATAGAAATCCCTGTAAATGCATTTTGCAGGGATTTTTTGTACCCTATAAATTACAAACATCATGAGTGAAATCACTGAAACTATACAGGAATTATTAAATATTGTGGGCTTAAACCCCGACTACAGAAATGAAAGTATCCATTTGCTGGAGAAAGGTAACTCAAGATATGTACGTGACCTTAAACTTAATTTTTCGAGTACATTAACTTCAGCACATATGACTGAAAAGGAATGTGCTTTATTAGCTTTAAGCATCGCAGTAAATAACAACAATAAAGTATTGACTGAGTTCTTCGAGAAACATGCCCTGGCAAAAGAAGCTACAGTTGAAGAAATTGCTGAAGCGGCAGGATGTGCCTCTTTATTAGCTTTAAATAATGTATTCTACCGTTTCCGTCACTTTACTGGTAAAGAGAAATATACACAGATCCCTGCACGTGTAAGAATGCAGTTAATGAGCAGCCCGGTAACTGGTAAAGAATTTTTCGAACTGATGAGTTTAGCGGTTTCTGCTGTCAACGGGTGTGAAATGTGTGTGAATGCACATGAGAAATCTATCCTTGGCCTTGGAGCTACTGAAGAACGTGTTTTTGATGCAGTACGTATTGCTTCAATCGTTACATCTGCGGGTAAAATCCTTTACTAGATCTCTAATATCCTTATAAAAAGGGAGATGCCTGACCAGGTATCTCCCTTTTTTTTGACCCGTTTAAAATAAAAACTGTCAAATATTTGCATTTACTGAACACCGTTCATTATATTTGCGCTGTATAATCTAATAATATGGGGATAGCTGAAAGAAAAGAGCGTGTAAGAGAAGAGATGAAGCAGATGATCACGACCGCGGCCATGAAAATGTTCCTGGAAGAGGGTTATGCAAAAACCTCGATCCGCAATATTGCAGATTCTATTGAATACAGTCCTGGTACCATCTATCTTTATTATAAAGATAAAGACGAATTGCTTTATGAAGTTCAGCGTCAGGCCTATGGCAAACTGCTGGAGGCATTTAAGGCAGGAGCGGTCAGTAAAGACCCGTTGGAAAGATTAGAGCAGTTAGGTAAGCTCTATGTCGCTTTTGGGCTGGATAACCCTGAATTATACGATCTGATGTTTATCATCAGGGCGCCCATGAATGTTGATGAAAAATTGCACCAGAGCAACGGAGGAGATACATTTGCCTTCCTTGTTCAGTGCCTTGAAGAATGCATGAAGGGTAATCTGTTGATTTTTAAAGATATACAGCTCGCTGCCTTACAGATCTGGTCTATGGTACACGGGCTCGTGTCATTGAACCTCCGCTGTCGTTTAAAGATTATGGTCCCTGTAGATGAAGATATTCGTTTTACGCTATTCAGGGCTGTGGAAGAATACTTAGAAGCAATAAGGGCGTAGCCCTTTTTTTGAACCTACACTAAACACTGTTTATTATGTATACCTCGTTTATTAAATCATTTGTAATCCTTGCCGGAGGAATGCTCATGAGCTGGAACACCGTTTCGGCACAACAAAAAAACAGGCAGCTCGATGATTATATCACATCGGCTTTTGCACAGAACCTGGGGTTAAAGCAGCAAAATTTTGACCTTGAACGCTCTATGTTTGCCTTGAAAGAAGCTAAAGCGATGTATATGCCAACAGTGAGCCTGTTGGGCAGCTATACCAAAGCAGCTGGTGGCCGGACCATCGATGTACCGGTAGGTGATCTGGTGAATCCGATTTACACAGCTTTAAATCAGCTTACCTCTTCAAATAAATATCCGCAGCTGCCAAATCAGTCATTCTTATTGAATCCAGACAATTTTTATGATGTGAAGATGAGAACCTCATTGCCACTGATTAATGCTGAGATCCGGTATAACAGCCTGATCAAAAAACAATTGATAAGTAGTCAGCAAGCTGCGGTAAATGTCTATAAAAGGGCATTGGTCAAAGATGTGAAGACGGCCTATTATCAATATTATCAGGCAATGCAGGGCGTTGAAGCGTATAAAAGTGCAATGATCCTGATTGATGAAAATATAAGGGTTAATACCAGTCTGTTAAAAAATGGAGTAAGAAACGGTACAGCTTTACTACGGGCACAGACGGAACAGCAAAAGACAAGTTCAGCTTTAATCAATGCCCAAAAAAACGTAGAAAATGCACGTGCCTATTTTAATTTTTTATTAAACCGGTCTTTAACGGATTCTATCCATACAGAGGGTTTGGCTATTGCCGATGTCTCGCTGGTACCTGATACGACCGGTGGCAGCGGTAACCGCGAGGAACTGAAGCAACTACACTTTATGAAAGAGGTCAATAACCTGGATTATAAATTACAGCGCTCCAATATCATCCCCAAGCTGAGTACTTTCATTGATCTGGGCTCTCAGGGAACAGCTTTTCAGGTTAATGATAAAACCCGCTATTACCTTTGGGGTGTAAACCTTCAGTGGGATATTTTTACAGGAGGTAAAAACAAATTTCGTGCGGCGCAGGCACAATCCAATATCCGTTCTGCTGAAGCAAAAATAGAGGAGACGGAAAAGGCATTTCAATTGCAGCTGACGCAGTCCTATAACAATTACCGCTCTGCACAGGCAGCCTGCAGCAGTGCTACAGCAGGTTTATCCTTTGCCGGGAAATATTACAGAGATCAGCTTAAAGCCTATCATGCCGGACAGTTACTGTACCTCGAGCTCATTGATGCCCAGGATCAGCTGACCAGTGCCAGGCTGCGAATGGCTGACGCGCAGGCAGCCTTGCAGATTGCCCTCGCAGAACTGGAACGTAACCAGGCTTCTTATCCATTATCCAATTAACACTAAAACATAAACACATGAAAGCTTTTCATTATGTAACCTTATTGCTGTGTGCATCGACACTATTTGCCTGCAAAAATTCGGCTCCGGTTACCCATAAAACGGATAGAGATACTATTCCCGTTCAGCTGATGAAACTGGATCAGCAAAACAATACTACTGCTATCGCAGTGTCAGGTCAGTTTACCACTGATGACGAAGTTTTATTATCCTTCAAAACCGGGGGGATTATAAACAGCCTTTTGGTTAAAGAGGGAGATGCAGTGAAAAAAGGACAGTTACTGGCCACACTGAACCTTACAGAGATTAATGCCCAGGTACAGCAGGCACAATTGGGACAGGAAAAGGCAAAACGTGATTATCAGCGTACCTTAAATCTTTACAAAGATAGCGTAGCTACACTCGAGCAATTACAGAATAGCAAAACCGCCCTTCAGGTTTCTCAGCAGCAGTTCAATCTGGTGGCTTTTAACAGGAAATACTCTGAAATCCATGCCCCTGAAAACGGATTTATCTTAAAAAAACTGGCTGATGTTGGTCAGCAGGTGTCTTCAGGTACAGCAGTCTTGCAGACTAATGGTGCGCAGAATGGGAAATGGCAGCTGAAAGTAGGGATCAGTGACCACGAATGGGCTCAGTTGAAATTGAATGACCATGCCAGGATAGAAACGACAGCCGCTCCCGGACAGTTTCTGGAAGGCGTAGTGAGCCGTAAATCAGAAGGTGTGGATGCTGCTACAGGTACTTTTACAGCTTATATCAGCCTGACAGGAAAGAAGCCACAGGCGATAGCTGCCGGAATGTTTGGCAAGGCCACCATTACACCCTCGGCCCATGCAGCGCATAAAGGAACCTGGCAGATCCCTTATGAGGCCTTACTGGACGGAGACGGGAACAGCGGTTATGTATTTATCACCAATGATAACAAAACAGCACATAAAGTGAAGGTCACTATCGCAGGGATTGAAAAAAACACAGTGACTATCAGCGACGGTTTACAGGATGCTTCAGCATTAATTATTTCCGGATCAGCTTATCTGACTGATAATAGCGCCATTACTATCCATTCATCATTAACTGCTGCAAGATGAAAATATCAGATTATGCTGTAAAAAACAGCCAGTTTACCCTGGTGATTTTTCTGATGATTATCGTCCTCGGAATTACCACTATGTTGAGCATGCCCCGTTCCGAAGACCCGGAAATGCATGCCCCCTCATTTTCTGTGGTGATTGTTTATCCCGGAACCAGTCCGAGAGATATCGAGGACAGAGTAGTGACCCCATTGGAAAAAACGATTTCAGGGCTGGATGATATTAAAAGAATTAGGACCAGCATCTCTAACGGCGTGGCTGTTTTGCGTGTTGACTACAAATACAGCAGTAGTGTAGAAGGGAAATACCAGGAAATTGTAAGAGAAGTTAACAGTAAGAGGAGTGAGTTGCCAGCGGATATTTATAGTATAGAGATCCAGAAACAGCAACCATCTGATGTCAATATTTTGCAGGTTGCCCTGGTTTCGGAGAATGCTGCACGCAGTAAAATGCAGTACTATGCAGAGAAACTTCAGGATGAACTGGAAAAAGTGGCTGCACTCAAAAAGGTGTCCATTTTTGGCTTGCCCAGACAACAGGTCAGAATAGAACTTGATCTTGAAAAAATGGCGCAGATGAACTTACCGGTCAGTGCCGTAACCAATAGCCTTCAAAGTGAAATGGCGAGTATTCCAGGCGGTAGTGTAGATGCTTCACATCAGACATTTAATATTATTACCAATGAATACCGTACCCTGGAGGCCGTTCAGAATACAATTGTATATGCAGCCGGAGGGAAAAATATTATTCTGAAAAACATAGCCCGGGTATATTATGGCTATGAAGAAGAAAAACATATTACCCGTTTAAACGGGCACAGGTGTTTATTTGTGACCGCGGCGCAGAAAGAAGGAGAGAACATCAGTAAAACACAAAAAGTTTATGAGCCTGTGCTGGCCAGTTTCAAAAAAACGCTGCCTGCAAATATTGACCTGGTTCAGAATTTTGATCAGGCTGATAATGTAAACAGGAGGTTAACAGGCCTGGGACACGATTTTATCATTGCAATTTTACTGGTCGCAGTTACTTTATTACCACTGGGGATGCGACCCGCTATCATTGTGATGATTTCTATTCCGCTTTCACTCGCTATCGGGATTGTGCTTTTACAGCTATTCGGATTTAACCTGAACCAGCTGAGTATTGTTGGTCTGGTGGTTGCTTTGGGACTGCTTGTCGATGATAGTATTGTCGTGGTGGAGAATATAGAACGCTGGATGCTCGAAGGTCATAGCCGTCTGGAATCTACGCTTAAAGCAACAAAACAGATTGGGATGGCCGTAGTAGGTTGTACCATTACCCTGATTATTGCTTTTATGCCACTGGTGTTTTTACCCGAAGGCTCAGGAGACTTTATCAGGTCACTGCCGCTGGCTGTTATTTTCTGTGTAATGGCTTCAATGCTGGTGTCTTTAACCATTATCCCTTTTTTATCCAGCCGTCTGCTGAAATCCCATGTCGGAAACCCCGAAGGAAATCTGCTGATGAGAGGCTTAAAAAAGCTGATTCATGGTAGTTATGCCCGTTTGCTGGATAAAGCCTTGCAAAAACCCTTACTGACAATCTCAGTAGCTGTGGTACTTTTTGCTTCTTCTGTCTTTTTGTTTAAGGTGATTGGGTT
This sequence comes from Pedobacter cryoconitis, assembly GCF_014207135.1. Lineage (GTDB taxonomy): Bacteria > Bacteroidota > Bacteroidia > Sphingobacteriales > Sphingobacteriaceae > Pedobacter > Pedobacter cryoconitis_D. The sequence continues at coordinate 125,083 of NZ_JACHCC010000004.1, read as the reverse complement.
CAGTTTATTCCCTGCTTCAGAAAAACCACAGTTCCTGGTTAATATTACCACGCCTAATCAATCCAATCTGTCTTATACAGATACCATTGCCAGAGCGATAGAAAAAGAGCTTAAAAAAGAGCCTGAGGTGAAATATTATTCGACGAATGTTGGCAAAGGAAACCCGAGGATTTATTATAACGTGATACCAGAGAATGACCGGAGTGATTTTGCACAGTTGTTTGTACAGCTCGATGATGATACTTCGCCTGACAAGAAACTCAGGCTGATTCAACGATTACAGCAGCACTGGGCACACTATCCCGGGGCTAAAATTGAGGTGAAAAATTTCCAGCAGGGGCCGCCGGTCATTGCACCTGTAGAAGTACGTCTTTTCGGCGATAATCTGGATACTTTGCGGGCACTCTCTATCCAGGTGGAGAAACTGTTGCATGAAGTGCCAGGCAATATGTATATCAATAACCCTGTTAACCTGTTAAAGAGCGATATCCGTGTAGTTGTGAATAAAGAAAAAGCACAACTGGCAGGTGTATCAACAGTGAATATTGACCGGACTGCCAGACTTGCAGTAACGGGGCTCAGCTTGGGTACCTTTTACAATAATGATAATAAAAATGGCTACGGTGTTTTACTCACCCGGACCAAAGAGGGCAGGCCAGGGATGGATGCTTTCCGGAATTTATATGTCGATAACGCAAAAGGAGTGGCATTGCCGATGAACCAGATTGCCGACCTGAAACTCGAAGCTTCACCGGCAGTGATTAATCACCAGGAGAAAAAGCGGGTTGTATCCGTACAGGCGAATGTACAGGAAGGTTTTCTGGTCAACAGAGTGATCGATGATGTGGTTCTGAAAATGAATAAACTGAAGCTGCCTGCCGGTTACAGTTATGAGATGGGCGGAGAAGTTGAGTCGCGGAATAATTCATTCGGTGGCTTCTTAAGCATTATCCTGGTAACCGTATTCCTGTTTATCGCAGTATTGATCCTGCTCTTCAAGACCTTCAAAAGTACACTGATTGTACTATCAGTGATACCTTTAGGCGTAGTAGGGGCAGCTGTGGCATTATGGCTTACAGGTAATTCCTTATCTTTTGTAGCGATTATCGGGCTGATTGCGCTGGCAGGAATAGAAGTGAAAAATACGATCCTGCTGGTTGATTTTACCAATCAGCTGAGACAGCAGGGCAAGAGCCTTCAGGAGGCAATACGGGAGGCTGGTGAGGTTCGTTTCTTACCTATTGTACTGACTTCACTGACCGCTATCGGAGGATTGATCCCGATTGCAATATCTACCAATCCTTTAATTGCTCCGCTTGCGATTGTTTTAATCGGCGGGTTGATCAGTTCTACTTTATTATCCAGAATTGTTACCCCGATTATTTACGAGTTGATTCCACCTGCCATTGAGGTGGATGAAAAAACAGAGATTTAAACAAAAAAAGGGACCTGACAAGGTCCCTTTTTTTTAATGATCAGGCAGAGTTCCTGCCCGCATTGACAATCCCGTAAACGGTTCTTATCGCTAGTTTCTCATAGGCCTGATGTGCCTGTTCAGTTAGTTCATGCTGCAGTTTCTCTAAAGCATAATGCTGGATCAGCACCAGAGGAAGTACAATTTTTTCGCGCACAGCGATAGATCTCTTCTCTACCGGATAGTTTTCCATCAGCACGGTATGACCTGCCAGTTTTAACAGCATTTCTTTCGAACGCTCATATTCGTCACGAAGCATATTCCAGAAATCACCAAATACAGGGTCTTTGCCAAAATAAGCCGTAATAGAAAAATCAGTTTTGCTCATTGACATCATACAGTTGTCAATGATAGTTTTAAAATAACCTGATTCCTGATAGGTTTTACGGATTTTCTCCCAGTTACCCGAGGCTTCCTGGTTTTTTAAAGCCGTACCGATTCCATAAAAACCAGGGATATTCTGTTTAAGCTGGCCCCAGGCAGTTACAAAACTGATCGCCCGGAGATCTTCCAGGCGTAATTTTTCACCCGAACTTCTTTTGACCGGCCTGCTGCTGATCGTGATTTTAGATAATAAACTCAATGGAGAGAAACGCTCCAGGTATTCTAAAAACAGCGGGTGTTTACGCAGGCTTACAAAAGCATCAAAACTATCTTTGGCCATTACATTTAAGACTTCCTGGTGCACTGTATCGAGTAAAATATTATGTTTTTCCTTCAGTCCCGAAGAAATACCGGCATTGATCAGCTGCTCCATGTTAAAGCTCGCACTGTCAATAGAGCCGTACTGTGAGCTGATAGTTTGCCCCTGTATGGTCAGCTGGATATTTTTGTTTGCGATTTCCTTACCCATAGAAGCATAAAAACGATGCGTTTTACCGCCTCCTCTTGAAGGGGGGCCTCCACGGCCGTCGAAAAATGCCAGGCGGATATGATGTGCCGTCGAGGTAGCCGTTAAGGCCACCTTGGCGTTAAAAATAGACCAGTTGGCCATTAAATAACCACCATCCTTTGTACTATCCGAGAAACCGAGCATAATATCCTGCTTATTCCCCCTGCTTTCGAGGTGCTTCCTGTAAAAAGGATGCGTATACAATCGTTCCATGATTTCCGAAGCACCTTCCAGATCGTTCACTGTTTCGAATAATGGGACAAAATCTATGTTCAGTTCTTTCTCATCCCACCCGTTCCATAAAAACAATTCCATTAGCTGGAGGATATCACTTGCCTGCTGACAATTACTGATAATATAGCGGTGGCAGGCCAGTTCACCATTCTGCTGTTGTATTTCCCTGAGTTCTGCAATCGTCTGTAAAGTATCATCAGTGAGCGAATCAGCATCCCCCGGATAATTAACCCTGGCGTTCTTGAAAGAAAGATGTTGTATTTTTTCTTCTTCACTTAAGGAGTCATAGTTCTCAGGAAAAAGAGAGTTGATTGGTTTAAATTTTCTGCAGTAAGCATGGACATCGCGCAGTACCCTGCTGTCCTGCCTGATATCCAGAGAAGCAAAATGGCAGCCAAACAGCCCGACCTTACGCAGCAGATCATCCACCAGGCCGGCAAACAGACCATCGTGGAATTCTATCAGCGTATCTTTAATTTTATTCAGGTTTTCGATCAGGAAAGAAGAAATATTCTCAGGGGTGATATTCGTATCAAAGGCATTTTTATACAGGATATCCTGTACTTTATAGACCGTTTCTTCAACTCCTCTGAAAGTAATCCTGCGTTTCAGGTTCCGGAAATCCCGGTAATAACAGCGGAACAGGATCTGACGCAGCATTTTGGAAACCTGTACGGTATCCTTTGCATGTACATTAGGATTGCCGTCCCTGTCACCTCCAGGCCAGAAACCCAGTTCTATGACTTTTTTAGTTGGGATATTATATTCTTCAAGGCTGCTGTCTATTTCGGACTGTATGTTGGCTGCAGCGAAATAAAATACATTTTCCAGGTACCAGGTCAGACTGAGAGCCTCATCTACCGGTGTCGGCGATTTTTTATTAAAGAAAGGCGTTTTCCCGAGTTGCTGGAGTAGCTGATTGATCGTGTTGATGTCATTGATTTTTATCGCTGAGGTCAGATCGTTAATAATCGACAATACACTGCCAGGATAAAACTGTGTAGGGTGTGCGGTCAGGACCAGGCGGAGAGAAAAATCTTCTATCAGCTGAGCTGTTTTTTCATGCAGTTCCGTATTAAATTCACTCTTTCTCAGCAGAGATCTCAGTGAACTCTGATCTTCTGCAGTATTTAATTTGTTAAAAGAGGCATCTTCTACGGCGTCAAATAAAACAACCTGACGTTCAATGTATTGAATAAACCGGAACAATAAGTCAACAATATCCTTGGGATCCGTCGCCTGGGTATACCGGTCAAAAAAGGTCTTAATAATCTCTGCCGGAGTTTCAAGGTTTTTCACTCCATCATCACAATGTTTAATAAAAAGGGGTAACAATGTACCGGTATCCTTGATTTTATAAAAAGGGAGGGTTAGGAACAGGCTGTTGTAAAGCTCAAATCTGGAGACAACTTCATTGTTGAAAATTGATTCTCGCTGTCCTGTAACTCTTAGTTTCTGCGTCATATCAAAGGGGGCTTTTTTCGAGCTTAAGCTACGGAAAAATGACGGGAAGAGCTATACAATAATGTTAATAAATTTATTTTGCATTTAATAACAAATAACTATAAATTGCTTTCATTAAGGTTTTTTAACTCTTTTAAAAGTATAAGCATTTGTTGTGTGTAGCGACATTGTCTTTTTTGTAAACAAAACAGGCTGCCCGGGAGGACAGCCTGTTTTTGTTTTACAGTAATTTTTAGTGAACATCCACCGGTACATTCACGTTCTTTTTGAATTTTTGCAGGTAAAGAAGCGGAATAGAACATAACAGAACCAGACCAACTAACCAGTAAGCATCGCTATAAGTTAATAACAGCGCTTGCTTGGTTACAGTACCATCAATAGCTTTCATTGCCATTGTCTTAGCGTCAAGTAAACTATACCCTTTGGACATGAAATTCCTGATAAAAGCATTCAGTCTGTCTGTAAATGCCGGGTTATATTCATTGACATTAGCCAGTAAATTACTTCTGTGGAAGCCCTGACGGGTATGGATCATGGTTGTTAAAGCCGCAATACCAAATGACCCGCCCAGTTGTCTCATCATGTTGTTTAATCCTGAACCTTGCCCTACTTCTGCACCTTTCAGATCCTGAATAGCCAGTGTTGTTAACGGAACAAACAACAGGGCCATACCAATACCCCTGATGACCAGAGGCAGGAAGAAATCTCCGGTTCCCGAAGAAAGGGTTGATTTACTTAACATATTACAGAACACAAAGAACAGGAACATACCGATTGTGGCCATAAACTGTGCAGGGATTCCTTTTTTGAGGAATATACCAATAAATGGCATCATCAGAATGGTACAGATCCCGCCCGGGAACAACAGCTCTCCGGTTTGAAGAGGAGAGAAGCCCAGTAAATTCTGACAGAATACAGGGAATACGAATACAGATCCATATAATCCGAAACCAAGGATAAATGAAGTGAACATCCCGATAGAGAAACTTCTGTGACGCATAATCTTGAAGTTTACAATCGGGTGGTCTGTAGACATTTCACGCCAGATAAACAGCAGCAGACCAATTACAGAAGCTACCGCTAAGAACGTGATATATCCTGTTGCGAACCAGTCTTCGCTTTCTCCTTTTTCCAGTACTGTCTGTAAACTTCCTACAGCAATCGCCAGTAATGCAATACCCCACCAGTCGACAGGTAGACCCTGCCCGTCCCTCGGCGTCTTTCGAATGTACGTTATAGTACAGTACGCGGCGAGAATTCCGACCGGAATGTTTACATAAAATATCCATGGCCATGAACTGATATCCAGAATATACCCCCCGATAGTAGGACCCACAGTCGGGCCTACTACGGCACCTAATCCAAATAAAGCGGTGGCTATACCAATATCTTCACGGGGCCAGGTTTCTATCAGAATTGCCTGTGCAGTAGAGATTAATCCACCACCTGCTATCCCTTGTAAAATACGGAACATGACCAGTTCACCTAATGAAGTTGCGTTACCGCAGAGAAAAGAGGCTATTGTAAAGACAATGATGGAAGTAAGAAAATAATTTTTACGCCCGAAACGGCTGCCCAGCCAGCCCGACATGGGCAGGACAATTACATTCGCAACGGCATATCCGGTTGATAACCAGGCTACATCCTCGAGGGTTGCACCCAGGTTACCCTGAATTTGTGGTAAAGCCACGTTCACAATAGTGGTATCAATCAGCTCCAGTAGAGAAGCTGTGATCACTGTGAACGTGATTATCCATTTTTTAAAACCATGCTCGGCCATTTTTTTTAATCTTTTGTAGTTACAGAAACTTTCACACTCATACCCGGACGTAGTTTATCCAACATTTCTTTTGAGGCTTTAAGTTTGATTTTAACAGGTACGCGCTGAACAACTTTAACGAAGTTACCTGTAGCATTGTCAGGAGGCAGTAATGAACCTTTAGCACCAGTTACGGGAGAGAAGTTATAAACTTCACCTGCAATTTTCTGGTCAGGGAAAGCATCCACTTCAACCTCAACTTTTAAACCAGCACGGATATCTTCTAATTGTGTTTCTTTAAAGTTTGCAGTTACATAAAGGCTGTTTTCATTCACAATAGAGAATAAAGACTGTCCTGCCTGGATTAACTGTCCTTTTTGTATACTTTTCTTAGAAACGATACCAGTTGCAGGTGCTTTGATGTCTGTATAAGATAACTGCAGTTTAGCGAAGTCAACATCCGACTGATGTTGTGATACACTGTTGCTGCTTACTGCAAGCTGCGATTTCGTTGTGCCGATTTGTTTCAGGGCAACAGTATATTGATCCTGAGCTGCGTTGTAAGCTGCCTGTGCAACATCTCTTGTCGCTTTAGCCTGGTCAAACTGTTGTTGTGTAATAGATCCGTCTTTAATCAGGTTAGCATAACGGTCAAAGTCTTTCTGTGCCTGCCATAATTTTACTTTTGCAGATTCAATATTTGCTTTAGCTGTTCCTGTGTTGGCAGAAGTTGCAATGATTTGTGATTCAGAAACGCCAACGCCAGCATCCGCACCTTTCTGGCCCGCCATAGCTTGTTCCAGTTTCACTTTAAAGTCTCTGTCATCTAAAGTAACCAGCGTCTGGCCTTCAGTTACTTTTGTGTTTTCTTCAAATTTGATCTCATTTACATAACCACCAACACGTGCAACTACCGGACTGATATCTCCATCAATCTGTGCATCATCGGTATCTACATGGTTACGGTAATACATATATTCTTTTACGCCAAAGATGGCGCCTATAACTATCAGCACGGCTAATATTATAGGGACAATTTTACTTTTCTTTTTAGTTTCGATTGTCGGTTCCGTTGTCGATTCTGTTGTCATTACTAGATGGATTATGATATTATTGAGAAATTTTTCCTGTTGATTTTAATAAAGTATAGTAGGCGAGGCCTGCATCGGCTTTTGCCAGTTCCAGATTGATTTTGGCCTGGTATAAAAGCGTTTCAGCATCAATTCTGTCAATCGCAGAAGCTACATTGTTTTTGTATTTTGATTCGAGTAACCTGTCGTTTTCAGTAGCCTGGTCGATAGAGGTTTCCAGTACCTTAATTTTGTTTTTGGCTACAATGTAAGTCTGGTAATTTTTGTTAATCTCAGTTTTCACATTATCTGACTGAATATCTTTCTGGAGAACAATACTCTTCTGCTGAACTCTTGCCTCGGTTATCTTATGTTTATTGGTCCATAATGTGCCGATGTTCCATGAAAGGGTCGCGCTTGCAGTCATAGGCAGGATATAGTCATGAGACTTAGGAAGCAAACTTCCGTTAGGGTTGATGTAATATACATCTGCACCTATACCAAATGTTGGCGTAGCATTCGCTTTAACCGTTTTAATGTCTATTTCGGCAACTTGATTACGGAGGTCAAGTTCTCTTAATTCCTGACGGGAAGCTAAAGCCTGATCAATATAAGTATTCAATGAGGCTACCTCTTTCTGACCGGTTGACGGATCAGTGATATCAATTTCAGTATCTTCAGGTAAGCCTAAAAGGATATCAAGATTGTAATTGATGATCTTACGATTGCTTTCGATATCCAGGTCAGTCAGGGTGATATTTGCCTGTTGAAGCTGGAATCTCAGTACATCATTTTTCGTCACAATCCCCTGTTCAAAAAAGCGTTGAGATTGTTTTAGCTGACTGGCTACAGCGGCTAAATTTTGCGCAACAACCTTTTTACTCTGGGCCACTTTATATAATGAATAATAAGTGTCGATAACTGCATACGTTACTTCTTCCTGGTTTTTATCTGCATCCAGACGGGCAACATCAGCGAGTAATTTAGTGCTCTGTCTTGCATACCTCATCTTGCCACCACCATAAACCAGCTGTTGTACCGATGCGGTACCTACAAAGGCATCAGCACGTTTAGGAAGGAAAATAGGACTGCCACCGTCTAAAACCAATTGGTTAGCCGGAATTTCAGCATGATTGTACATCACACTTGCTTTGGCGGTTGGGAGAGCGTTGTCTTTAGTGACATCCAGCTTAGCCATCGCCTCGTCAATTTTATTCTGAGAAAGCTTTAAGTTCTTGCTGTTTTCTATCCCTAACTGAATCGCCTCCTGCAACGTCAGTTTTTTGATGTTCTGTGCATAGAGCATGCCTGGCAGCAGGAGAGCGAAGCAACTCATTTTAATTGTTTTGTGTATCATTTTTGGGGTGTTAAATAGGTGGTGACCAGATCTTTCAGATGTGTGATGAGGCGGTCGGTTAAAATCTCTTTGTCTTTTGGAATGGTAATGTCTAAAATAGATCCTTCAGTTATTTTAGAAGGCATAGTGGCAACACTGCTGATTGTCCCCATAATAGTGGCGATCAGCATTCGGATGTCAACAGGTTTAAATGCACCGGATGCAATCCCATCGAGGATGATGGTTTCAATCAGCTGCATATTTCCTGACATCGCGTCTTTTAATTTGAAACACATTTCCGGGCGCTGTGCTAACGAAAGCTCCCTGTGCATCATCTTATGAAAGGGGATGTCAGAGAGAATACGTCTGGTATATCCTTCAATTACTTTAATTAATTTTTCCAATGGCTGAATATTATCCTCATTGATACTAATTAACTGTGCTTTGAAACCTGTAATTCTCTCGTTGATTACTTCCAGGAAGACACCTTCTTTCGACCCGAAGTAATAATTGATCATAGACATATTAGCACCTGATTCCCTTGCAATCAGGCGGGTAGAAGTACCTTCATATCCCAGCTCAGAAAATAGTTCCTGGGCAGCGATTAAAATGCTATTTCTTTTATCTGGCTTTTCCATTTTTGATTTGATGGGTCAAAATTAATCAATCGATTGATTGATTTTGAAAAGAAATAATGATTTTAATCACAATTTACACATTTCTGACAATAAGAAGAGTACATTATTTTTGATAAAAGGCTGAATCCTTTCTATTTTAAAATAAATCAATACCTTTGGTTCATCAATTTTTTTAACATGACTAAAGTAGAAAACAAGAAAAGTTTTGATTGGGTTTATGGCGTTTTAGGCCTTGTATGTGGAATTGCAACAGCAGCAGTGATCTCAGGTAGTTTCTTATGGTCACTATTTGGTGGAGTCCTGGGACTGATTACAGGCGCTGTTTTTGTTAACTCTGTTGTCAAAGGACGTAAATACTAATAATTTCATTATATATGAAAAAGCTCAATCTGTTAATTGTAATGGCATTATTTGCCTTTGCCGTTCAGGCCCAGGAAGTTAAATTCCCGGCTTTGGATACCAGCCCTGCGGATATTTCTTATTATCCTGTTAATGCAGCCAAGGTAAAAAAGGGGGATAACTCTTCTCCGCTGATTAAAGTCGTTTATTCAAGACCTTCCCTTAAAGGACGTGAGATCTTTGGTAAACTGGAGCCTTTCGGGCAGGTATGGAGAGCAGGAGCAAATGAAAGTACAGAGATCAGGTTTTTTAAACCGGTAACTATCGGAAAACAGGAAATTCCTGCCGGTACCTACAGTTTATTTGCGATCCCGGAAAAAGATAGCTGGACTGTGATTATCAATAAACAGACTGACCGTTGGGGAGCTTATACCTATGACCAGAGTAAAGACGTAGTACGGGTAACTGTACCAGTTAAACCTTTGTCATCTGTTGTAGAAGCCCTGGCGATTACTTTTACACCAAATGCATCCGGAGCTAACTTAATTATTGCATGGGACAAAACTTCGGTTGAAGTTCCGGTAACGATAAAATAATATTTACGCTGTAAATTGGATTATAAAAAAGAGGGAGACTTATTAGTCTCCCTCTTTTTTATGCCCGTTTTTTTCTGAATATGCTATCTATACAAATGAGGCCTATCAGGAGATCTATAAATAGAAATATTCTGATTGAAAAAGGGGTAATGAAAGGTTCTATATTTAATGTGGGCAGGGTCCATTTAGCGACTGTAAACTGAACATTAGAAACCGCATAAACCAGAACAGAAACCAATGCCAGGATAAAGAACGAGGCAATGCCCAGGATAATCTTATGGTCTATCTTTGTTTTTAAGGAAACGGGTTGTATTTCCAGTTTCACCTGTTCCATGACATTTCTGGTAAAAGACATGGAGGGTTCTTCCAGCTCTATCGTTTCCATTTGCTGATGAACCGCAAACAGTTCCTGATAAACTGACTGATATGTCGCATCCGTAGCTATTTTATGCCCGATAGCGGCTTTCTGACCAGAATCAAGGTTCCCGTCAATATAATCCCAAATTTGTTCCTCTATACTCATCATATCAATTCTTTAACTTCATCCTTTAACAAATATTGCAGTTTTTCTTTTAACCTGGCTCTTGCCCGATGGAGTTTTACTTTAATGGTTTTTGCCTCTATACTTAAAACTCCGGCCATTTCTTCCAGACTCTGTTCTCCTTTATAGAATAACGTAATAATCATAGCATCATCAGGTGACAAAAGTGAAATTGCCTGATTTAAATACACATGACCTGATTTCTTTTCTATAGACTCAGCAGTATAACTGGAAATATGGTTTTCGGGCTGGATCGGGCTTTCGTCTTCATCTAAAGATAAGGTAGCCAGCTTTTTCTTCCTTAGATGAGTCATCGCCGTTGTATAAGTTATGGTATACAACCAGGTCGAGAATTTAGAAGTCTGCCTGAATGTGCCTAAAGCACGATAGGCTTTCACAAAACAATCCTGTGCGACTTCCTCAGCATCTTCCCTGTTTTTAGTGAAACGTAAAGCTAAAGTAAAGACAAAGCGCTGATGACGCTTTACCAGTTCGGTATAAACCGCGGTATTGCCTTCCAGTACTGCCGTAATTAAAGCTAAATCTGTTTCTTGCTGCTGCATCTGTAGCTAGGACGCCTGCCTGCAGGAATAGGTTACAGCAATTTTAAAATAATTAGTGACTGCCTCCGGCAAAGAACTTTAAGCCCAGAATAGAACCAATCAGCGTTGCAATGAAAAAGATACGCCAGAAGTTGGCTGGCTCATCAAAATAGAGGATTCCTATAATAACTGTTCCTACCGCTCCTATACCTGTCCATACGGCGTAAGCAGTACCCATAGGTAAAGACTGGGTGGCTTTATTCAGAAATAAAAAGCTTAAAGTGATACAAATAAAAAAGGCAACACTCCATTTGAGGTTGGTAAAGTTATTGGAAAGTTTAAGGCTGGTTGTAAAGCCAACTTCAAATAATCCCGCGATAATCAAAATGATCCAGTTCATAATTTATTAATTTGAGACAAAAGTACGGCTTGTGACCGGGGCGTCTTTTTACAAATGTTAAAAAATGAAATTGTTATCTGACTTCGGCCCTGATTCTGCTTAAGGTAACTTGTGTAACCCCTAAATAAGACGCAATATGGCCCAGAGGGATTCGCTGAATAAGTAGTGGATCGGTTTGCAGGAGATCAATATAACGTTCCTTGGCGGGCTTAAACAAGCGGCCAATATAAGATTCTTCGGTTTTGATCAGAATGAGTTCGGCCAGTTTTCTTCCCCAGTTAGCCAGTTCGGTATGTGTATTATACAATTGTTCCAGCGCCTCAGTTTTAAGTTCGTATAACAGGCAGTCTTCCAGCAGTTCTATCGATTCATAACCGGGCTTATTATTCACATAACTATGGTAAGAAAGAATAATATCCCCTTCCATACCGAACCAGAAGGTGATACGGTTATCTCGTCCATCAACATAAGCACGCGCTACACCTGTTTCAATAAAATACAAAGAACGTTCTACCTTATCAGCTTTAATAATCAAATGGTTTTTGGGCAATTCAACAACTGACAGTTCCTGAAGAAGCAGGTTTAAATGCTGTTCTTTTAAAGGATAGATGTTTTTTATAGTTTCAAGCGTGTTTTGCAAAGTGATGTTGGTTTAAGAAAAAAAATGCTGGCTGGTGTAACCTGATTGTAAATCATGTTGTCGTAGTATCATAACACATATAAAACAGCGTATTCACATTTAAAATTATAAAAATATGGAATTTTTAGTCCCAATTACCTTATTCATTTGCGGATTCGCGATGATTTTTGGAATCAGATATTTAATGAGCAAAGAAAGAATGGCCTTAATAGAGCGTGGCATCAATCCAAATGAAGGTGCTTCTGCCCCAAAACCTTTTCTTAGTCTCAAGTTCGGTTTATTACTGGTCGGTCTGGGTTTAGGTTTTCTGGTCTCTTTAATAGGCACTATTAGTTTCAACCTGCATTCAGATCAGGAAGTGGCCGTATATTTTGGCTGTATCGCCATCTTTGGCGGATTGGGTTTGATCTGTTCTTATGCCATTGAGAAGAAATGGCTCGATCAGCAGGAACTAAAACAAAAACACTGATCTTCAGCTGGCAGGGGACTTGGGAATGATAGCTACAGTTAAACGGCTGATACAATTCATTTTTCCTCTGTCATCGTAAATTTTGATCTCCCAGACATGGGTTTTTGCGCCCTTGTGCAGAGATTTACAGATTCCGGTTACTTTTCCACTTTTAACCGGACGTAAATGATTGGCATTAATTTCGAGCCCTACTGCCTGAAAAGATTCGGGATCTATACACATATAGGAAGCAATACTTCCCAGGGTCTCTGCAAGCACAACAGAGGCCCCTCCGTGTAATATGCCGGCTGGCTGATGTGTGCGCTCATCCACAGGCATCGTTCCAGTTACCCAGTCTTCACCAATTTCGGTGAATTGGATATCCAGTAAGCCGCCCAGATGATTTTTAGGCCTGTTATTAAGTTGTTCGGGAGTAAATTCGGTAAACCAGATCATAGGTATCTGTCTTTAATGATTTGAGTATGATGGGCAACATGGCCTGCAATGACATACAGCAGGGCACGAACAGAGATTTGTCTCTCAGAAGCTGTTCCGCTGCGGTTTAATTCGTGCTCATTCAGCGACTGGAATAAATAGAGGTTTGCTTTTCTCAGCAATCTGAACTCTCCGGTAAGACTCTCGAGGTCGCGGTCTGCAAAATGTGCATTGGCTACATAGTCATCTTCCTCAAAACCAGGGAGCTCACTTTTTTCTCCGCGGGCAAAACAGGTCAGGCGGTAAACCAAGATCCTTTCGGTATCGATGATATGACCAGTCATCTCTTTGATGGTCCATTTTCCCGGCGCATAAGTATAATCTGCTTTTGCGGTCAGTCCAGAGACGAAATCAGGGAATTCATCAGACTGGCGATGTAATACGTCCATCACATCACCACTTATCTTTTCAATGTAGTTTACTGCCCATACAGGGTACTCGTTAGGTTGAGGTCGGTTCATAAGTAATACTGCTTTTCAGGATGATACGAAAAGTGGTGCCTTTGCCTAATTCAGAGTCTTTGACAAAGATCTGACCACTATGATAATTTTCAACAATACGTTTAGTCAAAGATAATCCTAATCCCCAGCCCCTTTTTCTGGTGGTATATCCCGGCTGAAAAACAGCATCGAATTTAGATCTGGGAATACCTTTTCCTGTATCAGAGACGTCAATATATACTTCTTCCTTAGCTAAATGTTCAATAATGTTAACGGTAATGTTGCCTTCATTTTCAATCGCATTTGCGGCATTTTTAAGCAGGTTTTCAATCACCCAGTCAAACAGCGGGATATTCAGTAAGGCACGGACCTGATCATCGCCCGTAATCTTAAAGACAACCTTGTCCGATGTTCTCAGCTGGAAATACTGAATGAAGTTGCTGATTACCGTATAGACCACATGATCTTCCAGTACAGGTTTGGACCCAATTTTAGAAAACCTGTCAGTAATAACCTCCAGTCTTTTAATATCATTTTCCATTTCTGCGATCAGCGGATCGTCTTCTGCATTAAAACGCGATTTCATCAGCTCAACCCAGGCCATTAAAGATGAAATGGGGGTACCCAGCTGGTGCGCGGTTTCTTTGGCCATTCCGACCCATACCTGATCCTGTTCGGCCCTCCTGGCCGAGCTGAAAGCAACATAAGCCGTCAGTAAAAACAGGGCGATAACTCCCAGTTGTATAAAAGGGAAATACCTGAGCTGTGTTAAAATAAAAGAGTCCTTGTGATAAATATGCCAGATTTTACCATCCATACCAATGATAGGCGTGCCTGGGTGCTGTAACTTCATCTGTCGCAGTTCCCTTTCAAAATAGGCAGGATCGTATCTTTTTGTCGGCTGTTTATCCAGTACGTAGTTGGTTTTAGTTGAGTCGAGGCCCTGATAGGCAGTAATAGTCCCGTCCCCCCCGGTGATGATAACCGGAAGTTTGGTGTTTTGTATAATCGTACCGATCAGGTCGGTAAAACGTTCATCATCATACATCACCAGAGATTGTTCGGTTACTTTTACATATAACTGAAACTGAACCTGTTCTTCCCGTTCCATTTTTTTTACAAAAAAATCACTGTAGAACACCGATGCGGTCCCGATTACAATCGCAAAAATAAGTAGGAAGAACTTCCAGCGGCGCTTTTTTTCGTATGGATTCATAGAATATGGAGGCAAAATACAAAATAGCATTCAAAAAGATATCAATTGAACGGCAAGCGTTTAAAAAATATATCTTTGTGGATCATAATATGGAAAAGAAAGTTAGAGTAAGATTTGCGCCCAGTCCGACAGGGGGCCTTCATTTAGGTGGTGTACGCACGGCCTTATTTAATTATTTATTTGCCAAAAAACACAATGGTACTTTCATCCTGCGTGTCGAAGATACCGATCAGACCCGTTTTGTTGAAGGTGCAGAAGAATATATTGTCTCCTGCCTGGCCTGGTGTGGCATTCAGGCAGATGAAAGTCCTCAGGTTGGTGGTGAGTATGCTCCATACCGTCAGAGTGAACGTAAATCTACCTATAAACAATATGCAGAGCAGCTGATCAATGACGGTTTTGCTTATTATGCTTTTGATACCCCCGAAGAACTGGATGTGAAACGGAAAGAAATTCCTAATTTCCTGTACGGACAGACATCGAGAATGGGTATGAGAAACTCACTGACCCTTTCTTCTGAAGAAGTAGATGCGCTCCTTAAAAATAATACTCCCCATGTTGTCCGTATCAAAATGCCTGAAAACGAGCATGTCTCATTTGTGGACATGATCCGTGGACTGGTTAGTTTTGACACGAATCTGGTAGATGATAAAGTGCTTTTAAAAGCAGATGGAATGCCGACCTATCACCTGGCTGTAGTTGCCGATGACAGGGCGATGAAAATCAGTCATATTTTCAGGGGAGAAGAATGGTTGCCTTCGGCACCTGTTCATATCTTATTATGGAAATATCTGGGATGGGAAGATGAAATGCCAAACTGGGCACACTTACCCCTTATCTTAAAACCGGATGGAAATGGAAAACTGAGCAAACGTGATGGTGACCGTTTAGGTTTTCCGGTTTATGCACAGAACTGGACAGACCCTAAAACCGGTGATATGACCAAAGGTTTCAGAGAGTTAGGTTTTATGCCTGAGGCTTTTGTAAACCTGCTGGCTATGTTGGGCTGGAATGACGGGACAGATCAGGAGCTTTTCTCTATGGCCGAACTGATCGATAAATTTTCTGTGGAAAGAATCAGTAAAGCTGGGGCCAAATTTGATTTTGAAAAGGCCAAATGGTATAACCATGAATGGATTAAACATACAGATGCAGCAGATTTGCTGGATATAGTAAAACAGGAGTTTTCAGCTAAAGGAATTGATTTAACGGATGATAATTTTGCATTAAAAGTTATCGGTCTGATCAAAGACAGATGTAACCTGCTGACTGATTTCGTGGCGCAGAGTGAATATTTCTTTAAGGCACCGGTCGAATATGATCTTCCGGCTGTAAAAAGTAAATGGACTGCTGAGAAAGCAGATTTTTTCAACGCCTATCTGCCGGCAATCGAAGACGGGTTTACGACTTTGGAACTGGAAGAGAAATTTAAGTCCCTGGCAACTGAACACAATCTGAAACCGGGAGAACTGATGTTGCCTTTCCGCATCATGCTGGTTGGTGGCAAATTTGGTCCTGGGGTATTTGATATTGCGGTAACCTTAGGCTCGGCCGAGACTAAAGAGCGGATTTTAGCGGCATTAGCTGCTTTTGCATAGCTATTTCTAATCCGGTACAACAATCGGATTAGAAATTTGTTATAAAGATCAACGCAAAAAAATATGAAGTGGTTCGGTAAGACTAGTGATAATGTAGAAGACGCAAGGGGTGTCCCGGCCGGCAGAACGATGCTGGGTGGGGGTATTGGCCTGATTGTAATTATAGTAGGTCTGTTTTTTGGTACTGATCTTACCGGATTGGTTTCACAGCTGCCATTGGATAACCAGGCTCAGACCCAGGTGGTTAAAAGTAACCCCAATGACCCTGGAATCAAATTTGTCGGAGATGTTCTTGCTTCTACCGAGCAGGTCTGGGATGATCAGTTCAGTAAAATGGGCAGAACATATGAGCATCCTAAACTCCATGTTTTTACAGGCAGTACCACATCTGCCTGTGGTGGTGCTGACGCAGCCGTAGGACCCTTTTACTGTCCCGGAGATCACAAAGTATATATAGACCTGAGTTTTTATCAGGAACTGAAAGACCGTTTTGGTGCTGCCGGCGAGTTTGCCCAGGCTTATGTCATTGCCCACGAGGTAGGTCATCATGTCCAGAATTTACTGGGTATATCAGAAAAGTTACAACGTGCCCGTGGATCTTTATCTGAAAAGGAATACAATAAACTTTCTGTAAAACTGGAGCTGCAGGCAGATTTTTTCGCCGGTCTGTGGGCTAATCGTGCACAGAAATTTAAAGATTTTCTACTTGAACCAGGAGATCTGGAAGAAGCCCTGAATGCTGCTAATGCAATCGGAGATGATAAACTGCAGAAACAGACCCGGGGAGAAGTTGTTCCGGATGCCTTTACCCATGGGACTTCTGCACAGCGGGTCTATTGGTTTAAAAAAGGATTTGATACCGGGGATATTAACCAGGGTGATACTTTTAATAGTTCCCAGCTTTAGCGGTAAACCCGTGATATCGCCGCAATACCCGGCTTAAGCAAAATAAATTCTCTATTTTGCATAAATTTTGAATGCTATTGCCCCCCAGAATGGGAATAGCGAATAGTTGATTCTTATTTATTCATTATAATGATCCTGATAGTAGATGATACACCAGAGAATCTGATCTCTTTAAAAAAGGTTCTCGAAAGACATAATTTTGAAGTAGATACAGCCTCCTCGGGCGAGGAAGCACTCAGAAAAGTCCTTAAAACAGCTTATGTATTAATCATTCTGGATGTTCAGATGCCGGGTATGGATGGATTTGAGGTTGCAGAAGCAATCGCAGGATATAGCAAAGCTAAAGAAACTGCTATTATATTTTTATCAGCAGCGAATACTGAACTGAACTTTATAACCAAAGGTTACTCTTCCGGAGGACTGGACTATATTACCAAACCCGTAGATATTAATATTCTCTTGTTGAAAGTGAAGACGTTTTACCGGATTTACGAGCAGAGCAGGAAATTAATAGAAATCCAGAAAACACTGCTGGAGGAGATAGAAACCAGGAAAAGAGCTGAAAGAAAAAAAGACGAATTTATCAGTATTGCCAGTCACGAATTAAAAACACCGCTGACCAGTGTCAAGGGCTATGTACAGTTATTGGAAAGAAGTGTAGATAAAGGGGATATTCCAACAGTTAAGAAACACCTGGTAAAGGCCCAGTTACAACTGGATAAATTAAATGACCTGATTGCCGATCTGCTGGATATTTCTAAAATTGAAAGCGGTAAACTGAAATTCAATAAAAAATACTTTAACCTGAATGTGCTGCTGGACAGCATTATAGAAATTATCCATCAATCTAACCCGGAATTTAAGATTACCAAAACGGGCCATGTTCCTGAAGAGATTTTTGCAGATGAAATGCGTATTGAGCAGGTTGTGGTGAATTTCCTGACCAATGCAATCAAATATGCCCCGGGAACCAATGAAGTACACCTGACTGTAAAAGCAGAAGATGCCCGGGTAACTGTGGCTGTACGGGATTTTGGTATTGGGATTCAGCCCGAGCAGCAAAAGAGCGTTTTCGATAAATTCTACAGAGTAGAAGAGACATCTATCCATTTCCAGGGCTTGGGGATCGGTTTGTATATTTCGGCCGAGATTATAGAGCGGCATGGCGGAACTGTAGGGGTGAATAGTACTTTAGGAGAAGGGTCTGAATTTTATTTCAATATCCCTGTAATTTCAATAACTGAAACAGATTAACATATTTCCTTTTTATGATGCAAAGAACATTGAAAAATAACCTGCGTTTTGGTCTGGGGTTATCTTTATTACTGCTTTTTATCAGTTCTGCGGCTTCTTATGTCAGTATCAGTAACCTGATTAAAAACTCAAAACTGGTTTCACATAGTCATTCCATTATTACGAATACCGATGGCATTTTATCTACTCTGAAGGACGCAGAAACAGGACAGCGTGGTTTTCTGTTGACGGGAGATGAGGTTTTTCTGGATCCCTATAAAGGAGCTAAAGCGGCTGCTATTTTATTGCTGGATACCGTACAGGAACAGACTACAGATAATCCTGAACAACTGGCCAATATCAGTAAACTGCGGGAAATTATTGAAGGAAGGTTAAATATCCTGGAGAAAACTATTGAGATTAAAAGGAGAGGTGGATCTGTGAGTACCGGTGAGTTACTGATTGGCAAAGAATATATGGATAAGGCCAGGAAAGTGATTAAAAGGATGCAGATCGAAGAACAGAATTTATTGGACGTGCGTACTGCGAATCAGAATAAACTGGCTGGTTATACCCCCGTTTTAATTCTCTTTGCTGCTTTGATGGCCTTTTTAATTACCATATTCTTTTACCGGAGAGTATCATCCGATTTCAATGTCAGAGTTAAGCTACAATTACAACAGGAAGAGACAAATAAAGAAATTGAACGAAGAATACAGGTGATCCAGGATCTTGCAGGACAGATTTCAAAGGGGAACTATGAGATCAGGCTGGATGAAGAGGCGAAAGATGATTTAGGCCGCTTAGGTGGATCATTAAACGCAATGGCCGAATCTTTGAATTACTCCTTTACCTTACTGGGAGATAAGGAATGGCTTCAGACTGGCATTGCCAATCTGAATGATCAAATGGTTGGGGAAAAGAATCTGGATACCTTAGCCCATGACGTTTTAGAGACTATAATTCAACATACTGGTGCACAGGTAGCGGCCTTTTATTTGCTGGAAGAAGACCGTTTGCTGCATCTGACCGGAAGTTATGCCCTGGAGGAAGACCAGAGGAAACAAATTCTGAAACAGGGAGAGGGATTAGTGGGGCAGGTATTGAAATCTGGTAAACAGATTCTGCTGAATGATATCCCTGAAGGAGAGATGACCATCAGTTATGCCGCAGGAAACACCAGACCAAAAAATATTGTTGCTGTTCCGGTGATCAGAAACAAGCGTGTTGTTGGGGTGATGGAACTTGGTTCCATGAATACCTTCAGTCCTTTACAGTTAGATTTCTTTAATACAATATCTGAGAATATTGGGGTAGCTGTGTATGCTGCCCAGAACCGGAAGAGGTTACAGGATTTTCTGGAAGAAACGCAGGCACAGGCTGAAGAACTTCAGGCACAACATAGTGAGCTGGAAGGCCTGAATGCAGAGCTGGAAGCCCAGACACAAAAAATACAGACTTCTGAAGAAGAGCTCCGCGTACAGCAGGAAGAACTTTTGCAGAGTAATCAGGAGCTGGAAGAAAGAACAACCTTACTGGAAGAGAAAAACCAGCTGATTCATGAACATAACCTCGAAATCCAGCAAAAATCAGAGCAACTGGAACAGAGTACAAAATATAAATCCGAATTCCTGGCTAACATGTCCCATGAGTTAAGGACGCCATTGAATTCTATCCTGCTGCTTTCTAAATTAATGTCAGAAAATGAAAGCCTTGACCCCGAATATGTAGAGTACGCAGAAGTCATCCAGAGTTCCGGTCAGGGATTGTTAGGCCTGATTGATGAAATTTTAGATCTATCGAAGATTGAGGCCGGTAAGATGAAGCTGGAACTAACGGATGTCAGCCTGAACGAGGTGTCTTCAGATATGCGTTCCCTGTTTAATCCGATTGCGAAAAACAAAAATCTGGACTTGCGAATTAACATAGAAGGGGATAACCTTACCCTTTATACAGATAAAATGCGTCTGGAGCAGATTTTGAAGAATCTGCTTTCCAATGCGATTAAGTTTACCAGTAAAGGAAGTGTAACACTGGATATCAGTAACGACAGTAAACAAAGATTGCTGCTTTTCAAAGTGACAGATACGGGCATTGGTATTCCGGCGGCTAAACAGGGACTGGTATTTGAGGCCTTTCAACAGGCAGATGGCTCTACCAGGAGAAAGTTTGGCGGTACAGGACTGGGGCTGTCCATCAGCCGTGAGCTTGCAAAATTACTGGGTGGTGAAATTGAACTGACCAGCACCGAGCATAAAGGCAGTACTTTTCTGCTTTCCCTGCCTGTAGACGGTATTGCTGCCGAGTTGGAAGAGGAGATTTACGCGACTGCAGATTACAAAGCCGAGCCGGTAAAAGAGCCTGCTTTAACGATATTACCAGAGCGGTTTACGGTTGACCGTATCCCACAGGAAATTGAAGATGACCGTGAAAATATTGTTAAGGGGGATAAAGTTATCCTGATCATTGAAGACGACACAGCATTTGCGAAAACACTGCTGAGTTTTACCCGTAAGCGGAATTATAAAGGCATTGTAGCAGTCAGAGGTGATATCGGCATTGATATGGCCAACCACTTTAAGCCATTAGCCATATTGCTGGATATACAATTACCCATTAAAGATGGATGGCAGGTCATGGAGGAGCTGAAAGCGAATCCGGCAACCAGACCTATTCCGGTTCATATTATGTCTTCTCTGGAGGTGAAAAAAGAGAGTTTGTTAAAGGGTGCTGTTGATTTTATCAATAAACCGGTAGCCCTGGAGCATATGAAACAGATCTTCCAGAAACTGGAAGATGCACTGAGCCGCCATCCTAAAAAAGTATTGATTGTTGAGGAAAACGAACAGCATGCCAAGGCACTCAGTTATTTTCTGAGTAACCATGATATACAGACCGAGGTAGTCAATAATGTATCCCAGAGTGTAGATGCCCTGCATAAAAAAGAAGTGGACTGTGTCATTCTGGATATGGGTATCCCGGATAAAAACGCCTATCTGACTCTCGAGACGATTAAAAAAAGCGAGGGACTGGAGAACCTTCCTATTATCATTTTTACAGGAAAGAATCTGTCTCAGGGAGAAGAGCGCAGAATTAAACAATATGCAGATTCTATCGTAGTCAAAACGGCACATTCGTATCAGCGGATTCTGGATGAAGCAGGTTTGTTCCTGCATCTGGTGGAGGAGAAATCGGGGGAAAGCAAGTCTAAAAAGGCAAGCGAAGGTCTGGGTGGTTTATATGAAGTGCTGAATAATAAGACCGTATTGATTGCGGATGACGATGTAAGAAACATCTTTTCCTTAACCAAAGCCCTGGAGCAGCATAAGATGAAAGTACTGGCTGCTACAGACGGTAAAGAAGCATTACAATTGCTGAAAGAGAACCCATCTGTAGATATTGTACTAATGGATATGATGATGCCGGAGATGGACGGATATGAAAGTACCAAAGAGATTAGAAAAATAAATGCGTTGAAACATTTGCCTGTATTGGCTGTTACTGCGAAGGCAATGATGGGAGACAGAGAAAAATGTATAGCTGCGGGTGCATCTGACTATATTTCCAAGCCAGTTGATGTAGACCAGCTGATTTCTCTATTGCGGGTATGGCTCTATGATAAAAATTAAAAAGGAATACGTTTTAAGGTATGGAAACGCAAAAAAAAATATTGATCATCGATGACGATAACAGGAATATCTTTGCTTTAAAAGCAGTCCTGAAAGCTAAAGGGTATCAATGTCTTTCTGCCATCAGTGGAGAGGATGGTTTACAGCTGTTAGAAGAACAGAAAGATATCGCAGTAGTGCTGATGGATATGATGATGCCTGGTATGGATGGCTATGAAGCAATGGCTAAAATGAATATACATCCGGTTTTAAAAGAAATTCCGGTAATTGCAGTTACTGCACAGGCTATGCTGGGTGACCGGGAGCGCTGTCTGGATGCAGGTGCAGTAGGTTATGTCTCTAAACCAATTAATGTAGATAGCTTAACAGATTTACTGATGAAATATATTTAAATGAATCAGGAACTGGTTGTGATTAGTGATGAGCAAGTTGAAATTTTACTGGGAGACCTGCTGGAATATTATGGGTATGATT
This sequence comes from Pedobacter cryoconitis, assembly GCF_014207135.1. GTDB lineage: Bacteria > Bacteroidota > Bacteroidia > Sphingobacteriales > Sphingobacteriaceae > Pedobacter > Pedobacter cryoconitis_D. The sequence goes on along the minus strand of NZ_JACHCC010000004.1, from coordinate 102,719 downwards.
TTACCGGTTATTCCAAGGCTTCTATCAAACGGAGAATACTCCGGTTATACGGATTGGATAAACAACTTAGTTTCGCCGAATTCAGGTATAAGATAAATAACGATACGGCTTATTTTAAAAGGTTTGTAGAGCAAATTACGGTAAATGTAACAGAGATGTTCAGAGACCCGGGTTTCTTTAAGACATTGCGGGATACGGTGCTTCCAAAGCTGGGTACTTATCCTTTAATCAGGATATGGCTGGCCGGCTGTTCAACAGGAGAGGAAGCCTATTCTGTCTCTATTATCCTGAAAGAACTGAACTTGCTGCATAAATCACTTATTTATGCCACAGATATCAATCCGGCAGTACTGGAAAAGGCAGGACAGGGTATGTTTGCGATGAGCCAGATGAAACAATATTCTGAAAACTATATTCAGTCGGGAGGCACCAAAGATTTCTCCAGTTATTATACGGCAAATTATTCGCTGGCAAAATTCAGTGATGAATTAAAAAGCAGGATTATCTTTTCTACACATAATCTGGTCTCAGATCATTCGTTTAATGAATTTCAGCTCATTCTTTGTCGCAATGTACTGATCTATTTTGACCGTGACCTGCAGCATAAAGTGCTCAGTCTTTTTGATGAAAGTCTGGAAGGTTTGGGTTATCTTGCTCTCGGAAGTAAAGAAACACTTGACTTTTCCCCGCTGGCACGTAATTATAAAAGGGTTCCCGGAGAAAAAATCTGGAGAAAGGTAAGCTAATGAATAAATGTGATGCGCTCATTATCGGAGGATCGGCCGGAAGCCTGGATGTACTGTTGAAAGTATTGCCAGAGCTTAATCCTGCGCTCAGTTTTCCGATAATTATTGTAGTTCACAGAAAACATGGGGCAGATTCCCTGTTGCCCGAATTACTGGCCGGAAGAACCAGTCTGATTGTTAAGGAAATAGATGAGAAAGAGCCGATCCTGGCCGGAACAATCTATGTGGCTCCTTCAGATTATCATACATTAATTGAAAAGGACAGGAGTTTTTCGCTGGATTGTTCAGAAAAAATAAATTACTCCCGGCCGGCAATCGATGCTACTTTTCAGACTGCAGCCGAAGTTTACCGTGACAAATTAGTCTGTTTATTGCTCTCAGGGTCAAATGCAGACGGGGTAAACGGATTAATCAGTGTTAAAGCCTGGGGTGGAACAACGGTCATCCAGGACCCGCAGACAGCGCAGGTCGCCTATATGCCTCAGCAGGCAGCTAACTTTGCTAAAATAGATTACACTTTAGCCATAGAAGCTATGGCAGAATTCATAAATTTGCTCTCTTAAACTTTACTGGTAATGCCCCAACAAAAAAAAGTCTTCATTTTTGATGATAACACTGACATCCTTGAGTTATGTACCTTTATCCTGGAAGACGCAGGTTATGAAATCAAAACCTCTTCTACTTCAAATAATATTATAGAACAGGTTATGGCGTATATACCAGACATTATTTTCATGGATAACTGGTTACCTGATGTAGGTGGTATTGATGCCACCAGGGCACTGAAAAGTGATGAAACACTGAAAAATATTCCTGTTATCTATTTCTCTGCAAATAACGACGTGATGTCACTGGCAGATCAGGCTGGTGCTGATGGTTATTTATCCAAACCTTTTGATATCCAGGAACTGGAAAATATTATTCTGAAACATTTACCAGCATAAAAATGCCCCCAATAAGTGTCTAACTTTTTGGGGGCACTTCAATGAAGGGCTTTTTTGTGGGTTTTCTTATTTTACACCCAGTACGTCAACTCCCTGTTCGAAGATTACATCTACCGGAATGCCTTTTTTACCTAAGCGGTCTAAGTCAGCCTGTAATTCAGGACTGATAACAGCATTGGTTTTCTGTACTTTTTCTACAGCAGCTCTGTCCCCGTTACCCTGAAGGGTAAGGATCATGCTGCTCAGTTCGTTCATCGCAGTATGGAATTTGTCGAAATCTACTTTATAAGTTCCTTCCGGCGTTCTTACAAATGCGGCTTTCTCCTTGAAGAAGTTGAAACACTGCATATTGGCCTGACCATGAGCGCTTGATGCACCAAATCTTACAGAGCGTAATAAACCGGCCATAAAAGTGGTGTAATAGGTTTTGATATCACCTGTCAGTTCACCCTTTTTCAATAGCCCTGTTACCATGTATAAGCCCAGAATATCTGCTTTACCTTCTTCCAGCCAGCCTGATTGTTCCTTCAGTGCTTCTTTAACAAAGCCTTTGCCTGTAACTGTCTTTTTGATACCCAGGCCATGTGCAACTTCATGGAACATCACATTGGCAAAGAACGAATCAAAATTGATATATTTCTGCTGGTCCTTGTCGATCAGTTCATTGGCAATAGGAACCAGGATCTTATCGAATTTGGCTTTCATTGCATTCTTCAACTGTGATCTGCGTGTTCCTTTTTTCTGCTGAATGACTTCGTCATTAGGTAAATTCACTGCTATGGTTTTAGAGCCTGAATTACAGTCCCCTGCGTAATAAACTACGTCATAAGCATTCAGTTCTGAATCAGTACCTGGTTTCTCTGTTTTGTATTTTTCAGCTACTGGTAGTCCTTTTTGTAACTCAGGCAGCATGCTTACGTATTTTGCAAGACGTTTGCTCCATACTTTATCTTTGACTAAAACATAAGCCTCATAAGAGGTACGGGCATTAAACATTTTGTCTTCGTAGTTCTCAATAGGGCCGATGATGATATCCAGAATGTTGGTTTTCATATCCAGCCAGGCATAATCACTGGCCGTGAAATTATCATTCATTAAGGCGTCTGCTCTAAGGTTCAGGTACTTTTTAAATCCTGCATCTTCAGTCATCAGCGCTGCTTGTTTTAACAGGCTGGAAGCCCTCTGCAATTCTGCTGCATAGACAATATGGTAGGGAACCAGGGTTAATTTACCTGTAGAGTCTTTTTGTATAACTGAATAAGGGTTGAATTTATCTTTCAGTGCAGACTTTTCGATTTCTGCTTTAGTAATTCCGGCCGGATAAAATGAGGCTCCTGCAGGTTTGCTTCCGATGCCGGTAATAAATGGTTTATCGCCATTTAACCTGTCCCAGGGACCATAGTTTATTTTTACAAATTCTTTGGTTTTTTCGTCTTTCAGTGCTGCCAGTAAGCTATCGCGTTGCGGATAAGCCTGTTTCCAGAATAACTCGTCCATAATCTGGGCGGCCTGAATCAGCAGAGGAAGTATTTTTCGTTCATTAGCACTTAATGCATTGAGGTTTGTGGTGAGTTTAACGGTTTCGTAAATATTCAGTCTGTTGTGAACATATTCCTGTAAACTGTCTTTAACGGTTACACCTGTTTTTTCTGTAGAGGCAGCAGTTTTGGTGCCGGCTGTATGGGTACAGGAACCCATTCCTGCAATGATGGAGCATCCAGTTAAAAATAAGGCTGCTTTAGTAAGTTTGTTCATGGTAATTTTTTATAACGCACCTAAATTAGGAAAAATAATAAGCAGGGCATAAAGTTTAGCGCATTCTCCTGCATTTATGTAAATATTAGTAATTTCACCGTTATAATTACCTATGATGAGACAAACCGCACGAAGTAAAAACACCATACTGCTAAGTATCCCTTTGTTTTTTCTTGCCGCCTGTTCTGCAAATAAATACGCGGCGACCAATAAAATATATAAAAATCAGGCTAAAGAGTTTGGTAAGACCTTAACAGAAATGCCGCCCTTAAATCAAAATATAGAAACTCTTCCTCCTGATCAGCAGTCTTTTATAGGCTCGGTGAATTTCGGGATCCGGAAGCCTAATTTTATTATTCTGCATCATACGGCACAGACTTCCACAGAGCTTACGGTTAAGGCTTTTACTTTAAAGAAGACTCAAACCAGTGCACATTATGTGGTCGGCAGAGATGGTAAGGTTGTACAAATGGTCAATGACTATCTGCGGGCAAATCATGCGGGGGTTGCTAAATGGGGGAATGAATATGACCTGAACTCTTGTTCATTGGGGATTGAGCTTGATAATAATGGTGATGAACCGTATTCTGATGCACAGATTAACAGTTTACTGGCGCTGTTGACCACACTGAAGAAAAAATATAATATCCCGGCATCTAATATTATTGGTCATTCTGATATTGCGCCTAAACGTAAGATAGACCCGAATAAATTTCCATGGAAACAATTAGCTGATAAAGGATTTGGTTTATGGTATGATGATGTTTTACAGATCCCGCCAGTTGAATTTGATCCCGCAATCGCACTGCGTATTATTGGTTATGATGTCAGTAACCTACCTGCGGCAATTATAGCTTTTAAACGTCATTTTGTACAGACTGATATTAGTCCGGTGCTTAGTTTGCAGGATAAAATGATCCTGTTTAATCTTTATAAAAAGTATTAACCGTCCTGAGATGGTTGTGGTCGGGTCAGGTAGTAGTACTGGTTGGGACTGAACCAATGTCTGACTAATCCCGGTCTATGGCAAGTCCATGGATTTTAACTAGTTGAAAAGACATGGAGGAAGCACGTGGTAAGATCCTTTCAGTAGTGGTGTTTTCCTAAGCAGTACCCGACTTTAACCGGAAGCTGACCCAGAAGTACTTAAACAAAAAGAGCCCGCCTGATTTTGGTCAGACGGGCTCTTCAGTATCAGAATTATTTTTTCGCTTTTGCCCAGGCATCTTTCAGACCTACTGTCTGATTAAAAACAAGGTGATCAGCTGTAGAGTCCTTGTCCAGGCAATAATATCCTTTACGGATAAACTGGTATCTTGATTCCAGGTCGGCACCGGCAAGATAGGGCTCGATATAAGCTTTCTTAATTACTTTAACGCTGTCAGGATGAAGGTAATCTTTAAAGTCTCCCTCTTCACTATCTGGTGATTCTACAGAGAACAGACGGTCATAAACCCTTATCTCTGCTGTTTTAGCATGTTTAGTGCTTACCCAATGGATAGTTCCTTTTACATGGATTTCACTGGTATCTTCACCGCTTTTTGACTCAGGAATATAGGTACAATGGATTTCAGTAACATTTCCGTCAGCATCCTTTTTGAAATCTTCACATTTTACAATGTAAGCGTTTTTCAGTCTTACCATCGCACCGGGAGCCAGTCTGAACCATTTTTTTGCGGGTTCTTCCATAAAATCTTCCCGCTCAATCCAAAGTTCTTTACTGAAAGGAATTTCTCTCAGGCCGCCTTTATCTTCAGCCTCAGGGTTGTTTTCACCAATAAGAACTTCTTCTTTTTCATCAGGATAGTTCGTGATGATCAGTTTAATCGGATCGAGAACAGCCATGACGCGGTTAGCTGTTTTATTTAAATGTTCACGGATACAGAATTCCAGTAAACTCAGTTCAATCAGGTTCTCTCTTTTTGCAATCCCGATTCTTTCACAAAATTCACGGATACTTTCAGGGGTATAACCTCTTCTTCTTAAACCGCTGATGGTAGGCATGCGCGGATCATCCCATCCGGTTACAACGTTTTCATTCACCAATTGTAAGAGTTTACGCTTGCTCATTACTGTATAAGTAAGGTTCAGGCGGGCAAACTCATACTGGTGGGAAGGGAAAATACCCAGTTGTGCGATAAACCAGTCGTATAGTTCACGGTGTGAAACATATTCCAGGGTACAGATAGAGTGTGTGATTTCTTCAATACTGTCACTCTGGCCATGCGCAAAATCGTACATCGGATAAATACACCAGGTATTACCGGTACGGTGATGTTCAGCATGTTTGATACGATAGATAATCGGATCACGCATCAGCATGTTAGGACTGGACATATCGATCTTAGCACGAAGAATACAGGCACCATCTTCAAACTCACCAGCTTTCATACTGCTGAACAGGCTCAGGTTTTCTTCAATACTGCGGCTTCTGTAAGGACTGTCGGTTCCTGGTTCAGTAGGTGTACCTTTAAGGGCAGCAATTTCATCTGCAGTACCATGATCTACATAAGCTAGTCCGTTTTCTATGAGTTTAACAGCAAAATCATACAGCGTATCAAAATAATCCGAAGTATATAACTCGTGTTTCCATTCAAAACCAAGCCACCTGATATCTTCCTGCTGGCTGTCCACATATTCGGTTTTTTCCGTTACCGGATTTGTATCATCAAATCTCAGGTTGGTATAGCCACCGTATTTCTGTGTTAATCCAAAATTCAGGCAGATTGCCTTCGCATGACCGATATGTAAATATCCATTGGGCTCAGGTGGAAAACGTGTAACTAAAGTTTTGTACTTTCCACTATTTAAATCGTTTTCAATGATCTCTTCAATAAAGTTCAATGATCTTTCCTCACTCATAAAAACTGTAAATTTATATTCAAAGTTAATATAAAAGAGCTAATTTACTTACATTTACGATGGATTATCGGTATAATTTATGAGCAAAACATTAAACAGGCCTATTCGTATTTTAGTGGCTAAAGTTGGCCTGGACGGACATGACCGGGGTGCCAAAGTGATTGCAACCTCCCTGCGTGATGCAGGTATGGAAGTGATTTATACGGGGTTACGACAAACACCAGAGATGGTTGTGAATACTGCTTTGCAGGAAGATGTCGATGCGATAGGTGTTTCTATCTTATCTGGGGCACATATGACTGTTTTTCCTAAAATTATTGAGTTTATGAAGCAAAAACAACTGACCAATGTCCTGTTAACCGGGGGCGGGATTATTCCTGAGTCAGATATGCGGAAACTTAAAGAAATAGGCGTAGGTGAATTATTTGCGCCGGGAACAACAATGGAATCAATTGTTAATTATATCCGTGACTGGGCTACTGAACACAGAAATTTTTAAATTATGACTTATCAGAACATATTATCAGAAATTAAGGCAAATATTCTTTACATCACGATTAACCGGGAGGCTAAATTAAACGCCTTGAATAAAGCGACCCTGCTTGAACTGGCCGACGTAATTGCTTATGCTTCAAGAACTGAAGAGGTAAGAGGTGTGCTTTTAACCGGGGCAGGAGAAAAGGCCTTTGTTGCCGGGGCGGATATTTCAGAGTTTTCATCTTATAATACTGAGCAGGGCGAAGCACTGGCCAGAAACGGGCAGGTAAATGTTTTTGATGCGATAGAAAAGTGTAATAAGCCATTTGTGGCGGCAATTAACGGATTTGCATTGGGAGGAGGACTGGAACTGGCTATGGCGTGTCATATCCGTGTAGCCGCAGATACAGCTAAAATGGGGCTTCCCGAGGTTACTTTAGGTCTGATTCCGGGTTATGGGGGGACGCAGAGACTGACCAGATTGGTTGGGAAAGGAAGAGCTACAGAAATGATCACTACCGCGGATATGATCACCGCAGAAAGGGCTGAGAAAATAGGATTGGTCAATCATGTTGTGCCTCTTGCTGAACTGATCGGCAAAGCAGAAGAAATTCTGAATAAAATTAAACAGCGTGCCCCTCTGGCAATTGCCAGTGCAATCAGGACAGTAAATGCCGCTGTAACTGAGGGAGTAAACGGTTTTGAAGTTGAAATTGAAGAGTTCGGGAACTGTTTTGGAACAGCTGATTTCAAAGAGGGGGTCGGTGCCTTTCTGGAAAAGCGAAAGGCTGATTTTAAAGGAAGGTAACGACCTTTAAATAAGTGGATTAAATTTTGATCATATAATTTTCTTGGAGTGTCAGGCACGCTAAAAAGCGATTGAGGGGAATATTAATATATAAGTGTAGAAAATATTTCCCATATAAAATATTTCTTTATATTTATCATCAAATTAGTTTAGAATTTGTTGGTAGATATGAAAAGAATACTAATAGTAGATGATGAAATAAATATAGGGCTGTTATTGTCAAAATTCTTAACCAGAAATGGTTTTAGCGTGAACACAGCTACGAGTGGTGTTTCTGCACAAGACTATCTGAGTAAAGATCATTATGACCTGGTTCTATGCGATTACAGGCTGGAAGATACCGATGGAAAGGAGATGCTCATCAAGATTAAAGAGAGTTATCCGCAGACTGGTGTGATTATCATTACTGGTTACTCGGACATCAAACTTGCTGTTGAACTGATCAAATTAGGGGCCTACGACTATATTACCAAGCCTCTTTATCCGGATGAAATTTTAAATACAATAAATAAAGCTATTGATACCCAGATCGCGCTGAATGATACTACAGCAGAAGGCGCAAGGTCAGAGGTACAGAAAGCAAAGGTTTCAAAGCCGGTGTACAATCAGGTAGAAAATTTTGTAGCAGGGCAGAGCCAGGCATCAAAAGAATTACTGAAACAGATCCAGCTGGTAGCCCCGACTTCATATAGTGTAATCCTGACTGGTGAAAGTGGAACCGGAAAAGAATCTGTAGCGAAAGCTATTCATTTAAACAGCCCGAGAAGAGATAATCCTTTTGTCGCCATGGACTGTGGTTCTTTAACCAAAGAGCTTGCAGGAAGTGAATTTTTTGGGCATGAAAAAGGATCCTTCACTGGTGCTTTAAATACCAAGATTGGTCATTTTGAAATGGCTAATGGCGGAACACTTTTCCTGGATGAAGTAGGAAACTTATCCTATGATTTGCAGGCTGCCTTATTAAGGACAGTTCAGGAAAGAAAAATTAAAAGGATAGGTAGTACTAAAGAAATTGATCTGGACGTGAGAATTATTGTGGCCACGAATGAAAACCTGGCAACAGCAATACAAAAAGGACGTTTCAGAGAAGATTTATACCACCGTTTTAATGAATTTGCGATTAACCTTCCACCGCTGAGTCACAGGGGGAAAGATATTATGATTTTTGCCAAAACTTTTCTTGACTTTGCTAATGAAGAACTGGGCAGAAATGTACTTGGTTTTTCTAAGGATGTAGAAGAGTGTTTCTTAAGTTATAACTGGCCTGGAAATGTCAGGGAGCTGAAGAATGTAGTCCGCAGGGCAACATTACTGACCGAATCTGATGAAATCCAGCTCAAAGCATTACCACTTGAGATCTCAACGTATGCTAAAGTAACGGCTATTGAAAATACAATTCACAGAAATCATGAGAAATCAAGGGATTTGAAAAACGCAGCTTCAGAAGCCGAATACGAGGCCATTCTGAAGGTTTTGCGGGAAGTGAATTTCAACAAAACCAAAGCGGCAAAGATTTTAAATATAGACAGAAAAACGCTGTATAATAAAATGAAGGCCATCAACCTGGATAGCTGATCAGATAAAACCCTTTTCTTATTTTAAACCTGGAAAGGACGATGTTGAACATTGACTCCCTGGACCTGTCTTTGCGGAGCGGCCGGAGAGGTCTGCCTTAATTCGAAAGATTTAAAACAATTTCTGACAACGGGGAGTTATTACAAGCAATATCGATGATGAGCACTAATAACGTTACAAAATCAATTATAAAACATAAATATTAAAGTCATGAATGATAACTCAAAAGTGCTAGTTGGATTATTAACGGGTTTGGCTGCTGGTGCAGCATTAGGATTGTTATTTGCTCCTGAAAAAGGAAGCGAAACACGTGACAGGTTAAACCAGTCTTTAAAAGATCTTGGGGATGCATTAAAAGAAAGGGCAGCAGATGAAATTAATCATCTTGCCGGACTGAAAGATAAAGTGGTCAGTTCGGTGAAAAGTAAGCTGAATGAGGCTGAAGAAGAATTTGTTGACGATACGGAACACGCTTAGGCAAAATTTTATTGAAGATACCAATGGAGGAGAAGAAAGAAAAGAATATTGAGGATCTGTTCTCAGAAGCTAAAAAATACGTGGATACACGTCTGGAATATGCACGCCTTGTACTGATTAAACGGTCGGCTAAGGTATTCGCTGATTTAGTGACAAATGCAATAGTTGGAATTTGTTTCATGTTGGCTTTTATCCTGGGAACAATTACTCTGGCACTCTTCTTATCTACGGTATTTGCGAGTTTCACAGCCGGATTTGGTTGTGTGGCCTTACTTTATCTCTTCCTGGCAGTCATTGTTTATATGACAAAGGAAAAATACATTGAAAAAGCTATCGTCAACTTCACGATCAGTAAATATTTTAAAAAATTACAGGAGGACGAGGAAGATGAGCAAAAATTATGATATCAAAAACCTGCAGGACCTTAATATCAGATTGATTAGTCTCAAGGCTGATTATAGAATGCAGGAAGAGACGATAAAGGGTGATGTAAAAGAATATCTGCATCAGTTTACGTTAGGCAGCCTGATTAAGAAATATGCTACACCTTCTGCCTTTTTAAAGGTTGATGATAAGCTGAACATCAGCAGCAAACTGATGTCTATGATACTACCGGTTATCATGAACAGCACGCTTTTCAGGGGCTCGGGGTTTATTACTAAAGCACTGGTAGGACTGGCAACAAGCAAGGTGGGCAAAACTATGGACGCGGAACATATTTCTGCGATATTTAATTCGATCAAGGGATTATTTACAGGGAAAAAGAAAAAAGAGAAACCGGGGTTTGTGGATTATGGAATCCCGGCCGACAGTGAGACCTTTTAGTTCGGGAATCCGGTTCGGATATAAAAACAAAGATGCTATTTTTGCGCTACGCCTCTTGAAACAGCGGCTGATGCGCAAAAATAGCATCTTTGTTTTTATATATACCCAGCTTGTTTCACCATTGCGTTGAACAAAGAAGGTTATCAGGACATGGTGTATATACAGCAAAGTATATAGTTGCAAAATTGATTCTGAAATTGCTATTTTAGTATGAACCCTTATTCGTTTTTTATGAAGCTAAAATATTTTATCGCGCTGTTTGTTTTATTGCCTTTTGTGTCCTTCTCGCAGGATAGTCAGGGAACTCTGACTAAAGTAGGGGATGCTGTCCCGGTATTTAATTTTGAAATAGAGAAAGGAAAGACGGTTTCGATTAGTGATTATAAAGGGAAACTTGTCCTGATCAACCTCTTTGCTACCTGGTGCCCGCCTTGTAATGAAGAACTACCGGAAGTGCAGAAAAGGATCTGGGAGAAATATAAAGGCAATCCTAAATTCGCTTTTTTTGTCTTCGGCAGAGAAGAAGGCTGGGATAAACTGATCCCTTTTAAAGCAAAGAAGGGATTTACATTCCCTATTCTTCCTGATGCAGACAGAGGGATCTTCAAACTGTTTGCCACACAGTCAATCCCAAGAAATATTATTGTGGATGAAACAGGAAAGATAATCTATCAGTCAATCGGATATACCCCTGAGGAATTTGATGGATTGGTGAAGTTCATCGATAAACATCTGAAAACTTCAACTAAATAAGAAGACATCTTTTTTTATAAAAAAAACAAATTCTGGAATAATCCGCAGAATAAATTTTACCAGTTTACCCTGAAACAGGAGTACGTTAGCTGGAAAGATTTAACTGTATGAGTAAGATATATGTAAAAGACATCGCAGTAACTATACTCCGTAAGGATGGAGAAGATTTTGTCTGTTTAACGGATATGTTAAAGGCGAAAGATGGTGGTTTCTTCGTTAGTGATTGGTTGCGTAACAGAAATACGCTTGAGTACTTATCAGTATGGGAACGTTTAAATAACCCGGATTTTAATTATGGCGAATTTGCCATAATATGTTCCAAATCGGGTTTAAATAACTATAAATTAAGCGTTAAAGAATGGATACAGAAAACAAGGGCAATAGGTATCAAAGCAACTTCTGGCAGATATGGCGGGACGTATGCGCATAGGGATATAGCATTTGAGTTTGGCATGTGGATTAGTGCTGAGTTCAAGTTATTACTTATAACTGAATATCAAAGGCTAAAGAACGAAGAAGCTGAGAGATTGAATTCTGGTTGGGACTACAGACGCTTTTTATCCAAAACGAATCAGGTGATACATACTGATGCCATCAATGAATGTCTGATCCCTGAACTTACCCCTGAACAGGCTAAACAGGTCTATGCAAATGAAGCCGATCTGCTGAATGTAGCGTTGTTTGGAATGTCAGCCGGACAATGGCAGAGAGAGAACCAGAAACTCTGTTCACAGGGGCTGAATATCCGTGATACAGCCGATATACATCAGTTAATTGTATTGAGCAATCTGGAAAGCGGTAATGCCTATCTGATTGGAAAAGGTATTTCTCAGCGGGACCGCTTACCGGAACTTAGAAAGATGGCCGTGTCTCAATTACTGTCATTAAGACGTTCCGCATATACTATAGAAAAAATACAAGGCCTGTTTGAAACTTAGTGTGATTAAACAAAAAACGCCGGTTTTCTAGAGAAAACCGGCGTTTTGATCAACAATTTGTGATTACAAATCGGTTTTTATTTTAAGCTCTTTAAGCTGTTTTTCATCAATAGTTGATGGACTGTCAATCATGACATCCCTTCCCGAATTATTTTTAGGGAAAGCTATAACGTCACGGATACTATCCAGGCCTGCGAAGATCGAACATAACCTGTCAAAGCCGAAAGCGATACCACCGTGTGGAGGCGCGCCAAATTCAAAAGCATCCATCAGGAACCCGAATTGTTTCTGAGCTTCTTCTGGAGTGAATCCTAAGTGTTTAAACATTAAGGCCTGTAAGGTACGGTCATGGATACGAATTGATCCACCGCCGATTTCAGTCCCGTTAACAACCATATCATAAGCATTTGCTCTTACTTCACCAGGATTGGTATCCAGTAAAGCAATATCCTCAGGCTTAGGAGAGGTGAAAGGGTGGTGCATCGCGTGGAAACGTTCAGATTCTTCATCCCACTCTAATAACGGGAAGTCAAGTACCCAAAGTGCACTGAATACATTTTTATCACGCAGACCTAATCTTGTACCCATTTCCAGACGAAGTTCGCTGAGTTGTTTGCGCACTTTATCTTTCGTTCCGGCCATCAATAGCATTAAATCGCCAGGTTGTGTCTGAAGGGCTTCAGCCCATTGTTTCAGGTCTTCCTCAGTATAAAACTTATCAACGGAAGATTTGATAGAACCATCCTCACCATGTCTTGCGTAAATCAGGCCGGTAGCGCCGATCTGAGGGCGTTTAATGAAGTCGGTTAACTCATCCAGCTGTTTACGTGTATAATGGGCGCAGCCTTTCGCATTGATCCCGATAACTAATTCTGCATTATCGAAAACCGGGAAGTTTTTTCCTTTAACCTGGTCGTTCAGTTCTACAAAACGCATTTCAAAACGGGTATCCGGCTTATCTGAACCATACCAGCGCATGGCATCTGCATATTGCATTCTCGGAACTTCCGGCAAATCAAAGTTTTTAACCTCCTTGAAAAGTGTACGGATCAGGCCTTCAAAAGTATTCAGGATATCTTCCTGCTCTATAAATGACATCTCACAGTCAATCTGGGTAAATTCAGGTTGTCTGTCAGCACGCAAATCTTCATCTCTGAAACATTTTACGATCTGGAAATATCTGTCAAAACCCGAAACCATCAGCAATTGCTTAAAGGTCTGGGGAGACTGAGGCAAAGCATAGAACTCCCCTGCATTCATCCGGCTTGGAACTACAAAGTCCCTTGCGCCTTCAGGTGTGGATTTAATCAATACTGGCGTCTCCACCTCAATAAATTCCAGTGCATCCAGATATCTTCTTGTCGTTTGTGCCATTTTATGACGCAAAACCATATTATTTCTTACCGGATTTCTTCTCAGGTCCAGGTAACGGTATTTCATACGTAAATCATCACCACCATCTGTCTCATCATCAATCAGAAATGGCGGGATTTTCGAAGCATTCAATATCTCAAGATCAGTGATTTTAATCTCCACTTCTCCTGTAGGCATCTTAAGGTTTTTATTGGAACGCTCAACAACCAGTCCGCTTGCTTTGATCACGAATTCACGACCTAAAGTACGGGCTTGTTCACATAGCTGAGTGTTATCATCCATATTAAAAACCAATTGGGTGATGCCATAGCGATCTCGAATGTCAATAAAAGTCATTCCTCCCAAGTCTCTGGATTTCTGTACCCAACCGCACAGAATTACGTTCTCGCCTAGATTCTCAATCGTAAGCGCTCCGCAAGTTGTTGTTCTTAACATTTTTAATCGGATTAAGCCGCAAAAATATTCATTTTGAGCCATATATTACAAATGCTTATTCAATTAGCATGAGTATATTGAAAAGTTTTTTCATAATGATGCAACGTTTGGAAAATCACCCTGTCATTTATAGCGAATACGAAAACATTGGAAGCAGTATATATAGATAAAAATATTGATCTGGTAAATGCTTGCAGAAAAGGCAGCAGAACCGCACAATTTGAATTATACAAGTTGTATGAGAGAGCTATGTACAGCGCTGCCCTGCGAATTGTGAATCATGAGGCTGAAGCTGAGGATATTTTGCAGGAAGCTTTTCTGGATGCTTTTTTACGGATAGGTGATTTCAGAGGAGATACAACATTTGGTTTATGGTTGAAACAAATCATTGTCAATAAATCAATTAACTGTCTCCGCAAAAGAAAAATGGAGTTTACCGATCTGGATGGCCTGGAGATTGCAGCTGAAGAACCATTTGACCAGGAGGAACTGGAATGGAAGGTGGAGGAAGTGAAAGCGGCAGTTAGCAAACTGGCAGACGGATACAGGGTCGTGCTTACGTTATACCTGTTTGAAGGGTATGACCATGAGGAAATTTCGCATATTCTTAAAATATCGGAAGTAACTTCCCGATCACAATTGATGCGTGCAAAAATGAAGTTGAGAAATATATTAGAAAAGAAAGGAGCAAGAGATGAGTACTAAACTGGAAGATTTTATCAGGGAAAACAAGAGGGAGTTTGATACAGACAGGCCTTCTGCCGGACTCTGGAAAAAAATCGAAGGGGAGCTGGATAAGAAGGACCAGCAGAAAAAAAAGCATAGGTATAATTTTAATATTCAGCTATGGATGGGTATTGCCTCCTCAATAATCATATTGTTGGGGGTTACCTTTATGTATATTCTACCGGCTAAAAAGGGCCGTATAAGTGTCGCCGATATTAATCCGGCTTATGGACAGAAACAAGTCCAGTTTGTGGGAATGATTGAGCAGAAGAGAGATAGTCTGCAGGCCTTTGCAGCAACGGACCCTGAATTATACAACAAATTCAAAACAGATTTTCAGGTCCTTAATGCTACTTATGAGAAGCTGAGGAAAGAAATGGCTGGAAGTCCTAATCAGCAAATGGTTGCGAAAGCCATGATCCGGAACCTGGAAATTCAGATCCAGCTACTGAACCAGCAGTTGTCAATTATTAACGAAGTCAGTCAATATAAAAAGGAAAACAGTATATGAAAAAGTTGATTCTCTCCATTGCTCTTTTAGGCTCATTAAGTTTGTCTTATGCACAGGATGAACCAGAGCGAAAAGCACCTCTATATGCTGCAAATAACGTGAATACATCAATGGTTGCTGCTGTACAGGGTGCAGATCCGCAGAATGATGATCCCATGCGGTCAAAAAATTTCAGCAAAACATTTCCTTTAGGTTCAGGGGATAAAATCAGTCTGCATAATCAGTATGGTGGCATGGTGATCAAACTATGGGATAAAAAGGAAATTAAAATTGATGTTTCTGTCAAAGCCTTTAGCAATGATGAGAGAGAAGTACAAAAGTTAATTGACCAGGTAACTATTTCAGCCGAAAAAAATGGGGATATGGTAGGTTGCAAAACTATCATTGAACAGCCTGGTAATCGGTCAGGACGTGGTAGAAGAAGAGAAATTAAAGTGAATTATGTGGTTTATATGCCTTCTTCAAATGCTTTGACCTTAACACAGGAATTCGGTAACGTAAACCTCGAAGGCTGCTCAGGACCACTATATGCAAAAGTTCAGTATGGGGACTTTATTGCGGGAAACCTTTCGGGAACAAACAATTATATTTCTGTTCAATATGGTAAAACGTCAATTACTGAATTAAATAAAGGAGTTGTTAAACAGCAGTATGGTTCGGGTTTAACAATCGGAACAGTGGGTACACTTGACCTGGATGCACAATATGCTCCAGTGTCGATTAATACCATCCGGGGAAATGCAGTGATCAAGCAGCAATATGGTTCTGGACTTACGGTTAACAGCGTTAATAATCTTGATCTGAATGTACAGTATGCAAATGTGCGGGTGGATAATATTAAAGGCAATGCGATTATCAGACAAGAGTACAACTCGCTGAAGATCGGTAATGTCGGAAAATTAAGCCTGCGGTCAGAATATGCTGGGGTGAATATTGGTAACCTGAGAGGAGATGGTAATCTCAAAATGAGCTATAACAATCTGGATATTAATGAAATTGGTTCTGGATGTAAAAATCTGTTGATTGATAATGAGTATGTAGATACAAAACTGAATTTTGCTGGTGGTTATAATGGAGATTTTACCGTAAAAAGCAGTTATAGCGGATTCAGACATGGTGACAGAGTAAGTGTGAGTCAGACAGGTGAAGACGATGAGAACAAAAATTATTCTGGGAAAATTGGTAGTGGCGGCGGAGCAGTAATCCGTATGAAATCAGAGTACGGATCTGTGTCTTTCAGATAAGATTATAAAAATGGAATTGAAGCTTGCTGGTTAAATCAGCAAGCTTTTTTTTATAGCTTTACGGCAAACGATAATATATGGAATTCTTAAGTACGCCCGAAACCTGGATCTCTTTGCTGACCCTTACCATTTTAGAAATTGTTCTGGGTATAGATAACATTGTGTTTATCTCTATTCTTTCAGGAAAACTGCCTGTACATCAACAAAAGAAAGGAAGACAACTGGGGCTTGGCCTGGCCATGATTACCAGGGTATTGCTGCTTTTATCTTTAAGCTGGGTAATGAGTTTAACGGCGACTTTATTTAATATCGGTGAATGGATTAACCTGGAGAACAAAGAATGGCTGGAAAAACTGGCTATTTCCGGAAGGGACCTGATTCTGATATTGGGTGGTTTGTTCTTAATCTATAAAAGTACACATGAGATTCATCTGAAACTGGAAGGGGAAGAGGAAGAAGAAGGGAAAGTCAAAGTACATTCGTTTGCGGGTGTAATTGCACAGATCCTTGTGCTGGATATTGTATTTTCTCTGGACTCTGTAATTACAGCTATTGGAATGGCTGACCATGTTCAGATTATGATTGCTGCGGTAATTATTGCAGTATTGATTATGATGGTTTCTGCAAACGCAATCAGCGATTTTGTCAATAACCATCCTACTGTTAAAATGCTGGCACTTTCTTTCCTTTTGTTAATCGGTGTCTCTTTACTGGCAGAGGGACTGGATCAGCATATTCCTAAAGGTTATATCTATTTTGCCATGGCTTTCTCTGTATTGGTAGAATTGCTGAATCTGAAAATGAAGAAGAAATCCAGCAAACCGGTACAGCTGAGAAATAATGCAAAAGAGGAAAAATAAAGTATTTTTGCGACCCGTTAAACCCGTTAAAATTTACAGCACATATGATTTATTTTCCTGAAGCCTCTCTGGCAGAGCTCTCTATCCATCGAATAGGCAATAAAGCACAAGATGAGTTTTATGTCTTATCCGAAGCTTCTATGCAAATTCAGGATGAGCAGCTTAAGAATCTGCTGTTGCAGTATTTTTTAAGTCCTTACGAAAAGGTGAATGAGATCTTTCGTTTTTTTCATCCTAATGATGATTTAAATCTGAATGAAGTTTTTCATTTTATTGCGCAGGTATTTGAAAATGGAACTCTTTTCCATGAGCATAGTCAGCAACTGGCAAAATATCTTTATGAAACTTCCAATCATCCCAAAATCAAGGCAGGCGAATTATATGTCGCTTATTTTGAAAATGTACAGATCGAAGGAGAGCTGCATGATGCAATCGGGATCTTTAAATCGGAAACTAAAGAGTCTTATATCAAAGTTTATCCTGAACAGGCTGGTTTTGGCCTGAGTTACGAGGAAGAGGCAATCAATATCAATAAACTGGATAAAGGTTGTCTGATCTTTAATACAGAAAAGGAGGAAGGTTATAAGGTGGCTGTCATAGATCAGACCAACCGGAGTAATGAGGCCGTTTACTGGAAAGACGAATTCCTGAAACTGAAAATCAGGAATGATAATTATAACCAGACAAATAATGTATTAGGCGTATATAAAAGCTTTGTAACAGATAAACTGGACCAGGAGTATGATATCAGTAAGGCTGATAAAATAGACCTGCTGAACCGCTCTATGAAATATTTCAAAGAGAAGGAAAGCTTTGATATGGATGAATTCTCGAATGAGGTGATCGGGAATAAAGAGGGAATTGAATCTTTCAAAAACTATAAAAAGAGTTACGAGGAAGAGTTTGAGACTCCTATCGCCGATAGTTTTGATATCTCGGGGGCAGCAGTTAAAAAGCAGGCCAAATCATTTAAAAGTGTATTGAAGCTGGATAAAAACTTCCATATCTATATTCATGGGAATAAAGAACTCATTGAAAAGGGCTTCGATGATGATAAATCCATGAATTACTACAAAGTGTATTTTAAAGAAGAAGAATAACCACCTGTTGTTTAAAAAACAGGTGGTTATATCCTGATTTACAAAATGTATTCGTTATTGATGGGTTTAACAGGTGCGGGAATTTTGTCTGCGCCTATCATTTCCAGTAAGTTTATTTCTATCGTTCTTGTAATCTGATTGAGCGGGACAGAAGAGGAGTTGTTTTCAAAAGGATCAATGAGACTCATTCCGTTAATTTGTGTAGAGACGAAAACAAAACCGACCATCCACCCGATGAAGATTGCCCAGATACCTGCTGCATGACTGATTACCAGCGTTAGAGAGACTATAAAAAGCCAGATAAATACCTTGGTTAAGTAATTGTAAGTTGTCGGGAATACAGTGTTTTTAATCCGCTCAGACCTGCCCATTTCATCCGAAAATCTGATCAGGAGCTGATCCATTTCCATAAAACGAAATCCATCGATCATTCCGTCTTTACTTAATTGCTGCAGGTCTCTTGACTGCAGGGTGAGAATCGCATTGTGCACATTCGTATGCAGATTGATCTCCCTGAGGTCTGCTTCGTCCAGATATTGCTGATAATTCTCATCGACTGCGCCTCTGAGTTTAGCTTTTAAGGCGTAGAGAAAGCCAATATGCCTGCGTACCATCCTGTCTTTGATGACCTTGAATTCGACATCGCTTTTCTCATTTTGTGAAATATAGCAGACCACACTTCTTGCCCATGACCTTGAATCATTGACCAGTGCACCCCATATTTTACGGGCTTCCCACCACCGGTCATAAGCCTGGTTATTGTTAAAGCCAATAAAAAAAGCGATGGCTGTCCCCAGAACAGCAGGAATAATAGGGGGGATCTCAAAATTGTGCTTTATTAAAAACTCTCTGGTGAGATAAGCAACTGTGCAGGAAAAAATCATAATGAGATCAACCTGCCAGGTGTTTCTGAGGATGCGGCTAAACCGGATGTTGTGGACTATTAGCATTTGATAAATTTGCGTTTTCTAAAATTACAATTAAAACGCAGATTTGTTTGCCGCCCCCTATGATCGCTTCTATTTTTATTTTACTATAATACTCTTAGTAATAATCCTTTAAGATATTCACCTTCGGGAAAGGATATCCTTACAGGATGGTCTTCTGGCTGGTGGAACTGTTTGATGATTTGTACTTCTCTGCCTGCATCAAGTGCTGCCCAGGCTATAATCTGTTTAAAGGTCTCGAGGTCAACGGCACCAGAGCAGGAATAGGTAGCTAGAATACCACCGCTTTTAAGCAATAGCATACCTAACCGGTTGAGGTCTTTATAAGCTCTTGCAGCTCTGTCCAGAGCGGACCTTGAGGGCGCGTATTTTGGCGGATCAAGGATGATCACATCGAAAGTTTTTCCTTCTTCTTTAAACACGCGCAGTTGTTTGTTAACGTCCGACTGTATGCTGGTTTGCTGATGCTCCATAAAGCCGTTCAGGCCCAGGTTATGATTTAGTGTTTCTATAGCTAAAGCTGAACTGTCTACACTGGTTACATGTTTCGCCCCATGTTTTAAGCTGTTCAGGGTAAAACCGCCACTGTAACAGAAACAATCCAGTACCTCTTTGTCTTTGGTGTAAGCAGCCAGTATCTCGCGGTTATCGCGTTGATCACAATAGAACCCGGATTTCTGTCCGTCAGCAATATTAATGTGATAACGGACCCCGTTTTCTTTTACTTCAATAAATTCAGGTGGGTTTTCCCCCCATAATAAACCTTGCGAAAGTTCGAGGTTCTCATGCGTACGGGCGCTGGCGTCACTTTTATCGAAAATTCCTAAAGGATTTAATTCTGCAATTAAAATTTCAATCAGATCTGCTTTGATGTTCTCCATTCCCGCACTCAGGATCTGAAGGGAAAGAAAATCAGCATATTTATCAACGATTAACCCAGGCAGATAATCAGCTTCGCTGAATACCAGACGGCAGGTGTTGGTTTCGGTGTTACCAAGTACGTGGGCACGTGAAGCAATTGCATTTTTTAGCCTGTGTCTGTACCACTGGGTATCAATGATGTTGTCTTCTTCCCATTCCAGCAGACGTACTGCAACACGCGATTGTGCATTGTAATAACCATAAGCTAAGAATGATTGATCAGCCGCAAGGACTTTGATCACTTCTCCGTTTACCGGACTACCTTTTACTTTGTCTATAGCTCCTGAAAATACCCAGGGGTGTTTTTGATGGACAGCTTTTTCTTTGCCCTTTTTAAGTACAACATCAATCATGGTACAAAGGTAGTAAAAAGCAGTAGGCAATATAGGGCATTATAAGGTTAAGATTCGTAATTTTATCGGTGTACAAGAAGATAATATCAAATATGGAACATATAGACTGGAATGATTTTGAAAAGGTCGAATTAAGAGCAGGCACAATTTTAGAAGTCCTGGAGTTTCCTGAAGCCAGAAAACCGGCGTATAAAGTCAGGGTTGATTTTGGTGAATTTGGCGAAAAAATGAGTAGTGCACAGATTACCGCTCACTATACTAAAGAAGAACTGGTCGGGAAACAGATTGTAGGTGTGGTTAACTTCCCTAAAAAACAGATAGGAAAATTTATGTCAGAGTTTTTAGTGACCGGATTTGCAGATGAGAGCGGGAGTATTGTATTGACAACGCTGATGGGCAAAGTACCCAATGGCAGTAAATTGTGCTAAACAGGATGAGTTACTACAATTTTTCTGAAGAAAAGGATCTGTCCAAAGAGGATGAACATTACATGCGCCTTGCGCTCGAAGAGGCACAAAAAGCATTTGATCAGCAAGAGATTCCTATAGGTGCAATCGTGGTCTGCAAAGGAAGGATTGTCGGACGCGGGCATAATCTTACAGAGCAGCTGAATGATGTTACCGCACATGCGGAAATGCAGGCGTTTACCGCAGCCAGTTTAACGCTTGGGGGCAAGTATCTGAAAGACTGTACGCTTTATGTTACGGTTGAACCTTGTGTCATGTGTGCAGGAGCAGCTTACTGGACTCAGATCAGCAGACTGGTCTATGGCGCATCAGAAGAGAAAAGAGGTTTTTCTGGCAAAAATGCGAATTTACTGCATCCGAAAACAGTAACCGAAAAAGGGGTGCTGGCAGAAGAATGTGCACAGCTCATGAAGCAGTTTTTTAAAAACAAGCGGGGCTAAATGACAATAATCTGAACAATACTTAACCTCGAATGTTATATTTGTGGTTGTAAAATTTTAAACTTAAATATACAATAATATGGCTTTTGAATTACCTGCGTTACCTTACGCAACAGATGCACTAGAACCGCATATCGATAAACAAACCATGGAAATTCACCATGACAAACATCACCAGGCTTATGTGACTAATTTAAATAAAGCTTTAGAAGGAAAACCTGAAGCTTCACACAGCCTGAATGATATCATCAAAAACATTTCTAAATTTCCTGCAGCTGTAAGAAACAATGGTGGTGGTCACTTTAACCACTCTTTGTTCTGGGAAGTTATGGGACACAATAAAGGTGGTGAGCCAACAGGAGAATTAGCTGATGCAATCAAAGCAGCTTTTGGTTCTTTCGCTGAGTTCAAAACTAAATTTGCTGAAGCTGGTGCAACCCGTTTCGGTTCAGGATGGGCTTGGTTAAGCGTTGGTGCTGACCGTAAATTAGTTGTTTCTTCTACGCCTAACCAGGATAATCCATTAATGGATATCGCTGAGGTTAAAGGTACACCAATCTTAGGAATGGACGTATGGGAACATGCTTACTACCTGAAATATCAAAACAAACGTCCTGATTATATTGCTGCGTTCTGGAATGTAGTAAACTGGGATGCTGTTGCTGAGCGTTTCAAAAAAGCGTAAGCTTTAGAAAATATATGATATAAATAACCCCTGTTTACTGGACTCAGCAGACAGGGGTTGTTTTTTGGTTACATCCCGACAATGTCCTTTTTCTTTTTCTGTTTCATCGCCTTAGGTATAATTGCAAGAATCTCTTCTTTCAGGGCGTTTAACATTCTCTTCTTGATATAGTTCTTGTGTGTAACCAGACTGATTTCGCGGACAGGCTCCGGAGATTTAAATGTACGGACCTTGCTTAGTTGTTTGGCCGTAAGTTCTGCTAAAGCCAGCTCTGGTAACAATGTGGCCCCGTTATTCATATCTACCATCCGGATCAGTGTTTCCACGCTACCG
The DNA here is from genome assembly GCF_014207135.1 of Pedobacter cryoconitis. Classification (GTDB taxonomy): domain Bacteria; phylum Bacteroidota; class Bacteroidia; order Sphingobacteriales; family Sphingobacteriaceae; genus Pedobacter; species Pedobacter cryoconitis_D. Next base: position 80,163 of record NZ_JACHCC010000004.1, on the reverse strand, counting down.
GTATTGTATGTAAGTCCCTGTAAACGGTTATCTTTTGTCGATCTGCAAATGTTCAATACCTGGGAACGCATGCAGTGACCTTCGTTCAGTAACCAGATGTTTTCATCTTCCAGGTCATTTGCATCAATATTTTTCTTCTTGAACAATTTGCTGTTCTTGCTGATATAAGTCACGAAATTCTCGTAGTACATCGGAATCTCAGTAATTGAATTATCTCCCAGCGGAGTCGCGAGAATTCCGCAGTCCAGTACACCGGTTTTAAGGTGATGAATGATATCTTCAGTAGTATATTCCCAGATCAGTAATTTAAGATCAGGGTATTTTTCCATCATAGAAGCGATAACCTGTGGTAAAAGATATGGCGCAACAGTCGGGATGATCCCAACTTTAAGTTCGCCGACTATATCCTGCTGCTGGCTGCTGATGATTTCTTTGATTTTCTGGCTTTCCTGGAGCACCAGTCGGGCCTGCTCGATAATCTGGGAGCCAATTTCTGTAGGGATAACAGGTTGTTTGCTTCTGTCAAATATCTTCACATTTAACATTTCTTCGAGTTTTTGTACCTGCATACTTAAAGTGGGCTGGGTTACAAAACACTTTTCTGCCGCACCGACAAAACTTCTGTAGGTATCTACCGCAACAATATATTCCAGTTGAACTAAGGTCATATAGCTAAAGTTTATTTTTACTGAACAAATATATAAACTTTAGCTATATGAAGATTGCCTAAATATGTTTAGACAGAAAATCCTGGTAAGCCAGCTGAATACCAGCCTCTAATTCTACCTGATGTTTCCATCCAAGCTTATGTAATTTTGATACATCCATTAGTTTACGGGGTGTCCCATCTGGTTTACTGCTGTCAAAAGTAAGTGCACCTTCAAAACCGGTTACTTTTTTGATCAGTAAAGCCAGGTCTTTTATAGTCAGATCTACACCAGTTCCGATATTGATCAGATGTGGCTCGTTATAATTTTGCATTAAGAAATAGCAGGCATCTGCAAGGTCATCCGCAAATAAAAATTCACGCATAGGTGAGCCTGATCCCCAGATAACCACTTCTGCGGTTCCGTTTACTTTAGCCTCATGAAATTTACGGATCAATGCAGGAAGTACATGTGAATTCTGAGGATGATAGTTGTCATTATAACCGTACAGATTGGTCGGCATAACGGAAATGAAATTACAGTTGTACTGTGCCCTGTAAGCATCACAAAGTTTAATACCAGCGATTTTTGCAATTGCATAGGGTTCGTTGGTCTCTTCCAGTAAACCGGTTAGCAGGTAATCTTCTTTTAAAGGCTGTGGTGCAAGTTTTGGATAGATACAGCTTGAGCCCAGGAACATTAATTTCTTAACGCCAGTCTCATAAGACTGGTGGATTACATTATTCTGAATGGCCAGGTTTTCGTAAAGGAAGTCTGCTCTGTAGGTATTATTAGCAATAATACCACCAACTTTTGCAGCAGCAAGAAATACGTATTCTGGTTTTTCAGTGTTGAAAAAATCTGTAACTGCCTGCTGGTTTCTCAGGTCCAGTTCTGTTGAAGTCCTTGTAACCAGATTTGAATAGCCCTCGTTAAGCAGTTTACGGTGAATAGCTGATCCAACCATTCCACGGTGCCCAGCGATATAAATTTTTGCGTTCTTTTCCAATTTGTTCAGATGTATATTTTATACAAAAATACGAATTAGAAACGGGCATGCCTATGAGAGCCTGTTTAAAATTCATCTGATAAAATTGTTTACAGGCTCTGAGAAGATTAAATTGTATTTTTGCATAAAAAATAATAATAGTGGGTAAAGATAAGTTAAGAAAATTTGCTGAAATTGATACCTTTCCTAATGTCTATCAGATGGAAGAGGGAATGGCACTTCAAGGCAAATGGGCCAGTGAACATTTTAAAAATAACAATCCGGTTGTATTGGAGCTGGCTTGTGGTAAAGGAGAATACTCAGTCAATATGGCTAAGTTTTTCCCCGAAAAGAATTTTATAGGTATAGATTTGAAAGGTAACCGTATCTGGCGGGGAGCAAGAACAGGGGTAGATGAAAACATCAGTAACCTGGCTTTTCTGAGAATACAGATTGAAGACATCGCAGCATATTTTGGCGAGAACGAAGTAGATGAAATCTGGATCACTTTTCCAGATCCTCAACCACAGGACAGCAGGGAAAAAAAACGATTGACCTTCCCTGGGTTCCTGAATAAATACAAAGGGTTTTTAAAACCAGGCGGTAAAATTAACCTGAAAACAGATAATGATGGTTTATACGCTTATACAGTAGAAAAAGTAGAAGAACTGAATTTACCATGTTATAAAAAAACGGATCATTTATATACTTCTGAGTTCTATGATGAAGTGTTGAAGATCAAAACACATTACGAAAGAATTTACCTGAAACAGGATAAAAATATAAATTACATACAATTTTCGCTTGACTAATGGAGCAGCAATCATTTTATGAGCAGGTTTACGAAATAGTGAAGTTAATCCCGAAAGGTAGGGTTACTTCTTATGGCGCAATTGCCAAAAGTCTTGGGGCTGGGAAATCATCCCGCCTGGTTGGTTATGCAATGAACAATGCACATGGAATGTCTCCTCCGATACCGGCTCACAGGGTAGTAAACCATAAAGGGTTACTCACTGGCAAATTTCATTTTGCTACCCCGGAGCTGATGCAGGAATTACTGGAAAATGAAGGAGTAGTCATTGAGCAGGATAAAGTACAAAACTTTAAAACCCTTTTCTGGAATCCGGCAGAAGAACTGTAAACAGCTATTTATTATAATATGGGCAAACTAGTAGAAGAATTTAATGACTATCGTTCAAAAATGAATGACAGGATAATGGAAACTGCCAATACCAATATCAAACGTTTTTTTGCACTGGACACCACAACTTATGCAGCAGGTGCCCTCGATGTAAAAAGCAAAGAGATGATGGGGCTAGTTGCATCGATGGTTTTACGTTGTGATGATTGTATTAAATATCACCTGGAAAAATGCTTTGACGAAGGAGTGACTGATGCCGAAATTAATGAGGTATTTATGATTGCAAACCTGGTTGGTGGTTCGATTGTAATTCCGCATTATCGTCGCGCTGTAGAATACTGGGATGAATTAAGTATGTAATTCATATGGCAGCAGAACTCAACAGGTGTGGCTGGTGTGGCACCGACCCGCTATATACGAAATATCATGATGAAGAGTGGGGCAAACCCGTTTATGATGATCAGACTTTATTTGAATTCCTGATCCTGGAAGGAGCGCAGGCTGGTTTGAGCTGGATCACAATTCTGCGCAGGCGGGAGGGATACCGGAAGGCATTTGCTGATTTCGATGTACAACGCGTTGCGGCGTTTACAGAGGCTGATGCAGAACGTTTAATGAATGACCCAGGCATTATCAGGAACAAACTGAAGGTGAATGCAGCAATCAGTAATGCCAGGCTTTTCATTGCTGTGCAAAAAGAATTTGGCTCTTTTTCAAATTATGTATGGGGATTTTTACCTGGCGGGCAACCAATTGTTAACCATTTTAAGGGATTGGGTGAAGTGCCTGCGCGTACTGAAATATCCGATGCAATCAGTAAGGACATGAAAAAACGAGGGTTCAAGTTCTTTGGAACAACAATCTGTTATGCACATATGCAGGCAACAGGTATGGTAAATGATCATATTGAAGGCTGTATAGCGAGGTAATGTCCAATCTGAATTTTGAGCTGATAGCTTATCTGAAGAATCCCTATTTGACCAGGATACCTGAGAAGGTAGAACATCCGTTCCTGCTGGTATTCCGGCTGGGACTGATCTGTCTGGTAGTAGGTATAACAGGCGGATTAATCCTGGGTGGACTGATCGGCCTGAAGTTAATTCCGGATCCGGGGCAGTCCTCTATATCGAGAACTTCGATGTCCAGACCTGTACTTTTTATTTTTGCAGTATTTATAGGCCCTCTGGTTGAAGAACTTGTTTTCAGGGCACAGTTGAGACGTTTATCAGCAAGTATTGCATTCGTTGCTTTTATCTGCGGTGCAATTCTGACGACTATTCTTCAAACAAACTGGGCTTTTATGATCAGTCCTTTTGTCTTTGTTCTTCTCTACCTGATATACCGCTACAGATTAGCCGGAAGTGTGACGGTTAAATTCCAGTTCTGGGAGCGTATTTTTCCGTGGCATTTTCATCTGACAGCCATCTGTTTTGCATTGGTTCACCTGAGTAATTTCGAAAATGGAACAGGGATGTTATCCTTAGGATTATTATATACCCTGCCCCAGCTGGGAGTAGGCCTGATTTTAGGTTATACCAGAATGAACTATGGTCTTAAATACTCCTATGCCCTTCATGCCCTGTATAATCTGGGGCCCATGCTTTTGTTCCTTTATAAGCCTTAAAAATTTCAGCTGATTAGGTTAGCTCAGCTACAGATGTTAACTTTGAACGAATATGCTGCTGGTCATCAGCGGCTGGCAATACTGATAAAATATAAACAGTTATATAATGAAAAAACTTTTCCTGCTTGACGGTATGGCGCTGATTTACAGAGCGCATTTTGCATTAAGTAAAAACCCCAGGTTTACTTCTACTGGTATTAATACTTCTGCAGTTATGGGTTTCGCCAATACCTTAATGGAAGTCCTTAAGAAGGAAAAACCAAGCCATATCGCAGTAGTTTTTGATACTGAAGCCCCAACAGAAAGACATACAGATTTCGTAGCCTATAAAGCACACCGGGAGAGTATGCCTGAAGATCTGTCTGCGGCTTTGCCCTATATATTTAAACTGATTGAAGGGTTTAATATCCCGGTTATTACCAAAGATGGTTTTGAGGCGGATGATATTATCGGAACCCTGGCAAAAGAAGGGGAGAAAGCGGGGTTTACCGTATTCTGTATGACTCCTGATAAAGACTTCGCACAATTGGTTTCAGAGAATATCTTTATCTATAAACCGGCCAGAATGGGGAATGAGATGGAGATTATGGGTGTTCCGGAAGTTCTGGCTAAATGGGAGATCGAAAATGTAGAACAGGTCATTGATATCCTTGGTTTATGGGGAGATGCAGTTGATAATATTCCTGGTATCCCGGGCATCGGAGAGAAAACAGCAAAAGCGTTAATCAAGCAATATGGCTCAATGGAGAATATCATTGCGAATGCTGATCAGCTTAAAGGGAAACAACGTGAAAACGTGATTGCCTTTGCTGACCAGGGAATGATTTCTAAAAAGCTGGCCACGATTATTCTGAATGTGCCGGTTGAATTTGATGAACAGTCATTACTTTTAGAAGAGCCTAGCAGAGAATTGCTGGAGCCTCTTTTTGCGGAACTCGAATTCAGGACTTTAGGTAAAAGAGTATTTGGGGATGGATTCAGTGTGAGTGATGCAAAAGCAAATGTTTCACAGCAGACTGATCTGTTCGGCAATACAGTGGATCAGCCTGAAAGTAAAACCAAAACTTTTGAGCAGCTCCCCAATTTATTTGAACAACCTCCGGTAGGAAAAACTATTGCGGATACCAAACCAGAATATCTGTTGGTGGATACTGCCGAAAAACGTAATGAATTAATTGAGCTGCTGCTTCAGCAGGAAAATATAACCGTTGATACAGAAACAACAGGTATAGATGCTAACCAGGCAGAACTGGTTGGTCTTTCTTTTTGTATCGAACCCGGAAAGGCATGGTATGTTCCGGTTCCGGCAGATGCTGTGCAGGCTCAGCAGATCGTGGATGAATTCAGACCAGTACTGGAAAATGGGAAAATCGGCAAGACCGGTCAGAATATTAAATATGATATTTTAGTACTGAAATGGTACGGGATTAACATGCAGGGGATACTCTTTGATACTATGCTGGCGCATTATCTGATTGATCCTGATACACGGCATAATATGGATGTGCTTTCAGAGAACTATTTGGGTTATACGCCTATCTCTATTACAACCTTAATTGGCCCTAAAGGGAAAAATCAGGGGAATATGAGAGATGTACCTGTAGAAACTGTGGTAGATTATGCTGCTGAAGACGCTGACGTAACCTTACAGCTTGCGAATATATTCAGGCCAATACTGAAAGACCTGAATGCAGAGGAACTGATCACCAATATTGAAAATCCACTGGTTTATGTACTGGCGGATATGGAAAAAGAAGGGGTCAGAATTGATATGGATACCCTGATCAGTTATTCTAAAGAGCTGGAAACTGATATCAGAAGATTTGAACAAAGTGTTTATGACAAAGCAGGTGTAGTATTCAACCTGGCTTCTCCAAAACAACTGGGAGAAGTTCTTTTCGATAAACTACAGCTTGACCCTAAAGCTAAAAAAACTAAAACAGGTCAGTATCAGACTGGTGAAGATGTATTATTGGCCCTGGCCCATAAGAGTGATATCGTAAAAGATATTCTTGATTTCCGCCAGCTGCAGAAATTGAAATCTACTTATGTAGATGCACTTCCATTGCTGGTTAATCCTAAAACTGGACGTGTACATACGAGTTATAACCAGGCTGTAGCTGCTACAGGAAGGTTAAGCTCAAATAATCCGAACCTGCAGAATATCCCGATCCGTACAGAACGTGGCAGGGAAGTCCGTAAAGCGTTTATTGCAAGAGATGCGGATCATGTATTGCTTTCGGCGGATTATTCGCAGATAGAGCTCAGGATAATCGCTGACATCAGTAAAGAGGAGAATATGCTTGAGGCTTTCAATAAGGGAATTGATATTCATACGGCTACTGCAGCCAAAGTATATGGAGTTGCTATTGAAGAAGTGAGTTCAACACAGCGCCGTAATGCCAAAGCAGTGAATTTTGGAATTATTTACGGACAGTCTGCTTTTGGTTTATCTCAGAACTTAGGTATTCCAAGAAAAGAAGCGGCCGAGATGATCGAACAGTATTTCGCACAGTACCCCGGGATTAAGAGATATATGACCGATACGATGAATTTTGCCCGTGAAAATGGTTTTGTGCAGACGATGATGGGCAGAAGAAGATATCTGAGAGATATTAACTCTGCTAACCAGACTGTGCGTGGTTTTGCAGAACGAAATGCAATTAATGCACCTATACAGGGTTCTGCGGCAGATATGATTAAAATAGCGATGATCCATATCCATCAGGATATCAAGGACCAGAAATTACAGTCAAAGATGACTATGCAGGTACATGATGAGTTGGTGTTCGACGTTCTGAAAACGGAAGTCGAAGCCATGAAAAAAATCATTACTCACCGGATGAAAACAGCTATTCAGACTGTTGTGCCAATCGAGATTGAGATAGGAGAGGGTAATACCTGGTTAGAGGCACACTAAGGTTTTGTGATTTAAACAAAGGCCTTCCTGGTTATCTGAATTTGTCAGTAATCAGGAAGGCTTTTTGTTTTTATAAGTCTATTGTTTCTCCGATAGCAGGAAGTAATAATGTCTTTCCTTCTCTTTCGAACTTAGCCAGTGCAGCTTCGGTATCTATTTCAATAGCAGGGAATGTATTGTAGTGTACCCCGATTACTTTATCACAGTCAATGTAACCAGTCGCTATCAGCGCATCGTTAACATCCATCGTGTAATTGCCACCAATAGGTAGGATCGCATAATCCAGGGTATATAAATCTGCCAGGATCTTCATATCCAGGTTCAATGAAGTATCACCCGCGAAATAGATTGTTTTACCACCGGTTTCCAGTACAAAACCCGCAGGGTTACCACCATAACTTCCATCAGGCATGGAGCTGGAATGTGTAGCCCAAACCATACGCAATCTGCCGAATCCGAATTTCTTAATTCCGTAATTCATCTGGTGTATGTTCGTTAGTCCCTGTTTTTCTGCCCATGCGGCAACTTCAGGCATAGCAATGATCAATGCACCTGTTTGTTTCCCTAAAAGGGCAAGATCAGCCACGTGATCACCATGACCATGACTTACCAGGATATAATCTGCCTCGATTTTAGAGGTATCGATAGCCTTAGCCTGTGGGTTTGGTGTAATGAATGGATCAAAAAGAAACTTTTTTCCGTCTGCTTCCAAAAGAAAACAAGACTGCCCGTAATATGTAAATTTCATTTTTTTATGAATTAAGATTTATTGGCCGAACATGCCGCCTAAACCACCAAGCATATCCTGCGTGGCAGCCTGCATTTCATTGGTGTTTACCACCTCAGCCTGTTGTAATACTTTATTGATCGCTGTTAAAAGCAACTCTTCCAGTTCTTCTCTGTCAGCTTGTTTGAAGAAATCTTCATTGATATCGATAGCTGTAATAGTTTTATTTGCGGTTGAAGTTATCTTGATCGCACCGCTTTCAACTTCTGCAAAAACAGAAACAGTATCTAAACGTTTTTTTATCTCGTCAGCCTTTTGCTGAGCAGCCATTAATTTCTCGAACATAGTTGTAGTTTTTATTAAAGAACGAAAATAAGACAAATTGGTTTAACAGAATGTTTAAAATTCATCAAATAATCTTTTTCCTTGGTTTAGCTCTTACATACTGATCCGGCCAGTTGATGTCGTCATCCAGTTCAAATGCGGCACGCAGAGGGAAATAAGGATCCCTCAATAATTCTCTGGCCAGAATAATCAGGTCGGCATCTCCTGCCTGAAGAATCTTTTCAGCTTGTACTGCCTCGGTAATGAGTCCGACAGCACCGGTTAAGATGCCGGTTTCTTTACGGATCGCCGCCGAAAATTGTACTTGATAACCCGGGGAAAGAGGAATTTCCTGATAATGTACATTACCACCCGAAGAACAGTCAATCAGATCTACATCTTTTTTCTTAAGGATCGCAGCCAGTCTGATGGAATCTTCTGGTGACCAGCCGCCTTCTGCCCAGTCTGTTGCTGAAATACGGACAAAGAGTGGTTTTTCGGTCGTCCATAGTTCGCGGGTCTGGTCAACAACTTCGAGTAAGAGACGGATCCTGTTCTCAAAACTTCCACCGTACTGATCTGTACGCTGGTTGCTGAGCGGAGAAAAGAACTGATGGAAAAGATAGCCATGTGCGGCATGGATTTCAATCAGTTTATATCCTGCGGCGATACTTCTTAGTGTTGCAGCTTTAAAATCAGCTTTTATCTTTTTAATCCCGATGAGGTCTAAAGCTACCGGTGGAATATCATGATCATGAAAAGGAATAGCACTTGGAGCAACGGTTGCCCAGCCTCCCTGTTCTACTGTGACCTGCTTTCCGCCGTTCCAGGGTACATCGAAGCTGGATTTTCTACCGGCATGAGCCAGCTGAATACCCGCGACCGAACCATGCTGATGGATAAAATCAGTCATCCGTTTAAGAAATGGAATATGATCATCAGACCAGATGCCCAGGTCTCCGGCCGAAATCCTTCCCTCGGGAGAAACTGAAGTAGCCTCCTGAATAATCAGTGCAGATCCACCGACAGCACGACTACCTAAATGAACTAAGTGCCAGTCATTAGCGTACCCGTCCTGAGCTGAATACTGGCACATCGGAGAAACGACAATTCTGTTTTTCAGACTGACGTTTTTTATCGTTAACGGAGATAATAGAATTGACATAGAGAATTGTTTTATACAAATAAACGATGGATGTACGGATTTGTTCGCGGCAAAAAAGTATATGACAGAAAATAGATGAAGGCAGCTAGGAAGAGGGTTTCATTAATGCATTGTTGAAATCGATGAGCAGGTGGAACAGATCGGCAAATTTAGTGAGGGGCAGAGTTGAGGCACGGTCGTAAATATCGTGATAGGCACTGATGCCACCCTGGGTATAAATGAAGAAAGCAGGGACCCCGTTTTCGGTGAAATAATAATGGTCACTGTTAGCGGCCTTACCTCTCGGATTAATTTTAGACAGATATTGATGCTGATCATTAATCTGGTTGAGCAGGGCAAATTCTTTCGGATGTAAGGTGGCATTGACTACAGTAATTCCTTTTTCACCAGTACCAACCATATCCATATTGATGAGGAACCTGATCTCGTTTAATGGAATCAATGGGGTTTTTGTGAAATAAGAAGAACCTTTCAGTCCGGCTTCTTCTCCGGCAAAACAGACAAATGCGATGCTGTAAGGTGCTGGATTTGCGGCGTAATATCTGGCAAGGCTTAATAAAAGGGCTGTCCCACTGGCATTATCATTTGCTCCGGGAAAATAAGTTTGCTCACCCATACCACCCAGATGATCATAGTGTGCAGTGATCATCAGGATTGAATCGGGGTATTTTGTCCCTTTAACCAGGCCACAGATATTACTGGCCTGAAATTCGGGGATCAACTGCTGTTCAATATCAACGTCAATTGTCTCAGGGGTGCTTTTCAGCGAATTCTTACTGACCAGAACTGCTGTATAATCTCCAACTGCGGGCGCGACACTCCAGGTCAGTTTATTTTGTAATACAACAAACAGCCTTTCCGAAGGGTTCAGAAATGTGATGCTGTCTTTTTGTTCCAGTTTCAGGTGATTCCGCAGGCTTCTGCTCGATGGCTCAATGATAAAGTCTTGTCCGGGAATGAGCTTCTTCCCATTAATCGTCACCTCCATTTTGCCAGGAAAGATATTTGCCGGATAAGAAAAATTTTGCCTGAAATCAGTGCCTTTCATAGGCTGGAGACCGGCAGCTTTAAATTCATTGCAAAGATAGGTTGCTGCCCTGGCCATTCCATTCTTTGTATAGCCTCTTCCCCAGAGGGTTGCCGAAGTCAATGTGTCGAGTGTCTTTCTGGCCGCCGGAAGATCCTGAGCAGAAACTACTGTGGCCAATGCGATAAATAAGGGAAGTAAAATTCTTTTCATAAAAGATGGTTCAGCTTACAGGGATAAATTAACGGAAATTTAATCTTTAGCTTCCGGGATTCTCTTAAATATCTCTTATTTTTGTCGGGACAAGATGAGAGCCAGGGAGTTGATTAAATGTAAAAAAATAAAAAACCTGTTGCACAACTCAATATTTATTCAAACCTTTACACCATTAGTAATTTAAAGCGGGAATTTATACAGAAAATGATAAAGCAGACAGTACATAAACTTTCAATCGTAACAGCAAAGAACATTGCTGCGAGAAGTTTATATATAGAACGTCTGGAACCTGTCATTTATGTAACAACCAGCCGGCAAAACTATACACCCCGTATTTGAGTTAATTCTAACTCAATCTGAAGAGGATTTTATCTCCTCTAAATCAATTAATAAAAATATTTTATCTTTTTTTCGTTAACTATTAATGAATATAAACGATTTTATAGTGCAGGTTGCACTTCCTGAACATCGTGTTTTTGCAGAAGAAATCTGTGAAGAAATGGCTGAGTCTGCTAAGGCACGAGGTACAGGTATCGCTAAACGCTCTCCTGATTATGTAGCAGGAAAGATGGCTGAGGGGAAATCAGTCATAGCTTTTCATAAAGACGGCTCATGGGCTGGATTTTGTTATATTGAAACCTGGAGCCACGGACAATTTGTGGCTAATTCGGGTTTGGTAGTCAGTCCGAAATTCAGAAAAATGGGGCTGGCCAATATGATCAAACACAAGATTTTTGAACTATCCCGTCTGAACTATCCAAAAGCTAAAATATTTGGATTGACTACAGGTTTGGCCGTGATGAAAATCAACTCTGACCTGGGTTATGAACCTGTTACTTACTCGGAACTGACTCAGGATGAAGAATTCTGGAAAGGATGCCAGAGCTGTGTAAACTTTGAGATTCTGAAAAGTAAAGACCGTAAGAACTGTATGTGTACGGCTATGCTTTATGATCCTGCAACGCAAAAGCATGATGTGGCTAAGAAGTTTGCTGAAGAATTACAGCGAAAACCCAAATTATACGAACGTTTTATGCGTATCAAGCAAAGACTGGTGCTCAAACCTAAATCTGAAGATAAAGGGGGGCTGAAATCGCTGTTATATTCGTCTGTTCTGTTTTTTAAATAATAAAATTATACTGATGATAGTTTCATCACCATTAAAATAAATTTACACTAATGAAAAAGAAAGTAGTTTTAGCTTTTAGCGGAGGTTTAGATACTTCATTTTGCTGTATTCACCTGGCACAGGACCGTGGTCTGGAAGTCCATTCAGTAATTGTCAATACAGGTGGTTTTTCTGATGAAGAATTACAGGAAATTGAAAAAAGAGCTTATGCTTTAGGGGTGGCTTCTCATGCTGTAGTTGATGAAACTGCAAATTATTATGATGGCTGTATTAAATACCTGGTATTTGGTAATGTATTGAAAAATGCAACTTATCCGCTTTCTGTAAGTGCGGAGCGTGTAAGCCAGGCTACAGCAATTGCAAACTATGTAAAGAAAATAGGTGCTGACTATGTAGCACATGGCAGTACTGGTGCAGGTAATGATCAGGTTCGTTTTGATATGATCTTTAATATCATCATTCCTAATGTAGAAATTATCACACCAATCAGAGATTTGAAATTATCCCGCGAAGCGGAAATAGAATATTTAAGTAAACATGGTGTAGTATATAGTGCTGAGAAAGCAAGATATTCTATCAACAAAGGTTTATGGGGTACTTCGGTAGGTGGAAAAGAAACACTGACTTCTAACGAAACTCTACCTGAAGAAGCATGGCCAACTCAGGTTTCTGAAACACAGAGCCGTAAAATTGAACTTACTTTTGAAAAAGGAGAACTGGTTGGTATTGATGGAGAGGTTTTAGAACCGGTGAAAGCAATTCAAAAATTACAGGCCATTGCACAGCCTTACGGAATCGGACGTGATATCCACGTTGGAGATACGATTATTGGAATTAAAGGACGTGTTGGTTTTGAAGCTGCTGCTCCGATGGTGATCATCAAAGCGCATCATACTTTAGAAAAACATACTTTAACCAAATGGCAGCTGTCATGGAAAGAACAATTAGCTTCTTTTTATGGAAACTGGCTGCATGAAGGTCAGTTCCACGATCCGATCATGCGTAATATAGAAGCTTTCCTGGCTGACACACAACATACCGTAAGCGGCAAAGTATTTGTAGAGTTATTGCCTTACAGATTCCAGATTATCGGAATCGAATCTAAGCATGACCTGATGAGTAATAAATTTGGCAGCTACGGCGAAATGAATAATGCCTGGAGTGGTGAGGATGTGAAAGGATTCTCAAAAATATTTGGCAACCAGGTTATGATCTGGCATAAAGTGAACGGAAATGAAGATTAAAGCGGGTATCGTTGGCGGTGCCGGATATACCGGTGGTGAAATGTTACGTCTGCTGGTCAATCATGATGGTGTGGAGATCGTATTCGTACATAGCAACAGTAATGCAGGTAACCTGATTTCTGATGTGCACACTGATCTTTTAGGCGATACAGACCTGCGTTTCACAGCTGAACTTTCGGATGCGATAGATGTCCTTTTTCTATGCGTTGGCCACGGAGATGCTAAAAAATTCCTTGCAGCGAACCCAATTGCTGCGGGTATTAAAATCATTGACCTGAGCCAGGATTTCAGATTGGCTGAAGCAGCAGGAAATGACTGGGTTTATGGCTTACCTGAACTGAACAGGGAACGTATTCAAACGGCTGGGTTTATTGCTAACCCGGGCTGTTTTGCAACCTGTATTCAGCTGGCATTGTTACCTCTGGCGGCTAAAGGATTACTGAAAAATGAAGTTCATATCAATGCAACGACTGGTTCAACTGGTGCGGGGCAGGGTCTTGCTGCAACTTCTCATTTTAGCTGGAGAAATAATAACCTTTCGGTGTATAAGGCTTTTGAACATCAGCATCTGAATGAAATAGGACAAAGTCTGTTGCAACTGGATCAGGCATTTGATCAGGAGCTGAATTTTATTCCTCAGCGCGGAGATTTTACCAGGGGGATTCTGGCTGCTGTTTATGTTGAGAGTGAGCTAACTGCTGAAGAAGCACAGCTGATTTATGAAACGTATTACAGTGGACATCCTTTTACGCAGGTAAGTAAAAAGAATATAGATCTGAAACAAGTGGTGAATACAAACAAAGGTTTGGTTCATGTCGAAAAACATGGAAACAAACTATTGATCATCAGTATTATAGATAATCTGTTGAAAGGGGCCAGTGGCCAGGCAGTACAGAATATGAACCTGATGTTTGGGCTGGACGAGCGGCAAGGCTTAAGGCTTAAGGCAGCAGCTTTTTAAATTAAGGCAGGCTTAGGAAATCAATTTATTATTTATGAACCATCATAGGTTTTCACCTATGGTAAAAGCTTTAAAAAGATGAACTTATTCGATGTATACCCTTTAAATGATATAGAAATTGTAAAAGCTTCAGGCAGTACCGTTTGGGATGCCCAGGGGCAGGAATACCTGGACCTTTATGGCGGACATGCTGTAATTTCCATTGGTCATACACACCCGCACTATGTGAAACGTCTGACCGATCAGTTGAATAAGGTAGGTTTTTACTCCAATTCAGTAAAAATACCTTTGCAGGTACAGCTGGCAGAGAAACTGGGGGAGGTATCCGGAAAAACGGATTACCAGTTATTTCTTTGTAACTCTGGTGCTGAGGCTAATGAAAATGCATTAAAACTGGCTTCTTTCTATAACGGAAGAAAAAAGGTGATTGCTTTTACAGGTGCTTTCCATGGCAGAACATCATTAGCAGTTTCAGCAACTGATAATCCTAAAATTATTGCTCCGGTAAATAGTACGGATCATATTGTCTTCCTTCCATTTAATGATGAGGATGCACTGAAAAAGGCATTTGCTGATTTTGGAGGAGAAATCAGTTCTGTGATTATTGAAGGTATACAGGGTGTCGGCGGGATTAGAGAAGCTTCAGTTAGCTTCCTTCAGCTTATCCGTACTTTATGTGATCAGTATGATGCTGTTTACATTGCTGACAGTGTACAGTGTGGTTATGGCAGAACGGGCCAGTTTTATTCACATGATTATGCTGGTGTAAATGCTGATGTGTATACTATGGCCAAAGGGATGGGGAATGGGTTCCCGGTAGCGGGTATTTCTATTTCACCCAAATTTAAACCATGGCATTCTATGCTGGGTACTACTTTCGGTGGAAATCACCTGGCCTGTGCAGCAGCTTTGGCTGTACTGGAAATCATGGAGCAGGATCACCTGATGGAGAATGCAAAAAACATAGGTGATTACCTGATCGCAGAACTGCGTAAGATTGAAGAGATCCGTGAGGTAAGGGGACGAGGTTTGATGATTGGTATTGATTTACCGGAAGAGTTGGCTCAGGTGAAAAAGAACTTGTTATTTAAGCAACATATTTTTACCGGCGAGGCTAAACCGAATGTGATCAGATTATTGCCTGCGCTCAATCTGTCGAAGGAACAAGCAGATCAATTTTTAGAAAACTTCAAAATTGCTATAAAAGGATGAACCAGTTTACTTCAGTAAATGATGTTGAAGACATCAGCCAGTTGGTTAAAGATGCCCTCACATTAAAAAGTAATCCCTATGCGGATCAGCAGCTGGGAAAAAATAAAACGCTTGGCCTGGTTTTCCTGAATCCAAGTCTGCGCACGCGTCTGAGTACCCAGAAAGCGGCTATTAACTTAGGAATGAGTGTAATGGTCATGAATATGGACAAAGAGGGCTGGGCACTGGAAACTGAAGATGGGGTAGTCATGAATGGCAGTACTGTAGAACATATCCGTGAGGCAGCAGCTGTAATGGGACAGTATTGTGATATTCTGGGACTTCGTTCTTTTCCAAAATTATTGAACAGAGAGGAAGATTATAACGAAGACTTCTTTAATAAATTTATTGCCTACTGCGGTGTGCCTGTAGTGAGCCTGGAAAGTGCCACGCGTCATCCGCTGCAAAGTCTGGCTGACCTGGTCACGATCAGAGAAACCTGGAAAGGTCAGGCAAAACCTAAAGTAGTCATGGCCTGGGCACCTCATATCAAGGCTTTACCGCAGGCTGTACCTAACTCTTTCGCAGAATGGATGTGCAGGGCACAGCAGGAAGATATGCTTGACTTTACTATTGTTCAACCTGAAGGATATGAGCTGTCCGAGGATTTTACACCTGGTGCTAAAATCAGTCATAATCTGGAAGAGGCATTATCAGGTGCGGATTATATTTATGTGAAAAACTGGTCGAGCTATCAGGAATATGGAAAAATTCTTCCTTATCCGGAAGGATGGATGCTGACAACTGAGCTTTTAAAAGGAACAAATGAAGCTAAAGTAATGCACTGTTTACCTGTCAGAAGGGACCTTGAACTGTCTTCTGAAGTACTGGACGGGCCAAACTCTTTAGTAATTCATGAAGCAGGAAACAGACTATGGGCTGCTCAGGCAGTTTTGAAAGGTCTGTTACAAAAGCTATCTTAGGGAAATGCAGGGCGGAGAATCTCATCGCTCTGCAAAATTCACAACCTTTTAATAATCAATGTTTTGTATGAAAAGAGTAAGCCTTTTATTTTGTGCGTTATTACTGACAACATTGTCTTTTGCACAACAAAAAACTGTAGATAGCTGGACGGACGGAAAGTTTGTCACCGTAAACGGAGCTAAACTCTGGGTTGTTACTGTCGGTGAAGGTGATCCCATCATTTTTATTGCAGGTGGCCCGGGTGGTGCGCATCCCGGCCTGAGAAGTTTTGATCCTCTGGCTACGGCAAATCATCAGCTGATTTATTTTGATGGCTTTGGAAGGGGTAAATCAGATACAGCCAAGGTGGTTTCAGATTACAGCCTGCAAAGGGACATTGAAGATATAGAAGGTTTAAGAAAAGCATTAAAATTAACTAAAGTGTCGCTTTTAGGACATTCTTATGGTGGTTTGGTTGCACAGGGCTATGCGATTAAGTACCCGGCAAATGTAAGCCACCTGATCCTGGCCAATACCTTTCACAGTTATGTGATGTGGCAGGAAAATGATGATAACTCCAATCACGAAATTAAAACGAATTACCCGGAAGTCTGGGCCGATCTGATGAAAATCAGAGAGCAGGGAGCTGTCTCAAGTGATGCATTGCATCAGGAGATCTATGGCAAGGTGCCTTATGGATTTTTATATGCTTATAACCCAGGACAGTTTGTGGCCAGGGGGAAAAAGCCATACCCCAACAGTATGAATACTAAACTGTATTACCAGATGGTAGGCAGGGATGGTGATTTCTACGTGGGAAGCGACATCGGTACTTTTGATTTCAGAAAACAGCTGAAGGACTTAAAAATGCCCATTTTAATTATTGGGGGCCGTTTCGACAGAGTAGCGACCCCATGGATGATGGTGAAGTATAAAGAATACTGTCCGCAGGCGCAATTTGTAATGTTCGAAAAATCAGGACATAATCCACAGGTTGAAGAACCAGAAAAAGAATTCCCAATCATCAATGATTTCCTTAAGAGATAAATAATGAAGCAGTTAACGGTTATAAAAATTGGTGGAAATGTAATTGATAATTCGGAGAAATTACATCAGTTCCTGATTGATTTTACAGCCCTGCCCGGCGAAAAGATCCTGATCCATGGTGGAGGTAAAATAGCAACAGAATTAGGAAGTTCCCTGGGAATTGAGCCTAAACTGGTAGATGGCAGGCGGATTACGGATATTGAAACCCTTCGGGTGGTCACCATGGTTTATGCCGGACTGATCAATAAAAATATGGTCGCTCAGCTACAAACCAGAGGATGTAATGCCATCGGATTAAGTGGCGCTGATGGAAATGTAATTCAGGCGGTAAAACGTCCGGTTAAAGAGATAGACTTTGGTTTTGTGGGTGATCTGGATGATACATCGGTATCGGTTGACACCTTAGACAGCTTATTGAAAAGTAAACTGATCCCTGTTTTATGTGCGATTACGCATAATGGTGAGGGGCAGTTGCTGAATACGAATGCAGATACCATCGCTTCGGCAGTGGCTGTGGCCCTATCTGCAGTTTATGATACCCGCCTGGTTTACTGTTTTGAAAAAAAAGGAGTGCTGCGTGATGTGGAAGATGAAGAATCGCTGGTCTCAGAAATCAAAAGAAATGATTTTGAGCGGCTACAGGCAGAAGGTGTTGTCTCGGGAGGGATGATTCCTAAGTTACACAATGCATTTGAAGCGATCAGACAAGGGGTCAAAGCTGTTTATATTGGCAAGGCCGATGAATTACCACAGATAGATACACAGGGTTTTGGAACCCGGTTAATAAATTAATATGGGACAGTTTACAGGAAAAATAGCCATCCTCGGCAGTGGGAATATTGGAATTTCACTGGCAAAAGGATTAGTTAAAGCAAATTATGTTCAGGCTGACCAGATTACCCTGACCAGGCGGACATTGAGCCATCTGACAGGATTTGCCAGTCTGGGATATATGATCGGTACAGATAATGCAGCAGCAGTAGCCAATGCTGATGTCATTGTTCTTGCTGTTCTGCCCCAGCAGCTTAATCAGTTAATGGAACAGATCGCCGGTTCGATAGATGTCAACAGGCATTTAGTGATATCTGTGGCTTCGGGAGTAAGCTGTGCAGCAATCCGTGAGAAACTGAGTGAAGGACTGGAAGTCATCCGGGCGATGCCGAATACGGCGATTGCTATCGGTCAGTCAATGACTTGTGTGGCTACGGATAATGCTTCGGCACCGCATGTGACTGAAGTGACCAGAATGTTTGAAACAGTTGGTGCTGTAGTTAAAATCAATGAGGATCTGATGACTGCTGCAACGGCTCTTTGTGCCTGTGGTATCGCCTTTTTCCTGCGTGGTATCCGCGCTGCTTCACAAGGTGGGGTAGAGATTGGTTTTCATGCTGATGAAGCACTTAAAATGGCTGTTCAAACGGCTAAAGGTGCAGCAGACCTGCTCCTGCAAATGCAATCGCATCCTGAGCAGGAAATTGATAAGGTAACTTCGCCAAAGGGATGTACCATTGCGGGCCTGAATGAAATGGAACATAATGGATTCAGTTCATCCCTGATTAAAGGCATTAAGCTTTCGGCTGTAAAAGCCGGGGCATTATATACAAAAGAATAATTATGATAGAGACGCTGCAAAAGGATAGTTTAGAATTGTTAAAGAAATTGATCAGTATTCAATCCTTCAGTAAGGAAGAAGAGAAGACTGCCGATCAGATTGGACAATTTTTGCAGGAACGACAAATTAAAGTACACCGTAAACTGAATAATATATGGGCTTACAATAAGCATTTTGATGCAGCTAAGCCTACTTTGCTCTTAAATTCACATCACGATACAGTAAAACCAAATTCAGGTTATACAAGAGATCCTTATGAGCCTAAAATAGAAGACGGTAAGTTATATGGGCTGGGAAGTAATGATGCCGGGGGATGCCTGGTTTCACTAATCGCGACTTTTCTTTATTTCTATGAACAGGAAGGGCTGACCTACAATATTTGTCTGGCTGCTACAGCTGAAGAAGAGATATCAGGAAATAACGGGTTGGAATTAGTTATTCCGGATCTTGGAGAGCTGGAATTTGCTATCGTAGGTGAGCCTACAGAAATGAACCTGGCTATTGCCGAAAGAGGACTGCTGGTACTGGACTGTACGGTTACCGGAAAAGCAGGCCATGCCGCCAGAGAAGAAGGTGACAATGCTATTTATAAAGCACTGAAGGATATAGACTGGTTCAGAAATTACCGGTTTTCAAAGGTCTCTGAAGTATTCGGGCCTTTAAAGATGTCAGTGACGATTATCAATGCCGGATCTCAGCATAATGTCGTTCCGGCTACCTGTACGTTTACAGTAGACGTCAGGGTAACGGATGCATACACGAACGAAGAGGTGCTTAAGATTATCCGGACAAATGTTGATTGTGAGGTAAAACCACGGTCTGTAAGGCTAAAACCTTCATCCATAGATAAAGGACATCCACTGGTTCAGTCGGGCATCGCTATGGGCAGGACTACCTATGGTTCTCCGACAACCTCTGATCAGGCCTTATTGAGTATCCCTTCGGTGAAAGTAGGTCCTGGAGACTCTGCACGTTCACATATGGCTGATGAATATGTATTTGTGAAGGAAGTAGCTGAAGGAATAGAACTATATATTGAGATGCTTAAGCCGGTTATTAACGGTAAATAGCGCAAAACATCTGCTTCTGAGGAGGCATTATAATTTAATTACATGAAGATCTGGCAAAAAAATATAGAAGTAAATAAAAGTATAGAGAGTTTCACTGTCGGAAAAGACAGAGAGCTGGACTTACAAATGGCAGCCTTTGATGTGCTGGGTTCACTGGCTCATGTAGAGATGCTGGAAAGCATCGGTTTACTGACAGCAGCTGAGCTGGCAGAAATTCAAAAAGAGCTTAAAAATATTTACAAGGAAATTGAAACCGGTGAATTTAAGATAGAAGATACGGTTGAGGATGTGCATTCACAGGTAGAATGGCTATTGACCCAGCGTATCGGGGATGCAGGTAAAAAGATCCATAGCGGACGTTCCCGTAACGACCAGGTTTTAGTAGATCTGAAATTATTTTTCAGAGACAGGATCGAGGAAATGGTTCATCATTCGGTGGTATTGTTTCAGCAGCTGATCACATTGAGCAACACACATAAAGATAAATTATTACCTGGTTATACGCATTTACAGATTGCAATGCCATCTTCATTTGGTTTGTGGTTTGGTGCTTATGCCGAGAGCCTGGTCGATGATATGGAGATGATGCTGGCAGCCTGGAAGATCTGTAATAAGAATCCTTTAGGTTCGGCTGCGGGTTACGGTTCTTCATTTCCATTAAACAGAACTATGACGACCAGTCTTCTGGGTTTCGACAATCTGAACTACAATGTGGTTTATGCACAGATGGGCAGAGGTAAAACTGAGCGTATATTGGCTCAGGCGATGTCTTCTGTAGCGGCAACGCTGGCAAAAATGGCGATGGATGTATGTTTGTTTATCAATCAGAACTTCGGTTTTATCAAGTTCCCTGATGAACTGACAACCGGTTCCAGTATTATGCCGCATAAAAAGAACCCGGACGTATTTGAGCTGATCCGTTCAAGATGTAATAAAATTCAGGCATTGCCTAATGAGATTGCCATGATGACAACTAATCTGCCTTCAGGATATCACCGCGATTTGCAACTGTTAAAAGAAAACCTGTTTCCGGCTATAACATCTTTAAATGAATGTCTTGAAATAACGGCGTATATGTTCGATCATATCACGATCAAAGAAGATATTTTAGCGGATAAAAAATATGATTATTTGTTTAGTGTAGAGGTTGTTAATGACCTGGCTTTAAAGGGAGTTCCTTTTAGAGAAGCTTACCAGATAGTAGGAGAGACGATTGAAAATGGTACCTTTGTGCCAGGGGTAAAGGTGAATCATACGCACGAAGGCAGTATAGGAAATCTTTGTAATCCGCAGATAGAAGAGATGATGGAGACTATTCTCGACCAGTTTAATTTTGAAAAAACCAAGTTAGCTATTCAACAGTTGCTGGCTTAATTCTAACCATTAATAAAATTATAGAACATGAATGTATCGGTATTAGCAAACTCACTTATTGGATCAGAAATCATTAAAATTGGTAATGAAGTCAATGAGCTGAAGAGCAAAGGTGCTAAGATTGCCAATTTAACTATAGGTGACTTTGATCCTTCAATTTTTCCTATTCCTGCTGGGTTGAAGGCTGAAATTGTTGAAGCTTATAATCATAATCATACAAATTATCCTCCTGCCGATGGTATTTTAGCCTTAAGGGAAACAATTGTAGATGTATTAAAGGATAGATACGACCTTGACTTTAAGAGCAATGAAATATTGGTTTCCGGTGGTTCCCGTCCGTTAATTTATGCAACTTACCTGGCATTGATCGATCCGGGAGATAAAGTAATTTATCCTGCACCATCATGGAATAATAATCACTACTGTCACCTTTCTTCAGCGCAGGGTGTTGCTGTGGAAACGACTGCGGAAAGTAACTTCATGCCTACTGCAGAATTGTTAAAACCACATCTTAAAGGTGCGACTCTATTGGCTTTATGTTCTCCGTTAAACCCTACGGGTACTATGTTTACCCAGCAGCAGCTGGAAGAAATCTGTGACCTGGTTATTGCAGAAAACAAATCAAGAGCTGAAGGGGAGAAACCATTGTATATCATGTACGATCAGATTTACTCTTTACTTACTTTTGGAAAAGAGCATATCAACCCGGTTAGTTTACGTCCTGAATTAAAAGATTATACGATTTATATTGATGGGATCTCTAAATGTCTTGCAAGTACAGGTGTACGTGTAGGATGGGCATTCGGACCAGAAAAAGTAATCGGCAAAATGAAAGCTTTCCTGACGCATATCGGTGCATGGGCACCTAAAGCTGAACAGGTAGCAGTAGGTAAATATTTTGCAGATAAAGTACAGGTAGATGAATTCCTTGTTTCATTCAAGGCACAGATCCAGGATAGCCTGAATGCTTTATATAAAGGCTTCAGCGGATTGAAAAACGAAGGCTTTGCTGTAGATGCAATTGAGCCAATGGGCGCAATTTATCTGACACTTAAAATCGATTATATTGGTAAAACTACGGCTGACGGAGATTTATTGAAAGATAGTACGGATGTAAATTCTTACCTGATCAAAGAGGCGCAGGTAGCATTAGTACCATTCTCTTGTTTTGGTACGGATGAAACCAAATCATGGTTCCGTGCTTCTGTTGGTGCGTGTTCTTTGACTGATATCAATGAAATGATCCCGCGTGTTAAAGCTGCGCTGGCTAAATTGAAATAGATTTACAGATTTTTATCTGTTGAGGGTATCCCGATGCTGTGTTTGAGCAGATCGGAATACCCTCTTTTTATTTAACGCTCTTTCTGGCTACGATAAAATAGCCTGCAATAAATAGTACAATGGCATAAATCAGGCTTGACCAGAGTTCCCGGGTCATAAAGGGAACATCTTTAGCAGCTCTGGAGATAGAAAGGGTGAGTGTAGGATGACTGTAGGGGATCAGGTATGCATATTCCCAGCCTTTAGTAGCCGTTATCATGCCGATAATGAGTCCAATGAACCCAATGCCCATTGGCTTCAGGAAATCGCTCCAGATCAGACTGATGACAAACTGCAGAGATAAAATACCCATTGATGAGATAAATAGCCTGAGGTAAGTTTCTGAAATGATTTTAAAAGGATCGAATTCGTTAAATCTCAGCTTTGAGTTCAGGGTATGCAAGAAATAACCAAATGAGTAGGTAAGGGCCGCAAAGAGAAAAAGACAGATAAAAACCAGAATAACCGCATAAAGGTATTTCGCGGCATAAATTGAAAATCTGTTGAGCGGTTGGGAAAACAAGCTTTTCCAGGTATCATTCTTATGTTCAATATTATTTACCGAAAAGGACATGAAGATCACATAAAAGGGCAGAATAATAATACCCATAAGACCGACTGTCGAGCTTATATAACTCATCCAGAGCATTTGCGGGGCTGGATTCATTTTTAAGATCTTGTCTGTATTGGTTATGATGCCCAAAGTAACGAGGCCACAGATAACCAGGGGTAATAGAATTGCCGCCCAAAAGGCTAGTGTTTTTCTGGATTTGTAGAATTCTGAACGAAAAGAAAGGTATAATGATTGCATATCAGTTAGTCTTGGTGATGTCTAAAAAGAGATTCTCCAGGTCTTTTCTTACCTGGAACAGGCGGGTTACTGTAAAGCCGTTTTGTACTAAAAGGGTATTGATTTTTCCGGTTTCTTCGGGGGAGGTATAATGCAAACCAATCCGTTTAGTGTTGCCATGCTGAACTTTATAGCCGTGCTGATTTAAGAATTCAGCGCCTTCTTCTGCCCGGTCCAGGTCAATTTCTATCATTGGCTTACTTAATTTATGCAGCTCATCAATTGTTCCCTGAAATAACAACTTCCCTTTATTGATGATTCCTACATGTGTCGCCATTTTTTCAATTTCACTTAGCAAATGGCTTGAAATCAATATCGTTTTCTGATGTTTTGAAGCCAGTTCGATAATCAGATTACGAATTTCAATAATACCATTGGGATCTAGTCCGTTGGTCGGCTCGTCCAACAGGAGTAATTCAGGATCTGACAATAAGGCCAAGGCAATACCCAGGCGCTGTTTCATACCCAGAGAATACTGACCAGCTTTTTTAGCTGCGGCTTCTGTTAAGCCGACCATGGCCAGTAATTCAGTAGCTTTACTTTTTGGAATATTTAAAAGGATACAGCGGTTAATCAGGTTTTCCTTGCCGGAAAGGTGTGCATATAATGCAGGCTGTTCCACTAAGGAGCCTATTTTTTTCAGACTTTCAATCCGGTGACTGTTGATTTCTTTCCCAAAAATAAAGACAGTGTCTCTGGGAGACTTTAACAGGTTTAATAAAATTTTGATCGTAGTGGTCTTACCTGCGCCGTTATGGCCAAGAAAACCATATATGCTGCCCTTTTCTATTTCAAGTGAAAGATTGTCTACGACTTTCTGTTTGTCGAAATGATAGGTAAGTCCGCAGGTTTGGATGGCTATATTTTCCATTATTTAGAAAGTGATACGTTTGTTTTTACTGAAGCATCGGGTGCATTTACAGTGGTCTTTGAATTAACCTCTGTACGTTGTCCGGTATGGTTTGAACTATTGGTGAGGGTCAATCCCATCATCATAAAAACGGGAACTAATAAAAGTATAAAAGGCGAAATATTAGAGAGACTTTTCATGATTATTCGTTTGCTTAAACAAATAGAATAATTTAAAATCTCATGCTAAAATGTTTTATACCAATAGCTTATTCGACTAGATGAACAGTAGAATCTGAAAATAATGAGCTTTTTCGTGATATTCTGGCGTTGGTAGAATAAAAAGGGCAGTTGGTCGAAAACAGGGGTGATAAAGACGCAGGGTTATGTTCGCCTTCACCTGATATTTATCAATTATAATGCAAAATATGATCGAAAATCATCGTTTGTAAGTCGCTGATAATTAGTGTACTGAATATACCTTGTTCAGACATCGTTCAGACCATTTTCAGAGGTGTTAAAGACTATGTTCAGTTTGTATCGAATAAAGCATGAACTAAATCTGAATAATTTTATAAGGAAGTATTGATGGTAACACTCCTGTGTACTTATTTGTATTGTAGTCTTAATTAAACCGGGGGGGGGTAAAAACAAATGGCTGAATAACTATTTGAAATTAAGTTATTCAGCCATTAGGCCAGCATTGTGAAACGCGCTAACAGGTTTCTCTGCCGGGTCTTTTGTCTTTATTTTGAATTCTTTTATTTGAATTCAGAAGTTTTGTGGAATTCAATATCCGGATAGTCTCTTTTGGTCATATTGATCATGAAATCATTGTCCGCAAGAAATACGGGGTTCCCGTCTTTATCTTCTCCGATATGCTGTTGTTTACGTTTGACGAATTCTTCCAGTTTCTTTTTATCTGTCGAAGTTACCCAGTTTGATCTGCTATAGCTTAACATACGGAAATGGGCTTTTGCGCCATACTCGTGCTCGAGTCTGAATGCAATTACTTCAAACTGTAGTTCGCCGACAGCACCAATGATCTTTCTGTTTCCGGGCTGTTGAGTAAACAACTGTGCTACGCCTTCTTCCGTAAGCTGCTGTATGCCTTTTTCCAGCTGTTTTGTGCGCAATGGATCTCTGTTCTCAACTTCTTTAAATATTTCAGGAGAGAAGCTCGGAATACCCTTAAATTGTAATTGTTCACCTTCAGTGAGGGTGTCTCCGATTTTGAAGTTACCACTGTCGTATAATCCGACAACATCACCTGGCCAGGCCTCTTCTACTATACTTTTTTCATTAGCCATGAAATCCATTGGATTGGAGAATTTCAGCTTCTTGCCCTGACGGGTATGGAAGTAGAATTTATTCCTTTCAAATTTTCCTGAACATATTCTTAAGAAGGCGATACGGTCACGGTGTTTAGGATCAAGGTTGGCATGGATTTTAAATACAAATCCTGAGAAGTTTTTCTCTTCTACTAATACTTCTCTTTGTTCAGCTTCCCTGCTTCTAGGACTTGGTGCGATATTGATAAAGGTATCCAGGAGTTCTTTAATCCCGAAATTATTAATCGCACTGCCAAAGAATACCGGGGCAAGTAAACCTTCAGTGTACATGCTCTGGTCAAGTTTACCATAAACACCATCAACTAATTCGAGATCACCTTTTAAACCTTCAAGCTCCTTAGGCTTCAGGAAGTTGTTGAGGTTCGGATCATTTAAATCGTTAACTTCTATTACAGGATCTGCAATTTTCGTTTTGTCCGGTTCAAAAAGGTTAAGGTGTTTATTGTAAATGCTGTATACTCCCTTAAAGGTATGGCCCTGACCAATTGGCCAGGAAAGGGGGCATAAACTGATATTGAGTTTGTTTTCAATTTCGTCCAGCAGATCAAAGGCATCTTTACCCTCGCGGTCCATCTTATTAATAAAGATAATCACTGGGGTGTTTCGCATGCGGCATACAGCCATCAGCTTTTCTGTCTGTTCCTCTACACCTTTTACACAGTCTACAACAAGGATTACGCTATCTACTGCGGATAATGTTCTGTAAGTGTCTTCTGCGAAATCTTTGTGACCCGGTGTATCCAGGATATTGATGCGTTTATCTTTGTATTCAAAACCCATTACTGAGGTGGCAACGGAAATTCCACGTTGTTTCTCAATCTCCATAAAATCTGAAGTGCTGCTTTGATTGGCTTTGTTGCGTTTTACCGCACCGGCCGTATTAATGGCTCCGCCAAATAACAGAAACTTTTCAGTTAAAGTCGTTTTCCCGGCATCCGGGTGACTGATAATGGCAAATGTTTTTCGTTTTTCTATTTCGGGGTGAATCATAAAGGGTTAAGCGTATTGCTTGATGAGGCTGCAAAGATAAATATAATATATAAAATAAAAACCGGCCATTAAGCCGGTCTCTATTTTATATTGATTTAGTTTCTGCCTCCTCTTGAATCACTTCTCTGTGGGGCATCTCCGCCCGAAGACCTGCTGTCCTGCTGTTGGCGTTGTTGTTCTTGCTGCTGACGTTGCTGATCCTGTTGCTGACGCTGTTGTTGTTGACGTTGCTGATCCTGCTGCTGGCGTTGCTGTTGCTGCATTTGTTGTTGACGTTGCTGCTGCTGGCGCTGCTGATCCTGTTGCTGACGTTGTTGTTGCACTTGCTGCTGACGCTGCTGATCCTGTTGCTGACGTTGTTGTTGTTGCACTTGCTGCTGACGCTGCTGATCCTGTTGCTGGCGTTGTTGTTGTTGCACTTGCTGCTGACGCTGCTGATCCTGTTGCTGGCGTTGTTGTTGTTGTACTTGCTGCTGACGCTGCTGATCCTGTTGCTGACGTTGCTGCTGTTGACGTTGCTGCTGCATCTGTTGTGTCTGGTCCTGACGGCTTTGTCCTCCACGGTTATTTACATCACTACCTGTTCTACCAGGCTGATATGGAGTTCCTACCACAGTGTTTCCTGATCTTGAAGGATTAACGTTTCCTGATCTGGAGTTATTTACGTCTCCTGACCTTGAAGGATTAAAATTGCCTGATCTGGAGTTGTTTACGTCTCCTGATCTTGAAGGATTCACATTACCTGATCTGGAGTTGTTTACGTCTCCTGATCTTGAAGGATTCACATTACCTGATCTGGAGTTGTTTACATCTCCTGATCTTGAAGGATTAACGTTTCCTGATCTTCCGCCAGATCTTGGGTTATAGATATTGATGTTATTATTCGTAATACTTGTTCTTCCAGGGGTTTCAGAACGTGAAATGTTATAAACTCTCACATCTCTGTTTGTTGCTCTTCTTATTTCCTCAGCTCTGGGGCCGGTGTAATAAGTATTTCTGCCACCGCGACCATAAGTATTATTAATAATTGTTGTACGGTTGATGATAGTTATGTTTCTGCTTGAATAACGGGGATAACGATTGCTGTAGATATCACGTTGTGATACAAAATTCCACCAGTTATTAGGTGTATTGTAATATCCGCCACCTCCACCGATATTGATGTTAATGCTAAAACCAGGACCTAATGGAGCCCAGCCATAATATCCGCCACCGCTTCTCCAGCTTACCCAGGCAGGTCCCCAGACAGTATCAGGAATCCATACCCATTGATTATAGCTGTTAGTTATCCAGCGGCCATAGTGAAATGGTGCCCATCCCCAGTCATAATCCGATACCCAGGTATTTCCATACTCGGTCATAACCCATCGGCCATCAGTATAGTAGGGTCTGAAATCACCCTGATCTACATCCGGACGCCATACATTCCCATATTGTGGGTCCTGTATCCAGGTGCCATAGGGAGATAATTCATCATAAAATGACTGGAGTGATATATCATCATATCCCTGTGCCATTACTTTTTGAGTGAGGCCGCTGAACAGGAGCATGAGCCCCAGAAGAACAGCTGGCAATTTGATTAATTTTTTCATTTGTGTGTGTATTTATAATATAACCTAACTTATATTTATGAGTGAAAAACGGAACATAAGTTTAACGTTTTATGTCACAACGTTGCAAGTAATATAGCACCATTTAAAGATTGCATGATAGGGAGAACGGCATTTATGATTCTTAAACGGTTAAAAAGTAATATTTAGAGGCTTATTTTCTCTTTCCAGATATTTATTCTTTTCCTTTGTAATCCGAAACTATTGCAATCTGCAGATTAAATAATGAAAATTTAATAACATTACTACTTATAAGAGCTTTCATATCTGCTAAACCGGTGTAGACAGATTTCATAGTAATACTACATAAATTATACCAAAAAAATAAGATTCAATGGAGACTGGCTTTGCTTAATAATTCCCTGAATAAGAATAAGCTTCCGTCAGGCTTCATAACCGCTAAAAAAAATATATACAAATGAAAAAAGGTGTACTATTCCTGATTCCCGTTCCATTGGCAGAAAATGCCTCTGCGAAGTCATTCACACCCTATCTGATTGATACGATTAATGCTATTGATACCTATATTGTAGAGAATGAGAAGACGGCCAGAAAATCCTTAAAAGAAGCTGGCATAAAAATCCCACAGAGCGAGCTGACCATTCATGATTATGGTAAACATAAACGGAATGATTCTATGGTTCCTTATTTCAAAGAACTGATGACCGGAAAAGATGTTGGTTTGATGAGCGAAGCCGGGTGTCCTGGTGTTGCTGATCCAGGAGCTGAAATTGTTTCTGAAGCGCACAAACGTGGGATTAAGGTTGTTCCGTTGGTTGGTCCGAATTCATTATTACTGGCTCTGATGTCCTCAGGATTTAACGGACAGAGTTTTACTTTTCATGGTTACCTGCCTATTGATAAGGTTGAAAGAGTCAAGAAAATTAAAGAATTGGAGCAACTGGCCGAGAAAAATAAACAAACTCAAATGTTTATCGAAACGCCATTCAGAAATAATCATTTATATGAAGATATCATTAAAAATACTGCAGCCCATACCTTATTATGTATTGCCTGTAACGTAACAGGAGAGGATGAGTATATCCGGACACAGTCGATAGGGCAGTGGCGTCAGGAGAAGATTGATCTCCACAAAAAACCTGCGATATTTCTGATCTACCGTTAGATTAACGGTACATATTTTTGCTATCCATAAATGCGATTACATTTTCAGGGACAAGGAACTGTATATTCTTATTGTCTTTTAATGCTTTTCTGACAAAAGTCGATGAAATCTCCATCTGAGGGGTCTCTGTAAATGTAATCGAAGAATGGTTAAGCCATTCTTCCACGTCAGAACCCGGTCTGGGATAAACATAGATGTGATAATCTTTCAGCAGTACTTCGTAGTTTTTCCATTTTTTAAGGGAGACCAGATTGTCAGCCCCCATAATGAGTACGAATTCTTTAGCCGGATATTTTTCACGGAGATAGGCCAGGGTATCAATCGTATAGGAAGGCTGGGGCAGGTTAAATTCGATATCACTGACTTTGAGTTGCGTAGCCGCTTCTGTAGCTAACCGGGCCATCTCCAGTCTGTCATACATATTACCAAGCCCCTTTTTATTTTTTAATGGATTCTGCGGCGAAACAACCAGCCACACCTCATCCAGGTCCGTGAAATTGGCCATATAACTGGCGATAATCAGGTGCCCGGTATGAATAGGATTGAAAGAACCAAAAAATAAACCTGTTTTTGCCATTCCTTCCCTTAAAATTTTATTTACTTAAAAAATCAGCTACCAGTTTTTCGGCTTCTTTACAGGCTGTTTCCAACTCAAAGTTCTTCAGAATAACATCAAACTTATCAGCGTATTTAAGCTCTTTCTCAGCTTTAATAAATCTTTCCTGTAGTTTTGCTTCGCTGTCAGTGCCACGACCGCTCAGGCGCTCTTTCAGGACTTCCAGAGAAGGAGGTTGAACAAAGATAGCCAATGCATCATTTTCATATTTACGTTTCAGACGTAATCCGCCTTCAACGTCAATATCAAAAATAACATGTTTGCCTTCGTTCCAGATCCGTTCAATTTCTGAACGTAATGTGCCATAAAAGGTACCGTTGTAAACTTCTTCGAATTCTACAAATTCCTGGTGGGCAACTTTATGTAAAAAGGCTTCCTTAGAGATAAAATAATAATCATTTTCATGTTTCTCATCTCCACGTGATTCTCTTGTCGTCGCGGAAATGGAAAAACTCAGCGATGGAAATTTTTCCAGTAAATGTTTAACGATTGTCGTTTTACCTGCGCCCGACGGAGCGGAAAATATAATAAGTTTGCCTTGTATCATTGGTGTATTCTATTGCTATGTTCAGTGTCTGGTTCGCTGCGTAACGGGCAGCTGTTTAGCACTGAGTAATATTTGCTGACGTACTAAATAACGTTTAACAACTGTTCTTTAATCTTTTCTAATTCTTCTTTCATACCTACAACTAATTGTTGTATTTGCGCGTCATTTGCTTTTGCACCCATAGTATTTATTTCCCGTCCTATTTCCTGAGAAATGAATCCAAGTTTTTTGCCATTAGCATCTTTACTTTTTAACGTTTCAGTAAAATAATCACAATGACTTTTCAGGCGGATTTTTTCTTCCGTAATATCAAGTTTGTCTATATAATAGATTAACTCCTGTTCTAAACGGTTCTGATCAACAGTAACTTTTCCGGCAATTTCTTCCAGAAACTGGTTTAATCTTGCTTTGATATGGGGAATTCTCAATGGGGCAAGAACTTCAATCTGTGCGAAGAAACCAAGAATATTGGTAATCCTAAGCTCGAGGTCTTGTCTTAAAACAGCTCCTTCAGTTTCTCTGAACTGATTAAAATTAGCAAGGGCAGTATTAAAAGTTTGTTGTAAAATATCCCATTCGCCGTCATTAACTGTTTCTTCAGTGTAACTGATTACGTCAGGAAAATTCAGAACAGCCTGAAGTAGGTTATTTGAATTGGCACCTAAATCAATGTTGATAGCCTCCAGTTGTTTGTAGTACTTACTTAATAAAGCTCCGTTGATTGTTGCTCCTTTAAGGTTTTCTTCACTACGTTCAATATTGATAGAAACATTCACTTTTCCACGCTCAATATCCTTGCTGCAGATATTACGCAATAAAAGTTCTTTATCTGCATAAGCCCGGGGTAGTTTTAGATTGAGTTCTAAAAACTTACTGTTCAGGGATTTTATCTCTACGGAAAACTTTGTATTTTCCTGATCTGTAGAGGCCAGGCCATAACCTGTCATTGATTTTATCATGTGCAAAGATATAATTTATTGTTAAAAATGATTAGGTAGAATAGCCTTTAAAAAGTCATTTGATATTTTTTGATATGGCAGATTGATAAACATTGGTTAAATTTACCACATACACCATTGACAAATGACCCGAACAATTCTAAAAAGTTTATTCATTTTTACACTTTTATTTGCTTCCGCGGCTGCTGTCTTTGCACAGCAGGATTTCCAGTTGAGTGGCGTAGTCATGATGAAAGGGACGACAAACCGTATCGCGGCAGCACAGATTACCAATTTGCGGACTAAATTTACTGTTGGGAGTAATGACCTTGGTCTTTTTCAGGTGAAAGCGACCGTTGGAGACACACTGGTCATCTATAAACAAAACTATTCTGACAGAGAGATGATTGTTTTATCCAACAGGGATCTGATTGTTTATCTGGATAATGGCACTGGAACTACATTAAATGAAGTCAATATCAGGGCCAAGTCAAAGAAGGCCGAACTGGATGAACTGAAGCAGGATTACAGGGATAAAGGATCATTTTATGCGGGGAAACCACCGGTTCTCTCTTATATTTTTGCCCCTATAACTGCTTTATATGAATTATTCGGGCGTACGCCTAAAAATGCAAAGCGATTCGGGAATTATTATAACAGAGAATTGCAGCAGACACAGATAGATGGTTATTTCAATGAATCACTGATCCGGAAGAATACTGGTTTGACAGATAAAGAACTGGAAAATTTTATGTTAAACTATCGTCCTGATTATCAGAAGGCAAAAAACTGGACTGAATATGATGCAGTAAAATACATTAAAGACTCCTACAAGCAATATACGGATACTTTAAAAAAGAAATAATTTAGAGGGACAATGCCTCACAAGCTTTTTCAGCTGCTTGTTTCTCTGCATTTTTCTTATTATAATCCCTGCCGATGCCATAACTCTCGCCATCAATGATTGCCTGTATAGTGAAGAGTTTGGCACTATCACCCTCGCTGTTCTCCATCATCTCGAAAGTGATGTCTTTGGCATGGCGCTGACACCATTCAATCAGTTTACTTTTGAAATTAGTTTCTGTTTGTTCAAGCGTATGAATGTCAATATAGGGTTTGACAATTCGTTTAAGCAATAATTCTTTGGTGAAATTATATCCTTTGTCCAGGTATACTGCCCCGATCAATGCTTCAAAAGCATCTCCAAGCATAGAATGATGTTTAGTCTGCATATTAACCATTTTCTGATCGAAAACGATTAACTGATCAAACCCCATTTTTCTCGCAAGCTGATTTAGATTGACCCTGTTAACGATTTTAGAACGCATTTCAGTCAGGAAACCTTCTTCCTTGTAGGGATAATTTTTGAAGAGAAGTTCAGCAATAACAGCGCCCAGGATAGCATCCCCTAAAAACTCAAGACGTTCATTGCTGCTGCGGCTCCCATTTTTCAATATCTTAGCCACAGACCTGTGCCTGAATGCCATTTTATACAAAACGGTATTTCCAGGCACAAAGCCTAACATATTTTTCAGCTTTTTTATAAACTCTTTATCAGGAGATAAGTAAAGTTTATATAGGTCAAATAGGGGCATTAAATTGATTAAAATCGATATATCTTGACGTTTTACTCTTCGTATTTTTTGAAAATTACTGATGCATTATGTCCGCCAAAACCAAATGTGTTGCTCAATGCAGCACGAACCAAACGTTTTTGTGGAGTATGAAAAGTAAAATTCAATTTAGGATCAAAGTCAGGATCATCTGTGAAGTGATTAATTGTCGGAGGAACGATGTCATTTTTAACAGCAAGAATCGCAGCTATAGCCTCAACAGCACCGGCAGCACCTAAAAGGTGACCAGTCATTGATTTTGTAGAGCTGATATTCAATTTGTAGGCATCTTCGCCAAATAAATCAACAATAGCTTTTGTCTCACTGATGTCTCCAAGCGAGGTAGATGTTCCGTGAACATTAATGTAATCAATGTCTCCGGTACTCAGACCAGCATCTCTCATGGCATTAGTCATCACCATTTTCGCACCCAGTCCCTGAGGATGAGGGGCAGTAATATGGTTTGCGTCAGCACTCATTCCACCGCCTACTAATTCGGCATAAATTTTAGCACCGCGGGCTTTTGCATGTTCCAGTTCTTCGAGAATAATTGTTCCGGCTCCTTCTCCCGCCACAAATCCATCCCTGTCTTTATCAAACGGTCTGGAAGCAGTTGAAGGATCGTCATTCCTTGTTGAAAGGGCATGCATTGCGTTAAAACCGCCAATACCAGCTTCATTAATAATCGCTTCAGAGCCACCACTGATAATCACATCAGCCATATTAAGCCGGATGTAATTGAAAGCGTCGATCATTGCGTTAGTGGAAGATGCACAAGCAGAAACTGTAGCAAAATTAGGGCCGCGTAAGCCATATTTTATAGAGATATGGCCTGGAACGATATCAATAATCATTTTTGGAATAAAAAACGGGTTGATCCGGGGAGTTCCATCGCCCGAAAAATAGTTTCTCATTTCTTCCAGAAATGTTTTAATACCACCAATACCAGTACCCCAGATAACGCCAACACGATTGGTGTCAATTTGCGAGAAGTCAAATCCAGCATCTTTTACCGCTTCATCTGTTGATGCTATTGCGTATTGTACAAAAGGATCTAATTTGCGTGCCTCTTTTTTTTCTAAAAAGTCTTCAGGATTGAAGTTTTTCAGCTCGCAGGCAAATTTCGTTTTGAATTTTTCTGTGTCAAAACTTGTAATAGGCGCAGCGCCACTCACCCCTTTTAACAAATTATCCCAGAATTCTGGGATAGTATTGCCAATTGGAGTGAGTGCACCTAGACCTGTAACTACTACTCTTTTTAATTCCATTTATACGGATTATACGGAGGCCGTATGTTCTACTTTACGTTTTTCTCTAGATAAGCAATTGCTTGACCAACTGTACCGATAGTCTCAGCTTGATCATCAGGAATCGCTACATTGAATTCTTTTTCGAATTCCATGATAAGTTCTACAGTATCCAAAGAATCCGCACCTAGGTCATTAGTGAAAGAAGCTTCTGGGGTAACCTCGCTCTCATCCACACCTAATTTTTCAACGATAATAGCCTTAACTCTTGAAGCAATATCAGACATAATGTTATAATTTAATGGGTTAAATAATTCAGTGCAAAGAAAAATAAATTCTGACACATTTCAAATGTTTTTATTTCTCTGTCAATTTTAATGTTTTTATTTCAAATGATAAAGCAAAATTAGTTTTATAATTTCGTATCCTAAAATATATCTTATTCATCTGCTTTGAACAAAACTTATTTAAAACTTTCATTAGACCTCGATTTTGTCTTAATCGCAATCACAGCCTCTTTAAAGGATTATGTACTCTGTCATCAGATCAATACTAGGCTCAATTTAAATTTTGAAAAGGTTGAAGATCATGAGGTCTTTTTTAATCTCGACGAGCCTCCCAGGGCTTTTTCCAAGTATTATTTTTATGCAGAACAGGGGGATAATGATTTTTTTATTCTCGGTAACCGGAACAGTGAAGGTTTTTTAATTCCGGAGATGAATAAAGTTGACTATTTCATGATTATTCAGGCATATATTGACAAAGACGACCTGAATTATATCATCTCAGGACTCAATAAACTGTCTGATATACAGGTTGCTGCACAGATTGACCCCCTGAAACTGAAGTCGAATGAAAATTTGGTAATATAAATTTTATATGTAAGGTGTATTAAATACACTATATTTGAATCTGACATTATTTAGTTAAATAACAGAATTAACCAGGCTAACAGTGGTTTTTATAGCTAAAACCCTCTTTTGTTGGTCTTAACAAATAAAATAACTCAAATGAAACCCTTTCATTCCAGAACAAAAATTGTAGCCACGCTAGGTCCGGCCTCAGCAAAACCAGACGTTTTATTAAGCATGTTTAATGCAGGATTAGATGTTTGCAGACTTAACTTTTCACATGGTTCACAGGCAGATCACCAGGAAGTCCTGGATACGATCCGTTCAATCAATAAAAAACACAATTATAATGTTGGTATTTTAGCTGATTTACAAGGGCCTAAAATCAGAATTGGAATCGTTAAAGATGGTGGTATACACTTAGTTAATGGAAGTCGCACAATCATCACAACCAAAGAATGTGTCGGTAATGAAGAGCGTATTTATATCACTTATACCAGTTTCCCTAAAGATGTGAAACCAGGAGAAATCATCCTTTTAGATGACGGAAAACTGCAGATGAGAGTAGTAGAGACAAACTACGAAGATGAAGTAGTTTGTGAGGTTGTTCACGGAGGTATCCTGACTTCAAGAAAAGGAGTAAATTTACCGAATACTAAAGTTTCCATTCCTTCGCTGACTGTAGAAGACCGTAAAAATCTTGATTTTGTATTAGAGAACGATGTAGACTGGATAGGTCTTTCATTTGTTCGTAATGCGGCTGACATCGTTGAATTAAAAGATATTATCAAAGAAAGAGGCAAGGGAGCCAGAGTAATTGCTAAAATTGAAAAACCTGAAGCCATTGATAATATTGATGAAATTATTGCAGTTTCTGACGGTATCATGGTTGCCCGTGGTGATCTGGGAGTAGAAATGCCAATGGAAGAAGTTCCTCTGTTACAGAAAATGATTGTACAGAAATGTATCGCCGCTTCTAAACCTGTAATTATTGCTACTCAGATGCTGGAAAGCATGATCACTACGCCAAGACCAACACGTGCAGAGGTGAATGACGTTGCAAACTCAGTATTGGACGGTGCAGATGCGGTGATGTTAAGTGGTGAGACTTCTGTAGGAGAGTTTCCGCTGATCGTTATCGAAACAATGCAAAAAATCATTCAGAACATTGAGGTAAATAACTATCCTTTTAACGTTGATAAGCCACTTAAACCCAGTTGTGAATCCTTTTTGAGTGATGCGATTTGTGATTCTGCCTGTAATTTAGCTAGGCAGACAGATGCTGTAGGTATTGTTTCTATGACTGTAAGCGGATATACTGCTTTCGAAATATCAAGCCACAGACCTAAAGCACTGACTTATATCTTTACCGACAACAAGCAATTGCTAAATACTTTAAGTCTGGTTTGGGGAGTTCAGGCTTTCCATTATGACAAATTCGAAAGTACTGATGATACTATCGAAGATGTAAACAACTTGCTGGTAAAAATGAAGCTGATCAAAAAAGGTGATATATTGATCAATACTGCCGCAATTCCGATGGAAAGAAAAGGTAAAACGAATATGATGAAAGTAACGGTTATAGATTAATTTTTCTGTAGTCATTAAAATAATAATACTCAAGTAAAAAAAAATACTACTTTTGCAACCCGTAATGGGAGAGGTGTCCGAGTGGTTGAAGGAGCACGCCTGGAAAGTGTGTATACCTCAAAAGGGTATCGAGGGTTCGAATCCCTCTCTCTCCGCGAGTAAAGAAAGTATATTTTAAACAAAAGACGTCTTAGGCATCAGCTTAAGACGTCTTTTTTGTTTTCTGGGATAGAGGTGAGGGGGCGATGCGTAAAGGTCTCCTCACCTCTAATAGTTGTCATAAAATATGAGTTCTTTCATGTTTTTACGTGCTTCCCATTTTAAAATTTCCAGCTCAGGCTGCTTCAGAAACTCTGTGGTGTAACCCAGGCAGAAATAACCGACCAGCTGGTTGCCGGCAGGGGCCTTTACAATTTGCTTTACCTTCTCCGGATCAATAATACTTACCCAGCCCATTCCTATATTCAGTGCCCTGGCCATTAACCACATGTTCTGTATGGCGCATACGACGCTATATAAGCCTACTTCCTGCATCGATGTTTGTCCAAGTACCGTTTCTTTTTTTTCTTTGTAAAAAACAGCGATATTCAATGGAGCTTCGCAAATTCCTTCCAGTTTTAACGCATTGTATTCCTTTTGTTTTTCGCCTCCAAAGAGTCCGGCTGCTTTCGCATTTTCCTGGTCGAAGCTGTCCCTGATTTGCTGTTTAATCTTTTCATCCCTAATCAGAACAAACTCCCATGGCTGGGAAAAACCTACAGAGGGGGCATTTACTGCAGCCATCAATATTTTATCGATCTCTTCTTCTCCCAAAGGCTTATTTAAGAAACGGTTTCCCCTTACATCTCTCCTGTTGACAATGATCTCTAACAAAAGATCAGCCTCTTGTTGATCAAATAACCTGTCGCTTCCCATTTTATGATTTAAATTGTGTGATAATTATTCAGAACATCTAAATTACCGATTTTTATAACGTTGATAAAGAGAATTAAGGGTATTGAAATTGATTTATAACTTTTGTAGTTTAGTATCAGTTTGTTAACAAATATTATTTCTATGATCAGCAATAAATACCTTTTAGCGGCAGGCTTTATAGTTTGCTTTGCATTTACTTCCCGTGCTCAGTATGTAGAAAAAGAGCCCGAACAAAAAGTGACCACTTTATATCCCCAGATGAAATTCGACTCAGTGCAGGCCAGAAGCGCACTGGCGAGGGGAACTGGAACTATTAAAGGTGTAGCTTTTACCAAACCCAAGACTGGATTTGGTTATAAAGCCCCTTTAGCTGGCCGCATTTATGCCAATAAAATGAAGGTCATCCTTTATCCTGTGACCCCATATTTTGAGGAGTGGTATAAACTGCGGAAGGATAAGGAAAACTATAAGAGTAAGGACTATAAAAAAAGAGTATATGTTTATCTGTCAGATGCTGCTTACAGGTTCCGTCTTGAGGCCATAACCAATAGCCAGGGCGAATTTACCTTTCCTGATATGAAACCGGGGAAATACTTCCTGACGGGTAACCTGAGCTGGGATGCAACCGGAACTTATGAT
This sequence comes from Pedobacter cryoconitis, assembly GCF_014207135.1. GTDB lineage: Bacteria > Bacteroidota > Bacteroidia > Sphingobacteriales > Sphingobacteriaceae > Pedobacter > Pedobacter cryoconitis_D. Next base: position 41,740 of record NZ_JACHCC010000004.1, on the reverse strand, counting down.
CAGTATACGGGAAGTGGATATAACAATTATGGAGGAACGACCGACTATTATGACCGTAAAAGTTATACCGTTAATCATCAGGACAGGATCGAAGCATTCGTTGAAGTTAAAACCGATGGAGAGATCGTCGAAATGAAATTAAAATAAGAAAGCCCTGCTTTGATCTTCAAAGCAGGGCTTTTTGTTGGAAGAATAATTTTTATTGCTGATCTGCCAGTACGAATCCAGTAGCCGTTTTAAAGAACTTCACCGGTACATAGCTATACTTTCCTGCATAAGCATAATAAGTAATCACATAAGACACTTGTGGGTCCGCCACGGCATTAGGGAACTTAAGGTTAAGTGTATAGGCCAAAGCACCATTGATTTCGGTTGTAGACCATTGTGTGCCGTTGGTTGCACTGGTATTAAAACTTTTATATTGTGCAACGTTTGCTCTGTTTGCTGTCGTTCCGAAAGTATAATTTACATTCGGAAGATTAAGATTAGCATAATCGGCAGCAACCATCGTATAGTAAATAGTCGGATCTGGAATCCATTTACCTCCCTGTTTAAGGAAAGCAAGTGTAGTACTTGGCGACCAGTTTGTACCATCATAAGTCAGTACAAACACTTTTTGATGAGAAACTGTGGCAGATACATAATATTTATAAGTGATATATCTTACATCGCCTAGTTTCACAGTTAACATGACCGCAGGATCAGCTTTTAAAAGTGCATTAAGAGAAGAAGCAAGTGTAGCCACATCAGCAGAGACAAAGGCATTATTGACCCCTCTTCCCAGCGCAGTGTATTGTGCCGGAGAAACAAGGTAGATTTTTTGCCAGCCGATTGCCTGTAATAAGAAAGCTTCAGTAACCAATGTCCCAGTTGACGGAGTTACACCCGACTGGAAAAATGTATAGGTTAACAATACCAGTTTATTAGCATCAGTTGTAGCCTGCGGATACTTGTATTCTAAAAATGAGAGTACCTGTGCAGCACTGTAATTTTTATTGGTACCATTTCCTACAGCAGGAGCGCCTGTTGTATAGTCAGCAGCAGTAACCGTATACTGAATATTTGCATAAACACTATCAACAGGTTTAACGGTGTTTGTTTTATAACTGTAAGTCACATTCGCTTTCGTCCCGTCACCTAGCTGAGGGTAAGATTTGTTTAACATCGCAGTGATGCCTGTATTAGCTGCCGCAAGGCTTTCATAATTAGCCGTTGAGGTTACAGTTATCGTACGGGTAGCAGGGGCAGGGGTAAGGTTATTAATTGTATCCTTCATCGGATTACAAGAGGCAAATGCAACGGCAGCCATTGCCAGGAAAATATAGATGTAATTTTTCATGATAGTAATTTTAGAAATTGATTTTTAGTCCGGTAGTCCATGTTCTGCCAAATCCATAAAAAACAGTAGAACCCGCAGCCGTGCTTGTACCATTGGCATCATATGCATCTGCAACATATTTAGTATTCAATACGTTGTTCACGTTTACGATTAATGAAGAGTTTAAATTGGCAATTTTGAACTTGATAACAGCATTCAGGGCTAACAACGAATAATTTGGAATTTTCCATGGATTTGCACCTGCTTTAGTATAGTTGTAGAAGTTAAAGTCGGCGTTATAATTACCATAATAATTATAATCTGCACCTAGTTTTAACTCAGGTAATACCTGTACATCAAGACCAAGTGCTGCCGTGGTTTGTGCCTGATTACCAACTTTCAGTCCTTTCAGATAAACTTTAGAAATCGTTGGAGGAGGAAGATTGCTGCCAGTTTGTGCATTAACTGTTACAGGACCGATGTCATTCAGGTACTTCCAGTCACCCATAGAAAGCATACCGCTTAAGGTAACAGCCTGGATAGGTCTGTATCTGAAATCGAATTCAACACCCTGGTGTAATTCATTTACACCTGATAAGTTAAAAGTATATACTGTTCCGTCAGCCAGGGTCTGATTTACAGCCCTAGCACGGTCTCTGTAGGTAGATCTGTACAGGTTGATGTTTGCAGTAAGTGTTTTACTTCTGTAACCATAACCCAGTTCATAACTGAACATTTTTTCATTTTTAGCATCCGGGTTTATAAAGTTCTTATATTCCAGGAATACGTTTGTGAAAATAGGCGCTTTCTCCAGGTAACCAATATTAGCAAATACATTGCTGTGTTCATCCAGGTTATAATTTGCTCCACCTTTAGCCTGGTAGCCTAAAAAGCTCTTGTATGGCGTAGTCCTTGCCGGATCATCTGGTGTATAGTTGAAAAAGTCTATCCTTTTATAAGAGGTATTGGATGCTGCCAGGGAAGCGAAAGCAGTAATGTTATCTTTCGAGTATTCTACCTGACCTGATGCACCTTCCCAAAGTACTTTACTATTATAGTTATATTCAAATTTATCACCGGTTTTTAACATCGGGTTAGGGTTGTTGATATCTCCACGATAAGTACTTGAACTATTGATGCCCAACCAAGGATACGATACATAGTCAGCCCCTAAAAGATCAGTAATTTTTACGTAATGAGTTCCCTGATAGTATCTCAGGTCTACTCCTCCTGTGAAATTTAGGTACTTATTTAATTTTCTGTTATAAGTACTCATAGCACCAAACCAGTTATGGTTGTTGATTGAGGCATACAGATAAGATCCGGCAGCTCCATCAACTGTTGCCTTGTTAGCTGCTATTGCAGCGTCTAAATCATAAGGAGCATAAGCATATCCACCTACTCTTGGAAGCGCAACACTGCCCAGGTTTGAACCTCCGCCACCTATACCCTGAGAGGCATACAGTACAGTTGATAAACTCGATGATTCATCGATAGTCCAGTAGTCCGTTAAGGAAACAATTGGTTTATTGAAATAATTGTTCTTCACATTCACCACCTGTCCGTATTTAACACCCCAGTCCGGATTAAATTTAATCCCTTGCGGAGCATCTTCAAATGCCTGAATCGTTTGTTTACTCGATCTTTGTCCGTGCCACTGTGGGGCGCCCATACCTGTCAGGGAAAGCGTATGGTGGTCATTAAACTTCTTGGAAAGGTTAAAGAAGTAATTATATCCTGTAAATTGTAGACCCTCAGCATACATATTACCAGATGTACGTGAGCCCTGAGCAGAGAAGGCCCATCCTTTGTCATTCATCCCCGTAGAAACGTAAACAGATGTTTTCAGGAAGCCGTCGTTTCCAATTGTTTGCGAAATTGATCCTCCTTTTTCAACATCAGTACTTTTGGTAATGATATTGATAGTACCTCCAAGAGACGGAACAACAAGTTTCGTTGCACCAAGTCCTCTCTGAACCTGCATAGAAGAAGTAACATCTCTTAAACTAGCCCAGTTTGACCAGTAAACAGAACCATTTTCCATGTCATTAATTGGAATACCATTAACCATAATCGCCAGGTTAGCTGTACTGAAACCGCGGATACTGATCCTGGAATCTCCAAAACCACCACCCTGTTTTGTTGCCTGAACACCCGGGGTAGAGTTCAACAATTCAGGGAATTCCTGGCTACTGCCTTTTTCCTCGATCTGCTGCGCATTGATTGTCGAAACAGCTACCGGAGTTTTCCGGTCAATCGCAACGTTTGACCCAATGATCGCCACTTCTGACATTAAGCTCGAATTAGGAACAATTTTAATATTTCCAAGATTTGTTTTTCCTTCTTTAAGGATGATTTCTCTTGAGTTGTATCCAATGAAAGATACAATCAGAACTTTTGAGCCATCTTGTTTTTGTAATGAAAAACTTCCATCAAGCGAAGTTGAAGTGAAATTTCGGGTACCCTTAAAGCCGATGGATGCTCCTGGCAGAGATTCATTAGTCAATGAATCGACGATCTTACCACTGATTTTCTGCTGGGCGAATGCGCTGATAGCAAAAAACTGGATGAGTAAGGTAATTTTAATAAGTAAAGATTTTTTCATGCCTTTTGATTAAGTGAAAATTGCATTAAATTGAATTAGCGGGTTCAAAAGTGCATATCCGAAAAAAACTTATTAAAACGGGAGTATTAAATAATCATGAAGAATTGGCGTATTAATGCGGTTTTAATGTGAGATACTTAACATAGAAAAGGTTAAGTATAGATATAGTTATCCCATTTTCCCGGCTAAGGAAAGGATAATGTTTTGTTGTAATGTGTTGATTGTTAGTTGTCTGACTAATGTGTCTTTTTACCTGCACGAGTACCGGTCACAGTTATGCCTTTGCATTTTTCATAAGCCTCTGCGAAATGTTGATTAAAAGTGAGTACTACGGGGGCCTCAGGATCAACAGTAATATTGGTCAGTTTTCTTTCTTTAGGATAATACATCACCCATCCCAGGGTGCCCGTACCTTCAGTATCAAAAAATAACTTCAGCCTTAGCGAATCAGTGCTGTCCTCATCGATCAGCAGGTTTACTTTCTTCCTGTCAAAACCTTTCAGCGGAAAATTACTGCTGCGGACAAGCTCAGTAAGATAACGATAACAGTCATCTGGTTTATTTGCAGGGTTTTCAACAGGCCTGAATGAAACAAGGAAAAGGGTAGCCAGTAAAAAGAATGAAGCGGTTATATTTTTAGGAGACATTGATTGACAAATAATTAAGATACTAAAACAGATTATTTTGATTTTAATAAATCCACTTCTTCCCGGGCATATTCATTGGCCCATACTTCGAGTGCACTTAATGCCGGGGCAAGGGCTTTTCCTTTATCGGACAGTTTATAATAAACCTCAGGTGGAAAAGTGTTAACCTCACTTCTTATCAGTAATCCCTGGTGCTCCATTTGTTTCAGATGTTCCAGCAGTACCTTTTTCGTAACTTTGGGGATGATACGCCATAGTTCGGTAAAACGCATAGATTCCTGGTGAAACAGATGATACAGAATAATCGCCTTCCATTTGCCGGATAAAATGCCCAATGCTACGTTAAGCCCACAATGTTTAAACTGGTTGTAGTCCATGGTTACTAATTAGTGAACAGGTTACTTAAGGGTGAATTTCTTGCAGGTATCAGGCAGGAGTTTAACCTTTGCTTCACAAATTTAGATAAATATGATGAAGTTGCAACTCTTGCGTAATGCTACACAGTTATTGCATGTCAATGGTAAAAATATACTGATTGATCCGATGCTTGCTCCAAAAGAGAGCTATGATCCCTTTATGCAAACAAATAATACGAGGAGAAACCCCCTGGTCGATTTGCCGATCGATGGTGAACAGTTAAAAGAGCTGATCAGCCAGCTGGACGCCGTTTTATTGACCCATCTCCACACAGACCACTGGGATCAGACAGCAATGGAACTGCTTCCTAAAGATATTACCTTGTTTTGCCAGCCTGTTGATATCGAAACCATACATCAGGCGGGCTTTACTAATGTCAGGCCCATAGAAGAAGAACTGACCTGGCAGGGGATCAGCTTCAGTCGTACCGGAGGTCAGCATGGTACCGGTGAAATAGGGGAGCGTATGGGTATTGTTTCCGGGTATGTGATCAGCTACGGACAAGATTCCCTTTATATTGCAGGTGATACCATCTGGTGTGAAGAAGTAATCGCTGCATTAGAACAGTATAAACCTACACATATAGTCCTTAATGGCGGCGCGGCCAGGTTTATTGCTGGTAATCCGATAGTTATGGATATTGAAGACATTATCCGGGTTTGCAATTATGCACCAGGAGCCAAAAAATACGTTGTTCACCTAGAAGCCGTAAACCATGGTACTGAAAGCAGGGAACAAATCAGACAGGCCATAGCGGCAAAAGGACTTGACCAGAACTGCCATGTTCCTGAAGACGGTGAATTCATGTTTTAGGTATCTGAATGATTTTTATACATTAGCGATTATAGCATTGGTTTAGAATTATCAGAAAATATGAAAGCATTAACTTTCTCCAGCTTCGGCGGTTCCGAAGTCCTGGAATATATTGAAGTACCAGCCCCGGTCTTAAAAGAAGGCGAAATATTAGTTGAAATGAAGGCCATAGGGCTGAATTTCGCCGATATCTATCGGAGAAAAGGAAATTACCACCTGACCGGAGAGCCTCCCTACATTGCAGGTTACGAAGGCGCAGGGATCGTTGCTGATGCCAACCAGCATCCCGGATTTAAGAAAGGAGACAGAGTGGCTTTTGCCGATGTGCCTTTTGCCAATGCAGAATATGTTGCCTTACCCGTCACCCATGCCCTTCCATTGCCAGATGATATTAGTTTTGAGACCGCCGCTTCAGTTTTATTGCAGGGGCTGACAGCACACTATCTGGCTACAGACAGCCATCAGATCAAGGCTGGAGAGCAGGTCCTGATCCATGCGGTTGCGGGAGGGGTAGGTCAGTTACTGACCCAGATCACCAGGATCTTTGGTGCTAAAGTTATCGGATTAACTTCTTCAGAAGAAAAAGCAGCAATTGCCCGTCAGAATGGGGCTGACGAAGTCTATTTATACGGTGATGACTGGAAAAGACAGGTTCTGCGCGCGGCGGCTGGTGGAGTTGATGTCGTTTATGATAGTGTTGGCAGTACCTTGTCAGATAGTTTCAATGTAACTAAAGACTGTGGTCAGGTCGTGTTTTTTGGGATGAGCGGTGGAGACCCTGCTTTTGTCGATCCCAGAATGCTCATGGATGGCTCTAAAACACTTACCGGCGGAGATTTATGGAGTTACCTGACTTCAGCAGAAGAGCGTATTCAAAGATCGGGTCAGCTATTTGACTGGATCAGAACCAAAAAGATTTCTTTAGCTGCGCCCACATCTTTTAAATTATCTGAGGGTAAAGAAGCCCATGATTTCCTGGAGAGCAGAAAAAGCACCGGAAAAATAATTTTAATCCCATAAATATTTAATAGACATGCATAAAGGACGATTAGAAGCATTTAGTGATGGTGTGATTGCCATTATTATTACCATTATGGTACTGGAATTAAAAGTTCCCCATGGCGATGGTCCCAAGGCATTAATTCCGATGATCCCGGTGTTTATCAGTTACGTGATCAGTTTTGTTTACGTAGGTATCTACTGGAATAATCATCACCATATGCTCCAGGCAGTAAAAACCATAAACGGGGGTATTTTGTGGGCTAACCTGCACCTGTTATTCTGGTTGTCCCTGATCCCTTTTGTTACAGCCTGGATGGGAGAGAACCATTTCAGTTCCTGGCCTATGGCACTTTATGGTGTCGTTATGGTGATGTGTGCATTTGCCTATTCCATCTTATCCCATCTGCTCATTAAAAACGATGGGAAGAATTCGAATCTGAGTAGGGCTATAGGCAGAGGAACCAAAGGCAAAATATCTGTCGGACTTTATCTCATTGCGATCAGTTTGTCTATGGTTAATTCCTGGATAAGCTTCAGTTTGTATGTACTGGTTGCCATTATCTGGTTTATTCCCGACTCGAGGATAGAAAAAAGTCTGGCGGAAGGAGAATAAATTCGTAATATTATCTATTGAATGGCAATCCATTACCATGCTAACCAAATAGATTTTTTATGAAAAGACTGTTCCTTCTTCTGGCCTTTCTAGCCGTATTCCTGTTTACCAAAGCACAAACTTATACACCCACCTCAGAAAACCTCGCTAACCGGAAAGCATTTCAGGATATGAAATTCGGGATGTTTATCCATTGGGGGCCTTTCAGTATTCCCGGTTCGGGAGAATGGGTGATGAACGACAGGAATATTACTGTTCAGAATTATACCCGTCTGGAGAAGTTTTTTAATCCGATAGATTTTGATGCTGAGAAATATGTGAGCGCCGCAAAAAATGCCGGGATGAAGTATATTACTTTAATCACCCGTCATCACGATGGCTTTAGTCTGTGGGATACCAAATATTCCGATTTTAATATCATGCATACCCCCTATAAAAAAGATATTGTGAAGCTCATGGCTGATGAATGTCATAAACAGGGGATCAAATTAGTCTTATATTATTCCTTGCTGGATTGGCGAAGAGAAGATTATTCTTACTGGACAGGCAGAACCGGTCAGGGAACGGGGCGGAAGATACATGGCAACTGGGATGACTACATACAGTTTATGAAAAACCAACTGACCGAATTACTGACCAATTATGGGAAAATAGACGGGATATGGTTTGATGGATATTGGGATCAGGTTAAAAAAACCGGAATGAAGTCAGAGGTGGACTGGCATACTGCCGAGATCTATGGTTTAATCCATCAGTTGCAGCCTCAGTGTTTAGTGGGTAATAATCATCATGACGTTCCGCTGGCCGGAGAAGACTTCCAGATGTTTGAAAAAGATCTTCCAGGTGGGAATACCACTGGTTTCGGAGGTGCAGCAGCTTCGGCATTGCCGATGGAAACCTGCGAAACCATGAACAATTCATGGGGTTTCAATCTGACGGATACCAATTACAAGTCCGTACCTCAACTCATCCATTATATGGTTAGTGCAGCAGGGGGTAATGCCAATTTCTTACTCAATATCGGCCCTATGCCTAATGGGGAGATTCAGCCCGAGTTTACAGATACGCTGAATCATATCGGAGCCTGGATGAAGAAAAACGGAGAAACTATCTATGGAACAAGAGGAAACGTGATTCCTGTTCAGAAATGGGGAACTGCAACCAGAATGGATAAACATATTTACGTGCATATCTTAAAGGGCGAAAATGCGGCCTCTATATTGGTTCCCAAGCTAAAAGATAAAGTCGTTTCCGCGTCTTTATTTAGTGACAGGCAGAAGATTGCCTTTAAACAAAAACCAGAGGGTTTAATTCTCTACCTCGATAAAGTTAATCAGGATGCCATTGATACTATCGTTGATCTCGAAATGCAATAAATTGATTTGCTGTCTGTGAACCAAGACAGTACGGTACAGTTAACCCGATAGTAAGTTTTATAATTGTTTATATTCTAACCAGATATTATACCAATTATGCAAGTTATTCTCGGTGTTATATTCCATTTTATCGGCGGTTTTGCGTCAGGCAGTTTCTATATACCCTATAAAAAGGTCAGGGGCTGGGCCTGGGAAAGCTACTGGATTACCGGTGGCCTTTTCTCCTGGTTGATTGTTCCACCCCTTGCTGCCTGGCTGACTATTCCTGGTTTCGGAGAAATTATTCAGCATACCCATGGGGCTATACTCTGGCCGACTTATTCTTTCGGTGTACTTTGGGGCATAGGCGGTCTGACCTATGGCCTGGGCGTGAGATACCTGGGTATTTCTCTGGGCAGCTCAATTATACTGGGCCTCTGTGCCGTATTCGGGGCATTGGTTCCTGCTGTTTATTACGATATCTATCCAAAGGCCGGTAAAGACCAGTTTACCCAGCTGATCAGTATGCCCTGGGGGCAATGGGTGCTGGCCGGCCTGGTCATTTGTATTCTCGGAATTATTTTGTGTGGTCAGGCTGGCAGACGAAGAGAGAGGGATCTGGCGGTGCAGCTGAACGATCAGGACAGTATTCAATTAAAAAAAGAATTTAAGATTGGCCGTGGATTGCTGGTTGCGATCATTTCAGGAATTCTGAGTGCCTGTTTTGCTTTTGGGATAGATGCGGGGAAAGATATGGCATATGAAGCCAACCAACTCTGGAAAACATTACATCCCGGACAGGGAGAGTTCCTCTACCAGAATAATGTCACCTATGTCGTTTTGTTATGGGGAGGATTAACCACTAATCTCTTCTGGTGTCTGATATTGAACAGCCGGAATAAAACATTTAAAGATTATAGCGATAAAAAAACACCATTGCTGGCAAACTATATTTTTTGTGCATTGGCGGGTACAACCTGGTTCCTCCAGTTCTTTTTCTACGGAATGGGCGAGAGCAAACTCGGAAACGGGGCCAGTTCCTGGATTTTACATATGGCTTTCATCATTCTGGTTGCGAATGTATGGGGAATCGTATTGAAAGAATGGAAAGCTGCAAGCCGGAAAACTTTTTCGATGGTTTTAACAGGAATTACACTCATTATGCTCTCCATAATTGTTATTGGCTATGGGAACTCAATTAAATAATCAAATCTTAAATCAGATGTCTGTAGAAAAAGCAAGATTTAAATATGTGAACTATCTGTGGGATGAAGCCGAAGCTGCCAGTCTGGATGGAGACGACGTTGCACTTTTATTATACCGGTCAAATTTAATGGGTGCAGATTTGCGCTTGACTAATTACGGAGGAGGGAATACTTCCTGTAAGACGGAGGCTGTTGATCCCCTTACCGGTAAAACCGTTGAAGTCATGTGGATCAAAGGTTCCGGGGGAGATATTGGAACACTAAAGCGCGATGGGCTTTCCGCCTTATACCTCGACCGGCTGAGAAACCTGGAAAATATTTATCAGGGAGTTGATCGCGAAGACGAGATGGTTGAGTTGTTCAACCACTGTATTTATGATCTCCGGTCAAAGGCGCCATCTATAGATACCCCTTTACATAGCTTTCTGCCCTTTAAACATATCGATCATCTACATCCCGATGCAGCCATTGCGATTGCCGCGGCAAAGGATGGAAAACAAATCACAAAAGACCTCTTTAAAGGAACTATTGGCTGGGTAGACTGGCAGCGCCCGGGATTCGATCTCGGGCTAAAGCTCAGACAATGTCTCGATGAAAACCCTGGAATCCGGGGAATTATGCTTGGTTCCCATGGGTTATTTACCTGGGGCGATACCGCTTATGAAAGCTATTTGAATACACTTGAAGTGGTAGAAACCTGTGCGGTTTATCTGGAGGAACACTATGGGAAGAAGTCACCTATATTTGGCGGAGAAAAAATAAAAAGCCCGGAAAAGACCCGGAGAGAGAAACAAGCTGCTTTACTGGCGCCTGTACTGCGCGGGCTTTGTTCCACAGAAAAACAGATGATCGGACACTTTACCGATGCGTCCCCGGTACTTGAATTTATCAACTCAAATGATCTGGAAAGACTGGCTCCCCTTGGAACAAGCTGCCCCGACCATTTCTTAAGGACCAAAATCTCCCCACTGGTTTTAGACCTGAGTCCGGAAGAAGATCTTTCCGGTCCCGGGTGGCTCAAAGAAAGATTAATGCCAGCTTTTGCAGCTTACAGAGCAAAATACGCCGATTATTATAGGCAACATAAAAAGAAGGACAGTCCGGTTATCCGTGATACCAACCCTGTAATTATTTTATACCCCGGAATAGGTTTATTCTCCTTCTCAAAGGATAAACAGACTGCAAGAGTCGCAGCAGAATTTTATATCAATGCAATTAATGTCATTAAAGGGGCAGAGGCGATTTCTGAATATACCGCTTTGCCAGCTCAGGAAGCATTTGATATTGAATACTGGTTACTTGAAGAAGCTAAACTACAAAGAATGCCCAAACCCAAGGCCCTTTCAGGTAGAATTGCCCTGATTACAGGAAGTGCAGGGGGGATAGGAAAAGCCATAGCCAGAAAGTTTGCCGAAGAAGGAGCTGTTGTTGTGGTTAGTGATAATGATGCCCAGCGGCTGATAAGTGCTGACAGAGAATTTGGTCAATCCTTTGGAAAAGATGCCTACATCACAGCCGAACTTGATGTAACCAGTGGAGACGATATTCAAAATGCATTCCAGAAGGCTGCCCTGGCTTTTGGAGGCGTGGATCTGATTGTGAATTGCGCGGGGTTATCTATTTCCAAACCGATCGAAGAACATACAGACCACGACTGGGATTTACTTTATGATGTACTCGTGAAAGGACAGTTCAAAGTCACCCAGGCTGGTGTAAATATAATGCGTAAACAGGATATGGGAGGTGATATCCTGAATATAGTCAGTAAAAATGCATTGGTTTCCGGTCCTAACAATGCCGGTTATGGTTCTGCCAAGGCTGCACAGCTTCATTTGAGCAGACTAAACGCAGCAGAATTAGGTCATGATAAAATCAGGGTTAATGTAGTGAATCCAGACGCTGTGATTGCTGAAAGTAAAATCTGGGAAGGAGAATGGGCAGTCGGCAGGGCAAAAGCTTATGGTATCAGGGTCGAAGATTTACCCGCATTTTATGCCAGACGCACCTTACTCGATGAAATTATTCTGCCCGAAGATATTGCGAATGCCTGTCTGGCATTTACAGGTGGGCTGTTGAATAAATCAACTGGAAATGTATTAAATGTAGATGGCGGGATTGCTCCGGCATTTGTACGGTAATCAAAAAAATCATAAAATGGAAAAGCACGTTATAGCAGCTCATAATGAGAAATTACAGCATGATCATCAAAAACGGTTTGATTTCATCTCTTCAGAAAATGAATATATAGAAGAAATAGTCCTGCAGGTGATGAAATTTCAGTTAGCTATTCCCAGCTGGGCATTAGGTACAGGAGGGACACGTTTCGGCCGCTTTTCTGGTGGAGGTGAACCCCGCAACCTGGAAGAGAAAATAGAAGATATAGCCTTATTACATCAGCTAAATCAGGCGAGCGGGGCCGTTTCCCTGCATATTCCCTGGGATAAAACAGCTGATACCGCACAGCTCAAAGCTCTTGCAACGCATCATGGATTGCATTTTGATGCGATGAATTCAAATACTTTTCAGGATCAGCCCGGACAGCAGTACAGTTATAAATATGGTTCATTACAACATGTAGATAAAGCGGTCCGCCAGCAGGCGATAGTACATAATATTGAGGTGATAACGCAAGGGGTGGCATTGGGATCTGATGCACTGACCATCTGGCTGGCCGATGGTTCCTGTTTTCCAGGGCAACTCAGTTTCAGAAAGGCCTTTCAAAATACGCTCGAAAGTTTGACAGAAATATATGCCGCATTACCAGAAAACTGGAAGGTATTTATAGAATATAAGGCTTTTGAACCTAATTTCTATTCGACTACAGTAGGAGACTGGGGGCAGTCCTTATTATATGCGAATAAATTAGGCTCTAAAGCCTATACCCTGGTAGATTTAGGACACCATCTGCCGAATGCAAATATAGAGCAGATTGTATCCCTTTTACTGATGGAAGATAAGCTGGGAGGTTTTCATTTCAACGATTCTAAATTCGGGGATGATGATTTAACCGCAGGAAGTATAAAACCCTATCAGTTATTCCTTATTTTTAATGAGCTGGTAGAAGGGCTCGATGCTAAAGGAATCGATCATGCCCGGGGACTGGCTTGGATGATCGATACTTCACATAATGTCAAAGATCCGCTTGAAGACCTGTTACAATCTGTAGAAGCCATTCTTTTGGCCTATACGCAAGCTTTGTTAATTGATCGGAATGCACTGAATAATGCACAACTGGAAAATGATGTGGTGCGCTGCCAGGAAATTCTGCAGCACGCATTTCGGACCGATGTCAGAGCGATTGTCCGCGAAGCCCGCTTGCGAAACGGAGGTGCTGCGTTGCCTTTACAGCTCTTCCGTGAACAACAAGTCAGAAAAAAGCTAATTAACCACAGAGGAGAGAAAACCATAGCCATTGGATTATAATGGAAGCTATCCCCGTTATTATTGTATTCGATGTCGGCAAAACGAATAAAAAGGTTTTTGTATTTGATGAGCACTATAAAATTGTCTTTGAACGGACCGCCCGTTTTAAAGAAATGACAGATGAAGATGGAGATCCCTGTGAAAACCTCGAAAGTCTGAAAGCTTCCATTTATGATACCTTACACGAGCTGTTCAGACACAAAGAGTTTGCTGTCAAAGCAGTGAATTTCTCTGCTTACGGAGCGAGTCTGGTTTATATCGATGAACACGGAAACCCACTAACACCTTTATATAATTACCTGAAGAGCTATCCCGAAGAGCTTCAGCAGGATTTCTATCAGCAATACGGCACCAGAGAGGAAATTGCTTTGGCTACAGCTTCACCAGCTTCAGGAAGTCTGAACTCTGGGATGCAATTGTACAGGATCAAAAAAGAAAAACCAGCACTTTATCAGCAGATAAGGTATGCAGTACATCTCCCCCAATATCTCAGTTATCTGGTTTCCGGAATTGTCTGCTCAGAGTTAACCAGTATAGGTTGCCATACACAACTTTGGGATTTTAGACAAAATAAATATCATAACTGGGTACAAGAAGAAGGCCTGGAAAAAAAACTACCCCCTATTACGACTGCCGGACAAATTTTTTCAACTGTTTTTGAAGGAAAGTCATTTCAGGCTGGAAGCGGTTTACACGATAGTTCTGCGGCATTAATCCCTTATCTGTTTAGTTTTCATGAGCCTTTTGTGCTGATCTCTACAGGTACCTGGTGTATTAGTCTGAACCCCTTTAATCATACTCCTTTAACAACCGCTGAACTTGAAAAAAACTGTCTCTGTTATCTGCAATATCAGGGAAAACCAGTAAAATCCTCTCGTCTTTTTGCGGGATATGAACATGATCAGCAATTGAGACGGATAGCCGGATATTTTAAGCAAGGGATAAACCGTTACAGAACAATGCCGTACGATGCAGCTATTGCAGATAGCTTAATTAAAGAAGAGTATAAATATCTCGATGGAGAGGAACTTCATTTCATTAAACGTAATCTTTCTCATTTTTCGTCAGATACTATAGCATATCACCAGTTAATTCTTGATATTGCAGTCCAGCAGCACACCTCTACCAAATTAGTGATGGCGGATCAGCAGGTGAAGAGGATTTTCGTAGACGGAGGCTTCAGTAAAAATGAAATTTATATGAACCTGATGGCCAGAATGTTTCCTGATACAGCAGTTTTTGCCGCCTCTGTGGCACAGGCTACTGCAATTGGGGCAGCATTGGCTATCCATAAATCCTGGAATGCGAAACCTATGCCGAACGATCTGATTGAATTAAAGTATTATGCTATTCCCAACAGCCTTACCCTATGAAGAAAGTAGGCTTGTTTATTCCCTGTTACGTAGACCAGTTTTATCCCGGAGCTGGCATTGCTACTTATCAATTGCTTAAAAAACTAGGGCTGGATGTTACCTATCCGACCGGGCAAACCTGTTGCGGGCAGCCGATGGCTAATTCGGGGTTTGAACATCTGACCCAGGGTTGCAATCAGTTGTTTGTAGATAACTTTGCTGAATTCGATTATATCGTATCTCCTTCGGGAAGTTGTGTATTACATATTAAGGAACATTTACATACTACGCATTCCGAAAATCAGGCTGCCGAAATCAGAACCAAAGTTTATGAACTGGTAGAATTCCTGGTTGATATTGTTAAAGTGAAAAACCTTAAAGCCAGGTTCCCGCATAAGGTGGGCCTGCATCAAAGTTGTCATGGCCAGAGAGGTTTATATCTTTCCCAGATGAGCGAACTCGTTGCACCCGGTTTTTCCAAACCTCTCCAATTGCTGTCACAGGTTGAAGGTCTGGAGCTGATTACGCTGAAACGAGGAGATGAATGCTGCGGTTTTGGCGGGACATTTTGTGTGGTGGAGGAGGCCGTATCCGTGAAAATGGGTAAAGACAGAGTTAAAGATCACCTGGTTAATGGTGCAGAATATATCACCGGTGCAGATATGTCTTGTTTAATGCATATGGAAGGGATCTTGAAAAGAGAGAATAGTCAGGTAAAAGTGCTGCACATTGCAGAGATACTAAATGCAGAATAAGATTTTGATGAGCGGAGCAACCAAAACACACCCAGAGTTATCAGAAACATTTAATCAGGACGAAGCAAGGGTAGACTGGCACGATGAGACACTCTGGTGGATCAGGCAGAAAAGAGATAAATCGGCCGGTAGTATTCCTGAATGGGAAACACTGAGAGAAAAAGCCTCACAAATTAAAGACCATGTACTTTCAGAACTGGCCGGATATCTGGTTAGTTTTGAGGAAAATGCCAAAGCCAACGGAATCATTGTCCATTGGGCAGCAGATGCCCTGGAGCATAACCAGATCGTACACTCCATTCTGGAGAAACATGGCATCAGCCAGATGGTTAAAAGTAAATCAATGCTGACAGAAGAATGTCACCTCAATGAATATCTGGAGCAGAAAGGCATTGGTGTGATTGATTCCGATTTGGGTGAGCGGATTGTGCAGCTGGCCAAAGAACCACCCAGTCATATTGTATTACCCTGTATCCATAAGAAAAAAGAAGAAATCGGAGATCTGTTTCATTTGCACCTTGGTGTTCCTGCAGGAACATCAGATCCGCAAATCCTGACAGAGGCAGCCAGACAACACCTCAGAGAAACATTTCTGACCCGTAAAGCAGCATTGACAGGTGTGAATTTCGCGATTGCAGAGACTGGTGAGTTTGTAGTCTGTACCAATGAGGGGAATGCGGATATGGGAGCCCACCTGGCAGATGTACATATAGCCTGTATGGGTATCGAAAAGATTATTCCAAAACGGAAACATCTCGGCGTTTTTTTAAGGCTGCTGGCCAGGAGTGCTACCGGACAACCAGTGACCACTTATTCCAGTCATTTTAAAAAACCAAGAAAGGGCCAGGAAATGCATATAGTCCTGGTTGATAACGGTCGTACGGTTCAGATGGGACGTGAAGATTTCAGGGCTTCCTTAAAATGTATTCGCTGTGGAGCTTGTATGAATACCTGTCCGGTATACCGCAGGAGTGGTGGACATAGTTATCATTATGCAATTTCAGGGCCCATAGGTGCAATTCTTGCTCCTAATCTCGACAGAGAGAAATATGCAGATTTACCCTTTGCTTCTACACTTTGTGGTTCCTGCTCCAATGTCTGTCCGGTAAAAATTGATATCCATCAGCAACTTTATAAATGGAGACAGGTCATCGTTAAAGAGGGGTATGCAGCCTCTTCTAAAAAACTAAGCATGAAACTCATGACCTTTACACTTTCTTCCCCTGGTGTTTACCGTACAGCCGGAAAGGCAGGAAGATGGGTATTAAAACATATCCCTTTTGCAGTGAACAACCAGTTCAATCCCTGGTATAAACAAAGAGAAATGCCTGCAGTGCCTAAAGAATCTTTCGGCGAATGGTATAAAAAAGAAAATCAATAAGGATGAGCAGAGATCAAATATTAGCCGCACTAAGACAAAACCAGCCGGAACCCGTTCCTCTTCCTTTAGCTATCCCCACAGATCGGGAAGAAGTTGTCGATTTAGTTACTAAGTTCAAAACGGTGGCTGAAGGTATCGGGAGTACTATCTATCTTCCTGATAATCTTCAGGAGATACAGACGACCATTACTTCCATCTTTTCCAAAGAAAAACGGATATTGACTACTGTACCAGAACTCGTTTCGCCTGATATTCCTTTGTTTCAGTTAAATGAAGACCCGCATACCTATGCAGATGTTGACGTTGCCATTTTTAATTCCAGTCTTGGCGTTGCCGAGAACTCTGCTTTATGGCTGACCGAAGACCAGATGGGCATTCGGGTATTACCTTTTATTACACAGCATATCGTGATTCTGATTAAAATCTCAGGTCTTGTTGCAGATATGCACACGGCCTATCAGAAAATAGGAACAGCAGATTATGGTTTCGGGACTTTTATAGCCGGGCCATCCAAAACAGCAGATATAGAACAATCCCTGGTACTGGGGGCACATGGCCCCAGGAGCATGACTATTTTTATGTATGTTTAGAAAGAATTTCTTAATCTCTTTTTAATGGCATTCTAATATCTTTGCGCCAGCTTATGAAAAAGACCCTTTTACTTGCCATTGCTACTCTGGTAGTTAGTCACAGTTACGCGCAGACAGACAGCCTGATGAAGAAGAGATTTAATCTCCATTTTCAACAGACGATAATTACACAGGCAAAACCTGGCTTTAATGCTAAATACTCTGGAACGAATAGTCTTTCTCCTAAAAGCGAAAGTGCAACTTCTTTTACGACAACTTTATTTGGCGGGGCAAGGTTATGGAAGGGTGCCGAATTCTATTTCAATCCCGAAATGGCCGGTGGAAAAGGTTTAAGCCAGGCATTAGGGGTTGCGGGATTTACGAACGGTGAAACCTTCAGAATAGGTTCTCCTGCGCCAGCCATTTATATTGCAAGAGCCTACCTGATACAGACTTTCGGTTGGGGGAATGAAGTAGATACACTGGCTGATGATGCCAATCAACTTGCCGGCTTACGGAAAAAAAGATACTTCTCTATCAGAGCAGGTAAATTTGGGTTAAGTGATTTATTTGATAATAATGCTTTTAGTCATGATCCGAGATCACAGTTTATGAACTGGTCATTAATGGATAATGGGGCCTGGGACTATCCTGCCAATACCAGGGGATATGTATTTGGTACTGCATTTGAATTTGGTCAGCCGAATTGGACTCTGCGTTTAGCAGTGACAATGGTTACCAATACAGCAAATGGATCTATATGGGATGGTAAGATAGGTAAAGCACATGCCTTTACCCTGGAATATGAAAAGCGATACAACATTGGTGGAGAAAAAGGAACCTTACGGATCCTGGGTTATGATAACTCAGCGATGATGGGAAGTTACCGTTTAGCGATCTTACAAAATCCAATAGCCCCTGATATTACCTCGACCCGTGCATACGGCAGAGATAAGTATGGTTTTGGCGTTAACCTGGAGCAGAATATTAATGCTAATCTTGGCATGTTTGCCAAAACAAGTTACAATGATGGTAAGACCGAAACCTGGGCCTTTACAGAGATTGACAGAACAATCAGTCTGGGTGCTATTTTAAAAGGAGACGCCTGGAAACAGAAAGATGCAGAAGCTGGTCTTGCCTTTGTGGTCAACGGAATTTCCAAAGATCACCGTAACTATCTTGCCGATGGAGGTTATGGTTTTATCATTGGTGATGGTAAACTGAATTATGCCCCGGAGATGATCACTGAGCTTTACTATAAATTTAATGCTTATCAGAAGAAACTTTTCCTGACCCCTGATTATCAGTTCGTGATTAATCCTGCCTATAATAAAGACCGCGGGCCAGTGCATGTCTTTTCACTGCGCGCGCATGTAGAGTTCTAAAAAAAAAGCCCCGGTTCTAATAAAAGAAGCCGGGACTCGTTTTCCATAGGTATGGAATATGTTTAGAATTTAATACCTACACCAACAGAAAACACCTGGTTTCTGAATTCTGGAGTAGTGGATGTGCCATTCTCATTGTTTTTCTGGAAATCCAGTGCATAACGGCCATGGATATCGAATTTCCTGTCAATATCATATCTGAAACCAATTACGCCACCCACCAGGCTTTTCTTAAACCTGTCCGAATCATTCACTACTTCAGTCTGCTGTACTGTTCCGAATCCGTTCTCAAACTTGTTCTTGGTAGATAACAAGAAGGAAACCTGGGGACCAGCAACGATATTAAAGCTGCTGCCTAACCTGAAACTGGCCAGAATTGGTATATCCAGAAAATTTGTAGTTTGTCTGAATTCTCCAAAAGAAGAGGTCAGTTTGTATCCTTTCTGTGAGTAGAGTACTTCGGGCGTGAAGGCCAGTCCTGCAATCAGTGGAATTTCTACTGTAAGACCTGCATTAAAGCCTGGTTTTACCTTGGTGTTGAAGTTGTTGTTGCCATTGCCTTTAATAATGTCTGATATGTTTAAACCGGCTTTTACACCAAATTTAATCCCATCCTGTGCATTCGCTGCAGTAGCTACAAAAAGGCCAATAGCCAAAATAATGATCTTCTTCATAATTCATTTTTAAGTTAATTACTGTTGAGCGGGCATATACTTATGCGGGCCTCGAGCATGCTAATTTTGATTAACGGGGTGTGCATAGAAATAAATGTGCCAGTTTAGCCGAGGTCTGTCCGAAAATTGGTTTAATTTTTTGCCGTGTTCTGATAGACAGTTGTTTATGTTTTGTTTTTTTTATTTAGGTTGGCATGATAAAAAATGTTTGCTCTGTATCAAATCTGATACAATCTGTTCGTTTGTAGTCGTCTGCTGGTTTTCATTAACTTTGTGTAGCTAACCCTTATCAATTTTTCATGATTCAAAAACAGTTTACCCTATTCCTTCTGCTGCTGTTCACAGTTGTTTTTTCTGCTGAGGCACAAAAAAAATCATATATACAAAGTTTGGATGAGCCCAATCACTGGGTAGATTCTGTTTTTCACAAATTAAAAAAGCGTCATAAGATTGCGCAGTTATTTTTTGTAAGGGCCCATACCAATAGGGGGCAGGCTTTTGAAGATTCTGTCGGACATGTGATCAGGAAAGAACGGATTGGAGGGCTGGTCTTTTTCCAGGGCGGTCCGGGAAGACAGGTAATTTTAACGAATAAGTATCAGGCACTGGCCCGTACTCCACTGTTAATCGCTTCTGACGGAGAATGGGGACTGGGTATGCGTCTGGATAGTACCATCTCTTATCCATACCAGATGGCACTGGGTGCAGTCCAGGATAAGAACCTGATCTATCAGATGGGATTGGAAGTCGCTAAAGATTTTAAAAGAGTAGGGATGCAGCTAAATCTTGCTCCTGATGTTGATATTAACAATAATGCAAAAAATCCGATTATCAATTACAGATCTTTTGGAGAGAATAAATATAATGTGGCTTTGAAAGGGGCAGCTTATATGAAAGGAATGCAGGATGGCGGATTGCTGGTGAGCCTGAAGCATTTTCCCGGACATGGAGATACAGACGTAGATTCGCACTATGACCTGCCAAAACTGAATTTTACCAAAGCCCGTCTGGACAGCCTGGAAATATATCCTTTCAGAGAATTAATTAAAGAAGGAGCAGCAGGGGTGATGGTTGCACATATGAACATTCCAGCCCTGGATAATACACCAAATCTTCCTTCTACTTTATCTAAACCAATAGTAACTGGTTTGCTGCGGGGAGAGCTTGGTTTCCGCGGACTGATTGTGTCTGACGCAATGGAAATGAAAGGTGTGGTGAAGAATTTTAAAGATGGGGAAGCTGATGTAATGGCTGTAATTGCCGGAAATGATATCCTGGAATTATCAGAGAATAGTAAAAGGGCAATTAAGTTAGTACGCAAGGCTGTGCGCGAAGGCAGGATCAGCATGGACAGAATTGATGAAAGTGTACGGAGGATATTGCTGGCCAAGTATTGGACGGGTCTTAATCATAAAGACGTGCTTAATGAGCAAAATGTATATGCAGAGGTTAACAGACCGGAAAGTAAGGCTTTAGTACAGCAGCTGGCCGATGCGTCTATGACTTTGTTAAATGGACAGGAAGGACTCAAAACTTTGTCCGCAGAGAAAAAAACGGCGATTATCAGTATTGGTACACCCGATCTAACTGTTTTCCAGCGTGAACTAAGCGGTTTCTATAAAAATTCTGTTTCGTTTAACCTCGATAAGAATGCAGATGCGAATGCTATTGCGAAGGTGGTTAAAGGACTGGGTATGTTTGATCAGGTAATTATTGGTATTCACGATACCCGTTTACGCCCTGCTAACGGATTTGAATTGAGTGCTGATCTGAAGATGCTGGTTAAAGATATGGCGCAGAAAAATGCTGTTTTTGCATTTTTTGCTAACCCGTATAACCTGGCTAGTTTCCCAGGAATAGAGAATTGTAAATCTTTGGTAGTAGCCTATCAGAAGGATGATTATATGCAGCGTGCTGCGGCATCAGTTATTGAGAACCGGCTGATACCAACAGGAAAATTACCCGTATCGGTTAATCAGTTCTTTAGGTTTAACGCAGGTCTGTAGTCAAAAAGGCGCAGGTTAAGAGTAACTTGCGCCTTTTTGTTGTATGCTATCCCGGTGGATTTGCCTGCGGTTAGTTTTTGTTTAAGGCTTTGGTCAGTGTATTTAGTTGTTTCTCTAAAGCCAGTAAACGGTTCTCCTGTTGCCCGGTCTTCTGTTGTTGTTCGGCCAGTTGTCCATCCTTTTCTATCAGGTATAAGGTCAGTTCCTCTATTTTTTTCAATAACAGGGTATTCATATCACCCAAATTAAGGCCGTCTTTAGCCATCTGTCCTGCCGAGGGGATCTCCGGCAGATGATGATTCTTCTCTACATAGGATTTTAGTTCATTCAGACTGATTAACTTATAATCCGTGTCAAATACGTAATCAGGTGCTGGCACATTCAAATCAACCTTCACTGCTTTGGAATGGATGGTGCCATTAACTGTTAATTTAGCATCGGGCGTAGTAGTACCAATGCCGACATTTTGCGCCTGGGTAATGCGCATCGCTTCTGATATTGCTCCATATTTCAAATTGTAGCCACTATTGGTATAAAAAGCTATAAATGTATCATATGATGATCCTCTGCCAAATCCGACCGCTGCTCCGCCACCGCCGCCCGAGGTATAAGAGATGGCATCCTGAGCAGAATTTGCAATGTTGCCATTTATACGTACCCCACCATTATTAAAGGCACTCACATTAGTCTGTGACGCGTCACCAGTGGCTGATGTTCCGTTAACAGTTAGTGAGGATGAAGTGAGACCATAACTAAAATTTCCACTCCCGTTTACATCGAAGTTGGCCTTTGGAACTGTTGTGCCGATACCAATGTTCCCGTTTGCGTCTATACGCATTCTTTCAAGTGTATTGGTCCAGAAACTTAGTGGAGCATTGTTTCGCTGTATAAGCCTGAAATCAGAATTGTTATAAGCATTAATCTGAGCAGGGCCTGTATTTGAATAGAGCGCGAGCAGGTCGCCTGATCCATTGACCTGAAGAAGAGCTAATGTAGGGTCCGTCGTACCAATACCAACATTTCTGCCATCAATTGGAAAAACACTGTTTTGTGCATAAGAATAGTGGCTTACTACAGTTACAGCAAGGATTAAGAATGTCTTTTTCATTATAATAAGGGGTTATCTAGAGTCGCTAAGATAGAAAACTCAATTCTATTCGTTCGGGAGGAAGTGTTGAATAACCAGAGAAAATGTGAATGAATGTGTATAATGGAGAAAATTATTATACGGATAATTTCTTTTAGTTTAAATGTTTACATAAATTTAAGTGGTGTCTCGTGATATTGTACATGAGTATACCTATGTTTTAAATCAAAACTATGAAAAGCTCTCCTAAAGCAACACTGTCCCCAAGGGTGATTCTCACCCCATTGGAGATTAATAATGGTACAATTCAGGTAGTTCGGGACGATAAGTTGATTGGGGGAACCAAACAACGCGCATTGGATAAATATTTAACCGATGCGATAGCAAACGGATTAAGTGAATTTGTGTACGCAAGCCCTCCTCCTGGATATGGTCAGGTGGCACTGGCTTATAGTTGTCAGCAACTGAATGTTGCCTGCACACTTTTTTGCTGGCAATTGAATGATGAGTATCACGAATTTTCCCTTCTGGCAGAATCTTTTGGTGCAAAAATTTATCCATGCAAATCCCTGGAGGATGCAGATGCTGCGGCTATAGAATACGCGAAGAACAGACCTGGCTGCATCAGATTACCATTAGGTTTTGATGTACCCGATTATATTCAATGTCTCAGGAATGAAATTTCTGTTTCATGGAGGCATATCACAGAGGATTTAGGTTATGAACCCGAACGTGTCTGGTTACCTGTTGGCAGTACAATTCTTAGTAATGTATTCAGGGATGTTGTACCGGAAGAAATTATCCTGAATTGTGTTACTGTAAGGCTATTAGAAGAACAGGATGCGAGGATACAAAAAATAACGAACCGGCCTAATGTGAATATGTTTAGTACTCAGGAGCGGTTCCTGGATCCGCGTACCGATCCCCCTGCCATTCCATCCAATGCACATTATGATGCTAAAGTATGGCAGTTCATCAAAACCCATGGACAGGATAAAGATATCTGGTGGAATGTAGCTAAATAAAATACACCCTGCTTTCAAAAAAGAGCGGGGTGTATTATTTAATATGCTATCCAGAATGTAGCTTTAGATTAAATTCAGAAGCTGAGGACCAAATTCTCCAAAGAAAATTGATTCTTTGGCTACTCCCTTGGCCTTGAGATCCAGAAATTGTTTCTGGATAAAGGCTGAAGGCCCGCAAATGAAGTAACTGGTATCTGGATGTTCAGTTAATTCCGGAATGTGATTAATATCCAGGTATCCCTCCAGAATTCCGCTAGTCTTGTCTTCAGGAGTCAGTACATTATAAAAAGTATATTGTTTAACATTGCTGTTTGTACTGGTAATCTCATTCAGCTGATCTTTGAAGGCATGCACTGATTTATTCCGGCAGCCATGCAGCCAGGTGACAGGCTGATCATGATTGTTATCTGTCAGACTTTGCAGCATACTCATTAAAGGAGTTAATCCTACACCTCCACTGATCAGTACAATCGGGGCTGTTGTTTTTTCTGTTAAGACGAAGTTCCCGGCAGGGGAGGTCAGGTTAACCACGTCGCCCTGGTTTACAAAGTCATGAAGGTAATTGCTGATGAGGCCATTCGTATCAAGAGTGGTACCTTTCTCTCTATTGACAGAGATCCTGTAATATTCCTGGTTCGGTGCACTGGATATACTGTATTGTCTGGCCTGGTTCAGATTAAGTTCAGGAAGGAAAGTCCGGATACTGATATATTGACCAGGGATATGAGGTGTTACCTTTCCACCGTCAGTTGGGTAAAGATAAAATGAGGTGATTTCGGCAGATTCGGCTTTTTTCTGACCTATTTTGAAGGGGCGCCATCCGGTCCAGCCATTAGGTTGCAGGGTTTGCTGTTCGTAAAGTTTTGCCTCATGACCCGACATCAGCTCAGCCAGTTGTTGATAAGCCGCTCCCCAGGCATCGATGATCTCTTCAGTTGCCGCATCTCCTAAAACTTCTTTGATAGAAGCCAGCAGGTGATGACCCACAATCATATAATGCTCAGGCCGGATATCTAAACTGGTGTGTTTATGACCTATGCGGTCTACTACTGGTAAGAGAACCGAAGGATTAGCTATATTTTCTGCATAGGCAAGTACCGCCATAGCCAGTGCAGTCTGTTGTTTACCGCTTTGCTGATTCCCCATGTTGAACATATTTTTCAACTCCGGGTTATGGGTAAACATCCTTTTATAAAAATGAGTCGTTAATAAAACACCGTTTTCTTTTAAAACTGGTACTGTCGCTGTGATCAATTGTTTTTGTGCTATGGTCATGATAAAATATATTAATACCTTTTTGTCCTTTATTGTCATGCAAGTTTGCATGTTTTCCAGGATTCAGGTCTGATTCAATGGATCAAAGGTAGTGAAAAATAATAAAAGATAAAAACATCCTTTATTATTTAAAGCCCGGGATATCCACTGTGTAATAAAAGATGTCCTGGTGTGCTGCACCTGATTTATTGTTATCTTTGTTTGAGATACAGAAATGGGAATATTTTCAAAAACGTGTGAATATGCAATCAGGGCAGTTTTCTTTATTGCACATAAAACAGCTGGGCAAAGCAGCAGGGTAGGAATCAAAGAGATTGCAGGGGGAATTGATTCACCTGAACCGTTTCTCGCAAAAATCTTACAGGACTTAAGCCGTAAGGGGATCGTACAATCTACGAAAGGGCCTAACGGCGGATTTTATCTGGATGCCGCTTCATTATTACGACCTTTGAGTGACATCGTGGAAGCAGTAGACGGGGATGATATCTTTTATGGCTGTGGTCTTGGCTTGAAACAGTGTTCTGAAATTAATCCTTGTCCATTACACAATGAATTTAAGGAAATCCGGAACCGGATTCATCATCTGCTTCAGGATACTAAAATAGGAGAGTTTAACGATGAACTGATCACCGGTATACTCTCCCTGAAAAAATAAGCTAGTTAGCAGCGTCTTTTTTCTGATAAGTTGCCGGATCCAGCGCTTCGTAAGTCCAGCCCTGAAGGAATTCAGTCACTTTCTTTACGCTATGTCCTTTTCCTTCTTCCAGGTAACCTGAATTCTGGATATGGATAATCTGTCCATCACCATCCAGGATAACAAAAACAGGGTAACCAAAACGGCCAGGATAACCCAGACTGGCTAATACCTCTTCATTTTTGTTTTCTTTGCTATAATTAACCAATACGGTTTCGTAGTGATCATTCAGATAAGTTTTCAGTTCCGGATTGTTATCTATTAAATGGTGAAAAGCAATACACCAGGAACACCAGTTTCCGCCAACCTGGATGAATACATTCTTTTTATCTTTTTTGGCTTTGATCACTGCATTCGTAATATCTGCTTTCGCATCGGCAGCCGGATCATATATTTTAACTTCTTCCGTCTCGGCTTTTGCTGTCTGGGTTTTAACTTTGGCTTTTTTCGTTTGTGCAAAAGTTGCCGTTGAAATGGCCATCGTGGCCAGCAAAATCAGTGATAATCTTTTCATCTGAATATATTTATATGTATTATGAGCTTGTTTTGACTAGGCTAAACTTATAAAGGTTTAATGCCTGTTTTTAATATTAGTAAATGTATACAATTCCAGAAATGAAATTATAAGAACCTGTTTAAATTTAGATGATAAAATGTCCTAACTTCACCACATGCCTCTACCACTCAAAATATTACAAGCTTCGGCAGGCTCAGGGAAAACATTTAGTCTGACGGCGCACTACCTAACCCTCTTATTATCTGGTGAAACCAAATACAGAGAGATCCTGGCAGTGACCTTTACCAATAAGGCTACCGAGGAGATGAAAACCCGTATCATGGAAGTGCTGAAAGGCTTTGCAACGGGTGATCTGGACGTGGAAGACTATAGAATACTCGTTTTAAAGGCACATCCTGATTTAAACCCGGTTACTTTACAGGAAAAATCAACCAGAATATATAAAAGAATACTGCATGATTACAGCCGCTTTTCGGTTAGTACAATCGATGGTTTCGTACAAAAGGTAATCCGTGGTTTTGCCTTTGAGCTTGGACTCGACTCCGGTTATAAACTCGAGATGAACTTCGATAAGGTAAAGAACGAGCTGGCAGACAGATTGGATGAACAACTGGATGTCAATCCCGATTTATTGCAGTGGATCATAGACCTGGCACTCGACAGGATCAGTAATAATATCAGCTGGAATTACCGGACAGAATTGACAGATCTCGCAGGTGAGCTTTTTAAAGAACGTTATCAGCCATTTGATCAGGCTATACAAACCTTGTCCCAGCATACCGACCTGGATGCCCTTTTTGGTAATTACCAGAAAGAAACCAAAAAACAAATCGCCCTGTTTGAAGATACTATAGTTGAGTTGGCTGCAAAAGCACTCGCTATTTTTGAAGCTGGTGGTATAAACCCCGATCAGTTAAAGGGGAAATCAAGATCTCCGTTGAATAACCTGAAAAAAATTGCAGAAGGTGATCTTGACAAACTCGAAAGTATGGCCAAACTTATTGATGAGCCTGAAGAATGGTTTAAGCAAGGGAGTGACACCTCTTTATACGATACCCTGAATCCGGTTATCCGTGATTTATATAACCATTATGCCAATGGCTTGCCCGGTTATATTCTGGCCACAGCATTTAATAAGAATTTGTACTATCTACGTTTAATGCAGGAAATGGCCATCTTGCTTAAAACATACAGGGAAGAGAGCGGAAGCCTGCTGATCAGTGATGCCCAGAACCTGCTTAAAGGAATTACAGGCGATGATGACGATAATCCTGCATTTATCTGGGAAAAAACAGGTAGTCGTTACCGTCATTTTCTCTTTGATGAGTTCCAGGATACCTCGGCCAATCAATGGGCCAATTTCAGGCCGCTGCTAAAAAACGCAATGGCCGAAGCAACTGGTAAACTAACCGATCACCTCATTGTAGGGGACGTGAAGCAATCTATTTACAGATGGCGGAACGGGGACTGGAATATTCTACACCAGGAAGCTAAAAAAGATATCGGGAGTGCCTATGTTATTGATTCCAGCCTGGAAGAGAATTACAGAAGTACAAAAAATATCATCAACTTTAATAATATCCTGTTCAGGGCTTTGCCTATACTGATGCAGCACAATATCAACACCACCATAGAAGGGCAGGCTGTTAACCAAACCTTAAATAAATGGTGGGAAGAAAAGGGCTTTAATCATATTATCACAGATGTATATGCCGAAGCAGAGCAAAAGCTGACTGCCAGAACTGCTGATGGGGGCACGATAGATTTTAATGTATTAAAAACAGATGAGTACGATACACCACTAAATAAAACAAGTTTTAAAACGGAAGCACTCCGGAAAATGGTGGTTACGCTCAAGCGTCTTTTAACTGAAGAAAAGCGTTATCAGCCCGGGGATGCCTGTGTACTGGTTCGCTCTAATTCGGAAGCTATCGCGGTGGTAGATATACTGATGGAAAATAATATCAGTGTAATCTCGGGTGAAGCTTTGCTGATCGCCAATAATACGGCGGTAAAACTATTGATTGATACTTTAATGGTCATGGCGGGTATGCCATCAAATACGGCCTTATATAAAGCAAACTGTATTAGTTTATATGCGACTTTACAGGAACGTATACCTGATCCGGCTACTTTATTTAATCTGAAAAATAAACAGCTCGAAGAACTGACAGCTGTTTTACCCTTGGGATTATGTAAACACTGGCGCAGCTGGATGCAGCAGCCCCTGCCCGAGTTATTGGAAAAACTAATTGAAGCTTATGGGCTGAATGAGGCCAGATATGCCAGCCATTTACCTTATCTGTTTGCCTTAAGGGATCTGGCAGGAAATATCGGCCGGCAGGGCGAAAAAGGGATTACCACATTTCTGAAATACTGGAAAGAAGAAGGAAGTCGTAAGACACTGCCTTCTTCCGAAAATACAGATGCTGTACAGGTGATTACCATACATAAATCGAAAGGACTGGCCTTTAAAGTTGTGATGATCCCTTTTTGTAACTGGGATATCAATGGCAAAATCAATTCTATCTTTTGGGTTCCTGCAGAAAATACCCCATATCATCAATTACAAAGTATTCCCTTAAAATATAATTCAGGCCTGGGTGCATCCACAGTGGCTATCCCTTATTATGAAGAATTGCTTTATAATCATATGGACGCACTGAATATGCTTTACGTAGCGACCACCCGGACAAAAGAATATTTATATATCAGCTGTCTGGGTAAAAAGGCAGATAGCATCAGTACCATCGGCGATTTGTTAATTAAGGTATTTGAAGAACAGCTTAGTCCGGAAGGCCAGTTTTTACTGGAAGAAGAAGTGGTGAAGAAAAGCCAGGCAGGTTCGGCAAAACACAGCGGCCCGGAAATGATCAGTCTGGATCAATATCCTTTGTCAGGAAGACTTAGCGAAGTTTTTAACAATGATGTCCGGAAAAAAGAGCTGGATATGCTTTTAAATGATACTGCCGGGCGTGAAGGTAGTATTTTACATGAGGTACTGGCAAGAGTTGCCGATACCGCAGAGATCGATGAAGTCCTGGGCCAGATGCTCACAGAAGGTTTTTTCAAAGAACAGGAGCTGGCCGGTTTCAAAAAACAGGCCGTCAATGTTTTGCAGCATAAAGACCTGCAGGATTTGCTTCGCAACAGCACCCAGAGTGTCAATGAAAAAAGTATTATCGATATTACAGGTAAAAGTTACCGGCCGGATAAAGTGCTTTTTACCAAAGAAGAAGTTGTCGTGATTGATTATAAATTCACTAAAAAACAAAGTCGTAATCATGTAAAGCAAGTTCATGGTTACCGCGACCTGCTCTTGCAAATGGGTTATCCCCGCGTTAGCACCTATTTATTTTATGCCACCATTGGCGAATTGATTTTAGTATAAGGGCATGAAAGCATTTTTAAAAGAAGTTGCAGAAGATTTAGCAGACAGGTTCGGAGATCAGCTGCATCATGCTGCCGTGATCTTTAATAATAAAAGACCGGTCTCCTATTTACAGCATCATCTGGCCGAAACTATTGGTAAACCTTTCTGGAGCCCTACTTTTTTTACGATCCAGGAATTTTTTGCTCAGTCTACAGATTTATTGATTGCAGATGGGTTTACACAGTTTTTCACCCTGCACCAGCAATATAATGAGTTATTGAAGGAAGAAGGGGCGAAGGAAATTAATCCGGATATCTTTTACCCTATCGCCAGAATTATATTGAGTGATTTTGCCCAGATTGACAATGACCTGGTGAATGCAAACCAGTTATTTGAAGAACTGGAGGATATTGCGGTGATAGAAAAGGAGTTTCAGCATCTTACACCCGAACAGCAGCAGTTTTTAGAGCAGTTCTGGACTTCCTTTTCTACCGGTAAACAGAAAAATCATCAGGAACAATTTATCCGGATGTGGCGCAGGATGCCCAGGTTATACCAGGGCTTTCATGAGGCTTTAGCCAGGAAAGGGCTGACTACGATGGCCCATGTTTACCGTAAACTGGCCACAGGCGAAGCTTCAAGACCCGAATTTATTAATGATTTTGCCGAAGGAAAATTAGTCTTCGCCGGATTTAATGCACTGAGTAACGCAGAAGCAGTCATTTTCAAACGCTGGAATGAAGCTGAAAAGGCATTGTTCTATTTTGATACAGATACCTATTATATGGAGGATGATACCCAGGAAGCCGGGTTGTTCCTTCGCAAAAATATACAAAGGCTGGGTTTGCCCAATGCGCTTGGGCAAAGCAGGCCACTGATTAAAGCAGAGAAAAAAGAAGTTAAAGTTTATAAAACACAAGGCCAGACTGCCCAGGCAAAGATCCTTCAGCGCGAACTGGAAGAGGATTACCCTATGCTGGATGCCGCTGATAATGCCGGTAAAATAGCTTTAATCTTAGCTGATGAGAGTTTGTTATTGCCCGTTTTGCAGACTATTCCTACTCATTACAAGGGAGAAGACGGTCGTTTTGCGGTAGACCTGAACGTAACAATGGGTTATCCTTTACTGGCTACTTCTATCTTCGGACTGGCTGATATATGGCTGACCGTACAGGCGCAACTCGCCGGCGGGAAAAAAGATACGGTAAATCACCGTGCAGTAGAGGCTTTTCTGTCTCATCCGCTGATTGGAATCCCGCAGGAAATCCGGAATGCCATCCAGCAGGAAATTTTAAGTAAACAACTGATCGAAGTTGATATCCCTTTATTACAGCGTTCGGGTGAGCTGGCCAGTCTTTTTTTTACGAAAAGAAATACTGCTGCTTCGGCTATAGTTAATCTTCAGCAGGTTTTTAAACTGGTTTTAGAACAGCAGGTAGCAGAAAAAACGTTAAAACAAACCGAAGTTGATTTGTTTATTGCGACGATCAAGGAACTGAACCGGCTGCATGATACACTGGCAGAGTTTGCGGCAAGGCTTCCTTTACCTTTTGTGCTTTCACTGATCCAGAAAGCGGTCCAGGGAATTGCTGTTCCTTTAAGCGGAGAGCCTTTACAGGGTGTACAGGTCATGGGACTGCTGGAAAGCAGGAGCCTGGACTTTGATCATATCTATATATTAGGCGTGAACGAAGGTGTTCTGCCACAGGTCAGCGTGTCCCCAAGTTTTATTCCGGATAGTATCCGCAGGGCTTATGGTTTGCCGGTTATTGAAAATCAGGATGCCATCTCCGCCTATATGTTCTACAGGTTGTTGCAGCGTTCCAGAAAAATCAGCCTGGTTTATAATGGTCAGGCCGATGATAATACAACCGGAGAACCGAGCCGGTTTCTGCGTCAGCTGGAATTTGAAAGCGGCTATAACTTTACTTATTTCGATCAGTCACAACCTGTGGCTACCGAACATCCGGTGCTGGTCAGTATTCCAAAAGAAGGTGAGGTCCTTAAACGGCTCAATCTGTACCTGGATAAACAAGATCCGGCGGTCAGGTTATCTGCAACTGCACTAACCACCTATATGAATTGTCCGGTACAGTTCTTCTACCGGTATATTGCCAAAATAGAAGAACCAAAGGAACTGGCCGAAAACCTGGAAGCCAACTATATTGGTTCAATGCTCCATTTTGTGCTGGAGAAATTCTATGAAGAACTCAAGACAGAAAATCCCTATATCACCAGAGAACGGATTATTGCCCACCGGAAAAACCTGCCCCGTTTAAGTGAAACTGCTTTTGTGAAAGTGATGTTTGATGATGAAAAGCAGGTTTTAACGGCAAACGGAATGCAGCAGGTCGTATTGGCTATTGTATCTGAATATGCGAACGTCATCCTCGATCATGATGAAAAGGAAGCCCCTTTTACCATTATCGGACTGGAAAGTAAGGATGAAATCTATTTTAAGATTACTGTCGGAGGGATAGAAAGAGAGCTTATCCTGCATGGTATTATTGACCGTGTGGATCAGAAAAATGGCATTACCAGGGTAGTCGATTATAAGACAGGCCGTGATGAGCTGTTATATACTTCACTCGAAGATATCTTTGATCCGGAGACGGACAAGCAGAATAAAGCACTTGTCCAAACTCTTTTCTATACCTATGTCTATGAGCAATCGAGGGGAATTACCGGAATGGAACCCAATCTGTACCTGATCCGTAAGATGAGAAAAGAGGGCACATTGTTTAATTTCTCTGAAAACAGGAAGAAGATTCAATTGCAGGCCGAACACCTGGAGGCATTAAAATCCGGTTTCAGTCGTTTGCTGAGAGAGAAACTGGAGGAGTTATTTAACCCCGGAATCCCATTTGTACATACCTCACTGGCCAACAACTGTACTTATTGCCCTTATTTGTCCCTTTGCGGCAGATAGAGAAAACTGGTTTGAAAATAATCCCTTTGTAATGTAATTAAAACAAACTTTATAATTACGTTACAATAGTTATATTTGCCGGCAGTTAACATTTGAATATACAATGAGAGAGATTCAATTTAGAGAAGCTTTGCGTGAAGCTTTGAGCGAAGAAATGCGTAAGAATGAAAACGTATTCTTAATGGGCGAAGAAGTTGCGCAATACAATGGTGCATATAAAGTAAGTCAGGGAATGCTTGATGAGTTTGGTGACAAACGTATCATAGATACACCAATTGCTGAGCTTGGTTTTACCGGAATCGGTATTGGAGCTGCAATGAATGGATTAATTCCAGTTATAGAGTTTATGACATTCAACTTCTCCCTGGTTGCAATCGATCAGATTATAAACGGAGCTGCAAAGATGTTATCCATGAGCGGTGGTCAGTTTTCTATTCCAATTGTATTCCGTGGTCCAACAGGAAATGCAGGTCAGTTAGGCGCGCAGCACTCTCAGAATTTTGAGAACTGGTATGCAAACTGTCCTGGTTTAAAAGTTGTTGTTCCATCAACACCTTACGAAGCTAAAGGATTATTAAAACAAGCTATTATTGATCCGGATCCGGTTATTTTCATGGAATCTGAGGTGATGTATGGTGATAAAGGTGAAGTACCTGAAGAGGAATACTACCTGCCAATCGGCAAAGCAAGAATTGCTAAAGAAGGAACTGATGTAACCATCGTTACTTTTGGTAAAATGTTAACCCGCGTGGTTAATCCTGCTGTTGAAGAATTAACTAAAGAAGGAATCAATGTAGAGGTAATCGATTTACGTACTGTACGTCCTATTGATTATGATACCATCATTGAATCTGTAAAGAAAACAAACCGTCTGGTTATCGTTGAAGAAGCATGGCCACTGGCTTCAATTTCTTCTGAAATTGCTTTCAACGTACAGAGAAAAGCTTTCGATCATTTAGATGCACCAGTATTACGTATTACTTGTGCTGATGTACCATTACCATATGCACCTACTTTAATTGCTGCCAGCTTACCAAATGCTGAACGCGTGATTAAAGCGGTGAAAGAAGTAATGTACGTAACAAAATAAGTTATATAGAATCTATATTATATAATCCTGCTGGCTAACCCCATGCAGGATTTTTTATTTTTATCCCTATCCATAAAATTTCAACCAATAATAATTAACATGAATAATCACTCAAAGATTATTGCTGCCGAATTAGCAGTCTCAGAAAAACAGGTTATTGCAACTATTGAATTGCTTGATGAGGGGGCAACCGTACCATTTATTTCCCGTTACCGTAAGGAAGTTACCGGAAGTTTAGACGAGGTGCAGGTTGCTGCTGTCCGTGATCGGATTCAGCAATTGCGTGAACTGGACAAAAGACGTGAGGCTATTTTGAAGGCACTGACCACGCTGGGAAAACTTACCCCCGAACTGGAGGCGCAGTTAAATGCGGCGGATAACATGACAACTATTGAAGATATCTATCTTCCTTACAAGCCGAAAAGGAAAACAAGAGCATCCGAAGCAAGACGTAAAGGGCTGGAGCCTTTAGCGCTGCTGATTTTTGAGCAGGGAAAATCAGATCCTGATACTGAAGCCACAAAATACCTGAATACAGAGCTGGGAGTGGAAAATACAGAAGAGGCTTTAGCTGGTGCAAGAGATATTATTGCAGAAATGATCAATGAAGATGCAGAGGTCCGTACAGATATGCGGAAGTATTTTCAGCAGAAAGCAGTATTGAAATCAACGGTCGTTAAAGGGAAAGAAGAAGAAGGGATAAAATATAAAGATTATTTTGAGTGGGAAGAGGCGGTGAAATCGGCACCTTCACATCGCGTACTGGCTATGCGACGCGGAGAAAACGAATCTATCCTGAAACTGGAAGCGATGCCCGAAGAGGACGGAGCGATCGAAATTTTAGAAAAAAGAGTTATCCAGGGTTCGAATGCTTGTGCGAAACAAGTAGAACTCGCTTTACATGATTGTTATAAACGATTACTAGGTCCTTCCATGGAAACGGAACTTCGTTTATTGGCTAAACAAAAAGCTGATGAAGAAGCTATCCGCGTATTTGCTGAAAATGCAAGACAATTATTGCTGGCTGCACCGATGGGACAGAAAAATGTACTGGCGGTAGACCCTGGTTTTCGTACAGGATGTAAAGTAGTTTGTCTGGACAGACAAGGGAAATTAGTAGAGAACACGACAATCTACCCACATACCGGACAAGGGAATATAAAAAATGCAGCAGATGCTATCCAGAAATTATGTGTTAAACATGAAGTCGAAGCTATCGCGATCGGAAATGGAACTGCCGGAAGAGAAACTGAGACATTTATCAGAGGATTGAATCTGCCAGGTGTGATCGTTGTCATGGTCAATGAGAACGGGGCATCTATTTATTCCGCTTCTGAGGTAGCTCGTGAAGAGTTCCCGACACAGGATATTACTGTTCGTGGGGCTGTTTCTATTGGTCGCAGGTTAATGGACCCGTTGGCTGAACTGGTTAAAATTGATCCTAAATCTATCGGGGTAGGGCAATATCAGCATGATGTAGATCAGACTAAATTACAGCAATCGCTTGATGATACCGTAATGAGTTGTGTAAACGCAGTTGGTGTAGAATTAAATACAGCTTCTAAACAGGTTTTGGCTTATGTTTCTGGTTTGGGGCCTCAACTGGCACAAAATATTGTAACCTATAGAAATGAACACGGTGCCTTTAAAAACAGAGAGAGTTTAAAGAAAGTACCGCGTTTAGGTGATAAAGCTTATGAACAGGCTGCTGGTTTCTTAAGAATCAGGGATGCAGCACATGTATTGGACGCAAGCGGGGTGCACCCCGAGCGTTATGCACTGGTGAATCAGATGGCAAAAGATTTAGGACATTCTGTAGATGAGCTGTTGAAAGATGTGAAACTGCAAAAACAGATTAAGCTACAGCAATATATCAGTGAAAATGTAGGCTTACCGACTTTAAATGATATTATGAATGAATTAGCTAAACCCGGAAGAGATCCAAGGGAAGCTTTTGAAATCTTTTCTTTTGCTGAAGGTATAAACGATATCAACGATTTAAAGGTAGGTATGAAATTAGCTGGTATTGTAACTAATATCACCAATTTTGGAGCCTTTGTGGATATAGGTGTACATCAGGATGGTCTGGTACACACCAGTCAGCTGGCGGATAAATTTGTAGCTAATCCAAATGATATTGTAAAAGTAAGTCAGCGGGTAGAAGTGACGGTGAAAGAAATTGATGTGGTAAGGAAACGCATTTCTTTGTCTATGAAAAGCGAAAATGCACCTAAACCTGCCGCACGTCCTAAAGTGGAAAGGCCTGCTGCCAATAGAAAACCTGAAAATGACAGGAATGATAAGGCTGGCAGACCTCAGCATAACAGACCGAAACCTCAGCAAGCCAAAGCGCAACCAGAAGGAGATCTGCAGACCAAACTAGAAGCCTTGAAGAATAAATTTAAATAATCCAGGTTTCCTGCAGGTGACGCCATGTTATTTTTCCATCCTCATCAGTAATGAATAGGGCGCTCGAACGGCGGTTATTAATTACTGATGAGGATTTTTGCATTTCATGATAGACTATGATCACCAGGTTATCAGCCGAGAAGCTGACAATGAACTCATCGGCCACTGCCTGAAAACCAGGTTTAACCCCGTAAACTGTAGGTAGCCATGTAGCCAGATCGCTATATGTTTTAACAGAACCATCGGGAGCAACCATCACAAATTCCTGATGTAGTCTTCCTAATACTTCATTGCTGTTTTCTTTAGCTGTTTCTCCTCTGAACCAGGCTGTGATGGCCTCATTGAAATCGTGAACCTGCTGTTGGGCTGATTTTGTAATATCCATATTTATTTTTTTACTGGTAAGCTGTTTAATCTGATCGTGAGAAAGAAGGCGATGATGAAAATGCAGAGCAGACAACCCATGGCAATTGCAAAGGCAGTCTTAAAGGTTTGGCCATTCAATACGGAAAAGAAAATAGTCCCTATGATGGCAACGCCTATTGCGCTCCCCATTTGTATAGCCGTACTTACCACACCGGCTGCCATTCCTGCTTTTTCATGCGTAACAGGTGCAAGTGTTATCCTAACCAGTGAAGGAAGTACAATACCATGTCCCATACCGGCAATCATTAAACCGGCATACATGATTGTTCCTGGTGTATGATATAGTAAAACTGAAAGAATAGTGAGCCCGAAACCCAGTGCCAGGAGCCCTAAAGCCAGCAGGACAACCCCTGATCCTATTTTCCGGGTAAGTAAAGTGCTGGTTAAGGGGCCAATGAAAAATCCGGCTGCATAAGGTAATACTGCCAAACCTGCCGAAAGTACATCCCAGTGTAATCCGTTTTGCAGATAATATGGATAAACCATAAAGAAAGCAGCCGTACTGTTAAAGAAGAAAATAATGATTGTTCCGGTTACGAAATGTTGGTTTTGAAACAAGCTGAGATCTATCAATGGGTCTCTTCCCTTTTTAATGGTATGCCTTTCAGTATGCACAAAAGCAATCAATACCGGAATCGCAGCTGCAAAACATAAAAATATCCATAACGGCCAGCCTTCTTCTCTGCCTTTAATCAGGGGATAGATAATTAAAAACAAGGCCAGAGAGAGCAAAAGTATACCGGGAATATCCAGTTTGGGTTTTTTGGCAGGTTTGTTTTCGGGTAAAATAAAAAAGGCCAGGAGAATTGTCAGTAAACCGAGCGGGATATTGATCATAAAAACTGATTCCCAGGTAAACCCAAGCGGCTGGACTTTGATCAGCACTCCACCTAAAAGCTGACC
This sequence comes from Pedobacter cryoconitis, assembly GCF_014207135.1. Classification (GTDB taxonomy): domain Bacteria; phylum Bacteroidota; class Bacteroidia; order Sphingobacteriales; family Sphingobacteriaceae; genus Pedobacter; species Pedobacter cryoconitis_D. The sequence continues at coordinate 4,492 of NZ_JACHCC010000004.1, read as the reverse complement.
GGCAATCGAAGCCAGGCCAAAAGTAGCCCCAAAGAAACCCATCGCTTTAGGTTGTTCATTTACCGGGAAAATAATACGGATAGAAGATAAAACCTGCGGTGCAAGAACGGCGGCGGCTAAACCCTGTACGATGCGGGCACCAATTAATATCATAATGTTTGGAGCGAGACCACAAACAGCAGAAGAAAGTGTAAATAATAGCATACCTATAATAAATATGCGTTTCCTCCCATAAATATCACCCAGTCTGCCGCCTGTCACGACCAAAACGGCATAAGTTGAACCATAAGCAATAATCACAAATTGTAACTGAGTGGATGATGCATGCAGGCCATCTTTAATTGCCGGTAAAGCTACATTCACAATGAAAAAATCTAAGGGAGATAAAAATGCACCCATCAACAGGACAATTAAGGCAAGCCATCGCTTAGGATAAGGGTTGATTGTGTGAGCTGACAATGAGTCTGGAACTACCTTTTGCATAATTGTTTTTTATTATGGTGCAAAGGAAGGGAGCGGGGGGCGCTGTTAAATTGTATTCTAAGAGGCTTGTCTTGTATCTTTGGAGGATGCCAGCAAAAGACATCAGACAACTTTTTGAAATTTCAGTTCTGGAGAAGAGTCCAGGGGTAAGCAGGGAGGAGCGCCCTCATCATTTTGAGCTTCTTTATATCCAGCAGGGCAGTGGTACACATATCGTCAATGGAAACAGTTATACCTATGAAAAGGGTAAGTTATTTTTCCTGACTCCTGAAGACAAACATTTATTTAAAATAGAGCATCTGACACGTTTTGTACATATCCGCTTTTCTGAAGTGTCTTTTTTTAAGCTCCATGCCGAAGCTGGTGAACTGGATTATTGTGACTGGATGAAAAAGATAGGCTATGTTTTCCATAATTATCATGCTAAGGCTGGTTGTTTGTTCAGGGATCCGGATGATGAAATACTGGGACTGGCACTGATGGAGGGAATTATAAGAGAACATATAAATAAAGAAATAGGTTCTTTAGCTATCATCCGTCAGTCTGTATCTATTTTAATCAACCTGATTGCCAGGAATATCATCCGGACAGAGTCGGATGAAAAGCTGGAAAGTGACTCTCAGTCTCCTGTTATGAAAATTATAGCTTATCTGCAGCAACATATCTATCGGCCTGAACTTTTAAAGATGCAGGCCATAGCTGATAATTTTCATTTTTCTGTGAATTACCTGGGTGAGTATTTTAAGACCCGGACGGGGGAGAGCGTTCAGGAGTATGTAATTAATTATAAACTGAAGCTGGTTGATACACGTTTGGTCTATAGTAATATGCTGTTAAAGGAAATTGCTGAAGAGATGAATTTTACGGATGAGAGCCATTTATCAAGAATATTTAAGAAATACAGAGGAACGACTCCTGGTCAATACAGAAAAATGCATCATAAATTATAACAGGACTGAAATTTTGCAGCCCTGTTATATATTTCCCTGTCTATAACCTGGCAGTTATAGTTTTAACAGGATTTCCTCTTGATAAGGCAGCATGATTCTGCCATTGAAGTTTCTGTTTGGCTACTAACTGTTTGGTTTGCCAGGAGATGACCTTGTTTTCCAGTCTTTCCAGACAAAGTTTTTTATTTTGTAGCTGAGACCTGGTATCCATCACCAGAACCTGAAGGCCAGAAGGCTGATGTGTTGCTCTTACTGCTGTTTCCACTTTATTTACATTTTGTCCTCCAGGTCCCGAAGCCCTGAGTGTCTCAATTGTAACTTCTTTAGGGTTCCAGGGTAGCTTTTCCTGAGTTTCAAAAATATCTACGCCAACAAACCAGTTTTTGCGTTTATGAAATTTCCGGTAAGGACTTTGTGCAATCCAAAGTACTGATCCGTGCCATTCTTTAATGAATGCTGAAAAATCATCGGCCTTTGCCCGCAAAACAGCAGATAATAGAGTTCCATTGAGTTCTCCCTTGGCATTTTCAAGCACTTCCATCTGGAAATTTAACTGTTTCGCTTGTTTGATCATCATTTCCTGTACACGGGCAACTACCCGGCAGCATTCCTCAGGACCTTGTCCTGAGGTGATCTGGATAATTATACTTTTCATTAGTCTTTATTCATTCTGACTATTCTGGGCAAAAACTGACCCTCGACCTCAATGAGGTCTTTTTGTGCATTTATTATTCTGTCTATGTCTTTATAAGCCATTGGGCTTTCTTCGACACTTCCGCCAATTAAAGTGACCCCGGCATTACTCAGTACCTTTTTTAAGGCCGAAGCGGTCATGTTTTGCTTAGCTTTTGTCCTGCTCATTGCCCTTCCGGCGCCATGTGATGCAGAATTGAGGGATGATGCTGCACCTTTGCCAGATACCAGGTAGGCTGCGGTAGTCATACTCCCGGGTATAATTCCCATTTCGCCCTGATGTGCCGGTGTGGCCCCTTTGCGGTGAATGATCAGCTCTTTTCCATCTTGCTGTTGTTCTTTCCAGGCAAAATTGTGATGGTTTTCGACGTTAGCAAGAACCTGAAGCCCCAGTGACTTCAGCAGCGTCTGATGAATCGTATCGTGACAGGCTTTGGCATATTCTCCGGCAAGGTTCATCCCTATCCAGTATTCCTGCCCTGCTTCTGTATCCAGATCCAGCCAGGCCAGTTTGTGAACTTCTCTCGGAAGTCTGCATTTCTCCATCGCGATCTGTGTATAATGACCAGCGATATTAGCCCCCAGACCTCTGCTTCCTGAATGAGATAACAGCGCCATGTATTTTTTTGCTGGTAGTTTCATCGAGTTATTCTCAAATAATTCGATCTCTCCGAATTCTACAAAATGATTTCCGCTGCCTGATGTGCCAAGCTGTCTGGCTGCTTTTCCCTGGAGACGTCTCAGCAATTCTGTTTCCTTAAATACAGGGCTATCCAGAATTTCATGATAAGGCAGTATATCTAAGGAACCTTCCATGCCAAAGTGGGTCTGGTTTTTAAGGGCGAGTTTTAGCTGATGGCTATACCGGTTAAAGAAACTGGCACTTTCGTCTATAATAGACAAAGACATGCGGCAGCCTATGTCTACGCCTATGGCATAAGGAATAATGACATTTTCGGTAGCGAGTACGCCGCCGATAGGTAAACCATAGCCGGTATGGGCATCTGGCATTAAAGCTCCCTGAATGGATACTGGTAATGACATGGCTAATTCCATTTGTTTTTTTGCGCCAGTATCAATTTCTTTATTACCATAAACTTTATAGGGGCCGGGGGCTGTTAAAAGTGAATAGGCTTCAAAGTCATGTGATTTTGTCTTTCCTGTTAGTGTTTCTGCAATTTTACCCAAATGTTCGTGATCTAGATAGTTTTCAGGGTTATTAATTATATGAGTTAGTAGTTCAGTAATACTGGTTGCCGAATGATGTTTGAAGTGTTTGGCGATAATATTAATGACCAGACTCCTTGCTTTATCATTTGTATAACCCATTTTACTGAGTTCTTTTGTTTTTAAATTGCGCATTGCGTTTTTAATTGTTGCGTGTTGCCGGAAACCGGGGACATTAATCCCTGATATGGCAGCTTAAATATTGAAATGACCAGAATTTTCCTGTTGACATAGGGTAAAATTCAGCTTGATCCTGTAATAAGGATAAATCCCCTGTAGAATTTCGATGAAATACCTGGATCTGAGGCAGACGAATCCGGTTGATTATAAATTAATCAATCGTGTCATTCCGGAAAATATAAGTTATAGGAATAAACGTCAGCCTGATTTAGGCAATGAGCGATAGGGGCGATATGTAATTGTGCTCTGTCATGATTCCTGATTATAAAATGATTAAACCATAAGGAATTGGTACAAAGGTATAATAAGAAAATTGATAACACCAAATTTATTTTCTTCACTATTGTGTAATGGATTGTTAGGGTTGTAGTCGGGTGGTGTTCGGGTACTGGTCGAGACTGAGCCAGTATCGGCACGTTGTTGGTCTATGGCCAGTCCATGTATTTTAACTAGTTGAAATGTATGGACTGAGTATGTAGGATCAGTATGCTGAATATTGTCGTGTCCAAAAGCTGACTCCTGTCTGCTGCGAATCAAAGTAGATGTATATAGTATATAGAAGGAGAAGCTTGGGCTGATTTTCCTTGTGTTTTGGGCTGAAATTAAGATTGTGTTACCTATATGTTAAGTGTGTTGAAACTTTTCGGATTGAAAACCACCACTTTAGTGTTTTAATACAAATAATAGTGGTGTAATGTTTGGAGGACGGCATAATTTTCCTACTTTTGCATCCCGCTTCGGAGGAAGGGAAACTTGAAAAGGATAAAGAAGAAGAAGATTGAAAGGATGTGAAAATAGGAGTTTTAGTAAGCTTCAGAAAGTTTTAAAGCTTTCGAAAAATAAAAAATAAAAAGCTTGCTAAAGTAAAAAAGATTCCTACCTTTGCAGTCCCAACAAAAAGGGAAAGATTCTTAACGGATGTTAAGGGTTCTAAAAAACAAGATTGAAACGATGAATTG
>NZ_JACHCC010000003.1:284700-498709 GCF_014207135.1 Pedobacter cryoconitis | reverse complement strand
AAAACTGAATTTAAATGGAATGAGCCCGACGGAATATCGGGCTCATTATAACAAATCTAATAATTAAATTTGTCTAACTTTTTGGGGGCAGTCCACTTTCCGGGTACCCTTTTATCTATCCCAACGGAATTCGTTTATTAGAACTGTGTGAATGACTGGTAATGGTCATTTGTATAATAACGACTGCCGTCATCACCCAGGATAATACGTTCTGTTCCCCTGTTCTGTCCGCTAACTTTCGGGTTCACATCATACTCTTTGTAATTTACCCCCTGTGGTAATAAACCTTCACGGTTCTGGAATACTGTTCCACCCACATACCCTTTTGGAGGTCTGCCATTCTGAGCTACATATTCTGCAACTGTATAAGCTTTCTGAGGAACTGTAACCGCTTGTTTAGTTGCAGTAGCTGTTTGTTTAGGTAATAAGTTCAGAGATGCTGAAGCTGAACCAGGAATGCTGAAAGTTAACAACAGAATGCAGCCGGCAATCAGCGCAAATAAGGTTTTAATGTTTTTCATAGGAATTGTTTTTTGATTAATTTATTTAAATAGATAACCTAAATATCAGCGATTTATATTGAAATAATATTGAATCCTGAAAATTTAATGAATTGTTTATATTAATAAAATATGCCTGAAAGCGCAGTTCTGAGTACCTGCCAGAAAAATAAAAAAGAGAATAATTAACCGCAGTGGCGAAACACGCAGATGAAACCTCATTATTTCCGTAAATTGCCCGACATTTTTAATATTTAATGATAGAAGATAATTTATACGGCAGCTTTCAGGTTTCGGCCCTTGTTGAAGAACTCCTGGAAAACCCGGCAGTAAAGAGACTTAAAAATATACACCAGGGTGGCGGGATATTTCTCGTTAACCCAACCTTAACACTAACAAGATATGAGCATTCGGTAGGCGTTATGCTGCTGATCCAACGTTTAGGAGGAAATGAACTGGAGCAGGTTGCGGGGTTACTCCATGACATCTCACACACTGCATTTTCTCATGTAACAGATTATGTTTTTGATCATCCGGGAGAAGATTATCATGAAGAAATCTACGGTAGAATCCTCAGCGCTTCTGGTATTCCTGAAATACTGGAAAAACACGGCTATACAGTTCAGGAACTGACCGGACAGGATTTCAAAATTTTAGAACAGCCCCTACCCGATCTTTGTGCAGACAGAATAGATTATTCACTCCGGGACTTATTTTATGCCGGGTTTATCACGATGAAAGAGATTCAACGGTTCTTATCTTCTATGACAATTCACGAAGGAAGGATCATGATTACTTCTCTGGCTCAGGCCAAATGGATTAAGAAAAAGTATGAGATATTGAACCTGGAATATTTTGGGAAACAGGAACATCTCTACGCTAACGAACGACTGACTGAAATTCTTAAATATCTGTTTCAGAAAAAGGTAATTTCGAAAGGTGATTTCGAAAAAGATGATATACAGCTACTCAACCAAATTGAAGCTGATCCTGTTGGAAAACAACGGATAGAGGAAATCAAACGATTTAAAGACTATGAAGAGTACACTCCGGGCTTCAGTCTGAAACACCGGGTGATAGATCCCGAACTCTATATCGACGGAAAGTATTCCAGACTAAGTGACAAAGGATAATAAACATTAAAAAAGGGGTATCCGAAAATCGGACACCCCTTCTGTTTTATATTTTTCCTCTTGTAAAGGATTAAATTTCTCTGTTAATATCCCAGTTTTCCAGGTAATCTGCTACACGGCGTACAAACGTACCACCTAAAGCACCATTAACTACTCTGTGGTCATAAGAAAGCGAAAGGAACATCATATGACGAATAGCGATTACATCACCGTATTCGGTCTCTAATACTGCTGGTTTCTTTTTAATTGCGCCAACAGCAAGGATCGCTACCTGAGGCTGGTTAATAATAGGCGTTCCCATTACGTTACCAAATGAACCTACGTTAGTTAAAGTGAAAGTACCGTTCTGTGTTTCGTCCGGTTTCAGTTTAGATGCTCTGGCACGGTTAGCCAGATCATTTACAGATTTAGTCAGTCCGACAAGATTCAGCTGATCTGCATTTTTAATAACCGGCACAATCAGGTTTCCACTTGGAAGGGCCGCAGCCATACCAATATTAATATCTTTCTTTTTAATGATCTTAGTCCCATTAACGGATACATTGATCATTGGAAAATCTTTGATTGCTTTAGTTACTGCCTCGATAAAGATTGGTGTAAAAGTGATTTTTTCATTCTCTCTTTTCTCAAAATTTTTCTTTACCCTATCTCTCCACAATACCATATTGGTCACATCCGCTTCAACAAATGAAGTTACGTGAGCTGAGGTTTGCTTACTCATGACCATATGATCAGCAATAAGTTTACCCATGCGGTCCATCTCGATAATTTCGTCAGTACCACTTACACTAACCACTGGCTGGGCCGGAGCAGATTTTGCTGCTGTAACCGGTGCAGGTGTATTGTTTGTTTCAACTGGCTGGCTAATTACAGGCTGAACACGATCAGCAACTACAGTACCTGTATGCTGACGTCCGTTCTGGATATAATTCAACAGGTCATCTTTAGTCAGACGGCCATCAGATCCGCTACCGGCAATCTGATCCAGCTCTGCTAAACTAATCTGTTCCTGGGCAGCTATATTTTTAACTAAAGGAGAATAAAAACGATCTGATTCTGTTTTGCCTGCTGAAGGTTGTGCAACCACATTCAGCTGTTCAGTACCAGGAATATTTGCTACAGGAGCAGGTTCAGCAACAACTGTTTTCTCTACTGTATCAGCAGATTCACCTGCGGCAGCATCTGTTTCAATCAGTGCAATTACAGCACCAACCTGAACTACATCATCTTCCTTATATAATTGTTTAATCAATTTTCCCGCAACTGGCGAAGGAACTTCAGAGTCCACTTTATCTGTCGCGATTTCTAACAGGGTATCATCCAAACTGATCATATCACCAGGTTGTTTTAACCACTTGATGACTGTTGCTTCTGCAACACTTTCTCCCATTTTAGGTAATAATAATTCGTATTGTGCCATTTAGTTTACAGTAAATTTGGTATTTCCTATCGATTGCAAAAGTAAGGCTTTTTTACAGTTAATTGGCATCTTCTTTCAGTAGTTTCAAAATCATTGTGAGGGCAGCAATAGCAGAACGCTCTATATTCTGTACTCTTTTGTTACCAAAACTGAACTGTTTGGAGACCACCCCATCCTTGTTGGCTACTGCTATCCAGACAGTTCCGACTGGTTTATCTTCAGTTCCGCCATCGGGTCCGGCTATTCCACTTACGGCTACACTATAATCTGTTTTAAAATGAGTTTTTGCACCAGCTGCCATCTCAATGACAGTTTGCTCACTAACCGCACCATATTTTGCCAGGGTCTCAGCCTTCACGCCCAGAACAGATTCCTTCAGTTCGTAAGAGTAGGCCACTGCACCACCCGCATATACTGTTGAACAGCCTGGATGTTGTGTAATCAGATGGGCTATATATCCGCCCGTACAGCTCTCCGCGGTAGAAAGGGTAAGTCCTTTCTTCTCCATGATATCCAGGATAGCTTTTTCCAGGGCAATATCATCTTCAACCACTACATATGGCCTGATTTTTTCAATGATCTGCTGTGCATAGACCTCTACTTCTGCTTTCAGTTTGGCCTCATCAGCCCCTGATGTACTTAAACGCAGTCTGACCTGACCCAGTTTTGGCAGATAAGCCAGTTTAATAGAAGAAGGTAAACTATCTTCAATACTTTCAATCTGCTGAGCCAGGAATGATTCACCCAGGTTTGCTGTAAGTATGGTTTTATGATAGATAACCGGCAATTTAAAGGCCTTTTTGAGTCTCGGTAAAATTTCTTCTTCCATCAGGTACATCATCTCAAAAGGTACCCCTGGCATAGAAACTATAATCCGGTCTTCATGGTCAAACCACATACATGGTGCTGTTCCGTTCTGGTTTTGGATAACCGTACAACCATCGGGCACATCGGCCTGTTTCCTGTTCGATTCAATCATCGGGCGGTTAAACTTTCTGAATATTTCCTCTACATGAGCCAATACAGCGGCATCGCGGCGCATCTCCATCTTGAAATATCTGGCCAGGGTAAATTTGGTAATATCATCTTTTGTAGGGCCTAATCCACCCGTGATTAAAATCACCTGAGCTCTTTTTTCAGCCTGACTGAGTGCCTCTATGATATGATCGGCATCATCAGAGACAGAGGTGATTTGTTTAACTTTAATTCCAATTGCATTTAATTCTTTAGCCATCCAAGCAGAATTGGTATCTACAATCTGGCCAATCAGTATCTCATCGCCTATGGTAATAATTTCAGCTAACATAAAAATTCATTAAAAACGTGTGTAATAAGCTTGTTGCTTGCTCAATTTCAAATCCTGCAGGATGGAAGCCTTCACTTTGATGGTCAAGTTATAACTCCGGTAAGGTCCGATTGGAATCCAGTGAATACTCATATCCCAGCAGTGTAAATCTCTGTAAATAGAGAATGAAGTAGGCGATAGTCCCGCACTCTTAAAGTCATATCCTGAAGTAAACTGTACTTTCCATTTAGGGGTAACGTTAAAATCACCGTTAAAGTTCAATGTATTCGTAGCTGTAGGCATTAACCCGTTAGCCTGTCTCATATAATCAAAACGATAAGAGAAGGTGAAATTCCATGGAATTTTAAAATCCACAAATGCATTTGGATCACTGCTCACCTGTGCCAGCTGTGCAGCCTGTTCAGGTGTCATTCCATTTTGCGTAGCCTGTTTCTTTGTTTTGTCGAGGTTGTCATTTCTCGCTTTAAAAGCTTCAGCATTTAAACTATAGCCAAAAGAAACACTAAATCTGGTTAAACGTGGTATGGTGTATCTGTCCACCAGGTTTTTACCTACAATCTGCCCGTTAAAGATGGAATCTCTAACGGCATAAGGGTTAAATGAACCATCGTAGGTAATCCCGAATTTATCGGTGAACTGCGAACGTCCGTTGAAACTAATCTCAGAAAGTTTAAATGAAGGTGCCAGGAAATTATAGGAACCATTAAATCCTAAACCCTGAATAATAGGAACCTTCTTCATCCCGGTACCTGTTGTATCTTTTCTTGAAAACACTTTTGCTTCCAGTGTATTATCCAGACCAAAACTGATACTAGCATTTCTGCCCTCTCCTGGTCCGCCATACAAAGTACCATCATGAATAGAATATCTTTTGTTCCTGTTGTAAACCGGATCATAGACCGGAGTACCATCCTGATAAAGCAACTCTTTATAATTTCCTTTTGAAGGATCCGAGAAATCCGGACGGTAACTGAAATTCGCATTAGGCGTCATTACCAAACGTAATGCTTTCAGATTCCCCATTTTTTTAAATTGCAGCGTATTATAGATTTTGGTAGACACCCCCATATTGATACTGTATTCACCTGAACGGTTAAATCCCTGTACAGTATCAATCACTGTCTTATAAGGCTGAACAACGCCATTCTGCAATATCCCCCTGATAGCTGTTTGGCGGGTAGACTGGAACTGCCATCTTTCTATATAAGTTCCTCCGGCAGAAAAGTTAAAATATTTCAGGGCCGTAAAGTTGATACTAACAGGAACAGTATGCTGGAAACCATTTCTCAGCCTGTCTATTGCCTTTTTGGTAAACAGGAGACTATCTACGGTTGAAATAGAGTTTGAAGCAACCATAGAGTACCCCACAGTGATCTTCTGGTACCATTTCTGATCACCTACCCTGGTTTTGGAATCAAAAGGACTGAATGACTGCACCCCTAATGAGATATCAGGTAAAGTTACATCTACCGATTTCGATTGTGTGTTCTGACTATGCCTGGCAGCTGCCGCGAAAGTAACCTTGCCATCGGCAAAAGTTCTTCCGTAACTGATACTGGAAGATAATGCGTTCTGTGTAATCTGACGGAAATCATAGCTATTTCCCCCTGCAGTATTCGTATTATAACCACTTGTCCTGATATTCACACTGGCATTGAAATTCGTTCCCGGATGTGCATTGGCATTTTGCGAGTGCTGCCACTGAATACTATAATCTTTGACCGGGTTATACTGCGGTGTACCTTCCAGGCCATAACGGTTACTGTTATAATCTACCTTGATACTACCATTATATTTATAACGTTTTACATAATTGGAGGTAATGGATGCACCATAAGACCCCCTGGTATAAATAGTTCCCAGTATTTTTGCATCCCAATAGTCATTCAGGTTCAGATAATATCCTCCATCCCTGAAAAAGAATCCTCTGGTATAGTCATCCCCGACATTCGGGATAATCACCCCTGAATTTCGTTTATTAGGTTTTGGAAAAAAAGCAAATGGTAAACCTAAAGGAAGCGGTATATCTTCAATCTTCAGATAAACTGGTCCGGTAATAATCTGTTTATCGGTTACAATACCTTTCGTAATAAAAATCCCGAAATGGGGATGAGGTAGATTACAGGTACTATAAGTCATTCCTTTGACGTGAATTTCATTATCAGGCTGGCGTTTACTCTGTCCACCGGAGAAGAATCCCCCTTCCTGTTCTGTAAAGGTATTATATACTGTTCCTTTGCCTGATTTTGTATTATAAGAGAGTGAATCCGCTACCGAAGAACCCTGCTTTTCCATCTTAAAGATAGGTCGGCCAACATATTTCCCTTTAGCATTTTTTTTACCACTGGCAAAAACGGTATTTGTTTTTGAATTATAGGTGATATAATCCGCATCCAGCTCAAAAGACTGATAGATTACCCTCGCCTTTCCATATAAATAAATAATACTTTTGTCCTTGCTGTATTTTGTAGAATCGACTGCAGAATATTCTATTTTCGAATCACCCTGTTTAACCACAGTACCTTTACCTGGCCCGCCTTTAGCATTGACACCGCCTTCCTTAACGTCTCCCCCTTTGACTTTTGTTTCTCCCGGTTTAATTTTATTATGCCTGGTAGTGTCTCTCTTTGTTGTATCCTGCTGCTGTAATACCTGGCGCATCGAAAAACCAGCAGAAGCAAAAGCCTGCTGACCGGTTGACACCAGTAAGATAATGGAATTCAGTAAGATGATAGTTCGTAAAAATTTCAAATTCTTGTGTGAATGTAATAAATGCAATGTCTTTAACCCAAAACGTCCAAAATTAGCGAAAAATATAGCATTGCCGGGAGCAAATGCAAATTGTCTAAAAGTTATTTAACTTTATCGCCACAAGTATAAGACTATCAACAATTTACGCGTTAAAAATAATTTTAAAACAGATTGATTAATCAACGTAAAACAACATTCTGCCGACAGCTGTTTTACACCTGTAATCATCAATGAATCTGTGGGTTAAATCAATGAAAAACAGTTCCTGTACCTGATTTAACATTCATAAGAATTGAATCCGCTACCGAGGCCCCCTGTTTTTCCATCAGGATGACTGGTCTGCCGGCATATCTTCCCCTCTGGTTTTTTCTGCCACTGGCAAAAACAGTATTGGTTTTAGAGTTATAGGTAATATAATCGGCATCCAGTTCAAAGGACTGGTAAGTTACCTTTGCCTTTCCATACAAATAAATGGTGCTGCCATCTTTACTATATTTTGTAGAATCGACAGCCGAATAAGCTAATTTTGAGTCACCTTGTCTGATGAAGTTTGCGCGGGTTCCGGCCCCCGCAGGTCTGAGCTGAGTTTTAACTACGATCTTTTTAGCCGTGTCCCTTTCCTGCGACACCTGTGTTATGGAAGATCCCTGAGAAGCAAAAGTAAACCCACTGTCTGACACTAGTAAAACAATAGAAATCAATAAGATAATGTTAGCTGAAAGTTTCATAACTATTTGAATATGATTGGATAAAACCTTACTGAATTTACTAAATCTACTATAATAAATCTAGTATTACAGCAAATACAGATTAAATAATTTCAAAACAAATTATTCGTTGGCGAAACATCCTGTTGTTCAACATATCAACCTTTCAGGTTTTGGATCTTTCATTGCATTCCTTATTCTCCGGGAAAATTTTATTATACTATCTTTGTGCCCGATAAGGCATTATACATATAGATTTTTCACCAGAATTACATTTTTTCAGATTGAAAAACATCTGAGAATGCTATATTCAGGCAACAAAATTAACATATCAGAAAATTAAACACAAAGAAGCTAAATGAAATTGAAAAGAAATGCGTTCCTATGTTCGGTTTTATTAATACTCTCTACGCATATTGCCCTATCCCAGGGATATAAAGTAAAAACTATAGTTATTGATGCCGGGCACGGCGGAGATAAACCGGGGGCTGCAGGAAGCTATTCTCTGGAAAAAAATGTCACCTTACAGGTTGCCCTTAAACTAGGTAAAAAGTTTGAACAGGAAATGCCGGAAGTAAAGATCGTTTATACCAGAAAAACTGATGTCGATGTGTCCCTGTACCGCAGACCGGAAATTGCTACTGCTGCAAAAGCTGATTTATTTATTTCTATCCATTGTAATTCTATGCCCGACCATAAAGTGGTTACCGGATATACCAAAAAAAATGGGAGAAAGGTTCCTAAATACAGCTACGTCAAAAATAAGACTACCAGCGGTGTTGAAACATTCGTTGCGGGTAGTCACCGCTTGAATGAACAGGATGGAGCGTTGAGAGAGAATGCAGATATCAGTCTGGAAAAGGATTACAAAAAAAACTACGACGGATACGATCCAAAGGATCCCGAAACATTTATTATACTATCTTTGTTTAAAAATGTATACCGGGATAAGAGTTTGAAGCTGGCCCGGTTGATACAAAATAATTATACCCGCGACAATAAAAGGTTTGACAGAGGTGTTAAAGAACAGGGAATTTTAATCTTACAGCGATGCGGCCTGCCAGCAGTATTAACGGAGATCGGATTTATTTCCAACCCTGCTGAAGAGGATTATATCAATTCTGCAAGCGGACAGGCTGAGATTGTGAATGCCATATTCAAAGCTGTAAAAACCTACAAAAGAGAAACAGAAGTAAATTAAGTAAAACAACACCCCCATACGTGAAAATAGCAAACGAAACCAAAGTAGGCATATTAGCAGCCTTTTCTATCGCCTTATTAATTATCGGATATAATTTCCTGAAGGGTAATTCTATCTTTTCGAGTGAAACCCTATTATATGCAAGATACTCACGTGTTGATGGTTTAGCGATTTCAAAGCCAGTGCTGATTAATGGTTTTCAGATCGGGCGTGTTGACAAGCTGGTTTTACAACCTGACGGATCAATCCTGGCTACTTTGAGAATCAAAGGTAAATACGATATTCCAAAATCGAGTATTGCAAGGCTTGAAAGTACCGACCTATTGGGAAGTAAAGCAATTGTAATGTCTTTGGGTAGTGGTAAAGATTATGCTCAGGAAGGTGATACTTTAAATTCTAAAGTAGAGAAAAACCTGATGGAAACCGTTCAGCCAGTTCAGAAGAAGGCAGAAATGATTATCGGTAAAATGGACTCTATACTAACCAGTGTAAATTCCATTCTGAATCCTGATTTCCAGAAAAATGTCAACAAGAGTTTCAACAGTATTGCCAGTACACTGGCATCTCTTGAAGGAACTTCAAAAAAGGTTGATGGGCTTGTGGGTTCAGAGAGTAAAAGGATAGCTGCTATTTTAGCCAATGCCGAATCTATCTCTTCTAACCTGAAAAACAATAATGAACGCATTAACGCAATCCTCGCTAATATCAATAAAATTACTGATCAGGTAGCGGCTGCAAACTTTAAGCAGACTATAGACAATGCCAATAAAGCAGTTGCAGATCTTCAGGGTATCGTAAGTAAAGTGAATGATGGTAAGGGTACTTTAGGTTTACTGGTTAACGATACTAAAATGTACGACAACCTGAATAACGCTTCTAAGAACCTGGATAACCTGATTATTGATTTGAAGGCTAATCCGAAACGTTATGTACACTTCTCTGTATTTGGAGGAGGCTCGAAAAAAGATAAATAATCAATAAGTAATATAATAATACAAAGGGTTATATACTTTTGGAAGTACCTCCTGAAAAGAGAACTAACATCCAAAATTATATAGCCCTTTTTGTTTTTTATTTAAATCATTAACCTCTCATGAATAAGTACTTTATATTTTTAGCAGTTACATTATTAAGTTTTAAGTCATTTGCTCAAACGACTTATCCATATAATGGTTTCAGTCTTAATCCTATACCAGGCTATTATGCGGATTTAGGACTTAATAACTATTGGAATGGCGGGTGGAAATATCTTTCCAATGGTCCTTGTGTACTTTTAAGACTGGGAGACTGGAATACTAAAAGTGATTTCATATTTCAAACTGCCCCTGTAGGTACATTAGGTGGCGGAATACCAGCACCGCTTAGGGAAGTCATGCGTATTTGTGAAAACGGTAATGTGGGTATCGGTACATCCGTTACAGGCAATTATAAATTGGCTGTAGAGGGGTCTGTTGCTGCCCGCAGTATAAAGGTCACTATGGATAACTGGGCAGATTTTGTATTTGATCCGGCTTACAAATTGCCTGATCTGAAAGAGATAGAAACACATGTGAAGTTTTATAATCGCCTGCCGGGAATGCCTTCCACCAGGGAGATAGCGCAAGAAGGTTTGGATTTAGGAGAAATGCAAAAGAAACAGATGCAGAAAATAGAAGAATTGACTTTGTATTTAATCGAAATAAATAAAAAGCTGGAATCTCAGCAGCAATTGATATCCGAACAGCATGACGAAATAATGGCTTTAAAGAAACATCAGGCAAACTAGAACTCATCTTAAATCATAGAAAAAGGATTTGAAAACCAGCTGATGATCCACATCGTGACAAAGAATAACACCACCATGAGCAGGATAAAAATCAGACACAGAATCACCAGTGCAAGTACAATCATATTCTTACCACTCCCCTGATGCTTATTTTCAATGTAATACTCCTGGAGCAGACGCATATTGCGCGTGTTTGATTTAAAATAGAAGTCCCAGACCTGTCCGACACCAGGGATTGCTCCTATGATTGTATCCAGCAGAATATTCATACACATCAAAACAACAATTTTACTGGTTAGTCCTTTGCTTGCCATCGCTAATAAGAGCCCTCCGGAAACTACAAAACCAGCTATATCCCCTGCATAGGGAATAAGATTAAGCAAGGGATCCAGGCCAAACCTGAATTTAGTCCCCGGGATCCTGAACTGTTCATCCATCAAAAAAGAAAGTCTGGAGACTAGCTGTAACGTTGTTGTATTGGGTATTTTATCATTGTGGTGAAAAGACTTAGGCATGCCAGATTAACGGAATTACGAGGGTATTGTTTTGAATTAAGCTTATATTTAATAATAGAATGATCTATGTCTAATCGCTAGATATTTATGACACAGGACTCAAAAGTCATTAAATGGACCCCCACAGTATGCAGGGCAATACTCTTTTGTCTTTGTTGTGCTATTATACTGGCTGCCTCATCCCGATTAATGCAAGGGTTACCAGTAACTGAATGGAATCAATTTACACTTGTTATGATAGCCAGTCTGGGTGCATTGATATTGACTATCCTGTTCTCTCGCTGGGAAGGCCTTCAATTGAGGGCTATTGGTTTGATACCGGGCTCCCAGAGTATTTCCAGGTTATTGATTGGATTTACTGTTGGTTTATTTTTAGCAATAATGCAGCCCCTGCTCGTATTAATGACAGGACATATCAGCCTGGTCAGGTCTTCCGAAATAACCTTTGTAACTATTGTCACCAACCTGCTTTTATATCTTGGAATAGCCTGCAGAGAAGAACTGGCATTTCGTGGTTATCCCCTTCGTAGTCTGAATTACGTGATTGGTTCATGGAAAGCCCAATTAATTGTGGCATTCATATTTGCCGCAGAGCACGTAGCCGGGGGAATGACCTGGTCACAGGCCCTCCTCGGGGCTGGTTTAGGATCTATACTTTTTGGATTGGCGGCCTTAAAAACAAAAGGACTTGCTTTACCGATCGGTCTGCATGCGGCCTGGAATTTCGGGCAATGGTCACTGGGTTTTAAAAACGGGGCCGGTATATATAACGCAGTAATAGAAAAAGGCTACGAAACAAGAGTTGAACAAGTTGGAATGATCAGTTACCTCATTATTATGGCCCTGGCCATACTCGCTTTTCATCGGCTATTTTTTCTCAAAGGCACCTGCTTCAGTAGCTAATCTAAAAAGATCTTCTTTGCTGATACTCTTAAAAAATGCATCGGTGAGTTCGTTTTGTTTTTCAACCAGATACTTGATATAAAAAGAAATGAGAAATATCCAGTTCTGCATTTCCTCTTCATCAAAATTATAAGTGGCCAGATAAATACCATTTAATGAATATTCAAGGTTCTTCCCATTATAATTTAGTGTCATATAAGTTCCGACGGTTTCAAAATCATTATCATCGGCATGGGCTATATACTTATTCCTGAGAAAGGCTATTCTCTCATGTAAACCAAGAAGTCTTTCTTTCATAAATTTGCCATTAAAAACCAGGTCATCGGGCAATTTTTTAAGCAGGTGTTTAATATCCAGTTTTTGCAGTTTTCCTTTGGGACTATTAAAACATCTCATGTAAGTCACAATTGCAGTTGTAAACAAACTCCTTTTCAGATGAAAATTCTTCTCCACAAAATGATCATCAGCATTATCCTTAATCCTAAGATCGATAAGTTGATGAATCAGTTCCTTTACAAACTCCAGATCACTGGCTGTAAAGAAATGGGCCAGAAAACCTTTCAGATAGCGATTTCCTTCAAACTCAATCATTATAGATTTTTCAGGCAGGGCCTTCTTTAATAAAAGCATATTTGCATCGGCACTTTGCTCTCCAAAAAACTTAATAAATTGTTCTTCCATATCAAACTCAAATTGTCTTTCCATCTTGCCCTGGGTAACTCTTTATGTAACCGTCGCAAACGACTACCAAAATAAGCTATTCATACAAAAAATCAAACCATCCTACTTATGCACCCTGCCTGTATTGAATGAATCTTTAGAAATTTTATAGTGCTTAAATAAAAATGGTTGTTCAATTTCGGGCATTCATTCCTGTAAGGAATGACGCGGCCTGAAATTGAACAACCATTTTTATTTACCCCTCTGAAAATCACCTAAACGGTGAATGTGATTCCTTCGAGGGCTAACTCCGTGTTCTCGAATACCCCTTGCGCTTCCTCTAAAAGCGGCAATAAAGACTTGTACCGTGATGAAAAGTGGCCGATCAGCAACTTACCTGCTCCGATCTCCTTTGCAATCTTACCAGCCTGTAAAGCCGTCGTATGATGTGTTATATTAGCTCGTTCCAGCAGATCGTCCATAAAAGTAGCTTCATGATATAACATCGTGCAGCCCCTTATCACCTCGAGGTAACTACCATCCGCCATCGTATCCGAACAATAACAATAACTCTTTGGTGTATCCGAATCCTTTGTATAATCTTCGTTCTTAATTATCCTTCCACCCGGCAATTTCAGATCCAGTCCTTTTTTCAGCAACGGATAATACTCCGGTGAGATATTGTCCGCTTCCAGTTTATCCACTAAAACTTTACGTAACCGCTTTCTTTCCGTAAACTTAAACCCCGTACATGGAATTCTGTGATTGAGCACAATTGTTTCCACTGTCATATCCTGATTCTCAAAAATCACTCTTGATTCATCAGCAATGACCGGGCAAAAATCAATTTCATACTTCAATGTAGTTTCAGAATACCTGAACTGAATTTCCAGGATTTCCAGGAGTGCGGCCGGACCAAAAATCTTAAAAGGTTTCACACGTCCGTTAAGGTTCATCGTAGAAAGTAAACCTACCAGACCAAAATAATGATCACCATGAAGGTGGCTGATAAAGGCGACGTCAATTTTACTGGCTTTAAGGCCAAATTTGATCAATTGCTGCTGAGTTCCCTCCCCGCAATCGATCAGGTAAAACTTATCTTTACAATTTAAAAGCTGTGCTGTTGGATTTCTATTAAAAACAGGAGTAGCAGAGCTACTCCCTAAAATGGTAACCTCAAATTTCATTAATTTTCCTGATCAAAGCTCCCTAGTAATTCCTTCTCGATTTCTTCCATGAAGATCAGATCTTCCGCTTCATCCAGGTTACCTACAATATTTAGTGACTGATCAATCGAAGAGATCTCCAGTAACCTGGCTATACACTCCGTCACTCCCGTCACAATAAACAATCCGTTTGCTTTTTTACAGATTCTGTCCCCTACCAGCAGACAGCTCAGATCCTGAGAGTCATCACATTCATTGACAACAGATAAATCCAGGACAATATTACAATACCCCTCAGTATTTAATAAAATGAACTCAGACTTCAACCTGGGTGTAATATCAGCTGTCAGCTTCGTTTCGTCGAGTCTGATAGCAACATATTTTTCGTGTTTATCTACTGAAAATTTCATAACATCCCTCCCGTAATTTAATAGAACAAATTAAGTATTTAATTTGATAAAAGTGTGTTCAGACTCTCTAAAACATTTTTCTCAATTCTCTCCAGGATATTATCCTGCTCATTTTTCACAAACTGATCTCCAGTGATCTGCTCATATAATTCAATATAGCGTTCAGAAATAGAATCGATAATTTCCGGGGTCATCACCGGTACTACCTGACCGTCTTTACCCTGAAATCCATTTTCGATCAGCCATTTACGTACAAATTCCTTTGAAAGTTGTTTCTGCGGTGTATTTGTCGCCTGACGTTCATCATAACCTTCAGCATAAAAATAACGTGAAGAATCCGGTGTATGGATTTCATCAATCAGGTAAATTTCATCACCTGATTTACCAAATTCATATTTAGTATCTACCAGGATCAGACCACGTTCCGCAGCCATTTCAGTTCCTCTCTGATACAAAGCATAAGTATATTTTTCCAGTTGATCGTAGTCGACAATTGAAACAATTCCTTTAGCCAGGATGTCTTCCCTTGAAATATCCTCATCATGACCTACAGCAGCTTTTGTAGTAGGCGTGATAATCGGATGTGGTAACTGATCATTTTCCTTCAGTCCATCCGGAAGAGCTACGCCGCAAACCGTACGTTTTCCTGCACTATATTCTCTCCAGGCATGACCTGCAAGATATCCTCTGATCACCATTTCTACTTTAAACGGTTCACAGATACGACCAATGGTCACCATTTCATCCGGCACAGCAATAACCCAGTTCTGTACGATATCGGCTGTTGCCTTTAAAAACTTCGCTCCGATCTGGTTCAGCACCTGCCCTTTGAAAGGAATAGCTTCAGGTAAAACCACATCAAATGCAGAAATCCTGTCAGTCACCACCATAGCCATCAAACGATGATCAATGGTATATACATCACGCACTTTACCCTTGTAAAAACTACTCTGTTTAGGAAAATTAAAATTTGTTTCTTTTATTGCTTTCATGTTGTTGATGGATCACATCAATTATTGTTTAAAAATTACTGTATATCTCCGTATGCTTTCAATATCCGTTTCACCAGCTTATGTCTCACTACATCCTCCCCTGTCAGATAAATAATCTCGATACCAGGAATATCGTCCAGTATGCGTAAAGCATTATGCAAGCCGGACATTTGTTTTTTAGGCAAATCAATCTGGGTCACATCTCCCGTTACAATGAACTTGGCAGAAGGCCCCATACGTGTTAAAAACATCTTTAACTGGAGGTCTGTAGAGTTCTGAGCCTCATCTAGGATCACAAAACAGTTATCCAGAGTACGGCCACGCATAAAAGCCAGCGGCGCAATCTCGATAGTTCTGTTCTCCAGGTATAATTTCAGCTTTTCTGCCGGGATCATGTCATCCAGGGCGTCATATAGCGGACGCAGATAAGGATCTACCTTTTCTTTTAAATCCCCCGGTAAGAAACCCAGGCTTTCCCCTGCTTCAACCGCTGGTCTGGTCAGAATAATTCTTTTAATCTCTTTGTTTTTCAATGCACGGACTGCAAGTGCTACTGCCGTATAGGTTTTTCCCGTACCGGCAGGGCCGATGGCAAAAAGCACATCGTTTTTCACAATGCTGTCTACCATTCTTCTCTGGTTAGCCGTTCTGGCTTTGATCATCATTCCGTTATTACCGAATACAATGACCTCACCTCCACCGCCAGATCCATTTACTTTTTCCGGAGCAGCATCTGCCCCATAAGAATCAGCGTTGTATTTAAACGCAAGAATTGATTCAATGTCACCTGAACTTAAAGTACCATACTGCTCCAGATGGGCAATCATTTTACCAAACTTCTTCTCGAAGAGTTTTTGTTCATCCTCATCCCCTAACACCTTCACTTCGTTACCTCTGGCAACAACTTTCAGCTTGGGGAATGCATGTTTGATCAACTCATAATGCTCGTTGTTTGCACCCCAGAATTGTACTGGATCTACTGTTTCTAATGTTAGCTTAAGTTCGTTCAAAATATTGTTTTTTAGATAGGAGTGTATATTTTGATATAAAAATTGAATATTTGTAGGCGCTTTACCGCATACGCAAGAATAAGAATAAATATTCAATTTTTAATGGCCATTATCACTTTAACAACAGATTTAGGATCCAAAGATTTTTATCAGGCTGCACTAAAAGGCAGTATCCTGACGATCTTGCCTACAGCTACAATTGTTGATATAACCCATGAAGTTCCTTCTTTCAATATTTCTTATGCGGCCTTCGTTTTGAAAAATGTGTATCACTATTTTCCTAAAGGCACTGTGCATCTGATAGGTATAGATTCGGTCTTTAGTGAAAACACAAAATATATTGGCCTAAAATATCAGGACCATTATTTTGTCGGCGCTGATAACGGGATTTTTTCACTGCTTTTTGATGGTCAGCCCGATGAGATTGTAGAGCTGAATATTATGCAGGATCTGAAATATCTTCACTTTCCGCTGGTCGATATTTTTGTTAAAGCAGCCAGTCATCTGGCCAAAGGAGGTAAACTCAAGGACATTGGTCTGCCAACAGCGAACATTGAAGAGAAGATGCTACTTAACCCCGTGATTGAACAAGATATGATCAGAGGAAGCGTCATCTATATTGACACCTTCTGCAATGTGATCACCAATATTACCAAAGAACTCTTCATGAAGATTCAGCGTAACCGGGATTTCACGCTGTTTTTCCGGAAGAGCGAAACCATTACCCAACTCAGCTGGCATTACAATGAAGTTCCTGAAGGAGAGAAATTATGTCTTTTTGGAATCAGCAATCATCTGGAAATTGCGATTAACAAAGGTAAAGCAAGCGGGCTTCTCGGCTTACATCTGAGTGATATTGTCCGCATCCAGTTTCATCCCTGATTCCGGTATTTCCTTTTAAAATACAATAAGGCATAGATTTTGCTTTATACTATAAAAAACATTCCCATGATTAGATCGCTCCTATTTTTTATTTTCCTAAGTTTCAGTATAAATGCAATAGCTATACAAAGCGACACTTCAGCATATCAGGTACAACGTTTAAAAATAAATTCGCTCCTTGCTGAACGCAGTGCGAGGTTTGGTCAGTATGATTTAAGTCTGAATGCCAGAACAGGAATCTTTGGTTTGCAAACCAAAAATGACCTTAAAAACTCCAATGAAATTCTGCGTAATATTATTCTGAATGACAATAACATCTTCCGCGAGCTGAAGGTACTGATGAATTATAAAGACCAGGAAGTACAGCAAGTGCAAAGTAATGCCAGCAACACCTCTAAAAGAATAGAAGGTTATATGCTTACCATCAAGAAACTCCAGGATCAGAATGAACAGTTAAAAATTAAAACAGCAGATATTACAGAAAAGAAGAACACCGAGACTTATACGATCATTTTTTTAATTATCATGATTATAGCCGGCGGGTTCTTCTTCTATAGTAAACTCAGCAAAAAATCTTGATTTAGTGGCTGACTTTTACAGGCTCGCTAACAGAGTTTATACAATAATTAGTTAATATCCCAACCAGGAACTTAGGTTCAATCCAGGTCGATTTAGGAGGCATTACCTTATCTGCATCAGCCACATTGATAATCTGTTCGACAGAAACAGCATATAGTGTGAAGGCCACAGCATACAGACTGTGGTCTACCATTTTCTGAATCTCTTCCAATGGCGTCGTCCCTCCTTCAAAAGTAATTCTTGCATTTGTCCGCGGGTCCTCCACTCCCAGCACTGGTCCCAGAATCAGATTCTGTAAAATGCTTACATCCAATAGTTCTACAGGATCATTTTCATTATAAGTATGAGGTTTTGGTATCAGCACATACCATTGTCCGTCCAGGTACATCCCAATCTGATGCAATCGTTCCGGGTTGACCGGAGCAGCCGATTTTTCAATCAGGAATGAATTGGATAGTGTAGCCAGAAAACCCTTTGCAGACAATCCATGAAGATCCCTCACCAGTCTGTTAAACTGTAATACCCTGATCTCGTCCGTATTCATAAATACTGTGGAAAAAAAATCCATTTTCGACATTGCCGCAGCGCGATGATGACCATCAGCAATATATACCGATTCAAGCTTCCCGATTTCATCTGTAATCAGCTCAATATCTTCCTGTGAATTGATTACCCAAACCTTATGTCCGGTCTGATCAGCAAATACAAAATCTATGACCGGACTCTGCTTAAGATACTTCTGTGTGATCGTTTCAATGGCTTCCACCGGATGATAAGTAATCAGTACCGGATTAGCATCCAAACCCGTATTCTGCAGATATTCTGACAACTGTCTCTCTCTCCTTTCTACAGTTAACTCATGCTTTTTGATACTTCCGTCGAGATAACTTTTAACATCACTTAAAACCCACAAACCAGTCTGTGTCAACCCATTAGCACTCACCTGGTAAACATAATAACAGGGATGATCTACCTGGACTAATACCTTATCCTCCAGAAAAGAATCGAAATTTTCAACGATTTTGCGGAATACAAAATCCTGATGCATATCACGAAGATAAGCATGATCCAAAGCCGGACTGATTAAATGAAGGAAGCTGTAATTATTTTCGGAAGCTATGAGTTTAGCTTCACCCGTACTATAGTATTCCAGTGGACGTGTAACCACTGAAGACTGCAAATGCGCAGCAGGAATAAGCGCTGAAAATGGCTTTACTGAAAGCATGAAATAGGAGTTATTTGGTTTGGGACCGAATATAATCAAATCCCAAACCATTTAACTTTATTTTTTAAAATGTGCGATAATTAATGAAGCTAATTCCTCACCTATACGCTCCTGTGCTTCATTCGTTGCAGCCCCGATATGCGGCGTCAGAGAAATTTTAGCATGCTTTAAAATTGCTTCCTGAGGCGTAGGTTCATTATCAAATACATCCAATCCTGCAAAAGCAACTTTACCACTGTCCAGTGCATTAATCAAAGCCAGCTCATCAATTGTACCACCTCTTGAACAGTTTACAATACCAACACCTGGTTTCACCTGTTCAAATTCGGCAGCGCCTAATATAGGACGATCTGCGAATGGAGTATGTAAAGTAATAAAATCACTATTTTTAATTACCTCTTCCAGACTTACCGTTTTCACCGGGATATCCAGGCTCAGATTACCCTGGAATTTAAGAGTTAGTTTCCCGTCAAAAGGATAAAGATCATAGGCCAGAACATTCATACCCAGACCCAAAGCCAGTGTAGCAGTTTCTCTTCCTATTCTGCCAAAACCAATGATCCCTAAAGTTTTCCCTCTAAGCTCAGTACCTTTTGCATAATCTTTTTTCAGTTTATTGAAATGAGTTGCTCCTTCAACAGGCATCTTGCGGTTAGCATCCTGTAAGAAACGAATACCAGTAAATAAATGGGCAAATACCAGTTCAGCAACAGACAAAGATGAGGCTGCCGGTGTATTCACCACAGCACGACCTTGTTCCCTTGCGTATTCCACGTCAATATTATCCATTCCTACTCCACCTCTGCCTATCAGTTTTAAATTCGGGCAGGCATCAATGACATCTTTACGGACTTTTGTTGCACTTCTAACTGTAATTGCATCATAATTTTGCAGGGCTTCAATCAGTTTATCCTGAGCAACAGTTTCTGTATCTACTATAAAACCGGCTTCTTCTAATAATCGTTTTCCGATCGGATCAATCCCATCGTTTGCAAGTATCTTAATCATTGAATTTTATTTTTGGTGTTTCTCTGCAAAAACCTGCATTAATTCTACTAGTCTGTGTACACTTGTAATTGGCAAAGCATTATAAATTGAAGCTCTGAATCCACCTACACTTCTATGTCCTTTAATTCCTTCAATATCATTGTCTTCTACGAATTTCAGGAATGGTTTTTCCAGTTCCGGATCTTCCATCACAAAACAGATATTCATTCTGGAACGGTCTTCTACTGCAGCGGTACCTTTAAATAAAGGATTTCTGTCAATTTCAGTATATAAAGCGTGTGCTTTCGCGTTATTTTCCTTCTCAATTTCGGCAACTCCACCTTTGGATTTTAACCATCTCAGGTTCAGCATAGCCACATATATGGCAAAAACAGGAGGAGTATTATACATTGATCCACCTTCAATATGCTGTCTGTAGTCAAGCATCGCTGGGATTTTATTGGTTGTTTTACCTAAAATCTCATCTTTAATAATGACCAGAGTAGAGCCCGCTGGTCCGATGTTTTTCTGTGCACCAGCATAAATCAGATCATATTTTGAAACATCAACGACCCTGCTCATGATATCAGAAGACATATCACATACAATTGGAACTTTAGTCACCGGTAAACTAAACATCTCAGTTCCGTAAATGGTGTTATTCGAGGTACAGTGAAAATAAACACTGTCTTCAGGAATTGAATAATCTTTAGGGATATAATTAAAGTTAGCTTCTTTTGAAGAAGCAACCACATTGGCAGTACCGAAGTTTTTCACTTCTTTAATTGCCTTATTAGCCCATACACCAGTTTCCAGATAACTAGCTGTTTGTCCCTCACTTAGCAGGTTCATTGGAACCATGGCAAACTGCAGACTAGCCCCTCCCTGTAGAAATAAAACAGAGTAACCCTCTGGTACATTTAACAACTCTTTAACCAATTTAACAGCTTCAGCAACTACGGCTTCAAACTCTGGTGTTCTATGGGATATTTCTAATATCGATAACCCATCCTTAAAATCTAAAACGGCTTGCGACGCCTGTCTAAACACTTCCTGAGGTAAAATACAGGGCCCTGCTCCAAAATTATGTCTCATTTTATATGCTAATTAATTACTGTAAATGTAGTTGTTTTATCCAAATATTATTTGGTTTTTTGAAATATACTACCGCCTGAATAGGTATTATATATTACTGAAGGAAGAAGCTGATATACGCTTCATTTCTGCGATCATCCCCTCGGGAGATGAGGCGCCAAAGATTGCATTTCCGGCGACAAAAACATCCGCACCTGCAGCGAGCAATTCAGGCATATTAGTCACACTGACACCGCCATCTACCTCAATGAGCAGATCTGGGTTAACAAGAGCTGCCATTGCTTTAAGCCTTCTGATTTTCAGTAGTGTATTCGGGATAAATTGCTGGCCTCCAAAGCCTGGGTTAACAGACATCACCAATACCATATCCAGCATGGGCAGAATATCGGTCAGTAACTCTACCGGTGTATGTGGGTTCAATGCTACACAGGCCTTTACGCCAGCCTGGTGAATAGCCTGGATAGTTCTGTTCAGATGTACACATGCTTCGTAGTGTACAGTAATTATACTGGCCCCGGCTGCTGCAAACTGCTCAATGTAGTGATCGGGATTTACAATCATCAGGTGTACATCCAGTGGTTTTTTGGCATAACGTTTAATGGCTTCCATAACCGGAAAGCCAAAAGAGATATTAGGTACAAATACACCATCCATAATATCCACATGAAACCAGTCCGCTTCACTTGAGTTAATCATTTCAACATCGCGTTGTAAATTGGCAAAATCAGCAGAAAGTACAGAAGGGGCAATCAGGTGTGTCATGTTTTCTAATTTGTTAATCCTTTTTAAAGATGATGTTCATTCCTAAAAACACCTGAACGGCATTTTTATTGTCATGTGATTGAGGAAGTAAATATAAAAAAATAACCTGTTTTTAGTATTAAATTAAGGATATAAAAGGTATCACCCTTAACATTTACTAAACAACAGATTTACTATATTACGGTATTAATTTTATGCTTTGAACGAAGTTTGTACTTTGACAAAAATTCATTTATGGAAGAAATAATATATAAATTCCCTGTACTGGAGACTAACAGAACAAATCTGGTTGAAATAACTGCTGCGCATAAAAAGGATCTGTTCAATTTATTTACTGATGATCGCGTAACAGCATTTTTTCCTGTAATCACCCTAAAACAAGAGGATGATATTCTTCCTGTCATAGCACATTTCAAACAAAATTTCGAAAAGAACATATCCATCAGATGGGGAATAAAACTCCGGGTACTGGGGCAAGGGCCTGATGACAGAATCCCTTGCTGAAATCATCCGGTTCGGTTTTCAGGAATTGGGCCTCAACAGAATCGAAGCTGAAACCAGGCCAGGTAATGCCGGTTCGGAAAAGCTACTGCATAAATCAGGTTTCCGGTTCGAAGGCCTTCTTAGAGAATGGATGCAATGGAACGGGCAGAAATACGATATCCGTATGCATGCCCTGCTTCAACGTGAATCAAAATACTTAACCAAATAATATTCCGGCAAGCTCCATCCATCTATTTTACACAAAACATAAGATCAGAAAAGCGGCAACAGTCAGTAAAATTTGCTGAATGTTACCACTTCCGCTATTAAAACATCTTTATCTCTTAATTTGCATTACGTTCTCCCTTGAGCCCAATGAGTTCGGGAAACCAAGTTACCTGTTTATTCGAAAGGCTAGGCTAAGAATACATAGATTAACTTCTCATTTAAAGGTCGGATAATCCGGATTATCTGGCCTTTAACAATACCCACTCCTCATAACTGACTACCCCCAGCTCAGGTTTCCCCTCTCCTTCTAAAACAGCGATAAACTCCAGGGCATTTCCATCAGGATCATCAAAATAAATTGCAAGAGCTGGCATCCAGGCAAAAACCATTGGAGATTCACTTCCGTTCTTCAAAAAATTATATGGTTTCATACCGTGATTTTTCAAGAATTCTACAGACTTATTCAGTATAAAATCCTGTTCACATCTGAATGCAAAGTGACGTGGACCAAGCTCCTCCTCAGGTTTTTCCCAAAGTCCGAGCATTGCTCCCTTATCTTCCCCTATCCAGAAAAATGCTATCCTTCGTTCTTCTTCCAGGCGGCATAACACCAATCCCATTATATCTCTGTAAAAATCAATAGCCCGTTCCAGATCCGCAACAAACAAATGCGTTTCATATAGTCCCTTTATCATAACCTTATCCTTTAAGCAATTCAAGTTATAAAATCTAAAAAACAACAGAAACATTGATTCAGAATGTGACAATAAAACGTATCAAAAGTATATCTAAGGGCCTTAACTCGTCTCTTAACCCTATAAGCACTGCACATTGTGTTCTACTTCTGGATAAACGCCCGGAGAATTCCAGAGATTTTAAAATATAGTATGCAATTTATATTGGCATATAGCTTCCTTCAAAGCTATCCGGCCAATATAAATTGCATACTATATTTTAAACTAATAGAAGAAGTACTTTTCTGTTTCTTCCACATTCCTTGTAACTTGAACATCCAATTGAATATCACCGAACGAAAATGCACACCCATTGTCCGAAAACGAACAAAATAAAGTCATTCAAAATTAAAATCTCAGTTTTTAGGCCCCTCAGATAACTATTCAAGCATTGGCATACGATTAGCAATCTGCATAGAAAATTACTCTCTAAAATATAAAGACATGTTCAAACTTGATCTGAAAATAGCCTTACGCAGCCTTTGGAAAAACAAAGGATATACTTTAATTAACGTAGGAGGTCTGGCCATTGGATTGGCTAGTTGTATGATACTACTACTCTATGTATCTTACGAATGGAGCTTTGACAGACAATTTACCAATTTTGACAAAACTTATGTAGTTTACAACAACGCTAAGACCAATACACAGACCTTCAGCTGGGCATGGACTCCGAATGCAATGGCGGATGAAGTCAGAAGCAAAATTTCAGGTGTTCTTTACGCTTCTCATTCCACCTATCCGGATGAGCAATTAATCTCTAATGGAGAAAAGAATTTCAAGAAGAAAGCGATTTATACAGACCCGTCGTTCCTGAAGATATTAGACTACAAATTTATTAAAGGAAATCCAAAAACAGTATTAACCAATGTCAATTCGGTGATTCTGACAAGGACTTTGGCGAAAAATCTTTTTGGTGATGAAGACCCGATCAATAAAACTGTAAAATTAAATAACACTGAGGCGTTAAAAGTCGAAGCCGTTATTGAAGACGTACCCAAAAACAGCAGTATTCAGTTTGATTACCTGATGCCCTGGTCATTGTTTAATCAGCTGAAGCCCTCCACAAAACCCATCAACTGGGGAAACAATATGTGTTTAACTTTAGTTCAGCTTCAGAATAATACTCTTTTTAATAAAACCAGTAATGAGATACGCCACATCTATAGACGTCATTTTAAAGAGGCAACTAACGTCGTATTATTACATCCTTTATCTAAATGGCACCTATATGATAACTTTGAAAATGGAAAATCAGTTGGGGGTAAGATAGACCAACTCAGGATATTTCTCATCCTCGCATTTTGTATACTACTCATTGCCTGTGTTAATTTCATGAACCTTTCCACAGCCAGATCAGAGAAAAGAGCCAAAGAAGTTGGTGTCAGAAAATCAATTGGCTCATCAAGAGGTGCCCTGATTCGCCAGTTTATGGTTGAATCCATCTTAATCTCCTTAATTGCTATGCTTTTTGCATTTACCCTGATGGAACTCAGCCTGCCCTATTTCAATGCCTTGCTGAATTTAGAGCTTGTCATCCATTATCAGGACTGGATGTTCTGGGCAGTCCTGACCAGCTTAACACTAATCACAGGTTTTATTGCGGGTAGCTACCCAGCTTTCTATCTTTCTTCATTTGAACCCGTTAAAGTATTGAAGGGATTTAGTACCGCAGGCAGTTCTTCGCTCTCTGTAAGAAAGATTCTGGTCGTATTTCAATTCGTATTTGCAGCCTGTCTGATTATATGTACCTCTGTTATTTATCAGCAATTAAATTTCATTAAGAGTAAACCTATAGGTTATACCAAAGCGGGCTTAGTGGAAATACCTATCCAGGGAAATCTAAAAGGCAAAGAAAAACTAGCTTTGCTGAAAGAGCGGCTGATTAAAGCCGGGGCAGTAACTCAGGTCACCTATTTCAGCAGAAGTATTAACGAGGGTGGGAATAATACCTTTAGCGTGAGCTGGCCAGGTAAAAACCCAAATGAAGACGTGTTATTTAACAATCGCGATGCAGGTTATGACTTTGCCAAAACCCTTGGCTCAGAAATGATAGCAGGCAGAGAATTCTCTGTCCAGTACCATGATGACTCAACTAAAGTTGTCGTGAACCAGGCAGCAGTAAAAGTGATGGGATTAAAACACCCCATTGGGTCAACTATAGATATCTTTGGCATTAAATGTACCATCATCGGTGTAATGAAAGACTTTGTGATGGAATCTCCTTACAAAAATGCTGGTCCTATGTTTATTACCAACCAGACTGAAGGAGCCAGTTATGTAATTGCCAGACTAAATCCAGCACAGAATGTGAGTACTTCAATAAATCAGATTGACGAAGTCATCAAGGAACTCAATCCAAATTTCCCGGTAGACAGAAAATTTGCAGATGATAATTTCGAACAGAAATTCCAAAGCGAGCGTCTGTTAGGTATTCTATCCAATTGGTTTGGTGGTTTCGCCATTTTCATCTCCTGTCTGGGATTATTAGGCCTGGCACTGTTTATCGCCGAACAAAGAAAAAAAGAAGTCAGTATCCGCAAAGTACTTGGTGCAAGCACTCTGAATATATTAACCCTATTAAACAAAGACTTCCTTAAATTGGTAGCTATTGCTAATCTGATTGCTTTTCCCCTGGCTTATATCATTACAAACAGATGGTTATCAACCTTTGAATTTAATGTGGGTATCACTGTTCTGCCCTTTGCCATAGCCATTGGTTTGTCACTTCTTATTGCGATACTCACTGTTAGTGTACAATCCATTAAAGTAGCTAAAGCAACACCCGTAGATGCATTAAAATGCGAATAACATTATTAAAACAGAAGACATGTTTAGACTTGACCTGAAAATAGCGCTGCGTAGCCTCTGGAAAAACAAGGGATACACCCTAATTAATGTAGGGGGTCTGTCCATTGGCCTGGCCAGCTGCATGATATTACTACTATACGTATCCTATGAATGGAGTTATGACCGGCAATTCACCAATTTCGATAAAACCTACATTGTTTATAACAATTATAAGGCAAATACACAAACATTTAGCTGGCCAAGCACACCAGGCGCAATGTCTGATGAAATCAAAAATAATATCCCCGGTGTAGTATATACCTCACATTCCACATTTCCGGAAGATGAGGTTATCAGCAATGGAGAGAAGAAATTCCAGAAAAAATCTGTTTATGCAGATCCGTCATTTCTTAAAATACTCGATTATAAATTCATCAAAGGAGACTCGAGAACAGCCCTGAATAATGTTAATTCTGTCATTCTAACCAAGACTATGGCGAAAAGTCTTTTTGGTGATGAAGATCCTATTAACAAAACAGTAAAACTAAAAAACACCGAGGTACTCAAAGTTGAGGGCGTCATAGAAGATATCCCCAAAAACAGCAGTATTCAGTTTGACTACCTGATGCCATGGTCATTACTTGCAAAACAACAGTCCTGGGCAAGAACAATTAATTGGGAGAACAATATGTGTGTCACCCTGGTACAACTGCAAAACAGTACTGTTTTTGATAAGGCTAACAACCTGGTTAAAGACATCTATAAACGTCACACTAAAGGTGCTACTAATGAAGCATTATTACATCCATTCTCCAAATGGCATCTATACGACAATTTTGAGAATGGAAAATCGGTTGGAGGAAGGATTGATCAGCTTAGGATATTCCTGGTCCTTGCCTTTTGTATTTTACTGATTGCCTGCGTTAATTTCATGAATCTTTCCACTGCCAGATCAGAAAAAAGAGCTAAGGAAGTTGGTGTCAGGAAGTCTATCGGTTCCTCAAGAGGTGCTCTGATTGGCCAGTTTATGATTGAGTCCATTTTACTCTCCTTCATTGCTATGCTCTTTGCATTTACGCTAATGGAGCTTAGTTTACCCTATTTCAATTCACTGCTTAATATCGAATTGGTTATCCAGTACCGTGACCCAAGGTTCTGGGTACTATTAACAGGATTAACCTTACTCACAGGAGTCATTGCCGGAAGTTATCCAGCCTTTTACCTTTCTTCTTTCGAGCCTGTAAAAGTATTAAAAGGCTTTAGTCTTGCCGGTAGTTCTTCCCTTTCCATCAGGAAAGTCTTAGTCGTATTTCAGTTTGTTTTTGCCGTCTGTTTAATCATCTGTACTGCTGTTATTTACCAGCAACTGAATTTCATCAAAAACAAGCCAGTGGGTTATAACAAAGCCAGCCTCGTAGAAATCCCCCTTCAGGGAAATCTCAGTGATAAAGAAAAGCTCCCCTTATTGAGAGACCAGTTGATCAAAAGCGGGGCGGCCAGCCAGGTCACCTATTTTAGCGTAAGCTTAAATGAGGGTGGGAATAATACCTTTGGCATTAGCTGGCCAGGTAAGAGCCCTAAAGAAAAAGTTTTGTTCAACTATCGCGATGCAGGTTATGATTTTGCTAAAACAATTGGTTCAGGTATGGTAGCAGGCAGAGAATTCTCTTCGCGCTACCATAATGACACTACAAATGTTGTAGTGAACCAGGCAGCAGTCAAGGCAATGGGATTAAAACACCCGATAGGTACTGTCATCAATACATTTCGCAACAGACTTACCATTATAGGCGTCATGAAAGATTTCGTCATGGAATCGCCCTACAAAAATGCCTTACCAATGTATATTACTAACCATACAGAAGAAGTCAGATATGCGGTTGTAAGTTTAAATTCCACTCAGAATATCAGTACCTCAGTCGATCAGATCGATCAGGTTTTTAAAACCCTCAATCCGAATTTCCCGGTCAGCAGGAAGTTCGTAGATGATGCCTTTGAACAGAAATTCCAGAGCGAGCGGCTATTAGGTATTTTATCAAACTGGTTTGGCGGTTTCGCTATTTTTATTTCTTGCCTGGGATTATTAGGACTGGCCCTCTTTATTGCGGAACAAAGAAAAAAAGAAGTCAGTATTCGTAAAGTACTTGGTGCAAGTACTATGAACATCCTGACCCTGCTAAACAAGGACTTTATTAAACTGGTTGCTATAGCTAACCTGATTGCATTTCCTTTGGCTTACATCATTATCAATAAATGGTTATCAGCTTTTGAATTTAAGGTAGCCATAACGATCCTTCCATTTGCTATAGCCATTGGTTTATCCTTATTGATTGCTGTTCTCACGGTCAGTGCACAATCCATTAAAGTAGCTAAATCAACGCCGGTAGATGCATTAAAATGCGAATAACCCAGGGTTTGCTTTTGATCAAATTACTTCAATTCATTTTTTTCTATGATATGAATAGCTTTTTCTAATAATTCATCTTTTCCTTGTCTAATTCCGCGAATTGTAGGTTTTATGACATAGTCAATTTTAACTCCAACCTGTTGAGTTGGAGTTCCATCCGGATAAAATATACCGATGCCTGAGATGGCTGTAGCAATATTTCCGGGTAGCCTAATCAAAGAGACATTCCCATCTGCACCAGCTGTCTGACTCCCAATGACTTTAACATTTGGGGAGCTTTGAAATGCCATAGTCGTATATTCGGCCTGGCTTTGAGTGGTTGAATTAACGATGACTATTATTCTTCCCTTATAAAAATTACTAATTATCCCCCCTCCATTACTCGCTTTTCCAGAATATATGAAAGATCCAGGTTTTGAAATATTAAAACATTCAAACTTCACAAAATCAGTTTGATTTGATTTAATATAATTTCCAAACGTGAAGGGCATAAAATCTGAAGGATAACACCTCATATCGATAACTATACCTTTTGTATGTTCAAAATCCTTCTTAATACTTAGCAATTCATCATTTCTATACCTGGCCGGATATATATAACCAATGTCATTATTGATCAAAAAATGCCCGGTTGACTTAGTGTAATTAATATTATTAAAAGAAGTCAATCTCACATCTGCAAGAGGAGCATCATAAGGGAATGTCAAATTGCCTCTTTGTACAATAATTTTTAATGATGGGTCATTATTTCTCAGTAAATAGTTATCAGGTAAATCCCTTAATTGCGCGCTATAATTTGAACCCGGCTGAATATGCAGGTAGGTTTTTATCAGATCAGATACTTTTTTTCCATTAATTTCGCTTATAACATCTCCAATTTTCAACTTGTCTTTTATATTTAGCGTATCAAGATAATAACCTGTTATAACAAGTTTGTTTTCTATGAACTTTGCCTGGAAAGGAGCTGCATAATTACCTTTAATAGAACTCAATGTAGGATTTCCCCCCATAATATTGGCATGACAATCCTTTAGTTTACCTATAAGTTCTAAAGTAACCAATGTATATTCTTTTCCGTTTGAAGCATTAATAAATTTTGGTATAAATTCAATTAAAACCTTATTCCAATCTTTTCCGATTAAGTTTTTATACGGATAGTAGTAGTTTATCATTGACCAGTAACGATAGAGTGATAATAAACGAAACCCGGCATCCGGATAAGCAATAGAATTATATGATTTTTCATTCTTGAATCTGGGGTTTCCAGCCCATTCCCTTCCTATCCAATAATTTTCTCCGATATTGCGGTTATTCTTAATAAAATCAAGCTTATTTGTTAATGACTTACTTAAGAACTGTCCTGTTAATAACTCTCCATAATCAGGCTTTAAAACTTCGTTCCTGTCAATTCGTTCATTACATACTTTACAAATCTTAGGGGCAGGTAATTTATCAAGGTATTTTTCTAATACCGAGCTTAACTGATTATTGTTTTTTGCATTAATTACACCAGGTAAAAGTCTAAAAAGTTCTGCATCCCAATTATAGTCGCCCTGGGAGACTGAAGGATGATGATACTTTAAAAAGCCCCAATATTGACCAGTAATAGTTAAATTTGTAATCTGTCGCGGCGTCATTAATATACTTGAAATCTTCGAGTTTCTGCTAAAAGAGGTATCTGTGTCTGCTTTTTTTAAGATGAGTTGTTTTACTTTTTCGATAGGTTTATCATCTATAAATAACTCAAAATTATCAAACCAGACTTTCCCATCTCCAGCATTCACCCCTCCAAAATGAATTGCCTTTACTCCAGCCGGATAGGGTAATTTGATAATATATTGTTTCCAATCCTTTGTTCCTCCGATACCTTGCCTCTTCATATTTTCAAAACCAAGCATTTTGCCATCGCCATCCAATCTTAGCCATAGGCCAGCAAAACCTCTTTTGACACCTGCCGTCTTCATGTACCCCCGAAGCTCTATAACTTTTCCATCAAAAGCCTCAGGAATCATATAATCTATTACTCCAAATTCCGACTTATCATTTATTTTTTGAAGAGAAATACTATACTTACCATTTTGTTTAACAGCGCTATCTAGTTTTGTTGAATAACCTGCTGCTTGTTCTTCATTAAAAGAGAACGACCAGCCAATGGGCTTTTTTGAAATTGAATCTATGTTTTCAAAATCACCGTTAAAACTGAAATGAGTATGAGTACATTGGCCAAAGAGTAACGTAAGTATCAGAATATATTTTTTCATAAAAAAAATCAGCAGTAATCTCCAAAGATGAAACAAGGTTTAGAATTTATAGCATTTAAGGTGTTATTTTTTCATGAAATCATTTTTAATTCCAACAAATTAAAATGTGAATAACCTACAGACATTCTTTTGGACACACCAAAGAGATAAAAACCTGATATTTTCAAGATAGTATAAGCAAGAAAAGCTGTCTCCTATTAAGTTAACCCAGTGATTTTAAAAATAAGGTGTATTTTATTACTGGCATATAGCTTCCTTCAAAGCTATCCGGCCAGTAATAAAATACACCTTATTTTTAAACCAAAAAAGGCGATCCCGTAAAGAGACCGCCTTTTCCTTTATACTATTGAAGAAACCTAAGCTGGTTTGTTCTCCTGAACACCTTCTGGTTTAGGTGGGCGAGGTAATAAAGCTTTTCTTGAAAGTTTCATTTTACCTTGTTTGTCAATATCCAATAATTTAACCTGGATTTTGTCACCTTCTTTCAATACACCATCCATAGTTTCAAGACGTTCCCATGCAATCTCAGAGATATGCAGTAAACCATCTTTACCAGGCATGATTTCAACGAAAGCACCGAAAGGCATGATAGATTTTACTTTACCATCATAAGTAGCACCTATGTCTGGTTTAGCAGCGATTGCATTGATACGCTTAACAGCAGCATCAATAGCAGCCTTATTATCAGCGAAGATTTCAACGATCCCTTTGTTACCCACCTCTTCGATAGAGATTGATGCGCCAGTTTCACGTTGCATTTCCTGAATAATTTTACCGCCTGGGCCAATTACAGCACCTATGAATTCCTTGTCAATACTTAATGAAACGATACGAGGAGCGTGATCCTTGTAATCTTCACGTGGAGCAGCAATAGTTTTTGCCATCTCATTTAAGATATGTAAACGAGCTTCATTAGCTTGTTTCAGGGCAGCAGTTAACACTTCCCATTTCAAACCATTGATTTTTAAGTCCATCTGACAAGCTACGATACCTTTTTCAGTACCAGTAACCTTGAAGTCCATATCACCTAAATGATCTTCATCACCCAGGATATCAGTAAGGATTGCATATTTACCAGTTTTCTCATCAGTGATTAAACCCATTGCAATACCCGAAACCGGAGCTTTGATTTTAATACCAGCATCCATCAGTGCTAAAGTACCAGCACAAACAGTAGCCATAGAAGAAGAACCGTTAGATTCTAAGATATCAGAAACGATACGGATAGTATATGGGTTTGCTTCCAATCCAGGTAATACCTTTCTTAAAGAACGCATAGCCAGGTTACCATGACCGATTTCACGACGACCAGCACCTCTGTTCGGGCGAACTTCACCTGTAGAGAATCCTGGGAAATTATAGTGTAATAAGAATTTGTTGTAACCATTGATGAAAGCACCATCAATCATTTGCTCATCATCTTTAGAACCCAGTGTAACTGTAGTTAAAGATTGAGTTTCACCACGTGTGAATACTGCCGAACCGTGAGCAGATGGCAAGTAACTTACCTCACTCCAGATAGGACGTACAGTACGTACATCACGACCATCCAAACGCATACCTTCGTCTAAAACAAGGTTACGGATAGCATCATATTGTACATCGTGGAAATATTTTTTAGCTAAGAAGCTAGTTACAGCATCAACTTCTTCACCAAGCGTTTCAACGAAACCACCTAAAATCTCAGCAAATTTCTCAGTACGCTCATGTTTAGCACTTTTGCTTTTCGCAACAGCATAAACCTGATCATAAGTAGCAGCATAAACCTGCTCTTTTAATTCAGGATTGCTATCCTCGTGAGAATATTCACGTTTTTTAGTTTTACCAACTGCTTCAGCAAGTTCTTTCTGAACTTTAACCTGAATAACGATAGCTTTGTGAGCGAATTCGATAGCCTCAACCATTTCTTCTTCAGAAATCTCATCAGCTTCACCTTCTACCATTACGATATCGTTTTCAGTACCTGCTACCAAGAATTCTAAAGTAGCACGTTCTAAATCGCTAACATAAGGATTGATTACTAAAACGCCATCAATTTTTGCTACACGAACTTCAGAGATCGGTCCGTTAAAAGGAATATCAGAAACAGCGATGGCAGCTGAAGCAGCTAAACCAGCCAGTGAATCCGGCATTATATTTTTATCAGAAGAGATCAAAGTGATCATTACCTGAGTATCAGAGTGATAATCTTCAGGGAACATTGGGCGTAAAGCACGGTCAACCAAACGGGAGATTAAAACCTCATAGTCAGATAATCTTGCCTCACGACGTAAGAAACCACCTGGAATACGACCCGCAGCCGCATATTTTTCCTGGTAGTCTACAGATAAAGGTAAAAAGTCAACACCAGCTTTAGCGCCTACAGTAGAAACTACAGTTGCCAATAACATGGTATCACCCATTCTTACCACTACGGAACCATCAGCCTGTTTAGCTAATTTACCGGTTTCAATTTCGATGGTCCTTCCATCGCCAAGATCGAACGATTTTTTTATTACATTCATTTACAAATTGTTGTGATGTGTTTTCCTCTTTCTACACATCTGATTTATATATAGTATTTTTATTTCTCAATTAAAAAAGCCATCCCTGAGAATGGCTTTTCCTGATATTATAACGCTTATTTACTGTCTCTTGTAGAGCCAATTGGTTTGATGATATCTCTTAAACCTAAGTTCTTGATGATAGCACGGTAGCGGTTGATATCTTTTTTAAACAGGTAAGCCAAAATACCACGGCGTTTACCTACTAATTTTTGAAGAGACAATTGAGTAGAGAAATCTTTACGATTTTTCTTCAAGTGTTCTGTTAAGTGCGCGATACGGTAAGTGAATAACGCTACTTGTCCTTCTGCAGATCCTGTGTTAGTTTCTACTTCGCCGTGTTTTTTGAAAATGTCGGCTTTTACTTCTTTACTTAAATACATTGCTTGAATTATACTAAAGTGTATATTGATTAATTAATTACGCGCAAAGATAGTGTAAGTTTTTAGGATAAACAAGTATCCTCAAAATCATTTAAACAGAATACCATCACACCTAAACCATTGAAAAACAGACTAAAAAAATACAAAACCAGCAATTAAACTATGCTTAACCACCCCTTCGGGAGAATATATTTCAATAAGCAACCTTCAAACTTTACTTTTGTAACATGGAAAAGACCGAATACAGTATATTTGAGACGGCACTTAAAGTAAGACCCGATGATATAGATATGTTCAACCACGTACATAACAGCAAATACTTTGATTACGTATTAGCTGCACGTTACGATCAGATGGAACAATTCTATAAAATGCCAATGGAAGAATTCCTGAAAAGCGGATTTGGCTGGGTAGTACGTACTGCACATGTAGATTATAAAAGACCTCTGATTTTAGGGGACCAGTTAAAAATACGTACCGGGATACTGACCATTAACGATAAAGGCTGTCGCGTACAATTTGAGATAGAGAATACACGTACCGGAAAAATAGCTTCAGATGGTTATTTTGACTACGTATTAATTGACACCACCACAGGCAAAGGATGTAAGGTTAGTGAGGAGATGATTAAAGCCTATAGTATATAGAAAAACCAAATATGACAACGCAGCAGCATAAAACGGGTATCAGCAAAATATTTCATTTGTTAAAGCAAGCTATCCAGGGCGAAGAATTAGATTTCACTCATGGAAGTATCCGCAGAGCTGTGTTGTTACTGGCCATTCCGATGATGCTCGAAATGATCATGGAATCGGTATTTGCCCTTGTCGATCTCTATTTTGTGGGCCATCTGCACAATAGCAGTGAGGCCATACAAACTGTAGGTTTAACTGAATCAGTACTTTCAATTATTTATTCTTTTGCAGTCGGGCTAAGTATGGCAGCTACTGCAGTCGTAGCCCGACGGATCGGTGAAAAAGATCCGGTGGCTGCTTCCAAAGCAGGTATGCAGGCTATATTGATCTCCGTTGCTTTGAATCTCGTGATTAGTATTGTTGGTTTTATTTATGCTGGCAGAATATTAATGCTGATGGGTGCATCCGCAGAAACTACAGCAGCAGGCACCCCTTTTATCCAGATTATGATGGGAGGAAGTACCATTATAGTATTGTTGTTTCTGATTAACGGAATCTTCAGAGGGGCTGGAAATGCAGCTATCGCGATGAAGAGTTTATGGGTAGCCAATATCGCCAATATCATTTTGTGCCCTATATTAATTAATGGCTTTGGTCCTATCCCCGCTTTTGGATTAACCGGGGCTGCCATAGCTACCACTATTGGAAGAAGCATTGGCGTATGTTATCAGTTATACCAGTTAATCAGCGGAAAAAGTCTGTTAAAAATCAAATTAGCTTATTTTACGCCTCATTTCCAGCAGATCAAGGCTTTGTTAAAGATTGCGGTTCCTGCCATTTTCCAGTTTGTTATTGGCTCATGCAGCTGGATATTTCTGGCAGAACTGGTCGCTACTACCGGTGGAGATCATGGCTCGGCAGGTTATCAGACTGCCATCAGGCTAATGCTCTTCTTCCTGCTACCCGCATGGGGCATGAGTGGTGCAGCCGCTACCCTGGTAGGTCAGAACCTTGGTGCAAAAGACATCAAACGTGCTGAAGAATCTGTTTTGAAAACAGCTAAATATGCGATGATTTATATGGGGATAACTATGGTGATCAGTCTGATCTTTGGCCATTATCTCGTCTCCTTTTTCACTGCAGATCAGCAGATCCAGGAAATTGCTTCCAGAGCATTGAGAACCATGTGTCTGGGCTTTATGTTTTATGGTATAGGTATGGTAATGACCAGTGCCTTTAATGGATCCGGAGATACCAGAACACCTACAATTATCAACTTTTTCGGCTTCTGGATTTTTCAGATTCCAATGGCCTATCTATTGGCAAAAACCTTCAACATGGGGCCTGAGGGCGTATTTATAGCGATCCCGGTTGCGGAAACAGGAATCGCTATAGCTGGATATATCTTATTTAAGAAAGGTAACTGGAAAACTAAGCAGATTTAATCGTATTTACCGGTTCATCGCCACTGCCAGGAATATAGCCCAAACCAGGAGTTAACCAATGCAGAAGCATTACTCTTGAATAACGGTAGTTAAACGGGGAAAATATAAATACTGTAATCAGTAGAATACCTATATAATACCATAGATTATCATAAACCAGCGGCAGACCTAAAATATAAGTTGCCACAGCTGCTGTAATCATTTCAGCGACATTCATGGCATAACTGATAAACATCGCCACATAAAAGAATCCCGGTTCTCTTTCAAAACGAAGATTACAATGCGGGCAATATTCATTTGTTACCTGCCCTTTAAACGAAAAAGAGTACATTTTACCTGGAAAGATATTTCCTTGCCTGCATCTTGGGCATTTACACTGGATGACTGCTTCTAGTTTTGAAATAGGTGCCATAACGTTAATGTTTATTCGTAATAATTAATATACAAAATTAACCATTATAATCCGTCAAATTTATGATCTACATCATACTATAGCTTAACAATCTTGCCCCGGATAAGTTTCAGCTCACCTGAGGCAGCTAGTTTCCTGATGGTCCGAATCACCGTTTCCACTCTTAAACCACTCATATCCGCCAGTGTTTGCCGCGTAACATTCAGTAAAGCACCCTTCTCCATATCCTGACACAGATAATTAATCAGCGTATGCAGCCGGTGTTCAGCCTGCTCATTGGCCAGTTCTTCCAGCATCATAGACTTATAAAACAAGCGTCTGCTCATTGTCATAATCAGGTCCATGCTGAAAGATCTGTGTTCTTCAATCATCTTCAGAAAGGCAGCCTTATCCAGCTGAATGACTTCCGAATCCTTTGAAGCGATGGTAAAAGCCAGGTAAGGGCGATCCAGCAATAAAGCCGGTTCGCCAAAGTGCTGCCTCGATTTAAAGATCCCCTGTATGAATTCTCTTCCATCATGATTTACAGTCGCCATTCTGACCTCTCCGCTTTTGATAAAATAAACATATCTCGGCAGTTGCCCTGGCTCGTAAATCACATCCCCCTTTTTATAAACAGTGATTTTAAAATCGTGCTCTGCTAAATACTGACTATACATGTTACTTAACCGATGGTTTCCTTAATCAGTTTAGTATAAAAGTTATTGAGTTTCATTCCATATGCAGCTACCTGCTGAGGAATAAAGCTTGTAGCCGTCTGTCCCGGAATCGTGTTGATTTCAATAAAGTAGAAATCGCCTTCATCACCAACCAGAATAAAATCAATTCTGACTACTCCCCTGCAATTCAATTTAGAATACACAGCAGTTGCAATCTCTTCTATCCTTAAACGCGTTTCAGGACGCAATGGCGCCGGCGTAGTTTCCGTGGCTACACCTGGTGTATATTTCGCTTCAAAATCGAAGAATTCTTTCGCTGTTTCCACTTCAGTTGCGGGTAAAACAACTATTTTACCATCCAGCTTCACGACACCAACCGTAAACTCCCGGCCTTCGATAAATTCTTCAATCAGGAGTTGCGTATCTTCTTTAAACGCTTTATCAATTGCTCCCTGAAGATCATATTGATTTTTCACCTTACTCATACCTATACTGCTTCCTCCATTATTCGGTTTCACAAAATAAGGCAGGTTGAGTCCATTTTTTATATCCGAAAGACTATAAGGTGTACCTTTAAAAATCTGCGCAGATTTAGCAATAAACAGATTTGGAATATCCTGAACAATTGCTTTGGTATACCCTTTATTCATCGTTACCGCCGAAGTCAGTGCGTCGCAGGTCGTATAAGGAAGGCCGAGCATATCAAAATAGCCCTGCAATTTCCCATCTTCACCCGGGGCACCATGGATTGCAATAAAAACACCGTCAAAGGTTATTTTTCGGCCGTTATAGACCAGTGAAAAGTCATTTCTGTCTACTTCAATCTTTACAGAATCAACCGGTTCATAGAACCATCCCTGCTGCGTAAGCATAATTTTATAGACTTCAAATTTATCCGGATCAAGGTTATGCGCTATGGTTGCTGCGCTTTTTACTGATATTACCCATTCTCCAGTTGTGCCGCCAGTTAGCAAGGCTATTATTTTCTTCATAAAAATATATTTCTTTAATCTCCGTTATGAAGCCTTTATACTTATAGATTTCATACCGGATATTCCTGATTAATCAGATTAAACGATAAGATACGGCTCAAAAATATCAAAATAGTTTATTCAGATCTCATTTAAATTCCGATAAAATATATTTTTAGTCTAAATTTGGACGAAATTACAAGGCACACAAAATAATTAAATGGCAAAATTCATCAATTACTTACAAACTAAATCATTCAGGAACAATCTCCTTGCAGCCATCGCCACTGTGGCTATACTCTTGTTTATTGCTTTTTTCAGTTTACGCTATTATACCAAACATGGTCAGGGCTTAAATGTACCAGCTGTAAAAGGCTTATCCTTTAACCAGGCTGTATCCAAACTCGAAGACCTGGGTTTGCGTTATGAGGTAGATTCTGTCTATATTATGGATATGCCTCCGGGTACGGTAATTGATCAGGATCCAGAAGCTAATACTTTTGTAAAAGACAACAGAACGATCTATCTGACTATAAATACTGCTCAGGCACCTAATGTAAAATTCCCTGAGATCCAGTTCAAATCATTTATTGAGGCACAGTCAATCATCCATAGTTTTGGTTTAAAAGTAGGCGATACAGTATACAAGGCTGATATCAGTAAAGATGTCGTACTGGAGGTTTCCTTCGGCGGACAAGCTATCAAACCAGGTGACGTGATTCCTAAAGGCTCTAAAATAGATATGTTACTGGGTGACGGCAGAGGAAATGAAGATGTAGATATCCCGGCCCTTTTAGGTTTTACTAAAGGTGAAGCTGCATTCTCATTGAGAGGTTCGAATCTGAAACTTGGAACAATTACCTATGAAGGTGCAATTACCGACACGGCAAATGCTGTTATTGTTGCGCAGAGCCCTGCATTGACAGATTCAGTATCAAAAGTTAAAATTGGTACCCCGATCAATATCACCCTATCCAATAAAAAATAATTAGAATTTCAAATTCTCTATGACTACTGAAACCACCAAAGAACCAAAAAAGAGTACTAAAATAGTATTGATTGCCAGCTTAATCGTCCTTGCTGTAGGAGGATTTTTCGGTCTGAAACAATATAAAATTTACTTCGCTCCTAACATCAGCGGTAAAGAAAAACACCTGTACATTAAGACAGGCTCTACAATAGAAAACCTGTTTCAGGAAATCAAAAGCAAAGATCTGCTGCTAGATGCCGAAAGCTTTAGCCAGGCAGCTGCTAAGATGGATCTGGCTGACCGTTTAAAACCAGGACGCTATAAACTGGCTAAAGGAATGAACAACCGCAGCCTGATCAATATGATCAAAGCCGGAAACCAGGACCCTGTGAGTTTAAAATTCCATAACATCAGGAAAAAAGAGGAATTTGCAGCCTATCTTTCTAAAAGCCTTGAAGCCGATTCAATGGCCTTCATCAAAGTTCTTGACTCAGCTGCATTAGTAGAAAAATACGGTTTTACCACAGATAACAGTTATACGATGTTCATCCCGAACACTTATGACATGTACTGGAACATCACCCCTTTAGAGTTCTTTAACAAAATGCAGAAAGAATACGATAAGTTCTGGAATGCATCCCGTAAACAAAAGGCAGCAGCCCTGAATTTAAGCCCTCAGCAGGTAACTATTCTGGCTTCGATTGTGGATGGAGAAGCCCTTTACGACAAGGAGATGCCTATTATTGCCGGATTATATCTGAACCGTTTAAACAAAGGCATTTTGTTACAGGCAGACCCGACGGTAATTTTTGCCAACGGCGATTTCACTGTAAAAAGAGTAACCGGCCCATTATTACGTATAGAATCTAAGTATAACACTTATAAATACGCTGGTTTACCTCCGGGCCCGATCATGATGCCAAGTATCAATGCTATTGACGCTGTTTTAAACCATGACCATAACAATTACATTTATATGTGCGCTAAAGCAGATTTCTCAGGATACCACGCTTTTGCAGAAACCAAAGCACAGCATGAAGTAAATGCAAAAGCCTACAGAGCAGCCTTAGACAAACGCAATATTTTCAAATAGGCATGTATACACACGATACTAAGATCAGAGTAAGATATAGTGAGACTGATCAGATGGGCTACGTTTACAACGGAAATTATGCCCAATATTACGAAGTAGGCCGCGTAGAGATGTTACGCAGCCTCGGGATGACTTACGGTAAAATGGAAGAGTCAGGGGTCATGTTACCCCTGCTCGAACTGAAATGTAAATTCATCAAACCTGCATTATACGATCAGGAACTCACCATCAGAACTACCGTCAAAACATTACCAGGGGTACGTATCATATTCGATTATGAGTTGTTCAACGAAGACGAAGAACTCATTAACATCGGATCTACCACACTGGTATTCTTTGACATGGACAAAAAGAAACCCTGCGCTCCTCCTGACTATTTTATGGAAAGGATCGCAAAATATTATCACTAGA
The DNA here is from genome assembly GCF_014207135.1 of Pedobacter cryoconitis. Lineage (GTDB taxonomy): Bacteria > Bacteroidota > Bacteroidia > Sphingobacteriales > Sphingobacteriaceae > Pedobacter > Pedobacter cryoconitis_D. The sequence goes on along the minus strand of NZ_JACHCC010000003.1, from coordinate 458,315 downwards.
TTTAATGAATGAATTGGGTACACAAACATCTTCTAAAGATTAGGCTATATTCCTTATTTATAGACTGGACAAAAGTTTATGTTGCCCCCGGATTTAGCCCTATTCCCCTTTACACCGTAGCTTCCTTCTTTTTCAGGGAGCTTGGCAAACAGGAATTAGTGAATAAAGCCTCTTCCCTGGCCTACACCTTTATGCTGGCTATTTTCCCTGGTATCATCTTTCTTTTTACCCTGATTCCCTTTATTCCAAAACGCATTGGTTTTCAGGATCAGCTGATGGTGTTACTACAACTTATTCTTCCTTCCCAGGCTTTTAAGGCTTTTGAATCGACCCTGTCCGAAATTATCAAAATCCAGAATGGGAAATTACTATCCTTCGGTATCGTGCTCTCCGTATTTTTCGCCACTAACGGCATGCACAGTCTGATGAACGCCTTTAATAAGTCATCACTGGTCAGAGAAACCAGAACATGGCTTAAACAGCGTCTGATTGCTCTGGTTCTTACCGTAGTGCTCGCCATTTCCCTGATCATTACCATAGGTGCGATGACCCTGGGTGAACTCGCTTTAAATTACATCAATAAAGGACTTCATATCAAGGGGCATTTTATTGCTTACCTTATTGATTTATCCAGGTGGGCATTATTGGGTATCCTTTATTTTGTCACTATTTCTATCCTTTACAGATATGGTCCTGCCAACACCAAGAAATGGACATTCTTTAGTCCCGGATCATGGCTGGCAACTATTCTTGCTTTCCTCACCATCTGGGGATTTTCCTTCTACATTAATCACTTTGGTTCTTACAATAAAGTATACGGCTCCATAGGCACACTGATCGTAATTATGATCTGGTTATACCTCAATTCTCTGATACTTTTAATCGGTTTTGAGCTGAATGTGAGCGTTGACGTCTCTAAACGCAGCGTTAAAATCATCAAACAGCCCTTTAATTTGTTCAAAAAAGGCACTTCTCAGACCCAAAAAACAAGCAAATAGAAGTTTTTCTATCTCTGTTTTAATTAGTTATGAATTTTCTGTTAAAAAATCAACATCATTGTTTGCATAATCAAGAGGTATTTGTACTTTTGTCGCGGAGAGTTGTCAGAGTGGTCGATTGAGGCAGTCTTGAAAACTGTTGACCTGTCAAAGGGTCCGCGGGTTCGAATCCCCCACTCTCCGCCAAACAAAAATGCTACCCGATAGGGTGGCATTTTTTGTTTTAAATCAAGTTCTGCGCTGCAAGCGCAAGGCTTGATAAAAACAAAAAATGACAGGAGCGCAGCGACGCATTTTTGTTTGAAGCCCCCCCCCTCAGGGATCAGCGAGCGCAGCGAGCTAATCCGTTCCAGAGATAATCTAACCTCAGAAACCATATCCTATTCGGGATAGTTTTATATTCTTGTAAAGAATCAATAAATTACATCACAAATATTAAAAAGCTATGCGTACTTATTAATTACGCGTGTTTCACCCTGATTATAGATGGACAATCTTTTAAAATATATTCATTCGCTAACTGTATTTTCTGAGGAAAGCTGGGAATCACTACAACCTGCGTTATCAAAAAAACAGTTTAAGAAGAATGATTTTTTACTACATGAAGGACAGATTTGCAATTCTTTATTTTATATTGACTCAGGCTACTGTAAGAGTTATTATGAAGTTGACGGAGCAAAAAAAAATACAGCGTTCTTCTTTGAAAATGACATCGCAACAAACATCAGCAGCTTTGGTAGCGGAGAAAAATCAGAATATAATATCATTGCCTGCGAACCATTAACAGTCGTAATTTTTGACAAACAGCAATTATTTAAAGCTGCCAAAGAAACAGCCGAAATAGAAGCTTTAGGACGTAATTGCATACGTCTATTCGCCTCAAAACAAGAAGAATTTTCAACGCTGTTCAAACTTTATTCAGCTCAGGAACGCTTAAAGTACTTAGAAGTCAATCATCCTGACATGTTACAAAGAGTTTCACTTTCACAACTTGCATCATTTCTTGGCGTAGCAAGGGAAACATTAAGCAGGATACGAAAACGAAGAACCCTTGTGTAATTTTGTGACGATCGTCACAGGATTAAATCCTATACATTTTTGACCTTTGTAAAGAACAAAAACAAATAAGAAAATGTTAAAAAACGTGGAAACAAGCAAGCAATTACTAAGAAAAATTGACGAAGAAACCAATATCCTGACTTGGTTCGAAATTCCTGTATCCGACATTGAAAGAGCAAAAAATTTCTACGAAACCATTTTAGCTCTTGAAATGATTAAGCGAATTGATGGAAATGATGAAAGTGTTTTCTTTCCGTATAATCCAAATGTAATCCAGGCAACCTCTGGGAGGGTGACTGGCGTATTGTCGAAATCAGAAGAGAATAACCCATCATCACAAGGCACATTAATTTATATCAATGCAAGTCCAGCTATACAAACAGTCCTTGACAAAGTAGAGCAGGCAGGAGGAAAGATTATCACACCTAAAATGCAAATTCCACCAGGATTTATTGCCGTAATTATGGACAGCGCGGGAAACAGAATTGGGTTACACGCTGAAAAATAACTAAACATTAAAATGTGCTTTAATTATGTACTGTTTTAGTGTTACATCATAAAAAACATTCCTCGAGGAATTTTACATTAATATTGTTTAAACAATATAATTTATATATATTTTTACAAAAAACAATATTAAAATACCAAACAAACAATATCATGAAAAAATCAGGAACAGTATTAATGATAGGTGGAATTATCCTCTTGATCTTAGGCACCTTTATATTCAAAAACCTTAATTATGTAAATTCAGTAGACTCTCATCCCTGGACGATTAATATAAATGGCATCAAATCTTTCTCCTGGATCACATTTAGCGGCGGTCTCTTTTTTGTAATTGGCCTTATTTTCAATATATCCTCACATGTAAAAAAAGGCGAGCGCATTCTTTAAATGACGTAGTCCGGATCTTATTATTGGTTATCTGCTTTTACAATTTGTAACAGTTGTTTGGGATCAATAATAGTTATAGCTTTTCCCTGCAACTCTATTATTTTCAATTGTACTAGCTCCTGACTGACTTTAAATAAAGTTTCATAAGAGACACCAGCATAAGAGGATACATCCTGCTTGGTGACTTCAATACCAATTAAACCATTCTGATCTGTACCAAACTGATCTTTTAAAGCAAGGAACGCCTGTGCGATTCTTGCTTTAACTGACATATGGGCTAGGTTTCGCATTCTTTTTTCAGATTCCTGCAATTCATTGGCAAAAAAACGCATTAGTTTATAAGTAAAGCCCGTATTTACAGCCAGTGTAGCTTCAAAAAAGGTCATTTCCAGATAACATACCACCATTGGTTCCAGTGCTGTCGTAGAGACAGGATAAATCGGATCATTACCTAATCCAAGGTAACCTAACATATCTCCCTTTTTCGCAAAACGAATAATGAGATCTTTTTCTTTATCCCATCGCTTATGAACTTTTGCAGTCCCTTTATAAATAAAATAAATCCCCTTTGCAGGGTCTCCCTCCTTAAAAATCTGTTCTCCCTTTTTAACTTCAAAGTTTTTCCGGTGACTATCAATTGCAGGAAGCCATTCTGAAAGACAGTTTTTACATAAAAAACAGGTATTAAGGTCACAGGTGCTTTTGCATTCTTTCATAGGTAGGACTTGTTTGGGCACAATATTACTAAATAACTGTAGATCTAAATTTATTGAATCAAATTATTTAGATAAATAAGCCAGTAACATCAAATCAAACAAATATTGCATAAACAATATAAAAAACAATTATTATCAATAATAATAAACAAAAACATGTAATAAACAATATTTAATACAAAAACCAACAATAGATTTTATTAGCTTTGCAACAGTTAAGGTTTTATCATTGACGATAAGCCTGACTTAGAAAATGTGATATTTATGAAGAGAACAGACTATAAAAATGGCATTCCCATATCTCCTTTACTTTATTTTTATAACCAAAAGGAAGATGATAAAAAACAAAATTTATTCCTCAAAAAAAGATTACTCCAGATCTCCGTTCTTTCGGTTATTGTAGCCGCGGCAATCAGCATAATTGCCAAATTGCTGATCTACTTAATCAACCTGGTTACAAACATTGCCTTTTACGGTTCGGCAGATATTAATTTTCATAGCCCAGCAACCAACCATCTCGGTTTATGGGTGATACTTATTCCTGCAATTGGGGGGATACTGGTAGGGATTATGGCCCTATATGGTTCTAAAGCTATCCGGGGTCATGGAATCCCGGAAGCTATGGAACAAATCCTGATCAATAAAAGTAAGATTAAACCAATTATTACTTTTCTAAAGCCTATCTCCTCCGCTATTGCCATAGGAACGGGTGGCCCATTCGGTGCGGAAGGCCCTATCATTGCTACCGGTGGCGCTTTGGGTTCAACACTGGGTCAATTATTCAAGATTACCTCTAATGAACGAAAAATTATCTTAGCTGCAGGTGCAACCGCGGGGATGTCCGCCATATTCGGAACACCGATTGCGGCTATTTTCCTTGCAGTAGAGTTATTACTTTTCGAATTTTCACCAAAAGCTATTCTTCCAGTCGCATTGGCTTGTATTACCGGGGCCGCAGGACATCACTTTTTATTCGAATCCGGACCTGTATTTCCTATGCCTCACCTTGCTGTTCCAGGTAATTTTGGCTTGGGTATTTACAGCACTATTGGAATCATCATTGGATTTTTAGCTGTAGGATTAACCAAAGCCGTTTATTACATAGAGGATCTGTTTGAAAAATTACCCATTCATTGGATGTGGTGGCCAGCTTTAGGTGGTCTCGCTGTTGGATTAATCGGTTTTTATCAACCACATACTTTAGGTGTCGGCTATGATAACATTATCAATATACTTTCTGGTCATATCACGTTAGCATTATTATTAAGTTTATCCCTGTTCAAATTTCTCTCCTGGGCTATTGCCCTTGGCAGTGGCACTTCAGGTGGTACACTTGCCCCCCTACTAACCATTGGTGGTGCTTGCGGGGCTATTATCGGCTCTGTTATTATATATCTATTGCCCGCAGCTGATATTAGTTTGCCGATGTGTGCTTTGATTGGTATGTCTGCAATGTTTGCAGGTGCATCCCGTGCCTATTTAACCAGTATCGCTTTTGCTTTGGAAGCTACTATGCAACCCGAAGCACTTTTACCCCTGTTAGGGGCCTGTACATCTGCCTACCTTGTATCTTTCTTTTTTATGGAAAATACGATTATGACTGAAAAAATTGCCAGAAGAGGAGTTTATACGCCAGATGCCTATGAACCTGACATTCTGAGAAAATTATCAGTAGCCCAGGTCATATCAACTCAATCAGTCCTGTTGAATCCTGAAACTTTGATCAGTGAATTCAAAGTTTATTTAGCTAACAATCTCCAAACAGACAGCCATTTCATTGTTGTTGATCAACAGGGTGATTTTCAGGGAACAGTTGCGCTTACTGATCTTTACAACAATAAAATCGGAGAGAACGCAGCTATTTCCGCTATCCTGAAAAAGTCAGACTATGCAATCAAAAGCAACGATAGCTTATCAAAAGCTGTAGAGCTGATGTCAGTGCAGCAGGAAGAATTAATACCTGTATTGTCTGAAGACGAAAACAAGGTTATTGGTGTATTAACTTATAAGGATATTCTGAAGGCTTATAAAATTCAACTCATCGAAAACAAGGAAGCGGGCGCAAACTTGTCACTAAAAAGACAAAGAATGAAGATGCTGATTAAAGGAAAAAGGTTCTATAAAGTAAGCAAAGCCAATTCATAAATGAGAAATCTGAGTTTACTATTCGCTTTATTCAGCCTGATTACTGCTTGCACTAATCAGGCCGCAAATAGTTTCGTTAATTATCAGGATACAGTTAGTATACTCAACTGTGTATTTAATGATCCGGGTTTCCAGACAATAGTTACTCCGCAGACACAAACACTGATGATGGTTAAAAACAAATATACCCACGATAACTGGCCGGAACGGATAGGTCATTTTAACATAGTTTACAACCAGCAACCCGACGTTTTGATCTCAAAAAACCACTTTTTATATAGCATAGAAAATTTTGAGGTCAACAAACAAGAAGCAACGCTCTCTATCCTTTGCCTAAATAAAAAAATGCTATTGACATATAGTGTAATTAAAAAAGATAAGAGCTGGGAAGTCAAAACATTCAAATATAAATGAGATATGATTAAGCTAAAAAGGATATATGAACCTGCATCGGCAGAGGATGGCTTCCGAATTTTTATAGACCGGTTATGGCCAGGAGGATTAAAAAAAGAAGATGCAGATATTGATCTCTGGATGAAGGATATTGCTCATTCCTTTCTTCTGAAAGATTGGTTTGACCAGGATCAGGGTAAATGGTGGCTTTTTGAAACTCGCTATACGGAAGAGTTAGCCTCCAATCCAGCCGTAATGGCGATGCTTGAAGAATATCAAAAGCATCAGACCATTACGTTGCTCTATGCGGCCAGTGATCAGGAGCATAATCATGCTATAGTGCTTCGAAATTTCTTAAACAGGATAATTGGGTGATTTATCCAGCCATTGCAATTTACCTGTTCAGCAGTGGCTTTACCTTTTTCAGCATTTCATCAGCTGTAGTATTTGCCAGTGATTTGATCTCAAAGATCTCCAGAGCCTTATTCAGTTCATTTAGCTCCTTAGTAAGATTATTCTTTTTGTAGTATATCTTCAATTGTTTTATCTTTTCAAAGTCCTGAGCACCTTCAATCAGTTTCTCAAACCTGACAGAACTTAGCGGGCCAGGATACACCTGATAAGTATCGCCAGCTGGCCAGGCAGTGAAACGGCTATCAGCCATTGGATCTTTTGTCCAGCTGTTATAAGCCCATCGTAAATAACCGTCCAGGTTTTTATTCGCAGTGTACCACCCCATCCAAACTCCTTCAGCAGGCGAAGAGAAAGTAAAACCATTAGGATAAGGTTCAGTACAGCAGGTATACCAGGTACTCACTTTGCCTTCTTGTCTTCGTCTTTGTAAAGTAGCTGCTGGAAAATCCCATCTGGAGGCTACACAATAAACATCTATATCTTTCTCTATTTCGGTATGATAATCTCCCGCCAGGGCTATTTTCCAGTCTTTATCAGTTTCTTTCAATAATTTAATGACCGCTATCATCGTGTCCATTGGTCTTTCATCCATGGCAATATAAGTTTTGCCAAACCATCCTTTTTGTTTCAGATGTTTAGTAAAATCGACTAGCATGGTTTTCCAGAAAACATTATAAGTTGGTGTCCCAATAGCATCTGTAAAGACTGCTTCTTGCTGTAGCGTTTCATCATAGTAAGTAAAAGCGATTTTCCAGGGCACCATACTGTAACAGTTGATCCGTTCGGTAATTCCACAATCCATTACAAAAGCTACATACTTATCAAATAAGCTATAATCATAACTCCAGCTTCCATCCTTTTTCTTAGTCCATTTAATCAAACTCGGATAATCATCATAAGTCTGATGTCCCCAGGGCTCATTCACGATACTTGCAGTGATTGTTTTTTGACCAGCATCTGCAAGCATCTGATAATACTTCTTCATCATTGAAAAATGTTCCGGGCTCCATAATGGTAATTTGTGAACGCGGGCTATTGCGGCTGGATGTTGCCATAAGTCTAAATCATATTGCCATTTGCTGGCAGCAGGAAGTGTTTTGTTTAATACCTCTATAGATATAGGAAAGGAATAATCCTTGTCTCCTTTTATTTTAATCGAGCCTTTATAATTTCCAGGAGTAGTATTAGCCGGAACCTTAATACTTAACCAGATTGGTTGCGTGTTATTTTCCTTTAGCATTATAGAGGCAGATTTGGTATCAATTGCATCTGCAACATACGAAGAATCGAAATCTACAGTCTTGCGATAACCACAGCCGTTTTTAAATTCGTCAGTGATCACATATTGGATAAATCCGGCAGTAATGTTTTCTTTTTTGATGAGATGTCCGTCTTTATCTTTCAGATCGTAAAGCTGTAAGCTTACTGCATTAAAACTCTTGTTAGCCCAGACTAACATTTGCGTATGTATCTTTTCTCCTTTCCAGGCTTTAGTTTCCCATGTTGACTGCAATTCCACCTTTGGTGGTAATTCTCTTGCAAAACGGACATTAGCAGAGGCAAAACTTACATTTAACCCATTAGCTACTTTGTTCCATTCATCATGAATAGTTTGTGAATTTAAGGGAGCCTTTTTTTGAAGAGCTAAACTTACATCCTGTGCCCTGGCTATCAGGCATAAACAAGAAAAGCAGATAAAAACCAGATATTTCATAACTCTAAGTTAACACATTGACAGAGTAAGGTTAAAGAGCTTTTGTATTGCGTTTGTTACGCAACCGTTTGATACAATGTAACGATATTGATAGTTTCCAAAAAAATCATGGAATGCACCGTTGATCTGACGGTCTCTGCAGTTTTTTCACTAAGTGCGTCAAGTAAATTCAGTATAAGACAGATATAGTTCTAGTCGGTTTCTGTTTAATGTTGATACGATGTTGAAGCGAGGTTGAACTGGGTTTGAAGCAGGTTTAGGTACTTCAACCCTGCTTCAAACCCAGTTCAACCTCGCTTCAACAGAGATTAGAAACTAAACTAGGTATAACCTTGTCCTATACTACGATGAGTTATCAATGTATAAATTTGGCACTCACAGGGTTCATAATCTGAATCGCCATGTTTGTATATTTATAGGCAGGAACATTTTTCGCATCTGCATCTATATAAAACGAACCCGCTCCACCTTTTTTACCTTCGGTTGGATTCCAGCCTGCCATTCCTTGTAAAGATTTAGTTTTGGTTCCATCCGCATTAGTGAAATCGACCCCACCTGTACTACCATATTGCTGAAAATTCTCAGCTACAATAAATTTTGATGGTGATTTCAGGACATTTGCAGTATTGCCCGGTGTTATTTTACTCGTCGAATAACGCTGCTGTAAATTAGTCCCATTAGAGGCACCGTAAGCCTGCGAAATTCCATAATTAAGATATTGTCCCAGATCTGTGTTCAGGAAGCCTGGTTCTCCATCTACAATAAGTAAGAGATTAGTATTTGATTTGGGGCCAAAACTTGCCGAAAATTTAGTGATCAGACCGGACATTTTCTGCTTGTCCGCAAATACATCATTACATCCGCAATAATTAGGTTCATAATCAATGTCAATTCCATCCAATCCCCATTTTTTAACAGAATCGACCAAAGGCTGAACTCCTGAAAGCGGATCAGCATTATTGATTTTCTTAGTCACCGGATCTCTCGGACCAAATCTGTCGGTTAAATCAGAAAGCATAAAGGCCATGACAAATTTAGTTCCCTTATCCTTTTGCATCAGATGAATGGCGTCCAGTTCAGCCTTGAAATCGGGCGAATTTGCTTCGTGCCTTCCCCATAAGGCAATAATATCAACACCATCAGGTATTTTAGCTATATCAACAGCATTAGCCAATGAAAAATAGCCATACATCAACTGATGATCACTTGCTTTGTAGGCTCTTAACTGCGTGTTATAATCAGTGCTCACATTGGTGGTTTGTGGACTGGTAGCCAATACGCCGGTTGTTTTTCCAGAATCCTTTTTACACGACCCCTGCAAAAGCAGATAACAGACAGCACCCGCAATTGTCAGCGCCCGAAGTCCAACTCCATTCTTTAAGTTTTTCATTTTTAGGTATTTATTAGGTTAACTTTATTACAGGTATAACGATAAGCTGTGCCAAAGGGAGTAGACATCTACAATGATTTTCTACAATCCATCACAAAAATTAATTATAACATTTGTGTGGCATATTTTTTTTAGTTCATTTTTACTTTTGTAAAGTCAACTAAGTTTACTATGATTAAGAAAATAGTTTCTCATTTAGGAGTATATTTTTTGTGCATACTATCTCTATTTCCATTATCAGTTTTATATGTTTTTGCGGATGGTGTATATGTATTATTATACCGTGTCTTTGGCTACCGCCGAAAAGTTGTCAGAGAGAACCTGATCAACGCACTGCCCGATAAAACAATTGAAGAAATCAAAGTTATTGAGAAACGCTTTTACAAGTACCTTTCTTCTTTGATTTTCGAAATCATAAAGATGAACAGCATCTCCAGAGAAGAAATTGAAAAACGCTTTATTTTCAGAAATAAAGAACAGGTTCAGGCTTACTTAGACAGAGGAGAAAGCATCCTGATCTGTTCAGCACATTATGGGAACTGGGAATGGGGAACTTTAGGAATCGGTTTAAATTTCAAGGCAGATCACTACCCTATTTACAAGCCATTAAGCAATCACATATTCGATGAATGGTTCAAAAGAGTCCGCAGCAGATTTGGGAATAAACTCATTGCGATGCGTCAGACTTTAAGAGCTTTACAGGAAAGCAAAGGTAAACCAAGCATGTTTAGCTTTGGAAATGATCAGGCGCCCTCAAAAGGCGATTCACATTACTGGACAACTTTTATGCATCAGCAGACTTCCGTTCAACTAGGTATAGAGAAAATAGCAAAGAAGACAAATCAGCCCATATTCTATTTCAGGGTCAATTATGTTAAACGGGGTTATTATACAGTTGACTGTATTCCGCTTTGTTTAAATCCTGCCAAAACAGCTGATTATGAAATCACAGAAATGCACCCCCATATGCTCGAAGACATTATCAATAACGAACCTGCTTACTGGCTCTGGAGTCATAGAAGATGGAAGTACAAGCCAGATATCAGTTCGATCGCAGATAGACCCTGATGTTGTTAAATACAAGCTCCTAAACTATTTTATAAAGGATATTAAACCTATATTTAGCATTATAAATACAGGTATAAATGAAAAAAACAATAATCTGCTTGGCGCTTACTTTTTTTACAGGTTCTCTCTCTTTTGCCCAGGCTACTCCCGATGCAAAACTAACCCCAAAATTAAGGGCAGAAACAACTATTAAGCAGTTACAAGAACGACTACAGTTAAGTGATAATCAAAAAACAAGTCTCTACAATGTGTTTTTAGATCAGAATACGAAGCTTGACAGTCTTAAAAAAATCAATGTTGATAAAAGCGTAATCAAGGCTCAGTTTAAATATGACTATGCCCAAATTACAGCACTTTTAACAGCTGATCAACTGATAAAATATAATAATTGGATGGCTGAAAAACGTAGCCAGACTAAACACTAAAAATCGTTATATAAATCTCCCGGAACAAGTGGATTGCTTATTCCGGGATAATAAATTGCTATTACATTATACTTTTCCTTCCCCTGATTACTCCCGTAGGGTGATCAAGAATGATCTTAGTTCATTAACAAATCAGAGTTAGCTTGATATGCATTTATTTTACTTTCTGATCCATCTCGCTTTATAAAGCCAATAACTTCATTAATTGTTCCTTTATCATAAGTTACCTTTAATTTGTAATTATAAGATGTTTCATTAATACTCCCAGTTGTGCGACGGATATAGCGATCTTCAATAGTATAACCTTTGCATTTACCTACTTTACTATTGATAAATTTCACTAGTTTACGTACTACATGAGGTCCACCTAGTATCTTTATGCTACTCCCAACCATTTCATCCACACCCCTATAGTTTTCATTGATTACATTGGAATAGAATTTCTTAAGGAGTACTTTCCCTTCATTATTGTCTTCTTCTCTATTGAGATACACATTATTATATGTACAGGCACATGTTAAGGAAACAATCAAAATCAAATAGTATAATGCGTTCTTCATGAAAAATTTATTTAAATATTGTGACATCACCAGATTTGTATTTGGTAAGTTTAATTGTAAAAGAGTTTATCTTTTTCTCAAGTGTATCACCATTTTGAATCTGATGTTCAAAGGCCCAATTATTATACGATAAATAATAAGTTGTCTTCTCAATTGTGACATACGGAAAACCCTTTCGGTCATACCGAACATTCTTAACTTCTCCTTTAAAATGATAACTTAAGATTTCTCTGGATTCCTTTGCACTGAAATAATACATGCTTCCTGCAAACAATAAAAGCATACCAATACAAATTACTCTTTTCCACATATTAATTAAATGATTTCAAATTTATTCTTTTTTTAATATATTTTATTACCAACCATCCTCAGTCATTGTAAAACCAACTGAACCACCTGCGCCCGGTCCAAATCCAACAGTATAACCAAGCCACGAAGGTGCTAAATTGTCCTTTAGAGATCCCCAAGCCCCTACTCCAACTGCTAAACTTACTGTACCATCAACTCCGCTACCCAACAAACTATCATAAGTTGCATTGTGGGGATCCCCAAGAAAATAACCTGCAGAATAATTAGCGGATACACCCGCCTCAGCACCAACTCTTAATGACCCTGTATTATTCCTATGAAAACCAATATCTTTTCCTCGTGTCAAAAGAGTAAGATTAAAACTACCGCCTAATCCTATTCCAGCAACCATGCTACCACTCACACTAGCATTCATAACATCTGGAACCATGGCTCTTGCAATAGGGCCATTCCAAACTTGATCAGCAAGATCAAGACCTCCATTATTTTGAAAAGTAACACCTTCAGGGTTTTTAGCAGATACTATATTAAATCCCCAGCCGTTTTTACCACCAGTGTTATAAATAGAGCCTGGTGTTTTCCCATTCATATAGGCTCCTACCCAGGCAAGAGCTGCTGTCCCTTCATCAGGATAATCGTCATATCCTCCGTTTTTATCAAATCTGCTAACCGGATTATTCCCCATACCTGCATAAGGCGAATTATGCTGCCCCATTGGATCAACACTCAACCATCTTCCGATCCTCGGATCATACATCCGAAGTGCAAAATTGTTAAACCCTGTAACCGGATCTTTTTCCGCATAAGCTCCCTGATAATCGTAACGGTAATTTGTACCTCCACTCTGTGCAACACTCCCGTAAGGATAATAATCATTATACCTCATCACATCCAGTTTACCCTGGCTGTCCCGGTTTCTGTTAATGACAACCCTTACACTTCCTACATTATCACGTAGTTCATAGGCATAAGCATTAGCCGCTAATGTATAAGTACCCAATCTGGAAGAACCATAAACTGACATTTCTGTCAAAGTAGTTCCCGTATAAATTGCGGCAGAATTACCCGCTGTATTATAGACATAATATGTTGTTACTGGAGTCGTACCAGTATTATCAGTCATTGAGATTCTGTTTCCAGACTCATCGTAAGCATACCCGATTTTCAATTGGGTTAAACTAGCATCTGCATAAATTCCGGTTATTTTTCCATTTACATTATAATTAATATAGTAATTTGATCCTGTCTGCGTTTCACTTGCCAATTGTCCAAGACTGTTATAAGTATAATTAGCATAGACTGTTGAATTATTCGCATTCCCTACACTATTCAACTTATTTGTTCCGCTCTGGTATTGATAATTACTAAAATCATCTGCTAAAGTACCACTGCTACTGGTACGCTGTAACCCTTTGAGATTACCATTCGCGTCATAACTTATATTATTTTCACTAAATTTTGTCTGTGGTGTAAAACTAAGGGCAGTATAGTCAGGTGTACCCCAGGCAGCTCCAGTTAACTGAGACTTGTTATCATAACTGTAGTTGTACATAGTTGGATTTTGTATCGCGATACCTGATATACTAACCACTCCTTGTGGCTTTTTACTTTGCCATCCAAAAGCATTAACATTCCCATTATAATAATTCTGAACTGAATTTACACTACCGATATTAGTACCTGTTCTACTATAATCACCATTAAAATATTCCAGTTGCATACTAAATGCATCAGGGGTAAAAGAATTTTGTCCGTCATGTCCTGGATCTTTAGCCGGATCACCACTAGCACTATTAATACTTTTTAGTTTCCCCTGAGCCGTATAAACATAATCCAATCCCTGCAGCTGATCCCCAAGTTCAACACGTTTTATTGGTCCGTGCAGATAGTATTGATAACCTGCTTGTTGCAGTTTATTCACTCCATCTCTACTAGTCTGTACATTTGATAACCTTTGGTCTGTATCGTAAGTATAATAGTGATAAAAACTCTCAGCAGGATTATTTTTCTGATAAGATACGGTGGTTACTTTCCCCAGGAAGTTATAATTATAGTCAAATGTCTTATACCCCAAGCCATTAACATATTTAACTACCCAGGTTAATTTACCTTGTTCATTGTAACTATACCAGGTTTTAGCATTCGAATTTTCTGTCCAGCTTATAACTCCATCCAAATAATCCTGCACGTATCCACTCTGTCCATGACTATTATCAGCCTGATCATAATGCACACGTACCCAATCTTTTTTAATACCATTTGTAAGGCCCCCGTCAGGATTAATATTTTCTATTAATGCCTGATTTATCTTCGCATTTTCAAAGGTTATATCCCCTGGAAGATATTCCCCCGATTCGACAGATCTTCCACTATCATCATAGTTAGCATACGTGAAACGCCCATTTTTACGCTGTTCAGCATTCTGGCTCAAACGCATCTTCCCATCTTTCCGATAAACGAACTCTGTCCGTCCGCCATCTGCTAAAGTAAATGCCATCACCTTCCCCTGCTGATTATATTCTACTGTTGAAGTAAAAGGTAAATGCGCCAGATCAGCATAACTAGATACACCATTACTGATGATCTGCTGTACACCATTTGGTGCTATTGATGCTATCGCCTGACCTTTCTGATCATAAAAATTATAGCTTATATCGCCCCAGCTGGTTGAATAACTAAGTTGTGGCTGACTGCTTTGTGCAATTGCCTTGTACATTCCCGCTGCAAGGGTAACAGCACCAGTTTGATTCGTATATAATACTGAATTATTTACTACATCCTCTATCTGGACATTTCCTCCGGTAATATTTACATTACCCCCTGCTGGTAAAGCAAAATAATGATAATCCTGTCCATTGACATTACCGTCCTGAACCTGAGAATGACAATTTTCACAAACCGGTGATTTTGAACTTACTCCAGTAACAGAAGCGTATTGGACTGTAAACGGCCGATCTGATAAAAATCTATATTTCTCAGTCGTTGCAATAGTACCAGGAATAGTATAGCCTGCCAGGTTCCCCTGATAAACCAGACTATTATTATTATAAACAAAAAATGTACCTGCCCCGGTTAGCTTAAGATCAGTTAATTGTGTCCCTAAAGTAGCTCCATTAATATCATATTCTTCTTTATAATTATTTAGTGTTACCGTATTATTCACAGTAAACCAGTTACCGGGCAGCGCGTTCATTAATAACTTACCATCCTTATCCTTTATGTTCATTACCCAATTTCCCTGGGCATCTTTACCAATTGACTGTACAGCAGATCCAATCAAATCAGTTTGCCCTGTAGCACCAATACTACCTGCATCGGTGAAAAATCGGTTACGAATAGCCAGATAGTTACTCAGTTCATTAATTACAGGAAAATTATTCCCTACACTTTCATGTCCGGTTCCCATTTTTAATTGTTCTCCCGGCCCGGTTGTTCTGGATACAGTCTCTGTACCATCTTTAAAATAATCGTTTCGGCTATAAGGATATGCTGTGGCAGGAACATAGGCATCCCAGGTATTATTATCACTATAGTACCAACCCAGCGTACCTATAGTACCGGAATCAACAGCATCCGGACTGTTCAATTTAGCTGGCAAATCCCATAGTGAGGTCGTATAACTCTGACCATTACTGCCTGAAACAAAATTAGACCGATAGATAAAATCACTACTATTTACAGGCGCAACAAGCGTTTGAATTGCCTGCCTACCATAACGATCGTTTAGTGTCTGACTAGCCAGCACATGCCCTGTTGTAGTATTTATACTTTGACTTTGCAATAACTTACCACCCAGATCAAAAAACTTTTTACTTGCGGAGACGACATTCCCAATCTCATCAAATTCTTTATTAATTATCCAGTTAAGCTCTGGATTGGTATTGTTATTAGCTAAAGGTACAGGATAAATTGCTGTACTCAATATGCTGATGGAGACGGTTGAGCCAGCAGCTGCATAAAAACCTGGCCTCAGGGATACTGAAGTATTACTGGTCACAGTTAAGGTCTGTCCACTATTTATAATTTTACTACCACCGTCTAACGCAGGTAAACTAATTGCACCTGCATTTTGAATTACCTCTTGACCTTTAACAAAAAAAGGCAGTATAATCAAACATAACACTGTTGCAAACCGAATTTTATTTCTGAAATATTCTTCTTTAGATCTCATTAAATGGATGTTTAAAAGGTTGGTCCGAACGTATTTACTGATTAGCATAATGATATTGATTTTCACCTGTCTGTTTGACTCCGTAACTAAAATTCTCCTTAAACGTTTTTGTCAGGCGACCTTCTGAATCATACTGGAACTGAGCGAACATATTGTTGTTATCTAATATGTAGGTTAACTCACCCGAATTAGTATCATAGACATAGGATGTCATCGCAGAACTGACCGGTTTAAAGCGGAAATCATCAAAATAAGCAACTGATGAACCATTATTAATACAACCCACTTCAAGCGTACTCCCCGAACTAACACTGCCTCCAGGAATTTGTAAAGTCACTAAATACCAGGCCCCTGCTTTCTTAGTTAAATTAACTGATGCCAGGTTTGCAGCCCCACCATTTATTTTATAATACAAAGTTGGGGATGACGCATTTCCATCAGTTTTCATCCATACTGAAGCAGTATAATTACGCCCCTGTTTTAACTGATTGGCAGTAACTGTATAGATAAGTCCCGATTGTCCCCCATTTAATTGCTCTGAGTAATCACCTGTATGACTGATTCCATTAACAATGGTTCCTTGTCCAAGCGCAACTTTTCTTGGCATATAATTACTATAAAGCATATTATCCTCAAGTCCTGCATAACATATCTCATTATAGTTAGCATTTGATGAATTAGCTACCACTTTCGATTGATTATATCCCATCATAGTGGCACCGTAATTCCCATTGATATCCCTGACTTCCAAAGCATTACTATAAATATTATACAAGGTAATTTCTGAAGCCTTTACCCATGCTGCCAGTTTATCTCCTCCATTGAAATAAGAAGCAAAATCAGCTATACTACTCAACCCTCCTGTCCGGCTTTGCGGCATCCAGTTATAGGTCTGATATGGTCGCCAGATATTTAACTGATCTGTCGTTGAAACCTTAGTCGCCCTGGTATTAGCTATATTGGTAGCTACTGGCTGTTCGGTATCATTTAACATCACAGACTGATTACTCCAGGTATTGGCTGTTGCCGAAACAACATAGGTATAATTATTACTCTGGTCTGCTTTATAAGTAACCTCTTGCGCTGTCTGAGCTAGCATATTCGCATTCTGAGGATTATTAAATCTAAGTCCCATCGATGGATAGATTCTATATGCAGGAGTAATTTCAGTGATGAAACGGTTTCCATAACTATCAAACGTTAAGGTTTTATTAGGTGTTCCCGAATAGAAATCAAAACCAAGTGTTTGCGTATTGGATGTCAAACCAGTTTTATAATCTATTGTAGTACTTCCAGTAGCAACATTTGGATAAGTCGTATTCATAGTCATCACCCGACGGTATTTTCCATCATTATATCGTCCTTCGGCAGTTCTTTCCATTATTAGACCCTGTTTGTTATAACGGTTCAACAGATTCTCATACTGAGAATAGTTGCTCTGTGCAGATTCTCCGGATTGTTCATCTGATAAATAATGATTGATAGTTTCATTTAACTTTCTGCCATCCTTATCATATCTTATCATTCTTTTTAAATTACCTATCCGGTTACTATAATTCTGAATGAGGATATTTGAGGTTTCCAGAGAACTGGTTCTTACAGGAGACTCATTAAAAACTCCTATCATACCTTTGGTAAAGACTTCAAACTGATACTGAGAACTACCTAACTGTTCAACTGTCTGACCATCAACCGTCCGGGATGTATTTACACCTACATATTCATACATTACTCCCGGACCCGGTATGAGACGGGAAAGGCCCAGCAGATTAGAAAACTTCCTTGTAAGCCCATCCAGATAAGGATCAAAAGAATTAGTTCTTAAGCTCACTGCATCAATACCAAGAGGTTCATATGATGTTACACCAGAACTCAGAGTTAGTCCAGGATAATTATAATTGTAATTAACCGACATTGATACCCCGGTTATAGGTTCCTTATTGACAATCTGTTTTACTCTTAATCCACCTCCATAGTTATTCCCAATTCCTCCAGCAGAAAGGTTCCCACCAAAATATTGCCCACCTATTTCGTTTTGAAAAACTTCTTTGTAAAAACCAGCATCATTTATTGTAATACTATATTCAGAAACACTCGTGACTAATAAACTAGGTACATCACCAGATGAAAGACTTGTTGGAGCAGAAACAAAATAGGGAGTACCATTCTGATCTGCTGTTTGCTCCTGATATGTTCCTGTCAGAGACAGCTGAACCTTATCTCCAATACGGATAAAGTCTCTTAAATCCACTCCAAAATTATTTGAACTACTTACCACAATATCATTAGTCCCAGTCCCTTTCTGTATTGTATTCAATATAATAGATGCATTCTGGTATAGGGCTACCTTACTATAAACATCTGGCTCATATACAATGTCCGTAGTCATACCCAAGGAGTGATGAATTCTTCGTAATGACCAGACATCTGAAGCTTTCGCCGAAGCCCTGGATGGTAATCTTCCAAGGTTTTCGTTATCTTTCACATCCTGGTAATCGGCTTTATACATGCCCCACATATCGTGATTACTGGCAGAATAGGGCGGATTTTTCGTACTGATAAAAGTCAAGCTTCCGCTCAGGGCCGGAGGAGTTTTCCCGATATATTTAACTTCAATAATATGACTACCGTCAACAGCTTTGATCAGGCCGTAATAAGTAATACCACCTGATATAAATTTAACAATATCACCTTCGCTGAATATATCCTGGGGATCTTGAAAAAGACAAACGTCTGAATTAGATTTCTGCGACTGAAAAGTAATGGAACTACTTTGTTTCACCAAATCGGATGGTAATTCATAGTCAAAAGTGGTTGGAGGTATACTAGACTGCCCCTGCTTACCCAAAAAAGACAATGAAGTTAAAGTTAGCTTACCTGTTTTTACGTTTGAGCCTGCACCTGCACTGCTATCATAAAGACCTCCTGCCGGATCGTAACTATTATCAGTTTGAAGACATAAACTGTAATCATAACTCATCTTTACGTCTCTGATCGTTTTTCCTTTCAGACCAGTCCAGCTGGCGATATCATATTTATCAATGATATTATCTCCATCATGAAGTTTTTTAGTATATGTGGTTGGGTTATCACAGTCCGTACAGCTATCATACGAAAGAGATTGAGTATAATTAGTAGAAGAATTCCGAATCTGATCTAAGGTCAGATTCATATCCTTATTATTCAACAAAATAATATCATTCAAACGGAGCTGAGCTGATGCAACTGGAAATGTATCGGAAATACCTTTTCCATCAGCACGAATCTCTTTTGAAAATATTGCAGTGTGACTTGGGGTAACAATCGCATCTAAATAATATAGTTCTTTATAGCCCATTGAAAAATAACTGAATTTTTGATCCAGATCTTTATTCGTTCCAGAGAATGGAGTCCTCCATACATAATCTTTAGCCCACCGGCCATACTCGAAATCAGCCCAATATCCCCAATCACCTTTATCTACTTTTCCATTATGATTCGTATCTACATAATCAGGTCCAGTAACTGCTGTCAGCAGCCAGCTTGTTGCGTATGGGCTTGGCCTTCTTTGCTCATTGAATTGAGTAACATCCGAATTTTGTGTTGTTTTAGAGTACTCATTATAAGAATAAACAGGAAGTGCATAATGATAAGTAACACCACTCTCATTCGTTACCATAAACCCTCCTATTCTCTGATCATTAGCACCAACAGCAGATCCATCAGGATTTTTAGTTCTATCGAATCCTTTGGCCTGTGAATCTATAAACCCTTTAAGTTGCGCTGCTCCATTTTTGATCTCATCGTTAGTAAAGTATTCAATATTTTTTGAGGAGGCTAAACGTTCGGTCGTCGGATCATACCCGTAATTAGCATCATTTAAGCCATAAGTCGGACTGGTATCAAAAACAGCATTATTATCTTTTAAGACTAAATCTTTCTGCAGGTAACGGTTTGAAAAATCATTGGTAAACCTGAAATCTAATTTTGATGGATTTTGTGTGTGATAAGTAAAGTTATCATATACGACTTCTACATAATCCTGTATACTATTATCCCAATAGTTATCAAATGTTTGCTGATTGGTAACAGTCTGACGGTTAGTCTGAAAAACACTTTGATCTGCAGTACTGTTTTTAGCTTTACCAACGAGTTCTAATTGATAACCATAAGGCCTCATACTTCCTGAGATACCTTGTCCTAAAACGGAATAACCATCAAAATCTGAAAGAGTACCTCCTGTTGATTTTACAGGATCATTTTTATTGACATCAGTTAAAATATAACCAGGATTATCAATATCTGCCAGATAATAGGTATCATACTCCATATTGTTACCATAACCTCTGGTTAAAGCCGGATGTAAAGATCCGAAGGTCTGTACACTGGATGTTTCATCAGACCAATATCTCATATAATTATGACTTAAGGATAATGAAACACCAAACCATACAGGTATAGATATCCCCCAGCCACTTGACTGTGTCTGAATCTTACCCGCTTTTGCATTATCTACATTATTATAACCGCCACCAAGACTAAGGTTTACTCCGCCGGCTGAAGAACTCATAGAGGCTCCTAATAAAGAGCCGCTTACCGATCTTGAATGCCCTCCGCCTTTCGCTGAAAGGCTCAATCCACCACCAGCTCCAACGTTCAGGCTTTCAAAGTTCGTAGAAAAACTAAGACCCAGACTTGCATTTGCACTCATATTACCGCTACTTCCCAGTCTTGCACCGGCACCAATACCGCCTGTCATAGAGGTTCCCCCAAATGGGTCAACAGCAAGCCCCAGTGACGCTGTTGCACCATAAGGACTGTCCTTTACAAATGGCACAGAGGCACTTAGTCCCATATAACCACCAATACCACTACCTAAAAATGTATCATGACCAATGGCAACTCCAATATCTGCAGAAAGCACTCCGCCTAATCCCACATTCACACCAACAGACGTAGTTGTTCTTTTACCTCCACCCCAGTAATCTCTAGATGAATTCTGCTGTCCGTTAAAATCATCCGGAAACCCACTAACCGTTCTGTCAATTGCGCCAGGATTAAGTGTCCAGCCAAGTCCTACCCATGAAGCTTCCTCTTCGGGTTGCATTCCTGCATGGTAGGATAATGATAATGGATAACCACCTTCAGGACCAGGTATTTCCAGCAAAGGAATGTTATAGGCCAGATCGCCGCTTAACATATTTACCATATCGGTGGTATCAACAGGTTCAAAACTAGTTGATTCAGGCCTTTTAGGGCCAGAGGTTAATGCAAAGGCTATACCGGGTGTAAGAGCATTATTTAAAAGAATCAGGGCCAGGGTTATGGTGATTCCTTTCTTTAAAGCGAAAGTTTTTGGCATGGAGGTTAATTCTTGAGATTGATATGTGTAAATTGATCTAGGTCCTTTTTTTGAAATACAACTTTGGTATCCCCAATATTGAATCCTAATTCATCCAAATCGAGTTCATATTGAGATTCTGGTAATTTTGTTTTAAAAATCAGTAGTAATGAATTTGCCGGAGAGGTACCGAATTCATTTGAAAATGTAGAATTTTCCAGTTGTACGGTATCTTTTTTATCGACAATTAACCGGCAAAACTGACTAGTATTATAAGATAAGTTTTCAACGAGCTTTGAATAGGTATTCATCGCTCCCGCCTGTAACAAAGCTTCTCTGTTCTCTTTACTAAATGAAATCATAAAATACTGCAACGAATCCAGCTTATTTACAGGCTTTGTTTTCCCGTAAATTAACTCTGGTCTGAGCGCATAGACTTCCATTTTTAGGCCTGATCGATGATTAATGGTCTTTTTAACCCCATTTTCCTCATCATGTAGGTAGTTTTGCAATTGCTCCCTGTTCATTTGCTTAGGCGCACAGGAAATCAACAAGATACTTATCCCAGATAGAATACCAAAAACAACCTTATTCATACTGACGGTTGATTTCTTTTAGAATCTCATCCGTGATGTCATATTTATCATTGGCGTAAGCAATCGTTCCTGTATTATTAGCTATGAAAATAATATCATAGTTCTTTTCTTTACCATACTGCTTCAAAAATTGATTTAGCTTTTCTATAGCAGATTGCGTCAGCTTTCCTTCTTCTGTTTTTAATGACGCATTCATTGACTGCTGATAATCAGAAAGCTGTTTTTTGTGATACTTTACGGAGTCTACGTACTGCTGTGCAATGGCTTTATTTGATCTGAATTTTTCAATTTTCATAATATCAAGCTTTACCCTCCCTGATAAGGTATCCATCCTTTCTCTATAGAGATCAACTTTTTTCTGAAACTCAGTTTTAGCAATTAAAATTCCCTTGTAGTTTTGATATATCTTATTAGAATCAATATACGCGGTCCTGGTTTTGAAAACTAATTGTAGTAATAGCAGGTAAACGATTGTACAAGTGAATAAAACGTTTAGTACCACCTGGCGATTGAGAGCCTTAACAGAGATTAACTTTAGCATTTAAAAAATATATGATACGAGAGTTAAAATTATACAGAGATTAGTTATTGGTCCTAGTGATATCAATATAACTAATACCCGCATAATTTCAGAATTGTAATTTGGTTTAACGTCAGACAAGAGAATCAATCTATTGACTGACCAACTTAGATTTTCCTGGTAGATATTTCCTGAGGCGAATTTATATATATTATTGACAATGTCAACGATAATTTCTTATCAATTATATACATATTTATATTTTATTTATTATTTAATTATTTAATATTCAATACTTAATATTAAATTCACACAAAAGGAAATTTCGGTTAACTCTAAGATCACACTGTGACCAAAACAGGAATAAACTAATCTTGTTTCTTGATGTTTATAGAGGCTGTTATTTTAACACCACATGTAGTGCAGGCATACAGGCTAACCACCAATTGCATACAGAATGCCACCCAGTAAGTGTTTCAAATAATTTTCTTCTGTGTACGACTCCTCCGTATGCCCTAATTCAGTATACCACGAACGTCCACCATCATAGTTATGATACCAGGCCATTGGATGAAAATCCCCGTTAATACCACCTTTATATGATTTCTCATCAATAGTGATTAATACTTTTATATCCTTATTCAGATTCTTGAAATTATACCATTCATCTTTACGTTTCCAAACTGCCGGAAGATGTTTGGTAGAAATATGTGTACGGTCTACCACATTTAATACGGCTACCTGCTGATTGGGATGACTGACAAAATAAGCTCCTACCAAAGCACCGTACCACGGCCAGTTGTATTCTGTATCCGTAGCTGCATGTACCCCTACAAATCCTCCCCCCGCCTGGATGTATTTTTCAAAACTTGCCTTTTGGTTTGCATCAAGTATATCACCTGTGGTTTGCAGAAAAACTACGGCCGCATATTTCTTCAGTGAATCCTGATTAAAATACGCTGCATTTTCTGTTGTATCAACATCAAAGGCATTTTCTGAGCCCAGTTTAATAATCGCCGCTTTTCCGACTGCAATAGAACTGTGTCTGAAGCCTCCTGTCTTTGAAAACACGAGAATACGAGGTTTTGCAGGATGATCAGCATTAGCCAGCAGCATAAAAGGCATGGAAAAGAAACAGAGTAACAGGATCAGATTTTTCATGATTTGAATTTATAATTAAAAAAATGGCAAGTTTACGGTAAGTTATTATTTAAATCTCAGCTCTGAAATTTTTTCCTACTTTTTCTCCCAGTGCATAGTAATGGCGAAAACTATAAATCAGCGGCGACCATAATGCAGGGTCGATATAGTTCTGATTGGTAACCAGATGCTCATGAGCTCTTACATTAATTACTTTTACCTGTACCGCAGCAATTAAAGGGGTTCCATCAGTGCCATATTCCATAATATAATGGTGTTGAAGAGTCGCTTCCAATTGCAGTGGACAGTCCGCAATGGCTTGCGGAGTAACTTTCTCTGCCGGCATCATCTGAAAATCACCTGCCAGAAATTTATCTGGTTCATACCGGTACTGTTTACTTTTATTTTCAGGCACAGGATTTAATCCTGTTAAACCTGCTATTCTTTCAATTTTTTCAAATAAGCCGGCGGATGGCAGGTTAACGACACATTCTTTAGTCAGGATCAGGTTCTGATAGGTTTTGCTGTCACAACCTAGTCCAAGGAGCAGGTTATAGCCTAAAGCCCAGGCAGATGATATGGGGCCGATGTTTGATATCCCCTTTTCATCAATGGTAGTAATTAAAGCGACAGGAGTACCGAAATATAAAATCTTAGGTTGAATGGTTAAAAAAGGAGTTGTGTTTCTGAGATGCATAACTGAATTTATTTACGCTGTAAATCTCTCTCATTATCTAAAGATATAGTTCATTTTAAAATGAACTATATCTTTTATAAACCAGGTATATTTGATCATGGAAATCGCACAATTGGAGAACATAGCAACATTAATAGGTGAACCGGCCCGAATTAAGATGTTATGGGTTTTAATGGATGGTAAGGCTTATACGGCAACAGAGTTATCTTTATTTGGCGAGGTGTCTCCTCAAAGTGCAAGTATGCACCTGGGTAAACTGGTACAGGCCGGGCTTTTAAAGGTTATTGCCCAGGGCAGGCATCGTTATTTCAGTTATGCCAATGATGAGGTCGCCTATGCTATTGAAGCACTGGCCAACCTGGTTCCGGTTCAGAAAGAATCTTGCCAGTCTGGTGCTAAAAATGTTCCGGTTAAAAATTGCAGGACATGTTACGATCATATTGCCGGGAAAGCGGGCGTGGCAATTACCGACAGGATATTAAAACTAGCGTATCTTTCAGAAAAAGGTCAGCAATATGAATTGACTGATAAAGGACATTCGTTTTTTACTGGTTTTGGTATTGACACGGATGTTTTACTAAAACTAAAAAGACCGTTTGCCAGACCTTGTCTAGACTGGAGTGAAAGACGGTTTCATCTTGCAGGGTCTCTGGGACGTGCTATTCTGGAAAAAATGTTTCAGGATGACTGGATGCGCCGTACTCAGAATTCAAGAGCTTTAGTAATCACATCAAAAGGGGAAAGAAGTCTTTATGATATCCTAGGGGTAGAACTCCCGGGATAGAATTCAAAGCCGGTGCCCGTTTATACGCGCACCGGCTAGTGATTACAATTTTGCGCTGAGTTTACCAGCTATTGCAAGTAATTGTTCCAGGGTTGTTCCTGCCGGAGCTGACATCTCTACAAACAATCTTCCCTTTTTCACAAAAACAAGAGAGTTAATGTTGTTCACAGGATCATGACGGCTGATTGCTTTCTGACCTTCAAAATCTACTTTCTTTTGGGTAACGACATTTTCAGCTCCTTTGGCTGGTTTACTGTCTTCAGCTGCCATCGGACCAATGTAAAACATCATATACTTACCAGCACCTTTTTCTCCGGCACAATCCGTAACGGATACTTTATAAGGAGCTTCTTTGGCTTTAGCATAGTCACCACTAACTGCCTGTCCAAATAGATCATTTGCAGTCAGATCAGCTAATTTAAGTCCATCCAGTTCCTCCGGAAGAAGTTTTTTCGCTTCTTGTTCCGTGTAAGGCTTAAGCTTTTTTAATTCTTCCAGTCTGGAAAGATCTGTACTGGGTTGTTCGCTGCTTGTTGCAGTTGTAGCTGGTGCAGATGAACTAACCGTGGCTGCTGTGCTATCTTTTCCGGTTTGAATGTTGTTGTTGTTGCTTGGTTTACATGCATAGACAAATAAGGATGCCGAAATGATGGAAACCACATAGATACGTTTCATAAAGTGATTTTTATACGATAGTACAAATATTTCCTGATTTTCTGCAACAATTCACCAATCCATTTTATGGCAATCATATCCACAGGACCTGACCAGGGCTATAACTTCAGGTCGTTCCAATGTACCAGTCACTACACGTAAAACTTTTTCCTCATCACTCAGATCGACAGACCAGTCAGCAATATCCCTGCGCTGATCAAATTGTCTCTTTAACTTGTGAATATCTGCTTCGGTATTGATATTGGAAACGAAAATGAAAACTCTCATGGTCAGTTATTTAATTGTTTACCAGTATTTGATTCCTGTTAATCTTGCCATTTCAACCTGCGCAACACAGAGCTGATAAGCATACTGCAATTTTGTTAGTTCTGCTCTTTGTACATTGGTACTCGCATTAGTCAGCTCCAGATTAGTACCAGTCCCATTTCTATACCTGCTTTGTGCAAGTTTCTGTGCTTCTTTCGCCTCGTTAATCTGCCTGTCCGCATTCACCATACTCGACCGGTTACTTTTAATATCGGTCAGAACCTGCTGGATATTACTACGATAAGTATTGTTCAGACTTTCTGAGGCCAACTGGGTCTGTTTAAGCTGGCTTTGAGATAACCTGGCCTGCTTCCTGGCCTTACCACCTTCATAAATCGGAATATTTAAAGTTACACCTGCTGTATAGTTATAGATAAACCTGTTCAAATCGTTTGGATAACCATTAGCATAACCAGTACCAGCACTTAATCTGACTGATGGCTTCCCCCCTGTTTTACTAACCGCCAGATCAGCCTCGGCCTGTACAATTTTATCTTTTAATAATTTAAATTCTGGGTTATAATTTGTCGCATTTTCGAATGATTTATCTACCCCTTCCTCTAAACCCTGAACCGGGAAAACAAAATCGGCAGGATCTGTACTGATCTTTGCACCGGTGGTATATTCCATCAGAATATATTGTTTGTTTAAAGTATTCTGCAAATCAATTTTGCGGTTATTTTCCTGATCAATACTAGACTGAATGGAAAGGACATCATACTTTAAGGCATCACCGTGTTTGTATTTAATTTCGGTGTCTTTACGGTTGCTTTCCAGAAAGCTGATCACACTGTTCTGGATCTCAATAGAAGATTTAAGATAAGCAATCTGATAATATATTCCGGATACCTGAGCAGCCATCTGGTTTTTATTATAATCCATATTATCTTTAGCATATTGTAATGAAGCTTTCGCACGATCTACCCCTGCTTTCACCACTCCAAAATCCCAGAGTGTATAACTTCCGTTCAGCGAAGTCTTGTAATTGTTTTTGGGCATCATAGCGAAAGTCCTGGTTTCGGCACCCATCGGGATACTGATCTCTGATACCGGATTAATATAGTTGTAACTTCCTGTAGCCTGAAAAGATGGCAATGCCGGAGACTTAGCCAGGACTATGCGTTGCTGCTCCACATCTATAGCTTGTCCCAGTTCTTTAAACTGAGGAAAGTAGTTAAAAGATTGGTTGATAAGTGCAGACAGGTTTCCCGACCCCTGCTGCGCGTAAATTGCAGTAGAGAGAGAAAGTATGATAAGGGTACTGATTAAACGTTTCATGATATATATTTTTTATAATTAATGAGCTGCAGCTGCTACCTCTTCTCTGGTTTTAGCATCCATCGCCTGATTTTTAAGGAGCAGCATAAATGGTATAGCGCAGACGAAAAAGACGGCGATTAAGAAGAAGCCATCCAGGTATGCCTGCATTTGTGCCTGGCTGGAAATTGTGTTATCCAGAATCCCATAGGCCGCTTGTTTAGCCGCAAGCGGATTAATCCCTTTTGCAGTCAGTGTATGTGCGATACCATTGAGGCGTTCAGTAAACATGGGGTTATTTCCCTGGAGATTGGATACCAGATCGGAACGGTGCGTTGCAAAACGATTGGTCGCATAACTATTCATAATAGCAATCCCAAATGCACCGCCAAGCTGACGGAACATGTTGTTCAAAGAAATACCATAAGGCATATCTACGGGTTTCAGACCAACAACGGCCTGGCTAAGTAGTGGAATTGTTAAACAACCTGTCCCCAGTCCCCTGCATACCTGTGGCAATGTAAACCACCATTTGTCGGACTCGGCTGTTGCCAGCGAAGAAAGATATCCAAAAAGAATAAAAAGGATAAATCCTGCGACTACAAAGTACATCGGTTTGATCCCTTTACCCAGACCAGCTCCGATCAAAGGCATCGCAAAAATGGTGATCAGTGCGCCGGGCGCCATCGATATACCAGTCTCAGTTGGTGTATAACCCATTACCCGCTGGACCATAACCGGAAACAGATAAACTGATCCGAAAAGACCAAAACCACAGACAAAGGTTAAAACATTACTTCCTATCAGGTTCCGGCTCTTCAATACCCTTAAATTGATCACCGGATTTTTAGTGTAGAGTTCCCACCAGATAAAAAAGGCTATCCCCGAAACTGCGGCCATAGTCAGGTAACGGATAGATTCCGACTGGAACCAATCATCAGACTGCCCCTTTTCCAGTACATACTGCAATGCACCGATACCTACCATTAAAGACAGAATACCCAGATAATCAATCGGTATAGATTTTTTGTCAATATTATATTCTTCTGGTTTCCGGTCTATAAATTTCCAGGTCATTAAAGCCGCGATTATACCTATCGGAACATTGATATTAAAAATCAGTGCCCAATGATAATTATCTACAATATATCCTCCTAAAACAGGGCCGATGGTTGGGCCGATCACGATCCCCATTCCAAAAATTCCTCCTGCAATTCCTTTTTCTTCAGGTTTAAATTGTTCGAAAAGAATTCCCTGTGATACAGAAAGCAAAGCCCCTCCACCAATTCCTTGAATAAACCGCCATAAAACAAGCATCCACAATGACGTAGAGCTTCCACACATGTAGGAAGCGATCGTAAAAAGAATAATAGAACAGAGATAATAGTTTTTTCTTCCAAAATAGCGACTGAGAAACCCAGTCATTGGAATGATGATCACATTGGCTATCGCGTAAGCAGTAACTACCCAGGAAGCATCCTCTAAGGTTGCTCCCAGTGTACCGCTGATATTACTCAGCGCGACATTCACAATAGAAGTATCTATCAGTTCCATGATCGCTGCCGAAATGGTCGTGATGACAATAATGATCTTAATCAGTTTATTTGTGTTATCAGACATTTTGATAATTTAATCTACTCTTACATCAGCCTCTACACTTAAACCCGCTTTCAGAATTCCGCTTAGTGCAGCCGGATTATCTAATTCTATCCTTACTGGAACTCTTTGTGTCACTTTAACAAAGTTTCCTGTAGAGTTATCTGGTGGCAGCAATGAGAACCTTGCCCCCGTCGCATCACTGAAACCAGATACTTTTCCGGTGATTTTATGATCAGGGTAACCATCCACTTTAACTTCTACCAGCTGCCCGATTTTCATATGTTCAATCTGTGTTTCTTTGAAATTGGCCACAATCCAGTATTTATCATTAGTGATCAGGCTGAAAAGTTGCTGCCCTCCCTGT
Organism: Pedobacter cryoconitis; assembly: GCF_014207135.1. Lineage (GTDB taxonomy): Bacteria > Bacteroidota > Bacteroidia > Sphingobacteriales > Sphingobacteriaceae > Pedobacter > Pedobacter cryoconitis_D. The sequence goes on along the minus strand of NZ_JACHCC010000003.1, from coordinate 428,801 downwards.
ACATACTGGTTTTGTTTCAGATTCGTTTTCCCTACTTTACCACTAACAGGAGCTATAATCCTGGTATAAGAAAGATCCAGTCTGGCTCTGGCCAAAGCCGTTTCTTTAGCTGCTATGGCCGCCTTTGCTTTAGCTATCTGTGCTTCGGCAGTGCTGGTTTGTGTACCGGCCTGGGTTACTTTCCTTTTGCTGGCAATTAATTGTTTCTGCGCTGTCTGATAAGCAGACTGACTATTTTCAAACTGATGGCGGGTAATCGATCCTTCTTTAAATAAAGCACCATCCCTGTCAACATCTCTTTTCGCTTTTTGCAACCCGGTTTCTTCAATACTCATATCAGCCGAGGCGACTTCCTTGTTGGAGCCAATAGTAGGTAACTGAGATTCAGCACCACTGAGATCTGCCTTTGCGGCCAGTAAATCTGCTTCGGCCTGCTGCACAGCCAGAACATACTCACTATCATCTATAATGGCAATAGTATCCCCTGCTTTAACGCGCTGATAATCTATCAGTGAAAATTCTCTGATATAACCAGGCACACGACTAAGCACTGGTACAGAGTTGGTTTCAATTTGTGCGTTATCAGTACCTTCAAAATTCAGGGCATGATTTATTTTAGTAAAAGCGAAGTAGCAAACTACGATCGCCAAAATACCTACCGTTGCAAGTTTTGCTGTCAGTTTAGCTGGACTTTGTTTTTTTTCTTCTGTTTCCATGTTCTATTATTTTTCAACAAAAGTAAACTAAGTTGACTATATTAGTCAACTTAGTTTACTTTATTTATTAACAAAAATGTCAAATAATACATTTCAATGACAATTAGGAATTATATTAAAAAAACATACTTTTACAAAATGGAACAGCAAGACGGAACAGAAGATCTCATTTTCAGATTAGTTTACCTGATGAAGCGGGTGATGGACAGATGGACTGAATCAAAATTAGCAGGTATTACCCCTGAAAGCTTAAATGTTGTCCATTTGCCTTATTTTATGAGTATAGGGGATCATGGAATTTCCAATCATGCACTAATCCGTAAAATCAAAGTAACCAAACAAGGCGTAAGTAAAACAGTTAAAGAACTGGAAAACCTTGGTTTGGTCTATACTGAAAAAAGTGAAACTGATGCCAGGTCAATTATGATATTCCTTTCACCACAGGGGAAATTATTGTTTGATTCTATCCGACAGAATGGTTTAGAACTCCATACCGAATACAAGAAATTTGTAGGTACTAAAAACTTTGACACTACCCTGAGTACCCTTACAAAAATGATAGATTTCCATGAACGGCTGGAGAATGAGGCATAGCCTGGAAAATTCCATTAAACATCTATAGATGAATCCTGTAATAATTTTTGGCAGTTCAAGGTCTGACGGCAATACGAAACAATTGGTGGAGGTTATCACTCAACAGATCCAAATTGATAAAGTATATGATTTAAATGATTACAATATCGGCTATTTCGATTATTCATTTGACTATAAAAATGATGATTACCTGAGCCTGATGGAGGATATTTTAAAGTATGACGAACTGATTATTGTCTCGCCCGTTTACTGGTATGCATTAAGCGCCCAGCTCAAAACTTTTTTTTGACAGGTTTTCGGATTTGCTGAAATTGCGAAAAGATCTGGGGTATAAGCTAAAGGGAAAGAAATTATACTTCATTAGCTGTGGCTATGACAAACAAGTATATAAAGGTGTTATTTTATGAACTCAATAGTGCCATTTGCCTTTTTCCAGTCCAGCCACGCAATGATCAGTTCCTTTTTCAGCTTTTCATACTGTAATTTTAAATGCTGCAATCTGACCTCTCTGTCATTCAGTTCGTTTAATGACAACTGACTTTCTTTAAACCTTTCCTGATAGATGGCCACAGTTTCAGAGCTCAGGTTAATATTGCCTGTCAACGTATTCAGCTGCTGTAAAATATTGATAAACTTTGCGGCGGTACTTTGTATATCATGCTTTAACCTGTTGATTTCTTCTATCATTTGATATTCATTTTGTCTTTGCTGATACTTCAGCTGACTCAGCCGTTTGGCTGTCTGTTCTCCAAAAAGTACAGGTAGCTTTAATGAAACACCAACATAGCTATTCCCATACCATGAGTTTTGTTTAAACGGGTTTAACCGGTCACTAAACTGATCACCTCCCAGATAGGCATTCAAATTAATCAGAGGACTGTATTTTAAGCGTTCCAGCTTTTCTTTATTATTCAATACTTCATTTTTGATTTTCAGGATTTCTATTTTGGGTAAAGCAGTTAACCTGGTTTCATCCATATCCGAAATATCCTGACTTAAATTATAATCTTCCAGTACCAATAGTGGGGCACCTGATAAATCATTTCCGGTGACGTAAAGTAAATATTGCCTGGAAACCAATTCCGCATTCCTGGCATTATGGTATTGCTGAACATTATCATAGTGTGTGACCAATGTCTCGTTCACCTCTGCTTTGAGTATCCTTTGATTAAGAAATTTCTCCCTGACCATTTTTAAACTCAGTGCCGTCCTGACCGTATCATTCACTGCGATCCGGACTTGTTCTGCAGAAGCCAGTACGTTCAGATAAGCTTTCGCAACTTCATAGGTCAATTCCAGTTCTGCATCTTTCTCATTCAGCCGGGCCAGCTTTTCCTGTAACTTTGATTCGCGGACCAATTTGGAAACAGAGATATCTAACAAAGGCTGTTGAACAGTCAAACCAGCATTTTGTGTATAGCTGGTACCCATTTTCAAAGCTTTCCCAGCCCCTGTGGGTACATTAGAATTCAATTCACCAAGAGGAATAATACCAGATGCAATAATCGGATGATACTGATAGTTATAATCCAGACTTATTTTTGGTAAGTATCTGGCATTTAATTCAGTTGTTTTAAGCTGACTGATCCGGGTTTCCATTTCCAGAGAAGCCAGTAAGCGCCGGTTATTTTTAGCTGCTCTTATTGCGTTCTGTAAGGTCAACTTATCACTTTGTGCATAACCATTCAAAAAAAAGGTCATTAAAACAGACAGCGTAAATGCCGAATATGATTTCATTTTATTGTTCATAATATATTTTATCCCCTGAATACAGAGGCTGGTTCAACATCTTTAATTCTGCGGATGGCAAATACTGCCCCGAGTAATGCAATTGAAAAAGTGATTAGTAAAATGCCCATCACCATAACTGGTTTAAATTCAATCAGCAAACCTGCTTGTGACATGCCTTTCTGAAATCCCATCAGAAAAGCTAACGCGATGATAAAGCCAACCACAGCGAACAAGGTGGCCTGTGTCAGAATCAGGTTCCGGATATACACATTGGTGGCGCCAATAGCTTTTAAAGTCCCGTAATCCTTGATTCTGTCCAATGCAGAGGAATACATAGTTAATCCGATTATAAAGAAGCCGGCAATAACAGCGAAACCAACCAATGAACCGGTACTCGCCCCTAGTCCGGTCGAACTGAGTACGCTATCAATAGTGGAGGAACTTAATTCGGAAGTCTTCCAGGCCTTTACTCCGGGAATAGCCTGGTTTATTTGTCTGACAACCTGGTCCACATCTTCCTGGGGTCTGACTTTTACCAATACCGCACTGATATTTGTGGACGGAATATGCCCGTAATACCTTGCTCTTTCCAGAGTAGTGTACATCAGATAACCACCCCAACCACGGATACCTTTAGTCTGGACAGTGATTACGGCACGTTTACCGTTTATTTCAAACTCAACGCCAACATTTGAAGAGCCTCCAAAATTATTCCTGTCATAATATTCTGCCGAGACACCTGCTTCCTGCAACAGATCATTACGCTGACCCTCTATAATTTTAGCACCATCGGGACCCGCTTTAAAATATGGAAATTCACTGCCGATGAGATTAACATTTGCACTCGTCCCGTCCGGAAATTTAGCTTTCCCCCCTGTAATAACTATCGGAAAAGCTTCTTCCACCCCTGGCAAACTTTTAATTTCTCTTTCTTTCCTCGTATCTAACAGGATGAGTTGATTGGCATCGGCTGTTTTGCTATCTACAACCCAGATATCTGCTGTTGTATTTTTAACCAGCACACTCATCAGACTTGTCAGGAAGTTAAACGTTCCCAGTTGCTGACCGATCAGAAAAGTACTGATTACGATCCCTATCACAATTCCAATACTCTTTGTCTGATCAAAGCGAATAAACTTCCAGGCAGTAATAATTGTAGATTTCATCAGTCTATTTTTGATTGCACGATACATTCAACACGGGAATTAATGAGGTAACCTGTCTGGTCATTTAACAGGATCTTGACCTCTCTCACTCTCCTGTCTTCCTGATCACCTGCCTGCTCTGAAAAAAGAGATTTTCGTTTAAGTGCCGAAGAGGCAAAAATCAATTTTCCCTTTCCCAGGATCCGATGGGAACCTATCTGGCGGATCACTGCCTGCTGGCCTTCTCTGATTTTATCAGCAAAAAGTTCATCGATTTCACAGGTAGCAACCAGTCTCCCTTTGGGTATGAATTCTGCAAAAGACTGATTGGCCATTAATGCAGCTCCTTTTATAGCCTTCATATCCATGATCTGCCCATCGCCTAAAGCTTTCACAAAATGTTGCTGTAATTCTCTGGCAAATACATCTGCTTCCTGTTCTGCTTCTTTCAGTCTTGCGCTGGATACAACGATCTGTTTTTGTAATTGCGCCGTCTTCACCTGGCAAACTTTGACATCAGTTTCGAGATTATCTAAGTTCTGTCTTGTTTCTGCTCCTTTAGCGTACAGATTTTTTATTCTGCCCAGTTCCAGCTCTTTATTACTTAAAAGAACCTTCTGTTCTTCCAGATTTGATTCTGCAATCCTGATCTCAGCCAATTGTGTAATAACCCTTCGTTTTGCCTGTTCCATTTTTGCATCCTGTACAGTATGTTCAAGTTCGAGGATCAGCTCTCCTTTCAGAATCTGATCATTCTCTCTTTTATATACTTCGGTGATGATCCCGGTTACCGCTGTAGCCAGCGATACCACTTTCCCTTCTGGTTCAATTCGTCCTAAGCCTACAATTTCATGGTTCGCAATGTCTTGTTGTGCTGAAGATAAACTGGGTTCCTTCTTTGCCTCTGCCGGCTTGCAGCCAAAAGAGCAGGCACAACAGACCAGTAGTACCAGGTAAATGAATACCAGGTAAATAAATGTCTTTTTCATCCGTATATATTGTTTTTTAATATTAATGAGGGAGGAGACTGAGATGTTCCACCTCGGCTGCCAAACCATTATCTACGTAGATTATTCTGTCAGCATATTGTTTAAGCCGCATATCGTGGGTAACCACGATTACGCTCTTTCCGTTTATCGCCAGTGTTTTAAGCTCCTCCATAACAACACCGACACTTTTAGGGTCCAACGCAGCGGTCGGTTCATCACAAAGTATAATGGGAGGATCAGTTACCAGGGCCCTTGCGATAGCTACTCTTTGCTGTTGTCCCCCACTGAGCATTTTGGGCAGGTTCTTCATCCGGTCTTTCATACCAACCAGTTCGAGTGCTGCTTCGGCTTTTTGTTTATTGCCGGCTGCTTTGTTATTTCTAAGCTGTAGTGGTATCATTACATTTTCCAGCGCATTGAGTGGGGCAATAAGGTTAAACCCCTGAAATACAAAACCAATCTTACCCAGCCTCAGCACTGACAATTCGTTAGCAGACAATAAGTTTGCCTGTTGACCATCAATAAAAACATCTCCTCCGGTTGGATAAATAACGCATCCCAGCAATGATAACAAAGTAGTTTTCCCTGAACCGGAGGGACCTAATATCAGGGTCAGCTCTCCGGTTTTAAACTGCAGAGAGGTAGAATGCAGGGCCGTAATCAGGGTATCTCCCGTCTGATAAGTTTTATATACCTGCATCACTTCTGCAATAGTTCTATTTTTCATTGGAGTATAATTGTTTCTTATCCACTTATAGAAGACTGATCACCTGACTGGTATCTTCATTTACCGTTACTGAACATTCATTAAATTTCGGCTTCGAGGATGGTTTGAAATTATTGCCATAACCAACTGGTTCTTCCGGGATTCCCAGCCAGTCCTGGTTGAGTTTCTTATTGTTGTCCAGATCCTGAAAAACAGTAATCGCATAGGTACCTTTTTTGGGTAAGTCTATAATGAATTTCAGGGTTGACTGGTCTGCTTTCTGGGTTTTACTGAGGAAGGAGGTTTTTAAAAAAACCTCTTTCTTATCGTATATATTGACCACGACCGTTCCCTTTCCAGGTTGCACCTTTTTGACCTCAATGGTCATTTTTACTGATTGTGCCTTTGTTATAACTGATAAACAAAGAGACAGGATGATAAGAATAAATGCTTTCATGATTAAATGGATTTTAATTATTTATTTTCTGCCGATTCTATAACTAAGCGTCAATTTGCCATAGGCCATATTGTTTACCGGAAAATCATTTACGGTTTTGTTTTTGGGATCGAACAATTCATATTTATTGAAAAGTCCCATCCCCCCCTGTGCCTGGACCCAGAAACTACCTGCAATACGCTGTTGTATCTGTAAACCTCCATGTATACTGGAGAACTGTGCATAATCAACCTCTCTTCCATTATACCCGGTATAGTTCTTCAGGTTAAACCGCGTCCAGTCTATGGAACCTGCTAAACCAACTCTTGTACCCGGAGCCACCTTGTAAAGTACATTCAGTCTTGGCCAGTAGAACTGGGCCAACCATTTATCATTGGAACTCCTGTAATCAACTGATATGCCCGGAGTAATTAAAACGTCTCCAAAAGAATATAAAGCATGGACTCCTAAACCGATCTCGAGATTGGATTCACTGCCGAATTTTTTAGATACACCCAATATCCCGTCTAAGATTACATCGTCAAAGGAGAGTGACTGCTTAAAGTCGGAGGCTATTGTTGGCATAATTATTCCTAAAACTGACCATCTTTCTGAAATGGGGTGTCGGACAACAATTACTGATTTGATTTCCTGGATTCTGTCTATCCGGTTTGGATCGGCTACCGATTTCTGATCGTATCTGAAATCCATCAGACGATAATTCAGGTTACTGAAGACAGTTGTCTTTCCAATTCTGAAAGGAGGAACCGGTAACCAGGCATCGTAAGTGTTCAGCTGAAACTTATTCCCTGATAATGAACTTCCGGCCGGCAAATCTTTAAAATAACTTTTATCGTGAACAGTAAGTGCAACGCCACCGACATCCTGAATAATCTGACTATGGCATTTACTGGATAAAAAGAGCGCTGAGATGATGACAAAAAGAATAGATAACTTATTCATGGTTTTATATTTACAATAGAATAATGCAGCGTTTAACCGCGGATAAAAAATCAGGAGGACAGGGAGATTTCTGCATGCGGGTCTTTAACCTGGAAACATGCACAGCAAGACCATATGGACAGATTATTCCAGGCCTGGTTTTGTAATAATTTCTGATGATAATATGTGTTCTCATTTCTTTGAATTTGATAAGACAAAGATGGAATGAAAACGAAAGAGGCTTTAAAACAAAACCTACCTTTACTCGGACAAATCTTGCATAAATGCGATCCGGTATTCGGAAGGGGTTATTCCGGTTACCTTTTTAAAGAGACGTCCGAAGTAACTGGGATCTCCATAATTTAGCTCAAAAGCAATTTCTGATACGCTCCTGGTCAGATCCTGTAAAAGTAACTGGCTTTGCAGAATACTTGCTTTATTAATCCATTCTTTCGGACTTATACCTGTAGTTTCCTTAATACACCGGTGCAGATAGTTTTCAGAAACGGATAACTTACTGGCATAAAATACAATTGTCTTTTGTGCTCTGTGGTGTTTGTAAACCAGTTCCTTAAAATTAAAGGTGATTTCGGTACTCCGGTTTACACCTTTATTCAGCTCTTTACTCGAAGTCAGTATTTTTTGTAGCCCAGCCTGCAAAAGGGAGTAACAAATTCCCAGATTAGGGTTTTCACTGTAAATCTCAATACTCAGCAATTCAAAAAGCGGGGTCAGCCACTCACTCGTTGTTCTGGATAAATGAATAACTGTATTTGCTGAAAAAAGTCTGATCAGCTCCTGTTTGGACAATAGCTGATTAATGGTCTGATCTTCGAATAAAATAATATGACCAGAAGCATCAGGGCTTACCTCTTTTAACGAAGTAACATTCCCCTGACGGATGAATAAGATCTCGTCTTCTTTGACAGACATCAGATCTGCATCCACCTGCTGTTTCGCATTTCCGCGGGTGATGTGAATTATCGAATTGAAATCCTGTCTGTGTAATGGCGTTGGGACTTTTATAAAACCAGATGTTCTGGCTATGTCATGTATCTGGACAGGTGTTTTTAAAATTGCAAAATCCATTGACATTTCAGACATATACTGTCCTCTGAAATCGGTTGGAGTTATTCTCTTTATTTTAGTCACAGTACAAAATTAACAGCTGTATCTCAGTGATTGAAATCTGCCAGGGCAATTTTAATTCTTTTTTCTCAAAAACCAGTTTTTTTTCAAGCCAGGTAGCCAGAAAATGGCCGGTAAAGATTTAACCTATATACCCTGATCAAAAGAGATTTCTTTAGGTATTTTAAAAAAACAAGAAATATCTATCCAAAAAAAAGGCCTCTATACAGCAATAAAGACCCTTTTTTACGTCAAAAAACTTAATACACCAAGGCAAAGTCGACAAACCAGTCACTAAATCTTATTTTTTGACGTTATAATAGTCGAAAAGAACAATTAAAACACTTTTGTATCGGTGTATGAGAATAGTTTAACACTGTACAAGTCTAATTCTCCGGTTAAATTAGTGGGTCTTTAATGTTTATTCTTTACTTTTGGAATTCTCTTTATCATAATGAGACCATCATAAACATACCAATATACACGCTAATGAAAAATAAAAAAATGAAATATCAACCTTTAAGACGCACCCCTAAATCTGAAACTTTATGAAGGATATTTACCTTACTAAAAATAAGGGGTTAATCTCGTTTGTCCTACTCTTTGCATTTATATTAATTAAGCCGGAACAGAGTAATGCACAATTAATATACCAGCCTTATTCTTATCAGTTCTATCAAAAACTGAACAAAAATGTGTATTCAGCAGAGGAGAACTCGCATACTGCACTTAAACCTTATCTGATCTCTGATTCAAGTGCGATGAGACCGCTTCATGATTCTTTAATGAATTCTCCGGCGAGCACAGTACACAGAAGCTGGGTTCACAGAAAGTTGTTCGATGAACATTTAGTCGATGTTAGAAATAAAGAATACACCTTCTATTTAGATTTTTTGCCCGATTTTCAACTGGGAAGAGAATTTAACGGTAGTAAAACTACCTGGCTGAATACACGTGGTTACCAGGCAGGCATTACGATCGGCCAGAAATTCTTCATCTATACCAGTGGATTCGAGAACCAGGCTCAGTTTTCCAATTATGAACTTAATTACACCACAAGAACCGGTATGGTGCCAGGACAAGCCTACAGTAAAGATCCAAGCCCATCCAAAGCGATTGACTGGTCTTACGTTACAGCATTAATGGGTTATTCAATTAATAAATCTATTACTGTCGAACTGGGCCAGGATAAAACCTTTATCGGTGACGGGTACAGATCGTTGTTATTGTCTGATTTTGCTGCTCCCTACCCTTTGCTTAGGCTAAAGGCAAACCTGGGCAAGAAGGTTCAGTACATGGCTATGTGGGCCTATATGCAGGATCAACATGCAACAGAATTTAATTCCTTTTATAACAACAGACGTAAATGGGGTGCCTTTCATTATGTAGACTGGACTATCAATAAAAATGCATCTTTAGGTTTTTTTAATGCTCTGGTTGCAGAAGAAGCAAATGATCAGGGTAAAGGACATGGCTTTGATCTGAATTACATTAATCCCATTCTGTTTTCTTCAGCTTTAAGACCATCAGGAACTACACCTGATCATACTTTAATAGGATTCAATGGTAAATACAAAGTATTAAAGAACACAACAGTATACGGTCAGCTGATTTTTGATCAGGCACCATCTCAAACAAACAAAAATAAAAATGCCTGGCAATTAGGTTTCAGAGGTGCGGACCTTTTTAAGGTCAACAGGTTAAATTATTTAGTTGAATACAATACAGCAACACCAAATACTTATACCTACTCAGCCCATCCAATTGTTAACTATAGTCAACTAAGTGAATCTCTGGCTCATCCCCTTGGTTCAGATTTTAGAGAGTGGCTAAGTATCATCAATTATTCAATTAATAAATTTGATTTCCAGGGCCAGCTTAATTATGCAAGATATGGCATTGATCAAAGTGGGCAACGGCTAGCTACATCTATGCGTTTTGCAGAAGGTAAAGTGGCTTATTTACTCAATCCCAAATATAATTTACGTTTAGAAGTTTCCGGTTTACTCAGACAAGAAAAAAACAGCTTGACTGACACTAAAACAGCCATGATAACTTTTGGATTAAGAAGCAGCTTTAGAAACCTATACCATGATTTTTAATTTACCTAATAAGCCAGTGTTTGTCCTGCTCCTGTTATGCATATTTGCTACAGGACCGGTGTTTGCGCAAACGATATATCCTTATCAGTTTTATCAAAAACTTAACCAGGACATATACTCTACAAAAAGTAATGAACATACCTCTTTAAAACCATTTATTGTAAATGACACTTTAATCAATCGTTCTATAGATTCTTTATTGAATCATAAACAGGATGATAAACAACACAGCCTGGCCTACAGAAAATTGTTTAGTGAGCATTTAATTGATATTAAAATGCCCCGTTCTGCATTTTATGCTGATCTCTTACCTGATTTTAGTATAGGCAGAGATTTCTCAGGACGTAAAACCACTGGTTTGGGTTCAATGGGTGTACAACTGGGAGGGACAATAGGCGATAAACTCTCTTATAATGTAAGCGGGTATTTAAGCCGGGGATCTTTCCCAAGTTATCTTACTGAATATATTAACCAGGTTGGAATTATACCGGGACAGGCTTATGCGCGTTATCCCGGCAAGGATGCTTATAACTGGGCTTATATAAGTGCTTCAGTAGCTTATACGCCTATTAAATATTTAACCATCAGTGCCGGTCGTGATAAAACTTTCATTGGAGATGGATACCGGTCTCTGCTGCTTTCAGATTATGCATCCCCCTATCCATTTTTCAAACTGACCGGAACACTGGGAAATGTGCGGTACATGGCCATGTGGACGTATATGAATGATCCTGCAACTACATCACAGTATCAGATTAACAGAAAGAAATTTGGAGTCTTCCATTACCTTGACTGGAGTGTAAACAAAAAATTGTCAATCGGATTTTTCGAAAATATTATGGGATTCTATACAGATGACAATGGAGCAAAACGCCCCTTTGATTTCAACTATATAAATCCGGTTATATTTATGAAACCTATTAATAATTCAGCCAATAATCCAGATAAATCCCTGCTGGGTTTAAATGTTAAATATAAATTCACTGATGGTATAACTGCCTATGGCCAATTTGCCTTAAATGAATTTCGTGCCAAAGATTTCTTCTCCAGTAATGGAAGTTTCGGTAACAAATATGGCTGGCAACTGGGCGTCAGAGGAGCTAATTTATTTAAAATCAAAGGCTTGAATTACCTGCTGGAAACCAATAGTGTAAAACCTTACACTTATGCTGCAAGATCTGCCATAGAGAATTATTCTTCCAACGGAGAGCCACTGGCACATCCGTGGGGAGCTAATTTCAGAGAACTTGTGGGTATATTAAATTATACTTATAAAAGATTTGATTTTAGCGGAGAGGTTGATTTAGGCAAATATGGATTAGATATGAATGGATTAAACTATGGAAAAGACATTTTCAAAGTTTACATAGATCCAGCAAGATATTATAACAATTATACTGGCCAGGGATTGGCTACAAATATGGTTTACCTTGAAGGAAAAGCATCTTTTCTAATTAATCCTAAATATAACCTAAGAATAGAATTAGGTGGAATTTTCAGGAATGAAACGAATGATGTATTCACAAACAGAACTACCTTATTAACTTTTGGAGTAAGAAGCTCTTTCCGTAGTCTTTATACAGATCTTACTTCTCATTAAGGTCTATAGCGAATCCATTCCCTGATCGTCTGATCAGGGAATGGATTTTACATATTCAGGCCTCATCTTGTATTTATTTCGTGACCAAATCATACAGGGCTTATACTAGATCAAAATCTGTTATCTTTAAAAACAGGAACCTACCTGACGTCGATAATGATTGAAAAACAAAAGAAACGAGCCTATTACGTTGCCATAACAGGTACAGCCTTACTGATCATTGCCGTTTTAGTCTTTTCCATCCCCTCGCTATGTACCAATATTGAGTTTAGTTATACTTTTTTCATGTCTGATTACATGTATTTCAGCTTTTATTGTCTTTTAGCTACGCTGCTATGTGGCGTGTCATCAATTTTAATCAGAAGAAATATCCTGGCTGTAATCTTATGCTTATTATCATTATGTCTGATTCTGCTGTACCTATTTTTAAATTACGCAGCGCAGAATCTTCCGGGCGGATAAATTAATTCTTACCAAACTCTGCATTCGCTGCAATAGCAATCTCATCACTTAACACAGCTACGGGAAATTTTGTTCCAACCCCATAATCACTACGTTTAATCGTACCTGTAATTTTAAAACCCGCAATTGGTTTTTTACTCATTGGGTTAATACCTGTTCTGGCTACCGCGGTAAGGATAACAGGTTTGGTCACCCCATGAATGGTTAAGTTTCCGGTGACCTTATAGGCATTACCATTTACTTTTTTAAAAGAGGTGCTTTTAAAAGTAATGACCGGGTATTTGGTCACCTCTAAAAACTCAGCGCTTTTCACATGTTCGTCACGCTGGTCATTATCAGTATTTACACTGCTTGCATCAGCCGAAAAGTCAACCTGAGCATCACTAAAATCATCCTTCAGTGTAATTACTTTAGCATTAAAGATCCTGAAAGAACCTTCCACATCAGAGACCATCATATGTGTGACAGTAAAAGTTAGTCTGGCATGAGCCTTATCAACGGTCCATATAACCGGTTCCATCATTTTGAAGGAAAAGAGAAATACAGAAACCACTACCGAAACAATTAATATCATTTTTTTCATAACTAATAGTTTGCTTAACAGCAATTTACAAAAACAATCTCATTTTGATTCATTCATCCTGTTACTAAATAACGGATTAAACCGGAAATACGATTTATCTGCAAAACTAATTACATAAGCAGATTTAAAGTGTGTGCTTTTCAGGTAATAGTCTGTGGTAATAATTTGTGCACCAGATTGCAATGCTGCCTGAAAGGTACGCTGATCATTTTCTCTGGCTTCCCTTGTATCACTGTCCGCCCTGGTTCGTATGATATATCCTTTTTTTACTAAAGTCCGAATAGCTACAAGGTCTCTTTTTGCGTCATTCATAATATGAATTGCCGCCTCTGGTGTTCCCGGTTCTGCATCTGCAAATAATAATCTTCCTTTTAAGGATGGATGTCCGGCAATATAAGCTGACCTTTTAACTCCGGTTTCATCAAGGATAAAAATAAATTTCCCTTTTGCAGATTTTAAATCAGGCCAGTTCTGATGTAAAACAGCTGCTTCAAGAGTGATGTATTTACCTCTTACCTGATCAGGTGTAATTAAATAACTTTTGCCCAGATAATCTGCAATTTCTTTATCAAGCGCATCAAATACCTTAGTGGTGAATTTTTCAGGCACAGTCAACCCTGCCTTTTCTATCACTTCATCTTTAGCATTCATCGTGATAAAAACAGGACGATGATCAGGATGCAGATCAGACCATTTTTTAAGCTCTCCCAAACATTGCTTAAACGTCGGGCAATTACTCCTGAAATCTATATCCTGGATATGAAATACTTTGAAGCCTGGCTGTTTCATTACCCCTTCTGTATCGTAGGCTGGCTGTCCCGGAGCCAGGTCAAGTCCTTTGGGATGCGCATATTTTCCTCCCAGTGAGTCTGCGTAAACATCTATTTCCAGATTTAGCAATCCCATATTTAACTGTTCTGTTAAAGATATATGGCTGTAATCTATCCTGCTCATTCCGACAGAATCTCTTTTTTGCAACACCTTGAATAATCCTGGATCTATAGCTCTTTTGTAACTGTTGTGTGAACCAATTACTTGTATGTGGTTTATCGGCTGAGCGTCTTCCTGAGGTGGGAAAAATGGCAATAGCGCAAATATTGTAGTAGCTAATAATAGTTTCATCTGTTTATATTTATTGTTTTAAATTCAATAACAGCATAAAGAGAATTAACCCTTTATGCTGTCTGATTTAAGATCTAATATCCTGGGTTCTGTATCAGGCTACCATTTAACTTCAGTTCGGTTGTAGGTACCGGATATAATCTGCGGAAGGTGCTTTTATCCATAGAAAGTACATCATTCGGTAAAGGATACTCAACTTCAAACTGTCCAAAACGGATCAGATCGTTTCTCCTCCATCCTTCCCAAGAAAGCTCTCTGGCACGTTCGTCAAGCATACCATTCAGGTCAATTGAAGTAGCCAGTTGTGCACCAGACCTTGCACGCACACGGTTTACCAACAGCAATGGTGTTTGCATTTCACCGTTCACCACCGTAGGCTGCGCCCCACGTAAAATCGCTTCAGCTTTCATCAGCATGACATCTGCCAGGCGCAATACAGGTACATCATTACCATTTAAACGGGTAGCCTGTATAATTGCAGGGTCTGGATAATACTTAATGGAACGTACCCCTTCAGACTGACTGGCCAGGGTATTGCCCAGATCCATAGGTTTAGGCGGTACCAATGTTAAAACAGGATTGATGACAACCTGTGTAGTTGTATTAGGATAATAAATCGGTTGTGTCGTAAATCCACCATTACCATCTGGGGCAAACTGTGGCCCGGATAACCAGGTAGTTGTTCTGAAGTCACCCGGCAGATTAAAGCGGTTGTAGAACTCGGGCGTAGTACTCATGGCAATACTTAAGCCCACATTGAAACCATAAGCATTAACCAGGTAATAAAAGAATCCAAATCTGGTAAACTGATTACCTGGGATCTGCTGATCATAAGGAATAGCAAAAATGGTCTCTCTGATCTGCGGCCCGTTGTTAGGCAAAAAGATATCTCTGTATCTGGCATCTAAACCATAATTGGTATTAGCCATCACACTATCAGCCATCGCTACAGCATCCGGATAACGTGGTACGTTAGTATAAACAGCCGCATTTAAATAGATTTTAGAGAGTAGCGCGAAAACCATTCCTTTGGTAGGCCTGCCATATTGCAGCACATTTGAAGCCACGACATTGGTTTTAGCAGGCAATTGCTGCTCTATACTTAACAATTCACTTTCGATAAACTGAAAAACTTTTGCCCGGGGCTGAGTAGCCGGAATGCCAGTCACAGGATAATCTGTAATGATCGGAACATTGCCATACAAATCCATCAGAAAGAAATAGTATAAGGCTCGCATTCCACGGATTTCTGCCAGTTTAGCTGTTTTATCGGCAGGTGTAAAACCGAATGAATTGGTAATATTAATTAAGCGGTTACAGGTCATAATTCCACTGTAAGCCCATTGCCAGATAGTGGTTACATTTGGATGATCGGATGTCCAGGTATGGTAATGTAACTGCCTGTATTGCCCGCCATCATCAAAGTTTCCATCCCTTGCCGGCAAGATCGCTTCATCGGTAGCCAACTCCTGCATACGCCAGTAAGGCACTGCAAAATTGGATGACAGATTAGAGTATATAGCACCTACAGAAGCATTATAATCAGACAGGGTTTTAGGAAAGTTAGAGGCCACGAACTGTGATTCTACAGGGACGTCCAGTTTTTTACAGGAATAGGTCAGCACAACCGTCAGGGTCATCAAAACCAGTAATATTTTCTTTTTCATATAAATTTTAGAATGACGCATTTAAACCAAAAATGAAGGTGCGGGTTTTAGGATAGAAGTTATTGTTATCAATACCGGGAGTTAATCCACCCATGTTTATCTCAGGATCAATACCACGGTATTTGGTGATCACAAAAAGATTATTACCACTCAGGTATAATCTGATAGATTTGATATTCTGAATTTTGGGTTTAATGGTATAACCTAAAGTTGCATTGTCCAGACGTAAATAAGAACCGCTTTCCAGGAACCTGTCCGAAATCAGATAGGCGTTGATATCATTGAATGATTCGCCCAGGGTAAACCTTGGAATATTCTGGATCTTTGAATCCGCAGGGTTATTTAAACCAGCCAGCGTAGCATTCAGGATCTTATTTCCATATACACCGCGTATCAGGAAATTAAAGTCAAATTGTTTGTAAAAAAAGCTGTTATTCCAGCCATAGATCAGTTTAGGTTGTGCACTTCCTGCAACCCGCTGATCGGTAGTTAAGGGTTGGGTAGCAGTAGTGGTTCCGTCAGCTTTTTCATAAGTACTTACACCCGCAGCATTTTTACCTAAATAATGCCATAGTAAGAATGTACCTAAAGGATAACCTGGCTGAACAATCTGACTGTAGTTACCTGACTGTCCCTTCCCTCCTAACTGTGCGGTATAAATGTATGGGATTGTAAATCTGCTGGTGGACAGATTATCAATATTATTCTTGTTGTGGGAGAAGTTTAAAGAAGATCTCCAGCTGAAATCTGATGTCTTAACAGGTACAAAATTCAAAGCGACCTCAATCCCTTTATTACTCATCTGACCTACATTGGCTGTATAAGTGGTATACTGAAACTCGGTAGAAGATACTGGTAAAGCATCATCAATTAAGTTGGTCGTTTTTTTAATGTAATAGTCTACTGATCCACTGATCCGGTTATTTAAAATCGCGAAATCCAGACCGATGTTAGTGGTAGCTGTACTTTCCCATTTCAGGTCAGGATTCTCATTTCTTACTGCATTTAATGAATTAGACACCACCCCGTTGTTGATGTATTTACTGCTTCCCGGAGGCGTACCATAGATTAAGATAGAAGAAAATGCGTCAAACCCCTGGCTATTACCAGAAACACCATAACCAGCCCTTAATTTCAGGTCGGTAAATAACGGATGATCCTTCATGAACTTTTCATTGATGATTTTCCAGCCCGCAGATACTGCCGGGAAATAGCCATAACGGTTATTCACCCCAAAGGCGGATGAACCGTCTCTACGAATCGAAGCCTGGAGTAAATAGCGGTCAGCGTACTGATACTGAACACGTCCATATTGCGATTCCAGGCGCAAAGTCGATATCGGATTATTATCAAATGCAATTTGTGAGAGTGATGCCGGATTTGATAAAAACAGGTTATTATAACCCAGTGCATCATTCGCAAAATTCTGGGTAGTAATACCGAATCCGTCATTGGTACGGTCCTGCTGATAAGAATAACCAGCTAAAAATTTCAGGCTGTGTTCCCCAAAAACACGGTCATAATTCAGATAGGATTCTACAACATCATTGGTAGTCAGATAATCATTACGATGTGCTACACCACCAAGATTCACCGCCAGTCCGGACTGGCTGTTTAAATAACTGTTGAGTTTATTCTGATCCTTCTGCTGGGAACCTGTTAAGGTGAATTTTAAACCTTTAATGATATCAACCTGAACGATTCCGTTAATCAGCGTTTTGCTGTCATTGGTTACAAAACTATTATTGTTGACTAATGACAATGGGTTTAACGGTCCACTACCAGTTCTGGTATAGTTTTCTTTATAAGAGCCATCTGGGTTAAAAGGGCCGACTGTCGGTAAATAGAATAACATTCCCGGCAATACATTACTCTGGGCAATATCATTCTGGTTGGTGGAACTGTTGGTCAGGTTAATCCCCAGTTTCAACCGGTTATTGAAAAAACGCTGATTAAGGTAAGCCCTGTAAATGGTACGCTGTAAGGACGTACGCTGCAAAATACCATTGTTCTTCATATAGTTGACACTACCCCCGTAATCAGTATTGTCTGTAGCGCCCCCTATAGAGACATTCTGGTTGGTAGAATAACCGGTTCTTTCCACCAGATTTTGCCAGTTGGTATTGGAACCATCATCATCAGTAGGTGTTGCCAAAGGTTTTACCCCATTACTTTTCAAATACTGGCGTAATTCATCGGCACTCAGCATATCTACTTTTTTAGACACGTTTTCCATAGCTCCATACGCACTGTAATTTAATCTGGTCTGCCCTGCTTTTGCCTTTTTAGTGGTAATAATAATAACCCCGCTGGCAGCTCTTGTTCCATAGATCGCTGTAGAAGAAGCATCTTTCAGTACATCAATACTTTCTATATCATCAGGGGCAAGAAGGTCTACAGATGCACCAGGTACCCCGTCAATCACATAGAAGGGCTCTGTAACCCCACCATTGACGGTACGAATGGTAGAAGGCCCTCTTAAAGTCACTGAAGGTTTCTGGTTGGGGTCACCACTTTTGGTAATGTTCAGACCCGCCACTTTACCCTGGAGTAATTCTGCCGGTGAGGTCAATACCCCCTGGTTAAAATCTTCAGATTTTAAAGAAGTGATAGCACCAGTTATATCTTTTTTGCTGGCTGTACCATAACCGATCACTACTACATCATTCAGTTGTTTAGCATCAGGCTGTAAACTGATGTTAATTGTACTTCTTCCTGCTACTTCAACTTCCTGATTTAAGAAACCGATGGAACTAAACCGGATCACCTCATGATCATTGTTAACCTGGATACTATAAACTCCTCTGTTATCGGTCACAACTCCTTTCCCGGAGCTAACTATCCTGACGGAAACTCCCGGGACCGGGACATTTTTTTCATCTGTCACCGTCCCCTTAATTGTCCGCGTAGATTGTTGAAAAGAGAAAGCGGATAACGAACTCAACAGCATGACGCAAAACAGCAATAGAAACTGCCGGCTGGAGAAATAACTCATACACTGGTAAAAACATTGGTAATTTTTTTTCATATTTTCTCAGATTCATGTGGATTCAGATTGATTTCTGAATACAGAACATTTCGTAAGCAAAGGAATCCGGGGAGTGTTATCAAATCATCAATGAATTGTTATTTCTAAGGCTATTTTACGTTTTTAAAACGTTTAAGCTTCTATTATTCAACAGGTTAATATCTGTTAATATCGGGTGTATATTATACACTTTATATTAATAGTAAACGGGGTCAGGATTCATCAAAAGTTAATAGGAATTTAAAAATGGACAGACTGGTAATCTCTAGCTTTAGGGCTTAGAGTTTTATGCCATGATCAAAGGATTTGCGCTGTTCTGTTTCCTCCTGTTCCCCTTCTTATTGTTTGCCGGGCAAGACACTGTTATTGTGAGGTCAGGACATATAGATCCACAGGGGATATTTAAGTTAGTTTATGTACCAGTCGAAGTACCTGTCGGGATTAAAGAAATACGGATCAGGGAATCTTATACCTATGGAAATGTATTAAATATGGGTATATATGGTCCGGAAGGCTATGAACCAGGGAATACAGCTGGTTTCAGGGGCTGGTCTGGCGGAGCTAAAAATGAATTTTACATCAATGGTTCATCTGCTTCAACCGGATACATCCCGGGTAAAGTTAAAGCAGGTACCTGGAATATATTGATTTATCCATCTAACGTCATAGCTAAAGGACTGGACTGGAAACTGGAAATTACTTTATCCTTTGGAAAAACAGAAAGCCTGTTCCAGGTATCTCCTGCTCAAAAAGTGGTAAATCATCTGCCGGGCTGGTATAGAGGGGATTTGCATATGCATACGCTACATTCGGATGGGAAACGTACCCAACAGGAACTGGTTAATGAGGCGATTGATAAAAAATTAGATTATATAATTTCTACCGAACACAATACCAATAGCGCTAACCAAAGCTGGGGAAAGTACGACAATGATCATCTGCTGATCATCAATGGAGAAGAAGTCACCACCACTGCCTATGGACACTGGAATGCAATTGGTATAAACACAGGCACCTATATTGACTGGAGGTACGCTCCCGAAGACCATCAGGTTGAAAAATATATTGACCTGGTTCACCAGGATGGCGGACTGGCTATAATCAACCATCCTTTTTATGCCAATCTTTTTCTGTTTGATGCTACCCCTTTTGACGGAATTGAAATCTGGAACGGAAGCTGGGACAAAGATGACGAACGCGCCTTACACTGGTGGGACGAATTCTTACAACATGGAAAAAAGAAGATTGCTATCGGTGCAAGTGACACGCATAAAAACAATCCCTACGACAATAATTTAGGTCAGCCACAAACAGTTGTCTATGCGGGATCTTTATCCAGAAACGGCATACTCTCAGGCTTAAAAAAAGGAAATGTCTATTTAGCTGCCAGCAATAATATAAACCTTTCTTTTACGGCTTCATGCAATGGTAAAAAATCAAAAACAGGCGAAGTGTTAAATACACCTGCTGGTCAAACTATAACTGTGAGTTTAACTACTTCATTTATACCAGATGCTGAGCTCACCTTACATAGTGACCAGGGAATAATAGCCAGAGCAGCTTCATCGGAAAAACCTGCCCAATGGACTTTAAAACCGGGCACCGCCCGATATATCCGCATAGAAATACGTGCAAAAAATGGGACTATGCTGGCTTTAACGAATCCTATCTGGCTAAACAACTAGTATTTAAAGACTTTACCGCCTGCCATTACTTCCTGGGTAGCTGCATCAAATGTTGCTTTAAAACCTGTATGTACAGCAGCATTGGTCATGATATTTGCAATGGAATGACTGTACCCTGCTTCTATGGGTGCATTGGGCTGTTTCCGGCTACGGACACATTCCATCCAGTTACGGACATGGTTAGAGGTGAGTATATCCCCTCCGGTATTGGCTGATGCGATTACTTTTCCAGCAGCAGACAGGGTTAATTCAGGTAATAAATTGGGCTGCATATTCATGGCTTCTGCATGAGATTTAATCAGCCCCCCTTTAGGTGAAATTTTATTAGTAGCCAGATTGAGTTCACCTCCATTGGAATAATATATTTCAGAAGGATCATCATCTCCGTTATGCATCCGCGAAGCAAAAGTGACCTGAAAACCGCTGGTCAGATCATTCAAAGGGCCATAATCAAATGCAGCTGTGAGTGTATCCCAGTTTTTCCGTCCATCCTTCCAGGCATAGATTCCACCATTGGCAACGACACTACGCGGATGCTTCAGGTCTGTAAACCAGTGTACAGTATCTATCTGATGACTCATCCACTGCCCCGGCAAACCTGAAGAATAAGGCCAGAACAGCCGGTATTCCAAATATTTTCTGGGGTCAAAGTTTTCGTAAGGCCTGTTTAAGATAAACCTTTTCCAATCTGTATCTTCTTCTTTGAGTTGTCCAACCAAAGCTGGTCTGCGCCACCGGTCAGGCTGGTTTACATTCCAGGCTAATTCGACCATTGTAATAGGTCCGAATTTGCCGGATTTTATAAAATCATTTGCGGCCTGATAATTCGATCCGCTTCTTCGCTGTGAACCTATCTGGATAATTTTACCACTTTCTTTAACCGCTTTTAACGCAGCACGGTTGTCCTCCATGGTCTCTGCAAAAGGTTTCTCTACATAGGCATCACAGCCCGCTCTTACAGCTTCGATAGTATGTCTGGCATGCTGAAAATCTGCTGTCCCTATAAAAACAGCATCCACTGTTTTCTGATCATATAACTCTTCATTATTTCTACAACCAATGATATCATGCCCCATTTTACCTTTCCAGGTAGCTACTCCTTCTTCCCGTCTCTTACTCCATAGATCAGACACAGCCACAATATCAAAATTCAGTTCCTTATAATGATTCATAAAACTGGGCAGATGCGAGTTTTTATGTCTGTCGGAAAAACCAATAACCCCAACATTTACCCTATCATTCGAACCCATGATCCTGCTGTAACTTTTTGCAGTCCAGCCAACCTTTGCAACCAATACACCGGCTCCGGTTAAAGCTGCTTGTTTAATAAATAAACGACGTGATGATTTCATTTGCCGGCTTTAATTTTAATACTTCTGAAAGACACTGTATTTCCATGATCCTGCAACAGGATATGCCCCGCCCGGGCTAAACCGAAGTCGGGCCAGATATGATATTTACTGATGGCAACAAGGTCCTTAAATTCCTTTGATCCGCGTACATAAGTAAGTACTTTAACCCCATTCAGGTAATGTTCAACCTTGTTATCTGCATAAACCACTATTCTGCCGGTATTCCATGCACCGATTGGACGGATAAAACGTTTGGGTTTGTCTGAGGTAATCAGATCGTACAAAGAAGCCAGCGTACGGTCTCCGTCACGCCCTAATTTAGCATCAGGATGTAATTCATCATCCAGTATCTGATATTCCAGTCCAATTGCAGACCCTTCAGTCTTTTCATCCAGTGTTACAAAATACTTCACCCCACTGTTGGCTCCTGGTGAAAGCTTAAATTCAAAAGAAAGATCAAATACGCTGTACAAATCTTTAGTCACAATGTCGCCTCCATTAGCGGCTTCTTTTCCTTCGGATGACAAGACAGTTATTGTTCCGTTTTCAATTTCCCAGCCTTTGGCAGGAAATGCTGCATTTTTCGCACTTCTCCAGCCAGCAGGCGATTTACCATCGAATAACAGTTTCCAGCCATGCTGTTTTTCATCCTGCGTTAACGTATTCGGTACATAATTAACGACATATATATCGGCCGGGAAAGGAGTTGGTTTTAAATCAGTGGTTTTAATTCTGATATTTTTAAAGTATACTTTTTTATCTGCTTGTTCCTGCGTAGAAATACCATGTACCTGCAAACCAATAAAACCCTGATGATCTATGGTATCTACCACATAAGCTACTGGTATATTATTAATCCAGGTTTTCATGGAATTACCGATACACTCTACTTTGATATGGTTATACTCTCCCACTTTAAAAGCAGATTTTGCTTTTGGATTGAGGTCCAAAGGATATAACCAGTCACGCCGGGCTTCATCGTAAATCCCTCCAGACCAGCTGCGCTGGGAAGGATCAATCTCAACCTGTCTTCCGTAAACTCTTCCGGGGTGTCCATCACTTCCATAATGACTTCTTACCTGGATGCCGGAATTACTTAACGGACTTTCTATTTTAGCATCCAGTTCCAGGATAAAATCGCCGTATTCTTTCTCGGTCACCAGAAAGGTATTACCGGAATTGATTACTGTGGTTCCTACGATAACACCATTTTCGACTTTATAATCGGCTGTGCCAGCCAGTCTTTTCCAGCCTTTTAAAGTTTTACCGTCAAAAAGGTTTTGTCCTGATTTTGTGGATTGTGCACTACTCCTGAATGAATGAAGAAAAATTACCGGAATAACTACAAAACTTAGAAGTATCGATTTAGCTTTTCTCATAATTTGGTTTATTAGAACAAGTTAACGAATTCGCTAAGCCTGACAAACAAAAATGCTACCTGTATCGGGTAACATTTTTGTTTGAATAAACTGTAAATGAATCGCTTACCAGCCTTTATTATTTGGTCTGATATTCGGATTAGCAAGTACTTCGGCCTGTGGTATAGGCAGCTGATAATGTAAAGCCTCAGTTGCCAAAACCTGATATGGGTTTTGAGCATCTTCGATCATCCGTGAAACAGGTTTGTTTAATCTTTTCAGATCGAAATACCGGTGCCCTTCATAAGGCAGTTCTTTATAACGTTCATTTAGAATAGCTGACTGAAGTTCTGCAGTACTGGTAAAATGGGCAGACTGGTAGCCTTTAATCCGCGCTGTCCGCAGACTATTCAGGTCATTTGCAGCAGTAGCATGATCCCCATTATTTAAGGCAGCTTCGGCACGGATCAGGTACATTTCTCCTGTTCTGAATATTTTCAGATCACTCCTGTTCTGTGCGCCGTCGGTACCTTCATATTTGGTGATCACCTCGGGAAGATCTCCTTGAGCAGTCAGTGAGGGATCAGTTCTGAACCAGCTCGTATATCTCACGTCATTTACCGGATCGTATTGGTTCATCAGCCCGATAGCAGGTGCATACAATATCCTGGAAGCCGCTATATTATAAAAGATATCGCCAGGACGCATGATACTGATATTAGTCCTTTTTAGTTTAAATATCACTTCTGCGTTACTCTGGTCTTTCCAGATCATAGGAAAATCGGAAAATCCGGACAGTGGTAGCTGATTGATTACCTTTGTTGTATATAAAACAGCTTCTTTATTGTTTTTAGTGTATAAGGCAGCCCTCGCATGCAGGGCGTAAGAAGCATTTAATCCCATCCGGAGATTAGTGTTTTCTGTTAAAAGGGGCTCTGCTTCGGTTAAATCTTTCCAGAATAGCGTAAAAAATTCAGCTGCTTTGGGACGGGAAGGCTGACTGGCAATAGCAGACGTTACCATATACGGTACAGCAGGTGCATTGGGATCATAGACTCCCGAATAAGCATAAACCTGGTACAGTGCAAAATGTGCGTAAGCTCTTGCAGCTAATAGCTCTCCCTTTAGTGTATTGATTTTTTTGACCTCTGTCTCATTTTTCGCGGGCACTTTCGGCAGGCCTTTCAATAACCGGTTAACCCGGTCTATGACCTGGTAGCCATTTTTCCAGGGTGCAAGGACTTCATCATCACCCGAGGAATACGTCCAGCGGAAAAGGTTCTGTCCAGCTGCCAGAACACCTGAATTTCGCAATCCGATTCTGCATTCATCAGCCATCAACGACCCGATTCTGATAGTATATTCAGGGTACCAGCCTTCATAAACACCTAGTACGCCCCGTTCCAGTTTTTCAACAGAAGAGAAAACATCAGCTTCTTCGACCTGATCCGTAGGTTTCAGGTCCAGCATTTTATTGCAGGAAACGGTAAATAATAAAGTAGAGATCAGTAGTAATTGTATAATTCTTGTACTGAAAATATGATATAGATTCATTGTTTCTGATTTGATATTTAAAATGAAATGTTTAATCCCGCAGTAATCGTACGTGGAAGCGGATATTCATACTGGTACCAGTTATTGTCATCCTCAGGATCAAAAGCCTTAAACTTAGTCCAGGTCACCAGATTCTGTCCCTGAACAAATACTTTGATCCCCCTGGTCAATCCGTTTAATTTTTTAATGGAAGGAAAGGTATAACTTAACCTGATGTTGCGCAGTTTAATGTAATCGGCATTCTGCAATTCTCTATCAGTCATATAACGGGGATAGGCTGCGCCCGGATTATTGGTGATATCACCTGGTTTCTGCCAGATATCAAGCATATCCACAGACTGATTATACTGTCGGTAGTTAGGATCTGCTGAAGTTCTGAACAGTTCAGCAGTGTTCAGACGGTACATCCCCCTGATAAAAGTAAACAAGGTAGATAACTCGAGATTTTTATAACGCAGGTTTACATTAAGCCCCCCTTTTAAAGGCGGATCAAAAGACCCTTTTACAGGCACTGCATCATCAGGGTTAAATGTCTTAGTTATATTGCCCGAGGCATCCAGATACTGAGGTGCTCCGGTCTGCGGATCTACTCCGGCCCATCTGACCATATTAAACTGTCCCAGTGGCATACCTATTTTATTAACTGAATACTGATCTGTAGTCAGCTGATCTTCTCCGCCCAGATACATCACCCTGTTTTTATTATAAGCCAAATTCAGCCCCAGCGTCAGTGTCAGCTCTTTTTCGCGGATCAGATCGCCTTCAAGGAATAATTCTACCCCTCTGTTACGGATCTTACCAGCATTGGTAGCTATACTTTCGAAACCCGAAGTATAGGATAAACGTTTCTGCATGAAAAGATTGGTGGTAATCCTGTTATACCAGTCTATTCCTCCCCTGATACGATCTTGCAGCAAACCGAATTCAAGTCCAATATCTCCGATATAATTGAGTTCCCAGTTATAGGCACTGTTTTCGGGATAAACTGGTATCAGGGCCTGCTGACCTGCATAACCCGAGCCCCCATAAAGACCACGGTATCCAAAATCGCTCGCAAAACCAGAAGCATTTCCGGTACGGCCATAACTTGCACGTAAACGGAGACTGCTGATGGTCTTTAACTCTTCCATAAAGTTTTCACGCGAAATGTTCCAGCTGCCGCCAAAAGCATAAAACATTTTGTAACGGTTAGCTTCAGGAACGCGCGAAGAGCCATCTCTTCTCAGGCTGGCCGTGAAGGTATATCTGTCATTATAGGAATAACGGAACAGCCCGATTTGCGAAAGCAATACACTTTGTGACCGCTGCCCTTTCAGCAAGGGTATAAAACCATTGTCATTGGTACCGGGGGTAATTCCGGAAGGCGTATTCTCTATGCCGGGAATCAATCCAAAACCGGTAAATCCTGAGCTGTTTAAAGTATTTTTATTAATCTCTGTCAACAGGTTACCTTCTATCTCATGTTTACCCCACGATTTATTGTATAAAAGACCTCCCGTAGCAATCATCCCGAGTCTGTTGATGTACTGGTCCTGATAACTGCCCGATCCGCCCGGATCTACCAGACTGCCCAGATAGGAATCGGGACGGATATAAGTCGTATTATGGTTTTGCTGAAAATCCAGACCAACATTTCCCATAAATTTCAGTCCTGGTGCGATCTGGTAAGTGAGGTTACTGGAAACTAAAGCTTTGAGTTGATTTTGCTGCCTGTTAATATCCTTGTACATAGAAAGTGCATTGGCTCCATATCTGTTTGTTCCGGTAGCCAGGCTTCCATCGGGATTAAATAAGTTTTCATAAGGCAGCGAAAAGTACAGGGCAGCGACAGGATTAGTTTCTGACACATTAAAATCGCCTTCTGTGACTTTAGATTTTACATAAGCCAGGCCAACATTTACGCCAAATTTAAACCGTCCGCTGATATGCTGAATGTTGGAACGCAGACTATAACGGTCAAGACCGGAATTGCGCAATACTCCGTTTTGCTGAAAATAAGATCCGGAGAGGTAATAAGTTGTTTTTTCATTTCCTCCCGAGATGTCCAGGTCATGTGACTGATTAAATGCAGTTCGTAACAAGTGCTTTTTCAACTGATTATCTATCCCTCGCAGACTATCCAGATACTGATCCCCGTAATTATAGTCAGCTTCTGTTTTAGCCGATCCATTGGAATTAAATCCATTTTTACGCGAAAACTGCCAGCCCGGAAACGCGGGATCTTTGAGGATTTCTTCAAATTGCAGACGCTGGCTACTGTTCATCATATTCCATTTGGCATTATTGACCTGTGAAAAACCAAACTGGTTCTGGTAATTAATCCTGACTTTACCATCTTCGTAGTTACGGCCTTTTTTGGTCGTGATGACAATGACACCATTAGCAGCTCTTGAACCATACTGAGCAGTAGAGGCTGCATCCTTTAATACGCTGTAAGAATCGAAATCATTGGGGTTTAGCGCTGCAAATGAAGCGGGTTCTATGGGTACACCATCTACGAGATATAAGGGATTAGTATTAGCCCCCTGTAAAGAACCGATCCCCCGGATGGTAACGCGACCCGGAGTTCCCGGAAGACCGGATGCCGAAGCCACATATAATCCGGGTACCCGCCCCTGCAAAGCCTGATCCAGTGAAGCTACAGGGGCCGCGCTGACATCGGCACCATTGATTTTTGAAATAGCACCTGTCAGTTTACTTCTGCTTTGTGAAGTATATCCGGCAATGACCACACCCTGTAAAAACTGCGACGCCGGATTCAGCGAGACGTGCATATCCTCTACCGATGGCATAACGGTTATTAAGGTATCCCGGTAACCAATGTAGGAGTATTTAAGTGTAGTAGCAGCTACACCTGGAACAGTTAGTTTATACTTCCCATTACTGTCCGAAGTGGCACCAATGGTTGTGTTTGGAATACTAACTGTGACGCCGATCAGCAATTCGCTCGTCACTGCATCTTTAACTGTTCCCTGAACTGTTCTGTTTTGTGCAAAAACATGAAAACCACAGACGATTAACGTCCATGTTAGTAACATTTGCTTCATCATAGTATTTTTAATTAGTTGGTTAATGAATACTGAATGAGACAAACATAATACAGCACAATTAGGCAACACTGAAGGGTACCTAAAGATCCGGTTAGAACGAAATTATAAAACTTTAATGTGCGGTTTATATCCAACACTTTAACATTAAAATGACATTAATGAAGTGCAGAAATTAGCTATTCGATACAGAAAAATGGCTTTTTGTGATGCTCAAGGCTAAACCGAAATAAGATTGAGCTTATTTGTATTATAATAAGCATCCATATAGGCCCTTGGGGATTGTCCCATTACACTTTTAAAGACCCTGTTAAAATTGGTAATACTGCTGAACCCGGATTTATAGGCTACTCCCGAAATGCAGTCCGCTTTTTTTCCATCTATCAGATTTTTACAGGCATCATTAACCCTGACCTCATTGAGGAAGGAAACAAAGGTATAACCCGTATGTTTTTTAAAATACCTGCAGAAAGCATGAGGGGTCATATAAGCTGTTTTGGCTATATCTTCGAGTGCAATCTGGTTGTTGTAATTCAGCATAATGTAATTAATGATATTACTAAATCTTGCACCTTCATTATCTGATATATAAGAAGAATATGACTTAGGACAAAGCGGCTCTGTTTCTTCCTCCTGAATAGCCAGTAAACTGTTAAAGAATTTAAGGAGATTAAACACCACATTCATCCCTGAGGCTTTATGTACCTCCTGAATTCTTGTGGAGATTTCTTTATCATAAGGAGACGGGATTTTAAACCCATGTTTATTTTTTTTCAGGAACGAATTCATCAGCTTCATTTCGGGCAGACCAAACAATGCACCGAGATTACCTGAGGGGCTAAAATAAAGTGAGCAGGCTTTAATCTGCTTGTTACTGTCAGCGGCAAAATATTCGGGGTTGGATTTGAATAAATGTGGAAGATTGGCACCAATGAGGAAGATATCACCAGGCCGGAACGAATGCATATTGTTACCTGCCACTAAAATTCCCTCTCCTTTTTGCACCCAGGTAATCTGCCATTCTTCATGACGATGAAGGTACTGGTAAAAAAAAGGCAGTTCAATCTGCTCAGAAAAAACACATTTGTCATCCGGTACGGTCACGGTAAACGGAAGTACTTTCATTTTGGTTGATTTGGTTAGGTTTGCCTGATGTCAATATACAAATATTGACATCAGGCAACAAGATCTAACGGCAAACCGGTTAAAATATGGTTACTATCTGCTAATTTAATTCTATCTGGATGGAGAAAAAGAGCTAATGTTAACTGCCGTTTTTTGTCCGGCTATTAACTGACTGACCACCAAACCCGTAGCTGGCCCCAGGCTCAACCCCATCATGCCATGCCCGGTAGCCACAATCAGATTGACCTTTTCTGCACTGCGGCCTATATAAGGTAAGCCATCGGGCGAAGAAGGCCTGAAACCATACCAGATAGCCTTCTCTGCTGGAAGTTCAGGATGCAGATCAGGAAAATATTTAGAGACAGACTCTGTAATTCCTCTGACGCGCTGCATGTTTACCCGGTTATTTACCTGATCAAGCTCCATTGTTCCACTATAACGGATACCGCCGTTCATCGGGGTTATCGCTACCCTTGCTTCACAAAGCAGTGCAGGAATCGTCATACGCCCGAGCGGTTCGGCTTCCATAAAAGAATACCCTTTCCCTGGCATAATAGAGAGCTTTAATCCCATCATACGGGCAATTGCCGGAGACCAGGAACCCGTTGCCAGGACATAATGATCGGCCTCCCAGCTTAAATCACCTGTAAATACTTTCGTAATTTTTGTTCCGCTGCTTTCTATATGAGTGACTTCATGATCACGTTTAATAGTCACACCGGCTTTTTCAAGGTAATTGAGTAAGGCCTTCATCAGTTTTGGCGGATAAACATGGCCATCATTCCGGTAATGAACTGCTCCCAGTACATCCAGATTGAGCTCTGGCTGCAATTCTTTGCATTCGGCTGGATTCAGCACTGCCATATCAAGTCCGAGTTCGGCTGCACTTTTAGCCAGATGCGCTTCTTCTTCGGCTGCTTTCTCTGTTTTGTAGAAAGCCAGGATACCATTTTGTTCCAGACCAAAATCAAAGTCTGGCGCAGCAGCCAGTTCTTCGTAAAGCTGTTTACTGAGCAGAGAGATATCTCTGAGTGGAACCGCAGCACGTGATACATGGGCCGCATTGGCATGTTTCAGGAATTTCAAGCCCCATCTGATCAGGTTTGGATTCAAAGAGGGCCTGACATAAAAAGGGCTCTTACTGTTGAACATCCAGCGGATGCCCTGCTGCACCATTCCGGGAGAAGCTAAGGGTACAAAATGACTGGGTACAATCATTCCTGCGTTGCCAAAGGAACAGCTGTCTGTGATATCGCCTTTATCTAAAATGGTAATCGTATGGCCTTGCTGATGGAGGTAATAAGCAGAACTGAGTCCCACTATTCCAGCTCCGATAATTAATACATTTGACATTTATTCAGGGTAAATAGTAATTTAAAAAACAGATCAGATCACCTGGAAACCATGTGCATAGGGATCATCATCGTCAATCCTGATCGTGTTATAACCGTATACTTTAGCCCACCCTTCAACACTTGGAATAATTGCAGGAAGACCATTGAGTTCAGTGACATCCTCTACTCTGCCGGTGAATTTACTGCCAATGAAACTTTCATGGATAAAAGCCTCTCCTTTCTTCAGTTTCCCTTTTGCATACCACTGGGCCATACGTGCAGAAGTCCCTGTA
Source organism: Pedobacter cryoconitis (assembly GCF_014207135.1). GTDB lineage: Bacteria > Bacteroidota > Bacteroidia > Sphingobacteriales > Sphingobacteriaceae > Pedobacter > Pedobacter cryoconitis_D. Next base: position 398,102 of record NZ_JACHCC010000003.1, on the reverse strand, counting down.
CCACAAGGGGACCGGTCTATAGCCTTATCTCCATAAAATACCGCATTACGGGCAGTAGAATGAGGATCTAAAGTTGCCCCTCCCCACAATACATGGCTGCATCCATTGATAGTCTCATCCAGCGGATGAACAAATGTATGCTGTTCATTGATCCGTTTGCGGATCACCTGGCTCCAGGTGATCAGTTGAGCGGCAGTATAATTTTCCAGACCCGGGAAGTTCTTCTGCGGATCTATAATTGCATAAAAATTACCTCCATAGGCTACATCGAAGGTCAGTGTACCCAGATCCGGACATTCTACCTGTAGTTCAGAAGCAGCCAGATAAGAAGGAACATTGCGCAGTTTCACTGCATCTACTTTATTTCCTGTCTGTTTGTACTCGATGAGGATTAATCCCGCGGGAGCCTCCATACGGATGATTCCTGGCACCTTAGGCCGGATCAGCCCTTCTTCCACAGCGATTGTAATCGTTCCGATGGTACCATGACCACACATAGGCAGACAACCACTTGTTTCGATAAACAACACAGCAAAATCATTTTCAGGATTATGCGGCGGATAAAGGATACTACCCGACATCATATCATGTCCACGAGGCTCGAACATCAACCCGGTACGGATCCAGTCATAGTGAGTTAAAAAATCCTGTCTTTTTTCGCTCATATTGTTTCCCTGAAGTACGGGGCCACCACCAGCGACAAGTCTTACCGGATTTCCGCAGGTATGCGCATCCACACAAAAAAAAGTTTTACTGCCCATGATTTGTCAATTTTTGATCTACCATTCTATAAATTCCCAAAGGGTTCTTCGCTTTTAAAGCATCCGGAAGTAAAGCATCTTCCCAGTCCTGCCAGGCCACAGGTCTGACAAAACGATGAATAGCTGTAGTACCAACCGAAGTGAAACGGCTGTCATTAGTAGACGGGTAAGGTCCTCCATGCTGCATAGCCGAACAGACTTCTACTCCTGTCGGCATCCCGTTCAGGATCAGCCTTCCGGTTTTACCTGTTAAGTCATTCAGCAGAGCGCTATAGTTTTCCAGTTCTCCTGGTGCAGCCATCAGGCTAATGGTCAACTGACCATTCACTGAGTGGATAACATCTTCCAATTCGGTCATATTTTCTGCAATGACCAGTATAGAATGAGGCCCGAAAACTTCTTCATGAAGTTCCTTATTGCTTAGAAAATCAGTCGCACTGACCTCGACAAGCCTGGCTACAGACTGATTTTGCAACTGATCGTTTAACTGTCTTGATTCGGCAACTAAATCAACTCCATCCCACTTTAGCATAACTGCTGACCGGGAATTATAATTGGCATAAATTCCAGGGCTAAGCATAGTTGCCGAGGGTGTTTCTCTGATTTTATCGGCCAGGGTAGCCTTAAATTTTTCCAGACCTGGTGAATTAACTGCAATTAACAGCCCTGGATTAGTGCAAAACTGACCGGCTCCCAACGCAATAGATGCTGCACATTGCTGTGCCAGTTCCTCAGGCTTATTCGCTATCGCCTGTGGCAATAAGATAACCGGATTAATACTTCCCATTTCAGCAAAAACCGGAATAGGCTCGGCACGCTCTTGTGCAAGACTAATTAAGGCACTCCCGCCTTTAAAGGATCCGGTAAAAGTAACTGCTTTAGTATAAGGATGCTTCACAAGCTGCTCTCCGACAGTATATCCATCATCAAACAGTAAAGAGAATACGCCTTTAGGAACGCCAGATTTCTCTATAGCTTTGACAATTGCAGCACCTACCAATGCACTGGTTCCCAAATGTGCCGGATGTGCTTTGACTATGACCGGGCAGCCCGCAGCCAGTGCAGAAGCGGTATCTCCGCCAGCCACAGAAAATGCAAGCGGAAAATTGCTGGCGCCAAAAACCACTACAGGGCCAAGCGGAACCAGCATCCGCCGGATATCAGGGCGCGGAAGGGGCTGTCTGTCAGGCTGTGCTGTATCAATAATAGCATCTACCCACGAACCTTCTGCTATTTGATCTGCGAATAATCTCAATTGTCCTGTTGTACGCCCTAATTCTCCTCTTAAACGGGCTTCGGGAAGACCACTTTCTGCGGATGCGCGGTTTATCAGCTGATCGCCTAAAGCGAAAATCTCATCCGCAATATTTCTTAGAAAACCTGCCCTGAGGTCTTTATGCAGCTCTTTATAGCTTTGATAAGCAAGTGTCGCTCCCTTCAGGGCGTTTTCGACATCAAGGACTTCTGCCTTATAGAAATCTCCGGCTAATTCCTGACCAGTAGCAGGATTTACTGCCCGAAAGCTCTTGCCTGCTGTTTCAGCATAGGCCGAGCAAATGATATGATTACCTCTCATCTGCTGGTTAGTTTATTTTCCCCCAGCTACCTTCAGGTAATTGCGGACGGTTAGCTAACGCATCGTTAAGGATCTTCAACACCCTTTCCCTCTCCTCCCCATGAATGGCTAAACGCGGAGCTCTGGTCAGTTCAGTACCCAGACCAGTCAGACTTTCTGCAAGTTTGATGTACTGCACCAGTTTAGGATGTATATCCAGTTCTAAAACCGGCAGGAACCAGCGGTAAATGATCAGCGCTTCTGCAATTCTGTTTTGTTTAACCAGTCTGAAAATGGCCACGGTTTCTTTTGGAAAGGCATCAACCAGTCCGGCTACCCAACCATGTGCCCCCATCACCAGACTTTCCATAGCCAGGGGATCAACTCCTGTAAAAATCTTAAATCTTTCACCAAAACGGTTGAACATCCGGGTCACATTGGAAACATCCCTGGTCGATTCTTTAACGGCCTGGATATTACTGTACCTGGCCAGATGGTCAAACATAGCAAGGGTTACTTCGATTTTGTAATCTACAGGATTGTTGTAAATCATGATAGGCAGCTCAGTACTTTCGGCAACTGCCGATAAAAAAGCCAGTGTTTCTTCATGATCTGAATAGTAGCGCATAGGTGGCAGCAGCATCAATCCATTTGCACCCAGCTGGGCAGCTTTTTGAGCCGCAGCAACCGCTTTCTTTGTCGTTGGTTCTGCAATATTCAGTAATACGGGAACTCTTCCGTCCACTACTTTTAAGGTATGGGTTAAGAGTGCAAATTTTTCTTCATCGGTTAAGACACTGGCTTCTCCCAGTGAACCACCTAAAATAATCCCTTCTGCTCCGGCTTCCAGCTGGGCATGCAGGTTAAGGTCTATTGCGTTAAAATCAAGTTCATCATTAGCCGTAAACTTTGTGGTCACAGCAGGAAACACCCCATTCCAGTTGATAGTCATGTTGTTATAAATTAAATATTTTGAATTGTTTTTCAGCGATATGCTTCTTAACCAAAGTTAATTAGCTAAAGAGTCAAACAATTACCTGATATTAACCAATACAACCCGCAAATACACCTGTTATGGATGCTGCTCCTTCAATATAGCCAGCAGTTTAAAAAAACCTGTTTCTAAATCTTTCTCTGTAAAAGCGGTATAACCCAGTAACAGACCGGGAGGATACTTGAATTTACTGGAATAAACAGATAGTGCTGTGGTAATAATACCAGCCTGATCTAAAATGGCAGCAATCTGCTGATCATCCTGATTTTCCTGCAGATAAGCAATGATATGCATACCACTACCTTGTTTTTCGGCTCTCAGCAGCTCTCCGCCATGTTTGCGGATCAGCTCGAGTAGGTGGTCCTGTCTTTTTTTATAAAGTACACGCATCTTCCGTAAATGTGTAGCATAGTATCCCTCTTTGATAAACTCATTTAAGATCAGCTGATCAGTAATTGCATTCTGACGGTCGGCAAAGGCTTTAGCCTGTTTAAAAGCCTGTGTCAGATGCGGATTAGGGAGCACCAGATAACCTATCCGAAGCCCTGGAAAAAGTACTTTACTGAAAGTGCCGGTATAAATCACACGCTGATAATGATCCATCCCCTGAAGTGAAGGAACTGGTTTTGCCGAATACCTGAATTCACTGTCATAATCATCTTCTACAATCCACATTTTGTTTTTGCTTGCCCATTCCAGCAATTGCATTCTTTTGGCTATCGAAAAAGTACCACCCAAAGGGAACTGATGTGAAGGGGTCAAAAAAGCGAGTTTTGCTTTTGGATAATGTATACAGGCATGATCCAGATCAATCCCATTGACATCTACCGGGATATAACAAGGGATTCCACCGGCTTGTATAAATGCCAGTTTAGCGTTGATATAACCTGGATCTTCTATCCAGAACTGCTCCCCTTTCTGCATGAGTAAACTGGCAATCAGGTTCAGTGCCTGTTGCGTGCCATTGGTGATGATGATCTGTTCAGGTTCGCAGCTTAAAGCCCTGTTGATCCGCAGATGAGCAGCAATCGCTTCTCTGAGTGGATAACAACCCTGGGCATCGTCATAGGATAATTGTAAAAACTCAAGGCTTCTGAAGATTTTACCTGCACATTTCGACCAGCTCTGAAAAGGAAAATGATCCAAAGCCGGTACTGGATTCTGAAAGGGCTTTACAATAGCTTTACTGGTTTCTCTTTTGACATAAACCGCTGATACCTGGTCAAGTTTGGGGAGTTGCACCTCTGTCCCGGGATCAGGTGGGGCTACAGGTTTATTTTGCTGAATAGCCTGTCCTGCAAAGGAATCATAGGTATCTTCCGAGACAAAACTTCCTTTACCAACCGATCCGGTAAGGTAACCTTCGAGCGTCAGTTGTTCATAGGCCAGCAGAACAATGTTTCTGGATAAGCCAATATCCTCGGCAAGTGTACGGCTGGATGGCAAACGTTGTCCCGGCCGGATCTGTCTATTGATAATGGCGCTTCTGATGCCCTCATATAATTGTTTAGTCAATGGAATTTTACTCTTCCTGTCAATAGTTAATCCTGCAATACTGATATCATGAGAAATTTTAGGCATAATAATGGCTCCATTAGAATTAAGTTATATGGATTATTTATGGGCCAATAATAGTGGTAATTTTGAGCTATCGCAAATTAAAGAATAAGTATGATGAGTTTTTCAGCACAGGAAATCAATAAATTAAGAAAAGAAACCCCGGGAATAGTAAAGGTGAACCATATGAATAATGCAGGCGCTGGTTTAATGCCGCAGCCGGTAATTGATGCCATTATTGGTCATATAGAATTAGAGGCTGAAATTGGTGGTTATGAAGCTGCTGATTTCAGAAAAAACGAGATCCGGGAATTTTATACCGCAGCTTCAAAACTATTAAACTGCAAACCTGAAAATATTGCATTTACGGCTAATGCTACTGATGCTTTCACCAGGGCATTTTCGTCCATCCCTTTTGAAAAGGGAGATATCATTTTAACAACGAATGACGATTATATCTCTAATCAATTGCATTTTCTTTCTTTTGCCAAAAGGTTCGGGATCATCATCAAACACGTAAAAAGTGCAGCTGGCGGAGGAGTAGATCTGAACGATCTGGACAGACAGTTGAAACTCTGGAAACCTAAATTATTATCGGTTACGCATGTCCCAACGAATTCAGGACTGGTTCAACCGGTTGAAGAAATTGCAGAAATAGTCAGTAAATATGACACGCTATATCTTCTTGATGCCTGTCAGTCGGTGGGACAGATTCCACTGGATGTAAAAAAAATAAAATGTGATTTCCTGAGTGCGACGAGTCGTAAGTTTCTGAGAGGCCCGAGAGGTGCCGGGTTCTTATATGTTTCTGACAGAGTCCTGGATATGGGACTGGAACCTTTATTTATTGATATGAGAGGTGCAGACTGGATCGCAAAAGACAAATATATACAGCGTCCCGGAGCCATCCGGTTTGAAGACTGGGAGTTTGCCTATGCTTTATTACTGGGAACTAAAGCTGCAATTTCATACTATCTGGATAATCAGCCTGAGCAAATATGGGAAAGAATAAAGTTATTAAGCCGTTATATCCGTAAACAACTGGCTGATATCCCTGAAATCAGATTATTGGATAAAGGTCCGGAGCTTTGCAGTCTGATTACTTTTACCCTTCCGGGGATGAATCCTGAGCAGCTCAAAAAAGAATTAGCAGAGAAGGACATCAATGTGGTTACCAGTTACCGCAACTTCGCGGTCATTGATTTTGATGAAAAAGAAGTGGAATGGGCTATCCGTATTTCACCGCATTATTATAACCTGGAAAGCGAAGCAGATGAGTTGATCCATGCGTTGCATCATCTCGCAGAAAATGCCAGGATTAAGCTAGCATAAAAACACGATGAGGCCACCTTTTCTCTAAGATAAAGGTGGCCTCATCGTGGGGTAATGTTGGCCTCATCGTGGCCTCATGTCGAACAGTACCTGTACCAGATCAGGGTTTAACTGTCAAAGTATCTTTTAATAGTAATTCACGGCTTGAAGAACCAATCATGATTCTGAAATCACCAGGCTCAATCACTGTTTTCATTTCAGCATTCAGCATCTCCAGCATGTGGGGAGCGATTTCAAACGAAACTTGTCTGGTCTCTCCTGCCTTTAAGTGAATTCTTTTAAAACCTTTTAATTCTAAAACCGGTCTGGAAACCGTAGCAAGTACATCCCGGATATACAACTGCACAACTTCATCACCATCGTAATGACCAGTATTTTTCAGCGTAAAACTTGCCTGAACAGGTTCTGCCGAACTGATTTCTGTTTTGCTCAGCTTAAGATCTGTATACTCAAATTTAGTATAACTTAATCCAAAACCAAAGGGAAATAGTGGTTCGCCGCTCAGATTATTATAATCGTCACCTCTGCCGGTTGGTTTATGATTGTATATCAATGGCAATTGTGATTCATGAACCGGATAAGTAATAGGCAAACGTCCGGCAGGGTTATAATCTCCAAACAGGGTCTCTGCAACGGCATTCCCTCCTTCTTCACCCGCATACCAGGTATTCAAAATAGCCGTAGCATCATTATACCAGTTGTTCATCGTGATTGCACTGCCACCAACCAATAAAACAATTACAGGTTTTCCGGATTTCTCCATAGCTTGAATAAGTTGTTCCTGATTACCTGGAAGATTCAGCATGGCGCGGTCCTGAAATTCACCTTCCTTGATCCCCGCGGTAACGACAATTACATCTGCATTTTCAGCTAATCTGACTGCTGCTTCCAGCTCCTGAGCCCGGTTATCCGGTACGCCGTAATTCCAGATCAGCTTGATATGTGCATTGCCTTTAGGTTCCTTAAATTCTACACGGATCGCATAGGTTTTGTGCTGATCAAAAGAAAAAGGCAATAACTGTGTATGATAGGATCGTTTCTCCCATTGGTCGATGAACAGTTTATCATCCAGGTAAAGCCGGTAACCGTCATTTCCTTCCAGACCGATCTGATAAATTCCGGATTTTGGAACTGTCAGGTTTCCTTTCCATCTAATAGAATACTGATCTTTAGGCAGTCGTTTATCCGGAGAGGACAAGGTCCACATAAAGTCTATTTGTTTATCGGTTCTTTCAAATACCGGACGGCCACTTAAGGTGAGGTTATCAAAATATTCGGCATGTAGACCACTTGTTGTATCTGTCTTTAAAAATTGCTGGGACACTGGTACATAGAGTAATGGATCACGGCTGCTGCCTTTACTATAAGTCACTTTCACTTTGTCTCCTGCTCTTTTTTTCAATCCTTCTAAAATGCTTATTTTACCATTTCCTGTTCCGCTGTATCCTCCCAAACGGGCTTCAATCGCGTCTTCGCCAAGAAGTAATATATTTTTGACATTTTTTAGTGGTAATACAGATTTTTCATTTTTAAGCAGGACAAATGATTGTAAAGCAGCCTGTTTAGCTATCGCTTTATGGCTTTGATCAGTCAGGGCTTTTTGAGCTTCTTTTTCAGAAACATAGGGATTTTCAAAAAGTCCGAGTTCAAATTTGGCCCTCAAAACTCTTGCAACAGCATCGTCAATCCTGCTTTGAGGAATTGATCCGTCAAGAAAAGGCGGAATAAATAGTTTATAGTGATTAAAATCAGTCTGAAAGATAACATCCAGTCCAGCAATGATGGCTTGTCTGGTTGCATCAGTATAACCCGCAGCGGTATAATGTAAAACATTTGCCCCACCAACAGCTCCGGCATCAGAGATCACAAATCCCTTAAACCCCCATTCTGTCTTTAATTTATCTGTCAGCAAATAAGCACTGGAAGTTGCCGGTGTTCCATTAACGGTATTATAAGCTGTCATCAGTGATCTGCTTTTACCTTGTTGTATAGCTGTTTTAAAAGGTGGAAGATAGATTTCTTCGAGCTGACGCTCATTATAACTGATCGGATAACTATCACGTCCCCCATCACCTACATTGGCGATAAAATGTTTGGGTGTCGTAATGATATTCTGATTTTCAAACGCGCTGACAAAAGCAAGCCCCATCTGTGAACTCAGGAACGGATCTTCACCATAGGTTTCTTCTGTACGCCCCCAGCGAACATCAGAAGCTATATTGATAACCGGGGTCAGGATATCTCTTATTCCTCTTACTTTGGTTTCATTCGCAATGGTACCTGCTACCTGTCCCATCAGCTCAGTATTAAAACTGGCAGCAAGACCGATAGCCTGGGGAAAGGAAGTTGCCCCTTTCCGGACTAATCCGTGTAATGCTTCGTCAAAAGCAATGATCGGAATACCCAACCGGGTTTCTTTGACAAAGTACGCCTGAATGGCATTGATTTTTTTGGCCAGTGTATAGGCATTTTCCTGGGTATTATAACTCAGCATTTGTCCTGCTCCGCCTCCACCCTGTGAAACGGCACTGACCTGCAATCCAAAAATGCCGTTTTTATACCGGTTCTTGTCTACACCATCCAGATCACCCGGAATCATAAAAAGCTGCCAGAACTTTTCTTCGGGGGTCATCCTTGCCAGCAGGTCCTTCACCCTCGCTTCAATATCAGCTGCTGGATTTTTATATAGAGGTAATGCTGCTTTTGTTTGTACAAGATTCCTGTTTTTTTTCGGATTTTCATTTGCAGACGCAACATTCAAAAGTACGATCAGCAGGAACGGAGCTAAAATAAATTGGGTAACGCGATACTTCATCAATCAGATTTTAAAATGTGTGATCATTAATTGGCCGGGGTAAATTCCAGAGCTACAGCTGCCTCTGCTGCAATATGGTCAGCAGGCAGGGTGACAGTTGTCTTTCCATTGGAACTATTCCATTTTAATTTTTTGTTGTCGGATAACAAGGTCACAGCTGTCCCTTTCTGAGGCGGGTTCCCGGCCCAGCTAATCGTTCTGACAGGTTTTTCTCCGCTATTCATGCAATAGATAGCATAAAGTGTTTTTGCATCTTTACTTTGGGTAAACCAGGTTTGTCCGTCGTGGTAGTTCTTAGTAATCCTGGTATTGTAAATAGCTTTACCATTTTTAGATGTCCAGTTACCAATATCATTCAGTTTGGTGATCACCTCATCAGGCAAAGTTCCGTCTGGTTTTGGACCTACACCAAGCAATAAACTTCCACCTTTGGCCACAATCTCTACCAGTTTATGAATGACTTCGGCAGCAGGTTTGTACTGATCATTAGAAACAAATCCCCAGGCACCGCCTAAGGTCATACAACTTTCCCATGGGTGATCTAATTGCGTATCAGGAATTTTCTGTTCGGGTGTCTGATAATTCTCATATGGACCATGTACTGTCCTGTCCACCATCAGTAAACCTGGCTGTGCTTTTCTGGCCATCGCAGCAATTTTAGGCATATCAATATCCTGGCTCCATGCCGGAATCTTTGCACCCCAGGAAAGGACCTCTGCATTGACTGTTTCCAGTGGCCTTACCCAGCCTCCATCAAGCCAGAGAATATCTATACTACCATAATTAGTCATGAGTTCACCAATTTCATTATAAACCTGGCTTTTAAACTGGTTCCATCTCCAGGGATACTTTTTAATATCGTAATTGTTATTGCGGTCTGGAGTGGCGTATTTAGGCCACCAGTAATAGGGAGAGTGCCAGTCTGGTTTAGAAAAATAGGCACCAATCATAAAACCCTCCTTTCGGAAAGCATCAAAGACATATTTTGCGGCGTCAGCTTTTGGATTTGTTGCAAAAGGACCTTTAGCAATACTAAAATCTGATTCCTTAGTATCAAACATGGCAAAACCATCATGATGTTTGGTCGTAAAAACAAGGTATTTCATTCCTGCATTTTTTCCGGCCCTGGCCCATTGTTCAGGATTAAATTTTACAGGGTTGAATTTCTGGCTCAGACCCCAGTACCATTTTTTATAATCGTCATAGGTTATTGTACTATCCCGCTCTATCCAGTCTTCAGAACAGATTGACCAGGACTCGATAATCCCCGGAACAGCATATAATCCCCAATGCACGATCATCCCAAACTTTTTATCCTGCCAGGAGTCGAGTTTCTGTTTAACCAGGGGATCTGCCGGCCATTCGTAAACTGTTGATTGCTGATGAACACCATTTTCCTGAGCGCTCAGTTTAACAAAAGCGCCAAACAACAGGGCTATAATTAAGATTTCTTTCTTCATTCATTCTGGTATAAAAATGTCCCGGCTGGCTAGCCAACCGGGACAGGATATTAAATTAATATTTCAATTACTAAGAACAAAACTATTGTTGCCAGAATATCTTGGTTTTACGGGTATCCTTTGCCTGAACAGCCTGATAGTTTGCACTGTTTAGTGTTTTCTCTGTCGAAGGATAGATTAAACGGGTTGGAGGAGTATCAAAACCCGATAATTTACCGTCTGAAGGGAAGGTTAAAATAGGGAAACCCGTCCTTCTGTATTCGGCCCAGGCCTCCATAGACTGAAGAACACCTAAATGCGCCCATTTCTGAATATAAATATTAGTCAGTTTATTGGCAGAAGATCCGGTATAAGAAGCCGTAGAGGAGTTTATCCATACGTTGACTACAGAGTCTTTCGGCGCAGGCAGATTAACGTATCCTCCACCCTGATTCAGGTTATTCAGATAATAATAAAAGGAAACTGACTGTCTTAAAGCAGTTTCATACGAGGTTTGTGCACTCGCTGAACTTCCCCACCTTTCATAAGCCTCAGCTTTTAAAAGGTTTACTTCTGAAGCCGTGATTATAATACCTGGCAATTTCTGATTAAACAGGAAAGTAGCTGAATCAAGCACTGAGTAATCTGGAAAATTTGTTTCCTGGTCTGTAGCACTAAAGGTAATCGGCATGGCTTTGTATGTTTTGTTAGGAACAAATACATCCTGACCATTGATTTTCTGGGTACGTCCGTATTTATCATACATTACCGGGATCCTTGGATCATTCGCCGTTAACATGACCGTATTCAACATGTAATCGGTTGCGTACCAGCTTCCTTCAAGAAAAGCAGCATGCAGATCACTTGTACTGTTGGTCAATGGCTGTAATAAAATATCAGAAGTTCCGGGACTGTACGAAGGATTATTACCACCGTCAACCAATGGATAAGTTGCGGAGTTATTCAGCATATCCAGGACTGCTGTTCTGGCCGTTGCCTCATCAACTTTTGAAATACGCATTAACAATCTCAAACGCAGTGAATTGGCATAACGTGCCCATTGCCCTACATCACCTTTCAGCAAAATATCTGCTTTAGCGAAATCTTTATTGGTAGCATTTGCTTTAAAATAAGCAGATGCAGTTGCCAGGTCGGCGATAAAGCCTGTATATAGCACTTTCTGATCATCGTACTTCGGATTTTTAATCGTACTACCTGTCTCTAAGCTACCTGCTTCAGAATAAGGAATATCACCCCATAAATCGACCATTTTAGCTGCCTGTTCTATCAGGACAACTTTAGCCGCCTGCATAATAGTTGCCTGAGCAGTCTGATCTGAGGTAGAAAGTGTCTTGAATTTGGCTTCCATCGCACGATAAAGTGCCATACTTCCACTTCCATTGCCTCCTGTGGTGTAAAAATCATCCCAATAGTTCTGCGAATAACTATCGCTTTGCTGATAAACAGAATTGCTGTTTGGGAAATAGGAAGTTTGTGCATATACACCAGGCATCTGGCACAGGAACGTACGTACATTCCAATATTTAGCTGCTACCCTGTCATTGTTCAGCATGGCCGTAAAAAGGCCGGACAGACTTGCATTCTCTGCCTTTTCGGGGTTATTGTACTTACTTGCGACGTCTTTTTTACAACCAACTATAGTGGTTACCGCAACTAAAAAGAAACTTATATTTATAATTAACTTTTTCATAATATATCTGAATTAATGCGATTAGAAATTCGCGCTTATTGAAAAACCATAACTTCTGGATGCAGCGGTCGAACCTACATCTACTCCTTGTGACCACCATTTATTTCCCAGCGGTGCTTCAGGATCCAGGTCTTTCAGTGTACGCCAGATATAGAACAGGTTACGGCCAATGAGTGATACTCTTAAATTGTTAATCTTGAGTTTGCTGGTAAATGAAGCAGGTAGCTTGTAACTTAATACAGCTTCTCTCATTTTGATATAACTGTTATCGAAAATCTCTCCGTCTGTCAGTGAACCTTCTCCCCAGTTATAGGTAGTCATATAATATTCAGCAGCAGAGACTACTTTTGTATTTGGCAAACCTGTTGTCTGATTTACACCTTGTAGTAATACACCATCATCATATGTCTTGCCATTGCTCGTGTAGGTTACACCACCATGTGCAGCATCGCGGTATTGCATCGAGTTTTCAAGCATACCTGCACCGCGCATGTATTTAAGATTTGGTGCAATCATTTTTCCGCCAAAACGGCCATCAATAGTAAAATCTAATGAGAAACTACCGTAGGTAAAGGTGTTAGAGAAACCACCTACTACTTTCGGCATAATATTACCAGCTTTAACATATCTGGAATTATCCATCACATAAAAACCGTCATCGCCAATCACATAGTTTCCTTTAGCATCAGTCATTCTTGGGCGGATATAGATATTACCCAAATCTTCACCTGCTCTGGCTACGATTTTAGCTGTCGCCTGATCTGAAGAATAAAAATTCAGCTCAGACATCCCTGGCATCAGAGCGATTACCTTTGATCTGTTTGAAGAGAAATTTACCCTGGTATCCCAGCGGAATTTATTGCTTTTTACAGGAGTTGCGTTCAGCGCTACTTCAAAACCTTTACTTCCGATTTCTCCAACATTCACAATCTGGCTGTTTGCACCTACAGTGCTACTCACTTGTAATGGAACTATCTGGTTTTTAACACGGTTATTGTAATAACTTACATCCATGCCCAAACGGCCATCCAGGAAACGGGTTTCCAGACCAAACTCTGCCTCATGTTTCTTTTCAGGCATTAAAGTGTTATTTCCATAAGCACTGGCAGTTGTTAGCGATGGTACTGACCCATTGATTGTTTGTAAAGAGGTCTGTGTGTATACCACATTCGCTTCATAGATTGGTGCCGGGTTACCTACCACTCCATACGAAGCTCTTAGTTTACCATAGTTCCAGAATTTCGGCAGCTTTATAATATCACTAAAAACAAAACCACTGTTCAGCGAGTAATAAGAATATCTGTTATTCTGTGGAGGCAAAGTAGATGCATATTCCTGACGGGCAGTACCTTCTAAGAATAAGAAGTCTTTATATCCCAGGTTTAACATCCCTAAATAGGCATACTTCAATTGTTCTTTTCTGGTGTCTGATGTTTCAGGTACACTAAACGAGTTGTTAATGGAGAACCAGTTTTCAGAAACTAAGCCGTCTTTTGTATTGGACTGCTGATCTTTATAAGTTTCTTTTCTTCCCTGATAACCACCACTCAGTGATACATTCAGATCTTTACCTACTTTATTCGAATAGGTTAACAAGGCATCTCCGTAAAGAATGGCGTATTGCCCCTGGGTTGTTGTATACCCCCCGGTGCTCGTATTACCGTTAAATGCGATGGGTTGTTCTGAATATTGGCGGTTTTCTGTTCTGGCGCCCGTATAATCGTTACCAATACGGCCTCTGAATTTTAAATTCTTAGCTACATCATAGTTTAACGTAAAACTTGACATTAACCTGTTTTCATTTTCAGTGTATTTGTTCTTTAACTGCTGCCAGTAAAAATCCAGCAGGTTAGTTGCCCTGATATTATAAATAAAATGATCCGGACGGGTTACCTGGTCATAAGTTGCATATTTATAGCCGTCACTGGTCTGGAATTTTTGTTTCATTAAATCCATGTCCTCCGCACGGCTAAAGAACCCACCAAATGAACCTAGAACCTGTCCAAGCTGATAAGGTCTGTTATTGGTAATCGTATTGACATAACTTACAATCACGTCGGCAGATAATTTTGGCGCTAACTTAATCGTAGAATTCAGGTTAAATGAGTTCTTTGATCCTGTATTTCCTGGCTGTGTACCTGTATAATCCAGACGGGATGCCGAAAAGCGGTAATTGATGTTGTCGCTTTGATTAGATATAGCAACGTTTGCATTCGAAGTATAACCAGTCTGATATACGTCTTTATAGTTGTCCGGTTGTGGAGAGAATGAACGCGTAGACCCATCCCACCATGTAACCTGCTGACCTTCCATCTTAGGACCAAAGTTTGCATATGATCTGAAATATGGTCTTAATCCTGTTGGCGAACTAGGATCTGCGATCCAGCCATCTTCACGGCCTGTATTCGCTAAATTGGTTGCCCTGTCGTAACCTGGTCCATATACATTCTGGAAATTAGGTAAGAAAGCAACTTTATCAATCGAACCCTGATAATTGAAATCAACCCCCAGACCTTTATTTTTCGATCCTTTTTTAGTTGTAATCACAACCACACCGCTTCCTGCATCAGAACCGTATAAAGCTGAAGCACTGGCACCTTTTAAGATAGTGAGACTTTCAATATCTGCCGGGTTAATATCCAGGATACCGTTCCCACGGATACGCTGATCGCCCCAGTAATTATTATTATTAGCACCGGCTGCTCCATTCTGGCCATCGTTCCTGATCATTACCCCGTCTACTACGTATAGTGGTTGCTGATTATAACTGATGGAGTTGATCCCGCGGATCTGTACATTTACAGCACTACTGGCTCCGCCTGGTGCCGTGGTGATTTTTACACCAGCAGCTTTACCATATAATGCAGATGCAAAATTAGTATTACCAGCCTCTGTTAATTGTTTCGCTGTCACCGTACTTACGGCATAACCTAATGATTTTTCCTGGCGTTTAATCCCCAGTGCGGTGGTTACAACAACTTCATTAAGGTTATTTTCAGAATCCTGAAGGGTGACATTTAAAGTAGTCTGGTTGCTGATTGTAATTTCCTGCCTGGAATAACCCACAGCAGAAAAAGATAAGACATCATTAGGGCTCACGGCGATGCTGAATTTTCCGGCCCCATCAGTCTGGGTTACTTTGGATGTTCCTTTTAAGGAAACGCTGACCCCTGGTACAGGGCCTGAAGCATCTCTTACCGTACCGGTAAGGGTCTTCTGTGCAAAAGCGTTTACTGCCAACATAGTTAACAATAGCACACTTAAGTACTTCAAGTAAATTTTTCTCATGTTTTGGTGGTTTAGGTTAGTAATTCGATTTAGTTTTGCTTTATTGGTGGTTTGTTGCTTGTATTCAAAAGAAAATTTTAGGTTTTAATTAAACTGACTGTGCTCGACGACGAGACTGGCTCCTGCAAGCAGTTCTGCGTCAGCGGCTAATTCTGAAAGTATGACAGAAGTCTGGTCAGCAATTCTGGGAATACAGAATTCATTAATAGCCTGTTGTATAGGCGGAAGAATAATCTTACCGGCCATAGCCCCGCGCCCGCTCAGGACAATACATTCGGGATTCATAATATGAATTAATGTGGCCATCCCCTTACCAATATGAAAAGCTGCTTCCGAAAGGATGGAAACTGCCAGGGGATCATGGTTCCGGGCTGCTTCTAAAAACAGTTCTCCCGTATTTCTGCTCTTATCTTTAAAAAGTTCAGTCATACTGGTTGCAGCTCCAGCCTCTATTTCAGCTTTAGCCCTCCTTGTCATGACCAGTAAAGAAGTTTCTACTTCCAGACAGCCTCGTTTTCCGCAGGAGCACAGGATATTAGTATTGGATAATGGGATATGACTAAATTCACCGGCATAACCACCACTCCCTTTGTACAACTGGCCATTGACGATGATTCCAAGACCAGTTCCCCAACCAATATTGACAACCATCACATCCTTCCTGCCGACAGCGGCACCAAAATAGAATTCTGCTAACGCAATCAGGCGGGAGTCATTCTCTATAAATACAGGGAGTTTTAGCTTTTCAGTCAGATATTTACCCAATTGAGTGCCATCGTTTGTTTTTAAATGCGAATGATTGACGCCTTCTTCTGCAATGATAAAACCGGGCATACCAATTCCAACACCCAGCAGTTTTTCTTTGTCAATACCGGATGCTTCAATATTTTCATGAATGAAGGAAACAAGTTTATCTACTGCATCAAAATCTTCGGTCAATGCAAGTTCAAGGGTCTCAATAGGATGAATGATATTATTGGAAAGGTCATAGATAATCATCCTTGCCGTAAACTGATCTGTAGCTACAGATACAACATATCTTTGTTTATTGGGGTTAAGCAGAAATATAGAGGCCCTTCTCCCACCAGTAGAGGGCGCCAGGCCCTGCTCCTGAACATATCCTTCATCAATCAGCTCATTGACTATTTTAGCCACTAAAGGCACACTTTTCTGGGTCAGCTTGCTTAATTCGGTCAGAGAAAGCGGATGTTTATAATAAAGCTGTTTTATAATATCAACTCTTAGGAGTCCCCGTGTTTTCATAATTATAATAGCTTGGTTTAGTTGCCTTTACCAAACTTAATAAATATAAACAAAACTCCAAGCATACTTATTAAAATATTTTTTAAGTACACATATTTACAATTATAAATAGTTTTAGATGCGTTTATCAATTCTTTTTATTTACAAAGCAATCAAATCTGCTTTAAAATAAATTTCCAGAGCTGCTTAGCTCTTCTAAATCCAGGCGCCTTTCTTCCATCCTGATGATATCATCATCATAATTTTTATCTTTTTTAAGCAGATGCAGCTCATTCCTTTGGATCCTGATTAGATCGAGCATAATTTCGTTGTAGACTTTCAGTTCCTGTTTATCAATCTGCCCCAACCGGAATGCTTCAAGGTTATTCTTTTTATCATTTAATGAACCTTCCAGTTCGGACTTAAAATTGGCCATCAGTTCATTATGGATACACTGAAACTGATAATTTTCCTGTATCCTTCTCAGCGAACGATCAATTAACCGTAGTTTGATCTGCGTATTCTGTTCCTGTTCTGATAGTTTATAGGTATTCTCAGGTATTTTTAGAATCCGGACAATCAAAGGCAGGGAAAGCCCCTGAATGACCAGGGTAACCAGAATAACTACAAAAGTGATAAACAGGATCAGATTTCTTAATGGAAATGGTACCTGGTTGCTAAGCATAACCGGAATTGATAAGGCAGCCGCTAAAGAAACTACACCACGCATCCCTGCCCAGACTATCACCACCGAAGAATGCCAGGTCATGCCCTGGTAACGGACCCTTGTTCTTTTATTGACCAAAAGTGTAAGTCTACTGGTAGAAAACAACCAGAAAAAGCGCACAAAAAGTGCCAATAAACTAATCCCTACACCATATCCAATGGCCGTTTTCAGTGGATACTCTGATCCCAGACCATTTACTATATCCGGCAGCGCCAAACCAATCAGAATAAAAACCACGCCATTCATCATAAAGGTAACCGCTGACCAGACGGACGCAATTTTAATTCTGGAATTTGAGGTTAAAGTCACATGAGACTGACTGGATAAAAGAAGACCTCCGGATACTACCGCCATTACACCTGATGCTTCAAAATGCTCTGCAACGATATACATGAAATATGGGGTGAGTAATGTCAGGACAGTATCGATATTTTCATTAGTGGGCAACCAGCGATGTATAGCATAAAATACAAGGCCGACTCCCAGGCCTATTAAAATCCCTGAACCAGCTACTGTCACAAAACTTACGGCTGCATTCTGGAATACAAAACTACCGGTTATCACGGCTGCCATCGCAAATTTAAAAACGATCAGACTGGATGCATCATTAACCAGGCTTTCTCCTTCCAGCAAGGAATTTATTGTTTTAGGTATCTTAATGCCCTTTAAAACAGACGAAGCCGCAATCGCGTCGGGCGGAGAGATGATGCCACCCAGTAAAAAACCAAGGGCCAGAGTAAAACCTGGTATAAATGCAACAGCAGCATAGGCAACTGCTACTGAGGTGATGAAAACCAAACCTACCGCCATTAGAAAAATAGCTCCTTTATATTCCCAGAAGTCTTTCCAGGAAATCAACCACGCTGCCTCATACAACAAAGGAGGCAGAAAAAGTAAAAATATAATGTCGGGGTCAACCCGGATATGAGGAATACCCGGCACAAAACCAATAATTAAACCTGCTAAAACCAGGAATATAGGATAGGATACTTTTAGTCTCTGCCCTACCATCACCAGGATGGTTACCCCCAAAAGCAAAACAAGTATTAGAATAAGATTGTCATGAAGCATTATTCGACCAGGATTTAAATATTCAGATTTAATATAGCCAAAATATTTAAAGCTCCGGCTCTCTGGCCAACTACTATTATTGTGCCGGAATATAATTAACTGGTTTTTTCTGTTCTATAGTCTTCAATTTCATTCAGAAATTCCATTGCCTTTGTTAAAGTTTTACCTCCAAAACTGCCAATAATATTTCTGACCCATTTTCTATGGATATTCTTATAGGTCAACGTTCTGTACAGATAAATAGATAATCCTGTGAAGAATGACAACGCTACGAGCTGAATTAACCAGAATAAAGTCCCCGCGTGGGCAACCAGCTCATTGGAATAGTAAAAAGTACAATAAAACGGAGTCTGTAAAATCAGTATTCTTCCGACATTAATCAGTGAAGATTGTATAGTTGCCAGCTTCTGCTGCGAATCGGTAATATTATCGGTAATATTTATCTGGCTAAGCAATTCAAGGTTCCTGATATAAACTGCTATCGCAAAAATATTAAACAGCATAATCAAACCTACTGAAATAGCAAAATACAAGTTGTTCAGGGTATTAACAACTAAAAACCCTAAGAAAATAACCCAAAATATCCCAAGTATTAAACCGACAACCTGTCTGATTTGAAACGAGTTGATCTTACTTTCGGCTTTCTGCGTTTGCATCTCTCTGATTATCTGTTTATTAATCCGCAACGACTCTTCCAGCCTCTTATCATACTGCTGCCACAATTGTTTAATTTCCAGTTCTTCCATTTCCTTAATTATTAATCTTTGAAAACCTTTGCTTTAATTTCTCTTTGATCCGGCTGATCTTTGTACCAATATTTGTTTCTGATAAACCCAATATTTCGGCCATTTCTTTCTGACTTTTTTCTTCCAGATAAAGCAACATCAGCGCTCTGTCCAGTTCTTTCAGTTCATTAATAAACTGCTGCAGAAACTGTAGATTACTATTATTGTCCCCGGATGCATCTTCTGCTGTAAATGCGATAACATTTTCAGAAATCGGCGTCATCAGCTCATTCTTCCTCTTCTCTTTTCTATAAAAAGTAATAGCCACATTCAATGCTACCCGGTACATCCAGGTAGAAATTTTACTTCTTTGGTCGTAACCCGGAAATGCACGCCATAACTGCAGGGTAATTTCCTGTACAAGATCTTTTTTATCATCCTCATCTTTATTAAAAGAGTTGGCAATCTTGTAGATTATGCCCTTGTTTTGTTCAATTACAGCTAAAAAATGTTCCCCTTGCTGAAGTGTATCCATGAGTGCAGTTATACTACTAATCTAATTTTAAATCCATTCAATTATTCGCACCAGTATTCAAAATGTCACAGTTTCTGAATAAATAAATATTATTTTGATAACCATACCTGTTAAAATCAAATTAACTTTGCCATATGAATCAAGAAATTGCAGTTATTTTTGATATGGACGGGGTAATCTGCCATACCAATCCATACCATTCTCTAGCCTTCCGCGAGTTTTTTTCTGTCCGTAATCTAACTCCGACAACTGAAGATTTCGCCCTGCATATGTATGGAAAAAGCAATAGCTACATCTTTTCGCATTTCTTAAAAAGGCCGGTAACCGGAGAAGAATTACTACAAATGGAAGAAGAGAAAGAAAGTCTTTTCCGAAAAATATATGCAGCTCATATCGAACCAATTACGGGAATCATTGAATTTATAACTGATCTTAAAAGTAATGGGGTGAAATTAGGGGTAGCTACTTCTGCTCCTTATGCTAATCTTGATTTAATATTAAGTAAAGTCGCTATTCGTGAGCAATTAAGCTCTGTAATGGCCAGTGAAAACGTTAAGAAACATAAACCTGATCCTGAAGTATATCTTACTTCTGCAATTAACTTAGGTATATCCCCAGCCCAATGTATTGTTTTTGAAGATTCTCACGCGGGCATTTCAGCAGCACTGAATGCGGGAATGCAGGTTGTAGGTGTACTGACTTCTCATACGCAGGATGAATTACCTCCATGTAGTCTATATATTAACGATTACACAGAATTATCATACGATAAAATAAAATCGCTCGGTCTGATATAATAATTCCGTAAAAGATAAAAAAAATTGCTCCAAATCAGGAATATGAGTTGTTAAACATAATGCCAGCTTGCAATTTAGACGGAAGTAGGCAATTATAAGTTAAAACCTTCCAGCAAACATTTTAAATGACAATATACGACTACTGTCCATGATATCCCAATGGCGACAGCACCAAAAAAAGCGGTAACATACGATTACTTTAAACGAAATTCACAAAAATATATTCCGGATATTAAAATGGTAGGTTTGCCCAAATCATAAACTATACAGGTAAGCTGGCCCCGGCTTTGAAAGCTGCGAAATTTTTATCAAAAAAGGTATTGTGATTTAAAATTATTATCACTTATCTTTATCAGACTCTAAAATGAAGATAACTTCTCACTATCTGCCGTTCATCTTAGAGGAACTACTTATTAACAATTAACGCTAATGAATTTACCAAAAAGAAACATCAGAATAGCCGACCACAGCATCGTTCAGGAAATGGGCCATGGAGTTGTCATCCTAAATTTAAACACAGAACATTTTTATGAACTCGACGAGGTCGGAAAACGTTTTTGGGAATTACTATCAGACCATCAGGACAGTGAGTCGGTTTTTAATGTATTACAAGATGAATATGAAGTGAGTGCAGAACAACTTCAGACTGACATACTCCGATTGATAGAAAATCTGGAAAAAGCTGAATTAATTGTTGTTTCCTGATGTATTCAGATCACGATTTGAAAAATCTGAACAGGTCTCTGAGAGCCTACGAACGGTTATTTTTCCAAACTCGTCTTCTGACGACCTTAATAGAGACAAACCTTCGGTTTACGAGCTTAAAAACTACTGAAAAGCTACTTTCTTTTTTTTCAAAAATTGTTCCGCCTCCTGACTATAATACAACTGTTGTTATTCTTGACAAATACGCGACGATCTTTAATCAAATGAACCAGCTTACCTTTTTAAAAGGACGCTGCCTGTCTCAATCGCTGGTTATGCGTTTTTTATTAAGCAGGAAAGGTATTTCTTCCGAACTCAAAATTGGTGTAAGCCAGAGCAAAGGGAGATTTGATGCCCATGCATGGTTAGAAAAGGAAGGGGTTCTTCTAAATGACCACCCTTCGGTAATAGCTAATTATTTTGTCTTACCGGAAGGTAAGCTAAACTCTGTACTGAAATTTAAATGAGCGGGTTCATTGGTATACTTGCTCCCCGGCTGGAAAAGGCTGACGAGGAACTGCTTGATGCCTGCACAGTAGTAATTGCATCTTGCTGCGATGATTATTCAGGAGCATGGAAGAGTAATCACATTGATTTACGGTTCGGCTGGCTTAAAACTTGTGAAGATACTGAAGCAGACCAGCTCCCCTTTACAATTGATGAAAATCTCCGGATTGTAGGAGATGTACGCCTGGATAACCGGACAGAACTAATTAAAGAACTGGGTTTATACTTCAATACGATCAGTAATTCTATCCCGGACTCCTATCTCCTGCTCTATGCTTATAAACATTGGGATGAAGATTGTCTGCAACATATTTCGGGTGATTATGCTTTTGCTATCTGGAATGAAAAGACAAATTATCTTTTTTGTGCCCGCGATCACTTTGGGCTGATCCCTTTTTACTATACTCAACTTGAAAACCGGTTTCTTTTTACAAATTTTTATCATTCTCTAAAAGCGGTACCGAACCTGATGGCTGAACTGAGTGATGAAGTATTAAGAGATTATCTGATGACCGGGACAAACCGGAGTTTCGGTCACACGATCTATAAAGAAATTAAAAAACTTCCTCCAGCTCATAAACTGACCTGTAAGGATGGAAAAATTGAAGTCAGCTGTTATTGGGAAATCCCAACCAGGATCAAACCTATACGGTACAAGACCACTAAGGAATATGTAAGTCATTTCTATAGTTTATTTGAAAAATCTATAAAAGACCGTACCAGAACCAATAAAGTGGCCTGTTCATTAAGTGGTGGTATGGATAGTTCCTCCATAACTGCAACCGCTAAAAACGTTCTCAGGGACAGGTATGGAAAAGATCATACACAAGTGTCTTTTAATATTGGTTACAAACATCTTGTAAATGAGAATGAAGGATATTTTGGAAAGCTAATAGCCAAACATCTCAATGTTCCCATTAAGCAGTACATTGCTGAGGATTATGTTAAAAACATTGCTGAACCTCTGACCAATTGGATTCCGGAGCCTGCTGCAGTACCAGATGCAACAGCAGAAGCCCAGATACTTTTGGATGCTGCAGCTTTTTCCAGAGTACTGTTAACAGGCTTTGGAGGGGACCCATTATTCGAGTATGAACAACGCTCAAGAGAAAGGCTTATCGCTCAGGGGCACCTGGCTCAATCCTTTCTGGATGACATGGAGTTCTATCGTACATTTGGTCATTTTTCGGGGATCAATATCAAGCAGTGGCTAATGAAATTGATAAGGAAGACACCCGCTGCCAAATATCCCTTACCATACTGGTTCGAGCCTGACTTTTTTCCTGCAGACTACAACCCCTACAAACCGAATAAGGACGGCACCTCGATACGTTCCTATTTTGCTATGTATGGAAACCCTTTCTGGGGCTGGTTGTTTGAGACCACCCACCCGGGGTTTACTGGTCAGAAAATTAAGATAAGACAACCATTTTTCTCTCTGGAGCTCCTGCTTTTCATGCTTGCACTCCCTCCTCATTTACTATATCAGAAATCTTTGTTGCGGATGGCTATGATACCTTACCTTCCCGATGAAATAGTAAAAAGACCCAAAACACCACTTTACGGGAGTCCTCATTCTCAAAATTTAAAAAATAAAGACATACTCGATACGCTCGAACAGCAGTTACTGGAGTCTGAGGATTTTTTCGCCAGCAAAATCGACATACCCAGTCTGCTTAAAGAGCTGAGAAACCCCGACAATTCCTCTGCATCTTATAAAAACATGTTGATCATTCTGCAAATTTTAACATGGCGGGCTTGTAAATCCTAAAAAATATCCTATATTTAATTAAAAATAATAATTAACGTTATGCAAAAAGAAGAAGCTACTCAAAACGACAAAAAGGTTTACCAGACACCTGAACTAAAAGATCTTGGGAAAATTGGAGAGGTTACAAACACCACTAATTCAGGACATGGAAATGATGGTGGTACTTCACCAAACTACAATTCATAATTGGTTGGGCAACTTGTGCATTTTTCTATAGAATTCAGCAGTTTAAGTTTTACCGAGTTTACTGACCTGAAAGAGAAATTTGTATTTAATGCACTTAAGCTCTCCCCTGATTCAACCACTTTTGGTGAAAATGTTTACACGGATGTCACCCCTGAAAATATGGGGTGCTTCCTTTTTGAATATCACGATGATAAAGTTCCGGTCGCGAGCTTTATCATTTTACCAGGAGGAGAAAAGGTTTTATACTACTCAACCAGCATTGCTTCCGAACAAACCGTCCAATCATTGCTCCGGGGTAACATTACCAAGTTCTGCCTGCATGAGCAAGGACATTTTTGTCTGCATGCATCAGCCATGTGCATTGATGACAAAGTAATTTTATTTGTTGGCCAGAAAGGGGCCGGAAAATCCACTTTAGCTACTTATTTTCACCTTAAAGGACATGGTGTATGGTGTGATGATTATGCTGTGCTGCATCATGAAGATAATTGTTTTTTAGCTTCCCAGGGAGAAACATCACTGAAGATTAACCCCGATATTGTATCGGCTCTGGCTATTCCGGAAACAAACATTAAACGGGTCTTCGAATTGCCTTCGGGCTGGAACAAAGGTGTGCTCGGTGAAACTATTACCCAAAAATATTATTTTACCCAGGGAGATAACAAGACAGATGACCTTCCCAGAGAGGTTGCTGCTATCTTCTTCATCAATCAGCGGGTAGCAGAACCGGCAGAATTGATCACTACGCAAAAAAAATCAGAAGCACTTTCTGTCCTGATGGATGAAATATTACTTCCCGGGCTTAATTCCAAGGAATACCTGAAGATTTACTTCCAATCGGTGATGACCTTTCTGAAAACTGTGCCATCCTATGCCATTCACTCCCCAGATGATATCACACGTATCCATGAAGTTTATAATTCGATACTTGAAACTATAAATATTACCTTGAATGAAACAAGTATCCGATGAATACTCCCTCTTAAAAGCCCTGGGAAATTTCCGTGATTCACTACCACAAAGTCTGGTAACACCAGCACAATTCGAACTCTTAGAAAAAGCAGCTGAATTTTTCCCACCTCTTCTCAGATTTGGATTAGAATGCCGGCTCAATGACCAGGAACAAGTTGATCTTCAATTCTGTATAAGAAGAGACGAAGACGATTTACGTGCACTGTCTGACTGGTTTCATGATAAGTTTACTGCTAATCACGAACACGAAAAGATTGTTAGTTTTTTAAAGAAATGGGCTGATAAAACATCAGTTTATCATCATAGTATAGCTGAAGTTTTTCTTGAACTGGATGTGCTTTCATCCGATATTAAAGCACCGTTATTGTTTTTCGAGCTGCAACCTGGTCTTACAAGCGCCCAGCAGAAGGATTTTTCCTTTACTATTTTAAAGGAAATGCTGGGAGAGAACCGGAGCTTTTTTCCTCTCTTCGAGACTATCATCACTGCATGTCCTGAGCCAGGGTTCATTGCCTATCTGGGAATTCTCTTTTCAAGAGATATTGATGCCCTCCGCGTGAACATTAAAAGATTACCTGCTAGTGCCGTAGTTCCTTTTTTACAAAAGCTAGGATACGCCTGGACAGGACCTGAACTGGATCACTGGATATCTTTTGTTTACAGTTATGCTGATAAGGTAACTTTATGCATTGACATTGGCAAAGATGTCTACCCCAAAATTGGTTTTGAATGCTTTTGGAATGAACAACCACTTACAGAAACGTACTGGCGCTTTTTTATAGAGAAGCTTAATACGCATAATCACTACCAACAGGACAAAATAGAAGCTATATTAACCTGGGACAAAGATATCTTTCCGGGACAAATTGATGAATGGCCCGAACATTTGTGGACAGCTTCTTTACTGAAGCCTGAAAACGAGTTTACTTTTATAAAGAAATGGATCTCTCATTTGAAATTGTCCTATTGTCCTGATAAAGACATAGAGCTAAAAGCCTATCTTGGATATGAAAGTTCGTGGAAAGTTCATAAACGTCCAATAGATCTTACCCATGATAGCACAAAACAACAAGAGTCTGCAACTCCTGATATCAAAAAGGTTATCAGTAAGGGAATTGATTACATGTTGGCAAATCAGCAACAATCAGGATGGTGGAAGGACTTTAATTTGTCCAAAGGGAACAGTGACGAATGGGTAACTGCATATGTAGCCGCTCATCTGGCTCGTTTGGAATCCCCCAAAGCTACCGAAGCATTGCATAAGGCCTGGGAAATCTTGAAACCCAGATATAGAAAAAATGAGGGCTGGGGTTATAATGGTATGACACCGGCAGATGCCGACAGCACTGTATGGACATGGCTTTTTGCAACTACTGCTGATTTTGCTGATGAATTTCCTGAGCCTGGCTTTGATGTAATGAGTATGCACTATGCAGCAGATGGTGGCATAACTACTTATTCATTAAATGGCCCAATAGGAAAAAACACGGCAGCTCATGTTTTTAATGGCTGGCAGATACCACATTACTGTGTTACAGCTGCCTACGCCCTAGCTGGTAAAAAGTCTGCCATTGATTATTTACTGGATCATCAGAACCCTGCAGGATATTGGTATAGTTACTGGTGGGTTGGCCCTGAATATGCCACAGCGCTCACTGTTGAGGCTTTATTTAATAAAGACGCAGATAAATACAGAGAAGTAATTGATGCGTCTGTAAACTGGGCGCATGATCAAGCCAGAAAAGAATTGGAGAACCTGGTTCCAAAGGATTTTAAAATTGCACTTTTATTAAAAATAATCCTCTGTTCTCCTCACAAAGGAAAGTATGGCAAAATTGCAAAAACAATATCAGACCGCCTCCTTAATTCTCAGCAAGAGTCTGGATACTGGAATACCTCAGCAGAATTGAGGCAGCCTATGTCTGATGACACTGACCATGAAAAGGGGGAAAATGTAATGGTAGTAAAAGACGAAAAAAAGAACTTCGCTACCATCACGATATTAGATGCACTGAATAAATATAACAGGCTTAATTTTTCTTAGTAAGATATGTATACAGAAATCTGAGAGATTTCATTGGTATGATTAACGGGATTGTCCATGCAGGTGCAGTTGTCATGGACAAATCCTTTAAATTAGGTACCAATATAGAAAGACGCATTTTCAAGCTAAGTTTCATTTTTGCCAGGAGATTCTGTTTTACAGTTATAAGCTTCATTTTCCTAAAAAAAAGACTACGCCCGGTCCGGTCCTCCGTAGCTGTAAACAAATCGTACGACACAGATGGGATATCCGCCACAGGAAGCTGTAGTCCGGTAATTTCCTCCAAAGCATTCATACCTGACCAGAGAAAAGAAGAGAAGTTATATAACTTGAAGTACGATTTTACTTCCTCCCAATCCAGCTGGTTCTCTGAAGTTTGAACAAGGCATGCCAAATCAATTAAATATTTAAATCTGACCAGTGGTTCCCTAATTAAATGGTGGGAGGCTATACATAAAAAATCATACGTTGGCGTTAAACAAACCCTTGAAGAACCATCAATAGCAGTATACGATTGCAAATGCTGAACAAAAAACTCATATTGAGGAAATTCATCAAAGTAACTTTCAAGTAGCTTCCATTGTGTCTCTACGGAACAAGATATACCTAACTTACTTTTTGGCGATTTAAAGCAAAGTTCTCTATGAAAGCGCTTGACGAAGTCCATTTGATGTTCTGATATATCATATCTTGACTCGTAACCATTTTCATGAAGACATTTTCTTAACCGGAGTACATCATCCTTACTTACTAAAAAGTCTATATCCGAACTTTCCCTTAAAAGAGGTTTTTTATAATATCTCGTAGCCAATGTATTCCCTTTATGTGGAATTACCGTAATGTCCAGCTTTTCAAATTCCAACATTAAATCACGTATTATCCCCTCCTGGTAAGTTCCGAACAAAGTAATCGCCATGGCATCCTTTTTCAAAGTATCATGAATTCGCTCATCAAGCGTTAACTGTGAAACATTGATTATGTCGTAAATAAAACCCCTGATATCATTTATCAAAATGAGTTTATAAAATCCGTTCCAATCGAGAACCTCTGTATCGAGGAAATGACGCACATCTTCAATTGGCTGAGTGCCAAAGTGCAAACGAGTTAACAGAATTACAAGTATCTGTTCATTCGTATAAGTACATTTTAATATATTAATATTTAACATACCCTACCATTATTAAAAAGACAATCACTATCCGGTATGTTTAAGCCAGCGTATATCCCAGTCAATTTGAAAAGCTTTTTTAAGATCCTCTAAAGAACATGGAAGATCTTCTTGTCCAGATAGGTCAACAAGATTTCTGAGAGTTACGGAAGCCTTCAGATCCTCATCTTTTCTGTCTCTGTACTTTCGTATTAATTTTAAGGCGTTTTGAACTGACACTTATTCTTCTGTAATTATATGTTAGCATTAAAATGATATATACTAACATACGAATTAATTAGCTTAATACAAATGTAATATTAAGCCAGGCCCATTAAACCGAAATCACAATCTTACCAAAATGTTTGCCAGTGCCAAGATACCTATAAGCTTCAGCAACTTCTTTCAGTGGAAAAACCTGGTCAACAACAGGGTGTATATTATTGATTTCAATGGCTTTGTTGAGTGCCATAAAACTTTCAGCACTACCCACTGCCAGCCCCTGAATCCTTACAAAAGACAGATTAATTTTGTGTTTATGAATATCCAGCGGCAAAGCTGAACCAGATATAAATCCGGCAGTACCGACAAAACCATTTTCTTTAACTGAAAGTAACGAATTCCCTATACTTTGTGTACCGGCTACATCCAAAGTGATATCTACCCCCTCTCCACCGGTCAACAACCTCACCTTGTCTGCCCAGTCAGGTACCTTTGAGTAATTAATAACTTCATCTGCGCCCATCGCCAATAATCTCCCTGCTTTTTCGTCCGAACTTGTTGTAGCGATCACTTTAGCACCTGCTGCTTTTGCTATCTGCAATGCAAACAAAGAGACACCCCCCGTCCCCTGCGTTAATACAGTCTGTCCAATCCGAAGTTCTGCCTGATTGATTAAAGCATGCCAGGCAGTTACCGCAGCGATTGGCAGAGTGGCAACTTCTTCATAGCTTAAATTTTCAGGAGCCCGCACTAAACCGTAATCAGGGACACATACATACTCACTCATTACACCTTGTGTCTGCCAGCCCACCCGGACAGAATTACTTTCTTTATCTATCTTTCCCTTAATCCATTTCTGAACATATTGCATGACCACACGATCCCCCGCTTTCCACCTGGTTACCTCAGAACCTACTGCTTCTACAATACCACTTCCATCTGATCCCGGAATATAAGGGAAAGAAAGCTCCTTAGTAAAGGATCCGTCAGCCAGTATAAAATCCAGATAGTTTAAAGAGACAGCTTTTATCCTTACCAGAACTTCATGAGCTGAAGGACTTGGAACAGCTATTTCTTCAATGCTGAAATTCGAAATACCAAAATTCTTTAAGTGTACAGCTTTCATATAGTTTCTTTATCTGCGAGGGTAATACGTAAACGGTTCAAGGCACTCATTAATGAAATACTAGTGGTCAGATCGACCAGTTCTTCTGATGAAAAAAGCACTTTAAGCTGCTCCAGATGATCAGGAATATCATTTTGCAGTAAGGTTACTGACTCCGCCCATTGTAAAACCAATCTTTGCTTCGCATCAAAAGCAGCAGAGAGCTTCCATCCCGGAAGCACATCCAGCAAAGCCTGACTAATGCCAGATTCCCGGAGTTCGGCCGCATGAAAGCCACAACAGTATGCACAGCCATTAAGCTGTGAAACTCTTAACTCAGCGAGCATGATCAGTTTTATATCAAGCACTGACTTTCTCAGGCTTCTGTGAGATTGATAAAGATGACCTACTGCCTCTTTTGATATTTCAACGTAATTCATATTTTTTTGATCTTGTTAATACGGTACAAAACTGAAGAAGTATGACCAAAGGAATCAGTATATAAGTCTGAATAAACAGTAATATTATTGGATAGCTTATTTTTATACTCCTGGATGTTTAATATTGTATTATGGATTTTTCACACGAAGCATTCTCCCTGGAAATAGCAGAATACAATGAATGGCAGGAAAGAAGCAGGATAAATAATTTTTTTGAACTGGTTTATGTAATAAAAGGAAACGGAATACAAAGTGTAAACTATATCCCTTATGAGTTTAAAGAAAACGATGTACATATTCTTCCGGCAACAAAATGTTATAAGTATGTGATTACAAAAAGTACCCGGTTCTTATTTATCCGGTTTACCGGAAATTATTTTACTCCGTCATCACGAGATATGATTGACTATAGTTCCTGGTTCAGCAGACTGAATTTTATCCTGGGTAACCACCATCACCATCCTGGTGAACTGGTACAGGACTATCAGGACAAACAACAGATTAAAAGACTTGTCGAGGTGGTTCTGTGTGAATACCAAATGAAAGACATCTGTTCTGCATTTGTTATACAAAGTACCCTGGTTTCTATCCTGGGGATTATTTCCCGTAATATTCAGAAAAAAATACTGGAGGGCAGAAAATTTACTGATAATAAATTCGCAGATCTTTTAAGTTTCATCAGTTTTAATATCCTGGATCAGACTAAAATAACCACCGCCTATCTTTCAGACAAATTCAATATCTCTGAAACTTATTTCAGCGAATATTTCAAGAGAAATGCTGCAGAAGGTTTCCAGGAATATGTATTAAAATCCAAATTAAAGATTGCAGAATCCCGGGCAATATATACCCATACCCAAATGAAGGAAATTGCCTGGGAACTGGGTTTTACAGATAGCAGTCATTTGAATAAAATGATGAAGAAACACTATGGCAGAGGAATGAAAGAAATAAGGAACAATATACATCCAGATAAGTAATTCAGAACATAATTCATTTTTTTAATATTAATACTGAATATAATTCATATTTATATTAAATTTACAGAATGACAATCGAAAACAATATTAATTTAGACCATGTTGATCTGGCTATTTTAAGATTAATGCAGGAAAATTCCCGGATTTCCAACATCCATATGGCAAAGGAGCTGGAAATGGCACCTTCAGCTGTTTTAGAGCGCGTCAAAAAACTGGAGCAGAAAAATGTAATTGTGCAATATACAACCAGGATTAATCCTGCAGCTGTAGACCTGAAATTACTGGCCTTCATTTCGTTGAAAGCATCTCATAGCATTGGCTGTACAACTACTGCCCACGAACTTTCTAAAATCGAGGAAGTACAGGAGGTACACATTATAGCCGGTGACGACTGTTACCTGGTGAAGGTCAGAACAAGTGATTCTGCATCACTAATGGCTTTAATGCGCAATTCATTTAGTAAAATACCAAACATATTATCGATCCGCACTACTATAGTCCTTGAAACTGTCAAAGAACAACAACAACTGGTAATTCCTAAAAAATGAAATCATGACTAAAAAAACTGCCTCCCCATTGCTGGTTTATCTGGCCTTTGCAACAGTCTATATTGTATGGGGTTCTACTTATTTCTTTATCCAGAAAGCACTAGCGGGCTTCCCTCCCTTTATCCTGGGTACCTTTCGTTTTATTGTCGCGGGGACATTGCTGATGACATGGTGCCGCTTTAAAGGCGAGGAAATATTCAATCTGAAAAATATAAAATATGCAGTAATAGGTGGCATTCTGATGCTTGGTATTGGAAATGGAATAGTAATATGGGTAGAACAATTTATTCCAAGCGGACTGGTTGCCATTATGGTAGCATCAGCAGCGATCTGGTTTGTTATTCTCGACAAACCTAAATGGAAAGAAAATCTGAACAGTAAATCCACAGTCGCCGGACTTATTATTGGCTTTATTGGGGTAATCCTCTTATTTTCCGAACAAGTATTACAGGCTTTAAATACTCCACAGAGTACGAATCAGATTGTCGGCATGATCTTATTGATCCTGGGGCCTATAGCGTGGGCCGGTGGCTCATTATTCTCAAAATACAAATCTGACCCGGAAAGCTCGGTATCAGTTAACACAGCATGGCAAATGCTTGGGGCTGGCATTGCTTTTATTCCCGGCAGTATATTGAGTTCAGAGTTTAAGCACTTAAACTGGAACAACATCCCATTGGATGCCTGGTTATCCATTTTATATCTTATACTTTTCGGTTCAATTGCAGCTTTTAGTGCTTATGTATGGCTTCTAAAAGTCCGTCCAGCAACACAAGTGAGTACTTATGCTTACGTAAACCCAGTTGTAGCCATCTTATTAAGCTTAACTTTTACAAAAGAAACGGTCAGTTTGATTCAGATTGCCGGACTGGTTGTCATTCTGGGAAGCGTACTCCTGATCAATTTATCTAAATACAGAAAAAACAAAACTGTTCCTGTCAAAGAGATGCTATGTGCTGAACAATAATTCTGAATAACTGAATTCTTCTACAGGATTTCAAATGGCATTTTACGCTTAAGCTAAGACTAAAACGTGTCTCTATCGTCTCCGATAGAGACAATTTTCATTTTTCAACAGATTTTCCCTTGTTCATCTTGTTCTTTTCTACGAAGAACACGGGTCAGAATAAAAAAGAAGAGCCGTTCAAATTTCAAATCTTTCCGATTGATTATTGCCTTCTTCATATATACAAAGCGGTAACATTCTTTTTGTTCAGTTTATCCAAATCTGAACAGGCAAATTGACCAATGTTCAAAACAGCAGTTTTCTCCTCTTATAGCTCAACCAAAGCCTTGCAGTGTAAAAACACAGCTAATTGTTCTATATATTTACAGAACGCTTAAACAACTCAAAAGAAATAAGCTCTCAAACCTAAATTAACGCTCTCAATTTTAAAACCAATGGACATGACTACGCTTATACCGGACATGACAGGCCCGGTAGTTCAGGGGAAGGTAAAATAGTTTTATCAAAAAACGAATAGTTCCTTTGCCATCGGAATATAGTTTATCCCTGCCAGCTAAACCCGGCAGGGATTTTTTATGAATTTGATCACATCACTTCAGTCACGGTTTTACTATCTACAAACTGCTCAAAACTCAGGATCTTACCCTCAGTGTTGAAGACATAGATATGTGCCACTCTGGCCTGAAAGTATTTTCCAGTCAATTTATAAGTACCACTATAGGTCCCAAAGGCTACAACCTTATCTCCGTCTGCCAGATAACCATCAATCACAATTTTGTACCCCTCCCATTCTGTACCCAGACGATAAAACACATTTTTGAAAATTTCATCAAATCCGCGATAAGTTCCTGCATAAGGAAAACCCGCAGCCTCAGTCCAGGTCGCTTCGGGTGCTAAAGCAACAGCAAGGTTTTGCCCGTTTTCTTCAGAATTCTTTCCCTCATAAGTTCCTTTAATAGTCGCTGTGTTTCTTAGTTCAGTAATATGCTTTCCTTTAAGATCTGTTTCCATGATTTTATATTTAATGTCTGAACACAAATTTATCATACCCACAGGAGTAAAAAGTTGAACTAGTTCAAAATAGCAATTATAAAAGCTGGTGCTGCCTCATGAAATCTTTTTCTGCTTCTGTGATATGCGCATCATCAATAGCTGGGGCCGTGCTAATCCTGGTAAGCGCCAGTTCATCCATAATATCTACAAAATTCTTATAAGTTGCCCCTGAAGTAGGTTTAATAATAACCATCAGTGACTTTTTAGCGTTATTGCCATTAACTCCGGCCACCTTTTCCTTATTGCTTAAAATAGAATGCCTGATCTCTCTGAAACCTTCTATATTTGGCTGGGTTTTTCCGGCTTCTCCCATATACCAGGCTACTTTATTATTTTTACCTAATAAAATGGTCATCGTTCGGGACGCCGGGACCGGCATACTGGCATTTGCATCAGTTATATCCGGCTTGGCAATATCCATCGCAATAGGTTTATTGAGCGATGTAGTCAGCATAAAAAATGTAATCAGTAAAAAAGCCAGGTCAACCATTGCGGTCAGATCAACTTTCGGGGTCTGTTTTCTGTTTCTGGAGGAGGTGTTTAATTCGGCCATAATCTTGTTTTAGCTTATGATGCCTGCATCATTAAATTTCCATAACAGCGAACCATTTAACCAAACCGCTGAGCCTGTACCCTGTCATATTCTTTGACGTAATCGGGATGTTCAGTGCCCATCAACCTGTCCCAGAACCTGAAGTACAAGCCATAATTTCCTTTAAACTTGCTATGGTGCAGATTGTGATGAATAGAGGTATTACTGATTTCAAACAACCAGGATCTCCTGAACCATTCCGGCATAATTTCATATCCCAGGTGTCCGTAAACATTGATCATAAAACCGACAAGAACAAACATACCAATACTTAAAGCACTCATAGGCAAGAACAATACTATAAACAGCAACACTAACCCTTCAGCTATTGCCTCGAGGAAATGAAAGGAATAAGATGTCCATGGAGAGGGATTGACCGATTTGTGATGAACCAGATGCGTATGTTTAAAAAGTTTAGGATGATGTAATAACCGGTGCATCCAGTAGAAATAAGTATCGTGAATGATCAGGCTTAAAATAATACTCAGTGGAATATACCAGATTCCATAAGCAGCGAGATCAGTATAAACCAATGTGTAATTTTTAACTGGTGTAAATAAAACCAGAAAGGCGATCACAGACATAATCGCAGTGCTTTGCATGGAATGAAGAATCTCCCTTCTAAAGTCTTTTTTTGAAGCCTGCTTAGACTGGATCTTGGACTTACTGAATTTTGAACTCAGCAATTTGTAAAACACAAAAAAAGGAATACCGGCAATGATAAAATATCTGAATGCGGAGATAGCGAATAATTTGAGTGATATTTCGATGAATTGTTCCATAATGCTTACGTTTTAGCATTACAAAAATAGGTCATACCATTACCAGGCTGAATTAACAAAGGTTAATTAATGACCAGCTCTCGAAGAAAGTCTTTTTCGTATCCTGCTCAGCGAGACAGGTGTAATCCCTAATAAAGTAGCTATATATTTATCCGGACAGCGCTGCACAATATCTGATTTTTCCTTAATCAGTCTGAGATAACGCTCTTCAGGGTTCAGTAAAACGAAAGATTCTACCCGTTCCATCATCTCGGCAAGCATGCTGTTCATGAAAAAGTCCTTGGCACTACTGAATTTAGGATTCGCATTTAATAACTCCATCAGACTGGCATAATCAGCCTCCAGAATGACAGTTGGCTCCATCGCATGATAAGTGAACCGCGATGGCTGACTAAAGAATATAGCGTCGTATGAAGCCAGGAACTGATCTTCCCAGCGAAGTAATACAGTTACTTCATCTCCATTTTCCTTTAAATGAAAAGAACGGATCAGCCCCTTCTTAATATACGCCAGCTTACGGCTGGTTCCTCCCTCTTTAATATAAACCTCATCCTGGGCAAGGACTTTCTCTGTAGCCAGATTAAATATAGACAGCAGTTCTTCTGGCTGTAACCCGAAAAATTGCAGATATTGATTGATCTTATTCTCTTCCAGCATAGGAGGGTTTATTTGACGATACTTTTAATCGACATCCCGGTAACCTGCTTAATACATCTGGCAGGTTTCTTCTCTCCCTCGACAACTACCCTATAAGGTCCGTCAGCGACCGGTAATGGCTTTCCGTCCATTTCATCGGCCAGGATGATAATTCTGTCTGTAAAGGCCTTATCCAGCTCTGCAAAAGCAAAAGTCACCTGATAACCATCGATCGCCTCAACTAACAGGCATTTGGTTAAATTTGCCCCCTTCAGTTCCTTTCCCAAAGTAGTACCAGCTTTCGCCAGAATATCACTTAATGCAGCCCCGGTATAGAGGTGGTTATTTCCGTCTTTATCTTTTCGGTTTACTACTGCTCTCGGGAAAGTCTTTAATACATCATGAGTAATTATGAGGGGAGTATTCGCTCCTCCTTCAACTTTAACTACTGCATCATTCAGCACAGTCTGCGCTTTCATCAAAACAGGAACCATCGTTAAATTAAATGTCAACAGGAAGAGCAGGAGTCCTTTTTTCATAGGTTTAATATTTATTCGGTTCAAGTATAATACTTTTTTATCAGAGTAATTGTTAGACCGGGAGTTTTAATCTTCCTGAGATTCCAATACACAACCAAGAAGTCTAACTTTATATAAATAAAACAAATTAACTGACTAACAAGTTTATAAAAAACAAACAATCACATATTGTGGGTAAAAAAACTACCTGCCTTCTTTGATAAGTTTAAAAAATTCTTCCTTATAAGTCTCCCCTATTGGAATAGTCTGATCCTCGATATAAATAGTATTCCCATCTACAATTCTGATTTTATCAATAGCCACAATATAGGATTTGTGTACCCTGTAAAATGGAGGTACAGGCAATTGTGCTTCCAGGTCTCTTAAAGATTGATAAGTGATGATACGCTGATTCGCTGTATAGATAGAAATATAGTTTTTCAATCCTTCTACATAGAGGATATCTTCATAGTTGACCTTTGAAAACTTATTCTTACTATCCCCTTTGATAAACATATAATCTGTACTGGGTGCTGGTATAACTTCAGTCTTCAATTGTTCAGTTTGCTGTAAAACCGGCCCTGGATTCAGGATCACATCTGCCTTAAGTGCTGCTTTATAAAATCGCTCAAAAGCTATGGGTTTCAACAGATAATCTATCACATCATGTTCAAATCCATCTAAAGCATACTCCGGATAAGCAGTCGTCAGGATGATTTTACACTGCGCACCGCAGATCTTCATAAACTGTATCCCCGTCAGTTCAGGCATCTGAATATCGAGAAATACAAGATCAACTTTACCTTGCTGTACCCAGGCCAGCGCTTCAAAAGCATTAGTCGTTGTACCTACTAATTCAAGGAAAGGAATTTTTTTTATAAAACCAGCAAGGATTTCTGAAGCATAAGCTTCGTCGTCAACAGCAATACAACGGATCATCAGGTATTCTTTTAAATTTATAATTGGGAATGATTTAGTAAAGTTAGTGCTATCAAAAATACAATTCACTATAATTTGATAACCAGGGTAGTCTGATAAACATCCCCTTTTCTGACAATATTCAGTTCGTGTTTATCAGGATAAATCAGATCCAGCCTTCGGTGAATATTAACCAGTCCAATCCCGCTGGACCTATCTTTCTGGTGATTGTTGATGGTATTGCTTACACTAAAAAACAATTGTTTGTCCTGAAGCTGCAACTGGATACGAACCGGATGTTCCGGTTCATTCAATACCCCATGTTTAAAAGCATTTTCTATAAAAGGAATTAATAACAGCGAAGCTATCTTTTGTTGTTCAGTTACCCCTGTCAGTTCAAATTCCACATAGAAATTTGGTTCAAACCGCATCCGGAACAACTCTATATAACTTTGTAAATAGTCTATCTCCTTAGCCAGGCTAACTTTTCCGTCAGTGCTTTCCGCTAAAGTGTACCTCATCAGATCAGATAAACGCAATACAGCCGAAGCCAGCTGATCTGAAACAGGGATAGCTAAGGAATAAATATAGTTGAGTGTATTATATAGAAAATGAGGATTAATCTGTGACTTCAAAAAAGAAAGCTCAGCTTTTATGGCCTCATCTTTTAATTGTTTATTCAGCTTATCAGACTTAAATGCATTCTGCACACTCCAGACAGCCGCAGCCAGGAAGATATAAGAGCTGCCGTAATATAGATTATCTATGATATAAAATGTCATGGTTGTATCAGGGCCATAATTTTGAAATCCCAGGAAATAAGAAAAAAGAACCTGTTCAATCATATATCTGAGAGCAATAAAAGCCCCCATAGCAATACAAAGACCGATAACCAGATACAGACCTTTACCCTTTTTTAAAAACCGCGGAAAGACCCAGAGATAACAGATATAGAATTCTATCAGATGTACTACAAAAACTGAATAGTTGAAATACAGAATATCCGTCTTTAATCCCTTTAACAATTGGCCTATATAAATATAAACCACCATCAATACCCAGCAAGACAAGTGAATTAAAACATTCTTTTGATTCTTCATGGTATAAAACTAACAAAAGACCGGAAGCCTTTATATATTCTTATCCCAAACCCTGAAAATATAATCCCAACACCCATTTTTGAAATATAAACCGGAATATCGGCGTAGGGATAATATTCTGACGGGTTCGTATCATATTATTTATGGTTTTAATCCCATTCTCCAGTTTTGAGGAAACAATCATAAACACCATTACGATGAACCTTTTCTACAAACATGCCACCTGCCTCCTGATCACCTTATCTTTTATTTCTATAACATATGCTCAAACAGCAAAAATTAAAGGAACAGTAATAGAAAAAGGGAACAAACCGGTTGAAGCCGCGACTGTATTATTACTCCATCTTCCTGATTCAGTAAAATCCGGAATACAAATAACGGATGAAAAAGGACGTTATCAGTTTGAGAATATCCGCCCAGGACAGTATTTAATCAAAGTTGCAGCTATCAATTATCACCGGGTAAGCAGTCAATTATTTAAAGTAGAAAAAACAGCAGTCTCAGTTCCTGAAATTATGCTGGAGCAACAGATAAATACCTTGAAAGAAGTATCAATTTCTTATAAACAGGCCGTTATTGCCGAAAAATCTGACCGTACAGTAGTCGATGTGGAACAAATGAATACCACCGGAGATGATGCACTCGAAGTACTAAAAAAGGCACCCGGTATACATCTGGACAAAGATGAGAATATTGTCATGAAAGGCAGAACAGGTGTAAATGTAATGATCGATGGAAAAATGAGTTATATGACAGGCACTGACCTCACCGCTTATCTGAAATCATTACCTGCCGATGTGATCAGTAAAATTGAGCTCATGTCAAGCCCTCCTTCATCGTTTGATGCTGCCGGATCGGCTGGTATTATCAACATCAAACTGAAAAGAAATAAAATGAAAGGAATGAACGGCAACCTGAACCTGGGTGCCGGTTATGGCAAATACCCCAAAGCAAACGGAGGAATCAACCTGAATTACAATACCGGGAAATTAAGCACCTACATGCGCGTGAATACAGGATATAGTAACTCTTATAACAGGCTGGTTTTAAATAGAACAATAGATAATACACAGATGGACCTGGTAAATCTTTGGAGACCAATCACTAAATCGGTTGGTTACACTGTAGGTGCAGACTATTTTCTAAATGACAGACATACATTTGGCATAATCGTAAATGGAGCTGAGAACCCCTATACAACTGATGGCTACAGTAACTCTGTCAGTTATGATGCCCAGCATAATATAACTGAAAAAGTAAATTCAAAGAACCCTCAGAAGAACACTTCCGGTAACTATGCTTACAACTTAAATTATCGTTTTCAAATTGACACCTCTGGCAGAGTTCTGGGTGTAGACGCAGATTATGTTAGCTATAACAATTCCAGGAATGAGCATTATATCAATACCTATTATCGGGCTGACAATTCAGTTATTGGTGATCCTGTGCAATTAAGAAACAGTGGATCGGGAGCAGTTTCAATCTACTCTTTTAAACTTGATTACGTCCATCCTTTTTCCAAAACTTTTAAAGCTGAAGCCGGATTAAAAACAAGCTGGGTTAGCACACAAAATGATGTCCGCTTTGATTCTCTTAAAACAACCGGATGGATAAATGCAATAAACCGCACAAATACATTTTTATATAATGAACATATTAATGCAACATATATAACTGCTACCAAATCTTTTAAGAGCCTGGAACTAAAGGGAGGCTTAAGAGCTGAGCAAACCCTTGGTAATGGCACCTCATCTTCCACAAATACATTAATCAACCGCAAATACTGGCAGTTGTTCCCTACTTTTTTTGCTACCTGGAAAGTAGACACCAGCAATACACTAAATGCAAAATACGCCCGGAGAATCAACCGCCCCAATTATAGTAATCTCAATCCTTTTACACTTTACAGCGATCCCTATACTGCCATACAGGGCAACCCCTTGCTGTTACCTGAACTATCAAACAACATAGAGCTTACCTATTCTTATAAAAACTTCAGGGTATTAAGCCTGAACTATTCCAGAACCACTGATGTGATCAACCCTGTAATTTATCAGAACGATCAGACCAAAGAAAGCATCAGCATCGAACAAAATCTGGGCAGCTCAACGAATATCTATATCGCGACAGGCAGCCCTTTTAATCTCTTTAAATGGTGGAACACCAACAATGAGGTTTCCATGGCTTATGACGCCGTTAAATCGCCCGTACAGGGCACACAATACAACAGCAGTAAGGTCAGCTGGTCGGCCAGTACTGAAAACACCTTTACTTTGCCAAAAGATTACCAGTTAACACTTGCTGCAGCTTACGGTTCTCCATCTGTATCAGGCCTGGGCAGAACTCTCTCCTATTCGCAGATTGACTTTGGCGCAAAGAAGATCTTCATGCATAAAAAAGCTACTATAGCCTTCAAACTGAGAGATATCTTTGACACCGCAAAATATCGCACGCTGTTAAAATATAACAATGTAAATACCTATTGGCAGAATGAATGGGAAAGCCGCAGGTTTTCGTTAAGCTTCAGCTATAAATTTGGAAATATGAAAATTAAGACTGCAAGAGACAGAAAAACAGGTACAACTGAAGAACAAGGCAGGGTATCCAACTAATTCTCTTTATAAGAATTCGAACTAAGTTTAAAATTCCGGCGTTATCTTTGTAAATTTGTAAATTAACCCTTCAGGGGAGACAAGCAATATTAAACAAACCACCAAAAAATAATGCCTGAAAACGTTAAACACAAAATAGCCTTCAGAACCATTTCTACAGCTCTTTTTTTATTTAGTTCTTACCTTTCTTTTGCGCAGACTGTACCGGTAGTAAATCCAACTCCGCAGCCGGTTCAGCCTATTCAACAGCCTACTCAGCAGCTTGTGCCAGCTTCGGCAGCCAAACCAATGGTTATCGTTATTGATGCCGGACACGGTGGTAAAGATGGATCTACCAGAGGTTTGTTTTCCAAAGAAAAGGATGTTGCCCTGGCAGTTGCCTTGTTGCTCGGACAAACCATTGAGCAGGAAATTCCGCATACGAAAGTAATTTACACCCGTACTGAAGATGTATTTATACCCCTTTACGAACGTATAGAAATGGCCAATAAGGCCCATGCCGATCTGTTTATTTCTATCCATTGTAACTCAATGCCGGGCAGTATGCGCGGCAGAACTGAAACAACCGGTGTAGAAACTTTTGTTTCCGGTTCCGGAAGATTAGGAGAACAGGACGTAGCAGTCAGAGAGAATGCTGTAATCCTCTTAGAAAAGGATTACAAGGACAATTACGATGGTTACAACCCTAATGACCCCGAAAGTTTTATTGTACTTTCCCTGATGAAAAATGCCTATCGTCGTCAGAGTATTAAACTGGCTACACTGATCCAGCAGCAATATATTAAAGCAGGCCGTGTTAACCGGGGTGTTAAAGAACAAAGTCTGGCTGTGCTGGCAAGAGCAGGAATGCCTGCTGTACTAACTGAAATTGGTTTTATCAGTAATCCGCAGGAAGAAGAATATATCAATTCACCAAGTGGAAGACAGGAAATAGTTCAGAATATCAAAAATGCCATTCTCGAATATACCAAACAGTTAACCGAAATTAATTAAAGCCTCATCTGAGGCTTTTTTTTTAGTTTTTCACTGATGGAATGGTAAAGTAAATGGTTGTACCCAAACCAGGCTCGCTTTCCAGCCAGATACTGCCACCGCTTATTTCTACAAATTCCCTGCAAAGTTTTAAACCAAGGCCGGTGCCTTTTTCATGCTGCGTACCTGTAGTTGAAAAGTTCCGGTCGGTCCTGAACAACAGCTCTATATTTTCTTTTGAAATTCCTACACCGGAATCTTTAACTGAAAACACCACATTCTCCTGATGATCATAAGCCTTTAACACTATGTTGCTATTCTCATAGCTGAATTTGATGGCATTGGTAAGAATATTTCTCAGCACAGTATCCATCATTTGCTTATCTGCCAGTATCCTGCCTGAAGAACTCTCCTCAATATTGATTTCGACACCTTTGGTCATAGCGATAGCAGAAGAAATGTATTTAATTTCATTTAACAGCTCTACTGCATTCAATTGCTCGAGATCTGGCTTTAATACCCCCGTCTGCATCTTTGACCAATGTAAAAGATTCTCCAGGAGGGTAAAAGCCTGTCTGGCCGAATCATTCATTCTCATCGCAAAATTTTCGATCTTCTCTGCACTCAGTCTGTTAACATTTTTGTAAATCATCTCACTGAAGGAAATTAATGAAGTAAAGGGATTTCTCAGATCATGTGCAATAATCGAAAAAAACTTATCCTTTGTCGCATTCAATTCATGCAACCTCTTCTCTGTGATTTTAAGTTCGGTGATATCATGACAAATAATCAGATAAGTTCCGTGATGATGATCAATGCCATATTCCGGAATAACCTGTATAGAAAAAGAATAGGCATAATTAGCTTCCTTCAAATCGAAATTGGTCTCATGGATAACCCTGCTTTGTTTTACCTCGATCAGCAATTTGATAAGCAAATCTTCAAATGACTTCGGAAAGCCCATATGACTCAGCTTCTTACCGGTATAAGGCTCACGTTCATGCTGAAGAAATTCTCCGAGGGCCTTATTAGCGTACAGACATTTAAAAGCCCTGTCAAACCTGAATATCAACTCTGGAAGGTTCTCCGCAAGCGTCCTGTATTTTACCTCATTATCTTTCAGGTCCTTAAAAATCAACTCCGTTGGATTAGTGAAACCCGTTTCCACGTTGGCTTTATAAATTAAAAAGAACGAAATCAGTTTAGCATAGTGACCAAGCTCATTTGGCAAACTGAATATAGAGACATATAAAGTAAAACAAAATTCACTCAGCACAGCGAAAAGCAAAGAAAGAGCTAAAAACCGGAAAACTGTGGGGGTAAAACTAATCCTGGAACTATAAAGCAGCAACCCGGCAAAGAAAAGCATCGCTATAATTACATATTCTGCACCTATTTTAAAAGCAGTCTGCCCTACACCAGCAATATAGCAGACTGGAAATATCTTCCAGGTTAATATAGACAGTACAATCAACGTAGTAACCAAACAAAAAGATAAGATAGTAATATCCCCATTCAGTGTCTTTCTTCTTTTCAGAAACCAAAATCCCATAATAAAAGCAGAAGCTTCCAAGAACCTGGTGGCTACCCAAAACTGATTGGTGTAAAAAATAGTTCCAGGAATAATATTCATCCCGGGATAGGTAATTGTATGCAGCAGATCTAAAGTACCAATGAAAACATAAGCTATTCCTACAAAATACAGATAATTGTTATCCAGCATTTTACGGGTGTTCCAGGTGACAATAAAAACAGCAAATGCAATAACAATTGAAGATAACTCGACAATGGTATGGAATAACAGAAAGTTTTGCTTTGCACTTATCTGAAATATCAATATCAGCAAACCCACTGTAAAAATGGTTCTGTAATTAGCTTTCATAAAACTATGCAGATAAGCTTTCAACTGAAGATTGATTAGATATTTATGCTGATATAAATTTAAGTTATTGTTCTTATAAAGAAGAACAATCCTGATTATCAGCGCGATTAAAGTCAGTAAAAAAAATCCAGGTAATCAGCGCCTATATTCTACAAATTCCATAGGATAAACTACATTTTAATTACAAAACAATACATTTTTTATACACAAAGATTTTTTTCCCTGTTTCCACAATAATGATTATTTATTATTGTTAAAGTCAACCAAACCTAACCTAATGAAAAAACATGAAAAGCAACATCTTATTAAATTCAAAAACAATCTATCTGGTTATACTCACTGCGATGACAGTCGGTTTAGCTATGAGCTGCAAAAAAAGCAATAATAATGCAAGTCCTGCTGCGCAGAATTCAAGTTCGGCATTAACAAAAGAAGAGCAGACGGCCATTGCCAGGGCAGGATTCTCTCCTACTGATGCCACTAAAACCAAGGGCGGCTATATTGTTGAAGGCGATATTTTTCTGACTCCGGCCGACCTCCAGCTTCAGCAGAATTTTATTGCAGGTTTATCAGGCAAAGGCACAAAGACTGAACAATACCGCACTACCAATATTGTGACTGGCCTGCCAAGGGTAATCAAGGTCAAAATAGATGCAGGAACCTCACAGAAGGTATTTACCAATGCGACAACCGAAGCAGTTAAACGTTATAATGATCTTGGTGTACAGCTCAGCCTGAAACTTTTGGATTCTGCTTCTACAGAAAAAGAAGATATCTTAATCAACGGAGCAGATCTGGGGAAAACTTCAAGCGGAGCAACCATATTAGGTCAGTCGGCAGGTTTCCCAA
Organism: Pedobacter cryoconitis; assembly: GCF_014207135.1. GTDB lineage: Bacteria > Bacteroidota > Bacteroidia > Sphingobacteriales > Sphingobacteriaceae > Pedobacter > Pedobacter cryoconitis_D. The sequence continues at coordinate 354,045 of NZ_JACHCC010000003.1, read as the reverse complement.
CCAACGGAAATCCGGCTTCTCCAATCAAATTGAGTAATGTAGTATACAATAAAGACTTCAATGATAACAACCTGCTTGCTACGGTAATTGCTCATGAAATCGGACATGCCATTGGCTTCAGACATACGGACTATGCTGACAGACGTTACAGCTGCGGTTATCAATCCTTTCTGGATTATTTCGTGGCTGCTAATGAAGGTGATGGAGGTGTCGGAGCAATCTATATTCCTGGAACGCCAAAAGGTGGTGAGCCCGGATCATGGATGCTGGCTTGTTCAGATGGAACAAACCGTCCGTTTACCTCTAGTGATATTGTGGCCATCAAGGCACTTTACCCAGTAAACTAACCCATCAAACCTATTCTAAATAATTGAACATCATTTGGTTGACTATAAAGGAGCTGTCTTTCCCAGGACAGCTCCTCTTTTAAAATAGCCTAAGCCTGTTTCCTGGTATTTATTCAGGCAATATTCGCAAAATAGAATTTCTGATATTCTAAAGGGCTCTTCCCGGTTACTTCCTTAAACTGCTTGTGAAAACTCACTACATTCTGAAAACCGCACTCATATCTGATTTGTTTCACATTCATATTCCCCTCAATCAATAGTTTACAGGCATGTCCGACACGTACATCCAGTAAAAACTGTTTATACGTCATCCCAATATGAGCTTTAAAATACCTGCTAAATGAGGGAACACTGATATTAGCAAACCCGGCTAGTTGTTCAGTGCTTATCTTCTTATTGAAATTAGCGAGGATGAAATTATAAATATTACTGATCGGGCTATTATCTCTTACCCACGCATTATCCTGAAAATCAGGAGATAGAAAAGTTATACTTTTAAGTTCACTCCCCATTATAGTCAGTATTTCCAAAAGTAACAATAGTCTTTTAGTACCTACACTCAGAAATATATTTTCCATCAGTTCACCGATCTGCTGACCATAGGAATTATCGATCTGAATACCTTTTCTTGACTCCTGAAGCACCTTACGGATGATCTTATTTTCGGGAAGATTTAAGAATGATTCCCCAAAAAAATCGTTATTAAAATGGATCACGATTACGTCCACAGTTGTTTCCAGAGCAGTTGAAAAATAAACATCATCAAATTTCCAGTAATGTGGCAGATGTCCACCTATAAGTACCGCCTGTCCCGTTTTAAAGGGCCTGACACTATCACCTATAAATTGAGTACCCGACCCATTTTTAATATATACCAATTCAATTTCCCGGTGATAATGCCAGTGATTATTGACATAAGGTAAGATATCCCTCCTTATACTAAAAGAATTTACAAGTGGCATTGGAATTTTAAGTAGTTGCGCTCTCATCGGTATTTTTGCATGGTACCGCTTCAAACTCCTTAAAAAATATCAGTTAAGCGCCTGAAGCTTATTTTGAGAGGTCATTATACTTTAAAAATAGCTATAAATAGTCATCCTTCCAAAGCAATCTAATAAATTTTAGAGAAATAAATTCACTTAATAGCCTCTATTAAAACTATTTAGCGAAAATTAATATTTAAGGTTAGAATGTCGTGTTCCGGGAGAATCATATAACAAAATAAAAAAAACAAGAACAGAGCTATTTTGTCTTCTGCCGTCAGCGCAATGCTCAGGGCTTCTTATTTTTCAGATATTCTTCCGTATAATGAACGTTTTTTTGAGGTTGTGAGAATTTTTCCGCATTGAATTTCCCCGAATCTCCACGAGGAATAGATAATGAAGACCATTCTTTAGCTTTAAGCATTTTACCGATATAGACGATCTGGCCGATATGGTAAGGATAATGGGCAAGCTGTCTGTTAATCGCTTCGGTAATAGAATGTCCCTGGTTTCTGATATAAATAGTTTGTCCGAAATTGTCCTCATTGACCGTTTCTAAAGCCTGGAACAGACATGCCCAACCCTCATCCCATCTGGTCATCATTTCAGCCCTGTCCTTCAAGTCATTGTCAAATTCTGCCTCTCTGTCCCGTCCCGCCTTTTCACCATCTGTTGTCAGAAAATCTGTCCAGCGGGACAACATATTACCTGATATATGTTTTACAATAGCAGCAATACTATTACTTTCCTCATTGAACTGATAAAAAAGAGCATCATCATCAAGCTGACTAAAGGTTTTTTCACCCAGCATTTTATAATATTCAAACTGCTTAATTGTGCTGTCAAGGTAATTATCGTTCATATGCCCATTGCGCTGATGTAATCAAATTTACATCAAAGTTTTTGATAATCCGTTCAATTAAATATCAGCCCCAGAAACCTTGTAGTTTAATATCTCCATTAAAATCTTCACGTTGTTTCAAATGTCTCCGAAGCTGAATAGCCGTTGGAATATGACCGGCAATGTAAACAATTTCATTACTCAACTCCTGCTGATCTAACCACGAAACCAGGGATAAATCCCATTTCTTTTCCTGAACAGGCTGTAAATAGGTATCAAAGTAATCAGAGAACTCACGTGCATGAGACTCCAGGCTAAAGCTGATGGCCCCGTAAACGTCCCCGATCCCCAGCGCCAGTTGTTTAAGCGCAAGGAAATGTCCTATACTGCTAGTGTCTCCCAGACATAATAATCTTCTGTCGGCGACAGGTTTATGAAAAGTGGAACCGATACCGATATAAGAAATTGTATCACCCCTTTTTAAAGAGGAAACCCAGGCACTGCCGGGACCATTTTGCGATGAGTTAATACATAAAGTACAGGTATGTGTTTCTGCATCCCACAATGCAGGGGTATAATCACGATAAGTATAAGCTGAAACCTTAATTTTGATATGCTGAACGCTATTCCATTTTTCCATATTCACATCTGGAAGATGCAGGTCAACTTCAAAAAAAGTTGCTGGATTCCAAGCTCTCACCTCTAATACACACCCTTGTTTTAATACCTGATTTTCAAAAACCGACAGGACTTTCCTTTTGATAATATTCATGAGCTTTATTTTACTACAAAAAAAAAGCAAAATAAAGTTGGTTCAAGAGACAATACAGGGTTTAAATTGGACTATTTGCGGTACTCGTTCCTGAATTTAACGGCGGAGATCCCGCTCACTTTAGTAAAAAGCCTGGAAAAGTAGGCATGATCATCATAGCCCAGTGAAAAGGCAATCTGCTTTACACTTAAATCGCTGTAATACAACAATCTTTTAGCCTCTAATACAACTTCCTGGTGAATCCAGTAACTCAGATTAGATCCTGTTACTGCTTTGACAACTTCATTCAGATAAGAAAGGGACAAAGAGAGTGAACTGGCATAATAGCCTGGATTCTTATGAACTTTAAACTGTTCCCCTACCAGTTTCCTAAACTCTCTTGTAATCACTTCAGGTCTTAAATTCCGGTTGTTTTCTTCAGCAGACTCACAGCTGTAAAGATTTGCAAACATGCCTATATAGGCAGAGGTTAATGAATGAATAACAGGTTCTGGTACAGTCATTTGACCAGAACAATCAAACATACCGGTCAAAAGCTCAATACATTTTTTAATCTGATCTGTTTTTAACTGATTTAGCTGCAGGCTTTGATGATAATGTACCTGTTCCTGAAAGATTTTACGGTACCTCTTTTCTACCAAAGCCGAATCTATGGCCATAAACCAGCCACTGGTCTGTGTGCATGCAGCAATATGATGGACTTGTCCAGGCAGAATAAAAAGAGCTGCACTTCCTCCAACATTTATTTTTTTGAAATCTACAATCAGGTCTGTACTTCCGTATTCCTGAAGTATAAAAACATAATAATCATCGCGATGCGCATCCATATGTCTCATTTCCTCCATTTCAAATTTCAAAAAATGGCGCAATTGTATCCCCCGGGCAGTACGCTCCTGAAGTTTATGAATAGGTATCCCTGTTCTCTTATGTTTTGATTTTCCTGTCGGCATACTTAATCCAAAGATGATAAATTTTATTATATCACAATAAATCCCGGCCATATTTGCATCAATCAAATACGGCCAGGATTCATCTTTCTATTTTTGAAAAGCAGTTTTTTTTTTAGTTTTTGGCTGCTGCAGGGGCTGCGCTTACCGGCGCAGCATATTTATCATATGTTTTGACTACAAATCCTCTTTTTTGTAAACCAGGAATAAACTGGTCCTGGTTACCGACAATGACTACCCTTGCATCATCATAACCAAAATATTTTTTGCTGACACGTAGGATATCATCTGCTGTAACAGCATTAATTTTCTGCAGATAGGTACGGTAAAAATCCTTTGGCAGGTTATTGATTAATATATTACTTGCAAAACCAGCAGTACGTGCAGGGTTTTCCAGTCCCAGTGCAAAAGATCCGTTATACAGGTTCTTCGCATTCTGGAGATCATCATTACTTACCTTTTCAGTACGCATCACATTAATTTCATGAAGAAATTCGACAACAGCGCTATCTACCTTCTCATTTCTTACTGCCGCATTTGCGCGGAATAAAGCCTGAAAACGGCCCGAACCATTAGATGAGTACGCACCATAAGTAAAACCATGCTTTTCTCTCAGGTTTCTGAATAGTTTGGCATCCGCACCCCCGCCCAGAATCTCATTCGCCAGTAAAACTGCATGATAATCAGGGCTATTCAGCGGAAGATCAATCAAATTAGTGACTGTGATCTCCGACTGTACTGCATTAGGGACATTGACAACATCTACTTCCGTTTTTGCCGGGTTCTGAACCTTTGCCAGTACTGGAAAAGTAAGTGCTGTACCTTTCCAGTCACCCAATGCTTTAATCGCCAGGGCCTTTGCTACTTCCGGTTTGATATCACCAACAAAAGTCAGATAACCTCTGGATGGAGTGATGTATTTGCTATAGGCGGCTTTAACATCATCTAAAGTAATTGAATTAATACTTTGTTCTGTTTCAAATTCGCCGGAAGGATGATTCACCCCATAAGCCAATGCATTTACAACACGTCCTGAAATAGCTTTGGCACTACGCTCACTCGATTTCAAGCCAGTCAGAGACTGGGATTTTAATTTTTCAAAAGACGGTGCCGGGAATGAAGGGTGACGTAATGCATCCGCCATTAAAAGAAAGGCGCTATCGAAATAGCGGGTCAGCGCCGAAGTACTTCCCCCTCTGGAAGAAACACTGACATCAGCACCCAGCTGATCGACAGCTTCGTCAAACTGGACTTTGGTTTTAGTAGTTGTTCCCTCATTCATCAGGCCGCCCAACAAGGATAATACCCCTGCTTTAGCACCTTCTGTGATTGGCCCGGCATCAATACTATAAGTTGCAGAAACTTTTGGTAATTTATGGTTTTCTACAACCAGCACGGTGATCCCGTTTGAGAGTTTATAAATAACAGGATCCGCGAAGGTAAGTACCGGTGCCGGTCCTGGTTTTGGTCTTTGACTTCTATCTAATTTTTGCGCTACAACAGACTGTACAAACAGCGTTGCAAAGGCAAGTATGAATATTTTCTTCATTTTGTAATTTTAAGCTTGATTAGAATTCTACTATTTTTTCGGTAAGTAATACAGAACGATACGCTGATCCTTGTTTAAATATTTACGTGCTACATCTCTGATTTCCTCACGTGTAATAGATCTTACTTTCTCTAATTCTTCATTAATATCATTCGTATCCTTATTATGAAAAGTATATCCATCAGCAAGATTTTCAGCCAGTCCTATCATTTTACTATTTGCACTGACATAACTGTTTTCAAATTGATTCTGCAGTTTTGTTAATTCAGATTCGCTGATCAGGTCAGTTTGTAAGCGGGTTACCTCAGCATCGATATCTTTCAGCAGATCGTTTAACGGCGTATTGTTATTTGGCAGAGCCAGTGTGATATAAGCACCGTAATCCTCTAAAGTATAATTAAATGCAGCTACCTGCAGCGCGGTCTTCTTTTCATCGACCATTTTCATACTTAATCTTGAACTTCCGCCCCCTGAAAGCAGGCTGCTGATCAGGCCTAAAACTTTAGTATCGTGACTTCTCATCCCGGGAACACGGTAAGCAGCAAATATCGCAGGTATCTGGATATTGGCATCATAAGCAGTGTCAATAATTTCTTTTGTAACCGGCTTCAATTCATAAACAGTTTTAACAACCGGAGCACCTTTTGGCACTTCTTCAAAATATTTCTTTATCAAAGCTTTAGTCTGATCTACATCAATATCTCCTGCAATACTCAATACCGCATTATTTGGTACATAGTATTTTTTAAAGAAAGCGATAAACTCACTTAGTTTTGCAGCATCCAGGTGTTCCATTGAACCAATAGTCTGCCAGCGGTAAGGATGTCCTTCGAACAAACGGGAGAAGATCTTATCTCTGAACTTTCCATAAGGAGAGTTATCAATTCGTAATCTTTTTTCTTCCTTCACTACCTCATTCTGGATCTTAACTCCAGTCTCATCAATTTTAGGGTGCAGCATACGTTCACTTTCCAGCCATAAACCAAGTTCCAGCTGGTTAGAAGGGAATACTTCGTAATAAAATGTTCTGTCTTGTGTTGTGTTGGCGTTATTTTCACCACCATTACTACTTACAATCTTCATGAAATCACCTCGTTTCATATTGTCACTCCCTTCAAATAAAAGGTGTTCAAAGAAATGCGCAAAACCTGTTCTTTGCTCATCTTCATCTTTTGAGCCCACATGGTACATTACAGATACCGCCACAACAGGTGCTGTTTTGTCCTGATGCAGAATAACATGCAAGCCATTGTCCATATCATATTCGGTAAATTTCACCTTTTGTGCAGAGGCACTAAGGCACAGACCCGAAATGGCCATTGTTAGTAATAATTTTTGTTTCATACTTGGATTAATTCAGTTTTTTATTATAATTAAGATTTGTTGTTTCACTGGGATTTTTTCTCCTTAGACAGCCGGAAGTCCCTAAAATTACAAAAAAGAATAAATAAATACTCAAGCCCTGTTCGGATAAGAACAGGGCTTGAGTATGATTGAGTACAAAAAGATTCTAAGGGTATCGCCTATAAGGTTTCAGCAATTTTTCGGATCAGTTCAGATTCTATAAACGGTTTAGTAACCAAACCTGTAAACCCATCGGTCGAAACATTTACAGTATCCAGATCTGTCTCATTTCCACTAATTACAATAACGGGTATCTGATGGAATGACTGACCCGATTTGCGAATAGCAGCCAACAGCTCGTGTCCATCCATTTCGGGCATCTGAATATCAGTTAATACGACAGTGACCGGATTCTCCCTTAAGATAGTCAGCGCCTCTTTACCATTTAAAGCCTGATAAAACTTGATGTTCCACTTGCTGGTCATCATTTTCAGGAACATTAAGTTCAGTTCATTATCATCTACTGCCAGGATACTTATTCCGTTAAGTAAGGATAGCGGATCATCACTCACTACTTTTACTGAATCCGTGGCTTTGCTTTCCTGATAAGGGATATAAAATTTAAAAGTACTGCCCTCACCTGCTTTACTTTCCACACTGATCTCACCTTTTTGTAACTGGACCATTTGCTTACAGATATACAGTCCAAGACCCGTACCTGTTTTCCCTTTGGCAGAATTAGTCTGATAATATTTAGAGAAAAGGTTCGCCTGCTGTTCCGCACTGATTCCCATGCCCGTATCAGTAATGGCTACTTCCAGCCTGATTTCATCATTAACAGTTAATAATCTCGAATTAACTGTAATACTGCCAGTATTAGTATACTTAATGGCATTACTTAATAAATTAACCATGATCTGCTTCAGCCTGAAGCTATCTCCTAATAAAATTGCTTCTTTATTTCCTTCAAAATGATAACTGATAGCCAGTTTCTTCTTAGCTGCACTGAACTCCATACTTTCGATCACTTCTTTCAGTGCAAAATCAGCATTAAACGGATCTGAATTAATTTTAAATTCATTGTTCTCCATTTTTGCTGCGTCAAGCGTATCATTCAAAGTCAATAGCAGCATATCAGAAGATAAAGTAATAGAACCCAGCATTTCTGTCTGACGGGGTGAAAGGTTTGTTCTGCTGAAAATGTAAAGAAACCCTTTAATTGCAGTAAGCGGATTCCGGATCTCATGACTCATATGAAGCAGCAGATCCATTTTTTGTTGTGCAATAATAACCGAACGTTCATTTTCTTTGCGTAAAAAGACTTCAGAACGATCCAGTTTAATGATAAAAACAATCAGTAATATGGCAAAAATCAGTACCAGGAAAAGTGCGGCAAGATAAAATTTATTCAGTAACTGGGTAGTTTCCCGGTAACTCTTAAAAGCCATCTCCTTAAACTCGGCTACAATGCTGTAATTGATTTCTTTTACACCATTGATGATCCGCTCCATTTCATTGTTGATCCGGACATTTAGTGTGATGAGTTCTTTTTGGGTGGTCAGTAATTTCTCATTGCGCTCCTGCAGTTGTTGTATGCCTTTAGCATAAGCCTGTTTATCTTTACTCGCAATATTCCTGGTTATAGAATCAATAGTCTTGCTGGTGCGGTTATGGTTTATCTCAATGACGCCCGAACGGCTGGTGCCGTCACTGGAAATAGCATCTTTTAATCTTGTAAAAAGCCCTTTCTTTTTAACAACTACATCTTTACGTATGGTATCAGTAGCAACTCTGGCCACATTTTTTTTTGCATGTACTACCGTACTGATCGCAGGAACATTTTTATTACCTGCCAGATTAAAATTATTATAAGCTGTAAGCAGTGAATCAAAATTGTGCTTGAGTGTATAAAGATTCTCAGACAATTTTAATTTCTTATGGTACCAGTATCTGACCTTGTTGCGTTGCAGGTCGGATAAGCTCGAAGTATCAGTATTTTCTTTAAGCAGTGTGTCAATCTCATTAAAAGCCTGAGACAGTTTAAGTTTATAGGCATTGCTTTTTGAACTATCCGGGCTTAACAATGACTCCTGAAAATCATCTTCTGCCTGGTGAAGTAATAATAAAGCACGTTGAGGTTTAGTCTGGTCATGTTCAATGTTATAGGCGAAATTTGAAAGGTTCTCTAATTTGTGTGTAATAGAATAACGCACAAAAAGAGCAGCAATAGCGAGGACGACAACGACAGCCAGGAACGCAAGTATTATCTTTCTTGAAAGAAATTTGGTATATGTAGGTTTCAAAATGTAATTATTTTTAGCGCTGACCGGATAAACAAAACCAGAGTTAACGATATTCAGCATAAATACAAATTTACCATATTTTTTTATGCTTTCTCAATTTTAACGCTGAACAGCACTAAATCACTGATGAACAAACCATTCACCTATCTTATAATTGTACCTTCAGCGTCCCCAGCATCTGTTCATGAGTCTCCATCAGCTGACCGATATAACCACTGACACCTAATTCCTGAAGCTCGTTCCTGAAATAAACAAACTTGTTTTGCAGACGGATAATTAAGTTCACATGTTCATTCAATAGATCCTTAATCAGATCGGAGGCATCGTTATTAAGCTGAGATTGTGCAGCAAGATGTTCGAGTTCCATAAAAATTTCAAGGGTAGCAGGAATATTATAACCCGTAGAATGAATCCGCTCTGCGATACCATCCATAATATCTTCTAACTGATCATACTGAGTCTTAAAAAGTAAGGATTGATGATTAGTCTCTTTCTCATTGAAATTAGAATGAGCATTCTTTGTTTTTGTATAAAGTAAGAATTCGTCCGCCAGGATCACATTCAGTGTCTGCGCAACTTTAGCTGAGTTTGCTTCTATATTTCCGATTATCGGCTCCATTTTATTATTTTTTATTAAAATTTGATCTGTATTAAAATTTAAAAGCAGCTCCCAGATTTAAAAGTCCCTTATATCCCCAGCCCAATTCTCCAAAACCGGAAACCTGACCGTTACCTATGCGCATCGCTATAGGATTGACCTGGTAAACAAAATGCCGCAAATATTCTCCGTCCCCGTTTAGCTCTTTATTACTGCTATAACTGCCATTCCCTTTTCTGTATCCCGCGCTTACTGTCCAGTACCACTCAACCGACCTGTACTGAGAATAAACAAAATCAGTACTGCCTGCTATAATATATTCTCTCTTCGCATGTCCGAGATCAGCACCAGCTCTGATTTTCTCCAGTAACTGATAGCGATACCCCAGAATAGCCACATCCGAATAACTACCCGTTCCTCTTACCAGCCCTCCTGCCAGACTAATCATGTTTAATCTTTCAGAACTAATCTTTTTTTGTGCTTTAACTTCTTCATTAAATAGTCCTGCTATAATGAAAATGGCACTAATCTTAATTACAACTCTCATGAATTACAAAACATCTTTTTATTATAGACGACCATATTTATAAATACCCCTATAGCCTGTTAAATTATTTTTTCAGAAAGTCTGCATGCCCGACCAATTACAATTAATTTTAACTTTACCATTTGTAAGCCGTCATCCGGCCACGTAGTATGAACATCAGAGAACCTTTATATTCAGATTTCCAGAAGCTATTCCATCTGCATTACAACACACTTTGTATGCATGCCTATAAATACCTGGCCGATACGGACGAGAGTAAAGACGCTGTACAGGAGGTTTTTGTAAAGTTCTGGGAGATCAAAAAGGAGATGATCAACGATAAGAATGCTTTGTATTACCTGATCACTGCAGTACGTAATAATTGTATTTCAAGACTGAGAAAAAAAGTCCATTCCCTGTCCATGGAGGATGAAACCGTTTATAATAAATTAACAGACACACCACTAGAAGAAAAAGACGAAGAAGACACTGACATACAGGCATTGGTAGAAAAAGCATTATCCCTGCTGCCTCCTAAATGTGGTATTATTTTCCGGATGAGCAGAATTGACAGGCTCACTTATCAGCAGATTGCAGATGAGCTGGGTATATCAATTAAAACGGTTGAAAATCAGATGGGTAAAGCCATCAGTATGATGAGGGAGTTTGCCCGTAAGAACTACATTCCCTTTGCTGTGCTGCTCCTGTTTATTTATTTTATCGGACATAGGGGTATTCCATTTTTTCACGTTTAATTTTTGTTTAACAGCAAATATGCAAGATCAAGATATTAACTCACTTCTGGCCAAATATTTCAATGATGAAATTCTCCCCGACGAACGTCTTGTTGTGGAAGAGTGGATATCAGCCAATCAGCAGGAATACAGACGTTTAAAATCGCTGATGGATCAGGCTCGCGATACTACTGTCAAACCTTCTTTTGATGTAGCAAGTGGCTGGAAACAAGTGGATGCACAGATCCGGGGGGGAGTAAAAACTGTAAAGCTGGAGACTAAACCTGCACAACATAAATGGTGGTTATCTATTGCTGCATCCTTGTTTCTGATTACCAGCTTCGCATTAATTTACTACAGCAGTTATTATAACCCATTGATAACCATCAGTTCCGGCGATCTCGCTAATAAACAAATTAAACTGGAAGATGGTACTATAGTTACATTGAACGCCAATAGCCGGCTTCAGTACTTCAAACAACTGGCATCGGATAAAAGACAGGTAAAATTAGAGGGAGAAGCTTTCTTCGAAGTAACGAAAAACCCTGCAAGACCCTTTATTATAGAAGCCGGACAAGGAAAAGTAAAAGTATTGGGCACATCATTTAATGTAAACACCGATTCGTCCAAAGTAGAAGTTGTTGTCAGAACAGGTAAAGTACAACTAAGCAGCAATGCGAACCGCGCGCTTTCGATTACCCTTTTACCAGGTAACCGGGGATTACTGAACGGGGAAAACCTTGTTAAAGACACTGTCCTGTCAGAAAATGGATATGCCTGGAAAACCGGAATGCTGGTTTTCAGAAACGAGCAGATGAACACTCTCGTAAAAGTTCTTGAACATACTTATCACAGAAAAATTATTATGGAAAATGCTGATTCGTCCTGTGCGGTGACAGCAACTTTTAAAGACCAATCTTTGGATAGCGTATTAAAAGAGCTTAAACTCTTGCTTAAGTTTGATTATGAGGTTAAAAAAGATTACATTTTAATCCATAATTTAGCCTGTGGGAATGACAAAAGGCAATAAAATCTCATTTTTCCTGTTTCTGCTGCTGTCCCCTGTTTTACTATTCGGGCAGAGACAAAGCGGTTTGTTAAGTACCCCGATCAAACTCACAGAGCGAAAAGGCTCATTATCCTATTTTTTAAACCAGGTAGAACACGTAGGTATTTTGTTAACCTACAATCCCGAAAACATCCGGATGAACCGGAAAGTAACGGTATCAAACAAAATCAATACAGTAGGTGGGCTGCTTGAGGAAATATTGCGTTCCGAATCTGTCAAAATCAAGGAGTATCAGGGTAAGATACTATTAATAAGCAGTCCGAGATTAATCACACTTAGCGGAATTATCAAAGAAGAAGGTAGCAAAGAGGTTATCATAGGAGCCAATATCATAGAGAAAAGCAGTGGCAGTGTAGCCACATCAAATGGTTTCGGATTTTATAGTATCAGTCTGGAGAAAGGCGATTATGAACTTGAAATAACCCATACAGGGTATACGGCAAGCCGGATCGCAGTTACACTTGGCGATGAAAACCTCAGAAAAGACATTCTGATCAGATCTGGTCTTGATTTACCAGAGCTCAAGGTTACTGCAAGTAATGAAGCTCAGAATAACATTAATTTAAGAGGGGACTATGTCGACCTGGAAACCGCTGGTAAGTTACCTTCATTTCTCGGTGAAAAAGATATCATACGAGCTGTACAGCTTTATCCGGGAGTTGCCGGAAATAATGGAAGTTCCGTCAATATGCTGGTGAGAGGTGGTAATACGGATCAGAACCTGGTAACCCTTGACGATATATCCATCTATAATATCAATCACCTGAATGGAATGTTTTCCATCTTTAACCCCGATGTATTAAAAAGTGTAGACTTTTACCGGAGTGATTTCCCTTCAAAATACGGTGGCCGTCTTTCTTCGGTATTGAATATCCGTTCACGTGACGGCGACATGGAAAAATACCACGGTCATGCGACCATTGGTCTGCTTTATGCATCTGCCGGCTTAGAAGGTCCTATAGTAAAGGATAAGGCTTCTTTTACTATCAATATGAGACGAAGCTGGCTGGATCTGCTGGGTAAAGAGAAACTGGAAGATGCCGGGTTATTCTATTATTTTACCGATATTAATTTAAAGCTTAACTATATCGCTAATCCCAATAACAGGTTCTATATGAGTGCTTACCTGGGAAACGATGCCTTTAGACAAAAGATATACACTTATCAGGATGATCAAAGCCTGAATTTTAAATCCACCTTAAAATGGGGAAATAAATTAGTGGCTTTCAGGTGGAATAGAATTATCAGCCCCAAATTATTTAAAAATACTACTGCAACCTATAGTCAGTACACCAGCAGCTTAAATGTAGGAGAAGCTGTCATTGGGGAAGCTCCCGCCCGTATCTACTCTACGGTTAAAGATTTAGGCGTAAAGAGTGACTTTAATTACTATCTGAGACCAGATCTCAAGTTAAATTTCGGAGGAGGGCTTAACCTCAACTCCATTATATCCCCACTCCCCTATAATGAGATTATTGAGAATACAGAAAGTAATACCACCAATGCGCTGAACTTAACTGCCTATCTCGAAGATGAAATTAAAATCGGAGCACACGCCGAGTTTATCGCCGGTTTACATTATGCAGGTTTTATTTCCAATGGAGTCTCCTATCAAACCTTGCAGCCACGTTTCAGATTTTCTTACCAACTGGGTAAAAAACAGGCTCTGGCGGCATCTTATTCCAGAATGTCACAGTTTATTCATCAGTTTACCATCAATGACTTCTCTATACCTACCGAATTCCGGATAGCAAGCACAAAAAACATTAAACCTGAATTTGCCGAGATATTCAACCTGTCTTATCGCTTACAGGCGGGTAAGACAAGCAGCTTTACAGTTGAAGCCTATTATAAAAAAATGCGTAATTTACTGGCCTTAAGAACCGGCCAGGATATAACCAATAATGCCCTCGCCCCTAAACTGGAAGACAGAACAATAAACGGACAGGCTGTAAGTAAAGGTCTGGAATTTAGTTATAAGCAAGACCTTAACTGGTTGAAATTCCAGCTGGCCTATACTTTATCTAATACCACAGGCACTTTTAAAGACCTTAACCAGGGTAAAAGTTTCCCACTAAACCAGGATTTCAGACATAATTTCAACCTGGCGGTGAATGCATCTTTAGGAAAGAGACTGGAATTCACTGCCCTTTGGACTTATACAACAGGACAACACGTAACTATACCGAAAAACATCTATAAAAATATAGATGATGTACTGTTAGGCACAAATACCGCATCCACTTCGCCAAGTTATGTGATTTCAGGTATAAACAATTATACACTGGCCGACAACTACAAGGTTGACCTTGGCCTCAACCTGATCCGGAAATTTAATAATGGGCACCAAAGAACATGGTCTTTGGGTGTTTATAATGCAATAGCTGATCCTCAGGCCCGATATATATACACCACAATTGTCACCCAGGAAAATAAAATCAGAATTACAGAAGATATTAAAATACGCATCGTTCCATACTTTACTTTTACATACAAATTTTAAATACGGCTATGTACAGCATTAAAAGCTACACCGGATTGCTTCTCTTATTATTATTCGCGGCATGCGAGAAAGAAACCAATATAGATATTGCCAACCGGCCGGCGCAACTGGTTGTTCTTGGGGAACTCAATCAGCTGGATAATGGATTGGTTAACCTGAGTACCTCTGTTTTTTCTACTGTCAATTCCGGCTTTACGGATGTAGAGGATGCCCAGGTCAGCCTTTTTGACCAGCACAATAGTCTGATCGAAAAATACACTTATAAAGGAAAAGGAAACTATACCGGCAAACCAGGGATAACCAGTCAGTCTTATAAACTTACAGTTGATTATAAAGGTAAAACATATGAAGGTATGACAGCAATTCCTTCGGCATTCCAACTGGATGTTAAAGATCTGGAAGCGGACTACATCGACGTCGGGATCAATGACCTGTCACCGGAAACCAATAATTATATATTTGAACTATTAGCCCGGAACTACAGTGTAGACCGTTATTATATTACACAGGGCCAAAAAGTAAAAGTAAATTCAGAGGCTGAGTTACTTGATCAGTTATCCCATAATCCTGGATTACAGGTTGGACGTGATACGACCTTCTCGCCTGAATCGAGAAAAATACTCATTTCTACGATTGATACCCGGACAGAAAATGCTAAATATAATGAGTTAAGAGACCTTTCCGGCAGGATATTTTTAAGAGACAAAACTTTTAACGGAGGTGGGACAACCCTTGAAATACGATTCCACGAAACGGAGTTTAAAACAGAAAATATGCAGATCACACTCAGTGTCAAGTCTGTAACCCCCGAATATTTCAACTATTTGTATGCGATGGATCTTCAGCAGGCGAAATCCACAACAGGTTCTCTTGATGTTCCGCTCAAAGGAAATATGAATAATGCATTAGGCATTTTTGGAGGGTGTTACATTCAGAGAATTATAGTCAAAAAATAATGGAACACCACTGATTATCAGAGTAATCATTTTGACGCCAGTAAACCTATTTAGCTATTTATTTTAAATTTTAGCATCTTATTTTGATATTATTTTTTATATAATTGATAAAAAAAACAGGTTTAAAGATCTAAAAGGATTATTATGGGAAAAGAAAAAAGCGTTTACAGTTATTTTAGCGATGCTATGTTACTCAACGACTTAAGAAATAGTAACCGGCCGGCATTTGAAGAAATTTATGAAAGGTACTGGAAGAAAATTTATAACGATTCTTATAAACGGATAAAAAACATTGAGTTGGTTGAAGAGCTGGTAAAAGATGTTTTTGTCGACCTTTGGGAAAACAGGAAAAGCCTTAAAATACGAAGTATCAATCAATTTCTGTTAATTGCTATGCGTGCAAGGGTATTTAAATTGTACGACGAAGGAAAAGCAGGGCCACATTTTGAAAGAGGCTTAAGCATACTGAAATTAGTCTCTTTACACAAAGGGATTAACTAAAGAACCTCTCTTTGCTTTGTGTAGTTCCCGTTCATAAGAAAGACCCAGCAGATATTTGGCATAATTCTTATCTTCCTCCGAGCTGATCAAAAAACTAATCCAGCCCGACTTAGTAAATAAGTGATGGTCTTCTATTTGCCCTTCTTTCATCAGCTCCTGTTTAAATTGTCTGCTGAATAAGACGTCCATAATCCCGTTACTATGAATATGCCCTATTTCAACCTTGCCAAGGTTGAACTGTAATCCACCATATTGATGTAAGGTTCCGGTTATTCCTTCCCAGCTTAAAACCTCTGCCTCGATCTCATCTATCCAGTCCAGCACAACCGGTCTGGTCGATAACATCCATAATTTAAGCCAGCTATCAAAGATCAGTGCCATTAAAGGGACAGACTTTAAAAACCCAAGACAACTGACCACGAACAGGAATATTTTATTTTTTTTCACTGAGTTGTTTAATATGTTCCATTACTCTCAGATGTACATTTCTGGTAATACTTCTGGCCCAGATATCATAGTACCAGGTTGGGAAAACATATAATCTGTACCAGCTGTTACCAATCAGGGTTGTGGTACCATTACCATTATCTTTTAATAAAAACTGACCACGTAGTATATCTATATGCCCCATAATTTCAGGGTCCCGGGGCTGACCTGTAATATCAAAAGTCAGATCTTTGTTTTCCTGATAAGTGACTATTTTTTCATCAAAAATATATCCGTTACTAAAAATACATTTACGCCCTGCTCCCTGATAATAACCAGTCACTGTAGTCGCTCTGGGACTCGGCGTTCCTATCTGGAATAACCAATAGTTATTCTTTTCCCTGATAGGTGCAAACGCAACTACATTTTTCCATATCTCCGCCGGACTCGCATGGATAATAACTTCATCTGCAACCATATTCTCATAATGATGTTCCTGCACAGCATCTGTAACAAACAAGACTACCAATAGTGAAAAGACACTTACATTTAACTTCTGGCTGTTCTTTCTTAAGATCGTACGGCCAATAAATGCCCCTGTGATTATAAAACTAAAAATTAAAGGAGAAACGATGAGCAGACAGATTACACCTTCTTTCAAAAAGACAGAACTCAGCAGTATAGCCAATAATCCGTTTACACAAGAATAACCTGTAATAGTCCTGCCTTTCAACTGGAGGTTCCTCCAAAACCAGATACTAATCATTCCCATCAAAAGCGGCAGGATAACAAACTCTGAATAAATCATGGTTTTACTCTCTATTTCTATATGACCAGATATCCAAATGATCAGAAAGGCAAATAAGTTGGAGAAGAAAAAACCATTAAAAACAGGTGATTTTGATAAAATACGATTCATTTTTCTGATTTAACAAGTTCAAATTCTAATACTTAAGATGTCCTTTACTGCATAAGCAGCTTTCGAAAAAAGGAAAGGATAATTTGAATCCATCAGGCGTTTGGGCAAAACCCATCTGCTTTTTAAAATCAATTCAGTTTCCGTTCCAATCAATTGAGCCCCTAATTCCAGTAACCACGCTGGAGAAGGCAAACCAAATGGAATACCATAAGCCTGACGGATCATCTTCATCAGATCAGTATTTTTTACTGCCTCAGGAGCAGTACAGTTAATAACTCCTGCCAGTTCTTCATGTTCCAGCAACCAGGTTGTACATTTCGCTACATCTTGTTCGTGTATCCATGAAACATATTGCTGACCATCTCCCTGATACCCGCCTAAACCAAATTTCACCAGGTTGAGCAAACGTGGAAAAGCACTGTCACTGCGGCCCAGCACAATCCCCAGCCGCAAAGCAATTTTTCTTGTCTTTGGCGTATCCGTTTCCATGAAAACCTGCTCCCACTGACGACAGACATCTATGGAGAAACCATAACCTATTTCTCCTGTTTCTTCATCCTGTGGACGATCTTCCGCATGCCTGTAAATCGTCGCTGAAGTAATATTGATCCATAACCTGGGAGGAGACGATAATTTTGCGATACTATCACCAAGCAGTTTGGTGGGTTTTATCCTGGAAGCTATGATAGCTTCTCTGTTTTTCTTTGTGTATCTGCAATTTACATTTTTACCACATAGATTGATCAGCAAATCTGATCCTTCTAAAGCACTTGACCAATCTCCCTCATCCAATCCATTCCAGCGTAATGTTTTGATGTTCCCTTCGGCATTTTTTGCTGTTCTGCTTAGGATAATAACCTCATCAGCCAGATCCTGATAATATTTTGCCAGTATACCTCCGAGATAACCATTACCTCCTGCCAGTACAATTTTTTTGTAATTCATCTGTTTATTATTTAAAAAAAAGAATGATTGCTAATATGAGCATACGGTATAATGTCCAGGTCAGACTCAGTGTCCAGCCCAATTTTAAAATCCTGGTTCTCTGAATGTGTTCCAGCAACATCAGACCCGCCACCCCCATAAAATAAATGGCACAAATAAAGGGCGGAAGAGTTACCCAGTGGGCGAAAGCTAAAACAGGTAATAATAACACTGCCCCACCTAACGAGATTGTCATCATATGAGAAAGGTAAATCCATTTTCGCTGGCTGCTGATCTTAAACTGGCTGACAATCAATCCCTGGAATAAAACCTGTCCCCCACAGACCAGGTACTCCCGGTACAAATGATCTTCAGGAATTAACCCGTTCATCAATCTGGCATAAGCCGAAAGTATAAAGGCAACTACACCCCAGCTGATGATCAGATAAGCGCCAGGGTAATTCAGGCTGAAAGCTGGTTGAAATTTAGTGCCCATTTTAATTTATTTAATTTTCAGTAATTTTTGAAAGTTAGAAGCGAAAAAAAAATATTATTTAAAGATTTTAAAAATAGAGCCCCAAAACCAGTTCTCTTCCGCTTTAAGCATAGTATCTAATGTCTTGTCTACATTTTTTGCCAGCTTATTGATGTCTTTTACTGATTGTGTAAAAGTTATAAATTCTGGGTCTTTTGCATCTCCTTCAACCCTGGATAATTCATCGAGAACTTTAATCACAGGATCAAGCTCTCTTTTTCTGCGCTCCTTAGCCACCTGCCTGGCAATATTCCAGGTATCCTTATCAGCAAAAAAATACTCCTTACGCTCCCCCGCTTTATGCTGTTTTTCAACTAGCCCCCAACCAATCAGTTCTCTCAGAGTCATATTTGCGTTTCCCCTTGAAATACTCAGCGTAAGCATAATTTCTTCTGTGGTTTGTGCCTCAGGTGAGATCAGCAATAAAGCATGCACTTGAGCCATTGTTCGATTGATCCCCCATTCAGAGCCCAATTTCCCCCATGCCTCTATAAATTTTTGTTTTGCTTCAGGTAATTCCATGCACAAATATAGCAAACTTATTTAACTTTCAAATATTACTGAAAGTTTATTGACAAAAAAAAAAGAAGGATTGTATCCCAAAATCAATAGCTTAGTCAGAGATCATCATAACTGATAAAAATGATAGACCACATTGATCATCTGGTAATTACCGTAAGTGATATTGAACGTTCGGTTCAGTTTTATGAATCAGTCCTTTTAATGTCTGCCATCACATTTGGCAATGGACGAAGAGCTTTAAAATTTGGCAATCAAAAAATCAACCTTCAATTACTGGGTCAGGAAACCAGGAATAAGGCAGGCATAGGTTCTGCTGACCTGTGTCTGATCAGCAACTGGACAATAGCACGGGTCATCACACACCTAATACAAAAAGACATAACTATAATTGAAGGTCCAGTTGAGAAATCCGGGGCGAACGGACCAATTCTATCTATTTACATCCATGATCCGGACCTTAATTTAATAGAAATCAGTAATTATAAAACCATTTTATAGTACGTATTATCCTCACTAAAAAATGGTTTCCCTTTTTTTGAAAAACCTAATTTTTCGAACCAGGTCACCAGTATTATTGGAGAGTTTAGATAGATTTTGTCCAGCTGTTGTTCCAACAGCATACTGATCATAGCTTTTCCAACCCCCAGCCCCCTGTATTGCTCCAGTACGGCAAGCCCTTCCAGCTGATAACCAGTTTTGGTTTTGCGATAACTACAGGTACCAGCCGGCAGATCGTTTACAGTAGCCAGATAATTTACAGCTTTGCTGTCCTCTCCTATTGTCATTAACTGTTCCTCAACCCCTTCTTTCAATACAGATTTCTGAATTGCCCCGAAAATCTTTTTTCCTTCTGCACTTTCTACGATCTTAACCTCTATCCCATCAATACTGGTTTTTTCTACTTCCCGCCGAGACTTCATTTGCTCAACCAGGCCAATTGCACGTGTAAAAAAACTTTTATTCCGAAGCTGTTCCTCTACTTCATTTAAAGCCTTCATCAAATTGTTTTCTGTCTCCGTGACTTCAGTTAAAACATTGATCATTAAGTCCCAGACTGGTTTCATCTGTTCGATTAGCTCCCATGCTTTACCAGTCAGCATAACCAAACGTTTGCGTTCATCCGCCTGATCGCGTAAAGAGCTGATCAGCTTTTGCTGTTCAAGCTCTTTCAGCAAACTAATTGTAGAAGGGTGTGCAAAACCGATTTCTGCCGCAAGTTCGAGTACACTTAGTGGTGATTTAAACTGTAAAGTATAAATCACAGGAAACCATTTGGGTTCAAACTCGATCCCAAAAGCTTTATAAACCAGCAACCCATCTTTACGAATCTGATCACTCAATCGCTGCAGGCGGGTTGAAATAGCCAGTATACCTGATTCATCAATTAAATTGACGGACTCATTATTTATCATTATCCAGGTTTAAAACAAAAAAACTTGTATCAAGTGCCATTAATGGAAATTTTGCCGGTAAGTTAGTTTTTTCTATAGAACAGAACCCATTCCGTTCATAAAATCTGATTGCAGCTTTTAATATCGGTACAGTTCCCAGATAAATGTTCTTTATATTTTTCTCTTTGGCATAAATAACCAGGTTTGTCAGTAATTTCTGCGCAATTCCACGTTCTTTACCCCGGTAATCCTGATGAACAAACATTTTGCGGATCGCTCCTATTCCTTCTCCAACATTAATCAATGCAATAGAACCAATTACCTTTTCTTCATCCATAGCAATCCAGAACTCGCCACCAGGCTTCCGGTAAAATTCATCAATCTGTCTCAGGTCCGGCTGATCTTCAGCAGTGATAGGAATATTAAATTCTTTTTGCTGAATACCCAGGATCAGATCAATGATCTGTTCAGTTTCTGTAAGTGTTGAGGTTTTAATTTCAAATTGTGTTTCCATCTCTTTCGCTTATTTAAGTACAATTATACGTAGTCAACTACATATATACAAACAACATCATTTTTTATGATGAAACACTGACGATTTAACCTTAAAATAAGCAAACAAAAAAGGCTGTCCCTATAGCAGAGACAGCCTTCAATCAATTTTATTCCGGAATTAATGCTTCTTATTGATATAAGTTTTGAAATAACCACATTCATTTAAAACCTCATTATAATATTGGGTCGTCGCATACTGGCTCTTCAGTTCAGCAAAATACTTACCTGTAGGGATTTTGCTAAAATCAAAGTCCCAGTAGTACTTCTGCTTTTTATCAGGATTATTATACTGTGCATTATAGGACTCATTACGCTCACATTTACTAGCCATAAAAGTAAGTTTTGCCTTTTGCTCCTTTGTTTTGGCATTCGCACGGGCCAACAGGTAATATCTCTCCGCAACCTTGTTATCAGTAAATATCTTTCTGTACGGTACCGGGATACTAAAAGGAGAGTTTCCGTAGCTTTCAGTAAGGGATGAGGTTTGATAAAACACACGTGCATTCCCGTAATTAGTTATATTGTAATAAGCATTAGCCATTAAAGCTGCATTTCTGGAGATGTCTTTCCCGGCGTTCAGATCTTTCTTAATCGTTCTTAAAGCTTCCATAAAAGCCAGTACAGTAAAACGGGGTTTCCCCTGAACAGCCTGGTCGCAATCATGACAATCATTCAGACGCATATTAAAAGGATTTCCTAATAAAATAGTTCTGTTCAGTGTGTCTGCCTGTTTCATCAGCACGATAGCTTCATCTAATTTTTCCTGATAAACTAAAAGTGAAGCCTGAAGGTAATACAACTGCGAAACCTTGATCGGATAATAATTCAGCATAGCCTGTTCAAATGCACTTTTATTTTTCTTATTCAACAACGCTTTAGCTGCCTCTATCCTGGCGTTACTATTATAGAATTCAACTTTTGGCTGAAAGAAATACGCTTTTAATCCATCACCCTGTTTCTTATACAAATCTGATAAGAGTGACATACTTTGATTAACCGCGCTATAGTAACGAAGGTTTTTTATTGATGTTTTTTGTTTATTTAAATTATCCAGCCAATTCAGTGGCTCTACCATTTCTGCTTCATTCTTAGCATCAATATGTTTCAGTTGTTTAAGATATAGTAACCAGTCTAATATTTTATACTGTGCCATAACCAGTGTATCCCCTTTTGGCAATTGCTTTTTCGCTTTATTGTAATAAGTACGGGCTACAGTATTATTCCCAGAGAGCATATTCAGATAACCGGCGGCAAGATTCCAGTAAACTGGCTGATGAGTTTTACTTTCATTCGCAATCTGATTTACCAGTGTCCGTTCTTTTGCTGTGGCCAGCCTGATATTTTTACCGCTCGCGCTGGTATCATTTAATGCCTGTCCTGATAATTCCCTTGTATTGATCAGTCTGCTTAGTAAAAGATCAAGCTTATCTGATTTGGGATCAATGGCATAAATTTCTTTAATCGCACGGGCTTCATCCTTGCTGGTACCCAACATATGCCAAAGCGTGATTTTTTCCTGTCCATTTTTAGCCAGGTTCAGTGTTTGATTCCAATCCCCTTCATTTTGCGGATGGAAACTCCATCTGCTTGGAATTTTCATCATAAATGAGTAATTATAACACAAGCTGTATAAGTAATTAGCCTGTGCATAATCTCCCTTTTGATAATAATATCCCGCCAGATATCCCAACGTCCGGTAATAGATCATATTCTTTGGGAAAGAAGCCTCATACTTTGCGAAATAAGCCGGTAATGGAACTTCCACCTTTGTTGTATTCAAGGCATTCTGTTTCTGTTTGAAATAATAATAACGGACCGCCTGAAACCATAAACGTTCTTTGATAAAAGAATCCTTGGTTTCATCAACTGCCTTCAGCAAGGTATTTTCTAATTCAGAAGGAACTTCTTTTACAGGAACCTTTTCATAAGACCAGGAATAATCACCCGCTCCTACTGCATAACTTTCACTTTTTTTAGCCAGTGTCAGGTAATTGAAAAAAGCATCCAGCTTCTTTTGGTTAACCTGAGCATTCTTCAGATCAGGCATTCCAGCCGGTAATATGGATAATTTCCCTTTGTAGTACTGATAGGTTGAATCAATCCCTCCTGCACTAGCTTTGATGAGCAGTTTTTTTAAGGAAGCGGTATCTACCTGATGATCAAACCAGGAGTCCCATTCGGTAACAATCTGCTGATTATAGCGCTTGTTACTATCATCCACGTCATAGGCATTATTATAATATGTCGTATAACTGATAAAGAAAAATGGTGCATACTCTGCATTCACAAAGGCTTCCGGCGCAAAACTGGAGGTTTCATAATCATCGTACCCACCATCACTACAAGCAAATACCACACCTGCTATGGCTATTGAACAGATACTAAAAATGAGCAGAAACTTCTTCGAGATCTTTTGCTTCAAGCGCAGAAGCAGCGATGGTTGATAGTTCATAATATATAATATTTCGTTTTTCAAGATGTGCAAGGTGTCTGGAGACTTGTCCGGCAGCCTCATTAAGCTGTTTTTGAGTTAAGATTTCCAGTTTTAATAAATCATTCTCCCTGATATAAATTCCCGAAAGATAAAAGCTTTTATTCGCTTTGTAAATATTCGGTTGAGCAGTTTGCTCAAAATTCGTTTTATCAGCTAATTCTTTCTGCCCTATTTTTCCGTAAATCTGGATCACCTTTCCTTCTCTGATCTGTATCGTCCAGGAGAATAAAGGCAGCGCGATATCAAGTGGCAATTTATAAGTTGGCAGATAACGTACATATTTTTCTGCATCGGCAGCATTGTAAATTGAGTTTGCCTGTTTAAGGTTTGCTGATATTTTTCCCATATTATAAAACATCAATAATCCCTTATCTACCGGCGGTACTCCGGTACGGTCAGCATACTTAACCTGGTGTAAACGGATCGTTGCTTCAAGCGACTTCTTATTTAATGATTTAAACGCTTTCAGAAAAGCAAAATAGCGATTCTTAGTGCCTATGGTCCAATCACAATCTATCTGTATACTCTGGTAAGGAATATGGTTCTGTCCGGCAATATCATTGACCAGCTGATTTACTTTTTGAGCCAGTGGCGTAACCTGGTCAACAGCCAGGTTTTCAAAAATTTTATTAGTAATATAAATTACAGGGGTGATCCGAAACTCGCGGACATTCTGTTTCAAGGTGATAATCCCAACCGGCAGAACTTCTTTTCTGGTATCATTCCAGGCAACATCAAAAAACCGAAGGTAAAGCCGGTTATCTGCGGCAGCTTTCAAAAGCGAGCTTTGTGTCTTATCGAGTGTAAAAGTAGTTTTCCAATAGTAAAATGCAGTACGTGCTGTAGATTTTTTTTTCTTACACCCCACCACACAGCTCAGTACGAGACAGCAGATTATAAAACCAACAAAACCAGTCTTCCGAAGCATATAAATAAGATAATATTCATTTTTCGGGTAATCCCCGAAAAATTATTTAAAGGTAGGAAAATGATGTTTTCTTTTTGAATCCGGATGAACTGAATCTGAATTATGATGTAATAGTTATAAATATCAACAGATGAGAAAGAAAAAGAGATAAGCACAAAGGGGCATAAAACCTAGTATCCATTTTTGCGAAAACCGTGTCTTTATGCTTTTTCATCAGGCCCACATAATTAAAGTCACCAGTTGCACGCAATAGAAAAACGAATCCAACTCCAAGTATCCCATACCGGATATACTGAATGTTTATAAAGCCTGCTGATATCACATAGGCAAAGAGATTAATCAGTGCAAAAACTAACAGGCCCGCAGCGACAATAAGAGTTCCAAAGCTACTGGGAATAAATAGTTTTTCACCACTGTCAATAGTGGGCACAGCAGCATCTTTCCCCATTTGTCCACCAAATGCCCAATAGATGTGCATCAGTGATAAGAAAACAAAAATAACAGTATTCAACAGCGTTAAAAAAATAAGCATCGACAAACCTAAACATATTTCAATAGAAAATTATATTAAAACATATACCTTTTTTTATTGTATGAATTAAATCAGGATTCAATCCATGTGCTGGTTTTTCTATAAAATAATTCCCTTTTAGTTTTGATAAACGATATAGTCATCAATGGGTTTTCGTACTATTTGGTTTGGACTTCGTTCGGAGATCGTTCGGAGATTGTTCGGAGATTGTTCGGAGATGCTTCGAATGGATCTGAAGAAAACCCGAACGAAAGCTGAACCATTTACCAATCAGCTCAATCCCTGAGTTAAGGTGAACAGCTAGTAAAAAGGTCGGTGAACTTAATGCAAATCTATCTGGCCTGGATCAGGCTGATCAAGAACAATAAAAAAAAGAGT
This sequence comes from Pedobacter cryoconitis, assembly GCF_014207135.1. Lineage (GTDB taxonomy): Bacteria > Bacteroidota > Bacteroidia > Sphingobacteriales > Sphingobacteriaceae > Pedobacter > Pedobacter cryoconitis_D. The sequence continues at coordinate 328,468 of NZ_JACHCC010000003.1, read as the reverse complement.
GGGGTCTGGATTTAGCTGAATACAGAAGGGTGCCTGAAAAGCACCCTTCTGTATTAGATTATTTTACGAATTTCGCAGGCGAACCAGCCCACTGTGTATGTTTTGGGATAGTCTCCCCTTTCATGACTAAAGATAGTGCCTGTAAGGTCGCTCCCTCTTCAATAGTAGAGTCATATAACACGACACTCATCGCGCCGATATTACAGTAATCACCAATATGCAGATGAGCCATTTTCATGACCCGGTCTTCAAACAAGTGGGTCTGTAAAGTGCACATATGATTGATAGCCACATGATCTCCCACATGAACCAGATCAAACTCAGTAATTTCACTGGTGTCCATATATACATCTTTTCCTATTTCGCAACCCATCATCCTGAAGAATATCGGTGCAAATGGTGTTCCCAGCAGTGAATTAACCAGTAATGGATAAACCATATTTTCACACAGCGAATTCACCAGCTCATTTTTCCAGACAAACATGCTCCATAAAGGTTTGTTAGAAGGCTTATAAGTACCGATCAATATCTTCTTAAACAGAATAGTCAGTAAAGCAGAAAGTTTAATGAGTACCAGGAGCAAAAATGGTGCTATGCAAAGTGTATGAATGATATGTCTGTCGGAATGATCATAGAAATTATCTATGAAATAATAAAACAACAGTAATATAGTCGATGTAATTGCATAAGGTAACGTGATTTTGAATAACTCAATAATACCACGTTGCATATATAATTTATTGGTTGGTCTGAAAGTTAAATCATCAGGAAACTTTACGCTTTCCTGGCGTTTAGGCAGATACATCGGCGGAGCCCCCAGCCATGAAGAATCATTAATATACTTACGTTCAACATTTGCCGGCGGTGTAGATAAAACCCCGATCAGGCAGTTACTTCCTATCGTATCTCCCGAAGAGATTACAGCACTGTTACCAATGAAGGTTTTATTCCCGATGGTAATACGACGCAGATACATCGTTCCCTGATGTACTTCAGGAGAACCTAAACTCACAGAGTCAGCCAGAAAACTTCCAGCTCCGATTTTAACCAGATCAGTGGTAATCTGATTCACTGTCGAAATTTCAGTGGCTTTACCGATTCTTGTCCCCATCAGTCTTAGCCATGAAGAAAGATAGATCGTCGCATAAACAGACCTGAAATAAGTCAGGCTCATATTCATCAGTGAATCAACTACCCATTTCCTGATGTATTTAAAGCTATATATACTAAATGCTTCTTCTTCCAGTTTACCAATAACCAGCCACTTAAATAAAGCTACCGATGAACAGTAAATGATAATGTACATAGCCGAAATTGGTATAGACAAGGCAATAGCCCAGCCCAGTCCAAAGGATATAATTACTTCATAATAGATGGCTATAAACGGAATACTCAGTCCAAAAGGAAAAAGGAATACAAAACCTAATGTAACAATAAGCAGCGTAACATAAAGCGCAAAATTCATCGGCTTATTCTGTCCGGAGAATTTAAAGGTTTCAGCTGGCTTATGAATTCCGGCAGGTACCGCAGGGGTACCTTTCCAGTGGGCCCCGGCAGGTATAGCTGTATCAGACTGAACCTGAGACAACTCACCAACAGACGATCCATCCTCCATCACAGCTCCGCACGAAATAACCGAACGCGTACCCACAAAACAGTTTTCACCAATAGTTAAGCTTCCGATAATCAGCGCCCCATCCTCAATTTTGTAACCCAGAAGGTGTGCTTCTTTAGAAATACTGGAGCCATCCCCTATACTCAGCAGGTCAAATACCCTGATCCTGTCCGATCCAAGAAACACTCTCTTCCCGATCTTTGCACCCATCAGACTGAAATACCATTTTAAAAATGGAGTTCCGCTCAGAATACCAATCGGACTCAGGTCAATCAGCTTTTTCACAATCCAGAAACGAAGAAAATACCAGCCCCAGAGCGGATACCTGCCTGCTTTGAACTTACCGATCAGAACCCACTTAGCTATAATAGAAAGTAAGATAATAGAGAAAAATATACCAGAGAAGCCTACCACCCCATAAATAAGCAGGTCATATACATTGGTAGCTGATCCAAAATGTCTCACTATAAACGGCCCCATTAATCCTGCCGAACCTATCATAAAGAAAACCAGCACACTGATCAGTTGTATACCTGAGGTCAGTGCCTTCTGAAAACCAGAAACTTTCAGTCTTACTACCGGTTCGGTCTTTTCCTGTGAAGAATGTTCCTGATCATCTGCGATAGTTTCGATCTTTGCCGCTAACTTTTGCAGGGTGCGGCAGGTATAAATGTCCTGCACAGATATCTGTGCAGCAGCACCTGTTTTACGCAGTTCAGAAACCATCATTGAAGCAACCAGCGAATGTCCGCCAAGGTCAAAGAAATCATCCGTCACAGATACTTCCTGCGGCTCAAAGTATTTCTTCCATACGGTCAGCAGCATCGCTTCTGTCTCCGTTCTTGCTCCAACCAGTTTACGGCCTTCAGTTTTATGTTGTTGTCTTGCAGGCTGAGGTAAAAGTTTTCTATCCACTTTACCACTGGCAAGCAAAGGAAAAGCATCCATCAGCACAAATACAGCAGGCACCATATAGGGTGCGAGCCTGGATTTAAGCTGCGTTTTGCAGACTTCCTCATTAAAAGTATCTTTTTCTCCTTTAAGGATCAGGTAAGCAACCAGACGTTGCACCTTTTGCTCATCCTCCTTTACAGCGACAACAGCATTCTTGATACTGTCAATCTGCAATAATTGCGATTCAATCTCAGATAGCTCGATCCTGTACCCTCTTAGTTTTACCTGAAGATCTATACGTCCCAGAAATTCTATATTACCGTCATCGTTGAAACGGGCAAGATCGCCGCTCCGGTATAAACAACGGGGCATATTTTCAGGGAGCGGAAAAACTGGCTGGATAAACTTTTCGGCAGTTAGTTCAGGCTGGTGCAAATAACCAATGGCCAGGCCCGGTCCGCCAATACATAATTCTCCAGGTACACCTATAGGTACTGGTAATTGCTGTTCATCCAGTATATAAGTATTATAATTAACTGCAGGTTTACCAATAGTGATCTTATGCAGAGGATCAAAATCAGCATAAGTAGCAATTACAGTAGCTTCCGTAGGGCCATAAGTATTTACAATACGCAGGCTATGGCTATGCCATGGTAATAATAATTCATGTGGACAGTTTTCTCCGCCTAATATCAGTAAACGTAAAGAAGGCAGTGGATACTGCATCATCGATAACATAGTCGGCACTGTAGACAGCACCGTCAGCTGATATTTTAAAATATAATCACTCAGATCAGCACCTGAATGCATTACAGCTTCAGAAACAGGGAATAAAGTGGCGCCCGAACGGAAAGCAAGCCAGATTTCTTCTAAAGAAGCATCAAAAGCGACAGAAAAAACCTGTGCAACTTTATCATGAGGCCCCACTTCAAACAAACGTTCTTCTCCTTTAACCAGGTTACTGATCGCAGCATGGGAGATAATTACCCCTTTTGGCCGGCCTGTAGAGCCCGAAGTGTAAATCATATAAGCTGCATCCGCAACTGTTATAGCTATATCTGGTGCCTCATAATGATGATGATGCAGCTCAAAAGAATTGTCATCTACAGTAATAATCTGGCAGCTCAGCTTAAAAGACGAGGAGCAGATTTCATCGCTTAATAAGAATTTTGCCCCGCAATCTTCCAGGATAAAGCTCACCCTGTCTTCCGGATAACCAGTATCCAGAGGAACATAGGCTGCACCTGCTTTAAGGATAGCCAGCATCGCGAGGTAAACCTCAGGTGAACGTTTCAATAGAATACCTACGAAATCACCTTCTTTTACCCCTTTTTCTATGAGTTCTGCAGCGAGTTTATTAGCTGCCTGATCCAGTTCATGGTAGCTTACCTGCCTGTTAGCAGTACAAACTGCCCTATTTTGAGGAAAAGCATATGCAGTATGCTCAAATAGAGAATGTAACAATTCAGGAGTTCCTACACTATTATCTACCAGGCCTGCCTGATAACCAGCCAGACGATCCAGTTCCTGATCATCCATGAAGATCAGATCAGAGAGCAGAATTCCCGGATTTTCGGCTACCTGCTGCAGGACAGTGATAAAGTGATTAGGTGCCTGTTTGAAGACAACTGCATAAAAAGCAGTCTCCTTACAACTAAAGTCTGAGCCGGTAACATCACCGTTTTCTATATGTATGGCTATATGGTAATCGTTGGCCTGATCATCACTTATCCATTTGATGTGAAGTGTAAAGTTCTCCTCGGACAAGTCGTGATAAGCCTCAACAGCATGTGCAATCTTCTCAGTTAAAACATTGAAAGACAAGTTATTTTCTAATGGATATTGAAATTCAAGTGGCGATGAGCGTAGCCCTGGTTTCCCGGTCTCGGCAAAGCTCAGCTCAAGCTTGACAGTATCTTTCAGATAGGCCTGATATTTATTCAACAGCACATAAACAGTTCCCGTAACAGCACTTAATAAGTTTAAAGTTTGTTTGGACGGCCCGGTTAATTCATTCATTTTTATAGCAGCGTATATTAATTCTTAGCTAAAACTCAATTCATAGTTCCAGATTCGGAACCCACAACTTAGTTCTTTTTTCTGTTATTACAATTATACCTTTTTAATTAAAGAGGTGTTTCTGGACCGACACGTTTATTCTTCCCGTTATCGTTTGCAAAAACCAGTCCTAAAATATTTAATTAAATTACTCAATTTGTTTTTCTTACTGTAGGATGAGATGTAAATTTCATCATATAGTTTAATGAGGGTACAAAAATGGATAAAACAAACGATAAAAGATGACATCAATCTGTATTAAAAGCCCGTTAAAAGACTTTTTCTGTAACAAATCGCTTAGATTCCCTCCATATTGGGGCACATAAAAATTAATGTTTCAGACCAAGTTTTTTTAATATTCTGGTCTCAAGTTCTTCGTGTGTCATTTCGGGATATCCGGCAGGAAGGGTTAATAATCCTTCATCTACAGCTGTACTTGGATCAATAGATTTGATGCCATAGCTCACTTGTCTGCCATTCTCATCTTTTAGGGTATATCCCACAAAAAAACCATTTATCCCCAGAAGCCCTTTACCTTGAGTGATGGCTGGAGGAATGAGTTTATCCAGTTCATGGGAGTAATACATCTCCAGGTATAATTTGTACTTAGGATTGTAATTTTTGTTTTCCAGATCCTCCCATTTCCCATTAAATACGCAATGAAGATAAAGCATACTGTCATCTGGCTTACCGTCTTTACCGATACCAGGTTTGACAGGAAGTTCTAAACGTACTCCACTGGCCTGGTATTTACCAAATAACTTAGGACCAATCAGAGAAGGATGTATATCTGTTTGATTTAATATTTTTTTATAATAATCAGCAAGACCAAATGCATACTGGAAATTTTCAAGTTGTTCTACAACAGCTGCAGGAACAATATTCAGGTAATTTGAAATCGCATAGCTCTTTTTCGCCCGGAGATCTACAATGGTTATAACTCCCCCCAGGTTATCAAAGAGTTTTTTGCCAATAGAGTTAGGAGAATCAGCTAATTCTGCCCGGATATAGTTATTGGTAATATAATAATGAAAGTCGCCCGCCAACGGCCCGAAAGTCTGTGCAGGACGTAAAATATCCAATACCTCATTCAAGCCCGCCGCATTAGCCGGATCATTACTTAACTGCGCTCCGATTTGTCCGAATAACTGAGGATCTTCCAGTACACGTTTTAAAATTTCTCTGTCAGTGCCTGTTATTCCCTGGCTCTTCGCAATTTTTAGTCCTTTGATGATGACTGGCTTTTGTAAAAGGGCCGACGAGTTAGCGAGTAAATCAACCGAATAGGTAATCCCTACCGCATTTACCGTTTTACCAGTTTTAGGAAAAGCCGGCTGAACCGCCTTATTAACCGGGGCATCTTGATTTTCTGCCGGGGATGGACCATTGTTCTCCATGGTGTTACTGCTGCTGTCCGGACTGGTCTTCGGAGACTGCATTTTCATGATCTTATCTGTTGCTTTTTTTAAAAGTCCTTTAAATTGTGCCTGAACCGGAAAATCTGCAGAGACAAATAACAACAGCAATAAGGTGTAACGACTATATTTGATCATGTGACGAAGAGATAAAAAGCTCATATTTATTCATCAAAAATATAAAAAGGCACGAATGTATTGATGTAAATATTTTAAAAACAAGCAATCACACGATTTAACAAAAGAATAATACAATAGATTATCTTCCAAGCGCATTATTTATTAACTTAGAATAAAATAAGGCTCCAAAAATCAAACGATCTATGAAACGCGCATACCTATTATCAATCATATTGATTATAGCGAATATAAATGTATTTGCACTTAATCCCGAAAATAAATTATTTACCAGTCATTCAGATCCTTACCTGGCTGATGCCGACACAACTGTTCAAAAATTAATCTTCAGACAAGCCGGGAGTCTGCCTTTTCCACTGGTATTCCATTCGGCTGTTACTGATAGCAGCTATGCTTATACTATCGGTGGGGTCTCTTTAAAAAGTGGTTTAAGCAGACAGGCACTTAAATATGATCCAGTTTCAGATCAGTGGATACAGTTATCCAACAAAATTAAACCTGTCGTACAGGCTTCTGCTGGCTATATTGCAGCAACTCATAAAATTTATATTATCGGAGGACTAACCTCTTTAATTAATTTTAGTTTATTCGGCGCTGTTCAGACAGTAGATGTTAAAACCGGGGAAGTCGAACAGCTGAAGATAGAAAACCCCATGCCAAGGGCCTATGCAGGTTCGGCAGTATGGAATAATAAAATGTACATCTTCGGTGGCAGTACCAAAGTGACTACCGGTTTTCAGGGTGTTTCAACAAATGCTTTTTATGAATTCGATCCTTTGACAAATATTTTCACAAAACTTCCGGATATGCCTGAAGCAGTCCAGACCTCAGGAACAGTCGTTAATGGGATTCTCTATGTTTTTGGAGGTTATAATTCACAATTAAACAAGACCAGCAAAAACATTTATGCCTACGATATCCAACAGCAAAAATGGCAGCTGGTATGTAAATCACCGGTAGATCTTACGGCCAATGGAATTTCCGCATATGGTGATCTTATTTTCATAACCGGTGGTTATTATAATCAGGGTCTGACAGCTTATCTGAATACCATTACCCATGAATTTAAAGTCATCAAGTCTAATCTATCACCACGCAAGCATTCAAGTGCAGTCAGTTTATATGGTCATTTAATGGTAATTGGGGGTATGAATGATATATCCTCATTAAAAAGTAACCAGGTAGCTGACCTGAAAGACATCCTGCTTCAGGAATAACCCCTCATAAAAAAGGGTAAATCACCAGGCAAAGAAATAATTCTTCCACCAGGTTTTTTACCCTTGGTATTTCTTTATAACCGGATGATTACTTTACAGAAGCTGTTTTCAGAAAAGAGCTCAAACGGACATTAAATTCGCTGTTTTGTGTCAGCCATTTTTCTATAGCAGCTTTTTCGTCATCTGCCCCTTTTAAAGCAGCCATCAACGAACCTAACTGTGCATCATTCAACTGAAAATTTCTGAAGAAAGAACTTACCTGAGGGTTTAATTTCACAAAATCCTTGTTGGCAACAGTCTGTAAAGTTTCGACATCTCCAAAAACATGTTTTGGGTCACTTAAAAATTTCAGTTTATAAGTACTGAAAATATAATGCGGAGACCAGCCGGTAATCACCACTGGTTTTCCGGCATCAATGCTCTTTTTTAAGATAGCAAGCATTGCTGCTTCACTCGCCGACTGCAATTCAAGTTTTAATTTATAATCTTTAATTGCAGCTTCTGCTTTGTTCATAATCCCGGCCCCGGCATCAATTCCTATAATTTTGCCATCAAAAAGTGAAGCATTTGCATTCAATTCTTCGATACTGTTAATTTTCACGTAATCCGGAACAACAAAACCAATCCTTGCATTGGTATAATTTGTGCCCAGGACTTCCAGTTTTGCACCGAATTTGTCCATATATTCTTTGTGTGTAACTGGCATCCAGGTATCCATAAAAATATCAGCATCGCCACCTGCAACCGCAGCAAAAACCGGGGCAACATCTGCGTTTTTCAGTTCAACAGTATATCCCTCTTTCTCTAGCAATACTTTTGACAATTGAGTCATTGCTACCCCCTCTGCCCAGTTTACATAAGCAATGGTTACTTTCTTGTCATTACTTGCCCCACCACATGAATAAATCATACTTATTGTCAGTGCGATTAATAATCCGCTAATTACTTTCTTCATTTGAATAAATTTATTTTTGAGTATTAAATATTAAAATTGTTTGGTTGAAAAATGAGCTGGTTATCTTTTTTTCATACCGAAAGACTGTGTGATCCGGTCCAAGATAACAGCCAGGATCACAACCGCAATTCCACCTTCAAATCCTAATCCTATTTTAAGTTGTGTAATCCCTTTAAGGACAACCTCACCTAGCCCTCCGGCAGCGATCATCGCAGAGATAACCACCATAGAAAGAGCCATCATAATGGTTTGATTAACACCAGCGAGTATAGTTGGTAAAGCAAGCGGCAATTCTACTTTGAATAGTAATTGTCTGGATGTAGCTCCGAATGACCGGGTAGCTTCGACAATATCTTTTGGCACCTGACTGATTCCCAGAGTTGTTAAACGTACAGCAGGGGGCATCGCAAAAATAATGGTCGCAAAAGCTCCGGGTACTTTTCCCAATCCGAAGAATAATACCGCAGGGATCAGGTAAACAAAAGCGGGCATAGTTTGCATCAGGTCGAGAACTGGTCTCATCAGTTTTCCAACCAGCGGTTTCTTTGCTGCCCAGATCCCCATTGGAATCCCTATCACCAAAGCTATAAAAGCAGAAGATAAGATCAGTGCCAGTGTAGCCATAGTCTGTGCCCAGTATCCCATTGCCCAGATGAGCGTTAAACCCGCAAGGGTCAGGATAGTCACCCCTAGTCCTGTCCTTTTCCAGGCCAGGAAAGTAATCAGCAGGATGACAACGTAAAATGGCGGGAACATAAAGATCCACTCGACAGAATCAACAACAGAGATGACAATGAGTTTGATTATACTAAATAAGGCTCCAAAATTATTGGTGAGCCAATTGATTAATTCTTCTATATAAGGTCCTATATGTATCATGTTATATTATTTCGTTTTGTAGATTATCAATTGAATTTCCGGTTACATTTTCCCACGAAGTCCCGGTAGTCTCGATCAGCAATGAAGTTTGTGCAACAATTCCAAGAAGTTTATTGGTCTGTTTATCTATAATAGGAACCGGTCTGCCGTTTTCAGCAATAAAAGGGAGCATCTGTTCTACTGTTGTTTCAGGATAAGCCACAGGTACATCTTTCACAATAGCCATTTCAATAGTATGATGCCCTTTCGCTTTCAGTTCAAGGATATCTTTTAAATAAACAAAACCCAGGAAGTGCTTATCAACTGAAACAGCTGGTAATGCGGTCAGCCCTGAGGTACGCATTTTCCGCAGACTGCCTTCTACCCCATCCTTTTTAAAAATGGCCACTGTTGGTTTTTCGAATAGCAGACTGGCTGCAGTTATAATAGATTTTCTGTCAACCTTCTCTACAAAAGAAGAAACATAATCCGTTGCAGGGTTAGTCAGGATATCTTCTGGTGTACCAATTTGTATAATCTCTCCATCTTTCATAATGGCGATACGGTCACCCAGGCGGATAGCTTCATCCAGATCGTGGGTAATAAATACAATGGTTTTATGCATTTTCTCCTGCAGTTCAATCAGCTCGTCCTGCATCTGTGTACGGATTAACGGATCTAATGCAGAAAAAGCCTCATCCATTAAAAGGATCTCAGGATCATTCGCCAGCGCCCTCGCTAATCCTACACGTTGCTGCATTCCTCCTGAGAGTTCTGCTGTATTCTGATGTTCATAACCCCGCAGACTAACCAGATCAATCACTGACTGGGCTTTCGCTTCCCGTTCATCCTTTGGAATGTCCTGAAGCTCCAGACCAAAAGCTACATTTTCCAGTACCGTACGGTGAGGCAGCAGACCAAAATTCTGAAAAACCATGGCCATTTCTTTCCTGCGGACTTGTTGTAACTCTTTATCACCCAAACTGGTAATATTTACCTCATTCAGGATTACATTTCCCGAAGTTGGTTCGATCAAACGGTTAAGACATCGCAACAAACTGGATTTTCCACTGCCGGATAAACCCATAATCACAAAAAACTCACCTTTTTCTATGTTAAATGCTGCATTTTTAACGGCTATAGTACAACCGGTTTCTTTTAAAATATCAGCTTTGCTTTTTCCAAGCTTTAAAAGTTTAAGTGCCTCCTCTTTTTCTTTTCCGAAAATTAGTGTAAGGTCTTCTATTTTAAGTTTAGACATATCTTTATAAGTATTTTATATTAAAAATAATAACCGATGTTAATGTTAAACCGGCTGTGCCATCTCGCATCCGGATTACCTGATGACAATCCATTTTGCCATTCAGGCCCCAGCCAGGGTTGATTTTTTCCAGCTGCCCAATCCACATAAGTCACCAGGTTTCCTGCATTGATCATACAACCCAATACATTCATCTGCGTATCTTTAAACCCAGTTTGCGGCTTATTCATATAAGAATAGTTCTCATAAAAAACGAGTGATTTAACCGGACCCAGCTTCAGGGGTTGTGTATAGGCAAAAGAAACAGTATGCAGGTAAGCTTTGCGGGCAATCTCATAAGAAGAGCCGTATGCCGCCAGCTGTACTGTATTTTTAAAGGCTAAAGAATCTGACAGGTTGTATTGATAATACATAGACTGAAGTTTCACGTTCAGTTTATCAAAAGTCAGATCCGCATGTAAAGCCGCAGCCCATCTGGCACCCATTCTGCCGGTGGGGATATTGTAAACTCCGCCAAGCATTCCTGAAACACCAATTTTCTTGTCTTCTGCTAACAGGTATTCTGTCTTGATATTAGCCTGATTAACTTCTTTATTTCTTCCGGCTACATCATAAGAATATCTGGATGGATCTATGGAGCTTTTATCCCCAAAATTCAATTCCATTGCATTTTTGAAAAAGGCTATATCGTAGATCCAGCGTTTCCTTCGCTGATGAAAATTAATACCCATAGAGAATTTATCTTCAAAACCCACATAATAAGGAAGATTAAAAAACCAGTTATGAGAATTATAAGTTGTATTTCCAAAGGGATTCTGAACCAGTCCGACAGCTATATTTGTACTATCGTTAATCAGGTACCTGACATAACCTTCTTTTAGAAAACTTCCGCCAAAATCTTTAGAGTAGAAACGGTATTCTGCATGAAAATCCAGTTTTTGATAAGAGACATCTGCGTTGACGCGAAACATATCCAAACCAAAATCACCTCCTCTTTTAACTTGTTCCTTTTTCCAGGAAGACAGATTATAGTTGAATCTCAGTGCTCCGCCTATTTTAAATACGGGTTTAGCCGGTCGTGATGGAGTAAGGGCTGTATCCTGTTTGGTTCGAGTAGAGTCTTGGGCTATTAATGATAACGGTAGTATAACGGCAAGTACAATACAGCTTAAGACGTGCTGTAATTTTAATTTCATCTTTCTTTTTTTCAAATGTCATGAAACTCGCATAAGCTTAATATTGCTTTCCTGAACTGTAAGCTCATGCAGGTTTCAAATAAATAATTTATATATGCAGACATGATTGCCGCATACCATAAAATGCTTTAAATAAAACATTAATTAGGAAATGACCAGGGAGTAAATTCCCCGGATATTTAAACAGATATTGTGCTGTTTCTTTCTAGAATTTAACGCTCAGATGGCGTCATAACAGCGGACGTTTAAATTAAAAACATGACAAAGGTAAGCAAAATTTCTGTGTTTTTAGCCTCTGTGACGAATATCGATCAGAAAACAGCCCATTTTAGCTGCTTATAAAAGGTGAAAATATTCCGAAAATATTGGTTGAAATAAGACTTGAATTCTGGTGTTTCTTAATAGCTCAAAAATCAAAAAACCGTAGGTAGAAATAGGAAAGATCTTTGTAAAAAATAGGGTGTCAGAAGAAGTACGGCTTGATTTCCTGGCATTCACCAAATGGTCAATCCGGATACTCAATTCTTCTTTTTCTACGCTCCGGCTAGCTAATTACAAGCTTAAAAAAGAGGAAGAAATAACACAGCTAAAAAACAACAATATTTTATTTTGTTTTTTTTTATTTTTCGAAATATTCATACTCAATATGGAGCACATCTGGGTTCAGATCTGATTTGCTTCCGGTTACAGTAATTGATAGTTTTGGTATATACTGAATAGACATTAAAAATGACATTAGATAAGAGGTAGTACCTTACCTCATCTTCGGCATAGCCTGGAACCATATTCAAATAATGAATCTTGAAACCAGACAAGTTATAACAGCGGCAAAATCTTTAATAAAATCTTATTACTAACAATTGATAACAAAACAGTTTCAATTTATAAGCTTACACATCCTTCAGATTCTACTTACAGTTGAGCAAAAAAAAATTGGTTCAGAATTTATAAATTCTGAACCAATTGGATTAAATTATAAATCTTGTTCTATTTCTCTAATTGCTCAATCCACTCTCTTGCATTCACAAAAGCTTCCATCCATGGTGAAACCTCATCTTTACGTCCCTCAGGATAATTAGCCCAGTGCCATTGGAATAAGGAACGTTCAATATGCGGCATCATCACCAGGTGTCTTCCGGAACGATCACATAACATTGCTGTATTGTAGTCCGATCCGTTAGGATTAGCCGGATAACTTTCATAAGCATATTTCGATACAATCTGATATTGATCTTCTGCATATGGAAGCTGGAATTTACCTTCTCCATGTGAGATCCATACCCCCAGGGTACTTCCGGCAAGGCTCGAAAGCATTACTGAATTGTTTTCCTGTATCGTTAATGAGGTGAAACCACTCTCATGTTTAGCACTTTCATTATGTAACATTTTAGGCTTTTCTGCATGATCTTCATTAATCAGACCCAGTTCAATGAATAACTGACATCCGTTACAAATACCAACAGACAGTGTGTCCTCACGTTTAAAGAAGTTTTCGAGTGCTATCTTAGCCTTTTCATTGTAAAGAAATGCACCCGCCCATCCTTTGGCAGAACCCAGTACATCTGAATTGGAGAATCCACCAACTGCACCAATGAACTGTATGTCTTCCAGAGTCTCTCTTCCTGAAATCAAATCAGTCATGTGTACATCTTTGACATCAAATCCAGCCAGGTACATCGCATTTGCCAGCTCTCTCTCCGAGTTACTCCCCTTTTCACGGATAACAGCGGCCTTAGGTCTTGGTTTAGAAGGATCTATCACTGGTTTCTTTCCATCAAAGCTCAATGGGAAACTATAATTCAGGACATGATTTTTATAGTTATCAAAACGTTCTTTAGCTTTTACTTTACCACTTTGTTTCTGATCAAGCAGATAAGATGTTTTAAACCATACATCACGCAGGTGATCTATATCAAAACTCCAGTTTCCTGAAGCATTTTTAACATTTAATTTAGCCTCTTCATTAACTGTACCGATTTGATGATAAGCTACTCCATTAGCTTTCAGTATAGCTTCAGCACCTTCCTCAGCCTGGAATACGATACCTATGTTCTCAGCAAAAAGAGTTTCTATGATATCCTGATCTCCTAATGAAGACAGATCTATAGTTGCACCCAGATTACGGTCTGCAAAACATAACTCTAAAAGCGTAGTGATCAGACCACCACTGCCTATATCATGTCCGGCCTGTACTTTACCAGCTTTGATTAACTCCTGAAGTGTATTAAAGGTAGTTTTAAACTGAGCTGCATCCAGTACATCAGGAGTTTCAGTACCTATTTTGTTCAGGATCTGAGCGAATGAAGAACCACCCAGTTTATATTGATCACCCGAAAGATTAACATAATAAATAGCTCCGCCATTTTTACGCAGTACAGGTTCTACAACTGCAGTGATATCATCGCAATGTCCGGCAGCAGAAATAATTACTGTACCGGGAGCAATAACTTCGCCGTCTTTATATTTTTGTTTCATGGAAAGAGAGTCTTTCCCTGTAGGAATGTTAATTCCTAAATTAATCGCAAATTCTGAACAGGCTTTTACTGCTTTATATAATCTTGCATCTTCTCCTTCGTTTTTACAAGCCCACATCCAGTTTGCTGAAAGTGAAATACTTTCCAGACCATCCTTTAAGGGTGCCCATACAATATTGGACAGTGATTCGGCGATAGCATTCCGGCTTCCCGCAGCAGGATCAATTAATGCTGAAAGTGGCGCATGTCCGATTGAAGTGGCAATACCATCTTTTCCCTGGAAATCCAATGCCATCACACCACAGTTATTCAAAGGAAGCTGAAGAGGGCCGGCACATTGCTGTTTGGCTACTCTTCCGCCCACACAACGGTCAACTTTATTGGTTAACCAATCTTTACTGGCTACTGCTTCTAATTGCAGGACCTGTTCCAGATAGGTATTCAGCTGCGTGGTATCATAAGTTACAGCTTCGTATTTCCTGGTCACTGTTTTATCCTGCATGATCACTTTTGGAGAGCTGCCGAACATGTCTTCCATTTTCAGGTCCATTGGCCTGGCACCATTGGTTGCTGATTCAAAAGTAAACCGGTGATCACCAGTAACCTCACCTACAGTATACATTGGAGCCCTTTCACGGTCAGCAATTTTTTGCAGGGTTTCTATGTTCTCCTGGCCGATTACCAGTCCCATACGTTCCTGGGATTCATTACCTATGATTTCTTTGGCAGATAGTGTCGGATCACCAACCGGCAGTTTATCCAGGTCAATTTTACCTCCTGTTTCTTCTACCAGCTCAGAAAGACAGTTTAAGTGTCCGCCTGCCCCGTGATCATGAATGGAAACGATAGTATTATGATCGCTCTCTACCATTCCACGTACAGCGTTGGCTACTCTTTTCTGCATTTCAGGATTAGAACGTTGTATCGCATTCAGCTCGATACCTGATCCCAATGCACCAGTATCTGCTGAAGATACCGCAGCGCCTCCCATTCCGATTCTATAATTTTCTCCACCTAATACAACAATCTTATCGTTAAGAGATGGTTTTGCTTTTTTAGCCTGATCAGCTTTTCCGTAACCTACTCCCCCGGCCTGCATGATTACTTTATCATAACCTAGTTTTCTTGCCTCTTCTTCGTGCTCAAAAGTGAGGATAGAACCTGTGATCAGCGGTTGACCAAACTTATTACCAAAATCAGAAGCTCCGTTAGAAGCCTTGATTAATATATCCATTGGTGTCTGATATAACCAGTCTCTTTCATTAACTGCTTTTTCCCATGGACGATTTTCTTCCAGACGGGAGAAAGATGTCATATACACAGCTGTACCAGCAAGAGGTAATGAACCTTGTCCGCCGGCAAGTCTGTCCCTGATCTCTCCGCCTGATCCTGTTGCAGCTCCGTTGAAAGGCTCTACAGTAGTCGGGAAATTGTGCGTTTCTGCTTTCAGTGAAATTACTGAGTCAAAATCTTTGATTTCATAATAATCAGGTACATCTGCTCTTTTAGGAGCAAACTGCTGAACTTTAGGTCCTTTAACAAAGGCTACGTTATCTTTATATGCTGAAACAATTCCGTTTGGATTGGTTTCAGAGGTTTTACGGATTAGTTTGAATAAAGATGAAGGTTGTTCTTCACCATCTATCACAAATGTTCCATTGA
Organism: Pedobacter cryoconitis; assembly: GCF_014207135.1. Lineage (GTDB taxonomy): Bacteria > Bacteroidota > Bacteroidia > Sphingobacteriales > Sphingobacteriaceae > Pedobacter > Pedobacter cryoconitis_D. The sequence goes on along the minus strand of NZ_JACHCC010000003.1, from coordinate 312,725 downwards.
AAATTTTGTGACGGCAGTGTTCTGAATTTACCTGTGAAAACCCAAATACTTCTGAATCCGTCAGTTTACGGCCCAGTTTCTCTGACAGTTTATTCAGGTAATCTATTTCTTCTTCGCTTAATGAAAGTCCTTCCTGCTGATTGTATGCTGCAATATCAGCGATTTCCAGAATTGGTTCCGGTTTAATACTGATGGTATAAATGTCCTGATTCAGTTCATTATACTTTTGAAACAGCATCGGATCAAAATCTGTGAAGTCTGCCTTTGTATTTTTAAACTCTTCAATCCTGATGATACCATGAATATCCATATTCTGGGTAATTTCAACAGCATTTGTACTCCATGGGGTTACCATTGCAGCACGTGGGCCAATAAAGAACTCCGTTAAAACGGTTTCTTGTTTGAATTGTGCACCGCCAAACAGCCAGGTTAATTTTGAAATATCTGACGATGAGAGGGTTCGCTCTGATTGTAAAGCAAAAACAGTATTAAGCTCGTTGGAGAAGAAATAAATCATGGTATGTTTTTATGGCGCAAATTTAATTTAAAAAAATTCTATGCCGTTATATATTGCAAAAATAGATGCAACTAATAGCAAATTCTACTTTAAGATGTAGAATCTCAGGCGTTTTTATTGTTTTCTTTCCATTTTCCCCAAAAACATTGAATACATGCTTTTGTAATTTTATATTTGAAAACTATTTAACTATTATGAGTTCCGACAAAATATTAAAGCAGATTGCCTTCATTCACGAAATTGATAAGCTCAAATACATTCAGCGTAAAACCCGTCTTTTTAATAGTGACCGCCGGGAAAATGATGCTGAACACAGCTGGCATCTGGCTGTCATGGCGTTGACACTGGCCGAACATGCCAACGAACCGGTGGACATCCTGAAAGTCATCAAAATGCTGCTGATCCATGATGTAGTTGAAATAGATTCCGGTGATATTTTCCTTTATGACACTGTAGTAAACCATGATAATACAGTTTTGGAACGTCAGGCGGCCGAAAGGATATTTGGTCTGCTCCCGGCTGAACAGGCAGAAGAATTTATCGCCATCTGGGAAGAATTTGAAACTGGTGATACGCCAGAGGCAAAATTTGCCCGTTCAATGGATCGTCTGGAGCCTATTCTGCAAAACGCATCTAATCAGGGAGGTACCTGGATGGAATATGATGTAGAGTACGCCACAGTAATTAAAAGAGTCAGCGGCATCCGTCACGGATCACAGCCAATCTGGGATTTCACCAAAACACTGATTGATGACAGCGTAGAAAAAGGGTATCTGAGAAAGGAAGAAAAGAACTAGAACTGAGATAATAATAAATCTTCGCTGTCCGGTTTTCCATAAGCATCTGCATCTGTCAGATGGCCATCCTGACCACTTATTCTGGTTAGCTTTTTGCCTTGTCTGAAAACCAGTTGCAGACCGTGTTCCTGTTCCCAGTCGCAGCTACAGGCTACCTGGATATAAATGTTCTCATCCTCGTAGAGCCTTCTGGTTACATAAATCTCTGTAGGCTGTACAAACTTCCAGATTTCATTTTCATGGGTGATTGACCTTAAATCAGCATCTGCTTCATCAGGTTCAATAGTATCCAGAAAATCGAGACAATTTTTATAGACCAGGTGAGAAACGGCCTCCCGGTCAGTAGTCTTTAATGCCAGAAAATGTTTCAGCGCCTCATCTGCTTCTTCCAGAAATGTTTCGTCAGTTTCCGGATCATAGTCTGTAAAACTGATCCCGACTTTCTCTCCTTCAAAAAATGGAATATTGATCTCCTCTCCTATCCACCAGTCTAAAAGACTATCATCCCCGGTTAATGTACCTATGATTTTTGATATGATCTTTTCCCCCATGGCCTTATTTTTATGAAAAATTAAGAAAATTTATCAATAATTTTATCATCTCATCTATAATTATGCGGATTTTAGTTACAGGTTCATCAGGACAGTTAGGTTCAGTTACCGTTAATCATTTAAGAAATCACGGACATGAAGTTACCGGAATTGATCTGATTGCCCATCCCTCTACCGATCTGATTATTGACATCACAAACCCTACTGCTGTTGAACAGGTTACCAGAAATATGGAAGCAGTCATTCATACGGCAGCCATACATGGTAAACATTATGACCTGAACTACCCCAGGGAAGATTTTATCAATGTAAATATTAAAGGGACTCTTCATCTGCTGAATGCCTGTGTGAAAAATAAGATTACACAGTTTCTTTATATCAGTACAACTTCCATTTACGGAAATAGTATGGTTAATCCCGGACAGGCCGTGTGGGTAGATGAAACACTGCAGGAACAACCAAGAGATATCTATGATATCACTAAACAATGTGCCGAGCAATTGTGTAAAGACTTTTTTAAAAAAGAAGGTTTGCAGACTTCGGTTTACAGGGTTGGAAGGTTTTTGCCGGAAAATGATAACCTGAAAATTAATCACAGGGTCTACAGAGGCCTGGATGAAAGAGATGGTGCTGAAGCGCTAAGGCTGGCCCTGATACAAGAGTTTGATCAGTTTGAAGTATTTAACATCTCGGCAGGATCTCCTTTTCAAAAAGAAGATCTCGTTCTGCTTAAGAAAGCACCGCAGGAAATTATAAAAAGATATTATCCGGATGCAGACAGGATTTATCAGGAAAAAGGATGGTCATTTCCAGAAAGCATTGACCGGGTCTATATAGCCGATAAAGCCAAACATATACTGGGTTATCAACCCCGATATACATTTGGCTTCCTGTTATATCATTCTGAATAAATAATCCGCCCGTCTTTCAGCTGTCCCAACTCCCATCTGTTATTGTTCTTTTCTAAAAATGCACCATCAGAAGATATTTCAGATTCATAAGCTGTGCCTGATTTTCTATTCAGGACCCAGCTGGTCTTGTTTGTAAATACTTCAGCCCTTTTCTGATCATCAGAAAAGATTACGGTTGCAATAGACCTTCTGTCCTTACTTTTTAGTTTCAGAGGTAACTCAAAAACACGGATACAACCTTTTTTAATATTACTCCACTGATATTCGTTCCCCGCAGATAATCTGCACCGCTGATCATCCGCATCCGAAGCTACCGGAGTAACAGGGGTTAGAAACTGGGATAAAACTTCCTTCGTATTCTTTCCTACCGAACGCTCATCTTTAAACTGTACGTTGTCTATTTTCCAGCTTCCACCTTCCCTGATCAGTTCAATGACATCCTTCCATTTTTCACTACCGCCTTTATTGTTTGTAAATTCGACTGTTACAGTCGCCAGGTCACCATTTATGGTCGTTTTTCCTATATCAAAAGAAGTATAGCTTTCAAACAAACTGGTGAATATATCTCCTTCAAGCTTAGCTGGTCTGTCTGTCAGTTTTTTCGCTTTTAGGGCTAAAACAGATTTAATTTCTTCGGTGGCTGCCTTTTCTACAAGAGTGGACAAGGCAACTGTCAATAAACCTTTGTCAGCATCAGTATAATTGCCCTTATAATTTTTATAGAAGTTATAAACTACTTTATTTACCTCATTATTTTTGAAAGGATTACAACCAAACGAGAGCGTTGCAACGATCAAGGATAACAGGATTTTCGATTTCATATCATAATTTATTTTAAGTTTTACAGGTTATAAACGCTTTAACAGGATAATACCCCTATGCCAGCTAATGATTACATTTGCATTAATTATGAAAAGAATTTGTCATGTCCTTTTGCTTTTAGTTGGTTTTCCTGTAATCAGTATGGCTCATGGTTACTGGATGGATATTAAAGGGGCCGGAAAAGTTAATCAGCCTGTTGCAATCCAGATTTGTTTTGGAGAAATTGATGAATATAGTGTACGTCACCGTGAAACAGGCCCCGAACTTGCACTTATCGGCGACTTCAAAATCAGTGTGATTAATGAAAAAGGACAGCGCATAGCTATACAGATTCACCAGAAAGCAGATTGCTGGGAAGGGACATTTATACCTAAAGAGAAAGGTATTTATCAGATTTTAGGCATCAATGATGAACTTCCTGTAGTTGACCGCTCTAAAACAGGTGGTAAAAATGTACGTCCGATTGACTATTTGTGCGCAGTTTATCATGTGGAAAAACCAGGATCAGTATCGAAACCGGTACAACTGTTAGATATGGTTACTTACTCAAAAGGAAAGCTAATCATTGGAAAAGCATTTAATAATGGTAATCCTGCGGCTAACAATACAAAAATCCGGGTATTTAATCCCGAAAACTGGGAGAAATCGCTGACAACAGATGAACAGGGTGAGGTTTCGTTTATGCCTACGATGAAAGGGCTGTATATCCTCAGACAAGACTGGGTGGTTCCGGTCGCCGGCACCTATAAAGGTCTGCCATATACCAGTATCCGTCACAGATGTAACTATTGTTTGCGGGTTGATTAAACAAATAGATCCCTGCCCTGTTAACTCGGTTGCCGATCCAGTGATTTCAGCAGGATATTTAGTAAACTGAGTCACCGGAAAAGAAAATTGCGCCTGTTTTAGAAGATATTTGGCTGTAGAATCAGTTTAATATTTGAACCATATGAACTTAGGCGCAAAAACAACATCATCAATAAGAAAAGTATACGATTTATTAAAGTTATTCAGGATTATCTTAGTAGTTCTGGTTGCACTGCTCTCCTGTGGATTGATATTTTTATAAAAACAATCACATTAATTACCCAAAAGTAGGATTAATATTTTAAGATGACATTTAGATTAAATGCTTAATCCTACTTTTGTTAAGATGTCAACCCCCAGTTATAAATCGTTCAGACTCTATGGATATCCCAGTTTTGGTTTAATACTAATCCTGCTTTTTTTTCTGATCAATCCTTATGAGCGTTCCATTCAGAGCTGGAAACAATTTTCCCTGCTGGATTTCATCTTTGTAGATGTCCTGCTGACCATGGCTTATGCCACACTTATCTTTGAGACCGGTATTCAGCTGACGATGAGGCTCAATCAGAAACTTCACTGGGAAAAGAATATCATGACCAGGTTTACTGTCCAGTTTCTCTTACATATCACCTTAATCTCCATTATCTTAATTCCGATCTTTCAGATTGAACTGCCCAGCAAATTCTCAGCTGATCAGCTTTTATACCGTCAGATCATTATTTTCAGTATCATTTTCGCTTTACTGGCTACAGCTGTTTTTGCCGTTGAACACTTTTTCCATAAATGGAAGGACATTCAGCTGGAAACGGCTGTAATGAGACAGCATGCGACACAGGCACAGCTGGACGCCTTAAAACTACAGCTGGATCCACATTTTTTATTTAATAACCTGAGTACACTGGCTTCCCTGATTACTGACAATCCGGCATTATCCGTCGACTATGTGATTAAATTATCCTCCATCTACAGATATATGCTCACTAACCGGCCGCAGAATACCATTTCAATCCGGGCCGAACTCGAATTCATCAATGCCTATCTGTTTTTATACAAAATCAGGTATGGAGAAGCTATTCAGATTCAGATTTCGGACACTGAAAAGCTCAGCAGTAAAGAAATTGCACCTTTAACACTTCAGTTACTGATAGAAAATGCCATTAAACATAATTCCTTTTCTATTGAATCTCCTTTAAAAATAGAGATCGCTGAAATGGATAACAAATGGATTGTTATCAGAAACAATAAATCGCTGAAAGTGACTAAAGAACCCGGTTCAGCTTTAGGGCTAAAAAACATTCGTGAGAGGTACTTGCTTCTGGGACATGGAGAACCCGAAATTCATGACAACAGCAGCTTTTTTGAGGTTAAAATACCTTTGTTATTAAACCAGAAAATGTAAATGTTATGCTTAGTGTTTTAATTATAGAGGATGAAATTCCCAACGCACTCAGGTTGAAAGAAATGCTTCTTCAACTGGATGACACGATACAGATTACCGCTCAGCTACAGACACTCAGGACCAGTATACAGTGGCTCAGGGAAAACAAACATCCGGATCTGATCTGCATGGATATCCGTTTAACGGATGGATTAAGTTTTGAGCTTTTTAACCAGGTCGAGATCCAGTCACAGGTAATCTTCATTACAGCCTATGATGAATATGCTTTGAGAGCCTTTGAAGTCAATGGTATCGACTACCTCTTAAAACCTTTAGAATTACATAAACTTGAAAACAGCCTCCGGAAAGTTAAAAACATGATTGGTTTTGCTGACCATTCAGGGATGCAGGATATCTTGAAAAAAATTGAAATCCGCGAGAATGTGTACCGCAGCAGGTTCCTCGTCGCTTACCGGGATATGTTCGTTCCGGTGATTAGTGCAGATATTGCCTATTTCACCTCAGAAAACAAAAAGAACTATCTGATCACACATCAGGGGCAGCGTTACCAGACCGAACAAACACTCGAAGAGCTGGAACTGGAGCTAAATCCACAGATTTTTTTCAGAGTGAGCCGTCAATATATTATTTCAGTACAGTCTATTCATAAGATTTATCAGTCCTTCAACGGGAAGTTGAAAATTGAACTCGTTCCCGCCAATGGAGAGAGCATCCTGGTAAGCAGGGACAAGTCGGCCACTTTAAAAAAATGGCTGAATAGTTCTTTTTAAACAGGCTCTTAATTTTGCAGCTAAGCCAAAAACACTAAATTGAGCATAAATTGATAGTGCATGGAACCTGATGACGTAAAAATATCGCGTAAAAAACCCATTTTCCCCGTAACTCCGGCTTTTCAGAAATACCTGAGAAAGTATCAGCGGGAATCCAAACTTCCGATCACTTATGATGACCTCCTGGTTTTTGATGAGGCCTATCCGATCATGGACAGGTATGGAAAGGATTCGCTCTGGGAAGGTCCTATTTATGCTGCAAACCGGATTGAGCATTTGCATAATGGGCTTAAAGTGATTTACGCGAACCTCAAAGCGTCTGGTAACCTGCGGATTGTACAACATAAATACATTGAGAAAATTGAGTACTGCACCTTTGGCAATACACATCCTTTCCGCATAAAAATTGTAAACCGCTTAAATGATGTTTATGATTATTTTTATGTTAAAAGAGCTGACGCATCCAGAATTTACGGGCTGGAACTGGAAGAGATTCTGTCGCCGAATCAGGTCAATTACCTGGTAGACGGGGATACATTAATTGAAGAACATGTAGCTGGGATTCCCGGTGACGTGTTTGCTAAAATATATCTGCATAATCCTGAATATAATCCTACCCGGATTGCCAAGGAATTCGTAAAGTTCAATGAACGTTGTCTGATCATGTTATTAGGCGATATGAGATCCTATAATTTCGTGGTACAGATCACCCCTGATTTTGATGACATTCAATTCAGAATCAGAGCAATAGACTTTGATCAGCAGTTTTACGAAGGAAATATCAAAGTCTATCTGGCCCAGTTCTTCAAGGAAAACCTTCCTTATGTCAAAATGTGCATGGATCAATTAACAGATAAGACCTACCTGCAATATCAGCAGGAAGAAAAATCTTCGATATTACATCGTGTCCGCAGCGAAAGACATCGTTTGGCAGATCTGCGTGATGTTTCCAATACAGAGATATTAACTACACCCGAAAATATAGAAAGCTTAAAAAAGGGCATGGCTGATCATTTCGAAGATGCGCATTACCTGCAATGTCAAACTATGACCGATATTGTCGAACTTAACATTAAAAACATCATCAGGCAGGTTAAACTATAAGCTAAATTTCATTAAAACTGCTTAAATTATAATCCTTACCTGAAACTGTTCTCAGATCAATCAGTTTCCCTTTGTATTTCAACCTGCAGTTGCCGGTATTTTTTGCGTGTAATACTGCGGAGATCATTTTACCTTCTTTCCATTCCATATCGATTACGTACCCCCCTCTTGCAACCAAACCTTTGATTTTGCCACTATTCCATTCTACCGGAATAGCAGGCAGTAATTCAATAAATCCCTGATGGCTTTGTAATAACATCTCGGCTATGCCAGCACCGCCTCCAAAATTCCCGTCAATCTGAAAAGGCGGATGTGCACAAAACAGATTTGCATAGGTACCACCACCCTTCATTTTCACCTCTGCCCCATTCCCAACAAAACGGAGTAATTTTTTGAGTGCATCATAAGCTCTTTCTCCATTCTGCATCCTTGCCCATAAATTAATCCTCCAGGTAATAGCCCATCCCGTGCCATCATTTGTACGTGTGGTCAGACTCTTCCTCACAGCATCTGCCAGTGCAGGACTACCGGCTGAGGTAATAGAATATCCAGGATATGCTGCAAAAAGATGCGAAAGATGACGATGTCTGGGATCCTGGTCTTTCCAGTCATAATACCATTCCTGTAAGTTTCCTTCTTTCCCTATCTGGTAGGGAAGCATCTTTTGTAATGCGGCTTTTACCTCGTTCCGCTTAGCCACATCAAGACCAAGAACTTCACTTGCTTTAATATAATCAGTAAATAATTCTCTGATAATTGCCAGATCTGCTGTACCACCATATAATAATGAACCGGTATAACCTGAAGGGGTCACATAATAATTTTCCGGAGAAGTAGATGGTGCGGTAATTAAATTGCCCTTTTTATCCGCGACCAGGAAATCCAGACAAAACTGTACAGCACCTTTTATTAACGGATAAGCCTGTTGTTTCAGGAATAATTTATCTTGTGTGAAAGCATAATGTTCCCAAAGATGGGTAGACATCCAGTTTCCACCCATCGGCCAGTTTGCCCATCCAGGATCACCTTTTCCAAAGTCTCCGACAGGATTAGTCATTGCCCAGATATCACTGTTATGATGCAAAACCCATCCTCCTGCACCATAATAATTCTTAGCCGTTACCGCCCCTGTTTTAGCTAAACGGCCTATAAAATCAAGCAGAGGCTGGTGCATCTCTGTCAGGTTTGCTGTTTCAACACCCCAGTAATTCATTTCTGCATTAATATTGGTCGTATAGTTACTGCTCCATGGTGGCTGCATCAGTTCATTCCAGATCCCCTGTAAATTGGTTGCCATTCCTCCCGCCCTTGAAGAGCTGATCAGTAAATACCGACTATACTGGTAATATAAAGCAATCAGTGCACGGTCACTTTTACCGGCAGCAAAAGCATTTAATCTATCCATTGTGTTTATACCACCCTGGTCTTCATCACCCAGGCTGATTTGCACGCGGTCATAATATTTCCTGAAATCTGCCGTATGATTTTTTAATAAAAGGGCATATGATTTTGCATTTTTCAAATAATCAGCCGCTATTTTCATCTCCTGTTTGCCCTGAGTCCCCGGGTTCTTGTCAAACCCATTATAACTGGTTGCCATCGAAAGTACAATAACTGCTTCGGTTGCATTACTAATATGCAGACTATGTGCTTCTGAAGTTACTGTGCCATCAGTTTTCATGACTTTAAGCTGCGCTCCAAAACGCATCGCATTTACATCATCCCATATAATTTCATTCCCATGGTAAACAGGAGATGCATGTACCGGCGAATGTCCCTTCATCACCAGATCTTTTCCAAGGGTGGAAACGTTATGCTGCAGCAAACTATTGAAACGACAGATAAAATCAAGTTTCCCCTTGCCCCTGGCTGTAAACCTGATCACAACTAACTGATCGGGATGTGAGATAAATGTCTCTCGCTGATAAGTAGTTCCATCAATCTGATAACTCGTTTTACTGATTGCATTTTGTATATCCAGTTCCCGTTTATAATCACTGACTTCTCCCTTGTGGTTAAAATCAAAAAACAGATTACCCAAAGGCGCATAAGATTCAGAAAATTTTCCCTGCATAAAATGCACCAGTGAATCGGCCTTTTTATAATTTTCAGCAAACAGTGCTTCTCTTACTGGCTGCAGATAGTTTCTGGCATCAGGATTCATATCAGGATTTACAGGTCCTCCGGCCCAGAGCGTCGCTTCATTTAAAGAGAACCGCTCTGTAAAAATGCCGCCATAAACCATAACCCCCAGACGGCCGTTACCTAGCGGCAGCGCTTCCTCAAACTGCCCGGCAGGTTTATTATAGATCAGTTTATGATTATTTTGCTGGCTGTAGACTGGTGCCACCGAACAAAGAAGCCCGGTTATGAAAAGGAGATATTTCTTCATCAGTATCGCTGATTTGTATGAATAATTTTCCCCTTAAATTAAAGCATTTCATGATCTTCAGATTTTATCTGATTAGCCAAAGATTAAACGATATAGCCCTAATAGTTATTATTTTTCGCTTTACAGAGAAATTCCGGCTCAAAAACTATTTTTAAGCAAATATGTGGATCTCCTTCCCTATTTTTAAAACGGCCTCTCATAATTGTAATTTAAACTAATACAAATGAAGACATTGATGAAACCGGCTATCGCATTTATATTGGTTTTATTCCTCTTTTCCTTTCGTCTGCAGGCGGCAGAAAACCTTCCTGATGAAATAAAAGCCGCCATACAGTCTCCTTCTCCAAAATCAGGGGCATTGATTGAAGCCCTGATTGTCAAATACGTGACAATGGATGATATAGGAAAAATAACAACAAATAAGGAGATCTTGATTGCTGCCATTTTAAAAAGTAAACTCCCTCAAAAAACATCCATCCAATATGAAATCGAGGCATTATATGCAAAGAGGTTTATGAAACTGGAAAAGGCAAAGTCCTATCTGGTCAGAGGGCTTAACAGCACCTCACCAAAGGATCTCCTGTATATCAGACTTTTCCAGCTGCTGGCCTTTGTGGAAACAGACCTCGAAAACCATATGGGTGCAATGGAAAGTTACATGATGGTAGATAAGTCTCTTAAACGCATCGGTGATACCATTGGTATGGTAAAAAACTATAACAATATCGCTGATCTTTATATTAAGAGTAGTCTGTATGATGAAGCTATAGTCTGTTTAAATACGGCTTACGCACTGGTTCTGCAACAGGGAAAAATACAGGTCCCACGATTACTTTATGAAAATAAAGCAATCGCCTATTTTCATTTAAACCAATTAGATTCCTTACAGTTTTATGTCAATAAGATCATCAGGAGAAAGGATAATTCCCTTGAAGATTCGCTGACGGTGCACCGGATGAAGTATATGGTTCTGATGCTGAAAAAAGATCCTTCTGCGATCAAAGAGATCAAAACTTTGATTGATAACCCAAAAGACTGGGACAAGCTATATACTTATGTCCATCTTGCAGATGCCTACCTTTTATTTAACCAGACCGAAAAGGCAAAAGAAATTATTTTAAAGTTACTGGCCTCTGATGACCTGAGAAATCTGGGTTATATGAGATCCAGATTATTCCATTTAATGGGTGACGCCTACCGGAAAGAAAACCAATTTGACCTGTCATCCCAATATTATAAAAAGGCTATTGTCCAGTCATCCTTAAATACGGAAAAGATGATGAAGACCGGAAGTATCCTGAGTCTTTTAAAATACGATGAAATCAAAGATAAATATGCCAGAGCTGAAGAAAACCTCAAAGTCAGACAGAATTATCTGATTTTATCCATCACAGGTGCAGCCATGATTATACTGACACTGATCTTTTTTTACAGATCCCTTAAAATTAAGAAAAAATATGATGAGCTCAAGTTCAGTAAACTGAATACAGAGCTCTCTTTTATTAATTCACATGAAGTGCGGCGTTATTTAAGTAACATCCTGGGAATAGTTTCTGTGATTAAAATCAGTGATGATAAAAGTCAGACCTATTTTGAGTTTGAAGATGCCTTGCATGAGTCTGCTGAGAACCTTGATATTTCTATCAAAAGCATTGCAGCAAAACTCAATACCAAGTCTTTTGATCAGCAGAAGGTTTAGAGGTTAAACCAGAACCTCAGTTTCGCTGTTCAGAACAACTTCTTCTTTCGGATTCAGACGGGCGTTAATTGCTTCAAACTGATTTCTTGCTTCAGGGTGTAAAGCCAGGATACCATTAACCTGGTCCACGCGTCCAGCCTCAATTTTAGCATTCAGCTCCAGTACATCCTTTTCAGAAAAAGTACCTTTTTCAAATTTAGCTGTCCAGTGTTTAACAAATCTGGCTAACTCCTGAGTCTCAATTTCACGGGTGACAGGTGACAAACTTTGCTTTAGCTGCGCAGCCTCATTCATCTCCTTTGTATAAAAAGGATTGAGGGCTTTGATGAAGGGAATGTTTTGGTTCTGTACTTTTCTGATCACACTTACCAGGTAAGGGATCGCAAGTATAACAATCAATGAGATTATTATAGTGTTTGCATTTAAATTCATGGTAAAGCTATATAGGTTTGGATTATTAGCTCATTTTCAATTTCTTCTGGATATCGGTTACATATCCTTTGAATTTCTTATCACTGTCAATCAGGTCTTCTACCGTTTGGCAGGCGTAAATTACCGTCGAGTGATCTCTGCCCCCATAAAATGCACCTATACTTTTCAATGAAGATTTGGTCAGGCTTTTCGACAGGTACATGGAAATCTGTCTGGCTTGTACAACTTCACGTTTGCGTGTCGGAGATTTTACCAGGTCAACTGCTACTTCAAAATATTCACAAACTAATTTCTGAATATATTCCATAGAAATTTCTTTGGAGGTATTCTTGATAAAGTTCTTCAGCATTGATTTAGCCAAAGCCAGATCAATTTCTTTTTTATTTAATGTTGCCTGTGCCAGTAATGAAACCATTGCTCCTTCCAGTTCACGGACGTTGTTATCAATATTATGTGCTACATATTCTACTACTTCTGCAGGTAAATCAATACCATCTGAAGCCATTTTCTTTCTCAGGATAGCAATCCTTGTTTCCAGATCAGGAATTTGTAAATCTGCAGAAAGTCCCCATTTGAAACGGCTTAACAAACGCTCTTCCAGACCAGATAAATCTTTAGGTGCTTTATCTGAAGTAATGATAATTTGTTTTCCGGACTGATGAAGGTGATTGAAAATATGGAAGAAGATATCCTGAGTTTTTTCTTTTCCGGCGAAATTGTGAATATCATCCATAATGATCACATCCATAGCCTGGTAAAAGTTCACAAAATCATTGATTGTATTATTTTTTAATGATTCCACGAACTGCTGACAGAATTTTTCGCAGGATACAAAAATAACCAGTTTATCTGGATAAGTACGTTTGATCTCATTTCCGATTGCCTGAGCCAGGTGGGTTTTACCCAATCCTACCGCACCATAAATCATTAAAGGATTGAATGATGTTGCTCCAGGTTTTGCGGCCACTGCGAAGCCCGCAGAGCGTGCTAAACGATTGCAGTCTCCCTCAATGTAGTTCTCTAAAGTATAATTAGAGTTCAGTTGTGGATCAACATTCAGTTTTTTCAGACCAGGAATCACAAAAGGATTTCTAAGATCCTTGCTGATTGGTGCCGGTGTTGGTAATGACTGCTGTTTAGCTGTAGACGTATTGCTGTTTGAAGGCATACTGGCAGCTATATATGGCGTATTACTTTTTGACGTTTTATTATCTACAACGATGTTATATTCCAGACGTCCGTCATCTCCTAATTCCTGTTTTACCGTTTTGCGTAACAAACCTACATAGTGCTCTTCCAGCCATTCATAAAAAAACAAACTTGGTACCTGTACAGTTAAAACGTTTCCTTCTAATTTTAATGCCGAGATCGGTTCAAACCAAGTTTTATAACTTTGATTTGGGATGTTAGCTTTAATAGTTTGAAGTGAATTATTCCACACTGTTGTACAAGTATTCTGCATAGTTATTTTATTGTTATTGGTAATGTTAATGGCCCTGAAAAAAGCTTCCTTCCTTTTTGGGATTGCGAAGATCTAGAAAATTACCAACAAAAAAACATAAACTTATACCCAGCAGTAAGCCACTAAAAAGCAATTATTTAGCCGATTTTTTTTGACCAGAATGTGGATAAGTATGGGTTACCAACAGGTGTTGTTAACTAAAGACATGTTAATAAACTCCAGGGTGATTTAACATGCGATTAATGCTAAAGTTATCAATCAGTTAGCGCCAGTTCCTGAAGCTAAGAATAAGATGTGGATAATGTGGATAGCCGGGATCTGATGAAATTGTCATGACATTTCATTCAGAAAGCGGATAATTATTAAAGACTGCTAAACCGCAGCCTTTAATAATATAGTACGTGCAAAGGCTATTTTAGCTGATTTCCCAAAAGCATCTTTCAGATACTTTCCTGCATAATCCTGAAGCTTTGCAATGGTTGCTGAATCATTCTCTTTAAAGTCGGTATTTATCCCTTTGGCCACTTCCTCCAGCAGGTTTATTTTCAGGCTATCGTAATAGGAGGATACTTCATTATCTCCAAAAAAGGATTTAAGATTATCAAAATAGGCTGCTTCCCCTTCATTAAAATAAGATGATTTAACAAACATCCAGTTATATAAGATAACCCTGTTGTAAACATCAGCCGGCATCTCCGCTAAAAAGAGTTTAAAATAACGGGAATAAAAATATTCATTATTGAATTTCGGATCATACATTAAAACGGTATTCAACGCTACAAGCTGATTGAATACACTATCCAGGGTATTTTCCTGCACCATACGTACATCCTGTACCAGTTTGTAATCCCAGTCTTCAATAATCAATCCCTCCGCTTTACCGGAATAGAGGAAAACAATAGCATTCTTTAATAAATCGGCTGCCGATTCCAGATCGCCCATTTTATGATAGATCCTGGCAATATTCTGGATCTGTTCAATTCTTCTGAATATTAAGATCGGATATCCGTTTCTTTCTAATTCAGCACTTATATAGAGTCCTTTTTTTAATAAAGCTATAGCTTCTTCCCAGCGTCCAACTTTATAATAATAGTTTCCCCAGGCGGACAGTTTAAACAATCTGGGCAGTACCTGCTGTTCAGGTAAATTGTCCAGAAGCGTATCCGCCTCATCCAGTAGACGTTCTGAGGTTGCAAAATCATCCTTTCTACAGGCAATAACTGCATTCAGATAAATATCAATTGACCGGTGTGTCTGCGAACCGGAGCTATTCTCCTTGTCCTGTTGTCCCAGCAAAAAGCTGAATATTCCATTAAACTCCCTGGATGTCTGGTTAGCAGCATCATTATCAGGGCTGGTGTTTGTCAAAAAGCCGATAAAATCATTTAATGTTTCCATAATTATTAATTTCCTAGTTCCAACTGATTCTTAATTAATTTATAGTAATACCCCTTTTGGTTAACCAGAGCAACATGAGTACCCTGCTCGGCTACTGCTCCATTATCCAATACAATAATATGATCTGCATTTTTCACCGTACTTAGACGGTGAGCTACAATTACAACTGTTTTACCTTGTAAGAATGTATTCAACCGCTCTATAATGATCTTCTCGTTAGAAGCATCTAATGCACTTGTCGCTTCATCCAGAAAAATATACTCAGGATTCTTATAGACCATACGCGCAATTAGTATCCGCTGCCGCTGTCCACCGCTGATCCCTTTTCCATCATCACCTATCTTAGTCTGAAATCCGAGAGGCTGGCTGGCGATATAATCCTGGAGGTTTGCAATATGAATAGCCCTTTGCAGACTTTCCACACTCAGATTCTCCTTATTGAGCGCAATATTATTGGCTATCGTATCTGAGAATATATAACCGTCCTGCAAAACAACCCCGCAGTGTTGTCTCCAGAAATCCGGGCTCAGATTCTCAAATGAATTATTCTCCATGATGATCTCCCCTTCAGTTGGTTTACAGATCCGCAGCATTAACTTCAGCAACGTAGTTTTTCCACTTCCGCTCGCCCCTACAATCGCCGTGGTCTTGCCTGATTGGATCGTTAAATTCAGATGATTAATAGTGACCTTATTACCAGCACCCGGATAAACAAAACTTACATCTTTGAAAAGCAGGCTCCTGTCTTCAGGTAATGCGTTAATATAACTGTAACGGGGATCCTCCTCTTCCTCTAAAACCTGTATCTGTCCCAAACGTTCCATACTGATCTTTGCCTCCTGGTAAGTCTGAATAAACGTCGCCATCTGTGCAATCGGGTTATTCATTTGTCCTACGATAAACTGTATAGCCATCATATCTCCCAGGGTCATTTCATTCTTAATGACCAGCCTGGCTGCCAGGAAAAGAATAAATATGTTTTTTGCCTGATTAATAAATGCCGAGCCGATCTGCTGATACTGACTTAATGATAAAGTCTGGATGTTAAATCTGAATAATCTGGCCTGAAGCTCTTCCCATTCCCAGATTTTCTGTGTACCGCAGTTATTGATTTTAATTTCACAAATCCCATTCAGCAGCTCCATGGTCTTAGACCTGTTCTGAGAAGTAATTTCAAATCTTTTAAAATCAAGTTTCTCCCTTTTTGCCAGGAAAAGTGAAAGCCAGGCGAAATACAATATGCTACCTCCTATAAACACAGCACATATCACCGGGTTATAGGCAAATAAGACAATGCTGAACACTATAAATGTAACAGCCGAGAAAAGCGTGTTCAATGAAGCGCCGCTCAAAAGGTTCTCAATCCGCTTATGATCTTCGATCCTCTGCAGAATATCACCGTTTAGCTTACTATCAAAAAAGGTCAGTGGTAAACGGAAAAGTTTATGAAGAAATGAAGACAATACCTCCACATTGACCCTCGATGTAATATGCAATACAATCCAGCCTCTTATAAATTCAACAGAGGTTTGTCCCATTACAATAAATAACTGTCCCAGCAGGATTGCATAAATAATATTCAGGTTCTGACCCTTTACCCCCATATCGACCAGGGCTTTGGTCAAAAACGGGAGAATAAGCTGGATAAGTGCCCCGGCAAGTAATCCGGCAAACAATTGCCTGATTAGAGATTTATATTGCATCAGATGCTTCAGTAAATAGCCGATACCATTTACCGCCACTTTCTGATCTTCTTCCTGATCATAAAAAGTAGTTGTCGGTTTAACCAGCAATACGATACCTGCGGGCTCATTTTGTATTTTCGTATAAGCCCAGTTGTTTAGAAACTCTTCTTTGGTATAAGACTGGAGACCGCTACCCGGATCTGAGATATATACCTTTTTCTCGTTCATTTTATATAATACTACAAAATGATTTTTCCGCCAGTGAACAATACAGGGCAGCACGGGCCTGACTTGTAATTTCTCATAGGTCATATTACCACCTACAGTATGTAAACCTAAATTCTCGGCCGCCTTGCTTATGCCTAATAAGGATACCCCCGTTTTACCTATCTGACTTAAACCACGTATCTTTTCCAGATCAAAAAATTTCCCATAAAATTTGCTGATAATCTTTAAACACGTTGGTCCGCAGTCCATCATATCATGCTGCTTATAGTGAGGGAAACGCAGTGCTTTTACTTGGTTCATCATTATTTCTATAGTTAAAGTTTTATAGTTACCATATTAAGATGACTCGAAATCATCATTTGTATTACAAATAAAAGGAGTACTTTAGGCCTACAGAATTAAATTCGACCAACCCATTACTTTTAATGACCAAAAGCAATTAACGCTGCAATGAGGCTAAAAAACTATCTTTCCGGAATCACAAAAATAGACTGGAATAAAACGCATTCTACCCGTACAAAAGTCGTATTACACCTCCTGATGTGGACTTTTTTGTCCATTTTATACTTTAACGGATACAACAGATTTGATAAAAAATTAGGCTGGATGTTCGTCATAAAAGACCTGGCCAGTGTAATGACTATTTTTTATGCCGTATCTTATTATGTACTCCCCAATTTGTTGTTCAAAGGCAAGATTATACTAACCGTCATCTCGGGTCTGCTATGTTATGTACTGTACGGAAGTTTAACCTATTTCCTTTGTCTTATTATCGATTCAAACTTCAACCAGACGCCCAGACTGCATTCTTATGTAATGACCATATTAAGTCATGGTATAACGGGTATTCTGAGTTGGTGGGCAGTATCTTTCTATTTCCTTGACTTTCTTTACCTGATCGCCCCTCCTCTGGCTCTCAAACTCATCAAGTTAATTGCAGATCAGAGTAATAAGCGGATCAGTCTGGAAAGGGACAATCTGAACCTGGAGATCAATTTTCTGAAAGCCCAGATAAACCCCCATTTCTTATTTAATACCATGAATAATATTTACAGAATGGTCAATAAGCAGGACCCTAAGACCGGGCCAATGGTTCTGCACTTTGCAGATCTGATGAGGTATACTTTATATGAGTCTAATGTCGACCGGATATTATTGTCCAGGGAAGTGGAATTCATCAATGATTATCTCGAACTGGAACGCATCAGGTACGGAAATGATGTAAGTATCAAAACTGATTTTCAGGAAGACTTTGAGCGTATGATGATTGTTCCCCTGATCCTTTTCCCATTTATTGAGAATGCGTTTAAACATGGTATTGATGCTACAGTTGAATCATCCTGGGTAGAGATATCTATCCGGACTGTGGACAATTATCTGCACTTCAATGTAAATAACAGTGTATGCAACGTCCATCCTTCTGAAGATTTCGGAGGGGTTGGTGTCGCTAATGTCAAAAAAAGACTGAACATCCATTATGCTGGTAAATACAAATTAACTAATCAGATTGAAAATGGAATTTACAAAGTAAATCTTCAGTTACCTTTAAGTTGATCCTATTGGTATTATGATCATAATACCATATATTGTACTGTTAAATCAAACTCTCAAAGATTAAAATGACCATCAAATGCCTAATTATTGACGATGAGCCTCTTGCCAGAGAGACCATCGAGGATTATATCAGCAAAATCCCGACACTTGAACTTGTAGCCAGCTGTAAACATGTTTTCGACGCGCTGGAACATATGCAGAATGACACTATAGACCTGTTATTCTCTGATATTCATATGCCCGAAGTAAATGGAATTGAGTTCATCAGGTCTCTGCAACACCCGCCTTATGTAATCTTCATTTCAGCCTATCCCAATTATGCAGTTGACGGCTTTGATCTCGATGCACTGGATTACATAGTTAAGCCATTCCCTTTCGAAAGATTCCTAAGATCGGTTAACAAAGCTTCCAAGGTAATTTTTCAGAAAGCCAAAGTAGTTGATGTGCCCAAAAACCAGCATCTTTTTGTGAAAGACGGACATAAATTACATCGTGTCATGTTTGATGAAATTTGCTATGTGGAAGGAATGAAGGATTATGTAAAACTGGTCCTCAAAGACAGAACGATCGTCACGCACCTGACCATGAAACGCATAGAAGACCAGTTACCGGAAGATAAATTTATCCGTATACAAAAATCCTTCATTATCAAAAAAGACGAAATCAAATCATTTAATGGAAATGAGATTGACTTATATACACTGAAGGAAAAAATCCCTATTGGCAAACTTTACAAGGAAGCCCTGATGAAACAATTTGGTCTCAATCCTGACTAAATCATTGCAGCATTGATTTCATTAAGGTCTTGCGTTCACCTTCTACAATAATTTTTCCGGCAATAGATTCAATTTCGGGTAATTTGCCAGCTAGTATTTTTGCGGAAGCCTCATTTAATCTGACCACATAAGAAATCTTCCCGTTTTTTATAGGCGGAATGATGTTTTGCAATGTTCCGGTTAAATTGATCCTATCCTGGATGTCATTGTCCAACGGAATTTCAATTTGCAGGTTTTTAGCTTTTTTCAGGTTTCCAAGCTGACCTGCATCTATCGTACCTTTGACCAGATATTCGTGTTTAGCCTGACCATATAATACAACAGGCAAAATATGTTGCTTAGGTACTACAAGCACTGCAGATACCAGTACAAAACCAGCTATAATCAATAGCAGGAATGTGCCACCGACCCGGTTGACCCAGTGTGGCGGATGGCCGATTATTTCGTTGATTTCTGCTGAAAAAAGTGGGCGGTCTGTCATCATGATACAAGAGAATTAACTGGTGAATGTTTTCTGCGTGCAATTAAAGAAGCATAGTATTTTGCCAGATGATGATAAACAACAAGTTCATGCAATCTTTGATTTGCGATAAAAATTCTATTCAAAAACATATGGATATAACTAGGCAAAAGTTGTCTGTAAATCAGATTGAGTTCATCTTCAGAAGAGCCTGCAGCTAAAGATTGTTTAAAATCCCCGAGCGCATTTTGATTAAGTACCGAACGCAGATCAAATAACTGAACAGCCTCGGCAATTTCTTCCTCATCATTTTCAGGGTTCATAAATAAGTTCAATTCATTAGTTATGGCCCTGTATTTATCATTCAATTGAGAATTCAATTGTTTGTTTCCATTAAATTCATCAAAGAAGGAAGAAAACAAACTTTCCATCATTTTCTGTCTTTGTTCTGCCGGTAGGTTAAAATCGCCAAGCAATTGTTCAACCCCCCTCATCGCAAACAACCACCTGTACCTTTCTCCTTCCTCTCCCTCAATCAGGTTTAGAAAATTGATAACTGCTGTACTATCGTTATAAAAGATGGTTTCACTAAGCTCCATAGTCCTCTCTCCATAACGTTCAATCTCGCGCTCATAAGTATCATATTGTATCTTACATACAATCCTTTGATGTGATAAGAGTTCCAGGGCTTCCTGGATCCTGTTAATTATATCAGCGGTAACCGCAGCATTCTTTTCATGTAAAAATCTCATCCTGATATGGCCTTCGGGATCATAATATCTGATAAAAAACCATTTCCGTAATAATCCCTCTTCTTCCAGTGCCGTGACTACTGGTAACAGATACTCCGTCAGAATAGTATCCGCCCATTTCGAGCCACAATATATCTTGACATATGTCCATTCACTTCCCAGAGGGAAAGAATGAGAGATTAAACTTTTATCCTCTGAAAACACTGGTTTTTTAAACAGCTGCTGCGCTTTGGTTTGAAAAGGAATAACCAGCTCATTCAGATAATTTGTCTGCTGTTTACCGGCAATCAGCAAGCTATCCTGATCATGTAAAAACTCATATAATATAGCGTCTTTCTTTTTCAAATGCTGAACCAGAATTGGCATCACCAGCGGGCAGTCAAAATCAAGCAGCAACTCATTGTCCCCTTCAGCTAATACTAATCTGGATGGCAGTTTGTATTTACTTCTGAACGCCTCTGTTTCTTCAACAGATTTCAAGTCTTTGATCTCCTGATAAACAGACGATTCCAGTCTCCATCTGGCCCTTGAAAGGATAATATGCTTATACTCAATCCGGGGCAGAAAACTTTGCTGACTCAGCACATCCCAGTCCCATAAAACAGAGAAAGAATTACCCTGTCCCTGTAAATCACAAAGAAATTTATAAACAGAAATACCGTTACTATAATTGTGCGCAGAGCTCAGTCTTGGTATAATAACCCTATTGAGCCTTTTAGAGCGTAGTACAATCTTGTCATGTTTAACAGATACCATTAAATCTGTTACAGGAATCTGATGATCAGCATCGGCAGAAGAATTTCCCAGAAATGGAATTTCATAAGGTCTTATCCTTGGCCTTTGCAGAATATTCCCAATTCTCGCTTCAGGAAGATGAATTACTTCGGCTAAGATAGCCTCTCCGTAAGCCTCCTGTTCTACTATAGCACATTCCTCCAGCTTCAGTTTCAACGCGTCTACAGAGGAAGCAAACCTGCCTAATAAAGGAATAGCTGATGATCCCCCACAGGCCGATAAATTAAATTTAAAATCTCCCTGATCAATTGCTGCATTATTTGCAGCTACAAAACTCCCGACACTGTAAAAAGTTGGAGGAAGATTATTTTCAGCATCTCCCAATACCTGCAGTTCTTCGGCAGTAATGGTCATTTTATCACTCTGGGTCTGCTGACTGTCATGGAACTTTTTAAACACCAGTTGTTTGAAAGCAGTCCATCCTACTTTACCAGCTGTTTTTTTAGCAGGTAAAATCAGGCCATCCACCAGAGGAGTATAGTTTGTATTTGCACCACTAAAGTTTGAATACCCAATTCCGGCTTCAGTATCCAAAGCCTCTAACAATGGGATTTCCTTATCTTCATATCTTGCGCTAAATTTCTCCCTGAAAGTTTTCAGATCAGCCGGTCCTGAAGTTTTAATCAGTCCGCTCAACTCACTCAACTCGTTGGCCAGAATATTTACACTTTGCTTATTCAGCGTATTTTCTGACATTCCGATTTCCAGATCTGTCTGTACCAGATCCTTACTTTTTGCGTACGGAAAGTCTTCCAGGATAATTTCTTCAATATCTTTACACGACTGAATCAAGTTTTCTTTCTTTCTCAGAATAGTGTTGATCTTAAGTAATCCCGGAAGTTTGGGATTGTCCTTATCCAGACTTTCCAGCTTATCCAGTATCACATCAAAAAATTCATGTCCTGTAACTGTAGGTTCAAGCTCCGAAACAATCAGCTGGCTGTCAATTACCTGATCTAAAAAATCAAGGGCAACTTCCATCGTCAACGGCAGCGCCACTAAAGCATTTAATATCTCATCATATTTCGCGCCGCCTGTTACGCTATTCAATATACTGTCAACATATCTGGAAGATTTAATGGAGATCAAAAAATAATCCCTTTTTTTATTTCTCAGTTTATATTCATAATAACGATAGGTATTATCAGTCTTATAAAGACTATTATTCGCATAAAATGTCAGCTTAACTTTCAGCTCCGGCTGACGGGCCAGCGCCGAAGCGATCTCCGCAACATAGTTCATGTCCAGACGACTATGCTTGATGGTTTTATTTTTCAATTTCCAGGCTGTATTCTCATCAGATACCTTTCCCATACTGAAACCCGCGAACAATCCATAGGGTGTACATCTGGAACTCATCCTCAGTACATACTTATATAAGGTTAACATTAGTCTTTCGTTCTTTACCTGCGGGTTTTCCAGCCATTTTAATAACTCCTGGTAAAGCTCAGGGCTAGCCAGGAAAATAGAATCCTGAAGATCGGCAGACTGATAGATATCAAAGATTGCTTTTACTAAACTATCTGAATCAACTGTTTTATTCAAAGCGAACAAACTATCGATAGATAATGCCGGCATTCTCAGTAAATAAAAATCAAAAGGGTTAATTTTTGTTTTCAGCATGGTTTATTCGTTTATTGGTTATTTCATAAAAAACCTTGTCGACACAGCGGTTAAATTTCTCATAAGATACGGGTTTGTAAAGTACATTATCTACCAGGGTCAGGTTATAATCGCCCAACTGATCAATCGTATAAGCCGTAACTAATACAATGGAACTATTACTGGTAAAAAGCTCTTCTACATCTTTTTTAACATTTCCCCTTATCTTAATATCCATAAACATCAGATCGACCTCTTTATCTTTAAAGTTATTAAAGTCGTTCACATTATTAAATTTTTCTAAAAGAATTAAATCATCTCTTTTATAAATATAGTCCTGTAGAAGCTCTTGCGCTAACGGCTCATCTTCTATGATTATGCAAGTTAGTATCATAATTATTGACTAAGGTGTCCATGTAAACTCATTGATTGAAAGCTCTCCGTCTGATAAGTATTGCATCAATACCAAACCTATTCCGGCTAAACCAAAACTAAATCCCAGCTGTCCCTCAGGATATTTTTTAAAGAAGTGAGAATTGAAACCTAAATATTCGGTTTCATTTTTTTTCATTTCACTGATCTGATCAAGCCAGTAAACTGCTGCCTTTTTAAAAGCCTCGATACCGGTTAACTGAAAAATACGGTTATACAATATGTAGGGAGAACTAACGCCATATTTAATTGAAGCATCCATCAGTGAAGTATTCTCTATTCTATGTTTTCCTATAGTATCCTTCGCCACATCTATTCCAAATGCCAGATAGTCGGCATCTTCCAGGATTTTAGCAGTTTTAATAATAATATAAGCAGTACTCAAATCACCATAAACAATACAATGGTTCCGGCTGTCTATATCCCTTCCCAGCCAGAGCGGAAAATTTGAATCAGACAGATTGGGATCAGCTCTGTTCAATAACAGAAAACGCAATGCATAGTACATCAGCTCCTCGCATTTTTCTTTTTCAATTCCCTTCTCATGAATTGAACACAGGAAGTTTAAAATCATCCCGTTTCCATGAGATAAACCAGTATAGACTCTGGGTTCTTCAAAATAATGAGTCGTCCAGTAATATCCTGTTTCTTTATCTCCTTCTCTTGCCTGATAAATGGCTTCTAAAATATTAACTGCTGCATTCAACAAGAGTGGTGAATGATCAATTCTCCTATATAAATAAGAACTGACGCTTAATGCCCCATTTCCAAGTCCAAAATTCCGTTTCTCAATTGTACTTTGAATTCTGTCAGCAATCAGCGTATCAAATTCATCGTAAGCAAACCCTGTGTCATCATTTAAATGACCATTTTCTTCCAGATACCCTATTAATGTCCCAAACTCAGCCAGATCAATAAAATAGTTTGACAAAACAGTTTTGTATTCACCCGGGCTCAAAGACTGTAAAGATGCCATCAAAAGCTTCTCGGCAATAGCATAATATTCATCATTTCCAGTTAATTTACCATAATGACAGTTTAGTAGTATTGCTCCTCCCTTACCCGTTCCTATTCCAAAATTGGGCAGTTGAGTATCGGCAGTTGAATTTACCTTGGTTACAATATCAAGCAACAGCTTTTCAGTCTGTGGCTGAGTTAATTGGCGCTCATATTTATCTAATAATTCCATAGCATTAAAGCTTTAATCTGTTCAATTCATTTGTATTTCCGGCGGCTTGTATTTTAGCCCGTTTTTTTTCTTCGTCCTGTCCGAAACTGTATCTGAAGCTTAAGCGGACCCTACGGGTATCCCCTCTGTTAATTCCCTCTGTAACGATTGGAACAATATTAGTCGTAGCAAAGAGGTTGTTTTTATAGAAAATATCTGAAACATCAAGTTTAAGGGATGCCTTATCCTTAAGAAGTGATTTCTTTATACCAGCACTAACATTAGAATATGCTCTGAAGCTATATATTCCGCTGATGCTGGGTGAATTATAATAAGCAGATACCTCAGCTGAAAGTCCATTTCCGAAAGTGAAAGTACTTAAGGTATTGAGTGTATAATAAGTCTTATTTCTTGTGATCACCTCATGCTGATCAAATGGTGAAGGATATTTTAATTCCTTTCTGAATAATGAAGCACGGTTACTTGTAGTCCACCAGGAAGTTATTTTCACTGGTACAGACAAACTCGCACTGACCAGGTGTTGTGTTAAAAAGTTGCTTTGTGTTTCAATAAATCTCAATGTACTCTGGTCATAGAACAACACATCGGCTATAGCATCAGAAGTTCTGGTATAAGCCAGACGCAGGCTATACTTTTTATAAAGGTGGTTCCATGAGAAAGTCTGGGCATACTCTGGTCTCAGGTATGCATTTCCCCTGCTGGAAGTATAGTTATCAATGAATAGCTCATAAGGTATCAGGTTATCATATGATGGCCTGTTTATATTTCTGGCATAAGAGAGGGATGAACTATAGTTTTTTGTCACCTTATAATCTGCTCTTAAATTCGGAAACAGGTTGAAATAACTGGAGTCAATCCCCCCTGTAACTTTATAAGAACTCTGCTCTGCTCTTAGGCCTGCCTGTAAGGATAGCTTCCCAAACTTATGATTGATATTCAGATAACCGGCATATATTTTTTCCTGATATCCCAGGTTACTTAATACATTATTATTTTCTGTCCAGGTCCCATTTTGATACACTTCCATAAACTGATTACTATGATTATCAGTTAAAGTATATTTAAGTCCGGCTTCTACTTTTGTCGAATTTTTAAAGATTTTGGTATAATCGGCTGTTCCGGTATAAATATCATACTTGGCCGGTGCATTATTTCTAAATTGTGAATGAGAAATATCACCTGTATTTTCATCAATTGTAGTTTGATTAAACTCTTGCTTTTTACCGCTGGTATATCTTGCATAATTAGCCGTAGCTAATAAATTGGATCCTAAAGAATCCAGGTTAGCCTTGTAAAAGAGATTATAGTTAGAAAAACCCACCTCCAGCAAAACATCGTTGAATGTATTACTTGTCAATCTGCTTTGCTGATCATTAATTACTGCGTCCAGGTTTCCGGAGCCTCTCAGACTTACCTTCATCAGGTTGACATCCAAGCCAATATTATTGTTTTTATTCAATTCATAATTAACACTCCCATTCAGACTTTTGTCAATCATACTGCCTGATGACAAATCCATTTTCTGACTAAAGTCACCTACTTTTGTCTGTCCGTTATATAAATCCCTGTTAGAGAACCCACGTTCAATATGACCGGTTTTATTGTAGGCAGCTGAAACACTGAAATCCAGTTTTTTAGTACTTGTTCTAAAGTCGGCAGCTCCACCTCCACTGGTCCTGTATCCCTGTGCGACATTGCCACTCACATTGGCAGTCCAACCCATTGCTGAACTTCTTTTGGTATATATTTCGATCACCCCTCCCGATGCACTGGCATCATATTTTGAAGAAGGGTTTGTAATAAATTCAATTCTTTCAATTTGCTCTCCAGGTAATGACCCGAGAACACTCTCTAATGTAGCATTAGGTAATTTCTTGCCATTCAGCAAGATCAGAACATTCGACTTACCCTCCATACTTAACTTTCCATTGATTAACTGAACAGAAGGTGCCATAGCCAATATATTGTAGGCACTGTTGCCACTGGCTAATACACTACCCTGTACATTCATGATCAGACGGTCAGTTTTTTGCTGGATAAGTGGTTTTCTTGCGGCTATAGTAACTCCGCTTAAGGTTTGCCGGTCATCATGCAGAACGATTTCAGCCAGGTCAACCGATGGGTTCTGACTAAAATTAATTGCCTGGTTAAATGAAATAAATCCCACACTGGATATAGTCAGCTCTGCGGATGTACCCTTGATATTCTGAATGATAAATTCTCCTGAATTATTACTCAGAACATTTCTTTTCAATACAGAATCTGTAGTTTTTATTTTCAATCCTATTGTTGCAAATGGTATAGGTGCTTTATGCTCGTCTACCACTTTTCCTTTAATACTATTTTGAGCAAAACATTGATAAAATGATAAAAACAATAAACTTATGACTAAAAGCATCCTGATCATTATATAGTTCCCCGTTAAGTACCTCATATCGTATATTTTAATAAGTAATTTTTTATATTTTATGGTGATAGCTGCTCTTTTCTTTACTGATTGATTTTTGTCAGGAAAAACACATAAGGGGCGCTGGTCAAAACGCTCCCTTATGTATTATTTTCAGACTGACTAAGACTCTAATTCCTGAGCAGCACATGAGTTATTTCCTGTGATACAAGAAACTTCTCTTTCAGCAGCTCCACCTTCTAATTCTTTCAATTGATCATCATTCAGTTTTGAAATGATTTCTTTGTCTAATTGTACTTTTTCTGATAGATTTACTTTTTTCATCTTGTTTAATTTTAATGGTTTTAGATTTTTTTAATCATTTGGTTAAACATAAATGGCGATAGTCATCAAACAAAACACCTTTATGTTTTAACTCAGTTTAGGATTCGTCCGGTACTTGATAAACACAGGAAGTAGTACCGGTTATACAAGACAAGGAAGTAGTCTGGCCTCCTTCGAGTTCTTTCAACTGATCATCATTCAATTTTGAAATGATTTCTCTGTCCAGCTGTATCCTGTCCGAGAGATTTACCTTTTTCATAGCGGTTGGCTAAGATTAAGATTCAGCCTCGATTGTTTTAGTAGCGCAAGAGTTATTTCCTGTAACACAAGAAACTTCTCTTTCAGCAGCACCACCTTCTAGTTCTTTCAATTGATCATCACTTAGTTTAGAAATGATTTCTTTGTCTAATTGTACTTTTTCTGATAAGTTTACCTTTTTCATCTTGTTGAATTTTAATGGTTAGAAATTGTTTTGATTAACTTTCTGCTTCGATTGTTTTAGTAGCACAAGAGTTATTTCCAGTAACACAAGAAACTTCTCTTTCAGCAGCACCACCTTCTAGTTCTTTCAATTGATCATCACTTAGTTTAGAAATGATTTCTTTGTCTAACTGTACTTTTTCTGATAGATTTACCTTTTTCATCTTGTTGAATTTTAATGGTTAAAAATTGTTTTGACTAGCTTTCTGCTTCAATTGTTTTGCTTGCACAAGAGTTGTTTCCTCCGATACATGAAAGCTCTCTTTCAGCAGCTCCGCCT
>NZ_JACHCC010000003.1:0-284607 GCF_014207135.1 Pedobacter cryoconitis | reverse complement strand
TCCGCCTTCTAATTCTTTCAATTGATCATCATTCAGTTTTGAAATGATTTCTTTGTCTAACTGTACTTTTTCTGATAGATTTACCTTTTTCATCTTGTTAAATTTTAATGGTTAAAAATTGTGTTGATTAGCTTTCTGCTTCAATTGTTTTGCTTGCACAAGAGTTGTTTCCTCCGATACATGAAAGCTCTCTTTCAGCAGCTCCGCCTTCTAATTCTTTCAATTGATCATCATTCAGTTTTGAAATGATTTCTTTGTCTAACTGTACTTTTTCTGATAGATTTACCTTTTTCATCTTGTTGAATTTTAATGGTTAAAAATTGTGTTGACTAGCTTTCTGCTTCGATTGTTTTGCTTGCACAAGAGTTGTTTCCTCCGATACATGAAAGTTCTTTTTCAGCAGCTCCGCCTTCTAATTCTTTCAATTGATCATCATTCAGTTTTGAAATGATTTCTTTGTCTAACTGTACTTTTTCTGATAGGTTTACTTTTTTCATTTTATTTATTTTTAAGGTTTAAGATTGTTTCATTTATGTTGTTTCAAACTTTAATGACTATTAGTTTTCTTCTTCTTTTCCAACAAATAAGTGTTCTATTTCCAGAAAACTTACTGTATTGCTATCTCCGCCACCACCCATTATCATATTCAATTCATTTTCATTAAAAGCGTTGAATTCGCTATTGTCGAGGTCAAAAAAATCATTTCTCATAATCATTATAATATAATTCCACTTGAAGATGTCATTGTTTGTGTATCGGGCATTGTATTATCAAAACCCGGGTTTTGATTACTTAATAAATTAACTGCGAACTTTCCAATTATTTCTTTTTGAATCTTAACAGTTTCAGTTTTGTAAATTTTCTTTTTCATAATATTTTAGTTAATTATTGGTTGATCAAATCACTTGTTCTCTTTTGTTGAAACAAATATGTCCGATTATTTTTCCTTAAAAATATTTCTTCGACCAAAGTGAAAGTTTATAGTACAAAAGCAGCTTTTAATTATTTTTCATCAGTTTATATTTGTCTTTTAGCGGTTATGAAGCGATCATGATTCCATATTTAATCGTTATGTGATTTGAGAAATCATGATGGTTTCTACCGATGAATAGGGCATAAAGCATCGATAAAAAGCAATTTTCAGAAAAGAAAAAGAAGAAATACTTACCTGAAATACAGGACTAAAACCTGTTATATCAAAGTCAGGAATCGATTCCTAAAGAATTCAGGAATTAAAAAGAATGCCCCGGCCGAAAGAATCAACCGGGGCATAAGCGCCATAATAAGAAGATATTAGCTAGTGAGGTAACCGTGTTTTTAACACACCATAAGTATAAGTTCCGATCAGTGCCCCTAAGATCACGACCAGCATGACCAGGTAGCCCTGACCCAGCAGTACAAAAACAGGCCCCGGACAAGCACCTGTCAGAGCCCAGCCCAATCCGAAAATAGTCCCTCCAAAAAGATATCGTTTCCAGGATTTGTCTTTATCCTGGAAAAGGATAGGTTGCCCCTGATCATCTTTGCCTTTCATTTTTTTAACCAGCCAGGTAAAGGCCACTCCCGAAATTACGGCAGTACCGATGATCCCGAATAGATGAAAAGACTGAAATCTGAACATTTCCTGTATCCGGTACCAGGATACCGCTTCGGATTTACTCATGACTATACCAAAGAAAACTCCGGTTAGTATATATTTTAAAAACTTCATCAGGATGCTATTGAAATAACAATGGATAAATAAAATGAGTGGTTATCAGACCGCCAATAAAAAAACCTATTACGGCAATCAATGAAGGCATTTGTAAGTTTGACAGACCACTAATAGCATGGCCCGAGGTACATCCCCCGGCATAGCGGCTGCCAAACCCGATCAGAAAACCTCCGCCGAGAAAGATAAACAGCCCCTTTACTGTCAAAAGAAATTGCCAGTTAAACAATTGTGCCGGAACAATCTGCCCGTCAAACTGAATATGCATTTTCTGCAAATCGGTAATTGTGGCCTCCGATAAGTTTAATGGAGTGCCCGACTGCAGCCAGTGAGAAGAAATAAAACCTCCGATCACAGATCCTGCCAGGAACAATAGATTCCATCGCTGGCTTTTCCACTCAAAATTAAAAAAGCTGTTCCATTTACCAGCGCCAGCTATTGTACAAAGCGTTCGTAAGTTTGAAGAAAATCCAAAGGACTTACCAAAATAAACCAATAACATCATCACCACAGTGATTGCTAAACCAGAGAAGTACCAGGGCCAGGGCTGGCTGATCAAATCTATCATAACCTTATAATTTCAGCATCAAAGATAAAAGAATTCAGGCCTTACAGACTGTTATCAAACTGCATGTCCTTCTTTTTCTTCACTACTCCAAAATTATAACTGAAACCGAGATAAATGATCCGTGAATTACTTATCGTTTTCACATGCTGTATCAGGTACAGGCTCTGTAAGTTTGCTTCCTGTCTTTGCGTTTTAAATACATCAGATACTGTAAGATATATAGATGCCTTTTTATTCAAAACGTCTCTTTTTGCCCCTAAGTTCATAACATAACTAGGTAAATACTTTCCCTGTGGAGTTAAACGGGCCGATTTATAAGTAGAATTGAGCTGAAAGGTAGTTAACGTATTTAAACTATAACTGGCATTTAAATTAGCAGTCCAGGTTACTGTCGATTTTTTATTGCTATACCCCAGATTAGATGCATCTATCTGGTTATAAAAAATATTTGGAGTGAAATTGACGATCAGTTTATCCTGAATATTAGCAGAAACCACGACATCGGCACCAAAAGCACGGTCATTGGCCAGATTCTGCTGGCGCGTAACCAGTACAGAATCATTCAGCGGTTCAGTGATTGCGGTAAACCGGTTAACGGTATACCGGTAATAAATACCCGGTAAAAGACTTATTCCATTTTTGCTCCATTTATAACCTGCTTCCACAGAATTAATAATCTCTGGCAAAAGATATGGATTGCCTACCCTGATATTTGTAGGATCAGCATATTCAGCAAATGGGTTCAGGTCATCAGCTTGTGGTCTTCTGACCCTGCGGCTGTAATTCAGTTGTAATTCTTTATTTTCCGCCACCTTATAACTCAGATGCAGGGTTGGATAGATTTTAAAATAATGATTCGGAATGTCAACTCCGGTGGTAATCAGATGTGAATCAATATTACTATACTCACCCCTGACGCCCAGCATCATTGTCATTTGGTGATAAGCCTGTGTAAACGTTCCATAAACTGCCTGTATATTCTCTTTATAAATGAAATGATTGGTCTTCTGAACATCTGGTACAAACTGTTGAACTGCCGGATTATAAAACGCACCTGAGAAATCCAGATCATGTTTATTGAACTGTCCGTCATATCCTGCCTCCAGTTTACTATCCTTAGATAAGGGATTTTCGTAAGCGACAGCAACCTGTCTGATATCTGCTGTCTGTTTGATCAGCGTATTATCCATTTCATCAGCAATAGCAGGCATCCGGTAAACGTTGCTGTAATGATTATCTTCTGATTCAGGAGAATGGGCAAGGTTTGCTTCAAAACGTATTTTATGATCTTCCTTTTTAAAACCATGTTCAAAATAAAATGCTCCGTCAGTAGATTTTTCCTGTTCAAAATTTTTCCTGAACCGGTCATAATCCTGATTACCGACAGGGTTGTTAACCAATTTATTGGTCACATCATCTTTATGCAGATTCCTCAAATAAAAATTACCCGTCAAACCGAAACTGTTCTTTTTATCAATTGTATAATCAAATCCCAGGTTTGCTATATTAGAAAACGGATGTGCTCTTGCTGTTAAAAAATCATGATAAGTACCAGATACTCCAGTCTGCTGGTTAATTTGTGTCCGGTCATTGGTGGTTGTCCTCAACCGGTCATCCTGTTTAATACTATAAGACCCGAACAGGTTCAGTTTACCTGTATTATAATTAAGTGAAGTACTCGTATTGTAACGTCCCCTGTCCCCAAGATTGCCCGTTACTGTTCCATTAAGTCCGCGTTTTACATTTTTCTTGAGTACAATATTAATGATCCCTCCTGTCCCGTCTGGTTTATACTTCGCTGAAGGGTTTGTAATCACCTCTATTTTTTCTATACTATTTGCTGGCAACTGTTGTAATACCGCCGCAGCATTTGTCCCCATTAAGGGGGATACTTTACCATTGATCAGAATGGTGACTGTAGAATTCCTTAAACTTACATTTCCATCAATATCTACCTGTACCAGAGGTACATTTTGCAGGACATCACTGGCAGAACCCGATTTTGCCATCATATCCTGATCTACATTATAAACCTTCTTATCAATCGAATTCACATAGACCATCTTCTTTGAACTTACCGTCACTTCCTGAAGTGTATGATCAGGATTATCGAGCATAATATTCTCCCTGATGTTCCGGTGCAGGTTATTCACTAAAAAAGATGATGTCTTATAATTATTATAACCTATATAAGTGGCCTGAACATAATAATTCCCATCAGGAATTGATTTAAAAGTATAAGCACCATGATCATCTGTAACCTCATGTCTGATGACTGTATTGTTCTGTTGATTTTTCAGGATGACATTGACAAAGGCTAAAGGTTTTTTAGATTTTAACTCAGTCACAGTACCCGATACCGAACCGGCAGACTGACCAAAGACAAAAAAAGGAATAGAAAAAAGGATTAGAAAACTGAATACGTAAAGTTTCTGCATGAATAAGAATTAAATTTTCCGCATAAATACGATTGAATTCTGAATTGAATTTGTAGTTGACTGATCCTTGTTAAAATCAGCAGTAGTCTGCTATATGAATTGTTTAAAAATGGTTTTACGTCTTCCAATATTAACCTAATATTATGTTTACGTTACTGATCTGTGCACAGTTATAAAAATCAGATTTCCTCCAGATTTCAACTGCTCTCTTTGCATAAAAATTAATCATTGTTCATGAAACACCTTTACTTAATCCACAAATCATTATTATTTCTGTCCTTCGGACTGCTGTTTACGCTCAGCTCCATGGCACAAACTATCAAAGTAAAAGTAACAGATTCCAAATCCGGAGAACCATTGATTGGAGCTACAATTAAACTGACACGGGGAAAGTCAACTAAGGTAGCTTCTGCTAATTTAACCGGCTCCTATTCTTTTGAAGATGTACATCCAGGGCCTTATAAAGTAAGTGTTGACTTTGTTGGTTACAAACCATCTCAAGTATTTGAAGGTACACTCGCCATTAACCAGACTAAACTCATCAACGTTCCTTTAAACGATGCCAGCATTGACATGGATGAGACTATGATTACGGGTCACGCCAATAAAGAAACTGACCGTTCTGCACGTGGCCTGGAAAAGAACGCTCCAATGATCCAGAATATTCTTTCAGCCAATACTATCCAGCTTTTGCCGGATGTTACAGTGGCTAATGCCTTACAACGTGTAAGTGGTGTAACCATACAGCGTTCATCAAGCGGAGAAGGCAGATATGCAATTATCCGCGGAATGGATCAGCGTTATAATACAACATTGGTTAATGGTATCAAAATACCGAGTCCGGACAACCAGTATCGTTTCGTACCTATGGATATCTTTCCTTCAGAGATGCTGGAAAGACTCGAAGTGATTAAAGCCCTTACTCCAAGTATGGAAGGAGATGCAATAGGTGGTGTAATGAACCTGGCCATGAAAAGTGCACCTGACAGATTTGTATTCAGTGCAAACATTTCAGGCGGTCTGTCGACTCTGTTCTCATCTTCCAGACCGTTTACAAATTTTAATGCTTCACCAAACCGGAACTCCCCTGCTGCTGTCAACGGTAATGATTACGCTGCTACGTATAGTGATTTCAATAACAGGGCGCTCAGCAGCCAGAGAAATGCTTCCAGTCCATTCAGTTCAACAGCAGGACTCACCATTGGAGATAGGTTTTTAGATGGTAAACTGGGTGTAATTGTATCAGCAAGTTATCAGAATATCTACCGTGGATCTGATTCTAAACAGCTTACACCAAACGCACAGCCTTCGGCAATCCCTTTGCCTAACTCACCTCAGTTTTCCGATTCCTACGACAGAAAATATTCTACGCAGACACAACGCTTCGGTATTCACAATAAAATTGACTATATCATAGATGATAACAATAAACTGTCCCTGTACAATTTATACATCCATCAGAATGAATTTGAGTCAAGACTAAGCGCTGATACACTCGGTCTGGGATTAAATTCAACTAATTTAAACAAACAGATTACCCTGTCACAGAGAAATACACTGACTCAGCAAAGCATTTATAATGCGACCCTGCATGGTGATCATAAACTAAGCGACAAACTACGTTTTAACTGGGATGGTGTATACTCTATCGCCAGCAGACATATGCCGGACAGAACCGAGTTTACTTATGATGCCAATCAATCTTTAGATAATAATCATAATATAATTGCTGAAATTGATAACAATACTCATCTAACCCATCATTGGGAGGACAATACAGATAAAGATATTGCGGGTTATGGTAACCTGATCTATAATCATACTATTGCCGGGCGTGATGTAGAATTTGCAATAGGAGGTTTATACCGCCATAAAAACCGGAATGCAGATTATATCACCTATAGCCTGACCGGTGGTAAATCTACTTTGTTCAATGATAATTTCAGTGCAATCCCATTTGCATTTAATTCTGCTGCAGACGGAATCGGAAGTAACAATCCCGATTTACAAAACAATTATTCCGTTAAAGAAGATGATAACGCAGAATATCTTCAGTTAAAATTTAATGTTATTCCTAAACTTCAGGTTTTAGGTGGTGTACGTGTAGAAAACACCAATATGTCCTATGCTACTCAATCTCCTCTTACGGTTACACAGAGATCGGGAAAAATGCTCTATACCGATGTATTGCCAAGTCTTCATTTAAAATATACCTTATCTGACAACCAGAATCTGCGTGCTTCCTATTTTGCCTCCATCAGCCGTCCGGGTTTTGGTGAACTGGTACCCTACAAAATTGCAGGTCAGTATTATGACGAAGAAGGAAACCCCAACCTGAAACATATCACTGCCGATAATGCCGATGTCAGATATGAATTTTTCCCAGGTGGTTCAGATCAGTTTTTAATAGGTTCCTTCTATAAAAGGATTTATAATCCGATTGAGTATTTTGTTGTCAGAGATGGTGGCCCTAGTTCACAGGTAATTAAACCACAGAATGATCCTGGTGCAGCGACCAACTACGGTTTTGAAGCATTGGCTACCAAATTTTTCGGAGAAATTGGTTTCTCGCTGAACTACACTTACACACACTCCAGGATTACAACAAGCAAATTGCTTTATTTCAACGATCCTGTACTAGGTTTACAGCAATCATTTGTAGATCAGACACGTCCATTACAAGGACAGGCCAATAACGTAGGTAATGCTTCTATACTTTATAAAAGCAGTGATCTGGGACTTGATATACAACTAGCCTTCGTTTACACAGGCGAAAGATTAGCTCAGGTTTCTCCATATTACAACCTTGATTTCTACCAGCATGCCTATAACCAGCTAGATTTTTCATTTGAGAAAACATTGATTAAGAAACTATCATTTTATGGAAAAATCAACAATATAACCAATGCAGCAAGCAAAATATACCTGAAGTTTCCACATGCAAGTCTGGATGCTAAACAACAGGAATTTTTGGCTAAACAAGATATAAGCAATCAGACATTGGTACAGAGTGATTATTACAAAACGATGTTTCTGGGTGGTTTCAGATACAAATTCTAACAAATAGCGATTTCAATTATAAAAAACATATTCTAATGAAAAGAATACTCATCCCAATTATGCTGTTTGTGGTAGCAGCATCTTTTACTGCATGTCAGAAATGGAAAGGAGAACACACAGATATCTATAGTTACACTCCTCCGGCTGCAAATCCGGTAAGTGATAAAGTCCCTCTCTCTTGTAACGGAGGAAGTACAGTAGCCCCTGTAAAAGGCACTATGCTTTCCGGAAAAACCTATACCGTTTCAGATGGATGTGATTTAGTAATTAATGCAGGAGATACCTTACTGATGCAGCCAGGAGTTACTTTAAATATGGGACTTAAAAGCAGTCTGATCGTATTGGGTACATTAGTGAGTAATGGTTCCAAAGACCAGCCAAACTATATCTCCATTCCCGGAGTAGTTAAAAATGATCAGCCTGGTGGATTAACATCCGCACTAGATCCTGCTTATGCAGGAAAATGGAAAGGAATTATTGGTGGTCCTACCTGTAACTTAATGGTATTAAGGTGGACACATGTAGAGTATGCTGGTTTAACCGAAGGACAAGCAACAGCTACCATAGCTGGTTCTGGTGCAGGAAATCAATACAGCATCCTGTTTGCCAATTATAAAGGAAACTTCATTATGGAAGATTCCTGGTTATATGGTGGTGTCGATGATCCGGTTCGTATTTCAGCGGGTAAAATTGCCATCTTCCGTAATACCTTTGAAAAAAACGGGTCTAATGGAGGCGATTGTTTAAATGCAAAAGGTGGTACAGTAGGAACAATGGCTTATAACCTCTTCATCGGTACAGCTACCAACGGACAAAAAGCTTCCAATAAAGGACAAGCCACCGGTGCACCACAGACTAATCTGGTGATGTATAACAATACCTTTATCAGTGGCGGATACCGTCAGACCCAAAGCGGTCGCGGTGGATGTATCAATTACGAAGAAGGTGCGATGGGTATGTATTATAATAACGTGGCGATCAACTGCAAATATGGTTATCGTGTTGTTGGAAGCCCTATAGCAGATATTGCCCATTTATCTTATGGAAATAACTATCAGTGGGCCGACTCAGTGAGTGTAGCCAACCAGTTTTACCCTACCGGTTATATTACCAAACCACAAACTACAGACATCCCTTCCATCAGTACATCCGCAAATTATCTTCCACCTAATTATACACCCGGAGCGATCTACAACGGAGCTGATGCTGTACAAAAAAACAATCCTATGTTCCTTAACTTTCCGTTACCAACAAGCGGACATCCTCTGGCTCAATATTCGGCAGTTGGAACTTACAATTTCAGGATACTGGCAAGCTCTCCTTTAATTGGTAAAGGAAATACAACTATTAAACCTCTAATTGTGGTGCCTCTGGATAAAGTTTACGGTTTATCCGATCCGACTTTACCAGGTGCAGACCTTGGCTGTTATCAATTAAGTGGTATAGGAAATCAACACTAATAAAAATAAAATGAAAAAAATAATAACCATGCTGGTGATACTTACAGCATTCAGCCGATATACTGCTTCTGCTCAATCCAATGAGCTGAGAATTGTATTTATCCGTCACGGTGAGAAGCCTGTTAAAGGAGATAACCTCAACTGCCAGGGATTAAACAGGTCTATGAAATTACCAGTGGTAATTCAGGCTAAATTTGGTGTACCAGCCTTTACATTCGTTCCTTCAATTGGTTTGGGCGAATCAACCAAACATTCCAGGATGTTTCAAACGGTAATGCCTTTAGCGGCCAAATACAATCTGGTCATCAACAGTAGTCATCAGGAACGTGATTCTCTGGGTATTGCTTCGGATCTGAAAAGCAGAACCGGCACAGTACTGATCTTATGGGAGCATAAAGGGATTGCCCCTATCGTCAGAAGCCTGGGTGTAAAAGATGATCAGCTACAATGGCCTGACAACGATTATGATAGCATCTGGATTGTCACTTTTAAAGATGGAGTGGCCGTACTCACAAGGGATAAAGAAAACATCAAACCTGCAGAAGGATGTGATTTCTAAAAATTTTATCCTATAAAAAAAGAGGTCTGAATTTAAGTTTCAGACCTCTTTTTTTATATACTATTTCAAATGCGAACGAAGCATCCAGGCCATTTCTTCATGATCCTGTAATAAACCCGTGATAAAATCACTTGTACCCAGATCATGATACTCATCAGCAAATGGATTAATGTTCCCTCTTACAAACTCAATAATGCTGGAATGGTCTTCTACCAACTCCCTGATATAATCTAAACTGGTATTCTGCCGGTCATTAGCCTCTGTTAAATGGGTTAGCTTAAGAAATTGGGTTAAAGTCCCTGGCGCATAATGACCTATCTTCCGTATTCTTTCCGCCACACTATCCATTAACTCATCCAGTTTTATATACTGGGCTTCAAAAAATAGATGCATGGTATGAAAGTCCGGCCCTTCCACATTCCAGTGTGCATTTCTTGTTTTTGTATAAAGAACAAACTCATCAGCCAGTAATTTGGCTAATTGTTCAGAAACCGCTTTAGTGTTTTCTTCTTTAATTCCAATCTTTGCTTTCATATTATAGTTTTGCTTAGTTATTAAACTAT
The DNA here is from genome assembly GCF_014207135.1 of Pedobacter cryoconitis. Lineage (GTDB taxonomy): Bacteria > Bacteroidota > Bacteroidia > Sphingobacteriales > Sphingobacteriaceae > Pedobacter > Pedobacter cryoconitis_D. The sequence continues at coordinate 274,248 of NZ_JACHCC010000003.1, read as the reverse complement.
AATTACCGGCAGATTGTTTTTAAATCAGACGCACAGGCCGAAATTTATTCCCCAAGCCTCCAGTTCATATATTCCTTATAATCCTTTTTCACCTGTTCCGCATAATTTGTAGCATAAGCTATTAATGGCTTATGCCATTTATCCTGATGCGCGAAAGCCGTTAATTCATCATTAATTGCTGACCCCTGGATCCCACTGCTTCGTAATTGTGCTGCAGCAGTTAATATGGCCATATCCATTAATACACATTTCAGATCTTTGACATTCCCGGCCAGAGACTCAAAGTTTATTTTGTCTGCCGATGGCTGCATTTCCTGTAACACATAAGTATTATCTTTAAAATTTGTGGTACTCAATAAAGCTGGTGATACATTTTGCATCCGGTATTTAGTCGTGATCATCCGCTCAGCATCTGAAGTCCATTTCGGCTGAGGGACTTTATTATAAGGTGCAAGTGATGAGGTAGTTCCCTGCTTGAGTTCAACCAGTAAAAACTTATCTTTTTTCTTAGTGCCCTGCAATAAAAACATATACCGTTTTAAGCCGATACTTCCTGTACCAGCCACACGAAATGCGGCATCTTTGACCTTATAATTATTAGGCCATGCAGGTGTCTTTTCTAACCAGTCTGTGATATGCACTATCAGTTCGCCTTTTAATTTTTTATCTATTTTAAAATGGGTTAGATTATCAATTTTTATATCCAGTTTTTTAACCCCTCCAGTGATTTTACTGATCAGCTCTTTTTCTTTTCTGAGTTCAATTCCGTTCAGAAAACTTTTCACTGTTCCATCCGCTGTCCTTGGATCAATATAATAGGCTTTACCAGTTTTTAGCGTTTCGGCATATTTAGTCAGGAAGGCAGAGACCATCTCATCAGCTAAGGTCTTTTTTAATTTGAGCGTATCAAAAGCGACATAGATACTTGTTAAAACCCTGGCCAGCTCCCAGTTTAGAGGACTTAACATTGATTCATCGAAATCATTCAGATCAAAGTAAACCTGACGGTTATTCCCTTTAAAACTTCCGAAATTCTCGAGATGTAAATCACCGCAGATCCAGACCAGAGGAGAGGTAGGAAACCCCTTTGCCTTGACCAGATCTTCATAAAAAAGGTGACAGGTACCTCTAAAAAAACGAAAGGGACTTTCGGCCATAGCCTTGTATTTCAACTGAACCATATCCGGGATCAGGGGGGCATTGAATTTTTCAATTCTATCTACAATAGTATTCATTTCTGTTAAGGTTAATACTAAAAATTACCACTCAAAAGATTGAACAGTCTCCTGCTCTAATAACCAGTCATTAAACACCACTAATTTGCTCCCCTTTCCTGTTACCTGCATTTCCAGTGTAATTTGTTCCCCTGACCGCAACACCTTGGTATTGTTCGTCCGGAGGTTTAAGGTTCTAAGCTGATGATGTATCGGACCAGAAGGATACTGATCCTTAAAAACGATGATATAATCACGATGCTGGAAGCGATAATCTATCCAGAACTGGATAAAATCCATCGCGTACAGAATAATTAATGACAAGCCCAGTGAAATAACAGCCAATTGGTATTCACCGATGCCAATCAGCATACCAATAGCCGCAGCCACCCAGATGGATGCTGCAGTAGTAATACCGGAAACATTTATAGTATTACGGAATATGACACCAGCTCCTAAAAAACCTACACCGGTAATGATATTGGCCGCAATCCGGTCGCGGTTATCAGTTACCCCCAGCAAGTAAGAGCAAATTGTAAAAATGGTTGAGCCAAAACAGATTAGCGCAAGGGTACGGAACCCTGCCGATTTGCCGCGGATTTCTCTCTCAAAACCAAGAATACTTCCAAACAGGACTGATAAAAATACTTTTAATATTTCACCACCATATAAATGGGTCGAAGAAAGATTGATGAGCTCAGCTGGCATATCCTCTGATAATTAAATAATTAAAATTCTTCAGGCACAGTCTTTTATCCAATTTCCGGTTATTTTCGCAGATCACCAAATCTGTTTTTCTATTTAGTGCCTATTTAGCCATGGATAGCCTCTTTATTTCCGAAGTTCTGAATCAGTTCACCTTCAAACTCCAGCCATTCCTTCCATCTTTTATCTACATCCACATCGATTGTATATTTACGGGCAAAATTCAGAAATGTAGTATAATGACCGGCTTCCGAAACCATTAAATCATGATAAAATTTAGCCAGTTCCTGATCTTTGATATTCAATGACAGTACCCGGAAACGCTCACAGCTTCTCGCCTCTATCATAGCAGCAAATAAAAGACGATCGATAAAAGCAGAGTTCCGGCTCCCGTCCCTGCGACTGAATTTCACTAAACGACCTACGTAATCGTCCTTACGCTCACGACCCAGTGTATAACCACGTTGTTTGATAATATCTACAACCATCTGGAAATGCTGCATCTCTTCAATCGCAATAGCCGTCAGTTCTTCCACTAAATCTAAATACTCAGAATTATTTGCAATCAATGTAATTGCATTAGTTGCAGCTTTTTGTTCGCACCAGGCATGATCGGTCAGTATCTCTTCTAAATTCGATTCTGCGATATTTGCCCAACGCGGGTCTGTCAATAATTTTAATCCAAGCATGAGATAATTTTAATTTCTTCCAGACAAAATTAGGAATAATCACAGAGGGTTTTAAAATTGTGTATTAAAAACCTCTATTTTGCATAAATTTTAAAGGAATGCATCAAAAAAGAGTATTGATTATCGGATTGGTATGGCCTGAACCAACTTCATCAGCGGCAGGGACAAGGATGATCCAGTTAGTCAATTTATTTCTAACTGAGTCCTGTCAGGTTTTTTTTGTTTCTGCAGCCTCTAAAAGTGAGTTCAGTTTTGACTTCGGAAAAATAAATGTGACGGAAAAGGAAATCAAATTAAATGATGACAGCTTTAACACTTTTCTAAAAGAACTTAATCCTGAAATTGTACTTTTTGATCGCTTCATGACCGAGGAACAATACGGTTGGAGAGTACAGCAGGAATGCCCTGATGCCCTGCGTATATTAGACACGGAGGATCTTCATTCACTGCGTCAGGCCAGACAACAGGCCCTAAAAAATGGCCATACCACAATTGATTTCTACACAGATCTAGCTAAACGCGAAATCGCCTCTATACTCCGCTGCGATTTATCATTAATCATTTCAGAAACCGAAATGAATATCCTGCGGATCCAATATAAAATAGATCCGTCATTAATCTGTTATCTGCCATTTTTAGAAGAAGAGATTACCCCTGAAATCAGTCAGCACTGGAATAGTTTTGAACAGCGGGAAGGATTCGTATTTATTGGTAATTTTTTACACGAACCCAACTGGCATACCCTTCAAACCTTAAAAACAAAGGTCTGGCCTTTGTTAAGAAAAAAACTCCCAAGGGCAATCCTTCATATCTACGGTGCCTATACTTCCCAAAAAGTATTGCAGCTAAATAATGAAAAGGAAAATTTCCATGTGCACGGCCGTGCAAAAGATGCAAGGGAAATCATTGCAAATCATAGAATACTGCTTGCCCCCATCCAGTTTGGTGCTGGTGTAAAGGGGAAATTTATAGACGCCATGCAAACTGGCACCCCATCTGTGACTACTACCATAGGTGCAGAAGCCATGAAAGGTGAACTGGACTGGAACGGTGTTATTACCGATGATCCCGAAGTCTTTGTTCATCAGGCTGCCAGACTCTATGAGGATAAAGACTGGTGGCTGCAATGTCAGCAGAACGGAATTCAATTGATTAACGCCCGTTATGGCAGACGACAGTTCAGTACTTCTTTTACAGAAAGAGTAAAGAACTTATTCAGTAATTTAAAGACTCATCGTAATCATAATTTTATCGGACAGATTCTTTTACATCATACAGTAAATAGTGTCAGATACCTCTCCCTATGGATTGAAGAAAAAAATAAGTAATCTAATTGCAATGAAGCTGCTGACAACGTTCAGTTTCTGATTCTGTTTCGAGCGTAACATGTTGGATATTCATATGTTCCAGGGCATGTTTTAGCTTATCCTTGGTCTTTGTGATAGTTTCCACCGGCAGATTATCTGCAAAAACAACATGCGCGGTCAATGCATTTTCTACCGTACTGATTGCCCAAACATGAATATGATGCACATCTCTGACTTCTGCAACTTTTAGAAAAGCAGTTTTAACTTCATCCAGATGGATATCATCAGGAACACCATCCATTGATAAGCGCATACTCGTTTTCAACAGGTTCCAGGTAGAATAAAGAATGAAACACGCAATCAGTATACTCACTATACTATCTATCCTATAAAAGCCTGTAAAATAAATAATGATACCAGCAATGACAATACCAGCTGATACCAATGCATCAGACATCAGGTGCAGGTAAGCGCTCTTTACATTAATGTCCTTCTCTTTGTTTTTCATAAACAGCAGTCCGGTAGCTGTATTGATTACAATACCAATACCTGCTACAATAGATACTGTTAGTCCTGGTAACGGTTCAGGATGCCAGATATGCAGGATAGCTTCGTATAAAATTACACCAACAGAGATTAACAATATCATCGCGTTAAAGAGAGAAGCCAGAATAGATACCTTCCGGTAACCATAAGAGTGTTTCTCATCTGCTTTCACTTTCAATAACCTGAAAGCCAGCAGGGACAAAGCCAGCGCACCAACATCACCAAGGTTATGACCGGCATCAGAAAGCAGAGAAAGAGAATGAACGGAGAGCCCGACCACCACTTCAATGACAACAAATAAGAAATTTAAAATAATTCCGATTATAAACGCCCTGTTTATATTTTCCAGTTTTACACTATGGTCGTGGTGATGGTGATGATCGTGTCCCATAACTTATAATTATCCGGGTATAGTAAAATAAAAAGTACTGCCAACTCCCTGTTCACTTTCAACGGTAATCTCCCCGCCATGTTTAAGTACAAAGTCATAGCAAAGATCCAGCCCCAATCCTGTCCCTTTTTCACCAGAGGTTCCGTAAGTAGTATAATTTGAGTTTTTATCAAAGAGTTCTCTTATTTTTTCTTCAGGTATTCCCTGTCCGTTATCAGTAACGGAGAACCTCACGCCTTTACCAACGGTAATCGCTTTCACTAAAATATGACCGCCGCTTGCCGTAAACTTAACTGCATTAGAAATTAAATTCCGGATAATGGTCTCGAGCATCCCCCGGTCAGCCATGACAGCCAGGCCTTCTCCGACAGACAAGGAAATACCAATTCCTTTTTTCTGGGCCATTGGTAAGATGAGCTGTATACATTTCTGAATCAGGCCTGCTATATCACTGACTTCAACAGGGTTAAAGCTCACCGAATTAAACTGCGACTTCGCCCATGTCAGTAAATCTTCCAGCAATTCATTGGCATGAGAAAGTTCCTGCTGCATCATAAAGAGATATTCATGCAATTCATCTGCAGAAGTAGATTCAAATCCCATTAAAGTAAGATCCAGGAGCTGCAAACTTCCGGATATAGGATTTCTCAGATCATGACCAATAATGGACAATAACCTGTTTTTCTGCTCATTGGAAGCAGTCAACTCTGTATTTAAGGCTTTAAGCGCATTTTCCTGGAATTTCCTGGTAGTCACATCCCGCATACTTCCTTCGGTCCCAGTAATTTTGCCATTTTCTATAATTAACCTGGCATTGACCGAAGCATAACGCAATTCCTCATTGCTTGTTTTTAACCTTACCTCAAAATCGATCACAGATTTCTCTGTTCTTAATATTTCAACGATCCTTTCCCTGTCCTGAAGATAATAATAGAAATCAGTCACAGGATGGCCTATAATCTGACCCCGGAGATAACCTGAATATTGTTCTATAGATGGACTGACTTCAGTTACCAGACCTTGCTGATTAGTCTGGTAAAATACATCCTGCACATTTTCAAAAATAGTACGGTACTTTTTCTCACTCAGATACAGATCTTCTTCTATCTCTTTCCTTTTCGTAATATCTTCGATCTGAGAAACATAGTGGAGAGGGTTTCCCATGCTGTCATTTAACATCGTTACAGAGACCACAACCCAGATCACCGTTCCATTTTTATGGATATATCTTTTTTCGACCTTTACATTTTCGGTTGTTCCATCGGCCAGATCCTTTAAATAAGCCATACTCAGCGCCAAATCATCCGGATGTGTAATATCTTGAATATGTAACAGTTGTAATTCCACTTCTGTATAACCCAATATTTTACACAAACTGCTATTTGCCCTGATCCATCTTCCTTCAGGGGTGATTAAGGCCATACCAATCAGAGAATGTTCAAATGCCTGTTTAAATTGGGCATCACTCTGATACAGGTCTTCCTCTAATTGTTTGTTCTTAGTAATGTCAAAACTAATCGCACCAACTATATTTCCTTCTCCCTGCGCGTCAAGAAATGGAAACTTGTAGGTTTTGAAGTACTGCAGATGTCCTTGCTGATCCCTGATGGTCTGGTAAAACTCCATATTCTGTCGGGTGCGCAAAACTTCGAGATTGTTTGCATGTGCACTCTGGGCTATATCCAGCCCAAATATCTCTTCACTTTTTTTACCGAGAACCTCTTCCGATAAGTTAAGGGTTTCCAGAAAATTTTTGTTAGCGTACTTCAGGACATTCTGATCATCCATCATCCAGCAAAGTCCTGGAAAATAATCCATGAACAACTGGAATCGCTTTTCATTTAAGCTGATATTCTTTTTTTCGGTAATGTCCTCACTATACAACATCAGTCCACCAATCCTGCCTTCCTCCGTCAACCAGGGTCTGGCTTCCCATCGTAGCCACGAGGTACAGCCATCAGAACGGTTAAACCGATGCTCTTTGACAGCCTGTTGTCTTTTGCCCTTCAGGCATTCTTCCAGCAGGCACCACCATTGTTCGTCCATATGAGGGAAAACTTCAGTGTAGCTTTTTTCAATAAGTTCAATGCCTTCATGTCCATGAGTAGCAACCCATTTTTCAGAAACAGCAAGAAATTTCATTTCCAGATCTACAATAGCCATAGCTACTGGTACAACAGCAATAATATTTTTCAAATCCAGTGGAAATCTCATGGAATCAGGTTACTCGATATTAAATATAAAAAAGCTTTAATATAAAACACCCAGTTCTATAGAAATCGGTGAAATTCTACTTAATAGTTAATGTATTTCTCCGTAAAACTACCATCTGCATACAAATCAAGCAAACCATATCCCGCTGCGGTCTCCCTCCTGTTCCCTTTCCACCAGGCCCCACTGACAGAGCCATTACAGATATAGGTCACATCGTTGTAAACGACTTTATCACGCAGGTGAATATGACCACTTAAACAAAGCTTAACATTCGGGTGCTTATAGAAAAGACCGATTATTTTAGCATTATCGGTATGCATATCGCCCCCAAGCATCACCCATTTATTTACAGTATCATCCTCGATCAGGTTAGTTGCTGTTAAAATCGGAATATGTGACATCACCAAAACAGGAACCAAAGGATCAGTGTTTTTCAATTCCTGTTCCAGCCAGGCAAACTGCTCATCCCCTAATTTACCGATATACCAGGTATTATCTATATCCAGGTGAACACTATCCAGGATGATGAATTTCCATCCTGCTTTTTTAAAACTATAATAGGGTTTAGTTAGACTCAACTGCTCCAAAGCATATTTTTTGCCATATAAAGGTTCTCCCTTATCTTTTTCATCCCACCAGATATCGTGATTTCCGAGACAATAATGAATGGGTAAGGCACATTCATTTTTGATAATGGAATGTGTCAGTTTCCATTGTGCTTCAATCGCCTGAAGATTTTCCTTATTCATATCAAAGACCACATCCCCTCCATTCAGGATCAGGTCCACTTTAGGATGTTGCTGCTGTACATGATGTAAACACCTGGTATATCTTTCTGGCGCTCCCAGATCATTCTTCAGATGTACGTCTGTTAAATGTGCAACTCTTAAAACGGGCTGTGTTGCTGTCTTTACACCGGCAAACCCAATAGCAGGCAATACCAGCAATCCACCGATATTTTTAAGCGCTTTTCTTCTTTCCATTTTGTCAATAAATCTCGTTCCAAAATTAGCTTTCTCCTATAAGCAAGAAGTTAACCCAGCATCAAGAATAGATCAAATTACAATTGCACAAAGATTTTACCTGTTTACCCAATAAAGTTATAGCATTCAGTATTTTTGCCTGTGGTAATGCTGCCTGATCCATCTGGAAAGTTACCCTGTTGACACCCCCGAGAGCCTTACTATGATGAAGAATTTTTTGCGCCACTTCTTCGGGACTTCCAACTAGCAGCGCACCTGTTGGACCAGCCTGCGCATCAAACTGAGCTCGTGTTACCGGTGGCCATCCACGTTCTTTACCAATTTTAGTGAAAGTTTTTGCGTATCCCGGATAAAATTCATCCATAGCCTCTGCTGTTGTACCCGCCACATACCCCAGGGAATGTAATCCTACTTTTAGTTTTTCCGGGGCATGTCCCGCTCTTTTTCCTGCTTCCCTGTACAGATCAACCAATGGGCGAAACCGATGGGTTTCCCCACCGATAATGGCAACCATTAGTGGTAAACCTAATCTGCCTGCACGTACAAATGATTCTGGTGTACCTCCTACTCCTATCCAGATGGGTATTGGATCTTGCATCGGTCTGGGATAAATCGCCTGATTTTTGAGTGCAGGACGGAATTTCCCCGACCAGTTGATAATCTCATGCCCGCGGATCTGAAGCAAAAGGTCAAGCTTTTCTGAGAAAAGTGCATCATAATTCTCAATATCCAGACCAAATAATGGAAAAGACTCTGTAAACGAACCTCGTCCAACTACCATTTCTGCACGTCCCCTTGAAATCAGATCTAGTGTAGCGAAATTCTGGAACACCCGTACTGGATCTGCTGCACTCAAAACAGTTACCGCACTGGTTAGACGGATGCGCTTAGTCAACGCCGCAGCCGCAGCCAGAATAACCGCCGGTGCCGAATCCAGAAACTCTTTACGATGATGCTCACCGATACCAAATACATCCAGACCTGCCTCATCAGCATGTACTATTCTTTGAAGTAACTGTGCAATAGCATCTTCATTACTGATTACAGCAGGATCATCACCCGATGACCTGGCCGCGAAACTATCAATTCCAATCTCTATCATAATGCTTTTCTTAAGATAAATATTCTTTAAATATCAAAAATATCCTTTAGTACTGCATTATAACTCCTGCTCGAATTCAATTTTGTCTCTTTAAAATCATTCATGATAAAGAAAAAAGCCCCGTTAAAACCACGCCTAATTTCTTTAATCAATTCTGAATTGATAATAGTTCCTCTGTTAATTCTGACAAACTGATCCGGAAGTTTTTCTGCCAGTGAAGTAATCGTAAAATCTGTAAGATTCCGTTTCCCGTCAACCGTATTTAAAAACACATACTTTTCTTCAGCCTCAATATAGAGAAGGTCCTGAATTTTAACCAGCAGGATTCTGTCCCCTATTTTGACTGTCAGTGTTTTAATTTCCTTTTTAACCTGTAGTTGTTTCAGCAGCAGGTCAAGTGGAATAGGATGGTCAGTGCCAGGCTGCAAAGACTGCAATCTGTTAACCGCTTTCGCTAAACGCTCATCTTCAACAGGTTTAAGCAGATAATCAACTGACTCCTCTTCAAAAGCTTTCACAGCATACTGATCATAGGCCGTAGTAAAAATCACCTTGGGTGGTTTACCCAATCGGCCAAGCATCTCAAAACCATTCAAAACCGGCATTTCTATATCTAGAAATATCAGATCCGGATTAAGTCTCTCTATTTGCTCTAAACCTTCAGCACCATTTGCAGCTTCACCAACTATGTTTATACATTCGTAGGGAGTAAGCAGTCTTTTTAATCGTTGTCTTGCCAGTTCTTCATCATCTATAATCAGGGTATTCCAGCACTTATTCATTTATAAAAGGGATAAAAATCGTAATCTGTTTGACAGGTTGGTTCGTAATCTGTACTTCATAATCTTCATTATAAAGCAGTTTTAGTTTTTCGTATGTACTCTGCAAACCATAGCCGGTTTCCAGTTCATCAGGGAAAGGAACACCATTATCCCCAATCGTAATTATAATCTTATCGGTTTTCTGAACTCCAATCCGGAGTTCAGCACCATTGACCATATCTTTGAGCCCGTGTTTCAAGGCATTTTCAATCAGTGGTTGAATCAGAAATCTCGGGATTTTAGTTTTGATCAGTTCATTATCAACTGATAATATAAAATTGATCCGGTCTCCAAACCTCACCTTTTCTATGTCCAGGTAAGTACTGACAATCTCCATCTCCTCTTCTACAGTCACCAGGCTTTCCTGATTCTGATTGATACTATATCTGAATAATTTAGAAAGCTGTATGGTCATACGCTCTGCTTTATCTGGATTTTCATGAATCAGACTCGCAATTGCATTTAAAGAGTTGTACAAAAAATGAGGATTAATCTTGGATTGCAGTGTAGCCAGCTCAGCCCGGGTTTTCATCTGGCTGAGCCGGAGAACCGCAATATCTTTCTCCCGTAATTTTGTTTGCATGACTCTTTTCTGAAAAGTATAAACATAGATAACAGTACATATAATGATGACAATCATGATACTGGACCTGGCTTCTTCCAGGTGAAAAAAGTGATATTCATGATTAAAGATCCATGCCTGCATCAGGTAGATCACTTCTATCGCGACCAGCATACCAATGATACTTGAAAGATAATATACGACCAGAAAAAGCCATCCCTTTTCGTTAGTCAGTTTCAACAGTCTCTGCGAAATAAAAATGCTGTTTATAATGCAAAAGGTTATGACAATACTAAATATCAGTTGAAAAAAGAGAGATCTAAGATTAATCCACTCTCCCTTAAAGGCACAGTTTAAAAGATAAAGAACCAGTCCGATACCCATCCCACTGACCAATCCATAACCATTTACCTTATACCACTTTTTACTGGAGAAATTATTTATTGAAGCTTCCTGATGCTGAACACGATCTGACATACCTGACTAATTACACTTTGCTACTAATTTTACTGCCAAATCTGCTCCCCAGTTTGGATCAACTGCTTTTACTGGCTTAAAGGTAGCAAATTTTGAAACTGCTGTTTCCAGCAATGACTTAGCTTTTGCCGGTCCGCCACCATAAGCTTCAGGAGTATAATAGATATCCTGTCCTTTAATTAAATAGATCCGTGGATTTTCAGGATTAATAGCCGCGGCCTTTTCCATCGATTCGGCAGATTCCGCCATGTAGTTCATTCTCGACATCGGACTAATACTCATCTTCATAAATTGAAGATAGCCTTTCAATGCATAAATTTCACTGTTATTTGCAGATATCGCATCGGCCTGATCAATTTCCAGCAAGGCTTTGTCCCAGTACTGGTCTTTTACTGCTTTATCTGTTGTGAGCAGACCTGCATACAGATTACAATATGCTGCATAATAAGATGGCGTCCATTCCTTGGTCGCGGTCTTTGCAATACTTTCAAAGTAAGTGGCTACTTTGGCTGCATCTTCAGAATTTTCAGCTTTTTTACACTGTTCAAGTCCCAATAATACAGAAGCTGGAAAATCTGATTTCTGGGCAAAGCAGTTCATTCCGGTAAAGACCAATAACAGCGTTAGTAATTTTGCTAGATTTTTCATTCGATTTTAGATTTTTAAGGGTTTATTTCGTACTGTAATTAAATCACAGTACGAATATGATAGTTGATCACCCTAAAAAAATGGCAAAGCCGACGAGTGGTAGAATTAAAGGGATGAATGGAATTCGGTCATATCCTCCTTTACGGGAAATTTCGTGCAAACGTTTGTGCATCATTATTTTATCCGTTAAACAGAATATTAAATAGCTTAGTCATAAGAAAACCATGCTTTAGCAAAAGATCACGCCTAAACTTTACCTGATGAAATCAAATCTATTATTTCTGCTTTTTAACGTTTTGTTTATTGCTGCATTTGCACAAAATAAGCCTGTCAATATTATTCCAAAACCCTCCCGGATAGAACAGTTGCCAGGAAGTTTCCGGTTCGGTAAACAAACAATCTTATACGCTCCTTCTTCAGGTAATCAGGAAATAAAAGCCGTTGTAAGTTTTTTTACACAGCTGATGATACCCGTAACAAAAATCACCCAGGGAAAAGAAGCGTCATCAAAGACAGGGATCATCTTTAAAATTAACCCTTCCCTGACCGATACCGGTGAAGAGGGCTACCATCTTACCATCACAAAATCACAGATTATCATTGAAGCTCAGGATGCAAAAGGCATATTTTACGGTATCGAGACCCTGCGTCAGTTATTACCTGCCGGAATAGAAAAAAGCAATCCCGATCAAAAAGTCTGGACTATTCCTTGTTTAGCTGTAACTGATAAACCCCGTTTCAAATGGAGAGGCTTTATGCTCGATGTTAGCCGGACCTTCTACAGTGCCGGTGTCGTTAAGAAATATCTCGACATCATGGCTTTATACAAACTCAACGTTTTCCATTTACATTTAACAGATGATCAGGGATGGAGAATAGAGATCAAAAAATACCCCAGACTAACCGAAAAAAAATCTACCGTTTTTGAAGACCGGTTTCAACAACCTGCTGTCCGAAGCGGATTTTATACGCAAGCGCAACTGCGCGATTTGGTAAAATATGCGAAAGAACGCAACATCACTATCGTTCCTGAAATTGATATCCCCGGACATAGCTGGCCAGCCATCATTGCCTATCCCGAATTAGGCAGCAATAAAAAGTTAGACCCACCTTATGTTTTTCCTTTCCTGGCTTCATGGGGCGTTTGGGGCAATCAGTTTACACCAAATTTATTTGACCCCAGCAATGAACAGCTATATACTTTTCTGGATGATGTTTTTAGTGAAATAGTCGATATCTTCCCTTCAAAATATATCCATTTTGGTGGGGATGAAGTCCGTCATGTCATCTGGGAGAAGGAACCCCGGATTCAGGAATTTATGAAAACCAAAGGCCTTAAAAACGGAAAAGAGCTACAATCTTATTTTGTAGCCCGGGTGATTAACATCATTAAATCAAAAGGGCGTCAGCCAATGGGCTGGAATGATATATTAGAAGGTGATCCCAATCAACTGGCAGGTACCGCAATGATGTCCTGGCTTGGTCAGGAGGCAATTATTGAAGCTGCTAAGGGCAAATTTGAAGTCGTAGGAACACCTAGTGATTACGTTTACTTTGATATCACCCAGGCCGACCGGAATGATGGTACGTTAAGTGATCTTGCCTATAGCAATATCAATTCATTGGATGTTGTATATAACTATAACCCTTCAGAAGGGTTAACTGCAGCGCAGGAAAAATATGTGCTGGGAGAACAGGCTAATATGTGGCCTGCGCTGGCACAGGATGTCAAAGACGTTAACGTACAATTGTTTCCCAGACTGATTGCCTTAGCAGAAGGTAGCTGGGTAGCTTTGAAAGACAAAAACATAGTAGATTTTAAGACCCGTTTAAAAGCACATTATCCAAGATTAAACAACCTGAAAGTAGACTACTATAAACCAGGGGGATATATCACAGGTAAATGGTCACCTCAGGATTTAACAACTGCCTATGTTTCGCACGAATGGGATGTAACCCGGAAAGTGTATACTAATGGCAGGGTCTATGCGGGCTTTTACTATACAAAAGGTAAAAATTATATGGATATCGCACAGGTTGACCTGCTGGAAAATGGGAAAGTAATTTCAAGTGATGTCCATGCAGGATTAGCTGATACCTTCAGAGGAACAAATAAGACCAAAACCTTTCAATATAACTTAAAGGTTGATCATTATAATCCTAAGTATAAATACACAATCAGAGCATTGATTAAAGGCAATCAAGGAACAGACTCCTATGGTAACTTTACTTTCAATTTAAGTCCTTATAAACCATTCGGGGTCGTAGAACCTGGTTAACGATGATGGGGACGGATTTTATCCAACCCGACCCCATCAAATTAAAACTCAATATCGTCAGCTAAATTCCCTCCCTGAGCCGCAGCAAACAGTTGTTCATATTTCTTTTTATAACCATCCTGTCTCCGGTTGTACCCTGCATAATCAGCCTGGATATCCTGATGGATCTGCCCGTTCCACAAAGAAGCCGCAATCTGGAAATCCCCAATAGAAATAGCATATTGATCTGCGATCCACTGGGCACCATCCAGTCCGTATTCGTAAGCTACCTGCCTGGCGACTTCCAGTTCCTGATAAAAATCCTTATCAGTTTTTATCTTTTCAATATTAGTTGTCCCTTGGGCCGAAACTTCAGCCTTTAAATTACTGAATTTGGGATTTTTATCAGCTTCACCAAAATACTGACCAAAAAGCGTTACAATATGAAAAGTCGAGTCTTGTTTCATACGCTCAGGCCAGAGCAGGCTGACTTCCTGCCATACCGGAAATTCTATTCCTAGAGCCTTTGCGACATCAGCTTCACTCAAACCGCTTCCTAATTTTGCGCATGCAGCACTGTAATCTTCTAAAGTAATACCGTGAATAGGTGTTAATAATGGATTCTCAGACATGTGATTTTTATTTAATAATGATTAATTGAATTCAGGTGATCTTGTAATAAACGCTGATAAAACTTCTCATTTTCCTCAGCCATATCGGGGACAATTTTATTCCACTCATCAAACATGGAACGTAAATATTGCCTGTACAACAATGAATTTTTCGGTTTGCTTTCTTCGTAAGTTTTAAGCAAATGAGCGGTACGCTGTTCTGCCAGGCTCCGCGCCTGATGTAATACCATTTGTGCCCCGGTAGAGGGTATAAAAGTATTTTGAGTCTGACAAAACGGACAAGTAACATATGTCGCAATGAAAAAGAGATCAGGAATAGTCATTTGACCAGCGCATTGCTTACAACTAAATTGATCGCGGATAGCTTCAAATGCCTGCAATTGCTCCTGGTAAGCAGCTTCAAGATCCTGCTCCCCTGCTGCATTATTTAGTAAAGACATATAAAAAGCTATCTTCTCTTCAAAAAGATTATGTCTGTTTATACAAGCTATTCTAAAAGTATATAAGCGGTCATGAGAGCCCGTAAAAAAACCATGGCCTGGGAGCTCAGAAGTTATTCCATCAATAAATTGAAATATTTTTTCTTCTCTGACCTCATTTGCCTTACTTCGCATCTGGTTGATTTGCCCACGTAAACCCATGAGCAGATGTCCATGAGCACGTTTATAAGGATCTCTGTCCTGCTCAAAAACTTCCCGGATTTCGGGTACAGCGGCCGTACAGATTTCATGCATACGGGACTCCAGTTTATCCAGAAAAACAAACCATTTATCCTGAGTCTGCCCGATTTTCTCCAACACCCCAGACATCAGCTAAGAATTATTTTGTTTACGGATATACAGCCCATCAGTCAGCCTGATATCCATAAATTTAAACCCACAATAAGCACAGACAGTAAGCCCTTGATGGAAAGCACGGCCGGCACCACATTCCGGACAATCCCTGACTTCCATCTTAGCTTCTTCGGCTTTGATTTCACCCCCGTAATTCTCCTGGTTTACAGCTTGCTGCTTCAATCGTTCCAGGTAACTTAAAGTCTTGTCTTTTTCGTTCATATCTGCAGTATTTCTTACAGTAGTTTTAACAACTCTTCTTTTTTAGCAGTATACTCATCTTCAGTGATCAGTTGTGCTTCAAAAAGCTCTTTCAGTTTTTTGAGTTTCCCCGAAATATCTTCTGGCCCAGCTGTTGAAACCGGGTTTATCTGATTCATAATCATCCCCAGTGCCACCGCCTGTCTTGCCGCATCTCCCATATTTGAATTTTCCTGAGTTATAGCACTGGCAACACTAAACTGAGAAAACTTGTGAATATCTGTTACCATATTCATCCCTGTTACCTGATCATAGTTTTTGAGTACCTCTTCCGGTAAAGTCACACTGGTAATAGTAAATTTGTTCACCTCTACCCCCAGATCAGTAAAATATGGTTGGATCAATGGCTGAATTTTTTCATTTAGTGCAGAGATACTTCCTGCTGCATCTACCACAGCTATATTTGCCTGAGCCATGGCCTCAGCAAATTTAGGGGCAATAAAATCCCGTAGCTGCACTTCGAGTTCTGTAATAGTCAACCTCGGGTAGGTACCTGCATATTCACTAAAAAACCTGCCAACATCAGTAATGCGAATATTATAGGTACCAAAAGCCCGTATACGTACCTGCCCAAAAACAGGGTCCCGCATCAGGACAGGTGCCGGTGTCCCCCATTTCAGATTAATGAACAGATGCGTATTAAAGAAATAAATATCCGCTTTGAAAGGGCTCTCAAAACCATACTTCCAGCCTTTCAACCGGGTTAATACCGGAATATTCTCCGTTTTCAGTGTATATTTTCCAGTCCTGAACGTATCAGCCAACTGACCTTCATTTAGTAAAAGTGCTGCCTGGCTTTCTCTCACAATCAATGCGGCACCATTCTTAATTTCCTGGTCTGCATCAGCAAACTTCCACATCAGCAAATTAGGATCGGGTGTTACAGCATGAATAATCTCAATAAAAGGTAATCCCATATTTCAAATTTTAAATCATCATGATCAATGGTTAAAACTTAAGAAAAGAAAATAATCCTCCTGATTTCCACTCCTCTTTTCTTTTCAGTGCCTCCACATTTCCAGGTTCTGTCTTCAGAATATTATTCACAGTTCCTATCGCTGCCTTAATCTCGCCACCTGCCTTGCAGGCATCCGCATATAACAAAGTAGCCTTTAACCTGATTTCATCCCATTTCCATCCGTTTTTATCATAAAAAGCAATAGCAGCCAGTGCAAAGTCCATACACTCTTCCCATTGGCCCATTGCGTAACTGCAAGCCGCCAGACTTCCATTCACTTCAGACATCACACTTTCTTCGGTTTCATCTCCAGGCTGATAGGTATTCAGCAGAATATTTAAATTTTCTCTGGCACTGACAAAGTTCTCCAGATGCAGGTACGACATCCCCCGCATAAAATGGACTTTCCGGACAGACTCTATGGTGATCGCCTTTCCTTTTACAGCCTCATAATTAGCTGCACAGGCAATGCACTGGACATAATCCTTCAGCTGGAAATAATTCTGCATCAGCATGAACCAGGAAGAATTATCATCAGGATTTTTAGCCAGCTGGTCCTTCCAAACCTGATTAGCTTCTTCCAGACTACCTTCATTTAACAGATCCTGTCTTACATTCTGAACTTTAATGTATTTTTCACTCAGCTCAAATAATTCGTTTTCCGGCAGATCAGCTCCATAACTTTTAATGAAATGATCATACTCCTGTTCTACCTGATTTAGAAGTTCTCTGGTTTCGTCCTTCCTGCCCAGCTCAAAAGTGGCCTCCAGGACTTTACTTTTCAGGTCTATATAATCCATAAACCCGAAGTACTCACTTCCTGAAGTAATTGCCTGATTCAGCACATCAATAGATTCCTCATAGTGATGAAGTTCAAGTAATGCACTTCCCATGCTATATAGCTGTTCCCAGAAAGGAGATAATGAATAACCTGTGCGATGTACTTCAACTGCTCTTTCATATTCGCCCAGACCGCTTAAAGCTATCCCGTAATTATTACAGCACATGGCAAATACATGCGCTTCATTCGCATCACTCCGCACTGCATTCTGATAGAAATAAGCATAGAAACTATCGTAAGAAAGTTTGTAAAACCTGGCTCTGATTTGCAGCAGTTCCCTGGCTATCGCCGGATGACTAATTGCTGCCTCGGTGATATAATAGAAATTAACACCTGCATTATAGTAGGCTACAGGCGAGTCTTCCGGCCATTTTTCTATTTCGGGCAATTCCCCTGTCAGACGATAAACAATTTCAATTAAACGTGGTAAACCCAGTGCAAGCCCCCCTAACTCCATGCTTTTTTCCAGATATGGAAATGCTTCCTGATAACTTTTTGCATCATACAAGGCAGCCCCTGCATAATGGTAAGGAATAAACCAGTCAGGATAAATTTTTATATAATGCTGTGCAAAATTCAGCATTTCAACAGTGTCAAATTTTAAAGGCTCCTGAAATATCCGCAGTGCGATAAACATCCCGTAGATAACAGACTGGTTCAGAATACCCCTTCTGGTCAGTTCATCCAGTCTGTAGTACAATTCAATCAGCGCTTCGTCTGCATCAGGATCACCCATAAACAGTGCTACCTGTATCACCTCTCCACAAAAATCATACTCCTGAAAATCAATTGCAAGATTAGCTATCAGACAATAAGTCTGAACATCTTTATGCCTGTATTTAAAACCTTCTTTATAGGTCTTCAGTGCACTATCCGGATCATTTTTATAATTAAGGTATAGATTTCCCTTCTTAATATAGAGCAAGGCCAGTTCATAGTCTGTCAGACTCCGGTTTTGCCCCCTGGATTCCAGATTTAATTTGATTAACGAATCTATATCCTGCAGGGCAGGATCCGTATTACCCAGCTGCAAATAAGCTTCCAGCCGATAGCCGATAGCTTTTCCACTGATATCAGGATCAGTGGAAGTCTCCAGCCGATTACAATAACCTACGGATTCGGACAAATTTGTCCTTTGGAGATAAATGTTGATATAAGCCAGGTACAATAAGGCTTCTTCATCATCAGGATCAAGCCTCAACACTTCTTCAAAGCCATTATAAGCGGTTGTCAGCAGATTCCCTGATTCTTCTTCATGCGAAAGTTGAAATGCACATTTTGCTTTAAGCAATAAACTCTCAGGGTGCTGAGGATTAAAAAGCAGAAAAAGATCAGCTGCTTCAAGACACTCCTGATAATTCCCAGCGTCATAAACTGCCTGCAAATGTTCCATATTGATCATACTTTGTTCTTCAGCCATAAAAATCCTTTAAATTAAATATTAGGGTATAAAACTGAATTTTCCTTCAAACATTTTCCCAAATAAAGGAACTGGTTTTTTTTGCTCATTTATTGCATTTATAATCCCAAAAACCCACAGTACTATAACTACATATCCCAGTACAGATAATGCTGAAGCCAACTCAGGGGTAATCTGTGAAACGATTCTCAGTGCAATATTCAGCAATGCTGACAGGATAAAAATACCCAGCCCCTGCTCTAAATGATAACGGACTAATGTGTCTTCAGTTTTTTCCTTTTTGTAAGAAAAGTAAGCGATGAGCCAACCGATAATGGTTACATAAGAAAGGATCGAAAGTGTTTTATTGTTCATTGTAAATTAATTTATATGAATGTAAAAAGAAGATGAATACTATAATTCCGGAATTTGTATACGCAGTATCCGGCTTTGTATCCGATAGCATTTCCTGCTTTTAATTTTATTTAAGGCTGCTACCGGTTATAACAGATGGAAACCAGTGTATTTCATTATTAAAAATAGAAACATAGACTTGTGACAAGGGGACTGCACCTTCAATAGAAGCCACTTTCTTCCGATAAGCACGGGTTATCCCCGCTACATTAGCGAAGGACAGTGTACTTAAGGGAATTGACAGCTGTTGATGACCATTTATTAGTGGTACCGGAAATGGGACTGGTTCAGACCATATCCCATTTTGATAGCTATAATTAGCTACATGACCAGAGTTTCCACTCTGAAGCAGAATATTGATCCTGCCATCGTCATAAAAATAAGCAACCAGATAAATGAAGATCTCTTTCCCTGCAAATTGCGGAAGCTGTTTCAGTGCATTTTCTGCCCTGATCAACTTCTCTGTGTCAGTTAGAAAATTTATACTCTCCCCTTCTGTATGTTGTTCTGTATGGGTTGTCGTATAAGTTTCTGTTATTACCCCGTCTGTTTCAGCAGCTCTCTGCCCCTGGATCTTCTTATTCAGCACAGTATCATTAGATTTAAATGTTTCCTGAACACTGTTTGAGAGTTGGTGACAACTTAAAAACACAAATCCACAACCCATTAAAGTGATTAATTTTTTCATCATATTTAACTTAGTTCAGCTAAATCACTGGTAAAAGCAATACGCTCAGGATCTTCTTTCAGATAAAAAATATCCACACTTTCTTTTTTGACCATATCCAGATCGAGCAGATCTACCACCTTTTTATAAATCTTCCGGTGAGTGAGTTGCCTGTGATCAACATATTCGAGTTCGAAACGGATTTGTGGTTGTTCATTGATAAACATCCCGGTCTGACTTGCATTCAGGATTTTTGCTGTAGTACCTATCCCTTTAAATTTAATTAATGCGGCATCCCCGGGTGACTGTCCGATCTTTCCAAGGATATATTTCGCCATGATGATATACAATGTCAATACACCAGGACAAACAATCAAAGGATGTGCGAAACTCATAAAACGCCAGCCCATGCCGAAGCTTTCTGATTGATAAGCATAAATATAATAGCCTGTTATCAGCACAGCGATGCCCAGCCAACCGACAACCACCAGTATAAGATGCTTTATATTCAACTTCACTTCTGTACTTGCAAAAATAAAATAGGGAATAGCTTTCATCTCCTGATCAATCAGCAGATCCACTCTTTTTCCGGCCTCGAAACGACATTCATAAGGTTTGGCATCATTTACCATCGCCTTTTGCCTGATTTCTGTATCCACTAAATTTTTAAAGGACAGACTGAGTTCATAAATAGGGTACTTAGCTCCATGACCGGAAAGTTCTACAGCATTCAGAATTTTCGCCTGCCGGCGGATTCCTCCATTTTTTAAGCGTTCAATATTCCTTTTTGCAATAAAATTGAACAACACCCAGCTATTAAAATAATGACACAAAAGAAATAACCATAATACGATGGATACCAATAGTACGCTCATGACAAACCAGGGATCTTTATCTTTCAATCCCGTTATATCATATTCGCTATTGATACCATAGTACAGAATCATAGGGAACGGAATGGCAAAAAAAAGCATATAAAGCTTCCAGAACAGCGGCAATCCTCGTTTCATATCTTTACAATTTCATATTAGTCTGCTATGAATGTAAAAACTATCCCCCCCATATTTTCCCCGAATTTGTATACGTCGCTATTAACTTTGTATCCGATGGTTAAACAGCTATAGTCTAATCAGTTTTAAAAATTCATCTTTTTTGCGCTGGGCAACGGGAAGTTCAATTTTATTTTTAAGGATTACCATCCCGTCTTTTAAATACGTCTCTACGAAATTCAGGTTCACCAGGTAAGTCTGGTGAATTCTGAAAAAGTCAGGTAGTGTCAGTTGCCCTTCATAATTTTTCAATGGTTTTGAGACAATGATTTCCCTGTCATTAACCAGGTGAAACGTAGTATATGACCCAGATGTCTGACAATAAATAATATCATTTATCGCTACCAGGTGTAGTCCTTCCTGTGTTGACAAGGAGATACGACTTGCTGATGGTTTGCCCAGGCTATTTTGCAGCGTACTTAGCTGAACCCTGTTTAAGAATTTCTGTTCCAGCACACTGATTTTATCAATAGCTGCTTTCAGTTCTGCCGGATCAATAGGTTTAAGCAAGTAATCTATAGCACTGGTCTTAAATGCTTTTATCGCATATTCCTGGTAAGCGGTAGTGAAGATGACATGGAAGTTTTTAAATGAACAATATTCCAGAACGTCAAAACCACTTCCGTCCTTCAACTGAATATCCATAAAAACCAGGTTGGGCTGTAGTTCATCAATTAACTGAATGGCATCCACTACATTTTCAGCTACAGCAATTACATTAACCTTTTCGGCTGCAACATATTGCAGCATTAAAAATAATGCCTCACGTAACTTATGCTCATCTTCTATTAGAATTGCTTTATACATTATGTTTTGATAAATGGAATTTGAATTACTGCTTTGGTTCCCAAAGTTTCTCCCTGCTCACTTTTCATCTCCTGAATGATAAAGCCGTATGTTTTATGCGCGTCTGTCATAGTTTGCAGTCTCTCCCTGGTAATATCTGTTGCCATTGATTTATGCTGATACATGATATCCTTCTTCTCTTTATTCAGCATGGAAAAATCTATTCCCACACCATTATCAATTATTGTACAGGAAATAGCTGTCTGCTCTGCATCAGCCGAAAACGAAATACTGAGTTTTCCTTTTTTTGACAATGGCAATGGTTTTAAACCATGTTCAATTGCATTTTCTATAAACGGCTGGATGAGCATTGGTGGAATGGAAATTCCGGCAGCCGTCTGTTCATTTGTAATGGTATACTCAAAACTATGGTTTAAACGTAATTGCTGCATATCAATATAGTTTTTTAACGAATCAATTTCATCTGCCAGAGGGATGAACTCTTTAGTTGTAAATTCCAGAATCTGGCGCATCAGTTTAGAAAATTTAGCTAAGTAAGTGACCGCATTCTGTGTGTCATGCTGCAAGACAAAACTCTGAATATTACCCAGCGCATTAAAAACAAAATGCGGGTTTATCTGCGACTGCAGGAGCCTTCTTTCGATGGAGAGCTTTGCTGACATGGCTGCAGCTGTTTCCAGTTTTTCTAATTGCAACTGCATTTCTGCTGTTTTCTGTTTATCCCTGAAAAGGATTTCATTCTGGATATAATACTTCTGCCGAAAATAATAAGACCGGAACATAAACAGCAAGCCCATAGCTAATAAACCAGCCGTGCCATATCCAAACCATTTATTAGTACGCTGTAACTTATTCTCTTTCTCTAAAGTCGATATCGTCTTTGCTTTTTGAGCAGATTCAAAACGGACATCCGCATTTTGCAGTGCTTTCGCTGTTGACTCACTATATGCCAGAGCATTGTATTTCATAAATGCCGTATCATAAAGGGCATAATTTTTATAGTCCTGTTGTTTGATGGCTAAATTTTTAAGTGCCCCGTAAAACAGTGATAAGGTATAATAATCCATATAAGGCATAGATTTCTGGTAGGCAATTCCCTCTTTAAATAATTGCTCTGCCCCAGCGTAATCTTCCTTTCGAATATAATACTCCCCTTTTAATCCCAGAGAATTACGATAAACGTTCCGGATATTATACTGACGGGTAAAAACCAGAGCCTTATCCAGCTGCTGCAAAAACAAAGGCTCACTACCAGGGAACGGATGTTCGAAATAAAGTACAGCCAGGTTCAGATAAGCAATTGGAATATTCGATTTAGTGTAAATTTTATCAGAATGCTGTTCTATCTGACGGATCGTCTCCTTAAAATAATTTATAGCTGTATCTGCTGATAAGACCGGGTTATTTCTTTTCTGAGTAATCAGGATTGTTCCATAAGCTAAGCGGGCATAGAGTTTTTCATCTGCCGCATCAGTTTTTTCTGCCGTATTTACTGCAACCAGCGCATATTTTTTCTCTTTTAGGATATCCTTATCGGCGTATAAATATGAAATTTCTGCAGCAGTCCTTGCTATGTTTTTATAATCGTTGATCTGCTTAAAATGCTGATACGCCAAAATCAACTGATTAATGGCCTGGTCATTTTCACTAAAAAAAGATTTTAACAGACCGGTTGCCAGATAGGCATAGGCTAATGCGCGAGGCGATTTGATTTGTTTCGCCAGATAATAAGAACTGTCCGCATAGAGCTGCGCATAATGAGTTTGAAACTTCTTTTTATAGCTGAGTGAAAGGAGCGAGTAACAGATTGAAATTTCTTCAGCTTTATTCTCTTTTTTTGCCAGAGACAGTGCATTCTGCTGACAGGTCATAGATTTCAGCGTGTCTGTAAATCTCAGGCTATATCCAAGTTCTCTGAGCCGGCTGATTTTAGTGTCTACGGCAACAGGTTTGTCCTTGCAGCCAAATATAAATGCAAAGCATAACAGAAACAGAAAAACAGGGATCTTTGTGTATGGCATAACCGGTCACTTAATCTTCTAAAACAATAATTTCCAGGTAATTTAATCAGATAACTATTGATTACCAAAAATCCACCATATGCTATTTTCCATGTCTCAATATGCTGGCCATAAAAAATGGCTTAATTATCTGTACAATTTAATCCTGCATGATGACGTGGTAATCCACTTTTCCATTACCGTTCCCTGAAAACCAGATCGTATAGTTTTTTCCATTTGTAAGTTTAGCATCGTTTAATATAACAGGCGTAACCGTGCCTTTATAAGTGATATTCAAAACTACAGCAGGGTCAAGTACAACATAAGAAGAAATTTCATTATGCATTAAACTGGTATAAATCACAGTCCCCGAATTATCCTTAATGGTAATACCTCCGGACAAAAAATTGTTCATGTTCGCAAACCTTACTTTAGCTTTCCCCGGCAGGTTTTTTGTATCGTCCTGAACTTCCAGTATAGTCAGAGAATTATTCTCTTTTTTATGAGTATAAAAATAAGTATAGGAGGTTCCAACCGGGATATTGATAGAAATCCCTTTAGTAGTCACCTGTGTTCCATAGTTGTTCAGATAAAGTGGTTTTCTGGATGCCGCAATGATAGGGCCTGTGTTTTGTCCGAAACCAATACTTCTTGAACTGACCCTTACCTGTCCCTGATACAGATCCTGGGGGATTGAAGTGGAAACAGCATTTACAAAAGTTACCCTTGCAGTGCCTTCAGTTTTAGTATCCTTTTTGCAGGAGCCTAAAAAAAACACCAGACATAAACCGGTTATAGTGAATAAGGATTGGAGAGTGTTATTGAATAAAAATACAGAAGTCTTCATTGTTCTTGATTTTTGAATTTTATCAATCATGTTTTATTTATTAAAACAGATAAACAAAGTTTTCAATCAATACCCCTATAGCCTCTTTATTTTTTTTCCGATATCCGGCCTATTTTATTCAAATTACTTAATTGGTGTAATCACTATTTTTCTGAATTCTATAGGGCCATGATCACCCTGTATATAAACAGGTCCCGGTTCACCTTCATTACTATCGAGGGCCCCGCCGGTAATTCCGGGAATTTCCTGGTTGCTGATTACAGTCTTACCATTAGCTATTACTGTAACCATACGGCCAACGATCATAATATCAAAAGACTGCCACTGATCAGGTCCTAAAGCTGCAATCTCACTGGGCGACAAATAACCATAGATACCACTAAAAAGTACACTTGAAGGATGTGCGTCTTTTGAACTGTCTTCAATCTGTACCTCGTAACGTCCTCTTAAATAAACCCCGCTATTGCTCCCTTTCTGATACTTAAATTCAACGTGCAGTTTAAAATCTGTAAATTTCTGTTCAGAAATCAGGTTTGCACCAGAATGCGGACTGGTCAGCACCCCATTTTTAACCACCCACTGGTTTTTACCCAGGGCTTTCCAGCCTGTAAGATCTTTTCCATTAAACAGTGCAATTGGCTTATCCCATACCAAAAGACCTGTTCTTTTCAGATAGGGGGCTTTCACACCCTTCCAGTTATATTTCTTTCCTTCACTGTTCACCAGGGTGCCATGGATTTCTGCTCCTGATAATTCACCTTCAATGATAAAATCTCTTTCGCCTGGTTCCCACTGCGGCGGAATAGTAAAATTAAATTTTCCATCGTTAAAATTCACTTTAGCTATCGGACGGGCACTTCCCGATACACCTACAAAATACCCCGTTAAAGTACGGTTTCCGGAAAGTTTAACTTCCAGCCAGGAAGGAACAGTTTTTCCGTTTTCATCCATAGAAATATCCCAGCGCCCTATTAAGTCATTTTTACCGGCATCCTGCCTGGCACTATCAGCCGGGATGTATTTCATAGCAAACAACGTATTGACAAATCCGAATGTTAACAGGGCGATAAAGCCCAAAACAAGAAATTTCTGGCGCATAGGAATTGAATTATAATATGAATAAATACTATAAGGTAAGATAAGATTTATTTTCTTCTTACGCAAAGAGTAATTAATTCATCTCCTGTTATCTTTCCGTTTTTTTTATTTATATCTTTCCAAAAAAAACCATGAGAATAGCCGTAGCCTCCCCTCCTTTTCCAAAATCTGTCAGTGACGGTTTATACTGGCTGGAAACATTGGTCAAAGATGCGGTCAAAGAAGAAGCTGAGATAATCTGTTTTCCGGAATCCTATCTGCCGGGTTATCCTGGAATGGGTGCCGGCAATGAAGACCGTACAACTGAAAAATTACAGTCCGCATTAGATAAAGTCTGTAAAATAGCCGCCGAAAATTCGATTGCGATCATCATTCCTATGGACTGGAACCATCCTGATGGATTGCTGAACATAGCACATGTGATTTCCAATACTGGTGAGCTATTGGGCTATCAGACCAAAAACCAATTAGATCCAAGTGAAGATCATATCTGGATACCAGGTAATGAACGCAGCATTTTTGAAGTCAATGGCGTAAAATTCGGGATTACGATTTGTCACGAGGGATTCCGGTATCCGGAATCGGTCAGATGGGCCGCTCAGCATGATGCGAAGATTGTATTTCAGCCTCATTTTGCCGGAAGTAATACAGATGGGGTTTTACCTGTTGAATGGGGTAATAAAGACAACCCTTATTACGAAAAGGCCATGATGATGAGAGCCATGGAAAATACCATCTTTTTTGCAAGCTCAAACTATGCCTCTTTGTATCCTGAATCTGCAAGTTCAGTCATTGGACCTGACGGAGTTTGTATTCAACATGAAGTTTACGGAAAAACGGGAGTAATTGTCGCGGACATTGACCCGGCCCTTGCAACTGGTCTATTAGCAAAAAGATTCAAAAATGAGCTCTATTACTCTTAAAATATCCAAACCATGAAACCATCATGATTTTTCAAATCACACAACGAAATGAGAATAAAATCATGATAGCTTCATCACCATTAATATATATACTCTGATGAAAATTATATCCGTAAGAGAACATCCAGCTTATTTAGATCGTGCCATTAAATATCTCCAAACCTGCTGGTCTGAAGTTGAACCCATCATTTATGAGGACTGTTTAACACATTGTATAAATGCACAGGGTGATTTCCCACAATGGTATCTTTTGGAAGAAGGAGGCGAAATTATTGGATGCGGCGGTTTAGTTCCTAATGATTTTATAAGCAGAATGGATTTATACCCATGGGTATGTGCCTTATATATAGATGAAAAACACAGAGGTAAAGCCCTAAGTAAACTGATCCTGGACAAGGCCAGAGAAGATACGGTTAAAGCAAGTTTTGACAGCCTATACCTATGTACTGATCATATCGGTTTCTACGAGAAATATGGCTATGAATATATTGGTATGGGTTATCACCCATGGGAAGAAGAATCCCGTATTTATAAACTCGATCTAAAGTAGTTTTACGAAAAATCCTTATTTTTACCACACTATGCCAATTACCAAAGCTACCCCTGCTGATATACCAGCATTAAATATTTTAGTTAACAGCGCGTATCGCGGTGAAGAATCAAAAAAAGGATGGACAACTGAGGCAGATCTTTTAGGTGGGATCCGGATAGATGAGGAGATGCTCCATGAAAACTTCAGCAATGAAACAGTCAGCATATTAAAATATACAGATGATGAGGGCCAGATTTTAGGTTCAGTTTATCTGGAAATCAAGGCAGATGAATTGTACCTGGGCATGTTCAGTGTATCACCTGTATTACAAAATAAAGGAATCGGGAAAGCCTTGCTGGAAGAAGCCGAGGTATTCGCTAAAGAATGGAACTGTCGAAAAATCACGATGACTGTGATCCGTGCCCGCAAAGAACTCATCAGCTGGTATGAACGTAGAGGATATACTTTTACAGGAGAGATACAACCTTTTGCCGGTGTCGGGCGTTTTGGTGAGCCCAAACAGGAGCTGGAACTCATTGTAATGGAAAAGGCTGTTTAAGGAGATAGTCCAGAGTTCCCCACTGCTGATTTTATTCAACAATGGGTTTATCTGAGCGTTTGAAACGTGAGAGCGTATCAAATATCTGTATGCGGTTAAAGGCTGAGCCGACAATTGTGCGATTGTAACACTAGTTGACTAAAACAACCATTTCATGATTCAGCTGCTGCACAGGTGGAACCAGTAACATTTTTGAATAAAATCTATAATTAGTTTGTTCTCTTAGTGTAATAGCCATTTGCAATGCAGAAGCCAATAAATAACTTCTTTTGCAATCGCCAATCTGCTGATTAATCATTTTGAATTCTTGATCACAGTATCCGTAAAGCCCCAGGACATTTTGATTATGGACCAGGAATTTAACCGCAGCTGACATGGCCCTGGAGTCTTTATGTCCAAGATAATTCAGGGCTTTCAGAATCCCACAGGTTAACTGGAGATCAAAGTCCCTTAAAGTAGCTAGTAACCTTACCTCCAAAACGGAAATCAGCAGATCTGGTAACTCCATATGCTTACGTTGTCCAAAACAGGTATACGCATCAATTGCGGCAAGTAATTCTTCAAGCTGCTTCTTATCCGCCAATAAATAGGCTGACACCGGTCTTTTTAAAATCAATACAGCATTTGAAACAGGGATGATAGCCAGGTCTGCTTTGTCTGCCTGAGCAAGTAATAAAATAGCTTTTAACAACTCATTGCTCGGATAATTTCTGAATGCTTCGGTAATTACTGATGAATAACTATCAATGATTTCTTCTATTCCCTTTGGCCATTGCCCGGTCAGCAAATGATACACCATCAGGTATTGTATATCTGCGTGAAGGCTATCCGAACGGGTTTGGGCTAATCCATAAATCCCATCCAGTTCCTTAATTTTATGAGCCGATTCATTTCTTTGTGGTTCGTTATTTATACAGACCGCCAGTAAAACAGCAGCAATTTTTGCAGGCTCTATATCTTGTTCATAAACCGCCGAGGCAAATTGTTTTTTTGCCCAGCAATAAACAGTATCCAGAGAATTAGTTTCCATCTTAAATTTTAATATTATTCTTACCCTATTTGATATTCCGGTTTCTTTCCGACCGACAGGTCAAAGTTAGTTGCCTGCCGTTGCTGGAAAAGAGTAGAAAAACCCTAATATCAATCAGGTTTTTTCACCTGGAAACAGAAAAAAAACCAGGTAAAAACACCTGGTTTTAAAAAGGGTATTTTCACCCTTATATTGAAATAGCTAATTACATAGATTTGAAACGCAATACAACAAAACAACACACACTTAATTTTTTAAAAACATGGAAAACATGGACAACATTGCAACACCAGAATCAATAGGCCACCATCATCATCCCCCTAAACCAGTTGATCCGCCTATTAGTCTTGAAGAAGCCAAAGACAGAGCCAAAAGATGGTCTGACCTTTTAGGTGAACTCCCATATTTTTCGGGACGATATGCACAATATAAACCAAAAGCATTATTCATTCCGCTACCAGATCTGCTGGCATTGATTGAACACCATAAAAAACACGACAAACACCTTTCCGGCATTAGAGTTTACTTCGGACTGACCGAAGATACTACACCTATATATCCAGATCCACCAACTTTCAGAATGAGAGGAAGTATAGTTGCAGTCGGAATGGATCAAAAGGATATTATTACAAAAACTGGTGAAGGTGCTGAAAATGGCATCGGAGACATTTATGATTTCACCGCTCCGTGTCCTGATTTGTGCGATACCGCAAGTCCACTTTTTTAAAATAAATTAACGCTCTCTTAATTTAACACTCTCAACAAAACAGCAAAACTGCAAAATATTAATGGTGGAGATTCCTAAATGGCCTTTTCACTATTAATATTTGCTTCAATCTTGGAAATACCTGTACCTTCATAAAACAAATTCAAAATGTTTTATGAAAAATGTATACCCTCTCGTAATCGTTCCTGTTTCTATTCTCGTTCCTATAATAATGGCCTGGACTGTATATCCTGATCTAAGAAAAAGACATAGAATAATTCTTTTCTACTTATTGGTTTCCGGCTGTATAAATCTTGCGGCTATAATTTTGGCGTCAAAAAGCATGCACAACCTGTTCTTACTCCATTTTTATACGATAATAGAATTTGCGATTTTATCCATGTTCTTCAGGGATATCATCAAGGGAAAGTTTATCACCGGGTTTATAACCTGTTCCATTTTTGCTTTTACTGCTTTGTGTATTATCAATTTTGTTTTCCTCCAGAGTCTGGATAAATTTAACACCTATACCAGACCCATAGAGGCCATATTTTTAATCGCCTATAGTTTGTCATATTTTGAAAGAGAGTCACGTACTGACCATGAATTAAGCTGGGTTAACAATCCTGTAAACTGGATGGTAACCGGAATACTGCTTTATTTTTCAGGAGCACTGTTCCAGTTTACTTTCTCAAACGTAGTAAGTGTTGAGGTATCACATGATATTAAAGTACTCATATGGAATATACATGCGACACTCGTTTTAATTATGTACATGCTATTCGCTATCGGATTTCATAAATGCAAAAATTAACTGATAACATCTATATTCTGGTTACCCTCGCTATGGTGGGGACCTTTATGCTTGTGGTTTCCTTTGTCTTTATTTATGCCCGCAACCAGAAAAGATTAATACAGCAGAAAGAAAAAGCACATAAAGCTGCGCTTGATCATCAGAAGGCACTGTTAAATGCTGTTATCCAATCGCAGGAAAAAGAGCGTGAACGTATCGGGCAGGATTTACATGATGAAGTAGGTGGTTCATTATCCAACCTGCGCATCCTAATCAACAGGTTTGAAAACAGCGATGCGGAGGAATACAAAGACCCGCCCTATCAGCTCTACAAACAACTGATAGATAAAATCATACAGGACGTCAGGAATATTTCACACAGCCTCTCTCCTCCGGGACTTACTTTATTTGGATTCTCTGAAGCACTCGAAGAAATCAAAGATGTAGTCGGTGCCGGGAATGAATCTTTTATCTCTATTACCAATCATGCTGAAGCTGCTACAGAAAGTTTACCTCATCATATTGCGCTTGCCTTACTGAGAGTACTCCAGGAACTGGTAACCAACACGTTAAAACATGCTAACGCTAAAAAAATAGGCATATCGCTCTTTATGAAAGGCGATTTACTTGCCATTCATTATACCGATGATGGCAACGGTTATACCCTGAGTGACAAGAAAACAAAAAAAGGAATGGGTACACAAAATATTGAGAGCAGACTTAATATGATCAATGCCAGATATACTGTAAAAACAGCTCCGGATAAGGGTTTTTCCATGTTCATTTGTTTTAAAGAGGAAATACCCAGCGGGTCAGATTAACAATTAAAGAAATGATAAGAATCGCTATCGCAGATGACCAGAGCCTTTTCCGTGAGGGCCTTGCCAATCTTTTAAATACAAATCCGGAATTTGAGCTGGTTGCACAGGCCGAAAACGGCCAGGCATTACTGACGAAACTTCAAAACATGGAGGTGCTGCCTGATGTCGCACTGATTGATATGAACATGCCAGTCATGAATGGCGTTGAGTTAAATAGTATTCTAAATAAAGAATACCCGCTGATTAAGGTAATTGTGCTTACTGTACACGGGGAAGAGAGATATATCAGCAAAATGATAGAAGCAGGGGCCTGCGCCTATCTCAAAAAAAACTGTGAAACCAATGACCTGTTTGATACCATTATCAATACACAGTCACAGGGGTTCTATTTTAATCATGAAGCCTTAACTGCAATGCGACGTGCAGGTCTGTACCGTAAAACAGGAGTCCTGAATATGAATCATATTCCAATCGCACTCACTGACAGAGAGCTATTGATATTGAATCTGATATGCAATGAATTAACCAATGCAGAAATAGGCGAAAAATTGTTTATCAGTAACCGCACCGTCGATGGACACAGAACCAATCTGCTGGCTAAAACCGGTTGTAAAAACACTGCCGGGCTAGTGATTTTTGCAATTAAATACGGCATTTTCGAATTACCCTTCTAAAAATAACATCCCGTTATTAAATTTAATTTACATCAGCCCCAGCGGCAAAGCTAATACCTTTTACGTTGATTATTAAGAGATTACTGTGTATCAAATACACTTTATCAGAAAGACTAAAATAATTTCTAAGTCATTTATCAAAAATAACCAGATCGTATTGACAATTATTTAGCTGTTTTACCAATAATTTATATAGATTAGGATAGTACTTAGTCACGAAATACAATTTATATTATGTTGGGAGAATTAATCGAGAAAGAAGAAATAAAGTATATAGGAATTATACCTGCTGAACAAAATCACACCAAAGAATTACAAGATAAACTCTTATCTGCTCAGCGCCTCGGAAACGAGTTTAAATCAAAATGTGAAATTACATTCAACACGAAAGAAGGTCCAAAAACTGTGTTCACGACAGTTTGGTCTGTAACCGAAGAATATCTCCAGCTTAAAAGCGGGATACATATCCCCTTAAGCAGTCTGATCGAAATAGATTTTTAATGGTCCCCCGATGGGGGTATTAAACCAGCTGATGAATAGCATAGTCAATGAAAAAGATGTCAAAGCCCTGATCAAAACCAATCAGGTTATGGCTGACATCTTTAATCAGTATCAGTTCCCCCCCGATTGGTCCAGACCACAAGGTTTTGTCACCTTATCCAAAATAATTCTCGAACAACAGGTTAGTCTGGCATCTGCCAATGCCCATTTTATAAAACTCAACAGTTATCTGGAAGAGTTTACCCCGGCCAATATATTGAAACTGACCGACGAGGAAATGCGCACTTGCCAGATAAGCCGTCAGAAATCAAAATATCTCAGAGAATTAGCCATTGCAATTGTCAGTAAAAACATTGATCTGGAAGAATTACAGCTTCTGGATGAAGTAGAAATCAGAAGACAGCTCACCAGCATCAAAGGAATTGGGAACTGGACAGTTGACGTTTATCTGATGTTCTGTTTACAGGCAAAAGATATTTTTCCGCATGGAGATATTGCCATTGTCAATACCATGAAGGAACTTACCGATGCCAGAACAAAAGAAGAAATGATTTCCCTTGCCGAAAACTGGAAACCTCTGCGTTCCCTGGCAACCTATTTTCTATGGCATTATTACCTGATTAGACGGAACAGGTTAAACAGTTTCTAAATCGCCAGACAATCTCTGTCGTTACAGGAAACTAATACAGATTCAGAGGTAAATTCAACATATTTCTATAAACGGGACGTAAAGGCTTTAAACTATTATAATTTTATCTTGTCAATAGATCATCTATCCATTTCAGGGATGTAAAAACAGGTATCATTAAATCTTTAAACATTGATTATGACTTCCATCAGAAGGTCTTTAAGCATTTGTATATGGCTATCAGCTGCTGTTCTTCCCTATTCCAAATCCCAGGGCAGGACTATTTCCGTTAATTACTATCAGGATGATACAACCCAGGCCGATCAGCCATCGCTAGTA
This sequence comes from Pedobacter cryoconitis, assembly GCF_014207135.1. GTDB lineage: Bacteria > Bacteroidota > Bacteroidia > Sphingobacteriales > Sphingobacteriaceae > Pedobacter > Pedobacter cryoconitis_D. The sequence continues at coordinate 241,019 of NZ_JACHCC010000003.1, read as the reverse complement.
TCCGGCCCGGTTTCGATAAATTTATTATTTCGCAGAAAGCAGAGTTATATTAACAGATTATTTATGCCGATTATGAAGATAGGATCAAAAAGGGTAAATATTAAAACGGTGTTTGACACCGGATCAGAAGGTCTTATTCTGGATGCCCATAGCCTTTTACCATCCCGTATGATAACCGATAACGGTATATTTTTAAATGGTCAGAATTCATTCTTCATTGATGGGATCACGGTTACTTCCATCAAAGATTCAGCATCCTATGGGATGACTTCGGGCAAAGGACGGAAATATTTTGGCCAGATTGCCTACAGTACAATTACCATAGGTGATCAAAGTGGAAATCTGGTGACAAGAAAAATGCCGTTCCTGCTTATCTATAGAGGAATCAATGAAGCCACTGGCAAGACAGCCTCTGTTGATCCTTCAGTTGACGGAATATTTGGCGTAAGCAGTTCCTATAGCTCCAATGATGATATCGCCTCAAAAAGAAAGCAGATCAAGAGCCCATTTGCTTATCTGAACTATTCGCAAGGGATTAACTCAGGCTTTCAGCTGGATCCCCTGAGCACATCGGATAAGTCCAATATCTATTCTGGAGATGGGGTTTATACTGCCCCCATATTAAAAGTGGGGTTGACGGAAGAGATGGAACTAAATTATTATCAGACTAAACAAGGTCAGCGTAGAAACGGGAATTATTTTGCCACAATCAGCGGAGAAGTAGTTTGGGGAGATAATAAAATTAAGACAACGATCCTCTTTGATACAGGCACTCCCCGTGGTGTTAAAATTGTCGACAGGAGTATCAGCAGATCATCTGTTATTTCAACTGCCGAACCTGTAAAATTTGAGACTGTTTCGGGGTTTAATTACGATTATATTGCAGACAGTAAACAGCATATAACTACTTTGGTGCCCTTTAAAAAGACGGACAGATCTGTAGTGGGGCTCAATTTTTTTGAGAACAATTTTTTTTTCTCTGATTATACGAATCATACTATCGGATTAAAATAAACAGATTACCATGAAAAGATCACCTGACAGCCTGAAACTTATTCGTCAGCAACCGGCTATAATTATGTCTCTTTTCTGTTGCATTGAAAACTTGGTATCATATTGGAGTAATTGTTAAATTGATTTAAATTATTATTAAGATGTTGAAAAGATTATTATTGATAGGTCTAACAGCGGTCGTATTTTCCTGCCAGGCAGCTCCAAAACATCACCCGTTAGTTGAAGGTATTCCTAATATTAAACCTAGTGAGCAACAGCGCCTTGTCTGTAAGGTAATTGTAGGACTGATAGAAAAGTATAACTATAAAAAGTTAACTGTAAACGATTCGATCTCTTCACTCGTACTGGACGAATATATCAAGAAAATTGACCCTTCAAGGAGCTACTTTCTGGCCTCTGATATTAAAGATTTTGAACAATTCAGAAATACGCTGGGAGACGATTTCAGAGCGGGTAATTTAGATGCTCCTTTTTATATTTTTAATGTATTCTCCAAAAGGTATAATGAGACCTTAAATTATGCAATGGCTCATATCAGAGACAAATATGATTTCAACAAAAATGACACTTATATCTATGACAGGGCAAAAATGCCCTGGATCACTTCGGTTACCGAACTGAATGATGTCTGGAAAAAGAGAGTTAAATATGAACTGATTAATTTAAAACTGGCAGGCGGTGCAGATACAAAGAATCTGGAAACTTTAACTAAAAGATATCAGAGTCTTAAACTGCAGTCTTCTAAACTAAACAACCAGGATGTATTCCAGGCTATTATGGACGCTTTTACAGAGACTATTGATCCGCATACAGACTATTTCAACCCTGTCAATGCGGCTCAGTTTAACGAAGACATCACCCGTTCAACAGAGGGTATAGGTGCCTATCTCAAAGTGGAAAATGATGTTTTAAAAATTGCTGAAGTAATTACCGGCGGCCCTGCGTACAAAAGCAAACAACTGAATGCGGGTGACAGAATCGTTGCAGTAGCCCAGGGTATGGGTGAATTTGAAGATATTACCGGCTGGAGAGCTGATAATTCTATCGCTAAGATCAAAGGCCCCAAAGGGACTAAAGTCAGGTTAAAAATTATTCCCGCAGGCCGCAAGATGTCCTCCAAACCTATCATTGTAGAGATGATCAGGGAAAAAATTATCATGGAAGACCAGTCCGCTAAAAAAGAGGTAAAAACAGTACTATCCAATGGTAAATCTTATAAAATCGGTGTAATTAATGTGCCTGCATTTTATGCAGATTTTAAAGCTGCAAGTGCCGGAGATCCCAATTATAAAAGCACAACACGTGACGTAAAATTATTGATTGATACGCTGAAAAACAGAGACAAGGTGGATGCAATTGTCATGGACCTGCGTGCCAATGGTGGTGGCTCACTGAAAGAAGCGATTGATCTGACCGGTTTATTTGTAGGTAAAGGCCCCGTTGTACAGGTTAAAGATCTTGATGGCAATGTAGAGGTAAGCAGCGATGACCAGCCGGGTGTTGCCTGGAGTGGCCCGTTTGGTGTCATGGTCGACCATTTAAGTGCATCAGCTTCTGAAATCTTTGCCGGTGCTATACAGGATTACGGAAGAGGAATAATTATCGGTACGCAAACTTATGGTAAAGGTACTGTTCAGTCTCCCTATAATTTAGATCAACTCATTAATCCCGTTATCTTACAACGTCTGGCTGCTGCTTCAAAAAGTGCTGCAGGTACTGTCCGTAATGCCAAAAAAGAAGCAAATGAGCCTTCATCCTTAGGCCAGATCAACCTGACCATGGCCAAGTTCTACCGCGTAAATGGTAGCAGTACGCAACACAGGGGTGTGATGCCTGATGTCTCTTTACCTTCTTTCTATCCTCTGGATAAAATAGGAGAAGACACCAAACAATCTGCCTTACCATGGGATGAAATTCAACCATCTGATTTTACGCCGGTAGCCAATCTGTCAGCTATTAAACCTGAACTGGTTAAACTTCATGAAGAAAGGATGAAAAAGTCACTGGACTATAAATTCCTGATTGATGGCATCGCCGATATGAAAAAACGTGATCTGGAAACATCAGTTACCCTAAATGAAAACAAACTGAAAGCAGAAAGAGATAGTCTTGAAGTAAAATCGCTTGAAGAGACAAATGCACTCAGAGTTTCAAGAGGTTTAGCTCCTGTTAAAAAAGGTGATAAAATTAAAAAAGATGAAGAGTTCGACTTCCTGGAAGAGGAAAGTCTGAGAGTGGTTGCTGATTATATTCAGCTCAACAGTAAATCAAACAATTCTGTCAGCCTTAATCTTTCGGACAATACCCGCAAAGTTGCCAACTAATTAACAAACATCAAAAGACCTATTTCCGGGTATAAAAATCCGGGAATAGGTTTATACTTCCCGCCACTGTTCAATCGTGTTACAGCATAGGATCAATCTGATCCATTTTTCAGCTTCTTAGCAAATCATCAGTAACAAACCTTCTTTTATTTAGTCAAAACAATTTAAAGGTCTGTAATTATAGTAAAATCTTTGAAACATGATTAAAATGGAGTCAAATACATCTATATTTATTGCACCTCAGTTGCATCAAATACTAAATCCTAACATAATATGAAAAAAATAGTTACAGCACTATTGCTGTGCTTTTCTACCGGATACGGAATGGCACAGACTAACCCTTTGTGGCTCCGGTATCCAGCTATATCCCCGGATGGGAAAAACATCGCCTTTGGCTATAAGGGTGATATTTATCTGGTCAGTGCAGCTGGTGGACAAGCTGTCCCACTAACCTTAAATGAAGCCCAGGACATGATGCCTGTCTGGAGCCGTGATGGTAAAAATATTGCTTTTGCCAGCAATCGCTATGGAAATTTTGATGTTTTCGTCATGCCTTCTACTGGTGGAACCCCTACCCGCTTAACCTACAACAGCGCAAATGACTATCCTTATGATTTTTCTCCCGACGGTAAATCCGTAATTTTTGGCAGCTCGCGTAATTCCACTGCAAAAAATGCACGTTTTGCCATGCCGTTTGTTTTTCAGAATGTCTACAGCGTTAAAGTTACTGGCGGAAAATCGGTACTGATCAGTGCCGCAGGTATGGAAAAAGCGCATTACGATCAGGATGGTAGTCACCTGGTATTTGAAGACCGCAAAGGTTATGAAGATACCTGGCGTAAACATCATACTTCATCAGTGACCAGAGACATCTGGACGATGGACCTGAAAAATAATACTTACACCAAACTAACCAGTTTTGAGGGAGAAGACCGCGAACCGGTTTATAGTAAAGACGATCAGACAGTATATTATCTGAGTGAACAGGCAGGAAACCAGAATTTGTTTAAAATGCCTGCCGGTTCTCCGGGTACTGCAAAACAACTAACTAACTTCAAAGAAAATCCGGTACGTCACCTGAGCCGTTCATCAGATAACACTTTATGTTTTACTCAGAACGGTGAGATTTACACGTTGAAAGAAGACGGTAGCCCTCAGAAAGTAAACATCAGTATACTGAATGACGGAAGAGACAATCTGGTAAAAACAGAGCCAGTGAGCGGAAACGTGACTGAATTTGCATTAAGCCCCAACGGAAAGGAAATAGCTTTCGTTAACCGTGGCGAAGTCTTTGTGACAGCTGTTGAAAGCGGACAAACCAAACAAATCACACATACACCCGCACAGGAAAGATCCGTGGCCTGGTCACCGGATGGAAAAAGTCTGATCTATGCGACCGAACGTAACCAAAGCTGGGATATTTACAAAAGTACTGTACAGCAGAAAGACGAACGTTATTTCTACGCAGCAACAGTAATTACAGAAGAACCTGTGATTAACACTACAGCCGAGGAATTTCAGCCCGTCTACTCACCAGATGGTAAAGAGATTGCCTATGTAGAGAACAGAAATGTACTCAAAGTATACAACCTAGCCTCAAAAAAGACAAGGACATTATTACCCACCGGACACAATTACTCTTATAGTGACGGAGACTGGGGTTTCCAATGGAGCCCTGACAGTAAATGGATAGTGGCAGATGACCAGAACGGGCATATGTTCACCAGACATGCTGCATTGATTAAAGCTGACGGAACAGGTCAGATCTTATATCCAGTGAACAGTGGTTTTAGTGAATTCAGTAATAAATGGGGAATGAAAGGTAAAATGATGACCTGGTTAAGCAGTAAAAACGGTCGCAAATCAATGTCTGTTTCAGGAGATTCGGACCTGGATGTTTATGCTGTTTTCTTTGATCAGGATGCTTATGACAGAGCAAACCTGAACAAAGATGATTTCAACCTTCTTAAAGAGGGAGAAGAAAAAAAACCTGTCGCAGCCAAAGATAGTGTTGGGACTAAAAAAGACAAGACAAAAATCAAGGCAGATACCACTAAGGCAAAATTCGATCCTGATTTTAAAAATCTTGACAACCGCAGGCTGAAACTGACGATCAACAGTAGCGCCATCAGTGATTATGTATTGAATGAAGATGCCAGCAAGCTTTTTTACCTGACTTCGTTTGAAAACGGATATGACCTTTGGGTAACTGATACGCGCACGCATGAAACAAAGATTCTGGCCAAACTGGGTGGCAGTTCGAGTGGTATTGAAATGAGTAAAGACGGCAAAAATATCTTTGTCAGCAATTCAGGCCGTTTGGTTAAAGTAGAGGCTGAAAGTGGCAAAGTAAGCCCGGTTTCTATCGCCGGGTCTATTTCGATAGATGCTACTGCCGAAAGAGCTTACATTTTTGAACATGCCTGGAGACAGGTAAGAGAAAAATTCTATGATCCTAAAATGGAAGGTGTAGACTGGAATCTTTATAAAGGTGTATATGCCCGTTTCCTGCCTTACATTAATAATAATTTTGATTTCCAGGAATTACTTAGTGAAATGCTTGGAGAATTAAATGCGTCGCATACTGGTGGAAGATACAATCCAAATATTCCTAACGGAGACAGAACCGCAGCGCTGGGACTGTTATACGATGAGAGTCTGCCTTCCAATGGGCTAAAGATCACTGAAGTGATTGCCGGCGGTCCGCTGGACAAGAAAACCAGCAAGGTGAAAGCCGGAGATATCCTTGAAAAAATTGACAATGAACCTTTAACAGCAGAGACTGACTGGGCGAAGTTTTTAAACCAGAAAACGGGTAAAAATGTCCTGCTTACTTTTTATAATGAGACTACCAAAAGCAGGTGGACGGAAAGGATGAAGCCTATCAGCAACGGTGAAGAAAGTGGCCTGATGTACAAAAGATGGACTAAAAGAATGGCCGAAATGGTAGATCGTTTAAGTGGAGGCAAAGTAGGATATGTCCATGTACAGGGTATGAATGATGGTAGTTTCAGAGAAGTTTATGATGTCGTAATGGGCAAAAATGCGGATAAAAAAGCATTGATTGTAGATACCAGGTTTAATGGTGGCGGCTGGCTGCATGATGACCTGAATACCTTTCTTACTGGCACTAAATATCTTGAATTTGCACCACAAGGAAATCGCCTGGCTGATGCAGAACCTTCAAACCGCTGGCAAAAACCAAGTTGTGTGGTCATGAATGAGAGTAATTATAGTGATGCCTATATTTTCCCTTATATCTACAAACAGAATCGTGTAGGTAAACTGATTGGTATGCCTGTGGCCGGAACCGGTACGGCTGTCTGGTGGGAAGCGCAGATTGACCCGACTTTAATCTTCGGAATTCCAATGGTAGCCACTATCGGTAAAGAAAACAGACCTACAGAAAACCTGCAGGTTGAACCCGACATTAAAGTTCAGGTTCCTTATGAATCTTATCTGAACGGCACTGATACTCAAATAGAAACAGCAGTTAAAGAAATGCTGAAAGAAATAAAATAGGGTGTGTTTTAGAGGGGCCGGGCTTAAGAAATTAAAGCCCGTGCCCCTTTTTTATATCCAATAATTTACCTACGGACAAGGTACACTGGTCATCCAGTCGGTACTGCTCATATTGGTTAAAGCAGCTGTATGTCCGTGTCCGGTAGCATCAGCGGTAGTCGTACCAGATCCTTCATTAAATTTCCAGTAAGCTTCCAGACTGGCACTGGATGCACTTACACTGCATTTATTAGCCTGAATAGCTGTTTGTGGCTGTGCAACTTTCCAAACCCTTAATTCATCAAACTGACCTGCAAAACCGCGGTTTGCATCATAACTTCTGGACATTTGTAAAGTTCCGTTTGCTGATATGGTCCCTGAAGCACTCATACTGGCATCCAAAACACCATTAATGTAAATTTTCATACTCGTCCCGTCATAAGTAGCAGCTACATGATACCAGGTATTAGCATTTAAAGCGGTTACGCCATTTAGTTTATTAGGCGTAGTCCCCCCCGTATTCAGTACAAACTGTAATTTATTATTGGCCAGACCTGCATCACCCAAACGTAATAAAGCGACATTGGTATCACTTACCTCTATACCCATCACTGTAGAAATATTTGGAAAAGCCGATTTAAATGCGGTTGGTTTTATCCATCCTTCATAGGTCAATCCTGTACCAGAAAGATTAAAAGAATTGGTGTTCAGATACTTTGATCCCCCGTCAAAACCTAATGACTGGTTAGCTGCTGTTGAACCTCCCCCATCTATACAATTTGATTTCACCGTTGTCGGCGAACTATATAAGACAGTCGATATGGAAGATAATTTAGCCTGCGAGTTGTTGGCTACATTGTAAACCATTGCACTCGCCAGTCCATTATTCTTCACATAGGTAGCAACTGCTGCCTGATCATTATTCCCAAGGTCTGTTCCCAATCCTAATTTGCTGACAGATACACCCGCATTAATGTAAGGTTGTAATCTGCCTGCGTAGTCTGTCGAGAAATAAGATTGTTCAAATACATAGTCGAGGATGTCGCCGAGTTTCTGTCCGTTATAAACCGACGAGAAGTAGTTCGCCTGGTTAAACGCGGCCATGGTAATTAATTTAGAGCTGCCTAGTCTTGCTCTCAAAGCTGCCGCAGCTAATACCAGTGAACCATCATTGGAAGTACAGGTAGAATATTCATCGTCTATATCTATCCCGTCCAGGCCATATTGCTGTACCGCATTGGCACACTGAACAGCAAACGCATCAGCATCAGCATAACTGGTAAAACAACCCCATCCGGCATTCTGGTGATTTCCAAGAACGTCTAATACTACTTTTATACCTAAAGATTGCAGATAAGCTACTTTTCCTGACGACAATACATCCTGTACCTGTGGGTTAAAGGATAAAGTCGGCACGCCATTGGTAGAGTTAATGTTCGCAGCAAAAATAACAGAAACACCAAATAACTGTGTTGAAGCTGTACCATAGGTATAACAACCTGGATTTACAAAATTGTTGCTGTTCACCTCTACATAAGCGGTAGTAAAAGGTGTGCCTAGCAAACCCGTAGCACCGGAAGTTTTGGTTGCCGAGAGATTTTTAGTGTTATTAAGTGTGTTTTGTGATTCTTTCTGCTCTTTTTTACAGGCATAGAGAAATAGAGTAACGATCAGTACGACCGCTCCGATAAGGGATAGTTTTTTCATAAATTCTGGTTTTTGGTTTAGGTTTTGTTTTTCAGTAGGTCAAGATGCAGGGCGATTCACCTGATCAGGTGTAATGATGTTTCATAAGTTTGGTTTAAATATTTGGTTATAGAAGTATAGACCCTAATAATGAGACAATTGCCTACAGGTATTTCATTTTTTTTCTATAATTAATTTGGTATAGTATAACCGTTCGTATCAACTTGTGGTTCGCGTTATGATACGTCCTTAGCTGGCATGGTCTTAGTCTATGGCAAGTCCATGTATTTCGACGAAAAACACGGACTTGCCATAGACCAGGAATAATTCGCAAATGGGCCAGTCCAGAACCTGACTGCACTACGACCCGAACAGTACCCGAATACTACAGGGATCTTTCCAGGATACTGGTTAGATGAGTAACAAAATCAGTTGTATATTTACCAGTTTGGTCAAGATTCGGATCAAGAATAGTGATTTCAATACCCGCAGCCTTAGGACTACTGATTAGTAATTCCAGTATAATGGTTAATTCGGCATAATTCAACCCATCCTCTTGTCTACAATCTACGGCAGGCATAATTTCATCATTCAGCACATCGAGGTCCAGATGGATAAAAAAGCCATCCAGCCTATTATTGTCAATCATTTGCAGAAACTGCCGGACACAATTGGTCAAACCAGTTTCTCTAAGCCTGTTTAAATCAAAATAATTGACAGCAGAATCTATAATTGGTTTTTCATAAGCCTCATCGTACTCTCTGTTTCCCACGCACCAGATATTTTCTTCTTTCAGATAGGGTTTTAACTGCTCAATATTGGTGAGTTTTTCGTGTCCGTTTCCTGTTACAATAGCTAAGTCCATTCCGGCTGCTCCACCGGTTGAAGAGAACTCGGGTAAAACAAAGTCTGTATGTCCATCCAGAAAGAACAAACCATAATCACCATTTTTCTTTAATGCCATTGTTGTCCCAATCAGAATACTGCAATCACCTCCGATAATGATATTAAAAGTATCTGGTTTGAAATGAGGAAGCAGAATTTCAGACTGTGAACAGGCGTACCGGATAATTTTATCCGCATTTCTGACACCTGATAATTCATCCATTTCCAGGGTATAAGCAGGTGGGGTTAGCGAAAAAGTCTGAAGTGGTTTGACCAGTTCATGAAAATGGTGCTTTTTAAGCCATCCGGGCAGTAATTTGACCCCTGGCTCAATTTCAGTATCTTTCTTTTTCAAACCCAGATTAGTTGGAAACTCAAACAGGTTGACCTTTTTACTGCTCATCCGTCTTAAAAATTAATGCTGATCCATCAGTGCCTGGAAACAATCAATAAACTGTCCGACATGCAATCCATCCACCAGCGCATGATGGACATGAACAGACATCGGCATAGTTCTGCGGCCATTATTTTCTGTCATTTTCCCAAAAGAAATTTTTGGGCAGGTATCTTTAAATAAAGAATTTCCGGCATGTGAAATAGATGTAAAATTGATCCATGGCAATGATGAAAAACGAATTACATTGTTCGCCGGGCTACGTACCAGCGTATCGGCATTTTTAACCTGTTCAACCTCTCTGGAAGCATTCTTCATAAATGAGGTTAAATCTGCTGCATACAACAAATGAACAAAACCAAACGTGCCATTACTTCTGCCTATGGTTGAACCTGCATCAATCTGGTCATAAATAAAAACTTCACCGTCTTCAATCCGGTATCTGAAAGCCTCAGTAACCTGGGCTGCAGCTAAAGACTGATACAGGGAGTAGAGAAAAAATGACATGCCTTTTTCTTTGACATAACGATAAGCTTTGGTACAATCGATATTTACCGTTACACCGTAATAGGGTTCATCAAATGTACTGAACAGGTTGAAATGTTCTTTGCGTACCCAGGTTTCCAGATCGACTTTCTGCTTCATATCATCTCTTAATTAATGCTGGCAAAACTATAGATTTAACCAGGAATTACAACTGAAAGGATAAGTTTTAGCCAGAAATTGACATTGCTTTAACTGGTTTTCATTTCTTTCCACGTCTTGACTTTTAAGAGCAGGAAAGCCAGTAAAAGATAAACCGCAAGCTGAATGCACTGTATAGTTGTATAATCAGTAATATCGCCCAGTGTACCGCTTTGAAGAAGCAGTATCCTGTAGCCATTTACAAAAGGCATCATTGGAAAAATATAGGCAAATAACCTGGCCGCCCATCCGGTCTGATCAAAAGGCCAGCTGTAACCTGAAACAATATAAACTGTCATGGATAATACCATCAGGAACTGTACAGCTCTCAACTGGGTTTTAAATATAATACTTGAAACCATTCCCATGAATGTAGCCGAGGCAATAAATAACATGAAGATCAGTGCTGCATCTCCGATATGTTTTGGGAACGGCTCTCTGAAAAAGACATAAAAACAGGCCAAAATACCAGCCAGACCTATAGAAATAATCCAGTAAGGAATGGCCTTTATAGCCATCATCATGGAGACTGATTTACTTTGCTGACATAACTCTTTAAAAGTACCGGCTTCATATTCCGAAGTAAAACTTAGAGCCATGACTACCATGGTCACTGTCTGCAATATAATAGCCAGATAAGAAGGCCATGAATAAATCATATAATTGGAAGCCGGATTATACAGCCGGAAGATATTCGAATGGAATGCCTCATACTGGTTTGATGCTACTGCTGCTGGTAAGCCTTTTTTTTCCATTGCCCCTATTGTAATCCCTGCGTTTAAGGTCCCTCCGGCAGTAAGTAGAGCACGGCTGACATAACTTGAGGTCATCAGATTGGCATTATTGACATAAGCATTGATTTCAGGGTGTCTGTTCTGTAAAATATCCGCCTCAAAACCTTCTGGTATAATTACAGCAGCCATCGCTTTATCGTTCATTAATACCGTACGCATTTCTATACTCTCATGCCTGACAGCTACCACTTTCAGTACATCCATATCATCGAGCATGTCTATAAACCTGGCACTCATCGGCGAATTATCCTTATCGACTACCATAACAGGTAAATCTGTAAACTTCCCCTTCTGGTACATCGCCCCAAATATAATCCCATATAAAACCGGGCCGCCTATAAACAGCATCACCATGATCGGATTGTTTTTAAACAATCTGAATTCGCGTCCGGTTAATGATAAAAATCTTTTAAATCTGTTCATGATAATTATTCTTCAGCCTTAACCTCTTTCGGTGCCCGGAGGCTTTTTCTGATCTTTAATTTCAGAAGTACAAAACTTAGTAAAAAATATACAGCAATTAAGATCAGCTGATGCTGCATAAAAGGTACGACATCATGAAAGGTAGCACCTTCCAGCAATAAAGCCCTCAAGCTCTTTAAATATGGTGTCAAAGGGATAATTTTACCAAAGCCTTCCAGTATAACAGGTGCCTGATCGGCCGGCCAGGTAAACCCCGACACCGTAAATGCCGGAGAAGCTATACATAACAATAATTCGGTAGCCTTGAGCTGGGAGGGGAAGATCAGACTGTATAAACCACCTAACAGACAGGTGCTGATGACCATCAGGATTTGTGATAAAAACAGCACCTCAGGATGTACGGGATGCGGTAATTTAAAATGTAAGCTGAATAAGTAGAAAACTAACAGCGTAACCATTGATAAAATCAGGTATGGAAACATTTTGACGATGATCAGCTGAAAAGCTGAAGTCGTACGCCCCAGAAGCCCCGCCTGGTTAAACTGGTTATTTTCTATTTCTTGCGAAAAACTTACAGCCATAGCCAGTAAGAGCAATTGATGCAGGATGGAAAAAATAAGCGCGGGCCACAAAAACACCAGATAGCTCTGTCCGGGATTGTATAACTGAAAGATGTTCAGCTGAAAAGGCTGAATGTTTTGTGCAGCTACCTTTTCAGGTAATCCGGCTTTCTTCATCGCCTCAATTCCGATACCTGCATTTAATGTCCCGTTACATTGGGCTATAGCAGTTCCTACAGCACCCGCAGCCATTGTATTACTCATATTCAGATAAGAGTTCACTTCTGGCCTGCGTTTATTCAGGATGTCTGATTCAAATCGTTCTGGTATCACGACAATAGCAATAGCACGGGTATCCAGCATGGTCTGATCCAGGTCTACTATTTCATGTTTGACCATCAGTACATGCAGCGTTGGGTGCCCGGACAACATATCGATCAGCTTATTACTCATCGATGTATTGTCTTTGTCCACCACCACTATCTTCAGGTTTTTTACGGCACCATCCATGTAGACATTACCTAATAAAAAAGCCAGGATAACGGGCATAATCAGGAAGGCAACCACAAATATTTTGTTGCTCCAGAACAGGCCGAACTCACGTTTAACCAAAAAGAAGAAATTATTTATCCGCTGGTGCATCGGTCTGATCAATTAATAGCCTGTAAATTTTATTTTGATGTCCCAACAGATCTTGGCAATAAAACGGCAGCGTTGTACAGCAGCCCTTCAGCTTTTTTAGTATCCTCCGGAATGATTTTGATTTCATAAACAGCTTCGTCCATTTTATATTCGGGATAGGCTGTAGTAATGTCAGCGTATTTAGGCATTTGTTTAATGGTTACGATTTTACCATTAAAAGCTTCCTCACTATAAGGAACTTTAACAGTCACGCTACTCCCCTTTTTCACCTGAGCAATCTGGCTTTCCGGAACAGTGAACCTAAACCAGGTACTGTTTGGAATATAACCACTGAATATAGCATATCCCGGTGTCGCCAGCTCTCCTTCATGCAGGGTGATGGTTTCTACTGCCATGTCATTGGTTGCAATGATATACCGCTCCGAATAGGCTACTTCTGCCTCCTGCAATACACCCGCAGCCTGTTGCTGCTGTCCAAGAGTTGCATCCTTAGTTTCATAACGTACACCTTTTTTAGCTTCGTTCAGTTCAGCTGTGGTTGCATCCAGCTGTGCTTTGGCACCCTGAAATTTCGCATACGCCTCATCATATGCCTGAGGTGCCATCATACTGTCTGCATACATAGCGCTGGCACGTTTAAAGGACTTCTGCGCAAATGCAAATTGTTCCGAGCTGGCATGGTATTTTGCCTGTAATTGCTTCAGCTGATTTTTAGTGGCCCCATTGTCAGCCATAGTATGCTGGGCAGATGCAGCTTTCACTACACCATGGGCCTGGGCTACCTTAGCGGTTACTTCGGGTAAACTGAGCATAGCCAGTGTATCTCCACGATGTACCAGGTCGCCTTCTTTGACATATATTTTCAGAATCCGCCCTGCCATCTTGGTAGTAAAGGCAATCGTTTCTCTTTTTATCTTTCCTTCAAATGCGTTATCTAATTTTTTCTGGCTACAGGAAGTAACACAAAAGAAAATCATACTCAGCGGCAATAGAATTTTTGTAGGGTTATTCATCTGGGTAAAATGTTTAATTCTTCTTATTTGAACTTGTCTATGGTCAGGTTACCAGCGGCTTTATTTACTTCAACAGCAGCCCTTCTCTGATTAAATACGGTTTCTAAATAACCGAGTTCTGCCTTTTCACTATCAGCAATGGCAGTGATCAGATCAGCTGGTTTAATCAGTCCGTTCCTGTACTCTTTAGCGGCTATAGTTAAAGCGTCATTGGAAACCTCTTTTTCTTTGGCTTTCGCAGTAATCTGAGCACTGGCAATGCTATATTCAGTATTGGCTTTGATCAATCCCAGTGACAGGAGTTCTTTAGCCTCTTCCTTTTTATTCCTTACCTGCTGTAATTCGATTTTTATTTTCTTGATCTCGTGTTTGCTTTCAAATCCGTCGAATATATCCCACTTCACACCTACGCCCACAATAAATGTAGGGAATAGCTCTAATTTGTTCATCTGAAGTTTAACATCTCCGGTATTCGGGCTTAAAGTACCTGCCTTATTCTGAAAGACAAGATTGTTCAGGCTCATATAGGAAGCAGAACCGAAAGCGCCAACCGCAGGGATCAGGTGATTTCTTTTAGCCTTCAACTGGTAGTTGTAGGCTTTATCTGTCGCATCGAGTGCAGCAAATTCGGGCCTGTTTTGGACATCCAGACCAGGGGTTATATTCAGATAAGGGGTCAGGCTGTTATCAATCAGTTTAAGGGTATCGATACCCACTCCTGTCAGCTGCTCCAGACGTTTCAGTACCAGGTTCCGTTTGCCGTCATACTCAGCGAGTCTGGCCTGTAACTGGGCCCTGGCTACTTCAATTTTTTTACGTTCGTATTTGGTTATTAAACCATAAGAAAAGGCTTTATCAGCAATTTTGGTCTGGGCTTCCAGCTGTTTGTCACTTCGGTCAAGCACTATTCTACTTTGTTTGAGTAAAGCGAGCATGTCATAAGTTTCACTAACCTTACTGATAATATCCTGACGGTCGTTCTCCAGGATGACGGTTTGTGCCTTGATCTTTTCGGTCAGTGCTTTTTTATAATTCCCGATTTTGAGTCCGTCAAAAAGTAGTGCTTTCACTCCTACATTGGCCAACCATGTATTGTTATGCATGTTGAAATTTCCATCCAGCGCCGGGATCGGGATATTTAAAATAGGAAACGTGGACGCGGGTAAACTTGCATTGACACTGCTATTCAGATAAGCATAACTTGCCATACCACTTACCCTTGGCAGGTAAGCATCTGAAAGGGATTGTTTCGAGTTTTTGGTTTGTTCTATATCAAGCTGTTTATTGGCCAGCTCCATGTCTTTGTTAACTGCACGCTGCATCAGCGCAGGCAGATCCGGAGCCTGCTGGGCAAAAACCGGAGAGAGCCATGGTAATGAAAAAGCCAGTGATATTAGTATAGTTTTGGGGTAGTTCCTCATATAATCTTCTTAACTGGTGCTTAACAGCAATCGCGGGGTATCTTATCCCGATACCAGCTTTAAATTTCCTGTTATATCCTAATTTACATTTTTATTTACCTAATTCAATAGGTTTAATGCTTCTGAACTAGAAACTCTCGTTTAAAGTTTTTTCGATTTTAGGCAAAAGGTTAAAAGCATCCTGTGCAGCCTGGGGAACGGGTCTGGCCAGTTTACGCAATTTGGTATCTATCCAGGATCCTTCTACGGTGAGAATAGCTCTTACGCGGTTTGTATCATCAGTAAATTCCTGCAAAATAGACCATTTGGCTCCGTCTGCGCTCATTTTCTCGACTTTAATATTGATAGAGATACTATCCGAAGACTTGATTTCTCTGATAAATGTGCATGACTCTTTGAAAATTACAGGGCCAAAATGCTGTTCCTGCATCAGGGACATGGTTAGTCCCAATTCACCCAAAATCTCCAGACGGGACTGCGCAGCCAGATCATAATAACTGCTGTGTCTGAGATGGAAATTAGGATCCATATCTGACCAGCGTAATGATAGTTTTTTCTGAAATTGTACCATAGCCTTTTTGTTTATTGATAGTGGCAAAGGTACTGTAAATGGCCTTTTTAATATACTGACCTATGTTAGGAAATTGATTTCCGGAGCCTGCTCAGACTTTCGGGATGAATGCCCAGATATCTGGCAATCCGGTGAACTGGGATTTCTTTAATCACTTCAGGCCTGTATTTAATCAGCTCAAGGTATCTTTGCTCGGCATTTTTAATGAGGGTATCTTTTTCTTTTCTCACTCTTTTCATATAAAGCCCCTCAGTGGCCAGTCTTCCAAACTGATTGGCCAGCAAAGACGTTTCATAGGCTACTCTTAATTTATCATAGGGGATGATTTCTACGATACAATCTGTTAAACAGTAGAGATAGACATCGGATGGTTCCTGTGATAAAACTGAAGTGTAAGAGGAAACAAAATCATTGGAAAAACAAAATTCTACAATTTTATTTCCTGCATCGGTTTCCATCCCGATTTCTATAATTCCATCCTGGATAAAGTAGATGTTTCTTTCGAGCTGACCTATGCTTGTAATGACCGACTTTTTGGAATACTCTGCTGTAACAGTTAGAAAAGGCAGGCCTTCATTTGTACTTAACATTTCAGAGATATATTGGGTCAGCGTCATAGGCAAATGATAGTGTTTTTTCAAAAATAAGGTTTTTTGAGGAAAGAGGGAATTGGAGGGTAAGAGATGGTGCAGCGGGAATTATTTACCTTTTCGTTTAAAACCAATTTCTGTTCTTGGCTGTTCTTCCTTTTCAATGAATTTACTCAGATAAGCAAACAACAACTCAATTTTCTGATCATGTTTCATTAACTGTTTTTCAACCTGCTCTACCCTGATGAAGACATCTTTATGCGCCATCAGCATTTCACGTATACGAGTGTAGATACGAATGATCTGGATATTGACCCGGATAGCTCTTTCGCTGTTTAACACACAGGACAACATAGTTACGCCCTGTTCAGTAAAGCAAAAGGGCATATAGCGCGTTCCACCACGTCTTTCATTTGAGGTCACAATTTGTGACCTCAAACCATCAAGCTCTTCTTTGTTCATTTCAAACATGAAGTCTTCTGGAAATCGGTTTATATTACGTCTTACAGCCTGTTTTAACACTTTGGTTTCAACTCCATACAACTCTGCCAGCTCAAAATCCAGCATTACTTTTTGATCTCTGACCATGTAGATCTTACTCATGACTACCTCGTCAGGCACAATAACTGCATTCGTTTGGCTCATACTGCAAATGTATTCAGATAAATGCTTATTATGGTTAGCAGATTTAATTGGACTACCTTTATTTTCGAACTGGTCTACATATACTATGGCACAAAAAGTAGCTTTGTTTAAATTTTAATCCAATGATAAAATCAACTAACCTTTTTCAACTTTATCTTCGTTTAGCTATTGGTACCGGTTATCTGGTGTTTGGCCTTGACCGACTCGGTGTCTGGGGAAGTAATGGGGCTAATGGCGTCTCCTGGGGTGACTGGAAACACTTTATGGAATACGCTTCATCAGTCATGTCCTTTTTACCTTATAGCCTGGCAAACATTTTTGCTATCCTGGCTACGGCCGCTGAAATAGTCTTTGGAATATTACTGATTCTGGGTTTCAAAACCAGGCTTGCGGCTTTTGGCAGTGGCTTACTGGCCTTACTTTTTGCCCTTTCGATGGCTATCTCATTTGGTATAATCAAACCCCTGGCCTATTCTGTATTTACTGTAAGTGCTGGTTCATTTTTGCTGGCCACAGTACAGCACTATAAATGGAGCATCGATGCATTATTGACGAAATCCAATATTTAAACGTGGTACTATTGTTTAATGCGTAATTATAAGTTAATTTGTGATTTCTATCTGGATTATAAACTGATTATGCTTAAAGAAGAACGCTTAAATTACATCATTAGTCAAATAAACATCCATAACAAAGTACTGTCTGCAGATCTGAGTGTTCAGCTGGATGTATCAGAAGATACAGTCAGAAGAGACCTTAATGAGCTTACAGAAAGCGGACAGATTATAAAAGTACATGGAGGCGCTATTTCAAAATCTTTCCATTACCCATTTGCAGAACGGGAAGTCTATAAAAAAGATGCAAAAAAAGAAATCGCCAGGAAAGCACTTGAGCTGATTGAAGACGGCATGATTGTACTGGTTGGCGGGGGTACTACAATGACAGAACTAGCCAGAATGATCCCGGATGGACTGCACTGTACATTTTTCACAATCAGCCCGCTACTGGCCCTTGAACTTGCCGAAAAACCGGATCTGGACGTCCATATTATTGCCGGAAAACTCTCTCCTGATTCGCAGATCCTGATCGGTTCACAGGTGATTCATCAGCTTTCAGAAATCCAGGTTGACTTATGCCTTCTGGGTACGAATAGCGTATCAGTCAAAAGCGGGATTACAGATTCAGACTGGGAAGTCGTGCAGGTGAAAAAAGCAATGATCAAATCTGCGACGGAAACTGCTATCTTAAGTATTGCAGAAAAACTTGAATCAACTCAAAAAATGAAGGTTTGCCCTTTGGATGATATTAAATACATGATTACTGATCTGGACCCAAATGACGAGCTGCTTAAGAAATATGATAAAAGGATCAAACTGATCTGATCATTTCTTATTCTTTCCCTCCTTTTTCCCGAACCCGTAACCTATCCCGGCTAAAACTCAATTTAGGTCCGATAAGTATTTCATCAAATTATAGTTTGCGGTTTTATGCGTAAAACAAATAAAATAACGCATAAAAATTCTTTACATGAAAGATTATTTGTATAATTACATATTATCAACCAGAAAATGAGTTAGTTACAAATGCGTTTTCTTGCGGATTTATCAATTAGTTAACTGCAAAATTAATCTATGAACCAAAACATACAAAACCTTTACCAAATCTCAAGTAAATCAGCTAAAACCATTATCGGATTAATGTCCGGAACCTCTTTTGACGGACTGGATATTGCACTCTGTGAATTTAGCGGCAGCGGCACAGATACAAAAATCAAATTGCGGCATTTTGTGACCATGCAATACACCTCTGATTTCAAGGAAGAGTTAAAATTTGTTTTCGCTAAAAAAACTGCCGATCTCGAACGGATCACATTATTAAATGCTTTTATAGGAACCTATTATGGAGAACTAATTCTCCAATGTCTCCGGGACTGGAAAATTGAAGCCACTGATGTCGATATTATCGCCAGTCACGGTCAAACTATTTTTCATGCCCCCAAACATTTACACAGTGTAGCCGGATATCCTAATGCAACATTACAAATAGGCGATGCAGATCATCTTGCTGTCAAAACAGGGATTATAACATTAAGTGATTTCCGCCAGAAACACATTGCCGCAGGCGGAGAAGGTGCCCCTTTAGCATTGTATGGCGATTACCTGATCTTCTCAGATCCTGTCGAAAACAGGATTATGCTCAATATAGGTGGTATAGCCAATTTTACTTTTCTTCCGGCTGGCCAGCAAGGCGGTTGTTTCTCGACGGATGTCGGACCGGGAAACACCCTCATGGACCAATACGTACAATTGAAATTCCCAGGCAGGTACTATGATAAAAATGCAGAGATCTCTTCGGCAGGAACTGTTAACGAAGCTCTTCTTAAGGCATTGCTGGATCATCCATTTTTCGACGCTCCATTCCCAAAAACTACTGGTCCGGAACTTTTTAGCATGGCCTATCTACTAAATGCTATCAGCAAATCAGGACAACCAGATATCAGCGATCAGGATGTAATGGCAACCCTGGCCTTATTCTCTGCACAGGGTATTATTCACGCAATTACTAAATGTATCAGCAATCAGAAACCCTATCAGATCTATTTAAGCGGAGGCGGTATGTATAATCCTGTATTGGTCAGACACCTTGAAGAAAGACTCGGAATTGAGCTCCGGTCAACTGAAACACTAGGTATATATCCGGATGCAAAAGAAGCTGTTTTATTTGCCCTGCTGGCTAACGAAGCCCTGACGGGAGGAAAAACAAATTTTGGTACACTAAAAAATGTACCCTCAGTATCCATGGGAAAAGTCAGTTTCCCCTATTAAATAGCAAACAAATCTAACCACCAATAATTCATTTAAAACTCGATGTATGAAAAAAATGTTACTAATGTTTAAAAACAGGCTGTATCTGTTCATGATACTCACCCTGTCGTGTTGTTGGCAATCTGCATGGGCACAAAGCCATAAACAAACCATTAAAGGCGTTGTGCTGGATGCCCGTGATAAACAACCTATACCCGGGGCAGTAATCAGGCTGGTGGGCACAACCAACGCAGCAACAGCTACCAATTTAAATGGTGCTTATGTGCTTAATCCGGTCGTTAAGGATGGCACCTATACAGTTACCATTACTTTTACCGGTTATAAACCTTTCACCAAAACAGTGACCTTAAACCAGACTGAGGTTACTTTAAACACCAGTTTATCAGAAGATGCTCTCGGTCTGAACGAGGTTGTTGTAACTGGTACTGCAGTTGCAACAAGTAAAAAACAACTGGGTAATGCGATATCTACGGTATCAGGTAAAGATCTGCAAAAAGGCGCAGCAACTTCGGTCGATCAGGCATTAGCAGGTAAAGTATCTGGTGCGCAGATTTCTCAGAATTCTGGTAACCCGGCTGGTGGTATCAGTGTAAGGCTCCGCGGAAATAGTACTATCGCAGGTTCAAGTGATCCTCTGTATATTATTGACGGGGTAATTGTCAACAACAGTTCGGATCAGCTGATCGACCTGGGAGGCTATTCTCAAAACAGGATGGTAGATATCAATCCTTCGGATATAGACCGGATTGAGATTATTAAGGGTGCCGCCGCTTCAGCTATCTATGGCTCAAGAGCCAGTAATGGTGTCGTGCAGATTTTCACCAAAAAAGGGAAATCAGGTGCACCAGAAGTAACTATCTCAACGCAGTTCCGTGACAATTCAATCCGCAAAAAACTAGCTTACAATACCTACCCTGCCCGTTTCGCAAACACCAATGTAACCGATCTGACTCAGGTTCCTGTACAACGGTATGACCTGCAAAGCATGATCTTCCAAAATGCGATTGGCTCTGAAAACAATATCTCAGTTTCCGGAGGCAGCGACAATACACAGTATTATATGAGTGGTTCATTCTTAACCAATCAGGGTATTGTTAAAAATACAGATTTTCAAAGAGGCGGCGGTCGTTTAAGAATCGATCAGCGCTTTAATAACTGGATTAAAGTAAGTCTGGGTATGAATTATGTACTGAGTGGCAGCCGTGAAATCCCAAATGGAGGAATCAATGAGGCTTATGGTGCTTTAACTGGTTTCGCTTTTGCCAATAACTTCATTAATCCTGCACCTGACCCGGTAACAGGGGTTTATCCTTCTGTTGCACCTTCCAATATTTTATTACGAACAAATCCTTTGGAAGCGATCAACAGGTTTAATTTTACGCAAAAGACAAGCCGTTTTATTGGTGATTTCCAGGTGAATATGACTCCGGCCAAGAACCTGACGATTAACTATACTTTAGGTTATGACAACTCTACACAACTGGCCAATGGTTTCATTCCGGTTAACAATACGACGCCAACCTATAATACGGGTTATTCAAGAAGGGCAGACAGACTGGACCTGTTACTGAATAATGACTTAAACGTTGCCTATAAAGCACAGTTAAGTCCGTGGTTAGAGTCTTCAACAGGTGCGGGTGCAACTGCCCAGACCGAAAGGATTAATTCTTCTTCCATCACCGGTACGCAACTCAGCCCCGTAAGTCAGGTTGCTTCCAGTGGTGCGACTGTTAACTCGATAGAGAGCCGTTCTACCCTCAATATCCTGGGCTTTTATTTGCAGGAAACTTTAGGCTTCAAGAATCGGCTGTACCTGACCGGGGCAATCAGAAATGATGTATCTTCTTCTTTTGGGGTCAATAACAGATGGCAATACTATCCTAAGTTAAGTGCCAGTTATTTGCTTTCGGAAGAAAACTTCTGGAAGAATTCTTCACTGGCTAATATTATCCCAACGCTTAAGCTAAGAGCATCTTATGGTCAGTCTGGTAACTTAACTGCTATCGGAGCCTATGACCGCTTTAGTAATTACAGTTCTGTTTCTCTGGCTGGACTCCCAGGCATCATTGCTCCATCACAACTGGGCAATGCCGATGTAAAACCTGAACGTCAGACAGAAAAAGAAATTGGTATGGATGCCTCTTTCCTGAATGACCGTCTGGGTTTTGAAGTTTCTTACTATAACAAAGCTGTAAAAGATCTTTTATTACCGGTTACCTTAAGACCTTCAAGCGGTTATCTTACTCAATACCAAAACATTGGAGATATGACCAATAAAGGGATTGAATTATTGATAAGGGGTAATCCTATTCAAACCTCCAATTTCAAATGGACTTCTGTCATCATCTTTTCGAAAAACAAAAACAAGGTCTTTAATATTCCTGGTGGTGTAGTGACTTTCCCTGGAGGTTTTGGCCAGGTAGCAGCAGTGAATGGCTATGCTTTAGGTGCCTTCTATGCGACTTATTTTGCCCGTAATCCGGATGGATCACTTCTTTTAACTCCGGGAGGTTTACCACAAACTGAAAAAGCAGGACGTGATGCTAGCGGACAACCTACCGGAGCAGCATTGAGTAAGGTCATTGGTGATCCGAATCCAAAATGGACAGGTTCATTTACCAATGAATTCTCTATTGGTAAAAGCTGGTCATTCAGAATGCAATGGGATGCCTCTATCGGCGGCAAAGTATTCAATTTCACTAAAAGGGTTGGAGACAGGGATTTATATGGCGGATTAGCTGGTTATGAAGCTGAGCTGAAAGGGGAAGTACCTAAAGGAACGTCCGCAGCACTCTACCCTATTATGGAAAACTGGATAGAAGATGGTTCTTATGTAAAACTAAGAGAGTTATCTGCGACCTACGATCTGAGACTCAAGTTTTTAAAGAATAAACCGCTGCGTATCAGCCTGTCAGGTAGAAATCTGTTCTCTATCGATAAATACAGTGGTTATGACCCTGAAACTAATGCAGCTGGTCAAAGCACAGCTGTACGTGGTTTTGACTTTGCAGAAGTTCCGATACCGAGAACAATTGCTTTAGGACTTAACTATACACTATAACCTTTCAATCTTAACGTCATGAAAAGAAGAATAAATTATAAATATTTAGTGGTCGTTTTCACCCTGATCACTTCCTCCTGTAAGCTGGATCAGATCAATCCCAACAGCGCCACAGATAAAGATGCATTAACTACCCGCGACGGGATCATCGCCCTGAGCATTGGTCTGCGTCAGTTTTACTCTACTACAGGTTTGAGTAATACATTACTTATGCCCTCTGTCACCAGCAGAGAAGTCAAAGGGATCGCCACCTTTACCAGTACAACAGAACTTGAAACAGGCGGAACCTCACTACCGACAGCCAATGCAAATGTACTGGCCTACTGGTCTGCCATGCAACGTGAAATGGGTATGTGCGAAAGCGTAATTAAAAGTGCGCCGGCAATCAGCACACTGGAACCAGGTTTATTAAGCGGGATCATGGCACAGGCTTATCTATTTAAAGCTACGAGCCTGGCCGAACTGGCGATGGCTTTTGAACAGGTCAACCTGAACTCGGATGCCAATGCACCAGTAACTTTTGTTCCCCGCGCACAGGCTTTTACCGAAGCCATCAGATTACTTGACCTTGCCATTGGAACGCTGAATGCAACGCCTTCATCAACATCTTTCATCTCTCTGGTTTCGGGGACAGATTTTGACTTGAAAAACACATTGTATGCTTATCAGGCCCGGATCAGTCTGATCGCCGGAAACTATCAGAAAGCAATAGACAATGCCAACCTGGTAGATCCCAACAAAACCTCAAAGTTCACTTACACAACGCTAAGTCCGAACCCACTTTATACGATCTTCGGGATTACCAAATCTTATCGCCCTCGGGACAATTTCGGATTACCTGCAGGCCTATATGAAGCTGGTGATCAGCGTTATAATTTTTACTTCACTACACCGAACGCAGTGTACAACGCTGATCCGATCACTACACTTGCTGGTTTTTCATCCAGCCAAACTACAGCTATCCCTGTTTATTTACCGGACGAAATCAAATTGATCAAAGCAGAAGCTATTTTACGTCTGGGAGGTTCATTAAATGATGCACTGACTTTAATTAATGCGGTACGTACGCAAACCAGTGGAGATCCATTCGGCGTGAACGCAGGCCTGCCAGCTTACAGCGGCGCGGTAACAACAGATGCCTTATTACTGGAAGTTTATAAGCAACGCTGTGCTGAGCTTTATTTAAGTGGGTTAAAATGGGAAGATACCAGGCGTTTTAATCGCCCTGCGCCTCCTGCCAATACCACAGAACGGAACAGGATATTTTACCCTTATCCAGACCAGGAAAGGATTAATAATCCAAACACTCCTAACGATCCGGCTATATAATTTCTATCTTAATGGGGAGCTTAAGCAGCTCCCCTTATCTCCATAAGAATGAAAAAAATACTCAGTATTCTGTTTGTCTTTAGCATCCATGCTGCCTATGCGCAAAACCATGCTGAAAATCTTAAAACAGCAGATAAACTCAAAGAGGCAGAAAAAAATATAGTCTTACTAAACAATGCTTCTGGCATGGTGCCTCTGACCGATATCAAAACCCTGAAAACTGCCAGTGTTCATTTTAATTTTAAAGACGCCGCTGTCTTTGACAGTATAGCTAATAAATACAGTGCGGTTATCGGTTTTAATGCTGATACAATCCTGCATCAGCAAGGTTTTAATGAATTACATGACCGGCTTAAGGTCTTTAATGCGGTTATCCTTGAACTATCAGCAGAAACACATTTTAATCCTGTTCTGGAGCGTTTCATATTGGATCTGGAAAGGGAAAACAGGGTTATCATAGTCCTGGTTGGTGAAGGTAAAAACCTGGCATTTCTGGACAAAATAAAATCGCCGGTGATCTGGTCTGAAACTCAAAACCAGGAAAGTGCCTCGGTAGCAGCACAGCTGGTTTTTGGTGGAGTTGCTGCCAGTAATCATTTAGCAGTCAATTACAGCAAGGCCTTCTCCGCAAATTCTGGATATCCTTCAGCAAAAATCCGTTTAGGATATGCTATTCCTGAAAGGGTATCGCTCAATAGTAATTTCCTGAAAAAAGTAGATTCACTGGTAAATGCGGGAATAGCCAGTCATTCGGCCCCGGCAGTGGTGGTCTTGCTGGCTAAAGATGGTCAGGTTATTTTTAATAAAGCTTATGGGAAACATACTTATAAAGGAAACGAGCCAACCAGAACGGATGATATTTTTGATCTAGCTTCAGTGACTAAGGTTACAGCTACTGTCCCTGCAATCATGCAATTATATGATCAGAAACTGATTAACCTGAATACACCAATCAGTCAATATGTAGCCATGCTGAGGACTATCGGTGATAAAAAGGATGTCAGGATCAAAGAAGCTTTACTACATGAGGCTGGCTTCACCCCCTATATCAAATTTTATGAAAAGCTTAAACCGGCGGATCTAAATAAAGACTCTTCTGCTGCGTACCCAACCAAAGTTGCGGATCATTATTTTCTGCGGGCGAATTATTTTAATGAGGTGATGTGGCCGGCTACTTTAAAATCAACAGGAGGGACAAGGGGTAAGTTCGTTTATAGTGATATCAGTATGTATATGATGAAAGAAGTAGCAGAAGAAGTTACACATCAGAAACTGAATGATTATGTACTGAATGAGTTTTATCTGCCTCTGGGCATGCAGACCGCAGGTTTTTTGCCCAGAGGCAGGTTTAATCAATCGAGAATTGTACCCACCACTGAGAATGACAACTGGTTTAGAAACATGCTGGTTCAGGGTTATGTGAATGACCCGG
This sequence comes from Pedobacter cryoconitis, assembly GCF_014207135.1. Lineage (GTDB taxonomy): Bacteria > Bacteroidota > Bacteroidia > Sphingobacteriales > Sphingobacteriaceae > Pedobacter > Pedobacter cryoconitis_D. The sequence continues at coordinate 215,225 of NZ_JACHCC010000003.1, read as the reverse complement.
GAGCAGCAATGGCCGGCGGAGTTGAAGGTCATGCAGGTTTGTTTGCCAATGCAAATGATCTGGCTATATTTTACCAGATGCTGCTGAATAAAGGTTCATATGGTGGCCGCCAATATTACGATAAAACCACTGTAGATTTGTTTACTTCCCGTCAATCTGAGACTTCGTGGCGGGGCCTGGGTTTTGACCGGGTAAATGATAAACAGGCAAATGACCAATATCCTTCGCAGCAGGCCTTTGGTCACAGCGGTTATACAGGAACCTACGTATGGGTAGATCCGGTATATCATCTGGTATATATCTGTTTAACAAATCGGGTATATCCTGACGACAATAAGACCTACGGCCCTCCGAAAGTGAATATCCGGGCCGGTGTGCTCGACTTATTTTATAAGGCTATTTTAAATAAAAACTAATCATCATCTATCAATTGAAAATGGAATTAACTACAGAAAAAGACTCTGCCTATACTAATCTACATCAGCTCCCGCTTCATGATATACTGGATAATATCAATCAGGAAGATCAGACGGTTCCAAAAGCTGTCAGAAAAAGTCTTGGTCAGATAGAAGCATTAGCGACAGTTATTACTGCTCAGTTACGTCTCGGCGGACGTCTGTTTTACATCGGCGCAGGCACCAGTGGACGTTTAGGTATACTGGATGCTTCTGAATGTCCACCGACATTTGGTGTACCACATGAGCTGGTCATCGGTATCATTGCTGGTGGGGACACCGCCATACGCAAAGCTGTCGAAAATGCAGAGGATGATTCGGAGCAGGCCTGGAAGGATTTACTTGCCCATCAAATAAACGACCATGATGTCGTAGTTGGCATTGCAGCATCCGGGATTACACCTTATGTTTTAGGTGGGTTAAAAGCGGCAAATACAGCTGGTATAATGACAGGATGTATCGTGTGTAATGCGCATAGCCCGATTGCTGAAGAAGCGAAATTTCCGGTGGCTGTAGTGGTCGGACCAGAATTCCTGACTGGCTCTACCCGTATGAAAGCGGGTACTGCTCAAAAACTGGTACTGAATATGCTGACTACCTCAGTAATGATCTCGCTGGGAAAAGTGGAAGGTAATAAAATGGTCGACATGCAATTAACCAACAACAAATTGTATCACCGGGGCATAGATATGATTATGAAAGAAACGGGAACTGATGAAAAAACGGCTACGGATTTATTAAACAAATATGGCAGAGTTCGCCTAGCAATTGAAGCCATCCGTTCTGCTAAGCCTTAGCAATTTCATAATCATCAGAACTCTTTTTGCTTGTGCTTAATAAAAGCAGAAATGTAATGAGCCCGTTAACGATGATCAGTTCATTATCAAAAATATAACCGGATAGTATTTTTTGAGAATTGACACTTACAAAATAGCAGATCAGAGGCGAAAGGACGCAGATAAAGGGGACTAACCTGTCATTAACCTTTCGCCTTTTCATCAAAAGACCAAATGAATATAAACCCAGCAGCGGGCCGTAGGTATAAGAGGCTACTTTAAAAATTGCATTGACAACGGCTTCATTGTTAATAGCATTAAAGACTATAATTGTCAGGCACATTAATCCCGAAAAAAAGATATGGACGTAATTTCTGGCCAGAATCATCTTTTTGCTATTCAGGTTTTCACTCTTATTGAAATTCAGGAAATCAATGCAGAACGAGGTAGTTAAAGCCGTTAACGCGGAATCTGTTGTTGCAAATGTTGCAGCGGTTAAACCCAGCATAAACACAATAGCCGGTACCAGCCCAAGATAGTTGAGTGCAATGGTCGGATATAAATAATCGGTCCTGGTGACTGTTATTCCATTACGTGTTGCGTAAATATATAACAAAGCGCCTACACATAAAAAAAAGATATTGATCAAAACAAATACGGAGACAAAACTGAACATGTTTTTCTGAGCCTCCTTAATATTTTTACAGCTGAGGTTCTTTTGCATCAGGTCCTGATCCAGGCCGACCATAGCAATGGTAATAAATACTCCGCCCAGAAACTGTTTGCCAAAATGTAATTTACTACTCAACAAATCATTGAAGAAGAAAATCTTTGAATAACTACTGTTTTTGATCGCTTCGGTAGCTTCAAAGATATTCAGGTGCAGGCTCCTGCAAATAAAAAATATGGACAAAAACACAGAGGATACCAGGAACAAAGTCTGTAAACTGTCTGTAATGATAATTGTTTTCAACCCGCCTTTATGGGTATAAGCCCAGATCAACAGCAAACATATAAATACAGTAACAGCGAATGGGATATGATAAAAATCGAAGATAAACTTTTGCAAAACAATGACCACCAGGTATAACCTGAAAGCAGAACCAATAGTCCGGCTAATCAGAAATATACCTGCAGCAGTTTTATAACTCCAGAAACCTAATGTTTCTTCGATATAACTATAAATTGAGGTTAGTTTTAAACGGTAATAAAGTGGTAGCAATACTGCAGCAATAATGATGAACCCTACTGCATTCCCCAGAACAAACTGAAAATAACTAAAGGCATCCCCCGTAACCGCCCCTACCTTACCTGGTACAGAAATAAAAGTTACTCCGCTTAAAGCTGTTCCAATCATTCCAAATGCGACCAGGTACCATTTGGAATTCCGGTTAGCTATAAAAAAAGTAGAATTATCAGCTACCCCCCTGGATGTAAAATAGGAAATACTGATCAATAAGGCAAAATAGCCGACAATAAAGGACAATAGTATAATTGGCGACATAAGTTTCAGGTTTTTAGGTTCTTAACGATTGGTAATATAGACACAATTGCACATTATTGCAACATAAATTATTAAATACGCTAAAAACCGCACGACTATTTTTATCAGTTTACTCCTAAAGGATCCAGGCATCTGATAGAAAAAAATATTTTAAACAAAACTGGTTTGATTTTTGTTCACTGCAAAAAAAAAATATTTATATACAACATGAAACTTAAAAACTACTTCACCATTGCACTGATTGGAATTGCATCTACTTGTTTTACAACACAATTACATGCTCAGTCAGCAAAAGTAACGCTCTCCCCAGAATTATTAATTCCGTTCAGCAGAGCGTACAGTGTTGGTATCGGAGGCATTTTAGAAGCTGAATGGCCAGCAGAAAAGAAACTGGGATTAACTTTAGCAACCGGGGTAGAAACCTTATTTCCAAAGAATGACTGGTATGAAAATTACACGTTTTTACCATTAAAAGGTGGTATCAAGTATTACGTAGACAGAAAATTCTACTTAAATTTCAATTTAGGGGCTGCCGTTGGATTTAACGGTTACGGAACAAACTTTTTAGTTGGCGGAGGAATGGGCTACAAATTCAATAACCGCATTGATGCTGGTTTAAGAATTGAAGATGCAGGTACTTCTTATGCTGCATTAAGAGTTGGATTCAGATTATAAATATTCTGACCGTCAAAAATAATATTGAAAAAGCCGCTGGACAATGTTCAGCGGCTTTTTCATAACCTGATCTTTCAGGATACCAAAAAATATTTAAAAATAACCCGCTGTTAACCTCTCTTTAAACCTCTTTTACTTAATTTGTAAAATGTATTTTATAAAACGTGTATTCTTAGTTTTAGTAGTACTGGGAATTTCCAGTCTGACCTTCGCACAGAAAAAACTTCCGGGACAATCTTATCAACTGCTCAGCTCTCAGAATGGATTTGTTCAATCCAAAAACTACTATCTGTTAACGCTGTTTAAAGAATTACCAGAGCTAAAGAAAACACTGGAAAATGACGCTGTTTTGAATAAAATTTTAAAACGCAAGATTGAACGAAGTTCAGCAGCCTTAAAAAATTGCGGATCCGATCTCTTATGTTATACCAGATCAATCAAACTAAGTGATGATGAAATACATGAGGTGAGTAACCGGCTATCCAGGTTATTTAAATCTGGACAAGAACTCGAAAAACTGGTAAAGGATCATTTGATCCCTTCGGGCTGTTACGGACTTTATTCGGCTTTAAGTCCAAAAGAAATATTAATCAAAGCCTGGGAGCAGGATGCTAAAGCTCTTAATCATACTATTGAGGTCTATGCTGAAGGACAGAAACCCAACTATCCCATGATAGACTCTATTAGTTTCAACGTAAAAGATAAGGCTTATGCCGAACTGGTTGCTACGAGTGTTAAACTCTCTGTAGTCCCAGAAAACACCTTGTTCTTTGAACCAACTCTGACCTTCGCACTACTCAGTTTAGAGATTAACGAAAGAAATGATGCAGCAGATTATGAACCCATGATTTCTACGGTAAATAAACTGGCAATTGCCCAGATCAGTAAAACAAACTGGAACAACTACCGGTATTCGGTAATTCTTGTTCCAGGTGAAGGACCTGAAGAAAAAGAGACGGAATTAAGTGCCGGCGGGATGCTCCGGTGCAGGCTCGCAGCATTACAATATCAGAAAGGCCTGGCCCCTTTCATTATGGTATCAGGAGGCAGGGTACATCCATTCAAAACCAAATACAGCGAAGCCTTTGAAATGAAAAAATTTCTCATCAATACACTTCATATCCCCGAAACTGCTATCCTCCTGGAGCCCCATGCCCGCCACACAACCACCAATATGCGTAATTGTGCCAGGTTGATTTTCAGATACGGAATACCAATGGATAAACCCGCTATTACCTCGACTTCCAAATCTCAGAGTTATTACATCAGTGATGTCGTTACAGAACGGTCAAAAAAAGAACTTGGTTATTATCCTTATAAAAATGGAAAAAGACTATCTGATACTGAAATGGAATTTTATCCGAACACAATGTCTTTGCAGATAGATTTTGATGAGCCACTTGACCCATAATCAAAATTGCACTAGTTATGCTTCTCTGATCTTTTTTTAATTATAATTTGAATATTTAGACCGAACGGTTTATATTTATATAATGTTATCAAAATCAGATAGGACAAAACAATTCATTGTAGAAAAATCAGCACCTATTTTTAATACAAAAGGATATGCTGCAACTTCTATGACGGATATCCTGAAAGCCACCGGACTGACCAAAGGTGGAATATATGGAAACTTTAACAGCAAAGATGACATTGCGGTTGAGGCTTTTGACTATTCTTATACAAAAATTAAAGAAGCTCTGCTTTACAGCATAAAACAAGAAAAGACAGCTACCGGCAAATTAATTTCAATCCTCGAATTCTATCATAATTTTACCATAACCCCTGCTGTAGAAGGCGGATGCCCGGTATTAAATACAGCAATCGACGCGGACGACAATATTCCGTTTATGAAACAAAGAGCAGCCCAGGCCTTAAATGAGATGCTCGGTTCACTAACCTATATAATCCAGAAAGGAATAGATTCGGCTGAGTTTAAACTAACCATCAATGCTGCCCATGAAGCCCTATTATTTTATGCAACTATAGAAGGTGGAATCATGATGAGTAAATTAACGGACAAACCGGATGTACTGAATAATATCTTAAAGAACTTAAAAGAACAAATTGAGAACAGATACAAGGCTTAATTTTTTTTTCACTATAAAAAGACCGAACGGTTTATTAAAAGAACGACTAATCAAATATTAATTATGAAAAAGACACCTGTTACTCCCTATACCATTCGTTTTAGTGATTGCGACCTGTTTGGTCATCTCAACAATGCGAGATATATTGATTACTTCCTGAATGCCAGGGAAGATCATTTAAAAGATTTCTATAATATAGAATTAAGTAATTTCTATGCACGCAGCACAAGCTGGGTTGTTGGGGGTCATGAAATAAGTTATTTACGACCGGCAGTCTATGGTGAAGTTGTCAGTATTCAGACTTCATTACTAAAGGCTGCTGACGATCTGTTACTTGTTGAAATGGTGATGTTCGATAACAAACTGACTCATATAAAATCTTTACTCTGGACAACTTTTATCCCTGTAAATGTAAAAACCGGCAGACGCGAAAATCATGATCCTGAATTTATGGATTTTGCCAGATCAATTGAAAGAGATGATGTTGATATTCTGCAGGGCTTTAAAGAAAGGATTCTAAATTTAAAGACAGAGATTAAAGCACAGAACAATATCACGGCTGCAGGTTCTTAAAAAGTTTTTCTTGTAAAATCGATATTTCTCCTTATACTTGGTAAGTATTTACATAAACACTTACATAAATGAAACCAAACATTATTAATGAATTAGGTGTGCTTGCAATCGGTTCCAGAATGCGCAGACTTTACGATAATTTATCCAGTGATACAGCCAGAATCTATGCTGATCATGAACTGGAATTCGAGATTAAATATTTCACGCTTTTTTATATCATTAGCAGAAGAAAACAGATCGGTATTGTAGATATCGCACAGGAACTGAGCCTTACCCATCCTGCTATCATTCATCTGGCTAAAGGTTTAGAGAAAAAAGGTTATATCGAATCGGTACGTTCACCAAATGATAACCGCAAAAGAATCCTGCAGCTTTCAAAGAAAGGGAAAAAGTGTTTACCTGAATTTGAAAAAGTCTGGAATAAACTTGATTCCTTAAATCAGCAACTGTTTGCGGAAATCCATCCCCTGTTGCAAACAATGGCTGCAATTGAACAGGCTCTCGAAGAAACGTCCTATTATAAAAGATATCAAAAGTTCAACTAATTACTGATCAGATCCTGAACCCGTATGAAAAATACTCACGCGCTGGATAACCCTATCTGGCACTCCTTAAATAGTGTTCATCAAAAATTTGCCCTGGGTGGAAAAACTATTCTTCGTTATCCCTCTTCTGTTTTGCCTTTTATGGGTTTTGATCATGCAGACCAATCTCCATTGGACAAAATTGAAAACCAGATGGAAGTCAATGAAAAAGTATTTGTAGTAGGAAAACTGCCTTCATTCCCTCCTAACTGGACTATATTTTCAGAAATGGTTTGTAATCAGATGGTCTGCCAAAAGCCGGTTAGTTTTATCCGGTCCGAAGAATATGAAATTACACCACTTACCCCAGAATGTGCAGATGAAATGGTCGCATTTATCAATCGTATTCAGCCCGGGTATTTCAAAAGAGATACCCCTTTGTTAGGTAATTACTATGGGATAAGAATAAATGGCCAATTGATTGCTATGGCGGGTGAGAGATTAAAAATGCCTGGATACTCTGAAGTCAGCGCCATTTGCACAGCACCAGAATATACAGGTAAAGGACTGGCTCAATATCTCATCTCCTATATATGCAATGAGATACAAAAAAGAGGCGAATCTCCATTTTTACACGTCGTAAATACCAATGAACGGGCAATCCGTTTATATGAATTTATGGGCTTTGAAAAAAGAGCTGACATCCCCTTTTGGCTGATTGGGTTAATGAGCCCCTCTTTCAGCCATCTTCCGGCAACAAAAGAATAATATCTTGTTCGATCAATCAAGGCCTGTTTAAATTCACAAAAAAGCTTCTATCTTTGAGCTCAAATTTTACAATTATATTTTTATGGCAAAGGCATCCGAAACTAAAGTAGGAAATATTTTACGTTACAACGGCGAACTGGTAACGGTTACAGAATTCTTACATCGTACACCAGGTAAAGGTGGGGCTTTCTACTTAGGTAAATTTCGTAATATCAAAACTGGCAGAATTGTAGAGGCACGTTTAGGAACTGACGAGCAGGTTGAAATTTGCCGTGTAGAAACTAGTGACTACCAATATTTATATGAAGAAGGTGATTATTTTGTAGTGATGGATAACGTTTCTTTTGAACAATTCAATGTAGCAAAAGCATTATTCGGACCAGCTGCAAAATTCCTTAAAGAAGGAATGGATGTGATTGTTTCTTTCGAGAGCGAAGAGCCTATCATGGCACAGGCACCAAACTTTGTAGACCTGGAAATTACTTATGCTGAACCAGCAGTTAAAGGTGATACTTCTTCAGGGGCACAAAAATATGCGACTACAGAAATCGGCGTTGAAATAAAAGTACCTTTATTTGTAAACGTAGGTGATAAAGTAAAAGTAGATACACGTACCGGAGAATATATCGAACGTGTAAAATAATTATATACATCAGATTTAAAGCGGCTTAAAGAAATTTAAGCCGCTTTTTTATTTGCGGGTCTGTTTCCGCACATCGAAAAGTAACACATCCTTCTGAAAACCAGACACATCCTACCTCTATCCTCTTATAGATTGTTCTTTTTCCTAAACACCAGGATAGCTAAAAGTCAATAAAATAACCGCAAGTAGAGTTTTTGTTTTCATATAAAATAACGATTAAAATTAATAAATCAACAATCACCATATTAAAAAGAAAAACAAAAATCCAAAAGTTAATTATTTATTTTCATAGCTAATTTAGATTGTATTTTACTGATTAACCTTTGAACAGACCACCAAATATGAACTCCTGATTCTCTTATTCATTAACAGGAAAATTTCTATCCGAATTCTGCGTTTATGTTAGAATAAATTACAAAAACATTTACTAAATCATTAAACAGCATTGTATGAGCACAATAGAGCAAAAAACATAAAATTATCTGTAAAACAATTAAAAATTATGATATTTTATCATACAAAAAGTATATTTCACTTTCAGTAATTTGTCATTTCAAGTTATTAGATAATCACTATTTCTATTCTTACTTAGTAAATCTGTACATTTGGTTAATAGTAACCTATCCATTAAAAACCAAAAACACATCGGTGCAATTTAAACTTATCTCAAAAACACTATGAATGAAAGAAGTATAAAGTACTCGATTAATCTTAATTTTGAGGAGATCAAACTCCCTCCATTTCAAGACATCCTAATCGTAGGAAAAAACAGTACTCAGGGAAAAATAGGCTTAACCAAGTCTTTTGAGATGTTAATTCCAAATGGTTTTGAAACTATCGACATCATTGATGAACGAGTTGAAACTGTCTTTGTCAATAAGCATATTCTAAAAAAAATGCCAGCCGAAAAAGTACTGGAAATATTAAATAAAAATGTTTTCCCGTTCATTTCGGATGGAGAATTGATTCGTGTAGATTTTAAAATTAACATCTCTATTGAGAACCTTGAAGTAACGAGCAGTGAGTTATGATTAATCCTTTCGTAAACCGCGAATACCTTACTGTAGATGCTTTTGATGGTGTTTCGCTGGTTAAAAACAAGATCATTGAAAAAGGTTGTGCTGTTGTTTTTATGGATGATGAACCCATCGGACTGATTACCCCCCGCGACCTGGCCGCAAGTCCACATAACCTGATTGTAGATTGTTTATCAAAAAAGCCAAAGCTTCTGTATGGGAGTAAAATAAAAGATGCCCTAAAGATAATGGACGAATCCAGGTCGGAAATACTGGCGGTTTATCATGACGATGAACTTGTCGGTACTTTATTTAAAGGTGATATTGCTAATCATCTGATGACCACCATTGAAACTCATCATTCAAACTTACAGGAAGTTGCACATGATTTAAGAACGCCTGTTGCCAATTTAATGGGTATCATTCAGTTAATGGAAGAAAGCTTTATTGATTCTGAGAATGAGGAGTTGTTTTCAGCTGCAAAAATTGCTTATAAGAATGCGAATAATTTAATCAGTGAGATACTTAAACCAACAATACATCCTGCTTTTGCCATCCAGGTAACCCCTTTTGAACTCAGAAAAATACTGGAAGAAAGTGTCCTGCAGGTACAGGATATAGGTAGAAATAAAAACATCCAGATCTTTGTTAACCTGCCTGAATCCAATATTTTCAGCTCAGGACATAGCTTATCAATCAAAAGAGCCATTGATAATATCTTGAATAACGCCATTAAATTCACTAAACCAGGGGGCAGTGTTGAAATAACATCGGAACTAAAGGCAGAGCATTGTTTTATCCGCATCGCAGATAACGGCATAGGTATACCTGATGAGATGAAACCTTTCCTTTTTGAGAAATTCACCTCGGCAAGAAGGGTTGGTACAAGTGGAGAAGCAACTACAGGAATGGGCTTGCATATCACCAGGCAGATATGTGAAAGCAACGCCGTAGGCCTGAGAGTAATCAGCACAGTAGGAGAAGGCACTGTATTTGAATTGAAATTCAAACTTATTGGCATTTTAGCTAATTAGTAATATGTCTCATTTGACTATTTGAATTAAAGACCAATTAATTACTTTAGTATTCACCTATAAAAGAGATGATGACACCCATTCTCCCAACCCCACAACCGTTTGAAATTGGTCTTACCTTAACGGGAACCGTTTCTGCTGGTGCATATACTGCAGGAGTAATTGATTTCCTGTTAGAGGCCCTCGAAAACTGGGAACAGAAAAAAACAGACAACCGGAATAAATACCAGGATGATTACCAAAAATGGGACGTTCCATGGCATGAGGTAGTCATTACAGGACTTTCTGGTGCATCCGGCGGAGGTGTGAACTGTGGACTGATCCTGAATACTATAGGCAAACAGATTGATCCCGTTAGTGAGCCACCTGCAGGGGAAACAAAAAATGATTTCTATAATATCTGGGTAGAGATGCTCGGTATCAATGAACTAACGAAGGTAGATGACCTGACAGGTTCCGTCCAGCTCAAAAGCCTCCTTTTTGGCGAAGCAATTCCCAATATTGCCAGAAAAACATTTGTCAAAGAGAATTTCGGTAATGAGTTGTATAAAAAATATATCTCCGATAATCTGAAAGCTATTCTCACAGTTACCAATCTGCGTGGCATTCCCTATCTTTTAAAAACACAAGGAATTGGAGCCAATGAGCTGATCTATTACCGGAATGCAGATTATGTAAAATTTGAGCTGGCCAGAAACAATAAACCATTTTATAAGGATACTAATGTCATCCCTTATAACACTACTGATCCCCTTTTTCAACAAAGTTATAATCAACTGCAGGCAGCCTGTCTGGCTACCTGTGCATTTCCTGCCGCTTTCAAAACACAGCCCATAACACAAAACGAAACTATATATGCCCAAAGGGAAAATGCACAGGCATTAGCCATCCCAAAGGGTCAGGACTATGCTTTCCTGAATGGAGACGGTGGTATTTGTAATACCAACCCTTTCGAATTATTACATCAGGACATGTTGCCTCCGGGGGTCGCACACAATCCACGGGAAGGGAGTAATGTAAACCGCTGTATTATTATTGTTGCTCCGCTGGATACTGATATGGTAACTAAGGATACTTACGACTTAAAGAATGACAGTATCATCTCTGCACTGACTTCTACCTTTGACGCGATCCGGAATGAAGCTGAATTTACTGATGAACAGATCAGACTGGCCATCGAGGATAATGTTTACAGCCGTTTTATTATCGCACCGGTCCGTTACGATGAAACTGGTACTCAGACAGTAGTTCCGGCTATAACAGGAACTTCATTGGGCAATTTCGGTGCGTTCCTTTCCAGAGATTTCCGGGAGCATGATTATTTCCTGGGGAGACGTAATGCCCAGCAGTTTCTTCGCCGGAACTTTGCTATCCCGCTCAGTGAAATCGTCAACAACCCGATTTTCAAGTCTCTTGATATTGAACACAATAAAGAAAAATTCAAGGATTTTATCATCAGCGAGCAGGTAACGGACAAAATAACGAACCAAACGCAGGTTATAGAATCTTTCTGCATCATCCCCTTGTTTGGTTCAACCGTAGCAGCACTTTATAATCCGGTATGGCCAAAGGGAAAATACAATGAAGATGAAATCAAGGCCGATGTCAATCAAAGAGTTGGGAAGGTCATTGACGTAGCCCTGACCGAATTTAAAGTCAATTGGTTTATGACCACGATAGTCAAATGGTTCTTCAAATCAAAAGTAATTAAGGCAATCATGGATAAAATCAATAGCGCGCTACAGGCGGGCAAACTATCCTGATCGATTACAGCTAAACACGGTTTTTACATCGAAAATTTCATATTAACATAAAAAGTAAACTTTAAGACACACATATAACTTATTGATCAATAAATTAATTATATTGTAGTAAGCTCCTGAAGTTATTACCGCTCTCTCTGCCAGCATTCAACTTCTCGGTTTCCAATAAAAAACTAAAGAAAGATAATGGCTCTGAGTCCCGAAACATTTCAACAATTGATTAGAGTTTTAGAGAGGCTAATGCCACTTTCTATTCTTCTACAAAAAACATTAATGGATATAATGTCTGAAGAATCGTTCAAAAAAGGCACAAAGATTCTTTACCAGAGAGAGGTACAAAAAAGGGCATGGTTTATCATCAAAGGATCGGCAAGAGAATTCAAAGAAGATCAGAATAACCATCCCCAGGAACAGACCACCTGGTTCTGGTTCGATGGGGATCTGATTTATACTGTTCCTGGTTTTTTCAGTCAGGACCCCGTCTTAAGTTCGGTTGAACTATTAGAAGACAGCCAGCTGGTTTATCTGAAAATCGAAGATTATGTTCATTTGAAAAATGGAACGGCATTGCTATTTGATAAAATTCGGGATCATTACGAATCATTAAGGCAACAATACTATATCAGTAAATCACATTTAAGTGGCAAAGAAAAATATCTGCAATTATTTAAAGTACATCCCGAGCTCTTTAACTATGCTAAACAAAAAGATATTGCCTACTTTTTAGGGTTGAGCCCTAATTCCCTGTCCAGATTAAGAAGAACAATTGATAGGGAATAATTTACCAAATGGTAAGTCAAAAAGCAACAATGGGTAGGTACGAAGCTATCTAAAAGCTACAGCTATTTCTTTAAACCAAGGCTACCTTTAACATACATGTTATCAATATCAAAAAGAAAGGAGCATTGCCAAAAATTGAAGGAATCGATGATGCAGCATAAAGCTCAGCTGCAATAAACAGAATTTAATTAGCCGGACAGAACGAGCTTTGGGGTGCTGAACGGTAACCGGATAGACTGTAAATCCTATCCTAATTCCTCTAACCATGAATAAGTTTTTAAAGAATGTAAAAGTACTCAGCTTTATTGCTGTACTTCTGCTTATGAGCGGATTGATTTTCACACAAAGTGCCTTTAAAAATCACAAATCAGATGTTGTTACTTATTATTTTAATGGAAACAGCACCAGTGAAATGAAGGAGGCAGCTGCCTGGGGGCCTAACCAGAATCCTGAATATGCCTGCACGAATAAACTTACCACGTTGCCTTGCCATATTGAAGTCCCGGCAGACCAGACGTTAGATGACTACCTGATCAGTCATAGCAATGCTCAGATTCTTGCTGAAGCGGGATCAAGAATAACTGTAGTACCTTAATCAGTAAAACTTCTGGATAACAATATGTTATCCAGAAGTTTCCAATACCTATCTCCTATTCTGTACCATTCCAGATAAAGCAATCACATCTTCCGGGATTGGCAGTGCATAACGCAAATCATTTGGCAAAAGCTGATACACCTTGTTGTTCAATTTTCTGGTTAAAGTAATATTTGCCCCCTCCTTATTCAACCGCTTAATATCCATCCACCTTAAACCTCTGAACATCAATTCTTTTTTCCGTTCCAACAGCACAATCTTTAAGGCTTCACTACTTTCTCCAGCCGTATAAGGAACATAAACCTCCTTTTTGTTCCAGCGTTTAGCAATCAAACCGTTCAACGCACTCATACTTTCAGCAATCCGGCCATTTCTGGCAAGAAACTCTGCTTTGATCAAAATCATCTCATCGGTAGCTAACCCGGTGAAGGTATTCAGATTCTCAACATAATCTCCACTAAACCAATAAGTATTATCGGGTCTCATTTTAAAAAAAATCTTTTTCCTCCAGTCCGCAGCATTAAATGAATCATAAATCTCCTGACTTATGCTTGCATTTGAAACATCCATAATTTCCGTGTAACCTGTTGATCTGACATAGATCACTTCTGTATTATTGGCAAGGGTGAGCGGAGAACGCGCAGTGGGAACCAGCGTATTAAAGTCCAGCACATCAGGGTGTAAAGACAAACACAGCTCAGCATATTTATTTGCATTCTCATAATCACGCATAGACAGGTAAGTTCTTGCCAGTAAACCATAAGCCGCTGCCCTTGAGGGTCTGAATTTGTTTAATGGAGTCACTGGCAATAAATTCACTGCTGCTTTTAAATCCCGGATAACCGACTCATAAGTCTGCTGCAGGTTTGACCGTACTGAAACCGCGTTAAAATCGGTACTAAAACGCAACGGAAGCCCCAAATCAGAACCAGCTGTTCCCTGATCATAAGCCAGACACCATACAATTGCTGCATCCAGATAATTATTCCCCCGACAAAACAAGGCCTGTCCTTTTATATTATCCCACTGGACAGCATTGGCTTCGTTTCTGGAAACCTTATCCATACCTGACAATACGGTATTACAATAATAAACAGCATCATAAAGACTTTTCCAGCTGTTAAAACCCTCGGCAAAAAGATGATCCTTCTCCCAGGTATATATTCTTCTTTCTTCTTCAGCAGTCAATCCAGCCCATATAGCTTCACTTACTTCATAACTATCAGCACTTAGCTCCGCGGCAACTGGACCGGAATAATTAATCTTTGTGGTATTATCCATCAATGCCTGAAAGTCGCCCAGTGTTGTAGGTACGGCCAGCTTTTTATCTGTTTTTTCGTCCAGGAATTTTTTACATCCCCAAAAGCTGATCAAACAACCGGTCAACAGAGCGACAGTTATATATAATCTATTTTTCATCAGTATTTAATTTAAGTTAGCTCTGATACCCAGAGAAAAAGTTGAAGAAGGTTTAATCATATTTAAGCCTTGATAGTCCGGATCAAGATGATCCTTATTGGCAGCCCAGATCAATCCCATATTGGCCGCGTTGACATATACCGACATACTTTTGAAGGGAAGAAAACTGATTTTTTCCCTGTTCACCTCGTAAGCTAAATTCACATAAGCCAGGCGAATATGATCTGCCCTGTCTACCAGTACTTCAGAACCATTGTAAAAAATGTTCCTTGCACTATTATCGGGATAAGAAAAGGAAGGGACGTTTGTATGTAGTTCGTCACCAGGATGCTGCCAGCGTTTAGCGTAATCAGCATGTCCGCTTCCCGAGGCAATCAGATTTCCATAATTGACTGATGCCTTTCTGAAATAATAGCCAAGTTTATAAGTCAGTCTCACATCCAGGCTAATGCCTTTATAAGTAAACTGATTACCTAGTGAACCATAGAAAGTAGGTAAAGCAGAGCCGTGATATTTCAAATCCTCAACCTTTGCCGTACTTCCGGTAATCAATTTATAATTTTCACTTATCACTCCATTGGCATAACCTCTTGGATTACCATTTACGGGATTAAGACCTGCCCATTTAAAAGAAAATATGCTGTAAACTGGTTTTCCGCTTATTCCGGAAAGTATAAATCCAGTATTCGTATAAGAACTTACGTCCTGTGACGGCATATAATAATTCACTACCTGATCCTGGTAAAAACTGGCATTCAAATTACTTGACCATTTGAAATTAGCTATAGAAACATTAAGACTGTTCAGTACCAGATCAAAGCCATAACCTTTGGTCGCTGCTACATTTTTAACAATTGTAGGGCCTGTGCCGCCCGTATAATCAATCAAGGCCTGACCAAAAAGCCTGGTCCCTCTTTTATTAAAATACTCCAGACTACCAGTTAGCCTGTTCCCCCTGGTTCTGAAATCCAGTCCCAGATTTGTCATTGCCGCACGCTCCCAGGTTAAATCAGGATTATAAAAATTCTTGAAACTAGCTTGCGGCAAACCTGTAGAAATTGAGTTTCCACCAGCATAACTGATCGTAGTCACGGCGCTCATCGCCGGGTTTATATTTCCACTTACTCCATAAGTTGCTCTTAATCTTAAATAAGGCAGGAAAGACAACTGACAGAAGCTTTCCTTACTGGCTTCCCATGATACCCCCGCAGACCATAAAGGGTTCCACCGGTCATTTGCTTTCAGGCCAAAAAGATTAGACGCATCACTCCGGGCGCTGGCCGAAACGGTATACTTCCCGTTATAGGTATAAGAACCATTGGCATAAGCCGAAACAAAACGGTTCAGAGTTTCATCCAGACTCTTACTATTGGGAATATAATTGAGCACACCAGTCTTAAAATCAGGAAAAGGGGTCAGGTAATCTACATTCCCATAGTTCATCAGTAAATCATCATAACCATAAGTCCTGCTCCTGTCTGAAGTCATCCTTGAGTTCCTGAGTTCTCCGCCTGTTATCGCGTTCAGCTCATGTTTGCCCCAGGTCTGGCTAAAATTCAACTGCCCCCGTACATTATGCAATTGCAGCAGGCTATTTGACAAATCCAGTATTCCTCCCAGAGGCACCTTATAAACCTGTGCTTTTCCGGTTGCAAGCTGTGTAAAGGAATTGACGAGATTCCTTGCAAAATAACTGTCCCGATCACTCAGGTTATTCCCTCCGGTTTGCTGCCTTTCATACTGGTACTTAATCATAGCAGATAAACCTTTGGCTAGCCGGTAGCTCGCTCCTGCACTCATGACCAGGTCACTGATAGATAATGTATTCACTACATGCTTATAATCTTCCAGCGGATAATACTTCCAATCCAACAGCCTTCCGCGACCAGCTGTATCCAGATATCCCAGCCGGATATCTTTTACAATAGCTAAAGATCTTCCCTGATCATCTGCAAAACGCGCATAGGGATACAAGTCGGAACCAGACCTGATCCCCCCATACGCTGGTCTACCAGAACTGCTTTTACTTTGCGTATAGAATATACCCGCAGTTAATTCTAAATTTTTGACAGGTTTGATGGTATTTTGCAAACGCGCATTAAAGCGATCATATTTTTCGTCCAGCACAGAAGAGTTACGGTCATAACCTGTAGACAAAATCCAGGAGTGCGTAGATGATCCACCTTTCAGACTTAACGCATATTGCTGGTTTAAACCCCGCTGATAAATATATTTATTAAACTGATCCCTGACATCTATAGTACTTAAATCTGCTTTTGCGGCATCATAAGCAGACTGCGACAATTCACCTTTGTCTTTCCTGATCAACAGTTCAACTATGGGTGTCAGTCCCGCTTTACGGCTCGAATTAATATCACTCGTATATCTTCCTTTGGCATATAAGAACTCTTCCAGGTTGATAAAATCGGCAATAGACATCGGCTTCAGATAACTTAGATCCGGTTTAGCAATGATAGTACTGTTCACATTCAAATCAATAGACAGCGGCTGATTAAATTTCCCCTTTTTAGTTGTGATCACAATAACTCCATTCCCCGCTCTTGCACCCCAGATAGAAGTTGCCGCAGCATCTTTTAATACCGTAATATTCTCTACATCATTAGGGTTCAGATTATCCAGATTTCCTTCATAAGGAAAATCATCGACCACAATTAATGCAGCCTTTGGTCCTGTTACCGTACTCAGTCCCCTGACCATCAGATTACCGGTTGATGAAGTAGCCCTGTCCACAAACAATCCATTGGCTACAGCCTCCAACCGGCTCAGTACCTTAGTACCTACCTGCTGGTTAAAGGTTTTCTGACTAATGTAGTCAAAAGACCCCGTGGCTCTTTCTTTGGAAAGTTTCTGATAACCGGAAGAGACTATGGTTATCTCTTCCAGGGTCTGCTCCAGCGGTTCCAGCTTAACCAGTAAATCTTTGTACAACCTGGACTGATTAACTATGATCTGTTTTTTTCTATAGCCGAGGTGGGAAAACTCAAGGGTATCCAGCCCTGTTTTGACCACCAGAGTAAATAAACCATTCAGATCTGTATGTACGCTCAGCTTCGTACCAGCGACTTTAATCGTTACACCTGCCAGAGCTTGTGCATCAACGGACACGACTTTACCTGTAACTCTGTGTTGTGCAACCACATTAACTGCAAAAACAAGCAATATTGCTATTATGATTAGATTCTTCATACACTATCAGGTTATTTTTTGTCTTTTAATACGAACATGTCCAGCTCCCGTAGTCCTTCAACTAATTCCAGGTCATAGGCCTTCAGCTCTTTGCTTAAGGTTGGAAGGTCCTGTTGCCTGGAAAGGTGGAGATCTGCATTCGCAGTATAACCTGTTTCATTTACCAGAGGGATCCTGATAAAAGGCAGCTCGCTGATCCGCATCAGGAGTAAATCCAATGAACAATTAACCAGTTTAGAATCGGAAGTATTAAACAGAGAATTAGCCCTTTTTCCACCGCTGGTTTTGATCTTATCAATTTTACTGGTCCGTTTCAGTACCAGACATTTAACCCTCCTCTTTTCAACCTTTGCGATATAATCCGTATAGCGGTTCAGATCTTCCAGAACATACTCATATAAGGAAGAATCTTTGAGATCTGGTGCATTACAGACATAGGTATAAAAATCAGTCTTGTCCAGATCCTTATTGAGTGTTATCCTCGTTGTATCTTTAATCTGGATGATCCTTTTACTTTCACCATACTGTTGCCCCCGCTGACTATACAAGGAATACATGATAAGATCATAAATGCTAAGAAGGTTTCTATTACTTATGGTCAGACCTGTTTGCAAACCCATTTTATTTTTCATCACACTTGCCGAATTAGGTAAGACATCATACTTACCTTTAATAAATACACTATAGTGTTTAACCAAATTGTCGTTTAAAAGCCTATTCGTTAAAAAAAGCGCCCTATTTGGATCGGGATCTATCTTGACAGGTACCGAATCCTTACGATCATTATGCAGAAACCCGTCAATATTTTTTGCCGTCACCTGTTGGGCAGATGTAGTTGCGACAAGCTTGCCTGTCTGATCTAACCAGACATAATACGGTATACTGTGATGAGGAAAAAGCTGATGCAATTTCTGATCATCTGTAACTACCGGAATAGCAGACAGCCAACCTTTGTGGAACTTTTCCAGAAAAGGCAATACCAGTTCTTTTGGCTGATTCGTGACCTTCAGAAACTGGACTTCTCCTGCGTACTGTTTTTGGAGTTCTTCCATTTTCGGGAAGTTTTTGACGCAACTTCCACACCACGTAGCCCAGAAATCAATAATGATCAGCTTGGCTTTGAAATCTGAGAGGTTGGTTTTAGTGGTTTTGTAATTGTAGAGGTTAGTTAAAGTTACATCCGGGATTCTGTCCCCTATTTTGACAGGTTCGGAAGTTGGATTTTCTGCCGGATTGTTCTGGCTTTTGGCGCTAAAAAAAAGGCAAAGCGTGGCCATGGCGATTACTGAGATCGTTTTTTTCATGTGGATTGGTTTATTTGATTTTGGTTAGTTTAAGAGGAAGTGGTTTTTCTGAGGAGGTACTCTTCCATAATCATTGCGCTCTGGGAAAATGGAAAATGATTATAATAATCATCGAGGATCATCTCGATAGTCAGGCTTTCTTTATGATTGATGAAATCGATCCAGTACACAAGATCATAAAGATTCCGTTTTGCATAATAGTTATTTTCCTGCCGGGGTATTGGTTTACGGATTTCAGGGATGCTACCAAAACTCCGGGATTGACACGCCCTGTTTAAGTTAGCTGATATGGACGAAGAACTGAGCAAACCAGCAATAGTCAGGACGAATTGTTCGATACCTTTGAGTTCAGCTTTTTTCAGGCAGGACAAATCACTGTTTCCAAGGATCAGCAGGATAGTTTCATGAAATACACAAACCTGATTGTAAGTGTATTTAGCATTGACAGCATCAATTGCGCTTTGCAATTTGGGGGAGAGAGGTTGGGTTGTTTTTTTCATACTCATTTTTTTAGATCTAAAATGAGCCATATAACCAGAGAGCATACCCCAAAAGGGGGCTGACAACTCGCTGTTTAATTGCAAAAGAGGTTCTGGTGGACCCGCCTCGGTTTTAAAATGAATTAAAACTTCAGCTTTACCATCTCTTTCGAAACGGCTATCGTGCAAAAAAATAAGCGAGCGCCAGCCCCACCTTATAATAGGGCTTGCAAATATAGAATTTTGACGCTCAACTTACACTCGCACGATTAAAATTTACCAGATTTCTTTCGCGAGGCTCGTATTTATTAAGTAATATTATTAAATTATCAATTCATTGTTAGTAGTTTTATTTGTATACATCAAATATAAACAATAAGTATAATTATACCAAATTTGGAATAATAATATTTAATAAATTAAAGTCCATTTGTCTGTATGGCTGAGCAATATATTGACATAGATTCTTTAAATATTATAAGAGAAAAATTATGGGCAGTTTCTAATGAAAAAAAGATAACATTAGAAGACATTCAGGACAGAACAGGTTTCAGTTACAGCCAGGTTTACCGGATTGTAAGGGGCGAAAATAATATGTCTGTCAGTGGCTTTATAGCAGTATGTAAAGCTTTGGAAGTACAGCCTTCAAAGATTCTTGATTTTGAAATCGAGATTCCAAAATATCAGCCAACGCGGAAAAATTTCAAGTAATTCTTCTTCTGTTGACCAGGCCATTCTATAACTAAATTACCCACAAACAAGATCGCCTCTAAATGCTATCTCATCAATGAGCTTTTTTAAAAAAATATTCAGTTCCAAACAAAAAACCATCTCTTCCAACGAAGAATTCTGGTCGTGGTTTAAAACACAACAACGAATATTTTTCAACGCTGTGAAGACTGGTACAAACATCGAAAAGGATTTCTTTGATCAACTCTCCCAAAAACTTGACGGGCTTAAGCCCGGGTATTTTTTCCTTACCGGAATGCTCAGTAATGATATGGCAGAACTGATCATTACTGCTGATGGAACTATCAAAAATATCGTATTTGCAGAAGAACTTGTTGCTTCTGCCCCATCCTTGCCAGGCTGGAAATTTACTGCATTAAAGGAGGAGATGAATATTGAGCAGACCACCATCAAAATGGGTGAATACGAATACAATAGTAAGAATATGTATTTCTATCCTAATGACCATAACAACTATCCGGATGAAATTGATATCACTATTATCCACCAGGATGCGAATGAACAAAATAATCATACGATAACTATTGGCGTCCAGATTTTCCTTGATAATTATCTGGGTGAATTGCATTCTGCAACGATCATTGATCACTTAAAAGTAATCAGAAAAGACCAGGCCCGGAAAGAACTTATTCCAATTGAAAAGTTAAAATCATTTCTGATCTGGCGCGAAAAAGAGTTTATTGAAAAATACGAAGGAACCAGGAGTCATACCGATAATGACACCTATTCTATACTAGAAGCTAAATTAACTAACGGAAACCCGCTGATTGCCGTAATCAATACAGAACTATTAACCTGGGACCGCAAAGCATCACATCCCTGGATATTGAATTTTATTCTTCAATACGGCGCAGAAGATACTATCGGACTGCCAGATCGTCAAACTTATAAATTGATAGATGAAATAGAAGATGACTTAATAAATGAACTCAAAAGTTTTGAAGGATACCTGAACATCGGAAGAGAAACTGCCGGAGGCACACGTGAGATTTATTTTGCCTGTAAAGAATTCAGAAACTCGTCTAAAATAGCCTATAAGATCCAGCAGAAATATATCAATCAGATTAAAATCTCCTATGAGATTTTTAAAGACAAATACTGGCAGTGTTTTAATCACTATATAATTAACCCATAACCTTTTATCAAGATCTTTCTTCATAGATTTATTACAAAAACAACTCATATTATTTTATATCTTGTAGCGCTATTGTAAGCTACAATTTATGTCCGAAACACCGCTCATTCAAATCCGGAACCTCTCTAAGTCATACGGTTCCAAATTAGTTTTAAAAAACATTTCTCTTGATATACTTCCAGGCCAGGTAATCGGTTATATCGGCCCTAACGGTGCCGGAAAATCTACTACGGTAAAAATACTTACTGGTCTGATCCCCGATTTCGAAGGCGAAGTCATCATCGATGGCATGAGCATGGCAGACAATCCGCAGGAAATCAAAAAACTGATTGGTTATGTCCCTGAGAATGCAGAAATCTATGATGTACTCACTCCTATGGAATACCTTGATTTTATAGGTAAACTATACGGCATGGAAGAAGCCATGTTACAGGACAGGGCAAAAAAACTTTTGGCAGCATTTGGACTTGCGGCCAATAAAGATGATCGCATGGATACCTTCTCCAAAGGAATGAAACAAAAGGTATTACTTATATCCGGTATCATTCATAACCCCAAGATTATCATTCTTGACGAACCTTTATCCGGCCTGGATGCCAATGCCGTGATCATGATCAAAGAACTGATTCTTCGGTTATCAAAAGAAGGAAAAACTATCTTTTACTGTTCACATATGATGGATGTAGTAGAAAAAGTATCAGACAGAATATTACTGATCAACAAAGGAGAAATCATTGCCGATGGTACATTTGAGTCGCTGAAACAGAATCACAGTGATACCCTTGAGCGTATTTTCTCAAAATTAACCGGCAGGGAAGATTCCACAACTGAAACCGATGCCATTATACATGCTTTTGAATAAAATAACACCCAAAAGCCATGACAAATATCCTTTTACTGTTTCTTTCTATGGATAAAATATTTTTACGCTTCGTTTCCTTCTTTTATCCTGTCCTTGAAAAAACAGGTGTAGATACCGAACAACTACACGAAATTCTGCGTATCAAACTAATCATGGATGATCGCCGCCCTAAAGCCTTGTTTACCGCACGCAGAAATGCAAAGGCCACTACGCAATCACCCTGGCTGATGAATTTCTTCACTTTATTGATGGGGCTTTTAATGGGATTCCTACTCTTTATCAATGATACACCCTATATTGGACAAGCTTTATATTTCACTGTCTTTATGGTGATGATGGCCCTGACCTTAATTTCAGATTTCACTACAGTGCTGATTGATACCCGAGATCAGTTTATCCTCCTGCCCCGACCTGTTAATGACCGTACAATAGCGATGTCCCGCATCTTACATATTAGCATTTATGTTTTAAGACTGGCTTTACTTCAGGGTCTCCCTGCATTAGTCATCGTCGGATTTGTAGATGGGATATTCGCCATTCCAATTTTACTGATACAACTACTGGAAGCTACATTCCTGACCATTTTTATCGTTAATATAATTTACCTGTTAATGATGAAATCCGTGAGCCCACAACGGTTTAAAGACATTATCAGTTATTTCCAGATCGGGTTTTCGGTGCTGATATTCGCCGCCTATTATCTCTTTCCCAGACTTATTGGCGCGTCTTTTCTGGATAAAGTCAATCTGCTAAGCCATTGGTGGGCCTATCTGTTGCCTCCGGTATGGATTGCAGCATTAAACGAACTGCTTATCCATTCGTCCCGTTCAACCCCTTTAACCGGACTGCTAGCTATTATTGGAATAACTTTACCAGTAGCCGGTCTATGGTTTATGGCCAAAGTACTTGCCCCGGGTTTCAATAGGAGACTGGCAATAATTGCAACTTCGGATGGTAATTCTTCTACGCCAAATCAGGTAAAAAAAGAAGGTAAATTTAGTTTAACAGATAAAATTTCGAACCTGGTTGCAGCTGATCCGGTAGAGAATGCAGGATTCAGGATAACCTGGAAACTGGCAGCCCGTACGCGTGAGTTTAAAATGAAAGTATATCCGGCCTTTGCTTATGTACCTATCTATTTTTTATATTTTGCACTGAACGCTAAGGGCAACAACATGGCCGATAAATGGGACAAACTTCAGAGTGGTCATACCTACGTATTTATCATCTATCTGAGCACCATCATCATGTCTGCAATCCTGATGAATGTATCTATGTCAGAAAAGTATAAATCGGCTTGGGTTTATTACGCATTGCCAATTGGTGAACCAGGAAAAATACTGTCTGGTATGTATAAAGCGATTGTGACACTTTACTTTTTTCCATACTGTTTAGTTTTAAGCATTGGGATCGTGCTGATATGGGGGCCACAGGCGATAAATGATATTATCCTCGCTTTTCTTGTAAGTCTTATATATGGCATTTTAATGGCGTTGTTTATGGTAAAAGGTCTGCCCTTCTCAAAACCTGTAATTACTAAACAAGGAGGTGGTAAAATGCTAACCTCAATGATGATCCTTATACTGATAGCCGGATTGGGATTTGGACATTATTTTTTAATGAAATGGGAATTAGTAATATGGATTGCCATTCTTCCTGCACTATTGATTAACTGGATTATGTTCAGACATTATAAAAAACAGACCTGGGAGAACATTGAGTTATCAGACGATTTTTAAGTTGTCTGCAACACGTTTAATAAACAAATAATTAACTGTACCACCAATTACAGCACCGAATACGGGGATTAAGCGTTCTGCAGTTCTTGAACCCAGATTTAGCAGGACTTTTTCAGCAACTTCTTCCATCACATTTTTGGAAACGACCATCCCCGTATCGGCCTTCAAAGAGGAGGCCACAATTTTGAAAAAATCGTCAAAGCGGATCTGGTATCTGCCAGTATTATAATAAGAAATAGCTAGTGTAACCCTGAATTGCTGGGTGATCAGATTGGCAAGGTCCAGGGGTACACCTATTGCCATTGTACTTATTCCTCCTACGCCAGTAATTATCCCCGAACCTGCAGCCATTAAAGCACACTGATTGATGAATTTATCAATCCCCATACTATCTACACCTTTCTTGATTCCCAACTGATCAATCTGGTTAAAGATCTGCCGGAACCCACCTTTCGAAAGCTCTTTAAACCCTTCTCTAATGTCCAGTCCAATTTTTTTCAGACTTAGCTTCTTTAGTTTTATCAACGCCATACCAAATGGTTAAATTCATCAGGTGCTGTACCACTTTCATGCCAGTTAAGCTATTAATAGTCTGTAATTTGTAATTAACGCCTAAAAGCTATCCATATAGGACAGGTTATAAGCAAGTTTAGTTTCTAATCTCTGTTCTAGCGGGTTTGAACTGGGGTTGAAGTGGGGTTGATCTAGGTATAGGCAGTTCAACCCCACTTCAAACCCAGCTCAAACCCGTCTCAACATAGAACAAAAAGCGACTAGAACTACATTTGTCCTTTACTACGATAAGTTTACAATAACCAGTAAAACTAGTCTAACTTCCAGTCTGGTCTTTCGAAGTGGCAGGTATATCCATATGGATGTTTCTGCAGATAATCCCTGTGTTCTTCCTCTGCATTCCAGAAATCAGCTGTAGGAACTACTTCTGTAATAACCTTCCCTGGCCACTTACCAGAAGCATTCATTTCCTCAATTAATTTCTCTGCGGTTTCACGTTGTGTTTCATCCATAAAGAAGATGGCAGAGCGATAAGAAGTACCTATATCGTTCCCCTGCCTGTTCCGTGTAGTTGGGTCGTGAATCTGAAAAAAATACTCGAGTAATGTACGATATGCTAATTTTGCAGGATCAAATGTGATTTCAATGGCTTCGGCATGTGTTCCATGATTCCGGTATGTAGCATGAGGAACATCCCCTCCTGTATATCCAACAATCGTTGAAATTACACCATGCTGATGGCGGATAAGTTCCTCTACTCCCCAAAAGCAACCGCCGGCAAGAATGGCTTTTTCTGTATTCATATATCTCTCCGTTTAAATGATGAAGGTACGACGCTACAGCGTAAATGACAAGGGTCAGTAATCATAATCCTTAGCTATTATAAACCCCAAAACGAAATGTTCAATTCCAGTGATTCACAAAAACACAATAAATCATTATCATTCAATGGCTTGAATTACTTTCAATACTTCAGAGCAAACAAACAAAATGTCCTGCAATAGTTCAGAGATCTGATCACCATTCAACAAGACTCTCATTTTTCATGTTTAAAGTACCACAAAGGGAGACTATTAGAGAGACAAAAAACTAAAAAAAACATCCCGTTAAACCCCACCAAAACAGCTCAATTACCTGCTTTAAATACCGAAAAAACACTTATAACACAGGCGTAAAGACAGTACGAAATGGCATCAAAACAAACACAAACAACTAATAGACAGACTATTAAACCAAAACAACCTCTACAACTGTGAATTTATTCTGATTGATGCCTTGACCATAGCCAATGATTTAATCGCATGGAGTGGAAATTCAATAGGCTGATGGTGCTGATTTTGGGAAACAAACCGCACATACCCCTCCTTTTCAGATTTCTGAAGATACTTTGTAAAAAAGAACTCATCCCCATTGTATTCCAGATAAGTAAGATACATCTCTCCCCAGATGATATTATGAGCAATATCTTTGATTTCTTTATACATCACAATATCACCAGATTTAAGCAACGGATACATACTGTCACCTGTAATATACAAAGCTCCATCACATTTAGGCAGCTTTGGAATTCTGATATAATCTATTGGAATTTGCTTCAGTCTGTTTTGTCCAAAAAGCTCAATTACACCAGCACTTGCCTGCACATCGTAAAGCGGGATATTTTGTGTATCCATTAAACGATCTGTATGTAATTTTCTAACTGTAACTTCCTGTCCTTCCCTTTTCAGCATATCCCCCTGGCCAGTTAGTAACCAGTTGGCATCAATATCAACACATTTTGTGACTATCAATTCATAATCCATTGTGTTACGGCTATGCCAGTTGGACAAAGTATTTGGCTTTATTTCCAGATATCTGGCGAAATCAGCATCATTTTTAAAATTATAGTGAGATTTTATTTGACTAAGGATGAATGACTTATCAGAATTTATCTTCATTTTGTGAATATTTATTTGCATTTGAACACGATACGTGTGCATATTTGTTCCACCTAAACGAACAACTGCCACAATGAACAAAAGTAAAGAAAAAAGGAACAAATACAATCATCAGGTTATAAATGAGCTGGCATTAAAACATGGAATAACAATCCGGTATGTGCGTATGTGTCTTTGCGGAGACCGGAAAAGCCTGTTCTCAGACAAGATTATGAACGAATATAAAGCAATCGATCACAAATTGAAAGAAACCTTAACACACGCACTCAATCAGTAAACAAATCACCCACAAAAAACCATGTATCAGTACAAAAACAACATCCTTTCGATACCTGCCAGGTTACTTTATCAGGACTGGAGTCTCATGTCTTATGATACTTATAAAAAAAAGTGTGACAGAAAACAACTGATCAGAACACAGCAGGGAAAAGGCCTGGGAAATGAAGCCTTTTTAAGTTATGCTGATTTGCCGCATGAAATCAAATCTGTTTGTCTGGACAAAATTGGCCGGCCCGAAGAAACTGTGGTCATTAATCTACTAGAGCCTTTTATAATTCCCGATAGCAAGGCTTCTGCTTTTTTCAGCAATCACCGGACACCAGAAGGCAGACCTTTAGCAGAACCGAAACAAAGACAGAAATCTATCAACTGCTGGATTTTAAATGCTGTTCAACTCGTATTTGAAGATCGTGGAATGACCGGAAAAATGTTTGGAAAACGCAAAACCAGGATCTGGCAGAATATCAGTGAGGCCGTAAACAAACTGGATACAAACAAGTGGAACCATACCCTTCCAGGAGCAGCAAAACGCCTGAAAGAAAAATACGAAAATTACTTAAAAGAGGGTTACGGAATATTCATCCATAAAGGTGAAGGCAATCAGAATACAGCAAAGATCCGTGGGGAAGTGGCAGATTTTATCTTATCCCACTATGCTTTACCTATAAAATTGACCATTCCCATGGTACTGGCTAAATATAATCTCCGTCGTCTGGAACAAAACTGGCCTGAACTTGCTGAGAGTGGCCTTTATCACTGGCTTTACGAACCCGAACAAGAAAGGATATGGACACTTGCCCGTCATGGAAAACAAGCCTGGCAAAATAAATTCCAGCATACCCTCAGTCGTGATAAATCAAACTGGTTCCCTAATGTTTACTGGGCAATTGACGGAACTAAACTAGACTGGATTCATTTTGACCATACTACTGGTCATAAAATGGCTTCTAAACTCAGAATAAATGTTCTTTTTGATGTGTACTCAGAAAAGATCATTGGATGGAGCCTGAGTGAGACAGAGGATCATACTGATCACTTCAAAGCTATTAAAATGGCTGTTAAACAAGCTGAATGCCGGCCATATTTATTAACGTATGACAACCAGAGTGGGCATAAAATGACCCGGATGCAGGAATTCTATAACGACCTGGTAGCGCTCAAAGGAGGATGCCATCATGCACACCGTGCTGGTGCAAAGAACAACCCTGCTGAACAACTGTTCAATCGTTTTCAGCAGCAGGTGATCACTAAATTCTGGTTCTCAGACGGGCAGGGAATCCGGGTAAAAAAAGAAGATCATCAACCAAATACAGATTTTATCACCGCTCACAAACATCATTTAAAAAGTAAAGAAGAGCTCTCCCCGGCCTGGGAGATGGCAGTAAACCAATGGAACTCAGGAAAACACCCGCATTTCGAAGAAAGCCGTGACGAGATGTACCAGCATCCAATGTCACTGAGAGAACAGCTATCCCTGCAGGAGATTATGCAACATCTATGGGTAACAGAAAGCCAGAAACCTATTACTTATAAAAAAGAAGGACTAACCTTATGGCTTAGCCATACCCAGTATCAATATGAAGTATACGATGGAGATGGCAATATAGACATAGAATTCCGTCGCAAATACGTTGGTAAAAAATTCATCGTGCGTTATGATCCGGATGCAATGGACGTATATATCCAGCTCTGTGAGCTTAATGCTCATCAGGAAAAAGTATTTGTTGCCTTTGCAGAACCCAAACGAAAACATATAGATATCCCGGTACTGATGCAGGCAGATGACAAAATGAGCTGGGCCAGGGATTATGCGGTCAGAGATATCGAGTACAAGCGTGATAAAACTGCGTTCGAAGCATTAATAGCCAGATCAGGTTACAGCCCTTCCGCATTCATTGAATCACAGGAGCTCAATATAAAATTCAAAGGCAGCATGCCCAAAAAACAGCAGCAAAAAGTTGATGCCGAAGAAGATGAAGTTTTACTCAGAATGTAAGATCAGAAAACCCATACCTATGAAAAATGAACAAAAACAAAGTATTGCAGCAGAATTGAACGAAATCTGTAAAAAGGCTAGTCAATACAAAGTAGCTAAAAGACTGGGGATCTCTCCGGGAACCATTAGCCAGATCATCAACCACAAATGGGAAATGATCGCCGATGATATGTGGCGTAAACTGCAGGTTAATCTTCGTATCGACTTTGGATGGAACACTGCTGACACCAAAAACTTTAAGATGCTTCAGAACCTGATGAAAAATGCACAGGAACAAAGTATCAGCGTGGCTATATCTCACAACGCAGGTGCCGGAAAAAGTCATAGCTACAAATACTATGAACGTAGCATGGATAATGTCGTGTACCTGGAGTGTAAAAGCTATTGGACCCGAAAAATTTACCTGAAAAGCCTGTGCAAGGCCTCAGGGCTGGAAGATAAAGGAGCTGTGGATGAACTTGTTGAGCGTTTCATTACTCACTTAAGAAGCCTTCACAAGCCACTGGTAATCATTGATCAGCTAGACAAACTGAATGATGCCGCACTGGATTTATTTATGGATTTCTATAATGATCTGGACCGGTATTGTGGTTTCCTCGTTTCAGGTGTTCCTGCATTAAAAAAACGAATCCTGCGGGGTTGTCAGTTTGATAAAACAGGTTACAAGGAATTCTACTCCCGTATAGGAAAGACTTTTATCTACCTCGATGATGTAGCAGAAAAAGATGTCGCCATGATTTGCCTGGCTAATGGTGTCGATGACCAGGATTTCATCAACCATTCCTTTCATCTCTGTGAAGGTGATTTAAGAAAAATCAGACGCGAAATAGATAAATATTTTTTAATCCGTAAACGAATGGCCTGATATGAACACAAACGAAATCATTATAAAAAAAGCTAAAAACCTGACCGATCTGAGGAATCAGCGCTTCAAAACATTTGCTTTTGAAGCAGAATTTAAAGATAGTTTCGGCATCCCCGAAACCAATGGCACCTGGCTCATATGGGGTGATAGCGGTAATGGGAAAACCCGCTTTGCCCTTCAGTTAGCCAAATATCTGTGCCGCTTTGGCAAAGTGTTTTACAATACGCTTGAAGAAAGAAGCCGCTTAAGTTTCCGTCAGGCACTGGAAGACAACCATATGGAGGCCGTAGGTTCTAAGTTTGGTTTTGAAACAGAAGGTTATGAAGAACTCTGTGCCAGACTGTCAAGGAAAAGAAGTCCAAAGATCGTCATTATTGATAGTCTCCAGTACTTCAGGATTACAGTTAATCAATATATCAGTTTGCGTAATCAATTCCCAAAAGTGCTCTTTGTCTTTATCAGCCATGCCAAAGGCGATTTACCAAAAGGGGCAGTAGCAGATGAAATCCGTTACGATGCTGACATCAAAATCCTTGTGAAAAGCTTTACCGGTCAGGTAAGAAGCCGCTTCGGAGGAAATCATCCTTTCACAATCTGGGAAAAAGGGGTTAGAAATGCAGCATTAAAATTAACCTGACAACCATAACATAATATCATGAAAACACAAAGAGACTTTAAAACAGACACCCGCCCCATTCCTATCATCATCCAATCGGTTTGCAAAGCACTGGAAGTAAAACCGCGTAATGTAATCAGTAAAAACCGTAACCGGGAATATTCGGAGGCCAGGTTCATCATCTTTTACCTGTTAAAATATCACGCGCTTTTAACCCTCAAACAAATAGGTCCACTGATAGGCGGACGAAATTTCACGACTGTACATTATGGTCTGGAAACCTTCAAGGAACTCACAGAAAGCCGCGACCGCGCATTTCTGAGAAAAATAGAAAAAGTAAAAAAAGAACTGCCTGAACTAGTAATTATTAACACCTGAACTATGCATACTAAACTGGATAAAATGATTGCTTATTACGCAGGAAGCGAAGTAAAGATAATCAATGAACATCACCCTCATTTCCTGGCTATTGGTGAGGTTACCGGAGGCGAAGAAACAACAGCAGGCCCAGGCCTTAAGATTAAACGTTTTGATACGCAGGAGCAATTTTTTGTATATGACACACAACATTTAAGAATCACTAAAAGGAAATAAGATGGAAATAATGGCAATACACACCACAGACTTAAGTATTCATCAGTTAGAAACCCTACTTGCTGCACGTAAAAAGCAGGATGCAGCGGTACGAGCCAGAGCCAGGGTTCATTACGAAACAGAGCGCGACACTGACATTACAGACTTAATCAATGAAGCACTCGTTATACAGTCCGTGATTCAGCGCTTTAAGACAAAAGTTCATCAGATAATGGCCAAACAGGCACAAAAAACAGCCAGTTATGGTTTAATCCCGGCAACCAGCAAAGGTGGTTTCAGTTTAACCTCTAAAGCCGGAGATAAACGAATTACCAGGAGAAGGGATACCGATCCGGTATGGGATGAGCGAGCTGGTAAAGCCATAGGGCTCATCAAAGATTTTCTTGGAGATGCAGTTAAAAAACGTGATGTAAAACTATTTGAAATCCTGCTGAGTTTCCTGGAGCGTAATCAGAACGGAGACCTCGAATATGCCAAAGTCTTCAGTTTGATGCAGCACGAAAACAAATTTGATGATATCCGCTGGACAGAAGGCTTACATCTCTTAAGAGAGAGTTACAGCATTACCCTGAAAGGTTTTGCTTACGATTTTAAGGTGAAGAATGAAGCTGGAAAATGGGACCGGCTGGAATTGAACTTTTCCAGCCTTTAAATTTTATTCTTTTAATGAGTGAAAAAGTAGAAATACACTAGAAACCGACCTTTAAAACCAGAAATATGAAATAAAATAATTGAATAAATGAATTCAAAAAATATTCAAAATGCATTTTATCTGCCTTAAAAGCCAATTAAATTCTCTGTTTCACCAAAAAGCTCCATCAACCTGGGGCTTTTTTGTTGAATAACTTTTCCATCCTTCAGCCCCCTGTCTGATGTACTTTTGTAGAGATGGCAAAACAACAATTCAAACCCAGAAATCAAGCTGTTAAAATGTATTTTGAAGAGCTTGCAAAGCAAAAACCTGAATGGCGCCTGGATGCGCTGGAGGAAAAAACAGCGACCAAATTTTATATCAGTCCGCGTACAGTCAGGGCGATATTAAAAGGTGAAGGCAATTACGCTTCCTGATATCAACCAGTCTCCATGACAAGCCTGTTTTACAGCATCCCTCCTATGTTGCAAAACAGGCTTTCTTTTTTTAAAAGAACCAATCTTCGAATCCCTCTTCCATCAGTGTATTTTCTTCTGTAAAACGAGATTCTTTCACCCTGGCACGATCACTTTCAAAATAGCGTCTGGCTTCAGTCAGTGATCCTGCAATATCCTCTGCTTCGAGTAAATCATAGACCTCCGGAACGGAGCTTCCTGTTTCCTTTTCAGCGACCTGTAAAGGCTTATCTGCTGCCTCCCTTTTCACCTGCTTTAAAACTGAAGCTCTAACTGTGTTATTTGCCTGTTTTTTTTCGTTGTTTTTTAAGATCAAATCCTTCATATCAAATAGTTTATAAGCTCAAATCTCAACGAAAAATAAGGTTAAAAAAAAACGTCGATCAATGACTGTATCTATTTGATACAAAAATTGTTACAACAAAAACAATGACTGATTCCCGATTTTTTTAGCCTCAAAAAATGCTTCACCTTTGTCCTTATAAGTACGACAAAATAACAGATGCCGCACAAATTCTGCAAAGGTTTACCGACCTAAAAATTCATCTGCAAAATGCGAATGAATTCAAAACATCTGTGCATTCTGAACAATGTTTTGGTGCCATCATCTGTCATTAAAATAAAGTACTTCGAGATTAAGGGGAGCTGCTGACAGCCTCCGGTAAATAGGGTTAATTAAACAGGTTCAAAATGGCGGGAAGGCTTCGTGCCGCCCGCTTAACCCTACCCTGTTCAAATGGAAAAGATAAAAAAGAGATATGAAAGCATTACCACAAAAATTCAACTGGCTTGACAGTTTCAAATCTCCACTGATATGGATGGAGGCCCGCAAACATTACGGTCTGCTCGAGATCCCTGGAAAAGATAGTAATCCGGACATCTTAAAATGGGCTAAAGAAGTAGGTGTTTCGGGCTGGTACACCAATGATGATATTCCCTGGTGTGGCCTGTTTGTTGGAATCTGTGTTCAGCGGGCGGGATATCAAACCGTAGGTAGTAAACTACTGGCTGCCCTGGAATGGTCTAATTGGGGAGTCGGCATTAATCCTGGAAAAGAAGCATTCAATGACATCCTGGTATTCAAACGTCCCGGAGGCGGTCATGTTGGCTTTTACTGTGGTGAAAACGATCAGGCCTTCCTGGTATACGGAGGCAACCAGAGTAATGCAGTTGGCCTGGCATGGATAGACAAGGCCAGACTGGTAGCCTGCCGGAGACTGGCCTTTAAAAACAGACCGGAAACTGTAAAAAAAATAAGACTTACAACTACCGGAACATTCTCAGAAAATGAAGTTTAAAAATCACAAAGCCCTTGGAAAATATACAAGAAAGTCTGGAAAAAATCTCTTTAACAGAGATTGCCCAAACACCATTTGCTTATGCACTATATGTAATTACGCTGGTATTGGTGAGCGTAATTATGACCGAGCGATTTGATGCCAATACAGCAAAGGAAGATTGCTCAAAAAAGATTGAACAGCTTGAAAACATGGTCAAAGCAGAGCGGAAAGAAAAAGATGAGGTTTTCAATGCCTATTTAATAGAAAGATCAGCTAACCTCCAGATACAAAAGAAGGTAGACAGTACTGCTATCAGCAGGTATAAAAACAGATAAACCATCAATTAATAAAAAAATGAAGATAAACGGCTTACAACTGGCATTAACCATAGCAGTCATCCTGATCGCCTGGCTTGGTTTCAGACTATGGAAACAGGTAGACCTACCGAAACCAGCCATTGAAATTAAACCACTCGCATTGATTGATGAAGCTAAAACTGCGGCCAAAGTATTAGCCAGAGCAGTTGACCAAAAGGGTTATGCAGTTGTCACTATGGAAAGAAGAGCTGCTATTATAGGTGACGGCGACATTAGTAAATTACCAGTCAGCCAGTCAGTACTGGACAGTTTAAGGCTGGATAATCTGGATAAAACAAAAAAACTGCAACAGGCGTCTTTGGTGAATGCAGAATTAAAAACTACTGCCCTAAGAGCCACACGTATCATTGATAGCCTCCAGAACAAACACTATGTCTATCATGATGACTATTTAACAGCCAGTTTCAATCCTGATACGCTTGGTGGCACATTTGACATCAGCTACCAGATCAAATTATTACGTCAGGACTATAAGAAACGCAAGAACTGGTTTTCTCCTTATGTACAGTACACCGATATCCTGAGTCCGGACAAAAGGATTTCCATTAACGGAATGCAGTCATTAAGCATTGCCTCACCTAAACCTTCGCGTCTGGGATTGAGTTTAACCGCCGGCTATTACTATAATTTCTCAAAGGGACAGTTTTCACCTGCACTGGGCCTTGGCTTGTCTTACAACTTCATAGAATTTTAAACAATAATTAAACAGTCAACATGGCAAAACGAAACAAAGGAACTCCTGCCGACAAGGTAGAAGAGACATCGGAGGAGCTATTCGCTCTTCATCCTAAACTGGATGTCTATTACCAAACCAGTGACGGCAACCAGTTCTACCTGGAAAAATTTGCCCAAAATCATGCTCAGGGATTAAAAAACAAAACAATTCAAAAAACAATAAAGAACAACTAAATGAACGGTGTAAAATTCATCAGAGAAAACGGCGGGCTTGCGAGACAGCTTTCAGGCAACGACCACATTAGCGGACTTATCGTCTACGGCGAACCGGATGTAGAGAAAAAATTAGTTCTGAGCGTAAAAGAAGCAGATGCAATATCCGCTTCCAATCCAGTACTTTTTTATCATGTACAGGAGTTTTTCAGAATCAATGAAGGTGCCAAATTATACATCCAGGGTGTATTAAATACAGACGGCAAATTTACAGAGGTTAAAAACTTACAAAATTTTGCCGAAGGCAATATCAGACAATTAGCTGTTTGCGATTTCGAATCAGGTGCAAATACCCTAACAGCTTCGGTCGCAACATTACAGCAAATTGCGCTGGACCTGGGCAAAAGAAACATTCCTTTGAGTTTGTTACTTTCTGTAGGCATAAAGGCAATTGACATTCCGGCATTGCCAAACCTGCATCTGTTTAATGCGGATCGCGTCAGTGTAGTACTGGGTCAGGATGCTGGCGGGAAAGGTAAATTCTTAGCTCAGACAAACCCTTCGGTTTCTTGTATCGGAGCTGTATTAGGTTGTGTATCTAAAGCAAAAGTACAGGAATCAATCGCCTGGGTTGAAAAACAAAACCTGGTATCTACAGCCTATCCTAAGGCAGAAACCGATAACAAAGAAGTAGCCAGAGAATTAGATATCCTTGGTTTCGCAGATGGGTCAAAAATCGAAGATTATACTCCTTCACAACTGGATTCAATTCATGATAAAGGTTACCTGTTCGGTACTAAATATACCGGGATTACAGGTTCTTACTTAAACGATAGTTTCGCCGCAGAACCACTAACCAGTGATTTTGCCTTTATCGAGAATAACAGAACCATTGATAAGGCGATCAGAGAAGTTAACAGAGTCCTTTTACCTAAGGTTTCGGGCCCGGCATATGTTGATCCTGATACCGGAATGATACAAGCCACAACTGCATCAGCATTAGAATCTATCTGTGATGAGGCTTTAGACCAGATGGTCAGAGATGGTGAAGTTAGTGGTTATAAGGTATATATCAATCCTGCACAACAAATCCTGAAGACTTCAAATCTAGAGGTCGTATTAAAACTGGTTCCAGTAGGCACCTTAAGAGAAATAACAGTAAAAATTGGTTTAACACTTCAAAAGTAAAATAAAAATGGGAATCACATTAGAGCCATTAATTAACGGTAGAGAATACGGATGGGCAGATATCGTTGTCAATATTGACGCAGTACCGTTAACAGGTATCAGAGCCATCAAGTATGAGGAAGTCATGGAAAAAGAAAACATCTATGGCGCAGGCAGAAATCCAGTAAGCCGTGGTTATGGCCGGGTTTCAACCACAGCCTCTATCACCCTCCTGGCAGGAACTGTTTTCGCTTTAAAAGCGAAGGCACCCAAAGGTCAGTTGCATGGTATCTCACCATTCAGCATTACCGTAAACTATCAGCCAGAGGCAGGGCCATTGGTTACGCATGTCTTAAAAAACTGCGAATTCAAAAAGAACGCGTTTGACTGGAAAGAAGGCGATATGAGCAAAGAAGTCGAGTTAGAATTAATCCTTTCACACATCGTAAACAAGAGCATCTAATTATGGAAAACAATGAAAAACTGATCTGCGGCCTTACTGATGCTCAGATCCTGCAATTGAAAGAAAAACACGGTTTCTTAATCTTAGGAGAAGTACAGCAGGCTGGAACAACCTACCAGGCAGTATTCAAAGAACCAGATTTCAAGACGCTGGAAGCTACAGGTGCAGTTGGTGAGAAGAACGCCATTAAAGGTACAATTTCCTTGTTTGACAATTGCGTAGTTGCTTCAGATCCTGAGTTAAGTCAGCGCGACTTCTTAAAGTTAAAAGCAGTAGAATGCCTGGCGCAGCACATGAACTCTTTCAATGTTACCGTAAAAAACTTGTAGGCTCGCTTAATGGCGGGCCTGAACATAGCAAAACAGACACCGGAAGGTGGCAGGGCGATGCACTAATCCGCTCAAATTTCAGTGTCGATCCGGAAAGGCTCCAGTTAAGTGAATGGGCAAAATTACATGCCCAGGCACAATGGCTGGAGCGCTGGCGGCTCGAAAATCAGGCAGAATTATTTAAAGTGATGTTTGGAGCCTAGGGGTATTCGTCTCAAAGCCTTTACCCCGGCTTTCACATCAGCTATAACCCTGAATACAAAACAATTATCATATCAAAATAAACAAAACAATATTCCAACATGGCAGACGGCGGCATAATCTTTCCTATTAACTTCACTACCAATGGCGACCCTGTTTTTGAGAATATAAAAAAGGGTCTGAATACGATTGAACAGACAATTCAGAAAACGACTAAAGCTATGGTCGATTTCCAGGATTCTTTCTCCTTAACAAAACTCACCACTAACCTGAACACCGCTTCAGATTCATTTAAAACTCTTGGCAAAAGCTTTTCCGATGCTATGAAAGCTGGAAAAGATATATTGTCTGCAACCAGGATTCAATCCGGGCCGTTAAAAGCAGATGGTACTGCAGACATGCGCTTCAGGGTAAACCAGATTGCAGCACAAAGTCAGGGCATTACCGGTTATGTCGGTAATTCAGTTGACCGCCTGGGCCTTTTTGTAAATAAAATGGGTACAGTAACCAGCAATGTAGGCAATGTCATGGGCACTATGGGTCAGGTATCCGGCAGTATGGGCGAACTCTCTACCAATCTGGGTAGTACCATGGGTGACGTGGGTGACCTGATGGGTCGCCTGGGCACATCAATGGAAGGCATGGGTGGCGTAGCAGGAACAATAGGTCGTGTGGTGGGTAACGTCGGTGGTTCTATGACCAGTATTGGCGAGAACCTGGGTGGCGTTGGAGAAGTTATGGAGACTATACACAAAGGTATGGGTACCCTGGGCGGACTTGTAGATAATGTCGGAAAAGGCATGAATGGATTAGGTGGAGTAATCAGCACCATAGGTTCAGGGATAAAGAACATTATTCCGGCCTTAACCGGAGTTGGGACAGCTATAATGAGTATTCCAGGTATTGGATGGATTATTGCCGCTATTGTCGCCGTTGTTGTTGCAGTCAAATTATTGTGGGATAACTCCAGACGTTTCAGAGAGATTCTATTCAGCATCTGGGAGGTTGCCAAAGCAGTCTTTTACAATATCGGCCTATTTGTTTCCAGGTTATGGGAATTCGCACTTAAACCCATCATTGGATTTATCTGGGAATTATACAGCAGTGTATTCATCCAAATCTGGGAAACTGTCAAGGTTGTATGGAATGCAATTGGTAATGGATTACAGTGGTTATGGAACTCCGTACTCCTACCCATCGGACAAGCTATCGGTGATTTTTTCATCGGTACATTCAATATAGTCAGAGATGTGATTGTGAGTGTATGGACCACTATTAGTGATGGCATTCAGTGGCTTTGGGGAATATTCACATCATTCTTTAGTGGCATCTGGGATTTAATCAGCAATGTATTCGGCAGTATTCTAGGTTTCGCCAGTGGTGTCTGGAACTGGATCATAGGCACTTTCAGTTCTTTCGCAGGCTGGATCAAAGAGGTACTTATCGATCCAATCCGAAATGCGTTCAGTGGAATCTGGGACTGGATTACCGATTTATTTGACCGGATCATGAATAAAGTCATGAATCTGATCAAACCAATCAAAGAAATCTGGAACAAGATTTTCACAACTGACGGGATGAAAGATCTCAAAGTTGCAGCCCAGGAAGGCAGTAAAAAAGGAGGTGAAAGCTTTGATAGCGATCAAAGGAAAAAAGAGGAGGAAAAGAAAGGTGAAGGAAAGAAAACCGGCACTAAAGATATGCCTCTGGCTACAGGTTTTGCACTTCCAAAAACACCGGGAATGCCCGCGTTGAGTCCTATTGGTGGTGTTGCTGCGACACAAGTGATGAATACACAGACATCGGGTAAAACAACAAACTCGACTCAAAACGTAGGAAATCTGAACATTACCAAACTTGTCGAAAACCTGAATATCTATAATCAAAATGGTACAACCATGAGTAAAGAAACTATAACCACCCTGGTTAAAGAAGCCCTACTTACCGCTGTAGCAGATTTCTCACTTGTAAAAGCACAATAAAATGGAGAGCCCTATTCAATTACCCAATACACAACAACTCGCAGTGGGTACTGCACAAAACCTGCTATTTCGTTTCAGTCAGGCCAAACCTTTCAGAGTCAAAGACCAGGATAAGCCCGACTTCAAATCAGTAGAAGAATTAACAGGTACTTCCTGGATTACTTCCCTGGAATTGAAACACCATGATGCCGAAATTGGCAGTTTCGTTTTCGAAGAATGTATCATCACTGTCAACCTGGAGAAAAACATCATTTCTACAGCTTTACAAGGCAGGGATGGGACCATCAAGGAGTATGTAGCACAGGGAGATTATACTATTGGTATCGCAGCCGGAATCACTAACTACAAAGAAGGTGATTTAAGTGCCGCTTCTAAAGCATATCCTACAGACCAGATAAAAAGGCTAAATAAATTTCTGAAAATTAAAGAGTCCCTCACCGTAACCAGTGATTTTTTAGCCTACTTCGGAATCAACTCGGCAGTCATTCAAAAATTTTCGCTGACCCAGGAAACACACAGTAACCGTCAGAGTATTTCAATTACCATGTTATCTGATACTACTTATGAAATCCTATTAAAAGAAAAGCAAGATGTTAAGACTGTGCAGTAAAATCACCATCACTCAGATTACAGGAGAAAAATTGAGCTGGGAATTTAATTCACTGGTGAATTGTACTATCGTAAGTGATGTGAGTAATTTAACCGACACCTGCGAAATAGAGCTTCCCAAAAAAATCAAATGGCAGATCAACAAAGATACCTACAGTGGATTACCTATCAAAAGAGGGGATAAAATCAGTATCAGGTTAGGTTATGATGATGACCTGAAGCTACGTTTTTCGGGGATCATCAAAAATATCGACACTAAAAATCCTGTAAAATTAACCTGTGAAGATGACATGTTTCAGCTTAAACAGCAAAAACCTATTGAAAAAGGCTTCAAATCAGCCCTGCTCAAAGAAGTCATGAACCATATCATGAAAGATACAGGTATTAATTTTCAGCTCGTCGATGACACATTAAAGATTGGTGATTACCGCGTATCCAAGAACACTATTTCTGAAGAACTGCAGGAAATAAAGGAAAAATGTAAACTGAATATTTACTTCCGCAAAATTAACGGAGAAAACATTCTCTATGCAGGTTTGAAGTATCCTCTTGACAACCGCAGCAAGGTAAGGTTTGCATCGGGAAAAACCATTATTACAGAAAGCTTCGAATATCGTGACAGGTCAAATGTAAAAGCAAAAGTTGTTGCAGTCTCCTTCAATAAGAAACACAAAGAAATACGAGTCGAGTTAGGTGATAAAGATGGAAAAGACATTATTAAACTGAGGATTGACGGACTGGAGGAGGAAGATCTGACCAAGTATGCACAGCAATCTCTGGATACTTATAAAGAAGACGGATTGAAAGGCAGTTTCGAGGCTTTTGGAGAGCCCCTGGTCAATCCTTGTGATATGATTGAGATCTACCCCACAGATGGCCCGGCAGGCACCTACCTGATTAAAAAGAATGAGGTCAAATTCGGGATCAGCGGCTATCGTCAAAAAATCGAATTGGGCCCACAGATTAATATGAATAAAACAGGAGCGTAATCTATGAAAGAATTAATACAGGCACTTGCACAGACCGGTGACGAAATATATACTAAAATCTGCCAGGTAATTGCAGTTGACGATCAGGAAATGACCTGTGATGTAAAGCCAATAGATGGCGGTGCAGAGATTTTCGGAGTTTATCTGCAGGCTGATAGTGATCACGGAGGTTTTCTTCTTCTTCCTAAAAAAGACAGCCTGGTTGCCGTGGTTTTTATCAACAAGGAGACAGCTGTTATAGCCAATACAGGTGAGATCACCGCTGCCAGCTTTCAAGTCGAAAAAACCAGGTTTGAAATGACCCCAGAAGGTTTCCTGCTTCAAAAGGAACAGGAAACCTTAAAAAAGCTGATGCTTGATTTATTTGCGGCCATTAAAGCAATGACTTTCACAACCAATATGGGACCAACCATCAAATTAATCAACGAAGCCCAGTTCACCTCTATTGAAAACCGATTTAAAAGCTTTTTAAAATGAGTTTAAACCAGCAAAGATTAAAGCAGAAAATTAAAGACGCCATCAAGGCTGAGCAAAGCGAAGAACAAGATGCAAATACCTCTTTAGACAGAATTTCAGATGCCATAGCTCAGGCCGTGATTACCGAGATCAAGTCGCTAAAGTTGAATTACATCAGCGGTTTGGTCAGTCCTAACGGCCCTGTAACAGGAACTATAAACATGACAATAGAATAAAAATGAAAGACATTCTAATTAAAGATGATGATGCATTAATCGTCAGAGGTGACTTCTATGTTGAAGAATCTGATGCCCAGCAGGTAGAGTTGATTTTAAAAAGCAAACAGGGAGAATGGAAAGAAGCTCCGCAGGTAGGAATCGATATCAGCAGGGCGCAAAACGGAGCTATAGACCGCTCTTTATACCGTGACATCCGTGTACAGCTTGAGGCTGACGGATTTTCAGTCAAAGAACTGGATATCAATGAAGATGGAGTAAATCTAAACGGAGCATATGAAACAGTATAAAATTTACGAACAGCAGACCTGGTGGGATATTTCTGTACATGTATATGGTACTGCCATTTATGCTATTGACCTGGCTGTATTTAATAACTCCAGTCATACGGAGGATCTGCAGGCTGGCACGCTGATTTCCCTGCCAGATTACAACCCCGACAGGCTGGTATTGATCAGCATGAAAAACATCCCCTCTACCGGATTCAGCAAGACCGGAGAAGGAACAATTAACAGACCCGAGGGTATAGACTATTGGGCAATCAGTTACGATTTTATAGTAAGCTAATTATGGCAAGAGACATAGAACAAATACAAGCAGAAATTATTCGGGCAAAAGAGACCAATTCCGAATTGGATGTACTCAACAGTACAAGTAGTGTAGCCATCTGGCGGTTGATAACATTTGTTATTGCTTATGCCATCTACACACTCGAAAAACTGTTTGACCTTCACAAAGCAGAAACAGATACCAAAATATCGTTATTAAAACCACATACCGCACGTTGGTACCGAGAAAAAACACTGGCTTTTCAATATGGTTCTCCACTGGTTAAGGATACTGATTATTATAACAATACCGGTATGCCTGCAGATTTAATTGAAAATAGTAAAATTATTAAATATGCTGCAGTAACTGAAGCAGAAGCAGACAGCCGCCTGATTGTAAAAATCGCCACTGAAATTGCCGGAAGTTTAAAACCAATTACTGCTGCACAAAAAGGAAGTTTCGAAAGCTACCTGGCAGAGATCAGGGATGCTGGAGTACGAACCTCCGTAATCAACTTTTTACCAGACAAGCTTTATTTAAAGATGCGGATTTACCGCGATCCCCTATTACTGGATGCCGATGGAAGTAGTATTGCCTTGGGAGGCAAACCTGTAGAAGAAGCAATAAAGCAATATTTAAAAGAAATGCCCTTTAACGGAGAACTGATTCTGGCTCATCTGGTAGATAAGCTGCAATTGATCCCGGGCGTAGAGATCCCTCATGTTGACAGTGCACAAAGCAGCTGGATTGATGCAAATACACAAAATTATGGTACACCACAAGAAATTAATGTCCGCCAGATACCAGTTTCAGGATATTTCGAAATCGTAGACTTTAACGGATTAAGTTATGTGGTATAAAATAGATTTCAAAAAGCTTGCAGTCTTATTACTGCCAACTTTCCTCAGGAAAAATCTTATCACAGGTTATATCCAGGCGTTGGTTACCCCTATCTCCATGCTATATCAGCTTTGGTATATCAAGCGGGAAGACAACCTCTATAAACTAGATCATAACGGACAGGTTTGTTATCTGAGAAAAGTTCTTAACGACCTGTTTGATGCAGAACTAAGAAGGATTTTCATCGATGACGGTAACCGGTTTAAACGGACTTATCTCTATACAATGGCCGAAAACCAGCCTCATTACCTGGGCAGCTTATACTTACAGCCCAGCACCAGTTTCGCCGATACAGGCACCGATTTTAAGGTCATGATCCCATCCGAACTCAATACCCAAACCAATCATTACCAGTTAATCGCATTGGTTGATTTTTACAAACTAGCAAGTAAACGATATACAATAGAAACCATATGAACAATATAGATTTTCAACAAACCGGCGGGTTTCCACTAGAAACCGACACTTTAAACTTCATGCAGGAGACTTATAAGAGCCTGCAGGGACTCGCAGCCCTGGCTGGTGATAACTACATTCTTTCCGGCTGTACAGTATCTGGCAGTTCGGTATCTGATGGCTATGTTGTCATTAATGGCGAGGTAATAGCATTCCGTGGTGGCTTATCACAAAGTAATTTAATTATCCGTGAAGACAAGCAGACCAGATCGTTTGAGAACGGACAAACCAGAGATGTATTTTTCACCCGTTACGTCACTTTCGGTACTGGAACAGCTGCCATTCCATTTTCTTCTCTGATGAGATTAAAACCGCTTTCCCTGTTCAGAAACCTGCCCAATCAGAGCAGCTCCGCCATTGATCTGGACGATGAAAACACATTAGCGACTTCCAGGGCAGTAAAGCTATTGAATGATAAAGTCGAGACTAAATTACCCGCGGGGTGCATCCTGATCTGGAGTGGCTCAATTACGACAATCCCGTCAGGTTTTGCCTTATGTGACGGACAGTCCGGAAGACCAGACCTGAGAGACCGCTTTGTACTTGGCGCCGGCAGTTCTTATTATGTAGGTCAGCTGGGTGGTGAAAAAGATCACAGGTTAACCCAGGACGAAATGCCTAAACACCGACATGGCCCATCCTCCCCTATGGGTAAAGGAGACGGTTTAGCTGGCAGAGGCGGGCTAGCTGTTTCCAGGATATGGGGAGATAAAGATGGTGATTATAGTAACAATTTAACTGATGACAGAGGTGGAGATCAGCCACACAATAATATGCCTCCATATTTCGCAATGGCTTATATTATTAAACTTTAATCATGTCTAAACAATCCATAAACACCATTAAAAACTGGTTCAAAACTGGTTTAAAGCCATCACAGCTGCAATTCTGGGATACCTGGGACAGTTTCTGGCACAAAGACCAGACTATCCCCTCCTCCGCTATTGAAAACCTGGATAACCGTTTCCAGGAGAAGGCTGATCAGGAAGCTTTTACTGGTCACCTGACCGATGAAAATGCGCATAAACAACTTTTTTCAGCTAAAGCTGATCGGAACCATCAGCATCAGATTGGTGATATCAGCCAGCTTACTGAAAAACTATTTAGTAAGCAGGATCTACTTAAGCAAGGGACTGGAATTCAAATAAGTGCAGATAATACAATCTCGGCAGTAACAAGTGGCCAGATTTCATTTGGTTCCTTTCAGATATTCAAAGCCCAGGGGAATATTGAAGACCAGCTACAGGTAAATGACTGGGTTAGGGGTTTTATAAGTCCGGGCAAAATGGTGACTGCCAAATACAGTGGTGGAGAACTCAGTAGTGAGGCCAGTTATACCATACTCGAACAAATTGAATTGTAGACTAAAAACAAATATTATGTCATATACAAATGAACAATTAACAGAACTCGTTAATGAACCCGGGTTCTTGTATCCGCAAAGCCTTAAGCTGGCTCTAAAGAAATTTATTACAGCCAGATTCCACGGAGGAAACAGGAACCAATTAACAAGTTTCAAAAAACTAACAATTACAACAGATGAAAATTAGATTAATATTGGCCCTGTTTTTTGCCCTGACAACAACAATTTGCCATGCACAAACACAAACATTCCCTGGGCAGGTGAAAATTAAAAATGTTCCTCTGGGAAGTAAAAATGATAGTTTAATGGTTCTGGGATCAGATGGGACAGTTCGTCGTTTCCCTCAGTCCGAATTTAAAAGTGGTGTAATTTCTGTCAATGGTAAGCTTGGGGCAGTATTGCTAAATAGTGGTGATCTAAATTTAGATAATGTAGATAACACAAATGATTCCAACAAGCCTGTAAGTACAGCACAAGCCGCAGCCATTAATGCAAAAGTACAAAACAACTTAACGCCAAGCACTACGGTCGCTCCAAGTGCTACAGCAGTTAACACTGCTTTAAGTAATAAAGGAGATCTGCAAACAGCCAATACTTGGTTTAGTAGCAATACTTTTTATGGGACTAACACCTTTAGCAATTCCACTTTTACCAATACTACATACGTTCGTGCTCTGTTGTATGCGACTGATTTT
This sequence comes from Pedobacter cryoconitis, assembly GCF_014207135.1. GTDB lineage: Bacteria > Bacteroidota > Bacteroidia > Sphingobacteriales > Sphingobacteriaceae > Pedobacter > Pedobacter cryoconitis_D. The sequence goes on along the minus strand of NZ_JACHCC010000003.1, from coordinate 170,287 downwards.
CGGTGTGCAAATGCTATTAGCGCAAACGGAGTTCAGTTACCTATATTAAATCACAATAACGTTCCAAATCCTTATGTAAGTGCAAATTATTATACGACGTTGACTAATGCTGCAAATAATGTTACAGCCGTTGGTTTACCGCAGGCCTCCACTCTTACAGGACGCATTTTTGTTATTAAAAGAACGAATAGCGATAGTGTGTATAACACGATTATTGAACCTTATGACTCTGAATTAATTGACGGACTTTCAACATATAGTTTTAATAATGCCAATGGGGCGGTAACTATTCAGTCAACTGGTACAACTTGGATAATAATAGGAAAATATTAAAATAACCGTCGCCGATTTCTGATTATTTTCTCAGGACAAAAAATAATGCAAAAGCACACCAGTAATCAACGATGTAAGGCAAAATCTTCGTGCAGCAGATAACACAAAAACCTACTCATTAAGGATGCTGAATCTCATCTGATTGAACATTATTTACAGAGGGTAACAATCGGCCTTTTAATACAATTCCCCATTTCCTTACATATGCTTACACCACGAAATTATAATTATGGCAAAACAATCTTTAAATACTATTAAAGCCTGGTTCAAAACGGGATTAAAACCTACTCAACAGCAATTCTGGGATACCTGGGATAGTTTCTGGCATAAAGACCAGACTATCCCCTCTTCAGCCATAGAAAATCTGGATAACCGTTTTCAGGAGAAAGCCGATCAGGAAGCTTTTACTGGTCATCTGACCGATGGAAATGCACATCACAATCTTTTCTCCTCGAAAGCAGATTTAAATCATACCCATCCGATCAGTCAGATTGATGGCTTACAACAGCTATTGAATATCAAGGCAAACAGAGAGGATATAACGATAGCGTTAGAAAATTACGATGCTGCTTTAAAGGCAGGTGTCCCGGAAGATGGTGATACTTTCATGAAGCTTTACGAGAAAATTGCTGATAGTTTCAAAGAAATAACCGTTGCCAATATAGCAGCCAGAGATGCATTTAATATCACAACATTACCGATGAACCTATTTGTTATCGATGATGGGGATGGACGCTGGGCGTTATACAAAGCAACAACAAAAGGAACAAACGCGACCTATCTTAAAATCAGTGACCCCGATTTATTGAATGCTGCTATGTCTGCCAGTCAGATTAAAGCAGCTTATGAAAGTAATCCAGATACAAATGCCTTTACCGATCCTTTATTGGCAAAACTCAACAAACTGCAGGACACTGCAATTGCCAGTGATCCTGAGACACAAATCAGTGATGTTGTAACAGAAGACAATAAAGTAATAAGCAGGTTAAAATTGTTTAACTGGTGGACCTGGATCAAATCACAGTCACAGATTATAACAGTCCGCTGGTCCTTTAGCTCTGGTATTACCCTGCGCGCAGGAATATTAACTCCGGATTTACAAGACGGCGCTATAGAAAGAGACGAAAATGGAACACTTTGGAGTACTGAAAGGGGGGTAAGAAATAGGTTATTGAGCGTAAATTCTGTAAATGATCTTCCTGAATTAGTGCCTGGAGAAGGAAGCTTCTTATACGTTTCAAGAGATAAATGTATTTATTACTCGGATGGTATCCGCTGGAATGTATTAGTACGCTCTTCGGTACCAACAGGCGGAAACCCTACAAACCTGATTAAAACAATCAGACAGGTCACAACTGATGAGTACGCTGCTTTACCTGCAACAGAAAAAGATGCAAATACCTTATATATTTCAAAAGGATCACCTTATAATGTGATTACTATCCCTCCTCCTGTCGGCCCTGTAATCATTGATATTGGAGATATCGACTTATCAGATAAACAAACCATTGAGTATTGCAGATTATATGGTTGTCCTGCTAATTATTCCTTACCGAATGATAAATTCTTTCAAATATCTGAATGGCATCAAGATATAGCTCAAGATGTTATAGTTCAGATATTCCATCTTAATAAAGATAATACGGAAACAAAGGTTTCAGAATATATAGGAAGAGGCGTAACCAATTGGTACCTGGGCGAACAAAGTGGAACAAAGATAATAAAATACATTCTCAACCCACTAGGAGTTAAGAAAATGAAAATTGGGTTCGAAATATATTATCTTCTTGTTACACCTAAATTTTCCAATTTCGAGATCAATAAGGACTTCATTAATTCATTTAAAAACCTGCAATATCTATATTTCGCACAGTATAACATCATTGAAGTAAACAAAGGCCTTTTGGATTGTACTGCTCTCAAAGACTTAATCGAAATCAGATCTTACATAACATATAATCCTTCTTTCATTCCTACAGTTAACGGCAACACGTACTTAAGGCAAATTTCTTTACACCCAGAAGCAAAGATTCAATATTTTGAAATTACTTTCTTGGGCTCTCTTTCGGACAACTATAACGATACTCTTTTTCAGTGGTGGGCAAAATTCTCAACAATTCCAGAAAATTTATCAGATACGACCAATATAAAACTGGCCTATTCAAATGTCGCATCATCAGAACTGGATCGTTTGTTAATTGAATTAGATAAGGCTGGCAGATATAATGGCAGAATTGAAATTACCAACAATCAAAACTGGAATGGATCAGAGCTAGAAATGGTCAATAGAACATCTGTTTCCAATGCAGCCAAAGTTGCTTTACTCCAAAAAGGATGGGCTATTATCATACCAGAATAAGCCTTTAATCCAGATGTCCAAAAAATCAATTTTGTTTAGACTATAAATCAATTAATACGCTCAACACAAATGGCAAAACAATCTTTAAACACCATTAAAACCTGGTTCAAAACCGGATTTAAACCAACTCAACAACAATTTTGGGATACCTGGGACTCCTTCTGGCATAAAGACGAAATCATCCCTGCTTCAAAAATTGAGAATCTGGATATTCGCTTTGATGAAAAAGCGGATGCAGATGCCTTAAGTAGCCACATTAAAGACCTTTCAGCTCACGGGCTCGATCAGAAAGCAGGTCTCGGCGCAAAAAATGTTTTTTCAGAAGATAATATCTTTGAAAAAAACATCAGCGTTGCCAAGGCAAAAACTGATACCGGTATTGACTTCAATCTGGATCTGAATGATAAAGTTGCCCGCCCTGGGTTTGCCGGCAGGTTAAACTATGGAATTGACGATGGAACTTTATCACTGAGCACTATCCCCCCCGACCAGGGACCTGACGAACAGCCTCTATATAAGGGCGTACAATTCATGATCAATAATGCCGGCGACATGGCTTTGTCCGGGAGTCTGAGCACCAATGAGATTCTATTGAATACGACTGATAATTTTCACCAGGTCATTAAACCAGCAACGGAGATTACTGCCAATACAGAATTGTTCCTTCCGGCATCAGGTGGTACACTGGCAAGAACTGAAGATATACCAGTACTCACAGCCGGTACCAATATTAATTTAACAGGTACTTATCCCGATATCACAATTAACGCAACAGGTGGGGGTTCGGGGGCATCTGTAATACCTGTAACTTATGAAGAGCTGAAGGATTTACACTATACCAAAACATTAGTTCCCGGACAGGATTATCTGATCACAGATTTCCAAAGTACATTTGTTTACGCTGCGCATACTATAGTACCTCCTACCGAGTGGCAACCCGCCCGAGAAACACTTTATTTTGGATCAGAATCTTATTCTGGTGAAATCGAGCCATTGATTGTTACCGCGATTAGCCCAACAGAAGTCCATTCTGTTGCGAAATCAACGGTATATATTGACGACACGATCATTTACACAATGCAGAACCTCTATGCCGGTTTATGGGCTTCTACCAAAGGAACAATACTCAGAAGGACAGATGTTCCTAATAACAATACAGCCAATTTTGATTATAGAGTAACCCTATATAAAACAAATGACGGTGAACCGCAACTGGCTCTAATTATGTATAAGAACTGTACTATTAATGCTGTGGGTGAGTATAATCAGTTGATGCCAGTCATTATAAAAGACATGAGAGATGCTACAATAAAAGCATTTAGAGGCTACATTGTTAGAACGCTAAATAATTCAATCCTGGATATGGGCTACGGGCAGATTGTTTCCCAAAATCTTTCCATTTACAACTGTTATATTAAAGGAAATATAATCTATCTTGATTTGAATCTTCAGGCATGGGGAAACAATCTTATGGGGATATACGCAAAAGTATATGGGAATTCCTATTCAGTTGATAATGAAATGCTGATCAGCAAACTTGCAGATAAGCGCGGTACTTTAAACATCGTATCTGGCAGTGATGGTCTTCTTTACTTACAGAACATCGATCCAAAAGGCATTACTCTGACACTACTGACGGAAGCAACTACCTAATAGATGTGATCTCAAGCTAAAAACTGTTCCATACCCAATAAAAAATGGCAAAGCAACCTTTAAATACGATAAAGAACTGGTTTAAAACTGGTTTAAAACCGACACAACAACAATTTCTGGATACCTGGGATTCTTTATGGCATAAAGATAATGTAATCCCGGCAGGCAACATTGAAAATCTGGACATCCGTTTCGATGAAAAAGCAGATTCAGAAGCATTACAAAGTCATATCCTGGATCTCACAGCTCATGGTGCTGAGCAGAAAGCAAACCTGCACACAAAAAATTTTTTCAGTACTGAAAATATCTTTAAGAAGGACATCAGAACCGAAAGGGTTAAGACGGATACAGGTATTGATTTTAATCTGGATCTTAATGATAGACCTGCGGGCAAAGGATTTACTGAAAGATTAATCTACAATATTGAAAACGGATCTTTATTCCTAAATACCACCCCTCCTGATCAGTCTGCTGACCTACCAGATAGATATTTATATACCGGTACACAGTTGACCTTAAACAATTCGGGTGATATGGATATCAGTGGAAGCTTAAGCTCTACTGCAATAAAAATAAACGCTGGAAATGATCTGCACCAGGTAATCAGACCAGCTACTACAATTTCAAGCGACACAGAATTTGTGCTGCCCGAATTCAACGGTATTCTTGCTAAAACTGACGACCTCCCAGTGATCAGAGCCGGGGAGAATATTAGTTTAACTGGTGTCTATCCCAATATAAAAGTTAATGTAAAGACTACAGGGACCGGTTCGCCATTAATCAATGTTACTTATGAAGAACTGAATTCGATTATTGAAAAAAAGACACTGATACCGGGACAAAAATATCTGATCACAGATTTCCAAAGTACTATGGTTTATGGTGATCTGAAAATTCAACCAGGTGTTACAGGCTCCGACGAATATTTATATGTCGGATCGGAAGTATATTCAGGGGATATAGAGCCTCTGATAGTCACTGCCATCGCAACTAATTCATTAGATCAGGTTGCCCTATCTACCACTTATCCTACCGATGAGTTAATTTATACAATACGGAATTTTAACAATGGAATACTGGCCTCAACAAAGGGGACTATCCTGAGAAGGACCGATCATGCTTTAAATAATACGGCAAATTTTGATTACCGGATAACGATGTACACTACGAATGGAAAAGATCCTCAGAAAGCATTGAACTTAATATCAAACTGTACGATCAATGCATCAGGATATTACGGTTCAATAATGCCTGTTGCCATTGGCTCAATGAAAAATTCCACTCTAATATCTTTTAATGGAGATATTATGGCTGTTTTACACGACTCAACATTAGAAATGAATTATGGACGGATTCATTCCAGCACAATCGAAGTACATTTTTGTGAGATAAAAGGACAATTAATGAGCATCGAGAGAAATTATAAGGGGATCCCCTTTGTACTGCAGGGTATTTTTGCCGACATAGTTGATCCGAATGATTTTCTGTCTAATGAAACTGCTTTTCCAGTGTTAGCGAATAAAACTGCAGCCACTTATATTATAGAGGGAGGAATCAACGATTACGGTTTGTTTGAACTACACTATGGTCCGGAAGGTGTTAGCGCTACTAAACTTACCCGGGTATGATTTTTAACGTTGCTACTACAGCTTCCAGCTTGTCTTTACAAAGACAGGCTGATCTGACTCCCTTGCTGAGTGCTCATGGAATAGATTACCATTTTTATTCAGGTGCAATAACTGCATTAAGATATGACGGCTTATATAACACAGCCAAACAAATTATCAGAGCACATATCAATGATAATTATGTCATTTTTGCCGAGGATGATCTGGTATTGACCAGAGAATTTAGTCAAGCTTATCTGAAAACCTGTATCGATCAGGCTTCTATCTTAAAACTGGATGTTCTGGCCACCGGGGCCTGGTTAAGTTATGAAGAAGTTCCTGTCGCTGAAAACCTGCTAAAAATCGGGGGGTTCCGTGGCACCCAGCTAACGGTGATCTTTAAATCTGCTTACCAGGCATTACTCGATGCTCCAGTCTATAATCATTTCGAAGACACCATCAGTAAGTATCAGCCAAAATTACAAATCGGGCTGACTTTCCCATTTCTCAGTAAACAGCGGGAAGACATTCCTTCTATGATTGTAGAAAAAAATCACAACTATCTTTTCCATGAGAATGAAGATAAAATCAGCGTCCGTTTGGGATTGAAAAATCAGGTGCAAATAAAAAAACGGCACCTTTCGTTTTAATAATTAAGACTTTTCGTTTTGGGGCTCCTAATCAAATTCCTTAACCTGAAATAAATATGGCAGACCAGAAATCTTTCTATATTTGCCCCCCTAAATTAACAATATGCGCTCCCTCATTTTTTTCCTGCTACTCTTTTGTTCGCTATTTGCCAGAGCTCAATCAGCGGGTCTCACACTTTTTACTAATTTCAAAGATGGCTACTACTATGATCTTGAAGGACATAAAATAACCGGTAAAATTGATAAGGCTGGAAGCGGCAAAGTGGTGCTTACCTTCAAGTATTATATTCTTTTCAAAGAGAACGATGCTGCTGAAATCAAACGGATTACTCCGGATATGATCAAGTCATTTGTAGTTGGTACGGATAGTTTTATTGTATCACACGATAAAGATCCAAAATTTCACAAGGTTTTAATTGATGGTCCTACAAAACTATATGAAGTACTTACATTTGCAAAAAGTGATGGTGGGTCAATGATGAGACCTGTCGGAGGAAATATGATGTTAACGGCTGGAGTTGGTCTGGCGATGGTAGGAGCAAATCTGGCTAAGGGTAGTGAAGTAATCTATTCCTATGGAACGGACCCGGATCACAGAACTGACCTGAAAAGGAAAAACTTTATAGAAGGAATGAGTTTAACCATGTCCGATGAACCAGAATTAGTAGAACAGATCAAGGATAAAACATTTAGGATCACCGAGATGGATGTTTTAATCAATGTCTATCAAAGGATTAAATCCAGAAGAAAGGAATTAAAGTAGTAACCTTGTGATCAATTGATCATTAAATATTCAGAAAAAAGCGCAATTCTCATTGCGCTTTTTTATTATTCTATCAGCATAAACTCCAGTCCTTATTCAGGAATTCATCTTCACCAGGTTTCTTGTTTTTGTAAGCGATAGCTTCAGGAATCGACGTTTTAGGTAAATGAACATGTATAATTGTGTTGTCCTTAATTTCACCCAGCTGGGCTAGTACATCCTCCAACGACTCCATATCATGCACTTCAAAACCCTTCCCACCAAAAACATCCACCAGTCTAGCATATTTCCAGGGATGCATCTCATTATAGGGGTAAATAGTATTCAGATCAGGCAGACTATAATCTATTTTATCTTTACCACGGAAAGGGTTCGGATTAACCAGTAACTGCTCAATACCATAAATTTCATTGTCCAGCACAAATACAATCGTATTATGTTTTAGCTTATTCTGAGTAGATATGGCCTGACAGGTTTCCTGAAAAGCCCCATCCCCTACAAAAACAACAGCCCTTTTATCTGGCCTGGCACATTTAACACCAGTAGCTGCTGGTACCGAATAACCTATAGAAAGCCAGGAGGCCTGCGCAACAAAGCCATTTGCTTCGGCAATATGAATCCCCTGACATCCCAGTAAAGGAAAGCCGGCGTCAGCAACGACAATATGATCCTTGTTGATGAATTTATTCATCCTTGCAAAAAACAGGTCATAAGTGATCGTCGTCTTTTCCTTTTTGGTTTCCATCAGATTAGCAACAAAGAAAGAAGCTGACAGCTTAGCTGGCCCATACATCTGATAAGCTTCAAATTTCACTTTAGTCAATTCTTCTTTCAGATAATACATAAAGTCCTTGATGGATACATTTGGTTCGTAGGATGCTCCTATTCTGACGCCACTATGGTTTGCCAGAACAGTATCGTTTTTCCAAACGTCAAAGCCACCCAGGTTTTTCCCGGTTGTCCATACGCCCAACCCAATTTTAACTTCAGCCTTTTCGAATCGCTCTTTCACGTCTTTTGGAGAGGCATTCCCATTAAATACACCTTTAAACTTCGGGTGATTTTCAGATACAATTGATTTCCCCAATATGGAAGTTACAAATTCGGTATCTGTGGTTTCAATTAAGTCAAGAAATTCCTTTTGCAGCCCATAACGCTGGATTTCAATTCCGCCCCAAAAAATTATCTTCTTACCGGCGGCTAATGCAGCCACACTTTTGGCAGCTTTAAGCGCATTTTCTTTACATCCTTTAAGTGATTTTTTAGTCAATGGTGCAGCTGGTGCTTCACATTTCATCCGCCAGACATCTTCAAAAACTTCCAGGTAAACCGGCTTGCCATACAATATACAAGCATCCAGTATGGCATCTATTTTATAGGCTGCATCCGCTGCACTGGTTACCTGTTCGGCAGCTACTGTGACGTTTCTGTACACGTTGATATTACTATACATATCTCCGGTCATGTGTGAGGATAGCAGTCCCTGTGCCACATTCTTCAGCTGGTCACTATTGGTTGGTGCACCATTGATAACTAATACTGGACAATGTTCCACATAAGAACCGGCTACCGAATTAAGTAATGTAAAAGCCCCAACACCGTAAGTAACAGCAACAGCTGCAAATCCTTTCAGCCTGGCATAAGCATCAGTACAATGCCCCGCGTTGATTTCATTGGTATCATTGATTACCTGAATTTTAGCCTGTTTATCTTCCAGAATGGTATTTAAAAATGGTGCTGTATAATTACCAGCTATGCCAAATAAATGAGTTAACCCCATTTCTTCCAGTCTGATCTGCAAATACTTTGCTACAGTAATTTCTGTCTTTGTCATATCAGCGGGGATTATTTAAGTTACCAACATCTTCGTTTACTTCAAGGGCTGTGCGGATACCCGATTCAATTGCGCCTTCAATCCAGGCATGTTTTAGTGAGGCATGTTCACCCGCAAAATGTGCTTTTCCGTGCCACTCCGTCGAAATGATATGTTTCTGCAACAAATGTAACTGGCCAGGATTGAAAATAGCAGCCTCTCCATAGGCATAAGGATCGCGCATCCAGCTTTGAGTAGCTGCTCCAACTCTGTTTTTAGCGTCCTTATGATCTTTCGTCGATGAGGTGATAACGGCCAGGTTTATAATCCGTTCGCGTTCTTTCTCATCATCAGTATGCATGATCGCAAGATTTTTAAGCGCATAAAAGTATCTGTCATCATCATCCATAGAGTCCCAGCGGCTTGCCTCATCCGACCAGCAGTAAGATGCCAGAATTACTCCATGTCCCTCATTTGCAATATCCATACTTGGATAATATACAAACCGGTTCGAAAAGTCTGTGATAGTACCTCCACCCACAATATTATATGGCGGCTTCTGCCACCATTTCTCTCTGAATTCAAGCAATATTTTAGTAGCGGAGTCATAATGAAGTTCCCTGATCGCTTTACGTTTTAATTGTGAGAATCCTGGCGTAACATAAACATGTCTCAATGCTGAAAATGGTATAGTCACAATTACTTCATCAAATTCCATTTCTGTAACAGGGGTTGTTAACGCTTTAAAGCCAGCTTTTTCATAGAACTGATGATCTCTCTGTACTTCAATGTCTACCCCTATCTTAACTTTACCTGTTTTCTGATTCAGCATCAGATCGGTTACCCTGCAATCGAAATAAGTATTATCTTCCAACTGGTGAGCTTTAAAAAATGCATTAGGCAGCAAGTCTGACCCTCCTACTATTTCTACAAACTGTGTCGAATCTTTAATAATATTGGATTCAATAAAACTTTGGATAAAATCATAAGCCATTCTTGATTCAAGGTTCTGCAATACACCGATCATCTCAATAGCATTATCAGAATATAGGGTCTGCTCTACCAGAAAGCGCCTCATGGAATACTCTCCAAAACGCTCAATAAGCAATGGCCAGTTCTTCTCCGGATCCTGGGCAATAAATGCTTTCAGAGGCTTTATTACATTGGCCAGTAAAATATCTGCCCGTTGATTTTCATATAAATTCTGGTCACTGGTCTCCAGATGATAATCAAGCAATTCATTGATGTTAGCTTCATTTTTAAAATATACATTCTGAATTACCCGCTTGTAGTTCACATATAAAAGCGAATTCCTGGTGATCGTTGGTGGCTTTGTTTTCGGATCTTTCTGATGTTCAATGGCTTCATCTTTGTCTACTGAGAGGTAATAGAATGGTTCTACTTTCAAGTTCAACTTTGCGATATATTTCAATACCATCTGATGAATAGTTGGTATACGCATCGCGCCTGCTTCAGCGTAGACCTTGTCATCTTCAAAATACTTTTTGTCTTTTGTATTTCTGAATGTTTTAATCCGCCCGCCTACCCGGGTATTCGATTCAACAATTGTAACTTGATGGCCAGCCTGTTTCAACATGCTGGCAGCAACCATACCAGCCATTCCGGCTCCAATGATTAACACTTTTTTGGGGTTTCGGGTGTGCGGAATACCATCATCAATAAATTTCAGGTATTGTTGGATAATTGGATCGTTGTCTTCGTCCAATAGACCATGCAGGTAATTTTCCATAAATTGTATAAGATTAAGAGAGTTAATTGAAATAAATATACAGAAATTATTTATCTCTTATTTCACGAATGATTAACATCGTTTCTTTTAAAGCAAGAGAAAAAAAACATTAGTCCTAATCCTATTCTCAATTTATTTTTCCCACCCGCATAAGGTTTTACCATCTTTCTCGGCTTTATCCAGGCTAACCTGAATAATTTTATACTGACAGTTTCCTAATCCACGACAATTCGACTTGTAATGATATTTTTTAGCAGTATCACTATTACAGACGTATACCATTCCCCGTGTCGAACAGTTGACGTTAATCAAGAAAAGAATAATGAGTAAAGAGCATTTCATTAATTTAGATTTTATTTAAAGATTGTTTCAAACCAGCCAAATATTTGGCTGGTTTGAAACAGGAGATTACTGGTTAGTAATTAGTTATAGCCTGATGAAGTTCGTTTCTATAGCCATATAATTCATCCAGATTTTTGAGTTGTTTTTTTTCTCCGGCATCCTTCCCATTGTGAAAAGTCTCCAGATATTTATTGGCAGTATTAAAGTGGAACCGGCATATCGGTTTTCTGTTGTTATTGTCAAGCAATACGCCGAAATAAGATTGAGTATCCCTTGCCGCAATTCGGTCCGCAGGGATTTTTTCTCTTAAGATCGCCTTAACGATTTGAAAAGCATCCAGTTCCTCTTCAGTTGTAACGATTTTAGATTCATCCTCTTTTTCATCTATTGGATTTATTTTAATTCCCTCCTGTTTATCGATCTTCTCGTTAATACTCAATGCCGACTTTAACCGGTCACTTATAGATTCATTAATCGAAATTGTCAATGCTTTTTTTACATATTCCTTAAAAACAATCATTCGGTTGGCAGTTAGAGTTTTGTCAAAAAAACGGTTAACCAGCAGCTTGACTATTTCGTCGGATGGATTGTCAATCTCTTTTTCAAATTCTGTCCTGATCGCCTTAATGTATTTAAGCCCCTCAGCCGAATCAAGAATACTCTCTAAATTGTATTGATTCTTGGTAAAGCTTTCTAGAATTTTGATAGAGTTATCTTTCAAGTCTTCTATATCAATGGTTAAGAAAGGCTTCTCGTCCATAATATTTGGTTTCTCCAGATCTGCATAAAAATTATAGATGGTACCATTTGTTAACACACCAAATCTTGCCTTTGAGACATGATAATAGCGGTGAAGTTGCGAGTTATGCGCATCGACATTTTCTTTCCAGTGCTTACATTCAAAGATTAAAATGGGTTCGTTATTGTTGCAGATGACATAATCTACCTTTTCCCCTTTCTTGGTTCCGATGTCGCAAATATGCTCTGGAATGACCTCTGTCGGATTAAAAATGTCATAACCCAAAATTTGGATGAAAGGCATAACAAATGCATTTTTTGTTGCCTCTTCAGTATTTATCTGATCTTTTAATCCGACTACTCTTTGATGAAGCTGTTCTAATTTAAGTTTGAGATCCATTTTACCTGAAATTGATTTTGTTTTGATCAAAAGTATGAAGGGCAACTCTTTGATTCTTACGGGAATCCGTAATCAATCAAGTATTTAAAAATCAAAACTTAAGAACACCTATAAGGTAAAAAAGATGGAATGACAGTAAAAATAGAAGCCCGGTTCGCTATAAATTTCACAACATCTGGTTTAGCTTGTGTGGCATAAATTCGAACATATCTTACATCCGTTCGTTCTAACGTATATCTTTCTCGCTTCAGTTACCGCCCCGATACAAGATGAGAACTCTCCCAGATACCTGGAATTTTCAGTATCTGGAAGATAAATACAATCATCACGGTGAACTTCATGATTACTGTTACTTTGAGCGTTATTGTTTACATAGTACTTTTTCATAATTACCTTTTCTTTTGAATTAATCCTTCAAAAGTAATTGGGTATAAAATTCATTCTTTACGGAAAGCCATAAACCTGGAAAATAATTCCCGAATATCATTAAATAATTTTTTTGTCCTTACAATAAGCAATCAACTGCTCATTGTTCGAGATATTCAATGCTGTTTTGATAGAATTAAGACGCTTCTCAACACTGCTTAAGCCCGATGGTTTAATATTATTTTGCTGTAAATAAGCAGGGATATTTTTCTGAGGTGTTCCATTACAAAGTAGTGTGATAATTTCAACATCAAAAGCTTTAAAATCATATGAATTTTCTATTCTTTTATTTTGCATTAAATCTGCTGAACGGTATTTTTTATTTTGAAAAACTGCTTCGATAGCCCGTTTAAGATCTACAGCATCATAACGTGCCTTACGCACATAAGCATCAATCCCTATATTTTCAAACAAATCATCAACTACAGGTATACTATTTTCCAATGAAAAAACGACAACCTTTAAACCGGGCTGCAGCTGTCTGGCCGCTTTGATAAGTTCTCTTCCCCCCGCAATTTTCTGTATATTTTTATCTTCTTCAAAGGAAAGATCAGTAATCAGCAAATCAAAGGAATCTTCCTGGCCAAATGCTATTTCTATAAGTTTTAAAGCATCATCACAATAATATCTAAACTCTTTATTGGCTATACCGAGATCTTCCAGTGTTTTACGTACAGATATATTGGTGCTTTCGTGGTCTTCTGCTATAAGTACTTTTTTGAACATTATTCTTCATTTATTTACGAAAAGGGACATGTGAGATAAATTTCCAAACCCTTTTCGAGTGTATAATCAAAAGTAATGGTACCCCCGATACTTTTAATACGGTTTTCCGTATTCGTTAAACCATTATTTTTAGAGGCACCTTTCATCCCGACACCATTATCCGAGTATGAAATATTGATATCAGATTCATTCCTGCGAAATTTTATGATTACAGTTTCCGCGTTGCTATGTTTTTTCATATTAGTCATCAACTCCTGCATAATATAAAAGAGTTCTGCCTTTGAGGTATCATTAATGCTTTTCCATAATTCTTCTTCATTTCCCACTATCAAAATCTCGATGATTTCAGAAGAATAGGATTTTAACATATTCGAGAGTTGTACCGCATAACTGTCCTCCTTAAAAGCCTCCTTACTTTCGTAAGAAATATCCCGCGATATATTATACAGAACTTCGAGTTTATCCAACAAAATATCTCTGTCGATATCAGGGGTATTATCTACTTCAGACATCACCTGATAAACTTTATTTGCGACCCTGTCATGAATTTTTTTGACGTACTTAAGCTCTGTGTTTTTGACTTCCAGTTCTTTCTCCTGTTGCAAGGTCTTTTTCCTTTTTCTATACCAAAAAACTCCGGCTATCAAGATTAACATCAAAATGCCGAGGGCAAAATTCTGTCTTAGAATATTATTTTGCTTTTGAATATTTTCGGCCCGGGCCCTTAAGAAATCTGCTTTATGCTTTTCAGTCTCATACCGGATAACAGCGAACTGATTCTTGGCTTTGCGACGTATCATCTGTACACTATCATTCAGGTTTTGATAGATATCAAAATATTGCTTTGTCTCTTTAGGAGGACTAAGTTTGATCAATTTCTGAAGTGCCATCAGCTGATCATCAGAACTGTTTATTTCTCTGGATACCAGATACATCTTCTTCGCATAAATCAGTGCAGAATCTGGTAATAGTTTGACGTATAAATCGGAGAGATGGGAATAACTTGAATTCTGACCCCTGAGGTCTTTTTCCTCTACACGGATATGTAATGCTTTTAAGCAATCAGGGATAGCATTATAACCGGGATCGAGCAGCCATTTGGTAAAAGAAATATTGGTTAATGCCATGGCATATTCTTTCCTGTTTTTATGCTTATCAATTCCTTTTAAAACCTGATCATATATGTTTAAAGCTGCTTTATATTCATGAAATGCCTGATACGTCCTCGCCTTATTATTCAGATAAACACGGGTAAGTGAAGAATCCCTGGAAAATTTTATTGCCGAATCATGAAATTTTAAAGCATCCTTATAGTCCCCCAGGTTGTGAGTTGCGATACCAAGATTATTAAAGTTAGAACAGATGTAAACGTATTCGTTTTCCTTTTTTTGGTTAAGATAACCCAAAGCACTTAGGGAAATCTCCTGTGCCCCAAAATAATCTCCTTTATCTGTTAAGAAGATACCCATATTAACCAGACACTTCCCTGCTCCCAGACTATCCTTTTGTTGCAAAAATAAATCTTTGGCTTTAATGAAATAAAAAAAGGCACTATCAGCCATACCCTTTTCCCGATAGGCAAAAGCCTGATCGTAAAACAAGTTGTCCTCCTTTTTCTCTTTCCCGACAGGATTTGTACAGGAATAAAAAAAGACAATAAGAGTTGAGAGTAAACAGAGATATTTCAAGCGCTAAATTTTAACCAAATTAAAGAATAAATCTGGCGCTTCTTTCAATTAATTGTTATTATTTACTAAAAATTAAACTTTCAATCACAAAACAATGGCGTTAAAAGAAAAAATATAATCTTAATTTTTGGTGAGCTGTCATGACAGAATCCTGTTTCTCGTTTCATGGCTTGAATGGTCTTAAATAAAAAAGTAGGGCAGTTTTACAGCCCTACTATATTCTATTCTTCTTCTTATTTTGGCGGCGGGGTCTGTCCCATATCACCTCCTGTAACGGGATCACCATTGCTCACTATTGGAGCTTCCTGGTCGGTATTTGTAGTATTCGAAGTTGATGGAGACGTCAGTCCCAATAGCATAGCAATTATTAGTTGAAAAAACATGGTTCAAAAATTTAAGAATGAAATACGGTGTAGCTCCCCGCGATCCATTCGCGGGGGGTACTACGATTGTAAATCAGAAGGCCTTCTGAAATTTTTGGGAAGTGTGAGAATCAAACGCGGGAGCTAATAACTGCTTCCCAAACCGGTCACCAACTACCGCGTATTCATCTCTTTATAAAATCTGTTCTGTACATTTCGACCCTGCCAGCGAATCAAAACCTGAACTGATTTCTGATACAAACATACACCTGTACAAACCCCTAACTACCAGGAAATTCCGATGATTCCATTCGTTCCAATTATTCTTTCAGAATTCCACAAATGCGTCAGTAATTCCGGAAATTCCGCTTAATTATTCGGTGTAAACTGGTCTGAGAAGGATTGGGTATTTATAGAAAGAGGGATCAGCCTTAGGCCTGATCCCTCTTTTTAACGTAGGATAAGAAAAACAAGTAATCTGATTGCTAACATTTAAAATGTGATAATTAACTGCCGGTTATTAGATTCTTAATCAAATTCACTAATTTAAGGTTGTTATCTAATGATCTCCAAAACCAAACAGGCCATGCAATTAAAAGCAATCAATAGTCAACAACTTTTTAAGACTTTGACGGTCATACTTCTATTCGTCTCCACTCAACTCAGCGCTCAAAATACCACACAAAAACTAGATACCTGGCTCAAAGAAAACACACCAAAAATGGGCGGACGTTCTGTACTTATGGTGTATAAAGATGGAAAGATTGTATATAGCCGGTCGGAAAACAAGATGAATATGAGCCAGAGAATTGCTTATAGAATGATTGCCCGAAAACAAGGAAAAAGTACAGATCTGGAAGATTACGATCCAAATTCTCAGTTACAGATTGCCAGTTGCAGCAAATGGTTAAGTGCTGCACTGGTCATGACTTTTGTAGATGAAGGGAAACTCAAAACGACCGACACTATAGGAAAATACTTGCCTGCTTTATCCAAAAGTGGAAAAGGCAAAATCACAATTGCACAGTGCCTGTCACATACTACCGGCATTAAAGCTCCGGCATTAAAAGAAAGTTTACAGGAAACGAAGAGCCTCAGTAGTATGGAACAAGCCGTTGCACAAATCGCAGATCTTCCAATTGAAGGTACACCAGGAACTGTATTCCACTATAGCAATGTAGGTTTACAACTAGCAGGTGCAATTATAGAAAAGATTGGTAACAACAGTTTTGAGAACTTGTTCCAGGAACGCATCGCCAAGCCCTTAGAGATGAAAAACACCAGCTTTGGCCAAACAAAAGTACCTCTTCCAGCAGGTGGCGCTGTCAGTACTACTGAAGATTATCTCAATTTTCTGATCATGATCCTGAATAAAGGAACATTCGAAGGTAAAAGAATACTCAGCGAAAACAGTATTAAAGAAATGCAGATTAACCGCATTACCTCAAAAGTAAAGGTAGCCTACTCCCCGGCAGAAGCAGGCGTACCTGGTTACGGTTACGGCGAATGGATCAGTACAGGATCTGTAAGCAGCCCTGGTCTGTTTGGCAGCTTTCCGGTTGTTGATAATCGTAAGGGTTATGCTGCCTTCCTGATGACATTCTACTTAAAAAGTGATGGTAAACAACAACGTTATTCCGAGTTAAAAAAAATACTGGATGATATCTAGTCGCTTAAAAGATCAGATCATACCTTTGTTCAATTATGGGCTTACCGAATGCGGTTGAAGGCTTCTCTTCTGATAATTTAAAACCAAATTTCTGATATAAATGCTGTGCTTTGTTTAGTTCATTTCCTGTCCATAAGTATGCACTTTTATATTTACAGCTTTTTGCAAAAGCTATAAACAACTGAAGAAATTTATTCCCCAAACCAAATCCACGATATTCAGGTCTGATGATGAAATATCTTAATTGAGCGGCTTCACCCCTGTTTTTTAATGCAATACAGCCAATCATTTGATTATCTTTTTCGGCAATCCAAAACCTGTCTTTATTAATATCATATGTACTGTAGAATTCATTTAGCCCACCTGCAACCATCGATTCGAATTCAAGCCCATGCTGAAATTCATTAGCATATAGAACGCCGTGCAGATAAGTTATCATACCCAGATCTCCCGGGCGTATGTCATTTCGAATTGTAATCTCACTTTGTTTTTCCATTATTATTTATTAATTTTTTGTCGCTCCTTACGACATCCCTATACTCAGTAATAAACCAGCCAAATACAATCCAATTCCATAAACAGTGTGTGCCTTCAGGCTTCTGAATCTTGCTAATGAAGGGTTTGGTGTTTTGGAAGCGGCAATACCAAAACCAAATGCAGGTTGCATCATGAACCATGGTGCAACGGTTGTTGACAGACCGATGATCAACGCTGGTAAAATAGTTGGTTGATAAGCCCATTCTATACCCCAAATTAGTAAAAGTAAGCAAGCAAACGAGATACCGATAAGATAATGAGCAATCCATCCAATGATCCGTTCACCTTCTATCTTCTCCGTTTGCATAATGTTTTGATGAGAAAAGACCCCGCCTTTAAAATGACCGACCCACCGTCCAAGCAATGCATAGTCCAAAGAAGGGATATTAAAAAAGCGTTTTATTATAATTGCATAAATGTCCATAACTAAAGTCGCCCCTATACCTATGATCAATGAAAAAGAAGTCAGTTGTAAATAAGTGTTCATTTGTATTATATTAAATTAAAATTTTCTGTTGAGAGTCTCATATTAATAGCAGCACCTGCCTGTGAACCAGTTGAAACTGCTGTTGCTATAGAGCGGAAAGCAGAGTTATCACCACATGCATATATTCCAGGAATAGTTGCCTGCTGAAAATTATCAAGTTTCAACAATCCCTGCTCTGTAAGTTCACATCCTAATTCAATTGGAATTTTACAATGTTGTTCAAAAGATGGTCTGGCGTAGAGTGCGTTTAATTGATATATAGATCCATCTTTTAGAAGAATACCGGAAAGATTTCCTTTATTGTGTTCTATAGCGAGTACCTTTTGTTCTATAATATGGATATTGTTCCTCTTGATCAACTGATATTGTTCAGCACTAAATGTGGCCTCCCCATCAGTAAAAATGATTAGCTTATCTGTAAGATTTGAGACTAGTTGAGCATAGTGAAAGGCCAGATTACCGTTTCCCAGAATACCAGTTTTCCGATTTTTAACTTCATAACCATGACAATATGGACAATGTAATATGGATATTCCCCAGCAATCAGAAAATCCGGAAATGGATGGCATAACATCTTTTAAGCCTGTGGCAAACAGAACTTTTTTTGCTAAAAATACTTTTCCCGATTTTGTAGTGAGTTCAAATATATTCCCGCTCCTTCTTACTTTGACGGCAACATCTCTATGAAATGAAACCGTTTCGTAACTCAATACCTGCACTTTGGCTTTATTCGTGATATCTTTTGGTTTTTCTCCATCTTGTGTAATGAAGTTATGTGAATACAGGGTCTGCCTGTTACACGGCAGTTCACTGTCAATAATGAGGACTTTCCGCAAAGAACGGCCTAAAGCCATTGCCGCAGAAAGACCAGCGTAACTGCCGCCAATAATAATGACATCAAAAGTTTGATTTTCACTTTCTTTATCTGAAGCCGCAAAAGACATGAGTGTTCCACGTATAGCAAATGCACTGACCAACAGACCACTTTTCGTGATAAATTTTCTTCGTGTAATCATAAATGTCTTTTAAATTTCATCACTAAAAAAAGATTTACTTTTTGCTCCACCTGGTTAATAATAGGCATTAACATTCTACATGGTCCACACCAAGTGGCAGAAAATTGAAGTAGTACTGATCTTTGAGATCTGAGAATATTCCTATCTCAATAATGATAATTCTGCTAAGAAGGAGCTTTCTGATAGCATTCCCACTTTTCTCCATACTTCCTTATCATTTCTGAGAACAACAAAAGCCGGGATTGACCTAATGTGATATTCGCTAGCTACGGCTTGGGCTTTGTCAACGTCTATTTGCCTAATGATTAACCAATCAGACTGTTTTTGTTTTATAGATTCCACAATTGGCATCATCATTTTACAGGGCTGGCACCAATCCGCATAAAATTGTAAAAGTGTGAATTCCTGAATTTCATTTTCTGCATTTGACATATCTTAAAGTTTGATAAGGCAAAATTACTGGACACTATACAGATTAGCCTGACACTTACAGGAGATAAAATGGTACAAATCACATATTAGTGGGATATCTATTGGCCATCAAAGAGAAGATCACAAGTGAAAAAGAATAAATAAGCCGTTTTTCTTCATTAAAAAACGGCTTATTAAGTAACAGTTAGCCAGTATTATTTTCCGGATCCTACATAATCAATTTTCATCTGGTTCACGCTTTAGAAGTTTATTTAAAAATTCATTTGATACCATTTCCTGACTAAAAAATTCATGCGTCTGATAATTAAGTAAACCTTCAGCCAGATTTTTCATTTTTGTTATGACAGCATTTAACATGGCCGGCCCCACACTCAGTCTGGATACCCCAATAGTTTCAAGTTGTCTCAGATCGCCTATAGATTCAAGTAAAAATACATTTAAAGGAATTGTGGTCATTTCTCTCAGGCGAGCTATAGCTGCATAGTTATCAATTAGTATCGGATATAAACAATCAGCTCCTGCCATCCGGTAAGCAATCGCTCGTTCAACCACACGTTCAATTCTATTTTTTTTGTCGGATTGAAGATAGATATCAGTTCTGGCATTGATCAGGACTGGCACATTATACTGCTCTGCAACCTCCCTTATTGCTTCTATTTTTTTGCATTGTTCATCGATAGACATCAATCCATCTCCTTTCCCATCTTCTATATTTATTCCAATAGCCCCTGTTTCCAGAAGTAAACCAACGTTTTCTTTTAATTTCGAAATGTCATCTGTAAACCCCCTTTCAAAATCGACAGTTACCGGAATATCAACTGCTGCTACTATCTGTCTGACATGATCCAGCATCTGCTTAAATGGAATATGTTCTCCATCCCTGTAACCATTAGCTAAAGCCATGGCTGCACTTGCTGTTGCTAATGAGGAAAAACCGAGTGCCGCAATCAGTTTTGCGCTAAATGAATCCCATACATTCGGTAACAATAGAAGTCTGTCCACTAAATGTTGTTCACGAAAAGAATTAGCTTTTTGAATTTGAATATTATTGCTCATTGTAAATTATTTTAATTATGTAATGTATCAGCTAATATTAGTCACCCATAGGTCTCATTCTAGTGGATATGGCGATTCTTGTATAGGCATTAATGGCGATTATAGCCATAATAATCTGGGCAAGGGTTCGTTCATCAAAATACTGTGCAGCCAGATTGTAAGTTTCGTCGGACACTCCATTTTGAATTAATGTTACCTCTTCAGTCAGAGCCAGTATCGCACGTTCTTCATCAGAAAAGAAAGGTCCTTCTTTCCATGCATTTAGCGCATAGATCCTCGTTTCCGTTTCCCCAATTATCCTCGCCTCTTTTGTATGAATGTAAATACAGTACGCACACCCATTAACCTGAGCTGTCCTGATTTTGATTAATTCCCGTTGAATTGGCGTAAGGTTTGATTTGCTCAGGTAGCTATCAAACATATACATGATCCGGTATGCTTCCGGTTCAATTTTCTTGATCACGATTCTGTTACTCATATTTGTTTATTAGTTATAATGCAAAAATGAAGATTCAGAACGCAGCAAAAAATTGAACTACTTTAAGAAATTCATTTACCTTTCTTTGCCCTTATTATACTAATAAACTCGGGTGTTAGCCCTAAAAAAGAAGCTAGCATATATTGAGGGACCCTTTGAACAAAATCAGGGAAGTTTTTGGCAAACTGATGATATCGTTCCTCGCCAGACATACAGTACTCAAGACCTATCCTGGTTAAGGAAGCATCATAAGCCCTTTGAAAAATCAGTCTGAAATACCTTTCCAATGATGGTATTTTTGAAAATAAATCTTCCTGAATCGCAGCATCTAAAATGGCAACTTCCGAAACTTCAGTGGCCTGAACACAATATTCAGAAGGCTGGTTATTCTCAAAACTGTGATGGTCACAAATCCACCAGCCTGGCAACCCAAATTGTATGATTTGCTCCACCTCATTTTCTTTAATGATATATTGTCTAAGACATCCTGAAAGCACAAAAAATCTACTGCTGCAAACCTTTCCGGATTTTAAAAGGAATCCCTTTTTAGGGACCTTTTCATATCTCATCACAGAAACAAGCAATTGCCTTTCAGCATCATTCAATCTGATATACTTTTCAATATGGTTTAATAGGTCTTCATACATGCAATTACAGTTTTTAAGCAAGAGCATTATTAGTGGAGTAATCATTTTCAACCATTCTGCTCATTTCAAACTGCGCTACTTTTATAGAAAGACCTGAGCCTTTTAAGAACGCAATTGCAGAAACAGCCTGGGTATCAACATTATTGACATACACCTCCTGTTGCTCAACTATTTCATCGATATAAGAGAATAAATGACTACCAATTCCACTATTACGATGATTATCAGCAACCGCAAACTGATTTATTTTTCTTGAAGTTGGATTGAAGATTGCATAACCCACCAATAAGTCATTTTTATAAGCTCCTATAATACGACAGTGATCTTTACTATTTTCCAGTGACTGAACAGCATTTTGCCAGGAAGGAATGGTACTCCAAAAAGAAACAAATTCTGTCCACTGAAAAAAGGTAATTTCTTTCAATGAGATTCCAGGGCTATTTTTTGAGACATGAAGTTTTCCTGTAAAACAGTCCAGCTTTCTAGTAATAGTATATCCTAATTTCTCATATGCTCTTATTGCAGATTGATTTCCTTCTATCACTTCCAGCACCATCTTGTTGACCCCTATTTTTTTTAATTTAGGCAGTAAATTATCATACATTTTGCCGACTAAACCTCTTCCTCTATAGTCTGGGATTACTCCTGTAGCAGCGTTATACACCATTAGTCCGGTATCACTGTCCCGCAATCCATGTAGCATAAAACCTACTATTCTATCATCATCAAATACTCCTGTAGATAATTTCAGTTTAATATTCTCTGCTACAATTTTAGATTTCAAATTTTCCAGAGTCAGTTGCATAGGTACGATGTAATCAGAAAATGATAAATTGATAACAGACACCAACTTTTCCAGCTCAATATTCTCTAAATTTTTTATTTCCATTATAATTCTACTATTTCAACTTTAATCTGCAATTTTTCGCATTAAACTTTCCAAAGGACCACGTTTATATTTCTTTGTCCAATATAGGCTAAAATAAAAGTTAGCCACAAAAAACAGCAAGGAAAACAAAAGTACAAAAAGCGGTGAGCTCCATTCAGCATTTTCACCCTGCCATAACGAGATTAATAAAATCCCTGCTGTCAGATGCAAAACATAATGGGTAAGGGTCATCTGCCCCGTTTTCGCAAGATTTATTGTCCATTGTTTGTTGGCAAAGTGCTCACCTAATAACATAAAAACCCCAATAATTATAAGGCCAAAACCAGTAGTACTTAATATAAATGGTAAAAACGGAGGAATGTAATCAGCCGTAAAAAATTCAATAACCTGAGGATCGGCAGATGTATTTTGAATTACATACTGTATCACTTCGATTATTATATATAGTGACGCTCCTGTAACAACTATTTTCTTATACAATGTAGTATTACTCCAGTTTAAACGACCTAAGAACATGCCTATAGCGAAATAAGAAAACCATGGAAATATGGGGTTCCATCCATTATAGAATGTATTTCGCAGGAAGCCCTTAAACGTCCATAGATCGGGATAAGTTAAAGTATCCAGATTCCATCCTCTTTCATAAGGGATAAACAGCAAAATCACATGGAAAACGATTATAGTAATAGCCGCAATAACCAATAGATTTTTTTTATCCAGAAAAAGAATAGCAGAAGCTATCAGTATGTAACAACCATAAAGGTGTAAGATATCAGCCGGCCACCAGAGAGAAAACAATAAGCCAAAAAAGAATAAAAAAGCGGCCCTTTTGATCAGCGTAAACCGCAGATACCAACGCTCTTCTGAACCATACTCCTCAATACGATTACTCATTAAAGCTACACCCATCCCTGCCAGCATCACAAATACAGTACTGGAATTACCACTAAATAACGTCAAAAACTGTCCTAAGAAACTTTCATCTTTAGCATTCCCAAAAACAGTGTTAAAATTAACTATAAACATGCCAAATATGGCATAAGCGCGTGCCAGGTCAAAACCGATAATTCTTTGCTTCATATTGCTTTATTGTTTTGCGACAAAGCTGATGAAACCGGTTGGAGTTACCTTTGACCTAAGTCAAAAAATCAGATCCTGGCTCTGATTCTACTTAAAGTCTCGAGAGATATGCCCAGATAAGAAGCAATGTGGGTGAGTTTAATCTGATGAAAATACTGTGGTGACTTATGCATTAATTTTCTATAACGCTCGGTAGCGCTCAATACATTAAAGTCAAATAATCTTTCTTCAAGCCATGCCGCATATAACTCGGTAAATAATAAATCATATGCTATTAATTTAGGAAATGACTGCTTAAGTTTCTCAAAATTATCCCGGGAAATACATTCCACAGTAAGATCAGTCACACATTCCATCACCTCTTCACTTGGTTTTTGCAACAGATAACTATTAAATGAGAGAGCCACATCACCAGCGAAGTAAAATTCTGTGGTAATCACTTTCTTTTGTCCATAGTAGAATTTCCTTGCCACTCCATTGATAAGGCTAAAACTGTATTTACATATTTCTCCTTGTTCCAAAAGAAGATCTCCTTTTTTAAAGGTCTTTTTAACAGATACATTTTCAACAGCCCGCATGGTCTCTTCATCCAATGTTTCCATAAACTGTTCGAGCTTTTGGTAGTACAAATCCA
Organism: Pedobacter cryoconitis; assembly: GCF_014207135.1. Classification (GTDB taxonomy): domain Bacteria; phylum Bacteroidota; class Bacteroidia; order Sphingobacteriales; family Sphingobacteriaceae; genus Pedobacter; species Pedobacter cryoconitis_D. The sequence continues at coordinate 145,752 of NZ_JACHCC010000003.1, read as the reverse complement.
TTTTACGAAAGTAAAGTTTAGTTATAGTTTACCAAAACTACCTTGCCTGTTTTCTTATGCTGGTCAAAAAGCACAGCTTTACTTATATCTGTTAGTTTGTAGGTGTACACCTGGGGTAAAATCAGTTTCTCTTTAAATATCAGATCAATAATCACTGAGAAGGCTGATCTTTTTTCTGTTGTAGATTTTGAAGCCAGCCATTGTCCGATACCAAAGCCCGTTACGGTTAAATTCTTATAAATCACGTCGCTATTAAAAACCTCGGCAGGGCCCTTAGCAAACATGCCATACAGTGTGATCATCCCATTGCTCCGCATTACCTTGAGGCTTTTACTCAAGATATCCCCTCCTACTGCATCTAAAAAAGCATCCACTCCAGAATGATCAGTCAGCTCCATTATCCTGGACATCAGATCACTTTCATCTGCAGGTAATACCTTGTAAGCTCCCTGCGTGTATAATAATCCGGCGCTTTCCATATCACGCACCAGGCAAATTGTTTTGATACCATTGGCTTTAGCCATTTGAACAATAAGACCGGCCAGAGCGGATGAGGCCGCAGATAATAGCAGATATGACCCTGCCTTACACTTTGACCATTCCAACAAAGCATGAGCTGTAATCGCATTTAATGCAATCTGACAGGAGATTTCAAAAGGAATATCTTGTTCAACAGGGATCAGTTCATTTTCATTGACATTTACAAATTCGGCCCACGTACCGACAGCCCGAAAAGTTACATGATCACCCTTTTTAAACCCTTTTACCGTTACATGTACATCCGTAATGATACCAGAGGCTTCAAGCCCTGCTATCTGGGGATACAGAGGTTTAAGGCGGTACTGGTCCTTGATGAACATATAATCTGATGGATTGATAGGACTTGCCATCACCTTCACCCTGACTTGTCCCGGTAGAAGTTCTGCTATATCCGTTTCAGTGATGTTTAAGACATCCGCTGCTTCACCTGCTTTATTAAATAAGATACTTTTCATAATTTTTTTTGTCAAAAGTACCTGGTTTAGCGATATCCATATTATCTGAGAAAGACAAATACATATCTTTACAGGACATTCCCGACCATGACCAACATTTTACCACCTTCCAAGCTAAATTTTGTAATACATGGAAATTTAACCGAAAATGAAGCCATACTTCATGAACATAGTGTAGGTCAATTGCTATACGCGGAGAAGGGTGTGCTCCATATCGAATACGCGGACAAGAAGATTCTATTACCAGCACAGTACTGCAGCTGGATACCTCCCTTCAGTGTTCACCGTTTGTGGTCATCTTCCTCGGATATCTTTATCAGGGGAATTTATTTTGAAAGCCATTTTTGCAAAAACAAAGTCTTTTCAACGAGTGCTGTTTTCCCATTAAGCAACGTTTTGAAAGAAATGATAAGGTATACAGCCAAATGGCATAACCACACAGAAAACAGTGACTATGAAAACACATTTATCAAATGTGTCCGTCAAATGCTACCCGATGAAATAGCGGCAGCTGTAAAACTGGAAATCCCTGTTACCGGTCACCCCTTGCTGAGCAGGATTCTTAACTATATCGCTGAAAACATTCAGAACGAAATACGAATTCAAGGCATTGGAGAATTGTTCGGCATATCAGGAAAAACACTACACCGGCTATTCGTAAAGGAACTTGGATTATCATTCTCTATCTATCTGATGTTCTTCAGGGTAATGAAGGCCATCGAATTATTGAACGAAGGGAATCATAGTGTTAAAGAAGTCACTTATTTAGTTGGCTATAACAGCATCCCTTCATTCAGCAGCATCTTTAAACAAGTAACAGGTGCAAATCCACAGAGCTTTATTAAAAAATAAAGATAACTGATATCAATATAACCCCAGGTAAAATAGTGGATAGAAACGCTGGTGTAAATCCATTTTCAGGTACATTTGATACCAGGTTAATACAGCAGAATGGAACACCTTACCAGATTTAATTAATATGATATGGATTCACGTAGAGATTTTATTAAAAAAGCCGCCCTTCTTTCAGGAGGTGCTGTTATAATCAACACTTTGCCGCCAGTAATACAAAAGGCGATGGCTATTGATCCTGCTCTTGGAAGTACTTTTTACGATGCAGAACATGTAGTGTTTCTAATGCAGGAGAACCGCTCTTTTGATCATGAACTAGGTACCCTCCAGGGAGTCCGGGGCTTTAATGATCCAAGGGCCATTGATTTGCCAAACAAGAATAAGGTCTGGTTGCAATCGAACAAAGAGGGTGAAACTTATGTACCGTTCCATTTAGATCTTAAAGAAACCAAAATCGCCTGGATGGGTTCTATTCCCCATAACTGGACAGATCAGACAGATGCCCGAAACGGCGGAAAATATGACAAATGGCTGGATGTCAAAAAGCCCTCTAAAACTACCTATGCCCATATGCCACTGACAATAGGTTATTGTAAACGCGAGGATTTTCCTTTTTATTACTCGCTGGCAGATGCCTTTACAGTATGTGATCAGAGTTTCTGTTCCGTAATTGCAGGTACACACCCAAACCGTTACTATTGGATGACCGGTACCATTAAAGAACAGAACACTGGTGATGGCATGGCCCATGTCTGGAATATTGTGAACTATGATAAACCCACTTTAAACTGGAAGACCTTTCCTGAGCGTTTAGAAGAGAACGACGTCTCCTGGAAGATTTATCAGAATGAGCTGACCATAGGATTTGGCTTAAATGGCGAAGAAAGTGCATGGTTAAGTAATTTCGGCACCAATGTGATGGAATATTTTGAGCAGTACAACGTACGTCTTCATCCGGGTGCTATTGCCAACCTACAAGATAAGAAAAAGTCAATACTGGATCAGATTACGACTTTAACCAAAGAGACCCCTTCAGCAGAGGAACAGACTAAACTACAGGCCTTAAAAAAGCTATTACTTAAATACGAAGAAGAGGAAAGAAATTACACCATGAGTGCATACGAGGCACTTTCCGAAAAATCGAAAAACCTCAATGCCAAAGCCTTTGGCATCAATTCCAATGATCCTCATTTCCATAGTCTGGAACCTATGAAATATGATGAGAATGGCATTGAGCGCGAATTAAATATACCTAAGGGAGATATCCTTCACCAATTTAGAAAAGACGTGAATGAAGGTACTTTACCTACTGTTTCCTGGTTAATGACACCGGCTAACTTTTCTGATCATCCAAGCGTACCCTGGTTTGGCTCCTGGTTTGTAAGTGAAGTTATGGAAATCCTGACGAAGAATCCTGAGACCTGGAAGAAGACCATTTTTGTATTGACCTATGATGAGAACGATGGTTATTTTGACCACGTCCCTCCTTTTGTGCCACCAAACCCTTTTAAGGAACATGCAGGTAAAGTATCTGAAGGTCTGGACCCAAGACTGGATTTCACGACCAAAGCACATCAGACTAATCCTTCGATGAAGGAAAGTAATTTTAGAGATAGCCAGATTGGTTTAGGCTACCGGATACCAATGGTGATCGTTTCTCCATGGACACGCGGGGGTTACGTGTGTTCCGAAGTATTTGACCATACTTCCTCTCTTCAGTTTCTAGAGACCTTTATCGAAAAAAAGCTGAACAAGAAAATCGTAGAAGAGAATATTACGCCATGGAGAAGAACAGTTTGTGGCGATCTTACTTCAGCCTTCCGTCCTTATAACGGAGAGAAAATAGAACAGCCGGCCTTTCTCGAGAAAACAGCTTTCATTGAAAAGATCTATTCTGCCAAATTCAAGGAAGTACCTGATAATTACAAAAAGCTAAAGCCAGAAGAAATAGCGCAGATCAATAAAGATCAGTTCTCCTTTCCAGATTTCCCTCAGCAGGAGAAAGGAATCCGCTCCTCCTGTGCCTTACCTTATGAATTAAATGTGCATGGCTCCTTAAAGCACGATAAATTCAGCATCAGCTTTAATGCAGCCAATAAAACATTTGGTAAAAAAGCGTTGGGTTCTCCATTTACTGTGTACGGAATGAATCCTTATCAGGGCGAAGTTTCACGTACCTGGAATTATACCGTAGCTGCTGGCGACACACTGCATGATGAATGGCTGTTGCAAGACTTTGAAAATGGAAAGTATCATCTGAGAGTATACGGACCTAATGGTTTTTACAGGGAGTTTAAAGGAGATGCCAAACATCCACAGATCGAAGTGGTATGCCACTACGAACAGGATAAGAAACACCCTACCCGCCTGAGCGGAAACGTGATTATTACTGTCAATAATCTTTCGGCAAATACACAGGAAATTATGGTTACTGACCAAAGTTATAAGGCTGCTGCAAGAACAATGAAGGTAGCTGCGAAAAGCAAATCAAGTATCATAGTCGATCTGAAAAAGAACTATAACTGGTATGATCTGGAAATCAGTGTGAAGGGCAATAACAGCTTTGCAGAAAGATTTGCTGGCCGTGTAGAAACAGGTATGGTTACCAAAACAGATCCCTTAATGGGCAGAATGGTTTAACAGGAAGCAATTAAGATTGGTTCTAATTTATTTCCTATAATCCTACCTACTTTATGGGAAATCATGTAGTTTTAGGCCGAAAATTAAAACAAAATCCAGTGCGATACTGGCATTCATAAAATATCACATGTTAACAGTAGAAAAAATTGGCGGCACTTCCATGAGTGCCTTGCAGGATGTCATTAAAAATATTATCCTCTTTGAACGTACAGGCGACCAGTTATACAACAGAATATTTGTCGTTTCGGCTTTTTCGGGCGTTACAGATCTTTTGCTTGAAAACAAGAAAACTGGTGCACCAGGTGTTTATCATCGTATTGCTAAACATCAGAACTTTCATCGTCCTTTAAAGGATCTGATTGTTAAACTAAAAACTATTAATAAGAAATATGCTGACCTGGGCTTAGATCTAGCTGTTGCAGATCAGTTTATTGAAAACCATGTCAATCAGGCACAAAAGTACCTTGAAAACCTGGCTAATATACTGGCTTCCGGTTATGTAAGTAAAGAAGGGATTTTACAGGCAGCAAGAGAGATCCTTGCTTCTATTGGTGAAACCCATTCGGCGTTTACCTTTACCAATATTTTGCAAAATATGAACATCAATACCCGTTTGATTGATCTGAGCGGGTTTGATGATAGTCGTGCATTGACTATTGATCAGCGCATCAAACATGCTTTTAAAGATATTGATCTTGAACAGACAATCTGTATTGTAACAGGATATGCTAAAGGAACAGAAGGTATTATGCGTGAGTTTGACAGAGGTTACTCTGAAGTTACCTTTAGTAAAATAGCTGAGTACTTAAAACCAGCAGAAGCAATTATCCATAAAGAATATCATTTATCAACTGCTGATCCTGGTATAGTAGGGCTAGAAAACTGTATACCAGTTGGCTTTACCAATTATGATATTGCCGATCAGCTGGCTGACGTTGGTATGGAGGCTATCCACCCAAAAGCATCTAAACCCCTTGAAGTTAGCGGTATCAATCTACGAATCAAAAACACATTCGAACCTTCACACCCCGGCACTCTGATTACCCGCGAATTTGTTTGCGAACATAAGCGTGTTGAAGTAATTACCGGAACTGATAAACTCATGATGATTGACGTTTACGATCCTTCAATGGTCGGAAACGTAGGTAGTGATTTACAGATCATGCAGGCCTTTTATGACCATAAAGTCAGTTATACGTTTAAATCAACCAGTGCGAATAGTATCTCTATAGTCATATGGGCACGTGATTTTAGCAAAAAACTAATCAGTCAGCTGGAAGATGATTTTGAAAAGGTTACCATAGAAAAGGTTGCCATGGTTTGTTTGCTGGGTACCAATATGGATGAACCAGGACTGCTAGCCAAAAGTGCCTATGCCCTGACAGAAAACGACATTAATATCAAAAGTGCAGGTTTTGCATTAAGAAAAGTAAATATTCAGTTTCTGATTGCTCCTGAGCATTTCAAAACTGCTGTTATAGCGCTGAATAAAGCTTTAAAATAATTTACGCTGAATAAAGACATTCCACTCCCTTATTCCGATGTTCACATTGATAATTACCTTACCCTTTTGGTAGGGTAATTTTGTATGCCCCGGACCTAATAAAAAACATTAGTACAAGATGATAATTTAAACGTTTTACAGGATAATATTTCTCCTGAATGCGCAGCCCAGCTCCATAATGGAATCTGTTTTGGCAATACCCTGGATATTATCAATTTTTTCATAAAGTATCTGCCTCATATGCTCATGATTTTTGGCAATGATTTTCAGATACAAGGTATAACCACCACTAATATAATAACACTCCGTAACTTCCGGAATTTTCTTCAGTTCTTCAATAATACGGTTTGAATCATGATCTTTTTCGAGCGTGATCCCTGTAAAGGCTCCCCAGTCATAACCAATCTTCTTTTCATCTAATACAGGTTTGATCCCTGTTAATATGCCTTGTTCGGTTAACCTGGAAATCCGCTGATGAACCATGGTATTTGATATACCAAGTGTTGTAGCAATAGCCGAATAGGCCATTCGTCCATCTATTTCCAGTTGTTTTAATATGAGGATGTCAAATTCATCAATATGATCCATGAATTATTTTAAGATTAGGTTATTCTTTTAAACTGGCTAATTAGAGCTAAATAAACTTTCAAAATCAATTAAAAAGTCAAATTAACTTTTTATTGACACAAAAATAACAAATATTACTATCTTAGTGCCTAGAAAAAATCGATTATGGAAATTTCAACAAACTTAAGCAAAAGCGAGGAGCTAATAGAAAAAGAAGAAAGATATGGAGCACATAACTATCATCCATTACCTGTTGTGCTGGAAAGAGGAGAAGGCGTCTTCGTTTGGGATGTTGAAGATATGAGATATTACGATTTTCTTTCTGCCTATTCAGCGGTAAACCAGGGGCATTGTCACCCAAGGATTATTAATGCACTTAAAAATCAGGCAGAAAAACTAACCCTGACTTCCAGGGCATTTTACAATGATAAATTGGGTGATTTTGAAGAATTTGTCTGTAATCTATTTGGTTATGATAAGTCGCTGATCATGAATTCGGGTGTAGAAGCGGTTGAAACGGCGATGAAACTTTGTAGAAAATGGGCATATCAAATCAAGGGTGTTAGTCCAGATGAGGCCAAAATTGTATTTGCCGATGGAAATTTCCATGGCAGGACCATCTCTGTAATCTCAGCTTCTAATGATGAAAGCGCAAGGAAAGACTTTGGCCCATTTGTAAGTGGAATAGCTCATGTGCCGTACAATGATGTCGATGCTTTTGAAGCCCTTTTAAAAACAGATAAAAATATAGCAGGTTTTATTGTTGAACCCATCCAGGGCGAAGCCGGTGTAGTCGTGCCAGACAGTGACTATTTGTCGCGCATTAAGGCACTTTGCCAGGCCTATAATGTCTTGTTCATCGCTGATGAAGTTCAAACCGGAATTGCCAGGACAGGAAGCATGCTGGCTTCATATGATGTCGATTCTGAAGATAAAGCCAACCAGCCTGATATTCTGATATTGGGAAAAGCAATTTCAGGTGGTGTATTACCTGTTTCAGCAGTGCTGGCTAGTGACGAAATCATGCTTACCATTAAACCAGGAGAACATGGTTCAACTTACGGAGGAAATCCTTTGGCATGTGCAGTGGCGATGGAAGCTTTACAAGTCGTTATCGATGAGAACCTGGCCGAAAACGCCTATAAACTTGGAAAGGTCTTCAGAGCAGGACTAGAAAAGATTGCAAAAAAGACGGATCTGATCCAGTCGGTCAGAGGTAAAGGACTATTGAATGCAATTGTCATCAATTGTACTGAAGAATCGGATATGGCCTGGGATATCTGCATGAAATTTAAAGAGAACGGCTTGCTTGCCAAACCTACTCATGGAAATAAGATCCGCTTCGCTCCTCCACTAGTGATCACTGAAGAACAAATTATCGAAAGTCTTGATATTATTGAGAGATCATTGTTAAGCGTTGCTTAGGCCTTTATGAAGAGAACGATAAATCTGGTAAAAAACAGATCTGATATTGGTGCCGGAACCCGGGGATCTGATATGGGAATAGATGCCATCGAAATTGCAGCAATTAATAAAGGAAGTGAGTATTTTAACAATTTCAGCACGCTGGATGTTCAGACACATAACGAAACGATTTATAATAAAAACCGGAATACTTTTGCCATAAGAATTGAACATGTACTACAGCAATGTACCCGGGTTGCCAATGCTGTAGAGTCTAGTTTGTCGGCAAACCACTTTCCTTTAGTATTTTCAGGGGATCATTCCTCAGCACTGGGCACAATCAGCGGAATAAAAACTGCTTATCCTGATAAAATGCTGGGTGTGGTCTGGATAGATGCTCATGCAGATTTGCATTCTCCATACACCTCTCCTTCCGGAAATATACATGGTATGCCTTTGGCTGCAGCCCTGTCCAAAGACAATCTGGATTGTCAGCAGAACAAGATAACTGAAGACACCTTACAGTTCTGGAACAGTTTGAAAACTATTGGCACAGCCCAGCCTAAACTGAAACCCGAACATCTGATTTATTTTGGTGTCCGCGACACTGAAGAGGCCGAAGATAAGCTCATTCAAAATCTAGGCATCAAAAATTATAAGGTAGAAGAAGTACGTTTCAGAGGTCTGAAGACATGTGTCGAAGAAGCACTGGAAAAATTAAACGATTGCGAAATCATTTATATTTCCTTCGATGTAGATAGTATGGATTGCGATTTGATTTCAAAAGGCACAGGTACTCCTGTTTCCAAAGGGTTTGACCAGCAGGAGATCATAGCTATTATTGAAACAATAGTTGCTTCAGAAAAAGTATTATGTATTGAAGTTGTGGAGGTTAATCCATTACTAGATAAAGGAAACAAAATGGCCGAAACTGCTTTCGAAATACTGGAGGAAGTAACAGGATCCATTCTTGCAAGCCTTTAAATAACAGATCTAAAGCGAGCAATATGTATGCATATTGCCCGCATCAATCATCAGAACAGACGATTCCTAATTAGTTTTTGCCTTCCTTGAAAAGGGCTGTATACCAATGATAAGATTTTCTTTATCAAACAGCACCCTTATCACTTCATTGGGTGCTTCCGGAGAACCAACATAAGCATATTGGATCAAAAGATAGTTAGTTCCCTTAATGTTTTGTATTCCCTTCATATAGACCTCGAAAGGTTCGGGTTTGATCAATTCCTTAATCTTATTGAATGCAGTTTCAGTAACCTGATTACGGAGCTGGGAAGAGAAAAATGCTTTAGCACCTTCAAAGTCTCCGGCTCTCAATTTGATTATAAACTGCTCATAGCTTTTTTTCGCAGCTTTAATAGCTTCAGCACTACTTTCCGGATAATATACTTTCTTAACTTCCTGAACACTAACCCGGATGCAGTAAGAAGGTTCTATTTCTATAGTCCCATTTTTTCCCTGGTAATTCTGGAATGTACCATATAGATATACTTCGGTACTATCGTTAGGGTCCCACTGACCACTGCTGGCAAGGCCGTCTTTCAGCTCTATTTTGGTAAGATCGCTTAAGTCACCCCTTTGCTCGCCCTTACCATATTTATGACTCAGCTGGTCTTTTAAAAATTCATATTTTTTGATAAATGCTTTCTGGACTTTAAGAGGTTGTTTTTTGTATTCCTTATCAAAATTGGCAATATCCCATTCATACCCGATATTATTAACCAGGGAGTCTTTTATGCTAAAGGTATAAGTAACTATAAGGTCAGGAATACCGTTCTCAGTTCTTCTATAAAGCAGCGGTGTGGCCATTCCCCCAGGTGTAATAATGATATCCCCGTTCCCCTGGAACAAATGGCTGCCCAGTTTCTTTTCCAGGCTGATAAAGTCTTTCATTTGCTTACCATGGATTTCGGCAGAGATCTCCTGGGCAGATGTATGAAAAAAGCAAAATGTGAAAGCGATGAGAATGATAAAACGTGAAGTGTACATCAGTTAGTTATTGAAATTTAATTTCTGCGAAAATACAAATGTTCCTGAAGACATTTTCATAATAATAGAATTCCCTGAATTGCTCATATCCCTTCTGTAACAACTGAATTTCAAGTAATTACACAACACACAAACTAATATTTACATAAGCTAAACATTGATTGGTGTAATAATTAAGCACAATACATTTTAATCTTAAATCAAAAACGCAACTTTATTGCAATTAAATTATTACCATCAACCTAAATCATCTACCACATGAAAACAAATCAAAAAATCAAAACCAGTCTCATTTCCACACTGCTGTTAGTTGTACTATGCTTTGGCTCCTGTAAAAAGGGCGCTCAGAATGGAACTTCCAGCCCTGATCTATCTGGCAGCAATCTGCAGCAATCATTCTTTTCAGGTTACATTCCTACCCCAAAGGCCATTCTGGATAAGCTACCAAAACTGAGCGCAGAGAACCTGCCAAAAACCGAAGCTTACTTTCCGGCAAAATTCACAATGAACACCCCACCTATCGGAGATCAGGGAAATACAGGCACCTGTGTAGCATGGGCTACCAGTTATTCGACCTGGTCAACAGAACAATATTACAGAACCGCAAGTAATACCTACGACAACAGTAAAAATGTATTTAGCCCGAATTACGTGTACAACCAGTTAAGTACAGACTGCAATTCAGGTCTTTATGTCACAAGCGCACTGAATCTGATCAAAAAACAGGGTTCTTGTACTTATACTACCCTGCCCTTTAGTGACAACTGTAGCTCTGCGGTTAGCCAATTGCAAAAAGATAGTGCGGCCTTACATCAAATAGCTAATGTAGAGTACTATTTACTGGATAAGGACACAAGAAAAAATACTACTGCCATAAAAATGCTCCTGTTCCAGAAACACCCAATCATTTTTGGCTGTGACGTAGATGGTGACAACATGAATAACCAGGCCATCTGGAACCAGTTTGGTAAACCAAGATTTTCTTACGACAAGAACTTTATTGCTCCTGCAAACGTTGGCCACGACATTCCTGTAGGTGGACACGCCATGGCAATTGTTGGTTACGACGATAGTAAACATGCCTTTAAGGTACAAAATCAATGGGGCACTGGATGGAGAGAACAAGGTTTTTTCTGGATTGATTATGACTTCTTCGGTTCAGGAACCCATCCAAATTATGTCCTGAATTATGATGCTGCAAAAAATAAATATTCTTATGGCACCGGAACAGATACCCGGGATGTATTCAATGAGGCTTACGTCTTCCTGAATTAATTGTTTAGCGTATTCAAAGAAAACCGCCCTCAAAAAACTAGAAAATTTTGAGGGCGGTTTCATGAGAATAAAATGACCTGCTGATCAAAAAAACAATTAAATCATACATTACATTTGTTACATGAACTTCAAAGAACAATTCCCCGTACTAGAAAACTGCACCTATCTTAATACAGCCAATTCAGGTATTTTAGCAAAATCTATCCAAGAATGGAGAAGTTCACATGATGAAGATTTCATGCAAATGGGAAGCAGGTTTAGAATATCGCAAGCTGATTTCCTGCAAGATCTGAGACAGCACTTAGCCCGTTTTTTTCATTCCAAAGAGGAGAACGTTTTTCTGGTACAGAATTTTTCCATCGCATTTAACACCTTTCTCGATGGATTATCACGTTCCCATCGTTTTTTACTCGTTACCTCCGATTATCCCTCAATAAACTATCCGGTTGAAAGCAGAATGTTTACTTACACTTATGCAAAATCAAACGAAAATCTTGAGCAAGATATATTAGACACAATAAAGAGCTTTAAACCATCTGTATTGGCATTAAGCCTAGTACAATATACCAATGGTATTAAGATAGATTTTGATTTTATCAAGAGATTAAAAGCTGAGCATCCAGATTTGCTGATCATTGCTGACGGCACTCAATTTTGTGGTACAGAAGATTTCAACTTTGAAGAATCTGGACTGGATGTACTAATTAGCAGTGGTTATAAATGGATGCTTGGAGGATATGGCAATGGTTTTATGTTAATTAAAAACCATGTTTACAACTATTTGTATCAGGAAAAAACAACCCATTCCCTACCTAAAGAAGCCTTTCTAAAAGATAAAAAGCTATTATCGCTTTGCTTTGAATCTGGTCATCTCGACACACTAAACTTTGGCACACTAAAGCAATCCATATTATTTCTGGAAGAAATTGGATTTGATTTCATTCAAAAAAGGCTCCAGACGCTTAGCCAGATGGCTAAACAAGCCTTTACAGACAGAGGTCTTCTTTCAAAAGAGATCATAGACCGGCCTGCACATTCTTCCATATTCAGCATAGCTGCAAATGCTCATCTGATAAAGAAAATAGAGGATGCTAACATCATCACTTCCCAACGTGGAGCGGGATTAAGAATATCATTTAACTTTTACAATAACGAACAAGAACTACAGCAGCTACTGAAGGTTATCGATGAAAACTAATTCCCTATCCCCTTGTCACTTACTGCTCTCCTCCGTTTGTTTTAACAGAAAAGCCTGTTCAGCCTTATAAAAGGCATGTTTCACTGCCTTTGTTGAGGTGAAAGTATCTGTCAGTGTACTTGAAAACCTCATTTTTACCACATTGGTAATTCGATCCTTATACTCCAGATAAGCTGTATAAGTATCTTCTTCAATTGAATGTAAAATCCTCAGTTGATGGCGAAAATAGGCGACATTTCTATAAGCTACTTCCCTATACTGTTTGCCATTCCAATCAAAGCGCGTATACGTATACTCATTTTCATCAACTGCAATACGATATGGTCCGTCTGCAAGCAGCTTATGATTGAAAATAGCATCAAAACGGGCAACAATACTTTCATCCGTCAATGTTCTGTATTCCAGATCTTTTCCGCGGTCAATAGCAGATTTCCCTTCTGTGATCCAGGTTTCAATGTCAACCGGCCATATCAGGCCCCAGGTCTCGTCTCCTAATACCTCAGGTACTAAAACATCCTGAAGGAAGTGTGTATCTGGATAGAAATTCAACACTTTTTGCGTGTTTCCCTGCTCATCCAAAATACTATCCAGACCATAAATACTGTAGTCACTTACAATAGCCCCAGCGACTATTTCACCAAAGTAACATGGCATATCTTCGGCAACAACACAATCAGCAGTAAGCCGGCCTTTCACGTATAATCCACCATGATTATATTCAGCATAAAGAAACTCGCAAGTAATGGCCCCTTCCACATAATGTATGTTTCCAGACAGATTGATATTCTTACAACTCAGATTACCTTTTACAATCAATGCAGGAGAATAGTCTGCATCGTAAGCTTTTAAATGAGAGGTAAGTGTTAAATCTTTCAGAAAGATAAATCCAAGTATATTAAAATCAAATACGAGACCATAAGCTTCAACATCAAGTTCCAGGGCTGGCATGACCACATCTTCATCAGCCAATAAAAAATATCCATTTCCAGTATCGTTGGGAAAATGAACATTATCAAATACGTCGTACAAGTATTCTTTGTCTTCCAGATCTTTTAAGTCTTTTAACAAGTCATTAGCCTGATGAAGATTTATCCCAGTGAATTCATATCCATTGAATTCAATTGTTTTGAAAGGAATGGCTAATGGTATTTTGGCAATAGCTTTCAGCCTTCTTTCTTCAGATTCCTTTAATTCTTCCAGATATTCAGTATTGAGTTTTTCAATTTTTCTTTCCAGCATAGCAAAACTATGCAGCGCTTTTTTGAATTTAGCTATATTTGAAATAGATACCTCATAGGTTTCGGCCTCAAATCCGTCACTATCCTGGGCAAAGAGCACTGCCACTGTCTCTCCACTTTTCAGTTTTGCTATATCAAAATGGTAAAAATCATAGACCTTTTCTTCATCCGTTGACTGATCATGGATAATGGAAATACGCCGGCTTTTTCCCCTTTCATTATGAAGTTGTCTGAATGTGTAGCAAGTTTCCCCAAACCACAGTTTATCCTCCTCTTCATTATAGTAACCACTATATTTTTCTTTAACCACGGGCAAAGAAAGGATATGTTCTATCTTTCCAATAGTCACCTTTTCCTGGAACTGCAAATGGTAATATTCCATCTCAGAAAACTCATGTAGCAATACTTTCCAGTTATCTTGCATCAGTTCATTAAATTTTAAAGGTGCAACACTTGGATGATAAATATGCCATTCCTGATCATCTCCCTGCAAGTCTCTGCAAGCAAAAGATAATTGATGACTAAGCCCTTTGTTTAACAGCCCCTTAATCAAACCTGGCTTAACCTCTTTGTAGTTAACAAGGATAGCATATTCAGTTCCTTTCTGGAAATAAATGGATTCAGAACAAACTACATCTTTAATAACCAAAACCCGCTTAAATATTTCGCCTCGCCAATATTCAATCTTTTCACTTTGTTTTATTCCATTCTCATCTAATGGCATATTGTCCAGAAATAATACCGATTGACGCATACGCTGAAAATCTTCGTTATTAAATCCTTCACTTTTAAATAGAAATGGAATTTCTACTATTGGCTCAATAATTTGGGTATCCTGTCGCAAAATTGGTTCACCTGCTTTAAGATGTTCAATCATTTTATCCCGGTACAACCAATCATTCCAGCCGTATAATTCACCCTCAACATCAGATTCTTCAAATAGACAGTCTTCCTTAATAAGGCCAGAGATCTTCCAGCGGGGAAATTCGTCCTCCTCTTCATCCCAAAAGAAATGATTTACAATTACCCGATCATTTTCCTTAAACCGTTTAAGATTGAAACCATAATCAGTAGAAATAAATACATCTATTGCAATTGCTCCATTCACTATCAGGTCTCCATGATTGTAATCTCCCCAATAGCAACTCTTTACTGTTAAATCTTCACAAATATAAATTTGTTGTCCGCCAACCAACATATTTTCAGCTTCAAGCGAGCCCAGAATAATTAATCCTGTAGCACTATCTGTCTCCTTACAGTATATGTTGCTGCATTTCATATCACCGGAAACCAGAATCAGAAAAACATAATTCCCCAGTTCGTCTTTTATCTCGTCAAGATTAAGGTCTGTTGTTTCCCAATCACCTTCGATAAAAAGACAGATTTCATCTTTAAACTCACCTTTATTTAATTCATCACGCCAGCGTGCCCAGCTATCTGCAGGGAGTAGATACTGAATTTCAGAGAATTTCCTGGATTGTGGTTTTGTCAATGGCTGAGCAGCCCGATCATGTACAAATACATTACTATTTTCATCATATATTTTCTTCCAGTTGAAATCAAAAATTTCTATTCTACTGGAAGGTTTCTCATCCCAGTTTACCTGAAATCCTGAAGCCCGTAGTTCCTCCACAATTTGATGACCAATCTGACGGGTTACTTCATCATCTTCATTTTCAATCTTTTGATAGGCTAAAAACAACCTTCTGTCACCATTATTAATTACCCTTTCGACATCCTGCTCATGGTAAAAACAATAGCCCTCTGAGTACTGTCCTTTACTTCGTAATTTATTCTCTACTTCTATTACCTCGCCTTCCCCGTCAGCAGTAGTATAACCTGCATTGTGCAAAGCGATAATTTTGTGATCAGTCCAAAGCTTGTCGAAAACCCGTTCCAATTTTTCATTATCTGTAGGATGTATCCATAATTTACTTTGTTCAACTAATATTTTGAATTCACTATCAATTGTATCAGTTATCCACTGAGACGAGATCTGGTCTTCCAGATCTTCATCCATAACTAAATCATCAATGGCTTCTTTTATTTCAACTTTAGAGAGAAATCCCATTTTTACATATTGGGATATTGATTCAAAAATATAGTGCTGGTTCTCGTTCATATTTCAACTGCCTTTCATCGCTGATAAATTTAATTCTTAAATTTAAATTAACAACAAATATGAGCTTAATACTCACTGGCCCCAATATCAAATGCGGCACCTGAAGGACGTGCAGTACCATAATAATCAAAATTCACCCCATAAGACGAAGTATTTGCTCCCGCATTAATCAACGGAGACGAAGACAGTAAATGAAAATCACCACCGATATAATTTACAAACTTACATGTACTAACATCTGCATTGATGTAATTATTTGAAGCTGTCAGATGAACATTGTCACTTCTTTTGTATATACCGACACCTGACCCTGAACCTATTATAGCATTATTGATTACAGTATGCATCGGTATAGTTTCTGAATATAGTCTGATCCCATCCAAAGCCGAACCAATAATTGTATTATTGATAAACTGAAAATTAGGTCCGGGTGTATATCTGGAATCTGCAAAAATACCATAGGCTCCAGAATTGATAATAAAGTTATTATATACCCTGTTATCTCCAAGTCCAAGTACTATAATACCATTGCCAGGTGCATTTTTGACCAGGTTATTGTAACACTTTCCTCCGGTTCCCTCCCCGATTTGTATCCCATTATTCTGAGCATCTGCAAAAGGTGTTAATCCTGGAGATTTAACCGTATTGTTATAAATCTCACAGTCAGCAATTGCACCGCCAACCTGGATTCCTTCACAGCCAGTCGAATCAGTAAGATTATTATAAATCTTGACATTCACCACATCATGAGGAAGAACAGTACCACAGGAAAGCGAACGTCCATCAGCATAAAAAGAGTTTCCAATATAGAAGCCTTCCCCGCCAGTTTTATGAATGTAGTTGTTATGAAGAATTACGTTTCTCATTGTAAAATGGCCACGCCACGTTGCAGCATCACAAGATGGATCTGTTTTTCCCATAATACCAGCAAATCCGCTATTGCGGACTTCGACGTTGGCAATCTCAAAATCAGAGCTGAGATCATCCATTGTCATACCGAGATTTCCACCATTCACATCAAATCCATACGTAGTACCCGCATCTCCATTCCCCATCACCTTAAAATATTGACAATTTTGAGTCTTAAATGCATATGAAGCAGTAAGGGATGCAGAAATAGTTACTTTACCCCCTTTATTAATGACGATAATCGGTTGTGCCGCTGTTCCCTTGAAATTTTTCAGTAATAAACTACCCCTTGCACCAGCAGGAATACAGATAACCGACCCTGCGGCTATATTAGTTCCATCCACAAACCATTCAGAAGGCTGAACAGTATAGGTACAGGCAGCAACGATTCCGTTGTTCCTGGTAGCAGCTGAGTTCGATATCAGTTCATTTTCATTTGGCTTTTTCTTACACATCGTGAATGATGAGACAACCAATACACCAATTATACAGAGAGTTAGATAATTTTTCATACAGAAAACTAAGAAAAAGAATTTATGAAATTGGTGACATGTACAAATAATTCAATGTTTTGTATAAATCCTGTATAGTCAAATGTAGATCCCACTAAGTGGGTATAGAATCCCATCCGGGTCCTGCCTATTGTCAGTAATGAAATAGACGAAAGGAAGGTTAATCTGATGACAATTATAAGTCTGCACTTTCATAAACTATCCAGCCTGGTTCATAAGGTTAATGACTGCAAGATGAAAAATGACAACACTGGTTAATCTATCTCATAACTTAAATGTGTTCGGAGATTTCTCATCAAAACCACACCTCAATTAGCCACAAATGATAATCTATTTCAAGGTAAGAGACTAGTGTTTCGTAAATATTAAGATACATTTATATTATTTATATTGATTATTTCTTCCTCTTATTTAGCTCAAAATCATTAGAATCAGGCCTTCTAACGAGGTTTACTAAAAATATAAAATAGCATTATTTGCAATTTATTTTATCAAAAATTTATACAATGTAGCATTATTAAAAATTTACTTGCATTATAGATTTTTTTTTGTTAAGATTGTGATACAAGCCATCTATAAATCAATGAGAACACCAATTATTATCCTTGAAGAACATCATGAGGCATTTATTGCGTGGGCATTTGCTACAAAAGAGGGCCTCATCGGCAGCAAGAATACATTGCTCCACTTCGACGACCATTCGGATCTCAGATCCCCACTTCTGAACACCTCTCTCAATGAAATACTAAGCAAAGATTTACTGAATATCAAGGCTTTCACCTACCAGGAACTGAATATTGACACCTTTATTATCCCGGCTATTTACCTGGATATTATTGATAATATGATCTGGATAAGAAGGGATATGCCAAAGAAAGGAAGCTTCGATATGTATGTCAGGTCATACAACAATCAAGCAAAAAAATTTATCTCAGAGAAGTACAACCATACAATTACCGATAATACTTTTAAAATATACAAATACGACAAACTTGACGCAGCAGATTTTCTAAATTCAAATCCCGATGGTCAAACTGACATTTTACTGGACATTGATCTGGACTATTTTTCCTGTTGCGAATCCCCAAACAAAGAAGTGGTTCTGGAAACCACAAAACAGGAATATGAAGATTTTATTGCAAACAAATATCATCCCTTAAATTACACCAGCTTAACAGTAAATGCAGTAGTATTTAATGAAAGCTATTTTTTCATTTTTAACAAAAACGACTATACTTATCCCAGCCCGAGAGAAGTAGATGAGAAAGAAATCATCCTTCAGATAGAAAATTTAGTCATTGCTCTGGAGCGGGCCCGGATAGTACCAAAATTAATTACCATATGCAGGTCCAGACATAGCGGTTTCACCCCTGCGCACCAATGGGAAATGATTGAAAATAATCTGTTAAAAAGACTTAATCAGCTTTATGAGCTGGATAAAATAGATTTAGACTTGTAATATGAAATAGCCTTATGTTTAAGAAAAACCTGTTAATTATCCTGCTCATTCTTTTTGGAACTGCCCGGTTTTGTTTTTCTCAGACCTTAGCTTATTACAAAACAAGTAAATACATTAAAAATTATATCTGGGTGCCAGATGCAAACCTGAAACCTTCCCGGCTCAGCTTCTCTGCTTTCAATGATATGGAAAGCCTGCCTGAGAGCTTTATTATTCCGGATCAGACAGTTCTTGTTTTTCTGAAAAAGGACAGACCTGATAAAACGGCATCACTGAAGCTGGTTTTTCGCTGTTTCATTGAGAATATAAGCTCTGCAGACTTTAAAATAACGGACCATAAGTCTCATGAATTTAAACAAACCGTTAAATTCAATAATCAGGGATACCAGGCCCCATTTTTTTTGAATTTCGATTCCCTTTTAGTTTTTGATAAAAAAGATCTGAAGATTGAGATCTCTTATAAAAAACTGGACGAAAAAAGAACTACAAAATTTGTACTTGGGGACGCCTGGCTAGGGAATAACAAAATAGAAAAACATCTTTCTCCATCCGAAATATTCCTTAATGCACCTTACAGTAATATAAACCTTAAGACAAGAGCACAGCTTACCCCCTTTGAGTCAGCTGGACAGTATGCTCATTTCCCCGTTAAACAATATGAAGAATATTATAAATCAAATGTATTTATTGAAAATCCTTCCGTTAAATCCGAAAATCTCTTAAGCGAGGTATTTTTATCTTTACTGAAAGCTTATCCTTTCTACAAAGAAAGAAACCTAAACAAAGATCAGATCATCAGCAAAGCAGAAATCCTACTTCATGATAATTCATCATTTTGTGACAGGATTGCCAAAATCAATACTTTTTTAAATACTGAAGTCAGGGACCCTCATTTTTCCATCCGATCAAAATGTACAATAAAGCCAGTTACTGCATTAGTAACCCCGTTTTATTGTTATAATTTCAACAATAAGGCCATTGTTTCAGCAATACTCGATTCTGAATTAGAAGAAAAGATCCCATTAGGAAGCGAAATACTGGAAATTAACCATAAAAAAGTGAACCTTAATCAGGATTTCACCATTGACCGTCTTAACCAGTCGCTGAAGAATGCACCAGGAGAAAAAATGACAATAAACTTTGCAAGGCCCGAAGGAGGTCTTAATGAGATCAGTTACATTTTAAAACCTAAGTATATCATATCTAAAAAATACAGTGGAAACAAGGGGGATGGCTATGTATTTCTAAATGATTCAACTGCGTATTACAAAATTAATAGTATAAATGATCATTCTGTTACCACGTTTATCTCCAATCTGGACAGTATTAATACCAAAAAAAATCTTGTTCTTGATTTAAGGAATTGTGGAGGAGGAGATTTCCTTGCAGGGGCCCGACTACTGTCCTCAATTGTCCATAAATCTTTTAAATACTTTGATTTCGAAGAAGTAGCTACAGGAAAATTGGATTCTATTATAGTAAACGGAAATCTTTCTCCCCTGAACTTCAGAAAAGACGGAAAAATATCATTTATTATCAACAGAAGCAGTGCCTGTGTTACAGAGTTACTGGCAAGCTGTTTAAAACGCGAACTACGTGATGTGAAAATTATTGGCAGTGAGAATTCGATCGGTGCGCTGTCATTTACCTATCAGGTAGTATTACCCGATGAGGATGCTTCTTTTACAACAAATGCAATCTCTCCCGGAAAAATTTTAGTTAATGGAAAGTCTATAGAGACTAAAGGGATTACTCCTGACATCTGCGTGAAGCTGGAAAAAGTCGAAGATCTGGCGCCTTATAAAGACAAGGTGCTACAAGCCGCGGTCAGCAGAATTGATTTATGAAATAAATAATAGGGTATATTAAAATTACTAATTAACCAAATATTCAATTACCTGACTTTTACATGATGCACAAAGAACTGTTAAATAAATCCTGGCTGCAAACGAAATAAGTATTAAAACAAACACAATTAAAAATACTATCAAAAACCGGATCGGTTTTTAAAGCGCTACCTGCCAGTACAACATATTTTGAATATCAGTAATGCCTGCGGCAATCATTTTCCAATGGACAGTCTCTGATTATTTAAGCTGTAAAAATCTTTAATTCAATTTTTTTTAACCATTAATTCTTAAAACAATGAACAAAGAACAATTAAAAGAAGAACTACTAAAGAAAGAGTTAGTAAAACCAAACTCTACAGAACAAAGACTGGCAATGGAAGTTGAATCACTATGTGAAAGCTTTGACTGTACAGGAAACCTTGGAAGAGCAAGTGGGAACACGGGCCACGAAAACGATATCTTATTTTAAGATATATAAAAGACACCTGTCACGAAGACAGGTTATTTATCTAACCACTTAATCCTTAAAACCATGAACAAAGAACAATTAAAAGCTGAGCTGCTGAAAAAGGAGCTGGTAAAACCAAACTCAACAGAAGAAAGACTGGCAATGGAAGTTGAATCACTATGTGAAACTTTTGACTGCACAGGTAACACTGCAAGAGCTAATGGCAACACCGGAGGTGAAAACGACATCTTATTCTAAGACGTTGTAATCTGAATACAATAGCATGTAATATGCTATTGTATTCTTTGCTTCAAAATCTGCCCTGGCCCTACGTATATGCAATACTAATCCTTATTTGTTGACGTCACCTAACCAAATTAAGTATGCAACTTTTCAAATCCAGCCCATACAATGTTCTAATCCCAATCGATGAAAGGGAAGAGTTTTTAATTTTCAATACACTTACTGGAGGTATAGAAATATTAAACTCCGAGGAAGGCAAACTTTTATCAGAATTATCCTGCCTGAAATATTTTCAAAAAGAGGTTTATCCTGAAAATTTATTATTACTTGAGCATTTAATTTCCAAAGAATATATCATTGACTCAGAGAAGAACATGATTGAGATCTTTGAGAAAAACAGTACTGATCATCAGTTTAAGAATACCGGAACAATATACCTTACCATTGGGACGACAATTTCATGTAACATGGGATGCTCTTATTGTTTTGAATTCGTTAAGCCAAATCATACACTAAAAGATGATAAGGTTAAAAAACAAACTGTCATTTATATTGATGAAATTATCCGAAAGGCAGAACAAAAAATCCATACCCTTTCCATTACATGGTATGGAGGAGAGCCACTGCTCAATGTAAAGGCAATTGAGGATATGTCTGTTGGCTTGATTGAGCTTGCAGAAAAGTATAACCTGACCTATACAGCAAAGATTATTACAAACGGAATTTATTTAACAGAAACCAATGTTAAAAAACTGATCGATAACAAAGTTGAATTAATACAGGTTACTATTGACGGAGCCAGAGAAATCCATGATAAAAAAAGACCTCTTAAGCAAAAGAATGCCAAGAACTATTACAGGATATTAGAAAACCTTTCTCAAATACCAGAAGGCATCAATGTATTGGTGAGAATGAATGTTGATCATGAAGTTGCCAATTCATCATCAGATATGCTGG
This sequence comes from Pedobacter cryoconitis, assembly GCF_014207135.1. Lineage (GTDB taxonomy): Bacteria > Bacteroidota > Bacteroidia > Sphingobacteriales > Sphingobacteriaceae > Pedobacter > Pedobacter cryoconitis_D. Next base: position 123,572 of record NZ_JACHCC010000003.1, on the reverse strand, counting down.
ATGATTTTCAGAGCTTTGGAATCTGGCCGAATAAGTATAAGCAATTCAGTTTTGATCCCGCATGGCTGAGGTCTTATGAAGAAATAGCTTTAGATGAGGATGAAAAAGATATCCGGATGCATGTTGATGCTTTTTTTGACTTTAAGCAAAATTTCCGTCTCAACCTGCTGGAAAGATTTAATAATTGGGCCAACCTGCACAATACCAAATCGGCCAGACTGAAATGGGATCTTCCCTCCTATCAGTCCACCTGTGCAACATGGGCATCCCCTATAAGCCTGGTTGTAGACCCTAATGGTTTTATTCATAAATGCTGGGAAACAATTCATGACGATACTAAAGCGCCAAGCTCAGTATTTGATAGCTATGACCCAAAAGTATTTGATAAGTACAGCGCGTTTAACAGATACTCACACAATGATGTCTGTAGAAACTGTAAATATTTACCTGTTTGCGATAAGATCTCCTGCTCTTTTGAGGCTATTAAAAATACCGTACCCCAATGTACAGAATGGAAGTATAAAACAGAAAGTTATATCCGGGAGCAATACCTTAGAATGATCAATAAACCAGAAACGATCAATGTGCCTACCGCAGCGGCAGCAGTAAATACAGGTCACTCAAATAAATAAAAAATTAATTGAAAATCGGAATAATTGATACGGGAGTAGACCATACTCATAAAAGATTTAATCATCATCATATTACAGGAATAACGCTATTAGAGAATCTTGCCAAAGAAATAAGCACGATAGAGAATAGTTTTAATGATATCAAAGGGCATGGTACAGGTATTTTATCAATAATTGTACAACATGCACCTTTTATTGAGACTGAAGTAGTAAAGCTGGAAGCCGAAAACGGGCGGATTAGTGAAGCGCTGCTGGTAAGGGCTATTAATTATCTTTTGGATGATCATGATATCGAAGTGATTAATATCAGCATGGGCATAAGAACAAACGATCCTTCTCAGGAATTAAGGCTTGCCTGCGACAGAGCTTCCAAACAAGGAGTTATACTGGTTGCAGCAGTCCACTATTTACATGATAAATTGTGCTACCCGGCTCATTTCACTTCAGTTCTGGGGATAGGTCAGGGTATTGTAGAAAGTAAGTACAAATTCAGAAAACTTGAAAACAGATCAGCCAATATCCTGGCCAAAGGAGGCTTTCAAAGGGTTGCCTATCCTGGCAATACCTTTAGGTTCAGTGTAGGAACAAGCCTTGCTACAGCTCATTTTTCAGGAATTATCTGCAAGGCCAAACTGGAAAACCAATGGGATAACATCGAGTCTTTAAATAAATGGATTCTGAAAAATTCAGATCCTTCAATTATCAGCCTGACTAAACACGATTCTAAAATAAATGAACTGAACCACACTAATACCCCTGCGCTTTCTCCGGGTGAGCTATATAACTCTTTAAGACCTGCTCCCTGTATCTCTAAAGTGGCCATCTACCCATTTGAAGAGAAGGAGATGCAATCTATTTTAGAATTCCCACAACTCTTCCCCTATCAGCTTACAGCAGCAATAGGTAATTTAAGATCAATCAAACTAGATAAGAGCATAAGCCTTCTTGAAAAACAAGGTATCCCATATTCGTTTGGAGAGCTGGAAGAGCAGACCTATAACACATTTGATACTATTATCATTGGTTATTTTTTGGATAAACTGCTTGACCAAAATTCTTATCAGGGTTATTCTTTGATCAAAGAATGTGTAAAAAGAAACAAAAATTTTATTGTGTGGGACAGGTCTGTAAATGACTTAATCCATTCTGTCATATCAGATTCAACCACAACCTATACCGGAAAAGTTTTTTTAACTGCGTTCGCTAAGCAGGACAAGGAAAACCTATATGCTTCTATGGAGCATACTGTTCTAAAATCCCCTTCAATCTGTGTGGTTGGAACCAATAAAAAACAAGGTAAATTCACCACACAGCTTATTTTAAAAGAGTTACTGAAGGAAAATGGATATAAAGTATCCCATCTTGCAACAGAACCACAAGGTATTGTTTTAGGGGCAGATATTACCTTCCCAATTGGACATAATGGTACTGTTGATGTGGACATTATGGAATGGAATAAATCCTTGCGTTTTCTGACTCAGATGATAGAGGAACACACTAAACCAGATATTATTATCACAGGAAGCCAGGGATCTATTTTACCGAAGCATCCAATGAATGATTCTAATGCAGCAGAGATGCTGAGCTATGTTAAGGCATTTTACCCTGACGCATTGGTCTGTACGATAAGTCCCAATGACAGTCTGGATTATATCAGAAGAACTATCGATGTTATAAAGGCATTTGTAAATTGTGAGGTCTTGTTTTATGTTTTAACTCCTTTTGAATATACCATTCACTTTAACAACCAGGTCCGTGTATCATACAGGCAGCTTGATGAAATGGAGTATCAGGATAAACTCAATTATTTCAATGAAAATTTAGACTCCCCCACATTCAATATCAAGAACAAAGATAACAGCCAGAAAATAATAGACATTATTATAAACAAATTTTCAAAAGGGTAAAAATGCAGAATTTAACAGACTTATTAAGACAAACTACTGGAGTTGCAACAGATGATATTGCCCCGTTAACGAAGAAATACTTCAATGACACTTATGGATATGCCGGTAAACCAGTCAACTTTACTCATGCATTTCAGGAAATGCAGATTAAAACAAAATGGACACAGGAATACTTATCAGCAACATTAGTCAAAAAAGAAAAAGTTGAGAATGATGAAGGTTCAGCCCCATTATTTCTTTCTTATGCAGATTATCTCAATAGTCCTTCGGCCGGGCTTTACTTTAAAACCAGCGGTTTCCTAAACCCGGAGATTAAAAATGACTACAAAACCCCTGAGCCTTTTAACTGCTGGTACGCTGGCACAAAATTAGCCCCCCCAAAGACTAACCTGAGCTGGATTTACGCCGGAAACGCGGGAACAGGAAGCCAGATTCATCGTGATGTCTGGTGGAGCAGTGCCTGGAATTATCTTTTAAGAGGTAAAAAATTGTGGCTAATATATCCTGCCATTTATTCGGAGGCTATCAAAAAAGACCTGTCTGCATATCAGATCGTCCCTGATCAAAACGACTGGAGTAATGTTATAAACTTGCCTTATAAACCATTAACATGTATTCAAAATGCAGGAGATATGATTTTTGTACCCGGCGACTGTTATCATCAGGTCATCAACCTGGAATGGAGCCTTTCCCTTACAGAGAACTTTATCAATGAAACAAATTATGACCTGGTAAGGAACTATTTTAGAAATGATAATGACAGAAACAATTTAAGTAAGATTGAAATGATTATCAAAGAAGGGTTTATAGAAATGGAAACTCAAAAATAAATATGGTTATGCAAAATAGGACTGAAATAATAGACGGTAAAGAAATACATATCATCGATGGGGCTTTTTCTGAAGATGAGGTAGAAGTATTTTATGATTATGTAAACAGTCTTTCTTTCAGAAAGAAGGAAAAAAGCTTATCATATGATGAATTCCCCATCTTCAGTACTGATTTCATTCCGGATACCTTCGAAACAGACACTTTTATAGGAAAAAAACTCCGGGAGGTCTTTAATCAAACTTATAGCGAGGGAATTGATTATCAATTAAACAGATGCTACATTAATCTTTGTAGTTATGGAGATGTAGAGTACCCACATTTTGATTGTGATCCGGAACAGTCAGATCTGACTGTTCTATATTATGTAAACAAAACATGGAACTATAAATACGGTGGGGAAACTATCTTTTATGAGAACCAACAATCCCGCCTTGCGGTCCTTCCAACACCTGGCAGGGTCGTTATTTTCCCTGGTAATATTGAACATATGGGAACTATACCTACCAGAATATGCAAATTATCCAGGTTCAGCCTGGCCATGAAATTTAAAAAAAAGAAATAAGATGAAAACCAGAGATAAAATATTAACTATATTAAATGAAGTGATCGATAGTGATTATTCTGAATTGAACAAGCTAGAGATCAGCGATGATGAGAAGTTGAGAGCTATTACCTCAGAATCCATGGTTGCCCTGATTTTTGTTACCACACTTGAAGATGAATTCTCTATAGAATTTAATGATGATGAAATTGACATTACCTTCTTTAATAGTATAGACTACCTGGCTGAAACCGTGGACAGCCATTTGAGTGAATAAAACTATAGATTTATGATAGAATCAGCATCTTTAAAAATCTCTTCCTTTTGTATTGTAACGAAAGATTTAAATGAGCCGTCATCATTTTTACTTTTTAACTGTAAACTAAAGAAATGGGCCGCTTTAAACGATCTGAATAAAAGGCTAATAGATTCCGGCCAATTCCACAGGCTAAAAAAAGATTTGCTCTATGAATTAATCAATAAAGGTATTCTTGTTCCTGAAAACCAGGATGAAAAAAACAGCTTAATTGAAAGGCTGAAGGTATTTGATAAATTGACCATTGTTATTGATAACGAGTTAGATGATCAATTTATTCACCGCTTAAATTCATTTGCCAATTTGCATAAGGTAACGCAACTAGCCTTCCTTTTTATTAATCCGGACAAGGAACACATCAACATTCTTTCTTTTCTTAAACAAAGAACCGTTCAAAATACACAGTTCAAAAAAATACGCTATTTCACGTTAAAATTCTCCCTCCAGGATCAGGATTACCTTAGCTTAAGCGAATATAAAGACGACAAAAAAAACATCGCAGAACAAATTCACAAACAGCACCTTATAAAAGAAGGAGCACTTAAATCCAGCTTTGAAGAAGACAATATCACTCAATACTCCTGTAATACCTATAAAGAAGATTTCTTTAAAAATCATTTTTCAAAAATAAATTTCTTCAGGAATACGTATTCGCTTTCACTGATCAATTCCAGTTTCGCCTTTTTGAAAGAGCTGCCTTTTTCAGGGTTAGTTTGTGATAGTTCAGTTTTAAAAAAAACCACCGGATCACTGGAAATAAATATAGCCTGTGAGAATTGTATTTTACTTATAGGATGTGGAGGTTATACTGCAGACCAGCGTATAGTGTGTCCTTTGTACAAAAACACCATCCCGCAATACATCAATCATTTCACCAGGCACGATCACGGAGCAGAAGAGAAGGAATCTCCATACTTTGGAGTAAAGAACAGGATTAACATTAAAAAACAAGTTGACATTCTCTTAGAAAGCATTATTTGCACTAATTCAGCAGCGATAAACAGACCCTATCTTAATATCGTGATTGAAGAAAATAATGATGCTTTTAAGCTATCAAAAAGCAATCTGCCAAATATGTCGGTCTTATGTGCAAAGGAAGCAGACAGGATGGCTTCAGTTTTTAAAGAAAACAGTTTTGAACAGGATTTTATTCAAACTTCCTGCACATTAGTTAAATCTTATCTGGAATATAAAAAGAAGAATTATGCAGCCAGTAGTCAGATCATTGAAAGGGGTATTCAGCATGCTATAAATCTGTTATCCTATCCAAATGCTGAAATTGCATTCCTAGTGGTCTACCAGATGCTGACCAATAAAGCCAAAGTGGCACTTTTTAACAAAAACCTTACTGACTGGAAAAAGTATACGCTGGAATGCATTCATTTAATTCTTAATAGTGCACAACCTGCATCCTGTCCCGAGATGGACTTTTCCCAGTTTCATTCCTTATCAACCGCTGTGCTTAATGCCACAGTAATGGAAACCATTGAGCGCATTCTATTAATGAACATCAAAGATCCACAATTTGAACCGGGAGAAAATCTTATACTAAGTATTATGGTAAATAATGAAGATAACTTATTAAACACTCAAATCTACTCTTGGGTAAAGTTACTAAAAGAATCTACTAACAGTAATGAAATATATTATTTAAATAGTTTTAATATATTTATGCACGAAGAGAATCAATTAACCAATATTAAACCATTAAAAATTTATTTAAAGAGTTATTTAAAAAAGCATAACCCGTTATTTCTTAAAAAACCAAATATTCTATACTATGATCAACCTTAAATATTATATTCTTTGTGGGGGTCTGCTCTTCCAATTTCCGAATTACACCAAAAAATGGCAAGGAAGTGACTTGCCAGGCCATAGTTATGCAACTTTTGAAGATTTTAACGGCAAACAGGATTTTAATGTTAAATTGGATAAAAAGGATGGTTTCACACTGAAATATACCACAGTTTTAAAGAAAGGTCAACTGCAGCTCGAAATTAAATCATCGGACAAGACCGTTCTGCAGAAGAATCTTTCCGGTTCAGAATCAGGTGAAGTGACAGTTAAGAACACAGAACACAAGAAGTATAAATTTATTTTCAGAGCTAAACATGCCGACGGTAACTATGAGATTACTTATAAAAAACTCTAGAACAGAATAAATTTACAGACGATCCCCCTATGAAATACCTGTACCTGCCATTTTTTCTTATTATCTTTTTCAATACGTCTTATGCCCAAAGTCTAAGTTTATCTGGTCAGATTATCAGTAATGGTACCCCTGTTAGCCAAGCTACAGTCATTCTGAAAAATGCTACTGATAGTTCGTTGCTTAAAGGTATTAGCAGTAGCCATGATGGAAGATATAATTTTCAAAACCTACAGAAAGGAAATTTTCTTTTAGTGATCTCCAGCTCAGGTTTCAAAACGCAACGTCAAACAATTACCTTAACTGATAACCTTATTCACAATGTTAATCTTGAAACTGATATTTTAGCATTAAATGAGGTTAAAATAGTTTCCAAAAAACCATTTATGACCAGAACGCTTGATAAAACAGTCATAAATATTGAGAATAGTGTCTATCAGCACGCAGAAAATGGATTTAGTTTATTTAATGTAATCCCAGGGGTTGTCGCGGACAAAATGGGCATAAGTTATGGCGGCCAGCGTTCCGTTCTGGTTTATATAGATGATAGAAAAATATATCTCCAGGGGGATGAACTTATGCGTTATCTCAAATCTATTCCGTCTGAGGATATTAAAACTTATGAGGTCAGGACCATATCCGGAGCCGAATATGAGGGGAACAGCACAGGGGTCGTAATTAATATCACCCTAAAAAAGAACACCAGATATGGGCTTACTTCTACAATAAGTACAAATTTTGAGCAAACAAGATACGGACAGTTCAGTAACAATATCGGGCTTAATTATAAAACAGGAAAGTTCAATTTCAAAGTGAATTACAATAAATTTAATGGAAAAAGCTTCTCTGATGATTATCAGGATCAATTATATTACGATACAGGCATACACTCTGTTCAAACGAATAAATACATAGATGATTTTGTCAGGTTAAATAGTTTCATTTTCGGAATTGATTATGACATTGCTAAAAATCAGTTGATTTCAATAGATTATCAATCTATGTCCATCAAAGCATCATCAGTAACAAATGCGACTAATAATACTTATCCTTCTATCAATTCAAGTATGCTGGATTCATTTTTTATCACTAAAAATAATAAGCTGACCTCACTGCAAAATCGTCAGGCTAACTTCCTGTATCGTATTAACCTGGATTCTCTGGGCAGCAGAATTGATGCAACCTATAGTTACGTTGGATACAGGAATGAGTTAAATTCAGATTTGAATAACCAATTTTTCTATGGAAACGGTTCTGAAATAAGAAAACCACAATACCTTCAGTTCAATAACCCGACAAAAGTAGATTTATCGACAGGAAATATCAGTCTTAAAAAGATATTGAAAAATAGTGTGGAACTTCAGTTTGGTTCGAAATATAATGTTTCTCATACTGATAATAAGATCACTTATTATTACGGCATTCCCCCTGATCAGGTACTGGACAAACAGCGGTCAAATGCATTTGTCTATGATGAAAAGATATTTGGTTTGTTTGGAACTTATACAAAGTCATTAAAAATCTGGAGTTATAAGCTAGGCTTACGTGCGGAATACACCAGCTATAAAGGAGAAAGTATCGCTCAGAACAGCAACAATACTCCGGTAACCTTTTTAGAGAATAGCCGCTGGGATTTTTTCCCTTCTGTTTTTATACAGGCAAAACCATCTCAGGGAAATGTATTTTCATTTGCCTATTCCAGAAAAATAGTCCGCCCATCTTATAATTCTTTAAACCCTTTCGAGGACGTCTCAGACCCTTATAATATCTCAAGAGGTAATCCTTATCTGGTTCCCTATTTTACAAATTCGTTTGAACTGAATTATTCAAAGAATTCGGTCCATAATTTCAGTCTTTATTACACCAATACAGCTAATATTATCAATACATCTTTTTCCACTGAAAACCGGATTGTCATAGAATCCTATGCAAATCTTAATAATGAGCAAAAATTAGGTTTATCTTATAATACATCTATAAAACCCACTAAATGGTGGGAAATAACCCCCTATGCCAGTGTAGCCTACACCAGAATATATGTTAAAGACCGTCAAAAATCATATCAGAAGCTTTCTCCGAATATATTTATCAATAATAGATTTACACTTAAAAACGGATACTTTGCCGAGCTTAACGGAAATTATGTATACAACAACTTCTTTAGTATTTATGATTTATTACCACAGGGAAAGATAAATTTTGCTTTCAGAAAATCATTCCTGAACGATAAATTATCTGTCAGTCTTAACCTGAATGACCCTTTTAACTTAACACGAATCGGATATGATGTCAATGAGACTACATTCCGCAGGGACATCAGGAGAACACTGGCTACCAGATCTGTTGCTGTTGGTCTTTCTTACGTAATTTCTAAGGGCAAGAAAAAGATCAAAGAAGTTTCAAAAGAGCTAAATAATGAAGATGAAAAAAACAGGTTATAAACACCTGTAATATATTTAAAATTATGGAAGAAGAAATATACGAGGCCTCAGCCTCCCAATTACAATCGTGGCTTTATCAAAAATCAGGTAAGCCGGCAAAACTCCTTTCTCTTAGGTTTTTAAAAAAAAATGTTAACGTTCCGGTACTTAAAAAATCTATTGCTTCTGTTATTAAGAGACACGAAACCCTGCGTACTTCTTTCATTTTCTCCGGCGGAAGGCTGATCCAGCAAGTTAGTCCATATGACAGGAAACACTTTGAGGTTATATTGCACGACTTAAAAGAAGTTAAGGATACGGATTTTGAAATCAATTTAATTACGGAAGAGGGGAATAAATGTCTGCAGAATCTGCAATCAATTCCTTTAATAAAAGCATATATTTTTGAGCTTGCTGATGAAACTTTTATATTCAGGTTCTATCTGAATCCTATTATAGCCGACATCCCCTCATTAAGCCTTTTAAAGAACGATATTAATTTATTTTACGGGGCTTATATAAATGATAATGAACCAGAGCTCCCTGACTTGAAAATTCAGTTTAAAGATTACATAAGACAATACAACAAGGTATATCTGAACAAGAAAGAAAGTCTGAAAAAGTTCTGGAATGATAGTATAGGCGATTTGTCAAAAGTAATCAACTGGGAAATCGCTTTCAATCATTATACATATTCGACCAGCAATCCGGTAAATAATTTAAAGATCACAGATAAAGAATCTATATCAAATGTACTCGAAAAAGACAATACTGCTGAATTTGGTTTAAAGCTGGGCCAGATGTTTTATGATGGATTGGAAGATATTTCCGCATACACCAAAACAGGTATAAGTTCAACTTTATACACTTCCCTATTTATTCTCTTTTACCTTATAGATGACCAGAAAGATGTTCTTATAGCCTCTCCTGTATCTTTAAGGGCAACTACTCCGGTGCTCTCTTCCATTATTGCCAATTTTGATGCAAGTATATACCTGAGAGGCAGCTTGTCTGATGATCAAAAGTTCTTAGATGTGTTAACCAAAACCTATACTGACTTCATCAAGTGTTGCCGCAAAGCAATTACAAGCCATAAAAATCTGGACCTCGATACCGGGGTATTAAGAACCAATTGCAGTGCTTACCTTAACTTTCAGCACAAAGGCATTACCGGAAAACCAAATAAAGTTGAATTTTCAGAAGGCCACAAAGTTTATGGCAGTACCTATTATATGCTTACCTATGAGGTGACCCAAATAGAAGATGGTTATGATTGTAAATGGTATTACAATACCTCGATCTTTCCAGCCCTATTTATAGAATGGATGGCTTTAGTTCATAAAGAGATACTGGAGGCAGTTATTAACGATCAGCATATCACCATTAAAGCCCTTAAAAACAAACTTAATTTATTTCATCCATAAATCCATTTACAAATAAAGACGAACTCAATTCGGGATAATTTTTCTTGAGGAATTTAAACAGGTGCCAGGTAGACATCTGTTTCAAAGGCCTGGATACTTTGTTATACTCCTGGATATCGGAAGGGACATCTTTAAGTTTCAATAATTCCACTCCGGAATCAGACTGCGCCAGAACTGCACATTTGACTAATGAGTTAAACCACCACTTATTAGGATGATAGGCTATATCAAAATCCATAAAATTCCCACTATAGATCAACATCAGCGGAATGCTTTTCCGGTCTATTATCCCGTCCTTTTTCAAGTACCGGTAAACCCCGTTAGCCAGGTGCATCATTCCGGTACAAGGACTGAAAATTGCCACAACAGCCTTATTAGCTAATAATGCCATATCCATCCTGATCCCCATTTGTGTGGCAACAATAATTTTATCCATTGCAGCAGCAGGCAGATTATGCTGCAGATCATCCTTGATCCCTATTCCTTTTTCATCGAACAGTAGTACCTTGGCAACCGTATTCAATGCCATACTTCTGATCATATCCTGCTGCATATCGTGGCTTAACATCTTCAATGGAGAACTGCTATTAAAAATTAACACAACTACTTTATCATTCTCCTGAACGCCCTGCGACTCAAGCCACTGACAAGCCTCTTGTTTTTCAAGATCCTGTATCCTGATTTCAAATTCTGAATTAGATTTCGCAGCTTTTATATTATTGATTAAATCTGCCTTAGGTTGTCTGAGTTTAAAAAAGTAACTATAATGCAGTTCTGAAAGAGACTCCGTTTCCTTAATATTCCTGTTGGAATAATTAAGAATTGGTATCCCTTTAAATTTGCTTTCATAATGCTCAGTAACATAAGTCAAAAAACGGATACTGATATCACTATCGTACAGAATAATATCATAATCATGAAAGTTCACATTCTCCCAGTCCGAATATTGAAAACTTAGTTTTTCATCCAGAGAGCGCTTGAATATTTTGTTAAAGAAATTAATCTTCCGCTCATCCCTGCAGACAACAGTGATATCTCCGCCCGGAAAATTCTTTTTTATATTAACATTAATGTATTGAAGCCAGAAACAGGAATCACCAATATAGAAACACCTTTTATGATCATCAATCAATAAAATTTTGTCAAAAGAATGTCTGGCAGTATCTGCATTATTAATAGAAATAGTTTTGATCAACTCCTGAAACTGTGCCTCCTGCTCAAACATACCAAAACCCTTATAATCAGAAGAAATCATTCTTTTAAATCTGCCTATTTCTTCTAATTTACTTTTGCTGAAGGTGGGATGAAGCTGATCGGTCAGCAGCGTTACATAAGGCATAAATTCAGGGCTTAATGCGGTCGATGAGGTATCCACTAATGAGAAAAGTTTTGGGAACCCTTCTTCATTAAAAAAGTCATCCGCATAATTTTCCTGTATATGCTCGAGCACGGCCTTTTCATACAATGGGTGACAAATAATAACATCATAAGCTGTCAGCATCATTTTTTTCCAGGATTGACTATAAATGAATTCATCTAAAAACCCCTGTAATTGAGACCCATTTTCCCATATGGAACTATAATTAAACTGTTCTTCGCTACATAAGTGGATTTTCCTATCTCGATCCCCTTCAATTATATTTTTAAAAAGGTAACAAATCATATAAACCTGACTGACCATTCTTTGTTCAATATTTTCATCAACAATCTGATCCAGAAAGTTATTGATGATCAAAACATTGAAGTTACACGTTTTAAGATTGCTCAGATTCGGGTCCTTTAAATGATGAAAAACTGAAATATTGTTTATTTGTTCCATTGATTATTTTTTAATTAACATACAGCTCCTGCGAGATGTCATACACATGATCAAAAGATTTAACAGAAGAAAGACGGTGAGTAATGATGATGATGATTGAATCTTTGTAATGCAGTTTTAACTTATCAATGATTTCTAATTCCAGTTTTGAATCAAGGCTTGAGGTCGCCTCATCAAAAATGATTAATGCCGGCTTTTTCAATAACGTCCGTACAATAGACACCCGCTGTTTCTGCCCATCCGAGAGGATAGATCCATTATCATTTATAATTGTATTTTCTCCTGACTCCAAATCTTCCAGCACACTTTTAAATCTACCGGATTCAATAGCAAAATCAATATCTTCTCTTGAAGCAGAGAAACTGCCATAAAGCAAATTTTCAAGGATATTGCCGCTAAACAACTGATTTTCTTTTTCAATAAGCCCTACGTGTGAAGTCCAGTCCTGAATCTGGTTAAGTGGTATCTTATTGTTTACTGTAATCACTCCTTCACTTGGCTCCATAAACCCACAGAGAAGATTAATAATCGAACTTTTTCCCGATCCGCTGGGGCCTGTTATCCCATATATTTTCCCCGTTTCAAAGGTCATATCAATATTTTCAAGCACCTTTTTACCATCAAAACTAAGTGACAGACGATTTATACTGATAGTCTCAACTTTTAAACCCTCCTTTGATTTTGTCTCTGCGATCGGCAAAGCAGATGTACCATCGCCTATATAATCAATTACCCTTTCCATAGAAACCAGTGCCTTGGTCAATTGATCATAGCTTTTCATAATATTGATTGTAGGCGCGTACAATCGATTTAAATATTGAATGAAGGCAATTAATGATCCGATAGTCATTAAGCCGTTAAACACGTCCTTTCCCCCCATGATTAAAACAATGATAGGACCTATAGCTACAAAAAAGGTAATGATATTGCTGTTTAAGCTGGAAACTTTAACACTTCTCAGATAAGCACCTAATAATCCTGATTGTATGGAAGAGAGCTTCTGAAGTTCGTAAAAAAAAGTATTGAAACTTTTAATCACACGGATATTCTTCATCCGTTCAATAAAAAAAACATTTAACTTTTCCTCCATCTGCTGTACCTTCTTAAAACTTTCCTGAAGTAATGGGGTGAATTTCTTCAGACTGAATAAGATAATCGGCAGACACAGTAAACTGATCAGGGTAAGCTTTAAGTTTAGTATCCCTAACATAACGACAATACCAATTAGCGTCAAACCATCATTCAAAAGCAAAATAATCAGAGATGAAAGTGCATTCTGAATATTCTGGATATCATTCATAAAGATGTAAAGAATCTCACCTGAATTGGTACGCTTATAAAACTCAACTGGTCGGTTAAGCAGGTTACCCAGCATATCAAACCGGATATCAGACACAATTTTCTGACTGATCTTTACCTGCAGAATATCACTAAAAACTGTCGAAACAATTCTTATAATATAAATTCCAACGAGAATAGAAAGTAATAAAACCAGGTCATTTAAATTACCATGCGGAAAGATATCATCAATTATTATTTTCAGTGCATAAGGTGTTGCCAATGAACCTACACTACTTATAATCAGTAACAATATCAGGGAAATCTCCAAAAACAGGTAAGGCCTGAAGTATCTTGAGAATTTTCTTATCAGCTTTCCAGAAGTCATTTGTTCTTTCATTCTATCTATTATTTTTATAAAATAACCTCTTAAAAAAATTTACTTTAATTCTTCGACATTCCAGCTAATTGGTATCCATCCCTTATCCCGAATCCAATATCTAAAAAGGGTTTCTCTATCCTCAATAAAATTACTTTTTTTCCATGTTGCAAAATCATCATAACCGTAGTGTTTTCTCATATTCCCTGAAACGTTAGTTATATCCTGTCTCGGTACCATAGTTTTAATTCCACCGAGTAAAAGACATGAGGCAGAAAAATGAATGTCTTCCCCGGTTTGAGTAGTGAATGGTCTTATTCCCCAGAAATAAATCAGCCATTCTGATTTAAAAAACCAGCTGTTACAACCAAAATCAACCTCCGTATTGTTCAAACAATAATTCTCTGCATATTCATCATAGTTATCCCCGACAAAATATTTCCTGATAAATTTCTCTTTTTCTCCTTTGGGCCTTTCAGGCATGTAATCATCTTGCGGAACAATCCTGCCGGTAGCGGATATGATGCTGTTATATCTTGAACATAACTCCAAACAAGTCTCCAGCCAGGTTACAGAAGGAATAACATCATCATCCAGGATATAGATATACGGAGTTTTTGCGTGAAGCGCCAGACTAAACCTTCCAAAATACCCCAGATCCCCTGTGTTTACCTGATATTCAACCATAGGAAACCTTTCACATAAACTTATATCAGGGGCAACATTAAATTTACAATGATAAACCCATATTTTAGATGGAAGAACAGTCTGAGAAAGAAGTGCATTAATTTGCTCCTCTAAATTATTACGCTTCCATACGGTTAAAATAACTGTTATCATTTTCAGAATTAGTACATAACTTTTTAAAACTTAGTTCAAGTTTAAGAAAATTCTTTTACATTAGACTATTGTAATTTCACATTAACACCTTAACAATTAAAACCACGTTAATCCTTGTAACGCATACCTATTTTACAAGAACAATGACCCGAAAATCAATCAATAAGATAACACGAATTTCAAAATAAGAACTAATTAACCAAATAGGAACTACTTACCAATATTATGCTCTGACACTTAAAACCAAATTAAAAACAAATAACTTAACCACTAAAAATTAAATTTTAAAAATATCTGACTGATTATCTTGATAATGGCGATGTACATCACCGCCGGTACCATGCAAATCATTAAACCTAAAATAGATTAATATGGAAGAGTCAAAAACCAAACTATCCCTTGACGACTTTAAAGAGTTGATGCAAAGTAAAAGCAATACACAACAAGACGATAAATTACTAAATATTAATGAAATTCATCAGCAGCATCATATTGTTGATGAAGACACGATAGATTGGAGTCCCTGGTTTAAGGCTATTTACGGTAGATGATTTATTACAGATATAGATGGCTGGTATCAAAAGAAAGTGGAAGAGTATAAGTTTTATTATAAAAAATAAATCTGGTGCAGGAGAAGCTTGTGTTTTATGGTTGTTGCGCTATTACAACAGAATAGCAGGCAAACGTGCTCCTGCTAATTATCATCATGTACAGAAAGATTCAGATTCTTTAAAAGGAATGCTGAAGC
The DNA here is from genome assembly GCF_014207135.1 of Pedobacter cryoconitis. Taxonomy (GTDB): domain Bacteria; phylum Bacteroidota; class Bacteroidia; order Sphingobacteriales; family Sphingobacteriaceae; genus Pedobacter; species Pedobacter cryoconitis_D. The sequence continues at coordinate 108,288 of NZ_JACHCC010000003.1, read as the reverse complement.
TAGCCGAAGAAGAAGGTTTTGAGGTAGGATGCTGGCAGGCAGGTTTTGAAACAATAAATTCGATTCTTCATCCTGTTATACTGGTTGTTGATGATCCTGAACTTGGAAAAAACAACTATGTAGTATTGTGTAAAGTTGATCAGCATAAAACCGGTCCAGCATATATACTTTACCATCCGATGAAAGGAATGCTTTCTCTTTCTAAAGCAGCACTTGAACAATTATGGGACTCTGGGGTCTATTTGACCATGGAGCTAACCAAACAGGAATCAGACACGCCAGAAAGTAAACAAATCTTTAAATGGTTATTACAACCTATGGCAGGGAAATGGCCGATATTTGCCACAGCTGCGACTATAAATGTAATTCAGGCCAGTGCCGCTATTACTCTGCTTTTCATGCTCAGATCACTGATCGATTCCTGGCTTCCTTCCATTGACGGAAAGCTACCAGTTGACATATTAATAAAAATTTTCGTCTTACTGACAACCCTCCTAATTACACAGATTTTCTATGAAAATTTCAAAAATGTAAGTTCTTATATTAGTTCCAGCTATCAGCTTAATAATTTCAGCCTTAACATTTTCAATACTGTAACCGATCTATCTAAAGAAAAGAACCGTAAATATTTATGGGGTAATTACATGGAACTGACTCGCGACAACACACAGTCTTTCAGCCTATTACTGCATACTTTTTCAACAATACTATTTCTGCTCCTGATTAGCTCTTATCTATTGACTACTGATTTAAAAACCTTTAGCTGTCTTTTTTTATTATCAGGGATCATTTTTTTTATCGTCAATAAAACAAAAGTTAATATTACTGATAAAAAAAGTAAGCTTTCGCAATATCAGACAGTGCTAAGAAGTGGCTTTAATTCTATGTTAGAAAGTATAAATGCTATTACAGATTCAAACAGGGAAAATGAATTCCTTCTCAAATTCAAGAAAGAAAACTATAGTTATCAGGAACAGCTTTATCAGTTAAAAAAAATAAGGAACAGATTTGTAACCTATAAAAATGTATCATTTGTTTCTATTTTCTTCCTGATTTTATTGATTAACCTTCAGGGCTTAAAGAGCAGAGAAGTCATGCCCGGACAATTTTCACTTTCACTAATCTTAAGTGCTTGTTTTGCATTTTTACTAAACAGGCTATCCTTTAGTATGCTGGAATATGATGAATTAAAAACAGGATATTTTGAAAACAATAAAGAAGTCCGGAACCAAGCTACTTCCATTAAAAAAACAAGCAATCCTGTTTTCGCAGAAGATCCCGAAAGCATTAAAATTTACGCTGCTGAAAGTGGAGAACCAGCACTTTATTTCAAAGCAATAAAAGGAGAAGTGAATTATCTGCAGCCTGTTGATTTCAAAAGCAGAAAAGATTTAACTCTTACATTTAGTCAGCCAGAATCTTCTGAAAATTATCGTATCATCATTAATGACAATTTCAATTATCAGGAAATAGCCAGTGCAACAAGGAAAAAGATGGTGACCACCTTATTGTGTGAGCCATTTATTTTCAATGAATCCATCGCATATAATATTGCATTTAATGATGTCACCCATATACATGAGGCTTTACTCAGGTTTATATTTAAGTATAAGCTGGATAATTACATCAAATCCTTCCCTGAATCTCTGGCGACGGTTATAGGTCCTTCCGGTTACGGATTAACTACAATTGACAAGATTATAATAGCTATTGCCAGGGCACTGTATCAAGGAGCCGGAATACTGCTTATAGATGAGCAGTATTTAGAAACAGAAGCTACCAGCACAATCATACTGGAAGAATTTTTATACCAGATAAAAGACGACATTACTATTATTATTTTGTGTCATCCCCACCCTACTGCGCCTTCCTTTCTTAACAAAACCTTCGAGCAAAACAAACCGAGTGTATATGAATAAAGTATTAATCATCCAATACCCTTCATTGAGTCATCTCAACGCGTCGTTTAAAATAGCAAAAATCCTTAAAAACAACGGGTATGAGGTTTTTTACTTCATGCCGAAAGATTTTTATAATCACGTTAATAATAATCATTTTCATTTCTATAGTTCTGATACCTTTCCATTTGGGGTAGATGCAGATATTTCTCTTGCCCGGCAGATGAAAATTGATTATAATTATTTTGATAAGCTCAAAAATAAGAGCAGTGCACTATTTTATGATTTAAGAAAAGGTGAGCTTAATGCAGCGGTCGATACCATTAAACCAACCGTAATTATTGCCGATACTTTTGCCGGAACTGACTTTCTCTTATTATATACACGAATAAAATCTTTAGGTATCAAATTTTTTTACCTGGAGACTATGTTATCCAGTATTGGAAATGCCAGTCATCCTTATCTGAACAGCAGATCAATGCCTCACCAGAAAACAAAAATCCGTTTGGAGCATTTTTTCAGGTTATTATCAAAAAATACAAGACAGATATTCTATAAGACCTTTTACCTTGGACAGGATGAACTTTCTGTTTTAAACAGAAAAATAAAGGAAGAGGGTTTGCCAGCGCATTATAAACTCGATGAGTTAAACTTCTTTGACCTGATTTTCAAAAATATTCCCAGTTTATTGACTTCACCTATTGAGCTCGAGTTCTTTAATACTCCCCAACATGACAATCATCATTATCTAGGGCTTTTTGTAGACAAAAACCGTATTGATATAACTATTGATGATCGTTTGGATAGAATTGTTACCAAAGGCAGGAAAGTAGTATATATCTCTTTCGGAACTGTATTTGGTGAGCACAGGGTACATGATATATTTTCTCTGATGAAAAAGCTCAATAAAGTGGCGGGACAACTCACAGAGGTTGATTTTATCTTTTCACTGGGTAAAAAGAAATGGGAAGAAAAGTATCTCCGGCAATTATCAAACGTTCACATTTTCCCTTATGTCCCTCAATTGTGGATGCTTAAGAACGCCAATATTTTTATTACTCACGGTGGGTTAAATTCTATCAAGGAGAGTCTTGCTATCGGCGTCCCTCTTCTTGTTTACCCGATTGATATTGATCAGATTGGGAATGCCAGAAAAATCGCGAGCAAAAAGATAGGGTTATTTGGAGATCTGAAAAAAGACTCTGTTAAAATGATCAGGAACAAAATTGTTCAATTACTTGGAGCAAATGATTATAGAAATAACATGGAGACCATAATGAGCCAGATCGATAATAAATACAAAGAAGAAGAGCTGGTTTTAAATCTTATCAATAATTATAGCCCCATAGTTTAGCGACATTAAAAAATAATATCAATTTTATGAGTGATGTAAACCATTTAGTAAGTCCGAAACAAATTGCTGCATTTGAGCTCTACGATCGCCTCGGGGCCGAATACTTACATATAGCCATTGGCTTAAAAAGCAAAAGCCACCTTAAAATTGAAAATGCCTGGTATTCTCTGGTAAGTCAAAGGGAGATTTTACGTTCCCTGCTCATTTATCAGGATGGATATTTATACAGAAAAGAACTTTCTTTCGACAAGGAACTGTTCCACCTTGACTTTGAAACTGTTGAAGAAGACAATAATTTAGCGGAGCAGATTACACAAAGAATCAATATCCTGAACAAGTATCCTGTAAATAATAAGCGGTTATTTTACGGAACTGTTTATGAATGTAGTGACTACTCTGTTGTTATTTTGTTTATCAATCATATTATTGGTAACACCGCAGCACTAAGCATTCTTAAAGAAGACTTCATAAAGGTATATAAAGATGATTCTGCCTCCCTTCAATTGTATTCTTTTGAAAATTATGTATCTCATCATATAACACAGTCACGCAAGTCATTTCTGACCGAATACGATTTTCATAGCCATAAACTGAATAGCATTATCCCTGGAATGGTAAAACCAAATGAGCTTATTGTAGATCTGAGCAATAATGAAGCTTTTATTCATTCCATTACTGCCAAAACCTTTGACCACAGGAAACACTTCCTTCACACTCCGGAAACAAAACCTGAAGGATCTGTATTTTGTCAGTTATCTTCCTATCTGATTATACCGAAGTATACTGAAATTAAATTTCAAAAATTCAGTTTGTATACCCTTGTAGTTGCTGCCTATTTAAAAGCGATGAACGAGCTGCATACAAAAAAATATTATTTCCAGTTTCTGATGGATTATAAAAACAACAAATACGTGAGCCATCAGATTGGTGATTTTTCTGGTGATTTCTATATGACCAACCTCTCCACTTCCATGGATGGGGTAGAATTTCTCACCAGTGTGCAAATGGAACTTTTTAAAACCTATAAGACACATGCTATTTATAATTATCAAATGTATGATATAGATGTAGGAGCTTTATTTTCCAATTGTAATATGCTGGTGAACTATACTCCTTTAAATGTGGTAAATGTTGAGGAGCCCGTTGATGAATTGACAGAAATCAGATTTGATTATATCAGAGCACATAATGCAAACTTCGAGCTCTGTATAGATATCAAAGGTCTTATGACCTATAGAGTTTTATTTAATGAACAGGTTTACACCAAAAGATTTATTGATGATTTTAATGACTTATGGCGAATAAACTTTCAAAAATTTCTAACTATCTTCTAAGTATTGTCAATGTATAAAAACGAAACTCTGCATTCCTTTCCTTTTGATCGGCAACAAAAAGATAATGAATGCGCCTTATCCTGTCTTAAAATGGTGTCCGATTTTTATGGAAAACATATAAATCTGGAATATTTGCGGGAAATCGTATTGATGGATCCTGATGGGGTTTCTATCTATAGCCTTGTTAAAGCATTAAATCAGCTAAACTTTAAATCTCTGGTCGTAAATACCAGAGATACTACATTATTGAATAAGGCAATACTCCCCTGTATTATGTTATGGAAAAACAATCATTATGTGGTGATCTACAATATAGCTGATCAGCTGGTTAGTTTTGCAGATCCCGGTGAGGGGCTACGAACGATGGATTATAAAGAATTTTTCAGCGATTCTGAAAACCAGGATGAACAAGGATGGATCATTCTTTTAGAACCTAAACCATAATACAACCTATTATATGATAATTTTAAAAGCAAACCTCAAATAATTTTTAATCTTAACCTATAAAATCATGACTAAAGAACAGCTAAAAACAGAACTAACTAAAAAAGAGCTGATTAAACCTAATTCTACAGAAGAAAGGCTGGTATTAGAAGTAGCTACACTTTGTGAAGCATTTTCTCCTCAGAGTTGCTCAATGGCAAGGGCAACCGGAGATATTGGAAGTGATAATGATATTCTATTTTAATTAATTCTAAATATCATTATAGGGTATAATAGCGTGATCATGTTATTATACCCTGCTTAAAAACACGCTAAAGATAGGTGAGTGATTTCATCTATATCTTTCTATTAATTTGCAAACAGGTCAATCACCTTTCCATTTATGGTATTATCACTGATATCTGCACCTACCACGCGTTTAAAAAGAATGCTCTTTTTATTACTATGGAATGCAGGATACTGCTTATTTGTTCTGATCTTATTATGCTTACAATAGAGTTATTTTCCCAGACATATCAGATTTTAGAGGAGAATTCATTCGGTTTGCGTAAAATTCAGGTTACAATATGACTTATAAACTTAGCATACTTAAAACATCAACATACGTAAAATCTTACCCAGCACTAAAATTACCACATTAGTTATATAAAGTAGTAATTTTACAGTATGCTGTACCTGATATGAATTTCGAAAGCCTTTTAACTACAATTGAACAGACCCATGCCAAGCTCAATAGCAAGGCAATTAGCCAGATCAATTATTACAACACTCTTCGTAACTGGCTGATTGGTTATTATATCGTAGAATTTGAACAATATGGTGAAGACCGTGCTACCTATGGAAATGCGGTATTAAAGAACCTGGCTGGAAAACTTACCCATATCAAAGGGATGTCAATGACGAACTTAAAGTTGTTCAGACAGTTTTATCAGATCTACCCTGAGATTGGTCAGACCGCGTCCGACCAATTTGGCCAACTGGGACTAGCATCAATTGGTCAGACGCTGTCTGACCAATTGATGCATAGAGAAGATTCAGGGTCTTTTCTCAGCCCCTGGGAATTGCTGACCCAACTTAATTTTTCACATTTCATTGAACTGATCCGTGTAGAGGATACTTTAAAACGACATTTCTATGAAGTAGAAACTATTAAAAATGCCTGGAAAGTCCGGGATCTTGCCCGTGCCATTGATACTTTGTTGTTCGAAAGGACAGGCCTCTCGGTAAACAAGGCCGATGTGATTGCAAAAGTCAGAGACAATCAAAGAGTTGGAATAGCAGATGTGATCAAAAACCCCTATCTATTGGAATTCTTAGGATTGGAAGAAAAACCTGAATACACAGAACACGATATGGAGTCGGCCATTATTGAGCATCTCCAACATTTTTTAACAGAAATGGGCAGAGGATTTTGCTTTGAGGCAAGACAAAAACGCATTACTTTTGACAATGTACATTATCGTATCGATCTGGTATTTTACCACCGTATCCTGAAATCGCACATCCTTCTGGATTTAAAACTAGGTCGCTACGACCATGCCGATGCCGGGCAAATGAATCTCTACCTGAATTATTACCGCAAGCATGAAATGAGTGAAGGAGATAATCCTCCTGTAGGGATTATTTTATGTGCAGATAAGAATGATGCCCTGGTCGAATATACCACCACTGGCTTATCCAATGAAGTCTTTGTCTCCAAATACTTAGTTCAGTTGCCAAGCAAGGAGATTTTAGAAACATTCATTCGAAATGAATTGAACCAGGAAAAATTATAGTTAACCGCCCAAAAGTCATTAAAAAACTGAATATCATTACACCATTACTCGAGTCATTATGATGAATGAACCAAAAACATGCAATAAGCAACCTTATTTAGTTGTATTTTCGACATTTTATCTTGCAAAATCATTCAAGAGCTCAATTAAAGTATAAAAGCATCGGTATTATGTTAAATAAACATATCAAAACAGATCTATCAACAAATAACATAATGAACACAAATGTTATTAATAACTATTCAAAACTCAAATTATCCTTATTTTTTTTACCTGCTTTTTTATTAATTACAATTGTTTTATTTCTTTATAAACAAGACTCTTTATCTGTTGACAAATACATACAAATTCAAAAGAATTGTTTCTATTTTCTTAATTCAAAATTATCACAATACCCGGATACGCTATTTAACCTTAACCAGTTTGGAGATGAAATAATATTTTTATCATTCTTAAGCATTTTTGTTGTGTATGCTCCTAAAATCTGGGAGTCTTTAATATCAGCTTCGCTTGTTTCATTAATATTTTCCAGTTTACTTAAGAAAATATTTGCAGTACCGAGAGCTGCTGCGGTATTCGATAATCATAGTTTTGTTATCCTCGGAAAAACATTGACTGGAAACAACAGTTTACCTTCCGGACACTCCATTACAGTTTTTACAATACTTACAGTCCTGTTGTTTGGATTTATGCCCAAAAAGCTGAAATATAAAATCCTATGGTCCATTTTCATAGTCATTACAGGATTGATTTTTGCATTTGCGAGAGTTGGTGCAGGAGCACATTATCCCCTTGATGTCATTATAGGCTGTATTATCGGATATATCTCAGGACTTTTAGGTATTTTTATCAACGAAAAATATAAAATCTGGACCTGGATCAACAATAAAAAATACTATCCAATTTTTATTTTATTTTTTCTGATTTGTTGTATTTTATTGATCAACAAAATAATGAATGAAAATTTGATAATATTTTACTTATCAATAATTAGTTTGATCGTTTCACTATATAAAATCATTAATGTTTACGTTAAAAAATAATTTAAAACTGACTCATTTTGCTATATTAATGAGTCTTATTAACTTCTTATTCTTTCATCTCCCATTTTACACCTTTGTCTTCAATAAAGTTGATTACAAAAGTTTGGGTGGCATTGCCCTCATTATTAGTCTGGTTATTATAATGTTGGTTGCAAATTTTTTCGTTTTTTACCTGTTCTTTTTTCTGTCACGTTCTGTTGGGAAATTTTTATTGGTCCTATTCTTTATTATCAATGCAATTGCACTTTACTTCATTAATACTTATGGTGTTATGATAGATGAAAGTATGATCGGTAATATACTCAATACCCATTATGGAGAGGCCAGTAGTTTTTTCTCTATAAAATTAGTAGTGTACATAATTCTACTGGGTATTATTCCTTCCATTTATATCATCAAGGTTAAAATAACAAATGTAACATTGAAGAGGTTTTCAATTACATCTTCGCTGACCTTACTATTTATGCTAATCTTAGCATATGCCAATGCGAGCAATTGGTTATGGATTGATAAAAATTCAAAAACATTAGGTGCACTTGCAATGCCCTGGTCTTATTCAGTAAATACTTCGCTTTTTTATATTCACAAATACAAAAAAAATGAAAAAGAAATTTTATTGCCAAATGCCACAATAAAGGACAATAAGAAATCGGTTATGGTCTTAGTCATAGGGGAATCTGCAAGAAGACAAAATTTTTCTTTATATGGCTACAAAAAAAACACCAATCCACTGCTTTCCAAAACACCTAATTTATTTCATTTTGATGCGACCTCTTGTGCAACTTATACTACCGCAGGTGTAAAATGTATTTTAGAGTATGCCAATACTGACGATTTATATGAAATTTTACCCAATTATTTATATAGAAATAATGTAGAGGTTATTTGGAGAACCACAAATTGGGGAGAACCACCAGTTCACATAAAAAATTATCAAAATAAAGAGGCTTTAATGCCAGATTGCAAAGGTGATGGATGTAATTACGATGAAATTCTTTTGACTGGACTAAAAGAACAAATATTGGCCAGTAAAAAAAATAAAATATTGATCGTATTGCACACAAGCACAAGTCATGGGCCTACCTATAGTAAGAAATATCCAGCTCAATTTGAGACTTTTAAACCAGTATGTAATAGTGTCGAATTAGGCAATTGTTCTCAGGCAGAGCTCATCAATGCTTATGACAATACGATTGTTTATACCGATTATATTTTGTCTAAAGTAATTGATGATCTAAAACAATTAAAAGAGTATAATAGTGCCATGATTTTTGTCTCTGACCATGGAGAATCTTTAGGAGAAAAAAATCTATTTATGCATGGAGTACCGATGAGTATCGCTCCTAAAGAACAATATGAGATTCCTTTTATAGTTTGGTTATCTGACAGTTCAAAACAAGTCAAGCCTAATAAAATGTTATCTCAAAACAATGTGTTCCATAGTGTTCTAAAGTTTTTAAGCATTCAAAGTCCTATTTATAATGAGGACATGAACATTTTTAAATAATCACATTCAAATTAAAAGAAGGATCGTAATCTTTCCTTTGGCATATGATTCTCATGTGTTCAAAACTGGGTTTAGTATTTCCCTATGAGTGTTTGTACATTCTTCTATACTTAATAGTGACATGGGAATTACCAACTCGGACATACACGATGATCATCCTGCTGTCAACGATTTTGTAGAGTCTGCATTTGCACAGATAAAAGAAGGAAAACAGAATTAACAGTTGGAACAAGCGAAACAAGGACAAGTGCTAACAATGATTAACATACTCCATCACTACTAATACCGCGTCGTTACTCAGTGCCTCGATTTCCACGACATCTACATTCCAGAGCATTAAGCCATCTCTGGGATGCAACAATCTGCCTTCTACTTCAAACGCGCCGGCAACAGCAAACGCGAAAAAACGTAGCTCTTTATTTTTCATTTGATAACTAACTTCTGTTCTTCCAGCAAACCGACCTATGCTTAAGCTTAATGGAAGATAGTTAAAAAGCTTTCCTAAAAGGATCTCCTCCAGTATATGTTCCTTCTCCTTAAGATCAAAACTAACTGAATCAAAAGAGTTGTACTCAAAAATTGACTGATCGTTAACCCTGATTTCCAAAAAATTAACTGAATAGGAAATATAAGGATTGGCGATATACATGCTGCTCCTTGCTGGCATAGCTAAAACCTTAACCTCTCCTACATTCACTTCTGCGCCTTTATCTCCAGGCGAGCTATAAAATAAATCACCGGTAACCGGTATTATCAACACCTTTACAGCTTCTTCAAAATGAAGCTCCAGCTTCCCAGAACCAACCAATACATGATCCCGCAACTGTAGCACTCCAGACTCTATGAATCCACTTTGTTCAATAAAAATTCTTCCCTGTATCCCTGTCATGGATTTAATTTTAAGGTGTGTATGCTTACAAAAGGCTGTAATTGATAAAGATAAGTCTGTATAGCACTATCTTCATCAGTAGACTCAGCTGAATCCTCCGACAAAAGAAGTGTATTGCCTATTGTATGATACCAGTTCATCGATGAAGAATAAAAATTGATAGCTACCTGATGCCCCTGTGCATGACGGATATCCGAATTAATCAGCTCAAACCGGTAACGACTAAAATTCAGGAATTGCTTACCCAACACATCCACTACATCTGGGATCTGCCCCCGCAGTTGCTGAATATATCCTGAAACAGACGGACTAACTAAAAAATGTAAACGCTCCGCATCAGCCTGCTGACGAATCAACTCTGCAAACGTAAAACACTTACGTTCCTTATTGAAATTTTGAAACTGCATTCTAAATTCCAGGTAAGAATCATCGAATACCAATTTTTCCCAAGGAGAAGAAGAATTGGCATCGATGATCTTTCTATAACAAAAAACGATAACACTTTGATCCATTATCCGGCTACATTTATTCTGATTGATAAGTCAAAGCCCGCAGCAATACTGCCTGTTACCGTTGCCAACTCCAGTTTAGTCGTATCATCACTAAAAACATTATCATTTGCATTGTACGTATAGCCACTCATGCCTTTATTATACCCGTTTACTATTGCGACTGCCGAACCACTACCCTCAGGAAAAGCGATTTGTGTGACCTTTAAAGAAGTACCGCCCGCATTGTAAACATGTACATGAATGTGTGTCGCACGCCCGTTATACCAACCTGGAAAAATACTGGTAAAAGTAACTAACCCATTCGCGTCAGTCACCTGTCTGCCTCTTAAAAAGTGTACAGATTGATAGTTCGTAGATTGCATTCCAGAACCACCGTATTCAGAATAATTCCCTTCCGCGTCGCAATGCCAAACATCTACAATGACTCCGGTTAATGCCGCACAATTGTTGTTTACATTTGCGATAGTCAGTTTTGCAGTCATTTTATAGCCTGACCTACCATCAGTAATATCACTCCGTACATAACCAGAAGGTATTTTCGTAGGAAACGGTCCTTCTGTTTCTGTCGGTGTTACCGTACAAGTTGAGCTTCCGCTTCCGCCACCTGAACCAGATGCAGTTTCAGTACTGACTACGTCTGCAGTATCCTTTTTGCAAGCCTCCCATATAACCGTAGAAGAAACTGCACCTACCATTAGGCTTCTCAAAAAATTCTTTCTTTCCATATGACTATTTTTAAAGATGTGTTACTACAAATGTGTTAAAGCTGGAAGAATTGTTTTCTGATGTACCGACAAATAGGGCTTTTGTATCGGTGAAACCTTAATTTCCATTCATTCACCTACACATTTATACGATTAGCCGATAGAAAATAAAAATTCCAGGAAAAATTGGTTGATTTGTAGATGACCAGAGCAAGATTATCCGCTGCCATTATTCATATTGCCGCCTGGCTCCTGTTTATGTGTTTTCCCATAATTTTCATGAATCAGGAAAACAACTTCATGAATTCCTTTATGGAAATAAATCCATGGAGCTATATTAAGTTCAGCCTGTTGTATGTGATCATTTTTTATCTGAACAACTATTACCTCTTCCCAAAGCTATACTTCCACAAGAAATACCTATTGTATTTCCTTTCCATAATCGCCTTACTAATCATTGTTTTCATGATAAAGCCTTTTGATCAGCTCATGGCACTTAGTCGACACGAAGGCCCACCACCCATATCCCGTCCACATTTACAGAAAGAGAGAGAGAGACCGCCCTTTCCGAAGCCAGATAATCGCCACAAAGGTTTTCGTTTCGACATCAATAGCCTCTTCATTTTCCTGATGGTAGTAGGTATAGGAATTGCATTGAGGACCATTAAAGAATGGCAGCTGACTGAAAAACGGGCTATCCTAGCGGAAGCAGAAAAAGCAAATGCAGAACTTTCTTTTTTAAAAGCCCAAATCAATCCTCATTTCTTATACAATACGCTGAACAATATTTACACCCTATGTATCACAAATAACGAAAGGGCCGCCGAGAGTATTATGAAGTTATCTCATATCATGCGTTACATAACAGATGAAGCCGAGACAAATTTTGTTCCCCTACAGGGGGAAATAGACTGCATAAACAACTTCATAGACCTCCAAAAGATCCGTCTCGGAAAAAAAGTGAATTTGATATACGAAGTAACTGGAAACCCTAAGGGGCACCAGATTTCTCCATTAATTTTGATGACCTTCATAGAGAACGTCTTTAAATATGGTTTAAGCAATCATACCGAGACTACGATTGAAATTAAGATCCAGATTGAGGCAGAGAGGATCTACTTCTTTACACAAAACACTATATTAGAAATGACGAATCTGAACGAGCGCAAGGGGCTTGGAATTTCCAACACCAAACAACGCCTTGAACATCTGTATCCAGAAAAACATGAGCTAAAAATTGACGATCAAAACAAGATTTTCACCGTCAGCCTCCTCCTGATATCCTAGTTTTATTTCTATATTTAATGCTATAATTTATGCGTATGTTCTTAAAATGCATAGCGATTGATGATGAACCCCTGGCACTGGAACTGATCCGCACTTATGTCGATCGCCGACCCGATGTACAACTCACCCACACTTTTGAAGATGCCATTTCTGGTGCGGAGTACTTATCCGCAGCCCAGGTGGATTTAATATTTCTGGACATCAACATGCCTGACATTTCCGGAATTGATCTAGCGAAAGCGCTAAAAAGCAAACCAATGCTAATTTTCACTACCGCTTATAAAAAATTTGCGTTTGATGGTTTCGAACTGGAGGCCGTCGACTACCTATTAAAACCAATAGATTTTGATAGATTCTCCAAAGCAGTGGACAAAGCAATTGAGCTCAAAAAATATAAAATGATGTCTCAGCCCGAACAGGATGACGCTTATATTTACGTCCATTCCTCCTACCAGATAATTAAAATCATGCTCAAAGAGATTGAATATATTGAAAGTATAGAAGACTATATCAAAATTCATCTCAAAACAGAAAAAGCGGTACTTACTCTAATGACTTTAAAAAAGGTACTGACCATGCTTCCCGATCAGCAGTTCAAAAGGATTCACCGGAGTTATATTGTCGCTATGGCAGCGATAAAGTCTGTACAACACAAAAAAGTAAAGCTATCCGAAGCCGTACTTCCTATTGGAGAAAGTTATTCAGAGCAGGTAAAATTCTGGTTAAATAATTCTTAACAATGCATTGTTATTCAAATGAAAGCTAATTTCCTGAAACTCATAAACTGATTGTAGAAAAGTGATTTTATGGCTACATGTTTTTTATGCTGATCTAAGTTTTCAGGTATAAACAGATGCCCGACAACAGTCATCTTGTACTGGTTTTTGAAACTAACCTGATACATCTGTATGTTCTCGCTTACCTTAAAAGTGGTATGTTTTTTGGTTTTATCTGTTTCATTGTTATCATGGTTTTTGATCTGCTTCTTTTTTCTGATTGATTTGAGTAGAAGCATGCCCCAACATCATCATAGACGCTATTATAAGTATGAATTGCTTTAATTTATTTTTCATGATTCTGATTGATATATTTATTCCAGTTCAAACCTGACAGTTACATTTCCTGACCCAAGAGCAGAGGCTAATCCCGAAGCATTTTCAATACGTCCAAGTCGTGTATAGCTATATGATGTTGAAAAAGTTTTGTAGAATAACACCAATGTGTTAGCCCCATACAAAAGCAAATCTCCTGTTTGGATGATTTCAGGATTTAATGCCTTAAAAGGCATATTGCCTGATAAATCAAAATATTTTTCATTACCATTCAGTTCAATCATATTGATACTCATTGGCAACTTTACTTTGAATGCAGTTACTGTTGAATTATTGTACAATGAGGCGGTGAAAACATTGGTTCCAACTGTTATTTTTAGTTTTGTTGTATCTATATGCTCCATGTTATCGGAATTGTTTCCTGATTCAATAGTATCCTTATTGCAGGCATAAAGTTGAATATAGATTAAACTCAAAAAAATTGCGGGTATGATTTTCATTTTGATAAATCTTGAATTAAATATTCTTAATGTGCTTTGCAGGAACACCACCTACAATCGTATTGTCCGGCACATCTTTAGAAACAACTGCTCCTGCTGCTACAACTGCATTTTCACCTACGGTTACTCCTGGTAATATCGTGGCACCAGCACCAATCCAAGCGTTCCGTTTTATAGTAATGGATTTTGTGACTAAGGCTCTTCTGTCACTGGGATCTAAAGGATGGTTTTCTGTGATCAAATTAACTTTCGGCCCAATCAAAACATAATCTTCTATCGTAATGCCGCCCATATCAAGGAATGAACAAGCATGGTTGATAAAGACATTTCTTCCAATTCGAGTAAACTTCCCGAAGTTGGTATAAAACGGCGAAAATATAATGGTGCTGTCATCGATCTTAGCTTCGATGACAGCACTCAAATAATGACGTATTTGATCAATGTCAGTAGCCGTATTGAGCTTTTGGGAAAGTTTCATTGTCCTGCTAACCACCTCATTGATCTTTGCATATTCAGGATCGTTCAGTCTTTTGGGCTTTCCAGCTTTCAGCCTCTCGAAAATATTTGCTGCTATAACTTCCATACACTTTAATTATGTGATTTATTGTAAAGCAAAATTAAAGCAAAAGCCTCATAGCGACGTTGCTATGAGGCTCAACTTACATTTCTGAGAAGCTCAGGTAAAACAACAGAATCCTATACTTCGGTAGGAGGAATGCCGTATTGTTTCTTAAATGCAGTGGAGAAATGCGACGGATTTTTAAAACCTACCTCCACACATACTTCCTGTACTTTTTTACCTGCTTTCAATTTGGTATAGGCAGCTTCCAACCGTTTTTTGATCAGCCATTTTTGCGGACTAAGGTTGCTGATCTTTTTAAAGTCCCGTTTGAAGGTCGCTAAACTACGACCAGTATAAGCTGCAATCTGTTCCATGGTAAGCTCATCCATATAGTTTTCGCCCAAAAACCCCATCAAGTCCACTTTCCATGGTTCGGTAAAGTCAAATAATATTGGGTAAAAAAATTCGCCGTTATTTAGCAACGCATAAATTCCTTCCTGTAATTTTAAATTTGCTACGCTTTCAGAAGGTTTCATATCTTCGTCAAAATAAGGTTGAAGTGATTGAAATAAGCTAGTCATATCAACACGAGGTTTTATCCTGAATACATTATCATCTGGAATAGTTAAATTTTTGGGGATATCAGCCATGTTCATTTTACTGTAAAACTCGCGCAAAACGTTACGTTTAAAAGCAAGGGAAATACCCTTATACAGTTCTTCACCATTGCTATTCTTATACATCGTAAGCCGGTGATTGCGCCTGATAAATGCACATTCACCAGCTTTTATCGTAATTTTTTTGTTCCTATCCTCTATGACCTGTTCCCCTGAATACAAATACACCAACGTATGCTCAGGGGTAGCATGAATACATTTTTCACTATAATCAGAAAAGCATGACAGAAATATACCCGAATAGCTTATCGTTCTTAATTTTTCTGTCTGTTCCATATCATGTCTATGAATTATCTATTGAAATACGACAAAATTAATCATTCAGCCCTATGAAATCTTTATTCTACGGCTCATTTATTCTTGCTCATAAGCTCATTACTATGTTATTTTTCAGGATAGATACTTTTTCCTTTTGTTAAACTAATCCGGAGAAAATTAAATCAAACGGACGCCATTAAAGCCTACTTTTCATTATTTGACGATGGGTGGTGGGGAATGGAAAAAAACTGCAAACATCTTTCAATTATTTGCCGATACATCAAATACAAAACACTTAATTGTAATTGTTGTCTAACTAATTTGGCTTGTTTATAACAAAATCATATTATTACGTTTACCTATAGCAGTTACCGTTAAAAACTATGCAAAGTAAATGAATCTTCAAAAAAATAAGATAATGAATAAATTGCTCTTAATTGTTGCACTGCTAGTGTCTACATCGAAATTATTCGCGCAACCGCAAGATGATAGTTATCAATATAAAATTGATTTATTGAACGAGAAAAACAACAAAGTAAACGTTTCCTTTATACTGCCTAAAAACAATCTTCAACGGGGTAAATTTGTTATGCCTAAGCTAATTCCCGGTTATTATGACGCACTGAACCTTGGTCAATACATCTCAGATTTCCGGGCTTTTAACAAGAATGGAAAAAGTATCGCAGCTAAAAGATTAGATACAAATACCTGGATCGTATCCGACTTGAAGAATATCGCCAAAATAAGCTATAAGGTATCTGGCGGCTGGGAGCATCTCATGCAAAATACTTCTAATGGAAAATCCACCGCGAGTATGTTTAAAAAAGATAGTGTCTTTATCATAAATTATAGTTCCCTGGTAGGTTATTTTGAGGAGATTAAAAATAGAACCTATAGCGTCACACTAAAGAAAAACAGAAAATTCTTTCCTTCATCCGCTTTGGATTATATCAGTAAAAACGATACAACAGATATTGTTTCAGCAAAAGATTACCGTCACCTGGTCGATGCCCCTGTACTTTATTGCTTGCCTGATACCACGTGGATAAAAGTAGGGAATACAAATGTCCTTGTTTCTTTTTATTCAAAGGAGAACCGGTCTTATTCAAAAACCCTGGCCACCAAAATAGAAACAATTTTAAATAATCAGCAGGCATACCTGGGAGGTAAATTGCCAGTTAATAAATATGCATTTCTGATTTATCATGAAAAAATCCCCAAAGGAATGATGGCTGATGGCCTTGAGCACAGCAATTCAACAATGTGCTTGTATGGTTCGAATACTTTAGATAGACTTCCTGAGGCCTTAATGGGCGTTGCTTCGCATGAATTTTTTCACATATTAACTCCACTCAGTATCCATTCTGAGGAAGTACAGAATTTCAATTTTCTTAATCCCAGACTATCCAGACATCTTTGGCTTTATGAAGGCATGACTGAATATGCTACAATACATATGCCCATAAAGCAGCATATGATTAACATGCAGGAGTTTATTAAAAATATTGAAGGAAAAATTAAGGGTATGGACAAATTTAATAATAAACTGTCTATGACTGAGATGAGTACTAATGCCATTAAAATGCAGGACCAGTATATGAATTTTTATCAAAAAGGGGCTCTGCTGTGTTTATGCCTTGATATTCGTTTAAGAGAACTTTCCAATGGAAATATGGGGACCCAAGAATTGATGCAGAAGCTGATTAAAAGATATGGTCCTGAAAAACCTTTTAAAGATGAAGATTTGTTTAACGTAATTACAGTATTGACATTCCCTGAGATTCGTCAGTTTTTTAAAGATTATGTAGAAGCAGGAAGACCAATTCCTTTGAAAGAGAGCTTGCTAAAAGTCGGCCTTGATTACAATGAATCAGCAAAGACTGTTCTTGAAATTAAGAACCCTTCGGCCAGTCAGCTTTCAATGAGAAAAGCATGGATAAATCAATAAATATTGATAAAATATGATTTATAAAGTCTATTTAATTCGTGATAATGTCAATAGAAAAAATTAGTTACTTTCATTCAGACAAACCTCAAACAATCGGACTGCCCCCCGTAAGTTATTGTGCCAATCAATTGCACCTATCACCCAATTATTTCGGCGATCTTATAAAGAAAGAAACCGGCAAAACACCTTTAGAATATATAATAGCCAAAGAAAGGATATTTTACCCGTTCCTTCAAAAAAACACAGGATATACACCAAATCAATACAGGATATTGAATTGATCAATGGAAGCTCTCCTTCATTCAGAATGCCATAAGATCATTTAAAGCTTGAAATATACTCATTGGATATTCCGCTATTCTGTTGCATAGATATAAGTACCATTCTTTTCCATAGACAAAATAAAGCTTAGTCTGATAGCCTTGGTCTTTAAGTAAGAAAAGTTGATCATTGCATATACCAAATAGACTTTCGAACTCATAATTTTCCTTTGCAGGTTTATGTTTCTGAATTAATAGCTGGGCTTGCGTCTGTATTTTACTGTCATGCGTTGCAATTGAACATTTATGGTTTTGCGCGAGTAACTGATCTACATAATCCAGATAAATTTCATCTAGCTTTTCACCTCTGGGTATAGAAAGTCCTTCCGTTGTTTCAAACGCTCCTTTTACAATTCTGATCCTGCCTGTTTCCTTTTTAATCTCATCAAAATCATCTTTTGTTCTGTATAAATATGCCTGCAAGGTGAGTGCAAGATGATCATAATTTTTTATTGCTTTTTTATAGATGTCAATTATAGCATCTGTTCTCTCAGTTCCTTCGGCACTAATAATAACTTCAATATTTGATTTAGAGGCTTGATCACATATAGACTGCAAATTATTTAAACAGAGATCTTTTGACACAGCTAACCCTATATGAGACAGGTCAAGAGATACTGTAGCATTCAAATCTTGCAGCCTTATTTGTTCACAGATACGAATAAATTCCTGCGTAGACTCATTTGATTCTAGTTCTGTTCTGGTACTTTCACCCATAAATTCCATTGAGAATTTTTGGTTGTCAAAAGCCTTCGATTTAACAATAGTATCTTCCAATGTTTCACCTCCAATATATCTGTCAGCGGCCTTCTTGAAAAGCTGGAATAAGACAGGGTTATTCAGTACATACGCCTTCGCATCTTCATTTAATGCTGCCTTTCTTAATGCCTGGGCACCAATTTGCAATAAGTCTTTATCCATTATAATTTTTCTCTATGATGAATTACAATAATAGGATTTACAATGAATGCCCATTTCACATGAAAGTAAAATCCACAAAATATTATTACCATATCATTCAGACCTGATTTAATTACAAAAGATAATAAGGGCCTAAAGCCGCCCTCTTAATTTTTACATCTTTTCAAATGAGTTTCCCCGGTTTTTCAAGCCACTTATTCCTATAAAAACCAAT
The DNA here is from genome assembly GCF_014207135.1 of Pedobacter cryoconitis. GTDB lineage: Bacteria > Bacteroidota > Bacteroidia > Sphingobacteriales > Sphingobacteriaceae > Pedobacter > Pedobacter cryoconitis_D. The sequence goes on along the minus strand of NZ_JACHCC010000003.1, from coordinate 89,089 downwards.
AAGATTGCCACAACAATATAACAAGTATAGGCTACAGCTGTGCTGCCATTAGTATGATTATTGGATACAGAAATAGCCAATAATCCCCAAACCCCTACTAATCCGTATTCGCGAAGATTGCGTACACTAATCATGAATACATTGATCAAACCTGCTATACAAATCATAACAATTGTCCAGATAACATTAGAAATGCCCCACCCACTCCAATTGACTTTAGTCAGGAACGCGGCAATATTGGCAATTAAAGCGACAGTAATCCATCCAGAATATAATGCAAAGGGCCAAAACACGAAGAGATACATTTTAAAGGGATAAGCATCCAATTCCATACGTGTATTAGTAATAATTTTCAATAGGGAAATTAGTAAAACAGCCATAATAAGAACCGATGCCCCCGTATAGTCATATAACCAGGCAACAACCCAAAGGGAATTGGCGCAACAGGAAAGCACAAACCACCAACCTATTTTCAAGAGTACCGAATCTTCTTCTTTATCTTGAAGAAGATTACGCCATGAATAAAATACAAAACCCAATAAACCGAGATAAATAAGTCCCCAGATTGAAAAGGCATAGCCTGCCGGTGTAAAATAATTGAAATATTTATCAGATACAGTTTTCATGGTATTGCCATTCAATATCCCGGCATTAGAAAGATAGTTGATTAAAATCGTGACAATTAGAGCGAAGCCATTAGCTATTGCGAGTGTTTTTTTCATATATAGATTTGATAAAGTATATTATTCTCCATAAAAATCAAGTGGTTATTTTGGTTAACGATGGCTGGCAATATTTTTCATCATTCCTTTAAAAATAAAAGCATGAAAGGGTAAGACTGAATACCAATACAGCCGGCCCGCTAAACCCAGCGGGCGAAAAGTAGCAGTTTGTACAAACACATTTTCCTTATCTATTTTAAATTCCAGCCAGGCCTCACCAGGCAATTTCATCTCGGCATATAGCAGCAACCGCCGATTTTGTTTATCTGCAAGAATCACCCGCCAGAAATCGATGACACTACCAGTCGACAGGCTGTCGGAGTTAGTTCTCCCTCTTTGCAAACCCACTCCCCCAAATAATTTGTCCAGAAATCCCCGAATATCCCACAGCCAATCTGCATAATACCAACCCGTTGATCCTCCTATAGACCAAATATTATGTAACGCTCTTTCAGGGTCATCTACTTTCATTGATCGCACATCTTTAAAACATCCTTCCTGAGGAACTGTAATCAGCTTTTTAAACCTATCGGGGTAATCATCATTATTCATCGCGTCCCTCCAGCTCGATATGACCTGATTCTGTTCAATTTTTCCGAATGCCAGTTTTATGGACTGTTCATACTTCATGGTGTCAATACCCAATTTTTGCGACAGATCATTGGACTCTGCAATAACATCAACTTTCATACTTTCCACTAAATTACTTGCTAAAGGGTAAGAAGTAGAAGTAACAAAATAAAGCCAATAGGAAGATAACCTTGGGGTCATTACCGGAACGATAAAGATACGCCGTTTAAGCCCCCTCACTTTAGCAAACCTCAGGAGCATCTCTTTATAGGTAATCACCTCCGGACCTCCAATATCATATGCCTTATTAAAAGTATACACCTTCATCAGTACCCCTTCAAGAAAACGAATTACATCCCGAATACCTATTGGCTGGCAACGCGTATTGAGCCATTTTGGAGCAATCATTACCGGAAGTTTTTCTATAATGTCCCTGATAATTTCAAAGCTGGCGCTACCAGAGCCCACAATAATACCCGCCCGTAAAGTAGTTAATGCATATTTATCAGATTTCAATGTTTCTTCCACATTTAAACGGGAAAGTAAATGTTTGGATAAATTTCCGCTATTAACAATTCCACTCAAAAAGACAACTTGTTTTGTACCAGTCTGTTCAATGGCATATTTAAAATTACTAGCGGTTAATAGTTCCGCCTCAGAAAAATCATTTTTTGTGGATGACATAGAATGCATCAGGTAATAAGCAACATCTAAGTCTGAAGGAATATCAGCAAGGCTTTCCTTTTTCAGAAAATCAATTTCAATCACCTCTAAATCAAAACCTGCAAATTTGTCCTTATCAAAGCGGTTCTTATTTCGGACACAGCAAACAACCTGATGCTGATGTTCCAGCAAAACAGGAAGCAGACGCTGAGCAATATAACCGGTTGAACCTGTTAGCAATATCTTCATTTCCGTAGGATAAATTATAATTCAATAAGTGATTTAGTTTCTATTCCACATTTGCATCAATTCATATTAGCACAAAAATAAACTATATTAGTATATATTTGTATTATTAATAGTAAAACATTGAGATCTACTATATACGACAATTAACTGACTGAATGCCAAACAAATTGAAACAAGAAGTATTAAAAATAGCCGTCATCGGTTCTGGATTTGCCGGCATAAGTTCTGCAGCTTACCTGGCAAAGCAAGGTTATCAGGTAGATGTTTATGAAAAAAATCGAGAAATTGGAGGAAGGGCACGTCAACTCATCACAAAGAATGGTTATGTATTTGATATGGGGCCAAGCTGGTATTGGATGCCTGAGGTATTTGAAAAATTTTTCAATGATTTTGGTCACAAAGCTGAAGATTTCTATGAATTACAATTGCTTGATCCTGGCTTTAGTGTAGTTTTCGGCGCTAACGACGTGTTGAACATTCCTGCTAACTTCGAAGAATTATGTCAATTATTTGAATCTATAGAAATCGGAAGTGCAGAAAGCTTAAAGCGTTTCCTGAGTGAGGCAGAATATAAATATAAAATAGGAATGGAAAAGCTGGTTTATAAACCAGGGCTTTCCTTATTAGAATTTGCAGACCCAGCATTGATCAAAGGCTTGTTTAAATTACAGGTGTTTACCTCTTTTAGTTCTCATGTAAAAAAGCACTTCAAAGATCCTAGACTCATTGCGTTAATGGAATTTCCTGTTCTTTTTCTTGGGGCTATGCCTGATGATACACCCGCATTATATAGTCTAATGAATTATGCTGGTTTAAAACTTGGCACCTGGTATCCCAAAGGTGGCTTTGGAAAAGTAATCCAGGCCATGAAAAATATTGCTGAAAAGCAAGGTGTAAAATTTCATACCAATGCAGCTGTAACTGCACTTGAGGTACAGGGAAAACACATTGTAAATCTAACATCCGAGAAAAACACTAAACATTATGATGGCATTATTGCCGCCGCAGACTACCATCACATTGAAGAGAAACTGCTGAGCCACACACATAGAAATTATTCAGAAAGATATTGGGACAACAGAGTTCTTGCCCCCTCCTGTCTAATCTTTTATTTAGGGGTTCGTACAAAAGTAGGTCGCTTAAATCATCACACACTTTTCTTTGACGAGGATTTAAAACAACATGCGCACGAAATCTATAAAGAGGCTCAGTGGCCTTCCAAACCTTTGTTTTATGTATGCTGTCCAAGTGTCTCCGATCCCACCGTTGCACCTGATAAACATGAAAACCTATTTATTTTAATGCCACTGGCTCCGGGTGTAAAAGATCCGGAAACGATTCGAGAACAATACTTCAATACAATCATGGACCGGCTCGAAGCTTATACTGGAACCCCGATCCGTCAGCATCTGGATTATAAAAAAAGCTATTGCGTAAGTGATTTCATGGCAGATTACAACTCTTATAAAGGAAATGCTTATGGATTGGCTAATACACTGATGCAAACAGCCAACCTCAAACCATCGTTAAAGAATAAAAAAATACACAATCTGTTTTATGCCGGGCAACTCACTGTACCCGGCCCCGGAGTTCCTCCCTCTATCATTTCAGGGAATGTCGCAGCTCAACAACTCATAAAGTACTTAAAGAAATAAACCATGAAAGAAATATTTGACAAGTTATCGGCACAATGCAGCAAAATGATCACTAAACGTTACAGCACAAGTTTTTCATTGGGTATTTATTTTTTGGACGAAAGACTTCGTCACCCTATTTATTCCATATACGGATTTGTAAGACTGGCCGATGAAATCGTAGATAGCTTTCATGATTATGACAAAGTAATTTTACTTTCAAAATTTAAAAGAGATTGCTTTGAGGCCATAGAAGACGGAATAAGCCTAAATCCGGTGCTCAACTCTTTTCAGCAGGTTGTGAACAAATACCATATCGATAAAGAATTGATAGAATTATTCCTTCAAAGTATGGAAATGGATCTCAAACAAGAATATTATACGCCTGAAAAGTACCATCAATACATTCTTGGTTCTGCACAAGTAGTAGGTCTCATGTGTTTACAGGTCTTTACTGAAGGGGACAAAATACAGTATGAAAAACTAAAAGATTCAGCAATGAAATTAGGTTCTGCATTTCAAAAGGTAAATTTCCTCAGAGACGTAAATGCAGATTATTATACCTTAAGCCGTACTTATTTTCCAAACGTGAACTTATCTGCCTTTTCCAACATTGAAAAGAAGATCATTGAACAAGAAATAGAAGCAGACTTTAAACTAGCCTTAACCGGAATCCGGCAATTACCTTCATCATCCAGAAATGGTGTTCATCTTGCCTATATTTATTATAAGAATTTATTTAATAAAATCAAAAGCAGTACTGCTGAAAAAGTAATGTCAGGAAGGATTCGTATTTCCAACGCACATAAATTCGGGTTGATGTTCGACTCCATCATCAGGTATAAAACAAACACGATATGAAGGCCACAGTATTTTTAATTCTGCTGCTGTTTACAACGAAAACCTATTCAGCAGAGCCGGAAATTCAGGAAGTAAAAATCTTGTTCAGAGCCTCCGCAAATAATAAAGTTGTGGCAGAGCGACTTTTAAAACTCCTTTCTACTGTAGACCATACCTCTCCTCCTCTTTTGATCTGCTATAAAGGTGCTGCCGAGATGATGCAGGCAAAACATAAATCTAACCCAATTAATAAGTTCGTAAGATTTAAAAAAGGAAAAAAATTGATAGAAGAGGCCGTAAAAAAGGAACCACATAATCTGGAAATACGTTTTTTGAGATTTATGATTCAAACAAACCTTCCTGCCTTCCTTAGCTATCATAACGATATAAATGAGGATAAAAAGTATTTGCTGGCTAACCTAAAAACTACAAAAGATCAAAAACTGAAGCAAGATATCCTAACCTATTTGTCCAATTCTAAATTGCATTAAAATGAATAGCTGGATTATTTATTTATTCATTACAACAGGCACCTTTATTTTTATGGAAGGCGTCGCCTGGTTTACCCATAGATTTGTCATGCATGGTTTATTATGGATATTACATAAAGACCATCATCAAAAAAAACCTCATTTTTTTGAAAAGAACGATACCTTTTTTCTAATCTTTGCTACCCCAAGCATTCTCCTGTTTTTCTTTGGAGCTAAATCAGGGTTCAATTGGATGTTTTACATGGGACTGGGTATCTTAATATATGGCATCGCTTACTTTATCATACATGATGTGGTTATCCATCAACGCTTCAAATGGTTTTCACGAAGTAACAACAGGTACATCAAAACCATTAAACGCGCACATAAAATGCATCATAAGCATCTGGACAAACACCATGGGGAATCATTCGGTATGTTATTCGCCTCCAGAAAATATTGGCAGCAGTCTCAAGAAAAACAATTATGAAGCACTTTGATTATATTATTGCAGGTAGTGGGTGTTCCGGCCGTAGTTTGGCTATACGCATGCTGCCTTATCTCAAAGCTTCTAATAAACAGCTATTACTTGTAGATAAATCCCCAAAAAAAGGTAATGATAAAACATGGTGTTTCTGGGAAAAGCATATGGATGTATTTGAACCAGTGGTATACAAAAAATGGAATCGTTTATCCTTCTCCAGCTATTTTATCCGTCAGGAATTAAATATCTATCCTTATGAGTATAAAATGATCCGGGCAACAGACTTCTATACCTATACTGACGAAAAACTATCAGGGAACCCTCATATCACAACAATAAAAGGAAATGTAGAAAGGCTCTATACAGAAAACGAACAAGCCTATGCAATCATTGATGGAGAAGTCTATAGTTCCGATTATACTTTCTCCAGCATTCCACCTATCCAGAACAAAAGACCGGAACGTTACCAATATTTGCTACAACATTTCATGGGTTGGATCATAGAAACAGAAAACATTATTTTTGATGCTGAATGTGCAACCCTAATGGATTTTAAAACTCCTCAGCAAACAGGAACATCATTCGTCTATGTGCTGCCAGTAAGTCCAAAGCTCGCTTTAGTAGAGTATACGGTCTTTTCCGAACAGGAATTGGCAACTGAAGATTATACCACCGCTTTAAAACAATATATCCACGAGCAACTGCATTGTGAACAGTACACTATTAAAGAGCAGGAATATGGGGTAATTCCAATGTCTGACCATCCTGTCCAAAGACAACAAGGCCGGATTATTTATCTTGGTACTGCCGGCGGATTTACGAAGGGATCTACAGGTTATACCTTCCGCTTTATACAGAAACATACCGCCGCTATTGTGGAGCGGCTAAAGAAATCCGGAAATCCGATTATTCCATCAATTTTTCCAAAGAGATTTAAAACTTATGATGCTACCCTTTTGCATTTACTCGGCAGCGGACGCCTTTCCGGTGAAGAGATCTTTTCAAAGTTGTTCAAAAAAAACAAGGCAAAACAAATTTTGAAATTTCTGGATAATGAGACCTCTCTAATTGAAGAGATGCATATCTTTAAAACCTTAAATAAAAAGGAGTTTGCAATTGCATTATTAAATCGAACCCTAAGAATAATAACTTAACTATTACATTAAATCAACTGAATCATGTTATACGACTTAATTAACGAACTGGTCACTCTGGTGAAAATATATGAAAAAGAGTCTGTTCATACTTCACATGATCTAAATACATTCAGGCACTGGCTCGATCAGCATTCTAATCACAATAATGATTTACCAGAACCGGAATGGGAAGGAAAAGAAAAAGGACGGTCTGCAGATAGTGTAATCAATACTTCGCTGGTACATCTTTACAGATATGCAAAAATACATGCAAAAACGGCTATAGTGAATACTCCTTTTTCAACTCCTGACGAGTTTATTTATTTAATCAGCTTAGTTTCATTTGGAAGTATGAGTAAAACTTCACTCATCCGACTAAATATTCATGAAAAATCTGCCGGAATACAAATCATTAACAGGCTGATTAAAAATGAATGGGCAGAACAGCATGCTTTAGATAGTGATAAACGAAATAAAATGATCCATATCACTCCAAAAGGGAAAAAACTCCTGGATGAAAGCATGGGAAATATTAGAAAAGCATCTGCTCAAGTGACCGGACCACTTTCGCACAACGAGAAAATGAACCTTATAAACATCCTTTTAAAACTTGAAAAAGTTCATCAAATCGAATCAAACGGGATGTTTTGATGTTTACCAATAAAAAACCCAGAGAACAGTATAAAAATGTATTTACTTGTGAGCGTTGATTAATAGTAGCGATACCATAGTTGTAAAGGAATACAAGAGAAAAAAATTACTAAAAAAACTTACTTCTTCTATATACTGCGGGAGTCTGCCCCGTTTTTGATTTAAAAATCCGGTTAAAAGCCGCTTCCGATTGATAACCTACGCTTGCTGCGATTTCTGATATATTACAGTTCTCTGTTGTCAATAGCTTTTGAGCTCGCCTAATGCGCCAATTAGTTAGATAGCTCAACGGTGTTTCATGCACCATCTTTTTAAACTGATTAAAAAAAACCGAACGCGACATACCAATTTCCGATGCAAGAGATTCAAGCGTCCAATTGTTTTGGGGCGACTCCTGTATTAGTTTTAGGGCCTTACTGATCCTTGGGTCATTTAATGCAGAAAGAAAACCGCCAGCTGGCAATACCTGTTCTATATATGCTCTGATGATATTGATAAACATAATTTCTGACAAACATTTCAGCATTACGCTGCTTCCCGGCCCTTCGTTATTGAGTTCTTTCAGCATTAGTTGTGTCACTTGCTTTAGTAACAGCTGGTTTTCTGTCTTGTATTGCTTAATATGAATAATTGAAGGCAAATCCTTTAAAAAAGGATGTAAGGACTGGTAATCAAATTCAAAATGGCCGGCTATAAGTGTAGTTACATCACCACCACTATTAAAAATAGGTATCCCTTCCCTGCGTGCCTTAACGAACTGTGGTGAAGGTATACGTAAACTTGTAGGTTTATCTGCTATCCAGTGAGCACTTCCGTGAGGCACAAATACCAGATCGCCCTCTACCAGTTCTATGATACGACCATCAGGTGCACCAATAGTACAACTACCACTCACTAACCGCCAGAACTGCGAATTTTCATCCTTAATAATATCAAGTCCCCACGGGGCCGCGAGGGGGAATTTACTATAAACAACACATCTTAGCCCGGTTGCCTCTAATATTGTACTTAAAGCGTCCATTTAATAAATTGATACGATTGAGCAAATATACAACACTATCTAACACTTTAAGTGTCAAATGGTGAGCTACCTTTAGATTATTAATTAATCAAGAAACAAATGACAACTCAGGAATTAGCCAATCGTTATTACGATCTCTTTCAGCAAAGACAAGTAGTACAAATTTATGAACAACTTTACAGTGCCGACATTGTTTGTACCGAACCCGAGCATGCTTTGGCAATGGGCGTACCTACCATAACCAAAGGTATTGAAGCGGTTCTAGTAAAATCAAAGGCCAGGCAGGAACTTATAGAAGAGGTACACAGCTTTTTTTGTAGCGAACCTGTAATTGGAGGTAATTATTTTAGCGTAGCCATGGGCAGGGACATGACTTTAAAAAATGGACAGCGCTTACAATTGGCAGAAATTGCAGTTTTTGGCGTAAAAGACGATAAGATCATAACCGAAACCTTTTTTTATTAGAAATCAGTTATTTTTTCAAACCAATAAACTATTATAAGCTTTCACATCTTAAAAAATGCAATTCAACTTCTGTTCGCGCTCCACCTCGCGGAACGCGAACAGAAATTCAACGAAAATTAGAAAACCATCAGAGGGATGAAATCTACAAGTATGTAAATCCCCAAGGCCGGGTTGAATTCGAACTATTTGCCCAGGCGTAATTTCACAAGTTGATTTTATCTGCATACACAGTACAATTAGAATGAATGTTTGATTTGACAAAGTCCTCTTCCTTTAAAAGGCGGAACATTCATAAATGAAAGGAAAGTATTTTTAAAATAGCAATGGTATTTTTCATAAGATAATTTGAAACGATAATGTTGGGTTTCTTCTAACCTATTCCCTATTCTTGCAAAGAATTAATCGACTAAATTATTTATTCCAGAATATGAAAAATAAATTCCCTGAAAACAATCAAATTGGAATGGTTTCTACTTTTTCTGAACTTATAAATACCAATTTTCAAGGAGCTATTAATGCAATTTGCTGGTCCAGAAATTTAGTTGGAGATTTTAAAGAAATTGTGTCTAAACTTCAATTAAAAGAGAACATTACAGAAGTTTTCATTGAAGACCTTTTAGCGCTTCAATTATCAGAAAAAGGTAATATGGCAAGGGAAACTATCTTAAGTGATTTACAGTTATTAGCAGATTTCGGAGCATCGCCTTCACTCAATTTACTTAAAAGTTACGAAAGAGATGAGGAGTTAGACTTCATTTCAACAGATGTATATTCTTATCATATAGATCGTTCAACTATTGGAACGGATACATTTTTATGCACCTATCATGGTGCTTCAAGTGAAATCTTACCCAATCATCAGGTTGAACAAAAAATATTGATTCCTGAAATCCGGGAAAAACTCAAAGAATTACATAACGGTTCAGAAGCGGAATTTGAAACCTTTTTGAAGGAATATTATTTCGATCTGCATTATCAACCTAAACCCAATATTCAGCCAATAATTTTAGGATTAGGTCATCTTTGGAAATTAGCAGTAGATCATCCTGAACAAAAAGTTTTACCATGTGTTCATCGGGCACCTATAGAAAATGACGGTGAATATCGGCTGCTTCTGATTTGTTAAATGATGATTTGAAGTATACAGGTTTTTTACCTCCCAAAACACTAACAATAAACACATTACAACACATTATCATGTTTATTAATCAGGCTTGCCTACAGGAGGATTGAGTGGCAATGGCTGTCTCTTGAATCAACTGGTTAAACAAAATGTACCCAGGCAAATCACCTTTACCGCATTGGTACTGGAAACGGTAAGTTATTACGCGACTATCATGCCCTGATCGGCATAGTTTTTCTCTTCTCCTAAAATACTTGCATGACATTAACATTTTGATGAAACTGGCACAGGGCACCTGCAGGTTATCAATGATGACGATGAATTTATTGGATTTAGATCAAAATCATCCGTCTTAATGGATTATAGGCAACTATTAAAAGAATATTCTTAATATCCAGTCAGATTGCATTATTCTAGATTCACAATACCCTTTCTATATACTTTCAACTTCTTAAAGTGCGATGGCGTTAAGCCTGTAATCTTTTTAAACTGATTGGATAAATGCGCAACGCTGCTATAGTGCAGTTTATAGGAAATCTCGGTGAGGGATAACTCATCATAAACCAGTAATTCTTTCACACGTTCTATCTTATGCATTATGATATAGTGCTCTATGTTAATTCCTACCGTATCAGAAAACAAATTAGCTAAATAGGTATAATTATGGTTTAGTTTTCCACTCAGATAATCAGAAAAATTAATTTTCTGTTGCTCATCAGCATAATGGATTAGCTCCACTATTACTTTTTTGATTTTTTCTATCAAAATACTTTTTTTGTTATCCATTAACTCTAAACCGTACTTCAAAAGAGCCACATCAAGTTCTTCCAATTGGGCAGGAGAAATATTTCCCAGGATCTCTATTTCACCTAATTCTACGACTACAAAATGCAAAGAAAGCTTTTTCAGCTCCTGTTTGACAATCATCTTGCAACGGATACAGACCATATTTCTGACATAAAGTTTCATGATTGTACCTATTTATTAAATATGTAGGATTGTCTGGATTAAGATCTGATTGAAATGTGGGAGAATAAACAGCTCTATACCTTAAGCTATTTTATAGCTATTACTGTAATTAACCGACAAAAAGGGTAAATGTTTCATTTTTAAAAAGATAAGCCATATTTAAGCGTATTGTAAAAGACAAAATTCATTTCACAGGTGTGAATAATGTAACTTATTCATCAAGTTGTGTAACACTGCAAAAAAATGGAACCTCATCTTTATAATGTTTACTGTTATCCTATTGCCGTGAACTAAATCTCGTTTCCAGGTAAAGCATGATGCATATACATTTATTTATTCCAAAAAAGCAGATTATGGATCAAAAAAATAAACAGGATGAGCTGAATATTAGTGAAATAGAAAAAGGGAAGTCGCACATTATCGTGGAAATCATTGAATATGTACCAAATGCGGTAGTTATAAAGACCATCATCAAAAAATCTACTGGCAACATCAGCATTATGTCTTTTGACAGTGGGGAAGGATTGACTGAAAAGATAACCCCTTTTGATACGTTCGCCCAGATCATTGAAGGAGAAGCTGAAATTGTTATCGACCAGGTCTCCAACCATCTTAAATCTGGGCAAGGTATTGTCATTCCAGCCCATCTTTCCAGTTTCATCAAACCAAACGGACGGTTCAAGATGATCCAAACCATCATCAAAAGTGGTTATGATTAATCAAAACTAAACCATGAAGAGAGAAAATTCCATGTATGATAGTTCAAAAAACTGCTTACTGACGATAAACGGAGGCTCATCAAGTATTAAATATGCTTTGTATGAAATGGATGATTCACTTAATCAATTGCTGGTCGGTGAAATGGAAAATATTGGAAGCAGTAGTACAAACCTCAACTTTATGCGTTCTGGTGGAGAACGACAGCGCCAAATTGGTATCAAAGTGGCAAACCACTGTGAAGCTGCGGACTGGCTTGTTAACTGGCTTGCAAAGGAGACCGAGTTTGTCCAGATAAAGGCAATAGGACATCGGATAGTCCAGGGAATGAATCATGGATCACCTGAATTCATTACTGCAAAATTGATAATGGAATTAAAAGAGATCAGCGCCTACGATCCAGAGCACCTTCCCGCAGAGATCAAATTGGTAGAAGCATTTAAAAAGCACTTCCCGCAGTTGGATCAGGTGGCTTGTTTCGACACGTCTTTCCATTCCTCAATGCCCAATATCGCAAAACTATTGCCCATACCACGTAAATATCAGGTTAAAGGAATCAAGCGTTATGGTTTTCATGGCCTTTCTTATTCTTATCTCATGGAAGAATTTGAACAGATTGCAGGCGCTAAGGCCTCAATGGGTAAAATTATCATGGCACATTTGGGCAGCGGAGCAAGCCTTGCAGCAGTAAAAGATAGGAAAAGCATGGACACCAGTATGGGTTTTACGCCAGCATCCGGCTTAACGATGAGTACCCGCACAGGCGATATTGACCCCGGCGTTGCCTGGTATTTAATAAAATCGGAAAAGCTTTCCCCTAAAAAATTCAACCACCTGATTAATCATGAGTCGGGTCTATTAGGTATTTCAGAAACTACAGCCGATATGCAGGAACTGCTAAACATACAGCAACACGATCATCGGGCTGCAGAGGCTGTTGAGCTTTTTTGCTACCAAACGATCAAATGGATTGGCGCTTTTGCTGCTGTACTTGGTGGTTTGGACACACTTATATTCTCTGGTGGTATAGGAGAGCATTCACCTGAGATTCGCGAACGGATCTGCAAAGGGCTTCAATTTTTAGGGATTGAACTAGATGAAACTAAAAATATCAAGAATGAAACATTCATTTCAATAGGTACCGATAAGGCATCCGTTTGGGTGATCAAGACTAACGAAGAATTAATGATTGCGAAATCAGTATATAAACTTTTGAGTTATAACATTAAAAATTAATATTTATGGAAACAGCAACAATAAATACAGTGGCAGCACCCCTATCCCCTGAGTTACTTAAAAATATGGATGCTTACTGGCGCGCTGCTAATTACCTTTCGGTAGGACAGATCTATTTATATGACAACCCACTTTTGAGAGAGCCTTTAAAACTCTCCCACGTTAAACCGCTTGTTGTTGGACATTGGGGTACCACGCCGGGGCAAAATTTTATTTATGTGCATTTGAACCGCATCATTATTAAGTATGACCTTAACCTATTTTATGTCGCCGGTCCAGGACACGGTGGACCGGCTATCGTAGGAAACGTTTATTTGGAAGGTACCTGGAGCGACGTTTATCCAGACTTTACAAGAGACGAAGCCGGGATGAAAAAATTATTCACCAAATTTTCGTTCCCCGGTGGTATTTCGAGTCATGTTGCACCAACGACTCCAGGCTCCATCCATGAAGGTGGAGAATTGGGTTATTCGCTTAGTCATGCCTTTGGTGCTGCATTTGACAACCCAGATCTGATAGTGGCCTGTGTTATTGGCGATGGCGAAGCTGAGACTGGCCCCCTGGCAACAGCATGGCAATCCAATAAATTTTTAAATCCAATCACGGATGGAGCGGTGTTGCCCATTTTGCATTTAAACGGATATAAAATTAGCAATCCCACTTTACTTTCCAGAATCGAACATGAGGAATTAGAGAAGTTTCTGCAAGGTTGCGGTTGGACACCGTATTTTGTGGAGGGTGATGATCCGCAAACTATGCATCAATTAATGGCAGGTGTGTTAGACCAGGCCATAGCAGACATCAAGCAATATCAGGAAAATGCACGAAATAATAATGATAATACCCGCCCGCGCTGGCCAATGATCGTGTTACGCTCACCAAAAGGTTGGACAGGTCCAAAAGAAGTTGATGGTTTGCCTAATGAAGGAACATTTCGGTCACACCAGGTACCTATTCTGGTAGATATCAAACATCCCGAACACGTAGAGCAACTGGAGATCTGGATGAAAAGCTACAAGCCCGAGGAACTATTTGATGAAAACGGCACACTTATACCCGAACTAGCTGATTTGGCTCCGAAAGGCAACCGGCGTATGGGCGCAAATCCACATACCAATGGCGGTATGTTATTGCGCGATCTCTATATGCCCGATTTTAGAGACCATGCTGTAACTATACCTTCGCCAGGTTCAGTACAGCTTGGAGATACCACCATATTGGGAAAATTTTTCCGGGATATAATTAAGCTCAACCGAGATAATTTCCGTGTATTCGGGCCGGATGAAACCCTCTCGAACTTATTAGGTGCTGTATTTGAAGTTAGTAACCGCCAATGGGATGCAAAAAAAGAAGAAAATGATGAGTTTTTAGCGCCATCAGGCCGGATAATGGATGCACAACTGAGTGAACACCAGTGTCAGGGGTGGCTTGAGGGGTATTTACTTACTGGCAGACACGGCCTTTTTAATAGTTATGAAGCCTTTATTCGTATCGTCGATTCTATGTTCAGTCAACATGCTAAATGGTTGAAAGTTACTAAAGAATTGCCATGGAGGCGCAATATAGCCTCGCTGAATTATTTGCTTTCTTCGCATGTGTGGCAACAGGATCACAATGGTTTCACTCACCAGGACCCGGGATTTCTTGACCATGTCATTAATAAAAAAGCCGACATTGTCCGGGTATATTTACCACCCGATGCCAATTGCCTTTTATCAGTTTTTGATCATTGCCTACGCAGCAGGAATTATGTAAATGTGGTTGTTGCCGGTAAACATGCGCTGCCTCAATGGTTAACGATGGATGCTGCCGTAATTCATTGTACTGAAGGTATTGGGATATGGCAATGGGCAAGTAATGACCAGGAATCGGAACCAGATGTGGTTATGGCGAGTTGCGGAGACACCCCTACCTTAGAAGTACTGGCAGCTGTTTCTATTCTTCGCAAACATTTACCCGATTTGAAAGTTCGGGTAGTTAATGTTGTTGACCTGATGAAACTACAGTCTGCCAGCGAACATCCCCATGGTCTGAGCGACCAGGATTACGATTCGCTGTTTACCAAAAATAAACATATTGTTTTTGCATTTCATGGTTATCCGTGGTTGATCCACCGTATAACTTATCGTCGTACTAACCTTAATTTGCACGTTAGGGGATACAAAGAAGAAGGTACTATCACTACTCCTTTTGATATGCGCGTACAGAATGAGCTGGACAGGTTCCACCTGGTTCAGGATATTGTTGACCGTGTTCCGAATCTTGGCGCTAAAGGAGATTACCTGAAGCAAATGATGAAAGATAAACTTATACAACATAAGCACTTTATTGATGCCCATGGTGAGGATATGCCGGAGATACTTAATTGGAAATGGAATCAAAGCGATGATAACTGAGAAACTTACAGATACCGCCCGGGCCCAACCATTGTCGGGATATGAGCATTCGGTTTATTTTGATTAAGAATAGAACTTCATTTGAAAATTCCAGGAAAATCACCACGGTCGTTTTTGATAAAACCGGAATGCTTACTAAATCAGAACATCCTATTGCGACCGGTATTCTAAAAAAAGCTAGCGATCTAAAGATAAGTACGCCACCGGTCAAAGATTTTAAAGCCATTACCGGCCAGGGTGTAGAAGCTATAGTTGAGGATAAGAGCGTATTAGTGGTTGGCCCAGATTATTTAAAGGAAGAAAGCATAAATGTGCCTGAAGGATTTAAATCTAACGACACGGAAACTGTAGTTTTTGTCATCATTGATCACAAACTTGCCGGATACATCGCTCTATCAGATAAAATACGCCCAGAATCAGTTGGCATTATAATGGTAAACAGTAACCCGAATAATAATTTTAGTTTCCTCAGGGCCTCCTACCCCATTCAACAACATTTTTCAATGAAGTTTCTATTTTCTTCTTTTGTGCATCAGTAAAATTTTCGGCATAAACCATCTTCTACTTACTTTTTTCATAACTGTAAAACTTAATACCACAGATACCGATAAGATACAAGTTTTGTTTATCAGAAATTAGATAAAAAACCATCCGGGACACGATTGGTCACTTATCACGGAGCAACCCTTTCTATAATAACATTAGAACTCTATGGCAACAATACCCCTCCAATATTCGATTTAAATTGAGTTAAATGTACATTTTCCTTGAAATTCTATTTCATTTAATTAATATGTTTATTATAATTGCGCCTCGATTGACATACATAAGATTATTAATAAACTAACCAATTTTTTTACGCTATGCCATTTTTGGATTATGTATTACAGCGCCCCTCATATGGGTGGCAAGACGACCAGGGTACATCAATAAAACCAACAACAAACCAAATCTTCCGCGAGTTTTTTTCAAGGTTAAATGTATTTAAAGACCGAAAAAACTGGCTTCCTTTTTTTAGCTGGCTCAAAGTAGCCTGTCTGGTTCCATTTTTTCTGGTATTCCTGTTCAATTTTTTAAGCTGGTGGACAGTATTGGCTGCGTTTGTTTATAGCATGATTATTATGGGTACTCATGGAACGATCTGGCACCATCGCTATTGCACGCATGGCGCCTATAAATTCCGCAACTCATTCTGGCGGTTTTTTACACAAAATTTAACATTAAATGTGATCCCAGAAGAAATATATGTGATTTCACATCATGTACATCACTCCAAATCAGATCAACCTGGTGACCCATATAATGCGCAGGCGGGTTTTTTATATTGTTTTCTTGCTGATGTTAACCACCAGCCTATAGCAAAAGATTTGTGTGAAACAGATTATAACCGGGTTAGAATGCTGATGCAGCATACAGGTGTGACAGCCAATACTTACAAACAATATCAAAAATGGGGTTCTTATGTGAATCCATCGTATGCAATAGTGTCCTGGCTACTTAACTGGTCTTTTTGGTACTTAGCATTCTATCTTATCGGTGGCCACGCACTCGCCTGTAGTCTCTTTGGAGCAGCAGGATTCTGGGCGGTTGGTGTAAGGACATTTAATTACGAAGGCCACGCGAAAGGAAAGGACAAACAAAGGGCAGGCACAGACTTCAGTGATAAAGACAAATCTATCAATCAATTGTGGCCAGGTATTGTCGCCGGTGAATGGCATAACAATCACCATTTATATCCTAAAAGCGCCAGAAGTGGTTTCAAAACTCACCAAATCGACCTGGCTTGGTACTACATTAAAATAATGAGCATTCTGGGCGCAGTGAATAGCTATAAAGATTATAAGAAACATTTTCTCAAAAACCACCACAATCCTTACCAGAAAACAAAGGAAGCTTCTTAAAATAGAAAATTGCAAGCACAAAATGACTTCCATGCTTCGAACAGAAAATATTTAGTTTAATATTGAAATAGTGTTAAATTATACAACTAATCCTTTTTGAATTAAAACGTGAAGATTTTTTATTAAAGAATAAAAGAATCTCTGTTTAATATACCATTAAACTAATTGTAAATCCTAAAGACCCGACATATGTTAATAATTAATAGTTTCGAAGAGTATCAATCGCATTTAGGTAAAGAGTTAGGTGTTTCTAACTGGCATAAAATAAGTCAGGAACAGATTAACAGATTTGCTGATGCAACATTAGATCACCAGTGGATACACGTTGATCAGCAGAAAGCTGAAACTGAAGGCCCATTTAAGGCAACTATCGCACATGGTTATTTAACCTTATCATTAATCCCATATTTGTGGAAGCAAATTGCAGATGTCCGCAACATTAAAATGGAAATAAACTATGGCATAGAGCGATTTAAATTTGGACAGGCGGTTTTGGTTGATAGCGAAGTGCAATTAAAAGCTAAACTGAAATCTATAGCGAATTTGAGAGGAGTTACCAAAGTTGTAATTGAGGCAACCCTTGTTATTAAAGATCAGCCAAAACCAGCTTATAATGGCGATGTCGTGTTCTTATATCATTTTATTGATTAATCTTTAATTTTTCAAAAGCAACAAAATATTATTTCAATTTTAAAATATAATTAAAAATATTATTTGATAATCAATATATTTTAATTATATTTGAAGATAATTAAATACAATATAATGCAACAAGGAACAGTAAAATTTTTCAATGAGACAAAAGGTTTTGGATTTATCGTGCCTGCTAATGGCGATAGCGAAATCTTTGTTCATTCATCTGGTTTAATGGATAACATTCGTGAGAATGATTCAGTAAGCTACGACATCGAGCAAGGTAAAAAAGGCTTGAATGCAATTAATGTTAAGATCAGCTAATTAGATTTCCTTCATAAATTGATAAAAGCATCTATCTTAAAAGATAGATGCTTTTTTTTGTCCAAAAATTTCGATTCTAATTTTGCTGCAAAATTTCATTTGTAAAACTTCCAAAGTAATTCATAGGTGTGATAAAAAAAAGGCCAACTCTCTTAATACGGAATTTCATAGTGGGTTCAGAAGCAGAATTTGAAACTTTTTTGAAGGAATATTATTTTGATCTGCATTATCAGCCTAAACCCAGTGCCCAGCCAATAAACTTAGGATTAGGTCATCTTTGGAAATTAGCAGTAGATCATCCTGAACAAAAAGTTTTACCATGTGTTCATCGGGAACCTACAGAAAATGACGGTGGATATTGGCTGCTTCTGATTTGTTAAATGCTTATTTGATATATAAAGGGTTTTCACTTTCAGATGCACAAAACGCAATCATCTTAAAATCAACTACTAATGTAAATAAATTAATAATCATCCATTATAATCAAAATTTCTACAATGGAGTGCCTAAAACCCTTTAATATATGACTATCACATTTATTAAAGGATAAACCTTTTTCCTATTTATTCTTAATCTTTAGTAATTGGGAGAAAAAAAAATACAGTATACGACATACAGATTTGGAAGAACAAATTAAAGTATTTACATTTACAGTATGATGCATACTGTAGAAGAAATCAAACTAAAAGATGTAGCTTTTGTTAAAACCGGATATACTTTTAGAAGTGGCCTTGATGAAAGTACACAGATAGATTCAGTTCGTGTAATTCAACCAAAAGACATTTTAGATACAGAAGCGTTTAATTCTACAAAAATTGATAGAGCTTTAATAACAAGCTTGGATAAATACTTATTAATACCAGGAGATATATTAATCGCTAACAAGGGAACCAAATTCGCGACATTTTTATATAAAGAAAATGATGTAGAGACACTCGCCTCGTCATCATTTTTTATCATAACTCCTACAATAGAAAAAATTCTCCCAAGATATCTGCAATGGTATTTGGAACAAGAAACAATAAAAAGCTATCTATCAAAAAGAAAAACCGGAACTACTATTCCTACAATAAACAAACCTGTAATTGAAAACTTACTGATCCCCATCCCCCACTTACAACAGCAGCAACATGTAGTAGATCTGATTAACGAAGTAGATAGAGAGAACGTGCTATTGAAAAGATTATTAGTTAAAAGAGCAGAGTTAAGAGATGAACGCATTTGGAACATAATCCTTAATAAAAATGAAAATTCATAATAATCATATCAGGGATAATGATGCCCCCGTGAATGTGTTTCAACAAGAGATTCACAACCATTTTAATATTGTAATTAACGAATCTAATAGCGATAAAAAGCAGAAAACAGGTTGGTTGCGGGGTGTTGGAAAATGGGTATCGACAAACGCTTTAAACCTTTACAAAATGATTGCTCCATGAAAATATCTTTTGAAGATGCTAGGGTGCTGGTAAATGCACAGCTTAATATTTTTTCAGCTTCTGGAATTAGGGAACGATCAGGTTTGGATATTATAACAGTTTGTATTTTGCTAAGTTATTTGAATAATAAAACGCCTGAATTAACTACTGATATAGCAATCAAAGAAGATTTAGTTAGGCTTAAAGATTCAAATGAAATTAGTGAAGATTTAGCCAACATTTTCAAAAAATACATCAATTTAATTCCAGGATTTCCATCTGAAATTTTAGGCTTAGATATAAGTGACATTAATAGAGTACAAAATAAATCTTTTTTTAGAATTCTTAATGAATGGAACGATTTCGTCGATCGCAATCAAGTAATTTGGTCTTACGAGGAGATATTACTACTTTTTGACGCATTAGAAACTCCGGTTGAAAATAGTTATGGGTCAGACAGTCCTTTTATGACACCGAAAGACGTAGTCAAATTAATTACAAGCTCTTTACTGATTAATGATAATGCTAAAAATATTTATGACCCATTTGCCAGAACAGGAGAATTTATAAGCGAAATTGGTTCGCTTTTAAACAATGGAATCAAGATTGTCGCGTCCTCGTTACATAATGCTTCTTTAATAACTGCCAAACTAAAGATGTTTATGCTTCAAACATCTGATGTAAAATGGATAAGGCCAATTAATAATACATTTATTCCTGATGTATCTGAGAAATTTGATTATATCATCACTAATCCACCTTTTGGAATTAAAACTAACAAAAGAACTGGAGGAGAATGGACTACCGAATTTAACAATGGCCGTTCTGAAATAGATTTCCTCTGTCATATTTTAGATCACCTATCTGAAGCCGGAAATGCAGCCATTTTGGTTCCAGATGGGATATTGTCATCTGGAGGAAAGGTAGAATCACTACGAAAAAAAATGATTGAAGAAGGAATTCTTGAAGCAGCAATTTCTTTACCTCCTAAAATGTTTTATAACACAGGTGTCAAAGCCGCAATTCTATTTCTTAATAAAACAAAATTTAATGATCGGATCTTATTAATGGATGCTACCTCATTGGGTTCAAAAAGCAAGCTTAAACACAATTTTTCAGAAGCGGATATTTCATCAATTGTCTACATCGTTGATCAATTTAGGACTAATACAAAATCTACAGATAGCATTTCTTCAGTCGTTTCTTTAAATCAACTAAAAGAAAACAACTATGATCTACAATGTGCTTCTTACCTAACTGAGAGTATCTATCCAGAGAAAACAAACTCAATTGCTTCGCTATTAAATGAGTGTAACGAATTAGAAATTGCAATTAAAAATGTACAGGCGAATATAGCCAGGTTATTAAAATAGTTAGTTTTGAATAACTGGCAGTATCCGACAAACTGTGTAAATGAAATTTGGGGTTCGGGTATCAGCCCCTAACCCTTTGTTCAAAAACAGCAATAAACTGATTCAAAATCAAAGGCCAGCTATGTAATGGCATTGTCTACTTTTTAGTGGATTCCAACCTGCTTCAACTGCATACATCACATATTGATTTCTCAGAGTTTCTGTTTCTAGACGGCTTATAATTCTATAATGCGTCCAACTTAATTCGTGACGCACTGCGTCACGTTTTGGAAAGGCTAAATAAAATTGTCGAATATTTCTTAAGTTACTTTCATCAAAGCCTTTTCCAAATTCAAGTGTAACATATTAATGTTTTTTACTCACGTATTTTTTGAAATAACCGCATTCATTTAATATTTCCTGATAATACTTTGTCTGGCTGTACTGCGCTTTTAACTCTGCAAAATATTTACCCGTAGGTATGTTGCTCAAATCAAATTTCCTACGATATTTTCTTTTGTTATCTGGATTATTATATTGCGTATTATAGATCTCGTTTCGTTCACATTTAGCGGCCATATAAGTATATTTCGCCTTTAGTTCCTTTGTTTTAGCACTGGATCTGGCCAAAAGATAATACTTCTCTGCTATTTTGCTATTAGTTACTATCTTTCTATAAGGCAAAGGAATGCTGTAAGGTGAATCTCCATAACTTTCGGTTATGGTAGCCGAATAGTAAAATACACGCGCATTACCATAATGGGTAATATTATAATAAGCATTTGCCATTAAAGCTGCATTTCTGGATACATTTTTACCAGCAGTCAGGTCTCCTTTAATAGTTTTTAAGGCTTCCAGAAAACCTAATACAGTGAAATGTTTTTTGTCCTTATCAGCGTCAAAATCGCAATCATAACAATCCTTGACATTGATATTAAAAGGATTAGCATACATAACAGAGCTGTTCACTGTATCAGCCTGCTTCATTAAGACAACAGCTTCTTCCAATTTTTCCTGATATACCAATAATATAGCCTGTAAATAGCTTAACTGTCCAACATTGATGGAGTAGTAATTTAACATGGAAGCTTCAAAAGCTGTTTTATTTTTCTTGTTTAAAAGTGCTTTTGCAGCCTCTATCCTGGCATTGCTATTATAAAAACCCCTTTCCGGATGAAAAAAATAAGCTTTTAGAACATTCCCCTGTTTCTTATACAGATCCGATAAAATGTTCATACTTTGAGCTATTGCACTGTTGAAACGAAGATTTGGGATAGATTTTTTATTTTTGCTTAAATTGTTCAGCCAGTTCAGCGGCTCCACCATTTCAGCTTCAGTTTTAGCATCAATATGTTTGAGTTGTCTCAGGTAAAGTAACCAATCAAGTAACTTATACTGTGCTATAACCAATGTGTCATTTTTAGGTAATTGCTTTTTTGCTTTACTATAAAATGTTCTTGCAACCGTATAATTACCAGAAAGTGAGTTCAAGTAACCTGCTGCCATATTCCAATAATAAGGTTTCAGCGTTTTATTCTCGTTGGCGATTTTGTTAACTAATGTCCGCTCACTAGCTGTTTCAATACGTTTAGATTTACTGGTAGCACTCGTATCTTTTGATGCCTGACCTTCTGCTTCTCTGACATTAACCAGTCTGCTCAACAATAGATCAAGTTTTTCAGATTTCGGGTCAATCGCATAAATTTCTTTAATTGCACGTTTTTCATCCCCGCTGCTGCCTAGCATATGCCACAAAGTGATTTTCTCTTCTCCGGTTTTAGCAAGGTTTAAAGTTTCTATCCAATCTTTCTCATCTTGAGGATGAAAACTCCATATGCTTGGGATTTTTATCTCAAATGAATAGTTATAACATAAGCTATACAGATAATTTGCCTGTGCATACTCTCTTTTTTGATAATAATATCCAGCCAGGTAGCCAAGCGCACGATAATAGATCATATTCTTTGGAAAAGAAGATCCTTCTTTAGCAAAATAAGCTGGCAAAGGTACATCAGCTTTTGCCGGATCTGCAGCGTGCTGTCTCTGTTTAAAATAGTAATAGCGTACCATTTGGAACCACAGACGCTCTTTAATGAAAGGATCTTTGGACTGACTTACAGCCTGCATTAAAGTAGTCTCTAAAGCTACGGGCACTTCTTTGACCGGCTCTTTTTCATAAGACCAGTAATCACCGGAACCTACAGAATAACTTTCACATTCTTTAGCTAAAAGCAGATAATCAAAAAAAGCATTTACCTTCTTTTGATCTGCCTTTGATTTTTTTAAATCAGGAAAACCAACTGGTAAGACATTCAGTTTTCCTTTATAATGACGCGAAGCTGAATCAATACTTTCGGCAGTCGATTTAATGAGCAGTATCTTTAGTGAAGCGGTATCTACCTGATTATCAAACCACGAATCCCATTCACTAACAACCAGCTGGTTATAACGCGTATTGCTGTTGTCCATGTAATATCTATTATAATAAGTAGATGAACTTGTAAAGAAAAATGGCGAATAATTGCCGTTTACAAAGGCTTCCGGCGCGAAACTTGAAACTTCATAATCATCATAGTAACCTCCATCGCCACAAGCAACTACAATACCAGTCACCGCAATGGAGCAAACACTAAAAACGAGCAGTAACTTCTTTGATATCTTTTGCTTCAAGCGTAGAAGCAGCGTTGGTTGATAATTCATAATATATAATATTGCATTTTTTAAGATGTGCAACGTGTTTTGATAATTGGCTGGCGGCCTGATCCAGCAGCTTTGGATTTACAGTTTCAAGTTTAAACAAATCATTCTCTTTGATGTAAATCCCGCCGAAATAAAAACTCTTATTCGCCCGGTAAATATTTGCCTGACCTGTTTGCTTAAAATTAGTATGATCGGATAGTTCCTTCTGCCCTATCTTTCCATAGATCTGAATTACTCTTTATTTTCTGATCTGTATTGCCCACGAAAACAAAGGTAAGGCTATTTCTAAAGGCAATTGACATAACGGCAGGTATTTAATATACTAGAACAAGGAGCCGGATTTCAAAAACGTTATCCCAACCTGGTCGAAGAAATTATCTATATTCGGCCAAAAGCCTGATTTTCTTTATTGAACCTACACAAATATGTCGAAACCAATTTTTCTTACAATTTTATCCTTTATATTTTTCAGCGCGTGTAATCCTAAGCCATCAGAGAAAATTATTACTATACAACCTATTCTATCTCCTGGAGATGCCGAAATTGACACATGTTATCAGTTGCTTAAAAAGTACGAGGTTATTGTCATAGAAGACGACGATTCTGGCAGTACTGATTACAGTAAAGCTATTGCCATTGAAAAGAGCCTTACAGAAAAAATAGACAGTCTTGAGTCATCATCAAAGATAACCATGACCAATCAAATCGAAAGAGTAAATCATATTTCATCAAAATTCGATTTACTATATAGTATTGCCACAGATAGACGCGTACAAATGAAACAATCAAAACTTAAAAAGAAATAAAGACTCAATACCGATACTTGAATTTGCTTTATCTTCATTTTTTTTGCACCTGAATGCCAGAACCAAACAAATGAATGGGCAATTTAAACAAGACAATTTTTCCCCCGAACAATTACAGAAATTCATTACTTAACTCTGGAAATTAACGGCAAATACGCAGCTGTTATAAAATACATGGACACGAAATTGAAATTTTATCCAGTCAATGGGTTGCTGGTTTCTATAGCTTAGCGATATTACGTTGTAAGGTACGTGTATTCCAACCTTCTTCAATTGCATACATCACATATTGATTTCTCAGAGTTTCTATCTCTAGACGGCTTATAATTCTATAATGCGTCCAACTTAATTAGTGACGCACTGCGTCACGTTTCGGAAAGGCTAAATAAAATTGTCAAATATTAGTTATAGAACCTAAAAGCACTTTGGAACTTCTTGTTTTACTTTTAATTTTACCAGAACCACTTCCACTGCGGGTTCTACTTTAACATTGTCCTCTTCAAGAGGCAGCATTGAGTGCAAAGTGGAGATTCAAAAAAATGTGAAGGCAGCAGCAACATTATTTCGTCTTTCCTTCTTATTTTGTCAGGATTTTCCAAAGTCACTTTAACATGTGTCCTAAAGAATTTAGGGATAATCTCTGTAAAAAGTAACTTAGCTCCATGTAAACTAGTTGATTCTTCAGTTAAAAAACGACCATCGGAAGGCCTTTTAGTATAAGAAACAGGTTCCATACTTAACTATTATTCGAATATAAAAAGGGGCTTTTCAAGCGGAGATTTCCATACGAAGGACTTTGGCGGTAAACTCGCCTCTCCCCTTGTTCTAATTAATTTGATATCTTTAATCATAGCTTCTCCATTGATAGCAAAACCAAACTTTCCTTTGGGTTTTGTTATCCCGGTAGTATCATTTAAAGAGATTATAGCATCATTGTTAATCCATACAAAAATCTGGTTACCTGTTTTTTGTATTTTCCAATTCTGCCAGAGGTGTTCAGTTGGTTTGCGGACTTTAGGCATTAACCCTATATGCCCCGTGCTGTGAATAAAAGTACCTTCTTTAACAGGATCTGCAAATAAAGAACGGTCTTCAATAGCCACTCTATTCTCTATGTTATATATATGGCTGAAAAATAAAATCTTAAATATTTGTCTAATCAATAACGAAATAAAGGGGAATTGATTTACACTTATTGCGAAAAAATCATAATATTTGTGATTAGGGGTAGATAAAAACAGTGATTAATGCCGATTGCGGAAATACAGGATAAGGTTTATCGGATGAATGAGTTCCGTAAGGGAGCAGATCCCGCTTTTGCCTATTTTTTTAAACGCTATCATCAGTCTTTAGCCTACTTTTCACTCCGGTTCGTACAGGATGACCAGGAAGCGGAGGACATTGTGGCCGATTGCTTTTTCAAGTTGTGGCAGCGTCGCCTGGAATTTGAAGGAGAAGAAAACATTAAGGCTTTTTTATACGTCGCATGTCGTAATGCTTGTCTGGATTACCTCCGCCACATCAAAGTCAGGTCTATTGCCCAACAGACTTATTTTGACCAGCTTCTACAAGCTGAAGAAACGGTACTGTACCAAATCATTAAAACGGAAGTATTGCATGAATTGCATCGCGAGATTGAACTGCTGCCAGATAATTACCGCGAGGTATTCAGGATGATTTACTTTGATCATAAAAAAACGGGTGAGATCGCAACCGAGCTTGGCCTGAACATACAAACTATTCGTAATTACAAATCCCGGGCAACAGAATTATTGAAAACTGGGATGCTCAAAAAAGGACTTTCAGGCGCAATGCTATTGACTTTGACGCTGATGCTGGACACACCTTAAAAATAAATAAGTTTTTTTGGGTTGTTTGGTTTGGTTGTACGTCTTACTATTAAAAGCAGATTAAAGTACGATCAAAAATCTATGTCCCTATGTTAAAAGACCAGTTCCATATTTCCAAATTGATCACCCGGTTCCTGCGTGGTACCATTAATACGGAAGAACAGGCCGAACTGGACAACTGGATAGCAGCTTCAGCTGACAACAGGAAATTCATGGAGGGCTTTAGTGAAGAACTGCTTGCTGCCGACTTACAGGTTTTCCGGTCTGTAAATGAGGACGCGATATGGGCCAAGGTACAACAGCGATTGGAAAGTGCTAAGGCACCGAAAAAAACGGAGTTTAAAGTTTTACAACGGATTTATTATAGGGTGGCCGTAGCGGCAACTATTGCCCTTATGTGTGGCATTTGGTTTTATACCTCACGTCATCTTGAGGGAAGCGCAACGACGAAAAATTTCTTGACCAATGACATCGCACCGGGAAAAACTGGCGCTACTTTGACCTTGTCCAATGGTAAAACGATCGTGCTTGGTGGAGAGAAAGACGGCAAGCTGGCCGAAGAGCCAGGGATCAGCATTAGCAAGACCAAAGATGGACAACTGGAATATACAATTTCAGGAACAGCCGGCAGCACAGAAGGGAAAATGAATACCTTAAGCACTGCGGTTGGCCAAACCTATATCTTGAATTTGCCGGATCATTCCAGGGTTTATTTAAATGCTGCCTCTTCATTAACTTATCCTTCCAGTTTTTCCGGGTCTAAAATCAGGCGTGTTGAACTATTGGGAGAGGGTTATTTTGAGATTGCCGAAGATAAAGCACATCCCTTTGTAGTGGTAAGTCTTGGGCAACAGGTAGAGGTGCTCGGTACACATTTTAACATCAATGCTTATCAGAATGAGCCTGCGCTGAAGACCACTTTAATGGAGGGCTCTGTAAGGGTTTCCAATACATCAGGAAAGCAGTTTTTAGTGCTCAAACCCGGTCAGCAATCTATTCTGACCGAGGACGGCATTCAGGTGACTAAAGTGGATACAGATCTTGCCATAGCATGGAAAAACAATGAATTCATGTTTGAAAATGAATCTATTGAGAACATAATGCGTATGGTAGAGCGCTGGTATAATGTAGAAGTCGTTTACATCGGAGCGAGACCTACAGAAAGGTTTGTCGGTGTGGTATCCCGATTTGACAATGTCTCTAAAGTGCTGCAGTTACTCGAGTCAACAGGAGGAGTCAATTTCAAGATTGAAGGACGAAAAATATATGTTTCTAAATAACCAAAAAACTAAATAACCAAAAATCAACACAACCAACCTAAACCAACAAATTCATGAAAAGAACTTTACCCCCCTAGCGCTAAGTCGAAAATAAGGCTATGTCCTGAAAACAAGGACCAGAAGTAAGTAATACCCCTGGTCCTTTATCCGACATATTCATTAATAATTTATTAATTAAACCGCGGTTGCCTGGTCCCTGGAAAGTAAAGGCATACCGCATTAATCGAACTAAGCAAATGTATAAAAATTATACAAGACAACTTCGTGTGCCTAAATGGCGCGCCGCTAAATTAGGGCTTATTATGCGTCTAACCTTCGTTATTTTACTGGCTACCTTTATGCAGGTCAGTGCAACTGGCTATGCTCAAAAAGTCACGCTGTCCAAATCAAATGCCCCCTTAATAATAGTTCTTGGCGACA
Source organism: Pedobacter cryoconitis (assembly GCF_014207135.1). Classification (GTDB taxonomy): domain Bacteria; phylum Bacteroidota; class Bacteroidia; order Sphingobacteriales; family Sphingobacteriaceae; genus Pedobacter; species Pedobacter cryoconitis_D. The sequence continues at coordinate 61,059 of NZ_JACHCC010000003.1, read as the reverse complement.
TTAAGAAGCAAACAGGATACAATTTTATCATCACAGAGCGATTACTAAAAACCGCCAACCCGGTAACTATCCATGTGAATGGTCTCGAACTTGAAGAAATACTGGATAGGATATTTGACCTTCAATCACTGAGCTTTCAGATCGAGAGTAAAACCGTGATCATATCGAAAAAAGTGCCTTCCTTTTGGGACGTCCTGGCTGATCGCTGGGCTAGTATCGATGTACATGGTATAGTGGTGGATGAGCATGGGCTGCCATTGCCGGGAGCAACAATTACGGTCAAGGGGACTGGAAAAAAGGCAATTTCAGATTCAAGAGGCGAATTTCACTTGAAGAATGTGGATGAAAAAGCTGAATTGGTGATTAGTTATCTGGGCTATGAAAGCAAGGAACTCCGGGTGGCTAAGGATATGCGGACGATTAAGCTTACTCCTATTGAAGGTAACCTGGATGATGTAGTCATTTCAGGGTTCGGTATTAAACAAATTAAAAAGGACTTAACAGGAGCCAGTTCACAGATATCTGGTAAAGAAATCTCAACAATACCTGTACAAAGTTTTGACAATGCTTTGGCTGGTCGTGCTGCAGGTGTTCAGATTACTTCTTCAAGTGGTTTGCCTGGAGCGGCTGTAACCGTAAATATCCGTGGAATAAGCTCTATCACTGCCGGAACTCAGCCTTTATACATTGTGGATGGCGTTCAGGTAATTTCAGGAGATAATTCCAGACAGTTTGCCTCTTCAAATGCTTTGGCAGGCATCAATCCAGATGACATTGAATCTATCAATATTCTAAAAGATGCAGCAGCAGCTTCTATCTATGGAGCTCAAGCCGCCAACGGTGTTGTGGTCATCACAACAAAAAGAGGAAAAAGTGGAAAAACCCAAATAAACTTTAATTCTTCAGTTGGCATTTCTAAAGTCATTAAAAAAGCACCAATATTAAATACAGCAGAGTTTATTCAATTATCTAAAGAAGCCATAGTTAACCGCTATGGAAGCCTTACCGCTGCGCCTACATCAGTACAAACGTTACTGACTTCATTTGGTGATCCGGCTACAGCTCCTACCTACGACTGGCAGGATGCAGTATTTCGTACAGGTCTTGCACAAAACTATGCTTTGAATGCAACTGGTGGGAATGAAAAAACAAAATTTTTCGTTTCGGGAGCTTACAACAAACAAATCGGTCAGGAAATTGGCCAGGATTTTAACAGGGTGACAGGCAGATTAAATCTTGATCACAAAATTAGCGAGAAATTCTCCTTTGAAACCAGTTTGAATTTGAGCTCATTTACTCAAAATGGCACCACAGGTGGTACAGCATTCTCCAACCCGAACAGGACAGCAATATTGACGGCTCCGATCAATGCAATCTATAACCCGGATGGAACTTACAACACCCTCTTATATGGGGCGTATCCTAATAACGTAGTACAGACCGCGGCTTATAATATTCAAAGGGCTAACACTAAAGCTGTTGTAGGTAATGTCGTATTAAACTATCAGATTCTTCCGGATTTGAAATTCCGTTCTTCTTTTTCAGAGAATTACAGTTATATCGCAGAAAACAGTTATACTGATCCAAGAACACCCGATGGGGCATCTGTGAACGGAAGTGCCAGTGTAGCAAATACTACGTTTACTGACTTCAATACCGATCAGACCCTTAATTATTCCCATATTTTTAACCAGAAACATAAATTGAATGTGATTGGTGGGTTTAGTTATAAACAAGAGGTTAATGAAGGAAATAATGCAAGTGGAACAGGTTTCCCAAGCTATCAATTCAAAACGCTTCAATCAGCAGCTGTAAAAACAGATGCGAACTCGTTTTATACAGCCTATAAACTTGCAGGATATTTTGCGAGAGCAGATTATTCATTTAATGAAAAATATCTGGCATCAGCGACCGTGCGTTATGATGGATCATCAAGATTCGGGTCAAATAAACGATATGGTACTTTCCCTGCAGGATCATTGGGATGGAGAATATCTAAAGAAGATTTTCTTTCTAAGGTGAGTTGGATAGATGAATTGAAACTAAGAGGTAGTTATGGTATTCTTGGAAACTCCTCTATTGGAAATTTTGCTTCCAGATCACTATACCAGGGTTCGGGCTCTTATAATGGCCAGCCTGGAATATCCCCTACCCTGGGTAATGACGATTTGTCGTGGGAGCAGGCAGCAACTACCGATGTAGGTGTTGATTTCTCTTTCTTTAAAGGCCGCTTATCAGGAGGTGTGGGTGCTTTTCGTAAAAAAACAACCGATCTGTTATTGTCAAGAAACTTACCTATCACCAGCGGTTATTCAGGTATAAATACGAATATTGGAAAATTGAAAAACGAAGGTATTGAGATTGAATTAAATACTATTAATTTAAAAAGTACAGACTTTGAATGGTCAACGACATTAAATGCGACCTTCATCAGAAGTAAACTTTTAGAGCTAAATGACGGTCTTCAGCAATTAAACAGTACTTATTTTGTAGGAAAACCATTGTTATCCTATTTTGTTGTCGAATATGCAGGTGTAAACCCTGCTGATGGTAATCCGATGTATTATGATGCCAATGGAAACATAACTTATAATCCTACAGCTGCTGACCGAAAAATTGTGGGAAGTCAATTACCTAAAGGATATGGAGGAATAACTAATACGTTCAGGTATAAAGCGTTTACACTGACTGCCTTTATTCAATATCAGTATGGTAGTAAAATCAATAATGTGGATGCCCAGTTTAACCGACGCATGGGTAGTACTATAGACAGGAACCAGGATATAAGTGAATTGCGCAGATGGCAAAACCCAGGTGATATCACTGACACCCCAAGACCTTACTACAATACAGGTGTACCAGCAGCCGCACAATCTGGAGGAATCACTTATCTTTCTCCCTATGGCGCTACAAGCAGGTTTATTGAAGATGGTTCTTATATCAGGTTAAAGAACATTAACCTTTCTTACAGATTTCCTGTATCGTGGTTAGGTACAACCATCAGATCCCTTCAGGTCTATGCACAAGCCTATAACCTGGTTACGCTAACTAAGTTTACAGGCCTTGACCCAGAAGTTCAGGGTAGCACTTCAGGTATTGTTCCACAATACAAGAACTACACATTTGGTGTGCAATTAGGGCTTTAATTTCAAACAAAAACTAAGATGAAAAATTATATATTATTACTCGTTACAGGATTTGTCCTGACGTGCTCATCCTGTAAAAAAATATTGGATGTCGAGCCTAAACAGTCTATCTCCGCCGAAGGGGCTCTGAGTTCAATAACGGGCATACAAGGTTTATTAACAAATGTATACAGTAATTTACAGGCTTCTGGAAATTTCGGAAGGGATATTATTATCAAGTCCGAAGTCTTGTCAGATAATTGCAGAATTACAGTCTCCAACTCCAACCGTTTTGTTGGTGAATACAACAATACTTTACGTACGCATTTTGTAGAATACTCTTCATTTTATCCTATCATTAATAAATGTAATCTGATATTGGATAATGTAGATCAGGCTAGTGATGGCACACCAGCCCAAAAAGCGACGATTAAAGGTCAGGCCTTATTTCTCAGAGCTTTATTGTATTTTACCCTGGCTAATGAATATGGATATAATCCTAAACATACTCCAGGCAGCTTCGACCTGGGTGTACCTATCATATTGAAAGGTGTTTCTAGTGTAACTGAGGTGACTTATCCATCAAGAAGTAAGGTTTCCGAAGTTTATATTCAGATTGAGAAAGATCTTGACGGAGCTATTGCTATATTGACTAATCCAAATGGTTTAACCGCTAAAACAATTATTGGAAAAGCTGCGGCTCAGGCTTTGAGATCCAGAGTTGCTCTGTATAATGAGGAATGGCAATCTGCAATAAATAACGCTACTGAAGCAATCAATGCTAATGTGGGAACCTTTGTTGCTACGGCAACAGTCGCAGGTTATTCTTCTATTTTCAATCAAAAGAATAGCCCGGAATCCATTTTCGAAATCAATTTTGATATTTCAGAAAGTCTAGGGTCGAATAGTCTGCAAAGTATTTACCAACGTCTTGGAAATTCATCAACCAGTTCAAGTGGTTATGGTGATGTTGTTCCTTCCAACAGTCTTTTGAATGCGTATGAAAAAGGTGATATCAGAAAAACAGCCATGCTAGTGCCAGTTACTAAATCGGGAGAATCAATTTTCTGGGTTCAGAAATATCCAGGATCCGGAGGTTCATATGGCCTGGATAATGTAAGAATGATTCGTGTATCTGAAATGTACCTGACCAGAGCAGAAGCTTATTCACGTTCAGGGCAGGATGGAAAAGCACAGGATGATGTGAATAAGATTCGTCTCAGGGCTGGTCTTGCTCCAACAACGGCAACAGGTGCAACACTTTTAAATGTGATTCTAAATGAAAGAAGAATTGAACTGGCTTACGAAGGCGATCGCTGGTTTGATTTGGTTAGACGTGGTGCTAATATTGTAAAAGATAATGGAACACTCCTTTTCTCAACAGATGTGCGTATCCTCTCTTATATTCCACAAGGTCAATTAGATATAAACCCGAACCTGCTTCAAAATCCAGGTTACTAAATTAAGAAATGAAATGAAAAATATTTTAAAATATACATTTGTTATAGGGCTGATCTCACTGATGTTTACGGCCTGTAAAAAGGAATATCAAACTTATAAAGGTCCATCGGTAGTAGAATTTTCGCCCGCTATAAAAAGCAGATCACAGGGAACTGTAGCTGCTCCTGGCTATGACAGCGTTAAGGTCCAGTTAGTAGGCCCTCAGAGGCCTGCAAATCTGGAGTTAAGTTATACGATAGATCCAAAGAGTACAGCAGTTGAAGGTAATCATTATACTATCCCTAATCTGGGGAAACTTATTATACCTGCCAACAGCAGCTTTGGTTATATTCGGGTAAATCTGGTGCCAGGCAGTATTCCCAACAATTTGACCGCAAGCCAAAAAAAGCTCATCTTCAATTTAATCGGAAATACAGAGGTACCTGCTAGTGTAAACTATCAGACATATACGCTCACGGTAACCTTCTAACCAGGATTGATTTAAAAATAAGAGAGGTTGTTTCATTGATTCAACCTCTCTTATTTTTTACCGTCAATGATAATTTTAATATTCACAACAAGTGGCAATTTAAAATGAGCTATCAGGACAACTAATTTGAGCCGTATAGATAAGCTCAATAATGATCGAACGCTGATCTTTGTATCATGACAACGATCAAAAAAATACAATTGGGCCAAAACGGCCCTCTAGTGTCCAAACTAGGTTTGGGCTGTATGCGCATGTCTTCCGTATGGGGAGGTTCAACGCCAGATGAAACTGAAAGCATAGCTACCATACAGTCTGCGCTTGACAGTGGCATCAATTTTTTAAATACCGGCGACTTTTATGGTGCAGGACACAATGAGTTGTTAGTCGGTAAAGCCATTAAAGGCCGCAGGGACGATGCCTTCATCAGTGTTAAATTTGGTGCTCTCTTTCATAATGCGCAATGGCTGGGCCTGGACCTGCGCCCCGTGGCCATTAAGAATTTCATCAATTATTCGCTTACCCGTTTAGGCATTGAAACCATAGACCTGTACCAGCCTTGCCGGATGGACGGTAGCGTACCTGTAGAAGATATTATTGGTACCATAGCCGACCTGATCAAAGAAGGTAAAGTGCGCTACATTGGTGTTTCTGAGATCACGGCTGATCAACTGCGCGAAGCAAACCAGATTCATCCGATAAGTGTACTGGAAATGGGCTATTCACTGGCAGACCGACAGGTGGAAAGCGAATTATTTCCAGCAGCTAAAGAAATGGGGATTGCAGTAGCTGCCTTTGCCAACACTGCCGAAGGTTTGTTAACAGGCAATATGAAAGCGCCGCTTGCGGACAATGACCACCACCTGCACTTCTCTCGTTTTCAAGGCGATAACCTCATCAAAAATCTGGAAAAAGTGGAAGTATTGAAAGCCTTGGCGAATGATAAACAAGTTACACCTACCCAAATTGCCATCGCTTGGGTAAATATGCAAGGCGACTATATTATGCCATTAGTAAGCATGAGCCGCCGTTCAAGGTTACAGGAAAATACTGCTGCCATGAACATTGAATTTACGACGTCTGAAATAGAATTATTAAATACTACTTTTACACCAGGCGCCATCTTAGGTGGTACTTACTTACAGAGATAAATGACCAATCCAACTGAAATACTTCCCGGCGTGATCTTCTATTCTTATCTCTCTGCAGAACGGAAAGATAAAGTATGCTTCTGGAACCATCATACGCTAGTATTGATGGTTTCAGGGCAACTTCATTTAGAAACAGCTGACCAGCGCCTGGAGCTCAAAGCAGGCGAAATGCTGCTGGTAGGCAAAAATCAACTGGGTACACTGACTAAAACACCTCTTCCCGGCCAAGGCTATGAGAGTATCGTTATTTGTCTTCAGGAAGATCTGTTACGCAAAATAGCGCTGGAAGAACAGATCGACACCAGTCCTAAATATGTTGGCCCATCAAACGTGCCCGTTCCCCCCGATCCATTTCTTCTTGGCTATTTTCAATCCATTATTCCTTATGCACAGGCCACAGCAGAAACGCTCACAGAAGATATGGGTATCCTCAAAGTTAAAGAAGGCGTTAAACTATTATTACATAGCCTACCGCAATTGAGGTCATACTTATTCGATTTTGCAGAACCTCATAAAATTGATCTGGAGCGCTTTATGATGACTAATTTTCATTTTAACGTCCCGGTTGAAAGATTTGCACGACTCACCGGGCGCAGCCTGGCAGGTTTTAAACGCGACTTTGCAAAAACGTTCGGCGTACCGCCCCGTCAATGGCTGTTAGATAAACGCCTTAAAGCAGCAAAGCATTTGATAGAACAGAAACATCAAAAGCCATCGGCCATTTATTTAGATCTCGGCTTCGAAAGTCTGCCCCATTTTTCGCGTTCGTTCAAACAAAAATTCGGTAAAGCACCAACAAACTTAATCAAAACAAGCCAATAGTATTAACAAGAAACTTGTGTATTTATTCATCGAATTTATTGCGAAATTTGATATCAAACATTAAGAAATTAAAACCATTTACTATGAAAAAAAAATATTATTACCTGTCCTTTTTAATTTTCAGCTTTTCAATCCTAACAGCTCTTCCTGGTTTTACCCAATCGAAGATGTTGAAAAAAGGAGATGCAGCACCTGTATTTACAGCTAAGGCCAGTCTGGCTGGTAACGAATTCAATTTTTCATTAAAAAAATCCCTTGCTAAAGGGCCGGTTGTAGTTTACTTCTATCCTTCTGCTTATACTGGCGGCTGTGATGCAGAAGCTCATTCCTTCGCAGAAATGAAGGATAAATTTACAGCCGCGGGAGCCACTATTATCGGTGTATCCGGAGACGATATAAAGCGACTAAATACATTTTCTGCTGATCCTGATTACTGTGCGGGCAAGTTCGCGGTAGCGTCGGACTCTGAAGGTAAAATTGCAGCTACATACGGCTTGACAATAAATCCATCGAAGCTTGGAATGAAAGACATTCGTGGCATAGAGCTTAACCATGGTTTCATCCCGAGAACCACTTATGTCATCGGTAAAAACGGTAAGATTATAGCGGTCTTTTCATCAGAAACCGATCACATTTCACCAATCGAACATGTCGAAAAATCACTGGCAATTGTGAAAGCGCTATAATTTTATAATTCTGCCCGGTGAGGGGAACAAAGCTCCGTATGGCTACGGAGCTTTGTTATGTTTTATATTTGCCTGAGAACTTTAAAAACCATACATACCGCCCGAAACGCCAATTTGCTCTCCAGTAATCCAGGCTGCATCATCCGAAGCAAGAAATAGAACAGCTTTCGCAATATCTTCTGGCTGGCCTCTGCGGCCAAGCGGTGTTTTGGCAACAAACATTTTTTCATATTCACTACCAGGGGTTACACCTGCACTAGATGCACCTTCTGTATCTGTAGCGCCCGGCAAAATAGAATTGACACGAACATTCTTTACACCAAGTTCTTTTGATAAAGCAATCGTCATGGCGTCTAATGCCGCTTTAGTGGCAGAGTACAACGAGGCTCCCGGAAGAGGGTATTTGCTCGCACCCGAACTGATATTGATAATATTGCCGCCTTTATCGCCAAACGCTTTTAAAGATGCCTGGATAGTCAATATAGGCCCTAAAACATTGACGTTGAAATGCTGATGAAAAGCTGCTACCGATATCTGTTCTACAGGTAAGTATCCCTGATGGACCGCGTTGTTTACCAAAATATCCAACGAACCGAAAGCCGTATGGGTTTCTTCAAACAACCTGATCACATCGGCCTCGTTCGATACATCGGCTTGTACGGCAATGGCCAGGCCTCCATTGTCGGTTATCTCCTTAACCACCCTATCTGCGTCTTCTTTACTTGAGGCATAATTCACCACTACTTTTGCGCCTGCTGCCGCGAAGTGTTTTGCGATAGATGCACCTATTCCTTTTGCTGCACCGGTAACTACCGCTACTTTGTTTTCTAATTTACTCATGATTTCTATATGTTAATTTCTCCTATTCTTCAGGTGTATTCCCGTTCTGAAGTATATCCAAAGATGCAGCCCCATAACGGACTGTTTATTGACATGAATCATTAAGTACATTTGACTTAGGTCAACTTATTGTCCAGACCTAAATCAAGTAAATCGGATAACTAATTGTAAAAAAACAACTTAAGACAGCCAGAAAAACCCCAGGAAGCAAAAACCCAGAAAGATCACAACGGCATATTTGCGTTGTTGAGCAACTTTTATGCATTCAGAAAGTGATATCGATGGGGTTTATTTGGATACCGAATTTCATCCTTTCATAAGGATCTATTTAAAAGAGTTTTTCCTTATTCTGCTTAAAGTTTCCGGGGATAAACCCAGATAAGAAGCGATCACATTTTGCGGGAACCGTTTTAGAAAATGCGGATAATTGCTAATTAGGTCTTCGTAACGCTCTTCAGCCGTATAGCTAAAAGCGGCCTGCATTCTTTTCTGGGTTGCAATGGTGTTGTTTTGACTGATTATGTTCTGCATCGCTGAAAAGGCAGGGATGTGCTTAAGAAACTCCTCAATTTGAGCATTGGTTGATTGAAGAACCTCCAGATCCTCCAGCGCCTCAATATTAAAGCGACTTGGCGTCAACAGGTAAAAGCTTTCAAAATCAGCCAGCCACCAATTTTCCACAGACAATTTCAATACATTTTCATGCCCCTTTTCATCTACCGTAAAGGTTCTGGCGGATCCTTTTACAATAAACCCAATATATTTGCATACGTCTCCTTCCTGTAAAAAGTATTGCCGTTTTCTAAGTTTTTTGGGTTTGAAATGTGCCATCAACAAGTGCTTATCATCTTCCGAAAGCAGTTTGCCTGATATTTCCTGAATGTAATCGAAAAGCACTTCAAAATTGGACATTGTTCAAGTATATAATAATTCGCAATTTAATCAAGCTGCCTGATAAAAACTAAAAAAAACAAACATCGTAAATCACAGTAAGCCTGAATCAACGAATCCTTAAGCACAATATTTATAATCTAAAAAACGATCCTATCTGTGGGTTGAATATCACAACCAGTAATTCCATTATCAGCCAAAGCATCTCTTAAAGTCTGGCTGATATAAAAGTTAATATCAAATCGACCTATTTCAAAAAAGTCTAATCCTTTATCAAACTTTGAATTGAAATAAATCTCTTTTGCGCCTATAGAGCGATAAGGAAGTTTTTTCACAAAAGAATTATCTTGCAACTGTTTAGCCTTACTAATGTAATCCTCCTTTGAGGTTATGGTTATGGGCTGCGGATCAGTATTGGAGAACCCAGAAGTAATGAAAGTAGACTTGGGATAATCTACGAAATCTGTATAATCCGAAATTATATGTATGAAAAAGTAACCATTAAGCTCAGTTTTTTTGTGTAATACTTTTGCCGGGTAAAATCGGTGTGGTGGAAGTACAAATTGATCAAATAGCACCTTTAATTTTTCACTTATAATAAAACCAGTTGACATACCAGAGCTTATAATGTCAGTAGGTTTAGCTCTTCCATGAAGTATTAAGTAATCCATATTCGGAGTAAAATCAGGAAAACCGCCACTTTTGGCTGCAATATAATAGGAATAAAAAGAGTCTGGTTTGTCATCATCATATCCAGGTTTCCACTTTTGAATCTGTGGAAAAACAGGACCGGTTTCTTTTGTGTCACAAGCCTCTTTGAAAATATAGTATTGCATAAATATGGTTTATCGTTTTGTTATTAAAGTGACGCTTTTCAGTCTTTGTATTTTTACAGTATGAGGTAAATCTAGGGTAAATCCAATAAAAAAGCACTGTGAGATTTCACAGCGCTTTTTTAAGAAGATATAATAGTAATCCAATAATGGCTATTAAAATTAAGCCCCCTCCAACCCATTTCCCCCAGTCAGAATTAGTTTTAACTATATGCGCCTGTTTATGGATAGCCCGATTACTAACTCTCAATTTCTCTTTCACACTACCCTGATCCTTTTCTTGTAAACGAACCATTCTTGAATAACCCACTTGCTCCCTAGAGCTTCCCTTAATCAAAATACTATGCGCCTCTCCAGAAAAGCCATTTTCAGCAGTAAAGGTAAACCTCCCTTTCGGCCAAAATTGAATTGTGTAATCATGTCGTGCTGAGTCTGCATAAAAAATAAAACCGGTTGAATCTTTAATCAAATTTTTCTGTTCCAGAATCTCAAGATCAGTTTTATTTGCTTGGCGCAGATATGCTTTTTCCTTTGAAGCCCTGGTGTTACTGAATAAACCGCAGCCTGCGGACAAACTCAGCAATAGCACATAAAAATGATAATACTTCATCGTATTCTCCTTTCTGGCTTAACCCAATCAGCTATCTGGTAAATGGCTTTTACATGTCTCCGTTTCCTATACACTCCATCTCCTTCACTACTCCCCTGACTATTTGTATTCCCCTCGACCGACAGATACCAATTTCCTTCTTGTTTTTCAACTATCCCCACATGTGCAATCCGCTTCAATTTAGGGAAATAAATTGCCAGTAAATCTCCCGGCAATGCTGATCTGGCTAATCTATATAGAGGAAAAAGAGCCGGTGACCATCCTGATCTGGGATATATAAAACCAGCTTCTTTATAAATCCAGCTTACAAAAGCTGCGCACCAAGGTTGTCCCTTTTTCAAGCCCACACTTGCCAAATAAGCCTCTACCCTTATTCCATCATTGTGACCAGTTTTCTCCCTCACACCAATTTCTCTTGTCGCCAAATTAACCAGTTTTTCTCTACTCCTATCTTTTACTAACAGATCGCGTTTAAGCATACCGATGCTACCAGTAAAAGCAAAGCAAAAGACAGCCAGTAAAAGCTTAATTGTTGCCATAATAATAACGTATTAAACTGTGAAACCATTTTTGAGAACGAAGGCAAACCAGCCGTTTCCCAAAATCTTTGTAACAACCACCAGCACAAACTGACTATCAGTAAAAAACTAATCAAGCTTAGTAAAATCAATAACCAAATACTTTGATCTATACCCCCTGCAGTCTCATCAAAAAGACGTAACCAGGGGGGAGCAAAACACCAAAGGACTAATAGAAAGAGAAAAAACAGTTGCTGTTTTAGTCGGGAAAATCTGAGATCTGAAAAGAGAGACGAAAGAGATCGTTCGGGTAATTTTATAATTTTAGTTTTCATAACAAACTATTTTAAAACGGTGAACGTATAATTGAATTTGATCAAAAGATCGCCGGCAGATCTCATAACTCTGCCAGCGATCTATAATTTAAGCGACTACCGTCACCTTACCCAGATATTCTGTTTTTGAGACTAACTTTCGATCTGCAGAAACAAAAAAGAGCCAAGCATGTACCTCACCCAGAAATATACCAGGTACGCTAAAATCAAGGGTCAATTTACTTCTCTGAGGATGAGTCGAAGCAAAACTGATCTTTTTCTCGGGATGATATAAAAATGCATACACCTGATCAGTGTCCTTTGTCTTCTCGTAATTTTGAGGGTCATCAATTTTCCAGGTCAGTTTAATCTTCCGCTGCGGCGAAGCCGTTATTACCGGGCTAATACCACCATCTATTTCCCGTTTTTCCAGTGGGTCACTTAACTGGATGTTAGCAAAATTCAATGTATAATTGGGATAAACACCGCTAATCGAATTGTTCAGATTATACCGCATTGCCTCATTCATTGCAGTTGTTCCAACCGTCAGCTTTTGATAACTAAATGAGATGGTTGAAGAAAACCCGCTCATAAACTTACCGACCAATCTAAACTTCGACTGTTGATCAAGCTGTAGTTCAGTACGTGCTTTTGAAGACGATTTGGGTTTGCTCTTCCCAACGTATTTGTTTTTCCATTTGGCGATAACTAACGATCCCATTTTTCCTTTGAAAGTCCCTATAAGACCTTGATCTAAAATTGCCATAAACTTTAATTTTTAAATTAAATAATCTGTTAATTCAAGTCATTTGCGTACCGGTAGCTTCGAACTCGTTGAACTAATGTATAGGATAAAACCGTAAGCAACTAACAAACAGGGCCGCATGTCCGGAATTGTCCGGGATTGTCCGGAATTGTCATAGGCTTTGTTAGAAATAGAAGAGAAAAAGAGATTTAAAAAGACAGAAATTAGGCCATATAGGAACGGAATATAAGTAGTAAATAGGTTGTCCCAATCTGAATTTGGAATGTGTTCTTGGTTTGATTTATAGACTGAATTATTGATAAGAATAAAAAAATATGGCAATGATATATTAGTTTACACCACTTCGTTCCTCGTGGGTTTATAACACTAGTTATCATTGCTAAATCAGATATAGTTTCCATTTCTAAAATTTCAAGTTCATAAGAAATCTATATCTTGTATTTAACTTAAATCATTAAAAAAATGATTAATAAAGAGTTAGAAAGCACTAATGAGGAAAATCTTGCTAGATACATTGTACAGCAGCTAGGTATTACCTATGAAGAGTTACAAGAAACGAGTTATACACTTGAAGAGCATGAAAGTAAAAGTGGTCTTGTTTATTCACGCTACATTCGTTTCGATGAAACTTCATCTAAAGAAGTTTTAGATAAAATCATTGGCCTTCAAAATAATGATATTGATATAAATTTACCAGATGAGCCTGATGAGGATTATTATGATCCAAATGAAGATAGGAGTCATCTATTAATGTCAGATGAAATCGATATCCCCTTAAAAATAATGCCCCAAATTGCAGAAGAGGAAAGGTGTAAAAGAGATGAAGGAAAGTAGGATATTTTTAGTTTTATCTTTAATTCCCATACTTATAAATAGTTCTTTTCTTATAAAAATAGTAAAGCCCCTCGTTTCCAAGGGGCAGTTCGTAATTAATTGAAAATCGTTGCTTAGACTAGTCTAACTTAGAACAATGTGCACATTTGGTTTTACCACCTGTTCCTGATCTTAGATTCTCTTTTTCAATGTTGTTACCTTCTGTACACTTAGTGTTGTCATGGTAAACATGTTGTTTAATCGAATGAAATGCAGCTGTTCTTGCCATAAGAATTTATTTAATTAAAATGAGACACAAAACACTCAATTAAACATTGATATTTTTTACTGTTAACCGTAAACGTTAAAAATCCTTTTTAATCTTATAAACTTGATTCTTTAAGATTCTAACTTATATTTGAATTAATGGCCATTGTTGGGGTAAACTAATATATCGTTGCCAAAAATATTATTGCACATGGAATTTCGGAAACAGACTGTTTTCCAATTATCTTATCAAAACTATATCTTTATGAATTTTAGATTCTGCTCAGAGAAGCCTTTAATCTCTGGCGGCTCATTTTCAAGAATGTGGGTGAGCCAATTTAGAGGTGTTCCTATTTCTTATTTAATCTATTCACCATTGCAACTTGTATCAATTCATTTTTTGAAAAGTGAATTGATCCGCCAATATGAAATCCTTTAATAACTCCATCAGCCAACCAACGTCTTATTGTTCTTTCAGATACCTTAAACATATCTGCTGTTTCAACTATATTCAAAAAGACCGGATCTTTAGCGGGATCAGCCTGTTCAAGCCTTTTTAAGACTAAATGAATCAGATCAATCACCAAATCAAGTTTGTCATCGTCTTTTTGCAACATAATATATTACTAGCACCAAATGATAATCAGCTAATATTTAACATCTCTTCATATTACTAACAATATATATAAATTATTTATTCATTTGAAATAATTAAAACTATTAAATTATTATATACGATAATTTATAACCAAATACTTACTTACGCCACAAAACCTGGCCAGTATAGAGACTGTTGGAAATTTTCTTATAATCTGCTGAGATAAAAGAAACATAGGTTTCCAACACTAGAGGTGCTTTAAACTCAGTGATAACTAATATCTCCGCTCCTTCACTTCGTTCAGCTCCACTAGTAATACATATAGCACGTTTTTTTTCAGGTGAATAAGCCATTAACATCACCCTGTCATCGGGTTTCATTCCGCTGGGTGAACTATCCCTATCCCATGAAAATTCTAATCCATTTTCGATAACCTTCACACTGATATTATTTGCTACTGGTATTTTACCCTTACTTAATAAAGCTTTTGAAAAATTAATATGCTGATCTGGATAAGTTCCAGCAATAGCATTTCGTCTATTATATGATGTGGCTAGATTATGCGCATTTTTTGTACGAAAACGCTTCGCCTCAAACTCAAATCCAATATTGATATAGTCGAGTACCGAATTCAAAAATTTAGCAATAACAGTGGTTTGTTGCCTGGCTGAAAGCTGAGAAACTGTAGCCTTCTTTGTGCTTTTACCAATTGTTCGTTTTACAATTTGTCCATTCAATGAGTAGCTAACGGTGTTACCAACTCTACCAACAAAAACATTTTTCGCATCTTTTATTAATATCGCCATGACTGCCTAATTTATCTATATAATCTAATTTTTTACAAAAACAATATAGTCAAATAATTTTTAAATTAATTAGATATTGCAAAACAACACAAGGACAGACAAATTCAAGTATAGAACAGGGTTTTGTATGATTGGTGAGTTCGTTGTTGGAATAGGGTTGGTATAACCCAGAGCTATACCAACCCTATTCCAACAACGAATACAACACAGACAATAACTTTATTTTACTGGTCTGCTCTTCTTTTTTCCTCTTCATTACCAAAGCCTCTTTGTTTAAGGTTTAGCTTGCGGCTACCAAACTTATAAGACATGGAGATTCTAAAGTACCTGCTGTCATTATAGTCAGAAAAGCGATAGCCAATACTACTTGAGGTGGTTTTGGATTTGGTTATATTCGTTTTGAATATATCCTGAGCAATAAAGGCTAATTGTAGGCTATTATCCAAAAGCGAGAATTTTACTCCTAAATCCAGGCTGGAAGTAGATTCAGTTTTATAAATATCTTCGTATCCAGGGGCTTGATACCAAAAATTAACTTCACCTTTCACCGTCTTATTTTTATTAAGCGTGAAACTGTTATTGGTCGAAAAATAAGCACTTAATCCCCTATTTCCTTTCAGATTTATATCTTTTGTGATGTGGGTAGTTTTATAGAATAAATTTGCCTGGTTTTCACTTTCCCACCATTTAAAATGGTTAAACACGTAGGTTTCACTTATATCATAGCTATTAGAAGTGTAGTAGTTCAGGTCTAATAGGTACTGTACTTTAGTTTCTTCATTAAAGAACGGGGGATTTCCGATTCCATTTGTGGTCTTAGAAAATGATAAAGACGTAAATAGGATGTCTTTATATACGTGTTGAAATTCTATGTTATTAGTATAGGATGGCGATAGGAATGGATTGCCCTGAGTATAACTATAAGGATTATAATAAACTTTAAAGGGGTTCAGTTCATTGTACCTGGGTCTAGCTAATCGCCTCCCAAAATTTAACGAAAAGGCATTATTTTCATTTGAGGTATACTGGATATAGGTGGTAGGGAAAAACTGAATATAATTATTGGTATTGATCTGGTTTAAGGTTATTGAATTCCCTTTCGTTTGTGTATTTTCAACTCTTAAACCCAGTTTTATTTCCCATTTGTCTGTAATCTTCTTATTTCCGGAGATATATAATGCCTGTGTGTTTTCTGTATATTGAAATGTGTTGCTTTGATTGGTCTGAAATAATGGCACCCCTGTAGATGTGTCAAAATATTTGTTATCATAATTTGTTTTAGAGAAATACACTTTACCCCCATAACTCAATTTAATCCACTTTAGGGGATCAGTGATATCAATTTTAGCGGAATAAATATTTATATCCTGAAATCCTGAGTTTGTTGCTGATTGATATCCGCCCGGCGTTGGAGCAAAATCAGCATAGCTGTTCTGTGTTTGAAAATCCCTGTTAATATGATTATCCAAATTAAAATAATCCAGGTCAAACGAGATATTTTTACCGGTACTATCTAATTTGACCATAGAATGGAAATTGACAGAGCTAGAATTTGTTTTCTTCAAATCGTTCGATTTTGAGTTAATCAGAGAATCTATAGTTTGAGTGCCATTATGGGTAATTATGCTGTGATCATCCTGAACTGTCCTTGGCTTGTTAAGGCTGCCTAAATATTGAGCGCCAATTGTCCAGTTTTCTGACAACTTATAATCGATACCGACCCGGCCACTAAAAATATTTGTATAAGCTTTTCTTTTAAATTCATTATTCCAGGTTTGGGAGGAGTAAGCTATTTCCTCTTGTTCCAAACCTTTCTTTGAGCCATTGACATAATTTAAATTGGTAAAGAAGGAAAGCTTCTTCTTTTGATAACTGAAACTACCTCCGTTACTTAAAGTTGCATAAGTCGATTGTTTATAGCTGCTATTAAGTGATGCATTCCAGCTATCCGGCTTGGCCTTTTTCAATTTAATATTCACTAGCCCACTATTTCCTTCTGCATCATATTTAGCCGGAGGATTAGTAATAACCTCAATACTTTTAATATCATCTGTCCTTATTGTTTTCAAAAAGTTAATCAGATCATCACCTGAAAGCTCAATCAAACGATCATCTATCATAATTGACATTTTATTTTTGCCAATCATCGTAATTGCTTCATTCTGGACTTTAATGGAGGGAGTGATTTTTAGCGCATCTATTGCATCACCACCAGCTGCGGAAATACTATTTTCAACGTTGAAGATGATCCTATCAATTTTTCGTTCAATGATCTTCTTTTTAAAAGTGACAGCAACCTCTTTAAGTTGATGCTGCCCTTCTTTCACCTGAATGACAGATAAATCAAGATTCTGATTTAAATCAATCTTTTTACTGTATAAGATGACGCCTAATTGCTTTATCGATAACAGGTATTGTCCCTTTTCAGCGATTATGATGAACCTACCCTCTGCATTTGTCAGCTCACTTTTTATGAGTAAAGAATCCTTATTCTGAAGTAAAACTTCGATAAGCTCAACTGGCTTGTCATTGGCGTCTTTAACTTGCCCCCTCACATGTACTTGTGCATGTATCTTATTCATGCTTAAGAAAACCAGTATCGCGATATAGATGTATTTTTTCGTCATGTAGTGGTCAGTCTATTTATTCCAGTGGTTTAGCTGTTTATCAAAGAAAAAGGCTGCCGCCCTACTTAATCCCCCATCAACAATTTCCCGATCTATTTTATTTATTAAAATCCTATTCATCTTCCAAATACAAATCAAAAAGACATATATTTAACACATACAAGACACTCACTTAACCAGATCAACACATAATTAAAATTACATATTATAAATTTACAAACATTATAATATCAAACCTTATTAACTTACTGTAATATACCTATACAAGAAATTCGTAATGAAAGAAAATCTGATAGAAAAATTATTTTTCGCCTTGATGAGAATCGGGTTTTGGTGTATGACTTATGTTTTTATTTTACTAGTCTTACAAATAATACCGCTCGTTTTTTTTAAAGTTAATCTGAAGACCTTCTTTAATGGTATTATACCAATAGAGGTAGAATTAACCGGGGCAGGATTAATATCTCTTGGAACATTTGCCTATTATTTAATGCTTCGTCCAAAATATTTTTCGGCGTTTAAATCAATGTTCAAATCTAAAATGGGATTATTACAGGGGTTTCTTTTAGGCCTTGTCCTTATACTGATTATTTTTCTCATCATTTTGGCCTTTCAACAAGTACACGTATCAATTTCAGATCAGTATACGCTTTTCTATTGTTTACAAAGTATCCTGTTATTTCTATTTGTATCATTATCAGAAGAAATCTTCATGCGTGGCATTGTATTTAGATATTTATTACTGATTGAAAATGCTGAGAAACCGGCTATTCTAATCTCTGCTATTATCTTTACACTTTTTCATGTAATGAGCCCTAACGTTACTGGAATTGGCCTGTTAAACATATTTTTGGCAGGGATACTTTTGGCACAGGTTTTCATTTATTCCAACTATAATATCTGGGTTTCGATTGGCTTGCATTGGGCTTGGAATTTTTTTCAGAGTTCAGTTTTCGGATTTGCAGTTAGTGGGCTAAAAATGCAATCTCTATTTCATCAGGAACTGAATGGACAAAATATAGTAAATGGCGGAAATTTTGGTTTAGAAGGTTCAGTAATTACTGCATTTGTAATGGTACTCACTATCCTTGCTTTAATGTTTTGGAAATGGAATGTTGAGAAAAAAACAGATTACTGAAAAGCTATATAAATACTCCATTGAATAGGCCATTCCTGGCTTTAATCTTATTCAAAGCAAGAAATTCAAAATTTATTGAAGTGAAAAATAAGCCTCCAGCTCTTTCAGGGTATCCACATTGGTCTGAATATCTTTAATGACCCTTCCTTTTTCAAATAGAATAATGCGTTCACAGACTTCAGTAATATGATTGAGGTCATGACTAGAAATTAAAGTAGTTAAATGTCGCATTTTAAATGTTTTTAAATGTTCTTTTAGCCTGATCTGCGTAGTAGGGTCAAGGTTGGCAAATGGTTCATCGAGAATCAACAACTCAGGCTTTTGCATAAGAGCTGCAACAATCCCTATTTTATTCTGATTACCTGTTGAGAAATCACGAATATATTTACCCTTGCTCAATATTTCTCCATTAAAAAATTCTTCGTACGACTTTAAATAATCGAACACTTCTCTTGCTCCTAGCTGCTGCAGAGATCCAATGAATATAAAATACTCTTCTGCGGTTAGATAGTTGATCAGAAAACCCTCATCAAGATAAGACGCTGTATAGTTTTTCCATTGGTCATTACTTACAATTACATCGCCCTTAGATAATATTACCCCACCATCTGGACGGATTAAATCAAGTAACATTCTGAAAAGTGTTGTTTTACCAGCACCATTATTGCCAATTATACCCACAGTTTCACCAGCATTTATGATCAGGTGTTCAATATCTACAACAATACGTCCCGAATATTCTTTTTTTAAGTTTTTAATTTCCAGCATTTTTATTTTTCTCTAAAGCCCGTTGCAATTTTGTATTTTCTTTTATTAAATTCTTTGATCAGCAGTTTTATCCAGAAGCCTTGTGTCAGTAAACCCGTTAGTCCAAATATCGTTAATCCCAACAACGCTATAAAAGGATTAAAAATAAGAGACAATGGAAAATAGATAATATAGGGAGATAGCAGCATGGGAAAACTCAGCAGCATCCTCGATAAAGTAGCTCCTTGCATATTCATGATAGATCCTCTGCTCAAGTCAACAGCTTTATAACTTATGGTTGCAAAGTATAAAACTATGACTGAGCTAATCCCAATATTGTAAAAATAAGCAGCAAATTGAACAAGCAAAATTTTCCAACTCATCAGCCCATAAAGACTGACTATCACAGTCAGGATTGTCGAAGAAATGGTAAATAATAAAAACTTGGCCTTAAAAAAAGCTTTCATATTTATTTTGTTGGCTAATAGTCCGTCAAATTCAGCACTTTGCCAGCCAAACATCAACTGTCCATAAATCATCGTCAAATTACCCGTCATAAAAACTGCCGGAAATAGCAATATCCAAAATTGGTTAGCGTCTAATACTTCTTGCTTATAAAAGAGAATACCATAGAAAAGAAAAAGAAGACACTTTAAAGCAGTTGAGCGGGGTCTCTTGTTTCGTAATATTAATTTGATTTCTAAGGCAAGTAACACACCTGCCTCTCCAAATCTATCTAGGAAGGGGTAATCAGTACTTGTCTTCTGCTCGGCTGCTGATTTTAATTCTTCAAGATATAAGTGGCTCCTCAAATAACGTGTATTGACTGCAAAGATGCTAGTCGCCATAAAAACAAAAAAAAGCGCGATCAGGGGATGGAGTATGATAGCCAGAAATACAGTGTTTGATAATGAAGCGATAGAGAAAACCTTAAAATACTCTAATGCACCAATTGTACACAAGAACAAAAACCCTATCAATGCCATTTTTAAATTCTCAATTGATAGCCTTTTAAAATAAAGTGCAGCATAATTATTGAAAATCACCAACGAAAGAATAGTGAGTAAATACATGATGAAAGAGAACAAACCATAATCAGTACTCATTTTTAAAACAGCAAAAGGGAAGAAGACCAATACGGGGATAATATTAAAAATAGAGAAAAGTGCACTTAGGTTTAGAAAAGAAATGAGCTTATTTTTCGTAATATTGAGATGCAAATAAGGAACGATTGCAAGAGTGGGAAGCTCTTGTAATTGTAGCCTGACAAGAAAATCAATAGCAAAATAATAGAGTATCATTCCATTAAAAACCATAAGAACATCCTTGCCCGGAAACACTTCTTTTATTATGCTTTCCATATTATATCCAACGAGAATTGAAAAGCAAACCAGATAGAGAACTACAAAGCCCATCACTAATTGGACGGCAATAACACCGCCTTTACCCCGGGACCTCCAGAAACCCATCCACTGATGTTTAAAAAAAGCTGTATACATATTCGATTGGAGCTTAGATAAATTAACTGATTGTTGTTGCAAAGTTTTTCACTGTATCTATATCTCCAGCAACAATTTTATATTGAAAGTCAGCTATTGAAGCAGTGGCCTCTTTATGGGAAATTAAAAGAATACCCATCTTGCTTTTTAGCTGAACCAACAAATCCAGGATGAACAATTCAGTTTTGGGATCTAAAGAGCTCGTTGCTTCATCAAGTAACAGCAATTGAGGTTTTCTAAACAGTGCCCTAAGTAAACCGACTATTTGTTTCTGTCCACCGGAAATATTTAATCCATCTTCACCTATTTTTGTAAAAAGACCATTTGGAAATTGATTAAAATACTCCAGTAGTCCTAGGTTCTGACAAAGTGCAATCACATCATTAAAATCAACATTATCTTTAGACAGGCAAATATTTTCAACAATAGTGATATTAAATATTTTGACCTCCTGCGGTAAAACAGCAACTAAATTCCTCCAATCCTTTATCGGTATCTCCGCAAGGGGAAATTTTTTATTAATGGTTATATTCCCAGATTCTTGTTCATAGAACCGCTGTAATAACTGCATAATAGTGCTTTTTCCTGAGCCACTTTCCCCAAATAAAATGGTTATTTTCCCCTTTTCGATAAGAAGGTTTCCATTTTTAATTAATCGGCTTCTCCCCGCAAATCGGAAACTAAGATCCTTTACTTCTAATTCCTCAAAATTGTAATCCCAATCAATGGGTTCAGTAAAAGAAGTATGTACTTCAATATTTGCTGCAGTGAGCTCATACATCCTGTTAAAGGCAACTTTTGCTTCCTGGATCTGTAAATTCGTTAACATTAAACGTATACTTGAAGGCAATAAACCAATTACAATGGATAAAACGGCCATCATTTCACCAATTTTGAACTGTTTTCGTATTGTAAAATAAGAAACCATACCGATAATTCCGACAATAAGTACACTGGCAGTAATTTCAACTATCAGGTTAAAACGATTACTAGTTCTACCTAAAACAAATGTTTTACTTTGGAACGCGCCAAAATGAGCTCTCATTTTTTCTGTAAATAATGCCTCTTTATTTGATGCTTTTATAATACTTATTCCACCTATAGTGTCTATATAATTACTCTCATTGGCAGCGTATGCGGACATTACGGCACCATTGTTTTCAATTATAATATCATTGTATTTCCAGGCAATTATCCCCATTATTGGAAGAGAAAGTAAGGTTACAAGGGCAATGCTATAGTGAAATAAAAATAGATAGATAGAAGAAACAATAACAACTAGGAAATCAATTATAAATGTTCCGCTTAAATATGCCACACTATGTTGTATCCGTATAGTATCATTTAAACGGGCAATCAAATCTCCTGTTTTTCGGCTATCAAAAAACAGCTTAGGAAGCTGCAATAGTTTTTCAACAAAACTTCCCGTAATCCTTTCGTTGAAATCTTTCGCTTGTAAAAGTAAAAAGTGCTGACGCAAATAGCTAATTCCCGCTCTGGCAATTAATAACATCAGTAAAATTATCAAACCAGTAAAAAGACGGTTTGTTTCGTGTTTCGGTATAATTTCATCAATCAGTTTTTGAATGTATATAGCCGTTGATAATCCCAATGTAGAAACGATAACGCCAATAAAACTGGCTATTAATAGCAAATTAATATCATCGGTAACCAACGATAAAAACCAGTTTCTTTTTAGCAATATTTGCTGTTTACTTTTGACAAAATTGTCTGCTGGTTTTACAGTTAATAGAATGTTGCTTTTCCAATACCTCAATAATTTATCCTCAGTCCATAGTTCAACCCCTTTAGCAGGATCACCGATCAGGAAATGATTGTTATCATTACTAAAATTGTAAAAAACGACATAATGCTCTAAATCATCTTCTAAAGTAAGGTGTAGTATAGCTGTATCTTTCAACTCTTTTAGGTTTTCAATTTCGGCTTCAAAAGCTTCGGTGACCAGCCCGATTTGATCCGCACATTGATGTAAGCCTAAAAGAGTGGTCCCAGTAGCTGAAGTGCCACTTAATTGTCTTAAGTGCTCTAAACTATTGTCGCCATCCAGATAACGTGTAATTGAAAGCAGACAGGCAATACCGCAGTCACTGATGTCCTGCTGCAAAACAAATGTTTGTTTAGCTCTTTTAATCATTAGTAAGATGGCTTAAAATGGCTTCTATCTTTACTTCTCCACTATATTGCTTAACCAGATGCTGTTTGTTATTATAAATATAGACAGAGGGGGTTACAGCGTTCCCAAACCATTTATAGAAATTAAAATCTTTATCATAAACCCATGTGATAAATGGGTAATCTGCTAACTGGTATTGTTTTGCAAACTTTTGCGTATCGCCAGGTTTATTAGTCGAAACCATTAGTATTTGTACATTCTTAAAGGCATCAATATGGTGTTTTAATTGTTTAGCTTCATATTGACAATGATCGCATTCGGCGTTATAATAAAATATGCAAAGCGATTTATCTTTATCCACCCCATTGCTATTAAAAGTTTTTAAATCCTGTGAATAGAAGCTAAAGCCAGGTAGGATTTCTTTGTTTTGCGCTATTTGTTTATTCCTGGCATTTTTATCAATGATTTTATAGACCAGAAATCCAGTTATTAGGCATGTAAAAGCTATCAAAATTATTTTCATCCCCGTCTTCATAAGTAAATTTGTTTAGTTTAACGGTGATATGGAAACAGTTATAAATGCAATGACGAGTATCCAAAGGAACAATGCAGGAATGTATCCGGAAAACACCACTTTAATACCCAGGTCAACATTTTTATCCAGTTCCAGCCGGATACCTATTGCAAGGGTAATCCAATATAAAACCTCGAAAATATTAAAGGTCTGAAAGGGATAAATAAAAATAACTGAAAGATTTTTTAAACTAAAAAAATTGAGAGCCGACAAAGGATAAAACTGTTGTAAATCTATCAGCGTATATTCTTTCTGGACAACCAAAAACCAGAATAATTTGATAATCTGAGGTAGTATAAAAATAAACTCTGCCATTAAAGCAACTCGTAATGTTTGAGAAAATTTAAGTTTAAATCCCTGTATTAATGTACCAATCTGTAAGGTTAGGCTTACAACAAACGTTTTGATTAATAACCAAACCGGTATAAGCAGATAACCGATCCAAATATATTTATGTTGAAAATCGAACATCTCTTCTACTCTGGTATTGTCAAA
Organism: Pedobacter cryoconitis; assembly: GCF_014207135.1. Lineage (GTDB taxonomy): Bacteria > Bacteroidota > Bacteroidia > Sphingobacteriales > Sphingobacteriaceae > Pedobacter > Pedobacter cryoconitis_D. The sequence continues at coordinate 36,878 of NZ_JACHCC010000003.1, read as the reverse complement.
TTGACTATAAGTATTAAAGTATACTTTTTTGGTAACCAATAGCATATTGAAAATCAATGTAATAGCTATACTAAGAAGTGCCAGGCAAATATAGAGGTGACTGCTTTTTAATTTATAATTCACGCAATTCTTTCTTTTTATTATAAAACATTAAAAAAATCCCATACGCTATATAGCCACCACCGAAAATATAATACATATAATTATTCGTAATGCCATCTTGAAATAATACACCCATTATTATTTGTAAAACACCAATTAAAATAATTCTTAAAAAGTTAGGTTTGGAATTTTTACCACCAAATAAACCGATCAGTATTATCAATTGAAATAAAGTAAAAAATCCTGTAGTCATTCTATGTATAATTAAATTAAAGGGTTAATATTTAAATATTAACCCTTTTTAGATATTAAAGGTTTATTGAAAAACTAGCAGAAATTGCCATTCCTCCAACCAGGTTACCCCCCCCCACAACCATTAACTTTTTCAAGTAGGTCTAAGCTTGTTTTTTTTTTATAAAAACAAGCTTATTATTAGATCCTTACACTTTATAGGACTTTCAGGTACACCTCTATAAATCAACAATATTAAAATTTTCACTATTCTAGCACTTACTTATTTAGTAAAAAGCACGAAGCCGTTGCCATTCCACCAATAATAGGGTTCATACCAACAGCAGCACCTGCGGCCAATCCTGCAAGTCCACATCCAAATAGTCGTGCCCATCCACCACCATTAACATTTTCAATTTTGTCTAAGCTTAATTTTTTCATAAAAATAATTTTACTATTAGATCCTTACTCTTTATAGGCCTTTCAGGTTACGCCTGTATAAACACAACATGCTTATTACTAAGTAAGTGTATTGCAAATAATTCGAATTTGAATAAAAATTACACGAATGACAATATAAACATGGTAAACGCTTATTATAACTACACCAATCAATAATCAAAGAAATTAAAATGGACACAACATAAAGAATATCAACCAATTACCATCAAAACACTAAATTAAATACCATGGCCACCATACTCCAAACCATCAATTACATTGTTAAAAGGCTCCAGAGATAATATTGGAAGTAAAAAACACAAAACTTATTGATCTTTTGAGCAAAGGTATTGAACCTGCTTTTAATGAGATTGTCAAAAGGTGAGAGAAGAAGCTTTATGACAAAACCTATAAAAGAGTCCAGAATCCAATCCCTGCAATAGCGATTACTAAGGAAGTTTTCAGTGACTTATGGGAAAAAGGAGCAACAATTCAAATAGGACACGCAACATTAACTCTCAGTAACCGCAAAATATAAAGTATTCCTACTTTATAATAAGAAAATGCTCTCACGCAGGGTCGAGGAGCTCCTTAATCATTTTGCTATGGCCATTTAGAGGCTGAAGGAACCTTGAGTATCGAGGATATAAAACATTAATTTCAAGCCGGTTATTGACACAGCCCTAAGAACGTGTTTTAAAATACAAGACAAAATTCCCTTCAATAGGGATCAATAGCCAGCTCGATATTCCTCTGAATACCATTCAGGAATAAATCATGTTTAAAAAAGTCCCGGATGGGACTCTAAATAATTGATATGGCTTAAGCAGTCAGGAATATTATAGTTTAACTCTTTAAACGCCATCAATTATTTGCACCTTTTTTTTCAGGAGGAGGTATTATAATATAACACTCAATAGGCTTTTGTGGTTTCCGTGGGCCGAACAAATAGACATTGGTCATCTTATAGCGTTTCCCATCCGGAATTATAAAAAACATTTTGTATTTATTAATCCTATCCTTACCATATTGAGTCCAAATTTCAATCAACCGGGTAATTGAGATCGTTTTAATTTGGTTAAACATTTCTTTTGAAATGGTTTTTGTCTCATTTGGACGATCAATATTTGAATAAAATACCAGATCATTTCCCCAAGGATCACATTTACATAATAAAATATATTCCTTAAGGCTAGCTTCCTGATCCATAATAAACATTCTGTCCTTGATTGGAACTGAGGTGGTATCCAATTTATAATAAACAGTATCCTGCTTAATTTTATTCTGTTGAGCATTTGCTCTTTGAAAACCGAAAAAAGATAAAATAAATAAACTGATTACGATATACTTCATATTTTAAATTTTGTTAGATTAATTAAATTGGTAGGTACTGTCAATAAGATGATGGGTCCTCATTTTTTTTACTGAATATTTAAAATTCTAATAATATATGGTGGTAGAATTACCCCATCTTCAAGCCACCCTTTGTTTTTTGGCACTATTGACGAAAAAGATCTCTGAAAATTTGTCTCTGTTGATTCTATATCAATCAATAGATCTCCTTGCCTATTATATTTTCTCGCTGCCTTAGGTGAGGTATTTGAGATAATAATGGGGATCACCAGATTGACTTTCTTCTGGTTTCTGAGTAACGAGGTATAGTTGATAGCATAGAGTTTCTTATAAGCTGGAAATAACCTATATACTATGCTATCATTTACTGATAATCGAACTACTTTAGATTTGTTACGTTTTTGATCTTTAATAATTTCCAAATTGAGGCAAAACGAATATAAAGCAACACTATCTTTTAAAACCTTCTCTGGCTCACTGGATTTCATAAAGATAGAATCAACACTCTTTTTCCAAAGTGGTCTTCCTACTTTATCTTCAGGGTTCTGGCCATGAGATAAAAGGGGTAGCAATCCCATAATTATAAAGAAATAAATAAATCTAATATGCAATTTCATATTCGTTTCGTTTACTCAGGGCATTTAGTCCCCGTGGAATTTGTTGATGAGGCTCTTTCAGCACCATTAATATAGGATAACACAACTGATAGTGATAAATAAAACTATACCAGGAAGATGGTTAATTTATTCCTAATAAATAATATATTACTCTGATTGTTAACTAAATATTACGCAAACGATCCGTTCCCCTATGTAAGCGAAGAAATCAGATATCCAAAAATTCCAGAATATCAGGCAAGGTTAATAAACCAAAGAACCATAATTTCAAATGGTCGCTAAAATTAGAATCGATATGGCTAATCATTGCGACAAGCCAAAAGCGGATTTTTTTCACAACTCTTACCGGTACCACCTTATTGAGTCCAAAAACATTCCGCATATATTGCGCTGAGGGATTACCCGATCGGTTAGTTTTGATATGATTGGCAACAAAGCTGTAGAGATTGGCTTTATACCTCGTTTTGATGAAACTTACATCAAGCATTACCCTGATCAGAAAAAACAGCTCTTCAATTGTCGTGGACACTGAAAAATAGTAATTTGATCCACGTTTATCCTTCCCGTTTAAAGGATAAGGTGCCATTACAGCTTTCATCTTCGCAATGGTGTCAAGCTCCCTTTGAATGTAACCGGAAATAGATCCCAGAATCGAAGGGGCTTCAGTATTGTAACCAGCTTTTACCTCAGGTCGAATATTATCGATGGTTTTAAGCAGAATCAGCCACTCCATTTCCTGGTCCTCGTAAGGTATATCCGGACTCACAATTGTAAGTGCATAGCCAAGGAAAAACTCGTAAAACGGAAGAGGATTAAAGTCGTACCCTATCAGCAGCTTAACCAATTTTATCGTTTCGGCTGGCGCTGACTGCTCCAGATAAAGAGTGAGTTCAGTAACCAAATTTTGCATATAAAAAAACTGTCTCCAACATCTGATTCTAACCCCTCCAGGTTGATGAAGTGCCTCTAGATAACTATCTAAAATCAAGATCAGCTCTGAATTGATGCGACCTGCTTCCATCGCATCTACGATAGTGTTGTGTATAGGAATAGCCGCCTTATTATTATAAATCAACCAAACCGGCACATTTGCATTTACATCAAAATATGCAGCATAATTATCGTGAAGAAATTTAAGAATTTTCATGGTTTCTGTGCCCATATCATTGAGCAGGTCTTTAATTTCTAAACAGTAATTACCCGAACAAGATCCACCGAATTGATAAATGCGATAAATATGGTCTGCAAATTCGGTAAGGTTATTTTGTGCTATCCTAATAACAGTTGAAAGTTTAACGCGGTTATCTTGCTCTCTTATTCTATTCTCCAAATCAATCATAACCTCGTTCCACATTGTTTTCAACGCAACGACCTGGTTGTGGCACGTCCTGGAACGATAACAATCTTCTTGCAGCTCGGAGGCTGCCTTAATCAAGGCATTTAGGCGAATAAAATCAACTATCAATATTTTCCTTTCTGAGATTCCTAACCAATGCCTAAAGCCGATCAATTCTGAAGGGACGACCAAGCATCATACTTTCATTAATGTGTAATACATATATTAAATATCGCAATTACGTGACTAAATAAATAATTTATTTTTGTCATGATTAATCTACTTAAACAATATCTAAAAGGCACATTTTACTGAAGTGTTACATTATTTTGAGTCTAAAGTGTCACGAAGATTGTCAATAAAATATTTGTTTATTGCAATTGTTAAGAATTTTCCCTAAAAATCCTGAACAAAATGAACCACTTTATTGGATAATAGCCAGGCATTAGTGACAACGTAGTAATATAAAAGTAAACTGTTTAACAACGATGACAAACCCCGCTTATAAGATATTGTTCGAAGAATTTGAAAGATATTTCCCAAAAATATCTTCTGGATTTAAGGTAAAAGTTCTGGAGAAATTATATGAGGTAACCTATAAAAAGGGAACCAGGGTTTTAAACTATAAACAGATCCAGGATTCAGGGTTATTCATTTACAAAGGATCTGCAATGGAATTAGCTGTCGACAAGATCACCTTAACAGAAACTACCACTAACCTTTGGTTTGAAAAGGATTTTCCATATACCACCCCCGGACTATTTAGCAGGGAGCCGTCCCCAAGCTACATCATCTTATTAGAGGACACTCATTTTGTAGGCATAGCCTTCGCAGATCTTACGGCTATTAGAACTGAATTTCCGGAAGTGGAATTGTTAACCGAAAACATCCGAAGTCATTATGACAAACTCCGGTTAGCCTGTATATCAGACTTTGGATATCCAGCAATCCACCGTGTTCAAAAACTGGAGAACTTACACCCAGACATTTATAATCGCGTAGAAATTCAACATATTGCCCAATATCATAAGATCAGTGTAAAAACCCTTAGCCGTCTTCGCAAGCGTCAATCTCCTGGAAAATAATGCATCATTACCTGTCCGGAATGCTGCGGACATTTACCCCTTTTTTCAAGCCTAAATGTCCAGTCATTTCACCTCAAATGTCTGACATTTTCCTTCGGTTGATTCCGAACTTTAATTCACCGTTAGTTCAATTATTGAATAAAAAGGAAGGAGGATCATGACAAAAAAGGGGTTCCCCCTACTGGATTGGAACATCATTATTAAATTCTTCAAACAAATCTTAATTACCAAAATTATGAAAACAAGTAAAAAAGCATGGCTAAGTGCTATTGCATCTTTAGTTTTATTAATTGCTATTAGCTTTACGTTTGCATTTAAATCAGCTGATACTAGTAAAGCGATTACTGGTAAAAAGGTTCTACAATATTTTTACCGTTATACTTCCAGCTCCACTTCCCAGGCAGACATACAGAATATAGCCAACTATCAAAGAAGCAATCTTTCTTGTGATGGGGCAAATCACGTCTGTGGCGTCTATCTGGCTACTGATAAGCCTCAGGGACAGCAACCGGTTGCCACCCAGTTTAACGCAGTCAAATCCGATCTTTGGCTATCGGAACAGGCTGCCACTCCCACCCTTTCTAGCATTAGCATGAGGGATTAATCGGGAAAAAAGAAGGTGTATATTGCATACACCTTCTACTAATCCATTATGGATTTTGAATCACACCACTTAAGTTTACCGCTTGCCTGTCAATCTGCAAAGTATAACGTGCAGAATTCGGCAAAAGCTCTTCTATTTTGTTGTTGATACGTCTATAAATTGATCGGGCAAATCTTTCTTCTTTATTTAACCGCCGAAGATCTGACCATCGGATATTTCTATACAATAGTTGTTTTCGTCTTTCCAGAAGAATTATTTTTAGGGCCTCATTACTATTGGCAGCAAATTGATCAACATAAGTTGTTTTTTGAGTTTTTGGATCTATTCTCCATCTTGTTTTAAGTAAGAAATTCAAATCTTCCATTGCTTTTAAAACATTTCCTGCTCTGGCGCGGCATTCAGCTCTGGTCAAATACATCTCATCTGTTGCAAATCCAGAGAACAATGCCGCTGAGCTTAATCCCGTATAGTTTCCTTTGAAAGATTTGGTTCCATCAGGATTTGTTTTAAAAAAGACCGTTTTACGAAGATCATTCGGCTCATATGAAGCTGTTAAATTAGAGTCTATCCTCGCCTTTGAGGCAGATAATGCAGTAGGCGGGGCAGTTCTTGCATCATATATCACTTCATCATTGAATTGCCCGAATGGAATGGCAGAGTTTGCAATTAAAGAATTGTAATCAATTAGCTTATTAGATATACTTAAGCAGGAATCAGCATATAGTTCGGCTTTCTCATATTCCCTCATGTTCAGATAGACCCTGGAAATTAAGGCATAAGCCGCTTGCCTGCTTGGATGATATTTCAGGGTTAAATCTGGTGATAATAACCCAGATGCGGCCTTGGCATCTGCCAATATACTGTTATAAGTTTCCAGAATACTAACTCTGGTTGGAAATATATTCGGGTCAGATTTTAATCTGATTGGGATACCCAAATCCCGGGAGGCAGTAGCCCCGTCATAAGGGACAGCAAATAACTGAGACAATACAAAGTGATTATAACTTCTGATAAATAGAGCGCTTCCTTCTATTTGCTTAGTTCTTGCATTATTATCGGTACTTAAGTCCTTTAATACTTCCAATATCACATTTGCATAGAAAATGTTATTATAAGGAGCCAGCCAATCTCCACCAATGTCGTCCCATTTCTGCCAAAGATAAAAATTGCGTTGGCGTTCAGGTAGATTAGACCAATCCCCGTCTTTTAAATAGTAATTATCTGAACTAATCTCCCCTGCAGATGGAAAACGGGCATTTAGCGCTCCATAATTGTCTAAGAGTCCTTCCAGGTCAGTAATCGAAGATGGGGTAGATATTTTTTTATCCGATTTTTCTTCCAGATACTTTTTGCATGAAAAATTAATGGCGAGAATTAAAATGAATGATAAGCAAGCGGTTATCCCTGCCATCTTATTAAAAGTTTGATTATTCATAGCTTTAAGAATTAAAAATTGACCTTAACCCCAATTGAGGCAGAAACAGGTGGTTTAACATTATATAGTACATCTGGATCAAGCCCAGCCTTATTTGCTTTCCAGATCAGGAGATTCAAGCGGTTACTATAAAAATAAATTTGGATGGATTTAAAAACTTGAGAAGGTTTTGGTGTGATATTGTAGCCTATAAAAACATCATCTAATCTAATATGGTCAGCCCTCTCCACGTTTATCTCAGATTCATTGTAAAAATTGTCTCTAAGTTGTATCGCTGGATAAATCAATGAGGGCACATTGGTGATCAATTCATCACCTGTTTTTTGCCATCTTTTGTCAATTTCTGGATTTCCTTTTCCCATAGTAAAAAGATCGGTGTAATTCAGTGATGGTCGCCTAAAATAATAACCAAACTTATAGATGATATTAAACGCGAGGCTAAAATTTCGCCATTCAAATGTGTTCCTAAATGTTCCAAAAACCGGAGGTAATGCAGATCCGTGAACTACCTGTTGGTCTATTGAATTTTTAGCGATTGCCGCATAATCTTTACTGATTTGGCCATTCACATATCCCATTGGGTCACCTGTCTTTGGATCAAGTCCCGCCCATTTATAGCTCACAATAACGTAAGGATTATAACCAAGGATGGGGAAAATCATATTTCCATTGCTGATCAGACCATCTGGCGAAGGGGAATCTAAATTTTTAACTACTTTGTAGGAGACATAGTTAAAAAGTAAAGTTGATTTCCATTTGAATTCATTATTCAGATTTAAAGTGTTAACCACCACATCGACTCCATTTGAATTGATACTGGCAGAATTTTGCACAGCGCCTGTGACACCAGTTGTTGGGTCAAATAAAACACTATTCATTAAGTCAATTGATTTCTTTTTGTAAAGTTCTACAGAACCGGATATACGTCCATTTTTGGTTGTAAAATCTAAACCGGAATTCCAGGTCTTAACCTGTTCCCATCTCAGATAAGGATTAGGTGGAGCTATAATAGATATAAAAGGAATCTTTATCGGAGAAAGAGAAGCATCATAATAATTGATTTTAGTTAATGCGGTGGCATTAGGAGATAGATTTCCGCTTACGCCATAAGTAAGGCGTAAGCTCAATTGTGATAACCAGTCCAGCTTGTAAAAAGCTTCTTTATCTATTCTCCATAAAGCTCCGGCCGACCATAATGGCACCCACTTTTGATTGGTATTGATACCGAATAAATTAGACGCATCCCTGCGGACACTTCCCGAAAAGCTATATCTGTCGTTATATGTATAAGCTGCATTGGCGTATACAGAAACGAAACGATTAACGCCACCGCTCAGATCGGTACCTCCGGGTACGTAACTATTACCATTAATATCGTTGTAGGTTGGGTAAGCGGTGTTGTAATCAACTGCTGTCTGAGATAAGCTAGCTTTATCGTATCCATAGGTACTCAATACAATTCCCTGATTATTTATCGCTCTTATTTCAGTTCCTGCAATAGCCGATAAATTATGTTTCAAGCCCCAGGAGTGGTTTATATTCAATTGTCCTCGAATTCCCTGAGTTCTACTGATGATGTCAGAGGAATTAAGAATCCCACCTTTAGGAATAATGTATTTAATCTGCGAATCGGATAGCTGCGTAAACCTGTTGATTAAATCTCTAGCGTAAAACGAGTTTAGGTTATTGTTTCTGAGTTGTTTATTCCATGACTGCTGATATTGGTATTTGAAATCAATATTTAGCCAGTTAGTTAAACGGTAAGCAGTTCCTATATTTATTAAAACATCAGTAAGTGAGGAAGTGTTGTCATTATTGATTAATTCTTGTAAGGGGCGGTATTTCCAATCTAATAATTTACCATGACCTGCGGTATCTGTAAAAAGTCCCCGATATATCAGGTCTAGTGATGCTGGATTCCCATTTTTATCGACAAGTTTTGTATACGGTGAAATTATTCCGCCAGAACTAGTATAATAACTTCCGTAACCACCCGGACTGTTAGAAGTGCTATTGGCACTAGTTAATATTGCACCGAGCTGAAGTTGCCATTTACCAGTGAGGGCAATTGTGTTATCGGTTCTCAGGGTTAACCTTTGGTTTCCATTTCCAATTAACTCACTATTATTCTTATCGTAACCAGCAGAAAACAGGTACCTAATATTGTTTCCCGAACCAGATAAACTAAGAGCATATTGCTGACTAAATGCGGGTCTATACAGATACTTCTGCATGTCAGTTCTAATATCGCTATTTCTTAACTCATTGATTTTAAGTTCAGCCTGCTGAGTAGTTGCAGAATTTCTTAGTATTTCTGCTACCTGCGGGATGGGTGGATGTGTGCTATCGTCAAATAATGCGTCGTAATTACCTTTTGAATAAAGGAATTTTTCGATATCAATAGCCGAATTGACCGACATTTGTTTAGCGGAGAATAAATTGGGTTTTGCAGAAATAGTAAGATTCGCATTAAAAGCAATTTGAAGTGGCTGACCTAGCTTTGCTTTTTTTGTGGTGATTACAATCACACCATTTCCAGCTCTTGCGCCCCAAATTGATGATGCCGCAGCATCTTTAAGCACAGTTATACTCTCTATATCATTAGGATTGATATTATTGATATTCCCGGAGTAAGGGAAATTATCCAGGACAATTAAAGGCGACATGGATTCATAATTTAATGTGCTCAATCCCCGGATTTGTATGGTAGTTTCTTCAGGTCTTCTTTTATCAATCAACAAACTACTTGTCAAACCATCCAGTCTGGTTAAAATATCCGGGCTCACCCGTTGATTAAGCAAATTGTTGTCAAGTTTATAAAAGGAGCCTGTTGCCCTCTCCTTGGGAACATTTTGATACCCTGTACTTACCACTACCTCCTTAAGCTCAGTATTTGATGTCTTCAAGAAAATAACAATTGGTAATGCACTATTTGTAGTTACCGGCACTAATAGTGTTTGATAGCCTACACAGCTTACTCTAAGTGTATCAAAGGAAACTCTGAGCTGTAATTTAAAAGAACCGGAGTGATCCGATTGCGTAGATGTACCACTTTTTAAAAACAGGACTGTTCCACCACCTATGGGTTTATTATTCTCATTTATTAATAACCCTATAATCTCTACCCTCTTTTGAGCATAAGTATGCAAGGATGGGATTATAAATATGGCTATGATGATAAAGTATTTGAATTTCATTTCTTTATGTATAAGATTTAACCGTTTTAAATATTAATTAGGAAGCCTGTCAGAACTTTCGCTCTTTTTTGTTTTGGATTTGGAAATTTTCGTTTTTCAAAATCGACCTTATAGTCTCTCTGGTGATTTGTTTGCTATCCGTAATACCTATGATGTACCCGTTTTTATCAATCCATATACAGTGGGGTAAGCTATTAACCTGGAAAAGCCTGGTGAGCACCGAGTCGCCAATGATTATTGGTAAATGGAACCTGGAGCCCATCGTTTTTTCCATTCGATTTACTACAGTCCTGATCTTTTCGTCATTATCCTTTGTTTCAATCGAATTAATTAGCAAAAGCCGGATTTTATCACCGAACATGGTTTGAATAGAATCCATTTTCGGGAAACTTTGGATACATCCACCGCACCAGGTTGCCCAAAAATCTAAAATGATCAGTTTGCCTTTATAAGTACTCAATGTAATGTGCTGACCATCTAGATTCTGGTTAAATGTTGCCATGTTCAGATTCCATACTGACTCAGGTATTTTGTCCCCTATTTTGAGTTTTGCTTTAGCCTGAGGTTGCTGTGCGACTCCATAAAAAATTGGGCATAGCAATGCCATTACGATACAAATCGTTGTTTTTTTCATTTTGAATGATTTAGTTGATTAAGAAAATTTTAGGACCTGTTTATCGATAGGCCCCTCATGGTGGTGGACATGTAATCTTCATAAATTTGAGTTAGTTAATTAATTTAGATTGTTTTGTGCAGATGAAACAAAGCAAGGCGGCACTACCAGAACCTCCGTTCATTAGGCCGCCCGCTTTGTAATGACAGCTATTATTTTTTTGGATGGTTTACTCGTTTTGGTAAATAACCATCTTTCACCCCCTTTACATAGGAAACTTCCATGAATTCAATAAGTTGCTCCTGGAAAAGCAACATGGACGAAATATCAGATGGTTCCGCATATACATTAACCTGGTGTAACCATGCCCGAAGTAACAAGTGAAGCTTCTGTCTAACTTCTGTTAATGGATGAAGGCTAAAAAAGGTGTTTAGACCTCTGTTCGGGTCAGTAATATATCCCTTGGGTAACCTATGAGGTTGAAAATTTAATATCCTGATGTAATCTTTCATTTTACTGTTTTTTTTGCGCCGGCTAGAGATTAGAATTATCCATATTCACTTTCGTGCACATATCTCCAATGTTATCATTACTTAAAAACTGATCGATATTTTCCACGGTGAGTTGTTCGCCGGTTGTTATTGCTATGACTTTACCAGTTTGATCCAACCATACATAATGCGGTAGATAGATAGGATAGAATAATTGGTGCAATGCTGAATCATCGGTAACTACTGGAATAGCTGATGGCTCTGTTTTATGGATTTTTTTCAGAAAAGGCAATACTTCTGCTTTTGTCTGATTGGTCACTTTAATAAATTGAACCTCTCCTCCATACATCTTTTGCAGCTCTTCTGTTTTCAGAAAATTAGCCTGACAAGATGTACAACAGATTGCCCAGAAATCAAGAATGATCAGTTTAGCTTTAAAATCAGAAAGATCGGTCTTCGTAAATTCATAATTGTAGACATTTGTTAATGTGACATCAGGGATTCTGTCTCCTATTTTGACGGGTTTAAATGCAGGGGTAAAAGATTGAGATTGGGATGGCGCGCTAAAAAAAAGGCAAAGCATGGCCATGGCGATTATTGAGATCGTTTTTTTCATGTTGTTAAGTCGAAATGATGATACCTAAGAAACTGTTTATGGCAGTATCATGGTTGAATTGGTAAAGAGAGAATTATCGTAATGCCGTTTGCTGGATGAAATGGCCTTGCGGGGTTATACTACTCTGAGAAAAGGGAAAGTGATAGTAGTAGTCATCAAGAATCATTTCAATAGTCAGCCTCGTTCGATAATTTGTGCAGTTTATCCAATTTAGGAGTTCATAAAGACTCTTTGTAGCCTGAAAATCATTTCCTTTTTTTGGAATTATCTTCCGGACTTCAGCAATGTTATTAGCAATCTGTGCCTGGTACTGTTTTTTTACACTATCTGATATTCTCAGCGAATCAAGCATGCGAACTATGGTAAGAGCAAAGTGTTCAATACTTTTTAGTTCTGTTGTTTTTAGGGCTGACAGATCACTGTTTCCAAGTATGCGCAGAATGGTTTCATGAAATACACATACCTGATTGTAAGTGTACTTAGCATTGATAGAATCAATTGCTTTTGGCTCTTTGGGAGAGCGGGGTTTAATTGGCTTTTTCATACTCATTTTTAATTGGTTAAAATTTTAAATGAGTCTCTGAAGGATGAAAAATCAGTAGGGAGAGACTTCACATCTTTTGCAAGAGGTACCGCTAAGAACCTTTAAGTCCGGAGACTTAATTGACCACAAAAGACTTAGTGAAGCCCCTCCCTATTGATTTATATATACGCAAATATATGCAAATTCCTTGGGAAAGGGCATTTTCACTAGCCTTCTCGTGGTCAAATAGCGGTTTTCTTACGAGAGACTTTTATTTATACCAATGCACTTTGCATTAATATCATTGTCTAATAATTAAATACTTAATCAAATATAAGAATAAATATGAATATGCCATACGATCATATGGCATTTAGTTTCTCATTTTAATGGAAATTTCGTCCTATGGACTGGAAAGAGGAAATAAAGTTGAAATTCGCCGAAAATTTAATTGAATTGTTAGCTGAATACGGAAAAAAAAACGGTGTAAATCCTTCACTTAGAAAGCTAGCGATTCGGGCAGAGTTAGAACATAGTCACGTTCAACGAATATCTAAAGGAAGGGTTGATCTTTCTTTAACAACGATTATTTCACTTGCTAAAGGATTAGATATCGAACCTACGAAATTGTTGGAGTGTTTTAAAAATGAATCTATTTCCTAAAATAAAAATTTAAATTCTAGATCCAGAATAAGATCTCCTAGCTATTAATCTGCTAGAACCTTATGTTTAAATTCAAAGTCAATGATGAATATTTCGTTATCTACGGTTGTTAGTCTTGCTAAAGGTTTAGAAGTTGAACCAAAAGAACTATTAGACTTTTTTTAACTATATTTAAGTAAAATGATTGGCGATAACGAGAGGGATATATTAAAGGAATTTGGTAAGAATTTAAAAAAATTAAGGGAAGAACGAGACCTCAGCTTCCGCGAGTTTTCCAGATTAAGTGGAGTAAACACAGGCGATATTGTTAAGTATGAAAATGGCGAAAGTGGGCCTAACATACTGACATTGAAAAAGCTTGCAATTGGTCTAAAGGTTCATCCAACAAAACTTCTGGATTTTAATTTCAAAGTTGACTTTAATGTTGGTCTTGAATAATCGGAATTTCCAAATTTCAACCTGATCTATAATATGGCTGGTCATTATATTCAAACTGATAAACAGTTAAGATTTTTTTATTATGAATTATATGCAGTTTAATATATATGGTCGTTGATGAATTAAAGAAATTAAAAAGGGAAATGCGTTGGAAAAATATTTGAGTCCATAAAATTTAATGTTGGCGTTTCTACTTATAAATTTAAACGCAGCACTTATATCCTTGAGAGTGCCAAACTAAATTTCAGCTATCTGAAACTCTTTTAAAGATAGAAAAGTTTTCTTATACTTGTTTATGAGCAATTTCTATGTAATTCTTGATTCTTTGAATCCTAATTGGCCAGAAGATGGAACACCGATTTCTTTAACTGGAATCAAAGAAATTATTATTTCTAATCTGAAACTAAATGGAGCTTCAATCATTATGCAATTGATAGCTCATAATTTCAAAAATACTGAACAAGAATATTTCACGGAAAATCAAAAGCTAATTTCAATTAAACTTGAATATCCTAGAAAATTTGATAGCTTATTCTTTATTAAAGATATTATTCCAGAAGGAATACAGGCATCATTTGACTTAGAATTGGTTAGTCGTTATCAAGATTAATTGTAGCCGAATTTGAGACTGTAAACTGAACTGTCGTAGATTTGAATAAATAAAAAACGCATGGAATAAGGCCGATGAACTGTTGGTAATATATACCGGTTGACACGTTTCGCTCCCATGCGTTTTTACATCTTAAAACTGAATAGTTCAGTAGGCTTCGAGCCTGTGTATGCGACGATAGTTTAGGAGATGTAATCATTGTTTATTCAAATGTACGACAGTTCAATTTACACTCCCTCTGTAAATGCCACACTTTATACATCTGCAAACCTTTGAATTATATCTTGTGCATTTATCTGAAATCCAGAACTTACAATACACTCAATAACTTGACCAATTGTTAACTTTTCTTTGTTTTTATATGCCAACAAATGCAATAATGCATCAGATTCCATTAGAACAAATCTCTTAATATCAGTATTCCAAGTAATGCCATTAATGAAATTTTCAAAATTAGTTTTAAATGAATTACTAACTATGATAAATCCAACTTTTGTAAAGCCTGCTTTTCTCAATATTGTATATTTCGGGGAAAGTGCCCCCTCATTCCGGGCCAAACTGGCCACTAGTCTGTCTGCCGAGGGGGATAGAGAATGCTATCAAAGCATGACCAAATATAATTAAATCTTACCAATCTCTTTTCTTCATTCCTTGAACCTTACCTCTTAAAATATCAAAATATAATTCCTGATTCCCCAGGAGCCATTTAATTCCATTATTAAGCTTCCGATCTTAAATCTAAATTCCATCAGCTTAAATAAGCCGTTTTAAGCTATCCAATTTTTACAAATGACAACACCCTTACTTATACTTTGTGATTTGGTTAGGAGTCAGAATTTGCGGTTTTACAAAAGATCCATGTACCCCATACCTGGATGGTAAAATTGGTTTGTATGGGTCAAAACGGCCACTTTGGCCCGAAAACAGATGGTCAGTTTGGAGCGGAATAGGTGATCACTTTTGTCGGATTACCCAAATTGTCGCAGAAAGATGGTTTATAAATAGTTAAAAAGTGTATTTTGTGACAAATAAAAAATATTTAAAAATGGGTTGCAAGACAGGATTTGTAATTGTAGTTAGATGGGTGCAATTTATGATTGTTTTATTTGTTTTTTTTAGTTGTACAGATGCTAAATCGCAGATGCCCACAGACTTTAGCGACTTGAAATCAAAGGGCTTAAGAGGCCCGGTAAAAAAAGTGACAATAATATCTTACAATGAAAAACAATTGATAAATAACAAACCTATTCATCCAGAAGATTTTATAAAGAAAGAAGTGTTCTTATACAATAAAAATGGGGGGATAGGTGTCTCCGAGTCTACTACAGGAGTGGCCTATTATAGAGGAAAGACATTTTATACTAAATCCGTTCCGCTTTCATTAACCAAATTTCCTTTAATAATAGAATTATTCACAGTGTTCTCTCTTGAAGGTTCCCCATACGAAGAAAAGGACAAGGTTAAGAAAACCATGGAACGTAAGTGGATAAATTCTCATTTGTGGGTGACAAATCATTATTATCAAGGCAAACTGGAAGATGGTGTTGATAGTACCTGGATTGATGCTCTGGGCCAGATAAAACAAACGAAATACACATATCTCGTTGGGAATCCAGAAGACAAGATGAAGGTTACGCAAATTATAGAGGAGAGAACTAATGAAAAGCATCAGGTTTACCAACTGATTGTAAGAACTAACGATTATCGTAATCCTTTAAAGTACGAGACTGAGATAACTGATATAACCGGAATTCAGGTGGATCAGTATGGCAATCCAATTTATTTTATTCTAAGAAATACGACCAGTGGAACAGTAATTACGGTATTCCGGGAAATTGAATATTATACCAACTCTAAGACACATTAATTTATTTAACTAAATAATACCTTTTCGGAATGCTAATATGAGGCAACTGAAAATGATAAATAAAAATAAAATAGCTCCTAGTACAGACTTTTCATCTGTATGTAAACAAAGATATTGGGATAGAGCATCGAAGTAAGGGCACAAGAAAGCTCCGGCAGATGATTTTAAAAAAAACAAGAAACTTTACATTTTTGCTTTATTGCAAGAAATAACTTAGGATTTTATACTCTCCGTTGACCCTTCCAAATGCAAAGAAGACATAACCATATTTTCGTTTGCTAACTGGTAATTCGATATTAACCATATAGATGTTACTGCCTTTATCAGTAAATGCCTGTAATTGACTATAATAATCATTAGTAGGTTTTATATTTCCGGGAACCATCCCTGTGACTTCCTTTGGTTTGGTTTCTGGTATATTTTCTAATATTTCATCAGTAAAAATCTTGTCATACTGCGCATCAAATTGTTTTTCATTTAGTAATCCGCCTTTCCAATTTTCCGCTCCGGCTACCTCATAGTCGCCATATTTTTTACTATACTTGACTTTTTGTCTAGTGGTTTGAAATGGAAAATGAATCATTTTGGTAATTTTTGCTTTGTCTTTAGCTTTAGCAACTGTCATGAAGTTTAAATAAAATAATGCATAACGATAATCATCATCACCAATGTTACCAGACAAGAAATCGTATACAGGAAAAATGCCTTTATCAAGTTTGAGACTATCTACAGTTTTATCGAATGCTTTTAAGGTCTGATTAAACTTATCATCTAGCTTTTTGTCAGCTGCAACGCTATCTTGAAGTTTTTTCTTCCTGCTATCCGTCTGTTTATTCTCAGTAGATACAGTTTGTTTAGGCTGTTCATTACATGCAGCTATAACCGCAAGAAATATTATCAAAACTAAGTGTCTGGAATTCATAATTAACTTTTTAGTACAGAGATTTTACCTATTTGTTCCATTCGTTTAAGCAATATCGCAGTCCCTATTTGGTGGTTTGTGGAATCAGGATTCCATTTTGTTTTATAGGCATTTTGTGCTAGTTCTTCATACTGTCCCTTAGTGTAAAATTTCGAACCGCCCCAAAGGTATGGAGAAAAAACTCCATGAAACATCTCATAACCGAATCCATTATACTTTTCCAATCTTATTAGAATATTTCTCAGTGTCCAATGATCGTTCCACCCATCTTTTTTACCCTGATATATCATTGCATCCACACCACTTTCTTCAAAACCAAAAGGGGGGCCGTGTAACACCAAAGGTCTGCGCATAGGTTCTTTTTTTGTAAAGCCCTTTAAAGGATCACCATTATGTAAATGCCTGGAAAAATCACAACCAGATTCCCTGTAATGTACGAGCGCAATAAAGTACCAAGGTATTAAAGCTCCAAGTGTTTCAAAATTCATCATGGGGAAGCCACCAATTCGTCGTTTAGTTCGAAAACCCAAGCTAGACTGACTTCCTTCGGGTTCAGGTGGAGACGCTGGAAGTCCATGCAATGATCTATTCATCTTAATTCTATCTTCCACGGTGATAACAGTTTTGGCTGATGGAAATAGCGGCCATCGGTACATGCTGGGTCTGTTGAATTCTTCCCTAACCAATAGCGCAATTTCCTGATACCGACGTTGGTTCGGAAGTATTAAATTGTGAATAATGCCGTCTGCTACTCCCTGTATACCAGGCTTCAATTTACAATTAAGGTACATATCCAAAAATGGAATTGAATCAGGATTAAATTTTTTCGCCATTTCGATAGATTTAGATAAACTAATCTAGCTATAACTCACTAGAATACAAACACTTATTATTTATCGAAAGTTCTGAATTTATCTTATTAAAAAATCATAATCAATTTTGATGGGTTTGATAGACCAATAATTGTATTCACAGAGAAATCTAAACCATTTTTACTTGAAACACCTGTAAAAGATCGTGAGCATCAGATTCGAAAAATAAAAAATGCTGAATGGAAACAAAAGTGCAATTGCTGAGTATACTATTAAATATAAGAATATCACACATTTTGTTGAATTAATACCTAGAAAATTAAATCAACTAGATACCATTAAAGCCTATTTTTCACTATTTGACGATGGATGGAGAATAGAAAAGAAACCAGGGCTTGAGTTTATGTAAGGTTCTACTTCGCCACCTATTACTGTTGAAAATACTACTTAAATTAATGCCAATCAATACCATTCTCAAAACTATAAATAATTTAACCCTCAGGATTATCTGGTTTACCACAGGTATAGGTCAGTTTATGTAAGTTTATTAAAGGTTATTATTTAATCACTTATCATTAGTGAACTTAAATATCAATTATGAAAAAAAACTTACCAATTAAAAGTCTCTATTTAGCCCTCATTGTTTCTATTATCTGTTTATCTCATTTATCTTGTAAAAAGGATGTTAAACCAAATAACATTACCTCCAGTGAGCCAAAAACAGTGATGACAGAGAAGCAGCAAGTTTGCGTTTCTACTTATTGGGTTACAGAAGAATAGGATGGTGATAATCTAGTTTCCACAACTAGGGATTTAATTTCAGTAATGTGCAGTAGCGGTTCTGGAGGAACTAATGGCGGAGGTGGTGGCGCTGGAGACCCCAACTCAACGGCGGTTAATGTTGATATAAAAACAGATAGTCTAAGAAAGAAATTCCCTTGTGTTTATGAATTATTACTAAATATAAGTAGTCATCCACAACTTTGTTCATTTCTGGAACCATTTATTAAATGTGGGCCACAGGGGGTAAATCCTGATTTAACATGGTATGATAAACCAGATCTTGCTTGGAATGATGTTGGAGCAACTCAATACGCAGCAACGCAAACGGGTCTTGACGGAAGTACTGTGAGTTCAAATATTTATTTAAATACAAATATGTTAAAAAACTCATCGCCTGCATTAGTTGCTACTACTATGATCCATGAAATGGTACATGCCTATTTGAACTCAGTTAGCACATTTTCTGGCTACGGAGTAGTAGCTGA
The DNA here is from genome assembly GCF_014207135.1 of Pedobacter cryoconitis. Classification (GTDB taxonomy): domain Bacteria; phylum Bacteroidota; class Bacteroidia; order Sphingobacteriales; family Sphingobacteriaceae; genus Pedobacter; species Pedobacter cryoconitis_D. The sequence goes on along the minus strand of NZ_JACHCC010000003.1, from coordinate 17,654 downwards.
CGATACAAAACCGATATTGGAAAGACTTAATAGTTTTGCAACAGTAGCCGAGACTACCAATGGCCAGGATCACTTGACTATGCTATCAACATATGTCGGAACAATAGCCTATGTTGTAGGATTGAATGACGGTAACAGAATGTCAAAAGAAAATTACTTCAAACTTGTAATTGGCTGTTTATATAATGACACAGGCAAAACACCATCAATAGCCTTTAATTCTGAATTCGACTGTTTACTTACGAAATTAAACACAGAAAACAATATGTCAATTACAATGGATAACGCTTCCCAGATGGTTTCAAGCCAAAAACGTGTGCCTTTAAACCAGCGTACAAAATGTTTACAATAAATTAGAATTAATGCTAAATTCAATTGCAATAAAAACAACTACAATTTTTATGAAAACACTCATTTTTCTTTTTATTTTAACTCTTAGCCTTGGTTTAAAGGCACAACATAAGTATGTTCTTTATTACGACAATAGAGATAGTTCCGTTGTAAATTTCTTTAGTGACCCGAAGGTATCTCGAATGTTAGAAGAGAATCCGAGATGTGGATTTTCCACCGTTAATTTTACTGTTTCAGAAAAAGGAAAAGTTATCGCCATACACAACTTAAACAATCAGGACGACCTTTTTTTTAAGACTGCAAAAGAAGCCATTGAAAGATCCAGTGACTCCTGGATCATTAAGTCCGGACTAAAAGAACAGAATTTTCAAATTACTTTTTTTATTATATCTACTAGATTGGACTCTCTACGAAAAAGTGATCCAAAGAATAGTGTGTTTAAAGTACCTCTTAACAGCTATATCAAATATAATGACAACCCAAAAGAACTCACTATCCTTCCAACCGTCACAGTTCTTTTTAAAGAAAAAAACAGGAAACCTACTTTTACAGATCCCATATATTAATTCCTAAATGAAATATAGCTAATAGTATCTTCATATTGGATAAAACCAATTACATTGACCCCATCTTGCCAACATACAACATTTTGTTAGACATCAGGTATTCAGCATTTTGAGGGGTAATTCAAAATAAGCGAAGAGGGGTCAATCAGGTTAGATTTGTGCAGTCTATTCAAAGAGCCAATCTGTACAACAACTTTTACCTTTTTTTAAGGTTAATTCTGAGGGGTCAATTTGCTCAGGTCGTCAGGGGTCATTTTAATTGGTATATCCACACACATACCAACTAAAGCAAAAGAAGTTTTGAACGGTTTTTAATCTTGTATAGTGGTTAATTTACCATTGGTAAAGTAATAGTATTTAGTGCCAAACTGGCCATAATGATAAACCCATTGCTCGGATATTGTTTTTGCCGTTTGGGTTCTATTGATTTTATCTGGCCATTTTTGACACAACAAAAACATTTCTTGGGTCATGCCAATTTTAGGTACTCCATCAAAAACAACATTACCCCAATATTTGCCATACTTATTTATTAAACCTAATAAATATTTTTTATGCTCGGCTTTTGCTTTTGGATTATAACCCTCTAAAATACTTCTGTAATTTGGTTCTTTAACAAAATTATTTTCTTTAATAAAAGCTATTTTTTCATTTTGGGTATCCCAATCATCGTATTTAGCAGTCCAAACACCGTTATGCCAATCTATAAGCTTAACCCTAACTAATTTGTAGATAGCTAAGCTTATTGGGGATTGTAATAGGCTGTCAGAATAAATAGTAATATCATTTTTATAAGTGGGAAATAACGGGCTGTAAACTATTCCTTTTTGTGCTTTAACTGAAATTGAAGCTACCAGCATCATAAATAATATTATTCTTTTCATAAGAGCAAAAATAAAAGCCCCACCGATAGTGGCGAGGCGTTAAAGATATTAAAATTAGGAAACAATTTAAACCTTGTTAAGGTAGTCGCTGTACACTTTTTCAAATTGAGTGACGAGGGTTGGTAATTCGCTTTCGGTGTAATCGTTTAGTTTTTTATGCAGATAACCGCTTTTGATACAAAAGGCGTTGATGCGTGGCATATCTATTTTACCGTTTGGCAACTTCCAAAACATTTCATGTCCCATACTTAAAATTTTGCCACGCATTTTATTTGTAGGTGTTTCCTTATCCTGTTGTCCTGTACCTGTAAGCATTTTAATCAATGCGGTTGCCTCGGCAAAGCTTAATTGACTGATACGGTTAGTGCGACCATCACTATAAGTATGTGGATAAAACCAATTACATTGACCCCATCTCGCCAACATACAACATTTTGTTAGACATCAGGTATTCAGCATTTTGAGGGGTAATTCAAAATAAGCGAAGAGGGGTCAATCAGGTTAGATTTGTGCACTATACTTACACAATTAGATACAATTTCAATTATATCGTTAAATTGACTCAAATAACGATGTTAAGCCAGTTGTCAGGAAATGATTTTGTTCTGGTCGTAGTTGACGATATTCGATTTTCATTTACTGATAAATATGGTAAATCACATAAAGCAGGTGGTTTAACCAATGGAACAGGTGGTCCTGCTATTGTTAGTTATAACGACTGGGCAAAAAATCCATATCTGGCCGTTCATGAATTTTTTCATACATTAAGTTTGGATGATATAGAGGATCATAGTCAAAAACAAAGGTTGATGTATCATTTAGAAGGAAATAGTGGATCGTCTATTTCAAATCAGGAATTAATTGATGTAAATCGCTATATCATGGGTGACATAAGTAATGTGACACGTGGGCGTTATGCTAATCCTGGGCTAAATACAGTTAATAAATTACGTACTTTTTTAAATAGGTCTTCAAATGGTTTTATCTTCAATAAGGCTAAGTTTAGGTAGTCTGGTAATGTGTATCTTATTTGCATGTGCAGACGGGGCTAATAAGGGAAATAAAACATCACAAGTTGCTAGGACAGTTAATGACACGTGTAACCTTGACCTTAATGGTGGTCGCAGATTAGTAGCTAATTTAAGCTGTACGAATTGCCATATAATTTGGGATCATGGGCCTAGAATGAGGAAGGATATTCCTCTATTTACAGAGCTATCCACAATGGATAGCCTGAAACTAAGAGATTATATTTTTAAGACCAAACATAATGGGATGTATAAAAAAGATTATCCGGATGCTGGAAAAAAAATAGATAGCCTATCTGAATGTGATAAAAATAATTTAATCCATTATATTAAAGATCATAATAAGGAGCATACAAAATCAGCATCTAAAAATAAATGACGATTCAGACGGTTAATTAATCATATAGATTTAAAAAATTGACAATTATCAATTAAACCATTGATAATCAACACAAAAATAAAATACCAGAAACAATAATTACTTCCCGATACAAAAACCACAAAATACTGTAAACCAAAATGTTACAAAACAAAAGGAACAAATAAGGAACAGTCATTTTATGCTTACCCAGGTGTTCCTTTATGTGGAAAATCTGGCTTATTTTTTTTATAAAAAAGAGTTTTGATGGGGATTAAAATCATCCCTTAAAGTTCTGAAATGGAAAAACAGTATGCTTTTCCTTCTCGTGACATAATTTCTGTAAGGTTATCAATTTCATTTAACTTGCTGCCTACTCAAACGTAGCAACTTCAACTTCGAGTTAGCAATAATTGAGTTAAACAATGCAGGCGTCTGGGCAACTGGTAGAGAAGTGGGACTTTTAAGCTACGATTACAGGAAAAACGCACTTTACCAGTTAAATAAACAAGTTACCAATAATAACACTTTGGCATTAGATCAACATGGGCGACTTTGGTTAGGCAACGATGATGGTTTATATTGTTTTATAAACCATCAACTGAAGCAGGTTTATGTCAGTAAAAATAGAATTGTTAATCTTTCCGTTAAAAACGAAGTGCTGTGGATAGCATCTGATGGAGATGGTATTTTAACAAAAAAAACTACAGATTTTAATCCGCCGGAAGAATTTGTTTTACCTGCCAATCCAGAAAATACGGGCAAATTCATCTCTTCAATCTTCCAGGATACAGACAGTAGAATCTGGATAGGTACACTGCTCCACGGAGCAATTTTAGTTGAATCTCCAGCAACAGAAATATGGAGTTACAAACATTGGACAGGAGCGGACAAAGGCCTGCTAAATAAAGCAATCTTGTCTCTGAGTGAAGATAAAGATCATACGCTGTGGATTGGCTCAAATGGATATGGTTTATGTAATTTCAATCCGAAAAATGGCCATTTTAGAAACTATTCAACAAAAACAAGTCCTACCCTATCCAGCGATTTTATAACATCAATTCTAACTGCTGCAGATGGAGCAATTTGGTTAAGTACCTGGGGAGGGGGAGTATTGCGCTATAATCGAGCTCAAAATACTTTTGAACATTATAGGTGTATAAATCCGCAGACAAGGAAAGAAGATAAAAATACCTGGAAACTCTTTCAGGATAAACAAAATAAGAATATCTGGTTAGGCACTTGCCTTAACGGCGCAGTATACATTTTTAATCCAAATAAAAACCGCTTTGAAATTTTTGATCCAAAGCTAATTAACATCATAAGTTTTTTTGAAGATGAATATGGCCAATTGTGGGCCGGGACATACAATGCCCTGATTAAAGTTGATCAAAAGCATAAAAAACATCAATATTTCCCTACCGAATTTGCAGTTCGGAATATTAAGAGCGATGGACATAAAAAACTATGGATTGCAACAGAAGGAGGAGGATTACAATTATTCGATCCAAATAACAATACCTTCACAAGTTACACAGAAACAGCCGGCCTGGCCAGTAATACCACGTTTGAAATTATTGAAGACAAACAAGCTAACTTATGGATAAGCACCCTGGGGGGAATCTCGATCTTCAATCCTCAAAACAAACGGTTTAAAACCCTTAATGCAGAAAGAGGGTTACTCAGCAACGAGCTTTCGTATAATGCGGCATTAAAGTTAAGCTCTGGACAAATGGCATTTGGTAGTGTAATGGGCCTGAATCTCATCAATCCAGACAACTTTAAGAATTACAATAAACATCGGGATATATACCTGACTAATATTTCTATAAATAACCTGCCTATTGCCAGTCAACTACAATATGTTACTCAAAAAACAACAGCTAAAATCACCGCGATAAAAATCCCTTATGATAAAGCTACCGTATTGTTAAGCTTTGTCTCACCTAAATATTCAAACCATGCCAGCTGGTCATACGCTTATTATTTACAAGGCTGGGATAAAACCTGGAGTACAACTGGTAAAAACAGAAGCACTGTATATAATCGCTTAACCGAAGGAACTTATTACTTTAAAGTAAAACTAAGTGAACAAGGGAATATTGCCAATAATACAGAAACTTTGTTAACGATTATAGTACTCCCTCCTTTCTATCGTTCCTGGTGGGCTTATACATTTTATGTTATCTGTACAGCCGCCTTAATTTATGCAATTATCAGGTACCGTTCTAATCAAATACGCCAGGCATATGAAGTTGGCTTCGCCAAATTACAGCTTATCAAGGAAAAAGAACTGAATGAGAAAAAACTAAATTTTTTCACCAATATATCACATGAATTCAGGACACCACTTACTTTAATTATCAATCCTCTTAAAGATCTTCTGGAAAATTCTGACCATTTTGACGCGAAAACCGAATTGAATACCATGCTGAGAAACTCAAAACGGTTAATTAACTTAACAGATCAGCTATTGGGGTTTAGGAAACTTGAAAATCAGATACTAAAGGTTTACCCGATCAATTTTCATGAAATGTGTGAAGAGATATTTAAATGTTTCGATGTGATGGCACGTTCAAAAAACATTACGTATCGTTTTATTTCTCCTGACCAGGATTTGATATTATATGTTGACTATCAAAAAATTGAAATATGTATTTTTAATCTTCTTTCCAATGCATTTAAATATACTCCTATAAATGGTGATATAACACTTAAATTGGTGAACACGACAGACGAAGTAAGTGTTATGATAATTGATAATGGACCAGGAATATCAAATAAAAATGATAATCCCGAAAAAATATTTGAAAAATACTATCAGGCTGAAGATAAATTTGCTGGAGAGGGATTCGGTATTGGGTTACACCTGGTAAAAGAATTCATATCTGCACATCATGGATCTGTTTTTTACCAGAGAGATTCTGAACAACACACTGTTTTCACCCTTACACTGAAAAAAGGATCAGCTCATTATAGTAGTATAGAGCTCGTCAGCACCCCTCCAACCAGACAGATTTTATCCCTTGATGATATAAATCATGAAGATCCGGAGGAGCAACTCATAGATCAAGCAGACCTTACCTCTGCCAGTTTCATAACGGATAAAAAAATAATTCTGGTGGTAGATGATGATCAGGAAATTAGAAAATACCTTAAAAGGTTACTTCAAAACCAGTATACAATTAAAGAAGCAGAAGATGGAGAAATTGGTTTACAAATGATTAATGACTTTATGCCCGACCTGGTAATAGCAGACATTGTTATGAAAAACATGAATGGTGTGGACTTCTGCAGAAATGTCAAACATAATCATAAGCTGGAGCACATTCCGGTTATCTTGCTAACAGCTACTACTTCAGCCGACTATAAACTTATTGGGATAGAGTGTGGTGCCGACGATTATATTACAAAACCATTTGAAAATAAGTTTTTAATAGCACGTATAGATAATATTTTAAAAAATAAGAGTAAAGTTCAGAAATATTTTCTTGATACCATTACCCTCCATAAAAATTCAGATAAGGTTCCTGCAGATTTTAGTTCATTTTTAGATAAATGTATTGAATATGTTGAAATGCATATTAATGACAGAGAATTGTCTATTAGCGCTTTGGCACAAGAAACAGGTCTTAGTCATTCAGGTTTATACAGAAAAATTAAAAGCATTTCGGGTTTATCTATCAATGCTTTTATCAGATATATACGTTTGCGAAAAGCAGCTCTTATCTTATTAACTACCGAGGCCAATATCAATGAAGTTGCTTTCCAGGTGGGTATAAATGACATTAAACATTTCAGGACTCAGTTTAAAAAGGTTTTTGGACTTAATCCTTCTTCCTATGTAAAAAAACACAAAAACAGTCTTAACCCTAATTTAAAATCAGTAATTAACCGTTATCATTAGTTTTCCTAATCTTATAATATACCTATTGGTTATCATTCTTCTAACACCTTCAATAAAATATCGTACATTTCCTTTGGCTTAAACGGTTTCGATAAGACATTTGAAACCCCCATATTCTCCAGCCGTATGATAACTTCGTCCAGAATATCAGCAGTAAAAATGATGATCTTTGTTTCCGGGTAATTATTTTGGATATATTTAGCCAATTCATACCCATCCATGCCGGGCATGTGAAGATCAACGAGTACGATATGATAAATTTTATTCATCATCAATTCCAAAGCCATATAGCCATTTTCAGCCAGATCTGCATCAACACCAAAATTTTTAACCTGATTTTTTGTGACGAGCAGATTTATCTGATTGTCATCCACAATTAATAAATTAAAATGTGGTAAAGATGACGGCTCAATTGGTTCAGCCTCATCGGGGTCAATTGAGTTTTTCTCTAAAACTTTCCTGAAATTAATTTCAAACTCAAATACTGTACCTTCACCAGGCTTACTGGCAAGTACAATTTCGCTCTTAAATAATTTCAACAGTCCTTTCGTGATACTTAATCCCAGCCCTGTGCCTTGTTGCTGACGGTGGGGTGATTGCTCCACCTGGTGGAATTTATCAAAAATAATGTTATGAAAATGTTCAGGGATCCCAATACCCGTATCTGCAATCCGAAAGAGAATCTTCACAAAATCTCTTGATTGTTCAACTGTTTTAAGTGTGATATTTATTTCTCCTTTTTCCGTGAATTTAATTGAATTTCCAATCAGATTATTTAACACTCTGGATAACCTCAGTTCATCTGCCCATAGCATCGAAGGGATTTTTTCATCGCAATGAACATTTAACTCGATTTTTTTAGCTTTAATCAGGGGAAGAAATTGCATTTTTATTTGCTGAACAAGATCTATGAGGTTAGTTTCTTTTTCATTTAATTCCATCTTTTTGCTATCAAGTTTCTCCAGGTCCAGAAAATCATTCACCAGCTGCAACAGGTGATCAGAAGAAAAGCTAAGCTGCTTAATGTATGATGCAGTTTCCTTATCTTTAAGAGCAATCTGGTTTAAAAGGTTACAGATACCAATGATACCATTTAAGGGTGTCCGAATCTCATGACTCATTATCGAGAGGATTTCTGTTCTCTTTCTGGCCACTTGTTCTGCGAGGTTTTTCGCTTCTATCAATTCCAGCCGATCATTATTATGACGGGTAATATCTTTTAGTATTCCGCGGAAAAACCTTACTTTTCCTGATTCTATGACTGGTATACCTGAAAGTCTAATCCACTTTTTCTGTTTATGGCTAGTGACCAGTTCCAGTTCCAAATCAAAGGAGCTAAGATGATCATAACTATTTCTGAGTGTACGTAACAGGAAAAGTTTCTGTTTAGCCTCAAAAAAGTCCAATAACTGTCTATGACTAATACCTTGATGATGCACTGATCCTGTGATATCATGGATCTGCTTGGTTACAATCAGATCTTTATTGTTTAAATCATATTCCCAGCCACACATCTTCGAAATATCCAATCCAATCTCCAGTAAATTATTGATCCGCTCCATTTCAGTAGCATTAAGTTTCAATTGATCACTCAACCTTTTCTCTACAGTGATATCTTCGATCTCACAGATTATTCTTGCTTCAAAACGAGCAGAATATACTTTCTGAAATTTCGCACTGAACCAATTTACCTTAGAACGATCAGGATAAATACATTCTTGCTTTTCCCCTGTAACCATCAATTCTTCTATAGTTGAAGCAAAAATGCTTCCTAAATCAAAAAATGCTTTACTCAACTCTATGTCAGTAAGAAATTCCAGAGGAAGAAAACGTCTGGTTTTATCTTTTATCCACATTCTTTTGACCACAGCCTGTTCAGTAAGTTCAAAAATTGCACCGTCTAGTGAATAGGTTAAATTGCTAAATATTGTCTTTTTGTCCTTACCCGGAATCAAAGCATCTAATTTTTTCATTTGCCGGGCTTGATCTGCAAGCAATCCCTTTAAAACAGACAACGTTAATTCAACTACGGCTTTTAACGGACTATCGAATTTGCAAGTATGAATTAAATAAATCGTCCATGATAAATTGTTGTCAATTTTGATTCCGCATTGTAGTAAGTGAAGACTTTTAAATTCGAAAACATTTACCTCCTCGTTCTCTGCCATCATGGTATTTTCTAAGTTGACAGTTTCGATGGTTGAAGAAATTTGAACTATATAATCCTTGTTCCTGTCTTCATGACTGATTAAAACGACAGTGCTGCTAGTGGTATATTCACCTAATTCAAAAAGTATTTGTTTAATAATACTCTTTTCTGATCCATAGCTATAATAAGCATCCTGCAGCTGTAGTAATTTGTCCAGAAAGGCCATTTTAGCGTCCGGCTGATTGGGATCATTCACAAAATATTTCATATCGTATAATTTATACAGTAATGTTTTAAAGGTTATGATTGCTACTGAACTGTTAGGCCCCTTAAAGAATAGCTACTTTACTGCTGTTTCTTTAAATCTAAAAGCATATTCCATCTATTCTTTATACGCGATCCTATATTATAATCCCTAATATTTCTCCTGACAGCAGATGAGTTTTCATGAAAGAAATTCAAACAGCGATAAGAGATATTATTTTTTATATGGAAGCTTTTCAATCTTCCATATTCTTTATAATTGTGAAGTTTTGCACCGTACTTATTGATGATTCCATGCCACTCATCTTCAGGATTCACACCTAATTTGGTGTATAACTCACCTCCACCTACCGGAAGTGTATGCTTCATAACCACCGAATCAAAAATTATTAACTTATCTTCAGGATACCCTAATAATTTAGACCACACTGAATCCATCCCCCAACTGGAACGGTTATCTATAAAACTAGGAATACAAATTTTGAGCGCATCTCTATGGAATAAAGGAGCCATTACTTCTATTTGTCCAACAAATCTTAAAAAACAATTTTGATGTCGTTTAAATATTGGCCAGCTGCAATAAGAATCTAATGACAAACATGCCTGTGAGATGCTCGCTCCAAACGTTTTAGCCAAAATGAACATTTGATTGATATCTTTGGTTGTGATCTGGATATCATCATCTAAAAAATAGAAATACTCATACTCATTCAACCATTCTGGTCTGATGTTGACCAATAGTTCATACAACATCGCATATTTGAAATTCTTCAGATGAAAGAAAAAATCAACACCCCTATATAAATCGGGATGATCAATCTGGTTATGATAAAATAAATGACAAATATCAAAATCTTTTTCAGACTCATCCTTTAACCAGGCTTCTCTGAATAAAAATGATTTATTTCCGCAAGGTGCTATTACAATGTTTTTTCCTCTCATTTGTTCAATCAAATGTTTAACAATACAATAGGCGGCAGGTTGGAAAGAACTCATTTCCACACCCGCCACCTAAAGAGAACAAGTACTTATTTAAAACGCAAAACCAATGCGGACACCAGTCATAATACTTGGATTAATCTCTAAAGAATTTCCCGAAGATTTAGCTACCGAGCTGGTTGTATTTCCAGCTATAGTGGTCGAAGTATTCAATTTACCAGCAGCCTCGTAGTTGAAACCAAATCCGGCTTCTTATTTTGATGTATTCGATTCACCATACCGATGTAACTCAATAACCTCTGGATTAAAAATTACTTAAGTAACTGATCCAGTTCTTGTCTCAATTTAGGATCCGAAGGTCTTTTTGCATCTCCAGATACAATTTTGCCGTTCGGGTCAATCAGTATAAATCTTGGAATTGAATTGACATTAAATTTCATCATAAAGTCAGATTTAAAATCTTTGTCTGCCAGTAACTGTATACCCTGCAGCTTATTATCTTTAACATAGTCATGCCATTTGGCCTGATTTGCCATTTTATCTACTGAGATACTCACAAAGTGTATGTTTTTGCCCTTATAGTCCTCCTCAACTTTAGTCAGGAACGGAATTTCCATTTTACACGGGATGCACCATGTAGCCCAAACATCAATGTATACATATTTTCCACGCAAGCTTTTTAAACTCACCTGTCTACCATCTGCATCAGCATATGCAAATTCTGGCGCCAGTGTATGAGAACTCATAGCTGTATAATTGCTATATAGTTTTTGTATATCGGCTTTGTACGTACTTTTTGTCACTACACCCATAAAGTCATTATATACTCTCTCTATTTCAGCCTTGTTATTTTCCAAATTCATAATAATTTTTCCAGTCGTTGTGTAAAGAAGGTATTCTCTAATAAAAGGGTCATTAATTTGTGCACTAATCACTTTCAGTATAACTAAATCCTCATTATCTCCTAAGCTATCGCATTTTGTAACGCTTGCTAGCTTTTTAAGGTAGCTGTCTAAGAACTCTCGGTATGAAGCCGACGTTTTGAATAAGGCGCCCTGATTGGGGTCTGTATATTTACTTTTCAAACTGTCAAAAAAGGAATATTCATCCTTAGTAAAATATTTAAGGTGTGATGCTATCAGTAACGAATCGAGTCGTTTATCCTTATCAGGTGTATTTAAACCATTAAAAACATAATCAAAATATTTTTCCTGCCCTACAGAGTCCAGCCCATAATTCATCCTGTAATCCGTCAGTTTTTTGTAAGTGTAAAACTCAACATCTTCTCTTTTCAGGTTTTTTAAGGTTTGGTTTTTTTCGCTATCAATTTGTGCATTCATTGCAGCTTTAAAATCGTTAATCTTGCCCACAAAAACATCCAGTGGAATCTCGTAAGCCTTGAATAGCAATTGACCATTGGCCATAGGGAGATATTTCTTCAATACCACTTCTTTATTTCCCACCAGGGAGTCTGAAAGTTCTGATTCAGGTGTCTGTGCGAAACTGCCAAGAGTCAATAGCATTAACACGCTGGTAATTAATTTAATTTTCATATTTGTCGTTTATTTACGATTAAGTTCTATTTCGGATTAAACATTTGTATCATTCACACCGGGCCTCCAAATGTTTCTACTTTTTATTTTATTCATTGGTATATTATCTTCCATTTTGAATCATCAAAGGATTATTGGCAATAATAACAGGCGCAAAAGGCATTAAGTACCTTGGGGATCCGGCTGGTAAGGTGGTCAGGGATGTTCCATCAATATCGGACAGCCGCTCCAAATCTTTTTTAAATTTCCCTTCCCGGTTCAGCCTTTTCAGATCAAACAGGCGTACCCCACCCTTAAAAAACAACTCTCTTCTTCTTTCCTCTAATACCAAAGTCAGCGCATCTTTATTCCCATCCGTTTTTAGCAGTGTATAATCAGCTGGCTTGTAGCGGTACTTGCGCAAAGTATTGACAAGGTCCAGAGCACCCGCCTCATCTCCGCTTCTGGCCAAACATTCGGCCTTGATCAGCATCATTTCAGGCACGCCTATGCTGTAATTAAATTGCATAGATGTACCACCGATATCCATGTAAGTTTGATAGTCACCTGGGGGATTAAAACAATTGGTGAACCTTAGGTCATTATTGCCCAGTAGTCCCTGGAGCTCTTTGCTGGCGTTAATGGTCAAAAAATAATTGTTGTAAAAATCCACATCCATACAAACCCTTGCCAAAAGAATTTCGGGATTGCTCTGCTGATCTTTTAAAGTCATATATTTTTGTTGGGTTCCATAATCCAGCAATGTACTTTTAATCTTTAGCGCAGACTCTGCAGCCCCAAGTGCTTTTTCGTAATTACCCATATACAGATAGGTTCTGGCCATCAGGGCATAAGCAGAAGCCTTGCCTGGATGAATCACATCTACACCAAATTCGGGTAAAGAAACACTGCTCACCGCTACATTCAGATCTGAAAGGATCTGGTCATAGACCTGTTGTACTGTGGCTCTTACCGGCCTGGCATTTGCATCCGGGTGCAGGATAAGCGGTACTCCCAGGTCTTTGGCTGCACTGGCAGACTGATAATCCAGACCATAGAGATTAACCAGCTGCAAGTAATAATAGGCCCTATTGATCCGGGCCTGCGCATTGACAATTTCTTTACGCTGAGCCGTTCCACCCTCTGCGTTTCCAATATTATCCAGAATGATATTCATTTGCAAGATATCCTGGTAACTCGTATTATACATTAAATCATTGTCTGAAGCAGACCACACCGTGTTGGCCCAGAGGTAAGCGTTCACATAAGACTGACCGGCGCCTCTCATAAGTACCCCTTGACCTAATAAAACATCATCACTCACCAAATCGGAAATTAGGTAATCCGGTGTGGCAAGGCTGCTGCTATTGAGCATCGCCTCAAAATCTTCAACCGTACTCACATTTAAGTTTATGTTATCCGGACGCACATTTAGAAATTTCTTGCAGCCACTCATACAGATGATCAGTAGCGCTAGAGAAAGGTAGTATGGGGCTCGATTCATATAGATCATTATTAAATTCTATGGTTAAAAACTCATGTTAACTGTTAAACTATACATCCGGGGTACAGTTATACCCACTATCCCTATATTGCTTACGACTTGCGGATCAACGTGCAAATTATTTTTGGTCCATAACGCTACGTTATTTACCTGCGCCGAGAGGGTCAGCGATTTAATGAATTTATTTTTCAATACTTCATTTGGTGCACTGTAGCCAAACTGGATCTCGCTCAAACGCACATTGCCGGCAGACATAATGCTGTTACTGGAATACTGGATGATCAGTTCACGTACTGAGTTATAGGGGGCAACCCCTGCAACATCAGTGGTGTTTTCATCACCAGGTTTCTTCCAGCGATCTGCGATAGCGATACTGTTGTCATTGCTACCATTAAGCGCCGGCATATACCTTCGCATCACATTTCCCAGGTAAAACATCATCCTCATACTGGCAAAAAAGTTTTTATACTGCCATTCCTGGATCAGCCCTCCGGACCAGGGAGCTGTACCAGGTCCACTATCTACCAGCGAAAAAGAATTATTTCCAAACCCTGGATCTGCCACAGACACCTTTTTCATCGCTGTATTGTACACCTGCGGATTGCCCCCGGCATCCAGCCCTGCCCATGGAAAACTCCAGAGGCTACTCATACTGGAGCCATTGCGAATAGCAGTCGTATAAGCAGAAGTAAACGAAAAATTAACAGGGGGTACATCAAGGGCCTGGTTAACATTATAAGCTCCATTAAGGGTTACTGTATAACTAAAACTACTATTTTGAATCACCTTTGCACGTAATGCCAATTCTAATCCTTTGTTTAAAATGTTACTGTAGACCAGTTGGGAGCTCAGTCCGGTAGCGGGATCAGTAGGCAATGTTCCGCTGCCTAGGCCAGCTATGGTTTTGTTGTAATAGCGCATATCTATGCTGAAACGGTCTTTGTCAACGCCTATTAATACATGAGCTTCTTTGTCTTTCACTGAAGGGGGCAATATTCCGGCAATACTGGTTACCGGAATGTTAAACCCTCCACCCGGGGAAAGCGAACCAGCTCCCATTACAATGGACTGCGCCTGATAAGGATTGATGTCCACCAAGCTTAAATCTGCCTGAAGGCTGCTGATCCAGGGAACATTAAAGTACTTCTCCCGGCCGATGTTATAAGATAAACGGCCATTCCACTGGCCTTTATTCGAAATTGAATTGAGGCTGTAATCCAGCATCAGCTCAATGTTGTTATTGGAAAAACCCGCATCCAGCCTGCCACCATAATTCTGGTTCTTTTGACCGTTCATCTGTGAAGGATTGAAACTAGCAACAGTTATCCCCCCATTCCCCCACAAAGGCTGTTGAATCACCGAAGCACCGATCTGTGCAGCTAATTTGGCCACCTGCACTGCTGAGGCTTTAGCGGTTAATTTTAAATTACTGATCCAGGGGATCTTAAAAAACTCTTCTTTATTGATCTGCCAGGAACTGGATACCGAGGAGCTGGAAGTGGTAGCATAAGCCGGGTCATGCCCAAAATTAGGAACCATGCTAGAATAATAGGTGCCCTGAACCGAATAACGGCCCAGGTAAGTGTATAACAGGTTCGCGTTCAAATTCACGTTACGCGCATAGGTTCTACTGAACTGGCCCGGAATTACAAGTTGCCCCGGATTCATAGAACTTCCCGAAAAATTTATAATCCTCGTGCTGTCATTTCCAAGCACAGGAAGTCCTTTGCCGGTTTGGCGATTATAGCCATAAATACTAGCATTCGGGTCACTTTTACCCTGCTGATCACTCAGCCCTGCATCAATACTTACCTTCAGCTGGTGTATACCACCAAAGATGCGCTCAAAGTTCAGCCCTGAGTGCATATCGTATTTATTAGTACTTGAACTCGTTTTCTGAAAAATATCCCCGTACGGTAAGTAAAAATCAACACCCGTAACGTCCCCATTACTATTGGTAACCGCGCTTCCATACTGGTTAACCAAATTCCGTACATTGCTCGAGGCCGCTCCCTGTAAACTCTCCGTATTCATTCCGGTCATGACATATGTAAAACCAGTGTACCAATTTAATCCAGGGGCAAGTTGCCAGTTCAGATTTAAATTAGAATTGATGCCTAGCATTTTACTCGTATTACTGTTGCTGCGAAGGTCTTCTAATGGATTTACACCACTATCATAATAACCAGCCTTGAGCATCGCACTATTCTGTTGAGGAGTAACGCTGGTATAATTGTATACATACCTGCCCTGGTTATCGAGCAGCAATTGATCAGGAGGCAGATTACTTCCATTACTACTTGGGGTACTTATTTTTTTGTCGCTGCTCAGATTTGCAATCCAGGTGATTTTTAATTTGTCCTTTAAAAGCAAGAAATCATTCTTTAGGTTTAGCCCCATATGCTTACTGCTCGTTCCTATATTTTGTGAACCAGTAACCCCATACACCCCGCTGGCATTAAAGTGATAAGCCTTTGTTCCGCCAGAAAGGGAAAGAGAATGGTTTTGCGAAAACGTACTTTGCTGCAATAACCTCAACTGGTCCCGGTTAGAGATCCTGGATAAAGAATCCCACTTAGTTTTCAACACCCCTTCGGTAATCAGATTTTGGCTCAAATTATATAAAAGCTGCTTCGCAGGACTAAAACCTACAGGCAAAGAACTAAGACTCCCATAGTCTATAATATTTTTATCATAGACTTCCCTATCATAGTCTAACACCTGGGCTGAGGAGGCCAATCTTAATTTAGCTGCACTGATATCCGGCGGAGGAGAAAAGTAGAAATTGGAGCTGTAATTGATCTGGAGCGCACCTGCCTCTGCTGACTTAGTTTTGATCAAAATAACCCCACCTACTCCGGCGGAGCCCCATTTTAGGCATTCTTCCGGATCTCTGATTACTTCTACCGAAACTACATTATTCATCGGATAATTGGCAGGAAAGCCTTCTTGTGGAAATCCATCAATAACAACCAGCATTCCGGCGGTATTCCCTGCAAAACCACTCGCTCCCCGGAGTTCTGGTACAATCATATTATTATTAGTTGTTGTTGTTGTTTCAACAGTACCAGCATTTAAAGGACTAGCCAAATACTGCCTAAAGCCATCACTAGTCGCGGGGAATCCATCCACCCCCCCCATTCTAATAAAACTCTGAAGATCAATCACTAAACTACCTATATTAAGAGTACTCGCTACAGTAGTTTCACTTCCTTGTTTTAACGTCAGTCCTGGTACACCGCCTTCCAGCACCTGGGCAAGAGTCTCGTGCTCCCGGTGTGCCAGATCTACCTTAGTACCTATAGTTTTACTCCCCGCAATACCCACTTCCAATAACTCGCTAAGGGCAGGCTTCATTGTAATTACAGCCTTTGCAAGAATAGCTTTTACAGCTATCTTTTGGGTTAAGTAGCCTATAAAGCTAAAATTAACCACCGCATTCTCATCGGGACATTTGATCTCAAAGTACCCCTTGTTATCAGTAACACCTAATACTTTTCCACTTTTGAGCACAATCGACACGCCTGGAAGCGGCTCTCCTTTTTCATCGACTACACTGCCCTGGACAACAATGGCTTCAAGCCGTTCTATGATCCGGGAAATTAATGAAGGTGCTTCTAAGGCCTTTTTCCTTTCGGAAAGTGTGACTGTATTGTTTTTAATCACATAAACGATTGGTTGCGCTCTGAAAATTTCTTCCAGCACATTTACAAAATCCACATTGTTAGCCTTTATATTTACAGGTTTAGATTTTGCCAGCAAATTGTCGGTATAAATAAAATTGTAACCGCTTTGCAGTCTAAGTTCTTTTAATACAGTCTTTAATGGCGCATTTGATTTGGACAGTTTAATCTTCTGTCCAAGTACAGCTGCACTCACCTGCATGAGGCTGATTATTAATATGACGGTGGTTAATCGCATAACTAACAGTATTTTACAGACATACTTATCAGGTACGCCCAGTTTATTTGTGCAAAATTTGTACATTTGGGTCAGTTTGGTTAAGCAAGGGTCTTAAGTTTCGAAGCGCAGACTCTTACTGATGAAGTTGATAAATTTATTTATTGATGCCAGACAATAACCAGGGGTTAGTTAACATCTCTGGTTATTTTACCTTCAAAACTGGCTAAGGGTTATCTTTGTAGCTGTATCACCATATTAGGTTGTTGGTT
>NZ_JACHCC010000002.1 GCF_014207135.1 Pedobacter cryoconitis | reverse complement strand
GCTTTACGCAATGAAGCTTGAAATCAAAACTGTGTTTCTTTTTTTTTGTCATAAAAATGCCCCCAGAAAGTGTCTAACTTTTTGGGGGCATTGCAAAAGGTACCCTTTTATATTAAATAAGAAATGATTTACAATGAGAAGGAAAAAATGCAACGACTAAATCCGTTACTCCATTTCCTGGAGATTTTCTCCATGTTACGCCACCGTTTATGGTTACTATTTCGTATCCGGCCGGTTCCGTGCCAATTTTAGTAAAGCTAAACTGATGCCATCCCTGGTCGGTTAAAATTGCATCTAATATATAATACCCTTCCTTTTTAACCAATTCCTCTCTGGTTAAATCCCTTAAATTGTCGAGTTCATTTGCAGAAATGACAAAACCAGAGAATTTGTACATTTTCCATAATGGGGAAGGCATATTGATGTTGTCTATGGTGAACTCCACACCCGGGAAATTAAATCTTTGCACCATGATCAATTGATCATTGGGTAATACATTGTTAGTCTGGAGTTTTTGATTTTGTGTGTAGCGAACTGAACCGATCTGCTGAAGGGATTGATTTCCCGCTTTCATCATCAGATTATCCAAACCATCAATCTTACAATTAATGAGTCTGTATAAAATGGAATTACTGACATACCCCGAAAAAGTAGGATTGTTCGAAGCGGTTCCTACGTTGTTGAAGTAGCAATTGTTGAACATTACAGTTTTTGCTCCATCATAAAAGCTAAATTCCTTTCCATTTCCTATGAATCTGCAATTTTCAAACAGTTCTGTGTTTCCCAGTAAAAAGTTCTTTGCAGGTTCCCCGACGAAATAGAAGTTACTTTCTTTAAATATAACCTGCGAATTTGATTCATAGGTTATCTCAATAGCTGGCATCCCTCCAACTGATTCATTTCCATCAAGATAATTAAGGTGTAAATTACAATTGGAAATGGTGTATTTTGGAGAGTTTACTGAGTTTCCGAGTAAAGAGTTGAAATTTAAGAATTCACAATTGGAGATTTTTATAAGATAATCTTCAGCTTGTTCTATATGGATACATTTTGCAAAGTTATCCATTCTTAAAGCATCAATACTTATTGTTGATTTTGCTTCATGTTTTTCACAAAACTCGAATACAATTCCTGACCTGCTTCTTACCTTGTATTTTGGGCCTTTTATACCTTTTAAGTTACATCCTTCAATTTGAATATTAGATTTTTCTTTTGTTGCCATAATATGGATACATTCTCCAAAGCTGTCTTTCCCTGAATATTCGTTATCGCTGATTACGTCAAATTTATCTCTATAGCCCACGTGATCAAAATCAGTGTTTCTGATCGTCAGTGTTTTAGGGCCTAATATTCTGATTCCCGAACCAATGCAATCTTTGATCAGTACTTTCTGTATGTCAATTATTGCTGCAGAAATTTGTAGGGGAATGGCTATATTGATTGGGTTTAGTTGTTTTTCAATAACAGGGAAGGCTGATGCATCGAATGTCAGACTTCCGATAATACTTACCTCAGCACCTGTATTGTTATCAAATGCTCTTTCTACTTTACCCTCTGGAAGTGGCCAGATAATATCTGGTCCGATAGCGAAAAAAACATACTCATTATTGAGATCGTGGGTCAGTTTAAAGATATTCTGACTGCTTGCCAATATCTCATTTGGTTTAATTACTGCCCCATTAGAAGATATCCAGAATTTGCAGGACTGGTCAGGCGGTAATTTAATTCTTACCGTCCTTGTAATATTATAGCTTTTATGATCAGCCGAATCAAGTATTTTGATACCTACCTTCAGGTTTAAAGCAGCAGTTGCAGCGGCTTCAAAGGCTGCTGCATTGTCAAAAACTCCATCTGCCAATGCCCCGTATCTAGCTACATCTATATCCGAACCGTCATGGTCCAGCATAAAATAAGCGTCGTTTTTTTTTATGTAAACGATACCGTCTATATCTTTATCAGTTAGCGGGCTGCCATCAGGAAGATCATAAACCTTACTATAGGTCATGTATTTTTCCGTATAGGGATCTAATACATTGAGCAGTTTATTATCTTTTTCTACCGCGTTTTTAAGATCGTTAGAAAATGCAACAGTATTTGTACTGTTCGTCTTTACAGAGTTGTTTTCAGCCATTGTCATATATTTAAGATTAATCCACCAACCAGATTTTGTTCAAAGGAGTAACATGCGCGCTATGTTATTCTGTTTAATTTCTTTCTGGTGATGTTTTATTTTAAATATGAGGTAAAAAAAGTATGACTATGCTTTGTTAGGATAACTAGCAGTTTAATAGGTTGGTTTTCAGATTAAAAGCAAAAGCAGGTTATTGTCCTCAGAAATGGCTTCTTTGAGAATAATAACCTGCTTTTATCTGATGCTTCTCTGTATAGAAGAATTAGTTGACCAGTGCCTCTTCGGCTACAACCGCCTGGATCTGCTGATCAGTATAGGTAAACTTGCCCGTATGTGCTATGAATATATCTTTTTGGACCAGTAAATCTTTATTTGCCAACAGCGATTTCAGACTTACACTTCCGATCACGTATTTAAAGTCATTCCTCGAGAAACGCTCTACAATGTTTTCAATCTTTAGTTTTTCTACAGTATACTCATGTGTATATCTCAGATATACTTCAATATTCACATTGTCAGTATGAATCAGGCCGTTCTGCTGATGATATTTCTTATACTCATATCTGTAACCATATCTCAGGGCTGCGATATCCGAAAGCACTGCTGCTCCGGTTGGATGTCCGCCGGCTCCTTTTCCAAAAAAGAATTGTTTGTCAGCAAAAGCTGCCTGTACAGTCACACCATTATACTCGTTTTCTACATTAAACAGAAAATCATCCGACTTCACAAATTTTGGCAATACATAAGTTACAACCTGTTTTGTGCTGATCTTACGTGCAGTAGGGACCAGTTTGATTTTATAATTCTTTTCCCTTGCATACTGTATATCATGTTCAGACAAATTCTGGATACCGACATTCAGAATCTTATCCGGATTAATAAATAAGCCGTAAGCATGCGCTGTAGCAATGGCCAGTTTGAATTTCGGATCATAACCGCCTACATCCATAATCGGGTCAGTTTCTGCAAAACCCAGTGCCTGTGCCTCCAGTAATGCAGCTGCATAAGGTACATTTTCATTGAATATCTTGGATAAGATATAGTTTGACGAACCATTAAAGATTCCGCTTATGCCATGAAGCAATTCGTTATCATAGTATTCTTCCAGGTTTCTGATAATCGGGATACTTCCGCATACTGCACCCTCATACAGGAGTGAAGCACCATATTTAGCCTGTAATTCAACCAGCTCGGCCAAGTGATTGGCAATCATTTTTTTGTTGGCTGATACGACGTGTTTACCACTGGTTAAAGCTCTTTTAGCGATGATGAATGCTGCGTCAGCATCATCTATTAATTCTACGATAGTATTGATTTCAGGGTTGTCGAGAATTTCATCATGATTAGTTGTGAAAAGTCCAGGATCCAGGCTACGTTTTTTGTCGGGATTCTTGATCGCTATTTTAATGATCTCCAGGTTTAAGTCCTGGCCACGGATGATGTCATGTAATCCTTGTCCAACTACTCCAAAACCGAATATTCCAATTTTAAGTTTCGTGCTCATTTATGCTGTTTTATGCAGTTTAATAATTTTTTTATTTACACTTTCTTTAAGAAAGTTACCGATGATATTAGTCAGGATGTCAGTTTCAATCAGGAAACCATCATGTCCATAGGCCGATTTAATACTATGGAATTCTGCGCCCGGGATATGTTTTCCTAAAAACTCCTGTTCCGAAATTGGAAACAGAAAATCATTCTCAATTCCAATCACCAGTGTGTTTGATTTGATGGTATTCAGGGCATCAATGACGCTTTTCCTTCCCCGGCCCACATTATGGCTATCCATTGCTTTGGTTAAATACCAGTAGCTATAGGCATTATATCTTTTGCAAAGTTTTTCTCCCTGGTAATTCTGATAGGAGGAAGCGCGGAAATCACCTGTTTTTTCGTTAACACTTTCCAACTGTGTAGTGCTGTAAGCTTCGTAAGTACGATAAGAAAGCAAGGCTATGCTTCTGGCAACTTTCAGTCCTTTTACTCCGCCGTCAGGTTTCTGTGCATAAAAGCTGCGGTCTGCGGTAATAGCCAGCCGCTGACTTTCATTGAAAGCAATACCCCATGGGGAGTGAAAAGCATTGGTTGCTACCAGAATCAGATTTTCAATATTACTTCCTGCACTGATTGCCCACTCTGAAGCTTGTTGTCCGCCCAGTGAACCACCAATAAGCACCTTTATTTTTTTGATACCGAGATGTTCAGCCAGTAACTGATGCCCGTGTACCAGGTCTCTTATGGTAAATTCCGGGAAAGACAGATAGTATGGGGTTTCTGTAACGGGGTTGCTGCTCAGTGGATTTGTACTTCCGTAATGAGAACCGATCACAGTGGCACAGATGATAAAATGCTCTTCAGGATTAAATAAATTCTTTTCCCCGAATAACCCTTTCCACCAATCCAGTACATCTGCATTTGCAGTCAGCGCGTGACATGCCCAGATTACATTATCTTTAGCAGTATTTAGTTTCCCAAATGTCTGATAGCTGATTTGTAATCCGCGCAGTTTCTTCCCGTTCTCGAGTTTGAATTGTTTAGGATAGTTATATATATGTGTTGATGACATTGTTTTTGTCTTTTTTATGCTTTCCTAGTTTAATTTTTCAAAAGCCTGTTCAAAGTCGGCTTTGATATCATCGATATGTTCTATACCTACAGATACCCTGAGCAGTTGTGGAGTGATACCGGCGGCTGCCTGTTCTGTTTCGCTCAATTGCTGATGGGTGGTAGCAGAAGGCTGTATAATCAGCGTTTTGGCATCACCAACATTAGCCAGGTGGCTCACCAGCTGTAGTTCATTGACAAATTGAACGGCTTGTTCTTTACCTCCATGCAATTCGAAGGATAATACTGCACCAAATCCGTTTTTAAGATATTTTTTTGCATTCTGATGATAAGGACTACTTTCCAGACCAGGGTAAGAAACTTTTTTTACCGCCTCGTGGTTCTCCAGCCAGGTAGCCAGTGCCAATGCATTGTCCACATGTCTTTGTACTCTCAGAGATAAAGTTTCCAGTCCCTGAATCAGCAGGAAGGAGTTGAAAGGGGAGATAGCAGGACCGAAGTCCCTTAAGCCCTCTACTCTTGCTCGGATAATAAACTGGATGTTTCCGAAGTCACTGCCAATGCCAAATACATCATTGAAGACCAGACCATGATAACCTTCGGAAGGTGAACTGAACTGTTTGAATTTGCCGTTTCCCCAGTTGTAATTACCACCGTCAATAATCACCCCGCCAATACTGGTTCCGTGACCACCGATCCATTTTGTCGCAGATTCTACGACAATATGCGCACCATGTTCCAGGGGCTTGAATAAATAGCCGGCTGCGCCAAAAGTATTATCAACGATTAACGGAAGATCATATTTTTGAGCTATTAAGGCTAATTTGTCAAAATCCGGAATGCTGAAAGAGGGGTTGCCAATACTTTCCAGGTAAATGGCTTTTGTGTTTTTATCTATTTTTGATTCAAAGTCCTGGGTGTTATCACTCTCTGCAAAACGTACTTCAATCCCTAATCTTTTGAAGGCAACTTTAAACTGATTATAACTACCGCCATACAGGTGAGGGGAAGACACAAAATTATCTCCTGCCTCCAGTATATTGTTTAGCGCAATAAACTGGGCAGCTTGTCCTGAGGATACGGCGAGGGCTGCAACACCACCTTCCAGGGCAGCCACACGTTTTTCGAAAACGTCGGTGGTTGGGTTCATTAAACGGGTGTATATATTGCCGAATTCTTTCAGTGCGAATAGATTTGCACCATGTTCGGCACTTTTAAATCCATAAGAAGTAGTTTGGTATATAGGTACAGCTCTTGAACCGGTTGTTGGGTCGATTTCCTGGCCCGCATGAAGTTGTAATGTTTCGAATCTATAATTGGCTGACATGGTTTTGCTTGTTTAAAATAATGAATGGGTTTGTGTTACAGATAGATACGGTATGAACGCGTATAAGGGGTTGCGTACCTCTGAACAGAGGCCTTCCGGTTAATATTAATATTTTAAGGGAAGATTGTAGTTTAGCCGATGCAACAACACATACATGCAGTAGTTTGCTGTGTGCGGGTTGTGTAAAGAGCCGGTTCGCCTGAATGCGATTGTTGGTGTATTGTTTTCATTTGTCTTAATTTATCTTTCCAAAAAGCAATATGCTGATTGGTCAGGAATTGGCACCTTCTCCATTTGGGAGGGTTGCCAGTGGGTCTCGGAGCCTGTCTCTCGCCACTTCTTTATAAATCAAACCCGAAGGGGTTGACTTGAATAGCTTTCGCTATATGGTTACAAATGTAGTGTTATTGAAATTATTTCCAAAATAATATTCTGAAAAATAGTCAACATTCTGTTTATGAGTTGTTTAAAATTAAAATAGCCTCAACGTTTTGAGGCTATTTATTGGTTTTTTAACCTAAGGCAGCCGATAAATCAGCGATAAGGTCATCAATGTGTTCGAGTCCAACAGATACCCGAATTAAATTCTGTGGGGTTTTGGTATCCGGGCCTTCTACAGAAGCTCTGTGTTCGATTAAACTTTCCACTCCACCAAGGCTAGTAGCCTGTGCAAAAAGTTTTACTGTATTAACTACTCTTCTTGCATTGCCGGCATCGCCTTTGACCAGTATAGATAACATGCCGCCAAAAGCACTCATCTGTTTTTTTGCAATTTCATGCTGAGGGTGGGAGGGCAATCCAGGATAAAATACAGCTTCTATTTTCGGGTGGTCCGCTAAATACTGAGCCAGTGCCATACCGTTTTCTGCATGACCTCTCATCCTGTAGGGTAGTGTTTTAATACTTCTCAGTAAGAGATAGCAGTCAAACGGAGAGGGTACAGCCCCACCAATTTGCTGAATGTTCCTGATTTTGTCCCAGAACTCATTTTTAACAGCAGTAACCAGGATGCCGCCAAGAACATCGCTGTGGCCACCTATGTATTTGGTTGAAGAATGCATGACGATATCTGCTCCATGAAGGATGGGGTTCTGGAAACATGGAGAAGCAAAAGTACTGTCACAGGCCAGGATTAACTGATTTTTTTTAGCAATCGCAGCAATCGCAGCTATATCAGTGACCTTGAGCAGTGGATTGGACGGCGTCTCCATCCATATCATAGCCGTATTACTTTTAATATGATTTTCTATGGTCTGAAGTTGCGTCTGATCTACAAAGTCTATTTCCAGAATACCCGTAAAGATAGATAAGAGCTGTTTTTTAAATCCCCAGTACATATCATCGGGCGCAATAATATGGCTTCCGGGAGGGAGGGCCTGAAAAACCGACATTCCAGCGGTATTTCCTGATGAGAATGCGCAGCACTCTTCACCTTTCTCCAGATCGGCCATTACCTTCTCTAATGCGGAACGGTTAGGATTGCTGACACGGCTATACATATGTCCGCCCGGGTAGCCACCATTTTCATCTCTGAAGAAAGTTGTCGAAAGGCTGATAGGTGGAGTTACATCCCCTGTTGTACTGTGAGTTAAATTCCCGGCATGGATCGCAATGGTTTCGGTCTTCATAGAATTCGTCGTTTTAGTGTTTTTTGGCAGGATTTATGTAAGAGGTTTGAAAAAACACAAGTATATGAAAAGAATATTATTAATAGCAGCCATTTTATGTAGTTCATTAATGCTGTTACAAAGTTGTTCCCCTAAAGGTGCAACAGCAGGCTTAAAAAGAGGTAATGTGAGTGGTAATTGGGTTTTAAACGATATCACTTTTGATGGCGTACCCGCTGCTAATATCAAATCTCTTTTCAACGAAGCTTCATACAAATGTTTTATTGGCAGTACATGGAAACTGACAAATAGCGGAAATGGGACATATATGCTTCCTGGAACGGCTGACTGTCCTTCAAGAACGCAAAATATTTTCTGGTCTGTAAGCACTGCTGATCAGACTTTTCAGTTTAAGAAATTAAATGAGGGAGATAAAGCGAAAAATATAACAGAAGGTTATAGATTAGTACTTTCGCAGGCGACTGGTGATAATCTGGTTTTGAAATCACCTGTAGATTACGGAAACGGTTCAGCTTATATTATCATGAACTTCTCTAAAGCAATGAAATAGGCCTTACATCAAACATAACACCTTTTGAGCTGTCCCTTTTGAACAAAGGGGCAGCTTTTTTTTTATCTTTGAATCTTAAATCTATATAAGATGATAGAGTATGTTTTGCTGGTTGACGAACAGGATCATGAAATAGGGATCATGGAGAAAATGCTGGCCCATGAGCGGGCTTTGCTTCACCGGGCAATCTCTGTCTTTGTTTTTAATGATAAAAATGAGTTTCTGCTGCAAAAACGGGCTGCGGGAAAATATCATTCTCCATTGTTATGGACAAATACCTGTTGTTCTCATCCCAGGCCGGGGGAAACGCTGATTGATGCGGCAAACCGAAGACTAAAGGAAGAAATGGGTTTGAGTTGTTTACTGACGCACCAGTTTAGCTTTATCTATAAGGCTGTTTTGGAAAATGGGTTGACGGAACATGAGTTTGATCATGTTTTTTTTGGATGGAGTAATAATGCTCCTGTCCCTGATCCGGCAGAAGCCGCAGACTGGAAGTATCTTAGCCTGGAAGCGGTTGCCAGTGAAATTGCAATAAATCCAGAAGCCTATACTGTTTGGTTTAAGTTATTGCTGGATCAAATCAAAACTACCGGGAATAGTATTCAGAAACCTCTTTAAAACAAGTTTAAATAGCGCTGTATTTTATACCTTTTACATAAAGCTGACAGCTTCAGCATATTGTTACGCCGTTTTATCTTACTTTTGGATTCTAATCAATCAAAGATGGATACGACTGAAAAGCTTACTTTTATACTGAACAATGCTGATTTATCTCAGGAACTGAGAGGGATAGCGCAAAAAGTTCAGCAAAAAGAAAGAATCACTTTCGACGAAGGTGTTTACTTATATGAACATGCTGAACTGGGTTTTCTCGGTGTTTTAGCAAACTATATCAGAGAACAAAAGCACGGTGATAAGACTTACTTTAACCGTAATTTCCATATTGAGCCTACTAATGTTTGTGTTTATACCTGCAATTTCTGTTCTTATTCCCGTTTGATTAAAAATAAGGAAGATGGCTGGGAGATGAGCGTGGATGGAATGATGGATATCCTGAAAAAGTATGATAATGAGCCGGTAACTGAAGTACATGTTACAGGTGGTGTAGTACCTAAGCAGAATCTTGAGTTTTATGCCGATTTCTTCAGAAGGGTAAAAGCTCACCGTCCCGGATTACATATCAAGGCATTAACTCCTGTGGAGTGTTATTATATTTTCAAAAAAGCTAAACTCAGTCACTATGAAGGTTTGAAGTATTTCAAAGAAGCAGGACTGGATTCTATGCCAGGTGGAGGTGCAGAAATATTTCATCCTGAAGTAAGGGAGAAGATTGCGAATGATAAGTGTACTGCTGAACAGTGGCTTGATATTCACGAACAGGCACATAAACTAGGTTTGAAAACTAATGCGACTATGCTTTATGGTCATATTGAAGAGTTTAAGCACAGAGTAGACCATATGGAGCGTCTTCGTGAATTACAGGATAAAACCGGCGGTTTTCAGGCATTTATCCCTTTGAAATTCAGAAATCAGAATAACCAGATGGAACATGTTCCTGAAGTTTCTGTGATTGAAGATTTAAGAAATTATGCGGTTGCACGTATCTATCTGGATAATTTTGATCATATAAAGGCATACTGGGCTATGATCAGCCGTCAGACTGCGCAACTATCCCTGAATTTTGGAGTAGATGATATTGACGGTACACTGGATGATACCACTAAAATTTATTCAATGGCTGGTGCAGAAGAGCAAACTCCTGGCATGAGCACACGTGAACTGGCAAATCTGATTAAACAGGTAAACCGACAGCCTATAGAAAGAGATACTTTTTATAACGTAGTTACTGATTATACAGACTTTGTTTTTGAGGAAGAGGCGAAGCCTCAGTTTTATAAGTTGCCGGTCATTAATTAATGGATAAAGAAATATATATCATCCGTCACGGAGAGACGGATCTGAATAAACAGGGAATTATACAGGGCAGGGGGATAGACAGTGATTTAAATGATACTGGAAGAGCTCAGGCTGCTGCATTTTACAACAAGTATAAAGACTTCCCATTTGATAAAGTGTATACCTCAGCGCTTAAACGTACACAACAAACCATTCAGCAGTTTATTGATGCCGGGCTTCCCTGGGAAAAACATCCTCAACTGGACGAGCTTGCCTGGGGAGAATGGGAAGGTAAACAGACCAGTGAGGTCGCTATCGGTGCTTTTAAAGACATGACCGAAAAGTGGCAGAGCGGAGATTACCAGGCGCATTTTAAAGGTGGGGAAAGCCCTGCTGATGTGGCTGTCCGACTGAAAGAGATCATAGAGGTAATCAAATCCAGAACAGCTGAAAAGAAGATACTTATTTGTATGCACGGGCGTTCCTTGCGCTTGTTGCTGTGTCTGTTGAGTAACAGGCCAATGTCAGAGATGTATAATTACCCTCATCAGAATACAGGTCTGTACAAAATTGAATTGACTGGTGATACTTTTACGATTACAGACCGAAATAATACCGACCATTTAAACGCATAACATTGAACAAGATCAGAATTTCTGCCGTTGCCTATACCAATACTAAACCTTTCATTTACGGAATTAACCACTCGGCTGTTTCAGATCAGATAGAGCTGAGTTTAGATATCCCTTCAGATTGTGCTGCCAAGTTAATTAACGGAACTGTTGATGTAGGACTTATTCCTGTCGCTGCTATTCCACATGTACCAGGTGCTAATATTATCTCTGATTATTGCATAGGTTCGGTTGGAGCTGTAAATTCAGTATTTATTTTCAGTAGTGTTCCGGCAGCAGAAATCAAAACACTCAGATTAGATAGCCATTCCAGAACATCTAATAACCTGGCCAGGGTACTGTTGAAATTCCATTTTAAACAGGAAGTAACCTGCACTACCGATACTGATGCAGTAACTGATGCGATTGTGCTGATCGGGGACAGGACCTTTGGTAAAAAAGACGATTACGCCTATGCTTATGATATGGGCGAGGAGTGGATGAAATTCACTGGTCTTCCTTTTGTGTATGCGGCATGGGTAGCCAATAAGGTTATTCCGGAAGGCTTTATAAATGAGTTTAATGCAGCTTTGAAAAATGGTTTAGCAGCCCGGAAAGAGTTATTGAAAACGCTTCCTGCAAACCCTGTATTTGATCTGGATGACTACCTGATGCACAAACTGGACTTTGAGCTGACGGCACAGAAAAGAGAAGCCCTAGCACTGTTTTTGTCCTATATAGAACAGCTGTAGGCGATATCGGGAGCTATTTTTCCTCCTTTATTTTTCAAAAAAAACCTAAAGCTAATCCTTAGATAGTATATTTACATTTTTGTAACGTAACATATATTTTGGCTAAAGATAAGACGAAGGAAACACCATTAATGCAGCAGCACAATGCGATCAAGGCAAAGTATCCTGATGCATTATTATTGTTTAGGGTTGGGGATTTTTATGAGACTTTTGGCGAGGATGCCATCAAAACCTCTCAGATACTGGGGATAGTTTTAACAAGGAGAGCCAATGGCTCAGCAGCTTACATAGAGCTGGCTGGTTTTCCTCATCATTCTCTGGATACCTATCTCTCCAAATTAGTCCGTGCCGGTCAGCGTGTAGCTATCTGCGACCAGCTGGAAGACCCTAAAACGACTAAGACTATTGTGAAACGCGGAGTAACCGAGCTGGTTACGCCCGGAGTGGCTTATAATGACAATATTCTTAATCAAAAATCAAATAACTATTTAGGTGCAGTTTATTTTGAGAAATCATCAATCGGGGTTTCCTTTCTGGATATTTCTACGGGAGAGTTTCATGTTGCACAGGGAAATGCTGAATACATAGATAAACTTTTACAGGGTTTTAAACCAACGGAGGTTATTTTTCAAAAGAGTAAACGTCAGGAATTCTTTGAATTATTTGGTGATAAATTCTATACTTTTCCTCTCGATGACTGGGCTTTTACCAGTGATTATGCCAATGAGACATTAAATAAACATTTCGAAGTCAGCTCTTTAAAAGGTTTTGGCGTCGAGAAAATCCAGTTAGGTGTTATTGCTGCGGGAGTTGTCCTGCATTATCTGAACGAAACCGAACACCGGAATTTAAAACATATTACGACAATTTCCCGTCTGGAAGAAGATACCTATATGTGGCTGGATCGTTTTACGGTCCGGAACCTCGAACTGGTCAGTTCTGCAAACGAGAATGCAATGACGCTGTTTAATGTGCTTGATCAGACTTCAACCCCGATGGGTGCGAGGATGCTTCACAAATGGATCGTCATGCCATTGAAAGAACTGAAACCTATACAGGAACGTCTGGGAACAGTAGATTTTATGGTGAACCATGAAGGAATGATCGGCGAGTTTTTAACGCCGATCAAACTGATAGGTGACCTGGAGAGACTGATTTCTAAAGTCGGTTTGCTAAAATGCGGTCCGAGGGAATTGAGTCAGCTTAAAAAGGCACTGTTTTATATAGAGCAGATTAAAGAAACAGCCTTAACAGCAGAGAACCCTTATTTATCACAGCTGGCAGAACAGCTTGATCCATGTTTCAGTATCCGTGAAAAACTGGAAAGAGAACTTCAGCAGGATCCTCCGGCCTTATTAATTAAAGGGAATGTAATTGCGGATGGTGTCGATGAAGAATTAGACAGACTGCGCAAGATTTCTACCGGCGGAAAAGATTTCCTGGTCGAGATTCAAAAAAGAGAGGCAGCCAATACCGGAATACCTTCACTGAAAATATCATTTAACAATGTTTTCGGTTATTACCTCGAAGTTACCCATACCCATAAAGATAAAGTACCTGCAGAATGGACGCGTAAACAAACGCTGGTTAACGCAGAAAGATATATTACACCCGAACTGAAAGAATATGAAGAACAGATTCTGGGTGCAGAAGACAAAATACAACAGATAGAAGTCAGGCTGTACGAAGCGCTGATGCAGCAGGTTGCCGCTTATATCAGACCGATTCAGCTGAATGCTTATCTGGTGGCACAACTGGATGTGTTATTATGTTTTGCGCAGCTGGCCATTAAAAATCATTATGTAAAACCGGTCCTGAATGCTTCTAAGGTTCTGGATATTAAAGGTGGAAGACATCCGGTGATTGAGAAAAGGCTGCCTGTTGGGGAGGAGTATATTACCAATGATGTTTTCCTGGATAATAATACCCAGCAGATTATCATCATTACAGGCCCTAACATGTCCGGTAAATCAGCTATACTGAGACAAACCGGGATCATTGTCCTGATGGCACAGATGGGCTGTTTTGTCCCGGCAAAGGAAGCTCATATTGGTTTGGTGGACAAAATCTTCACCAGGGTAGGTGCTTCAGATAACCTGTCTTCCGGAGAAAGTACGTTCATGGTCGAAATGAACGAAACAGCCAGTATCCTGAATAATATTTCTGACAGGAGTCTGATCCTGCTGGACGAGATTGGAAGGGGTACCAGTACCTATGATGGTATTTCTATCGCCTGGGCAATTGCAGAGTTTCTGCATACACATCCGACAGCAAAACCTAAAACTTTATTTGCCACGCATTATCACGAATTGAATGAACTGGCCGGAACAATGAACCGGATCAAAAATTTCAATGTTTCTGTAAAGGAAGTAGGTAATAAAATTATATTCCTTCGTAAACTGATCCCTGGGGGAAGTGAGCATAGTTTTGGTATCCATGTCGCTAAGATTGCAGGTATGCCGCCAAAACTGATTAACCGTGCCAACGAGATCCTGAAAAAGCTGGAAATAGACAGAACAGAGGGGCAGAGTATCAAGGATAGTTTCAAGAAGGTACAAAATCAGGCCTACCAATTGCATATGTTTGCGGTAGATGATCCTGTACTGGTTCAGATCAGGGATGTGCTGAACAACCTGGATGTAAATGTGCTGACTCCTGTTGAGGCTTTGCTGAAGCTCGATGAGATCCAGAGATTAATTAAACAATAAAATATGGTGATATGACTTTACGCAGTATCCGTTGCTCTTATTTAATTATCCTGCTGGCTGCATTAACAGTTTTCTCTTCCTGCAGAAGCAGAAAAACAGCATCCTATAAGGAAAATAAGGAGGCAAAGGCCGCTGAGGTATTGTCAAATGTAAAAAGTAAAGCGTTATACCGTTTTATTACAGACTGGACCGGTGTTAGATACAGACTCGGCGGACTGGATAAAAATGGTATAGATTGTTCCGGATTTGCTTTACTTTTGAATAAGGAGATTTATGGATTAAAGTTACCAAGGCGGTCAAGAGACCAGGCAGATGTGATCAGGAATACAAATCCTTCGCAACTCAAAGAAGGAGATCTGATATTTTTTTCTTTCGGGGGCAATGGAATCGATCATGTAGGCGTTTATCTTAATCATGGTTTCTTTGTTCATGCATCTACGACACGGGGTGTGGTGGTGGATGACTTAACGCTTCCTGCCTATCAGCGGACACTGATTAAAGCAGGGCCTGTGAGAGATTAAAACTGGTAATTATATAAAGATGGAAGGCAGGAAACACGATATATCATTCTGGACTAAGTATAAAAAATTTGCTACAACTGAAATATTGATGTATCTTATTATGATAATTGGTATAGGATTGGGAATTATTTTACTAAGTTAATTGAAAATTTAAACCTAAATTTAAATCGTGGGATTGTATGGTCCTGTCTGAAAATAAAAATCACAACGCTCTTTAAAAAAATTGAAAAATTAAAACTACTAATGAAATTAAATCTAATCCGTCCTCTTGCTTTTTTTGATCTGGAAACTACCGGGGTTAATGTTGGTTCTGATCGTATCGTTGAAATTGCAATTCTAAAAGCTATGCCAGATGGATCTGAGCTGGTAAAAACACTACGTATTAATCCTGAAATGCCAATTCCGCTGCAATCATCTCTGATTCATGGAATTTATGATGAGCATATCGCTGATGCACCTAAGTTTAGTGAGGTAGCACAGGAAATTGCTGAATTTATTGGCGATGCTGACCTTGCAGGTTATAACTCCAACCGTTTTGATATTCCGGTATTACTGGAAGAGTTTTTACGTGCAGGAGTAGACTTTGATATGACCGGCAGAAAATTTGTGGATGTACAGAACATATTCCACCAGATGGAACAGCGTACTTTGCGTGCTGCCTATAAGTTCTACTGTGGAGAAGATATTATTAATGCGCATTCTGCAGAGGCGGATATTAAAGCTACCTATAATGTATTACTGGCACAGCTTGACCGTTATGAAAATGTAGATTTTGAAGATAAACAAGGTAATGTTTCTCAGCCTGTTAAAAATGATGTAGACGCTTTGCATGCCTTTACCAACATGAATAAGCCTGTCGATTTTGCAGGCCGCATGGTTTTCAATGAGAACGATGAAGAGGTATTTAATTTCGGTAAACATAAAAATAAAACTGTGGAGCATGTATTTGATACTGAGCCAAGTTATTATGCCTGGATGAAACAGGGAGATTTTCCTTTGTACACCAAAAAGAAACTGGAAGAAATCTGGACCCGCTGGAACAAGAAGAAGGAGTTGAGCAGAGCAGCTAAATTACCTGCTACTCCGAAACCTGCTGAACAGGGTAGCCCGGCAAAACCAAAACAACCTGCAGCTGCACCTTCAAAACCACAAAGCAGACAACCTTATCAGCAACAGCCTAAAAAGGAAAAACCAGCTGTAAATGTGACGCCAGATATGCTGGAACAATTAAAGATGAAATTTGGAAAATAAATAGTTTTGCTGAAATGTGGTCTGCAGACCACATTTCAGCAAAACTTAAAGCAATTATAGATACCTCGGAAATCAATCCTATTTATATGAAAAAAATAATGATGCTCAGCCTCTTCAGTGTAATAGGACTGAGCGTTTTTGCACAACAGGGTTTGTCAGTACCTGCTGACTTTCAGCAGGCTTATGCTAAAGGAACAAGATCAGTAACGGGAAAACCCGGACCGAAATACTGGCAGAATACAGCAGATTATGATCTTAAGGTTGATTTTGAACCTGTATCCGGATTATTAAAAGGTACAGTTGATGTCATTTATAAAAACCAGAGTCCGGATACACTCAAAGAAGTCTGGTTTAAATTGTACCCTAATTTGTATAAAGATGGTAGTCCGCGTTCTTTTAAAGTGGCCGACAAAGATCTGAGTGAAGGAGTGAAAATTGGTTCTATTGCTATTAATGATAAGGCCGTTGCTACCGAATCTTTGGTGATTGATGGTACGAACATGCATACTTCAATCGCTGCGCTGGCTCCCGGCAAAAGTATGAAGGTTAAAATTTCCTACCAGTATACTTTAAATAAAGGTTCTCATAACAGAACCGGAATGGTTGATGAGGGGTCGTACTTCGTCGCTTATTTCTTCCCGCGTATTGCCGTTTATGATGACGTGGATGGCTGGAACAAATATCCTTATCTGGGAGATGCTGAATTTTATAATGATTTCTGTACGTTCAAAGCAGCAGTTACTGTGCCTAAAGATTATGTGATCTGGGCTACAGGTGATCTGATGAATGCTAAAAATGTATTTCAGAAAAGAATCGCAGACAGGTTAGCCCTTGCAGAACAAGTGGACAGCGTAGTCAATGTGATTGATATGAATGACCTTAAAAACAATGATATTACTAAAAATCAGGAATTTAATACCTGGAGATTTGAGGCGAAAAATGTAACCGATTTTGTTTTTGCAACAAGTAATCATTATTTATGGAAATCCAGCAGTCTTATTGTGGATCCGAAAACTAAGAGAAGGACCCGTGTTGATGCTGCTTTCAATCCAATTCACAAAGACTATTACGAGGTGGTAGATTTTGCCCGTAAATCGGTGGATGCCATGAGTTATAAGTTCCCGAAATGGCCTTTCCCTTATGCGCATGAGACTGTCTTTGATGGTCTGGATCAGATGGAATATCCAATGATGGTGAATGACAACCCGGTTGACAAAAGGGAAAATGGAATTACCCTGACCATCCATGAAATTTTTCATACCATGTTCCCTTTCTATATGGGAATTAATGAAACTAAATATGGCTGGATGGATGAAGGATGGGCAACCATAGGAGAATGGTTAAATTCTCCGCTCATTGAACCGACTATGGTTGATTTATATGGAATACAGCCAACCGGTGAGACTTCAGGCTCTAAGGATGATACACCTGTGATGACATTGACTCCTGATTTAAAAGGTTCTGGTACTTTTACCAATTCCTATCCTAAACCTGCCTTAGGTTATTTATATGTTAAAGATTATCTGGGAGATGAGCTGTTTACCAAAGCGCTGCATCATTATATTGAGGCTTGGCATGGCAAACATCCAATGCCTTTTGATTTCTTTTACAGTATGAATGAAGGATCCGGTAAAAATATGGACTGGTTCTGGAAACCATGGTTCTTTGGTGAAGGAGATATTGATCTGGGCATTACTGGCGCTGATAAAACTGCTGACGGATATGTGTTTAAGGTGGAGAATAAAAGTCTTAAACCACTTCCTGTAGATCTTACGCTGACTTATGAGGATGGATCAGTTGAAAAACTGCACAAAAGTATTGGTATATGGCAAAACGCCGGACAGGTAGTTTCTATTCCATTCAAAACAGACAAGAAAATAAAAAGAGTAATGATTGGAAGTACTTATGTACCTGACAAGAATGAATATAATAATGTTTTAACGGTTAATTAACCGTTAAAAACAGCATCAACTTTCATCAGGAATCTGCCTGATGAAATCAATATTGCGGGTTAAGCCTTTAAACTTAGTCCGCTTTACTGCCGAGTTTTTAAAGATCTGTTTAAATACATCTTCAGTAATATCCAGCCAGTCTTCCCGTTTCATACCCAGCAGATTTTCATTTGGCTTTAACTGTGGTTCAGTATGTGGGACAGAAAACCTGTTCCAGGGGCATACATCCTGACAAATGTCACAACCAAACATCCAGTTCTCCATCTTATCGTCAAAGCTTTTCGGAATTTCTTCTCTCAATTCAATGGTGAGGTACGAGATACATTTTGTAGC
The DNA here is from genome assembly GCF_014207135.1 of Pedobacter cryoconitis. GTDB lineage: Bacteria > Bacteroidota > Bacteroidia > Sphingobacteriales > Sphingobacteriaceae > Pedobacter > Pedobacter cryoconitis_D. Next base: position 536,018 of record NZ_JACHCC010000002.1, on the reverse strand, counting down.
ATCAATAATAAAAGGAGATAAGATTGCGTCTGTAGGGCAGGCATCTATACATTTTGTACAGGTCCCGCAGTGATCGGTTGTAAAAGGGTTATCATAGGCCAGATCGAGATCTATAATCAGTTCTGCCAGGAAGAAGAATGAACCGCTTTTTTTACTGATAATATTGCTGTTTTTGCCAATCCAGCCAATTCCGGCACGTTTTGCCCAGGCCCGGTCAAGCACAGGTGCAGAATCGACAAATGCCCTGCCACTTACTTCGCCTATATTCTCTTCAATAAAATTAAGGAGTTGAAACAGTTTGTCTTTGATCACCAGATGATAATCTGTTCCATAAGCGTATTTAGATATTTTTGGTGCGTCGGGATCAGTCTGCTGTTCTTCAGGAAAGTAGTTAAGTGTAAGTGAAATGACTGATTTAGCATCATCTACCAGTAATCTTGGGTCGAGCCTTTTGTCAAAATGGTTTTCCATATAACTCATTTGCCCGTGACGATTGTTTTTGAGCCATTGCTCCAGCCTTGGTGCTTCTTCTTCTAAAAAGCCGGCTTTTGCGATACCACATTGCATGAAACCCAGACGCAGGGCTTCGTCTTTGATCAGCTGACTGTATTTAGAAGAGTTATTAAGCATTATTATGCAAAGGTACGGTTTGCAATTAAAAAACGGATAGGGTATTTGATAGGTCAGCTTGAAGATGGCTTTGGATTAGTTTCGATAAAGGGCCATGAATAACCTATGATAAAAAGACGATGAGGCCACCTTTTCTCTAAGACAAAAGGTGGCCTCATCGTGGGGTAATGGTGGCCTCATGGTGGCCTTATGTCGAACAGTACCCGAACGTTTGCTTTATTTGAGTAACTTAACTTCGTACAGATCTTTCCGGCGGTCTTTTAAGATCTTAACGGTTCCGAAATGATGAAGCTCGTCGAGTAAATGCAGATCTACGTCGACCACCAGCATCATTTCTGTGTTAGGAGTCGTTTCGGCTTTAACTGCGTTAGTTGGAAAAGCAAAGTCCGAAGGTGTAAATACAGCAGATTGCGCAAATTGGATATCCATGTTATTTACTTTAGGCAGGTTACCTACACAACCCGCTATAGCTACATAACATTCGTTTTCTATAGCTCTGGCCTGTGCACATCTTCTGACCCTGGTATATCCGTTCTGTGTATCTGTCAGGAAAGGAACAAACAGGATCTGCATACCCTGGTCTGCATAAATCCGGCTGAGTTCAGGGAATTCTACATCGTAACAGATCAGGATTCCTACTTTACCGCAGTCGGTATCAAAGACCTTGATCTTATCGCCACCTACCATACCGTAATATTTCAGTTCGTTAGGGGTGATGTGGATCTTTCTGTATTCTTCGGTTTTACCACTTCTATGACACAGATAGGTCGCATTATATAATTTGTTGTTATCCAGGATCGGCATACTTCCGGTAATGACGTTTACATTATAGGAAACGGCATAACTCTGGAGCTTTTCTACAATTTCAGGTGTCAGTTCGGCCAGCTTGCGCATAGCTTCCATTTCGGGCAAATGATTGTAGGGCTGTAAAAGAGGAGTATTGAAAAGCTCTGGGAACATGATGAAATCAGATTTATATCCGCTGACTGCGTCTACAAAAAACTCCACTTGTTCATAAAAAGCCTCCATATCCGGGAAAAGACGCATTTGCCATTGAACCAGGCCAATTCTTATGGTTTTAGCCGAACGTGCTGAAGCATCTACACCCTGATAATAGATGTTGTTCCATTCAATCAATGTCGCAAAATCCTTTGACTCATGGTCTCCCGGCAGATAGTTCTTCAGTACTTTTCTGACGTGAAAATCATTGGATAGCTGAAAGGTAAGTGTCGAGTCATAGATTTCTTTGGCCTTGACTTTATCGATATATTGTCTGGGAGTGAGTTTGTCGGCATATTCATGATATCCGGGAATCCGGCCGCCAGCAATAATGCTTTTCAGGTTCAGGCTTTCGCAAAGTTCTTTTCTGGCTTCATATAATCTGCGACCTAAACGTAAACCTCTGAATTCTGGTGAAACAAAGATCTCAATGCCGTATAAAGTATCACCGTGTGGATCGTGGGTAGAGAAGGTATAAGCACCTGTGATCATTTGATAGGTATGTTTATCACCATACTCATCATAATCGACTATAAGGGCAAGAGAACAGGCCACAACTTTATCATCTACTGCAATGCAAAGCTGACCTTCAGGAAATAGTTTGAGTAGTCTGGCGATGGTCTGTTTGCTCCATATCTGTCCGCCAAGTGTATCATAAGCCTGCTCCATTGACTCTTTCAGATCGTCATAATCTTCAAGCGTTAATTTTCTTGTTTCAATGTTCATATGTGTTAAAATAGATATAATTTACCTATTTTAACACATAAATGGTGCCTGAAAAAGAAAAATGGCTAAAATAACTTGCCGGATTGGGCCTGATATTGTCTCTTAAGATGTTTGTACGCGGCTTCAGTCACTTCTCTTCCGCGGGATGTACGCATCATATAACCTTCCTGGATCAGGAAAGGTTCATAGACTTCTTCTATGGTACCTTCGTCTTCTCCAACGGCTGTAGCAATTGTTTTTAAACCTACAGGACCACCTTTGAATTTATCAATGATAGTCAGCAGGATCTTATTGTCCATTTCATCCAGTCCATGCTCATCAACATTTAATGCTGTCAGTGCATATTTGGCTATAGTGGTATCAATAGTCCCGTTCCCTTTTATCTGGGCAAAATCCCTGGTCCGTCTTAATAACGCATTGGCTATCCTTGGCGTACCACGGCTGCGGCGTGCAATTTCATAGGCACCTTCTTCAGTAATAGGAGTTTTCAGAATTTGTGAAGAACGCAGGACGATTGTAGTCAGCAGTTTGGCATCATAATAAGCCAGCCTCGAGTTGATTCCAAATCTTGCGCGCAGGGGAGCCGTCAGCAAGCCCGACCGGGTAGTGGCCCCGACTAATGTAAATGGGTTCAGTGTAATCTGAACTGAGCGGGCATTAGGCCCGCTCTCCAGCATAATATCAATTTTGAAGTCCTCCATAGCAGAATACAAATATTCTTCTACCAGAGGGCTTAAACGGTGTATTTCGTCAATAAAAAGTATATCTCCGGTCTCCAGATTAGTCAGCAGTCCTGCCAGATCGCCTGGTTTATCCAGAACTGGGCCTGAAGTAACTTTTATCCCAACGCCCATTTCATTGGCTATGATATAAGACAGGGTGGTTTTTCCTAATCCCGGAGGCCCGTGAAGTAGTACATGGTCCAAAGGCTCGTTACGCAGTTTAGCTGCTTTAACGAAGATCTTCAGGTTTTCCATGATTTTTTCCTGACCGGTAAAATCTTCAAAAGCCTGTGGACGCAAGACTTTCTCTATATCCCTTTCAATAGGAGATAAGCTTTCTGAAGATGGATCAAGGTTTTCGTTCATGGGATAAAGTTAAGATAAAAACTTTGCTGCTGGTTTGGCTTCTTTTACACCGTTCGCATAATCATAGAATCCTTCTCCGGATTTTACGCCTTTTTTACCGGCCATCACCATATTAACCAGAAGTGGGCATGGCGCATATTTAGGATTACCAAATCCTTTATGTAATACATTCAGAATGGCAAGACATACATCAAGGCCTATAAAATCTGCTAATTGCAGCGGCCCCATCGGATGTGCCATGCCAAGTTTCATCACAGTATCTATTTCACTGACACCGGCAACCCCTTCAAATAAAGTGTAAATAGCTTCATTGATCATAGGCATCAGGATACGGTTGGCTACAAAACCCGGGTAGTCATTTACTTCAACAGGTACTTTATCTAAGTTCTCTGATAGCTTCATTACCAACTCTGTAGTTTCATCTGATGTAGCATATCCACGGATCACTTCAACCAGTTTCATGACAGGAACCGGGTTCATGAAATGCATACCGATCACCTTTTCTCCTCTGCTTGTTACTGAGGCAATATGGGTAATTGATATCGAAGAAGTGTTACTGGCAAGGATAGCTCCTGGTTTTGCATAGGCATCCAGGTCGCGGAAGATCTTTAATTTAAGATCCAGATTTTCTGTAGCAGCTTCTACCACAAGATCTGCCTCGGAGACACCCGATTTCAGGTCGGTAAAAGTGTGGATATTTTGTAATGTTTTAGTTTTGTCTGCTTCTGTTATTGTTCCTTTAGTTACTTGACGGTCAAGATTTTTACTTACGGTATCTAATCCTTTATTTAAGGCTTCCTGATTAATGTCAATCAGGTTTACCTGGTAGCCAAACTGGGCAAAAGTATGCGCGATACCATTTCCCATGGTACCAGATCCGATTACTGCTATTTTAGTCATTTTGTTTATTTAAGGTGCTAGTCTGTTGATTGTCCATACGCCGTTAACGCTGGTATAGGTAATTCTGTCGTGCAGGCGGCTTGGACGTCCCTGCCAGAATTCAATATGTTCTGGTTTCAGTAAATAACCACCCCAGTGTTCAGGACGTGGCACTTCTGTTTCCTTATAGGTTTCAGTGAGCTCCTGTACACGGGCTTCCAGTACTTCACGATTAGGGATCACGGTACTTTGTGGCGATGCTGTAGCACCGATCTGGCTGCCTTTGGGGCGGGAGTGGAAGTATGCAGTGGAAACTGCTTCGTCTACCTTAGTGACGGTGCCTTCAATCCGGATCTGACGCTCGAGTTCAGGCCAGAAAAACTGCATGGCAGCCTGTGGGTTTTCCTGAAGTTCTTTACCTTTCTTACTATTATAGTTGGTGAAAAAGACGAAGCCATTTTCATCAAACCCTTTTAAAAGTAAAATGCGCGAAGAGGGTTTGCCAGATAAATCGGCAGTTGCCAGCGTCATTACATTGGGTTCATACAATTTTGCGTCAATTGCCTCCTTGAACCATTTGCCAAATTGTGTGAAAGGATTTTGGTCTATATCGCCCTCTGCAAGCTTTGCAGCGCGATAATCTTGTCTCAGGTTTTGAATATTTTCTTTGGTCAGCTCCATCTGACAAAAATAGGTTTTAGTTTTTTTAAAATTATAAGTAATTTTCCTAAATGATAAGTCGATTAACACCTTCAGCAGGGAAACTGCTTGTTTCAGAACCATTCCTGAATGATCCGAATTTTACGCGTTCTGTTGTGTTACTGACTGAGCACAGTGAATTAGGCAGCTTAGGTTTTGTCATTAATCAACCGAGCCAGTTGCTGCTGGGAGAACTTATTGAAGATATCGGCGGTCCTGATTTTCCGGTATGCTACGGCGGTCCTGTGGCTACGGACACGATTCACTTTATTCACCGCTGCCCGGAGAAAATTGCGGATGGAGAAGAAATTGCGAAGGGAATCTTTTGGGGAGGAAACTTTGAAAGCTTTAAGGCGCTGATGTCCCAGGGAAGCCTGACTAAAGCAGATGTAAAGATTTTCGTAGGTTATTCAGGCTGGGAAGGAGAACAGCTTAAAGCGGAAATGGAAGATAATACCTGGATCGTTTCTGATCAGTATGATGCAGATATGATCTTTTCTGCTGACGAAGAGCAGTTATGGCGGGAAGTGATTATCCATCTCGGTCCGAAATACGCACACATCAGTAACTTTCCAAGAAACCCGAACCTGAATTAGTTTTTAATATAAATGCCCCGGTCTTATCATAAAGGATAAGACCGGGGCATTTGGTTTATGGTTAGTGGCTTAAGAAAGATCAGCCGCAGATTCTTCTACTTTTTTTCTCAGTTCGTCCTTGTAACCCTGCATTTTAGTTGCCAGAGAACTATCTGCTGTCGATAAAATCTGCACAGCCAGTAATCCGGCATTTTTTGCCGCATTCAGGGCTACAGTAGCTACAGGAATCCCATTAGGCATTTGCAAAATAGACAGAATTGAATCCCATCCGTCAATAGAATTGGAAGATTTAACTGGTACGCCAATGACAGGCAATACGGTGATCGAAGCCACCATTCCTGGTAAATGCGCTGCCCCACCTGCTCCTGCAATAATTACCTTTAAACCTCTTGAAGCCGCTTCTTTTGCATAGCTGAACATTCTTTCCGGTGTACGGTGCGCAGAGACTACCGTCATTTCAAATTCTACTCCAAATTCCTTTAAAATATCAGCAGCGTCATTCATGATATTTAAATCAGACTTGCTGCCCATAATTATGCCTACTTGTGCGCTCATTAAGATATTACTTTTAGTGTTTCTTTTATATAATTAGCTTTCTCAATTGCTGCTTCCCGATTCTGGTCAACAATAGTGATATGCCCCATTTTGCGGAATGGTTTAGTGTATTTTTTACCATAAAGATGTACGTAAACACCATCCAGAGCCATGATTTTTTCCAGACCAGGATATTTTGCCACGCCGTCATGTCCTTTTTCACCCAATACATTAATCATCACTGCATTACTGATGGAACTGGTATCTCCCAGTGGAAGGTTACAGATGGCACGCAGGTGCTGATCAAACTGAGAGACACGATTACCTTCTATAGTATGATGACCACTGTTATGCGGTCTTGGAGCAAGCTCGTTAACCAGTATACGTCCGTCTTTGGTGATAAACATTTCTACAGCCAGCAAACCCGTTATATTCAGGGCCGCGGCAATTTTTTTAGCTATATTTTCTGCTCTTTCCTGTATAGAGTCGGGGTAGGTAGAGGGTGAGATCAGGAATTCTACCAGGTTAGCCTCATCATTGAATTCCATTTCCACCATCGGAAAAGTTTTGACATCACCATTCTGATTTCTGGATACAATAACTGCAATTTCTTTTTCAAAATCAACCAGTTCTTCAATTAAACAAGGGCTGTCAAATGCATTGTCCAGATCGGCCACATTGTTGATTTTCATGACACCCTTACCATCGTATCCATCTTTCCGCTGTTTTAACATATAAGGGAAAGGGAAATTCGAATTCAGCAGGTCTTCTTTGGTATTGGCTAGCTGAAAAGGGGCAGTCGGGATATCATTTTCTTTGAAAAACTGTTTTTGTATGCCTTTATCCTGGATCAGACGGATTACTCTTGCCTGGGGAAATACCAGCTTGCCTTCTTTTTCAAGCTGATCCAGAGCTTCAATATTTACTTTTTCAATTTCAATAGTAATGATATCTGCTTTTTTACCAAATTTATATACTGTATCAAAATCAGTAATAGACCCGCATTCGAAGTAGTTTGCAAGATTTTTACAGGGAGCATCATGATCAGGATCCAGTACCAGCGTAGTCAGGTTGTAGTTAATTGCCTGCTGAATTAACATCCGGCCTAATTGCCCACCGCCTAAAATACCTAATTTTAACTCACTTATTTGTTTTGCCATATCGATATGAAAAAGTTATGCTTATTTTGCACAAAAATAACAATATAAACGGATTTGATGGAGGCTGATGCTATAATAATTGGAGCGGGCGCGTGTGGATTGATGTGTGCGGTACAGGCCGGATACCTTGGTAAGAAGGTAATTTTACTGGAAAAAGGAAGTAAAGCAGGGGCTAAAATATTAATCTCGGGAGGAGGAAGATGTAACTATACGAATCTGTTCGCGACTGATGAACAGTTTATTTCGGGAAATAAACACTTTAGTAAATCGGCTTTTACACAATGGACAGTTGCTGATACCATCAGTTTTTTTGATACTTATGGGATCAGTGGCAAAGAGAAAACGCTGGGGCAATTGTTTCCTGAAGATAAAAATGCGAAAGCGATCGTCGACCTGTTTATGGAGCTGTGTGCGGACTTCGGACAGGAAATCAGATGTAATGCTGAGGTAACGGATATTATACATAGAGAAGATGTCTACAGCGTAACCTATCAGCGTTCGGGTAAAGAATATACCATAAAATCGGCTAAATTAGTTATTGCAACAGGCGGATTGCCCATTCCGAAAATGGGTGCGACAGATTTCGCATTGCGTTTTGCCCGCAAAAATGGGTTGAATATCATTGACACCGCACCAGCTCTGGTCCCTTTAACCATTACCGGAAAAGAAGAAGAGTGGTATGCGCAGCTTTCCGGGAATTCAGTTTTTTGTGAAGTAAGTAATGACCAGATCTCTTTCGAAGAGAATATTCTATTTACACATTGGGGGTTAAGCGGGCCGGCAATTCTACAGATTTCTTCCTATTGGCAGCCAGGTGAAAGTATAAACATTAACTTGCTGCCGCACGAAGACATTACTGCATTGCTGGAAGAAGAGCGAAAACAGAATGGAAAGACTTTATTGTCTACGCTGATGAACAGATATTATGCAAAGAAATTTACGGATGCAATGAGTAAATATCTGCCTGTCGATAAACAGGTAGCTTCGCTGACGAAAACTGAAATGGAGCTGATCCATCGGACTATTCACTTGTTTAAGGTAAAGCCGGCGGGAGATAAAGGGTATGATAAAGCAGAAGTTATGCGTGGTGGAATAGATACAGCCGAGCTTTCTTCTAAAACGCTTGAATGTAAAAAGATGCCTGGCCTGTATTTTGGGGGAGAGTGTCTGGATGTAACAGGCTGGCTTGGCGGATATAATTTTCAATGGGCCTGGGCCTGTGGTTTCGTTATTGCACAGGGAATTTAGGGCTGATTTTATGAATGAAACAGATATTTTAAAAAACTATTGGGGATTTACTTCTTTCAGACCGCTGCAGCAGGATATTATCAGGGCAGTGCTTTCTGGTCGGGATGTAATGGCTTTATTGCCTACCGGTGGTGGAAAATCCCTGTGTTTTCAGATCCCGGCTCTGGTTAATGAGGGAATTTGCATTGTCGTTTCTCCATTGATCGCGCTGATGAAAGATCAGGTGGAGAACCTGAAAGCCAAAGGGATCAATGCTGTGGCTATTTATGCTGGAATGGGTAAAAGAGAGATAGATATTTTGCTGGATAACTGTATTTATGGTCCTGTTAAATTCCTCTACCTTTCACCTGAACGCCTTTTATCTGATCTGGTACGTACCCGGATTTCTTATATGAATGTGAACCTTTTTGCGATAGATGAGGCACATTGTATCTCTCAGTGGGGTTATGATTTCAGACCTTCTTATTTACAGATCACTGCGCTAAGGGAAATTCACCCTCAGGTTCCTGTAATTGCGCTGACAGCTACCGCTACGTCTTTTGTCAGGACTGATATTGTCGATAAACTGATGCTTAAGGAACCTGAGATTTTTGTGCAGAGTTTTGCGCGTAAAAACCTGAGTTATGTGGTTTTTGATCTCGAGGATAAATATAAAAAACTGATTGATATCATCACCAATGTGAATGGCAGCGGGTTGGTTTATGTACGTAACAGACGGGAAACCTCAGAAGTAGCTTTGTTTTTGAAGAGAAACCACATTGCTGCTGATTTTTATCATGCCGGTATAGAAAAAGATGAACGCTCCAGAAAACAGGAAGCGTGGAAACAAAATAAAATCAGAGTGATGGTTGCTACAAATGCATTCGGGATGGGGATTGATAAGCCCGATGTCCGTTTTGTAGTGCATCTTGATTTGCCTGAAAGTCTGGAAGCTTATTATCAGGAAGCCGGACGGGGAGGAAGAGACGGGAGACGGGCTTTTGCTGTTTTGCTGGCGAACAAATCCGATCAAATGGCGCTAAAGGCTAAATATACGGACAACTTTCCTTCGGTAGAAGAGATTAAAAAAACATATCACTATCTGGGGAGTTATTTTCAACTGGCTTATGGTGCAGGAGCGGGTGTCAATTTTAGTTTTGATCTTGCAGATTTCTGTAAACGCTTTAAACTGGGCGTGATCAAAACTATAGGGGCACTGAAATTCCTGGAACACGATGGTTATATCACACTCTCCGAGAATATCTTTTTAGCTTCCCGTGTGCTTTTTACGGCCGGGAACGAGGATGTTTACCGGTTCCAGATAGAGAATTCGGGTTATGACCCCTTAATTAAAACTATTTTGCGCTCTTATGGCGGAATGTTTGATCATTATGCGAATATTAGTGAAAGCGACATTGCCAAAAAACTGGGGATTTCCTTTAATGATGTGGTACGTTTGCTGAATAACCTGCAGGATCAGGGACTGATTTCTTATTTGCCACAGACAGACCAGCCGCAGATGCAGTTTCTGGTAGCGAGGGTGGATCTGCTGCACCTGGATACTGATGTGAAGTATATCGAACTTCGCAAAAAAATCCAGTCAGAGCAGATTAGTGCCGTTCTGGCTTATGCAAGTTCATTTGTATGCAGAAGTATACAGTTATTATCGTATTTTGATGAACCCGATGCGGTACAGTGCGGGGTATGTGATGTTTGTCTGGCACAAAAGAAAAATGAAGACCTGGCCGGGCTGGAGGATAAGATCGATTTTGAACTGGCGACCATAGTGCAGACCGGACCTGTTACACTTGACGAGCTGGTCGGCCAGCTTAAAACCGGGACTGATCAGGAGAAGCTAAACCGTATCCGGGAAATGCTGGATGCAGGTAAAATTAAAACAGACGGCAAAAACTATTACCTTTGAGCATTGATGAGGCCTGCGGCGCAGGTTTTATAACTGACGGAAAACAAAAAAATGAAACTTATGATGAAGAACTCAATCCTATATATTTTAGCTCTTCCAGTGCTTTTCACTGCTTGTCAGTCTAAATGTATTGAAGACTCAGGAAAACACTCCAGCAGAGCATCTGTAGTAAAACCCTATGATGAGATCAGGGTCAGCGGAGCTGTGAAACTGATTATGCGTCAGGATAGTAGCTTTAAAATCAACATAGAAGCAGATTCTAACCTGATTGATCTGGTTAAAGCTACCGTAGATGGCCATGAGCTGGTGATTAAACTGGATGAGGAGAAATATTGCGGTAAAGACTCTGTTGTGATTAATGCCGGAATCGGAGACCTGAAAAATCTGGACGTGAAGGGGGCGAGCCGTGTGTTTACTTCAGCACTTATCCATGTCAATGACCTGGCTATCCATTCATCCGGTGCGACAAAAATTAACCTGGAGCTGAACGCGGGCAAACTGACCACAACAACTGAAGGTACGGCCAGTATTAACCTGATCGGACAGGCAGGAGAGCATCGGGTAAAAAGTACCGGCGCAATCGAAATGGATGCATTTGCTTTTATAACAGGTCTATATGATCTGAATGTGGAAGGTGTTGGTAAATTGAAGATCAATGTACTTAACGAACTTAAAGCAAAAACTTCAGGAGCTACAGCTATTTACTATAAAGGAAACCCCAAAAAAGTAGACGAAAATAAATCCGGCACTGCCAGGCTGGAAAAAGTTAACTAATACCAAAGATACCCCCTAATATTTTTCAATGAAAGTAGAATTATTTATTCCCTGTTTTGTCGATCAGTTATATCCTGAAACAGCTTTTAGTACAGTTAAACTTTTAGAGAAAGCAGGATGTACGGTAAGCTATAATCCAGGTCAGACCTGTTGCGGTCAGCCTGCTTATAACGCAGGGTACTGGGAAGAGGCAAAGGAAACGGGGATGAAATTCCTGAACGATTTTTCTGATGCCAATTATATTGTAGCTCCTTCAGCTTCTTGTGTAGGGATGGTGAAAAATGGATTTAACGATCTTTTTACCAATTCGAATGTGCATAATAAATGCAGGACTTTGCAGGGGAATATTTTTGAACTCTCGGATTTTCTGGTCAATGTCCTGAAAAAGGATTATTTCGGCGCAGAACTGGAAGGTAAAGCTGTTTATCATGATTCATGCAGTGGCTTAAGAGAGTGTAAGATCAAAGATGAACCCCGCCAGCTGTTATCTAAAGTCCATGGACTGGAAATGCTGGAGATGAAAGATACGGATATGTGCTGTGGTTTTGGTGGAACTTTTGCTGTTAAATTTGATGCAATTTCGTCTGCTATGGCTGAACAAAAAGTAAATAATGCACTGGCTCAGGATGCAGATTATATTATCTCAACTGATTTATCCTGTCTGATGCATCTGCAAGGTTATATTGATAAAAATAACCTGAAGATCAAGACTATACATCTGGCTGATGTACTTTCCAACGGCTGGCTGGAATACTAAATTGTTTAACCTTTTTTAACATTTCATCGCTCTTAATTAGCATTGTTTTTGCTTTAAGCTAGCAGATATGAAAAGATTATTCATTGCCGCATTAAGTTTATTTCTATTTTCAGGTCAGCTTATTGCACAATCTAAACAATCCGGAGTTATATTATTTGAGAGTACATTTAATCCGGTAGCCATGGCTGCGGCAAATGGGATTAAACTAAGTAATGAAGCCATTGCCAGGATGCCCAAAAGTTCCGTAACTTCCTTTGAATTAATGTTTAATCCTACTTATGCCAGTTATATGCAGGTGGAAGAAACAGCCAAAAGCAGCGCTAATCCGGCAGACAGGCATCATGGTGGAATGCGTTACGGCGGACTGGCTGTCTTTGGCGGCGGAATCAACAGAGAGTTTTATTATAGTTTTGACGATCAGAAATTAATCCAGGCCTTCGATTTAAGTGATACTACTTTTCTGATGGAAGAAAAGCTGGGCGTATTACCTGCTGCCGGAATGGGATCATTACAGACGCCTCCTGTAATAGAATATATTCAATCTGATGAGACCAAAAAAATACTCGGCTTTACCTGTTCCAAAGTGATTGTAAAGACTTCTGTCAAACGTAAGATCCAGGGAGAGGAAAAAGAATTTACTGACATTGCGATGCTCTGGTATACAGACGAACTTGGTTTTGATTTTTCTCCGAATCCGGCTTTATGGAAACGGGGGGCGGTACTTGCCATTGAAGGCAAAGGGACTGATATTGAGGCTAAAAGTATAGTTTATAAAGAGATCAGTGACCAGTCGCTTGACTTACCTGCAAAAGGTATTCTGATCACCCAGGATCAGTTTCGGGCTAAAATGAATTTGCGAAGACGACAAGCGCGTCTGTACAGAAGCGGTTCATGGAATGAGGTAAAGACTATGTCCATTAATTGAGCATAAGTTCATCCATGTTACCTTAAAAAAATCGCAATGCTCTTCCTGTAAGTGGATTGCGAAAAATCCCTTACAAAGCTTAATGAATTTTATCGGTTTTTCCGTAAATAATCAGTCATAATTATAATTCACTTTTCCACTGGTGTTAATAACATTTAGAATCAGTCTAAGCGGAAATTTGCATTTTTGGGCTCCGCTAAAATAGGTCGGCAAGAGGGCTGATTTACATAAAATCCTTCGCTATGAGCACAAAAAGAATAATCAAATTTGAAAAAGACGATTGTAGTCCATGTAATATGGTTTCAGAATATCTTGATAGAAAAGGTGTTATCTATGAGACTATCAATCCGTTTAACCAACCGGAGCTGGCTATGCAATTCCGGGTACGGTCAGTACCAACAGTAATTTTATTAGAACAGGAGCAGGAGCTCTCGCGTGTAATCGGTTTCAAGCCTGATGAACTGTCTGTTCTGGTAGCTGTTTAGTAATTCACAATAATACAAAGCCTATGACCTGGATTTATTACGATAGTAAAACCGGTAATGTGGAGCGATTTGTAAACCGTCTGAAGTTACATCGTGACTGGTCAGTCCAGAAGATAGATGAAACTTTAAGGCCCTTGCATGAGGGACACCTGATTACCTATACAACAGGGTTTGGGGAAATACCGCTCTCTACCCAGCGTTTCCTGGATGAAAACAGTAGTATGATCAAATCTGTATCATCCAGTGGAAATAAAAACTGGGGACCAAATTATGCAATGGCAGCTACCAAGATCGCCGACAGGTTTAAATTGCCGGTTCTGATGCAGTTTGAACTTTCAGGTACACTGGCAGATATTCAAAAATTTATAGATAAAATAGAGGGCTAAATGATATGGTGACTAAAAAATGGATCTTATTAAATAATGAGATCATGATTAAAAATGACGACGAATTCAGCCTTCATAAAGATAAAGAAGCAGTCCGGTCTTATTTTCTGGATTATGTCAATAAGAATACCGTCTTCTTTTACACTTTAAAAGAAAAGATCGATTACCTGATAGAGCAGGAGTATTATATTGATTTTTATCAATGGTATACTTTTGAGCAGATGGAAGAAGTGTATGACCTGGTCTATGCGAAAAAATTCCGCTTCCAGTCATTCATGAGTGCCTTTAAGTTTTTTCAGAGTTATGCCCTGAGGGATGACAGCGGAGAAAAATTTCTGGAACGTTATGAAGACAGGGTCGTTGCGGTGTCCTTATTCCTGGCAAGGGGCGATGTGCCTCAGGCTAAGTCATATGCAGAAATGTTGATTAATCAGGAGTATCAGCCTGCAACACCAACATTTCTGAACTCGGGTAAGAAACGCTCCGGTGAGCTGGTGTCCTGTTTTCTGGATGAAATAGGTGATAACCTCAATGGTATTGGGTATGCGATAGACTCGGCCATGAAATTATCTTCTATTGGCGGTGGTGTATCTTTTAATTTATCAAAGATCCGGGCCAGAGGAGAGTCAATTAAAGATGTGGAAGGCCGTGCGGGTGGTGTACTGCCTATTATGAAAATATTGGAGGATACTTTCTCTTATGCTAATCAGTTAGGTCAGCGTCCGGGAGCCGGTGCGGTATATCTGAATGTTTTTCATACGGATATAGAAGAATTCCTGGACTGTAAAAAGATCAATGTCGATGAGAAGGTCAGGATCAAGTCGCTGTCTATTGGTGTGGTTGTGCCTGATAAATTTATGGAACTGGCAGAAAAAGATGAAGCTTGTTATCTTTTCTATCCGCATACAGTATTAAAACAGTATGGTAAATACCTGGATGAGATGGATATGGACCAGATGTACGAGGAACTGGTCACTAATCCGCTAGTTAAAAAGAAAAAAGTTAATGCCCGTCACCTGATGGTGAAAATTGCACAGACACAAAAAGAAAGCGGATATCCTTATTTGTTCTTTAAGGGAAATGCAAACAGGGGACATGCACTGAAAGCAATAGGTAATGTGAAGTTCTCCAATCTGTGTACGGAAATAATGCAGATTTCAGAGGTCTCTGATATCGAGATTTACGGTAAAGAAGATCAGATCCGCTATGGTATTTCCTGTAATCTGGGGTCTTTAAACATTGCTACGGTAATGGCTAACAAAAGAATCAAAGAGGCCGTTATAACGGCCATGCACTCGCTTACTGTTGTTTCTGATATGACCAATATTGCTATGGTTCCATCTGTTCAGAAGGCCAATAAAGAGTTGCATAGTGTTGGTCTGGGAGCGATGAACCTGCATGGTTTTCTGGCTAAAAACTTTATCATGTATGAAAGTAAAGAAGCGCTGGATTTCTGTAATGTGTTCTTCATGATGGTTAATTTTTACTCTATTCAGGCTTCTATGGAGATTGCGAAGGAGAAAAAAGAGACTTTCGTGGGATTTGAAGCTTCGGAATATGCTAACGGCAATTACTTTGCTTCTTATATCGCTAAAGATATTGTGCCTTTGAATGATAAAATAGCTGTATTATTTGACGGAATGGAGATTCCTTCTGCGGCCGACTGGTTAAGTTTAATGAATGAGGTGAAAACACATGGTTTGTATCATGCCTACAGGCTCGCTATCGCTCCGAATCAGTCTACATCATATATTATGAACGCTACTGCATCAGTAATGCCTGTGGTGGATGTTATAGAAGTCAGAGAATATGGAGACAGTACAACTTATTATCCTATGCCTTATCTGGATAATGATAACTATTTCTTCTATAAATCTGCTTATGATATGGACCAGAAGAATGTGCTCCGTCTGATCTCTGTGATCCAGAAACATGTTGATCAGGGGATCTCGACCATTCTTCATACCAATACGAAAGACAGTACGCGTGATATTGCTAAATATTATATATACGCACATAAAATGGGACTGAAATCCCTGTATTATACACGTACCCGCAAGGCCTCTATAGATGAGTGTGTGTCGTGTTCAGTTTAGTTATAGTATTTTGTAAATCAGATAGATAAATGAGTCAATATAAAGCAGTAAACTGGAATACCCCGGAAAATGATTATGCTGGAATGTTCTGGGAACAGAACCTGCGCCAGTTCTGGATAGACACTGAGTATATTCCATCTAAAGATATAGATAGCTGGAAATCACTAAGCCCTGAAATTCAGGAGGCTTATAAAAAAGCATTGGGAGGTTTGACGCTTCTGGATACCATTCAGAGCCATACGGGGATGCCTAAATTGCTGGATCATATAGATGGGCTGCAGAATAAGGCAGTATTGTCTTTTATGTGTATGATGGAGGCTATTCATGCCAAGTCGTACTCTACAATTTTTACCACAGTAAACAGTACTGCGGAGATTAATGAGTTGTTTGAGTGGGTAGAGGGCAATAAACTGCTTCAGTTCAAGGCAGCAACTATTGACAGGTTTTATAGAAATCTGGATGCGGCGAAAGTCAGCAATGAGGTCTTGTTTATGGGGCTGGCTGCATCTGTATTACTGGAGTCTTTCCTTTTCTACAGCGGGTTCTTTATGCCTTTGTGGCTTGCGGGGCAGGGACAAATGGTGGCAAGTGCAGATATTATCAAAAAGATTGTTGCAGATGAATCTATCCATGGTGTTTTTGTGGGTTTACTAGCTCAGGATGTTTATAAAAAGCTGCCTGATCCGGCAAAAAGCAAGGCAGAGCTGGTTGAATTACTGATGGAGCTTTATGAAAACGAACTGAAATATACGGATGAACTTTATACAGAAGTTGGTCTGACAGCTGATGTAAAAGAGTATGTACGTTATAATGCAAACAAGGCAATGATGAACCTTGGATTTGAAGAGTTATTTGAGATAAAGTCGGTTAACTCAATAGTTTTAAATGGATTAAATGGGGAAACTACCCAGCATGATTTTTTCTCAAAGAAATCTACCAACTATGAAAAAAGTACTGAAATCCTCTACCTTAGAGATGAGGATTTTCAGATGGATACGGATCCCGTATTTTAAGCATAGATCAAGTACAACCCTATATCAGTAAAGCTGATATAGGGGTGTGCTTCTTTACTGGTTTTTCTTTTCCTGATGATTTAAAGTGTTGTTGAATAAGTCAAATTATTTCTTTAATAGGATCGAAGTTCTGTTCTGATTCAAATGTATTTGTCTTACATTTGCCGCATACAATTATTAATGCGCTCCTCACTCTTTTTCTTGCTTTTTCTATTCATTTCGGCTTCTTGTTGGGGTCAGGTAATTACTATTGACAGGAATTTGGCTTATGCCGGTCTTGGGAGGTCGGTAAGTTACTTAAAGGATGCAGATGGGCGGCTGACTATAGATCAGGTCGCAGAAGCAGGGAAAAAGCCCGGCTTTTTGAAGTCAGTAGCTGATATACTTAATTTCGGGAACTCTTCGGCGGCTTATTGGATAAAAGTTTCTTTTGTAAATAAGGTCAAAGAGAAAGCTTATCTGGTTCTGGATGTATCGAGCATTGAAAGTATTGATTATTATACTCCTGACAGTCTGGGTGGATTTTCCAGGTTTCATACTGGTAGTATAGCTCCTGGTGATCGCGGAAATATTCAAACAAATAATTATATTTTTTCTTTACCTGAATGTAAGTATGATTCTGAAATACAGGTAGTTTATTTTAGGTTGAAAACTAATAATATTCTTTTGGTTCCTTTGAAAATAGCCTTGCCTGATCGTTTGGTAGAGGGCTCGGGTTCGGCTGAGCGTTTTGAGTCAGTTTACATTGGTATTCTGATTGCGCTGTTTTTTTCTAATATTTTTGTGTTTATCCGTTCAAAGGATATGACTTATCTTTATTATAGCGTCTATATCCTTTTCCTGTTTATTTACATCGTATGCTATTTCAGGGGTTATGCTTATTGTCTGGACGACGAGTTCAGGATTTTCATTAATACTTATCCTCATCTGTTTTTGGGGCTCGGCAGTCTGGCGGGAATTGCGTTCTCCAGCAGTTTCCTGAATCTGTCAGTGCTGCTTCCCCGGTCAAAATGGATTGTCCGGTTGCTTATAGTTAGTTGGGGCGTGGTTATTTTGATCTGTCTGTTTGGTTATAAGTCATATGGATCGATGCTCGCTCAGGTGTTATCGAGTGCTACAACTCTTGTGGTCTGGTTATTAGGTGTTGTGCTTTATTGGAGGGGATATAAGCCAGCATTATACTATATTGTTGCCTGGGCAATCACTTGTTTATCTACAGTATTACTTGGTTTAAGTTTGTCTAATTTTATTATTTACAGTGAGTTGTATTTAAAAATATCACTTCTTGGTTTTGTTTTTGAGCTTCTTTTGCTCTCTCTGGCATTAGGAGACAGATTGAAAGATTTAAATGAGGGAAGACTGGTTATACAGTCTGATAAATTGAGGATTCAGGAAGAGAATCTTTATCTGATAAAAACGCAGAATGAGCGTTTGGAAGAAATAGTGCATACAAGAACAAAGGTGCTGCTGAAAACGGTTAAATCGCTGGAGGAAGCGAATGCGGATAAAAGCAGGCTTTTTTCAATAATAGCACATGATCTGAGAAGTCCGTTTAATAGTTTGCTTAGTCTGTATTCGCTGAATGATTTAGATCTGCTTTCATTGGAAGAAGTCAAGATGTTGCTCAATGATAGCAGAAAGAGCTTTGATCATATTCATAATACCCTGAATAATTTGCTTTATTGGGCGCAAAGTCAGCTGGAAGGGATCAGTACAGTACCCTCCAGATTTAATGTGTACAATTTAGTGGAGGAACTGATGATGGTTTACCGGCCATTGATTTTGAAGAAGAATATTGTTGCTGAACTAACGCTGACTGAGGATTCAGATGTATTTGCTGATTTAAATCAAATCAATCTGGTTGTACGGAATCTGCTTGATAATGCAATTAAATTTACGCCTCTGAATCAGTTTATCCATCTGAAAGTATGGGGAAGAGGGGTTGAAATTTATGTGGATGTCAGCAATCCTGTCGCGGGTGTTTTGAATATCGATCAGCTGGTCAATAATGTGGGCCACAAGCCTTCTTATGGAACGTCGAATGAACGTGGCGTCGGACTTGGATTGCGGTTATGCAAAGACTTTGTCGAAAGGAATAATGGAAAGCTTAAAGTGCTCAAAGAGGAGGGCTGTGTGGTCTTTCGTTTCAGTCTGCCTAAATTCAAAAGTACTGATATAGCTGCTGTGGATTAAGAAAATAATTAAAATTATCCGTGCTTTTTCGTATCTTGTTAATCCCTTTAAAAGCGAACATTTTCTTTGAAACAATATTATATTTTGTGGTTTTAGATAGCAAAATATAATATTGTTGTGATTTGTAACTGTCTATTTTTCTTTTTGTTATATTGTTTTATGTGTAGTATAACTTCTTTTTAAGCCTCAAATGTAATGCTGGTTGTGCTATTTTTACAGAATTATATTCTGTATTTGGCTTTATGTTGCTGTATTGCAGTGTTTTAATGTGTTGTTGTTAACTAATACTCTTGTCTTTTGTAAGCTGCTGAAAAATCTGAACGCATGGTCTTAAAGCGTTCCACTACAGTTGCAATAAATATCTCATCAAGGAGCTGAAAAATCTCATTTGCACCACCTCCGGTCAAATCTAGTTCGGATAATTTATAGCTCTGTTCTAAGGTTCCCTGTTCAAATTTTACAATGTATTTCTGGTTCATATTGAACAAGGTGATCTTACATTCCGGATGTGGTAGTTCTGCAATTACTCTCATATGGTGAATTAAATTAATGGCTTTAAATTTTCAAATCTAAGAATATTACCAATTCCTTACACACGTTATCTGTGTGATTGCTTAATTTTAAACCATCAAAAATGAAATTAAAGGATGGCAGAGGATTTAGTAATTATACAAACTGAAAGTAAAGAAGAACAATATCAGTCGTTGATCCCTCAGATAGAGGCATTGTTAAGTGGAGAGGATGACCTGATAGCTAACCTGGCAAACATAACAGCTGCCTTAAAAGAACAATTCGGATGGTTATGGGTAGGGTTCTATCTGGTGAAAGGCGATGAGCTTGTTCTGGGGCCGTTTCAGGGGCCTGTTGCCTGTACCAGAATCAGGATGGGAAAAGGTGTCTGTGGTAAATCCTGGGAGGAAGCCAGAACGATCATTGTAGATGATGTAGAGCTGTTTCCCGGCCATATTGCCTGTAGTTCTGCTTCCAGGTCGGAAATTGTATTGCCTGTATTTAAAAATGAAGTTGTGGTAGGGGTGCTTGATGTGGATAGCGCTGAACTTTCGCAATTTGATCATATTGATGAACAATATCTGAAGCAGGTTATTGCGCTTCTGAAAGCATAGGTCTTATTTCTTGTTGTAAGCCGTTTTGTCATGAAATTGTAACAAGGGATCTATTAGTGTAGAATGATTCTAAATAATGTATCTTTGTTGAACCAAAGCAGCAATATTCCTGTCTGGTTATAATGACATAATGGTTTAGACAAGGATCAATATACTGTTCAGTACTTATTTTATTAAATCCTGGTTACCCGCACAAAAGAGTGCGGGTAATACAGGTACAAAAAGAAGTAATAACCCCTGAAGATGCCTGAAAAACTGAATGAATCGGATTTGAAAGAATTAGCCGGTCAGCTGGGCTGTCCGAATGGCGAAAAAGGAATAAAGACTGCCAATAACATGGCAGTTAATAATGGCCATATGATTTCACTTAGCATCTCGGCAATGAATGCCGGTTCAAATGATGTAGTACTGGAAATAGGTCCTGGAAACGGCGCCCACGTCGGAGATCTCTTAGCTACGAATAAACATTTGCTGTATTATGGTGTTGATATCTCGCCATTGATGATTAGTGAGGCCAATAAATTAAATCAAATAGCTGTGTCAGCCG
This sequence comes from Pedobacter cryoconitis, assembly GCF_014207135.1. Taxonomy (GTDB): domain Bacteria; phylum Bacteroidota; class Bacteroidia; order Sphingobacteriales; family Sphingobacteriaceae; genus Pedobacter; species Pedobacter cryoconitis_D. The sequence goes on along the minus strand of NZ_JACHCC010000002.1, from coordinate 515,256 downwards.
GAAGAGCAGATTTTTCGCTGTCTGACGGAGAAAAACTAAACTTTGCTGATGATTTCTTTAGCAGGGTATTTACGGTGAATACATTATATTTCTGGAAAGACCCTCTTGCTTATACCCGGGAAATTCTAAGGGTACTCAGGCCGGGTGGTACATTTACACTGACCTTTGCTGTGCGTGATTTCATGAAAACACTTCCTTTTACAAAATATGATTTTCAATTGTACAGCCTGGCAGAGGCTGAGAGCCTGTCGCGCAAGGGTGGTTTTGAAATCAGGCGGGTAGATATCCATCAGGAGACCGTCAGAAGTAATGCGGCAGGAATGAGGGTGGAGCGGGAAATAACTATTATTACTGCAATCAGGCCACTCTGATCAGTGTTTCTGTCTTTTAAATCAGAAGGCTTTTTAAGCCCTCTGAGGATTTATTATTATAAATATGTGTTCTGGCCTGAACTTGTGTCAAGATGTCCGTGAGAACTCTGTAATGCATTGTTAATCCAGGTCTGAATTATAAAATCTGATGTAATCTGATATACTGGAGCAGCATAATTGTTTTTCCGTCTTTAATTTCTCCATTTTCTATCATATCAAGGGCACTGTCTATGGAGACTTCTAAAACTTCTATATTTTCGTGCTCATGATCCAGCCCGCCCCCTTCATGTACTTTCATGTCTTTTGAATAAGCCGCAATGAAGAAATAAAGAATTTCTGTGACTGAGCCCGGTGACATATAAGCTTCGAATATTTTACGTACTTCGGTCACTTTATAACCTGTTTCTTCTTCTGTTTCTCTTTTGATGCAATCTTCTGCATTATCCTGGTCCAGCAGACCTGCACAGGCTTCAATCAACATTCCAGTACTATTGCCATTCACAAAAGTGGGTAATCTGAATTGTCTGGTCAGGATTACGGTTTGCTGTTCTTTGTTGTAAAGTAAGATGGCCGCGCCGTTTCCACGATCGTAAGCCTCTCTGCTCAGGACCTGGGTACTGCCGTCTTTCAGCAGGTGTTCGTAGGTAATCTTTTTAAGTGTATACCAGTTATCAGAAAGGATTTCCGTTTTTAATATTTTTACGTTCTCAGTCATATTATGTTTCGATAGATTGCAAAATAGTTAGAATTTTAAACTGATTCTTAATCTTTAGAAAATAATCCTGACCAGGAAAAATTTCCTGCGCTGTAACCTACCTTTTGTCAAAACTATAAAGCAGGTCGTCAATTAGTTTCTCCCCCGAGTTTTCATCATCCGTTCTTCGTGAAGATTTACACATCACAGCTAAAAAAGAATTATGAAAACTTTGCACTACTGCCTGATTATCGTTGGATTGGGCTTAAATTTTAAAACCAACGCGCAAACCGGAGTCTCCGGTAAACTTAAAGTGGACTATGTTCCCTTTTCGAATTATATAAGACCGGTCGACAGTGTCAGAACTGGATCATCGAGTAACTTTAAAAGGGTACAGTTAGGATTTAACATTCCTTTGTCTTTTAAAATAGATTCGGCCGGAAGACCAAAAATGTGGGCAGTAGCCGTAGAAGGATCATACGCATCGATAACTAATCGTAATTATCCTGAAAAACTATTCCCTTCAGAAATGCTGAATGCGCAGGTAGGACTGATTCATCTGCGTCCTATCAGTAAAACATGGTCTATCATGGCTATGGCTTCTGTAGGGGTTTATACAGATATGGAAAAAATCACTTCTGATGATATCCTGGCTCAGGGAGGGGTTTTATTTATTAAGAATTTCAATCCACGTCTGGCCCTGGGATTTGGCCCTGTTTTATCCAATACCTTTGGTGTACCTATGATTTTACCTGGTATTTATTTTAACTGGGTGACACAGGGACGTTATCAGTTGCATATCAATTTTCCTGAAGGTATAGAGTTTGGTGTAACGATGAATCCTGCTATTCAGCTTAAAGCTGTTGTAGAACTGAGTGGAATGACTGCTGAAAGGAATATAGATAATAAATCTGTGTTACTGGGATATCAGCAAATCGTAGCGGGTCTGAGACCAGAGTTTAAACTGGGGAAATCTGTTACTCTACAATTGACCGCCGGTTCTACGTTGACCAGGTCTTTTTCGACCACCAGCAGAAGACTTAAGGATTTCTTTAAAACAAAGGATATGGCAGATCCGAGATTTGTGTCCACAGCTTACGGAGCCGTTGCAATCAAGTGGGACCTGAGCAAAAAGAAATAGTGGGGTTGGGTTTATACCAAATTGCTTATCTACTAAGCAATTTGGTATAAACAACCTCTTTCAGGAGTTCTTCCCGGCGGTTCCTCGAGATTGGTAATTCGTTGCCGTTAATAAATATCCGGCCTCCTGAAACTGAATCAATATGAGAAATATTGATCAGGTAAGATTTATGTATCCTGAAAAAATTATCCTTCGGTAAGGTCTCTTCCAGGGATATCATCGTTTGATGAATAATCAGTTCACGGTCTTTAAAATGAAGTTTAGCATAATTCTGCATCCCTTCAATAAATAAGATATCAACCCAGGATATCTTTTGAAAGCTATCTCCCTGACGTATATACAAGAAAGTATCCACAGGCTGCGGATGTCTGGCTGTCTGACTCATTAAATGAAGTTGTCTTGCTTTTAAGGCAGCCTGGTAAAAGCGTTTGAATGTGATAGGTTTTAACAGATAATCCACAATTTGCAACCGGTAGCCTTCCAAGGCATGTTCTGAGTAAGCGGTTGTTAAAATTGTCAATGGAGGGTGCTCCAGTGACTCAAGGAATTCCAGACCCGAAAGATAGGGCATATTAATATCGAGAAACAGTAAGTCTATATTTCCCTGTTGTATATAAGTTGATGCTTCCATTGCCGTAGCGCAGGTACCGGCTACGGTTAAAAAATCCAGTTTACTGCAAAAATCACTGATAGCGGTTCTGGCCAGGGGTTCGTCATCAATAACCAGGCATTGTAGTGGGGCTTCATTGGTGTTGTTAGGAGGGACGAGTGCCATGTTTTATTTCGTTTGGTGTAATTGGATCGTAAGTGCTACGCTAAATAAATGAGTTGTTTTTTCTATGTTCAGCTGGTGCTGGTTTGGATACAGCAGTTCAAGTCTTTTCTTAACATTGTCTAAACCGAGCCCATGGCTGTTGTTTTTTCTGGGCTGCTGTACAGAGTTTGAATTTTCGATAGTAAAGATCAGTTCATCATCCTGTTGTTTTAAGATTAAAGTTACATATCCTTTTTCATAGGGCAGACGGGATACATGTTTAAAAGCATTTTCAACAAAGGGTACAAGTAAAAGGGGGAGAATGTATCTCTTCCCGTCTTTGATATTCCAGATACAGTCTACTTTGAGTTCATCGCCCCATCTTATTCTTTCTACTGCGACCAGATCTTTCAGATATTGTACTTCGCGTTCGAGCAGTACAGATTCCTGATTGCATTCGTACAGCTGATATCTCAGGATATCTGAGAATTTAACCAGTAAAACGGAGGCCAGTTCGACGTTTTTCTGCATTAAAATGTGAATATGGTTTAATACATTAAACATTAAATGCGGATTGATTTGATCCTGGAGTATCCTCAGTTGGGCTACCAGGTGTTCTTGTTTCAAAAGGGCATGATTTTTCTCAATTTTCTCATGTTCCTGATAAAACCTGAGACCGCAGGCAGTTGAGTTGATTAAAACAGCAGAGGGGATAGCAGAGACAAAGGTAGGCCAGAAGTTACTATAATGAATACTTATGGTTGCACTGTCACCGAGAGTTCCATGGATAAGTAGCCAGTAAATACTTACCGAAGAGCCGGCTAGGATAATATTCAGAACCAATGTAATGACAACGCACTGAACGACGAAAATCTTCATGTTTCCGGATGCTATTGCCTTTGGTAACAGATGATTACTCAGGATGTGAGCTGAGGCTATGGCGCCTGAGAATAAAATTATGGTGACATAAGCAGCAGGTAAAATAGGGAAGTCGTGGGCCATCTGAGACCAGAATGCGATAGCCAGAATTGCCCAGAATACTACTGTGATAATCCGGTTTTTATTGAAAATGATTGTCTTCATTAGAACGTAATGTTTTGATGAGCTGATGTTTTGCTCATGAAGCGGACAAGAGCTTAACCCATCTGCCAGATAGACCAAGCTCTTGTCCGCTTCGTTAAATTTTTTAAAAGTAGAAAGAATTTTTAGAAGATCATGAGACCAATCGTTGCCTGATATGTCATTGGACGGGATTTAAAGTCTTTACTCATTTTGGTCAGTCCTCCCTGAGCACTCAGATCGAAGGTTAATCTGCCAAAGTCAACACCTACACCTGCCTGGTAACCAATGTTGGATTTGTCGAATTGTTTGAACGATTCCTTGACCTCCTTTAATATCTTTGCTTTATCGTTCAACGTATAGGAGTAAACGCCGCCGCCAAATACACGCAGGTTAAGGAGGTCTGATTTAATTACTTTGTATCCTATAACCACCGGAACATCAATACTATTCCAGGAGGTGTTTTGTGAACCCAGGGTAGCAGATGTTGTTTTAGATGATTTGTGCGAGTACAAAAGCTCTCCTTGAATATAGGCTCTTGAGATATCGAATCTTGTGAAAGCTCCTGCTGAGTAACCTCCGGCATATTTATTAGTCAGATCGGCGTAGTTCAATGATAAATTAGTAAAATTGGCACCTCCTTTTACTCCTATATGGAAAGGAAGTGAGTTTTGTGATCTGGCAGTAGTAGTGACTAAAGCAAGCGCTGCAAAAGGAATCAGGAACAGATTCCATCTTTTAAATTGTGATTTCATATTTATATATTTTCCACAAAAAAGAGGAATAATGGAAAGTGAGACGAAACAATTTGACCAATTGCAATCAGGGATTGACAGAAGGCTGGTCAGACTGGTCATGCAGCAGGGAAGAATTTAGCTTTTTTAACACTTTTGCCAGAATACCTATCGCTTCCTCCATTTCTTTAGGGGTCATTGAAGCAAAACCTAAGCGGATATGATTTAATTCCTTGCTTGCAGCATCAAAATATCCCTGGCCGTTACTTAAAGACAGCCCCATTGCAGATGCTTTTCTGGCCACTTCTTCTGCATAAATGCCATTTTTATATTTTATCCAGACAGCCAGGCCGCCATCTGGAATTTTATACTCTACCAGGTCTCCCAGCTGCTCTGCCAATAACCGGCAAAAGACATCACGTCTTTCATGATAGGTCTTATTTGCTTTTTTAAGATGCCGGCTGATATCGCCATTCTTTAATAAGTTGGCTAAAGCTTCTTCCAGCAGTAATTCTCCCTGCCGGTCAATGAGTCTGCGCAAACGCGTGGCCTGTATAATGAGGTTTTGCGGGCAGATCATAAAGCCGATCCGGATGCCTGGAGCTATGGTTTTACTGAATGAACCAATATAAATCACGCTGCCATAATAATCCAGACTGGCTAGTGGTAAAATAGGGCTGCTGCTATAATGGAAGTCATAATCGTAATCATCTTCAATAATCGCAAAGCGATATTTCATGGCCAGTTCCAGTAAACACATCCGACGCTCAGAACTCAGTGTGACCGTTGTCGGTCTGTGGTGATGCGGAATCACATAGAGCATTTTTACCTTTTTCCTTTTGCAGATGGCCTCTACAGCATCCATATCCATCCCGCATTCGTCAAGGGGTACCAGTTCTATGTTAGCCCCACCATGTCTGAAAACTTCATTTGCTCCCGGAAATCCAGGATCACCCACGATCACAGTATCACCATTGGAAATGAGTATCTGGGTGGTAAGGTGAATAGCCATCTGTGCACCTTTGGTAATCAGGATGTGTTCGGGGCTGATATTCAATCCTCTCGTTTCGGCAAGAAAATGAGAAAGTTCTACCCTGAGGTTCTCTGATCCCTGTTCCGGGCCATAAGTTAAATACCTGGGCGCAAAACGGTAATTGGCAAAACGACGGTATTCTCTGACCAGTAAATCAATAGGAGCCAGGCGTGTGTCAGGAAGCCCGTCATTGATAATCAGGTTTCCTTTTGGAGGCTCAATATATACCTCGGTAAATGGAATTTTGTTGTCATCAACTTCAAAAAAAGTTTTTTCAGGATAATGACTGGTTTTTGAATCTGTAATGATCGGCCGGGGGGTGACATCGGGTAGATTCTTAGCTATAAATATTCCTTTTCTTGGTAAAGTATCAACCCAGCTTTGTGCATATAACTCTTCGTAAGCTGCAATGATAGTTTTACGGTGTACATTCAGGTTCAAAGCAAGAGAACGGCTGCTGGGCAAGGCGGTACCCGATTTTAAAGTGCCCTGTCTGATATGGGCGATGATTCCATTGGCAATTTGGAGATACACGGGTATCTGAAGTGTTTTATCAATATTTAAGTGGATTCCTGGAAATATCATCTGGACTATTTGTCTTGTTGTTTCTGGACTACTAAGGTAGCCCAATTATATGTTATTTTTGATAAGAAAAAAATATTTATCAAGATCAGCTCATGATACAAAATACGCCTCCGAAATTATCCGCACTATTGGTTATTGTTGCCTTCGCTATTGTTTATATAGTATGGGGCTCCACTTATTTTTTTATACAAATGGCTATGAAGGGATTTCCTCCAATGATATTAGGGGCATTCCGTTTTACGATCGCAGGTCTTTTACTCCTGAGCTGGTGCGCTTATAAAGGTGACAATATCTGGATTAAGAAAGATATTATCAATGCTGGGATTAGTGGGCTGTTTCTGCTTTTTGGAGCTACGGGAATTGTGATCTGGGTAGAGCAGACTTTGCCAAGTGCAATGGTTGCCATTCTGGTATCGGTAGGCCCAATCTGGATGGTCTTACTGGACAAACCCAACTGGAAGGTGAATTTTAAGAACAGATCAACTATTACCGGATTACTTGTCGGATTTGCAGGAGTAGTTCTGTTATTTGGTGAGCAGGCTGTTAAAGCAATGGGAGACGGACATGGTTCTGCTATGCTTTATGCTATGGGATTACTTTTGCTTGCTCCGGTCTGCTGGTCGACAGGCTCTTTGTTTTCTAAACGCCAGGTAAGTAATTCACCGGCCAGAATGGGAACTGCGTGGCAGATGATTATTGCCGGGTTAGCTTTTATCCCTGCAGGTTTTATACATGGAGAGTATAAAAGTTTTAGTTTCTACACGGTTTCAATGCAATCCTGGGCAGCAGTGCTGTATCTTATCTTTTTCGGTTCTATCATTGCCTTCAGTGCTTATGTATGGCTGATCAGAGTAAGACCTGTAACACAGGTGAGTACGCATGCTTATGTCAATCCTGTAGTTGCCGTTTTATTAGGGGTGCTATTCGCCAATGAGCATATTACCTTATTACAGGTAGCAGGCCTGGCAGTAATACTTTTAAGTGTGCTATTAATTAACCTGGTTAAATACCGTAAACCAGTTGAAAAAACGATCAGTCCTGAGGCGCCATCAGTTTGTAAAGCACCAGTAGAGCTGGTGACTGCAGATTAATTATAAAAAACGCGATTTGCTGCCGGTGAGTTCATGGAGATTTTCAGTAATCCTTTCTATTTTCCAGTCCCACCATTTGAGCTCCAGTAATTCTTCAATCTTTTCGGCAGAGAAACGTTTTCTGATTTCTTTACCAGGATTGCCGCCAACTACGCTATAAGGGGCAACATCCCGGGTGACAGTGGTATTGGTAGCTATGATCGCGCCATCCCCGATATGAACTCCAGGCATTATAGTCGCATTTGATCCGATCCAGACATCATTTCCTACAATGGTATCCCCCTTAAAAGGTAATTCTTCCATTTTTGGGGTTACCTTTTCCCAGCCGTTACCAAAGATATTGAAAGGGTAAGCAGTTATACCATCCATTTTATGGTTTGCTCCGTTCATGATGAAGGTTACTCCTGATGCAATCATGCAGAATTTGCCAATAATCAGCTTGTCCCCGATGAAATCGAAATGATATTTTACATTTCTTTCGAAATTATAGACATCTTTGAAATCATCATAATAGGTGTAATCGCCTACAATAATATTGGGGCTTGTGATGATGTTTTTTAGGAAACAGAGTCTTTGGTAGTGGTTTATCGGGTATTTTTCGTCTTTATCTGGTCCTTTCATCATGCTGTATTTATATCGCCACAATTCTTGATTCTTGTGGAAGAGCGTTTGCAATCGTGCTAATTTAATAGAAAAACTAATTAGTATAAAATGAAATCCCTAATTATTAATTCCGACCTTTACCTGGGCTGAGATCAAAATGGCTCTTTACTAAATATGTATCAGCATTTAATAAATAATATATCTACCCGGATTGAGCTTAATCAAGCAGATGTGGAGCTGTGTGAGAAATATTTTGAGCCGGTGTTGTTCCCTAAAAACAGTATCATTGAAGAAGAAGGGCGGGTCCCAAAATATCTGTATTACGTTGTTTCGGGTTTCATAAGGTTATTTCATTACAATGAGGATGGGGACGAAGTGACTACACATCTGAATTGTCCCCCGGGGTTTATCACTGCTTACAGCCATTTTATCAATGAAACCAGGTCTTCTGAAAATGTGGAATGTATTACTCCCTGTGAGTTACTGAGGATTAATAAAGCTGATCTGGATACTATTTGTAAACAAAGCAGTGCTTTTAAAGATTATAGTATCCTGGTGTTCCATGCGGCCCTTGCTTATAATGAAAACCGGGCAAAAGAGCTGGCCAGTCTAACTGCCGAGCAACGTTATATTAAACTTATTGATAATTATCCTTCGGTAATCCACCATGTTCCTTTACAATATATTGCCTCTTTTCTGGGGATGAAACCAGAAAGTCTGAGCCGTATCCGTAAAAAAATAATTAGCTAACAAATGTCAAGTGGCTGCGGTTAATCTTTATGGAGATTTGTATGTATAATTAAAAGCATACAAAGATGATACATCAAAATTTAGCATTGGTTACAGGTGCAAACGGACATTTAGGTAATAATTTAATGCGGTTACTGATTAGTAAGGGGATTCCTGTCAGAGGATCAGTCCGTGACCTTGAAAACAGAGCATCTTTTTCAGATTTACATGCTGAAATGGTAAAAGCAGATATTACTGATAAACGCTCTTTAATCCTCGCTATGCAGGATGTGGAAGTCGTTTATGCAGTGGGGGCTGCTTTCAAATTATGGGCAAAAGACCCGGTAAAAGAGATATATGACGTTAATCTTCAGGGTACCAGGAACCTGATCGAAGCAGCGGCCGAAGCTGGGGTGAAGAAGATTGTTTATGTAAGTTCTATTGCTGCACTGGATTACAGTAAACTTCCTGCTAAAGAAAGCAATGGACAAAATCCTGACCGCAGGGATATGTACTATAATTCTAAAAATGACGGAGAAACTTTAGCCTTTGAATTAGCCAGGAAACATAACATTGAATTAGTGGCTGTCCTGCCTTCGGCGATGATCGGAAGTGAAGCTTACGGAAGTTTAAGTGTATCATATAATATCATCAAACTGGTATTAAATAAGGAAATCCCAGTGGAGACGAAAATTACCTTAAACTGGGTGGATGTAAAAGATGTCGCAGAAGGCTGTTATCTGGCTGCTACCAAAGGCAGGAGTGGGGAACGTTATATCCTGGCTAATGAGAAATGTACCTCTATTAAACAAACGACTCAGATTGCCCAGGAACTTTTTCCGGAGCTTAAAATTAAACTTCCGGTTGCTGTGCCTAAACCAGTTTTATATTTTGCAGCATGGCTGATGGAACTTGGAGGCAAGCTAAGTGGTAAAGCACCGCTTTTAAGTGTAAAGGATATTGCTATGTTTTCGGGCCTTCAACAGAATTTCGATATTTCAAAGGCAAGGAACGAACTGGGGTTTAATCCCAAAAGTCCGGTGCAAGTTGTTAAAGAGTCGATGTTATATCTGATGAAAAACAGTGACAGACTAATGAAAAGCTAGTTATTTCAGGTCATCAAACTCAAGATAAAGGGTTTGATGACTGGAAAAAACAATAGGCCGGATAGTTTCCTTACTGTTTCCACTGTGAGTTCTCCATGAAAACGGTTTTTCGCTGTCCTTTTCATGGAAACTGACAGTAATATAGGGGTGGGCTGTAAGTAGCTTCAGGTCTTTTTTATCCTTTAACTGCACAATTAAATTCTCATCAAAGTCAGGTCTGCTGCTGATCTGATGAACCAGGAACTGTTCTTTTGCATTGCCGAAAAGCAGATAATGAAGGTTGTCCGGTTTTGTAGCATTTTTATCAAATTGTTTATAATAGATAACTTTTTTGATTTTGACTGTGATGTTTTTAAGAAATGAAGAACCGCCTCTTTCAAAATGGCCACGGTAGATACTGGCTTTGAAAATCCGGGTATAATTAATCATTTCAGGGAGGACAAAGGTTTCTGGTTCTATGGTGTAGACCAGTTCACCGGGATGATTTTTTCTGTCTTGCTGATAAATAACCTGGTCATCTTTCGTTAATTCCAGAATTAAAATGATCTGATAGTCGTGTGGACTATGAAACATAGGTAAATGAGAAGCATAAATTGTTTCATTACCCATTAGCATCATCCCATGGGTTGAAGGCCTGTCGGGATAGTGCTGTGCAAACAGAGACATCGTAATACTCAGTAAAAATATAGTCAGTACAGATTTCATGGCCATTCAGCTAAAGCCTGCGAAATTATATAAATTATTGCTTATTCATCATTCTTACCTGATCAAGATCAGAACTATGATACATAAACTCCGGAATTTTGGCCAGATTGGATTGTCCTATTTTCTGCCCTAAGCCATAGAAATGCTGAAAGCTCATAATTAGTGGCCGCCATTTATCAGGATCAATACGGTTGGGTTTATTATCCAATAAAATTGATTCCTCCACATAAACACGCTGAATACTTAGTTCTATAGTCAGGATCCGGCCTTTTTGATGAGGATCTGATTCTGCCAGACTATGTATCGCTTCTACTTTGGCTTCAAGTTGAACCGGACATTCTTTGACTCTAGGTGGAAGAACTATTTCGGATTTTATGGCGGTCATACCTGCGGTAGCAAATTTATCCCGCTCAAAGCGATATCCTTTTTGTATTTTTCCTTCAGGCACTGGATAGGCACCAGTAGTCAAAGCAAGCCGGTTTACGGCATTTACTTCATTGACCGAGGGTAAATTGAGTACGCATTCTTTGGTACGGATTAAATTTCTGGCAGTTTGTGCACCTGCCGCTATTCCAATAACACAACGCCAGCCAAGCCAGAAGACGGAGGAGATGGGCGCGAGATTATAAGTGTAATCTTCATTGATGGAACTGATCAGAACAACTGGTGTTCCAAAGTACAGGATCTCTGGTTCGCTGAATTTATGCATGGTGAATGATTTATTCAGTAAAATTAAATCTTCTCAAAGCCCATAAAAACCCGATTCTTGCTGATCGGTATTAAACTGGTTATAAAACACAAAGGCAGACCATCAGGTCTGCCTTTGTGAAAACGGTTCTGTTATAAATTTAGTGGTTTACCAGTTTCATCGCACCTTCGTTATAGCGATCTCCACTAACAGGAAAACGAATAATCAATTCATCAATAACTTTCAGATCAGCTACTGACAAGCTTAAATCGGCAGCGCCAGCATTTTCTTCAAGATATTTTCGTTTTTTCGTTCCCGGAATAGGAATAATATCTTCACCCTGAGCCAGTACCCAGGCCAGAGCCAGTTGAGCTGGTGTACAGCTCTTATCTTTTGCTATTGCTGCAAATCCGTTGATCAGTTTGTTGTTGTTATCCAGATTAGCCTCCTGATAACGCGGTAAGGATTTACGGAAATCATTGTCTGATAAAGTGTTTACATCCAGTGTATTGGTGACAAGACCTCTGGCAAGTGGTGAATAGGGAACCAGTGAAATACCCAATTCTCTTACAGTAGCTAATATTTCGCCTTCTACGTCCCGCGTCAATAAAGAATATTCACTTTGCAGGGCAGCTATAGGATGGACAGCATTTGCCTTTCTGATAGAAGCAGGGGATGCTTCGCTTAAGCCCAGGTAGCGTACTTTTCCTTCTTTGACCAACTCTGCCATTGCACCAACAGTTTCTTCTATTGGAACATTAGGATCTACACGATGTGCATAATATAAATCTATAGTATCTATTTTTAATCGTTTGAGGCTTTGTTCGACAGCAATTTTTATCCATTGTGGTGAACCGTCAAAATAAGTCCCGCTTGCATTACTTGGTCCGGCAATACCATCTTTAAAGCGGAAACCGAATTTAGTAGCAATGAATACTTTATTTCTGTTTGGTACAAGTACCTGTGAAATCAGTTCTTCGTTTAAGCCATTAGCATACATGTCAGCTGTATCCCAGAAATTAATTCCCAGGTCTAATGCCTTATGGAGTGTAGCTATACTTTCAGTATCATCAACAGGGCCATAAGCAAAACTCATTCCCATACAGCCAAGCCCAATGGCAGACAGTTTTTCTTCAGTTGTTCCCAGATTTCTATATTTCATGTTTTTAAGATTTGATGAAACAAAGTTAATTGGCAGAAAAGGGATGCAGTTATACTATTCAAACAGATGGTTATAATAATCAAACGGCTGCATGTCTAACCTCTATCGGTGAGATCCCTGTATTTTTTTTGAAAAAATTGGTAAAGTAAGCCGGGTATTCAAATCCAAGACCATAAGCAATTTCCGAAATATTCCAGTCTGTATGCTGTAGCAGTGCTTTAGCCTCTCTGGTGATTCTTGACGCTATATGTTCGGTCGTTGTTTTACCAGAGAACTCTTTTACGGAACGATTGAGATGATTCACATGTATGGAAAGACTTCTTGCAAAATCAGCCGCCGTCTTTAGTTTTAAAGACATGTGTGGTGTATCAACCGGAAATTGTCTTTCCAGAAGTTCCAAAAATAAAGTTGCAATACGGGATGAAGCATTGGTGTGTTTCTCGAAGTTTTCTGCCGGGCTCATTTTCATGGACTCATGAATAATCAGATACAGGTAGTTTCTTAACATGCTGTATTTGTGTGTGTAATCAGAGCTTATCTCTTTCATCATTTTAAGAAAGATAGCTGATACTTCTCTCTGCTGGAATTCATCAATAAAGAAGACAGGGTTGCTGCCAATACGGAATAAAGGAGAATCCTGCAAAGATTCCTGTCTTTCACCCGTCTGAATAAAGGCTTCGGTAAAAAGACAGAACCAGCCTTGCTGTAAGTCTGATTCCGCTTCCCAGGAATAGGGAACAATAGGATTGGAGAAAAGAAGTGCGGGGCGGTCTATCTGGATCCATTTATCTGCATAATGCAGTTTACCGGTGCCAATAATAAGCGAAACCTTGTAAAAATCCCGTCTGCTGTAGGGAGTCCGCGGGGAGCAGTTCTCTCTGGAAAATATATTGAAATGACCGGCTCCTGCATTATCTATTTTCAGACCTAACGGATTTGCTTTTGGGACACGGTCGTAAAAGTCTTCTACACTCTCTGTTGATTTCATTATCTAATTTATAAAAATCAAATGAAACCTGCAATTTGTTTTACACTAAACTTTTATTCCTGGCATAAGTAAAAATAGGAGTGGTCATTTATTTTTCTGACCCAGCTGATAAATCTTATTTATCCATTGCTCTCTTTGTCTGACTCCGGAGGTTTTGATGATGCCAATATAGGTAATGGCTACAGGTTTGACCCCGCAATATTCAAGCGTACTTTTTTTTAACTGATTGACACTCGGATTACCATAGAAAAGCCGGTAATACCAGCCAGGCTGATCCAGGGTAGTAATAATATGACCTGTCTTTCCTGCCAGTAATTTATCCCACCAGACAGAGTTTTCCCGGTATTTAAAAGTTATTCCGGGTAAAAATAAGCGGTCAATAAATCCCTTCATCATGGCTGGCAGGCCACCCCACCAAACCGGATGTATCCAAACCAGGTGATCAGCTTTTTTTATTTTTTCAAGACTGGTTAACAGATCAGGCTCTAATTCCATTCGCCTGGTATAGGCGTATTGCAGATTGGGGTTAAAGTTTAGTTCGGCAATGGTAATGACATCAACCGCAGTGCCCGATTTTATGGCCCCTTCTTTATAGGCATTCACTAAAGCGAAATTGAAACTTTCTTTGTTGGGATGACCATTGATGATCAGAATGTTATTCTTCATTTTGTCCTTTATTTATTGTTAGGACAAAGGTATCTGGCTAATCAGGCTGCGGGCAGGACATTTGTCTAGAAAACAATTTCTTTTCTTAAACGACTCAGATGTCTTGGTGTGACACCCAGGTAGGAGGCCAGGTATTGTAATGGAATTTGCTGGATGTAAGCAGGTTGGTTTTCTATCAGATCAAGATATCTCTTTTTTGCTTTTTCCTTCTGAAAAAGAAATAGGCGCTTTTCAAGTTCGATATATTGCTGTTCCGCAATCATTTTGGAAAATTTAATCCAGTTTGGGCTGGACTGGCTTAAATGATCAATATCACTCTTTTGTATGACCAGTAACTCGCAGAAGGCCACTGCCTGGATATTTTCCTGTGTTGGCTGAGCTGTAATGAAAGAAGAATATGCGGTGATCAGAGAATTGGGGAAAATAATGCAATAAGTAATTTCCTCTCCCGATTCGGGGGTGAAAAATGATCTGAGTATACCACTTTTGACGAAGGCAACCTCTTTACAGTACTTTCCTTCACTGATGAAAAAATCTCCTTTCTGAAGGTGCCTGATAGTGAGAAGCTGTTCGAAATGGTCAATCTCTGTAGCTGTTAAGGTGTTAAATGTCTTTAAAAAATCGCGGACCATAATGGCTGAAAATTCGTTCTTTTGAGCATTGAGAACCGAAAGTAAGTTATTTTATCCGTATTTCTGAAAAGTTGAACCCGAATAGCGGTATAGCTTACATCAGCGTCATCATGATCAGTATCTTCTCTAAAAACTTCTTTAAACTGGCATTGGAGGTAAGGATTTGATTCTGTACGGTTTTCTGACTGATCCCCATCCGTTCACTGATCTCCTTAGTTGTGTACTCATCTATAAATCTGGATTTGAATATTTCACCGCGTTTTTCTGGTTGCAGTGCCAGCCAGACAGCAATGTAATTTCTTATTTCCTTTTCATTGAATAAAGTATCTGCACCAGTATAAGATTGAGCCATATGCTCCAGGGGCTCTTCGAAGTGAGGGAGTGTCTTCCCTTTTTTATATAACATATAAACCTGATAACGCACAGCGGTTACCAGATAGGCAAATATGTTTGCAATTTTCTTCGTCTCTCTTTTTTCCCAGAGATCAATAAAAACGGTCTGAACAAGTTCCTCGACCTGTTCTATATTTTTTAGACGTTTAAAACACTCATTGTATAGCTTTTTCCAATACCTCTCGTAAATTTCATCGAAAGCTGCTTTATCTCCGTCTGTCAGGGATGACAATAATTGTGTGTCACTCCAGGAGTTATAGGTGCTTAGTTTTACTAACATTAATCTTTCAAGTTTTTAGTTGTATCTGCGTGATACAAAGGTAAATACTTGGACTTTAATTGTTCAAATTTTTGTAAAGTTAAATGAGTTTCTTTTTTGCTAAAAGCATTTAAAGTTAAAAGGATGCAACTGATTAACGATTATTTATTATGATTATCGGCTTATCACGATCATACTGCTTCTATTTGTACTCCCTGAGGGAATATATGTATTCCTGTAAGCTATAATTTCATGTCTTAACGTCGTTTTTTTAATTTAGATGTTCATTAACCGGGTTGTCCTATTTATAGTGTTATCTGAAATGAAAGGGTTGCCTGGTTATCATTTCTTTATTCTCAGCTGAATTGCGGGATAGGCTACAGAAAGAAATTTCTTACTGCATTTAGTTTTCAAGGAAATAAATTTGCTATTTAAAACTTTAAAACATGTACTCAATCGTTTTAAATGCGTGTTAAGCCAATTTTTGGGTTGTGATATCAATAAAGTTTTATTTTAAAGATATTTATTTCTCTAATTCAGTTTTTTTTTACATAAATTAGATTTATAAAAACAAGGCTTTAGGAGTGTATAGCCAGATACGGCTGAGCTGAAGATACTAATTATGCTAAGAACTGAACCACGGGCATTGATCGAAAATAACCAGGCAACTGTACGCAGTCTGTATGACAGACACGCTGGTATGTTGTTAGGGTACATCTTTGAAATTGTAAAGGACCGAAAACTTGCCGAGGAGTACCTCGTGAAAATATTCTGTGAAATATCACAACATTTAAATGAACTAAACTGGGACGGCACTAATAACTGGTGCCAGTTGCAAAGGTTTGCCCAGCGTAAATTAAGTCAGTTGACCCATACTGAGGTATTTGTGGAGGGGACAGGAATCGCAAACGGATTAGACAATAAATATACTGAGCATTTTACAGCTGAACAACACCTTGTATTTCATGATGTTTATTATCATGGAAAATCGATTGAAGTAATTTCAAAAGAGTTAAATAAACCTGAGGATTCAATCCGAAAGACTTTAAAAGAGGCTTTCGCTATAATGAGGAGAAGCTGTGAAAATTAATGAATACATAGAAAGCGGAATACTGGAAGCTTATGTGTTAGGCTCAGCCTCTGAAGCGGAAACCAGTAAATTATTGGAGTTAAAGGATAAACATCCACAAATACAGGAAGCCCTGCGCAATCTGGAAATAGATATGGAATGTATAGCCGAACACATGGCTATTACTCCGCCTCCGGGTACATGGACAAAAATTGAAACTCAGCTTAATGAACTTGCTAAAACTTCTGATTTTCAGAACCTATCCATAGGACCACCTCCTGAAAGCAGGAATAGAAATAAAAGGGGCGATCAGTTTATTGAAGTTGATGCATCATCAAGCCATATGCGGGTACATAAGATCTGGAGATGGTTATTCATTGCTGTTTTTATACTCAGTAAAATATTCCTGGGTTTTGCAATTTACTTTTATCTGGAAAACAGGCAATTGAAACGGCAGGTTTCGGAACTTCAAACTGAGTTGAGAAAATATAAAGGTCAACAAAACCCATAGGGTATTGATTTATGGAGATAAAAAAAGCTATCTGTTATTAACAGATAGCTTTTTTTATTAAAGAATGTCTTTTTGCAGACCTTGATTCAATAAGTTTTATTGAGTTGGCGGAGGTAATTTCAGTCCCGAGATACCAGTTACAACTTCTTCCTCTTCATCTTTTGAGTGTTTCCCTTTTTTCTTTTTCTTATCTCCACCGCGTAACTGCTCTTCTAAAAACTGATCATACTGAGTCTGTTGTTCACCTTTTAAAATATTCCTTATATTCTTGGTGGTTTCATTCTGCATTCTGTAAAATTTAGCCACATCATCTTCATTGAACATGCCGGTTTGTTGCTTTTTTGACAATGCAACCTGCTCTTTACACATATCGAGTGTATAGTTATAAATTATACTTTTCTGAGTTGGGTTTAATTTGATCTTTTTTTCAAGGGCTTCTACACTCTTAGCTGTCATTTCAGAAGCTGTAGGTGGTGTTTTTTGCGCACTGGCATAAAAAATAATACCCGAAACCATCAGCAGTGTTAAAATATATCTCTTCATTTTATACTTATAATTATAGTAGTGCAATTTATAAAATTATCTGTAATACTTTATCAAGGAGTTGCTTTGTTATGCATAACAGGATAATTTTCTAATCTCCGGAATTAAATTAATTATTAATTTTTTTATACCTTAGGAAAACAAGGATACAGCACTTCCTATGGTTTAATTTCAAAAGGCCAATGGGTGCTGGACCTGTTTAGGTGCACATTATTCCCCAAATTAAACCTATATGAATTTTAAAAAATGTTTATTAATTGCGCTCTTCTTTCCTTGCGCTACTTTTGCGCAGCAGGAAAGTTCCCCTTACCCGGTTCAGGATCTCCATATCAAATGGACATTAAAGGACAATCACTACGGTGGACAGAAAAACTCGCTTTCATCTTTTACCCTTGTTAACCGTTCGTCAAAGCGGCTTCCGGCAGGTAACTGGAGTCTTTATTTCAACTCTATTGAAGAATTAGATCTCCCGGCTGCAGGTAACGCAACCATTGAGCAGATCAATGGTGACCTCTTCAGATTAAGGCCCGGTAAGGACTTTAAAGGATTGAATAAGGGTGACTCTGTTGTTTTTGACCTGGTCACTAAAAGCGTTGTCAAAAATTTTACAGATGCACCAGGCGGTTTATATCTGGTTTGGGATAATCAGCCTAACCAGGGAATTAAGATTAACCATTACGATGTCAAACCGCCACATGAGTCATTTAAAGACGTTGTTTCCCCTTTAGATTATTATAACCGCAATAATAAATTTGCCTCTTATCAAAAGAATACCCTGATAAAGATTCTTCCTACGCCTGTATTTTATGAAGAACATCCTGGAAATTTCGCCTTAAACCAAACTTCATTAATTGCTACCGATCCGGCATTTAAAAATGAAGCTGATTATTTTGCGGCAGAGCTGCAAGACCTTTTTAAAGTTAAAACAACGATTTCCTCAGGTGTTCTAAAAGGCAAAGGTATACAGTTAGTTAAAACAGATCTTAAAGATGACGATTATCAGCTGGAGGTTTCTCCACAATCGGTTATCATTTCTGCGGGGAGTGCCCAGGGCGCATTTTACGCATTGCAATCATTGAAATCTTTATTACTTACTGGTAAGCAGGAAAAGAATGCTTTGATACCTTGTGTGTCTGTCAAAGATGGCTCCCGTTTTAAATACAGAAGCCTGATGGTGGATGTGGCCCGTAATTTTCATTCTAAAAAAGAGGTTTTCCGGATACTTGATCTGATGGCGCTGTATAAACTGAATGTATTCCATTTTCACTTAACTGATGATGAAGGATGGAGACTGGCGATCCCGGGTCTGCCTGAACTTACTGAGGTCGGTGCGAAAAGAGGGCATACGCTTACTACAGAGAAGTCTCTTCCACCCATGTATAATTCCGGACCTGATACCAGTGAAGTATTGAACAGGGGCTTTTATACAACTGCCGATTTTATGGAAATTTTAAAATACGCCAGACAAAGACATATTGAGATTGTTCCTGAGATTGAAACACCAGGTCATGCCCGGGCTGCAATAAAAGCCATGGAAGCAAGATATCGCAATTATATGGCTAAAGGGATGAAAGCTGAAGCAGAAGAATACCTGCTTAATGATTTAAAGGACAGCTCTGTTTATCGTTCTGCGCAATACTGGAACGATAATGTCATTTGTGTGGCCCAACCTTCTGTTTATCGTTTCCTGGAGACCATCACTAATAGTTTGCAGGCCATGTACCAGAGTGCTGGTATACCTTTAAAGACCATTCATTTTGGAGGGGACGAGGTTCCGCAGGGAGTCTGGGAGAAATCACCTCTGTGTCTTGCGCTGATGAAACAGGAGAAGATGAAGTCTACAGCTGATTTATGGAGCTATTATATTGGTAAACTGCAGCAGATGCTAAAACCTAAAGGAATTGTACTGTCGGGATGGGAGGAAATGGGAATGCGTGAAACCTCACTCGATGGAGAACATAAGATGGTGCCTAATCCGTTATTTGTAAACGATGCTTTCCAATTGGACGTATGGAATAATATTGTTGGCCGTGGGATGGAAGATCTTCCTTACAGATTAGCCAATATGGGGTACAAAGTGGTTTTAACCTGTTCCAGTAACTTTTACCTGGACATGGCTTACGATCGGTCACTGGCTGAGCCAGGACATAGCTGGGCAGGATATGTGCCGACAGAAAAACTGTTTTCTTTTATTCCCTATAATTATTATAAAAATTCTACCGAAGATAGTAAAGGGGAGCCTGTTACCCAGGATGTGTTTATTGGCAAAGATCGCCTGACTGATTTTGGTAAATCCAATATTTTAGGGATAAAAGGAGCTTTATGGACTGAGAAAGTCATCACCCCAGAGCGGCTGGAATACATGTTACTACCCCGTTTATTAGGTCTTGCCGAACGCGCATGGGCACAGGATCCGGCCTGGGCTGTAGAAAAGGATAAAATCAAAGCTGCAGCTCTTTATGAAGATAGCTTTGCTGATTTTTACACACGTATAGGTGAAATTGAATTTCCAAAACTGGATAAGATCGGCGCCAGGTACCGTGTTCCGCCTGTAGGGGTTAAAGTAACTGATCACAAGGTTTCCTGCAATACAGAATTTCCAGGATTTAATATTTATTATACGACCGATGGAAAAGAACCTTCAGTTAAGGATAAATTATATACACAGCCTTTTAATCAGAAAGGCCTGCTCAAATTCAGAGCATTCAACGCTACCGGAAGAGGAGGAAATACAACAACCGTTCTGAATTAATTTAATCAAAAAAGGGGTTAGTCATACTAATCCCTTTTTTGGTTAAATTAATATTCCGGCAAATGTCCAATTCGGGCAAGTTCATTTGATATGGTTGTAAGAGTCTGTTTAAAATTCATCTGCTCAAATTATTTATAGCATCTAAATTTAAACAGGCTCTAATTCATATATTTATTTACAATTAAAATCAACGAAAAATGGACGAGTTCATCTTATTATTCCATTTCGATCAGACAATGGGATCCCCTTCGCCAGAACAATTAAAGATTTACATGAAACAGTATCATGACTGGGTAGGAGGTATTGCGGCTCAGAATAAATTTAATGGTGGTACTGGTTTATCAACCGAAGGTCGTGTCCTGAAACCGGGTAATGTCATTACAGACGGGCCCTATGCAGAAATTAAAGAAACCATAGCTGGTTTCATTACGATCAAGGCTAAGGATTTTGATGAAGCAGTAAACCTGGCAAAGAACTGTCCGATGCTGAACGGAGAAGGGAATAGCGTGGAGGTACGAAAAATTACCGGGACACATGCAAAAGATTAGTTAATTAAATAGCCCCCTGTATATATGGGGGCATTTTATCTATGAAAGAGAGCGGATTAATACCAGATTTATTTAGGACGGAATATAGAAAACTGGTTTCAGTCCTTTGCAAACATTTTGGTTTTGACCAGATCGAAGTTGCCGAAGATATTGCCAGTGATACCTTCCTCACAGCATCTCAGGACTGGGCGCAAAAAGGGCTTCCGTCAAATCCGGTTGCATGGCTTTATTATGTAGCAAAGAACAAAGCCAGAAACCATTTACAGCGGGACTTTCTTTTTGCAAATAAAATTGCGCCGGAAATCCAAAATAACTCATCAAACAGTACTGAAATTGACCTGTCCCCACAAAATATTAATGATAGCCAGCTACAGATGATGTTTGCAGTTTGCGATGACGCAATCCCATCTGAAGCACAGATCGGGCTTTCTCTCCGGATTCTTTGTGGATTCGGTATTCAGGAGATTGCAGATGCCTTTCTGACCAGTAAAGAAACAATCAATAAACGATTATTCAGGGCTAAGGAAAAACTGCGGGAGAGAAAGACAAAAATCGAATTTCCCGGTGAAACAGAACTGGAAGGACGTTTGGCAACTGTACTGACTACCATTTATTTATTGTTTAACGAGGGATATTATTCCGTTAGCCAGCATCAGACACTAAGAAAAGAACTATGTCTGGAAGCGATGCGTTTATGCACCATGTTGGTAGAGAATAGATATACTAATAAGCCACAAGTAAATGCCTTGCTTTCCCTGATGTGTTTTCATGCATCCAGATTCGAGGCAAGACAAGACAAAAACGGTGATATTATCTTATATGATGAACAGGATGTAAACAGATGGAACGCCGAACTGATTAGTAAGGGAGGGTACTTTCTAGACCGCGCGGCTACTGGTGATCAACTTTCCAGGTATCATCTCGAGGCTGGCATAGCTTACTGGAATACTCAAAAAGCAGATACGAGCGAAAAATGGGAAAACATATTACAATATTATAATCATTTGCTTCAAATTGAGTATTCACCCATTGCAGCATTGAACAGGACTTATGCGCTTGCTAAAGCAAATGGTAAGGAGGAAGCCATTGCAGCCGCAGAAAAACTAAACCTGAAAGACAATCATTTTTATTTTATGCTTCTTGGCGAGTTATATACCGGTATTGATAATCAAAAGGCGATTGCGAACTTTAAGAAGGCTTATGCAAAAGCAAGAACACAGGCCGATAAACTAACTATCCAAAGAAGAATTGACAACAGTTAAAAAAATGCGCATATTACAGTTAAATAAAGAAGATCTATTGCTAATTAATTTATATGCCTAATCTATTTACTCAATACCACTCCTTTTTTCATTTGCTTTTTATAGGTATTATCGCCTTATTCCCGGTGGTAAATCCAATTGGTTCAGCATTTATCATCAGCCCATATTTTTCCAATCTGAGCTCCGCAGAAAAAAGAACAGCTGTGGGAAAGATTACTCTATATGCTTTCTCCATTTGTACGGTCTCTCTGTTTGCCGGACAATGGATACTGGAACTGTTTGGTATTTCTATTCCGGTGGTGCAGCTGGCAGGAGGTATTATGATTTGCAAAATGGGCTGGGAGAACCTTTCTTCAGATAAAAAGCAAACAGCGGTCACGGTTACAGAAACGGATGGTGTGAGTAAATCATCAGGATATAGCCAGATAGAAGATAAATTGTTTTATCCGATTACTTTTCCTGTAACCACAGGTGCAGGTACTATTTCTGTATTGTTTACACTTAGTGCACATAGTGCGTCAACAGACAGAGTACATTATTTCATGAATACCGGTGCTATATTGTTATCTATTATTTTCATGTGTATGCTGGTTTATATCTTTTATCTGAATACAAAAAACATTATCCGTTATCTGAGTTCCAATGCCGAAACAATTTTTAACCGGATCTCTGCATTCCTTATTTTTTGTGTGGGTTTACAAATTGCGATTACCGGAATCAAAAGCCTGATCCAGGGATAATAATCGTTGTCCGTTGTCGGACACAGCATGTACGGTAATGAACGTTCTGAGTCGTAAAAAATGCTTTATTCGTATTTTAAGCGTGTTTATGAGCTATTTCAGAACTGGCATGTTATTAGACTTCTCCGGGCAAATTCAATTATATGTTATTACTCAATCTAAAAATCGCTTTCAGGAATTTGAAAAAAAACATCGGGTTTTCACTGATTAATATCGGTGGTCTGGCTATCGGTATGGCTTGTTGTTTGCTTTTATTATTGTATGTCAATTATGAGTGGGGGTATGATAAACAATTTAAAGATCTTGACCGGATTTATGTTTCCAGGGTAAATATTGATATTAACGGAAAGCTGGCTACTACTTTTGCCAATCCAAACAGGCTTGGAGGCACGGCAGCACAGTCTTTACCAGCCATAGAAAGCTTTGCCCGTATGAGTTTAGGCGGAGATGATAACAAATTATTTAGTTTTGCCCAGCAGAGTTATAAACTGAATACCCGAAGTGTAGATCCGTCTTTTCTGCAAATATTCGATTATAAATTTATTCATGGGAGTGCTTTATCTGCCCTGAGCTCTCCTAATTCAGTCCTTTTGACTGAATCGGTGGCTAAGAAATTATTTGGAGATCAAGACCCGATGGGTCAAAGCATAAAATATGATAACAGAAAAATTCTGAAGGTTACAGCCGTAATTGCTGACCTGCCTAAAAATCAGAGTATGCAGTATGATGCTTTATTAAGCTGGGCATTTTTTGAGCAAGAGCATCCTGGTGAGAGAGACAAAAGCTGGGGGAATATTAGTTGTGCTACATTGTTTAAACTAAAAGACAAATCTCAGTTTGCTGCAACTGATGCAGCTGTGAGAAAAATAATCAGGGCACAGGATAAAGATTCACAGCTTGAGGCCTTTTTGTTTCCATACAGCAAGTTTCATCTCTATAATGATTTTGTGAATGGTAAACCCGTAGGCGGAAGAATAGATCAGGTAAGGTTGTTTGCTTTCCTTGCATTTTGTGTATTACTTATCGCAAGCATCAACTATATGAATCTCTCCACTGCCAGGTCGGAGAAAAGAGGAAGAGAAGTTGGAGTCCGTAAAGCGCTTGGATCTACACGGCAAACCCTGATGGGACAATTTATCATTGAATCTATGCTGTTTTCGCTGATTGCTATGATTATTGCTTTTGGGTTACTGGAACTGAGTCTGCCTTATTTCAATAATCTGCTGGATATAGCCATGCGTATCAGTTATAACTCATATTCACTTTGGGTTACCCTGATTACGATGGTACTGCTCACTGGCTTTTTAGCCGGAAGTTATCCTGCATTTTACCTGTCTTCATTTATCCCTGTAAAGGTCTTAAAAGGCCCTGCTGCGGCTGGAAAATCATCATTGTCTATCCGGAGGGTTTTAGTGGTCTTACAATTCAGTCTTTCCATTTGCATGATTATCTGCGCCCTTATTATTTATGCGCAGATGAAGTTTATGAGAGATAAACCACTGGGTTTTTCAAAAGATAATCTAGTACAGATGGAACTGGAAGGTGAATGGAGAAATCCGAAGAAATTGGCACTTTTTAAAAATGAACTTGTCAAAACAGGAGCAGTGCTTTCATCTTCAGAATTTGCACAATCCTTTACAAGGGAAGGATCGATTACTGGGGATCTGAACTGGCCTGGTAAGTCTGCCAACGACCGGTCGATACTTAATTACAGAAGCATTGGCTATAGTTTTAGTCAGACTATAGGAGCTGAGATTGTCGAAGGCAGGGATTTATCTCCAAAATTTGCTGCTGATACCAATAGCTCTCTATTAATTAATCAGGCTTTAGCCAAAAAAATGGGACTTAAGTCCCCTGTAGGAACAACCATACGCTGGGGAGATAATGAACGCTATAAGATTGTAGGCGTTATTAAAGATTATTCAAATGAACGTATGGGAGCTAAAACAGAACCTACTTTCTTTTATTACAATATAAAAGATAGTCGTGTATTACTCATCAGGTTGACTCCCAATCAGAATTTAAGTGAAGCTATTGGTACAATAAAGCGCTTAAGTCAGCAGTTGAACCCGGCATACCCTTTACAGCTTACTTTCATCAATGAAAACCTGACCGAACAGTTAAAAACTGAGAAACTTTTAAGTGTATTGTCAAATTTCTTTGGTGGTTTTGCCATCTTCATATCTTGCCTTGGATTACTTGGACTGGCATTATATATGGCTGAACAGCGTAAAAAGGAAATCAGTATCAGAAAAGTATTAGGTGCAGACCTGAAAAGTATATTGATTCTGTTAAATAAAGATTTCATTAAACTTGTATTATTAGCGAACATAATTGCTTTTCCTGTCGCTTTTATACTGGCCAGCCAATGGCTGAAAAGTTATGACTATAAAATTTCAATAGATACCGGGCCTTTTATACTGGCCGGAATGATCTCATTAGGGATTGCAATTTTTACGGTAAGCCTGCAAAGTTTTAAGGTCGCCAAAGCAAATGCAGTGGATGCGCTGAAATACGAATAAGCTGAAAGATAACCATATCAATATTTTACTCTGATCCTTTCCAGAAAAGATCAGGGTAAAATAACCTTTACAAGTTCAATATCACGTTTATACAATGGTATCTGATGACCTATCTCAAAGGCCTGATGAAAAGATAATACTGCCTGCTCACCAGGGTCTTTAAAGTATTTTTTCAAATGAATCAATAGACGTTCACCTTTCTCAATTCTGTCATTGCTTTGCTGCGGTCCCGATATCTTTTCTATGGTTATTATTTTTGGCTGAGCTGCTGAAGGTTCACCGGCAGAAATGAAATCCAGGTTATCCTGATTAAAATGGACAGCAAATTCAGAATGATTTACGATGAAAATATCTGCACTTAAAGTATCCTTCGCGCAGTAACTTCTTAATCTGAGATTTACACCTGCTGCGGCGATCTCCTGATCACTTACAAATACAAAAGGTGCTTGTTTGAATTGTTTTAATGAAGCCAGATAAGCGCTTTGTTGCTGACTGAAATCAGAAGTAGTTTTAAACGAATAGCTGAACGCAGGGACTTTCTCTTTTTCCAGATAACTTTTGTATTGGTCAGCAGGTAAATCAGCCTTTAAACTCATTAATATTGGTGCAGGATTTTTGTCTGTATTAAAAGTAATCAGTATCTGGTAACCCGGTTTATAGTATCCGTTTTTGCCTGTGAGCTGATTGGTTTTGAGATCATTGAGCGGTTGGAATTTTAAGGTAATTAATCTGCTTTTTCCTGTTTCCAACACAACAGGATCAATATTTCCTTTGATTGGTAAAGAACGTAAACCCTCTGGTGTAGCTATTTCAATCCCGGTAATAGTGATGGGCCCGCTGTTCAGATTGGTCAGGTCTAACTCAGCCTGTAATTCGTTTTTTTTGATATCCGCTGTCAGGTTTAGCCTGGTATCCAGTTGTTCCGATTTTAAACCGGTTGATATATAATTCAGATCACCTTTAGTTTTTTTTATTTCAGGATGATTGCCACAGGCAAAAAGTATAGTCAATAAAGATAATAAAACGGGTAATCTCATATGGATTTGATAAAATGGGTAATCAAGAAGCCGGAGAGGCAACACCAGGCTACCTCTCCGGCATTTGTATTTTTTATTTATAAACCAGTCACTGACCAGATAGAGTAAGCATGCGGAGGGGCTTGTATCAGTACGCGTCCGTCAGCAGCAACTGTCTGTATCCAGTTAGATATACCAGTATATTCTTTAATTTGTTTATTAGCCCAGCTAGAAGTTACCCATTGTTGCTGCCAGTTATCAGAACCATTGAAATAAACAATTAAACCAGGATTAGTTCCGTATCCGCTCCTTTTGTCAATATACTGATCGCTGGCGGAATATAGGTTTGTAGTTGTGCCCCCGGCCAGATTTTTATGAATCCAGATCAGGTTATTGATCCTGTTTTTATCCAGTAGATTCTCATAATCTTTATAAAACAGACATGGATATCCTTCATGCGTCATGATGTAAGCATAAGAAGAGTATTTATTATAGGTAATATCCGTGTCGTGGTTTGTTACAAAAGTAACGGCCTTTGAAGCATTTCTCTTTAACAACATATCATCATTCAGATGAGTCAGGTCATTGCCATCAAAAGCAGCATGCATCGCATAAAAACAAGCGAAATCAAAGGCTGACGATGTTTGTTCAGTGGCGTCTACCCAACTCTGCAGATTCGAGGCATTTCCATCCCATTGTTCACCAACTGCAAAAACGGATGCAGGGCCGCCTACACTGTTGACGAAGTTTTTAACCACCCAGGCACCATATCCTTTGACATAATCAAAACGAAATCCATCAAAATGCATATTGTTTTTATAGAATTTTGACATGCTGTAAGAAGCATTGTAGATCCAGTTCGATACATTGGCCTTTTTATGACAAAGATCGGGGAAACCTGCAAATGCACCTTCATCGCTGGCTTCTATATCATTCGGATGAAAATCACTGTAACTGCGGTTAAATTTACCTGAAAGCGGAGTGAATTTGGTATAGGTATTCGTATTTGTATAAGGATTGGCCTCTAAAGTTCCGCCGCTGCAGTGATTCAGTACCATATCTGCATATACCTGAATATTATTGCTGTGGGCTGTGGCTATTAACTTGCTTAAACTGGTGGAATCACCAAAGTGAGTAGTGGTTGTACCCATTTGATTATAGGTGCCAAAATCAAAATAGTCATAAGGATCATAACCCATGCTTGTTACTCCAGCCTGGGCTTTAGTGGCAGGAGGGAGCCATATTGCGCCAACTCCGGCAGCTTTCCAGGATGGTATTTTGCTATTGATTACATTCCACCATGAACCCTGAGGAACATCCCAGTAAAATGCCTGCATCATGACGTCACCACCAGTGCCTGTAGCCGCATCAAGAACAGTTTTGTTGGCCGAATCAGGGGAGAGGGGCGTAACTGCGGTTTTTTTGCAGGCCGAAAATGTCAGGAAAAGCCCCATAAAGAGGACATTCCTTACGAATAGGTAAGATTGTTTTTTGTTCATACTATTTGGTTTTTATTTGGTTTATCAGGCGTTAACAGCATATTTCTGGATTTGCTGTTAAATTACGGGAACGTTCCCGTTGTATTTCATGTTTTTAGCTTTGTATCAGTTCTTTTAAATAAATCAATGGGTGGATTTCAGGCTGGGAGTGACCAGGTTATAAATTATGGTCCCTATTATTTAGCTAAATTAATTATTAATATGATATAACCAACAGCTGAGATAATTAATTAAAATTTCATCATCTATTTTTGTTAAAACCTGATATAGTTATCGGATAATAATTATAATTTTAGAATACATTCTATTATTCATTCAATGAAAAAACATCAATTGATTTTGCTGCATTTTGCAGGGGGAAATTCCCACTCCTTTAATTTTATGCTTCCTTATTTACAGGACTTTGAGATTATACCACTTGAGCTGCCTGGAAGAGGCAGAAGGATAGGAGAAGAATTGCTTAAGGATTTTGACCTGGCTGCGCTGGATATTTATAAACAGGTTATTGGAAAACTGAATTCATCAAAATTTATTATTTACGGACATAGTATGGGTGCCTATCTGGCGCTGAAAGTTGCCAGCCTCCTTGAAAAAGCCAATAAGGCACCCAGTTATATATTTGTGAGTGGCAATGCCGGTCCGGGGCTTGAAAACAAAACTACCAGGTACCTGTTGGGGCGTGAAGATTTCATTGTTGAACTGAAAAAATTGGGCGGTATACCAGATGAAGTATTTGAATACGAAGATATGCTGGATTTTTTTCTGCCGGTACTGAGAGCTGATTTTGAAATTTCAGAAAGAAACAAGGCCGAGGTAGATACTTTGATCAGCAGCCCGATATATGCGATGATGGGTGATCAGGAAACAAAGGTGGAGCACATTACCAATTGGAAAAACTTTACAAAATCACATTTCGGTTATAAAATTTTTGAAGGAGGTCATTTCTTTATTCATAAAGATTATCAGGAAGTTGCAAGGCTGATTAAAGACAAAAGCAGACTGGTGCTTTAAGTAATCCAGTTGATTTTTTACCAGTTCATCATAAAACGTTGTTTAAATCAATACTACCAGATAAAGTATCAGGTTATTCTTTGCTGAAAACAGTTCTGATTGATAGTGAGATTGTTAAGTTTTACTGTAGTGTTAGAAAAATCTGTGTTTATATAATAACAACAATTAATTAATCATGAGTTTGCATTTGTGTTTTATTTTAGCATATGCTATTATAAAAGGCACATAAAATTCCAAACCTATGATTAACAAAAGTATTTTTCTTTTACTCCTGGTATCCTTTCTTTTTGCCTGTAAAAAATCAGAACTGACTGATCTCAATGCGCAAAGAGTTCCATCCGGGCAACAGGCTGTTAAAACCGAAACAATTACAGCAACTTCGCTATACACAGATGGCTGGAATAAAAACCTGAGTTATCCTTCCCCTTCCGGCGATCCTCAGAATTTCGATATCTGGTTACCCGCCAACAGAAATAAAAATACAACAAAGCTTTTCGTATTTATTCATGGCGGAAGTTTTACCGGGGGTGACAAAACCGGTGGAGAAGGTATGGATGCGATCAATGCGATTAAAACAGAATTTCCAGATTGTGCCATTGCAACAATCAATTACAGAGTTGGACTAACCATGTTACTCGATAAACCTATTGAAGACGTACAAAATGCGATGCATTATATTATTGGTTTGGGCGATTCTTTGAATATCTCTACCACCGAAATTGTTCTGGTCGGAGAGAGTGCGGGTGCATATCTTGCATTTTTTGAAGGAATGAGACGTGATGCCAAACTGGGAAACCAGGAGCGGTATAAAGCGATTGTAAGTTTGAGTGGCTTCGCGCAGATGTTGCCGGCGACAGACAGTAAAACAACTTTTGTGAATAAACTGGCTATACAGGCATTAAGTGTAAAAGTCCCTGATTTTAATTATTTAGCTTATTCTCCTGTACGTCAGATTCCGGCATTGATTACCAATAGTGATTTGCAAGAATTATACTTGTTTTATGGCGAGGATGACAGCACATTGAGCGGCGATAATTCCATCAATGTAGTCAATAAAGTTAAAGAGACCGGAAACCAGCGATATATCAATACAACCTATCTGCAATCTTTTGCTAAAGAGGGGCACACCATGAGTGCTGCGGCTAAAAAATCTATCGCCGCTGTTTTAAAACAAAAAATAAAATATAAGACAGCTTTATAAAAGAATAAAGGCTATATTACCACGGATACAGCCTTTATCTGTTCTATAATTATTTCAGACTGTCATGGATCTTATTGATCGCATCCAGATGTGTCTGTACAATGGGGGCAGTTTTTAAGGCAAAAGCTTTAAGATCCGTGTCTTTTCCATCTTTTGATTCATCCTGCATCAGCTTAAGTACTTTTTTGTGGCCATCGACCATAGCTTCAGTATAAGCTTTCTCAAAGTCTTTCCCTGACTTTTTACTCAGCTCATCCTTTTTTTGCTCATGTTCCTTATCCAGTGCTGCGGGAAGTGTAATGTTTTTCTTCTTCGCAATTGCGGCCAGTTCTTCGTTAGCTTTGCCATGATCACTGATCATCATATTTGCGAATTCTAAAAGCTTAGCATTGGTAGTTTTTGTGAGCGCGAGTCTTGCCAGCTCAACTTCAGCTAATCCACCAGAAGCAGCTTTAGTGGCGAACTCGGCATCTGATGGTGCCACCGCTATTCCTCCTGTTGCATTCACATTTGAGGTAGTGTCTTTAACCTTATTCAAGCTGTCAGCGACACCTTTGGAGTCTTTTGTACTATTATTACAGCTTTGAAGTGTAAAAACAGCTGTAGAAACTGCAATTAAATAAACTAACTTTTTCATATGATTAAATTCTAATTTATATATAAACATATGATTCGCGTTCTGGTTTTATAATAAAATATTTAGCTGTCGTATTCTTTCTTATGTTGCCAGTAACTATAAGATATAAGTTGTTTTGGCTAATTTTATAGAATCTAAAAGGAAAAGACTGAGAGATGGACGCGGTGAACCTGAAATGTATTTATAATACACTCACATATATAGAGAGTAATTACGACCGGCAACTTTCTATCAAAGAGCTGGAGGAGGTGTCGAATTATTCTTATAGAAATATACAGCGGATCTTCAGCTATACCTGCGGTGAAACCATAGGAGCATATCAGAAAAAACGCAGGGTAGAGAATGCCTATAAAAAGATCCTCTATACTAAGGAGAATCTTACCACCATCGCATTGCAGGTTGGTTTTGCAAATCTGGCTTCCTTTTCCAAAGCTTTTAAACAACATTTTGGTATTTCTCCAAAAGAAGCAAAATCAGGTAAGGTATCCCTTTTAACAGATACTAATGTTACCCCTGTTATCTCAACCATATTATTGAAGCCCGAAATCATCTATCTTCCAGCCAGGCACGTTTACTATGAAAGTACATTTACAAATTATGTCAATGAAGACATAGAGGTGTTATGGGATAAATTTATGGAGAATGAGTTCCCGGCTACCGGAGTAGATTATTTCGGTATCATCGTAGATGAACCATTGATAAGAGAAAAAATAAGCTGTCGTTATGATGCCTGTTCCTCGGTACAGTCCGGTAATCAGAAACTTGCTTCAAAAATGATACTGGGAGGTAGGTATGCCAGGTTTTTACATACAGGTAATTATGAAACTATAGACGAAACCTATGAAAAAATCTATTCGGGCTGGATCTTAAACTCCAATCTTGAGTTTGCGCATACACCTATGATCGAGTGTTATCTCAAATATGCAGATCACACCAATTCTGATGAGGATCAGCTAACTGCGATATTATTACCACTAAAGTAAGGTTGTCAATTTTGGACAATATTGCTCCGGTGGATCTCTTTAATTTTGTCGCATTAGAAACAAACAAATATTAATCATGCATAATCTATTATTTTTTTTACCTGTTTTACTGACGGCCTGTAGTAAAGAACGAATGCCCGGACCTGATAAAACTCCGGTGGATACTGCCGGTAGCTATAAAAGTTATACCATGCCCGAAGAATCAGCACCTCATGAAGGTACCTGGCTTCAATGGCCTCATCATTATCAGTATGGAGTAACTTACCGGAATCGTTTAGATGCAACCTGGATCAAGTTGACGCAGGCTCTGGTAAAAAATGAGAAAGTGCATATTATAGCTTACGATCAGACAGAAAAAGACAGGATAACCAATTTGCTGACTTCGGCCGGAGTTTCACTTTCAAATGTTGATCTCAGAATCTATCCAACTGATGATGTATGGGTAAGAGACAACGGGCCTATTTATGTAAAAGATCAAAATGGCAAGTTGTTCATTGAAGACTGGGGATTTAACGGCTGGGGAGGAAAAACAGCTTATACTAACTGCAATACTATTCCTGGAAAGATTGCTGCAGATCAGAACATTCCAAAAATTGATTTGAATGCGATCATGGTTAATGAAGGAGGAAGTGTTGAGATTGACGGAAAAGGAGTGCTGATGGCCTGCAAAAGTTCAGTTCTGAATGAAAACAGGAATCCTGGGATGACACAGGCACAGGCCGAAGCTATTTTTACAAAAAATTTAGGCATTACCAAATTTATCTGGCTGGATGGTAAAGCTGGTCTGGATATTACAGATATGCATATAGATGGATTTGCAAGGTTCCTGAATTCTTCTACAATTGTAACGATGAACAATGAAGATTTGCTTTACTGGCAGGTGCCGGAGTCCGATATCAACACATTATATCATGCTGCCAATAAAGAGGGGGGCAGGTTACAAACTCGTGAAAATTCCACTTACAAAAAATGATGTGGTGACTACCTACGGTAAGAATCTGGGGAAAGCCTCCTACATCAATTATTATGTAGCCAATAACAGGGTTTTAGTGCCAAATTATAATGATCCTAACGATGCTGTCGCAAATGCTGTTATACAAGGTTTATACCCTGGAAGAACCGTAGTAGGTATTGATTGCCGTAACCTGTTTGCCAATGGAGGCATGGTACACTGCGTTACCCAGCAGCAACCACAATAAAAGGAGAAGTTAAAATTACTAAATCATTCGGACCTTATTTATCCCGTTAATCATAGCTCATTGTCCTCATGATCAATAGGGTTTGTATTCGTATGATGTCCGGTGTTGGAATAGGGTTGGTATAGCCAATCGCTATTCCAACCCTATTCCAACACCGGACACAGTATAGAGCGTAAATCAACGCAATATCTCTTATTAATTACTTTAAGTGTTAATTCCGGAAGACTCTGAAAAAAATATACAAGAACTGGTCGTGAATATCCGGCCGTTGGTCGATGGTAATCCCTGCGTTGGTCTAATACACTGAAAACTGGTGAAACGTTTAGCTGTTGCTTATGTCTTATGTACAAAGAATTTAAAAATACTAAAGACATAAAGATATGAACACTACTATCAAAACCGTATTCGCAACTGCAATGACAGCTGTCGTTTTAACCTCATCAGCATTTACTACTTTCGCAAAAGAGAATGAAAAAAATCCATTAAGCCTGATTACTTCAACCTCCAGTTTGAATATGATCAGAGTGAAAGGAAATGTTAAAGTTTATCTGATTCAGGGAGCTAAAGAAGATATCAAAGTAATAACCGATCAGCAGGGAGAAAAGGTTTCTTTAAAAAGAGAGGGAAAAAAACTCCTGATCAGTTCTACAGAACAAAACAGAGCGATTGTATACCTGACAGTAAAAGATCTGATCAGAATTGATGCTTCGGATAATGCGATTGTTAAATCAAGCGGAGACTTTAACTTAACAAATCTTCAGATTTTTTTACAGGATGATGCACAGGTGAATATGGATGTTAAAGCTCAGGATGTATACACTGTAATTAAAGATGGTTCTTCCTTAAAATTAAGTGGATCGACAGCTCGCCTGACCTCTGTTAAAGACGGTGCTTCAAAACTGAACACCAACAATTTCTCAGCAACTTCAACTACGGCTTCCGCTGTACCATTAACTACAAAAGCAGACCTGGATACTCAGTTTGCTGATACCCTTAATTTTGTCAGCCTTATAAACAGATAGAGCCTCTGAATAGGCCATCATTATAGATGAAGCCCGGTAGTCCTGAAGACTACCGGGCTTTTGATTTTTATTTAATTGCCGGATGACTATTGATGAACCGCTTTCTCCAAAGCCAGAATCCTTTTATTCTGCTCTATGATGTAAATGGTCATTTCTTCAATTTTTTGTAGAAGTTTAGTATTCAGTTCACTCAGATTGGTTCCTTTTTCCTGCATCTCCTTTGCTGGCGCAATCTCAGGTAAATGTTTTTGAGTTTTAATGAATTTCTCTAACTCTTCTAATGGCATTGGTTTGTAATCGTTTTCAAAAACAAAATCAGCACCATTCATATCTACCTTGACTTCCCTTGCTCTTATGGTACCAATAACGTCGAGTTTATAGGCAGGGGTTATCGTTCCGATACCTACATTTCCATCTACATTTACCGCCATTCTTGTGATATAATTTAAGCCCGGATAAGAGGCTGAAGGATTAGCTGTTTGAAACAGCAGACCACTAACTCCGCTATCTACACTCGAAAATAAACGAACACCATATGAAGTTAAATTATTACTGTGACTGATAAATTCTAATCCTGTAGCTCCGTTTCCGTATTGTCCTAATAAAACCTGTTCAAAATTATAAACACCTGGCAGGCCAACTTTCAGGTTATCTGTGTTCGAAAAATCCCCTAGTTGTAATTTATATAGTGGCGAATTCGTACCTAATCCAATATTTCCATTAGGCTGAATAGTGAATTTTGAGGAGGCAAGACTTTGAGTGGTACCAATTGAATATTTTTGATTTCCACTTTCATCATACAGTATACCTGTATTCCAATATTCTGTACCAGCCTGTTTAAAAACTGCCATTGCCGGTCTGTTAAACCTTCCCGAATGAACTGTCATCGTTGCACCTTCAATGCCCGAGTTTTCAACTAATAAATTAGCCGTTGCCGTGTTAATATGGAGTGATGCATTGGGTGTTGCTGTTCCGATACCAATATTATTATTCCCGGAGTTACCTTGTATATTTCCCCCTGGAGTATAAATCTGTGCATTTACGGACAGATAGCTTAGAGAAATTAAACCAATTAGTATTTGTTTCTTCATCCTATATTTTTTTTCAAAGTTAAGGGTTTTTAGACGTGTTGAAGATTTTTACAAAAAATGCGTTACAGCTGGTCGTGAATATTCGGCCGTTTGTCGATGGTAAACCTCCTGTTGGTCTAATAGGCAGAAAACCGGTGAAACGTTTC
Organism: Pedobacter cryoconitis; assembly: GCF_014207135.1. Lineage (GTDB taxonomy): Bacteria > Bacteroidota > Bacteroidia > Sphingobacteriales > Sphingobacteriaceae > Pedobacter > Pedobacter cryoconitis_D. The sequence goes on along the minus strand of NZ_JACHCC010000002.1, from coordinate 480,111 downwards.
TGCCCGGATCGCATCTTATGTATAAAAGAATTTAAAAATATAAAAACATAAAGATATGAAAACTACTATCAAAACATTATTCGCAACTGCTTTAACCGCTGTCGTTTTAACTTCATCTGCATTTGCAACCTTCGCAAAAGAAAACGATAAAAATCTACCAGCACTTAGAGCTGTGTCTGATCTGAACATGATCAAAGTAACAGGGAATGTTAAAGTATACTTAAGTCAGGGTGCTAAAGAAAATATCCGTGTAGCTGGAGATGAGTCGGACGCAAAAGTTTCCTTAAAAAGAGTTGGCGGAAAACTGGAAATCAGCTCAGTAGGAGATAATACAGCCATCGTTTATTTAACAGTAAAAAACCTGGTAAGGATTAATGCTTCTGACAAAGCAGTTGTAAAATCTCTGGGTAATTTAACCCTTGCAAATCTTCAGATTTTTTCAAAAGACGGTTCACAGGTAGATTTAAATGTAACTGCTCAGGATGTATACACTGAGGTGGAAGATGCTTCTTCTTTAAAATTAAGCGGATCAACCGGCCGTCTGACCTCTGTAAAAGATGATGCGTCAAAACTGAATACAAAGAATTTTCAGGCAGCTATAAGAACTGCTTCTGCTGCACCAGTATTTGCTAAAGTAGATCTTGATGCTCAGTTTGCTCAAAGCCTAAACCTGGCCAGCCTTTAATAACCGAGCCCTAAACAGGCCATCACTATAAAGACAAAGCCCGGTTTCTATATAGAAACCGGGCTTTTGATTGACCAGATTTTGCTTACTGTTCTTCGTAATGATAGGTGAGGCCACCATCCACAAAATAAGTAGAGCCGGTTACATACCCGGCGTCATCAGAAGCCAGGAAGGCGACCACTGCTGCAACATCTTCCGGTTTACCCAATCTTCTCTGGGGAATATTTTTCAATACATTCTGCAAAAGTTCCGGATTGTCAATCAGCGTATGATTGATTGGTGTAGCAACAGCGCCTGGCGCTACATTATTGATCCGGATATTTAATGGTGCAAGTTCTGTAGCTAAATTCCGGGTTAGCATTTTTAAGGCCCCTTTGCTGGCACAATAGGCGGCAAAATGTGGAAAGACAATTTCCTCATGGACCGAACTCATATTAACAACCACACCCGGGCGGGATGCTTCCTTACAATACACTACAAAAGCCTGCGTCAGAAAGAACAGACCTTTAAAATTGGTATTCATCACAAAATCATATTCCTGTTCTGTTACTTCCCAGAAATTATGATTGCGTTCAACGCCGGCATTGTTAACCAGTATATCCAGCTGCCCATAAACTTTTACAGCCTCGGTGAGCAGGTCATAAACATTTTGTCGCTGACTGACATCGGCTGCTATAAAAGTACAGCGTCTGCCTAAAGCAGTGATCTGCTTAACAACTTCATCCGCACGGTCATCATGTCGCAGGTCATTTAAAATAATATCTGCGCCATCATTGGCTAACCTAAGGGCGCATGCCAGGCCGATACCCTGGACACTGCCGGTTATTAATACAACTTTGTTTTCGAAACGACTCATGTTCTGATTTTTTAAATGGTTTTTAAACTGTTTGGTGAATGATGATCATGAAAACTGATACGGGCGGCTTCAATATCATAATAATGATGCAGCCTGAAACTATTAAATATCCCTACAATAAGGAAGACCCCAGTTAAAGGCGCTGCTATATACAACCAATAAGCGGTATATACACCGCTAACGACTGCGGGCCCGAAGCTACGTGCCGGATTTGTACTGCATCCTGATAAGGCGGTCTCGGCCCAAACCATAATGCCATATAAAACAGGCATCGTGAAAGGCGTATAATTGCGCAGTTTTTTGCTGCCCACAAAAATGAATATTACAATAACCAGGCATGCTGTCGTAATGAGTTCGCCCACAAAAGCAGGCCAGATACCCGCACTTCCTGGTACGGTGTTTCCATAATTAATGCTCTTTCCCTGATTTTGCCAGAGTAATAAGGGGATACAACCTACGATCGCACCCAGCATCTGGCTCACAATGTATCCGGCCATCAGATAGGTTTTCATTTTGCCCCTGAGCCAGAAGGCGATGCTTACCGCAGGGTTGATATGTGCCCCGCTTATTTTTCCTACCGGAGATAAGGTAACGAGGCAACCAGTGGTGCCGAATAGAAAACCGGTTAGTGCCCGCCTTAAAGGCAGTGAAGGTATTAATCTGGTCATAACCGAATCTTCTCCCCAGTTGAAAATGACTACACTCAGGCCAATGCCTAATAAAAGTGCTGTGCCGATAAATTCAGAGAGATACATTTTTATCAGATCTTTGGTCTGTGCCATTCGATGATCATATTTATATCTATCTGCAATTTAAGTCATTCGTTATCAATAGTCATGCCGGTTACATCACGTTTTTGTTAAATTTTCTATTTCTGTTTAAGCCATTTTAATGCAGCAATAACCTTTTGATCATTTTTTAAATGATCAAAATCATCGCCACCAATAATTTCTTTGTCTGGTTTTACATGATCCGGATAAGCTACTCCATTACGGTCCGATTCTACCGATGTGGCCAGAAAAAAGCCAATTTCGTTGGTGAACTGGAATGATTCATTAGAAGTGGTGTAGCCACCTGAGTTTTCACCTATAAAGAAGGTGTTCTTACGACCTTTAAAAGATATCGCTAAAGCTTCACCTGAGCTGCGGGTATATGGTCCGGTTAGTACCACAACCTTCAGCTGATAAAGATTTTTGTCCTGACTCTTTATATGATAAACGGTGTCAGTTCCGTCATAGACAATCCGATGCGTTATATCACCTTTTATTCCCCATTCTTCGGCTTTTTGTGATGCCGGGAAAACGAATGCGCCGAGTTTGCCAGGTTCAAATAAAGCTGCTAACCCCCCAATCATTGGCCACATAGATCCACCAGGATTAAGGCGCAGATCGATAATAATTCCTTTTAATTTACTGGTATGAAGTGATGCTAAAGAATCTATGATCTGCTGTGCTATTTTATTGTTGTCACCCTGATGTGTGGGATTATTATCAGGTACAAGAAGGTATCCATAACCTTTTTCCAGCAATTCAGGAGTTAGCTTATAGCCGTCGTGCATTTTTTTTACTAAAGCCTGATGTGTTGTTTTGTCCAGCGGTTTATCAACGCTTCTCCAGGCGTATGATTTCTTACCATAGGTAATAAACCCATGATGGTCGCCCAATAATTTGTAAAGTAGCTGAATGGCCGGCAGGGCATCTTTAATACCAGCTGCATTGGCAGCAGTAAAACGTACACTGTCTTCTACCATTTTCCAGTTCACATTATTCCGGTAAAGTGAATTGTTTTTGGTAAAGCTCAGGACGGTATCCAACAGTCGGCGTGTACTGTCGGTCTTTTGTGCGCTTGTTTCACCCGGTTTTAAAACCATTGCAAATAATGCAATCATAAACAGTTTGGCTGTTGTTTTCATTTTGCTTTCGAATAAGGCACAATAATGAGTAAACCGGGCTGTATGGTATAATTTATTATCTTAACCTCCGTAAATATTATCCCAACCAGGCATTTAGAATTATGACTAGTTGTGTGCCGTTTTTGTGGCTGCTGCTATAATCAGTTTGGCAACCTCCGTAGGATGAGACTGATAAACAGAGTGACTTGCCCCAGCTATTTCTACGGTATAGCTTTTTGCCCTTTTAGCATACATGCGTTCCAGATCTGGGTTAATAATCCGGTCTGCTTTCGCTACCATATACCAGCTTGGTTTTGTTTTCCATGCCGGGTTCTCTATGATTACATGAAATACTGCGTCTGCTGTTGGCATTTGTGCGTTACCTTCGAAATCGGCAATGTTTTTAGGAAGATCGGCGGCAAAATCCTGGTAGAACTTAGATGGATCAATAAAGTCGAAGCCATCTGCACCTTTTTGAAGAGATTTATAGGCCGAAGGATATAGTTTTCCATTTCCACCTTCAGTTTCACCTTTGTCGGGTGCATGAGCAGCAATATAAACTAAACCCAGCACTTTCGAATCATTTCCTGCTTCCGTAATAATTGCACCACCATAACTGTGGGCTACTAAAATGCATGGGCCATCCTGAAGGTCAATTACTCTTTTTACAGCAGCAATATCACCCGAAAATGAGGTTAAAGGTTGTTGTACAATAGTCACCTTATATCCTGCTTTTGTTAAGATATCATAAACCGGTTTCCATCCTGATCCATCTACAAATGCGCCATGTACCAATACGATGTTCTTAGTAACAGTATAATTAAGAATTGCTGGTATGCTGTCGGAGTTTATAATGGTTGGTTTAATACCTTTTTTTGTTATAATTCCTGCGTTGACCTGAACACCGAAACATAAACTAAATGCGAAAGCTGTTAAGCTGATTCTGATTGAATTTATCATGACTTGGTTACTTATTATTTATAGTTAGGTATTGGTTTACGGCTTACCGTAAGAAAAGCATTTCAATCCTGTATATTTTTGATCGTTGAACAATTAAAATACCTCATTTTATGAAGAAAAATTACAAAACAAAAAACAATACAAGCCGCTTAGTCCCTCTGCTATTTTTCCTGTTAGTCGTTTTTTGCTCTGCATGCAGCAAAAAAAGTCAGGAAATAGAACAGATCATTAAAACGAAAACTGATATCTACTCTTATGAAGTGACTTGTAATGCTTGTGAAATTCAATTCCTGGATAGAAACAATAACACTAAAAAGGTAATCAATAATAATGGAAAATGGAGCTATTCTTTTGACGGGGCTGATGCTGCTGAATTGAAAATTAACGTCATTACAACTAGCAGTGCTTATCAAAATATTAATGCCTATATTCTAAAGAATAACGAGGTGATTTACGGAGAATTAGGTTATAATAATTTCGAGTTATTATACAATGTTAAATCAGGACAAAGATCAATGGCATATGGCAGTTATTCTCCTGGTCCTGGTGTACCCGGATCGAATGGAGGAAATACAAAACCAACCTCTTCATTATGTGGGGCAAAGAATAAAACCGGGGGATATTGTCAACGTGTAGTTTCTGGTGGGGGCAGATGCTGGCAACACAGATAAAATAATAAAACCCCTGAAAACCCAAGTTTTCAAGGGGCAGTGGGATGGAAGAGGACTCCGGAATCTAAAGGGATTCTAAAATAGCTTTAGGTTCCAGATATTCTTCTAATCCAAATATACCATACTCTCTGCCTATTCCTGATTGTTTAAAACCACCAAATGGGGCTTTGGAATCATGCGAAATACCATTAATACAAACCCTTCCCGCATCAATCCGGGCTGCCACCCGATAAGCTCTTTCTTTACTGCCGGAACTTACATAAGCCGCTAATCCATAATGGGTATCATTGGCTATTGTAACAGCATCATCTTCATTTTTATACGGGATAATAGACAGTACCGGACCAAAAATCTCTTCCTGGGCAATGCGCATATCATTATTTACATTGGTAAAGATGGTTGGTCTTACAAAGTTCCCGGCTTCCAGACCCTCAGGTTTGCCTTCACCGCCGACCAATAAAGTTGCCCCTTCTTCAAGACCAATTCTGATGTAGTCCTGTACCCGTTCATATTGTTTTCTGCTGACCATCGGTCCAACAACAGTGTCTGCATTTTTTGGGTTACCTACCTTTATGTTTTGCATGGCAACTTTTGCGATTGCATTTACTTCATCCAGCTTATTTTCAGGAACAAGCAGACGGGTAGCAGCAGCACACGCCTGTCCGCTGTTTAAATAGGCAGCAAAGATTGCGGTTGGAATAGCTACTTCCAGATTGGCATCATCCAAAATAATATTGGGTGATTTTCCACCCAGTTCCAGCGTAATTCTTTTCATAGAGTCAACAGCTCCTTTAGCAATCATCTTTCCTACAGCAGTAGAACCAGTGAATGCAATTTTGGAAATGTCTGGATTGCGGGTCATTTCAGCTCCCACTACATCGCCCAGGCCATTTATGAAGTTGACAACCCCTTTAGGCAAGCCAGTTTCGTGGAAACATTCTGCAATAACCTGTGTTTGCTGCGCACTCATTTCACTCGGCTTTATCACTGCTGTACAACCTGCTGCAATGGCCGTAGAAAGTTTCGTGATAATAAAGCCATTACTCATATTCCAGGGAATAATGATACCTACGACACCTATCGGTTGATAAAAGACTTTTGAGCTTCCAACAGCTTGTTCAAACGCAAAGTCTTTCAGCGTATCAATCATTGCATTGATATCATGAATCATATTTTGAGTAACCATTGCACAGAACTGGAATGTTCCTCCATACTCTTCGACCATTATATCAGTCAGCTCTTTTTCACGCCTGTTTATAACGGACTGCAATTTTTCCAGGTAACCAATCCGCTCTTCCCTGGTAGTTTTTGAGAATGTCTGAAAAGCTTCCTTTGCAGCAGAAATGGCATTTTGAGTATCCACTTCGTCGCCTAAAGTAACTTCTCCGATTTTCTGATTTGTGGTTGGACTAATGATATCCAATATTTCTTTACCGTGTGGTGTTAGAAATTCACCATTGCTATAAATCTTATTAATTGCCTTCATCCTGAATGTTTTTTGTTTATACAAATGTCCCAAATGATATCTTCACGATGTTTTCTGTGCGGCTCAAATATGACTTTCTCTATGGCTCATATTAAGGTTTTTATCCTTATCGGTTCTCGATCCAGTCTACCAGTAATTTGCGTTCTGCAAAAAGCCATTTGTCATTCTGTTTGACGAAAATATCATGATAACGGATAGCAGCGATCATCAGCTTTTGCTTACCATCTTCTATCGTTAAATGATGGGCCATGCAATAGGTAATTCCTGTCGCTTTACTGCCATCCAGTTTTACAGTGTTTTGCCCGTTAAAGTGCATGGTAGACAGGTAAGAATTCAGATTATTAAATACTGGCAGCAAATCTTTACTATTGGTAATTATCTGACTCGGTGTTTCTGATTTTGGGTCATAATATACCTCAAAACGGGTGTCATCTGTAAATAGCGCCATTTGTCCCTGCGCATTTCTGGTGTCCGCACAGTAGGCGTAATTATCCACTAATTCACGAATGGCCAGACGGTCTTCCGCTTCCAGTATTTTTTGTTCGTAATTCATGATTTATTATTTTTTGATGATTAAACTTTCAGCAGGTGTAATGCCATATTTTTGTTTGAAAGAAGTATAGAAATGCGATAGATTTTCAAAGCCAAGATCCAGGTAGATATCCGAAGGTTTTTTGCTTTTTTGACGGATCAGATAATACGCTTCTTCGAGACGTTTTTCTTTGAGCCATTTTGCTGGTGGAACATTGAATGATTTCACAAAATCCCTTTTAAATGCCGCCAGGCTTCTACCAGTTAGTTTGGCGAAGTTTTCAATGGGCGCTTTGTAGTGAAAATTCTTCAGCATAAACTCTTCGAGATTGATCTTATAGGGCTCATCGAAATCAAAAAGAAAATCCTGGAATTCCGGACGGATATTCAGCAATAACTCTATCGCTTCCGTTATTTTGGAAAAAACCATAGCGTTGCTGCTTCTGTGAGGCTGTTCCAGATAAGGAATTAACGATTGAAAATAGCTTTTCAGAAAAGCTTCCGGCTTGAGAACGATATTTTGTTTTCCTGAATACCGTCTGTCGCAGGCAATATGATTTGCAGTGGCAAATTTTTTCAGGTCTTCCGATTTTAAGATAATAGAAACTGCCTTATATTCTTTATCCGATGCAGGCATTTTCAGGCTTTTGGCAAACTGGTTCCGATGCGCCAGGAGGATTTGGTTTTTCTTTAAAACAAAAGTGCCATTCTGATGAAAAATATGTGTTTCTCCCGATAGCTGATAGGCTAATATATGCTCCGGAATAAATTGCTCATAGCCCCATTGTTCCTCGGAACTACAGGAATATACAAAGGAGTCGTCTGTTTGGGGTGTTACAGTTTTCATTTGGCATTGCTATCTAAAAGTTGCTGGCGATAGAATGAATTGCGGGCTGCCGTATTGCTATCAACTGCCATCAAAAACACAGCGGACAATAGGAGTGTAATACTAATGGCACGCCAGTAGGGCGAAGGGAAAAGCATCAGAAAAATAGCGGCCACAATGATTATCGCAGGTAATATCTTGAATACCAGCTTTAATTCGTTTTCCGACTTGGTGGTTCTACTGATTTCATGCTTCACAAACCCTGACGCATCTGTTTTATAATCCCTTTCAAATTGGCTAATGCGAGGCTTGTTCGCTGCATATAAGCCAATTCCTATTGAAATGAGCAATAACCCGGAAACAATTAGCGGGATCACAAATGCTTTTGCCATCGCCGTTTTGCCCCAATAAGCAAATCCCAATGCACAAAGCAGCACAATAAGGCTGAATAACCAAACCATTTTTGCAGAAAATAACTCGGCTTTTGCCCAGTCGGTACTTAGTTTTAAAATATCCATCTGTAAAGAATTTGTAATACAAATATCTGAAAACAAGATAGACTATTATTTTCTGTAAAGCTCAAATGTTAATTGCTGAGAAGCTCATTGTCCATCAAAGACGTATAAGTTTTAACGGGATATCTTGAACAAGATGAACGAAAGAATAAAGGTAATTAAAGCTAATTTGGTTTAGGCGTCTAACGATACAATTAGTACAGAGACTGCTTATCACAAAATTAGCTTCGATTAAATGTTGTCTTCATGAAAAAGAACATCAAATTTTATTGCCTTGTTGTCTTTGTATTTTTCTCTTGTAGTAAGCTTGAACAGCTGGAAGGAGGAGGTACAACGAAGCCGGCAGCCGAAAGTACTGCTACCTATTATGTCGACGCAGATAACGGCAATGACACTAATGCTGGTACTTCAGCAACTTCGGCATGGAAAACAGTCGCCAAAGTAAATGCTACAACCTTTAAACCGGGGAATAGTATCTTATTGAAAACTGGCTGTATATGGAATGATCAGTTATATCCTAAAGGATCGGGGAGTGCCACAAGCCCGATAAGGATTAGCTCTTACGGCACGGGGGCAAAACCTATGATTTTCCTGAGTGGAACTATAGGCGCTCCGGTATATCTGTTCAATCAATCGAACTGGATCATCGAAAACCTCGAGGTTTCAAATTACAGTGTAACTCGTGGCACTGTATTCCGCCAGGGCATTTTTATTCAGAATACAGGTGGTGGGGTTACAAGTAACATCACTATCCGTAACAATTACGTTCATGCCGTTTCGGGGAGTTTCAGATATGCAGGTTTTGATCCTCATGCCTTTGGCGGCATTGCTGTGGTGACAACAGGAACCGTAGGAACAGATCGTTTTGACAAAATCACAATTGAGGGCAATATTGTAGAGGATGCTGGCCGTACGGGAATTGTCGTATGGGACAACGTATGGGAGGCCAGTGGCAATGCTTCTACAAATGTACAGATACTGAATAATTCAGTTAAGGATATTGACAGTGACGGTATTCTGGTGTTTGGATGTGAAGGTGCACTGATTGATCATAATGTGGCCAATAACTGTGGCCGCTACCGTGAAGACGGGCAGTTTAACGGAGCAGCTGCTATCTGGCCTACACGAGGCCGTAATTGTATTACCCAATTTAATGAGGCCTTTAATACACAGGCTTTAGATGGTAATGGCGATGGACAGGGCTTTGATCTGGATATTGATTCATATAATTTTGTGATGCAGTATAATTACAGTCATGACAATGCCGGAGGTTTTATGCTCATTCTGGATGCTTCCAATTCAATAAACAGCATTATCAGATATAATATCAGTCAGAATGATCATCGTACTATTTTCACTTTTGCAGGTGGTATCACTCCCGGAACCAGTATCTATAACAATACAGTTTACATTAAATCAGGCCTGAATACAAATATTATTGATCATTCATGGGATGACGGAGGAGGTAAAGGTGATTTAAACCAGGCTTATTACTTCAAAAATAACATCATTTACAACCAGGGAAGTGGAAACTATATCATTCCCGGAATTTTTGGGGTATTTGATTATAATATCTTTTATGGTAATCATCCTTCGGGAGAACCTGCTGATTCAAATAAGTTAACTACTGACCCTTTATTGGTGAGTCAGGGGAGTGGTCTGAATGGCATTAATACCGTTAATGGATATCGTTTATCCATTGGTTCACCAGCGCTCAACTCGGGGGCTATAATCCCGGATAATGGGGGTAAAGATTATTATGGAAATCAGGTTTCTTCTACAACTTTCCCTAACCGTGGCGCATACAATGGTACGGGTTTGTAAAGGCAGGAGGGAGTCGTTGTATGCCCTCCTTATTTTATTTACTATCCTTTGTGGTTCCTGTTCGCCGGCATCAAAAGGTATAGTGTTTAAGGTCAATGGTGAGCCGATTGGCCTTGCTGAATATCAACAGCAATTGGATAAAGAAAAACTGAAGGTAATCAGTGATTTTCAGGTTAAACATAAGGCTACGTTTGGTCCCGGGTTCTGGACTACGGATTATGATGGAGAACTTCCTGTCAATACTCTAAAGAAGCGTGCAAAAGATGCAATTGTAGCGCGTACTATCAAAAAAATGATGGCCCGGGAAATGGGGTTAATTGAAAAAATCGGATATGATGATTTTCTAAAGGGACTGGATAGTGTAAACAAAGCAAGGACTGAAGCCGTAAAAAATGGAAAGGTGATTTATGGACCGGTAACTTATCCATTGGAAATGTATTCAAGCTACTATTTATCTACGTTAGAGAATGCGATCAGAGATAAAATAAGCACGCCAGGTAGTACGCCAGATGAGATCAGAGTGAAATATGACGCACTGGTTCAGGAGCGTATAAAGAAGGCGAAAATTGATATTTCCGAAGATGTGGATGAATATGAACCAGTTTTATAGATGAAACTTGTATGTTGAATATTAACAGCTGTTTATCATAAAGATGTGGAACTGATAAGAAACAATACCGGGAACCTGATCAGTGTTCCCGGTATATGTTCATGATGTGATTATCCAGCCGTAGATAACTGTTGTTTCGACGGTTCGTTCCAAAGGTTAAAACCTGGATTAGAGGGATCTGAAACAGGACAGGTTTCGGTAACGAGCCATGCTTTTCTGGATACCCCGCAACCACAGGCGCCACATACCCTTTGGTCACTTTCCCGCTTCAGCTTTACTTTGTAAGCGAATTGGGATGGAGCATCTTTTAAAAATTCGCATTTTTCACAGGCACTGAACCGTGTCTCATATTTCTCTTTAGTTACTTTCTCAAATCCTGATTTTCCCCAGTCTAATAGTGCTTTGCTAGCTTTGGTAGCTAACTGGACGTTGCTGAATTTCTCAGGTATTTCATACAGTTCATAGGCATTGTTCTTTTCGTCATTAAGGAAAAGCCGGAGCAGATCATGGTCGAAACTGCTCATGAAGAGGTGACTTGCAAAGCGATCTTCTACTCTTGCCCTTGCAAGTACGGCCGAACTTACCGGGCCTTCAAGACCAAGCATAGTTCCGAGTTCAATACGCATATCGTTCCATGGGCCTACTTTTTCAAGATTCTTGATGATGTCTATCATGGTGTTTTTTTAAAATGAAACAATAGAATAATTTATCATATCCTTAGATTTAAGGCGTGGCAATGATCACGTAGGCCCCCTCACCAAGAGACTGTCCATCGGCAGAAGTTACATTGGTCACAGATAAAATGTACTTGCTTGCTGCTGCAATACCTGATACAGTCAGTATGACTGTTCCTGGCTCACTAACGCTCACTACTGCAGCACTAATCACTACTCCCGGTTCAATGTTGTAATTGACCAATGATGTTGCTGAAGCTGGATCTACTGGCTTATCAAATACTACATTCACGGTTTTCAGGTCAATGCTGGAATAGCCTTTAACAAGATAGAAATACTGATCAGGCGGCGTTCCACAAGTTGGCGCCGGGAAGAAACTCAGTCCATTCCAGAAGGATTGAATACGACATTCAATAGACGGATCATCGCATATGTCTCCTGGATTTCCACCTGCATTTTTCTTGCTGATTTTGCTGAACAGGATGTCTTTGATCTGAGTGATTCCGGAAGGAGCTGTTTCCCCGTACATGGAATTTGGTAAAATGGCCCTCAATACATCCAGAGAGGCGTAGTCTACCTCAGCAACGCATTTGTTGACCTGTAAATGCATTACCATATCAGCAATAATCAAGGCCCAGCCGCTTACATATAGTTCCTGTATGCGGGCCAGCCCGCCGGTTAGTAACAGATATTTCTGATTGCCCATAGTCCAGGTAAACGCATTCACCTCTTCATTGTTCCAGTCCAGCAGATAGGTGATGTTATTGTCATATCCACTAAACATTTTAAATAGTCTGTTGATAGATTCTCTTGGAACCCCGTTGCTATAGGCATTAAATGTGGCATTGTTGTAAATGTCCAATGCCTGATCTGCATTTACAAAACCTTTGGCGTTGGCCGGGATATTGATTAATGGCTCACGTTTAGGACTGAAGCCTTTAGGCCATAGGGTAGGGTCACTCAGGAATTCATCCCGCAACTTACTGGGAAATTGTTCTGAATATTCCGGACTGCCAACATCGAATACTTTGGCTTCATTGCTAAAATTGAATCTGATACTATCGGTCAGGTTATGAGTCTCATAATAGGCCTGTACAGCATAGTCAGTAGAAACAATACCATTGGCATTAATCAGGTGACCAGTGAGGTCTTTTCCATTGAAGTCACCTTTCATATTAATACTCTGTATAGCGGTATCATATTCTCCATGTGCAACGAATTGAACTTCGGCATAAGAACCGTCAGCAGCGGTGAGTTTATTACCCGGGATCAGGTGCTGCACTTTTTTTAGCTGCCTGGTACTGTGCATGAGAAAAAGGTGATCTGCTGTCACCAGTAAATCTCTTAATTCCGACTCTCCGGTCATTTGATAACGAACCAGGTAAAGTCCGGGGATCATCGACTTATGAATGTCTCCTGACCTCGCTTTCACAATGCCAGGTGTCCACTTAAGGTCAACTCCCGCAGTGAGAATACTGTCACCTGCATTAATGTTCTGAATCAGGATAAATTCACCCTTGGTGGCTTCTATCGGAGTATTCAATGTATAACAGGAACAACAACAGTAACATGGGCTGTTCAGAGCCGGGTCAAAGCTCATGATAGGGGTGTCCAGGGGTAATCCTGCAGTTTGACAATGTGCGGTCAGGCTGGCGTTCATTTTTTGACATAATGCATCGGTACAGGCCTTGTTAAATGGAGGCTGTTCTGCCTTGATGTTGTTTAAACATTGTTGTGATGGCATGATTGTTTTGTTTAAGGTTAATATTTAGGTTGATTGTCTTTTGTTGATTACAGTAATCAGTTCTTCCATTTGCTTTAGGAGGCTCCGGTTTCTGCGTCATAGTAAAAGATGATTTCTATATTTGTAAGCACTTCAGGATCAAGAAAACCGTCTTTTCCCTTCAGTACCCCAGGAGCAGCGGTGAGGTTAAAATCGATAGATCTGTTCCCCAGAATTTTACTTATATCAGGTTCCTGTTTTCCGTTTGGCTTTAAATAATAGCTGATGTCATTGTTGGGACCTAATACAAGTGGAATGGTCAGGGTATCAGATAATTTGAAAGAGATATAAGATCCCGCAGCTGGAAGTGCTGCATCAAGTCTGAAGTAAAAACCAATGAGTTTTGCTTTCAGCACGTTTGGCGGAATAAAGTTCAATAGCTCGAAAGTCATCCTTTGCTGATTGGCAACAGTATGGTCGTTCATAAAGAGATACCAGGATGAAGCGTATAGCTGATGAAGATTAAAATACCCGACACCAGAATAAGGTTTCAATGCTTTCATTTTCTTTACATCTTCCCTGAACTTATCTCCGCCGTCCATAGCTGTATAGCTGAGCTGGATGACGACGTCTGAAATCGCCTCAAAATTGATTCTGTTATTGGCAAATGGCATTGATAACCTCCAGGTTGATACTGCTCCTGTACCTTCGAAAGGAAGGAAACGCGGGTCTCCGAAGCTAAGCTCGAAAAGTCCTGAGTCATTCAGCCCTTTGGAAAGCGCGATTTGTTGATTTGCCCACCAGTTGGAACGGAGCACACTACTGTCCGGAATTTTATTGACATCACCTCCTAACAGGTAGTTAACAGCGTCAAGCCCTTTGCTGTCAGCAGTTAAGATGAGCTGATTACTCAGCTGAGTCAGGCTGGCATGGATGTTTTGATAAGGGCCGACTACCGCAGGAATAGAGATTGAAATCGTTTTGATTTTACGGGTATACTGACCTGGAAAATCATAATCAAATAGTTTCTCATTGAACTCGAAAATACAGACCCCTTTCGTTTTGAGATCAATAAGTGATTTAGGGTTGAGCTGTAGTAAAGAAATGGTCTTCTCTATTTCAAGAGTCCGGTAACCTTGTTCCAGGATACTGCTGCTGTCCATTTGGTCAATGGCCAGCATAAGTCCGTCTGCGGCTCCCAGTCCCTTGTATCGGTCGTCCCAATAGCCATAGTTGATAAAGTTGCGGTCAGTTCCATTTTCAAACTGGTAGGCTCTTTCGGCAGCTTTTGCCATGTTGTATGCGAGGTTGTAGGCTTGAAAATAAACAGTGGAGATGCGGGTTGCCATCCATTGATAGAGCTCTTTGTTGGTGAATTTCTGAGTGTAGTAGAGTTCTGTCTGCTCATTGTTTTTGATGTTTTGCTGGTGTACTTTGAGGTCTTGACGGGCAATTTGTTCCTGAAGATCATTTTCTTTCAGCTGTGCTTCAATTTGCGCCTTGTCATAACCTGCTGTATCCCTTTGTAATGTCCATTCTGATGTCCTGCGATCATAACCAGCCATAGTGAGTGCTTGCTGGGAAACATAACTGGAGATAATGGCTCCGATTTCGAATGCTCCGGATGCTGCATTGAGTGCATTACCAATTTGCTGACCTCCATAAGTCATGGCAAAAGGAGAGCCTACCTGTGGAACAGCATAACCAATAGCAGCAGCAGTTTTAGTAATGCTGCCAATGGAGTTTAGAAGCATCGCTGCCAACGCAGCGTCCATACTAACCTGCTCGCGTTCTGAAATACCCTCTTTGATTAGATTTTCGTAATGCGTATACCTGTAAGATGCATTATTTAAGCTCTGCTGCTGTGCTGCATTTTGCTGTTCCACTACTTTAATCTGTAATTCTTTCATCGCTGTGGTCAGCTGTAGTACAGTTTTCTCTTGCTGCAGACTGATCAGGCTGAGCGCTTCAGTGTCTTTTTTCTCCAGTGCAGTTAATAAAGCACTTCCAAGACTACCGACCTGAGCTGTCAGGTTACGGGCCTTTTCTATCAGCGTGCTAAATTTAAAATAGGGAATTGGTGCGCTGAAAGGATAACCCAGGCTAAAGCCACCTGATCCTGCACTGTAAGCGCGGATAAATGCGCGCGGATCAATAGGGGCTGCAAATAAAGGAAGCTGGCGGTATACCCCGTTGATATTCTGGCAATGTCTGATCTTAAATAACCGGTCCTCTACTTTGTCCCAGTACTTTACAAAATCGGCATTCTCAGGAACACAAAAATAGCTGTTGATCTTGTTGAATGGAACACCAGCCAGACTGACAGCGTTAGATTCACTGGCATATACTTCCGGCGTATTCTCCAATTCTATCAGGAACTGAGGAATATCATCAGGATAGGTTTTTCTGATATCATTAAATGTTTTTGATGCGGGTGCAGGAAGTTTTCCCAGAGATTCGGGACGTTTTCCAAGCAGGTCGCTGGCCAGGGTATAAAGGTTCGTTGCCTGACCGATCGCTTCTGAAGTATCCTGGGTGAACAGAAAATCCCCCCACTCTAAAATGTTGTCTATGTATTTCATGACTATAGCCTTGGCATAGGCCACATGACGATATTTGGCAATGGCATCCGGGTCAAATGGATCATAATTATATTTCCGGATCTGCGAAGGATTGGTGAGGATACTTTGCAGACTTTCCCTTGCCATAGTGCGGAATGGGCGGAACCGCCAGTAGCGTTTTTCCGGATCGGGGGCTGCACTGTCATCTTCGTTTACAGTAGGGTCGAAGATGTACTCCAGCCATTGTTTAGCATCCGAAAAGCGCTGATTGCTGCACAGACTGTCTGCAATCAGAAAAGGACCATGAAAAAATATTTCCCAGAAATAGGGGCCATAAGCACCATCAAAATCCATTACCATAGATTCCGGAGGAATGACGCAATCCGGAGCTGTATTACCTGGAGCAGGATAAAATCTGCTGAAAGGCAATTCCGGAATCTCCTGAGACCGCAGGGTCAGCAGATTGTCGATTCCTCCGGCAAAAAGTTTCTGCATAAGCTGGGAGGTCACTGTGGTGGTTAACCGGGTAAATTTGAATTTGAGTTGATTAAAAGGAACAGGGTTAACGGTGAAGGCCTGTGTGCTGATCACTTTGTTGTTGAGCATATCAGGAAGGATCGGGTAAGGCCGTATGAGTGCCATATCCGTTAATTTATTGAGATTGTCCTGCTGTACCTTAATCAGAAAGGCTTCATCAGAATTGTCGAAAAGGAACCAGCCTGGTTGATTACAAACATTATAAAGCGAGGATTTTTCTTCATCCGTATAGTAGAGCAGGCGCATTGCATTACTGGAATCTGTCAGTCCGGGATTGTTGGTTGTACCGGCAACATTATTGCCCCAGTAATTATTTTGCAAGGGATTGTCATCAGGAACTACCATCAGGTTTGCCTGCTGTCTGTCCAGTACTGCTTTGTAAGGTTGTGGATTGCTCGCAGCAGCATATTTATAGTCCGCAAGTACCAGATTGGTCCCGGTTTTCAAAAGATAGGAATCTACAATCTGCACCGGCCCCATAGTTACATCACCTTTAATGGGCAGGCTTTCCATGAGCTGTGCCAGCCGCATGGAATTATAAAGAGAGAGATTTAATTCGTTCCTTTCACTTATAAATAGGTTTTTAGTCGAGTTTGCTTCTATGTCTGGTTTGGTCACTGTACCTTTGTAAGCGGTTGGAAGATCTGCACCAAACATAACGATCAGTTGTTCTTCTTTGTCCCTTTTTGGGGAGACCGTATAGCTGGAGTTTGCCGCGCTGACAGTCCATGGGGCATCGACCAGCATCTCGGTGTTGCTGCTGATGAGGATCACCATCCTGGTCTCATTACCAATTACGATGTTGTCACCATAGGTGAATTCGTCTTTGAAAAGACTGCCAACACCAGTCACATTTTGCAGGTCTTTAGTCACCGTTACTTTTCCCGTACCGATAAAGGGTGATATGGTTACTTTACTGTTGCGGGGAACAATTTTGTATTCACAGCTACCGGACGTTTTTGACCATGGAACAGTTACCACCAGGAGTACATTGCTGGAAACACCTCCGACAATACGTTTCTCTCCCATACACCATATTACATCCCCAACTTTTGTTTCCCGTAAAAACTGAGTATGAGTACCTTCTACCAGATTCAGACCGGAAGAGAGGTTTACTCTCCCTGACCCGATATTTCCTCTTCCGCTGGATAGGACATATGGGGCATTCCAGTAGGAATTCTGATCATTCAACAGAGATTCAATCTGTGGATTCTGAATAGACTGGTAATTAGAAGGGAAAGTATTGATTGGCACCTTGCTGAATAACACCTGGGGATGAACCCATTTGTCACCATCATAAAAGGAGAATTTCATATCTACAATCTCTACGGTCTGCGTACTGGAATCCTGCCCCTTAACTGTACTGCTTTGTGTAATGCTCTTTTCACTCCAGAAAATAAATATCCGGTCGAATGCATATACAGGGGTGATACTGGATGCATTGATGGTAATGTCAATGTTCAGCCATGGGCCCCAGTCTACCAGGTCATCCAGCTTTCGCATATAATATCCGTAAGGCTGGGTATTGGTTCGTCCAAAAAGGAAAAGGGTTTCCTTTTCTTCTCCGGTCTCTGCATCACGGCGGTCGGTATTATAACTGGAGATATAAACAAGATTGCCCAAAAGGTCGACTTCCTGTAAATACTTCTGATAGGGTTCTTTTACTGTATGCTTGTTGATATCATTTTGCAATAGATCATCTTCAAACTGGTCAAAGGTGGGCGTCACTTTTTTTCTCAATGCCGGCTCTATATAGCTTTCGGGATAAAGAAATATTTTACGGTTCACTTCCCATATTCTGTAGCTGGACATCCAGTCCCACCATATGACCGGAATGTCAATAATATTAACCCCTGGTTCGAGCATCATCCTGCTCCTTTGCATATAGAGCTGAACAGAAGCAATACCCTGGGCAATTTTTGAAGTCTGGGCACAGCTACTCATCTCGACATCGATGAGCAGATAGCTATATAGATCCGAAGTTTTGCTGATGGCCGGGTTCTTCGAACTGATCAACCATAGCGCAAAGGGCAACAGAGCATTACGCGTCTGCGTCAGCAGTCTGCCCGTTGCTTCACTGTTGATTTCTGCAAATTCGTTTTCACCGAACCGGCTTCCTGTAAGGCTGACTGTTTGATTCGAGAGGTTTTCAAAAATACTCCAGTTCGGATCATTAAATACTCCGTTCGGATCAAGGTCAAGACGGCCCAGTGCCGAAAAACTCATCATGATGGAAACATCTGTTCCCAGTTTTTGAGCCGAGTTAAAACTTTGTTGTAATCTTAACAGCCCGGAAACGGTATTGTAGTTCTGATCAGGATGGATGTCCTGAGGCCAGAACAAGTTAATCAGCATACTGATCTGAACAGGATCCCATCCCGTAATACTGCTCAGTTTTTGTATTTTGTCGCTTGTTGGCAGTATGGCTGGTGGTAAGATAAAGTAATCAATGAGATCGTCATTACGATCAGATAAGTCTGTAACCAGTTTTCGGTAATCGATCAGAGAAACTATATTTCCAATGGTAAGGTTCTCCAGATCAGGGATGTTAAAATGTGAGTGACCGGCCGGACTGAAAATGAATGCGATTTCTTTGGCGGTAAGTACAAGGTGTTCTGCGAGTAAAGACTCTCTGGAAAGTATAGCAACAAATTTTCTCATCGGTTCGGACAAGGTTATACCTGGACTCAGAAAGGCGTTGAGATAGTCTGGAAGTTTGCTGGTTTCACTGGCATAGGATTTCAGTGCCTCTGCGGTCGACTGCTGGGCACTAATGAACCCGGACAGCCATCCTGTAAAAATGTTTTGTTGTTTGATCTCGGTGTCATTCCAGACCTTCAGGGTATGGGCGATTGCACTTTTGCTCTGGAGCAGTAATGACCTGACCTCATTTACTTTATAATGTGCATTGTCATCTCCGAAAATAGTAAGAAGTGCATCCAGACTGGTTTCTTCGGTATAAGTTTCACTGAGTAAGGCTGTAGTAGTACTTCCTGTTACATAAATGAGTATGGTCATTGTACGTAGCTGGTTAAATACCTGAGTGGATTGTTCCGCTGTAATATCTGGAAAAGTCAGGCTGAAGGAATTAGCTTTGAACCCTGACTCAAAGAGATCTGCCACACCAGTTACCGGAAAATAGACGGCTGCGTCAAGGTAATTGAATTCATATTTTAAAAAGATGCCCGCGTCAGAGATATATTTGCCGGTCATACCCGAATAAATAAAGTTCGCTTTACTGGCATCGATATTTTCAAATACAAAATCGGATGCCTTCAGTTTCGAAGAAACTGCCGCTGCGGATAACTCGACGAGGAAAGGCGGGAGGTCTTCAGGCTGATAAGGAGGCTCATAACGCGTTCCGGTTTCTCCTTTCAGAATATAGTTTAACTGATAGACATCAAGGTCAGTACCATTCAGTTTTTGTATCGTAGTGTTTAACTGAAGGAAAGTCTGTGCATTTGGCTGAATTGCATTGACAGGAGGGCTGAGGTAAGCAGAGCCAGGATAATATTCCAGGCAGAGAAAGTTCTGTAACTCATCGAGGCTAAGTGCCAGCAAACTGCTCCATTGACTGATCCGGTATAACCAGGATAAGTTGGTCAGATGGAGGTAAAGCGCATTTTGAGTACCACCGGTTAATTTATATACATAATTCCCAAGGCTCACAACCTGATCTGAGTCGAGGTATAAGGCAGCTGAGAGACGGTTTCTGATTGTGCCATCCATTCCGTTCACACTGGCAATAATCCATTTTTGAGTAATGCCCCTGAAAGGATTGAAAGGGATGTCGTCTTTGTAGGGATCTTTTCCATCAAGAAAAATAGGATTGTTAAAGACAGTGTCGAACAGATCCATGGGCCGTTGATCACTTACTTTTCCACTGGTCTTCATGTCTGTCCAGAGTGCCGTGATGGCCGGTACAGATAAATCAGGAAGTGCTGTCTGTTGCGTTTTTACCTGAGCAAGGTAGAGGATCAGCAGTTCATCCAGTGGCTTTAATCCGGTGGGATCATAAGTATTCAGGAGCCAGTTCAGGTCGCTGAATGACCAACCGGTTTCCTGGGCCAGACGGACGAAACGGTGTACCCTGTCCAGTCTTTTTAAAGTAATTCCTTCAACTCTCTGTACTGGATTTGCCGGATCGTTTGTAAAGTATGTCTTCAGGTAATTATGATCTTCTCCTGTATGATTAATATATAGTTGTTCGGCGGCACCTGCTTCCAGTTCGCCAGGAGAAAGGTTCTGTACAAAGAGTTGCTCAAGACCGGGGCGGTCAAGGTTGCATCGGTCAATGAAATTTTCTACTACATCCATTCCGTTGACAGGCAGAATTTCGAAGGAAGCTCCTGTAGTCATGATGTTCCATTTTGCAGAAACTGTCAGTTGGGTGTCCGAACTGATCTCGATGACGGTCCTGACTTCATTTGCGCAATGGATTTGATCGCCAATAATTAATTCTGTCAGGAATTTGGTCTGGGCTCCTGTGGTCTGACCACTGTCCATACTGAAAGACAGTGTTCCTCTGCCGGCATGCGGGAGATAGGCAGTGATGGGCTGTACAGCAGCTTGTGGATTGACGAAAAATGTAGTTCCGAGATTTTTATCCCAGTTGTTTTCGGTACTGAGCAGGGTATCTGATTGGACGGCAGTGATTTTCTTGGTTACACCGTCGATCTTAATCAGGCGGCCCTGGGTAAAGTCGGTTCGGAATGTTGTGCCCATACCGGCTACACTGTTGCTGCCTTCAATGGTAATAATGATACCAGTACCCAGGTAAGGAGGGATAGTAGGCGTAGTGAATTTGAATGGAAGATCAGTTGAAAAGAAAGGCATGTTCTCAGTTACAACAAGCGCTGTGTCCGAAGTAATGACGCTGATAAATCTGACTACATTGGCCAGACTTATCTGATCTCCGACTTTCAGTTGCGTCAGGAATTTTGTTCCGGTTCCGGTGATATTCGGACTCGAAAGTGAAATGCTCAGTGTACCGGTTCCATCGAAAGTCTGACCTTCGGCCGGCACTACGAAATATGCTGAACCGGAATAGACGGACCAATTAGAATCGACGTTCAGCTGGGTATCCGATTCAATACTAGTTACCTTTTTGATCTCATCAGCAACCAGTATTTCATCATTAACTTCTATTTCTGAACTGAAAAGTGTGCCAAGACCTGTTACCTTTTTTTGATCTTTCAGGAATACTAGATTTCCACTGCCATCATAAGCAGGTGGTTGTTCACTAATATTATAACCATAGGCCAAACCGAGTGCAGCAATGCTAAAGTCTTCTTTAGAAATGATTTTAAACTGTTGGTAGGAGAGGTTCAGGTACTCCAGGGCAATGTCAAAAAGATGGATGTCATTGGGTTTTGTTTCCTGGCCAAGAATGCTGTTGAACAGTTGATAAAGAGGAAGTCCCAGCTTATTCAGGTATTCCCTGATTCTGGACTGTGGTAAATTATAGGGTAGTTCAAAAGGGTATTTTCCTACGGATAAGGTTTTGTAAGCGTCGGCTATCGCATAATTGTGTTCGAGATTGGCCTTAATAACACCATTTACGAGCTCAAGATAGGGGATAACTGTATTCGTATTTTCGCAGTTCAGTGGAATGTTAAACAAATCGGGCCGTCGCTCTTCAAGGGTATAACCCGGAGGAATGGTTCTTACAAGCCCGGTATTGGGATCAGTAATATATTCATCAGTAATACGCATAATGTCAACGAAATAGGCTGCCGGACTGAAAATGGATTGACATTCGTTGCATTCCAGATAATCGAGACTGCCAAACAGTTCGGGGTAGCTGGGTATTTTTTGGAAATACTCAATGGTTTCCCGGTTACTGATTTTAAAATTGCTGGCATTATAATGAGGAGATGCAATTGCATCTTTGACATTGGCATACAGATGCATGGTCGTTTCCGAAATATGGACGGCATGCTTATAAATCTCCTTCACTTTTTCCTGATCATTGATCACCGGGGCCAAATGGCGAATAAACTTTCGCTGTGAAATAGCTGCGATTTTATGTGCAGCATCATAACCATTGGCAATCAATTGTTCGGCAATAGCCATGTCGGGTAAAATCCTCATCATTCGCTGAACCGCCTTTAGCTGATCCAGGGTGTATTGTTCTATAGGCTCCGCAGTTATTTTTTTTGATTTTAACTTTTTTACAGCAGCAGTTTTGACTGCCAGCTGCTCCCGGAGTCTGGAAACCTCTTCCTCATTATGGAAATCAAAATTCAGCAGATCAAATCCTGGATTTTCTTTGTTGAAACTGATCGATTCTGGGATATTAGTTTTTATCGTCTTTTTCATGGTTAGAGCGTTTAAATATTTTTTTTTGATGATTATTTCTGTGGGAAACTATTTGCATAAAAATTCTTTTTAAATGCCTCCCACGATAGATCGACAGGAGTTGGTTTTACTTCGGTTTCATTGTCCGAATCACTGTCTGTATCTATGGACAACTTTCGTTTACTATATGGCCTGACTTTTCTGGAGGTTTTCCGAGTACGGAATACAAATTCTGCTGAACCATGTTTGGTGACACCTGCTGTACCTCCGCCCTTGGTCATCGTATGTTTGTAGCCTGGATAGCGTTCGCTGGAGAACTTATGTTTCCCGATCAGTTCCCAGGTGCCTTTTACATCTTTATCCTTGTCCAGTACTTTAGTGAAGCCATACATGGATTCTATGCCTGATTCTACTGTGCCTCCATCTCTTTTCCATACCCTTGCAATGTGGATCTTAGCATTTTTCGGCAAAACCTTAGTGCTTTCCTGGAATAGTCCTTTTAAGACATTCGACGTGTGCTCGCCGGTCTTTCGGCTTTGTGTATGTGGATGACTAAAATAAATGTGCTCAATCTGTGTGGCATCAGGCCAGGAAGAGAAGTCGGTTGCGTCTACGCTATGCGCAACTTCTACACCCAGCATGAGCAGCTCGAATTTATTCGCAGACATGGTCGTATAAAAGTCCATATCCTGAAGGTCACTTTCCGATTCATAAGTCGTAGCGGTCATGGACGAAGCGAGTTCGGGATGTTTATTCGCAAAAGCCAGTGCATAGGAAAAATCAGACTCACCAAGGAACAGCCTTGTTCTGGGTTGATCATTGGTTGCTGCCAGGCTGAGACCGTTCTGGTCAGTATTGGTGATCGGGTTGTTGCCAACAAATGCATATAGGTTCAAACCGTCTACTGTTCCGGCCGGATCTGGTTTGGTCCAACGTCCTAACCAGGAAATATAATACCTGGCCCCATAATAATAGAGACCGGTGCTGTCATCACATTCCTTGCCTGAATAGCGATAGTCTTTCAGTTGTACTTCCTGCTGGTTTTTACCAGCAATAATGGCTGTACCGCCATATGGGAAGTATTCTTCATAGCTGATCAGTAAACCTGCGGCATCCATCTCCATAGAGATAGAATCCAGGTGATTCTCCATCTGGAAACGGACACTTTGTTCTCCGGCAGCCTTTACCTCACTTTTGTTATCATCTTTTACCCAGTAATGAATGATGGCAATACATTTTCCATCGTCCATGATTCTCAGCGTTTGCCGCTCCAGTGTTGTCGTACTCAGCCCCAGTGCATTTTTCGTTTTGTTACGTTTGATCTCGTAATTGTGGAAATACGTCTTTTCAGAAATATTGGTAATTGTGCCGCCATTGGCCATACGCTCCGTTACTTTCAGGCTGCGTAGCTCTTCAGAATCGTAGAGATAATAGTCACTGTCATCTTCTTCTTCAGGGCGTTCGATCACCGCGCATTTGATCAGGTTCTCACAGCAATTATAGGTAAGAGAAACAGCATTGTTGATATGGAGCTGACGTTGGTTACCGGAACTATCGTACTCAAGGTCTTTCAGCCGGTTTGAATTTTCCTCGACCGGAGTTTCAGTAGTATAGGAGGTAGAGGTGGCCAGATGCTGTTTTCTGATGAGATTCCCAGACTGGTCATAGGTATATAATTCCTGGTAGTTTTCGAGTTTGTCACTGTCATTAACCGATGGTAAAGGACTGAAAATGGACTGTTTAAAACTCTTGTCAATGACATTGTTTTTAAAAGTATTGGCATTAATTCCTGGATGTTGTCTTCCGTTTGCTTTGATCAGTCTGTAAATGGCATCATAAGTATAGCCCGAAAGGGGATCTACCTGCTGATTATTGTTAAATACTGTTTCAACGGTCCGGTCCCATAGCCTTGTAATATTTCCTACCGGATCGTAGGTATAAGAGAGATCCTGTACAAGTGGGCTGAGGGCTTTTGATTTTAAGGATGGAGGATTGGCCCTGCTGCTGGTTAGCTGCAATAACCTCCATGTGGTATCCTCGTAGCTATAAAATGTGTTGATCCCGTTGCCGCAGACTACTTTTGTTCTTTGTAATGCAGCATCATATTGAATACTGCTGATGATATCCTGTACTTTTTCATTACGGTCCTTAAAGGATATTCCCTGAAGTAATCCGCCCTGGTTATAGGTATTGGTGGTCACTGATCCGTCAGGACTGATTTCCTGCAATAAATGAGCTGTTGCATCAAAGGTATAATGCATCCTGTAAACGTCTTCCTGCAACTCTACGGGTTGCTTCCAGTTGATAGCATTTTTATAATCAGTAACCATCTGTCTGGAAGTCTGTATTAACAGACCGCGGATGTTGTAGCTTGAATTGATCATAACCCCGCTCAGGTCTTTGAGCTGGTATAGCTGACCTCTCAGGTTCAGGTTTGCAGCGTCGGCCTGTGATTCCCCATAATTGAAAACTTCTACAAGATTATAATCCTCAAAGGGAAGTACTGGCATGTCATTTTCTATCTTCTTGACTAGAAGACTTGTCTTCCGCTGTAAGCGATCATAGCTGATCAGCTGAAAATAATTTCGGGGGCTTTGCGACCAGAAAGTATTACCAAATATATTTTTAAGATTTCTTCGTATCCCTGCATCAGCACTGTCAGTATACAGGGGTGTTTTATCTCCCATTGGATATTTGTACCTGAAGTTATAGTAACTGGTACTTTTACTGATGTTGGATTGGTAGAGTCTGGGGTCAATTTCGGTAACCGGTCTTCCTTCAATGTCTGTTTCATAATACGTTGGAAGCTGTACATGGTCCGCAAGTGTCTGAACAGATAGAAATACAGATCCGGTATTATCTGTTATTTTTATCGTAGGGGTATTGAAAAAGATCGCTGCTTTGTCTAATGCATCTTTTTCATCCGGACTGAGTTTGTCAGGATAATTTGTTTGGTAATAAACGGAATCAAGTACCGTATCGTCCTCGTCATAATACTTTTCCTCCCAGGAACTGAATTCAATTTTTGAAAAAAATCCTTTTGGACTATTGATCCTGATGACACGCAGCAGAGGGTCATAAAAAGTTTGGGTCGGTGGAATATGTTGTGCAGCTTCAATGTTCTGCTGTAATTCATAATTAGGATTGTCACTGAAATACGATAAGTATTCTTCAAATGGTTTGCCCTTATTGTTGTATACTGTTCTCCCCGAAACCAGCCAGCGGGGCTCCAGATCTTGCTGAAAGGCTTGTTTTTTTTCTATAATTCTTCCCAGGCCATCAGAGAAAGAGATTTGAGTCTCGCAAGAGAAAGGGGTAATTATACCAGTGTTTTCATAATCGTTGATTCTGATCAGATTGATGGCAGCGATTGGAAGTTTGTTACTGGTCTGGTAGGCTGACCTGTAAAAAATATACTGCGCTGCGCCCTGGAGATAATACGCACTGTTAGCCAGTACATCTTCAAAACTTACAGGATCACCAGAAGAGCTTTTTGATCTTGGAATGTACTGTGCAGGCTGATTATGGTAGGGATATAGACTCATGCCGCCAGTTTTTACGCCATCTTTTTCTTTAAAGAGTGTACTGACGATGATTTGTCCGATCGGGTCAAAGAGCATCTGCTTTACATTGTTGTTGATGTCAGTGATTTGCCGGTATTGTTGTGCCTGATAATCAATTTCATAAGTTTCTTCGTTAATCACTGATTCATCGAGGTACTGTTGAACAGAAATCGGTAACAGGTAGTAAGGAGTTTTATAAGTGAGTACAGTCTTTTGATAAAGTAAAGAAGACTGCTCAACAAAACCGTTCTCTGTAATATCCGGCATAAAGAAAGCTTCAGGATTTGAGGGGAGAAAATAGTGCTGTATGGAGCCCCGGTTCCACCAGTATCCGTTGAGCGGATCTGGATAATACCCCCCTTCAGTTTCAATTCTTGTCTCGTTAAGTTGCTCTTTGAAAAGTTCACTGGCGAAAGCACGCGGGAATACGGCTTGTTCCTGGTGGTGAACCAATGCTCTGGATCCTGTGGTAAGTAAAGGTGCCGGATTGGTCTGCTGTTCGTTCCAGTAATAGGTCCGGTTCCAGTTCTGCTGTCTGAGTTGTAATTCACCAGCGTTTACTGTTCCTTCGTAAGGAACAATTTTTTGAAATGCGGTATTGATCTGAGTTTGGATTTCCGTAAAGGAGAAATAGCTTTGAGTGGCCAGATCAAGCCCAAATACCTCAAACTGTTGTTCCTCTGCAGACAGTCCCCGCCATCTGAAAGGTTCTGTATCTAGCGTGTTGATATAGTTATTGTGCTGTACCGTCGCTTTTAGCGAAAGCTGTTCCGGATAGATTTCTTGTTGGGACTGATCATTTCTCCGTCTTGGAAGAAATACGGTACAGGCTTTTTTTACCTTACCGCAAAGTGGATCTGTTTCGAGTACAAAATCCTGCTGAACCAGGGGGTCGTTTGGATTTCTTTCGTAACGATAAGAAATTTGTTGCTGCGGGTTTACTGTAAATATCGCATATGCTGTTTCCAGCCGGCCCTGTTTCAGGATAATCTCATAATTGGATTGCTCTACCGTATACGGATTAATGGATTCAGGTCTATTGTCTTCGGCGTATACCTCTTTCCTGATCAATTTCCCTTTCAGTGTAACATAGGCCTGCCTCCAGGTTTCCGGATCATTATCGGATGCAGGTATTAGAAAGCTATTGTCAGGAAAGTCATAAGCTTTTTTATCACCCTGGAAATAACCCTTTTGCTGGTAGAGCGTGATGGCCTGGTTCTCATGGGAGGCGCCGGTCTGGTACCAGGTTTTAGTGTAAACAGGTGGAAGAAACTGACCTTCATTTTGCAGTTCCGGGCCTTGTATATCTGTATCCCAGGATTCTACAAAGCCAAAGCCCCTGAAGACACGTTCTACAGGATCGTAATAACCATCATGGTATTTGTAGCGGCTCACATACCTGGAGTCGGAGGGGAGGTCTGTCGTAATGGTTTCTTCAACCACCTGCACCGGAAAACGAAGTTTAGTAATCCAGGGATGGCCCGCTAATCTATCTTCAAGGGCAAATTTTGTCGAGCTGCAATACCTGATTTGGATAATACTGCCCATATGATTATCGATCCTGTTCAGGAGATAGGGTTTAAGAACCTCTTGTGAAATTCCGTTGAGTATAAGTTCACCCGAAAAATTGTAATAATAGTGTATGGGAACGGGCTCAATGACTGTAAATACCAGGCAAGAGGTTCCATTACCAAGAATATCAGAAAAACTAATCTGATCTATTTTGCTATAGATCCCTGGGAGTGTGATCAGAATGGGGGCAGAAAAAGAGTTGCCATTCTGGTTCAGGAAAATAGCGGCATAATCCGGATAGATGTATATCAGATCAGTAGTTCCTGAACCATTGATATCGGCCAGGAAAACCCTGCTGCTATCAAAGCCTTCACCAAAAAGGGGTGCATTACCCAGGGTTATTTTTTTTCCATAATTTCCATAGCCCAGACACGGCCAGCATTCGACAGATCCGTTACCAACTTTCAGGCGATGTGAAAGTCCATCTCCAAAAATATTGGCAAAGGTGATCAGTTCCGTTAGATCTGTTTCTTTTTTTACAGGGAAATCATGACGGTTCAGAACCTGTTGAGCGGGGCTGTATCCTTTAGTTCCTTTTGAAGTGTAAACGAGTGAATTTTGTGTGTCTGCTAACAAAAGGTCGGTTTTTCCGTTGGCGTTGAGGTCTGTGCTTTCCAGGAAAATATTAGCAAGATCATTAGGATAGTCTGGAAAAGAGATGAAGTTTTTCCAGTTACCAGCATCTGTGTTCTGGTAATATCCAGAACGGTTGGGGTGATTGATCAGGAGTTCCAGCATCCCATTTCCGTCAATATCTACAAGGGATGCTTGTCCTTCCTGCAGATTTTTTTCGACAGGGAATTGCGTCCGGTTTTCAGGAGCCGCATATTTTCCATGGCCTAATGGTGCAAAATAAAGGTTTGATTGTGAATTGCTGTATAGAAAACCAGGCAGACCATCACCATCGAGGTCAACTGATAAAAATTGAGTACCCTCAATATATCCGGGGAGACTATGCTCTGGAAGGGAAAGTTTTTTAAATTGTGGGGAGGATGGTGGATTAAACTGAGAATACTGTAACTCGATTGCGGGCAGGTCCTGCTGCTCAATACTGCTGTCTTCCTGTTTCCTGTATCCTTTAATTTCGACTTTATGGAGTAAGGACATTCCCTGAATATCAATAACATCATACTGCTGGAGGGATTGGTGGCTCAATGTCATGGATCTGACCAGACAGGGCCCACCTAATTCCTTGAAATGATGAAACAAGAGGATATGTTGACAAGCGCGGCAGGTCCTGATCTCAAAACCACTTCTATATGAAGAAAAAGGGTCTTTCCGGTAGGTCCAGGTCTGTTTGGGAGTATACACAGTTGCAAGGTTGTCCAGACTATATTCTCCGTAATCAAAGAGAACTTCAAAGGCAAACTGTTCCTTCTGCTGCTCATCAATGTAGTTTCCATATTTTATATGCTGGATATAACGGTTGGCACTGTAAGACCTGTTGACTTCACTAAGAACAACGGGAACATTGTCTTCATTTTCGATCTTGTAAGCATAGGTCATCTTATTACCTTTGGCGTCGGTTATCCCATCAATAAGCCACTCAAATGTTCTGTATTCATGATCAGGATCGGCTATACGGGACGCTGTTGACTGGCCGTAGTAGCTGACGCTGTTGTCGGTAGCAAGGATTTTCCAGAAAGAAATACCATTTTCTTTATTCATCCATTGTTCAATCACTGAAAATGTATCGTCTAATCGGGGTAAATAGGAGGTTACGATATAATCTATTCCTGCTTCGGTTTGATTTCTGGGGTTTTTATCACCGCTTATTTTGACCAGTTCTCCGATTCCGGAAAGGATATACTTGTCATTTCCCTGGTATCGGGGGATTCCTTGATCAGTATTAACAGTGATTTTTGGCAGAGTGAGGGAAAATCCAAGTCCGAATTCGCTATTTCCTGCACCTGAATTATAATTCAGTGCCAATTTGGGCTCTAATCCACGGGCCGAAGTCAACCCTATCGGGATGGAATAACCAGCTGTCCCAGAAAAGAAATCGGGTTGAAAGGAGTCCCCGATACCTCTGATCGCGCCTCCGCCCTGAGGCAGTGTAGGCTGCTGTATAGTTACTCTGGCAGGCTCTGTTGCACTGTTGTTTAATTCGCTCATAATTATATTTCAATTATGTTTACAAGAATTTGATATCATCAGTTTTTCATACCCTGGTCAACAGGATAGGCTAATCGGTGTCTGTTTTTATTGCCTTACAGGGCAATGGCTTCGGGAAATTTGTAGAAGAGGAGCGTAATCGTAAAGAAGCGTAATAGTAAATCGGTATTGCTGTTTTTCTTTAGGGAAGGTATGTAATAATTTTAGAGAAAAAAACAGGTGTTTTTACCTGTATGAGATTCTTTTATGGAAAAATGATCTTTTTTGAATTTATTTTGTTTTTTGTTCACAGGTGTGTTTTTAGATTTTAAATCCGTTTAAACGGTTTAATGGCGCTTATTCGCATTATTCCTCTGAGGAGTAAATAGTTGAATGATATTTTGGATCGTATTCTTTTACTCATGTAATTATAAGGAAATGAACGATTTGAATAACGTGAAAACATTGAACATCCTGAATGGGAATGTATGTTACCATTTTTAAGGTTTTATAATGGGTTATCAGGGTTGATTTTTCTGTTAGTATAAAGATGATTTCCGTAATATCTTAAATGATAATATGCCTTAAAGGGCTGTCTGAAAATAGCCTTGTTAAGCAAGGGAATTTGTTACTATTAACGGGAATTATACGTTATCAAAATATTTAAAAGAATGCCGCTTCAAGCCGTTCTGGTGACCGGTGTTTTTCTCATGGCTGAAAGAGTCTTCGCGGCCGTATAGGACATTCGTACCAGTGTGGTAGAGAGAATAGAAATCGCTGCTAAATTTATAAGATTTAGCAGCGATAATATTATATTTAATTTCAAAAATGTGTCTTTTATCTATATCTAAAGTACAGTCAGATGACAACTGTTACTATACTCTCTGTTACCTAAGACCGTAAATGCGCCAGTGACTTTATTAACCCTGTGAAGAGAATAATTTTGTAGAATATATACAGAGTTATCGTAGAATGCAACGCCTTTAATGTTGGTATTCGGCCACTCATGTCCACCTAAAACCTCAAAAGCCCCACTTTCAGCATTAACTCTATGGAGATACCCGTTTTGTACAACGTATATCCAACCATCTGCACCACTTGCCATGCCTTGAGTTCCTGCCCATTCGGCATCATTTAACTGTATGTATGTCCCGGTATTTTCATTGACTTTATATAAATATCCATTTTCAGCCAAAAATAGGTATCCATTGTATGCAACTATAGCATCGGTATTTGCCCATTCCGGATTTCCAAGTATACTATATGTACCAGTTGTTGGATCAACTTTATGAATACGAGAGTTTTGTACTATGTAAAGATAACCATTTGTCGAAGAAGTTACTGCTTCGGTATTTTTCCAAATTCCTAGTTCACCTATTAGAGTGAAATTCCCTTCTTTATCAACTTTATGAAGATTATTGGCTTGAACAACATATAAATAGCCATTCAAAGAGGTCATCCCTTGGATATTTGCCCATACTTGTTCTCCAAAGTTTCTCTGTCCGCCACTAAGGTAATCTGCTTTTCTCAGGTCATAGCCACTTGGGTTCGCCATGAATAGACGTGCATTTTGTATGTTAAAACCTGCGCTAGGAGGAGGTGTCACAGGTATAGAAGCCTTATATGAAGTATTCGTTACTCCAATGCTTCTTGAATTACTTATAGGGACTCCTTCATTATTATAGAAGATATAAGAATATTTTAAAATTACTACTCCACCTGTTTTTCCAACTGGTAACGTTGCATTGACTGTGAAATCCATAAACCCACCTATGAAATCATTTCCATTAATGGCTTTTGGAGTAGATAATTCCAGATCAGGTTCGCCGTTTTTCTGGAATACAACTGTTAATATCCAGTCAACATTTTCGTAACCGTAAGATTTTAAATCCCTTGTGAGAGTCACATCCACATTAAATGGAGTCTTTTCTGTTGGTTTGACATTCAGGCTCGTAGAATTGCTTAGGAACTGGGATTGGATTATAAATTTGGTTATGTTAGCGGCTTTTGTATTTGTAGAAAAAAACAATGCCACCAGTAATACTAGATAATAATTTTTCATACTAATTAGGATTATTTAGCTTATACTCATTCGCTTCCTGATATCTGTGCTTTATCGTCTCATAGCTCTCCTTAAAAACAGTATTAGGGATATAGAAGGTTTTCTTCTCTTGATCATAAAGAATTACATCTTGGGAAACGTTTAAGGTGAATGATAGAAACTTTTTTAAAGCCGCTGGCTCGTCAATTACTGATTTAGCATTGATGCTTTTTTCAGGGTTTTGTTTTAACTCTTCTTTGCTACAAGCGGTTAAAAATAAACAGAGTGCTACGCAAACTGTGAATGGAATTTTTTTTAGATACATGATTTTTGATATTTTTATTATCCTACTCTCTTAAAGATTTTCGGGTCCTCTTTTAAACTTACTTGTGCTATGAAAAATGAAATTGTACTCAGATAAGTACCTTTCTTAAGGTTCTATAAACCAGTCAGATAGTTGCATCCAGAATATGTTTTGTAAGAAATCTCATCCCATGATAAATATGGTATACTTACTTTAACTAAATACGGACCTTTCAATGCGTATAGATTTCCATTATAATAAGCAAGACATCCTTTTGGAGCATCTGACCATTGTTGGTATTGACTTGATTGCCATTCTCCTGTGGCCGTACTTATTTTATGTAAATATCCATTCTGAACTATCCATATATATCCATCGTTTGTACTCGCAATGCCTTTTGCCCCTCCCCATGTAGCACTATTAAGTTCTGTATAGGTCCCTGTATTTTCATTCACCTTATACAAATGGTTGTTTTCAACTATATATAAATAACCATTATATGCTGTTAAACAATCCGTATTAGCCCATTCCGGATTCCCAATTATTGAATACTGACCATTGGAGGGATTGACCTTGTGAATTCTTGAATTTTGAATAATATAGATTGAGCCATTAGAAGATGAAGCGACCGCCTCTGTTGCTTTCCAAATTTGTTGCTGTCCTAAAATAATATAAGATCCATCAGTTGAGTTTACCTTATGCAGGTTGTTAGCCTGTACTACATACAAGGAGCCATTTAGAGAAGTTATACCCTGTGTGTTAGCCCAATCACTTTGTCCAAATGTTAATGCGCCTCCTGTAATATAATCTGATTTTCTAAAATTAGAGCTTGGTGCGTATGATGAATATAAATTAGCATTAGCAATATTCACCGGAGGATTATCAGTTAAAAACGGACCTGAAACATCAAAACGTTGCGAGCTCCATCTTGAATTACGTTTTTCAGGCGTAAGGTTTCCAAGATCATCGTAGGTTAGGGCCTCCATTTGTACTCTTACCTGTGGGTCAATTCCTGTCGAAGTGCAATCTATTGTAATATCTAAAGAAGCAGTATTATTTGGGAAATCAGATTCTGTTATCTGGATTGACTTAGACATTGGGATATGATAATTATCACTGCTAACTACTGTTATAATCCAATTTATTTTTTCGTATCCATATGATTTCAAAGCTCTTGATATTGTAATATCAGTTTTGAAAGTTACTTCATGATGTTCGGAACCGCGTATATTATATTCGTCCATTAAGTATTGTTGCTGAATAGCAAACTTTGTGAGAGATGCGGCTCTCAAACCGTAAAAACTAAAGCTTAATAATAGTAGAATTAGATGTTTTAATTTCATTGTAGAGATGTCAATTGTTAGATTAAATTTATTTTTAAGTAGTGTTTTGTAAAAAGGTGGTATTACATTATAGTTAGTCCACAATTTTTTTTTTGTTATTATTCTTGAAAGTGAAATGAAATTGTGTTTTAAAATGAGACATGTTTTCTCATTTAACTTCCATGGTTAGAATTTATATTATTCGGTTTACTTAAAGAAGATGGGGAATATTTAAAGTATTGAAAATTAATTTAAAAATTCAAAATAAATTGTTTTATGATCACTAGTATAGTATCATGAGTTTGTGATGGATTTAGAATTAATTTTTAATAAATATAGATGTTTTTATTTGTAAAAATAATAATTAATTTTCTTTTAGTATTAAAAACTCGTGTTTTGTGTATGTAGCATGGGTATCACGATATACTTAATTATTTCAGAAAGGTTAAGATAATCTGAAATATTATAAGGGGTAGACGTTCAATTACATTAATAGACTATGGGACTTTATTAATAAAGTCCCATAGTCTATTAATTGGCTAAAATGGAATGTAATTAGAGCTAGTAAACGCTTATAGATATGTCCCTATATGGTAAACAGGATCTAACAAGGCAACTTTTTTCAGATTCAGAATAATTATACTTATCATCCCCGAGTGTGGGAAAGTTCTATTGTTTTGCTACTGCTGTTTTCTGATTATAGTTCAAGATAACTGTGTGCAAATAGAATAACTGTAGCAGTATGCTCATAATTTAATAAAATTATTATAATAAAACACTTTAGGCAAGAATCACTAAGTCTCTATTTCCTTACAAGTAAAAAACCTTTGTCATAGCCTTGTACCTGATTGTCAATTTGAATGTTCTGTTCACCGATAACGTATGATTCAAATTCCGTTTTTATATTATAATCTTCAAAATGCTTTAGAAAATTCTGTTCATTAAAAAACCACGATGGGTATTTCGCTTCATAAATATATGGGGGTACGATCTGTAGCGTCAATCTATCTGGTTGATTGTCATTAATGAATGATGTTCTGTCTATCAAGATGTATTTAAAATCAAAGTCTTTTAATTGATTTAAAAAGTCATGGGGTTCTTGCAGATATTGCACAACACCAGAAAGCAAAAGAATATCTGCTTTTTTTGATTTCATGCTTTCCGAAATATTATGATGAAACTTCAAAACTTCATCTTCAAACATTTGTTGACCACAGGTGACATATTCTTTCTGTTCAACAACACTCCAATTGACACTAAGTGATGAAGGAAGAAAATCTTTAACCTGATAATAGGTACTACCCAATGAGCCACCAAAATCGATCACATTTAAACTGTTCCCACAATTAATCGAAGCGTATAGCAAAGAACTTATAACTGAAAATGGATATGTTTTTTTATCAAATAACACAGAATCCCGTTCATAGACTGCCTCGCCATTCTTAATTTTTAATAATGAATCTCTTGTTTTATCGAGGATGATATTTGATTCGTATCCTCCAGAAAGAGCAACTAGTTCATCCCAATTCTTATAATCGCCGAACCAACCATACTTATTTGATTCATGTTTCTTTTTACTTTTAAAAAATGACATATTTGATATTAAATATTATGGTACGCAATATATAGATTTATTTAGTAAACTTTATAGATCCGCTAAACAGAGGTAAATAGTACTTAAAATATAAAAGCCTGAAATTATACGATTTCAGGCTTTTATATTTTTATATCTTCTTATTACTCTTCCTTATAAACATACATTACCTTTTCTTTTGACTTTTGTTTTGCTGTTATACGTTTAATATGCTCTTGAAAATTTCCATACGCTGTCTGGTCTGTTGTAATCAGCGTGGCTTTTTCATATTGTTCTTTTGCAGCTATAAAATCTTGTTGTTGTTCGGCATGATTACCCATTAACTCATAAAGTTCCACCAGGTTTACTCCTGGGATCAGAAATGCTTTCTCAGCAGTCACTGAAATCGCTTTATGCATTTTTAGAGTAACTAAAAGTTTTAAATAATCGATGTAACTATCGGGGAATGCAGGATCCAGTTCTATACATTTTTTAAAGTGGTACCCAGCTGTCTGATAGTTTTTAAATTCGTAAAAATAGCAATAGCCTAATTGATAATGTGCCCTGGCATAATTAGGATCTGTATCTATTATTTCATTAAATAAATGAAGTGCTTTTGGTAACTCACCATAAGACAATTCTTCTATTGCTTGCAGATATTTCTCATCTACATTGTATAAAATCTCCATGAGGATATATTTTCTTTGTAAGACATAAACAGCCTTAACAAATGATTAAGATAATATTTATTGAATTTTGCTGAAGGTGAAATCCTTCTGAAATAAGAATTAGGGTATTATTTCATACCTGAACCCACTAGCGAAGATAAGTCGGCGGTAGGGGTAAGTTTTATACATATCGTATGTAACATGGCAGTATTTTTTTACAAAGATATAAAAAGAAAACAAAAAATGCTACCATCTCGAATAGCATTTTCTGTTTGGCGGAGAATGAGGGGGCTGTACCTGAGTGGTTTATCTGTTGGATGATCACTCCGGTTATAAGAAATAGTAAGGGCAGATTTTAAGTTTAAACTGCAGCCAAGTTGATTGTCTCAAGTTTATATAATAGAAGTGTCGCAGTAGATTCATTCGTCTTTACAGCAGATACCTTAAGATCAATGTAATCTTGAAGTACTTCACTCAGCAAAGTAATGTTACTTGATAAGTTTTGGTGGATTACTGTTAAGCGTAATGGTGAAATATCAGGTGGCGGCATAAAGTTGCTATTCCTAATATGTAGTATAGCAAGTACTTCTTTTAAAGCAGTATCGAAGCTTCCAAAGTTTGATGAGGTATTTAAGATTTCATTGGATAATGAAATACCTCCCTGTCTTAACTCCATTAACATATCCAGATATGGAACGCGGGATCTCAGTTCTAAAGATGTCTCTATGTTCTTAAGTAATCTATTTGCGAGATCTATTCCTGTCATTATCGTAATCTATTTTAAGCTCCTTCATTTCTTTTTTAGTTTGATCTGTGACATTGAAGTTTGTACCATCGCAAATTAAAGCGCCGAAAATAGTTAAAATACTGATAAAATTATTGATTACCGTCAAAGTGCACCTGCAAGGTGTCATTTATACCCTGAGTTCCTTCTTTAATTGTTACCTGATTCTCCTTTAACTTGAAATCAATTTTATAGTTGTTAATTTTGGTTAATGTATTAAAGTCTATCACAAAGTCATCCTGCGATTTCCAATAACCTCTGATTGCATAGACATGGTTCGATGAAGTATCTTTAAAATAACGATATTTTGTTCCTATGCCTAAGGGATAATTGACAACCTTTCCTGATGAGTTGGTAATTGTGAATATCGTATCCATATTACCGGAGGTGATGATCCGGGCTGTCGAAATATTCAGGCTGTTTTTCTCAAAAATCAACGTACGGTTGAATAAAATATCCTTATGAGCGCTTGCCAGACTTTCTACAGGTAGAATGCCACTTATTTTTGCGGCATTGGCGGTAGCTACATTTAAACTATCGGCGGCAGCTTGATTTTTACTGAAAGCATCAAATTGAAGTGAATGTGAAATATGTTCATCTAATCCTCCTTTTTCGTCCCAGTCATATCCACCGCCGGTAGCAACGACAATGGCCTTATATAACCTGTCCACATGAATTCTTTGCCCGCCCCGGCCTACAGCATTAAAAGAATGGTCATTATCTACCCAAAATCCATAACCATATCCTTTGTTATCAAGTGGGATTTGTATGCTGGTTGCTTTCCTGATATAATCTTCTGAAATAAGCTGAGCACTGTTCCATTTCCCATTATTCAATAGTAAACGTCCTATTTTAGCCATATCATATGGCTTGAGGGCCAGATCTCCCCATCCGTAATTAACACCTTTATAGTTTTTCGTCCAATAGAAATTATTAATCCCCATTGGTTTAAACAGATATTTATCTGCAAATTTTTCAGGAGATAACTTTGTAGAACGGTATAGAATCTCCGCAAGCAGGTAGAAATTACAACTGCAATAAGAGAAATGTTTCCCAGGGGTATTTATGCTTGGAATGTTGAAAATATATGCCGGCCAATCGGATGTCTTGAAAAGCCCGGAGAATACGGTTTCTTCATTATCACCCCCGCAATCCAAACCGGAGGTCATGGTCAGTAAGTCTTTTATAGTTAAAGTCTGGAAGTTTTTACTGTATGATTTAATTTCCGGAAAATAATTCTTGACCAATTCATTTTCATTGCGGATA
Organism: Pedobacter cryoconitis; assembly: GCF_014207135.1. Classification (GTDB taxonomy): domain Bacteria; phylum Bacteroidota; class Bacteroidia; order Sphingobacteriales; family Sphingobacteriaceae; genus Pedobacter; species Pedobacter cryoconitis_D. The sequence continues at coordinate 442,274 of NZ_JACHCC010000002.1, read as the reverse complement.
AACCCCTTATCTATGGCAATACCTATTAATAAAGAGGTAACTGACTTTGTACAGGATGCGATATCATGTTGCAATCCTTTGGTATAAGGATAAAAATAGGCATCAAAGACAATTTTATCATCCCTTATAATCATCAGGCTGTGAACATTAACCTGTTGTTTTTTGACGTAGGGGAAGATGGCGCTCAATCCCACAGAAGAAAAACCTACTTCCTCAGGTTCCCCGGTTTGAAAAGTATAGAAATCATCACCCTTTTTAATACTTTGCGACTGGGAAAAAATAGGTTCCGTGCAAACAAAAACCAGGATAAGGGATAGTAAAAGCCTCTGTGTCATTGCTGGTCGTACTTTAGTTGTATAAATATAATATTCCTTTCTAATTATTATTTAGTTACAACAGCACTTTTTTTGCTTACTGTTTGCGCACTGAAATAGCCAGTTGATCATTATAAAAAGCTACACTTTCGGCTTGAAATAGATGCGGGGAAATAAAGTAATAACTTATTAACGAACTATATCGTACTAGAATAGCTTTGAGTTTCTAAAATGAGTAGAAATTATGATTTAATCCTCAGTGAAAAGAGATATAAATAGGAAACAAAAAATGCTGTCAGAAACAGGCAGTATTTTTGTTTGGCGGCAGCATCCAGAAAACTGTATAAATCTTATATACCTGCAAGTATTTGTTCTAACCTTAGATTAAACTCCTCTGGTTTTTCAATCATCGGAAAGTGCCCTGTTGCATGAACATACATTATTTTATAAGGAATGTTCTTCGATTTGAATCCAGTGGTATCCGTGGTATTAACATCACTATTAATTAAATATATTTTTTTCTTTGTTTGTATAAGTTTTGATGCTTCATTAAAATCATCTTGCAACAAACAGGCGGTTGCTATAACGGAATCTGCATTAGCGACGTCTTTTAGAACTCTGTTCCTGACCTCACTTCCCGTTGTTTTAAAAAATAAATCGTTATTTACATATTTATAGGCAAATGATTTAAAATGATGTTTCACTTCATCAATAGCTTTATTATAATCAGCTTTATCTTGTTTGCTGGGCGTGTGCTCTATTCCAACACTCTTTAGATTATCAACGCCTACCAAACCAATGACTTTTACAGGATCGTTAATAGCCGATTGTATGATAATATCTCCCGCCATCGAATGACCTATAAGAATAACATTTTTTAAATTGAGTTGTGATATTACAGCATTAACATCATTGCTAAAGGTTTTTGTATCCCAAACTTTACGGTTTTTACCGGATTTGCCAAAGCCCGGCAAATCTATAGTTATAACCCGGTACCTTTTATTAAACTTAACTACCTGATTTGACCAGTAGGTTTTATTGATACACCATCCATGTACAAAAAACAAAGTAGTGTCGCCTCTTCCTGTATCTGTATAGTCTATTTGAACACCTTGATTTACTATTTTGACTCTGTCAGATTTACGATTAGTTGCCAATGGGTTTGTACAGGAAACACAGAATGCGAATAGAAATCCCGATAATAATATATTAAATATCTTCATATTAAGATTGTTAATTTAAAACAATATAACATGCGTAGTCTATCTTGAAGGAATAATTAACTGTTTTTAACATGTTTGCTTTTATCCTAAATTCGTTATTAAAAATGGGAAATTCGACGATGATTATGCTCTAATAAAATAAAGAATCGGTAGTCAAATTATTGGATTAACCCCACTAATTAACTGAAATTTTATGTGGATTGATGATACCTTAGCGGAGAGTGGGGGGGCTACAATCGAACCCCTTATGCCTCTTTTGAATTTTTTTAATGGATTAAGAATGATATAGCTTGTATTAATGGTGATCCCGCTGGGATTTGCACTAACAAGGATTAAAACACTTGAAGAACATAATGGGTATATAAAAGACTTGGCTTTTATAGGAATAGGGACTGATGGTATGGTGAAAAATACTTAGAACTATTTCAATTCCAATAATCTTTCACGAACTAACAGACATGCCCCGATAATACCTGCATTCTCGCCCAGTTTGGACATTTTTAACTCAGTATCATTATTAACAAGGCTAAGTGAATATTTGTTAATCGCACTCTTAACGGGTAAGAAGAGATAATCTCCGGTAGCTGACAAACTCCCGCCTAATATGACCAGTTCAGGGTTGAATAAGTTAATCAATGCAGCAATCCCTCTGCCTAGTTTTTCACCAATTTCAGCAATTAACTCAATAGCCAGCGTATCATCATTATTGGCCGCCTGTATAATATCTTCTAACTGGATATCATTGAAATCCGGGCGATCTTTTGTGATAATGCTAGAGGCTCCCTGCTGTAACCTGATTTTAAAAGCCTCCAGTAAAGCGCTTCCTGAAGCTTCTGTTTCTAAACATCCTTTTTTGCCGCAATGACAAATGATTTCATTATTGAATATCTGAATATGACCAAATTCGCCTGCAAAACCAGATTTTCCATAATATAATTCTCCATTGATCATTATTCCCAGCCCGATCCCATAATCCAGGTTGACGAATAATATATTTTTCTCCTTATCAACTATACCGCTGCAAAATTCTCCATACGCCATAGCGCGTGAATCATTCTCTATATACGTACGTATGCCTATTTTATCTTTAATGATAACACTTAAAGGCTCTTCATTAAAATGAAAAAAACTGTAGCTGTAACCTGTTTTATAATTAATCCGGCCAGTAAGATTAACCCCGATTCCTGCTATGTTTTCTGCTAATGCCAATGATTTAATAAAGTCGTCAATGATTATACATAAGTCATCAAGAGAAGCCTGTGAGTTAGTGAGTTGAAAAGGTATTCTTTTTACTGATTTAATCAGGTTTTTTTTGAAATCAGATAAGCCAATATTAACATGCGATTTTTTTACTTCTACCCCTACAAAAAAAATGGAGTTAGATTTTAAACCATAAAGGCTGGGCCTGCGACCGATACCAACCTCCGTTTTTCCCGAATCTTTGACCAGGCCATCTTCAATTAGCGCCACAACCAACTCGTTGATCTTAGGAATGCTGGCATTTAAGCCTTTGCTTAAATCGGTAATAGTAGCATCACTGATATTCGCAAAATACTCAAGGATCTGTTTTTTAAGCATCAGATTTTTGTAGGCAACTCCTGTTATAGCTTCATTTCGTAAATCATTAAGGAAGGTGTTTTGTTTTGTCATTTTTTTTAGAGTATAGCCTGATGTTAATAAAATAATATCTATCAAATGTAAGTCTTTATAAAAAATAATAAAAATGAAAAATGAGGAAATGCTGAATTTGGTTAATTGGGACTATTTGATGTGAGCGTAGGACTGTAATTTTTAGCTAAAAATATATTGTCCATTATACTTAATAAATAATTTTATTAAATAAGCTAATTTTTATAAAATATATTATTAATATTGAGTTCGCGAAAACAACCTAACCAAATCACATCAACTAACCCACTTAATTTCACCATCATGCAAAAAGTGTTTACTCAAATCGGGAAACCAAAACTGACACTACTCAAATTCAGTCTGGTCATGTTTTCTCTTCTAATCAGTATGGCCGGGCTCGCACAGCAGAGGCCTGTTATAGGTAAAGTAGTAGGCGAGGATAACAAGCCTATAGGAGGTGCAACAGTATTAGTCAAGGGTACTCATCTTACCTCTACAACAGATCAAACCGGAAAGTTTTCATTGAATGTACCCGCGGACAAAGACATTTTAATTATTTCTTATGTTGGCTTTCAGACGCAGGAGGTTCCGCTGATCAACGGCAACGGGAGTGTCCTGGTCATCTTAAGAGATCAGAATGCTGCTTTAAATGAAGTAGTGGTTACGGGTTATTCTTCTCAGCGAAAAAAGGATATCACTGGTTCGGTAGCTGTAGTAAATATGGCTGCTTTAAAATCGATTCCCTCAGGATCGGCAATCCAGGCACTTCAGGGACAGGCATCTGGAGTCAATGTCATTAGCTCTGGCGCACCCGGAAGTGCAAGTAATGTCTTTATCAGGGGGGTAAGTTCTTTTGGTAATACGCAGCCATTAATTCTGGTTGACGGGATTCAATCAGATCTGAACAATGTCAGTGCCAGTGATATTGAATCGGTTCAGGTATTAAAAGATGCCGGAGCAGCAGCAATTTATGGCGTCAGGGGGTCAAATGGAGTAATCGTAGTGACTACAAAAAAAGGAAAATCAGGTGAGCCTGTAATAGCTTATGATGCTTATGTCGGTGTCCAGCTTCCATTGCCTGGCAATCCATTTAACCTCATGAATTCACAGAATTTTGCTAACGTAACTAAAATAGCTAATCCAAATACGGTTTTATTTAGCGGCGGACTACCTGATTATCTTTATGCAGGGCCTGGCGTTTCAGGAACAGGAATGACAGGGAGTGCAGCAGTTGATCCTTCAAAGTATGTCTTTGATGCAGCAAACCCGGCAAATGATTATTTGATCCAGAAAGTAAATCAATCTGGAACAGACTGGTTTCACGAAGCTTTTAAGCCGGCTTTAATGACCAATCATAATCTGACTGCAAGTGGTGGAACGGATAAATCTCAATACTTGTTTTCTATGGGATATCTGAATCAACAGGGGACGTTAATTGATACTTATGTGAAAAGATACTCTACACGTTTAAATACACAGTTCAACCTTGGCAAGAACTTCAGAATCGGAGAAAATCTGTATGGTTTTTATAAACAGAGCCCAGATTTCGGCAATAATGTTGACGGTGGCACAATTGCTAATATTTATAGAATGATGCCAATCATACCTGTATATGATATTGCAGGAAATTACGGTGGAACCTATGCCGGCCCGGAATTGGGAACAGTTCAAAATATTGTAGCGATACAAAACCGCACGGTTAACAATACCTCCAATACATGGGATGTAGTTGGTAATGCATTTGCCGAATTGGATTTCTTAAAACACTTTACAGTGCGTACCAGTTTTGGGGGAACAATAGACAACCAGTATAAAACCACTTTTACTTTTAACCCTTATAACGATCGTATAGGCCGTACTAGTGCAAATAGTTATACTGAAGGCGCACTTTATAACAGCACATTAATGTGGACAAATACGGTGAACTACAGGAATGTTTTTGGTAAACATAGTTTGAAAGTATTGGCTGGTACCGAATCAGTTAAAAATGAAGGCCGCGGAGTAGGAGGAGGAGCAAGCAATTTTTTCTCTACAGATCCTAATTACCTGGTTTTGGGAAATGGGGCATCAAATATCAGCAATTACAGTAATGCTTATATCAATACATTGTTTTCTCTTTTTGCACGTGCCGATTATGCTTATGATGATAAATATTTATTTGGATTAACGGTACGCCGCGATGGGTCTTCTCTTTTTGGCTCAGACAAAAAATATGGAACATTCCCTTCGGCTTCTATTGGATGGAGAATATCTAATGAAAGTTTTATGAAAAACATAAAATGGGTAACAGACTTGAAACTTAGAGGAAGTTATGGGATTTTGGGTTCTCAGAATAATGTTAATCCTAATAATGCTTATACATTATATGGCAGTTCGGCCAGTAATTCATACTATGATTTTACAGGAACGGGTAGTAGTTCTCAGCAGGGATTTTACAGAGCAAATGAAGGAAACGCTAATACCGGATGGGAACAGGATATTATTTCAAATATTGGAGTTGATGCAACATTCATGAATGCGCTGGATTTTTCTGTAGAATACTACAAGAAATCTATTAAGGGCTTATTATTCCCTCAGCCTATTCCCGCAACTGCGGGTGATGCTGCCCCGCCAACTGTAAATATCGGCGATATCCAGAATTCTGGGGTCGATCTCTCTTTAACTTACCGCAAAACTATTAATTCTGATTTGAAATTTTCGGTTGGTGCAAACATTACAACTTATAAAAACATAGTAAAAAATATCCCTAACCCTGGTTATTTTGATACGGGGTCATCAATTGTTGGCAATCTGGTTAGAAATGAAGTAGGTCATCCGGTAAGTTCATTCTATGGCTATAAGGTAATTGGTCTGTTTCAGAGTAGTCAGGATGTGGCAAGCTCTCCAGCACAGACCGATGCAGCTCCGGGACGTTTTAAGTATATGGATGTGAATGGCGATGGCAAGATTACAACTGACGACAGAACTTTTCTGGGTAGCCCGAATCCTGATTTTACTTATGGGCTGAACCTGGGGCTGACTTATAAGGCCTTTGATCTTTCGATGGTATTCTATGGTTCACAAGGAAATAAAGTACTAAATGAGGTACGTTACATGACCGATTTTATGGGAACATTTATTGGGAATAAGAGCAATAATTTATTGAATGCCTGGACTCCTCAAAATACAAATACCTCGGTTCCGATAGTTGAATCAGCCAATACATTCAGTACATCTGGTGTCGCTAATTCTTATCTGGTAGAAGACGGTTCATTCCTGAAATTGAAATCATTTATTATCGGTTATACAGTAAAACCTCCTGTTCTGAAAAGATTCGGGATGAGTAAAGTAAGGTTATATGTTCAGGCAACAAACTTATTTACGATTACTAAATATACCGGGCTGGATCCTGAAGTAGGAGGGAGCAGTGCAAATTTCGGTATAGATTATGGAAATTATCCGAACAACCAACGCAGTTTCATCTTTGGTTTAAATGTCTCATTCTAATACCTGTATAAAAAAAAATATCATGAAAAAATTATATGCTATACTAAAAATAACAGGCTGCCTTTTATGTTTAATATCTGCACAGGCCTGTAAAAAAAGTTATCTGGAAAAAGGTGCAATTGGTAGTGTAACTGAAAGTACTTTGGCTAACAAGGCAGGTGTAAATGGGTTACTGACTGGTGCTTATTCTTTACTGGATGGTGTTGGGAACCAGGATAATGATTTCTGGGACCTTGCATTTGCATCGGGTCCGAGTAACTGGATATATGGTGGTGTGGCGGCTGATGATGCTCATAAAGGATCTGAATATGGTGATCAGCCGCCGATTGTTCCTATTGAGAACCATAGTGTCACTGCAACAAATACTTATATCAATGCTAAATGGAGTGCATTGTATGCTGGTATTCAGCGGGCCAATGATGTATTGCGTATCCTGGTTACTGTAAAAGATGGTTCGATTTCGGCTGCTGAAGCGAAACAAATCAAAGCAGAGGCAATATTTTTACGTGCAGTTTATCATCTTGAGGCTGCCAAAATATGGAAAAATGTTCCTTATATTGATGAGACTGTAAGTTATGCGAATGGAAATTATAACGTTTCCAATACTTTACCTGTATGGCCAAAACTGGAAGCCGATTTTCAGTTCGCTATAGCCAACTTAACTGCACTTAATCCACAGCCGGGAAGGGCAAATAGCTGGGCTGCAAAGGCTTTTTTGGCAGAAATCTATCTATTTGAACATAATTATTCCGCGGCCCAATCGCTATTGGCAGATGTTATTGCTAATGGTGTAATTTGTTCCGGAAAAAAATATTCATTAGGAAAGTTTTCAGATAATTTCAATCCTTCTACAAAGAATGGCCCTGAATCTGTATTTGCTGTCCAGATGTTTGTGGGAGATCCCGGCACAAGTGGTTATAATGGAAATGTTGGAGATGCCTTAAACTTTCCGATAGCCGGCCCGGCAACCTGTTGCGGATTTGATCAGCCTTCATTTAGTTTGGTAAACTCTTTTAAAACTGATCCGGTTACAGGATTACCATTATTGGATAACTGGAATGACCAGGATGTGAAGAATGATATGGGGATTGCCAGCAGTGCTCCGTTTACGCCATATGATGGAACCTTAGATCCAAGGTTGGATCATACAGTTGGAAGAAGAGGTATACCTTATCTGGACTGGGGTATTATGCCGGGTCAGGCATGGGTTCGCGCACAGGCACAGGGAGGCCCGTATCTGCCAATAAAAAATGTCTACTATAAAGCTCAGGAAGGTACTACCAGCAACCAGGATTACTGGGGTGGACAAGCGACTTCTAATAATGTGAATATGATACGTTTTGCAGAAGTATTGCTATGGGCTGCAGAATGTGAAGTTGAAATAGGAAGTATTGCTCAGGCACAGAATTATGTAAACATGATCAGAAACCGTGCTGTTGATAATAGTGACTGGGTAAAGGCAGATGTGGCTAACGGAGGAAGTAACTATAATGGTTATTCAGCTAATTATTTTATAAAACCATACCCTGAAGGATATTTTGCACTGAATGGCCAGGATTATGCCCGTAAAGCGGTAAGATTTGAGGAAAAACTGGAAATGGCTATGGAAGGTAAAAGGTTCTTTGATTTACAACGCTGGGACAATGGATCTGGTTATATGGCAGATGTATTAAATGCCTATATCAAACATGAAACGACTATTCCAGGCTTTAATTACCAAACATTAAACGGAGCCAGCTTTACAAAGATGAAAAATGAGTACTTTCCTATACCCCAGGTACAAATCGATTTAAGTGTAAGCGGCGGTGCTTCTTCTCTGAAACAAAACCAGGGATACTAAAGCTGTAGTATAAACGAACGATGAAAATTAATTATAATCTTATGTCCGGTAAATTTAAATATGTTCCTGTCAGAGCTGTCTTACTTTTCTTTCTCTGCGTGCTGTTGTCTGCTGTGGATGCTTTTTCGCAGCAGCGTTCAGCGGGCTTTTGTGGCAGCCCGCTCAATGATCTCTATATCCTTTTGAAAAAGGAGAAGTTTCAGCTGAAATGCTATAATGAACCTGGTTTAGCCATTAAAAATGCAGCCCCAGGAAGTGGGGTTTTTATTGTCGCTGATGGTTATCCGAAACAAGGGAAAGTAATTAAAGCGGGAGACCTGCTTATTGCTAAGAGAAAAAGGTTAAGGTTGTATGTAGAATATCCCAATTCACTGGCAGGCCTGAATATCAGTGACACTGTAACCAAGACTAAACTGGAAAGAGGGATAATTACTTCTGGTGTTTTTGGCGAACAGTTAAAGCCTATGAGTTTATTGGGAATAAATGATTGTCATTTTTTCAAAGTGAAAGTGCAGCATCCTTTGATTGTGATTGGAAAAGTAGCAGGATTTAGCAAAGCAGAATATGGAATAGATGATATAGAAACTAATCCATTATTGTTTCATCATGATGGAATGCTGGTAGCCATGACTAAGTTAAGCAATTTTGCAACAGGTCGGTATGAGCCTCAGGATTCCTGGATGTCTGTTATGGAGTATGTCGTGTCGTGGGTTGCTGACATGAAGGATTTTCATTTTAATCAAAGGCTGGCTTATGTTTCTCCTATGTATGCAGAAAATACTCCTTTACCCGAAAATGCGAGAAAGATTTCCATTGAAAAGGGAGTGAAATGGTTTTATAATGGCCGTTTTTTTATTGATTCTTCCTGGAAAAACATGATGCTGAAGTATCAGGGTGATGGTAGCAATCCATTTGGCCCCCCGGTGAGCCAGTCACTTCCCAATGGTGACGGTTCGCTGGGGATATTAGAGGGGCATGCTTCAACTATATATTTTGATGGTACACAGCAATACCGGTATTGGATGCGGGCAGATGTTCAGGGTGAATCAGCTTATGCACTCGCTGCTGCTGGCAGTTATCTTCATAAAGAAGAGTATTATAAAGTAGCTGCAAATCTGGCTGATTATACCTTTTATAACTCTAACCTGAGAGGTGGGGCCAAGAATGACAAGGATAGTTCTGCTTATGGGCTTATTGGCTGGGCTGTAACTCACCCTGGTGTTTTTTATGAGGATGATAATGCGAGATTTCTTCTGGGGATGATCGGGGCTTCTGCCTACATGAATACTGATAAATGGAATAAAGAAATAGCTGAAGCTATTATGGGGAATTTCAGGACCACAGGTAAACAGGGATTCCGGGGAATTTGTCTGGATGAAAAGGATATCCAAAAGCTAGGCTGGAAACATTTCTGGGACAGTGATCTGGTTAACCCTCATCCTCATCTGGAGTCATGGATCTGGGCCTGTTATCTTTGGTTATACGATAAAACTGGCTATGAACCGTTACTCACTAAAACTAAGAATGCCATACGGATGACGATGGAAGCCTATCCCGGCAACTGGAAATGGACAAACGGCATAGAACAGGAGCGGGCGCGTATGGTGCTTCCATTGGCATGGCTGGTGCGTGTGGAAGACACGCAAGAACATCGCCAGTGGCTGGATAGGGTTGTAAGTGATTTACTCAAGAATCAGGATGCTTCGGGTGCAATAAGAGAAGAATTAGGTGATCCCAGTAAGGGGATGTATAACAAGTCGTTATCTAATAAAGAATACGGGTTGCATGAGGCTCCGTTAATTTTTGAGAATGGCGACCCTGTTGCTGATATGTTATATACTAACAACTTTGCATTTTTTAGTCTAAACGAAGCAGCTCATGCAACAGGTGATAAAAAGTATATAGCAGCACTTAATAAGTTAGCTGACTTTCTTACCCGTATCCAGGTTAAAAGTGAGCAGCATAAAGATCTGGATGGTGCCTGGTTTAGGGCATTTGACTATAAACGATGGGATTACTGGGCATCTAATGCTGATGCCGGATGGGGGGCCTGGTGTACGCTTACCGGATGGACCCAAAGCTGGATCGTGACTACCCAGGTATTAGTGCAGCAGGATCAAAGCTACTGGGAGCTAACCAAAAGATCAAAAATCAATAACCAGATGCCTCAAACAGTTAAGATCATGTTTGGAAATGAGGTTAAATAATGAGCAGGATACCTACAATAAATAAAAGCTAATAATGGAATTTAGAGAATACGAAGTACTGTACCGTGATAATTTATTGAATGATGTGGTACCCTTTTGGTTAAATAAGAGTGAGGATAAAGATTTTGGAGGATATTTTACTTGTCTGGATAGAAATGGAGAGGTGTATGATACTGATAAGTTTATCTGGCTGCAATGTCGTCAGGTCTGGACTTTTTCTATGTTATATAATGAAGTAGAGAAAAAACAGGAATGGTTGGATTTTGCTTTGCAAGGTGCGGCATTTTTGGATAAGCATGGCAGGGATGAACATGGGGATTGGTATTTTTCACTTAATCAGCAGGGGGCGCCATTGATCCAGCCTTATAATATTTTTTCTGACTGTTTTGCTACTATGGCCTATGGACAATTATTTAAAGCTACAGGTAATCCGGCGCATGCTAAAATAGCCAAAGAAACTTTTTTTAATATATTACAGCGAAGAGAAAATCCGAAAGGAAAATATGCGAAGGCTTATCCTGAGACGAGGCCGCTTCAGAGTTTTGCAATTCCTATGATATTGACAAATCTTGTGCTGGAAATTGAGCATGTACTAGATGCTTTTGTTGTTAATCAATGTATTAAAGAGGGTGTTGATACCGTGATTAATAAATTTTACCGGGCTGAATTTGGTATGATCCTGGAAAATATTAATATCGACGGAACTTTTTCGGATTCTTTTGAAGGAAGATTAGTTAACCCGGGACATGGTTTAGAGTCTATGTGGTTTTTAATGGATATTGGATTAAGAAATGACGATAAGGAACTGATCCGCAAGGCTACCGACATATCTTTAGCCTTACTGGAATTTGGATGGGACCAGCAGTACGGGGGCATATTTTATTTCCTGGACATCATGGGGCATCCCCCGCAACAACTGGAATGGGATCAGAAACTTTGGTGGGTACATGTAGAAGCGATTGTCTGTATGCTGAAAGGTTATTTACATACTGGCGATATCAGGTGCTGGCAATGGTTCGAAAAACTACATACATACTGCTTTGACCATTTTGTAGATAAAGAATGCGGAGAGTGGTATGGTTATCTTAGTCGCCAGGGCGAGGTATTGCTGACTTTAAAAGGAGGGAAGTGGAAAGGATGTTTTCATGTGCCAAGAGGGCTATATCAAGCCTCAGAAACATTGAAGCAGATAGCTGAAAAGCGCCATTTACAACATCAAAATTAATTCATAAAACATGAAAATATATACGGTTCTGATTGCTGCAGTAGCTGCCCTGGGTGGATTACTCTTTGGCTTTGATACAGCAGTAATTGCTGGTACTTTATCTCCCTTGAAAAGTTATTTTAATCTGGGAGATGTGGCCATCGGATTGGTTGTTGCAGCTTCATCTATAGGTTGTATTCCAGGTGCTTTTTTTGCGGGACGTCTCGCTGATCATTTTGGCCGGAAAAAAATGATGGCCGCTACAGCATTATTATTTATCATCGCTGCTCTTGGAAGTGGGCTTGCAGGGAGCTTTGACCAATTGGTTATTTATCGTTTTATTGGGGGATTAGCCATTGGAATGGCTTCTACACTGGCACCGATTTATATTTCGGAGATTGCTCCGCCAGCATTCAGAGGGCGTTTGGGGATGTTGCAGCAATTAGCTATTGTGATGGGCATATTATTAGCTTTTATATCCAATTACTTTATCGCTAACACAAGTAATAGTTTTTTAACCAATGAAAATTACTGGCGCTTTATGTTGGGGGCTGCAATGGTTCCTTCTTTGATTTTCTTCTTCTTAATTTTAACTGTACCGGAAAGCCCGAGATGGTTAATATTGAAGAACAAATTGGGTAAAGCAAGGGATGTATTCAGGAATATTTATGAGGAACAGGAGGCCGATCAGGAAATGAAAACAATTATGACTGACATCAAAACGGATGCCGGTGAAATTAAATTTTCGGAGATATTTTCATCCAAATACAAAAAGGTAGTTCTTATCGGGATTGTATTTGCCTCAATTGCTCAGTTAACAGGTATTAATATAGTCTTCTATTATGCTCCGCTTATTTTTGAAAAGACACATGTAGGTGGGAGTGTCTTGTTTCAAACTATTTTAACGGGTATTGTTAATCTCGTATTTACCCTGATAGCCTTTACCTTAATTGACAGAATCGGGCGGAAAAAGCTATTGCTGGCAGGGGCTGCCATAATGGGACTTTGTATGTTGTTTATAGGATACTTGTTTTATGCCAATAAACTAGATAATTATTTTGTGCTTATTTCCATTTTTGTCTATATCGCTGCTTTTGCCTGTACCTGGGGTGCTGTCTTATGGGTATATGTTGCAGAAATATTTCCAAACAGAATAAGAGGGCACGCTACATCCTTTGCTATATTCGGGAACTGGGTGTTAAATTCAGTAATTTCTTTCACCTTTCCAGTGATGTTATCGGGATTGGGGCCAGCTAATACATTTTTCGTTTATGGCATAATTAATCTGGGAATGATCTTGTTTGTCAGCAGGTATATTTTTGAAACGAAAGGTGTTGCGTTGGAAAATATAGAAAGTGTCTATTAGTAATGTTGTTAAGGGTGCATAAAGCCGATTTAGTGTCAAATGGCTTGTCCACTGTGCAGGATGAAAAGGAAAATGACCAGAAGATGCAAAGGCGGTGTACTTCAATTTAAAATTGCGCTCTTTAACCAACTAAAAAATACAAATGAAGAAATTATTTACAATTGTTCTGTTGATATTTATTGCAATAGAAGCTTCTGCACAGCAGGATCAGAACATGGGCATTATTCCCGCTCCGGTATCTGTTAAGAAATCCAATGGTAACTTTAAGTTGGATAAAACGGTAGTTTTAGTATCCAATGAGCCAAAAAACTCCAGAATGGCAGACTTATTTAATGCTTTCGTGGTCACCAAAACTGGATTTGCACTGAGACCTGCAAAAGCTGCAAAAGCAAATGAAAAAGCCATCATCCTGACCTCCGTAGGTGCCGATAAATTGCCTGTCGAAGGTTATAAAATCAAAATTACCAATAAGAATATCACGATTGTTGGTACAGAGGCCGGCTTGTTTTATGGATTGAAATCTATAATGCAGCTAATGCCTGAAAAAGCGAATGATCAGATACTCATTACTACTTGTGAAATTAATGACTATCCGCGTTTCAAATACAGGGGAATGCACCTGGATGTGTCTCGTCACATGTTCCCGGTATCTCTGATTAAAAAGTATATCGACTTGATGTCTGATTATAAAATGAACAATTTCCACTGGCATCTAACAGATGATCAGGGTTGGAGAATTGAGATCAAAAAATACCCTAAACTAACAGAGGTAGGCAGCAAAAGAAATGGAACCATCATTGGGCACTACCCAGGTGTAGGCACAGATAATAAAGAATATAAAGGTTATTACACGCAAAACGAAGTGAAAGACGTGATAGCTTATGCTGCGGCAAGGTATATCAATGTGGTTCCTGAAATTGAACTTCCTGGTCATGCTTCAGCAGCAATTGCCGCTTATCCTGAGTTGAGCTGCTTCCCAGAAAGAGACACTTTTGTGGATGTTAATGCCCCATGGTCAGGCAGTAGAAAAGGAAAACAAGTACAGCAACAATCCGGAGTTTTTGATGACGTATTTGTTCCATCTGACAATACTTTCAAGTTCCTTGAAAATGTATTAGATGAAGTAATTGGTTTATTCCCTTCTACATACATCCACATTGGTGGTGATGAATGTCCTAAAGAATACTGGAAAGAAAATGCATTTTGTCAGAAGATGATCAAAGACCTAAACTTAAAAGATGAGCATGGATTGCAAAGTTATTTCATTCAAAGGATTGAAAAACATGTAAATGCAAAAGGCCGTCAGATCATTGGATGGGACGAAATTTTAGAGGGTGGTTTAGCACCAAATGCAACAGTAATGTCTTGGAGAGGTGCTGAAGGTGGTATTATTGCAGCACAACAAGGCCATGATGTGATCATGACCCCTAACGCTGGCGGTCTTTATTTTGACCATAAACAATCTACTTCTGCTGATGAACCAACAAATATTGGTGGTTTGTCTAACTATTCAACGATTTACAACTATGAGCCGATGCCAAAAGAACTGACTGTGGCTCAGCAGAAATATGTGATCGGCGTTCAGGCAAACTTATGGACAGAATATGTGGAGACACCTGCGAAAGTAGAATACATGATTATACCAAGAATTTTCTCTTTATCTGAAATCGCATGGTCACAACCAGAACGTAAAGACTTGAAAAACTTCTCTGAAGAACGTCTCGCTTTACATTTAGCAAGATTAGATAAAACAGGTACAAACTACTGGGTGCCTACGCCATTAGGATTAAATGAAAAGGTAATCAATGGAGAAACGATTAATGTCAATCTGAAAGCCCCAATGCCAGGATCTAGTATCTATTATACCTTAGACCTTACCCGTCCTTCAACGGCTGCTACGTTATATACCAACGGACTGAAAGTAATCGTTCCTAAAGGAGAGAAGCGAATATTGAAAACAATCGTAATCACCCCATCCGGCAAACAAAGTGTGGTTACAGAAACCATTTTGAACAATGGCGCTGCGGATGTAAAAGTGAAATAGATTCCAAAAAACATAAAAATGAAACCAGGCAAATATTTCCTAAAGATACCTTTGTTGTTTGCTGCGCTGCTTTTATTGGCGGCTTGTGGAGACAATGCTTCCGACGTGGTTAACTTGGAGGTAGTGAGCTAGAGAAAAGGAGTGGGTGGTGTTGTACGGTCTCAACCTATAGGTGGATGAGACCGTACAACAAATAACCCCACCACAAATTTAGCCTTGCAGTTAATGGGAATCAAGATGTTTAATGTCGTAACATGCTTAATGTCAGTTGATACTTGTTTTCTGGTGAGTTCTTACCTGTTCAGAATTTACTCACCGAATCACACACCAATTTTATGGGAATTAATGAAGATTTTGGATTTCGATTAAAACGAAAAGCCTGCTATCTTACGATTTGCAGGCTTTTTTTTGGTTTTGATACCATATTGGCGGAGAGTGGGGGATTCGAACCCGCGGATCCTTTGACAGATCAACAGTTTTCAAGACTGCCTCAATCGACCACTCTGACAACTCTCCGCGACAAAAGTAGAAATATGTATTGATTCCACAAACTCTGAATGGAAACTAACTTGATTTAGCCTGATCCTTAGCGCGTTTAAATTCAAATAATTTTTCAGAAAGGCCATTTTTAGCGTTTTTTGCCAATAAAACAAATAATTTGAGTCGAATTCCCCTGTGATAATTATGATAATCCAGCAAATTTTGAACCCAAAGAATCAAAATAGGATAGACATTAGATAAAAGTATAGCCAATTTGTAAATCTGCCGTTACAAGTAAAATATTATTCACAAACGACATCAAATACTACAAACAAATGCTATATCTTTAATTATGAATCATAAAAACGCTCTCTTTCTCATTCGCTTAGCAGTGGCTACTATTTTTCTTTCTCACAGTCTACATGGCGTATTTAATCATACTGTCAATGAATTCGGTAAATCTTACCTCGACACAGTAGGATTCGCTCCATTTGGTATTTATTTTGCCTGGGGTCTGATGGCTTTCGAAATTATCGGTTCCATATTACTAATATTTGGAAAATACCTAAAATTAATCGTACCTGTTTTCATTTCTATCTTGCTTATCGGGATTGTATTAGTCCATTATAAAGAAGGCTGGTACGTTGTAGGGCCAGGAAGAAACGGTATGGAATTTAGTTTCGTATTGATCGTTTCCTTAATTGCTGTTACATTGCCAGCGAGAAAAGTAAAATACGGATAACCCACCTTAAACCATGAATATTGAAACACACGAACAAGGAGAAACTAAAATAGCAGAAGTCATTTCTGACGATATTCTAATCAGCAATGCAGAAGAAGGGCTGCAATTGCTTGTCGATCTGTATTACCAGGGCTTCGACAAGATAATCATCTATGAAAAGAACGTCATTCCCGAATTTTTTGATCTTAAAACACGTCTCGCGGGAGAAATATTACAGAAGTTCTCCAATTACAGAGTACAACTGGTAATTATTGGCGAATTCAGTAAATACCCAGGCAATAGTATTAAAGACTTCATTTTTGAAAGCAACAAGGGAAAGTTAGTCAACTTTTTACCAACTATAGCTGAAGCTAAAACCAGGCTTTTCAGTTAAAAACAACATTAAATTTCGTCTCAGTTAGCGGAGAGTAGGGTAACCTGCACTCCGTTTTTAATAAGATCTGGTCATCAGTAAATAATATTTTAGATAGATCTATCTATTTATGAAACGTCTTTCTATCTTTGTCCAGATTTTAAGCTTATGCAAGAGAAAATAAAAGTTAAAGACAGGATTTTGAACGTTGCTACAGATTTGTTTGCCCGTCAGGGTTTCAATCAAACCGGTATTAACCAGATTATCGCCGAAGCAAATATTGCAATAGGATCTCTATACAATCATTTCTCCTCTAAAAATGACTTGCTGCTTGCCTACCTGGAAAGACAGGAAGAGGAGTGGTTCGAAGGACTTGATAACCTTACGGAAGGGGTAAAGAATCCTAAAGACAAAATATTCAAATACCTGGAGTATCGCATCAGACAGCAGGTCAGTTCAGATTTTGCTGGCTGTCCATTCATCAAAATCACTGCCGAAGTTGGTTCAAGTGATTTAAAAGTGCTCCAGGTGGTAGAAGCCCATAAAGAAAAACAACGTGTGATGCTAAACGGGCTTTTTGAGCAGGTAAAGCAAAACAGTGCCCTCGATAATAAATTACTGGCTGATACCTTTTTCCTGATGGCGGAAGGGGCTACAATCACCACGACAATTACCAGAAATATCAAAGCGCTGGAAGATGTGAAAAAATTCCTGAGAAAAATGCTCAGCTAATTTTTTTTGATCAAAACAAAAATAGATAACTCTATCTAATATATTAACTTTTAATCTAAGCTATATGATCACTAAAAACGAAACGTTTGATGGAAGTTTTCCATTCAGACCTTATTTTTCATCCGCTCCCGGATTCAACATGCATTACATTGATGAAGGTATGGGTGCTGTCGTTCTCTGTCTGCATGGAGAACCAACCTGGGGTTACCTATTCCGGCATATCATTACGCAGTTATCCGGAAGTCACCGCGTGATTGCACCAGATCACATGGGATTTGGAAAGAGCGAGACACCTGCCGACAGAACCTATTGGTTACAGGATCACATTAACAACCTTGAAAAGTTTGTACTGGACCAGGATCTAACAGGCATCACACTTATCATGCATGATTTTGGCGGTCCTGTCGGTATGGGACTGGCAGCGCGACATCCAGACCGGATAACAAGCGTAATCAGCTTAAATGGACCCACACCATTCGGGCAGCCAGAATTAGCCCAGGCCTGGACAGCCAATGTAAACGCATCCCCCTGGTTTCAATGGATCCTGCAAGCAGAAAAACACGGTAAACTCGAAAAAATACTCAGTGAAATCCACTACCATATCCTAAGCACACTCAAATTAAATGGATTTGAACGGAATGAGCTGATTACAGATACCTGGATAGAAGTATACCGTGCTGCTTTTACAAGTCCTGAAGAAAGCCTGGGTGTCGTTGGATGGGCTAAAGGAGTTGCAATCGGAGCACATCGCTTTGAAGAACCATCCGATGAAGCAAAGATGAAAATAAGCAATCTTCCGGCGCTGGCTATTTGGGGAGCGGCTGATCAAACATTACAGGGTGAGTACCTTATACCTCTTTTCCGTAAAACATTTCCTTCAGGTCATGTCTATGAATTGCAAAATGCCGGTCACTATAGCCCCGAAGATGCTCCGGAAACCATTGGCCTTTTAATCCGTCAATTTCTGGATCTAACCTCAAAAAACAAATATTCACTTACTTAAAAATATATAGACTTATCTATATTTTTATGAACTCGAAAACCTCTAAATGGCTGTCTATGGCAGTCGTATCATCTGCAATCTTTCTGGCTGTGATAGACATTTTTATTGTCAACGTCGCTTTACCAGCTATCAAAAAAGGAATTAACGGAACAAATGGCGAACTACAACTGGTGGTTGCTATTTACTTATTAGGCTATTCGTGTTTCCTCATTACCGGAGGCAGGCTGGGAGATTATTATGGCCGGAAAAAGATGTTCATCCTCGGAATGTTAGGCTTTACTATCAGTTCCTGTTTTTGCGGAATGGCAGCTTCAGGATTCCAGTTAAACCTGGCCCGTTTTTTTCAGGGGATCAGTGCTTCATTAATGACCCCACAAGGAATTTCATATATACAATTTCTTTTCCCGGAAGCTAAAGAGCGCATGAAAGCCATAGGTATTTACGGCGTTATCGCAGGTTCTGCTTCTGTAATCGGCCAATTCCTGGGGGGGCTTTTGCCCGATACCCATTTTGCAGTTGAAGGCTGGAGACTTATATTTTTTATCAATTTGCCTTTAGGGATGATTGCTTTGCTTGCTGCGGTATTTTTATTGAAAGAAACCGTAAGAGACACCTCACAAAAGTTTGATTATGGAGGGGTTGTTATACTGACTCTGGCACTCTTTTGTCTGATCTTTCCGGTAATAGAAGGAAGGGAACTCGGCTGGCCTGTATGGAGTATTGCCTTATTTGTACTATCTATTGTACTTTTTATCCTCTTTATCCAGGATCAGAAAAGAAAATCAGCTATGAATAAAGCCCCTTTAATCGATGTAAGATTATTCCGTTACCGGGATTTTAAAATCGGGCTGTATGCTTCTGTTTTTTATTTCCTGGTACAGGAATCCTATTTTTTAATCACCGGTGTATTTTTTCAGGACGGTTTAGCGATTAGTTCACATACAACAGGATACTATTTTGCATCTCAGGGGATCGGATACGTAATCGCTTCTGTATTATCGGTAAAACTAGTCCACCGTTTCGGCAAAAAGGTCTTGCAGTCAGGGATATTGATGATGATTTTTGCCCTTATCCTTCATCTTATTTTCTTAGTTATCTCAGGGGCAAATCCGGTCGCTTTTATGGTTATCCTGTTTATTTATGGGGTGGGCTGTGGTTCGGTCTTACCATCCTTACTGGCTTTGTCATTAAAGACGATTCCTAACCAATTTGCCGGTACAGCATCAGGAACCTATTACACCGTTCAGCAATCAGCCATTGCTTTAGGAGCAGGTGCAGTTGGTGGCATCTTTTTTTATTTTGCAGGAGATGCGCCGCGGTTTCAGGATTATGTTTTTGCCTATAAATCGGCCATGATAACCAGTATTGTTCTACTGTTGATCGTAAGTGTTTTTCTCCTGATTATGCCTGATCACAATCATACAAAAACAGGAGATGAGCAGGTTGGACACTAGCCATGGTAAACCCTTGAAGCATTTATTTTCCCTACTGTAATTTCAAGTACTTCGGCAATCAGCATATCCGGCTCACCTTCCACCGTTCTTATATATTCCATAAAAACGCGTTTGTCATTGGAAGTAAAAGACGTAGGCTGATAGCGTAGGGTAGGCAGACGTTCAAAAGAACCTTTCCACCACTGGCGAAGAGCTGCTTTGCCCTGAACCAGACCATTGGTTTCGGGTTGCCTGATTTTTAATTTCGGACTAAAATGTATAGCATTGTCATCATATAACGCTAACAGTGCTTCAAGGTTCTGTGTATTAAAAGCATCAAACCATTGCCGGGCGATATGTTCAGCGTTAAGATTGTCCATCTGTTTTTCTTGTTTAGGCTGGCAAATTAAATAAAAATGTTCAGACAGAATAAGGCTCTTTGAAAAACTTAGGAAAGTCAGTTACTACCAAAGAAAATGATACTGAATTGTTCGGGTTGTGTTCGAGTACTGGTCGGGTACTGGTCGAGATGAGTGCATGGTGAGTGCATGTTGAGTGCATGTCAGGTCCATGTATTTTAACTAGTTGAAAAGCATGGACTCACCATGCTCTCAGAGCGTTCTGAATATGCATATATCTCGACCAGTACCCGACTACAATCCGAACAGTACCCTAATTACATATTGTTATTTTAATATTCTAAATCGGATTATTTATTCGAAATTCGGCTTGTTAAAGAAAGCTACCCGCAAACTGAAAAACTTATGATTCCTAAATTGAAAAAGAAACACCTTAATCATTTGCTGATTTTGTCAGTTTCTTCCCTGGTGATGTTCACTGGCTGCAAGAAAAACGGGGCCGATCAGTCCCCTTCAACAGTTTCAACAGTCTCTACTCAAAATGCTGCCACTGCTTTTGACCTTAATGAAACTGGTACAGTAGAAACTGACCGTAACCGGTTAGCGACTAATATGAGGTTAACAGATTTTACGCCTACAGGCTTATATCTGGCGCCAGGAGGGACTTTAACAGTTAAAGTAGAACAAGTCTCCGGTACCCGTTTGCCTTCCTTACTGGTAGGGACATACTCCAGATACAGGGGATGGAATGATCAGCCGGCAATTGTGCAACTGAAAGCAGGGGATAATATCATCAATGATGCAAGTTTGAAAGGATATGGAGGTCTTTTATGGATTCGTTACACCAATGATGCCGCTGATGCTAAAGCTAAAGTGACGTTTGTTTCCGGGTTTAAACCCGTTCCTTATTACATCGCAGGTAAAACTACCAATGCACAATGGAAAACAATGCTGGCTTCAATGACTGATGTGCCTGATGTGGTGTTAACGGGTGAAAGAAATTATCTGGTTGTAGATAGGTTAAATGCGATCAAATATCAAGACCAGGATCAGGATGCTTTATTGAAAAAATTAGCCAGTGTTATCAAAATAGAGGATGATCTGAGTGGGCTGGATGGTTCAACAGACAGAGATAAACCCAGCATCTATAAATATTTGTCTACCCAGCATGAAGATCCGTCTTATTATTTTTTCGCTACCGATTATCGCACTGCTTTTATAGGTTCATCAATTGATGCCATCTTGACCAATGCAGCAGTAGGCGTTGATGGCTGGGGAGTATGGCATGAATTAGGTCATCAGCATCAGCAAATCTGGACCTGGTCGGCTATTACAGAAGTAACCGTAAATACGTTTAGCCTGGCTGTTCAAAGAAACTTTTTACCAGGTCAGCCAACCCGGTTAACTAAAGATGGCGTATGGACTAAAGCCAAAACTTACCTGGCTAATGCCGATGCGGATAAAGATTTTAATGCTTATACCAATGGTAAGGATAATGCCGGGAAAGATATTTACATCAGTAAGGTGCCTTTAACAGATGTCTTTGTACGTCTATGTCTGTTCGATCAGTTAAACCTCAAATATGGCGCTGCATTCTGGCCAAATTTCTATAAACAAACACGGATGGATAAACCATCTTTAAATACTACAGATTTAAAAATGGAGTATTTTATGGTAACTGCGTGTAAGATATCGGGAAATAATTTAAGTGACTTCTTTAAAAAATGGGGGTTGAAATTATCTGCTCAGTCGGCAACAGATGCAGTATTTGCAAAAATTGCAGCTTTAAATCTGCCTCTTCCTGGTAGTGATCTGACATTGATCCAGGAATAGATCTTTTGAAATTACTAATTTTATGACATGACCTTATCTCATGATATCCCATCAAAAATAGATCCCCTCATTAAACATTTTGAAGATTATCTCCCTTTGGATGAGTTTGATAAGTCAATGCTTCTACCCAGAGTTGTAGAAAGAAAAATTAAACGGCGACAGTTTATTTTGCAGGAAGGAGACGTTTGCCAACATTATAACTTTGTCGTTCATGGCTGCTTTAAAATATATAAAGTAGATGAGAAAGGAGTAGAACATAATATCCAGTTTGTTGTAGAGAACGATTGGGCAACTGATATTGGAAGTTTCCATGCCGAAAATCCGAGCGAACTCTACATAGAAGCAATGGAGCCCTCTACTATTCTGCAGATTAATAAAACAGATTTACTTTTTCTCTATGTTAACTGTCCTAAATTTGACCGCAATTTCAGAGTAATCATTGAAAACAAATTTATAGAACTTCAAAACCGCCTGTTGCAGTCCTTTAGTGCCAGTGCAATGGAACGTTATCTCGCATTTCTACAGCAATACCCCGCGCTGTCTCAACGCATACCGAACACTCAGATAGCCTCTTATCTGGGAATTACCCCCGAATTTTTAAGTAAATTAAGAAAAGACCTGGTCTCAAAGTAGATTTCCTTAATCTACCTTAAGGTTTTTTCTTATGATAGCTTATAGGCTGTAAATGATGGTTTGCCTCAACTTTGTATTGTAATTATTGCGAATCAAACAATATAAAAAATGAAAGCGATCATATTAGAAAAGAATGGAGGACCAGAGGTCTTAACTCTTCAGGAAATTGCAGAACCTCAGACAACAGAAGGAACTGTTAAGATAAAAATCAAAGCTTTTGGCTTAAACAAAATGGAATCCTATAGAAGACAGGGGATGATAGGGCCAGTAACTGAACCCGCTATTTTGGGATTAGAGGCTGCCGGCGAGGTAGTAGAAGATAAATCGGGTAGATTTAAGATTGGTCAGAAAGTAGTCACCCTGATGGGTGGATCGGGGATGACACGTCCTGGCAGCTATGCTGAATATGTGGTTTCACCTGCCGATTATGTACTGGCGATCAACAGCGATATTTCTTATGAAGAACTTGCGGCTATTCCCGAGTCATTCGGCACCGCTGCCGTTGTTCTGGATAAAGTTTTAAATGTTCTTCAAGGAGAAACGTTACTGGTCAAAGGAGGAACCAGTGCAGCTGGTATAGCCGTAATTCTTTATGCCAAATTTAAAGGAGTGAAGGTAATTGCAACCACAAGAGATGCTGGTAAATCTTTCCGCCTTAAAGAACTGGGAGTTGATTTTGTCATTGTAGATCAGGGAAATGTTTCGCAGGAAGTACTCAAAATTGTTCCCGATGGCGTGGATAAGGCGCTGGATGTGGTAGGAGGAGAAGGAATCCTGGATACGGTTGCCGCTGTCAGGCCTTTTGGCGAAGTCACAGTTATCGGTTTACTCGGCGGGCCTCCTGTAATCTCAGATTTCAACTTAATGAACCAGCTGGGGCGATCTGTAAAATTAAGCTTTTCGTCGAGCAGATTACTGGGGACTAAAGCTTATCCTTTGACAGAAACTCCATTAAATCTTATTGCAGCGCATGTTTATTCAGGTAAAATACCTTCATTAAGAACAGCTACATTTTCTTTTGACCAGATTGAGGCTGCCCATAAACTCCTGGATAGTAATCAAACCAATGGTAAAATCGTAATCACCGTATAAACACCAAATGGAAAATCAAAAATGGCAATCGAAATATCAGGATGCTTTAAACGCATCAGATGTAAATATGGTATTACATTTCAGCGTTTGATTGGTGCATCATGGAATAATCTTTATATTTAATAAAGTTTAATTATCTATATGAAAGCGTTCAAAATCAGGTCTTTAATCGTGATAATAGTTGCGGTTCTATTGAGCTCATGTGCTTCCCTGGCCACTTCTTACATCGGTGAGACATTGCCTGCAACGAGCAAGTTAGACGTTTTTTATGCGGCCAAAGATATTAAGCAGGATTACAAAGTGATCGGACACCTCATTACCTCTGTCAATACCAATGTAGAGGCTGCAAAGCGAACGACTGTAAAAAAAGCAAAAGAAATTGGTGCTGATGGTATCATTTTCACTAACGTAGATTTTACTGGTGGAGGCGACCCACCCAATTTCATCACATCGGAATCAGTTAAATCGGAAGCAATTAAATATAAAAACTAGCAAACCGATCATTGCTCAGATACTTTTATTAAACTTCAAAAGTTAATACAATATTGAAAGACAGCAAATTGCTGTCTTTTTTTGTTAGAAAACTGTAAATGGTAACATGATTTGTTTACAAACAGGTTAAATACTGCCATATACCTAGATTATATAGTCATTCACGTAATATTTAATCG
This sequence comes from Pedobacter cryoconitis, assembly GCF_014207135.1. GTDB lineage: Bacteria > Bacteroidota > Bacteroidia > Sphingobacteriales > Sphingobacteriaceae > Pedobacter > Pedobacter cryoconitis_D. Next base: position 417,631 of record NZ_JACHCC010000002.1, on the reverse strand, counting down.
TTTTAGCTTTACTACATATATATTAGCGATATCAACCTATATCTAAATAAAATGAAAAAAGCAACAAACAAAAAAGTGTTTTATCTCCTTACTGTAGTAGGAGCAACGTTTTTTATGACCTTCACGGGCTGTAAAAAAAGTGAATCAGTGGCCACAGATCCTTCAGCGAAAACTGCCCCCGGCAATGTATCTCTGGATAATGTACTCGCTGATATGAAAAAGATCAAGACACTCGGATTTGATCCACTGAGTGTAGTCGTAACGCGTGATGGCTATCTGGTAGAGGGAGACATCAGGATTACCAAAAAGAACCTTGATGCCAGCTTTACCGCTTTATCCAAACAACAGGGTCAATACTCTACAAGGTATCCAATAACAGTTACCGGGGGTACAAGAACAATTAATTTAGCACTATATGATGCATCGAATACTGCTAAATTCAGTGAAGCTTTCGATTCAACAGTAGTAGCACTGAACAACCTGAAATTGCCTTTGAAATTTGTAAAGGTAACCGACACCTTAACCGCAGACATTATCACTTCTTTCTCTGATTTGGGAGGAGCTGATGCAAATGGTTCGGTTACATTAGGCCAGGATGGTTCGTTTGTTGATGCCAGCGGAAATCCAGGTAAACACGTTTCACTGAACAGTAACCCTGATGCTGGTTATACTACTGCCAGCAGAGCATTCATCTCAAGTATCTTGAACCATGAATTCGGACATGCAATTGGTCTTAGACATACCGATTACAAAAATAGAATATACTCTACACTCAAATCAGGTGGATACAGTACCAGTGTGGCCAATCAGGACATCATCCTGACCAGTATCACAAAAAATCTGGTTGACGGACAATATGGAGCTGGTACATGGGATGCACAGACTGCTGCTAATCAGAAATCATTGAAAAATCAGGTGGCTGCTTCTGGTTATGTAAATGAAGGCGACCAGACAGGTACAGATGCGCAGGCAACACATATCTATGGTACGCCATTGACGCCAACTTATGGATCTACCACAACTACAGACCCTGCTTCGATTATGCTGGCAGTTACAGGCAGTCAAGGTAATCTTGTTTACAGTCCATATGATAATATTGCATTATTTGGTCTGTATGGCAATGCAAAACAGACTGCACTGATTAAACAATCACTAAGTGTGAACGGAACAGTTACGGCTGCCGGGCAGACTTTACAACAGGTAGTAACTGCGGTTAAAAAACTGAGTACTAACTAAAAAATAGAATGATCGTTCATCTACCTATATGAACAGATATTTTATCTAAATTATAAACCCCGATGTTAAACTGTCGGGGTTTATATATTAACCGGCTTTTTTGAATTCATAAACTTCTATATTGAAAAAAAACTTTACAAATATTTACCGGGTGGCCGGATTGCTGAGTGTTTTACTAATCAACCCGCTATTGATGAAAGCGCAGTTGAATGTTGGTATAAATGCCGGTATCAGCAGAAATTCCCTGATCAGTAATCGCGGTTACAGGTCTAATACAGATTATACCAAGGTAGACGGTTTTACAGCAGGGATGGTTGTCCGGTATCCTGTCAATAAATATGTCACCATAGGAGTGGAGCCTTCATTCATTGGTAAAAATTATAAAATCGTGCGTAATGATTATTATCAGGGTGTATATCAGGCAACCTATAACAATTATATTCAGTTACCTATGCTGGCTACTTTTTCACTAAGTAATCAAAGAATGCTGGGCGGGATTAGCGCCGGTGGTTATTCGGCCTATTGGGCGCACAGCAGAAAAAAGGGAGTAATTCCCAATCTCTCGGATCTGAGTACGCAGGACGGGGATTATACCAACGTATTCCAGAATATCAAACCCTTTTCTTACGATGAAACTTATCATTTTGACAATAAACTAGATAACAGATGGGAGTTTGGATGGGTAGCAGGACTGGACTTTCAATATACGCTGTCCAGGCAGTTTGCTTATTTTATGACTGCCCGCTATTATTATTCTTTAACGGATCAGGGAAAAAACTATACAATTAACCAGGAACAGCGGTTTAATCAAACTGTCGTTATTTCGGCAGGTTTGTTATTCAGGACTGGTCAACATCATAAAAAACACAGATGGCAGTATGATTGATAAACGGACAATAAAAGGGAGCTATAAATCCCGGAAGATTTATTTTTTGAAGGTACTGCTTATTATTGTTCTGCCGTTAACAGTGGCATGCCGTAAAGAGCTGGCTCCTGAAATTAATCCTTCAGGTGTAGCTGGAAAAGACTTCAAGGAGATCTTCGATGCTTTCTGGAATGGAATGAACCGCAATTACGTGATGTGGGATATAGACAGCACGAACTGGAATGAGATGTACCGTGTTTTTTCTCCTGCTTTTGCTAAACTTCAATTCAGTGATCCGGCAGACCGGTTAAAAGCTGCACATTATTTAAGACAGATGACCGCAGGTCTGAAGGACTCTCACTACACTTTGCAATTCAACGATCCGCTTTTAGCTGATTCTATCATGATCCCTGCCGATATCCGGTTAAAACAAAGACCAGATTATCATTCACCTTATCCAGCTGATTACTTTGATCAGGTTGCACAGCGTTATCTGGATCAGCCTTATTATGATGCTGCTTATAACACTGACCCCGAACATTCACTGCGGTATATTGCAGGTACTATTCATCACAATATCCTTTACTTCCGTTTAAATGCATTTTCTGTTTACAGGGCGTTTAACAGTGATAATACCAGGATGACTACTTTATTGAATTTTGTTTTCAATAGCATCAAAAATAACAATACGGCAGGTGTTATTATTGATCTCAGAGACAATACCGGAGGAGATTTACAAGACCTTAATTTCTTTAGCGGGCGGTTCATCAATACCCCGCTGCAATATGGGTCATCGCGTTACAAGAGCAATAACAATCCATTAGACTACACCTCATGGATGCCGGCATTGGTAACGCCAGTGGCTGGAAGTAAGCCATATACCGGAAAGATAGTTGTTCTGGTGAATATGTATTCTATCAGTATGGCAGAATTAACCACGATGGCGCTCAAAGCGATGCCTAATACAACTGTTATTGGAGAAAGAACTTATGGGGCAAATGGTTCGCTGACTGCCGAAGCTGATCTGAACGGAGGCTCTTTTACTATCGGGGACTTTGCTGTGATCAAAACAGCCTCTGCTGTCTTTAAATTTAAGGATAACCAGATATACGAAGGGTTGGGCTTTCCGCCTGATATTCTGGTACCCTACGATCAGTCTGGTGTTGCGGCTTATACAGATAAACAACTCGAAAAAGCAACCAGCCTTTTTACACCTTAATTAATCAAAAAGGGTTACAAAATTATGATTTGTAACCCTTTTGAATTATGAACTGAAGATAACCTTGTTTGCTCTTTTCAGGATATAACCTTTTTCACTTTTAAGTAAGGTCAGGTCTCCTTTTTTCCAGGTGGCTCTTTTTCCGAGTCTGGTTGCAGATAATATCGTGCTGGATTTTGAAGAAGGTAGAAAAACTTCAGCTTTTTTATTATTCTCACTTAGAATAACGGCTGTATTTGATGTAGAAGATCCTTTTGGATCAACTTCCTTTAGTTGTATTTTTTGTTCAAACAGCCTGACGCAGTCGTTTTTCAATACCGAAAATGTATAACCTGCCGAGCCTATACAACCGTGTTTATCTCTGTCTCCTCCAACTACTTTTGGCGCAGTTTGAGCGTAACTGAATGATGCAAATGAGATAACCATCACAGCGGTCGTAAGTAAGAATTTTGTTGTTTTCATAAGTTTATGAGTTTAATGATAAGATAGCTAATATTAATAATCGAGCCAAAAATAATTTCAGTGGTCATGGTTTTTCCGATGTTACCACGACAAAACGTCTATTGGTGTAATAAAATTTAATTCTATTATAAATTTTGTGTAATTGTTATGTATAATAATTAATTATACAAATAAATAAGCCTTGTAGTTACAATTTACTGCCGCCTAATCACCTAATCAAAAATAAATCTCTATGAAAAACTTATTATTTGCCCTTTTATGTGCTTCTGCGCTGTTAACCTCTTGTAAGCGAAGCGAAATGATCCCTGCCAGTGGGAAAAGTACTGAAACTAATGCCTTAACAACGGGAGGAACTCTCCGTGTTTTTGACCAGATTTTATTTTATGATGGTTATGCCGCAACGGTTTCTGAGCCAGTTCCCGAAGGTGTAATCAGAGTGAATAATGCCAAATATGTGAAAAAACTAACCACAACACAGTTAGAAAGTATTGGTAATGGTTTACAGCTAAAAGTTACTATTAAAGCATCCTGCGATAATTATGACCGGATTGGCTATGCAGGCTTAGCCCTGGTTAAGAAAGATGCTGTTTATAGCGATGGCGATGCCAAACATCTGGAAATAGGCCGTTTTATAACTCCGTTTATGAATAAAAATAAAAAACCGGATGAAGTTCCTTATTTATTCAGTGTAGATAATTTAGCTGCCATTCTAAAAGATCCTGCTGTCAATGCTGCTTATGACCTTTATCTGGAGTTAAGCGTATTTGGTGTTCCTTATGCTGCCAATAAGGAAATTGCCGGATGTGCCGGTAGAAACGATGTTTTTTTTGGAACACTTGATTTAATCAGCACTACTGGCTCTGTTACTGTTAATCCTGCTGTGAGTCTGGAGCCAATGTCTTTCAATCAGAGCATCAATAATTATGATAATACAGATGTAGCGGGTAAAACTGTAAAATCTATCACCGTTAATTTAGCCACAGCAGTTAAAGCTGCCAAATTATATCTGATCACTTCCAATCATGGGGCTAATGCCGGAGGAGAGGAGTATAACAGACGTGATCATTTTGTCTATTTTGATAATACCTTGAAACTAACTTATAAACCAGGTGGTAAATCATGTGAGCCTTATCGCCCTGTCAACACACAGGGTAATGGCATTTATGGATCTACACCTAAAACAACTGCGCAATGGGCATCATTTAGTAACTGGTGTCCTGGAGATGCGATCCCAATCCGCGTGATTAGCCTGGGAGACCTGACTGCAGGTAGTCATACTTTTAAAATAGAAGTTCCTGATGCCGTATTCAAAGATAAACAAGGATATATACCGCTATCTGTCTATCTTCAGGGAGAGAAATAATGGAATTAAAAGGGAGGGAATACAAGACCTCCCTTTTTTGTTTAACAGTTATTACAAAACAGTAGGTGTGTTTTTTGTGTTGTAGGTGATATTTTCAATTTAAGGATGGCCGGGAAATCAAAAAAACGCATTGCCATACTTGGTGCTGGGCCAAGTGGGTTATTTTTATTTAAAAGGTTTGTAGAACAGGATAACAAAGATTTTGAAATTGAGATTTTTGAAAGAAAATCTCAAATAGGTTCGGGTATGCCCTATAGTCATCAGGGAGCAAATGATGAACATATCACAAACGTCTCTGATAATGAGATACCGATGATAGTTACTTCGATTGAAGAATGGGTGCAAACTGCCCCTGGAGACCTTTTACAACGCTATCAGATCAATCCCGATCAGTTTAATGAATACAAGGTCTTGCCAAGATTGTTTTTTGGTGAATACCTGACTGCGCAATTTGATCTGCTGTTGAAAAAAGCCCGGAAAAAGGGATTACATACAATCTTACACTTAAATACAACAGTTACAGATATTACAGATCAGCCTGAGCATAATCAGGTTTGGGTGGAGATCAACAGAGATGAAACACTTAAATTCGATCATGTAATCATGAGTACGGGGCACAGCTGGCCATTACAGTATGAAGGAAAAGTACCCGGCTATTATGATACACCTTATCCACCTGCCAAACTCAGGCTTGGGCTTAATCATCCGGTAGCCATCAGAGGTTCTTCTTTAACAGCCATAGATGCGATCCGGACGATTGCAAGACATAACGGATCTTTGACCAGAACCGAAGATGGAACAATGACTTATACACGCGCTGCGGGTAGTCCGGAATTCAGGATTATACTGCATTCCAGAAACGGGATGCTCCCTGGTGTAAGATTTCATCTGGAAGATTCTCATCTTTCCAATGATTCTCTGCTAACCGAAGAAGAGCTGGCTGCTCACATTGCACAGAACAACGGATTCTTATCACTTGATTATATATTTGAAAAGAATTTTAAGGATATATTCCAGGAGAAGGACCCTCAGTTTTATGAGCGTATTAAAGCACTGTCAGTAGAAGAGTTTGTCGACGAAATGATGGAGCTAAGGGAACGTTTAGACCCCTTTCAACTCCTAAAAGCTGAATACATTGAAGCTGAGAAATCAATAAAAAGACAAGAATCTGTCTACTGGAAAGAGATGCTTGGTGTATTAAGTTTTGCCCTGAATTATCCTGCAAAGTACTTGTCTGCCGAAGATATGAGCAGGCTTCATGACTCCTTAATTCCATTGATTTCTATCGTTATTGCTTATTTACCTCAAAGCTCTTGTGAAGAATTACTGGCCTTAAATGAGGCTGGTGTACTTGAAATGGTGACGGTTGGCTCACAAAGTGAAGTAAGAGCTGAATCCAGGGGAGGAGCTACCTATTATTATAAAGATGAGAATGGGAAGGATCAGGCTGTATATTATCAAACATTTATTGATTGTGTGGGGCAGCCGCATTTATCTTATCAGGATTTTCCATTTGCAGGTATGTTATCAAAAAATACCATTACTCCGGCGCGCTTAAAATTCAGTTCAGCGGAATATGGGAAAAGGGTTATGGATAGGGAAGAGAAAAAAGTTATTCAGGGAACAGACGGGACTTATTACCTGGAAGTACCCGGGATTGCCATCAATGATAATTTTCAGGTCCTTGATCACTATGGGGCATATAATGATCGTATTTATATGATGGCCGTACCTTATATAGGTGGATATAATCCCGACTATTCAGGACTTGATTTTTGTGAGGAAGCGTCTTTGAGAATTGTGAATTCTATAAAACCATTTGATCTCTGAATGGTTATTAGCTCCAAATAAGCTCAAATCATATGGAATCTAAAAAGAAGATTACTTTCGAAATTATAGCAAATAAAATTACCTGCTGGACAGGAAGCGTTTCAGCATTTTTGATGGCATCATTAGTAATCATCATCTGGGCTATATCCGGACCGGTATTTCATTATTCAGAAACCTGGCAGCTCATTATAAACACGGGCACTACTATCGTTACTTTTTTAATGGTGTTTTTAATTCAAAAATCCCAGAATAAGGAGAGTAAGGCTATACAGTTGAAGCTCAATGAACTCATTGCTGCTTCGCGCTATACAAGTAACCGCATGGTTGATGTAGAAGCCCTGACTGAGGATGAGCTTGACCTACTTCACAAATTTTACGAGAAACTGGCTTCTGCTGCCGAAAAGGATGATGATATTCATAAATCTCACTCTATCGACAGGATTAAGGAATTAGAAATTCAACGGAACAGACTAAAAGAAAATCTGTAATGTCCTTATCCGAAAGAATTATTTCCTCCAATCAAGGTTTATTAGAGGAAATGGTGCAGCTTAAATATAAAGCAATGTCAGAAAATGCTTTTCGGTTTTTCAGAGGCACCTGTGACTTATTTTATCAGGATCTGAAAACCTGGAAAGAAATTCCCGGATCGCCCTTAGGATGGATCTGTGGAGATCTTCATGTAGAAAATTTTGGAAGTTATAAGTCGGATGACGGACAGGTGTATTTTGATTTAAATGACTTCGATGAAGCCATTCTTGCACCAGTTATCATGGAACTGGTAAGAATGCTGACCAGTATTTTTCTGTGTTTTGACTTTCTGGAGCTGGAAGAAATTAAAGCAGTGAATATGGTTCAGGTATTCCTGAGAAATTATTCTGCTGTCCTTGTCAAAGCGAAAGCTCTGCCAATCGAACCGCGAATAGCTAAGGGAATTATAAGTACTTTTCTGCAGTCGGTCAGCAAACGGAAACAAAGCCGGTTGCTGGAAAAGCGAACAGAAGTAAGAAAACGAAAGCTGGTATTGTCTCTGACTGATGAAAGACATTTTGAATTAGATAAGGAAGAACGTAAAGAATTAATACTTCATCTAACGGACTGGATAAACAATCATAGTATCAGTCCTTATAATTACAAGGTTAAGGATGTCGTTTTTCGGTTAGCTGGTACTGGTAGCGTAGGTATTAAACGTTATATGTTTCTTTTAGAAAGTGTGCAGAAAAGGGGTAAATATCTTATCATAGACATGAAACAGGCTTTAGGCTCGGCACTTTCACCCATGATTGATGTCAAACAGCCAAATTGGGAAAGTAATGCCGAAAGAGTTGTATTTGTTCAACAGATGTGCCAGCATATGCCTTGTGCTTTATTAAGTCATACGAACTTCAGAGGTGATTCCTATGTCATGAAAGAGATGCAGCCAAACGAGGATAAGATCAAATTCAAGTTGATTCAGGACCAGTACAGAGATGTATATCAGGTGATAGATGATATGGCATTTTTAACAGCTTCATCACATCTGAGGAGCTCGGGAAGGAAAGGTTCGGCTATTGCAGATGAACTGATTGAATTTGGAACTAACCAGAGCTGGCACCAAAGTCTGATCGATTATGCGCATAGTTATTCAAAAAAAGCAATGATAGACTATGATATATTTAAACAGGAGTTTGATGCAGGTACTTATCAGGTCATGGAGAAATAAATTACCAATTCCACAAGGAATTGGTAATTTGTATTATTGAATTAGAATCTATAAGCAATACTTAATCTATAGTTTCTTAATGGTTCTGTCTGCCAGGCATAAGTGGTGACAGTCCCAAAATTATAGACCTCACCATCGTACAGGTATTTATTTAATATATTAAACACATTACCGGTGATTTTGATCTTGTCAAGTCCCCAGAACAGACCACCATCCAGGCGGAAATAATTTGGTAAGGGTTTATTGTCAGTTCTGCTCCATGTCCCTGGTACACGGCCTATCTGCCATGAAAAACCGGTTGAAACTCCGGCACCTTTCAAAAGACCATCCTGTAGTGTATAGCTTAACCAGCTGTTTGCGGTATGTTTTGCAAATCCTGGTACAACGTCACCAACCTTGATGCTTTCCACGTCAGGATTAGCTTTAGTTACTTTCCCGTCGGTATAGGCATAATTGGCAATAAGCTGCAGCCCTCTGGTAATTTCGCCTCTCAGATCAAATTCGATCCCCTGTACTCTTTTTTCACCCAGAACGACACTATATACTCTTCTTGGATCAGTAGGGTCGCTGGTTAATTCGTTTTGTTTGACAATGCGGTACAAGGATAAAGTAGTATTGAATCTATTATCAAACCAATCTTTTTTGATGCCGATTTCTGTATTGACCCCGGTCAGTGGCTTAACCTGTGCGTTGTCGCGTAGTATTCCGCTTTGAGGAATAAAAGCCTTGTCATAAACAGCGTAGACAGAGGTTTTATGATCAATAGAATAGCTCAGGCCAAATCTTGGTGAAAACTGACTAGCTTTGTTTGGGGTTTCCGGAGGGGTGCCCCAGTTGTATTCACTGAGGTCTGTATATCTTCCGGCAAGTGTCAGCCTTAATTTATTGCTGAAAAAGCCAAGTTCTTCCTGCAGATAAAAAGAGTGGTATTTAGATCCGATTAATCCCTGTGCATCTATTGCCCTTTCTTTCAAAGGAGTTAAACGTCTGGTGTTAAAAGCAGTATAGGCTGCGGGATTGGTACCGTAAACAGGATGTTCACTGTTAAATGGGTTTTGATCCGTATCCAGTTGAACACTTGCATTCCAATCTGCCTCGTACTTTTTATTACCGGCATCAAAACCGGCCAGAATACGGTGCTGAATGCCTCCTGTATTAAAGTTTCCGTTCAAAAATACCTGTGCCAGTTTCATGCTGCTGGCCGCATCCCATATACCGATACTGCGGATAAGTGTTCCATCGGCATTTACTTTTGACGGCCAGGCGCTGTTACCCGACATTTTATAATTGTAGTAAGCTCCCTGAGCGGTTAGTTTCCAATGCTCATCAAAGCGGTGCTGCACGTTCACGGTGACACTTTGATCGTTGATCGTAGTGGGAGGGATCAAGGGATCGGATTGCGAAAAATCAACAGGGAAAGTCCCGTAACCTTTTACGCCAAAGATATAAGAAGAACCAACCTGGCTCATTTTTGCCTGTTGCACTACATATTCTGCAGTTATCTTTGTATTCCCGGTCTGATAAGACAAGACAGGGGCAAAGCTGTATCTGTCATTATATTCAAAGTCTCTGTGTGATTTTTTGTTTTGTCCCGAAGCATTGAGCCTGAACAACAGTTTGCCATCCTCAGTAAGTTTTCTGTCAAAGTCGACTGTTGTACGGTACATATCATAACTTCCGGCCGTAAAAGACACTTCTCCTTTATCGATTCCGGTAGGTTTTTTAGTGACAACATTATACAGTCCGCTTGGATCGCCGCTACCCAGCATAAAACCTGCCGGGCCTTTCACAAATTCTACATGATCAACAAAGCTCATATCTTCAGTGAGTGGCCCCCAAAAAGAATTAACCACATTGAACCCATTCCTGAAGGCCTGGATCTGTGAACCCCTCATTTTAATGTTTGCATACATATCGGCCCAGTGCTGGGTACGTATAGCCCCACTTACATTTCTGATCAATCCGTCGCTCATACTGGTAATTTGCTGATCCTTGATCACCTGCTCACTAACAATCTGAATATTCTGTGGAGCTTCGAGTAATGGCTCGTTTAATCTTAAAGAAGCGGAAGGAAGACTGATCTTATATTTGTTTTTGATAGCTGCTATATTAACTTCTTGTAGGGCCTCGTCATTCTCGGCTAAGATAAAATTGACTATTTTGGTTTCTCCGGCACTAAGCGTAATATTCTTTTCAGTGTGCTTTATGCCAACGGCTGAAGCTTTAATAATGTAGGACCCGGCTTTAATCTGTTTAATGATAAACTGTCCTTTTTCATCAGAGGTGACACCTATGCCTTTGATTGTAATAGAAATGTGTGGTGCGGACTTTCCGTTGGATATTGTAACGCTGCCTTTAATGGTTGCTGGTTGTTGCGCAAAACAGATCAGACACTTAAGCAACATCCCTGCTGTTAATAGTAAGATTTTATTCATGTATCTTATTTAGATTAATTAAAAATAATAGCAAAACTATACAATACATCGTGAAAAATCAAACAATAAAAAATAAGTTAACAGGAATTGAGGTTACATGATATCAATATTTCATAATATTATAAAAGAAAGAAGCCTGCTCAGAATTGAAGGTTTGTTTGAGCAAACATGTAGTTATAAGCCCCCTGGCACGTATGTTTCAGCATAGGGAACTCAGGAGTCAAAATATCTTAACTTTGAAAGATGATAATCACAATTCAACAGTACGACCCCACGTGGAAACGGGATTTTAGTGAGATCGAAGCAGAGCTTGTCAGCGCTATTGGTTTTTTGAACCCGGAGATCGAACATATCGGCAGCACATCCGTACAAGGCTTGTCTGCTAAACCTATCATTGACATTTTAGTAGGCGTTCAGCACGAAGATGACCTTGATAAGGTTCCGCCTTTGCTGATGGATAAAGATTACGTCTATTACGAAAACTATAATGAACAGATGCCGTACCGTCGTTTTTTTGTAAAGCTAAAGTCTTCTCCGCAGAGTTTATCCCTGCCGCTCCATATCAGATCGGCAGCTGCCATTACCGAACAATTACACCGTCAGGATCTTCGTTTAGCGCACATCCATGTATTACCTTTAGATTCAGTACACTGGACACGTCATATTGCTTTCAGAGATTACCTGCGTACTCATCCAGAGATTAAAGAAGAATATCAGCAGTTGAAAGAGAGACTAAGCTTACAGGAATGGAAAGACGGGATTGAATATAATGATGCCAAAGATTCTTTTTTGAAGAGGGAAGAACAAAAGGCTGTTAATTGGTATTTATCGTACATATCACAGCTCTAAATTAAATCAGCAGCAATGGACAACAATAACTTAAAACAGATTGCCCAAAATATCGTGCAGTCCCGCCTTGCGGAAGGTGCAGGGAACTAATCAGTCAACTGTCAAAAGAAAATCTGAAGGCTGTTGTCGAAGTGAAAGATGGTATCTTCGTTTGTCTGGCAGAACTCTTACCTTATGATTGGAAAGAAAATCTGGGAAGAAACTGGTAGTCAGATGCTAATCTTATCACAATGCCGCATTCTTCTAAAATCAAAGAAATTCGTAATGTAGAGGAGTTCAAGAAGTTTTATCTTCAGGATTCGCATTATTCTACTTGTCCGGAATGTAATCAGCTGGAGTATGCACAAGGAAACGGTTTTCTGGAAATTGTAGCTTTAGAAGATTTAAAGAAATTACACAACAAACATATCGGTCTTCAGACAAGGAGGAAATTTTATAGCATTATTCTTTTGGCAGAAGGGGAAGTAGAAGAAGTCATTGGCCATCAGAAATATAAGTTTGGTCCGCAGAGCATGTATTTTATCTCTGAGAATCAGCTTCATTCTACTGAATCCTGGAGCGAAGACCTGAAGGGGATTGTCTGTATGTTTGATGCAGATTACTTTCTGCTCTGTATCAAACATCAGATTACGCTTAATCAGTTCCCTTTTTTTCAGCTGGATAAAGTTCCATACCTCAATTTATCTGACCGGGAAGCACAGATGATGCAACATTTGTTCTGGAAACTCAAATCCGAAAGGTGTCAGAAAAAAACTTTTAATGATGATTTACTGGTTAGAATGTTTCTGAATATTATCCTTCTGGAGGCCGAGCGGATCTATCAGCAAAAGATAACCGGCGAGTCCTTTAACTTATCCAGAAAAGAACAATTGGTTGCCAGGTTCCAGCTTTTGGTCAATCAGCATTTTATGGAGAAGAAACAGGTGAATGCCTATGCCGGATTATTGCATGTCCATCCGCATTATCTGAATGATGTGGTGAAGGAAGTTTCGGGTTTTCCGGCTAGTTATTTTATCCAGAAACAGCTGTTACAGGAAGCCAAATCGCGTTTGATACAAACCAATTCGACGGTGTCTATGATTGCCATGGATCTTAATTTTACTGATGATTCTTATTTTGGGAGGTTTTTCAAAAAGCTAACCGGGTTCACACCTCTGCAATACAGGAAAGCACATCAGCACCAGAAATAGTCAGTCAGATATAATATGTGATATGTGCCATCTTTCCTCCGATAAGTGGTAAGATTGAAGCTATAAATAAGGCTAATTTTGCCAATCAAATTTAGGGAATGACAAATTCAGCAAATACAGTTCAGGGAGCAGCGGCATTAACATTTGATGTTATTATAATTGGTGGTAGTTACGCAGGACTTTCTGCGGCTATGGCTTTAGGCCGTTCTTTAAGAAAAGTGCTGATCATTGACAGTAATTTACCTTGTAACAGGCAAACTCCGCATTCGCACAATTTTATCACAAGGGACGGAGAGAAACCAGCTGATATTTCCAAAAAAGCTAAAACGCAGGTACTGAAGTATGAAACGGTGTCATTCCATGAAGATCACGTTGTGGAAGTACACAAAAATGAAGAGCTTTTTGAAGTCAAAACCTGGTCAGAGGTTACATTTTCAGCGAAAAAGGTCCTCTTTGCTACTGGTCTTAAAGATTTGATGCCTTCAACTGACGGCTTTACGGATTGTTGGGGAATATCCATTATCCATTGCCCGTATTGTCATGGATATGAGTTCCGGAACCAGACAACCGGTATTCTTGCCAATGGCGATATGGCATTTCATTATGCACAGCTGGTCACTAATCTTACCCCAAAACTTACCATTTTTACAGATGGCCCAGCTACATTCAATGCAGAACAAAATAAATTACTTAAGAAAAATAATATCCGGGTTGAACAGCAGAAAATAAAGGCTTTTATACATCAGAATGGGCACCTTTCAGCGGTGTTGCTGCAGGACGGATCTGAACATCTGTTGAACGCCATCTACACTACACCACCTTTTGAGCAACACTGTAAAATACCTGTTGAATTAGGTTGCGAACTCACAGACCGGGGTTTGCTGAAGGTTGATGATTTCCAACAGACTACAATACCAGGATTATATGCCTGCGGCGATAATTCGGCTATGCGCTCGGTGTCTGTGGCAGTATCAACTGGTTCAGTTGCTGGTGCAGCTATGAATATGGCTTTATGTGCAGCAGTTTTTAAGGATTAAAATATCGGCGTACCAGATTTTTTCTTCCGTGTCAACAGAATGAGCGCAATGATCTCAAGTCCTAATCCTATTCCTATCAAAGAACCGCGTAAAAAATCTGGTATTTTCAGATAGTGATTAATTATAAGAGGTAATGAGACGAATAGTAATCCGATAGCCATAAGTATCGGTGCTGGGATTAGCGGTTTTTTGGTTTTCATACTTGACAAGATAGCAAATTTCCTTTTAAATTCTTAATTTTAAGATAACCTTAAAAACTAGAAACCAATGAAAAAAGAACTGCTCTCAGGCTCATTATTATTAGCCCTCTGTTTATCCTTTTATGCTTGTCGGAAAGACAAGGGAGCTGCAAAGGGAAATGATGCTGCAGCCAACAGGCAAGCGGTAGCAAGTACCAATCCGATACTTGTCGTAAAAGATGAAAAATTGAAACAAGTTGCTTATCTGAAGGTAAATTCCGGCCGTATTACCAACGTTGGCAAATTCAAATTTGAGCTTAGTCCGGCCGAGCTAAAGACAAACGATGCTCAGCGGTTTTTTGATATTGCCATTGTATTTGAGTCTGCAAAGATCATACCTGCCAAATCGAAAAAACTTAGGGGTGAAACAGGTACTGATCTGGGAGATTATGTGCTTGCTTATAAAGAATGGAGCTCTTCTGCAAGTTTTTCGCCTTCGGCCAAAGCACTGAACCCAAATGATCTCTATAATTCAAGCGGGGTTAAAACTACCACTGGTGATGCGGGAAGGTATTCCTTAACGATGAATAATGAATTGAAGCAGGATATCCTGGATGTCAAAGCTACTGGGGCTACGGTTCTGATGTGCATTATGCCAGATCATGAAAATGCTGGCTGGAAAAGTTTTGCAACGCAGGATGCTGCCCGTAAATTTGCGGTGCAGATCAATGAGTCTATCAATCTTTATCAGTACGATGGGATTGATATTGACGAAGAGTGGGCAAGCTACTCGGGTACAACTTACAATGAGTCTATGTTAAGGGTATTATACGAACTGAAAAAACTATGGAAGGCTGAAGATAGCAGACATCCGGGAAAAGTTTTGATTACTTCAAAGGCATTATGGGTTGATAATGCAGATTTTCAGGCTTCTATTTCGGTTGAGGGAAGTAAATTTGTTCTTTCAGGGCTTTTGGATTACGGATGGGAAATGGGTTATCAAAGCTCACCTTCATCCAGGTTAGGTATGTATGAAAAAGCTGGAATGACTAAGGCCAGATTAGGTCTGGGGGTTGACTTTGCAGATAAACTTAATACAACACAATCCGGACTTGCAGCAGCAAAATATGTAAAAGATAATAGCTATAAATTTATGATGTACTTCGATGTAAAAGCAACTGATTTAGCAAATTACTCGGCGATATCTAATTTATTTTATAACCGGAAACTGATATATCAATAATAAATTTTCATGAACCGCTTTTCTGAAAAGGGAAGCGGTTTTCTCCTAACTGAACTGTTTCGGTTTTAGTTTTTGAGCTGCGCGGTCTGCGATCTCATGAATTCGGTTTTCTCTGGTCTGAATTCTTCTGGCAAGCACAATCCATTGTAAAAGAGCTTTTCTGACAGATTTGCTTAAACTTAAAAAGAAGTCTTTTGAACCTGGTTTAGTTTTGAATGCCCGTTCCAGGTCTTGTGGTATTGTTAATTCTTCTACATCGTCTATCATTGTCCATGAACCATTTTGTCTGGCAGCCTCGATGCTTTGGTAACCCGCCTGGGTCATCAGTCCTGTTTCTATGAGTTGCCGGATTTTTTCCTTATTAATTTTTGACCAGGTACTATTTGTTTTTCGTCTGCTGAAAAACTGCATAAATTTTTCTTCGTCCAGGGCCACTCTTTTGCTGTCGATCCATCCAAAACATAGGGCTTCATCAACAGCATCGCTCCAGGACATCGGTGCGGTATCAGCCTTTTTTTTATAATAAACAAGCCAGACAGCTTGTTTATGGCCATGATTTTTGGTTAACCATAATCGCCATTGTTTCCGGCTTGCAGGACAAAATGTTTCTGTATCCATTTTAGTATGGGTTCTGTTATCAGTACAAATAAAAGCCCTGGTTGTGACAACCCTATGTCAGGGGGGGAATCCGGGTGTAAAAATTCTTAGAATTGAACTTTGAATCAGCAATTTATCTGGTATTTCTTCCGGGGCATACTTTAGGCAGAGTTAATATTTTTAGCTAAATAACAGGGAGTTAAGTCGGCTGTTTTGTTTCTTCAGTAAAATGTATTATCATTGTATAATCATTGAGTAGTCAAGTATATGTCAACAATAAATACCTCCCTTAAAGCATTGATGAACCTGGCTAAGATCCAGGCTGTAATTTCCAGACGTTTTGATCAGCTGAACGTTCATGGTATTGGTTTTAGTGATTTTATGATCCTCTATCTGTTAGATCTGGCAGCAGATAAACGGATGCGTAGGGTAGACCTGGCTGAGAAAATAGGGATAACTGCCTCTGGCATTACCAGAATGCTTTTACCTATGGAAAAAAATGGGCTGGTATCCCGTGAGTCTAATGAAAGAGATGCAAGGGTGAGTTATGTTGTCCTGACGGAGACTGGTCAATCTTTATTTGAAGATGCAAAGAAAACAGCTAATTACCTGGCCGATGAAATTATGTCAGTTTCAAAGAAGAAAAATGTAAGCGCTTTCATCGATATACTGATTGAACTTGGTGGTAATATTAATTAAAATTTCATGATACAATCACTTATTCCGGAAGAAAAACTAACTCTAGTTGAGCAAGCCTTACTTCAGGCTTTTAATACGGCAACCGTATCAGACATTATCCAATTAACAGGTGGATTGTCATCTTCATTGGTATATAAGATTATCGTGAATGACAGGCCATATGTATTAAAGTTGGATAAAGAGATTAATCCCTATTCAGCTATGGAACCAACCTGTGCGGAGCTTGCTGCCCGGGCTGGTGTATCCCCGCCAATTTATTATCTGAATCATGCAGAAGGTATTTCTGTTACTGGTTTTGTAAATCCTATACCATTAAGGACTGCTTATACTAGTTCTGATTTGTTAATAAAGGAACTTGCCGGAACTATACGTGCTATACATGCAATCCCGCTTTTTACAAAAGAAAATAACCTGCTGGAAACTGTCGATGGACTGATTGGTGGGTTCAAAATATCGAAAATGTTGTCGGGGCCGGTCTTTGATGAGTGTGATCACTATTATGGAATAATCCGAAAACACTATCCATGGCATGATGAAGACAAGGTCTCGAGTCATAATGACCTCAATCCTAATAATATGGTTTGTGATGGACAAAAAATATGGGTTATTGACTGGGATGCGGCATTTAAGAATGACCGGTATGTAGACCTGGCTATTGCAGCGAACTTTTTTGTACACACGGCTGAACAGGAAGAACAGCTTTTACAAGGTTATTTTGGAGATAGTTTAAGTGAGTATAACAGCTCCCGGTTTTTTATCATGAGGCAGATCACTAACATCGTTTATGCCATGCTGATGTTTAAACTGGCAGATTCATCTAAAGTTCCTGGTACGGCTCATGATCCTGAGATGCAGCATGTAAATCTGAAGGAGGTTATGGAAGGGTTAGGTACAGGTAAATTAGATCTTGGCTCTTACCAGGGGCAACTGTTATATGGCAAGGCAATCTTTAATGAAGGGCTGAAGAACATGCGTTCGCCAAGGTTTACTTTGTCTATAGACAGTTTAGCAGCAGGGTTACTGAAATAATTAATTTGAGTAACCCTGGTAATGCAGTTATTTATGATCTTCTTTATTCTTTTTGGCAATTTCGAGGTTGTCAATTGCAATCTGATAATCTGGTTTAATCTTTAAAGCAGCTGTATAATCTTTGATGGCCAGATCGTACATCTTCTGGTTATCATAAGAAAGTCCTCTGTTATAATAGGCAATGGCATCTGTCGGGTCAATTTGTATCGCAGTGTTATAATCCATCAATGCCAGTTCATATTGTTTCATATCGTCGTAACAATTTCCTCTGTTGATATATGTCCCTTCATCTTTCGGGTTAAGCTTTACAGCCTTATTATAATCATCTAAAGCCTGATCATACTGTTCCTTCTGATAATAACACTGCCCTCTGCCATTATAGGCGAACGCATAACTGGGGTCTAACTGTATAGCTGTAGTATAGTCATTGATAGCTAAATCAGTTTGTTTCTGATAATAATAACACAAACCTCTGCCGTAATAAGCGGTTGAATAATTAGGATTCAACTTTATGGCTGTCGAATAGTATTTTACAGCTATATCGAGTTGGTTCAGGCTATAATAACTCAGTGCCTGGTCATAATAGGCATCGGCATTATCCGGGTTGATCTGTAAAGCACTATTATAATCCTTTATCGCCAGTTCATATTGTTGTTTATCATAATAACACAGACCTCTGTTCAGATAGGCATCTGCATTCTTTGGATCTAATTCTATTGAAGTGCTGTAGTCTTTAATAGCCAGGTCATATTGGCTCTGGCTATAGTATGATATACCTCTGTTATAGTAGGCGTCAGCATATTTAGGATTAATGCGCATCACCGTATTATAGTCTTTTATTGCCAGATCATATTGTTTATTAGTATCGTAGCACAGCCCCCGGTTCAGGTAAGTGTCCGGATTTTTGGGGTCTAGTTTTATTGCGGCGGTGTAACGTTCAATGGCCTTGTCATATTGGTGATTAGTCCTATACTCATCCGCAGATTTGATGATGTTGTCCAGAGAAGGCTTGGTTTCTGATGTGTTTTTTTTCTGGGAAAATGCTGTAATACTACAAGCAAGTATCAATACAAGGATTGATAGGTTTTTTAAGCGTTTCATTTGATATCAGGTTAAATTATCAGCAAAATAAAATCGGTTTTGCCACAGATTAACAAAGATAAAACAAAGTTGTTTGGAAATATCAATCTTTCAGGATGTCAATTATATTTTTGTTTTCCTGGTTAATGGCATAATCCAGGGCAGTTTTTCCGAATTTGTCTTTAATGGCTTTATCAGCTCCATATTTTAACAGGATTCTGGTTATGTCTTCATGACCAAAGGTTGCTGCAAAAATCAGGGCGGTTGCTCCATTGTAATTTACTTGATTAACAGCGGTTTTATACTGATATAAATCAGTGACCATATTTAGCAAACCTTTAAAACAGGCACCCATCAACGCGGTATTACCTGAAAAATCCCGGGCATTGGGATTGGCTCCTTTAGCCAGTAGTAACCGGGTAGCAGCTTCGTTATCATTATAAACAGCAATAATTAACGGAGTGGAACCCCGGTTGTCAGTTGTATCGATCCTGACCGAGTTACTGATCATTTGGGCAAGTGCAGTGGTATCATTTTGCCGGGCTGCATTAAAGATATCCTGTGCGCGGGAGCCTAGTCCGAATGTAATCAGCAATAACACTAAAAATAATTTATTCATTTTTGCGGGGTTTCTAACGGGGGGTGTTATAAAAAAGCCAGGAAGAAATATTTCTCCCTGGTAGCTCGACAGATGAAAATTAATTATGTGTAAGCACTGATTCAACTTCCTGTCTGCTTGCTTTAAGATTAGCAGCAAGTCTTTTTCCGAAATCTGCATCGGCCATATAAAAATGAGCAATCATCTTTAACACGATCGTGCGGTTGGTTACCGTAGAGAGATCGTCCGTAAGGTTTTTTACAAGTTCTGCTTTATCCTTTTCTGGTAATGCCTTGTAGAAATCACCAGCTTGTTTAAAGTCATTTGCTCTATCAATTTTGTGCTGGGTAGTTGCAGGAGAGCTATAAGTAGTCGAAGAAGGTTTGAAATTACTATCATCTTGATAACCATAAGCAACAACAGTAGGCTGATAATTGACATCAGTGTTTTTTTGTCTGTTACTCATGATCCCATCCTGATTGTTAGAGTTTACAGGTGTTTTAGGGCTGTTAACTGGCAAAGACTGGAAATTTGGACCAATGCGGTAACGTTGTGTGTCGAAATAGGAGAATAAACGTCCCTGTAATAATTTGTCTTCTGAAGGTTCAATACCTGGAACCAGATCAGCAGGCGAAAAAGCAGCTTCCTCTACTTGTTCGAAAAAATTGTCAGGCCATTTGTTTAAAGTCATTTTACCTAATAATACCATTTTAACTTCGTTTTCAGGCCATACTTTAGTAGGATCAAGCGGATTGAAATCAACTTTGTCCATATCGGCAGGTTTGATCATCTGAACATATAATTCCCAGGCAGGGAAGTTCCCTTTTTTGATATTATCGTATAAATCGTGAGTGGCACTCTGGAAATCTTTTGCCTGGATACCAGCTGCTGCTTCGGCGTTTAGTCCTTTTACACCTTGAAGTGTCTTCCAGGTATACTTCACGTAAGTGATTTCTCCTTTATTGTTAATCCATTTAAAAGCATGTACACTTGATCCATCCATCTGACGGAAATTGGCAGGAATACCAAGATCGGTGTAGAGACGGGTCAGCATGTTGGTAGATTCAGGAACATGTGAAAAGAAATCGAAATAACGGGTTGCATCCTGGCGGTTAGTAATGGGAGAGGGCTTTAAGGAGTGTACCATGTCAGGGAATTTCACAGCATCCCTGATAAAAAATACGGGAAGGTTATTGCCAACAATATCATAGTTACCCTGTTCGGTATAGAACTTTACTGCAAATCCGCGGGGATCTCTTAAAGTTTCGGGTGAGCCCTTACTGTTGATTACTGTAGAAAATCGGGTGAAAACTGGTGTTATCTTGCCTTTTCCTGAAAATAGAGCCGCCTTTGTAAAGGCCGAGAAATTATCAGCACTGACAAATTCTCCAAAGGCCCCTGCACCTACAGGATGTACAACACGTTCCGGTATACGTTCACGATCAAATGAGGCTAGTTTTTCAATAAGGTTAATGTCTTCCAGCAATACAGGGCCATTATTGCCTATAGTTTTGGAGTTCTGGTTATCACCAACCGGAGCACCATTATTGGTTGTTAAATTTTTTTGCTGGGCAGATACAGAAAGCACAGTGCCGGATAGGAGTAAGACTGTAAGATTTTTGAAATTCATATAATGTATTATATTATTGTTTTGAATTCCAAAAGTATACTTGCATCAGGCCTAAAGAAAATCATTAATTCTGATCCCGCATAGAGAATATCTATACCTATTTTACAGTTCTGTGATGGATAATATGATTATCCTTCCGGCTTTTTATAAATTATTGGCTTTATCGAATAGCTCCAGGTTATGTTGAAGCACTTCGTTTTTTTTTCTTATATTTTCGAATAGATTTAGTTTTTCTTTATTCAGGCTAAGCAGGCTATCCTGAGCTATTTTGACTTTCTCTGTGTCTTTACTGTATGTTATTTCCATCTGGCTGATTTCCTTCCGGTCAAAGCCGTATAAATCTTTCATGCTGGTATAATAAGCTGTCGCAGCTGCTTTTACCTCCTTGCCTTGTTTGATTCCATCTGCAGGCAATGTCGTGATCTGCTTAATAACGGTATTAAATACTTGTTCCTGTTTATCGGCAGTCAGCATTGCGTTCCTGAAATCTTTCTGCATCAGATACTTCAATTTCTCTTCTTGCGGACCTCCTTTACGCAACAATTCGTCCATTGTACTTTTCTCTTTCCGGACAATTTCTCTTTTAAAATCAATGGCATTTTTCGATTTGCA
Organism: Pedobacter cryoconitis; assembly: GCF_014207135.1. Classification (GTDB taxonomy): domain Bacteria; phylum Bacteroidota; class Bacteroidia; order Sphingobacteriales; family Sphingobacteriaceae; genus Pedobacter; species Pedobacter cryoconitis_D. The sequence continues at coordinate 395,779 of NZ_JACHCC010000002.1, read as the reverse complement.
GGAAACAAGGCCTGTCAGTAAAAGGACAAATAGAATTAATTTAGGTACCAGGTTCAAATTCCTATATATAGCTTTCATACTCTTCAATTTTACCAGCCAGGCGCTTTTCCAAATAGGAGTTTCCCCCTTTTAAGGTCTCTAATATAACTTTGGCTTCTTCTCTGTATTTCTTTTTTTTCTGTTGGTCCCAATGCATTGGCGGAACCTGCAAATTTGTAATCCGGTCGGCAAGTTTTACCGCCCAGACTTCTGTTCTCTGTTTTTTGATCCGGTTTAAACTGTCCCGCATTTTTTCTTCCGCAGGTAAATCATCGTCTTTTGTCAGGGCCAGTACTCCTTCACTTATTTCCAGGCTGAATCTTTCTGTCAGTTCCTCCAATGTGGTAGAGGTATCTTCGAGTGTATCGTGTAAAAGTGCAAGCTGAACGGCGAAATCCAGATCGAAATCAGCTGAATGCTGTGCAGCGATCAGGATCTCCATAGCCACATTGCTTAGATGTACTACGTAAGGCATATTCGTTCCGGGAATGGTCTGAGCTTTTTCCAGATGTTTTAAGGTCGCGAATTTTATAGTTTTCTGGTATATCGTTTGGGTACTCATGCTTTCATTTATATTTCTTCTATTAAAACTTATTATTTGCAATATTGTTATTGATTCATGAAAGATTAAAAAAGCGCACTCAACATTTCAATTTCATTTATCCTTCCGGTTTAGTCTTTTCCGAAATTTTCAAATTGCCACACAGGCAAATTAGACCTTAATTATTAAATTTTAAAACACTGTTATGAAAAAGAACAAACACAACTTTCTGCAGAAACAATTTCTGAGGAAAGTAATGATGATGGTACCTGTTATTTGCTTCTTTGCTATTACTTCGGTTTTTGCTCAGGACAATGGCTATATGGACGATCAGTCTTCTGTTACTGTCCAGGCGCAGGAAGCACCGCCTGCTTTACCTGATTATGTTCAGCCGGAATGTCCCGGAGATGGGTATATCTGGACTCCCGGGTATTGGAATTGGGTAAGTGATGGTTATTACTGGGTGCCGGGGGTTTGGGTATTGCCACCTAGCATTGGTTTGTTATGGACTCCTGGATACTGGGGTTTTTATAACAGCTTTTACGGTTGGCACCCTGGTTACTGGGGTGCACAGGTGGGCTATTATGGTGGAATCAACTATGGATTTGGCTACTTCGGCACCGGCTTCTTTGGGGGCAGATGGGAAGGATCACATTTCATGTATAATACTTCGGTATGGCGTGTAGGAAGAAACATTCATAATACCTATGTGAACAAAGTAACCATCAATAACAATAACAGAAACAGAGCCAGCTTTAACGGTAATGGAGGAGTTCGTTATCGTCCTAATAACAATGAAATGAAAGTTACCAATGTGACCCGTACTCCGGCTAGTAAGGAACAAATAGGTCATGAACAGAATATGCGTAATGAAAAAGGGCAGTTCCATAATACGAATCCGAAGCCTGCGGTACATAGTATGAGTGCACCCGGAGGCCAGCGCTTTGATGAACGTGGAAGGGCGACAGGAGGAACGCGTGGCGGCGGCGGCGGTGACCGCAGAGGCAGGGGATAAATCCTTTTGAAGAATATTTTTAATATAAAAAGTGCTGCCTGGCCGAAAGACAAGCGGCACTTTTTGTTTTGCATTCCCATAGATTTTAACTATCCCGCATAGAATTAATCGATTATAATTATTTGATCTAATGTGTTAAATTTATAGAGGTTAACAACTATCAGGAACAAAGATTGTTATAATATATAAGCTTATTAAATATGGAAAAAGACTCAAATGACATCAGTAAATGTCCGTTTCATAACGGAAGTATGAAAAACAATGTCGGAGGTGGTGGCACCCGGAATTACGATTGGTGGCCCAACCAGTTAAAATTGAATATTCTCCGTCAGCATTCTTCATTATCAAATCCGATGGATGAGGACTTTAATTATGCGGATGCTTTTAAAAGCCTTGACCTCGCGGCTGTGAAAAAAGACCTTCATGCATTGATGACCGATTCACAGGACTGGTGGCCTGCAGATTTTGGTCACTATGGTGGTTTGTTTATACGTATGGCCTGGCACAGTGCAGGTACTTATCGTGTAGGCGATGGCCGTGGTGGCGCTGGTGCAGGACTGCAACGTTTTGCGCCGCTTAACAGCTGGCCCGATAACGTCAGTCTTGACAAGGCACGCAGGTTGTTATGGCCAATTAAACAAAAATATGGACGCAATATTTCATGGGCCGATCTGATGATCCTGACGGGTAATATTGCCTTGGAATCTATGGGTTTTAAAACCTTTGGTTATGCCGGTGGACGTCAGGATGTATGGGAAGCAGATGAATCTGTGTATTGGGGTTCTGAAACTACCTGGCTGGGTGGAGATCTGCGTTATGCACAGGGCGGCTCACCCGGGGTGGAAGAGGGACATGGCGTATTAGTCTCGGACGATGATAGTGGTGATGCTCATTCCCGCAATCTGGAAAAACCACTTGCAGCTGTACAAATGGGGCTGATTTATGTGAATCCGGAGGGCCCGGAGGGTAATCCTGATCCTGTGGCTGCTGCTAAAGATATCCGCGATACATTTGGCCGGATGGCTATGAATGATGAGGAAACAGTTGCCCTGATAGCTGGTGGTCATAGTTTTGGTAAAACACATGGTGCTGCATCTGCAGATAATGTAGGTAAAGAGCCGGAATTGGTCGATATGGATTTGCAGGGCTTAGGCTGGAGTAACAGACATGGTTCTGGTAAAGGTGCTGATGCCATTACCAGCGGACTGGAAGTTATATGGACCAAAACGCCTACGCAATGGAGCAATAATTTTTTTGAAAATCTGTTTGGCTTTGAGTGGCAATTGTCTAAAAGTCCTGCAGGTGCACATCAATGGGTAGCTAAAGATGCTGAAGCCATTATTCCTGATGCTTATGATAGTTCAAAAAAACATCTGCCAACGATGCTTACAACTGACCTTGCTTTGAGGTTTGATCCAGCCTATGAAAAAATATCAAGGCACTTTTTCGAGAATCCGGATAAGTTTGCAGATGCTTTTGCACGTGCATGGTATAAATTAACACATCGTGACATGGGACCGGTTGCCCGTTATCTCGGACCGGATGTACCACAGGAAGAATTGCTGTGGCAAGATCCTATTCCTGAAGTTAATCATGCACTGATCACTGAAAGTGATGTGGCGGCATTGAAAACCAAAGTATTGGAATCGGGTCTGAGTGTAGCTGAATTAGTTTCTACTGCATGGGCTTCAGCATCGACTTTCCGTGGTACTGATAAGCGCGGTGGTGCCAATGGTGCCCGTATTCGCCTGGCTCCACAAAAATACTGGCAGGTGAATAACCCTTCGCAATTGCAAAAAGTATTGGATAAACTGGAAAACATTCAGAAGGAATACAATAATGTGCAAGCAGATGGTAAAAAGGTGTCGCTTGCTGATTTAATCGTGCTGGCTGGTAACGCTGGTGTTGAGAAGGCAGCTAAGGATGCTGGGCATGCGATCACGGTTCCTTTCAAACCAGGCCGTATGGACGCCTCACAGGAACAAACTGATGTAGAATCATTTGGTTATCTGGAGCCTGCGGCTGATGGGTTCCGTAATTACCGCAAAACAAAAGCTCCGGTATCTACCGAAGAATTACTGATAGATAAGGCTCATTTACTTACACTTACAGCTCCTGAATTAACAGTACTGCTAGGTGGTATGCGTGTACTGAATACGAATTTTGATGGATCTAAACAGGGTGTTTTCACCTCAAGGCCTGGTCAGCTGACTAATGACTTCTTTATCAATCTGCTGGACATGAACACCGCATGGAAAGCTGTAGATGGAACTAAGGAAGTTTATGAAGGGCGTGACCGTGTCAGCAATGAATTAAAATGGACTGGTACCCGTTCAGATCTTCTTTTTGGCTCTAATTCGGAGTTGAGAGCTGTTGCAGAAGTTTATGGAAGCACAGATTCTCAGGGTAAATTTGTCAAAGATTTTGTGACTGTCTGGAATAAAGTGATGAACCTGGACAGATTTGATTTAAAGTAGTTGTATCATACGACGTTTTTAAAAAGCACACGATTTTCTCGTGTGCTTTTTTATTTAAATAAGCCCTTCGCTGGTCTTTCCTTTTTTAATCTGATCGTACTTATTTCTGGCCTCCCTGAAAGTGTCTGAACGTGCGATTATCCAGGTCCATAGTGGAATAATCTGGACTAATAACCCACGGCCTAACTCAGTAAGCTCATATTCTACCCTGGGAGGGACTTCCATATAGGAGGTTCGGCTAATCAGTCCATCTCTTTCCAGTTCGCGCAGGCTTTTCGTTAACATTTTTTGGCTTACTCCAGTTACCCGTTCCTGTAATCTTGAAAAACGCATTCGCCCGTCAACGCCAAGTGAATGAATAACAAATAACGACCATGTGTTTCCTACATGATTCAATACATCCCTTTTAAGTCCATCTTGCTCCTCACTGAGTGCTTCACAGATAGCCTGAGATGCGCTAATAATTTCTTTATCAGTCATTTATTTGTCAGTTATAAATACAATTCAAAATTAATGTCATTAAAGATCAGTTTACTAACCTTTAGGTAACAATGGAACAATAAAGTGCCTTATCGTTAAATAAAACTAGGGACTCTACCTTCGTTTCAAATATAAGTTTAATCAAAATAAATATGCATAATACTTCAATCCTGGTTTTAGGTGCCGGAGAACTTGGAATGCCTGTTCTTCGCAATCTGGCTAAACAAGCACTTCGTTTTTCAGGTACAACTATTACTGTACTTCTTCGTCCTTCAACAATTGATTCCCATAACGCTGACAAACAACGGACCATCGCAGAAATTAAGTCTCTTGGTATCCACATTCTTTCGGGCGATCTTTCGGCCTCAACGACCGAACTCTCGACTATTTTCAAAGATTTTCATACGGTTATATCCTGTACTGGTTATGTAACAGGTAGTGGAGGCTTTCAGTTAAAGCTCAGTCATGCGGTTCTTAATGCAGGAGTGAAACGCTATTTTCCCTGGCAATTTGGAGTTGATTATGATTTGATTGGCAGAGGTAGTGCACAGGACTTGTTCGATGAGCAGATGGACGTGCGTGATCTTTTGCGTTCACAAAACCAAACGGAATGGGTTATCGTTTCGACAGGAATGTTCACCAGTTTCCTGTTTGAGCCTTCTTTCGGCATAGTAAACCTGGCGGAAAACACTGTACACGCGCTTGGAAGCTGGGACACCGCTGTAACTGTCACTACCCCTGAAGATATTGGCAGATTAACAGCAGAAATATGTTTTGCCGAACCACGGATAGTAGACAATGTGGTATATACAGCCGGTGATACCATTACCTACAAAGAGCTGGCAGACACGATAGACGCTGTATCAGGCAGGAAGGTACAGCGGATAGATTGGAGTTTGCCAGAGCTGGAAGACGAACTCTTGAAAGACCCTGATAATGCTATAAAAAAATATAGACTGGCTTTTGCAGGGGGAAAAGGAGTTGCCTGGGATCAAAGCAAAACTTTCAACGCGCAACAGCAGATAGAAACCATGGATGTCAGACAATGGGCACAGGAAAATTTGTCATAAAATATTATTTTCTCCAGATGTGGTTTATAAATCTCCGGCTGGGACGTTCCACCCATTGATAAGTAATATAAGATATCAGTACGAGTAGAATCAGATAAGCCAGGCAATAGGTAATTCCACTGGAAAAATCAATGTTCTGTTTACCTCTTCCAATTCCGGTAATACCTGGCAGATAAATACCATGAGAAAATGGTTCTTGCAGAAAGATCTGCATGAGATAGACCGAATAAGAAATATCGCCCAGGAATTGTAAAATTTTCCGGTTACAGAGCTTAGCTATCCTGCCATTATTAACTGTAATGCTGAGCACAAGGATTGCAAACAGGAAAACTGTTATTCCATCATTTAATGAAAAGTGCATAGACATAGTTACTGCAAAAAGTGTCAGGAGGGATACTGTATCAGAGGAAAAAGCTCTTCTGACAGTCTGCAACTGGTAGGCTAAGTATACGAGAATACCTGCTGTAAATCCTGCTATTCCCCGGAGATATCCATAATCGAATGTTGTATTTAGATTATGAGGGACTGGTATAGAAGGGTGCAGGGGATTTTTTCGCGGGAGTAAATACATGATCGCATAGTATGCGGTTACGATAAGTATGACTAAAAGTATTACAGAAATAGCCTTTCTCTTATTAATACTAAGCGCAATTACCGGAAAAAGTAGGTAAGCGGCCCATTCAGCACTGATACTCCAGGAAGGGATATTCCAGGAGTAGATCTTTGTAAATCCAAAGGACTGGAGCAAAAAAATATTCGGCAGAATGTCTGATGGCTGTTCAAAGATAATGGGTGGATTGCCCCAATTGGTGATCCAACGCACAATTACGACTAGCAACAGAAGCGAAAACAGGTGCAGCGGATAGATTCTGGCAAATCGGGCAACAAGAAAGTTTTTTAGTGAGTTTGTCTGGATGTTGTTTTTAAAATGGCTGCTATAAACATGCATCATGATAAAGCCACTCATGATAAAGAACAGATCGACCATCAGGTAGCATTTTTCGAAAAACATGGTTTGCGCGGCTGGGACAAACCGGGCGATAGCCATCTCAAAATGAAATACTGCCACCAGCAACGCAGCTATGCCACGTAAAGCTGTTAATGAAGAAAGATACTCAACTTGATGATCTGTAATTTGAATGGGTTTAGCATAAAGAGGAGCTTGATTCATTATCTATAGTTAGTTGTATTTTTGCTTCTTCATTATTTGTAATGATTGTAAAAGTTACGGAATTTTTTTACACAATAACAAATTGATCAATCGCGATTAAAAAAATAATAAATATGAAATCAATGACTGAAAATTAGTTAAGTCAGGCCAGGGATATATATATTATTAAAAAGCGGAAAGCCTGTTTTAAAACTGGCTTTCCGCTTTTTAATCTGACAGCGTATTTTAATCAATCATTATACTGTCAATTGCTTTCTCCATAGCGTGCTCCTTTACTCCGGGTACTTTTAATCCTTCAGCACGGAATACGGTCAGATCGGTCATCCCTAAAAAGCCGAGGAAGGCCTTCAAATAAGGGGCAACAAAGTCATTGGCTTTACCCGGCCCTTCTGAATAAACACCACCGGAAGACATGGCCACATATACTTTTTTTCCTGTTACCTTTCCAATAGGACCATTTTCACCATATCCAAAAGTTATTCCGGCCCGGGTTATATGATCAATCCAGGCCTTTAATACTGTAGGGATAGTAAAGTTGATCAGTGGCGCACCAATCACAATGATGTCCGCGGCCAATAGCTGTTTAACCACCTCGTCGGAAAAGCGAATGGATTCTTTTTCTTCTTCAGTCAACTGATCTCCAGGAATAAAGAATGTACGAAGCACAGCAGGGTTAAGATGTGGGATTTCGATATCGACCAGGTTTAATTCTTCCAGCGTACTACCTGGATATTTGTCCTGAATTTTTTTAACGATAGTGTGCCCCAGTTTAATGCTGTACGACTCTTTGCCTTGTATGCTTGATTTTAAATGAAGGATGTGTTTCATAATAAATTTGTTTATTTATAATCTTATCAATTTTAAATTCCAAGTCAAAAGTAGGGTAAGCAAGTGATCAAAAGTTATTACTTACCTAAAGGAAAGCGCTTACATTGAAGTAAGTGATTATCTTTATAGCTATGAAAATAGTTATCAATGAGGTGCTTCCGAGTAATGAAGAATGTGCAGGTTCGCTTAAAAACGTTCTTGATGCGCTGTATGTTCTCAATGGAAAATGGAAGCTGGCTTTGATCCTTTGCCTGGTGCAATCCTCAAAGCGTTTTAATGAAATTCAGAATGAAGTGGCTGGTATATCTTCGAAGGTATTAGCGAAGGAGCTAAAAGATTTGGAATTGAATGATTTTATCAAGCGTAATGTATATCCGACGACACCGGTAAGTATTATTTATGAAGCAACAGAATACAGCCGGACTTTGAAAAGTGTGATAGGTGAACTAAGCACCTGGGGTGAGCAGCACAGGGAAAAAATTAAGCAGAGTATGCGGAAACAATCCTGAGTACAAAAGGTATTAATATGGATTTAGTTGACGGCTATCCAGACACTTTATAAAGTCGATGAGTTTAATTTTCTCTTTTTGGCTCAGATGCAGAGGTGCTGCATCCAGCGTTTGGTTTGGAACTTTAAGCTTTGCCCCCAAGCCACCGCCTTTATTGTAAAAATCAATGACCTCTTCTAAGGTCTGGAATACGCCATTGTGCATGTAAGGTGCAGTCCGGGCAGCATTACGAACGGTGGTTGTTTTGAAGGCATGTTTGTTAAAATCTCCGGATTGAATGCTATACAGACCGAGGTCTGGGTCGATGCTTTTGCTGTTCTTTTTTTGTGGTACGCCGATCACTTCGGCTTCCATTTGCATATAACGCGGTGGCTGTACGCCATTAAACAGCGGTAAGTAATGACAGGTTCCGCAACGTGCTTTGCCCATGAAGAGGTTGAAGCCAGCTATCTCCGCATTTTTTAAAGCATATTTATCACCCTGCATATAGGCGTCAAAACGGCTATTCAATGCAGTTAAACTCCGTATGTAGCTGGCCAGTGCATTCATTACTTCTAAGGTGTCAATTCCTGCACGGCCGCGCTTGGGATAAGTAAGACTGAACAGCTTGTGATAGCTGCTGTCTGACCAGAGTTTACGGATCGCGATCTTCATATCACCATGCATTTCCTCAGGGTTCCGTACCACAGCCATAACCTGGTCTTCTAGTGAAGGTGCCCGCAGATCATAAAATTGTACAGGTTGTAAAGCTGCATTGATCAGGGTAGGGGTATTACGCTGGATCATCTTTCTACCTGTAATATTCAGATTTTTGACCAACCCATCGGTAAAAGCCAGATTGGGATTATGGCAGGAAGCGCAGCTGCGTTTGCCATTGCCAGAAAGTATGGGGTCGAAAAACAGTTTTTTTCCTAAAACTATCTTTTCGGTAGTTGCGGAATCCCCTGGTTCGGCTGTGTAGGCATTGCGGTTAAAAGCATTTGCATCGAACAATGTTGCGGCATCCTGATTAAGCAGGCGATTATAACGGACATCCGGCATTTTTATCCGGGCCTTTAATACCTTAAGTGACCGGGTCAGCGGGTTGGCATAACTGGTGATAAAATTGGCACGATCAAAAAGATCAAATGTTGTAGGTTGTTGCAGATAGCGGATGGCCGGATCAAATTCGGTCACCGTGCCATAATGACGGGTAACTTCCTGTAAACTTTGCAATGCTGTGGCCGACTCGGGGAAACATCTTTTTGACAGCGGATCATCAAAGTCATTGAGTCCGAGTGTTTCTATGCGAAAGACCTCAAGCTTTACTGCATCGAAAATCTGCCAGTTCTGCAATTCTGCCTGCTGGAAATATGCGCTGAATTCAGCGGTATTAATTGCCATCTGGGCCAATAAATCTTTCAGTTCTTGTTTTTTATCCTGAGCGAAACGTGGAAAAATGAACTGTTCAATGACTTGTAATCCTTTGGGCTGGATGACCAGCCCGCTGAGTTCAGTTTCTGGCACAGGCGGTCCATTCACTTGCCTTGCAGTGAGTGGGACGAAATATTCTGTGGCCCACTCAAGACGCTTATAGGCTAGTCTTACCTTACGGAAACGTTGTTGTAAGGTAAGACTTTGGGTAATATCCATTTTTGTCGTTTGCAGCAGTTGAATTGCACCCAGTAAACTATCTGTCTGACAAATTAATCGTTGTTTAATCTGCTCCGCAGGCGTATCCTCTTGCTGAAGGGAAAGAAGGGGTACAACTAACAGTACCGAAAGACCAAGGGTGATAATTTTAGAAATCGAACGCATTGCTCAAAGGATCAGCTTCTTTATCACGGTTATTAAGTGGTTGCAGTTCCCATCTCTTTTCAATAAAAGAAAGGATGCTTACAGTTTCATAACTGGTATGGTCTACATAGCCTTTTTTTGCAAAGGGTGAAATAATCAAGGCGGGTATGCGTGTGCCAGGTCCCCATTTGTCGATTTGCGGAGGGGCTATATGGTCCCAGAAGCCACCATTTTCATCATAGGTCAGAATAATGACTGCATCCTTACCATTTGGGCCGTTCAGCACTGCATTGATCAGATCGACAGCATGGCTTTCTCCACCGGTAATGGTCGATTCACCAGGATGCTCATTCTCCAATCCAATGGGCTTAACAAAGGAAACTGCTGGCAATGTTCCTTTTTTAGCAGCATCCAAAAATTCAGTCTCATCTTTCAGGTGTTCCTTCCGGCCTGGTGTTCCTTCAGCATAGCGGGTAAAATAGGCAAAAGGCTGGTGATGATAAGTAAAGGAAGGATCAGGTTTGCCGGCGATAGCATTATCCCAGCCACCAGAGTACCATGCCCATGAGATACCTTTGTCCGACAGCCTGTCACCAATATTGGGACCTGTCTGCGTCGGTAGAAGAAAATCCGGGTTCCCTTTTGCCGGGTGCAGATTGATCGAATTGATTGTGTTCACTGCATAACCGTCTAGTGTTACGGTACCATCTTTAATGAGTTTGCCGTCAGCATCTACCTGTGCTGTGATACTTGCAGGCGAATTGGGAAACAGGGGTGAGGCGGCAGCGACAAGCCACTGGTGATTTAAAAATGAGCCTCCGAAAACGCTATGAAAGAAATGATCGCATAAGGTGTATTTCTTTGCAAGATCGTATAAGGGCAGATCTTTGGTACGATAATAGCCCATAGCGAAACCTTTGGTAAAGTTATAATGGGCATACTTATTCATCTTACCTCCATTTATCTGTAATTGCTCCTGGTAAAAGCGGTGTGTCACATCCGGAGTGACCTGGTCAGCAGCTATATATTGGTCAATATTGAAATAAGTATTGGCCAGGTTTGTTGGGAAGGCACTGCTGCGGGGAATAGGAGGCAAGGTGTTGTAAGGTTGATTCTCATGGTCCAGCTGGATAATATTTTCTGGCTTGGCCTGTGCCAGACCATCTGCACCAGGGAATTGTCCGTACAAATTATCAAAGCTATGGTTTTCCATGTAGATGACCACAACGTGTTTTACCTTATTTATTTGTGAAAATGCCGGTGCATTTGCCAGACTGAAAACAGTCAGTAAAAGAAATTGGGTTTTGAGAATTGTTCTCATAAAATAGGAAATGAGTATAAATTTAGTTCGTGTAGAAAATCATTATCATCCGGATTATTTTCCGGTATTGTCACTGATAAGGGAGGAGTTTATGGTGCGCCTGGCTGGAAACAGTAATGTAACACCAGTTGACACCATGGGGTGTAATATACTGATGGAGCCTGTATAATATGATGAAGTATGCGAGGGACGGAATGTGCTGTGATCTTTTCAGTAAGCATCCTCATCACAGATACATCTGCCAGATGGTCGTGGTTATCGTCTTTTTTCTTGATCTGACGCTGTAACAGGCTAGCGGTGTGCGCCGGACTGGCTTTGGAGCTTTCTGCTGAGGCCACCTGATAGATCAGAAAGGGACGTAGCAGAAGCATCAACACCCCAAAGGTGAAGATGAAAATGCCGATTCTGTTTTTGCGATCCATTAGTGTGGGGGTGAAACTACAGTTTATTGTTGTATTTTCCTAACAGACATGACCATAGTTTGACAGGTTAAATCTCATCTGATTTATTTGTTAAAAGGTCAGACAGATCTTGCCAAAATGCGAACCTTGTTCCAGTGAGAACAAAGCCTCTTTGGTTTCTTCAAATGAATATAACTTGTTTATAACAGGGTGTAGTTTATTTATTGCTATTGCTTTATTCATCCTGTCAAACATCTCCTTTGAACCTGTTTCTATACCTTGCAGTTTAATTTGTTTAGTCATGATCTTACTGGTGTTTATATCGCCACTTAATCCGCCAATTAAACCAATTACAGATATGGTCCCGTCCAGGGCTATAACATCCATAGATTTATTTATATGACTTCCTCCAACCACTTCGACAACATGGTCAACGCCTATACCATTAGTAATTTGCATCACGTCTTTTTCCCAGTCGGGTATTTGTTTATAATTAATCAGATGACTTACGCCTAATTGTTTTGCCAGTGCCAATTTCTCTTCACTGCCAGAAAGCAGGATAACTTCGGCACCTGCCATCTGTGCAAACTGAATAGCAAACAATGATACTCCCCCTGTACCTTGAATAAGTACTGTAGAACCAGCTCTAATGCCTCCTTTTTCTATTAAAGCATGCCAGGCTGTAAGTGCAGCACAAGGAAGTGTTGCTGCTTCTTCATGACTTAAAAATGCAGGTACTCTGATCAATTCACTTTCGTGAAACACTGCGTATTCCTGTAATAAACCATCTTTTATCCTGCCACCCAATGAATAGAACTTTTTATCCGCGGTGAGCTTACCTGATATCCATTTAGGCAAAAAGAGCCCGGCTACCTTATCGGTTTTGGTAACTGTGGTTACTTCTCTTCCCGTTTCTACAACGGTTCCTGCGCCATCCGAGAGTGGTATTCTTCCAACAGGAGGTTTCCAGTCGGCTACACCTTTAATCACCAGAAGATCTCTGTAATTAAGGGATGCTGCATGGATCTTTACCAGTACCTCGTGAGGTTGAAGTTTAGGATAATCCTTTTCTATCAGGGCAAGAGAAGCTATACTGTATCCTTCGGTAATTTGATATGTTTTCATTTTATTTATATATAATAGCTGTATTTTTATAGAACAAAAATAAGATGAAATAGTCCTGCACATCAATGTGTTGCCAATTGTGAGTTACTAATAAATAAATGAGCGTGAGTCAAAAAAAAACAAATTCAACAAACTCTATAAATGAATTTTATCTTGATGAAAGATGTACCTTAAACAAGGTGCTGAAAATCATAGGAAAAAGATGGGTGTCAGAAATACTGGTTCTGATAGGGCAGGATATCTCCCGGTTTTCACAATTAAAAGAATGTTTAAATGGGATTTCAGATAATGTATTATCGTCTGTCCTCAACGAACTTGTAAAATCTGAACTCGTAAAAAAGGAAATATTCCAGCAGGTTCCTTTGAAAGTTGAATATCATATTACTAAAAGCGGATCTGATTTAACTAAGGTTATGCATGAGCTTTGTAACTGGGGTAAACAGCATATTCCATATGAGGTCCGTATTCAGCCAGCAAAAAAAAAATCTATTAATACTTAGGATTTGCCCATTGATTGTTCTGATTGTGAAGGTAGATAAATACATTGCTGTTTTTATCTTCTCCGACACCAATTTGTCCTTCCGCAAAATCAAGTAGATTAAAACTTACATGGTTTTTTAGCCATTTTGTGTATTGAGATCGTCTTTTGTCCAAATTGTTATAAAAGTCATCTGCGGTTTTATATTGATTGTCAAGTTCTTTAATTGTAATATATACAGATACCAGAATATCTTCTTCAAACCTTAAGGATAAATGGATCGTGTGCTTTGTTAATTCTACTTCGCCTGTACTAAATTGAACTGGCCTGATCTCATCCAGCACCTGAGCCTGTGTCACTATTGTATTGGTGAAGTAGTCAGGAAGTTCGTCAATTCTGGTTTTGCTGGTAATGGTAAAGCCATTCAGTTCAATATTCCCACTTTGTTTTATTTCCATTTTGCCCATCCGATTTTTAATAAAGATAGAATCCGTATCGCATTTCCATTAAACAAATTTTAAACTTTTCGCTATTTTTATAATAGGATTAGACGGAACTCCTGATGAAATTCTGGCGCTTTGTAATCAATTTTTAAAAAAGCATAGAGATGAAATGTGAGGTTTCATCAACCCGGGTGGGTAAACTCGTTTGCTCTGTCCCAATTAATCTTGAATTGCTTTAATAAATACATGATATCCTCAGGATTTCTGTCAAGATGGGATACGGGAAATTTTACAAGATTTGTATCATTTAACTGGATTGTGATATAGTTCCCGTATACTGTTCCGGCATTATCGCTTGCTACTTTCTCTATACTAAACGATATAGACTCCATATTTTTCCAGGGATAAAACTTTTTCATCCTGGTTTCCAGGCCTTCTTCTGTAAAGGTCAGTTGAGCGGGTTTCCTGATCAGCTCCCGAAGAGAATAGATAAAAAGAGGTAAAGCAATGAGAGCAATTGGAATCCCTGCCATGAGGAGGAATTGTAGTAATGTAGAACGTCGAAAATCGGCAATGTAGATGAAAGCGATAAATGATAATACCGACAGAATCAATAAACCATAAAGATTTGTGGCTGCTTTTTTGATGATTAGAGGTTCCATATTTAGTATAAATTAGAGTTCGGAATCAGTGATTTTAAGGACCTTCTTGCTTTATTACTTAAATCATTTTTTTTGTAAAAGTCACATTTCCCTTGCGCCCATTAGAGCCATCCGAACCAGGCCGGCCATCCAGTCCATTAAAACCAGTATTCCCATTCGGGTTTCCAATGCCTCCACTTCCGCCTGCACCACCTTTGCCAGCCTTACCTCCGGATCCACCTTGCCCCGGGATACTAGATGCTTTAATCAGGTTTAGAAATGGTGTAACAGCGGGCGAATAATTAATGATAATGTTTCCACCATTACCACCTGCATCACCGTCCTGGCCGTTTGAGCCGTTCTGACCGTTTCCGCCATCTCCACCCTGGCCGGTGACTGTATTGGTAGTAGTGGTAGTCGTTCCATCGCTATTGGGTGTAGTTACCATATTAGTCGAGACTGTTCCAGGTGATCCCAGTGTGCCCGAAGAACCATCCGTGCCATTTATACCGTCGCTGCCATTTCCACCTTTACTTGAAATAGCAATCGAACCTCCATTTGTATTAATCCAATAATTATAGGTTTTATGCGTTGCCTCATTTTCTATCTTAATTTTCAATAATTGAGCATTAATAAGCGGATCGTGATAAATATCTGCCGTAACATTTAAATCATAGCCTGTTCCGTTCGATTGTGTATTGAACTGATAGTTTGCAACATAATCGAGTAAAACGTTAAGTGTATCAGTTATAGTGGTGTTTTTAGCTAATAAAGTTATCAACTGTATTTTATTGTTTTTAATTTTGGTTGGGTCGTTATCAATTTTTAAATCGCTTTTTGATTTCGAAATATGAACACCATTAAATAGGAAAACAAAATCTTTTAAATTCTTTTTAACCGGTGTCCATTTGTCAATAAACATTTTGTTATCAAAGTATTCCCGCACACCAAACTGAACATGGTCGCCAGGTGCTTTCTGAAAATTCTCTGTGGTCAGAATATTTATGTTTGTTTCATAATTATAGGGTATTTTTTGCATGAATAACCATTTATCTTTCCCGCCTAAAAACCATTTTTTTGTGTAGACATTCACTGTTAGTGAATCACCTTTTTTATATACTTTTCCGCTTCCTTTTATTCTGATTTTTCCATTTGAGTAATTGCCGCTATCTACTTCTATTTTATATTTCGACCAATTATCAAGGCCATTTAAAAAACCTTTGGTTTGTGTTTTTTGCCCCTTATCGGATATGGCCAAAATACCGATAGGCAATGAATTGCCTTTTATACGTAATACAGCTGAATCATATTTAAGAAGATATTTTTGGGTGTCTGTTTTTGCGTTACTAAGGGGCGTTTGAGCAATTGCTGGCAAACACCAGATAAAGAAGACAAGAGCTGTAATAAAGAATTTCATAGTAATTGATAGGGCTAACTAACCTTCGTTAACACTAAGATAAGCAAATGATAAATCCTATCAACAATTCTTTACTTTTAGATAATATCCAAATGGTTGGCAATACTGAGGGAGAGGAGACTCGTTAAATGAAATATAACATTTGCACGTGTTTTGAGTAAACGACTTCAAGCACTTATATTAGTAGCTTTAAGATAAAGATTGTAAATGGATCAATGGGAATAAAATGACTACACAACAATTTTCAACATACAGCAAACGAATAGCTTTAGTATCTTCTTCGATCGTAGTATTTAAGTTCATATTATACTATATTTCATCATCACTAGCATGGACGAATATTACGACAATATTAATGCAAATTATTCATAGTGGTTTTGACTCCATTCTTTTTTGGATAAATATTGTTTTACTACTTGTGTTGTTAGTGAGCTGGGCTGTGAATTCCAGTAATAGGAAACTACTATTAAAAACCTGTGGATTTGTGCTGTTAAATGCGCTTATAATATTGTGTTGTATAATTGTTTTTTCGTTACTGACCTTTAGACTCGACCACCTTCCTGGATAAATTATCATACAAAACAGATGCTATAGTTATCATGAGGCCTTCAATAAATATGCGGATGAACAAAAAAGACATTGAACTATTAGAAGAACAATATTGGGTGTTTTTTTACCAAAAGACAAATTCGATAAATTGAAGGTGCCTGAACATCCTGTTTTCTGGAAAGATTTTGATAATTACACGAAACTGAGTATTTTCGGCACGGAAAATTAAATTTAGTCTTAGATGGCACAATAAGTGGTTTGAATAGATTATTTGAGTCTTGATGTTTACTGGTCGATTGTATTTGGCCTGTTATAATATAAAAAATATGATAAATTCCTTTTTGATGGTAGGCCAGTCAAATATGGCGGGACGGGGATATTTGAATGATGTTAAGCAGATCTATGATGAAAAGATCAAAATGCTGGTGAATGGTCGCTGGCAAACGATGACAGAACCAATTAATTTTGACAGACCTACATCCGGTATAGGACTTGCCGCATCATTCGCAGGTGCCTGGAGATTAAAAAATGACCAGGAAGAAATCGGTTTGATACCGTGTTCTGACGGGGGGACCAGTCTGGATGATTGGGCTGTTGGAGGTGCACTCTTTGAAAACGCGGTATTCCAGGCAAAGCTTGCTAAAAAGATCAGTAAGTTGAGTGGCATCTTATGGCATCAGGGGGAAAATGATAGTTTTGGCGGGCTTTCCGCTCTTTATTACGATAAACTGAGTATTATCGTGGATGCATTTCGTCGTGAGCTTGATGTACCAGATATTCCTTTTATTACAGGCGGCCTTGGCGATTTCTTAAGCGGTGGTAGGTATGGTAAATATTTTACTGAATATAGTCAGGTTAATGATGCCCTTCAGAAATTCGCTGAAACAAATCCTAACTGCTATTTTGTAACGGCACATGGATTAACGGCTAATGCGGATGGACTTCATTTTGACGCGATATCGCAGCGCAGATTTGGAATCCGGTATTTTGAATCATTATACGAAAAGAAAAATATTCTGGCACCACTTGCCAGCGAGAATGAGTTAATCAGGATCATACAGGACAGGCCCTTGACGAAAAAAGAACAAGGTGCATTGTTAGAGATTGATTTTGCCTGTGGTAAAATTTCCTTAAGTGATCTGGAGGAAAAGTTGGGCCTGCTGAATGACCAATCAAATTGATATGTTCCCTGATTAAAGATTTTTATCCTTTGTATCTGCAGCTGTTTCAAAAGTATGAGAAAAGGTACCCTTGTGCCATTTAGCGTTGGTGGCGTCAGTGTTGGTAATATATGCACCTGTTTTTGTGTCTAAAATAACCACTCCCTTTTCTCCTAAAGATGTCTGATATCTTCCAACTGGTTCAGACCCTTCCTGTTTGAAACTAAAAGCGCCGAATAATAGCGTTGTAATAAAAAGACCAATCATAACTGATTTAATGTCTACTGAATACTTCATGATATTTAAGTTTAATTTGTGTGATAAAACTAATATACAATAATTGTCGGGAAATATTATTGCCCGGTATTTTCAGGTTTAAGCTCATCTGTATTACGGGCGGGAGGTTCAGTGTTTAACAGATGCTTTACAAAAAAATCTCTTTTCTTTTTCCTGCCATAAGGACCGCCGTCGCTATGACCCATTCCCGGGATAGTTAACAGATCAAAATACTTGTTATGTTTGATCAGGGCATCAGCAAAACGATAAGTAGACTCTGGCGGAACATTGGTATCTGCTTCACCCACAATCAACAATAAATTACCCTTTAATTTACCAGCGTTGGTAATGTTTGATTGCTGATCATAGTGTGGCCCAACCGGGTAGCCCATCCATTGTTCATTCCACCATTGCTTATCTATCCTGTTATCATGACATCCACAGGCCGATACTGCAGCCTTATAAAATTCCGGATGGAATAATAGTGCACCGGCAGAATTTTGCCCCCCGGCCGATGTGCCATAAATCCCAACGCGACTGATATCAGCCTGCGGGTATTTTGCAGCCATTGCCTGCATCCATAAAATACGGTCGTCAAAACCGGCATCCGCCAGATTATGCCAGCAGACGTCATGAAAAGCTTTTGACCGGTTAGCTGTGCCCATACCGTCAATTTGTACAACTATAAATCCCAATTGTGCAATGCTCTGCATTTCGTTAATGGGTGAAAAATTCTTGGGAACAAATGAATCCTGTGGGCCGGCGTATATGTTTTCAATAATAGGGTAACTTTTATTGGGCTCCATATTGGCCGGGCGATAGATGACACCCCAGATAGCTGTTTTACCATCACGGCCTTTGGCAACAAATACCTCAGGCAATTTAATTCCCGTAGCTAACAGCTCACCCAGATCCTGGTGTTCCAGTTCAGTTATTGTTTTAAGGCTGGATGTGTTTTTAAGGACAATACGTGGCGCTATATTTATTGCTGAATAGGTATCAATATAATACTTCCTGTCGGGTGAAAAAGTAAGATTGTGATTGCCTTTTTCCGGAGTCAGGTCAAACAGATTTTTGCCGTCAAAACCTATGCGATAATAGTGGATAAAATAAGGATCTTCGTCTGGATTTTTACCACTCGCATTAAACCAGATCTCTCTTTTTTTAACATCTACACTGTCAATATCCCGCACAACCCAGTCACCGGAGGTAATCAGTTTTTCCTTTCCTGTTAATTCATCAACGAGGTAGACATGACGCCATCCGTCTTGTTCGGTAACCCATACAATCTCGTGTGTTTTAGATAAATACTTTGTGTAGGTTCTTTGCTGATAAATAAATGTATTTGTTTTTTCATCTAAGATATTACGCGTTTTTCCAGTCTGTGTATCCACTTCAATTACCCTGAAACGCTGATGGCCCCGATCAACTTTTTCATAAGTAAAATACCGGCTGTTTCCATCACGCCAATTCAATGCCGGTGCGCCAAAAAAGTCAATTTTTTCTGCATCAACCTTTAACTTGCTTTTGTCGGTCATGCTGAAAATAAATGGCTCATAAGAAGTAAATTCATCTCCCGGCTGATCGTACTCATGCGATTTGAGTTGACCACGTGTTGTTCCAGGTACCGAACTTAGAATATAATATACCTCCTTTATTTTTTTAGGGTCGATATGATAAGCCACTAGATGTTTGCTGTCGGGTGCCCATGATAGCTCACCATAAGGTTTATCCAGATTACCATCTGTAGTGAATTGGATTTCGGCAGAGCCTTTTAATGACCTTACATAAATATTACCATCTTTTACAAAAGCGGCCCATTGTTTATCCGGCGAGATAGAATCAGTCATTAATTTCTCCCACAGATACCTGCGTTTTTGTAAAGGTCCATAGGCATCATAGCTTTTAAATAATGTATCGGTTGTAGTTGTGCAATGGTAATTATTCAGGTCGCATTTAAGCCAGTTGTCATTTGTTTTAAATGTGATCTGTTTTTCATCTGCACTGAAGAACATTTTAGTTATACGCAGCTTGCTCACCTGAACTGGTTTGCCAAGGATTGCACTAATGGCATCAGCCATTTGTTTGTTATCAAAAATTTGGTGTGTTAAGCCTTTTTCAGCATCTACCAGATAATAACCGGTCTCGTTATTTTTTATCCGCTTAGTGTACCAAAATTGTTTGTTATTTGGCTGCCAGTTAGGCTTAATGTTGTAATTAATTGCCAACTTCTTCAGCGTCGAATCCAGTTTATCTGCATTGATATAGGATTGTATTACCTGCTGATGATTAGGTAAATATGATGTAGTCTTTGCCGGCTGAGCATATCCCACTGTTATTGAAAAGGCAGAGAGCATAAAAAGGGATGAGTATAAATAGGAACGCATAGAAATAAAGTTATAGAGATCTAAAATTACTTAATAACCCGATTCGCATCCTTCAATATATTATCCATTGTTAGCAGGAAATTATCTTTTAATAAAGATTCCGGACACCGCTACCACCTCTGTTAGTCCCTTCTGAAACGATAATGTAACCACTTTTTTGGTTTAAAAAACTGCGTCAACTCCCTTAAGGAGAGACGGATCTCTTAAAATAAAATTCTGGGTATATAAAAATGTTCTTATGTTTGATATAGAATAGAACAGAATAGAACAGATGTATGTAATTTGAAATAAACCTAAACCAAATAAACTAACCAAAAAACGCGTATGAAATTAAAAATGACTCTCAAAGTAGTAATGCTATTATCTGTAGGTGGGGGGCAGATGGGTTTTATGAACGATCTCTATGCCCAGTCTGTTGTGCAGAAAGTTCATAGGATTACAGGTAAGATAACAGACGAAAAGGGTGAGGGACTTCCCGGCATTTCGATTACTGTTAAAGGAACAACCACAGGTATTTCTTCGGATGGATCAGGTAATTACATGATCAATATTCCTTCGGATAAATCAGTATTGGTTTTCTCTTCTACGGGCTATCTCTCTAAGGAAGTTCCTGTAAATGGCAATTCAAAAATCAATGTTCAGCTCAGTACGGATCAAAAGGCACTCGACGAAGTAGTTGTAGTGGGGTATGGAGTACAAAAGAAAGTTACGGTAACAGGCTCTGTTGCAACTTTAAAGGGTGATGTTTTAAGGGAAAGTCCAGCGGCTAACCTGACTAATGCAATTGCCGGCAGGGTACCAGGCGTAATCGCCAGCAATCGTTCAGGTGAACCTGGGAGCGATTTTTCTTCATTACTGATCCGTGGTATGGGAACCCTGAATGACAATAGTCCACTGATTGTTATTGATGGAGTAGCTAATCGCGGAGCCTTCGAAAGGATGAATCCAGATGATATAGAAAGTATCAGTATACTGAAAGATGCATCTGCTGCTATTTATGGGGCTCAGTCTGCAAATGGGGTAATATTAGTGACAACAAAAAAAGGAAAAACAGGAAAACCAACTATTACCTATAATGGTAGTTATGGCTTTACGCAACCCACTATGTTACCTAAATTGGTGAATGCGGGGCAGTATGCCACTTATATTAATGAGGTCAATGACCGCCTGGGGCAGCCTCATCAATATTCGGCCAGTGATATTCAGAAGTATACTGATGGTAGCGATCCGATTAATTTTCCCAATACCAATTGGTACCATGAAGTGATCAAGAATTTTTCCCCGCAATATCGTCATGCGCTTACTTTAAGCGGGGGGAATGATAAGGTAGATCATTTTATATCAGGAGAATATTTGAATCAGGATGGTATTTTCCGCAATTCGGCTACGAATTATAAGCAATATAACCTGCGTTCTAATATTACTGCCAGGGTTACATCAGACTTTAAGGTCTCGTTAAATGTTTCGGGAAGAGTTGAGGACAGGCATTACTCTAATTATAGCAGCGGTACTATATTTTCGGAAGTATTGTCTGCTTATCCAACCTTACCGGCTTATTATCCGAATGGTCTTCCTGGCCCGGGATTGTCTGAAGGGCGTAATCCGGTGCTGATGGCTTCGGGCGCAACCGGGTATAATAAAATTAAGGATTATTTCCTGCAGTCTGATTTATCATTCGATCTTAAATTGCCAGAAGTAACCAAAGGGCTTTATATCAGTGGGATGGCTGCTTTTGATTTTCATTTTAACAATGGGAAAACGCTGCATGATAACTGGGATGCCTTTCGCTATAATCAAACGACTAATAATTATGACAACCTGCGTAATACCGAAGGACCAATTACATTGAATGAGAATTTTACGAATTATCAATTACAAACCTATAATCTGAAATTAGGTTATGAGCGAAGGTTTGATGAGCATAATGTCAATGCTTTTGTGGCTTATGAACAAAGTGAAAATTATTATGAGGGTATTTCTGCCTATCGGACGGGTTATTTAAGTAGTAAAATTGATCAGATTTTTGTAGGAAGTGATATTGATAAAGATAACGGAAGTGTAGCCGGACAATCTGCCCGCCAGAATTTCTTCGGAAGATTGACTTATAGTTTTAAAGACAGATACCTGGCAGAGTTTATTTTAAGACATGATGGTTCTTTTAATTTTCCGAAGGGTAAACAATGGGGCACTTTTCCAGCACTTTCTCTTGGATGGAGGATCTCTGAAGAAGACTTCTTTAAAAACAGTATTTCTTTTATGAACCAGTTAAAGCTAAAAGCCTCATGGGGTAAACTGGGTAATGATAAAATAGCACCTTACCAGAATCTGCAGCAATATTACTTTGATTCTGGTTATTATTTTGGTGCCAATAGTGACCGGCAGCAGGGACTGTCTGCGGGAGTAGCCCCTAATCCGGGAATAACCTGGGAAGTAGCCAATACAAGTAATGTTGGGCTGGAATCATCTTTCTTCAAAGGCGATCTGAATGTAAATGCGGATTACTTTATTTCTAAACGTAGCAATATCCTGACTGCCAGAAATGCCTCAATTCCTTCCAGTACCGGATTACCAGGTAAACTCCCGTCAGAGAATATTGGCAAGGTAAACAACAGGGGAATTGAACTGGAGGTATTTTACAAACATTCCCTGAACAAGGATTTCTCCTTTAGTATCGGTGGAAATTATACGCATACTAAAAATGAGGTTGTATATATGGATGAAGCAGCTAATGTTCCCGACTGGCAAAAAATACAAGGTCATCCAATGGATTCCTGGTTAGTTTATAAAACTGCGGGTATTTATCATACACAGGCCGAGATTGACAATTCTGTACACCTGGCGGGTACAAAACCAGGTGACATCAGATATGTGGATGTGGATGGAGATCATAAGATTACCGCTAATGATATGGTCAGGGTTTTTGATTCTCCGACACCTCAGAGTGTATTTGCACTGAATTTTGGTGTGCAATATAAAGGTTTCGGATTAAATGTGCTTTTACAGGGACAAGGGCAAGCGAAACAGCTGGTTTTACCACAACAAGGTAATGCAATTACACCACCTACCTGGTTATTTGATAATCGCTGGACTCCCACGAATGTGAATGGAACTTATCCTGCTTCTTTTGACCGTAATGATCCTATAAATAATCGTTATTCTGATTTCTGGCTTCGTGATGCCACATTTCTGAGACTTAAGAATGTAGAGGTTTCCTATACTTTTCCCAAAGCGGTTGTATCCCGGTTGAAACTACAAAGTCTTCGGGTTTTTGTAAACGGCAGTAATTTACTGGTGTTCAGTAAAATTAAAGACTATGATCCTGAATTGAGTGATGTGACAGCGACTCTAAAAAGGGGGAATGGATTAAATGCTGTAACGGGGAGTTATTATCCGCAAACCAGAATATTAAATGCCGGGATCAATGTTTCCCTTTAATCTCAATCTTAAAATGAACAAAATGAAAATTAAGCTATATATATGCTGTTTGAGCTTAAGCCTGTTAGTCGGAATCAGCTCCTGCAAAAAGGATTTCCTGCAGAAAAAACCTCTGGATGCTTATTCAGAGACAGATGTATGGACAGATCTGAATCTTGTACAAACGTTTGTAAATTCGAAATATCAGGCGCTGCCTCATTTCTATAACTGGGGAGCTGCGGCGAACGGACCTGGTCTGTCAACTGCCAGCGATGAAGGATATTCTAAATTTAATTATGAAAGTGTCTTTTTGTGGAATAAAGCAGAGGTTAGTCCTGATAACCTTTCTATGGACAGCTGGTCACCTGATTATAGTTTTATCAGGGATTGCAATGTTTTTTTTCAAAATATAGGAGCAGTCCCGGGTGATGCGGCGATGAAAAAGAGGCTGACCGGAGAAATGAAATTTATCAGAGCCTGGTGCTATTTTAATCTGATTTCACGGTATGGTGGTGTGCCATTGGTTACCAAGGTGTATAGTCTGACTGATGCGAATGTGCTGTCACCCAGAAATTCTTATCAGGAGTGTATGACCTTTGTGATTCAGGAATTGAATGATGCAGCTGCATTGTTGCCTGACAGTTACAGTGGCAGCGATCTTGGCCGTGTAACCAGCGGAGCAGCACTGACATTGAAATCAAGAGCTTTGCTGTACGCTGCAAGCCCTTTGAATAATGTATCAAATGATAACACTAAATGGCAAGCTGCGGCTGACGCTGCTAAGGCGGTAATTGATAAGGGAACTTATAAGTTATATTCTGGAGCAGACTATAAACAGCTTTTCCTGGAAAAATTTAATTCTGAGGTGATTTTGTGTTATGGTATGAACAGTACTTACTGGGATTCTATGCTGGATGTCATGATTGCACCAAACGGATATCATGGCTGGTCGGTATATGCGCCCTCTCAAAACCTGGTTGATGATTTCGAGATGAAGAATGGGAAGATGATTAGTGATCCTGCATCGGGATATGATCCGGCTAATCCTTATCAGAACCGCGACCCACGTTTTAATGCTGCAATTCTTTATAATGGTACGTCATTCAGGGGCAGACCGGTTGAATATTTTAAAGGAGGACTGGATAGTCCGCAGAGTCAGGTAGAAAACTGGAATGCTAGTTTAACTGGCTATAACTGGCGTAAATATGCAGATGAAACACATGATATGGCAGCTACCGGCAGTAATCAGAACTGGATCATCTTTCGTTTGGCCGAAGTTTATTTAAACTATGCAGAAGCTGAGTATGAGTTAGGAAATATGGATCTGGCTACAACATATCTGAATCTTGTACGCAGCCGGTCGAGTGTAAACATGCCTCCGGTGACAGCCAGTTCGACAGCACTTCGGGATGCTATTCGTCACGAACGTGAAATTGAATTCTGTTTTGAAGGTTTGCGGTTTTATGATGTGCGCAGATGGAAAATAGCTAATATTACAGATAACAAACCATTAATGGCAGTGAATATTAGTAAGAATCCGGATGGTTCATTTACTTACAATTACTTCGCCTTACAGCAAAGAAAATTTATAGATGCAAATTATTTGTTTCCTGTGCCCAGGTACGAAATACAAAAAAATAATCTTTTAACACAAAACCCTGGATATTAACAGATAGGTGGGCAGTATGGGGTTTGATAACTCCATACTGTTTTTAATGATTTGAATGTTAGATTTGCTTTGTTAATTACAATCAGCCCGGCATTAGATAAGATATATGAGGAACGTTTTTGAAAAAATACAGGAATTGGAAGCAAATCCAGGATATTCTAAGCATGAACAATTGGTATTGGGCTTTATTAATGCAATTGATGAGAAAATTTTAGTGAAGGGAGACAGGCTCCCATCGGTAAATACCATGATCAAAGAAACTGGTTTTGCCAGAGAAACTATTGTGAAAGGGTATAAAGAGCTGATTGAAAAAGGGATTATAGAATCAAAAAACCGGATGGGTTATTATCTGTCCAATATAGATACACGTCAGATGGCAAAAGTAGCTTTGGTTATGTATGCATTTGATTCTATCCAGGAGACTTTTCATAATGCATTCAGGGCTGCCGTAGGACCAGACATGCATATTGATGTTTTTTTCCATCATCAGAATATCGAAATTTTTGAAACTATCATTAATAATATCAACGGAAAATATAATGTGTACATCGTTACGCCGATGCCACATCCAAAAACTGCCGGAATATTAAAAGTTCTTCCTCCTCATAAATTTTTAATGACAGACCGTTTCGAACCAATGCCAGGTGACTTTTCTTATGTCATCCAGGAATTTGAGCAATCGAGCTACCGGATATTTGTGGAATTACTCGATACCATCAGGCAATTTGATGAAATGGTTTTCTTTTCCCGGCCAAATTCTGATTCTCCGATTGAAATTGTCAGGGCATTCAAAAAATTTGTAAAGGATTATAAGATCAATTATTCGATTAAAAAAGAATATGTCCAGGGTTCTGTAGAGCGGGGGAAAGTCTATTTTGTATGTAATGATACGCAAACCTGGATGCTGCTGAAAGACTGTATAGCGCAAAACATTAAACTGGGAAAGGATATAGGCATTCTTTCGCAAGACGATGATCCTGTGAAGGAAATCATTTGCGATGGGATAACCACCTATTCTGCAGATTTTACTTTAATGGCACAAAAAGCGGCTCATTTTGTACGTACACAAGAAAAGATTCAGGAGATCATTCCCACCGTTTTAAAAAGGCGCAATTCACTTTAAACTTACTGAACTCCCACTAAGACAGGGGAGTAATAAATAGAATATTCAAAATACATCAATTATTATGAGATTAATATTGCTTTTGATATTGAGCATGTCATGCCTTTCTATGCGCGCTCAAAAAAATGAAGAATTAGCTAAAACCCCACCAATGGGATGGAATAGCTGGAACAAATTTGAGTGTAAAATTAATGAAACTATCATCAGAGAGGTAGCAGATGCCATGGCAAGTAATGGGATGAAAAAAGCTGGCTATGAGTATATTATCATTGATGACTGCTGGCAGATAGGCAGGGATAGCTTAGGAAATATCCTGGCAGATCCCGAACGTTTTCCTTCAGGGATGAAAAGTCTTGGGGAGTATATCCATAGCAAAGGATTAAAATTTGGCATCTATTCGGATGCCGGAACAGCAACATGTCAGGGCCGGCCAGGTAGCAGGGGATATGAATTTCAGGATGCCAGAACATATGCAAAATGGGGTGTTGACTTTTTAAAATACGATTGGTGCAACCATGGTAAACAAAGTGCCGAAGCTTCTTATACTTTAATGAGAGATGCAATTAATAAGGCAGGACGGCCGATGGTGTTTAGTATCTGCGAGTGGGGAACAACCAAACCATGGGAATGGGGAAAGAGTGTAGGTCACCTATGGAGAACTACCGAAGACATTATTAATTGTTTCGATTGTACAAATAACTGGGGAGGTTTAGGTGTATTGCAGATCATTGATTTGCATACTGCAATTGGAGATTTTTCCGGTCCCGGACATTGGAATGATCCGGATATGCTTGAAATTGGTAATGGTGTCCTGACACCAAACGAAGAAAGGTTACATATGAGTATGTGGGCTATGTTTTCGGCGCCTTTAATTGCAGGTAATGATATCCGGAACATGTCTGCCGAAACGATGAAAATCCTGACCAATAAGGAAGTATTGGATGTCGATCAGGATAAACTAGGTGTATCTGCCACAAGGTGGATGAAATACAGGGATTTTGAAGTTTGGTTTAAGCCATTAAGTGACGGAAATTATGCTTATTGTATCATTAACAGAAGTAATCAGCCAGTTACCATCAACCAGGATCTGAAGGCCACTATAAAGCAGTATAAAATAGATGGTTCTTACCGCGTCAGGGATCTCTGGAAACATAAAGATATTGGGTCTACCAAAGATAACATGGTCACTACTATTGCTGGTCATGATGTGCTTATGCTTAAATTAACAAAGTAATCTACCTTATTTATCAATATGAAGATATTTCATAAGCAGGTCGCAGTCTTAAGTGTTGTGCTGTTTTTTATAAGTAATGCCCTTTACGCGCAGCAAAATGTGCTGCCCCAACAGATTGACCGTTGGGCTATTCAACAGGATGGAAGTATATTTTGGAAGATCGGTGACCGTCTGCCTCATGCCGATCACATTGAAATGAGTGGTCAGAAGGTCTCTATATGGGTGCAATATGAAGTAGACAGCTTACGCAGGTTACATTTAAAGCGTACGGTTGTTTTTCCAACTTTCAGGATGAAACCTAATGATACGCATGCGAGTTTGATGCAGGTAATCAGTGATGATGAATTGCCAAAGATTTTTATCAATGGCAAACCGCTGAAGGACGATTTGATCAATGGTCATCGGATAGCTGGTTTGCAGGAACAGGTTACCGGGATCAGACAGAACGGGATCATGGAAATATATAGTAAGATTGGCAATCATGGAACGATCAGTCTGAAACGATCTTTGTTTCCTTCAGTAGATAAGGCAATGGCTATAGAAAAACTGGTTTTCGTTAATACTGGTGCGTTGCCTGCTTTGATTTCAATGGATGGTCAGGACCGTGAAATTCGAATAGATACTTCAAGGAGTTATCAGGTGCCGCATAGTCTGATATTGAAGACTACGGGTGATGGTTCGCACCTTGTTCAGCCCGGAGATTCGCTATTGTTTGCTGTTTCTTACCAGGCGGTACCCGACCGTCAGTCTGTTATGAATGCGGCTGTGTTGCCGGAAGAAAATGCGCGTAAGGAACGTATCAGGCAGATTTCTCAGCAATTACAATTGTATACACCGGATGTTACCCTGAATACGGCTTTCGCTTTTGCAAAAATCAGGGCTGCTGAGAGTATTTTTAAAACAAAAGGAGGACTGATGCACGGCCCAGGCGGACTTTCTTATTATGCAGCCATCTGGGCAAACGATGAGGCAGAGTATGTGAATCCATTTTTTGCCTTTTTGGGTGATGATCTGGCAAACCGGTCGGCAATGAATGCTTACCGGATGTTTGCCGCTTATATGAATCCAGAATATAAACCTATTCCAAGTTCTATTGTGGCTGAAGGGGCAAGTTTCTGGAATGGGGCAGGTGACCGTGGTGA
Organism: Pedobacter cryoconitis; assembly: GCF_014207135.1. GTDB lineage: Bacteria > Bacteroidota > Bacteroidia > Sphingobacteriales > Sphingobacteriaceae > Pedobacter > Pedobacter cryoconitis_D. Next base: position 367,093 of record NZ_JACHCC010000002.1, on the reverse strand, counting down.
CCAGGCCATGATCGCCTATGGTGCCTCACGTTATGCATTGGCAAATGGAAATATAGACTCTGCACGTGTATTGTGGCCCTTAATTGAATGGTGCCTGGAGTATTCCAGAAGAAAACTGAATGCAGAAGGAGTGGTGGCTTCTCAAAGTGATGAACTTGAGGGGCGTTTTCCTGCAGGTGAAGCCAATTTGTCTACCAGTTCATTGTATTATGATGCTTTGATTTCGGCCAGTAAGTTAGGTGAATTACTTGGTAAGCCTTCAAAATTAACAGAAGGTTACTTCAACCAGGCAAAAGCGCTGAGGCTCTCGATTGATAAATATTTTGCTGCTGATGTAGAAGGTTTTGATACTTATCGTTATTACAAAGGGAATACAATATTGCGTTCATGGATATGTATGCCGCTTACCGTTGGAATAGATGAACATAAGGAAGGGACTATAAAAGCACTTTTCTCTCCAAGGTTGTTTACTCCGGATGGGTTATTAACGCAAGCCGGTGATAAGACCTTTTGGGATCGGTCAACCTTATATGCTTTAAGAGGTATCCTGGCTGCTGGAGAAACAGATGCTGCGATGTCTTATCTGCAATATTATTCCAGAAGAAGATTATTGGGAGAACATGTGCCATATCCTGTTGAGGCTTATCCGGAAGGGGGGCAACGCCATTTGTCGGCCGAAAGCGGTTTGTACTGCCGGGTATTTACTGAAGGATTATTTGGGATGCGTCCTATAGGTTTTGACAGTTTTAATTGTACGCCCCGAATGCCGAAAGGATGGAACGAAATGGCTTTGAGAAATATCCATTCATTTGGAAATGTTTTCGATCTGGAGATTTCGAGGTTAACGGATAAAAAATTGCTGATCAGCGTGAGGAAAAAGGGTAAGGTATATGAATATCGTATCAATGAAGGAGCTACACAACTGATTAAATTGTAGTTTATAAAAGAGCCGTTCAAAAATGGAACGGCTCTTTTACCTCTCTAATGGGATCAAAAAGTCAAGGTCTTTGTCGTATTCCCATTTTTTTTTCTCTTCATTTAATGAATAGAATTTTACTAAACGGCCTGTCCTTAGTCCGAGGTACTTTTTATCATAGGTAAATACCTCATCAACTTTAACTGGCAGGGGAAAATCATATTCAACCAGGTGTTTGTAATCAAGACCTTCCCTAATGCCCCTTTCTTTACCGTAAAACTGCAGGATATTGTTAGTTTGTACCAATAAACCGAAACTATGGTCACCGTTTCCGTCATATAGAAGAACATGAGTAAAAGGATCAGGAATACGAAACGTATTATTCTCAGCTATATTAAAAGGTTCAAAAGGATGTTCAAAATCTGTAAACACCAATTGATTGTCACAAACAGCGACTATTGCAAGTGTTGATGTTGAAAGCAAATAAATAAATTGATACTTTTTATCTTTTGGAATAGAATAAACAAATGCTGTGTCTTTAACCCTTGGATCATATCCCTGAAGCCTGATCATACTGTCACTTATCAGGGCATACATATTTTCGCTGGCAATAATTTGTTTGGTTCCAGCAGTTATTTCAATTACTGGCAACAAGGGGTGGAAACCAGGAGCTGTTTCTTCCCATTCCATGCTGTTTACCCAGGAGCCTTTAAGCGTTTTTTTATCAGGAGTAACCCCGTTTTTGCGCTGTTGAAAAAAAACTACATGATCCCCTTGCACCACACCCAGGTAGTGTTTAAGTGCTACCATTTTTTGTGTCGGCTGTGCCTGTAAATGAATAGCAGAACATAATGCCAATATTACAATGACCAAACTATACTTTGATTTCATTCCTATGTTACTCATCATTGTTTCTTGTGGAAATCAAATATATAATTATAATAATTTATCTGGTGGCATAACGGTAGATAAAATACCACGTTATCAATATTTGAAATAGAATTACAGAAGGCAATATAAAGGGATAATGCATGATGGGACCGAGCGAACTGGCGCCTGCAAACATAAGAGGAAGATCAAAAATATTGAAAATAACAATGACGGCAAGCAGTGCTTTGCTTCCTTTAAAATACCACCAGCAAAATATACCATAAAAAAATTCTACCCCAAAATTTAAAAAAGGATGATCGATAATTCCAAAACCCCATACAGGCGTAGCCGAAAATGGTGATAATCTTATATCTTTTTCGTGACAGATTATATCGAGAACAATATGGGATAGCACCCCAATTGCAAAGGCAATTGCCAGTTTTTTGTTTTTATATCCCCAGTTAATGATCGAAAATGAAATTGCTGCTGCTACAATACCTGATAGTACAGAATGGGAATAAGGCAAATAGTCGAGGTGTAACTTGCCTCCGGATACAGAAAAATATTCCCATCCGAAATAGTTAAAAAACACCCATAAAATTTCTACGAGCTGAACGGAGATAAGCAAAGGCAACAACGGTAGTGTTGATCCCTTCTTTTTTAGCAACAAAGCAGTTGCGGCATGATTGATTGCATACATAAGATAAAATTTAATTTACCAGGCAAAAATGGCAATCCTATTCCTTGTAAACTTGTATGATCTGGCTATTTTGAAGTAATAGAGAAGGAGAAAGTCCGAACATCTTTTTAAAGGTCCGGTTAAAGTGAGGAGAATCGTAAAATCCACCATCAAGGGCTGCAACTGTCAGGTTTTTTGTCTCCATTAATTGATGAAGTGTGGTTAACAGCTTTCGCCATAAAACGTATTTACGAATGGGGATACCAACCTGATCGGTAAACAAATGAATCAGGCGACCCGGCGAAATGTAAATGGCATCGGCCAATTCCTTGATCTTAACTATGTCTTTACCGGGCTCATTCAATAAAGACAGCACCTTTGTAACTCTATCATCACTAATTGCAATTGCAGTTGTATGAGAAAGTGAAAGCAGGAACCTCTGCACAAGTTTATAAATACTTGTGCTATCGATATTGTTTAATAGAAATGGTTCGATTTCAACAAGAAAATTTTCTGATAAGATAATCGGTAATGCAGCTATTTTTTGCTTATCCAAATAAGTCTTTTTCAATCCACTGCCAATTTTGCTTTCTGGATCAATATTTAAGAGTATAAAAGGTGACTGAAAGGTTTTGCATTCATGTTCCTGGTCAGAATCAATGATCGCTGCTTTTAGCTTAGTTATCGAACCGGACTGTATGATATCTATTGGTCCATCGAAACTAATCACAATCTGGATGGCATGATGTTCGTGAACAACTGTGTCTACCGCATTACCGATATACATAAAATAAGTTGTCGAGAAGAAAAGTAAAGGTCTTGACCCTGATACATTCATAATACCGCATTTTTTAATCATTTTTCCGTGGATTTAAATTAAGATTTATTTTGTCAAACCTGCAATTAAATCTATTTCATAATAAGTGAGATTCTCCCATAAGTCGAAACGTTCATAGACTTTTAAAAATCATTCCTTGATTTGCTTACAAGCTTAAGGGGTTTGCATACATGCGTGCGATTTGGCTTACCGACCTTTGGATCATGGAAATAAAGCAAATAGCATTGGGCAGCCAGGGTTTGGTTGTGCCGGTGATCGGCCTGGGCTGTATGGGCATGACGGGTTTTGAAGAGGCGCATATGTATGGTCCTGCGGATGAGCAGGAAGCCATCGCGACGATCCAGCGTTCGCTTGAGTTGGGTGGTAATTTTTTAGATACTGCCGATCTGTACGGACCGCTGAAGAATGAGCAGTTGATCGCTAAAGCGATCAGTGGTAAACGTGATCAATATATTCTGGCGAGCAAGTTTGGCTGGGAGATCGATGATAACAATAAGGTAACCTGGGCCATCAATGGTAAGAAAGATTATGTAAAGAAATCTTTGGAGCGTTCGCTCAAAAATCTGAATACGGATTACATCGATCTGTATTACCTGCACCGCCTGGATAAAAATACGCCGATCGAGGAAACGGTTGAGGCGATGGCTGAGCTGGTTCAAGAAGGTAAGGTGGGTTATATCGGTTTGTCGGAAGTTTCGTCTGAAACGGTTAAGCGGGCGCATGCCGTGCACCCGATCACTGCCGTACAAAGCGAATACTCTTTGTTCGAGCGGACGGTAGAAGAACGTGGGGTTTTGGCAACCTTAAAGGAACTGGGTATCGGTTTTGTAGCTTACTCACCGCTGGGCCGTGGATTCTTATCTGGACAGATCAAAAGCATCAATGACCTGCCTGAGAATGATTTCCGCAGGGCAATCCCGCGTTTCCAGGGCGTACAGTTCGACAAGAATATTGAATTGGTGAAAGCTATCGAAGTAATGGCTGAAGCCAGGCACGTCACTTCTTCGCAGCTGGCTTTGGCCTGGGTCATGAGCAAAGGCATCCTGCCGATCCCGGGAACGAAACGTCGGAGGTACCTGGAGCAAAACATTGCGGCAACAACTATTGTATTAACTCAGGCGGATCTATCACAACTGGAAAGCATTGTGCCTTTAGGTATGGATACCGGCGCACCTTATGATGAGTTCAGTATGGGCTTAATTGATTAATTTTGTTTATGAACGCCATTAACTCAATATCGGAATTTCACCGTTTGTTATCCTTAACGGAGCCTCACCACCCGTTGGTGAGCGTGATCAATCTGGCGGAAAGTGTTTTTTTGGAAGACGAGATCTGGAAAGGTTTCGTTAACTGCTTTTATTGCGTGGCGCTCAAACGCGAAGCCAAAGGCAAGATCAGGTACGGACAGCAGCATTATGATTACGATAAAGGAGTATTGAGTTTTACTGCGCCTAACCAGGTGCAACAACTGGACCTGCAAAATATGGAATGCGGGTCTGGTTATCTCCTGATCTTTCACCCGGACTTCCTGTTACAGCATACTCTGGCGAACAGCATTCATCACTACGGTTTTTTCGATTACGCGGTTAACGAAGCACTGCACTTGTCGGCCGAGGAAGAAGATGACCTGATCACGATCCTCCATAAAATTGATAAGGAGTGTCAGCATATCGATAAGCATACTCAGGAAATCATTCTGACGCAGATCGAGAGCCTGCTAAAATACTCCAACCGTTTTTATGAACGGCAATTTTTGACCCGCAAGAATAATAATTCAGCGCTGCTGACCAGGTTCGGGCAGTTGATCGATGACTACTTTAACAGCGACGTACAGGGTTTGCTCACGGTACAATATATTGCTGCACAGATGAACCTGTCGCCGAACTACCTGAGTGACCTGCTTCGGGTTCATACCGGGCAGAACACACAGCAGCATATTCATGAGAAACTGATCGCGAAAGCCAAAGAAAAACTTTCCACGACCAGTCTTTCGGTCAGCGAGATCGCCTATGCCTTGGGCTTTGAGCACGCGCAATCCTTTAGCACGCTTTTCAAAAAGAAGACGAATTTATCGCCGCTGGAATTTCGTCAGGCTTTTAACTGATTACCAGGAACAAACTGTGTCCGGCTTGTTCCGGCGTGCTTGTTCTCTGGTTAAACGATGATTCTTACAATAAGATAAGGAGGTATTTTGCTTAACTTGAACAAAATGAATCGTTATATATAATAATTTGATAGCTATTTTTAATTATGCGAAAATTATAAATTCACATTTGGTGAAGCAACGTTTAATCAGTTAACAGCGGTTACCCACTAAAATATAGTTATGAAAGGACTTATTAATAAGTTGAAAGTTCCCGCCACCTCTACCTTGGTATTACACTATGCTGATTCTGTTCATGATACAGGTTTGGAAAGGGAATATTTAGACCAACTTGATTTTAACAATATTGACGAATTAGTAAAATCAATAGCTGAGTCTTGTAAGAATCTTGATAAAATAATTTTATTTAGGAAATTGTATGTCCGTAATTTTTTTAAGCGTATTTACGCTGATGAAGCTTATCCTCAGGTAGTTAGTTTAGGGGCTGGTTGGGATCCAACATCTCTCCACCTCATCAAACAGTATCCTATGCTGATACAGGATATTTTTGAAGTTGATCTGGCTTCTATGGTCGAAAAATCAATCCTTTATAAAAATATTATGCCCGAATGCAATTCTTTGCATTTTATTGAATGTGATCTGATGGATCATGAAAAACTAATAAAAGCGCTAACCTTATCAGGATACAGGTCTATTGTTCCTACTGTTATAGTTTTTGAAGGGGTTATTCATTATATTACGGATGAGGTGTTCCGCTCTATATTAAGACAATTTAAAACAGCCGATAAACGTAATGTTTTTATAATGGATTTCACACTTTCTGAGGAAAGTGTCCCTCTAAGAGGTTTAGAAGAACATCAGAGGTGTTTGCAAATAGTTGGTAAGTATGTCGAAGGAAAATTTAATACACATATGAGATCAGAAATAACTGCATTAATTGAAGAAGCCGGGGGTGAAATAATTTCAATTGAATCTATGCGGGATATCGAATATAAGATCCATCATAAAAATGAAATTTTCCTGGAGGATGGCGAAGGTATTGAAGAGATGCTTGCATTTCGTTTGTAAATGAAACTGGCTTTGGAATTTTAAATAACAAAAAAATCCCTGTCTGAACAGACAGGGATTTCGCATTAATTCTTTAGATATTTCTCTAAAAACTGATCTTGTTCCCAGAGTAAATGGAGAATGTTTTCTTTAGCAGCGTAACCATGACTCTCTTTCGGTAAAAGAACCATTCTTACTGGTGCACCAAGTCCTTTTAAAGCCTGAAAATATCTTTCTGTTTGTAAAGTGAAAGTTCCTGGGTTATTGTCTGCATCACCATGTACCAGTAACAAAGGTGTTTTCATTTTATCAGCGTTCATAAACGGTGACATAGCATTATAAATAGCTGGGATTTCCCAGTAATTTCTTTGCTCTGTCTGAAAACCAAAAGGAGTAAGTGTCCTGTTATATGCACCGCTTCTGGCTATACCACAAGCAAAAAGATTAGAATGGGTAAGCAGGTTAGCTGTCATAAATGCACCATAAGAGTGGCCACCTACAGCAACCTTTTTAGGGTTGATATAACCAAGTTTATTCACTGCATTGATTGCAGCTTCTGCATCGTCTACTAATTGAGATATAAAGTTATCATTAGGCTCTGTTTTTCCTTCCCCAACGATTGGGAATGAAGCATCGTCTAAAACTGCATAACCTTTTGCTACCCAATACACGAATGAACCATAAAAAGGAAAGGTGAATTCATTAGGGTTTTTGGCGCTTTGTCCTGCGCTGTTTTTATCTTTAAACTCTTCTGGATAAGCCCAGATTAATAAAGGTAATTTTTCCTTTTTTGTTCTGTCATACCCGGCAGGGAGGTATAGTGTTCCTGAAAGCTCCAGTCCATCTTTCCTCTTGTACTTGATAACTTCTTTATATACGTCTTTAAGACTTACGAAAGGGTTACTAAATGCAGTGAGTTGCTTTAATGCATCTTTCTTTCTAATATTCCGGATGTAGTAATTCGGAAAATCCGATTTTGATTCTATCCTGACAAGGACATCTCCTTTTTTGATATCAACAAAAGACAAGATCCCTTCTTTTTTGTCCTTATATCCTGATTGATATAATCTATTTGTTTTTAAGGTTTTCAGGTCAAATTCATCCACAAAAGGGAACTGGCCATCTTTGGTATAACCATCTCCAAGTAAATACGCTTTACCATTTTCGAATGCCAGTACGTGTCTGCCATATTGGTTTTTTGTGGTCGCAAATTTTCCCGGATCAGAATAAATATCCTGAGAATTTCTATCCCAGATCAATTTCGGGTTATGACCAGGCTGAGAGGGATCGAATAAAAATGTTTTCTCACTTCTGGTATCATACCACTGTTCGGTTATTACCGCATTTTTTTCGTTACCCCAGCTAATGCCCGCGAAGCGTTGCTGGGTTTTCAATAAGGAGGTCGGTTCTGCCGTAAATGGAGCAGACCATAAAAATACTTCATCTCTGAACTCAACTTTGTTTGCAGGATTACCTTCATCAAGCGCGACTACGAAATACAATGTTGCCGGAACATCTTCTCTCCAGTCCATTTCTCTTCTCCCTTTTTTGACAGCCATAAAACCTTTTGGCATATTCTCATTCAATGGGATATCATTTACCTTTTTAATTTCTTTCCCGTTCAGGTCATAGATCGTAGTTTCCATAGGAAAACGGTTTAAAGGAACCAGGTAAGAAAAGGGCCTTTTAAGGACAGTTACCATCAGGTAATTGCCATCAGGAGAGAAATTTTTCTCGACATACATATCTGCTCCTTTGTATAAGGTCGTCTTTCCGCTAAGATCTACTTTGTATAACTCGGAAGTAGTAACCGTTTCGAAGTTGGTTTCATCAGTTTTATTCTTCAGCAGATCGGGATAAGTTCTGTTTTGGGATTTTGTGCCACCAGAAGTTGATATAGTTGGCCCTGTTGGAAGATCATTCTTAGGATTAATCAAAACAGAACCGTTTTTGGGAAGCATATTCACCAAAAGGTTTTGATTATCCTTAAACCAGCTTAAAGGATTACCTGAGTTGGCATTTAGGGTAGCTTCTGTCAGCTTTCTTGCCTGTGCGTTAGCGATATCTAAAATCCATAATTCTACTCCCTTATCAGTAGTCTGGGTAAAGGCAATCTTCTTTTCATCGGGAGACCAGGAAATGTTCGAAATTTTAGGGTTTGCAGGTAAACCAGCTATCTGAACAGGCTCTTTATCCGCTACTTTTCTAACTTTTAAATTATTGAAAAAAACCTCAGAACTGGAAATGTTTGTCACCGGGTTTATCCTTAATCCACCCAAACGCAATTCGTCCTGGTTTAAATCGGCCAGTGTTTTGTAGGTATTCCTGTAGGAAAGGAGTATATATTCCTTTTTCGTATCCATGGAAACAGATGGAGCACGCTGATAGTCTGCCAGGTCCAGGATCTCTTTGGACGGTTTTTGATAACTGAGGTTTTCCTGGCCAAAAGCGGTCAGGCTTGTCAGTAGTAATAAAACGGGGGTAAATCTTAATCTCATTATTGTTTTTGATATGTATAGGTGAAAAGTGAACCCGAAGCATTTTTAATGCTATCTTTTTGCGCTTTGGCTTGTAAACTGGTCAAAAACACATAATCAGTTTTAAGCAGAATAGTGTAATTGTTCAGCTGTGTGGAACTGAAATTTGAAGAAGTTGGCGCTGGAAGTGCTTGCCGGTACATCGATCTTTGCCATTTGTAGACAGTTTTGTCGTTGACATCTAATGGATCTTTACTGCAGCTGTATAATAAAACCAGGCCTGCAAATAGTGCGAATATTTTCATAATCAGGAATTAATTTGTGTGTGCCAACTAAGATATAAGTTATCAGCAGAATTAACAATGTTTTTAACAGTAATTAACACAAAGTTGCATTTGTGTTTTAAGATAATAGAAAAAAAACCGGACATTTTCTTTATTTTCAGACGTTGAACCTGATCATGTGATTTTTTTCGAAGAAAACGTCTGTTTCATCATCATCCACAATTAAAATATGGAAACCAATATTAGAACTTTTGATCATTTGCAGGGAGAAATTTTTGGCGTTGCCGGAGGTAATTACCGCATTGTTATTTCAGGTAAAGAAACCAATGGTGCCTATGCTGTTATTGAAATGCTTGTTCCTCCGGGAGGTGGTCCGCCGCCACATGCACATATCAATACACAGGAAATGTTTTATCTGATGGAGGGCGAATTAGAGTTTAAGACGGAGGCGGGTAAAAGTATTATTAAAGCGGGAGGGTTTGTGAATATTCCTTTTGGAGGAGCTATTCATTGCTTTAGAAATATCTCAAAAGAAGCCGCCAGGATGCTTTGTACAGTTGTACCGGCGGGTTTGGAAGATGTTTTCAGAGAAATTGGCATACCAGCTCAGCCTGGCGAGTTTTTGCCGGTACCTGAAATGACTGAGAAACGAAAGATCTTGTTGAAAGGGATTGATGAGAAATATGGACAACAAACTTATCCGCGTGATTATCTAGGTTAAATGAAAGAACAAACTCTACTAATGAAATATACTATAAAACTGCTTTTTATTTGGATAGCTGCAGCAGCAACCGGTTGTAGTCATGCTTCGGATGAAATTAAAATACCTTATCAGGCTGTGGCAAAAAATGATACAGCCAGTCTTAAAATCATACTCAAGAAGAAAGAGTTTTATGGGCAATTAGAAGTTAATTATGGCGGATTATATAAAGATTCCGGTGATGTATCCGGAATTGTAAAAGGAGATACTTTAAAAGGAACTTTTTATTATCAGCGTTATGGAAAAGGAACAAAGCGAAGGATTCCGATAGCTTTATTGAAAAAGGATCATAAACTAGTCATGGGCGTGGGAGAGATGGAAGTTTTCATGAATATAACCTTCTTCAAAAAGAGTGTTCCGGTAGATTATCAAAAGGCAAAATTTGTATTTCAGAGAGTACGTTAAATGAAAAATTCCCCGAAGTGCCAGAGGATTCCTGAAGGATCATGCAGAAAACATTCTTTACCCCAGTCTTCGATGCGAATAGGGGTTAATCTGGCGTTTTCATACTTAGCAGGTAAATCTAAAGCCACAAGCTCTTTCCAGTAACGGTCAACACTGTCAACTTCCAGAAAGATCATGGTGTTTTCTATCCATTCCTTCGCGTAGTAATTCTGTAAATAAAAAGATAAAGAACCAGTTTGGAAAACGGACATTTCTGAGTCTATCACACCCTCTTTGAATCCCAGGTCACGGTAAAAACTTCGGGATAGGTTAAAGTCCTTAGCACCGATGAATGGTCTGATTGATTTGCCTTTATGTTCCATAGCGTTAGATTTTAATAGTGCAGCTGTAATCATTTGACTATAGCTAAGTTAACAGATAGTATCCAATTTTTATCTATCTTACTGTATCTTATAAAGAGTACGCATGAATACGCTTAAAACGGGACAATTTTACGGTACTACAAATCAGATTTTACAACTGGATGGTCTGACGATAACAGATACAGAATATACGCATCCGGTCGTTGACTGGCATTATCACGAGAATGCCTATTTTACTTTCCTTCTACAGGGAAATGTTATGGAAGGAAATAAAAAAGAGGTTTATCATTGCTCGGCTGGAGATCTTCTTTTTCACAACTGGCAGGATGCCCATTATAATCGCAAACCCAAAGGTTTTACCCGCGGATTTCATATCGAGTTAAACCAGGACTGGTTCGATCGTTACGATCTTAAGAATAATCTGATCGAAGGTAGTATAAATATACAGCAGCCTGTTATTAAACTGATGATGTACCGTATTTTTGCGGCAACAAAACAAGATGGAATAGCAGTGGCAGCTATAGACAGCCAATTGATAGAATTGTTATCAGTAGCCTCGGGTTCTACTTTTGTAAAAACGAAAGACAGGCCGCAATGGGTAAAATTACTTGAGCAGTTGCTTCATGAAGAACCAAATAGTTATTTGTTTTCCCTGAGCGAGCTTGCGCATCGTATAGGTGTACATCCAATTCATCTTTCAAGAGCTTTTTCAATTTATTTTGGTTGCAATCTTGGCGATTACCTTCGTCAGATCAAACTGCAAAAGGCATTGGGTTTGCTCGCTAACGATAACAATACACTCATCGCTATTGCAGCGGAATGCGGTTTTGCAGATCAGAGCCATTTTATTCGCAGTTTCAAATTGAATCAGCGGATGACACCTCTGGCTTTCCGGAAATTAATGAAAAGATGTTAACAGGATTCTATTTTTAACTGTACTTTTCTTTTAGGTTTGTTTTATGTATCAATCATTTAGAAAGTCGGTCTTGTTATTGATTATCGCAGCGACTATAAATCATCTATCTGCCCAAACCTTAAAGCAGCCTTACGCTGGCCGGATTCTTTTTACTGAAAAGCAACTGGATATAACTGATTCGATTGGGCAGAAGCAAGCGCTGCAGAAACTGTTAGTGACAAATAAAACGAATTTGTTTATCACAGTCTTCCTGAAAAAGACACTAAGCAGTTATCTTCAGGAATTAGCCCCATCTTTAAATCCTGATTCTCTGTCTAAGATTGGTAATTATCAGTTCTCTTTTACTGTAGATGACCGGCTAATTTATCGGACTGAACTCATGCCAGGTGCACCGCGGGCTATTCAACAACAAACTGATGTAACCTGGTGTAAACCACTTATTGATAATCAGCATGAAGGTGGATGGTGGAGTCAGTCAGCATGGAACCGGTTTATGTTTAATGGGGGAGACAGTGCATTGACTGATGGCCCGCATCTGTTAAAGATTAGTATCAGGCCCTATGTTAAAACACAAACGTTAATAGTCGGCGATATTATTGCCGAAGGCCAGTTAGCGTTGATTGTGAAACGGAATCCTGACATTAATACAAAAAAGACGCAATTATCTGTGGTAAGATCATATGAAGGTTTACCTGTGTCTGCTGATGTATTTGACAAGGAAAAGATTAAGGAGCTGAAATCATATATAGAGGCGGATGTTTTTCGTCACGTAACGAGTGTGGTTGCTTTAAAAAATGGAAAAATTCTATTGGAGGAATATTTTAATGGTAGTTCCCGCGATAGTTTGCATGATGTTAGGTCTGTGGGTAAGTCATTTGCTTCGACACTTACAGGGATGGCTATGCGGGACGGCTATATCAAGTCTGTGCAGCAAAGACTTGATAATTTTTATGTATTGAAAGATTATCAGAATTATTCTTCTACCAAGGCCAGAGTTACGCTTAAAGAATTACTGACAATGAGCTCCCGTTTTGATGGTAATGATGATGACGCTGGTTCACCTGGGAATGAAGAGAACATGTATCCAACAGAAAATTGGGTAAAGTTTACGCTCGATCTTCCTCTGGATACCGTAAAATATAACGGACAGTGGCATTATTTTACCTCTGGAGTGATGTTGCTCGGAAGTACACTGGATAAGGTAATACCAGGTGGACTGGATAAATATGCAGATGAAAAACTTTTTAAATCTTTAGGTATCAAAAATTACCGATGGCAGTATACACCGCAGAAGGCACCGAGTACTGCTGGTGGAATCCAGATGAATTCACTCGATTTTGCTAAATATGGTCAGCTTTATGCAAACAAGGGACGTTGGAAAGGACAACAAGTTATACCTGAAAGCTGGGTGAAAGAAACGCTTTCTCATCAGGTTCCTATTACAGGTAAAAAGGATGAGTATTATGGCTATTTGTTTTGGAATAAAATCTACCATCATGGAAGCAAAGAATATGAAGCATATTATTGTTCAGGTAATGGTGGTAATAAGATCTATATTTTCAAAGATATTCCTCTGGTGGTTGTAATTACTGCAACAGCCTATGGCAACGGCTATGCGCATCGGCAAGCTGACCGGATGATTGAAGAATTTATATTACCTGCTGTTCTTTAATAAAATTTATACTTTAATGGGGTTATAAGATGCCGAAATTAATCCGTATGACATATAATTGTGTTTTTTAAATTAAGTGTTTCTGTATACGTCAAAATTCACCTTTTTTTTTAACCGTGTTTTTGTATTCCTTGTGTTTTTCGATTATTTTTTTGGAATATTAAAAAGTTAATAGTTTTTAATTATGTTTACTTCTGTTGTTTTTGGTTTATAGCGGTAATTTTTATTGAAATTCTATTTAATTAGTGTTTTTAACGATTGTAAAGGTAGTGGTTGATGGAAATAAAGGCGAATTTATAGTCTTATGAGTATATATAGTAAATATTCAGATAATGAATTGGTCGAATTGCTGAAATTTAGTGACCGTTCTGCATTTACGGAGATTTACAACCGCTATTGGAGTGTAATGTATGCTCAGGCTTATAAAATGCTTAGGGATGAAGATGAAGCTAAAGATGTAATCCAGGAGGTCTTTAGCAGACTATGGATTAAAGCTGCCGAAACTAAGTCAAGCCATAACTTAGCTGGCCTTTTATATACTGCTGTACGTAATAGAGTATTAAACTTAATTGCGCATAGTAAGATAAGGAGTGATTATGCAACATCTATTGCCACCTTTATCTCAGAAACAGATCCTGATACGCTAGACAGGGTCGATGAAAAACAGCTAATTAAAATCGTAGAACAGGAAATACAAAATTTACCCCCTAAAATGCGGGAGATTTTTGAATTGAGCCGTAAAGAAAACCTTTCTCACAAAGAAATTGCTGAAAAACTATGCCTTTCTGATCAGACGGTGAAAAAACAAGTCCAGAATGCCCTCAAAATTATTAAGCCAAAAATAAGTAATTTGGGTTTCAGCCTGGCGATCTTAATTATTTTCAGATAATTTCAAATTCTTCTACCCCCAAAGTCATTCTGACTGGTTTTGTCTATAAATGTACAACCAGGTAAATTCAGCAGTGATTGCGAATCATATACCAGTATTTATTAAGATGCTACAATTCAGCTATATAAAACTCAGCATAGAAGGGAGGAAAATGATCATCAACTAAAAAATCAACCAATTAATCTATCTACTAATCAAAAAGCTAAATCAATTAACTAAACATTTACACTATGAAAAAGGTAACCAACAAAAAACTATTTTATTTCGTTGCAGCATTAGGCGCGACATTTTTTATGACCATGACGGGATGTAAGAAAAGTGAATCATCAGTAACTGATCCCCAGTCGAAAATTATTTCCGGCAATGTATCTCTGGATAATGTTGTCAGTGATCTGAAGAAGATCAAAAGTCTTGGATTTGACCCATTAAATGTAGAGGTAATACCAGGTGGTTATAGAGTAGAAGGGGATATCCGGTTAACTAAAAAGAATCTCGATGAAAGTTTTTCTGTCTTGTCACAACAACAGGGACAGTATTCAACAAAATATCCGTTGTCCGTTGTAAGAACCATTAATGTAGGTCTCTATAATGCTACGGGATCTGCTCTTGTTAGTGAAGCTTTAGATTCAACATTATCGGAACTGAATAGTATAAAATTACCCTTAAAGTTTGTAAGGGTGGCCGATACAGCTAAGGCTGACATCATTACTCTTTTTAAAGATCTTGGTGGAAAAACTCCTTCTGGAACAACGCTGGGACAGGATGGAGATTTTGTCAATGCTAAAGGGAATCCTGGAAGATATATATATCTGAACAGCAATGCAGACGCAGGAATAAACAATAGTAGCAGAACGTTTATTACCGGCTTATTAGGACATGAATTTGGACATGCAATAGGTCTGAGGCATACAGATTACCAGAATAGAGTATATTCGGCACTTACTTCAAATGGTAAAAATACTGATCCTGCAAGTCAAGACAAGTATATTACTCAGCTTACACAACAACTGGTAGACAACAAGTATGGCAAAGGTACATGGAGTCAGCAAACAGCCGCTGATCAGGCAACGTTAAAGAAGCAAGTTAGTGATGCAATGAATGAAGGTAATCCAGCAGGTAAAAATGCAGATGCAACACATATTTATGGTACACCACTATCTCCTGTTTATGGAGCAAATGC
Source organism: Pedobacter cryoconitis (assembly GCF_014207135.1). Lineage (GTDB taxonomy): Bacteria > Bacteroidota > Bacteroidia > Sphingobacteriales > Sphingobacteriaceae > Pedobacter > Pedobacter cryoconitis_D. Next base: position 351,694 of record NZ_JACHCC010000002.1, on the reverse strand, counting down.
ACCAGCTACAGATCCGATTTCTATTATGCTGGCATATGCATTTAACCCTGCACATAAATATAGCCCATATGATTGTATTGCGCTTTTTGGATTATACGGAAATCCTTCGCAAACACGTCTTATTGGAAACTCTTTGAGTGAAACCGGGACGGTTACAGCGCCAGGGATGACTTTGCAGCAAGTAGTTGACGCTGTTAAAGCATTAGGGCCTAATAATAACTAATATTATAGGCTGTTAGGGATATCCATAACAAGCTATCAACTTATAAACCCTGACCTCAGATGTCGGGGTTTATAAGTATTTTCAGATAATTTCAAATTCTTCTACCCCCAAAGTCATTCTGGCCGGTTTTATCTATAAACACACTAACCAGATAAAGATGAATGAGAAAGAAGCACTAATACTTCTTGATAAATATAATTCAGGTACAGCGACAGCAAACGAAATTAAACTTTTAGAAAACTGGTATAGTGCAGAAAGTCTGAGACAAAAGCTTTCTGATGCAGAGGCAGATTTTGGACATTTGAAAGAAGAAATCTGGGAAGGTACATTGCAGCGGGCAAATCTTAAAGAGGAAGTCGTGATCTTTAGGGAAACTGTACCTTTTTATTCAAAAAGATGGTACCGTCTATCAGTTGCAGCAGCATTGCTGGTTGCGGGCTCTGGTTATTTATTGATCAGATATCATTTCGCAAATGGTCCCTCAAACCCAATGGAGATGGCCGATCATATATCCGGAGGTAAGAATAAGGCAACGCTGACATTGGCTAGCGGCCAGAAAATCATACTTTCCGATGCAGTTCAGGGGAAACTGGCTGAGGAGCAGGGGATAAACATCATCAAGACCGAAAACGGAGAGATAATCTATCGTATTACTGAAAAATCCGGCAATTATATAGGTAATTCGGGCTACAATACCATTTCTACTGCTGCAGGAGAAAACTATCAGGTTATTCTTCCGGATGGTTCAAAAATTAAACTCAATGCAATCTCATCGTTAAAATATCCGGCATCTTTCTCTTCTGCTGCCGAACGCAGTGTTGAACTGAAGGGGGAAGCTTATTTTGAAGTGGCTAAAGACAAATATCATCCTTTTAAAGTTAAGACCCATAGTCAGGAAGTTGAAGTATTGGGGACACATTTCGATATTAATAGTTATACGGATAATGTTGGTACCAAAACTACCTTACTGGAAGGATCTGTTAAAGTTTCACCATTAGGTTTTGCCAATGGACAGGATAGAACCGCCCTGGCCTCATTTGCAGTTTTACTAAAACCTGGACAACAGGCCGTACAGAAAGCAAATTCCTTTACTATACTTCCTGCGGATACAGAAGAGGTTGTAGCCTGGACAGAAGGCTTCTTCTATTTCCACAGTAGCAGCCTGGAAGATGTATTAAAGGAAGCCGCAAAATGGTATGATCTGGAAATTGTATATAAAGGGAAGATCCCAGCGGATCGTTTTACAGGAAAAATTCCGAAAAGTGTTTCTCTGGGTAAATTTATCAAGATGCTACAGCTGAGTGATATAAAGTTCAGTATTGAAGGCAGGAAAATGATCATCTACTAAAAAATCAACCAATTAATAAGCTAAATCAACTAACTAAACCAAAACATATGAAAAAAATCTACAGAGACGACGGGCGGTATTAAACTACAGGACTCCCATTTAAAAACAGAAGTCCCGATGGCGATCGGAACTTCTGAAATGATTGGCCGGGTCCTTTAAAATATTTCTGCAAACAGTTTAATCAACAACCCAACCTAAACAAAAATATGAATAATATTATTCATCGCCCCTTGCTGTCTAAAAAATTGAGGGGCTATAACCAAATTTGGCGAACTATGAAGGTAACCTTCGTTCTTCTATTCTCGGTTTTAATGCATGTAAGTGCCTCCGGAATAGCCCAAAACATTAATCTGAACCGAAAAAACAGCGCCTTACCTCAGGTTTTTACCGATTTAGGTAAACAAAGCGGCTACCAGTTTTTCTATAATGAACGTTTACTCGAAAAAGCGAGAAAAGTAGATATAGTTATTCATAACGGTACCATAGATGATGCATTGAAATTATGTTTCAAGGATCAGCCGTTTTCTTATGAAATCATTGATAAAACGGTTGTCATCAAGGAAAAGGAGAAATCTTTTATGGACGCTCTTTCCAGTCGTACAGTTGATCCGGTTGTTGTCAGAGGAACCATAACCTTTACTCAGCCAGATGGACGCACAGAGAAAGTTTTTGGTGTAAATATAACTGAAAAAGGCACCAGTAATGTCAGACAGTCGGGGACTGATGGGCAGTTCAGTATTAGTGTTCAGAAAGGTGCCATATTGGTGTTTACGAAAATCGGTTATAAACCGTATGAAGTTAGAATAACAGATGATAATCCAGCCTTATTCATTCATCTGGAAGAGAACCAGACTAATCTGAAGGAGACGGTAATCACAGGTTATCAGCAGCTGGACAGGAAAAAGTTTACGGGTTCATCTGTGAAATTAAAAGGTGATGAACTCAGACAAACCGGATCTACAGATATTGGACGTGCGCTGGAAGGTAAAGTTGCCGGGGTTTCTATTCAGAATGTTTCAGGGACTTTTGGCTCTGCGCCAAAGATCAGGATAAGGGGCGTAACCTCTCTTACGGGGTCAAATAAACCTTTATGGGTGGTGGATGGTATTGCCTTGGAGGATGTTATAGATGTAACTAACGATCAGCTTTCGAGCGGGGATGCAAGTACGCTGTTAGGTTCTTCAGTAGCTGGTATTAACATGAATGATGTCGAAGATATTTATGTTTTAAAGGACGTCGCTGCAACCTCACTTTACGGGGCAAGAGCAATGAATGGAGTAGTGGTTGTGACCACCAAAAAAGGAAAAAGCGGAGCTTTACAGATCAATTATACTGGTAATTTTAGCTCGCAGTTACGCCCCAGCTATAATAGCTTCAATATTTCAAATTCAGCAGACCAGATGTCGATCTATTCAGAGATGTATGGTAAAGGTATGTTGAACCTTAAAGACATTGGTAACATGTCTAATGTAGGTGTATATGGAAAAATGTACAGTGAACTTCAAACCATTAATCCGGCTACAGGGCAGTTCTATCTGCAAAATACACCAGATGCGCGTAATGCTTTTTTAAGCAGATATGCCAGTGCGAATACAGACTGGTTTCATTTACTGTTTCGCAATACCTTAACACAGGAACATTCGATTAGTATTTCCAGTGGAACTGATAAATCGCAGCATTATACCTCTGTAAGTTATTACAATGATAATGGGTGGACTATTGCGGATAAGGTAAAGCGTTATACTTTTAACTCGCAGAATACTTATAATTTTTCTGATAAATTGAGTGGAGGAATCATCACGACCGCTTCTTTCAGGGATCAACAGGCACCTGGAACTATCAATCGTACAACGGATCCGGTTTTTGGAAAGCTGAGCAGAGAGTTTGATATTAATCCGTATAGCTATGCTTTAAATACAAGCCGTGCGCTCACTCCGTATGATGCCCAGGGTAATCTGGAGTATTTTACAATGAATTATGCACCATTTAATATTATCAATGAGCTGCAAAATAATCAGATTAAACTGACAGATCTCGACGTCAAGGTTCAGTTAAATCTTGCTTACAAAATAAATCCTTATTTCAAATACGAGTTTCTCGGAGCTGTCCGTTACGCTAAAACGACTCAGGAAAATCTGGTGAACGAGAATTCCAACAGAGCAAATGCTTACAGAGCTGACTATAATTCTACAATCGCAAATGATAATACCTATCTCTATAAAGATACTGATAACCCAAATGCGTTACCTGAAATAGTGATGCCAGCTGGTGGATTATACAACCGTACAGACAATTCATTGGGTAGTTACAATCTCAGGAATAACCTGACCTATATCAGAAGTTTTGGCAAGCACGATCTGAACATTCTTGTCGGTCAGGAACTGAGGTCGGCTGACAGACAAAATTCTTTTAGTAATGGTTTTGGCTATCAATATGATAATGGTGGTATTCCACTGGTTGATTATAAAGTTATTAAACAAGGTGTTGAGCAAAACAGGCAATATTATGGAATGGGTAAAACTGCTGACCGTTTTGCTTCCTTTTATGCTACCGCGGGTTATACCTTTGATCATCGTTATAACCTGAGTGGGGCAGTCAGATATGATGGATCCAACCAGTTAGGCCAATCGCCAAACGCAAGATGGTTACCTACCTGGAGTTTCAGCGGATCCTGGAATATGGACCAGGAAACATTTATTAAGAATATCCCAGCTATCAGTACTTTAAAACTAAGAGCTAGTTACGGTTTATCAGCAAGTACAGGTAATGCTACGAATTCGGCACTTGTTTTACGCACACAGAATACGGCCAGACCATATTCTTCAGAAATTGAATCCGGCATCTTTATAAATGATCTTGAAAACTCAAATCTCACCTATGAAAAACAGTATTCTGGTAATATTGGCGTTGATGCCGGATTCTTTAATAATAGGTTGAATGTCACTGCCGATGTATATAACAAGAGAGGTTTCGACCTGATTGGGAATTTGAGAAGCAGCGGGGTAGGTGGTCAGTTAGTTAAAGTTGGAAATTATGCCGACCTGAAATCACATGGAGTTGAGTTTTCACTTTCAGGCGAGATCATCAGACAAAAAGATTGGGGATGGAGGTCTACACTTATATTTTCTTATGCTACTAATAAGATTACCAACGACAAAGACCAGCCTATTATATTTGATATGTTGGCGCCAAGTGGCGCCAATCAGCTAGGACACCCGGTTAGTTCACTGTATTCTCTTGATTTTAAAGGTCTTGATCACAATTCAGGTATTCCACTTGTGGTAAATGAACAGGGAGTAGTAAGCCAGGTGGTAAACTTGCAGGATATTGAAACAAAATATCTTAAATATGAAGGGCCAGTCGATCCGCCAATTTCGGGTGGTTTTACCAACACTTTTCGTTATAAGGCTTTTTCATTAACAGCGCAATTAATTTACCAGGCTGGGAACAAGATAAGATTGAGCTCTGCATTTAAACAAACCTATTCAGATCTTGATGCCATGCCAACAGAATTTCGAAACAGATGGATGTTGCCTGGTGATGAAACAAAAACTAACGTTCCTTCAATCATCGATGCCATAACTAATTACAACCTGCCATCAAGTGGTTATCCCTACAATAACTATAATCTTTCTTCAGAAAGAGTGGCCAATGGCGGTTTTGCCAGGTTAAAATACGTTTCACTGGCTTACCAATTACCTGTAAAATATGCAAAAGCAATTGGGATGAACACAATGTCCATAACGGCAGCAGGAACAAACCTTTGCTTATTTTTTGCAGACAAAAAACTGGAAGGACAGGATCCCGAATTTTTTAATGCCGGCGGCGTAGCACAGCCACTACAAAAACAAGTAATTATTTCTTTAAAAATTGGAATATAAATAATGAAATCTGACATGAAAACAAGATACATTCATCATAATATACTGGTATGGATACTCGTCATATTGGTTTGGTTTATACCATTATCAGGCTGTAAAAAAATGCTGGATACCTTACCGGATAACCGGGCACAACTGGATAGCCCTGATAAGGTATCTCAGTTGTTGACCTCGGCTTATCCCAGTGAAGATTACATCACTTTTTGCGAATCGATGACCGATAATGCAGCCGATCGTGGTTACAAAACGGTCTATAATAACCCTATACTAAATGATAATCCTTACAGATTTACTGATTACGCCTCTACAGATGGTGGCGCTGTAGATACCTATTGGAATGCATGCTATCGAGCAATTGCTGCTGCTAACCAGGCACTTCAGGCTTGTAATACAGCGAAAAATCAGGCAGATTATAGTGCTTATAGAGGAGAAGCATTAATTACCAGAGCATACTCTCATTTTATGCTGGTTTCTCTTTTCGCCAAAACATATGATCCGGCGACTGCTGCAACCGATCTAGGTATTCCTTATGTAACAACACCAGAAAAAACGTTGTACCAAACCTATGACAGGAAAACGGTTGCCTATGTATATGATATGATTGACAAGGATCTGACTGAAGGAATACCTTTATTAAATGATAATGCCTATAAAGTTCCTGTTTATCGTTTTACGAAAATAGCAGCTCACGCTTTTGCAACAAGATTTTACTTGTTTAAAAAACAATATAACAAAGTAGTAGAACATGCAAATCTTGCTTTCCCGAATAATATCGGCAGCTATTTAAGACCATGGAATTCAAGCTATTTGGCCTTAAGTGACGCTGCAAAAGCAGCTATTTATACTAGTTCAACCGAAAAAGCAAACCTTTTGCTCGCAACTACAGGTTCAACATGGTTTATAGGCTGGCAAAATTACAGATATGGTCTTAATGCAAGTATTCAAAGTCAAATTTATAATCAGCCAAATGTTACAGGTGGCAGCTGGGCTGATAAGGCAGTGGGATACGGTTCGAGCGGAGAAATGATGGGGATCAATAAATGGCGGGGAAATTTTGTTAATATAACTCCTGCCATAGGTAATTATTACATATACATTCCTTTATTAAGCGCTGAGGAAGTGTTGTTTAACAAAGCGGAAGCTTCGGTGATGCAAGGCGATAATGCCACTGCAATTACTGATCTTAACACATATCTGAGTACTCGGATTACTGGTTATAATGCCACTGTTAATCATCTAACTACGGATAAAGTAACAACTTATTATAAAACTGCAGATGTAAAGCAGGCATTAATCAATACCATTCTTGATTTTAAAAGAGTCGAATTTATGCAGGAAGGCTTAAGATGGTTTGATATACTTCGTTACCATTTGCCTGTTACTCACATTGATGAAAACAAAAGACAGTTTGTATTGACTGCTAACGATCCAAGACGGGTATTGCAAATCCCACAGACCGCACAAACTGCTGGCAACCTGGCAGAAAATCCAAGGTAGTACAATGAAATTTATCGAAAATCAATTATATTATTAAATAATATGAAAACAATTCTAAAAATTAGAAACATTAAGCTGATCCTGCTTGCTTCAATTGCAATTTCTATATTTTCCTGTAAAAAGAATGATAAACTGGTCCTTCAGGATAATTACCTTGGTGGTGAGGTATCAGGAAAGACGGCCCTTGATTCTGCACTAAATGTTCTTTTAGTAAAACCATATAATATTGAGGTGAAATATAAGTGGGATCAGTCGCAATTTGACAAGCAGTATACCATTGTACCACCCCGAGTAGACAAAGTACTTCCAGCTATGACAAGTTTAAAACAAGTGTGGATAGATCCATACAATGCAGAAACGGGAAGTGATCTGTTTATGAAGACCTACTCTCCTAAACAGTTAATCCTTGCAGGCAGTCCAATATTAACTAAAGACGGAAATGGGATCAATGGACTGGCAGAAGGTGGCCTGGACATATTATTGAGTGATATTAATAGTACAGATCCTAAAGACAAGGCTAAAGTATCAGATTTGCTGCATTTAATTCACCATGAATTTACACACATTCTTAATCAGAAAAAAGCCTATACTACAGATTTCAATGTGATCACTCCATCAGATTATATTGCTGATTGGTATAATTCCCCGGTGAACCCGCTTGCACTGGGGTTTATTTCCGGATACGCCAGGAAAGAGCCGGTAGAAGATTTCGCTGAGACAGTTTCGTGGATGCTAACCTGGGGTAAGGACTATTATGAAAATACTTACCTTAAACAAAGTACCCCATTTCCTGACCCGGCTTTGTACCCGGCAGGATCTTATTACACTTATGATCCCAATGCAGGACAGTATTATAAGGTTTCAGATCTTCCTGCGATTCTAAAAGTTTACAATGGTACATTAGCATCAATTTCTCCCTTTTTTATTAAGGAACTGGTTAAGCCAGATTATTCTGCAGGTGTAGCCAAGCTAAGAAAAAAAGAAGCCATTGTCGTAGCTTATTTTAAATCGGCCTATAACATTGACTTTTATAGCTTACAAACTAATGTACAAAAGTCTCTTGCAAATGCGACCAAATAAGAGCAATTCAAATTTTTTCGGAGTATAAATTTTTTATAAAAAACAGCGTAATGAAAAAATATTTTTTTTACACCTATATATTGTTCCTGCTAGCCGGTTTATTTGGTTGCAGTAAAAAAGATGAATCCTTAGTTTTTGGGAATGCAGCACAGCAACGTGCATTAACCGATCTTAAAAAAGATCAATTATTGTTAACATCTGCTCCCTATGGATGGAAGGCTGTGATTTTCCCGGGATCTGATATTGGTAGAGGATTCTTTTTTAAATTTAATGATCAAAATCAAGTGCAAACTTATCCTGATCCTTCCTTAAAGCTGATTTCACCTGCTTATGGTGATCCGGGGATCAGTAGTTATCAACTCAAATCATTGCAACGTACTTCGCTTATATTTGATACTTATTCTTCACTGAGCATCTTGTCTGATCCTCAGAATGGGGTTAGGGGTAGTGGATATAGTTCAGATATTGAGTTTTCTTTTACGAGCGCATCATCTGATACAATCAGGTTTACTGGTAATTTTAATCAAACTCCGATGACTTTGATTAAAGCAACCGCGGCAGAGTATGATGCCTACCAAAAAGATGGTTTACAAGTGTTCAAAACCGCTTTGATTAATTATTCAACGTCAATCATGGGCAAAAAACTAAACTTAGCCATTGATGCAACCCATAATCCGGAATGTACTATCGTCACCGATAAGGACAACGACAGAACATTTACACTGATTTATACAGATAGTAAAGGTGTTAGTCAAAAGCAAACGACAAAATGGGGGCCGACAGTTAACAGTCTCTTTTTCCAGACTCCCATTTTATATAATGATATTGTTATCAATGAAGTGTTTTATGATACTGCAAAATTATCAATGTATATTATGTGGAAGGGAAAAAGGTACGAGATTGTAGCTTCCTGATACATTTGGATAATTTTACTCTAGAAAATCCTTATCTATTAATTTAGATAAGGATTTTTTAATGATAGCAAGGGATCTTAACAGCCGTTTATTGTAAATCTGGCAGAGATATTCACAATGTTCACACATTTCATTCATTTTATCCATTTTGATTTGTGAAAGAAATTGATGATGTGTTATTTGTAATTTTAAAAAATGATATTTTGGTATATATATGGCTGACTGGTAAATAGATGCCTTAAATATGCCTTTCTGTCGTTTTAACCTAGCGGATGCTGAAAAGCTGATAGAGTAAGCACTAATATTAAATTTAACGATTATGAAAAAGATTGAATTAAATGAATTACAGGAATTGACCGCTGAAGAACAAGTAAATATCGCTGGCGGATACTATGCTAACGGAGGTTTATTCACAACATTATATAATGTTGTTGATTTATACGGAAAAACAATCGTTAGTGGCTTAGCTGGACTTGTATCAGGCCTTGGTGCACTTACACAAAATTTATTCGGTGTTCTTAAATAAAGAACCAGAGTATTATCAATAAGTCAATGTGTTTTTGACTTATTGATAATATGTTTATTAATAGGGGGCTTTCCTCAGCGCCATTCTACTGGGCAATTATTCAGGCCAATCCTGGCATCCAAAAACTGAATAGAAAGGCTGGTGTACAAACAGTCTTACATTAAGATATTTCATTTTATGATTTAACTGTAATAGTATGTGATTTTGGCATATTCATTATCGGATAATTAAATTGATTTAGTTTAGTACTATATTTAATTATGGATAAGAATTCGATTGATCGCAGAGATTTTATTAAGAAAACCGGACTCTTAAGCCTGGGTATTTTTGCTTTGCAATTCCCTGTCTGGGCTAAAAGTATTTTTGCCCACGGATATCCATTACATAACATCCCTGAAAACAAAAATCTTGACCCATTATGGGTTAGTTCCCTTTATAATCGTGGCGAGGCTACTGCTTACTATAAAAGTAAAAACGAGCTTAAATATATTGGTATGCCAGCCGGGGGGCTGCATGCGGGTACTGTTTATGCTGGTGGCGATGGCAGGTTATGGCTCTGGCAAATCTATAATGAAACCTTTGAAGACTCAAATGAAGGAATAGAACCAAAGACGGTCAGTTGGAATGATGGTACATCTTTAAGGAAAATACGTTCAAGGGATGGATCAGCTTATATAGAGCCGGCAATAGCTGATAATCTTCGGATTCTGGAACAGGGGTTTGCCGTAAAAATTGTGGTCAATAAAAAGACCTATCTCAAAGAACTGAAGGAAGCCGACTGGGATGAAGTTATTTTCAAACCGGCTTATCCAATGGCGATTATCAGTTATATCAGTAAAGACTTTCCTGTTGCTGTTAGTTTAAAGATATACTCACCTTTTATTCCGCTGGACGAAGAAAGCTCTTCATTACCTGCAACTATATTGAGGTTAGAAGTGGAAAACAAAACCCATAGTCCAGTGACTGTATCAATATTAGGCTGGATGGAGAATGGAGTAAATAAGCTATCAGGCAAAGAAAATACTGGGAAACGTAAAAACACAGTTATTTCTACTTCAAAAGCAGTCAAAATTCACTCTGAATTTGAAGGGACAATTAAAGATGCAACCGATACCGGGACAATGTGTTTTACATTGCACCATAAGCAGGCAAAAGCTCAGTCAGCAATCAATGTCTGGCCTGTGACTGAAGAACATTTTGGACTGAATTTTATTGATGTGGCTACAGTTGAAGCACCTGAAAAATTAGTGGGTGGATTAAGCTTATCTGGTGAAATTGATCCTGGTCAATCTTTTTATGCAGATTATTCGATCAGCTGGCATTTTAACAACCTGAATCTTAAGCTTAAAAAGTTGGTGAAGGATGCACAGGACGGATACTATTATGCTGTAAGATTTAAAGATGCGAATGAGGTAAGTCAGTATCTGGAAAACAATTTTCAAAAATTAACAGACAACACAGAGTTGTGGTGCACTACATGGAATAATTCGAGTTTACCCCATTGGTTTCTGGAACGCACGTTTGTCAATATTGGAACTTTAGCTACAGCTAATACCTACCGCTTTGCAGATGGAAGATTCTGGAGCTGGGAAGGAGTCGGAGCATGTGCCGGGACCTGTACACACGTGTGGCAGTATGCGCAAGCCGTAGCACGGATCTTTCCGGAACTGGAAAGAGATCTTCGTGAGCGGGTAGATATTGGACTTGGTTTTAAAGAAGAAAGTGGGGCCATACTCTTTAGGGGTGAGAATGAAACCAGTCCTGCAATTGATGGACAGGCCGGAACAGTATTGCGTTTTTACCGTGAACATCAGATGAGTAAAGATGATGCTTTTCTAAGTACAAACTGGCCTAAGATCAAGAAAGCTATACAGTTTATGCTGGATCAGGATAAAAACGGAGACGGGATGACAGACACGCCGATGGAAAATACACTGGATGCTGTCTGGGAAGGGGAAATTGCCTGGATTGTAGGTTTATGTATTGCTGCTGCAAGTGCTGGTCATGCTATGGCGGTAGAAATGAATGATGCCAGATTTGCCCAGATTTGCGAGCGTTATGTAGCAAAGGGGCGTAGCAATATGGAAAAGGAGCTTTTTAATGGAGAATACTTTATCCATCGTCCGGATTCTGTTCAGGGTCGCCAAAAATTAGGATCTTATAATACTTGTCATATCGACCAGGTATATGGACAAAGCTGGGCTTTTCAAGTTGGGTTGCCAAGGGTATTGAATAAAGAAAAAACCTTATCGGCTTTAAAAGCGTTATGGAAATACAATTTTACGATGGATGTAGGACCTTATATTAAAACTCATATTGGCGGACGTCCGTATGCGCTTTCGGGAGAAGGAGGGATGGTGATGAATACTAATCCACATAATGAGGCGAAGCCTTTTGGTGAGAATGTAGGTTGGCAATTAGGTTACTTTCATGAGTGTATGAGCGGTTTTGAACATCAGGTCGCTGCACATTTGATGGCTGAAGGCCTGGTTGAAGAGAGCCTTATTTTAACCCGGGTCATTCAGGAGCGCTATCATGCTGCAAAGAGAAACCCATTTAATGAAATTGAGTGTAGCGATCATTATGCGAGGGCTATGGCGAGTTACGGGACTTTTATAGCAGCCTGTGGGTTTGAATATCATGGCCCAAAGGGGTACATCCGCTTTGCGCCAAAATGGAACAGTAAGGATTTCAAAGCGCCGTTTACGTCAGCTAGCGGCTGGGGAACTTATATGCAGAAACAGGAGGGACTTAAACAGGTCCATCAATTGGAAATGAAATACGGGGAATTACAAATTCAGCAAATTTCATTGGAAAAAATGAACAAGGGAAAGGTAAAGTCAGTGCTGATGTTATGTGGTACTGTGCAAGTCCCGGTTAGTTTTACTCAGGAGGGAACATCTTTAATTATCTCCTCTGAAAAAAAGATCAACGTTAAACAGGATGAAATTTTAAATATTACAGTCTCTTAACAAATCAACTTTAACAGACGATAAATAAAAATTATGAGCAAAATTATCTTTGACAGCGGAATATCATTAGATGGTTTTTTCGCAGGTGATAACAGAAGTCCAGCCAACCCAATGGGTGGTGTTTCACCAAAAATCCACAGCTGGATGTTTAAACAAAAAGCATTTTGGAAACACATCAATATGGAAGGCGGTGAAGAGTATGGTGCAGACAGTAAATTAATTGATGATGTGTTTGCAAGAACAGGTGCTTACATTATGGGAAAGCGAATGTTTGAAGAAGGGGAAGTCCATTGGGCAGAAGATTTATATAAAGCAGATGTTTATGTGCTGACACATGAAAAACGGGAACCCTGGGTTCAAAAAGGGACAACAACTTTTTATTTCATCAATGACGGAATACAAAGTGCATTAGAAAAAGCAAGGCAGTCTGCCAACGGAAAGGACATAAGAATACAAGGTGGTGCCAATACCATTCAACAATTTCTCAATGCAGGGCTTGTGGACGAATTTTTCATTCACATCGCTCCTGTTTTTTTAGGAAGTGGTATCCGGCTGTTTGATGATATTGACAAAGACAAATATGATATTCAAATTGTAGAAGTAATACCATCAGACTTGACAACACACCTGAGCTATAAACTGACGAAGAAATGAGAACAAAATCGCCAATAAGGTAATGCCGTAACGGAGGCTTTTATGTGAGTATCCCTCGCCATAAGGTAATCATAGCAATACAGTTAGTCTCTCTTTGAATAATATGTGAAAGAAGATCATAGAATGTTCCTCTTTTTCCTGGCTCTTTTTCTGAATAGGTAAACAGATCTTCATCGTCTAACTCCAGGATTGCATTTCTTAAAATAGGACTGATTCTTTTCCAATCTTCGTTGAAGGAGGTAACAGATGGATAAGTTATATCATGCTGAACTTCTTTGTTGTTACGAAACAGGGCTTCTGCCTTTTGTTTTTTGTTAATACCCATCCAGCTTGCTGCTTCGTACCGAAGTTGAACCTGACTTCCAATCAGCCAGGGGATTTGATTAGAGCCGGGTATAAAGTGATGGAGATCTCTTTCAATAATTCCTTCAATTATTTTAGAAAACAGCGAAGTATGCACATCGTAACTTTCTATTATTTTTTCTGTATGAATATCAATTTTACTGTTCATGAACATAGATTAGTCTATGCCAAAGATGTATAGAAACTGGAAACCAGTAAATACGTAAAATTTAGTATTTTTCATTAAGAAGCTACTGTTTTATATAGTACGTAAATTATACGTAATTATATAAGTACCTTATTTTGAGTAGTTTATATTTAATGAGGGATCAAGATCCTCTTAAAGATCTTATCAAGAGTGTTTTATTTGTGGATTTAGTTTTTAAAAACATATTCTGAACATGTTTTGTAACTGTTCTTTCGGAAATGAAAAGTTGCTCAGCTATTTCTCTATATTTAATACCTTCACAAATCAGGATGGCTATTTCAATTTCTCTGCTAGTCAATCTGTAGTTTTCACAATTTACATTAAAGGAACTGATTAGTCCGTTGTTGATGTTTTCAGTTTTATTGGATGATCCATTATTGAGTCCCAGTAATATCAGGTTATCCATTCTTGATTGTTTGATCACTTCCCAAATAAATAATACGGTAATGATAATAAAACCACAGTTTGTAAATAAGACTTCGGTTAATTGATTAACCTTATAAAAAGAAAAAACTGGCATCGAGACCCAGGGGACTATTGCGGCATAGGTTAACAGCATTTCAGTTTTGTGTCTGTAATCTTCTCTATATTTTAACCTGATGGCCCGCAATATAGCCCAGAGCACAATAACAGAATAAACCGCAGGAATAATAACGCTATGATCTACTGCCCGGTCAATGTTTCTGAATAATGAGTATTCAATTACGATAAATAATAAAAATGGGGTAAAAAGGAATAATGTCACACCATATCTGGCATGAAACTTTAAGCTATCAAGCTCAAAAGCTTTAAAAAAGTAATAAGGTAAATAACAAGCCATAATAAAGCCGCTTCCATAAGCCAGGATATTTTGGATGACAATGGGGACACTATTATTTGGATCTGGAAATAATCCTCCACAGATATTATAAATGATTAAAAGGCCTAATAGTATGATATAATAGCGACGCTTTCTTTCAGATGGTTTCTGAATGAAAAATAGAAGCTGACAGATAAACATGATTGTTTCCAGGATTATAAAAACAAATGTCACCAAGTCCATGTCTGTGCCAAAAACCTTCATTTTATTGATTTTTTGGTCTTTTTAACATATATAATTTATAACCAAAGTCGAGCTCCTGAAATATAGAAAAGTTGAATTTTTTATAAAAAGGTATATTTCTTAGGGTCGATGTTTCGAGGTAAATTGAACGTTGCTTCTTTTCACTATCGTTAATTAATTCATTCAGGAGGTTACTTCCCAGGCCTTTGCCTTGTTCATCAAGGTCTACACCTAAAAACCATAAATAATAAATAGGTTCATCTGGATATTGACCTTTGATTTTTCCCTCTCTGCTCATTGCTTTACCTGCATTATTGATACCTATGCAATTCAACAATAGCATCAGATCCAAGACTGCCGCTTTTAAAGTGATTTTTTTCTGTTCGGGATAGAGTATTAAAGCACAGGCTTTTTTGTCATCTGATATAAATACATCTCCAAATAGGTGACATATTTCAAAGGAGTAGTGCATTAATGAAATGATGCGTTGTTTTCTTTTGTGATCCTGTTTAACTATATAATTCACGCTTTGATTATCGTCAAAACATTTTGATAGCATGTCAACGATCAGACTTTTATCTTCTCTGGTAGCTTTTCTCATCATTAAGAATTAATCAATATTGTGCTATCAAATGTAAATAAAATCATTAGAAGGTCTGTCTTAAACCCGGTGATTTTTAATTTATTAGAAAATATTAATCTTGATGTTGTATAGGACAGAATGAACTTAATTGTAACCAAGTTTAGTTTCTAATCTCTGTTTTAGTGGGTTTGAACTGAGTTTGAACAGGGGTTGATCTAGGTCTAGGCAGTTCAACCCCTGTTCAACCTCTCTTCAAACCCAGTTCAACATAAAATAGAAACCGACTAGAACTATGACTTGGGCCAGTTGTTTTATAGTGGAATTGTTAAATAGAAGCTATCATTGTTAGGGTACAAATGTTGCTGTCATGGTTAATGTTAGCCATTTGTCATCCTTTTTGATCAAAGCAAATGTTATCCTTTCCCAAAATTCTGTCTGCTCACTAATTTTTACTTGTACCAGGCAATAAAGAATTGAAGTACTATCAATAATGATCGCATTTTCATCTGATGACTGAAAAACCTCGAAGGTAAGATTTGGATTAAAGCAAAAGTTTTGAATAAAGCCCTCTTTATTCAAGATTACTGCCCGGGGGCTGGTGAAAATAAAATCTTCATGAAGATTCTCATTCATAAATGAGGCATTTTTATTAAGTAATGCTTCGAAGAATGTCTTCTGAGAGATTATGAATTCTTTTTCTAATGTTAGATTAGTTTCCATGAATTGCTTTTTTAAATTGTTTAATTACTGTAGCAAAATTGGATATAGTTAAATATCTATGATAGTAAAAAGGGGACATTGCAGCTCTCGCTTAAAAATTATTTCTATAAATTTGAAGAATACTTAACCCTGTCGGTTACTAAGATTTGGTAGCAAGAAACAGCAGATAGAATCGGAATTTATGAATATTTCTTTTTTTTCTCCGTCTACAGAACTTAAGCCTTATATCGATAGGTATTGGAGTTGGGATAACAATGGAGAGCAAAACGAAGTTTATATGCCTGTTATTCCTCCAGCTACTGGCATTGAACTTTTCATCCATCATAAAGATCCGTTTGTCATCGATCATAAGGGGAAATTATCCCCAGATGTTCTTTTCTTCTCCTCGTTAACATCTTCAGCTATTCTACCATCCCAGAATGTAGGTTTTGTCGCTGTTCGGTTCAGGGCGGGGATGTTCAGGCATTTTACTGACATTCCTTTGGCCGAATTAAACGGACACTTTATCAATATGCAAAATATCTGGGGCCATCAGGGTAAAGAAGTATTTGAAAAAATAAGTAACTGCGTTCCATTGTCGGATAAAATTTGCATACTGGAAAAGTTCCTGACTAATAGACTGGCGATGAACAACAACATAAATCCTTTGTGGGATCATGTCATTAATGAATTATACAAAAGTGAGGGTGATATAGTATCAGCGCGTTTTTCTAAATATTTAAATATCAGCTACAGACATTTTCGCAGAAAGTTTATAGAACAAACAGGTATTGCACCCAAGCAGTTTCAGCAATTATCGCGATTCCATGCAACGATAAAGCCCTTGTTGTTAACTGGTAACAAAAAATACCTTACTGTCGCTTTAGACAATAGTTATTTCGATCAGAATCATTTCATAAAAGAATTCAAACAGTATATGCAGGTAACTCCATCTGTTTTTTTGCAGGAAAAAAATTTTAGGTCTCATTTTTACTATCCCCGAGTTTAAATGGCATTGAAGTTTCTTAGGTGACAGCTCAATCGTTTGCGCATGAAAAAAAAACGCGACTATTATTTTTATGAATATTTTGCAGAAAATAATCTTAATAATTATGAAGTCAATCACTTTAAGACAGAGGCCGTTTTTAGTTATGCTACTCCTGTTGCCTGCCCTTACTGCTTGCTGGAAGCGTCCGGTTACAAATTTATCAGGTGGAAAGCGATTGACTGTAATTAACTCATTGAAAATTTCTGAACATCCAGCCTGGGTAGAGGATTTTAATCAAACAGGTAGCTTTGATACTTCCAAATGGTCAAAAATTTCAGGCGGAACCTCGGATTGGGATAAACATATGAGTGATAGAAGTGAGTGTTACGCCATACGTGATGGTAAACTTGTTTTACGTGGCTTCGTAAATCCAGATTTGAAGCGTGACCCGAGACCATATTTAACAGGAGGAATATCTACAAAAGGTAAGGTTGACTTTGATCTTGGCCGTATCGAGATCAGAGCAAAATTTAGCTCTGGGAAAGGAGCATGGCCAGCTTTATGGATGGTACAATCAACGGGTACGTATCCTTCAGGCGGTGAGATCGATATGATGGAACATCTGAATTACGACAAGGCTGTTTATCAGACAATACATACAGCTTACACACTAGCCAATGGCAACCCAAATGTTCCGCAACGTTTCGCACATGTTACTTTCAATGAAAATGAATTTAATACGTTTGCAGTTGAAAAATATCAGGACAGTGTTGTTTTTTATGTGAACAATAAAAGGTCCTTTGCTTATTTAAGGACGCCAATTAATCAATTTCCATTTGCTGATGTAAAGCATTACCTATTACTTGATATGCAATTAGGAGGTTCATGGGTTGGCACTATAGATCCAAAAACACTACCAGTAGAAATGGAAATAGACTGGGTGAAATACTACCCGCTTATTCATTCGTAAAAACTATAGAATTACTGGTTGGAATTCGTTTTTACTTCTTTAGTTAGTTCCTGAGCTGCTTCCAGGTGCGTTTTCAATAATGGTAATTGCTTTAGTGCAAATGTTCTTAGTTCAGGGGTTTTAGCATTATTACTGGCAAAGGTATAAAGCGTGATAAGGTTACGATTGCTTTCTATCATCGTTTTAACAAAATCTAAATCAGTTTTATTAGCGCTTTTTCCCGGTATTTCTGCATCAATTACTATGTTTTTTTGTGACGAAAGATTTGTCAGTTCTTTGTATATCTCTTTATGATTCCCAATAATGAGGTTAGCGTAATCCGTAATTTTGGCATTCGTGGTTGTTCGACGGACATTGCTACTCACACTAATTTCCATTAGCTGTGCTGTTATCATTCGATTGATCAGTTCTGTATCTGTAGGTGTTTCGAGTATTTGCTGTTTGTCTTTAATTAGTCCATTCGCTCTTTCAATTGCATCACTTGCAATGTTTGTTGCATTTTGTCTTGATCCATTACCCCTTGGCTGATTAATTCCCGTCGACAGCCCGTCGCCACTTGCATTAATCACAGATTGACTTGGATTTTCAATGCCAGGAGTAAGGGTGGTTATTTTATTGCGTTTCTTTTTCTTCTCAGGTGATGAATTTCTGGAAGTCGAACAAGAATATATCAGGCAGGATAAGAGGGCGGAAGCTGCAATTAGACGGAGTGTGTTCATAGTTTTTTATTAAATTATTATGCCGGACTAAAACTAGAGAATAATACCTATTTATTCTTGCATTCTCTTAAATGTTTTTTATATCAGATCTGTTTTGGGGCATTTTGGTGATTCCGAATGTATTTCTTAATCTTTTAAATATGGTTAGTTCGCTGTGCTTGCCGGTACCATGAAGGAGAGTGGGGGAACATTGCCTATGTTTTGAAGATTAGATATTTCAAATTGGTCAAAGATTCTTTCAGAGTGTTTGTTATCAGTATTCAATGAGTTAAATATCGCTTTGATGCAGGTTTTTTTTATCAATATGTAGGTTTGTTAGCAGTTTTTATAGTAATATCGTATTAATAAATAGTGCCAGGGTCTAATTGTTAATTAATTTGTTTTTATTTCTTTAGAAAATTGCTGAAAAACGTTCAATTAAGGTTTTATGAAAATGTATTCTGAATTTACGGATTCCGAATTGGTCATCCTTTTAAAAAATAAGGACCACGCAGCATTTTCGGAGATCTATAATAGATATGCGATGCTGATCTTTTATAAGATAAATCAAATGATCAGAGATGAAGAAGCCTCAAAAGACCTTGTTCAGGATTTATTTGTTGGGTTTTGGGATAAGCCAGAGTTGATTCAGGAGAACAATAACCTATCTGGCTATCTTTATATCGCTGGCAGAAACCGTGTATTGAAATTTATTCAGCGAAATAAGCTAAAAAATGACCATGTCACTTCTTTGGCCAAATACGCCTCAGATGTAAGCTTGGAAACCATGCAAGATATCGATGAGCGTGAACTGAAAATTATAGTGCAAAGGGAGATTGATAACTTGCCTGCAAAAATGAAGGTTATCTTTGAATTGAGTCGTAAAGATAATCTTTCACATGCTGAAATCGCCAAAAAACTTGGACTCTCAGATCAAACTGTAAAAAAACAAATCAATAATGCACTCAAAGTCCTGCGGGCAAAACTGTCCATTTACGCACCTTTAGGACTTATTATTCTTGAACTTTCGAAAAGAGATTAAAAATAATCTGTCTGAATATCAGTTTGTTGCAAAATTTGTTTAATTGGGCCTACCCCCTGAGCACATTTCATGGCTATTACTTATAAATCAGGATAAACTGATAAGTTGTAATGAACGAGGAACAAGCAGAAGAATTAATCAGGAAATATAACGAAGGCAGCGCATCAAAGGAGGAAATGCGTCTTGTCGAAAACTGGTTTGTGAATCAATCTGAAATCCAGCAGCGTGCTCCTGTTGATTTAGATTATCAAAGTATAAAACTAAGCATGTGGCTAAATGTTGATCGGCGTATTGGACACACGCTGAAAAAAGTAAGCTTTAATTTCAGGATAGCTGCTGCTGCTGCTGTGATATTATTAATTTCTGTAACAGTTGCATTATTTCATTTTAGTCATAGAAATGAAATTGAATCGCAGGTCGTTAAAAATGATGTTAAGCCAGGCCAAAATAAAGCAGTGCTTACCTTGGCCGACGGGCGCAAAATAAGCCTCACCGATGCTACTAACGGTGATGTGGCTGCACAGGCTGGCGTGAGAATCAGTAAAGATGCAAATGGTCAACTCATTTACCATTTAACAGGAACAAGTTCCGGTAAAAGCATACAAAAATATAATACTTTAGAAGTACCTCGTGGTGGCCAATGGCAGGTGATTCTACCAGACAGCTCGAAAGTATTTCTAAATGCTTTAACAAGTTTAAGATACCCTGTAACCTTTTCAACGAAAGAAAGACGTGTTGAATTAAATGGAGAGGCTTATTTTGAAATTACTCATCATAAAGAATCACCATTCAGGGTTGTCACGAGCGGTCAGGTTGTTGAAGTATTGGGAACTCATTTTAATATCAACGCTTATACTGATGAACCGGATGTTAAAACCACTCTCCTTGAAGGTCGTGTTAACGTAAATGGGATTATTCTTAAACCAAACCAGCAATCTGTTTTAAGTCCGGATCATCAGCTCAGTATAATTAATGTTGACGCGGCAAATGTGGTGGCATGGAAAGAGGGCCTGTTTAAATTTGACCACACCGACATTAAAACCTTAATGCGGCAAATATCCAGATGGTATAATGTAGAGGTTGTGTACGAAGGTGCTGTTAATAACGAGCAATTTTTTGGAAAAATTGAAAGAAGTTATAGCCTTTCCGAAGTACTGAAGGTACTTGAACTTGGTAAAGTGCATTTTAGACTGGAGGGAAGAACAATTATAGTAACCCCTTAACTGGGCCTTTGCTTAAATCAGAAAATCAACTAATTAAATAACCTAAAAACCAAACCAACCAAAATGAAAAAATCTCTACAAAAAAGCGGGTAGGCAGATCAAAGGTTGACTTTGCAAAAGGCCCGGAGAAGGCTTCGACACTTTTCTCCGGACTTGCGTTTGGGTCAACCAGATCCGATAAAATCGGATTGATAAATAATTCTTGAAAACCATTCCAAACCCAAACAATACAAACGTATGAATTTATACTCATATGCAAAAATCCCCTGGATAACAGGCCGGTTGATGCGTAAAACCATTTTGGTAATGAAACTCGTTTTTTTCATCATAACCATTGCTTGCATGCAGGTATCGGCTACCGGATATGCACAAAATGTAAATATTAAACAAAACAGGGCCAGATTAACTGATGTTTTCTCGCTCATAGAGCATCAAACTGGTTATAGCTTCTTTTGGAAAAATGAAGACCTGAACAAAATTAAAGTCGATGTTAAATTAACCAATGCTCCCTTAGAATATGCATTAAATGAACTTTTTAAAGGGCTCCCTTTAACCTATTCCATTACAAAAAAATCAATTGTTGTACAGGCTAAAGCACCAGGCCTTATTGATCGGGTAGTGTCCGTTTTTACTGGCAATGAGGTTGTTGGGATCGTATTAGATGCTGAAAACAATTTGCTGTCCGGTGCAACTATAACGATTAAAGGAACAAACCGTAGTACTACGACCAATGCATTAGGGCAGTTCAAATTAAAAGATGTTCCCGAAGATGCGATTTTGCAGATTTCATTTATGGGGTATGTAACCAAAGAAATTAAGACAAGTGCCAACCTTTTGGGTATTAAACTGGAACTGAGTACTTCTAAATTAGATGAAGTCCAGGTGATGGCCTACGGAACAACCAACAGGCGTTTGTCTACAGGGAATATTGTAACTATTACTTCGAAAGAGCTGGAAAAACAACCTGTTATGAACCCTTTACTAGCTCTCGTTGGCCGGGTTCCGGGGATGACTGTAGTGCAGACAAATGGGTACGAGGCCAGTCCTGTAAAAGTAGAGATCCGGGGAAGAAAAACGATGGGCTCGCAATTCGTATCTGATCCAATGTACGTTATAGATGGTGTTCCACTCAATAACCTGGATCTTGGAGTTGGATCTGATTACAATAAAGGTTCGGCGGGAGTAGTCCAAAATGGGTTTTCTGTAACGGGGGGACAGAGTCCATTATTTAATTTAAGGACCAGCGATATTGAAAGCATAGAAATACTGAAAGATGGTGATGCGACAGCGATATACGGTTCAAGAGGTGCAAATGGAGTTATCCTGATTACCACAAAAAAAGGTAAACCAGGACCTACGGCCTTTTCAGTAGATGTAGCACAAGGTTTAAATTATGTTGCCAAAGGTTATGACATGCTCAATACCCAGCAATACCTGCAAATGAGAAGGGATGCTTTTAAAAATGATAATATCCAGCCTACCGTTACCAATGCACCTGATTTAATGTTATATGATCCTACTCGTTATACAGACTGGCAGAAAAAACTATGGGGAAACATTGGGAAAAAGACAGATGTTTCTATGAATTTATCGGGGGGAGATGGGCAAACTAATTTTAGAATCGGTGGTAATTATAGCAGATCGGCAGAGATTTTGACCAATAGCGGAAGCAATCAGGTCGCGTCTGTATCTCTTAGTCTTGGGCATAGCACACAAGATAGAAAGTTTAAAATACAGGCCAATGTGATGTACTCTTATTCTGCAGTGAATACCCTGACTACCCCTAATGCGGTAACTGCAGTTCCAAATGCACCAGACATCTACGATGCTGCCGGAAACCTGAACTTTGCCGGCTGGGGCCGGAGTGATTATAATACTTCTTATTTTCCATTTTCAACTTTAGAAAGCAGGTACTATTCAGATACACATGCGCTTACCAGTAATGTGCTTTTAAGTTATCAGATGGCGAAGAGCCTCTTTTTTTCTACCAATTTTGGATTTAATACGACTTTGAATTTCAATCGAAATTACAATCCGATTTCTAGTATGGATCCCCTAAGTAACCCAACGGGTACTGCCTTTTCGGGAAGCACGAACAATTTTAACTGGATCATAGAGCCTAAGCTGGATTATAAAATAAATTTATTGGGTGGAGAACTTAGTGCGCTAGTAGGGGCATCCTTACAGAAAACTGTTACAAAAACCTCTGGTGTTTTTGGGCTTGGATATGATAACGATGATTTTATTGAATCCGTAACGATGGCTCCTGTTAAGTTGACCTTTGACAATAAGGGTTATTACAAATATGCAGGAGTATTTGGACGACTAAGCTATAACCTGCAAAACAAGTACATTGTCAATCTTAGTGGCAGGAGAGATGGTTCGTCCCGTTTTGGGCCAGGAAATCAGTTTGGGGATTTTGGGTCCCTGGGGGGAGCATGGATCTTATCTCAGGAGAACTGGATGAAAAGCTGGCTTCCTTCTATGATCAGCTTCCTTAAGCTCAGGTCAAGCTATGGGATTACTGGTAGTGATGCTGTTGGGGATTATCAATATCTTACCCAGTGGGCAAAAGATCCCGGACTTGCTAAGACGCTGCCAAATTATAATGGTGTTTCGCCATTAGTCAGTTTATTAGCTGTAAATCCAAACTACAGGTGGCAAGTGACCAAGAAATTGGAGTTTGCACTAAGTCTTGGTCTTTTGGAAGACAGAATCAATCTGGAGGCTTCCCTCTACCGCGAGCGCTGTGGCAACCAACTCACTCAATACACAACACCTGTTTATACCGGATTTAGTTCTGTTACAGCCAATTGGCCGGCAATGGTGGAGAATAAGGGACTGGAAATCAGCGCAGATGCCAAGCTTATTAAAACCGACAAAATGAATTGGTCGGTCAACTTTAATATTGGCAGGAATTCCAATATATTGGCGAGTTATCCGGGGATTGAGTTTTCGCCTTACGCCAATACCTACAAAGTAGGCTATTCGGTTAATTCGCTGTATCTATTGCATTATATCGGAGTAGATCCAGCTACAGGTAAATACGCATTTGAAGATTATAACCATGATGGGGTGATAGGTGTGGACAATACCGGCCCAACCGGTACAGGCCATGACGACCGGCATGTAATCCTTGATCTGAGCCCTAAATTTTCAGGTGGATTTGGTACATCCTTTAGCTTTAAAAACTTTAATGTCAGCTGTTTTTTTGATTTTACAAAACAAATAGGTTTTAACCCATATTTCAATGCTGCAAATTTACTGGGTAATTTAGGAAACCAACCTGCCGATGTATTTGGGAATTATTGGAAATCACCAGGTGATCATGCTTTATACCCAAAACCGACTACGCTAACAGGCGATATCAGCAATAGTAACTTTTCTATTTCAGACGGTATGTACCGGGATGCTTCCTTTCTACGGCTGAACAATCTTTCCGTTGGTTACCAGTTTGATGAAAAACTAGCCAAAAAGATAGGCGCAAAATCAATGAATATCCATATGCGGGCACAAAATGTTTTTGTCCTGAGCGGAGCTAAAGGCCTGGATCCTAATATCCAGGATTTTAGCTCACTTCCACCGGCCAGGACATTTATATGTGGTATGTCCTTAAACTTTTAATTCATAATCAGATGATGACCAAAAGAAATCTAAAAATATACAGCTTTACGCTGATCATGATGCTTACTGTTTTTTCTTCCTGTAAAAAGCTGGTCAGTATCCCAGATCCAACAGGTTCTATCACTACCGCAAAAGTATTTGCCAATGACAGCGAGGCGAGCTCGGCTATGGCAGGTGTCTATACGCAGTTAATCAATTATAGTGCTGATGGTGCTACTGGTCTGAATGGGTTTGCTACTGGTATGTCTACCATTTTTGGAGCTTTCTCGGCTAATGAATTAGTTGGCAGCTCAACCTCCAGTAGTTATTATTTGTATAACCTGAACAGGGTTTTGGCCGACGACGGCCAGGCACTGATGATATGGAAAACGGCTTATAATGCTATTTACGGTTGTAATGCTGTTGTAGAAGGAGTTGCTGCATCTGTTTCTCCAAAGCTGCATGATAACATTAAACAACGACTCACCGGAGAGGCGAAATTTGTACGTGCATTTTCCTATTTCTACCTGGTGAATTTTTTCGGTGATGTACCTCTGGCGCTCACGGTCGATTTTAATCAAACGGCCTCCATGAAAAAAACGCCTAAAAGTGAAGTGTATGCGCAAATGATTAAAGATCTTCTCGATGCGAAATCTACTCTGCCTTCTGATTTTTCCGGAGCAGGTGGTGAACGCATAGTGCCAACCAAATGGGCGGCAACGGCATTACTGGCAAGGGTCTATTTATATGTTGGTGATTATGTCAATGCCTCAGCTCAGGCCAGTGAACTGATTGGTCAAACCGCCTTATTTAATCTTCCTTCGGATTTGAATACTGTCTTTTTATCAACAAGTCAGGAAGCAATCTGGCAGTTAAAACAAACTAATCAGGGAATCAATAAAAACGCAACTCCAGAAGGATATACCTTATTTTCGAATCCGGTTTTTGCCTATTTATCAGAGGATTTAAAAAGTGATTTTGAGGAGAATGATCAGCGAAAAAAAGCGTGGTGCCTCATTGATACGGTATCTCAGCAACCACGCTATCATCCTTATAAATATAAAATCGGAGAGGTTAATGCCGTGTTCAATGGAACCATCACAGAGTATTCTGTAGTGTTTAGACTGGCAGAACAATACCTGATCAGAGCGGAGGCCCAGACACTTGGAAACTTATCTTTGGGACAGGCAATTACTGATTTGAATGTGATCCGAAAAAGAGCAGGTCTGAATGATTTGCCAGGAACGCTATCCAGGGATCAGGTAATCAGTGCTATTGAGCATGAAAGGGAGATAGAGCTTTTTGCAGAGTGGGGCCACAGGTTCTTCGATCTCAAGAGAACAGGAAGGGCACATGATGTTCTTTCGGCTGTAAAAATAAAACAACCCTGGACGGGTGACTATCAGTTGCTTTATCCAATTCCCAGACCTGAGATTATAGCCAATCAGAACCTGATTCAGAATCCAGGGTATTAGTCTCTGGGTACAGCATTTTCCGAATACACATTTTAATCCAATTTAAACTATGGAACCAATCGTTCGTATTAGCGGTTTGTCACACCGTTATAGTACCAGCTGGGCTATTCGTGACATCAATATTGAGATCCCCAGGAGCGGGATCGTAGGCTTGCTAGGTTCTAATGGAGCAGGTAAATCAACCACTATGAATATTCTTTGCGGTGTGCTTACCCCAACAATGGGTTCGGTCACCATCAATGGCATAGACCTGAGTAAGGAGCCGGAGCGTGCCAAACAGGAAATTGGCTTTTTGCCGCAAACTCCGCCTTTGTATATGGATTTAACAGTCGATGAATATCTGAGGCATACTGCGATTTTGCGCTCGGTAGGAAAGGCAGAATTAAAATCAGCAATGGAGGAAGTGAAAGAGCGCTGCGGCCTGACACAGATCAGCAAAAGACTGATCAAAAATTTATCCGGAGGATATAAGCAAAGGGTTGGTATCGCCCAGGCGATTATCCATCATCCGAAGTTAGTGGTGTTTGATGAGCCGACCAATGGTCTTGATCCCAATCAGATTTTGGAAGTGCGTGCATTGATCAAAGACATTGCTACAGAACGTGCGGTAATTCTATCTACGCATATCCTGACCGAAGTGCAGTACCTCTGCAAAGACATCGTGATGATTGAAAGTGGCAGAATTGTATTTGCCGACACCATGGAAGCTTTTGATAATTATATCGCTCCGCATAGCATGCTGGTCATCCTGGAAAATGCGCCCCCGGCAGAAATGCTTGTGGCGATAGAGGGTGTTATCCGGATAGAAATGCTTACTGAAAAGCAATTTCGGATCTATTTTAATGGAGATCGTAGTATCTCTGAAAAAGTGGTATCTGAAAGTGTAAAGTACGGATGGCGCTTGCGTGAGCTCAATATGGAGAAAAACTCGCTGGATGAAACTTTTGCTCAGCTGTCCAAAATCCCGAATTAAAGATTATGACTCTGATGAAAAAAATTATACAAATAGCAAAGCTGGAGCTTAGCCTGCTATTTTATTCGCCAATTGCATGGTTGCTCATCCTGGTACTTTTTATGCAGATGGCACTTGCAAATTTATCAGCAATTGAAGATCTGCAGTATCTGCTGGGATTGAAGGTCGATTTATCTGGTCTTACAGATAAATTATTTACGACAAGTATCAGCATGGGGACGCTTCCCGTAGGTATTTTTTTTGCCATCCTAGGAAGTTTATATCTGTATACGCCGCTAATTACGATGGGTATCATTAGCCGGGAACTGAATAGCGGAACTATAAAACTGCTCTATTCTTCTCCGGTAAAACTGAGCCAGATTGTTTATGGAAAGTTTTTGGCTATGGTCGTCTATAATTTGGTAGTTGTGACCTTAATGAGCCTGTTTGTAGTTTTAGGGGCATTATTTGTGGTTCATTTTGATTACGCTCATGTATTGGTGGCTTTGCTGGCTTCTTTTTTACTTTTATGTACCTATTCAGCGATAGGGATCTTCATGTCCAGCCTCACTACTTACCAGGTGATCGCGGCGATAGGCACTTTTGCAGTACTGGCTTTGATGAACTATATCGGGCAGTTTGGCCAGGGATTGGATTTTGTACGGGATCTGACCTATAGTCTTTCCATGCCAAGTCGGGCGGAGCGTCTGGTTGGAGGTTTGTTAACCAGCCGTGATGTGATCTATTATCTGGTGGTCACTGGAATTTTCCTTGGTTTTACAATTGCCCGGCTGCAATTTGCAAGGGTATCGAAGTCAATAGTGCGGCAGGTTTTACGGTATGTAATTATTTTAATTGCCGGCCTGGCAATAGCTTATATCAGTTCGCGCCAGCATCTGATTGTGTATTATGATGCTACCTATACTAAGGAGAATACAATTACTAAAAATACACAGGAAATACTTAAAGCAATGGGGGATGCCCCTATAGAAATGACAGAGTATATCAATGTTATGGACAATACTTATGATCGTGGTGCACCTGTTAACCGCATTTTTGGGATTGCAAGATGGGAACCTTATTTGCGCTTTAAATCCAATATCAAGTTAAACTGGGTGTACTATAACGGTAGTTTTGATCAGCAGGCTTTTAAAGAAAGAGCGAAGCAATTAGAGGTAGATACTGCTGATTTTTTGAGTCCGGAGGCTACACGCAAACAAGTAGACCTGAGCGGAGAAAGCGGGCGATTGGTGATACAGCTTAAATACAAGGGAAGAACTACCTGGTTACGAACTTTTGAAGACGCTGATTTTTGGGCTAAGGAAGCTGAAATTGCCGCGGCATTGAAACGCCTGACATGCACTCCGCCTAAAATTGTTTTTTCAACAGACGGTTATCAACGTAGTGTAGATAAGGTTGGTGACCGTGACTATAAGTTGTTTTTCAACGTTAAAACCTCGCGGTCTGCATTAATCAATCAGGGCTTCGATATTGACAGTGTTTCTATCGAAAACAGTGAGATTCCTAAGGGCATTGCGACACTGGTGATTAGTGATCCTAAAGTTACATTTAGCAAGGTTGCATTGACCAGGCTCCAAAAATATATTGCTGAAGGCGGAAATTTGTTTATTGCCGGAGAACCAGGCAAACAAAGTGTGCTTAATCCAATATTGGGTATGCTGGGAGTTAAAATGCTGGAGGGATCTGTTGTTCAGCGCAGTAAAGATTATTCTTATGATTTAGTTACACCAAAACTTACTCCCGGGGCATTGGTTATGGATCCAGGCTTAACTGACATATATCAGCATAAAGGTGTGGTCACTATGCCTGGGGTTTCTGCCTTAAGTGATGAAAAAGAAGGTGTTTTTACCATTCATCCACTGTTAATGACCGATATGAGGCGGAGTTGGATCAAACAGGGATCATTTGTTTTGGATTCGGCAGCATTGGTTTTTGATGCAAGGGTTGGTGATCAGCAAGGTGCATTTCCAACTGTATTGAAGCTGACCAGGAAACTGAACCATAGGGAGCAGCGGATTATAGTCTCTGGGGACGCTGATTTCTTTAGCAACAAAGAAGGCTGGAGGAATATGGTAAAAGTAAATAACCCTTTTACATTAAGTGTATTCAAGTGGTTTTCTTATGGAGAATTCCCCGTACAGATGATCAAAACTGATCCTATAGACAATACGCTGAAACTGAATGGAACAGGAGTGGAGATCTTACAAATTTTGTATTACGGGGTAATCCCTGGCGCAATACTGCTGCTTGGAATTGTTTTGCTAACCCGTAGAAAACGTAAATAATTATGAGCTTTATAACCGATAAACAAACGATCGATGATCTGAATATCTTCGCCAAATCGGGGGGAGATTCGATCTACCATATTTTCAACAAGACCTTCACGCAGGGTGGTGCGACCCTGCTGGAGGAAATGTTCCGAAGTCCACTTTCAGAACATCGGGCCATCAACGAACGCGTAGCAATTCTACGGTATTTTCAGGAAAGTAAAACTGTCTTCCCTCTGCAAGGCAATCGTTTTGAAGAGGCCGAGAGGTATTTGTCCAATACCGACCCACGGAGCCGGCTTTCTAATCAGGGCTTTAGTATGGCCGACTTTAAAACGGCTACACAAAGTGTCACCGCACTAATGGAAATCCTTCAGGGACTAAAGTCCTTCCTGTCAGGTATCCTTAACGATGTGGATACCAATGCTTATCACAAAGAAGCAATTGCGGCTTTAGCCCTGCTGAACTCCAAAGAACTGGAACCTCTCTTCCTGGATCACGGAAAGGGAAAGATCTCTTCGGGCAAAATTGTAGAATACGATAATATTTTGCGGTTTTTGCACCGGGCTCTCCTGGAAAATATCCTGGGCTACGTATACCACCTGGACGTATTTATTTCTATCGCCGGGGTGGCTACTGAGCGTGGGTATATCTTTCCAAAGGCTTTACAGCGTGATGAGAACCGCCTTTGGGTAAAAGGGCTCTATCATCCGCTGCTAAGCAATGCAATCCCTAACACCTTAGAGATGAATCCGGATGGAAATATTGTTTTCCTGACTGGGGCGAATATGGCAGGTAAATCTACCTTTATGAAATCACTGGGTATTTCCATGTACCTGGCTCATCTCGGTTTTCCAGTGGCTGCAGCAGAAATGGAATTTTCGGTATGTGACGGGATGTACACCACTATCAATCTGCCAGATAATCTGACAATGGGGGCCAGTCATTTCTATGCAGAAGTATTACGGGTGAAAAAAGTAGCCGTAGAATTGGGGGCAGGAAAGAATCTGTTCGTGATTTTTGATGAACTCTTCCGCGGTACTAATGTAAAGGATGCTTACGAAGGCACGATTTCCATTATGGAGGCCTTTGCCGGCAAACCCCATTCGCTGTTTGTAATTTCTACCCATATTATGGAGGCCGGAGAAGTGCTGCAAAAGAAATGCAGCAATATGATCTTTCGCTATCTCCCAACACGTATGGAACAGGGAAAACCGGTGTATACTTATACACTTACGGAAGGGATTACCGATGACAGGCATGGGATGATTATCATCAACAATGAAAGGGTTCTGGAGCTGATCAACCATAAAAAAGAGATCAAACAATCCCCGGAAAACCTGCTTGCCGATAAGCAAACCATAGAAGATCTGAACCTGCTCGGTAAATTCAAACAGCAGTCGGTTTATGGACTGTTTAATAAACTAAATACACGTGGCGGTGAAAAGGTACTTGAAGGTATGTTTGCAAGGCCATTAAATACTCCAGGGGAAATTAACGAAAGAAGTTCGCTTTTTGCGTTCTTCCAGCAGCAGCGGGTGATTTTTCCAGTGATCAGATCGCAGATAGAATCTATGGAAGATTATCTTTCTGGCGGTGCCGGAGCAGCTTTGCTGGTGGTAGCCTCGGGTGTCTTAGCGAAGAAGTTTAAACAAGTACTTTTTCATAATGCCGAACTTCTGCAATTACAGGCCGGACAATCGGTTACGATTGAAGTTTTACAGGCTTTCCGGGATTTTTTCAGGGAATTGTCAGCAAAAGAAGGTATCGCGGTTTATCAAAAGGATCTGGATATGGTCCAGGAAATTCTACAGGATTCCAGGCTCCAGGGGATCTTAAATTCATCTGAGGGACAGCCATCATTAATGCAGCTGATCCGCAATGATTATTTGATTCGTCATGCCATGATTAATCATATGGAGGCCTTATTGAAACTTATCTATGAGCTGGATGTATTTGTTGGTATCGCTGCGGTGGCGGCAGATCAGGGTTTTGTATATGCAAAAGCTTTGCCTGCTGACCAGATGCGGCTGGATATGGAAGGTTTTCGCCACCCTGGACTAAGCAAAGGGGTGACCAATGACCTGCATTTAACCCGTGATTGTAACGTACTGTTTTTAACAGGGGCGAATATGGCTGGTAAATCAACTTTGATGAAATCGATGGGGATTGCCGTTTACCTGGCCCATATGGGCTTTCCTGTGGCGGCAAAAAGGATGGAGTTCTCAGTTAAGGATGGGATATTTTCCTCTATCAATGTTTCGGATAATCTTGATATGGGCTATAGCCATTTTTATGCCGAGGTACTGCGTACTAAAACGGTAGCAAAGGCGGTTAGTGAATCGCTCGATTTATATGTATTATTTGATGAATTGTTCAAAGGAACCAATGTGAAAGATGCCTATGATGCAACCCTTGCAGTAATTAAAGCTTTTGCAGCAAACCGGAATAGCTTTTTTGTCGTCTCTACACATATTATTGAGGTGGGAGAAGCCTTGGGCAAAGCCTGTGATAACCTGCAGTTCTCTTTCCTGCCAACGGTCATGAAAGATGGTATGCCCACTTATCCGTATACCCTGTCAGATGGAATTACCAGCGACAGGCAGGGCATGATCATTATTGAAAATGAAAAGATCGTAGAGATCATTAAAGCAAAGCAATATGTTAGTTAAATATAAATTTTTAGGTTTTTTGTCTATGGCCGCGCTTTGTTTGCCGTTGGCCTGTAAAACCCAGCTGGATACGCAATCCTTACCAATGGATCCGGAAGTCCGTATGGGGAAACTTCCCAATGGATTTACCTATTATATCCGTAAAAATAAAACCCCTTTAAAGCAGGTGATGATGTACCTGGCTGTTAAGGCGGGATCTATTCTGGAAACTGATCAGCAAAGGGGGGTAGCTCATTTTGTAGAACATATGAGTTTTAACGGAACCAAACATTTCCCTAAAAAGGAACTGTCAGATTATCTGGAGCGTTCAGGGGTACGTTTTGGCGCAGATATCAATGCCAATACTACTCCTGATGAAACGGTATACCAACTGCCTTTACCTTCTGATAGTCCCGAATTATTGGCCAATGGTCTGCAAATTATGCGCGACTGGGCACAGGATGCCAATATTGAGCCAGAGGATGTGGAACATGAACGCCATGTAATCCTAGAAGAAAAGCGGGTTCGGCAAGGGCTTTTACAACGTTTTCAGGAACAAAGTATTTCAATTTATACCAACGGGTCCCGTTATGGTTCCCGTTTGCCGATCGGAACGGAGGAAGTGCTGTTGAAGGTAAGCCCCGAAGAGATCCGTAGTTTTTACAAAGATTGGTACCGACCTGATCTACAGGCTTTACTGATTGTAGGAGATATTGATATCAATCAGATGGAAAAGGAGATCAAGGCAAAATTTTCTGACCTCAAAAACCCGGAAAAGGAGAAGAACCGGCCGGTTTACCAGGCAAAACTGACTGGGAAAAATCAGTATATGCAGTTTATAGATCCTGAATGGGGAGGTATTTCTGTTGAAATGGCCATGAAGCAGGAGACTGGTGCTATTGTTACGGTAACAGATTACCGCGCCAACCTGTTGAAAAATCTTTTCGGAGAAATGGTCGCTGCCCGGTTCAGGCAATTGCCCATTGTTGGTCTTGTACCATTAACTGGCGGATTGAATTCTTTTTATGTTAATATTACGACCAAACCGGCCGAAACAGAGCCTGCATTGAAAAGCGTATGGCTGGAACTCCGTAAAATGGAAGAGCAGGGGTTTACGCAGGCAGAGTGGGACAGGGTTAAGAAAAATTATTTATTAAAGCTGTCTGAGGCACTTAGGGAAAAAGATAAAACGGCTTCTAAAACGCTGATTAATTCGTATTTACAGCATTTTTTAACGGGGACTATTGCACCTGGAATAGTTAAAGATTACGAATTAACCAATGAGCTGCTTCCTGATATTAGTTTAAAGGAAATGAATGCGCAAATGAAGATCTACCTGAAAAATACAGATAGGGATATCATCGTGAAATCATCAGCAGCTAACAAGGCGTTTTTGCCAACTGAGGCTGCAATTTCAGAATGGGTTGAAAATGTTTATACGCAAGATCTTCCGCCATTTGTAGATGATGCACTTGATCTTCCTTTGCTCAAAAAAGAACCAAAATCAGGAAGGATCATTACTGTTGAAGACATCAAAGCAGTTGGCTTGCAAAAGATTACACTTAGCAATGGGGTAAAGGTTATCTTGAAGAAAACTGATTTTCAAAATAACCAGATCCTGTTCAGTGGATTTGCTGAGGGGGGAGCTTCTTTAGCCACAGATGCCGATTACGAAAGCGCAATTCATGCGGCAAATATTATAGCTGCTGCTGGTGCAGGCAATTATGATCAACAGCAGCTTGGTAAGTTATTAGCAGGAAAACAGGTACAGGTGAGTCCCTTCATTGTAGATAATTATCAGGGTTTTAGCGGTAATACAACGAAAGCAGACCTGCCTGCTGCACTGGAACTTATGTATGGCTATTTTACCGAACCGCGTAAAAGTGAGGAGTCTTATCAAACGCTGATCGGCAGGACCCGGGAAGCGCTGGCCACTAAAACGAATGACCCCAACCAGATATTTACTGATACGGTAAATTTGGTATTGGGGAATTATCATGTACGGAGGACGCCGCAAAGTTTAAGTCGTATTTCATCGATTAACCTGGATAAGGCTTTTAAAATTTATCAGGAACGCTTTGCTGATGCTTCTGGTTTCACCTTCCTTTTTGTAGGTAACTTAGATTTAAAAACCATTAGACCTTTACTGGAAAAATACATTGGCTCTTTGCCTTCTAAAGGGTTGCAGGAACACCCCCGTGACCTGGGGATTAATATTCCTTCGGGCAGGATAGCCAAAACGGTCTATAGTGGTGCAGTGCAAAAGGCAAGTGTAATCCTGGTGTATTCGGGTGATTTCAATTATAATTTTGAAAATACGATGAAAATGAACGCTGTTGCAGATGCGCTGAACATCAGCATGAACGAGCGTCTTCGTAACCAGGAAAGAGGTACTTATACACCGAATGTACGACTGAGCTTAACCAAATACCTAAAACAAAGGTTTAGTCTGACGATCTCTTTTGATTGTGCTCCGCAGAATGTCGGGAAGCTGATTGCTTCTGCCCAGGATGAGGTGAATAAAATGAAAATAGCCGGGCCATCGCCCGAAAACCTGCAGAAGTTTAAGGCAGCGCGTAAGGTTGGTCTGGAAACAGGATCAACAAACAATGATTTCTGGTTAGATTATCTTCTTGGTCAGGAAATGAACAAAGAGTCATTGACTGAGTTTTTTGACTACGATGCAGCATTGAATAAAGTTACAGTGAAGTCAGTTCAGGAAGCTGCAGCTTCTTTTATTCAGGATAAGAATTGCATCAGGCTGGTCCTGATGCCAGAAAAAAAATAACGTTTTAAAATATGAAGAAAATCATACAAATAGCCAGGCTGGAACTCAGTCTGCTATTTTATTCCCCAATTGCCTGGTTGCTGATGATTGTACTTTTTGTACAAATGAGTGTGGGCTTCACTTCAGTTTTGCCTCAATTGGAAAAGGGAAAAAGTTTTCTCTTTTTAACAGGAGAACTATTTACAAATCCGAATTCCATCGGTATTCTTGCCAAAATTCTGACGAGCTTATATCTGTATATTCCATTGATCACGATGGGAATTATTAGCAGAGAAAGCAGTAGCGGGAGCATCAAACTGCTTTATTCTTCTCCTGTAAAACTAAGCCAGGTGGTGTATGGGAAATTTGCCGCCATGTTGGCTTATAATCTGGTGATTATAGGTGTCATGAGCTTGTTTGTACTGGCAGGTGCCACGTTTATACCGTACTTTGATTACCCGCATATTCTGGTGGCTCTGTTTGCTGCTTTTTTACTGTTAAGTGCGTATTCGGCTATAGGAATCTTTGTATCCAGTCTAACCACCTATCAGGCTGTAGCGGCCATTAGTACTTTTGTGGTACTGGCTTTCATGAATTATATTGGAACAGTCGGGCAGGGGATTGATTTTGTACGGGACTTAATGTATAGTCTTTCCATGCCGAGTCGTGCGGGACGTCTGATGGCTGGTTTATTAAATACACGTGATGTAATTTATTACTTTGCAATTATTGGAATGTTCCTGGCTTTTACCATTACAAAGCTGGAATTGGAAAGGGTATCCAAACCGGTTTTACAGCAGGTACTCAGATACATGTTCATTGTATTGATTGGCTTAAGCATTACCTATATTAGTTCCCGTCAGCCAATGATTGGCTATTATGACGCTACAGAGACCAAGGAGAATACGATTACTAAAACCAGTCAGGAGATTCTTAAAAAAATGGGGGATGAACCGATTGAGGTAACGGAGTATATCAATGGGATGGAAGGTTCTTATTGGGGGTCTACGCCCAGCCAGCGTATTGAAGATATCGCCCGTTGGGAACCTTACTTGCGTTTTAAACCCAATATCAAGTTGAAATGGGTCTATTATAACGATACTGTTCCTGGTATGGGAGCAATACTCGCAGAAAGTAAAAAGACCTTTGAAGAGCTTGTTATCCATATGGCAAAGCTGCAGAAGTTAAATCTCCGGAAATTTTTAAGGCCGGAAGAGATCAGGAAACAGATAAACCTGAACGGTGAAAACGGGAGATTGGTGATGCAGTTAAAATATAAGGGCAAGACCACTTTTTTAAGGACGTTTCCTCCACCCGATAAGGGTTTTTGGCCGCAGGAAGATGTAAAAGATGCTGCATTGAAAAGATTGATTCAGGCAGTACCTAAAATTGTTTTTGCAACAGATGGTTATCAGTGTGGTATAGATAAATTAGGTGATAGGGAATACAGAACGCTGGCCAATGAGAAACTAATCAGCAGTTCGATGATCAACCAGGGGTTTGATATAGATAGTGTTTCTTTGGAACATGGAGAGATTCCCGCTGGCATTAGTGCTTTGGTGATTGGCGATCCTAAGGTGGCTTTTAGTGCTGCCGCCAAAGCTAAACTCGAAAAATATATTGACGATGGGGGCAACCTGATTATTGCCGGCGAGCCTGGTAAACAAAGTATTGTTAACCCGTTACTGGAACCGCTTGGTGTTAAAATGCTTGATGGAACTGTGGTTCAGCGTAGTAGAGATTATTCTTTTGATCTGGTTACGCCAGTACTGGCGGCCGGGTCTGTAGCAATGGCTCCGGGACTGCAGCCATTTTTCCAGCAAAAGGCAGTGGTATCTATGCCAGGTGCCGGTGCTTTAAGTTATGAAAATTCCGGGCCTTTTATTGTGCATCCGCTTTTAATTACAGATGAACAAACCAGCTGGATTAAAATGGGGAAATTTACAGTCGATTCAGCAGCTTTAACCGTAGATGCTAAAGCAGGAGATCGGCAGGGGAGTTTTCCCACTGCACTGATGCTGACCCGGCAAGTGAAAAACAAGGAACAGCGGATTGTAGTGACCAGTGATGCAGATTTTTTTAGTAATGGGGAGCTGGAAAGGGGCAATATGGGTACGATTAATAGCTATTTTGCTATGAAAATCTTTAGCTGGTTCACCTACGGGGAATTTCCGGTAGAAGTGAGCCGCAGAAGACCTAAAGATAATACCACGACGCTGACCAAGTCAAGTGTGAGAATGATACAAGTATTATATTATGGCGTGATTCCAGGAGCGTTGTTTCTGATCGGAACAGTTTTATTAATCCGCAGAAAACGCAAGTAATTATGAGCAATTTTTAACCCTTTAAAATGCAAAAAGCCTGAAATTATTTGATTTTCAGGCTTTTTTGTTTTTTTGAAATTTAGCGCCAACCCAATCCGGGTGCTACATGCTCTAAAATAGAAGACAGTGCATGTACATTGTAATCGACTCCTAATGTATTGGGTATTGTCAAAAGAATCGTATCTGCTTCTTGAATCGCTTCATCTTCAGCTAACTCCTTGATGAGTTGATCTGGCTCTGCGGCATAGCTTCTTCCGAAAATGGCCCGTTTGTCAGGTTCAATCATTCCAATTTTATCAACCCTGCTGGTTTCCTGCCCAAAGTAATTGCGATCCTGATCGTTCACCAATGCAAAAATAGACCTGCTCACCGAAACCCTCGGTTCCCGATTGTGCCCCGCTTTTTTCCAGGCATCTTTGTACAATCTGATCTGCTCGGCTTGCTGTATATGGAAAGGTTTGCCGCTTTCATCAAACTTCAAAGTAGAACTTTGCAGATACATTCCGTTTTCGGCAGCCCAAACAGCAGTAGCATTAGAAGCGGCCCCCCACCAAATACGTTCCCGCAATCCTTCCGAATATGGCTCCAGGCGTAACAAACCTGGTGGATTCGGAAACATCGGGTACGGATTAGGCTGGGCAAATCCGACACCTTTTAACTTATCCAGGAATTCTAACGCCTTACGGCGTCCCATATCTGTGTCAGTTTCTCCTTCGGTTGGTTCATATCCAAAATAACGCCACCCATCGATTACTTGTTCCGGCGAACCTCTGCTGATTCCCAATTGTAATCGCCCTCCCGAAATTAAATCCGCAGATCCCGCATCTTCCACCATATACAGCGGATTTTCATAACGCATATCAATTACACCCGTTCCAATCTCTATTTTACTTGTTTTGGCACCGATGGCCGCAAGCAAAGGAAATGGCGATGCCAATTGAGCTGCAAAATGATGCACGCGAAAATAAGCGCCGTCTATGCCAATTTCTTCTGCAGCGACAGCCAAATCAATAGATTGAAGTAATGTGTCACTCCCTGTACGGGTTTTATAGGCATGATGGTTAGACCAATGCCCAAACGATAAAAATCCTATTTTCTTCATAACTTCTTTTTCGTACTGAAAAATAGCACTTTATTATCTAACGGAGGGAAATAAACTGACTTATCAAGGTGTTTTAATTTGTTTTAAGGAAAACAGGGTGTTATTTAGCTAAATAATAGTTCCCCCCTTAGACTGAAAGTCTTTCTTAACACGTTCATATCTTTCTGAAGATATAGGCTTAGAAGCGCGCTCTATAATACTTGATTTAAAACCTAAGTCTAACGCATCATTAGCTGTATAATACACACAATAATCGGCTGCCACTCCGCAAACTGCTACTTCTGTAACCCCTCTTCCTTTGAGGTAATCGGCCATGCCTGTAGATTTTTTTCTACCATTATCAAAAAATCCGCTGTAACTATCAATTTCTTTATCCATCCCTTTTCTAAAAATAGCCTCAATAGCATTTGTTAAAAGTTCTGGAACCAATTCAGCTCCCTTTGTTCCCTGTATGCAGTGCTCAGGCCATAATACCTGATTTAGTCCGTTTAACGATATTTCCTCAAATGGTTTTTTATTTGGGTGGGAAGTAAAGAAACTTTTATGACCTTTTGGATGCCAATCTTGCGTGGCTACTACCAGATCATATTTTGACTGTAACTCATTAATTGTTTGGACGATTTCATCACCATGGTTAACGGCTAAAGCGCCTCCTGGTAAAAAATCATATTGTACATCGATAATAATTAAAGCATTCATGTTTTTTTAGATTAAATGTTATTAATTTATTGATTTGGGGCTTCGTACCTAGCTTATAAAGCCTTTTTAAAATAGTCACTCACTTTCGATACATTATTCACCCAAGCGCCTGAACTGGATTGTAAAACGTATTCACTCATTCCCACATGATTTGTTTTAGGGGCCCAGTCATAGGTATAACCCAACCGCGTCCAGGGGTAATGGTAATCTGAAGTAGTTGATAATGTTCGATAATAGGCAAAAACAATATAACTATTAAACCATGAGGTGTAAGTTCCAGGATTATTATTAATTAGTGCCGCACCAGTTGTTGTAGTTGTGATGGCTGGGTTGCCTGCTGGCCTATACAAACGTTCCGGGTTTACCCAAACCTCAGCGATATGCG
This sequence comes from Pedobacter cryoconitis, assembly GCF_014207135.1. Taxonomy (GTDB): domain Bacteria; phylum Bacteroidota; class Bacteroidia; order Sphingobacteriales; family Sphingobacteriaceae; genus Pedobacter; species Pedobacter cryoconitis_D. The sequence goes on along the minus strand of NZ_JACHCC010000002.1, from coordinate 312,558 downwards.
TATTACTTTGTTTATTAGCAGGAGGTAGGCCCAACAGCTGGCAGATACGCATTGTTGTATCACTTGTTGCAGTGAAAGAAGCACCTATGCGTGCTTTCATTTGTTGTGGGATGAATAGCCACGATTCGCCCCATGAATTGGTGATTGAATCACCAACTGGATAGCTGGATGGATAACGCATAAAGCTAGCCAGTAAAACATACGGTTTACCATTAATTGTTTTCCATTTTAAAGAAGTGTTTCCGGGGGTTAATGCCCATAACGTATCAATTCTTTCTGAACTATCAGCAACCATTGCATCCAGTATGGCATTTTGGTATAACTGGTTCATAGAAAGTACTGGTGGTTCTGGTTTTGATGGAGCAACATTGTCTTTTTTACACCCAACGAACACACCAAGCGTAAGTAGGGCACATAACAATAAATGAGAGTAGTTAATTGTTGTTTTTTGCATAGAATTTAGATTATATTTAAAAATTACTATTTTGAAGATAATCTAAAAATATATTTATGTTATAATGTGAAAATTTTACCTTATGACTATAGATTGCTAACTTTTCACGAAAAAACAGGCTTGTTTTAGTGTATGTGTTGAAATTAACCACTTTTATACAGTGGAAGTAGTACCTATTCATCTTGTTCATCTTTTTATATAAAACAGTTTGTTTCACAATCTTCATTAGTATTTAAGGTCATTAGTTAGCTAATTGTAATAATACTTCTTATGACAATGGAAAACCTTGCAGATCAATCTTATATTTTACCTTAACCATTACTAACTAAATATTTAAAAACAAAATGATGGTAACAGAAGAAATCCAATTGATGCTTAATGATTACTTTGATGTAATCTACACACAAGAGCTTACGAAATTTGACCAGGTATTTCATCCTGGATCCGTACTATATACATCGCAGGATAACAATGTAGTTGTCCGTCCAATAGCAGAATACAGGGAAATTGTAAAGGGAAGAAAATCCCCGCAGGAACTTGGTTCTCCGCGTAAGGATGAGGTATTAATGATAGATGTACTGTCGGATGAAATTGCATTCGCTAAAGTACGTTTACGCTTAAATGAGAATGTAATGGTTGATTACCTCAATCTTTTAAAGGTAGATGGGAAATGGACAATTGCTGCAAAGTTTTATCACCGTGCAGAAACTATCAAATAATAGCATAAAGAGGGCATTCAAATTGGATGCCCTTTTCTATATCCAGTCTTTAATACAGGTGTACTATAAATTTCCTCTACTCTATTAAAGGCTTTTCAGGGGGGGATTCCAATCGAACAACTTGTACCATTTTTGACTTTTTTAGAGACTTTAAAAATTTAAATCGGATTTAAAGCCGTAATCAGATCTTATTAATTTTAAGTGTGATATTACCGTAAATTCAATCTTTACGCGCAAATTGTTGGCTTAACTTTACGGCATTGGATTCGGCACCATGTAAGGGACCGCTTTTTTCTTTGGTTAAATTTTCCCGTTATAATTTGGGTCAAATTCCACAATCCATTCAATACCATATTTGTCTCTAAACATTCCGGCGTAAGTGCCCCAGGGGCTGTCGCCGATGGGGCCTTCAATATCTCCACCTGCTGATAATCCGTTAAATATTTGGTCTGCTTCTTCACGACTTTCTGCACTAATAGATATTTTAGACCTGTTTTCGTTTTCGTTTACTCGTCCCATAAATTCCGGAACATCATTGGCCATTAACACATTGTGTTTTCCTATAGGTAAAGCAATGGTCATTATTTTATTTGCTTCGTTTTCTCCTACCGGAAATTCAGAGCTTGATAGGTCTTTGAAACGAATGATCTTTGCGAAATCTCCGCCAAAAACTGATTTGTAAAAAGTGAATGCTTCTTCAGCATTTCCATTGAAGTTGATCCAGGGATTGATTGTTCTCATAACTTTATTTTTAAGTTTTTAATTTTTTCTGCTCACGCTATTCAACATTTCGTTGTCAATGTGATTGACACTTTCCTTCTTATAATTTCTGCGATAGCGCTGTCAACAGATCTTCCAGATTTTTTAATGTTATGGTAAACCCGATCTTAAATCCCATGTCAATCATCTTTTCCATGCGGATACGGGATTCATTATAAATAATAAAACATTTTTTCTGTTCTTTAATTGTCGATAATCTCCCTGTCACTCTGCTCAGGCTTAATCAATTCGCATTCGTGCAATACTTTAATATGTTTTGATACTGCTTGGCGGGTCATATCAAATTTTGTTGCCCAGGCTGTTGTATGAGGAGGTGGAGAGTGGGGGTGAAAAAGCAGGGATTACCAATCTCCAGCAAAAAGTTAGACAATTCAACTTCGTTTTACAAAATTTAGGAGCGTTGGGATTCTTCATAATTAGGGCCGTATAAAGACGGCACTTTATTTCCCGTTGCTCTGAGGTGTGCGATAAGTTCTCCACGATGATGATACAAATGATTATAAAGAAATCCCCTGATCACCTGAACCTTCGGCATTGGTGGCATAAGAGGGGTACCACCTGCAGACATTGTCCAGTTATTCATATACTGTGATTCATCAGAATTTTCTATTACAGTCTTTGCATTTGCAACGTTTTCTTCAAACTTTTCCAGAATGTTTGAGGCCTTGGTGATATCACCCTTATCATATTTATAAGATCCCATATCAAATTCATCCTGGGTAAATGTAGGTCCATACCAGTTGTATACTTCGGCAATATGCGAAGCTAACTGACCTACTGACCAAAGATGTGGTTGCGGACGGTATTCTAATGCACTGTCCGGAATCATTGATAATAACTTTCTTGTGCTTTCTGCTTCATGCATGAATTCACCGAGTAATGCTTGTTTCATCATTTTTATGATATTTATTGAAATTAAATTTAAGGAATATTTCCCTATGTTCATCCTAAAATGAATCACAATAAAGAAGCATTGAATCTATTTGAATTCTCGCCTCCTAAACCAGTTCGAAAAAAGGGGGAGGGACAGGTTACAGACCTATATCGCAGATAAAAAGGTGTAGAATTGGAATTCGTGTGAAAATTGTAACCCTTAAAAATGCAAAAGTCCTGCTAATCTTTCGATTTGCAGGACTTTTGTAGGTTTTTATACTTAGCGGAGAGTGGGGGATTCGAACCCGCGGACCCTTTGACAGGTCAACAGTTTTCAAGACTGCCTCAATCGACCACTCTGACAACTCTCCGAGACAAAAGTACAAATAATGTTCATTTCTACAAACAAAGGGGATGAACTATTGTTTAATCCCCTCATTATGAATTGTATTTTTTTTGAAAAACTGCTTAAAAACCTATTTTTTGATGAATTTAAAGGCTCCGGAGTTCATACAATAGCGTAGACCACCTCTGTCAGCAGGTCCGTCATCGAAAACGTGGCCCAAATGTAATCCTGTTTTTTTCTCTACAATCTCATCTCTTGACATGCCGTCGCTATTGTCTTTAACAACTTCGACTGCATCTTTATTGATGGGTTTGGTGAAACTTGGCCAACCGGTTCCCGAATCGTATTTATCGTCCGAACTGAACAAGGGTTCTCCTGTGGCTGCGCTCACATATATGCCTTTCTGGTGATTATTGTAATAGGCATTTTTATATGGAGTCTCTGTTCCTCGCATCACCATAATCTGGTAAGCAGTAGGACTCAGGATCTTTTTCCACTCTGTGTTTGTTTTGGTAATAGGATATTTTTTAGGCGCTGGCTGTTGTGCGCATGCACTTAAACTCATCAGGGCTATAACTGCTATACTAACTGTCTGTTTCATAACATTATAATTTATATAAACATAAACGTGAAAGTAATGAATATAGATTTTACTAATTTTAATATGATGATTGGGTTACAAAATGAATTGTTTGAATTTTGCAATTAACAGTTTGATTAACGTAATTCTGAAAACACAGCATATGTTACTTTTGTTGTTGTAAATATTTCGCATCATGGATAAGACCCAAACGCTGGAAAACTTTTATCAGCAAAAATTTAACAGTATTCCACAAACTCTGCAAAATGAGGTTGGTCATTTTAATGTTTTTCGTATAGAGGATTGCCATGGGCCGAGTGCAGTTCCTGTAACCTACAGCCGACGGGACTTTTATAAAGTTAGTCTGGTACGGGGTGATTATATGTATCATTATGCGGATAAAAGTATAGTGATCAAGGGCACAACCTTAATATTTTTCAATCCTAATGTTCCTTATACCGTTCAGGCATTATCTGATAATACTACGGGGTACTTCTGCATTTTTACTGAGTCTTTTTTTACGGAAAAAATCCGTGGAAGCCTCAATGAACTACCGATGTTTAGTATAGGAGGGAAGCCTGCTTACTTTTTAAATGATACGCAGGAGCAATTCGTTGCTACGATATATGAAAAAATGCTGGAGGAAATCAATTCTGATTATGTATTCAAATATGATTTGCTACGTAATTATGTAACTGAATTAACCCATTATGCACTGAAATCAGAACCATCAGAAAATCTGTATCAACATCCAAATGCACAATCCAGAATAACTGCTGTATTCACTGAATTACTAGAGCGTCAGTTTCCAATTGAAACGCCTTCTCAAAGATTTGCACTTCGCTCTGCTAAAGACTTCGCTGAGAAGCTTGCGGTGCATGTAAATCATTTAAACAGGTCTATCAAGATAACTACTGGTAAAACGACCACAGATTTAATCTCTGAGCGTGTATTAACAGAAGCTAAGTCTTTATTGAAGCATACTGACTGGAACATTTCAGAAATTGGCTATTGCCTGGGATTTGAAGAGGCAGCACACTTCAATAACTTTTTCAAAAAGCAAACGGCTTATACTCCCGGACGTTTCAGAAGTGTTTGATTTTAGTAAAAATTGAAAGGACTGAGTTTTCTCATGTCATTTACTGACAGAATATTTTTTTGGTTTAGGTTCTATGTATCTTTCAAAGATCCGTATAAAGTGGCTTAAATTAGTGATATAAATGCTATAGAAATTACTAAAGACAGAGTGGGGAGGAGATAGATCTAAGTTTAAAGAGCCTTTCGTTTTCTTACAATTTCCGGGATAACCAAAGACCTAATTTTGGATTATAGAAAAACACTAATAATTTTTTTATATGAAAAAGTTAATTTATTCCATTATCGTTTTTGTTGTCTCGATAGGCCTTTTAGTAGGCGGACTGGAGCTCTTCAGTTCTTATAAACCCTCAATAAGTATCCACCTTGATGCACCGGTTCAAACCAAAAAATCGATTGTTATCCATGCAGACCAAAAGAAAGTCTGGACAATTCTGGCCGATGTTAACCATTGGGCAGAATGGCAAAGCGACATCAAAAATCCTGAGTTAAAGGGGGCTTTTCGCCCAGGTCATTCTTTTACCTGGAAAAGTGGCGGGCTCAATATCCGGTCGGATATACAGATTGCAACACCTCTTACAAAAATTGGCTGGTGCGGACCGGCACTGGGAGCATTTGCTGTACATATCTGGACATTTACTACGCTGATTGACGGTAGCACAAGAGTCGATGTAGAGGAAAGTATGGAAGGCTGGCTGGTCAGTGTGCTGTCACATCAATTTCAAACCGGACTGGATACATCGCTGGATAAATGGCTGGGGGCACTTAAAGCCACTGCTGAAAAACAATAATCTCACCTTTTAAATTTTTATATCATGAACACTCAAAGAAGATCTTCGGTTTTAATTACCGGTGCGACCGGTACTATCGGCTCTGAACTGGCCAGACAACTCTCCGCAAAAGGGTTCACTTTCCGCGCTATGGTGCGTGCGGGTGCTGATATCAGTTCTATTTCTCAATTACCTGGCGTAGAATTGGTCAAGGGTGATTTTAATGATCCTGAAAGTATTGCCGGTGCGCTGGCAGGGGTTGAACGGGCTTTCTTATTGACCAATTCAACTGAAATGGCCGAAAAACAACAGCTGACTTTTGTAGATTCTGCAAAAAAAGCGGGTGTAAAACATATTGTTAAACTCTCCCAGTTTGCAGCACGTATAGACTCACCGGTTCGTTTCCTACGATATCATGCTGCTGTTGAACAAAGGATTATCGAATTGGGCATTTCCTATACTTTTCTGCGCCCCAATCTTTTTATGCAGGGGTTATTACTTCTTCAGGATGCCATTAAATATCAAGGTAAATTCTTTGCTCCAGTGGGTGATGCAAAAATCAGTATAGTTGACATACGTGATATCGCCGCAATGGCAGCTATAGCATTGACAGATGATAAACATGAGGGGAAAATCTACGATCTTACCGGTCCTGAGGCATTGACACATAGTCAGATGGCAACTTACCTTTCTGAAGCAACCGGAAATAATATTCAGTTCGTTAATGTATCACCAGAAGAAATGAGGCAGGCTGTACTGTCTGTGGGTATGCCGGAATGGCAAGCAGATGGACTAATTGAAGATTTTGCACATTATTCAAGAGGGGAAGCAGCTGTCATAACTTCGGCAATTAAAGTGGTGACTGGTAAAGACCCATTTTCCTTTAAATCATTTGTGAGGGATTATTCGGGAGCTTTTGTCCAGTAATTATTAGGGTTCAGCCTGACCTGAAACACAAAATTGATTGTTTTTTAAGCTTTTGATGAATTTAAGTGGGGTAGTGCCCAAAAAGGTTTTAAAATCCTTAATCAGATGACTTTGATCGTGATAATTGTATTTATTGATCAGATCAAATACGGTTAAGTGTTGTGCAGGTTGTTTTAGCATTTCATGGATGACAGCTTTGAATCGCAGAAACCGTAATAATTCTTTGGGTGAATAACCCGTGTATTTTTTAAATCTTAACTGGATACTGCGTTCTGTCAGATTGGTATCTGCCGCAATAGCTTTTACAGGTTGCAAGCGGGGATTGTGAAAATAAGGCTCAGCGGCTAGTAAGGGCTTAGCAGCTTCTTCAGGTGTGTGAATAAGAGAACTGATATAATTATTCAGCATTTGTAATCTCTCTTTGAGATCAGGCAATGTTGCCAGCTCTTCCCAGAGTTCATTGAGATAATTGTTATTGGTTAAAATGACAGGGTCGAGAATTCCATCGCCAGTTAGCTCATCTAATGACTGATGGAACAAGCGGTAGAAACCATCGAGTTTGAAATTAACGATGATGGCATCTGCTCCGGCATGCAGCTCATAATTCAGCATTTTGCGGAGTGGGCCAATTATAACGACCCGGTTAACTATAAAATTTCCAGGCTGCTCATGATTAAAAGAGATGGATATGGGAGAACCAAAATTGAATGCCAACAGCATTTCAAGGTTAGGAGAGAGATGCTTCAGGACCGGAATGGTGTCAGCTGTGTTATAAATATGATAGAAATGACTGATAATTTCACGGAGTGATGGATCTGGCAGATGTAGTCTTCCGTTCTGATCAGATGTCTCCATGATCTCAGGGTTGTTTGTAAAACGAATTGAATGAAATAGAAGGGTGTATCATTATAGGGATACACCCTCTTTTGTTTTTTTAGTCCATCGCGGGCAGCCCCATATTCACCCATTCTTCTCTGGAGGGACCATAGACACCTGGTACAGGTAAACCAACCATGCGCATGATAATCGTCATTTGAGCACGATGATGTGCTTCATGGGCGATAAATACAGAAAGTACCTGGCCCTTTGTCCATTGTTGACCATACATCTCTACAGGGTCACTCAATGTAGAATCGGTCCATTTTGATTTTACTCTTTTCAGCAGGGTCTTGTTATAATCCTGGTAAATTCTGATAATTTCTTCCATACTATCGGGAATCGGTAGACCTTCAAGTAGGTTCTCGGTCATTAATCCGGCATGATGTCCCATTTCGGGCATAGTCTGGGTAATATGCCAGGCCAGCCTTCCCAGGGATCTTACATTGTCATGGATCTTGATCGATTTAGTTTCATCCGTAATGTTTCGGAATATCTGAAGCGTACTATTCTCCTCATTTTTCCAGTCATTTTCGAAGTCTTCAATACTACGGTACATAGGGGTAAGGGTTTAAATTTTGTTCTTCATTCTGTTTAGTGGGACCTGAATCCCAATAAATACCGGTTTTTGTTTAGGTCTTTCAATATAAGGAAATTTGTTTTTATCATACACAAAACCAGAATATTTTAAAAATTCTAAAAACGGTTGTACAGAATTAAACTTATACCACTACACAGTATGCCATTCCTCAAGGGTCAGTACATCGGCCTGGCGCGGAAAAACTTTGGTGGTCAGTACACGGTGTACTTCCTCGTCGCCATCTGCACAGCAGTCGGCTAATACAGTTAATCTGTAATCCTTATCGGCTGCTTCCCGCAAGGTGGACAAAACTACTCCACTGGTAGCTATACCGGTTAGGATCAGGTGCTGGATACCGTAGGTACGTAAGATAACTTCCAGATCGCTGCCAGTAAATGCACTGACACGTCGCTTGATAACAACAACTTCATCATCCTGCGGTTTTAAATTTTCATGTACCGCCATAAACTCAGTCATATTAATGCCTGCAAATAGTTCCTTGCTGGAGGCGAAGGCTTTATTGTTCAGGTTGATCTCTGGTGCACCTTGTCGGAAACCAACGACTACATAGATAACCGGGATTTTCTGCTCGCGGGCTTTCGCAATAGCTTTGGCTGTGTTGTTCAGAATAGTTGCTGCATCAGGTAACATGGCGATGATACCTACTTGCATGTCCATAACCAGGAGGGCGGTGTTATTTTGCTGTTCCATTTTGATTAATTTATTGATGAATAGTCGGTTGTTTCTTTAATTGGTTTTTTATATAACAGTTTGCCAAATAACAGGGCGATTAATATCGCCAGAATGCCCTGGCAAAACATAGTGAGTTGGGCACCTATTTTCTGTGAGATGCTGCCGATTAGCAGACTGCCCATGGGCATCATACCAAAATATGCCATTGCCACATAGCTCATGACACGACCTCTCATGTGGATAGCAGCTTCTGTTTGGATGACTGTAATACTGGCTGCCATAGGGGTGATGGACCCTATGCCTATAATAATGGCAAAAGGAAGGGCAACTGGGAAATAAGCAATGCGTGAAAACAGAATTAGTCCTATGCCCAGCACGACTATACTGCCCAAAAGGAACTTCCGGAGATCAGCACCTCTTTTGGCTGAAGCGAGAAAAAAAGTACCACCCAGTGCACCCAGCCCGATAGCGCCGGTAAGGTAGCCATAGGTAGCAGCATTGCCTTCAAAAATAGTTTTGGCAAAAACTGGTATCATGGTGTCATATGGCAAAATCAGTAAGCTAAGACATGCCAGAAGAAAAATAAGTATGGTAATACTGCGTGTTTGCTTCAGGTAACGTAATCCTTCGGCCAGTTCAGCGGTAATTTTTTTCTTTATGGCTGGCGGACTGAAAGGTGCAAAATGCATCAGCAGGAGGGATGTGATGACCGCCAGAAAGCTCAGAGCATTGATAATAAAACAAATGCCAGCACCAAATTGCTGCAGAACGATTCCTGATAGGGCGGGGCCTACCAGCCGGGCCAGATTTACCATAGCCGAGTTGAGCGAAATAGCATTTGCCAGATCTTCCTTATTATCGACCATCTCGTGCACCATCGGCTGCCGGGCCGGAACGTCAAAAGCATTGATAACACCTAAAATCGCACTCAGCGAAAGTATTTCCCAGATAACATGGTGGCCACTCAGTACCAGGACTGCTAACAAAACAGCCTGCAGCATGGAGGCTGTTTGTGTAATCAGTAATATCCGGTAACGGCTGTAACGGTCGGCAACTACACCGCCTGCCAGCGACAATAAAAAGGAAGGGAATTGCTGTGCAAATACTGTGAAACCAATCATGGCGGCCGAATGGGTTAGCGAATAGATGACCCAGATGACGGCCGTCCGTTGCATCCATGTTCCAATCTGGGAAACAGACTGTCCTGCAAAAAATAAGGTATAGTTTCGGTTCCGGAATGCGCGGAAAGTATCCGCGGCTTGTTCTTTTCTCATATTCTTCTTTTGGACAAAATTTGTCAATTTGTCGAAACAAGGGCAAAAAAAATTAGTATTTCAGCCCGTACATAGTCAAGTGGGTAAACAGATCAACTGCAGGGGCAAGCTTTTCAGAATGACTTTCCAGTTCCAGTTCGCGTTTTAATCCACGCAGACCACTAAGCAGAACAAAGATGAGTGTCTCCAGCTCTGAAGCGGGCATTTTACGTATTTCGCCTTTATTCATGCCATCGCTAAACAAGCGTTCCAGTAAAGCGCTTTCCTGCCTGATGATCTGGTGATGATGAACGATCTTAGTTTTGTTGAAATCTGATAAGGTATCAGCATCCATACCTACATCGAGCATTTTAAAAAAAGCTCTTTTTTCACGAACCACTTCAAGTTTGGTGAGAAAGAAGGCATGAAGCTTTTGTTCAGTACCGGTTGCCTGATCAACAGCCCGGGTCATTGCCGTCAGCATTTCGCGTATTTCTATGATCATAACCGCATCAAAAATCTCATCCTTGCTTTTGTAATAATAATAAAGCGAGCTTCGGCCTTTTCCAATAGCTTTAGCTACATCATCCATAGTCACCTTAGCTAAGCCATACACCTGAAAGAGACGTTTAGCCTCTCCCAAAATCTGCTGCTGTATTAAATCTTCTTTAGTAGGACCGCTGTTCGACATATGTAGAGTTTTTAATGATACAAATATATATAATATTTCGACAACTAAACGAAAAATGTCGAATTGTTTTTAAATAGCCGAAGAGATGTATATAATTTAGCTCCTAACTGACCTGTTTAAAGAAGATTCCTGGATGACCTTTTGAAAAAAAATAAAATTATTTTGTTAATTTATTTGTATCAAGTCTAAATAATCCCAATCTTTGTAATATAAATACATGTTAATGCAAAACGTAGCCGTAGCACCTTCAGTAGATTTATTAGAAGTATTCCAAACCAAAAATGGATCTGTTTTTCAGTCAGACGTTGAAAATTGCTGGTATGTTGATTTTGCAGGCAGAAATAACCGATTTGATTACCGCTCGATGATGAAGCTCAGAAAAGCTATCTACGGCATCGATATCGAGAGTTTACTACTCAATTCTGATAAAGCTCCGGATCTGGAAATTGTTTTTATCTGTGCCTGTGATCATTGCTACGTATTAACTCTAATGGAGATCATTGCTTTTAAAGAACTGATAGAAGGTACTTTTGTAATGCTTGAACTTAACCGTATTATCCACGACAGGGTGTACCGCCTGACTGTTTAATTTTCTTTAGACTTAGAATCTTTCCATATTTCTTTTAAATGCAACGAAGTTAATTTATAGCACTATTTTTGTCTTACTCAAATAGGTATTAATTAAACTCAACCATATGAAAGATATCACTCGTGTTAAGTGTTTGCTTTCTACTGATGTAGAAAAACTCTTAAATCAACAAATAAAAAAAGAAGCTCAATCGGCATCAGCATATTTAGCAATGGCAGCCTGGTGTAACCAGCATGGTTATGATTTCTCTTCTGATTACTTCTTTAAACAATCAGACGAAGAAAGACAACACCAGTTAAAACTTTACAAATATGTTTTAGATATGGGTGGATCAGCGATTTCTCCTGAAGTAACTAATATCAAAATTGAGTATAACTCTTTCAGAGAGGTTTTTGAAGAAGCCCTTGAACAAGAGATCAGTGTAACACAATCCTTGAAAAATATCGCTGCTAACTGTTACAAAGAACAAGATTTTGTAACTGTAGAGTTTCTGAACTGGTTCTTTAAAGAGCAACGTGAAGAAGAATACAAAGCAAGACGTGCGTTGGAATTATTTGACGTTATTGGTGAAGAGGGTACAGGAAGATGGCAAATCGACAAACACGTTGGTACTATCGTTTATTCTCCTGAATAAGCTTTTATATAATATAAAAAGCCCGTTTATCATTTGATAAACGGGCTTTTTTGTGTGCTGATTATCCTCAGCTTTATTTTTGTTCCTGCTGCTGCTGTGCCTTTTCTTTTTCGGCAGCTTCTGTTTTAGCTTTCTTTTTAAAGAAGCCTCTTAACAGGAAGTTATGTTGTAAGGCTTCCATATTCTCATCCAGTTTTTTAGTGCTCGATTCAAGGTTGCTTACTGTATTTTTCAATTTGGTTGCTGTCTGTTCATCATTCAATAATACACCCACAGCGTTTTTATCTGAATTCAGTTTATTACTGGTTACTTTCAGGTTATTGGTCATTTCTGAAGCTGAAGCTGCTGTGTTTTGCAGACTTTTCACTGCTTTTTTAAGGTTAGCGAATACTGTAGTGTCAGTTAACAGTTCATTAGTCAATGTCCCTTTAGTATTTAATTTAGAAGTGTATAAAGCAACGGCAGATGTGACTCTTGCTGTACTTGCAGAAGCATTCTCGAGGTTAACGGTCATCTGACGTAAGCGGGCTGCCATCGCGGTATCCGCCAGTAAAGTACCCAAAGTACCTTTTCCCTGAAGCATATTAGTGGTTACCTTTTTAAAATCATCAGTAATAGCCAGGATGTTTTTATTATTAGCCTGTAATGTTTTCATGATGTCATCCGGGCCCAGGGCAGAAACTACATTTAAGCGGTCGCCGTCTTCTACTTCCGGAGCTTCACCGCTACCAGCTATGATCTCAATCATTTTATTACCAATGAACCCTTCAGAGCCTTGTTTGGCTAAAGCATTTTTGTGTATATATTTTTGGGCAGACTCTTCAATATGCATGGTCACTTCGACCTGTGCATTCCCATAAAAGTTAATTTTGCTGACAGTACCAATTTTTACTCCTGAAAAGAAAATATTGTTACCCGCCTGTATACCATTGACATTATTGAAAATAGCTTTAAGTGTAATACTGCTGACAAACCGTTTTTGCTTCCCACCCAATGTAAGTACCCCGGCAATGAAGATAAGGAGTCCGATAAAGATGAAAATTCCTACAACTATGGATCTTTTGTTTTCTGTAGCGCTCATTTATTGTGTAAAATTATAATTGTAAAAAGATTGAATACGGTCATCCTGGCTGGCGAAGACCTCATCAAATGTTCCTTGTATAGCAAACTGACCATCCAGAAGCATAGCAATTCTGTCGCCAGTTTCTTTAGCACAGGTTAAATCGTGTGTGATAATGATAGAAGTTGTTTTATATTTTTCCTGAACTTCATTAATCAGGTTGTTGATTTCAATACAGGTTATCGGGTCAAGACCGGCGGTAGGCTCATCGTAAAGCATAATTTCCGGACGAAGGATTAAAGTCCTTGCAATACCAATCCTTTTACGTTGTCCACCGGAGAGTTCCGAAGGCATCTGCTCAATAGTTTGTGATAAACCAACTGCTTCCAGTACGCTTTCTACTTCAACATTGATCTGTTTACGTTTCAGATTTCTGGAGTTCCTTACTAAAGGAAATTCAAGGTTCTGACGGACAGTCATACTATCATATAAGGCACTGTTTTGAAAAGAAAAACCTACTTTAAGACGGAGTTCCATTAGTTCTTTAGTGCTTAAATGCTCAACACTTTGTCCCAGAACATCCACATCCCCGTGATCGGGAAGGAGCAGGCCTGATATAATTTTAATCAATACTGATTTTCCTGTACCAGAACGGCCAAGAACAACCAGGTTTTCACCTTGATAAACTTCAAGGTCAACACCTCTCAATACAGCAAGATCACCAAAAGACTTTTTTAAATCCTTGATTGAGATAACAGCGTTTGTCCTGTCAATCAGCTTCTGTTTTTTGACCATCTTAACGGAAAGCGTTTACAATTTGAACAATAACAATTTCTTCCACAAAGATCAGGAACATGGCTGCAACCACAGCCGAGTTGGCCGCTCTTCCTACACCCTCTGTACCTTTTGAAGAGTTATAGCCATGATAACATCCAACTACACCTATAGTAAAACCAAATACGGTAGACTTAAAGGTAGTAGAAAATATATCAAGAAAACTGATCGTATCAAATACCTGTGAGAAGAACATAGCAAAACTGGTTTGCTCGTTACTATGAACACTTAAAAAAGCACCCATCAGTGCAACACAGGCAGTATACATCACAAGTATAGGTATCATAAAGGTGGTAGCTAATATTCTACTGACTACCAGATACTTAAATGGATTTGTTGCTGATACTTCCATGGCGTCAATCTGCTCGGTAACTTTCATGGAACCCAGTTCGGCCCCCATATTGGAACCTACTTTTCCGGCAGCAATTAATGCGGTAACCAGCGGTGCCAGTGCCCGTATAATCGCAATAGAAATTAGTGAGGGTAACCAGGAAGTTGCTCCAAAATTGGCCAGTGAAGGTCGGGATTGATTGGTGAACACCACTCCGGTAATGAAACCTGTGAGTGAAATCAGGGGTAATGATTTATAACCCACCTCATAACATTGATGAATGATTTCTTTAAACTCGTAGGGAGGCACTAAAACTTCCTTGAAAAAACGAAGTACAAACTGGTAGGCATGATAAATACTGAAGAACATATTGTCGAGTCTTTTAGAGACGACATATTTGTGGGGCGTGATATTCGGATTTTCTGTGTTAGGATCCATTCTTAAGGTTTGATGCAGCCAAATATAATTTAAATCAGGATTTATTTATTCCATTTATATGAAAGCAACAAAAACGCCAAATTGTTTTTGCTTTGTATCCTGTTAAGGCTGCATTTTGGCCAAATGTAATACATCACTGAATATTCACAAGTTGGATTACATTAAAATGACAAAACAATGATGTGGTTGTTTAAACAGTTAATAGCAAAGAATACTGCTTTAAATGTAATTAGCCCCTGTCTTTAAGAGAAATAGTACTAATCACGCGCAAAATATAATTTGATACTTTAATTTTACCGGTCTTAGTTCATAATTTTATAAAAAACAATATATACTGATAAAAAATATGTTAAAAGTATTTAAAACAGCTGCGCTTGGCTCTGCATTTCTTTTATTATTTAATTTTAATTCCTTTTCACAGGACAAACCTGCATTTTGGAACGATATTCAAACTATAAAAGCATATGATCAGATTTATGCCCCTCCAAAAAATCCTATTTTGTTTATAGGAAGCTCTTCTATTCGTTTGTGGGTTGATTTTAATAAAGCTTTTAAAGATTATACGGTATTGAACCGCGGGATTGGTGGTGCGGTAACTGCCGACGTGGATCGTTATCTGGAAGATATCGTATTTCCATATCATCCAAAACAGCTGGTTATTTATGTAGGCGAAAATGATCTGATTCAGGCTCCTGATGGTGACGCCGTTTTTCAGGATTTCAAAAAAATGTACACTGATATCAGAGCTAGACTACCAGTTATACCTATTGTCTATTTAGCTATTAAAGCAAGTCCTTCAAGAGCAAAATATCTGGAAAAGGGAAAAAGGGCTAATCTATTGGTGCAGCAGTTTTTAAAGGGGGAGCAAAATACAACCTTCATTGACGTTTATCAGCCTATGCTGGATAGTAAGGGAGATATGCAGCCTAAACTCTTTAAAGAGGATATGCTGCATATGAATGCCACTGGTTATCAAATCTGGAATAAATTGCTCATTCCGAATTTATTAAAATCTAAGGAATAACTTTTTGCTGACGAAGTTCCCTGAATAAACGGAAGAACATTTCTTCAGTATCTTCATACCGGTGAAATCCGGCACGACGGGCTTTTGAGCCGTC
The DNA here is from genome assembly GCF_014207135.1 of Pedobacter cryoconitis. Lineage (GTDB taxonomy): Bacteria > Bacteroidota > Bacteroidia > Sphingobacteriales > Sphingobacteriaceae > Pedobacter > Pedobacter cryoconitis_D. The sequence goes on along the minus strand of NZ_JACHCC010000002.1, from coordinate 296,917 downwards.
TGCAAAGAAATCATAGTCCCAGGAAAATACGAAGTCGCCAAAAGCCCATGATGACAAATCAGCGTAATCATGTCTTTGCAGGCTATATTTTTCCTGAATACTGCTCCATAAATCTGCTTTATCTGCCATCACGGTTTGCAGGGAGAGTTGAAGAGGAGGGGCAGTCTCCATTTCAAAAAAAGCGGCGATTTTTGGCCAGAGTTCATTCCAGCGAAATAAATCACCGTTATTGATATTAAAAGCCTGGTTTGCACCCTGAGGCTGGGTAGCCGCCCATACTGTTGCATCTGCCAGTAAACCCGCATCTGTGACTTCTATTAACTTATCGTAGGCGCCAGGTTTGCCAGGGAATCTTAAAGGAATACCCAGTTCTTTTGAAATAGAAGCATAAACAGCAATAACCAGCGCGAGGTTCATCGGATTGCCCAGTGCAGTTCCACCTACTACTGAGGGTCTGATCGCCGACCAGGTCCAGCTCTTCCCTTGCTGGCGTTGTTCCAGGAAGTGTTGCTGATCTACATTGAATTCAGGAGGCATATGTCCTGCATCAGTTTCTTTTGCCGGGGTTTTGAAAGGGCCCAGGTGGGCACCATATACTTTGTAGCCCTGCATCAGACTAATATGTTTGAGATTTAGGGCTACGGGTTCTATTGCATTTACTACATTGACCAGCATAGCCAGGTTTGGGGCTACCATTTGTGCCCAGCTGGGACGGTCCTGATAAGCGGTGTAAAAAATATGTGTTACTTCGCTCAATTTACTGAGCTTTCTGAGGGTGTCCTGGGGATCAAGCAGGTCAACGGAAATAAACTTCAGTCTGTCTTTATTTATTCCACCACGACGGGATAGACCTATGATATGCCAGTCGTCCAGACCAGATAGATGTTTAATCAGGTTACTTCCAATTACGCCATTGGCACCTACAATCAATGCTGTTTTCATTTGTATCTGTTTTATAGACCAAAGTTGGGCAGAATCTCGGGGTGGTTATAGGTAGAATACTAACAAGATTTTGTATCTTTCCGTTATGAAACGTTACCGCCAGTTTCAACCTGTCATTATCTCTTCTTTTGAAGTGAAGAAATGGGCGCATCCGGTACATAATCATAATCATTACGAACTGATCTATATTAAAAAAGGATCTGGAGATCATTATCTCAATAAAGAGATTATTACCTATGCTCAGGGAAACCTGTTTTTGCTGGGGCCTGAAGATGAACATTATTTCAAAATCAGGGAAAGTACACATTTTGTTTTTTTGAAGTTTACTGACCTTTATCTGCATGGAGAGGAGCAGTTCAAAGAACAATGGGTGCGGGAGATGGAATACCTGATCAAAAACAGGGAAACCCGTTTGTCCAGATTTGAACTCAATGTGCAAGATCAGCTGGTTATAGGCCAGATTTACGAAGTGATCATTTCACTCAAGCACTCTTTGGTAGCTAATGAGCGCCTAGTTTGGCTCCAGATTATGGCAATCGCCACCTTATTGAAAAGAAATTTACCTGAAATTACTGCTACTCCTCAGAAAAACAGGGAAATGGAAGCAGTATTTGCTTATATTCATGAATATATTTATAACCCCGGTAAATTGAAAGCGGAAATAATGGCTAAACAGTTCCATACCACCGCCGATTATATCGGACCCTATTTTAAGCGAAATACTGGTTTGACACTCCGGGATTATATCGGTGATTACCGCAAAACTCTAATTCGTAAACGTATGGAAAGCGGGCATTACAGCCTGAAACAAATTGCTGCCGAATTTGGACTTACCGATGAAAGTCATGTGAGTAAGCTGCTAAAACGTGAAAAACGTAAATCTGGTTAAACCTGCTGTTCGTCGGTGTGTTTGGCCTCCTGGTCAATTTCTTTTTTTTAATGGATACTGTTTTGGTAATTTCGGACTACACTCAGTTTATATTGAAATAAAGGCCACATTTAGATTGCATTGAAATGATATAATTTAATAGGTCTCCTGATATCTTTATTTAACAAAAATGTTAAATATTAATATTAAAAATATTGAAGACAATGGTTAAGGATAAGGGCACGGAACAATTGATTAAGGACACTGCTAAGAAAATATTCTTTGCTGAAGGGAAATTACATGCAACTACGCAGGATATAGCTGATGCAGCTGGTGTCAACAGAACGCTGGTTCATTACTATTTCCGCTCCAGAAAAATTTTGTTCGAACAGGTTGCCGAAGAAGCATTAGAAGAGCTGCGCCAGATTATGTCTTCTATATTTATTGGTAAACTAAGCTTTAAAGAAAAATTAAAAAAACTGATCAGTGTTTTTATAGATGAAACGAGCGCGCTGCCATATCGGGAATTGTTCCTGATTACGGAAACTAACCGACATAACCAGGGGCTTGAGGACCAGGTACATGATACGCATGTTAAACCTTTTCTGGCCGATATCAAAGAAGAGATGGACAAAGGAAATATTACCGTCATGGACCCCCGGCAGTTTATGATTAATCTTTTTTCATTAATGGCTTATCCTTTGTTAGCAAGTACCTTAAGTAAAGGCTTTATGAGAATAAGCGATCATGAATATATACAGATGATGAAACAAAGAAAGCAACTGATTTTTGAAATGATCTATCCGAATAAATAAATCGTAATAATTAAATATAGAAACCCCTCAGCATTAGAATAAATATGAAAACAACAATACAGATTGGGCTCCTGCTTTTGACAGGATTGACCCTCGCCTCATGTGGCAACAATAAAAACAAAGCCGCACAGGCTGCAGCGGCAGCTGGTCAGGTGAAGGAATTTAAAGTCCTGAAACTGGAGCCAAGATCTGCTACTTTAAACACCGATTATCCTGCAAGTATACAAGGACAGCAGAATATTGAAATCAGGCCGAGAGTTGATGGCTATATCGATAAGATCTTTGTAGATGAGGGGGCTATTGTTAAGACTGGTCAGCCATTGTTTAAAATCAATGCACCACAATATGAACAGGATGTGAGAACGGCAAATGCAAGTATTGCGAATGCGATGGCACAGTTAAATGCGGCAAAACTGGCTGTAAATAAGGTAAAACCTTTAGTGGAAAAGGACATTGTCAGTAAATATGAACTGGAATCTGCACAGTACACTTATGAATCAGCTCAGGCAGCGGTAAATACGGCAAAGGCTGCTTTAGCAAATGCTAAAACCAACCTGGGTTATACTACTGTTTATAGTCCTGTTAACGGAGTAGTAGGTTCAATCCCTTATCGTTTAGGAAGTCTGGTAAGCAGCACAACCGCTGATCCTTTAACTACTGTCTCGAGTATAGGAAATGTATATGCTTATTTTGCATTAAATGAGAAATTATTGCTTGATTTTACAAAAGACGGCAGTGGAACTTTTGCGCAGAAACTAGCTAAACTTCCTAAAGTTTCTTTATTACTTTCTGATGGTTCTCCTTATACTGAAGAAGGTCGTATAGAAACAGTAAACGGATTAATTAATACAGCTACAGGTTCTGCGAATATCAGGGCACGTTTCCCTAATCCTAAAGGTATTATCCGTAGTGGAAGCAGTGCAACGGTTAGAATTCCGAACGCTTTAAAAGACGTTATACTGGTTCCTCAGAGTGCAACTTTTGAATTGCAGGATAAACGTTTTGTGGTAGTAGTAGGGGCAGATAGTAAAACCAAAAATGTAGCCATATCAATCATGGAGAATACTGCTGGTAACTTCTATGTAGTGCAGACTGGTCTGAAAGCCGGTGATCAGATCGTATTAGAAGGTGTCGCAACTTTAAAAGATGGCACGCAGATTAAAGCGAATGCCGAGAATCCAGAAACTGTTTACGCAGACTTAAAATAAGAACAGATGTTTAAAATATTTATACAGAGACCAGTTCTCTCGACAGTAATCTCTGTGATTATTGTTATTCTGGGTATCCTGGGGCTCACGTCCCTGCCCATTGCGCAGTACCCGGATATTGCGCCGCCTACGGTTAACGTTTCTGCCAGTTATACTGGAGCAAGTGCCGATGTGGTTTTAAAAAGTGTGGTTATCCCACTCGAAGAACAGATTAATGGGGTAGAGAACATGACTTATATGACCTCGACCTCTGCCAACGATGGTACGGTGAGTATCAGTATCTATTTTAAAGTAGGTACCGACCCGGATCTGGCAGCTGTAAACGTGCAGAACAGAGTTTCAAGGGCTACCAGTTTATTACCTGCCGAGGTTACACTGGCTGGTGTAACGGTAACTAAAAGTCAGAGTAGTAACTTATTGATTTTCTCGTTGTATAGTGACAATAAAGCTTATGACCAGACCTTTTTGCAGAATTTCGCCAAGATCAACCTAGTGCCACAGTTACAACGTGTTACGGGAGTAGGTAATGCTTCGGTATTCGGTGCTAAAGATTATTCGATGCGTATCTGGCTAAAACCAGATCTGATGCAGCAGTATGGATTGATTCCCAGTGATATTACGGCTGCCCTGGCAGAACAGAATGTGGAGGCTGCTCCCGGAAAGTTTGGAGAAAACAGTAATCAGTCTTTCCAGTATGTTATCCGTTATAAGGGGCGTTTAAGCCAGGTCAGTGAATTCGAGAATATCGTCATTAAATCGGCTGGTAACGGACAGTTATTACGTTTGAAAGATGTGGCTAAAGTTGAACTGGGTTCTTTAAGTTATGCCTCTACGATTGAGACCAATGGTAAAGAATCTGTAGCGATGGCGATCAGTCAGACTCCAGGATCCAATGCCAGGGATGTAATTAATCAATCTAAAAAGATCATTGAAGAAGCTGCCAAAACCTTCCCTAAGGGAATTCAGTATACCACATTGGTAGACGTGAATGAAAACCTGGATGCTTCTATTGATAAAGTAATCCATACCCTGATTGAAGCTTTTATCCTGGTATTCATCGTGGTATTTATTTTCCTTCAGGATTTCAGATCTACACTGGTACCAGCGATCGCTGTTCCGGTAGCAATTGTAGGTACTTTCTTTTTCCTGAATTTATTTGGTTTTACGATCAACCTGTTAACACTTTTTGCACTGGTGCTGGCCATTGGTATTGTGGTCGATGATGCGATTGTAGTGGTCGAGGCAGTCCATGCGAAATTAGATCATGGCTATAAATCTGCCCGTAAAGCCACAATTGATGCTATGGATGAGATATCTGGGGCGATTATCTCTATCACTCTTGTTATGGCTGCTGTATTTATCCCGGTAACTTTCATTACTGGTTCTACAGGAGTGTTTTATAAGCAGTTTGGTATCACCCTTGCAGTAGCGATTATCTTATCTGCAATTAACGCTTTAACTTTAAGTCCGGCCTTATGTGCGCTGTTGCTTAAACCACATAAAGACGATCATAAACACAAGAGTTTCCTGCAACGCTTCTATACTGCTTTTAACGTAGCTTTTGAGAGCCTGACTAACCGGTATAAACGTTCGGTACAATTCCTTGCCGGTAGGAAATGGATTGTTCTGGGCGCAATTGTAATTGCTGGTGCAGGGTTGTATTATATGATGAAAACTACACCTTCGGCCTTTGTTCCGGCGGAAGATCAGGGTACTATCTTTGCCAATATCAGTTTGCCGCCTTCTGCTTCGATGGAGCGGACAGCAGCAGTAACTGTGAAAGTAGATAGTATTGCCAATACGATACCAGAGGTACAGAATACACTGCGTATAGTAGGACAGAACTTTACAGCTGGTGCCGGTAGTGCTTATAGTATGGTTATCCTGAAACTGAAAACATGGGATCAGCGTAAACGTACAGTTGATGATGTAGTGGGTGAGCTGTTTGGTAAAACTGCCGGAATCCGCGAAGCAAGTATCTTCTTTATTTCTCCACCAACCATCCAGGGTTTTGGTCAGAGTGGTGGATTTGAATTCCAGTTACAGGATAAAGGTGGACATAGCACAGCCGATTTCTTCAAAATCAACAATGAGTTCCTGGCTAACCTGAGTAAACGTCCGGAGATTCAGTACGCAACGACATCCTTCAATCCTAACTTCCCTCAGTATATGATGGATGTAAATCTGGAAAAATGTAAAGATGCCGGTGTGAGTGTGAGCACGGTTTTGCAAACTATGCAGGGGTATTATGGTGGTTTATATGCTTCGAACTTTAACAAATATGGTAAGCAGTACAGGGTAATGGTTCAGGCAGCTGACCAATACCGTTCTAATCCTGAAGGGCTGAATAAAATATTTGTACGTAATAGTGCAGGTAATATGGCACCGATAACTGAATTTGTGAAAATGACCAGGGTATATGGCCCTGAATCTATTTCGAGGTTTAACTTATTCAGTTCAATTGGTATCACCGGTGCACCGAATCCGGGTTATAGTTCTGGAGATGCCATCAAGGCTATTCAGGAAGTAGCAGCACAGTCTCTGCCTCAGGGATATGGATATGACTTTTCGGGTCTTACCCGTGAAGAGCTGGCTTCAGGAAGTGAGACCGTATTTATCTTTATCCTTTGTCTGGTTTTCGTGTATTTCTTATTGAGTGCGCAGTATGAAAGTTATATCCTTCCTTTTGCGGTATTGTTATCTATTCCGTTTGGATTGGCGGGAGCCTATATTTTCTCAATCATCTTTAAACTGAACAGTAATATCTATCTGCAGATTTCATTGATCATGCTTATCGGTCTATTGGCCAAGAATGGTATTTTGATTGTAGAGTTTGCACTGGACAGAAGAAGAAAAGGTATGCCGATTATACAATCTGCTGTTGAAGGAGCTGTTGCCCGTTTGAGACCTATTCTGATGACTTCATTTGCCTTTATCTTTGGATTGATGCCTTTGATGTTCTCTAGTGGTGCTGGTGCGATCGGTAATAAATCTATCGGTACTGGTGCAGTAGGTGGGATGTTGATCGGAACAATCTTAGGGGTTTTTGTAATTCCCGTATTGTTTATCATCTTCCAGACTTTACAGGAGAAGATCAGTGGTCCGGCCAGAGCAAGTTATGACTATGATGATGAAGAAGAATTAAATAGCACAGAAGAGCAAAAAGCGATTGATTCACCAAAGGCATAGCTGATTTTAACACATAGAACAGAAGAAAATGACTCATAAATATAACAAACAGGTTTTTGCACTCCTGGCGGCCGCAGCCCTTTTCAGCGCTTGCTCGGTGACGAAAACTTATGAAAAACCTAAGATGCAGACCGATGGTCTGTATCGCGGACAAAACTCAACAGATTCTGCAACCATAGCTACCCAGCCATGGCAGAGTTTGTTTACTGATGAGAAACTCAAAGTTTTGATTCAGAGAGGTCTTGATCAGAACATCAACCTGAAAAATGCGATACAAAACATTTTACAGGCTCAGGCGACTGTACAAAAGGCTAAAATGGCCTTTTTACCTAGTTTGAGTGCAGGGGCGAATTACACCAGAAGTAAACAATCATCGGCTGGTCTGAATTTTCCTCCGGGGATCAATATCAATACTTTGACCAATACCTACCAGCTCTCCATGACTACTTCATGGGAAGCTGATATATGGGGTAAGCTGAGTAGCTCTAAAAGAGCGGCCCTGGCTCAGTACCTGGGGACTGATGCAGCTAAAAAGGCTATCCAGACTCAGTTAATCGCCGATATTGCTAATAATTATTATAATTTACTGGCTCTGGATCAACAGCTGGCAATTACGCAGGCAACCCTTAAAAGCAGGATTGCAAGTGTAGAGACCATGAAAAGCTTAAAAGAAGGAGCTGTTGTTAACGGTGCAGCCGTGGTACAAAGTGAAGCCAGCCGTTACGCGACTGAAGTAACTATCCCTGATTTAAAGAGAAGTATCCGCGAGACAGAGAATGCCATGAGTATCTTATTAGCTCAGAATCCAGGTTCTATTGACAGAAGTACAATGGATCAGCAGACTGTACCAACTACATTGACAGTAGGTGTTCCTGCGCAATTATTGCAGAACCGTCCTGATGTTCAGCAGGCAGAATTTGCTTTCAGAAGTGCTTTTGAGAACACGAACCTGGCCAGGACCTATTTCTATCCGACTTTGACTTTAAGTGCCACTGGCGGATTTTCTAATTTGCAGTTGAAAGATTTCTTTGACCATTCTGTCTTCTATAATTTAGTTGGTGGTTTGACTCAGCCAATTTTCAACCAGGGGCAGAATAAAGCACGTTTGAAGACAGCACAGTCTGCGCAAATACAGGCTATGAATAACTTTCAGCAAAGCCTGTATGTAGCCGGTCAGGAAGTTTCCAATGCGCTTTACGCTTATGAAACAGCAGTAGAAAAACAAGATTCAAGAGCAAAACAAATAGCCGCATTAGTTAAAGCTGTAGATTATACACAGGATTTATTACGCTATAGCTCAGCGACTAATTATACAGATGTATTGACTTCTGAACAGAGTTTGCTGGCAGCGCAATTAAGTGGTGTAAGCGATCACCTGCAGAAATTACAGGCTGTAGTTAATCTTTACCGTGCATTAGGTGGTGGCTGGAAATAACCAGCTACCAGTCGAGTCCCTGTAGCGACTCATGATATTGATGAGGATCGAAGCTGTAAAGGAAGGGTGCCTTGTGCGCTCCTCCTTTACGCGGGTCTTCGTGTTTAACCAGGATCCCAAACCGCATAATCCGGCGGTAAAAATTACCTCTGTTCAAAGTCCGGCCCAGGATCGTTTCATACAGTTTCTGTAACTCCGAAATCGTAAATCTTTCTGGAAGTAAACTCATCCCAATAGGCTTATAGCTTAACTGTTGTCTTAATACAGTTAAAGCATTAGTATAAATCAGTTGATGGTCCATCGCCAGTTCAGGAAGGTCATCTATATTTCGCCATTCACAGGTTTCGCTATATTCATCTGCTGTTACATTTACAGCCGTATAATCAACCAGTGCATAAAAGCCTGCGGAAATGAAACGCTGTTTATACCAGAGACCATCCTCATAATCTGTAAAGAACCCCTCCGAACGGTTAAGGGTACCAAATACGCCAAATTCCTGCAAATAAACTCTTTGCGCACCTGTACGTTCGGTAAGTACACGCTGTGCTGCATCCTGTAAGTTTTCATCTTTGTAGACATAACCACCCGGAAGGAGCCATTGCTGTGCAGCAGTCATTTTTAATAACAAGACTTTAAGCTGGTTTTCATGAAAACCAAATACGACACTGTCTACTGAAATATGAGGTAAACATTGTTCCCACAGCAATTTACTTTTTTCGATGATGCGTTGATCTAGTCCCATTGCCGGCAATATAAGAATCTGTTTAAAATTTAGCTAATAATGGATGTCTAAAGCTCTGTTTAAATAGTATTGCGTTGATATTCTGTGTTATATAGTCATGCCCAAGCCTTTTTTATTTGCATGTTTAAAGAAAATAATATATCATTGCTTCATAACGAAGCAATATAAAAAGGGTTAGGCTTTTGGGAGAAAATTTGCGCGTTTACCAAATATTAAACCTTATCCTGATGAACTTAAAATCTATTTATTTTTTATTGCTGGTCATTCCTGCCTATGCTTCAGCACAACAGGTGGATTACCCTGCAAAAGCAGCCGGATTGGTGTCAAAAATGACACTGGAAGAAAAGACTATGTTACTGAGTGGTGACGGCTGGTGGCAAACCCATGAAATCAAACGATTGGGCATTCCTTCAGTTTTTATGACCGATGGTCCTCATGGATTACGTAAAGCAATTGGTTCGGCTTTAGGCCAGGCTGTACCTGCTACTTGTTTTCCCACAGCTTCGGCGTTAGCCTCATCCTGGAATACTGCTTTAATTAATCGGGTTGGGGTTGCCTTAGCAGAGGAGAGCCAGGCCAATGATGTCCAGATTCTTTTAGGCCCAGGTGTGAATATGAAACGTTCTCCGCTTGGAGGCCGGAATTTTGAATATTTTTCTGAGGATCCGGTATTGGCTGGTAAAATGGCTGCATCTTATATCAGAGGTGTGCAGAGCAAAGGTGTGGGTACTTCATTAAAACATTTTGCAGTAAATAATCAGGAATTTGAAAGAATGACAAATAGTTCGAATGTGGATGAACGTACGCTGCATGAAATCTATCTGACTGCTTTTGAAATTGCAGTTAAGGAGGGTAAACCCTGGACAGTCATGTGTGCCTATAACAAACTGAATGGTGTTTACGCATCCGAAAATGCTTTATTATTAAGGAGTATCCTTCGCAAAAACTGGGGTTTTGAAGGTTTTGTGGTATCCGACTGGGGAGCGGTTAGTAACAGGGTAAACGGACTTGTTGCAGGTATGAACCTGGAAATGCCGGGAAGTGGTGAGGTAAATCAGCAGGAACTGATCAAGGCGGTGAATAGTGGGGTACTTCCGGTGGCTACATTAGATGAAAGTGTAACTCAGCTACTAACTGTGTTGTTAAGGGCTAAAGATAGTCATCAGGCTGGAGCTAAATTTGATGCAGATCAGCATAATCTGCTGGCCAGGGAAGCGAGTGGGGAAAGTCTTGTTTTACTGAAAAATCAGGATCATATTCTGCCTTTAAATCTTAAAAAGCAAAAGATTGCTTTTATAGGTGGTTTTGCTAAAATTCCAAGATATCAGGGAGCAGGAAGTTCACAGGTAAACCCGATTAAAATCAGCAATGCCTTTACCGAAATGCAGCTTCTGGCAGGAAATGCACAGCTTACTTATGCGCAAGGGTACAGAGATGAGGATCAGACTTCGGCTGCATTAATCAGCGAGGCAGTCAAAACTGCTGCAGCTGCTGATGTAGCGGTTATATTTGCCGGACTTCCGGATAGTTATGAATCTGAGGGTTTTGACCGTTCCTCATTAGCTATGCCAGTTGCTCATAATCAGCTGATCGAAGCTATTGCTGCCGTACAGAAAAATACGGTTGTGGTGCTGATGAATGGTTCGGCGATCACCATGCCCTGGCTAGGGAAAGTAAAAGGAGTACTTGAAGGCTGGCTTGGCGGACAGGCAGGGGGTGGGGCTATTGCCGATGTGTTGAGCGGGAAAGTAAATCCATCGGGTAAGCTGGCAGAAACATTTGCTAAATTTGTTGATGATACGCCGACGGCTCTGGAGTTTCCGGGTCTGAATCAGCAGGCGAATTACGGAGAAGGAATTTTTATTGGGTATCGTTATTATGATAAACGAAAGATTACTCCTCAGTTTGCTTTTGGTTATGGCTTAAGTTATACGTCTTTTGCTTATTCCGGACTTGAACTGGGCGCGGAAAGCATAAAAGATGCAGATAGTTTACAGGTGCAATTCAGGGTGAAAAACACTGGCAATGTATCCGGTAAGGAAATTGTACAGCTGTATATCAGTGGTTCGGATTCTACCATTGTACATCCTGTTAAGGAGTTAAAAGCCTTTGCTAAACTAAACCTGAAACCAGGAGAAGAAAAAACTATTGGATTTAAACTGGGCAAACGTGATTTTGCTTATTATGATGTTCAGCAACATGACTGGGCCGTTAAACCAGGAGTTTTTCTGATCCGGGTTGGTGGCGCATCGAATTTACTTCCTTTGCAAAAGGAAGTAAGGGTGAGTTCAGAGAATACGGTTTTAGCTGCATTAACACGTAATTCTATGCTGAAAGATTTTCGGGCACATCCTAAAGGAAAACTGATTTATCCGGTATTAATGAAGTCATTTGGGGTTGACCTGACAGCTAAACCGGATGAGAAGCTCAGTCCTGAGCAAAGGAAGGCAAAAGAGAAGACTAACCTGATGATGATGACCATGCTGAATGATATGCCCGTCTATAAACTGATCAATTTTTCGGGGGGTAAATTTTCGAACCAGATGCTTGAGGATATTTTGAAAAAGGTTCAATAGATACAATCAGCAGGAGTGATCTGTTTACTCCTGCTGATCATATATTCCTTAAAAAGCCTATATTCGCGGAAAAAATTAATGCTTGAAATTGTATATCAGGATGATCATCTGATCGCGATCAATAAACCACACGGACTATTAGTACACCGCTCTTCTATTGCCAACGATGCTAAAGAGTTCGCTTTGCAGCTTTTAAGGGATCAGGTAAACAGACGGGTGAGCCCTGTACACCGCTTAGACCGGAAAACTGGTGGTTTATTATTATTTGCTTTTGAGAAGGATGTTGAAACTGCGATGCAGATGCAGTTTCAGGAGGGTGAAGTTCAAAAGAAATATCTGGCAGTAGTAAGGGGGTATGCACCCGATAGTCAGGATATTGATTATCCCTTAGCTAAAGAAAACGGGACTATTCAAGAGGCTTTTACAGCTTTTGTTACACTGAAGCGTGCTGAACTAGATGTCGCTTTCGGTAAACATCCAACTTCCCGTTATTCACTGGTAGAAGCCACCCCAACTACGGGCCGGATGCACCAGCTGCGTAAGCATTTTGCACATATTTTTTATCCGATTATTGGGGATCGTAAACATGGCTGTAATAAACAGAACAGGTTCTTTAAAGAACAATGGGAAATGACGACTATGTTATTGCATGCTTCTGAACTAATGTTTAAACATCCTGTTACACAAGAGGATATTCATCTGAAGGCCCCTTTGAACGAAGAATTCAGACGGGTAATGGAGCTAATGGGCTGGTAGCAATAATAATATTGCTTTTAATGAAGTCAGATTTGTAAATTGGAGGAATAATTTTTCTTCAGATATGACTGACTGGTTTAAACGTTATGGCATTCACTTGCTTATCGCAGGAATATTCTTTTTATTATGCTTTTTATATTTTAACCCTTCGTTCCATGGGAAAGTATTGGGGCAAAGCGATGTAACTGGAGCTCAATCCACTCAAAAAGAGATCATGGATTACCGGTCTAAAGGAACAACCGTTTTATGGACTAACCAGATTTTTGGTGGTATGCCGGCTTTCCAGATCTGGGCACCTTATTCTGCTAATATTACTACACACGTAGTCAATGGTATTAATTATTTATTCCCAAATCCGGTAGGCACAGTACTTTTATTATTGTCAGGAGCTTATTTTCTGTTCCTGGTCTTAAAGCTTAATCCCTGGCTTGCAGCGGCTGGGGCTATTGCTTTTACCTTTTCTTCTTATAATATAATTTTACTAGCTGCCGGTCATGCCAATCAGGCATTTGCTATTGCATTTTTCGCACCGATCCTTGCCGGGATAATTCTGACACTCAGAGGGAAGTACTTTGTGGGGGCTGTTTTAACAGCACTTTTTCTGGCTATGGAAATTAAGGCCAATCATATTCAGATGACCTATTACTTGTTAATTGCCATACTTATCCTTGTCGTTATAGAGCTGTACCATGCTGTTAAGGCTAAAAAAACTGTTCTCTTTTTTAAATCGATAGCCTTTTTATCAGCTGCAGTATTATTAGCCCTGGCCGTAAATGCTTCTTTGATGTGGAGTACTTATGAATACAGTAAGGATAGTTACCGGGGAAAATCTAACCTGACAAATAACAGTAAAGAACCGGCTACAGGTTTAGCTAAAGAATATGCTTATCAGTATAGTCAGGGAGTAGGTGAGTCCCTGACATTTTTAGTCCCGAATGCTTATGGTGGAGCTTCGGGGGCCGACCTGATTAATCCACAATCAGAGATTACCAGGGTATTTACAAATAAAGGTGTTTCAACCGAAGAGGCCATCACCTATGCAAACCAGATTTCAAGTATTCCGGGACTTTCTCTGTACTGGGGCGAAAAAAGGCCCTTTACTGCAGGACCGTTTTACTTTGGTGCGGTGATCTGTTTTCTTTTTATATTCGGTTTAGTGGTCGTGAAAAGCAGGCTTAAATGGTGGTTGGCCGGAACAGTTATATTAACCATGATGTTGTCATTTGGCAGCAATTGGCCCTATGCTTCAGATCTGTTTTTTGATTATTTTCCGCTTTATAATAAATTCCGGACAGTTGAATCCATACTTGCCGTTGCTGGTTTATGCGTTCCGGTTTTAGCTTTTCTGGCAGTTCAGGAACTGACTGTTAATCCGGATAAAGTCTATATCCTGAAAAAATTCAAACTCGCCTTCTATATTACCGGAGGCCTGACACTTTTATTAATTGCACTTCCAGGTCTTTTATTAGATTTTAGACCTGGTGATGAAGCAAATGGAATAACTATACTTGCACAAGCTTTAAAAGGTGATCGCGTAATGGCTAATGATATTGCCCGCGCACTGATGACAGACAGGGCAAACCTGGAAAGAAGTGATGCTATCCGCTCGCTAATCTTTATTCTGATTTCATTTGGTCTGGTCTGGGCATTTATCAAACAGAAAATTAACCTGCAGCTATTTTCTATAGCCTTATTGGTGTTGATATCTGCCGATTTATGGGTTGTGGACAGACGTTATCTGAAGACTTCAAACTTTACAGAAAAGCAGGAGGCCCTGGTTAATCCAAGAGAAGTAGATGTTCAGATTGCGCAGGATACTGACCCCAATTTCAAAGTATTTGATGCAACAGCTAATTTGAAAATGGATATCCAGAATCCGTTTTTTCATAAAAGTATCGGTGGTTATTCTGCCGCACGTCTGAAAAGATATGATGAATTGATAGATAACCAGATGACAGGCAAGCAGGTAAATCCGGAGGTCTTAAATATGCTGAATACCAAGTATATCATCATGCCGGATTCAGCGGGAAAAAGTTTAAAGGTAGTTAGAAATGAACAGACCTGCGGAAATGCCTGGTTTGTGAAAACCATTAAATATGTAAAGAATGCAGATGAAGAAATGCAGTCTCTAAGCAGTTTTTCGGCGCGAAATGAGGCCATTGTTGATCAGCAGTATAAGACATTGGACTTGTCAGCAGGAAAGGATACGCTGGCAACTATAAAGCTGGTAGAATATTCACCGGATTATGTAAGTTATCAGACAAAATCCAGTGTTTCGCAGCTGGCTGTCTTTTCGGAGGTTTATTACGATAAGGGTTGGAGGCTGGAGATTGATGGTATTAAAAGACCATATCTAAGGGCCGATTATTTGCTGCGTGCAGCGCAGATTCCGGCAGGAAATCACCAGGTTGCATTTATATTCCAGCCAGTTTCTTATTTGTACGGTGAATACATTTCAAAGGCTGGGTCGGTTATCCTGGTGTTGCTTCTGGCCGGTGCTGCTTTTAATGGCATAATCGTCAATTACAGGAGAGCTCAGAAAAAATAAAGAGGATTTAACCTCATATCTGTGTTCAGGAAAATCATAGTCTCTGGATTATTTCTTTAATTTTACACCATGAGAGGACTGAAAACAATTTTATTTTTAACGATTTCTAATCTGTTTATGACTTTTGCCTGGTATGGACATCTGAAGTTTAAAGAGTTTTCCTGGGGTAAAAACCTGGGTATGCTTTCGATTATTGTGATTAGCTGGGCTTTGGCATTTTTTGAATATCTTTTTCAGGTCCCTGCTAATGAAGGAGGTTTTAAAGGAAACGGAGGGCCTTTTACCTTGGTACAGCTGAAAACCATACAAGAGGCTATTACACTAACTATTTTTATGTTATTTACCCTTATATTTTTTAAGGATGAAAAATTAGGCTGGAACCATCTGCTGGGTTTTGCACTGATAGTTCTTGCCGTATTTGTAATTTTCAAAAAATGGTAATCCGCAAAAACATTATAAGGATCAGAGCGCTGCTTTTTCACTCAGTTGCAGCTCCAGCTCAATTTTTCCGTCTGTTGGTGTTTGTTTCGTAGCTTTTAGTTTTAATTGTTTCAAATAACGGGTGTAAGTATTTAAAAAGGGAAACTGATTCTGCTTCCTGAGCTGCTCAAAGTTAATTGCTGCAAAAGCAAAATACGGACTGGTTTGCAGAGCTGGAGAAAGGTTTTTTGTTTGATTGGTGCTTAGTTGCCATAATTTTGAATTGTGCATACTGTAAACCTGATATAAAGGGAATAGTTCTTTGTTAAACTTATTCTCAGAACTGATAATAGTCTGTTTTTGTAAATAGTTGATTAACGCCGGGGATTTTATCTTACAGGTGATGCTGATTTCAGGGACTTTGACTTCTTTCAGCTGTTTCTTTTCTACTTTTTCAAATTCATCATTATATTCATAGGTGACTACTGGTTCATATTGACTGAGCAGTGTCCCGCATTCTACAGCTGTATAACCATCGTAGTATTTCAGGATGGAATCCTTTTCGAGGAAATAGGTTTTAAACCGGATGTCTTTTTGTAATACCTTTCTCAGGTCTGCATTTAACCACATTTTCATGCTGAGGTTCTGGTGCAGCTTTGCTGGTTGATAAGACGAATCAGGGACACCAAGCTCTTCAAGCGGGAATGATCCATTCAACGTAAGTATATGATCATTGAAGTTTGCTGCTCCGGTATAGGTTTTGAAATCATAGGTGATATCTGCCATTTGGTTTTTCAGTCTGTCAACCCTTTGATCACCCGGGATCATCTGGTCTTTTTCATTCAGTAAGCGTTCTAGTTCGGGGCTCGTATCTTCTTTAAACAGTGCATAGGAGAGGATCAACCTGCTGGAATTATAGATTACCCGGAGTCTGTGATCGGAACTTTTTCCGGTAATTACGCCAGGTTGTATTTCGGTCAGCTGATTTATTCTGAATTCGTTTTTAAGATATTGTTTTAACAGCGCGGTATCGGTGACTGGTAGAGTACAGAAGAATGTCTCTGTCGGCTGATTATTTAAGTTATAGATGAAAATATTGGCAGGTACTGCAAATCCTCTGGAAGAAGATTTAAACGGATTTAATCTTTTTCTTTTGACAATTCTGTCGACATTGATTTTAAAAATCAGGGAGGCATTCCGGGGAATGCTGTTCTGGTAGGAACTGTATTGTCTGTATTGCAGGTAGCCATAAACGGCCAGCAGCAGCAATAGAATTCCTATTACTGCTGCTATGAATGCCTTTTTTATCATTTATTTCCGGGTGTCATCAATAATTGAAAAGAGATACTTTAATGCATTTTGTTGTTGTGCAGGAGTATCCATACTGATCTCACCAGAGAATACATTACCGTTGATTGGATCAGATTTGATATAAATATCTCCCAGTGAACTTAAAACTTTATTCGTTTTAGCCAATTTTTCAGGATTTCCAATTTCTTCCGCAGGTATTTTTCCTGCTAGTTTCTTCGCACTGAAATAAGCAGCAAAATTACTGCCGGACAGTATTTTTTTATGTCTTCCAGAGAGGTTTCCGTGATATTGATGATTGGCAATCTGTTTCATTTCGTCTGCATTCGTACCTAAAAAGATGATTCCATCCTGAATGGTAAAGTAAAGCGGCATCGGGCTTTTAGAAATAGCTAATTCATAATAATTCTGCTGATCCTTCACTGCATTTTTCTTTACTCCGTATGCAATTAACTTATTGATCAGCCTGGTATCTTCTGTCGAGACCATTAACAGGAAATCGGGTAATGTTTCTTTCTTAGTTTTGGTAACAGTTTTAGTCTCGAAATTTTGTTCGTTGTACTCATATGTCTGATAAGTTTTGTCCTTCTGGGACAGACCATTAAAAACGAATAAACCATCACCTTTAATGACTTTGCTGACTGCTTCCTCATCTACCAATAAAGAGAAAAGGTCTGTGGCCAGTGCTACTTCATCTTTATAGACAGAATCATACATTTTGCTCATGAGCTTTGGATATTCTTCCAGGTAGGCCTTGCTGTCCATCGCATAACCCATATACCCAATCAATTTATCTTCATTGATATAATTGAAGAACTTTCTGTTTAATTTTCTTTTGTTAAGTTTTCTGAAGACAGCAGCCATTTCATTGCTGAAGGTGATTTCAGAACGCATACGGATGGCACTTTTCTCCAGGTAAAGTTTGATATTGGCACTTCCGTATCCATTTAAGATATTAATACCTTTTAAATAAGAACCAGGTACATAGGTATTCATTAATTTCACTGCATTAGAAATCCATACGGTAGCTTCTGCTTTCTGATCTATGCTTTTAATAAAGTCTTTATTGGTTAATATCGATGACTGATCACTTTTTTCAAAATAACCTGAAATCATCTTTTTTGTCCACCGGGCTGTTTCTGCTTTCTTTATCCTGTCATTTTTGAGATAAGAGTTGGCCAGTGCTGTGTCAATAGTCTCACTATAGCGTGCGGTGTCTGCCGTGGCATAAGCAGTACTATCGGGTGCATATTGTTCTATTCTTGGTTCTTCAATCTGAATTGTTTTTTTCTTTGCAGGTTTTCTTTTTAAAACATGACGTTTCTTGTTTTTAACATGAATCCGCTGTGATTTACGGGTAATTGTTTTTTTTGGTACAACTGGTTCCTGTATGACTGGTTCTGTCATGACAACGGCGCTGTCAGTAGCAGCTGTTGCCGCCTGTACTGTATCAATGACTGTGGGGTCAAAGGGGGTAGTCAAACCTAAACGTTTGCTGACATCAGGTCTTGAAAAATAGCTTTCTTTTCCATCACTTTTCACAAAAAGCATTATCTCTTCATTCCAGACCATGACCTCGGTTGAATCACGGCTGTAAAAAGTTCTTAACTTTCCGTTTTGTGTAAACGACTTTTCAGCTCCATTGAATAACTGATCGAGCTGACCTGCATTTTTAACTGGTGCGAGTACACAGTTATAGCTCACACTGTCATTTCCCCGGTTATAGTAATAGAAGGTAGAGGATAGGTTAAATCCAAAATCTTCTATAGTCTTAAAATTACCTTTTGCAGATCCTGCTAGTTTGTCCGTGATTTCTTTGCCGACAAAAGTGTTGTTAAACTCTTTCACAGACATTAACCGGGTGAGGTTATCTCCTTTAAGGGTAACCACAATCAGTGCATCTGAAGGGATTTTACTGGCCAGGTTTTGAGCGCTGACTGCCAGTGTGCTGAAAGTAAAGACTGCACTTATTACATATTTATAAAAGTTTTTCATGGGCTTAGGATAATTTTGTTTGTCAGATTAGTTTTGCCATTGATCAAGCCTAATATACCTGTATTTAACAGAATAGCTTTTTTGGTTTTGGAGACCTTAGCCAATGGATTGGTATAGTTAATGATTGGTTTTTCAAACCGGTATATGCTGGTATAGGTCGCTTCTTTAAATACATTTTTCACCTCAGGTTTGAGCTTATTGTATTGTGTGATAGCTTCTTTGGTATGGGTATAGTTACGCTGAAAAATATGAGTGGTTGTACTGTAAGTATAAGAAGAGTTGTTTATTGCATTGACTTTTAGTTTTTTAAGAACATGCTGATTGATGTTGTTGATATTGGACACATTCTCAAAAGCAAAGCTGATACTGGCTATATAGTTTTCAAAATCTATCTTCTTTTTGACATTACTGATGCCATGTGAATTCTTTAGGTAGGCCACAACTTCATCCATTTCTTTTTGAATAGTTTGTTTGGATGGGACTTTATATCCGTTGACACTATCTAAAAGCATAATGGAAGCTACTTTGGTCTTACTGGCACTCAGGTTTACCGTCAGATTTACCGTACCTGAACCATTATCAGCCAGGTTAATTTCTTCGACGATCTGAAAACAGGAAGAAAAACAGCATAAAGCGAGTAATAATACAAGATATCCGAGGTGTTTTTTTGGCATGAAAAAAGGTAGTTTGAAAAATATTAATCTTTTTTCAAAGTTATAATATTTTTCAAACTCATTTTTGTAATTTCCGCTTTTCGAATACCAAATTGATTATGCTGAAATTAAGTACACTCTCTTCTGCCTTTTTTATCTTTTTAATCTTGACTTTGTTAACCACAGGGATAACAAAAGCACAAACCAGTGTTCCGGTTACGATAACCAATCAGGGACATATTATGGTCAAAGCGAAAATTAACGGAGTAGAAGGAAATTTTGTTTTTGATACTGGTGGGGGGCTGACCATGGTTACCAAAAAGTTTGCTTCCAAAATGGAAGGATTGCATAAACAGGACGGGGGATATACTGCTTTCCGGGCAACAGGAGAAAAATTGGATGCCAATCTTTATGAGGCTTCTTCGCTGGTAATTGGTACTTATACTGAAGTAAAACCGGTCTTAACCATTTTCGATGTGGATTTTGGACCAATTGACGGACTGATTTCCTTAATGAGTTTTAAGAATCAGGTTGTAACTCTAGATTTTGAAAATAAAAGGCTGACTTTTGAAACCACTGAAAGTTTTGCCCAACGCAGGAAAAAAGGAAAGACTGTGAAGTTGCAATTAGAAGTATCGCGTGATAAAGCTTTAGATATGTTTGCTTATTTCAAGGTGAATGATAAGCTTAACCTGCAATTTTCTATAGATAGCGGGGCAGGTAATAACGTGTATCGTATCAATGCCAAATATATGCCTGATTTAGGAATCGATAGTACAGATACTTCAAAGGTTGCCGTCATTTATAAACCAAGTGAATTTAATCCTCAGCTGAAAACTAAAATATACCTGGCAAATATTCAGTCACTTACGCTTCAGGATGCTCCGGCAGTTAAAATTGAAAATCAAAGGGTTTCCTTTGTGGATGGCTTGATTTACGATGGTATAGTTTCTCTGAACTGGATAGGTAAACGGATTACGCTCGATCTGAAACATTCGGAAATGATTGTCAATTAATTTATTGAAGGACTGGGTTTTCCTGGATAGGCAGTTTCGCGAATCTGATGACCTCTATACTTGGAAAACCAAAATCTTCGACTACTTTGCCCAGGATCAGGTAACAGCCTGTTCCGCGGAAAGGATAAGCAGGGGTGTTGTTTGGAAAATGAGTAGTGTCAAAGAAATTCCCATCAGCATCCAGGAAAGTACCAAACCACATCTTTTTATTGTTTTTGGTATGTACTGTTTTCTCACAGACATACAAACCGACCATTTTAACAGTCCGCCCTACATAATTGATTAGCCCTTTAGTCCGGATATCACCACGATAACTGGTTTGCAGCAGATCGAAATAAGAAAGACTTAAGGGATAACCCAATAGCTCCAGTTCATGATAAGCATCTTCCAGTCTGGTACTGATTAGTTCGGGGAGCTGATAATGCCGGGGTGCTGTACGAAACAATTCTGCATGATGAACTGGTTTCATCTTTGTACCTAACATGGAATGGATGTCCCAGAGCAATTCTTTTTTACTCCGGCCGGTAAAACGCAGGGCACCGGTCCGGATCAGGATAATAGTCTGCTCCAGGCTGATGGCTGTACGTTTGACAAAATCTTCCAGGTCGAGGTAGTCTCCGTTTTTCTTTCGTTCTTCAGGGATCAGTTCCATCAGTTTCGTGGTCAATCCCTGGATACCGATGAAACCCAGGTAAGCATCGGTTCCTTTAATGGAAACAATTGGTGTACTCCGGTTGACGCAGGGCAAATGTACAGTAGCTCCCGCTTGCTTAAGTTCATGGATATATAACCAGCGGGTATAGAATCCACCGTAATTATTGAGTACAGCAACCATAAATTCCATTGGATAATAAGTCTTTAAATACAGGCTCTGGTAACTTTCTACTGCAAAACTGGCGGAATGCGCTTTGGAAAAGCTATAACCGGCAAAAGAAGAGACCTGTCTCCATACTTCCTGGGTGATGGCTTCCTCGCGGCCAAGTTTTTTCGATCCTTCGAAGAATTTCTCTACCAGTTTATCAAATTCCATCCGGGACCGGTATTTACCACTCATGCCCCTTCGCAGAATATCGGCATCAGTACCATCCATACCACCATAATGGATGCAGACTTTGATTACATCTTCCTGGTAAACCATTACCCCATAGGTTTCTTTCATCTGCTCTTCCATTACCGGGTGGAGATATTTGACCTCCTGTGGGCGATGATAGTTCTGGATGTAGGTCTTCATCATACCGGATTGTGCTACTCCGGGACGAATGATCGAACTTGCGGCAACCAGGGTAAGATAGTTATCACATCTGAGTTTAGTGAGGAGCTGGCGCATAGCGGGAGACTCAATATAAAAACACCCGATAGTATTACCCGATTGTAAACGCTCATTAAGCAGAGGATCTTTCATAAATACCCTGACCTGGTGGATATTGATTTTCAACTGCTTGTTTTCGGCAACCAGTCTGACCGCCTCTTTGATATGACCGATGCCACGCTGACTTAAAATATCATATTTGTCATAGCCAATCAGCTCTGCTTCGTACATATCCCATTGTACGGTAGGCATACCTTTAGGCGGTAAATCGAGTGCTGTATAATACGTAATTGGTTCTTCCGAGATCAGTACTCCTCCTGCATGAATACTTCGCTGGTTAGGCATATTACCCATCAGTTCAAAAACAGCCAGTATCTTTTTGAAAGTAGGGTTGTCCCGGTTGGAACTATCTTGTGTACGGTCGGTATAACTATCGATTTCTGCTTTAGGTAAACCCATAACTTTCCCTATTTCACGGATGACAGAACGGTCTTTAAAGGTAGACATTGTACCTAGCAGGGCGGTGTGTCTTGCGCCGTAACGTTTGAAGATATAGTCCTGTACATCTTCCCGTTCATCCCAGGAGAAATCAATATCAAAGTCGGGTGGGGAAGTCCGTTCGGCATTGAGAAAACGCTCAAAGTAAAGGTCTAGCTCAAGTGGGTCAACATCTGTGATTCTCATGCAGTAAGATACCGTACTGTTGGCGCCAGAACCCCGGCCGACATGGTAATAACCCTGGCTCATCGCATAGCGGATAATATCCCAGGTAATCAGGAAATAGGCACAGAAATCAAGATCAGAAATCACTTTAAGTTCTTTGTGTACTTTATCCAGGGCTTCTTTGTGATCCCGGCCATAACGCTCCGTCATGCCCCTCATGGTTAGTTTTTCCAGTAATTCTCTGTCTGCGGTTTTGCTCCCGGTAAAAGTCTTCCTGTTCATTTTCCGCTGTTCATAGTCCATCACACAATTGTTCATCAGCTGACGGGTATTATCCAGAATAAAGGGGTACTTGCTGAACCTGGCTTCCAGTTCGCCTGGTGGCAGAAAGGTATCTGTTGGGGTACATTTGTCCTGTGTACTTATTTTACTTAAAACAGTATTCAGGTCAACACTCCGCAGGTACTCATGCAACCGGTATCCGATTCTTTCGGTGAAGACCACGGGCTGTAAAACTACCAGCTTATGTTTAATTGTGGTCAGATCTTTACCGTAAAGCAGGTGCAGTTCATCAAAACGTATCCCCAGGTATTCATATTCCCGCAATTCCTGCCGGGAGGTGTAGGGATAAACGATAAAACAATCTTTAAATACAGGGGGCTGATCAGGGAGTTCTTTTTGTGCCAGGTTATGGTCTGTCAGGAATTCATTCAGTTCACGCATGCCTTCCCTGTTCCTGGCAATACCAATATAAAGGAGTCGTTTATCTCTGCGGAATTCCATTCCTCCGATAGGTTTAATCCCTTTGCTGTTACATTCCCTCCAGAATTCCATTACCCCGGTCGAATTATTCAGATCGGTCAGGACCATCTGGGTGATTCCCTGCATCATGGCTTCTTCTATCAGTTTGGGGATAGACAGGGTGCCATAACGCAGGCTATAATGGGAGTGGACGTTCAGGTACATCGGTTTAAAGATTGATGTTTAAAGCTGATGCCATGGTAATTGACTTTTGTCCAAACCGCTGACGGATTTTGTCCATGGCCTGGCATAAATTGTACTGTTCCTGCGAAGCATCATAAAGATCAATCTGTTCGAAACCATTAACCAGGCTGGACAGGCGTACCCCGACCAGGCGGATCAGCATCCGTTTCTGATAAAGCTGCTGAAACAAATCTTTGGCTTTACGGATCAGGACAGTATCCATTGAGGTATAAGAAATAGCGGCCTGCCTGGTCACATCTTCGAAATTGGAATAGCGGATAGTTACAGTAATACAGGCGGTCAGCTTCTTTTTCTGCCGGAGTTCGAAAGCCAGGTCCATAACCATCGAAGTAATGAGGTTATTAATGGTTCCGACATCAATTGTATCGGCCTTAAAAGTACATTGGGTGCCTATACTCTTTTGTTCCTGATAGGGGACAACTGGTGACTGGTCAATGCCTTTCGCTTTTTGCAACAGGGACAAGCCATTTTTACCCAGCAGGGTATACATCTGATCAGGGTGAATCTGGGTCAGCGTGAAAATCTTTTTAATCCCCATATCACTGAGTTTGATAAAGGTCTTTTCACCCAGTCCCGGAATTTTTTTAATCGAAAGTGGGTTCAGGAATGGTTGTACTTCCTGTTGTTCTATATTGAGCTCGCCGTTAGGCTTACATTCATTGGTAGCCATTTTGGAAACTGTTTTGTTCACTGACAACCCGAATGAGATAGGGAGGTGGGTTTCCCGGATAACTGTCTGACGGAGTTCGTGGGCATATAACAGGGTGCCATGAAAACGATCCATGCCCGTCATATCTATATAATGCTCATCGATACTGGCTTTTTCGATCAGGGGAACACGTTCTCTTAAAATGGTTGTGATCTCTTGTGAGGCTTCCGAATAAGCATCCATATTACCCCGGATAAAAATTGCATGAGGACAGAGCATTTTCGCCATCCGCGAAGACATTGCCGCATGGACACCAAATTTCCTGGCCTCATAACTGCATGAAGCCACAACACCACGATCGGAGGTTCCACCTATAATTACAGGTTTGCCGGCCAGGGTAGGGTCTTTACGCACTTCAACCGAGACGAAGAAGGAATCCAGATCCATATGGATGATGTGTTTTTCGGACATAAACTGTTTTAGTATCGTACAAATGTATGCTAAAAAAAGACGGTATGACAAGTGTTTTACTAAATATATTAGTATTATTGTCGCTGTAAATATCTTTAATATGATGTGATTATCCAGTTAAATTGAAATCAGGCACTACTATTGTAATAACAACTATAAAGCTAAAACATGATTGCTGTCAGAACATTTGTGTCTCAAAATCAAATTGTGATCAGGTCTGCTGGAAAGAAGCCGGAATTTGAACAATGGACTGCTAAAAACAGGGAAATGGGGATGATATGGCATCCAGGTTATATTGTTCTGGATCCTTTGGTCGAGGGTAGTTTCAATGCCTTTTTTTTGATTAAAGAAGCTGATACGATCCATATTGATCAGAATTCCCAACGTTCAGCTTTAATCCCATTTGAAATAACAGATCTTAATGAATGTTGTATCAGTACAGTTTCAGAAATTATATTCTTAACGAGGAATGTAACTGTAGATCTGGAAAGAGAAAAAAAGAGGAGCAGGTTCTATCCTGTAAATACAGCCAGTGATTTTGTCCTGGAGGAAGGTACTTATGTATTACATTTCCAGGTTTGTATAGGCTGGTCGGCAGAGTTTGATTCGGATACCGAAGAAGTTTACTATCGTTTTGATTTCATTAAAGAAGCCAATCCTGAGTTTAAAGTATTAATTGATGATGATTATGGCTGGAATTCATCAACTTCATTGATCAAAGAATAAAACAGGATGCTACCTGTATAAACAGCATCCTGTTTTACAGGGTTTAGCTACCCTGATCTGTACGGCTTTTAAGTACGTCCTGTATACTCTGACTTACATTCGACATCAGATTGACACCTGATGCAGCTTCAATAGATTTTACTGTGGTCAGGTATTGTTTCCAGTCTGTGCTGACAGTAGTCTGATCATTAGGTGTATCCACAGCTATTACACGGGTTGAAGTGGAGATACGGGAAAGATCATTATTACCATTTGGAAGAACTACAACAACTTTCCAGATATGTGAAGGTACATTGACATTTCCACCATCAATAGTTGTCTGATATCCGTTTGTTCCTGTGCCTCCTGAGCCATAAGAACCCATCACCACATAAACTTCGCTGCCAGCCTGTACCAGGGTACGAACGTAGTTTTCCAGGCCTGCCCATGTCTGCTGATTATTTTTAGGGGCCTGCGGAATCATATTGGTCATTAAAAATGTAGAAGAGTTCGCTGTATTATCCGAGGTTCTGTCACCTGAAGGGCAATTGTGACCACGGTCAAATCCTGAACCTGAATAGCTGGTGTTACTTACCTGGTACCATCCCGAAGGTAAATTGATATCTGCCCTGAAATTGTTAGCTCTTGAAGAACTGCCCAGATCAGTGCTGCTGATATGCCATGATACCCAGTTTGGAGTTCCTTTATCTCTATTATACGATTCAGTATAATACGTCTGGTCCATCAGATAATTGGCAGCCGAGTTAATGCTTGGTTGTGCATTGGTCGGGTTTCCCAGCAATAAGTTATTATTGTCTGTGGTATTACCAGGGGTTCCGCCGGTTCCCGGATCAGGAGGGACCGTACCGCCACCTGTACTAAAACTGATATCATCAATGTTAATACGGTTGGTACCACCTGATACTTTACGTACCTGAAAAGTCAGGTTACCAGTTGCACTGATGGCGAAAGTTGCTGTAGTCAGCTGGCTGGAAGAAGTAGTAATCGTAGAGCCTGTCTGTGCATAGGTAGAACCATTATCATTTGATACCCATAATTGCCAGGTAGATGAATTGTCACTTCCATAAACAGCATGTTTAATGTTTACTGAAGTCGGGTTGCTTACATTAAAGTTCATACTCAGTGTACCCGTATTACGGATACGAACCGATTTTGTGCCTGATTTCACATCAGATGCAGTTGATCCGATCAGCGCATCGTCAAGATTCCAGGAGCCGGTACTCAGCGTAATATCTGCGGCAGCATACGCGCTTTTACTACCTGTTTCGAAATCTTCGGTAATTACAGTAGCTGCCTGTACAGCTGCATTTTGTCTGCTGCTTAAAGCCGACTGGTTGGGTTTTACCGGAACTGGTTCCTGCATAGCGTCTTTTGAGCATGAGGCAAATGCCAGTGATATACAGCTGGCAAATAGTAGATTTTTGATTTTCATAGATTGATTTAATATTTAGGTAAAGAGACTGATGTCGTATTAAAGTTATATTATTTAAATATTATTTAATTAATGAAATTATCAATTGATATCTCTGATAAGAAAAAGATTATCTGTAAGTTAGCCGGAGAAAAATATAATCTGATGTTTTTGGCTGGTCGAATGTCTTTTTAAGACTAAACCGGTTTAAAAAGACTAAAACAAAAAGCAGATGGAGCTGTTTTAGAATAGCCTGGTGGTTTTATTGCTATTAATTAAAATTAATTTCTAGTGTAAATAAAAGAATATTTATATTTAAAATTCGGCCACGAATATCAAAGAAAATGGGTTTTTTGTTGTAAACAGAGTGTTTAAGGGGGAGCCTGGGCTTGTCATAAACCCTTTGGGAGTTGGAAAATGGAAATAATTAAGAATATTTATAAGTTACTGGGTATTGTTCAGCATATAGATCTGTTAAGACTGGAAGAGGGGGCCAAACAATATTTGATTCAGCTAAATATTAGTTTCGAGATACTTTCAGCCAAACCTACAGCATTAAAGATTAAAACCCGGCAATGGAAATGCAGATCCGGTAATTATGCAGAAATCCCAAAGCTCATCACGGTTACCCAGGAACTATTTCAAAGATTTATGACAGATATACCTGTCACTGTTCATCCTATATCGTATATACCAGCAGTCGTCGATGATGTAGGGCCGGAATGGGTGAATGATAAAATGACCCAGACGGGGGTTACCATTACAGACCTTCAGCGGGATACAGGTGTTGATAAAATGAACCTGACTTCGTGGATTGAGGGTATATATCCTATGAGCCAGGATGTTAAAGCTATGTTTTTTTATTATTTTGAAAGTGCCGGGCACAGGCTTAATCAGCGTACTAATTCATCCGAATTTAAAGAGCCGTGTTATAATTGATAAAAGGGTTAAGCACTATGTAATACTTGTTTGGCACAGAGACTTGGATGGTATGGTTAAATTGTTAAATTTGAATTAACCAAATATATCCTGATGCCTAAACCTTCACCAGACTTAACGAACCTGATCTGTGATATAGCGCTATACAATAGCGAAAATGCATATGAGAAGCTTTTTAAGTATCTATTTCCTGCCTTATATCGCTTTTGCTACTGTTTACTGAAATCCAGGGAACAGGCAGAAGAAATTGCTAATGATGTGATGATCACACTCTGGAAGAACAGGATTAAGCTTCCTGAAATACAAAATATAAAAGTTTATTCATTTGTTATTGCACGTAATCTTTGTTTGAACGCGATTAATAAGACCTCGAAAAAAGAGTTGGTTTTTCTGGAAGATATTGATGTTCAGCTGGTACTGGATACGCTTGATCCGGAACAATTATTAATTAATGATGAACTGAAAAAGAAACTGGAACAAGCTACTCATGCATTACCCAGCAGATGTAAACTGGTTTTTAAACTGATCAAAGAAGATGGGCTGAGTTATAAAGAAACAGCCACTATCCTTAATATTTCTACAAAAACAGTAGATGCACATCTGGTAACTGCCGTTAAAAAATTAACCGCTGTCCTTAAAGTAGAATTTAATCTGATGTAATGTGTTAATTTTTTTTCATCGGGACTAGGGAGTTTCTGATTATATATTGTCTTATATACACTAACCAATATAAAATCAGTACGTCCGTCCTTATGGAAAGAAGCAGAGTTATAGAATTATTAGCCCGTAAAATGGCTGGTGAAGCTACCCAACGTGAATTGGAAGAGCTTAATGAGCTTATAGCCCGTTATCCGGATTCTGTTTATTACGAAGAAATTCTGAAACAACTCTGGCCGAATGCCGAAGACATAACTGCTGATTATCCTGATGTAGACCGGATCTATGAATGTCATAAACTCAGGTATCACAATGAGCTGACCGACAGTGCAATGGAAATTCCTTCCAGAAATGGTTATTCCTACAAAACAATCTCTTTTATTGCCCTGACTGCGTGTTTCCTTTTTTTTATGGGTTTGTTTTATTTGCACAGCATCAATAAAAATGCGCTGAATACACAACTTATCGCTGGTAAGGGAATGCGTAAAAATATCAGACTGCCGGATGGTACAATGGTCTGGCTGAATGCAGATAGTAAATTATCTTATAATTCGGATATTGCCGGTAAAGATGTGCGTATAGTACATCTGGTAGGTGAGGCCTTTTTTGATGTGGCCCACCACGAGTCTCAGCCCTTTATTGTAAACACAGAAAAGATCTCTGTCCGGGTGCTGGGAACTGCATTTAATATCAAAGCTTACCCTGTTGACAAGAAATCTGTAGCGACCTTATTACGCGGATCTATTGAACTTTCTGTAAACGAACAACCCCAGCAAAAGATCATCTTAAATCCATCCGAAAAATTTGAACTGGTAGAAGGAGAAAACGGAGTACTTAAGACCAATGTGACCTTGATGATCGATCATATTACACCCGTAAGGATCGGAGGAAACGAATACATCGAAGAAGTTTCCTGGAAAAATAACACGCTTGTCTTTCATAATGAATCCTTTGAGGATTTGAAGCCAAGACTTGAACGCTGGTTTAATGTGAAAATCGATTTCCACTCAGCACAATCAAAATCTTATCGTTTTACCGGTGTCTTTAAAAATGAGAATATTAAAGAGGCCCTGACGGCAATGCAGTTAATTAAACCTTTCACCTTTAATCTTAAAGCTCATGATGTGATCATCTACTAATAAAAAAAGGGAGTAAATGCGCCAACATTTCCCCCCTTTTCAACCTTCATGCCGCAGTATAACACTGCGGAAATCAGATTTTTAACTTTGAAATTCACAAATCTATGAAAAAAAAAGGACTGTGCAATAAAGTTCTATGCGTCCACTTTTCCAATAAAAAGCTATTATTAATGTTAAACTGGATTTTTGTGTTGTCTTTTATCTTGTGTACCCAGGTGTCTGCAAGCAGCTACTCCCAAAACAAAAAGATCGATCTGGATCTTCGGAAAGTTAAATTAAAAGAGGCCTTGTCTGTCCTGGAAAATAAAGGAAATTTCCGTTTGTTATATAGTGAAGAAGATCTTCCACTGGATAAGAGTATTACACTGACTCAGAAAGGAATTTTTGTCTATGATGCCTTAAACATTTTAGTAAAAGGTACGGGGATGAAAATCCAGGTGATGAATGATAATCTGGTCGTGATCAGGCCTGAAAAAGCATTTATCCTGGTTAAGGGAACAGTGACAGATGATAAGGGCCTTGGTATTCCTGGTGTAAGTGTTAAACTAAAGGATGGTACTACAGCCAGTATGACCGACCTGGCCGGAAAATATAGCATTAAAGTCCCCGAGAACGGGACATTGTTATTCTCCTATCTGGGTTATATCAGTCAGGAAATTGCCGTAGATAACCAGACTGTGATTAATGTAAAGCTGAAAGAGAACAGCCAGGCACTTTCCGAAATTGTCGTAGTTGGTTATGGAACGCAGAAGAAAGCTGTAGTATCGGGCGCAGTAGCTTCTGTAAAAGGCTCGGAGCTGGCTAAAACACCTACGGTCAACCTTTCTAATTCTCTGGCTGGACGTTTGCCGGGAGTAACCGCATTGCAATCCAGTGGAGAACCGGGGTATGATGGTTCGACCATCCGTATCCGTGGTGTAAATTCATTAGGTAATAATGATGCATTGATTGTGATTGACGGTGTCCCAAACAGGGCAGGTGGTTTAGAACGTATTAATCCAAATGATGTAGAAAGTGTTTCTGTACTGAAAGATGCTTCTGCCGCGATATATGGCTCCCGTGCAGCCAATGGAGTAATCCTGATTACAACTAAACAAGGTAAATCTGGTAAACCACAGCTTTCCTATGATTTTGGTTATGGGTTACAACAACCTACACGTACGCCCAAAATGGCTAGTTCATCGCAGTACGCAGAGATCCTGAATGAGCTGAACATATTTGGTGCCGATTTACCTTCATCCCAATGGAATGCAGCCTGGCAGGGATTCAAAAGTACAGGTTCGTATCAGCGGACAGATAATGGAAATGTGTTAACCGCTGCCTATCGTCCCGATGAGATGCAGAAACTGAGGGATGGTTCTGATCCGCTGCGGTATCCCAATACAGATTGGTTCGGGACTACCCTGAAAACCTGGTCTCCACAGCAAAGGCATAATTTACAGCTTACCGGCGGAGCGGAAAATATCAAGTACCTGGTATCTCTGGGGTATCTCGACCAGGATGGTTATTATAAGAAATCGGCCACGGGTTATCAGCAATATGATATGCGTATTAACCTGGAAGCGGCTGTAAGTAAGTATGTAACCTTAACGCTTGGGGTAACAGGAAGAGAAGAAGTCCGTAATTATCCTACTGTAGGCGCTGGTGATATTTTCAGGATGCTGATGCGTGGTAAACCTACTGAACAGGAAGTATGGCCGAATGGCTTACCCGGACCAGATATAGAGTTTGGATACAACCCTTATGTCATTACCACAAGTCTGACAGGTTATAACAGAGACAGGAGAGATTATTTTCAGTCAACGGGTAAAATAGATATTAAAGTGCCTGGTGTTGAAGGATTGAAAATTACGGGTACGGCTTCTATTGATAAGTTTGCTGGCAGACAAAAAAATTGGCAAACGCCCTGGACATTGTATTACTGGGACAAAAAGTCTTTTGAAGCGGATGGGGTAACGCCTATTCTGACTGGAACTGTCCGGTCTCCACGTACAGATGCAAGTTTATCTGAAACGGCTGGAGCACAGTTAGCTGTCAACTTAATGGGAATGGCTAATTATGATAAAAAAATAGGTGATCATACCTTTAACCTGATGGCCGGGGTAACCCGTGAAAAAGTTACGAATGATGGTTTCTCTGCTTCCAGGAGATATTTTCTTTCAACAGCTTTACAGGAGTTACTGGCAGGCAGTGATAAAGAACAGACGGTTGGCAATCCGACGGATGGTCCAAATAATTTATTTAATAGAGCCAGGCTAAGTTATTTTGGAAGAGCTGGTTATAATTATAAAGAGAAATACATTGCTGAATTTTTATGGAGACTGGACGGTTCTTATATTTTTCCGGAAGATAAGCGGTTTGGATTCTTTCCGGGAGTTTCAGCTGGATGGCGTGTATCTGAAGAACCATTCTTTAAAAACAATATTAAGTTTATCAATAACTTAAAGATCAGGGCTTCCTGGGGACAAATGGGAGCTGAAGCTTATTTCGGTTCAGCACTGGCAGAATACCAGTATTTAAGTACCATGGGTTTTGGAAATTATGTCATCAATAATCAATATAGCCAGACCCTTTCAGAGAACCGTGTACCTAATTTAGATTTTGGCTGGGAAGTAGCCAAT
The DNA here is from genome assembly GCF_014207135.1 of Pedobacter cryoconitis. Taxonomy (GTDB): domain Bacteria; phylum Bacteroidota; class Bacteroidia; order Sphingobacteriales; family Sphingobacteriaceae; genus Pedobacter; species Pedobacter cryoconitis_D. The sequence continues at coordinate 264,856 of NZ_JACHCC010000002.1, read as the reverse complement.
AACGCTAACATTGGTCTGGATGCTTCCTTTCTGAATAGTAAACTGAGTCTGGAATTTGATTATTTCTATAATAAACGAACCAAAATCCTGATTAGCAGAGGTAATTCTATTCCAGGTAGTTCCGGGATCACAGACAAGTTGCCACCAGTGAATCTGGGTAAAGTGAATAATAAAGGTTTTGAATTTAAACTGAGTTATAATGACCGTATCGGAGAATTAGGGTATGGACTGAGCGTAAATGGCGGATATTCTAAAAATAAGATCGTTTTCTGGGACGAAACCCCGGGGGCTCCGGCATGGCAGCGGTCTACAGGAATGCCAACAGGTACAGACCTGATTTACCAATATATAGGTGTATTTAAAGACCAGGCCGAAATTGATGCCAATAAGATTGATTATAGTGCCTTTACCAGTAAACTCAGACCTGGTGATATGAAATTCATGGATGTAAATGGCGATGGTAAGATTGATGGTAATGACCAGATCAGATCGGATAAAACCAGCACACCCACATTTACCGGCGGTTTTAACCTGAGTCTGCAATATAAAAACTTCGATTTCTCTGCACTCATCCAGGGGGCTACCGGAGGCGTTCAGATTGTAGGGCTGACTGAATCTGGTGATATCGGGAATTTTCTGGAGTGGTCTTATAAAAACCGCTGGAGTATTGATAACCCGAGCAGTGAGTTTCCCCGTTTATCGAACCGCGGACAGACCTATTATACTGATTTTAATATAGCTGGCAGAAATACCTACTGGCTACGGAGTAATAACTACGTCAGGTTAAAGAATGTGGAACTGGGTTATACTTTGCCTGCTGCCTGGTGTAAAAAGGCTGGAGTAAACGGATTAAGGGTTTATGTAAACGCTTTAAACCTCTTCACATTTGATAAAATAGGTATCTGGGATCCTGAATCTACCAATTCCAGTGCGCAGTATTATCCACAGGCGAGGGTAATTAACACAGGTGTTAAAGTAACTTTTTAAGCTCATAGACATTAGAAGACATCGATATGAAAAGAATAATCAGTAATACATATATACTTATGCTCGCCTTGTGTACTTTAGGTGTGAGTGGATGCAAGAAAGACTTCCTGGCTGTGACGCCACCAGACAAAATTTCTTCCGATCTGGTATGGAAAGACCCGGCATTAGCGCGGGCTTTTGTCACAGAGATTTACAATGGTTTAAGCAATGGGGGATTTTCAGAGCAAATGTTATCCTCTGTTTCGGATGAATCCTTGTTTACTCACCCTAACCGGGGAATAGATTTAATTAATTCTGGTACGATCAACCCGACTACGCTGGGCTGGGTAGATGACACCTGGGGCTACAGTCAGATGTATAACCGCATCCGGGCCTGTAATATTACAATAGATAAATTGTCTGGCACAGATAACGGGATTACAGATCAGAGTGTGAAGGATCAGTTATTGGGTGAAGCACATTTTCTAAGAGGTTATTTTTATCACCAGTTGGTCCGTTTTCAGGGTGGTGTGCCACTGATCACTAAAGTTTACACGCTTAATGATGATTTCGCAGTGAAGCGGAATACTTTCGAGGAATGTGTGAATTTTATTGTTAAAGATTGTGACGATGCAGCTAAACTGCTTACGGGGAAGGCTGTACAGAAAGGACGGACATCTGCATTGGCTGCACTGGCTTTGAAATCAAGAATATTGCTTTACGCAGCCAGCGATCTGCATGATATACCTACTGCTAAAGCTAAATCATCGGTTATTGCCGGATATGCTAATCCGGAATACCTTGGCTATCTGTCTGGTGATCGTAATTCGCGCTGGAAAATGGCTCAGGATGCAGCTAAAGCAGTAATGAATATGGGGGCAGGTTATAAGCTGAATCTCAGCTCTCCAGAATCTGCTGATCAGGGACGGATTAACTATAAAAGTGTAGCTATGGGTGGTGAAAGTAAAGCCCCTGGTATTGACGCCGCAGCTGTTTCAGAATTGATTTTCGGCAGATATTTTATAGACTTAAGCGATATGCGCTATGGCAGATTTAATGGGCCAAATGGTTATCATAACTGGGCTGGTAATACACCAATTGGTCTTTTGGTGGATGATTATGAAATGGTTGACGGAACTCCGTTTAGCTGGACAAACCCGCTGCAAAAAAATGCTCCTTATCAAAACCGCGATCCCCGTTTCTATGCGACTGTATTATATGATGGCGCTGGATGGAAACCCCGTGATAAAGTTTCAGGTAATGTAGATCCCGCCAATCAGATACAAACAGGTGAATACGATCTGGCCCAGAATGGTCAGGTAATCAGTTTCAAAGGACTGGATACACGTGGAGGCTCTATTGAAAACTGGAATGGAAGCTGGACAGGTTACTATACACATAAATTTATAGATCCGGATCCGAATATTGTAGACGCATCGATGCCGCAGTTTATTCCCTGGCCATTTTTCAGGTATACCGAAGCTGTGTTGAATTATATTGAAGCGAGTATTGAAACAGGCCAGCTGGGTGAAGCAGTGTTATGGTTAAACCGTATCCGCTTCCGTGCCGGTATGCCTGCTGTTACGGCATCATCACAGAGCGATTTAAGGACTGTTTACCGTCATGAGCGCAGAATTGAAATGGTCTATGAAGAACAGCGTTATCACGATGCCCGTCGCTGGATGATTGCAGCTGAAACACTGGGCCGGCAGACTACTTATATTAAAGTGACGGGTAAATTTAAATCAGGTCAGACGATGTCCGAACCTTACCATTATGACGCTTCGGTTTATAATTATACTTATACGCCTGTTACAGAGACTGCGCAGGAAAGCCGCAAATGGGATGATAAAACTTATTTCAGGCCATTCAGCCGTGATGAAATTTTCAAAAACAAAGAACTGATACAGAATCCAGGATACTAAAAATGAAATTCAAAATAGTAATGATCGTTCCGCTACTGATGGGCAATTTTCTTTCTTTCGCTCAGGAGAAGTCGTATGTACAACAAATTGAAGGCACAAAATTGTTCTTCAGTATGCAGGCTATACCTGCCGGAGAGTTTCTGATGGGAAGTAAAAAGGGAAAAGCAGATGAACAACCGGTGCATAAAGTGAAACTGGATGCTTTCTGGATGGGGACTTATGAACTGACCTGGGACCTCTATGAACCTTTTCTGTATAAAGATTATGAAGTGTCCCATAGTATAGGAGCAGTACCTGTTAATGTAGATGCGGTTACACGGCCCACTAAACCTTATCTGGATATGACCTTTGGGATGGGGAAGGAAAACCATCCGGCTTTGGCCATGACTCATTATAATGCTATTCAATATTGTAAATGGTTATATGCCAGGACTGGAGTGTTTTATCGCTTGCCAACTGAAGCAGAATGGGAGTATGCCTGTCGGGCTGGAAGTCAGCAGGAATATGCTTTTGGAGAGGATGAGGCCAGCTTGGGTGACTATGCCTGGTTTAAAGAAAATAGTGGTGGCAAAACACATCCGGTAGGTCAGAAAAAGCCTAATCAGTGGGGTATATACGATTTATATGGCAACGTTGGAGAATGGACCTATGATCAGTATGCACCTGATTTTTATGCCGGTCAGCCGGGAAAAACAATGATTAATCCTGTAGCTGCTCCTGCTAAGTTATATGCGCATGTAATCCGTGGGGGTTCTTATGATGATATACCAAAGGATTTGCGTTCTGCTGCCCGGCTGGCATCAGATCCGGCCTGGAAACAACTGGATCCACAGATCCCGAAAAGTAACTGGTGGTTTCCTGAAGCTCCATTTATTGGGATGCGTCTGGTCAGGCCAGTGAAAACACCCTCTAAAGCGGAGATAAATGCCTACTACGATCAGCCTGTTATTGCTGATTATTAATAAACAACCAAATAAACCTAAATATAAACCAATTGCTATGAACAATGAAGAAATGCGTGATCAACGCCGTGAATTTATCAAAACTTCAGCACTGATTGCCGGAGGTGTATTGTTAAATCAATTTGCTTTTGCCGGCGGTCATTCGTCGACAGATGATACAATTAAAATTGCCCTGATCGGTTGCGGAGACAGGGGGACTGGTGCTGCCTTTCAGGCGCTGAGTACTACTGCAAATGTCAAACTGGTGGCTATGGCCGATGCTTTCCAGGACAGAATGGATAATAGTTATAAGGTACTCTCTGATAAATTCAAAGATAAGGTAGATGTACCTAAGGAACGAAGATTTATCGGATTTGATGCTTATCAGAAAGCGATTGCCCTGGCAGATGTAGTTTTGCTGGTGACGCCTCCGGGGTTCAGACCTATGCACTTTGAAGAAGCAGTAAAACAGGGGAAACATGTGTTTATGGAAAAACCTGTAGCGGTTGATGCTCCGGGAATTCGCAGGGTGCTGGCTGCAGCTGAAATAGCGAAGCAGAAAAAACTGAATGTGGTAGTGGGTTTACAGCGTAGATACCAGACCAATTACAGAGAAACTATGAAACGAATACAAGACGGAGCTATAGGTGATATCTATAGTGGACAAGTATACTGGAACAGTGGAGGGGTATGGGTTAAAAAACGTCAGCCGCAACAAACAGAGATGGAATACCAGATGCGCAACTGGTACTATTTTAACTGGTTGTGCGGGGACCATATTGTTGAGCAGCATGTTCATAATATTGATATCGCTAACTGGGTTAAAGGCGCTTATCCTGTTTCGGTACAAGGTACCGGGAGCAGGGCATGGAGAACAGGAAAAGATTATGGTGAAATCTACGATAACCATGCCGTAGAGCTGACTTATGCAGACGGAGCAGTTATTTATAGTCAGTGCCGTCATTTTGAAGGAACAGAAAACAGGGTGGATGAGTCCTTTCAGGGAACTAAAGGACGTACCTATTTATCGGCCGGAAACCATGGTGTGCTTTGGGACCATAGCGGAAAAGAACTGTTCAGTCATCCGACCAAAGGAAATAAGAACCCCTATCAGACCGAGCATGATGAGTTATTTGCTGCGATTTCAAAAGGTGAATACAAATTCAGCGATGCAGAACGTGGGGCGAAAAGCTGTTTTACGGCTATTATAGGTAGATATGCTACTTATTCGGGGCAGACCATTAAATGGGATGAGGCTTTAAAAGCTGATAATAGCTTGTTTCCGGATCAGTTGAGCTGGACAGCTAATCCAAAGCTTATGCCCGATGCGAATGGTTTATATACCGTAGCTACGCCAGGAAAAACCAAAGTAATTTAATGAGTTTGCTGTGGTTTTTATAAATAAAGCTTTCATTGTATCTATATCACTGCTGATCTCTTTCTTTTTAAAAGGGAAGGATCAGCAGCAATATAGTCTGCATGGTTATGCGCAGGGAACTGATTATTCCATTAAATATTTTGCAGAATCACCAGTTGTAACCCAGGCTGCGGTAGATAGTATTTTGCTGAAAATAGACTCTTCTATGTCTTTATATAAGCCTTATTCTCTGATCAGTAGGTTTAATAACTCAATGGATAGTTTATCAATAGATGCTTATTTTGTGGCAGTCATGAATAAGTCATTTGAGATCTTCAAAGACACCCAGGGTAAGTTTGACGTGACTGTTGCCCCACTGGTTCAGGCATGGGGTTTTGGCCCTAAGCCCATCAATCTCTTTCCTGATAGTGCTGAAATTAAGAAGCTGTTGCAAAATGTGGGAATGAACTATCTTGAGCTAAAGGGAAACAGACTGCTGAAGAAAAAGCCGGGTATACACATCGACCTGAATGGGATTGCCCAGGGCTATAGCGTTGATGTGGTAGCTAATTATCTGGTCAGTAAAGGAGTCACGTCCTATGTAGTGGAAATTGGTGGAGAAATCAGGATGAAAGGACCTAAGCCAGATGGCTCGGCCATGAGGATTGGTATTGAAGGACCTGCTTTAAATGAGCAATCGGAGCCTCAGATCAGACATGTAATCAGCTTTAATGAGGGTGCGGTAACTACTTCCGGAAATTACAGGAAGTATTTGAAGAACGGCGGGAAAAAGATATCTCATCTGATTAATCCTAAAACTGGTTATCCTCTGGACAACCGGCTGATCAGTGTGACTATTTATGCGAAGGATGCACTGACTGCTGATGGTTATGATAATGCAGTTATGGCAATGGATATTGAAGAAGCTCTTGCTTTTGTAAATGCCAGAAAAGGTATGGAAGCTTATATTATTTACCATCGTAAAGATGGGAGCGTAACGGACACGCTGACTAGTGGATTTAAAAAAATGATTGTAAATTAAAATTAACTAAGAACCTCTAACATATATATTATGAATAGAATAGAGTTTATAAAAAACAGTGCAATTGCAACTGGCGCTTTACTGACAGGATCTGCGGTAAGCTCGGTTGCGGCTCCAGACAAAGCCGTTCAGACCGGAAAAACATTTAACCTTGATTATGCACCACATGAAGGTATGTTTGCACAGCAAGCAGGTAAAAGTTTTCTGGATCAGATTCAGTATATGTATGATCAGGGGTTCAGATCTATAGAGGATAATGGGTTTTTAGGACGCCCGATAGCAGAACAAACAAAAATAGGGGATCTGCTCGCAAAGCTGGGAATGAGGATGGGTGTGTTTGTGGTAGATGGAGGTGATAACTGGAAGGTTTCTTTAACTACTGGTAAAAAGGAATTTAAAGATCATTTTGTAGAAACCTGCCGGCGTTCGGTAGAAGCAGCGAAACGATGTAATGCAAAATGGCTGACCGTAGTCCCTGGTTTCTATGAGCGTAAGTTACCTTATGGAATTCAGATGGCCCATGTTGTAGATGCTTTGCGGGCAGGGGCAGCAATCTTTGAACCTCATAACCTGATTATGGTAGTGGAAACCCTGAGTGATACCCCCGAATTGTTTTTACAGCAGACACATGAAACTTATAGTCTTTGTAAGGCCGTGAATAGTCCGTCTTGTAAAATCCTTTTTGATATTTACCATATGCAGCGTACAGAAGGTAATCTGATGATTAATATAGACCGGTGCTGGGATGAAATCGCTTATCTTCAGATTGGCGATAACCCTGGTAGAAATGAACCTGGAACCGGGGAGATTAATTATAAAAACCTGTTTAAACATCTCTATCAAAAGGGATACAAAGGAGTGATGGGAATGGAGCATGGTAATGTGATCAAAGGTAAAGAAGGAGAGTTAAGGGTAATCCAGGCTTATCGCGAAGCGGATGCTTTTCTTTAGCCGGTGTTTTTCCGGTTAAATATTACCATTTGGAAATTCCGGTCTGAAACTACAGGGAATTAATTTACAAATAGTAAATTAGCGGGCTAAACACACCTATAGAACATGGAATTTTTACATACTATCCTGGGAGATGATATCCAGGCAGGCTTACTGATTATTTTAAATTTAATTGTCATAGAAAGTCTGCTTTCAGTGGATAATGCTGCGGTACTAGCCACTATGGTGATGGATTTACCTAAGGATCAACGTAAAAGAGCGTTGAAATACGGTATTATCGGTGCTTATGTTTTCAGGGGGGTATGTTTGTTTCTTGCCGCATGGCTGGTGAAAATATGGTGGTTAAAACCATTGGGGGGATTGTACCTTTTATATCTTGCCTTTGACTATTTCAGAAAGAAGAGATCGAAAAACAATAAGGAAACAGAGGAGGTTGTAGACAAGAATAAAAGCTGGTTTTACAGATCAACTGTTGGGTTAATAGGCACTTTTTGGGCAACTGTAGCTCTGGTGGAGATCATGGATCTGGCTTTTTCTATTGATAATGTTTTTGCAGCAGTAGCTTTCACCAACCATATTTATCTGATTTATATCGGTGTATTTATTGGGATACTGGCCATGCGTTTTGTCGCACAGGCTTTTGTGAAACTCATGGAGAAATTCACGTTCCTGGAAACTGCTGCCTTTAGCGTAATCGGAGTTTTAGGGATTAAACTGACTTCTTCTTTATTTACTCATTTTTATCCGGGGTCATTGGTGGCAGATGTTCTTGAAAGCGAAAAAACAGATCTTTTTGTGTCTTTATTTACAGTGGCTATTTTCATCCTGCCCATTCTTTCTTCTCTGCTATTTAATTATCCAAAGAAAAGTAAGGTTCATGATCATATTACTGATAATAAAGCATAACAGGCATCAGGTTTAGCTCATTAAGAACAGTAAAGCCAGGAAAAGGGTAAGGTCAAAAGAGAATTTACATATCCACAAAAACATTTTTGGCATTCCTAAATTCTGATAATAATAAAACTCCTTTCTTTTGTAACTGCTTATGAAATAACCACCTATTCCAAGGGTGAGTATTTTAAACCAGATAATGAAGGGTTGGAATCCTGTATCCATGTAGTTGAGGGCGATTGCTCCGGCAATATACAGGGTAACCGTAGTGACAAAAATGCTAAGATGGTAGGTTAATAAGAGTTTTAATATTTTAACTGTATGCATAAGAGGATTAGATAGATGCATAAATATAAATAATTAAATATTTATCTCATAAGCTATTGATGTAACAAACTTATTTAACGGTGATATTTTTTTATTGTCTTTCTGGGAGAAGGAACCTGGTATAGTTTTTCCGGATAAATCACCCATTCCTCGCCCAGGACTGCCTTTAGATTTTCAAGACCGGAATCATCCAGTTCGAGTAAAGTAGTTTCGGGCCACAGACTATTATCCAGAACCTGGACATGATGTGCTTCCAGGAAAGCATCTATTTCCTGCATGTCAGGCTCACTGGTTCCCTGATATTTTAGAATACAATTCATCTTTTGATATAATCTTTTTTGCCGTTTTTTAGCATCCTGCAGATGCGGTTTTATAAATTTACTTAAAAAACTGATTAAATTTCAAACCAAATGTCTCTGTCTGATGAGTATATTCATCTGATTCGTGAATAAATACGTGTATGAAAAACGGTATTTATACTTGTTGATGCGTTGATTGCTAACTGATACTTTAGCCACATGCAAAAATACACCTATATAACAGAGGTTAATAAGCTGAAAACTACGCTGACAATTAATCCGCCTACAGCTATTGTGCCACTTTATCAGGTTTTTACACACGGTAAACTGGTTGGTTGTCTAGTGAAAGAAGTTAATGAGGATAATCATCTCAGCTGGAGTGGTACCACCAGGATAACGCAGGATCTTGCCATAGAGATAGGCGATTTTATTTACAGGATTGATTTGTGCTGTAAGGGACTGTATCTTCATTAAATCTCATACAGTCCCTTTTATTGACTCATTGGTGAGTTGGTACTTGTAACATACCTTTACCCTCATATAGGTTTCCAAAGCCCATAGATTTTATATTTACTGAAAGATATTTGACAAATTCATCTGCTCTTGTCTGGTTGCGGGGCAGATTAAGGAGGCTTGGGTTCCCGGCTAATATTCTGGCGGCCATTCCTGTCGCTGCCGGACAAGCCATACTGGTGCCATCCATTACAGCATAAAGATCATTGGGATAAGTTGAAATGATTCCTACACCCGGGGCAGTAAGGTCGGTTTCCTTACCTATATTTGAGAAATCGGCGATAAAATTAGCAGTATCAGTGCCAAATGGCTCCTGAACTGATCCGCTCTCTACACTGTCTGGTGGAAAAGTATTCAGTCTGCCCATTGCAGAAACCGCAATGGTAAGACTATCATTAGCCGGAAAACTTACAGGGCCTCTGTTGTCATTGCCATTGGCTACAAAACAAACAATACCCGCATTGTAAGCCTCCTTGATATAACTGGTAATTCCTTCATCAGTCTGTGCCTCGCCAAGACTCATATTAATCAGGTCACACTGATCTGTAATCGCTTCATTGATTGCCTTCATAATGTCAAAATTTGAAGCGCCTTTACCCTTTGGAAATACGCGGTAACTCATGATTTCTACGCCAGCAGCTACTCCGTTGAGATCTCCAAAAGCACCTATAATCCCGCCAACATGGGTTCCGTGACCTTCTCCATTGTCCTGATAATCTGTCTCATTCTCACCTCTGACCATGTTTTTACCACCGGTTACCTTCAGGTCATGGTGTGGCCCGACACCGGTGTCTATAATTCCTATACGTACTTTTTGGGTTATCCTGGGTAATTTACTGGTATCGTAGAAATATCTCAGACTGTCTTTGAAATCAAGGGCTATCGGGGTTAATTGAATTTTGAGGGAACTGGTCAGGCTAACGTTTTTCTTGAAGTTTCCCCAATAACTATGATCCGCGTAAACGTAAATTCTTTCTGCTGCACTGGTGTCGAGGTTCAGGCTAAGCATACCTTTGCTATCAGTAACCGCTGATGCCCCTTTACCAGCAGTGAAATCTGTGAAAATAACTACTGTAATGTCTGGCAAGGCTTTGCCTTGCAGGTCAGTAACTGTTACGGCTACCGTGATTTTTACAGCGGTTTGTTCTACCTGCATCATGATTCTTTGTGGCGAGCAAACAGCAGGCCTGTAGAACTTCTCATCGATAATTCTGAGACCGGGATAGGAGAAACGAAAATTAGCCAGTTCCTGCGTATCTATAGTGATGAGTTTAGCTCCCTGGGTTTCAATAGAGTCTAATACTACCACCGGAATATCATCACTGGTTTTCTGATACATATTTCTGCTGGCCAGGTTCAGAGAAGAAGTTTGTGTTGCAGAATTACTGAGCATGGATAAGAACCTGGCTATATTGGGATTGTCCTGCCCGCTGAGATTTGTACGGAAAACCGGCAATAAAATGTAGTTTTTCGATATGTTGCTGTTCTTTTTCATAGGAATATATTTGTTTTTTAATGGTTATGAAGCCATCATGATTTTATGTGCATTTCGTTGTGTGATTTGAAAAATCATGATGGTTTCATAGAAAGAGGATTTAAAGGATAAGAGAATGTCTTTACCACCAGGTGGTATTGAAATGTCTTTTGGGCTTGACCTGTTGTCTGAAATCTGCTTTGGGGACACCCTGATCAGCTTTTGCCCCAAAGACCTGGTTTGTTCCGGTAGCAGTTGCATAAATCAGAAAACCATTTAGTAGTGCAATAAAATATCTGGAAATATCATTTTCAAGAGATTGGGTGATGAAAGCTGCCGCATAAGAAATTAATATGGATACAACCAGTGCAAACCATTTCGGATTAAAATTAAATACACGCTGGATAGTGCTGCAAATTATATATACTGCTCCAGTAGCCCCGGCTAGCGTGCCCAGGCTCGTTGTGGTGAAGAAATCTCCCTGAATGCCGGATGAATGAAGTTCTTGCATGATAGCTTTGTTTAAGGTGAATTGAAATATCAGTTTGTAAAATCACGGCCCATGATAGAACTGAATGAATATTTGGCAACAATGCCAAAACTTAATCTTTCATGGAATTTGTCAGTACTGCGGAGGTTGTTAAACAGGTCATTAGACTGCAGATAAAGTCCGCCTGCAAATTTACCCTCGCTTTTGTAAAAATTGACAGCTGTACCTGTTTGAAAAACCTGGTGGATTTGTTTTTCCTGCAGGGGCAGAACCAGGCGGGTATACAAAGTGTTCCAGACCAGCCGGTAGTCTTCACTTACCCTGGCAAAATATAAAATATCAGTTTTTAAGTTAAGCCTGTTGTAAGCTATATAGGTACCCTGATAAGCACTGAATTTAGATTCAGTGGTCAATTGTGTGGTGTTAACTGTCGTGCTGCTGGTCAAAGTGTAATTCGTATTTGAAAGGGAATCGAGGTTGTTATAGCGTTCATAACCTAAAGCGATACCAAATGTCCAACGCGGGGTGTATTCATAATTTAGCCCGAAATCGGCAAAGCCACCACGGAAATTAACTTTTTCAAACCGTGCGGAAAGGGAAGGGGCTTCCGGGTTTTTATATAGTCTGAAATTATCTGCATTGAGACCGGCATTGATATAGGTTGTCAGAGATCTGGAATGTCTGGTATTACGGTTTTCCTGAATCTGGCTGTTTAACTGTCTGATCGCATTTATGGAAGTTTCATTTTTATCTGGATTGGCATCTTCAATCTCTTTGATCCTTTTTAATAACTGAAGGGTAGTGGTCTGATAACTTTTTCTAAATCCAATAAAAGCCCCGATCTTAGATCTTGGAGTAAGTTTACCTCCATTAAACAGATCTGACAATCCTTCATTGTTACTTCCGCTTGCAGAAAGCCCCCATACAAGCTGTATTGGTTTCTCTATAGCCAGTTTCCTGAAGTTATTCCAGGAAGCAGCAAGTGCAGCTTCATTAAGGTTAAATGAAATATTTGAGTTTTTGGTGATGATGGAGGATTCTCCTCTTGCATCTTCTGCAACGATTTGCGCCTGGGCACTAAAGCAAAGCACAATGATACATATCCATAAGAAATAAGTCTTTTTCATATGATTTATTTAATCAGTTTATCATAATCCAGATGTCCTTTAGTATCCGTGTATACTTTGATTGTACCTTCATTCAATGGAACACCATCTACCAGTATGTCCAGTGTCCAGTAATCACCGGACATGCCATTTGCGTATAAGGTGACTTGTAGCCCTTCTTCTTCCATCAGACAGAGATACTTTTGTTTTCCTTTTGTAGAAAAGATATTTGGATCAGTACTCTGATCCTGATCAAGGTTTATGTTGGTGTATCCAATATTAAATCCATTGTCTGACAGACTCACGCCTGCAGATTTTTTTAAGCTGTAGCTTACAGCGATAATTTTCCCTGTTTTGCCCCTGGCGGTAGCGGAAAGTGTAAAAAGTTTCATAGACTAAATGCTTAGTGGTCAGTACTTAAGTTAAGAAAAAATAAGCACAGATTAAACTATTTAGAAATAAATTTTTTAATTATTTAGGGTGGAGATAATGCTTGTTTTCAGGTAAGAATGGGGTTTAAACGAGTTAACGCAATATGATTGCTAAATCCTTTCTCGTTTGTCATTTTAATGGAATTTTCGGTATGATTCGTGGATGTAAAAGAAAATACAGTATGGTTAATAGAAATTAGCTGTAGTTTAATTAAAAACTGAGTAACAAAATAAACTGTCAATGAATATTGTGTTTCTTTTTAGTGCATTTTAGACCATTAAGGCTAATTTGAAGGTGATTTATAGAATATAAATTAATTTATTAGTTAGTTTAATAAAACACCCGATCAAATCATCTGATAAGTTTATAAACAAATGTTAAAAAATGAAAAAAAATAAAACATTTCCTTAATCATTGGGTTTTTAGGGTATTCAGGTGATATTATCCTGATAAATTATAAACAATTTTAAACAAATATCTTATGAAAAAATTTACTTTATGCCTGTTGACTGCAATACTTGGAGTTGGCTTGTCAGCAAATGCTCAGATCCAGAAAGGGAATGTATTAATAGGGGGTAACTTTGCCGATTTAAACCTGGGTTTGAATGGAGCTAAAGTTTTTAGTGTCGATTTGACGCCTAAGGCTGCCTGGTTTATTCAGGATAATATAGCTTTAGGTGGATACGTGAATTTTGGTTTGCAAACTGCAAAGGGTGTACCGACTCAAACTACTTATGGTGTGGGTGCATTAGGTCGTTATTATACAGGTGCTGATACTGAAGTGCTTAAGCACGGTCGTTTCTTTGCTGAAGGTACAGTTGGTTTTGGTGGAGAGAACACCGGTAAAGGAGGTTCGAAAACCAATGGTTTAGCCTTTAGTGTAGGACCTGGTTTTTCTTATTTTGTAACGCCTAACATTGGTCTTGAAACCTTATTAAAATATCAGGGGCTTCCAGGTTTCGGAAATACAGGATACCAGAACAAGCTAAGTTTGTCATTTGGTTTCCAGATTTATTTACCAGGACAGCACACAGCTAACAAAATCAAAAGTGATATAAAATAGATTTATACTCATTCATAAAAAAGCCCTGTTGTATTACAACGGGGCTTTTTTATGCCTTTTGCAGACACCAGGTAGTCATACACCTTAGATTCTGGACATTGGTTGTTTTGATAGGTTCATGCAGATACCCGTTTAATTCAGCACTATAGTTAATCAATATACTTTCGTTAACCAGAAAACGTTCAGAACCATCTGGTAACAGATAGCGGCTATTACCCAATGGCTGTACCAGGTGCTCAATACCTATATCAGAGGCCAACCTGGAGAAAAAATAACCGCCAGGTCTAATCACTGCCCACATTGCAGTTAACATATTCCGGAATTGTATTTCATCTTTGGCAAAATGGAGTACTGCACTGGATATAACCAAATCAAAATAGTCTTTTTCAAAAGGCATATCTTCAGCTGTGCAGATCTGAAAGTTCTCTAACGAATTGTCAGGTGCAAGCATTGCTGATAATGAGCTGGTTGTGTTTATTGCAGTACTATTAGGATCAATGCCGTAAACTTCAAAACCGTTTTTGAGAAAATAAACAAGATTGCGTCCATGACCGCATCCGACATCAAGCACACGGTGACAATGCGCATACCGGCCTTTGAGTAACTGATCAAAAAGGTAGATATCTATATTACCATAAAGTTGTTGCAAATTGTTTGACATGTAGCGGTTTTTGGAAGCCCTAAATTAAGTTTATTTTGTTGTTTTGCCCGATTAATCTATTGGTAAATAATTGTTTAAATGGTTTGTGGTTTTATCGCGGATAAATATATAAATGTTTTTGTGCAACTAATAAAACATGTTAGTGTCTTATGAACACACAAAACAACCAGAACCGACCTGATGATTAAAAACTATGTAACCCTGATTTTATCCTTCTGCTTTTCAATTTTATTCAATTTATCAGCCCATGCCCAATCTGTAACAGGAATTATTAAAGGTATGGTAATTGATTCAGCAACCAGTAAGCCTGTCGACTTTATGACAATCGCCCTTAAGAAGGATAATATTGTCGTGAAGACAATGGTTGTGGATCAGAAAGGTGCTTTTAACTTTGAGAAAATAATTCCCGGAAAATATATAGTGACTGCCATCGCTATAGGCTACAATGCGAAAAATATCCCTGTAGATATCAGTAAAGAAAAAGGGGCTATTGATTTAGGTAGCATAATGATGGTCTCTCAGTCCAATAATCTGAAAGAGGTATCTGTCACGGCTGATCGTCCATTGATCAAACAGGAAGTAGACAGGATTAGTTATGATATTCAGGCAGATCCCGAAAGTAAGGCGCTGACGGCGCTGGATATGATGCGTAAGGTCCCACTGTTGTCCCTGGATGCCGATGATAATATAAAACTGAAGGGAAGTGGAAATTATAAAATATTAATCAATGGTAAACCATCAACTATGGTGGCCAGAAGCCCTAAGGATGTATTGCGGAGTATGCCTGCATCTTCTATTCAAAAAATTGAAGTCATTACGACGCCCCCTGCCAAATATGATAGTGAAGGCTTAGCTGGTATCATCAATATTATTACAACAAAAAAAATTGACAATGGGTATAACGGAAGTTTAAACCTGCGTTACCAGGGACCAGTGGGTGGGCCGGGTATAGGAGGTTTTGTGACAGTTAAACAAGGTAAACTGGGGATCACGGGATATGGTGGAACCGGGTTTTACAGCTCTCCAAATGTAGAAAACAACATGGACAGGACAGGTACTGGTTCGGTTCCAACTACGCTGGTTAGTAATGGTTTACGTAAATTTAATAACAATTACCGTTATGGTGGTGTAGAAATGAGTTATGAAATTGATACACTGAATCTGGTTACTGTCGAGTTAAACCCTTACGGAGGATATAATAAATCAACTGCTACACAACAGTATAGATTATTTGATGGTACTCAAAACATAAATTATGACCAGCTGAATAAAAGAAGATATGGGTGGAATGGTTTTGAAGCTACCTTAAATTATCAGCTGGGTTTTAAAGGACATAAAGATCGTCTGTTAACCTTCTCTTATAAAAACAGTACTGGGGGTAACCCAATGGATAATACCCTGAGCTTTGACAACAGGGTGAATTTTACGGATCCTAACTATATTCAGCACAATGACAGCCGTACCAGCGAACAGACTATTCAGCTGGATTATGTACATCCCCTGAAGAAAATCAGTGTTGAAGGAGGTGTTAAAGGTATATTAAGGGATAACAGCAGTAACTTTGAATACAAAGGTTTTAATGACCTTACCGGAGATTATCAGATAGATCCTTCCCGTACAAATAAATTTAATAATAACCAGGATGTTGTAGGTGCTTATAATTCTTATGCTTATACTAAAGATAACTGGGGTTTTAAGGCCGGTGTCCGTGCTGAAATAACCTTTGTGAAAGCAGATTTTATCAGCAATGGTTCAAATGTAAATACCAATTATTTTAACGTTATTCCGACGATATCAGTCAATCGTAAATTTAAAGATATGAGCAGTCTGAACCTGGGTTATACGCAAAGGATTGAAAGACCAGGTATTGATAATTTAAATCCTTTTGTAGATCGATCTAATCCCAATTCTATTTCTACAGGAAATCCTGATCTTAAGGCTGTACTGAGCAATAATGTAGAACTAACCTATAGCAAATTTAAAAAGGGATCTATAAATGTTGGTTTAAACTACTATTTTGCAAATAACACGATCCAGACTGTTTCGGTTTACAATCAGGCTGAAAATATAACCAGTTCAACCTTCTTAAACATTGGAAAGGATAAAAAGCTGACCACCAATTTTAATATCAATTATCCGATAACACCAAAATGGGATATCAGTGTCAATGGAAATATAGGTTATATCTGGATACAGGGAGCGATTGATGGTCAGATAGCCAAAAATTCAGGTATAACGGGCTATGGATACATAAATACCGGATATAAATTTGAAAAAGAATGGAAAGTAAATGCCAGCTTTAGTTATAATGCACCTGATATTCAGTTACAGGGGCAGACTAGTTCTTATAACTTCAGCTCATTTAGCGGAAGCAAAGAAATTATCAAGGATAAACTGACTCTTTCGGCCGGGGTAAACAATCCTTTTTCTAAATTCCGGTATTATACCACTTTGACACAGGGAGCAAATTTTGTGCAGAACTTCAAATATCAAAACTTTAACCGTTCTTATAGAGTAAGCTTAAACTGGCGTTTTGGTAAGTTAAAAGACTCAATCAAGAAGAATCAGCGGAGTATCAATAACGACGATGTGAAAAGCAGCGGCAAATCCGGCAGCTAGAAGATAATTGCCTCTGAAATCTTAACTTTACCCGAAGCAGCCTTAATAAATGCTAAAGGCAAAATAGTTTTGATGAAAGAGAAGAAAGAGCGAGTATTTACAGGCTTTGTAAAGGTGCGCGGAGCGCGTGAGCATAATCTTAAAAATGTAGATCTTGAAATTCCAAGAGATGCCCTGGTCGTATTTACTGGTGTTTCGGGTTCAGGTAAATCTTCGCTGGCTTTCGGTACACTTTATGCCGAGGCCCAGCGACGTTACCTTGAATCTGTTTCACCTTATGCCAGGAGGTTGTTTAATCAGATGGCTATACCTGAAGTTGAGGAGATTGAAGGATTGCCTCCGGCAATTGCATTACAGCAGCAAAGGGGATCAGGCACAACCAGGTCTTCGGTAGGCAGTGTGACTACACTGTCGAATTTGTTAAGGATGTTGTATTCAAGAGCAGGTGATTATCCAGCTGGTCAGTCTATTATTTATGCAGAAGGATTTTCTCCAAATACGCCCGAAGGCGCATGTACTGAGTGTCATGGACTGGGCAGGGTATATGAGCTGACCGAGAAATCTATGGTGCCGGATGATTCCCTGACAATCCGGGAAAGAGCCATTGCTGCATGGCCTACAGCCTGGCTCGGGCAAAATTTCAGAGATATTCTGACGACAATGGGATACGATGTAGATATCCCCTGGAAGGACCTTCCTCAAAAAGACCGGGACTGGATATTATTTACTGAAGAAAACCCAGTCAGACCTGTTTATGCAGGAATGACACCGGAGCAGGTTAAGGAGGCTTTGGAGAAGAAAATGGAACCCAGTTATATGGGGACTTTTACAGGAGCGAAAAAATATGTCCTGCAAACCTTTGCCAATACGCAGAGTCAGCTGATGAAAAAGAGGGTGTCTAAATATATGCTGAGCAGTGAATGTCCTGTATGTCAGGGCAAGCGGCTTCGTCCGGAATCTCTTGCTGTTCAATTCGCCGGTTTGGATATCGCTGATTTATCCAGAGTTACTTTATCCCGGTTGAAGGCAATTTTTAGTAACTATACTGAATTAAAAACATCGCATTTAACTAGAGACGAGAAGGAGCATCCGGAGAAAGCTATAGTTGCCCAGCGTATTGCCTGCGATCTGATCGCAAGACTGCAAGTAATGCTGGATCTGGGATTGGGCTATCTTACCCTGGAGAGAAGTACACCAACACTTTCACCAGGGGAACTGCAGCGTTTAAGACTGGCCACACAGGTGCGGTCTAATCTTTTTGGTGTAGTATATGTATTGGATGAACCTTCTGCAGGGCTTCATCCGGCTGATACAGAAGCACTCCTCAGGGCTTTGGACAGACTTAAAGCTTCCGGAAATTCGTTGTTCGTTGTAGAGCACGAAGTGGATGTGATCCGTCATGCAGACTGGATTGTAGATGTTGGTCCGCTTGCTGGTGAAAAAGGAGGACATGTTTTATACAGCGGACCGCCTGAAGGAATTTTTCAGATAGAAAATTCACTGACCAGGAAATATATTTCCAGTGATCAGCCGGTCAGCGCCAGACCGGCAAGAACACCGGATAAATGGCTTCGTGTAGAAGAGCTTAGCCGAAATAACCTTCGCGATCTGGATGTTTCATTTCCATTGGGTTTATTTACCAGTGTAACGGGTATTTCCGGTTCCGGTAAAAGCAGCCTGGTAAGCCAGGCCTTAGTTGAACTGGTAGCTAGTCAGTTGGGGCAGGAGCTCACAACTGCTGTGGATGAAGAGAACACTTCGCCACTCGAGACGACAACAGTTGTCACCAGGGGAGGAAAAATCACCGCAGGGATGGAGGCAGTTAAAAGATTAGTATTGGTAGATCAGAAACCGATTGGCCGGACACCACGTTCTAACCTGGCTACTTATACTGGTTTATTTGATCATGTAAGAAAACTTTTCGCCAGTACAGAAATGGCAAAAAGCCGTCGTTATGATGCCGGTCGTTTTTCTTTTAATGTCGTAAAAGGCCGTTGTCCGCATTGTGAGGGAGAGGGATTTGTAATGGTCGAGTTATTGTTTCTGCCAAGTGTTTATGCTCCTTGTCCAACCTGTAAGGGAACGAGGTACAATAGTGAAACACTGGAGGTAAAATATAAAGAAAAGAATATTGCAGAAGTATTAGGAATGACGGTAGATACTGCCTGCGATTTCTTTAGTGCAGAACCACAGGTATATCGTGCGCTGGATGTAGTCAGACAGGTTGGGCTGGGTTATCTGAGGTTAGGTCAGCCTGCTACGGAACTTTCCGGTGGAGAAGCACAGCGGATTAAACTGGCCAGTGAGTTACAGCGTGTCCAGCATGGTAGTACACTTTACATACTGGATGAACCTACTACCGGACTTCATCCATCTGATGTAGAGAAACTGATGATACAGCTCGATAAATTAGTAGAACAGGGGAATACGGTTATTGTGGTAGAACATGATATGCGGGTGATTGCAGCAAGCGACTGGGTCATAGACATTGGCCCGGGAGCCGGAGAAGATGGTGGAACAGTCGTCGCTGCAGGTACACCCTGGGCAATAACGCAGGTAGCCCATAGCCGCACTGCTCCTTATTTAAAGAGTTTTTTGCCAGATAGCCAATAATTAAGTTAAAAATAGAAAAGCATATAACCGTTAGTGGCTATGCTTTTCTATCAGATGATGGATCTTTACTGTTTCTTTCAAAGCAGCCGAACCGTACCAGATAAAAAGATCAACATCCATTAGTCTGCTCTGGATAACCGGATCAGTGTCTACTAATTTCTTTGCTTCTTCGATTGTGGCCACATCAAATATAAAGATGCCCCGGTAGTTTTTATTATTTTGATCAAATGGTCCGGCCACGATCAGTTTGCCTTCCTTAACGAGCCGGGTGATATTCGCCATATGACCTTTAAAAATACTATCCTGTTTTGTCCTTGAATAATCCTTTGCTGTACCTGTTTTCAGGATCGCCATCACATAGGTTTTCATCCCGTTTTCATCGGCCCCAAGTTCCTTTGCCAGTTTAGCATCGTAGCTTTTATTAAGCTCCTGAGCAATAGCAGACAGGCAGGTAAAGGTTAACAGTAACAGAATCAGCAGTTGTTTGTTCATGAACATAAATATAAAGATTGTTATCTCTGAGTAAGCTATTTATTTTCAGAAACTGACGAAGTTATTTCCTGAAGCTTCCTTAATTTGCTGTTTTTCTTTCCATACAGAAAGTAAAAAGCTATTCCTAAAGCCATCCATATAAAAAGGCGCTCCCAGCTTTCTATAGGTAAACCAACCATTAAACAAACACAAACCCCAATTCCCAATAAGGGAACGAGAGGTACAAACGGAACGCGGAATGATCTTGGAATTTCAGGATTGGTACGTCTTAAAATAATAATACCCAGAGCAACTAAAGAGAACGCAAAAAGGGTCCCTATACTGACCATGTGTCCTAAATCCGAAATAGGAACCAGGCCAGCCAGTATACTTACGAATACCAGGAAAAAAAGATTGCTTTTCCATGGTGTTTTAAACCTGGGATGAATATTACTGAAAAACTCTGGTAATAGTCCGTCTTTTGACATACTGTAGAAAACACGGGATTGTCCCATCAGCATCACCAGGATTACTGAAGTATAACCAGCCAGAATGGCTACGATCAGGGCACTATTCAAAAAATGCAACCCGGTAACCGCGAATGCAGTTGCAGCGGGACTGGCGTCTCCCTTAAACGCAGTATAAGAAACCAGACCTGTCATGACATAAGAAAAAGCCACATATAAAATGGTTGCAACAACTAAGGATCCTATAATTCCTATTGGCATATCTTTCTGTGGGTTTCTGGCTTCCTGTGCAGCCGTAGAAACGGCATCAAAACCTATGAAACCAAAAAAGACAACTGCCGCACCCCTGACAATACCAGACCAGCCAAAATGCCCGAATTCTCCTGTGTTTTCGGGGATAAAAGGAGTGTAGTTATCTGTATTTATAAATGACCAGCCTAATGCAATGAAAAGGATAATTACGCTGATTTTCAGGATGACCAGCAAGTTATTGATGGTTGCAGATTCTTTAGTTCCTTTAGCCAGAACCAGAGATAAGAGCACAACTATAAAAACAGCGGGCAGATTGATGATGCCGCCGTTAAGCGTTGTCCCATCTGCAAGTTTTACAGGATCAAAAGGTGAGCTGGTTAATGAAGGAGGCAGGTGGATATGAAACTGTGCCAGCAATTTAAGGGCATAACTTGACCAGCTGACAGCAACAGTCGCCGAAGCGAGAGCATATTCAAGTACCAGATCCCAACCAATTATCCATGCCATAAACTCACCCAGGGTAGCGTAAGTATAGGTATAAGCAGAGCCTGCTACGGGTATCATTGAAGCATACTCTGCATAACATAACGCACAAAAAGCACAGGCTATACCTGCGAGGATAAATGAGAGAATTACTGCCGGACCGGCATTTTCTGAAGCGACGATACCTGTAAGTGAAAATATACCTGCACCAACGATTGCACCAATACCCAGCGCAATCAGATTATAAGGCCCCAATGTACGGCTTAGCTTGTTTTCGCCATCAGTTTTTTGTTCTTCCAGGAGTAGTTTAATAGGTTTTTTTAAAAGCATATCTAATTTTATGGGGTCAAAGGTATAAATATTCTAAAATAAACTACTAAATAAGTAGTCTTTATTTGTGTGGCTTACCAGATCGTCAATTTCTCCTTATTTAAGGGAATAGTTTAGTCAGCAGGTCTTGTATTATGGCGTAGATTCTTTTATTATATTGCACGATGAATAATAAAGCTAAGCAACCCAGAGAGCTTAATATTGAATTACTGAGAATTGTCTTGATGATACTGATTGTCTGTCACCATTTTTTAATGCGTGGGAGAGGACTTCATCTATTGTATACCTCGGGGAGCACCCATATCAATAACGATGCATTACAGGGACTTTTTATGGACAGTTTTTTGATCATGACCGTGAACTGTTTTGTATTTATTTCCGGCTATTACGGAATTAAATTAAGGGTTAAGACTATCTTAAGTTTGCTCATACAGGCAATTACTTATAGTATTGGGATTGATATCGTTTTTTGTCTCTTCACTGGTGAACAGATGACGATGGACTCGGTTTGGAATGGTTTATTATCTGTACCCAATGGGCAATGGTGGTTTATTACAGCCTATTTTTTCCTTTATTTGCTCAGTCCTTTTCTGAATCTGGCAAAACAGTATCTGACAAAGTTTCAATTTCTATATATCCTTGGTGTACTTACACTGATCAATTTTATCATAGGTTTTACACTCGATCCATCACCATTAGGCGTATTAAACGGATATTCATTGCTGAGTTTTATCTGTGTGTATTTTTATGGGCAGGCCTTCAGTACCTATATCAGTTTTAACAAAGGAAAATTATTCTGGTTATGTTCTTATGTGATCTGCTCCTTATTAATCTTTACCATGTTTGACGCGGGACTGAAATACTCGACTGTGGATATGGCCTGGAAAGCCTTTTCTTATAATAATCCTTTGATAATGGTTTCGGCAGTTTCATTCTTTTTCTTCTTTAAGAACCTTAGAATTTCTTACGCTAAAATATCATTTTTCTCGTCTTCAGTACTGGCAATTTACCTGATTCATGAACATCCGAGGTCGGCCGATTTTCTGACTGATCATTTAAACAGTTTTGCAACAACCTACAAAATTGGAAATGTATATTTTACTTTCCTTTTGATTGCGGTAATGTTGTTTGTTGCAGGCACTATGGTCGAAAAAATCAGGACAGCAGTAACAGAACCATGCCTGGATTACCTTGTCCGAAAATTCAACCTCGGCAGACTGGATAGCGAAATGATCAAAAAATAGAGAAGGCTTCGGGTTGTAGTCGGGTACTGGTCGTGATATGTGCATACTCAGAACGCTCTGAGAGCATGGTGAGTCCATGCTTTTCAACTAGTTAAAATACATGGACTCACCATGCACTCATCCCGACCAGTACTCGAACACAACCCGAACAATTGTCTTATACTGGCAGGTATTTATGAAGTACTTTCCCATTTTTAAAAGTGACTGAACTTTCTAAGTTTAGAATTTTTCTTTCCTTAAAAATAGAAAGTCCGTTCCCGATAGCAACCGGGTTCCTGATAATAAAGTATTCATCAATCAGGTTCAGGTCGATCAGCGAACTTACAAAGCTGGCACCGCCATAAACCATAATGTCTTTACCTGGTTCTTTTTTCAGTGCCTGTACTGCAGTTGCCAGGTCGCCGTTTTCAACTTCTACGTTTCTACCGGTAATGGCTGTTTGTGTATGGCTAAAAACAACCTTACGCATATTTACCATGAGTTGCGCTAAAGGCTGTGTTGGATTGTCGGGTTGGTTATCCACTACATTTTCCCAGTGATCAATGAATCCCCGGGTCATTTTGCGTCCCAGTAAAATAGTATCACAGCTTTCGGCGAGTTCAATTATTGTCCGGAAACCGACTTCATCTGGTCCGGCAAGCCATACCCAGTCCTGCTCACCATTCGGTCCAGCTACAAAGCCATCAATGGTCATTTGTACCTGTAATTTTAATTTTCTCATAGAAATCGTTTTAAAAATGATTGTGGATCTTTCTATCCTAAATATCTGTAGAATGTTTAGGATAGAAAGGGTATGATTGAGACAAATCAGGAGGTGATTCGTGTCATATTGCAGGTAAGAATATATAAACAAATACCCCCTATCTGATTTAACAGATAGGGGGTATGGTTTAATTAAATAATTCTAACCAGTTCCAGGATAGGTGTTTTATAATTTTATAAATTCTACACGTCTGTTATTTGCTTTTCCTACGGCAGTAGTATTGTTATCGATAGGCTGAGTTTTACCTTTTCCTTCAGTTACAATTCTTGAGCCGTCAACACCGTAGTTGGCAGCCAGAATTGCTTTTACGGCATCCGCTCTGCGTTTTGAAAGATCCAGGTTAAGTTGTGCTTCTCCATCACTGTCTGTATGGCCTACAATTTTAACCTTGATTTTAGTATCTTCATTTAAAACGTTGGCAATGTCTTGCAAAGCTCCGTTTGACTGTGGTTTAATCTTGTCTGAATTGGAATCGAACAGAATACCATGTGTAACAAATTTACCCGTGGTAATTAATTTGTTCCTTGTATCAGGTGCGCCTACGGCCAATCTGATATTGCTCACATAAAATACTCCGCCTTTTTTATCATAGTCTGGCTCGAAAGCACCGAAAATCAGTGAATTGATGATGGCGTCTGATTCAATTGCCCGGGGCAGATCCAGTAATTTCGTGCTGTTCAGGTATACTCTTACTCTTTGCTTCTGGCGCCAGATAGAAACTGTTGCCATTGTTTTGTTCGGCGCATGGAATATATCTGTAATGTCATTAATGCTAGATGAACCCAACGCATTAGTAGAATAGCCCATGCTTCCGGTATAATCTCCATTTTGTGGTCTCAGGTCTATTTTTATACCTGGAACACTGATATTGCTGTTGCTGTAACCATTGTCAAATTTATCATTATCACTCTTTGAAGCTGCCAGTGCGATGCTCAGACTTCCAATATTACTGATCCCATTGCTCACCAGTACATCAAGCTGAAGGGTGAAATTGTCCGGAAGATTCGGGATATATTCAGGATAGAAAACTCCGTTTTGTTTCATCGCCAGCCATTTTCCAGGATGGTTACTCAGCGTGACTACTTCGGCAGAAGTCTTGGTATTCCATTTAGCAGGAAATTCACCAATAGCATCACCAGCAAAATTTTCCTCTATAATTATCTTTTCCCCTGGTACAAAGTCAAACCTGGAATAGGCTTTGATATCTTCTGGTGCTGATCCGGAAACTGAGCTGTCCGTAGTTGTGTTTTTCCCGTCAGCAGAAGTACCAGTGGCAGGTGTGTCTTTACTCTTCTTCCCTGTACCTGTGTTATCGATAGTTTTATCAACAGCATCATTTACTTTTTGCTGAACTTTATTTTTCAGACGCTCAAAAAACTGAGCTTTAGCCTGGCCGCACAAAGCACAGGCTATTAAAATTATGGCTATCTTCTTCATTAGAATTAAAATTGTTGTCCTGAGGTAAATTCGGTGCTAATTTCAATCAAATTATTGAAATTTTATAGTATGCAGAGAGAATTATTTATCAGCTAATCCGATGTAGTTTCCAGTAGATGAAAGTGGCTGGTAAGGTTGAGAGATCGAATTGGATTTTTTGTTATATTTAAATAAACAAAACTGATCATTATGAACTTTAAGCATGCCGTAAGCTGGTTTGAGATACCAGTTCTGGACATTAACAGGGCCCAGAAATTTTACGAAGCTATTTTTGATATCCAGATGATACCAATGGATATGCCTGGCTATGAAATGCGTTTATTTCCATTGGAGGATCCAATGGATGTAGGAGGGACTTTAGTAAAAAGTGATGACTTTCATCAGCCATCTTCAAACAGCGGTACGCTTGTTTATCTGAATGCAAATCCGGATGTTCAGCTGGTTTTAGATAAGATAGAAGCAGCGGGAGGTAAGATTACTGTTCCAAAATCTGAGATATCTCCCGAATACGGTCATATGGCTGTTTTCCTGGATACCGAAGGTAATAGAGTAGCGCTACATTCAGTTCCCCCGGGAAAGTAATAATTTTACATGTCGAAATAGAATGCAGTTTCGCGTTTAATCTCTTTGAGTACAAAACTGCTGCTCAATGTAGATATATTTGATAATGATGATAAGCGGGTGACTACAAATGTATGGTAGTCATCCACATCATCGACTACAATCTTAAGTAAGTAATCCTGGCCCCCTGCAATACATAATACTTCCAGGACTTCTTTGAAACTGATCACAGCTTCTTCAAAACTCTTCAATGTCTCTATTGACTGTTCTTTCAGGGTAACGGTGCAGAGAACAAGCAAGTGTTTTCCTAATTTTTCGCGGTTGACCAACGCGACATATTTTTCTATATATCCTTCTGCTTTTAGTCTTTTTATCCGTTCATGGGTAGGAGAAACACTAAGTCCGATCTGATGTGCAATATCTTTTGTGCTTAGGGAAGAGTCTTTTTGAAGAATATTGAGGATACGGGTATCCAGTTTATCTAATTTCTCAGTCATTGCATTTTACTGAAATGGGATTCAGCAGGGTGCAAATATGGTGTTTTTTACTGTATGATCTATTTCAAACAGTATTTTTTATTGAATATGATATAATCAAAGAAAATAATATGGTATGTGTCTAATTTTGAAGAATTAAATACCAATAATCAGAGAAGATACCCATTTAGAAAAATATATAGCAATGAAAACTCAATTGAACACACAGGATAATGATCGCCTGAGTACTTATATGCAGATGGCCGAGGAACGGTCGAAATACTTCATTGGCTATCCGATTGCACAGGATTTCGATTATTCGGAATTATACCCGCTGCTGAAATTGCCTTTGAACAATGTTGGAGATCCATGGGTAGAATCTACTTATGATCTGAATTCACGCTCCCTGGAACTGGAAGTGCTGGAGTTTTTTGCCGGATTATTTAATGCGCCAGATAAAAACTGGTGGGGTTATGTGACCAACGGTGGTTCTGAAGGGAATCTATATGGTTTATACGTCGCCAGAGAATTATACCCGAATGGAATTGTTTATTATTCTGAGGCTACACATTATAGCGTGCAAAAAAATATTCAATTACTGAATCTGCGTAGCATTGTGATCAGAACGCAGAAAAACGGTGAAATGGATTACGACGATTTAAATGCAATGGTGCAGATGCACCGTGACCAGCCTGTTATTATTCTGGCTAACATCGGTACAACGATGATGGAGGCAAAAGATGATTTACAGCAAATCCAGTCAATCTTAAAGAAACAGGCTATTAAAAACCATTATATACATTGTGATGCAGCTTTAGCAGGTACTTATAGTGCTTTATTAGATCTTAAACCTGGATTTGATTTTACACATGGTACTGATAGTATGGCTATAAGCGGGCACAAATTTATCGGATCACCGATTCCATGTGGTGTGGTTCTGGTGAAAAAGAACTATAAGGACAGGATTGGCAAGGCAATTCCTTACATCGGTACGGTTGATACGACAATCACAGGAAGCCGTAATGGACATAGTCCTATTTTTATGTGGTACGCAATTAAAAAGCTAGGTAAAGATGGATTGAAATTACGTGCATTGGAATGTCTGGAAATTGCTGCTTATACAGTTAAAAGTTTAAATGATATCGGTGTTAAGGCCTGGACTAATCCATCGGCACTGACCGTAGTATTCCCTGCTCCATCAATTACTTTAAGACAGAAATGGCAGATTGCTACAGAAGATGGAAACAGTCATATCATTTGTATGCCTGGAGTAAGCAGAGCGCAGATCGATCATTTTGTGTCTGACTTAAAGGCCGAAATAATTGAGCAGGCTGAGCTTGT
The DNA here is from genome assembly GCF_014207135.1 of Pedobacter cryoconitis. Taxonomy (GTDB): domain Bacteria; phylum Bacteroidota; class Bacteroidia; order Sphingobacteriales; family Sphingobacteriaceae; genus Pedobacter; species Pedobacter cryoconitis_D. The sequence goes on along the minus strand of NZ_JACHCC010000002.1, from coordinate 237,361 downwards.
CGGATAGCAGAAATTTTAAGATTAATATAAAGGGCAGGAAATTTAGTTTTCTGCCCTTTATGCTTTCAGATAAACATTTTTGCGGCCTGTTTTGTCTGCTATTTTAAGGATCCCATCATTGGCCCAGTTCAATAATATCCTTGAAACATCTGTACTCAGCTTCGTACTTCTTTTGGCTTCATTTTTTTCTTCCAGTCGTTTGATTACATCATCAACTGTGGTTTTATTACTGAAAAAATCTTCTTCAAGTAGTAAGGCCCTGACCTTTTTTGACAAGAATAACCTGTTTTTTTTATTCTCGGAAAGCTCGTAACGCGGTTTGTACTCAATCTGGATTTCGAAAAGTTTATTTAATTTGAAATTAATAGCTTGCGCATAGGCAATATAGTAATCTATGTTTGTTGCCTGGCCATTCTCGAGATTGATAATAGTTGACTGTGGAAAGCCGGTAAGATCAGAAATATCAGCTATTGAATAGCCAATCTCGGTTCTTTTTGTTTTTAAGGATGTACCGATTGCAGGTTTTGCACCTTTGACCTGATAAATTTCGCCTCGCTTTGCCATATTCAAAATGAATTAATCTATATATGTAAATGGTTAGTTTAATAAAAAGTATTTGCATAAATACATCCATTTTATTAAGTTTGATACATACTATTCGCATGATGATTATAGAATCAAAACGTGATTTTTTCGGTAACCCCTATAAACCGGCAATCTCTCCCGGGTAATAGGGAGAGTCTGGCTGGAGATTAATATTCTGGTAGATCGGCGCATAGGAGATAGTCAGGCCAGTCTTGTATCCCTATGCGCATTTTTATATTCGTCAATAGCAAAAATTTGATTTAGATATTGAGTCGGTTTGTAATTAGGATTTGTACTTTTGTTTTTTTTAAAATTATGGCAGATTTAATACACCCGTCACAGAGAGGTATGACCACGACGATGATTGGGATAGGTATCAGTATATGTTTGGTACTGGTCAAATTCAGTGCTGGTTATTTTGGTCATTCTTATGCTTTGATTGCCGATGGGGCAGAGACCAGTGCAGATGTATTAAGTTCTGTTCTTTTATGGGTAGGATTGCGCATCGCCTTAAAGCCCGCAGATAATGAGCATCCTTATGGACATGGAAAAGCCGAGCCGCTGGCTGGAATAGTAATTTCATTATTCCTGGCAGGAGCGTCCATCTGGATTGCTTTACATGCCATTCATTACATTATTACGCCACATTCTCTTCCAAAGTCTTTTACCTTATATATTCTGGCAGTCATCATTCTGATTAAAGAAGGAATGTTCAGGTATGTTTATAAAGTCGGAACAGAGATCAATAGTCAGGCAGTAAAATCGGATGCTTATCATCATAGAAGTGATGCAATTACTTCTTTAGCTGCATTTATAGGAATTGTGATTGCACTCATTGGCGGCAAAGGTTATGAAGGTGCGGACGACTGGGCTGCATTAATCGCATCAGTCATTATATTTTATAACGCTATAGTATTGATCAGACCAGCTATTGCCGAGATTATGGATACTGCACCTGGTGTTGAAATCGTAAACCAGGTCAAAGAAATTTCTGAGCAGGTCACAGAAGTTCAGGAAGTGGAGAAATGTTATGTGCGTAAGATGGGGTTTGATTATTATGTAGACCTTCATATCCTGGTTGATGCTGGTTTAACTGTAGAAGAAGGGCACCGTATTTCTCATATCGTCAAACAGAGGTTACTGGACAGTGAGATGAGGATTGCCAATGCACTTATCCATATTGAACCTTATTATAAACTTAACTAAATGGCGAATACTGTAAATACAAAAAGATGGCTGGTTGGCTTATTTTTGGTTCTGTGCTCAGGTTTTATATTCCTGACTTTCATGGTTGCCTTGTTTCCGCCATCAGCGATTGATTTGAAAATTTCTCAGGTTATCCAATCTGCTCAGCGGCCAGGTCTTGATCAGGTGATGAAGTTCATTAGCTGGTTTGGGGCTTTTCCTGTTCCTTTGTTTATATGTTTATTGGTTTCACTTCTATTTTATCTTGCCAGATTACGTCGTGAAGCGGGTTTTCTGTTGCTTACGCTGATCTCGGGACTGATTAGTACAGTTATCAAAATGTTGGTTAACAGACCAAGACCTACAGCTAATTTAGTTCGGATTGTAGAGGTCGCCAAACAGCAAAGTTTTCCAAGTGGCCATATGTTGTTTTATACCATATTCTTTGGTTTTTTGCTTATCCTGATGTGGAACCTGAAGCATATCAATCTGGCAGTAAGAATAATTACAGCTGTAATCTCAGTTTTGCTGATCCTGCTGGTTCCTGTTTCCAGGATTTATCTGGGAGCCCATTGGTTTACTGATGTATTAGGAGGGTTTATGTTAGGTGTAATTTATTTGTATGGCCTGAGCTTTCTGTATCTTAGAGACAGCCGCCCACAATTATAAATTCTTTTCCAGAAGAATAAGGTGTTTACATTGAATCCCATTTTCAAAAATAGGCAGGGGATAATGATCAATAAAGAAATCTGGTGTAATCCCTTTCAGTTCAAAACCCTGTTTCTGATATAATGCCAGTTGCCCGATACTGGAATTTCCTGTAGCAATTTTAATAGTATTAAAACTCATTTCTGCCGAAACTTCACAGGCTTTCTCAAGTAATCTTTTACCTAGTCCAATGCCCTGGTAATCGGTTCTGACCGCTATATTTTTGATCTCAATTGTGTTGGTGTCATTTGGTAACAGAACAAAAACCCCTATAGTTTCATTGGCTATTGACGCTGTAAACAGTTCAGAATGATTGATGTATGATTCTATGACCTCTATTGACGGATCGGCAAGTAAAAGAAGCTCAGTTATTTGCCCGTCTGGCCTGAGTTCTTTCTTAAATACTAAATCATGCATAGCAACCTGTATTTTTCTTCATCTAATACCTTTATGATTGGAAAAAGACAAAAATAAACAAAAACCAGCGGTTAAAAAGTTACGTTTTGATCAGCTTTATATAACTGGGCTTTTTTTACAATTTCCCTGATTCCTGCATCCAGTTCAGTAGCCGAAATGGAAAGATAATCTAACAGTTGTTTTTGAGAATCATTGATGAAATCTTCGTCTTTAAAAAGGTCGACTAATCCAATAATCCGGGCAAGGGAGTCCCTTATTTTGTGAGATTGCATCCAGGCAATTTCCTGAAGCCGCTCGTTCTGCTTTTTAAATTGATAAAGACTGTTTTTATGTGTGGTAATATCTCTGAATGAACCTACAATTCTGGTCGCCCGGCCTTCACTGTTCCGAAGAAATATTCCTCTGTATTGAATATGCGTAATTTCTCGGTTCGCTTTGAGGAAACGATATTCTGAGTACAGAATTTCGGTAGCAGGATTTTCAATAGCTTCATCTATCTCTTTTAATACTCTTTGTTTGTCATCCGGGTGAATATTATCAGACCAGATGGTATTATCTGATACATTTAACTCATATCCGAATATTTCCTGAAAACCAATTCCCCAATCTACAATGCCATTTTCTATATCCCAGTCGCAAATAGCCTCATCAGATGCTTTAAGTACCAGTTTATATCTTTCATTACTTTGTCTGAGTTCTTCAGTTTTTGTGATCACATCGGTGATGATTTTTGAATTGGTCACAATGCCGCAAATAGCCGGATCATCTGTTAAGTTGGTAGCGGTAGTAGCTAACCAGGTCCATTCATTTTTGCCATTCAGAAAGCGAAAAGGCTCGATAGTAATGCGTTTTACTTTTCGAAGCCGGCTGACCTTTTCTTTTACTCTTTCTCTGTCTTCAGGATGTATAAACTCAAATGCTGATTTATGGAGTAAGGATTCGGGTTTGATAGTTAATATCTGGTCCCAGCTCTCACTGATAAATTGATATTTACCTTCTATATCTATGATACTGATCAGGTCTGAACCACCTTGTACCAGAGCTTTAAAACGGGTTTCACTGAGCAGCAATTCTTCCTTTAGCTTTTTTGCGGTATGGGCGCTTCTAAGTTGCTCAGTAATATCAGTAATAATAACTAATCTGGCTGTTTTATTGTTCAGGTCAAACAGGTTGGTCTTGAGTTCAACATCAATAATCTCCCCGGATTTTTTGACATGCCTCGGTGACTGGTTGATTTTATCTTTATCAGGAATAATCTCCTGAATAGTCATTTTCAGAAACTCTTCTCTGGAATAGCCATACTGAAGAATGGCGGCATCATTAACATCGATAAAATATAAAGTATCAGTGTCATAAATCCACATAGATTGCGGACTAAGTTGGAAAAGGTCTTTATAAAGGTTATTGAGAGCGTTCATAATCTTATTAAAGTTTAGGTAGATAAATTCTGTTTAATTGTATTGGAAATACAATTAAACAGACGTAACAATTCCTGATTAGTAAATGTCTTTATACGTCAGTACTATTGAAGCTGGTTATTTTTAGATAAAGTAGTTACAGGACACATATCAATGAATGTGCCATTCATTTGGCTGATTATTAATCTTTTGACTAATTTAAGTGATTTTTTTAAGATTAAAACGTTATTTTCTTCTATTTGTGTCATAAATCAATTACGTTTAAAAAAAACATCAGCCAGATTTACAGAGCCTGGAAAACAACAGCATAAGATTTGAATTCATATTTTCTGAAATAGAAAATTTTTATTGTTAACAGGAGTTGCCATGCGGTTTGAGGGGCTTGATCCTGGCTTCTTTATTTCTTCCGGGATTCTAAGAAGGCATGAAGGGCTCAACTTTCTATTTTCGTTTACCGGTAAGGGATGATTTTATTTGGCAGGAAAAGGGAACTCTTTAAATGAAAGGCCGCCAACTATTCCCAGTCCATTTTTTATATTGCTGTATATGATAACTTTTTCAGCGAAAGGGCTATCCTGGCTATCCTCGGCTTTAGCTACACTCTTTAAATATTTATAAGCGGATTCTGTTAATATCGTTACTTCCAGCGCCAGTGCTTTTTTAGGGTTAGAATCTGCTGTAAAGGAATAAAATATAGTTTCTCCGGCGGACTGTGGTTTTTCAATAAACCAGGATTTCTTTTCACTATTACCGCTTCCAAACAGATCAGAGGTATTTACTGGTCTGAATTCCAAAGGGATTTTATCTGAATTGTTATTTTTTGAGTCTGAATTCTGATACAGGATCCTGAACCGGTAATATTGTTTTTCCTTACTGTTGTTTTTCAGGAGGAAATTGAACTTAAGTTTATAGGTGTTGCTATTGGCTACGATAATTGATTCATTATTAATCTCCACAGTAGAAATATCCGGAATAGAATCACTGCCCTCCACGAGCCCGTATCCCGGAAGAGTTGCTGTTATCCGGTATTTCTTATCTCTCTGTACTTTGGTCGTACTGACAAAATATTTTTTTTCGTCAATGGTCTGGTTTTGCAGTATTTCTTTGAAAACATCATTTTCATATACCCTGGTTTCAACTTGTTCAGGGACCTGAAACTGTTCTCCTTCAGTTAATCTGCCACTGAGTGTAAGACGGGCTTTAAGGGTACGGTTCTCAGTCATGAGTACATTCAAAACAGGCCTGTCTGAATCTTTTGGAAGATTTATCCTGATTTCTTTCTGACAGGAGCTGAACAATAATATAGATAATATCGGAAGATTGAAATACATTTTCATGATTTATAGATTAATATTAGAATTTAAGACTATAAGATATACCAGGCATAAAAGGCAGCAGGCTGTTGCCTTTGAGAATGGCTGTATTACCTTTGTAGTCTTTAACAGTAAAATAGAATAGGTTTTGCTTGTTGTATACATTATAGATACTGAAACTCCAGGTACGCAGCGTTCCACTCTTTTTTTGTTTGATAAAACTTACTCCCAGGTCCAGTCTGTGTGTCGGTTCTATCCGTATATTGTTTCTTGACTCTATATAATCCAGTCTGCCACCTGAGTTTTTACCGTGATTTTCCTGTCCGGGACTTACACTTTCAAATTGTGTGGTAGGCATAGTAAACGGAGAGGCACTCTGAAAGACAAAAGTACCTGAAAGCTCTATACCCGGTTTCAGTTTATAGATACCTACCAGATTTAAGGTATGTCTTCGGTCATACTTATAAGGGAAAGTCTTTCCGCCATTAATCTCAGGCAGGCTCCTGTCTGTCCTGGCCAGGGCATAACTTGCCCAACCCGTTAAACGACCGGTCTTTTTCTGCAGGAAGAGTTCCAGACCATAGGCCTTGCCTTTACCTGAGGTAATTTTATTTTCCCAGTCATTATTCTGGCTGGTCGTTACGTAATCAGCACCGTCTTTATATTCAATGATATGATCCATCGTTTTATAATAAACCTCTGCTGAGAACTCAAACTTGTCATTGAATACATTACGGGATAACCCCAGAGCAACCTGATTGGATTGTTGTGGAAGTACTTTGCTGGTAGCTGGCACCCAGAGATCGGTTGGTAAGGAGATGGAGTTACTGGCGAGTAAATGCATGTACTGAGTCATTTTAGCATATGATGCTTTTAAAGCCCAGTCTCCGGGTAACAGATAACGCGCACTGAGCCTTGGCTGCAGGGAAGCATAGAACCTGTTTTGTACATCAAATCCACTTGCATGTATTCCGATATTAATTTTCAGCTTATCAGTAATGGACCAGTCATCCTCTGCATAGAGGTCCATCTCTTTCCCCTGGATTCTGGAACCAAAATTATCATCCTTTAAGATGTTGTTATTGAAGCTCTGTTTAGAAAGACTTGTACCGGGTGTAAAAGTATGTATAGTATAAGAAGCTCCAGTCTTGATATTATGAACCGGTGCCGGCTGATAATCAAAGTCTATTTTTGCGGTATAATCTGTAATCCCCGATTTGATATTCAGTATATCATCGGCGTTAATTTTTGAGCCAAATACTGATGAACTTATATTCGTGTCAAATTTATATTGTGAAGTTGTCAGTGTGGTATTGGCAAATAGTTTACCAGAGAAAATATGGTTCCAACGGACTGCACCTGTTGTATTGCTCCAGCCCAGACCAAAATCTGAACTGTTGCCGGTTCCGTCATCTGCTTTATCCGCTTGTTTAATCCTGAGTTTATCTTTGCCGTTATAAAAACTTAAATAGAGATGATCCTTGTCCGAGAACTGATGATGGATTTTGGCATTTAAATCATAAAAATATAAAGTAAATTTCTCGACCTCAGGGCTGTTCGACTTAATCAGAGGAGCAATAAACAAGTCATGATAAGTCCTTCTTCCAGAAATGATAAATGAAGTTTTGTCTGTTTTTAACGGGCCTTCGAGCGTAAACTGAGATGCAAGTAAACCAACTGTCAGTTGTCCATGTACCTTTTTCATATTACCATCATTCATTGCAATATCTACTACGGATGATAGCCGGCCGCCATATCTTGCCGGGAATGCTCCTTTATATAAGTCTACATTTTTGATGGCGTAAGTATTAAATGCAGAAAATATGCCGAGTAAATGGGAGGGATTATAAAGCGGTGCGCCATCAAGTAAAATGAGATTCTGATCAGGTGATCCTCCACGGACCAGGATGGCACTTGTTCCTTCGCTTCCCTGCTGAACTCCAGGCAGTGTTTGTAATGCTTTTAGTAAGTCAGGTTCCCCGAAAAATTTGGGTAATGACTGAATCTGGCTGATGGGAAGATTGATTTTTCCCATTTGAGAAGTATTTTGAACAGGCTGGCTGCCTGTTCCTTTGATCACTACTGTATTTAGTTCATTTCTGACGGGTTTTAACTGTAAAGACACCGTATGTCCTACCGATAAATTGATTAGTGTATCAATTGTCCTGTAACCAATGTAGGAGATTCTGAAAGTAGCCGTATCAGCAGGAACAGTGATGCTGAAATATCCATAATTATTAGTTGTAGTACTATTCTTGCTATTGATGGCTGTGATACTGACGCCGATCAGGGTCTCACCGGTACTCTGGTCTGTTATGCGTCCGTTAAGTGTACCGGAATTGTTTTTTTGTTGTGCAAAAGCGCTGAAGTTCTTTAAGTTCAGTAAGAAAAAGAAGGAGAGGAGAGCTGGTCTCATCACATTTATATAAGTGGTGGTTATCATCTGTGTGCGTTAGTACACAGATGAGACGCAGGTATTGACAATACCCCTATATACAAATGAAAAAATAGTCATGAATATTGTAGCGTTAATCAGAGAGTCTACGTTTTACCTAACAATACGAGCCAAATAGTTTTTAACCTCTTTTTTGTTATCAAATGAAGATATGTTTATACTTTCTGAAATTTATGCTCCTTTGTTGTAAAGGCAGGCTAAGATCTTAATCCAAATTCTTTTTTTGCTAAGACCACATCTTAACTAATTGCAATATTTAAGAAAAGCAGTTCATTTATCTTGTGGTTTTTTAAGTATTTAAAATTAAAATAGTATTTTGAGCAAAAAACGAAATTGATGAAGAAATTTATTGGAATAGCAGTCTTATCAACTTTCATGGCCTGTACCAGTTCTGTGAAAAAAGAGACTGCTGTAACAGACAGCTCAAAAACTGTAAATGGGGCGACTGAAGTTAATGATGTTGAACTATCAGATCCCAAAACTGAAAGTATATATAAAGGATATATAAGTTTAAAGAATTCACTCGTTGCTAGCAACCCTGCGGCAGCTCAGCAAACAGCATTAGACCTGGCGACTTCTCTTAAAGCATTTGAAGGTTGTGAAAATACAGCCATGATTGCTGAGAAAATTGCAGGTACTGAGGATATTAAAGTTCAGCGTAAAGAATTTACCGCATTGAGTTCTGATGTGATTGCACTCTTTAAACATGCCGATCTTAAACAGGGTACCATTTATGTTCAGCATTGTCCGATGGCTAATCATGGTGATGGAGGAGACTGGTTATCTTCTGAAAAGAAAATCAGTAATCCTTATTACGGAAAAGAGATGCTGACTTGTGGTGCAGTGCTGGAAGTCATTAAAACAAAGAAATAGCCCTAATTCTTACTTAATGATGACCTGCGGTTAACAATAATTTAACAGCTTTGTTATCATTATTTGTAAGCTATTAGTATTAGAATAGTTAAGTTTGTTATTTATAAATTAGAAGATATATGTCAGATATTGCAGAAATTAAGATCGATGGTAAAGTATATGAATTTCCCATTGTAACTGGTACCGAAGGAGAAAAGTCAATTGATATTTCAAAGTTGAGAGATTTAACAGGGCATATTACCCTCGACTTAGGTTACAAAAACACAGGATCTACAAAAAGTGCAATTACCTTTTTAGATGGTGAAAAAGGAATCTTAAAATACAGAGGATATTCAATCGAAGAATTAGCAGAGAAATCTACTTTTCTTGAAGTTGCTTATTTATTGATCTATGGTGATTTACCTACAGTAAAAGCCCTGGAAGATTTTCAGTCTCAGATCACCAAGCATACGCTGATCCATGAGGATATGAAAAAGTTCCTGGATGGCTATCCTTCGAAATCTCATCCGATGGCGCAGTTAGCCTCTTTAGTATGTTCATTGTCTACATTCTATCCGGAATCTCTTAAAGCTAACTCTTCACCAGAAACAATGGATCTGACCATGATTAAATTACTGGCCAAATTCCCTACAATTGTTTCATTCATCTATAAAAAATCTTTAGGTCATCCACTGATCTATCCGAAAAATAAATATGATTACGTAAGCAATTATCTGAACATGACCTTTGGTCAGCGTACAGAAGAAGTTGAAATCGATCCTGTTGTAGTGAAGGCGATGAATACTTTGTTAATCTTACATGCCGATCATGAGCAGAACTGTTCAGCTTCTACAGTAAGAATGGTTGGTTCTTCGGATTGTAATCTGTATGCTTCTGTATCTGCTGGTATCGATGCTTTGTGGGGACCTCTTCATGGTGGAGCTAACCAGGCGGTAATTGAAATGCTTGAATTAATCAAAGAAGACGGTGGTGATACCGAAAAATGGATTAACAAGGCAAAAGATAAAAATGATCCTTTCCGTATGATGGGATTTGGACACAGAGTATACAAAAACTTTGATCCACGTGCTAAAATTATCAAAAAAGCATGTGATGATATTCTGGAAAAATTGGGTATCAATGATCCTGTTCTGGAAATTGCAAAAAAACTGGAAGAAGCAGCTTTAAGTGACCCATATTTTGTAGAGCGTAAGTTATATCCGAATGTCGATTTTTATTCAGGTATTATCTACAGAGCCTTAGGTTTCCCTACTGATATGTTCACCGTATTATTTGCACTGGGCCGTTTACCAGGATGGATTGCACAATGGAAAGAAATGCATGAAAATAAGGAGCCTATTGGCCGTCCACGTCAGGTTTATGTTGGACATACAAACAGAGCTTTTGTTGAAATAGAAAAACGCTAATATTTATTGTCCTAACCTGGGACAAGCAAGAGGGTGTCCGAAAAAATCGGATACCCTCTTTATTTTTGTGTTTCTTTAGTAGTTTCTGACTGGTGCTGTGCTATTTTCTTACCGTCGCTAATTCCTGTGTTCAGAATTCCCATGGTAATTTTAGCTAATAATATCCCAATGCAGATCATGAGTACTCTTTTGTTTTTAACCATATGATCTTTGTTTTAATCTAATTTAGTCAGATTGAAATACATTCTCAAATTTATTTTTATTCCCAGAAGTTAAACTAGTAATCCAGTTTAGCGATTTTTATTTTTTGAATCTTCCCCTCATCGTCTTTTATACTGATTGTTGCTGTATTTTTATTGGCCAGTACGTGTGGCCGGTTAAGCATGTCACAAAGCGTAACGCCGGAATAATCGACATCATCTATGGCAACAATCTGCTGTCCTGGTTTCACCTCATTTTTATACTTATCCCAGACTACACCAATAGATAGTCTGTCGTTGATCACGGTAGGAACAAAGGGCCATTGTTTTTCTTTTACCTCATTCTTTGGATGATGGCTGTTAAAATAAAATTTGCTGTGTATAAAATCCAGTGTTACAATTCCATATTGAAGGATTTTAGAGCCGATAGCCGAAGTTCCACCTTTATTGGTTTCAGTAATTACATTGGTAAACTCGCTGTTGCCTAATTTTATGGTCCCGATTCTGATCAGGTGTTTTTCGGCTCTCTGCTGCAGGCCTAAGCCGCCTATGGTATTCGCGCCATAACCATTGGCCAGAACATTATATATTCCTGTAGCTGGAAGTTCATCTGTGATCTCTTCTGAAATCCTCAGAAATTCATTGTCTCCGGTATCAAACCCAAGGTCTACTGTAATATCATTGCCTAATAATATCTTGATCATTGGATTGCTCTGATAACTATTATCTGTTGTTAGCTCTGAGCTATAGCTATCATTTAAAGCTAATTTATTCAGTTGATCGGTCAGGATAATTAAGTGTTTAGTTTCATTGATACTCACAATTGAGTTGCGTAGAATATTACTGCCTATAACACCATCAATATTCCAGCATTTGTAAAAATCTGGAAACAAGGTGATCGCAGGAATATCAGTAAACATAATACTACCCAGTTTGATATTTTTCAATTTGACTACACCGATAGTATCTGTAATTCCATTCACATCAGACAAGGTATCCTCATCTACAAAAGGGGCCTTTAATTCGGCAGATAATGCAGGACTGACTGCGACAGGGGCGCCTGTATCAAATAAGAATTTATGTTTCTTACCATTCAGTTCTACCTGGATAAACATTTTACCATTGATAGTCTGATAAGGAATTTCCGCATAATAATCTTTGGCTGAGGTGCCGCCCTGATTATAGGTGAAAACCTGGGCATTGGTCACTGAATAACAGGCCAATAGAAGTACGAGGTTAAAGAAGAGTTTCATTTCAAATGATTAGATACGCCAATTTAACCGTTTAATCTGTTCTTTCACAAAGAGCGCTGCCAATTTAACATTTTATAACAAATTTAGCCAATCTTTAGCCAGCCGGTAATACTTAACCTCGGCTTGTTACTGATCAGGACCTCATGTAATAATTCGCTGCTTTTAAAAAAGACTCCCTTACCGTTTTCAGGAGATACATGTTGTAAATGTTTATCTTCGTGATGAATACAAAGTTCTCCGCCGTCTCCTTGTTGCCAGCCTTCATTTAAATAGATTATCATGGAGTATTGCCGGCTATCATTATTTTTGAATTGGTCCAGGTGTTTTTTATAAAAACTACCTTCCTCGTACATCGCATAATGAAATTCGTACCCCGTAATACCCGTATAACAGGTACTGTTTAAATAACCGACAAACTGATCTATCAGATCGAAAAAATTATTCTCATGCACATTATCGTGCTTACGGTCCAGCCAATAGATCTTATCACTTCTTACAGACTTGTTATGTGTAACGAGCTGTTCGTTACCTGTCCCTGCCGAGAGGAGCAGGCTGGCGGCATAAAGACCGGTCAGGTTTTCTTTCAGTTGAGCAGCAAGTAGTATACCTAAGAAATTTTCTGATATACCTATTTTATCTGCTATAAAACTATCGATTAACGTATTGAATGCTTTTTGCAATGGGGGGAGGACAAGTATAGGGCAAATCGCCTTATGTTGGTGAAGGTAGACTAAATTAATCAATAAAATGCGTAAATTAATTGGCTGAAAAACAGATCTTTTTGACCTATGAATTTACTGGAATCAAGGGTGTTATGGAGTTATGATCACGAATTGAAAGCTAAGACAGCATTTCATCATTTGGCTGCGCAGTTTTCAGGTATTCCACCAATTCATGATCATTCAGGCGTTTTATTTGTAACCGAGCGGGGCCTTACCATTAAAGGGGATGCAGACCTGGTTATTTCTTTAACAGATATCGAGGAAATCTACCTGGGTTTTGATGAGATTTATCCGCGTAATTTTATTAAAAATTTCGGTGTGTTTTCTGAACCGTTAAGAATCCTGTCTGTCAGCAGGTTTTCAAAAACAACAGTATACTTGTTTCTGGATTATAATTTTTTCGGCTTTGCAAAGAATCAGACGTTGTTTAATTTATTACAGGAAGTACTGTCCTGAAAGGAGAGAGGGCTTTGAAGACCCTCCCTTTTAAATATGAAAAACTATCAGAAAATATCTATGTTTGCACATATCTGATAAAATATGACTACTTTTTTTAAAAACAACGGAATTAAAATTATATCCGTTCTTTTACTTATTCTAATTCTGGGTGATGCCTGGTTATTAATAACCAAAGGTTTTTCAGCTCCCGTTCTTTCCGGCCTGGTTGGCTGCTCAATTACTTTGTTTGGTTTAAATTACTTCAAGAGTAAAAGTTAAGCCCTTTGTCCATCTTTGATTTCATGGTAAATCCGGGTAGTTTCAGGAACAGGGATTCCCAATGATTTTCCATAATTGATAATCGCTCCGGCAAACAATTCCAGTTCAGTATTTTCCTTTCCTGATTGTACATCAAGCTGTAAAGAGGTTGGTGTCTGATATGGAAAAGTAGAGGCTTTCAAAAAGGTCTGTTCTATGATGTTCTGGGGTAGGTTTATTTCCTTTTGATCAGCTATCGATTGTATTTCCAGCATGATCTGGCTTGCTCTTTCTTTTAAAGAAGGGTCTTCATTAACCTGCCCGATAGATTTGTTATATCTTGCCGTAACAAGGCCAAAACTAGCTATAAAGAAAAACTTAGACCAGATGGCAGGAAATGAATTTTCCTTGTATTCTATGTCAATAGATGCCTCTTTTAATAAACCAACTATCGGCTGAGGATCAAATTCTTTAAACATCGGGTCTTTGCCCAGGATGATTTTACCCGGATTTCCTTTATGTTCGACAATTCCTTTTTCTTTAATATGGGAGGCTACGTAGACACATGAAGGAAGCACTATTCCATTGGGAATAATTCTGCGGATTCTCTCATAGATATCGACACCGTTCATTAAAGGTATCAGGATAGTATCATGATTAACTTTGTCTTTTAACTGGTTACAGATGTTTTCAAGATCGTATTCCTTAACGCAGATTAAAAATACGTCTGTATGACCCAGTTCAGAGATTTCCCTGAAAAGCTGATGTGGTTTGGTTACACTTTCCGGGTTTTCGGCCGAAAGTAAAGTGAGCCCTTTCTCTTTTACAGTATCATAAGTTTGTCCTCGGGCTATAAAACTAATATTTACAGCGGGATCATCAGCATATTGATGTGCCAGTTTAAATCCGAAATAACCACCAACTCCACCTAATCCTATAATTGCAAATTCTGTTGTTTTCATTATTCTGTTGAAATTTTACATTTTGTATTTACCTGTATATTAAAGCGGGTAAATTACATTAATCAAATGTAAAACCTATTATATTAATGAAATATGACTAAGCCATCAGATATTTGATAATGGATCTGATAACCCATTCGGATAGGGCGAAAGTGATACCATAGAGAATGATAAGGGTGAAAGTTTTTTTAATAGTCTGATAGACTGAACGTTTGTAAAATAATTTCAGTCCCGTATACATATACCAGACGATGGCAGCAAATACGAGAACAGTTATTACACCACTCGTCACGGAGCTCAGACCAAAGACATATTTCTTAAGGGGTTGGGCTACAATTGATACGATAAAGAATGCCGTCATTCCGTGAATAGTAAAAACCAGATGATCAATGTAGTATATCCTGTTTTTTCTGAAATTAATCATGATAAAAAATGCAAGCAATGGCATCAGCAAAAAGAACTGTTTAGGCTGATACTTCTTGACTTCTTCTTTGATATCCCAGTGATCTTTTTCTTTCTTCTGATTAAGGTAGATCTGCTTTTTCTTAAACTGGTGGTCAATCCAGCTGTCGCGTTCAGCAGCTGGCAGTGATTTCTGACGAAGCTCGTAAACTTCTAAGGTAGTATCCTTTTGCTCAGCATTAATTTTATCATATTTTTTGATAACCTTGCGGAGAGAATCCGAGGGCTTCAGGCTGTAAGTCTTTCTCAGACTGTCCAGCATGTGATCTTGTGCAGGAAGGTCCAGGTTCTTGAATTCCAGCTGTGTGATCAGATCTCCTGCGAAATCCGGCAGATCCTTTAAATCTTTCTGATGAGCATTTATGCTGTCTTTCATAACAGTCACTTTCTGTTTTGCTTCTTCCTTGCTTTTCTCTTTCTCCATTGCATGAGGAACGATCAGGAAATACAGGATAGAGACAAAAATATAAAGACTTACTGGATGGATATATCTCGCTCTTTTACCAGCGAGATAATCCAGTGTAATTTGCCCTGGTTTGGTTAACAGGGGTACGAGTGTATGGAAAAATTTCGAATCGAAATGGAAATAATGGCCTACACTGTGTGCAATGAATCCCCAGAATGGTTCTTTTAATTCGAGGTTCGGTTGCCCGCAGTGGCTGCAATAATGATCTTCAACATGGTGTCCGCAGTTCAGACAGTTTTTTTCGAGGCGATATTTTCCAGACATATATGATGTTACATTAATATTCCTGCAATAGAAGCAGAAAGGTAGGAAGCTAATGTTCCACACATTAATGCTTTCAGACCCAATTTAGCAAGATCTGCGCGACGTTCTGGTGCAAGTTCACCAATTCCGCCGATCTGCATTCCGACGCTGCTGAAGTTAGCAAAACCACAGATTGCAATACTGATGATCAGGACTCCCTTTTCTGTAACGATTGGCACAGCTTTAGTAGTCAGGTTTTTAAATGCTAAAAATTCATTGACTGTTAATTTTTGTCCCAGCAGGGTAGCTGCATTACTTACATCAGCATCCGGAATACCCATTGACCAGGCAAAAGGATAAAACAATCTGCCAAAGATCCAGTCGAGTGATAAATTGAAATTGGGATTGAATAAGTGACCTATATTAACCAACGTATAATCCACTAAAGCGATTAAGGCTATAAAGCCGATCAGCATAGCGATTACGTTCATTGCAATCTTAAAGCCTTCTCCGGCGCCATGAGAAATGGCATCAATCAGGTTTGTGTATTCACTTTTTACTTCAAGTTTTACTTCACCCATAGTCTGTGAAACCTCTGTTTCCGGGAAAACTATTTTAGAAATAATCAGTGCTCCGGGTGCGGCCATTAAACTTGCCATAATTAATTTAGGTGCAAGATTCATTCCTGCCTGTGCACCCATGTTTGCATAAACAATCAGAATACCACCTGCGATACAAGCTAAACTTCCACTCATAGAAGCCAGCAGTTCACTTTTTGTCATTCCTTTCAGGTAAGGTTTAATCATTACCTGGGCTTCAACCTGTCCGACAAAAGCACTGGCCACATTACTTAAAGCTTCAGCACCACTTACACGCATAATGAAGTTCATGCCTTTTGCAATTACTGCTACAATACGCTGCATAATACCAAAATGGTAAAATATAGCGACCAGCACACAAACCAAAATGATTGTAGCTGTTACATTGAAAGCAAATACAAAACTATCAGGGGCTGCATATGCATGTGTTTTTCCGTCAAAACCAATGACAGCTACACCACCATAAACAAAATCAACGCCTACTTTAGCAAACTGCTCGATTTTCTGCATTCCTTTTCCAAGAAATTCAAAGAAATGTTGTACGGGGGCAACTCTTAGTACAAGGACGGCGATAACAATCTGGAGTGTGAGGCCACTTCCGACAAGCCTGTAATTAATCTTCTTCTTATTGTTAGAACAAAGATAAGCTAGGCCCAGTATAAAAATGACGCCAATAATTCCGTGAAAACGCTCCATAAAAAATATTCAAATAAAAAAATTTGGGTAGAAAAAATAAAGATGTGTATAAACTTGCAAATAATAACTATTGAGATGAATTTCTTTTGTTTAACTCATCCCTGATACGAGCTGCTTTTTCGTATGCTTCTTCAGCAATGGCTTCCTGAAGTTTTTGATTAAGCTCCTCTATACTAAGGTTTGCGTAGACAGATCCTGGAATTGAAGTATCCACATCGTCTGGCCCTTGTTCCTTATTCAGGTTGTCCATGTTTTCGAGGAAAACAAAATCGTTACCTTCGATAACGATACCTGCAGAGGATAAAATAAATTCGTAAGTGTATATCGCAGAGTTGAAACGTACGGCCAGCGCGATAGCGTCGGATGTTCTTGCATCAATTTCCTCTGTTCTTTCGCCGTCTGAGCAGATCAGCTTAGCGAAAAAGACACCATCTACCAGATTGTAGATTAGAATTTCTTTGATTTCAATTTTATAGGTTTGCGCAAATGTTTTGAAAAGATCATGAGTCAATGGCCTGCTTGGGGTCATTTTTTCAATCTCAATAGCAATAGCCTGAGCTTCGAATGCACCTATGATGATAGGCAAACGTCTTCTGCCGTTTACTTCTCCAAGTACCAGTGCATAAGCTCCGGATTGGGTTTGGCTATAGGATAAGCCAACAATATCTAGTTTTACTTTTTTCATATTTATGAATATCCGGCGGAAACTTTCATCTCCGCCTGATATTAATATTAAGCCTGGTGTGCTTTTAGAGCCTCAATTAATTTAGGAACAACCTCAAAGGCATCTCCAACGATTCCATAGTCAGCCACCTTAAAGAAGGGTGCTTCCGGGTCTTTATTGATGACCACAATTACTTTAGAAGAACTTACACCGGCCAGATGCTGAATAGCTCCTGATATACCGATAGCAATATATAAATTAGGGCTGATTGCAATACCAGTTTGTCCAACGTGTTCTGAATGTGGTCTCCAGTCTGCATCAGAAACCGGTTTAGAGCAAGCTGTTGCTGCTCCAAGGAGATTGGCCAGCTCTTCGATCATACCCCAGTTTTCTGGTCCTTTCAGACCTCTTCCTGCTGAAACAACCAATTCTGCGTCAGGAAGGGAAACCTTATCTGTTGCTCTTACAATATCTTTTACAATCGCAGCCAGGTCAGTAGACTGAACAGCAGGAGAGAAAGGTTCAATAACAGCAGTAACTGGTGATTCTTTAACACCGAAAGCATTCGGGTTTAAGGCAATTACCTTTTTTGCTGAGGTCAGTTCAGTAACTGCAAATGCTTTTCCTGAGAAAGCACCTTTTTTTACCAGAAATTTACCACCATCCAGCTGTGGAAGCTCAACAGCCCCATCAACTAATCCGGCTTTTAACTTTACAGCTACTCTTGGTGCAAGGCCTTTACCTGAAAATGAATTGGAAAGTACAATGATATCAGCACTTTCTTTCTGAGCAGCTTCTGCTATAACTGCAGCATAAGCCTGGTTAACGAAATTTTTTAATTCTGCGGTGGCTACATTTAATACTTTAGCTGCACCATATTTACCTAATTCCTGTAATTCACTATCTGCAACGTTACCTATTGCTATTGCACTAAGGCTGGTCCCTGTTTTATCTGCAATGGCTTTTGCATAAGAAACCGCTTCAAATACAGATTTCTTAAACTTGCCATCGACTTGTTCTACATATACTAAAACTGACATAATTTTTTGCTTAGAATTTAATTATTATTTTTTTAAAACGGACCTTAGATAACTTTAGCTTCAGTATGCAGCAGGTTAATCAGGTTAGCTGCTTCATCTGCCGGAATCAGTTTAACTGCACCGCGGGCAGGAGGAGTTTCAAACTGGACAATTTTAATTACTTCTTCAATTGGCTGGGCAGTTACTACAGTCAAAGGTTTTGACCTTGCTGACATGATACCTCTCATTGTTGGTATTTTAGGCTCTGCTACACCTTCAGCACAGCTCGCCACAAATTTACCAGTTACACTTACTACTTCTTTACCACCTTCAATTTCTCTTTCAAGTGTAGCGGTAGTACCATCATAGTCTAGTTTTTTAATAATGGAAACAGAAGGGATGTTTAAGAATTCACCAACCATTGCAGCAACCTGTGCACCATTGTAATCGATTGATTCACGACCGGTAAGGATCATATCAAAATCACCTGACTTAGCATATTCTGCTATTTGAAAAGCAGTAAAATAGGCATCACGTGGAAAAGCATCAATTCTGACAGCATCATCTGCGCCAATAGCCAAAGCTTTTCTGATGGTAGGCTCTGTCGCACTTTCACCAACATTAATTGCAGTTACTGTTCCTTTGCCGCCTTCACAAAGTTCAATTGCTCTGGATAATGCAATTTCATCATACGGATTCACGATAAACTGAACTCCCGCAGTATTGAATTGGGTATTATCATTAGTAAAAGTTATTTTTGTGGTTGTGTCGGGCACATTACTGATACAAACTAATATTTTCATATGAATAAGTTGTTTTTAATTGATGAAGCCATTATATACTGTTATTGGTTATTATCAGCCTTTAAATATAATGGTTTCATAAAAATGTCTTTTTGCAAATCTAATTAAAAAAGCAGGGATTTAAAATGCAAAGTACCCGATTAAACAAGTTATTATCATTTTTGGCAACAGAACCTAATGATCCTTTTATCTTATATGCACTGGCGACAGAGTATAATTCATTAAATGATACAGAACTGGCCTTTCAATATTATCATAAATTAGTAGAAGATCACCCTTCCTATGTGGGTACTTATTATCATTTGGGCAAATTATATCAAAAACAGGGACAAACGGATAAAGCCGTAGCTATATATCAGTTGGGGATGAAAAGAGCGAGAGAAAAGGGGGATGGCCATGCTTTCTCCGAATTACAGGGGGCTTATAACTCGGCAGCAGGTCTTGATTATGAAGATGATTAAATAATTGATGGAAAAACGACAGTTACTATTTATCAAAGATGTTTTTCTCTTCACTTTCACAGCATTTGGCGGTGCGCAGTCACACATATCTCTTCTGCTAAAATATTTCGTCAAACAAACGAAATATATTTCGGAGGAGGATTTACTTGAACTGAACGCATTGGCGCAGATATTACCCGGGCCTGCCTCAACGCAGACCTTAGTTGGTATAGCCCATAAAGTAGGGGGGCTCAGGCTGGCATTGGTTACCTTTCTGATCTGGATTATTCCATCAGCAGCAATTATGACCTTTGCTGCGATCAGTTTTGCACAACTGGATCATAAAGTGCAGTTTGCATTAGTCTTAAAATACATTCAGCCGGTTGCACTGGGAATTGTTGCCTTTGGTGCCTACACACTTTCGAGGAAGGTACTGGTTACCCAGACAGCTGTTTTTCTGGCAATTTCTGCCGTAATAGCGACACTGGTTCTTAGAAATGCCTATGTCTTTCCACTGGCCATTCTTGTGGGAGGAATGATTTCTTCAGCCTTAGAATCACCAAAAGAAGAAAGTGAAATCAGAGTAAAGTTATTCGCTAATGTTAACCCCAGGAAATTAGCTTACTTTTTCGGGGTATTGTTATTTCTAGCTGCAATGGGGGCAATTATTAACAGAACATCTCCATTTAGTTTACCAATCAGGTTATTCGAAAACTTTTACCGTAATGGGATTTTTATATTTGGGGGAGGACAGGTATTAGTGCCTTTAATGTTTACAGAGTTCGTACAAATGAAACATTATCTGGGATCATCCGAGTTTTTGTCGGGTTTTGCACTACAGCAGGCCTTACCAGGCCCAACGTTTTCCTTTACCAGTTATGTAGGTGCCTTAAGTATGAAAAATTTTGGTTATGGAATTTATGGACAGATTTTAGGTGGAATTGTAGCAGTAATCGGGATTAATCTTCCCGGATTGATTCTGGTACTGTTTATCGTGCCATTCTGGGAGGATTTAAAGAAGATCACCAGGATAAGGCATTCCTTGTCTGGAATTAATGCGGTCAGTGTGGGCTTTATTATCGCAGCATTTATTCTGCTGGTCAGACCTGTGGTGATGGATCTGACGACAAAATCAGCCGGCTTTACCGATATGCTTTCTATTGTTCTGATTCTGATTACATTTCTAATCCTGAATTTTACGAAAATCAGCCCTACTCTGATTGTTCTTGCAGGAATTTTGCTAGGCTACTTTATGTAACCCGGCAAAATTCTTTATCATTTAGAAGGGGGCATCGTCATCGTTAAAATCATCCATACGGGAAGGTTTGATAATGACATTACCAGCAGGCCTGTCAAAGTCAGCTGAAGGTAGCATGCCAGCACCCGGATTATCCATAGAGAAGGAGTTAGGTGGCATGAAATCTTCTTCAAGATCAGCAAATTTAACGTACTTACCAATAAATCTCAACGGTACAATACCCGTTTCACCATTTCTGTGTTTCGCAATAATTACTTCACCGACACCAGCCTGCGATCTTCCGCTTTCATCTTCAGTGATCCCGTAATATTCAGGACGGTATAAGAATAGTACCATATCGGCATCCTGCTCAATAGATCCGGATTCCCTCAAATCGGATAGGAGTGGTCTTTTACCATTTACACCTGGTCTTGTTTCTACAGCACGACTCAGCTGAGAAAGCGCAAGAACCGGGACGTTTAATTCTTTTGCAACTGATTTCAGGGCACGGGATATACTACCAATTTCCTGTTCACGGTTACCGCCTCCGCTTTGTCCTTCACCTTTACCATGCATCAGCTGGAGGTAATCGATGATGATCATTTGTATATCGTATTGGGATTTTAACCTTCTGCATTTTGCCCTGAATTCAAAAATGTTCAGTGCAGGGGTATCATCAATCAGCAACGGAGCTTCGGTTAGTGTACCGATTTTACTGTGCAGTTGCTGCCATTCCCATTCGGCCAGGTTTCCTTTTCTTATTTTCTCCTGTTCTATTTCTGTTTCTCCGGATATTAAACGATTTACTAATTGTACCGAAGACATCTCTAGCGAGAATACGACTACCGGACGTTTAAACTGAACTGACGCATTTCTTGCACAGGTAAGTACAAAGGCAGTTTTTCCCATTGCCGGACGTGCAGCAATGATTACCAGGTCGGAAGGTTGCCATCCGCCTGTAATTCTGTCTAATGCAGTAAAGCCGGAAGGAACCCCTGTCAGACCATCAGATTTAGTCCTTAATTCTTCGAGAGTGGCCAGAGACTGTTTAATGATCTCATCCATTTTCTGGGTATCCCTGCGCAGGTTATTCTGAGCAATATCAAAAAGTCCTTTTTCTGCGTGATCCAGCAGGTCAAATATATCAGTGGTATCTTCGTAAGCGTTTTGTATAATATCAGAAGAGATTCTGATCAGTTCACGCTGTATATACTTTTGTGAAATGATACGGGCATGATATTCAATATTTGCGGCAGAGGCAACCCGGTTAGTCAGATTAGTAATGTAATAGGCTCCGCCAACCATCTCCAGTGTGCCTAATGTTCTCAGTTCAGAAGTAACAGTAAGAATATCTACTGGTTTTGACTTCTGGAAAAGGATTGCAATAGCCTCAAATATTTTTTTATGTGATTCCTGATAGAAAACTTCGGGTTTCAAAATATCGATAACAGTTGATAATGCATCTTTTTCCAGCATTAGTGCACCTAATACTGCTTCTTCCAAATCTATTGCCTGTGGTGGTATTTTACCCATATTACTCATAGGTGTACCGACTCTGTTTTTTCTGGAAGAGGTAAAGTTCTGCCTATCCTGACCTTGTGTTCCGTTATCCGTATTCATAGCCCCAAAAATAGCGAAAATTTTACTCCTGTAAAGATTCTTTATACACATTCTGGCCTGTTCTTATCATTCATTTTTGATGCGGCACGCAAAAAACTGTTATTTACAAACAAAATAATGTTGATAATTATCTGTTAGTCAGTTCTGACAATGATATATATGCTGCTTTTTCGGTCTGTTTCACCGGAATTGATAACGGGCTCCGGAAATTGAATTCCTCAATTCTCATTATTTCAGCTATTTTTGCAGGTAAAATAGAATAAATGGAAAACTTTAGAAGGTCACCCAGACCTAAAGAAAATAATGAATTTGTATTCGGTATACGCGCTGTTATTGAAGCGATTAAAGCTGGAAAAGATATAGAAAGTATATACATGCAAAGAGGCCTTACAGGAGAAATTATCCCTGAGCTTAAAGGTTTACTAAAAGACACAGATATTCCAGTGCATAATGTTCCGGTAGAAAAACTGAACAGGATGACACAGAAAAACCATCAGGGTGTAATCGCTGTAATTTCTGCAATTACATTTCAAAAGATAGAGGATATTATCCCGTTGATTTATGAAAAAGGAGAGGTTCCGTTAATCCTGATCCTGGATGGTATTACCGATGTCCGGAATATGGGGGCAATTGCAAGGACTGCCGCCTGTACTGGTGTTCATGCAATTGTAGTACCTGCAAAAAACTCTGCACAGATCAATGCAGATGCCATTAAGACATCAGCTGGTGCTTTATTCACTATACCGGTATGCCGCCAGCAGAACCTGCATAAAACAGCACTTTTCCTTCAGGATTGTGGTTTGCAGATTGTTGCCTGTACAGAGAAAACCAACGATTTGATTTATGCACCTGACTATACTGTTCCGACTGCCATTGTAATGGGAGCTGAAGACGAAGGTATATCAAATGATATTATGCGTATGGCTAACCATTTAGCGAAGATCCCTATGTTTGGAGAGATCGGTTCACTAAATGTGTCAGTTTCTACTGGTGTTATCTTATACGAAGCCATCAGGCAACGTGTTAATAATTAAGGGCCTGTTTCATTATAAACAGGTTCCTATATAAATTTCTGTCCAAAATTAGACTTTACATCTGCTACGATTTGTTTCACGCTCTGTTCTTCAGAACGGGGACAAATCAACAGTGTATTGTTGGATTCTACCACAATATAATCATGTAGTCCCTGCAGAATTACCAATTTATCTTCGGGTACATTAACCATGCAGTTGGATGAGTTAAACATCATGACCTGTTCAGATGGGATAACCGCATTACCTACATAATCCTTCTCGGCCATATCATAGATAGATGCCCAGGTTCCCAGATCTGACCATCCAAAATCAGCAGGCAGGACATAAACATTGTCAGCCTTCTCCATGATGGCAAAATCTATAGAAATGTTGGTACACTGTAAGTAGGCATTACTGATGAATGCCTTTTCTTCAGGTGTATTGTAAGAAGATGCACCCAAATGAAAAATGTCATACATGTCAGGCAGGTGTTTACTGAAGGCGTCATTAATAGCTTTTGCCGACCAGATGAAGATTCCCGCATTCCAAAGGAAATCCCCACTCTGTAAAAAAGACTTGGCTAATTCAAGATTTGGCTTTTCTGTGAAAATTTTCACCTTATTGATTTGCGGATCAGTAGGTAGGGTAGTTTCAACGTACTGTATATACCCATATCCTGTGTCAGGACGGCTTGGTTTGATTCCAAGGGTAACGAGGCAGTCATTTTCCCTGGCTGCTTCCAGTGACTGTTCTATGGCTGCTATAAAGGCATCCAGATTTGAAATGGTATGATCTGATGGAGCTACAACAATAGTAGCATCTGGATTAAGTTCAATGATTTTCATCGAACCGTAAGCAATACATGGAGCTGTATTACGCATAATTGGCTCAGCAAGAATCTGATTTTCTTTAAGCTCCGGCAATTGTTCCCTGACTTTATCTACATAAATCTCGTTAGTGACAATAAATATATTTTCTGGAGGACATATTTTTAAGAATCGGTCGTAAGTACTTTGGATAAGCGTTTTTCCAACACCAAAAAAATCAATAAATTGTTTTGGATGTTCAACCCGGCTTACCGGCCAGAAGCGACTTCCGACGCCACCGGCCATGATTAATGCGTAATTATTTTTGTTCATATTGTGGTTGGGCATATTTTATAATAAACCTTCATTGAGAAGATCGTGCAAATGTACAATACCAAAATAACCATTTGCATCTGTAACTAATAATTGTGTAATATTTGATTGTCTGATCAGCTCGAATGCGGTTACTGCCAAAGTATCTTTATCTATTGTTTTAGGGTTATTGTTCATAATATCTCCGGCTGTAAGGCCAGTAAGGTCGGAATATTTTTCCAGCATCCTTCTGATATCTCCGTCAGTGATCACTCCCTTAATCCGGTTACCTTCAACAACAGCAACAGCACCCAAACGGTTTTTACTTATGGAAACAATCGCATCCTTTACACTGGCGCCTGCTAAAACACTGGGTTTAGCATTACGCTCTGCCAGTTCAGAAACTTTAAGGTATAATTTTTTTCCTAAGGACCCACCCGGATGAAAACGGGCAAAATCATCAGCACTGAATTCTCTGGCAAGAAGGAGACTGACTGCCAGCGCATCACCCATCGCAAGTTGTGCTGTCGTACTTGTGGTTGGGGCCAGGTTATTTGGGCATGCCTCTTTTTCAACTGTAGTATTCAGGATCAGATCAGCCTGTCTGGAGAGCTCAGAGTCCAGTTGGCCTACCATTCCGATTAACAGTGTTCCGGATCGCTTGAGTAAAGGAGTGAGGACTTTGATTTCAGGTGTATTGCCGCTCTTGGAAATACAGATTACAATATCGTTTTTCTGTATCATTCCGAGGTCTCCGTGTACCGCATCCGAAGCATGCATATAACTCGAAGGGGTGCCTGTAGAATTCAAAGTTGCGACAATTTTCTGCGCAATAATGGCGCTTTTGCCGATTCCAGTGACAATAACACGGCCGTTTCCAGCGATAATATGCTCAACAACGGCTATAAAATCATCATTTATATGATTTACAAGACCAAGTATAGCCTGTGCTTCCGCTTGTAAAGTGTTGATCCCCGCCGTGATAATAGATTTTTTACTTTTCAAAGAGAAATATTTAGTATATTGATGCTTTAATTGGTGCAAAATTATGTTATTTTGAATCAAAAATAGCACTGAATATTTTATACACAAAATGGATGTGAAAAAGTCGTTGTTTGACAACTTACAAACCTTTTTTGGTTTCGACAATTTTAAGGGGGATCAGGAATCAATTATTACCAATGTTCTTGAACGAAAAAACACCTTCGTAATTATGCCTACAGGTGGGGGGAAATCCATTTGTTATCAATTACCGGCTCTGATGTCAGAGGGTACTGCTATCGTGATCTCGCCGCTTATTGCACTGATGAAAAATCAGGTGGATCAGCTCAGAGCTTTTGGGGGAAGTGACAGTATTGCTCACTTTTTGAATTCTTCTTTAAATAAATCCGAAATTACACAGGTAAAAAATGATTTGTTAAGTGGTCAGACTAAATTATTATATGTAGCACCGGAATCATTATCCAAAGCGGATAATATTGAATTTCTGAAGCTTATTACTATCTCTTTTGTTGCGGTTGATGAAGCCCATTGTATTTCAGAATGGGGACATGATTTTCGTCCGGAGTACCGGAGGATTCGCCAGGTGATTAGCGGCCTGGGACCAGAAATCCCAATTATTGCACTGACTGCAACGGCAACACCAAAAGTACAGCAGGATATTATTAAGAATCTGCAGATGGCTGATGCTACCTTGTTTAAGTCCTCGTTTAACAGGCCCAACTTATTTTATGAGATCCGTCCTAAAAGGGATGTGATCAAAGAAATGATCAGGTACATTAAGTACAATACCGGTAAATCGGGTATTATTTATTGTCTCAGCAGGAAAAAGGTAGAAGAAGTTGCTGAAGCCTTAAACCTGAATGGAATTAAGGCTTTACCTTATCATGCCGGTCTGGAGCCTAAAGTAAGGGCAGATACACAAGATAAATTCCTGATGGAAGATGTAGAAGTCATTGTGGCTACTATAGCTTTCGGAATGGGTATTGATAAACCTGATGTTCGTTTTGTCATCCACCACGATATACCTAAAAGTATGGAAGGTTACTATCAGGAAACTGGCAGGGCCGGACGTGATGGCGGTGAAGGGGTTTGTATCGCTTTCTACGCACAGAAAGATGTAGATAAGCTGGCTAAGTTTATGAAAGACAAGCCGGTAGCAGAACGTGAAATTGGTACGCAAATCTTAAAGGAGGTCATTGATTATGCTGAATCGGGCGTATGCCGCAGAAAGCAGATCCTGCATTATTTTGGTGAAAACTTCAATGAGACAGGTTGTAACTGTATGTGTGACAACTGTAAGAAGCCTAAAAGTTATTTCGATGCTGAAGAGCCACTGAGGGTTGCATTAAACCTGATCAAACATACCGGTGAGAAATTTGATGATGCACATATCCTTTGCGTTTTACTGGGTATGGAGACAGCACAGACTATCGCTTATGAGCACAGTAAACTCCAGGAATTTGGATTAGGTAAGGTAGAAGGAGAGATTCTCTGGAAATCATTAATGCGGCAGGCGGTACTGAATAATTTCCTGTCAAAAGACATTGATAACTATGGTTTGCTCCGGTTAACCAATTCCGGGAACGAATTCCTGAAAAACCCTTACAGTCTTAAATTCATTCTGAATGTACCTATTGACAGCTCGGCTGATGATGATGAGGACGATGTTAAACATGGTAGCGGAACACTGGATACACAGTTATTACAGTTGTTAAAAGACCTGAGAAAAAAGATTGCGAAACAGAAGAATGTTCCTCCGTTTGTAGTTTTCCAGGATCCGTCACTTGAAGAGATGTGTACCCACTATCCGATTGCAATGGATGAGCTGAAACAGATCTCCGGCGTGGGGAATGGTAAGGCAATGAAATTTGGTACTCCATTCATTGAGCTGATCAAAAAATATGTGACAGACAATGATATAGAGCGTCCTATAGACCTGATTATTAAAACACAGGCTAATAAATCGCAGTTAAAGGTTTCTATCATACAAAATGTAGACAGACAGATTGGCCTGGAAGACATTGCAAAATCAAAAGGAATTACTTATACAGAGATTCTGAAAGAGATTGAAGCGATTGTAAACTCCGGTACTAAGCTTAACCTGAATTATTTTGTTGATGAGATGTTGGATGACGATCGCCAGGATGAAGTATTTGATTACTTCCGTGCGGCTGAAAATGATTCTATAGACGAAGCTTTGAAGGACTTAGGCGAGACAGATTATACGCGCGAAGAGATACAATTAATGAGAATTAAGTTCATGTCAGAACTTGGAAACTAAGCTTAAGCATGGTCAATTTTGAATTAGATAAATTAAAACATACTACTTCCGGCAATTTTTTTCTGATGGCCGGTCCTTGTGCAATTGAAGGAGAAGAAATCGCAATGAGAATTGCGGAACGGATTGTAACGCTTACCGATCAGCTGGAGATTCCTTTTATTTTTAAAGGATCCTACAGAAAAGCAAATCGCTCTAAAGGCGATTCTTTTACAGGTATCGGAGACGAGAAAGCACTTAAAATCTTAGAGAAAGTAGGTAAAACGTTTGGTGTGCCAACGGTAACTGATATTCATGAAAGTGCTGAAGCAGCAATGGCTGCAGCTTATGTGGATGTACTGCAGATCCCTGCATTCTTATGCAGACAGACAGACCTGCTGATTGCTGCTGCGCATACAGGAAAAGTTGTTAACGTTAAAAAAGGCCAGTTTCTTTCAGCCGGATCAATGAGATTTGCAGTTGATAAAATTTATGAAGCTGGTAATAAAAGAGTAATACTGACAGACAGAGGAAATACTTTTGGTTATCAGGACCTGATTGTGGATTACCGGGGTCTGCCTGAGATGAAGAGTTTTGGTGTGCCTGTAGTGATGGATGTTACACATTCGTTACAGCAGCCGAACCAAAGTTCTGGTGTTACGGGTGGTAAACCTGAGCTGATTGAAACTATCGCTAAAGCAGCAATTGCTGTTGGTGCAGATGGTTTGTTTATCGAAACCCATCCGGATCCGGCCCATGCAAAATCTGATGGTGCCAATATGCTTCATCTGGATTTATTGGAGCAATTACTCGTTAAGCTGATCAAAATCAGGAAAGCTGTAATTTAGTATCCCGATCAAATTATAAAAAGGCTTATATCATTTGATATAAGCCTTTTTTGTATCCGTAATTTTATTCTTACCGGACACTGGTAATGATAAATGATGTTCTGCGGTTTTGCTGACGGCCATCCGTTGTATCATTGGACGCAATTGGTTTTGTGGCACCAAATCCTTTAAAAGTCAGACGATCCGGGTTAATCTGGTTTGCAATCAGATAATCATATACCGCTTTAGCTCGTTGCAGTGATAAGGTCTGGTTGGCTTCTGCATTGCCCTCGTTATCCGTATGCCCCTGAATTTCGATACTGACAGTTTTGCTGGCTTGTAATAATTGCAGCAGATTAGTCAGCTCGGTAATTGATGGGGGTAGTAATTCGTATTTGTTTGTGTCGAAAAATATGTTCCTTAAGATCATATTGGCACCAGGTTTTAGTTTCTCGAGATAAATTTCCAGTGTATAGGGCTGTCCGGCTTTTGTCTGGTTCAGTACAAAATTATCAGAATAGAACAGATAACCATCCGCTACTGCATTAAAAGCATAAGTACTACCCATTGGCATAACAGCTAGAAATTCTCCCGTAGAAGCTGATGTGTAATCATTAAATTTTGTCTCCTTAGTTTTTAGATTCACTACCTGCACTCTGGCTTCCAGAAAATTTCGTGTCTCTTTATCCCTGACAATTCCTTTTACATAGGTAATAGGTAGGGGACGGGCTGATTCGGGCATTTTGAAACTATAAATATCCATATCTCCAAAGCCACCCTTCAGTGCCGAGGAAAATAAACCCTCGGTTCCGTCAGGGCTTACCATGAGGCCGGTTTCTTCATTAAAAGTATTAATAGGATAACCTATATTCACAGGTTTTCCCCATTTTCCATCAGGCTGGGCACGGCTATAAAAAATATCCATATTTCCCATTCCGGGCCAGCCATTTGAAGAAAAGTACAGCGTTTTGCCATCAGGATGAACAAATGGTGTGTTTTCATCATAAATGGTATTGATTTCAGGCCCCAGATTTTCGGGTTTACTCCATTCTCCTTCACTATTTAAAGTGGTTTTCCAGATATCATAACCACCAATTCCGCCTGGCCGGTTACTCACAAAATACAAAGTACTTCCATCCGGGCTTATAGCAGGCTGAGAGTCCCAGGAAGAAGAATTCACTACAGCACCCAGATTGAAGGGCGTGTCCCATGCATTTCCATTTTTATGACTTACGTATAAATCGCAGCTTCCAAATCCATCCTCACGATTGCATCCGGTGAAAAATAAATACATACCATCCGGTGAAATTGATTGTGCCCCCTCATTAAATCTGGTGTTAATCTTATCACTTAAGGGCACTGCTGTTCTCCATTCTTTATTTACCTTATGAGAGACATAAAAATCCTCATTTCCGTCAACTGTACGACTAAAAATAAGAGTTGAGCCATCTGCTGTTAATGTGGGCAGATATTCTCTGTCCTTTGTATTAATCGCAGGTCCAAGGTTACGCGGTTCATACTTTTCAGGATGTTTTATGGCAATCATAGCAAAATCACAATCCAGAATATATTTTCTTGCCTTCTGGATCATCAATTGCTCTTTACCTTTATACCCATCCTTAAAAACAACGAAATGTTTTCTGGCGTTTTCGTAATCCCCAGTATTTAATTCGGTCTCTGCCAGCGAATAATAGACCCTGGCTTCGGGAGCAGGGTTTGTAATAGCTATTGCCTTCAGGTAGTTGTTTTTTGCCTGCTCAAATGATTTTTTAAATTTGTAGACATCTGCCAGTTGAATAAAGGCAAACTGAAAAGAAGGATCAGCTGCAACAGCATCCTCCAGCAATTTAGCGGCACCGTCATAATCCCGGTTTAACATTAATTTCTGTGCAGAGTCAAAATTCTGCTGCGCTTTTTTAACCGTAGATTCCTGTGCCTGTACCAGAAAACAATTGAACAGACAAATGAGCAAGAGTAATATTTTCTTCATAGGTTATATGATCTCATGATGCAGGTCAGCAAAACCGACACGATAAACTTAAACAAAAAACAGCAATACCTTTTGAAGATATTGCTGTTTTGTTAAAATCAGGAGACCTGTATAAAATCTACTATGGTATGTTCAGGTATTTATGTGTTTGTAACGAAATTTCCCATTTAGGGTTAGCCATCACATAGTCAATGATCATTGGTGTGATTTCTTTTGATTTGGACCATTCCGGCTGTAAATAAAGTTTGCAGGAAGGAGATACTGTTTCTGCATATTTCTCCGCCCATTCAAAGTCACTTTTATTAAAAACGATGACTTTCAGTTCATTGGCAAATGGGGTAATATCAGGACGGGGAGCTTTGAATTTCTTTGGAGAAAGACAAATCCAGTCCCAGCTTCCTGACAAGGGATAAGCCCCGGAGGTTTCAATAAAAGTCAGAATATTTTTTTCCTGCAGTTTTTTAGTGAGGTAATCCATGTTATAAATCAAAGGCTCACCACCAGTAATTACAACAGCCTTACCCGGAAATGTGTCAGCTTTTTCAGCAATCGAATCTGCTGAAGTTAACGGGTGAAGTTCAGCATCCCAGCTTTCCTTCACATCACACCAGTGACAACCTACATCGCAACCTCCAAGACGAATAAAATAGGCAGCTTTGCCTGTGTTAAAACCTTCACCTTGTATAGTGTAAAACTCTTCCATTAATGGAAGCATTGTGCCGTCTGCTGGAATATTGTGTGCCATATCTTAAATGGCAAAGTTAAATAAATATGGCAGGAAAATGGGAATATATGTATATTGACCTTATTTAAATGACTAATCTATGAATAAGCAAGTAGTCAATGGCTGATTTACGCTGGTATAAAATTGAAGAGGAAATTCCAGAAGGTGATTTTATCAGGCAAATAAACATCGCAGGTAAAAAATTGTGTCTGTTAAGGCATCATCAGGAACTTTATCTGGTACAGAATACTTGCCCTCATGCAGGAGGAACACTCAGTGGTGGTTGGTGCGAACATGGAAAATTAATCTGTCCGATTCACAGATATGCTTATGATTTAACAACAGGAAGAGGAGCAGAGGGGCAAGGGGACTATATTTATATTTATCCGTTGAAACAGGAGCCGGATGGGTTATATGCCGGTTTTAAGCGAGGTTTGTTCAGCCGGTTTTTTGGGAAATAAAAAAAGAGAAGCTAATGAATAACTTCTCTTTTAGGTATATTAAGAATAAATCTCTTTTTTAGCTGAGGCCAGTGTATTTCTGAGTAAACCAACTATGGTCATCAGGCCAACACCTCCAGGAACAGGAGTAATCCAGGAAGCCAGTGGAGCAACATTTTCAAAATCCACATCCCCATACAATTTGTATCCCGACTTGGTTTTCTCTGAAGTCTCTCTGTTAATACCCACATCTATAATGATGGCACCAGGTTTAACCATATCTGCAGTAATAAAGTTCTTTTTACCGATAGCAGCTATGATAATATCAGCCTGCAGAACAAGCTCTTTCAGATTAGTAGTCCTGCTGTGCGTCAATGTTACTGTACAATTTCCAGGATTTGCATTACGTGCCATTAAAATACTCATCGGAGTACCTACAATGTTGCTGCGTCCTACAACCACACAATGTTTACCTGCTGTATCTATTCCATAAGCCTTTAGCATCAGTAAAATACCATATGGTGTAGCTGGAATAAAACAAGGCAGGTTACGTACCATACGGCCAAGGTTTATCGGGTGAAAACCATCTACATCTTTACGGTGATCAATGGCTTCAGTAACTTTCTCCGGATCGATATGTTTAGGTAAGGGAAGCTGAACGATCAGCCCGTCCACACCAGCATCATTATTGATCTCACGAACTTTCAGAAGTAATTCTTCTTCAGTCACCTCAACACCATATCTGATCAGCGAAGACTGGAAACCGACTTTTTCACAGTTCTTCATCTTGCTGGCCACATAAGTTTCACTTCCACCGTCATTACCTACCAGAATAGCAATTAAATGAGGTTTACGTCCATGCTGTGCTAAAAAATCAGCTGCTTCAGCTGCTATTTCCAATTTGATCTTTTCAGATGCGAATTTTCCGTCCAGTAACTGCATATCAAACAAAATATCTTTGTATAAATTAATCTAATTTCAATACGGCCATAAATGCAGTTTGCGGAATCTCCACATTACCTACCTGGCGCATACGTTTTTTACCTTTTTTCTGTTTTTCCAACAGTTTACGTTTACGGGATATATCACCACCATAACATTTGGCAGTTACATCTTTACGTAATGCTTTTACAGTTTCTCTGGCGATGATCTTAGCACCGATAGAAGCCTGAATAATGATTTCGAATTGCTGACGCGGAATTAATTCTCTTAATTTCTCACAGATCCGTTTTCCAAAATCATAAGAGTTACTGCGGTGAATCAGTGAAGATAAAGCATCAACCGGTTCAGCGTTCAGCAGAATATCCAATCTGACAAGGTCAGACTTACGATAACCAATCTGATGATAATCAAAAGAAGCATATCCTTTTGAAATTGTTTTCAGTCGATCATAGAAATCAAATACGATTTCACCCATAGGAATTTCAAATACCAGTTCAACACGGTCAGAAGTCAGATATGACTGATTGGCGATGATTCCCCGTTTCTGAATACAAAGGGACATTACAGGACCTACGAATTCGGATTTGGTAATGATATTTGCTTTAATATAAGGCTCCTCTACATACTCCATTTTACTTGGATCCGGAAGATCAGAAGGGTTATTGACAATAATTAACTCTCCTTTAGTTGTCATAGCCTGATAAGACACATTGGGAACCGTAGTGATTACCGTCATATCAAATTCACGCTCTAAACGCTCCTGGATAATCTCCATATGCAGCATGCCCAGGAATCCGCAACGGAAACCAAAACCTAAAGCTGCTGAAGACTCCGGTTCAAATACGATAGAGGCATCGTTCAGCTGCAATTTATGCATTGCTTCTCTTAAGTCTTCAAACTCATCTGTGTCCACCGGATAAATACCAGCAAATACCATTGGTTTAACCTCTTCGAATCCTTTAATAGGCTCTAAACTCGGACGGTCTTTATGCGTAATTGTATCTCCTACCTTTACTTCTCTGGCTTCTTTTATACCAGAAATGATATAACCTACATCACCAGTTTTAATGACATCTTTGGGAGATTGTTTTAATTTTAAAGTACCTACTTCTTCCGCAATATATTCCTTGCCGGTAGCTACAAACTTTACTTTATCTTTCTTACGTATTTCTCCGTTTAATACTTTGAAATAAGCAACGATACCACGGAATGAATCAAAAACAGAGTCAAAAATCAAGGCCTGTAATTCACCATCGGGATTTCCTACCGGTGCAGGTACGCGTTCTACGATTGCACGCAGAATATCGTGGACACCTTGTCCTGTTTTACCAGAAGCCGGGATGATTTCTTCCCTTTTACAGCCAATCAGTTCAATGATCTGATCTTTCACTTCCTCGGGCATTGCACCTGGAAGATCCATTTTATTTAGAATAGGAATGATCTCCAGATCATGTTCCAGTGCCAGATAAAGATTGGAAATTGTTTGGGCCTGTATTCCCTGCGAAGCATCTACGATGAGTAAAGCACCTTCACAGGCAGCGATAGAACGCGATACTTCGTAAGAAAAATCTACGTGTCCTGGAGTGTCAATTAAGTTTAATATATAAGGTTGTCCATCCTGAACATAGTCCATCTGGATGGCATGACTTTTAATGGTAATACCCCGTTCACGCTCCAAATCCATATCATCCAGTAACTGAGCCTGTGACTCGCGCTGGGTGATTGTATTCGTGTATTCCAATAAACGGTCGGCCAGGGTACTTTTACCGTGGTCAATGTGTGCAATTATGCAAAAATTACGTATGTGCTTCATCAGTGCCGCAAATATAGAATATTCGCTTGATTATTCTGCACTGTTTGCCAGTTCCATTAATTTTTTGACCAGTTTTGCATCCGTTAATGACGAACTATATTCATCAGTTTCGGTACCCATGCTCAGATTCTCATTTCTGAAAAGCATCTTACTGGGCTGGTTTAATCTGGCTGATGCATGAAATTCTTTTGCACCAGTTATATCGATCAGCGCTTTGACATTGGTAGTATTAACACCGGCTCCAGGCATAATACTGATCCGCTGATCTGCCAGTCGAATTAATTCAGCCAGCTTTTCTGCACCTTCTATTGCGGTGGCTTTTCCGCCAGAAGTTAGTATCCTGATGATTCCCAGTGAGATAACATCTTCAAGTGCTTCTTCCAGATTCACAGTCATATCAAATGCCCTGTGAAAGGCAACCTTCATTGGTCTGGCTAATTCAACTAATACAGCACAGCGGATTTTATCCACTTTACCATCAGCTGTCAGAATCCCGGTTACAATCCCTTCGCATTGCAGTGCTTTACAGATTTTAATATCCTCCTTCATTAATTCAAATTCAAGGTCAGAATACAGAAAATCTCCACCACGGGGCCTGATAATCGGAAAAACCTCTATAGAAAGCATTTTTTTTGCCAGTGCAATTTCTGCATAACTTGGTGTAGTGCCACCTTCGGTGAGGCTGGCACATAGTTCGACACGTTTTGCGCCACCCGATTGTGCCTCAAGGGCAGAACTTACCGAATTAGCGCAAACTTCCATCTCAATCATCATTCGAATATTAATAGTAACTTTTTCCCGGGATTAACAATTTTTTATCTTCTTCTGAACAAACTGCGTAGCTGAATCCTTTCTGGATGGCATAAGCACCATATTGTCCCTTTTTATTCAATGCCAGGAATCCAACTTGTATTTCTTTAGCAGTTGCTGGTTTCTTTTTAATTATACGCATTACAGCTTCTTTACAGGCCTCTTCAGGAGGATAACCCTGGCGCATCAGTTCCACAACAAGGAAGCTGCCTACATTACGGATTACTTCCTCACCAACACCAGTAGAGGTTGCGCCACCAATTTCATTATCGACATACAGACCAGCTCCGATGATCGGGCTGTCGCCGACACGTCCATGCAATTTAAAAGCCATTCCACTGGTTGTACATGCACCAGACAGATTGCCTTTAGCATCCAGTGCAAGCATGCCTATGGTATCATGGTTATATTGGTTTCCAGGTAATCTGGTAGGAGAGGCTTTGTCATAAAGTTTATTCTCAATATTCATCACAGGTTTATACTTTGCAGTTTTAACCCATTCTTTCCATGCTTTTTCACTCTCAGGCGTAAGCAGGTTTATCTTTTTAAATCCGTTTTCTAAAGCAAATTGTAATGCTCCGTCACCGGCGAGCATCACATGTGGGGTTTTTTCCATGACCAGTCTGGCTACAGAAATAGGGTGCATAATATGTTCAAGAGCGGCCACAGAACCACAATTACCCAGCTCATCCATAATACAGGCATCAAGGGTAACTATTCCGTCTCTGTCCGGTAGACCGCCATAACCTACACTTTGATTTTTAGGATCTGCTTCTGGTACCTGAACACCTTTTTCGACAGCATCCAGTGAACGTCCGCCGCCGGATAATACTTCCCAGGCAGCCTGGTTAGCTGCAATTCCGAAGTCCCAGGTTGAGATCACGATTGGTTTTCCAGCCATAGGTTTAGTCGTTGCAGGAAGGACGCCGGCAACACCGCTTTTGTCAAGTGCCAGGAGAGAAGCGGACAAAGCCGAACATTTAATGAATTTTCTACGGTTAAACATAAAAAGGGTTTAGGTTATAATATACAAGATTACATTAAAAAACTTATTCCTAAAAGGTCTTTAAACAGAAAAATCCGGCCTGGGCCGGATTTAAATATGGAATCTGGATTAATTCGTCAGCGAAAAATTGTCTGCATCTTTTAGAAATGGAAAACTACGGCGTATTTTTACCAGTTCTTCATAATTGATGCTAAAGGTGTAGAGATCCTCATCTTCCGGTTTATAATAAACGGTATTTCCGTAAGCATCGATACACATAGAATGACCACTGTGATAAACTTCATTTCCGTCATGTCCTACACGGTTAACTGCAATTACGTAACTCTGGTTTTCAATTGCCCTTGCAGGTATCAGAACTTTCCAGTGGGGGATGCGTTTGTCCGGCCAGCTGGCAATGATCAGTAAAATATCGTAAGCAGAATCATTGTTACGCAACCATACCGGGAATCTCAGGTCATAACATACTGCAAGCCTGATTTTCCAGCCTTTCAGTTCTACGACTACCTTGTCTTTTCCGGCTGTATAAGTTTTATCTTCTTCACCCATTCCGAAAAGGTGTCTTTTATCGTAATGCTGATACTCTCCTGTAGGGAGCATCCAGATCATTCTGTTATAATAATTACCTTTTTCCTTAATAATCAGACTTCCGGTAATTACACAATCGTATTTCGCAGCAGCGGCAGCCATCCATGTCATTGTC
The DNA here is from genome assembly GCF_014207135.1 of Pedobacter cryoconitis. Lineage (GTDB taxonomy): Bacteria > Bacteroidota > Bacteroidia > Sphingobacteriales > Sphingobacteriaceae > Pedobacter > Pedobacter cryoconitis_D. The sequence continues at coordinate 200,277 of NZ_JACHCC010000002.1, read as the reverse complement.
TTGCCATCCATTTCTTCGGCAAGATCAGCAGCATGCATACTGAAACCGGTATTAAACATTTCAGGTAATACAATGAGATCAGTTTTTTCCTTTACGCCAGAAGACAAACGCAGTGATATATTCTGCAGATTTTTGTCCACATTTTCCCAAAATAAATAAGCTTGAAAGACAGTTATCTTGAGATTATTAATATTGAGATAGTTTGGGTTCTCCATATAATGATAAGGTAATGGGCAGGTGAAATTATAGTTTCATTAATCTTTCAACGGATTTTTCGAGTGTATCTTGCCTTTTGGCAAAACAAAAACGCAGCACCCGGTGGTCTGTATTCCTTATATAAAATGCAGAAACAGGTATAGAAGCCACCCCAATATCTGTAATCAGGCGTTTAGCCAAAACAGTATCTTCCTCGTCACTAAAGTGGCCATAACTCACGCACTGAAAATAGGAACCTTTACAAGGTAGTAATTTAAACTTGGTTTGTTCGAGCAACGAACGGAATAAATCGCGTTTTTCCTGAAAAAAACTACTCAATCCAAGATAAACAGAAGGGTCTTTCAGATAATTTGCAATACCGATCTGCATGGGTGTATTTACGCTGAATACGTTGAACTGATGTATTTTTCTGAATTCTCTCATGAGGTCTGCCGGAGCCAGGCAATAACCCGCTTTCCATCCTGTTGTATGTAAAAGTTTGCCAAAAGAAGCAACAATGAAAGTGCGTTCGCGCAATTCAGGATAAGAAGCCAGAGAGTTATGTTTAACTCCGTCATAAACCAAATGTTCATAAACCTCATCACTCAGGACCAGTACATCGGTACCCTTAGTTAATTTGATCAGCGCTTTAATATCTTTATCACTCAGTACAGTACCTGTTGGATTATGAGGGCTGTTCAGAATGATCATTTTGGTATTTGCAGTAAAAAGTTTTTTTACCATTTCCCAGTCTATACTATAATCTGGCGGGGCCATTTCGTAGGATTTAACCAGGCCGCCAAGCATTTTTATAGTCGGTGCATAACAATCATAAGCCGGCTCAAAAATAATAACCTCATCACCAGCCTGAATGTACGCAGTTAGTGCTGTAAATATGGCTTGTGTACCACCGGCAGTAATAGTTACTTCAGAATCAGGGTGGTAATCAGACTTGTATTGATGATTTACCTTGTCGGCAACCAGTTCTCTCAGAGATTGTACACCTGTCATTGGCGCATACTGGTTATGCCCGCTTTTCATGGCATCTGTTACCAGTTCGATCAATTTAGGATCACAATCATAATCAGGGAAACCCTGAGAAAGGTTAATGGCGTTGTGTTCGGCCGCTAACTGGGACATCACTGAAAAAATAGTATTGGATATTCCCGGAAGTTTCGAGTATGTAGCTATCATGTGGTCGCGAAATTATAAAATATTCGGCGTTTTCTTCTTAATTGTTGACAAAACCTGTGAACCTGCTTGTTATATAAAAGGATCTGGATGACGGGGGGCTTGCTCATCTTCTTTTTTTTTTAAAACATTGACAGTCAGTTGTTGTTGTACAGTTGATTATGGCTTTTGTCAACTATTTATAAATATTAGTTCAACAATAAAAGAACTTTTGATACGTATAATAATAGGAGTTTAAATTTAAGATTATGAAAACGGTGACTTTTTCTTTTGATCATCCTGTGGCCGTAAAAATTTTTTTCAACTGCACCTCAGATCCTCATCTTAAACAGGAAATAAAATTATTGCGCAGTGACGAATATGGCCTGTTGCATATTCCGCTTGAGGGCATTCCCGAAGGTATCTGGGAGCTTATGCTCGAATGGAACCATGAAGACAGAGATTTCTGTATGAAAAAAGTTCTTGAGATTCCCGGCGCCATATTAAGCTAATATTTAATCTTTTACACCAATAGTTATACGTGCTTGCGAGCTTGAAATCTGCGCTTTTGTACCTGCTATTTATGAACTTTATATGAATAAATAATTATTTTATCGATTACTTACAATCTGATTGCAAATAAAAGGTATGATTTTTGTACCTTTGAGGAAATTTTTAGACATTAATGAAGATATTTATTACAGGCCTTCCGTTAGAAGTAGGGGAAGATGAATTAACAGCCGTATTTGGTGATTTCGGTCAGGTAAAATCACTTAGAATTATCAAAGATCGTGAAACTGGTCAGAGTCGTGGTTTTGGTTTCGTAGAGATGCCAGTAGACGAAGAGGCTAAAGAAGCGATCAAGAGAATGAACGGTGGCGATTACAATGGTAACCGCATCAAAGTTGCTGAAGCACAAGAAAAACCTAATACTGGCGGTGCTGGTGGCGGTGGTGGTTTCAAACGCAACAACAACAACAGAGAAAGAAGCTATTAATTAGCTTTTTTCTATTGGATTGATTTTTTCTATCATCACATAGAGAACCAGGTCTGATTTCCTGGTTCTTAATCAGACGATTTTATGATTATGCTGGATATTGTGCGTATGATAAGAAAACACCTGTTATTTAACCTGGTTTATGCACTGTTATTTATAGTGGTGCTCATTACTGGTTATCAGCATTACACTCTTTTAAATTACGGTGTAAGTCCATGTGTTACATTGGTTTTGCTCGTGTTTTTCTGCCTGACTACCAGGTTGAGTGGCCGTTTTCACAAAAGATTATTTACCGGAATAGTTTTCGCATTGACGGGCAGTACGTTTGTGCTATTGAGAAATTATGATCCATCGTATTTTACTTATGGATTATTAGCTTTTCTGGTTTGTCATCTATTTTATATTGGTGCTTTTTACCTTGACTTCCGCTCGGCGCAGGAGCTGGACAAAAAGGGAGCAAAGATCGCCATATTTAGTAGTGCCATAATTTTCACTACTTTTTATTTCTACCTCAGACCACATCTTGGGCCATTAAGACTACCGGTACTAGTCTGTATTTTTATTGTAGCCTTGTTAGCTATGATGGCGGCCTTTAGAAATCAACGCGTAAATCCTGCGAGCTTTAAATTGATCCTTACAGGTGTCCTTTTTTTTATAATTGCTGATGGTATTTTAGCGCATTGTTATTTTATCAGCCCTTTTCAGTTTTCTGATTTGCTGATCAGCGCAATTTATATGATTGCCCAGTACTTTATTGTAATCGGCGGTGTGGAGCGGAAACTAATCCGTCCGCTTTCGGCTGATTAATGCTTTTCTCTATCCAGTATCGTAAATTGCTGTACAAATCTTTCTCCCTTATCATCCACTAATGTTAAAGTATGTTTTCCAGGAGCGGGGCTTAAGCTAAGTTGATGCGTATGTGAAGTTGTTGCTACATATTCATCATCAATATGCCAGTAAATTTGCGCAGCAGGATTTTTATGCGTCGCAGTAAACACAACCTTTCCTCTTTTGCCGTCAAATTCAAGCGGTATATATATTGATGCATTATTCTTCGGATAAATCATATCCATCATATAATTACTCCCGGTTTCTGCGCATCCTGTCATAAACGGTGGCAGAGGTTTATAATCACTATGTTTAACCTTATAGTAGAACTCCATCGCAGGAGGCAAGATAAACCATGGCTGATGAACCATATCCGATGGGCTTACACACTGATCAGTTACTCTGAAAGCAGCACTGCGATCTAAATGGATCAGCTTGTGATAAGGACATACGACGGTCTTTTCTCCGGCAAAGGGAACCAGTTCCTCTACACGGTCAGGACAATATTGTCCTGCTTTATAACCACTTTGACGGCAAATACTTATTTTTTTCAATTTGTTTTTTGGTGTTTCGAACCATTTCCCAGCTGGTAACTGCCGGGAAATATCAAACAGTACTGGTGCGGCTGCGTCAATTCCTGTTAACCCAGGTCTGCCTTCACCATCTGCGTTTCCCACCCACACACAGACTACATAATCAGGTGTAAGTCCTACGGCCCAGGCATCTCTGAAACCAAAACTAGTTCCGGTTTTCCAGGCTAAACGTTGTGAAGAAGAGAATTGTTCCCACAATCCCTCGTCTCCGGGGCGCATTAATTCTTCCATCGCATTAAATGTGCTCCATATAGCCCCATTATCCAGTAATGTACTGCGCTGCAGTTCATTCTCATCCAGTTTATCCTTTTCCCTGCGTTGTATATAATCAGGTTCATCATAATCATGTGGATTGTAATACCCTTTATAGTCATTGTAGTGATTAAGCGATCTGGCCATGCCCATATAAGTTTTTGCCAGATCCCACATCGTGACTTCACTGCCGCCCAGAATCAGCGATAAACCATAATGATCAGCAGGTTGGTTCAGGGTAGAGAATCCCAGTTTTTTCAGCTGGTCATAAAAACGGGGATATTTATAAGTTTGCAATAAACGTACTGCAGGGATATTTAACGAACGACTGAGTGCAAGATCGGCAGGTATTGCTCCATCATAACCCAGATCATAATTTTGGGGAGAGTAATTGCCAATTTGTGTTGGTATATCAGGAATTAATGTTTTAGGAAGAATAAGTCCGTCATTTAACATACTGGCATATAAAATTGGTTTTAACGTACTGCCAGGACTTCTCGGTGCTTTAATCATATCCACATGACTTTCCAGTCCTGCATTTTCAGGTTGATAAATATTGCCGGCATAAGCCATTACAGTCCCATTTTTAACATTAAGCACTAAAGCAGCAATATTATTAATGTCATTGGCCCTGTAGCGGTTATTATATCTTTTTAATAAGGCGTTAATCTTGATTTGTAAATGGGCATCAAGCGTTGAACGTATTCTGGTAGAGGAAATTTTCAGCAAACCGCGCTCAGCTTTAAAACGGTTCAATAGATGTGGGGCATCTTGCGGAAGTGGCCTTGGTTTGCCTGGTACCGGCTCCAGTTTGGATAAATTTGCTGTTGGCTGGTCTATAAATTTTAATTTCACCAGCTGATCGAGCAAGTTATTCCTTTTAATGATCAACCGGCTTGTATTCTTCCCGGGATGTACTAATCTGGGGCTGTTTGGCAAAACAGCTAGGGTTGCCATTTCACCCCAGGACAGGGATTGTGGACTGCGGCCAAAGTATCTCCATGAGGCTGCTTCCAGACCAACTACATTACTTCCAAACGGGGCATTAGCGGCATATAACTTCAGGATTTCCTTTTTTGAATACCTTAATTCGAGTCTCAGTGCAAGAAAGACCTCATATAATTTTTGAACGATTGTGCGGTCTTGTCTGCGGCTGAGCCTTATAGTTTGCATAGTCAGTGTACTGCCTCCGCTTACAATCCCTTTTGCCCGGTAATTCTGACGCATAGCTCTTGCCATGGCTAGTATATCGACTCCAGGGTGCTGATAAAATCGTTTATCTTCAAATGCGATGATACACTTCGAAAATTTGTCAGGTACAGAATCTGCCGGAGGAAAACGCCATTGCCCATCCGAGGCAATGGCTGCATTCAATAATTCTCCGTTTGCTGCTTCTACTACATAGGAAGTAGGAGAGACGAAAAGCCTGGAAGGCAAGGCAAATAGAAACCAGCACAGTAATAAACCCACTATTCCATCCCAGATCAACAGTTTTGACACTGGTTTTATTTTTAAACTCATCTTTTTATTTAATCACCTGCACCCATTTCCCATCCTGTGTTGCGCTGATTGTATGATTATACATCGCCTCGCATTGTACGGCAGAAAGATAATATTTACCAATATATGATGCATTCAGGAGAACCTTGTAAGTCACAGTTTCATTCTCCCTGAGGTTAAAATAAGTAAATACGCGATCATCTCTGGTATCTCTGTAAGTATAGGGTGAAGATGAAATAATACTTTCATTATCATTCAGTCTGGTATTGATAATCTCCCAGCCGGAAGGGAAAATCTGTGTAAGTGCCATCTGCTCATAAAAGCCCATTTTTCCTGGGTTTTTTATAATTACCTCAGCATAAAAGTCTAAACCTTGTTTTAAGGTCGTAGGGTCTATTGGTTTGCCATTAAGTAATTTATAATTCACAGACATATCCAGAATATCCGGATTATTTGGTTTAAGATTATGTTGTCCGGCTGCCGGTTGTCCATCCAGTATTAACCGGGCAAAGAGCACAGTTTTTCCATTATTTGTCACCACAGCTTTGTTTCCTTTGAAATTAACCGGCAAACTGCTGAAATACTGGCTGGCATTATTTGATCCCTTTTGTCCATCCAGCAGATAGGTGTACTGCAATCTGGCAGATGCAGAATTCTGTCCGCAGAATTTAGCTACGGCCAATAAACTGTAAGCTGTAGTTTGCGTACTGTACCAGTCATCGGTGCCGAGTTTGGCCGCCAGAGTTTGTAAAACCTGGGCAGCTTTTCCTTTCTGACCCATCAGTGTCAGCGTTTCCAGGATCATTGCTTCATCACGACTGTCAGAGCCATAAGTTCCACCCAATTGATTATATGGTTTAACTGTAACTTCAAGCCCTTTGATCAATGCATTTGCAGCAGTAGCCTGACCAGCCAGCTGATAGGCAGCAGCTAACCGCCATTTAGCGCTTACTGATAAATATTCAAATGCCCTTAATCTGTTCATAGCTGCCATTTCTGGTTTGCGGGCTAGTGCCAGCACATAAAGACGGTAAGCTTGCGAGAGATCACCACCATAGAAATTATTGCTGTTAGGTACCCAACTGCCCGCTTTGGCTTTAAGATAACGTAATACTTCATCCAGCATTCCGACTGGTATATTATAGCCACTATTCTGTGCTTCCACCAGGAAATGACCAGCATAATTTGTTCCCCATTCATCAGCAGAAGGTTGCCCTGGCCAGTAGGCCAGTCCGCCATCGGTAGTCTGGAAAGCACGCAGACGGTTAATGCCCGATTTAATGTTTTTATCTGTTGTTGCCTTCTGTTGTTCGGTCAATGGACTCAGTTTATTCAGGAATAACTGTGGGAACACAGCCGACGTAATTTGCTCTACACATCCATAAGGATATTGTATCAGATAATTTAGTCGCTTTTTAAGGTTAACAGGAGGGATGGCCGATAATTCTACGCTACCAGTGTTACTGCCCGAAATACCCAGCGGGAGATAATCCGCCGACCAGGTTTGTCCAGGCTGAATAATGGCTGAAACTACCTGAGTAACATAAGGATTTGGATTCCTGATATCCAGTTCCAGGTCATAAACGGCTTTTTCAGCACCACTTTGTGCTACAATTTTAACCTTAGCTATGCCTGTCATCTGTGGCACAGTTACGTCAAAATACGCCATCTGTTCACCAGGTTGTTTATAAGTCAGCTGTCTTGTTTTATTGCCTGTGACCTGCAGGTTTTGGGTCTGTAATTGTACCGTTACATTTTTAAGATTATTTTCTGTAGCAAATACAGTCACCGGTAAAGTGAAACTCTCTCCCGGACCAATTACTCTTGGAAGTGTTGCCAGGACCATCAATGGTTTTTTAACCTGAACAGATTTCTCCGCAGCACCATAGGCGCCATCCTGTCCGGCTACAACCATTGCTCTTACAGCACCAATATACTGTGGTAATTTAAATTTATGGGTTTGTGAACCGCCTTTACTTAAAGCAAAAGGCCCCATATATTTGACAACAGCACTAAACCTGTTTGCTTTTGCAGGGTTAAGGTTACGGTTGGCACTTCCGTCTCCACCAATACTTAATATTCTCTCCAGATTACCGCCCCAGGCACCCAATACATAATCAAAGAGATCCCATGTTTTTACACCCAGACCTTCGCGAGCATAAAATACAGCATGTGGGTCTGGTGTTTTAAATCTTGTTAAATCCAGCAGACCTTCATCTACCAATGCAATGGTATAAGTCATAGCTTTCCCATTCTGCTCCGAAACAGTAATCGTATTTTCTGTTTCCGGTTTAATTTTGTCGGCCATTTTGATAACCGGTTTGAGAATAGTTTCGGGATCTTCCACAATTAATGGAATGGCTCCGTACATCCGGATAGGGAGGTCGTTCACCGTTTGGGCATGCGGTTGTAATAGCGTAATATTGGCAAATACGTTAGGTGCCATGTTTTTCTCAGCCTTAAACTTAAACTGAGTCTGGCCTGCCTTAGTATCTGTCCAGAAGGTTTTTAATACCTTGCTGCCATTTTCAATAGAGATCAGTGCTCTTCCATTCGCACCGGTTGGAATTGTCAGTACAATATCTTCACCTACCTTAAATTTGGTCTTGTTGGCCGTAAACGACAGCATGGAAGCTTCGGTCGGATTAGATGACTGTTCTCTTTGTGCCCAGCCCGGCCAGTCTACATAAACAGCTTTGCCGGTTACATGCCCTCCGCTAAGATCACGGACCAGTACAAGGTAACGGCCCCATTCCGGTTCATTTATTCTCAGTGTCCAGCTGCCTTTACCATTTTGTAAGGTTACATTTTCTTTTGAAATCAGCTTGTTGTAATTGTTCTGCGTGAAGTTCGCAAATGAGTTTTGTGTATCCTGTTCCCACCACCAGCGCCACTGCACTTTATACAGCTCTACCTGCACGTTTTTAGTGCCGCCAATCAGCTGACCATCACGGTTCACATTGACTAATGCAAATTTATGATCTTTACCAGTCAGGAGCATTCCACTCAGTTTTTCGCCTTCGGGTGCTTTTATACCATAATAGCTGTTAAACACATGGTAGGGGATTGAGAAGTTATCTATACTGAAATTTCCACCTGCCTCAAATACTTTAGTGGTGAAGTTAGCCTTTAGTACACCGGGTGCAGAAGCATTGTCATTCAGGTTGGTATTAACTGAGACTACTCCCTGATCGTTCAGTGTACCTTCAAAAATAGTTTTAACCTGGGAGACAAAATTCACTGTAGGATTATCAAAGTTAAAACCATCAAAACCAGGGAAAGTAGTTTTCATGGTATTCAGGTTCACGTCAACCTTAGCCTTCAGGTTTTTACCAGGTGCACCAAATAGCCAGTTTGCAGATAGCGTAGCCGTTGCCCCGGTACCAGTCCCCAGGTATTTTCTGTTGCCAATATCAAAACCAATCTTCAATCGGTTAGGCATGATTGTTTCGATCTTAATCGTTTTCTGGAAAGATGCTCCGCCAGCTTTAACCTTAGCCACCCAGCTTCCTGTTGGGGCAGTACGGTCAGTGGCTGTACGGAAGGTATAGAATCCATTTAAAGAAGAACCAATGACAGACTTCTTAATCAATTGTCCCATTGGGTTATATAGCTCAAAACTAATAGGGTAGGCAGGTGGTAGTTTCTTTAATTTGTCTTCGAGGATGAATGATAAAAAGAGCGAATCACCAGGTCTCCAGACGCCACGTTCTCCATAAATTAACCCTTTTAATCCGTTTTGTACTACGTCACCGCCTACATCAAAACGGCTGAGTGGGAGAGAGTTTCCATCATCAAGTTTCAGATACCCACGTTCATCACCATGTTTGGCTACCAACAGATATGGTTTTCTCTTGAGTTCAAAAGTGGCCATTCCATCACCATCAGTTTTTGCTGTATAAATAACCTGCTGCTGATAATCCATGAGTTCGAGCGTGATTCCACTCATACCTTTAGCCGTCAGCAAATCAGTCGCAACCACCAGCATACTATTATCATTTCCTCTTTTGGCTACCAGTCCGATATTGGAAACCAGTAGGTTCCTGCTGGCAAACTTATCATTCGTATAATATGACGGCGTGCATGGGTTATCTTTATCACTCCAGTTATAGGCTGTTGTATAATAGTTATTATAAGCTTTCCAGAAGCTATCATCTTCATCTATTTTTTCACCATAATATTCCTCATCACTATCTGTTGCTTCTTTAGTTTTTCCTTCTGCACAAGCCAGTATATTATATTTCTGACGGAAACTAAAAGTTACCCTGTACATAGCCCCAGGTTCGGCTTTAATGATTTTATCCAGATCCAGTACAAACCTGTTTTTTTTGTGCAGGTTGAGTGTCTTGTCTTCATCCAGGCGTATTTTTTTCTGTAGTAATGGTTTACCAACCCTCCTTAATTCGTTAGCTTCCTTGTAGTTATTGGTCTGAAAAAACTGAGGGATGTTATTTTCATAAACCTTGATGATAGTCACATCTACTGCATTCAGATTGGTCGCTTCAAAAGGGAGAACCAGTTTTCCCGAATTTGGCAGGATAGTTCCGCTTCCGGCTATCGTTACAGAAGGTAGTTTGTTATCAAATACAATATTGGCGGTGACACTGGCATTCAATGCACGTTCATTGCTATTGATTACTCCTTTATTTACTGTCAGCGTGTAATTTCCCAGTAGCGGTTCTGGTGTATAAATTTTTACCTGACTACCGTCAATAGTATACCTCAGATCTGTCGCTGCAGCACCTAAGGTGATTAAACCCGTCAGATCCTGACCTATACCCACGGGCTCGGAAAATTGCACCAGTGCATAATCTTCCAGGTTCTGTACAGCTTTTGTCGCAAGTACTTTAAAGACACCATTGGCCGGTACAGCCAGATTTTCTTCTCCTTTATTCTGGGCTTCAATTGCATCACCAGACCATTTCAGACTTAATTTTTCTTCTTTTGCTGTTTTTTTGATACTATCAATCTGGAACACCGAGCTGTTTTTCTGAGGATTATGCTGCCATTTTATTTTAAGAGGCTGATTAAACTCCAGTTCCAGACATTTTTCAATCTTTTTCGGATCTTCATCATCAGCTGTGCTGATCTCTCCAGTCAGCTTCATATAGGTTAAAGAAGTATTATTCTGAGAGATCAGTCCATTCTGGCTGAGTACCAGTCCGGGATGGATCACCTTGAAATCAAACTCAAATTCTTCCAGTCCTTTCTCCGTTTCCGTTACTTTACCTAAATCAAATGTAGCCTGATAAGTTTTACCTGATTCCAGCTTTTCGTCAGGTCTGAACTCTATGGTCTGTGCATCAATCCAATAGGTCTTGCCTTTTACGGAAGGAGAGAAGCTGAACAGATTACGCTCATCAGGTTTACCAATTTCACCCATAGTTTTTACCTGGCTGGCTAATTGTATCCTGATAAAACTCTTTTTGGAAATTGTACCGGAGGTATAAGAATCGATGTATTTAGCATATAACTGCTGACTCTCCAGAGATTTGTGTTTTTTGAAAACAAAAATTGCAGTTATCCCCAGGAGGATAACTGCAATTACACCAATTAAAACTGGCTTTTTATTTTTATGCAGAAAGGTATATTTTCCGTTTTCCATATTTCCCGTTTGTATAGATAGACAGGAAAAATACGAAAAATTATTGAACCGGGAATCCTATTTAATCATCACACCAGGTTTATTAACCAGGGGTATTTTAATGAGATTCTCGTCTACTATACTTTCTGGTAGAAAAATGAACTTTTTATCATAAATCGTTCCGTCAATATAATAACTTAGCCAGTATTCATTGGTTAGTCCAAATACCTCTGTGTCTATAGCTTCAACTCCTTTAAACGAAGTTGCTGGAACATCTCCCAGAAAATGACGTAATACAGAGGTTTTTACCATTCTGCCATCTTTTTCTCCATAACCTTTAGAACTGATGAGTACATTGTCTATCTGTACACCCTTAAGGTTAACCAGGTAAACAGTCCAGTTTTTGCTTTCCGGTGTTTCATTCATTAGCACCACTGCCATGGCCAGGTCTTCTACAATATTTTCCGGCAGATCTTTCTTCATGTTTTTATTTCTTATTTACAGGGGCTTTTTTCTTTGCCGGTGCTTTTTTAGCTGCTGCAGTTTTAGTACCAGCGGCTTTTTTCTTGGTTACCTTTGGTTCAAAAGCATTGGGTACTTGTTCAACAATTAATTTCTTAACCTCATCCAGTGATAAAACAGCTAAATCTTCAGCAGTATATTTATCTTTTGTTGCCGGATTCTTACCTAGTTTAAGCATGTCTTTACCAAAACGGATGAAAGGTCCCCATCTGCCATTCTCGATAGCTATTTTCTCTGCATTCCATTGCTGGATAAAGCGGTTAGCCTCTTTCTCTACCTTTTTAGTAATCAGTTCAGCAATGTCCTGATCAGATAAATTATCAAAATCATAAGCTTTAGGAACATTGATAAACAAGTCATTCCACTTGATAAAAGGTCCGAAACGTCCCGTACCTTTAGTTACCGGTAAACCTTCATGATGTGCTACCGGTGCATCAGCAGTAATTTTTTCTTCAATAATTACCTGGGCACGGAGCTGATCTACAGTGAGTGGGTCTTCATTCTTAGGAATAGAGATATAAGTTTCTCCCCATTTCACATAAGGTCCGAAGCGGCCAACACCTACGGCTACTTCTTTATCTTTATAATTCTCCAGCTGGAAAGGTAACCTGAATTGCTCTAAAGCATCTTCGAGTGTTACTGTACCAACAGACTGAGATTTCATCAGACTGGCGTATCTTGGTTTTTCCTCGTCATCATTCTGTCCGATCTGTACCAGGGGACCAAATTTACCCACCTTAGCATAGACATTTTTACCACTTACCGGATCTATACCCAGCAAACGTTCCCCGTTTGCTCTGTCTGCAGTTTCTGTCGTAACCTCTACCTCTTTATGGAAGGGGGTATAAAAGGCATGAAGCATTTTAGTCCAGTTTTGTAATCCCTGAGCTATTTCATCAAATTCCTTTTCTACTTTCGCTGTGAAGTTAAAGTCTACAATTCCTTTAAAATGTTCTACCAGGAAGTCATTGACTACTTCACCAATATCAGTTGGAAACAACTTAGATTTTTCAGCGCCTGTAATTTCAGTTTTGATAGCTTTTGTAAGCTGTCCGTTTTCCAGGATAATAGATCCAAAAGAACGCGTACGTCCGTCACGGTCTTCTTTAACTACATAACCACGGTTTTGGATCGTTGAGATTGTAGGGGCGTAAGTAGAAGGACGGCCTATACCTAGTTCCTCCAGTTTTTTAACCAGGCTGGCCTCAGTATATCTTGCTGGTGGACGGGAGAACCTCTCTGTCGCATTCATCACATTCAGGATCAGTTCCTGTCCGTTAGTTAATGGAGGAAGAATATTTTCATTGTCTTTTTCTTCAGTATCCTCGTCATCACTCGATTCGAGATAGACTTTCAGAAAACCATCAAACTTCATGACTTCACCTTCAGCAATCAGGTTTTCGCTTCTTGTACTGACTGCAATCTGGGCAGTTGTTTTTTCAAATAATGCCTCACTCATCTGTGACGCAATGGCGCGTTTCCAGATTAGCTCATATAAGCGCTGCTCCGAACTATCACCAGTAACTGTGTGCTGATTAAAGTAAGTAGGGCGGATGGCCTCATGCGCTTCCTGAGCGCCTGCCGATTTAGTTTTATAAGTCCTTGGGTGATGATATTGCTTTCCGTATGCAGTATTGATCTCACTGGCAGCAGCAGCAAGCGCAGTTTCTGATAAATTAACAGAATCCGTTCTCATGTAAGTGATCTTTCCACTTTCATATAAGCGCTGTGCAACCTGCATGGTACGGGAAACCGGGAAACCTAATTTCCTGGATGCTTCCTGTTGTAAAGTAGAGGTTGTAAAAGGTGCAGCAGGATTACGTTTAGCGGGTTTAGTTTCCAGGCTGCTGATTTTAAAACCAGCATGAATACAGTCGCGTACAAACTTCTCTGCATCTGCTTCCTGTTCAAACCGCTGTGGTAATTCGGCTTTAACCAGTTCTCTGGCTTTTCCTGTGCTGAACCTTGCTGTGATTTTAAATGCAGCAGCAGCGTTAAACTTATTTACTTCACGTTCTCTGTCTACAATCAGACGTACTGCAACTGATTGCACACGACCGGCAGATAAAGAAGGTTTAACTTTTTTCCATAATACAGGTGAGAGTTCGAAACCTACCAGACGATCTAATACACGTCTTGCCTGTTGCGCGTTAACCAGATTATAATCAATGGTCCTTGGTGACTCAATTGCTTTTAAAATTGCAGGTTTAGTAATCTCATGAAAAACAATTCGTTTAGTCTTGTTTTCTTTCAGCCCAAGCGTCTCAAATAAGTGCCAGGAAATTGCTTCCCCTTCACGGTCCTCATCGGATGCGAGCCATACCATCTCGGCTTCCTTTGCTAATTTCTTAAGTTCAGCAACCACTTGCTTTTTATCGGCGGGTACTTCATAGGTCTGGGCGAAATCATTGTTCGTATCAATTCCCATATCTCCTTTTACCAGGTCACGGATGTGTCCGTAACTCGATTTAACAAGGAAATCTTTACCTAAATACCCTTCTATTGTTTTCGCTTTTGCAGGTGATTCAACTATTAATAAATTTTTGGCCATCTAGAAGGTTTTTCTGCAAATAAAACTATAAATAAGCCTAAAATCAAAATTCTATCAAGAATAAATATTAGAAAGCATCATTTAAGCGCTCAAAATATTGCTTATTTTCTGAATCCAGTGACCGTGTTACTACGTATAAATGGTGATAGCCCATTAAGTTTACCTTCCTATTATATACGTGTAAAAAATTTGTCCATATATTCGTTGTAACATAAAATTAAAAACCATGAACACCCTACTTATTTTATTCAGTCTGTTATTTACCCCGCCGCAAAGCATCTATGATTTTACCATGAAAACAATTGATGGTAAAGAGATTAAGCTTTCCAAGTTTAAGGGTAAGAAAATCCTTATTGTGAATACCGCTTCTAAATGCGGTTATACGCCACAGTATGAAGATCTCGAAAAATTACATCAAAAATACGGCAAAGATGTAGTGCTTATTGGTTTTCCAGCGGGTAACTTTGGTGGCCAGGAATTAGCCACCAATAAAGAGATACAAGATTTTTGTAAAAAGAATTTTGGAGTGACCTTTTTATTAAGCGAAAAAGTGAGCGTAAAGGGAAATGACATCAATCCGCTTTTCAAATATCTGACATCGGCGAGTAATCCCGATTTCACTGGAGATATCAACTGGAACTTTGAGAAATTCCTGATTAATGAGAATGGACAACTGGTTCACCGTTTCCGTTCTAAGGTTACTCCTTTAAGCCCGGAGATTACTAAAAACCTGTAACAATTACCATACAAAGCCTTTTAAAGGCATTTATAATGCAAAAAGAGAAATCACTTAACCGTGATTTCTCTTTTTTTTAACCTGAATATGCATGAATTTGATTTACATTTGCAACTAAATTTCATTTATGCATACTTTTATACCCCTTAAAACACTCAGTTTTATTCTGGGCCCTTTACTTTTGTATTCTTGCAGCAGCAATTATCACCTGGTTAAATCTAACCGTACTGAATATGCAGTAACAAAAGAAGTAAAAGCTGACAGTTCAATTATCCGGACTTATCAACCTTACAAGCTGAAGCTCGATTCACAAATGAATGTAATATTAGGCTATTCTGAAAATCTGCTTGAAAAGAAGATGACAGGAGGAGAGTCGGTTCTCGGTGATTTTTTCTCAGATGCAGCTTTGGCCGAAGCTCGTAAAACAGATCCACAAATAGATTTCACAATGCCTAGTACCAATGGAGGATTACGCAATGATCTGCCATCAGGTGCAATTACGTTAGCTAATGTTTTTCAGCTGATGCCATTTGAAAATGAGCTGATCGTTTTTGAAATTAAAGGAACAGAAGTCCAGTCCCTGCTCGATTATATCGCACGTACCGGAGGACAGCCAGTATCAGGACTGAAGATGAAGATTGTAGCCGGTAAACCAGCTGCAGTAATCATCAACGGTCAACCATTTGATCAGACTAAAAACTATCACGTACTTACCTCTGATTATATCGCTGGTGGGGCTGACGGAATCAGTTGTTTCAAAAAGCCAGTGGCCAGTAAGGTATTAAACCTTAAAATACGCGATGCACTCATCAGTTATATTAAAGAGACTCAGGCAAGAGGTGAAAAAATAAGTACAAAATTAGACGGGAGGATTACGCATGATTAATCGCAGGAAATTTATAAAAAACGGAAGTATCGCAGCCGCAGCGACGGCATTAAGTATTGATAGTATAGATGCCCTGGCTAATGGGGGGATCAGGAAATTAACTATTCTGCATACAAATGATGTACATAGCCAGATTGAACCTTTTGCGATGGACGGTTCCAGGAACCAGGGGTTAGGCGGAGTAGCACGAAGAGCGTTTTTGATTAAGAAGATCAGGGCAGAACAGCAGCATGTACTTTTGCTGGATGCAGGTGATATTTTTCAGGGGACACCATACTTTAATTTATATGGCGGTGAGCTTGAAATTAAGCTCATGAGTGAGATGGGTTACGATGCTGCAACAATGGGCAACCATGATTTTGACAATGGAGTAGAGGGCTTCTATAAGCAACTTCCACATGCTAAATTCCCTATTCTGGTGAGTAACTATGATTTTTCTGATACGATCATGCATCAATCTACCAAACCCTACCAGATTTTTAATAAAGGAGGTTTAAAGATTGGTGTTTTTGGAATAGGTATAGAACTTAAAGGGCTGGTCGGGGAGAAGAACTACGGAAATACGATCTATCTTGATCCTGTTCAGAAAGCCAATGAAGTTGCCGGCTTACTTAAAAATGAACATAAATGTGATCTGATCATCTGTCTCTCACATCTGGGCTATAAATATTCGGATCGTAAAGTTTCAGATCAGACACTAGCTCAGAACAACGATCATATTGATCTGATTATTGGTGGGCATACCCATACTTTTATGGCTAAGCCTCAGGACGTTAAAAACAGGTCAGGTAAGCTTACAACAATTAACCAGGTAGGTTTTGCCGGAATAAATCTGGGACGTATAGATTATTATTTTGAATCATACAGAGGGAAGAAATCATTAACTTCTTCACCCTATATGATATCAGATCAGCTGGATGCTGTTTAAACAAGAAAACCGCCACCCAGAAGGTCGTTTCCTTCATAGAAAACAGCGGATTGTCCTGGAGCGATAGCAGATACATTGTGGTCAAATACCACACGCATTCTGTCTTTCTCCTGAACGATGGTACTTAACATACCTGCATCTTTATAACGTATTTTGGTAATCACATTATCCATTGGTTCCAGAATATTTTCATATTTGATCAGGTTAATGTTACGTACCATTGCTTCTTTTCTTTCCAGTTCTTCAGCTCTGCCCAGCATCACTGTGTTACTTTCAGGAAGGATCTGGGTAACAAACATAGGCTCCCCAAAAGCAATCCCAAGACCTTTACGCTGACCGATTGTATAAAAAGGATAACCTTTATGTTGTCCGACAACCATTCCGTCACTGGTAATAAAATTTCCACCTGCCACACGATCTTCCAGATCTTCCACTTTATGTTTCAGGAAAGAACGGTAATCATTTTCAGGTACAAAACAGATTTCATAACTCTCACTCTTTTTAGCAAGTTCTTCCTGCCCCATATCCAGGGCCATTTGTCTGATGTCAGCTTTAGCGAAAGATCCTAAAGGAAATTGTGTACGTGCAAGGTTTTCCTGCGATACACCCCACAATACATAAGACTGATCTTTGTTTTCGTCCAGTCCTTTAGAAATTACGTGTCTGCCATTGTCATGTTGTCTGACATTAGCATAGTGACCTGTAGCGATAAACTCACAGTCCAGTTTATTGGCACGCTTCAGCAGCGCTTCCCATTTAATATGCGTATTGCATAACACACATGGATTAGGTGTGCGTCCTGCCAGATATTCATCAACAAAGTTATCAATTACATAATCACCAAATTCTTCTCTGATGTCTAATATATAATGCGGAAAGCCATAGTTTACTGCTAAAGTACGGGCATCATTGATACTATCCAGACTGCAGCAACCGGTTTCCTTACTACTGCTGCCAGAGGTTGCATAGTCCCAGGTCTTCATTGTTAAGCCAATAACTTCATACCCTTGTTCGTGTAGCATTACTGCTGCTACTGAACTATCTACACCGCCACTCATGGCTACCAGAATTCTACCCCTTTTACTCATTGTATTTTAATATGATACAAAAATAACGGATTTTAGTTAAAGATTCATTTTTTAAGGAGTCAGATCCTTGTAAAAAGGTTTTATTTTATGATGATTAAACGATATAGCTTTTACAGCACAGCGTTTTATAAACTTTATATGATATATTAGACAATCTAAAATAAACAACCAAAACCTATTCAATTGATGAAGAAATCTTTATTCTACAGTTTATTATTCGTGCCTTTTCTTGCCAGTGCACAGCAGGATCTGGCTAAATATGTGAAACCAATTATCGGAACCCAAAAGATGGGACATACCTATCCAGGTGCAGTTGTTCCATTCGGTGCCGTGCAGTTGAGTCCCGAGACGGATACCATTTCTTATGAACTGAATGGTAAATACAATGGTGACGTTTATAAATATTGTGCGGGCTATAGGTATGAAGACAAGACTATTGTAGGTTTTAGTCATACTCATTTCAGTGGTACCGGGCATTCAGATCTTGGAGATTTCCTGATTATGCCTACACAGGGCAAATTACAACTGAATCCAGGAACTGCTTCTGATCCTAAAAGTGGCTTCCGTTCTGCTTTCTCCCATCAGAATGAAGTGGCCGAGGCAGGTTATTACAAAGTGAAATTAGATGATGATCAGATTCTGGCAGAATTAACTGCGACCAGGCGGGTAGGGATGCATCAGTATACTTTTCCTAAATCTGACCAGTCACATATTATTCTTGACCTGATGTCAGGAATATATAATTATGAAGACAAAAATGTATGGACTTATGTCAGGGTAGTTAATGATACCCTGGTTACAGGTTACCGTCAGACCAACGGCTGGGCAAGGACCAGAACTGTATACTTTGCGATGTCGTTCTCGAAACCATTCACCCAATATGGTCAGAAGAATTATGATCGCAGACAAGTTTACCGTGGGTTCTGGGGAAAGTTCGACCAGACCAAAAATTTCCCGGAAATAGCTGGTAAACAGCTGAGGATGTATTTTGACTTTAAAACTGAAGACCAGGAAAAAGTGAAGATCAAATTTGCACTTTCGCCAGTGAGTCAGGATAATGCCCTTGAAAACATGCGTGCAGAGATACCAGGGTGGGACTTTGAGCAGGTGAGAAAACAGGCGAAAGAAGAGTGGAACAAAGAGCTGAACAAGATCAGTGTCAATACCTCTGAAGAAGATAAGGTGAATTTTTATACCGCAATGTATCACGCTTTTATCAATCCAACAACCTATGCTGACGTCAATGGTCAGTACAAGGGGCTGGATCAGAATGTGCATCAGGCTAAAGGCTTTACGAATTATACTACTTTTTCATTATGGGATACTTACAGGGCATTACATCCATTCTTTAACCTGATTCAGCCTTCCAGGAATAATGATATGGTTAAATCTATGATGGCTCATTATGATCAGAGTTCTCTGAAGATGCTTCCGGTATGGTCACATTATGCGAATGACAACTGGTGTATGAGCGGTTATCACAGCGTATCTGTATTGACTGACGCAATTATCAAAGGCGTATATAATGGTGATCCTGAAGCAGCGCTGGCGGCCTGTATTACAACTTCTAATCATAGGAACTATGATGGGATAGGAGAATACATTGACAGGGGATATATTCCGGTTGAAAAAAGCGGCACATCGGTTTCCAACACACTGGAATATGCTTATGATGACTGGTGTATTGCTCAACTAGCCAAAAAACTAAATAAGCAGGCCATTTACGAAGAATATATGAAACGTTCTGGAAACTGGGAGAATAATTTCGACCCGTCTACCGGTTTTATGCGTGCAAAAATGGCTGATGGAACTTTTCAGAAGAAGTTTGATGTGATGAGTACCAATGGACAGGGGTTCATTGAAGGTAATTCATGGAACTATAGTTTCTTTGTTCCACAAAACCCAAAGCTGCTGGTTGAACGCATGGGAGGGAAGCAGCGTTTTGCCAACAGGTTAGATACCTTATTTACGATGCATTTACCAGATGAATTTTTTGCAGAAACTGAAGATATTACCCGCGAAGGCATAGTAGGAGGTTATGTACATGGTAATGAGCCAGCTCATCACGTAGCTTATCTTTACAACTGGACAGATCAGCCCTGGAAAACACAATCGAGAGTAAGAATGATCCTGAAAATGCAATATAAGGCAGCACCTGATGGACTGGGAGGAAATGATGACTGCGGACAGATGAGTGCCTGGTATATTTTCTCTTCACTGGGATTTTATCCCGTAGCACCAGGGTCAGATGAGTATTCATTAGGTAGCCCGGCAATTAAATCAGCAGTGCTGAAACTGGAAAACGGAAAGACATTTACTATAGATGCAATTAACCAGAGTGATAAAAATGTATACGTGTCCAAGGTTTTGTTAAATGGCATACCCGTAACAATGCATACAATTAAACACGCTGATATTACTAATGGTGGAAAACTGACATTTTATATGAGCAGTAAACCTGCTAAATAGAACTTAAGAAATGGTTTAAACAGGGCTGGAGCAACATTCTCCAGCCCTGTTTAAACTAATAGAACGAGATGTTTAAATTAATTCTATTGAAAAACAGCTTGTTGGGTGTTTAAAGCCAATTATTTTCATTCTGTATTTGCATGTTAGTATTTAATTTCTACCTTTGCAGTCCTTCAAAAAAGGAAATGATTCCGTAGCTCAGCTGGTAGAGCATTACACTTTTAATGTAGTGGTCCTGGGTTCGAATCCCAGCGGGATCACAAGATTTGAGATCAAAACATATAAACCCCTGCAAACATTATGTTAGCAGGGGTTTTGTTTTTTAAGGGGTGTCAAAACATGCAATAAATCGCATATAAAATGAGCGTCATTAGGTGCGTTGTTCTTTATTTCTTCAAACTCCCCTGATTTGTATTAATCCACTGACATACAGCTAGTTGAAAATCTGTATTTTGGTTGTGGGTAAAATATAAATACTCCGCTATTGAGAGCTTCATTGTCTTATGTAACAAAACAATTCTTTTTTCATCTATTAGTAGATCAATTGTTTTATATTTTTAACCAAAAGCTCATCATGTCCCTATTTGAAAATGATACGATCGATATTAGTACAATTCCGCGCTACGAAGAAATTGAACTAAATAAACCACACCAGGATTACCTTAAAATTATTTTCATCAACTTTAGTATTTCTTTCATTGTTTTTGGAGCATTAATAGGTTTAGGAATTACTTTTATTGATGAGCTTAAACCGAATGTGGTTTTAATTCTATCTATATATCTGGTTTTTATGGGCCTGCTTATACTTCTATTTGTAGCAAGTTTTAAAAAAAGAGGTTATGCAATCCGGTCTAAAGATGTTATTTATAAAAGTGGGATAATCGCTGAATCTACTACGATTGTGCCCCTAAATAGGATTCAGCATATTGAATTAAATGAAGGGATTTTTTCCAGAATTTTCAAACTCGGCTCTCTACAGGTTTTTACTGCTGGTGGCGATAGCGGACATTTAAAAATTAAAGGAATTCCTATTGATGAGGCTAAAAGCATTCGTGATTTGCTATTGAATACACTCAATCTGGCTAAGAATTCAACAATTATTGAAGAATAAATGGAAAATGATTTCAGTAAACCACAGCGCCAATCAGCAGCAGGAATAATTATTATGGGAAGCCACACAGCTTTCAAAATTGTAAAAGTTTTTATTATTCTCTTTGCTATATCGCTGGTTAAAATGAAAACCAATAGCTTAATATTCCTAACCTCCGGTTTGGCAATTGTTATTTTTATCAGCTTTCTTATTGCTTATCTATGGTATTTAAAATTTACTTTCTTTTTAAATAAGGATAAGCAAGAATTCATTGTTAATAAGGGAATTTTTAATAGAGATCAGGTTATTATTCAACTTGATAAAATTCAGCAGGTAAATATCAATCAAACCATTCTTCAAAAAATTATTGGCGTTTACGGATTAAAGATTGATACTGCTGGCTCTAATGGTGCGGAAGCGAATATACTGGCTATTGATGAAAGTTCAGCTTATAATTTAAAAGAGCATTTACTTAATAAAAGCACTGATTTTGCTCTTGATATTAAAGAAAATGATGAAGCAAATATCACAACGGAAAATCGCTCTATTGTTCAAATTAGCACCTGGACTTTGTTTAAAGTTGGTTTAACTTCAAATTACGGAAGAAGTTTAGGTTTATTAATCTTGTTTTTAAGCTCACTAATTCATGAGGGACAGCAAATTATTAAAGCTTTTCAAATCGATGGTATTCATTATGTGTCGCTAATGAGCGGTATGTCTACAATATTTTCTGTTACGATTCTAGTTGTTACGCTATTGCTGTTATCCTTGATTTTTAATTTAGTTAGAGTATTTTATAAATATTTCGAACTCAAAATTACCCAGCACAAGCACTCGTTATTAATATCTTACGGTTTATTTGCAAAGAAGAATACATTGGTTAATCCAGAAAAGGTTCAGATTACAAAGCACACTCAAAATTTTTTCCAGAAAAAAATAGGGCTTTTAAATATGAGCTTAAGGCAAGCTCACTTTGGAAAAAGTAAAGATGAGCATGAAATGCAAGGTAATACTTTGGAAATTGTAGGCTGCAATGCTAATGAACGAGATGAATTATTAAAAATGATATTGGGCAAAATTCCGGCTAAGGGTAAAATATTTATCCCCAACTGGAGATTCTTAAACCTTCCAATCTTTTTCAATCTGGTTATACCTGTAGTTGTTTTTTTAATTGTTGGTTTCAACGTTGCGGAGATTAAGCCTTATTTACCGTTGGCAGGTATTTACTTTTTAACAGGTGTATTGATGATTTACATCAGTTACAAAAGACATCGGATTACTGTAAACGAAGAGTTTATCATAAAAAAAAGTGGCATTTGGGATATTTCACACGAAATTATCATGCCTAATAAAATACAAGCCATTACAACTTTTCAATATCCATGGCATAAAGGTGTAGATGTTGGTCATCTTTGTCTGCACACCGCTGCCGGAAAAATCCGCTTTAAATATGGTAATTATACCGAAATTAAGCATTTGGTAAATTATTGGATATACCAAGTTGAAAGTGGCAATAAGGGTTGGATGTAAATTAAGGAGCAAATAATCTCCGCAACTATGGTATCAATCCAGGCGTTTATTTCTTTAAGTCTTCTCTACTTACCTGATGTACACGCAAAATAAGTTCAACCGTATGCCTTAAACGATCAATAGGTGATGATTGCTTGATAATACCCTGAATTTCAGTTGTTTTAGCTTCCTCAAATGAGTTAAAAATTCAAATCCTTTCGTATAGTGTTAATTAGAATCAAATGTAGATACATGTATTTCCTGAAAGATATTGCGTATTTTAGCCCCATAGCATTTGCAGCTAAAACGTGCCAAATATAAAGTAAGTGATTCGGTGAGTACCAAATCCAAAACCTTCCAGATAATGAGTAAACCCTGTTTTTTATACTAGGTTCGAATCCCAGCGGGATCACAAGATTTGAGATCAAAACATATAAACCCCTGCAAACGATAATTTGTAGGGGTTTTGTTTTTCAAAGAGTGTCAAAATATGCACCATTTTACATATAAATTCATTTTTCTGATTAACTACTTTGTAGAACCCTAATCCGTTTTCTTTGCAATTGGTTTCAAGCATCGAGTCAAAGTGGATCCTTGCTTGACTTTCTGTCCAACCATTTCCTGCAATATATTTCATTGTCTCATCATCACTTACCATCCTCTTGAAAAGATCAAAATCACTGGCTGTGTATTTAACTAACGTTATATCCATACTTATTTTAACAAAAATACTTCATATTAATGTATGTGCAAGACCTTTACGATTGTTAAAAAATAAATGATCCGATATGCACCGATTACGTCATGTTTAGCAGCATGTCTGCACATTGGAAGACTTCCATTGATAGATAACTTGTAGGATCTCTTACAAATACTATCGGTCATTGATGTATTAATTTTCCCATTATCGGGAACATTAATACATTTGGATTAGACACCT
Organism: Pedobacter cryoconitis; assembly: GCF_014207135.1. GTDB lineage: Bacteria > Bacteroidota > Bacteroidia > Sphingobacteriales > Sphingobacteriaceae > Pedobacter > Pedobacter cryoconitis_D. Next base: position 176,439 of record NZ_JACHCC010000002.1, on the reverse strand, counting down.
CTAATTTATGACTAGAAAAACCTACCAGGGAATATCCAATGACAAAGAGCGTTCCATCCAAAAGCTTGTTTACGCTGTTGGAGTAATCATTAAATCTAAGGGTTATACAGGCTTAACTGCAACAAATATTGCCAGTGCAGCAGGATTGAGCCGTCGGCTTATCACACTTTATTTTGGCACAGTTGATAATCTTATTGAAACTTATGTACGTGGCAAAGATTACTGGCTTGCTGCTTCAGGTGATGCGGTGTCGATGATGAAAGAGAATAAAGGCGAAAATACGAGGGAAATACTGGAATGCCTGTTGCTAAACCAGATGGATTATTTTTTTAGCAATGAAGAAATGCAAAAAACGATCCTGTGGCAGATCAGCGAAAGCACAACAATAATGAAAGAAGTCGCTGAGGAAAGAGAACAGCTTAGCAAATATTTTTTCGCACTGTCTGATAAAGAACTGGAGGGTAGGGAGACCGACCTAAGGGCGGTGTCAGCTTTGTTAGTTGCGGGTATTTATTACCTCGTGCTGCATGCAAAGTCAACCGATACGTTGTTTTGCGAGATAGACCTTAACACACCGGAAGGAATGGCCAGAATTAAAAATGCAATTACTAAAATATTGCAAGAGACCTATAACGAATAATAATTTTCAAAAAAAATACGAAAAAAAATATGAAACATAAAAAAATCCAACTACCGCTATTGCTGGTTATCCTTATATCTGCATCCAATATAACTAATGCCCAGACCAGATTTGGCATTCAGGCTGGGGTAAGCTTTTCCAATGTCAAAGAAAAAATGGAAAATGGAAGCAAAGCCAATACCCAATCACTGCCCGGGTTGCTTATTGGTCTTACTGCAGATGTTCCCTTAACTGATGATTTTTATATCCAGCCTGCACTGTTGTATAACCGTAAGGGATTCAAACAGGAAAGCGGAGGTTTTTACGGCTCAGCGACAAATTTTAAGGTTAAAGCCGATTACATAGAGTTACCGGTAAATTTTCTGTATAAACCGAAAATGGGAATGGGAAATTTAATATTGGGCGTCGGGCCTTACATCGGTTATGGAACAGGGGGTAAATGGAAGTCTGATAGTGAAATATTGTTGGGGGATATTAGGATAAAGGGAGAAGGTAGCGTGGCTTTTAGGAACGATGGCTCGTTTCGTAACGATTCAGAATATACTTATGGAAAACCGTTTGATTATGGTTTTAATGCAACACTGGGTTATGAATTCCGTAATAGTCTAACCCTACAGATTACAGGGACGGCTGGTCTGGCTAATCTAGTTCCCCGATTCAATGATTATCAACCAGACGGAAGCTTGAGAAATAAGGGTTTTGGAATTGCGATTGGATATAAGTTTTAATTAATATTACGAGAGCTTAAAACGACACTCCTTCCAACCACAATTTCGTTCTTATACAGCTTCAGCAGATACTTTAGACGGCTCAGCTGGTCTTTCTTCTGTTTTTACCGGTGCATCTTCCTGAGGGTCTACGGCGTTGATATTACGATGTATTTCTCTTTTCACACCTTCAGAAGCATCTTTAAAATCTCTTATCCCCTGACCTAATCCACGTGCCAGTTCTGGTAATTTTTTGCCGCCAAACAATAAAAGGACAACGACAAGGATGAGCATAATTTCGCTGCCACCCATATTTAAAAATTCAGCTAATATTCCAGTATACATGTCATACGAATTAAATGAAACATTGATTTTTTTTCAAAGATAGAATGCTTTAAAGACTTTTTCATCTGTATTAGAATATTCTAATCTGTTTAGTTGCTGAATCTCCTTTTATAGTCATTCAGCTGAGGCTGTACGATGTCAGAGCGTGTGGATTGTTTTAATTCCTCTGCTATAACTGTGATATAGATCACCTAAAAATCTTGTCAAATGCCCTTGTCGCTATTGGTAAAAGTATCTCACTTTTGGATTGTAAAAATTTAAAGAACAATGAAGTTAAAAAACAAGATAACCATAGTTACGGGCGGTAACAGCGGTATAGGATTTGGTATTGCCAACGCTTTCAGAAGTGAAGGTGCAGTTGGTACAATCACCGGCAGGAATAAAAAAACTCTCGACTCTGCAGTGGAACAGCTCGGAAATGATTCTATCGGACTGGCGGGTGATGTAACCAAGGCCGATGATCTAAAAAGTGTTTATTTACGGGTCAAAAAGCTGCGGTTATATCATTTGCAAGAGGGTTTTCGCTGGATTTATTATCCAGAAAAATCAGAGTGAATGTAATATCCCCTGGTTCAATCGATACACCTGTTTTTAGCAAAATGGTACCTGAAGAACATATTGACTTTGCTAAACAGCTTTGGACAAACTTCATACATGCTTACAAAGGAGAATCTGAATGCCTTATTTAAGCTTATTCCTAAATTTCAGGATTTAAAGGACAGATTAGGGGCTAAACGCTTTGAAGTCAGTCAGAGCAGGATTCTAAGCAATATCAATGAAACTGCAGAAGAAAAATATGCCAATTTCATCAAGGTGTATCCTCAATTTTACAACCGGCTACCTTTACACATGGTTGCGTCATATCTGGGTTTATCCCGCGAGACCCTTAGCCGCGTCAGGAAGAAGTATGCGAGACAACGGCTTAATTAATCATCAAAGCAAAAGGCTTTAAAAACCTTTGATATTATTTACTAATTTACAAACAATTATAGATCTTAATAGTTACAATAGATGATGATAATGATCTTGTAGCTCAGTTGGTAGAGCAGCACACTCTTAATGTGCGGGTCCTAAGTTCGAGCCTTAGCGGGATCACAAGATTTGAGATCAAAACGTATAAACCCCTACAAACTATAGTTTGCAGGGGTTTTGTTTTTACCGGGTGTCAAAACATGCCCCGATTCGGTGAATTTTACAGATATTTTCTGAAGTTCCTACTTCAATATGACTAAAAATGGGGATAGTGATGAAAATACCCTGGTCGAAAGGATAAATGGCTTTAATCAATCCTGTATATTATTTGAAAAGAGAGATGATATAGTTTCATCTTTTTTACGGATAGGAAACCTCTTTCCATAGCTGAGTTGCCTCCATATCCATTCCACCGGCCCATAATTATAACGGCTTAACCACCATTTACTAAAGCCTACCTGGATAATAAAAATCAGCAGGGCTATAAATATATAAAACCAGTATGGCTGAGTATTGAATATACCTAAACCTACATTTAAAAAAATAAAAGGCGCCAGTATACTCTGCATCATGTAATTAGTAAGCGTCATTTTACCCATGGCCTGCAAGCCAGTAAAAAAATACTGCATTCTTCCGTTCAGATACAGCCAGCAAATACCGCACAAAATGGAAATCATTGTACTTAGGGTAATCCAGTAATAAGGCTTAAACCAATTAAAGAAATGTGGATTTGCTTTATCGATAAAAGATTGTGCAACATTAGACGCGACAGCAAATAGGAGTGTGGCAAAAAACACTGTTTTCAATTGTTTTTTAAATTCCGCCAGACGGTTGAAAAAATCTATCCGCTGGGCAGCAAAACCCAGAAGCATACAAGCCAGCATAACCATATGTGCGGTAATTGCATAACCCGGATTGATCATTTCTGTATAGTATGTACCTTTGAGGTTCATCACGAAAATATCTATCCAGTTATGACTATAATATAAGTGCATAAAATGAGCCTTTGCCACATCGTAGTTAAATAATTTCAAATAGGAGAGATAAGCAGCGACAAAAGGTACAAGCAGTACGAGTGCAGCAGCGACCCTCAGAGCCGTTTTAGCAGATTGTCTGTGAAATAGCAATAAGATAAATCCTAAAAGAGCATAATCCTTTAATACATCACCAAACCAGAAGGCAGAATTGATAAAAGCCAGTACCAGCAGCCAGAACATTCGCCGAGAAAAGAACAGTACCGGATTCTTGCCTTTAGCCGCAACATTATTCATTACTAAAGCAAAGCCATAACCAAACAGTACACTTAGCATGGTCCATGATTTGGCAGCTACTACATAAGCCATAAAATATTGGAGGCTAGTAGAAATAATATTGGGTGCATGCTGAATTTTATTTCCAGCTTCGGCAAAGTAATCGTAATTTCCAATGACAACGCCAATGATGGCCCAGCCACGTAAAATGTCTAAAATGGCGGTACGGTTAGTTGCGGGAATAGGTTGTACAGCTATGGGCTCCATAATTTTTTAAAGGACTTTAACTTTATTTAAAAATGATTAAATTTTAGCATAATATGTTATTGATATTGTAAATGACACAATACTTTTACAATTTTATTTATTTCAATATTGTATCATAAATTTTGTCTAATAAGTTTTGTCTCATTTTTGAGTTCCTTTGGTTTAGAAGTATTATAATGCCCCAATTTTTACTCCTATTGTAAAATATAATCGAAGACTGTCCCATAGAATCTCCTGACTTTAAATAAATTGTATTTTTATCATCTGTTATGATATTTACTCCTAATCCCAATTCTCTATTTTCATCTTTGTAGAAGAGTTTTTCCGTAATTATAGCAGCTTTACCTATCGCAGTTTCTTTATTTAAGACCGCTTTTAAATATGTAACCATATCAGAAGCATTAGATTTTACTAATCCGGCAGATGCAGTAATATTCCATTTGAAGAATTCCTGAATCCCGCCATTAGGATTGTGGCCAATTGTCCTGTTTTTTACATTAAAATCTTTCGTTAGCGTATTTGTCATCTGTAACGGGTCTATTATTTTTTCTCTAATAATTTCATCGTAGCTCTTATTATACACTTTTTCTAATATTTGTCCGAGTAAAGTATATCCAATCGTAGAATAGCGATATTTACCATAATCTGTTAGCTCCCTACAATTATTGATTATAGTAGCCAATGTTTTTTCAGTTACACTATTTACTGGCTGCTGTGGATTTAATTCTATTAACTTTCCAAAATCTATATCTGGTAAACCAGATTGATGAGATGCCAGATCTGAAATTTTTATCTTGTTTTTAAGATTTTCATGCAAAACATATTCCTTGGGAAGGAAGTTGTCGATATAATCATCTGTTTTTATTTTATGATCAATAACGGCTTGTGCAATTAAATTTGAAGTTAAAATTTTAGTGATAGATGCGATTTCGAATATGGAATTCTTATTAATTTCAGTTTGACTTCCGGCGTTCAGATTACCATAGGCGGTATAGTATTCTTCGTTATTTTTGATAAAGCCAACGCTTATACCTACGTCAGGATTTTTTTTATAATTATCTTTTATTATTGAATCAATCTTTTTGGAGATGTCTTGTCCAAAAGAAAAGTTGCTTACTAATAATAGTGCTGCTAAAAATTTTAATGAAGTTTTCATTGTACCGTTTTTTATGTTAAAAATTATTTCGGTACAAACATGTGGAAGAAAGCAACGCTATGCGACCGAATAAAAATATTCGAACGCATTAGTTTTGAGAAATTAGTACGAGTATTAGAAGAAATAAGTACGAATAGTTGCAGTGCGTTGTTTTACAGATCCTTACGGTAAGAGGTAGGTGTTTTACCTGTTTGTTTTTTAAAGGCGGTATTAAAAGAAGATTTTGAATTAAAACCTACCTCATATAGAATTTCTAAAATAGTTACCTTACTTTTTGTAGCATCTTTTAAAATATCCATTGCATTCTCTATCCGATAGGTATTAACGAAATCATAAAAATGCTGCTCTAATTTATGATTAATTAAAACCGACAAGTCCCGAACAGGAATTTCAATCTCATTAGAGATATCTTGAATTGTTAAGGAAGGATTGAGAAATGGCCTCTCTTCAATCATATATTTCTTTAATTTCAACAACTCTCCATCGAACTCTTTTTCATTTACCGCTGATTGCTCACTATTTTCCTCTTCGAAGACTATATTCTCTATAAGTGTTAATTTTGAATCAATAATTCTGAATAGATTTGGGTTATTTAATGCTTTATATAAATACCAAAAAATGATAATCAGCTCAAATAAGAAGAGTCCGATTTTTAGCCATTCGGAAATGTTCGGGTATTCAGTAAATTTGAAGATGTTTTTTAACAGAGCAATAAAATAAAAAAACGATAGTGCCAAAGTAAACTGAAATAACCAGTTGAGTGATTCAATACTTGCGCCTGCATAATTTTCAAGATATATTCTTTTTGCCTTTCTTAAGATCATAAAAGCCGCAATGATGTATAATACAATTTGAATATGTATGAAAATATGATTGAGCTGTATTTCCAGCATACTGCTGCCTTTTTTGAGAAAACTAATTTTAGAAGCCAGGCTGACAGTATAAAAGCGTGGTAATAAGACTAAATTTGCTATTAAAAAAGGAATAATATGAATTAAATGTCTTGGTTTTAGTTTAAAATCAGAATAACTGACGGATAAGACATATAAATAAAAAGTTGGAAGCTGTAGGAAAAAAAACGAGCTCATAAAAACTCTCACATTCAAAGGAATTTCAAACAAATAGCCAAGATTTCCGAAAATATCAATTGCCGTTAAAACCAGAAAAAAAGCAAAAATACGATTACTTAATTTATGTTCTGTTTTGACTGTAACCAAAAACAACGATAGAAATAATGAAATGAATATTGTTATTACAGTAGTGATTGTATCTAATAAATTAGCCTTATCCATTAATCATTTTTCATTGTTTTTTAGCTTCGGGGTAAAGTTTGGAGTTTTACCATGCACCCAAAATAGCTAATTTTTGTGACTATTACTTGTCTGGCTAAATTAACCTGAAGCCATTAGATATGCAAACAAAAAGTTAGATTATATTTCTATTAACTATAACTCCAGGCTCCGCGATAAAATCATCAATAGAAAATTGAAAAAAGAAAAAATATGCCCAGCTATATGATCAATCAGATTAAATGTTTTAATGCTGTTGTCTATTGGGTAAACGCCAGAAGTTTTAATAAAGTACGACTTTGAAAATTTAGTCTTAAAAGCTATCAGAAATGAAAAACCATTGATAAATTTGGTTATAACGCTTTATTTAAAACCGATTTTCATGATTTCTGAAAGCAAAAAAACAACAGCTTGTAATTCCTGCATACTTGATTTTCAACAGACCGATAAGACAAAACTTGCAATGGTCGGAGGGAAAGGGGCCAACCTGGGCGAGCTATCCAGGATTGAAGGTATACATGTTCCCGGGGGCTTTTGTGTTACTACAGAAGTATATCAGGATATTATCGCAGATAGTGTAGAATTTCATTCTCTGCTGGATCAGTTAGCCCTATTGAAAGCAGATCATAGAAAAGCTATTAGTGAAATCGGTACAAAAATCCGAAAGTTCATTGAAGACATAGTCATTCCCACAGAAATTGATGAAGAGATTACCCGGCATCTTGAACAAATAGGCATAAAAAATGCTTATGCTGTTCGTTCCAGTGCTACAGCGGAAGATCTTCCGACGGCTTCTTTTGCAGGACAGCAAGACACTTATCTGAACATCATCGGTAAAGAAGCTATCCTGAGACATATCAGTAAATGCTGGGCATCATTATTTACCGATAGAGCTATAATCTATCGTCTGCAAAATAGATTTGACCATAGAAAGGTCTATTTGTCCGTTGTTATCCAAAAAATGGTTTTTCCAGATGTAGCTGGGATTATGTTTACCGCTGACCCGGTTACTTCAAATAGAAAGACTTTGTCCATTGACGCCAGTTTTGGGCTTGGTGAAGCACTGGTTAACGGAATTGTAAATGCAGATAATTATAAAGTTTCTGACAGTAAAATTGTCGATAAGAAGATCTCCGTAAAGAAGCTTGCTATTTATGCTTTAAAAGATGGTGGTACGCAGGAAAAGGAGATCGAACTTACCAGGCAGAGCGGGCAGGCACTAGCTGATGAACAGATTCTGGCACTAGCGCATATAGGCAGAAAAATCGAAGCACATTTCGGCAGCCCTCAGGATATTGAATGGTGTTTCGCTGATCATACCTTCTATATTGTACAGAGCCGGCCAATCACCACTTTATATCCTATCCCTGAAGCGAATGATCAGGAAAACCATATCTATGTTTCTGTTGGTCATCAACAAATGATGACAGACGCGATGAAACCACTGGGATTATCTATATTCCAGTTAATAGCCTTCAGACCTATGTTCAAAGCAGGGGGAAGGTTATTTGTTGATGTAATACATGATCTCACTTCGCCTGACAGCAGAGAAAATTTATTGGCTGCCATGGAAAAACATGATCCGCTCATCAAAGATGCGATGATGACCTTAATAGAGCGGGGAGATTTTATAAAACCGTTACCGGATGATAGCAAGAAATGTATTCCACCTTCCGGTTTTAATGCACCTATAGAGAGTAATCCGACTATTGTTTCTGATTTGATCAAGCGTAATCAAACGTCTATAGAAGAGTTAAAACAAAACATTAAAACAAAATACGGATCAGATTTATTTGATTTTCTGCGTGCAGATATTCAGCAACTAAAGGAAAACTTATTTGATCCGCAAAGTTTCAGTGTGATCCGTGCTGGAATGGATGCTTCAACCTGGATCAATGAAAAGATGAACGAGTGGCTAGGTGAGAAAAAAGCAGCAGACACTCTTTCTCTGTCAGTACCAAACAACATTACTTCAGAAATGGGACTGGAGCTATTGGATGTTGCAGATGTAATCCGACCTTATCCGGAAATAATTGATTATCTACAACAGGTAAAAGATGATAACTTTTTGGATGAACTGGTGAAGTTTGATGGCGGCGAGAAAATCCAGAACATTATCTATGTTTACCTTAATAAATATGGGATGCGCTGTGCCGGCGAAATCGATATCACTAAAACACGCTGGATGGAAAAGCCATTAATCCTGGTGCCAATAATTTTGAGTAATATCAAAAACTTTGAACCCGGAGCCGGTCTACGGAAATTTGAGCAGGGGCGATTAGAGGCTCAGCAAAAAGAACAGGAGTTATTAGATCGGCTGAGGCAATTGCCGGATGGTGAACAAAAAGCCAGAGAGACCAAACAAATGATCAGTCAGATCAGGAATTTTGCCGGTTACAGGGAATATCCAAAATACAGTATGGTTAGTCGATACATGGTGTATAAACAGGCTTTACTAAAAGAAACTGAACAACTTGTACAAGCTGGTGTTATCCATGAAAAAGAAGATATATACTATCTCAGCTTTGAAGAAATAGGGGAAGCTGTACGTACAATGAAACTCGATTATCAGATCATCAACAAACGAAAAGATGAATACAAATCAGATGAAAAACTAAGTCCGCCACGCGTTATTACTTCTGATGGTGAAATTATTAGAGGTCTGTATAAACGTGAAAATCTTCCGGACGGGGCTATTGCAGGACTCGCTGTTTCTTCCGGCGTTATAGAAGGTCGGGCACGCGTCATCCTGAACATGGAAGAGGTTGATCTTGAAGATGAAGATATATTGGTCACTTCCTTTACTGATCCTAGCTGGACACCATTGTTTGTATCCATAAAAGGCCTGGTCACTGAAGTTGGAGGGCTGATGACCCACGGTGCAGTTATTGCGCGTGAGTATGGCTTACCGGCAGTTGTCGGCGTAGAGAATGCGACCAGACTGATTAAAGACGGGCAACGAATCCGTGTTAACGGAACAGATGGGTATGTAGAAATCCTATAAACAAGAGTGACTTTCGGGAATTACAGCTGTCGTATATGGACTATACATACTCCAGCCAAGGGTTTCATATAACACTTTTCCTTGCGCTGTTGCGACAAGTATACCTTTATCAATACCCCGTTTGACGCCTATTGTTTCAAGATTTTTCATAACCAGACTCCCTAATCCTTTCCGGCGATGGTCGGGGTGGGTCTCAATACCGTTATATATTGCAAACTGATCAACAAAGACAATACGACCAGTGGCAGCTACTTTATGGTCTGATGTGAGTACGTTTACAACAGGAATGGTTGTATGCTCATCGATGGAAATTTTGTACCCTTTTGGTGGCTCCGTTTCATAACCTGACATACCACTATAGCAAGTCATCATAAAACCAGGAGCCTGAATTATCCAATGTGAAGGTAATAATGCCCTTACTGTTTCCGGTTCTGCACAGATTTTCAGAAAAACCCAGGGATCATTAATAGTCGCTGCAAGGTTAACCAGCTTTTCTGAAGGGCCTGGGAAAACATAACGCATCACTTGTTGGGGCCAGCCAACGTCTACGCGAAGTATACCGTTATCCTTCACAGGAGCAGGTAAGGTACGTGCCAGTGACCATCCTTTTAACCAGGTCTCCAAAAGACGAGGATCAACGGGAGAAACGCTATTTTGATTTATCATAGAAAAGAATATCTGCGAAAATAAAGATAGCGATTGTTTTAAAATTTGTATTTATAACTCTTCCCATTTCCGGCCTAAACGATAGCCCCATTTTTTTTCATAGTAAACGTCTTGTTGAAACATCAATTCATCAAACCGCTCTGGTTCCTGTTTGTTTAACGTTGTATGATCCAGGTGATCTACAAGAGAAGATGTGACCAGAACATGACTTAGATTTAAAGTCAAAAGTAAATGTGTATAATCATGAGAGGCATGTCTGAAGATGAAATTTTCATCTAGTTTACCTGTTAATTCCAGCATACTCCGCTTAAAGAAAAGACACCAGCCAGAAACTTCGACCCGTTCTCTATAGCCTGTCAGAATTCCGATATTTGGTTCCATTCCCAATTTTGTATGATGAATGGTACACATTGGAGACGCGCTGGATAACTGCCGGTAAATATTAAAAGGTTTCAGTATTTCTGTTGCCCATTCTTTATGAAAAATCAAATCATTATTACATAAACAGATATAAGGGGCTGATGTCATTGAAATACCAATATTCATATAACGATTATAGCCAAATGGCTCATCCGGGTAAACAGTTTGTCCATATTCGTATTGAAAAGGCTTTAAATCTTTTCGCGATTCAACTACGATAATATTAAACTTAATCAATTCAGGATCTTCAGAAGCCATTAAAGAAGTCAGACAGTTAGCTGTAATCTGCTTTAATTCGTCTGTTTGCGCAAAACTTAAAATAACGATATCTATTTCTGTAATCTCAGGTTTCATAATTTATGAATTAAGTTTAACTAAACCATAAAGTTAAACCAAGGCTAAATTACAACTATGCTTAGGAATAACAGGGGACAAAAGTCCCATATTATCAGTGTGTTATCTTACGATTTCCAACCTGACTGGTCCCTTTAATCCAGAAGGTTGTAATTTTGCATTCGCATCATAACTGTCATAATAGGTCCAGGTTACCCGCTTATTTTCAGGTAATTTGTGATCTCCGGTCAGCCTGTTTATCCAATTGTTAACTACTTTAATTTCCAATTCGTTTTTGCCAGGTTTCAGAGCCTTCGTGATATCAATTTGATAAGGAGCTGTCCATAATCCGCCAACAGCAATTCCATTGACTTTAATTTTTGCCAGAGCAATAACCTTTCCCAGATCTAATAATACGCGCTCCTGGTTTTTAACCTTTGATAATTCAAAACTATGATGATAATAAGCAGGGCCGGAGTAGTATTTAATACTATCTTCTTTACTTTGGCTCCAGTCTTCTAACTGTTTAAAGACAACAGGTTGGGAGGGGCCGTGCAGTTTAGGATCAAAGTTAACCAGCCATTCACCGGTAATATCTATCCTCCTGACTAATTTCGGGTAATTTAAACGTTTATCTTTTCTGATGCTGCCATGTTTTCTGAAAATTATAAATGCACTTTCAAAAGGAGCCAGTTGCAGCTGTACTGAAGTTGACCGACCATGCTGAATATAATCAGGAAGGCTACCTACAGAACCTGTAACTGCATTCCATAATTCCGGATTTCCTTCCGAAACACGGAATTCCGGTTTTAACTTCACAGACTTGTTTTTTTGATTAGATATAAAATAAATTGAACCATCCTTTAATGCTCTGTGTATAAAAAGTACAGAATCGGTCTTCGCTGTTTTAAAATCAGGGATAACGTTTACCAATTTTAACGCATCTTCCAGGTTCATCCCATCAATCATCATTCCTTTACCATAATAATTAACCTTTATAGTAGTGCCGTTGATGTTCCCCCAGAGTTTAGCGGTCAGCTGCTGAACTTCCAGATCAGCTTTCTCTATGTTTTGCAAACTTGGTGATCTGGATGGTCTGGGTCCCAGAACGACTGCACCATTGTTTACCATTTCTTCTATTTTTCTCAGTAACTCCGGGCGGATGCTTTCTAATTTTGGTAAAACTAAAATCCGGTATTTCATCCCATCAGGTAAAACCAGATTACCATCTTTCACCTTTAGCCTGGTTTTAATTACTTCACCATTAATGTAGTCAAAGGAATAGCCACGGGGAAGGGTAGGTTCTTGTATCCCTGTCATTTTCGGCGCATCTTCACCAATGAAATAAGCTATATCTGCTACATATTTTCCTTGTTGTAAGAGTAGGTTACATCTTTTGATATAGCGTAAGAAATCATCCATTTCATAGAACCACGTATTTTTACGGTTAAACTCTGTACCAAAATAGGCATTCATCCCTGGTATTTTATCTTCATCAGGCTGCTGAATATAAACGTGGAGTAACGTATTATTGATTCCCTGAGTGAAAGAACGGTCAAGACGTTGTTTCAGTGTAGCAGGATAATTCCTGAAATAATTATCCGTAGTGGTAAAAGATTCTGCAGAAACTTTAGTTTTCCCATAAATGTGGGAACAGGATGAAGCAGCCTTGTTTTCTATCAAGCCTTTGATTCCCTCATTCCAGAATTCACCACTAACTTCATCTGATTGTCCCCCGTATTGCAGGAATTCTCCGGGAAAACCATAATGACCATAATTTTCCAGCCAGGTAGTTAATCCATATTGATGGCTCAGGTTTCTTAACCCGCCGACATATTCCTCAGCTACCTTGTCAGCTACAAAACGTCTCAGGTCCCATAAAAACCGGTCAGAATGGTCAGCACTTCCAACAACTTTTCCCCGCAATACTGGGATATAAGGGAGCGGATCATAATGATAGACCAATTTAAATTGCGCTATAAACCGATCGCTCCAATTTTGACTGCCCGTTTCATAGCTATCTCCAACGGCTATTTTCCAGGTTTTGCGATCTTGCGCCGGGATACGACGCATGATTTCTCCTAAAAAGGCATTGAAATGAGCAGCGATATGCTCTTTACTCATTTTATCAGTTTCAAGTCCCGTTCCTTCAGGAGCAGCATGTGCATTATAAACCAGCGTCGGTGTCATTCCACTACGTTCAATGATCCATTTTCCTGTTGGTACCTGCCAGTCCAGTGTACCGTCGGTTGACATGTACTTCGAAATATCTAAAACTTTATCCGGATCAATTACATAACTCTGGTCTGCAATAACTGGTTGCGGTAGCCATTGGTAGGCAGACCAATTCACATATCCGTCAGGCCACATTTTTGCCAGTGTTTTTTCCAGGTAATTTTCTACTAATGGAACAGGAGAAAACTTAATTTCTGCAATCGCACTGTTTGCCGGAAAGTCAGTAAAAATCAATCTGAAATCCCTGGCTGTAGTTGCCGGAATTGAAATAGCAGCAGGCCCATAAGGTATAAAGCCATTCTTTAAATTTGGATTAGTACGGTCTATATTAAAATGCCTTAGGGTTTGATAGGTATTATTAATCCTGACCTGAACTACGCCACTCAGGCGGGTAGGGGTATGAGCTGTATAAATGACCAGGCTGTGGGCTGTAAATAACTTGTCTGCAGAAAAATCTAATATAACTGGCTTTGCATCAGGCAAATGAACTGTAGTTTCTTCTCTGCCGTCTACCAGGTTAGACAGATTTTCCAGCAGAGGAACGGAACTAACCTTAAGAGGGATCTCAGTACCGTAGTCTTTTGGTGCGGGATAGGCAATTACTTTTACATCCTGAAAAACAGAGTCAGGTTGTTTGAGTTTTTGATGAATTGACAATGGACCATGCACCAGCAGCTCCGAAGAAGTAAGATAACGCATCGACTGATCTGGTTTTACCCATGGACCTCCTGACTGGCTCCATCCAGGGCAATTAAATATTCCTATTTCAATGCCCAGTCTGGCCGCAGTTTTTAGAGCGGTATGTAAAATATCCCACCATTCTTCTGTAAACAATTTTATCTGACCGGCATTCTTTTCTCCCCAGGTGACGTTTGCAATAAATGCACGATTGATTCCTACTTTCTTCATAGCTTCCAGATCCTTGATTACTCCTTCACTAGAGATATTTCCAGAAACCCAATACCAGTAAGTGCTTGTTTGAATACTATCCGGAATGGTACGAAATCCATTTTCCAGTGCATTTAGCGGATAAGGTTGAACTTTAAGCTGTGCTTCTGCTTTTTTTACCGTAAAGACAGTGAAAAGCAAATACAGGCAGATGATTTGGGCAGTTAGAAGTACTTTGGTTTTATATAAAGAGAAATCCATAACATTTACAGTGTAATCGTATTGTCTATCAATGTTTTAAAATTATGGAAATCATAAAAACAATAGCTGAAATAGTTATTAATTTACATTTAAGAAATTAATTGACAATCCTTATGTAAGAAAAAAATATTAATCTTGCCGGTACCCGACAATAAACCGACATAAATAAACTGACATATAAGATGACAACTAATCATAGAGATATTAACTTTTTAAATCATAACCAGGCATCCTGGAACAAACAGGCAAAAGCACAAAGGCCGGATTTATTATTGAAGCTTTTCTGGAAGACTTCCAGCCTGCTCCCCGTTTTTTGGTTGATAAATATATACCTACATTTCTGGCTACAAAAGCGATAAAACAAGAATAGTATAAGATAAAGGTCAACGGTTTTACGAAAGTTACCACTGAAAAATTGCAGGCGACAATTTCATAAGCCGTATATTGTCAGTAACATCATAAGCTCTTGTTAGCTAAACAAACCAAAAGTAATGAAAGAAAACACGATTAACGCTCTCAAGCACATTTCGTACAACGGGATAGCGCCCGAAGTATTAACGGACTGTGGTCCTCTACCTGAAAGGGATCTTTACGAACAGGCTTCCAAAGTATTCAACAGAAAATTTCAATTCAGGCCAACCGCAATTGTATTTTGCACGCTTACAGAGCATGTCCAGCAAATTATGGAACTTGCTGATAAGCTAAACTTTAAAATCAGAGTGCGTTCTGGTGGTCATGATCACGAGGGCGAATCTTCCGGTACAAATACAGTTGTTATAGACCTCTCGAAAATGGTTAGCGTATCTGTTGAAAAGCAAGGGGCGCAGAATATTGCCAGGATACAGCCCGGGATTGTGTTCCAGGAGCTTATACCTCAACTGACCGCACAGGGTGTTTGCATACCTCATGGTACATGTGGATCGGTAGGTATTGCAGGTTATACGATGGGGGGAGGCTGGGGGCCCTGGACAAGGATACACGGTATGTGTTGCGAAAGCCTGATTGGGGCAACAATCGTACTGGGCAATGGAAGTATAAAACAATTGAAAGAGGGTGATGAGTTACTCTGGGCATTGCGTGGTGGTGGTGGAATGAGTTATGGCATAGTGACAGAATTTGTGTTCAAAGCATTTAATATGCCTCAGAATACCATAAAGTTCCAGGTTGACTGGAATTCATCTCCAGCCTATGAGGTATTGAAATTATGGGAAACCCTGATAGCACCGTATAACAATGTTGCACTGATAGGGACAAATCTTAAAATAGTAGCTATCCCCAGACCCAAAGACGGAAATTTCAGGGAAACAGTTCATCCCTGCACATTTTACGGTTATTATGCAGGTAAGCAAAGTGAATTGAAAGCTGATATGCATAAATGGTTTGCTGAGCTGCCGCCTTCCAGTATCACGATACCTGACGATAGCGCTGATGCTACCCAAATGAAAGCCTTTGATACCTGGGACAGGATCTCTGCAAAACAAATTCTATTAAGGATGACTAATAGAAATAATTTAGCGGTGAATCTTAGCGAATTAAATAACTCTACACCTTTACAGTTGCAGGTTATTCCACCAGATATAGATGCACCTGCACCGTATAAAATAACTTCGAAGCTAGTTAAACATGGGGAATGGGGTGATGCAGGACGTGAAAATCTATTGCACACGCTCGAATCCGATCTGATATCTTTAGATGCAATAAAGGCAGGCGTACAATGTTATGTAACGCTTGGAGCCATTTCTGGTTCTTACTACCAGAACTATAAAGATCCGGGTTTTCCTAAAGGCAGTGCATTCCCTTATAAAAAACGTCCCTTCACTATACAGTACCAGGCATGGTGGGACGTCCCTGCAACTACATATACTGAATCTGACGCAGCTGATAATGTAAATAATTACTCCAATAGAGCACAAGACTGGATAGAAGAGTGCCGCAGCTTCAACTTTCCGCAAACCAGCGGTTCTTTTATAAGTTTTAAGGATAATGCAGTCCCCACCAGCAATTACTTTATGGAAAGCTATAACAAGCTGAAAACAATTAAAGAAGATTTCAGTAAAGACCCTCAGAACAGACTGAGCACAAGAAAGACTATTATTTAAATAACGGATAGACCAGAATAGCCTCACACTTTTCTGTGAGGCTATTTAAATTTAAATGCATGTCTCAATTCATATTTCTAAATTCACTGGGAGATTTCCCGGTTTTTGTCTTAAATATCTTTGTAAAATGAGAAGGGTATTCAAAGCCAAGCCTGTAAGCAATTTCACTAATAGAGTCATCTGTGCCCCAGAGTAACGATTTGGCTTTATCGATCAGCTCCAGGTGAATATATTCCAGAGTAGTTTTACCCGTAAGCTTCTGCAGCAGATCAGACAGATAATTCGGCGACAGGTTCAATCTGGAAGCAAAATAATTGACATTAGGCAATCCGGAATTAATCAAAGTGTTTTGGGCGAAATATTCCTTTAGTAAACTTTCAAATTGCTGTAAAACATCAGTACTTACTTTCTTACGTGTATAGAATTGCCGGTCATAGAACCGGTTACAGTAATTCAGCAGCAATTCAATATTGCTTACGATAAGCCCTTGTGTATGCTTATCTATATTTTGTGAATACTCTCTCTCGATCTTTGCCAGGCAATCTTTCAGAATACTTTTCTCCTCTTCAGAGACATGTAATGCTTCGTTTACCTCGTAATTAAAAAATGAGTACTGATGAATCTTTTTTCCAAGATCAGTTCCATGGATCAGGTCAGGATGAATAAAAAGTGCCCAGCCTTCATCTACAGTAACTTCGGGCCCTGGTGCGATTACCTGTCCTGGTGCGGTAAACATCAGCGAACCCTCATTAAAATCATAGTTTCCTTTTCCATATTTTAATAAGCCAACAAATTTTTTGCAGGAAATAGTATAAAATCCGAACCGGTAAAAGGCATCCGTCCTTTGGTATTTTCCATAAAAGTCTGTATGATCGATCAGACTGACCAGGGGATGCCTGGGTGGTGTATGATGCACTAACTGGTGCATCTCACTAATGGATTCGAGATCTATATATTTTTCAGGCATCTTTTAATAATTTTAAATACCAGTCTGGATAACCATATTTCTTTTAAACTCTATATCATCCAGGCCTTTCCTCATTTCTATCATCTGAGCAGCGTCATGACCTACTGGATAACGCAGTTTTTCTGTACCATCTGTAGCTGCCTCAAAAATAACATCAGCTACTTCACTAATGTTTTCCGAAAGTGGCCATTCCTCAAGTTTAGCCATAAAACGTTCAAACGGCACCTGATAATCCTTTAAATCACTCGTGCCAAAATAGTTCATTGACCTGCCAGTAAACGCGGTTTTATAGCCGCCTGGTTCTACCAGTTTTAAATGAATACCCAGAGGGTTCAATTCATACTGCATTGATTCAGTCAGGCCCTCTACTGCAAACTTGGTGGCATGATAAAGTGTAGAGAAAGGGAAAGTCAATCTGCCTCCAACAGAAGAAACATTGATGATGAGTCCGGAACGACGTTCCCGCATGTTCGGCAAAACAGCTTTGGTCACTTCAATCAGACCAAAGAAATTAACCTCAAACTGTGCTTTGATATGCTCTTCGGATGCAGCCTCGAGTGCTCCAAGTGTGCCATGACCTGCATTGTTAACTAATACATCTATCCCTCCAAATTTTTCTATTCCTTGTTTGACTGCCAGTGCAATACTATCCTTGTTAGTAACATCTAGTTTTAAAAGTAATATACCAGATAAAGCTGATAATTCGGTCTCTTTCTCAGGCGAACGCATTGTAGCAATTACATTCCAGTCTTTTTCATGAAATAATCTGGCTGTTTCTCTTCCAAAACCAGATGAAGCACCAGTGATTAATATTGTCTTTTTCATTGCATTGTGATTTTAAAGTTTATAAGACAAATCTCCAGTTAAAACAGGTTTCCGGTTTATACTTATCTACTCATCTCTTATACATTTCAGGGATAAAGGTCAATTTCTTCTTTTTGTCCTGAAGACGTATCCTGTCACATTTTTTGCTGGTTTCAGCCCATTTTTTTAAATGTCATTTTCAGGATTACTATTCTTGCAGCAGATGTAGAGTCTAATAAACGCTATCAAAATACAAAGCAATGAACAAATATCTTATTATCCTGATCCTGGCTCTTACAGCTATCCATGTAAATGGTCAGAACAATAATATACCTGTTAACATAGGGCATGTTGATACCTTGTATTCAACTGTTTTACACGAAAAAAGACCATTGTGGATTTATACACCCCCGGTTGATACCAGCTATTTTTCCAGGCCTGCTTTCCCCGTACTTTATGTATTGGACGGTGAAAGCTATTTTTTGTCCTTAAATGTAATACTCAATCAGCTAGGGGTTATCAATGGAAATACCATTTTACCTCATATGATAATTGTCGGAATCCTGAATACACCCGGAAACCGAACCAGGGATCTCACTCCTTCTAAAAGCGAAGTTTTTAAAAATTCAGGTGGGGGTGAAGACTTTACGCTATTTCTCAGGAATGAGCTATTGCCTTATATCGATAAGAATTATACTACAGCACCGTACCGCACAATTTTTGGACATTCACTAGGTGGGCTGATGGTAATTAATACCCTCATTAATCACAACTCATTATTTAATGCTTATATAGCAATCGATCCAAGCATGTCGTATGATAACGATAAACTACTCGGACAAACAGAAAGTTTACCTGATCATAGAAATATTAAAAATGCGGTATTATTTTTAGGGGTAGCCAATACGATGAAACCTGGAATAGATACCTTATCGGTGAGGCAGGATACAACTCAGCTTACCCATCACATCCGGTCTATTTTGAAATTCTCCGCAGACTTAAAACATAATCCGATAAAGGGCCTGAAGTGGAAGCTCAGGTATTACCCGCAAGACGATCATGCTTCAGTTCCTTTGATTGCTGCCTATGATGCCCTAAGATTTGTCTTTTGCCAGAATAAATTTCCTGAGAACCAACCTGTAAACCAGTTTTTTGATAAAAAATACTCAGCAGCCGAAATCAAAAAGATGATTATAGCCCATTATCAATCCCTGTCACAAAAAATGGGTTATCAAGTCCGTCCCTCAGAGCAGGAAATCAACAACTATGGATATACATTTCTCCGGCAAAAAGATCTTGAAAGAGCTGAAATGTTCTTTCAGCTTAATATCTATTATTACCCGCAGAGTTTTAATACTTATGACGGCCTGGGCGATTACTTTCTGTCTACAGGAGAGAAAGCTATGGCCGCTAAATATTATAAAAAAGCATTGGCCTTAAAATACAGGGAGGAAATTAAGATAAAGCTCGAAAAACTGGAACATGGCCTTTAAATGTCCTGAATTACTCCATGAATTGTCAATATTACACCCCAATAATTCAGGATATTAGCTGTAAATTTAAGTAGATTTTGCACGACATTATTTATTGAAATTATGAAGACATTATTCGACAATAACACGAGAGATGAGTTAATAAGAAGGATAAATTCATTGGATGAAAACAGTCTGCCAGCTTGGGGCAAAATGAATATTTATCAGATCCTGAAGCACTGTATTTTATTTGAGGAGATGATACTGGGTAAAAAAAAGTACAAACGTTCATTTCTTGGACTCTTATTTGGCAAACTAGCTCTGAAAGGTCTTACTAAAGACGAAACTCCGATTAAGCGGAATATGCCTACTTTTCTTGATCCCATAATCAGGAAAGAAGGTAATATAGCCGCCGAACGTATGCATTGGATTAGCCTGATCAATGAATACGCCGATTTCTCTAACGATAATTTCATCCATCCCTTTTTTGGCAAAATGACAAAAGAAGAGATTGGCTATTTTGCTTATAAACATAGTGATCATCATCTTCGCCAGTTTAATAGTTGAAAAATAGTCTTAAATATACTTTTCCAAGCTGGACGGCTTTATGGTCCTCAATAGTATCCATAATACCTGGCTGGATGTGTTTTTTAAATTTGTCACTAATTTAGGAGATGGTATGTTTTGTCTGCTAATTGTGGCCTTGCTGTTTTTTCTTGGTAAAAAGAAAGAATCAGTCACCATATTACTCGCTTATATCTCGTCCGGACTCGCTGCACAAATTCTGAAAAGAATATTTCACATGCCGCGTCCAAAAGTTTTCTTTGAACAGATTGCTTTTCATTACCCCCATTTTGTAGAAGGGGTAAGTATGTCAGGTTCAAACTCTTTCCCTTCCGGCCATATTAATTCAGCCTTTGCATTAGCAACAGTAATAGCACTGGTTTATAAACAGCGAAGGTACTCCTGAGGAACAGAAATAGCTTAAAATCTCAGTGCTATTCCAGCCTCAAAATTAAACAGTCCGGTTTTATTAGTTAAACCAGAGGTAATATTTCCCGGCAATTTGTTTTGAGCAACAGAGTAGGTGGGTACAAAACTGAATAGAAAGTGATTTATTTTATACTCAACAGGGATAGAAAACTCATAATCCAGTAATTTGAATTTTTCGAGATCTGCTCTCTGGGCGGCTATCAGCAGGGTTTCGGCAGTTGTCTTTTTCGTGTTTTTGAATTTTTTAGTTACCAGATAAGAATCGTAAAAATTCTGTGTGCCCCAGTTGATTTGGGCTGTAGGCGAAATAATCAGTAAATCATGTGGACTGAATAAACCTGTAACAATAAAAGCATGACTAAGGCCTGCATTTAAAAAGATATCATTTTTGAACCCCTTTTTATTAAAGGCATAATCTGCACTGACCGATGGTGTTATAATATCACCCAGATCATAATTCAGATTGACATTAATTGAACCACTTTGTGAAGAAGCAATCTGCGTACTCCTTGAATTATAAAATGATTTGGTAAATGACAGCCCTCCATCAAGATCATCTGTGAAATCATGATCATACCCGGCAACAAGATCACCGCTGGTTATTTTTGCTGTTTTGCTATCTGGCAGATAATCCAGACTCCCGGCTACATAAATTCCTGATTTAAAAGTATATCTGATATTAGGGGTGACGATTGGCATTCTGGCAGTATCCGATCTGCCCATAAAAATACTATTGTTTAAATAGTTAACTCCAAATTTCAAAGGTAAAGATTTATCCTCCTTTCTGAGGATGTTATCCGTTTCAGAAGTTTGTGCAAAGACCCATAGAGAAGAGAAAACTAAAACAAAGGTGAAGATGAACCTGTAGAGATTGTTAACCATAAAAGGACGTGATTTGAATTGCTGATTGTTCCGGATTAAACCTTTTGATTTAAATGTAGTCATAAAAGAAACAAACGATAGGCATAGATCAGAATTTATGGCATATGGTATTTTTGTATAATAATTTAACTACCTATTTAACAGAATATTACCTATTTAATGCCTTAAGCGGATTTAACACTTGTCAATAAGCGTTAATCCGCTTTTTTTATATTACGCTACTGCGTGCAGCCAGTTTACGATCCAGATTAACACCAAGATAGTTTGCATAATTCACCAGCGCATGTTGTGATCCGGCTTGCATGAACCAGTCTTTTATTGTATCACTCTGATAAGAAGAGTCCAGTGCATTCAGAAATACTTTATAATTTCTTGCCTGCTGTTTATAGCCATAAGGAACTAATAATGTTCCCAGCAGGAGTATGCCGTCATAAAGACTTAAAGTATCGCCATGATAGGTTATTGTTATTTTGCCGGATGATGGTGACGGAGAATACAACGCAGCTGCTTCCAGAACAGATGAGAAAACAGGGAACTTAGGGACAATATCGTTTACATTTTCATAATGCCATGCATTCGTGATCTTGCTGTCCAGGTCTCTGGAGAAACCACTGTCACCAGGTGCCGGAGCTGCAAAAGTAAACAGAGAAGTATTCAGATAGGTAATACCTGCTTGTGCCAGAGCAGAAACAAAATAAGAGGCAAATACATTGGCCATATTCCCTCCGAGACTATGTCCGGCAATAATCACCTGTTTATTACCAGCCACAGCATTGGTTTTCAGATAATCAAAGAGATTTAACTTCGAATCCGTCAGTACATTAGTCGTACCAATGATATTGGTAAAAGCTGTATGTGCCCCATGGCTGATTTTTGCGGTTCCCGAATTTGTATATTGCCAGTCTACTTCTGTAACGACATCCATGTCTTCCAATACCCAGTTCGCAAAAGCATACCAGTCTTCTAATATATCCAATGGGGGAAGAGATCCCCTGAAACCAAGTCCGTAATATTGACCGGTAGGATCCAGTGCTATAAAACCAGTATTACCATCTTCAGTTACCTTCCCCTGCCAGACCAATGTCCAATCTGGTAAATGTATCTTCAAATCACCTGAGAGATTGTCACTATACGCCAATGCTGCTAGTAAAACACCTGTAGCAGGGCTGAACGGACTAGGAGCGGGGTAATGAGCGCCAGCGTTAATTTGGTTCATTTCCATTATTTAAAAGTTTTGTTTTGTCAATCGTAATTTACAATTTTTAAAATATAGAAATAACTAATAAAGCTTAGGTTTTTAAAGTTTTTTGCTTGTTATTCAGCATGATCAGGGCTTTATCTGCCCTTGTTTTTCGGGTGTCTTCCTGCTTTGCTGATCCAACCCAGTCACAGTAACCCTGTCTATAGGATTTTGACAAACTTTCAAAGAATGTTTTCGCCTCTGGCTGCTGATCTAATAAAATCTGAAGTTCTACTGGCGTTCCTTCAATATGTTCTCCTTTTTTAAGCATAAAAATTTAATTGGCGGTTTGTTGTACAGGTCTGATTTCTACACTTCCTTCCAGTTCAAATACAGGGCATTTAGCAGCGATCTGCTTCGCTTCATTCAGGTCGGCTGCATTGATGATCAGAAAAGAACTGATCACTTCCCCATTAGCTGTATAAGCCTCTGATTTAACTGTTTTAGCTGCTCCGCTAAGGGTTACCCCTTCAGTAACCGGACGATATCCGCCTGCAATTTTACCACTTTTGCCCAAATCACCCATAAATTCCTGCCAGTGCCGGATATTTGCCTGTATGGTAGCTGCCGGAGCATTAATCTTGTTTTTTGACCGGATAATCAATATAAACTGATTTTGTTTTTGCTGTGCAAATAAAGAAAACGTCAGCAGGCAAATGCCGATTGTGAAAAAGTATTTCATCTGTTTTATATTTATAGATTCTCAAATATATATGAAATTATCAGTTCTGGAATGCATATCACATTTTGTATCGATCTGACACTATTTTACTTCCTATATTCTATATTTGATAACGAAACTAATCCGATTTAGCTAATGAATAAATTATTGACTACAACCATTCTGGCTGTCATTTTACTATTTAACCAGTCAAATGTAAATGCCCAGACCATTACAGTCATACCTCAACCAACCGTACTGAAGCCCGGAACCGGGAAATTCTTATTGTCCAGGAATACCTTAATCATTAATGGGGAAAAGCCTTTTTTTAAAGCTGCAGCAGCTGAACTTGGTATGATGACCACTAAATGCACAGCAACAATTAAGAATGAAGGAAAAATAATTTTCAAAGCCGGGACAACAGCATTGCCTCCCGGAGGATATGAACTTGTTGTAAGCACTCAGTCAGTGACTATTACGACTAATACGGCTGAAGGTGCTTTTTCTGCTGTATCAACCTTAAAACAATTGATTGGTGCTCCTTTGTTTAAGCCTACCAGTTCTTTAACCCTTGAAATTCCTGTGGTAGAAATAACTGATGCCCCAAGATTTGAATGGAGGGGGATACATCTTGATGTTTCGCGCCATTTTTTTGATATAGCTTATCTTAAAAAGATGATTGACAGAATGGCTTTATATAAGTTTAATAAATTCCATTTACACCTCACCGATGACCAGGGCTGGCGGATAGAGATCAAAAAATACCCGATGCTTACGGCTAAAGGTGCCTGGAGAACACTCAACAAACAAGATTCAGTTTGTCTGGAAAAAGCAAAAGAGAACCCTGATTTTGCATTACCCGAAAAACATTTTAAAGTTATAGACGGCGTTAGAAAATATGGTGGGTTTTATACACAGGAAGAAATGAAAGATCTGATCAGGTATGCACAGGACAGATCAGTGGAAATTATACCAGAGATTGATATGCCCGGACATATGATGGCTGCGACTGCGCTAATGCCCTGGCTTACTTCAAATAACAAAGGCGGACAGGCTAAAGATTTTTCAGAACCTTTATGTCCGTGTAAAGAGACTACTTATGAATTTGCAGAGAATGTGTTCACTGAAATTGCTGCTCTTTTCCCAAGTCAGTATATTCATTTAGGCGCAGATGAAGTGGAGAAAAGCAGCTGGAAAAATGTGCCTGAATGCGATGCACTAATGAAAAAGGAGGGTTTGAAGGATATCAATGAACTGCAAAGTTATTTCGTTCATAGGATGGAGCGTTTTTTTAACAGTAAAAATAAAAAACTGATAGGTTGGGACGAGATTCTCGATGGCGGAGTCTCTAAAACCGCTACCTTAATGTACTGGCGTACCTGGATTCCTGGGGCTCCTAAAAAAGCAGCTGAAAAAGGAAATGAAATCATTATGACTCCTGGTGAATATTGTTATTTTGATGCTCAGCAGGATAATAATTCTTTACAAAAGGTTTACTCCTTCGATCCGTTTAATTTTCACCTGGATGAGGCAGATCGAAAATATGTTAAGGGTGTACAGGCAAGTACCTGGACAGAATATATACCCAGTGAAGACCGGCTGGAATACATGATCTTTCCGAGGATTATGGCTATGTCCGAAATAGCCTGGAGAGGAAAAGGTTCAGACTGGAATGGATTTGAGAAAAAGGTAATTCAGCAATTACCGATGCTCGATGCGATGAAAATTAATTACAGATTTCTGGATTTAACGGGTTTTAGTTTGAACAGTGTTTTTGTAGATAGTGCTTCGCTACAGATAATTAATCCGGTAGAAGCATTTAAAATACGCTATACAACAGATAATTCGTTGCCTACCAATACATCTGCTTTGTTTAGTGGAAAATTAAAGATCACAGCCCCTGTACAGATTAAACTGGCTGCATTTAATGATGCTGATAAACGTGGTGAAGTATATACGGTCAATTATAAAAAACTAAACTACCTGGAACCTGCTACAACTGATGCTTTACAAAAGGGACTCAATTTTTACTATTATCCTCATTCTTACCGTTCGGTAAAAGAGATCAGCGAAAAAGATCTGCTGACCAAACAGGTGACCCAGGCTATTGAAATTCCGGTAACTCAGACTGCTGATCAGTTTGCGACCAGACATAAAGGTTATTTTTATGCTGCTGAAACAGGTGTTTACACTTTCTTTCTGCGTTCTGACGACGGAAGTGTGTTAAATATGGACGGAGCAGTGCTGGTAGATAATGGTGGACTACATACTTCTATAGAAAAATCAGCGCAGACTGCTTTGAAAAAAGGATATCATCCCTTTGAGCTGTTGTTTCTTGAAGGAGGAGGTGGTTATACGCTTAAACTGGAGGTTGTAGATCCTTCAGGTAAACGCAGGGCAGTAAATGCAGAAGACTTTTACAAGTAATACTGAAACCAGAACTGAATTCAATATTGAAGCATTTATCCGTTAGGGTAGATGCTTTTTTACTTTGGAAGGATAGTGCTTTGGTTCGGACTTTGTTCGGAGATTGTTCGGAAATGCTTCGGAAATGCTTCGGACAGGATCGAATATATCCTGAGTAAAATCCGGAGCTGATCAGGGTAATTTGCTAATCAAGTGATACCTTAACCATACCCAGGCATGATGATACTATTTTTCATTACCTTTGTTTCTTTGAAATGTTCAATCCTATGTTATGCAGACAACGATAGAAACCCTTGGTGAATTTTACAAAAGAACGAATCAGCAGATTCCAGCAGATTTATTAAATCCCTCTGGTGATTCAAGTCATTTTAATGCACAATCCAGATGTTATTGCAATAAGGTCACCCCATACAACAGGAGAGACCATTATAAACTATGTCTGACTATTGGAGCAGGAAGGTTACGTTTTGCTGATAAGGTTATCGAAGTGGATCAGCCTGCATTGGTCTTTTCAAATCCTTCAGTTCCTTATTCCTGGGAATCTCTTACAGAGAAACAGGAGGGATACCTGTGCCTGTTTAACGATTCGTTTATTTCAACTGAGCTCAGAAAAGGACTGGAACATCTCTGTCCATTGTTTAACCCTGCAATGGATCCGGTTTATTTTTTGAATAAAGAGCAAACTGAGCTTGTAAGCGGCTATTTTGTGCAGATGATAGCTGAACAAAATAGCGAATATGAGTACAAATTTGAAGTCATCAGAAGTATTCTCAAACTCATTATACATCAGGGGGTGAAAATACATACAGAGAACAATCAGGTTATTCAAAAGGATGTCCCTGACCGGATCACACCTATGTTCATAGAATTACTTGAAAGACAATTTCCTGTCGATTCACCTGAAAACCCTTTAAAACTAAAAAGTGCTTCCGAATTTGCCAGTCAGCTGAATGTCCATGTCAATCATTTAAACCATGTGATCAAATCACATACCGGCAAGACGACCACACAAATGATCAGCAGCAGAATTGTAGACGAAGCTAAGACCCTATTAAAGAACACCGACTGGGATGTAGCCGAAATCGGTTATTGTCTTGGCTTTGAATACCCGGCTCATTTTAATAACTATTTCAAAAGGCACACGGGCCTGACTCCTTCGGTTTTCAAATACAACAATTAGGTGAATATTTGATTTATGTAATTATTCCTTTGTTTTTTGAAATCTATCTCGCCATTGCTGACCATACCTTTGTCCTATTATTTCATTAGAGAAATAATACAGTTAAAGAGAATGAGAATCATTGAAAAAGATCAGGACGGGATCGGTACCATACTTGCCTTTATTTTAATACCACTTTCGGGTTTTGCCACCGATATTTATTTACCCTCATTGCCGGCCATGGCCAGCAAATTACATGCAACTAATGCAGAAGTACAGCTGACAATTGTCTTTTTTCTGATCAGCTACGGAATATCTCAACTGTTCATTGGGAGCTTACTGGATAGTTTTGGCCGTTTTCGTATCACGATTGCTGCCCTTTTGCTATTCAGTATAGCAAGTTTCACTATTGCCAATGCCCATAGTGTGTACCTGATTTACCTGATGCGGATTATCCACGGCGTTACTGTAGCTGCGATCGTAGTAGGTAAAAGAGCCTATTTCGTAGACATCTTTTCTGGGGAAAAACTCAAACACTATACAAGCCTGTTTTCCATAGTCTGGTCATCGGCTCCAATTATAGCTCCTTTTTTTGGTGGATATCTGCAAACTGCCTTTGGCTGGGAATCAAATTTCTATCTGATCGGTTATTTTGCCCTGATTATGCTTGTTCTGGAACTGATATTTGGAGGTGAATCTCTAAAGATCTATCAGAAATTCCATTTCAAATCAATCATTACAGTTTATAGCAATATGATCAAAACCCTTAGCTTCAGTCTGGGATTGATTATGCTGGGTTTATCCAATGCTATGTTTATGGTCTATGGAATGACCGGGCCCTTTATTATAGAACATACTTTTAATGATTCGGCAATTACCACAGGCTATTGTTCCCTGGCTTTAGGTGTAGCTTTACTATTGGGCGGTTTCCTCGGAAAAGCACTGATTGGTTATCCATTTTTCAGGAAAATCAGTATTGCCATTGGTGTACAGCTGATATTAACCATAGTGATGATCCTCAGCCCTGCATACTTCTCCAGTTTATTAACGATGATGGCCTTTGCTTTTAGTATCCATTTTATCGCTGGCTTTATCTTCAATAATTACTTTTCGTATTGTCTGAGCCTGTTTCCTAAAAACGCAGGAATCGCAAGTGGTGTGACCGGAGGAGCGGTATATGTGATTACTTCCATTATGAGTTATGCGATTGTATCACTGATACCAGCTAAATCTCAAAGCAGCCTGGGAATAAGTTATCTGGTTATGGTATTGTTAATTGTCCTGACTTTTATAGTGATCAGAAGAAAAGTACAGCTTGCTCATGATTAAACAAAAGCCCCGCTGCTAACCTGGATAAGGTTAACAGCGGGGCTTTTATATTTTTTTATTACTCAGGATTAGTTTTTTTCCAGTAGTGAGCGCCATACAACAGCACTTAATACTGCACCCAGGATAGGAGCGACGATGAACAACCATAACTGACTGATCGCTGCACCTCCTACAAATAATGCAGGGCCAATACTTCTGGCAGGGTTAACAGATACTCCGGTTACTTTGATACCAACAATGTGGATTAATACCAGACTCAGACCAATCGATAAACCAGCAAATCCCCCATGTATATTCTTTGTAGAAGTAGAACCAAAGATGACCAGCAGGAAAATAAAGGTAAAAACAGTTTCTGCGACAAAACCTGATAAAAGGCTATAATGACCAGGTGAGAAAGCTTCATAACCGTTCTGACCTAATCCATTACCTGCGACGGTATAATCTGCATTACCTGAGGCAATAACATATAAAATACCAGCACCAGCAACAGCACCCAAAATCTGTCCAATGATATAAACACCAGCTTCACTTGCCTTCATCCGTCCCGCCACAACCATACCAATAGAAATTGCCGGGTTAATGTGGCAACCTGAAATGTGACCAATAGCATAAGCCATTGCCACTACAGATAGGCCAAAGGCAAATGAAATGCCGAGTAAACCGACACCTGACGTGCCGTTACTTCCGGCAATGACTGCACTGCCACAGCCCATCAGGACCAGGACCATTGTGCCGAAAAATTCGGCAGAGAATTTTGAAAAAGTAGTTGTTTCCATTGAGATATTTGTTAAATGAGTACTATAATTGACCTTTATAGATCAATTGCTACTTTAATATTACCAATATTTTTTCATTAATAACAAATTAGCCAGTAAATTAATTCTGATTTAATTTTCACTAACCACAGACCTGATCATATCCACGTGAAGTATATCATCCTCTAAATATTCATCACCTTTTACGATAAATCCAAAAGATTCATAAAATGTCTTCAGATAAAGTTGTGCGCCAATTTTAATGGGCTTTTTCCCATATAAACGCTGGCAATTTTCAATGGCCAGTGCAACCAGCTGTTTTCCGAAACCTTTACCCCGGGCCGCATGGCTGCTCACTATCCTTCCTATAGAGGGTTCTTTAAAAGACAATCCGGCAGGTACGATTCTCGCATAGGCCATGAGTTCTTTATTCTGGTATAACATCAGGTGCTGACATTTGAGATCTTTATCGTCCATGTCCAGAAACACGCATTTTTGTTCCACTACAAATATTTCACTTCTCAGCTTCAGGATAGCATAAAGCTCTTTTACGGTCAGAGAGTCAAAGGGCTTACATATTTCAATAAATTCCATTTATAAAAGGGTATTAGCGTTTTAATGCCCTAAGATAGGAAAAACCGGCATATGATTAAACTGGTTAGGCTCTGGGACCGGATGAAATGTAATTCTGTTTGATTATCTTTGAGGTATCCAAATCAGCAGAATATTGAAATATAATTCAACAGCAGCAGGTCCGGTTCAAAACCTTTTCTTCATCAATAGAGCTAATTACTATCTAAAAATCATTTTAGTATACTTTATCATGATGTTGAGTACATTGACTGTACTGGCGCAGCCTGTGAGGGTTGCTGTAGCAGCGAATGCGCAGTTTGTACTCAAAAAAATATCCGCTGATTTTAAGCAGAGAACCGGTATTGATGTTGAGATAATCAGCGGCTCATCCGGAAAACTAAGTACACAGATCAGAAATGGTGCTCCTTATGACCTGTTTTTATCAGCTGATATGGATTTTGCCCGTGAACTGTATACTGCTGGCTTCAGTGTAACTAAACCAAGGGTCTATGCCTTAGGTAGTCTGATTGTCTGCTCAACTACTGGTCTGGTGCCCGAAAATTGGAAGACACTGGTTAAAGAAGAAAAAACCGGCAAAATAGCTATCGGAAACCCATCGGTGGCCCCTTATGGTAAAGCAGCTGTACAGGCGATGAATTTCTATGGCCTGTACAAAGAGCTGATTTCCCGTCTGGTGTTTGGAGAAAGTATCAGCCAGGTCAATACTTATGTGCTGAAAGGGGTGGTGAATATCGGTTTTACGACCGAATCGCTGGTTTATGAACTTTCGCCTGCAGCTCATTTCAAATGGGTAAGAATTGATCCCCGGGCTTATCAACCCATCGAGCAGGGAGTGGTACTGTTAAAGCATTCGAAAAATAAAAATTTCACCAATAATAAGCGGTTTTATGATTATCTTTTCTCTGCTGAAGCGAGAACTGTTTTTGGTCAGTACGGTTACAGAGTCTTATAAAATTAATAGAAAGAATTAATGGAATGGATGCCCATATGGCTGAGTCTTAAACTTGCTGCCTACACTACTGTTATCCTCTTGATGATCGGGGTTCCGCTGGCTTACTGGCTTTCCAGACGTGGCTCGTTGGGGAAGGTGGTAATAGAAGCGCTGCTCACAATGCCTCTGGTTTTACCGCCTTCAGTACTCGGCTTTTATTTGCTGCTCACTTTCAGTCCGCACAGCATCCTGGGGAGCTTGCTGCTGAAGTATTTTAACCTTAGCCTGGTCTTTTCCTTTGAGGGACTAGTGGTCGCTTCAGTCATCTACAGCTTGCCCTTTATGGTCAGTCCGGTGAAATCGGCCCTGGCTCATTTACCTGCATCTCTTGCACAGGCATCTTATACAATGGGTAAATCAAGGCTGGAAACTTTTTACCGGGTGCTGCTGCCAAATATTAAAGCATCATTGTGGACAGCTACAGTTCTAACTTTTGCCCATACACTTGGAGAATTCGGTGTAGTACTGATGATCGGAGGTAAACTGGAAGGGGTAACCCGGGTAGCTTCCATTGCGATCTACGACGCGGTAGATAATAATCAGTACCATGAGGCCAATCAATATGCTATGGTTTTGTTTGCGATAACCTTTGTGATCGTCATACTGGTCTTTATTTTTAACAGAAATTCGGTAAGGGGGCCACTGGAATGATTGAAGCGGCAATTTATAAAAAGATAAAGACGTACCGGGGAACTATCCCTCTGGTTATAGAAGCGCAGTTCCCCGCACAGTCTGTAACCAGAATCTATGGTCCTTCAGGTTCTGGAAAAACCACCTTTCTCAAAATACTGGCCGGATTGATCACCCCCGAAAAAGGGGTAATTACTGTCAATGACAGATGCTGGCTGGATACCGTCAGAAAAATTAATCTCAGCCCTCAGGAACGTAAAGTAGGTTTCGTATTCCAGGATTATGCTTTGTTTCCGAATATGACGGTGGAAGGGCACCTTCGTTATGCCACACAGGATATGGCTTTAATTGACAGACTGCTGCTGATCGGTAAAATGGAATCCTTCCGGAAACAAAAACCAGCCCATCTTTCGGGAGGACAACAGCAAAGACTGGCTATTTTGAGGGCCCTCGCACAGAAACCCGGTTTATTAGTTCTGGATGAAGCTTTTTCGGCACTGGATGACGAATTAAGGGAAGAACTGATTACTGAACTGAAAATTATACTGAAAGAATTTAAGACCACCACTATTATAGTCAGTCACCATTTACAGGAAACGGCTGGGTTTGCTGACCGTGCTTTAAAAATTGAACAGGGAATTTAATTTGTAAACAGATGATTATATTTAAAACAGACGAAGAAGTAGAACTGATCCGTATCAGTGCTACACTCATCAGTTCTACTTTAGCTGAAATCGCCAAAATACTCAAACCAGGGCTAACCACACTGGCACTGGATAAACTTGCGGCCGAATATATCGGAGATCATGATGCTGTCCCGTCATTCCTCAATTACGAAGGTTACCCACATCATATCTGTACTTCCGTGAATGATGTAGTGGTGCATGGTATGCCTAATGATAAGCCTTTAAAGGATGGTGACGTTGTTTCTGTGGATATAGGTGTCATTAAAAATGAATTTCATGGTGATCATGCCTATACCTTTATTCTGGGTGAAGCAGCACCTGAAGTAATTGATTTGGTCAGAGTAACTAAAGAGTGTCTTTATGAAGGGATTAACCATGCTATTGCAGGAAGTTATCTCACGAATATTTCGAGTGCGATACAAAGACATGCTGAAAGTCATGGTTACGGTGTAGTGAGAGAATATGTGGGGCATGGCCTGGGCCGGTCGATGCATGAACACCCTCAGGTACCTAATTATGGAAGACGGAATGAAGGGATATTAATGCGTGAAAACCTGGTACTGGCTATTGAACCTATGCTGAACATGGGCACTAAAGATATCATGGTTTCAAAGGATGGATGGACAGTCAGAACCAGAGATGGTAAACCTTCGGTACATTTTGAACATGATGTTTGCACTAAACCGGAATATGCCCAGATTCTGTCTAATTATACCTTAATTGAAATCGCTGAGAAAGCAAACCGCAATCTGAATACGTCTTATTATTAGTCCATCTTTTCTTTTGTCACTGAAGTTTAAAGATTTGATGACGGCGAAAGAAAAATAGTATTTCCGTGCTGATCCTATGGCGATAGATTTATTTTTGTTCAACATGAATCGCGAAAACAAGAATTTTCACCAGGATGGTGACCAGCTCAGATCAGGTACTATTTTGCTAATGGCAGTTGCCGCAGGTATAACTGTTGCAAACATTTATTATAACCAGCCTATCCTGAAGGAGATGGCGCTGTCACTACACGCCAGCGACGTTGAAATCGGCAGGGTATCTATGTTTGCACAAATAGGGTATGGTTTGGGTATGTTTTTTTTGATTCCCCTGGGCGACAAAGTTGATCGTAAAAGGTTAATTCTTCTATTACTGCTTAGTCTGGCATGCGTACTCATTCTGATGGTAACGGCTAAGGGTATAATCTTTGTCTGGGCATTGAGTTTACTAATTGGCATATGTTCGGCACCGGCACAAATTATCCTGCCAATGGCTGCCAGCCTGGACAAGGTAAACCGTGGCAAAACTGTAGGGATTGTTTTCAGCGGCATCCTGGTTGGTATATTAGGGTCGAGGGTAATCAGTGGTTTCATTACAGACTGGCTGGGATGGAGATATGTTTATGCCATCTCTGCGGTAATGGTACTGACTATAACGGTATTACTTAAACTCTATCTTCCTGATGTAAAGCATAAATTTACAGGTAGTTATATTGAATTGATTAAATCAACACTAGAGTTGGTTAAAAAGCATGAGGTCCTCCGTCGCTCTGCTATACTGGGTGCTTTTACCTTTGGTATCTTTTGTTCATTCTGGACAACGGTTACTTTTTATCTCAGTGGGCCGGCATTTGGTTTTCATGCAGATACTATAGGTCTTTTTGGTATTGTGGCTATTGGCGGGGCACTTGTAGCTCCTTATTTCGGCAAAATTGCAGATAAAGGAAATACCAAAATATCACTGATCATTAGTGTAGGTATGATTATTTTAAGTCTGCTGCTGCTTAAACTCTTTCCGGTTTCTGTAATTGTGATGATTATAGCCATTTTTATCCTTGATATTGGTGTACAGGCTACACAGATTACCAACTTCACCAGGATTTACTCACTGGATGAAAACTCACACAGCCGGCTGAACACAATTTACATGACTACGTACTTTATCGGGGGTGGTATAGGTACTTATTTTGGCCTCTTATGCTGGAAATATGGTGGATGGACATTGTCAACCTGGCAAATGGTGACCTGGTCACTGATCGCTATGGCAATCGTTATCTTTTCTAAATCAAGGACAAAGAAAAAACAAATCATGCCAGAAAACGTTTTGAAGAATTAGTTTAGGCTAAATCTGTCCGGAGGTTCTTAAATCAGGAGAAATGTCATACTTTTGCAAGCAATATTACCATTTGAAAAAGCGCCAGAATACATGAAATTACCTGCTAAATATAACCCTATTCCCTTTATAAAGGATAATTATAAAATCATTGCCAGTTATATTTTTACGCTGTTTTTTATTGGTCTGGCCATTTGGTTTGTCCGGCATGAAAAAGCCGAATTGCAACAGGTAAAAGAACTGGTGCTGACCTCTAAATGGGATTGGATTACCTTTGGAATTGTCCTGAGTGTGGTCTATATCTTTGTGCACGGACTGATGTATAAATACGCTTTCAGGGCTGTGGGGGGTAAAGTGAATTTAATAGATTCCACAATGTTATACCTGAAAAGGAATTTCATCAGTGTATTCTTACCTGCGGGTGGAGTTTCCTCTCTGGCCTTTTTCAGCGGGGATATAGAAAAGAAAGGAGTGACCAAGTCACAGATTAACTTTGCTTCTTCTATCTACGGTTTTGTAGGTATCCTTTCGGTAGTTGTATTGGCTATTCCGGTATTCATTTATGCCATTTTCAAAGGGAGCATAGGTGTTGGCGAATGGTTTGGCTTATTAGCTGTATTTGCTTTAATCGGCGGAATCTATCTGGTTTACAGGTCAATTGCCAAAAATGGTAAAGTCTACCGGCTTTTAGTAAAATACATTCCTTCCGTAGAGGTTTTCCTGGCAGAATTCAAAAATAATGAGATTGAGCATAAAAGTTTCTTCTGGACTTTTTTCTATAGTATGCTGATTGAGATCATAGGAGTAGTGCATATCTATATTGCGATGGTTGCCCTGAATATTGAACCTTCAATTATCATTGCTACGGTGAGTTACGTAGTCGGTGTGATATTCCTGATCATTTCACCTGTTCTGAGAGGCTTAGGGGCTGTAGAAGCTTCTATGACCTTTATGCTGGTGCGTATGGGCTATAGCGAGGCAGCAGCAATTTCGGTGACCTTACTTTACCGTTTTATGGAATTCTGGATACCGATGGTATTAGGAGCACTGAGTTTTCTGGTCAAAATCAACAAATTACTAATGCGTATTGTACCGGCTCTGATGATCCTGGCCCTGGGTATAGTTAATATTGTTTCTGTACTTACGCCTGCGATTCATGAAAGACTGGTCTTTTTAAAGAACTTCCTGCCGATCTCGGCCATAGCGGCTTCAAATTATTTTGTACTGGTTGCAGGTTTGTTCCTGTTGGTTACGGCAGCATTTATGCTCAGAGGGTTAAAAATGGCCTGGTATTTTGCTTTGGCTTTATGTGTATTCTCTCTGTTTGGAAACCTGACCAAGGCTTTTGACTATGAGGAGGCTCTTTATTCTGTCATTGTAATTATAGGATTGATTGCTTCGCGAAAGGAATACTATGTTAAACATAATTCCCGTCTTCGTTTTATCGGTTTTCAAACGACACTATTAAGTGTTGCCGCAGTAGTTTTATACGGTACTATCGGTTTCTACTTTCTGGATGAGAAACATTTCAATGTGGATTTCGGTATCTTCCAGTCGATCAGATATACACTTGAAAATTTCGTACTGATTGACAGTACGGACCTTGTACCTCAGGATGCCTTTGCAAGAGGGTTTCTTTATTCGATTAATATAAGTGGATTTTTATCACTGGCCTTTCTGGTTTACACGCTGATCCGTCCCTATATTATCAAAGACAGTTCTACTGAAGAAGAGTTTGCCTGGGCCAGAACCCAGTTGGATAAATATGGGTGTTCTGCAATGGATTATTTCAAAACTTATCAGGATAAGCTGATTTACCGCACAGATGAGGTGGAAGGTTTTGTTTCTTACCGGATTTCGGGCAACTTTGCTGTCGTATTGGAATCGCCGGTTGCCGCCCCTGAAGATCATAAGACCATGATCAAATCATTTGATAAGTATTGTTTTGAAAGCGGTATGAAAAGTTTTTATTACCGCGTGGCTGAAGAGCACCTTGAGCCTTTTGTGAAAAGTGGTAAAAAGCGCTTGTTCTTAGGGCAGGAAGGGGTGGTCAATCTGACTACTTTTACCCTGGATGGCGGAAACAGAAAATCTATCCGGAATGCGCTGAAAAAAGTTGGTGAAAAAGGCTTTCACAGTAAAATCTATGAGGCTCCTGTTAAGGATGGCTTATTGCAGAAAATCAAGTCTGTTTCTGATGAATGGCTTACTGATACTGAGCGTGAGGAAATTGTATTTTCACAAGGCATGTTTGACTGGGAAGAGCTGAAAAATCAGACTATTATTACGGTTGAGAATGCAGAAGAAAAGATCGTTGCATTTTTAAATGTGATTCCTGATTATGCCAATGGCGAAGGAACTTATGATCTGATCAGAAAAACAGCGGATGCGCCTAACGGGGTGATAGATTTTATCCTCGTCGAGTTGTTTAAATACCTGAAAGAAAAGGGTAAAACCTCGGTGAATATTGGTTTTGCTCCGTTATCCGGATTGATGGATCCTAAAAACCTGACGGAACGGTCTATGAAATTTGCCTATGAGAAAATTAAATCTTTCTCTCATTATAAGGGCTTAAGAGATGCTAAGGATAAGTTTTCTCCGGTCTGGCATAATAAATATCTGGTTTATGATCATGATTATGATCTGATTCAGGTTCCTACCGTACTCTCAAAAGTAATTAAACCATAAAGCCTTGAAAAGACTTGTTTTCATTTTCGCCCTTTTGTTTTGCTTAAGTAAATCTTCGTTTGCCATTAGTGTTGACTCCCTTCGGTATGGTTCATTTGGTAAAATCATAGTTTATCATCCGGTAAAAACCCCGACGACAGTAGTGCTTTTTGTGTCAGGTGACGGAGGATGGAATAACGGGGTTATTAATATGGCCAGAGATATTGCCGGACAGGGTGCTTTGGTGCTGGGTATTGACGCCAAACACTACCGCAACTCTCTTTCCAAACGAAAAACAGATTGCTATTATCCGGCTGCTGATTTTGAGCAGCTGAGCCTGATGATCCAGAAAAAATACAAATTCGCCAATTATTCCAAGCCGGTTCTGGTTGGTTATTCTTATGGCGCCACACTGATTTATGGTATTCTGGCCCAGGCCCCGGCAAATACTTTTAAAGGGGCTATAGCTTTAGGCTTTTGCCCTGATATAGAATCTAAAAAGCCTTTCTGTAAAGGTAGCGGATTAACCCAGCATGTTTTAAAACCGGGTGTTTCTTTTTACCTGGAAAGAACTGAACACCTGACTGCACCTTTTATTGCGCTTAATGGTTTTAAAGATGAAACTTGTCCTTTTGCAGCAACGGAAGCCTTTTTAAAAGGCATGCCAATGGCTGAGCTGATTACTTTACCCAAAGTTGGACATGGTTTTTCTATTGCAGATAACTGGTTACCACAGTTTAACCAGGCTTATACAAAAATCCTGAATGCTCCTTCTTTTGCAGAACGCAAACAAGGAGAAAATAAAGAGTTAAAAACCCAGGCGATCAAACTCTACGGTGATGATCTTCCTTTAACGGTTATCCCTTCTCCAAAGAAGAATAACCTGCCGCTGGTCTTTATGATATCAGGAGATGGGGGATGGACAAGTTTTGATCAGTCCCTGGCAGAAGCATTGGCAGAAAGAGGTTTGTCGGTTATCGGACTGGATGCGCAGAAGTACTTCTGGGATGCCAGAACCCCCGAAAAGACAGCCTCAGACCTAAGTAAGGCTATCGCGCACTATACAACTCAGTTAAATAAACAGAAATTTGTACTTGCAGGCTATTCTTTTGGCGCGTCAGTGGTTCCTTTTATAGCCAACCGCCTGGATCCGGCTTTGAAATCACATCTTGACGCAGTATTATCTTTATCACCAGATGTAACAGCAGATTTTGAGATTCATGTTATGGATATGCTGAGTTTAGGTGACAATGCAACGGAAACCTATAATGTGTTAGCCGAAATCAAAAAAATCAAAAGCGTACCTGTCATTAGTTTCTTTGGTAAAGAAGAAGATGGTGACATCGTTACAAAATTTATCAAGGCAGGAATGAAAACACAAGTCATTCCGGGTGACCATCATTTTGGTGACAATTTTCAGGGACTCTCTCTGGAACTTTCAAAAAATATTCCAATGTAACCCTCAAAAAATCAGCAGATGAACAGACAGCTTACTGATTTGGTCCGTATTGCTCAGGCTCCTCAAAGAATTATTGCCGGACTGATGTCCGGAACATCTTTAGATGGGCTGGATATTGCGCTTTGTGAATTCACAGGCTCTGGCCTGGAGACTAGCATTAAAGTTCTTCATTTCGTGACTATGCCTTATACACAGGAATTTAAAGAGGAACTGAAATCGATCTCTTTCAAAAGACAGGTATCTCTGCAGGAAGTTACACTCATGAATGCTGTAATAGGGTCTTATTCTGCCGAATTAGTACTGGCAGCACTACAGAAATGGAATTACCCGGCAACTGCGGTAGATCTGATTGCCAGTCACGGACAGACGATTTTTCATGCACCCTTTTCTTTACACCAGGAGGAATCCTATCCCAATGCAACACTACAGATAGGTGATGGAGACCATATTGCAGTGAAGACAGGAATTATAACGCTGAGTGATTTCAGACAAAAACATATTGCGGCAGGAGGAGAGGGAGCACCCCTGGCCGTTTACGGGGATTACCTGCTGTTTTCCAGTCAGACCGAAAACCGGATTCTGCTCAATATCGGTGGGATCTCAAATTTCACTTATTTACCGCAGGGAAGAAATCCAGATCAGGTATTTTCAACTGATGTCGGGCCTGGTAATACGTTAATGGATCAGTTTATTCAACTGCATTACGATGATCAATATTATGATAAAGATGCGCTGATTGCCATTGCCGGTACACCGAACCTGGATTTAGTCAATACTTTACTGGACCATCCGTTTTTTGCTTTACCTTTTCCCAAAACAACAGGACCGGAACTCTTCAACTTATCCTATTTATGGAATGCACAAAAGGCCTGTGGTCAGCTTAGTCTAAGTAATGAGGATATCATGGCTTCCTTATGTGAATTTACTGCGCTCAGCATCGTGAGAGCTCTCCAAAGTTCTGTTCAGGATCAATCCTTCAGCGTTTATCTGAGTGGCGGTGGAATGCATAATCCGCTTCTGGTACAAAAGATCAATGACGGTCTTGGCTTTACTGCTGCTTATACTGATGAACTGGGTATCCTGCCAGATGCAAAAGAAGCAGTTTTGTTTGCTTTACTGGCTAATGAGTGTGTGGCGGGCGGGCAGACTGATTTTGGACGGAGAACGGGTATTCCATCCGTCACTATGGGTAAAATAAGCCTGCCAGGTTAACCCTTATTTATTGTACAAGGCACTCATATTAAGCTCCATACAATACTGGGTAATCCAGCTCCCCGCATCGTCTACATACAGGATATTGGGTTTATTCTTACTATTTATAGTTTCGTCTGCAATCCATTTATTCACCTGGTCCTTGAATACCTTATTTGCCCTTCTGGCATGGGTAATAATACTTTTATGTTTGGAAAGTACATTCGTCAAAAATATAGCACCATCAAATAAGGGACTGTTCTGATCCGATTCAAAAGCATTACAGACCATTGCTGCTTCCTGTGGACTTTGAGTCAGCTGCCAGTCAACCCGTATCAGATCGTTTGCATTCTGCTGTGATTTCAGGGCAGTAAAGAAACTGGCCTGTACAAGGATTAATTTCTTTAAATTATTCGTGGCTGCATAGGCGCGCTGGAAGTTAAGACTTGCGTCTGACGACCCACTGACCATGGTATTAAACATAATTCCAGGGGCTTCAAACTGAGGGGTCTCAAAGGCAAGCAGAACTTTACCACGTAGTTCTTCTATTTTAATATCCCCGATTCTTTTACGACCAGGCAGATAGACATGTTCTTTTCCCAGTAGTGCAGTCATCTTTTCAGCTAATTTGGCCACTGCAATTTCTTTTGGACAAAAATGACTGAGAGAAAAGATCAGAAATTCAGTTTTATTCTTTTCTAAAAAAGCTTTGGTGGCCAACAGCACAGGTTCCAGCATTTCTCCGTATCCGCCACCAATTGCATCTTCCATACAATCAGAAGAACTGTGTTTGAGATAAAGGGTATCCTTAAGTACACCAACCCGCAGATCAAACATCCGGATACCTGATTGCAGTTGTCTGGCAATATTTAAAGTCTGGGTCAGTGTATTACATTGGTTAATAGTACCTTTCTGACTTCCTCCGGTAGCTGTCAATACAGACATCCCCGCATCATGAGAGCCCGGGAGAACTATGTCTTTCAGCGTGTGATAACCTTTTACCGTACTGAACAAATCTCCCTGCCAGTGTGAGAAATCAAGATTGACTACCGGAATTTTACCTTTCACTGCCCGTTGTGCATAGAGTAAGTTAGCACTAAGAATGAGGCTAAGCAGGGTAATACAGAAGGAATATTTTACTTTTGAAGGAAGAGAAAGTATTGAAAATATCATTTATCAGGTATTCTTTAAGGAAGAAAAATTGCAATAAAGATAAGGATTCCTGTCATAATTTGTATTTTCAACCCATTCTAATATCTATAAATGAATTTTCGTTCCTAATGAAAAAATATTTACTTTTCCTATTACTTCTTATTCCTGGTCTGCTTAAAGCACAGGACGCGCACTATTGGGGATCGAATTTTTCACCAGCAGGTTTTTTAACGCCTGGGGCAGCCATTGTCAATACGCTGGATAGTGGTGTAGTCTATTTAAACCCGGCTGTGATGGCCTGGTCGGATAAAACGGCTACCTCCATATCGTCCAGCATTTATCAATATGATTATGTCAAAATCAAAAATGGGGTAGGTACGGGTAAAAATCTGGTGTCGAATAATACGAAGATTATACCTCAGCTCATTTCCAAAACCTTTAAACTGAATAAAGACCATCCACTGACTATCGGTTTTGCTTTAATACAAAATCCTATGCAGGATTTCCAGACTTCACAGAGACAAGATAAAAAAGCAAATGTACTCAGTGACAGTTATAGTCCCGGTGATGAAGTTTATATAGGCCAGTTCGATGCACAGAACCGGACAACAGAAACCTATGCGCAGTTGAGTGTAGGCAAAAGACTAACTCATAAACTAGCGGCAGGTATCACAGTCGAAGGCATGCTCAGAAGAGCGGAAACGAGCAGTAATTTTTCTTCCAGGGCTTTGTTCAATACGAACAATGATCCCGACGTTATTTTTCCACCAATAGCCAGGTATGATTTAAGTTACCGTACTGATTATACTTACGCGGGCCTGAGAGTTAAACTGGGGTTGTCTTATGATTCGGGACCGCACCATTTAGGGATGCTCCTGAGTAGTCCCCTAGCCAAATTATATACCAAGGGGGATGTAATCAGTGATCTCAATATTGCCAACCTGATTTCGGATAATGATGTTAAAAACCCTTATAACCTACTGGGAAGTACACGCCAGAATAACCTGAAAGCAACTTATAAAATGCCGCTGAGTCTAGCCGCAGGTTATGCCTATGATTATGATCTGGGACAGATCTATATCGCTGTTGAATATTTTGGATCAATAAATCAATATAGTATTTTAAAACCAGACGATATTTCCTTTATCAAAACAGGAAGTTCACCTTCTACTGAAAATACTGGTTTGCTGAATTTAACGGACGGACGAAGAAATGTGATGAACGTAGGTTTGGGTTACAGCCGGGTGATTAATGATGTTTTTACGCTGATGAGTTCTGTCCGTACAGATTTTAATTATCTGGACCCTAAAATGGATGATCAGGGACATGTTTCTTTATGGGATAATTATCACGCCCAGGTGGGAGGTAATTTTAAGCGGCGTAAAT
Organism: Pedobacter cryoconitis; assembly: GCF_014207135.1. Lineage (GTDB taxonomy): Bacteria > Bacteroidota > Bacteroidia > Sphingobacteriales > Sphingobacteriaceae > Pedobacter > Pedobacter cryoconitis_D. Next base: position 134,362 of record NZ_JACHCC010000002.1, on the reverse strand, counting down.
TTAATCTGCGGGCAGGCTTACTGCTGACCTATGGCCGCACGGGCTCTTATAATCAACCTATAAATTTTGATAACATCTCTGATCAGAATCAGTTAATGGGGGTTCCTGGGACGGTACCTGCGAAACACTTTACTGCGGGCCTTCTGATATCCTATGTGCACAATTTCTAGAGCCTGATTTTTTTACATTCAGGTTTTAAAACATTATTTACTTTTAGCTGTCTTTTCAGAGACCATTACCATGCGCTTCCCGGAAATTGGATAAATTATAAATTATGCAGAAACGAATAGTTATTATAGGCGGAGGATTTGCAGGCATTAATCTTGCACTGCAGCTCGGAAAAAAGAAACATTATCAGGTTACACTCGTAGATAAAAATAATTACAATTTCTTTCCGCCACTGATTTACCAGGTGGCTACCGCTTTTCTGGAACCTTCCAGTATCAGTTACCCGATACGTAAATTATTCAGAAGTAAGGACAATCTTCATTTCAGATTAGGTGAACTGCTTCAGGTGGTCCCTGAATCCCGTCAGCTGGTTCTCAGTAACGGCACCATTGAATATGATGAACTTGTATTTGCTACGGGAGCTGAAACGAACTACTTCGGAATGGAAAATGTAAAGAAAAATGCCATTCCGATGAAAACGCTGAGTGATGCCATACAAATGCGTAACAAATTATTAACGCATTTCGAGGAGGCAACAATCACAACCGATAAAGAAGAGATCAAAAAAAGTCTGACTATTGTCATTGCTGGTGGCGGACCAACAGGTGTGGAGATTTCTGGTATGTTTGCCGAGATGCGCCACAATATTATGCATAAGGATTACCCGGAACTGAAACATACCGGTGCCGAGGTTTACCTGGTGGACGGTGGTTCTGCCTTATTGAAACCCATGAGTAAAAAATCTCAGGAAAACACTTATGAATCACTAACTAAATTGGGCGTTAAAGTTATTCTGAACAGTCATGTAAGTGATTTTGTGGACGACAAAGTGATTTTTACCGATGGTACAATCATAGAAACCAAAAATCTGATCTGGGCCGCTGGCGTCAGTGCGATGAGTTTTGAAGGGATTCCTCAGACTAGTTATGGCCGTGGAAAAAGAATGGCAGTAGATGCCTTTCATAAAGTCCAGGGTTTGGAAAATGTATATGCCATAGGGGATACTTGTATCCAGTCAGGAGATCCTGGTTATCCTGAGGGGCACCCGCAGGTTGCACAAGTTGCAATACAACAGGGAAGGAACCTTGCTGCTAACTTTATCCGGGTTGCGGAACAAAGAGTCCCTAAAACCTTTACTTATAAAGACAGGGGTAGTATGGCTATTATCGGAAGTAATAAAGCGGTGGTCGATTTACCTAAACCAAAGGTTCATCTCAATGGCTTTATTGCCTGGCTGGCCTGGTTGTTTATCCACTTGTTATCACTGATTTCTTACCGGAACAGGTTCAGGACATTCTATAACTGGACAGTAGCTTATTTTTCTAAGGATCAGTCGCTTAGAATGATTATCAGACCGGTAGATACCAGTCAACCCGAGGATAAACCTAAATTGCAAGACTAATATCATCTTCTGCAAAGATGATTACTAAATTCAAAAATGAAGATACTATTAATTGAGGATGAAGAAGCTTTAAGAGACAGCATTATTACTTACTTCACTGAAGAGGGAAATATTTGTGAAACGGCTGAAGACTATACATCGGCACTGACTAAAATTAACCTGTATAATTACGACTGCGTTGTCCTTGACCTGACTTTACCGGACGGGGATGGAATGGAAATTTTACGCAATCTGAAAAATCTGCACAAGAATGATGGGGTACTCATTATTTCTGCCAGACATTCTCTGGATGATAAACTCTCGGGACTTAACCTGGGTGCAGATGACTATCTTGTTAAACCTTTTCATTTGTCTGAGCTGAAGGCAAGGGTAACAGCTATAGTCAGGCGTAAGAGTTTTGACGGTAACAATTTAATTGTGTTCCGTGAGATCAGTATAGATGGTTTGGCGATGAAAACAATGGTCAATCAGAATACGGTCAACCTGACCAAAAAGGAATACGACCTGCTGATCTATTTTATTGCAAACCAAAATAAAGTAATTACAAAAAGTGCGCTGGCAGAACATCTCTGGGGTGATGAAATTGATCTTTCTGATCATTTCGACTTTATCTATACGCATATTAAAAATTTGAGAAAAAAGCTGGTCGAAGCTGGTTGCGGAGATTATATTAAATCTATGTATGGTGTGGGTTATAAATTCGGAGCCTGATGAAACTGGCCAGAAAGTATAACAGGGTCAACCTGGTCACTTCCCTGATCATACTGGTGCTCAGTGGTGCTGTTTATTATTTTGCTATCCATTATATTTTAACCAACAAGCTCGATAATGATCTTAAAATTGAAGAAGAAGAGATTGTAGCGAGTGCCCTTAAATACGATAAACTACCTTTACCCAGCGACTTTAAGGATCAAAAGGTTACTTATAGTGAATTAAAACCGGGAGATTCTACTGAAAGGTATTTTGCGAATACCGTATATAATAATCCGGACGAAAAGGAAACAGAACCAGGCAGAAGCCTGGTGACTACAATCAGGGCAGGTGGCAAGGATTATAGCGTCACCATTACAAAATCAAGTCTCGAAGCGGAGGATCTGATCAGGCTGATCTTTCTGATTACTCTGGGCGTTATCATTGTATTGTTGGTTACGTTAGCGGTAATCAATAGATTTGTACTCAGTAATTTATGGAGACCATTTTATGAAACACTTAAACAGCTTAAAGCTTTTAACCTTGCGGATAAAAATGATTTTACTTTACAGCATACACAGATTGATGAATTCCTGGAATTAGACCAGTCCGTGATATCTATGTCCAGGAGGGTCAGACAGGACTATAAAGAGCTGAAGAGTTTTACAGATAATGCTTCTCATGAAATGATGACCCCACTGGCGGTAATTAACTCTAAACTGGACACGCTGATTCAGACAGAAGCCTTATCAGACCGTCAGGGCGAATTAATAGAAGATGTATATCTTGCGGTCAACAGGCTGACAAGATTGAACCAGTCACTTTTATTACTGGCCAAAATTGAGAATAACCTGATTAAAGATGAAGAGAATGTTATACTGGATACTTTAATCACACAGAAGCTCAGGCAGTTTAACGAATTACTGGCGGCAAGTAATATTCATTTGATTCAGAAAATGGAACCTCAGCGGTTGTATATGAGTAAATATCTTGCAGATATTATGCTCAATAACCTGATCAGCAATGCGATCAGGCATAATAAACCCAATGGCGAAATTAAGGTGCTGCTGCATTCGGGTAAACTGAGTGTTGTTAATACCGGAGTTGAAAAAGCATTAAACAGTCAGCGGGCATTTGAACGTTTTTATAAAGACGCTTCCTCTGAAGGTACCGGACTGGGGCTGGCTATAACCTCCCAGATCTGTAATCTGTATAATTTTAAATTGGACTATCATTACCAGGGAGAACAGCACGAGTTTAGTATAACCTTCTAAAAACCTGTTTAAAATTGATTTTGACATAGAGAAGATCTTTTTTTGCTTAAATTATAAATAGTTTTACCGCAAATTCAAGAAATCCCATGATCAGTCACAAAGAGCTTTTTTTACGCAACAATGCACAAACATCTACTAATCCGAATCTGCTTGAAGTAGATCATGCTGAAGGGATGTATTTGTATGATAAAAACGGCAAAAGTTATATGGATCTGGTGTCTGGTTTTGCAGTTAGCAATATTGGTCACAGAAACCCAAAAGTACTTGATGCGATCAGGGGACAGTTGGATAAATATCTGCATCTGACGGTGTATGGTGAATTTGTTCAATCGCCAATGGTTCTTTTTGCAGAAAAACTGATTAGTGTACTTCCCGGACAGCTCGATAATGTCTATTTCGTAAACTCGGGTACCGAAGCCACAGAGGGGGCACTTAAATTAGCCAAGCGTTATACGGGAAGGTCCGGGATTATTTCCTGTCACCATGCTTATCACGGGAGTACCCATGGTGCTTTAAGTGTAATGGGTAACGAATATTACAAACAAAAGTATCGCCCTTTGTTACCGGATGTACGTTTCATAACTTTTGGCAGGGAAGAAGACCTGGGGATGATTACCACACAGACAGCCTGTGTCATTATGGAAACGGTACAGGGTGAAGCAGGGATAAGAGTTGCCTCTGCAGACTATATGCAAAAGTTAAGGGCAAAATGTACTGCAACTGGTACGCTGCTTATTCTGGATGAAATACAGGCTGCATTTGGCCGCACAGGCAAATTATTTGCTTTTGAACATTATGATATCGTCCCTGATATTTTATTACTGGCCAAAGCACTTGGCGGAGGAATGCCGATTGGTGCATTCATCGCAAACAGGGAAGTGATGGGTGCATTGAAAGAAAACCCAATATTGGGTCATATTACTACTTTTGGCGGACATCCTGTGTCTAGCGTTGCGGGATTGGCCAGTCTGGAAGTTATCCTTGAAGAAAAACTGATTGACGGGGTTGCTGCTAAAGAAGAATTATTCAGAGAACTGCTGGTTCATCCGGCGATCCGTGAAATCAGGGGAAAAGGGCTCATGCTTAGTTTACAGCTGGACAGTTTTGAACAGGTGGAGAACGTGAGTAAACGTTGTGCTGTTGATGGAGTGATTATTGACTGGTTTTTACACTGTGAAACAGCATTGAGAATTGCACCTCCTTTAATTATTACTGAAGAAGAAATCAGAAAGGCCTGTGCAGTGATTTTAAAAGCACTGGATAATTAACTAGACCCCGGTAAACCGGTCTCTTTATGAATACACTGATCAAATTAGAAGAAGCCGGTAAATTTATAGGGTGCTATATGGCAACACTTTATCTGGGTTATAGCTGGTGGCTATTTCCTGCACTTTTATTTTTACCTGATTTAAGTATGCTGGGTTATGTGATTAATCAAAAGGTGGGCGCTGTCACTTATAATATCGTACATCATCAGGGACTGGCTTTAGTAATTCTTTTTGCCGGCATAATTTTCAAGCTGGATTGGATGGTACTGACTGGAATTATACTTTTCGCTCATAGCTCAATGGACAGGATGCTGGGGTATGGTCTGAAGTATTTTTCTGGGTTTCAGGACACACATTTAGGGAAAATAGGTAAGAAATCAGCTTAATAGGCCAGTTGAAAATAGACTTTGTCAATTAAATCACCAATATTAAAAGGTTTCGGCAAAAAATCATTTGGACCAAAATCCTGATGACCAGGGATTTCAGCATTTTCCATTCCAGAGATCAAAATAACCGGGATGTGCTGTAATACCGTATTCTCTTTGACAGATCTGCATATTTCTCTGCCATCAAAACCATCCAGTTGTATGTCCATCAGAATCAGGTCCGGACTTTCCTGCTGGATTTTCTGCATGGCATTCCGACCAGATGAGAAGGTAATTAAATCCCAGTCGGCAAAATCAAGAGCCGATTCCAATGCTGTAAGCACCTCAGGGTCATCATCAAATATGATTATCTTTTTGTTCATTGTTTAGGAGTTTCGTTGACTGAAAATTACACAGCTAATTTTATGCCGTTAATTATCAAGGTTTTAACAAAAGGCTTAAATAGCTAATTACCTTATAATAAAAATAAATATTCGGCACTCAAATTAAATCTTTGGCTAAATTTGGGGAATATCTTTATTCATATGCAGGAAATCAGCTGGATACTTTTACTGGAAATACTATATACCCTCATCGTAATCGCCACCTGTCTGCGTATTATCTATGATACCAGCTCGACAAGTAAAACCCTGGCTTATTTAATGCTGACAGTATTTTTCCCCTTTATAGGGATTGTTATTTATTTCTGTGTAGGGACTAACTACCGGAAACGAAAGCTATACAGCAAAAAAATAGTCAATAATGAGCTGATGCAACGTCATATCAAAAAACAGATCTTTCGCGAATCTGAAAAAACATGGAATACAGTGCCACAGGCTTTATTGAAGTATCAGAAGCTGGTCAAACTCCTGTTGAATGACGGGATGAGTAATCTGAGCGGAAACAATAAGGTCGAAATATTAAAGAATGGGGAAGAAAAATTCCCCGCTGTTCTGAGGGCACTGCGTGAGGCCAGCCACCATATCCATATTGAATATTACATCTACGAAGATGATGAAATCGGAAATCAGATTAAGGATGTTTTAATAGAGAAGGCGAGGGCAGGATTGCAGGTGCGTTTGATTTATGATGATTTTGGCAGCCGGAGTATCCGGGATAAGGTGGTTGATGAGCTGATCGCTGCCGGAGTGCAGGCTTTCCCTTTTTACAGAATCCTGTTTATCGCATTAGCCAACAGAATTAATTACAGAAATCACCGTAAAATCATTGTCATTGACGGAGGTATTGCGTTTACGGGGGGGATTAATGTCAGTGATCGCTACATTAACAGCGAAAAACGCCCGGACCAATTATACTGGAGGGATATGCATGTTAAAATAACCGGGCCAGGAATCTATTACCTGCAGTATCTGTTTATCTGTGACTGGAATTTTTGTGCCGATGAAGAACTGGTGCCACAACGTGATTTCTTTCATGCCCGGGAAGACAATGGAGGAAATGCCATTTTACAAATTGCCGCAAGCGGACCGGATTCGGATAACCCTACCATTTTACTTTCGCTGATCCAGGCTATTGGAATGGCTGAACAGGAAATCCTGATTACCACGCCCTATTTTATCCCAGGTGAAAGTTTACTGGATGCATTAGTTGTTGCAGCGCTGAGTGGCGTAAGAGTAGTTTTACTGGTACCAGGAAAATCGGACTCCAGAGTAGTTGCTGCCGCCGGAAAATCCTATTATGGTGATCTGATGGCCTCGGGAATAGAAATCTATGAATATCAGAAGGGGTTCATTCATGCCAAAACTATGGTTTCGGACAAACAGTTATCGGTAATAGGTACGGCTAACATGGACAACAGGAGTTTCGAGCTGAACTTTGAAGTGAACAGCGTAATTTATGATAGCCATACTGCTGAAGAGATGACCAGAATTTTCTACCAGGACCTGGAAGACGCTATCAGAATTGATCCGGTAGAATGGGATAAAAGACCCCTGTATAAACAGTTTCCCGAAAAACTGGGCCGTTTATTTTCACCTCTTTTATAAAGGGTATTTAATTTTAATATAGTTTTTTACTTCTTCAGCTATTGTACTGTTTGATTCTTTGACCATACGTTGCAGTAACTCAGGGGTAATTCCAAATTTCCCGGACCAGTATTCAACCTCATAATACTCCTGCAGGTTAATTGTTTTGCTTTCCGGCATCTTCATCTCATTTTCATCGTGGTAGGTATGTCTGAGCATATATTCGGTTATTAATAGTTTTAGTATTATCGGTTGTATAACAATCCCTATGCCTAAATTAATTCTTTTATTTCTGATTTTGTACAATTAATGTTATCATCTGATTAAACAAAATATAATATCCCGGTATTCATTACCATTAGCTTAACATTCAATTAATACTAAAAAACTTCCTTTGCTGAAACCGGATATTTCTCAAACGGTTTTCTAAATACACCCGAATGATAGCTTTTTATTGCAAATACTCCCTCAGAATGGGGTTCTTACTCATTTTCTGTCTGATTCAGTTCTTTTATGCTGAGGCTAAAGAAAATCCTGTAAAAGAACTTCAGTTTACCCTTCGGCTCAGTAATCGTTTTCCTGATTCTGCTTTTGTGATCCTGAAAAGACTGCATCTTCAGGCTTTGGCAAACAAGGATAACAGGGTTATAGGGATGTGTTTGCAACAAATGGGGAAAATTTGTTACGCCCAGGGGCATTATGCACAGGCACTCGACTATCATCAGCAGGCGGATAAAATCTTTGAACAGCTGAAAGAGAGGAATTTACTTGCTGACAACTTTAATGATATGGGCATAGTCTATTATCAGACATTCAATAAGAAACTATCCAGAAAACAATACGATCAGGCCTTAACCTTATACAGAAAATCAAATAATAAGATTGGTCTGGGAGAAACTTATGGTCATATCGGTCATTTATATGAAAAACAACAGCGTTATGATAGTGCATTTTATTACCAGCGCCATGCTTTAAATGAATATCAGCAGGCAGGTTATAAACAGGGGGTGGCCAAAATCTATGAAAACCTGGGAAGTATTTACGAAGATCTGGTCCGGTATGATTCTGCACGGTATTACTTTGACCAATCTCTGATCTTGTATAAGGCCGTAAATAATGAGGTATCCAGTATAGAGGTAATTAATAATCTGGGGGATATACTTCGTAAAACCGGAGATTATAAAGGGGGATTGAAATTTACGAGGAAAGCCTTAGGTCTGTCGGTGGCTACTAAAAATGAATATCAGCAGGCATCTGCTTACCGTGATATTGCCAAATCGTATAACCTGCTGAATCAGAATGACAGTGCTTATCATTATATGGAACTGAGCAGAAAACATTTGCTGCACTTATACTCGGATGAGAATAATAAGCAGATGGCCTTTTTACAGATTATCTATAACATAGATAAGAAAAATGATGAAATAGCAAATCTGGAAAACAGCAGGAAACTAAATCTGATTATCAGTATAGCTGTGGTGGTGGTCATCCTTTTATTAATTGGAGTGGCCTTACTGACAATTTCAAGACAGCGGCTCAAACTCAGGGAAAATATTGCAATTGCCGAGAAAAATGAACAGCTGAACCTGGCACAACAGGAGCAGCTTGAACTAAAGAGCAGGGAACTGACTACACATACCTTGCAGGTAATACAACACAATAATTTCCTGGATAACATGCGAAATAAGCTGGAGGAAATGATTAAGGAAGATAAAAGGGACCAGAAAAGACAATTGCAGCAGCTGGTCAGACAGATTAACCAGAACATCAATCACGATCAGCAATGGAAAGAGTTTACACAGGTTTTTGAACAGCTTCACCAGTCATTTTTTGATAGTCTTAAAGCACATTGCGAAGATCTGACTGTAAATGATATCAGACTGATTGCTTTATTGAAAATGAATATGAGCTCTAAAGATATGGCAGTAATTTTCGGGATCTCTCAGGATAGCCTCAGGGTAGCCAGGTACAGATTGAGGAAAAAGTTAAACATCAGTCCGGGTGATAACTTAAGCAACTTCATTCAAACGATCTGACCGGTTTCCGGCCATTAACAATTCCTTAATCTTGGGCTAACTGAATGATAATGGCGAATAAGTACAAGTCATTATACTGATTGTCAGGTGATTAAAATGTTAATGTATACGTTGTATGCGCTTTGTATACAGTCATGTTCAGGTTGTTTACATTTTGTACACGGTCATTTTTAGCCGGTAAAAGAATGTTATTACACTTTTGACCAGCGATAAAAAACACACGCTCAAACAAACAAACTGAACAATGAAATTAATTTTACAAACGATCATTTGCTTATTACTAAGCATTGCGGTTGCAAAAGCCGGTAACATTAAAGGACATGTGTACGATCGCCAGACAGGTGAAGCTATGGTAGGAGCATCTGTCCGGTTGGAAAACACGACGTTAAGTACATTGACCGGACTGGACGGCTCATTTGAATTCAAACACCTTAAAGAGAGTAATTATACACTGAAGGTTTCTTATATCAGTTATAAGAGTTTTACTCAAAAAATTACGGTAGAAAAAGAACATAATCCTGCTATCAAAGTATACCTGAGTGAAGACAATAGTAATGAGCTGAGTGAAATCGTTATTGCAGTTAAACATGAAGGTTCTACTGAACATATGGCGAGAAAGATTGAGCAGAAATCTATGCAGGTAATGAATGTGGTTTCTGGCAGGGCGATGGAAATCTCGCCTGACCTGACTGTAGCGAATGTGATCCAGCGTGTTTCGGGTGTGACTATAGAACGGAGCAGTAATGGAGATGGCCAGTATGCAATCCTGAGAGGAATGGATAAAAGGTACAACTATACTTTGGTTAATGGGATCAAAATACCAAGCCCGGATAACAAATTCCGGTATGTACCCCTGGATATCTTTCCGGCAGAATTACTGGAACGTCTGGAAGTTTATAAATCATTAACGCCAAATATGGAAGGTGATGCAGTTGGTGGAGTTGTGAATATGGTGATGAAGGATGCACCTTCCAAACTTCAGGTAAATGCAAATTTAGCCACCGGATATAGCCAGATGCTATTTGACCGCAAGTTCCTTTCATTTAATTCAGATGTAATTAACTCCAGGTCACCTTACGAAATCAATGGCCGGAGCTACAATGCAAAATCAGCTGATTTTCCAACAGGAACAGTCGATTACAAGGCAAAACAGGCTAGTCCTAATCTGGTTGGGGGTTTATCCATCGGGCAGCGTTTCCTGGATAACAAACTAGGCGTATTAATCGCTGGTAGTTACCAGAACAGTTACAGAGGGACTAACAGTACCTTTTTTAACTCGACAGTAGCTGAAACTGATCAGATTTCTAGAATCACGTCTATGGATTACAGACAGTACAGTGAACAGCAGAAAAGATACGGCTTACATGGAAAAATTGATTATATCTTTAACAAAAGGAACAAATTGTCACTGGTTAATTCTTATGTAAACCTGACCAGTATCCAGACGCGTGATCAGCTAAGCACTAATTTCTCCAATGCGGATTATAATCAGCTGACGGGGAATGCACAGATTACTTATGCTACCCGTTCGAGATTTACAGAACAACAAATCTATAACAGTACTTTACATGGGGAACATACTTTTGATATTCCTCAGAAATTAAAAATCTCCTGGTCTGCTGTATATTCAACAGCTAAAAATGATGTTCCGGATGAAACTACAATCAGTTTAAACGGCTTACGTCAGAATTTTAATGAGACACGTACGACTGCATCAAGCCTTAACCGCAGATGGTCACGGAATACGGACGAAGATAAGGCCGGTTATCTGGATCTTACCTATACGGCTGATATCGCTGGTTTAAAAGTTGATTTCACGGCAGGTGGATTATACAGAGACAAACAAAGAAGTAGTTTTTACAATAATTACGTTTTTAAACCTCTGGTACCAACTGCATTATATGGTAAAGACTTTACCAATTATACAGACATAACCTGGGATATTCAGAATCCAAAGGGAGCAGTAGCTAATCCGCTTACTTATGATGCCTCTGAAAAAACGACCGCTGGTTATGGGATGGTTAATTTCAAAGTTGCTGACCTGGAAGTAATCGGTGGAGCAAGGGTTGAACACACGAACCAGGGATACAGCTTATTGTTCCCGGCCGGAGAAACAAATCCTGTGGGCAGCCAGGTTTATACAGATCTTTTACCCAGCTTAAACCTGAAATATGGATTGAGTAAAAAGGAAAATTTAAGGGCAACCTATTTCCGCTCACTGAACCGTCCTGGTTTTTATGAAATTGTACCTTCAAAACTAGTTACCGAAGAATATCAGGAAAGGGGTAATCCAAATCTGAAACGGGCAATTGCTGATAATTTTGATATCCGTTATGAGTTATTCCCTAATAGTACGGATCAGTTACTGGTGGGTGCTTTTTATAAAAAGATTAAGGATCCTATCGAATATACGATACAGGCTGACGCAACCAGGGGTCAGGACCAGTATTATAGCCCGGGAAACTTTGGAACTGCCAAAAACTATGGGCTGGAACTGGATTATATCAAGTTCTTCAACAAAATAGGACTTAAAGCGAACTACACTTACACACACTCGAGTATTACCACAAATAAAACAAGCAGGGTCAGAAATTCGACGACTGGTGATCTGGAACCAGTAACGGTACAACAAACCAGACCATTATTTGGTCAGTCGGCACACACCGGAAACTTATCATTGCTGTATAAAGATAGTAAACATGGATGGGATGCCCAGTTAGCCGGATCATATACAGGTGAACGGATTAATACAATTTCTCAGTTTGTAGATAATGATTTATGGCAGAAAGGTTTTGTGCAGATGGATGCTTCTGTAGAAAAGAAATTCAAAAATAATGTCAGTGTTTTTATTAAAGCAGGGAATCTGCTGAACACACCTAATCAGTTATTTATCAAGGGTACTAACAGTTTGAATACTGGTTTACCTCAGCAAAGGGAAAACAGCAAAGAAACATTGATCCGTAAAGATTTTTATGAGCAGACTTACCTGATTGGTCTGCGTTACAAATTATAATTGAAAAATATAAACAGATGAAATTAAAGGAAATACTGACAAGCGTAGTTTTAATCACTGCATTGTCCATCAGCAGCTGTAAAAAAGCAAATATAGATGTGGATACCTCTCCAATTGTACAGAACGGAAACGGGGTTTCGGGAGAGGTATATGGAATATGGACTAAAGGGAGCGTAATCAGGGTAACCGGGGACATTATTATCCCTCTGGAAAAATCACTGACTATAGAAGAAGGTGTAGTGGTGATTATGGACACGCTGGCTAAACCTGAGTTTATTGTAAAAGGTAACCTATATTCAATGGGGACTGCACAGAATCCGGTAAAGATAACAATAGAAGAAAGTTACAGAACACCAGCTAAACAATTTGGTAAGCAATGGGGAGGAATTCTGGCCGCCCCAACATCTTCTGAGGTCTTGTTAGACAATACCATCCTGGAATATGGCGGAGCAACTACAACAGAGGCTTCTACATCTGTTAAACTAGGTTTGTATAAAGCTAAAAGCGGAGAAAACTCACCAGCTTTATGGTTTTCAAATGTAAAAGGTAAGCTGGTAGTGACCAACAGTACTTTCAGATATTTTCAGGATGATTGTACTTATCTGGAAGGCGGTAAGATCATTTTTGCCAATAACAAATTTTATAGTACAGGTTTAGTAGGCGGTGAAGGAATCAATATCAAATCGGGTTGTCTGGCTGATGTCAGTTTCAATTTATTCTATGGTACGAATACAAACGCACTTAAACTTTCCAACGTTGGAGACCGTACACCTCAGGCACATGTAGTAGCCTATAACAATACGATCCTGAACACGGGCTGGAGAAGACCAACTGCTAAAGGTGGTTCAGTCTGGCTGGAATCTACTGTCAATGTAGAACTCTATAATAATCTGTTTGCCAATGCACGTTTTGGTATCAAAAGAGACACTAAACTTCCTGAAGATAAGCGTTCTGTCTTTAAAAACTCTTTATATTATGGTTATAGTCAGGCCACTGTGGATCAGTTTCAGCCAAAAGCTGATATTATAGCAGGAACCAATGATATTATCAGTAAGGTAGCGGGAGATAATGATCCGAAATTTGTTAATTATCCGCTTTCGACCGCAACTAACAATGCGATACTGAATGATAGCTGGGACTTTCATTTACAGGCCGGATCACCAGCCCTGAATAAAGGTACGGTTGCTTTTACCCGTAATTTCCCCGACGGAATAACTATCAATGGTATCAATTATCAATCACCTGCACCAACTGCCAATATCGGGGCATTTGGTCTGAAATAATCCTGTTAAGCTAATTTTATGTTAAAATATAATTCATCATATCTTTTACTGGCTATACCATTTCTCTTTTCTGGTTGTAGTCAGCGTATTCATTCTGATTTATCAAATCAGGATACTATAGTTGTAAAACCTGTTGTTATTTCTGAAAAAGTAGAGTTTGATTCTGATGATCCTGCTATCTGGGTTAATCCCGCTGATGCGTCAAAAAGTTTAGTTATTGGTACGGACAAGGCCAAGGACGGAGGTCTGTATGTTTTCGATTTACAGGGAAAGATACAGCATGAACTGGTTGTCAAAGGCTTAAAACGTCCTAATAATGTGGATGTGGCCTACGGTTTAAAACTCAATGGAAAAGCGACTGACATAGCCATCACAACGGAACGTTTTACACATAAACTGAGGATATTTTCTCTGCCTGATATGAAAGCAGTGGATAATGGTGGTTTACCTGTATTTGAAGGTGAAACAGGTGTAGAATACCGGGACCTGATGGGCATTGCTGTATATACTAGTAAAACCGGTAAAATGTATGCAGTTGTTGGCCGAAAAACAGGTCCTAAGGATGGTACTTATCTATGGCAGTACTTGTTAAGTGATGATGGAACTGGTCATGTCAAAGCTGAACTGGTCAGGAAATTTGGACAGTACAGCGGTAAAAAAGAAATCGAGGCTATTGCCGTAGATAATGAATCAGGTTATATTTATTATTCTGATGAACAATTCGGGGTACGTCAGTATTATGCTGATCCGGAAAAAGGGAATAAGGAACTTGCTTTATTTGCAACAACTGGTTTTAAAGAAGATCACGAAGGCATTTCGATCTATAAGACCTCCACTGATAAAGGGTATATTCTGGTGTCTGATCAGGGGGCAAACCGGTTTCAGATTTTCAGCCGAGAAGGTACTGCTGGTAACCCTTTTGAGCATAAACTCCTCAAAATTGTCAATGTTGGCGCGATGCATAGTGATGGGTCTGAAGTTGTCAATGTACCTTTGAATGATACTTTCAGACACGGATTGTTTGTAGTAATGAGTGATGATAAATCTTTCCATTATTACCGCTGGGAAGATATTGCCGGCAAAGAGCTTAAAATCAAAAAATAAATATGTTTAAGAAATCCATTATACTGCTTTTAGGCAGTTTGTCATTTTTGTTTTCTGCTGCACAGAAAAAAGAAAAAGCCGGAATAGCAACTGAAGCTGTCCGGCTGATCCGGGGCCCTTATCTACAGGTAGCCAGCAGTACCGGTATACTGATCCGCTGGAGAACAGATGTTTCTTCAAGAAGCCGGGTCAGATACGGAACGGAACCAGGTCAGTTGAACGGATCTGTGGATGATCGTACGCTGGTTACTGAGCATCAGGTGCAGTTGAGTGGGTTAAAGCCATCTACTAAATATTACTATTCCATTGGCGGATTTCAGGATACGCTTCAGATGAGTAAGGATAATTACTTTGTTACGCTTCCGGAATCTGGGAAAACAGGGCATTACCGGATTGCTGCATTGGGCGATTGCGGAGATAATTCAGTTAATCAGCGCAGGGTAAAAGAACAGGTAATCAGTTATCTGGGTAAAAATAACCTGACTGCCTGGATATTACTGGGCGATAATGCTTATTCTGATGGAACTGACTCGGAATTTCAGAGTAAATTCTTTAATATTTATAAAGATGATTTACTTAAAAAATATCCATTGTTCCCTGCACCTGGGAATCATGATTATCATGATACTGATTTATCGGCCAAACATGCGCAGGAAACGCATGAGACCGCTTATTATCAGAATTTTTCTATGCCGGTTAACGGAGAATCAGGCGGTGTCCCGTCACATACCAAAGCCTTTTACTCATTTGATATCGGAAATATACATTTTCTGTCTCTTGATTCTTATGGTAAAGAAGACCGTACCTATCGCTTATATGACACTCTTGGTCCGCAGGTTCAGTGGATAAAAAAAGATCTGGCCGCCAATAAAAACAAGGGCTGGGTTATCGCTTTCTGGCATCATCCTCCATATACGATGGGTTCTCATAATTCTGATCAGGAAGACGAACTGGTTAAAATCAGGGAAAACTTTATCCGGATTCTGGAAAGAGAGGGAGTTGACCTGGTACTAAATGGACATAGCCATGATTATGAACGCAGTCGCATGATGGCTGGTCATTATGGTGCTGAGAAAACTTTTGATGCAAAAATTCATAACCTGAGTAACTCTTCCGGAAAATATGATGGAAGTACCGGGTCGGCACCTTATCTGAAAGATTCGGACCATCAGCGAGGAACGGTATATGTGGTGAGTGGTTCGGCTGGAAAATTAGGCGGACAGCAGGCTGCTTTCCCGCATAATGCAATGTACTTTTCTGACGCTGAACATGGTGGCGCAAGTATACTGGAGATTGAGGATAATCGTTTGGATTTGAAATGGGTCTGTGCTGACGGAGAGATCCGGGATCAGTTTACCATGATGAAGAATGTCAATAAACATACCGTGCTGACCTTGAAGAAAGGAACAGAAGTAACACTTAAAGCATCGTTTATCAGTAGTCAGTATAACTGGGAAGGGCAACCGGGAAAAGATAGAAGTCTACGGGTTAAACCGCTTCCAGGGGTTACGAAATATACCGTAACTGACAATTACAATGCGCTGAAGGATACTTTTGAAATTCATGTACCGGAATAGATTTAAAATATTTCTACAGCTACTGCTGTTCATCACCTGTCTGTCTGCAGTTCTTGGCTTAAAAGAAGGACCAGACAGACGGGGTCTACATAGATTGACAGATGAATTTAAAATTAGTTCGACCCGGTTTGCAGAAACCACAATAGAATTACAACATGCTGTAAAACTGATAGATGAAAAGAATCCTGAAACTATTACTCTAGCTAAAAATGCACTGAGAAAAAGCCGGTTGGCTTATAAAAGGATTGAGTTTTTTATGGACTATTTCTTTCCCAGTTCTGCATTGATTTACAACAGGCCAGCCAAAGTAGAGGTAGATGAACCTTATATGGAATACCAGGAACCTTCTGGTTTTCAGGTCATGGAGGCGGCTTTATTTGACCAGGCCCCCAGATCTAAGAAACAATTAGCAGAGCAGGCAGAGGTTCTGAATACTTCAGCCGCTGATTTACCTGCTTTGCTTTATGCTTTTGTGGCAAATGACCAGCAGATACTGGAAAGCATAAGATTAGAACTGGTCAGGGTAATTACATTGAGTATCACCGGATATGATGCTCCTGAACTCAAGAGTGGCATAACAGAATCTTATCAGTCCATATTGACCATTAAAACGATATTATCTCCTTATCTGAGAAGAGATCAGAGGGGTTCTGAGCTGCTATTGCAACATCTGAATACAACACTCAGCTATTTGCAGTTACATCCCGATTTTGACAGTTTTGACCGGATGAGTTTTTTAACTGGATATGCTTTGCCCTTACAGGAACAGCTTTCTCTGTTTATCAAAAATCAGCATCTGCTGCTCAATAGTAAATCTGCCTTAAACTATGAAGCAAAACATATTTATAGTACAGATGCCATTTTGCCTGAGGTATTTCCTGGTGCTGCAGGCAGAACTACCGGGATGGTCAGTCTGGGAAAAAAACTTTTTCTGGATAAATCATTGTCTGGAAATTTGCGGAGAAGCTGTGCCAGCTGCCATCATCCAGAGCGCTATTTTAGTGAAGACCTGAAAACCAGTATAACTTTTGACGGAAAAGGAACAGTACAACGGAACGCACCAACTTTATTATATAGTGGGTTTCAATATAGTCAGTTCTGGGATGGGCGCGCTAAAAGTTTGCAGGAACAGATTAAAGGAGTTATTTCCAATCCGACCGAGATGAATGGGAATCATGAGGTAATCATTGCAAGGATCAATAAATCAGAATATTATAAAAAATATTTTCTTAAATACTTTGCTGATTCTGCAGCTCAGCCTATCAGCATAGGAACGATTGCCGATGCACTGGCTGCCTACATCGGGAGTCTTTCACCAAGAAATTCGGCCTTTGACCGTTATATGAACGGAGACAAAAATGCGATGAAAGCAAAGGCTGTCAGTGGTTTTAACCTGTTTATGGGGAAAGGACAATGTGGAAGCTGTCATTTTGCTCCATTATTTAACGGACTAATTCCACCTTATTATAAGTTAACAGAGTATGAAGTCCTTGGAACACCGGGGAACAATGACTTTAATCAGGCAAAAAAAGATATGGACAGAGGCAGATATGATTTCTTTCCGATCAGTTATTATGAAGCTGCATTCAAAACACCAACAGTAAGAAATGTTGTAATGACAGCCCCTTATATGCATAATGGAGCGTTAAAGGATCTATACCAGGTAGTAGAATTTTATAATAAAGGGGGCGGGGCGGGCCTGGGTTTAACTATTCCCGGTCAGACACTGTCGGCCAAACCACTAAACTTATCAAAGAAGGAAGTCGGCGAAATCATTGCTTTCCTCGAGTCTCTGACAGATAAATTATAGTTTATCTGTTGTAATCCAGCATTTTGCCTATGTGAGAGTACATTTGTCTTTCTTTTTGGTACATAATAATTCAATTTGAGCAAAAAATTTGATTAAAATATCAACAATTGTTTTGTGGTAGAAATAATTTTCATAAATTGGTGTATACCTATACAACTAAATCTATAATTTATGAAAAACAAATTTCTATGGATCAGTACTGCCATACTGTTCTGCTTTACCAGCTGTAAGAAAAATGCAGAAAATGCACCTGTAGCCAACAACCAGAAGGTACAGGAAACCGGATTACACACAGATTTTACCTGTCGGATGAAAGTAGCCGACGGCGGCGCGGTAACCGAGGCGAACGGCCCCGCGAACAAACTCTGGGGAAATGGAAGTACCATTAAAGTACGCTTTAACGGGGGATCGACCATTGTACGCAACAAAGTAAAACAGTATGCCAAAAGCTGGGAAGCTTATGCTAATGTTACCTTTTCATTTGTTGCAGATAATGCAGCGGCTGATATCAAAATCGCATTTGATCAGACTGATGGTTCATGGTCATACATCGGGGTAGATTCTAAACGGTATGCGACCTCAATGAATTATGGCTGGTTTGATGACAATACCAGCGACACTGAGTTCAGAAGAACCGTAACCCATGAATTTGGTCATGCTTTAGGATTAAATCATGAGCAGGCGCATCCTGATGCAAACATTCCATGGAACAAACAAGCTGTCTATGATTATTACATGGGGCCACCAAACAACTGGTCTAAAGCAGATGTGGATTTCAATGTACTGGCCGTAGAGTCCAGAACAGGGTTAAATTATACAGCTTATGATTCTGCTTCTATCATGCATTATCCGGTTGAAGCACGTTTTACAACCAATAACAAAACAATAGCAGCCAATAACACCACTATTTCTGCGAAGGATATCACTTACATGAAAACCTACTATCCGGGAAGAAGCTAATAGCTCAGCATCACCTTTAACAGCAGGGGGATACTTAGGCGATAAGTATTCCCCCTTTTTTGTTTGAATTAAGCTAACAAACGTTTTGGCTTAACCTATATCTCTATCTACCAACTAAACAAATACCTATGAAAACCAAATTTCTATTAATCAGTACTGCTGTACTGTTCAGTTTATCCAGCTGTAAAAAAAGCGCAGAAAATGTAACGGTTGCGAACAACCAGAAAACACAGGAAACCAGTTTACACGATGCCTTCAATTGTGAAATGAAAGTGGCACCTAAAGGTGGTACGGTAACTGAGTCTAACGGTCCCAACAACAAACTTTGGGGTAATGGAAGTGTAATCAAAGTCAATTTCAGTGGAGGGTCTGCGTATGTAAGAAGTAAAATCAAACAATACGCCAAAACCTGGGAAAACGATGCCAACATTACTTTCAATTTCGTAGCTGACAATGCTGCTGCTGATATCAAAATTGCCGTAAACAACAATAACCTGGCCTGGTCATATATTGGTACAGACTCAAAATTTTACAGTCCGTCTATGAATTATGGCTGGTTTAATGATAATACCAGTGACGAAGAATTCAGGAGGACAGTAACTCATGAATTTGGACATGCCTTAGGACTGAATCATGAGCAATCACATCCAGATGCAAATATTCCATGGAACACGCAGGCTGTTTATGATTATTATATGGGGGCACCTAATTATTGGGACAAGGCGAAAATTGATTTTAACGTCTTGTATGTTGCGCCAAGAACTGGTTTATATTACCTGGCCTATGACCCTTTGTCTATTATGCATTACCCGGTTCCTGCAAGGTTCACGACAAATAATGTCGCTATTGCACCTAATAACACCAAAATTTCAGCGCTTGACTCAGCTTATGTAGCGCTCGCTTATCCAAAGAATTAAGCTGAACTAAATTTTCAAAACAGAGCGTATCAGTTTAGCGGCTGATACGCTCTGTTTTTGTTATATTTTTACTTTTCCTGGTGAAACGCCAAACTTCTTCCGGAATGCATTGCTAAAATGCTGAACAGAAGAATATCCCAGTTGAAATGCAACAGACTTTATGTTCGCGCCCTCAAGAAGCAGCTCTTTGGCATAATTTAGCTTGTAATGACTTAAATAACCAAATATGCTCTTTTCAAATAAACCTTTAAATCCTTGCTTTAGTTTAAACTCGTTAATGCCGCATACTTTTGCAAGCTCTGTAATGGAAGGCGGCTGGTCGATATGCTGAATCAGGTAATCTCTGGCATAATAAATGCAATCTTTATCGTGTGCAGATTGCAAGGGTGAATTTCCACTTTTGGTAACCGCCTTTTCAAAAGCTTCGGCCTGAAGCACAAGTAATTCCGTACATTTCGATTCAATGAACAGGGACTTTAACCCTTCAGTATACGTACAATTGAGGATAGCCTGGATACAATCTTGCATAGCCCAGGTGATCGGCAGATTTTGTTCAGCCATTTGTGCATAACGTCCTGCATCCAGATGGTCAGCTAAGATCTGAAGTGTTCTGTTTGAATTTTCTGCAAGTTGCAGAAATCTTTCTTTAGCAAAATGGACTTCAAAGAAACGATAATTACAGTCTGTATCATATTCACCTTTACCATCCAGCCCGGGCATATAAATGATGTTTTGCTGGTTGGAATTAAAGATATACTGTTGCTTATTTACCTCATTAAATATAGTTCCATTACCAGATAGAGTGAAGCGCAACTTAACCATATCCGGCACATCATTAGTAGGCTGGAAATACAATTGACGTTGTTTGAATAGAATGTCGCCATATACGATATAAAGATCAGGAGTGGTGATCTGCAACAACTCAGCATCACTAAAAGAAAAATTGTATTTGTCTCTGCTTTCTTTAACGAATTGTCTCTGATCAGTAGACTGTTTAAAGGTTCTTCCTACCGTTTTCCAGGCCTCGTAATCCTTACTAACATTAATCCCCATGAAGACAATTATGATAAAAAAAAATGGAATTATTATCAAACGATTTTCAAAAATTACATTTCTTGTAAAAGAAAATCCGTTTTGTGTAAATATCTACAACAACTGTTCTTCACTTTTGCCGAAAGACTAAATTTTAAGAAAATTGAAACCAATAATAGAATTTATCTGGATAGAGATTTAAGAAATTAAAATATGGAGAAGGAGATAGATTTTATAGAAGCAGACAAGCAGATGCATTGTTCTGAGTACGCGCCAGATAAAGCGATTGAGAATAACATTTCGCCATCGTGTCATAACATGATCTGCAAAACCGTAGATCAGCTGAAACTTACAGACCATTCTTTTGTATTAGAAATTGGTTTTGAAAACACGGAACATATTCCTTTTCTTTTCCAGGAGGTTAAAGGGATTAGTTATTATGGCAACAATATATCTGAAGTGATGGTGCAGCAAGCTTCGTCAGATCAGGCATTAAAAATAAGAGAAGGACAGGTCCAATTTATCCAGGCAAAAGAGGATGGTGCCTTAGATTTTGAAGATTGCTATTTTGATTATTGCTTCACGATAAATACCATTTATTTCTGGAAAGATCCTATATCGCATTTTAAGGAAATATACCGTGTTCTGCAGCCCGGAGGAAAATTCAACCTTGCCTTTGTCGAAAAGAAATTTGGAGGGGATCTGCCCTGGACGCATGGAGATTTTATTTTTTATGATGTTAATGAGGTGAAAACTCTTTTCAGGAAAGCAGGGTTTGTAAACATAGAGGTAAAGCAAATGACCGAAGAAATAATTGATAAGACCAGGAAGGAATTGATCAGACCTTTCCTAAGTATAACAGGGAGAAAGTAGATAGAATGGGGGGTAGCACTTGCTTATCCAAAGTATTAACCTGACATTAAATTTTCAAAAAAAACATATCAGTTTAGCGACTGATATGTTTTTTTTTGTTTCTCAGACGTATATTTGCGGCGTTTTCCACCTAGATATAAATGAAGATGTTTTATATGCACAGACGTTCAGCGGTAGTTCTTACTATTTTGATTGCTTTTATTTTCAGCGGCTGTTTGGTCCAGAAGCATATGTCATCGAAACAGCTGGTAACTGGTAATATCAGCCAGCTTAAATATATCAACACTTATGTGCTCCCTCATAACCCTGAGTTTAAGGGGACCACAGTAGGAGGATTATCTTCGATAGATTTTGATCCTGCCAGTAAAGTTTACTATATGATCTCGGATGACAGATCAAGTATTAATCCTGCAAGATTTTATACTGCAAAAATTGATTTATCAGCTCAGGGAATCAGTAAAGTAACGATTACAGGTGTAAATACGTTAATGCAGCGCGACGGCTCTTCTTATCCTAAATTAACTCCACATGCAACCAGAACTACAGATCCTGAGGGTATGCGTTATAATGGTATCGCTAAAAACCTGATCTGGACAAGTGAGGGAGAACGTTTGATTAAGGAAAATGATACGGTGCTGATTGATCCAACTATCAATATCATAGCTACAACAGGAAAATATATAGACTCAATCCCTTTACCGGATAATATGAGAATGCACCTGGAAGAAAGTGGCCCAAGAAGGAATGCGGTGCTGGAAGGTCTAACCTTTGCGGACGATTTTAGAACGCTCTATGTGAATATGGAAGAGCCTTTGTATCAGGATGGTCCCCGGGCTGAGCTAGTTAGAAACAAAGCTTTTGTACGTATTTATCAATTTGATCTGAAAACCAGAAAGAACACGGCCCAATATGCTTATGAACTTGAGCCGGTAGCTTTACCACCGGTTAAAAAAGGAGGGGAGTATAATAACGGGATTCCAGATATATTATGGCTGGGACATAACCGGATGTTAATCACAGAGCGTTCTTATTCGGAAGGACAGAAAGGGACTAATATTAAGGTCTTTTTAGCTGATTTACAGGATGCAGAGAACATTATTAACAACAGATCTATGATAGCTCATCCGGCTACAAACCCTATAAAAAAGAAATTGTTGCTTAATATGGATGACCTGGGTATTTATATTGATAATATAGAAGGTGCAACCCTGGGCCCTGTTTTACCAAACGGGCACCAGACGGTTATATTTGTAGCTGATAATAATTTCAACAGCAAGGAACAGAATCAGTTTATGTTGTTTGAAGTTATTCCTTAGTATCAGGACCTGATATCTATATCATATTTAGCTAAAAGACCCGATATGCCGGCTAAAGAGAACTTTGCTTTCCGGATACGGTTTAACTCAGGATCTATCGTATAGTTATAAGCGCTCAGTAAATCTGCTTTTTCAATGACTGTGTTTTCGAAAGTTGCCCTGTACAGATCACAATTATCAAAAATAGAACTGGTTAAATCACAACCAGTAAAATCAACCTCATGAAGTCTGGTGTTTTTAAAACTGGTCTTCTTGAGTTTAGTCTGATAAAACGAAGAATGATCAAGGAAGCAGTTATCAAACTGAAAGGCTAAACCAAATTCGTTACATTGCTCAAAGAGTAATCCTATCATCTTACAATCTTTGAACTTAATTTCACGGAATGCCGTTTTCGTCAGTTTAGCCAGACTTAAGTTACAACTGGTAAAACTGCATTCCAAAAAGGTAAAACCTGAAAGATTGGCATTGGAAAAATCGCAATTCAGAAAAGTACAATATTCATATTCACCCTTTACCAGAGGATCCTGACTGAAGTCAATTTTCCCGAATGTTTTTTCTTCAATGTAAGCTTGTTTCATCTGTTTATATGATTGATTTGTTGAGCTCGCAAGCCCGGTTTATTGTTTCAAAGGGTTTGGAATATCTTTTAGAATAACTCCATCTGGTCTGGATCAGCCGATCTGCCTGATGCGATCAGATTTCCGAAGTTACTTAATGTAATGCCTAGTAAGCGGATTTTTCTGTCATCCAGTTCTACTTTTGATAATAGATCCTTTGCAGAACTCAGAATGGAAACATAGTCATCTACGGGATGGGAGAAGGACTGATTCCTGGTAATCTGCTTAAAATCGCCGAATTTGATTTTGAGTGTTAGTGTTTTTCCCTTCAGCCTGTTTTTTTCAAGCCTTTCTGCTACTTTCTCTGCGATCTGCTCCAGTTCGGTGAAAAGCTCTTCAGCCGAAACCAGGTCCTGGCCAAAAGTATCTTCTACGCTAAGAGATTTGGTTAAACGGTGGGGCTGAACTGGGCGGTCATCAATCCCGCGAACAATTTTAAAATAAAATTTGCCAGTTTTCCCAAATTTGCGGATCAGCTCCTGTTCTGACATTTTTTTGAGATCTGCACCAGTATGCAGACCCATTTTCTTCATTTTATCGGCTGTTACTTTACCTACACCAAAAAACTTTTCTACGGGTAACCTGGCCATAAAAGCTTCTATTTTAGAGGGGCCAATAAAGGTTAATCCATCAGGCTTATTCATATCTGAAGCAATTTTAGCTACAAATTTATTACTGGATACGCCTGCCGAAGCGGATAAATTGAGCTCATCTCTGATCGCATCCTTAATCTGTTTAGCTATTTCAAGTGCCGAACCAATGTTTAACTTATCAGTAGTAACATCCAGATAGGCTTCATCGAGTGAAAGGGGTTCTATCAGATCGGTATAACGCTCAAATATTTCTCTTATACTTACTGATACCTTCTTATAGGCATCGAACCTGGGCCGGACAAAAATGGCCTGAGGGCAAAGTTGTATCGCTCTACGGGATGACATTGCTGAATGTATCCCAAACTGACGTGCTTCATAACTGGCCGTAGCCACTACACCACGGCCATCAGGGGAGCCACCAACTACAACGGGTTTGCCTCTGTACTCTGGAAAATCACGTTGTTCAACGGTTGCATAAAAAGCATCCATATCAATGTGAATAATTTTCCTTCGCAGTGTATTTTCGGTTGGTACTGACATCCTGATTCCTGAATCTGTAAATCTCCCTATTATCTACGGTTTTTTTGTCAAATTCTCCTTATATTTGAACAATATTGAGATTTTTTAATTATAGTTTATTCAAACTCTTCCTGCTTTCAAAAGGAATTTTTCTATGATTTATCTCTTGATTAACAAATATTAAATCCACAAATGCCCGAAAAACAAATTTTTCAGACCTCTAAGAAAAGCAGATGGATAACTTTTCAATGGGTTACCAGAATGCTGTTAATTGTATTCCTTATTGCCTCTGCCTGTGTTGCTTACACACTCTTATCTAACCATTATCCCAATTTGCCTATCATCAATAGTACTGCTACATTAAGCAAGAAAGAGATTGAGCAGATTAAAAAATCAAAGACGTACTCAGATTTTAGAATTTCTAAAAAGAGGTTGTTGCAGATACAGCACAATCAAAAATTACATCGCCTCTCACATCCTAATAATAAAGCCAGGATCAATGCCGGCTTTTACGTAAACTGGGACCCGCAGTCATTGACGGACCTTAAAGATCATATCAAACAGCTGGATATGGTCGTTACAGAATCTTTCTTTATCAAAAATGGGGCTGACACGGTAATTGACCAGGTAAGTACCGAGGCAATGAAGGTGATTCATAAACATAAAAAGGTGGCCATAGCAATGGTGTCTAATTTTAGTGGTGATCACTTTGATGGTAATGCAATACATAAGTTGCTGCAAAATAAAGGACTGCAAAACAGATTCATAGATAATCTGATTAAGTCTTTAAAGAAATATGGATTCCATGGGGTAAATATCGATTTTGAAGAGATTAAAGAGAAAACTGATGAGCCACTGGCGGCTTTTCAAAAGAATCTTTACGAGAAACTACATGCCCAGAACCTGATTGTTTCGCAGGATATATCTCCTGATAATGATGATTATAACCTATCTATACTGGAGAAATATAATGACTATGTTTTTATCATGGCTTATGATCAGCATAGTGAAAGCAGTAATGCCGGAGATATCTCTCATCAGCAGTGGGTAGAAGAGCAACTGGACAAAATATGTGAACGTATTTCTTCTGACAAAGTGATTCTTGCACTGGCTTGTTATGGCTTTGACTGGCCTGACCAGGACGTTGGTAAAACAGTAACTTATCAGCAGGCAATTGCAAATGCAAACAGATATAACGGAAAGATTAAATATGATCCGATTTCAGCTAACCTGAATTATAATTATACAGATGAGTCTGGTTTGCATCATCAGGTGTTTTTCACTGATGCTGCAACAAATTTCAACCTGATCAGAAAAGCGGATGACTGGGATGTAGCTGGTATTGCCATCTGGCGTATTGGTGCTGAAGATCCGAGGTTATGGACTTTCATCTCTAAAGACCTGAGTCTGGATTCGGTCAGAAAAAGTGGTGTGGATTTAAAGAGGTTAACTCATATCGGTTTGAATGACAGGATTGATTACTCCGGAGACGGTGAAATCCTGGATTTGGTTTCGGTACCTAAACAGGGTAAAATTGATGTTAAACTGGATACCACTAATTTTGTGATCTCTGATCAGACTTATGTGGATCTGCCTACTAAATATAGTATCCGCAGGTATGGTCATGCTGAAAAGAAAATTGTTCTGACATTTGATGATGGACCTGATCCGGTTTATACACCTCAGATCATTGATATTTTACAAAGAGAAAAGGTTCCCGGAAGTTTCTTCGTCGTGGGTATCATGGCCGAACAGAATATGGGGCTCCTGTTAAAGGAATTTAAGTTGGGTTATGAAATTGGAAACCATACCTTTTTCCATCCTGACATGTCAAAAGTTGGAAAGGAAAGGGTGAATTTTGAACTTAATGCAACCCGAAAACTGATTGAATCTGTAACAGGTCACAGTACGATTTTGTTCAGGCCCCCGTTTAACGCTGATGCTGAACCTTCTACTTCGGCAGAGATCTTGCCAGTAGCACAAAGCAGGGACCAGAATTACATCAATATAGGGGAGTCCATTGACCCTCAGGACTGGCAGCCCGGAATTACCGCAGATCAGATCTTTGATGCAGTAGTGAAGCAACAGGACCTGGGAAACATACTTTTATTGCATGATGCAGGAGGTAACCGCGCCGCTACAGTAGAAGCCTTACCAAGAATCATTAAGCATTTCAAGGATAAAGGCTATGAATTTGTAACTATAGGAAACCTGATTGGTAAGAAAAAGGATGAACTGATGCCACCTGTGAATTCGGGTGCAAACAGTTTTATTACCTCTGGAAATACGTTATTCCTGAATGTTTTTTCTTATGGAACACTGATCCTGAATTATGTCTTTATCATGGCAATTATTCTGGCTATGCTAAGAAGTATCTTTATTGCTATCCTGGCTGTAAAGCAGAAAAGGGCATCTAAAAAAGATAGTTTATTACTATTGAAAGATCCGGATATGCGGGTGAGCATCATTATTCCTGCTTATAATGAAGAGGTAACTGTAGTGCAAACTTTAAACAGTCTGCTGAAAACCAGCTATAAAAATGCCGACTTCATCTTTGTGGATGATGGTTCAAAAGACCGGACAGTAGAACTGGTGAATGAACACTTTGCTCATCTTCCGAATATCAAAATTTACACTAAACCAAACGGTGGTAAAGCTTCAGCTTTAAACTTTGGTATCGCGCTTTCTGAAGCTGATTTTGTAATCTGTATTGACGCAGATACTCAACTTAAAACTGATGCGATTACAGAACTGATGCGCTATTTCTATGAAGATGAAATTGCTGCAGTAGCCGGTACGGTGAAAGTTGGTAATAAGACTAACCTGATTACAAACTGGCAGTCTATTGAGTATATTACTGCTCAGAACATGGACAGAAGAGCGTTTGATATCCTGAATACAATTACTGTAGTACCGGGTGCTATTGGTGCATTTAGAAAACAGGTTATACAGGAAGTAGGTGGTTTTACAACTGATACGCTTGCAGAGGATTGTGACTTAACAATGCGTATCCTGAGAGCAGGTTATACGGTGAGGAACTGCGATACTGCAATTGCTTATACAGAAGCTCCTGAGACGGTTAATATGTTGTTAAAACAACGTTTAAGATGGAGCTTTGGCGTAATGCAGAGTTTCTGGAAAAACAAATCAACCTTATTCAATAAGAAATACGGGTATTTTGGAATGGTAGGCATGCCAAACATCCTGGTATACCAGATCATCCTTCCTTTGTTTTCTCCTCTGGCAGATTTCTTTATGCTCCTGTCTATTATAACAGGACTTTTCTCGCTGTCTTCAGTTAATTCACTGACGCTTCAGGGAATGGGTAGCCTGCTAAGCCTTGACAATGGATTCGGTCAGGTGTTTTTCTTCTATTGCCTGTTTATTCTTGTCGATCTTTTCTTCGCTGGAATAGCCTTCAGAATGGAGAAAGAACCTTACAAAAAATTAATTTATATTATTCCTCAACGTTTCTACTGGAGACAACTGATGTACCTGGTTTTATTCAGATCGGTACGTAAAGCACTGAAAGGTGAACTGGAAGGCTGGGGAGTTTTAAAACGTACAGGGAACGTCAAAGAGCAGAATTAAAAGCGCTTTGACAACCCACAATAATTATTAAAATACAAATAACATGACTAACGCAAAACCAACATTTTCAGACTTTAAAGAATTCTATATAAAGGCTGTTGAGCCATTAAAAAAAGACAATCCGATCTTTATCAGACTAGATGGGAAAACTAAAGGTGACACCCGTGTGGTCTTTGCTTACTTCCAGTACCAGGATAAAAAATGGAAAGTTAATGCAGATACACATATTGACCGCTTAAAGATTGCCTTTGATGAAATCGAAAAAGGAAATGATCCTTTCGTAATCAAAACCTTAAGAGATGGTAAAGGTGAATACCTGGCTATAAAAGGTCAGCCGGTAAGAAATAGTAAATTGTATATCTACGCATAAATAACTGGTTAGAGGGGATATTATCAATCCTTTGAACGTCTTTAACATTGCACTGATTCTTTTCAGCACAAAGTTAAAGACGTTTTTTTAATTCAATAACTGTGATTTCCGGCCAGATCCCAATACGTCCGGAAAAACCCAGAAAACCAAAACCTCTGTTAATATTCAGGATTCTGCCGTTTTCTTCTTTGATTCCGGCCCAGTGAGCATACCGGTATTTAACGGGGCTCCATTTAATTCCAAACGCTTCCAGACCAAACTGCATACCATGTGTATGTCCTGAAAGTGTTAGCTGTACTTTATTGGGGAACGTCTTGACCTGTTCTTCCCAATGTGTCGGATCATGTGAAAGCAGAATCTTGAAATCCTTGTTTCCAGTTCCATTTAACGCTTTCTTCAGATCACCTCTTTCACCAAAACCAAGCCCCCAGTTTTCTACTCCGGCAAGAATAAGTTGTTGCCCGTCTTTTTCAATTTTCACATGGGTATCCAGGAGTAAATTAAATCCTAAATCCTTGTGATAAGCCTTAAGCTGATCAAGATTGTTTTTCTTATCAGTTTCTGAAGGCCATTTCACGTAATCACCATAATCATGATTGCCCAGAATGGAGAATTGCCCATAGGGTGCTTTGATCGCGGAGAAATCACTGATCCAGGGTTTAATTTCTTCAGCTTTATTATTTACCAGGTCACCTGTAAACACAAATAAATCGGCTTTTTGCTCATTAATCAAACTGATTCCACGTTTGACAGCAGTGGGATTATTGAAGCTTCCGGCGTGTACATCAGAGATCTGTACCAGTTTGAAACCGTCAAATTTTTCTGGCAGGTCATCAAAGTATAACACGTGATTGATTACTTTATAATTGTATTTACCAACGACCATTCCGTAGACAAAAAGTATAATTGTCAGCAAAAACATAAGAAAGGCAAAATCTACCCAATAAACATTTCTGCCGGCACCCGTAAATACACGGGGTATATCACCCGCAAACAAGATAATGGTGAAGACCAGTTCTGACGCTAAAAGTGTAAGTACTAAATGGCTTGATATTTTAAAAAGCAGATCCATGCCGTGTCTTTCCATTCTTCTGATAGCCATAAACAAGGATAAAATGGTCCCTGCAATAAACAGACAAAAAATAGGAGTGGTAAAGACTGAAGCCGTCAGGCTTAATAAACCTGATAGTACATACCAGTTTAACAGAAAGATAAAAGCAACAAATAACAGGAAGGGGAGGATACTAAATTTTCTTCTCATAATAGATAACGAATAAAAGGCTAAGGTGTTAAAATTTAAATTGTTTTGTGTAATCCTCCGGTTGAATAATAAATTTGTTAGTGCTATGAGCAGGTTTACAGATGTTAGACGATATTCCCTATCGTATCTTTCCATGATGAGCCCCACCATATTATTTTCTTTTGGATAGTTAAATCTAAATATTCAAATCCAATAGGTTGTCCGGTTGGTCTTTGTGAAGTATTTCCTGCTACTGGTGATATTATAAGATTAGGATTTCCAATTTTGTTGCAAATAGACATGGCCGGATCATTATTTCTGTTAATATTCTGATTATTAGTAATGAAATTGAGTCCCTGATATTGAGTGAAATCCTGAAATTCGATGGGATTAAAGGTTACATCGGATAAAAAGATATTACTGATTATATTAGTGTATGTTAATTTAAGAGATACAGATGAAGGCTCGAAACCGTATATTCCTAATCCGTTACCTTCGAAAGTATTATGGGAGATGTCGGTCTTATTCAAAGTAGCATTAACAAGTAACAGCCTGCTCTTAAATAAATTGTTCAGGATATGGATTGAATTCGATATACCGCTTAATGTTAATGTATTTAAAAATATATTTCCTTTAATATAAGATTCTCTCGATATGTCTTTAAGTACAACTTCATTGTGAATGACATTTTCCGAGATATTACAATTGAGTTGGCTGGAGCTTAATAAGCTGACTTTACCCAGATTTGGGTTTCCGATAATATTAATGCTACTGATTTGGCTTGATGTTGGTGCCCAGTTCCAGAAGATTTCCGTTGATGCTGCATTATTGGAGAAAATATTTGCTGTGAGTGTCCCATTAATCAGACTAATTTTTTTTGCATCAACAATATTATTACCTGTTATATTCAAATTAAGATCTGTATCTCCGTATTCTCCTCTTTGATTAAAAAAATCTCCTGAACAAATAATTTTGGGGTTGTTCATGATATTAATTTGTTTGGGTAGCTTGAAAAAATTGGCTCCGGTAAATGCTTCTGCATTGTATCCCATTACAAACTCTTTACAAACAACTTCGTTCCCCTGAATATTCAAATATTCGCAGGGTCTTACTGCACTTACTGTGTCAATGTAGATAAAATCACTTAGGGGTGCAAAATGTTGATTATTTTTAATGTTAATTACTGTATCATCGTTGTGTGTAAGAATGTTGATTGTTGCAGTGGTATCGTTGACATTCTGGACGGACAGATATGTGTTATCGGAATATTCAAAGTAAGGTTTTTCGGTATTGAATCTGGCAACAGCAAAACGGCATAGCTGAAATTTTCCGTCAAAAAGCGCTCTTTTTTTATAAGTGAACCTATTCCCGGTAACTTTTGCAGACTGATGATTTTCAATCCAGATAAATCCAGGAGGATTTGCGCCTCTTAATCTATCTGAATCGGCTTGAAACAGATTATTACTAATCAATATTTTACTTTCTTTCAAGTTGGTGCCAGTAGTGTTATGATCTGCACCAATAGACAGTCCGCTAACATTCTCAAAAACATTATTTGTAACCTGCATACTGTTACCTATAATCGATAAGACCTGGCCAAATTGCCACGCATATTTCGTCTCACTGAAGGTTTGTGGTAACTCAGTTCCATTTTTAATAACAGTAAATTTATCTGGAATAAGTGCAATGTTGGAAAACATGTTTCTATCGATGTTTATATTTTCGTTTCCCCAGGTCTGTATGCATGAATCAACAAAACAATTGTCATGAATATTGGTCTCAGTGAAATTTATGAATCCATCACTAAAAGAAAAGATTGTGTAGCCATATACATCAGAGATATTGCAATTATGAATATTGATCATTGCGCATTGTTGAAAACTAAAGATTGAGCCTTCCAAACCTTCAACCCTAAATTGAGGTATATTATCCCAAATCCCTTGATCATTGAATTTAAGGACATCAGGTAAACTGGATCTTATATTTACATTGAAGTTTATAACCGGGCAGTCTTTGAAGATTATTAAACTATCACCAGTGAATTTTTTATTAAGG
Organism: Pedobacter cryoconitis; assembly: GCF_014207135.1. Lineage (GTDB taxonomy): Bacteria > Bacteroidota > Bacteroidia > Sphingobacteriales > Sphingobacteriaceae > Pedobacter > Pedobacter cryoconitis_D. The sequence continues at coordinate 102,304 of NZ_JACHCC010000002.1, read as the reverse complement.
TAAGCATCCGGAGAGGATAAAATAGAGAGTGATTTATTGATTACACTTAATTTACCTGTGATTTTATAATCACCCTTTTCTATGTAGATATTATCAGAGTAATTTAAACAGTTTTGAAGAGAACCTGTATCATCAATATTTCCATTTCCTTCAGCTCCAAACCATTTGACATTAATTGCACCACTGTAAACTCTCTTCCATCTTCCATTCTGGACCCCATTAACCTGGAAAATTGTACCATCATTTATATTATCACTTGAATTATTATCCCAATAGAAATTACCGCCACCACCGTCACCAGGTGAATGATAACCTAATACTTCTGCATAATTGTCAGGAGCAGGTATGCCCATTTTATTTTTAAGTTCTGCAATATTTTGAAAGATCATAGTTTGTGTTCGTTAAGGCTTGGGTGTTAAAATTTAAATTGTTTTGTGTAATCCTCCGGTTGAATAATAATATATCGGATCAGCTTGAACTCTTTTCTGATGCCAGCCTGAATCCTGTCTATGGCTTCGTTGAGCTCATGTGTATCCAGGCCTTCCTTAAAAGAGACAATCAGTGTTAAAAGGACTTCTTCGGGTGACTGATAATTGGAGACAACTGTCAATACTTTGTTGACTGCATTATCCTGCTCAATAATGTGGATAATCTTTTCCCTGGAAGCCGCCGATATGCCTTCGCCTAACAACAGGCTTCTGCTTTCACGGGCTAATATTAAAGAAACTCCTACTAGCAGAAGGCCAACCAGTAAGGATGCAAGGCCATCTAGTTCTGGGCGGTTAAGTTTATGGCTAAAGTACATACAGACCATCACTGTAAACAGACCCAGTACTGCTGCACCATCCTCAAAAAGCACAAGAAAACTAGATGGATCTTTACTTTTTACAATCGCATTCCACCAGGTTTCATGACCTCTTATTTTATTAAAGGCTTTTGCTGCGATGATTAAAGATGTACCCTCAAAAATGACAGAGAGTACAAGCACAACATAATTCCATAATGGATCACCTAATGGTTCCGGATAAATAATATGGGTTATTCCCTGGTAGATAGAAATTCCTCCACCTAAACCAAAGATCAGAATAGACACAATAAAAGAATAAAAATAGAGCTCCTTTCCATAACCAAAGGGGCGGAGGGCATCTGCAGGTTTTTTACTCCTTTTCAATCCAAAAAGCAGCAAAAGCTGATTAACTGTATCTACCAGTGAATGTATTCCTTCGGAAATCATAGCAGCACTGTTACTGAAATAGCCAGCTACAAATTTTGTAACCGCTATGAGCAGGTTTGCAGACAGTGCGCTATAGATGGATGCTTTTTGATTGGCCATGCTATATTTCTACTACAGAATATGGAGATGATTTACTCCCTCGTCAAATTTATAAGATCAAGATACTTCAGCGCATCATTTATTACTAAAGATCGGGTATTATTTTGAGGACTCCATCCATGATTCAAAAAATAGGTGATAAGCTCATTGATAACAACCGGCCTGTTAAAGTTAATATGAATTTTATCGTTACCAGGCAATTGACTTTGTTTATATAACCAGATAATTCCGTCTCCGGCGCCATTTAGACACCATTTCTGTGCCTCAAAAGGTTTATTGTCATCTTCTTTGAAAAATAACCAGAGTGGCGACTTCTTATTTCCTTCCTGATAAATTGTGATTTTCTCTTTTCCAGAGGTAGCATTGACTACTAATTACGATTTTTCGGAGTTTCAAATTGTTTATTTTAAACGGGTAATGTAAGTAGGACTCTGGTGCGTTTCTGGAATCTGAAAAACAACATCACGGACGCAGTCAGCAGACCAAATGTCAGTCCATACCAGATACCGTTTACTCCCATATCTAAAGTAATACCCAGAAAATAACCCAGAGGAATACCAATAACCCAATAGGCAATGAAAGTAATCACAGTTGGGATATTGACATCACCCAATCCACGGAGTACCCCCAGGCCAACAACCTGCGTACCGTCAAACAGCTGGAAGAATCCTGCAATGATCAATAATTGCGCAGCAATGTGAATCACAGCCGGATCTTCTGTATAAATATAGGGTAACAAGTGATTGGCGCAAACGAACAGGATAGCCGTCATACTCATAAAAGCGATGATGGCATGATAACTCGCCACTGCAGATCTCCTGAGATCAAGGAAATTCTTTTTACCCAGGTTATTCCCTGTTTTAATCGTTGCTGCCGAAGCAATACCGCTGGCGAGCATATAGGTTACTGATGCCAGGTTAATGGCCACCTGGTGAGCTGCCTGTTCGACAGCACCAATGGTACCGATCAGGATAGCAGCCCCGCTGAATGCGCTTATTTCAAATGAATATTGTAAGGCTACGGGAGCACCGATTTTCAGAATCTTCAGACTCCTTACTTTATCAATCAGGTTTAACTTGAAGTTTTGCAGATATACTTTAAAATTTTTGGAATTAAACACATAAATAGCCATCACTGTAGCCATCAATATTCTGTCTACTAATGTGCTTATACCTACGCCTTTAACACCCATAGGAGTGACACCAAACATCCCTTTTACTAAAATCACTCCCAGAATGACGTTAATCAGGTTTCCCCAGATAGAAATAAACATGGCTTGTTTGGTAAAACCTAAGCCCTCAGCAAATTGCTTGAAGGTCTGGAAAATCATCAGCGGAATAATAGAGAAACTCAGATAGCCGAGATATGGTTTTGCATAAGCTACCACTTCTGGAGACTGTCCGATATGGTCTATAATTAATAGGGTTCCAAAATGAACGAGTCCGTAAAGGAATAATCCCATCACAAAATTAATGAGCAGGCTATTCGATAAAAGACGGCCGCATTCCTGGAAATTTTTACGTCCGTTCTCCTGCGCAATAAGTGGGGTCAGGCCATAGGAAATACCCATTCCCAATACCAAAATCAGCATAAAAAGGCTGTTTACCAGAGATACGGCAGCCAGTTGAATGGTTCCTGCAAAATGTCCTACAATTACACTGTCTGCCAAATGTACAAGGGTGTGTCCAAGCTGGGACACCACAATGGGCATTGCGAGTCTTAGGTTATCTGAATAGTAGGGCTTGTATTTTGCGTAAAAGGAACTGAACATAACAAATGGATTTAACCTATAAAGGTACGGTTATTTTTGTGTTGTCATGGTGAAATATTCTTCTTTTTCGGAAGTGTGGGGCTGAATCAGATCTGCCAGAATAAAGCTAACGAGTATTTTCTGTGCCTTCTGATTTGAAATTTTTGTTAATTTACTAAACTGTTTTAAGGTAATCCGGCCTTCCAGGTCAAGGTATTGCAGGAGTTTTTGTTCCTGTTCTGTATAAGTGATCAGCTGTCCGCTATGTGTATTTTCTTTTTTAAGTACGTCAACTATTATTTTGCTGGCCAGCACACTCTTATCATTGATCCGGAAATAGACCCACCACTTTTTATTCTCATCCAGTGCATAATGAGGTTTAGTATCACTTTGTGGTATTTTGGCTACCAAAACGAGTTTACTGTCAACATATATTTCTTCAAATTCTGGCTCAATTGCAGGTTTACAGAATTGATGTGCCGACTTGATAATCATATACTTTTCTTCCTCTTCGGACTTGACCCCTTTAATACTGCCATCATCGGCAACCCCGATCAATAACTGACCGCCTTTATTATTGGCAAAGGCTACCAGGCTTTTTGCAATCTTTTCATAATTGTTAATCGTCTTTTTAAAATCCAGTGTGGTTCCTTCTCCTTGCAAAATAAGTTTCCTGATATTCATTTTTAGAGGTTTTAAAAGACATGCTGATTAATAAGCTACAGGACCATTTTCTCCACTATGCAGGTTTCTGACATAAACTTCATTCATCACTGTAGCACAAATTTCGCCATCGCTATTTTTAATTTCCATCGGATAAGCCCTGACAAACTTACCAGTTGTATTCAGTGCTTCAATAGCTTCATTTAACATCTCATCAGTGATCAAAACAGTAAAATAAAGTGCTGACCGCCCTGGTTTCAGATATTGTATACTTGCACTTTTGAGCCATACTCTTACTTTAAATCCCTCACGCTGTAAAAGCTGGTCAAACAGCAGGGCAAAAAAAGGATCGGTAGCAGCATAAATGGTTCCGCCAAAAATGGATCCGTTATAGTTTTTATTGAAAAGGCTCTTATAGATTTTAACATCCACCCCTCTGAATCCCTGATGAAATCTTTTCACCCAAATGCGCTGAAAGAAAAGGGGGGGATAGAAGCAGAGACCCCATTTAAGTGTTTTTTCTGATACAATCATCGAGTTTAAATATCTGAAAGATTATTGGAATCTTTTCTACAATAAGACAGATTAATTAATAATTATACTGTAAAAAACCGTTAGACTAATATTTACGTATATAGATAAAACGAACCTGGAATATTAAAAAGTTTTGATTGATTGATTTTTTATGCCTTGCTGTTATTGGTTTCACAGCAAGGCTTTTTTATGGCTTTCTTGTTGTTATGTCAAAATGAGTAAAACAAATTCAAATCCGGAGACATCAGAATATTATAAAACTTAACTTTGGGTATATATTCACGGAACGATGTTAAAAGATAAAGTTGTAGAAGCGTATAAAAAAATCCAGGATGAGATTTGCCAGACTCTGGCAGCAGCCGATGGTAAAGGGCAGTTTGAAGAAGAAATCTGGACAAGAGAGGGTGGTGGTGGTGGCCGTACCCGTGTATTTCAGAACGGCAATGTAATTGAAAAAGGCGGGGTTAATTTCTCTGCCGTTTATGGCAAATTACCTGAAGCGGTAAAAAAAGCATTTAAGGTTGATAATGATGAATTCTTTGCAACTGGTGTCTCGATAGTAATTCATCCATCTAATCCTTTTGTACCAATTATACATATGAATATCCGTTATTTTGAAATGGATGAACAGACACGCTGGTTTGGTGGCGGGATAGATCTGACACCTCATTATATTATTGATACTGATGTACGGTTTTTTCATCATCTGCTGAAACAAACCTGTGATGAATTTGATGCATCATTTTATCCACGCTTTAAAAAACAGGCGGATGATTATTTCTTCATCAAACACCGTGAAGAGACGCGCGGCGTAGGCGGTATATTCTATGACAGGCTGAAACCGGAAAATACAGGTCTGGACTGGGATCAGCTGTTTAATTTCTCATTAGCCGTAGGAAATACGTTTCTTCCTGCTTATACTGAGCTGATTGACAGAAACAGAGACACAGAATTTACAGGTCATGAACAAGAATGGCAGTATTTAAGAAGAAGCCGTTATGCCGAATTTAATTTAGTCTATGATTCGGGTACAAAGTTCGGTTTGGAGACCAACGGAAGAATAGAATCTATCCTAATGAGCTTACCACCAATGGCAAAGTGGACATATAATCACAAGCCTGCAGAAAACAGCCCAGAGGCTGCAACTCTGTCTAAGTTAATAAAAGGTATAGACTGGGCTTAATTTTTTTCCACAATACGCTTAAACAGCAATATTTTCTTAAATTCGCAAGGTTATAACATTACCTTATTTAAATCGTTTTTAACGAACATCACTATTTTATGGCAGAAGATTTAGAAAATCAGGAAAACGACAAAATAATTAAAATTGATATTGACGAGCAGATGAAGTCTGCCTACATCGATTATTCGATGTCTGTTATTGTATCAAGGGCGTTACCTGATGTACGCGATGGATTGAAACCAGTACACCGTCGTGTACTTTACGGGATGCTTGATTTAGGTTTGGCCAGTAATAAGCCTTACAAGAAGTCAGCCCGTATTGTTGGAGAAGTGCTGGGTAAGTATCACCCACATGGTGACTCTTCAGTATATATGACTATGGTTCGTATGGCACAGCCATGGAGCTTACGTTATTTACTGGTAGAAGGTCAGGGTAACTATGGTTCGATTGATGGTGACTCTCCGGCAGCAATGCGTTATACGGAAGCGAGATTTCAGAAAATCGCTGAGGATATGCTTGCGGATATCAATAAAGATACTGTAGATTTTCAGTTGAACTTTGACGACTCTTTGAAAGAGCCGACTGTGCTTCCGGCAAAGGTACCAAACCTTTTAATTAATGGTTCTTCAGGTATTGCAGTAGGTATGGCAACTAATATGCCCCCTCACAATATTACAGAAGTAATCAACGCGACTATCGCATACATTGAAAATACAGAAATTACTATTCCTGAGTTAATGAAATTCGTAAAAGGCCCGGATTTTCCTACCGGAGCTATAATTTACGGTTACAATGGCGTTCAGGATGCTTTTGAAACAGGCCGTGGGCGTATAGTTATGCGTGCAAAAGCTGAAATCGAGACACATAAAGACCGTGAGACTATAATCGTAACCGAGATCCCTTATCAGGTGAACAAGGCGATGATGATTGAGCGTACGGCTGAATTAGTAGGTGAGAAGAAAATTGAAGGGATCTCAAATATTAAGGATGAGTCCAATAAAGACGGTATCCGTATCGTTTATGAAATTAAACGTGATGCCAATGCTTCAATTGTACTGAACAACCTTTTCAAACAGACTGCATTACAAACTTCATTCAGTGTAAATAACATCGCCCTGGTGAATGGCAGACCTCAGATGCTGAATCTGAAGGACCTGATCAGACACTTTGTTGATCACAGACATGATGTCGTTGTACGCCGTACTAAATTTGAATTGGATGAAGCACAGAAACGTGCGCACATTCTTGAAGGTTTATTAATTGCTTTAGATCATTTGGATGAAGTAATTAAATTAATCAGAGCATCAAATACTCCGGAAGAAGCCAGAACAGGTTTAATGGAGCAGTTTGGTTTAAGTGATATTCAGGCGAGAGCTATTCTGGATATGACTTTACGTCGTTTAACAGGTCTGGAAAGAGACAAGATTAAAGACGAGTTTAATGAGTTAATGAAAACAATTGAATACTTGCAATCTATCCTTGCAGATGAAGGATTGAGAATGCAGATCATCAAGGATGAATTAGCCGAAATGCTTGAGAAATACGGTGATGAACGCAGAACATCTATCGTTCATTCGGCCGAAGATATGAGCATGGAAGACTTCATCGAAGACGAAGAAGTTGTGATCACGATCTCTCATGAAGGTTATATCAAACGTACTCCAGCTACTGAATATCGTACGCAGGCAAGAGGTGGTAAAGGATCTAAAGGAAGTGATTCAAGGAATGAAGATTTCATTGAGCATTTACTGATTGCTTCTAACCATAACTATATGTTGTTCTTTACCGAGACCGGACGTTGTTTCTGGTTAAGGGTTTACGAAATTCCGGAAGGCTCGAGATTAAGTAAAGGAAGAGCAATCCAGAATATCATCAACATTCCTAAAGAAGAGAAAATCAAAGCCTACATTAAGGTTAAGAATCTTAAAGACCAGGAATATCTGGAGAACAACTTTATTATCATGTGTACCAAAAAAGGAACGATTAAGAAGACTTCACTGGAAGCTTATTCGAGACCAAGGGTAAATGGTATCAATGCAATTAATATTAATGAAGGTGATCAGTTACTGGAAGCTAGTTTAACCAGTGGATCAAGTGAAATTATTATGGCATTAAGGTCTGGACGTGCTATCAGGTTCAACGAAAGCACAGTAAGACCAATGGGAAGAACTGCTACTGGTGTAAGGGGTGTAACTTTAGGTCATGCCCAGGATGAGGTTGTTGGCATGATTGCTGTGGATGATCCTACAGCAACTGTAATGGTAGTTTCAGAAAAAGGTTACGGTAAACGTACTGATGTTGAAGATTACCGGGTAACTAACCGCGGTGGTAAAGGGGTGAAAACCATAACCATTACTGAGAAAACAGGTGACCTGATTGCAATAAAGAGTGTAACGGATGCCGATGACTTAATGATCATCAATAAATCGGGTATTGTAATCCGGATTGTACTGAGTCAGTTGAGAGTAATTGGAAGAGCAACTCAAGGTGTACGTCTGATCAACTTAAAAGGTAATGATGCAATTGCATCAGTTGCTAAGATTGAACATGAAGATGATCCTGAAGAAGAAGTTTCCGAAGATCTGCTGGTTATTGATCCAAATGATGTTCTGCCGGAAGAAGAGGCTGGCGCTGAAGAGGAAGAAACCGAAGAAGAAGAGCAGGATGAGGAGGAGACTGAAGGTGATGAAACTGATGAAGACACAGAAGAAAACTAATTATAAATTAAATTAAAAAACAGATCCGGTAAACCCTGCATGGTAAAAATGCCAAAGCAGGGTTTATGTTCATTAAAATCAATTTATCAATATGAAAAAAGTACTTTTAAGTATGCTATTAATAGGTGCTGCTACCTATGCAAATGCTCAAAAGAGTGAAGTTTCAAAAGCTAAAAATGCTTGGACACTGGCTAAATTTGCTAACAATCAGACATTAGAAGCTACCTTAAAATCTTTGGGTGAAGGCTTAAAAGCCACAGATAATGCTATTGCTAATGAGAAATCTAAAGACATGGTTGAAGCCTGGTCTTACAGAGCATTGTTTGCTTCCAGAATCTCATTTGTTGATTCATTGAATGTCCCTAATGCAGAGGCTAATGGAAAAATTGCTGAGGAAGCAATTACAAAAGCTAAAGCTTTAGATGCTAAAGGCAGTGAGAAAGAAAACATTTCAGAAGCCGAGCAGACTTTATCAAATGCATTGAAAAACAGAGCAATTTTTGCCTACAACAAGAAAGATTTCAAATCAGCATTACAGTTTTTCAATGAAGTAACTGCTAAAAACCCTAAGGATACTTCAACTTATGTAAACGCAGGTGTTACTGCTAAACAAATTGGTGATTACCCTGAATTAGTTAAAAACTTCAAAAAAGCGATCGATTTAGGTTCTAAAGATGCTGAATCTTTATACAGTGAAGCAATCTCAGTAAGTTTCGCTAATATCAAAGATACAGTAGGCGGTTCTGCTTTATTAGAAAGTGCTATCGCTAAATATCCTGAAAACCCATACTTCACTGGTATGCAGACTGATCTTTACATCAAACAAGGTAATATTGCAAAATCACAGGAGTCATTGAATAAACTGATTGCCAAAGATGGTAAAAACGCATCATACCAATATGCTATGGGTGATACTTACTATAAACAAGCATTAGATTTACAAGGAAAAAGAAACAAAATAGATCCTAAAAAGAAAAAGGAATTTGATGACGTAACTGCTAAAATGAAAGGACTGATCGATCAGGCTTTACCATATTACAAAAAAGCATACGAACTTGATCCTAAAATGATCTCTGCTTTAGAGAACTTAAAAGTTATTTATGCTTTTAAAGATGATAAAGTAAATTATGAAGCAACTAAAAAATTATTGGATGCTCAGAATGCAGCTGATAAAAAATAATACTTAATCAATAGCGATTAAAAGAGGGATAAGTTTTATCCCTCTTTTTTTTTGTATAAATTTGTGGTTAAGCCCAATGAAGCATTATGGTTAAGAAACGATATATATTTACAGCTGCTATTCTCATTATTAGTTCGACTTCAGCATTTTCTCAAAAAACACAGCTGTTTATTGCAAGAAACAGTGTAGGAAAACTTCAGGCTGCAATTGCCAATAAACAGGACCAGAAAACACAGTTATCTATACTAGGAGAGGGGATCAAGGCCGCTGAGGCAGCAGAGAAGGATAGGGAAACTAAAAAATGGCCAGAGACATGGGCCCTTAAATCTTATCTGAGTTCTTATATCGCAATTGTAGATCCTGATCAGGGAAATTCTGATAAATATTATGACCTGGCCATCAAAGCGATTGATACGGCTAAAAGATTTGACAAATTTGAAGACAATTCAGGACTGATAGCTGCGTCAAACTATAATATTAATATCAAAAAACAACAAAAAGGAAAAGCGGCTTATCAGGCTAAAGACTTTGCTGCAGCTTTTAAATATCTGAAAGAAGTCAGTGATTATTTCCCGAAAGACACTGTACTTGCTATCAATGCGGCCTTAAGCGCTGAAGGTACCAAACAGGAAGATGAAGCCCTGCAATATTTTAAACGTGCAAAAGAAAATGGGATCAGAAATCCTGTTGTATACCAGCGCATGGCTGATATTTATAAATTAAAACTTGATGCTGAAGAAGCCCTGAAGATGTTGCAGGAAGGATTGGTAATCAATCCTTATAATGATATGCTCAATAATGATTATATCAATCTGTTACTGGATAATGAAAAATATACGGAAGCCAGGCTGGTTATTGAAAATACCTTAAAGGTTAATACCAGAAGTAAATTGTTATATTATCTGTATGGTTATCTGAATCAGAAAAATATCAATATGGGTACCGCAGAGCTGGCATACAACAAAGCTCTTGATATTGACCGTAATTATTTTGATGCTTTATATCAGCTGGGCCTGGTTTATATGAACCTGAGTAATGATGCTTTAGCGACTGCAACCAAAGATGTCCCAACATTTACATCGTACCTGAACCGTGCTGAAATAATTCTGGCGCAGGCCCATAAAGTTAATCGTAAGGACAAACAGACAATTAATTTATTAATTGATATCTATACCCGTAAAAACAGATTTGACAGAGCTCAGGAGCTAAAAGCTCAGCTTGAAGAATTTTAAATTCCGTTGGACTGATCAGAATTTCTGCTTCAGAATAATAAAAAAAACGCCAGATTTTTCTTAGTCATCAGACAAGATTTTCTGGCGTTTTTCATGGTTAATAGCATGATTTCTTATAAATTTGTATAGGAGATACAGGATCTGTCCTTGTTTTCTAAAACTGTTCAAAATCTCTTTTTAATTTCTTTATCAGTATGTCTAACACATTTCATAGGGTCGGTAATGGCCCACATCCGGTTATTGTTCTTCATGGATGGTTCGGTGATTCCCACGCCTTTGCGCCAATGGAGGAAGCTCTTAGTGGCAATGAATTTACTTACATCTTTATGGACTATCGTGGGTATGGCGGAATGTATTCAGTCACAGGTGCTTATACTATTGATGAAATTGCGGCTGATACGTTAACCCTTGCAGACAGCCTGGGGTTTGACACATTTAGTTTGATCGGCCACTCCATGGGAGGGATGGCAATTGAGCGAGTGGCTATGTTAGCCCCTGAACGTGTACGTATGCTTATTCCCGTTGCACCGGTTCCGTCTTGTGGTGTTACTTTTGATCAGGTCAGGCAATCATTGTTCGATGGAGCTGCAGAAAGCATCGAAAATAGAAAAATCATTATTGATCGCAGCACCGGACAACGTCTTTCAGCATCCTGGATTAACTGGAAAGCCAGGTACTCCATAGATAATTCTTCCAAAACTGCTTTTGCAGCGTATTTAAATGCCTGGAGTAATACTAATTTCAGTTCCGGGATCCAACAGGCTCCACATAAGGTGAGAGTTTTGATTGGTGAGCATGATCCGACCTTCAATGCCAGTTTAATGCGTTCCACATATTTGTCATGGTATCCTCAGGCGCAGCTAGAAATACTTCCAAACGCTGGTCACTATCCAATGAATGAAGCGCCGGTTGCACTTGCCACTAGTATTGAGAACTTCCTGCGTGAGATTTAGCTTGAATATCCTTATGTCAAGAATATTTTTAATGTATAGGATTTACAACAGAAGAAAGAGGGTTTGCAGAATACTACTTAACATAATGTTAATTATATAATTAAATAAAATATGGTAGTAATTCATTAACCATTCTTTAAAAAAATGATTAACTTTAGTAATAGAAATCATGACCATATCTTTTATAAAAAAATCCGTTTTCCTTTTGATCTTTCTTCTTCCGCTAAGCGGCAGTTTGTTTGCCCAGGATGATAAGGGTTGGTTTAAACGTGTTGATCTGGGCCTGGAAAAATCATTTTATACTGATCTGAGTGTTTATAGTGCATATTGGAAAACCAAAAGCGATTGCGGTTTTTTATTAAGTGGTAACACAGAATTTGTCATAGCGAAAACATTCCTTACCGCGCCTAAGGTAAGTGTAACCTATTTGGTTAGCAACTTCTTACTTGCAAGAACTGATTTTTCGTTATACAGCGACTTCAAAAATACGCAACCTGTTATTACACCAAAAATTGGCTTTACTTTTTTTGGCCTGTGTTTTTATTATGGCAGAAATATCAGTTTAAACCAGACCAACTTTAATTCACTGGGTAAAAATCAATTTACAATTGGTGTTTCTGCTATTCCTAAAATTCATCTTAGGTTCTTTTAAATTATAAAGCCCGCTGGCTTTAGCCAGATCGGCCTTTTCCTGTCTTTGAGATATGTTGTATTTAACAGGTATTATTATTACTTTTTTCCTCGCTGTAATTCTTATAGGTAAAAAGAACAAAAGTGATGCTGATCATATCTTAGCCATCTGGCTGGTATGCCTGGGATTACATCTAACCTTATTTTATCTGATATTCACCGGGAAATACATCGGCTTTCCTTACCTTTTAGGTATTGAAATTCCGATGCCTTTGGTGCATGGTCCTTTATTATACCTGTACGTTTCTTCCTTAACCCATCAAACAGCATATAAACCACATAGGCTGATCCATTTTTTACCCGCTCTGATTACCTATCTTGTTTTAACCCCTTTCTATATCCTGCCAATTGCACAGAAAATCTTAGTCTATCAAAATAACGGTCTGGATTTTGAAATGCTTTTATCCCCGATCAGAATTATCACCATGATTTCTGGCGTTGTATACACGGTTCTTTCGCTTATTAAAGTATACCGGCACAAAAAAAATATTGCAAATAAGTTTTCGAACACAGAAAAAATCAATTTATCATGGCTGCTCTATCTTATTATGGGAATAGCTTTCATATGGCTTGTTGTCATCTTTGGTATAGATGAATATATCTTTGCTACAGTTGTCTTATTTGTATTCTTCATCGGGTATTTCGGAATTAAACAGGTAGGTATTTTCACAAGCAGGCAGGAAGACATCCTGATAGCACCGTTGATAACGACAGAGAAAAATAAATACGCTAAATCAGGACTAACGGAAGATTCAATCAATGACATATACCATGAGCTTTCTGCTTTAATGCAAAAAGAAAAGCTCTATACTGATCCCGAAATCACTTTATTGCAACTCTCAAAAGAACTGGATATTCATCCTAACTATCTTTCCCAGGTCATTAACACTATAGAACAAAAAAATTTCTATGATTATATCAATATTCAAAGAATTGAAGAATTTAAAAGGATTGCAGATCTTCCAGGTAACAAAAAATTCACATTACTGTCTTTGGCCTATGAATGTGGTTTTAACTCCAAAACCTCATTCAACCGGAATTTTAAAAAACAGACAGGCATCTCCCCTTCTGAATATTTAGAACAAAAACGAAGTCCTGATTAAGGACCATCTTACAGGTTGGGGCGATCAGCGCGATTTTTCAGGTCAATTTCGTATTAGATTCTAAAAACAGATTTAATATGAAATCAATTCAGACAATGAAAGTAGTTGCTTTAGCAATACTCGCTTTAACAGCCTCGTGTAGTAAAAAAGATGTTCTCCCAGAACCACAATGTGCCATTGGGGCGAATAATCATCCCAATAGCAGTAAATACCAGCGTATAATCGATAAGTTCATGCAGGCTGGCGCATCCGGAGTTAGTGTAACGGTTATTTCACCTGAAGGTACATGGAGTGGTTGTGGCGGTAAGGCAGATATACAAAAAAACATCGATTTAACGCCTTGTCATACCTTACGCATTGGTAGTATTTCAAAGGTTTTCACTGCAGCAACGATTATGAAATTACAGGAAGAGGGCATCTTAAATATTAAAGATAAAATCAACAAATATATTCCCAGAAGCATTACTGATCAAATTGCAAATGCAAATGACGTAACCATAGAACAATGTCTGAACCATACTTCCGGTGTTACAGATTATTTGAATGCGACCACTATACAGGCTATAATTCAACACCTGATAGTTAAAAACTCAGCCGGAGATAATCTGAAACTGATTTATGGTAAAAAGGAGGACTTCCCTCCCGGACAAGGTATGATATATTCTAATTCCAACTACCTGCTCATGTCAGAAGTTATCCATTACGCTACCGGAAAAGGTGCCTTTGATGTTGTCAGGGAGAAAGTGATTGCCCCATTGCAGCTTCAGAATACTTTTGCCAGCACCATAACCCCAGCAACACTAACCAGAGGTTATTATGATATAAATAACGATGGTGTCATGAAGGATCTTACAGATATAGATAACGCTGCCGTGGGGGGAGCAGATGAATTAGACGGAGGGCTTATTTCCAACTCATATGATGTATCCAGATTTCTGGAAGCTCTGTTAACGGGAAAACTAATTTCACCGGCTTCACTAGCACAAATGGAAACGTTTATTGATATCGATCCGATTAATTTACCTGATGACTTAAAATATTATAAGCAATATGGCCTCGGCTTAATGAAAGCAGAAACAGATCACGGAACGGTTATTGGACATGATGGCCATGTATATTGTTTCATTGGAAAAACATTCTATTTCCCGGTGCAGAAAATAACCCTGACCATATTGCTAAACGGTTATTCGCAAAAGGTACAAGCCGTCCTGGATGCAAAGGATACTTTTAACTACGTATTTTAAGATGTATCACAGATTACCGGTGTTTTAAGGAATTTATATTACGCTTAGCCCCATCCTAATTAATTTATTTTTATTAATTTAAATTCGGGAATAGCGTGATTATAAAAATATGGAACATTTGTACTACATACCATCGGGTAAAATACCGGTAAAAGGTTTGATTATTTCTTTACTGTCAGCAGTTGTTCTGACCCTGATCCTGAGCATTCTCTACATTGCCTTACAATGGTTTATACCATTTATCTATTTCAACTTTTTCATTACACTTGGGTTAGGAATTGGCGTAGCACTTTCTCAGCATATTGCGTTAAGCACGGGTAAGATCAGAAACATTAAGTACGGTTATTTACTGTCCATACTATGTGGTTTACTAGCCTGTTATGCACAATGGGCCTTATTCATTTCGCTTTTAAATGAAGCTGATGGTAGCTTAGGCGGAATATGGGTCAGATCTTCTTTTAATCTCAACGGATTCTGGATGGTTTTTACCCATCCTCAATTGCTTTTCCAATCTTTAATCCCTTTAAATAAGGCGGGAACTTTTATGCTGAAGCACAATACGGTGTCTGGTGGTTTATTATGGTTTATATGGGCCGTTGAAGCGCTTATTATTATTGGATTACCTATTCTGCTGTCAGGTGTAGGAAAAGCGTCTATGCCTTTTTCTGAGCTGAATAATAGCTGGATGGAAGAACGCGAACTGGATGGTAAATTAAAACCAGTAGTCAATAAGGAAGAGCTAATAGCTGAACTGGGTAGAGGTAATTTTAAAATCCTCAAAGACTTTCTGCCTGCACAAAATGCCGATGATAATTATGCGACGGTCCGTATCTATGAATCCCCAAATGACCCGGAGAGGTACCTTACAATTACAAATATCAACCATACAATCAATAAAAAAGGAGAATCCAAAAAGACTGAGCAGACT
Source organism: Pedobacter cryoconitis (assembly GCF_014207135.1). Taxonomy (GTDB): domain Bacteria; phylum Bacteroidota; class Bacteroidia; order Sphingobacteriales; family Sphingobacteriaceae; genus Pedobacter; species Pedobacter cryoconitis_D. Next base: position 86,794 of record NZ_JACHCC010000002.1, on the reverse strand, counting down.
ATTCTGGAGTATTTCAGAATCACAGATCCTCGCTTTTGATTAGTTATTACTGGTTGTATCCTAATCAATTATAAAATCAGGAAACTATTGTAGTACAATAAATTAAATAATTTCATATTTTGCGATTTATTGTTAATTAATAAATTAAAAGCATACACTCAATCAATGAAATCTGATTTTTTTAAGGAACACGATTATTTTATAGATGAAAAGGTAAACTTCTTCAAATTTGGAAACGTTTACAGCATTTTTAATGAAACTGGCGAGAATATAGGTGCTATTAAACAGCAATTAAGCTTCGGACAAAAGATTCTGCGTCTCCTGGTAGGTAAACCTGTACTCCCTTTTAAGCTTGATATCATCAACCCGGATAATGAAGTACAGGCTTCGATTTCAAGAGGCTGGACTTTTTTCATGTCTAAGATTGTAGTAAGTGATAGTTATGGAAGTGAAATCGCTACAATCAAACAGAAGTTCAAACTCTTTAAACCAACATTTAAAATTGAAGATCCTTCAGGTACGCTGATCGCTGAAATCAGCGGTGACTGGAAAGCCTGGAGTTTTGTTATAAAAGATAACAATCAGGCTCAGATTGGTACTATCAATAAAAAGTGGGCAGGTGCAGTCAAAGAGATCTTTACTACAGCGGATAAATATAATGTACATATTGATCCGACCTACAAGGAAGAAAAACATAGAGTGGCCATACTTTCAGCGGCGATTACCATAGATATGGTATTAAAAAATCAGAAGTAATATAAACTCATCATGATCCTTCCCTGTCTATTCAATTAGACAGGGATTTTTTTTATCTTTAATTACATAATTAACGCTATATGTCTTCTTCCGTCAGAATATTATTATTAGTGGTCCTGCTCTCTGCCTGTCGCTCCACGCAGAAACTGTATGATAAAGGTCAATATGACAAAGCTTATTATTCTGCTGTCTCTGACCTTAAAAAGAACCCTTCCAATGAAAGTGCCTTGCGTCTCCTACCTGATTCCTACAAAGAAGCCTCGGCAAGATATGAACAGGACATTGCAATGGCAAAAGGAAGCAGGGACAGAAAAATTGATAACCTGGGAATTATATATGATTCCTATCAGTCTCTGCAAAAGCTATACGATACCTTTATTAATTCTGCTATTCAATCAAACTCCTTTAGTCCGAGAAATTATAGCTCAGAACTGGAAACAGCTGCTCAGCATGCTGCTTCGGCACAATATAACAGAGGTTTGGCTTTATTAAACCATAATGATCGTATAAGTGCAAGAAAGGCGTATGATTGTCTGAGCAAAGCAGATAGTTATGTACCCGGTTATAAAGATGTGATTATCAAAAAGCAGCAGGCATATGATGCTGCCATTACCAATATAGTAGTCAATAAAACTGAGCAACGTTTTGGTTATTATTCTATCAATGGCAGCTTCTTTGAAAGTGATATTCTATGGAACCTGAACTCCATTGGTAGCGGGGGATTTTATAAGTTTTATAGTATAAACGACGGACAGTCAAGAGATATCAGAGTAGACGAATATATTGATCTCAATATGTATGATATCTGGTTCAGTAATCTTGCAACCAACCAATATTCGTATGATGTATCCAAACAGATACAGGCAAGAAGTGATAAAATGGCAAATAGCTCCGGCACAATTACTGTTTCGGCCACAGTTACTGTTACCCGGAGAGTGATCAATTCAAAAGCTGTCCTGGACTATAGAATTACTGACGCTGCATCTGGAAGAATCATCACTTCAGACCGTATCCCGGCCCAATATACCTGGGAGAGCCTTACAGGCAAATATACCGGAGATCCAAGAGCTTTAAGCGCTAAAGACAATGCCATTATCAATGGAAGTTATAATAGCAGACCAGGTTATGATGAATTATACAGAGAATTAAGCCGACAGATCTTAACTCAGTTTAACTTTCGGATGAGAGATATTTATCGGTAAATTACAAATTCCCCGATACGGTATGTATCGGGGAATTTGTAATTTATATTATTTGCTACCACCCTGGATTCTGTTTCAGATTAGGATTTAAGGTCAGCTCCTGTGTAGGCAATGGATTCAGGTATAATTTATCATTCCATGTTCTTGTAATACCCGGGTAGATTAGTATATAGTTATTTCCATCAACCACAATACTATTTACCTGACTTGCGGGATACTGTGCTTTCAGTGCCGGTGTAAGCTTCATACCTAGTATGGTTTCCGGATTATTGATTAAAGTTCCGGCGTGCCACCTGTGCATGTCATCAAAACGGAAACCTTCAGCACCCAGTTCTATCCTCCTTTCTCTTCTGATTTCATCTATCAATACAGGAAGCCCGGGGAAATTGGATTTAGGATCCTTAATCAGGCTGGTTATAACCATATGAGGCATTCCTACCCTATCTCTTAATTTATTAATGGTAATATCCACAGTTGCCTGTGTACAGGTTCCTAATTCTGCTTTAGCTTCTGCCGAAATCAGTAACTGTTCTGCATACCGGAAAATAAAGAAATCGAAAGTTGACTGATTGGCATTCCAGGCAGCCATGCTTGATGATCGGCCTTTAATAGGCTGATAACCTGTTGAAGTAACGGATGTACCTATCCTTGGCAAAGTAATCAAGTCGCCTGCAAGGAAATCGAATCCTCTTGTAGCTACTTGCTGTGCATAACGTGGATCACGGTTAGCCGACTCATTTTCTGGTGTATCATCTCCTTTATACAACGGACTTAATGACGTAGGCAATCCATCAGTACATAAAAATGAACGGACAAAATCTTTCGAATAACCGTCTCCTGCTTCACCTAACGATCTGTCTATATTATTCATTAAAACATTGGTCAGATAACGCATAGGCATGATCGCCTCTGGATTACCTTTCAACTCATCCTGTATAAACAAATTATAATAATCTGCTTGTGGTTTCCCAGTACTATAAAGACTAAACAAACCGGAGTTGATAATCTGATCTGAAGCATCCGATGCGGCTTGTAAAAATGGTGCAGAATCTCCCACGCCAAAATACTTTCTGTAAGTACCTTCCCATAAACAGATTCTTGCTTTCAACGCCAGCGCAGCATATTTATTTAAGCGCCCGTCCGGAGCGCTTACCGGCAAATGATCTACAGCAAAGTTCAGATCCTTTAAAACAGAATCCATTACTTGTTTATGTGGCATTCTGCTACCGTACAAAAGACTTTTATCCGTATCTGTAATATATACATTAATATAAGGCACATCGCCAAAGGTTTTCACTTTTCCCCAAAAATCATTTGCTCTGAAAAACAGGGTCTCCCCTACATAGATGTTTTTGGTGTTGTTGTCAATATTAGCTCTGGAATAATTGGCCAGGAAGAAATTACAAGATCTGATAAAAGTAAAGTCCCATCCGCCACCAGTATTGGGCACTGTAGAAGTGCCTGCCAGAAAATTGTTAATGTTCACATTAGCCTTATCATCAGATTGGTAATCCGCTCCATAAAAATTCTGTATCGGTAATTGCGAATAATACTGGTTGCAATACAATTGGAGATCACTTTCATTTTTAAAGAAATTCTGCGGACTGATATCGCTCAATGGTGCACGATTAAGAAAACTATCTTTTTTACAGGAGGCGAAAGCTACTGCAGCAAAAATTAACAGGTATATAGTATGTTTGTTTTTCATTTTTCTACAGATTAAAGATTATAAAGTAGCTTGTAAACCAAAAGAAACTGATTTGTTAACAGGATAAATTCTAAAATTCCCATTGGGCATAGTTGCAATTTCAGGGTCATACCCTTTAAAGAGAGAGGTAATAGTAAACAGGTTAGCACCAGTTACATATACTCTTACTTTTTGCATTTTAAGCTTATTAATCAATTGTTTAGGGAGTGAATATCCAAGCGTTAATTGTTTAATTCTGGCGTAAGCGGCATTTTGCAAATACTTTGTTTGCGTTTGCTGATTACCCCCGCCAAATCTTGGTCTTGCGAAATAGGCATTTGGATTGTCTGGTGTCCAATAATCTTTTGCCTGTTGATAAGGGATATCATACTCACTACCATGGAACGAATAAAGCACATTATCATTAGGCGCGAAATCTGCTTTTAATACACCTTGAACAAAAGCAGCAAAATCAAAATCTTTGTAGGCAAGATTTAGGTTAAACCCAAATTTATAACGAGGAGTAGTATTACCAATAATCCTTTTATCACCCGGGTCGGCCAGTGTATTGTTACCATAACCAATTTTTCCATCATGATTCAAATCCGCATACTTAACATCGCCAGCCAACCATTTATAACCTGCAATTGCAGAATTATCAACGCTGGCTGCCTCAGCATCAGTTTTATAATAACCTAATGTCTGATATCCCCATATGGAACCTAATTTTTCTCCTTTATAATAATCGTTCAGACTATAAGTAGAGTTGATGTCATATTTGGTAATGGTACTGTAAGCATCAGACAAACCCAAGGTTATGTTATAAAACAGTTTATTATCCAGCATATGGTCTTTCCAGCCAATGCTAAACTCCCATCCTTTGGTACGCAGATTAGCCTGGTTCAGTAACGGAGCTGAAGTACCCAATACTGCGGGTAATTGCTGACCTGCCACGAGCATATCTTTTGTATCAGTAATAAAATAATCAAAGCTACCACTCAATCTATTATTAAGCAAAGCATAATCAAGTCCTATGTTCTTGGTTTGCACTTTCTCCCAGGTAAGTGTATTACTGATTAAGCCTGGGGTGTTAACAATAATACCAGGTTGATTATTGAATAAGTAATTTACAGTACCTGTACCTTGTGTGGCTATATAAGGATATTGTGCGCTTGCTGATATCGCATCTGGAGTCGTTTGCTGATTAACCAGTTGCCCATATGATGCCCTTAGTTTTAATTCATTAACTGTGTTTTTTAGTCCCTGCATAAATGATTCTTCAGTGATATTCCAACCTGCTGATACAGATGGTGAGAACGCATAGCGATGATTGCCCGGAAACCGCGATGTGCCATCATATCTACCATTTACCTCTAGTAAATATCTTTTATCATAAATGTAATTTAATCTGAAGAATGTACCTACTAAAGCAGATTCTGTTTCAACTCCTCCAACTACTGGCTTAGGATCATTGTTTGTTCCTATAGCCGGCAAAGTTGGATCAATCAGATCTTTTGCCATGGAGTTACTCAGCTGGTAATGCTGATATTCCTGATTATAACCCACCAAAGCTTTGAAATAATGTTTTTCCTTGAATGTATTCTCATAAGTAGCATAAATATTCAGGGCATTGTAATTGTTATTTCTTCTGTTCTCTAGAACTCTTGAAGGGTTGGTCCACGGGAATACATCCAGAAAAGTTCCTCCTACCCCATATTCGTTAAAAGGGAGCAGGTTTGCTTTGTCAAATTCTGAAAGGGCATTCCAGGTATAATCTGAAGTAATGGTTAAGTGATCGACAGGTTTGATAATGACACGGCCAGTTGTCCAGAAGTCATTCTTGTAATCTATATCGCGACCCGACTGATTAATAATGGCAACAGGATTAGTATAACTACCTTGTCCTGAATAATTACCATCCGGGTTATATACTGGCATTATGGGTCGCAAATCACCAGGTATAAATGCACCACCCTGGTTTATATAAGTTGGCGCAGCCTGATTGTTATCGGTATGTGTCATAGACATATTCAGATTGAAAGTAAGCCACGAGGTTACATCAGTATTCACCTTCAAACTTGGTGTATATCGCTTGTATACCTGTTTGGCAACCTTCTCTAAACCATCCTGAGCAAAATAACCCATACTTGCATAATAGGTGGTTTTCCCTTCACCACCTGAAATGGATAAATCATGCTGCTGCTGGGGTGCCCAACCTGGATAGAGTACTTTAATCCAGTCTGTATTACCTACGTATCTGTATAATTTTGGATTACCAGGATCAGGGTATGCAGTTGGATTATGAACAGGATCTCTGAAATAGGCTTCTGCCATGGTAGAGTCCTGAGCGGTGAAAGGGTTGGTAGAAACATTTCCTCCACTCAATGAGCCTGTTCGCTGCGCACTGTTAAAGATTTTAATATAATCTACCGAGTTCATGTAAGAAGGCATGATGGTGGGTCTTGAGGTAGTGTATGAACCCGAGTAGCTGACCTGAGTAACTCCTTTCTTACCTGTTTTAGTGGTGATTAAAATAACCCCGTAGGCGGCCCTGCTACCATAAATAGCAGAAGACGCCGCGTCTTTTAATACCGTTACATTAGCTACATCATTTGGGTCAATCAGGTTAGGATCGCGTTGTACACCATCAACCAATACGAGAGGACTTGAGCTGCTATTTGAACCAATAGTGGTATAACCCCTGATATTAAAGGTAGCACTAGTACCTGGCTGTCCATTATTGATATTAACATTTAAATTAGGAATAAGCCCATTTAATCCGTCTCCAAGATTAACCAGCGGGCGACCTTCCAGCTTTTCGCTGCCTACTGTAGCAATAGCACCGGTTAGATTAATCTTTTTCTGTGTACCGTATCCAACGACTACAACTTCGCTCAGTTTACTTTCGTCAGCTTCGAGCTTAACCTGCATCTCAGTCCCCGGCGTTACAGTAAGCTCTTTGGTTACAAATCCTATAGAAGAAAATACGAGAACTGAGTTTTTATCTGGCACAGTAATCTTAAATTTCCCTTTATTATCTGTGATGACAATAGCCTTACCGTCTTTCACTTTAACAGTTACGCCTGGCAAAGGCTTATTATTACTATCGTTAATCTGCCCTGTTACGGTGATCGCATTCACTGCAGGATTAACCTGTACAATTCTCTTTTCCTGTATAACAACTGTTTTGCCAACGATTTTATAAATAAGAGGCAGATTTTTAAAACATTCTTTTAATGCTTCATCTAATGAAGCATTTTTTACTTGTACGCTGATCGTTTTATCACGGATGTCTTTGGAATCATAAAAAAACACGTAACCAGTCTGCTTATTGATGAGCTGAAAAACTTTTTTTACTGTTGTTTTTTCTTCATTCAGGCTGATCGTTTGACTAAATCCTTTAGCACTTGCCTGTACAAGGGTGATGAGGAGTAACAGGGTGGTTAATTTCATACACAGAATTAGTTTTTGGGGCAGCTGCATATTACATGCAGCCAGAAAGAAAGCATTTATTTTCATAATTTTGCTTGGTATTGGGTTAATACTTGGTTAGGTCATAATCTTGTTTTTTCCGGTTTAACCGGAAGGGTTAACTCTGATACTCCTGCGCAGGAGTGCTCCAACACTTCTGCGCTTTTTTCTTCATTAGCCTGCTGCCTGGTTTAATGGTGTAGTTTTTTCTTCATTTTTTCTTTGTTTATTTTAAATAATAAGTTAGTTGACTGCATCAGGGTATTACTATTATTGTTCTTCCCCTAGTTTTGAAATGAATCTGTTTAAAACTTAGAATGTCCTGTAACTGAGCAGCATTAATGCTTTTTGAGATCTCACCGGTAAACTCCCTTTGGGGAATTTTACCTTCATATTTTATATCTACATCGTACCAGCGTGCGATCTGGCGCATTACAGTTTCAGTACTGGCGTCTTTAAAACTGAAAAATCCACTTTTCCATGCAGTTTCTTCTTCTACATCTACAGTCGCTTTCTGGAGATCGCCATTATTTAGCCGTGCTTGTTCACCTGGCTTAAGGATGGTATTTGCATATTTTGATATTATTTTGACACTCCCCACCAACAAAGTGGTTTTAACTGCATCCTCATCATTGTAGGCATTGATATTAAAATGAGTCCCCAGTACTTCGACAGTCTGTTCTCCGGAAACCACCCGAAAAGGCTTGTTTTTATGATGAGCTACTTCAAAATAAGCCTCTCCACTAAGTTCGACCCGACGTTCAACACCATTAAATGCAACAGGATATTTAATAGACGAAGCTGCATTGAGCCACACCTTGGTCCCATCCGATAAAATCAGCTGATAATTACCCCCCCTGGGTGTAGTAACGGTATTCTGCAACTGTTGTTCTTTACCGGTAAGATCTGGTGCACCAGCATAAGAGATCTGTCCATCTGTAGTTTTATCAATTTTCTGTGTCCCCTGGCTGGCCAGAGTACCATTCCTGGCCCCATCTAATGTTATTGTCTGGCCATCAGCTAAAGTTAATACCGCTTTAGTCCCACCCGGCAAAAGATCTGCTGGATTTGTTTTGAGGGTTGCCTGTAAATGTTTTTCGGGTTTATTCAAAAACAGATAACCAGTTCCTGCTGCCAGGATAAAAGCAATAGAAGCAGCAATTCCTATTAAAGGAAGGAACTTTCTTCTTTTCTTTTTCTGAATTCCATCAATTAAACTGGCAAGACTCTTTTTCTGAGCAACTTCTATCTTTTGATAAGCTATTTCAGCGTGCTCATCCTGATAGGTTAAATACCAGGTTTCTACCAGGGTCTTTTCCTCTTCAGTGACTTCACCAGTGTGATACCTTGCCAACAAATCCTGAGCGTCTTTCAGTTGCATAATAATAGTATTGGTTTACACTTATTACACACCATAACAACTTATCACGGTCCAGGGAGTAGAAAAAAAATGAGATAATCAGAAAAAAAGCATAAAATGATAGACGCCCAGTTTTACACGCAGTATTTTCAGGGAGTTATTGACTTGTTTTTTAACCGTCAGCGTGCTTATTGCTAGCTTTTCCGCAATTTCCTGGTGCGATAACTGCTCATTCCGACTCATCTCAAATATCAGACGCATTTGAGGGGGCAGCATGGCAATTTCAGCTTCCACAATGGCAACTAATTGTTTTAATCTTATTTCTTCATCAGCTGCAGGCGCTTTATTTTCAGCAAACTTCTGAAAAGAGGAAATGTAGTCCATCTTAACCCTGCTATGTTTGAAGAAATTCAGAACCCTGTTTCTTACTGCAGTATAAAGATAAGCTGGAAGATTTGGGTTTAAATTATTGAATGTTCTATTATTCCATATACATGTAAAAAGTTCCTGCAGAATATCCTGGACTTCTTCGTGATCTGGTAATCTTCTGTAGGCATGACTATATAAAATCCCATAATATCTATTGTGAATCTCTGTAAAAGCGTTCAGGTCTCCCCCTTTAAGCAGGATTGTTAATTCAACATCACTGTATGAATGATACATGGTCATAAAAAACAGATTAGGTGATAATAGCATTTAGTCAAACCAAAATATACATTTACACAATCCGTAATGACTCTGATTGATATTTGGTTACCTAAAATAAAACAATAACTTGCACCATAAATTTTATATTATTGGCCAAGTATTAAATGATATTGTCCACTGATAGCATTTTTAGCAAAAGAATTATGACAGGAATTATCCATCCAGAGACATTTTTACTAACCAGTATCTTATTAAATTTAACCCCTGGAAACGACACCATATTTATTTTGTCCAGAAGTATCGGGCAAGGCAGAAAGGCAGGTATTATCTCTGCATTTGGAATTGGCACAGGGAGTATTGTTCATACTACTCTGGCTGCATTTGGTCTGTCTATAATTATTGCGAAATCGATACTCCTGTTCAGTATTATCAAGTATGCCGGGGCAATCTATCTGCTTTATATTGGATATAAAATGCTTACAGATAAAAGCCAGTTAAATATGGACAAAGTAGCTGATAAGCAATCCATAAATTATCTTAAAATTTACAGAGATGGAATTATTACCAATGTGTTGAATCCAAAAGTTGCTTTATTTTTCATCGCATTCCTTCCTCAGTTTATTGATCCAACTTTAAAAGACACAGTTTTGCCATTCCTTACATTGGGAGCCTCATTCATTATAACCGGAACAATATGGTGCTTGATGTTATCAATTTTCGCAACTGCGATTTTTGCCAAATTAAAAGGTAATAAAAAAGTGTCAACCTATATCAACAGAATCTGCGGATTAACCTTAATCGGCCTTGGGATCAAAGTTGCTTTAACCAACAAAAATTAGTTCAAACCGTTATAGAATTGAAATAACGCCACCAGGCCCTCATCTGTTTTCAGGTCAGTTTTGTTTTTCTCTATAAATTCATTTACAGCGGCTATTTTATCACTGAATAAAGCAGTAAGACCTTTCCTGGACGTATTTAGTTTTTCCAGATTTTCGCCCTTGCCGGTATAGTAAATAATTTCAGATATAAATGTTTTTGTCTGTTTCTTGGTATACCAGTCCTCTGCACTAACTAATTTGGCCTGATATTGTTTTAACAACCCAACCTTTCCAGTGGCAAGTGTTTGAAAAAAGCTATCCTTTTTACCTAGTCTTTTTTTGACAAATACATGACTCTTGCCTATACTGTCATTGGCTGTAAAAGACTTTACAGAATCCTGTATCAGGTAAACTTTGTCGTTATATAAATATTCTATATTTTGAACATAAATATCATATCTTAACTGAGGAATTTTCAACTCTTTTGAGGAATTAGTTGTAATTACGCTGCCTGAAAAGGAATCATTGAAATAAGGAGTACCTAAAATGGCATTATTTTTCATTTGCTGAAGAGTTTTTCCTGATCCTCCTACCTGAAGAGTCTGCGAAAACACATTTGTACTCAAAAAAACAATGCACAAGGCATAGAAAATGGCATTTTTCATATTTTATTTGGTTTAGGGTTGATATTTTAAATGTATAACTTAATGAATATATGAATTTAGCGCGAATAACTTATTTAAATGCATCTGGAACACATAAGATCTTATGTATTTTGTGTAACAAATAATTACAATATTATATCATTAGGGTAATTATTAAATAAAAAAATAAATTATCCGGTGACAACGAAATAAATATTAAAAAAGTATCATTATTACGAAGTGTAATTGTATATATTTAGTTACAAACTAAATAACTATTAACTATTAACCACGTAATTATGAAAAAACTATTACCGAGTTTATTCTTGTTCCTATTTTTTGGCCTCACTCAGCTGATGGCCCAAAATAGAACAGTAACAGGAAAAGTCTTAGGATCTGATGATGGGCTGCCGCTCCCAGGTGTCAGTGTCCATGTCAAAGGCACAAAATCAGCCGCAGTGACTGGTTCAGATGGAAAGTTCACCATCAAAGCAAATTCAACTGAAGTACTTGAATTTCGTTTTCTCGGCTACCTGCCGAAAGAAGTGAGTGTTGGTAACCAGACTACAATTAATGTAAGCCTGGCTCCTGACTCCAAACAATTAGAGGAAGTTGTGGTAACCACCGCCCTGGGTATCAAACGTAAATCTAAAGAAATCGGCTATGCTACGCAGCAGATCTCCGGACAGGCAGTTACTGCCAGTAAACCTACAAATCTTGCCACAGGGCTATCTGGAAAAATAGCCGGTTTACAAATTAACCAGGCAAACAACCAGATTGATGCCGGCGACCAGGTCAGAGTAGTATTAAGAGGTAACCGCTCTTTTACTGGAAACAACCAGGCGCTTTTAGTATTGGATGGAGTTACTGTCGCATTAAGTCAGCTCAACTCTATTAACCCCAACGACATCGAAAGTGTCAACATCCTAAAAGGAGCAAATGCAGCTGCTTTATATGGTTCTGACGCTTCAAATGGGGTAATTATTGTGAGTACTAAAAGGGGGAATAAGGATGTAAATTCTATTAGTGTAACTAATACAACTTTGCTAAATCGTTTATCTTATTTCCCTAAACTACAAACGCAGTTTGGAGGAGGAACAAATACGGATATATTCGGTTTCCCTCAGTATACGCCCTATGAAAACCAAACATTTGGAGATCGTTTTGATGGTAGTCTCAGACCACTTGGAAGAGTTCTACCTGACGGAACAACTCAAATGGTTCCTTATACTTACAAAAAGGGTGCAAAAGAAGCCTTTTTCGATACTGGTATAGATGAACAAAATGATGTAACGTTCTCTGGCGGTGGAGCAAACGGTACTACTTATATCAATGCACAAAATGTAAAAAGTAAAGGCTACGTACCCGGAGATAAGTCTAATCGTACGGCGTTCCGTATTAATGGAACCCGGGTATTAGACAAATTTACGGCTGACTACTCTTTTGGTTATACCCAGAGGAATTATGACAAAAGTACTTATCAGGTTTATAACGTCTTGATTAATACCCCTCCAAATGTACCAATAACCGATTATAAGGACATTACGTCAAAATATGGAAATCCTAACGATTTTTATAATGATTATTACCTGAGTCCTTACCAGGGTTTAAAACAGTTTCGTAATAATGAACGCAGAGATGATTTATTGGGAAATCTGTCTATTACTTACAAACCTACAGATTGGTTGAGTTTCTTAGTCAGAGGTGGTATAAGTACAAAGAACACACAGGGTAAAGACAGGAATTTTGCATTGACCTATTCAGATGCTGCAAAAGCAGCAGGTAAATACATTGCCAGTAACCCGCAAGTTGTGCCTTCTTCTGTAGATGACTACAATTATTTTGAAAGCAGATACAATGGTGATTTTTTAGCAACAGCAACTAAAACGTTTAATAAATTCAAATTTACCTTAATTGGTGGAACACAGTTAACACAGAAAAATTCCAAGAATTTGTTTCTAGGTGGAAGTAACCTGGTTATCAATGACTTTTTCAATGTGGTTAACCGATCCGGTGATGCGAATGTCTCGGAATCTGAGTTTAATCAGCGTCAGCTTGGTGCGTTCGGAGATTTAACCGTTACTTATAATGACTACCTGACTGTACATGCTTCTGGTAGAAATGACTGGGACTCAAGATTAGCGAAAAACAAACGCTCTTTCTTTTATCCTGCAGTAGATGCTGCATTTACTTTAACCGATGCGATTGATGCATTAAAAGGAAGTAAAATTTTAAGCAACGCAAAAATACGTGGTGGAATTTCAAAAGTTTATGCGGTACAGGTTGACCCCTATTCATTACAGGCTACATTTGGTGTAGGTGGTGGATTTCCATATGGAAGCACGTCTGGCTTTACTTTAGGAAATACAGTATATGATCCAAATTTAAAACCAGAGCAGACTATTTCAAAAGAAATTGGATTAGACCTGGGCTTCTTAAACAATAGAATTACTTTAGAAACTTCTGCTTATTTACAGAACACTAAAGACCAGGAAATTACAACTGGTGTCGATATGTCGTGGTCAACAGGTTTTAATAAAGCAGTCATCAATACTGGAGAAGGACAGAATAAAGGTTTTGAACTTACCTTGAATGCTACACCAGTAATAGGCTTAAGTAATGGCTTCAGATGGAACGTTGGTATTAACTACTCTTATAATACCAACAAGGTATTATCCTTATACCAGGGACAACCTTCTTTAAGTATAGGCAACAATAACTACATCGTTCTGGGGCAAAGCTACCCTTCACTGCAGGTAAGTGCTTATCAAACTGATCCACAAGGAAGGACAATTGTTGATGCGAATACAGGTTTGCCTCTTAAAAATCTGACTAATAAAGATTTTGGACAAGTTAACCCAAGTACCAATTTAGGTTTGAACACAAGTTTCAGTTATAAAAACTTCACCTTATCAGCGGTTGCTGAATACCGCAGTGGTAACGTATTTTACAATGGATTTGCTTCTACCCTGGATTTTGCAGGGATCAGTTCCACCTCTGCAGCGGCAGGCCGTGAGCGCTTCGTCTACCCTAATTCAGTAATCCAGACTTCTCCAGGTGTTTTTGTTCCTAATACAAATGTAACTACCAATTCGGGTGGTGGTTCATTCTGGGCGGATGGTATCCGCAGAGATGTAGCATCAAATTACGTGGTAAGTGCCGCATTCTGGAAAATCAGAGAAATTTCATTGGTTTATCAGGTTCCTGCCGAATTTTTGCTGACGCATGCCAAGTTTATTAAAAACGCCAGTATTGCATTAGTAGGAAGAAACTTATTCATGTTCAGGCCAAGTGACAATATTTATACAGATCCTGAGATCAATATTGGTACTGGCAATGCTCAGGGAGTAAACAACCTGAATCAGACTCCGCCAACAAGAATTTATGGATTCACAGCAACTGTAGGGTTTTAACCAAAAGACAAGAAAAAAATGAAAAAGAAATTAATATATCTCTTTGCAACTTCAGTAATGTTACTGGGAGGATGTAAAAAAGGCTATTTGGATATTAATGATAATCCAAACAGCTCAACCAACGCAAGTTCATCGCTTGTACTAACCGGTGCTTTAAATAATACAGCTGCAACTACGACCGGGAATTCTATCTTTTATAGTTTCGCCGCATTGTGGATGAACTATTGGGCCCCTACTGGTGGTTTATCTGGATTTTTTGAAGAAAGAACCTATAATTTCACTTCTAACTGGTCGGGTTCTACTGTATTATGGGCCAACTTATACAATAACCTGGAGGACTATTACTACATAGAGCCTAAAGCAGCAGCTGAGGGTAAACCTTTTTATGTAGCTATAGCTAAAACAATGAAAGCCTGGGATTATCAGTATTTAGTTGATTTTTACGGTAATATCCCATACAGTCAAGCCCTGCAATCTACCAAGTACATCACTCCTAAATATGATAAAGCACAGGATATTTATGAAGATCTGGCTAAACAACTAGATTCAGCTGCCAACATATTTAAAGCAAATGTGGGTAAAGTACCATCGGGAGATCAGACATATGATATCTTTTATAAAGGGGATGCAGCTGCCTGGGGAAGATTTGCCAATACGATTAAATTAAGGCTACTACTCCGTCAATCAGAAATGCCAGGCAGAACTGCTTATATCCAGGCAGAGATTGCGAAGATTACGGCAAATGGTTTAGGTTATATTGGTTCTGGCCAGAGTGCAAAAAGTAATCCGGGGTATTTGAATTCTGACGGAAAACAAAATCCATTTTATGGTAATTATGGTTTTACAATCGCAGCAATAGAAACCCCTACTGCTCAGCATAATTATTACCTGGCCAGTGATTATGGAATGAACTTTCTGAAAGTAAACAATGACCCCAGGTTGAAACAACTTTATGCATCTATCAATGATAATAAAGGAACCACTTATGTAAGTATCCCATGGGGGCCGGATCCAACAGCTGATCAGAAAATTGACAAGGTTTCTTCTATCGGCCGTGCCTTATTAAAATCTCCGATTCAGGATCAGTACATCATGGCAGACTTCGAAAGTTTGTTTATACAGGCTGAGGCTGCTCAAAGAGGGCTCATAACAGGAGATCCAAAAGCATTATATCAGGCTGCAGTTAATGCCAATTTCCTTTATTTAGGATTGACTTCGGCCAGTGCTACTAATTACATGACTAATCAGGACGTTGCCAATTGGGATAACAATACAGATAAAATTGCCCTGATCATCAAACAAAAATGGGTTGCCATGAACGGAACAAATGATATCGAGCCATGGATTGATTACAGACGCCTTGAACTTCCGGCCGATATGCCAATCTCTACTGCGTCTGGAGTTACAACTAAAAAAATACCCGTAAGAATGTTGTATCCACAGGGTGAATATAACTTCAACTCAGCTAACGTAAGTGCTGAAGGTGCTATAAGCCAGTTTACAACAAGATTATTCTGGGATGTTAAATAATTAAAAAACAGAAGATGAGAAATAATATATTAAAATGGACATTACCGGTTTTATGTGTAATCGGGCTGTCTTCCTGCCTGAAAAATAAAAATGCACAGCCAGATTTTTCGAGTGTTACTCCTGTTGTAGAAATACCTGTTAATGCTCCTGCCGGAAACGGTGGCGGGAATTCACTTATCGCTTCATTTACAGTTGATCCGGCGTTGAGTGATTATGTTTTCTATGTAAATTACGCTGCACCTGCGGCAAATGCCAATGATCTCAAAATAACACTTGCAGTAGATCCGACAGCTTTGGCGACGTATAATACTACAAATTCAACAACATTACCTATTTTACCAAGTAATGGATATGTAGTGCCAACTACTGTAACTATTCCGGCGGGACAACGTAAAGTTCAGGTACCTATTAAAATTAATACATCGGTACTGGACCCGACCCTGGCTTATGCTTTACCTATAACCATTACTGATGCATCGGGTGTGATCATCAGTAAAAACTTTGCTTCATTGATTCTGAACATCGTTTTGAAGAATAAATATGATGGTAAGTATAATCTGAAAGGTTCCATTCTCAGAGCAGGTGATAATGTCCTGAGTGGTAATTTTAAAGGTTATTCAAAAAGTCTCACTACGTTTGGCGTAAACTCAGTTCAGTTTGGTCAGATATGGGCAGATGGTTCTAATACTGGTGGTATTGATGGATTGACACTTACTGTCGACCCGGCAACCAACAAAGTTAAGGTTACCAGTACTACTAACGCTGCAGTAGTTAACCTGCCAACATACGACAATCGTTATGACCCGGCAACGAAAACATTCTTTGTTTCGTTCTACTGGGGAACGGGTCCTACTAACAGAGCTGCGACAGATACCCTGACTTATACCGGGCCAAGGTAATCCGTGATTTAGTTAAAATGTAAACAGCCGCCTTATGTATTTATAAGGCGGCTGTTTTTTTTATGTGATGGTTAGTGATGTTCATTTTCCCTTTGAGGATGATTCTCACGCTGAGCCTGTGGATGCGGCTGATTATGATGTTGTTGCTGTTGCTGAGGTCTGTTCATCTGTGGATGACCCTGTTGCTGTGGCCTGTTCATTTGTTGAGGTCTATTCATTTGCTGACGCGCCTGTTGCTGTTGTTGGGCCTGACCAACTTGTCCGTTAGCCCTCATTCCGTTGTTTGCATTCGGCTGGCGGGCATTCATCTGATTATTACCACCATTCCTCTGATTCGCATTATTTACCTGGTTTCCATTCATCCTGTTTGGCTGTACTGCATTTGCACGTCCCTGCGAATTAAAAGTACGACCATTTACTCTGTTCATCGCAACTGTTGATGGTTGCCCATGATTTACATTAGCAAATTGACTACGATCCTGTCTTGCGGTTTGCTGATGTGATAACTGAGAAGAAGTAGCCTGTATATGATTCTCATTCATTGCCTGACGTTCTTCAGCTCTTGGCTGTACATTCACCCCACCCCGGCCATTAAAGCTCGTACGGTTATTATTAACAGTATTATTGATTACTGTATTGTTCACATAGGTATTATGGATAACGGTTGTGTTTACATTGGTAACTGAGGTATTGTATCTGTATGCCCCTCCATCCCATCTTCCACCAACAAAACCGACACCACCATAACCAAAGCCATAATTAATGCCTCCATAGAAACCAATATGCGAACCCCAGTAACCTGTGTGAAAACTGTAAATTCCGCCATCATAACCCCAATAAGCAGGAGTCCACAATACACCTACACGTGGAGGACGTACCCAAACACCCGGTACCCAATAGTAACCATCGGCATCATCATAAGCCCAATAACCTGGTGTCCAAAGGTATCCATCGGCAGGACATGCTGGCTGTGTATAAACAGGTAGTACTGGTGGAGCAATCCTTGCGGATATATTAACTCCTATACTGATCTGCGCAAATGCAGTGGTCTTAGCGAACATTATTGCGACAAGCAGAAGACCAATTTTTGCAATTCTTTTCATAAGTATGATTTTTAAATTTTCATACCTCTATGAGTTTAATACTTCAGGATAGTTTAAATTAGAATTACATTAAAATTAATTAATAGTCCGCTTCAGATCAGTATTTTGTCATTTCCGGGGAAAAACATCATTTTAGACGTCTTCTGGCCACCACTTTAAAGGAAACTCGATCTGATCCACAGAACTCACGATCAGATCCGGTTTAAATGCATAATGACTAAGCTGCTCCTTCTGTGCTATTCCAGATAAAACCAGGATAGTTTTGTATCCCATCTGGACACCGCCCTGGATATCCGTTTCCATAGTGTCACCAACCACAGTAGTCTCAGCTGTTTCCAAACCTAAATGTTTTCTTGCAGAACGCATCATTACCGGACTTGGTTTTCCAATTACAAAAGCCTTACGACCAGTGGCCTCTTCTATCATTGCAGTAGTTGCCGCGATCCCCAGGTTATTCCATCCCGGTTTTTTAGGTGAAGGATCTCTGTTGGTTGTAATAAACTTAGCCCCAGCCAGAATCATATCCACAGCACGCTGTACCATTTCTAAAGTAAAGTTCCTGCCTTCGCCTAAAACCACAAATTCCGGATCAGTATTAACCAGTGTAATCCCATTTTCATGCAGACTACTTAACAATCCTCCTTCCCCTAATACATAGGCTGTACCATTAGATCCCTGATCACCAAGAAATTTGCCTGTGGCCATCGCACTGGTATAAACATGATCTTCACTGACAGTAATATCAAGTAATTTTAGCTTACGGACCACATCAAGCCTTGTCCGCTGACTATTATTAGTCATGAAAGTAAACGGAATATCCTTTTTAAGTAATCCGGCAATAAATTTATCAGCTCCTTCTATTAACGTTTCGCCGCTATAAATAACGCCGTCCATATCAATCAAAAGTCCATGTTTCATATCGTAATTATGTTAAATCGTAAAATTAAGGCATTATTTTCTGCTGATGACAAATATAGTATACAAAACAGATAATAGGATTAAGGATATTACCTAATGGAAAGGAAGATCTCTGAGCAGAAAGACCAGGCACACCAGAAAAACACTTATAATAAAACACATCACCCAGCCTGATAAACTCTTTTTGTTAATTGATACAGCCATAACAGCACTTATCACCGATCCGGCAAAAGACAACAGGACCAGAATAGCAAAACTAACCTCCAACCATCCTTTCAACCAGGGTTCCAGAAGTCCAGTTGCAACAATATAGAGGAATAAGAAAAAAAGGAAGAGAACCATGGATATAATGGCATAGCGCGAAATCGGGATATATTTAGTCTTCATTATTAAACAATCTTAAACCGGAAACTGATGATTTGTCTTTCTGTATTCTTTTCCAGTATGAATATTCAGGTAAAACCTGAGCTTTTTACTACATTCAGTTTTAGTGACCTCTCCTTCCGGATTAATCTGATCATATATCGCAGCCGTTATTAAACGGTCATTGATAATGTCAATCAGTCCTTTATATTCCTTTTGATTATATCCGTTTACATCGGTTCTCTTTACTGTATAAACGGCAATACCAGGAGCAATTTCATCTTCCAGATAGTCATACGCCGGCTGCACCTGCCACTCCCGTTTTTCTGTATCATAAATTCCATATTTCTTTTTCAGCTTGTCTTTTACACGATACCAATATTCAGAAAACGCGCAAGTGCCCAATATTTCATCTATATTCATTTCATGGGAAGAAAGATCAGGATACAAAATACTTACACCAGACGACTGTTTAAAAGCTAAACGGCCATCGCTAAACATTTCCTGGAAGCCACTGTAAACAGGAACCTGAGTATTCCAATTACCTTCTGTATCCAGTAAAAAAGCACCCGTCCATTTATCAGTTCTTTCAAATCCCCTGGTGATCACCAAAAAAAAGTTACTATTGGGTATAGATTTAATTAAGGTAATTCCTTTTAAAATTTCAGCAGCAGTAAAATTTCCACCCAGACCTTCATAATCACTGATTAATACTGGTACAGGTTTGACAAGATCAGGGAACAGATACACCTTTCCTTCGTTGCTCTTGTAAATATCTGCACGCGCTAATGGCTCAATAAGTTCATATTGATAATAATGATGTTTATCAACTGTAATTTTTTCGCCGGTGGAACTGGTATTGAACTCTATATTTTCTTTAGCGGTATATTCAGTATTAAGTATATGAGTCACCTGATCAAAGCCCGTCCGGAGTTTCTTTTCAGGGTTTAACTGATAACAATTATCCATAACAACAAAGGACTTTCCATTGCCTGCAATCTTTATATAGTTCCAAGAGTTATCCAGATGACTACCCTTCATCAAACACTGGCTAAACAAGATTTTACGAGCCGATAAAGAGCGAATCTGCCATTTAGATTTACAAACTCTTAAAAAGCCCCGGTTGTTAGACGTAACAACATAAATATCAGGCATCAGCCTCCAGTTCCAAAACTGCCACCAGGCATTATAACTTTTCTGTGTAACCAGCAAAGTATCAGTCTCTGTTGAAAATAATTTTACAGATACATATTGAGGCTGGAGAACCTGTTTTCCATAGACATCAATTACACCGTACCGACCCATAGACCCTACAATAGCATAACCATTTGTATATAAAGATGCCTCGTCAAATTCAGTTTGTATCACTGGATTTCCCAGCTCATCACAATAGCAGAATTTTCCTGTTTCGGTTAACCAGGGATACAATTCTGGAATTTGTGTTTTCATTAATGGAATAGATAGGTTTACTGAACTCATTAGTTGGTTAAGGTAAATCATTTTTTTAATTTACATAATAGATAACTTTTATTTTATCTGTCATCAATTTCCGATAAACGGATATCTTTATCCCGAATAATATTAAAATTCTAGTCCTATGGTACCCAGATATACATTGATCGTTTGCTGCATTATTCTTTCATATACTGAACAAGTATGTGCCCAAATTGGGCTAAACAATAATCAACAGCTTATCCCATTTATTGATCAACATCACAAATGGGGTTACCTGGATGCAAAAACTGGGATAATGAAGATCAAGCCGAAATATGACTTTGCTGCACTTTTCAATAATGGACAGGCGGTTGTAGGTTTGAAAAATCCAAATCCCAAAAATTATTCCGAAGACCGGTTAGAAGGATTGATAGATGAAACAGGAAAAGAAATATTTGCCCCACAGTTCACTGGTCGTTATGAGGTAAAAACACGTCAGGGTAACATTCTTCCCCAGCTCATTCAATATACCACAGCCGACGGCAAAACAGGAATTGCTAAAACTCAGGGAGGCTGGCTGATGGAACCAGGAAAATATGAGAGCTTTGAATTTTATGATCAGGATCATTACCTGGCAGGGAATGTCTTTTTTTCAAAAGGTAAAAGGTATACTCCACCAAAAAACTGTGTTATAGAAACCGTAGATATGGAACATCGGTTTTTCTATACCCAGAGAGACAGCATATACCATGGAGTATCTTCCTGGGAAGGAAAGACATTGGTATCTCCGGTTTATTTAGACGTTAAATATATAGCTGGCCCTAAACGTTTTATAGCAGACAGGTTAATTAAAGAAATGACATCAAAAAACATCCAGGATGAACTTCGGATATTAGAAACAGAAAAGCAAGCCGGCAAAGATGTGATCTATAATTACTTACTGGATGACCAGGGTAAAGAACTTAAACGCTTTTCCTCACAATACGAAGCGACTGTCAATAACAAAGAGAATCTGGGGATCTATGAGCGAAATGGTCATCAGGAATATTTTGATCTGCTTACCGGTAATCCTGTTCCTGTTGCAAAAGTAGAGTCTGTTAATGGTTTTCATGTTTTCCAGAAAGAGCAGCGCTATGGAATTGAAGATGAATATGGAAAAGAGATATTATCTCCAAAATATGATAAGATCAATTTTATTAATCCCGGTTTCATTATTGTAACCGATCACAGTTCTGGCAAAACCGGCGTAATTGACATACATCAGCAACAGCTTGTTCCCTTTCTTTATGGTAGTCTGGATGGACTCAAAGATGGGAAAATGATAGCTTATAAAGATAATAAATACGGTATGATAAATACAAAGGGACAGGTCCTCATTGATTTCAAATACAAATTGTATTTCTATTTTGATGAAAATGGAATGGCCGAAGTCTATGATGATAAACACGGTGTGATTGATACAACAGGAAAAACAGTGATCCCATTAGTCTTTAACACCCTTTTCAATACTAAAACAACCGAAAAAACTGAACAGACTTATTATACTGCAGAAAAAAATGGCCGCTGGGGATTGATGGATGACCATGGCAAGGTGCTAATTCCTTTTGAATACGGATATGTTTCTGTCGGAGCTGAAGACTTAAAAAAAGGCTGGGTAAATGTAGAGGATACGGCAAGGATAAAACGCGGAGCCATCAATATTCTTACCGGCACTAAAATACCTGCTGATTACGATATTGTCAGACATTACAACAGTTTCACGATTACAGGCATCCGAAAGAACAATGACTATCAATATAGTTTGCTGTCTGCTGAAGCTAAGCCAATGACCAGTGAAGCATATGACAAGCTAGACTATACAAATGGCTATCTGCTTGCACAAATTGGAAAGAAATATGGTGTTATGGATACATCAGGCAAGGTATTGATCCCTTTTACCTACGATTATTTATGGGCTGAAACACCTTCCCTTTTACTGGCAGAAAAAGATGGAAGGCAATTCTATATCAACATCAGCGGCAAGAAATTTATTCATTCAGATTAAGTCATACAACAGCCAAAAAACATATTTGATTTGGACTACCCTCTTTATTCTTTCTGGACTATAAACAAAATCCATTTGCACTGTAACTTTATGTAGGTTAAAAATTTTAAACGATGAACTTTTCCATACAGCTGCAATTAGAAAACGAGCGGATTAAGCTTGTTCCCTTAACAGAGAACGATTTTGATGAATTATACCAGGTTGCATCCGACAAAGAGATCTGGGCCCAGCACCCTAATAAAGACCGTTGGCAAAAGGAGGTCTTTCAGCAATTTTTTGAAGGTGCTATCCAGAGTAAAGGTGCATTCAGAATCGTAGATAAAACCTCAGGAGAGACTATAGGCTCTACCAGGTTCTATGATTACGATGAATTGTCCAATAGCATATTGATCGGTTATACATTTTATGCTACTCATTGCTGGGGCAAAGGATATAATCCATCAGTCAAAAAACTAATGATGGATTATATCTTTCAATATGTGGACAAAGTCTTGTTCCATGTTGGTGCGCTGAATATCAGATCACAGATTGCGATGACACGTCTGGGCGCAAAGAAAATAGCAGAACAGGAGATCTCCTATTTTGGTGAACTTCCCAAACCGAATCACATCTATGAAATCAGTAAGGAAAGTAACCTGTCCGATGCTAAAGTTTAGTGCTGCCTGTCTTTTAATTTTTCAAGGGCATTCAGCATAGCACGTTTGACAATCCTCAGGGGTAAAATATAACTATCAGACTCGCCTAGCCAATGATACTTGAGTTGATCATTTTCATCAAGATATTCCAGGGTAAGCGTGATTTTAGCTGATCTTATATTTTCAACTGCCCTCAGACGGATATTGAATCCATATTCCATTTTAACGGAGAGCTGACGGTACAGTTCTCCGTTATGTTCAAACAATTCAAAGCTATAATTCTCCAGCCAGCCAGTTACAGCTATACGTTTTTTTTCTCTGATCACAGGTAAATTCCCCAGATAGTTCAAACCCGCTTTAAGTTTTAGTGGAAAGTCTTTGTATTGATAAATATCAGCCTTTGCGACATCTAAAAGTGTTTTTTCATGAATAACATAGTCAAACGCATCATCTTTTAAAGATTCGTCACCATTCTCTTCAACACTGATTAGTTCATCAAATACAATCTCCGATAATTTGTGTGTAGAAGGAATATAGTTTTCTTCATATCCAATAGTTCCATCACCTTTCTGAAAAGGCAGCATAAGCAGAATATCCGGTTTACCAGAATTTACTAAAGCTACGGTACCGTCCAGATCTTCAAAATGCAAACACATATCATCCGCATAAACCAACCCGGCTATGGTTTTACCTTTTACAAAAAGTTCACCGTGGTTGTATCTGCCCCACAAGGTATTACACAATAGTCCGTTACCAAAGTAATGCCTGTTTCCATATAAATGAATATTAAATACCTCGACTTTACCCAGTACAACCAAAACTGGAGAATAATCTGAATCATAAGCCAGAATATGCGATTTTACCTTCAAGTCTTTCTGAAAGATAAAGCCAACAATAACGAAATCTTCCAGGCCATCAATTTTAATATCCAGTTCCAGTTTCTCCAGGGTAACACTCTCTTCTGCCAATAAAAAATAACCATTCCCACTGTAGTCTACCAGGTCCCAGCTTTCATCAAATACATCATAAAGCGGATTATCCCGAAAATCGGTCAGGTCGCCAATTAAATCTTGTGCCTGGTGATGATTAATCACTTTATAATTGATCCCACCAAATGTCACTTGGTCAACAGGAATAGTCTTTGGTATAAGTTTGTTTTGAACAGGTTGTTCTCTATCGTTCTCCATAATTATGTATTCTCTTAGCTAATCTTCAACTTAAAGTAATTACCGGTTTTACTCCTTGTATTCTCTCCCGGTATAGATATTTATATAATAAAAAGTATTTTTAGTATTGTATAGATAATCGGTATGTTTCACATATTCAGTTATATTTACTCTTCCATCACGAGCTATATTATTATACTTTGCCGGAGTCAGCGTTTTATTATGTCCGACATCAAGCAAACCATAAAGACTTTCAGGCCATCCTTTTAAATGACTAAGCTGCATATATACTATAATGTGCTCAGCTATTTCTTCTTTTAGACCATCATATTCAGGTTTTACTTTCCAGCTCCCCGTTTTTGTATCGAAAACACCATATTTCCCGCTAGACGGATCTTTTGCCATATAACAATCTTTAGAAAATTTACAGGGTACCCCCTCTTTAAAAGGCAGCTTATCCGCAATAGTCTCCTTTGGGACAGTCACTACAGTATCTTTGAAAATATCAGTTACTTTTCCTGACGTTTCCAGAATACTGTTTCTGGCATCCAACTGATATAGCTGATCGCGGATCGCTAAGTTTCTTCCCATCGTGGCAACAGAAAATGGAAACTTAAACGCATTATTGTATAAATCCCAGCTTCCCTTCTGATAGATTACAGGAGTTTCCCAGCTGGTTACCGTTTGGCGAAACAACCTCTTCTTTTCAGGTAGTGAATAAATCTCCCATTTGGTTCTGGATTCTGAATATTTAAAGAAAAATAGTGGACCACGCTCCCACTTCCAGAAAGGCAACAAATCATCAGATACCTTTTTAGTAATCAGCAGTGTAAATAGTCCGTCCGAAAATATTCCGGCAGTTTCATAATTTCCACTCTTTTTATATAATGAATAGAAATTCTCCGAGTATAAGCCAGCTGCATAAGATTTAGGTTCCGTAATAGCCTGCCCATTTTGATTAATTACGCTGTATTTGTCTTTTTCTTTAACAAAAGCATATCCATTGATAAATGATCGTGCATCTTCAAACCGGGGTTTAATCACTATATTTCCGATACTGTCACAATAACCAAATTCACCCGTTTTGGCCAACCAGGGATACAATTTCTGGACATATTCCTGGGCTTCAGCATTAACCGGGAGGACTGTATTCATTATAAGAATTAATGTAAATATTAATTTGATATGGTTTTTCAAGATAATCTTTTTTGCAAAATACCATATAAAGTCTGGCCGACGATAAATTAAACGAATTTATTTGGAAACTATTTTGATCAGAACACCAATCCGGGCTTACATAGCTAATAATACAGCAACATAATGACAGATTGCAGCTATCAGAACAAGTCCATGCCAGACAGCATGAGTATAAGCCCGTTTACCCCATACATAGAAAGCCACACCAACTGAGTAAAGACATGCCCCGATCAACAGCAGGACAATCACCTCATGTGGCAAAGCTGCAAAAAATCTTTTCCCACCTGAAATCATCATCCAGCCCATCAATAGATAGATTATTGTAGAAATCCTACCGAATTTCCCTGTAAACCATATTTTAAAGAATATCCCCAGGATTGTCAGCCCCCATAAAACGGCAAGCAAAATACGGCCAAATTCATTATTCAGATAAACCAGTATAAATGGTGTATAAGTACCCGCAATCAGGAAATAAATACTAATATGATCAAATATTTCAAACAGCCTTTTTACCGCAGGCTCAAGCGCCAGGTGATAAACCATAGAGCTGGTAAATAACAACATAAAGCTAAATCCATAGATCCCGGCCCCTATTAAAGCTGCCGTGTTATGATGTGCAGCAGCAAGTCCCGCCAGAACAGGAATGCCGCATACGCCAAATACTACCCCAATACCATGGATCAGGCCATGAATAAGTTCTTGTTTCCTAGAGAAGGGAGCGCTGATTCGTTTCATACTATACAAAACAGATTAATCGTCTAAAGGTTATCTGACAGCACGATACTTATACTAAAATTAAGGTGTACTTTTAATTGCCTTCTCCAACAGCGGCTCCATGATTTTATAACCAGCAATATTTGGATGAACCCCATCAGCGGAAAGATTTTCCTTCAATCCTTTTCTATCATCTTTCATTGCCGAATAATAATCCAGATAAACAATATGTTCCTGCTTTGCATAGAGTTTTAGCCGCTCGTTCAACTCAGCAATCCGGGTAACAGGTTCCGCTCCTTTTTTCCATGGATAATCATATACTGGTAAAACTGAAGAGATAATCACTTTGATACGATTCGCTTTCGCCAGTTCCATCATAGAAACCAGGTTACCAAAGATTTCGTCTGTAGTTGCTGGTCCTGTGTTACCTGCAATATCATTTGTTCCACCCAATATTACAACAATTTTAGGTTTGAGATTAATTACATCCTGACGGAAGCGTATGAGCATTTGCGGAGTGGTCTGTCCACTTATCCCTCTGTTAATATAATTTTTATGCTGATTAAAGAATTCCGGATCTACCCTTGACCAGCCTTCAGTAATAGAGTTTCCCATAAAAACAACACGGTTTTCTTTTGGAGAATTCAATTGTGCCTGGCCGTTTGCCTCCTGATAATATCGAAGGGCCGCCCAGTCAGGTACTTTTGCATCCTTCCTTTGCGTACTATCCCTGACCTGCGCAAATACAGAAGTCGTAAGAAACAGACCTACAGAAACTAATTTGATTGTAGTAATGATATACTTCATAAAATATGAATTTGATTTAGACGAATTAACATATAACTCTCCAGTAAAGCTAAGATTTGTCAGCCTAATTTAACAGCTATTCTTCAGAGTTTTGGATGAGCCATCTATTGATTCTTCTCAGCCAGATTATTCCACTTCAAATGCGCATACAGGACACTATCCAATCCATAAATGTCCCTGCAAAACTGAATCTTACCTTTGTCATCTGACCAGGCCGTGTAATAAGTAAGCCAGATGGGTATTTTTTTTGGCAGACCTATATATTTTGCACGTGGATAACCACTATCCATTGCCCGTTTTACCTGCTCGTATTTTTCAACTTTTCCAAACAAGGCATAGGCAAGCTCCATAGGCTTCTCTACACGCACACAGCCATGACTTACCGCCCTTATTTTCTTACGAAAAGCAGATTGTACAGGCGTATCATGCAGATAAATGCTGCTACTATTATTAAATAGAAATTTGATTTTACCCAAAGCATTTTTACCTCCGGGTTGTTGTTTAAAGGAATAACTACTGACATCCACCTCAGACCAGTCTATAGACTCAGGATTGGCAATTAACTTCCCTTTCTGATAGACATTAATATTATTATTAGCTAGGTAATATCGGTCTTCGGCTGCTTGTTTAGAAGTTTCATTCTTTGCAATACTTTGGGGAATATTCCAGATTGGATTGACCTGAACACTATAAATCTGGCTGCTCAGCTGTGGAGTCTCTCTTTCTCCGCTTTCTCCAACACAAACTTTCATATGTAATACAACCTTTCTTTTATCAATCACATCAAGACTAAAATCCGCAATATTGACCACTACAATTTTTTCTCCGGCGGGTCGGTCTTTCCACCTCAGGCGTTCCATATTAACCACTATAGTCTGATATTGAATGTCTTTATTGACGGCTGCACTTTGTTCAACTGAAGAAAGTGCATTTTGCAATGCTTTATACTGTATCCCATTAGGCTGCAGATTTTCCAGATAATCTTTAAGATTGCTTACTTTAAGGACTTGTGGAATATAGTTACTATCAGGAATTAAATTCACGGAAGTATAATGGGCATATACTTTCGCAGGATTGGTAAAACCAAACTGTAGTGCTTTACTATAGCTTATCAGGGCATTTGCTACTGAGAACTCTAATTCAGTTATATTCTGAGAAGTATCTGGTATGGTCAGATTATTTATACTGTATATACTATCCAGTTTCTTTTTGATGACACCTGCTGAAAATAGTTCCGGATCAAGGCCATGCCTACCCGTATTCATCAGATAACCGGCAAATATCAGGAGTTGACGATCAGGAAAAAACTTGCGTATCAGAACTGGTTTATAATTGTTCTCCTTATAAAAGGCATTAATCTGCTCCAGGTAGACTGAACCTGAAAATTTGGTGAACAGTATTCTTTTAAATTCTTCCTGCCTGGCTCCATCCTGCTCATCAGTCTTTACCGGATTTACAATGACCGGATTAGTCGTAATAACTGCGGTGGTGGCTGGCTTCTTAATTTTGCATGATAAACAAAACAGCATGCTTATCATAGCTATCAGGAGAACAAGCAGAAATGGATGACGTTGCCGGGAATGACTTATAGCGAAAACCATTTTAACCCTTTTAATAGTATAAGCTTTTGTCTGGAGTATAAACAGAAAAATTTAATGCCACTCACAGCACATCGTCTTTGATTGTTGATCTTATCAAACAAGACTAGTCTCTTATGCTAAAAACAAATGATATTTTAAATGGTTTGTTAAGATGTCAGATAGGCCATTTTCAGGCCATGGGATTATTCTTTTTTCTTATAAACAAAATTTGCACCGTCGAATTGATAAACAAAATAGTGCAGTACATAACTTGCTTTTCCATCATCACCACTTTTAGTCCAGTTGCTGGAAATAATGGGAACGTATAAAGTCTTGCCATCCGCACTGAAATGAATAACATTAGTTTTTTGCCCGGAAACGTTTGAATACTTATAATCGTTATAATTTTTTATGCTAATACTTGATAATGTTTTAGCACCCGCTTTAAAGACCGGAATATTTGCTTTTAAATTTCCAGATTTATCTACTTCAAAGCACTGAATATCCATTCCATAATTATTACGGTCTCCTGCTTCGGTTATACAAAAATATAAATCATTACCATTGGTACGACGACTATGATAAATGTCACGTATATAATCACTAGGATCCAGAAAAGGGTCACCTTCAGTGGATATCTTGTGTTTTATCTTGTTGCCAGCTTTCCAAAAGGCCACATACTGATAACTTCCTATTGTTCCAGCTCCATCACTCCAACTAAAAATCTTGAATTTCTGATCTTTCGAATTACTTATAAAGATAAACTCGTTCTTACCACCTTTTCCAGTCGTCAGAGAACTTTTTTGCATAAAATCGGGTGACTTAGTTGCAAGGATAACCAGGTTATTTATCAGACTTTGATTCAGTTCTGGTATTAAATTTTCGTATACATCCGGATTGCCAGATTTGATAGCAGCGTCAATTTTGACTGAAAGCTCATTAATTTTACGATTTAATTCTTCTGTCGATTGTGCGATTGAACAAAGCGTAAATGTTGAAAATATGAGTGTTAAAAACAGATATTTTTTCATTGGAATATAATTGCTTTTTAGTGGTCGGTTTATGTTGCCAAATATCTTCAGTTTGTATCAGATTTTCATAACTTTTAACAGTAATTCTATCTCTTTTTTAGTTCTTGCCAATAAATCTTCCATATCAAATTCTAAAAAAGTATTCATATATTCTAGTTCTATAGCCAATTTAGATAGGTTCGTCAGACCGGCAGTTACAGAAGTTCCACGTAACATATGTCCTAAACTATTGATGCTGACCAGATCTTTGTTCCTGACATGGAATTCTAATTTTATAAGTGATTCCTTCAACTGCTCACGTATCAGCATAATTATTTCGCTGGAAACGGTTTCCCCTTCCCCGTAATATATAGCTAATTTATTAACGTCGAAATGCGTTGACTGATCGGCATCATTTTCAATAGGAGTACTAAATTTGCTTCCACTATTGCATTTAAGCCATTTATTCAGCACTGAAACTATTGTTTCCTCTATAACCGGTTTAACGACAAAGTCATTCATGCCAGCTTCAAGACATTTTTCTTTTTCACCTTTTACATTGCCGGCGGTAATGGCAATAATGGGTACATTTGCAGAATAATCCAGTTCTCTGATCTTCATTGCTGTTTCATAACCATTCATTTCGGGCATCTGAACATCCATCATAACCAAATCAGGCGGATTTTTTTTAAAGCATTCCAGTCCTTCAAATCCATTCCTGGCTTCAAATATGATCGCGTTTGGGATAGCCTTTCCTATTATCGCCTTACTCAGATACATGTTAACTGTATTATCTTCTACTATAAGGATTTTAACCGCATCAGTAGTCACATAATCTTTAGTATCCTTCTGTGAATCTACGACCACAGAAATTTTCATATTCAAACGCGATAAAGCAGTATAAATATCTTGAGCTTTCACCGGTTTAACCAGACGCTGTCGTATCTGCAGTTCCTGACATTTCGTAATCAGATTCCCATCTTCAGAAGAACTATGCAATAAGATAACTGGCTGATCCTCGTTTGTAGCAGAAAAGAGCTGCCTGATTTTTTCGGTCGTATCCAGGCCGTCCATGAGCGGCATATGATAATCCATTAAAATTACATCATAATGCCTGTCTCCATCTAAATATTGTAGTGCTTCAAAACCATTATGTGCCTCATCAGTCTCAATGTTTTTCAATTTAAGCATCTGACTAAGTATAACCCGGTTATTATCATTATCATCTACAATCAATACTTTTTTAATAGCATCAATATTTACCCATTCAATAGCTTGGCCCATCTCTGTTTTGAAGGTAACATCAAAGAAAAACAAACTGCCTTCCCCTGGTGTACTTCTCAGCTGCAGGCGGCTCTCCATCATCAGAAGTAATTTATTTGAAATTGTCAATCCAAGACCTGTTCCTCCATACTTTTTAGTTGTCGAGGCATCTTCCTGCGAAAAAGCCTCAAAGATTTTCTCCTGTTTCTCCTGTTTGATGCCAAGCCCAGTATCTCTCACACTAAAACGAACAGTAGTTAGTTCCCCCTCATTAAGCAGAGGTTCTATTTTTAATTCAATTTCTCCTTTTTCCGTGAATTTAGCAGCATTGCCTAACAAATTGATCAGAATTTGTTTCAACCGGACTGAATCTGTCCAGATGAACCTTGGGAGTGCTGAAGAAATATTCAGGAGCATTTCCAGTTTTTTTGTCTGAATCTGGTAATTCATGATATCAGAGACCTGATATCCTATTTCGTAAAGATCACACCTTTCAATATCGAACTCCAGTTTACCAGCTTCAATTTTCGAAAAATCCAGAATATCATTGATAATACTCATCAGGGCATTTCCAGATTGATTTACTATCGATAAATACTGAGCTTGTGTTTCATCCAGTTTTGTCTTTAAAACAAGATCTGTAAAACCAATAATTCCATTTAAAGGTGTCCTTATTTCATGACTCATATTTGCCAGGAACTCGGACTTAGCCGCATTCGCTTGCTCGGCCTGTAATTTCGCTGTTTTTAATTCTTCACGCTGTCTGATCAACTGAGTGATATCCTGCGTAAAAATCATCATTCCGCCAATTTCATTTTCGAAATGATACCATGGTCTCATTTCCCATGTAATATACCGCTCCTGGTCAGTTTCCGCTGGTGAGTCAATATCTTCATCATTTCTTTCGACAGCCCCTTTTAAGATCTTTTTATGTCTTTGTTTGTCACCATCAGGAAAAAATTCGTAATAAGATATACCAATTACCTGGCGGTTGGTTAAATGATAGTATTCCAGCCATCTTCTGCTAACTGCAACACAAATCATATCGTTATCCAACATCATTACTGCTGCGGGAGCATGCTCTACAAAAGCAGATAATCTTGCTTTCTCAGTGATCAGCTGATTTTCAAAACGTTTTCTCTCCGTAATATCTGTGGCCACCCCAAGATATCCAACTACATTATCCTCATCATCTCTTATTGCTGTGGCCACCAAAGAAACGGTAAGCCTGGCGCCATCTTTTTTGATATACGTCCATTCCCCCCGTTCAGAACCATCTTTTTCAGGTTTTTCAGTAAAAACCTGAAATCCCTCTACCCGATAACCAAGTTCTGTACTTAATTCTTTGCCGCGTTTTGTAATCTCATTGATATCATGTAAAATAAGTGGTGTTTCTTTGCCAATCATTTCTTTTGCCGTGTATCCCAGCAAAATTTCAGCTCCTTTATTGAACACGGTGATGATTCCCTGTAGATCAGTTGCTATAATACTTACCTCTGATGCGGCATGTAAAACATCATCCAATAACTTTTTTGATTTATCGAAATCCAGTTCAATCCTTTTATGCTCATCAATATCCTGGAATGTTCCAAATAGCCTTATACATTTTTCATCTTGAAATTCTGCATATCCTAACGCTCTGATCCATAATTCTACCCCCTGCATATTTACAATCTGTAACTCTAAATCCCAGGGCTTACCTTGCTCAATTGCTTCATTTATTGCTTTTGCAATTTTCTCCCTGTATTCTCCTTCCTTGTAAAAACTGATACTGCTATTCAGATCAGGTTCGTAATCCTGCGCTACACCATGAATTTCTTTGGTTATACCAGTCCAGCTTACTTTTTGTTTAAGTAAATCATACTCCCATCCACCGACTCTGGCCACTTTATTAGTCTGCTCCATCATGGCTCTGGTACGCTTCAGATTGAGTTCTAAGTAATGTTGCTCAGTTATATCTGCAGCGTTTCCAATAACATAAGGCTCTTCATTAAAATTCTGTTCCAGGACATTATTAAAAAGCCACATTCTTTTAGATCCGTTTTTTCCTACTGTTAACATCTCGCCTCTTGCACGGCCGGTTTTTTTTATTTCTCCGAGATAACTGTGTAAACTATCGTGCAGCGATTCCGGTACTATATCAAACAACGATAATGTAATGACTTCTTCTTTGGTATAACCTAAAATGTTTGCTCCGGCATCATTGGCAGATAAGAAATGTCCCTGCATATCATGCGTACACATCAGTCCCGGTGAGTTCTCAAAAAAGGCTTTTAGCTTTTCTTCGCTGATCATCAGCTGTCTTTTCTTTTCTATTTCCAGTGTTACATCACGTCCGATGGCAAAAATATTTCCAGTAGCAGGTTCGGGAGTAGCCTCCCATTGCAGCACTCTGTATGTACCAGTTTTTGTTCTGAACCGATGTGTAAAATCTACTGTATTCTCTCCTAAAGCTAATTTTCTGACTTCATTTTCTGTGCTCTTCAGATCTTCTGGATGAATCAGATCGAAAAAAGAAATATTCAATAAAAAATCTGCATCCCATCCCAATATCTTTTCGAAAGCCGGGTTGACCTTTTTAAAATATCCGTCTATCCCGGCAATGCAGATTAGCCCCTGAGACAGTACAAAAAGCTTTCTGAAGCTATTAAATTCCTCCCTTTTATTTCTTTCCACAATAAGGCTGATAGCTTCTTCAGCTAGTAAACTCATTGCTTTTGCTTGTTTTTCATTTAGCACACGCGGCACCCGGTCTATAACACATAAGGTTCCCAGTGCATAGCCATCCGGATCAATCAAAGGGTATCCCGAATAAAAACGAATATTTGGCTCACCAGTAACTAGAAGATTATTCTTAAAACGTTGGTCCTCGGTTGCATCTCTGACTTCAAATTTACCTTTCTGGGATATTGCATACTGACAAAAGGCCAGTTCCCTCGCGGTTTCATTAACTTCTAATCCAACTTTAGACTTAAACCATTGTCGGTTTTCATCAATAAGAGAAATTAATGATATTGGTGTTTCACAAATCAGAGACGCTAACTTAGTTAGTCTGTCGAATTCAGGTTCATTTAATGAATCTAATATCCCATAATCATGTAGCACCTTGATTCGTTTTTTTTCGTCTTGATCTTTCATCTATACAGGAGGCTGTCCAGGCTTTTAGGATACGCTATATTATTAATATTGAGTTAATTACTATATAAATATACGATTTCACATCCATTGAAAATTTATCTATTAGTCAATAAGCTATTCAATCTGTTCATAACAGCATTCAACTACCTTGCCCAGCATCAATTCTTAAAGAGAAGTGCTCAAAACCCCTATCATTAAGATACAGAATAAAATTAAAACAAACATTTCAACAAGATAAAGCCAATTTAATTTGGTTTCCTTTCTGGTTTTATTTTCTACATTGCAAAACTGTTCTTTGCATATTACATCAATCGGAAATGGTTTTACTTCAATGTAGATTAATAGGGAATCGTGTGTAAATCACGAACTGTCGCGCAACTGTAAGTAACAAAAAAGGTTTTCATCCATAAACATCCACTGTTCTATCGATAGAATGGGAAGGATGATGAGAACTGTTACAAGTCAGGAGACCTGCCTCTTCCGAATGGACAATGCTTTCGCGATCGAAGCTTTTAGTCTCATAGGTGTTTATTTTTATATGGAAAAATATGCCCCTGATATTCAGGTTCTGATGTTTCTGTGTATTTCTATTCCTCTCTATTTTCTTAAAATCTTCCTTCAGTGGTATTGTGTTAAAAATCTAAGAACATTTTTAACCGAAACTTATTTTTCAAAAAAACTGACAATGCAAACAAACAACCTTAAATCCTCCGGGCTAAAATTCCGGCAGGCTTTAAAAAAAGAAAGTCCTCTTCAAATTGTAGGGGCTATCAATGCCAATCATGCTTTATTGGCACAGCAGGCAGGATTCAATGCTATTTATCTTTCAGGAGGAGGTGTTGCCGCCGGGTCATTGGGAATTCCAGATCTGGGAATAACTACTTTAGAAGATGTCCTGATTGATATTCAGCGCATCACCAATGTATGTGATTTACCTCTGTTAGTCGACGTAGATACCGGTTTTGGTCCTTCTGCATTTAATGTCTCCCGAACCGTCAAATCATTGATTAAAGCAGGAGCTGCGGCACTGCACATCGAAGATCAGGTTGGTGCAAAACGCTGTGGTCATCGTCCTGGTAAAGAAGTTGTAAGTAAAGAAGAGATGTCAGACCGTTTGAAAGCGGCCGCGGATGCCAGAACGGATGAACATTTTGTGATTGGTGCCAGAACAGATGCTTTTGCCGTTGAGGGTCTGGAAAAAACACTGGAAAGAGCTGTTGCCTACAAAGAAGCCGGAGCCGACTTTATCTTTGCAGAGGCAATATCTGACCTCTCCTATTACCAAAAGTTTGTCGATGCTACAGGAATCCCTGTATTGGCTAATATTACCGAATTTGGAATGATACCCATGTACACAGTCGATGAACTTCGTGATGCTGGTGTAGAGTTGATCCTATATCCCCTTTCTGCATTTCGTGCGGCCAATAAAGCAGCCGAGAATGTCTATCAGCATATTCGCAAAGACGGTACACAAAAAAATGTACTGAACACCATGCAGACCAGAGAAGAACTCTACAAGAGCATAGCTTATCATGACTACGAGCAAAAATTAGATAACCTTTTTAAAAAGAACAAAAATGACTGATATCCAGGAAACCTCTGCCTTCAAGCCTAAAAAAAGTGTGGCACTTTCAGGTGTTGCAGCAGGGAATACAGCTTTATGCAGTGTAGGAAAGAGTGGTAATGATTTACATTACAGAGGTTATAATATCCTTGATCTGGCAGAAAAAGCCGAATTTGAAGAAGTTGCCTATCTGCTTATCTACGGTTCCCTACCGACCAAATCTCAATTAACAAATTATAAGACCAAATTAAAGTCACTGAGAGGATTACCCAATTCAGTTAAAAATATTTTACAACAAATTCCTGCGGCTGCCCATCCGATGGACGTCATGCGTTCTACTGTTTCTGCAATTGGTAGTATACAGCCGGAAAAAGATGATCACAATGTTTCAGGTTCAAGAGATATTGCCGATAAATTACTCGCCTGTTTCAGCTCTGCATTATTATACTGGTATCATTATGCACATAACGGAAAAACTATAGAAGTTGAGACAGATGACGATTCCATTGGTGGACACTTTTTGCACCTGTTACATGGAAGGAAACCTCCCGAATCATGGGTGAAAGCAATGCAGATATCGCTCAACCTATACGCAGAGCACGAGTTCAACGCTTCTACTTTTACCAGCAGAGTCATTGCCGGAACCGGTTCAGATATTTATTCAGCGATAACCGGAGCTATAGGTGCACTGCGTGGACCTAAACATGGCGGAGCAAATGAAGTGGCATATGATATTCAGAGCAGATACAATTCACCTGATGAAGCTGAAGAGGATATTCGCAAACGATTAGTCAATAAAGAAGTAATCATTGGCTTTGGACATCCTGTTTATACCATTTCTGACCCAAGAAATGTAGTGATTAAAAAGATCGCAAAAGAACTCTCTGAGGAAGCCGGAGATATGTTGTTGTATAACGTTGCGGAGCGTTTGGAAACCCTGATGTGGGACGAGAAGAAGATGTTCCCGAACCTCGACTGGTTCTCGGCAGTTTCCTATCATCTGATGGGTGTACCTACCCTGATGTTTACACCTCTTTTCGCTATTTCCAGAGTTACAGGATGGAGTGCGCACATTATAGAACAGAGACAAGATGGAAAAATCATCCGTCCAAGCGCAAACTACACTGGCCCGGAAAACAGAGCCTTCGTTACACTTGAAAACCGTTAAACAACTAATTAGTCATCAAAAAAATCAATTATCAAAAAATGTCATCACATATCTCTAATGAAAGACCACAACCAGATAAAGTTTTAACAGACATCGTCGATTATGTCTTAAACTATGAAGTGAAAAACGATCTGGCATGGCAAACCGCGCACTATTGTTTACTGGATACATTAGGATGCGGATTGGAAGCATTAACTTATCCTGCATGTACCAAATTATTAGGCCCTGTTGTGCATGGAACCATTGTTCCCAATGGCGCAAAAGTTCCCGGAACACAATTCCAGTTAGATCCGATTCAGGCAGCATTCAATATCGGTACAATTATCCGCTGGCTGGATTTTAATGATACCTGGCTCGCTGCAGAATGGGGACACCCTTCAGATAATCTGGGTGGTATTCTTGCTACCGCAGATTGGCTTTCCAGAACATCCGTTGCAAATGGAAAACCGGCATTAATGATGAAAGATGTTCTGGAGGGTATGATCAAAGCGCATGAAATTCAAGGCGTACTGGCATTAGAAAATTCCTTTAATAAAGTAGGCTTAGACCATGTTATTTTAGTAAAAATAGCTTCTACAGCTGTAGTTGGTAAGTTAATCGGTCTGACCCGTGATGAGCTGATCAATGCTGTTTCATTAGCTTTTGTAGACGGACAATCCTTAAGAACATACCGTCATTCCCCAAATACCGGGAGCCGTAAATCATGGGCAGCCGGGGACGCCACTTCCCGTGCCGTTCGTTTGGCTTTAATTGCCAAAACCGGAGAGATGGGATATCCATCTGTACTGACTGCTAAAACCTGGGGATTTTATGATGTTTCTTTCAAAGGAAATGAATTTAAGTTCCAGCGTGATTACAGTTCTTATGTTATGGAAAATGTACTATTCAAGATCTCCTTCCCTGCCGAATTCCATTCACAAACCGCTGTGGAAGCAGCAATGACACTACATAAAAAATTAAAAGCATCAGGTAAAACAACAGACGATATCAGGAAGATTACTATTCGTACACATGAAGCAGCCATTCGCATCATTGACAAAAAAGGAGCCTTAAATAATCCTGCTGACAGAGATCATTGTATTCAATATATGATTGCTGTTCCTTTGATTTACGGAAGACTGACAGCTGCCGATTATGAAGATAATATTGCTTCAGATCCTAGGATCGATGTATTGCGCGCTCAAATGGAGTGTGTAGAAGATGTGCAATTTACCACTGATTATCATGATCCGGCAAAACGTTCAATAGCCAACGCATTAACGGTAGAATTCAAGGACGGAAGTGTTTTAGATGAAATAGTGGTAGAATACCCTATCGGACATCAGCGCAGAAGAGAAGAAGGAATTCCTGAACTCTTGAAAAAGTTCAGGATTAATCTGGCTAGAAAATTTCCTGAAAGACAGCAGCAAGCTATTTTAAACGCTACTTTAGATTACAGGAAACTTGTGAATACACCTGTAGATGAATTTATGGATTTACTCGTGATTTAATTGATCAAATGACAATAGAAGAAAAAATAGAGCAATCTGAAACGCATGTTTTTAAAGTAGTATTTCCTGATACCACTAATCACCACAATACAATGTTTGGTGGAAGAATACTAATGATGATGACCGAAACCGCATTTATGACAGCAACACGGTTTAGCAGAAAAAACTTTGTGTTGGTGAGCAGCGGTAAAATCGACTTTACCAAGCCCATTGCTGCTGGCACTTTGGTTGAACTGGTTGGACGTGTCAAACGTATTGGCCGAACAAGCATAGAAATAAACGTAGATGTCTATTTAGAAAAAATGAGAGAAGATTTTAGGGAGAAAGTGGTCAGTGGTGCTTTTACACTGGTAGCTATTGACGAAGATAACAAACCGATTCAGATCTGATATTCAGTTATTACACCCGGCTATAATACCGGGTGTAATATTAAAAACTAATATTATAAGAATTTTTGATCTCTGCCATGGCAAAAGTACTATGTGTACTTCCTATACTTTTAACCGACCCCAACTTATTAAAAACAAAATCCTGGTAATGTTTCATATCCTTAGCGTAGACCTTTAATATAAAATCAAAATCACCCGAAATATTATAACACTCTACCACTTCATCGATCTTTAAGATATCCTCTACAAACTGATGCCCTATTTTTCTATCGTGCTGCTTGAGCTTAATATTGCAAAAAACGATGAATCCCTGGTTAAACTTTTCAGCATCCAGTATAGCGATATACTTTTTAATATATCCGTTGCTTTCCAACCTTTTCACCCGTTCAAAAACGGGAGATGGAGATAAACTTACCTTACCTGCAAGCTCCTTAATTGTATAATTTGAATTGTTGCCTAATATCTTTAATAGCAGTAAATCTGTTTCATCTAATTCTTCCATAGAATATTTTCCCTTAATGAGTGTAAAAATAGAAACTTAAAAGCATAATATGCTTACTTGATACACTAAAAAAGTTATTTATGCTTATTTAATACTATAAAATAAGATATAAAATCTACATATATACATTTGCATAGAATTTAAAACTGACTTGTAATAGGCAAAGCTTTCTGTATTGAAAAATAAACGAGAGCATTTTACAATGATTATTAACCATTTAAAAAGTTGAAAAAAGATGCAAACGCACAACCTTGGCTATCCGAGAATCGGTAGCAACAGAGAATTAAAAAAAGCCTGCGAACAATACTGGGCAGGCAAAATTTCACAGTCAGACCTTTTAAATAAAGGCAAAAGTATCTCCGAGCAAAACTGGAAACTACAATTAGAAGCAGGAATAGAGCTGATCCCTTCCAACGACTTTTCTTATTATGATCAGATTCTGGATGTGTCCCTAACCGTAGGTGCTATCCCGAAACGCTATAATCAGGTAGCTATACAATCCAACAATGAAATGGATTTATATTTTGCTATGGCAAGAGGTTATCAGAAAGATGGCCTTGACATTACTGCAATGGAAATGACCAAATGGCTGGACACAAACTACCATTACATTGTCCCTGAATTTTACAGAGATCAGGAATTCAAATTGTTCTCAAACAAAATCATCAATGAGTTTGTAAGTGCAAAACGATTAGGGATCAATAGCAAGCCTGTCATCGTAGGACCAGTCTCTTACTTATTATTAGGAAAAGAAAAAGAAGATGGTTTTGATAAATTAGATTTAGTTAAAAAATTACTGCCAGTTTACATCCAGATTTTAACCGAATTAAAAGCTCATGGAGCCCAATGGATACAGTTTGATGAGCCATTTTTAGCTTTGGATATTAATGAAAAAGCCAAAGAAGCTTACAAGTATGTTTATGCTGAGATCAAAAAACAATTTCCGCAACTAAAAGTCTTAGTAACGACCTATTTCGAAGGTCTAAAGGATAATTTAGCTTTAGCAACCTCATTACCTGTCCATGCATTACATATTGATCTGGTACGTTGTCCAGAGCAGTTAGATGATGTTCTAAACGCTATTCCCGATCAGTTGGTTCTGTCATTGGGTATAGTAGACGGAAGAAACATCTGGAAAAACGATTTCGAACAGTCATTGGCAATCATAAAAAAAGCTACAGACAAACTAGGAAACGACCGGGTGCTTATTGCACCTTCCTGTTCATTATTACATTCACCATGCGACCTGGATTTAGAGACCAACGATAAGACTTTAACTCCTGAAATCAAGCAATGGCTGGCTTTTGCCAAACAAAAAATTGACGAAGTAGTTCTTTTGAAGACTTTGGCATCTGAAACCCCAGACTCAAATGTGTTGGCGAAATTAGAAGAAAATAAAAAAGCTATTTCAAGCCGCAGAACTTCCAGACTTATTCACAACGAGCAGATCAAACAAAGAGTTAATTCTATCGTTGCACGAGATTCGCAAAGAGAAAACCCCTTCTCTATCCGTAAAAAGGCACAACAAGAAGTTTTACAACTACCCTTATTCCCCACAACTACCATAGGTTCATTTCCACAGACTGACGAAGTAAGGAGCTGGAGATCGAAATTCAAAAAAGGTGAAATTAGCCCTGCCGAATACGATAACCTGCTAAAAAAAGAAACGGAAGAAACTATCCGCTGGCAGGAAGAAATCGGTATTGACGTATTAGTTCATGGCGAATTTGAACGTAATGATATGGTCGAATACTTTGGCGAACAGTTGAACGGTTTCACCTTTACCAAAAACGGTTGGGTTCAAAGTTATGGAAGTCGTTGCGTCAAACCTCCTATTATTTACGGAGATGTCAATCGCCCTGAGGCAATGACCGTGTACTGGACAGAATATGCTCAATCATTAACCAAAAGTCTGGTAAAAGGAATGTTAACCGGGCCCGTGACTATTTTACAATGGTCTTTTGTCCGCAATGACCAGCCCCGTTCTGTTACCTGCAATCAAATCGCATTAGCCATTCGTGATGAAGTAGTGGATCTGGAAAAAGCAGGAATTAAAGTCATTCAGATTGACGAACCCGCTATTCGTGAAGGTCTTCCATTACGTAAAGCAGATTGGCCAAATTACTTACAATGGGCAGTAGATGCGTTTAAAATCTCAGCAAGTGGCGTAAAAGACGAAACACAAATCCATACACACATGTGCTATTCGGAGTTTAATGATATCATTCAGAATATTGCCGATATGGATGCAGATGTGATCACGATTGAATGCTCCCGTTCACAAATGGAACTACTAGATGCATTTGCAGACTTCAAGTATCCAAATGAAATCGGGCCAGGTGTTTACGACATCCATTCTCCAAGAGTACCTTCCAAAGAAGAAATGGTCAGGCTTTTACAGAAAGCCAAGGCAGTAATCCCAGCCGATCAACTTTGGGTTAACCCGGATTGCGGATTAAAAACCCGCCATTGGGAGGAAACTAAAAGTGCTTTAATTGCAATGGTTGCAGCAGCTAAAGAACTTAGTGCAAACTAACTTAATATAAAAAGAAGGTTAACTTAATCCTTAATGGCTTTACAACCATTAAGGATTTTTTGATTATAGTTTTAATTTAATTCCTCCGTTAACAACAAATCCATCAACCGGTGCGTAGATATCCCTGAAAACAGGGTTCGTAATTGATCCCGTATAAATGGTGTCAAATTTAGTTTGACGGGTGTCTGTCAGGTTTTCAAAATTGACAAAAACAGAAAAGTGTTTCCATAGTTTTTCGGCCATTAAACCAGCAGTCCAGTAACTTTTCCCAGTTGTGCCATCATTTAATCTCTGCTTACTAAAATAATACGCTTCTGCACCAATTTTCCATTTATCCTCAATCTCATACATCAATACATTATTTAACCGGTGTCTGGAAACTAACGGGTAAACTACAG
Organism: Pedobacter cryoconitis; assembly: GCF_014207135.1. Lineage (GTDB taxonomy): Bacteria > Bacteroidota > Bacteroidia > Sphingobacteriales > Sphingobacteriaceae > Pedobacter > Pedobacter cryoconitis_D. Next base: position 44,947 of record NZ_JACHCC010000002.1, on the reverse strand, counting down.
TGCTTTCGCCCGTATGTTGATTGACATCCGCAAAGGTATAGCCAATAAACAGCTTAAAATCAGCATAAGTAATTTTCACATTGGTTTCAGCTCCTTTAGTATCAAGATCACCATTTGGCTGTATATAAGCCAGGTTATTCCCTGTTGTCGGAACCAGCAGAATTGGATTATTAATACGCGTATAAAAGAACATCTGATTTATGCTGAAACCAACCTGGTCATCAAAAAACTGTGTTCGATAGTTGACATCGTAATTTGCTCCGTAAGAACGCTCTGCTTTAGTATTGGATACATCTATCGGCAGTACATTACGGAATTGTATCCGTTCGGCATCTTCGGTAAATACACTTGGTGCTTTATAACCTAACCCACCACCTAAACGAGTAGAGAAATGCTCATTAATCTTAAAAAGTGCAGAGATTCTTGGTAAAAAGAAGAAACCATAATCATTGTGATAATCACCCCTGACACCAGATTCAATGGTTAGCTGTTCTAAAGCATTCCATGTATTTTGCACAAAAGCCCCTATTGTATTATAGCTGTAGCTTCTCAAAGCAAAATTGCTGTTCCTGTCTTCCTTAAAATGATCAGTAAGTAAATTAGCTCCAATTACCCAGTCCGATCTTTCATCTTTGCGCGAATAATTGACTTCAGAGTAAGTTGAGAGCTGAACCCCAGAAAAAAGATAATCCGGAAGACCGATACTCCTGTTATAATAACTCACCGAATTACGAAAAATCAATTTTTCTTTATCATCTAACCAATGTGCTAACTCAACCTGCGTACTATAACGTCCTGTTTTGTTCTTTTCAAAATAGGAATGTTCTGCACTACCGTTCCCCCTTATATACTGCAGGTCCCCACCTATCCGCCTTTCAATAGTGGTATTTAATCCTGCAGAGAGCGTTGTGCCCTCATCAAAATAAACAAACAGCTTCGGGTTCAAGGTGAAGCGATTAAATTTTGGGATGGCAGTCAAACCAATATTTGATGGGTCATATGCAGTCCCATGATTATACGCTGCGTATAAAGTCAAGCCTGCTTTTTTGAATTTTTCGGCATAAAAACCACTTGCATCAAGACCTAATGCAGAAGTCCCATTTAAAAGAAAATTAAGCTGACGTTCGGCAGTTGGTTTTTTAGATACCAGATTTACCAGACCTGCTATTGCACCCCCACCATACAAGGTAGACGAAGACCCTTTAATAACTTCTACCTGCTGAAGGTCTAAGGGAGCTATCTGTAGTAATCCCAAACCACCTGAGAAGCCCGAATACAGTGGAAATCCATCACGTATAATTTGTGTGTATTTCCCGTCTAATCCTTGTATCCGGATACTTGAATTACCACTGGTAGCAGAAGTTTGCTGAGTTTGAATACCAGTACTTTCGGCGAGCATCATGCGTATATCACCTGGTTTCATATTGCCTTTTTCATCGAGCTCCTCTCCTGCAATAACCTCTACCCGGGTAGGAATATTAGTTATTGTTCTGGTACTCCTGGTTGCGGAGACCACTACCTCACCCAGTTCTTTCTCCTGTTCTTCTGTTTCAAGCAAGATTAACATTGGGCTAGTCTGTCCTAAAGGGAAACTCAAAGTATCTGCCCTATTTTTAAAACCCACATAGCTAAATTGTATAATCTGTTTTCCAGACGGGATGTTACTTAAAGTAACGATCCCATCATCACCAGAAGTTGAAGCAATTGAAGTACCTGCTATTTTTACTGTAGTTCCCGTTAATAAATGATTCGTTTTCGCGTCTTTAATGATCGCTTTATATGAATTTTGAGCATATGCTGATATAGCAAAACACAGTACTGCAAAGAGTACAATTAGTTTCTTCATTGTAATATGAATAATGATTTAAATAAGATAAATCAGTCAGTTTTGACTGTAGAAAGGAAACTATGAATTTATCTTAGGAGGTTGCCAGATAGTATTAGGGATTAACGTTAGACCATTGTCATCATATACGCTATGATGTAATACTGGTTTAATATATAAACCGAACCTAATTACAACCGGGTGTTCGATGGTAAAACCAACACAAGTACCACAGGTGTAAAAAGGTGAACAATCCTGACAGCAATCCTTATGGTGAGCTTCACCATTATGCTTTGAGAATACTTGCTCCATTATAGAACCACGTTCTTCCTCCAAAGGACAACATGGCTTTATGGTTAAAACCAGCACAATCATGGATAAGAGCAGGGCTATAATTTTCACTGCGCAAAAATATGTAAATTAATCTCAAAGTTACTCCATTGAATATCATAGTGTCATAAATAAGCAGACCAATCCGAGTAATACAACTGCTATAATAAAACAGGATGATTTTGCATTTACAAGAGGAACCTGTGTAGACCAGTAAAATGCCATAATGCACGTTAAAACATTTAATAAACAGGCAAACGTTAGCAGATTAAAAAACAAATCGCTCTGTGAAACATGTAGATATAAATCCCAGTAAAATCCTTTTTTCCCTGAATCTATTGGCGTCTTAGGTGACAGATAATACCAGGTAACATCTTCTTTAGCCAAATTCAGTCTGGCCCGATCTTCAGCAGCAATATAAAAACTTACCGGTACTCTGGTTGTATCCGTAAATATGGGCATATGACCATAAATTGCCTCAATACGATCTTTTGGCGAAGATTTAAATATTCCCTGATATACCCGGCTAAAGCTCGCAGGATACCCGACCACCTTAAAACAATATTGAGGTCTGCCTTTCCCTCCATTTCCTATATTAAAATTAGCTATAGTGGCTTCGATTTTAATCAACGACCTATCCAGGCTTATTATACGAGTAGCCAGAAAAGCGAACATGAGTATCGGAATCAGTAAAGTGACGGCTAAAAAGAGATAGTAATTGCGTTTAGCAATTCTGATTTGATCCAGGTATCCTTTGTTAGTCGTCTGCATGCAATACGATGTTTAGATAAAATTGAATTTATCTTAAAGTAGTCAGAAAAAACTTTGCGGCTTCGTTGCCTACCTGCTCATGGACAGCGTACCTATTTACAGTTTGATCATCGGCAAAAAACTTCCCCTCCTTTTCTTTTACCTGATCTATTGCCTCGTTTAAAAACACATAATGACCTGTCATACCAGGTATAATTAATAATTTCGAGCCCTTTATCAGTTTATGATAATGCATTGCATTTGTTTTTACAGGGGCAATGCTATCACTTTGAGCACCAACAATATAAATCGGATCATGAACATGCTCAAACTGCTTTTCGCTCACAAATCCCTGTCCTATTGCCGGGCAAATAGCAAAAAATGCCTTTATGCGTTTATCTTTAAGATCAGGACTTTTATGAAATGAGGCCCTCACCTCATCTTTGTTAACCATCTCTTTAAGATTAGGAAATTCAGGTATTGCAATTTCTTTTGCACCTGCTGGCGTCTCCACAAAATGATTTAAGGCATCTAAGTTTAGTTTACCACCCGCGAGGGCTAAAACCGTATACCCACCAATAGAAAAACCCGTTGCTCCAATACGCTCCTTGTCAATTGCCCCTCCAAATTCCTTACTGTCTAACAGCTGAGTTAAAGCAAAACTAATATCGAGCGCCCTCTCCCAGGGTGTAACAAAATCTATCGCTTCTTTATGATCAAAAGTATTTCCCCAATGATCAACAGCAGCAACGATGAAACCCTTTTGAACAAGTATATCAACCAGCCACTCCATAGTTAAACGTCCTCCGCCGGTTCCATGTGAAAGCATGATCAGCGGAAATTTCCTTGGGGGAACAGGAGCATTACGAATAGTAGGCATACGCATAAATGGATATTCAGGCGGCGTAGAAGCTTTACTTACGTCTGCATCTGTAGGATACCACACTTCTGTAATTACAGGTCTGTTTCTTACTGTATCCTTATAACGGAAAGTTTCCTGGCCTATCGCCGTAGTTTGGGCAAAGGTCAGATGTGGTAAAAAGATTAATATAAAGACTATTTTCTTCAGCATGATAAAGTTATTTTAACAAATCACTGGATAATACATCGAATAAAAATTGACAAAAGTCAACAAATCATTTCTTTGATTTGAGCCTGCTTAATGTCTCGTGCAATATTCCCGGAATACCATCAAGTAATTTCTAAAAATCGCTATAACTAATATACAAAACTTCGGATAACTCCAAACTCTGGATAAAAGCCACTACTTTCATCCATGTACGCGATCTGAAATTAAACAACATAAGTTAAACATTGCTATTGAATTTGTGCTCTTGAGGGAGAGAAATTTATGGAAAGAAAGTTTCAACAACTTCATACATTCCAGGCTCAAAAGACGCAAACTCCATCGCCTGCTGAAGATAAGGAGAAGCGACAGGATTGTTTCTCATTTTTTGGTAATCCTCCATGCTTTTCCACTGTGCGTACATAGTCACTTTTGTACCATCCAGGCTACGGTGTAAGCTAGAAGAGATAAATCCCGGAGCTTTACGAACACTTTCTGTTGCCAGTATCAGTAGATCCACCAGTTTTTGCTGGTCCGAAGTTCCCACTGCGAATATATTAATCAGTGTTAAAAAATGGTTTTCTTTTGAAATGGTAGTCATATGAATAGTTTTACACTTAATGATTTTTTTTCTGGCGCCGTATAGCCTAAGCTTTTTTAAGTTCAGAGGGGCTCAAACCAAATTGCTTCTTAAAAGCGAATGAAAAATGAGATAAATCTTCAAATCCTAAATCAAGATAAATATCTGTTACTGCACGCCCTTTTTCTTTAAGAAGATAATATGCCTCCTGTAGTCTCCTCTTGAGAAGCCAGCGACTTGGAGTTGTGTTAAATTTCTTCTCAAAATCTCTTTTAAAAGTGGACAAACTCCTTCCGGTGAGATAAGCAAATCGGATTAATTGGACATTAAAATGGAAATTCTGATTCATAAAGTCTTCCAGGTCTATTTTTCCGGGATCAGCAAAACTAAAAAGAACATTTTTAAGCTCTGGTTTGATTTGTAGCAGTAACAGGATGGCTTCCTTTTGTTTAACCATTAGTAAGTCATCGTTATCAGCTTCATTAAATACCTGCTCATAAGGGGCTAAAGATTCCATAAAGTGACTGAGAATAGAATTCGGTGGCAGGCTTTGAAATGCGGGCAATTCAAAATCATTATCTATTGAAAAATTATATTCAACACCAATTCTACGTAGAAATTCCTCATCAAAAGAAATCGATATAGATCTGAATTCTCCATTCTCAGGCGGCTCCTTTGCATATTTCAGCAGGCTATTTCTTTTACAAAAATAGACATCGCCTTTCTTATAAAGCTGAGTGGTTTTACCGTCATTCAATTCGAAAGCTCCTGATACTACATAACCAATAGTATGCGTAGGTGAAAATTGTTCTCCCGCTCTGCTAAAGTTAAAGTAACAGGAGTATCGAATAGAAATCTTTCTTTTTGCAGTCATTACTTAAAAGTAAACATTTACGTTTAAATCAGGATTGTTTTTGGCTCCAGATAAGCTTCCAAACCATAAACACCAAATTCTCTGCCAATACCAGACTGTTTAAACCCTCCAAAAGGTGCTTTTGGATCATGGCTAAACCCGTTAATTGCAACTCTTCCTGCGTTAATATGCGTAGCCATAGTGTTTGCTCTTTCTATGTTTTCAGAGCTGATGTATGCACTAAGGCCGTAATCCGTATCATTCGCAATCTCAATAGCTTCTTCATCTGTTTTATAAGTCAGAATAGAGAGAACAGGTCCAAATATTTCCTCCCTCGCAATCCGCATTTGATTGGTGACATTTGTAAATACAGTAGCTTTAACAAAATTGCCTTCTTCCAGGCCAGCTGGTTTCCCTTCTCCTCCGGTCAGCAATAGTGCACCTTCAGTCAAACCCAGTTTGATATAGTTTTGAACACGTTCATATTGCTTTTGGCTCACCATTGGTCCTACATTGGTATCCTCATCCTGTGGATTACCAACTTTAATCTTTTCCGTTACCACGGCTTTAACCAGATCATTAACTTCTGAAAGTCTGTTTTCGGGTACCAGCAGTCTTGTAGCGGCAATACAAGCCTGGCCACTGTTCATATAAGCCATCAATACTGCCTGTGGAATTGCTTTTTCGAAATCTGCATCATCTAGAATAATATTGGGTGACTTTCCTCCCAATTCCAGGGTTACCCGTTTCATTGTGTCAACTGCACCCTTTGCGATAGTTTTCCCAACCAGAGTTGATCCGGTAAAGGATATTTTTGCAATATCAGGATGTCTTGTGATTTCTGCACCAACCACTTGTCCCAGCCCATTTACGATATTAAATACTCCAGCTGGAAGACCAGCCTCATGCAGGCATTCTGTTAACAGCTGAGTTTGTAGGGCGCTCATCTCGCTTGGTTTAATGACAGCTGTGCAGCCTGCAGCAAGTGCTGTCGATAATTTACCCGTAATAAAACTATTACTGGCATTCCATGGAGTAATAATCCCCACTACACCCAATGGCTCCAGTCTTACTATTGACTGGCCAATCTTTCTCTCGAAATCAAACGACCTTAACGTTTCTATGGTATTTAAGAAAGCATTGACTGTACCTTTTGTGCTCATTCTGCAAAACTGAAGTGTACCGCCGTACTCTTCCACCATGATATCTACCAGCTCATTTTCCCGTTTAGATACCGAATGATACAGATTTTGCAAATACTCAATACGTTCAGCTATTGTCGTTTTTGAGTAGGCAGGTAAAGCAGCTTTTGCTGAGGCAATCGCAAGTTGGGTATCAATCTCATTTCCCAGAGTAACTGTCCCTATTACCCGGTTTGTAGAAGGATTGATCAGATTGGCGACTTCTGTTCCATTGGGAGTTATAAATGCTCCGTTGACGTATATTTTATTAATATTTTTCATCTGTTCTTGAAATTTAGTTCAACAAAGATCAGACAGATTATAAAAATCAGTTTTGTTAATACGTTCAACTTACTTTGTTCAAAAGTTCATGATAGCATTCTATTATATCACAAGAGATTTTATTTTCCCATTTATATATAACCAATTCTTATATTTACCACTGTAATACAGTTTATTATGCAATAAAATTGCCATTAAACATTTTGTATAACATAGTGAAGTTCTTATTTCTTTAGATTTTAATAACCATTTAAATAAACTACTATGGCCATACCTTTGATAATTTCTGCAATTCTTGGGATTATAATTTACATCGTTAAACCTTCCATAATAGCTAAATACAAAGCACGAAAAAAATCTTCTTAGGAATAAAAGACGAAGCATTTAGGATTTCTTCTTAATCATCCATTGCAATGCAATAGCCGGAACAAGCACCAGAAAAACAAGAACGACTTTAATAAGCACAAAGAAAAGAAGGAGAATATATCCGAATTCAGTCTCTCCTACCATAAAGAAGTTTTTCACCAGAGAAGCCCAGGTATGCCAGAACTCTAGTGTAATAATGAGGGATAAAACGTATAACACACAACCGATTATAAATGATCGAAAAAGAGTGTTTTTTATAAAGATAATTTTTGCCAGGTCCATATTTTCAATTCTTGAGAAGGCTTCGAAACCAAGATAATAATTGTTATTTCTCTATAACAAAGCAAATGAGAAATAGTTAGTTAAAGTTCTTTCACCAACTTAATCCGGCAAAATCATTTTTCAACTCTCCTAGAGTTAAGTAAGATTCTGACTACAAAAGCTAATCTTAGTTTTAATTCATTTACATTTATGTTAGGTATTCAATCATTCTGATTATGAAGATTCTATTATTATTTCTGTTCATATTACCGCTATCCCTGATTGCTCAGGATAAATCTGAAATTCCGGAACAAAGCACAAAAATAATCGTCAGCAACTCAAATAGTGCCCTGCAGAATCATAAACTAATCCTGCAGGTAATTCTTGAAAACAACATGTTTCCAGATGTCAATGACAATACAATATTTTATATAAAAACACAACCAAAAACGGTTGCAAAGGACGAAGGGGTTTATTTTCTAAATATCCTTTCGAAAGATGGAAGTATCATCATAACCGGGATGACTAAAGGGCCAGGTTATATTACTGGTGGTCAGTATGCAAGCACTCTACCCGATTATAAAGAAATACAATATACCGGTTTTGCAAGATCAGTTTTCAAAAAGTCATTTGTGCTAATGAATGATTTTGCCAAAAAATTAGGCGGAAAAATTTCTTATCAATAGACTTTAGAAGAATTTGTAAGGAGCAAACACAGTTGCCATCCACATCTTTCCAATGAACCAGGCTTGTTTAAAGATGTTGTTGCTAAACATAGCCAGCATATTTTCAATAGCTTTTGGCTGATGCATCCATTTGGTATTGAACATCGTCATCTGGCCTACCTTTGCAAATCTTTTAAACATTGGTTTCTCATAAGCTGCGATTGCCGTTTGCATGTCAGAGAATCTGTCACTAGTCAGACGCTCACTTAACTCAAGAGCATCCAGCATAGCCATATTTACACCCTCACCAGCAAAGGGAGGCATCCAGTGTGCCGCATCCCCGATCAGCGTTAGATTTGGTTTTGCTTCCCACGACTGGTCTAATGGCATACAATACTGAGGTCTGGGTATAAAAAGTGATTTTTCACTCGAGAACAGTTCATACCAGATACTGTCCCATTCCGAAAACTCCTTTTTGAACCAGGCCAATAACCGTTTATGGTCACTAAAATCTATACCGCTTTGACTAACCCAATCCTCCTCAGTTTTAAAACCTATGGCAAATCCAAAATTACCATCTCCCTTAGCGCTTACAATTAAAGTTTTCTCATTTCCATAAGCGAATATTTTTCCGCCTTTAAGCAATTCATGAATCCTGGGCGCTGTTTTTTGTGAATCATATATTGATCCTTCTATCATAGTCACACCAGCCCAAACCGGTTTTATAGCAGTAACAAAAGGTCTGATTTTAGAATTTGAACCATCAGCACCAATCACCACGTCGGCAATTACAGTATTACCATTTTGAAATATGATTTCCCAGGTACTGCCTATCGGTTTAATTGATAAAATATGACTGTTCCAAACAACTGTATCTGGTTCTAAAGAGTCAAGCAAGATATCTCTCAAAGGCCCGCGGTCAATTTCCGGCCTATGGTGTTTATCTCCGAAACTTGTTGTAGTATCCTCAGTATGCTGATCATAATATATTTTCGCCTGATTATCTACCACGCGGGTATTCTCTGCTCCAGGCCGAAAATTAGCTTTAAACTCATCCATTAAACCAGCTTTTTCCAAGGCAGCTAATCCAGATTCGGTATGAAGGTCCAATGCCCCACCCTGTAATCTCACATTCCTGTCAATATCTCTTTCATAAACTTTGACCTTTACACCTTTAATCTGTAAAAGACGGGCTAGTGTTAAGCCTCCTGGTCCGCCACCAACAATGGCAACTCTTTTATTTTGTAGTAACATAATTCTGTCTGCTTATTTTTACACCACAAAATTGCTGCTTTAGCGAAACTGGAAATAGTAAAAATCGGTCTTTCTCAAATTAAACCAGGCTCAGTTTACTTCTTTGTCAATGTAGTCAGATGAATAAAACGGTCTCCTTTGTTTCTGCTTAACTCCTTGGGTATTACACCAGCAAACTTCTTAACCTCTTTAATAAAGTGCGTCTGATCGGTATAGTTTTGCTCAGGATAAAGTTTACCTTCTTTAAGGTGGGGAAATGATGCTCTGAAGCGTAAAATATTACAATATGTCTTTAATGAAAGTCCGAATTGCTGATTAAAATAACGATTGATCTGACGGCTGCTCCAGAAAACTTTTTCTGATAATTCTTTAACCGGCATTGTGCCATTTGTAGCATAGATCAATTGAAAGAGCTTCTGTATTCTATCATCAATATTTTCATTGCGCATAGCCGTCATTTTCTGAGACACCTTTTTACAAAAGCCCTCAAAATCATTCAGGTCGTCTACTGTAATTGCCCAAAAATCATCTGGCAACCGGTCTGCACTATTCAGGAAGGAAGAAATATGAATATCAGGAATATATTCAACTGCCAATAAATTAAAACTGATGGCAAACGTCCTGGATTGTGCGGCAATCACATTATATGACGGTTCATTACCCAGGCCCATCAACATGATATGATAGGGTTCTGCCGACGAAATGGAAAACATAATATCAATTCTGCCATCAGGCAAAACCACCACTTCCTGTTCTTCATCTGAAGGATTGGTAATCATCCAGAAGAAATCTACAAAAGCAGATAAGTGATAATCAGCTTTGACAAATTTGTATTCAAGATTCATTTTCAGCGGCGGTTATTTTTATAAAGATAGTATAGAAGCCTGTTGTAAACTAACAGCCGCCAAAGCCATATGAAATAATCACACCCTCCTTGGTTTCTTTGAGCGTCACCGTTGCCGAACCACCTTCCTGCTCATAAAAGAATTCCATATCAATATTTCTTTCAGCTTTATCAGCTTCAGGCAGGTTCTTATGATACCACCAGCAAAACTGGTCGTATAAACTATTAGTACTTACTCTTTTCTTTAGCCTTTTAACCTCATCAGGCATTATATTGTTAAATGAAGTTAATTTCAATAAGAACAATACCGCTTCATGTTTTTTTAATCCTTTCAGGAAAAATGTATAGTTTTCACCCCCCGCTCCTCCTTCTTCAGCATAATTAAAAGAGGCTGTATAGTAATTACCATTTTTATAGCGGTAAGTCTTCTCATAACTAATCTCTTCTTTACTTTGTTTTGGCAGTTCTTTTTTCTGTTTTGATACAGGAATATCAAATAACCTGTTCATATATCCGGCAGTTATATTTTCAAAGTCATTATTAATGGCTTTATATACGGTAAGATCCTGGAGCCTTGATAAAAACAGACCTGGAACATAACCAATTTTACCGTCATAATCTACCTGGATCCACTTTCCTGGCATGCTATACCAGGTACCGTCGGTATTCAAGTCCTCATTATTTTCAAGGTGTGCAGTACTTCCATAATAACTTAATACAACATTAAAAGCTGGTAAAACAGCGGTACTGTTGCTTTTTTGTACAGCTCCTCCTTTTGGGATTTTGACTAGTATTCTGCTTCCAGTATCAGGTTTTTCATACAAAGACAAGCTGGTTCCTTTCCAGTTATACAATGGTTTCACTTGCGAAGTGGATTTAAAACCAGTAACAAGTAAAACAAAAAGCGACACTAATTTCACAACAGAAGAAGACATAAACAGCTATTTAGGAAATACCAAAGGTATAAAAATTAGTTTCTCATCGTGGAAATCTACAAACTCGCTACTAAAGAACACATGGCAGAAGAATGCATACAGAGACGGTTATGAAATTGTTCGAAGAGCTGCATCTAAGAAAAAAGAACTGCTAGACGTAAAAGGGTATTCACATTAAGATCTATATGATCAACCCGAGCCAGTAAAACAAGCATTAGCAAAAGCAATCCCGTTCTTTAAAGAAAATTTGTAGTTCAGCAACATAGCTGAATGAAATCTATTGAAAGGCTACTGGCAGTATTTTTTCGATGATAACCTGTTGCAGTTTATCTGGTTCACTGTTAAAAACGGTGTGACCAGATTTTTCAAACCAAAACATCGCTTTCTTTGGTGCTTTTAAAAATTTATAATAATCTTCCACTATATAGTGAGACTGCTGCTTGTCCCCGTTTCCCTCTATGAAATATACCGGGCACTTTAATACCGGCAAAGTTTTGAAAAGATTATTCGTTACAGCTTTCTTCCACATTGGAAACCAGACTGCCAGCCAATCATGATATTTGGTTTTGAAACCATCCTCTTTTGCGAAATCGACGCCATTATGAATGAATAGCCATTTTTGCGAATAGAATAAATCGTCCTCATTTTCAAATGGGAGCTTCACCAGGGCTAATTCTTTTATAGCAATATCATTATTGGTTTCCCTGGCCCACTTGTTTAACATTTCTAACGTTAACCGCTCACTTTGTCTCTGATCTACAATTCCACTAATTGAGATATAAGCATAAAGTAATTCCGGATGTTGGTCAGCAAAATTAAACCCTAACATAGATCCGAAAGAATGTGAAACCAGAAACAGTTTTTTACGACTGAACTTTTGCAATAAATAATTTATTAACTCATCGGTATCCTTTTGAAATAAACCCAGTGATAGCGTTTCAGTAGAGTGGTTTAACTTTAAAGTTTCTCCAGTCTCCCTCTGGTCCCATTGAACAACCACAAAACGCTCTTTTAATTTAGCTGTAAATGTATCAGCTACAGGTATCAGTGAAGTGCCTGGGCCTCCATGAAGAAATAACAATAACGGTTTTGTCCGGTCTACTCCCTGAAGTTTAATAAATTGTTTGATTCCTCCTATTTCCACAATTTCAGTCGTGTCAATATTAACTGCCGGATTGCCTTTGCTGATCGCAATTGAAGTAAAAAACATAAAAAATGTAATGAATATTCTCATTCTGAAAAGCAATTGAAAACCGGAACTGAGATATTCCGTTTAAATATAGAAAATTACGTCCTGATACCATTATAAAAGGTATAAACAAAATTAACACGTTAAAAAACAATTATCCCCTTATAAGACTTTCATTTAAAGGGAGAGTACATCCCGAAGAATTCATTTTATTAACAACTATTACTAAAATCAGAAAAATGAATAAGATCACAGTAAAAGATGGCACTGAAATTTATTACAAAGATTGGGGAACAGGACAACCAATCGTTTTTCATCACGGATGGCCTTTATCTGGCGATGATTGGGATGGACAAATGATGTTTTTCCTCAACCAGGGATTTAGAGTTATCGCCCATGACCGCCGGGGACATGGAAGATCTACCCAAACTGCAAACGGACATGATATGGATACCTATGCTGCAGATGTCGCTGAACTGGCAAAGGCACTTGATTTAAAGGATGCTATCCATATTGGCCATTCAACTGGCGGCGGCGAGGTTATCCGTTATGTTGCCAAACACGGAAAGGGTCGCGTAGCCAAAGCTGTATTGATCAGTGCGGTTACTCCGATAATGGTACAATCCGCGAATAACCCCGAAGGTGTTCCCTTATCTGTATTCGATGAAATACGCAAAGGTACCGCAACTTCTCGCGCGCAATATTTTCAGGATTTTACCATTCCATTTTACGGTTATAACCGTGAAGGAGCAAAAATATCACAAGGTGTTAAGGATAACTGGTGGAGACAAGGAATGATGGGCGGGATAAAAGCACATTACGATTGCATCAAGGCTTTTTCGGAAACAGATTTCACTGAAGATCTTAAAAGCGTAGATATCCCTGTACTTGTTTTACATGGCGAGGACGATCAGATCGTACCATTTCCAATTTCCGGGGCAAAGGCCGTAAACCTTTTGAAAAATGGAAAACTGATTTCTTATCCAGGTTTTCCTCATGGTATGCCAACAACTGAGGCAGCAACAATCAATGCCGCCCTCTTAGCCTTTATTAAAGCTTAATTTAGAATAATAGAAAAAGCTAAATCAGGCTTTTTCTATTATTTTGTTCCGACAGTAATACGTGAATTCCATTGAAAATAAAGCTTCTCCTGTACAGTGAAGGTTGTTATTTTCTGCTTAAGCTCCTGCCTGATTTCATTTTTCACACCAGAATCAAGATTCTTTAAAGCATTAACTACTGCTGCACTGACAGTGCTTACAAATTCCCAATGTTCATCAGCAGAACCAAATGAAATAATTCCCGTCAGCTCCTGCTCGTTTATATTTCTCAGATCAACCTGTTCAAACCAATCAGTCATGAAACCTGGCTGCATACAATAGAACATTCCTGGAACATGTGGATTGTAGGCATTATGACGTGTAACCTCAGAAATAGTTTCTAATACAATATTTGCCCAGATATTCTTTTCCAGTAATCCCCATGTAGATACTGCAATTTTTCCATCGCCTTTAAGGATTCTGTACATCTCTTTTAACCCATTAGCAATATCATTAAAGAACATAATCCCATTTCTACAGACAACCGCCTCAAACGAATTATCGTCAAATGGCATCAGATCTACGCTACAACAAACCGTTTCAAAATTTGAAAGGCCCCTTGCACTGGCATTTTCACGCGATATTTCAAGCATTTTCTCAGAGATATCAACACCAACCACTCTCCCGCCCGGTAAGGCTTCTGCAACGGATAGTCCTGGTTCTCCCATGCCAGTTGCTACATCCAGCACATTGGCAGAAAGCTTTAATGAGAGCTTATCAATTAATACATTACTTATAGGGCAAAGAAATGTATTAATAAATGGCTCCCAGTTTTTACGATTTACAGAAAGTTCATTCCAGTTATTCTTACTAATCACTTGTTTTTCCATTCTGAGGTTAGATAAATCCAAATTGAGTTAACAAATTCTTATATAAAGATATGCTAAAGAAATATCATTTCTGCTATTAGCAGACTCAGGAGACTCTAAATTTTACTAACATTAAAACACTGCAAAACAAACAATTAACACTAAAACCCTATTTAAACGAGCTTCTTATATTATATTCCTGAAATGAATAATGTTTATTCATTTTAACCTTTTTCAAAAGCTTGTTAGGAATTTAATTATTCATATTTCAAAGCATCTACAGGATTGGAGACAGCACTTCTATAAGCCTGGTAACTCAGGGTCAGCAAGGCAATAACCAGGGTACTCAGAGAAGCCACTACAATGATCCACCACGAAATAGCGATATGGAATTCAAAATTTTGCAACCATAGGTTCATTAAATAGTAGGCAATTGGTACAGCAATACAAATGGCTATACAAATCATCTTGATAAACGACCAGGAAAGAAGATGCATTAAATTGGCAACAGATGCCCCCAACACTTTCCTGACGCCAAACTCCTTAGTACGTTGTGCGGCACTAAAAGCAACCAGCCCATACAAACCTAAACAAGAAACAAAAATGGCCAGGGCACCAAAAACATTTGACAATACCCCAAGCTTTCTTTCCTTACGCAACAAATCCTCATAAACAGTATTGGTAAAAGTTAATTCAACGGGATATGCAGGATTAATCTCTTTGGTTATCTTCGTGATCGTCTCTAAGTTTTGTTGTGTACTGTTTGAAGTATTCAAACGCATGGTGACCGTTCCTGTAGCTTCTTTGCTAAAATACACGATCAATGGTGTACTAGACTTATAGGGCGAATCCCATACATAATCCTCAAATACACCGATAATTTTTCGCTCAGACCCGGAAAGTTTAATCATGGTACCCAAAGGCTGCTTCAAACCCATAGTTTTAACCGCCGAACGACTTACCAATACAGCAGCCGTGTCAGATGCGTACTGATCTGAAAAGTCCCTTCCACCAGCCAGTTTCAGACCATTGGTTTTAATAAAATTATAGGTAGTTCCCACCCTGTTGAATAGAATCTTAAGTTCTCCTGGAGTAACTCCTGGCCATTCCAGATTCGTAAAAAAGGAATTGTGATGTACCAGACCCTGAGAAGATTGGTACATCCCCGAAACTGCCCCCGAATTGATCAGCCGGGTCTTAAGCAATTCGTATTTATTTTGCAATGCTCCATCCTGTGGCATTTCTACAAGTGCATTAACATCAGCTCCTAAGGGCCTGTTCTTAATATACTGTATCTGTTTATAGATCACGAGTGTGGATATAATCAACAAGACCGTAAAACAGAACTGTCCTATGATTAATACCTGTCTTAAACTAATGGAAAGGAAAGATCTGCCGGGTGCTTTTTTTCTTAAAGTTTGTATAGGTTCGAAAGATGAAAGATAAAATGCCGGATAACTGCCTGCAGCCAGCCCGGTTAACAGAACAATTCCAATCAGCCCCAGCCAACTGTATATATTAAAATAATTAATAACCATATTGATATTTAACAGGTTATTTAAAGATGGCAGGAAGGCTTCTACAAGCCCCATAGCAACAACGATACTTACAGTAGCAAGCACAATGGATTCTGTTAGGAACTGTGCAATCAACGAAGTACGTGAGGCCCCGATTGTCTTTTTGATTCCCACCTCCTTGGCTCTGTTTTCTGATTTTGCAGTAGCCATGTTCATGAAATTGATACAGGCAATCAGTAATATCCCAAATGCCAGTGCCATAAATAGCCATATCTGCTCAATAGCACCTCCTACACTTTTTCCTTCTTCAAACTTTCCATATAAATGCATTTTGCTTAATGGGAAAAAGAAATGCGGTTGGACTACATTAGTCTTTTGGTTCAGCTTCACAAGCTCTGTGAGTTTTTTGTTTACCACAGGTAAACTAGCATTATGATTGAGCATAACCAATGTGACGTAACTATAATTGCTCCAGTTCAGATCCCGGGCATCTTCATTTACTATTTCATAAAAAGCCCAGGGCATTAAGAAATCAAATTTATTTGAACTATTTTCCGGCAGATCTTTGATTATACCCGTAACCTTCAGATCATTCTGATTCTCATATTTTACCGACTTATTGAGTACATCTGTAGATCCAAATAAAGACATTGCTGTACTCTCGGTGAGTATAACTGATTTAGGCTGGAGCAATGCAGTTTTTGGATCGCCCGAAACAAACTCGTAATCATACATTTTCAGGATATCAGGTTCTGCAAACTTCCCGTCCTTTTTAAAAGTGTTTTGTCCATTTGCAATCAGCTTTCTGGAACCGTAATTCATTTTGCATATGTACTTCACTTCAGGTATTCCCTGCTTAATGATCGGAGCAAAAGCTGTGGTTGTACCATCAAATGTAGCTACGATTTTCCCACTGTCATCCTCAACATTGGTCATTGCAATATACACGTCGGCCGAATTCTTTGCTTGTTTATCAAAATTCCATTCGTAGGAAACATACAGCAATAGCATAAAGCATGCTGCCAGACCTATAGCCAGTCCAATCACATTGATAAAAGATGAAACCTTATTTTTAAAGATACTTCGAAGTGCAATTTTGATGTTGAGTTTGAACATATGATCCTGTATTTATAATGATGCCCCGTGCCAAGACCATACCAGTTATCAAAATAGCTTTTTTACATTAAAAAACAAACAATTATACTTTTTAACGCATAAATACTGTTCGGAACTGGACAAGACACTGTGCATTATCAAACAGTAAATTCATGTTGTATGAGAAAGTAATCTAAGAGCTATTTCATTTAAACATATCATAGCGTAAAAGTATTTACGATTTGTTTAGCCAAATCTACTATTTTTGGATATTTGAATTAACCACAAAGATTTACATGACTCCACCCGATCAAAATTTTGAATCTTATAGAGATAGTTGTCTGGAAGACATGACCACTTTGCAGAATGAATTCATGAAGCTATATGACATTAATAGTTATGAAAATTGGTTTTATGATCATAACATTGGTGCCTTTCATTTTAAATCTGATGATGGAAGAAATCTTTACTTTAAATACGTCGATGTGGGGTCGTTTTCAATAAAAGCTAACACATGGAACTGGTCGTGGAATAATCAATCTACCCCATTACATATAAGCCGACCACTCAAAAAAGTAAAAGAAGTTGGACTGGCGAATAACTTTACAGAGCTTACCCAGGGTTTATTTAATGGTGATGATTATACAGGCTGGGAATTGACTGCCGTTTCTGCAAAGATATTGAATGCGATCGGTGCATACAGAGTTCCACAGGACCAGCTTTTTATCTATTTTATATTTACATCAGAATTAACCCAGCAAGATTATGAAGCTCTGAAAGAGAAATATATAAAGTGTGATGTACATAACTCAGGTAGAGTAGCTTTTATCTGCCGACACCTAAATAAAGATAAATACACTGGCTTTCATGAATCAGTTGAGTCTGATATAATGACCGATGATGACGATTATCAGGCTTGGTGTGATGAATGTGAAAAAGTGAGAGAACAGGAAGGCGAATGGAATGATACGTCTATGACTTTTGCCAAAATCAAGCTCGTTTGCGATCAGTGTTATTTTGAAATCAAAGAAAAAAACAACCACATTGAAAATGGACCTAGATTTTTTTGAACTCATTTATAATCATCCTCTTCTTAAAAAAGAAGATTATCAGGAAATCCGTAAAGCACACACCAAAATTGAGTTTCAGCAAGGGTCGATGCTTTTGGAGATAGGTAAAATTGCAAGAGAATTCTACATCATTGAAAAGGGTTTATTTAGGTCTTTTCTTTATGATTATAACTGTAATGAAACAACTACAGAATTTTATTGCTCAAATGAAATATTAATTGAATCTCTTTCTTTATTTCAAAGAACATCATCTAAAGAAAATTTTCAGGCAATAACAGATGCAGTTGTTTGGAAAATCGAATATGAAACCTTTCAACAGCTACTGCAGACCGTAGAAGGATTTAGAGAATGGGGAAGAACCTGGGCGACGAGCCAAATATTTAGCCTAAAACAACGCTCAATTAATGTATTGACCATCAATGCTACAGATAGATATTTAGACCTCATTAAAGAAAGACCGCAAATCATCAAACAATCACCATTAAAATACATCGCATCTTATTTAGGCATTACCGATACCTCATTAAGTAGAATCCGAAAGGAAATTGCTACCAGTTAGCATTTCTTGTCATATGGCAAGTGTACTTTTCTTTACAACAATTAATTTTGAGGTATTAAGTTCAATTTAAAAGCTGAAAAAATGAGTAATGTAAAAAAAAGTACCAATCCAGATACCAGTGCAGTACGAACAGCTTTATGGAGAGCGTTACATGTTCAAATTGATGCAAAGCCACATATACTCGAAGATCAATTAGGTCTGAAACTGGTAGCTCCAACGGATGATTGGCAGCAGCGTCCTGATATGAAGTTCACAAAACGTCTTAGGGCTTCTGTTGTGGCTCGTAGCCGCTTTATTGAAGATTTAATTATTGAACAAAGTAGTCTGGGGATTAGTCAATACGTTATTCTGGGTGCAGGACTTGACACATTTGCATTACGCAGACCAGGTATAGCTTCTAAACTTCAGATCTATGAAATTGACCAACCTGATACATTGACCTGGAAACAACAAAGGTTACTTGAAATTGGTCTTGGAATTCCCTATTACCTGCATTTTGTACCCGTCAATTTTGAGACCACTTCCTGGTGGAAACAATTATTGAAAGCAGGATTCGACAGCAGCAAACCTGCTGTTATTGTCTCCACAGGAGTAACTCTATATCTTACAAAAGAAGCCATCATTGCCTCACTAAAGGAAATTGCAAAGTTGGCATCAGGTTCAACGCTTGCCATGGCATTTTATCTGCCCCTGGAGCTTCTTGATGAAGAAGATAAATCTATGCAGGAAATGGCCGAAAAAGGCGCGAAAGCAGCGGGAACGCCATTTGTAAGTTTCTTTAGTCCACATGAGATAATAGCGATGTCTAATGAGGCTGGGTTTAAAAATTCAAGAACGATATCAACAAAAGATATGGAACAACTCTATTTTTCAGGCAGAACCGACAATCTCGTTCCGGCAAGCGGCGAAGTATTCTTATTAGCGACAACTTAGGCAAGAAAAAGCCCCAGATAAATCTGAGGCTATATTTTTGACTTTAGTATTTTTAAGCATTTGCTGCCTCTCTAATCACTTTCAGTACCGCTTCAGGCTGAGAAATCATCGGAACGTGACTGCTCTCCAGTTCCGTTAATTTGGCCCCCATCCTATTTGCCATAATGCGTTCTAATTCTGGATTGATCGTATGGTCATTCTTCGCCAAAATATACCAACTCGGTTTGCTCTTCCATGCAGGGTTAGTCATTTTGTCTCCAAACAGAGCCAATGCAGCTGGCCCCTGGGTACTGTAGATTAATGCAGCCTCACTATCTGGAACATCTCCGGCAAAATGTTTTTGTACCCCCTCTTTACTTAGCCATACATATCCATCTTCAACAGAAAGATGCAGAGAAGCCGGTGCCGGGTATTTTTCAGAGAGTTCACCTAATGTTTCTCCTTCATCAGGAGCCATAGCGGCTACATAAACCAACCCGCTAACATTCGGGTGATTCCCAGCAGCAGTAATTACAAATCCACCCCACGAATGCCCAACCAGAATCGTAGGGCCTTCGAGCCTCGATAGCACACGGTTCGTTGCAGCGACATCATCAGCCAGAGTGGTTAACGGATTCTGCACTGAGACTACCTCATATCCTTCATTTAAAAGAGTAGGAATAATAGCATTCCAACTAGATCCATCAGCCCAGAGCCCGTGGACAAAAACAACATTTGCTTTTTTCATATTATGATTTTTGATTAATGGTTTTTAAAAAAAATATGAAAGCGGTAACCACAATCTATAACAAAGAAAAAATCAATTTTGTTCAGTGTTTATAGGGCTATTCATCAAAATATTTGGTTTAAACTCATTCTAACGATTCCAGCATTTTGGCAAGTTCAGCTGGTACAGTTATCATAGCATCATGTCCTGTTTTCAGCTCCAGATACTTCCAGTCCTTACTGGCCTTTGCCTCATCTGCAAATAACTGAATGGCACGCAGTTCAGGACTCGTACAGGCAATATAAGTAAGTGGTAGCTGATTACCATACGGATGTTTGAGTACTAACGGTTGCGTGAAAGTTCTGAATGGCTGATTTGTTAAACGTTCATTCACCCATTTAGCATCATCTACATCTGTCACACCAAAGATCTCTGCCGACATAAACGGAAGGCTTAACCCCTTGTCAAATTGAGTTGCAGATTTAATAAAGTTCCCGCGGATATCCTTCGGACTTACATCAAGCGCGCTTTGCCCATTTTTCATTAGCATGGCATCAAGAAACACCAGTTTTGACAATCTTTCCGGGATACTGTCTGCAACACCAGCAATCACGGCACCGGCATAACTATGACCAACCAGAATGACATTGTGCAGGTCTTCCGACAGGATCAGATTGATAATATCAGTAATATGAGTATTCAGATCAATCTTGCTATTTAAAGTGTTTCTATGCTCTCCCAGGCCGCTCAAAGTTGGAGTATAAACAACATCTCCATTTGCACGCAGTTGTTTACTCACTTTTTGCCAGCACCAGCCTCCGTGAAAGGCACCATGTACTAACACAAAAACAGGCGGTTTATCTGTTGGTTGGGCATTAACCCTGGAAACAAAGAGTAGTAGAACTAACAGGAAGTAAAATGACTTTGCATTAATTAATTTCATTTTCATAATGATTTATTTTGTGAAAGCAAATGTCGCTCTGCGTAACTGGCCATACAATAACTCACCCTAAAGTGAGTTTCAATCCTTATTAACTATGTCAAGCAAACTAAAACCGGGAACATCGAATGCCAATAATTTGGTGGTATTAAGCTGTAAATGTGAGGTTAACGAGGTCTTACGAAACATCAGTGCCAGATGGAAAATGCAGATCTTACACAGTATAGCCCGAGACGCACGTCAGTTTAGCCTGCTCAAAAATGCTTTTCCTAGCCTATCAGATCAAATATTGGGTAAACGGCTTTCAGAGCTGGTAGCAGACCAACTGATTGAAAAGACTATAGTAGAAGAAAAAGCCCCCATGAAGATCATCTATACCCCAACCCTAAAGGGTATGGAATTATTGCAGATAATTGATGATTTGCATCATTGGGGGCTAAAAAAGTATTAATTTGAGCGCTATTTTAAAGGAGTGGCTGCAGTTGAATTGCTAATGAACAGAAAGGCATCGAAGTGTTTGCTGATGTTGGTTTTGTCGTTAGTACCTGGATCACTTTTTGGGCCGTAACCAATAAAACGCATAGGTTTTACATCATTTTTGCTATTGTAGATGGCAGGAAAGAAATAGAAAGCAGGTTTGTTCAGTGCCAGAAATTGAGTTTCCCATGAATCAGCAACTGTTTTTTCTAAAGGATAGGCTTTCATCGGATTGGTATAGCTATCGCGTGATTGCTCGGTGGCCGCAAAAGTCCCCATAGCAGTGCCTGTACCCATTACAAAATACTGCCCAGGAAAATGTTTGATAATTTCTCCGCCCATGCCACCTACTTCATTGTCGTAAATACCTGTTTTGGCTACATGGGCATTGTGCGCCCAAATAATCATTTTATCATTCGAATTCTTTAGAATTTCGGCGACATTAACAGCCATATTCACATCGCGGCTTGGCTCATCCGTTTTGGTGAATTGATGATAAAACGGAGCAAAGGCCTGTTTAATATTCAAAATAATCAAATGACTTGCTGATTTAACTTGCATGGACAAACCAGAAGCATTAATCCTTTGATCAAGGCTATCAGCCATTAAATAGCCTTTATAACTACTTTCACCCATTGCTTTAAAGTCAATCTTACTGTCTTTTACATTCATCGCTTCCCAAACTTCATCCTGTAAAGAGGCTGGTGCTTTGAGTTGCTCAACACTGGCCAGAAACGAGGTCTGATTAGCTAATACTTTTTGCAAGGCTTCAATATCTACATTGATGTAAACAAAGTCGATACCGTCAATGCTAACCCTCTTCTTGTGGGTTTGATTATAGCTCCTTACCCAGGTAAGCAATTCTTTAGTTTCTTCATTTTGCCAGATGCTCAACAAACGTTTTTTCATAAGAGTATTTAAATCTGCTTCACTATTGAGTCCTTCGTTCAATAACAAACCATCGCTCAAGTCATTTTCAAGGGCAATATGCGTAAAGCCTTTTTTCTCGATCAGTTCACGGGTGATCCAGTAACGCAGTCTATAAAATTCGGCAGTACCATGTGTACCTTCACCCAGGGCTACTATTCTTTTCTGGCTCATTTGCTCAATCAAAGGTTTAGCTTCGCTGATGAATTTTTTTTGATTGGTCATGTCAACCTGATATAGGTCCTGTACATTATTTTGACCAGTAGCTTTTTGTGCCCGGCTGTTTACCGACAAACAGAGTATTGCAATAAAGATTGGAAATGTTGTTTTCATGTTTTTGTTTTTTGATGAAGCAAATCAACACAAAAAAAATGCTCCCCTGTCCATTATTCGACCGAACGTCAAGAGTGGCCTATCAAATCCGGATTGATTTTTTTAGTCGTGCAAAAACAGGCTCTGGTCGAAAACACGCTGTTCATAATCAATAAATATTACGACTTTAGATTCATCATGAAGAAACCCGGATTAACCTTTCCTCTTTTTTTTGAATTGATCATCTGGCTGCTTTATGTTGCTTGCTATAAATATTCCTTTTACTTAGACCATGCCAGGTTACCTCATACTCCCAATAATGATTTCCCTTATCTGGAGATTTGTTTATACAGTATTTGCTCAACTTTGTTAGTCATCCCTTATTACCGTTGGCTTATTCCCTATTTCCTACAACGTAAAAAGTATTTGTGGCTGTTTTTAATTACCATAGCTTATTTTTTACTGGTCATCCCTTATAACAACCTGGCTGTTTCATGGATCTTTAATCAATTCACAAAAGGCACAGTGGTGAATGTATTTTTCAAATCTGCTTACCAACTCTGGGATTGGAACATGATGCTGACCGATCTGATTGCCTTCTTATGTATTGGACTGGCTAGGTTTTCTTCTCAGAATGAGATCAAACGCCACCAATCTGAAACCGACAACCTGCATCTCCAATTGAATATGCTTAAAACCCAATTGCAGCCTCATTTTTTGTTCAATACCCTGAATAGTTTGTATGGACTGAGCCTGGTGCGATCTAAAGAAACGCCACGTTTTATCTTGTTGCTTTCGCAGATGATGCAGTATATTTTGTACGATTGTGATCAGGAAGAAGTAAACCTGCAAGAAGAAATTGACTTTTTGAAGGGCTACTTTGAACTGGAACAGCAAAAATTCCCCAAAGCCAGTATCGTATTCGAGGCACCGGCAGTTGACGAGACTATTAAAATCCCTCCTTTGCTGTTTTTACCCCTGGTAGAGAACAGCTTTAAACATGGCAGGCATAAACTGGAAGATCAGGCCTCAGTCCTTGCTCATTTACAGGTAACACCAGAAGAGATTATCTTCACCATTAAAAATGATAAATTACAGGCAATTCCCAATTTTAACACAAAAAAAGTGGGCGGTATTGGTCTGGTTAATATTAAAAAAAGATTGGAACTTTATTATCCAAATCGGCACCGTCTGATTTTAAGTGAAGAAAATGAACAATATATGGCAACTGTAATTTTAAAACGCCAATGAACTGCATCATCATAGACGACGAGCCAATAGCCCATCAGGTATTGGAACACTATATTGACCAAACGCCAGGCCTGCAACATCTGGCTTCTTTTAGAAATGCTGTTGAAGCATTTGAATATTTAAGCAATCATAAAGTGGACTTGCTGTTTTTAGATATTGAAATGCCACTAGTTAACGGATTACACTTTTTGAAGGCTCTGATTACCAAACCGAAGACTATTTTTACCACAGCTTACAAGCAATATGCCTTTGAGAGTTACGAACTCGACGCTGTTGATTATCTGTTAAAGCCGTTTTCGTACGAGCGATTTATAAAAGCAGTAAATAAAGCCGGGCTATCAAATATGCCAACCGAAGAGCTGCAAATCAACTACTTACTGATTAAGGATGGCCAAAGCCTGCTCAATCTTAAACAACAAGACATTATATATATAGAAGGCAGCAAAGATTATGTGAAACTCTATACAAACGAGAAATTCTATTTGGTATACCAAACTTTGAAGGGCATACTTGGACAGCTTAACGCAAGCCATTTCTTACAGGCTCATCGTTCATACATTGTTAACAAGAGCCATGTGCAACGCATTGTTGAGAACAATTTGATACTTAGCAATCAATCCTTTATCCCTATTGGGCCTTTGTACAAAAAAGGCTTTTTAGAGGCAATGAACTATTGATAATTCTTTTTTATTTTGTGGCTACAGTGACAGTACAGCTCATGCTATTTTTAAGTTTTTCCCTAACTCCTGAGGGTATTTCAACTTTAATGATCACCAAAAATCTTTCAACCATTTTTACAAAATTCCCGGTATTGGTATTGGGTGAAGTAAGTGCAAATTCACTTTTTATTTTACTGTTGATCTCCAATACTTTACCAGAAAGAGTAAGTTCTGGAAAGTTATCTATAACAATTTTAGCAGATTGCCCTTTAAGCAGATGTTGAAGCTGATTTGAAGTAAAATTGGCATTAATATAAAATGAATCTACCCCATTTGTTTCCTTTATATCAAGATAGGCATCATCTGTGTATTCAAAGTTTCCTTCTTTTGATGAAATGATCTGGCTGTTCAGGAGGATTTCCGACCATTCCTTCAAGAAATCTGCTGGAAATTCTGATGTCCTCATTGAAACAAGCACAAGATGCCTGCAGGTTTTGCCATCTTTAATGTAAACCAGTGTAGAAATGGGTGTTTGCTCCAATTTAAGTGTTCGGTTTTCCATACTGATCAGTTTATAGGGAAAGGGAGTGTTTTTATTTTCCGCCAGGAGTTTAAAACGGATGCCTTTATCAGTTGATAAGTCAGGTAAAATATTAAGGCTGTCCTGAGGCTTCGTATTTTTTGTGATGTCATCATTCAATATCATCACCATTTTTTGCCAGCTTTCCTTCTTATCCTGTTTAAGGTTCCATTTTTGACGACGATGAGAAAAATCGGTTTGGGTAGATAATATTTTATCAAGTTCCCACCCATCAGTTTTAGGCCACTGTATTTCTATATCTTCTCTATTAGACTGAGCTTTGGCCAATCCACAGCTGAATACTAAAATGCTTAGCATAAAGACGTGTTTTATATATGTAATTGCTCTCAAAATGAAGATTGTTGTTTAATTTACTAGGCCAGGATCATTTTCTTGTTATTTCTACTCCACTCGCTCCAACTACCAACATACAATTTTGGCATCTCTAAACCAGCATAGTCTATTGCCAGGAGTGTATGACAGGCAGTTACCCCAGAACCACAATGTACAATCACATTTTCAATTTTATAATCAGCCAGTGCTTTTGAATATTTCTCCTTTAGAATTTCAGGAGCGAAAAAAGCCCCATTAGCATCCAGATTCTCAGTAAAAGGTATATTTATAGCGTTAGGTATATGACCAGCAATTAAATCTATTGGCTCGGTTAAACCTGCAAAGCGATTTGCATCACGAACATCAATAATTACGTGATTATCACTGTTGCCAGCAGCCTCCACTTCATCTATTTCTGCCAATGGCCACTGCCATTCTGTAAATTGGTCTGGCTCTGCTGGTTTCACTGATGGAACCACGGCATTTACAGCAAAGCCGGCTTTAATTGCAGCATTATAACCACCATTCAAAACCTGAACTTTTTCATGACCTATTGACTTTAACATCCACCAGAATCTTGCTGCTGCATTAGATCCGTTTTTATCATCATAAACAATTACAAGCGTATCTTTTGTAACTCCGTATAGACCTAAAAGCCGGGCAAAATGTTCAAAAGATGGTAGCGGATGCCTGCCACCGATTGCAAAATCCTTAATATCTGCCAGATCAGTATTTAAATCCAGATAAAAGGCGCCATCTAAGTGCTGTTCATCATATCTTGGTTTCGATCCTGCACTTACATCAAAAAGGATGAAATCGCTTTTACCTAGTTTAACCAATTCCTCAGGTTGTATAATGGATGATAGTTTCATAGTCTTTTTAAAATTGTGAATATATAAAAGTCCGGTCACTTATTGGAATTTTATGAGTGGTCTATTGTCATTCTGCCCTGTTCAAGATAAAACTACTTTCCTGTTTAACGAAGCCAACCTTAGGGTAATATTCCAATGCAGTAGGAACCGATAACAGCAATACTGTATGCGATGCTCATATATCTTTTTAAGTTTACAATCGTAAAAATACGCAAAGAATTTAAAACAGTTCCAGATGTATAATTGTCTATTTACGAGTATATTAATAACAAATATTTAGATTTGTAAAATGGAACCCTTAATTGAAGAACTTAAAAAACTATTAAATGGTGGCGGCGCCCATGTGGGATTAAAAAAGGCTACTGTAAATATTCCTTTTGCACTACTTGGAGAAAGGCCTCATGGTTTACCTTATAGTATCTGGCAACTTGTTGAACACATTAGAATCGCCCAATTGGATATGCTGGAATTTAGCAAAGACGGCAATTATAAATCGCCCAAGTGGCCTGATGAATATTGGCCAAAAGAAGCTGCTCCGGCAGACAAAAACAGTTGGGATAAAACTCTGAAGCAGATTGATAATGATTTAAAGGCATTTATTGAGCTGATTCAGCAACGTGATCTATATGAACCCATACCGCATGGAACTGGGCAAAGCATTCTGCGGGAAGCGCTTCAAATTGCAGATCATAATGCCTATCATACTGCCGAAATTGTAGTCATCCGACGTTTGTTAGGTATATGGACCTAGATTTACAATAATCTTCTTACATTTAGAAATAAAACACTCACAATGTTAAAGCAGTTCTGCAAATACAACAACTGGGCAAACTCCCTTTTACTAGATACATTAAACGCAAATTCCAATTCGCTTCCCGAATCATGTATTTCACTATTCAGTCATATCGTCAATGCGCAAAAGATATGGGTTTCCAGAATTAATGGCGTTACGCCGAATATAGCCGTTTGGCAAGTAAATGATCTTGAAACCTGTAGCGCGCTGCTTGAGGAAACCGCAAATGCATTATCAAAAATAGAATACCTGGAAATGGCAGACTCCCCCATTCTAAAGTACACCACCTCGAATGGTGACAGTTATGAAACATCTGTTTATGATATTTTACTGCACGTCTTTAATCATGGTACCTATCACCGCGCACAGATAGCTAAAGAAATGAAGATTCACCAAATTAAACCAGTTAATACAGATTATATTCAATTTGTGAGGCTGCAACAATAATCTGCTAATTCTTATTTATTACCTGCATAATCCCAGATAATTTTGGTAATTGCTGCAATTACTCCTTCCCTTTCCTGTGTGGTTCCATAGGCATCAGATACAAATACACTGATCGCAAGATGATTTCCATCAGGCAAAGTAATAATGCCTACATCATTGGTGGCACGTGTCAGTCCTCTGAAAGTGCCTGAAGTTCCTGGCTTGTGTGCCACAATTGCATTTGCAGGCAGACCGCCTTTTAAACGTTTGTTTCCCGGAACTGATCCTATCATCCATTCTATGAGTTTGCTCTGGCTATTTTTAGAAAGAACATTCCCCTTATAAAATGTCTTCAGTAACCCAGTCATAGCGTTTGGAGTTGACCAATTCTGATATTGAGTCCAGTCATCTGAGACCTGTACCATTTCGGTAGTTGAAATCCTCATATCCTTTATTCCAATACTATTAATATAGTCCTGTACCTTTTGAGTACCACCAGCAAGCCGGATTAATACATCACAGGCAGTTCCATCACTTTCAGCTATATTGAGCCGTAGCAACTCATCAAGAGTAAGACTTGCACCCTGAGGGTATTTTTCTCTGATAACACTCGCCCCTCTTGGAATAATCTCTGATTGATTTATCGTGATCTTTTGTTCTAAGGTAAATTTACCCTGATCTACCAGATGTAAAATAGCCATTGCGATAGGAAATTTATAGGTGCTTTGCATAGGAAAACGCTGCTCCTGATGAAAGTTTATAGTATCCCCTGTTTCTATAATTAGCGCACTGATGCCAATTTGAGCATGTATTGATTCGGCTGTTTGTTGAATCTGAGGCAGCAGCCGATGTTGGGCTAAAAGAAAGTTAGTGCTAAAACAAAGCCCGGCAACACAGATGATAGATTTTAATTGAGGATAAAGACGCATATATAGATTAAGATCAAAGTGACTAAGATAGCTATTAAAGAATATTTCCTGTCAGATATTTGACTGCAACCTTTACAGAAAATTGCCGTCATTTGTTTCCAATTCAGAACTATCATGCTTAGAAAAACCTTGTTAACCCTTTCCCTGTTAATCGGTCTTCAAATGATTAGCAAGGCGCAGAACCTGCCATCTCTGATAACCGGCCGGAATATAAATTCTACTTTCAGTATCATTGCTTATGACCCTAATAAGCAGGAATGGGGAATAGCAGTAGCTACCAATAATATATATGTAGGTAATTCTACCTGCTATGTTGAACCGGGTATTGGGGCTTTTTCAGTGATCGCAGAAACAGAGCCAAAGTATGCTATCAATGGCTTTCAACAACTCAAGGAAGGCAAAACTATTGAACAAGCGATTAACTATACCAAAAGCCTGGATACCATGGCAGATTACCGGCAGGTTTCCGGTATTGATGCCAAAGGAAATGTCTTTGCTTTTACAGGATCAACGCTCAAATACTGGAAAGGTAACTCCACCGATATTATTAGAAAAAATTTCGCGGTTATGGGTAATCAGCTTGCCCCTGAAACACTTCATACCATGGCGTACACATTTGAACATAGCACGGGGACACTGTCCGAGCGCCTGCTAAAAGCACTTATTGCCGGTGAACATGCCGGTGGGCAGAATAGCGGCAAGCAGTCGGCAGCATTACTTGTCAAGGGTCTCAACAATGAGTGGTATAATAATGTGGATCTGCGCGTCGATCATTCCCGTGATCCTTTCGGTGACCTGCAACGTTTGCTCAACTATCATTACGGTCGGATACGCATTAACCAGGCAACCACTGCCCTGGTTATAGGAAATAAGAAATATGGTGATTCGCTGTTAAATATAGCTGTCATGATGACTAAGGGCTGGTATGGAATCTATCCAAAACTTGCAAAAGCCTACCTGCTGGCTAATAATGAACAAAAGGCCCTTGAACTGATCAAAGCGGCAGTCAAAGCCGAACCTAAATGGAAGGCGAATCTCTCAGCGTTCTATTGCCTGTATAAATATCCGGAGATTAGTTCCTTATACCCGGAAAACCGGTTCACAGTGATTGACTGGAATAACGCGATCAGTATGCTGACCGACCTGGGTAAGACGGATCAGGCTATTGCTCTCTCAAAGAAAGTACTTCAGAAATATCCGTCTTCCTCTTATACATGGTATGTACTGGCAAATGCTTACCAGAAAAATGGAAATATTGAGGCCGCAAGACATGCAAATGAAACCGCTTTAAAATGTGATGCTGAAAATGAGGATGCAAAAAGGCTGTTAAAAATAATTGGACATTGAAACATTAAAATGCTAATTTTATTCTTAACCGAAATTAATTGATGTAAAATTTAAAATTAGTTTTATGGGTCAATCAGCCACTTTATATAGGATATCCAACAGTACTTTTGTTCAATCAGAAAATCCGGATACCGATGTATCCTTCTACATCTCGTCAGCCAAAAGCAATGCAACGTTTGAAGGTTCGTTTATGGGGATTGAATATGTCCTTTCTAAAAGTCTTAAGCATTTAGACAAAGAGTTATTAAGTGAAATATTTAACCCTACTAAATTAATCGGTGGAGAGAATGTTGAAAACATGCCGATTGAAGAGCAATTTGAACTCTATGAAAATGGAAGTCTAATCCCGTATCTTGATCCTTTCACAATTTCCAAAATCAACAGACTACTTAATGAAATGTCAGAAGCAGCTATTGATTTAAATTACAATTCTAAAGAGCTCAATAAAAACGGAATTTATCCGGAAGTCTGGCATGATGACAACTCAGCAGATCAGGCTTTTAATAAGCGTCATCTTTCAGAAGACTTCATAGAGCTAAAAACAATTATCTCACAAGCACATCAAGAACAAGACTATATTTTAGTATTTGTAGGCTGATATTGGATGCTACATCATAGCCTAACGATTACTTCAGGACAATTTCATCAGTTGAGATCTGTTGAGGTAAAATTAACGACCTCTTCTTCATTAAGATATCTAATAAGAACTGAACTAAAAAGGTTAGAACGATGTAAAATAATATAAGTAGTAAGACGAATCCAATTCCATTTTGTCTATACCCAAAGATACCTCTGCCCCAAGAAATTAATATCCATTGAATCATATACATTGATGTTAGATTTTTACTACAATATTTTAGAGTTCTGATAAGTTTATTTTCTTTAACATTTGCGGTTATCCTAAAAACAGCCCATAGAAAAATCAATGTCCATCCTGCAAAATAAATCACACCACCAGGTCCCATATGGTAAAAAGCATTATAATTATAGGCACCATATAAAAAAACCAAAGGTGCACCAATAGCTACAAACAAAAGTCCCATATATAGCATATTCTTAAATAATTGTTTTCTGTTATAATTCAGGTCCAGATACCATTTACCAAAAAACATCCCGATTATAATAAAAGACATCCACGGAAAAACAGGAAAATATACAGAGGCAGGAAAATCGTTGCTAAATAAAAGATCTGAGATGTAATTAATTACAGGATAATCAATATTAAATCCACTAACTTCTCTGGATACCAGTGCTATTAATAACCCTATTGCCAGAATACCGTATTTATTTTTTACATATTTCCTGATAAAGCCAACAAATAGTAAAGACATACCCGCCAATTGCAAAATATCCCCTAACAGAACCAAATACATATATTGTTGCTCTATTGGGCCGTGCCATCCATACTTTTGAATAAAATGATCCGGAGCAAAACCAAAAATTACAGGAATAATAAACTTCATAAAGTTCATGAAGAAACCAGCTATTAAAAGCAAACCACCTCGTTTCAATGCACTTTTAAGACTTTGATGACTGGAGGTCATAAATGTCACCCCCATACAGATTAGAAAAATAGAAGTCCCTCTACCCAAAAAAACAATAAAGCTACCAATCACTGTTTCTGATTGCGATTTAATACTCGCAAATATGAGTAAGGTATGTATAATGACCATTCCGATCACACTCATTCCTTTTATTAAATCCAATGCCAGGATTCTTTTACTTTGTGGTTCCATAATTTTTTCGGTTCTAAGCTGTTTATTTGTTCTTTATTTAGAATGATTAAAAATAAAAGTACAGATTAAAACTAAATTATTAGAAACTGTTTAAAAATTATACTAAAAAATTCACCTAACACAGTGAGCAACTCTTTTCTGATATTTCCCTATTCCAAATATTTTTGATTAGTTTTATTTAAAATTATCAATATGAATAGAAAGAGCTGTCTTCCTCCTCCTAGAGCTTAATAATTAATCTGCGTTGTAAAACCCTGGCTTTTGTTGATCTCTTGATCTGCATCTTTTCCATGGGCTTTGCATTTATAGTTTATTTATTAATATCTAATCCCTGTTTTTAAGAACAGGCAGACAATTCTTTTATGAAAAAATCATATTTGATATTACACGCTGCTGTAATACTCGCTGGCTTTACTGGTATATTCGGTAAACTCATTTCCCTTAACGAAGGACTTCTGGTTTGGTACAGAGTATTTTTCTCTTCAATTATCCTCTTATTGATTTTAAAACTGTTTAAAGTCCGGGCTATCCCGACATCCAAAGAGAAATTTGGCATCGCAAAAATTGGATTGCTTATTACCATACACTGGGTGTTCTTTTACGCTAGTATCAAGTATTCAAACATTTCAATTGGTGTAGTGTGTTACTGCCTTACCAGCTTTTTCACGGCAATTTTTAGCCCGTTGATTAATCGTCAGAAGTTCAATCCCACTGAGCTTTTATTAAGTGTACTCACACTGATTGGGATTGCCTTGATATTCCATTTTGATTCATCCTACCAGCTAGGTATATTGTTGGGTGTAATATCCTCGGCTTTTGCAGCTCTTTATACAATTTATAACGAGAGACTTGTTAAAAAATACGACAGCAGGATTATCAATTATTACCAGATGATTGGAGGCACAGTTGCATTGGGCATTTCCCTCCCTTTGTATCTGCATTATTTTCCTGCACCATCACTCATTCCGAGCCCGAAAGACACGGTGTACCTGTTACTTCTGGCGTCTTTTTGTACGGCGGGGCTCTATGTGCTTTTTGCTGAATCATTAAAACGCATACCGGCGTTTACGGTAAACTTAAGTTTTAACCTTGAGCCGGTGTATGCCATTATACTTGCTTTTCTGTTCTTTAACGAGAGTAAAGAGCTGAACGTTTCCTTTTATATCGGTTTGCTGTTTGTAATGGCTTCGGTTATATTACAGACAATATTTTCGCTTAAGGGGCCTCATAGAGAATCTGAGCCTATTATGGTCAAATGATAACATAGCTATACATCCCATTGTTAGGATTGTCGTCCTAACAATGGGATGTATTTATTGGAATTGCCAGGGTGTATTCGATCGAAGCTATGATAGCTTTTTAATCTGATATAGGTTAACGACTGGTCCAGGCAAAGTACAGCCACAACCAGCACAGGATTTTGTTCCAACAACAACCCAACCCGAAGGAATAACCTGATTGGGGCATATGGTAAGGACAGTACCTACTGGCAAATTATCAATACGTTTAATAATGTACATCTGGACAAGAACTCCCGGACTACAGCAACCAACGCAGGATTTCGTTCCAGTAACTATCCAACCATCTGGAATTAGTTGACCAGGACAAATTGTTGTTTGCTGGCTATACCCCTTAAGACTAGTTAACAAGAAAACAGCGAAGCAAACAATTGTTAAGATTAATGATTTTTTCATGTGGTTCTTACATTATAAACTAAATAATGCCTACTCTATTTAAGGTTTTCGGCTATCCCTTATTCTATTTAACCAGTATTAATTCGCATAATTATTTGTCTAACCAATTATAAATCAATTAAATTAATTGCGTCACTTTTTTACATCAAACTTTAAATTGTCTATGTAAACGGCTTAATTTGACTTAAAAGTTAAATTCTAATTATAGATACGGTATGAAAGGGAATAATAAATTGCTCGTTGATCTTGCTGAATTCAAAGCCAGGATGCTTTTAAAAGAGATGATGTTCTCACCAATCCGAAGAGGGATAGTGCATGAAATTAGGCAATTGGCGGAGGTACTCCAATGGATATACCCCCGCAAATTAACGCTCTCGAAGGCAAAGATAAGGAATAAATTTAATAACCTAAACTACTAGGAGGAATTAATTTACACTCCTAATTAACGGTAATATGAAAAATCATTTTTTAATAGTCTTTCTATCAATCAATTATTCCTATAAGCTATAATTCATCCCCAAAACATCAGTCTTCTTTCAAAAGAAGGATTCTCCAGAAGAAATTATCGGGAGGCAATGAGTGCCAATTATTAAAGGCATATCCCATATCACCTTGCCCTTCCTAATTAAATTAGTGATTGGGGCTAATTCCTTAACTCCACTCCAATATCTTCGTTTACATCGGGAAACAGATCGTTTGCGTAATATTTAATTAATAAATAGATTAATATATTACGAATAGTATACAAATATTATATCTTCCTGGTCAAATTAATTACATATGAAAAAACCTATA
The DNA here is from genome assembly GCF_014207135.1 of Pedobacter cryoconitis. Lineage (GTDB taxonomy): Bacteria > Bacteroidota > Bacteroidia > Sphingobacteriales > Sphingobacteriaceae > Pedobacter > Pedobacter cryoconitis_D. The sequence goes on along the minus strand of NZ_JACHCC010000002.1, from coordinate 10,706 downwards.
CCAGGAACTATTTTATCGGTATTTATTACAATGAGTTGCCTCATATTATTTTTTGCAGCTTGCAGAAAAGATATTGTGACTAATGAAAAAAACGCTGGGGTAAATGAACTCGGCATACAAGAAGCAAAAGATTATTTTTATAGCTCAGTATTAAAAAAATCTGGAGATAAGGCGACATCCAGTACCATAAATACAGATGAAATTCCAAATGCACTTTGGGATATTGCTAGAAAGAAAGGTACTGGTGTTCGTGTACCATTGAATTTTGACAGCAAGCTATGCTATAAGATTGAAGGGACTACTAAAACATATTCTTTTAATGAGCTGACTTATTTATTTCTTTATAAAAATGAAGAGGGTAAAATGGAAGTTGAAAAAGTAACAACCATTCCTGATAAAGAATGGGTTAATAACACTTCAAAAGATAAAAAATTTACCGGATTGGTCACTGTTGAAGATTGGAGTGGTAACCTCAAACAAGTGTTTAAATACAAGGATGGTAGATATAGAAAGTTAATTAATCAAAACGGGAACAATACTACCAAGACATCTACCAATAAAACCGAAGTAAACGGATCTAATGGATTTAATTGTACATACATACCTGGTGGATATGCTTGTATTGGAGCCGGTGGTTATGACACTTGTACTCCTAGGCCAGGGAGAACCGTCTGTGGTAGCCAAAGTGGAGGAGAAGATGAAGAATATCAAGACCCAAAGGTAGATAATAAATGTACTGGGTGTCCAGGAGATAGTTACGTAGAACCACCAGTTGATTATGATAAGCCTTCTATTGAAATCATTAGGGATACTTTATTAAAGGCTAAATATCCATGTGTTGGAAAGACAATACTGGATGGTTTAGAGAAAAATCAACTATATAATAAAATGGTAGAACCATTTTTGCAAAAAGGATGGAGACCAAATCTAACTTGGAGTGTTTCCTCCCAACCTTGGGGCGGTTCTACTGGCAGTGGCACTTTTTCTGGTGCTTATACGACAGTTAGTGATGGCAGTACAAAAGGTATGAGTTCTGATATTATGCTAAACTCAAATATGCTTGAAAATGCATCTAAACTATTAATTTCTGCCGTTGCAATACACGAAACGTATCATGCTTATGTTAATTTTATGTTTGTAAATGAAAACCAGCCTGATTTGGTTGATAAAACTTCACCTGGTTACATGGCAACTTTTTATGAATTGACACTATTTAATGATCGAAAAGATCTTAATACTAATTACACGGATCATTTCACCATGTTAACAAGTCAATTCGATAGAATGGTGTCCATTCTCTATGATTCTAATAATGGACAAATAGCTCTTGATGATTGTAGGAAAGCGCTATTATTTGGACTGGATAATCCTGGAGAATTTCCGACATATGATAAAAAGACCTTTATAAATCAAGCGTATAATGATTTATTATCAAAATATGGATTTTCAAGAAATTCAGTAGATATATTTACCTCACAAAATGTAAATGCTTCTAGCAATAATGGATGGGAAAAGCTTGGTAAAGATTGCAAATAAAATACGAATGAATATGAAAAATAAAACACTCTTATTGATCTTGGCGATCTCAATGATTGCAGGTTTTGCAAAAGCACAGGAGAAGAAACAGATCTACTTTATCGTTGATACAATAAATATAGAACCTAATAATCGTATAGTTGAAGTAGGTAAAGAAGGTCGATGGACTTCATATGTTTTTTACTGTAAATGCTTGGCCCCACATGATAGATATTTGACTTTCTCATATAAGCATACAGAAAGTAAAGCAACAATCATCAAAGGCAAGCCTAAGTTAAATTATATTTCCTGGAAAGATTTAAGAGAAATAGTTGTTAAATCAAAGGATAGCTTTAATGATCAGTATGATTTTTTTATAACTGAAACATTACCAAATAATAAATTTAAAACTGACAAAGTTACAATGTCATTTTTCCCAAGAAGTGGTGGACCAGATTATATAATACTTAAGAAACCATAAAATCGTGGCACATAAGTAGATCATATTATTGCACTATTTAATAAATATTAATATAATGAAGTTTGTTACGATATTATTGACTTGTTTCATGCTGGCGACAATTTCAAAGGTTAAAGCGCAAGACAAAAAAATTATACAGGATACTGTTTATTATCATCTGGATACAGCTGCTATCCCCATCAAGGATAGAGTGTTTCAATTTGACATTGAAGGAAGCTGTAAAGAATATATATTAGCATGTAAGTGTTATCCAGGAGGTTCTGATTTAGTATTTATTTCATGGATTAATCGGCCGAATTGGACAAAGAATATTTCGTTAGATTCATTCAATAAGATCAAGACTATTTCGATCACAGAGCTTATAAACATTGCCGTTCAATATGCCAAAGACAAAATTGATAGGCATAAATTGTTTTTTATAGAGCCCAATGATAAGAATATGAAGGTTACGGCTGTGTATTTGGCAGAACCACTAAAATCCCGAGCTCCTAGTATATGTAGTCAAATCGTCCGTTCTAATTAAATTAGTAATTACGGACAAAAGTGTATAGGCCTCAGGGTTAATCTCCTGGGGCTTTTTATATTAATAATTATCCAATGTTCCATTCTAATATCTTCGTTTACACGAACTTATTTAAAGCAAATAGTGATACTAGCATCGTTAATTAACACAAATACTATGAAATACATATTTTACATCTTCTTATTGTTTAGCGTTTTCAATGTTAACCTAACACATGCACAACAATTGCCAAAGAAAGGAGATAACTTACCAAATCCTAGATTAAAAAGAATCGCCGGGACATGGGTTTCGATATATGGTTCAGATACTTTGAGAATCAAATTAAGTTTTGAGAATATTAAACTACCCGTATTAGATCTAACAGCAGATGTACTTGTAGGGTATACTTATTATAAAAATGGCCATAGTGTAATAATCGATGATATTAAATATTCCTACAAAACATATGATGATAGCCTTAATGAAGGTAGAAAGCGAGCGAGCATATTCGGCTTAAATGAACTAACTGGCGATATAACAGGAAGTATACCAGATGGCCAAACAAGTCAATCATTTAAGTATAAATTTATTCCTAGCTCTGATTTAAATACGATGACTGCTACACGTCAGCTCCGTGAAAGATTCTATATTAATGAAAAGCCAGGCAAAGGCTATCCTGATGAAATGATCTTTAAGCGTGAATAATTGAGATACTTTAGATCACTTCCTGCCAAATCCATGGCAGGAAGTAATCGTTTAATAACCACAGGCATGTATGGCGCATACCCGCGGTTGATTGGCAACTATAACAACTAACTTTTCGTTTTAGATTTACTCTCTAGTAAAGGCACAATATCCTCCCATTTAAAATAAATACACCCCACAATCCTGATAAACTTTAATTTTCCGCTGTCGCGCCAGCGTAGTATTGTTCTCTCAGTAATACGGAATAGTAATTTAAGATCATTTATATCGAGCAAATCTTTCCCTGTCTTTCCATTTGTTTCCGGTTCCTTTAAACCTTTCATTTCAGCCAGAGCATTGATTAAGACATCCATTTTATCCGTAGGGTCCATAGTATCAGGATTAAGATTTTAAATTATCTGAATTATTTGACGGAGTTTTGCCGGCATGCTTCATGGCGGTATAATCGGACGTAAATCCAAAATTTCACTCCAAAGTGATTTTCTGTTTTTCAAGGATAATAATAGGTTAGTTACAACATAATTTAACACTATTATTTGACATAAAAGAAATATTATTATCAATATTTAAAATTTACATAAATAGATATAGTAAAAAGATTATCTATGCAAATTATTTCTATTCATATCGTTCTCTTTTACCCAATCAGAGAACCTGTAAATAGTCTTTATATGTCTGCTTTTTTTGTAAACGCCATCCCCTTCCCTGCTTCCTATTACATTTGTATTACCCTCGATAGAGATTATCCAATCACCTTGTTGCTTCACAATTAAGCCAACATGAGCCATCCTTTTCAATTCAGGAAAATAGATCCCTAATAAATTTCCCGGCAACGCTGAACGAGCTAAGCGCGATGAAGGAAAGAGATCTGGCGTCCATCCTGAGCGTGGTCTGGTATATCCGGCCTGAGCGTAAACCCAGCTTACAAATCCGGCACACCAGGGTTGCCCTCTTTTCAAATTGACACTGGATAAATAAGACTCTACCCTAAGCCCATCATTATTCCCACTTTCTTCCCTTACTCCTATTTCCTTTTCTGCAATTTGCACCAGTAAGTTCCGGTTCTTAGCCTCAGACAGCTCATTATCTCCTAGTATTAACAGATTGCGATTAAGCAGCCCAAAGCTGCCAGTAACAGCGAAACAAATGATGCCCAATAAAAGCTTAATTGTTGCCATAGCGTCAGAGAATTAAATTGTGAAACCATAGTAGATACCGAAGGTAAACCCATCATTGACCAGGCACGATGTAATAACCACCAGCATAAAGCTGTAATCAATAAGAAACTGATCAGGCTTAGTATAACCAGGAGCCAGATACTTTGATCTACGCTGCCAGCAGTACCGTCTATTTGAAGGATCAAACCAGGTGCAAAACACCAAATCAATAATAAAGAGACAAATAACACTATAAATTCCGTTCCCTTGAAGGGTGTATTGATACTCCGTGGTAAATCATTTATCACGGGTAATTTGATAATTTTCGCATTCATCATTTTAATATTTAAAAGGTTTAACAAAGATTAAAAAGCCCGGCAGGGCTTATAAACTGCCGGGCTATCATAATTAGGCCACCGCTTTCAATGGTCCCAGATATGCACTTGTAGATGCAATTTTATCATCCTTTGTAGTGAAATAGAGATAGGCATGTAAACTGTTACCAGCTACAGTCATTCGCGGCATGATTACTTCCAATTTACCACTTGACCTTACAGCACTACGTGCCGAATTCAGAAAGAGCTTTTTCGTTTCATCATAGACCACTAGCAAAGCTTTATCAGTTGCACGTTCCGCCCTCACAGCTTCTTTATAGTCTTCAGGATCAAAGTCCCAGCTGACCATAATCTTCCTCCCTGCAGCAGCAGTACCTAATATATTCTCAGCACTTTTCAATTTGCCCGAAGTCATCATGACCTTCGCATAATCAAGCGTAAAATTTGGGGATATCCCGGTAACCGCATTATTCAAATGATGTTGAACTGCAGCATTCATAGGGCTCATCGATTTGTTCTTTGATTGATATCCAAGATCTATGACATCTTTCAGATCACTAAAGAAATGAGTTACCAATCCAAACTTAATGCGCTGATCGGCCTGTGTCTGAGTTGCTTTTTTACTTGTTTTTTTAGGTATTGCTTTAATAACATCCAGATCATGCCATTTAGCACCTATTACTGTTCCAACTTTTCCTGAGAATCCACCAAGGATTCCTGTTTTAATTACAGCCATTGTCTTAAATTTTAAAATGTGAATTATTCTGTTAACTCAAGTCGAATGCATACCGGTAGCTTGAACTCGTTAAACGAAAGTATATTAATAATTCATAAAAAACTCAAAATCAGATTGAGATGTCCGGTATTGTCTGGTATTGTCCGGAATTGTCTGCAATTGTCCGGTCTGATTGGGGCATATTTTTTCATAAAAAACAAAAAAGGCTCTCCTTTTTAGGAAAGCCAGAACAAGATGATTGAGTAAATTTTAGAATATAAGACCTGGCATATCTACCCAGCTACGTTGGTCAAGATTTTGAAAATGCCCAGGGCTTATTACCGCATCACAAATAATTGCCGGATTAAACTTTTTGCTGTTTATTGGAATATTATCATTGAAGTAGTCGAGAAATAAACTGACAATGCATAAACAGCCATCAGGTACTTTGAATAGAAAATCCATTGCCCCAGGTATGGGTTTCTCTTTTTCTATTAACAACGTTTGCTTTTCAGCATTAAGAACTCTTTTTCCATCTTTTAAACGAATTAACCCAACGGCTACAATCAGCTTGCATTTTGTTGAATTTAGCGGAAAAAGCAGCTTTAATGGTGATAGTATGGATGGTAATGAAACCTTGAGATTTCCATTTTCTAAATTAACCTTCGGCTTTAAATTTAAGATCTTTTTTAATGGCGAGTTGATATTGAACTCAAAACCTGAAAGGCCGTTAAAACTATTTTTCTCAAAATGAAAAATGCGGGTCTCAAAGTCCCTGCTAGCAGTTAGCGAAATGTTCAGCTCACCCGTTAAACGGGATACATATTCATCATCTGCATTTTCATTAACCAGGTTCTGAAAAATAGCCCGAATGTTTTTACCCAGGCGACTAGCCAACCCAAAGGTATTCGATGCTCCTTTCGTTCCTAATGTTTGTTTTATTTTCTTTTTCCCGGTTTTTGCAGAAACTATTTGCTTGCCTTTTAATTCTCTGAATATAAGCTTACCGATGACCCCCGTTAAAAATTTACCTTGAAAAATTGCCATGATATTTATTTTAGAATTTGAACAATGTAAGTCATTCAGAAAAAAAATAATCATGTACTAGACTGAATGTCTGGAATTGTCTGCTATTGTCTGGAATTGTCCGGTTGTGGCTATCTGTTAGCTGGAGCTGGCTGGACCTTAATTTGGGTGACCAGGGAGTTAAGGTTTGAGTCAGTGCATCTTCATTTTAACCTGAGTGCATGGTAAGTCCATGTGTTTTTAACTAGCTCAAAATACATGGACTTGACATGCACTCACCATGCACTCACCATGCACTCACGACGATTGGTACCCTACCCCTGGTTGACCAAATTATTCCCATTTTCCATCCAGAATTATATCCTGAAATTCCTGCATTTTTTCAATCAGATCATACACGATTGACACACTGCTGTTGGAAGTATCCAGTGAACCCACTTTTTCCGAACCAGTTCCCATTAGTCCATCTTTTTCGAAGCTATCATAATCTAGCTCCTGGTAAAGCATGAGCTGGCAAAGAAAGTAGCAAACATTGCTGATATCATAAAAGGACATTGAAATACCAAAAATGAGGTCTCCATCCTCAATCGAGATATCAGCATAATGATCGAGGTTTTCATAAAGATCACCAGACAATTCCCTGATTCTCTCATTATTAAACAACAGATCAACCAAGTCGATGTCATGTATAATCGTTAGTGTTTTTAAGGCCTCAAAAATCAATTCATTACCTTTCAACATATTTTTAGGAATTCCATGATCAGAGGCTTCCATAATTTCAAAATACAAAACCGGATTAATCTCCTCTTCAACAAAATCTTTCAAATGCGGAAGTTCATTTTCTATAACGAACCTGTAACCATAACTAGCTAAATCAACATTACAAAAATTTAAAACAGTAATAACTATAGGGATAATGTCTGCCTGGTCATATTTGATTATAGCCATATGAATAAATTTTAGTTCAATATGAATATACAAATCTTAATTAAAGATTTATTTTTTATTTTAAAGTTTAAATATTAATTTTAACCTACAATTAGTTGGCAGGATTTTTACCTGCTCATAATGAATAATATGGTATTTTAAATCAAAGAAACTTTACTATAACAGACCTAGGAATCTGAATGTGCGTAAAGTTATGGATGATAAAATGCCCGGTTTCTATATCTTTGTAGAAATACGGGCGCTCTCCGTATACGCACAAAGAGAACTCGTTCTCGCCTATCCTAGGGGGTGTTATAGTGTACGGGGAGCGCTCTTATTCTATTTGACGCTCCCTCCCAAAGATCATTGCTTTAAATACTTTTAAAACTTAAGCAATGGAAAATCTCCTCAATCAAATCATCTTCTTCCAAATTATATCCAGAGCTATAATTATTAAGCATCCTGGCTGATAATCACTTCTCTTCCTTTCTCCACCCTATCTAAAACCGGGATTTAATCCCAATGGCATCGCTATGCCAAAATTTCTCAATAGTATAATCATAACTAATTTAAATTCAACAACATGGAACACATGACAAAAATCACAGAAATACACCTGGCAACCGTTTACAGGGTAATGATGAAAAGAATTGCTAAAGGATACAGCGCAGAACAATTGTCTTTTTTAATAGGACAACCAGATGAGTATGTTGCAGGGGTTGAAATGTTTCAGGCTCCTGATTATCCTATAGTGGTGTTAAAAAGGATTGCAAAGGCATTGGAAGAAAGGAGTTTCATGGATTTCTTACCTCCTGTTGATTATGGAGAAACTGTAATGGTACAAATGGAAAGTATAAATTATGGATTCAAGATTGTTTATGTCTGTGGGGTAATTACTCCCGAAGGAACGAAGGAGTTGCGTTTTATGCTCGAAGAAAAATTCGATATTGAAGCGGAGATTGATGAGCTTGGTTTATTGGCGGTTAGGTATGCGATTTCTTTGTTAATCAGGCATGGATACTTCTGTAAACCTCGCCTTCCATTGGAAGTATTTCTAGCTATCAACAAGTTTTTAAAGAAGACGGTTAATCCGGATCATATTAAAGAAATATTAAATGAGCTGTGTGAAGTAGAATCTGAACTGGCTTTAACGCAGGTTAAAAAGGCTAACAAAGGATGTTTGTATTTAGAAACTAGTCTGTTGGCTCATGAGAGAGATTAAAACACTCTGTTATCCTGAAGATTTCAGGATAACAACTACTGCGACGAAAATAGATGTCCGGTCTCTGCTTCAGGAATTTGTAGACGCTGTTTCTTTTTATGCTTTTTTTAGTGGACAGGCTGATCAGGCTGGTGCAGTACAGGTTGATATTATCTGGGATTGTCTGTTGTCTGATAAAGGTAATGCGATTAAAGGCGTAGCGATGTCGGATATTACCAGGTTTTACATGAGTTTTTTTACCGCATTGTATTATGAAGAAGACCTGTCTGATAAAGAGAAGCTTAAGCGAAGCAGGATAATCATGAGGCAATGGGAAAACGAATATGCTATGGTTAACGATATATCATCTGAAATTAGGTTAGAAGATGGATCGGTGTTAGAGTTGTCATTCGATTTTAAGATGGTCTGTAAGATAAGCGGGTTGCTGCCGGAGGAGATATTGGAGTATTTTATGGGGTGTTTTCGGTTGAAGAAGTGAAAACACTAAAAGAATATAAGAGGGAATTACGTTGTTTTTATATCAAAAAAACAACAAGATAAAGTGCATTGGATTTCATACTAGAATAAGTAAAGGATTCGTAATCTAGTAATTCATAACCATATTTACTTCATGACAAAAAGACTCAAAATCCTTTAATCTCGATTCGATCCCAAACTGGAACTTCATGTGCTTAAATTCATACAAGAATTGAAGAATTTGGCGAATGCAATACGAGTGGAGTAGATGGAAAAGTTAAGCCCTGGTCATTAGATCGGGGTCTTTTTAGTAGTATAATTTTTAAATTTTAATCGAAAGTTTCAAGTTCAATTCCGTTAAGGTTATGTTCAAGAATTCCGAAAATAGTTGACGAGTATTTTTGCAAGTGACCTTCAATCAATTCGACGCCGCTTATATCGGGATTAACATTATCCAAGATCGATGTCTGGTGATCTAAACGATCTGAAAAAGTTATGAATTGCCTAATCTGTAAGGGTATAACCCGTGTCGATTTGAAAGTGTTTTTCAATTCATGACACTGCCCTCTTTCTATTTTGAATGTTCTAACTGGAATTACAACGTTGTAAAAGAGACCTTCATGAGCTGATTTATTCAAATCAATATGTGTTGATGAATACTTGATGCCATAAACAGTATTTTTGTTAACCCATTGCAATAAGAGTTGTGGTATGATATACTCAGGCTTAAATGGATCTTCGGTGTTTTGAACTTTGACAGAACATGCTGCAATTAATGGCCATGCCATAACTTTATATAACAACTGCCAGTTATAGGATAAGTTATCAACGAGATGCTTATTTCTTGCAAAAATATCATTGGTCAAATCTAGCAGCATAAGAGGACGGTTGTTAACGATCCTAGTCGCGTGAATCTCGTTGAAACCTGGTCTTCTCATTTCCTCCCATGCAACGTAAATAGAGTTTGCGAGATATAAAGAGGGTAACCCAGGAATGCTATAACGCTGTGTACTTACTTTACTTCTCAGTTCAAAAGGAATATGAAATAGTTCCTCCTTTGATAAAGGATAGTTTTTGGTCTCTTTTCTAATTCGAAAAAGATTAGAATTTTCAGGGAGCTCGAACTCTTTATTTAGATATCCTGTAAGGTTAGATTCTTTTAATGCAGTACTTAAAATGCGATATGCTTTGCTAGGATCTCCCTCATAGTAGGCATCAATTGTATTTAAAATCCCGTTCCTTAAAATCTTATTTCTTTTTTTAAAGACTGCCTGATCTAAGTTTATCCCTTCTATAGCCATAGATAAATTATCGGAATTGTCGATAACTTGTCCGAAATGTTGAATTTTCTCTTTCAATGCTTCCCTGAAAGACCCAGTATATCTAATAGGGAGTATTGTTGATGGATCACGTATAATTTCTAAAAATGTCATTTGATTAAATTTCTTATGTATTTCGCCTTATTTTTAAAAACCTCACGATATTTTCGTGAAATGTTCTATTAGAAACTACTGCATACTTTCTTAGTGGCTTTTACTCGGCCGAATTTTGGTGTGCCCTTCAGTAGCAATGGAGTTGCTACATTTGAACAGACAGTAAGTTAAGGGAATTTAATAACTTAACAGACTATGTCACGAGAAAGAAAAGCTTACCCCAAGGAGTTCA
>NZ_JACHCC010000001.1 GCF_014207135.1 Pedobacter cryoconitis | reverse complement strand
ACAATGATAGACGATGACCAGCCATCCGAGGCAATATGATGAATCGTAATCACCAGCAATTGCCCGCCAGTAGCTGTACCTAACAATCCGGCTCTTAGCATATGATCAGCGGCAAGATCAAAGGTTTGCTGCCTGAAAGCTGCCACAGCCTGTTGTATATCCTCACCGGCTTCAATGGCAGATAACTGCCAGCTATCTGCCGGTAAAACCACCTGATAAGCCAGACCATCTTCCTGCCGGATCACTGTCCGCAGTACTTCATGACGGTTGATAATCGTTTGTAAAGCATATACCAAAGCTTCCTCGCTGAGCTCGCCATGGAGTTCCAGTACCTCAGTAATATGATAAGGTACACTCCCTTCCAACTGGTCGATAAACCACAACCGCTCCTGACTGAATGACAATGGAATACGGTTCATACCGGTGCTAACAGCCTGAATCTTATCTACAGCTGATAAATTCGTATTTTCTTTAAAGTATGTTATTAAATGAGGTTTATTTTTTTTCAGTTCATCCCAAAAGTCTTCATCAATCTCCGTCTCTTCTAAAGTCTCCACTATCAGATCATCGTCTTCAAGAAATATCTCAATACCTAAGTCATTTGCTTTTTCTAACAGGCTTTTGACATCAGCTAAATTCTGGTTAATCATATAAGCTATTTAAAATGTTATAATACTATTCTTGTACGTTTCTTCGCACTGTTTGCTTGTCTTGTTATTATGTATTCAGCCAGCAACCTAATTGTCGCTAACTCGAAGAAAGTTCTGACAGGTATGTCAATTTTGAATTCCTCCAGTGTAGCAGCTATCAAACGCATTACCAATAAGGAGTGCATACCTATTTCAAACAGGTTATCATCTACCCCTATCCGTTCTATACCTAATAACTGCTGACAGATTTCAGCTAAAACTTCCTCAGTTGGATTCTGGGGCCCTACATAGACATTAGTCAGCAACATTTCCCCCGTTGGGTCCGGTAATGATTTCTTATCTATTTTCCCGTTGGCAGTGAGTGGTAATTCATCCAGTTCAACCAGTACAGGTACCATGTATTCTGGCAAGCTGGATTTCAGGTAAGTAAAGAGTTCTTCCTTAGCTTCTTCTTTAGACGGCACGAAATAAGCAATCAACCGCTTCATTCCATTGGTATCAGATTTTGCAATCACCACACTTTGTAAGACCAGCGGATGCTGATTTAGCACGTGTTCAATTTCGCCCAGCTCTATACGATAACCACGGATTTTAACCTGATCATCAATACGCCCCTGATATTCTATATTGCCATCCGGTAGCCATTTTCCCAAATCGCCGGTTTTGTACATACGCTGACCGGAATGGAAAGGGTCTTGTACAAACTTCTCCCTGGTCAGCTCCTCTCTGTTCAGATAACCACGGGATACCCCAACACCAGCTACACAAATCTCTCCAGGTACACCAACCGGGCATATATGTCCGTAAGTATCCAAAATATAGATATGTAAGTTTTGTATGGTTTTCCCCAATGGCACATTACTTCCTGCCGGAGTACTGTACATAAAATGATGGGTAATATCATCCGAAGCTTCTGTAGGTCCGTAGGCGTTCACAACCGGAATATTCCTATAGTCTGGGTGGCTGAACCATTGTGCCAGCAAGGCCTGACTGACTGCCTCACCCGTAACCAGTAAATAGCGCAGACATTTTAAAGTCGCAGTTGTATTTTCCTGTAAAACTGCTGCCAGATAAGAAGGTACCAGTTCCAGAATACTTACCCTGTCTGCTTCCACCTGCTCCATTAACGCTGCTGGCTGCAGGATCAGGTAATCAGAATAAATAACAGTACGCCCCCCGCACAGCAAAGCACAAAACATCTGCCATACAGAAATATCAAAAGTATAAGAAGCTGTATAGGCGAGTATCGTATGATTATCCATCTGCAGTTCATTCACTTTAGCATACAAATGATTGAGCATCCCACGATGCTCTACCAGTACCCCTTTGGGTTTACCTGTCGAACCAGAAGTATAGATTACATAAGAGAGATTATCTACAGCCGTTAAATGTTCAGGAGAAGTAACCGGTTGCTGACTCAGCAAATCATCTTCATCCAGAGAAATAATTAAAGCCTGCTTTTCAACAGGTAAACTTTGCCGGCTGCGTTTATTACTTACAATCACATTCACGCCACTGTCAGCCAACAGATAACCAATCCGTTCTTCAGGATACCCGGGATCAATCGGGACATAGGCCCCTCCTGCCTTCCAGATTCCCAATATACCAGCAATCATATCAGTTGAACGTCCTATACAAATTCCAACCAGGCAATCTGAATGGATATCTTTGCCACGCAGGTAATGCGCCAGCTGATTGGCTCTTTCATTCAGCTCCTGGTAGGTGATTTTCTCCTCTTCATATTGCAAAGCAACAGCATCCGGCGTCTGGATTGCCCATTCTTCAAACAGCATCATTACTGTTTTTTCTTTTGGATAATCAACTACCGGACCACTGAATAATGTCTCCAGCAAAGAGGTTTCTACTGGGGGAATCATAGCTAATGCACTGATTTTCTGAGTTGGCTGAGCGATAACCGACCGAAGTAACTGCTCATAATGCCCCACCATCCTCGTGATCGTTTCTCCGCGGAACAGTTCAGAGCAATATTCTATATTAAGTAACAGTCCTTCTTTTTCTTCGACCACCGTAAAAGTCAAATCAAACTGCACCGCAGTGATCGGTACAGTCTGTACTGATACGTCAAGCTTGTTGAGGGCAAATGCTGGTATATCCGGAATATTCTGCAAGGTAAACAACACTTGAAACAGAGGGTTCTGATTCAGGTCTCTGCTGGTTACTACTGATTCTACCACTTTTTCAAATGGAATATCCTGTTGAGCATACCCCGCAAGAAATGTATCTTTTACCTGTTTTAATAAAGCATTGAAAGCTGGTTCACCACTAAGATCACAACGCACAGCCAGTGTATTGATGAAAAATCCAACCAGATTTTCAGTTTCCTTCTGTCTTCTGCCGGCTATAGGAGTACCCACACAAATATCTTCCTGTCCGCTATAGCGGTATAATAAGATTTTAAAAGTTGTCAGCAACGTCATAAACAAAGTAACCCCTTCCCGCTGGCTGAACTCATTCAATTCTTCCTTCAGCAAAGGATCAAGCATAAAAGAGGTTGTTGTTCCATGTTTACTGCTAATAGCCGACCTGCTATAATCAGTTGGCAGGTTCAGCAATTCTGTTCCTGATAGCTGAGTTTTCCAATATTCCTGTTGCAGTTGCAATACCTCCCCACTTACATAGTTCCTTTGCCATAAAGCATAATCGGCATATTTTAGAGTAAGTTCTCTAAGACTGGGCAACAGACCGCTTGTGTAGGCATTATACAATTCAGATAATTCGCCAACAATAACTGATAATGACCATCCATCAGAGGCGATATGATGCAGTGAAAGCACCATCAAATGTTCATCTCCAGCAATTTCAATTAAACCGATTCTGAGCATATGATCATTTGCAAGATCAAAAGGCTGATTAATAAAATTTAAAATTGTAGCCTGCTGGTCAGCTCCAGGATTTACAACTGATAATTTCCAGGTTCCAGGTTCCAGGATCTGCTGATAAGGCACTCCGCCTTTCTGCCCGATTACCGTTCTGAGGATTTCATGACGATTAACTATATCCTGAAATGTAGTTTGTAATGCATTTACATCCAGGTCTCCTTTCAGGCAAAGTACAGCAGGAATATGATAATGTACACTTCCTTCCAGCTGATCTATAAACCACAGCCGTTCCTGTCCAAAGGAAAGAGGAATATTTTCCGGTCTTTCCTGTCTGACAATTTCAGGCAACAGAACTGTACTTTCCATTTGCTGTATAAATGCCGTCATTGTAGCAACAGTTGTGTAGGTAAATACATTATCCACACTAAGTTCTACTGCCAGTTCATTACGGACCGCAGCCAGTAATCTGATGGCCAGTAACGAGTGTCCGCCCAACTCAAAGAAATCATCATGTATATTTATCCGTTGAATATTCAGCACTGACTGCCAGACAGCAATCAGTTTTGTCTCGGTTTCATCACGAGGTGCTTCGTACTCATTTATTGATAAATCATTTATATCAGGATCAGGCAGAACAGCATAATCTGTCTTGCCATTGACTGTAAGTGGTATTTCTTCGAGTGTCAGCCATACAGAAGGGACCATGTATTCAGGTAATCGTACTTTCAACCAGGCATTCATTTTCTCTTTATCAAACATCTCTTCTTCAACCACATAACCAATCAGACGTTTTCCTCCGGTCCTGTCCGCTTTTGCAACGACCACACAATTACGTACCATACTGTTCTGACGCAACACATTTTCAATCTCACCCAATTCAATACGGTACCCCCTTATTTTCACCTGATTATCCGAACGACCAACAAACTCTATATTACCATCCAGATGCATCCGGACCAGATCACCGGTCCTGTATAATCTCTTTGCCGGATCCTGATGGAAAGGATTAGTGATAAACCGTTCCAAGGTGAGTTCAGGACGATTCAAATATCCTCTGGCTACTCCTTCACCTCCAACATATAATTCTCCCGTTACTCCCATCGGAACCAGTTGCTGATCCTGATCAAGTACATAAGCACTGCGGTTGTCCAATGAAATACCAATCGGCGTATTTACAGTGATTTCCTGGTTATTCATGACATAACTTAGTGAAAATGTAGTGTTCTCAGTAGGGCCGTAAATGTTACTGATTACAATTTCAGGGTAAGCCTGCATAAACCGTTTGACATGATTTTCAGATAATTTTTCTCCACCAGTGAGCACAGCGGACAATCTTCCAAATACAGTAACATCCGTATCTACCAGCTGATTAAACCAGGCTGTAGTGAAGAACATCTTGGTCACTCCCTCCTCCTGTAATACCCGTTTTAACTGAACCGGATCCAGCAAACTGTTCTCAGCCCCCAGCACTAACCGGCCACCATTCAATAAAGCACCCCAATATTCAAAAGTCGTTGCATCAAAAGCAATTGAACCAACAGACAGCAGTACATCTTCTTTGTCCAGTACAATATAATTAGCGGCATGTATCAGGCTCACAACATTACGATGCGTGACTAATACCCCTTTAGGCTGCCCCGTAGATCCCGAGGTATACATGACATAGGCTAATTGTTCCGGCAACAGAACTTCTTCCGTATCTAACTGTTCTTCATCAAATTCAATACTTTCATCCAGACAGATAATCATACTTTCGTCCGATTGTCCGGCCAGCTGTTCCCGATAAGATAAGGTAGTCAGTAATAATCTACTGCCGGTATCTTCCAACATGAAACGAATCCGTTCCTGCGGATATGCAGGGTCAACAGGGACATAAGCTCCTCCGGCCTTCAATATACCCAGAATCCCAACTATCATGTCCAAACTTCTATTTGTACAAATTGGAACCAGTGTTTCCGTTTTAACACCTCTGTATTTTAAATAGCGGGCCAGCCGGTTAGCACGATGATTCAACTCGGCATAAGTCAAAAATTTATCTTCTTCTACAACAGCGACAGCGTCTGGTGTTTTCCATACCTGTTCTTCAAAAAGATCTGTTATTGTTTTATCCGCCGGATAATACTTTTCTGTACCTGCATACTGTAAAAGTCTTTCCCGCTCCTGTGCCGTCAATAAAGTGATATGACCTAATTTTCCTTGCTCATGAGCCAGTATCTCTGCTAGTACCTGTTCAAAATGCCTTGCCAACTGTTGTACATAGATAGTATCCAAAGCTCCCGCATTATAAGTGAACCTGAGTTCAGTCTCCTTCGAAGCGGTAATGACAACAACCAGCGGATAATTTGTCTGTTCCTTTACATCGATGTGATCTACTTTAAGTTTCCAGTCCTCGGATTTCAGGACTTCACTTACCGGATAATTTTCAAAAACAAGCAAACTGTCAAATAAATCACCTTTGATTCCTGTTAACTCCTGTATTTGACTCAATGGTATATGCTCGTACTCCCTTGATCGTATTTGATCACGCTGAATATCCTGTAACCACGAAATGATTGCTGTTTCCTTCTCAAACCTGGTGTGTAAAGGCAGAGTATTAATATAGAGTCCCACCCGTTTTTCTATATCTGCCAGATCTACCGGGCGTCCGGAAACCGCTACCCCATAAGCAATACTATTATGGCCTGTATAATGATGTAGTATAAAGGCCCATACCCCTTGCATCAGTGTATTTAATGTTAATCCGTTTCTTTTGGCGTAGGCAGTTATTGTTTGACTGGTTTCTTCATTCAGGATCAGGCGCTCCTCCTTAAATTCTTCCGGTACTTTGGTATGGTTCCCGGAAGGCTTAACAAAAGGTAATGAAGTATTGGTTTCCAGCCCACTCAGATATTCTTTCCAGTATACTTCTTCCGTCCATTTATCACGGTGTGCTATAAAGCGAATATAATCTTCGTATTTGTCCTCAGCTCCCAATATTACTTCTTCTTTGCTGACTAGTTGATTATAATATCTTAATATCGATTCTATAATAACGGGTAATGACCATCCGTCCAACAAGATATGATGATAAGTCCATAACATATGGTAAGACTCATTGCCGGTTTGGAGTAAGGTAATCCGCATTAATGGCGGTACCTCAAAATCAAATGGCCGCTCCCGGTCTATTTTCACATACGCATTAATAGCCAGTTGCTGGTCATCAGCATTCAGGTGACTATAGTCCAGAATTTCAAATGGCAGTTCGACCTCATGATGCACACACTGTACAGGTATAGCCAGTTCTTTATAATTAATACTACTGCGTAATACCGTATGCTGCTTCAGCAAAAGATTCCAGCTCTGCTGCAAAGCCTCCGGATCTGTCAATTGCAGATCACAGCTAAATTGTTCTATATAATCAGTACCTCCGGCATTATATAAACTATGAAAAAGCATACCTTCCTGCAAAGCACTCAGCTGATAAATTGCATCCACTGTATCCGCACGTTTTAAAACGTTTCCTGGCCATCCAGGTTGCATTAAAAATTCGTCCAGTGCTTCATAATTTACCAGAGCTGGCAGACCATAATCTGAAGGTGTGAACACCTCTCTGATTTTCCCCTGATCCGAACTAAACTGGATCAATGTCTTAAGATGCGTCAAGTAACTAGCTGATAGCTGTTCAATAGTAGATTCCTGATAGTGCAGACCACTATAACTCCATTGAAATTGCAGCACCCCATCACGTATCATTCCGTCTATGGCGAGTTTATCTCGCATGATATGTGCAGGGCTTACTGAATGACCGGTATATTCTTCAGCAAATTGAAAATGAGGACTGTTTTTCGTTAAATTATCCAGTTGTCCCAGATAATTGAAAACAATTTCCCACGGGTCATCTCCCTGTAAAACAGTTTCTTTATTTATATATTTCAGGATACCATACCCCAGTCCTTTATCAGGAATTCCATGTAGTTGTTCCTTTACATTTTTGATCAGCTGTTCATCTGTAGCATTTATGCCCGCATCGACCAGTACAGGATAAAGACTGGTAAACCAGCCTACCGTACGGCTGATATCAATACCAGTTCCTATTTCTTCCCTTCCATGCCCTTCCAATCCAATAATTACCTCTTTTTTACCGTTCCATTCTGTCAACGTACGGACCAGTGCTGCCAGCAGGATATCGTTAATTTCAGTATGGTATGCCTGGTGTGATTCTTTTAATAAAAGATGCGTAAATGTTGCATTTAAACCAGCGGTATATGTTTTACTATCACTTATCAAAACACTATTTTCTACTAAGTTCTCAACCAATGGATGACATTTAGCTAAGGCGATATTTTCCCAATACTGCCTTTGAGACAACAATTGGTTGCTCTGTGCATATGCGGTCAGATGATTATACCAACGCTGGTAAGAACTGCTTTTACCAGCTAATTCCATTTCTTTACCCGATTGTGCGACAGCTATTAATTCCTCTATATCTTCCAGCAGAATACGCCAGGATACGCCATCTATTGCCAAATGATGAACTACTATCAGCAAACGGTTGTGGGTATCACTCTCCGGAGTTTTGATCAGTACCATCCTCAGGATATCTCCCTTTTCAAGATCAAGACTTGCCTGATACTGCTCACAACAAGTGGTAATTAAAGAAGATAATTCAGACCCTGCCTCAGATAGATCTTCTGTATAGAGAGAACTGTTCTGATTACCATAAGTTTGTGACCATTTGCGCCCTACCCTTTGATAAGAAAACCGTAAAGCATCATGCTGTTCCAGTAGATGTGATAATACAGCTGATAACAATTCAGCATTGATCGTTTTATCTGCTTTCAGTAATAAACTTTGATTGTAGTGATGAAGTGCCCGGGTTTCTTGGGGCTCCTGTTCAAAATACCATTGCTGGATAGGCAAAAGACCTGCTTCCCCTTTCACATGTTCTTCTCCCGCTGCAATTCCCGCATTTTTTTTCTTTTTCCCCGACATCCATGCAGCCAACTGCGCAATAGTCTGATGTTGAAATACATCTTTTGCCTGCAATGCATACCCCGCACGTTTAGCACGGCTTGCCAGCTGAATAATAATAATTGAATCACCGCCAAGCTTAAAGAAATTATCATGTATGCCAATACGTTCTATGCCCAGCAGTTCCTGCCACATCACGGCAAGAAACTCTTCTACATCATTGCCCGCAGGTACATAATCATCTGTGAAGACAACATCAGTATCAAGATCGGGTAATCCTTTTTTATCAATTTTCCCATTCGGAGTCAGTGGGAAAGCTACCATTTCTACAAGCATTCCCGGCACCATATATTCCGGTAACCGTTCCCTCATATAGGCCACTATATTTTCTTTGTCCAGTTTTCCGACAGGAACGATGTACCCTATCAGTCGTTTATGTCCCTTGTCATCAGCTCTGGCCAGTACCACAGCTTCTCTGACCAGCTCACTTTGCTGCAAAACACTCTCTATCTCACCTAGTTCAATGCGGTATCCTCTGATTTTCACCTGGTCATCAATACGCCCCAGATATTCTATATTTCCATCGGCTAACCAACGGCCCAGATCACCTGTACGGTACATCCGTTCTGATGGATCCATGCTAAAAATATCCTGAGTAAATTTCTGCGCCGTTAGTTCAGGCAGCCCTACATACCCCCTTGCCACACCTATGCCTGCCACACAAATCTCACCGGGCAGCCCTACATGACATATTTCATTACTTTCATTTAATACATAAATACGAAGATTCTGTAAAGGTTTCCCTAGTGGTACATTCGCAGTAACAGGAGTCTCATACATGAAATGATGTGTAATATCATCCGAAGCCTCAGTCGGACCATAGGCATTCACCACCGGAATGGTTCCATAATATGGATGAGTGAACCATTGGTTCAGCAGGTACTGACTGACAGCCTCCCCGGTTACCAGCAGATACCGCAGGTTTTCCAGCGGCGTATGCATTTCCTCCTGCAATACCGCAGTAAGGTAAGAAGGAACCAATTCCAATATCGTAACCTGATCTTCGGCTACTGCGCTTATCAATTCTGCCGGCGTATAAATCAACCGATCAGTATATACAACAGTAGAGCCTCCGCATAATAATGCAGCAAACATCTGCCATACAGAAATATCAAAAGTAGAGGATGCCGTAAAAGCAAGACGGGTTTGTTCATTCATCTGCAGATCGGCTACTTTGGCAAACAGGTGGTTAAGCATCCCGCGGTGTTCTACCATTACCCCCTTAGGTTTACCTGTCGAACCTGAAGTATAAATCACATAACATAAATCATGAGTTCCGGGAACAGCAGCAGGATAATCAGCAGGCAGTCGGGATAATAACAGCGTTTCATCATTGATATTAATCATATCCACATCAGCAATTACAGAGGCCCTGCTTTCATCATTACAAATCACAATTCCTGATGAAGTATCGTTCAGAATATAATTAATTCGCTCTGCGGGATACGCCGGGTCAACCGGTACATACGCCCCTCCGGCCTTCATTACACCCAGTATAGCAACCAGCATGTCTATCGAACGGTTCATGCATAAAAGCACCATCGAATCTGTAGTTACACCCTGACCGCGCAGATAGTGCGAAAGCTGATTTGACTGTTCATCT
The DNA here is from genome assembly GCF_014207135.1 of Pedobacter cryoconitis. GTDB lineage: Bacteria > Bacteroidota > Bacteroidia > Sphingobacteriales > Sphingobacteriaceae > Pedobacter > Pedobacter cryoconitis_D. Next base: position 731,524 of record NZ_JACHCC010000001.1, on the reverse strand, counting down.
AGCTGTTTATAGGAAATCAGCTGTTTTTCAAACCTAATTGCAATAGCATCTGGCGTAAGGGCCGCCTGAACGGCAAACAAACCCGGTAAAGTCTGAGCTGACTCAGGTGTACAGGCGCCCTGATGGCTAAATTCTTCTAACAGGATCTGTTCCGCAGGTGGCAATATATGGATCGCTTCTATATCATTATCCAGTTTGGTATCGAACTGCTCTAAAATATAGAGAATGCGCTGCGTCAGCAGTTCTATTTCTTTTTTTTCAAAATATTGCAACTGAAAATCTACGCGAAGCTGCAATGGCTGCTGTTTTCCGTAATCATACCAGAACATCTCTATTGGAAATGGTACATGGCCGGTCGGAATATTAATAGATTGAGATTTTAGTCCTTCACCAAAATCGAGTTGAAAATCAATTGGTGCATAGTTTACGACAATCTCGGTTAAGGCATCCGCTGCCAACTGCGTTTCCATCCTGAAAAATCTTTTCAAATCACCGATCAGATAATTCTGATAACGATAATCTTCCCGTTGAGAGGACAGGATTGATTTAATCAGGTCTGTTAATTTGGTTCCCGGAGAACAGTGTCCGACAAATGGAATCAAACCTGTAAACATACCTGGAATAGTGCGTAAGGCCTTTGTTCTTCTCCGGTGTAGTGGTATCCCAAAAACAAAATCAGTTTGACTGGAGGTACGGGCAAAGTAAATCATCAGCGCAGCCATTGTCAGTTGCTGCGGGTTAGCCTTTGTATTCAGTTGTAATGTTTCCAGCCTTTCCCTATCCTTTTCTGTAAGTTCCAGAATCAGTGTGTCAGATTTCGTTTGCAGGTTATTATCTGAAAGTATTCGTCTTTGAAACAGATTCTCCGTTTGTTTCCCAACCTTCTTTTTCCAGTATTCTCCTTCTGCAGCATATTCAGCAGAGTTATGATAAGCAGATGCCCTGATAGCTTCCTCTACATAAGAAGGGTATTTAAACTCCACTTCATAATCAGCCGTTATTAACGATTTATATTTCCTGGCTATGAATTGGTTCAGGCCTGATAAACCATATCCATCAGCAATTAAATGATGAAATTTGAAATAGTACCAGTATTCATCTTCCTGAACCTGAATCAGGTATTGTTCGACAGGAATGCTGGTCTTTTCAATTTTAAAAGGAGCAGCTAACTGTTCTCTGATCCACTGTCCTACCCTTTCTTTTTTATCTGGTCCGTCTTCAAAAACCAGCTCTGGTAATTCAAAATGATCATAAGTCTCATCCAGATAAGCAACCGGCTGAGGATCCTGGAGATCAAATCTCATTTTCAGGGCATCAAATACCAGGGGTGCAGAATTCACAGCTGCTATGAATTTTTCTTTATCCAGTAAACCTTTTAGTAATATATACCCGCCGACATTATAATATGGGGCTTCGGTGTTAATCATCTGATCAATATATACATCTTTCTGCGCAGGGTGCAGAGGCAAAATTTGGAATGACATAATTATTTATTTTAGAGTCATAATCAATAAGAAATGTTAAATACGGTTAATCAGGCAAAGCAAATCCAACCTTTTCGCGAAGGGCTTCCTGATAATAATATCCGGCTACGGCAATATCAAAAATAGCCATCCCCATGGGGTTGAACATGACCACATCCGAAGCCGAATTCCTGTTCAGGTTTCCTTTGTTTACAACCTCTGCAATAGAAATCGTGTCGCTCTCCAGAAGGTCTTTCTCCAGATGCATATTCTCAATATCCGTATTCTGTCTGCAGACCTCTTCCCAATCATCAACAACAATAACATCCATGAAATCTTTCATCTCAACCTTATAATCTCTCAGGGATACATTCAGTTGTAAAGACCCTTTTTTCGGAGGGAGATTGATATAAGATGCGGCAGATACTGTACAGGTAATAAAAACATCAGCTTCTGTATAACATTCCGCCCAGTTGGCAGCAACCAATACCTTCTCTCTGATCTCATCACCAATGACATTTGTGTCAATCGGATTGATATCGTAGATGAATACCTTATCAATGGCAGCACCCAAAACCGAAGTAATCATTTTCAGGTGCATCTGACCAATAGGTCCAAAACCATTAATGCCTATGATTAATTTTTCATGATCACCTCTACCCAGCATAAATTCCTGGACTATCAGCCCTGAAACCGCTGCCGTTCTTATCGCACTGATAGTTGCCGTATTGATTACACAGCAAGGTATTCCCGAATCATGCTCATTCAAAATTGTAACTGAGTTGGCCCTGAGTTTTCCTTTATAAATATTATCAGGGAAACTGGCAATCCATTTTATACCAGCCCATGGTTTACTTCCTCCTATATAGGCGGGCATAGCGATAATCCGGTTTTTAGGATCACCAAATCTTAAATAAGGTTTAATTGGCTGTGAATAATTACTGGCATGAAGCTCCTGAACAGCTTCTCTGACTACAGTTATGAGTTGTTTCCAATTCACACCGATTTCATTAATCGTATCTGCATTTAGATATAACATATTGTTTTTATTTTATAGGTTGATGTTTATTATACAATAGATAGAATTGATTAACTTTACAGCTAACCAGGCCCCCATTCCTTAAGGTTGATTACCTCTGAACTGGTATGAATCCAATCAGAAAAAAAAGGGATAAAACAGGTCTTTGGATTATATAGATTTGCACCGGCTAAATTGATCTCAGTACATTTTTGCTTAGGAAAAGAAGAAATGAATGGCACAGCCATCATATGACTTAGTGTGATAAAAACACTAATTAAACCTGGAATGATAATGGATGAAACCAGGTTCTTTGAACTCTGGAAAAGATATTGGTATACCGGCTTTACAAACAGCTTGACATTGTTATTATTCGAACTTATAAGCAGTTTATTGCCAATAAATCCGAGCAGTTTTCCAAGTCCCTTTAGCATAAACCTTACAAGTTAATTATAAGAGAAAATTGATTTCAAAAAATATTATTACATTCTACATTTTTTACACGTACCCCTCTATTAAAATTTTAAGGAAGTATTAAAATTTTAACCTTAAATATCAATACCCACAGATTATTAACTATTAACTAATAAAACAGCATTTAAAACCCAAATACCATATTTTACGTAAAAATACACATTTAAATAAAGCTAATTATTAACAATTCATTACTATTATATATCCAAAAAGTTAAAAAAAACAAACAATTAAAATCAATACCTTTTGACTATTCACCAATAAATGTCAATAATAGTAATTACTTGACTACAAACGATCTTATATTCACTATTATATTAATAATATTACAATTACTAATAATACCTATTTTTTAAAAACATAAAACAATACAATTATTAATTTATTTAACATAAAATTGATGAAAAGTGTAAAAAAGCCACTATTCATCCCGCAGAAGCCGGTATCAGGCTGCTATATTTATAGCATAAAAGAAATCGCGAAAGAATTCATCAGAAGCCTGTTTCAACATTACCTGTAGCAGGAACGAATTTATTGAGCAGGATATATTAATTTAACAAGAGAATTCAAGTCTAACTTCTTTCGAAGATCCTTCGAACCAAACCGAACAGTCTATGAATTAAAACTAGCTGAATTTAAACCAGTGCAACATTCAATCAGGCTAATCTATACCCGAGCGCTTTTCATTAAATCCTGAAAATGTTCAACAAATTGTCCCACTTCATAACCATCCATTAAAGCATGATGAACATGGACAGAAACACTCATCAGTTTACGTCCCCCTTCTTCAGTCATCTTACCAAAAGATATTTTCGGTGAACTATCCTTAAATGAGAAAGATCTCGCGTGAGATAAAGAGGTAAAATCAATCCATGGAAGCGCAGAATAATGAATTACACAATCTCCCAGCACAGGAGGAAACAAACTGGTACCTTTGCTAATCAGCTCCATATTTTCCCTGGCCTGATCGTGGAATACCTTAGCGTCTCCATCAAATTGAAAATAAGAGAACCCAAAAGTCCCGTCCGGCCGGTTTACTGTTGAAGAAGCATCAACCTGGTCATATATAATTATCTTTTCATCTTGTATCCTATATTTGAAGGCCTCTATCCTATTTGCCGCCTTCAATGACTGATATAAATAATACAGAAAAAATGATTGCCCAGCCTGCTTAGCTATACGATAAGCTTCTGAGCAGTCAATCTTTACAGTTACACCAAAAAATGGTTCTTCAAACTGTTTAAAAAAATGAAAATGCTCCTTTCTCTTCCATGTATTTATATCTAGTTCTCTTTTCATCTATAGTAGCTGCTTAATTTCACTAATTGTTGTTAATTGTATAAAACGGGGATGGCCCACACCAGACTTCACCTCTTCATGTGCCCAGGTGGTGTGATAAGGAACATGAGCTGCGAAGCCCCCTATTTCCAGTACAGGAATAATATCAGATTTAACAGAATTACCAATCATTAAAAAATGTTCCGGTTTACAATCCAGGTGTTTTAATAATTTACGATAGTCACTTGCTCCCTTATCACTCATAATTTCGATATGATGAAAACAATCCAGTAATCCTGATTTTTTAAGTTTTCTTTCCTGATCAAGCAAATCCCCTTTGGTCGCTACGATCAATCTGAAATTGCCTTTCAGACTATCTAAAACTTCTTTTACCCCATCCAGCAGTTCTACTGGTTTTTGCAAAAGTGCTTTACCCAGTTCCATCACTTTATCCACCAGTGTCAGACTCGCCCTACCACCGCTGACACGGCTCAATGTTTCTATCATACAAAGCATAAAACCTTTGATACCATACCCATAGAGATTCAGGTTCTCCATTTCAGTTTTGAATAACTCTTTTGAGATCATATCAGGAGGCAGGTAATCCTGTAATAACTCACAAAAAAGCCTTTCAGTTTCCTGGAAATAAGGTTCATTCACCCAGAGTGTATCGTCTGCATCAAATGCGATACTATGTATTTCATTGCTGATCATTACTTTTGTTTTTAAGAATCACAAAAATAAAACCTTTGCTGTCCGGAAAAAGGACATTTGTCCCGAAACATCTATGCTACGAACCAACCCAGGCTTATTATCCTTTATTGAGGAACTTTATCTGAACCAATCCAGGAAAGAAGATATCATACTGCGTACTTTTTCTAAGGGAGATCAGTTGCTTAAACAGCACCAGCAGATCAGCAAAATACTGATCATTAAAGAAGGTGTCACCAAATGTTACCTCACCGAAGAAAATGATAAAGACTATCTATTTGAATTTTTGGGAAAGGGAGAAATTGCCGGTGAAATAGAAGCACTCAAAAACATGGATTGCCTGTGTACTATCGAAGCCATCACCGAAGTGAGTGTCTATGCCCTTTCCATCCCATTCTTCCTGTCTCAGATTGACAAAAACCTAGAGATCAACAAAATTCTGCTCCACATCCTGGCAGACCGGATACTGAATACCAGCAGCAGGGCTTCTTATCAGCAATTATATAGTATAGAACATGGTCTATCCAAATTACTGCAGCTTCAGCAAACAGAACAGATCAGCCTGACAAAAGATGATATGGCGGCTTACCTGGGTATTTCAATCAGAAGCCTGAACAGAACGCTGAAACAACTAACATCAAAACCTTAACTCTGACAGAAGTAGCCTTTTTCAAGGCCAGATTTCCGTTTTACGTGTAAAAGAATAAATTTGTAAACACACACAAACAGAAACCCGCCACGCTGATGAACTTCAAAATCGTTTTTTACCTCCTCGCCTTTCAATTAATTGCTACTCCCTTAGTCAAAGCACAACAAAAAGAATACACTGCCTGGGGAGCCTGGTTCCATACTCAGAAGTTTTCTCCACGCTGGGGTGCCTCCTTTGACGGACAGTTCCGTTCAGCTAATCATGCAGACTATTTAAAGAATGTACTGCTGCGACCATCCGCCAATTATTATTTTAGTAAGAATGCTCACCTGGATTTAGGTTATGCTTATATCGCAAGTCATGGAAGATCAGGGGATACCAAAACCTTCAGACCGGAACACCGCATCTTTCAACAATTCATCTACAGTCATAAAGTAGGCGCTAATACACAACTCTCTCATCGTCTCCGCCTGGAACAAAGGTTTTTAGGCAGCACTGCTACGCAAGATCCTTATTTTGCACAAAGACTTCGCTATTTCATCAGGGGAGTAATCCCTTTGAACAGAGATTCTACTTTTACAAAAGGTACTTTTGTAGCTTTACAAAACGAAACCTTTGCGAACATCCAGAACAAGCATAAGGTCAATCAACACCTATTTGACCAGAACCGTGCCTACATAGCTTTTGGTTATCGTTTTAATAAAATGGTCGATCTGGAAGCAGGTTATCTTAACCAATATATTAAACACGTAGAATCCTATACTTTAAATCATGTATTACAGATAGCTGTCTATACCAGGTTCGGGAATTAACGGTTTAACGACCCCCTACGTTGTTTTGTCATTAAACTGTCTTATTTTTAATCAATCTAAACAAAAGACCGATTAATTATATTTCCTACTGTATGTTTGTTATTTAAAATTAATCTAAATAACACACACAATGACTTTTTCTACTCCCAGAGTTTATCTCACAGCAATTTTTATCTTGCTGCTCCATTCTTTTACTTTTGCACAGACAAGAACCGGCACCATCACAGGTACTATTACCACTTCTGATGGTGTCCCGGCAGAATTGGTAACCGTTGCCATCAAAGGGATTATCAGTACCACTACCGACAAAAACGGATCTTACACACTTAAAAAAATTCCGGCAGGAAAACACATCGTAATTGCAAGATTGGTAGGCGTACATCCAATCTCTAAAGAAATTACACTGGCAGCAGGTCAGGCCTATACCTATGACATTACACTATCAACCTCTAATGAACAATTAAAGGAAGTAGTGGTCAGTGGAGGAAAAACAAACAAATTCGCCGTTAAAGAAAGTGCATTAGTTTCTAAAATGCCCCTGAAAAATCTTGAAAACCCACAGGTATATGCTGTAGTTTCTAAAGAATTAATGACAGAACAAGTTATCACAAATTACGATGATGCGCTAAAAAATGTACCAGGGATCGACAAATTATGGTCTTCTACAGGTCGTGGCGGAGATGGTGCCGGGTATTTCTCTCTGAGAGGATTTGCTGTTCAGCCTACTTTAGTCAATGGTTTACCAGGACTAACCAATGGGAGTCTGGATGTTTCGAATGTAGAACGCATCGAAGTTTTAAAAGGCCCATCAGGTACCTTATTTGGAAGCAGCCTGATTTCTTATGGTGGTCTGATTAATACTGTAACGAAACAACCTCATGACGGAACAGCAACCGAAGTCACTTATACAGCGGGAAGTTACGGCCTGAACAGAGTTACAGCAGATATTAATACACCACTGGATAAAGATCACAAGGTACTTTTCAGAATGAATGCAGCCTACCAGGACGAGAACAGCTTTCAGGATGCAGGATTCAAAAAAACAAGATTCGTTGCCCCGTCTTTATCTTACCAGGTAAATGACAGACTTTCCTTCCTTTTGAATACCCAATTCTTAAGTGCAGAAGGAACTAATCCAACCATGTTGTTCCTGGACAGAGGAACTGCCTTAAAAGTAAATACAATAGCCGGTCTAAATTATGACCCTAAGAAATCTTACACCAGCAACAACCTCAGTATCAAAACTCCTGTTGCCAGTATGCAGGCACAAATGAATTATAAATTATCCGATCAGTGGAATTCACAGACCCTGATTTCAAGGGGATCTGCAAAATCGGATGGTTATTACTCTTATCTTTATGAAATGTCCAGCACAGTTCCTGGATATCCAAATGTTCCTTCTACTTTCAGACGTTCTGTAAGTGATCAGAATACAACTACTGAAACCACCGACATACAGCAGAATTTTAACGGGGATTTCCAGATTGCAGGCTTACGTAGCCGCATCGTTGCCGGATTGGATTATTTCAACAGGACTTATATCAATAACAGCTCTAATTATGTAACCGCTGGAATTGTCTCTCTTGGAGGAACAGATACAGGTGTGTTGACCAAAGAGAGTGTCGATGCCTTAATAGCTGCCAGTAAAACATACACTAACACCATCAGTACACAACAGGTATACAGTGCTTATGCTTCGGATATACTTAATTTCACCCCCCAGCTATCAGGAATGTTCAGTTTAAGGGTAGACCACTTTGTGAACGGAGGACAAGGAGTTGCTGATGCTGATAAATACGGACAAACTTTCTTATCTCCTAAATTTGGACTGGTTTATCAGATATTAAAAGACAGACTTTCTGTGTTTGGTAACTTCATGAATGGGTTTACCAATGTTGCCCCAATCAGCGTTTCGGTAAACGGAGTTTCCACTACCCGTGTTTTCAAACCTGAACAAGCCAACCAATGGGAAACTGGTGTAAAAACAGATTTATTTGATGGAAAACTAACTGCTTCTCTAAGCTATTATGATATTAAGGTATCAAATACTGTCTTATCAGTTGGTGAAAATGACTATACACAAGGTGGGAAAAATTACAGTAAAGGATTTGAAGCAGAAATACAGGCTAATCCTTTCCCTGGTTTTAATATTATTGCCGGATACAGCAAAAACAAAAGTAAGTTAACCAGTGGCCCTGCGGATTATGAAGGCAGAAGACCGGAAAGTGCAGGGCCAGAAGACCTGATCAATGCATGGATCAGCTACAAACTGATGAATGGTAGCGCAAAAGGTCTTGGTTTTGGCTTTGGCGGAAACTATGCGGGTAAAAACAGCATTTTGAACAGAGCTACTACCGGAGTATTTACACTTCCTTCCTATACAGTACTAAATGCAGCAGTTAATTATCAGACAGGACATTTCAATTTTGCATTAAAAATGGATAACCTGACTAACAAAATATACTACAAAGGCTGGTCTACTATAGAGCCTATGCGCCCAAGAACAGTAGCAGGGTCAATAGGATACCGTTTCTAAGTATAACCAAATTAGCTTTGAGTAAGGAGCCCAAATCTTCTGATCCTTATTCAAAGCTAATTTAGAATTACATCCTATCCTTTCCTCAAGTCTGCAATTTCCATAGATCCGCGAAAATTATTCGCTACTCCCACCACTAATTCCTGAATCACAAAATAAGGTGCCGCCAGCGTTGCCGACTCTCTCAGATAACCCATCATCAATCCATAGGTTTCCAGTTCATCCGTCTCAATAAGCATAAAATCAGACACTTTAGCATGCGTAAAGTCGCTATCAAAAAGACTGACTTTACAGGAAGCCGAAAAATGATTCAGCACAGGGCGCAATTCAACATTCACAAATTCATCTCTTTCAGCGCGTGATTTGCTCAACCATAGCGGAGTTGCATTTAACAGAATAACAATCGTATACCTCATCTTCTTAAATTTAATCTGACCGAAGATAAAAGCAACGCAAACCGCTATAGACAACTTTCCGGTAAAACCTCTAAATTAGCCGGTCAGGAACCTAAAATTACCCGGCAAACAAAAACTCTTCCACCATAGTCACAAAGAGTTCCGGTACCCTGCTCCCATGCCGCATGGCAAGAATCTCACCCAGATATTCACCGTGCGCCCCAGGAAATACAGCAAGCCTTCCCTTAGGCAACAACCTGAATAAGTCAGTTGCCCCTTCAGGCCTGATTACATCCTGGTCGGCAGTGACAACCAGAACAGGTGCTTTGATGGATTGAATATCCTCGTCTTTCCACGACTCGAAAGTCTGCATCCGACGACTATCTCGTTTAAACATAGCCATCAGTCCTTCGGGGTCGCCAGTTATCTCTAAATAAATATCTTTGTATAACTGGGGCATATCAGCAAATGTTGCCTTTGCCATGCCTTCCCAGAACCAGGGATACAGATCTTCCTTTTTATACATACCCGAAGCCACAACTAATTTCCCGATCAGTTGTGGATGACGGATTCCCAGCTGTAAAGCAGTACTTCCACCATTACTGAACCCTAAGATATCAGTATTTGTAATCCCGAGTTGTTTCAGGAGTTCCGCCACATCATCAGCATCCTGTTCAAAACTCAGAGGCCGGTCAATATCTGCCGTATGGCCATGCGCCTGGAGCTCAACTGCAATTACCTGATGTGTTTTAGCGAATTCCGGGAGTATCCGGCCAAAAGTTGAACCAATCGTAGATCCTCCTCCATGAATGAGCACCAGAGGTCTTCCCTCTCCATGAATTTCATAATACATATTCAGCTCGTTTACCCTGGCATATTGCCCGGTATTTACTGCTTGTTTCTGGCCTGGTTCCATAAATTATGCATTCTTTAGTGCTTCAATATCCAGTTTTTTCATCGTTAACATTGCATTCATTATTCTGCCGGATTTTGCAGCATCCTGCCCAGTTACCAGATCACCCAGAATAGTAGGAACTATTTGCCAGGAAAGACCATATTTATCCTTAAGCCAACCGCATACCTGAGCATTAGGGTCGCCTCCCGCACCCAGCTTTTCCCAGTAATAATCCAGTTCTTCCTGCGTATCACAGTTAACAATGAAAGATATTGCCTCATTAAATTTAAACTGAGGCCCTCCGTTAAGCGCCAGAAAAGTCTGGCCTTCCAGTTCAAACTCTATAGTCATCGCAGTTCCTTCTGGTTTTCCATGAAATTCAAAACCTTCTTTACCATAACGGGAAATTTTCCCGGTTTTGGAATTCTTAAAAATAGAGACATAATACTTTACTGCCTCTTCAGCCTGGCTATCAAACCATAAGTTCGAGATAATCTTCTGCATTGTTGCCATAATATTTCTCCTTATTTTTTTTATAAGTCTTTGATTACTAAAACAAATTTAAAATACAATCTGGGTAAACCAAAGGTCTCAATGCGACATTCTTGGGGGGGGGGCTTTGATCAGATTTAGATAAACTCCCTTTTCATACAAAACAGAGGGAATCCACAGTCCAGTTCCTTATAAATGGTGAATCCAAATCTTTGATAGAGCGTAATATTTTTCTCCAGGTAAGTTTCCAGGTAAACCGGACGTCCGAGCAGTTTACTATCAGTAATCAGCTCTTTTAATAATTTGCTCCCAATTCCCTGGTACTGAAAATCTGGATCAACACCAATAAACAATAGATAATAAAAATTAGATTCAGGATGTACCTTATTAATTTTAGCTTCCCTCCTGACGCCTAATCTCACACTTTTAAACCCAAGTAGAAACAACAATCTGATATCCATTAAAATTGATTTAAAGGTAACTTTAAGCTGGTCTGGAAAAGAAACAACAGCACAGGCTTTTTTGTCATCAGAAAGATAGACCAATCCAGATTTTGAACAAACGTCAAAATAATATTCAAATACCTTCCTTATTCTTTTAACACGGTTTTTATCCTGTTTTATAATAGAATTAAAACTCCGGTTCTCATTAAAGGCCTTTGTCAAAATATCAACTACTGTAGATTTGTCTTTAGGTTCTGCTTTTAACACTTTATTAAATCTTCTTTTTATATGAACAATTGAAATCAGCTTTCATTATACGGATTCAAAATATAAACTTATAAAAAGAAAAAATATTGCTTACTAATTTAGATTTATTGCGTTTCCCCAAACCTGAAAGACCACCAATAATTAGTATTCATAATTGAAATCCAGACCAGCGCAAACGTTTGCACATAAATTTAATTAGCTTCTTTTGAAGGATTAGCTAAATTGAAAAACAATTCCATAACAGATCAATGTTATCAAAATCCTTATATACTGGTGAAGAACTAATTACTTTCTTAAAAGAGGGTAGTGAGTTGGGTAAACGACCATAAATTATAACCTGATGAAGAAATCCTATTTAAGTATACTCATTACCCTGACAGCCCTGAACACTGCTTTTGCCCAGCAGAAACGGCCCAATGTAATCGTTATTTACGCAGATGACCTTGGTTATGGCGATGTGAGTTGTTATGGCGCCAGAAAGATCAAAACGCCACATATAGATCAGCTGGCCCAAGGAGGGATCAGATTTACCAATGCGCACGCATCCAGTGCCACCTGCACCCCTTCCCGGTTTTCCATTTTGACAGGGGTTTATGCCTGGCGAAAAAAAGGTACCGGTATAGCCCCAGGAAATGCAGCTCTGCTGATTGATACCGCACAGATCACCCTGGCTAAGGTATTTCAACAAGCAGGATATACCAGCACCGCAATTGGAAAATGGCATTTGGGTTTAGGTGGGAAAGGTGGCCCTGACTGGAACGGGGTCATCAAACCTGGCCCTCTGGAACTTGGTTTTGACAAATCTTATATTATACCAGCGACCCTGGACAGAGTACCCACAGTAATCCTGGATGGTCACCGTGTTGAAAACCTCGATCCCAATGACCCGATCACTGTTAGTTATCATCAGAAGACGGGTGACTGGCCTACAGGTAAGGATCATCCCGAATTGTTAACGATGTTATCTTCTAACGGGCATGACAATACCATCATCAATGGCATTGGCCGCATAGGTTATATGACTGGAGGTAAATCGGCCATATGGGATGATTATACCTTAACTGAAAAATTAACCGATAAGGCAACACATTTCATCATTGAAAATAAGGATAAACCCTTTTTCATGTATTTCGCATCCCCGAATATCCATGTACCCCGAACCCCGAATAAACAATTTGCGGGTAAAAGCGGAATGGGGCCGCGCGGAGACGTCATTCTGGAATTTGACTGGAGTGTCGGCCGGATTATGAAAACACTGGATAGTCTGGGCCTCAGCAAAAACACGATTGTTGTGTTAAGCAGTGATAATGGCCCGGTAGTCGATGATGGTTATCAGGATCAGGCAGAAGAAATGCTGAATGGACATAAACCTGCGGGCCCGCTCAGAGGTGGCAAATACAGTGCATTTGACGGCGGAACACGGGTTCCCTTTATTGTAAGCTGGCCAACTATAGTTAAAAAAGGTGTTAACGATGCCCTGATCAGCCAGGTTGACCTGCTCAGTTCATTTTCTGCTTTCCTCAGTCAAAAAATCCCTGAAAACCAGGCCTACGATAGCTTCAATATGATTAACCAGCTTTTAGGAAAATCAATTGTTAACCGGCCTTATCTGGTAGAAGATGCTAATGGATTAGGAATTATCATTGATAACTGGAAATATATTGAGCCTAATAATGGCTCCCCTTATGACCGGACGACAAAAACAGAATTGGGCAATAGCAAAGAACCTCAGTTATATGATCTGTCTGCTGATATCCACGAGAACAAAAACCTCGCCGGGCAATATCCTGAAAAGGTAAAATCGCTGGCCCTGAAACTACAACAGATTAAAAGCGAGCATGGTTATCATTTATAATAAGCCTAACCGACTATGAAGCTATATCAATAATTTTAGTTGCAGCAATCCCAAACTCAGCATGAAAAATGTTAACCTCTAAATACAGATGGCAGGCTAAATAGCCTGCCATCTGTATAAATAATCATATCGGCCAGCTATTAATTAGCAGCTTCAGGATGTGCCTTACCATTATGGCAGGTCACACAGTTTACCGCAAGCACAGCTTTTACCTCATTCGCATTTTTAACATGAAAAAACTTCTTATTAATGCGGTTAGTCATTCTCATCATATTTCTTGCGATCTCCTTTTCTGGTTTTGCATCACTTGCAAAATCCATATGTTTAGGATCATCCTTACTTGGGGCATGGCAGAAATTACACTTCACACCCAGGGCAGCCTTATAACCGTCCATAATTTTATCCAGATCCTCATGACTGATATCTTTTGGAAGGACTTTCAGATTACTGGCCTTTTTTTCTGCCTGAGGCATAAACCCGCTTAAAACAATAACACTGGTAAACAGTACAGATAAAGTAACAATTGTTTTATATCGCATGACATTCAAATTATATTTTAACTAAGTTAAAAAACATTTAATTACGATAAATCAGTAATCATTCTAAATTAGACAGTCTACCAGGTATACTAATAAGGGGCCGAAGCGTCTACTCTTGTCAGATATATATTACTTAAAGGCTTAACTACCAGTGGTATTTTCTCAATCCTTGTCTCACTTGTATCTAAACCAAAAGCTTTGGCTTCGGACTGGGCGAGTTTCTTAATGGCAAAATAGCTGTTCAGAATAAATCCTTCACTCACACTGAATTCATTGTTATAAGAAAGAAATTTCTCCATGATCACAAACTGGAAATCAGCTGCAAGGTGATATTTCCTTAAAGACTCGTAACGGCTGGTGATATCAACTTCCTTACGGCTTACCATATCTTCAACAACCTTACGGAACAGGACATTTACTCTGGGATGTATTCTGAAACCCAGACGGAATTCGACACGGATTACCTTATCATTCTCTAATTCCTCTACGCTGTACTCCATGGTATAGGGTTCATCTGTACGATGAATGTGAACAAACCAATAAACATCCGCTCTTTTAGGTTTCCGGCTTAAAATCGAATACATGATTTTCTGCTCAATCTGTTTATGATTATTAGCCTTGGTCAGATAAATCAGGTGGGTAGCAAATTTAGAAACACCCTGATCTTCGCTCAATGCGGTCAGCAAAGGAATCTGATCTTTCAAATCGATAAAGTGCAGGAAGCGATTATTAATTTTTCTTGCCCTGAACCAGATATACATGGTAAATATCAGACCGAATTCAAATACCAGGAAGAACAGTCTTTTCAGAATTTTCACCGCATTAGCTACGAAAAATGAGAATTCAACACATAAGAATACACACAGGATAATGGTCACCAGCCATACCGGCCAGTGTTTCACATACCGCATAAAGTAATACATCAGAATAGTGGTCATCAGCATTGCTATCGTGATCGAGAAACCATAAGCTGCTGTCATTGCTGCAGAAGTACGGAAATACAAAGAAACGGCGATACAGCCAACACACAAAATCCAGTTAATACTTGGAATATAAACCTGTCCTCTGATATTAGATGGATATTTCACGGTTATCTTAGGCCAGAAATTCATACTGATCGCTTCACTGATCAGGGTGAAAGATCCGCTGATCAGGGCCTGACTGGCAATAATGGTAGCCAGTGTTGCAATAGCGATACTTGGAATTAAGAAAGCATGAGGAACCATTTCGAAGAATGGATTAATCCCGTTAAAATCTTTATTGGCTGGCTGCATTAATACCCATGCTCCTTGTCCAAAATAGTTCAGCATTAAAGCAGTCTTTACAAAGATCCAGCTCACCTGAATATTTTTACGGCCACAATGTCCCAGGTCAGAATACAGTGCTTCTGCACCTGTAGTACACAGGAAAACTGCACCTAAAAGCCAGAAACCTTTAGGATGATCAATTAATAATCGTGCTCCGTAATATGGGTTCAGGGCTTTTACAATCTGCGGATAATGTACCATTTGCATAGAGCCAATCACAGCAATCATTACAAACCAGAGAAACATCACAGGCCCGAATGCTGCCCCTACTACCCCGGTACCAAACTGCTGGAAAAAGAACAGTAAGATCATAATTGTAATTACAATGATCAGAACGACATCATTGCCTGGTACAATAATAGAAGCAAAAGCGGGTACAAGACTTAAACCTTCAATAGCCGAGGTTACGGATATCGGAGGTGTAATAATTCCATCGGCCAGTAAAGTTCCGGCCCCTATGATCGCAGGAATGGCGAGCCACTTCCCATAACGTCTGACCAGTGCGTAAAGTGAAAATATCCCCCCCTCACCTCTGTTATCAGCCTGAAGTGTAATGAAAATATATTTGAATGTAGTTTGAAGTGTCAGTGTCCAGAAGATACAGGAAATTGATCCGAGCACAAGGCTTGCATTTACTTTCCCTCCCTCAATTAATAAGGTCTGAAATACGTAGAGTGGTGAAGTACCAATATCTCCGAAAATTATTCCCAATGTTATCAGCGCACCCGCTGCTGTTAACTTTTTAAGATTTGGACTCATCGATTGTATAATTATTAAGCATAACCGGTTATTATTCTTTTTTAAAATTGTCCGCGAAAATAGCGAACTTTTAGGGAAAGAAACAAACTAACAATCAATTGATTAAAGAGATAAATATTTAATCAGAATCCACCGGATCTCTTCCTATTAGTATAAATATACAATATAAATCATTCAATATGCCTGGTTAAACCAACAGGCATATTGAATGAACTGGTCAGAGATGGGTCGGCTCTTCGATAAAACCAGGCACTTCCAGCTGCAATGTAGTATGAGCGATCTTAAAATTATTTTTAATATGCTCCTGAAGCGTTTGTAAAACCAGCTTCGTAGCAGCACCTTTTTTTAATATCACATGTGCTGTCATGGCATTAACTCCTGAAGTCAGTACCCAGACATGTAAGTCATGTAAATCTGCAACTCCCTCTACCTGTAGCATCGTTCTGCGCAATTCAACGATATCTACTTCCTTTGGTGTTCCTTCCAGCAGTATGCTTATCGATTCCTTCAATAGCATCCATGTTCTGGGTAAAATAAAAAGACCTATTCCGGCAGACAATAAAGGGTCTGCATAGTACCATCCGGTAGTTAGCATAATCACACCAGCCACAATAACCCCAACGGAGGTCAGCATATCAGAAAGTACTTCAAAGTAGGCCCCTTTCATATTCAGGCTCTCGCCTGAACTTTTTCTCAGGATGAGCATACCTGCGATATTGACCAGTAAACCAACAACTGCCACGAGCATCATATCCTTACTTTCCACTTTCGGCGGATCAAGGAAACGCAGATAAGCCTCGTATAATATATAAACAGAGATAAATATCAAAACGACTGCATTGGCCAGGGCAGCTAATATTTCTGCCCTGTAATAGCCGTAAGTACGTTGTCCGGTAGCTTTACGTTCTGCATAATTAATAGCGATTAAAGCCAGGGCCAGCCCGCCTACATCGGTTAACATGTGTCCGGCATCAGCCAGTAAAGCCAGGCTTTTGGTCATAATCCCTCCTATGACCTCTACAATAAGGTATAACAGGGTAAATCCGAGCACAAATTTCAGGCGGCCTTTATTTTTGCTGGCCTGAGATAACGTGATTTGCTGTTCCATATGATCGACGATTAATCTTCTTCACTATTTTTCATTTTTGAGATTAAGTCATATGCCCCTTTGGTCACTATTTTAGCGCCTGACAGATCCAGTCCTTCGGGAAATTTAACTTCTACATATCCTGCATCGGCCGGGCCAACAGTAACTTCAATCAGCTTAAAATGATAATTAACCTTTTTATCTGCCTCGCTCTGGCCAGTCTCTGTAAATACATATTTCTTTCCGGCAAAATCTGCTATTGCAGCTATCGGCAAAGCATTTACTTCTTCAGTACCGGTTTCAATCAATGCATTCAGGTAAGCCCCTGGTATCAGGTTTTTGCTTTGAAAACCCGAAATACAGTGAACAGTAACTGTTTTATCTTCATTAATTTCCCTACCCACCAGAGTCACTGTAGCCGTCCGCTCCTCCGCCTCGTTTTGCAATGAGAACCGTACTTTCTGTCCTTTCTTTACTAAATCTACGTCTTTTTGAAATACCTTCAGCTCTACATGTAAATTAGCGTTGTTTACAATTTCAAACATCACATCATTCGGGCTTACAAATTTACCCGCATTGACATTGACCTTGGTTACATAACCATTAATCGGTGCATAGATATTAATTGTACTGCGGATATTTGCAGGTGTCAGTGTCGCTGCACTGATATTGATGAGTAACAATCTTTGTCTGATGGCACTCTCTCTGGATAACATGGTCTGATACTGAGATCTTGCCTGCTGCAATACCTTTTGTGCATTCACATTTTGTCTGGCCAGCTCCTGCTGTCTTTTATACTCCGAATCGGCAAGTTCCAGCTGGCTTTTATTTTCAAGATAATCCTGTTGCAGCTGTACGTACTCCTGATTTTGAAGTACAGCAATGACCTGACCTTTTTTCACAATAGAGCCCTGTAATAAAGGAGTAGATTTAACAATCCCTCCCATCTGTGTGGTAATACTGATCAGGTTTTCAGGTGGTACATCTATAAAACCTGTCACTTTAAGTACCCCACTGATTGCTTTCCGCTCTACTTTTCCCAGGGTAATCCCACTGGTTTTATACTGTGCCTCATTTAATTGCACAGTATTTTCCTCTTCCTTAGCCGGTGCTTCTTTTGCAGGTGTTTTATTCTCCGCCTCTTTTTTATTTCCACAGGAAACTATAAATAAAGCAGATATCGCAAATATATAGATGGCTTGTTTAACTGGAATGACTCTTTTCATTATTATATTTTTTAAGCTATTATTTTAAATCGATTAGATACTGAAGGGTATATACAGACTGGTTATACTGATTAATTGCCTGTAAATAGTTGAAACGGATATCAGAATAAGTCCGCAGCGCCTGCGAAAATTCGATATAACCGATTTCTCCACTCTGAAAAGCTATCTGTGATTGTTTCAGGATCAGGTTCACATTTGGCAACGCATTTTTCTCATAGTAAGCGATACTACGTGAATTCTTGAGCAGATCCTGCTCTGCCTGTTTATACTGTGTCTGTAAATTAGTCTGAAACAGCTTATACTCTGTTTGCGCAATCTGCTTTTCTATTTTGGCCGCTTTAATCCTGCCAGCAAATGGTTTATAAAATAATGGGATGGAAATTCCTGCCTGTATTCCCTGGAAACGTTTACCAGAACCGAAATACTGATCCTGCCCATTGATATTCTGCGTACCGATAAGGGATTGATTAAAATAGCCTACTGTAAAATCGGGTCCACCTTTGGCCCGTTCGACTTTTAAAGTCTGATCAGCAATTTCAACCTGTTGCTGTTGTAAAGCGAGCAGAGAGGTACCAGTCAGGCTATCTGGAACAGCCTGGCTCCACTCCTCTTTCTTTAATTTCCCGGCCATTACATCAACTGGTTCCTGAGTATTCAGCAGCCTTTGTAATTCGGCACTATAGATTTCGATATCAGCACGGTTTTTCTCGGACTGGTTCCTGACCTCATTCAACTGGGTTTCGGCCGAAGCACTTTCCAGCAAATTGGTTTCACCCGTTTTATAACGCAGTGAAGAGGCTTTCAGAAAGTTGCTGAAAATCGAATCCTGACTCTTGTATAATTGCTGGAGTGCCTTGAAATAACTTAGCTGGGCATAGGTACTTTTGACCTGGCGGATCAGCTCGTTTTGTGTAACTGACAAATTAAGCTGGCTGCTGCGAACCTGTGCCTCATACAGGTTACGCTGGCTCTTCATCAGACCAGGAAAAGGGATATTCTGCTGGATGGAAATGTTATTATCCCTTTTGACACTGTTAATCTGACCATATTGTAAATTCACACTGGTTTTTCCTAAATCAAAGGCACTGCTTTTAAGCGCCTGTTGTTTATTAATTTGTAACTGGGATGATCTAACCTGCTGATTCTTATTCAGTGCAATTTCAACGGCCTGCTGTACGGTAACCGGTCTGCCGCTGATCTGGCTTTGCGCCATAGTTTTTGAAGGAATAAAAGATAATCCCATCAGGAAGACAACTGCTGCAGTTGTAATTTCCTTTTTGCCTTTTTTAAAGCTTTCGAAATATGTATATAACACGGGTAATACAAGTAAAGTTAAAATAGTAGAGGTCAGTAATCCACCGATAACAACTGTTGCCAGGGGTTTCTGTACCTCAGCGCCTGCAGCAGTGGACAATGCCATAGGTAAAAATCCTAAGGAAGCTACCGTAGCAGTCATCAGTACTGGTCTTAAACGCAGTGCCGTTCCTTTCAGGACAATCTCCTTCAGATCGGTGATTCCACTGGCTTTTAACCGGTTGAACTCTGTAATGAGCACAATACCGTTTAAAACTGCCACCCCGAATAAGGCGATAAATCCAACACCAGCTGAAATACTGAACGGCATTCCGCGCAATAAGAGCGCAAATACTCCTCCGATAGCTGCCATTGGAATTGCTGAGAAAATCAGTACCGACTGTTTAACAGATCCGAAAGAAAAATAAAGTAATAACAGAATCAGCAGCAAGGCTACCGGAACGGCAATAGATAACCTTTCCTTAGCTGCTTTCAGATTCTCAAACTGTCCACCATAAGTGATATAATAGCCGGCAGGTAATTTGATCTTTTCATTGATTTTTTGTTCAATCTCGTTCACTACAGTAGCTATATCACGGCCACGCACGTTCAATCCTACAATGATCCTTCTTTTGGTATCTTCGCGCTGGATCTGATTGGGCCCGATCTGAAACTCTATAGCGGCAAGCTGGGTCAGTGGGATTTTACTTCCGTTAGGTGCTGAGATATAAATATTTTTCACATCATCAATCCCTTGTCTGTTCTGTTCTGACAAACGGACAACCATATCATAACGTCTTTCCCCTTCATAGACCAATCCGGCCGACTGACCGGCAAAAGCCGAATTAATAGCCTGATTGACAGTCTCGATGTCTATACCGTAACGGGCCAGCTGGTCACGGTTGATTTTCACCACAATCTGCGGCAAACCTGTGGCCTGCTCTAAATAAAGATCTTTTGCCCCATCAACGGTATTGACAATTTTCCCGATCTTCTGAGAGATATCCGTCAGTGTCCCTAGATCATCACCAAATATCTTAATCCCAATATCCTGCCTTACACCCGAGATCAACTCGTTAGAACGTAACTGAATAGGCTGTGAGAAACCAAAAGTAACACCGGTAACCTTGTCCAGGGCCCTGGCCATCTTTTCAGCGAGTTCTTCTCTGGATGTCGCACTTACCCATTCCTTTTTATTTTTCAGGGTAATCGTTAAATCTGTAGCTTCCATCGGCATCGGATCTGTCGGAATTTCCGCAGCCCCCACTTTACCAACGACTTCTATGACTTCGGGGAATTCTTTCAATAAAATACGGGAAGCCTGGTTGACCTTATCTATACTCTGACTTAATGAACTTCCAGTCAGTAAACGTGTTTCAACAGCGAAATCACCTTCTTCCAGGGTAGGAATAAACTCACCGCCCATCCGTGTAAATATAACGACGCTAATCAATAACAACACGGCTGATAAGACTACAACGAGCATACGTTTACGTAAAGCGCCGTTAATTAAAGGTGTATAATACCGCTGAAAAAAGTCCATCATGCGATCCGAAAAATTCTTTTTGGTTACTGATTTTTTGCTCAGTAATAAAGAAGACATCATCGGCACATAAGTCAGTGATAACAGGAATGCACCTAAAATAGCGAAGGAAACGGTTTGTGCCATTGGCCCGAACATTTTACCCTCTATACCAACCAGGGCAAGGATAGGCAGGTACACGATCAGAATAATAATCTGCCCGAAAGCTGCTGCACTCATCATCCTGGTCGCAGACTGCTCAACCTGAGCATCCATCTCCTTTTGTGTCATGGCCTGTTTCAGTTTACGCTCGCCGAGCAGGTGCATTGTCGCTTCGACAATAATCACCGCTCCATCGACAATCAAACCGAAATCGATGGCCCCCAGACTCATCAAGTTACCAGAAACGCCAAAAACATTCATTAAGGAAATGGCAAACAGCATAGCCAGTGGAATCACTGAAGCCACGACAATACCTGCCCTGAAATTTCCGAGGAAGAGCACCAGTACAAAAATAACGATCAATGCACCTTCGATCAGGTTTTTAGCTACTGTACCAATAGCACGGTCAACCAAAGCACTCCTGTCCAGAAAAGGCTCAACGACTATCCCATCGGGAAGTGTCTTATTGATCCTTGCAATCTTTTCCTTTACCTGTTTCACTACGTTATTGGCATTCGAGCCTTTTAACATCATGACAATCCCTCCGACAGCTTCTCCCTGACTCTTCTCTGTTGCCCGGGTAAGAGCACCATAACGGATTGCATTTCCAATCTGCACAGTGGCAATATCGCGCACCAAAACAGGAATTCCGGTACTGGTATTTTTAACTACGATTTTATTGATATCTTCAATATTTCCAACCAGGCCCTCACTACGAATAAAATAGGCATTGGGTTTTTTATCAATATAAGCTCCGCCGGTATTCTGGTTATTTTTCTCCAGTGCTTTAAAAACATCACTGATGCTTAAATTATAACTATTCAGCTTATCGGGATCCATCGCAATTTCATATTGTTTGAGTAAACCGCCAAAACTGTTCACTTCTGCAATTCCGGGAGTACCTAATAACTGTCTTCTTACAATCCAGTCCTGAATACTACGCAATTCCCGGGCATCGTATTTCTTCTCAAATCCTGGTTTTGCATGAATTACATATTGATAAATTTCACCCAGCCCGGTTGAAATAGGTGATATTTCAGGGTTTCCGATTCCAGGGGGAATATTGTTTTTAGCTTCTGAGAGTTTTTCATTGACCTGCTGCCTTGCCCAGTAAATGTCAACTTTATCATGAAAAACAATGGTCACCACCGAAAGCCCGAAACGGGAAATAGAGCGTACCTGTTCAATTTCGGGAATGGTAGACATGGTTTGTTCAACGGGAAAAGTAATTAAGCGTTCAACTTCCTGGGTAGCCAGGGAGGGACTTAAGGTAATAACCTGTACCTGGTTATTGGTAATATCCGGCACGGCATCAATCGGTAATTGTTTCAGTGAATATACACCCCAGGCAATCAGCGCGAGGGTAAACAGACCAATCACCAGTTTATTGTGAATAGAGAACTTTATGATCTTACTTAGCATATCTTATTTATAATGAGATATCAAAGAATAAATTCCATACAGAATTTGTCTGATCCTTTGATAAAAGCATTGATGGAAATAATAAATAATAACCTGTTTCATGCGTGAAGCATAAACAGAGCAATGAGGATGGCTAAGAAACTAACTGAGGGGGCTGCCAGATCGGGAGATCAACAGCTATAAATTTTCCGGCAGAATGCGCAGAAAACAAAATGACATGTTCGGTAAACGGAGTAGCAATAACCTGTGCTTCTTTAGTTACCGAAGCGGTAGCACAACAGGCACAGTTACAGAAAGGCGTACAGGCATCATTGCTTTTTTCACTGTGGTGAGTTGCAATTGCCTGTTCGGTATTTGTATTGCCATTCAGAGAGGCTATAACATCACCACATGGCACTAAATTAAGTCCCAGCACTAATATGATCCCTATGAATGATAATAATCTCATGTAATTGAGACGAAGGTAACAAAGAAATTATTGAATTGCCTAATTTATTCGAAGTATGCAATCCGGTTGCAGTCCTCACTGATAAAAAAATCAATTGATAAACATAGCCTTAAATAAGTATATTTATGGCATACATAACCTATATGCTCGAACCTGAAACGCCTAAACCCCGTAGAAAGAAATTTTGGAAATTCTTCACTGTATTAGGCCCTGGCCTGACCACAGGTGCAGCAGATGACGATCCGTCTGGTATAGCTACCTATTCACAGACCGGAGCCCAGTTTGGCTACGGTCAGCTTTGGACTGCGCTTTATATGTTACCGTTTATGATAGCTGTACAGGAAGCTTGTGCCCGGATCGGTATGGTCAAGGGCAAAGGAATTGCAGCGGTAGTCAAAGAACATTACAGCCGACCTGTACTCTATGCTGTTGTCGCCCTGGTTGTCATCGCCAATACAATTAACATTGGTGCGGATATAGGTGCAATGGCCTCAGCAGCCCAGTTACTGGTACCCGTACACTTCGTCATACTGACTCTTTTTTTTACATCAGTTATTTTAATACTTGAGATTTTCACGAATTATAAAGCCTATTCTAAAATTCTGAAATGGCTGGCCATCTCTTTACTTGCTTATCCCATTACAGTATTTATTGTCCACCAACCCTGGCCAACGGTGCTGAGAGCGACGGTGATCCCTCATTTTGAGCTGAATTTTGCTTTTGTATTTATCATTACCGGAGTGCTGGGCACAACAATCTCGCCTTATATGTTTTTCTGGCAGGCCTCGCAGGAAGTAGAAGAACAACCAGACAGGCATTTAATCCGGAAAGGCAAAGTCATCAATGCCAGACGGATTAAAAATATGCGTATTGATAATATGGCTGGTATGATCATTTCAGAGTTTACAACCTGGTGTATCCTTTTGGTTGGGGCTACCGTACTGCATGGTAGTGGGGTCAAAGATATCAATACAGCAGCCGATGCTGCAAAAGCACTGGAACCATTGGTGCATTCATTTCCTAATGCTGGTTTTCTGGCTAAACTGATCTTTTCAATAGGTATTATCGGATTAGGTTTACTGGCTGTACCTGTCCTTTCCGGTTCGGCCGCCTATGCTGTTTCGGAAGCTTTTCAATGGAATGCGAGTTTAAATCTCAAATTTAAAAAAGCATACGGTTTTTATGGGGTGATTACAGTCGCAACTATTATTGGACTCCTGATCAATTTCATTGGGATTGACCCTGTTAAAGCACTTGTTTATGCCGCTGTACTCAATGGTGTAGCTGCTGTACCCTTATTATTCCTGATCGGCAGAATTGCGATGAGCAAAGAGATCATGGGCGAAAATAAAAGTGGTCTGCTCTCCAATATCCTGGTCTGGATCACTTTTGTGGCTATGGGAGCTGCTGCAATAGCTATGTTTTATACCATTTAGAACCTGATTAAATTTGTTGTAATTTATATGAGATTAAAATTATTCCTTTTTAGTATCTCACTGTTAGTTTTCACAGCATCCTACGGACAGGACTCTGTAAAAAAGGATACACAAAATATTAATGAAGCTTTACTGTTAAAGGATCAGCAACAGCAAAAGATTGATTCCCTGGTAAAAATTCAGTTAAAGAACGAACTTCAGCTGGCCGCAGGAAATAGTAAAAAGACTTTAGAGCTGGAGAAAAAAATCCGCCAGATCGCGGTCAATGATTCTTTAAGAAAGATACAACAGCTTGAAAAAATACAAGTTTTAAAAAAGAATGCAAAGGGTTATCCTGTTCGTTTAAACACCGATACCTTATTTTACATCTTCGTCAGAACTGGTTCTTTCAGTGCCCTGGAACGGGCAGAAGCTATTTCTAAAAAGATCGTAAAACTTTATGATGATCCTTTTTATAAAGCTGACTCTCTGGTTGTCAGTCCAAATGAGAATAGTTTTGACCTGATCTATAAAGATAACGATGTACTGATGACCGTAGGTAATCTGGATGGCTTATGGTTTGCCAAAAGTAACGAGCAGCTGGCTAAAGAATACCTGCATAAAATTAAACAGAGCATTGCAGCCGAAAGAAAAGCAAACAGTCTGGTCAACTGGCTGAAGAGAATTGGTCTGGTAGTCCTGATCATAGCTTTATTAACGGTGATCATCTCAGTTATCAATCGCTTGTTTAAACGGATAGCCTCATTTTTATCTTCTAAGCGGGAAAGCTACCTCAATCTATTAAAAGTCAGGAACATCAAAATCTTCACACCCGAACATTTTGAGAATGTGTTGCTCAGGATCAATAATATCTTCCGTATTGCTGTTATCATTCTGATCATTTATCTCTCCCTCCCCTTGCTGTTCAGTATTTTTCCTGAAACAGAAGCCTGGACGGGCACTTTATTAGGTTGGATATTAAGCCCGCTTCAAATAGCTTTAAATGCCATTGCGCATTATCTGCCGAATCTGTTTACTGTAATGGTCATCTATTTTATCTTTAAATATGTGATTAAGGGAGTCAAATATTTCTTTTATGAAATAAAACTGGGACAGATACAACTCAGGGGCTTTCACTCAGACTGGGCCATACCAACATTTAATATTCTGAAAGTGATCCTATATGCTTTCATGCTGATCCTGATATTTCCATATCTGCCAGGGTCAGGTTCTCCGGCATTCCAGGGTGTATCTGTGTTTCTCGGTATTCTGATCTCTCTGGGGTCATCAAGTGCAATTACAAATATCGTTGCAGGGCTGGTCATTACCTATATGCGTCCTTTTAAAATTGGCGACAGAGTAAAAATAGGAGAAGTTGTAGGTGACGTACTGGAAAAAACCATGCTGGTAACCCGGATCAAAACTATCAAAAACGAAGATATTACAGTACCAAACTCTATGGTCCTTTCCAGCAGTACAATCAATTATTCAAGCCATACCCGAAAAGAAAGCCAGGGCCTGATTGTTCACCAGACACTTACACTGGGTTATGACATCCCTTTTGAGCATATTTACAACATGCTCACACAGGCCGCCTTAAAAACGGAGTATATCCTGTCAGAACCCAAACCATTTGTACTGCAAACGAGCCTGGATGATTTTTATATTTCTTATCAGATCAACGCCTATACCAAAGAAGCCAATAAGCAGGCTATTATCTATAGTAAGTTATTTGAAAATATTCAAAATGAGTTTAATGCCGCAGGAGTAGAAATTATGTCTCCGCATTACACGGCAATGCGAGATGGAAATGCATCGGCAATGCCACCGGCGGGATCTTCATCGTAATTTATACCGGCTACCAGTTTCCGCCGGCACCACCACCACCAGTTTCTCCTCCGCCCCAGCTACCACTGTCGGAGGAGGAACTGTCACTACTACCTGATGACCCTGAATCCTTGTCCCTGGTGGACAGTATCGGCAAAACAATCATTTTGATCAGTTCCTCATACCCACAATTCTCACAAATACGGACCTTCTTTCCTTCTCCTTCTTTTTGATAGGTGGGGTTGATAACAGGAACGGTCTTCTGATGACTGAACGTCCTGAAGTTACATTCCGGACAAAGATCAAATGAGCTATATTGAGCACCGGGATAACCCAAAACTTTCTGTTCGTTTTTACTTATCCAGATATCATAAGTATTGACACCCAATTTTTCTTCTTTCTGTTGTCCTTTACTTAAGTAAGGCGTACCATTTTTGTTCTTATTCCGGTCCACTCTGCTCATCTCCATATTTTGAGAATCAACCAGTGGTTTAAAACGGCCTGCAGATTTTTTCTGACGATTACCCTCAATAATCAGGACTAACAGAATCAAGGGAGATCCAATCAGATACCATTTTGCACCCTGGTTTAATGTTTGGACCGCTGTATTGAAGCTTAAATCATCTACGTTAGCCTTTCTGATTGCACTCAGCGAATTTAAATACCTGAACAGTAAGATAAAAGAGAGAAAAACGTATAAGACCAGAGCAACATTAAAAATGTTGTGTTCTTTAAACCACGAACTCACAGTGCCAAAACCCAGGATGACCACCAGTGCAATGATCAGCAAGATTAATCCCCCGCAGCCTATCCCGTTTGCTTTATCATAAACAACTGCATGTTTAGCTTTCTCCTTTGTGACACGCGGCGTTTTCTTTTTGATATCTCTCAGAGTCAGCGCAAAGAGACCGATGACCAGTGCATTGATCGCAATAACCGGGATCCAGGGATAAGATTCTTTTTTATCCTCCCCCAGCAACTGTTCCAGCTCTTTTCGATTAGCTGGCTGCTCCAGATAACTGGCAATCGTCTGTAAGGCCTGGTTTGTTCCATATCCATAATTACCGGCCCGGAAAGCAGGGATAAAATAATGATCACCTATCCTTTTCAGTGCGGCATCGGGCAGAAGCCCTTCGAGCCCATAACCTGTAATAAAGCGATATTGTTTCCTGTCTGTAGCAATGAAAAGCAACAATCCATTATTAGCTTTACTTTTCCCCACCCCCCATTTCCTGAATAAATTAAGGGCAAAATTGTAAGGATCTTCATTTTCTTCAAAATTACTGACCACAGCCACAGCAATTTCAATTTTGGTTTTACCTTCTAGTGTTGCAATAGTCGTGTTTAATGAATCTACCGCAGCACTGCTCAAAACCCCATCCGGATTACTGACATAATTATTCCCTGTAGCTTTAGGATCAGGAAACTGATCTATAGTATAGGCGTGTTGCTGCGCATAAGAAAAGCTGGTCCCTGGCAAAAGAAAGAACAGGAGGCAAATGATGATTTTTTTTAAAGACATCAGGGATAATTTTATGATCCGGAACAGGTACTAAATTACTTCAAACTCAGTTTTACCTTCTGGTATATAAAACAAGAGATCTAGACTAATTTCTTCTTTCTTTTCCAGGTTTTGTAAAAACAGTGCAGGCTCTCCGTTTACTCTTCTGTAAGCGGCCATCTTTCCATTAGCATAATAGTGAAATACAGCATCCGGTGCCATTGGCATCACCTCAAACCCATCCTCAAAATCTTTAATGAGATTTGCTACCCGTCTTACAGATTCCCCTTCACTCAGGTACATACTGGTTGCCATGATGTTTTCCCTGTTGGCCAGCGCATTTTTAAACTGATCGTATTGTTTGTTACGGATTGACAATGCCAAACGGTCGTAAGCCCTTTTCAATTTCAGGCCTGTATCTTCTACATCTTTCAGGTTAACTCCTTTGCGCCAGCCTTCAAGCTGATAGGGTATCTGTGCATTAAACTGATCCAGTTTCCGGCTATAAGGCAGAGGTTTCTCAGCTTTAGGAAAGACATATTCTTTCAGTTGTTCCTTAAAAACGAACTCATAACTCACATCATAGAGTTTCACGCGGTACTCCAGAGAGGCATTTGGATCTACTGTCGTTTGTCCCGAATGGGGAAGTATTTTAGCGTCGATAGTCTGGATTCCATTCTCCAGAATAGCAAAATTCACAGGTACCATAGAAGAGGCCTGCCCTGGCAAGTCAAGGATAATAACCGGAACATCGTTAACCCTGATCTCAAACAGACAGGTCGATGCGCTAAATTCAATTACATAATATGGTTTCAATGTGATGTTCTTAATGTAAATTAATAATTAGTTACAGTACTTATTTACTTCCTTTAGCTAAAGCCCCCTTAATCAATCCAACCGCATCAATCGCATAACCTTTCTGTCCAAGTAGATTATAGAAATCCTTGTTGTCATTTTTAAATACAGCAAGGTTTGAGACTTTGACACCTGTTTGATTCAGTTCCTGTAAAAGGACGTATATGATATCACCTTTCACCCAGACGTATTGTTTAAAATTAACACCGCTATCACTATCTTTAGGAGAATTGTTGACAACCGGTTGCCCAACTTTCTGTTCGATGGCTTTAACCAGAGCATTGTTTGGTACAGCAGAGTAAATTCTCAGTTCATACATCGCCAGTTCACCGCCCTTTTCCTTATAATGAAAAATAACCTTACTGGTCATATTATCCGCCTCACCGGCAAGAGGGATCTGATTATAAATTAATAATTTAGGAGAAGTACTTTCTGATCTGTCATAACCAAACAAGGTCTTCTCTTCAGAAGGACTGGCACTCACTTTAACACCGGAAAGCTGATCAACAGACTGGATCGTTTCTTTAAAGGTCAGGCTGGCCAGATCAAATCCGCCCGAAACCGGCGTCGCAGGTTCAACTTTATGAACTGTATCCTGATTAACCGCAGCCTTGTTCACAGTATCCTTATTTTCATTCTTTCCATTATTTTTAGAATCACAAGATTGAATAGTCATAGCAAATAGAATAACAAAAATGGTTGTTTTCATGTTTTAGTTTTTATTTAGGAGTTTCTAATTAATGGTATATCTGCACTTATTCCTGCATATTTCTCTAAATTTTTCACAACATCAAATTCAGGGATCAGCATGACTGTTTTATCAAAATCAGCCAGGTTATAATTTTTCTCAGTGGCAAAGAAGCTCTTTTTAATAGAGATCCCCACTTCGGCTTTAACAACGAATTTAACTTTTAGTCCTTCAAAAATCAATTCAGGTCTGTAATTAAGCCCTTTTCCATCGTAGTTCAGATTATGACCAAAGGTTATTGCGGCAGAACCAGTAGCTTTCAGTACGCCTTTAAGATAGGCCTCAACACCAACAACAACGACCTTTCCTTTGGCTTCAATTCCCGCATCAATAGTAACTGTTAAGGTTGCATCGAGCTTCGAATTGGACACATTCCTGTCGGATTTGGTATTAATGGTCAGATTAGTTTCACCTTGTATAGTACCCTTAATGATCAGATCAATATACATTTTTAACGTAACTGAATGTCCATCGTCACCCACCCAGTCTCTTACATCATCAAATATCTCCTTAGCCACAAGGTTTCCCGTACCCCCGGTAAAAACCCCTACCACCCCCTGTACAATTCCATCTAACAGATCTATTTTAAGTTCCATACCAATAATAGGTTTGGCTTGAAAATAAAACTTAATCTCAGTACCTATTTCATTGGTTTTCTGCATTTTACGCTCACCTCTTTGCAGCTGCCATTCAGCACCCAGACAGAAATTAGGTTGCTGAATAGAAATAGCCAAACCCATAGGCATTTTTTTCACCTTCCCTTTTGTCGTATCAGTAATTGCTTTAGAGACTTCTTTCAAAGAAGCAAATATCTTATAGAGCCACTTAATCTTTTCATCATATTTAGCGGTGAACTCGTTATGACCGCCATATTTAGATCCTTCTTTATTCCAGTTCGCCTCTAATACTACACCAAAATCAACCTTTACATTCTGATTGGACTTTTCTGCCCCGATACGACCAGCCTGCTGCTGCATCTTTTTATGCTGATCAGGGCTTAATTTCTGCCATTTAACACTGAGTGCTTCACTCAGGTTTAAATAGAAATGAAAATCCCATTTAATATCTGAATAGGTTACAATTGCAACAGTGGGCCGCTCTATATTTGAAAAATACCTGCAGCTGTTGATGTAAAAAAGAAATTTGTTTGGCGGATTCAGGATAGGCCAGATATAACTGATCGGAAAAGCATCTAATTTAGCAAGATCTGAATAAACAGCTGTATGGATCTGGTCCCCGTCCATGGCTAATTCATAGGTGGGATTGGACCCCTCTTTTAAAGCAGCAATCTTGACGACCTTTATTTTCTTGTTATTATGTAAAGGTGTTCTCAGGCAGCCCTTAATGGTAAAATCCTTGATAATTAAAGGCATTTTCTTTTTAAGGTCAAAATCTCCTGCGAAGGTTTCATAAACTATATTTTCAGCATTATTTTCAAAGATCTTGAACAGGATTGTCGTTCGTCTGTTCATCTGATGCTGTGCCTCGGTAAGATGATCACCTTTAATAACAAGCATTGTTTTCCCGTATCCTTTAGCCGTTATCCTCGATTGGGTAACTCCCTTTCCTACCAGATAGTCTACCGCAGTTTTGGCTCTCTTTTCGGATAGTGTCATGTTAAATGCGTCAGTACCACGGTTGTCTGTATGCGATCCTAATTCAACGGGTACATAGGGCGATTCCAGTAGAAAAGTGGCCAGTTTATCCAGTACAGAACGTGCAGAACCCGTTAGGTTCCATTTAGCAAAATCATAGTAGATCTCCTCAGACCTTGAAAAAGAATCTTTTTTCAATCCCTTTACACCCAGTTTTCCCTCATCAAAGAGTAGAAATTTCTCTCCGTCTTCTATGATCTGGAGCTGTGTGAAACTACAAGGTTCATATCGTTTGATATTTAAATCACTCTCTCCGATCTTTACAGGCAGGTTGTTAACCGCACCTGCAACCGTTTTATTATAAATGACATCCTTAATCTTTAAGTAACGCGCATGCGAATCATCATTATGTTCATCAACAACATAATTCGGCGCCCCGTCAATCCGAACTTTAACATACAGCTCATGGGTTAGTTTATCCCCCCCAATCTTACTGTACCAGGCATAAGTATTTCTGATTTTCAGGTTAACCTCACCATTAAAACATTCGACACTGGTATAGGTAAAAATATTTTTGTCTGGTCCCCATTGGCGGCTGTAAACGGTTATGGTTAAAGTATAGCCATTCAAACCTTCAGTAATCATGTTCAGGTTAATGTCCTCGCCATAACTTATCTCTTCTTTTTTACGGATATCCGCCCCGTTTGGCTCCATACTCCAGACAGAACTGATAATTCTTGGAGGACTGTAACCGCGTACATAAATCCCAGAAGTTGATTCATAATCTGGCTTATCACTTAAGCTTGCTCCCAGGTAATAGACCTGTGCACCACTCAGTTTTTTGGAGATTACAAAATTACTGAGAACCGGGCTGCTACCCTGGTACTGTACAATAATCTCTTTTTTCTTATTGTCCTGCAACCTCCAGAATACTTTCTTCTTTTCTGCCTCAGTTGTACCGGGAAGCCATTCAGCAACACTAAAGGACGAAGAAGCACCACCAGGTAAAACCAGTACCTTCCCCCCGCCCATTTTAGGATAATAGATATTAGTGGGCGCCAGGGCTATTTTTTTTATTCCTTTATCAGCCATTACAAATTAAGATAAAATGATTCCTTCCGCTGTGAATTTTGGATGATTGAGTGCCTTTGGGTCAACCGCTGGATTTAATGCTTTCTGGACCTTAGCATTAGCTTTCTGCGTGTGTTCTTTACTCACTTCAGCAGATTGCCCGTGTTTGACTACTTTAATACAACCCGCCCCGCCTATCGGACAGGTGGCTTTACTATCCTCGGTCAAAACCTTCCCTCCATTAGTCAAAGTGGCCTTTTCATAAAAGCCCTTCCACTCGGTTACTACTGTCTTACAGGGTCTGTTGTTCTGTTTGGAGCAACTACCAAAGGTATTACTGCTAAAAGTTGAGCCACCGATATCTTTTGTACTGGCAATCAGCTTAGTACTACCATCTTTATCATTGGCATACTCTTTTGTCTGGCTTAATACTTTCAATTGATCGGGCGCAGATCCAAAATTACATTGACATACTGCCCCTTGAACGACTATATATTTCTCTGCCATAACTTAACCAAATAACTTTTTTATAAATCCGGATACTCCGGCTGCCTGCTCATGTTTCTCTTTCTGAACAGAGTCTTTAGCCAGCTGTTCTTCTGACTGCTTGTCTGCACCAGATATTTCATACATGCTTATACTGATTATCTCTTCCTGCTGTAGCTTCATATTCCAGGAAACCTCCAGGGCCTCTATACTTTTAGTAATTGCATTCAAAGCGTATCTGGCCTTATAACCAGCCTCCACTTTAGGAATGGTTTCATCTTCAAAGCGCATAGTCGCATAATCATCTTCCCTAATCATATCACCAATACAGCGATCATCTATAGAAACTCCTTCATGTCTGATTTCTATCTGACCATCGGGATTATATACCGGGCTGACAATTTGTTTAACCGAAAACTGCCATGGCGCTGCCTGACCGGTCAATGGAAAATTAAGCTCTGTTAGAATACCCTCATCATTTTTATAGGAGCAATATATCCCGGCAAAAAATGTCCGGATCACCAGGTCTTTACTGATTACCTCATTCAGCTGATGCTGATCCGCAATAACGGATTCTGTGACTTCAAGATAATGTATCACATCCTCTCCGACAAAATAGTCAAGTATGGATTCTTTAGTACTTTTCCAGCGTTCCCGTAAATCCTCCGGATTAGCTACAGAAATAAACTCTCCCTTAAAATTAACCAGGACCTGTAAAGGATAAAACACTGCCCCTGTTTGTAAAGCAAGCTGATCCGCAACAGATTCGGGTAAAGTGTCGTTAATGTAAACCTGACTCACCCGGTCTATTTCAAACAGCCTCCGATCATCGGCAACAGTCTTTTTATAGGTAAATGAGGTTTCATATTTTAAAACAGTTTCAGCATCAGCTGATTTAAAAACCTGGCGCAATCCATACACCCTTTTAAAATAAGGAGGTATAAGTTGCAACAAAACAGCATGATTTGAAGCAAATGAAACCTGTTTAGCAGGTGTCTCAACGTTTATTTCATTTCCCATTGTTCATGTAATTAATCAGTCAGACGAATAATTTGTATCATGCTGAGTTTTTGCTTTCTGCTTCTCTATTTTTACACTTTCCCCATCTGTTTTCAACGTAACTGCGACTGTATATTCATTAGGATCAACTTCAAAGTGTAATTCTCCTTTTCCACTTTGAGGTATTCTGGCAAATGCCGCCTGGATTTCATTTTGATCAAAAATAATCTCAGTGATCATTTTACGACTTTTCTGGTCAAACCATTCCACATTTATTTTTTCAGGTACCGCTCTTTGCTGAGCAGTATCATTTGCAAGCGCCGAATCGAAAATCTGCTCCTGTTCCGAATTCAAATAAGACAGCATGAGCTGATAGAATTTTACCTTATCCGAATTAACAGTAAAACTCACGTTATACCGCTTTAGCCATTTCTCAGCGAGGTCATATTGAATTCCATCTTTTTTAAATTGTGCCCTTAATTCAGGAGACATCATACGCTCATAGCTTTCTTTAACAAATCCAGGTTTGAACATATATTCAGAATCAGGTCCCAGATCTTTTAGCGTCAGTTTAATTTCTTTAGCTTTGAACTGGCCAACTTCAATCTGCTTGCTACCTCCTGACAACCACAAAACAACAGTACCTCCCGGAGTCATACCTACCGTTAAATAGTCATAAGTTCTTTGTTTATTAGTATAACGGTCCATATATCCCTTTTTGAACAGATCAGATACCCTCTCTTTAGGTAAAACAAACTTACCATCATAAAATTTGTCCTCAGCATAGGATAACCAGGTTATTGACAAACTATCCGGAAGTGCTTTTTTATCTGGTCCGGCTACCATTACACAACCACTATCCCCCCAACCAGCTCCCACAAAATTACATCTGGGCAGATCGGGGCCAATTTCATTTTTCGTGATAAATTCTCCCCGGATAATTTTAATTGGATATATTTCCGGAGCACCAATAGTGGGAATCCACTCATATTTTTCAACTTGCATTCCTTGACATGATGATAATTGGATAATTAATATCACTTGTAAAATGACTAGTTTAAGTATTGTGAATTTATTAACCGACATAAGGAATCCTTTTAGGCTGTTGATCTTCAGTATTTGGTTGAAAAGGTTCTCCAATTCCATTTCGAATATTGTTTATTTCGTCTCCCATTGTTCACGTAATTAATCAGTCAGGCGAATTAATCTGCATCATGCTGAGTTTTTGCTTTCTGCTTCTCTATCTTTATATTTTTCCCATCTGTTTTCAGCGTAACTGCGACTGTATATTCATTAGGATCAACTTCAAAATGTAATTCTCCTTTGCCATTCTGAGGTATTCTGGCAAATGCTGCCTGGATCTCGTTTTCATCAAAAATAATCTCAGTTATCATTTTACGACTTTTCTGGTCAAACCATTCCACATTTATTTTTTCAGGTACCGCTCTTTGCTGAGCAACATCACTTAGTAACGCTGAATCAAAAATCTGTTCCTGCTCAGAATTCAAATAAAATGGCATGAGCTGATAAAATTTCACCTTATCCGAATTAACAGTGAAATTCCAGTTATACCGCTTTAGCCATTTCTCAGCAAGATTATATTGAATTCCATCTTTTTTAAATTGCTCCTTTAATTCAGGAGACATATTTCGCTCATAGGTTTCTTTAACAAATCCAGGTTTGAACATATATTCAAAATCAGTTCCCAGATCTTTTATCGTCAATTTAATTTCTTTAGCTTTAAACTGGCCAACTTCGATCTGTCTTCTGCCTCCTGACAACCATAATACAACAGTACCTCCTGGAGTCATCCCCACTGTTAAATAGTCATAAGTTCTTTGTTTATCAGTATTACGGTCCACATATCCCTTTTTGAAAAGATCGGATATTCTTTCTTTAGGCAAAACAAATCTCCCATCATAAAACTTATTTTCAGCATAAGATAACCAGGTTATTGACAAACTATCTGGAAGCGCTTTTTTATCAGGTCCAACAACCATTACACAACCACTCCTTCCCCAACCAGCTCCTACAAAATCACATCGCGGCAAATCGGGGCCAATTTCATTTTTCGTGATAAATTCTCCCCTGATAATTTTAATCGGGTATATTTCCGGAGCACCTATAGTGGGAATCCACTCATATTTTTCAGTTTGCATACGTTGACATGATGATAATTGGATAATTAATATCAGTTGTAAAGTGACTAGTTTAAGGATCGTGAATTTATTAACCGACATAAGGGATTCTTTTACGCTGTTGATCTTCAATATTTGGTTGAAATGGCTCTCCTATTCCATTAAAGGTTGCGGACCAGTGCAAATAATTATTGCGTAACACCCTTATCCTTTTTTGTTCTTCTAATTCTTTATTAAAAGCTGAAGGAGTTATTTTATTGTTTTTAAGGGCATCTTGCAACTGACTGTAATATTTAAATTTAAGTGGCTCATGATTATCAAAAACATAACTATGCAACCTGATTTTCATAAAGCCTAATAAATCGTCAGGACTTGTACTGATTGGATATTTTTGTTCAAGAAATGCCCGATCAAAGGACAGAGGGGTTGGATAATTTACTGCAAACTCACACATAAAATGAAGCGTTATATAACTATAGGCTTTCTTTAAATTTCTTCTTCCCGATAACTTACCCAAGAAACTATGAACTTCGAGCTGCTCATCCTTATACCAAGACTCGGCAATAAGACGATTCTTTTCTGCTACTAATTCATCGTTATATCCCATTAAAATCTCATCTACATATTCCTCTCCGTCAGGATAACTGCCACCAATATCAGAATGCACGCCCGGAAAATCTTTTTCTATTCCCTTAGAGCCTGCACTTTGTATACGGGTAAGCGCAAAATACTTCCGATGTTCATCAGCCGCAGTAAAATGAATTACCTTTTCAGCTTTAAAAAGTTGGTTTAAGTGTAATTCCCCTACATCATTGCTGAAATCCGGTGAGACGGAGAACCCTCCCTTATTAAAAGAAGACACCGTATCGAATAATCCCACAAAGCGGATCTTAATCTGATTCACTTTTAATTTTCGTTCTAATAAGATCTTACCTAATTCACCTCCGGCAGGCATTTCGTCGAGCGTTGTCTCATGACCATTGGCGTCATATTTAGTTTCACTAAAAGAAGTATTTGATGTTGGTGCATAGCTGGGTTTAGTTACTTCATAGATGAAGTGTCTTGCTGCTGCTGCGCCTCTGCTAAAACCAAAGACATCGATCGTTAATGTACCTATCCGCTTGTTTGCAACTTTTAAAATTGTATCTACAATATTTCTACACCCTTTTTGCACTTTAGCAGGAATACCGGTATCTCCGGCCCCAAAACCAGAACCTATGGTTGAATCAGATTCACCATCTTCAGTACCGATCCCTTCAATATAAGTTGAAACCGTATAACCTTTTTCCTTATATGAATAAAAGAGCCTTGCCACATTTGAATAATCATTTCCATAACTTCCCTTCCCCTTTCCGGCGTCCTTATGTTCCGTATTGTATTTATTGTTTAAGGTCCCATCAAAGAAAACACCAATGACGATATCTATCTCGTCAACCGTAGTAAACTTCATTTCCTCAGGTTTACCAAAGACAACACCGTCGGTGGCTTTCTCATTGATCTGCCCCGAAGCATTTGACTGCATGGTCTTCGCATAAGAGATATGATCGAGCTTTGAGACCTCATTCATATGTCCGTTAGAAATCTTTGTGATATTACCTTTAATCATGACTAAAACAGATTACTTTTTTCTCCGCTGTTATTATGTATTGTCTTGGCGGCATGTTTAGTAATACTACCTTCAGTACTGCTCATGTTAAGTGCGCCCGCAGCTGTTTTAGTAATATTCGTCGCTTCACTCTGAAAAGCATTCACCGCTACTTCTGTAATATTAGCCGCATTTAGTGTATAATCAGCCCCTATACTAATCTGGCCGTTCACTCCAACCTGTGTGCTCATGTTATGACTGGCAGTCATGGTAATGTTCTGTCCTACCATGACATCCAGGTTCTCTGCAACATTGATCTGCATATTCTTAGAATTCAGCGTCATATTCTCATTCGCTGTAATCGTAATATTATTCCCGGCAGTATCTATATGAATGACATTCTTATTAATATCGGTAATGGTAATTCCATGACCGGATGGCCCATCATTAAATTCAACCAGGTGACCGCTTCTGGTGGCAATGCTTTTCATATGATTGGCATCTGATCCACCACCACCGGTAGAACCATGAAAAATACTTCCCATTACAAAAGGTCTGTCCGGATCATTGTATCTAAAACCCACAATAACCTGATCGCCTACCTCTGGGATAAACACATAACCTCTGTTTTTTGTAAAAGGGTCACTGGTTCCGCCATCAGGTGTCAATACCCTGATCCAGTCAGTAGTTTCATTATTTTTTTGCCATAACATCTGTACCTTAATTCTTCCTGTCTGAGAAGGATCATTGTTATCAGTCACGATCGCAACCTGAGACTCCGCCTGAGGTACATGAACTTTTTCGACAGGTAATACCTCTGTATCTGCTGGAACTCCTTTGAAAGTGTTCGTATATCTGCTTAAACCATCAATATGATGTGTAATTTCCGTAATTAAAAACTTACTTAAAGAGTCCTGGTTGAATGCACCTGTATCAATTTTACGGGATACATATACATCAGCTATACTGCCGATATTCAAGGCAGTATTAGTACTCTCTCCAGTAATGTCCGATAAGTTTGAGGCCATCGCTGCCTTATGTTTTGCCGCCAGTTTATCCAGCTGACTTTTATTTTCGACCCTTGGTTTGATCGGATGATTTACGCTGCTGTCATACACCGAAGAAGACTGTTGTAAAGCATGCTGAGAAAAACCATTTAGTCCATCTACATGATCTGGAGCCTGTGTATCCAGTGTGGTATTCTCCTGAGAACGGTAAGAAAAGTATGAAAAGTTCATCGGCTGAATACGAACAGCCATATTCATGACGTTCAGGTTCTGGCCATGTACCAGCTTAACAGATTTCTGATCGGATGGTTTACCAAAATGGAGTACTTTGCCATCATAATAGAAAAACTCTCCATATTCTGAGCTTAAACGGTTGATAAAGCTGAAGTTACTCTCTTTAAACTGTGTAATATATTTAAGAGATTCGCGGTAAGCTGGTTTTACAGCAAAATCCATATCATTCGAGGCTAAACCAGAAGTTGCTTTCTTAACGATCGCATCGAGTTGCATATCACTGAATGATAGCATCTTTCCTCCGGTTTCCAATAAAATTGTAGGTGAGTACCCTTTGACAATCAGGTTTCCCCTGAGTCCATGACTCTGAGAAAGGTTCACCTCGCAGACTACTCCCTTAAAGGCAGTATTTCCCTGGTCAATACTGACTACGAAGCTTTTTCCAATCCATGCTTTGGACTGGTCTATTTTGAAAGATCCCGTTTCTTCAATGACGTCCTGGTTAATGATAAGTTCAAATTCATGATGGCGGTTAAATGCCTGCGTGATTCTGAGGGAATTAAAATGAACGATTGCTTTATCATCAATTTGTATTTCCAGATTTATTTTCTTTTCCATCGGTTGGAATTTCTGCGGTTTGAAGGTTGATTATTTTGCAAAATGCTGCCAGGCAATTACCTGACAGCATTCAATAAATCATTATGCCCTTGGCCAGTCGTTAGTATGTTCTGCATTGCCAAGTTTCAGCTTGCGTGCAGAAATTACAAAACTTAAAGTCATAGGTGTCTTATCATTTACAGCTATACCTTCATTATATTGAATGATATATCCGTCTTCAAATGACAATTCTTTCATTTTCGCATCTTCTTCCCCTTTTTTGAAAATAATATTTCCTGATAAGGGTTTATATTGGTTATTAACCATTGATTCTATAACAGATGTATCTTCTGTTGATTCTATTTCAACGTGGATTGTTCCGCCATAAACACCTGATGATGGACGGCCTTTAGCGTCAACATCTCTATTTAATGAAAAACTGCACTGCAGTACATCGAATTCTTTAGATCCGAGTGTTAATCTGGTTTTGAAAGCCATGATAATACGTAATAATATTTTAAAAAATTGTTAATTGATTAACCCAATAAGCTTAAATATCGTTAATATTTAGTGTTATACTAAAAACAGATATCAGAATTTTAAAAGGTTAATTAAGCTTTCGGCCAGTCATTGGTATGCTCTGCACTACCAAGCTTTAATTTACGTGCTGAGATCTGGAATTTCAGCGTCATCGGATTGGCTCCTGTAATGTTGATCCCTTCCTGATATTTCACAATGTATCCGTCTTCGAAATGAACTTCCTTCATTTTCGCGTCCTCGTCAGATTTTTTAATCAGCAGTGTACCAGCAAGTGGCTTATACTGATTATTTACCATTGCTTCTACAATTGAAGTATCTTCAGTAGACTCGATTTCGATGTCGATAGTTCCGCCGTAGACACCAGAAGAAGGTCTTCCTTTTGCATCTACATCACGATTTAAAGAATAAGAACAGTGAAGTACATCGTACTCCTTGCCCATAGTTGTTAATCTTGCTTTGAAAGCCATAACTTTAATTTTGGGGTGAAATATTTTTTATAAACTACACAGACAATAACAAAAAGTTTGCCACTGTTGCCTAAACGAGCCTAAAACAAGCCAGTTTCATAGGTACAGGGCTAAACAAATAATTTAATTGCTGATTAATACTACAGTTTGCTGATCAGATGGACATAAAAGATCAGTCTGCCTGTAAATAAATTACGGCAGGCTGATCCTTAAAATACCTGTTTACGCTTTAGGCCAGTCGTTAGTGTGTTCGGCATTACCGATCTTTAACTTACGCGCTGATACGACAAAGCTTAAAGTCATCGGTGTATTGTCGTTAACGGCAATCCCCTCGTTGTACTGAATAATGTAACCATCTTCAAAATGAAGTTCTTTCATTTTTGCATCCTCTTCTCCCTTTTTGAACACAATAGTTCCAGCCTGAGGCTTGTACTGATTGTTCACCATAGATTCAATCACTGAAGTATCTTCAGTAGATTCTATCTCCAAATGGATGGTACCACCATAAACTCCAGATGACGGACGTCCCTTTGCGTCAACATCTCTGTTTAATGAATAGCTGCACTGCAGCACGTCGAATTCTTTCGACCCTAAGGTCAATCTGGTTTTAAATGCCATGATAATTTTTTTTAAATGTTAAACGTTCAGTTACTATTAAGCCTTAGGCCAGTCATTAATGTGCTCAGCATTTCCGAGTTTTAATTTACGGGCCGAGATCTGGAATTTTAAAGTCATTGGATTATCTCCAACAATATTAATTCCTTCCGAATACTTAACGATGTATCCATCTTCAAAATGAACCTCCTTCATCTTCGCATCTTCTTCAGATTTCTTGATTAGCAAAGTGCCGGTTAAAGGTTTGTACTGATTGTTTACCATTGCTTCAACAACTGAGGTATCTTCGGTAGATTCGAGTTCAATATCGATTGTTCCACCATACACTCCGGAAGAGGGTCTTCCTTTTGCATCAACATCACGGTTTAGAGAATAGGCACAATGGAGCACGTCGTACTCCTTGCCCGAAAAGTCTAATCTTGCTTTGAAAGCCATAACTTTTAGTTTTAGGGTTATTATTCTTTAATTACAGAGACAAGAGCAATTATTTTGCCATTATCATCTTATACTCAACAAGATATAAAAAATAATTTTAATAACCCACTAAAATCGCTTTCAGCTAGATAATTTTTGATCCGAAGGCTTCCAGTTTCCTTAACCACTTCTTACTGTATTCATTATCCAGAGAATA
The DNA here is from genome assembly GCF_014207135.1 of Pedobacter cryoconitis. Classification (GTDB taxonomy): domain Bacteria; phylum Bacteroidota; class Bacteroidia; order Sphingobacteriales; family Sphingobacteriaceae; genus Pedobacter; species Pedobacter cryoconitis_D. The sequence continues at coordinate 690,160 of NZ_JACHCC010000001.1, read as the reverse complement.
TAGCTGGCCGATTGTATTGGTCAGCACAGGATGAAAGCGGCAGTTTTCAAAAACGTTTCTTTTAATAGACAGGTAGGTGATTTTTTTGTCTTGTTTCCAGTACTCAAAAGTTTCCTGATCCAGAATAGAAACAATCCGTGCGGATTTACCACTAAAGTTATTGTTCATTTTCTGCTGACCGGGATGAAAAACCTGATCAGGCATAAACAGCCTGTCAAAGAATCCGGTAATGCGGGTAGGAATAGAAGATAAATAGACAGGACAGAATAAAACCACATGATTAGCCCACATAATCAGGTCCAGTGCACGCTTCAGATCAGGTTCCAGTTCGGTGACGCGGTTATTGAATTGCTTGTTTGAATTAAAAATCAAATCCACAATAGCAATCTCCTTAATATGTGCTCCGGCATCCTGGGCCCCTTTAATATACGCCTGTATTAAATAATTTGTAGCAGCAGTTTTTTCAGGATCACCATTTATGATCAATACTTGTTTCATTTATTTCCGGGGCCTATATAAAGATTCAAATGCTAAAATATGAAGAAAATGTTAAGCAGCTGTTTAAATATATCAAATAAATTTTAAACAGCTCCGAGCCCCGCCGAACAAATAAAAAAATATCCGGTCAGACTGATTAAGTCCGGACCGGATATTTTTAGCGCAGAAAATTAAAATTACTGCTGTGCGTATTCTGAACTCCAGGTAGTCTCTTCGTCTTCCCCTTTCTGTCCGTCAAGTTTCACTACAAAACTCTTAGCAGGAAAATAAGGGGTAATATGGATATCCAGGTGAATTTTATCTTTCTGTAAATCATCACGTTCAAAACGCATGATTTTAAAACGTTCAATTAAACGGTCAGGTCCCTGAATACTATCCAGGAATTTCACAATCTGTCCGCGAAGGTCCTGTTCAGTTTTAGAAGTCCAGTTTTCAAAAGCCCTTCTGTTTAAGAAATCAAAAAGAACCTTAGTCACATAATCAAACACCCGTACTACCGAGTAAGTTTGTAAACCAATATTATCTCCGTTAAATAAAGTCTTGGCCGAGAACGCCATTACTTTTCCATATTCGTTGACCATTGGAACCAAACCAATGCGCTCCAGATGAGAAATTTCACTCTTTTTCAGATCAAATTTCACTCCGTCAATATCGTTGATCGCACCATGTTTTTTACCTGCTGTAACCTGTGACATCAGCGTATAATACATTTTCCCTGCTAACGCTGCTGATCCTGGAACCGTCAGGTCATCTTCTTCACCTACCTCACTTACTTTTCCGCGGCCAACCAGCCAGTTACAAGTCATAATTACATTCGATCTGAAAGCATCTGCACCTGTTAAATTTGCTGCCGTAAACAAATCAATCACATCATCAGGCTGATCCAGGTCTGCAAAGTCAGTCACCAGCATCGCTTTATTTTCATAAGCAACCTTACCCCACTTCTCTACTACTTTATTAGAACCCATATAACCTGGAATAACCATCAGGGAATAATTTTCCCTTAGATCAAGACGATCATATTTCTGCTTCAGTTCATCACTTACAAAATCCACAAATCTTGGATTGTCCAGATCTTTAATCTGATCCATTGAAGCATTCAGCAATACAACATTTTTCAATTTGTCTGCTTCAGTATTCTGATAGAATAAATTAACAGAACGGTAAGCCTGCTCCAGCTCCCTGGTTGTTTCCAGTGCCGAAGCTATATTTTTATTCAGGTTTTCTTCTGCAGCCAGTAACTTCTCAGTACTTTTTGTAGTCATGGAAGCCACAGAATCAGAATCCTCCAATACGTCAATCCAAAGCTGGATTTTCTTCTTTAATTCTTCTCTTTCCTTTTTCTTCTCATCTCCTGTCAGAAAAATTTGTTTCCTTGCTTTTCTTTCTGGATTTAAATTCTGCAAACCATCTACCGTTGCTTCCAATAAATCAAAACCACCTACTCTTGCCAGTTTATCCAGACTCTCCTGGAGAGAAAGTTTTTCCTTTTTCTCTGCCGGTTTAAAACCAGCCGCCTGAGCCGAATCCTGTCCTGTTTTTTGTTCTTCTGGAGTTGCCATAATATATTTTATAATCTACCTATGTATTACCTGATCTATTTATTCTCTTCTAATTCGGCCACGAAATTCTTCAAAGCACTGATGAAGGCATGTTTTGTTTCCTCATCATCCAATGTCGATTTTAATGTTTTATTAGATTTAAGCTGCTTAATCACATTCAGAGACATTTCACGTTCAATATTGATGTTATTCAGGTGTGTGCTCTGGTTAATGATACTCTTCACTGAAAAATCTCCCAGGTTATTAAAATGCAGTGTTTCTGATACAGGTAAACCATCCTGTCTTTCAAATGCTACATTAACTTTCGGTTTATAGTGATTAAAAACCTCCTGAACTGTTTTTAATCCTTCTACTTTCTCCGGCTTGATTGGCTCATTATCCGTCAGTTTTTGTATAAATAGTGTTTTATTATGGGCAATATCTGCGAATGCTTCTGAGGTATCAATTTTTCTTTCGTTTCCACCTATTTCATAGTTAAACATAGTATTGATATTTAAGGGTTTATGAATTATTAATAATAAAAATATTGAATTTAATTTTAAAAAACGTTTTAACTTATAATTTGTTTTCTAGTTCAGTTACAGGGCTTTGCTCAATGATCTTCCATTCGAGACGGTCTTCTGTCGCATGCTTCTTAACGACAACTGTATTACCTTTCTTTAATTCACCGGAAATAATATATTTTGAGATCGGTCTTCTGAGCTCATTCCGGATCACCCCCGAAAGCTGTCTTGCTCCATATTTAGGAGTAAAACCACTCAGAGCCAGCATTTTTGTCGCTTCTTCTTCAATCTCAAAAGCTATGCCCTGTTTTTGCAAAGCATCAATCAGGCTCTTTAACTGGATCTCAAATATCCGGACTACATTACGCTCACTGATAGGTGCAAACGGAACAATTTCAGATAAACGGGCTAAGAATTCAGGCCTGAAATGACGGGACATAATTTCCATCAGCTGCTGTGAAGTTGGAATCTCGTCTTTACTTACCTGTTCGGCAATCCATTCGCTGCCAATATTAGAAGTAAACAAAATCAGTGAATTTGAAAAATCACCTTCTTTTCCTAATCTATCGTGCATATGTCCTTCATCCAGGATCTGTAAAAAGGTATCAAAAACAGATGGATGAGCTTTCTCAATTTCATCAAATAATAGTACCGAATACGGTTGCTGTCTGATTTTATTAACCAGCAGTCCTCCTTCTTCATAACCGACATATCCCGGAGGTGCTCCATATAATAATGCAGCCGAATGCTCTTCCTTAAATTCAGACATATCAAAACGGATCATTGCTTTTTCATCATTGAATAAAAATTCAGCAATAGATTTAGCCAGTTCTGTTTTTCCTGTTCCTGTAGGACCTAAAAGGAAGAACGAACCAATGGGTTGTCCTTTTTTGTTTAATCCGCTCCTGGATTCCAGAATTGCATCCGAAACAGCCTTCAGTGCCTGATCCTGACCAACCACTCTCCTTTTCAGGAATTGTTCCATATTCAGCAATTTCTCTTTCTCCTGGGCCTGGATCTTTCCTAATGGAATACCTGTTTTATAAGAAACGATAGAAGCTATATCCTGTTTGCTAACTTCATCTGATTTACTTTCAGCCAAAATCTTCAGTGCATCCAGGTTTTTAGCCAGATACTGGTGATATTCATCGGCAGTTTCAAAGGCTTCAACCTGCGTTTCATCAGTGAGCTGACCAAGCAGGACAGGACTTACTTTATCCTGTAACTGATTGTATAGCCATTTATAATCTGTCAGTTCGGCTTCTTCATCAATATCAGACAGTTCTAATTCGGCAAGCGTTTGTGTTAATTCTTCAAGAACTTTATCAGAAGTATCGTTCATCATCTTGATCGCAGCCATGGAACGATCCAGCAGATCAAAAGCTGAATCAGGGAGCCTACGGTCTTTCATATACCGTTTAGCTAGTCTTACACAATCGGGGATCGCATCAGGATGTACTTTAAGCTGATGATGTTCTTCGTATTTAACTGTCAGTTTTTCCAGCATTTTGATGGCCGACGCTTCGTTCGGTTCATTCACCTGCAAAACCTCAAACCTTCTGCTGAAAGCTTGCTCTGGCTCTATAATTTTACGATACTCATCAATTGTAGTTGCACCAATGACAGTAATCTCCCCTCTGGCCAGTTCAGGTTTCAATAAATTACCTACACCTCCGCCAATCGGACCTTTATTATCCAGTAAAGTATGGATCTCATCTATAAACAGAACAGCCTTATCAAACTGTTTGATTTCTTTCAGTATATTCTTCAGACGGTCTTCAATTTCTCCCTTATAGGAAGCTCCGGCAATCAGAGAGCCAAGATCCAGTTCAAAAAGCTGTACACCCTTCAACAGTTCAGGTACATTATCTGCGATAATATCCTGTGCAAAACCATCTACCAATGCTGTTTTACCAACGCCTGCATCTCCCGTAATAATCACATTAGGTTTCGTTCTGCGGCACAGGATCTCCATAATCATCCTTGCTTCCTTATCCCTGCCTATAATAGGATCAGTTTTACCGTCTCTGGCCAATGCAATTCTGTCAATACAATATTTATGCAGGGCGGTTGTCCCGGCACCTTTATTTGCTTTCGCTGTACCAGAGGCTGGCGCCACAACCTGCTGTAACTCTTCATCTTTCAGATACAGATCAAGTAACTCTTTTTCTTTAATCGGAAATGACTTCAGCTGATCTGGTTTAAACCCGACAGTCGGCTTACATAAAGCTGTCAGCACACATACCGGTGTAATTAAATCCAGTCCGAGTTTAATTCTTACCAGGTCGGCCTCTTCAAAAACCTTCGCAATTTCCGGACTGCCTTTTACTTCCTCTGCTGAAGAAGATAACTTCTCGAGTTCTTCAATCCTGACTTCTGCCCATTCGCTGATATATTCTTCATCTTTTCCTATCGAAGACAGGAAACCTCTCAACCCAACTTCCTTATGCATTAAACCTTTCAACAGGTGTGCAGCAGTAAATTCAGGATTATGATATTCTTTAGCCAGAGATTGCGCAACCCTGATGGCTAATTTTACAGATTCACTAATGTTTGTAAGACTCATAATATTGAAACTAAGGGTTTTCTTTTACCGGATTTTCTTTAGCCGGAGTCTGACTGAAATTCTGTTCCGTGATGTAGTAGTAGCTCTTTCCATTAGAATTAAACTGCTGTCCAATCTGCGTACCTCTTTTAATCTGTTCGTTAGAATTGATCAGGAATTTCAGATAAGATTCGAAATCTGCCTGCGGCATTTTACTCTGATTTTTCAAATCTGATACGGTATACTTACTTAACAGTTCATTGGTTAACGGTAAACCTGTCACCATTTTAAAATAGGTAGCCAGAGTCAAAGTTTTGATGTGACCTTTAGAAATATTCATATCCAGTAAATTACGCAGAATGTTAAAATAATTCTTCTGCAGATTTCTTCTGAAAGAAGACTGATCCGCCTGGAGATTTTGACCGATCATTAATGAAAAGATATCATTGATCTGTTTATACTCCATACTGTTCAGAATCAAAGCATATTGCAATAAATCTTTATTCTTGGACACGATATCCGAATGAACAGAAGATGTCATATAATACTTAAATCCATTATGCGGCATTTTATCGGCAACCTCGTCACCAACAGGGGCACTCAACTGGCTCTCTACAATTGGCGAGAGATTTTTCCTGGCTATACCGGTTAACCTGAAGGCGCTGTCTAAAGAACTTACCTGGTTATTGATGTCCATATCAGTTTCTTTGATGAAACGTCTCATGGCAATGTTCATAGACTCATTCGAATTCACTGAGCCCTTAGTTGGGAAAACTACTCCACCCTGGATCAGACTATTCTTGGGATAATCCAGATAATAAGAAATTGAATCCAATCTGCTGGTATTATAAGCCTGGGTATTATTCAAACCTTCTCCTTTGACTAAAAACCTCTTCTTTTTATCCGCCGAATACACAGCAGCTTCAGAAACTAGCTTTTTAGATTGTAGCACAAAATTATTGAACAGCTGATCGTAATCACTATACAGTTGGATAGCCAGTAATCTCGCATCTGCCCTTGCAAATTCTTCAGTCAGCTGACTAAGCTTATAAGAAGAAGTTACTTCATTTCCTGTACTTCCGATTAATACAATCAGATTGGTTTCATTTCTATGATTTTTGATTAAGTTTAGACCTGCCTTAACCCCTTCAAAAACAGGTTCTGCCGAAATTCTTCCATTAAATCTTTCTGTTTTCTTTGCTTCAGTGGAAAGGAAACTCATTAATTTTCTGTAATCAGGCGAAACTGCCGGAGTGGCTAATGTTCCCTGCAATTCATTTCTATAAACCACAGCACCATAATTTATCCTGTGCTTTTTACCATAATCATTAAAAATATTCTCAAAAGACTGAATAGTATTCGTTAACCCTGAAAAATATCTTGCCATCGGACTACCTCCATCTACCACAAAAATCACATTGATCTGATGGATATTTTTTCTCAGATCCAGATAAGTCAGATAGGAAAGTGTCGATCCGTTAATCGTAATCAGTTTATTGTTAGATTTATCATAAACATCACTGGCTACACCTAAAGTATAGTTTCCAGCACCATCATCAGCCACCACCGGGGCACTTCTCAGAATGATATCATTTGCTGACAAAAGCGGATCCATATGTACACCATTTAAAGCCATGGAGACTGAATCGCTCTGTTCGTAAGAATTTATTTTTGACGGGGTCAGATACAGACGGTCTCCCCAGCTATGCACTGCATCGGCTGCTACCCAGCCATAAATACTTTTCCTGGCACTATCAGCTACCAGCTGGTCTTCATTGCCGATCAGGTATTTCTTACCATCCTCAGATTTTTTAAAAATATAACTGATCTCATGCAACCTCACTTTTGTCACCTTTTTCTTCAGTTCGGGAGAACTATAAACATAAGCTGAATCTGTATTATCATAATAAAACTTAGATTCTGTTAAAGGTACTTTACCAGTAATAATAGCGATCGATTTCTCAGGATAACCTGTTTTCTGGTTCGAATAAGATCTCTGCCATAATAATAACTTGGATTTTGGGATCCAGCCATAACTTATAGCGCTTTTCTTATCATTGATCTTTCTTCCCCTGATCATTCCAGCTTTGTATTTGATCAGTTTGAGATAGCCGTTTTCTTCTTTTGAAACATAGAAAGGTTCCATAAAATTCAGCTTTTTCATAATCAGACTTCCTCCCGGAGCAGTCGTCGTGTAATTCTCATCTCTATCCGAGAAAACGATCCAGGGAAGACTGGTTTTACCACCATCTTCGCCCAGATTGGTATTGGCTGATGGTTTAGCATAAGCCTTAGGCATGTATTTAACTTTTTTCCCAAATGCAGACGGCGACTGGGCCATCACAAAAGCAGTCTGGGCAATCAATATAGTGAGGGATATAACTCTTTTCATAGGATTATTTTTTTACGGTATTGGCTGAGTGTTGTTTAATATTAACCAGGGTCGCGCAGGCAGAATTAGGGCTGATAGTTAATTGCGCTTCATCCACGACAATCTCTCCGCCGAAAGTCAGTCCCATGCAATAAGAATAAAAATCACTCGATTTTTTAATACTGTCCTGTTCTACAGCTACAGTAACCTTTTCGTTGTTACACATATACTTACGGATCAGGTAGTAATAATTTGTATTAAAATCTGCTCCGTTGGCGATGGCTTGTAAACGGGCCCTGATATCATCAATTACCTTACGCTCTCCTTCACCCGGTACCACCATATCAGTCTCCAGCTCAGCATTCGGGTCTGTGATAAAAATAGTGTGGTAAATAGGTCTGTGGCTTCTGTCTGTAGTTAACTTCACCAGGAATTTACCCGGTGTATGGAAAGTGTACAAAGCTGTTCTTCCCTTCACATCAACCCTGTTGGTTTCTCCAAAAGACCATTCAAACTGATTGGCTTTCCCCTCGGCTTCAACCCTGACTTCCTCATTGACCACCCCGGAGGTAGGTCCGCTGATCGTGACCATAGTATCCTGAGCGGCAATAACAGTATCACGCACAGTCACTGGAAACTGTTCTTTTAATTCTCCGTCAACAGTTAATCTGATAATATAAGATCCTGATTTCTGATAACGGTAACTTCCGTTTTGTGTAGTAGATTTTGCCCCGTTTCCGAACTCCCAGAGCCATTTTTTCGCACTTCTTGTATTATCAGTAAATACAAGGTCCTCATTCAGGTACATCTCATCTTTTAAAATCCTTGCATCCACTGTACGTTTATCAAAAAACGAACTCTTTAATAAAAAGATAAGGGCTGCAATGATCAGAATTGCAATAAAAATGTACAGAAATATATATCCCTGTGAATTACTGCTTACTGATTTTCCATTACTAGTATTAGTCTCGGCCATATGTTTATGTTTTGGTTTATTATTTATTACTTACGCTACCTATTGTTTGTCTTAGCTGACGAGTAGAGAGTTTACAGTCTTCGAGTGATTTATTTAACCTGTCCATATCATTTCTATTCCCTTTAAGCTCACGCCTGTTATAAAACAGTGCACTGTATAATTGGGAAACCTGGAGAAAGGTTTTATAGCGCTGATCATAGGCTTTCCTATCATAATTCGATTTAATGGAAGCCAAAGAGTTTTTGATATCATTTTCCAGGAAAACAGCCTGTACCCCGGGATCAAAAGTCATGATAGATTTGTAGCTTGTGTCTACAGTAGGTCTCTGTTCTTTAACAGTTTTTTCAAAATCTGCATTCTGTTCGAGCTTATCGGCAAGATCTTTCTTAGAAACCATGCGTCCGTCGTTATAATCATAAAATAACCCGAAACTCAACAGCGCAGTGGTGAACAGAAATATTCCGATAAAAAACAGGAACTGTTCTCTTCGTTCTTTAATACTTAGTTTAATCATAATTACCTGGTAAATCTTCCTCCTCTTATTTTCTTTGCAGCAGACTGGTTCGTTTTAAAGCATCCGTCAAGTTGGGTCTTGACGTTTTCTATCTGAAATCTGGTTGTGAATAATGAATCCTGTATGCCGGCCATCTGGGATACATCATCAGTCATTTTCTTATATAAAAGAAAACTGCTTACTGGTGACTGCTCCTTTTTGATAATTTCTTTGATCTTAAAATTCGCATTCTGAATATCTTCCAGCATAATAGCCTGGTTGTTCATCTCCTCAGAATTAATAGAAGTATATTTTGAAAGCTGTTTGAATCTCAGCAGGATCATATCAAACCTGGTATTGATATCTTTTCTTTTGGCAAGAAGCTGGTCAGTCTGTTTAACTTCCTTTTCAAGTAATTGATACTCATACTTTGAAGACGCAAAAAAAAGATAAACACAGAGAACTGCAAAAACAGTAAGGGCAATGAAGTTAAAAATAAATAGCCGGTATGACTTGTTTAGTTCCAGAGCGTTTATAGGTTTCATCAGGGGTAAATATTAGATGGTCAGACTGAGAGGGTAAAAAATTAAATTATAATAACATGTTTATTAAGTTTTATTCCCATTATGTCCGTAATTGTATTTTTTGGACGTAATATTGATTAACCGTTTACCAATTATTGTTCCACTTAAGTATTTTCATATGTCAGATTACTTATACAACAAACCATTTCGATTAAAAAACATTCTGGAAAACAAAGACCTGATAGAAACAGACTTAGGCAAGTCTATCTCACAAAATATAGAACTGATTATATTCACCAGATATGGGGAACACAGGCATAACAGAAGCTTTGGCTGCGAAATATGGGACCTGGATTTCGAATTGATAGTGAGTGAGACTACCTGGGAAGAAAAGTTCAGACAGTCGTTATTAAGGTCTATTACCGAATATGAGCCTAGGTTATACCAGGTAGAGGTAGAGATTAATATGAGTGAGGTAGAAAAGAAATTTTCTTTCAAAAATGTTACAGAAATAAAGAAAAAAGTGGACATTTCTATCCGGGGTAAGATGAATATTACAGGAGAAAAGTATTATTTTAACACTGGCTTATTCTTAAGTCCATTATCCAGCTAGCTATAGTGTTCTATTTTAAGGAAACATTGAACTGTTTTATATACAGCACGACATCAACATATCATTAGACACAATACAAACAGGATGGAACCGCCATTTTTTATGGCAGCTTCATCACCGATAAAAATAATATAAACAGGATGAAACATATTTTTTACTCTTCAAAAGATGAAATCAGGAATAGAATTTTAAAAAATGCACTGGACTATTGGGGTATAAAAAACACGAATGATTTTGATCCCATGGTCAAGTTATTAATTGAAGCCCTGAGCACAGAACTATTCAATGTTTCAAATGATGTAAAAAATCTGGAAAACAGGATTCTGGACAGAATATCACGTATTCTAGCTTCAGACACACTGACCTCTGCCCTACCTGCCCATGCTATTCTTCATGCGCGTTCTATAGAAACAACAGAGATTGTAGATACGAAATCACAATTTTTTTTTAAGAAAAGACTAAAAGACAAAAATGAAAGCAACGGGGAAAACACAACCGATATCTTCTTCAGTCCTTTAAAACCTGTTAAAATTTTCAATTCAACGATAGCTTACCTGGCCAATGGAACAAACCTGTTTAAAATTGACAATCAACACAATAAGTCATTACTTAACCATAGTAACCCAGCAGAAGCCCTGGATAAAAATACACTCTATATTGGTATAGAAAATCCACCGGCACTGGCGCAGCTCACTGGTCTCAATTTCTATTTTGACTGGCGGAATTACGTCGTTAATGATAGTGTTTATGATCTGCTTAGTTTAACTAAATGGGTTTTAAACGATCTGCCCTTAAACCTGTCTATGGATAAATTCTATATAGACCCGGCGCATGACAGACAATCTCCTTTTGAAAACCAGGATATATTAAACCTGATTACAGAAGATGTTAAAGCGTTCTACTCCAACAGATTTCTCACTGTAGATGAAGAAAATATATTTCCCGAACAACCTTACTTACAGCTTTATCCTAAGGAATTCGAAACTACATTTCAGACAGCCCTCACCAGCTTCAAAAAACCTATGCTCTGGCTTAAAGTTGTTTTCCCAGCTGCTATTACAGAAGTTATGCTGGATGAATTGCATGTTTCAATCAATGGGTTTCCCGTAGTCAATAAAAGACTACATGATTTTAAACATCGTCTCAAGATGATGACTAATATTATGCCCATCAAACTTCAGGATCATGATCAGTTTTTATGCGTCCATTCGCTGACAGACAAACTCGGAAATGCCTATACTGAAATTCCGCACAACCATGAAGATGATACTAATGCAGGTTCTTATTCAATTCGTTATGGTGGATCTGAACGTTTCGACAACCGAAACGCAAAGGAAATTGTAGATTATCTTTTTGAATTATTAAGGGACGAGAAAGCTGCATTCTCAGCTTATGGGTCTGATTTCCTCAATAGTTCCTTAAAAGAACTGGAACAAAACATCTCTATTATTGAGCAAAAAACAAAAGCACAACTAATTGCCATTAAAGAACTGCTGAACTATATTATTGTCAAGCCGCTGAATAATGCAGATATACTCTTTCTTGAATTTTGGTCAACCAATGCAGAGCTTGGTAACCAGATCAGATCTGGAAGTACACTACAAGCGTTTGAGAGCAGTAAGATCATTCCTGAGAGCCTTATTTTATTGAGCAACTCAAAAGGCGGAAGGTCAAGATTAAATGCCACGAACAGGGTCCAGGCTTATAAATACGGACTTACTACTGGCAACAGGCTGGTAACGCAGTCGGATATTATTAATTTCTGTTTCTATGAGCTGGGTGGCAAGATAAAGACAGTAACCATTCGTAAAGGCCTTATACCAGCACAAAATCCAAAGGAAGGATTTCTTAAAACCACTGATATTCTGATTACCCCGGCACATCAGAATGAGTTAAATGAAGAAGAATGGAAATCTATGCTCAGCCTCACTAAATCAAAACTGGAAATCCGAAGTACCATGAACATTCATTACAGGTTGCTGCTGAATTAAAGATATACGGTATAACCCAGATAAGCATTATCACTTTCAACCCCCAGAGAGCCTATCTTATTCTGCTCATCAGCAATCAGATAAGTACTGACTTCTGTTTCAACAGGTAAAAGATAAGACACAGCCAGATCTATCAGATGAGCATGTGCTGTGCCTGGCATGAAATTGACTAGTTTACTGATCGGTGCAGGACCTACATTGATCTGTACCTCCTCTTCATCAGTTAAGAAACTGCTTCCAATGATTGAATTTATACCTAAAGCACCTGAACCCAATCTGAATTGCAATTCATCATCTATCGGTGCCTCCTTAACATTTGTGCTTTTTAAAATTACTTTGACAGGAATTTTAAAAAGCACAGTAAGTAATTGTCCAAGAAATTTGAGGTCATTACGTTTCTGATGGATAATAGGCAGAAAATGCATCCAGATAATACTCTGCTCTCTGTCCAGTAGTTCGAATTCCTTCCATTCAGCAGTAAAGATATTGGTCAGGTCATTGTAAGTTGTCCTTTTATCCAGTCTGTTCTCATAAAGCTGCAATACAGTTTTCAGATAATTGACTTCAGCCTCAAAGGGCATGAAGAATTTTCTGGCGTCTTTCTCCTCTGCCCGTCTCAGTTGTACATCTTCGACCATCTCTTCTTCGGACAAGCCTGCACTTCCGGTTGGCGGAAGATGAAACAAGCCTTCGGGAAGCATGTCGTAAAATCCCTCCTGGTTAACCTCTATGGTTAAACACTCCTTACGCTTACTATCTGAATAATAAAATGAAAAATTACTGATATCCTTTGCGTAAGCCCTCTGTTTTGCGCCAATGGGAAGTATCGAAATCTGATCAGTCTGAAATTCGCCGCTTTCAATCAGTTCTGCTGCTTTTGCAATAGCTTCGAAATCAGTATTAAGCTCGTTTTTTAAATACAGCCTTTGCTTCATATATTTATTTACCGTAGAATTAAACTAATATACACTAATAACTATACCATTCTAATTTTGAAAGATTTAAGGTATTATATTTGTTAAGAGTTAAAACAAAACATCAAGTATAATTTAATGGACGTAAAATCATTCTTTCTCCGCTATTTATTATTCCCGTTAATCTTTATTGTATCCGCAGCTTTACTCTCAATTGTAAATAAGAAAAATCAGTTTCTTAATAACAAAAGATTAATTATTGGTATTCTGTTACTCAGTATTATACTTGCATTACCGGGTTTTCTTGGCTTCTTGAGTTTCGATTTTATGCCTTGGGGTTATCTGATTTGTCAGATCTATTATATCATTACCGGGAGTCTTTTTGTTTTTCTGTTCACCTCAAAATATCCCAAAGAATTACTGGAACGAAAGCTTTTTATCATATTTGGTATTCTGGTAGGCTCACTCCTTGGTTTTTATCTGTTTCAGTTTGCCTTTAACTGGCTAAGTGATATCCATTTTGGTATCTGGGCAGCCACAAGTATCCCCACCTTTATTGTCCCTCTTTTATTCTGGTGGGCTTATGTAGCCCTGATCAGTATCCCTACCGAAATCTATAAAATCTGGGAATATCCGTCTTCTGCTATCAATATAGACATGGATCATTTAGATTTCGACCGTATGCTGGTGCTGGAACTGGAATTATATAAAAACACAGATGATCCGGAACCATTACGTGTTAAAGTTAAAGCCCCGGAAAATATGGTATTTGGTAACTGGTTCTATAAATTTATTGAAGACTACAATCTGAAATTCCCTAAAAGCCCTGTCCGTTATAACAGTGAATATCACGAATCCTATAAATGGATCTTTTTTATCAAGACATCTTTTTTCAAGAAGAATGTCTTTATCGATCCTGATCAGGATATTATACAGAACCGGATTACTGAAAAAGTTACCATCTATGCTAAGAGGGTTTCTGAAAATGCCATCAGGCCGGAGACAATCGGAGACGAATCTATTTTCATCTAATTAATATATTATGATTTCACCATTAAAATATAAACCTGTTAACTGGGTAGATGGGATGAAACTATCGAGCAACCATTTTGTTGCTACCGATCAGTTCAACCAGGACTTTGTAAGGGATGCCAGTTCAGTATTTATCAGTAATTTCAATTATGGCCTTCTTCCCCCTTTTTCGGGTGAACGTGTATCACATGATATTGAAATCACTGAAAAGGCAACCAATCATATTGAAATTAAGGTGAGACATTGTAATGCAATTACAGCCGAAGGGTGCAGGATTGATATCCCTCAGACTTCGAACTATGATAACCAGGTTTCACACAGTCAGTTTTTCAGTAATGAGAACACTGATTATTCAAAAGTTACAATTTACAATATCCTGCTACTGGTTAATCCTTTTGAAAGGGTTCCTTCCGGGAACCCTGATCCAAGGGACAATCCACCCCGCTATCCTGATATTTCGAAAAAATACAGTATTTCTATCCTGCCTGCTTCTGAGATAACACCAAATTCATCAGATAATTATCACCTGACTATCGGACAATTTGTTCTGGATAATGGCAGGATCTCGATTAACACCAGTTATATTCCGCCTAGCAGCTCGGTTATCAGCCATCCTGCACTGATCCGGTATTATGAATTATTCAGTTCATTAATTAACGATCTGCAACTGGCTGCCTTTAAAATCATTGATAAAACTTCGGCGAGAGATTCTATCACTCCCCTGGGGAAAAATATCCGTTTACTTTCCGAAAAACTTTTGGATTATATTGCCCAGATATTTTTCAGTTACAGAAACCTGGGCTATCAGCAATCACCTGTACATATCGTAGGTTACTGCTCTAATCTGGCGCATGTATTTTTCACAGGTATTAAACTGATCGAACCCAAAGAAAGGGAAGAGATGCTGAAGTATTTTTATGAATGGCGTGATGTAACCCCGGGTAATTTTGAAGAGCTTTTAGCCCGTAATATTGAAATGATCTATGATCATCAGAATATACAGGCTTCTATGTCTACTGTCGAAGAGTTTTTAAAAGTAATGGTAGCACTCTGGAATAAATTAAGCATGCTGGAATACATTGGTCAGCGTAAAGAAAATATTGTGGTTGCTGAACAGCAAATGGTACAGCAGGTACAAACAAAAAGAACCTGGACTTTACTCGATTAGATTATAATAGAGGACAGATAGGAAATATTTCCTATCTGTCCTCTATACATTTATGCCATTCGGCAAATGGCAGCATGTCGAAAATTAAATCCTGACATGATCTCGCCCGAAATTGTGATTCTGATTAAAATTCAACAAAAAACAATTATATGATTTTCTTTAAAATGGTTTGGAATCCAATACTATTAAGGGTAGCTATATTTTATACGTGAATAAACACTTTTTGGGAGATAATATTAAGTTTAACCAGCTACCCCGAAAGTTATTCTTTAGGCCTTTGTATGGTTGTCGCCTGGATAATAGCTTTATTTGCTATAATAATATGGGCTATTATAGAAAGGAGAAATTGGTTTCGTAAAGGAACTTTATTGTCATCACTTATTTTACTGTTCTTTTGTACACCAGCGCCTTCTCTTATCATTAGAATGTCCATTAGAGGATAGTTCACCATTCTTTAAAATGCTTTATTTGGGTGAAACCATCATAAGCATACCGTTTACAAACAACAATGGATATGCTTATGATAGCTTCATCACCAATAAAAAACAACATATACTCCAATGAAAAAATATATAAGCTTGTTTTTCTTAACAGTTTGCCTTGGTTGTACGCACAGAGTGCATACGACACACAATTTTGATGATAGCCCAAAAGACACGATCGATTCTACAAAAGCGATTAGTCTTTTTGAGCAGGTAAACCTGCCCGAAAATTTTTCCAAACTTGAAACATATTTCAAGTTTGTTCCTCATAACATCAATACCATAAAGCCTATTGAAATTTCGGATAAACTGTCATCTTTTAATATCAAGAATTGCAACGAAATAACAAACGCAGCAAGATTGAATGATGGTACCATATTCATTGTTTCAGATAATTGGGGGGAAGAGGCTAAGTCTTCCTTTGTCTATCTAAAACCTATTGGAGGAAACGAAACAGTTCCATATCAAAAGATTGTCAGAAAATCATACATAGCACCCAATGATGAATACATGTGGTTTTTGGAAGATTTTTCGACAGAAGTTTCTGATGGATATAATTTAAAATTGTACGATATTGTTCATAAAAAATGCTACGATTTCAAAGATTTAGTTTCAAACTCAACTGTTTTTCAAGATATTGGAAATAAAGTCACGAATGATCCAGATTATTATGACCGGGGGAAAGGAATTATTCCATTTTCTATGGAAGCTTATGATTTTCACCTAACTTTTACCAACGATGGACAAACCGATTTTGAACTTGTTTGCAGCATAATGGGGAAACCGGGACAAAGCCTCAAATATAAATCAGTACATTTTATTCTACCAGACTTAAAAAAATTATTGCAAAAAAAGATATATCTGGAACCAACAAGTACGAAGGACGTTGATAAAATTTATAGAATCTATAAAGCCAATCCGTACTCCGTTATTTCAAGTGACAGCTTAAAGATAACAAATAAAAATAATTGCTTAAAGAATGTCCCGTATTCGAATGTAGAGATGAATTTTGGATTGCCCTATCCAGTGCCACTATTGAATTCTACTTCGGAGTTACGCGGTTTTTATTTTTACTTAACCCCAAAGACCATGAAACCTACAGCTATGGATGGCGGTGAAGGATTCATAGGTACCAGCAGTACTGAAAATTCTGCAAGATTTACAGGTGCCCAAATTGTTTCAAAAAATGGTTGTTTGGAACAGTTGTACGTTCATGGAATTGGAGTTGTGCATAAAATATACCAATACAAACATTATATAATAACTGCCAATAGAATTGAAAACCCCAATACAGAAATGAACAGGCTTATTGTTTGGGATTTGAATACCAACAAAGCGATATTGGCACTTGAACAAAGTGAATTTAATAGTGGGTCAGTTGACTATCTGTTTTTTGATGAAGCAAAAAAAGAAATTATTGGAATCATAAATTACACCCCTTGCCTATTCAAATGGAAAACAAATAAGATATTTGATGAATGAGGAACATCCGTCAAATCTTCTGAAAAACAAGTATCCTGGACTTCACAAAAACTACAAAGTCTTTTCTGTATTATTCTTCTCTAAGACAGCTTATAGGATTTTTAAATCCGGCTTTGATGGCCTGCATACTGACTGTAATCCATGAAATCAGCAATGCCAGAAACCCTGCACCCGCAAAATACCACAATTGCAGATCTATTCTGTAAGCAAAGGTGTCCAGCCATTGTCCTGCTATGATATAACTCAGTGGAAGAGCAATCAGAATTGCAATCAGTACTGGCTGAATAAAATCTTTGGACAAGCTGTAAATAATTTCCCACTCGTTTGCTCCCAGTACTTTTCTAATCCCAATTTCCTTGAGTTTGCGTTCTGCTGTAAAGGAAGCCAGGCCAAATAATCCCAGACAAGATATAATCACAGCGAGTCCGGCAAAATACCTGGATAACAGAGAAACCCTGTTTTCTGAAACGTATTGTTCCTGAAAATCCTCATCTAAAAACCGGTACTGTAAAGCTTCACCCCCATTAAAATCTTTATAAATCTGCTGAATCCCCGCAATAGCTTCTCTTTCCTTACCCGCTTTCAGCTTAATCATTATCCTGTTCGTATTTTGTGCATCATACTGGAAAAACATAGGTTTCACGACTTCATGCATAGATTCAAAATGCACATTCCTGACCACTCCTATAATTTGAAGCTGTTTACCCCATAAAGTAAATATCTTTCCTACAGGGTTCTTTAATCCCATAATTTTTATAGCAGCTTCATTAAAAATAACCTTGGTACTATCGGCACCGTATTTACTCGAAAAAGCACGCCCCTGAACCATCTCCATGCCCATTGTCTCAATCAGACCACTATTGATCCCCGCAAACTGAAAGTTAATCACTTGTTTAGGATTTCTTCCCTCCCAGCTGAAATCTCCTATGGTTGATTTCAGGTCACCAATAAAGCGCTTGTTCATGCTGGAGGCATTTAGTACACCTGGAATATTTCTGACTTCTGCAATAAATGGATTTCCATTGATTTTCAGCTTTCCTTCTGTTTCAATATAGAGTACATTATCTTTATGATAGCCGATATTTTTATGCTGAACAAACTCAATCTGCTTATAAACCACTAGTACCGAGACAATCAGAATAACCGAAAGGGCAAACTGAAATACAACCAGTCCCTTACGTGTCCATAATTCTCCTGTCGAATGGCTCAGTTTACCCTTCAATGCTGCAGCAGGATTAAACCCGGACAGATAAAGTGCGGGATAACTTCCAGAAATCAGTCCGGTAAAAAAAGAGATACCAAACAAGGTTAACACCAGTTTCCAGTCAAAATGCAGCACTAAATGTTTACCGGTTATTTCATTAAACTGGGGAAGCAGGAGTTCGACAAAAAGCAAAGAGATAAATAAAGACAAAAAAGATAACAACATAGACTCACCTATATACTGAAGGATCAGTGACCCACGGCTGGCTCCCATTACTTTCTTGATACCAACTTCCTTCATTCTTACAGATGCTCTTGCGGTAGCCAGGTTCATGAAATTTACACAGGCGATAATTAAGATAAATATAGCTATCAGCGAAAACAATCTGACATATTCGATCCTGCCGCCAGTCTGTTTCCCATTCTCATACTTATCATATAGATAACCATCAGCATATGGTCTGATCAGCAGTTCGCGGGTATTCTGACCTTTTGATTTCATGAACCCTTTCATTTTTGCCTTCAGCACTTCCAGATCTGCTCCTTTTTTTAGAACGATAAAAGTATTTGGCCCATGATTCTCCCATTTTAAAAAAGGAGATCCTGGATCCATTAACATTGCAATAGAAGCTATAAAGTCAAATTGCGCAGAAGAACTGCCTGGTATATTTTTAAATACCCCCGAAACCAGTGCGTGATTTTCTTTACTCATATCTGAATTTTCCCAGACCACCTCTTTTCCCAGAACATCAGTACTATGAAATAATTTCATAGCCATCGCCTCCGAAATGACAATAGAATTTTTACTGTTTAATACCTGGTTGATATTACCAGAACTTAGCGGATAGGAAAATACTTTAAAAAAATCTTTACCGGCAAATATTCCGGCACCATTAATCCCTGTACTATTCCGGACAGATAGTTTGCTCTTCGCAATCCAATACGTAGGAGAAGCTATCACAGCCTGTTCAACCTCCGGCATCTCTTTCACCAATGCCTCGGCCAGGATTCCTGCCGTTCCATCAGTCGTATTTATTCCGGTTTCTGTACGTTCATTTTCAAGCACCTGATATAACTGATTGCTCCTGGTATGAAACTGGTCGATATGAATCTCATCATTTACCCATAAATAAATGAGCAAAGCACAGGTTAAACCCGCTGAAAGACCAACCAGGTTGATAAAGAAAGAACTTTTATACCTTTTAAAATTTCTGAAGATCAGTAAAAGATGATGTTGAAACATAATATTGTCTGGTTTTTCCTACTATAGCCAATCCTGGTGCCATCCTTCCAAAACACGTTTAAATGTTTAAAAAAGGCAATGCACATTTAAATGTGCACGATAATGAACAGTCAGGTGTGCGCATCCGTACAAGCTATCCATATTAATGTCCGGCTTTTAATATTTTTGTCTCATCCAGATCCAGCTGGCTCTCCTGTTTACGGATTTCTTCATCACTGTAAAACTTTTCCCCCCTTATGATATGCAGTTCCTGACGTTGTACAGCATAAATATCAAGTAAAATACTGTTATATTTTTCCACCTCTGATCTTTTCAGATCATCACATTCCAGGGATTCCAGACGCTGACCCATAATCGAAATATCATTACTCAGCTGATCTTTAAGAAAACCTACCAGTTCATTATCCCTTGCTTCGGCTGTATATTTTTCGTCTATTATTTTAACAGCTACATTCATTAACCGGAGTTGAATTCCCGCCTCCTGTTCTTCATCTGGCAGGAAATCACCCGTATCTTTAATTTTAATCCATTTAATCAGCAAAGGGAGTGTCAATCCCTGAAAGACTAAAGTCACCAGGATAACCACAAAGGTGATAAACAAAATCAGACTGCGGTGAGGAAAAACCCGTCCATTGGTCAGCAATAATGGAATAGAGAGTGCAGAAGCCAGTGAAACGACTCCTCTCATTCCAGCCCAGCCCACAATCAGGGGCCCCTTCCATAATGGATTTTTCGGGTCCATTCTTTTCGTATTGCCCAGCCATTTAGGGACATAGGCAATCGGAAGAACATATAAAATTCTGATTAAGATAGAGATCAGGCTAATCACCAGACCATATTGGATTGCTTCAGCAATTGAATACCCACCCATATCCGACATGATTACAGGTAGTTCCAGCCCAATAAGGATAAAAACCAGTCCATTCAGTATAAAAACGACAGTTGCCCATACACTGATGGCCTGCAAACGCGAATTCCCGGTAGTAAATAATTCATGTGAACGATAAGAAAGAAATAATCCCCCGCTTACAACTGCCATGACTCCCGAAAAATGGAATTGTTCAGCAGCTATGTACATAATATATGGGGTCATTAAAGTTAGCGCGGCATCAATGCTTGGCGTGGTCGGTAGAAAACGATGTACCACGTACATTACATGTGCAATTGCAAGACCAACAACAATCCCCATACCCGCAACCAGAAAAAAGGAACCTACCGCTTGCCCCATCGAAAAATATCCTGACAATACCGCTGCCAGGGCAAAACGAAACACAATCAGACTGGATGCATCATTAATCAGACTTTCCCCTTCCAGCACCGCAATCAGCCTTTTAGGTATTTTTACATTTTTCAATACTGAACCTGCTGCAACAGCATCGGGAGGAGAAATTACACCGCCCAATAAAAATCCCAGGGCCAGTGTAAAACCAGGGATCATTGCAGTAGAGACAAAAGCAACAATAGTTGAAGTCAGAAATACCAGACCAAAGGCCAGCATCCCAATTGGCCGCCGCCATTTCCAGAAATCATTCCAGGAAGTGTACCATGCTGCTTCATATAAAAGAGGTGGCAGAAATAAAAGGAATATCATTTCTGGTTCAATTTCGATCCGTGGCATACCTGGAATAAAACTAATTGCCAATCCAGACAGCACTAAAAATATTGGATAAGAGATCTTTAGCTTTTGTCCCAGCATAATCAGGATAAAAACTGCAAAAAGAAGAGTAAGTACAATTAAGAACTGCTCATGAAACATAAACCGGGAATTCTAATTTAATAAATAGATGAAATAGGTGGTTACAAATTACAGATTAATCACCGCAATCACAAAAACGTCCTTCATACACGAGTAAAAGCCTTTTATTTTTTTTAATCTTGTTTTAATTACAATTACAATTTCATGTAAATTTTACAAAACATTTTTATACTTTAGTTTTACTACAGTATTAATTCTTATCATTGTTTACATTAACAAAACAAAAATCTCTAACAAACACTATTCATGAGCACGATTTCATCCATGCTAAAAGATCATGGTACTCTTATACAAATTATTTTATACCTGATAGTAATTGTCTCTATATGGCTTGCCGAATTTAGTGTTGCAGTTTATTCTCTGAAAAAAAAATGGCAGCACACCTGGGTTAACCTGATGTTTATCCTAACTGCTTTACCTATTCAACTTGCACTTACACTTGTTGTTATATTTATATCAGGGTGGGTTGGTATCCATCATTGGGGAATTCTGTATCTTCTTCCCAATTCTCAGAGTATATGGGTAAAATATGTGATAGGTTTCTTCCTGATGGATTTCTTTGAATATGTATACCATGTATTCATGCATAAGGTAGCTCCTTTATGGAGATTCCACCTGGTTCATCATACAGACGTAGAAATGGATGTATCTACTACTGTGAGGGAACATCCGGGTGAAACTTTAGTCAGAGTTTGTTTCCAGATGCTCTTTGTATTTATGGCTGGTGCTTCTATTGGCTTACTGCTCATCAGACAAACTGTGCAGACATTTGCCAATCTGATTGCCCACACACATATCAGACTTCCTAAAAAAACAGATAAAGTATGTGGATTATTATTTATCACTCCTAATCTTCATCACGTACATCATCATTTTGAACTACCTTATACAGATTGTAATTATGGAGATGTTTTCAGCATCTGGGATAGATTATTTGGCACCTATAAAGAAATGGAAGCCACAGATATAAAATTTGGACTGGATGTGTACCATGGTCACTCTCCGTCAAACTTTTTTCAGTTGATTAAATTTCCATTTTTCAAAAAAAACAAACCTGCTTAACTAATTCAGGTTAACCAGTAACCGGGGCCTATGTGGTGGATATATGCTTTACTATCAGCTTTTTTTGCAGCCTTAACGGCGATACTGGCAAAAATAGGAATTAAAGGAATAGACTCTAACCTGGCCACAGCAATCAGGACAGTGGTTATTTTACTACTAGCCTGGGCTATTGTATTTTTCAGAAATGATCATCATGGTATCGCTAGTTTAACCAAACAGAACTGGACTTTCCTACTGTTATCAGGTCTTGCCACAGGCCTTTCCTGGATCTTTTATTTTAAGGCGCTGCAAATGGGAAAAGTTTCACAGGTTGCCCCTGTTGACAAAGCAAGTGTAGCCATTGCGATTCTGTTATCGGCAGTATTTCTGGGTGAGGCAATCACTTTAAAAACAGCAATCGCGGTACTATTGATTATTGGCGGAACCATTATTCTGATTTTCTGATGAGTTATTTTTTCACTTCAGAATTCCTACAGACTGTATGTGTTTTTTTGTTAAAAAAATCATTATGAAAAATACGGCAACCTTAGCCTTACTCCTTCTTAATTTTTGTGCTGCAACTGCATTACAGGCACAAACAAAAACAGGTATTCACTTGCTAAATACGCATAAGGTGAGCGGTAGTGATAAATGGGATTACCTGCTTGCAGAGCATTCTCTGAACAGATTATACATTGCTCATGGTACACAGGTAAACATTTTAAATGCAATGACAGGTGATTCTGTCGGCGTAATTGCAAATACTCCCGGAGTACATGGTATAGCTATTGTACCGGCCTTAAAAAAAGGATACACCAGTAATGGACGCACAGGAGAGTGTACTGTTTTTAATGTAAATACAAATGCCGTATTGAAAACAATTAAAGTCGGAGATAATCCTGACGCTATTTTTTATGATGACTTCTCCAAGAAAGTATTTGTATTCAATGGTCACAGTCTGAACGTCAGTGTGATTGATCCGGTAAAAGATCAGGTTATTGCAACTATTCCTTTAGGAGGCAAACCAGAAACCGGTGTTTCTGATGGAAAAGGAAATATCTATGTGAACATAGAAGATAAAAATGAAATTGTAAACTTCGATGCCACTACGTTTAAAGTAAAGAAACGTTTCAAACTGGAAGGTGCAGAAGAACCTTCAGGATTAGCCATTGACAGAGTAACATCCCGTCTGTTTATTGGTTGTTCAAATAAAGTATTATTGGTACTGGATGCAAATACAGGTAAAAAAATCAGTTCCTTACCTATTGGTGAAGGAAGTGACGGAGTTGCCTTTGATCCCCAGTTAAAATTAATCTACAGTTCAAACGGTGAAGGAACACTAACGGTAATCAAAGAAGTAAGTAACAATCAGTATACCGTTCTTGAAAATATTAAAACTGCTAAAGGTGCCCGTACACTGGCATTAGACTATAGCAACCATCATATCTTTTTACCCACAGCAGATCTTAAACCAGGTGAGGGTAACAAAAGACCAGTGCACATTCCCGGAACATTCAGGGTATTGACATTCGGTAAGTAAAACACAAACACACCACAATGAGAAAGCGGCATGGTACCTTGTACCAGCCGCTTTTATTTTTATGTTAAATAACCTCCTAGTTTGAAATACTAGTGATAGAACTTCCTCACCATACTCGGCAAAACAATCAGCAGTAAGGGCAATGCAATAATAAAACCGCCAATTACCGCAATGGCCAGGGGCTGATGCATCTGCGCACCGGCACCAATTCCTAAAGCCAGTGGCATTAAAGCTATAATAGCCCCAAGAGCAGTCATCAGTTTTGGCCTTAACCTGGTTGATATAGAATAAACAATTGCCTCATCCACAGTTTTATCCAGTAATGACTCCTTGAATTGCAGAAAAGTAAAAATGGCATTCTCTCCTATAATCCCCACAATCATAATCAGACCTGTATAACTTCCTACGTTTAATGGTGTATGTGTTAAATATAAGCCAAGGTAACTGCCTGAAATGCCTAACAAAGAGATAATCAGAATAATAAATGCGATCCTGAAATCTTTAAAAAGAAATAAGATTACACTGAATACCAACATACTGGAAGTGATCAGAATGGTTAGTAATTCCTTGAAGGACTGTTGCTGTTCAGCATAAGCACCACCATATTCGATATGATAACCTGCCGGCAGATTAATCTGAGACTTCACATTTTTCTGGATATCAGCCATTACACTACCCAGATCTCTCGATTCCAGCCTGGAAGTAACCACACCAATGGATTGCAGGTTTTCTCTTTTAATCTCTGCATCTCCAGCTTTGATCTTCACTTCAGCCAGATGCTCAATAGGAACAACTCCGCCACCTGGTAAAAACAACTGTAACTTATTGACATCAGCAATACCAAATTGTTTACTGCCAGGATAAATCATTCTGATTGGCGTTAGCTGCTGCTGATCAAACACATTCCCAATTACATTACCTTGTAAAGCATTCTGAAGCTGAAACTGAAAATCACCTGGTGTAATTCCATATTGTGCCAGTAAAGCAAAATTTGGTTGTATACTCAACGAAGGTCCTGCAATTACAATCCCGTTAAACACATCGGCTGTACCCTTAACTTTTCCAAGCACATCAGCAACCTGTTTAGACAGACTTTTCAATTTATCCTGCTCATTACCAAATATTTTAACTTCAATAGGTTGGGTAGAACTCATCAAATCGCCAAGCATATCCCCTATTACCTGTCCAAAATCAACTTTTAATGCTGGTTGAGAAGCCTGTATTTTTGATCTGATATCACTGATTACTTCTTCAGTAGTTTTTTCCCTGTCCGGTTTCAGTTGAATGAGATAATCCCCGGTATTTGGTTCTGTAATGAAAAAACCCATTTGTGTTCCAGTCCTGCGCGAATAGGTTTGTACCTCGGGCACTTTAACCAACAGTTTTTCTACTTCTTTTAGCATCCTGTCTGTTTCCTGCAAGGAAGTACCTGGAGGGGAAGTATAATCGACAACGATACTACCTTCATCCATTTCCGGCAGAAAACCCGTTTCTAATTTTGGAAGGACCAGAAAAATAATTACCGCTAAAACCAGCATCGTCAAATAACTGATCCAGGGTCTTTGAATAAAGTAATAAACCCATTTCTGCTGATGAACCTGGTGAGTAACCGATGACTTTACTGAATTGGAAGAAGAATCTTTAGTTAAAACCAAATAGATAACAGGCAGACCTATCCAGGTCACAAAAAATGAGCAGACCAGTGTAATAATCATCGTATTGGTCATCACCTGGAAGTAAGATCCTGCAACACCAGTCATCAGGACAAAAGGTACAAAAATTACGATCGTACTGACCGAGGACCCCAGCATAGCGAGAAACAGATAGTCTACGGCTTTTTTAAGCAGTGTTACAGTAGGTTCTTCAGGATGTTCCTCATGTGTCCGGTGGATTTGTTCCACCACGACAATCGCATCATCTATAATCAATCCTATAGCAGCTGCAATGGCTCCTAAAGTCATGATATTTAAAGAATAGCCAATGCCATAGAGTACGATTACCGTCAGACACAAAGTAACCGGAATAGTGATCAATATAACCGCACTTGCCTTAATTGAACGTAAAAAAATAATTGCTACAATAATGGCCAGGGCCAGTCCAATCAGTAAACTATCACTTACACTCCGCACCGATTCTTCTACAAAATCAGATTGCTGATAATAAGGTTTGATCGTTACCCCTTTGGGCAATATTTTTTGCAGTTCTGTAATTTTCACCTGCATTTGTGTAGACAGATCTACCAGATTGGCATTCGGTTGTTTAATGACAGCCACCAGGATAGCGTCTTTACCATTCGCATTAATTCTGGTATAGGCTACCCCTTCCTGGATCTTAACTTCTGCAATATCTTTTACCCTGACTATTCTGTTATTCTTTTTACTGACAATCAGATTCTCGAGGTCTGTCTTTGTTTTAATAGTCGCATCGGTAATCGACAGATACAGGTAATTATAATCAGATAAATAACCGTTGGATTTGATGAAATTTGTCTGTGGCAAGACTGCATTCAACTGATCCGGACTGATCATTAAAGCGCTCATCTTCTGTCTGTCCAGCTGAATCCAGTACTCCTTATCTTTTCCGCCAATTACCCTGATTTCTGAAACCCCGTCAACCTGTGATAAAAATGGTTTGACCGTATAAATCGCTAATTTCTTTAAAGCTATAGATGATTGTGTATGACTTTCTAGCGTATAACCACTCACCGGCAATATAGAAGGGTTCATTTTCTCTACAGAGACATTTACCCCCGCCGGCAAACTGTTTCTGATCTTCTGTATCTGCGATTCGATTCTTTGCTGACTTAAATCAATATCCGCATTCCAGTTCATATAAGCCGAAATCTCACAACTTCCCCTGCTGGTTGTACTTCTGATTACATGAAGATCCGGAACCTGCTTTACTGCATTTTCTAAAGGCCTGGTTACTGTGATCATCATCTGATCTACCGGCTGTAATTCGGCATCCGCAATGATTTTTATTTTTGGAAAGGTAATTTCCGGGAACAAGGAAGTCTTTAACCGCTGATAGGAAAACAATCCCCCGGCCAGAATAAGGATCAGTACGACCAGTAGCGGATTCCTATGGGAAATAAAAAAGTTCTTCATATTATTTAACGATTTTGACTTTCGCCGTATCTGCCAGGCCGTAATTACCTACCGAAATCAAACGGTCTCTTTCATTAAAAACAGGCGATATGATCTGGATCGACTGCTCATTTTCCATCCCTTTTTTCACAATGGTTTTTACTGCTGTAGAATCATTAATGAGTTTCATCACCCAGAATTCATCCTCCGTTTCATTTGTCAGCACAGCCGATTTGGGTAATACCTGTACATTGGCAGCAGCCGATTTTACTACCCTTACCTTTCCAACCAGATTCTCTGGTATGGGATGTGAAGCATTAACTTTTATGATCATTCGCTGCGTTTGTGCCAGCGAATCAACCGCTGGTAAAGAAGACGTGATTATCCCTTTTAATTTTTCACCATCCGGCAAGGTGATTTCCAGTGTCTTATTCTGAAGAATAACACTCCTCATTTCATAAGGAAGATCAAGTAAGAAGACCAGACTGGATTGATTAATAATGGTAGCCAGTGCCTCCCCATCCTGCACGTAATCGCCTTTTTGATGGCTGACAGAGGTTACAAAACCACTTTTTTCTGCACGGATAGCAGAAACTCCCGAAAATTTAAATCCAGGATCAAGTTCATTAATTGAGTTTCCTATCGCCCTTGCCTCCTTCGTAATAATCTTAAACAAAACCTGATTACTGCCGACAATAGCCCCAGCCTGTATAGTTGCACTTTGCAGATAGCCATTCGTATTAGCTTTCACGACACTCTTTTCCAGATAGGTAGAGGTCGCATTCAATACAATATCGTCACTGAGCGTTGAATTTGCTACAGAAACGACCTGTACAGGAGTTTTCGGGACTACAGTTTCTTCGGCCGCAGACTTTTTAGAATCACTCTGACAGGATATCAGGACAAGACTAAATAAAGAGATGAATACCGCGTTAATTATGGTCTGTTTCATGAGTACGTATTTGTTTTTGTCCATTTACATAGACTATATATCATTATCTGTTCCAGTAGTTCAGCTGATTGACCAGCTTCAAACGGGTTATATTAGTTTGTCTCATCAGGTTTTGTGCTGCCAGGTAATTGTTAATCGCAATTACAAAATCCGCTATACGGATATCCCCTGTCTGCAATAACCTGCTATCTACCTGGATCAGGCTTTTAGTAAATTTGATCTGCGCAGAGACCTGTTCATACAAACCATTCTGATCAGAAATTTGCTGTCTGAGTAAATTCAACTGTTGAATGTGTTGGTTCTGAAAGAATTCTTTATACCCATTGATAGTCAACTGGGCAATATTGAGTTTATCATATTGCATTTTTCGTTGATGCCCATCAAAAATAGGAACAGAGATCGTGAAACCTACACTGGTACCAAAGTTCCGGTAAGGCTGAAGGGTAAAAGAAGAATTGTATCCTCCATTAGCGTATACACTTGCTTTAGGCTTATAGTTGAAATCAACTGCATGTCTTTGATTAATCAGTTTTAAACTGTCAATTCCAAACCGACGGGTAAAAAAACCATTTTCAGTACTCAGTAATGCCGCCTGAATGGCAGGTTCTTCCAATTCATGCGTAGTCGTATCAGTAATACCGGTTAAATAGTTTAAAGTAGAGTAATCATTTCTTAATTGCAGCTCTGCTTGTTTCCATTGCAATTGCTGTTGCTGAAAAGTAACCAGAAAAGTCAGGTAATCTACCTGCTTATAAACGTTAACACGTGTAAGCTTTTTAAGTACGGTCTCTTCCTGGTGAAGTAACTGATATACTTCACGGTTAAATGCAGCTTGCTGCTGACTGGCAAAAGCAGTAATATACTGATCTGTTATAGCCTTTTGCAAGTCCAGTTTGGAAAGACGTGATGCAAATCTGATAGAGTCAGATTGTAAGCCAACACTTTCCAGCTGGTTATTAATCCGTTTTTTACTGGCCAGGTTATAGTTTACATTTAACGCTGCTTCAAGGGCCTGTCCATTGGTTAGTACTTTATCAAAACCATAGCCATTAATAACAGGTGCATACATCCCATTACCCAAGCCGGTAACCTGAGGGAGATAACCTGCCTTTACCCGCATACTATCAATCCTGTTGGATTGCAATTGATTCTGATAATCCTTGATTAAGGGACTGCGTTTAAGTGCTTCCTCATAAAAATAGTTGAGATTTCTTACCGGAAGCTGTGCCCTGACCTGGCATAAGCCAAATCCTGAGATGACCAGAATTAAGAGATATTTTTTAAAATGTTCCATTGAAAGAAAGCCCCGCTGCTTTTTGCTGATACATTGGTACAAGAGAATATTTCATTGACTGCTTTCCCATGACCATTGTTTTCAGATGTGGATAAATCAGATAAGCTAATTTAGTAGAAGCAATTCCAAATCCGGCACCGGCAACAACATCACTTAACCAGTGTGCATTATTATACATTCTTAAAACTCCGGTAGCGGTGGCAGCGGCATATCCTGCATATCCGATCCAGGATGAGACATCTCTATATTCCTGATTCAGAAATTCGGCAGCAGCAAATGCATTAGCTGTATGTCCAGAAGGAAATGAGAATTTATCTCCGCCATTGGGACGTTCACGACCTACGATATGTTTAACAGAGTAGGTAGAGACACCCATAATCGCCTCAGACAACACATACAGTGCGGTTCCATCTACCAAACCGTGTTTACTCTTCACTCCTGCCAGATTTAACGCATAAAATGCGACCCCAGGTGCAAATTGAAGATAGTTATCAGCTTTGGTAGAAAAATTAGGATGGTCTTCATGTAGTTCTTTCTGCGTACTGAAATCCAGTGTTCTGATTGCATTATTTCCAAGGGAAACCAATCCATAACTCATCAACACTGCCGGGGCTATAAATGATTGAATTTTAGGTGGGTTCAGACCACGGCTATTTCTGATGGATACTTTCAGCGCCTGCATACTTGAATCTCTTTTCAGAGAATCTGTCTGCTGGGCAAAAGTCAATCCGGGTAAACACGCTATTAAAATAATACTCAAAAATCTCATGCAATAATTTCTTTAAACTAATACTTAACAACTAAACCTATTGTTAACTACAATATAGGTTTAATCAGCATTTATCAACAAAGAAACTATTCAATCTTGGAGGAAATCTGAAGCTATTGTGCATACCAGGCCGGCATTCTGTTTTAATGCCAATTTAATGTGAGTTCTGGAATAGCTCAGCAATTTAATCCTACTTTAGTCTCTAATAGACTGTACCTATCTACATGAGGAAAAATCTTATTCGTCAGCTTTCTGCTGATTATAAATCTGACAGATCTGCGATTGCAATGGTTACAGCGATTATCATGCTGCGTTTATTATTTATCTTCCTGATGGGGCCTATGCCCCAGGATGCTTATTATTTTTTCTACAGTCAGCATCCGGCACTCTCCTATTTTGATCATCCTCCGGTGATCGCGTATATCTTAAGATTTTTCACTACTCTTTTTGGCAAAAATGTAATTGCACTAAAACTGGCCGATTCGTTTGTAACCATCATTACCACTGTCTTATTTTATCAGCTAAGTCATTGTTTTCTGGGCGTTAAATCGTCGGGAAAAGCCGTATTATTACTGCTTTCCACCTTCATGGTCACGATTCTCTCGCTGGTATCAACACCAGACACACCATTACTAATGTGCTGGACATTATCATTATACTTACTTTACCAGGCTATATTCAAAGACAAAAACTGGTATTGGATATGGGCAGGAATCACTATGGGACTTGCTTTCGATAGTAAGTATACGGGTATATTTCTTCCCGCAGGACTGGTTTTATTCTTACTGCTTTCCAATACTTACCGTCATAAACTGATATCCAGAGAATTCTGGGTTGCCGCCCTTTTGTTTCTTGTCATACTTCTTCCTGTATTTATCTGGAATTTTGATCATGGTTTTGCCTCTTTTAAATTTCAGAGTATATCGAGGATGAGTGCCGCTTCCGGAATGCACTTTGAACTCAAATATTTCTTTGGACTCTTAGGGCATCAGTCTTTTATTATTATCCCTTTTCTTTTGATTACGATTCTCTATTTTGTTTTTCGCATCCTTAAGAAATATAGATTCAACTTTCTTCAGCTTCCGTCCGAAAAACTCTTTCTGTTATGTTTTTTTCTGCCTCTGGTAGGTAGCTTTACCATATTATCATTTTTCTACTGGATAAAATTAAACTGGCTGATGCCGGGTTATCTTACGGGAGTTATCCTCGTCAGTATTTATATGTCAAAAAAGTGGATGTCTTACCAGGTCATACTCTCCCTATTTCTCCATGTCGTATTCGCTGTCGAAATATTACTCTACCCTGTTCCTATCCAATCTGATGATACCTGGTATGGTTGGGAAGAACTGGGCAAACAGGTTACACAACTTAAAAAAACTTATCCCGATACATTTGTGTTTTCTGCTGATGGTTATAAAACTTCCGCAGAACTAAACCTGATGACCAGCGGTTTTACCTACTCACAAAATATCATTGGTGAAAATGCCCTGGAATTTGATTATGTGAATGCCAACCTTCAAACCCTTAAAGGAAAAAATGCATTGTACATAGATTCGGCACCCCGTTTTACCAATGAAAATAAAGAGGCTTTACCTACTGATCTATTATTACATTACTTTAGGTCAGTTCAGGAATTAAAACCAATTATTATCAGAAGAAATGGTCGGGCTGTACGTAAATTTTTGGTTTACTATTGTAGCGATTACCGTTAAACCCCAGCCCCACAACCCCTTTCAAAGCCTATTTAAAATTATTTTCACAATTTATATAAGTACTTATATAATTACTTATATATTTAGCTATGAATTACTATCAATCATTAGGATACCTGGTGTTGGGCAGCAGGTTAAAACGGCTAAGTGAGCTTTTCCTTTCAGAGATCAATAAATCCTACCGCGCGGAGGGTATTGTATTTGAAACGACCTGGTTTCCGGTCTTTTATCTTCTTTCAGAGAATAAAACACTGACTATACAGGAGTTATGTGAACAGATTGAAGTCTCACATCCCGCAGCAAGTCAGTTGGTTACAAATCTTAAAAACAAAGGTTTAGTCATCAGTACGACAAGTCCTGATGATGCCCGTAAACAACTGGTTACACTGAGTGAAGAAGGTAAAGCCCTTTTAGAACGTATCCTTCCTGTGTGGGATGCCATCCAGGAAACCATGGAAGAAGTAGCTGGCGGAAGTCCTGAAGGGAGTGCAATTCTGGATACCCTGACTAAACTGGAAGCAACTTTCAAATCAGTCGACATCGTTAAAAATATTCAACATAAAATACATCACTCTGTTAAATCTCAATCAAATGCATAATTCATTTTTTTATGGTACCGATCACCTGACCAGCGGAATCTGCTTGTCTATCGCGGCAGGTAAAATAAAAGGTCAGCTTAACCTGACAGCAGCAAAAAACATTCAGTCTTCCTGGGAAGAGGTTCAAAAAATTGTGCGCAGCCAGAAACCAGTCTATGGTGTAAACACAGGCTTTGGCCCCCTTTGTGATACACATATTTCAGAAAATGACACTTCACTTCTGCAAAGTAATATTCTTAAAAGTCATAGTGTTGGTGTAGGTCAGCCAATTCCGTTGGAAATTGCTAAAATCATGATGATCACCAAGGTTCATGCGCTTGCTCAGGGTTTTTCTGGTATTGCACCACAGACACTGGAACGTATTATCTGGCACATCGATAATGATATCATTCCATTTGTTCCTGAAAAAGGTTCTGTAGGCGCCTCAGGTGATCTTGCTCCTTTATCGCATTTATTCCTTCCGTTAATTGGTCTGGGAGAAGTATTTATTAAAGGAGAACGTGTTTCTTCAGCAAAAATGCTGAAAGAGTATAGCCTTGAACCAATTGTCCTTGGTCCGAAAGAAGGACTTGCCCTGATTAACGGAACACAGTTTATCCTTGCTTTTGCAGTTAAAGCAGTACAGCGTTTAAATGACGCACTGGATCTGGCCGATTTAAGCGGAGCAATGTCTCTGGAGGGTTTAACAGGATCTACGCGTCCATTTGACGAACGTCTGCACAATTTAAGACCTTATAAAGGAACTAAGCTGGTAGCTCACCGTTTGTCTGCCCTGCTGGAAGGATCAGCCATTGGCACTTCACATATTAATTGCAGCCGTGTACAGGACCCTTATTCTATCCGCTGTATGCCGCAGGTACATGGGGCTTCCCGTAATGCGTGGCTTCACTTAAAAGAACTGACTGAAATTGAGCTAAATTCAGTAACTGATAACCCGGTTATTTTTAATGCTGAGGATACCATAAGCGGAGGAAACTTCCATGGTCAGCCATTAGCAATGGTCCTGGACTACGCAACTGTTGCTGCAGCAGAATTAGGTAATATCGCTGATCGTCGCTGTTACCTGATGAATGAAGGTAAATATGATCTGCCTAAACTCCTGATTGCTGATGCAGGATTGAATTCTGGATTAATGATCCCGCAATACACTACTGCTGCCCTGGTTACAGAGAATAAAACTTTATGTTTCCCGGCGAGTGCCGATAGTGTCCCTACCTCATTAGGACAGGAAGACCATGTTTCTATGGGTTCTATCAGTGGAAGAAAATTACATCAGGTAATTGACAATCTGGAATTTATCCAGGCTATTGAGTTGCTGTATGCTTCACAGGCTATAGAATTCAGAAGACCGCTAAAATCGACCCCGGTTATTGAAGCCTGTCATGAACTGATCAGAAAACACGTTCCTTATATTAAAGAAGACCGCCTGTTCGCAGACGATATCAACGAATTACATCAATTGATAAAAAATGGTTCATTGCTGAAAACTGCAAATGAAACTGCTATTTCAAACCACATTAACCTAAACAACGATGACGACTTCAGAATTTATTAAGACCTACGCTAACCATCCTCATTACAAAGCGCCAAGAGGCATGCAGTTACATGCTAAAAGCTGGCAGACAGAATCAGTATTACGTATGTTGCTGAATAACCTGGATGGCCAGGTAGCAGAAAACCCGGAAGAACTGGTAGTTTATGGTGGTATCGGCCAGGCAGCCCGTAATCCGGAAGCTTTGCGAAAAATCATTGAAATTCTACTGGAACTGGATGAACACCATTCTTTGCTGGTACAATCAGGAAAACCTGTAGGTATCATCAGAAGTCATCCTGAGGCTCCACGTGTTTTGATCGCGAACAGTAACTTAGTCCCTGCATGGGCAAACTGGGAGCATTTCAATGAACTGCGCAGCAAAGGATTAATGATGTACGGTCAGATGACAGCAGGTAGCTGGATCTATATTGGCACGCAGGGTATCCTACAGGGTACTTATGAGACTTTTGTAGAATGTGGCCGTCAGCACTTTGACCATAACCTAACCGGTAAACTGATTGTCAGTGCAGGTATTGGTGGTATGGGTGGTGCACAACCACTGGCAGCAACTATGGCTGGAGCTATCTTCCTAGGAGCTGATGTAGATGAGACAAGGATACAAAAGCGTGTAGACACGCAATATATAGACCGCATTACCCATTCTTATGAAGAAGCGATCAAATGGGTTAATGAGGCAAAAGCAACAGGAGAAGCAATTTCTATTGGAATTGTGATGGATGCTGGTGATTTATTGGAACGCCTGTCGGCAGATCAGCTGATCCCGGATATCCTGACTGACCAGACTTCTGCGCACGATCCTATCAATGGATATGTTCCTAACGGTTTATCACTGGCAGAAGCTGCTGTCTTACGTAAAAGTGATCCGGAAAAATATAAAGCACTTTCATTAGCCAGTATGGCCCGTCACGTAGGCTTTATGCTTGAATTACAGAAAAAAGGTGCCGTTACTTTTGATTACGGAAATAACCTGAGAGAGTTTGCCAGACAGGGTGGAGAAAAAGATGCCTTCAATTTCCCTGGTTTTACCCCAGCTTATATCAGACCATTATTCTGTGAAGGTAAAGGTCCGTTCAGATGGGTAGCTTTATCAGGTGATCCTGAGGATATCTATGTAACTGACCGTGCATTGATGGAAGCATTTCCTGAAAATACACATTTGATTAACTGGTTGCAGAAAGCACAGGATAAAATCAGTTTCCAGGGTTTACCAGCACGTATCTGCTGGTTGGGCATGGGTGAACGTGAAAAGGCAGGTTTGATATTCAATGAACTGGTAGCCAGCGGCAAAGTAAAAGGTCCTATCGTCATTGGACGTGACCACCTTGACTGTGGTTCTGTAGCTTCTCCTAACCGTGAAACAGAATCGATGAAAGATGGTTCTGATGCTGTTTCCGACTGGCCTTTACTGAACTTAATGTCAAACACTTCGGGTGGTGCTACCTGGGTTTCTTTCCATCATGGCGGTGGCGTAGGTATGGGCTATTCACAACACGCTGGTATGGTTGTACTGGCTGACGGAACTGAACGTGCTGCAAAATGTATCAGCCGTGTGTTATACAACGATCCTGCGATGGGTATATTCCGTCATGCAGACGCAGGTTATGATCAGGCAGAGAAATGGGCTGAGAAATTCGGTTTAAAAATAGGATAAAATGAAAAAATTAATCGGACCATTCAGTGAGATCCTGACCCTGTCGGGTTTAGCACTGAATGGTGCTATAGAAGATAATCAGCTTCAGATCATTCCCAATGGCGGAGTAATTGTAGAGCACGGACTGATCCAGGCTACTGGTGATTTCGAAACTTTACGCCGCACCAATCCTGAACTGGAGATTGAGGAAGTTAAAGGCGAACAAGTGTTATTACCTGGTTTTGTCGATTGTCATACCCATATTTGTTTTGCTGGCAGCAGGGCTAAAGACTACAGCCTTCGTATCCAGGGTAAAACCTATCTGGAAATTGCAAAAAGTGGC
This sequence comes from Pedobacter cryoconitis, assembly GCF_014207135.1. Lineage (GTDB taxonomy): Bacteria > Bacteroidota > Bacteroidia > Sphingobacteriales > Sphingobacteriaceae > Pedobacter > Pedobacter cryoconitis_D. The sequence continues at coordinate 654,283 of NZ_JACHCC010000001.1, read as the reverse complement.
GGTGGTATATGGGATTCAGTTCAGCAGACACGTGCAGCTGACCAGGCAAAACTTACGGATCTTTTAGCGCAGCGTGTACAAAGACATTTAAATGATGGCATCACGACTATTGAAATTAAAAGTGGTTACGGACTGGATACAGAGAATGAGCTGAAAATGCTAAGAGCGATCAAAGCAGTTTCCTTAACCTCAAAAGCTGACCTGGTTCCTACTTGCCTGGCTGCTCATCTTTTACCAAAAGATTTTGAAGGTACAGCCACAGCTTACCTGGATCACGTCCTGCAAAACCTGTTACCTGTAATTAAAACCGAAAACCTGGCCAGTCGTGTAGACATTTTTATTGAAGAGAGTGCCTTTGACCGTGCAACCTCAATACCTTATTTAAAGGCTGCCAAAGCAATGGGATTTGAAATTACCGTTCATGCTGATCAGTTTACAACAAGCGGACTGGAAGTAGCGATCGAAACCGGTGCTGTTTCGGCAGATCACCTCGAAGCAAGCACAGCACGAGAAGCGGCTTTATTAAAAGATTCCGATACTGTGGCAGTTGTACTTCCTGGTGCCTCTCTTGGTTTAGGTATGCAGTATGCGCCTGCCCGGATTCTACTTGATGCGGGTGCCTGTCTGGCTATTGCCAGTGACTGGAACCCCGGATCGGCACCAATGGGAGACTTATTAATGCAGGCTGCAGTGATGAGTGCTTCAGAAAAACTAAGTACAGCAGAAGTTTTTGCAGCCCTGACATTCAGAGCAGCAAAGGCCTTAAGTCTGGAAGACCGCGGTACACTCGACAACGGTATGCTGGCCGATATGCAGGCTTATCCTTGCAATGATTACAGGGAAATACTTTATCATCAGGGCAAAATCAAACCTGGCATCGTATGGAAAAAAGGAACAAGAATCTAAAGAATATGATTAATCCATTATTTTACCGCAGCACTCCGGCTGATGTATGGACCGGAAGAAACGATGGTACAGATCTGGCTGTTCAACGCTGGCATCAGCGGATCATTCGTATTGACCTTCAGGCAGAAAATGTGAGCTTACCCCCAGCAGGCGATCAGGGGATTGCCTTAATTGGCTTCTCCTGCGACGAAGGCGTAAGACGTAATGGCGGCCGGACAGGTGCTAAAGATGGCCCTGCCCATTTCCGTAAAGCCAGCTGTAACCTACCTGTTCATTTAACTGAAGATGCAGTCTTTCTTGATCTTGGAGATATTATCTGTACAGATCAGAACATGGAAGAAGCACAGTTATCCCTTGCTCAGACAGTTGCTTTCGCTTTGTCGAATGGATATCAGCCATTCGTAATCGGCGGAGGTCATGAGGTCGCTTACGGGCATTATACAGGAATCAAAAATCATGTCAAACCGGCTGAAAGCATTGGCATTATTAATTTTGATGCACATTTTGATCTGCGTGAGCCTAATGAAAACGGGACTAACTCGGGGACTGGTTTTCTGCAAATAGCCAGAGACTGTCAGTCAGATGGTAAACCATTCAGATATTTACCGGTTGGTATTCAGCAGAACAGTAACACTAAATACTTATTTGATACCGCATCAAACCTGAAAGTAAATTATATTCCTGCCGAAGGTTTTATGGTTTCAAGAGCAGAAGAGATACGCATTCAGCTGGAAGAATTTATAACCGGATCAACGCATATCTATCTGACCATATGTATGGATGTGTTCTCCTCCTCGTTTGCTCCTGGTGTAAGCGCCGCTGCTTTTAGCGGACTGATCCCAGATGCATTTTTCTTTAGTTGCCTGCAAACTGTACTGGCCAGCGGCAAAGTTATCAGTATGGATATTGCAGAATGTAATCCTGTTTACGATCAGGACCAGCGCACTGCTAAATTAGCAGCAGCACTGGCCTTCAGGATGATTAATCCATAATTTAATCTGCTACGGGCAGGAAGAAGCAAAAGCGGCTTCCTGCCCCTATTTCACTTTCCACCCATATCTTACCATTCTCAGCTTCAATAAAGTCTTTGGAAATGGCCAGACCTAATCCGGAACCTGATTTATTGTTACCATCGGTCGGTACCTGGAAATAGCGGTCAAACAAACGTTTCTGATACTGCTCATCAATTCCTTTTCCAAAATCACGAACTGAAAATTCTATGCCGTGATGTTTCTGGGCAATCTCTATCAGTACTTTTGATTTTTCAGCACTATAACGGAGTGCGTTGGATAAAAAGTTAATCAGTACCCAGGCCGTTTTCTCTACATCGGCATTCACCTTCGGAAGTCTATCATCAGTAATCAGTTCCAGCTGAATGTTTTTTTGTTCCGCCTGAAATCTGACTGCATTGAGTGCATAATTTACAATTTCTGAAGGATCAGCTTTCACAAAATTCAACTGTAGATTTCCGGTTTCTACCTGAGCAAGATCCAGCAATTCACTTGTGATTTTCAGCAAACGGCTGCAATCGTCTTTAATATGCTCTACCAACTGTTTTTGCTCAGTATTCATCGTCCCGATCCTTTCATCATCCATGAGTTTCAAACTCATCTTTATAGATGAAATTGGTGTTTTAAGTTCGTGGGAAACGGTTGCTATAAAATTCGTTTTAGCTTCATCAAGCTCTTTAAACTGCGTAATATTATTCAGAATATAAACAGTACCAGCTGTTTTACCTGTCTGCAGGATAGTTGTTTCCTGATCGTCATAAACAGGAACTACAATCTCTCTTTTCTGCAACTGGAAATAGGATTCTTTATGATCTGCATAAATTTTTATCGGTTGATCATTACCTTCGTTTTTCATGATCCGGGTTAACAGATCATTCTTTTTCATCAGGTCTTTAACATTCAGCCCGTTTACTTTTCCTTCTTCCAGGTTCATCAGCTGAGCAGCGACTTTATTCATAAACAGAATTTCCTGTTTCTCATTCAGACCGATAATGGCATCCTGCATCTGCTCTATAATAGCCTCAATTCTCAGTTTCTCTGACTGGATTTTGGCCAGGTTACTATTCTCCCATTTATTCAGCTGCTCAACCATTTCATTAAATGACTTGGCCAGCTCCGAGAATTCATCTGTTCCATCAAACTCCAGTCTTTGTTTATAATTTTTACGGCCGATCTCCTGAATCGCTTCCGAAAACTCTCTCAACGGGTTGGCTACAAAACCCGGGAAATTCACAATAAATGAAAATAATACAAGGAAACAAAAACAAGCCGCGGTTACCAGATACAAGCTGGCTTTCTCTACCGAATGCTGTGCAACGGCATTTTTCCTGACAATCCCGTCCATATTCAGCTGATCAATAACCATCAGCTGTGCTCTTACTACACCTAGTGCTGATTTCTGTTCTGCCAATGGCGTTGCAGGATCGATCATCTTTTTATAGGCAGCTGTCAGTGCATTCACAGCCTCTCCCTCTCCTTTCTCGGTTACATTTTTTGACTCCAGATCAAGTTTTTCTTTAAACTTCGCTTGTAACTCAGCCGATAAAGGCAAATCATTCTGATCGAGAATTGATCTCATATCCCTGGTGTAACTCAGCGTCTCATAGTTATCCTTCAAAATCACTTTTGCACTCACCGAAATCTGGTTCATGTAATAAAGTGAAATCGAGCCGAACAACAGTACCACCACAAATAGGAACCCGAATCCGAGGCGGAGTTTTGTTTTTATTTTCATTGCGTTATTTATTGATATTCATTTTTTACATTATCGTTTCTAAGACAGAATTACCAGGTCAGTTTCGGTTGATGCAATACTTTTCAGTAACTCATTGAAAATAGCGGTTCTCATAATGACCTGAAATAAATTTAAATGAGGTTTTCCCATACATATCGTTGTAATTTCTTTCTCCTGTGCTATCTTGATGATCGTTTTAGTTACCTCATCACTCTTTACCTTAATCACCTCTGCGCCCAGTTCGGTTGCCAGCTTAAAATTATTAATCAGATGGCGCTGCAAATCTAGTTTAATCCTGTCACTCCTTTCATTGCTATTTTGCACATACAATACAATCCAGGGTGATCTGTAATAAGAAGCCAGTCTGGCTGTTTTCCTGATTACGATCTTTGCTGTTACATTATTGGTCGAAATACAAGCCATAAAACGCTCCGGCCGCAACTTAATTTGTTTTGGGATCTCTACACTGATCTTCCTTTCCACATGATGAGCTACCTCTCTTAAAGCCAGTTCGCGGAGCTGAAGAATCCGCTCTGACTGAAAGAAATTTCCTAACGCTCTTTCAATTTTGGTTTTATCATATATTTTACCCGATTTCAGGCGGTCTATCAATTCATCCGCCGTCAGGTCGATATTTACAATTTCATCGGCTATGTCCAATATCCTGTCCGGAATACGCTCCGTTATAGGAATGCCTGTAATTTTTTCAATTTCTTCATTCATACTCTCCAGGTGCTGAATATTCACCGCGGAGATTACACTGATTCCTGCTTCCAGGATATCCATTACATCCTGCCAGCGTTTAGTATTTTTACTTCCTTCCATATTGGAATGCGCCAGCTCATCCACAATTACAACTTCAGGATTCCGGCTTACAATCGCCTGAACATCCATCTCCTCCATTTCCTTTCCCTTGTAAAAGAGCTTACGTCTGGGAATTAAAGGAATACCAGCTAAAAGTGCATGTGTCTCTTCCCTGTTATGCGTTTCAATATAACCTATCTGTATATCGATCCCGTTTTTCAGCAAAGCATGTGCTTCCTGCAACATCCTGTAGGTTTTACCTACACCTGCACTCATCCCAATGTAGATCTTGAGTTTACCTCTTCTGGATTTCTTGACCAGATCAAGGAATTGGCTTACAGTATCTTCTTTACTATTATCTTCCAAAATATTTTTTTTACGTTACCATTTGATGATCACATAACCCACATTAACCAAATAAAACACGCTTGAAAAGAGTGTCATACCTATCAAAAACAACAATATAAATTTACCTGAATAATTCCGGTAAAAATCATTTCCCGCAGCAGATTTCCGTTGCGGGTTTAACCGGACTTCCTTCGTCCTGTTCAGCTTAATATTTCTTGCCCTTCTCCTAGTTTTCGGCTTATACTTTAAAATTAAAAAACCAGCCAGAACAGTAATGAATGCTGTAAATAAAAATTCTAAAAATGTTTCCATGTTTATAGCTTTTAAAGCCGGGGTTATAAGCCCCGGCTGCTAATCAATTTAAAATGAAACAGCCACACTTGCAGTGACAGTCGCATTATAGTTTACATTACTCAACTCTCTTTTAAAAATCTTGTCTTTACTATCATAAACCTTGCCTTCCAGCCTGACTACAGCATTAGGTACCGGTGCGTAATCAATGTTTAATGAATAGCCTTTTGTGTTAAATCCATTAGGGGACTCTGAAGTTATCAGGACGCCATTTCTATCCTTGTAATATTCAAATCTTCCGGCAAGGGCCCATTGAGGATCGATGGTATAACGTGCAATCACAACTGGTGACAACACCTCGTTTTTACGGTGGTCAGTTTTAGATTTCTGCTGTGTACCGTAATCAAATCCAACGGTTACCCCAAAAGCTTTACTCAACTGAAATATACCATATACATCATGATAGAAACGGGTTACCCTTACAGAATCAGCACCTTCTGCCCCCAGATAATTGCTGTAATTAACAGTAATTTTATCTGTCGGTTTCCAGGTCAGCTGTACTCCGCCGGCCGGCTGTCTGTTACCGTCCTGACGTGCAATCCGCTGCCATCCGTTTAAATAGAGTGCAGTGGCTGTAAATTTATTATCATCAGTACTATAAGTCACTTTAGCACCAGACTCAAAATAAGGTGTATTCTCTGATGAAATATTTCTTGTCAGTACCCAGCAATCCTTTGATATAGCACTTTCAAAACCAATATGAGAAGAGAAAACTCCTGCATCTACCCATAGGTTAGCTTTTTTGGATAATTTAAAACCTACATTAGCCTCAAGGATATTCTTGGCCACACCAGATTCAGCAGCTAAATTTGCATTTGCATAAGTACCTGCCATGATCGCCATGTTAGCTCTGATCCTTCCGGAATCATAGGCAGCTTTAATATATCCCAGGTTCAGGTTAACTTCATTACTTCTGTTATGTGAATAAATGAACCCAGGTCTGTTATTATTCATCGGTCTGTTAAAATCGTATCCATAATATATTTCGGCATATCCCGAAAATTTCACTTTAGGTTCGTCTTGTGCTTTTGCACTTAAACCTACACATACAGTGGCAGCTGCAATCAAAAATTTGTTCATGTTTTGTTCTTAATTAATTGGGAAAGGGCTTGTAAAAGCGCCTGTTTAAATTTTTCATTTCCAACAGGCGCTAAAAATTATTTTTTCAGATTATCCAGTGCTACGTTAAGTTCAAGTACATTCACTGTACTTGGGCCAAAAAGGCCTAAGAAAGGACCTTTAACAGTTTTTTTAACCAGGTCAGCTACCTCTTTTTCATTCAGTTTTCTGTATTGGGCTACTCTTTTAATTTGAATAGCTGCACCTTCTACCGAAATATTAGGGTCCAGTCCGCTACCAGAGGCAGTTACCATATCCGAAGGAATATCACTGCGTTTCAGGTATGGGTGATATTTAAGCAGGGAATCAATTCTGCCATTTACTTCTTTCAAATAGTCAGGATTTGACGGACCTTTGTTTGAACCACCTGATCCATCAGCTTTATAGCCTACCGCAGATGGTCTGCCCCAGAAATACTGAGGTTTAGTAAATGACTGGCCTAACAAAGCATAACCTACTACCTGGCCATTCTTAGTGATCTTTTCTCCACCACCCTGACCTTTAGAAAAACTTCCGGCAAAGGCAACTATTAAAGGATATATGACGCAAAGCAGAACTAATAAAACTGCTGTAAGACGTAGAGACTGTAAAATGTACTTTTTCATAACATTAAGTATTAAAATATTTTAAACGAACAAACCAACTAGTATATCGATCAGTTTAATCCCGATAAAAGGCGCGATAACACCACCCAGGCCATAAATCAAAAGGTTTCTGCGCAATAAAGCACTTGCACCAATTGGTTTGTAAGCCACCCCTTTTAAGGCAAGAGGGATCAGGATTGGAATGATAATCGCATTGAAGATAATAGCTGACATAATCGCACTCTCAGGACTATGTAAACCCATGATATTCAAACGCTGCAGTGCTGGTATAGAACCTATAAACAGAGCCGGAACAATAGCAAAATATTTAGCTACGTCATTCGCGATAGAGAAAGTAGTCAGTGTACCACGGGTAATCAGTAGTTGTTTACCAATTTCTACAATCTCAATCAGTTTGGTCGGGTCATTATCCAGATCGACCATATTTCCTGCTTCTTTCGCAGCCTGGGTTCCACTGTTCATAGCCACACCAACATCTGCCTGTGCTAATGCAGGCGCATCATTGGTACCATCACCCATCATTGCAACCAGTTTACCTAAAGCCTGTTCGTCTTTGATGTAGTTCATTTTATCCTCTGGCTTAGCTTCTGCGATAAAATCATCCACACCAGCTTTTTCAGCAATAAACTTAGCAGTCAATGGATTATCTCCAGTTACCATCACTGTTTTCACGCCCATTTTACGCAGACGATCAAAACGCTCACTGATACCTGGTTTGATAATATCCTGTAACTCAATTACACCCAGCGCCTGTTCGTTTTCAGAAACAACCAGTGGAGTACCTCCATTGGAAGCGATTTTCTTCACTTCTTCTTCAATGTCTTTAGGAAAGACATTGCCTGCTTTCTGAACGATATTCCGGATAGAATCAAAAGCTCCTTTACGGATACGTCTTCCATCTGGTGTATCAATACCACTTGATCTGGTTTCGGCAGTAAATTTGATGAATACGGCTCCCTCAGGAGTATGAGGTAAAACATAGTTAGCCTGTCCGTGTGCCAGCTCGATAATTGATTTACCTTCAGGGGTTTCATCAGCTAATGAACTCAATACACAAGCATTGGTAAATAGTTTCACATCTACAGATGCTGTAGGATAAAAATTGGTTGCTTTACGGTTACCGATAGTAATCGTACCTGTTTTATCTAACAACAATACGTCGATATCACCAGCAGTTTCAACTGCTTTACCAGATTTGGTAATTACGTTTGCACGTAAGGCACGGTCCATTCCGGCGATTCCGATAGCTGATAACAAACCACCAATGGTAGTAGGGATCAGACAAACAAATAAAGAAATCAGTGCAGCAATAGTAATTGGCGTATTAGCGTAATCCGCGAAAGGTTTCAAGGTTACACAAACAATGATAAATACTAAAGTGAAACTTGCCAGCAGGATTGTTAAAGCAATCTCATTTGGTGTTTTCTGACGCGATGCTCCTTCTACAAGGGCGATCATCTTATCCAGGAAGCTTTCTCCCGGCTCAGTGCTCACCATCACCTTGATTTCATCTGACAGTACTTTAGTACCGCCAGTTACAGATGATTTATCACCACCTGATTCTCTGATTACCGGTGCAGATTCCCCTGTGATTGCCGACTCATCAATAGTAGCAATACCTTCGATAATCTCTCCGTCTGTTGGAATAGTATCACCGGTTTCACAAAAGAAAACATCGCCTTTTTTCAGTTGGCTGGAAGAACGCATTTCGATTTTTCCGTTGCCAAGAATTACTTTGGCCGGAGTTTCTTCTCTTGTTTTTCTTAAACTATCTGCCTGGGCTTTTCCCCTGGCTTCAGCAATTGCCTCAGCGAAATTGGCAAACAATACAGTTAAGAAAAGAACTAAGAAGATAAAGAAATTATATAATGGAGATCCTTGTCCGGTATGACTAACTGAATAAACAGTCACATAAGCCATAATCAGGGTGCCTACCTCAACAGTAAACATCACCGGATTGCGAACCATTATCCGCGGATCAAGTTTTATAAAAGATTGTTTAAGTGCACTCTGAACCAATGCAGGTTCAAATAATTTATTAGAAGACTTCATGATAATCTATTTAATCAGGGTAAAATATTCTGCCAACGGGCCTAAAGTCAGGGCAGGGAAATAAGAAAGGGCATTTAATACGATAATCACAGCTAAAGTCATCAGACTGAAGGTTAGTGTATCAGTTTTTAAAGTACCAGCCGATTCAGGGATGTGCTTTTTAGCACCCAGTAATCCGGCGATAGCTATCGGACCAATAATCGGTATAAACCTGCCCAGGAATAATACAAATCCAGTACTTACGTTCCAGAAGATGTTATTATCTCCTAATCCTTCGAAACCTGAACCATTATTTGCGTTAGAAGAAGTCATCTGATACAACATTTCAGAGAACCCATGAAAACCAGGGTTATTTAACCACGTTTTAGGTTGTACAGCCCAGGCTGCATTTCCGTGAGTGGTAAAGACGTAACTTGCTAATGCAGTACCTGCAAGAATTAAGAAAGGACTTAATAAAGTAACTAAAGCTGCAATTTTAATCTCTCTTGCTTCTACTTTATGTCCCAGGAACTCAGGTGTACGTCCCACCATCAGACCCGAAATAAATACCGCAATAATCAGATAGATGAAATAGTTGAGCATCCCTACCCCGCAACCTCCATAAAAGGCGTTAATCATCATTCCTAATAACTGCCACAGACCGGTCAGCGGCATCGCACTATCATGCATACTATTTACAGAACCTGTAGATATAATCGTTGTCACCGTACTCCAGTAACCGGTAATTGCAGGTCCGAATCTCATCTCTTTCCCTTCCATTGCACCCGATAACTGTGTAACGCCCATTTTAGCAATGGCTGGATTTCCGCCGAGCTCGCTGCTTATGGTTGGGATCAGTAATAATAACATACCTATGGTCATTACCCCAAAAATCATCCAGGATAATTTTCTGCGTCTGATAAAAATACCAAAGGCAATAACCATCGCAATCGGGATAATTACCTGAGCGATCAATTCTACTGAATTGGTAAAATAAGAAGGGTTTTCTAAAGGATGTGCTGAGTTTGCACCAAACCAGCCACCACCATTTGTACCTAAGTGTTTAATGGCAACAAATCCAGCCGCAGGGCCTCGGGATACATTTACAGAATCTCCCTGAAGTGATATAAAGTGATCTTTTGCTTCATAATTTGACGGAGTACCTGAAAAAGCCAGAATAACAGCCATAATTAAGGAAAGCGGAAGTAATAAACGGGTGATTGCTTTTACAAAAAACTCCCAGAAGTTTCCCAGATTCGTTGCTGTTTTATCTCTGAAGGCCTTAAAAAAGACTACAGCAGCAGCAATACCGGTAGCAGCACTCACAAACTGAAGAAACATCATGACAACATGTTGCGTCAGATAAGTAGCACCACTCTCTCCTGAGTATTGTTGGAGGTTACAGTTAACCACAAAACTGATGATCGTATTAAAAGCAAGATCTGGCGACATCGCCGGGTTGTGATCAGGATTAAGAGGCAGCTTATCCTGATACATTAATACAAAGAATCCATAAACTAACCAAACCAGGTTGATTGTCATCAGCGCTTTCATGTGCTGTTTCCAATTCATCTGTTCTTTTGGATTGATCCCGGAAAGTTTATAGATACCAGATTCAATAGGTTTTAAAAAGTCAGTCCAGACTTTTTCGCCGGCAAATACCTTTGCAAGATATTTACCTAAAGGAATAGCTATAACCAGGGTAAGGAGGTAGGTAGCGACGATTCCAAATAATTCAGTGTTCATAGCGTTCAATTAAAATTTTTCGGGTTTAATCAGCACGTAAATCATATAGATAAATACTGCGATTGCGATAATAAATAGTGCGATCATAATTTTAGATTTTTTCGAACCAGTCGATTGATTTGTAACAGATCCAGGTGAGGACCAGCAGGGCGATTAATAGTAGTACAGTCATCATTGTATTTATTTTTTATGCCATTAACCAATAGGTATACCAAAGAAAGTAATGAAGTCACAAGCAGCTATTTTTCAATCAATTAGGCGTAAAACGCAATTTCATTAAAAAATTAATTCAGAAAAACCCTTTCAAAATGGAAGGGTTTTTTATCGATATGGAAGGATAAGGGCTAACCAATACGCCTGGAAACCATTATACGCGGGGATATAGAGTTAAACCTGATCTTATGGGTTACTTAATAGTAAAATCCAGTATTAAGAGAAACCTATAATCTTAAATATAATGAAAAATCATCTGATTTGTATTATACTTCTGCTCACAGTTTTTGGCTGCAGCAGTGATAAAAAAGAAAGGGCTGGTACAGGACCTGATCAGGTTGCCGATTCTACCCTAAACGGGAAAATCATTAAAACTGCAGACATGAGGTTCCGGGTAAAGAATGTACAGACCACCAAAGAAAAATTAGCTGATCTCATTAAAACTGAAGGTGGAACAATTGCAGAGTTTAATATCCACAGCCAGATCCGGGAAAATGAAAAAGTAAAATATACGACCGATTCTCTGCTTGAGTTAATATCCTACAGGGTTGAAGGATTGGTCGTAGCCCGGGTTCCAGCAGAAAAACTGGATAATTTCACCAATCAGGTGGTTAAAATGGCTGTCTTTATTGATGATCAGTCTTTAAAGCTAGATAATCAGAGTCTCACCTACCTCTCGAATCAGTTAAAACGCCAAAATAAACAGGAAGCTATAACTCAGCTGCGCAAAACTGACGAAAAGAAAACGCGGGGGGCAGAAAAATCTCTGGAAATCCGCGATGCTGATGTAGATCATCAAATCAATAACCTGGAGATCGATCAGAAAGTAAAGTTTAGCACAGTTACCTTAAACTTTTACCAGGATAATACTGTAAAGAAAATAATCGTAGGTAATGATAATCTTTCTGATTACCGCCCCGACTTTTTCAGAAGATTATGGTTAAGTCTTCAGAATGGCTGGAGCATATTCAAAGAATTCATTCTCATTCTGGCCGATTTATGGATGCTGATCCTGATTGTAATTGTCGGATATCTGCTCTTCAGACGTTATCGGAGCAAAAGATTACGGGTATAAATCTAACATATCCTCCCCCTGTGGCTCGTATACACACCTGCCTTGAAATTTTTTCTCCCTGAAAAGCAACATATTAAGAGTTTTTTACGTTTTAAATGCTCTTCAGCGATAAAAATGTCAACTCTTTGCTTACCTTTGTTGCACACCAAATCAGAAAAATCATTTATGATTAATCAAAATTTGGTCTCTGCAAAAGAGCAATCAAATGCAGACCCTTCGCAAGAGGGACCTTAAAGGTGATACCTTTTTCGGGGTGTAGCGTAGCCCGGTATCGCGCCTGCTTTGGGAGCAGGAGGTCGTAGGTTCGAATCCTGCCACCCCGACAACATAGATGTCAAACTCTATCAAAAAACCTCTAAATATTACATTTAGAGGTTTTTTCGTTTTTATCAAAGCAGGGCATATTACGGATCAATGCCAAAAGTTGTGGAGCGCTGAGATTTTTTTTGATTTTACGCATAGAGTTGAGTAAGCCTGAAAAGGAAGAATTCGATATTTTTGACTCCTCTGAATTGCGACCTGAATGCCTTAATTTTCGCATTGAAGGACTCTGCTGATGCATTCGTAGATCTGCGGTCAAAGTAGTTCAATATCGTTTGATAATGACTTTGTATAGACCTGGAAATGGTATTGAAAGCTTTAAAACCCGTTTGTCTAACTTTCTCATGCCATTTGGCGAGGTTAGCTAGTCCAAAGACCTTATCTTTTGTATGATCAAATAGCTGACTCAGCCCCATACTGAGTCCGTATGCTGTTTTAAGGTCAGGAAACCTTTCGAATAAGAGTGTTGCACGATCCTTCTGACTAGCTGTCCAGTCTGAAGCTCTTTTATACAATACATACCTGCTACGCGCCAATAACTGTTTGATGGTATCTCCATTGTGGAATACTTCTGACTGAAATGGATTACCAGATCTTTTCGACTCTTCAATGGCTTCATTTTCTGCGTCCATGGCTTCCCATCGATATTTAATCCGCATTTCCTGAAGTGCTTCTGTAGCCAGTTTCTGTACATGAAAGCGATCAGTCACCCGGGTTGCCTGAGGAAAACAACGCTTACAAATCAGTTCCATATTACCTGCCATATCCAGGGTAATCTCAGCTACTTTTTTTCTTGCTTTTTCAGGGATTCTTTGCAGTACTGAAATCACTGTTTCGGCTTTGGTACCTGCTACAACAGCAACAATAGCACCTTTCTTTCCCTTAGCAGCTTTATTAGTGACGATCGTATAAAGTTCGCCATGAGACAAACTGGTTTCATCGATAGAGAGCTGTTCACCCAGGTTTTCAGGATATAACAACCACTGCTTTGCATGCGCCTTTTGGTCCCAGCTCTTGAAATCACTGAGGTAATCACGGTATTGACGGAGTAGGTTTTTAGCTTTTACACCGTAAAAAGCACTGATAGAATCTACACTATTCGGCGCTGTATCGATTGATTTCTTTTAAAAAAGCCGCGAAATCCCCTGTCATTCGCGTTCCTTTTTCTACTAAAGTCCAATCCCGGTAAATCACCTTACCACTTTCCACATTGATCCAGCGACGCCGTTTGATGTGATAAAAAACTTTATGGCCTCGAATAGGGAAATCCTGAACCACAATCTCAGGAAAAAAACCTTTAGAATGCACCTTAATCGAATCCCATTCCTTTGGCAAGCTATTGAGCTCCTCTAACTGGATGTGAAAAGTATCAGGTTCTTCGATCGCATTAGTAAATTCAAAATTCTCTAAGATAAATTCTGGCAGAAATAGGCTTAATAAAGACTTCGTAGCGGATGGCATAAATAGTTAGGATGATAAGTAGACAAAACTATAATTTTAATGCCTACTCCACAACTTTTGGCATTGATCCGTTTTTTCATCGTTTTAACATAAAGTTATTGAAAGGATCTATATGAATCACACAAATAAGCCGGCTGCACTATAAAACAACCGGCTCTTGAGTAGATTTAATGGTCTTGTAAACCTCTTTTTGGGGTTTTAGTTATGTTTGGAATGAAAACCAAATAGTCGTAACCTTTTATAATTCTTTCCAGCTCCAAATCCTCTACTTTAAGCTTCTTTTTAGAAATTTCTTGTTTCAAGGGTCTTAAATCATAGCTATACCAATTCTCATCTTTTACGACTGTTAAGAAAGATTTATATTGATTTAAATCAGCCAATTTTTCATCTTCTTCCTTTCCGATGACCATAATATGTAACGACTTCCGGTAATTTGCTTCTTCAATATTGGAAACCAGGTTGCCAATATCGAATACTTCCATTAAACTCTCTCCTTTAGGCATGTGATTAGCACCAAATTTGAAAAGATTCTTCTTGTCTTTCCATTCAGGGAGTTTTTCAAGAACCAGGTGTTTCATGTATTGAATTCTTAAACGATGAATTCGATTTAAATATAGTTCCTTGCTTAATTTTAGTGCTTCAAGCTGCTCTTTCTCGTTGGCTGATAAATCGAGAGCGCTTAATGCATTCATTTTTGCCAGACAATCGTCAGAGAATAAATAGAACGTGGTGTTCTTTTTTGTATCATAAGCAGCCGAATTAGCAATCATCTGCTTATAAATTTCTTTTGCTTTAGCATTTTTGGATTGTTTACTCAATTCCGAAAGCAGTAACCGTTCTGAAAACAAACTAATTTGCTCAGTTCCATATATTTTGATATTCTGCTGAGTTATATTTTTGAATAAATCAAACTCAGCTTCACCTTGTAAAAAGGATAAAGCTGAACCTGATTCATTACGGAATTTATCCAGGTCAGTCGGAGATAAGGATTTGATTTTTGCTGATATTGTGTTGATTGTATATGGATCAATTTCCAGAAAATAATTGTCGAACTTAGTATTATTGACAATCGCGTTTGTGAAGTAAGGGACTTCACTGCTGAAATGCACCTCGCCCAATAACACAGAATTGTTTTTACTGATTTCATCCTGTAGGGTAGTCCATCCTTTGCCTTCGAAAGCGTTGTTATTGTTTTTTTTAAAGGTGGAGTAGTTTTTTTGAATTAAACTATCCATTAATGTGGTTTGTGCGTAACTGAAATTGGCAATAAACAGAGTTAGAATTAGTAGTTTGGTTTTCTTCATATCTTTTTTTTAGAAAGATACAATAAATTGAATTTATCATCCTGATGATTAAATAGCTATTTTGTAAATTTCAATTTCCTGTTTCATTTTTCTTACCTTCCTATATGGATAAGTTTAATTGGCATTCTGAGCTATTAAAAGGCAATACCATCATTACTGCAAATTATAAAAATACGCAAAACGTTAGGCGTTTTTTTCAATCTCATTTTGGCACCAATTTTAAAATGAATCGAGAATTTATGGCTTGGCTGAAGACTAATGTTGGCAAGACATTGGGAGATGCCATAAGGGAGTTTGAAAATAAAAAATAGTAATATTAAATGTTTTCAGCAGATGAACACGTACCAACGGATATGATTCCTTAATCTTTGATCATCCAGGACAAGATTGTGAATATAATCTGGCAGTTGATCCCGCTGCCATTGACCATATCGGTATTTCTCACTTATTGTTTCAAATACCGAAGCGCAGCACACCCCGACTTAAAAACCGTTTACTCAACAAATTTTAATTGTAATTTCTCTTGCAGGTTGATCCCTTCAAACAACCGTCTCCCTTCTCCTACTACTATCGGGTGAACCACAAAACGATATTCATCAATCAGATCAAGTTCTGCAAGTTGTAAAGGAATATTTATGGTCTGGCAAGGTTAGCCGAATTCTTCCTCTATCGTCTAACACAAATGTATGCCACATTCAACCTACAAAAAAACAACGAATAACTAAATTAAATCTGGCTTAACTGGATCAATATTTACCTCAAATTAGATACACTAATTCTAATGAGATACACAATTGAATACATTATAGATTGCCTGAATACAAGTGAATATATATGGGTAGAAATGAATAGAAAGAACAACAAATAAAATTTAACATCACACTATATTTAGTTAACAATTTCACACTATAAATCAAATTGATTGTCTGAATGCACTTATTACAGCATTATTATAACAAAACTTACAACTAATTCATCACACTGATAGTTAACATTATAAAGGTAATATGGAAAAATTATCAACTTATTTACAAGAATTAAAGCATAATTTCGAACAACACCCTTTCTTTAATTACATTAAAACATCCGATGGCCCAATTAATCAAAGGTTGAGATTCTTGCCTGAAATGGCTCATTTTGTAATGAGTTTTAGCGATCTCAATAAGTATGTATTACCATTTGTAAATCCCAGTACTGATTTGGAAATAGCAGTAAATATGCACGCTCTAGAGGATGCTAATCATTCAATGTGGTATATTTCGGATCTTGATACAATGGGATTCAATGAAAATGTCAGTACAACCAAGAACATTAGTTATTTGTGGTCCGATGAATTAGCACCAAGCAGAATATTAACATATGAACTTGTCGGAATCATTAAAAATAAACCGGCTGAAGCGAGACTTGCCATAATTGAAGCAATTGAAGCCACTGGTAACGCATTTTTCTCAATACTTACTACTGTTACAGGAACTGCAGCAAGTCCCGTTGCAGCAAAACTTAAATATCTCGGCGCATTGCATCTCAGTCATGAGACAGGGCATACTATTGGATCAAATGATAATCTTCTGGACAGTATCAACTTTACGGACAGTGAATATCTTGCTGTAAGACATGATATCGATAAAACATTTGCTGCTTTTTATAAGTTTATCGATCAGCTATACACCCATCTAATTGACCAGAAATTGTAGATGCAACTCTGATATTTAAACAGGAAATAAGTATTTGTAAATAAGATGTTTAAGTAACAACCATATCTTATTACGACCCCCGACATAAAAAAACCTTTGAATCAATGATTCAAAGGTTTTTTTATGTCTTCTCCATCCTCCGCAAACATAAGTTTTGACTATATAGGTCTCCAGCAGCCAAAATCATACCCACATATGGTCGCAAAAACGCCCACATATTGTCACGATTGCCCCTTGTACATGCACCTTGTCAATTTTAACTTTATGCAAACATTCAACTAATAGGAAACAAAATGAGAAAAATCAGAATCTTCGAGCATATTTCGCTGGACGGCGTGATTCAGCACGAAAACGACGACGACTTCGCGTATGGCGGATGGACAACACCTTATCGGACTCCTGCCGGGTTAGAGGCCGTCGTCGAGGCATACGGCACAAGCTTTGATCTGCTTCTCGGCCGCCGCACCTATGATGCCTGGGCCGACTTCTGGCCAAAAGCTGGGAATAGTCCAATAGCTAACGGTTTGAATGCTGCTACAAAACACGTCGCCACCCACAGACCTGACAGTCTCAAATGGGGCCCGGCCAAGGATCTGGGCGCAGACATTATAGAGAATATTCGCTACGTCAAGTCAACGGATGGCCCTGATCTGATCGTCTGTGGAAGTTCAACGCTTACCTCCGTGTTGCTAGGCCAGGGACTGGTCGACGAGGTTGTTCTGATAGTCTACCCGGTCTTGCTGGGCCAGGGCAAACGCTTCTTTTCGGACAGTGTTGAACCACGCGAGCTCGCGTTCGTCAGTTCGAAGGCCACATCCACAGGCGTACTCATGAACACTTACCGGCATGTTGGACCACTGCAAAAAACCTAATCTTCCACCAACCCGGACGGCCTGTCAAATCTATTAATTATAGAAAGCGAAATTAACATGCTATAACAGCACATTTACAATTGGCGGCAGATATCTTCCGGTTTATAGTACAACATGCCGCCAATTTTACTAAAATGAAGAGTGTAATCAATCCCTTAACTCTTTAAAATCAATCTTCGATTTCCATGTGGTACCTTTCCTAAGAAACAGGTCAATAGTACTTGCCCCATCCCCTGTCGATATGCTAAGAGGAATAAAATATTTGTAACACAATCAAAAAATACGTGTCTATTAAAAATAATCTAAAAAACGCCTCATGAAGCACTATTTATTCATCTTGAACCGAACCAACACTATGAAATCTGTTTCCCTTTCGATTCTTTTATTATTATCTTCTTTTTGCATCCACGCGCAAGAAAACAGCCCATTTACTACCGGCTTCGAGGAAACGATTCCTTCAAAGATCCTGGGACAGGAACGTAAAATCTGGATACATATTCCTAACAGCAACGGAGGAAATAAAATAAAAGACAGAGGACATTATCCTGTAGTTTATTTATTGGATGGAAGTGAAAATTTCAACACCGTTGTCAGTATTACAGAACATATGACTGAATCAAGCCTTTGTCCACCAATAATTGTAGTTGGAATCCTGCCTAAAGACAGAGTGAGTGAATTGACAACTGGTGCTGATAAAGAATTACCCGGAGTTGTTGGTAATGGCGAAAAATTCATGTCTTTTGTCGAGAAAGAACTTATTCCCTATATAGATACAACTTATCCGACCACAACTTATAAAACATTTATTGGTCATTCCCTTGGGGGCTTAACCGTCATTAACACTTTCCTGCATCAACCCAATTTATTTAATTCTTATGTTTCTCTCGATGGATCTTTGTGGTGGGATAATCAAAAAACTGTAAAAGAAGCAAAAACGATTTTACCAACTCAAAATTATAAAGGAAAAGCCCTGTTTATGGCCATGGCCAATCGTCTGGAAAGAGGAATAGATACGCTCAGTGTTCAAAAAGATACAAGCGGGACTACGGCCCTTATCCGCAGCAATCTGGAATTCATCAAAGACCTTTCTAAAAACAAAAAAGACCAGCTACGTTTCAAATACAAGTTTTATGAAGATGACAACCACCCTTCCGTAAGATTGGCCGGAGAATATGATGCACTCCGGTTTATCTTTGATTTTTACAAGCTTAAAATTTATGACAGCGAATTAAAAAACCCTGATTTTAAACTGGATTCATTACTGGTTACACATTACAAGAACGTCTCTGAAAAAATGGGCTATAATATTAAGCCGGATGAAAGCCAGATTAATAATCTTGGATACCAGATGATGGGTACTAAACAATTCAAAAAGGCAGAAACTTTATTCAAACTCAACATTACCAACTATCCCAACAGTGGCAATTGTTATGATTCATTGGGTGACTACTATTTGAACACCGGCGATAAAACTAAAGCTATCGCGAGCTTCAAAAAAGCTTTAACATTGAAAGCAATTCCGGAAACCAAAGAGAAATTGCAGAAGTTATTAAATGAAGGAAAAAATAATTTATTAAATAGCTCAACTTTTTAGTTGAGCTATTTAATCTTTAACAGATTTATTGCAATAACCACATCACCCCGTTGATATCATCTCCACCAGGATATTGTCGTTTGATGGCATTATCTACATTTACGCCATTATTGTTCAACTCAGCCGTCGGATACATCCATCTGGTTGGTATTTTACCACCATTGAGCATACCGCTACCAGCGGTTTCAAAAGTAGGAAAACCAGTACGTCTTTGTTCATAAAATGACTGCCAGCCCGTATTCATAAAAGTATTGATATACCGCTGCATCATTATTTGTTGTACTTGTGTTCCGGCTTGCAGCGCAACAGAAGGTTGGTTCAAATAGGTTTCAATATCAGCCAAAGTATAAGCAGCATCTCCTTTATACCTGGAAAAGAGCATTGCATTCCTAATCCCGCTGGTATAAAATTTATTAATGTCTCCAGTTATCCAGCCCCGCGCAGCAGCCTCTGCCAGAATAAACTGCAATTCCGGGTATCCAATGGCAACACTTGGCTCATTGACTGCATCATACGCATATCTGTGATTAATGGCCGAAGCATTTCCGGCGGTCATCTTCTGCACATTATCAGCAATCGGAGCACTACCAGTCAGACCGGCATAAGCGTTAAAGTCTTGAGGTGAAAGTCCTGCGGCAACCGCATTAGGCGTTGGCGTACCATAAACAAAAAGACGCGGATCTTTCAGGCCTTTTAACATTTTAACAAAAGAATCATCCAGATAATAATCCGTCTTTAAGCTATTACTGTTGTTGTACGGATAACGGTTTCCTACCAGATCATAATACGTCAGTTTTGCATTATCATCATTAGAGGCAAGCAATGGGTATTTAGCCGGATTAGAAACGATATCATTAAATCGTTGTTTGATATTGAGTTTGGTATTCGCTTCTTTTTTTGAAAGGCTCATCAATACTCTCAGAGAAAAGGTATTGATTGCTTTTTTCCATTGCGTGACATCTCCATTGTAAATAATATCATTATTAATTATGCCTCCCGAAGCAGACAGCGAATCGCTTGCTAATTTTAAATCGTTTAAAACCTGCAGATATATATCTTCCTGTGTATCGTAAACAGGTCTGATAGCAGCATCAGAAAAATTGTTGTTCAGTGCCTGCATCGCCTGTGAATAAGGAACATCTCCAAAGTTAAGGGTGATGCCAACTATATAATACGACCTGAAAAATTTTCCCAGATATTTATAATTTGGTTTGGCTGTACGGGCAGCTTCCTGTTCCATTTTAACCACCTGCGAGATATTTCCGTACGAGAAACCTGCTCTTTGCCAGCCATAATACTGTGTTGTACTGGCACTTTGCGTATAAACCAATTGGCGCGTAGCTAAACCGGCATCGGTAGAAATAGTAGCAAAAGCTGTTTGCTCAATATTCGCCAACTCCAGAGAAGGATCGGCCTGAGTTGGTGTATTCGGGTTGATTTGGTAGTGATCGAATTTTTTGCAGGACGATAAAGCAATTCCCACTAAGAAAACAATACTAAATAGATATTTCTTTTTCATGATATAAAATGATTGATGACTATGAAATGCCATTGATGAGTACATTAAAATTTAAGATTGAAGTTGAAACCAATACTTCGCATAGAAGGTGTTTGCAGATTGTCACTCTCTGCATCCGGGTCTACATTAGGTATTTTGGCCAGCATGAACAAGTTGTTTCCGATAAGGGAAACAGAAGCCCCCTGAAATACCTTTTGCTTTTTTATCCATTTCTGAGGAAGAGTATAGGTCAGTGCTACTTCACGCATCTTCAAATAAGTACCACTGTAATAGAAATAATTATTCTCTGCGCTGCTGCCTGTCCCTGTATTATAAGCAATGTAATTTACCGGAGTTGTATTAGGTGCGTACTGTCTGGTATCACTGATGATATTACCATGATTGTCGTACGTTGCTGCGCCAGAAGTAACAATTACCCCCTTACCTACATAAGTACTTTTTCCAGCATTGGCATCATCACGATACTGATTTACGGTACCTAAAGCAGTTCCACCCCACCACATTTTATAATTAGTAGTAGAGTAAATAGAACCTCCGATGCGTCCGTCAACAGAAATGCTGAGTGAAATATTTTTATACTTAAATGTATTTTGCCAGCCGTAGATCCAATTCGCATCAGCATACCCAATGCTGCGTTGGTAAGGATCATTCAAAGGCATTCCATTGCTACCATAGATGGTCTGTCCATCGGGTGTTCTCTGGTATAATGAAGTGAAAATCTTGTCTGCTCTCTCTCCAACTTTCAGGTTACCAATATAGCCATCCGGACTAAGTGTTGCTTCTTTAAGCCAGCGGTGGCTGTTACTAAAATTAAAACTGCTTTCCCATTCGAAAGAAGATGTTTTTACCGGGGTTCCGCTAATCATAAATTCCCAGCCTTTTCTTTGGTATACATTCGCATTCTGAAGCAACGTCGTATAACCACTGGTCTCTGAAAGCGGAACCAGCTGGAAATTATTATATTCCTTATTCTGGAAATAAGTGACATCAACATTTAAGCGGTTTTTAAATAGGCCTACCACCATACCTGACTCCCAGGACATAACCGTATTCGGGATAAGATTTGGCATTTTGTAACTATCCGGCCAGCTTAACGAGGCATTTCCGTTCCATTTATTACCTATGTTATAAGTCTGAATCTGTGCATAGAAGTTGTTAGGGTCAGTGGTGATTGCACCGCTGTTTACTTTTGCTACCGAAGTGCGCACTTTTAAAAACGAGATGGTTTCCGGTAATTTTAGCGCATCAGACAATACAGCTGAAAGACTTCCTGATGGATAAAAATAGGCATTATTCTTTACAGGCAAAGTAGAGGTCTGATCTCTTCTGCCTGTGAACGACAGATAAAGGAAACGGTAGGCTTCCAGATCTGCCATAGTATACAAACTGTTTATTTGTCGTTCCTGAAGGCTATTAGAACCTTTCAACGGATTAGTGGAATTAGCTATATTATAGAATCCAGGAATATTAAGTCCATCTGTACTGGTGGTCATTCCTTTGGTATTGTTATAAGAATTTGCCGCTCCCCCGATTACAGATAGATTAAAATCATCGTTAAACTTGTGTTTGTAGGTCAAAATCAAATCCGTGGCGATATCGAAATGACTGCTCTTTGTATAGGAATAATCTCCCTTTGAAAGGGTTCCATAACCAATATAACTGTAAGGATATCTTGAATCCACATCTGTTCCATACTGGTTAAAGCCTGATCGTAGTTTAGCAGAAAAATCAGGGGCAATCTGATAGTTTAAGGAAAAATTCCCAAAAGTATTGTCTTTCCTATAACCATTTAGCTGTTCGTTCGCAATAAAATAGGGGTTGTTATACCAGGAGAGATTATAATTTCTTTGCTGTATGCCCTCTTTTCCTTTCACCCAGTAATTCTGAAGATCACGTATATCCACATCCGGGCCAATCCATAGTAAGAGGTTGTATAGGATATTGGTAGGGCCATAACCTGTTGAGGGATAGTTATTAGAGTATTCTCTGTTATAAGTAAGCCGTCCGTCCATGGTTAACTTAGGTGACAGGGCATAATTTCCAGCCACCGAAAAAGAGGAATTGTTTACACCTGTATTGGGCACTGTACCTTTTTGATAATTATTTGCCGCGGATATTCTGAATGAGCCATTCTCACCGCTTGTAGATACTGAAACAGAATTGGTGGAAAGCATTCCTGTTCGAAAGAAATTTTTAATATTGTCTTTTCCTCTTGAAATCCACGGTAAGGGAATCAATTTACCGGTTACCGGATCTGTTGGACTATTATATTGAGTGGTTTCATAATAACCACTTGGGGTACTTGGATCTTTTTGGTCCAGCTTAGGCCCCCAAATCCATCCACCGCCTTCTGTACCACCGCCAGATCCATCTACATAAGCATACTTCCCATTATTTCCGGCGCCATATTGGGTCTGTACTTTTGGTACTACGGTATATCCGGTTTGGAACATAGTCGAAGAATTAATCTCCACACTTGTCTTTCCTTTTTTACCTCTTTTAGTGGTATACATAATTGCACCATTGATCCCGATAGAACCATACAGTGCACCTGCTGCCGTACCCTTTAATACCGTAATGCTTTCGATATCATCCGCATTAATTTTATACGGATCAGCCGTAGGGTCCGGAATCCCATCTATCACAATTAATGGTGTCTGCCCCCTTAATGAAATGGTAGGGCTTTGAAACAGGTCGGTTGTATTGGAAATATTCAAACCTGCTACCTTTCCAGCTAATGCACCTATAGCCGTAGGGCTTTTGACCTTTTCCAGAGTTTCACCTTTCACCTCCTGTATAGCATAACCGATAGATTTCTTTTCCTTTTTGATACCTAATGCGGTTACCACAACTTCTTTCAGGTTACCATTATCAGCATTTAAAATTACGTTTAGCTGTGTTTGGCCGCGAAGACTTATTTCCTGAGGCGTATACCCAATATAAGTGAATACGAGCACCGCTTTCGGATCTACATTAGCCAGCGTATAAACACCATTTGCATTAGTTGCCGCTTTTAGGGACGTGCCTTTGACCAGGATATTAACAGCCGGTATTGGTGTTTTGGTCTCGCCATCCAAAACCTGGCCCTTTACTGTGATGTTCTGCGCAAAACTATTCGTTGCGGTAAACAAAAAAAACAGCAGTAACAAATAAAATTTAATGCTGTTAAAGATCATAAAAAGTACATTTTTTCTCATACTATCCAAGGTTAATATTTAATAATTTTCATTTATAAACGACTATATAACAAGCAGCTAATATCCTCGTCATATGTTATTTCAATATCAATATAACATTAATAAATTGACTAAACAGTTGTTTAATCTATTCTAGAGAAAGAAGTCATTTAAAGAAATGTATATAGTGCTTTTTATAACTGTTTTTTTTAGTAGTTTGCCCATTGAAATTAAATTTACATGGGCAGAAAAAGCATTAAAGACGTAAGACAATTAGAAATCATTAAAGCATTTTATAAGCTTGCGAAGAAAGAAGGTTATGAAAACAGTTCGATTGCGAAAATTGCCAATGAAATGGGTGTTAATCCTACCCTGATTATCCATTATTTTAAAACAAAAGAAAATCTCACCTATGCATTGATAGATTATATCCTGGACAGGTATCTGTTAATATATAGTATTAAAGAAAAGGGGATGCTTTCGGATCTTCATAAAACCATAGAAGCACTTTTTTCAAAGAAATGGAATTTGCTCTTTGACGATGGATTATTTTATGCGTTTTATGCGTTGGCTTTTAGAGATAAGAAGATCAAAGCCAAATATAAAATTATCCTGGATTCACTTCGTAATACCCTTGCACTGATTATTGAACGTTGTAATCAGCAGGGTTTAATCAAGGTCGCTGATCCAAAAGTTGCCGCAGATCTGATTTTTGTACTGGTTGATGGCTCTTATTTCTACCTTTCACTGGAAGATGATAAAGCGGCCTTTTCAGAAAAAGTCGATTTTTACAAAAATAAGGCCTATGAGATCCTGGGCATAGAACCTTAGTCCTTTTTAACCGACTTTTGAGTTTTTAAATGTCGTGTTAATGCATATAGCGCTATAAACATCCACAATAGATTGGCAGCAGCGTTTGGAATATCCCGGCTCTCAACGGCCACTGCAACCAAAAAAAGTCCTCCAAAAACATTCATCAACTGAAAAGTGACAGACTTTGCCTTAATCACATTTGTACTCAGGAGTAAATAACCCAATGTACATAAGGCCACGCCTAACCAGCCAATACTCGTTAATATTATATGCGACATCATAGTTTGTTTGGCCATAAAGTTGCTTATTTAAGTTGATAAGTAAGCTGCCAGAACACGCTTGTATGATTTTAAGCCAAATGATCGTATTCGTATTCCGGCAGCTTAGCAGTTAAATAAACCCTATATCATCGATATAAATCGTTTCGGGAGATGAAATGCCACTAAGTTCCTGTATCCGCAATTGCTCCAGAACAACCGGTCGTGTACCAAAACTGGTTAACGGGATAGTAAAATCTGTCCACTCACCCTTTTTTAAGGTAACGACCACGCCATCATTATCTCCGGTCGCCTGCTTTCCGTCTTTATCAGCTCCCATAACCATGATGCGAACAACATGCCCATCCGAACCTGCTCCGCCATAAATAGACAGCTTAATAGCTGATTTGTCCGCGAGGCTGATGGTTCCGCCTCCGTTGCCAATCTGGAAACCTGCAAAACCTCCTGAATAAGTGACGGCAATAGAATGAGATCCTCTTTTTACCGGAGTCGTATTGCTGAAATCCGGCTTATCACCGCCATTCCAACCACCTACCCACCAGCCATTAGCCAGCGCATCATCATAAACCAGGTACTTAAAGCCGAATGCCGTAGGGGATTTTACAGTTCCACCCGGTGTAGTCACATAAATATAGGCCTGTACCACCCCCGCAGGCACACTTACCTTCAACTGAGTATCAGTCGCCCCTACAATTTTAGCCTCAACGTTATCAAATCTGATGCTGCTCACACCATTAAAATTAGTACCAGTTAGTGTGATCACATCCCCCGGACTGCCTGCGAGAGGAGTAATAGATGTAATTGTTGCTGGTGGCTGCTGTATGGCAAAATTAAAATCTGTCTGACCATATCTGGTAACGATAGTTATTTTATTAGTCTGTCCGGCTCCCCATGGAGCATTTGCCGGTATAGCAATAATGATACTCTTATCGGTTAAGAGCGCTGGATTAAAATAAGCCGACATACCGTTAAAAAACACCTGCGAAGTGGTAGCCAAATTGTTTCCAACTATGGCATATAACCCATTTAGTCTACCTGAGGTCACTGTAGAATCAAAGGCGACCTGTTTGATCTGATCAGCCACCTTATTTGAATCCAGGTTAACACGGGTAACCACACTCTTCAAAAGAGAGTCTTTGGAAACGGTTCTCACGCGGGAGATAATGGGTGCCCCCGAATGACCATTATTGTCTTTTTTGCAGGAAACAAAAATAGTTGTTAAGCAAATAAGCAAAAAAAAAGCCACCTTATATGGTGAATAAGCATTTTCTTTCATAATCTTTTAATTATTTAAATACATAAGGAACCGGTGCCTGATTGAGCTTCGGATTCTGAGCCAATTCGGCTGCCGGATATGGAAAAACGAAATTCGCATTAGTTGGTATAAACTTCTGAGAGTAGACTAAAGGTGGTTTATCAGCACTATAAATGCCGCGTTCCTGGTTGCTAATGAGTGCAATGGCTTTAGGATGCTGGTTAGCTATAATACCATTCCATCCATCCATTCTGTACAAGTCAAACCAATAATCGCCTTCTATCGCAAATTCAACCCGGCGTTCATGCAATATATTTGCCTGGGTAATGGCAGGTAAAGCATTAAGCCCGGCGCGTAACCGTACCTTGTTAAAAGGTATTAAGGCAGCCGGATCAGATGTGCTGGTGGTACCAGCCAGTACTGCTTCAGCTTCAATAAGCAACACGTCTGCATACCGCATTAAATAGGTATTATTCCCAGCAGAGAACTGTGCTCCCAGCCCCCCGTTGTCTGCAGGTGTTCCAACTACATATTTCTTGATGGCAGCCCGGGTATCCTGTGCATTTACATCTGCCGGAACTGTGAAGCCTCCGTTAGCCTGTGTAAGTTCGGGATATTTGGCACCGGCTAACATAATCGTGCCATAAATGCGTTGATCACCTGGTTCGTAAGTTTGCTGTAAATCAACCGAAGGACCAATTGCAGCATAACCATCACCTGTACCAGTAATGGTAGAATTATAGGCAAAAGAAGCCTGTAAAGAGTTACCATGCCCGTAAGAGCTGCCACCTAACCATTGGATGGCGATTACCGATTCTTCATTATTATTATTAGCCGTCTTAAAAAGATCATTATAGCTTTTCCCGGCTACATCAACACCGTAAAGTTTAAATTCGCCGCTGTTGATGACTTTTTCGGCGCAGATACGTGCATTGGTATAATCGCCCATATAAAGATATACTTTGGCTAGTAAAGCGGTTGCTGAACCACTGGAAACATGACCTTGGGCCTGTGATGAGCCATTTCTGACCATTGGGGTACAATTACTTTCTGCAAACTTTAAATCATTCACAATGAATTTGTACACGTCACTCACGGGATTCGTATTGATTTGGTAATTATCCACATAGTTCAGGCTGTTTTCAATAATCGGTAAGTTACCCCAAACCCTTACCAGATAAAAATAAGCAAGCCCGCGCATTAGGTGTGCTTCGCCAAGTGCATTATTTACTATTGCAACCGGCACCGATGCAGGAACATTATTTTTCAGATTATTAATCAGCGCATTAGATTGTGCTACAACAGTAAATAGTGAATTCCATCCGTTGCTTAATACAATATTATCGCCGGTTACCGCAAATTTGCCGAAGTTGACAACGTCGCTTGAATAGGTTCGGGCGTTACCTCCGTATAACTCAGTGATGGCCCAGCTTGCCTGATTATTCCAGTTAAACCAAGGTGCATTGTAAAGCCCGTTGGTACTGGATCTAACCTGGTCGGCATTTTGATAAAAGTTGTCCAGTGTCAGTGCACTTTCGGGCGGACGGTTAAAAAATTCCTTTTTACAACCCTGGCCAATAAGGCAACTGATAAGGCCAAGAGATAGTATATATTTTCTATATATTTTCATATTTTCTTTCAAGTTTAAAACTCTGCATTAATTCCAAATGTGATGGTCCGTGGTATGGGATACCTGCCCAGATCAATGTTGGTTAAAAAAACATTTTGGTTTGCAGATCCGATCTCGGGGTCGTATCCTTTGTAAGGGGTAAAAGTGTATAAGTTTTGTACGCTGGCATAAACCCTTAACTTACTTAACTTTACACGGTTAATAAAACTAGCAGGGAGGTTGTATCCCAAACTTACATTCTGGATCCGAAGGTAAGAACCACTCTCCAAGTACCTGTCGGAAATAGCCAGGTTTGGATTATCTGTACCACCTTTGGGAGCCGGAATATTGGATGTTGAATTAACAGGTGTCCAAAAGGCAGCTTCAGAAGCGAGCTGATTCTGATATAGGCTGGATAATCCTCCGATGGTCCTGTTCAGCACGTTAAGGATTTTTGCGCCATATGATCCACTGAGAAAAACAGAGAGGTCGAATGCCTTGTAAGTAAAATTATTGGTGAACCCGTAGGTAAATTTAGGATTGGGACTTCCCAGGAAGGTCTGGTCATTCTCGTCAATTTTACCATTATGGTCAATATCCACATATTGTACATCCCCTAACCAGGTACCAGCCTGGGTAGGCGAAACAGGACGACCAAATTGTACCGGGGCATTCCTTAATTGTTCATCAGTTTTAAATGTCCCCGCAACCTTATAACCGTAAAATTCACCAATAGATCTTCCTACAACTGTGCGCGTTACCGGCAAATGCAGAAAACCATTCATCACTTCACCAATCAGCGGACCGCTGTTGTTAGCCAGTGATAATACTTTGTTATTATAATGAGAGAATATAAACGTTGAACTCCAACGGAATTTATTACTACGGATATTCTGCGACCGGATTGTAAATTCAAACCCTTTATTTTGCAAATTACCGCCATTAATAGTTGGTGGATTTATCCCCCCCAGGTAACTGGCATCTCCCACAAGATATGCAGGCAAAGGTTGCTGAAACAAAAAGTTTTTAGACGTTTTGTTATACCAGTCGAAAGTCACATCCAGCCGGCTGTCAAAGAAGCTGGCATCTATTCCGATATCCGTTTGAATGGAAGTTTGCCAGGTTAGTTTTGGATTAGGGATTTGATTGAAAAAGAAGCCCGTTCCCAATCCGGTCACTGTAGGACTTAAAGACGAACCGAATAAATAGCCGCCCACATCCTGGTTGCCTACCTGCCCGTAACCTACACGCAATTTGATGTTATCGGCAACAGACTTTGTCTTTGCCATAAAAGACTCATCTGATATGCGCCAGGAGGCAGCAAATGATGGAAAATAACCAACGTTTTTACCTGGTACAAAATTGGATGATTTATCCGCACGTATTGTAGCAGTCAGGCTATATTTGCCATCATAAGTATAAATTCCCCGTGCGTAGGCCGATTCCAGTACACCGCTTCCCTTATATTCATCGTTACGTGCGGTTGCGGCGTCACCTAAGTTGAGCGTCTGAACATCGTTGCTAAAAAACTTCTGGCGATAAGCAGATACGCCTCTATAGGTGTATTGCTGTACTTCGTGCCCCAGCAGTGCTGTGATTGCATGTTTTGAATTAAAAGTGTGGTTATAAGTAAGATATTCCTTCCAATCCCAGAAAGTGTTCTGCGTAGACAGTTCGCTTAATGACGCTGTAGTATTCACAAACCTGCCCCATGCGTAAGTAGGGTTAAATAACCGGTTATCGGTAAAATTAAAATCCCCGCCTAATTCCGAACGCAGGGAAAGATCCTTTGAGAAGCGGATATCTCCGTAGATATTACCGTTAATCTTGTTGCGTATAAGGTTATTGGTAATACTCAATGCCTGCGCTACCGGGTTTATTGCACCTCCAATCTGGCTTTCGGGTGGTCCTGCATAACTTCCGTCAGCATTGTAAACAGCAATATCAGGTGCACTGAGCAAGGCATTATAAATAATACCGTTATTATCATTCAATACAACATTTTCGTTGGTACGGCTTCCAGAAAGCGTCATCCCCACATTCAACCAATTTTTCACCTGGCTATTTACATTTGAACGAAAAGAGTATCTGTCGAAACCCGAGCCGATAACCATCCCGTCCTGTTTCAAATAGCCACCCGACAAATAATAATTTGAGCCATCCTTACCGCCTGATACTGAAATCTGGTGACTTTGCATCATCGCTGTACGAAAAATTGCCCGCTGCCAGTCAGTTCCGGTTCCTAATAAACTAGGATCAGCAAATTCGGGGCGCACCGCACCGTATAAATCACCTAAAGTATTTTGCAAATTAGCGTATTGCTTAAGATCCATCATCTTCAAATACTTTGCCGGCTGCTGATAACCCAGCCATCCGTCGTAAGTTACCTTCGCCGATGAATTTTTTCCGCGTTTTGTAGTGATAATGATAACGCCGTTGGAAGCCCGGCTGCCATAAATAGCTGCCGCCGAAGCGTCTTTCAACACATCGACAGATTCAATATCGTTCGGGTTGATCAGCGATAACGGACTTACCGCAGTTTGGTCATTATTGATCGATTGTAAAGGCGAGTTTTTACTGGTCCCAAAGTTGGTCGCATCGCCCGAAACAGGCACTCCATCTATCACATACAGAGGTTCGTTACTACCGCTTAATGAGGTGATGCCTCGGATATGAACCGATGTGGAACTTCCAGGTGCACCCGAGTTTTGGGTAATTGTAAGTCCGGCTGCTTTACCCTGCAACATCTGGTCGATACTAGTTTGCGGAACGTTGGCTATGTCTTTTGCACTGATAGATGATACAGCACCATTCAGATCGCCCCGCTTTTGTGTACCGTAGCCTATGACCACAATGTTATCAAGTGATTTTACAGATTCCAGGAGCACAATATTAACCACTGTTTGTTCGCCTACCTGTACTTCCTGACTCACAAAACCCGTGTAGCTAAATACTAAAATATCGCTGCTATTATTTGCATGGATAATAAAGTTCCCGAGATTATCAGTCACTGCCCCCACTGACAAACCCTTAATTTTCACCGTTACACCGATCAGTGGCAGGCCCTTATTATCGAGTACTTTACCCCGAACGGTAATAAGCTGGTTCTTTCCGGTTACCATTCCTTCGGGCTTATGCCGCAGGACTATTGTATTGTTGTTTTTAATCACATAACTAAGCGGTTGCCCTTTAAAACAGGCATCCAACACTTCTTTTAAAGAAGCATTTTTAAATGACAGGCTCACCAGATGGGTCCCATCCAGCATTTCATCAGTATAAACAAACTGGAAATTGCTTTGGTGCTGAATTTCCTGGATAGCTTTCAGGAAGGTGACATTGCCCTGGTCTATCGTTAGTTTTTGCGCATGCCCGGCAAAGGACAATTGGACGAAAAAACTGATCAGTAAAAATAAGGTGATTCTCATGACCCGCAAAAATTTATGGGTGAAAGCAGTTAGCCTACACTCTCTCAGAGCGTATAATTTCATATATTTGAAATGTTTGGTTTAAATGGATTTGTAATTGTGCCTCAATTATTTAGTTATAGGAACCAGACATCGTTCGGGGGCCTTCGACCGCCCCCGGACTTGTTTATGGCCTATAATAAGTGTTGATCGTAGATGTCTATGGCATAACAGTTACGCTCCTTTCTTCAACTTTAAAGTGTGCCAGCCCAGTCGACTCCAGAACATCCAATACATCTGACAATTTTTTAGACCGTTTTACAGTACCGACAAAACCCTCTTTGGTAATATTGCCCTCATATTTCACATCGACATTGTACCAGCGGGACAACTTTCGCATGATGCTCTGTATTTTTTCGTGTCCGAAATTGAAATTTCCGTTTTTCCATGCCAGTGCCTCAAGGGGATCCGCCTTCGAAATATGAATACCGTCTTTTACTTTAGCTTGTTCGCCGGGTTTTAGCAAGCCCGTTTCGGTACCTGCTGTAATTAGCACAGAACCCTCCAGCAGCGTAGTATTTGTACTGACTTCGTCGGCATACCCCATAACATTGAAATGCGTACCCAGCACTTGTATATCAGTATGATTCACCTCCACATGGAAAGGTTTATATTTATTTTTCGCAACTTCAAAATAAGCCTCCCCTTCAAGTATCACGCGACGGTTTTCGCCCTGGAACTGGACCGGGAAACGCAGGGATGATGAAGCATTGAGCCAAACCCTGGTACCATCCGGCAGCTCAATCTGATACTGTCCACCTTTAGGTGTAGTGAGCGTGTTATAAGCCAAATCGCCGTTGTTGTTTTTTGTATCACCCAGGTAAGCCAGCTGGCCTTTTCCTAAACGAATGATGGTGGTGTTTCCTTGTTTAAGTGTATTACCAGCGTTGTTATCATCTAATTTGAGGGTTTTGCCATTTGCTAGCGTTAACACTGCCCTGTTCGTACCCGGTTTAATAACTTTCTCAGCCGAAAGATTATCCTGAACACTAACGCGCTGTTTATTAATATTGTGAAGACCTAAACCCAAACAAAACAACAGTATCGCTGCTGCAATCCATTTGACAGTTTGGTATTTCCTGACCGGCAAACGATGAATTTTACCGGAATCCAGTACATTTCTAAAAATCTGTTCCTGATCTATTTTCGGAATCGGATCTGCCGGATTTATTTGTTTCCAGACCTCGGATAATGCCTTGCTCAGCTCCTGATCATCCCCCATTTTATTGATGAGCTCCATAAGTTCAAGCAATTCATCGTGCGTACAATTACTTTCCGCATATTGCTGCAATAGATACTCCAATCTTGATAGTTCGGGCATATTTAAAGGAAAATTAGGTTTATAAAAGGCTAAAATTTGGGTTCAGTAAGAGCTAAGACGAACAGTCAGAACCAAACGTACTGCCTTAATGATAATTTATTTTTACAGTTTCTTATCATCAGAAACAAAATCGACTATATCAAAGAAACATTTTCTCTGGCAGTACGTCATTCCTAAATTAACGTCTTGTGTTTATTAGTCGTCCCGCTGAAAGCGAGGTAACTAATGACAAAACCAAATTAAACCAAATAATTATGAAACAAGCAAGCAAACTTATCTGCCTTATGGCTATTTACCTCACTTCACCGATCATTCTGTCCTGTAAAAAGATAGAACAGAAACCCACAGCAGACATCCCTGTCGATCAAATTGCTGCCAGGACGGGGCCTAAATTGAGTAACCAGGTCAGCGCATGGTCGCGGATTTTCACTGATGATTTTACTAATAGTGGCAGTTTTAGCAACTGGACGAAAGCCAATCGGGCAGATTATAACTCGAGCCTTTGTGTTTA
Source organism: Pedobacter cryoconitis (assembly GCF_014207135.1). Classification (GTDB taxonomy): domain Bacteria; phylum Bacteroidota; class Bacteroidia; order Sphingobacteriales; family Sphingobacteriaceae; genus Pedobacter; species Pedobacter cryoconitis_D. The sequence goes on along the minus strand of NZ_JACHCC010000001.1, from coordinate 621,148 downwards.
TGATCCGAATGTACCGGTAATCGGCAATTATGATTCAAGGAGTGTATTAGTATTAACTGCGACACCTAATGGAGGAACCTATAAATCGGGTCTTGTGAAGTCAAATTTCTCTTTCAAGCCGGGTGTGAACGAAGAATATAGAACCAGTGCTTCTATAAAGCTAATAGCTTTGGATGGCACCACATGGAAAGATTTCGCACAAACATATGGGGCATGGCCGGCATTTTGGACCGTACAGGAAACTAACTGGCCGGTACAAGGCGAGATAGACATCATGGAAGGTTATTCGTTTGGCAACAGCGCAAAATACGCCAGTAATCTTTTTTACGGCTCATCGGCCAATAATAACCAACTGGGCAATACCTGCGAAAAACCATATGGCGTAAATTCCGGCTGGCATACATATGACGAGTACTGGAAAAACGAAAATGGAAATATAACGGTAACCATTCAGTTGGATGGCGTAACAGTGTCTTCTTATACTAATGCAATAAACGGCAATCTGAAATTACAAAACTTTGGTCCTCATAATATCATTTTCAACCTTAACGTGGGTTCAAATAATAATATCGGTATTTTTAATAACAGCCAGATCAACCTGTTCAGCAAAACCATGTTGTGGGTTGATTATGTAACCGTTGACAAAAGAACCTTATAAGCCTAAAACCTGATTACACAATCTTACATTCAATTGTTTTAAAGCAAAAGGTCAGGAATCAATCCGGGCCTTTCGCTTTTATAATTTAGTTCAGTAAGTTAATGACCAATAAAATTAAAAGATATTCATGTTCGGGGCGATCCTTAAAATATTGGCGCAGGTATTTTAAAGTTTCCGACAAGTGATTTTTGACAGTGCTCTTCGATAGATGCATTAACTCAGCAATCTCATCGTGGCTCATTCCATCAATTTTGCTCATCTGAAAAATTTTCTTTTTGGGATCGGAAAGGAAATATAAGGCCTGCTCGATGATTAGTTGCAGGTCGTTGGCATTTATCTTTTGATCGACATTATTATCGTACTGCTGATGGTGTGCTGCCAACACTTTGATCAGATCTACCTCTTTTGCCAGCTTGCGCAAATAGTCGATACTACGATTACGTGAAATAGAATAAATGTAACCCTTAATATTTTCTACATAGGTTAGTGCTTCCCTGTTTTGCCAGAGTTTCAGGAAAACGTCCTGCACAATTTCCACTGTAACCTCATCTGATTTACTTATTTTGAAAACATATGCCGTTACCTGGTGAAAGTAGCTATCATACAATTTCCTGAATGACTTTTCGTTACCTTTCGAAATTTCATTCAAAAGAAGTTTTTCCTGAGAAGTTAACATGAATAAAGCTGAATATATTTGGTTACTTAGTATTGATGCACAATAATACAAAATAAGTTGAGATATTATCTTTTCATCACGTTTCATTCCTACCTTTCGTTTCGGCATATTACAGCCGGTTAAAATATTGCTACAACATCAAAACGCTGGTCCAGAGCAGAAAACCTTCATTAGAATATTGTATTCAACAGCATTTATAACGGTAATGTTATTGAATACAATATTGAGCTTAATTATCTTACTTTGTTACTTTGTGCCAGGGCCTTAAAATACCTGGCGCTTTCTTTAGGGATTCTCTCAAGTGTTTTATAATCTACATAGTATAATCCAAAACGAGTATCATATCCGCTAGCCCATTCAAAGTTGTCCATCATACTCCAATAAAAGTATCCCTTAACCGGCACACCTTCTGAAGTTGCTTTTTGCAACTGCGTGAGATAATTACGCATGAACGATATTCTGTCGGTATCATAAACTTGCTTATCAGCCGTTAATTCATCGGCGCCGCTAATCCCATTTTCGGTTATGTAAATTTCCTTTGCATTCCATATTTTCTGTACATTTTTAGGCCCCCAGTAAAGTGCTTCCGGACCCAAAACCTGCCATTCGGAAGTGCTTCGCGGATGTGATTTGGCAAATGGAATTGTTTTATATCCATCAGCATTATTAGCCGCCTGTACGTATTGAGAAGGCATATAAATATTTATTCCTAAGAAATCAAGTGGTGAACTGATAATATTAAGATCTTCCGGGGTAAATATAGGCGCGTCGGCACCTGCATTTTGCAGAAACTTCTCAGTGTATTTCCCTTCCATAATCACGGTAAGGTAGCCGGCATTTGACTCACGCATTGCAATTTCTGAAGCTTTAATATTTTCCGGGGTATCTATAATAGGAACTGGCACATCCAGGTTTTCTGCCAATCCTATCCTGGTGCCTGCATTTCCATTTGCGCGGATGGCCTGTACCGCAAGACCATGAGCCAATAGAGAGTGGTGACGTACCTGATTTAAGTTCCGTGCCGGCAATTTCAGTCCTGGCGCAAACATACCATTTCCATAACCTAACTCTACAAATGTACGCAGCTCATTAATTGTGAAATAGTGTTTTACACGTTCTCCTAAATTTTTAGCTACATAACCTGCATAATCACCGAATGCTTTCGCTGTATCACGGGACTCCCAACCTTTGAATTTATCCTGGATGGCCTGTGGCAGGTCCCAGTGATATAAAGTAGCAAAAGGTTCTATATCATTTGCCAACAGATCATCTGTTAATCGTTTATAAAAATCAAGTCCTTTTTGATTTGGTGTTCCGGTCCCATTTGGAAAAATACGTGACCAGGCAATGGAAAAACGGAATGATTTAATATTCAATTCTTTCATCAGCTGTACATCAGATTTATACCGATGATACATATCGCAGGCCACATCTCCATTGTCGTTATTTTTGATCTTTCCGGGGATATGAGAAAAAGTATCCCATATTGTAGCTCCACGGTTGTCTTCATTAACCGCCCCCTCTACCTGATATGCCGCAGTCGCAGTTCCCCATAAAAAACCTTCGGGAAACATCCGTTCGGAAGATTTTCTTTCATGTTCTTGTGGATTTTTAAAAGAGATGAGCGCTGGGGCTACCGATAACCCAAGAGCTGTGATTCCGGCGGATTTTATAAAATTACGCCTGGCAAAATTTTTAGGGCCATTGTTTCTTATTAGCATATCACTGAGTTTAAGAATGATTGTTTAAGCTGAGGGGTTTCCCGAAAGAATACGCCGTCAAATTGGTTTCATGTAAATGACGAAGGAATTTTAGGAACGTACTGGATACTATAGAAATTAATTTACAGCATTTAAAACAGTAAAAAACCATAAATCGTAATTCACTGACAATCAGTGTTCTGTATAGACTTTGTTCAGACATCGTTCAGACATCATTCAGAGGTCCTAAAGACCATTATTCAGTTTCCACCGAACAAGAGGTACACTACATGTGAATAATTTTATAATAAAAAATTTCTAATGACACTTTTGATTAATATTTTATCTATATTGTAATACTAATCAGAGGTAATTATGGCAATTTTACAGGAAGGCACCGTATTAACAGGAATAAGAGGAAAAATAGGAACCGTTGTAATATATCGATGGAAAGACAAGGTATGCGCCCGCTCAAAACCGGCCACCGCCCATAAGAAAGCAAAAAGAAGCGTTCTACAACAAGCTCAGGCCAATAAAATGAAGCTATTGAGTCCAATTTTAAATGCAACTGCAAAATTTCTTAAGATCGGCTTTAAGCAAAGGGCTCTGGAGCGGAATATCACTGCGAATAATGCTGCTAAATCTATAAATCTGCTGAATGCTATTAAAGGCGAATTCCCAGAACAGGAGATTAACTGGGAGGCTATTTTGGTTTCGGATGGTGAACTGACCAAACCTGAAAATGTGAAGGTAACCATCACATCAAAAACCTTTCATTTTACCTGGGACGAGAATAAAAACATCATTGGATCTCAGAATGACAGAGCTATTATTTTGCTATACGATAGTGTGCAACCACACTTTCATGCCAGTTATAGTGGTGCCCGCAGGTCTGAATTAAAAGATTCCATTTCTCTCTCTTCCTACCAGTTTAAAGGGAAGACCTTTGAAGTATTTATAGCTTTTAAAGATGTAATGAGCGATCAGGTTTCCAGAAGCGTGTATTGTGGACGGTTTAAGACCTAAGACAGCCAACCCGTTTTACTGTGCCTTGTGATTGCTGTTAAACGAGTCTCTGAATATTTTCCAGCCAGCTTTTGTTTTTCTCCACAATTTCAGGTATTTACCATCGTCGAGAAGTTTTCCTTTTGGATCGAAAACCTGCCAGGTTCCTTCCTCGGTTACATATTCTTTACCATCTCCATAAATATTACTCGTTTGGAACCTGACACCTTTAACTTTTCCTGCTGCAAATGTATCTGCGAAATCTTTTTGGAGTGCTTTTCTTCCGGATATAGGGAGCATGTTCGGAGCTAACAGGCAGGCGTCTTCGGTATAAAGGTTGACAATGGACTCGTCGTTTTTCGCAAACAGGTCAAAATAAAGCGTGTTTATATTTTCAATCGCCTTTTTTACTCCTGGTAAACCGGGAGTAGAATTAACCTGGGCCCGGCAATTATCATAAACGAAAAAGAGGGTTATACATACGATTGCTGTTATAAGGTTGTTTTGTTTCATGATGCTTTAATTAATTAGATGAATAATTAAAGCAAAATTGCCACTTGAAAAAGAGTATAAATTGTAAAAAACGGAACAATCAATTATGGAGCGCAACAAAAAGATCGGTTGAACTTTCCGGAGAAAACCGGGAGGGCGTTGAACCGGTAAAAAATCTAAAGTCCTTTATAAAATGTGACTGATCAAAATAGCCACATTGATGCGCGATTGTGGTAAGCGAGGAGTCTTTACCTGCAACAAGGTGAATGCTTTTTTGAAACCGGGCTATCTTACTAAACAGATTTGGGCTAAGACCGGAATAATTTAAAAATATTTTTTGCAGGTAACGGGAGGAGACGCCGTATCGGGAAGCTATTGAGTTAATATTTTCAAAAAAGTCATCTTTGCTTAAGTCACACATGATACTGTTTACCATTTTTAATCTGGTGAATTTATTCATGAAACGTGAAAGCCTTTGCAATAAAAATTCTTCGATTAATTCAATTCTTCGGTCCAGGGATCTAGCGTCCCATAATTTCAAATGTAGCAAGACAATTTCTTTACCTCCTATATCTTTGAAATCAATTACCTGGTCATTAAATTCTTCTATTGGTTCACTAAAAAAACAAGCTGCTGTATGCGTAAAGAACCGAATGCCAAACATGGAATGTTTACCGAAAGAAGTAAAAGTAAATGGCTGAATCGTTTGCCCCCACAACTGCACATCGGGCTTATTTATTAAATCACCATTTATTAGTTGTTGTGGTCCGTCAGTTCCCAGGTTGAACATGATCTCGATAAAGCCTGTCGCAAAAACCTTATCCTGGGTAAATACAGCCGTATCAGTTTCACATACAAAATAACATTGTACATAATTCTTTAAAAAACTATTTGGACTGAATTCTTGATAGTACATACATAACCAATAACTATATCTAAGTTAATATAATCATCAGAAAGACTTCAGACCTTTTTTTTGTCGCCAGAGAAAATAAATTACACAAGCTATGCCCAATATGGCCATAACAATTACAGAAACGGACCACATTAAACGGGTCAATAAATACCTATAGTAAGAAACATGCTTGTTTAAGATATAGTTGGTCAGCGGCTTTAGCCTTTTGAGGGTATCCACTGGATGTACCCCACTATCTGTAAAAAACTCATGTTTCCCTCCTATTTTCGAATACCATACCTTTCCAAGCGAATTCGCGGTCAGGGTATCCATCAAATTTATTTTTCTTAAGTTATTTAAAGTCTGGAGATTCAGCGGGACTAACACTGCATCGTTAATCTTTTCATCACACTTAACGGGTTCATAATGATCGCCTGTCCAATACATACATTCCTCACCAACGGATGGCTGCCTGGCCGTACCAGTTGTATTTCCCCCCAATAAAAAGAAGACACCGCCTCCCAGGAGTAAAAATACCATACTAATTATGAGTGTCTTTTTAATTGAAAACGATCGTTTAATACTTATTTCAAGAACGTTTCGTGAATCATTGGATGCATTTTGCTCACAATCTTCCTGCTGAGCTTCTGGAGTAGTTTTTTCATCTGCCTCTTCTTTACCAACAAAGGAAGAGCTTTCATCCGTATCACTATCTGGTTCCCCTTCCTCCCCTGTATCGGGTTCACTATCCATTCCGTTATCAGAAAATCCACAATCATCTGGCTGGCTGGTCTCTTTTCTAAACCTCCAGTCCTGATAAGAATCAAAATCCATTAACCATGCAATAAGTTTTACGGGTTGGTCATCTCTGATACTTGTTCCATCTCGTAAAAAGCTGACTAAAGGTCTGAATTTATCCAGTTCGAAATTTTCGATACTTCGGACATGGTCGTTATATTTCCTTAAAGGATCGAAAAACAACCTGAGCATTTCATCATCTTTCTTACTATATTTTTCTGCAAGAATTTTAAGACATTCTTTCCTCAACTTCAAACGCCCGAGGCTTTCCAGATTACTGGAAAGTTGATTGGTCTCCTTTTTAAAAAAGTAAAATTCTAATACTTCTTTTTTATATTCTTCAAACATCCGTTAAAAATTAAAGCATAAAAATAAGGTGGAATTTCCGGAATTATTATGGTTTCCCGTAATCCACAAATACACTTAAAGACAGATACTTAATCAAAACACCTTAGTATAAAAATCTAATTACAGATGTACCTGACTCCTGTTCATTTAAATTGATTCAGAACTGCCGGGGCCTTTACGGTTTCCCGTAAATAAAGCATATACGGTGTATATACTTTTGGAGAGTTAAACTCTTAATCAATTCAATCCAAAAATGATAACATCCCAGCAATCTCTTGAGCAAGAAGTCTTGCAAAACAATAAGGAAATCTTTGCACGTATAGTTAAAGAACTGGAAGGTGCAGATTTTGAAATTCTGATTGCCAGCGCCTGGTTTACAGATGATGAACTTTTTGACATTGTAAAAAGGAAGGCTGCTCAGCACATAAACATCCAGCTTATTATTGCAGACAATCAGGAAAATCAAAAACTCAACTTCGAAGAACTGATTGCGCTCGGGGCTTCTGTGACCAGGATCAAAAGTGCCGGCTATGGTAATATGAATCAGAAGTTCTGTGTTATAGACAAACGGATTGCCCTCCATGGCTCCTATAACTGGTCTGTAAATGCAAGAAAAAACAATCATGAAAGTATTATTGTAACCAATCATACCGAAACGGTAGCAAGCCTGATTACTACGTTTAACGATATTCATCAGAAAGCTTCCTCACAGAGTTCTGAAACAATTCCTGAAGAACCCATAACAGCAGAATCCAGGATCGAGAAGCACACTGCCAAAGAATATGCAATTTCCGAATTCACAAACGTACTGGATTCAATGATTGCTTCTGAAATCGGGAATTTTGACCGTACTATTTTAAGCAAACAAGGTTATGAACGGTCGAAATTCAATAATGGAGATCATCAGGTATTAACCAAGGCCCTGGATACTGTTTATTCAATTTTCATCAATGATATTGATGTGGTAGATGATAAAAAAAGGAGATTGATGACCAAAATCGACGAGCAGGAAATCACCAGTATTAATGCCTTTGAAGAAAATCTGAGCTTACAGTTGCAGACTGCAGAAGTGGAGTCAGAAAATGAAGCTTCAAATGCGAAAAACAAGATGATTAACCTGAAATCAGAAGTTGAGAAAAACAAACAGAACGTAGAGAGCATCAATAACAGCAAAATCGCTTTTCATGAGCGGTCATTCAACGAAATCAGGGAAAAAATACGCAATGCTCAACGCGATTTCATCAGTCCGAAGTTCAAATGGTATGAATTTATCCCTGTGCTTTTTGCGAATCTTTGTCTGATAGTTTATCTATTCATTTTTTACTCATCAGCTTGTTATATTTTATTATTTGCAGTAGATGATGCTAAAGCTGCGAAAGCTGCTGGTCTGGAAGCAATACCCATGGAAATATTTAACCCAAAAGCTTTAGGCCTCACATTTGAAAAAGGCGGTTCAGGAATATTTTTCATCTTTCTGTTTGTTAGTCTTCCACTTTTCTGTGCCTTGATCAAGCTCTTTACCAGGAAACAATGGATTATCATATCCATGTTTTTAGTGGGTGTTTTATTGGTGGACACCGCAATAGCCTATAAGGTTTCATCCGCCATTTATCAGATGAAATATGATCGGGGTGACACGAACGTCATATGGGAAATTGAGATGGCATTTAAAGATCCGAATTTTTATCTGGTGTTTTTACTGGGTGCCTTTGGCCTTTTAATATTGAAATTCGCCTTTGAGAAACTGATGTCTATTTTTGATGAACGCAATCCCGATATCGCAACCTTAAAGAACAATTTGCTGATTAGCCACCTGGAGGAATCCATCAAACTGGAAGAGGAAAAAATAATTTTGCTTAAAGACGAAATCTACGCTATAGAAGGAGTCAATATAGATCTGAATGCGCAATATAAAATTACAGAAGTCCTGCTGACATCTATCCCCAGTAAACTGAATCTCCTCAAAGAGATCAAGAAGACCGATTTAATAACTGGCAAACAACACATCCGGGACATTGCTACAATTTACAAGAGTCATATAGAAAACGATTATCTCCCAATTTCTCTGGATGCACTCCGTGACAGAATCAATATTTTTCTGGAGGGCTGGAATGATTATCTGCATGAACATTATTCAATACCCATAGCAATAGAAAAATCAAGAGAGGCTTTTGACACGGCTATCAACTGGCAGAACGAAAAAACAGAAACCTCACAAATTGACAAACGCATAAAAATATGATGAAAAAGCATTTTTTAATTGGCCTCCTGATACTTATGGCTACAGCAAAATTGTCTGCTCAGAAACAGAAAGAAGTTGTTCACTACAATATAGTCTTCGCACCGGATTTATCAAACAGACTAAACCCCAAATTATATCCAAAGGCGGTGAATGATGCCGATATCGTCAATGGTGTACTGGATCAAATCTGGCCCAATATCCTACGGATTAAAAGAGATCAGGGACAACTGGACCACTACAGTGTTGACTTTATCAATAAAGGACTGATTAATATGTACAAAGTAAATACTGATGTACTGACTATTGATTTTCAACGATTTGATAAACAGAACGATAGAATTAATTATATTATGTCCAGAGGAGTACCCCAGACACTGCCCGGAGATATCGGTAAGTTTGCAGCAGAATACCGGAAACTCAACAATAAAGCAGCTCTTTCCAATAACGGAGCCGACATCTGGACCTATTTTAAATCTGGCATTGATGAAAGGATTGTTCTGCCTGAAATACCACAAGGCAAAATAACCCATAGATTCCGCAATATCATGGTTCTGATAACCGACGGCTATATTGAAGCTGGTATTTACAAAAAAGGATATGATTTAAGCTCAGATAAGGTTTCAGAATTCCGAAACGCATTCCTGAAGTCAAAAGAAAGCAATATGGAAACTTTTCTGGCTAAGAATCCCAGGTTCAGGATTAATCCGGCAAAAAATCCATTTTTAAACAATCTTGAAGTCATTGTACTCGAAATGTATGATCGTTCACTTTCCAAAACCGGTGCAGCCACCAAACATCCTACCGATATGGAAATTATGAAAATTATCTGGTCAGACTGGATGAGAAGCTCTGGAGTGAAAAGATTTGAACTTAAACCGATAGCAGGTAATAAAACAGAATCCGTTAAATATGTAATGGATTTCATTAAAAGGTAGGTTTACCGCATCTGGACCATTCATAAAAAAAGAGACCGATGGTCTCTTTTTTTATGAATTTTTGGCTAAAATCCGTGCTGGTCGATCAGATAAATCAGACTAGCCATACTTGCAGCCCCCAGTTCAAGCTCACGTTTATTAACGTTCTCAAATACATCGTTTGAAGAATGATGTATATCGAAATAACGCTGGGAATCCGGTCTGAAACCAATCAGGATAATTCCAGGACGTTTGTCCTTCAAAGGCCCGATATCTGTTCCCGATTCACCGATAATTAAACGATCAGCCTCATAAGGGTTTAGAAGCTCTTTCCAGTTGTTGTTAACTTTCCTGATGAAATCTCTGGATACACCTTCAAAGCTAAAACCGCGTGGGGTAAAACCACCTTCATCAGTTTCTATAGCAGCTATATGCTCCTCTTTGTTTTGGGCAGCCAGCTCAGCGTACTTATCGCCACCATGGTGCCCATTTTCTTCGTTCATGAAAAATACCGCACGAACCGAATTCTTAGGTTTATAATTCAGGGCTTTGAAGATTCGCAGTACCTCGGCAGACTGCATCACACCCGTACCGTCATCATGGGCACCTTCGGCAAGATCCCAGGAATCAAGATGTCCACCAACCGTAATAAACTTATTCGGATGTTCCGTACCAGTTAGTTCTCCCACAACATTGTAGGACAATACATCAGGAAGCATCTGGCAATTCTGCTTAAAATAGAATTTAATCAATGGCAGTTTACGCATTTTCAATAATGCACTCAATTGATTAGCTGCTTTAGTCGAGATAGCTGCGGCAGGTATGTTTTTACCATTTCTATCATAGAATGTAGCACCCGTATGCGGATAATCATCCAGACTTTCAGTTAGCGAACGAACGATAATCCCAACAGCTCCATATTTGGCTGCAACAGCCGGTCCCATGAAACGCTGGTCACCAGCACCTCCATAAGCCTGTCCGGTACTGATAAACTTTGGATCAAAAGGACGGTTAAAGAAAACTATCTTGCCTTTGATCATCTGCTCCCCCATTTGCTCAACCTCTTTAAGACTCTGTACTTCAACAATATTTGCAGTCAGACCCTGTTCAGGTGTAGCAACACTCATCCCCAGAGCTGCAACCGGTACAGCGATACGGTTTTTACCATCTATGATAAAAGCTGTTTCCTTTGCTCCTCTTACCCAGTGTGGCACCATGACCTCCTGAAGATATACTTTGTCAAAGCCATAACTTTCCATCAGTTTTTTACTCCATGAAACAGCTTTTTGAGCATTAGCCGATCCGCTTAAGCGCGGACCAATATTCTTACAGAGGAAACGAAGATTCTCATAACATTTGCCATTGACCAGGGCTTCATCATAAATCTTACGTAAGGTCAGCGAATCCTGTTGAGCATATAGCTGGTTTGCAATTAACAGGACAGAGAAGATAAGGGTTAATTTTTTTTTCATCGTTATATAATAGTTTTTTCCTCCACGAACCGGAGCTGATAAGCATTGTACCCTGTCAACGGATACTAACAGCAAATATATTATTATAAATGAAAGCTCCTATAATCTCCGATGGAATGATTAAGTTTTATTCAGATCGGCGAAGAAAGACCAATCGAAGATCTTGATTCCTGCCATTATTATTTTGTATTTTAGTATATGAAATATTTTAAACTCTCCCTCCTTTTTTGCTTGCTGCTAAATACTGCTGTTTTTGCACAGAACAATTTAAGCAGAACAGCCGATAGTCTTTATAAGGCCAAAAACTATACAGAAGCAGGTAAATTATATCTGTTATCCGCACAAAAGATGGATTTTAAAATTTCAAAAACCGGGGGGTACTATAATGCAGCCTGCTGTTACGCGCTCAACGGACGGGCGGATAGTGCGATGACCTTATTAAAATCGGCTATTGCCTATGGTTATAAGGATCTGGGGAACATCAAAAAGGACTCCGATCTCATGACCCTGCATAGCAATCCGGAATGGGATAAGTTAATTAGTTCTATTAAAGTTGTATCCACCAGCACACACGATCCATATAAGGCAAAACTGGTTACTTCTGATATAAAGAACTTCTGGAAGGCTTATGATCTTGCCCAGACAGATACAGCAAAAAGAAGTGAAATTTACAGAACATATTACATTGATGCAGGAACAGAAGGCCTGCAGGACTACTTTGGTATTAAAGTTAAAACAATGAGAAACTTTCTGGCAACTCATGACCAGAAACCAAATTTTTACAGAGCGATAAGGAAGAACACCTTCAGTGTAGACAAGCTGAAACCTCAAATGTTGGAAAGTATGGTCAAACTGAAACAGCTCTATCCACAAGCTAATTTTCCAAATATCTATTTTGTCATCGGTGCATTTACTTCGGGTGGGACCTCATCTGATAATGGATTACTGATTGGTCTTGACCAGGGTGTAAGAACGCCTGACATTCCGGTGGACGAGCTTACGCTATGGCAGAGGAACAATTTTGCGGAACTCAAAAACCTGCCTAACCTGATTGCACATGAGCTGATTCATTTTAATCAGGAAGGGATGAAAAATGACACCACTTTACTCCATTCTGTTTTAGTAGAGGGTATGGCCGATTTTATTGGTGAACTGATCTCCGGTAAAACTGCCAACAGTCGTCTCCATCTATGGGCTAAAGGTAAAGAGAAGCTTATTTGGGCTGACTTCAAAAAAGAAATGTATCTGAATCGCTACTATAACTGGATAGCAAATTCCAACCAGGAGACTGCTGAAAAACCGGCTGACCTCGGTTATTGGGTAGGATATCAGATCTGTAAAGCATATTACAATAACAGTACGGATAAGCAAAAAGCCATTTCTGATATGCTCAATATTAAAGACTATAATTCTTTTTATGAAAAAAGCGGTGCAGATAAATTATTTTAAAATGGTATATCGCTTTAGCAACTAACAACGTAAAATCACACAAAAATACTTAAATCATTACCATTTTTTCGGGAGCCAATCAATTAACTTTATAAAAAAAACAAATTGATTATGAAAAGTTTAGCCCAAAAAAATGCGATCGTAACGGGTGCAGCTAAAGGTATTGGCAGAGCGATAGCACTTAAACTTGCTACTGATGGATTTAATGTTGTTGTAAATTATGCTAATAGTAAGGCTGAGGCACACCAGGTTGTTGCTGAAATAGAACAAGCTGGCGGCAGGGCTATTGCTGTTCAAGCCGATATTTCAATTATGAGTGAGTTTTCGGAGCTTTTTTCGATCAGTGAACAAGCCTATGGGAAGATTGATGTACTCGTTAATAACGCAGGTGTTTCTCAGATTGGCTTAATTGCAGACAGTACAGATGAGATCTTTGATTATCTTTTTAATACCAATGTCCGGGGAACAGTAAATGGGCTGAAACTATCTGTTGAACGTTTAAACAAAGGCGGAAAGATCATCAATTTCTCCAGTACGGCTGTCGCGGCATCTACACCAGGAATGGGATTATATGCCGGCAGTAAGGCTGCGGTAGAAGCGATTACCAGGATTTTCGCCAAAGAACTCAAAGGTAAAGACATTTCTGTCAATGCTATTGCTCCCGGCCTGATCAGATCCGAGATGTTTTTTGAGGGTAAAACCGAGGAACAAATTGAACTGGCTTCAAAAGCATCACCACTGCAAAGATTGGGAGAGATAGAAGAAATAGCCAATGCTGTTTCATTTCTTGTCAGTGAAAATGCCTCCTGGATAAACGGACAGTCTTTAAGAGTAAATGGCGGGGTAATTTAACCCCTGAGGTAAATCATTTTTTTTAAAAATTCATTTTCAGGAAAATTATTTGCAAATACAGTTAACATTCAGTACAATTGCGCGCTTTAATTTTCGCTCATATCTCTTTAAAAAATAATCTTGAAAATGGATTTCGCAAACGCAACATTTAAAAACTTTGAAAATATAAAAGGGCACGATATATATCAAAGAGCAGAGGTTTTCGGAGAATTCCTTCAGTATATGAAGGATAACGGACATATGAATTACCGTTTACTGAATTCTTCAGGATGTGGGCCGGAGATGTATGTAAATACGGGGGTGCATCAAAAAGAGACCAGTTATGTAAGTTTTGTCTCTAATGATTATCTGGGGTTCACTCAACATCCTGAGGTTAAAGCAGCAGCAATCCGCGGAATTCAGGAATTTGGTACGGGAGCCGGAGCTTCTCCACTGATAGGTGGGCATTTTTCCTATCATGAAGTTTTAGAAGAGAAAATAGCTGCTTTTTTTAAAAGAAGTAAAGACTCATCTATTATATACACCACTGGATATACTGCCAATAGTGCAACATTAATGAGCCTGCTCCAAAAGGAGGATCTGGCTATCATTGATATGGCCGTCCATGCCAGTGTATATGAGGGCTGTATATTAACGAACACCAAGACATTTCTTCATAATCATACCGAATCACTGGAGCGGATATTAAAAGAAGCCAAAGATAAATACAGGACAAAGCTGGTTATCATTGACGGAGTTTATTCTCAGGATGGTGATATGGCTCCTTTAAAAACAATTATTGAGCTGGCCAGACAATACGGAGCCTATGTAATGGTAGACGATGCACATGGTGTTGGTGTTCTGGGAGAAACGGGACGTGGAGCTTTGGAAGTCTGTGATCTGATGAAAGAAGTAGACTTTATTACCGGAACTTTCAGTAAAACATTTGCCAATGTTGGCGGATATGTAATTGCCGATCCTAAAGTAATCGATTTTCTCAAATTTCAGTCCAGGCAGCAAATTTTCTCTGCCACCAGTACACCAGCTGCAGCAGGTATTATCAAAGCCATTGAATTACTGGATGAAGAACCACAATGGCGTTTAAAATTATGGGAGAACATTAATTATTTCAAGAAAGGACTGACTGACATCGGGCTCGACATCGGAATTACTGAATCCGCTATCGTTCCTGTAAAAATAGGTGATCCACATAAAACTGGTGATGCTGGTAAATTATTACTCAAGGCTGGTGTTTATACCAATCCCATACTGTACCCTGCTGTGGCCAAAAAAAATGCAAGAATCAGGATGAGTCTGATGGCTACCCATACCAAAGAACAGCTGGATAAAGCCCTGAATGCATTTGAATATGTAAATCAAAAAATGGATATTACCAGGCAAAGGGTATAAAGATGATCAGAAAAACTACTGAAGGACCAATACGTAACAAAGAAAAAACAAGACTGAAGTTACTTAATGCTGTAGGTGAGATCATCACAAAACAAGGCTATAAAGGCCTTGGAGTAAATAATATTGCTGCTACAGCCAAAGTTGATAAAAAACTGATCTATCTCTATTTCGAAAGTGTCGATAAACTTGTGGAGACCTATGTCCGTCAGAAAGACTACTGGAATACCTTTTCAGAAGGTGTCCATGTCTTAATTGAAGAAAATAAAAGTAACTGCGGACGAGATCTCGCCAGCCAGTTATTAATCGATCAGTTTAACTTTTTCCTCCAGGCTGATGAGATGCAAAAAATAATTCTTTGGGAAATCAGTGAGCAAAGCAACCTGATGCGGGAAATCGCCGATGCCAGAGAAGCCTTCGGTAATGAACTCTTTAAAATAACTGATCCTCATTTCGAAAATACGGACATTGATCTCAGAGCAATCCAGGCAATACTTATCGGTGGTGTTTATTATCTGATTTTACATGCAAAAGCTAATGGCAGTACTTTTTGCGGAATGGACATTAACGAAATCACCGATCAGCAAAAAATAATAAAAAGTCTGAAACAGGTTGTAGAATGGAGCTACAATGAAGCCGAAAAACAGCAAAAAAGCAACTCATAAACAACATCTGCCCTACCGAACCATTCTTTTACATCAGGTTCCTTTTTTAAGATTTAAATCTTACTATAAATCTAGTTGAATTTCCCTGTATTTAACATTGATACAGCCTAATTATAAACGCATTGATTAAATAGATCAATGCGTTTATAATTAGGCGTAAAAATATTTTATTCACTTATCGGTGAAATATATTGGAATACTAACAAATTGTCACTAATCTTGCGCAAGAAGATAAACAATTAAAGAAAAATATCGCCAGACAACAAAATCATCTCCCTGTTTTTTACACCTATTAAAAACATACCCTATGAAAATCATTGATTTCCAAAATGAAAAAACACAGAAAAACTACGTTTCTGTTATTTCCACATCTATATCCAAAAATCTCAATCAGGATAACTTTGGATGTATCATTAAAAACACCCCTGTTGACTCCTTTGATCTTTTCAAATCCATCTGTGACGAAGTGGGTTCCCCTATCACGGAGCAGTATTTCGACAGTGGTACATCGGATAGCCATATGCATGACGTAATCGCTCATTTATGCCTGACCAGTGAAACAAAACGAACTGTACTATGCAAAGTAGATCACATTCTGGCAAGGCTGACCGAAATTGAAATTGATGTCCTGAGTAGTCCCATATTTGAATTTAGCTCAGGCAGAGCTGCTGTGTTAACACAGCACGAAGGTCATTATCGACTCCGTTATAATGGCGAAAGTATAAATACCACTACCCTGCTGTATCTTGCAAAGGATATTCTCAAAAAACTGGAAGATATTATCGTTGAAGCCGGTGAACAATATATTCTTAATCAGGGGGATTGTTTAGTGATTAATAATCATCGTGTAGTTTACAGTAAAACAAACTTTTCTAATGCGGGCGGACGTTTGTTTAAAAGTGTGAGGTTATATCAGAAATAAGAAGAGTTTCCGTTTTATCATTCTTCTTGTTTCTATTCCTTAACTTTAGTTAACAAATTCAGAAGAAATGAACGAACAAAAACTTTGCGAGCATCTCAGAAGTATTGAAGAGGTAAGAATCAGTAAAGATTATGTTTGCGAGGAATGCATCAGGCAGCATACAGAATGGATGCACCTGCGCACTTGTCAGACCTGTGGAGTTACACTTTGCTGTGATAATTCACCAGAAAAACATATGACCAAACATTACCATAAAAGTAAACATCCGGTTATAGCCTCTGCCGAACCAGGAGAACGCTGGCTCTGGTGTTATCCGGACGAACAATTTATAGAATATTAAAAATGCAGCTGGAATATCTCCCAGCTGCATTTTTTTTTATTTACCGTGCACATTATAAAAATTATAATCTGTCATCGGTGCATCTGTAAAACCCAGGTTACGGCCTATTGTGATAATCTGTCCACGGTGATAGGTTCCATGATTCATTACCTGCATTACGTAATCAAAATTCTGGAAATCACACTGAAACCATGGGTTGACAACTAGAGTATTATCCACTAACTGTTCCTCATTCATTGCATTGACATAGTCTGCCAGCGCAACCGATTGCTCCAAAAAACCGACATAAAGGTCATCAAGCGTTTGATATTCAGCAGACTCAAATTGGAATTCAGTTTTATTCAAAACAGAGAACCAGTACCTTTCAGTTGCCTGGATGTGTAATAAGGTTAGTTTAATACTTGGAAAGCTTGACAACACCTCCTGTTCAACCAGTGCTTCCGGTTTTGTTCTGAGCCAACCGACCAATGTCGCATTTGCCCATAGATTATAATTCGAATAGTTTTTCATCAGACCTACAATAGTTGATTGTGTTGTCGTTGTATCTGATTTTTCAATAGTTAAGTTTCCCATAATTTACAAGTTTCTTTTTTGATTGATGTAAAGGTATTATGGCCCGCTGACAACAGTATGTCAGCAGGAATTCAGTAATCAGAATAAATCCGATCAACTTATTTTGACAAACACCAAACCAAAATGAAAGGTTTCTGATCATCTTTTTTTCGAAACAAAAAACAAACAAAACACTACACACTGATCATCAAATAATTAAAACAATTTCCGTGCTATTGGTATAACTATTGTCTGCCTGGTTAGTATTGAATCGTACAAAAGTAAAGACATATAAATTTCATCCTGGTTAGATGCGTATACCTTAGAGCGAGTTGTAAAATAAACTGCAAAAAAATTCCGGTTGGCAAATAACCGGAGGAGAAGCTCTAAGGTTACTTAAAATCGTTTTAATAGAATTATACAAATACACTATCCTGATCTTTCATTTATTTTTTAACAATGCACATTATACATTAGATTGCGAATAATATATATTTGATGAATTATGATTCTTTATCATCAAATAAATTTTCTACACTAAGCCAAATAATTGCATCTATGAGCTCGCATTTAGATCCTACTGATTTAGGGATATTAAATCTTCTGCAGGAAAATGGAAGACTGACCAATAAAGAACTTGCACATCATCTTAACAGAACGATTTCTCCTATTTTTGACAGAAGAAAACGTTTGGAAGAAATGGGCTATATCAAAAAATATGTAGCCGTTCTCGATCGGGAGAAAATAACAAACTCTATAGTTGCCTTTCCGCAAATAGCCCTGAACAATCATGCTGAAGACTCACTCGCGTCTTTTCAGCAAGCTGTCATTGCCTACCCCGAGGTCCTTGAGTGTTATCACATTACAGGAAAATATGATTTTATGTTAAAAATCATAATTCCTGACATGAATGCTTACAATACTTTCCTCCGGCAGAGAATAGCCCCTCTAACGAATGTCGGAAGTGTGCATAGTTCTCTTGTCATCTCTCAGGCTAAGGCCGAAACCGGCTTACCTCTACCCACCTGACTTCACCCGGCTATTTTCTTCAGATGAGCTTTTAGAACGCTGGCGTGCCCCTTTAATATCATTACTACCAAACCTATAGGTACAGGTTAATCTGAAAACCTGGCTATCATCACGTTCATTCACAGAATAATTCTGCGAAGGTAAGGCACTTGTAATACGGAACCTCTGCATGAAGAATGCATCATTTGCAGCCAGTTTGATATTCAGTTTTTTATCCATAAATGATTTGCTCATTCCCAGATCGATACTATAAACAGGTTTTATGGCCAGGGTTCCTTCTACCATAGCAGAGCGATAAAAAGCAGACATTTCAAAATTGGTTGAGTTATTAACCTTAATCGTATGATTTGTATTAAAACTAAAGGCAGTTTTTCCACTTTTATAAGGCATTCCTAATAAATTTGGTGTACTGAATTCATTGCGGAAAATGGTCAGGTTATTACTCGTTGTCCACCATTTGAATATCGTTAAAGGTGAGTTGATATTCAGACTGTAAGATTTCTTTTCTGCCAGATTCTGGGAAGAAATAAATAACGTTTTTTTAATTGTATCAGAAACGAGTACTCTTGAAATAGCATTACTGGTCTGACTATAGTTCAATGCAACATTAATTGTCTTTTTATAAGAATAAGAAACTTCAAACGAGTTGGTATACTGTGGACTCAGAAATGGATTTCCTACGCCATAGGTATATAAGTCTACAAAAAAGATAAATGGGTTTAATGATTCATAATCAGGACGGTCTATCCTTCTGCTGTAAGAAAACCCCACTTCATTATTTTTGGAAAGCACCTGGTTCACAAAAACACTAGGGAACAAATTAATATAATGACGGTCCGAAACCTGATGTGTAGGAATCGAATTTCCTTTTGAATTTGTCTGTTCTGCCCTTAATCCAAGTTGTACAGTTGTACTTTTAAATTCCCGGTTCAGGTTAAGGTAACCTGCATTGATATTTTCATCATAGATGAAATGGTCATTACGGGTCGGGTCACTCTGCCAGCTATTATTTAAAAAGTTATCAAAAGTTGAGATATTATCTGTACTTACAACACTGCTTTTCAGACCAGCTTCAAGTTTTGTCTTTTTATTTATCGGATAAGTATAGTCAACTTTAGCCGCCCATATCTTCACTACCGAAGGGATTGCATTCCTGAAAATATAAGGTGCCTTACTAGGCTGTCCCGCTGCATTCAGATAATTATTATAATACTCACTGTTCTGATATCCATTATACCTTGAATAATCCATATCAGCATTAATTTCCTGACCAGTCGTATCTATTGTTCCTTTATAGTTCAGGTTATAGGTAATACCAGTGTATTTAAACTGATTAGGGTTTGAAGCCACAACAGATGAATCTGTTTTACCAGGCTGACTGCCAATTAATGTACGTACATCTGCACTGCTGTGGCCGTTACTGTTATAACCATTGACCACAAAACCGATAGTATTACGATCATCGATAAAATAATCGACCCCGGCTTTGTAATTGTAATTATTTCTTAACCGGATAGCTCTGCTGGTCTGATTAAAAAAGGTCTGATCTGACGTTGTATTATTGACACGGATAATATCCAGGTCATGAAAATTTTTGCCATAACCATAATTAAACTCACCAAAAGCATTAAACTTCTTCTCTCGGTGATTTAGGGATATTCCATCATTAGTTCTAAAATACCTGCCATAGCCAGCTCCTGCCGTTACAGATCCGTTAGTACCATAATTACGGTTCTTTTTCAGTTTGATATTAATAATTCCTGAAGTACCGGCAGCATCATATTTAGCTGAAGGATTGGTGATCAGTTCTATTGATTGTATCGCATTACCTTCGGTAGAACGCAATAAATTGGCCAATTGTTCACTGGACAGATAAGTAGGTTTACCATCCAGCATCACAGTTACACCTGTTTTCCCTCTGAGACTGACATTACCATCTTTGTCAACAGCTACTCCGGGTGCTTTCTGCAAAATTTCCAAAGCGGTGTTACCCGCTGCGAGCACACTATTTTCTACGTTGACAACCGTTTTATCAATTTGTCTTTCAATCAGGGGTTTGGTAGCGACAATATTTACGTTATTCAGTTGTTTAGCGGTAGGTACCAGCTGTACGTTATCAATAGTATAATTTTTACGTGCTGCACTGATCGCATAAGGACCTTTGAAAACCCTGGCATAACCGATTGTATTAAAAGCCAGCAAATATTGTCCTTCTGCTAAACTTTCAAAAAGATAACCACCGTTATCATCTGTAATGGTTCCTTTGATTAAGGTAGAATCTTTAGCTGCTAATAAACTTACTGAGACATAAGACTGACTGATTTGTTTTTCGTCAAGAACTTTACCACTCAGTTTACCGGTACCATTACCGGTTTGAGCATTGACTGCTGAGGTTGCAAACAGGCTTAACGCTGAAGCTAATATATAGGTTAGTATTTTTTTCATCTTAAAAATATTATGTCTTTAAGATGTGTCTACAGATAAAAGGTTACAGCAATGTCAAATTTATTTTTGCAAACAATAAATTAAGCCGGTATCTCTGAGGAGAATACCGGCTCGGTTTATTCAGGTTTTATAATTTTGAATTGATTTGATAAAGGTCGGATTAATAACCTCTGTACCCATAACCATCATGTCTGTAATGTCTGTGGTATCCTGGCTCCTGAACGAAACAAGAACTTAATAACGACGCAACTACTGTTAGTAACAGTAAGGTTTTGAATGTTTTCATTTGTGTGTGTTTTAATTTTATAATTTAACCTATATCCTCATAGACAGCAGTCAGGCTGAAAGGATTAATCAACCACCCAATTTATACTGAAAATCAAACAATTACCTATCTCCCGGCCAATAGCAACCCTTGTAGTCATAAGCACATTAATCTCCCTAAAGAGTAATTCATTTCTGAATTTTACATTACTAATCTGTTTCCGTAAATTTAGTTAGCATAAAGCATTATAATCCAACATGAACAACATCCTGAAAATAGTGAAGATTGATGCCTACTCTATTACTCCGAAATACTTGCAGTTAATCAATTCAATTCTTCTGGGAATTCAATCCGGACAGATTAAAAAAGACGATATTCTCCCCTCTATCAATGAATTTAGCTATGTGCTTGAAACTGCAAGGAGTACCGTAGAAAGAGCCTACAATGAACTTAAAAGAATGGGACTGGTCCAATCAGTTGCCGGCAAAGGGTTCTTTATTGTCCATACGCAATTTCAGAGACCCGTAAAAGTCTTATTGCTTTTCAACAAACTGAGCATTCATAAAAAAATCATTTATGATGCCTTTGCTGCTACTTTAGGAAATGAGGCCGCCATAGACTTTTATATCTATAACAACGACTTCAATGTATTTAAAAAATTATTGCAGGAAAAAGTTGATCATTATGCAAAATGTGTGATTGTCCCTCATTTCAATGAAAACAGGGAACTGGGTTATAAACTGATCGACACGATCGCTAAGGAAAAATTAATCCTGATGGACAAACTCGCAGAAGGTATTACAGGGAATTTCGGAGCGGTATATGAAGACTTCGAAGAGGATATATTTTCTGCGCTGGAACAGCTTTCAACCAGGTTATCCAAATACAATACGCTTAAAATCATCTTCCCGCAGAACACTTATTATTCAAAGAAAATTCTAACAGGATTTCTGCGTTTCTGTCAGCAATATGATTATAAAAATGAAATCGTAAATAATCTGGATCACCACGAAATAGAACGGGGCGCTGTTTATATTAACCTGGTAGAGGACGACCTGGTCGTTTTGATTGAGAAAGCCATTGAAGCTAATTTTCAGATTGGAAAAGATATAGGGATCATTTCTTACAATGAAACTCCGATTAAAAAAATTATCCTCGATGGGATCACCACTATATCTACAGATTTTAAAATGATGGGCGAAAAAACTGCTGAATTGCTTCTTCATAATTCTACGGAGCATATTCAGATCCCTTTTAGAGTTACCTTAAGGAATTCTTTATAAATATTTTTAGCAGGTACCATTCCGATAAACAAATGATTATCAATGATTAAATAACAAGACATTTGAGCGTCTTATTTATTTAATCAAAAAAAGAAAAAATAAATTTGCGTACTAAATATATTGTTGTACTTTTGCAATCCCAACAACGACGAAGGTTATCAATAACTTAGACGTTGGTCAAGTTCGGGGTGTAGCGTAGCCCGGTATCGCGCCTGCTTTGGGAGCAGGAGGTCGTAGGTTCGAATCCTGCCACCCCGACTTAAAAAAAGCCTTTAGATCTATGATTTAAAGGCTTTTTTTGTTTTTCCTCAACCCTATCTATTACTTACGATTCTGTCTATTGTAAAGGGTAAAATCATATACACAGAAGACTTTAATCGTATTTTCAGTAACATTAGATTATTTCATTCTGATACAGAAAAGAATTTTTAGGTAGAACATCTTGAAACAATGGTTAATACAGATTTTAGCAATTTGGCTAAGGACGGTGTAGTAGTCGTATCTTCTAAAAGAACATTTCCCCAGGTAAATCCTGCATTAATTAAATAGACAACTATGTCTATTTAATATCTATCTTTGCTTTATGATCAAGCAAAGAGGACAAGTTGTAATTGATAAAATTCTGGATACAGCAGAAAGGCTGTTTTTTACACAGGGTTATCATATCACTGGAATCAACCAGGTGATCGAAGAGGCTGATATTGCCAAAGCATCATTATATAAACATTTTGGATCAAAGACTGACCTGTTGGTAGCTTACTTGCAGCGCTTACACGAGTGTTGGTTTAATAAACTTGAAGCCGATGTAAACAAAGAAGTCGACCCCAAAGCGAAATTACTAATTCTATTCGATCATCATCTTGAACGCCAGGTACGAAACGGATATGGTGGTTGTCGGTTTATAAAAGCGAATGACGAAGCCGGTATGAGCGATGAACGGGTATTAGCAGAGATACAAAAAGCAAAGCAGCATCTCAAAGATTTTATAGCCAGACTCGTGGTTAATTCCGGACACCAAAAGCTTTTGACAGATAAAGAATTGACCGGGCTGATATTCATGATGCTGGACGGAGGCATAATAGCCGCCTCCATATTTAAGCAGGCAGATGATTTGCAATCGGCTAAAGCAATAATTCAAAAACTGCTTTGAATTAAAAACTAACGGGTAGTTAAAAAACACTTAAAAGATATCACCATGACTTTACAAAAAAAATTCATTAAAGCGGGGGCTGCAATTGTAGCGGGCCTGCTGATAAGTATCTTAAGTTTTGGAGCAAACGCCGCTCATCACAAGGATCAACCGCTAAGTTCAAAGGAAAAAGAATCGATGTTAACTTCGCATATATTTACCTCGAAGCGCACGACCACGCATTATTGGGAAGCTGGGCCAAGCGACGGCGCGGTGATGATCTTCCTTCATGGCTGGCCGGAGATCGGGCTGGTGTGGCGTGCACAAATGGAAGCCTTCGCCGCCGAAGGTTGGCGATGTATTGCACCTGACCTGCGTGGTTTCGGAGATTCATCGGTGCCCACGGCAAAGGGTGCTTACGCTATTAAGGAAATTGTTGATGACATGATTGCGCTCAATGCTCACCTGGGCGGAAAAGCCGCTATTTGGGTCGGGCACGACTGGGGAAGCGTTGTAGCCGGATCAATTGTCGCGCATTACCCTAAGATCAGCCGGGGATTAATACTAATGTCTGTACCTTATTTACCGAACGGTTGGGCATTACCGAATTTAATACCGCTGGTTGACCGAACTCTTTATCCCGCCGATAAATATCCGGACGGACAATGGGACTACTGGCGTTTTTACCTCACCCATTTTGATCAGGCCGTGAGCGACATGGATGCTGATATCCCGGCAACACTTGCATCTATTTACACAAAGGGCATCCCCGCATCAGTAGGCAAATTGTCACCATCAGCAGTAGTGACAGCTAATGGCGGGCGATATGGCGCTGCGCACCGGGCACCCGCCACGAAGCCCGATTATACACTATGGCCACAAGCTGACTTCGATGTGCTGGTTGCTGCATTCAGAAAAACAGGATTTCGACCATGCGATTCCTATTATCTAAACGATGAAGCCAACATTGCCTACGCTAAGGTTGCGGTAAACAATGGTCAGCTGAAGCTGCCTGTTCTATTCGTCAATGACGAATATGAACCGTTCTCCAATATTAATTTGAGCAAAATCGGAGATCCTATGCGAAACGCCTGTTCAAATCTTACGGTAATCGACCAGCCCGCTGGGCATTGGGTGCCTTTGGAACGTAAACACGAAATTACGGAGACTATACGCTCATGGATCAAATTGAAAGGACTGAAATAATAGCTTTTTTTGTTGTTTCTTATCCCAATTTATATCAATTTCACATTAAATAATGACTGAAGTAAAAGAAACAGGGGGAGCAAGAATTGGTATGGCAAACGCGACATGGCCTTTTGCGACCCTGACTGTAAATAATGAAAAATTACAACTTAACGCGACAATCCTTGGGAATCTGATTTTCAAGCCTGGCGACATCATCTCTATTGTGCCATATTCTGGTTTGATGAGCAGCGGACTTAAAATCAACCATAATGTCCCAGGGTATAATGATAATGTTGTTTTTTGGACTTTTAGTAGCCCGAATGAAATCATAAAAAAGATTGAAGCGACTGGTTTTCTGACCAATACAATCCCTCTCCCTGCCGATCTGGAAGAGCGTATTACCAAAACTCAGTCTCAGGGAGGATTTCCACTTAAAACATCAGCTGCAATTGCAATTGTAGTTATTTGGAACATCCTTTTTCTCATTAATTTTCAAAACTTCTTTGGGGAAAGTAAAGTTGGCCCACACTTAGGACTTGGTCCTCAATTGGCATTGGGGTTTATGCTGTTGACCTGCGCTCTACTACTTACATTTGAGCCAGCAAGACGACTAATCCTAAAAGAAGGGCGAACAGTTGACGAGATTAAAAAGTTCATTTTCTTTATCATGTTTATTTGCGGATTTATACTGCTTATTACTGTCCTGGTACATTAAAAGAAACTTAAACATCCTACCAACCTATCTTAAATAGCCATTAGATCTATGGGTAATGGCTATTAGCTATAAATGCACCACACCCAACTATTTACATTTATTCTAAATAAAATTTGGGATTCTAAGAAGAGACTCTATCTTTGCCGCAAATTAGATTTAATCTTAATAACCATATGCCCAATTTTTACAAATATTTTATTCTATTTACTTTAATAATTTCTTTCCACGTCACTGGATACACCCAAACTCACAACTCAGGAAAAATAACAGGGATCGTTAAAACCAGTGATGGTAAACCTGCCAGCTTTGTTAACATTGGTTTAAAAAACGGACGCTCCACTTCTACCGGTGAAGATGGTGCGTTTTCAATTAAAGATGTTAAACCTGGAACTTATACTTTAAAGATTTCTGCCATTGGCTTAACGGCACAAGAAAAAACAGTTACCGTTGTTGCTGGCCAAACTACGGAAGTAAGCTATTCAATTGCTCAATCTTCTTCGCAACTTGACGAAGTAGCTATTAACGGATATAAAACACCTAATCAGAAACCTGTAAATCTTGGTAAAACTGCAATTGCGCCCAAAGACTTACCTCAGGCTGTTCAAATTATCAGCAGTCAGGTAATCCAGGATCAGCAAGCCAATCGTTTGGGTGACGTCTTAAAGAATGTAAACGGTGTAGCATTAGGTGCTAACCGTGGCTCTGTTGGTGAGAATTTCTATTCAAGAGGTTATGCTTTAGGTACCAACAATGTTTTCAAAAACGGTGCAAGAACAACCATTGGAGGTATGCCGGAAGCCAGTACTTTAGAATCGGTAGAAGTATTAAAAGGTAGTGCAGCTTTATTATACGGCGGCGTTAGTGGTGGTGCTGTCATTAACATGATCACGAAAAAGCCAAAATTCGAGTATGGTGGCGAAGTTTCTATGCGTATGGAAAGTAATGCCCTTTATAAACCGACACTCGATCTGTATGGCCCGATTTCTAAAAAAATAGCTTTCCGGGTGATTGGGACTTACGAAAAAGCCGGCAGCTACAGAGATCACGTGGATTCTAAAAGAATCTATGTAAATCCATCTTTACTTTATAAGATCAGTGATAAAACAGAATTATTAATCCAGGGAGATTACTTAAAGAGTGATTTCACACCTGATTTTGGGATTGGTACAGTGGGCAACAAACTATCTCCGCTAGGACGAAATGTATTCTTAAATACAGACTGGGCATACAACAAGACCAACACTTCTACCGCTCAGATTAATCTGAATCACAAATTTAATGACAACTGGAAGTTAAATGCCGTAGCCTCCATGCAAGCCTATAACAGAAATTACTTTTCTACTGAGCGTCCAGCTGCTGACGCTGCAGGAATCTGGTATAGGTCACTAACCCGTTCACAAATAAAAGAATTCACTTATAACGAACAGATCAACTTAAGCGGTACATTTAAAACCGCTTCAATACTACATACGCTATTAGTTGGTGTTGACGCTGATCAGTCTAAAACTACTACCGGAGCATTTACCAATCCCAACACACAAACTGTTAAACTAAACGGAACTGATACTAAATATTATGATCAGGTAAATATTCTCGATCCATTATCATTTAACCAGCCAACTAACTTCAATACACCTGGAACAGCTTTACTGACCAATACTTTAGCTCCAATATTCAGAATGGGCGGTTTTGTACAGGATCTGATAGCAGTAACAGAACAATTTAAAGTTTTGGCAGGTGTTAGATGGACATTTCAAAAAACGCCAACAACAACTATTAATACAATAGCTGATGGCAGCAACACAAAAGGTCTTGTTGATGACAAAATAGATAAAGCCTTTTCACCAAAGGTAGGCTTGATTTATCAGCCAATTAAGACGACTTCAATCTATGCCAGTTTTTCTAATAACTTCACTTCTAACCCTGGAATCGATGTTGCAACCAATGCGCCAATGAGACCATCTATTATTAAACAGTATGAGGCTGGGGTTAAAAACGATTTTCTGGATGGAAAACTATCTGCCAATGTAACCTATTACAAGATCATCAATAACAGATTTGCGCAAACCGCAGAGTTTAATCTTTCTGGCGCACCAAATGGTGATACAAATCTTAAAGAGTTCACTGGAAAGACAGCTAGTGATGGTCTTGAGATCGATATCACAGGTACCATAGTAGAAGGTTTAAATTTCATCGCTGGTTATAGTTACAACTATATGCGTTATACAAGCACATCAGATACCAGGACCTATACTGATCCAAAAACCAACAAACAAACCGTTATTAGTGGTATTGTTGAAGGTGAACGTTTAGTTGGAACAACCAAAAACACAGCAAACGGAAGTTTATTTTACACTTTCGGGAGCGGCGATCTGAAAGGTCTTAAAGTAGGTGCATCTGCATTCTATACAGGAGACCGTAATGGTGGAAGAAATACAACAAAAGCCAATACTTCCACAGGTATCATTCCTTTAAAAGGTTTTACAACCGTTGATCTTTCTGCTGGTTATACCTGGAACAAATTCTCCCTGCTTGCAAAGATCTCTAATATCGGGAATGTGTTAAATTACTTCGTACATGAAAACTACAGCGTAAACCCAATCCCTCCGCGTCAGTTTGCAACCACATTATCTTATAGGTTCTAGATCTAGATAGAATTATAATCTAAAAAGCCCTGTGACCAATTGGTCACAGGGCTTTTTAGATTATACATTTGTATAACTCCGGGGAACCTGTTAAGCCCGTCTTTTATATGCTCTCATCGCAAAAATATAAGCCACGAATATAATTCCGACACACCAGGCCAAAGCAATCCATATTTCATGGCCTGCCGGTCGGTTTGAAAGCAACGCCCGGATGGTCTCAATAATAGAGGTCACGGGCTGATTTTCGGCAAAGGCACGAACAGGCCCCGGCATAGATCTGGTAGGCACAAATGCCGAGCTAATTAATGGCAGAAAGTGAATTGGATAGGCAATTGCAATTGCGCCATCCACTGACTTTGCGGAAAGTCCGGCAATCGCTGCGATCCAGGTCAGGGCCAGCGTAAACAATGCAAGTATACCGGCTATGGCAAGCCACGACAATACGCCAGCCGGTGAGCGAAAACCCATCAGAAGCGCGACAAGAATAACCACAACGACCGAAATCGCATTGGATACAAGCGAGGTCAGTACATGTCCCCACAATGCAGCCGAACGTGCAATCGGCATCGAATGGAAACGCTCAAATATTCCCCTTTGTACATCGGTAAACAGACGGAAAGATGTGTAGCCTATACTATTTGCAATCGCAACTAACAGTATACCAGGCAACAGGTAATTCACATAATTATCTGCGCCGGTCTGAATTGCACCACCTAACACATAAACAAACAACAACATAAGCGCAACTGGCATGACGGTGACAGTGATGATTGTATCCATACTGCGAAAAATATGACGCATGCTACGTCCAAGCATAACACTCAGATCTATGAAAAAATAGTTCTTTATCGTTTCCATTTATTTTTGTTCCTTTTTGCCAACGATCGCAAGAAAGATCTCCTCCAAAGTCGGCTGTTTTTCAATATATTCTACTTTTGTGGCGGGGAACAACTTTTTCAGGTCTGAGAGCGTACCACTTACGATAATTCTACCCTCATGCAGAATGGCAATCCGATCAGCAAGCTGTTCAGCCTCGTCCAGATACTGCGTCGTCAGAAATACCGTCGTGCCTCCGTCGGCAAGCTCTCTGACAATCTGCCAAAACTCGATGCGAACCTCCGGATCAAGACCAGAAGT
The DNA here is from genome assembly GCF_014207135.1 of Pedobacter cryoconitis. Lineage (GTDB taxonomy): Bacteria > Bacteroidota > Bacteroidia > Sphingobacteriales > Sphingobacteriaceae > Pedobacter > Pedobacter cryoconitis_D. The sequence continues at coordinate 591,946 of NZ_JACHCC010000001.1, read as the reverse complement.
CGGCTCATCCAGAAAAATGAGCAGCGGTTTTCCGACAAGGCTCATCGCAATATCGAGTCTGCGGCGCATACCTCCTGAATAAGTGGATACCGCGCGGTCGGCAGCAGCGGTCAGGTCGAAACGGTTCAGCAGATCATCTGCAACCTGGCGCGGATCTTTGAGGTGCCGCAGCCTGGCGATCATAACCAGATTTTCCCGCCCGGTCAATATCTCATCCACGGCAGCAAACTGCCCGGTCAAGCTGATCGACTGCCGCACATTGCCTGGATTTAATGAAACGTCGAACCCATTTACGATAACGCTTCCACTGTCTTGTTTCAGTAGGGTAGTCAAGATTTTAACAATCGTTGTCTTGCCTGCGCCGTTGGAGCCGAGCAGGGCGAAAATACTACCTTGTTCTACTTCGAAATCCACACCTTTCAGAACATCAAGCTCCTTATACGATTTTTTCAGTCCCTTCACCCGGATGGCTTTGTTTTCCATATTCCTTTCTCCTGATTTCAAATGACTGTAACCTTTGATAAATCGATCTCTACACTTTTGAGTACAGCATAGACCGGCTTATCCATCATAGCTCCATCAAAGCAGATGGTTTTCAGGACACGGTAATATTTATTAGTCAAAGCATACGGTGAACGGAAAGACACATTTTTGAGCGTTGCACCCCTGAAAGTAACTCCGCTCAGTGCGGCATTATCAAACCTGACTCCGATAAAGATCTGCCTGTCAAAACATAACCCACTCAGATCTGAATTTTTAAAGTCCACCCCATTAAAGACACAATTCTCAAAGATGGTTTTTCTAAGATCAGTTGTAGTTAACCTTACATCAGTTAGTTCCACCCCCATGAACCTCGTTCCGACCAGCCCGGATCTGCTGAAGTTAGTACGCAACAAAATTGACTGATCAAAGCTCCCGCCAGTAAGATCAAGCGTGGATAAATTGCAGTCTGTCAGATTTGCATGATCAAAGTTAGCTCCCCTTAAATTACTGCTCTTGAATGAGCAACCGGTTAAATCTGCGCCCGAAAAGTCTGCACCAGCCCAATTCCAGCCAGACATATCGCGGTTAAGCTGTTTCATCCGATTTCCTAATGAGGATTCAACGGGCACTATTTCAGTAGCCGCAGATTGGAAGTTTTCTGAAAAATGGTTAAGGTCAACTCCCATTATTTCAGCCAGACGGGTTAAAGTAGTGATATCTGGCATTGATTCGCCACGCTCCCACTTTCCAACAGCCTGTGGGCTAATGAAAAGCTGCTGGGCAAGCTGAGCCTGAGAAATATTTAATTTTTTCCGCGCTTCGGCAATTTTATTGCCTATCATTTTAGTATTTAACATAGACACTATCTTTTTATTTATTTTTTCGATATAACAAAGGTATCCGGGTATATTTCCAGAATCAAAAAAACACAAAAACTTATAGTTGCATTTACGCTACTTATAGTTGTTATTTAACAAAATATCAGTCAGATAGGTCAAAACTCAGATACTAAACAGACATTAGTCATCTAAACCCTTGCCATGGAGAATTTGCGGCATATATTTCTCCACTCTTGATTCGCGGGTTTTAGCTTGTTTAGGTGCAGAAAAATACAGATTGTATGCCTTTTGCCGTCCTGGGGTCAATGCTTCAAAAGCAGTTTTCAAGGCGGGAATGCTATCTAATTTACTTTGAAATTCTTCGGGAAATACGAGTTCAGTATTCTTTATAAAATCCACTTTCAGTCCTAATTTCTCCACTTCAACTGCCTCATAGACATAGGCTTTCAGGACTGGTTTCAGATCAATTATTTCGCGGATGTTCGTGAACCGGATCTGGCGTGCAGACTGCGTATTCTCTGTTTGCTGAACCAGAATATGATTGGTATCACTTAATAATACCCCCTTGAAAAACAAAAGCGCACAGTATTCTTTAAATGTATGTATTAAAACGATGTTACTTTTCCCGAGCACATAACAAGGAACTCCCCATTTCAGTTCTTCAGTTAGTCCACAGTCGAGAATAATCATTCTCAATTGCTCCAGTTCTTCCTGCCACTTTTTAGCTTTGGTAAAATACCAATCAACCTTAGGATTCATACGCTTTATTTATTAGTTAACTGAAATAATCTTCCTGTCAGCAGGCCTGAAATACCACGATATGATAGTCAGGAATAGTAACAGCACCGAGGGAGCTATATCGCCTATAGAATCGCCCAGCATAATATGTGAGATTGCTGCACCCGACATCGAAAAGAAAAAGCCTGCATAAGCCCACTCCTTAAGTAAACTAAATTTAGGAATAAGTACTGCTATAACTCCTAAAATTTTCCAAATACCTAATAAAGTAAGCAAATAGACGGGATAGCCAAGATGCATAATCATATCAACTTCCTTTTTCGCTTTAAATAACTGTACTATTCCCGTCGAGGACATCCCTAAGGCAAGCCATAACGTAAAGAACCAATAGATAATTTTATCTCTCTTTTCCATCTTATTTTAGTTTTCCTATGATATCCTGTAATCTGTTATGTGCCATATTCAATCCCGGCCCCATACCAATTTTGAGCATTTGGTCTCTGTCTGCAACCGATTTATAGACAGTATGTATATTCAGCCTGCTCGTGTCTTGGGTTAGTGACTCAAATTCCAAAAACTCCAGTTGTACACCAAAAGATGCGTTCTCCATTTCAAATGTCCGTGTGATTTTCTGGTTCGGACTAAACTCATGAATGACTCCATTAGCACTGAATACCACCTTCCCCTCAGCATTACTTGTTTCGAACCGCCAGCTGCCATGTTTCTTATTTTCAAGTTTCAATACTTTCGTCCCCATCCATTGCGCTACAAGATCAGGCTCTGAATATGCTTTAAAAAGCAATTCCAATGGCAAATCAAATTCTCTGGTAATCCTTAATTCCTGTTTGCCGTCTTCGGCATTAACTTTTGTTTTCAGTTCCATGTTATTTACCTTTATAATTCTTCATTATTTCTTCTAATTTGTTGAATCGGTCATCCCACATCTTGCGGAATGGCTCAATAAAGTCGGATACCTCTTTCATTTTTTTGGGGCTTATATGATAGTAAATTTCTCTGCCATTTTGCTTTTGTTCCAATAACTCGCATTCGGTGAGTATTTGCAGATGTTTTGAAACCGTCGGTCTGGCAGTGTCAAAATTTGAAGCTATTGCACCTGCTGTCATTGCCTGCGATGCGACCAATAGCAATATTGCCCTTCTTGTCGGATCTGCGATGGCCTGAAATACGTCTCTTCTTAAATTCATTATGTAGCTATTTGACTACTAATATAAGTGTAGTTATTTGACTACGCAAATATTTAACAATAAAAATGATTCACCAATTTGAAAACCTATCTTAATTTCCTCTGCATTCACTAATTTTGGTTAATGCAGGCAAAAGAAATTCTCAGGGAGCACATCGATAAAACCGTAACACTGACAGACGAGCAATTCGATTATTTCTTCTCACATTTCAAAACACAGTCTTTCAAAAAGGGTCAGGCTATTATTACCGCTGGCGACAAAGTCGATTGTGAGTATTTCGTACTGAATGGCTGCCTGAAATCATTTTATATCAATGATGACCTGAAAATGTTTATTCTCCAATTTTCTATGCCAACCTGGTGGGCATCAGACTTTGATGCACTTTACAGCAATACTAAAGCAACAATTAATATAGATTGCATTACAGATGCTGAGATACTCTGCCTGAGTAACCATGACCGGGAGAAACTTTGTAATGAGATCCATCAGGTGGAACACTTTTTCCGCTGGCGTACCAATAAAGGTTATGTAGCAGTTCAGAAAAGGTTACTGTCATTTATGAATAATGATACCAGACATCGTTATGAAGAATTGCTTGCACAATACCCTGCGCTATACAACATAGTCCCTAAACACTTAATAGCGGCCTATTTAGGCGTTTCAAGAGAAACCCTAAGCCGTCTTTACCACTCCTGATCATGTGACGTACATCACATAAACCACCACCCTTTCCGAATGTGATGTAGATCACGCTGATTGCTTGTCGTTCCTTCCCAAATTTGTCTTGTCATTTAAAAACAAAAGAAATGGAAACAAGAAATTTTGAAATTGAAAACACAAAAAGCAACATCGATTGGACCGGCCGCAAAGTAACCGGTTCGCATCATGGAACCATCAGTATCCAAAAAGGAATACTAAACTTAAATAACGGAAAACTCTCGGGTGGAAAATTTGTCATTGATACTACATCTATTCAAATACTGGATGTAACTGATCCTGCAACCAACGCGCAGTTTGCAGGTCACCTGGCTTCTGAAGATTTCTTTAACTCCAAGGAATTTCCTGAGGCTGTTCTTGTGATCACTGCAGTAGCTCCAGACAGCGATAATACTACTCATATTGATGCTGACCTTACAATCAAAGACATCAGCCACCCGGTAAAATTCAATGCACAAATTGATTACGCTGATGATACAGTAACTGCAACTGGTAAAATTGTAATTGACCGTACCAAATATGGTATGAAGTTCCGTTCCGGTAATTTCTTTAAAGACCTCGGCGATACAATGATTTATAATGAATTTGATCTGAATGTAAAAATCACTGCTAAAAAACTATAATTATGCCATTCATAAAAATTGAGCTTACCCGTGAGGGAGTCACCCGCGAGCAAAAACAAATCCTGATTAAAGGTGTTACTGACCTGATAACCAACACACTGAATAAAGACCCCTATTTAACGCACGTGAGGATTGAAGAAGTTGATCTGGATAACTGGGGACATGCTGGTGAACAGGTATCAGTATTAAGAGAAAAAGGCATTACGGCTGATAAAAAATAAATATCATGAATAAACAAACGATTATCATTACCGGTGCATCGTCTGGTATTGGTAAAGAATTAGCCCGTCATTTTTTAGAAAAAGGCGATAACGTTGTGATTAATTCCGCCAACCCTGAGAAACTTGAAAATGCTTTTTATGAACTCGGTGCCGGAGATAACCTCGAAATGGTTAGTGGTAACATCAGTAATAAACACACAGGTGAACAGTTAGTAGCCAGGGCAATTGAAAAATTTGGTTCGGCAGACGTCCTTATCAACAATGCAGGCATCTTTGAAACCAGGCCTTTTCTCGAGGTAGATGAAGCTTATCTCGACAAATTCCTGAATACCAATCTAAAGGGGACTTACTTTACCACGCAAGCAGTTATCCCACAAATGCTTAAACAGAAGAGCGGTGTGGTCATCAATATCGGCACACCGATAGTCAATCACGCTTTCGGGGGAGCACCCGCTACAGCTCCCCTGGCCAGCAAAGGCGCGATACACGCATTGACCATCCAGCTTGCGGCTGAGTTTGGCCGGTTTAACATCCGCGTCAATACAATTGCACCGGGCGTTATTCGTACACCCATGCATGGCAATAGTGCCGATCAAAGTGCAGGCATGCATTTACTGAACCGTGTCGGTGAAGTACAGGACATTGCACAAGTGGTCTATACAGTGGCTAAAAGCAACTTTATCACCGGCGCGATAATCAATGTCGACGGTGGTATGGCAGCAGGACATAATCTCAACTAAAATGAAACCATTAAACGAAAGTGCCATCACTCAGGCACTCAGAGACTACTACTTCAAAGGAATCTATGAAGGCGACATTAATCTGTTAAACCATATTTTCCATACCAACACCTTACTATTTGGTGATGTAAAAGGACAGCCTTACGCCAAGACACTTGAACAGTATCTTGATGGCGTGGCAAACCGTCAGAGCCCGAAGGACTCAGGCAAACCATTCAAAGGTGATATTATTTCTATTAAAGTAGTAAATTCCATCGCCATAGCTGAAGTAAACGTAAAAATGTATGAATTCAATTACCATGAATTTCTTTCATTCCATCAAATTAACAACAGCTGGCTCATCGTCAACAAGATGATCAGCGATGTAAACGGATAAAATTTTAAAACTATGTGGTACAACACAAAAGTAACGGAAATACTAGGCATGGATTACCCAATTATGCAGGGCCCTTTCGGTGGCAACCTGTCATCCGTTGAATTGGTAGCTGCCGTATCCAATGGAGGAGGTTTAGGGGGATATGGCGCCTATACCTTAAGTCCACAGGAAATCTATGAGATTGACCATCAGATCAAAACAGCAACAAATAAGCCTTATAATCTTAACCTGTGGGTTTCGGATACAGATACACCAGATGGTACAGTTTCAGAGCCCCATTATGAACAAGCCAAAACTTTGTTCAAGCCTTATTTTGATGAGGCGGGCATTGCTCTGCCTGAAAAACCGATGCCTTTTAAATCCCGTTTTGAAGACCAGATCCAGGTTATCCTGGACGTTCGTCCAAAAGTGTTCAGTTTTATTTTTGGTGTACCATCCGAAGATATACTCGAACAATGCCGGAAGCGGGGTATCAAAACAATTGGCACTGCGACAACGCTGGATGAAGCTATTGCTTTAGAAGCTGCCGGGGTAGATATGGTCATTGCTTCTGGTTTTGAGGCGGGCGGTCACCGGCCGTCATTTTTAGCTTCTGCCGAAGAATCAATTACCGGTACTTTTGTGTTGCTGCAACTCATTAAAGACAAAGTGAAGATACCTGTTATTGCAGCGGGCGGCATTGCTACCGGCAGAGGTCTGGCCGCTGCAATGACATTAGGTGCTGATGCAGTTCAGGTCGGCACCGCATTCCTGGCTTGCGATGAATCGGGTGCACTCCCTATCCACCGGCAAATATTATTTTCTGATGCAGCTAAATACACCACACTTACCCGTGCTTTTACAGGACGTCTGGGACGTGGTATCACCAGCCGCATAGCTAAAGACTTATCTGGGAAAGAAGATCAGTTCCTGCCGTTCCCCTTACAGGCTGGCTTAATATCATCATTGAGAAAAGCAGCAATCAATCAGGGAAAATGGGATATGGTACTATTCTGGGCTGGCCAAATCGCACCTATACTCAAGCATACACGGGTTGAAACACTGATAAAATCTTTAGTTGAGGAAGCAGGCGGAATCCTGAGTCCAGGGGAATGAGTTTACACACCTTTTGGTACAGGCACCAGCACGGGTTTTAAAATGCCTTGTTTTTCATAATTAGCCCTGTTCATTTCAAAATGCGACTTTGACATTTCATTCAGATATTCTTCAACCGGCGGCATGCCCATTTCCCGGCGGCGTTTGTTTACGTTAAGGCTGTCAGCCAACGGTTTGGGTATAGCCTGACAAATTTTAACATTATAGGTCACCTGGGTAGCATAGATCTGTTTTTTGCCTGTATTAAGGTTTACCCTGTCAGTCAGATAGGCGAAGTTTTTTCTATCCGTATTATTGCTATAGACTTCCACTTTCATTGCTTCCAGAACCTCTTGCTGAAAAGCTGGCCATTTATCACAATGCTGTACCATTAACCAAAAATGGAATGAACCTTTCTGGCCTACCTGGTCATACCCCAGATAGCCATATTTTTTAAAAATAGCCGACAGCAACTGCTGATGGTTACTGAATATGCTATCTTTATATTGATCCCATTTTTCACGTGGCCAGAGTTTATATTCACCCTGTGGAACTTTGGCGGCAATCTGATCAACCACTACCCATTTAGCGAGACTATCCGCCAGTGGCTGGTTAAAGTTTTTCGTCTGCGCATTAATCTGCCCAAAAGCAGCACAAAAAAACAAGGTAGCGAGCAGCAGTTTTTTCTTTGTCATAAATCTTAATCTATCTGATACAACTAATTCAATGACCTCAGTGTCGCACCTTCTGTCCCTACTTCAAGCAGATGTACTATCCCGCATTTTAAGGCAAAATTATCTCTCTGATGTCCTACCGGAAAATCAAAACAAACCGGATAATTGTATTCTTTAACCTTTTCCAGGACAATTTCATAGAGAGATTTGCCAAACACCTCACCCGGATCATCTGGTTTTATTTTAAATCCACCTATGATGAGTCCTTCCAGATGAGCAAACTTACCCGTACGTTTCAGGTTCCAGAGCATTCTGTCAAGATTATATAAATACTCACCTGTATCTTCTAAAAACAAGATTTTTCCTTTAGTAATTATATCTGATTTTGTGCCCGCAAGACTGGCGATAACACTCAGGTTACCTCCAACCAGTATTCCAGTTCCCTTGCCTGCCCTATTTGACAGATTTGTGGGGGCTGTATATTTCAAATCCCGGCCCATCAGGCCATCTCTGATAGATAAAATCGTAGAAACCTGTATGGGTTCTGCTGTTGCCCAGTCGTTAGGAAAGCTATTGCACATTTTAGAATGCAAAGTTGCAATACCAAAGTTCTGATGAATATGACAGTGCAGCACTGAAATATCACTGAACCCTATCAACCATTTAGGCTGTTTCACAAAATGTTTAAAATCCAGTTGATCAATAATCCTGATTAAACCATAACCTCCTCTGGCACACATAACCGCTTTAATAGCAGGATTATCCAGGAAACGCTGCAAATCAGCAGTCCGTTCTTCATCAGTCCCTCCAAAAGTAAAATCCTTTTTACCTATGGCAGAACCAATTTCAGTTTTAAAACCCCAGCTTTCCAGCAATTGAACAGCGGGCTGGATTTCTGCCAGACTAATATTACCAGCAGGACAGGTAATCCCTATAGTATCCCCCGTTTTCAGATATGGAGGGATCTTACCCACAACTGCATCCTCCTCCACAGGACTGGCTGCCCAGCCTTCTAAAGTTGTCAATACCGCCCCTGAGGCTATTAAAGAGGAAATAAAATACTTTCGGTTCATCGGTTATACAAGGGTTAAATTTTCAAGGTGCTGCCTCCGGATGTAATCCTTTACTATAAGAAAAAGACAGATCGATCATCTTTGTTAAAACTACAGAATCAATATCACTTAGTCTTTTAATATAAATACAGGATTTACCTGTTTTATATTTACCCAGCTGCTTTAACAAGTCTTCTCTTTCCTTGAAACCACAGGCCAGATAAAGAGAAATTGCACTACTTCGTGGTGAAAAACCAATTAAGGGTGCATCTCCTTCGTGTCCGCTTTCATATTTATAATGATAACTGCCAAAACCTATAATAGAAGATCCCCATAATTTAGCTTCAAACCCTGTCTGATTCTTCATGATAGCTATGAGTTTGGAACTGTCTTCCTTTTTCACCGGGTCAGTCAACTGATCAATAAAATCATTTACATTCAGGGTAGTCTCAGTTGTTTTATTTTTTGCCATTGTGCTATACTACTTTAGTTATAGTAATAAAACTTCTTAATATCCATTTCTTCCTGTTTATCTTCCTCATTTATCCGATAAGAGATAACAAACTCTAAAAGTGACTCCTCATTGTATTCGTTACGATAAACGAGATGTGCCAAAACCTCTTTCTTAGCTATATCAGGGTGCATCATTTTAATTTCAGTGAGATTTCCCTTTTCATCATGTGCTTCAATTGACCAGTTTCCCAATTCAGGTTTAGCTGTTTCCGCGTATTTCTTATCAAATAGAGGGATCGCCCAGTCCATCTGGTCTTCTCTCAGTTTGGCATGCAGTGCTGCTAAATCATACTGACCGGTCATCATTTCTAAATTCGGGGTTTCAAAGTGTTTTTTTGTGACCAGATTTCCTTTGCGGATTACCTCTTCTTTTTTATACAACAGCATCCTCTCATCATATCTTCCATAATACTCCGTTTTCTCTATTTCATTTTTAGAATTATAAAAAATCTTCTTTTGAAATGCCGGATATTGTATTCCCTTATATCTACAGATTTTCTGTTCCTCTGAAAGCAAATCATTTTGATATACATAAAGCAGCATATCGGAGAATTCAGAATTTACAGACGTTAATTTTGATTTTAATTTACCATTTTCATAAGCAAAATCAGATTTCACCACAGTACCATCTTCAGCTGTTCTGGTTTCCGAAACCTTTAATCCATTACTGTAACTATAGTTTACTGTAGATTTTGTTCCGTCCGACAAATCCTGATAAACTTCAGTAACAGGTAATCCATTTTCCAGCTTAAATTTATAAACCGAAGATGCTTCATCTACATTATGCCAGTCATCCTTTCCATAGCTCAGGTATTTAAGATTGACAAAGTCTTTATAAGTACCAGTCCCGATACGATATTTAAATACCTGGTAACTTTCACCCGAATATTGGTAAAGGCTTAAAATACCGTCTTCTTCAGAAGATGTGCCTTCGTTATTCTGACGTGTTTCCAGTATACTGGTTATCTGCTTCTCCTCTTTATACAAGACTTTTTTTGACCTTATAAAGGAAGGATCATGGTATTCTTCAGAGGTAATCAGACCGTTATGATTAAATTTTCTAATCAAATTTCCTTGCTTATCGCGATAAATTTCTTTTGAGAGCTTCATTTTATGTATTTAATTATAAATATATAAAAATAGATAAAGCAGTTCACAAGCATTTCAACAAGCATAAATCATTTTAGCTGTAACAAACGTATCACAAACAACTACAAAACAATAGCTTAATAAAATTGTTACCTAAATAATCCCATCAAATGTTCACTTTTACATCGCACATATAGCTATAGAGGTCTTTATAATTTTGATACTGCCTATCAGGATCTCTTTAAGGTTTTTGTGTATAGCAAGACATTTATTGGAAATACTAATTGACGTGTTCTATTATGGCAAGTATCTTTTTTAGCAGGCGTAAGTTCCTCGTTTTTCTACTCATGTGTAGTTTGTTTTTTGCTGTGTCAGCTTCAGAGGCACAAATCAAAAAAACAAAGCACGCAACAACTGAGCTCATTCTCCCCGATACCAGCAGGACCAGCTTGCTGATGCCAGTAACCCCGCAGGATACCGGAAAGTATAGTTCCAGTCAGTCCCTGACCTTGAAACAATGTATTGATTATGCACTGCTTCATCAACCGGCACTAAATAAAGCATTAATTAATGTAGATATTGCTAAAACAACCAATGCGATCAATTTAGCGCCCTGGTTGCCGCAAGTAAGTGCTTCAGGTAATCTGGTACATTACATTCAGTTACCGAACACCAGTGCGACCGTAAATACTGGTAATCCCAGTCCAGGAGTAACTACAAAAAATCAAACTGTAACCAATTCCTTTATTCCCGGGCTAACCGCTTCACAAGCCATATTCAATCCCAATCTGCTGTATGTTTCAAAAGCTGCCCCTCTTTATGTTAAACAGGCGCAACAAATTACTGACAGTACCAAAATACTGCTGGTTACCCAAATCAGCAAATCATTTTATAATACCCTGCTGAACCTCGAACAGATTAACGTCTTAAAAGAAGATACCGCCCGTCTGGGTAAAAATCTGAGAGATGCCTATCATCAGTACAAAGGGGGTATTGTAGATGAAACAGATTATGAACAGGCCAGTATTACCCTGAATAATTCCATGGCCCAGCTTAGGCAGGCAAACGAGAATATCGTTCCATTATACGCTACTTTAAAACAACTGATGGGTTATCCGCCCCAACAACAGTTTAACCTGAATTTCGATACCCTGCAAATGTCCAGAGATATCAATATAGATACAACACAGCAGCTCCAATATGAAAAGCGTATAGAAATCCAACAGATCGCGACCGAGAAACAATTGCAATCGAAACTGATCAGTTATTACAAATATTCCTTTATCCCTACCCTTTCGGCCTTTTACAATTACAATCTTGCTTTTGAGAACGATCAGTTTTCAAAACTGTTTACCAGTACTACATTCCCTAATTCTGTGGTAGGATTAACATTCAGTGTCCCCATTTTCACCGGAGGCGCACGATTGCATAATTTACATAAAGCCAAGCTGCAGGAAAAACTCATCACATGGAATGAAACAGGGCTGAAATCCCAGATTTATACCGAATATACTACGGCTCTGGCCACCTATAAAAGCAATTTCTACAATTTACACCTGCTGCAAAAAAATGTAAACAAGGCAAAGCGTGTTTATTTTGTCGTGAGCCTTCAGTATAAGCAGGGAATTGTGCCCTACCTGAATGTGATAACTGCTGAGTCAAATTTAATTACATCCGAAATAGGTTATCTGAATGCCTTGTTCCAGGTATTGTCCAGCAAGATAGATCTACAAAAAGCAATGGGAAATATTTCATATTAAAAACATCCTTCTCTATGAATAGAGCATATTTAAATATCGTTTTGATGAGCTGTCTTTCTTTGGCTGCCTGCAAAAGAAAACAGCCTCCGGTCAGTCCTGAAATACCTGTTAATCTATATAAAGTGCAAGAACAGCGTGTTTTATATTATGACCAGTATCCAGCAACTACGGCTGCAATGAGCCAGGTGATTTTATTACCACAGGTACAGGGGGCAATTACGGGCATCTTTTTCAAAGAAGGCAGTTATGTCACCAAGGGACAGAAATTATATGAAATTGATAAACGTATTTATCAGGCCGGTTATGATGCTGCCGTTGCTAATCTGAAAGTCGCACAGGGTACGATGGTACAAGCCAAGCAAGATGCAGACCGTTATGAATATCTCAACAAATACAATGCGGTGGCCAAACAGTTATATGACCATGCTGTGATCACCTTGCAAAATGCACAGAACCAGGTCAAATCTGCAGATGAAGCCGTAAAAACAGCCAGGACAAATTTAAATTATGTGGTTGTAACTGCTCCCTTCGATGGGCAGATTGGTTTTAGCCAGGTAAAATTAGGAAACGTTGTTTCTCCTGGAACAACCCAGTTAAATACCATTTCAACAGCAAACCCGATGGCTGTCGATTTTGTCATCAATGAAAAACAGCTACAGCATTTCGAAAAGCTGCAACAGGATAAAAAGAATGTACCCGACTCACTTTTCACTATTTTACTGCCTGATAATACACTTTATAATTTCACAGGCGAACTCAGTATTATCGATCGGGCGGTTGATTCACAAACCGGCGCGATCCGCATCAGACTGGTCTTTCCCAATCCTAAAAATGTTTTAAAAGTTGGGATGAGTTGTGTGGTGAAAGTGCACAATCAGGATACCCAACCTCAATTGGTCTTACCTGGAAAAGCCGTCACCGAACAAATGGGAGAATATTTTGTCTATGTAGCCCAGGACAGTATTGTTAAGGACAGTGTGAGCACTACGCATGAAGGCCAAAAGGCCAAAGCTAATAAACCCAGGTTATTTGCCATTCAGAAAAAGGTTATGCCAGGACAAACCATCGGGGCAAATGTGGTCATCACAAGCGGAATAAAAGCTAATGACCGGATTGTAGTAGATGGTATCCAGTCTTTACACGACAAATCTGAAATAACTACAGCAAACAAGGTAGCACCATCAACTGGTGGAAAAGGACATTAACAAAAGTTATGATTGCAAATACCTTTATCAAAAGACCCGTAACTGCAATAGTTATATCTATTGTCCTGGTAATTACCGGTGCAGTGTGTATTTTGCTTTTACCTATAGATCAGTACCCTGATATTACCCCTCCTATTGTTCAGGTGAATGGTCAGTTTACTGGTGCAGATGCACAAACAGTGGAGCAGACCGTTGCCATTCCTATTGAAGAGCAGGTTAACGGAACCCCCGGCATGGAATACATGCAGAGCAACAGTACCAATAATGGTCTGATGTCTATGAATGTGACATTTAAAATCGGGACTAATATTGATGTAGCTGCGCTGGATGTACAAAACAGGGTCAGTATTGCCACGCCATTGCTACCCGCTGTGGTCAGCAGACTAGGACTTACTGTAAGAGCTGTTAATCCGAGTATGCTGATGATGGTCGCGATTTATGCACCCAACGGATCACACAATATTACTTTCCTTGATAATTATACCAATGTTTTTATCCAGGATGCGCTATTGCGTGTCCCTGGTGTAGGCAGTATCAACAGATTTACTGACGATTTCAGTATGCGTATCTGGATGAACCCCGAGAAAATGGCCTCTTACAGCCTGACCCCTTCGGATGTGATCGCTGCTTTAAATGCCCAGAACGTCCAGGTAGCCGCCGGTACAGCCGGGGTTCCGCCTCAGTCTTCCAGTCAGACTTATGAATTGGGTATTTTAGTAAACGGACGTTTAAGTAAGGTCTCGGAGTTTGAAAATATCATTGTAAAAACTATTCCTGCAAACGGAGAGCTGGTTTACCTGAAAGATGTCGCCAGAGTCGAACTCGGTAAATTCACTTTTTCAAGTAACTCTTTTGTAGACGGTAAAAGAGCTTCTTACCTTCAGATTTACCAGGCGCCAGGAAGTAATGCATTGGAGACAGCTAAAGGTGTTTACGCCGAACTGGCCAAGCTTAAACAGACCTTTCCTTCGGGCGTAGCTTACAGTGTTCCCTTTGAATCTGTTACTGTAGTCAAAGTTTCCATGGAAGACGTAGTGGTCACCCTGTTAAAAACGCTGGGACTAGTCGCTATCGTAGTTTTCCTGTTTCTGCAAAATTTCCGTTCTACACTGATTCCGGTACTCGCCATTCCCGTCTCCATTTTCGGTACCTTCTGCTTCTTTATTCCGCTAGGGTTCACAATTAATACCCTGACCATGTTTGGTTTCGTACTCGCTATTGGAATAGTGGTCGATGATGCGATTATCGTCGTCGAGGCCGTGCAGCATTTTATTGATAACGAGCACATGTCCCCCAAAGAGGCAACTTATCAGGCCATGAAGGAGATATCAGCCCCAGTGGTCGCCATTGCTTTGATATTAGCAGCCGTTTTCGTACCGGTTGGATTCATACCTGGTATAGTCGGGCGTTTGTATCAGCAGTTTGCCATTACCATTGCGATATCGGTAATCATCTCTGCCTTTATCGCCCTGTCCCTGACCCCGGCACTTTGTACCCTTTTATTAAAACCTACCAATCCGGATAAACAAAATAAAGGCATCAACAAATGGTTCACCAAATTTAACGCATGGTTTGACCGGGTGACTGACAAGTACACAATCGGCGTTAAAAAGAGTATTGAAGGATCCAGGTATATCCTGATTTTATTACTCTGTGTCTGTGCCGGTGCCTACTTCCTCTTCCAGCAAAAACCAACTGGTTTTATTCCTTCAGAAGACGATGGAAACCTGTATGTTACTTTTCAGCTGCCCGCAGCATCCTCTACAGCCCGTTCGGTGGAAGTCATGTCTAAATTAATGCATGTCGTTGCTGGTACGCCGGGAGTAGCCCATTATGCAGCTTTATCAGGACTAAACGTCATTACCAATGCCAGTAACTCAAACAACGGTACCATCTTTTGCCAGCTTAAACCCTGGGATGAGCGTGGCAAATCAAGCGAACAGGTACCTGGTATAATTGCAGTGATGCAAAAACGCATTGCAGACGCAGGGATAAAAAATGCAAGTATAGAAGTAATACAACCTTCTCCCCTGCCTGGTGTGGGTTCGACAGTAGGTTTCAGCATGCAGTTAGAACAACGCAGTACAACAGATAACCTCCAGGACTTTGAGAAAGTGGTAAAGAAATTTGTCGCAGAAGCCAATAAAAATCCTGCAATAACCAAAGTATTCAGTTTTTATTCGGCACATACACCTAACTTTAACCTGAAGGTTGACCGTGAAAAATGCGAAAAACTCGGCGTCAATATAGCTGATGTTTTTACGACTATTCAGGCCTATATGGGTAGCTTATATATCAATGATTTCACAACTTACAACCGTACATTCCATGTGATGGTACAGGCAGACACCGCATTCCGTACCTCGGTGGCTGATATGAATAAATATTATGTACGCAGCCAGTCGGGAGAAATGGTACCTTTAGGTACGCTCATCAGCTATTCTCCTACAGAAGCCTCACCCCTGATTTCTCACTTTAATATTTTCAGGGCAGCAGAAATAGATGGCGCTTCGGCCGACGGGTACAGCAGCAGCCAGGCCCTGACCGCATTACAGGATGTTGCTGCAAAAGTTTTACCAGAAGGATATACCTATGAGTTTTCAGGTTTAAGTTATGAAGAAAAGAAAGCCGGCTCTACGACCGTCTATATCTTCTTGTTTTCAATTACGTTCGTATTCCTGTTCCTCGCCGCCCTGTACGAAAGCTGGTCGGTTCCTTTTTCGGTGTTATTAGCAGTTCCGGTAGGTGCCTTCGGTGCCATACTCGCCTTAGTATTAGTCCCCGATCTGACAGATAACGTATATGCTCAGATAGGGCTCATCACCCTGATCGGTCTCGCTGCAAAAAATGCGATCCTGATTGTTGAATTTGCCAAAGTCAGGGTAGACCGCGGTGAAGAACTGATCAAGTCGACACTCGAGGCAGTCCGGCTTAGGTTAAGGCCAATTATTATGACTTCACTGGCATTTATTCTGGGTGTATTACCCCTTGTTTTTGCTACAGGAGCAGGTGCAGTAGCCCGCAGAACTATAGGTTTAACTGTTTTAGGTGGTATGCTCGCAGCTTCCACATTAGCCATATTTATTGTTCCGGTACTCTATGTATTAATTACCCGCCTCTCTTACGGTAAGAAGAAACTAGAATGGTTGCAGGAACATCATGAAGAACTGATGGATAAAGCTAAAAAAGTAGAAGCCCAGAACCTGGATCCTGAGTTGGAGTACGAAATACAAAAATCACGTGACATTAGTAAAGCTGGTTTAGAATGATAGCCAATACATTTATCAAAAGGCCTGTAACAGCGATTGTCATATCAGTGGTATTGATGATCTCTGGATTGATCTGTATGAACAATCTTGCAGTCGATCAGTATCCGGATATTTCCCCGCCTACCGTTTCAGTGACCGGTTCCTATACAGGTGCCGATGCACAAACGGTCGAACAAACTGTTGCTACGCCAATTGAAGAACAAGTAAATGGTACGCCAGGAATGGAGTATATGCAGAGTACCAGTACCAATAGCGGAGGGATGAACGTCAAGATCACCTTTAACATCGGTACCAATGTACATATATCGGCATTAAACGTTCAGAACCGTGTAGGTATTGCGGCCCCTTTATTACCTTCAGTAGTCAGTAAACTAGGTTTAACGGTCCGTGCCCGGAACCCGGATATGCTGATGATGATTGCTATCTATTCTCCCAAAGGCAGTCATAATATTACTTTTCTGGATAACTATACCAACGTCTTTATACAGGATGCCATTTTACGTGTTCCTGGTGTAGGAGATGTCAGTACCCGTACAGATAACTTTAGTATGCGTATCTGGATGAACCCAGATAAAATGGCTTCCTATGGTTTAACGCCCGCAGATGTAACTGCAGCGCTGAATGCACAGAATGTCTACGTAGCTGCCGGTTCTGCGGGTGCTCCACCGCAGCGCTCTGCACAGAATTTTGAAACCGGAATATTGGTCAACGGTATGCTCAATACCGTTCCGCAATATGAGAAGGTCATTGTCAAAACCATTCCTTCTACCGGTCAGCTCATTTATTTAAAAGATGTAGCCAGAATAGAACTTGGTAAATTCACTTTTTCAAGTAACTCATTTGTGGATGGCAAAAGGACTTCCATTCTTCAGATCTTTCAAAGTCCTGGTAGTAATGCTTTGCAAACCGCAGATAATGTTTATGCTGAGCTGGCTAAATTAAAGAAATCATTCCCAGCAGATGTAGACTATAAAGTCCCTTTTGAGTCAGTGACGATCATCAAGGTATCCATGCAGGAAGTATTGGGTACCCTACTCAAAGCATTGGGTCTGGTAGCTATTGTTGTATTTCTATTTCTACAAAACCTGCGTTCTACCATCATCCCGATATTGGCTATCCCAGTATCTATCCTGGGTACTTTTTGTTTCTTTATTCCCCTGGGTTTTACCATCAATACCCTGACCATGTTTGGTTTTGTGCTCGCTATCGGTATTGTAGTGGATGATGCCATTATTGTGGTCGAGGCCGTACAGCATTATATTGATGAACAGGGGATGTCGGCCAAAGAAGCTACTTACCGGGCAATGAAAGATATCTCAGGGCCCGTTATTGCAATTGCCCTGATATTAGCCTCAGTATTTGTACCGGTTGGATTTATTCCAGGTATCGTGGGCCACCTGTATCAGCAGTTCGCTATTACCATTGCTATATCTGTGATTATATCTTCATTTATTGCTTTATCCTTAACCCCTGCACTTTGTACCTTATTGTTAAAACCCACACATATAGACAAACAGTCTAAATGGCTCGATAAATTTTTCTATTATTTTAATACCTGGTTTGACCGGATTACTTTCAAATATGCCAATGGCGTTAAAAGAAGTATCAAAAATTCAAGACTGATTATTATCCTGCTTGCCTGTATCTGCGCAGGTGCCTACTTCCTGTTTAAATTTAAACCCTCCGGTTTCGTCCCTTCTGAAGACGATGGCCGTTTATATGTCACCTATCAGCTTCCAGAGGCATCCTCGACCACCCAGTCGGTGAAACTCATCTCTAAACTCATGAAAATTGTAGGCTCTACTCCTGGGGTCAAACATTATACGGCTCTTTCAGGGCTTAACATTCTGAATGGTGGGGCCAATTCAAATAACGGAAGTATATTTTGCATGCTCCAGCCCTGGGATGAACGTACCTCACCAAAAACAAGGATCCCGGGTATCATGGATGTCCTTAAAAAAAGAATTGCAAAAGCCGGTATCAAAAATGCCAATGTAGTTGTGATCCCTCCTCCTCCAATCAGAGGTATCGGGCAGGCTGCCGGTTTCAGTATGCAGATAGAACAGGGAAATGCCACCGATGATATTCATACTTTTGAAAAAGTAGTCAAAAAATTTGTCGCCGACGCCCATCAGATTCCGGCTATAGCCAGTGCCTTCAGTTATTTTTCAGCACATACCCCCAGCTTTGAGCTGACCGTAGACCGTGAAAAATGCGAAAAACTAGGTGTCAATATCCCTGATGTTTTTAATACCATGCAAGCTTACATGGGTAGTCTGTTCGTCAACAACTTTACCCTCTACAACCGCACTTACCATGTTGTGGTACAAGCCGATACAACTTATCGGTCTTTAATCACCAATATGAATAAATATTATGTCCGTAACCAGACTGGTGAGATGGTTCCCTTAAGTGCAGTCATTACCTATAAACCGACAGAGGCAGCCCCACTGATTACACACTTTAATATTTTCCGTTCTGCTGAGGTAGATGGCTCAACCCCTCCAGGCTACAGTACAGGTCAGGGAATTGAAGCCCTGAAAGCGCTGGCCGAAAAATCTTTACCACGGGGTTATACCTACGAATTCTCAGGTTTAAGTTATGAAGAGATCAAAGCCGGCTCTACGACCATTTATATCTTCAGCTTCTCTATACTCTTTGTATTCCTCTTCCTCGCTGCACTTTACGAGAGCTGGTCAGTTCCATTTTCAGTTATGCTCGCTGTACCGGTCAGTGCTTTTGGTGCTATCCTGGCTCTTACTTTCATCCCTCCGCTGACCAACAATGTCTATGCGCAGATAGGGTTGATTACTTTAATTGGTTTGTCCGCTAAAAATGCAATCCTGATTGTAGAATTTGCCAAGATCAGAGTAGATCTGGGAGAAGATCTGATTCAGTCTACCCTCGAAGCCGTCCGTTTACGTCTGCGTCCTATTATCATGACTTCTATGGCCTTTATTCTGGGTGTTTTACCATTGGTATTCGCTACCGGAGCAGGTGCTGTAGCCCGTAATACGATTGGAATAACTGTATTGGGTGGTATGATCGCATCTTCCACCATCTCGATTTTTATAGTACCCGTTCTTTTTGTTTTATTAACCCGGTTCTCTTATGGTAAAAAGCAATTAAAATGGCTCAAGGAGCACCATGAAGAGTTGATAGAAAAAGCAAAGAAAGTGGAAGAACAGAACATAGACGCAGAATTAGAATACGATATTGCTGAAGCAAAAGCTCAGCATGAGGAAAAATAAGGGTCTAAAGATTTAATTTTCCAGCAGTATTTTAAACTTTTCAATCTGCCGCCTGTGCCTTAAGATATGAACTATGGCATGCTCCATTAATTGCTCAATATCATAACACTGTCCCCAGGCCGTGCTGATCTTCTTTGCACTATCAAATTCCTCTAACTCATTATTCTTTATTTCATTAAAGACACCTTGGGTGAATTCGAATGCCTCGTTCAAATCCTTGATATATTCATCAGCTAAAGAATAATATTGTTTCTCAGGTCTGACAGAGCTCCCCCCTTTTAAATGTTCAATATAGATTGCATAACTATAAGCTGACCGGACAACATGCGCTAGGATAGCCTGAATAGATTTACAATCAGGATCTGTCGTTGTTTCATCAACAACAGCAATCAGATTTTTATCCGAAACGGATGCTATACAATCGATCAGTTCAGCAATTGCTTTTTCGTATTCGTCAAGCAGAGCACCCTTGGCACCGGTTCTGTATTTATCTTTCATGAATTAAATGACTAGCCAATAAAGCTACCTATTTAATTGATCTCAAAGGAATATTGATTCTGATTATCAGATAACTTCCTGCTGAATTTGTCCTTTGTTCCACCACTACCTGTGAACAGATTAATGAAATCAGGACTATAGATTTAATTAAATACTTCATTTTGATTAAGTTTAACTTCAACAAAGGTATATCACTAATCACCAGAGTTTTGTTATTCAGAGTTATTGAGTGTTAAACAGTGTTAACACTTAATTAAACCACAAAGGATAATTGTAAATTTGTTTTAAATGAAGAAAAAACTAAGATTTATTATAGGTATAATGGGGCTCTCTCTGATAGGGATATTCCTGTTACAGGCTTTCTGGCTGAATAACTCCTATAAGATCTCGATGGATCAGTTTAAAAGAGATATAGCGACTGTACTGGAACAGAATAGTAATGCCGTTGTCTTTAATGAGGCTATACAACATGGCATTTACGGAGATTCCAGTAAAGTTTATACTTCAGGGATGATTGCTAAATTGAGCAGATTATTACTCTCCATGTCTGATGAACAGGGTAAAAAACATAAAACAGGCCTGACTATTACGCTTGCAATGACTGATTCCTCAACAACAAAAGACACAAAGGACTCTCTAAATAAAAAATCAGGAACAAAAGATTCAAAATCAAAACTATTCACCGTTAATACAGATTCTACCTATATAGCTGCTACTTTAAAGTCCCAGGTCCCTTCTTTACGTCATAGACTGGATTCATTATTTAAAACAAAGGGAATCTCTTCAAGGTACGCTTTGAAACTATCCAATTCCAATAAAAAAGGAGGTATCTATATAGATCAGCCGCAATTATTCAAACAAATCAAAGCAAAAGAAGTACCGATCAGAGTTGGTTTGATGACCCCTTATGTGATGCAATTAGCCATTGAGTCGGACAATCAGTATTATTTCCGGAAAATGCAGTGGATTTTACTCGCTTCCACTTTGATCCTGATTATGGTCTCCTGTTCATTTATTTATATGCTCCGGACTATCTTTCAACAAAAAAAGGTCGCTGAGATTAAAAGTGATTTTATCAATAATATGACGCATGAGTTTAAAACCCCGATCACTACAGTAGCACTGGGAATAGAAGCCATGAAAAATTTCGATGTACTGCGTAAACCTGAACTGGCTGCTGAATACCTGGATATCTGTGAGAGTGAAATTAAAAGAGTAGCGGAGATGGTCGAGAAAGTGCTCAAACTAGCTGCTTTTGAACGCAGTGAGGTGAGTTTAAACTTGCAGCAGATTAATGTAGTTGCCTTAATTGAAGAGGTCATTAACAATATGCAACTAATGCTGAAGAACAAAGGAGCCAAACTAGTTTTCAATTCCGCAGAACCAGATTATTCGATTAAAGCAGATAAAACTCACCTCTCGGGTGTCATCTACAACCTGATAGACAACAGTATTAAATATGCCGGTGAACATCCACTGATAGAAATAAGTTGCAGAAAAGAAGAGACAGCCTTTATCATTGAATTTGGTGATCATGGTGTAGGTATCCCCAAACAATATCAAAATAAGATATTTGAAAAATTCTTCAGGGTACCTACTGGTGACCTGGCCAAAGTAAGTGGATTTGGCCTGGGTTTAAGTTATGTAGCCACGATTATACAAATGCACAATGGCAGTATTACCTTAAATAATACACCTGATCAGGGGACCCACTTTACAATTAAACTTTTACAATAATCATGGAGAAAATCAAAATATTACTGGCAGAAGACGAGCCCTTTCTGGGGAGGATCATTAAAGAGAGCCTGGAAACCAGAAATTTCGAGGTGAAATTTGTAGAAAACGGAACTAAAGCCTATTCCGTATTCCGGGAATATCAACCGGATATCTGCGTATTTGATGTCAGTATGCCCGAGATGGACGGTTTCTCCCTGACTGCCGATATCAGGAAAATAAATTCAGCAACACCAATCATCTTTCTGACCGCACGTTCTCTTACTGAAGATGTGGTTAAAGGATTTGAAATAGGTGGGAACGATTATCTTAAAAAGCCATTCAGTATGGAGGAGCTTATTGTGAGGATTCATTCTTTACTCAGAAGACCACTGCAAAAGGTATCTCCAAATACCGAAGAACTCAAATGTACAGTCGGAATTTTTTCTTTTAATTCTACGTCCCAGGAACTGAGGAACAATACCCAGGTGGTCAAACTATCATTCCGCGAATCCTCCCTCCTGAAACTGCTGATCGAAAACAAAAATCAGGTATTGGAAAGAAAATCTGTTTTAGAGCAACTCTGGGGTGAAGATACATTTTTCAATGCCCGGAGTATGGATGTGTTTATTACAAAAATAAGGGGACACTTGAAAAATGATCCGGATATCCAGATCGTTAATATCAGGGGAATCGGCTATAAATTAATCGTTTAGTTCTGCTATTCGCTGATCCACAAACTGCTGTAAGGTTGTCGCCCCTTTAACAGCTACCATTCCCTGTTTCTCAGCTACAGCACTTCCGTCAATAACTGCATCCGTCATTTTAACAAAATTCATGATCCCGTTTTTAGAGAAACCAAGTTTTTGCAAAACAACTCCCCATTCATCCCTGGGGATCTGAACTGCCCGGATCTCCTTATTTAAAGCTTTGGCAAAAGCACTGGCTACCTCAACAGAAGTATAAGCCTGAGGGCCCTCCAGTTCATAAGTTATACTATCGCTTTCTTCATGCACCATAATCTCCGCTATGATCTGACCAACATCCTGCGGGGAAATCATCGGAATAGCAAAATCTAATGGATAAAATGTATACAGTACACCTTCGGCCTTAATCTGATCGAGGCTCATAAACCAATTGCTGAAATAATAAGCAGGGCGGATAAATACCTGATGAACCGGCAAACCTTCAAAGGCATGCTCCAGCATAAAAGACATTTCCAGATTTCCCTTACCCTGGGCATGCTGGGCACCGATAGAGGAAAGTCCTATTATTTTTTTAACTGAAGATCCTTTAATGGCCTCCCTATAATTTCCGAGGATAGTCTGTGTATCTTTCAGAACGTCCTGGTTCCGGCCGGTTTCGGGAGTAATTACAAACAAAACATGACCATCTTTAAAACACTCAGTTAAGGCAGGCAAGTCAAAAGCGTCGGCAACAGTTACCTTTGCCCCCTGTTTCTCCAGCTTACCGGCTTTTTGGCTATCGTGAACAATTCCTTTAACAGGAACCTCCCTTTGCAATAAATTTCGGACAACTGCTGATCCAACCTGTCCTGATGCTCCAACTACGATATACATCTGTTTTATAATTTAATTTATAAATTATTTGCTGTTAGCAATAACAAATGCAACGCTTAAAAGTTTGAGAAAAAGCGCAGATACGTTTACCAGACGTATCTGCTATCAATTATTAACTAACCTAAGAGTACAGACTCTTATTTTAGACCTTTGGAAGGGCTTCAAAGCCATATATAATTCTGGCTTCAGCACCACATATTTGCTATTTATCCTGACATCCCTCTGATAACCAGATGATCATAAGATTGTTTCATTAAGAAACATTGATTATCGTACCAGAGCAACATTGCAAAGATAAGAAAATGATTAAAACATCAAGAAAAATTTTAATGGTATTTTAATTTCATATTTCTGAAAATGACCCCAACATAAACCGGTCATATACTGATAGATAGCGCAAAAATTTTTCATTCAGAATTATATAACTCCTCGTTGCAATTATCAAATATTTAATATTATTTTAGTATAGTATTAATAAACAATATTTAGCTTTACTACACAAAAGAATTAACCAGCAAACCATTGACCTATCCTAAGATCATGAGAAGACGTAACTTTCTAAAACAATCAGCTATCGCTGGCATTGCAGCTACCAGTATTACGAAAGCATTTGGTATGGTACCTTACACTGAAAAAGGTAAAGTCCTGATCAATTTTGGAATTTGTACTGATTTGCACCACGATCTCATCAAAGACGGAGAAAAGAGATTACAAGCCTTTATTGAGGAGATGAACCAGCTCAAACCTCATTTTATAATTCAAACGGGTGATTTTTGCATGCCCAAAGAAAAAAACCGTCCGCTTATGGAGATCTGGGACCAGTTTAAGCAACCCAGTTACCATGTTCTGGGCAATCATGACACAGATGGCGGATTTACCCACGATCAGGTGATAACTTTCTGGAAAGCTACAGGAAAATATTATTCATTTGATCAGAATGGTTATCACTTTGTGGTGCTCAACGGTAATGAAAGGCCTCAGGGAGATACATCCCAGGCTTATCCAAGATCAATTGGTAAAGAACAGATCAACTGGATGAAAAAAGACATAGAAAATACCAGACTGCCCGTCATTATCTTTTGCCATCAGGGAATTGACAATGACCAGGATGGTATCAAAGAAGGTAGTCTCATCCGGCTCATTTTTGAAAGGTTAAATCAAAAGGCCGGATTTAATCAGATCAGACTGGTATTTAGTGGACATCATCATGAAGATTACCATAATATTTACAATAACATCCACTATATACAGATCAATAGTATGTCTTATCAGTTTTCTCATGCGGAAGCTGGAGATGGATACGCATCTACCAAAGATCCACTTTGGGCTTATGTAAGCATTTATGATAATGGGATCATTAAAATTAAAGGTAAAAAATCTGTTTACCCGAATCCGGAAAACCAACACAGTGCAGCAGGTTATAACGGATACCCTACTGTTCCTTATATTTCAGACCGGATAATCAGTTTACGTGGTGACCAGCCATAAACTGATTGTTTCTTCTTATAAAAATAAACATAAGACAGGCTTATACCAATGATCCCGACAACCGAGACGATGAAAGATCCGTGAATAAAGAAGTTTCCCCACGAAAGATTGGCGGGGCCCAGCTGCCGGAAAAGTAAAACACCCACACTTCCCAGGTAGCCGGCAGAATCCGCCAAGTAAATCATAAATCCGACATTACTTTTGTATTTAAAAGTTGCAATGAGCCTTTCAAAAAACAGGATGGAATAAGGCACATAAGATAAGTAAAGCCCTAATGTAATTGCATACATGAATGCTTTAGGACCAATCATACCATGCTGAAAAGTCCAGGCACCCAAGCCAATCAGTACAAAACCCAGGATGATACTTACATGAGCCAGCTTGAGGGCCAGAAAATTATTCCTGACCAGCAGGATCAGCGACATAAGTATCAGTACAATAATGGCGATTGGAATATCAATCTGGCTATAGATATTCAGATTATCCCTGTAACCAAAATCTGTCCAGATTTCCACTTCAAAATAATCCCTGAAATCGCGCATCGCCGTTAAAAAGACATAGATTATAATATTCAGTACCAATCCGGTAAAGAAGAACCGGACAAATGCTTTACGTTCCTTCCCTGTCATTGGAAGACGCTGTGTCCTATGTTTGACATCCTCGGCCGATGGCGGCGGAACCTGCGCCAGGAGATAGACAAAGAACACAAGAGGAATTACAAAAAGCAATCCCACAATAAATGGCACCCACAATTCTGTAACACCAAAATGAGTCATCATCAAACGACCTATAGTTTTAATGATTCCCGAAGAAAAGATAAAACTTGTACAGACCACCGCACCAATAAATTCAGCACTTTTCCTTCCTTCAATATAACTAAAAATAAGTCCCCAGATTAAACCCAGCGGGATTCCGTTGATAAAAAAACAGGCAATGTTATAAGGTGCAGGGATCAGTGCAAAGCCAAGCAGAGAAAGCCAGGCTATACCTATTAGCCCCAGAATAGCCCTGGCTCTTCCATTTGGTTTGACTTCTGCAATGAATTTTACACCTATAAATTTACTAAGTGCATAACCGGCAACCTGGGCTAAGACCAGCCATACTTTAAAATCTATTCCCAGCAACTTTTCGCCTTCGTAAGTACCAGCCGTAAATCCCTTGCGAAAAGCATAAGTACAGACATAAATACTAAAAGCAGCAACTGAACATAATATGGCCGTATAAACCGGTGGAAGTTGAATTAACCTCGCTTTGAGCCCAGTGGTTATCTTTTGCATTACTGAAGGCTAAGCAGATAATTAAATGTCATCTCTTTCATCCATAACAGCTCTGCCGGTAAAACTGGTTTATTTGCATCTTTCCCTAAATCATCCCAACGACGTATCTTAACATACAATGGAGCTAAAGGGTCTTCTTCAAAATGTGCAGCCTCTGCTGCAGTCATTTTACCCCCCTGAAATTCAAGGGTAATTTTACTTGCTTCAGACAGCTCATTATAATAAGCTGGTTCTGCATAAATCAAATATTTTTTAGCAGCTACATGATGCGACACCAGATTTGCCATGCGGTCAGGGAAACCCAGTTCAAGCAAACATTTCCCACCTAGTTTATCATGTTCGAGTGTACCATAACCATCCATCTGTTCGACATTTTCAAAAAAATGACCGATATCATGAAAGAAAGCTGCGAGAACTATCTCCTCGTTTTCACCAGCAGCATGCGCCAGCTGTGCACATTGCATCATATGCATCAGCATACTTACCCTTTCTCCATATTCCTGCCCTCCATGAGTTTCGTACAGGTCAAATATGTGATCTACCTTATCTTGTATTGCTGTTTTCATTCGTATATCTTCTATAGTTTAAAACATTCATTTTACTCAGTAATCCATCCCTGTCAGCATAAGCCCCTTGTAGAAAACGTTCACCAGCAGCACTGTCATAAGCAGTCCGGCCATGTAATATCCTTTCATTATCGACAATAAATAAATCTGTAGCTTCCATTTTAAACTGTACAAAGTATTTTTCATCGTCAATCATTTTAGCGAGCTGCTGATAAGCGGTATAGAATGCCAGCATTTTATCCTCCTCAACTTCAAAAGACTGGATGGAGCGGTTGTTGAACCGAATAGCATTCACCGCTCCGTACACATCCCGGCCAATAATGGTTGTGGTTCTTTCTATATGACTATGCTGATCTGCGAAGCTGAAAGTTACAGGTGTGGTACAAAGCAGTTCAAATAGCTCTGACGAATACGCTTTCAGATCCGCAATCACTTTAAATCCATCCACCAGAATTGAATTGCCTCCCGCAGCACTAGAACTCAGACAATGCAGTAATTGCAGCGTAGGTGTTGGATTCCGGTAAGGGTTATCAGTATGGGCACTTAACCCTAATGAAGTAAAAGCAAGGTTATTAGGGTTCACAGTAGTTTTAACATCAAACAGCTTCCCATAGTTCGTCTCTCTTATATAGCCAAACAAGCTAGTCACCTGAATCACCATCTCTGGTTCTGCTGGTACATTACGTAATATCGCAAACCCATAGGTAGAGACCTTTTCCAGCCAGTCGGCCAAAGCAACCTCATTCGTTAAAACATCAGGATAGTTTCCTTCAGGCAAACTTTTGTTCAGCGCTGCATTCCATAAACTAACCGGATATTTCTTCTTTTTTTCTTCCTGACGTTCCTGAATGGCCTGTCTGGAAATCCGGTGTCCGAATAACCAGTCTGCACTAAAATTGCTCGTATGTGTACCACAATTCCAGTCAACAACAACTTCCTGATGAGCAGAAAGTATAACTTTTAAAGGAGCGATATCCGGAGCTATTGCCGAGGTTTCTATTAGTTTTTGTCCTGTACTATGTCTGGTAGCAGGCGAAGGACAGTTATCCCTTAAATACAAATAAGGATAAACTGAGTTCTCACCACTCTCCCAGCTCACAACAAGAGCAGATGACTTTTCTGTAATTTTTTGAATTCTATTCATTCTATTGCTTATTTAATCTTCGTATGAAGGATACGTCTGTGCTATTTTCAGCATGCGTAGTTTACTCAATAACCCGTCCCGGTCGGCATAAGTCCCCTGAAGGTACCTTTTCCCTTCCTTACTGTTAAAACTTGTCCTGCCATGCAGCACACGTTCATTATCCGCGATAAAAAGATCTCCGGGTTTCATTTTAAATTTCACCTGATAATTTTCATCTTCAAGCATCCGTGAAAAAGTCTGATATGCTTTATAAAATTGTGGGATGAGATGCCCTTCTATCTCAAAAGGCTGGATTGACCGGTTATTAAAACGGATAGCACAAATTTCCTTTTCAGGCCCGAGACCTATGATTGTCGTCTTCCTTTCTATCCAGTGCCCACTATCCCTGAAACGGAAACTCACAGGTATACTGCTCAGCAATTCAAACAGTTCGGGATATCGCTTCCGAAAATCTGAAGCGACTTTAAAACCATCAACTACAATCACATCCCCTCCCTGTACACTATTTTGCATACAATGCAGGAGCTGGAGTGTGGGTGTAGGATTCCGGTATGGATTCTCTGTACGCGGGCTCAGCGCCCTCGAACTACAAGCCAGGTTTCCAGGTCTGAGTACTGTTCTTTCCTGGAAACTGCGTCCGTAATTTGTTTCGCGGACATAACCAAATAACCTGGCTACCTCACAGACAGCACTAGTAATGAGAGGTACATCATTTAATACCGCAAAACCATACCGCCTGATATATTCCAGCCACACCGTCAGCGAAATTTCATCCGTTGATACCTGATGATAATCAGCCAGGGGAACGCCAATATTTAAAGTTCCATCCCACAACTCAACAGGTTCAAGTAAACTGTTTCTGCTCTCCCGTTTTTCGATCTCCTGTCTGGATAGACAATGATTACGCAACCAGCGGGCACTGAATTGACTATGATGTCCATCCTGTTCCCAGATGATGTTTATATGATTTTCCTGCAGCAGGGTAACGACAGCTGGTTTAATCAAAGGATCGATATCAGCCGTCTCTGTAATCTTTTGTCCATTTTCATGGATATTTTCGACAGAAGGGCAATTATCCCTTAAATAAATATAATAATAGCTACTGATGTGTCCGTCCGACCAGTTTATAGTCAGTATATCTTCACCGGCTGAATAAGTTACTATATGGTATTGCTCCATGTTTCTGACCCTCTCTGTTACAGGATCAAAAGTCAGCAGGTTAGATTAAGAAAAGTTAAACGCAGTATTATAGAATACAGCCATTTGTTAATAAATTATTACAAAATGGACAAATGAAAGCCCTGTCCGGCCAATAAAAAGAAGAAAAAAAGAATAGAAAATACCGATATAATAACCATTTGATAACAATCAGTTCATACGCAATCAGAACCGATCATTAATAAAGTACCGGAGCAACCAGCAATTCTACAGGAGCATTGCCATTAACCATCGCTGTCATGGAAGCGATCAGTTTCTTCACCGATTCCAATGTATGCACATCGGTTATTTCACCATCTCCACTCACTTTAGTTTTAACACCAGAAATAACCAGCTGAGTCTCGCTGGTCATATTACTTTCGATAATCAGCAAAGTGCCTAAAAGCGATTCGTGAGCTTTTACCCCAGATAAAGCAGCAGTAATCAAGGCTACAGGTTTCCTCGAAAACTCCATGGAAGACACTGTCCAGTCAATTGCATTTTTCAAGGTCCCGGGTACCCCTATTGCATATTCAGGCGTACAAATCAAAACCCCGTCTGCAGCCCTGATCTGTTTGCGGAAACTAGCAACCGGCTCAGCAACAACCTCATGATCTATATCCGGATTGAAATGAGGAAGTCCGGTTAATCCGTCAAAAACAGATACTTCAAATTGATCAGCAGCCAGTTTAGTGATTGCATTGATCAGATTAAGGTTTGAAGAGCTACTTCTGGTACTACCAGAAATTGCCAGGATTTTTATTTTGTCAGCCATCTTATATTACAATTAATGCTCCTTTCTCCGCAGCACTCAAATGTAATAATTTAGCCTAAATCAGGATGACTTATTTATGCTTCATCTCCAGCAGATCCCAGAGATTACCATATAAATCTTCAAACACAGCTACAGTACCATAATTTTCTTCTACCGGAGGTCTTACGAAATTGACACCTGCATGCTGCATATTTTTATAATCTCTCCAGAAATCATCCGTGTACAGGAAAAGAAAGACCCTTCCCCCCGTTTGACGGCCAACTCTTGTCTGTTGTTCCTCATTTGCAGCCTTTGCCAGAAGCAGACTACATTCCTTTGCACCAGGAGGCGCCACCACTACCCATCTTTTAGTTTCACTCAGGACAATATCCTCTAATAGTGAAAAACTGAGCTTTTCAGTGTAAAATTTAATCGCTTCATCATAATCATCAACAACAAGCGCAATATGTGCTATAGACTGTTTCATCTTTTTAATATTTTTGTAATCACCAGCGGCCCAAGATAGGTAGTATCCATAAGAAGGAAAAATCGCTGAACATTCACATGATAAAAGGAAAAGAGTTAATCCAGTTTTTAGGTTACAGTGTAGATCATCCCGAGTTCATTACTTTTCTTCAGGCTCATGAGGCCGATACCCATAAACTTCCATCCCCTCAGCTCCCGGAAAAAAAGGGAATTAAGCCATTGATCGTAAAATTTCACCAGGGTTTTATCCTGAACTTTGACCGTTATTATCCAGGATCAGATAATGCCGACTCCTTAATCAAACGGCCCATAGGAAATGGACCAATCTATTTAGCCGGTGTAAATTTTTTCAAACCAGATCCGGCAGACAGCAGCCTCCCGGACCTCGTCCAGCTTCCTTTTGGCCTCCATTTTTTGGATAACGAACAAGTATTATCGGCGAAATTTGGACATAAAAATATAGCAGGTACAGCCAATAGCCCATATTACGAAGCTGATGAAAGTGATTATTACTATAAATCTTATCACCTCTATGCTTATTATGACCGGGGCGATATACAGGAAAAACTACAGGGCCTACTGGTATCGCTCCGTTAAAAAGACAGTTTAGTTTTTCACTCTGCTTCTCAGCTCCTCTCCCGAATCACCGTGTTTGGCCTGAGTTGAAAAAGTCTTTCCAAAACGGTAACTAAATGTCAGAACAGCTGTTCTGGTGTCACCTCTGTTTACCCAGTTAGCTTCGGTTTGTGCCAGGTTATTGATTACCCCTCTATAGACTTTACTGCGGAATATATCATTGACGCTTAATTTTAAGGATGTACTTTTTGACAGTTTCTTTTGTACAGCAGTATTAGCAGACCATAAACTACCCAGGACAAACTGCGCATCATATAACTTACTTCTGTAGGAACCATCGAGCTGTGTATCCCAGCCATATCCCATGGCAAACTTAAGATTGCCACTCAGATAACAAAAAGTTCCGTTTGTATTCAACTCACCAGTATAAAAAGCACTTTTATTGGCAATATTTGTCAGTTCCGTATACAAATTGATATTTAACCAGCTATATGGATCAAACGTACCATTAAAAGAGATGCTCTTGGTCACCTTCTTTCCGATATTTGCCGGACGGCTGAAATAGGTTCCATTCAAAATTTCTATGGTTTCATTCACATCATCTTTAGAATTTGAGTAACTTACTGTAGTGATATATTTGTCTTTATAACTATGAGAAAGTTCTATGCTCTGGGTATAAGACGGTTTCAAGAAAGGATTACCTACATAATAGGTAAACTTATCTAAAGGAGAAACAAAAGGGTTCAGATCCTGATAATAAGGCCTGTCAATTCTCCTTCCATAGTTCAATCCAATTTTGTGATTACCTGCTGTATCCACTTTATACAAAAGATACAGCGTTGGAAAAAGTCCCGTATAATTTCTTTTAAAGGACGAGTCCGGCTTTAGCAAATTACCTAACTGATGACCAGTTGAAACTGTATTCTCCATCCTTAAGCCCGCCTGTATTGATAACCTTTTAAATTCCTTATTGAGGTTAACGTAAGCAGCATTAATATTTTCTTTATATAAAAAGTGGTTACTCTTATCATAATCAGGCTTAGTGAGTCCATCCAGTGTATAAGCATAATCTGCCGTATTATCCGTTTTAGTATAACTCGATTTTAGTCCTGCTGCAAACTTCCATTCATTCTTTAAGGGCAGCGAATAATCTGTCTTCACAGAATAGATATCAATATTGGATGGTAGCCTTCCGGTTAATATATCCTGCGATTTCAAGCTTTTGTCAGGAAAAAAACTAAAATTATTGTACACCTGATCTGTCCGGTTTCTGTAACTCAGATAATCTGCATCTGCAGTGATTTCATGTCCTTTCTCTGCAAATTCATGACGATAATTCAGATTCACTGCTTTGTTCTTAAAGTCAATCTTATCTATATTATTAGCTGTAATAATTGAATCAAGCTGTCTGGAAGAATTTAACAGATTACTGGTATTGTTATTTGTCTGTGTACTGACCCTATACATTCCTGTAAGTACAATCCCCCAGGTTGTTTTGTCAGACTGATAATAATCTAAACCTGTTTTTGCATTATAGGTATTTCCATGTCTTTTGATATAACTGTTCTGATCGAAAAAGGAAGCGACACTCCCGTCTGCGTTTTTATACGTCCTGTTAATATCCAGATCTGTAAAACCATTATTAAGATTATAGCTCAGGTTAGCGAAATAATTGAATTTATTATTTCTGAAATTAAGGTTCAAACTATTGAGTGACCTCGACATCTTCCCTTGATTAAGGCTTAAGTTTAAACCACCATTAAAGCCTCTTACAGTACCCTTTTTCGTTTTAATATTAATCACCCCTCCATTTCCCGCAGCATCATATTTTGCTGGCGGATTAGTCATGATTTCCAGCTGGTCAAGTGAAGAGGAAGGTATGGAACGCAGGTAAGCTTCCAGATCCGCACCAGAAAGATAAGACGGTTTACCATCTATAAAAATGGTGACCCCCGATTTCCCTTTTAAAGTAATGATCCCATTCTGGTCTACATCTACTCCTGGCGATTTACTTAAAACATCCAGCGCCGAAGTTCCTGCATTTGAAATTAAAGCGTCCACATTAACTACAGTCCGGTCAATTTTCTGTTCTACAAAGGCTTTCCTGGAAGTAATATTGACTTCTTTAAGATTTTTAGAGGTTGTTGTCAAATGAATATCTCCCAGATCCAGAGAAGCAGACGATCCGCTCAATTGAATTGAAGCACTGCGGTAATTGGTATAACCCATAGCCGAAATCCTGATCTGGTAGAGACCATACTTCAGCCCTTCAAAACGAAATTTTCCATCCGCCTGTGTAAAGGTTGTTTTAACCATCACAGAATCACTTCCGGTAAATAGTGCTACCGTTGCCAGATCAAAAGCTTTGTTGTCTGCATCTTTTATTTGTCCGGAAATAAGACCATCTTTTTGTTGAGCCTGAGCAAAATCTGAGGCAATAGCTATCCCTATGATCAAAATGATCATTAATTTAAGTTTCATCAGCATGTATCTTTAGGTATCTAAAATCTCCTAGTGTTTAGGATTTTCATCAAATGAATAAGCAAGTGAACTGTTGGTACCTTTCAAATATCTCGCAGCATATTGCTGATGCAAACCGGCAGATTGTTTGACTCCATTCACAACCAGCTCACGTTCAGTCAATTTATAGTTCAGTTTTTTGGTTTGACGGATTACGCCATCCTGCAACAATTGTCTGTTAATATCATCCGTTTCATCAGACATATCACCACTACGGTCAGTAGTTATCGTTACTACTTTGCGGGCACCTGTGATTTCATCATTGACTATCGTACGTTTATTATTCCGTTTTCTATCAACCGGTTCAACAGGAGGAAGTGGCGGTACCGGAGTTGCAGGTACTACCGGAGTAGCAATCCGTAAGTTAACAGGAACCGGCACAGACATCGGAGCATCAGGGGCTTTGGGAGCCTCAGGCATTACTGCGGTAAACTCTGGTGCTTTCGGGGCTTTTACTTTCCCGTTAGCCGCCACATCTCTGGCATATTTCTTCATATCTACAGCATATTGTTTCGCTGCTTTGTCATATCTCGCTGCCGCCTTCTGATAATCTACCACTTCCTTATTATAAATAGCCGCAGCTTCTTTGGCAGCATCCTGATCAGCCTGCTTAATCTCATTGATCTCGCTCACGGTATGATGTTCCTCTGAAGCAGATACTGTTTTACCACCTGCCTTATCTACAGATACTTTTCTCTCAATAACTCTGACCTGTTTCTTCCTTTTGGTCGTATCCTGAACGGCATCTGCCTGTATTTTAGAAACCACCTTTTGAATAGCTTTAGCCGGTTTAGTGATATTGGTAAAAGCCGCAGTAAATATCAAAGTAGAAATCAGGACTAAGGTCAGTATAGTTTTCTCCATTTTATTCAGGGAAGAACTTTGGTTAAAAACCATTCTGCTTACGCGCTCCAGCAACTGGCTCCTTTTCCCTTTAATTCCCATCGCATATTCCGGAACATTAAACTGAAATTCCTGACAGGAAATCAACGCTTTAATATATTCCTTTTTATTACTTGTACAGGATAAAGCCAGGTCATCACAGCAATTTTCACGTTCTTCTTTAATCAACCGGGATACCCACAATACTGCCGGATTAAAGAAGAATATAATCTCAATCAGACTTTGCAGAATATTAATCAGATAATCCCTGCGTTTCACATGCGCCAGTTCATGACATAGTATAGCCTCCACCTCAGTTGTGGTTAAACCATTTAACATACCCAGCGGAATTAAGATAATTGGTTTAAGATGCCCTGCAACCATAGGCACTTTGGCAATCCCCGACTGCAACAGCTTAATACTTTGTGTAATCCCCAGTTTTGCAGAAAGTTCATTTACTTTATCTTCCCAAACACTTCCAGCGCTAAAAACACTCGTATTTTTAAGATAGTAAACAGTATGCAGACCAGCCATCAGCTGAATAGCTTTAGCACAAATAATCAAAAACCAAACCAATACAATCTGTGCAGCATAAGAGTTCCACAGATACATTAAACTGCTCATTTTATTGAATACGACAGTATTTACAGTTTCTGGCAATGGGGAATCTGCAACAGCTCCCGTCACCTGCGGCGCATTCAACTGAAATGTATTTATCCGCTCTATGGCCTGATGATTTAAAGCCTGGCAGAATATAAAGACCATCGCTACAACAAACAGTCCCAGTACACCAGTCAATAGATTATACCGGGTTGATGCTGTACTTTTTCTTGTGCTAACGATAATCAGGCTTGTTACTAAAGCCAGGATTGTGCCTACCCAAAGCGAATGAAAAAGGGTAATACCTAAGGCATGGACCCAGTTTGAAGGTAATAAGTTTATAAATTGAAATTCCATAATTGTGGTTCTTAAATTATTTTGAATTCTTGTTATTTATCGAGCTTACTCAGCAACTCTTTCATTGCTTCTATATCTTCTTTCGACGTCTTGTCATTGTCCATCAGCTGCATCATCAAATTAGTAGCCGATCCTTTATATAAAGTGTTAACAAAACGGTCGAGCAAAAGGCCCTTAGTCTTCTCTTCAGCTTCTACCGGAATATAAATATGTTTCATCTGGCTCTCATCACGTTTAAGTATCCCCTTCTCAGCCATGATCTGCATTTGCTTTAATGTCGAAGTATAATTCACGTCTCTCTGCTCATTCAGTTTATCATTGACCAGACGTACAGTTGAAGGACCAAATTCCCACAAAACCTGCAGGATTTCCAACTCAGCTTTTGTAGGTTCCGGGATCATATTTCTAAGTTCTTGATTATTCATAGATTAAAGGTAGGAAACTTTTCGTACGAAACAAATATTATGTGAAATATTTTTTAAATGAATGGCTATATTTGAGATCTAATACTCTATATGCGTTATTTAACCGTTTTTCTTTTAAGCTGCTTATCTTATTTTACAGCTCTGGCACAAGTTCCCCAGTCAGGCTTATATAAATTAAATACACAACGCAACAATTATTTCGGGGCCAGTCATTATGCTGAACAGTTCAGGCCAATTGATGATTTTATGTCAATGCAGATTATCCCTCATCGTGAAGTTACTGCTTACGGATTAACTTACGCTATCGTCGCCGTTAACAAAACTCATACAACGGCCAAGATTGCTTTTTTAAAAGATACCGTTACCGAAAAGGGAAAACAGATATTTGCTGCTACGACCAAAAATCCGCCGGCGGATTACAGTTATACCAAAGGCCCGTGGTTCTCGCAGCTGTTCGCAATCAAGGATGGTAAACTTACTCCTTCCGATGATTTTGACAACTATTTTCCCGGTCGTATAGATCTAACAGGCAAATGGTTCTTTGGTCAGAATGACTATGACTTGTTCGGTATTTATAAAGACCCGAAAATTGAAGATAAAACTTACAGAGATACCATCTCAGGGAATTACAGATCTGGTAAAAATTACATCTTTGAGCAGTCCTTTTTCAATTATATGGGAAAAAGCACAACTCCTTATGTCGATCTGCTTTTTAATGAAAACAAACCAAAAATCCCATTGTATGCCCAGCCAAATTCAAAGGCACTGATTAAAAATTACTTTGAAAAAGGCGAGTACATAGCTGTCAGCAATGCAGCATCAGAAGAATGGTATGCTGTTGATAAAATTGAGGTTTGTAAAGACAATCATAAATATTACAGTACCGATTACGGGATGATAGCCGGTACAACCTATCCCAATACTATTTCCGGCTGGATAAAACTGGAGGATCTTGTTTCCAGTCCATGGGTAAAACAGAAACAGCAGACCAAACAGTTCAGCTTTGACATTTCTGCAACGACACCATCCCCCGAAGAAAGCGCTTATAGTTCGGATGGCGGAACAGTCGATGCGATCAGAATTATCAATAAAAAAACAGGAAAACATCAGCTCATTCTCAATGTAGGTGCCGTTTTACGGTCAAATCAGAATGAGGTGATCCAGGTACAGGATTGCAATTTTGATGGTTATCCGGATATTAGTTTACTGATGCAGACCGGCGGAGCAGGTCCAAATGACACCCATAATTTCTATCTCTACAATCCCCAAACCGGAGATTTTGAATATAATGATGAACTATCTCAGTTCCCCCAGATTCACATAGACACAAAAAATAAGCTGATCAGCACCGGCTGGCGAAATGGAGCTGCAAATCATGGTGGCGAAACTTATACTTACATTAATAAACAACTTGTCAAAACGGCCGACTGGAATCAGGCTGCTTCAGCTGGTTATTTTGTTCAGGAAAGCAAAGGTGAGCTGATTGACGGTCAATGGATTGAACAAGAGAACAGAGGTATTGACCTGTTAACCTCAGCCGCTGTTTACAATAGCCCCGATGAATTAAACAAGCCAGTAGAAACTGTATCCAAAGGTGATTATGCTTATATAACAGCCGAAAAGCCCTTGTTTTTCTTTGCCGAGATCACCACTGCTACCAATCATAAAGTTAAAGGATGGATTAAAAAGGAAACTGTTTTCCCAGATAACTGGTTAGGATATACAGCCCAAACGCCCCTATATAAATTCGAATCTGTTAAAGATGCCAACTCTCAGCCAGTTGCCCTTCGGGTGACCAGGCTATCAGATCAGAAAGTTATACAACTAATTACAACACTCAATGATGCGGATACTACAAACAATATACTTTACGTTGATGATTACAATTTTGATGGCTTCCCTGATTTCAGCCTGAGAGCAAGTTCAAAAGACGACACTGAAAACAATAATTTATACGAAAACTATTACTTTTATGACCAGACTGAAAGTATTTTTAAGTTGGATACCTTACTTTCCAGTTTACCAAATGTTAACTTTGATCCGGTTGCAAAAACAATCAGCAGTATAGAAACAAAAAAAACGGGCACTACATTGACCAGCTATCAGAAAATTTTTAAGATAGTAAATGGTAAATACACCCTTTTTGAAGAAAAACAGAACCCTGAACCAACAAACAAGAAATGAAGAACATCCCTGCCATATTCTCCCTGATCGTATTGTTTAGTACTTTTTCTATCCAGGCCAGTGCACAGTATTTCCATGTCAAAAAAGTTGAAGACGAAAATGAATTGTCCTTCCTGATACTTACCGGAAAAACACCTGCCGAAAACCTGATCAATACTTATCTGCAGGGGCAAGAGTTAAATCTCCTGCCAGGAAAACAGAAACAGAGCTACTTCGAGAATATAGCACCGGCAAAGGGTTCAACTACTGGGGTTACCGAGTTAAACTATCAGGTACTGACTAACTCTTCCAGAGTCTTTTCTGTTGAAATCAACAGGGAATATACCAGTGGAAAACTCAATGAATCTTCCACTGTTTACAATTTCGATGCCCGGACCGGGAGATTTATCCAATTGAGCGATCTACTTACTAATGAAGGATATAAGGCTGTCCGGAAATTTGTAATCGCCGACCGTAAAAAAAGACTGAGCAATTATCTGAAAACTGCAAAAAACCCAGCTGATGCGGATGCTACAAAAGTCTATACCGAATGTCTTAACAGCATGACCGGGGATGACCTGAACGAAGACGACCTGAAGTTCGGTGCTAACGGATTATCTTTAACCCGTAAATCATGCTCAGGCTCACATTATTTTCAGGCTCTTGAAGATGAGGCCAATGTTTATGCCAATCAACTCAGCATTAAATTTCTCCTGCCTCATTTAAATGACTACGGGAAATGCCTCTTAAAAATTAAAAGTGAAAATTGCCTATTTTCTCCCGTAACTGCATTGCGTAAGGGAGTATATAAAGGCAAAATAAACCAGATGTATCCGATCACACTACTGATCACCTATCTTAAAGACAAATCGTGTTATGGGACTTATTTTTATGATAAATATGGCAAGCCAATCGACTTCTCTGGTACGATAGGAAAAGATTCTGATCTGCTACTTAAGAAAACGCAGTCTGATGACACTAAAAGCAAACCTGAAGTGTTTAATCTCAAAATAATGGCTGACGGTAGTTTAACAGGAAACTGGGGCGATGGAGAATACACCTTCCCTCTCCATCTTGTAACATTTTAGATACCAGATAATTCATGTCTTACGAATAGACATCTTTGTATATTATATTAATGTTTTTGAATATATGAAATATGCTAAGTATCTAAAGATATTATTCCTGTTTGCAGGAATGATTCTTAGTGCAAAACCAATTCTTGGTTTCGGCATTGTTCAGCATGCAAAAACAGATGGCGGCCTGAATATTGAATTGCTCCAAAAGCTCTTCAGTAAAAGGAAGCAGGATTACCTGGATGATGACCTGGCACAGGTCGTTGCCATTCAACAGGGATTAACCGATTCCGATTTAACTTTTATCTGGAGTATATGCCGTTTCTTTCTCGGCGTTATTACACCTCTGCTGGTTTTCAGTAAAGCTACGCAGCGTTACCTCCGTGAACTGGATCTACAGCTTCAGCCCGAAAGGGCAATTTATCTTTCTACTGGAAAGCTGACTATCTGAGATTGATTTTTTTGTTTAAAATGACCTGCTGCAAAAACAGACAGGTATTAAGCTATTTATCATTTCTCATTTTTTGTTATGCATCTTTTCAAAAAATCTGTGGGTTTATTATTGCTGCTTGCCCCTTTTTCACAGGTATCGGCCCAGCAGCAACCCACCTTAAAATTAGCAGACTTACTGTCCCGGGTATCTACCCAGGCACCATCTTTACAGGCTGATTCCTCGGCAATCAATATTAGTAAATCCATAGCAGAGGATACCCGCTATAATTGGTTACCATCCTTAAAATTAAATTACCAGTCAGACCTGGGTACCAATAACAACGTACCTGGTGCCTATTTTGGTTTTGGCATAGTACCCTCAAATTCGGGGGGAATCAGGCCAGCCAATGTTTCCAGCACAGCGTTATCCAACCTGGGTATCGCTACACTGGACTGGGAAATCTACAATTTCGGCGGTTATAAAGCCCAGAATAAAGTCGCCAGTTCAACCGTGAAGGTAGTTCAGGATCAGTATAAACTATCCAAATATCAATTACAGGGGACTGTCATTGAAGATTACCTGCAATTATTCCATTTTCAGAACCTGCTTCATATCCAGGAAGAAAATATCCAAAGGAATCAGCAGATCCGTACTTCTATCCAGTCTCTGGCGACCAGCGGGATCCGCGCCGGTGTAGATACCAGCATAGCCGAAGCCGAGTTATCCAAATCAAGATTAACACTGATTGAACTCACCAATAAATTCAAACAAATTCAGTTACAGCTTTCGGCCCTGAGTGGTATCCCCTATCAGAACATCGTCGCAGATACAACAATGGTTCAGCCCTTGCTGAATATCAATCATCAGCTGAGTTCAGGAAATAGTAACCCTTCAACACATCCGCTGATTACTTATTACCAGTCACTTTATCAAAACAGCAAAGAGAAAGAAAATCTGGTCAAAAAGACCTACCTGCCCAAAGTCCTGCTCGAAGGAGCTGTCTGGGGAAGAGGGTCTTCAATCAGTAATGCGAATCAATTTGACGCTTTAAACCAGGGATGGGGATTGAGCCGCAGCAATTATCTGGTCGGTATTGGTCTGAGTTATAATCTGACCGATCTCAAAAGGAAAAAGTTAAAATTAAACACACAGAGAAACACGAGTATTTATGAAGAGAAAAGGCTGGCGGAGCAGAAAGTAAACCTCGAAACCAGCATCCATCAGGCTGATGTCGAGCTACAGACTTCCTTAGACCGTCTGGCTGAGATCCCTCACCAGCTATCAGCTGCCAATGCTGCTTACCGTCAAAAGTATTCCCTTTATAAGAACGGACTGATCGATCTGATTGAGCTCAACATTGCACAGAACCTGTTGTACAGGGCAGAAGCCGATTACGCTACTGCCAAATACGCGTTTTTACATGCAATGTTTGAAAAAGCAATCACACAAAATCAAGTTCAACTCCTGCTTAATCCTTAAAATAATTATTATGTCACTAGTCACTTCAGCACTAAAAAGGCCCATCACTACCGTTGTCGTTACGATGAGTCTGTTGATATTTTCTGTGTTGAGCATCCTGAAAATACCAATCGATATTTTCCCGCAGATCAACCAGCCAACAATCTATGTTATAGAGTCCTATGGAGGGATGTCACCCAAACAGATGGAAGGATTTTTCTCTACCCGCTTGCAGGATCAGTTTCTCTATGTCAACGGGATTAAGAATATCACTTCTAAAAATATACAGGGACTGACCATACTCAAACTGAGTTTCTACGAAAGTACAAATATGGCCGAAGCTTCGGCGCAGGTAGCTTTACAGGTTAACCGGGCAATGGCCTTTTTCCCTCCGGGGGCACAACCTCCGCAGGTAGTTCGTTTCGATGCTTCGTCTTTACCTGTAGGTCAATTGGTTTTATCCAGTAAAAGTGAAAGCTTAAAGGAAATCAATGATATGGCAGCTACGAAAATCCGTCCGATGTTTTCGTCGGTACCCGGACTTTCAGCCCCTCCCCCTTTTGGTGCGAATGCGCGCTCTGTTACCCTAAGTCTGGATCCGGATAAAATGAGGAGTTACAGTCTGACGCCCGATGAAGTCGTAGATGCGATGGCTAAATTCAACGTAATGTCTCCTTCAGGAAACCTGCGTTTGAAAAATACGATGTATATCACCACACTAAATTCGCTGGTAGATAAAGTAACAGAATTCGGAGATATCCCTGTAACTGTAAAAAACGGTACGCCTGTTTTAATTAAGGATATTGCCCGCGTGGCTGATGCAGCCGATGTAACGGTTGATTATGCTTTGATTAACGGAAAAAGATCAGTGTATATCCCGGTTGTAAAGACCGCTGATGCCTCCACCTGGGAAGTGGTTAAAGCCGTTAAAAGCAAAATCCCTGAAATGCAGAACCTGCTGCCTGATGATGTGAAGATCTCGTATGAGTTTGACCAGTCGGTATTTGTAATCAACGCTGTTAAGAGTTTAATGAGTGAAGGAGGACTGGGTGCATTACTGACCGGTCTGATGGTTTTATTATTTTTAAGAGACTGGAGAAGTAGTCTGATCGTAGTCATTACCATCCCGGTTTCTATTCTCATCGGTGTGCTGATGCTGAGCTTTTTCGGTCAGACCATTAACATCATGACACTCAGCGGGCTGGCCCTTGCGATCGGTATCCTGGTCGATCAGGCCACTGTAACCATAGAAAATGTCCATCAGCATCTGGAAATGGGGAAACCTAAAAGAGTAGCTATTTTTGATGCTTGTGAAGAAATCGCTTTCCCTCTTTTACTAATCCTGTTATGTATCCTGGCTGTATTTGCTCCTTCATTTATGATGAACGGAATTCCGAAAGCCATGTTCTTACCATTGTCACTCTCCATCGGTTTTACCATGATTGTGTCTTTCGTTATTGCCCAGACTTTAGTCCCTATTTTATGTAACTGGCTGATTAATGCCAGTCAGTATCAGCATTACGATCATCAGCATGTTCATGCCCATGCCGGAGAAGCTTTAGACAATGCCGAAATAGATCAGGTAGAAAGCCATCTTCAGGAAGAACAGGCGCATCCTGAAAAAAATGACCTGTTTGAAAAGGTGAAGATGCGGTATATCAAAATCATCAGCAGTCTGATGAAGATCAAAAAAATCATGATTCCGGTTTACCTGGTACTTGTTTTAGGCATTGCCGGACTTTGTTTTGTCATCATTGGAAAAGACATGATGCCAAAACTTAATAATGGCCAGTTCCAGATCAGGATCAAAGCACCGGACGGAACAAGGCTGGAACGTACCGAAGAAGAATTAAAAAAAGTGCTGGGTATTATAGACAAGACAGTAGATCATAAAGTGCTGATCAGTTCTGGTTATGTCGGGCTGATCCCCAGCAGTTATGGTACAAGTAACTTATATATTTTCAACACGGGTACCCATGAGGCTGTCTTGCAGGTCAATCTTGATCCTGAATATAAGGTTAATATGGATGAGTTAAAGGATGTCTTACGCAAAAACATAGCTTATGCCCTGCCCGAGCTCAGGATTTCTTTTGAGCCTATCGATATGACCGAAAAGATCATGAGTCAGGGAGCAGCTACCCCGATAGAAGTACGTGTGGCTGGAAAGGATATGGATCAGATCAAAAACTACGCAACAGAACTGGTCAAAAAAATGCAGAAAATCAGTTATCTGAGAGATGTACAGATTGCACAGCCACTCAATTTCCCGGTTATCGCTATCCAGCTCGACAGGATCAAGGCAGCTCAACTTGGTTTAAATGTCGAACAAGTTGCCCGTTCAGTGACAGCAAGTACTTCGTCAAGTCGTTTTACGCAAAAAAACCAATGGCTGGATGCTAAAACAGCTTACACCTATCAGGTACAGGTAGAAGTTCCTGAATTTGTGATGAACACGATGGACGAGTTGAAAGAAATCCCTTTGGTCAAAGGACAATCAAGTCCTGTACTGGGTGATATCGCCACCTTTAAAATTAATTATGTCCCTGGTGAATATGACCGTTCAGGCCCGAGAAGATTCCTGACAGTAAGTGCTAATATTAAC
The DNA here is from genome assembly GCF_014207135.1 of Pedobacter cryoconitis. GTDB lineage: Bacteria > Bacteroidota > Bacteroidia > Sphingobacteriales > Sphingobacteriaceae > Pedobacter > Pedobacter cryoconitis_D. Next base: position 548,322 of record NZ_JACHCC010000001.1, on the reverse strand, counting down.
AAAACAGATCTGGCCACAGCCACAAGCGATGTGTCTAAAGCTGTACAGTCTATGGGAAAACCGGCCAAAGGTTTACTGGTCGAAATCAAGGGGATGTCAACGCTCTTAACCGAAACACTTGCGGGCTTACAGAACGGACTGATCTATGCGATTTTAGTAATCTTCCTTTTGCTTGCTGCCAATTATCAGTCATTCAAACTTTCCCTGACTGTATTATCAACAGTGCCAGCGGTAATATTAGGTTCATTACTGGCCTTACTCCTGACAGGATGTACACTGAATTTACAATCTTATATGGGTATGATTATGTCCACCGGGGTATCCGTAGCCAATGCTATCCTGATTGTAACGAATGCAGAAAAGCTGAGACTGGATTACCATGATTCGACTAAGGCTGCAATTACCAGTGCATCTATCCGGCTCAGACCAATCTTAATGACAAGTCTTGCCATGATTGCCGGTATGATTCCAATGGCATCTGGTATGGGAGAAGCAGGTGAACAGACTGCTCCCCTGGGTATCGCTGTTATAGGTGGGCTGTTTGCTTCCACCCTGGCTGCTTTATTCGTCCTTCCACAGGTATTCGCTTCTATTCAACGTAAAACAACTTATCAATCACCTTCTTTAATGCCCGAAAATAATGAAAACACAATATAAATTATCCGGTTTGACCCAGGGTAAATACTGGTTACCAGCATTTTTACTCCTTCTCAGTGCCTGCGCTGGCAAAGAGAAACCAAATGACCTGTCCGGCAAAGCCAAACAAACAGATAAAAAGTATGACATTGGTGTTATTACCCAGAAAGGTCTGGCCAGCGAAGTCCGGTTACCGGCAGAACTCAAACCTTTCGAGGAAGTTGCCATCTATCCTAAAGTCAATGGATTTGTAAAGAATCTTTATGTAGACCGTGGTTCAAAAGTTAAAAAGGGCCAACTACTTTTAACGCTCGAAGCACCGGAAATAGAGGCACAGTTACAGGCAGCACAATCACAATACTTGCAGTCTATGGAAGTATACCGCGCCAGCGAAGATAAGTACAAACGTTTAAAAGATGCTTCAAAGGAGGCCGGAGCAGTTTCTCAGTTAGATCTGGACAATGCGCTTTCTAAAATGAAAGCCGACCAGGCAACTGCCAACGGACAACGTTCCAATGTCAATTCGGTAAAAACAATGCAAAGTTACCTGACTATCAGGGCACCATTTGACGGGGTAATTGTACAGCGTAATGTCTCTGCAGGAGCCCTTTCTGGTACTTCCAAAACCGGACAGCCTTTATTACTCATCCAACATCTGCAGAAATTGCGTCTGGAAGTGCAAATTCCGGAGGCTTATGTAGATAAGGTAGATCTTAAAGCTCCTGTAAGTATTAGTTTCACAGCTATCCCGGGGTTAAATCTTCAGAAAATGATCAGCAGATCGGCTAACTCACTGGGTGGAACCCGGACTGAGGCTATTGAGGTCGATGTACAGAATGATGACCTGAAACTAAAACCGGGTATGTACGGAGAAGTTAAAATCCCACTGCTTTCTGCGTCGAAATCTTTACTGGTACCTAATGATGCAATTGTACGTTCTACCGAAAGACAATTTATCATCAAGGTAGTTCAGGGAAAAGCTTTACTGACTGATATTAAGGAAGGACTTGCTGGCACTGATTCTACTGAGGTTTTTGGAAATCTGAAACCAGGTGATCAGATTGTGATTCATGCCACAGACGATATTAAACAAGGCACAAAAATGAATTAATAGAAAAAGGGTAGTTAATCTTCAGGATTAGCTACCCTTTTTCATTACTGAGACACAGGGAAGGTAATTGGAACCCTATAGTTTGCTCTTACAATCTGACCATCTGTGGTAGCCGGAACCCATTTTGGAGATGTCTTCATCACCCGGGCAGCTTCGTCCCCAAACCCCAGACCAGGATCTCTGAGAATCCTCACATCTGTGATTTCTCCATTTTTCTCCACTACAAAAGATAAAAAGACCTTTGCTTCCATATTAAAATCCTTAGCTTTTTCGGGATGCTTTGCAACCGATTTAACATAACTATCAAATTTATCCAACCCTCCCGGAAAATAGGGTTTTGTTTCGGTGGTTACATAAACCTCCTGATCGTTGTTATTTACGGGTCCTTGTCCCGGGTCAGCAATCTGGTTTACATATTTTTCCTGGTCTTTTTTACCAAGAGCAAGGATGATGATTTTATCCAGGGGTTTATATCCTGCTACCGGACGTAGTCCCTGATTTTTCAAGGCATGCGCTGATCCGGTTAATTCAAAAGATATTTGTATGGTATAATTACCATTTTGAGAACTTTTAAAATCATGATATGAAAGTAATACCTTTCCGATTTCAGTTCCGAAACCGATACCATCTGATTCATAAACAGACGTTATATTTTTGACCAGCCCATTCTCGACGCTGAATTTATACTGATTAGTTCCGCTAAGGTCAGCATAACGGGCATCTTTTGGGTATTTGATGTTCGTCTTTAGAAAAACATAAAATTTATCCCAATCCGGATTTACCGAAAAAAGATGATGGGGCTTATCCCGTTTTTGGGCATCGTGAGCGACAACAGGTAAGGATATCAGCGTAAAAAAGAAAATGAAGCCATATCGGTATAGCAAAGATTTTTTTTGTAACATAGGCAGATTCTGATGATCAGGAACTGATCTTATTTGATGAACAGCAAAACTAGTGAAATTATCGCCAAAGCATAATCTCAGCTAAAAACCGGGTGATATTGTACTTCCCTATCTCAATTAGCGGTATCAAAACTAAAAATGTTGATTTCCAAAAGCTATGATTTTCTTTACTATACGAATATGAAAATCTCATATATTCGTATAACTTAACAATCTTTACAAACAGACCTTCCTTGTTAAGCAATAGTGTAGATCTGAATTTTATAACGCTTTTAATCTATAAATATGTTCGGGGAATTTTTTAAAAGAAAAAAGATCAGCGTGCCTGAATTTCAGGCCTTAGAGGCTTCTTTGTTAAAAGACAAGTACTTTATTCGCGTAAAACCCTGGGATTGGTTAAATAAGAAAGAAATTTATGTCGCTTCTAAACTGAATGATAGGCCAACGATGATTACTATGGATTTTTGGCCTCAGGAAATTTATTTGTCTGCTGATGGACAAATTACTGTTTCAGAATTTATTCATATCGCCGCAAAAAAGTTCATTGATAATAATCATCCTGCTCCAGAACATTTAGATGCGGAGCTTATTGAACAATTGGAAGCTCTGGTTAATGAGATGAAGATAGTTGAACTTAAGGTGGCTAGAACAGATTTAAACCCAATTGTTGTCCTGCCAATGTCGAAACAGTTAAATGCCGGTGCTTAAAAGAAATTTTAATTTATCTTCCATACAAGGCGGTAATCTGGAATAAAAAAGCCCTTCATTTCTGAAAGGTTGCGATGTATACTAGAAATTTGATTATTCCTCATCCTCTATAATGTTCCGGTCTTCCCATCTGAGATATTCTCTGTACCATTCAGAACATTGGATAAATATCTCCGGCAATTTATCTTCCTCTAATGTGAAATGAACTGCAAACAAATGGTTTTCAACCAAACCATAAATATTTAGAAACTCAAATTCATAAGTTTTGATGCCTGTATTAAAATTAACACCATCTACTTCATCCAGCGCTACCACTTCAAGTACGGTATGAGAAACATTATGTTGTATTACGGTCCTCCCCTTAAGCTCGTTACCCAGATGTTCGCTTGGCTCTAAGAATACTATTTCAGGCAGTTTAAAGTCTATAAATTCCATAAGCGCTAAGCTAACGTTTTTCAATTCAACCTTCAATAGAAAAGCTCAGAGTTTATACTTACAACTGAGCGAAACATAGCGGTTTGGATTATCTGTCAAACAAGCTCATTTTAAATGCAGTGGTATCAATATGCAATTGATGTAATCGCTTATTTACGACGCTTATTGCATATTTAAAGGTTGGTAAATCGACCTGCATGGTCTTGTCTCTGGTCGACCGAACTGTCATGTATACTTTAAGATTCCGGTATTTTTTGAGGAGAAGAAATGGTGTAAAACCCTGCATATTTTCCTTGATCTGTGGCTTATCGTTGAAGTTGATACAGTATGCTGTACTGTACTTTTTACCTAAGCTTAAGTCAATGGTTTTGTCTCTAAGTCTTGCGGTGTTATGCGGAATTTCGTCAACAAGGTCATAGAACATAAACTGGAGCTTTAATTTCCCCACGACTTTATCAAAAACACTTTCTGATGTCTGAAATGATTGCTGATCGCTGGTCGTGATGATAGTAACCACACCAATATGATCTGGTCTTTGCACAAAAGACTTATTAAATGCTTGTCTGTCTTCTGCTGATTCGAAAGCTACACCTTTAATATCAGGGACCAGTTTAGCCAGAGCTCCACTATCATTGGTATACAGGTATACCGGCCCAAATGTGGGTAGTAAATTTTCTATAGAGGCAATGGTGTTCCGTTCTTTGTTATATTCTTTTATGCTAAGCTCGTTTTCTTGATTTACCTTTCGGTTGTACAATATGGGATATGTAATGGAAATCAGATCAACAATAACGGATATCGCAATGATAAAAATGATAACCGGGTGCCATAGCTCAGCGTTCTCAATACTGGATATCAATTTTTTATACTCATCTGTCTCCCGGAATGCGGCTGCATATTCCTGGTCTCGATCTTGCTGGCTTTCTTGTCGTTCGGCCTGTTCAAACTGTTGGGCACTCCCGTACTGGTCATATTTATTGCGTCTTTCCGGATCACTTAGGGTTTTATAGGCTTGATAGATTTCGGCGAATTTTCTGGTGGCGTTCTCATCTTGCTTATTTTTGTCAGGATGATATTTGTGCGCCAGTTTTCTAAAGGCTTTTTTTATCTCTTTAATGGTTGCTTTCTCTCCAATTCCAAGTGTTTTATAGTAATCTACGCTATTCATACTTTAATTATTGTTTAACTTGTATTTAAAGGCATATAAGTGATTAACTAGTGCCAACATAGGTTTTATTTTATCATCAGGTATATTCCAGGCAAATAACCGCCTTACTTAATTCATTATCGTGGAATAAAAATACCTGATCTGGAGTCAACATTTGAGCAGACAGTAAGTTAAGGAAATTTAACAACTTATAATCTAATACTACTTTCATAGCTTAGGTTAACACAAGTTTCGTCCTACATAGAGGCAATTAATCACCATAAGCCTCTCTTCAAAAAATCAGCCGATGTCGCATCCACGTACATCGGCCGGCTTATTAACTATTATTTACCTAAACTTGTCAGAGCAACGGGCGTTGATGACAATATCTTTATTGGGTGCTGTTGTATTGTAAAGACGGAGAAGTCTCTTTTTTCATCTGCTCCCTTTTCATCTTTTTTTAAAATATTTTCTGCCAGACATATTCTACAAAACTGATCACCATCGAAATACCCAAAACCAACAATACACGATCAGGACTAAGCAATTGATTTTTAATAGATTTAATCCCTTTGACGATATGATCTCCAATAGTCGAAGTAGAAATCCCCAGCAGTTTACTGACCTCCTCATATGATTTACCCTCCAGCTTACAAAGCACAAATACTTTTTTTCTTTGGGGTGGAAGAGAATCTACTGCCTGGAGCAATAATTCCTCTTCTGCACCGGTTACTATAGACTCAATCGGTTGATGTGTAATTTCGGAAGCCAGTAGCTGAAGATTTTGCAACATCTGTTTGTCACGCTTAACCTTACGGTAGAAATCAGTTAATGTATTTCTGGCCATCCCAAATAAATAAAACCGGAATGGCTTGTCAGATCTGAGTACTGCTTTCTTTTCCCATACTTTAATGAAGACATCCTGAAGCAGCTCTTTCGCCAGGTCATCATCTCTGGTCAGTTTCCTCAGATTGCAGTAAATCCCACCGCTATGATCTCTGTAAAGTTGTTCAAATGCATTTCTGTTTCCCGCCCTGATATGACTGATTAATTCTTCGTCACTCCAGCGCATATTTTCTACAGTTTTCACTCTCATATTGTCATTTACTCCCACATAATTCTATAACTAATTAATATCCAATGTTAAATACTTTTTTCTAATTCAACAATACTGTTGAATGTAATTCTACACTTATAGATTTAGAAAAACGTTTTTCTGATATTAAAAAGGGCCTGTTTTTTTTTGCTTTTTTTTCAAGGTCTCTCCTATCCGGCCAGAACCGCCCTGGAGAACCAGGTCGCATTTTTTGCTTAATGTTACCAGGATATGTAACAAAAACGTCGTTTTCGGGTCTTAACAATACACTAACTAAATGTTGCTGAATTAGCCTAGATGATTAATCAAAGAATCATAAAAGAATAATTTAACAAACTTTAACTCTATTTAACAATCGTATTAACACATCTCCTAAGAATTTAGTTATATATTAGCCTCATACTTAACCGATATGAAATTATTTATCCTGCTTTTTTTCTGCCTTTTTTCTATCACTGCCCTGGCACAAGACCCCTGGTCTGTCAAGGGATCTGTGACTGATCACACCTCTGGTGCAAGTTTGCATCATACGACAATCAGCGTGTTGCGCGCTAAGGACTCTACCCTGGTCAAATTTTCCCGGGCTGGTGAAAACGGTAACTTCAGTATTCCCCACCTGCCAAAAGGGAAACTGTTTTTATTGGTTACCTACCCCGGATACGCAGATTATGTGGAACCGTTCAGTCTGGACAGCTCCAAAACCAGTGTTGATTTTGGGAAAATAAAATTAACGCTCAAAGCAACCCTTCTTGCCGATGTGATCATCAAAGGAAAGGCTACTGCCATAAAAATCAAAGGTGACACCACCGAATTTAATGCCTCCTCCTACCAGATCCAGCCCAATTCAAAAGTAGAAGACCTGCTGAAACAATTACCAGGTATACAAGTAGATAAAGATGGAAAGATCACTGCCCAGGGCCAGAAGGTAAACAAAGTACTCGTTGACGGAGAAGAGTTCTTTGGAGATGACCCCACCCTGGTGACTAAAAACCTGAGAGGTGATATGGTAGATAAGGTCCAGCTCTATGATAAAAAGAGTGATCAGGCTGCCTTTACAGGTATAGATGACGGTCAGAAGGAGAAAACCATCAATATTAAACTTAAAGAAGACAAAAAGAACGGTTACTTTGGGAAACTGGATGGAGGTGTCGCGACTAACAAGTTTTACCAGGGACAAGGCATGTTTAACGCTTTTAAAGCCAAACAGAAATTCTCTGCTTATGGTACTATTGCCAATACAGGTAAACTGGGTTTAGGCTGGGAGGATAGCAATAAATATGGTTCAGGTGCCGATAATGTTCAATTCCAGGATGGAGGTGTTTCTTTCTCTTTTGGAGGAGGTGATGCGCTTGATTCGTACAACGGACAATACAACGGTCAGGGTATCCCGCTGGCCAGAGCCGGAGGTTTACATTACGATTCCAAATGGAATAACGATAAAGAGTCAATCAATGCAAATTATAAAATAGGCTCATTAAATGTGGACGGTACAAAAAACATTTTGAGTCAGAACAATCTGCCGACAGGAATTATCAATTCGAACTCGGACGAACAGTTCAATAACTATATGTTCCGTCAAAAACTCGACGCGACATACCAGGTAAAACTTGATACTACATCTAATTTAAAACTCTCGGTAGATGGAACTGCAAAAAACAGTGAAGCACACAGTACATATTCAGGAAACAGTTCATCTAATGGCCTGCTATTAAATAAAAGCCTAAGAACCGTGTCCAACAATGAGCATGATAAACTTTTCAATGCAAAAGCGTTCTGGACAAAAAAGCTAAAGAAAACAGGCCGTACTTTATCTTTAAGTCTCAGTGAATCGATTAAACAAAGTGAAACTAAAGGATTCTTAAACTCTGAAAATGATTTCTTCAATTCCAAAGGTGTTAAAGACAGCAGCCAGATTGTAGATCAGTATAAGATCAATACCATTAAATCTTCCATATTTACCGGCAGTCTTGCTTATACAGAGCCTTTATCAAAAACTTTATCACTTATTCTGAATTATGGACTCGGTTTTAACAACAGCAGCGCCAACAGAAAATCATTCAATAAGGCCCCAGACGGGAATTATACTATCCTGGATACAGTCTATAGTAATAATTATAAGCTAAATCAATTTTCTAACCTGGGTGGAGCTATCCTGAATTTCAAAAAAGATAAGACCACGATTAACTTCGGAACTAAGGTTTCACTGATCAATTTTGATCAGAAAGACGTGATCAATAATACCAGCTATAAAAGAAATTTCGTTAACTGGAATCCACAAGCCAGTATCAGGTATAAATTCAGTCAGCAAAGATCTTTGAATCTTAGCTACAACGGTAATACTACCCAGCCATCCATTGACCAGGTACAACCCGTAAGAAATAATACTGACCCCCTAAATATCAGATTAGGTAATCCCGACCTGAAGACCTCATTTACCAACACAGTAAACCTGAATTATTACTCTTACAAAGTTTTAAGTGGCCAGAATATCTATATAGGTGGTAGTTACAATTTTACATCAAATCCTATAGTGAATAGTGTAAATACGGATGCAACTGGTAAAAGCGTTTATCAATCTACCAATCTCTCCGATAAGCAAACCAGCAATTACTATTTATACGCCGGATTTGAAAAGAAGTTAAAATTTATGGATCTGAGCCCGGGTATCAATTTCAACACTAACGGAAATACCTATTATAGCTATATCAATGGTTCATTAAACCAAACCAATTCCAACAGCTATTACGCCGAACTCTCTTTATCAAAGTATAAAGAGAAAAAATTTGAAGGCCGTATCTCTTTTGGCCCTTCTTATACGACCAACCAATCCTCTTTACAGAAATCAACTAATGATAACGGCTGGGGATTAACTGGAAATAGCAATTTCACGGTTTATTTACCTGGTAAATTTGAGTTCGGTTCGGATGCCAGTTATCAATATAGAGCAAAAACACAGTCTTTCGCGACAGATTTTCATCTGCTGCTGCTAAATGCCAGGATCAGCAAAAAATTCCTGAAATCAGAAAGCCTGAAGTTCTCGATTGCTGCAAATGACTTACTGAACCAGAATGTAGGTTTCGACAGAAATGCGAATGGAACTATGATTACACAAACCAGCTACACTACCATTAAAAGATATTTTATGGCTTCTCTGAGCTGGGATTTTAACAAAATGGGTGGTGCACCTACAAAAAAATAAGCGATGAAGAACCTGACATTAATAACCCTGACCTGCCTTTTAATTGGCTCCACGACTCCCTTGTTTGCACAAAATGCAAGATTTACCACAGAAGGAGTAATCGAATTTGAAAGAAGTAACAATATGTATGCTATGATCCAGAAAAGGATCAATAAAGATAACGAAAGCTATCTTAACCAGGCTTTTGAACAGTTTAAAAAAACATCACCGCAATTTAAACTCACTAAAAGTACCCTGACTTTTTCTAAACAGACAACCTTGTTTAAACCCACAGCGGACAGCTCTCCCCCAGTTCCGTTTTTCGGTGAGGATCCCTCTGTAACTCAAATCAATACAACCTATACCAACCTGGCTACCAGCCAGCAGGTTACCCAGAAGAAAGTCTTTGAAGAAACCTTTCTGGTTAAGGACAGCACCAGGGCAATCAACTGGAAAATAACTGATGAAACCAGAGAGATTGCCGGTTTTAACTGCCGCCGTGCAAATGCACTGATTATGGATTCTATTTATGTAGTGGCATTTTATACAGAACAAATTCCTGTTTCAGGTGGTCCGGAATCATTCAATGGTTTGCCTGGAATGATCTTAGGACTGGCCATTCCACATGAGAATGTAACCTGGTTTGCAAAATCGGTAGCCGACAGACCGGTAGAAAACTCTCAGCTCGTTGCACCAACCAAGGGCAAAGCCACTGATAACAAGGCATTAATGAATACTTTGACCGCAGCATTGAAAGAATGGGGCCAATATGCACGTCCCATGTATAAGTGGTTTTTAATGTAGGTTTTAAAAAAGAGCTTCCTGAGCAAATTTAAAATTATTAGATTTGCTGATAACCAAATTTAATAGAGACAAATGAGAGAAGTAGTTATTGTATCAGCATTAAGGACAGCAATTGGAAGTTTCGGCGGGTCACTGTCGGGTTTCACAGCTACCCAGTTGGGTGGTTTTGCCATTAAAGCTGCTGTTGAGAAATCGGGCATTAAACCAGAAGATGTACAGGAAGTATATATGGGTAACGTTTTATCTGCTAATTTAGGTCAGGCACCAGCTACTCAGGCCGCTAAATTTGCCGGATTACCTGATGTTCCTGGTACCACAATTAATAAAGTATGTGCCTCTGGTACGAAAGCGATTATGCTTGCTGCACAAAGTATTGCTCTTGGACAAAATGATATTGTTGTTGCCGGTGGAATGGAAAGCATGAGTAATGTTCCCTACTATCTTGATAAAGCAAGAACAGGTTATAGATTAGGACATGGACAAATCACTGATGGTCTGGTAAAAGATGGCCTGTGGGATGTTTACAATGACTACCATATGGGTTCGGCTGCCGAATTATGTGCATCTACCTGTAATATCAGTCGTGAAGCACAGGATAATTATGCGGTAAGTTCTTATAAAAGAGCACAGGCTGCACAAAATGATGGTAAATTCAATGCAGAAATAATTCCTGTAGAGGTTGTTGACCGCAAAGGAAATGCAACTATTGTAGATAAAGATGAAGATGCCTGGACTGTTAATTTTGATAAACTACCAGGTCTGAAACCTGTCTTTAAAAAAGACGGTACAGTAACCGCTGCAAATGCATCTGCTTTAAATGATGGTGCAGCTGCTTTAGTATTGATGAGTGCTGATAAAGCTAAAGAATTAGGATTAAAACCGCTGGCACGTATCTTAAGTTATGCTGATGCGCAACAGGCACCTGAATGGTTTACAACTGCTCCGTCAAAAGCTATTCCTTTAGCTTTGAAAAGAGCTGGAAAAAGCATAGCTGATGTAGATTTCTTTGAAATCAATGAGGCTTTCTCTGTCGTATCTTTAGCCAATAACCAGGAAATGGGACTGTCTGAAACAAATGTTAACGTGAATGGTGGTGCTGTAGCCATGGGTCACCCACTGGGTGCTTCAGGAGCACGTATCGTTGTGACTTTACTTTCTGTTTTAGCGCAGAACAATGGAAAAATTGGTGTTGCCGGAATCTGTAACGGAGGTGGCGGTGCCAGTGCATTGGTTATTGAAAGATTAAATTAATGAAAGTGGTTTTCAAACCCTTTTTAATAGTATTCCTGATGAGCTGTGCAGTGACCAATGTCTCCGCACAGCTTAATCCGGGTACGGGAAATGCCATTACCCTTGGCAAATATCAGGATTCCCTGCTCAAAATTACCCGTACCCTGTTTACTGCCCCTAATAATATCGACCGCTTTGAACAGAACGCCAGATTTATTAAAACCCTCGTTACTGCTTTAAAAACACCTTCTTCTTTTGAATTTGAATTTGACTCCCTGCAAACGATATCTGTAGTCAGGTCACCGGATAATGCTTTCAGGATCTTCTCCTGGTATGTTCCGACAGTTGAAGGGACGTACCGGTTTTTTGGTACCATTCAGATGGCCACCAGAGACGGAAAACTCAAATTATATCCTTTGATTGATGACACAGAGCACTTCAAGGACCTCAACCAGATCAGTACGAATAAACAATGGTATGGTGCCCGTTATTATGAAGTCGTACCGCTGATCGTAGGTGGACAAAATACTTCTTATGTCCTGCTGGGCTGGAAAGGAAATACTGCCAAAACCTCTAAAAAGGTAATTGATGTGTTATCCTTCGTTAATGATGAACCAAAATTCGGAAAAGCAATTTTTCAGGGTCCTAAAAACGCCCCCGTCAAAAACAGGGTAGTATTTGAATACAACAAACTCAATTCCATGACCTTAAGACTCGATAAAAAAGAACAGATGATTGTATTTGATCACCTGGCCCCTTTTGATCCGAATATGGAAGGCAATTTCGAGTATTATGCTTCCGACTCAAGCTTTGATGGTTACCGCCTGGTGGGAGATAAACTCAAGCTGATGGAAAATATAGAATTAAAGAATGATCCGGACGCCAAGGATGATCTTTACATTGATCCTAAACCTAAAGTGATACCGGCAAAAAATTAATTTAAAAGCAAAAAACGGCCTCTATATAGCTTAAATTTGCGATTACGAGGTCATGTCCTTATATTGCGCGATGCACTAAACTGCAAACACACAAATAATTCTTGAAATTAATGAATCAAACCATTAAAGTAAAGCATCCGAGAGGACTGACTTTTCTTTTCTTATCTGAAATGTGGGAACGTTTCGGATATTACCTGATGATAGGGATATTTACCCTGTATTTAAAAGATGTGAAGGCCGGTTTTTCAATGACCGAAGCCGAATCAGCCGACCTGTATGGTACATTTATAGCCCTTGTATTTCTGACACCATTTTTAGGCGGATTAATTGCAGACCGCTATTTGGGTTATGCTAAATCTATCATTCTTGGCGGACTGTTAATGGGAGCCGGTTACTGCATGATGGCTATCCATAGTTTACCAATCCTGTACCTGTCAATGACACTGGTCATTATCGGAAATGGCTTTTTCAAGCCAAATATCTCTACCCTGCTGGGTAATATCTATTCTACCCCCGAATACGCTGACAAAAAAGATGAAGGATACAATATCTTTTATATGGGGATCAACATCGGTGCTTTTATTTGTAATTTCTTTGGTGCTGCCTTATATATTATGCTGGGCTGGGGTTATGCCTTTATTGCCGCCGGTGTAGGTATGTTCCTTGGTGTTGCCATATTTATTTATGGAATGAAACACTATAGGGCATTTGACGTTAAAAAAGGGGTAAAAGAAGGCGATATGTCCTTTCTGAAAATTGTACTGGTTATTCTGGTCCCTTCTGTAATTGCCGGTATTATTGGCTGGGTAGTCCCTACAAAATTAATGGGTCATGCCCTGGTAGGCTCGGCTTCTACCGATGCCTTTATTTTTGCCTGTGTTCCGGTAATTTATTTTTATGGCTCTTTACTGGCTAAGGCCGATAAAGACGAAAAAAGACCAATTGCGGCCTTGTTAACCATATTCGCGGTAGTGATTCTGTTCTGGGCGGTATTCAAGCAAAACGGAACAGCCCTGACTACCTGGGCAGATCGCTACACTGACCGTCACCTCCAGAATCCAGTTGCAGAGAAGACCTTCTCCAAACTCAATTTCTCACAGAATTTCACTTACGCCAAAGACTCAATCGCTTTGTATGATCAGGCCTTCCGTATTCAAAAAGAAAACGGTAACGTATTGAAAGAATATAATTACCCGACTTATTTCAAGAATATCCCAGCCGGCAAACTTCCTGCCGAAGGTGGTAAAGTTGAACTCTGGGCTACTAACCTGAGTCAGTCTATTAATCCTGCCTGGGTGATCCTGCTGACTCCATTGGTCGTTGCTTTTTTCACCTGGTTACGTGGCAGAAACAGAGAACCCAGTACAGCGACAAAAATCGCCTTTGGCTTATTTATTTCAGCCTTATCCGTTCTGGTCATGATCGGGGCAGTTTATTCGGGCCATAATGGTACTGAGAAAGTTTCTGTATTATGGCTGGTAGCTGGTTATGGTGTCATTACCATTGGCGAGCTGTTTTTGAGTCCTATGGGACTTTCACTGGTTTCTAAATTAAGTCCGGTAAGGATCACTTCCCTGATGATGGGTGGATGGTTTCTGGCTACTTCTATTGGAAACAAACTATCCGGCGTACTGGCAACACTTTGGGATACCTATGAGAATAAAGCTAATTTCTTCTGGGTGAACTTTAGTCTTCTGCTTTTCTCGGCAATGATTGCATTCTCCCTGTTAAAATGGCTGAATGGGATTATGGAGGAAAAAGGAATAAAATAGTTACCGGGAATAATCAATAATTAGAATTAATTTGCAAACTTTTAATTTAACAAAAATATAAAACAACATTTATGGATCAATCTGAAATCCTTAAGCCAGAGCAATTAGACGCCGCTCAAAAAGGCCATCCAAAAGGATTATATGTGCTGTTCGCTACCGAGATGTGGGAACGTTTCAATTACTACGGTATGCGGGCTGTTTTGGTGCTCTTTATGACCAAAGCCTTATTATTTGACAAAGCATTTGCGTCAAATTTATATGGAAGTTATACAGGACTTGTATATCTGACTCCATTGATTGGTGGTTTTATCGCTGACAAATATTGGGGAAACAGAAGATCTATTGTAACCGGAGGTATTTTGATGGCATTGGGAGAACTGATTATGTTCGGTTGTGCTTCCCTTTATCATACCATGCCGGATATTTCTACATTTCTATTTTTTACGGGTTTAGGCTTCATGATCTCGGGTAATGGTTTCTTTAAACCAAATATCTCTTCAATGGTAGGTCAGCTTTATCCTAAGAATGACCGCAGAATTGATGCTGCTTATACGATTTTCTATATGGGGATCAACGTAGGTGGTGCACTGGGTCCGTTTATCTGCGGATTTTTTGGAGACACAGGAAATCCTGCTGATTTCAAATGGGCATTCCTTGCTGGTGCAATTGCAATGGCCATTGGCGTAATTGTTTTCATCAAATTCAGAGATAAGTATGTACGTGATCAGAATGGGGATCTTTTAGGTTTAACACCCGCCAATCCCGACAGCAAAAAAGTTTCACCGGTATTGGTTTATCTCGGCTTATTTGCTTTTTCTGCATTATGTGTAGGGATGTTGTATATTGACGCTAAAATTGTCAGTTACCTGAGTTATCTGTTGATGATTGCCGTAATTGGTATTGCAGTGATGATCTTCACGGATAAAACCCTGACTAAAATAGAGAAGAAAAAAATCTCAGTAATTTTCATCGTTGCCTTCTTCGTATTATTCTTCTGGAGTGCTTTCGAGCAGGCAGGAGCATCATTAACTTTCTTTGCTGAAGAGCAGACTCAAAGAAATCTGGGTTTCTTTACCGTTCCTTCAAGCTGGTTCCAGTCTTTAAACTCTATTTTCGTAGTTGCATTTGCACCCATATTTGCCTGGTTATGGATTAAGTTAGGTAAAAGAGAGCCTTCTGCCCCTACTAAAATGGCTTTAGGTCTATTATTACTTGCTTTAGGTTACCTGGTCATTGCTACTGGGGTAAAAGATGTAGGTGCTGGTATCAAAGTAAGTATGATCTACCTGATCGGTATGTATGCATTCCACACCTGGGGTGAATTATGTCTATCTCCTATCGGATTATCACTGGTTAACAAACTTTCCCCACTCAAACTTTCTTCGCTTTTAATGGCTGTATGGTTCCTTGCCAATGCAGGCGCAAACGTACTGGCTGGTAAGTTAAGTTCTAAATATCCTGAAGAGGAAGCTAAAGTAGCAGAATACAAAGTGAGCCCTCTGGTATTTACCGGCAGCACTATCAACTGGAAAGAAGTTAGCAATAGCAAAAAGAATATCCAGCAATGGGAATTAAGCCTTGTTAAAAAGAACGCTCATTCTATCAGCCCTGATTCTCTGGTAGCCCTTTCTATTAATGCAGCTCAGCAGGCAATTACTATTGATACTAACAAAATAAACAGAATATCTCCTAAAAAATTAAGTGCTGAAGAAGTTAAAAAACTTCAGGTAGCTGGTGAAACAGAGGGTAAATTCGTTTTAGGTACCAATGCTGCCCAGTCCGAAATCTATATCATTAAAGGTTCTGATCAGAATGCTTCGGTAGTTGAGGTTTATAACCTTAATCCTGAGAAACCAACATTCATGGGATACACGATCAAAAATCTATATGATTTCTTTATGTTATTCGTAGTGATGGCAGGTATTGCTTCGCTGTTATTGTTCTTCTTAACCAAATGGTTACAGAAAACGATGAATGCAAAAGTATAGTCATCGATTATAAATATTTCAAAAAGGCCGTTTTTTCAATAAAGCGGCCTTTTTTTTAGATCAAAAATGTTCAGCGATGAATGTTAAATTTTGTTAATGTATCCTAGTTTCAATTTTAATCAATATTTTCGCGAATAATTTATTACCATTTATAACTACCCACGTGTCAGACAGCTTAGTCATCATCCCTACCTATAATGAGAAAGAGAACATTGAGAAAATTATCCGCAAGGTATTTAGTCTCAATTTCCTTTTTGAAATTTTAATTATTGATGACGGATCGCCAGATGGTACAGCAGATATTGTAAAAAAATTACAATTGGAATTTCCACGTTTGCATATGGAGCAAAGAACTGGAAAACTAGGCTTGGGAACTGCTTATATCCATGGTTTCAAATGGGCTCTTCAACATTCGTACGCTTACATTTTTGAAATGGATGCCGATTTTTCTCATAATCCTGAAGATCTTTCTGCTTTGCGTGAGGCTTGCATAAATGGTGCCGATGTAGCTATAGGCTCGCGTTATGTACGTGGCGTAAATGTGGTGAACTGGCCAATGAGCCGCGTATTGATGTCTTATTTCGCTTCCATGTATGTAAGATTCATTACCAGGATCAACATTCAGGATGCAACTGCTGGTTTTAAGTGTTACAAGAGAATCGTTCTGGAAACTATTCCTTTCGACAAAATCAGGTTCGTAGGTTATGCCTTCCAGATAGAAATGAAGTTTACTGCCATTAAATATGGTTTTAAAGTCGTTGAAGTACCTATCATATTTACCGACAGAACTGAAGGGGTTTCAAAAATGAGTACCCGGATTTTCAGAGAAGCTTTTGTTGGTGTAATCCAAATGAAGATCACCAGCTGGTTCAGAAACTACAAAAGAGGTTAAGATTTTCAATTTTATTTATTTGATGTAACCCAGACGGTACCGTTCGGGTAAGTCCCGTATTATCTTATCAATTGATACTAATTAAGATTAACAGGAGTTAACATTCGGGTGAGTGCATCTTCATCATAACCTGAGTGCATGGTAAGTCCATGTGTTTTTAGCTAGTTGAAAATACATGCACTTACCATGCACTCAACATGGACTCACCATGCACTCATCCCAACCAGTGCCTTATACAGTTCCACCCAGATGTTATCTTGAAATTACTTTTTATCTTTTGATACTATTTCTCGCGCATCATCTCTGAGAAAGTCAGGTTCCGGTCCATGGCGATGACGATTTTGGTCAGACGTTTAACTCTTGTCGTTTCTGTTTTTGCCGTATTCAGCCAGTTGATGTAATAATTCTGGTGAGATTTAGGCATTTTAAGAAAGTTATCCATGTAATGCGGTTCCTCCGACAGGCAGAGCTCAAGATCTTCAGGCATATCGATCTTAAAGCTGGTGTCTTCTTCCAGTTCCAGCCTAAGTTTTGCTCCCTCCTCTTTCCGTAATTGTTTACGCAGGCTTGCTTTGAGGGCAAGGATGAAATCGCCCTCTCCCATTGGGATAAAAGACATTCCTTCAACTGGTAAGGTATCGAGAAATCCCCTGACACGGAAACTCTTCCGGCAGTCGGGTTTGATCTGACTGGCGATATGCATAGGGATAGTGACAAAAGACCAGCCTGTCTTTTCACCCATTTTGGAAAACCGTTCTATTTCTGCTTCGAAAATTATCATTTCATATAAAAGCCTGTTTAAAATAATCTTAAACAGGCTTTTAAAGATAAAGCAAATTTATGAGTTCTAAAATTTCTCTTCTACACCCAGACCAAACAAGGCAAAATCATATTTTACCGGATCTGCCGGATCAAACTTACTCAACTCCGCGGTCAGTTCAACAGCTGTTCTCCAGTCTGTCTGTTTACGGGTGATCAGTTCCAGACGGCGGGCTACCCGGTCTACGTGAACATCACAGGGACAGATCAGGTCAGCCGGGGAAATCGTTTTCCAGACGCCAAAATCTACTCCTGTCTGATCCTGACGGACCATCCAGCGAAGAAACATATTCAATCTTTTGCAGGTGGATTTCTGCAAAGGAGAAGAAATATGTTTGACTGTTCTGCGCGGAGAATCAGGCAGACTAAAGAAATAGGATCTGAAATGGTTCAGGGCAAGTTCTGCCGTGAATGTTCCGTCCTGTTTAAAATCTGCCGGGAGAAAGGCTGTTTCCAGACTGTCTGAAACCGAATAATGGTGTTTAAAGAAAGAAACGAAATACAGCAGGTCTGTATCGTTGAAAGTCCGGTGTTTAAAGTTCAGTAAACGGCGCAGGTCATCATCGCCATGATGGAGCATGAAGTTATACGGATCATTATCCATCCTGTCAAAGAGATCGGTGCATTTATTGATAATCGTTTTCCGCTGGCCCCAAGCCAAAATTGCCGCAAAAAATGCGGCAATTTCGATATCTTGTTTTTTAGAAAAACGATGAGGAATGCAAATCGGATCGTTTGTGATAAAGTCGGGCCTGTTATATTGCCCAACTTTATTATCCAGAAAATCCTTCAGTTCTAAAAATTCCAATATTTTCTTAATTAAGTGCTTGTGCTAAATCGGCTAAAAGATCATCAATATCTTCAACCCCAACGCTCAGACGTAACAGGTTATCTGTAACACCTACTTTTTCACGTTCTTCTTTAGGGATAGAACCATGGGTCATCGTAGTCGGGTGATTAATCAGGGATTCCACACCACCAAGAGATTCAGCCAGTGTAAAAACTTTGAATGAAGAGGCTACACGGAAAGTTTCCGCCAGGTCAGCTCCTTTTAACGTAATAGAAACCATACCACCAAAACCACGCATTTGTTTTTTCGCAATATCATGGTTAGGATGATCTTCAAAACCTGGCCAGTAGATTTTATCAATCTTAGGGTGATTTTTAAGATAATGCGCCACTTTCTCTCCGTTTTCACAATGTGCTTTCATGCGCAGATGCAGCGTTTTGATCCCTCTTAATACCAGGAAAGCATCTTGTGGGCCTGGTGTTGCACCACAAGCGTTATAGATAAACCAAAGATCTTTGTATAACTGATCATCGTTTAATAACAAAGCTCCCATAACCACATCAGAGTGACCACCAATATATTTAGTTACCGAATGCATGACAATATCAGCCCCAAGATCAATAGGGTTTTGCAGATATGGTGAAGCAAAAGTGTTATCTACAGTCAGGATGAGTCCTTTTTCTTTAGTGATTTTAGCTACGCCTTCAATGTCAACGATCTGCATAGTTGGGTTGGTAGGTGTTTCTATCCAAACCAGTTTAGTTTTATCATTGATATACGGCAGTATATTTTCTGGTTTTGATAAATCCAGGAAATGGAATTTGATACCGTATTTTGCATATACCTTCGTAAATATCCTGTAAGATCCTCCGTAAAGGTCATTACCGGTAATCACTTCATCACCTGGCTGCAACAGACGCATCACTGTATCCGTAGCTCCCATACCTGAAGAGAAAGCCAGGCCGTATTTAGCATTTTCCAATGCGGCAAGACAGTTTTCAAGGGCCTGACGGGTAGGATTGGTTCCTCTCGAATATTCAAATCCCTTGTTCTCTCCTGGTGATTTCTGCCAGTAAGTAGAGGTCTGATAAATTGGAGTCATGACAGCTCCTGTTGTCGGATCAGGTTCCTGACCTGCGTGTATGGCTTTAGTTGCAAATTTCATATTGCTGTTTTTTTAAAAAATTTATGAAGCCGAATGCTTAATAAGCACGGGCAAATAAAACGCGTTGGATAGATGGTTTACCTGAATAAATACAAACTCCGTCTTCTAACTGGTTATCTAACGGAATACATCTGATTGTAGCCTTTGTTTCTTCTTTTATTTTTTGCTCTGTTTCTGGCGTACCATCCCAGTGCGCAGAAATAAATCCGCCTTTGTTATCTAAAAGATCTTTAAGCTCATCATAAGAATTCGCTATAGTGATATGCTCTGTTCTGTAATCAGCAGCCTTTTTATAGATATTAGCCTGGATTTCGTCTAATAATTCAACGATATAAGTCTCCAGTCCTTCTTGTTTCACAGTGCTTTTCTCTCTGGTATCTCTTCTGGCCAGTTCGACAGTACCATTTTCCATATCTCTGCCACCGATAGCCAGACGTACTGGTACACCTTTCAATTCGTATTCGGCAAATTTGAAGCCCGGACGCTGAGAATCCCTGTCATCATATTTCACTGAAACACCCAGCTTTTTCAGCTTAGGCATCAGCTCATCGACAAAAGAAGAAATGTTTTTCAGATCTTCATCGTTTTTATAGATAGGTACAATCACCACTTGTATAGGTGCTAATTTAGGTGGCAGGACCAAACCCTGATCATCACTGTGTGCCATGATTAAAGCACCGATCATTCGGGTTGAAACACCCCACGAACTAGCCCATACATGTTCGATTTTTCCTTCTTTATTTGTGAACTTCACGTCAAATGCTTTCGCGAAGTTTTGTCCTAAAAAGTGAGATGTACCTGCCTGTAAAGCTTTTCCATCCTGCATCAGTGCTTCAATACAATAAGTATCCATTGCACCAGCAAAACGTTCATTAGCAGTCTTAACACCTTTGACAACCGGTAAAGCCATCCAGTTTTCTGCAAAATCTGCATATACATTCAGCATTCTTTCGGTTTCTTCAATAGCCTCCTGAGCAGTCGAGTGTGCAGTATGCCCCTCCTGCCATAAGAACTCGGTGGTACGCAGGAAAAGACGCGTACGCATTTCCCATCTGACTACGTTTGCCCACTGATTAATCAGCAAAGGCAAATCACGGTAAGACTGCACCCATCCTCTGAAGGTGTTCCATATAATAGTCTCAGAAGTTGGTCTTACGATCAGTTCTTCTTCCAGTTTCGCTTCAGGATCTACAATAATATTGCCTTCTCCATCATTTTTAAGACGGTAATGTGTCACAACTGCACATTCTGTCGCAAAACCTTCAACGTGCGCCGCTTCCTTAGAAAAAAATGACTTAGGAATGAATAAAGGGAAATAGGCGTTACTGTGTCCGGTATCCTTAAATTTCTGGTCCAAAACAGCCTGCATTTTTTCCCAAATAGAATAGCCATAGGGCTTTATAACCATACAACCTTTGACAGCCGAATGTTCTGCCAGATCGGCCTTTATAACAATCTCGTTATACCACTGGGAATAATCCTCGTTTTTACTTGTAATACCTTTGCTCATAACTGTTTGGAACGTTTTTTGTGTTAAATAACTTGCATACCAGGGTACAAATTTATAAATTTATGCCTACAAAAAAACTGTTTACACACACAAAGAACTCACATATTATGAAACCTAACCATTTATTTCCCAGCATGCTGGTGGTTGCGGCTCTCGCCGTGTCCTCCTGCTCTGCTCCACAAATGGCCCAGCAAACTCGTCATAGTGACGATGTTTATGGCTCAACAGCCAAGGCGGTAGAATATACTGCACCGGAGCGCACCTACTCTTCTCAATCCGTAGATGACGGATATACAGATGGAAATGATGACTATTATGGCAGCAGCGACCTTTATGCTGACATGGATTACTCTTCACGCATCAACAGATTTTATTACGGAAGTCCATACAGAGGTTATTATGACCCTTTCTACTATGATGGATTTTATAACGGATACTCTCCTTATTACTCAGGTTTTGGATTCGGATTCGGTAACGGTTACTACGGCAGTTCATGGGGTTTAGGCTTTGGATATGGCTGGGGTGGCGGATTCTATTCTCCTTGGGGATGGGGCGGTGGTTATTACGGCGGACTTTGGGGCGGTGGCTACTGGGGTGGCGGTTTCTGGGGTGGTGGATACTATGGCGGCGGATATTATGGCCGTAACAGTAACTACAGACCGGTTTACAACAGAGATACTCAGCGTTCAAGCTATAGCGGAAGAGCGACCAATTATGGTACCAGGAGTTATGGTGGCAGAAGCAGCTACAATGGTTCTGGCGTAGCCAGAAGCGGTAGTAGAAGCTATTACAATGGCAGAGCTCAGGGTTACGGCTATGATAGAAGTAACAGATCTTATGGTCAGTCGACTACAAGACCTGATCGTTCACAATCATATACCCCACAAAGAAGTTCTTCAGAAAGATCATCAGGTAGTTATGGCGGCGGCGGATACGGCGGCGGCGGTGGAAGATCATCAGGTGGCGGCGGTGGTCGCGGAGGCAGAAACTAAAATGTATTTAATATCTAAATGAAAAAATTCATACAACTCGTAGTAGTAGCTATAGTAGGTACTACAAGTAATATCTATGCCCAAAACATTTATGCAGGTGATGCATTGAGGTTTTCGCGGACAGATTACGGAAGTTCAGCACGTTTCAAAGGTTTGGGAAATGCGCAGACAAGTTTAGGTGGTGACATCAGTTCTATCGGCGGTAATCCCGCTGGTTTAGGAATGTTTACCCGTTCAGAATTCAGCATCACGCCCGAATTCAATATCATACAGGCGAATTCAAACTACCTGGGGCAGAACACTAAAACTGATAAAAATAAATTCAATTTAAACCAGGCTGCTGCAGTATGGTATAATCCTATAGTAAAACCAAGAGGGTCAAACTTAAATAAAGGTGTACTGAGCGTAGTTTGGGGTTTAGGTTATAACAGAAATAACGATTTCAGTGTTGAAAACAATTACTCAGCGAAAAATAATCAGAGTTCTATCGCAAATGACTGGGCACAACGTGCAAACGGATACACCCCGGATAACTTGCAGAAAGGAAATGTCGAAACTACTGCTTATGATAGTTACTTAATTGAATTACAACCGGGAACTACCAATCAGTATATACCGGCTACTTCAAGTACCAATAATGTTCAAAGCCAGAATGAAGTCCGCAGAGGTTCAACTTCTGAATTCAACTTCTCTGGCGCGATCAACATTTCCAACCAACTTTATGTTGGTGCAAGCATTGCATTTGCAAACGTACATTATGAGTCTAATTCAACTTATACTGAAACAGGAAGTATCGTTGCAACCCCAACCAACCGTTATCTCGGTTATCAGTATTCATTGGTTAACGGGGTGGATACCAGGACTAATGGAGCAGGCATAACCGGTAGAGTGGGTCTGATCTACAAACCAGTAGAAGCAGTTAGATTAGGTGCTACTTTCCAGTCTCCTACCTGGATGCATATGGAAGTAGACAGATCTGAAATTCTGGATGTAAGTTACACTGGTGGTGCTAATCCTCAGAATATACCTAGTGATTTCATGAATTCTAACTTTAACTATAATGTAAGAACTCCATACAAAGGATCATTTGGTGCAAGTGTAATCCTGGCTAAAAATGCCTTATTAACCGCGGATGTAGACTATGTAGATTATGCCTCTACTAAACTTTCTGTAAGTGATGGCTATGCTGATGATATCAGAGCTAACAATAATTTTATCAAAAATAATTACGGAAGTGCATTTAACTACAGAGTTGGTGGTGAATACAAAATTGATCAGTTTAGCTTAAGAGCTGGTTACGGTTACAGCGGTACACCATACAAAGTTGATCCGGGTAATCTATCTGCAATCAAATCTTATTCAGGCGGTATCGGATACAGGATAAACCAATACTATATTGACTTAGCTTATCAACGTGTTGAAACGAACAATTTCTTCAGTCCTTATTTCCTGGATAATGGTTCAGAGCCATTAGCCACGACTAAAGTGGCAAGAAACAATATATTTATGACTGTTGGTGTAAGATTCTAAATTAATCCAACCAGATATAAAAAATCCCCTGCTGAATTATCAGCAGGGGATTTTTTATATCTGGTTATATCTCAACAGGTACTATTCCGGCATAATGCTAGTCCACTCTTTTAATAATAGTATCCTTTATCTCAATAGGCATATCATTATCGTCTGTTATCACTTCCAGGGAAACAAGGTATTTTTCACCAGTTGGCAACTCCTTACGCCAATATCCCCCATCTTCTGCAAACTGTGCATAAAAGGGATTGCCTAGCTCGAACGCACGTTGGCGACCTAGTTCATGCATGTTACCCATGTTTTTTAAAAGCTTGTCTACAATTGAAGATGTGTTCATAAAGATAAATACTTAAATAATCACCATTATAATACGAGAAATGATTCCTTTGATTCACAAAAAGAACTCTTCAGTCAAAGGTTAAAAGTACCTATTAATTTGCTCTTCTACCTCAGGATCTTTAATCAGTTCTGGCGCATGATGAGGCTTCTTCCTGGCGTCAATAACCAGTGGTCCGGTGCATCCCCAGTGTTTATCTTTAGTAAACTCACCGATACCATGAATATCGGTTGCAGGATTACTCCTGGTAAAGGTCACCCAAACAAAATTGTCAATATTTCCAGCTGTAAATGCCGAATCATCGCATAATACAATCAACGCCAGACCATCCAGCGGCTGATCTTTTAACTCAAGGTTCAACTGTGCTGTCAGTCTGCCTGCTTCTTTACTAGTTGTATAAGCTGCTGTCGTAATAGCCAGCACACCTGGCATCACCATATAATATTGTTCAAACTCTCCGGAAAGCGTAAAATCAACTGGTAACTGGCTGGAAAGTTTCCTCTTTTCTTCGCCCGCAGCTGCAATAACAACTTTAGATCCGCTGTTAAGCCCCTCCCCACTGTAATCGAGCGTATCAATTGTAGTTTCTGTATAAAAATGAAGATCCCGTTTTAAATCTATACGGGATAATATATGGTGTAAAAACGGCTCAATATCATTGGTATTCAGCTGCTCGTTATCTTCCCTGGCAGCAATAAAAACATATTTGGCCAGACTCAACTGGTTTTTACCTAATATATGGTTGGCAATAGTCAGGATTTCCTGTGGTCTGCGTTCTTTAAGGTAAGGTGTATATCTTTCACTGCCTATAGCAAATAGCAAAGGATGAACACCTGCCGCATCCACTGCATTGACTTCTTTTAAACCGTGGATTTCCTGTGGAATTGCCGAACCGGTAATCTCATGGATCAACGCTCCAAAACTGGTATCCTCCTGTGGTGGACGCCCGACAACAGTAAAGGACCAGATGGCATCTTTTTTATGATAGACATTGTGGACTTTCATCAGAGGGAACGGATGCGTCAGGCTATAATAGCCTAAATGATCTCCGAAAGGCCCCTCTGGTTTATTTTCATGCGGATAGACTGTTCCAGTGATCACAAAATCT
The DNA here is from genome assembly GCF_014207135.1 of Pedobacter cryoconitis. Taxonomy (GTDB): domain Bacteria; phylum Bacteroidota; class Bacteroidia; order Sphingobacteriales; family Sphingobacteriaceae; genus Pedobacter; species Pedobacter cryoconitis_D. The sequence continues at coordinate 523,234 of NZ_JACHCC010000001.1, read as the reverse complement.
GCATCTGCCGAAAGACAGAACCCTTCATCGTCATAAAAATAACGGAAGCGGCGGTTGCCTAAAGCCCCGGCAAATGTCATTTCGGACAGCCCTTCGGGTAAAGGCATCACCGCAGCAAGCGGATGTGAAGGCGGGCCACCAACAAAGATACTTATCTTTAAAGGTAGACCTTTAGCATTGGCTTTACTCTGATGTACCCCTATTCCGCGGTGAATCTGATAATGCAGTCCTATTTCTTTGTCTTTGATATATTCATTACCCGCCAGCTGAATACGGTACATGCCTAAGTTCGCATTTAATACCCCTGGTTTATCAGCATCTTCTGTATATACCTGTGGCATGGTCACAAAAGGACCTCCGTCCATAGGCCAGTTCACAATCTGCGGAAGCTGGCTGATCGTGGTCTTTTCAAATCCAGCCTTAAACAAACGCTGTTTCATTGGTAAAGCAGAAAAGGCGGTCAGACCAGCACCCAGATATTTAAATGGATTCTTCAATGCTTTCATAGGGTCTGAACGCAGCTCAACCAACTGCCCTACGCGCGATAAACTATCCCTGAATATAAATTTAGATCTTTCCAGTGTACCAAAAAGATTGGATACTGCCGGAAAAGGGCTGCCTTTTACTTTTTCAAAATATATAGCTGGTCCTTTTTGTTCATAAACACGTAAATGAATAGCGGCCATTTCAAGATAAGGATCCACCTCTTCTTTAATTCGTAATAAATGACCATGTTTTTCTAAATCAGCCACACATTCGGCTAAGCTTTTATATCCCATCTGGTCCAAAGGTATTAAGAATTCTTGTTTGTGTACTTCATTAAAACAGAAAAAGCCATGCAAAATGCATGGCTTTTTCTCTCTGTAAAGAGATTTATATTACTTTTTACCAGCGAATGAACGTAACATCCAGGTAGTTTTTTCCTTGAACTGCATAAAACGATTGACCATATCATTGGTTCCATCGTCCCCTGCCGAAGCAGATGCCTCCAGTAATTCGCGCTCCAGCTGAATTAAATGTGCCATATCTTCCAGAACAGCATCTACCATAGCCAAATCCTGTAAACCAATGGTATTAATTTCTTTGAGACCAGACTCCTTAATATAATCTGCAAAGCGGCTGTGTGGTGGTTTCCCTAAAGTCAGTACCCGTTCGGCGATCTCGTCAATGGTTAATTGTGCATTAGTATATAACTCTTCAAACTTAAGATGTAAAGTAAAAAAATTCTGCCCTTTAATATTCCAGTGACATCCTCTTAGTTTTTGATAATGAATATGATAGTTAGCAAGATAATCATTTAACAGATCTACTACAGGCTTTACTTGTTTCTCACTTAAACTAATTTCTTTTGCGTCCATATTGTATTTTTATTTTAATTTTGGGTTGTTAATCTATACTAGAAGAACAATTACAAACGCATAAGGTTTTTTAAAAAATGCTTATGATACAATACTGACATATAATACACCGTTTAATATTCAAAATTGAGGCTCTTGTATTTTATTCGTATAATTGCCTGACTAATCATTCACACGAACGTTAATGCAAAAATATTATATACCATTACTATTTGGTCTGATTCTGAACCTATCTACAGCCAAAGCCGATAACCTGAGAGACTCTATAGGAGTTGAAAATCTGAACGGTAAAAAATTAATCATCCACCAGGTCGTAGCCAAAGACACTTATTATGCTATCGGAAGAAGGTATAATGTAAGTCCAAAGGAAATCATGACTTATAACGATAACAAGTTCCTTTCTATCGGAGTAGTGATCAAAGTTCCAACGAACGTACCTTTTTCAGGAAACGCACCGGCAACCGTAGCAAAAACAGAAATACACAAACCTGTCGGAACTGCAAAACAGCAGGTGGCCAACCAGGCAAAAACAGTTGCTACTGCCAGCCAGGAAAACACTGAATTTACCGAGCATGCTGTACAGCCTAAGGAAAACCTGATGATGCTTGCAAGGCAATACAATACGACCGTCGGAGAAATTAAACGAATCAACAACCTGACTACTGTTAATCTGAAAATAGGACAAATCTTAAAAATGCCTGTTAAAGCAGGAGCGGAAACAACACCTGTAACCCCAACTCCTGTACAAACTACTGCTGTTGTCCAACATCCAACGCCTACACCAGTACAAACAGCACCTATACAAACAAAAAAAACTGAGCCTGTTGCTACTACACCAGCACAACAGGAGACCCCACCGGCAAAAGATCAGTTAGTCGTTCATACGGTTGCTTCTAATGAAACCATGTATTCGATTGCTACAAAATATAATCTGACCCTTGACCAGTTAAAAGCTAAAAATAATTTAACGACCAACTCTTTATACGTTGGCCAGAAATTATTGATCAATGGTCAGTATCCGGTAAAACCTGAACATGCCGAAAATAATGCAGTCACCAATGAGGCTGATACTATAGAATCTGTTAAAAATCCTTCTTTAAAACTACCGGCAAGCCGTTATGGCCTGAGCCAGATGGATGAAAAAGGTGCGGGAATCTGGATCGCTGATAAAGATCTTGACTCGTCAAAAATGCTGGTTCTTCACCGCACTGCTCCTATCGGAACGATCATGAAAATTACCAATCCGATGAGCAACAGATCTACCTTTGCGAAGGTTGTTGGTAAATTTACTGAGAATGAGTCCACAAAAGATGTTATTATTGTAGTCACAAAAGCAGTAGCTGATGCATTAGGCGCATTGGATAAGAGGTTTTTGTGCAATTTAACGTACAGTGGACAAGCGAATGAACAATAACAAACCCTATATTATAGGTGTTGCTGGAGGTAGTGGTTCCGGTAAAACATTTTTTTTGAAATGTTTTCTCCACCATTTCAGCACGGAAGAGGTATGTCTGATCTCACAGGATGATTATTACAAACCTATAGGTGAACAGAAGGTAGATGAAAACGGCTGGATCAATTTTGATCTGCCCGAAGGGATTCATGATGACAAATTATTGGAAGACCTGAAGCTGCTTATTGATGGTGAGTCAATTTCCAGAAAAGAATACACTTTTAATATCAATGAAGAGAATGCACGTTTAATGAATATTAAGAGTGCACCAATTATTATTGTAGAAGGCCTATTTGTTTTCCACTACCCTGAGCTCGCTCAGCTGTTTGATCTGAAAATATTTATGGATGCAGACGAAGAAATCACGCTTAACCGCAGAATCTCAAGAGATGAGACTGAACGTGGTTATAGCCGTGATATGGTAATGTACCAGTGGGTAAACCACGTGATGCCTGCGTACAAACAGTTTCTGCTTCCTTACAAAGAATCTTGCCAGAAAGTTATCATCAACAACAAACATGTTGCTGATGATATTATTGCAACTTCAAAAGAAATTTCTGACGAATTAAAAGAAACCATACTGGCTTCAAAAAGATCAGTTTAAATCCATCTCTTTAACATCTGCCTCAGCGAATAACTTTCCTGAGGTAGATTGTTTGATAAAATCTACACTTACACCAGGAGCCCTTTCAATTAAGCGGAAACCACCTTCAGGTAAGATATCCAATACAGCTAATTCAGTAACTACTTTCCTGATACAGTTAACACCAGTTAAGGGCAACGTACATTTGGGCAACAACTTACTTTCACCTGCTTTATTCACGTGCTGCATGGCCACAATGATATTCTTTGCCGAAGCAACCAGATCCATCGCGCCTCCCATTCCCTTCACCATTTTCCCTGGAATTTTCCAGTTGGCAATATCGCCGTTTTCGGAAACTTCCATAGCTCCCAGAATCGTCAGATCAATTTTCTGACTTCTGATCATACCAAAACTCATGGCTGAATCAAAAATTGAAGAACCAGGTAATGTGGTAATAGTTTGTTTACCGGCATTGATCATATCCGGGTCTTCTTCTCCTTCGAAAGGAAAAGGCCCCATGCCGAGTAAGCCGTTCTCTGATTGCAGCACGACATTAACCCCCTCAGGGATATAGTTTGCTACCAGTGTAGGGATACCTATTCCCAGGTTCACATAGTAACCATCTCTTATTTCTTTAGCGATACGTCTCGCTATTCCGTTTTTATCTAACATATAAAATTCTGATTGGTTAGCTACGTGGTCTTACTGTACGCTGCTCTATTCTTTTTTCGTAATCTGAACCCTGGAAAATACGGTGTACGTATACTCCCGGAGTATGAATCATATCCGGATCAAGTTCACCCGGTTCTACGAGTTCTTCTACTTCAGCAATGGTAATTTTACCTGCCATCGCCATTACGGGATTAAAATTGCGGCTGGTAGACCGGAAAATAAGGTTACCGGCGGTATCCCCTTTCCAGGCTTTGACTATCGCGAAATCTGCATCAAAAGCATATTCCATTAAATAATCCTTCCCATTAAAATTTCTGACTTCTTTGCCTTCGGCTACTTCTGTACCCACACCGGCAGGAGTGAAAATTGCCGGCATCCCATAACCAGCGGCCATACAACGGGTAGCGAGTGTTCCTTGCGGGATCAACTCTACTTCCAGCTCGCCACTTAACAGCTGACGTTCAAATTCTGCGTTTTCTCCTACATAGGAAGAAACCATTTTCTTTACCTGGCGGGTCTTTAATAACAGCCCGATTCCGAAATCATCGACACCTGCATTATTGGAAATACAGGTCAAATCTTTCACGCCTTTCTTGACTAATGCAGCTATACACTTTTCAGGGATACCACATAGTCCGAAACCACCAAGCATAATAGTTTGTCCGTCTGTTATATCACGGATCGCTTCATCGGCATCCGATACTCTCTTGTTGATCATATATTTGGTTTGCTTGCTAAATTATAGATAAAAACAAAGCCGGCAAAATATTAATGAGGTTACCTCGCAGAAATTTCTATGATCTGATCGTTAGTACCATTACTGGTTGCGATATAAACTTTTCCATCGGGTGACTGACAGATAGCCCTTAACCGGCCAAACTGGTTCTGGAAATAATTCTTGACCTGTTTGATTTTAATCCCATTGTCATCGAGTTGAAGCTGGGTAAGCATAGACCCTTTAAGGGTTACTACAAGCAATGAATTTCTCCACTGCGGGATATAGTCGGAATTATAATAGGTTAAACCTGAGGGTGCAATAGTAGGCGTCCAGGCAAACATAGGCCCGGTCTTACCAGCTACGTTTGGCCAGCCATAATTGCCGCCTTTCTGGATCAGGTTTATCTTATCAGTGGTATCTGGTCCGTGTTCAGAAGAATAGAGCGCACTATTGGCAATAACCAGGCCCTGGGGATTGCGGTGACCATAACTCCATAACGGGTTACCTGGTAAAGGGTTATCTGCAGGAATGGTACCATCGAGGTTTAATCTCAGAATTTTACCAGACAGACTTTTAGTATTTTGTGCCTGGGCAGGTGCGTTGGCATCTCCGGTAGTAATGAGTAATTTAAGGTCTGGGGTAATCAGCAACCTGGATCCATTATGATTCGAAGAAGCGGGTATCTGATCCAGCAACACGAGTGGTGCACTCAGCACACCGTTGTTAAATGTAAAACGGACCACTTTTCCCTTGTAATTATCTGCTGTTCCATAGTCATAAACTACATAAACAAAAGGATTAGCATTAAACTGGGGGTGCAGTACCATACCCAGCAATCCCCCTTCACCAATACTGTTTACTTCAGTAATGTTGCGCACAAGCGTAATGACACCAGTCGAAGGATTTAAACGGCTGATTTTGCCGGCTCTCTCAGTAAACCAGATAAAATTATCTGGCCCATAGATGATTTCCCATGGGAATTTCAGGGATTGTGTCAGCACTTCAGTCTTCAGAACAGCATCCGGCAGCACGGCCGGATCACTGCTGTTTTTATTCTTCTCGCAGGCTGATAAAAAAAATAAGATAAATATCGAAGTAAAAATTATCCTCATAGTCGGGTATTTCTATGATAAACAATTGTCCGATCAATATGTTTATTTAATTGAAATACACATAGGTTATTCCATCTCCACCCCGGTCTGCGTGTTCGTCTTCTACTCTATTGACCTGGCTGTATTTCCGCAGGTATTCCCGGATTAGTTTTCTAAGGATACCGTCGCCTTTACCATGGATCAGCTTAATAAAAGGGAAACCGAGCATAATGGATTTATCCATATATTTTTCTACTTCCTGTATCGCATTTTCACCACGCATTCCACGTAAATCGAGTTCAGCTGTAAAATTGCCGATCGCCTCTGAGATCCTTCCGGAAAATGAATTACTCTGTACAACCTTTTTAGCCTGTTTATTACTAATCTTCTGCACCCTGTCTTTTTTTACTACAGAACGGAGATCTCCCAAAGCCAGAACCAGGTTACCACGGTTGATTTCCATAACCTGCCCCATAGTATCAGTGTTATTGAGCTGTACCCAATCACCTACTTCAATCGGGGTATTGGAAGGGACTGCCTTTTCAATTTTTTTCTCTTCCTTAACCTGATGTTGTACCAGGACCTTTTGCAGGTTCTGTCTTAACTGTTTGGTGACTTCTTTATCAGCCTGGTTCTCTTTGATCCCCGCGATCGTATTTTCAACCAGTTTATTGGCATTTTTTATAATGTTCTGCGCCTCGAGTTTAGCCTCTTTAATCAGGACCTTTCTGTTTTCTTCCAGAAACTGCTGCAGCTCTTCATTTTCCTTAACCAGATTTTTCACTTTATTCTGCTGTAAAGACAACTGAATTTTAGTATCATAAATCTGCTTTTTCTCTCTTTCAAGATCGACCAGCAAACTGTCTATCCTGTTCTGATTTGTGCCGGTTTTTTCTCTGGCCAGGATCAGTACTTCTTTCTGCAAACCTATGTTCTGTGCAATTTCAAAAGCATAAGAGCTTCCGGGTTTACCCAGTTCCAGCACGTATTGCGGCTTCATCTTATCATTATCGAATAACATGGAAGCATTTTCCAGGCCTGGTGTATTTCCTGCAAATAATTTAAGATTGGAATAGTGTGTGGTCATCACCCCACGTACCTTTTTATTATTCAGTACTTCGAGTACGGCCTCGGCCATCGGCCCACCGAACTGCGGATCGGTACCAGTACCAAACTCATCGATCATAACCAATGATTTAGGTGTGGCGTGGGCAACGAAATAACGCATTTTCGTTAAATGGGCGCTATAAGTACTCAGATCACTTTCGATACTCTGGTCATCGCCGATGTCAGCGAAAATATTATCAAATATACCTACTTCACTGGATTCATGAGCCGGGATCAGCAAACCTGACTGCAACATGAGTTGTAATAAACCTACGGTTTTCATACATACCGATTTTCCTCCGGCATTCGGGCCTGAAACCAGTACAATCCTTAAATTTTCATTCATATGAATGTTAAGGGGCACCACTGTTTTTTTATCTTCCTTAAAGGACAAATACAGTAAAGGGTGTGTGGCATTAATGAGTTTAATCCTCGGTTCAGCGACCAGTACAGGCATATCTGCTTCTACTTCAATTGCAAACAAAGCTTTGGCCCGTACAAAATCCAGTTTCGTCAGGAAGCCATGATAAGAAAGCATTAATGGTGTAAACGGTCTCAGGTCATCTGTCAAAGCAATTAATATCCGGATGATCTCACGTCTTTTATCAAATTCAAGATCCCTTATTTTATTGTTCAGGGTAAACACAACCTCGGGTTCGAGGTACACGGTCTGCCCGCTGGCCGACTCATCATGGATAAACCCTTTCAGTTTCCGTTTATTTTCGGCCAGGATTGGAATACATATCCTTCCGTCACGAACGGTTAAACTTCCGTCTGCAACCCAGTTACTGGCTACTGCCTGTTTGTAGATCACATCCATCCGTTTGCGGACTTCCTGTTCTCCCTTGGCAATATCACCTATAATTTCCTGTAGTTTAGGAGAGGCATTGGGTTTGATTTTACCTTTGGCATCCAGTACTGTTTCTATTTTTCTAAGGATATTCTTTTCTACCGGCAAATGCTCGAATAAAGCTTCCAGGTTAGGATAGATATCTTTTCGTTCGTCAAAGAACCGCAGTACTGAAAAAACAGTCTGCAGGGAAAGGTAAATCTGGAAGAGCTCCTCTTCGGTCAGATAACTGCCTTCTACCCTAACCTTCTCTACTAATGATTTTATATCAAAAAATGTACTGATCTGTAATGGTTCCTGATTTTCCAGGATATTTTTAAATTCTTTGGTCTGTCTTAGAAATTTATTAATCTGATCATATTTATTCATCACCTGCATTTTGCTGACCATGTATTGTCCCATCGGACTCAGGCAATGCTTCAGGATGAGTTGTCTGACTTCAGTGAAGCCAAGTCTGTCTAAACAGTTATCGGGGTATATCATTTTTATTGAATCTTTTTAACGGGAGCTAAAGCAGTTCCTTTTTAGCGGGTTCTGGCTTTTTTCCGTTTTCTTTTAATCTTTTCTCTTCAGCTTTTTGTGCCTTCTTCATTTGGGCAACTCTGATTAAGCTGTCTTTTCTGTTTTTGATAGCATTTGCTGCCCTGTCCTTTTTCAGCTGTGCTTCGGCTTTTGCCACACTATCTCTTTTGGCAGCAGCTTCTCTCTTAACCAGCATCGGATCGGCTTTCTCCATACTGTCCCTTTTAGCTTTCCGGATAGCAGCTAGTTTTTTCAGCCTTTTCTCCTGCGCCTTATCTTCGATAGTTTTTGATTTTTTTAAGCGATCTGTAATTTTGGTATATATCGTACTTAAAACATCAGGATGGTCATAATAATAATTCATGCTTCGGGTATAAGACAATGAATCTATATTAAACTTCTGATACACTCCTTTATAGAAGGAAGCACTCACTCTTCTCGCCGAATCCTGTCCCGGGATAGTTCCGATATATCCATCTGTCAAATGGATGTTATATAAAACATCAGTCATTTTATCTGGCTGAATGATATCTGACGGTATACCTTGCTTACATCCTCCTATGCCGATTAACAGCAGGCAAATGCACAAAAAATTTCTCATTATAAATAAAACATTATTTTTTCCGCAGCTATTTAGGCTAAGGATGTTAATTTTACCAAAAATACTGATAAATGAGCATAGCAGATAACTTATTAAAATATAAAAAGGAATTAGAAGGAGAAAACGTGGAACTGATTGCTGTATCTAAGTTCAATGATGCAGAAGCAATTTTAGCTGCTTATAACGCAGGACAGCGGATTTTCGGGGAGAATATTGTGCAGGAACTGGTCGAAAAACAGGAGGCACTGCCTAAAGATATTGAATGGCACCTGATTGGCCATTTACAAACTAATAAAGTTAAATACATTGCTCCTTTTATCAAATTGATCCAGTCGGTGGATAGTTTGAAATTATTGGCTGAAATTAATAAACAGGCAGCGAAAAACAACAGAGTGATCGATTGCCTGCTACAGATTTACATTGCTGATGAAGATACCAAATTTGGTCTGGACCATGCTGAGGTTATCGAATTGCTGAGATCTGAAGAATATCTGGCTATGAAAAACATCCGTATCACAGGACTGATGGGGATTTCCACTAATAATGCTGAAGAGAAACAAACTAAAGATGAGTTTCAGGAACTGAAAGTATTATTTGATGGTATCAAGGTGAGCTTTTTCAGAAAAGAAAGCTCCTTCAAAGAATTGTCTATGGGGATGTCCGGAGATTATAAACTGGCCATCGAAGAAGGCAGTACCATGGTTAGAATAGGAAGTAGTATTTTTGGTGTAAGAAAAATTAAACATTATAAAGCCTAATGGATTTTCAATTAAGATATGCCGTAAAAGAAGATTGTCCACGTTTACTGGAACTGATCCATGAGCTTGCTGCTTATGAAAAAGCATCGGAAGAAGTAACGGTTACCCTGGATGAATTCGCGGACGCCGGATTTGGCGAACAGGCAGTGTGGAAAGCATTTGTAGTAGAGAATTCTACAGGAATTCTGGGTTTTGCCTTATTCTATATCAGGTACTCTACCTGGAAAGGCTGCCGTTTATATCTGGAAGATTTTTTCGTTTCAGAAAACCAGAGAGGAAAGGGATTAGGGAAAGTTCTTTTCGAGAGAGTGATGAAGGAAGCCAGGGACCAGAATTATAATGGAATGACCTGGCAGGTGCTGGACTGGAATGAGCCAGCAATCAACTTTTATAAAAAATATGGGGCGCAGATTGAATCGGGATGGCTGAATACTTCTTTTAATAAAGATCAGCTATAAGCAAACCCAGGTTCTATTTAATCAATTTCAAATCAAATGCAAGTATATAAATTCGGGGGAGCCTCTGTAGTCAATGCAGAAGCAGTAAAAAATCTTGCTGCTATTATCCGCCAGGCAGACAAAGAAAATCTTCTGATCGTGGTCTCGGCCATGGGCAAAATGACTAATAAACTGGAGGAACTTTCTTCAGCATATATATCCGGAAAAGAGAACACGCATGAGTTACTGGAAGAAATAAAGGCTTATCATTTCAATATTCTGAATGAGCTGTTCAGTAATCATCACCATCCGGTATTTAACGATATTGCCAATTCTTTTGTAGAAATTGAATGGTTACTGGAAGAAGAGGCCAGTGATGCCCCTGATTATATTTACGACCAGATCGTATCTATTGGCGAGGTATTATCGACTAAAATTGTGGCTGCTTATCTGCACGAAACAGGTTTGACTGCCACCTGGGCCGATGCCAGGAACTTCATCAAAACGGATAACACCTACCGCGAAGGAAAGGTGGAATGGGAAAAGACAGAAACAGAAATCCGTAAACACCTGATCCCGCTACTAAAAAAAAATATTGTAGTTACACAAGGATTTATTGGCAGTACCAGTGAAAACTTTACCACTACACTGGGCAGAGAAGGTTCTGATTATTCGGCAGCTATATTCTCGTCATGTCTGGATGCTGTTTCTTTAACGATATGGAAAGACGTACCTGGTGTATTGAATGCTGACCCTAAATGGTTCGATGAGACCGAACGTATCCCTCAGTTATCTTATCATGACGCCATTGAGCTGACCTATTACGGCGCTACGGTTATCCACCCTAAAACTATAAAACCGCTTCAGAATAAGAATATTCCTTTATATGTAAGGTCATTTGTAAATCCTGAGGGCGAAGGAACGGTGATCAATGAACTTAAAAGTATTTTACCTGTACCTTCATTTATTTTCAAGGTTAACCAGGTGCTGATCTCTATCCTGCCTAAGGATTTCTCTTTCATTATTGAAGAAAACCTGAGTGATATTTTTAGTCTGTTCCATAAACACAGGGTAAAAGTAAATACAATGCTGAATTCGGCACTGAGCTTTTCGGTAAGTGTTGACCAGGATAAAGAAAAGATAGCACAACTGATCCAGGAATTGTCTGTACTGTATAAAGTAAAATATAATGAAGGATTGGAACTGGTCACTATCCGCTATTATAACCAGGATACCATAGATAGAGTAACAGTTAATAAGGAAATTTTGCTGGAGGTTAAGAGTCGTCATACCTGCCAGATGGTAATGAAAGATAAATAGACAATTGAATCAATATCTCACAGATCAGGTCGTTCAGGATTATATCCATGACAATTTAAATGCGGATGTGCATCAGATTGCGCTTGCCAAAAGCCCATTTCCCGGAATTACAGGGAAAGAACTGGCCAATCAGATAGCTGCCAGAAAAAAATCGCAGCGTAAACTGCCGACCTGGTTTAATACGCCGCTAATTTATTACCCGGCTTTATTATCTATCGAGCAGTGTTCCTCTGAACTTACTGCTGCCTATAAGGCCAAACTGGCTACCGGAAAGGCTTTAATTGATCTGACCGGTGGTTACGGAGTGGACAGCTATTATTTTTCGAAAGAGATCGATTCCGTTACGCACTGTGAAATTAACGAAGAATTATCCGGCATTGCCAGTTATAATGCCGCTTTACTGAAACAGGAAAATATCCAATTTCTTTGCAGAGACGGAATTGAGTACCTGAAAAACACGGATCAGGAATTTGATTGTATCTATATAGACCCAGCCAGACGCAGTACTGCAGGAAAAGTTTTTATGCTGAAGGATTGTACCCCCAATATAGTGGAACACCTGGATCTGTTATTGCGCAAAGCTAAACGGATATTACTCAAAACAGCTCCCCTGCTGGACATTACCGCAGGTCTGAAGGAACTAAACCATGTAGCAGAAATCCATATTGTCAGTGTTAAAAATGAGTGTAAAGAACTGATCTGGGTAATAGAAAGGGATTTCGAAGCAGCTGTTAAAATTGTTGCTACTACTTTAAATGCGTCACAGAAACAATTCAGTTTTATTCAGGGTGAAGAAGGTTCAGCCGAACTGACCGGGGCAGTTATAACCGGACAATATTTATATGAACCTGATGTCGCGCTTTTAAAAAGTGGTGCTTTCAACCTGATTGCGGAAAGATATCAGCTGGAAAAATTTCATCATCAAACTCAGTTGTATACTTCTGCGGCGATTTATCCTGAATTTCCGGGAAGGATTTTTAAAATAGATGAGGTATTGTCTGCGGCAAAAATCAAAAAAGAAAAGAATCTGGTAGGCAATGTAATTGTCAGAAATTATCCAGATAAAGCTGCCTCACTGGTAGAAAAATATAATATTAAACCGGATGATAAACAATTTATGATTTTCACTCAGCATAAATCGGAAGGAAAAATCATTATCAAAGGGACTATCATTCAGCATTATTAAAAGACAAAAGCCCCCATTAAATGGAGGCTTTTGCAAAGCTTTTATAAAGATGAAGGTATTTAAATCTTCTTCACTTTCACCGCTTGTAAACCTTTTTTGCCTTCGGTAACCTCAAATTCGACTTCATCATTTTCCTGAATACTCTCTATTCCTCCGATGACATCTTTGAAATGGACAAAAATATCCTTGTTTCCTTCGTAGATTATAAATCCATAACCTTTTTGCGTATTAAACCATTTTACTTTTCCAGTACTCATAATATTGTGTTGTAAAAATTTATATTTCTTTAAATTATCAATTATATCAAACTTAAAGAAAAGCAATAAGTTTTAAAAATTATTTGTTCGGTTGAGGCGTAGTTCTCAGATATGGTTTGATAACTTTATGTCCTTTAGGGAACTTAGCAGGGATGTCCTCAGTTTTAATGCTGTTCATCACGACAACGTCCTCTCCATCTTTCCAGTCTGCAGGTGTGGCTACGCTATATTTAGCCGTCAGCTGAAGGGAATCAATGACTCTAAGTACCTCGGTAAAGTTCCTTCCTGTAGAAGCCGGATAAGTCAGCATCAGTTTTACTTTTTTATCAGGAGAGATAATAAATAATGATCTCACCGTCAGTGTTTCTGAGGCATTGGGATGGATCATATCATACAAATCTGCAATCTTTTTATCCTCATCTGCTATAATTGGAAACTCGACGTCAGTATTTTGTGTTTCATTAATATCATTGATCCAGCCTTTATGTGATTCGACAGAATCTACACTCAGAGCAATAACTTTTACATCTCTTTTATCAAATTCTCCTTTAAGAGAGGCTGTACGTCCAAGCTCTGTAGTACAAACAGGTGTATAATCTGCCGGATGTGAAAAGATCACGCCCCAGCTATCTCCAAGAAATTCATAAAAATCAATATCCCCGATTGAGGTTTTAGCTTTAAAGTTTGGTGCGATATCTCCTATTCTGATACTCATAATTTTTTTATTTTAATTGAACAATTTTACGCTACAATAATCACTACCAATATAGTAGATATTTCAACAATCTCCAACAAACAGCTGTGGTTGGAGCGATATTTCCGGAATATTACAATTCAGTTGCTTATTAAATGTTTTGATCGCATGGGCAGCTATTAAAGGGGTATCCCGCTCATCATGCTGATGCAGAAAGAAGTAAATACGTTTTAAGCCTTTTTCCTGCCATAAGCGCAACCGTTCGGCCCATGCTTCGATCCTGGCAAAATCGCTCTCTCTATGCCCGCTTCCATTACCGATAAACCTGATAAATACTTCGGGAATAGTAACTTCCATATGAAGGACATCTCTTCTGCCACTGACATCGGTAATAACAGCACCTTTATGGTTTTGTGCCAGCAGTTCGAAGACTCCTTTGCGGATCGCAGGATCTGCAAACCACTGCTCATTTCTCAATTCAACAAAAACTGTAGGCTCTTCAGGTAAAAATTTTAGATAGTCCTGTAGTATGGCCAGGTTTTTCACCCCAAAGTTTTCACTGAGCTGTAAAAAACAGCCGCCAAGATATTCTTCGAACCCGGCTATCGCATTTAAAAATTCTTCTGTAGCAGATTCCGCTCCTTTCAATCTTTTGATATGGGTAACTGTATTGGGAAACTTCGGACAAAACAGGAATTCTCCGGCTGCATTGTCTTTGACCTTCTGCTTCCATTTCTGAATAGTACTTGCCGAAGGAACCTGGTAATAAGCGGCATTGAGCTCTATGGAATTGAAATGCCGGGCATACTGATCCAGAAAATCAGCTTCTTTGGTTTTAGGGGGATAAAGAAAATCTACCCATTCCTTCCTACCCCATTTTGCACAGCCAACGAAAACACTGGTTTTTCCGGCAGCCGGCCCTTTTAATATCCTCTGGGTTTGTAATCCGTCTTCAGGGAGCGAGAAATCTACAGACTTCACATCTTTTGAATCTACCTTTCCAAATTCCATAATCTATTGGCTTAAAAAAGAAAAACCCCGAAACAAGCATTATGTTTTATTTGAAAATATGAAAAGTAGCTTTTTTTCTTATCCGATCTTTAAATGTAACTTTATTATACGAATATAAAGATGACGAACCGAGCTAAAGAAGTTAATCTAATTACGCAGAATGGTTTTATGGTAGAACAGATAATAACTATTTCTGAAAAAATGCAAGGTTTAGAATGGTGGCAGGAGTAGTGCAAAGTGAAAAATTAATTCAGAATTATGAAACTAGTAATTATTGCCTTTCTTCTATTTATAAGTGCATTAGTACATAAACCGATTCACAAAAATTATGAAATCGTTAATAAAGAAAAAGATAATAAAGGATTTGTAAATAGAATGGATGTGTACGTTCAGAAAATGTCTGATATAAAGTCAATTAATAAAATATTATTTGCCGAGTATAATAAGGCTGGAAGTGTAGCATTGACAATTTACTATTATGACAACAAAGAAATTGCAAAAACCTATGTTAAAAAACTATTTGATAAAAAAACTACCGATAAACAGGTTGAAGTTATGAGCCAGCATGTAATTGGAAAGTTTGAATATATACTATTTGATAACACTAAAAAACTGCATATCGGTAAAAATGCTGATGATTATTAATAAATATTCACTACAAATAACCACAATAGATTTGTAAGAGGTCAGTTCGAGGAAACTCTTACAGCTAATATAACTTAAAAAAGAAAAACCCCGAAACAAGCATTATGTTTCGGGGTTTTCAAAAAAACTTGCTGAACTAGTTATATACTTTGATCATATAAACGTAGTTCTCAATTTTATCTATTTGTTTAGTCCTGTTTAGACCCTGTAAAGGATTCTTTTTAGTGAATACAGGTTTTTTACCTAATGAATCTGAAGGGATTGCATTTAAAGCCTCCAGGATGTATTTACTTTTCACAGCAAATGTAGCACCGTCAACCTGATTTTCTTTGGCAGTGATCACCCCGATGATATTTCCGTAGTTATCCAATAAAGGACCACCACTGTTTCCTGGGTTAATCGGAATGGAAACCTGGTACTGGGTTGTATCACCTACATGACCAGTTTTCGAGCTGATATAACCTTCTCCCAATACCGCATCATCTTTAGGGTATCCTAAAGTATATACGTTCTCGCCCATTCCAATACCGTTTTTCTTCAGTTTGTAAGGAAGACTTGGCAAAGTCGTAAATTCTTCATCTACAATTTTAAGGATAGCTATATCGTATTGCGGATCACGGTAAACAATTTTAGCCTTGTAAGCATCGCCCTTGTTATTTTGTACATATACAGAATCTGCATCTCTTACCACGTGGTAATTGGTACACAGGTATCCGTTAGCAGTTAAAGCAAATCCGGTACCTCCAAATTTAGCTGAACCACCTGGTTTCTTTTCTGTCTTAGGACTTGAATTGAGAGTTCTTACGAGTTTATTCTGGTTATTCTTGATATTGGTGATCTCTCTGCGCATCACTTCATAAGTACCATTTTGCAAGGTATTATGCTGGATGGAATAAATAGAGAATACGGTTAAAAGGATAAACGAGGCTGCAATAGCCATCGCAGATTTATTTTTACGCCATAAATTAACGATAAAAGCAGGATGTGGTCTTAACTCCTCTGTCAATGAGGCTACATCAATTCCGGCATGTACTTTATCCATCTGCTCTTTCAGGGAAAGGACCTTACCATATTGTTTGATTGCATCCATAAAAACTTTATGTGCAACTACTTTATGGTCAATTACAGGATCATTGGCACGCAGCAGTTCAAAAGCATCAGCTTCTGCCGGTGTAAGTTTACCCTGAAGGTAATCTTCAATGATTGCATCTAATTCTGTCTCGTTCCTCATGATTGAAAAAATAATTTCTTTAATCTCTGCAGGCATTTATACTTCTGAGTTTTGGCATTATCCGTATTGGTATAGCCAAACTTCTCACAGATTTCCTGCATGGAGAGATTATTTATATAAAAATCCTGAATAATAGTCTTACAAGGTTCTCCCAGATTATCAAGGGCTGCCCCCATCTTATCAAACTGAATATCCTTCTCTTCGTGGTACTCTACATCAACTTCTACAGCAATGACATCTTCAAAATCCGAAACGTTATTGGTTTTCTTGCTTGACTGTGCAAGCTTTTTTAACCAGATGCGTCTGCAAACCGAATATATATATGTCTTTAATTTACTGCTTAACTCGAAATCCCCGCTCTTAATTTTATTATATAATATAATAATCGCCTCCTGATAGACATCTTTTGCATCGTCCTCATCACCGTTATTATTTAAAATAAACTGTAAAATCATCGGAAAATACCCGATGTACAGTCTATTAAGTGCATCTTCCGAGTTATTTAGTATCCCTAAAACAACCTCTCTATCTGTTGGAACTGAATCGCTTAACTTCTTACTCACCAATTAATACATTTATACGTGAATGGTAACCCAATATTAGACAAAAAAAATAAATTCAATCTTTTTTAAAATAGGTGGGTTACCTTTTTATCATTGTGGTATTAATCTGTAAAATTAATTAATTATTTTAAACAGAATTCAAATGAAAAACTTATTCAAATTCGGCTTTTTAGCTTTAGCAATCTCTTTATCAGTAGCAGCTTGTAACTCAGAGAAAAAAACTGGTTCATCTACTGACACTTCAGTAACTGATTCAGGTGCAGTTGTTACAACTGACGTTGATACTACAGTTAAAGATTCTACTAAGAAAGATACTACTGTTAAAACTACTACTACTGAAGTTAAACCAGCTACTGCTCCTGCAGCTCCAGTTAAAAAATAAGCTGAATAATTTTATTCATAAAAAGGCTTTGGAAATTCCAAAGCCTTTTTTTTTGTGCCTATAAGAGCCTAAAAAAATGCTACCTTTGCATTTGTAAAATTATTCCTATTCATGAATTTATCTCCTCTACAAGCTATATCGCCGGTTGATGGCCGCTATAGAAATACCACTCAAAATCTCTCAAAATATTTTTCTGAGTCTGCTTTAATCAAGTATAGAGTATACGTTGAAATAGAATATTTCATCGCTTTGTGTGAAACTGGTTTAGCAGGTTTAAGTAATTTTAACAAATCAGATTACACTAAACTCCGCAATATATTCGAGCAGTTCAGTGATGAGGATGCACAGGAAATAAAAGAAACGGAAAAAATCACCAACCATGATGTGAAGGCTGTTGAATATTTTATCAAAAAAAGATTTGATAATTTAGGTTTGGCAGACTTTAAAGAATTCATCCATTTTGGATTAACTTCACAGGACATCAATAATACGGCAATCCCATACACCTTTAAACTGGCCCTGAACGAAGTTTATTACCCTAATATTCAGTTATTAATTGATAAACTGCATGAACTGGCTACCGAATGGAAAGATATTCCATTATTAGCACATACGCATGGTCAACCAGCTTCACCTACTAAACTGGGCAAAGAATTCCTGGTTTTTGCAGAACGTCTGGAAATTCAGCTGAATAATCTGAAAACTATTCCTCACAGTGCAAAATTCGGTGGTGCAACCGGAAATTTCAATGCACACCATATCGCTTACCCTGGAATTAACTGGGTAGATTTCTCTAATCAGTTCGTCAATAATATCTTAACGCTGAGCCGTGCACAGCATACCACACAAATCGAACATTATGATCAGTTTGCAGCACAATGTGATGCACTCAAAAGAATTAATACAATTATTATTGATCTTGACCGGGATATCTGGGCATATATTTCAAAAAACTATTTCAAACAGAAAATCAAAGAAGGCGAAGTTGGCTCTTCGGCTATGCCGCATAAAGTAAACCCTATTGATTTTGAAAATGCAGAAGGTAACGCCGGCATCGCCAATGCATTATTTGAATTCTTTGCAGCGAAATTGCCGATTTCACGTTTACAGCGCGATCTTACAGATTCTACTGTATTGAGGAATGTAGGTGTACCTATGGCACATACATCAATTGCTATCGCTTCTACTTTAAAAGGGCTCAATAAACTTTTATTAAACAATGAAGTGATTGCCGCAGATCTTGAAAACAACTGGGCTGTAGTAGCTGAAGCTATTCAGACTGTATTGAGAAGAGTGGCTTATCCAAATCCTTATGAAGCCCTCAAAGACCTGACAAGAACAAATCAGAAAATTACTGCACATACTATGGCAGCATTTATTGATGGTTTACAGATTGATGAGGACTTAAAACAGGAACTGAAGCAAATCACACCATTTAATTACACAGGGGTCTTTTAATAGCCTTTGCTATATAATGACCTAAAACAGACATCGATATCTGAATTTGAGTCGTGATTTATTTATTTTTGTAAGAAAAAAGAGACAATGACTATCAACGTATATACAGAACAAACCCCGAATCCTGCCACCATGAAGTTTATGGTCAATAAGCTTTTGATCAATGGCAGCGAAGATTTTGCTACAAAAGAAAGTGCTGAGCACTCTCCTTTTGCAAAAGAATTATTCAAATTCAATTTTGTTAGTGGTGTATTTTTCGCGAGCAATTTCGTGACCATCACAAAAACTGAAGATGCGGAATGGCCTGATATCGAACCAATTTTAAAGGAATTTGTTAAAGGTGCTGTAGAATCAGAATATAAAATCAAAGAAGTAACAACTGAAGAAGCACCGGCTTTTGAAGGATCAGACCTGGAAATAAAAATCCAGCAAATCTTACACGACTATGTTCGTCCTGCTGTTGAACAGGATGGTGGTGCGATCAGCTATAAGTCTTTTGAAGAAGGTGTAGTTACCGTTGAACTTCGCGGTTCATGTAGTGGCTGTCCTTCCTCTACAATTACTTTAAAATCTGGTATCCAGAATTTGTTACAACGTATGGTTCCTGAAGTTAAAGAAGTGGTTTCAAACGCTTTGTAATTTAGCTATTCATAAAAAAAAGGCTCTTTGGAAATTTCCAAAGAGCCTTTTTTTTATGAATTAATTTTTCAAGAAATCGCCATCAATAATTAAGAGCTTTACTCCGGTCTCTGAAAATGAACGATGTGAGCTTAAATTGTCGGAAACGATATAGGTCATTCCCTGACTTAACGAGAATGCTTCACCATTATCAAGTTCGCTTATAAATTCGCCTTCTATACAATGGACGATGTGTCCTTTTTGACACCAATGGTCAGCTAAATAGCCCTTAGTATAGGTTATCATTCTTACCCGAAGTCCTTCGAATTGTAGTGTCTGCCACATTGATGTCCCTGTTTCACCTGGGTGTTCGACTTTTGGAATTTTATTCCAATCTATGGTCTGAAAGGGTATATTACTCATTCTAATTTTTTTATTATTTTTTTACGTTATTCCAGATTTTGATTTTTAAATAAAGATAAGATACCTTATTTAAAGAAATACCCCCATTATCTAACTATATTTAAGGTGAACGAAACCATTTCTACCCATGAGGAAATACCTAAGCAAAACCAGCTTAATTTTAGGCCTTGTAATATTGTCAGCAGGACTTTCTTCCTGTTCTAAGGATAAGGCATTAATTGACCGTTCAGGTACTGAATCGATTTCAGGAAAGGACAGCAGCAAAGTTGATACTTTAGCTGTTTTATTCAGGAATGCTTTCCGGGTATACGAAATGCAGCGTAATACCAAAGGGATTTACAGGGATTCCAAACTGTTTAATGGCACTGATTATCATCCCGCCTCGGTTGCGAATATTGGAATCGGAATGATATCGCTATGCATTGCTGATAAAATGAAATGGGTTCCTGATGGCAGTCAGCAAGTGATTACCACATTGAGAACGCTACTAGGTCATACTCCAGGCTTTAAGCTGGACGTAAATACATCAGGGTTTCCCCGTCATTTTGTGAACATGGAAACCGGTGCACAGGAATGGAATTCTGAATATAGTACTGTTGATGCCGCTATTATGGTTTCTGGCGCGCTCTTTTGCAAAAAATATTATAGTGGGAATACGATCATCGCCGGTCTTGCCGATTCGTTATATCAATCCATTGATTGGTCTAAAGCAATAGCCGACCCTGCTACTGGTAAATTATATCTTTCACTTGATGGGAAAGGTAACGGACTGGGAAAAACTTCGGTATACAATGAATACATGATCCTGGCCAACCTGGCTTATCATTCAGAAAACGGAGCCGGAGGACCTGCAACTACCTTATGGAATAATTTTTATGCCAACCCTGCCAGTTTACCAAAATCTGATTATTCGGGTTATAGCGTTTTAACTGACTCACCGGGTTCATTCCTTTCTGATTTTATCCCTCAGTTCTGTTATTATTTGTGCCAACCTTACTCGGCCAGCACAAAATACATAAGTTATATGAAGAATTCGATGCTGGCTGATAAAAAATGGTGGACACTGACCACTGGTCTGGCTGCTTATGAATGGGGACTTGGAGCAGGAAGTGCACCGACTGGTTATCAGGCTAACCGTATCAATGATAATGCAAATAACATCGTTTCTCCGCACATTATAAGTGGCTTTATCCCGGTTGATCAAAGTATAAAGAATGACCTGATCAATTTATACAAGACTAATAAGGGAGTTTACATGCTTCCAGGCACTTCGTATAAAATTTTATGGAGGTATAGCACTACGGATGCATCCTGGAGAGCTAATGAAGTTCAGGGAATAGATTTTTCGAGCATGCTTTTTGGCCTCGCTTCTTTACCTGAAAATTGTGGCAGGGAATTCTTCAGTACTTACAACAATTATCAGTTTCCGGCTTATTCCTTTACACGTGCCGGATTATAAACTATTAAAATGTCTACCGATAGCTTCTAGCATACTGAAATCTATCAGTCCGTTTGTAGCCAGGATTTCTCTGCGTTCGATGAACTCATCTCCGCCACTGAAATTCATCACCCTTCCGCCTGCCTGTTGCACCAGATAAGCACCACCTGCTACATCATAAGAGTTCAGGTTATATTCAAAAAATGCATCGAATCTTCCGCAGGCTACATAAGCCAGGTCTACTGCCGCTGAACCAATCCGTCTTAAACCATGTGTTTTCTGCATCAATTCTGCAAGCAACTGCATGTACTGAGCTTGTTTATCAAATTGATAATAAGGGAATCCTGTAGCCAGCAACGAGTCTGCAAGGTTATTTCTCCGGGAAACATGGATAGGCTTATAATTCAGATAAGCGGGTGCGTCTTTAAACGTATGAAACATCTCTCCCCTGTTCAGTTCATAAACAATCCCAAGAACAGGTTTATCTTCTTCATACAAAGCAATACTGATAGAATATGTGGGAATACCATGTATGAAATTGGTCGTCCCGTCGAGCGGATCAATGATCCAGTTATAGGTATTCCCTTTAGTATCTATAGTGTCTTCTTCGGTTGTAAATCCGGCGCCAGGTATTAACTGGGCAAGATTATCGACCAGGATCTCTTCGGCAGTTTTATCTACATAGGAAACCATATCGTTTAATCCTTTGAATTCAATAGTTTCAGAATCAAAATTCATTGATTCTTTTCTTATAAAATTGCCAGCCAGTCTGGCGATAGCAATAACCTGTGAACTCAGTAATTCGTAATTCAAATCTTAAAATTTAGTTTGTTTGTGTGTTCTTATTCTTAATCGAGAAGGCAACCAGTAACAGTCCGCAGATAAATAACAATGAGGAAATCAATTCAGCCTGCGTAAATGATAAACCTGCTACATGGTATTTTGAATTAACGCGGATCAGCTCCACGAAAAAACGTTCTACACCATTCATCATTAAATAAATACCAAACATCATTCCTGGTAATTTAATCCGGTGACGGATACGCCAAAGGATAAGAAACAGGATAAAACAAACAATAACTTCATAAATTGGTGTAGGATATACCGGTAAAGGTAAGACGTTACAGAACTTACCTGTACAACCCGGAATCGGTACACCTTCCATAGCCACATTATTAGGATAGGTATAAGCCCATAACCAATCAGGCAACCAGCTGAATGGCTTAGGATGCAGATTGACAATCCCCCAGTCTCCATCACCTGACAGGTGACAACCGATCCGGCCTACGCTATAAGCCAGCATCATTCCCGGTCCACCGACATCCAGCATATGCAATGGTTTTATTCCATTTTTCTTTGCGATATATAATACTGCAGCACCACCACAGATCAGTCCACCATAAAATGTAAGTCCGCTGAAAGAAAGTAAACCACCTATAGGGTCTTTGATAAAAGAATCCCAGTGTTCAAGGTTATCGAAGATTTTAGCACCCAGGAAGCCCCATACCGCAGCCCATACGATCATATTTCCCATCAGTTCGTAAGGGTGTTCAGTTACTTCAACTTTTTTAGGCTGATCGAGTTTGAATTTATTCTTTTCTTTATAATCCCAGTAGGCAAATAATCCAGCGAAGAATAACCCGCCCAGAATATTTCCTTTCACCGATAACAATACGGTTTGTGCATCACTGACAAATAACTGGTAATTTAGTATTGCATAAACTAATTTGTAACCAATCAGGAAACCAAAAATTGCATTGTAGACCAGCTCGGTTGTAGTAGCAGGCTGACCAATCGTGATAATCCTTTTTACAGGATGTAATAATCCCAGTGCTTCTTTTCTTTTGAGCTCCTGAGTAAAAGCCCAGTAACCGGCAATAAAGGCCAATGCCACTAATACACCAAAAGTATTAAAGGGCAAGGGAACCTGTATACCAAAAAGATATTCTATAAAATGGGAAACGGTTGGAAACATATGCGTAATTTTTTTTACGCGAATATAAGATTAATGTGCTAATACTTGGTCAGTTTCCATAACTTCTACCTCGCCATCAGCCGTTAATTCCATGAGTTTAACAGTTTTAATTTCATTAACCATTACCGGATCATATTTAGCTTTTACCTTGACGTAATTTTTGGTAAAACCATGCATGAAACCATTTTTCTGATCATCCTCAAACAAAACCTCTCCGACAGAACCGATCTGTGACTGATAAAATGACCTGCGTTTTTTATCTGATAAAATATGAAGCATTTTACTTCTCTCAGCACGGGTACTGCCAGCAACAATACCTGACATATCAGCGGCTTCAGTCTGCTCACGCTCCGAATAGGTAAATACATGGAGATAGGAAACATCCAGTTCATTCAGGAACTGGTAAGTATCTAAAAAGTCTTCTTTGGTTTCTCCAGGGAAACCTACAATTACATCCACTCCTATACAACAATCTGGAATAAGGGCTTTAATTGTAGCCACACGTTCTGTATATAAATCTCTGCGGTAACGTCTTTTCATCAGTCCCAGGATTTTATCAGATCCGGATTGCAATGGAATATGAAAATGTGGAACGAATCTTTTAGAGGAAGCTACAAAACTGATAATCTCATTGCTTAACAGATTTGGTTCAATAGAAGAAATGCGTATTCTTTCAATGCCTTCAACTTCGTCCAGTGCTTTAACCAGATCAAAGAATTTATCCTCACGTTTTCCGTCACGGATACCAAAGTCACCCAGGTTTACCCCCGTAAGCACAATTTCCTTCACTCCGCTTGCAGCAATCTGTTTCGCTCTGTTGACCACATTTTCTATGGTATCACTTCTGCTTCCCCCTCTTGCCAGCGGAATAGTACAATAAGTACAAGGATAATCACATCCATCCTGAACTTTAAGAAAAGTACGGGTACGGTCACCTATAGAATAGGCAGCAATAAAGTTATGATTAACCTTCTCAATATTTTGCTGATGAATGACAGCTTTTGGCTGTTTCGTCAGATCTGTAATATATTCTACGATACGAAATTTCTCTGCCGCTCCCAATACCATATCCACTCCTTCAATTTCAGCAATTTCAACGGGTTTCAACTGGGCATAACAACCTACTATAGTAATGTAAGCATCAGGGGCATATTTAAGTGCTTCCTTCACTACCTTACGGCATTTTTTATCCGCGTGCTCTGTAACGGAACAGGTATTGATGACATATACATCAGCACCGTCAGTAAAATCTACCACTGCATAACCTGCATCAGTAAAAAGACGGCCGATAGTTGAAGTTTCAGAAAAGTTTAACTTGCAACCGAGTGTATAAAATGCTACTTTCTTCATTGAAATTATTGTTATGAGAAGATGGTCAATATACACTACAGCCCATCAAAATTCATTCGAGGGGCAAAGATAACTGTTTAGATTAAGTTTGTAATATAATTTATCAGATAACAGACCTAAGAATCACCTTATAACCATCTGCCCAGTGTCAAATTATCCGTTTTCCTCATTCCAGCGAAAGCTATCCTGCTCCAGTCCTGCCAAATCAATTACTCTGCTGACCACAGTCTGGGCAACTTCTTCGATAGTTTTGGGCAGACTATAATAGGAAGGGTTTGCCGGACAGATAATTCCCCCGGCCTCGGTCACTGTTTTCATATTATTAATATGAATCAGACTAAATGGTGTATCTCTTACCACAGCGATCAGCTTTCGGCGTTCTTTCAGGATGACATCGGCAGCTCTTGAAATCAAATCGTTTGAGATTCCTTGTGCAATTCTGCCCAGAGTACCCATCGAGCAGGGCATAATAATCATGGTATCAAATCTGGCAGAGCCCGATGCAAAGGGTGCATTAAAGTCCATCTTTTGATAAAAATCAAAAGGATACTGATCATAATCACTGTTCCCTAATTCAAAACGCCAGACTTCTTTTGCATTATCAGACATCACCACACCCACATTTTCTATCTGGGATGACAATTGCTGAAGATTATCTAATAAGAGTTTGGCATATACAGACCCACTGGCACCAGTGATTGCAACAATGACTTTTTTCTTTTTCATGATTTGCAAAGATACAGAGCCTGTTTAAATTTAAATGACAAAAAAGGGCCGAAAATAAATTTCCGGCCCTACATCTACCTATGAAAAACATACCCTTGAAAAGGGTAAGCCCAAATGTAATATTCTTTTCTAAGAAAAAGAAAACTTTAACACTTTTTAAGATTTTATGATACAATTATGCTAAATCTATGTTTAGCCAAACTGACTGACACAACTATTTTAACCGGGAATCAGAAAAAATAAGACCTGTTTGGTGCATTTATGTCTGGTTTATATCCAGCCACGACCTACAAAAACAGCCTTTTCTGGTTCTGAGAACTAAATCCAGCAGATTCTGTTAAATTTTATTGAAATTTAAAATCCTGTCTATGAATTATTTAAAAAATAATTCGAATTTTAATTCAGAAATATTTGATTAGAATATTAAAAAGTGTACTTTTGTCAAACTGAAAAACATGGTGGTTTTAGCTCAGTTGGTTAGAGCATCGGTTTGTGGTACCGAGGGTCGTGGGTTCGAGCCCCATATTCCACCCCATAAAATCAGCGAAAGCAGCCCTACAAGGCTGCTTTCTTTATTTAAACTCAAATACAAATACATCTTATTTGTTTAAAATAACCTTTTATGATTGAGATTTACACTGACGGCGCAGCAAGTGGCAACCCGGGACCTGGAGGTTACGGAGTGATATTACGTTCAGGAACTCATTATAAAGAGTTAAGCGGAGGTTTCCGGATGACAACCAACAACAGAATGGAATTGCTGGCTGTTATTGAAGGACTTCAGATTATCAAAAAACCAGGGGCACAGGTAACCATTTATTCAGATTCTAAATATGTAGTAGACTCCGTTGAAAAAAAATGGGTGTTCGGATGGGTCAAAAAAGGATTCAAGGATAAAAAGAATAAAGATCTGTGGATCCGTTTTCTCGCCGTGTATAAATTACATGAAGTAAAATTTATCTGGATTAAAGGCCACAATAGCCATCCGGAAAACGAAAGATGTGATGAACTGGCTGTAGCCGCCTCTAAAGACAGAGGAACGCAACAAATCGACACAGAATTTGAAGCTGAAAAAAGCAGAGGTACTTTATTGTAAAGCGGGATAATTGTTTACCCCGCTTTATATAATATAAAATCGTCTATGCGCTTTTGTGATTAGGCTCAGCCTCTGCGTAAGTAACCATCATCTCTTCGGCCATTCTTACCATTTTTTCGGAACCAATAAAAATAGAGGTTCTCTGATGCAATTCAACAGGCTGTATTTCCAGAATTCGTCTGAAACCATCAGAAGCAACTCCCCCAGCCTGCTCTATAATAA
Organism: Pedobacter cryoconitis; assembly: GCF_014207135.1. Taxonomy (GTDB): domain Bacteria; phylum Bacteroidota; class Bacteroidia; order Sphingobacteriales; family Sphingobacteriaceae; genus Pedobacter; species Pedobacter cryoconitis_D. The sequence goes on along the minus strand of NZ_JACHCC010000001.1, from coordinate 496,489 downwards.
ATGCCATTGGATTACATTCGTATAATAATCTCAGTTTTCCATTCGGAGAACTTGCCGTAGTAGGATAGATATAAATACCACCTTTGATCAGGTTACGATGAATATCTGCTACCATCGAACCGATATACCTGGAAGTATATGGCCTGTTTGAAGCCACATCATGAACCTGCGCATATTTAATATACTGCTTTACACCCATTGGAAAATGAACATAATTACCTTCGTTGATAGAGTAAATACTACCATCATGAGGTACTTTCATATTCGGATGAGATAAACAGAATTCACCGATTGAAGGATCAAGAGTAAACCCGTTAACACCTTTACCGGTAGTATATACCAGCATGGTCGAAGAACCATAGATCACATAACCTGCAGCCACCTGCTCTGTACCCTTCTGTAATACATCAGCCAGGGTAGCCATACCTTCCACAGATTTTCTGCGGTAAATAGAGAAAATAGTTCCGACAGCGACGTTAACATCGATGTTAGAGGAACCATCCAATGGATCAATACATACGATGTATTTTGCATTTTTAGACACCGGAGAATCGATCGGCACAAAGTCGTCCTCTTCTTCAGTAGCCACTATACAACACTCGCCACCACTGGTTAAAGCCGAAATAAACTGGGTATTCGCAAAAACATCGAGTTTTTTCTGCCCCTCCCCTTGTATGTTAACTGTTCCGGCATCACCTAGTATATCTACCAGACCTGCCTTATTCACCTCCCGGTTAACAATTTTTGCGGCGATACCAATGTCTCTCAATAATCTTGAAAGTTCTCCTTTTGCGTAAGAGAAATCAGCCTGCTTCTCAATAATAAACTGTCCTAATGTTTTTATCCCCGTCATTATACTTAGTGTACTTTATACGTTACCTTTTACCTATTTCTATGGCCTCTAAGGTATGGATTTTTTCTTCCGAAATACAAAAACGAATTAAAGTTTTCATTTGATGCCAGCCGGATTTACCAGCAGCACCGGGGTTTATATGGAGACAATTAATTTTAGGATCAAACATCACTTTAAGTATATGTGAATGTCCGGTGATAAAAAGCTTCGGGGGGTTAGTGTAAATTTCACCCTTTATATTTGGTGCATATTTCCCAGGATAACCACCGATATGTGTCATCCACACATCCACCTTTTCACAGTTAAAACGCAGATGCTCTGGAAACTCCGCCCGGATTACTTTATCATCGATATTTCCGTACACACCTTTCAGTGGTTTGAAGGCTTTTAATTTTTCAGCTACATCAGGCCCGAAATCACCTGCATGCCAGATCTCATCACAGGCATCAAAATGCTTATATACGGCATCATCAAGATAACCATGCGTGTCTGAAATTAATCCAATTGTCTTCATAAATCTAACTAAAATGCCAGGAAAAAATCCCTGAGTAAATACTTATACTGGCTGGTATACTGATTTTGTGCTTCATATATATATAGGTGTTCCTGCTCCGGCGGCCCGTCATCAGCCCCCAGACAGATAATCTGCCTGAACGAAGGTTTGGTTTTATCCGAATAAATATGAATAATTCTGGAGGGAAAAAGTTGCTGAAGTACTGCATGGGTAATTACATTTTCCGCCTGTTTAACCGGAAGGATCAACCAGAGTAAACCACCTGCTTTGAGCAGACCTGCGGCTTTTCGCAACAGGGCGTCAAAGAAATCCTCATCCGCATGCCTGGCCAGCTCTTTCCTCTTTTCCGGATTTTTCAGGTCATTCACAAAATAAGGTGGATTGGAAACAATTAAATCATATTTATTGTCTGTATTAAAATCTTCAAATGCCCGGTGAACCACAGTAGTCCTGGCAGCAAAAGGAGAATTCTGACAGTTTTCCGATGCTGCAAGCGCAGCTGACTCATCAATTTCTACAGCATCCACACTGGCAGCAGCAAAACGTTGTGCCATCATCAGGGCAATTACTCCTGTTCCGGTACCTATATCCAGGATACTCAATGGCAAAGGGTGTTCGGCTACAGCCCCCAGCAAGACACCATCTGTATTAATTTTCATCGCACAACCAGCCTGATTTATTTCAAACCCTTTGAATTTGAAAATACTCCCCATACTTAGTATTGATAAATTTCCAATGGCAGACCATCGGGATCAGTAAAAAAGGTAAATTGTTTACCTGTATATTCATCAACCCTAAGTGCTTCAGTTTTCACCCCTTTGGCATTCAATGCTGCAGCAACTAAAGCGACATCATCAACTTCAAAAGCCAGATGCCTCAAACCGACAGCCTCAGGCCTGGAAGGTCTTTCGGGTGGATTTTCGAAAGAAAATAATTCTATCTGATAAAGTCCGTTTACGGATAAATCCAGTTTATAGGATTTCCGCTCCGCTCTATAGACCTCCTGCACAATTTCCAACCCCAGGACATTCACATAAAAATCTTTACTTACTATATAATCTGAACAAATAATTGCGACATGATGGATTCTTTTCAACATGAAACAAAGATAAAAAAAATGAGCCGGAAACAGGTTCCGGCTCATCTTACAATTTCTAATCAGCTAATCTGGTTTATTGTCCCAGCTGAAAAGAAAATGGCATAGTATAACGTACTCTGACACTTTGCTGATTTTGCTGTCCGGGTTTCCATCTGGGTGATTTTTTAAGTACGCGGATAGCTTCTTCATCACATCCAGCACCAATCCCTTTAATTAAGGTAACCGATGAAATCGACCCGTCTTTCTCTACAACAAAACTTAGATACACTTTCCCTTGTACCCCTCTTTCCTGTGCCTGATCTGGATATCTCAGATTACGCTGCAAAAATCTTGTCCATGCCCCCATTCCACCCTCAAATTCAGGATAACGTTCTACGCCTGCACCATCATATACATTATTATCTACTGCCGGGGTATCGCCATTTCCATTCCCGCTAACTGTTGAGACCGGTATAGCAGCAGCCTGTGCCGAAACTCCTGTTTGTGTGACCTGCCCAGCCACAGCATTCTCCAGATCCTTTAACTGGGGCATTTCGTCTGTCTCTGGTTTATCTACCACTTCAATACGAGAAGTGAGTTTATAGGTTTTCACTTTTTCCTGTTGCTGAACCGGCTTTACCGGCTCTTGCTTTAACTCATGGATTTTATTGTCTACCAGTGGTGGTGCCACTGTTACGGGAATTTCTGTTGCGAAATTTTTCAGGTCATCATCCGGATGGAGATGCCTATATAACATCGGCCCTGCAAAAAGCAACACGAATACAGGTACAGTTAAATAAAAGGCTTTCCAGGTAATAGAAGATGACTGTGCCCTCAACAAATAAGCACCGTAAGCCTGGTTTCGATTTTTAAATACAAGGTTAGTCCACTCTGACTTGTAAAGGTTTGATGAGATATTTAACATAATTTAATGATTAGGTTCGCCTGTATGATGAGACAAATGATTAAATTCCACAATTAAAATAAATTAAAAAAAAGGCCATTAAAACCCGAACTAAAGCATTAACAAGACAATCTGACCTCTAAAATGGCCATACAACCAAAACAAAAGACCAGCAAAACACCAGATAACATATTGATATTTGTTTTTTTACACACAATTATTCAATAATTAATTATAAAAATTATATTTTTGATCAAATTTTAAAGAAACTAATGAAAAGCTTAAGGACAAACGCACTAAAAGAAGCACAAACCAGAGTTTCACCAGAAGTTAAGGCTCCATCTACCAAAATTTCTGAGTTTTTTGGCTCAAATGTGTTCGATAAAAAGAAAATGAAAGACTTCTTATCAAAAGAAGTTTATGAAAAATTAATCTCAGCTATTGATCAGGGCGAATTAATCAATTCGGATGATGCCAACCAAATCGCTACTGCGATGAAACATTGGGCAATGTCTAAAGGAGCTACTCACTATACGCATTGGTTTCAACCTTTAACTGGCTCAACTGCCGAAAAACATGATTCGTTCTTTGAACCGACTGCTGAAGGACCGGTTGAGAAGTTTGCTGGAAGTGCATTAGTTCAACAAGAACCTGATGCGTCAAGTTTCCCGAATGGTGGAATAAGAAATACTTTCGAAGCCAGAGGTTATACTGCATGGGATCCTTCTTCTCCGGCTTTCATTATGGAAAGTAAAGCAGGAAAAACATTATGTATCCCTACTGTATTTGTTGCCTATACTGGTGAAGCTTTAGATTATAAAGCTCCATTATTAAAAGCTTTAAATGCTTTAGATAAAGCAGCTGTAGATGTTTGTCAGTATTTCGATAAAGGGATCAGCAAAGTAACTGCATCTTTAGGTATTGAGCAGGAATACTTCCTGGTTGACCTTGCTTTATTTAATGCACGTCCTGACCTAGCTTTAACAGGCCGTACTTTATTCGGTCATATGTCAGCTAAAGGACAACAATTAGATGACCATTATTTCGGATCTATTCCTGAACGTGTATTCACTTTCATGGTAGATTTTGAGAATGAAGCTTTTAAATTAGGTATCCCTTTAAAAACGCGTCACAATGAGGTTGCACCATTGCAATTTGAATGTGCCCCACTATATGAAGAAATCAACCTGGCTATCGATCACAATCAATTATTGATGGATCTGATGGAAAAAGTTGCACGCCGTCATAATTTCAAAGTGTTATTACATGAGAAACCTTATGCTGGTATCAACGGTTCGGGTAAACATAATAACTGGTCACTGATTACTGATACGGGTAAAAACTTATTAGCTCCTGGTAAAACACCAAAAAACAACCTGATGTTCCTTGCTTTCTTTGTAAATACAATCAAAGCCGTACATGAACATGCAGATTTATTAAGAGCAAGTATTGCCTCTGTAAGTAATGATCACCGTTTAGGTGCAAACGAAGCGCCACCGGCAATCATTTCTATTTTCTTAGGTCAACAACTGAACGAAGTGTTAGATGAAATCGAACACTCACGTATCAGCAAAAAAATCAAAGAAGATAATGCTTTGTGGTTAGGAATTCCTAAAATCCCACAAATCTTATTAGATAATACTGACCGTAACCGTACTTCACCCTTTGCCTTCACTGGTAATAAATTTGAATTACGCGCTGTAGGTTCTTCAGCAAATTCATCAGCTCCGATGACTGTGTTGAACTCTATCATGGCCGACCAACTGGTTAAATTTAAAGTTGAAGTTGATAAACTGATCAAAAAAGGAGAGAAAAAAGATATCGCTCTTTTAACAGTAATCAAAAAATACATTAAAGAATCAAAAGATATCCGTTTTGAAGGAAATGGTTATAGCCAGGAATGGGAAGATGAAGCAGCAAGACGTGGATTAGCTAACATCAAAACTACTCCATTAGCTTTGGATGCTTACATTTCTGAGAAATCTACTGAATTATTTGAAAGAGCTAATATTTTCACTAAACGTGAATTACATGCCCGCCATGATATTCTTTTAGAGAGCTATTATAAAAAACTACAGATCGAAGCGAGAGTGATGGGTGAGGTAGCCGATACATTGATTATCCCAGCTTGTATCTCTTACCAGAACACCCTTTTAGAGAATGTTAAAGGTCTTAAGGATCTAGGTTTATCTAAAGAAGCACAAGCTGCTCCCCTGGCTATCATCAATAAACTGTCTGAGCACTTATCTATTGTAAAAACTACAATTGATGAAATGCTGGAAGCCCGTAAATTAGCTAATACGATCGAAGATTCAAGAGACAAAGCAATTGCTTATGAGCAAACCGTTAAATCTCATTTTGATACAATCCGTTACAGTGTTGACAAATTAGAGCAGATTGTAGATGACAGCGTTTGGCCTTTACCAAAATTCAGAGAGTTGTTATTTTTAAAATAGAATTCTATTAATTTATTGATATAACCTCTGCCCTAAAATGCAGAGGTTATTTTTTTTTGTTTGAATCGTCTACATTCGGGCGTTTCTCTATCTTTGCAGCAATATGAGTGATAACAGGTATAACCAGCGTGGCGTTTCTGCTTCGAAAGAAGATGTGCATCAGGCCATCAAAAACATAGACAAGGGTATTTTCCCACAAGCATTTTGTAAAATCATCCCGGATGTCCTGGGTAATGATGAAGCTTTCTGCAATATTATGCACGCTGACGGTGCAGGTACAAAATCTTCTTTAGCTTACGTTTACTGGAAAGAAACCGGCGATATTTCTGTATGGAAAGGTATTGCACAGGATGCCATCATCATGAATCTGGATGACCTGATTTGTGTAGGTGCTACTGATCATATTTTGCTATCTTCTACTATCGGCAGGAATAAAAACCTGATTACCGGAGAAGTTATCGCTGCCATTATCAACGGAACAGAAGAAATTCTTGCTGAACTGAGAGAAATGGGTATTTCGATTTACTCTACAGGTGGTGAAACTGCTGATGTGGGTGACCTGGTCAGAACTATCATTGTAGATTCAACGGTTACCTGCCGTATTAAACGGGATGAAGTAATCAGTAACCATCAGATCCAGCCGGGAGATGTTATCGTAGGTCTTTCTTCTTCAGGTCAGGCAACTTACGAATCAGAATATAACGGAGGTATGGGATCAAATGGCCTGACTTCTGCACGTCATGATGTGTTTGACAAATCGGTAGCAGATAGTTATCCTGAGAGTTTTGACCCGGCAGTTCCATATGACCTTGTATTCTCGGGAGGTAAAAAACTGACAGACAAAATCAGGATTGATGAAAACACAGAGATAACTATTGGAAAACTGGTTCTATCCCCTACCCGTACCTATGCACCGGTAATTAAAAAGGTATTGGAGAAACACAGAAGCCAGATTCACGGCTTAGTACATTGCAGCGGTGGTGCACAAACTAAAGTGCTTCATTTTATCAATGATAATATTCATGTGATTAAAGATAACTTATTCCCCGTTCCTCCTTTGTTTGAACTGATCCAGGAGCAATCCGGAACAGCATGGAAAGAGATGTACAAAGTATTTAATATGGGTCACAGAATGGAATTATATGTTCCTCAGAAAATTGCTGAAGACATCATTGCCATTTCAAAAAGCTTTAACATTGACGCACAAATTATCGGTCGCGTGGAAGATTCAGCTCATAAACAAGTGACTATTCACAGTGAAAAAGGGCAATTCAATTACGAATAACCTAATTATTTCTTATAAAAAAATGCGGTACCAGAATTCTGATACCGCATTTTTTTTGATTGTTTTATTTTAGACTATTAATCCGCGTGCAGCGTATCAGTATGGTCTTCTGGTTTATAATTTGCTTCTAATTCGGCAAGTTTTTTCTTACCATAAGCCAGCCTGGTAATCAGTACAAATAATACCGGAACAATAAACAGTGCCAGAATCGTCGCCGAAAGCATACCCGCAGCTACTGTCCATCCAATTGTCATACGGGATACTGCACCAGCACCAGAAGAAATAATCAAAGGAATAACTCCCAGGATAAATGCTAATGAGGTCATGATAATCGGACGTAATCTTAATTTAACAGCTTCAATAGTCGCTGCAATTAATTCCATTCCCCAGTCAACCCGTTCTTTGGCAAATTCGACAATCAGAATCGCATTCTTGGCAGATAAACCAATCAGCGTGATCAGACCAACCTGCGCATAAATGTTATTATCCAGTTTTGGCAGAAATATCAAGGCCAGAATTGCCCCGAACAAACCAAGTGGAACGGCTAATAAGATAGAGAAAGGAACTGACCAACTTTCGTATAAGGCAGCCAGTAAAAGGAATACAAAGACAATGATCAAACCAAAGATCAGAGTTGTACTGCTTCCGGCTTCTGTTTCTTCCAAACTCAAACCAGAGAAGTTATAAGTATAACCTTGCGGTAAAGTCTGTGCTGCAACCTCTCTTAAAGCCTGTAAGGCATCACCAGAACTTCTTCCTGGTTTCGCAGCTCCACCGATCTCAATTGACCTGAACATATTATAGTGGTTAATAATAGATGCGTTTTCAGTCATCTTATAAGTTACAAATGAACTTAAAGGCACTGGTGTTCCTACGCTATTATTGACATAAATCTGGTTCAGGTTTTCAATACTGCTCCGGAAATTCGTATCTGCCTGTGAAACCACACGGAAACTACGTCCGTATTTGGTGAAGTCATTGATATAACTACTTCCCAGATAAGCAGAGATCGTACTGTATACAGCCCCGATAGAAACCCCCATCCTTTTCACTTTATCACGATCAACGTGGAGCTGATAATTCGGAGTCCTTGCGTTAAATAAAGTATAGGCGAATCCAATCTCAGGCCGCTGATTAGCCGCAGCCAGGAACTTACCAACCACTCCTTCAAACTTCTTGATATCACCAGCCTGTTTTTCCTGAATCTGCATAGAGAAACCACCACTAATACCTAATCCTGGAATTGGTGGCGGTGTAACAGCAAGCACACTTCCATCCTTATCACCAGCAAACGTTTTAGACACCTGCCCTAAAACTGTAGCCACATCCCTTTTACGCTCATCCCAGTTTTTCAACTGTACGAAGAACGTACCAGCATTAGACTTGAATGATCTGTTCAGAATATTGATACCACTTATAGAAGTGATATTCTGTACTTCAGGGATATTTTTCTGTATGGAATCAGTAATCCGTTTAATAAACGCATTTGTACGGACTGCAGATGCTCCTTCTGGTAAGGTTGCCCCCATAATAAAGATACCAGCATCCTCATTTGGAATAAATCCTGAAGGTTTTTTCGCAAACAGGCCAATAGTACCAACATAGATACAAACCAGGATTACCATGACTAAAGGTGCTTTTTTCAAAGCCCATCTCACCCCATTAGAATATCCATGCGTTACTCTCGCAAACCAGCCATTGAATTTAAAGAAGAATTTGTTCAATCCTTTTGACTCTTTAGTCAGATTCATTGGTGTCAATAGCAACGAACATAATGCAGGAGTCAATGATAAAGCGATAAATGCCGAAATCAATACTGATACTGCAATTGTAATGGCGAACTGCTGATACAGCTGACCAACCATACCCGGGATAAATCCAACCGGGATGAATACAGCCGCAAGAATCAATGCAATCGCAATTACCGGTGCAGTGATGTCTTTCATTGCTTTACGTGTAGCATCAGGCGCGGAAAGCCCTTCATGGTCCATATAATGCTGAACAGCCTCTACCACGACAATCGCATCATCCACCACAATACCAATGGCGAGTACGAAACCAAACATGGTTAGTACGTTGATCGAGAATCCCAGCAGGGTAAAGAAGATAAAAGTACCAATAATGGAAACTGGAATAGCCAGTACAGGAATCAATGTTGCTCTCCAGCTCTGTAAGAAGAAGAATACTACAATGGTTACCAGGAGCAGTGCTTCAACCAGCGTATGAATTACCTCACTGATAGATACCTTAATAATAGAAACGGTTTCATAACTGATTTTGAAATCTAAATCTTTAGGGAATGATTTCTTTAATTCGGCCATAGTCTGGTCAATTCCTGCAGCAGTCTGAACTGCATTTCCTCCGGGCGTCTGGTTGACTGCCATCAGGGAAGCAACATTACCATTTACCTTTGCTGTAGTAGAATAAGCAAACTCACCTAATTCTACACGTGCTACATCTTTAAGATAGACAGGAGAACCATCCTGACCTGTTTTAACAACAATATTTTTAAACTGTTCTACAGAGTTCAAATCACCATCCATAACCACAGAGAATTCAAAGGTCTGTGAGTTCTGCTGAGGGGGCCCACCAACACTACCACCTGGAGCACGTGTATTCTGCTCAGCAATTGCAGCAGAAACCTGTGAAGGTGTTAAACCTAATCTGGCCAGTTTACCTGCATCCAGCCATACCCTCATACTAAATGGCTGACTGAATACCTGCACATCCCCTACACCTTTTATACGTAGTAAAGCATCTTTCACATATAAGTTAACATAGTTAGAGATAAATTTCTGATCGTATGTCCCGTGAGGGGAATATAAACCGATAACCATCAGGATATCGTTATTTGCTTTTTTAGTGGTGATACCTAAACGCTGAACTGCCTCAGGTAATCCTGGCTGTGCAATCCCCACTCTGTTCTGCACGTCCAATGCAGCAATGTCAATATTTGTACCTACATCAAAAGTTACAGTAATCGCCGAACGACCGTCTGATGTACTGTTTGACGACAAATATTTCATTCCCGGCGTACCGTTAATCTGACTTTCAATTTGTGTAGTTACCGTTTGTTCTACAGTTTGAGCATCGGCTCCTGTATAGGTACCGGTTACGGTAACTGTAGGCGGAGCGATACTCGGGTATTGACTGATTGGCAATGTGGTAATCACAATCGCTCCTATCAGTACAATTAATATGGAAATGACGATCGCCGTGACCGGTCGTTTGATAAATACTTCTGATATCATATGCTTGAAATTCTTATAATCATTATTTCTTTGCTCCTGCCGCTGCTGGCTGCTGTCCGTTAGCTTCTGCTGCCGTCCCTGCATGTACTACTGCACCAGGTCTCACATTCTGAACACCTTCGACTACAATAACTTCACCTTTTTTCAAACCACTTTTGACAACGATATTCTGGTCTATCTGGGTACCCACTTTGATTATTCTTGGTGAGGCTTTACTACTGTCTCCAACTACATACACGTTAAATTCACCTAATTGTTCGGTTACAGCTTTATAAGGAATCACCAGTTGGTCACCCACCAGTTTGTTTAAGACCTGCAGGTTAACATTCATTCCTGCAATCAGCCTTCCGGCTTCATTAGGATAACTGATCCTTACTTTGATTGTACCTGTCTGCGGATCAACGGCACGGTCAATCGCAATAATTCTTCCCTGACGTTTATAGATGCTGTTATCCTGTAACTGGATACTGAAAAGTGAATCTTTAACTGCTGCAGCATTTTTCTCCAGCTGAATAAAACGCGGGATCTCTGACTGATTAACCGGAATATCTACTGCAATCGGATCGTTAGTAGAAACTGTGTTTAATAAGGTGGTTCCCGGCGAAGCCAAAGCACCCAGTTTTACCTGTGAAATACCGATAGTCCCATTTAACGGTGAAACGATAATAGAACGTTGTAAATCATTCGCAGCAGAAGCCAGGTTTGCCTGTGCAGCTGCAATCTGAGATTCGGCATTGGCCAGATCAGTCAGTGCATAATCTACACGTTGTTTGGCGATAGCTTCCTGCTGTGCTAATTTAGTATAGCGGTCAGCATCTTTTTTTGCCTTATCGCGGTTAGCTTTGGCAACAGCCACATTCGCTTTAGCTGAATTATAAGCCGCCTGGTATTTGGTACGGTCAATCTCGTATAATTTCTGGCCTTTAGTAACACGCTGGCCATCTTTCACGTAAATAGCAGTAATATAACCACCAACCTGAGCACGAAGTTCAACTTCATTTAAGGGCACAACCACCCCAGGATAACTATCCACTGTGGTAACTGGCTGTTCGCCTACTGTATAAGTAGTAACAGGCGTTGCCGGAGGAGGTCCCTGTGGAGGTGCTTGCTTACCACCGCAAGAGGCTAAGGTTACTGAACCAAGGATAAAAATGCTTAATTTTATGTATTTAATGTTCATGTCTTTATTGGTTTACGGTGATTGTTCCTAGTGCTTGTTTAACATCTAATTTTGACGAAAGCAGGTTATATAGTGAATTCAGGTAGTTGATTTGTGCAGTACGAAGGTCGGTTTCTGAGGTCATCAGATCGAGATAAGTTTTAATCCCCTCGTCATACTGAAGTTTGATAGTATTGTACACCTGTCTGGAAATATCAACATTCGATTTATTAGTATGCAGATCATTCAAATTGGCTTTATAAGTTGCAATAGCCTGTTCATACTGGGTATTGATTTTATTTTTTGTATTTATCAGGTCCAGGTCAATCTTTCTCTCCTGCAATTGTGATTTTTTAATCTCCTGAGTACGTTTTCCACCCAGAAAAACCGGCACAGTTATTTTCAGGCCTACTACTGAACTCGGATAGACATTATCATATAAACTACGCAGCTCATTATTCTGGTAATTCCATCCGTAATTGATAAATCCGGAAAGCGTAGGTGCATAACTCCATTTATTATAACTGGTCGTAATCTTCTGCAACTGTTTCTGAGTCTCGAGTAAACGATATTCTATACGATTCTGATAATTCAGTAATTGTGCAGTGTCTATCATTACATCCTTCTCCATATTACTATTAGTAAAGGATAAACCAAACTCTTTGTCTGCGCTGTAACCGATTAATTCTCTCAGATAAGCATATTTGTATTTCAACAGTTCTTCTGTCCTTTTTCTGTCTGCCTTAGAATTGCTCAGACTAATCTGCGCTCTTTGAAAATCTGTTTTATCGACCAGACCGGCATCATATTGCGCACTCGCATCTTTCAGCTGTTTTTCCAGTCTTGCGATATTTTCAGAAATAATATTGAGCTGTTCTTTACTGGTTAGAATATCATAGAAAGCTTTACTAACATCAACTATTGTATTGATTTTAGTATTTTCTGTACTTTGTTTATACTGCTGTCTGTAATATTTAGCTGATTTGGAAGCCTGAATTAACCCGGCATTCAAAAACTGCTGATCAGCCTGCAAAACAAAAGAAGAGGTATTCTTACCACCAAAGGTTAGTAAAGAAGACTGGCCATTTGTGGTCAGGATCTGAGATTGCTGTTTAAAATTATGGTTCGCTGTTCCTGTACCATTAATCTGCGGTAACCAGCCAGATAATGCTGATTTAATCTCCCGCTCTCCTATCTCTTCGTCAATCAGTGACTGCTGTACCCCTGGCTTGTTGCTCAATGCATAGTCAATGCATTCCTGCAGGCTTGCATTACTCAGCGTCGGCTGCTCCCTGACTGTCGTCTGGGCATACAGTCCTCCTGGCAGAAAGGCTGGTATGCAGACGAGCATACTTAAAATCAATTTGTGAGGTTTCATATATATAATTAAGGGTATTTAATAAATCACTGTCTTTTAATTCCATCCCAGATCACGTTCGCTACCTCCAGGATGTCATCCTTAGAGAATACAATCTGACCCGACAACTGGAAAGTGGCAGCAGCGACGAGTGTACCTTTTATCGTCGGCGCTAATAGCCTGGAGTCAATATTTCTGAAATACGCATTTTCTATGCCATACTCAAAAAATTTAATTACCTTATCCATAAACAGCTGACTATCTCTGTCAGGATAATTCTTCGCAAAAGGAGAACTCATATATTGTTCAAGGAAAAACAAGGCATTTTCATTCTCCACATAAAAATTATACTGGTTAATCATTAAGTTTATAAACCTGTCTTTAAAGGGCTTTTCCTCGTCATCCCCAGCCGCTACAGCCAGGGCCATCTTATCTTTCACATGGACGTACAGTTCTATAATCAATGTCTCTTTCGAATCGAAATAGTGATAAATAGTCCCTGCTGCCACGCCAGCACGTTTAGCGATCAGACTCATGGGAGTTCCATGAAATCCATATTCCTTAATTAAAGCGAGTGTACTGTTTAGGACAGCTACGCGTTTTCCTGTTGTATCTTCTAATTGAACGTTCATTCGGTTGCAAATAAACAGAAAATTAAAACAAGAAAATTTCGTTTAACCTAAAATGACAGAAATTTGATGTGATGCAAATTACGCCTTCAGATGAAGCAGACGAAGAATTTAAAGGAATGGATTTCCCTAAACGCAAAAACCCCCGCTCTGAATAATCAGAGCGGGGGTTTTAATTAAAAAAATTAGAGCTTAGTTGAAGCTGTATCTTGCGCCAATCTGAATCTGGTATCTTGATCCGATACCTGTGTTATCTCTGAATGTAGAGCTTGGTAACTGCTGACTTACAGTATAAGTTGGTGTGTTATTTACAACACCTTTATATTGTAAGAAGTTAGTTAACTGTGGAAGTTGTGTAGTACCCCAGTTTCTGTTTAACAAGTTACCAAAGTTGACAATATCTACAGAGATCTCAAATCTGTTATTTGATTTTTGACCAAATACAGTTTTAATCTGTTGTAAGATTCTAATATCAAAACGGTTTGCCCAAGGATATTCAGCACCATTTCTTTCAGACATCTGACCTCTGTGTTTGCTTAGATACTTATCCTGATTGATGTAAGCATCTAATCTTGCATATTGAGAATCAGCTGTTTCAGCACTTGTTTTGTTCGGTACAGAAGCTGCAATCGGAACTATAACAATATCATTCCGGTCTCTTGGAATATAGATCAGGTCATTAGATGTTGAGTTATCACCATTAATGTTTCCTGAAGCTGTATAAGAGAATCTTGTATTACCAAAAGTATCACCGTATGGCATACCTTCATAGATTAAACCAAATGAGGTAGGCAGGTTAGGGATAATAGCAAAGTTTACATTAACAGACGCGATTATTCTGTTTTTCACTAAGAAACTGCTATAAGCTAATACTGGTTTGTTTGGATCACCAGCTACCTGGTTACCATTAAATGCTGAAGCAGCCTGTGAACCTGGAGTTGAGGTAATATCACGTGCATCACTTCTTGTATAAGCTGCCATCACGTCAACATATTTACCAAATCTTTTTTGCAACTGAGCAGTAATGTTCCATGCATAACCTTTGTTTGTATTATCAAATACAATTGCATTGGTGATGGATGGGTTAATTTTGTCTAAAGCTCCACCTGGGAAAAATGCGCGGTTATCACCAGTACCAGTGAAATTACCAGTAGGATTAACCAGGTTAGCATCTCTGTGGAATACTTCGTTTATCGATTTTGTATATAAACCATCGATCGTAGCAATTACTCCACCCGGCAATTTATAGTCTACTGCTAAACTTGATCTCCAGATTTGCGGAACTTTAAAGTTCTGATCAGCTACGTTAATAGCGAAAGATGGAGATGCTGCAGGGTTAGCAGGAACATATGCATTTGGATCCGGGTTAAACGGACGGTTTTTCGGATTAGTAGAGAATTCTGCACCTGTTGCTAAACCAGTATTTCCAGCCTGGTTAGTTAACCAAACAGCAGGAACTGATCCAGTAAATATTCCTGATCCTCCACGAACCTGAACTGTACCATCACTGTTAACATCCCAGTTAAATCCAACTCTTGGAGAGAATAAAAACTGAGTCTTAGGTAATTTACCTACATCCAGTTTTTCACCATCACGGAATGTTGCAGCCGTTACTAGTGGGTTAGAAGGAATTTTTGCTGTATAAATTGGCACATCTACTCTTAAACCATAAGTCAACTTAAAGTTTGGTTTGATATACCATTCGTCCTGTGCATAAAGAGCAATCGGAGCCTGGCTGAAAACAGCTGCAGGAATCGGAGATCCCGGAACTGCAGAATAAGTTAACTGATATTGAGTTGGATTGATACTTTTGTTACCATTCGCAGCAGCAATAAAATCTGCTAAAGATTTGTATCTGAACTGTCCGTTAGTAAACTGAGCAAAAGCATTTGCAAACTTCTGATATCCTGCAGTACCACCAATAGTAATCGTATGGTTACCTGCAAAAATGTTGAAGTTCTCATTTAAAGTATAGATATCCTGATTCAGTCTGTTAACGCTGCTGAAAGGTTCTGTACCAAATGAAATATAGTTAGCACCGTTTCCGTTTTCAATATCTACAACAGGGAAAGGATTTCCGTTTGTTGTACGGTAATCACGGAAACCTGAGTAAACTAATTGCAGGTTATTGGCAAATTTCTCACTGAAACGTGTATTTAATTCGGCAGTAAACGAATTGATATTACTGTACTGTCTGTATTTCATTCCATCGAAATCCAAAGAATTCAATGATGGTCCGCGACCACTGTTTGAATTTGATCCGCTTGGATTAATATCTTTGAATGATTTAAGATAGTTATATCTGATAGTTAATCTGTTTGAGTTACTGATATTCCAATCTAAACGTGCAGTAAGGTTATCTGCACTTTGCAAATTGCTATATCCTTCATATACACCAGGATTGTATCCGAAATTTTTGATTAATGTATTCTTAACCAGGTCAAGATCTGATGCAGAAACGTTTGAAACGTTAGCACCCGCAACGCCCCTGTTAGCTACCCATGTAGATCCAGGACTGGTACGACGTGTAATTTCTCCGTTTACGAATAAGAATAATTTATCCTTGATAATCGGACCACCAAATCTGAATCCAAACTGTTTGTTTAAAAAAGCCTGATTTGCTTTCTGGTTGGTTAGATCAGCACTACCTACTTTATATCCCTGTAAGTTCTGATCTTTATAATAAGTGTAAATTGATCCTGAGAAAGTGTTAGTACCCGCTTTAGTAATCGCGTTCACACCAGCACCAGTAAAACCACTTTGTTTTACATCATAAGGTGCTAAGTTAACTTGTAACTCTTCCAATGCATCTAAAGAAAATGGCTGAGCTCCGGTTCCACCACCAGGTAATGACGATAAACCAAAAACGTTGTTCATCTGCGCGCCATCTAATGTCAGGGAGTTGAACAAACTGTTTCTACCAGCAAAAGAGAATCCATCACCCTGAGTATTAGCCTGAGGAGTCAGTTTCGTTAAGTCAGTGATACTTCTTGAAATTGCAGGCATCTGCTCAATTTGTTTCTGAGAAACGTTAGTTGCCGCACCAGTTCTTGAACTGTTGATCACTTTACTTTTGTTAGCAGTAATATTTACATCACTTAATTGCTGTGCTCCGTCCGATAAAACAACGTTTAAAGGATAAGATCCACCTAATTTTAAATTAAGGTTGTCATACTTTGCTGGCTGAAATCCAATAAAACTAATTGTAACTGAATAAGGCCCGCCAACGCGCATGTTAGCAATAGTAAAACGACCATCACCGTTGGTAGTAGTAGTATACACCGAACCGGTAGGTACGTGTATAGCTTTAACGCTAGCGCCAGGCAGTGGACCTTTCGAATCCTTAACAACACCTGTCATAGCTGCAGTGGTTACCTGTGCATCTGCAGAAAGTACTGTTCCTACAAAAGCAAAGATGATGACTACAATTTTAAATAGTAGAGATTTCTTCATACTGTTTTTTTAAATGAATTTGTTTTGTTTTAAAACGCTTCCGTTTTAGTGTAATAATAGTTTACCGCTGCAAAAGTAAATATTAATTTAACAACGATTTAGCTTTCAATGTTAATAAATTATTAATTATATATGTTTTTTATCCACATTTAACATTTATAATATAAGCTTAACCGGCAGTTTATCAGTTAATTATTTGGAATAGCCCCAAAAAACAGTTTTTTAATGAAACAGAATGTAGCTAACTGACACACAGAAATTAGCAGCACAAAAATCAAACTCGCTGTTTAACGAACATTTTTTTTTAATTTTGGACTTTACTATTAAAGTCCCCTATTAAAAGATATGAACTACGATGTAATTATAATAGGTAGCGGTCCCGGCGGATACGTTGCTGCAATTAGAGCGTCACAATTAGGTTTAAAAACTGCAGTTGTAGAACGTGAATCCTTAGGAGGAATCTGCCTTAACTGGGGCTGTATACCAACCAAAGCCTTATTAAAAAGTGCACAGGTGTTTGAATATATCAATCATGCAGCTGAATACGGTATCAAAACTGCTGAAGCTGAAGCTGATTTCGCAGCTGTGATCAAACGCAGCCGTGGTGTCGCAGAAGGAATGAGCAAAGGTGTTCAGTTCCTGATGAAAAAGAATAAAATTGATGTCATCATGGGTTCTGGTAAAGTTAAACCAGGTAACAAGGTTGAAGTTAAAGGTGCAGATGGTTCTCAAACTGAATTAACTGCAAAAAATATTATCCTGGCTACAGGCGGACGTTCAAAAGAATTACCAAGCGTAAAACAGGATGGTAAAAAAATAATCGGCTACAGACAGGCTATGGTTCTTCCTGAAATGCCTAAATCAATGGTTATTGTTGGTTCAGGAGCTATAGGTGTAGAATTCGCCTATTTCTATGCAACTATGGGAACAAAAGTAACTGTGGTTGAATTCATGGATAATATCGTCCCTGTTGAAGATGAAGACATCTCTAAACAATTACTGCGCAGTTTCAAGAAAGTAGGTATCGAGGTGATGACTTCTTCAAGTGTAGAATCTGTTGATACAAGCGGTAACGGTTGTAAAGTTCAGGTTAAAACTGCTGCAGGTATGCAA
Source organism: Pedobacter cryoconitis (assembly GCF_014207135.1). GTDB lineage: Bacteria > Bacteroidota > Bacteroidia > Sphingobacteriales > Sphingobacteriaceae > Pedobacter > Pedobacter cryoconitis_D. The sequence continues at coordinate 478,437 of NZ_JACHCC010000001.1, read as the reverse complement.
ACGATCGAATGTGATATCGTTCTTTCTGCTGCTGGTGTAGTGGCTAACCTTGAAAACATTGGTCTCGAAGAAACAGGAATCAAAACTGAAAAAGGTAAAGTAGTTGTAGACGAATTCTATAATACATCTGTAAAAGGATATTATGCAATCGGTGATATCGTTGGCGGACAGGCTCTGGCACACGTTGCCTCAGCTGAAGGAATTATCTGCGTGGAGAAAATTGCTGGTCAGTCACCTGAACCATTAGATTATAACAATATTCCGGGATGTACTTACTGCTCACCTGAAATTGCATCTGTAGGTTATACAGAGAAAGCAGCTAAAGCAGCAGGTTATGAATTGAAAATTGGTAAATTCCCATTCTCAGCTTCAGGTAAAGCAAGTGCTGCTGGTGCAAAAGATGGATTTATCAAAATGATCTATGACGCAAAATACGGTGAATTATTAGGTGCACACATGATTGGTGCCAATGTAACTGAAATGATCGCAGAAATCGTTGTAGCCCGTAAATTAGAAACTACTGGTCACGAAATGCTGAAAGCTGTTCACCCTCACCCAACAATGAGTGAAGCAATTATGGAGGCTACTGCTGATGCTTACGGAGAAGTAATTCACTTGTAAGTTATATCCTTATATATTATTACATTAAACCTGCTGTTCAGACAGCAGGTTTTTTTTATTTTTACAGCATACCAAATTTTAATCACATGAACTTACATACTATAGAAACCGGATTATTTAAACTTGACGGCGGTGCCATGTTTGGCGTAGTCCCTAAATCTATCTGGCAGAAAAGTAATCCGGCCGATGCAAATAATATGTGTACCTGGGCAATGCGCTGTTTATTAATAGAAGATGGCAACCGTTTAATCTTAGTCGATACCGGAATAGGCAATAAACAGGATGAAAAATTTCTGAGCCATTACTATTTGCATGGTGATGATACCATAGAGAAATCACTTGCAGCAAAAGGATTCAGTAAAGACGATATTACGGATGTATTTCTGACGCATTTACACTTTGATCATTGTGGAGGTGCAATCGTACGCGAAGGTGATCAACTGGTACCTGCGTTTAAACAAGCTACCTACTGGAGTAACGAAAAACACTGGAACTGGGCTGTTCATCCAAATGACAGAGAAAAAGCATCCTTCCTGAAAGATAATATCCTGCCAATCGAGGAAAGCGGACAGCTAAAGTTTATCAGTGAAAAGGAAGGTATAGAATTCCGGCCGGGATTCAATGTGCGCTTTGCCTTTGGACATACTGACGCGATGATGCTACCCGAACTGACCTATAAAAATCATACTATTATATATGCAGCAGATCTTTTACCTTCTGTAGGACATATTCCCCTCCCCTATGTAATGGCCTATGACATGTTTCCGCTACAGACCTTAAAAGAGAAAAAGATATTCCTTGAAGAAGCTGCAGCCAAAAACTACATTCTTTATTTAGAGCATGATGCTGTGAATGAATGCTGCACAGTACAACAAACCGAAAAAGGAATCAGATTAAAGGAAACTTTTAAACTAGCTGAGCTGTAAGCAGATTAAATTCAGGCCGGGATATATTCTAATATATCTCCGGGCTGACAGTTTAGTGCCTTACAGATAGCAGCTAAAGTTTCCAGCCTGATAGCTTTGGCTTTTCCGGTTTTTAGTATAGAAAGATTCGACAATGTGATATCAACCTTAAGACTCAGTTCGGTAAGTGATACTTTGCGTTTGGCTAACATGACATCCAAATTGATAATTATAGGCATATGCGGGTCCTTTTATAAATCTAAACACAACTAAAAATCGGTAAAATTGTCGGCTTTTACAGACAACATCCTCAAAATTTTGGATTTTTTAGAAAAAAGATAAAATAAAACGATGGCAGAATAAATCTTCAGTAACTGACATATGATAAATATTGAACATATTTTTTGTAAAATTATCATATCAAATCCATAAAATGTCATGGTTTGACTATTATTAATTAACAGTCACAAATGATGAATTATTAAATTTCAGCCATTTATCATTGATAAGCAATAAATAATATACATTTATCAATACACGACACGTAAACTGTCAAAAGTACTTTGGAATAATTTTTGCTACTAAATTATCGTATAAATAACCAGTGTAAACTGTAACATTTTCAGGAATTTATGTTTTAAAATTGCCTTTTAATCCTTACTTTTGCACGTTCTAACACATAAAGAGCACCAAAGCACATAAATGAGACAACTCAAAATCACCCAATCCATAACCAATCGCGAGAGTCAATCTCTAGACAAATATCTTCATGAGATTGGTAAAGTAGATTTAATCACCGCAGAAGAAGAAGTAATACTGGCAAGAAAGATTCGTGAAGGTGATCAGGCTGCATTAGAGCGTCTGACCAAGACAAATTTACGTTTCGTGGTTTCTGTTGCTAAACAGTATCAAAATCAGGGATTAACTTTAGGTGATTTAATTAATGAGGGTAACCTTGGATTAATCAAGGCGGCTAAACGTTTTGATGAGACTAAAGGTTTCAAATTCATCTCTTATGCAGTATGGTGGATTCGTCAGTCAATTTTGCAGGCTATTGCTGAGCAAAGCCGTATTGTACGTCTTCCTTTAAACCAGGTAGGTTCACTGAGTAAAATCAGTAAAGCATTCTCTAAACTAGAGCAGGAATATGAGCGCGAACCTTCACCTGAAGAGCTGGCTGATATTCTGGAAACAACAGTTGACAAAATCTCTGATACATTAAGTAACTCCGGAAGACACGTTTCTATGGATGCTCCTTTTGTTCAGGGTGAAGAAAACACTTTGCTGGACGTTCTGGAAAACCACGAACCAAACACTGACAGCAGCTTAATCAATGAATCACTTTCTGAAGAAATTAAACGTTCTCTTTCTACGTTAACTGAACGTGAACGCGAAATCATCGTACTTTTCTTTGGTCTGAGTACTAACCACCCGTTATCTCTGGAAGAAATCGGTGAGAAATTCAATTTGACCCGCGAACGTGTGCGTCAGATTAAAGACAAAGCTTTACAACGTCTGCGTCATACCTCCCGTAGTAAAATATTAAAATCGTATTTAGGTTAATCCTAAACATAAAATAATCGGATAGAAAAAGATTGGGTTTCCCCCAATCTTTTTTACTTTTGTGGCACTCTAACCAAATAATCCCGATATGTTTAATAAATACCAATCCGAATTTCAAAACTGGATTGAAAAAGAGAAAAAATCAGTTGAATTACTAAATGTTGTTGGACAGTTATGGTTCGACAGATCTATTGAACTCGTACTTTTCCGCAAACCATTATTCGATGTAGGCAGCAGTGAAATCCTTGCTCACCATCAATACGCCAAAGAGATCTCAGGCAAAGACATTAATATTTATGAGACACTCCAACTGGCCAATGAAATTGCAAAATGTAACCTTGCCCCTTCACGTGTTGACATCGGCAGACTGGCTGCTGAATGGCTGGATGAAAACAACGATTTTGCAACTATGCATGATTTTGTCATCAGCAAACTCAGCCGTCATATTGGCAAAGATAAAATTAGCCTGTTACCAAAAGATGTAGTTTTATTCGGATTCGGAAGAATCGGAAGATTAGCTGCCAGAGAATTAATTCTTCAGGCAGGAAAGGGTGAACAGCTGAGACTGCGCGCCATTGTAACCAGAACCTATAGCGATGAGGAACTGATCAAACGTGCTGAATTATTACGCACTGATTCTGTCCATGGTACATTCAATGGGATTATCATAGAAGATTTCATCAATAAAGCACTGATCATCAATGGACAGACAATCTATTTCATTGTAGCTAATAAACCTGAAGATATAGATTATACAACGTACGGAATTGAAGATGCTTTATTAATTGATAACACTGGTGTCTTCCGTGACCGCGAAGGACTTAGCCGCCACCTGTCATCTAAAGGTATCTCCAAAGTATTACTCACAGCGCCTGCAAAAGGAGATATTCCTAATGTGGTAGCAGGAGTTAACGATACAGAATTTGATTTCGGGCAGGAAACTATTCTGTCCAATGCTTCCTGTACAACAAATGCTATTGTTCCGGTGCTCAAAGTGATCGATGATGCTTTTGGTATAGAAAAAGGTCATATTGAGACTATACACTCCTATACAAACGATCAGAACCTACTGGACAATTATCATAAAAAATATCGCCGCGGAAGATCTGCTGCATTAAATATGGTGATTACCGAAACTGGAGCTGATAAAGCCGTAGCTAAAGTAATCCCACATCTTGGTGGAAAATTAACAGGAAATGCGGTACGTGTCCCTACACCTAATGTTTCACTGGCTATTCTGAATTTATCACTGAATACAGTTACTTCAAGGGATGAAGTAATTGACCTTCTTAAAAAAGCTTCCCTTTTTGGAGACCTGTCTGAACAGATAGAATTTTCAATTTCAAATGAATTGGTTAGCTCTGATCTGATCGGAAACAGCCATGCTTCAATTATTGATGGTCCCGCAACAATTATTGCGAAGGATAATAAATCTGTCGTGATTTATACCTGGTATGATAATGAATACGGCTATACCAGACAAGTAATCCGCCTGGCTAAGAAATTAGCCGGAGTAGTGCGTCTCACTTATTATTAGATAATGATAAACCGTTATGCTGATAATTATCAGCATAACGGTTATATTTTATTGCTGCATTTCCCTTACCTCAGCATATCCATCAAATTCATAAATCGGACAGCCCTGTGCAATACTTACAGCTTCCTGTAAATCCGCTGCTTCCAATAATAGAAATCCTCCGACAATCTCAGTCCCGGCTTGATGAATACCATCAGTAACTTCTCTATCTCTTCCCTGAATCAAAGCACCATTCAATGACAGTCCACTCCCACCCTTTAGCTTTCCATCTGCACTCATTCGTTTAAACCACTCTGCCCAATTGAGCTGATGCTGTTTAATTTCTTCTGCTGTATGTTCTTCTTTCCTGCCATCAGGCTCTCTGAACAGGACGATATAATCAGCCATATTTGTTTGATTAAAATTGAGGTAATACGGGTTTAGTCTGCATCACTTTTTCTATATTTTCCATTACCTCATCAGTTAATAGAGGTAATACGTCCAATGTAGTCAGGTTCTCTTTCAGTTGTTCAACTTTTGAAGCACCCAGTATCACCGTACTTACATTTGGATTTTTCAGACACCAGGCCAAAGATAATTTAGCAAGAGGTACATTTAAATCATCAGCCAGGACCTGTAATTTTTTAACTTTTGCCAGCTTTTCTTCTGCCAGTGCCGATTCTTTAAGCCATTCCAGGCCTTTCATATCCAAACGTGTATTCTTAGCTTCTCCTGAAGTGTATTTTCCTGAAAGCAGTCCAGATGCCAAAGGTGACCAGATAGTTGTTCCCAGGCCGTATTCTTTGAAAAGTAATAAATATTCATTTTCAAGTTTATTTCTTTCGATCAGGTTGTATTGCGGTTGTTCCATTGTCGGACCAATCAGGTTATATTGACGGGCTACGCGAATAGCCTCCATTATTTCTGAAGCACTCCACTCAGATGTTCCCCAGTATAATATCTTCCCTTGCTGTAATAAGGTGTTCATAGCCCATACGGTTTCCTCAATCGGTGTATTTTTATCAGGGCGATGACAAAAATACAGATCCAGATAGTCAACCTGTAAACGTTTTAACGCTGCATTACAAGCTTCTATAATATGTTTCCTGGACAATCCGACACGATTAGGCCCTTTGTTTTCTGTTCCGAAAAACACTTTACTTGAAACCACATAAGACTCCCTCTCCCAATGATGGGCTTTCAAGATTTTCCCCATCACTATTTCCGATTTTCCTTCAGCATACCCTTCAGCATTGTCAAAAAAATTCACCCCTGCGTCATAAGCAATCCCCATCAGTTCGTCAGCAATTTTATCACTGATTTGCTGACCAAATGTAAGCCAGCTTCCCAGAGAAAGTGAGCTCAATTGCAATCCTGATTTTCCTAATCGTCTGTATTCCATTTCAATCTGTTTTTTTATTATTATTTATTTAGTCTGCCAGCTTATTTTGCAGATTATCTGATTAATTAATTAGCTAAATGTATAAAATAACAACATGCCCGCTTTACTTAAGTTTTTCAGTTTACGCATTGATCTGTCACTATTTTGTAATATATTAGAACTATCAACACAATAAACCGACTAATAAAACCTGGCGCTATGAAATTATACTTGCTATTACCCCTGGCATTTACTCTGGGTTGCAATTCAGTAAGAACATCTAATCTGCCCTCTCATTCTGATCAGATACTCAATGATATCAAAACACTTTCTTCAGATACTTTTGAAGGTAGAAAAACAGGAACTAAAGGAGCTGAATTAGCAAGGACATATATTGCTAAACGATTCAAGGAAATTGGTGTGAGGAACTTCTCCTTTTGCAACGGCTACCAGCAATCATTTACCTTCGCAGGTATTGACGACCCTAAAATCACCGGAAAAAATGTAATCGGCTACATCAAAGGGACTACCAGCAATGTAATTGTTATTTCGGCTCATTACGACCATCTTGGAATAATTAACGGAAAGATCTTTAATGGTGCCGATGATAATGCCTCAGGAGTCGCAGGCATGCTTAAAATCGCATCACATTATGCGAGGAACAAACCTATTTACACATTGGTTTTCGCTGCATTTGATGCTGAAGAGTTTGGAAAAAAAGGTTCTGAGTATTTTGTTAACCATCCCCCTGTAGACCTGAAAAAGATCAAACTGAATGTTAACCTGGATATGATCAGCCATAATGATAAAGGGGAGCTTTATGCCGCAGGAACTTACAAATACCCTCAGCTTAAAGGTTATATAGCAACCACAAATCCGGACTTAAAAATCCTCTTCGGTCATGACAACCCCAGATTAGCTACAGATGACTGGACAGATCAAAGTGATCAGTCTGCTTTCAATAAGAAGAATATTCCATTCATCTATTTTGGTGTGGAAGATCACAAAGACTACCATAAAGCGTCTGACAAATTCGAAAATATCAATCCGGCTTTCTTTATCAATGCTGCAAATGGCATCCTGGAGATTATTGATAATTATGATAAGGACCGTACCGTTGAAAAGGTCTTTCACGACAAGATACAATCCAGCATGAGATAACAAACCAGCTTTAAATTAGTACAGCATAAAAAAAGCGCTGCTGTTTTCAAAAATATCTCTTCATTGAGAATTTGAAAACAGCAGCGCTTTTGTATAAAGATCAGTTTCTGATCTATTTCTTCCGGGTATGTCTTCTTTCAATCATACCAGTAAATTCACTATTTGGATTGACCTTCTTGATTTGTGAATTGCTAAAACTCTCTTTTTGTACAGGACGGTCTCCAATACTCATCGCAGTACCCTGAGTAGTTGAACCAGGTGCTAGCACATTCAGTGCAAGGGAAAGGTAATTATCTCTTGGATCTCCAAAAACATAAGTCGGATCATCATACTGAGATAATACATCAGGAACCATACCTGTATAATATCCTCCCTGTCCGGCAGAGTTTCTGGTTTCAAATAAGGACATAAAAACTTCATACCTGTTTTCTATAGTCACCGGGAAGAAACCAACTGGTTTTCCGTAAGTAGTATCCCCAACCAGTTTCACATTCATATAGGGTTTCAGACTGTTAATCAACAATTCACTTGCAGAGGCCGTGTTTCTGGAAACAATAAACACTACATTACTTATTCCACTAAGCGATCCCTTTTTACTAAATGAAAAGCTGTTACCTGCAATCGAATAATCTACATCAGCATTCGTCAGCATTTTACCATTCTGGAATATAACCTTTCCATTCACATCAACTTGTGGCTGGTTGGAAAGAATGGTAGCTTTTCCAGTCTGCATAGTTGTATTATAATACTCACTGTACATTGCTTTTCCGGAGACTGATGATGGCGCAACCAGGTTTGCCAGATATTCTGCCGTCGATACATATCCCCCACCGTTATATCTTAAATCAATAACCAGGTCAGTAACCCCTTGTGAACTAAAACTCGAGAACACTGGATCTAAATTAGAATCACTAGGCCCGCTTTGATTAGATAAAACAGAGAAACGTGCAAATGCTAAATAACCGATTTTTTTACCCGATCTGGCAATTACCGTAGAAGCGTAAACCGGACTACTCTTATAAGAAGCCTTATTCAGCGTTAAAGTAAAAGGTACTTTACTATTAAAATCAGCCCCTGATATGGTCACTGAAGAGCTGCTTAATGCATCACCTACCCACTTATTCTCCCCTTTATAGCTTGCTCCAACAGCACGTCCGTTAACACTGGTAATCAGCCATCCGCGTTTAACTCCAGCAGCAGCAGCTGGCGAACCAGGGTAAACTGCCGTAACAAATAGAGAATAAGCATCACCAGACAGATAAAAAACAGGTCTGATCCCAATGTCATATCCATTACCTTCAGTATCTACATTAGCACTGTTTAAACTCGAGCTTGCACTAGGGTTTGCAGTAGTCAGATCCTGGATATAAGAATATTTAGGTGCTCCATCAGGGTAATACTCATAAGCTTTACCCGTTGCAGGATTAATCTTTAGCTGGGTATAGGCAAATAACTCATCATTTAAATTATCCAGAGTGGCTGATTTACTTGAATACTGTCTGGGATTAAATACACTGTAGTCAGGAAGTACATCATTCCAGAAATAGATCTGCTTTGCATATAAATACAAAGAGTCCAAAGTCAACTGGGTACGGGTACCAGTTGCAGGCACTCCTGGCGTACCGCCATTGTTACCCGAGGTATCCGGTGCAGGACTTTTTTTGCATGAGCTAAAGCCAATGACAAAAACAAAAGCGAAACAAAGTGCGAATCGATTGCGAAGTAATTCTGTTCTCATATATAGAATTATATACTGACAATTAAGCAGTTAAGTTAGATAATTTTATCAATTGGCAAAAATTTAATTTGCCCTGAGGCAGCTGTGCCATGCTTTTTCAAAGAAGCCTGGCAAGCGAGTACTTCCTCTCTCTTTAACTCATGTTTAAGGATAATCATATCCAATGTATCTTCAAAAGAACCACTTATCGTTTCAGCACTAAAATACACAATCAAAGATTGCTCCAGGCCATTCCACTCAATTTGTTTGATTTTATTCAACTGTTGTGCCGGATCTCCTTCAACCAGCAGAAAAATAAATTTTCCGGCATCACGGATCTCTTTCAGAAAATCAAGAACCGGAGCAAACAGTAACAATTTCAAAGGGAGTTTAGCATTCTGTTGTAACAGATCAAAATTGATTTTGTATTTCTCAGCTAATCCAAATCTGGTTGCTGTCTTTTCAAAAATATCAGTTTTACCTTCGTTGAAATAAGTCTCCTCCATAAAATGGAGGATTTCCTGTGCATCTATCTGCTCTCCATATTCTATAAACTGGGCAAACAAGTAATAAACCTGTAATTGATAGTCCTTTTCAGGGTATAAAACATTATCCAGTTCAAAGATGAAGGCTTCGTTAGTCTTAGTATAATCTTCGTATTTCTTCATCAGGCAATCGTAAATAATACTGGCTTTTGTTCATTTGAATTTTCATTCATGTAGAAAACGCCGTTTAGTGCATTTTCTTTTCCAGTGCTGGAAATAATTTCTGCGGGAATAGCGGCATACAATAATTCGCCTTTATCAAACACAGCCCAATTCTGTTTGTCTACCACTGTTTCGGATAAATAAAGTGGAAAACTAAGTAGATCAGGGAGCAAAACATGAATATTAAATTCTTCAAATAATACTGCCGATCTCATCACAGCTTCAAGTTCAAACTGGTAAAGTGGTAAAAGTCTGTCAACTTCCAGATCAAGACAAGAATTAAGCAGATTGTGAGCTATAGTTTCATCGTTTCTAACACCAAGATCAACAAATTGATATTGAGTAGACGCAAAAGCAGGTATCTCTCCGTAGTCTCCCAGCATAATCTGGTCACCTGTAAATGCTTTTAATATTTTTAATGCCTGGGCAGATTTGCCGCCGGTTAGGAGTGTTTTCAAATTTTATACAATTAAACCATCTTTCATGGTGACTACCCTGTCGCTGATTTCGGCAAGGTCTTTATTATGGGTAACAATTACGAAAGTCTGCTGGAAGTTATCACGCAGTGTGATAAAGAACTGGTGCAATGATTCGGCATTAGCCGAATCAAGATTCCCTGAAGGTTCATCGGCCAGGATGATGGAAGGGTTATTAATTAATGCCCTTGCTACAGCAATACGTTGCTGTTCTCCACCCGAAAGTTGATTGGGTTTATGTGAAGCACGGTCTTCCAGACCAAGTAAGGCCAGAAGCTCCTTCGCACGGGATTCAGCTTCTTTTTTATTTTTCTTAGCGATAAAAGCAGGAATGCAGATATTCTCGAGTGCAGAGAATTCAGGTAGCAGGTGATGGAACTGGAAAACAAAACCAATATTCTGATTTCTGAAAATGCTCAATGGTTCACCGGATAATTTCCACACCCCGGTACCATTTAATTCGACGGTACCTTCATCAGGTTTATCCAGTGTACCCAGGATATGTAACAGCGTACTCTTGCCTGCACCTGAAGCACCTATTATACTGACAATCTCTCCTTTGGATACTTCAAAATCTACCCCTTTCAGGATCGACAGATTTCCATAAGCTTTTCTGATACCTGTGGCTTTTAGCATGGAGCAAACTTACAAAATTTGGGATTAATTTCAGTTAAGGTGAAAATTGAGGCTTTTCCTTCAGGATAAAAGGGAGAATAAGTTTTTAAAACCAATCTGAAATTGTAGATTTGGATCAAATTTTTTCAGCAAATGAATATACACGAATATCAAGGTAAAGAAATACTTAAAAGTTTTGGTGTTGCCGTACAAGAAGGCATAGTTGCCGAAACTGTTGAGCAGGCTGTAGAAGCTGCTAAAAAAATGAAAGCAGACTACAACTCTGACTGGGTAGTAATTAAAGCGCAAGTACATGCTGGTGGAAGAGGTAAAGGTGGTGGTGTTAAATTAGCTAAAAACCTTGACGAGGTTAAACAAAGAGCTACCGACATTTTAGGTATGCAACTGATCACACCTCAGACTAGTGCAGAAGGTAAAAAAGTTCATAAAATTCTTGTTGCACAGGATGTTTATTATCCTGGAGCTTCTGAAACAAAAGAATTTTACATCAGTGTTCTGTTAAACCGTGGTAACGGAAGAAACATTATCATGTATTCAACCGAAGGTGGTATGGATATCGAAGAAGTTGCTGAACACACTCCTCATTTAATCTTCAAAGAAGAGATCGATCCTAAAGTTGGTCTTCAGGGATTCCAGGCACGTAAAATTGCTTTCAACCTTGGATTAAGCGGTGCAGCTTTCAAAGAAATGGTAAAGTTTGTAACAGCACTTTACAAAGCTTATGACAATACTGACTCTGCAATGTTTGAAATCAACCCGGTTTTAAAAACTTCAGACGATAAAATTATTGCTGTTGATGCTAAAGTAGACTTAGATGAGAATGCTTTGTTCCGTCATCCTGATTATGCAGCAATGCGTGATAAACTGGAAGAAGATCCAACTGACGTTGAAGCAAGTGAATCTAACTTAAACTATGTAAAATTAGACGGAAACGTTGGTTGCATGGTTAATGGTGCTGGTTTAGCAATGGCAACTATGGATATTATCAAAATTGCAGGTGGTGAGCCGGCTAACTTCCTGGATGTAGGTGGAACTGCCAATGCACAAACTGTAAAAGCTGGTTTTAACATCATCTTAAAAGATCCTAATGTTAAAGCTATCTTAATCAATATATTCGGTGGTATCGTACGTTGTGACCGTGTGGCACAAGGTGTTATCGATGCTTATAAAGAAATCGGAGATATCCCGGTTCCAATTATCTGCCGTTTACAAGGTACAAACGCTGTTGAAGCTAAAAAATTAATCGATGAATCTGGTCTGAAAGTGTTCTCAGCAATTGCTTTGAAAGATGCTGCTGCTTTGGTTACTCAGGTTTTAGCATAAACAAAATCTTTATATAGAAAAAGGGGTGCCATTAGGTTACCCCTTTTTTTGTGTCCATATAATTGGTTCCCATCCTTTTTCATTTACAAAAATCCATAAAAAAAACCTCCAGCAATTAAGCCGAAGGTTTTTTAACCAAATATAATTTAAACGAGCAATACAAATATAGGATATTATTCAATAAAACAACCATTAAAACACATTATTTTCATATTAAACACAATTAAATAACACAAATAATCAATAATATTAAAAAACAAATGCAATAAACAATAAAAACACAAATTAAAAACAATAAAAAATCAAATTAAAACAACAAAATACCGTAAAAAACAAAATATCAACACCACAAAAACAAATAAACAACACAAAAACATAAAAAACAGTATTTAAAAATTGATTATATACTAAAAAACACACAAGATCAACCTTTCTTGCAAAAACTCAAATCTCCTCTTCTAAATCTGTTATTTCTAAATGGAAATCGTTATTTTTGAACGCTCCACAAGAAAATCATGATTAAAAGAGAAAAAATTAAAAGCCTGTTAGAGACTAGTGATTTTAACAGAGAAGTGACCGTAATGGGTTGGGTAAGAACCTTTCGTAACAACCAATTTATTGCCATCAATGATGGTTCCTGCATGGGAAATATTCAGATAGTTGTTGATTTTGCAAATACTGCGGAGGATTTATTAAAAAGAATTACTACAGGTGCTGCTATTGCCGTTACCGGTCAGCTGGTAGAATCCCTTGGGAAAGGTCAGCGTGTTGATGTCAAAGCTGCTTCAATAGAAATTCTTGGCGACAGTGATCCGGATAAATTTCCTTTGCAGCCTAAAAAACATAGTCTTGAATTCCTGAGAGAGATTGCACACCTGCGTTTCCGTACGAATACTTTTAATGCCGTTTTTAAAGTGCGTCATGCATTGGCATTTGCTATACATCAGTTTTATAATGAAAGAGGTTTTGTTTACATGCATACTCCGGTAATCACTGCTTCAGATGCAGAAGGTGCTGGTGAAATGTTTAAAGTAACTACACTGGATTTTGATAAAACACCAAGAACTGAAGACGGTAAAGTAGATTTCTCAGAAGACTTTTTTGGACGCGCAACCAATCTTACTGTTTCCGGTCAACTGGAAGGTGAGCTGGCTGCCATGGCCTTTGGACAAATCTATACCTTCGGCCCTACTTTCAGGGCTGAAAATTCAAATACTACACGTCACCTGGCAGAGTTCTGGATGATTGAACCAGAGGTTGCTTTTGCAGATCTGGAAGACAACATGCAGCTGGCAGAGGACATGATGAAATATGTGATCACCTATGCGCAGGAGAACTGTAAAGAGGAAATCGAATTCTTAAACAACCGTTTACTGGAAGACGAAAAGACCAAACCTCAGCAGGAACGCAGCGAATTATCATTAATAGAGAAACTTAATTTCTGTGTAAACAACGACTTTGAGCGTTTGACCTACACAGAGGCTATCGCTATTTTACGTTCTTCAAAACCAAATCAGAAGAAACAGTTTAAATATCTGATTAATGAATGGGGTGCCGATTTACAATCTGAGCACGAACGTTTCCTGGTAGAAAAACACTTCAAAAAGCCGGTCATCCTTACTGATTACCCAGCTGATATTAAGTCTTTTTATATGCGCCAGAATGAACCAGACGCAGAAGGCAGAAAAACCGTTGCTGCTATGGATATCCTGTTCCCTGGAATCGGCGAAATGATCGGTGGTTCTCAAAGAGAAGAAAGACTGGACAAATTAACAGAGCGTATGGAAGAAATGAATATTCCTCAGGAAGAATTATGGTGGTTCTTAGACACTAGAAGATTCGGTTCTGCTCCACATTCCGGTTTTGGATTGGGTTTTGAACGTCTGGTGCTATTCGTAACTGGTATGACTAACATCAGAGACGTGATTGCCTTCCCTCGCTTTCCAAAAAATGCAGAGTTCTAAGCATAGAATATAAAATTTGGTACTCATTATGTGGCCGGATAACAAATTAAAAAGTTATTCGGCCATTTGCATTTTGGGTGTTTTAAGACCAACTGTAAATAAGGTTGTGTTCATGTTGTGTCTGATGTTGGAATAGGGTTGGCATAGCGATTGGCTATACCAACCCTATTCCAACATCAGACACAATACGGAAAGTAATGCAAAGTCCCATACACTGATGATTCTAAAAATCGGTATCCTCTTTTTTACACCCCAATAATTCCATTTTCTCTTTCTATTTGCTTAGTTTTAAGATAAGCTGAATTCCAGCGAATATTCCCATTTTACCCTTTTAATTAACAATTATTTTAAAATATGAAAACAAAACTGAGTTTATCATTGGCAGGATTGGCACTCCTTGCAGCTTGTCAGAATAAAGACAAGGGCCATACTGCAAATAAAGAAGTCCGGACGGAGTTCTTTAACAAGTCTGGTATGGACACAACTGTCAATCCGGGGGATAATTTCTTCTTGTATGCGAACGGGCAGTGGATGAAAAAAACAGAAATTCCAAAAACAGAAAGAGGATGGGGTTCCTTTTACAGCTTATACGATGACAATATAAAGGCGCTTAATCAGATCCTGACAGATGCTTCTAAAGAAGATCATACTAAAGGAAGCCTGGAACAGAAAGTTGGTGATTTCTATGCAAGTGGAATGGACACCCTTGCTATTGAAAAAGCGGGATATACTCCACTAAAACCAGTACTCGCCAAGATTGATGGACTTAAAGACTACAAAGAACTGATCAATTTCATAGCTGAAGGTTATAAAGATGGCAATGGAGATTTACTGGATTTCCACGTTGGCGCAGATGACAAAATCAGCAGTAAAAATGCTGTTAATTTCAGCCAGTCTGGGATTACCTTACCTGAACGTAGTTATTATTTTAACAACGACGCACAGACCAAAAATATAAGAGCAGAGTTCCTGAAATACATTACACAGCTTTTTGTCTTAACAGGTGCTAAAAAAGAGGATGCTGCCAAATACGCAGATAATGTACTAAAACTGGAAACAAGCATTGCAAATTCACACTCCACTCCTGTCGAACTGCGTGATCCACAGAAAAATTACAATAAATATTATCTGGCTGATTTTCAAAAGCTGACTCCGGATATCGATTGGAAATCAGTATTAGGCAAATTAGAGATTAAAACAGATACAATTCTGGTAGGGCAACCTAAATACTACCAGGCGCTGAATAATTTATTTAAAACAGTACCTATCGAGACCTGGAAAGAGAAACTGAAGTTTGATGCTATAAGTAGTTCAGCCAATGCACTAAGCAAAGATTTCCGTGCTGCACGTTTTGATTTCTTTGGTAAAACCATCAATGGTTTGAAAGAACCAAAAGAGCGCTGGAAAACTATTGTAGGTAGTACAGATCAAAACTTAGGCGAGTTACTGGGACAGTTATATGTCAAGGAACATTTCACTCCTGAAGCCAAGAAAAGAATGCTTGAAATGGTTGATAACCTTCAAAAAGTTTACAGATCAAGGATAGAAAAACTGGACTGGATGAGTCCTGCAACTAAGCAGAAAGCTATTGAGAAATTAAATGCCTTTATCAAAAAAATCGGCTACCCGGATAAATGGAAAAAATATGATGATGTAGAAATTGCGAAGAACTCATATTTTGCCAATATTCAGTCAGCAGAAAAGCATACTTATAAAGAGATGGTTGGAAAAATGGGCAAACCTGTAGATAAGACTGAATGGGATATGACTCCACCAACTGTAAATGCATATTACAATCCTTCTATAAACGAGATTGTTTTCCCTGCCGGAATCCTTCAATTCCCTTTCTTTGATTTTGGTGCTGACAATGCCATCAACTATGGTGCTATAGGCGCTGTCATTGGCCATGAAATGACCCATGGTTTTGACGATCAGGGAAGACAGTATGACAAAGACGGAAACCTGAAAGACTGGTGGACTGCAGCAGATGCGGTTAAATTCAATGATAAAGCTAAAAAGGTTGCTGACTTGTATAATAGCTTCACCTTATTGGATAATCAACATGTGAATGGGCAGTTGACTCTAGGGGAAAATCTGGCTGATATTGGTGGTCTGGCTATTGCCTACGAAGCCTTTAAACTAACGCCTGATGGCAAAAGCGACAAGAAAATTGACGGATTTACTCCAGATCAGCGTTTCTTTTTAAGTTTTGCCCAGGTATGGCGTATCAAAAGCAGGGATGAATCTATGCGTGTACGTTTAAAAACAGATCCGCATTCTCCGGAAATGTTCAGAGTGAACGGGCCTGTGTATAGTATGGAAGCCTTCTATAAGGCTTTTAATATTCCAGCTACTGCAAAGATGTATGTCGCTCCTGCTAACCGTGTAGGGGTTTGGTAGCCTTAAAATAAAACTCCATTTATAACGAACGGGCCTGTATTCAACATACAGGCCCGTTCGTTGTTTCAGACTATCAGTTTACTACTTATTCAGTAATTGTTCGATTTGCTTTCCCTGTTTATTTATTGTTTTTTGCTGATCAATCAAATGCAAAGTTAGTTCCTCTATTTTTTTAAGCAGCAGTTTATTCATCTCACCAAGCTCAATTCCATTTGCATCCACTTCTTTAGCCGAAGGCATTTCAGGCAGATGCTTGTTCGTTTTGATAAATTGTTCCACCTCCAGCAGGGAATTAACTTTATAATCCTCATCAAAAACATAATCAGGCCAGTTCTGGCTTTCTACTTTAATTGCCTTTGCACGGATACTACCATTTACTGATAACTTTTCCGCAGGGCTAAGCATACCCATCCCCACATTACCAGCTCCATCTATCACAATATCATCACCATAATACCATTCCCAAGCAGTCCCATATTTATTCATCATTCGCCGGGTACCCAAAATCATTTTTCCTGTAGCATCCCCGTTATACTGGTTTTGCGCAACAGTAAGGATTCTTCCCTGTCCCCATACATTTAAACCATCAGTCCCAGCTGGTATTGCAAATTCCAGGGCTGCCCCTTTATCTGTAAATCTGCCTCCAGTATTGGCCTGGATAACAAAATCACTTCCAGCTATCAAACTACTCCCGATCAATGATCCTGGCCCTGTAACATTACGGGTCTGCGTTTGTTGCGCCTTCAGCCTCGCACTGAAAACAATTAAAAGGAATAGGAAAGCGTAATTTTTCTTCATGTAATGTTTTTTCACAAAGATGCCTTTATTACATTGAAAGCTAAAATTATCTGGCGTTTTTTAGAGAGCAGACAAAAAAAAGCTGATCCCTATTGGACCAGCTTTTTTAACCGAAATACCGGAGTTAAATTAGTTATTGGATTGATGCGTATCCTGAAACGAATTCGCATGTGCATAATCAATAGCTGTTACTCTATAATCCGTTGGCGCAAAACTAGATGAAGTACTTAATGCCATACCCAATTCAAATCTCAACGGATAAGGAGTGTTTAACAAACTTCCTTCCGGAATATATGGGAAAGTCTCCATGTAAGACTGCATCACATTCGGTGCAATCCTCCGGTTAATATAAGCTCTGCTTAACTGATAAGTATGACGCAGACCTGCTGCACCTAACAATTCGACTGCACTGGCAACAGTCAGACGGTGATAGTTAAATACGCGTACCTTCTTATCCTCCACAACCAATCCTTTCATCAAGCTTGGATCCTGTGTAGCCACGCCTGTCGGACAGGTATTACTATTACATTCCAGTGCCTGGATACAACCTAAAGCAAACATCATTGCACGGGCAGAATTACATAAATCGGCACCTAATGCTATATTTTTTACCAGGTCAAAACCTGAAGATACTTTACCCGAAGCAATGATCTTGATATGTTTTTTCAAATCAAAACCAGAGAGTACATCATATACAAAAGCAATACCTTCTCTTAAAGGCATACCCACTGCATTAGAGAATTCCTGTGGAGACGCTCCGGTACCACCTTCACCACCATCAACAGTGATAAAATCTACATAAGTACCGGTTTCAACCATAGCCTTACAAATCGCAAAGAATTCACTTTTACGACCGATACACAATTTAAACCCGATAGGTTTACCACCAGAAAGTTCTCTTAGTCTTTTGACAAAGGCCAATAACTCCAGTGGCGTAGAAAATGCAGAGTGTGCAGGTGGAGAAATTACATCAAAACCTTCTTTCACTAGCCTGATTCTCGCAATTTCAGGAGTTACCTTTTTGGCCGGCAAAATACCACCATGACCTGGTTTAGCACCCTGAGATAATTTAATTTCAATCATCTTAACCTGCTCACCTTTCGCACGAATGCCAAAAGCATCAAAATTAAATGTACCATCGTCATTCCGGCAACCAAAATATCCTGTACCTATCTGCCAGATCAGGTCTCCATTTGGAGCCGCATGATAGTCACTAATCCCTCCTTCTCCGGTATTATGTGCAAAATTACCCATGAACGCTCCGCCGTTTAAGGCAAGAATCGCATTCTGGCTCAATGAACCAAAACTCATTGCAGATATATTTAATATACTGGCAGAATATGGCTGAGCGCACTCAGGCCCACCAACCAATACTCTTGGATCTTCATTTAATTCATGGTGACTGATCGCTGCAATACTATGGCTCAACCATTCGTATCCATTCTCATAAACATCAAGCTGGGTTCCGAATGGAATAGTGTCATTTTCTTTTTTTGCACGCTGATAAATCAGGGAACGGTTCAATCTGCTGAAAGGTTTTCCATTGGTATCACTTTCTACAAAGTACTGGTATACTTTAGGACGTAAATCTTCAGCAAGATATCTTAAACGACCTAAAACAGGGTAGTTTCGAACAATACTATGTTTTGGCTGATACAGGTCATAAATGCCCAATAAAACAATAGGACCGATAAAAATAAAGGCCCAATAAAATGGTGGCCAAGCCAGGCTAATCATCAAAGTTGCCGTAACTAAAAATGCGGCAATCGCAATAAATGCTTTTCTCATACTGTTGGAATTACTAAATTAGGGGCAATAGTACGAACATTTATCAATGACTCAACAAAATTATAAGTAAATTCACATATGTTAATCAAAATATATCCGGAGAATCCGAATCCGAAAGCGATTGAACAAGTGGTTGAAGTACTGAAAAAAGGCGGTATTATTATATATCCTACTGATACTGTGTATGGACTTGGCTGTGATATCACCAATCAGAAAGCAATTGAAAGGATTTGTCAGATCAGAGGCATAAAACCTGATAAAGCAAACTTCTCTTTCATCTGTTCAGACCTAAGCCATATCTCTGATTTTGTAAAACCTATCGACACTACCGTTTTCAGGTTGCTAAAAAAAGCTTTGCCAGGTCCCTTTACCTTCATATTTAATGCTAATAATAATGTACCCAAATTACTCAGTTCAAATAAAAAAACTGTAGGGATCAGGGTGCCAGATAATACGATTGCCAGAGGGATAGTGGAGCAGTTAGGAAACCCGATTTTATCGACATCAATTAAAGATGATGATGAACTGATCGAATATTCTACAGATCCTGAACTCATTTATGAGAAGTATGAATCACTGGTTGACCTGGTCATTGATGGTGGTTATGGAGATAATGAACCATCCACTGTAGTAGACTGTACGATGGGTGATTTCGAAATCATCCGTCAGGGAAAAGGAATACTGGAAAACTATTTGTAGTTAACCAGTATCCTTATATAAGGTATTATGCCCTGAACATCTTCATAAATGCATCGATGTTTTCATTCAGCTTGTCTGATGACAATGATTTCACAAATGCAGTACCGATAATTCCACCGTTTGCATATTTACAGGCTTTATCAAAGGTTTCCTTACTGCTGATCCCAAATCCAATCATCGTTGGATTATTCAGCTCCATGGCTGCAATTCTTGAAAAATAAGCGGCTGTGGTATCAGATACCTGAAGATTCTGACCTGTGGTAGCCGAAGAAGACAATAAATAGATAAATCCGTTACTCAGAGAATCAATTTTATGAATACGCTCTACAGAAGTTTGCGGAGTCACTAAAAAAACATTACTTAATCCATATTTCAGGAAAGTATCTTTATAAAACTCTTCGTATTCTACCATTGGTAAATCAGGTACGATGCAACCGTCTACGCCTACCTGTGCACAGGCTTCACAGAATCGCTCTACCCCGTATTGTAAAACCGGGTTCACATATCCCATTAATAAAACAGGGATCGTAACTGTTTTACGTAATTCCTTTAGCTGCTCAAATAACAGGTTCAAATCCATTCCCTGATCCAATGCATGTTTACTGCTCGCCTGAATAACCGGGCCGTCTGCTACAGGATCTGAGTAAGGAAATCCTATTTCCAGCATATCTGCCCCCGCCTTTTCCAATGCATTAGCGATAGCGATGGTATCTCCCAAACCTGGATAACCCGCAGTATAATATATAGAGAGTATATTGTTTTTCTTCTCTTTGAATAATTTAGTAATCCTGTTCATGTGATCTGTATGCTATAATATATACTAAAACCCAAAATATTTCATGTAGGTATCCATGTCTTTATCTCCCCTTCCGGATAAACAAACTACCACATTTTCACCACCTTTAAATTCCATTTTCTCTAAATAAGCTAAAGCATGGGCACTTTCAATTGCCGGAATAATTCCTTCCATCTGCGTACACAACAGCCCTGCCTGTAACGATTCATCATCTGTGATAGAAACATATTTTGCTCTGTGGGTTTTGAAAAGATGCGCATGCTGAGGCCCTATCCCTGGATAATCCAGACCTGCTGAAACTGAATGAGGTTCTACAACCTGTCCGTCTGCCGTCTGCATCAGAATACTTCTGCTTCCATGTAATACCCCTTCTTTACCCAGAAAGGTTGTTGCAGCAGAAAAACCAGTATCTACCCCTTTACCCCCAGCCTCTACTGCAATCAGCTTAACCTTTTCATCATCGATAAAATGATAAAACATCCCCATCGCATTACTTCCGCCACCTACACAGGCCAGTACATAATCAGGCTGATCATTTCCCGTCTGTTCTAAAAGTTGCTTTTTCGTCTCTTCAGAGATAACTGACTGAAAAATAGAAACCATATCAGGGTATGGATGAGGTCCGACTACAGATCCTATAATATAATGCGTATCTACCGGATTATTAATCCAGTCACG
This sequence comes from Pedobacter cryoconitis, assembly GCF_014207135.1. Lineage (GTDB taxonomy): Bacteria > Bacteroidota > Bacteroidia > Sphingobacteriales > Sphingobacteriaceae > Pedobacter > Pedobacter cryoconitis_D. Next base: position 457,308 of record NZ_JACHCC010000001.1, on the reverse strand, counting down.
CATCGCTTCATTCGTTGCATCTTTTAAAGTTTTACTCCCGGAAACAGCAGATACTACTTTAGCACCCAGCATTTTCATTCTGGCCACATTAGGTGCCTGTCGCTGAATATCTATCTCACCCATATAAACCACACACTCCAGTCCGCGCAATGCACAGACAGTTGCCGTGGCTACGCCATGCTGACCAGCCCCGGTTTCGGCAATAATCCTCTTTTTACCTAATTTTTCAGCCAGCAGAATCTGACCAATGGTGTTATTTATTTTATGTGCCCCGGTATGATTCAGATCTTCCCGTTTCAAAAAAATATTGGCATTATATTTCTTTGACAGCCGTTTAGCCAGATAAAGTGGAGAAGGCCTGCCTACGTAATCCTTCAGCAAATGATGAAACTCCTGCTGAAAGCTGGGATCACCAATAATTTTCAGATAATTTTGTCTGAGTTCTTCTACGTTCGGATATAACATCTCAGGAATGTATGCTCCCCCAAAGTCTCCGTAATAACCTTTTTCATTTACAAAATAATTCATTTCTTATTTTTTTTAAAGCTGTCCAAAACAGCCTGATGATTCTTTAAATTCTGTAAGCAGGGCAATGTCTTTCAGCCCCGGTGCAATTTCAAATCTGCTGTTCACATCCACTGCATATAAACGTTCATCTTTGAACTGCTGCAAATCAGCAAGATGTGCCATTCCTATTCCCCCACTTAGAAAATAAGGCTTTTCAAGGTGATAATTTCCCAGGAGTTGCCAGCTGAAAGTTTTGCCCGAGCCACCATGTTCAGGGGTTTTAGTATCAAAAAGAAAATAATCGACCTGATTGATATAGCCATCCAGTTGATTAAAATCAAAAGTTTCATGGATCCCAAATGCCTTAATTACTTCTGCCAGTCCTTTTAATTCACCACAATAAGCTGCACTTTCTTCTCCATGCAACTGAACAGCTTTTAACTGATAGGTTACAATTGCCTTTTTCACTATTTCCAGCTCTTCATTGACAAATACACCGGTAGTTTTTATGGTTGATGGTATATTGCGAATCAACTCAGGATTTAAATCAGCTATAAATCTTTTAGATCCGGGATAAAAAATAAAACCCAGATAATCTGGCTGTAACAATACAGCTTCAGCTATATTTCCCGGTACCTTCATTCCGCAGATTTTTAGTTTTGTACTCATCCTACCAGATTCTGAAAACTTTTTAAAGCTAAACCGCCTACCAGCGACGACTCTGCTTCATAAAAACAATCTGCAAAAGATTGTTCCGGTTTAATTGTTTGTATTGCAATCGCTGCATTACATAATACTACGTTATTTTGCGGATCAGTACCAGTTCCCTGTAATACATTTAAGAATATATTTGCCGACGATTTTATAGTATCACCTCCCGCAATTTCAAATTCACTGATCTGTTCAAAACCCAGGTCGGCTACTTTAACCAGTGCCTCTCCGTTTTTGCTGAAGGTCTTAAAATCGCAGGTTAAGGAGACCTCATCAAAACCGTCTACTGCATGGAGAATGGTATAGTTTTTATCAGTATCCTGATATAAATAAGCATATAAACGCGCCAGTTCCAAACTAAATACGCCTACAATCTGATTTTTCGGCTGCGCCGGATTAACCATAGGGCCAAGCATATTAAAGAAAGTTTTCACCCCCAGATCTTTACGGATCGGCGCTACTATTTTCATCGCCGGATTAAATAATGGTGCATGAATAAAACAGATTCCGGATCTGTCCAGGCTCCTTCTTAACTCATCCTGGTCAGCGGTAAAGCTATACCCCAGATACTCCATCACATTAGAAGATCCGCAACCAGAAGAAACACCATAATTTCCGTGTTTTGCAACCTTATATCCAGCCCCTGCTACAATAAATGAAGCCAGTGTCGAAATATTGAAGGTATCTTTTCCATCTCCACCGGTACCACAAAGGTCTACCAGTTCATAACCGGACAGATCTACTTTCACACAGAGATCGAGCATCGCATCCCGAAATCCCTGTAGCTCTGCGACAGTAATATTCCGCATGCCAAAAGCGGTAATAAAGGCGGCAATCTGCGAGGTATTAAATTCTCCTGCGGCAATTGCTGTAAGAATCCGCTGGGCTTCTTCCCTGCTAAAAGACTTATTTTCAAATAAATGGTTGAGTATTTTCTTCATGGGTATAAAACAAAAAAGGTTGCTTAAAAAGCAACCCTCAAAATATTTTTATATAAAATAAAACGTACAAAATTGGGTCACACTACTCAGTTGAGTTGTGCCACCACCAATTGTTAAGTCCGTTTGTTTGTATCATCTTGTAGCAAATATGGAATTGTTTTTGGAAAAGAGCAACTATTTATTGAATTATTTTTAAATAGTCCCTTTTTCCTACGGAACGGGAAGGCTGCATGAGCCAGTTACGCTAAAATTTGAGTGCTGAGCTCATGCAAACTTCCTGATTCTGAATGATTATTGAGCTATCTTAAGTTCAACTCTGCGGTTTAATGCTTTGCCTTCGTCGGTAGTGTTGGCACTAACCGGCTGTGTTGCACCAAAACCTTTAACAGCCAGATTATTTCCGTTGATACCAGCATTCATCAGATAAGATCTGACAGCATTTGCTCTGTCTACGGATAAAGACATATTATGCGCTACAGTTCCCTCGGCAGAAGAGTGACCGTTTAAAACAAATTTCACAGAAGGATCTTTTTTCATTTCTCTGGCTGCTTTATCCAAAGTTTCTATCGAAGCAGTTTTAAGTACATCTGAATTAAATTCAAACTGAATATTATTAAAATTGAAATCTGGTTTTTCTACTACAGGTGTAGTTTCTGCCTTCTGCTCTACTGGAGCTTCAACTGGTTTTTCTACAGGTTTTGCAGCGACAACAGGCGGATTAGGTTTAGCAACGATTTTTTTGGTCTTACAAGATTGCAGTGAGAAAACCAATAATCCGGCTCCGGCTAATAATAATGGGGTTCTTAAAAGTTTCATTTGTGTTTTATAATTTGTGAGTTGTAAACATAAATAAATTCACACTAATTATAGAAACGATTGGCCGTAACAATTAAGTACGTTTTAAGAATTTTATAATTAAATCATATAAGTGGTTACTGCCGAAAACCAATTGGGAAATCATGGCTACGTGTTTCTTCCCTTTGATGATATGAAGCTCGGTAGGAACCCCAGCAGCTACCAGTAATTTATTGAACCTCTCTGACTGCTGCTGAATAGCGGGATAGGTCTTTTCACCATAAAAAATAAGATGGGGATTCTTACAGTTCTCTATATAATATAAAGGAGAGCCCTTTTCCCAGTTGATTGGGTCATTTGAAAAAGTACGAAGAAAATCATAATAGCTTTTATCTTTTTCAGCATGACTCATATACTCTTTCATATCCAGCCCAAAGGCATCATTCAAGATTACTCCTTTTACGGGGTTCGCGATATCAGCATGTTTGAAATACCGCGGGTCATCGTTAATCAGTTCAGCCAGATGCCCACCGGCAGAATGCCCCATCAGGAAAATCCGGTTCGGATTACCGCCATATTGATAGATATGATTTTTGACCCATTTTACAGCAAACGCACAGTCCTGTGCCATTCTGATGAACTGATGATCAGGTGCAAGGTCATAGTTTATATTTACCGCGACAATCCCTTTACGGGCCAGATTCCTGCCCAACCACCAGTAGGTATCTTTTTTACCACTGCTCCAGGAACCACCATGGATAAATATGATGACATCCTTTACAGCTAAATCTTTCTGATAATAAATATCCAGCTGTCTGTATCTATTGTTTGCGTCTGTATAATTAATATCCTTCTGTACCTTTACCTGGGCGGATAAAGTCATAAACTGTCCCAAAAAGGCAAATAACATCAGTCCTTTTTTTAAATGGATCATTCCTTATTTGATTAAGGCATTCTTCTCCTTTGTAAAGTGATTAAATACCAGTTTATCAGCTAATGCAGGAAGCAATTTATTGATCCAGACAGTCAGTTTACCCTGCCCTGTCATCACTAAAGTACGCTTACGGGCAGCTAACCCATTGATTATATTTACCGCAACCTGGTCCGAAGACATCATCTTACCTTCTTCCATACTGGTTTCTCCATGAGACGAACCATCTTTTGCCAGGGCTGTCACTCTGATATTGGATGCTGTAAAACCTGGACAGGCAACCATCACATGTACTCCTGTATGCAATAATTCTGTTCTTAAAGCCTCCATAAATCCGTTCATCGCAAACTTTGACGCAGAATAACCAGTTCTGCCTGGCAAACCGCGATAACCTGCTATAGAAGATACGCCAACTATACTGCCTTTGGTTTTCAGGATTTCGGGTAAAGCATATTTAGTACAATATACAGTCCCCCAGAAATTAACATCCATCAGGTTTTTCAGTACGGAAAGATCGAGTTCATTAAAGAGCGCACGCATAGAAAGACCAGCATTGTTTACCATTACATCAATCTTTTCAAAAGTGAGTAATGCTCTTTTGATCAGCTCCTGGCAATCTTCTTCTTTACTTACATCTGCCTGAACAGCCAAGGCTCTGATGCCATATCTTTTTTCTAAATCCGCAGTGATCTCACACAAAGTCACATATTTCCTTGCAGCCAGTACCAGATTGGCACCGCGTTTAGCAAATTCCTCTGCACATGATTTCCCTATTCCCGATGAAGCACCGGTGATGATGATTACTTTATTCTTAAAATCCATTGTTATTTCTGAAGGTATAGCGCTTTATCATTTGATGATATAATTTACTCGCTGAATGGGATAAAAGTAATCAATAATGGCTAATCCAGAATTATAATTCAGAAAATATTCAGAATCTAAACGTTAAATTTACATCAATGAAGATTCTTATTATAGAAGATGAAGTTGAACTGGCAGAGAGTATTGCGACTTATCTGACTGATGAAAATTACCGGTGCGAATTTGCCATGGATTACCAGCAGGCATTGCAAAAAACTGAATTCCATCAATATGATTGTATTTTACTCGATCTGATGCTTCCGGGCGGAGATGGTATGAAAATACTCGAAAAACTGAAAGCGGAGAATAAAGCAGATGGACTGATTATCATTTCGGCTAAAAACTCGCTGGATGACAAGATTAAAGGATTGCAGATCGGAGCTGATGATTACCTGGCTAAGCCATTCCATCTTCAGGAACTAGCGGCAAGAATTTATTCGGTAATCCGCCGGAGACATTTTACGAACAGTAATATCATTGAAGAGCATGAACTGAAGATTGACTTACTGGCCAAAACTGTCTATGCGAAGGAAGAAGTTGTTCCATTGACCAAAAAAGAATTAAATCTGCTTTTATATTTTATCAGCAATAAAAACCGTGTTGTTTCTAAAAATGCGCTCGCCGAACATCTCTCAGGTGATCTGGCAGATATGATGGATAATCACGATTTTATCTATGCACATATCAAGAATCTGAAAAGGAAACTGACTGAGGCTGATTGTGGCAATTACTTAAAAACTGTTTACGGAACTGGTTATAAATGGGAAGGATGAGCAAGCTACTAGATAAACCCTTTAAGGTTTTCACCTTTTATGCTTTTATTGTACTGCTTTGCAGTATTCCGGTATATTATCTGATTATAGATTTTATCTGGTTAAAAGAGTTGGATGAACATAACCATATGGTTAGCCAGGCTACGCAAAGAAACCTGAAAGACCTCCATATCAATACGAATCAGCTTCGGGAGAGCATGGTTTTATGGAATAAATTACATCCGGAAACGCGTATTGAAGAAACTACAGCAGTTAGTCCTGACAGCACCTATAATATTTATCGTCAGAACCGTTATACGACTTCTAAAGGACTGGACCGTTTTCAGGGACTGGTCTCTACATTCACTATAGGAGACAAAGTTTACAAGATTACTGTCGAGACCAACGTAGAGGAAACGCACGAAACAATGTTAGCGATTACACTGGTCACCGTATTGTTTTTTATAATCCTGCTGGTCGGGTTTGTTTTATTGAATAAAAGGATTGCAGCCAAACTCTGGCGGCCTTTTTATCAATCCCTTCAAAAGATAAAAGCATTTGATTTAAACAGCGGAACGAACCTGGAATTTGAACGAAGTGATATCCAGGAGTTTGAAGAGATGAATAACAGTATCAGTAAACTGATTGATTGTAATATTGCGGTTTACAAACAGCAAAAAGAATTTACGGAAAATGCAGCGCATGAATTGCAGACTCCTCTGGCTGTTGTACAATCAAAACTGGATTTAATGGAGCAGGAGGAAAATATTAGTCCCAGACAATCTGTTATCATCAATGATATGCATAAAGCACTGTCAAGGGTTTCAAGGATTAATAAAAATCTGTTGTTACTCGCCAAAATTGAGAACAGGCAATTCCATGACAAAGAAACAATTGTCCTTGCGGATGCATTAAATGAAGTACTGGAACTGGTTGCTGATTTTGCAGCCGGACAAGAACTGGAAATCCTGAAGACACTGGATACAACCCAGACCATAGAAGGAAACAGAATCCTGATCGAAATTATGCTCACCAATTTACTGATGAATGCAATCAGGCATAATGCCGGAAAAAGCATGATCCATGTTCAGGTCCTGAAAGGGCAATTACAGATTTCAAATAGCGGTACACAAAGCCTTATTAAGGATAAATTATTCAAACGTTTCAGTACAGCAAGTGCTTATACACCAGGAAGCGGACTTGGTCTGGCTATAGTCAGGGAAATCTGTAACCGATACGGCTGGCGGATCTCCTATGATTTTTCTGCTGACCGGCATATTTTCACTATAGACTTCGGCAGCTAAACAGGAAATTCAAAATTAATTCTAAATCGCATTGGAGATTTGTACCAGATGATGCCAGACAGGTATTTCATCTGTTTTTTTACAAATCAAATTTAAATTAGCCATGCGAATAATCAGATATTTGCTGTTTACAGCCCTTTTATGCCCCCTCTTAACTTTTGCCCAGGACACTGGAGTAACACTTTCCGGAATAATCAGGGAAGCTAATGGACAGGCCACTATGCCCTTTGTCAATGTGGTATTAAAAACACAAACAGACAATCGTTTTATTGCCGGAACTGTCACCACCGAAGAAGGACGTTTCATCCTTAAAGGTATAACTTCAGGAAATTACCGGCTGGAAGTTTCTTATGTTGGTTATATCCAGCATCAGCAGGAATTACTGGCCGGGACACTGACTCCTTTTTTAGATCTGGGGACTATACATTTAAAAGAAGATCCGAAAATATTGAATGAGGTAAAGATAACCTCTGTCAGAGCGGATGGTTTAGCTGCTCAAATGGACAAAAGAATTTTCACCCCCTCCGACAATATCAGCAGAGCCGGTGGCTCGGTCTTACAAGCTATGCAAAACCTACCGGGAGTAACTATGCAGGACGGAAAGATCATGCTGCGCGGAAATGATAAAGTGGCGGTATTAATCGATGGCAGACAGAATGCAATTACTGGTTTCGGTAGTCAGACCGCACTGGATAATATTCCTGCTTCAGCTATTGAACGTATAGAAATCATCAATAATCCGACAGCTAAACATGATGCCAATGGAAATGCAGGTATTATCAATATTATCTACAAGAAAAATAACCAGGACGGTTTTAATGGAAAAATTGGCTTAAGCACAGGTTTAGGTGCTCTCTGGGTAAGAAAAGAAAATCTTCCGGGTATAAGTCCTCAATATCAGGCCACACCAAAAATAAACCCTTCTTTGTCTTTAAATTACCGGAAAAACAAGTTAAATACTTTTTTACAGGCCGATTGGTTATACAATCAGACACTCAACCGCAATGAATTCGCAGAGCGTATTTATGACGACGGAAGCATAATTAAACAACAGGTTAAAAGAAACCGGACCACAACAGTGGCTACTGCAAAAACCGGAATTGACTGGAACCCTGATGAGCAGAATACTTTTACTTTGTCGGGTTTATTCAGCAGAGAGAAGATCGCAGATCTGGGTGACATCCCCTATTTCAATCAGGATCTATCAATCCGCAGCCGGCTATGGTCTTTTGTTGAAGATGAAGTCAAGTATACAGCAACAGCATCTGCCATCTATCAGCATAAATTTAAGCAACCCGGACACGTGCTGAACACTAGTTTTAATTATACTTTTCACCGGGAAGATGAGAAGTACTTTTTTACCAATATTACGCCTGCTTTCACTGGAACAGATAGTTATAAATTATTGTCAGATGAACAGGTAGCAGATCTGAATGTAGATTATATCAAACCATTAAAACACGGAAGACTGGAAACAGGGTTAAAACTAAGACATCGTTATATTCCCACTAACATGGAATTTTTTCCAGGAGCTAATTCTGTGATTGACCCTAATGCCGGAGGATGGGCAAACTATAAGGAAACCATACCTGCTGTTTACGGAAATTATATCTACGAGAACAAATCTATAGAGGTTGAAGCCGGGCTTCGGGTAGAATATGTGAATGTAAAATATGAGGTAAACCCTGATCACAATACTTATCAGAGCGACGGCTACAATTATGCCCGCCCATTCCCAAATGTCAGGTTCTCATGGAAACCTGATGACCGTAATAAATTCTCTTTATTTTACAATGGCCGGGTAGATCGTCCTAATGAAGTTGACATTAGGATATTTCCAAAATATGACGAACCTGAAGTGCTTAAGGTAGGTAATCCATCTTTACGTCCTCAGTTTACAAACACCTTCGAATTAGGTTATAAAACAAGTTGGACGGCCGGAAGTTTGTATACAGCTGCCTATCATAAAACAACAGACGCCACCATTACACGTATTGCAACGATCGTTCCCGGAAGTACATTGATTTATAATATCTTTCAGAATGCCGGCCGGAGTTATAATTATGGACTGGAAATGAACTTTGATCAGAAAGCAACACCCTGGTTCTCATTTAACGTTAATGCGGCTTTATACAAGAATACATTAAATGCCTTCACTATCGAAAACAGGTACCCGGTGCCTACTGTCTTCACAGCAGCCAGACAAAGCCTGACTTCGGGAAATGTGAAATTTAATGGCCGTTTTAAATTACCGGCCCAGACAGAAATACAGTTTTCAACTATTTACCTGGCCCCCGATCTCATTCCGCAAGGCCGCATAGCTTCGCGGTTTTCGACAGATCTTGGGATAAGAAGACATATCCAGAAAGGAAAGGGTGAAATATTCATGAATGGGACAGATATTTTCAATACACTGCGTATTCAACGATCGGTCACAGGCAATGGCTTTATCTTAAACAGTACTGATTTTTATGAAACCCAGGTCTTCAGAATTGGCTACAGCTATAAATTTTAAGTCTGTTTATTTGATTATTGAATTCACGTAAGGCACCCTGGTTACAATTGAGCGGCCCAGCGTAATTTCATCAGCATATTCCAGTTCACCACCAAAGGCTATTCCCCTGGCTATGGTGGTGATGGGAATCTGAAAATCTTTTAGTCTTTTGTAAAGATAAAATAAGGTCGTATCTCCTTCCATAGTTGCACTGAGGGCAAGTATAATTTCTTTGACTGGTGTTGTGGCTACTCTTTGAACCAATGAATCTATAAACAGATCAGATGGCCCGATACCATCCATTGGCGAGATCAGCCCCCCCAGCACATGATAAACACCAAAATATTGAGAGGTATTTTCTATCGCCATTACATCGCGTGTATCTTCTACGACGCAAATGACTTCCTTTTCGCGTTTGGCAGAAGCGCAGATTCCACAAACCGGAAGATCTGATATATTATGACAGATACTGCAATGTTTAATATCTCTTCTTAACCTGATTATGGAATTGCCAAAAGTATCCACTTCCTCTTGTTCTTTAGTCAGTAAATGTAACACCAGACGCAATGCAGTCTTTTGTCCGACACCTGGTAGTTTAGCAAATTCGTTAACAGCGTCTTCGAGAAGCTTTGAAGAAAAGTTCATTTTACAAATTTATACTTATCTTCCGTTATTTTGAGTTTGTTTAAACAGATTCTAAAATTTATAAAGGAATTTGATTTTTTTAAAAGATCAAATTCTTACATTTAGCTCCTAAAGTATATTTATAAATGACTCCTGCCATACTTTTATCCTTTTTATTAGGATACTTTGCTCTTTTAATTGGAGTAGCTTATTTCACCTCAAGAAATGCTTCTGACAACGCCACATTTTTCATAGCGAACCGCAATTCAAAATGGTATCTGGTAGCTTTTGGAATGATCGGAACCGCTCTTTCGGGTGTAACTTTCATCTCTGTACCTGGTGCTGTCGGTAAAAGTGAATTCGGATATTTTCAGTTCGTATTAGGTAATGCGGTAGGCTTTATCATCATTGCTACAGTGCTCCTGCCTCTTTATTACCGGATGAACCTGATTTCTATTTACACTTATCTGGAAAGAAGACTGGGAGCATACAGTTATAAAACCGGAGCAGTTATTTTTCTGGTGTCCAGAACGATAGGGTCCTCTCTTCGCTTATTTTTAGTAGCCATTGTCTTACAGAAATTTATTTTTGATGCCTGGAACGTTCCTTTCTGGTTGACTATTGTAATCTGCCTGGTATTAATCTGGGCTTATACACACAAAGGCGGTTTAAAAACTATAATTATTACAGATACCCTGCAAACGGTATTCTTACTGCTGTCTGTTGTTCTATCCATTATATTTATCGCCAGATCATTAAACCTGGATATGGCAGGTACCTTTGAAGCAGTAAAAAACAGCAGCTATTCAAAGGTATTTTTCTGGGAAGATTTTATGGGTACCAAATCTCATTTCCTGAAACAATTCCTGGGAGGGATTTTTGTTACCATAGCCATGACGGGTCTGGATCAGGACCTGATGCAGAAAAACCTCAGTATGAAGACTATTGGGGAAGCGCAGAAAAACATGTTTACTTTCACGGGGGTATTTGTGGTCATGAATATCTTCTTTCTGAGTGTGGGAGCCCTGTTATATATTTTTGCTGCAAAAAATGGTATAGCTATTGCAGCTTTAAAAACGCCTGATAATCTTTATCCTGAAATTGCACTGAATCATTTGAATGTTATCCCCGGGATTATCTTTATGCTGGGTTTAACAGCAGCAACTTTTGCCACCACAGATTCTGCACTGACAGCTTTGACGACTTCCTTCTGTGTGGATTTTCTGCATTTTGACAGAAAAGAAGATCAGAATGCACCTGAACTGATCAGGAAAAGACATCTGGTACACATTGGCTTTTCGGTAATGATGGTCTTTGTGATCTTAATATTTAAGGTAATAAATGATGATTCTGTTGTAAATTCTTTGTTTATTGCTGCGACTTATACTTATGGCCCTTTACTGGGGTTATTTTCTTTTGGACTGTTAACCAAAAGAGCTGTAAGAGATAAGCTGGTACCCTATATTGTAATTGCCTCGCCGCTGTTATCTTTCTTTATTAAAAGTAACAGTATGGCATGGTTCGGTTATGAAATAGGTTTTGAACTGATCGTTCTGAACGGTCTGATTACATTTTTGTTACTATGGGTTACAGGGAAGAGTACTGATAACCAGACTAAATTTTAAAATATAAATAAGTATAATAATGACGAGTGAAGAGAAAATAAGAAGCGCGTTTGAAAACAAAGACTGGCAAGAAATTAAGGTAACTGATTCATGGCAGATCTTTAAAATAATGGCCGAATTTGTAGATGGCTTTGAGAAACTGGCTAAAATTGGCCCTTGTGTATCTATTTTTGGTTCTGCAAGGACTGCAGAAACCAATAAGTATTACCAGATGGCGGTAGAGTGTGGTAAATTATTAACTGACCGTGGATATGGAGTAATTACTGGTGGCGGACCTGGTATTATGGAAGCTGGTAATAAAGGTGCCCATACAAATGGTGGTAAGTCTGTAGGACTTAACATTGACCTTCCTTTTGAGCAATTCCACAATAAATATGTTGATCATAATAAATTACTGCAATTTGATTACTTCTTTGTCAGAAAAGTTATGTTCATGAAGTATTCTCAGGGATTTATAGTTTTACCTGGTGGAATGGGTACAATGGATGAACTATTCGAGGCAATTACTTTGATACAGACTGGCAAAATTGCCCGTTTCCCTATCGTATTATTAGGTAAGGATTACTGGGGTGGATTAATTGACTGGATCAAAAATACAATGCTGGAAAAAGAACATAATATCCACGCAGAAGATTTAAATCTGTTCAGATTAGCTGATACAGCTGAAGAAGCTGCTGAGCATATCTTCAGGTTCTATGACAAATATGTCCTGAAACCGAATTTCTAAGACAATCAAAAGGGGTTAGATATGACTAACCCCTCCTGATACTACTAACTTCATCGCGTCAGCAGCGCTCATATTTAAGGTCTTGATTTTATCCTTGGAAATGATGCAGACCTGTCCTGCAAAGGAATAGGAAAAAGGGAAATAGACTACGCAATCTCCAGGTAAACCTATTGTCGTCAGATCGCTCTGCGTCATAAATCCAACTCTTTTAATATCTGCTGTAATTTCAACCAGAACCGGATGATTAAATTTCTTTTCATCACCAACAAATGCTTCGGTCAGATCTTTAATAGACGAATAGATAAAATTCAATCCAGGTAATCTGTTCATCCAGCGGTTGAACCAGTTATACATTGGTTCAGTCACAAAATTGGTCACAAATATCCCTGCAGTCAGAATTAAAGCGATAACCAGCGCAAGCCCCAAACCAGGTATATTCCGGCTTTCTCCTGTTCTGGGGTCAACGCCTAAAATATTATTCACATTCAGCCAGCTGTCAACTGTAGTTACGGCCCAGATCACAATGTAAATGCTTAACGCTATAGGCAATACGATTAATAATCCTTTAATCAGATAATTTAACAATGCCTTCCCAATCCTATTCATGACACAAAACTACTCATAAAAATAGATGCGTTTTACCCTTTGAGAAATATTTGTTAAAATCTCATAGGGAATAGTACTGATCTGCTCAGCTAAATCGGAAATAGTCAATTGATTATTAAAAATAATAACTTCATCCCCAATTTTCGCATCCAGGCCTGTTACATCAAGCATACACATATCCATTGCAATTGTACCTATAACCGGGGCCGGTTTTCCATTGACAAGCATCTTCCCTACCCCATTGCCAAAAGCTCTGCGATAACCATCTGCATATCCAATTTTAACAGTAGCAATAGTTCCTCCTGCCGGCAAACTTCCTCTGCGCCCATAACCTACGGTATCCTCCGGACTAATGGTTTTGATCTGGGTAATTGTAGTCTTTAAAACAGCTACAGTATGTAATCCGGACAGGTTTTTCATACCGCCATCAAAACCATATAAACCAATGCCCAACCTGACCATGTCCAGTTGTGCTTCAGGATGCCTAGTAATAGCCGAGGTATTGGAAATATGATGGATAAAATCATAATCTAATCCTGCGCGGAGTTTACCACTGATATGAAGGTAAGTTCTGATCTGGTATTTAGTAAATTCATCATGATCTTCATCCTCACTGGCTGCCAGATGGGAAAAAGCAGAAACTACTTTGATCTTGTCTGTACTGGTCAGTAAGCTCAGCAATCCGGGCAGATCCGGTTCTTCAAATCCAAGGCGGTGCATTCCAGTATCAATCTTAATATGTACGGGATAGGAATTTTCTGCAGCCGGCAAAAAATCAATAAAGGCTTTCAGGATATCCAGATTATACAGTTCGGGCTCCAGTTTATATTTCAGAATCGCCTCAAAAGCAAAAGGCTCAGGACTCATCACCATAATAGGTAAAGTAATCCCGGCTTTTCTTAAAGCTACCCCTTCATCGGTATAGGCAACTGCCAGGTAATCAACTTTGTGGTATTGCAATAAATTGGCTATCTCAAAACTGCCGCTCCCATAGGAAAATGCTTTGACCATAGCCATCACTTTCACACCAGGTTTCAGCTTCGACTTATAAAATTTTAAATTACTTGCTAAAGCATTTAAGTCAATTTCCATCACAGTCCCATGAACTTTCTGGGTCAGGAGTTTACTGATCCGCTCAAACTCAAAACGTCTGGCACCTTTAACGAGAATAGTCTCATTATTAAAAGGAATACCAGGAAATTGCTGAATAAATTCTTCTGTACTACCATAAAATGTTTTTTGCATCTCAAAAAGGTCTGCAAAAGCGGTAATATGGGGGCCGATACCAATCAGCCTGTGAATCTGTTTTTGTTTTAATAAAGCAGCAATCTCTTTGTACAGCTCCACATCTGTTTTGCCAGTTTGTAACAGGTCTGATAAGATTACTGTTTTGATTTCGTGTTGATTTTGAAGGTTCAGAAAATCAAGTGCTATAGCCAGAGAGGAAATATCTGCGCTGTAGGAATCGTCTATTACAGAACACTGATTAATACCATTCTTCAATTCCAGACGCATATTGACTGCAGTCAACCGTTCCAGACGGAAGTCTGCCTGCTCTGGTGTATAACCCAGGGCTAATAAGGTAGCCCAACAGGTAATTCCGTTTTCGAGTGATGCTCTGTCACTAAATGGGATCAGGCATTCAATTTCTTTATCTTTATAAACTGCCCTGATATAGCTTTTTCCATTGATAGGTTCTACGAAAAGAATAAACAGGTCGGCAGTGGTTTGTATGGTACTCCAGGAGAATTTCTTTTCACCGGGTAAATCTTCAGTTGCTATATTCCCGGTATATTCCGGAGCATAAATAAAAAGTTTCACGCCCGAAAACAGCTTTAGTTTTTCCTGTAGTTTTTCTTTCGGAGAAGAGAAACCTTCGGCATGTGCCTCTCTGAGATTGGTCAGGATACCAATAGTAGGCTGTATAATTGGAGCCAGATGCTGCATTTCTCCGGTTTTAGAGATTCCTGCCTCAAAAATGCCCAGGGTATGTTCCTTGTTGGTCTGCCATACCGAGAGTGGTACACCTAACTGGGAATTAAAACTCTTCGGACTCCTGACGATATTAAAGTCGGCTGATAATAACTGGTATAACCATTCTTTCACTACAGTTTTACCATTACTGCCTGTGATGGCTATAACTTCCAGTTCAAACTGGCTGCGATGAACTGCTGCTATATGCTGCAAAGCTTTTTCTACATCGGGCACCAACAGGAAATTTGCATCTGGAAAGGCTTTAACATATTCAGCTTTACTGATTACAAAATTCCTGATACCGCCTGCATAGGCCTCTGCAATAAAATCATGTCCATCTCTTAAAGCAGGTATGGCAAAAAACAAAGAGTTTTCAGGACTGATGATAATACGGCTGTCAATAAGCAGGCTATTGATTAAGGCAGGTTGTTTTTCTTCGAAAGATTTGATATTCAAAAGTTCAGCAATCTGCTGAATAGTGTAGTTAATTTCACTCATTTATCCGGGTACTTAGATTGGGACTAAGTTAATAATAATGCAGATATTTGTTCCTGCTGATCTATTCAATCATTGGAAAAACAATATTCAAAACCTATCCTGGACAAAAGAACTGCTTTAGTTAAAGCGGAAAGTTACTGTGCCTACCAGGAGCGCGCGCAACAGGAAATCAGGAACAAACTTTATGACTGGGGATTAAGACCTGATGAAGTCGAAGAAATCATTACAGAGTTAATTCTGAATAACTTTTTAAATGAGGAAAGGTTTGCCATGTCTTATGTATCGGGCAAGTTCAACATCAAAAAATGGGGGAAGATTAAAATCAAACAAGGGCTCAAGCTAAAAAAAGTCCCTGAGAAAATGATTTTGAAAGCTTTAAATACCATCGATTATGATGATTATTTAAAAACCATACGTGAAGCAGCAGAAAAAAAATCGGCTGTGCTGGTAGAAAAAGATGCCTATAAAAGAAAATATAAACTGATTACCTATCTCATGGGTAAAGGGTTTGAAAATAATTTAATTTCTGAAGTACTGAAGGACAATAACTTAAGTTAATACCTGTTTTTTTTATTAAAAATAACTTGACAGTAATATAAAAGTGCTTATATTTGCAATCCCAAACGGAAACAAGGTATACAGTTTTAACCTTATGAAAGTCTGGAAACATCGGATGATGTTATCAAAACCAATGCGAAAGTAGCTCAGTTGGTAGAGCACGACCTTGCCAAGGTCGGGGTCGCGAGTTCGAATCTCGTCTTTCGCTCTAAGTGTTTTCTTTACCGGAAGACATTTATTTAAAAGGTTAACACCTGCTCAGATGGTGGAACTGGTAGACACGCAGGACTTAAAATCCTGTGACCTTAAAAGTCGTGCGGGTTCGATTCCCGCTCTGAGTACTCAAGAGTAACTGTATAATGTTATACAGAACCGATAATACAATACCAATGCGAAAGTAGCTCAGTTGGTAGAGCACGACCTTGCCAAGGTCGGGGTCGCGAGTTCGAATCTCGTCTTTCGCTCTAAAGCCTTCTTTACAGAGGGCTTTTATTTTGAAAGGTTTTACACCTGCTCAGATGGTGGAACTGGTAGACACGCAGGACTTAAAATCCTGTGACCTTAAAAGTCGTGCGGGTTCGATTCCCGCTCTGAGTACTGCAAAAGCTTCTGGTTATCACCAGAAGCTTTTTTTTGTTTTCCGATGTTTGGTTTTAATGATAAATTTAATCGCTGTACAACAACTCCATCTTGCTCGAGTTGCAGAAAAGTCATTTCTAATTCTCCAACATGATTACAATTAGGGCAGGCTATTCCTTTCAAAGAAATTGTCTTTAATGGAATATAGTTCGTAGAAAATCCAAAAATATAATTAGGGTCTTTATTTTATTGTCTGTATAGTGCTACCCCATATTGATCAATACGCTGACAGAAGGCTGTTATAAAGTCCATCATATCTTTCCTTTATTTCTTTGCTCGACATATAGATGTTTTTCAATTTATTAATCAGGTTCTGTTATCTAGTTTAATGATTGTTTTTATCTACATGAATTTTAATTTAAGCAAATAATAAATATTAGCAGACACATAAAAGCGGAATGACCAGGCTTGTAAATAAACCTGGTCATTCCGCTTTTATATAATAATGATTTATTGTCCTATTTGTTTACTCACGTTGTTTTCACGATGATTTAATTTGGCCTGATCTTTTTTGGTCAGATGCCCACCGTCACGTGCAGCCATATTTCGCTCTTCAGTTCTTATACTTTTGTCTTTTCTATGTAGGTTAGCGGCTTGCTGTTTGCTCAACTCACCTTCCTTAACCTCCTTATGAATCCGGTTATTCTGGTTTTTCAAACGACTGTTAACCTCTGCTCTGCGTGGATGTGTCTGAGCAAATTTACTATCCTGGGCAAAAGTTGAGCTTGTTAATCCAATTGTGGCTATCAATAGAGACAACCCTATAATCTTAGCTTTCATAGTACAATGTTTTTAATTTTATCCTATGATGTATAAAAACTAAAATGGTTTAATCCTGCTTAGGTTTCCGCTATTCCTCCAATATCAATAACCTTATTGTCTTGTATTTTTATCTCAATTCCATGTTCTGTATCTATTTCATAACGAATAGAAATCCTTAAAACATGGTCGTCCGATATTCGGATATAATTTATATCCTGAACACATTTGAAATGCTTCTCAGAGGTGTTGATATAAAGCGGATCTTTTCCAGACTTTGATTTATCTTCATAATAATGCGCATAAATCTTCTGATACCGTTCAAAAGTTTTTTGCTTAATTTCTATGATGATAGTATCCAAATGCTCAAGAAAAGCTAAGAATGTCTCTTCGTACTGATCCAATTTATCCGAAGAAGGGGCATCCTCAAGTTCTTCACCTTCCTCATCAAATTCATCGCCAAAAAAAATCTCAACATCACTTTTAGCAAAATGAGGAATAGTATAAGTTTTCTCACCGGAAAACCCAGCCCAGCCTAATTCTACTACACCCCAAAATCTATGTTTGCTCATGATGCAAATTAAGAAAACTCCAACATATATTTACACATACACCAAGCGTTAAAATTAACATATATTCGCATCCGGAATAATTAATTAACAAAGAATGACATTTGAAAAAATAATAATTATAGATAATTGTGGATTAACCCAGGAAATCATCGAGCAGATTTCTAACTTATCCAGACACAAAATAACCATATACAATGATTATCCGGCAGATGATGCCGAGACGCTTGCACGTATAGGTGATGCAGATTGTGTACTAGTCAGCTGGCAAACAAAAATCACTGCCGAAATCATAGCCCAAACAACATCTTTAAAATACATAGGAATGTGTTGCAGTCTTTATGATGAGGCTTCAGCAAATGTTAATATCATAGCTGCCCGCGAGAAAGGTATACTGGTTAAAGGGGTTAAGGATTATGGGGATGAAGGAGCGGTGGAATTTATATTTGCACAACTTATTTTCCTGTTGAAAGGGCTTCTTAAAGCGAGATGGAAAGATGAACCAGTTGAACTGAAAAACAAAAGTATTGGTATCATTGGTCTTGGAACACTGGGCCTGATGGTTGCTCAGACTGCTTTACATTTTGGAATGAATGTATCTTATTTTAGCCGAACAAGAAAATATGAAGAAGAGAAGAATGGGATCAACTATCTTAGTCTTGATGAGTTAATGCAATCTTGTGATATCGTTACCACTCACTTACCTAAAAACACAATATTATTAACCGAGCGGGAGTTTGAACTTAAGAAAACTAACTCAATCCTTGTTAATACTTCGCTGGGTGTGCCTTTTGAAAAAGAAGCATTTTTAAAATGGATTGCTAATCCCAAAAACTTCGCCATCTTCGATGCTGACGGAGTAGGTGATTTTATCAAAGAGTTTAGTGGACATGACAATATAATTTTATCAGATCAGTTTGGAGGTTTCACTTTTGAGGCCAAACAAAGGTTGTCAGAGAAGGTATTGGCTAACATGAAAGGATTCCTGGAGATATAATCCTGAAGCAAATTAATTTGTGTAAATTAAAGTTCAGAGACCTCAAAACACAAACTCATGAATTCAGGACCAAATATCATTCCCAGAGCTATCGTTACCTCTATTGCCAGCGGATTATTGCTAATGGCCCTTTTCACAACAATGTGGGCGGGAATAGCCACTGGTGGGTTACAAGGGAAAGACCACTATTTGGTCCTGACATTTTTCTGCATCTTTATCCTGATATTTATTATTTATAGTATCAAACTGTTTGCTGCCGCTAAAAGATATCCTGAATTCACTTCTGAAGCGGATAAAAAGGAAGGAGAAAATATCAAAAAATGGTTTGGGATCATCTTTGGCATTGAAGGCATAACTATCCCTATAGCCTGTATATTATTATCATTCCTGGGTTATCAGCAATTTATTTTGTCTGCAATAGCTATGATTGTCGGTCTCCACTTCTACCCTATGGCAAAAATATTCAATAGAAAGATCGACTATTATCTGGCTACCTGGACCTGCCTGGTTTCAATCGCCAGTATAACAATGATAGTCAGGGATACCGAACCATTCCCTTTTATACAATCTTTCCTGGGTATTGGCGTTGCATTTGCTACTACAGCCTACGGGGTTAATATGTTAATCCAGGGGAACCACCTGACCAGGCAACCTGTTTAAAGTACAGCCTCTATAACGGCAGGAATAACATATATTTCCCTATTGATATTTTTATTCAATTTATAAGTTTCTTTTCCCAGTTTTCGCAGCATCCGGTAATGAGACTGCAATGCATCTGTGAATGTTATACTTTCTATGTAAGGAAGATTAAATTCTATCGCAGTTTTCCGCACAATGGCACCAATTGCAGGATAATGGATATGACAAATCTTCGGAAAAAGATGGTGCTCGATCTGACGGTTTAATCCGCCGCAGAGAAATGCAGCCAGTTTACTTCCACCAGCAAAATTTGCAGTAGTCCGTAACTGATGTACTGCCCAGGCCTCTTCTATATTCCCCACTGGGTCAGGAGCAGGAAAATCTGTTCCTTCCACGACATGCGCCAGCTGGAAAACAAGTCCGAGTACCAAACCTTGTGAAAACTGCATCACCAGAAAACCAATCAGAAATTGTCCCCAGGTAACAGGCATAACCCATAAAGGAAGTCCTATAAAAAGAAAATAATATATCGCCTTGTAAAAGAAAAGCCTGAAGTATTCAATTTTTGGATGGACAGTCTTATGTTCCCCTATTTTATGCTGAAAAAACTTCTTATAATCTTTTCTGAATACCCAGGAAAGCATTGAAAAGCTATACAGGACAAAGGCATAGAAATGCTGATAGCTTTGTAATTTATTAACTGTTTCGGTATCAGAGAAACGGATAAGTCCTGGTGCCACATCAATATCTTCATCATGTCCGGCAATATTGGTGTAGGTATGATGTACAATGTTATGGCAAATATTCCAGACATATGGACTAGCCCCGATCAGATTAAATACAAAACTAAATAATTGATTCACCTTCGCATTTTCTGAAAAGGCTTTATGAATTGCATCGTGACAGATATTAAAACCCACGAATGCACCGAACACACCTAGTAAAACGGACAGTAAAAGTAAAACGGGCAGACTAAAACTCCCTAAAAGGATAAGGAGGTAGAGCGACGCCAACCCTGTTAAAAAGAATACAGCTTTAAACCACATTGCACCATTCGCATGAATGGAAATATTATTTTCTCTGAAATGAGTATCAACTCTTTTGCGTACTGTACTATAAAATTTAGACTGATTGATATTAATGAACTTGACTTTTTTGGTCATCCTGTATTTTTTCCCCCGTTGATCGCGACTCTAAGTCAATGCTGTAAATGTAGTGTATATAATTAGCGATTCCTGTTAACGAATCTTTACCATTCAATAAATAAACACTTATTTACATACAGCTATAACGATAAACCATCTATACAAGTACCTCTTCTTTAATTTTTTCCCTGTGGTTCAGTCCCCACTGTACCAACATATCCGTTACAGGTATAATACTCTTCCCATATTCTGTTATTGCATACTCAACAGTAACAGGTCTGGTATCCTGAATGGTCCTGGTAACCATCATATTAACTTCAAGATCTTTCAATTCTTTAGCTAACATCTTAGCAGAAATCCCATTAATTCCACGCTGAATCTTTTTAAAATGATTATGTTCAGCAGTTCTGTTTGTCAGATACCGCATGATCAGCAATTTCCATTTTCCACCAAGTATTTCTATACTATCGCGCATAGCTGTAAGTTCTTCCTGGCAGCTCGCTTCTCTTACATTTCCTTTATTTTTCACAGTGCCCATATGCTGATGGTTTATTCGGGGTAACTAGTTACCTGAAGTTAACTGATAGCAAATATAAACTATTGGTCAACTAATTTAGCCGGTGTAAAATCAAAAGATCATGAAGGCGATTATATTAAAAGACTTTGGAAGTACTGCTAATTTTATCCTTGAGGATAATCTGTCAGTACCTGAACCTGGTGAAAACGAGGTATTGATAAAAATAAAAGCGACAGCTTTCAACCCTATAGATTATCAGATGAGACAAGGTAAGACGGAAAGAAAACGGATGCACTCCCCTATCCTGGGACGCGAACTCTCAGGAATAGTAGTTAAAACCGGCAAACTAGTCCAAAGATACAAAGTTGGTGATGCTGTATTGGCCGCCTCGGGGAGCATGGGCTCAAACGGTACTTATACCGAGTACATCAGTGTACCCGAATTAATATTAGCAGCCAAACCTGAACATATCAGCTTTGAAGAAGCCGCAGCCATACCTAGTGCATCGCTCACTGCCCTGCAATGTTATAATCGTTTAGCAATCAGTTTAAATGATACCATTTTTATTAGTGGTGCGGCTGGCGGCGTGGGTATGGTACTGATCAAGATACTCGTTGCCAAAGGTTATCAAAATATAATTGTCACAGCTGGCAATGAAGAAAGCAAAAATCAATTGATTAAGGCCGGGTTAAAAGAAGAACAAATAATTGATTATCATAACGGGAACCTGGTGCAGGTGATCCTTGATAAAAATGAGGGGAATCAATTTAATCACTGTATAGATTTAGTAGGTGGTGATATGTCATTAGTCTGTGCGCTGATCATTACAATAAATGGTACTTATACTGATGTGACTGCACTCACTACAGATATTGCCAGAGAGGAACTGTTTAACAAGGGTACTGTAATTGTAAATATTTCCAATTATGCTTACTCCCTGCAAAATAACTTTCAATATTACGGGGAGAAACTGGATGAGGTCATCAGATTAATGGCTGAATCTTCAATCACGCCCCCCTCCGTTCAAGTTGTTGGACCATTAGATCCGGAAACCGTCCGCAAAGCCCATCAGCTTTTAGAAGATAATCAGACCAAAGGAAAAAAATTAGTTATGCAAGTTGCTTAAATTATTAAAGATATGTCTCCAATTCCCAAAATACCCCGTCGAATCGTAACAGGAATTAAAAATGGTAAATCAGTAATTACCGAAGATGCCATTGTGAAAAATGTCTCCGAACATTTTCCAGGTCTGATTATTTCTGATATCTGGGTTACCAATGAAATGCCCGCAAGTCTGTCAAAAGAAGTTCTGGTTGAAAACACAGCTTTCCCCAAAGTTCCTGTTAATGGCTCTTATTTCCGTTACGTCAGCATTCCACCAGATAAAGACCTGGGCATTAAACCACTGGAAAAAGGCCAGGTACATCCTCTGATGCACAAAACTGATACATTAGATTATATTATCATCTTATCAGGGGAAATATATATGATCCTGGATGATGAAGAAACACTTTTAAAGGCCGGGGATATCGTGGTTCAGAGAGGTACAAATCATGCCTGGAGCAATCGTTCTGATACACATTGTATTCAACTAGCCGTTCTATTGGATGCTAATTCTTATATTTAAGGCAGATTTAATCAGCTATTGGCGCGAATTATGCTAATAGCTGGATTAACCTGAACATATGACTATACAACCGGTTCCTTCAATAGTGTCTATCCTCGACAATGATTTTTATAAGTTCACGATGCAGCAGGGCGTTATCCGCTTATTTCCTTATGCAAAAGTCCGCTATAAATTTATAAACCGTGGGAATCACTCCTTTCCGGCAGGATTTGGTGATGCACTGCGTAAGGCAGTCAATGAAATGGCCCAGCTGCGTCTGACCAGAGAAGAAAAGAAGTTCCTGCAGGTTAACTGTCCGTATCTCGATCCGCTGTACCTGGATTTCCTGGAAGGCTACCGTTATCAGCCTGAGGAAGTCCATATTGAACAGCATGATGATCAGCTGGAGGTGCATATTGAAGGATTGTGGTATCGCGCAATTTTATGGGAAGTGCCAATCATGTCCCTGATTTGTGAATTATTTTACGAGATGAATCATTCCATCCGGATCAGCAATGAAGAAATCATTGAGCGGACCCGGAAAAAGATTGAAAACTATCATGATCTGGGTGTAACAGTTGCAGAATTTGGTACACGTCGCAGATATTCTTATGCTGTACACCGTATTGTATTGCAAACACTTCAAAAATATGGTTCAGGTTCTTTCATAGGTACAAGTAATGTTCACATGGCTATGATGCACCAGACCAAACCAATCGGAACTCATGCCCATGAATGGTTCATGTTTCATGCCGCTCGCTATGGTTTCAAAATGGCAAACTCTTTAGGCCTGGAACATTGGGTACAGGTTTTTCGCGGAGATCTGGGAATTGCACTATCAGACACTTATACTACTGATGTATTTTTCAGACAATTTGATAAAATGTTCTCTAAACTGTTTGATGGTGTGAGACATGATAGTGGAGATCCACTTCTGTTTGCAGATAAAGTAATTGCTCATTATCAACGAATGGGAATCGACCCGAGAACTAAGACAATTATCTTTTCAGATGCACTTAATTATGAAAAGGTATCCCGTATTGCGGGGCATTGCTATAATAAAATTGGCATTTCTTTCGGCATAGGCACCAATCTGACCAATGACGCAGGCCCAGCTCCGATGAATATCGTAATTAAAATGACGCAGGCTCAACCGCAGAATGAAGAATGGACAGACGTGATTAAATTATCCGATGAACATGGCAAATACACTGGATCTGAAAAGATGATCAGTCTGGCTAAAGATATTCTGGAGATACAAGATTAATATCCAAATAAAATTCAATCCGACATAAACAATTTACAACTTTAATCGTTTTGACTAACAGATAGTTACAAACAAAAAGCTGCTATATTGTTATGAAGGATAAAACAGGGAGAAAGGTAGCCATTATTGTAGCTCATCCTGATGATGAAACCTTATGGGCAGGCGGAACAATACTAGCAAATCCCAGCTGGCAATATTTCATAGCCAGTCTATGTCGTTCTAAAGACCAGGACCGTGCGCCTAAATTCAAAGTCCTGCTAGACACCCTGGGTGCAGAAGGAAAAATGGCTGATCTCGATGATGGTCCGGAACAAATTCCTCTTGACGAGAATGAAGTAGAAAAAACAATTTTAAAAATCTTACCGGGCCAGTCTTTTGACCTTGTTATTTCTCACCATCCAAACGGTGAATATACCAGGCATCGACGTCATGAAGAAACAAGCCGGGCAGTGATTAAGCTCTGGCATAAAGGGTTATTAGCCATCAAAGAGCTGTGGTTATTTGCTTATGAGGATGGCAATAAAAAGTATTATCCTCAGGCCCGGCAAACAGCTGATTTATATTTCCTGCTATCAGCAGAAGTCTGGCAGGAGAAATATAAACTGGTTACCAGCTTATATGGTTTTCAGGAAAACAGCTGGGAAGCCAGAACTACTCCAAAGGAAGAATCTTTCTGGCGTTTTACCAATTCAGAAAAAGCAATGAATTACCTCTTACAAAACACTCCGTTATGAAGGTTCTGTTGTTATATGATTATCCACCGTCTCCAAGCGGGCTGGCTACACAAGGCGATCTCTTATACAGAGGATTACTAGAGCTGGGCATTGATGCCAGAGCAGCACATTTCGAATCCCCACAGGAAAAAGAATGGTACTACCGGTGGTTCAGGCCCGATATAGTTATTGGCACGGGCTATTGGGGACATACACCAAATCTCGTTCTTCATCCATTACGACATGAAATGCTACCTGTCCCCTGGTTAGTAGCCAATGGCTATATCGCAAATCATCAGGATGTGCTGAACAACCTGCCACTTATCCTTGTCACTTCAAATTGGGTAAAACAAATGTATGTGCGGGATGGAATTAAGGCGGATAATATTGTAGTTCTCCCTATAGGCTGTGACACGGAAACATTTACACCCCGCGATAAAAATAATCCCCGCATTCATGCAGTCAGGCAAATGCTGAACATTCATCAGGACGAGCTGATGATTTTAACTGTTGGCGGTGACGCAGCTTCAAAAGGAGGAAGAGAAGTAATGCAGGCATTAGCCCTCTTAAAAAAAGATATTCCGGAATGGAAATATGTATGTAAAGTGTGGCCTCAGGAACGCACAAGAATTCAAAACGCTGCTGATTTGGAACTCGCCAGAGATTTAGGCATTGCACAAAATGTAATATTTACAACCGATATAATTTCACGCAATTTCGTCCCCTATTTATTAGGGGCATGTGATATTTATGCAGCCCCTTCAAGACTGGAAGGCTTTGGAATGTTACAGGTAGAGGCAGGGGCATGTGAAAAACCGGTCATAGGAATCCGGGCAATGGGTATGCTGGATACGCTTATCCATGGAGAAACCGCTCTTCTGGCCAGGGTAGCGGAAAAAATAGTAGTCAATGAGGTTTCCATTCCTGATGAATCAGAAAGTACCGGATACAAAAAAATACTTTTTGATGAACCAAGGACTGTAGATTACCGAGCCAATGTTCATGATATAGCGGAGTATCTCCATCAATTAATCACACAGCCATTATTAAGACTTGAACTGGGGCAGGCTGCCAGAAAACGCGTCGTTGAAAACTTCAATTATCGCAAAGTTGCAGAACAATTTGTAAAGATTATCAATGATAAATTAGGGATAGTATAAATGATCAAGCCATGCAAACTGAAGACTGGAATGAAATTCAAAAAGCAAAACAATGTGCTTTAGACGTATTACTACATAATGCAAAAGGTCCCTTTCATGGGCTCCCCCGTACTGCAGGATGGGGATATCCTGAGCCCTATACACGCGATCTGTTAATCTCTATCCTTGGGATCGCCGTATCTGATAATGAGCAACTATTACAATCCACCAGAAATGTTTTGGAAACATTAGCTGAAAATCAGTCCGAAAAAGGACATATCACTTCTTTAGTTCATGATAAAGAAGACCGGGGTGCAAGCGACACAACCCCACTTTTTTTACTAGGTATCTCCATTTTCAGGAAAGTGACCGGTGAAATGGATTTTCTGGAACCTGCTGTTGCTAAATCCCTGCTCTGGATGGAGTATCAAAGTCCTTCTGATCGTTACCTGACAGCCCAACAACCTACCAGCGACTGGCGGGATGAACAATGGGTAATGGGTTATGGGCTCTACGTGAATTCACTGGTTTATAGTTACCTCAGACTTTTTGGACAGCATGAACGGGCCGATGGACTTCGCCAGGCCATGAGCCGTTTTACGATTAATGCAGATGCCAGACACCATCATGTTCATGAAGGCCTTGTCGTAAAACATAAACCATATTATGCTCTCTGGTCCTATAAAATATATAGTAGTGAAAGGTTCGATTTATTAGGTAACAGCATAGCTATTCTTTCAGGATTAGCGCCCCCATCCAGAGCTCTTGAAATTATCTCATGGATAGAAAAAGAAACTGAGCAAATGAAAAAAACAGGGGATCTGACCGGAGACCTCCCTCCTAATTTCTTCCCGTTTATACAACCAGGAGATCCCGACTGGCGTTTGCGATATGCCGATTTCAACCTACCCGGAGAATATCATAACGGAGGAATCTGGCCATTTATCATTGGATTTTATATAGCGGCTTTAGTCGCCGCCGGAAGACCTAAACTTGCTTTTGAGAAACTCTGTGCATTAACTAAACTCATCCGGCGCATTCATTATGATGCACCGGACTTTGGTTTTAATGAGTGGCATAAAGCACAGGATAATCTGCCAATGGGACAGGATTGGCAAAGCTGGTCGGCCGCGATGTATTTATATGCCGTTAAATGTGTAGAAGAAAATAAAACTCCCTTTTTTGATGAGGCAAGGGTCTGACTCTTATTTAATTTTCAAACTATAAATCAATCCTTTATTACCGGCCAGCAATACAAGATTTCCTTTTTTACCTTTTTGAATAACATTGAAGCTTTCTTCCGAGATATGGTACCAGTTCATTCCTCCGTCTCTGGAAACATCTGTTCCCGAGGTACCTGTAGCAAAACAGGTTTTCTCATCGTACCAGATCACACCAGAACGGTAACCAAAAACTGGTCTGGATGGCTTTATCCATGTTTTACCTCCGTCTTCGGTTAACAAGACATTATTTGTATTTTCTTTATCTTTTTCATAATCCCCGCCAACAACTATCCCCTGGTTTTCATTGTAAAAATCTATAGAAAATGCTCCCGTACTACTTTTTCCGTGCAAAATAGGGCAATCATACTTCTTCCAGGTCAAGCCATAATTATCCGAGGCGTAAATATTTGATTTTGTACCTCCGGTAGCTATCCAGACCTTACCACCACCGAGTGTTTTCATTCCACTCCCACTGGCAGCGAAACCAGCCTCTCCCTTAGCCATAGTCTGAGTTAATCGTTCTGATATATCTTTCCAGCTGCATCCCCCATCATCTGTAATCAGCAACTGTAAACGATTTTGAATGGGATCACCAAAAATGATCCCATGCTTTTTATCCCAGAATTCCATTCCATCAAGAAATATCGCCGAATCCAGATTTTTATAGGTTTCTGTCCAGTTTTTTCCGCCATCTTCTGTACGGAGAATATACGCTGGAGAACCGGCATTAACGATAACCGCATGATTCGCATCAAAGGCTTCAATATCTCTGAAATCTAATTTCTCATATCCTTTGGGCTTCAACCAGGTCCATTGTTTACCACCGTCTGTACTTTTACCAATACATCCGTTACTTCCGCTAACCCAGGCAATACTATCAGATACTATAGACATTCCCCTGATACTGGTATTGGTTCCGGTATTAACAGTACTGAGTTCGTAGGTTTGAGAATAAACAGAAAAAGGTATCAGCAATAAAATGTATAAGAATGCCCGCATTATTTAACTCTTTTCCAGACTTCAGTTCTTCCTAATAAAGAAATACCGATATAACCACGCATATTTAATTCACCATTTGGTTTTATATTCATATTACAGCTATAGGTTTTACCTGATTTAGGGTCATATATCTTACCATCAGTCCATTTACCATCTTCAAAAACGAAGTCCTTCAGCATTTCCATTCCCAGAATAGGTCTTGATTTCAACTTATCATCAGGGTTTTTAAGATCTGTTTTAGCATTGCCTTTCTCATCTTTTGGAGTTTTCAGCCATACAATTTTCCCGAAATATTTAGCATCTTTTTTAAAGATCTCTACATGTGCTTCACCTGTCGAATTAATCCATTGACCAAGAATAGCATCTTTGTTCTGTGCAAAACCCGTGAAAGAGATTGCTGTAAAAAGTAATAAGATTGAAATATATCTCATAAGTTTATATTTAGTTTAAGCTAAAATACACATTACAGTTCCCAATCAAAAGAACTTAAGCCCCAAAACATCAACTATTAAACAATTATTTTTTCTACTGGTTTTTATTTCTCTATTATAAAGTACCTCTTCGCGGTAAATAACATTATCCTTTATAAAATTCCGGTATAGGATTTAGGGTTACATTTTGTCTTTGATGCCAGTAAGGGTAAATAGGTTCGAGAGCACTTGCTTCGTCTAATTTCTTTATCTGGTCAGTATTTAGGTTCCAGCCCACTGCATCCAGATTCTGTTTGAGTTGTTCTTCATTCCTTGCCCCTATAACGATATTCGAAACCGTTGGACGTTGTAACAACCAGTTTAATGAAATCTGGGCTACAGATTTACCAGTTTCTGCAGCAACTTCATCTAGTGCATCCACTATGGTATATAAACGTTCTTCATTTAAAGCAGGTCCATGACCACCTCCCTGTTGTACGCGATTATTTTCAGGAAGAGGTTCATTACGTCTGTATTTACCTGATAAACGCCCCGAAGCCAGCGGGCTCCAGACAATAGTTCCAACTTTCTGATCCAATCCTAATGGCATCAGTTCCCATTCAAATTCCCTGTCCAGTAAGGAGTAATAAGCCTGATGTGCAATATATTTTGACCATCCGAATCTTTCAGAAACCGAAAGTGATTTCATTAGATGCCATCCCGAAAAATTTGAACAGGCTATATAACGTACCTTACCGCTCTGAACCAGATTCTCCAGTGTTTTCAGAGTCTCCTCCACTGGAGTTACCCCATCAAAACCATGCATGTGATAAATATCAATATGATCAGTATTTAGTCTTTTCAAACTCTCTTCACATTGTTTAATCAGATGAAACCTGGATGAACCCAGATCATTCGGGCCATCACTCATTGGAAAAGTGGCTTTAGTTGAAATTAAGACTCTATTCCGGAGTCCCTTTAAAGCCTGACCTAGAATTTCTTCTGATGATCCGTTAGAATACACATTTGCTGTATCAAACAGATTAACACCGGCATCCAGACATAAATTGATCAATCTGCCAGCCTCTTCAACCTGAGTATTTCCCCAGGCCTTAAAAAACTCATTACCACCACCAAAAGTAGCAGTACCAAAACTTAATACGGGTACCTTAAGACCCGAAGCACCTAATTGTCTGTATTCCATGTTATCTTATTTTATGATATAATAGATATTAGTTCTCTTTTAAAAGCTTTGCAAAAAGCTCATAAGAATGAATTCTCGCCTGATGGTCAAAAATGTGTGAAGTCACCATGACTTCATCTACCTTTGTCTGATCCAGAAAAGATTTCATGTCTTCTTTAATTGTTTCCGGGCTACCGATAAATGAGCAGGCAATCATTTGATTAACCGCTTCTTCCTCTAAATCACTCCAGATTTCATCCATATTTTCTACCGGAGGCTGTAACAGCTTGCGTTTACCAGTAACTACACCCACAAAAAGCTGCTTAAATGAAGTTGCCAGCCTTTCAGCCTCAGCATCCGTATCCGCAGCGACTACATTGATACAGGAAATCACATAAGGAGCCTTCAAGTGTACTGAAGGTCTGAAATTCTGACGGTAAATATGAATGGCTGTCAGAAACTGAGCTGGTGCAAAATGACTCGCAAAAGCATATGGAAGTCCCATAGCGGCAGCTAATCTGGCACTATCAGTACTTGAGCCTAATATCCAGATTGGAATATCAAGTCCTTCACCAGGAATGGCCCTGACTGCACTATTTTCATTCTCAGCAGAAAAAAATGTCTGGAGTTTAATAATATCCTGCGGAAAATCATGCACTGCATTAAAGCGTTCGCCTCTGATAGCCATTGCTGTAATCTGATCTGTACCAGGTGCACGTCCCAGTCCCAGGTCAATCCTTCCCGGATATAAAGAAGCTAAAGTCCCGAACTGCTCTGCCACAACTAAGGGAGAATGATTGGGCAGCATTATACCTCCAGAGCCTACACGGATTGTTTTGGTTCCACCGGCAATATGGCCGATCAGCAAGGATGTAGCTGAACTTGCTACATTAATCATATTATGATGTTCTGCGAACCAATACCGGGTATATCCAAACTCCTCTGCTTTTCGGGCCAGATCAAGGCTGTTACGAAAAGTATCAGCAGGCGTTTTTTCTGCTACAACTGTAGCTAAATCTAATACTGAATAAGGAAGATCTGATAATTTCCTTTTATATGTTTCATCTGTCATTCTGAAGCTGGCTATAATGTAAAAGTATCTGCCGTTTTTTATAAAATTAGAGATTAGTTATGGCAAAAATATCCTTCCGGGAAGATTTGACTTTGCATACACAAGTCCGGTTTCAGTCCCTCTCCGTATCCCGAAAACAGCCATCAGAATTTTAAAAAATAAAACGTTTTTATTTCCCGATTCGACACAATCCAGAAGCCAAATCTGGAAAACACGACGAAATCCGCCGACCCAAACCCCTCGTTAACTCAATTTTTCCGGTTAAATAAATTAGAATTATAAAATAAAAACATAAACTAAAACGATTTAAACTAAAACAGAATTAAAGATTGAATTATTTTTATTTTATTTTAATTACATATAAAACTTATTAAACCATTTTAGTAAGTTTAAGAAGTAACACAATTATATAATGGAAGTAAAAGAGAAGCTAGTCAAAAGCACAGAATTAAAAAGTGAAATTTTAAAGCAATTATATCTTGAGAAATCACTTTCATGTGCTGAAATGAGCGCCTTATTTAACAAAAGCATACCAATTATAACTAAGACGATAAACGAATTAATTAAAGAAGGTTTTGTGATTGAAGTAGGGTACGCGCCTTCGAGTGGTGGTCGCAGACCATTGATGTATGCCGTAAAACCAGATGCCATGTATTTGATGGCTATTGCTATGGATCAGCTTTCCACCAGGATTGCTATTGTAGATCTGAACAATAATCCGGTAACTGAAATCGAAACTGTTGAGATGATTCTGAATGCAAATCCTACCGCTTTAGCTCAACTGATAACTTATATAGATAACCATATCTTAAAATCAGGTATAACCAAAGACAGCCTGCTCGGAATTGGTATTGGGATGCCCGGTTTTGTCAGTGTAAAAGATGGTAAAAACTACTCTTACCTGGATACACACGGCGCAAAGCTAACCGATTACATCGCTCAGGCCACTGGTCTTCGTACCTATATAGATAATGACTCCAGTATCATTGCGCTTGCTGAACAAAGATTCGGAATAGCAAAATCCCTTAAAGAAGTCATGGTTATTAACCTGGGTTGGGGAATTGGCCTTGGAATGATTGTCAATGGAGACATCTTCAGAGGTTACAGTGGTTTTGCAGGAGAGTTTAGTCACATCCCCCTATTTGAAGACGGTGCACTATGTATATGTGGTAAACAGGGTTGTCTGGAAGCTGAAGCCTCTATGCTGGTAGTGGTAAAGAAAGCCATTGAAGGTATTAAACATGGCCGTCTGTCCACATTGCATTCTTTTATTGAAGACCCCCTGAAATTGATGGGAGATGCCATTTTTGAAGCTGCAAATAACGGCGATCAATTCGTCATTGAATTGCTTTCAGACGCTGGATATAAAATAGGGAAAGCACTCTCTATCCTGATTCATATCATGAACCCACAAACTATTGTATTGAGTGGACGGGGTGCTAAAGCCGGTAAAATAATGATGGCACCTATACAGCAGGCCTTAAATAAATACTGCATTCCAAGATTAGCTGCAAATACAGAACTACTGATCTCAGATCTCGGTTTTGACGGAGAAATCATCGGTGCCGCTGCGCTCGTGATGGAAAATTTCGACAATGAACAATTAGTTATAAATACTAAACGACTCAATATGGATAAACCACAGGAAATCAAACACTAAACAAAAAATACGATTTAAACCTAAATTCAAAAAAACCAAAAATGAAAAAATTATTACTTATCACGTTATTAATGCCAGGCCTGGCGATGGGAGCAAATCTCACCAATGCGGGTAAGGTGGCATTAATTAGTTGGCCTCACTACAAGACCAATTCGCTAAATGCGCTAAAAGTAGCCACAATAATCAAAGGAGCTGTAAAAGATGCGACCGGACAACCATTAGTTGGAGTTAGCATACAGGTAAAAGGCACCAAAAGCGTTACTCAGACAGATGTAAATGGAAATTATGCTATACAAGCCAATATTGGCGATGTATTGGTTTTCTCCTATATCGGTTACGCAAAACAGGAAGTAAAAATCACTTCCACTCAGGTGAGTATCACCTTACTTGAAGATTCCAAACAACTTGGAGAAGTAGTTGTAACGGCATTAGGTATTAAAAAGTCAGAAAAAACTATTACTTATTCCACGCAGCAAGTATCTGGTTCAGAGCTGACCCGTGTTAAAAGCGATAACCTGATGAACTCTCTGAATGGTAAGATTTCAGGCGTAACAATCTCGCCAAGTGCTTCGGGTGTGGGTGGTTCGGCAAAAGTTATCTTAAGGGGTAATAAATCAGCAGCAGGAAATAACCAACCATTATATGTAATTGATGGAGTTCCAATTTCCAATGGTTCAAATGCTAACGGGCAACCTAATAACACCTTTGGATCCAATATTGGTCAGGGAGGCCCTACTGGTGCCGCAGCAGCTAGTGCAAGTCAGGACGGTGGTGATGGTATCTCCAACCTTAACCCCGAAGACATTGAGAGTATTACTGTATTAAAAGGAGCTTCTGCTTCTGCTTTATATGGTAGTCAGGCACAGAACGGGGTAATTTTGATTACAACCAAAAAGGGAAAAGCCGGAAAAACTCAGATCAACTTTTCATCTTCTATTTCGCTCGATCGTATTGCTTACAAACCTCAGTTTCAGAACAGCTATGGACAAACAACAGGCGGAGCGGATAGCTGGGGAGCAAAAATACCTTCAGCAACTGATAATGTTTCGCCATTCTTCCAGACTGGTACAAACTTAACCAATTCCATCAGTCTGTCAGGAGGTACCGAAGCTGCGCAGTCTTACTTCTCTTATGCCAATACCACTGCAAGAGGTGTAGAACCGACCAATAAGCTGGCGCGTCATAACATTAACTTCCGTGAAACAGCTCATTTTCTGGATAACAAGCTAACCGTTGACGGGAACTTTAATTACATTACTCAAAAGATCAATAACAGCCCAGGTTTGGGTTTTTACCTAAATCCTTTAACTGGACTGTATTTATTCCCTAGAGGAAGAGATATTACGCCTTATAAACAATTCGAATTACCAGCGCAGGTAGAAGGCGTTTCTGTACCAACACAAAACTGGCCATTCAATGAAGACATACAACAAAATCCTTGGTGGGTGCTTAACCGTAATCCAAATGAGGCTAAACGTAACCGTATCTTAGTTAATGCCAGCGTTAAATACGACATAACCAGCTGGATGAGCATACAGGCACGTGGAAATATAGATCGCTTCACCGATGCCTATGAACAGGATTTATATGCGAATACGAATCCCGTACTAGCTAAGGCAAACGGACAGTTATTACTAAGTAACCAAACTACTGAGCAGAAATATGCAGATTTACTCCTTACATTTGCAGTGCCAAGTAAATCTGACTTTAAAGTAGATGGTGTACTGGGTACCAGTATAACTGATGCCAGCACTACAGGTACACTCATTGGTCCTGACGCAAGCAATAGCTATAATGCACCAGGTTTAACTATACCTAATATTTTCCTTCCTGAAAACATCACTTCAGTTGTAGGTGGTCCTCCAGTTACAACCTTACCTAATAACCATAATCAAATCAGATCAATATTTGCAAATGCCAATATCGGGTACAAAAACTATGCATTTTTAACACTTACAGCAAGAAATGACTGGTCATCCAACCTGGCATTCACCCCTAACAATTCTTACTTCTATCCTTCAGTAGGTTTATCATTCATCCTGAACCAGATGTTTAGTTTACCTGAGGTTATTTCTTATGCAAAAGTAAGAGGTACCTATGCACAGGTAGGTAACACCGTTCCTAACTACGTAACCAATCCTTTAACACATTTTAGCACAGGTGGTGGAGTATTATTAAACTCCGTTGCTCCTTTCCCTGAATTAAAACCAGAAAAGACTGATTCTTATGAAGTAGGAACTGATCTGCGTTTCCTTGCAGACAGGTTAAACTTTAGTTTCACTTATTACAAGTCAAATACCAAAAATCAGTTTATTAAGGTTATCCCATCTTTCGTTACTACCTATTCACAGGGGTATGTAAACGCTGGAAATGTTCAGAACTCTGGTATTGAATTTATGCTGGGTTATGATGTAATCAAAAACACAAACTTTACCTGGAACTCTTCTTTTAACGGATCAGCAAATAAAAACAAAGTAATTGACGTCGATTCAAAAGATGGTATCAATCAGTTTATATTGACTCCTAACCGTAGCAACACTTATCAATCAGAATTAAGAACTGGTGGCTCTTTTGGAGATATCTACGGAGTTACTTTCCAACGTGATAATCAGGGGCGTATTGAAATCGGTCCAGGTGGTAAACCATTAGTAAACAGCGGATACAATTACATTGGAAACCCAAGCCCTAAATTTCAGTTAGGATGGGGCAACAGTTTTGATTACAAAAGATTCAGATTCAGCTTCCTTGTAGACGGAAAATTTGGGGGACAGGTATTATCGCTTACACAGGCAGTATTGGATAAATATGGTGTATCAAAAGAATCGGGTGCAGCAAGAGATCAGGGTGGAGTTACAATCAACGGTGTAGATGCGACTACCGGAAAAGCAATAACCAGTGTTGACCCTAAAACATGGTACACTACCGTTGGTGGCCGTGATGGTATTACAGAAAATTACATTTATAGTGCAACAGTAGTTCGCTTACGTGAAGCATCTTTAGGTTATACTATCCCATTTACTAAAGGAGCAGTTAAAAGCCTGAGATTCTCTGTTACCGGAAGAAACCTTTTATACTTCTATAAAAAAGCACCATTCGATCCTGAGGTTACTATGTCTACAGGGAATGGCTTATCTGGTGTAGATGTATTTAGTCAGCCAGCTACACGCAATTTCGGTTTTAACCTGAATCTTACCTTATAAAATGTTCAAATTTAAAATTAAACAGATGAAAACTCATTATAAACATATATTAGGCAATGGATATAAGCATGCTCTGGCTGCTTTCCTTGCGCTAACTGTCTTTACATTTACTGGTTGTAAAAAAGACTTTGAAAAATTCAACACTGATAATACGGGTATAGGTACAGGTAAGTTTCAGGTCGGATTGGTATTTCCAGGCATACAATCTGCTGTTTTTGGAGAGGAAGGCGATTATCAACTGAACCAAAACTTAAATGCGGACTGTTATGCTGGTTATATGATGTCTCCAAATCCTTTTAGAGGAAACCTTAATAACTTAAATTACAGTCTGGTAGACGGATGGAACCAAAATGTATTTGTTACTTCTTATACCAATTCATTCTTTGCCATCAATGCGATTGCAAAAGCCGGAGCAAGAACTTCACTTCCTGATTTCTGGGGTATCGCCTTAATCCTTAAAGTAGAGACTATGAACAGGTTAACTGATAAATTTGGCCCTGCAGCCTATAGTAAGGCAGGACAAACTTTTAAGGGCACACCTTATGACTCTCAGCAAAGCATCTATAACCAATTCTTCCTTGAACTGGATACAGCTGTCAATAACCTGAATACTTTTGTGAAAGCCAACCCTGGTAAAACTCCTTTTCAAGCATACGATATGGTTTATGGAGGAGATTATACCAAATGGATCAAATTTGCAAATTCTCTTCGTTTGCGTTTAGCAATGCATATTGTAAAGGTTGATGCAGCTACTGCACAGACTCAGGCATTAAAAGCTTTAGATCCGGCTAATGGAGGTGTATTAACCACGAATTCAGATAATGCTGCTATTTCGGGTGGCGGATATCATAATCCACTGAATGTGATCACAACCGGCTGGACTGATATTGCGCTGGGCGCATCTGCAGAAACTTTTCTGGTTGGATATAATGACCCACGTTTACCTAAATTTGCTTCACCAGCCACTGATACACGTTTTGCTGGTCAGTATAAAGGTATTCGCATCGGATCGGCTGTAACTAACAAACCTGGTTATAACGGGTACTCTGTATTGAATCCACAAACGATTGTAAGTCCAAGTTCACCAATGATGATGATGACTGCTGCCGAAGTATGGTTTTTAAAAGCAGAAGCAGCATTACGCGGATGGACTGCTGC
The DNA here is from genome assembly GCF_014207135.1 of Pedobacter cryoconitis. GTDB lineage: Bacteria > Bacteroidota > Bacteroidia > Sphingobacteriales > Sphingobacteriaceae > Pedobacter > Pedobacter cryoconitis_D. The sequence continues at coordinate 420,505 of NZ_JACHCC010000001.1, read as the reverse complement.
AGGTGATGCACAAACCAACTATACTACCGGTATTCAAACATCTATGACTCAATGGGGAGTAAACGGCAGTACTTATATTAATGATGCGACCAGTTTACCTATCGCTTATGTTGATCCTTCCAATGCAACCAACAACTCGCCTGCTGTCTCCACAATTACTATCAAATGGGATGGTGGTGCAACCAATGAGCAAAAGTTAGAGCGTATCATCACTCAGAAATGGATTGCTATGTTCCCTGAGGGACAGGAAGCCTGGACAGAATATCGTCGTACCGGATATCCTAAACTATTTACTGTAGTCAACAACAACAGTAACGGAACCATAGATACTCAAATTCAGATCCGCAGACTGGCCTTTCCACAGAATGAATACTCTACTAATGGAGATGAAATTCAGAAAGCTGTTCAATTGTTAAACGGTCCGGATAACGGTGGTACAAGATTATGGTGGGACGTCAATAAGCCCAATTTTTAATCAGCATCAAGAACCTTTAATTAATGCCTCTTTAGAAGCGTCTTAAGCAAAAGCTTAGGGCGCTTTTTTTTATGCCCCCTAACCTAACTATTTCCGTTTCATATGGCTACAATTGGCTTTGATCCATTGAATGGCAGCGTTAACCGGCTCGTGTGATTTCGAGGAGGAAGTGTTATGCCCCAGTTCTGAAAACAGTTGGTAATCATAGGCTTTACCTTGTGCTTTAAGCGCTTTGAGGTGTTCTATCGATAAACGTACCGGAGCCTGCACATCTTTACCTCCAAAAAGCCAAAGGCCACGGATCGAGAGTTTAGCAAGAGCATCACGCGGATCAGTGTCAGCAAATTGATACCGGTCAGCGTCGCTGCGTATATGATCACGTGCCTCAGCTTCAGTGTGTGTCTCCCAAAAGCTAGAATTTCCCTGCGTATAAAACTGAAATCTCAGCTGTTCGAGAGCTGTAACAACCGGTCCGCTAAACAATATCATAAAGTTCACCTTACGATTTTCTTTTGCGGCCAAAGGAATTATCCAGCCAGCCTGACTAAAACCCATTAAGCCCAAAGGCCCATGATGGGCCGGCAGATGCGCCAACAGTTCATTAGAGGCTGCGCTTGCATCTAAAGCCAACAGGTTAAGATTAGCAGAATCAATGTTATTAGTTCCAACTTCCGGTCCGGCATAAACCCCACCCGATTTTCCCACTCCACGTTTGTCGTAGGTTAATACTGCGATACCATTTCTCGCCAAAAGTGACGCCATTCCCATCATCCTTGCTTCCTGACCAGATCCATGCACCAGGACTACTGCGGCATAAGCATGCCTGGGTTTAAAGATAGTACCTGCCAGAGTGACCCCGACGCTGTTGAACTCAACATTTTCCATGGTGAAGTCCAGTCGATAAGCAGGCTCAGGTGCAGTTTGTCCAAACAAGCTAAAACTGAAGCAACTAAGCAGAAGAAGTATATATGATTTCATTGTCTTTAATTTAAAGGATCTTATTTTTTTGATTATAAATTATGATCTAAATCTAAAGCAATATTATCCTGGTGGGAATAAATGTGACGGAATGCGGGAAAAATGTGACCAAAGGATAAACTTTGGGCAGATATGTCAGATAATGATTTTAATGACATAAAAAAAGCCTGCAAACTTTCGGTTTGCAGGCTACAAAGAGCTTTGATAAAAATGTGCCCGAAGAGAGACTCGAACTCTCAAGGATCTTACTCCAACGGCTTCTGAGACCGCAACGTTTACCAATTTCGCCATCCGGGCATTAAAATTCTGGATATCCGCTCTGTGGCGACAAATGTAGCATTATTTCTCAAACGATGGAATATATTCTCTAAATATATTAACAAATATCTCCCATTTTCGAACTCTATCATAGCAAAAACACGGTAATCAACACTCAATCACCTACCTTACAAATTGATAATCTGCAAATTAGCCAGACACATACAACGGGACTATATTTTACAATAAAAATCATTTTCTTCATCAGAAAGTATAAAAAAACCCGGATTAATCATGATGATCAATCCGGGTTTCATTCAATTCAGTAGTTTCCCGAATCAGAAATACTTAAAATTTAAAAGCAATGCTTCCGATTACACTTCTTAATTGCTGTGGATTCATTGTACCATAACCAATCCAGTATTGTTTATTAGTCAGGTTATCCACTTTAAGACCTATTCTATATTTAGGTTGATCATAAAATGCCGTTGCATTGAAAACTACATAATGAGGTAAAATAAATACTCCTGAAGATACACTGTTGACTATTTTATTGTCGCTGGCATAATTTCCTCCAAAACCTAAACCAGCCCCTTTTAATTTACCGTTAACCAACTTGTAGCTCATCCAGAGATTTGCAGCATACGGAGACATCGAATAAGCATCCCTTCTACCCTGTACATCAGCATCTGCATTAGTCAGTTTATTATCGTTATAGGCGAAACCAGCAATAATATTCATCCCTTCTACAGGATTAGCAACAACTTCGGCCTCTACCCCTTTACTAATTTTTGTACCGTTCTGTATAGTTGCATTCGGTAAAGACGGATCTAATAAGTAAGCCCTAACCAGGTTCTTCACCTTTATATTATAATAAGACACAGTACTGCTTAATTTACCTTCAAATAAACTTAGTTTCACCCCTCCCTCTAATTGGTTGGCTTCTTCAGGTTTAAAAGTGTTACCCTGGTAATCAACTCCTGTTTTGTTGGTAAAACCATTCTGATAATTGGCGAAAATTGATACCTGATCTTTGATAGGCTGGAAAACCAACCCGAATTTAGGTGCGAAAACTGTTTGTTTATATGCTCCGCTATATAATCCTGTAGCTTCATTATAACTACCCTTATTGTCAAAACGGTCTACTCTTAAGGCCGCCAGGGCAATCAGGTTATCAGTCAGATTAATAACATCAGAAACATAGGCACTATAAGTATTCGAAATGAATTTGACAGGATAATGTGAGATAGAATCCGGACTGATAGTCTGATAACGTTGTTCCAGATTAGCTTCATTGAAATTACTGTAGTTTGGAATATTACCATTCTTTTTGACCAGATCAAATCTATCTATCGAGTAAAATTTCTGATTTGAATTCTGTCTGAAGTAATCCAGACCAACCACAATTCTGTTTTTTACATTTCCAATATTGAATGCTCCGTTAAAATTCTGTTGTATCTCAGTTACCGTAATTTCACTGTTTTGTGTGGACTGGTCTCCACGTGAAAGATAGTCGCTTCCTTTAGCATTCGGATCTTTCAGCACGACAGAATTTGGAACAAGGAAAAAATATGGATTACGTCCGTTTGAAAAACTATAAGTACTGGTATAATTCGTTTGAGAAGTCCATTGATCCGAGATCTTATAATTCATCTGCCCAAAGAAATTATTGCTTTTATAGGTCTGGGTCAGGTCATTGCTTGCATAAGATCTTTTATAGTCTAAACCTAGTTGATCAGCTCTGTCAGCACCTAAACTGGCAACAGGATAATAGAAAAAGATAACCGGTTTTGCAACATTTGTACCACCAGATAATTCAGCATCCAGTAAAAAGGAAAGTCTGTCATTAACTTTATAAGAAAGACTTGGCGCCAGGATTGTGCTTCTGTTAAATCCATTATCCTGGAAAGAACCTTCACGGTTATAGGCAGTATTCAATCGGAATAAAACATTCTTAGCACTATCCAGCGGCGTATTTACATCAGCACTGATACGGTTAAACCCATAACTACCAGTTGCATAATTAACTTCACCACCAAAATGATCATAAGGTTTTTTAGTTACCCTGTTGATTAATCCTCCATAAGAAGTCAGGGTACTGCCAAATAATGTAGCAGAAGGGCCTTTAATCATTTCAAGGCTTTCCAGGTTTGCTGCATCAATACGACTGGTCACATTTCCTGCAACCCCGTTTCTTAACTGAGCCTGCACAATAAAACCTCTGGAGTTATAATAAGCTCCACCATCACCACCGCGTCCTGTTGCATCCCACATTTTCTGTAAACCAGGTACATTTTTAGTCGCATCATCTACAGAAAAACTTACCTGATTAGTTAACAGCTCTTTAGTGATTGTCGTATAAACCTGTGAATTTTCTAAATTGTTCAGTGACATTTTAGCCGCATAATCACTTTTCTTCTTAGTGAACTGATTAGTTTTAGCATGCGAAATCACGATCTCATTTAATTTCGATGAATTTTCATTCAGGGTGAAATCAACTTCCTGCGTGCTTCCTGCTTTAACTACTACTTTTTGTTCTTGTTTTTGTAAACCAATAGCAGTTGCTGCAATAGTATATGTCCCTGGTTTGATTTTTTTTAAGCTAAAAGTACCATCCTTTTCACTTAGTGTACCTATTCCCATTCCCTTTAGTACAATACTGATATTAGAAGCAGCACTGCCATCCTGCGTAATAATTTTCCCTTTTATCTGTCCCGTCTGTTGTTGCGCATTGACTTGTGATAAGCCCAAAAACAGCATAATAATAATTAGTAGATTTCTCCTCATCTTATTTAGATTGATTATAATTTGATGCAAAGAAAAGAGATGGCGATGAGTGATCAAAATTTATTTAGATTTATTCTACACAAAGATCAAAAAATGATTATTTATAATCATTTGATTAAGTTGTTTTCTATTAAATACCAGAATTTCCCTTGAAGAAAAGAGAAAAGGAGAGAAATTTAGAGGGTTTAGCTTTTTTTACTATTCATCACTGCATATTGCGGTGATGAATAGTAAAAAATACGCTCTGCAGGTCAGATGACCTGGATCAGATCTCCTCCATCATTTGCTTTCAGCCAGCCAAAAGAATGAGAAGGTAAACCCTGTTGTTCCAGTAATTTTTCAAAATCTGCAGTAGCTTCTTCTGCTACTGCTACCAGCAATCCCCCACTGGTTTGAGGATCGGCTAAAATAAATCTTTGTTTATCGGTTAGTGTACTTACCTTCTGACCATAACTATTCCAGTTTCGCTGAGTTCCACCAGGAAAACAATTCTGACTAAGATAACCATCAAGTGAAGCTATCACAGGCACTTTATCAAATTCAACAACCGCCGACAAGCCACTGCCTTCACACATTTCAGTCAGATGCCCCAGCAAACCAAAACCAGTGACATCAGTCATTGCCTTAACACCGTCAATCTTTCCAAACAACTCACCTGGCTTATTCAGGGTAACCATACTTTTCAAAGCTACAGCCGCATCTTCAGCTTGCAACAATCCTTTTTTCTGAGCAGTTGATAAGATTCCAACCCCCAGTGCTTTCGTTAAATACAAGCGACATCCGGCTTCGGCCGTCGAGTTCTGTTTCAACTCAGTGATATTGACCAGCCCATTCACCGAGAGCCCGAATACCGGCTCAGGGCAATCAATACTATGTCCGCCAGCCAATGTAATCCCTGCTTCTGCGCAGATCGCCCTTGCACCCTCTAATACCTGCTGTGCTACTTCTGGTGACAGTTTCTCGATAGGCCATCCTAAAATTGCAATTGCCAGAACTGGTTTTCCGCCCATAGCATATACATCACTAATGGCATTAGCCGATGCAATCCGTCCGAAATCATACGCATCATCCACAATGGGCATAAAGAAATCGGTAGTAGAAATCAATGCGGTACCATTACCAAGGTCTAACACCGCAGCATCATCCCTTTTATCATTCCCTACCAGAAGATTTGCATCCTGTCTTTTAGGAACAGGGCTATGTAATATTTTGTCAAGTATTGCCGGGCTGATCTTGCAACCACAACCCGCACCATGTGAATATTGAGTTAATTTAATGTCCATTTTTTAAATAGTATTCATGTTAACCACCGGGATACTTCCGGAAAAATCTATTATTTGCTGAGCTATACTGACAAATTCGCTGTTCCCGACATCCATTGAGAACACTTTATCGGGAGCTCTTTTTCCCAATCCGGTTTTATAGGTTTTATCGTAATAAACCAGCACAAAACCAATAAAATCGGCCATCCGGTCTTCTTCTATTGCTAGTATAGCATGTTTAGTTTGTTCTGGCCCCAATCTTTTCCATATACGTTGTGTGCATTCAATTAAAAAATCCTTGTCCAGCCTTCCATATTCTTCAACCAGTATTTCTACACGCTGCTGCAACGGAACATTCACATTGATCAAAACAGAGTTGCGCATATTACGCCAGAAAAACTGAGGAATAACCCGCTTCCCAATCGTTAAACTTTCATCTTCCACCCATATCTTTCTTTCAGGATCCAACAGATTAAGCTGACAGGCCAGGTTATTTTCAAACTGTTCCTGTGTAGGCTGGATCATTTTATTCATCGTCCCATAAGAAGAGCCCTGATGTTGTGCCAGATCTTCCAGATCGATAATCTGTTCGTTCATGGTCTGAAGATGATGCAAAATTTTAGTTTTGCCAGATCCTGTCTTTCCACCCAAAATACTAAGTTTCCAACCTTGGTCAAATTGCTGCAATGCCCATCTGCGGTAACTTTTATAACCACCTTCGATAAGGTAAACCTCGAACCCGTAGAGATTCAGTGCCCAGGCCATTGCACCACTGCGCATTCCACCTCTCCAGCAATGTACTGCAATTTTTTTCTGCGGTGCTATTTCCAGAGCCTCTTTAATAAAACCAGACCATTTGCTTCCTGTAATATCAAATCCTAATAGAATAGCTTCTTCCCTCCCTACCTGTTTATAAGTTGTACCAACACTCACCCGCTCTTCATTCGTAAAAATCGGCAAATTAAAAGCTCCCGGAATATGCCCCTGTACAAACTCTAACGGAGTACGGACATCGATTAAGGGAATTGAATCAGCTAACCCGAGAAAGTCACTGATAGCTATTGGTTTAGTCATTATGATGATTTGGTTCAAAAGATGAACAAATATAGTACAGAATCCTGAAGACGGACAGAAAGCCGGTGTCGAATAATTGCAGGAGGTACCAGAAGAATAAATTTTACAAAAAAAGCCTTTCAAAAAGAAAGGCTTTAGCTTTATTCAGCGTCTTTTCCGTCAAAAGATAAAATGCCAAAATTCTTTTTGTTCCACTTTTTCAGTTTTCTAGGTACACGAACTACAACCGCTTTTTCGTCACCCTTTACAACTTTCTTATCTTCTTTTTTTACTACCTTACTCATAATCCATTAGTTTTAATCTGATCCTGAAGCGGATCATCATATTTTCTGCCAATTTAGTCATATTCCTGGTCAGAACCCTACTTATTAAGTATTTTTCCTATAGAAGGTCATTATAACGATTATAGCTGTTCCTGTATATTTAATTCCATTAGTAAATAATATACCGATTAGTATATTATTTACTAATATTGTATCACAAGACAATTTGAATTAAAAAAACACAAATCAATTTTATGAATAATCAATATGATATCACAGTAATCGGATCCGGACCAGGTGGTTATGTATCTGCCATTCGTGCTTCTCAATTAGGTTATAAAGTAGCTATTGTAGAAAAATACAATACACTTGGAGGCACTTGTACAAATGTAGGCTGTATACCTGCAAAAGCTTTACTGGACAGTTCAGAGCATTACCATCAGGCACAGGAACAGTTTAAGGTACACGGCATCAATCTCGACAATCTCAGTCTTGATTTCACACAATTCATTAAGCGTAAATCTGAAGTAGTCAGACAAAATACATCGGGACTGATTTATCTCATGAAGAAAAATAAAATCGATGTTTATCAGGGTACAGGCAGTTTTATTGATCAGACACAAATTAAAGTAAGTACTGCTGATCAGGAAACTATGCTGACCAGCAAATATTTTATTATTGCGACAGGCTCCAAACCCTCTTCTATACCAGGAGTGATTATTGATAAAAAAAGAATCATTACTTCTACAGAAAGTCTATCCTTCTCCTCCCGTCCCGAATCAATGATTATCATAGGTGGTGGCGTTATAGGTGTAGAACTGGCCTCTGTTTATGCCCGTATTGGCACCCGGGTAACCATAATTGAATATACTGAATCACTGATTCCAACTATGGACAGAGAATTAGGGAAGACGCTGTTCAAGACACTTTCCAAACTTAATATCAACATACTTTTAAAAAGTAAAGTGCAGTCTGCAACAAACACAGGTTCATCAGCAACTGTAAATTTTATAAACGATGAAGCTAAAGAACAGGAGCTTACTGCAGATTACTGTTTAGTTGCTGTTGGCAGAAGAGCTTATACAGACGGATTAAATCTGGGTGCAGTTGGTATTGAAACTGAGAAGAGCGGAAAAATCAAGGTAAATGAGCAATTGCAAACTATAGTACCAAATATTTATGCCATAGGCGATGTTATAGACGGACCTATGCTGGCACACAAAGCAGAAGACGAAGGAACATTTGTTGCAGAGGTCATTGATGGTCAAAAACCTCATATTAATTATAAATTGATTCCTGGCGTAGTTTATACCTGGCCTGAAGTTGCTTCTTCGGGTGCCACTGAAGAAGAGCTAAAAGCTAAAGGCGTTGAATATACCGTTGGCAAATTTCCCTATTCGGCAAGTGCCCGCGCAAGGGCATCTATGGATACGGATGGTTTTGTAAAAGTACTGGTATCCCCAAAATACGGCGAAGTTCTCGGTGTACATATTATTGGTCCCCGGGCTGCTGATGTAATCGCTCAGGCCGTAGTAGGTATGGAATATGAAATTACGGCAAGAGATATGTATCATATCAGCTATGCACACCCCACCTATTCTGAAGCACTAAAAGATGCCTATCTCCAGGCAGCCGGACAAGGGGCCATTAACATATAGTTCACATTTTTTCAGCTCCAAAAAAGCAAAGCAATCTATTTTCAGGACTAACGATTACTCAATAATGTTATATCTTTACATAAGAAGATATATTACGTTTACAAAACACAGAAACTTAGAAAATATTGAGATGAAAAAATTAATATACTTGTTACTTCTCATTGCTGTCCTACCTGTGGTAGCCAAGGCTGCAGCTAAAGAAAAATTCCTAAAGGGTTATTATATAGATTCCCTGAAGAACAAAGTAGAAGGCTTAATTGCTTTTGACGGTTCAGACTGCCAGAATTTTTCTTTTAAAAAACAACTTGGAGAAAAAAGCACTGTCATTAATGTTACCAAATGCTCCGGATTTGGTATTGGGCCCCGTGTTTTTGAAGTAATTGACGATATAGATTTTGTCACACTGGTCCGAAAAAGACCAATCACGAAAGCTTTTGCAGAATTGATAGAAACTGGAAGTGTCAAATTGTACAAAATGAGCCTGGAACTGTCCAGCATGGATAAAACACATAAGATATCCTCTCTTGCATTACAAACCTCTGGTAGCTCCGAAACAGGGGGGCTTTCCAGCTACCTGACAAAGGACCGGATTTATTATTATCTGAAAAGAACCGGCGAGAACAAATATCTGCGTGTGGAAACCCGCAAAAGTAAATTTAAGAAACAATTACAGGACTATCTGAAAGACCGTCCCGAGATAGCCGCAAAAATAGCTAAAAACAAAGATTACAGCTATAACAATATTGAACTGATTGTGCATGCCTATAATGAAGATACTGCACCAGCTCCGGCAAACTGATCAAAATTAAAATCCCTCTTTACAGAAATTGTAAAGAGGGTTAAAGGTTCACGGTTACCAACAGGGATTAATCCTTAATTAAAAAACGTAAAAGATACTTGCCTGAATATTATTGTTTTTAAAATCATTTCTGATGTTCGTTACATTAAAGTCCCCTACCTTCGATATTCCATAGACATACCTCGCGCCTATACCCAGTCCCATTTTTGACTGATAACCTAATCCTCCGACAGCAGCTAGGTCCAGTTTTTTTGCAAAATCTCCCATACTTAACCCTTTGACATCTTCTTTTGCCTTCATCCCAGCCTGTGCTCCTCCTTCAATATAAAAACCAGAGCTATGACGATATTTTAACAAGATCGGCACTGTAATATAATAAAGCTTTAGATTCTGGTTATCAAACGAATCCCCTTTAACTTTTGCCCCTTGCGACGAAAACAGAAACTCCTCCTGGATCAGGAAATTATTGGTGATCTTAAAGGCTATTGTACCACCCGCATGGAATCCGACTAAAGGATCAGTTGGAAAACTGGCATCCGTAAAGTTGCTATAATTCACACCCGCCTTCAGCCCGAATTCAAATCGCTTTAAAAAATTCTGACTGAAACCTTTTGAAGACACCAGCACCAAACAAATTAACATTAACTTTTTCATAATTTTCTCTTAAAATTTGACACATTAAACACAGCCCTAAAGCCTGATTATTTTTTTTATTTGTATCAAAATTGCACGTTCAGAGTGCTTTACAGATGAGAAAATCGGGTGAAGCGGGCAAAGTCAGCTTCCAAAGGGAATAAGTGCAGGTAAAAAAACATTAAGCAACTTTAATTGGCTGAGGCTTTTGTTAGCCAGCTTAGAAACTGAGGGGCCTTTCCTTTACTTACAATCACCTTGTCACCAAAAGAGATACTCAGGTTCACCAATAATTTGCGGGAGAAGAAGTTTGAGACATCAATAATAGCGCTTCGACAAATCAGATACTGTCGGTTCGCCCTGAAAAAGGAACTTCCAACTAGTTTTTCTAACTCGTCCAGATTCTTATTCGGATAAAAGATCTTACCCGGAAAGGTCAGCACATGCACCACCTCATTCGCCAGATAAATTAAGGCGATATCCTCTACCTTAACCGGAATGATTTTATCCTGATGGTAGACGAGTAAAGAAGCTGCATGCTGCGTTTCATGAGCAGCAAGTATCTTCATCAGGCTACTATATTGCTGGGCCTGATCATTTGAAAACTGTTTTTTGAGTTGATTATATCTTTGGAGGGCTCCCTCCAGTATCTGTAACGTAAAAGGCTTCAGAATATAATCAATCCCATTTGCTTTAAATGCATCAAGGGCATATTCATCATAAGCCGTACAGAAGATGACCGGAGTCGAGATTGGTACAGCAATAAATATCTCAAAACTCAAACCATCGCCAAGCTGGATGTCACTGAAAATCAAATCAGCTTCAAAACCACCCTTAAAATAAGTAATAGCTTCTTTAACAGAATAAAGCTGGATAATGCTTACAGGTTCATGAACTAATTGCGTAATACTCAGTTCAAGATCATCCGCAACTACCTGCTCATCCTCTATGATCACTATATTCATTGGTCAATAATTTAATACTTACTGAAAATACATTTTCCTTTTCTTCGATGATCACCTCATCCCCGGTCCAGAGGCGATAACGTTCGGCAAGATTAGCCAGGCCATGATTAACCGAAGTTACGCTGATAGTTTTCTTCTGGAGGTTATTCCGTACAACTACCCTCTCATCACTACAAAAAATATCAACTACTAAAGGCATTTCTCTGGTCAGTTCATTGTGTTTAATCGCATTCTCCAGGAGCGGCTGCAATGAAAAAGAAGGCAGATAATAATTCTTTAAAATTTCCTCAGGTAAATCAATTCTGCAATCTAATGCAATACCAAACCTGATTTTCTGCATTTCCAGATAATCATTCAACAAAGCTACCTCATCTTCCAGACTGGCAACTTTTGAATTATGGTTAAAAACAGAGGCCCTCAGAAAATTGGCTAAATGAACTATATAGGTGTCTCCTGCAGCAGGGTCTTTCCGGTATAATGCTTTCAGTGTATTTAACGCATTAAAAAGAAAATGAGGATGAATCTGCTGCTTTAAAAGCAAATTAACAGCCTCGGCATTGGCCGTTTTTAACTTAGAGAGTTCCAGATCGGTATGTGCTTTATAATGATGCAGAATAATAAAGTCCTGCAAAACGATAATCACCGTATTCACAACCGCGCTGGCGAGGACAAAAATAGAAAAATAGACCAGAGGAGAATAACTGTTCATTTTATGCGAAGCATAATTGAATACCGGTGCCAGCATTAAATAAATGATGACACTCGCGAAATAGGTAAAAAGATAACGGTACCGTTTGAATACTTTTGTTCCGGTTCCGAATCTTCGGGCCAGCAAAATAAGAATCCCGACATTAGCAAAGCCGATTAATCCAATAGCAAGCGCAGTGATAACCATATAAAACAGCTTGTGCATTTGCGATTCTTCCATCAGAAAAAACAGGAACAGAAAAACAATTGTACTAAACGCGACTGCGAGCAACCAGTTAAGACGAACAAGGTTTTTGATCGGCAGAGTTGAATCCATAAAAACGAAATTACATCATCTGTACCATGAATATACAGATATTCGGTTAAAGCAGGCAAAAATGGCAGCGAGTGTTCTTATGAGCGGTATCAATTGTTCAGATTTCTGAAATTGTCACCATATTATGTTATCTTCTCCGTTGTATAAAAATAAAACAACATTAATGAACGAATTGGAGAACTATATATCGACCTTTTTTGGAATATCCGGATCAGATGTTAAAAATGTTGCCTCCTATTTTAAGCCTCAATCACTCCAAAAGGGAGAGTATTTATTAAAACCTGGCAAAATTGGTAGATTTTTAAGTTTTCAAAGATCCGGTCTGATCCGCTTTTATACCAACAGCCAGGATGCTGAGGTGACGCAATGGATATCCGACAGTGGGAATTTTGTCGCAGATCTTTCAGGTCTGATCTTTGATTTATCCAGCCGCACTTCTATTCAGGCATTGACAGATTGTGAGCTTTTCACGATCAGTAAAGAAGATTATTCAACTATCGGCCAGATAATTCCTAAATGGCATGAGCTTGAAAAGCTGTTTATTGCCCGTGCTTTTCTTTTTATGGAAGAAAGAATCTTTTCCTTACTATCCATGAACGCAGAAGAACGTTACCATTGGTTATTAAACCACAATCCATCACTTTTTCAATATGTCCCTTTGCAATATCTTGCCTCGATGATGGGAATGACACCCGAGACCTTAAGCAGAATAAGAAGGAAAAATCTTAACTCCTGAACGAACCCGCAATTTCTTGATTTTTATCAAGCTGTTTTCTGAGAATCCTGGCCAATTTTGTATGCACAATTATTAATCATTAATATTTAGTCTTTATGTTTATTGGACATTTCGGGTTAGGGCTGGCGACAAAAAAAGCAGCTCCAAAAATCTCACTGGGAACACTCCTTATGGCTACCCAATTTCTGGATCTGGTCTGGCCAACCTTATTATTACTTCATATCGAAACAGTGGCCATACACCCGGGTCTTAGCGGCCCCCGAAGCCTTGAATTCACCAATTATCCCATTACCCACAGCTTATTAGGAGCAATCGGATGGTCTGTGCTCTTTGGCAGTATCTACTGGATATTCAAAAAAAACAGCAAAAATGGAATCCTATTGGGCCTGGCTGTACTCAGTCATTGGTTCCTTGATCTGATCGTACACTTTCATGACCTTCCCCTATACCCTGGTTCTTCAATTTATCTCGGTTTGGGTGCATGGGCTTCTATATGGTTTACAACTCTGATAGAAATGGCCCTGCTGATAACAGGAATTATCCTTTACCTCCAGACAATCATCTTTAAGAATATGACTGGCAAGATTGTTTTTGCCTTGTTAATCATTCTTTTACTACTCGTTCAGATCTCTAGTTTTTGGGGACCTCCACCTGCGAACGTTCAGGTATTGGCCTGGTCAGCACAATTTCAGTGGTTATTCGTAGCTATGGCCTATTGGGTGGATAACAATACTGTCAATTCACAGGTACCGAAGTACGTCTTACAACCGCAATAAAAAGTGCCAGTACCATCATAATTCCGGCTATAATAAATGTAAGCCGCATACCGGACGCGACTTCTTCGGGTCGCGCCGTTGTGATATGAGCTGCACCGGAAGCTAAGGCAAAAACTACGCCCATGACAGAGGCACCCGTCATTAATCCAAGATTGCGGGACAGACTAAGCATACCAGAAATGACGCCACGACGATCCGTCTGTACATCCATCATGACAGTAGTATTGTTTGCAGCCTGGAACAACTGATAGCCAGGCGTCAGGACAGCGACCGCAGCGATATACCCTGCAACACCAAACATACCCGGGAGTATAGATAGGGCAAATAAACCCAGCGTCATTGCAATGAGCCCTATCATAACCACAGCTTTCGCCCCTAAAAGGTCAACAATACGACCGGCCGGAATACCGCTTAATGCAGAGATAACCGGACCAACAGACATCACGATTCCAACAAAAGCGACTTTAAGTCCGAGTCCACGGGAGAGATAGAAAGGTCCCACAACCAGTGTCGCCATCATCACTGTTGCAACAAGCAGGTTCATCGTCAGGCTTGTACTGAATACAACATTGCGAAATTCATTTAAGCGGATCAGTGGCGATGTCACTTTTGATTCAGCAAATACAAAGAGTCCACCTACAAAAACAGCAGTCAGCAGTAACACCACATTCAACCGATCGAAATGGCCATTACCAACAGTCACAGCAAGTGCATAAGCCGTCAGTGTCAGTCCCAGTAACAGCGTGCCCAGATTGTCAAAGCTGTTTCGATCAGCCTTTCCCCGCTGTTCATGAGCAGGCAGATAGCGACGTGCAAGAAAAAAATTCAGCACTCCTAATGGCACATTGACGAAAAAGATATTTCGCCAGCCTGGTCCGGCGATCAGAAAGCCACCCAGCGAAGGGCCAAGCGCAGTGCCAATCGCAGACATTGTACCGAGCAGTCCCATAGCACTCCCTGTTTTAGACCTTGGAACAGTCTCTCCTACCAGTGCTACTGTCAGGGCCATCATAATAGCTGCACCCAGCCCTTGTACCGCCCGCGCAGCAATCAACAGCCAAAGCGTGTGCGCAGCACCACATAAAAACGAAGTCACTGTAAACAGACTGATACCTATCAATAACAAACGTCGCCTACCGATGATATCACCAAGACGTCCTGCACTGACAATCAAGGTGGTGATAACCAGCAAATAAGCCAGGACAACCCACTGTACCTCCTGCATCGAGGCATTGAATACCTGAGCTAGTGTGGGTAATCCCACATTAGCGATACTGGTGTCGAGTGAAGACATTAACATGGACAGAGAAAGACTGGCCAGTGCCCAACGTACCGAAGCCCCATACCCTTCATTTTCTGTAATAAGCTCATATTTTGCAGATCCCATTTTTATCTTTTTCAATTAGTTCATCAAAATTAATCCATCTGCTTAGCTGTCCGTTAGGACAAAAATTCAGTTTGACAGGACTTATCTGAAATTCTAGCGTCCTTGAACAAAAAAGGGTCGCCTTTTAAAAAGCGACCCTCTTGAAAAAGATAAAAACCATTTACCTGTTTACAACAGCGATAGCAATACCATCGTGTTCCTTTACACCTACCGTTTGTATAATTGTAGCAGTTACATCTTGATTAGACTGAAGCATTTTATTAAAACGCTGAACACCTTTCACTTTTTCATCAGTTGTATTTTCATCCAGGACTTTTCCTTCCCTGATTACATTATCACAGATAATCACAGTTCCTGGTCTTGCCAGCTTTAAAGCATATTCAAAATACTCCGTATAAGGTGGTTTATCAGCATCAATAAAAATAAGATCAAACGGACCTTCTTTGTCTTCCAGCAACTGAGGTAGAATTTCTATGGCTTTACCAACCCTGAAATCGACCTTATCAGATAACCCGGCCTTTTCAATGTTTTTTCTTGCCAGATTAGAGTGTCGCTCTTCCACTTCGAGTGTGATTATCTTTCCATCTTCCGGTAGAGCCCTTGCCAGCCATATCGTACTGTAGCCTGCCAGTGTCCCTAATTCCAAAATCTTCTTTGCATTGGAGAGCTTAGCCATAACCTGTAATAACTTTCCGTGATTCGGTGTTACACTGATTTGTGGAAATCCTTCTTCATCAAGAGATTTAATGGTATCCTGTAACACCTTATCTTCCGGTGCGAGGAGATTACTAATATACTGGTCAACTTGTGCAAATATTTGTCCGCTCATCTTTTTAAGATTTAAAGTTTACACTTACAATATTAAATATTCATTTGTACTTCTTAATTACAATTTTCAATAAAATCCTGTGGGTTAACTCCTCTCCCCCAACTGTCCGCCATTGTACATGTTCCGTCCGATAATGAACGCTTCAATTAATCACAAAAACATAACAAACTATATAACAACACGTTACAACATAAACCATTATTGGCATAAACTTGGTAAATTGCAGATCAATTGTATTTATTTCGTTGATAAATCATTGTGCTATGTTCAGACTCAATTTAAAGATCGCTTTGCGTAACCTCTGGAGAAATAAAACTTCTTCAGTTATCAATATTATTGGTCTGGCAGTTGGTTTATCTGCCTGCTTGTTACTGTTACTCTATGTCAATTACGAAGTTAACTTTGACCGTCACTTTAAAGATGCTGACAAAATCTATCAGGTGATGACCAATTTTCAGGATGCTACCGGAAAGATTACCAGTACCGGACCAGTACCTGGAGATGGAATTGGTATGGCTATTAAAGCTAAAATACCAGAGGTAGATGCGATTACCAGGATTGCTGGTTTTGATCAATCACTCATCGCCAACAAACAAAAAACGTTTAAGAAAACGGATCTCTTTGCTGATCCGGATATCCTGAAAATTTTCAATTATGCGTTTTTGGCTGGTAACCCCATTACCGCATTGAATACACCAAACTCTATCATATTAACTGCCGGAACTGCAAAACTTTTATTCGGCACTACTGACGCACTGAACAAAACAGTCAAGTATAAAAACACTAACTATCTAAAGGTTACCGGTATAATCAAAGATCTGCCTGCCAATACATCAATCAAGTTTGATTATTTGATGCCCTGGTCTTTTCTTGAGCGTATCAATGAATATGCTAAAAAACCGGGCTGGGGGAATTTCAATTTTCCTGTAATGGTCAGGGTTAATAATCCCGCCAATATTGATCTGATTAATGCTAAAGTAAAAACGCTGTTCAATGAAAATTATAAGGATCAAAAGAGTGAAAATTTCTTATTTCCCTTATCGGATGTACATTTGTATGGTGAATTTCAGAATGGCAAGAGTGTAGGTGGCGATATAGAACGCATTTATCTTTTCCTGGCATTGGCTTTTGGCATTTTGCTAGTCGCCTGTATCAATTTCATGAACATGGCCACTGCCAAATCAGAGCGCAGAGCAAAGGAAGTGGGTATCAAGAAAACAATCGGTGCAACAAGGGGTTCTCTGGTCATCCAGTTCCTGACCGAAGCTATGATTCTTACTACAGTAGCCGTATTAATTGCTGTTATTATTGTTGAAGCCAGTTTACCCCTATTCAATAACCTGTTAAACATAGATGTTACAATTGATTATACCAATACAGGCTATTGGCTGGGCATACTGACTGTAGCATTAATAACCGGCCTATTATCGGGGGCTTATCCTGCATTGTTCCTTTCTTCCTTCACCCCTATTCAGACTTTAAAAAAGAAAACAGCAAATGCAAGACTCATACCAGTCAACATGAGACAGGTACTTGTAGTCGTACAGTTTTGTTTTGCCATTATGCTGATCATTGCTACACTTGTCATCTATAAACAACTTCAGTTTATAAAAGACAGACCTGTAGGTTACAATATCAATTTGCTTGCCGAAATGCCACAAGATGGAGAACTATCCGGAAAGTTTGAATTGTTTAAGGACCAGGCGATGAAGGCTGGAGCCGTCACATCCGTAAACCAGTCCTCAGGGAGCATGACAAGTGGCAATTGGTTTTATGGATTTCAATGGCCGGGAATGGATGAAAGAGGTAAGGAAATTGTTTTCAACAGAGTCGAGACCCAGTATGATTTTATGAAGACAAGTGGTGTTGAACTGGTATCTGGTCGCGATTTTTCCAGAGATTTCGCATCAGATAGTGCCGCGATTTTGCTAAGCAGTGCAGCAGTGAAGATCATGAAACTTAAAAATCCCATAGGAATAACTGTAAATCAATTTGGAAAACAGCTCAAGGTGATCGGCGTCTTCAAAGATTTCATCTGGGGCTCCCCTTATCGTTCCGGAAGTCCGATGGTAATCAATTTTAATAAAAATCCGAATGGGATCATTAATATGCGGTTAAATCCTGCCAACAGTTTAAGTAAAAATGTTGAACTGATTTCGGCCATTGCCAAAAATATCAACCCGGAATACCCTGTAGAAGTCAGGATTGTTAATGACCTCTACGCCCAAAAACTACAGTCAGAAAAGATACTGGGCATTCTGGCAAACATGTTTGGAGGTATAGCGATACTGATCTCTAGTATGGGACTTTATGGTTTGGTTGCATACAGTGCAGAACAGCGTACCAAAGAGTTTGGCGTACGTCGTGTACTCGGCGCTTCAATTGGCAATATCATGAGACTGCTCTCCATTTCCTTTCTGAAGATGGTATTTGTTGCTGCATGTATTGGTGTCCCGTTGGCTTATTATCTGATGAACAGATGGCTCACTAATTTTGAGTTCAGGACAACCGTATCATTTTCAATTGTATTCATATCAATATTGGGAACTATAATTGTCGCATTTTTGACGGTCAGTTTTCAGGCCTACAAAGCTGCAACGGCGAATCCTGTTAAAGCGCTGAAGTACGAATAAAACCAAATAACAATTCATTAAGGATGTACTCCTAAGAATATATTAGGAATAATGCATAAGTGTATGTTTTGTTGAGCTATGATATAATCAATCGAGATAGGCATTGATTGCATTGATAAATCCATTAGTGTTGAATGTGAAATTCAAGCCACCTGTCTCGTGACCGAAATCCCCGATGAAATCAACCTGTGCCTTAATATGCCAATTATCAAGCACCTCAATAGATTCTAACTTGGTTACTGTCTTATAGCCAACGAAAAATTTATCGAGATATTTACGCACCCCCGCAGTGTTCTTAAAACTTTCGCCCACAGATTCATCGTCTATCACAGCATCATCAGTGAATAATTCGAGTGCGGCGTCTATATCAAATGCATTTATAGCATCAATGAATTGTTGAATAACTTTTTCCATACTTATTTGTAATTGCACAGGGCTACTCGCCACCCATAGAACTATAAAATTAGAAAATAAAGGTCGGACTTAGAGCGTTTTTTAACCCTTATTGAATCAATAATTGAGAATTTATAAGATAGACTAGTAGTCTGGCCGGAGGGAAAGTTAAATTACTTTACGATGTGCTTTACCCCATTTGATCATCTCACTAATTAATGGGATCAATTTTTGGCAATATGCTGTGATGTTGTATTCGACCCTTAAAGTAACATCATCATTGACTTCACGCGCAATTAACTTATTTTGTTCCAATTCTTTAAGATCTTTAGAAAGCATCCGAAACGTAATATTTGGAAGGCTTCGCGCAATTTCGCGGTAATGCCTGTTTCCATTATATAAAGAAACTATAATCAGCATTTTCCATTTACCACTAATAACATAAAGGGTATCTTGAAGGTATTTCATATCCTTTTCACATTCGTGGGTTATTAATTCTTTACAGTCTTCCATGTTGTAGGTGTTATACCAGAGTATAGCAGGAACAAATATATATCCTAAATGCTATAATTTCGTCGTGTTTATGAGAAGTGTATGTTGATGTAAATTCGTATAAATTTAGATTTTTAATGGAAAATGACTTATTGAAATTTGTGCTGTCTGCAAACGGAGGAACAGCCACATGGAAAAAAAAAGAAAAGATGTCAGTTCATCTCCGCATCACAGGCCAACTATGGTATGCTAAAGGAGTGGGAGGGATTTTGAGCAATACTCACTTATATTCAGACTGTCGTGAACAAAAGGTATGCTTTACCTCTTTAACAGAAAACAACTTAAAAGGCATTTTTGAGCCGAACCAAGTGGTTCTTCAATCAACGAACGGTAAAACCCTCGAAGAACGCTTTAATCCAAGAGAGTCATTTAACAGCCACGGTCCTTCTACCCACTGGGATATGCCAGATCTTTTATATTTCAGTGGATATGCCATCTGGAACTATTTGACCATGCCTTTTAACTTTGACCTTCCAGGATTCGATACCAAAGAAATTGAACCATACCTGGAAAATGAGGAGCAATGGCGTTGTCTGAAAGTTACTTTTCCTGACTACATCGCAACTCATAGTAAAGTACAATTATTCTATTTTAATCAAAACGGTCTTTTAATGCGGCATGATTATTTTGCTGACATTTTGGGTTCGGTTCCCGTTACACATTATGTTTATGATCATCAACAGTTTGACGGCTTGATGCTGCCCACCAGGCGGCTAGCTTATTTAAGAGATGAAAACAATAAGGTTCGATTAGATCATGTCATCGTCTGCATTGAAATTATGAATATCAATTTCTGTAATTAATTGTAATTAGGATTTAAAAGGAGAAGGGTTTATAAGATAGACGAGTAATTTAGATAGAATAGCCTTAGATCTCCATCCTAATCTTTAAATTCAGAAATGATAGGCAGAGCCCATTCAGGAACTCCCTCAGGTAGTAAATGCAATTCGTTACCAACTATATGTAGGATTTCACGCGGTGCTGAAGGACCTTCATCGCCTGGTATAGAATTATCGAACAAGATAACAGAATCGAATTCCCTGAAGTACTTATATAGATTTTCAAAACCATACTTATAATTATAGCGAATTGAAATTTCAGATACTTTGTGCCCACCGGTCTGAACCCGAAATAAAACACGTTCTATAGATTCTTCAATACTATTAAGCCCCATGAAGATCAAATGTATTTCATAACCATTTTCACGAAATTCAAGAGCAGATGCCATAGGCTGATCCGAACTAAAATTGGTTTCATAGGCATAATTAAGACCGGATTTAATTGCAGCTTGTTTTCCCTCAGCGAAGACAGTATATTAATATAGTTCCATAAGTCTTTAGAAGGTGTTTCAGTGAACCGCGCAGAAAGATCAGTCATATGTTTATCCCCATCAAAAACCTCGAAATCAGATTCCGTCAGCACTTTTGAAAATAAGCTTTTACCAGATCCATTTGGGCCTGCAACAATAAAAAGTCTGCGGGCCATGATCTAAATAATCATTAATGCCGGGCTATCTCCAAGTTTGGTACTCAGCGTTTTCAGATCTATTTCTATAATAAATTGTTTCCCATTAGGATATTTATGAACAAATTGATTTGACTTGTGACAAAGACTATTTCTAAAAACTACAGGCTGATTCAATTCTCTGTTTCGTTTCAATACTGGATTAAGAACAGACCTAAACCTTTTTTCTTTTTCGCTTTTACTCAACTCAAAAAATAATTTACGTTTTTCTCCAGTAGCCATAGTCTTTAATTCTATTCAAGCAAATTTACATAAAGTTTTTCTTGTATTCATATCCATAACATTTACCTAAAAAATGATTAAGTTTTACGCATGTAACAAAACATCAAAATAGTGGCCAATTCTGCAACTGGCCCTTTTGACTCTCAATCAGTATAAAGAATAACCTTGCACTTTTATTAATTATCTTTCGAGAATTCCAGAACCGCAACCTCCCTTCCTCTCCTTTTTGCATTTCTAATATTCTCGTTATTTTAGCAAAAAGAGCAATGTAAAGCAAGTCTACATTTTACCAAAACACGCTTTATATCATCATATGTTAAATCTATTTAAAATCGAAATCAGCAAATACTTCTGTAATAAGTATTCAAATTTCACAGAAAGGACCTCATATAGGCATTTAAATTTAGTATTTTGTGTATGCAATATTCCGGTTTAAAACCTATCTTTTCGTAAAACACAATATAAGCAATATGAAGAAAATATTTTTTTTACTATTTTTCCTGATACCAATCATAAGCTACTCACAGGAAAATAATGATATTTCAATAGGTAAGACTTACAAAACATATTCCAAGATACTCGGAGAAGAAAGGTCATACTTTATATATCTTCCTAAAAGTGCATCAGACAGAATCTACAGCAAACAAAAATACCCGGTCATTTATGTATTAGACGGTGAAGAACATTTTCAAGGACTTGCAGCAATGATGGAGAATATGGGCTCACTCAGGATATTTCAAGAATCTATCATTGTAGCTATCCCAAACGTCGACCGGATAAGAGACTTCACTCCTACACACATAACTTCTGGAATATTTTTGGATAGCGTTTCAGCTAAATCATCAGGTGGAGGGGAAAAGTTTACGCTTTTTCTGCAGAACGAACTGATTCCTGAAATTGAATCTAAATATCCAACTGCACCATACCGTATGTTGATAGGGCATTCTTTAGGTGGCCTTTTTGTTATTAACACACTATTGAAGCATACCGAATTATTTAATTCATATATTTCAATAGATCCTGCTTTATGGTACGACAATTCTAAGCTTTCAAAAGAAGCAGAGAATATATTGTCAGATAATAAGTTTAAGAATAAGACCTTATTTATCTCTGTTGCTAACGGCTTCAAGAAAAAGCTTGATACAGCAGAAGTGAGAAAAACCATAACTCCTTTTAATGATGCTGTTCTCGCTATGGACAGACTAAAGAGTGCCTTACAACGGAATAGTAATAAAAATTTGCTTTGGAAAATTAAATATTACGAGCTGGAGGGTCATAACACGGCTCCATTTATCAGTGAGTATGACGGTCTTCATTATATTTTTCGGGACTATAATTTCCTATCTGTTGATAACTACGATTTGTTTAGCACCTCTGTTAACGACAAAACGATTCTGGATTCTCTCAAATCTGGATACAAACAAATATCTAACTCAATGGGTTATGAAATACTTCCCTCGGAACAAATTATCAACAATTTGGGCTATGCTTTTTTGAGATCAAATAAATTTGAGTCTGCTTATCACTTCTTTGAGATGAATGAAATAAATTACCCACATAGTTTCAATGTATATGATGCATTGGGTGATTATCATTCTGCTAAAGGAAGAAAAGAAGAGGCTAAAAAGAATTACATCAAGGCTTTATCAATTTTAGATTACCCACCTACTGTCGATAAGCTCAAAGCTTTGAAATGAGATATCGCTTAAATTAATGTAGCATCTCCTCATACTCTCGTTTTTTAAGCTCAGAAAAGACATAAAAAAACCGGAATCGATATATTCGATTCCGGTTAGTACCCAGAAGCAGATTCGAACTGCCACGCCTTTGCAAGCGCCACCCCCTCAAGGTGGTGCGTCTACCAATTTCGCCACCTGGGTATGAACTGAGGTGCAAATATATATTTATTCACCGTAGATCAAACAGAAATTTTATAAATTTATGACCAGACCATCATAAGCCAGCCTGATATTAGCTGGTAACTCTTTCTCTACATCTGCATGTTTACCCATATTATGACTGATATGCGTAAAATACGTCATCTCTGCCCCTATTTCCTGTGCAAACTCAACCGCTTCTGCCAGTGTAAAATGCGAAATATGCGGTTCAACCTGCAAAGCATTTATAACCAATACCTTTGTTCCTTTTATCAGGTCTATGGAATGCTGTGGAATAGTCTTCGCATCCGTAATATAAGTAAAGTCCTTCATTCTGAAACCCAGGATAGGCAGTTTATAATGCATAATCTCTAAAGGGATCAGTTCCGTTTCGCCAATAAAAAAACTTTCCGTACCAATCGTATGCATATTAACCTGCGGAATCCCCGGATATACCTTTTCTGCAAAGATGTATGAGAATTCTCTTTTTAAAGCCTCCTGCACCCTTACAGTAGCATACAAATCAATATTTTTCTGTAACAGATAATTAAACGGACGAATATCATCCAGGCCTGCTACATGATCCTTATGTTCGTGCGTATATACAATTGCATCCAGGTCTTTTACACCTGCTCTTAACATCTGGTATCTGAAATCAGGTCCGCTATCTATTACAATAGTCTTATCACCGGTTTCTACCAACACAGAAACCCGCAGACGGTTATCCTTCGGATCATCAGACCGGCAAACTTCACAATTGCAGCAGATCACAGGAATCCCCTGCGAGGTGCCAGTACCTAAAAATGTAATTTTCAAAAGCAGATAAGGTTAATATTGGTACTCAAAAATAACAAAAAAAGGGGTTCGGACGAATTGTCTGAACCCCTTTTTCTCTTTAATAATTTATTAACGCAGATCAACTACTTCAACTCCAGGATATTTCCTGGCATCGAAAGTAAAAGTCGATTCCGGGACCTTCGCATTTCCCACAAACGATTTGATCGCATACGTATATTTATTTCCATTTTTATCAAAAATCAGCACATTAACTAACTGTCTAGCCGCTTTATCAATAGTCAACCTGATTTTAAAATATGATTTATTAATATCCACAGGTGATAAATCTATCATCTGGTGAGTCTTGGCACCCGCCTTTTTCTCCCCTGTATACAGATATTTATAGCCCTTTTCATAAAGTGTAAAAATTTTGGCAGGATTCAATGCATCACCACTGTTGTCTGCTGCCGAGACCTGTACTTCTTTATCTTTTTTAAGATAAGTCCACTGGCTTTTCCCGTCACTGATCAAATCCTGATCAGTCATGACTACTTTATATTTATTAGCAGCAGCTTTTGCAATCAGTGTACCTTGCTGCACTTCATTCACTTTATTTTGCGGGCTCTCCAGTGTAAAAGTAAAATCAGTTTTCACGATATCATAAGACCTGTATTTTTTACTTACTTCAGCTAAAATAGCTTTTGCTTTAGCATCCTGCTGTGCATAAACTCCAAAACTTATTCCTGATAAAACCAGTAACGTGCATAATAACTTCTTCATCCGTGCTTATATTATTTCTTCAGGTTGGTCAAGAACTGTTCCAAAGCATACTCATCAGGCAATAATACTTCTCTTGCCTTACTTCCTTCAAACGGACCTACTACACCCGATGCTTCCAACTGATCAATGATTCTTCCAGCCCTGTTATAGCCCAGTTTTAGTTTTCGCTGTATCAATGAAGTAGATCCCTGCTGATGCATAACGATTAAACGCGCTGCTTCTTCAAACATCGAATCACGATCATCAGGATCAAAGTCTGCCTTGGCAGATTCTGCCGCCTCATCCAGGTATTCCGGTAACTGGTAAGCTTCAGGATATCCCCTCTGGTTACCGATAAATTCAGAAATTCTGTCTACTTCAGGTGTATCTACAAACGCACACTGTAGCCTGATCAGATCATTTCCCGTAGATAATAACATATCCCCGCGTCCGATCAGCTGATCTGCACCACCACTGTCCAGGATAGTTCTCGAGTCAATTTTAGACAATACCCTGAAAGCTAACCTGGCCGGGAAATTCGCCTTAATTGTACCCGTAATGATATTCACAGAAGGACGTTGCGTGGCCAGCACCAGGTGGATACCTACCGCACGGGCCAGCTGTGCCAGACGGGCAATCGGAGTTTCCACTTCTTTACCCGCAGTCATCATCAAATCCGCGAACTCATCCACAATCAATACGATATAAGGTAAGAAACGATGCGAATTATTAGGGTTTAGCTTCCGTTTGATAAATTTATCATTGTATTCCTTTAAGTTCCTTACCTGTGCATCCTTTAACAGATCATAACGCTGATCCATCTCAATACACAATGAATTTAAAGTATGGATTACTTTTTTAGTATCCGTAATAATTGCATCAGCCTCACCCGGAAGTTTAGCCAGGAAGTGACGTTCAATCTTATTAAATAAAGTCAGCTCCACTTTTTTGGGATCGACCAGTACAAATTTAAGTTGTGAAGGATGTTTTTTATAGAGCAGTGAAACCAGAATAGCATTAATACCAACCGATTTACCCTGTCCTGTTGCCCCCGCTACCAGCAAATGGGGCATTTTAGCCAGATCTGCTATATAAACCTCGTTCGAGATTGTTTTACCCAAAGCAATAGGCAGGTCCATATCCGTTTTCTGGAATTTCTCCGTATTCAGGATACTTCTCATCGAAACCATTTCAGGGTGCATATTCGGTACCTCAATACCAATGGTACCCTTACCTGGCATTGGCGCAATAATACGGATTCCCAGGGCTGCCAGACTCAGTGCAATATCATCCTCCAGGTTTTTAATTTTTGAAATCCTGATCCCCGGAGCAGGAATAATCTCATAAAGCGTTACCGTTGGGCCAATCGTCGCCTTAATCTTATCGATTTCAATATTATAGTGGTTGAGGGTTTCAACGATCTTATTTTTGTTAGCTTCCAGCTCATCTGCATTCACTGAAATCTTATTTGAACCATAGTTTTCCAACAGTTCCAGACTCGGATACTGATAACTTGACAGATCGAGCGTAGGATCATAATTTCCAAACTGCTCTACCAGGTCCTCAGATTTCTTTTCCTCTTCCGTTTTTTCAATAGTCAATTGAGGTTCCGGTTTTACCTCCTCAAAAGTCAGTTCAGTCAATGGCTCTGATGTAGGCGTTGGAGAAAGAATGATCGGCGCATTCATTACGTTTAACACAGGTGATTTAGGTAAAATCACTTCTGGTTCAGACTCTGCCTCCTTTTCTTCAAAACGACTCGGCGTCAGGACCACATTTTGTTCCTGCTTACGCTCTGTCGCCAGTCTGTCATTCAAAGTAAACTCTACCTGATCTGTCCGCGTTTCATTAACCGGTGTTGTAAAAGATGGTGTCCGCTCCATCGGAGAGACTCTTTCAGAAGGCTCCTGCCTCGCTGAAAATACATTATCATTGGAATTATCCGGAATAATTTCATCCACTACAGGACGTACCCTTTCCGGAAATTTAAAGTCAATATTGTAGGCAATAATCAGGATCGTCAGTCCTAAAAAGGCGATCAGCCCTCCTACTCCCGCCACACCGATCTGTGCAACCAGCAGCTTATTGGCCCAGTAACCGATTTCACCCTCCAGATAATGTGGAGAATCTAAAAAGAAGGAATGTAAAAATCCAAAAGTAAGAGACAGGAACAGCAAAAAGAACAAGCTGTAGCCTAATGTTTTTTCAAGGGCAAAAATCTTCACCTTAAACAGTAAACGATAACCGATTACAAAAAAGACAAAAACAAATAAGAATGAAGCTACACCAAACCATTCATAGATGAACTGATGCGATAATAAAGCACCAAACTTACCCAGCCAGTTTTGTACGACAACAGGAATATTATGCTGCTGTAATTCTTCCATTGTTTTGAAAAGATTACTCCAGCCCCCGTTTGCATCAATAACGTAACTGTAATCCTCCTGCCAGGTAAACAGGTAGGAAGTAAAAGCAACCAGGAAATAGATAGACAAAATCAGGAAAAATAAGCCTGCAATCTTCAATACCCTTTCATCCTGAAGATTCAGAGAGGGTATTCGCTCAAATCTCAATCTTGGTTCCCTGGATGATGTTTTCGAACCTGGCTTTTCACTATATTCGTTTTTGAATGAATTAGATTTAAATTGGTTTCCCCTTACCGACATTTTTCGTAACTGTATTAATAAACAACAAATATAATATATAGTTGTATGTGTATGTTATTCTAAGCCTCAATCTAAGAATAAAAAGCGTTAATTCAACCCTTGTAACTATAAATCCCAAATCCTTTGTCTGATCCTTTTGATATAATGACGAACGTCCAGTATCAGCACTGCCATCACATAAAAAATAATAGGGAACCCTACTGCCAGAAAGGAAGAATAGATAAAGAATAATCTGATTTTGCTGATAGACATGTCAAAACGGTCTGCAATATAAGTACAGACCCCAAAACTCTGCTTCTCGAAATAAGTGACGATGCTCTGAAACATGCTCTTTGTTTAATAACACCACATGCAATAATCATACCCCAAACAGGAATTACTACACAGGTATTGCGAATACCAATTTACACATTTTTTTTCAGAACAGCTTCTTTTTACCCTAATAATCCTGCTTTTTCCAGAATTATTTGCATCTCTTGCTGTAATTTCAAAGCTTCTTCTCTCGCTTTTTCAGCAAAATCACGGCCTTTACCGGCATAAATAATACCTCTGGAAGAATTAACCAGCAAACCACAGGTAGCATTCAGTCCAAATTCGCAGACATCAGCCAGACTTCCCCCCTGTGCCCCAACACCAGGTACCAGTAAGAAATTATCAGGTGCCAGTCTTCTGATATTTGCAAACTCATCACCCCTGGTTGCACCTACCACATACATCAGCTGATCACTGTTCCCCCATTTAGAAGATACCCGTATCACTTCTTCATAAAGTTTACCTGCCGAACTCTCCAGCAACTGAAAATCACTATGACTCGGATTAGAAGTTAAGGCCAGTAAAATCACCCATTTATCTTCATATTTCAAAAAAGGTCCGACAGAGTCATACCCCATATAAGGAGCAACAGTAATCGAATCGAAACTCATACCCGATTTCTCCTGGTTAAAGAAGGCATCTGCATACATCGCAGAAGTGTTTCCTATATCCCCTCTTTTGGCATCCGCAATGGTAAAGATATCCTTAGGAATGTGTGCCCAGGTTTTCAATAAACTCTCCCAGCCTTTTAAACCCCTTGATTCATAGAATGCTGTATTTGGTTTATAAGCAACACAGATATCATGAGTAGCATCAATAATTTGTTTATTGAATTCAAATATCGGGTCTTCGAAACTCAACAGGTGCTCAGGAATATTTTCCATTACCGGATCAAGTCCTACACATAAAAATGATTTTTTCGACTGTATCTGTTCAAATAGTTGCTTTTTATTCATTTGGGCTAAGATTTTGTGCAAATATGCCAAAATTTCCACAGGAATTTAAGCGCGAGTTTTAAACAAGTAAAGTAATTTATTTATAACATTTTCATATTTTACTTGGAGATTAGAATACAATTACATACAATTGCAGCATAATTCTCAAAAGTTTATCTGATCATTCCAGAAAATCTCACAATATTTTGTTCTAATTTCAAGTTCATAATTGCATTTTTTTTGCTTTGATATGCTGATAAATACGTTTATAAAAATTTCTCTACACCCACATAATGTTTAACAAAACAGAATTAAATGAAAAACTCACTGCAGAATTGCGGGAGTTAGCAAAATCTCAGGGGATCTTGAATGCTGATGATTTGCGTAAAGCTGAATTGGTTGAAGTTATTCATCAAATTAGTGAACAACAGCAAACACCAGAAGCTACCCCCTCAGCTGATGTCACGGCAACAGAAGTCAGCGATGATTCTGCTAAAGAAAGCCCTGCAAAAGCTGCTAAACAAAAAGCACCTAAAATCAACCCTGCCGAAAAACCGCTTAGAAAAAGAACACGTATTCCTAAAGACGAAGCAGAACAGGCAGCACCGGCAAATAACAACAATTTCAACAGAGCATCTTTATTCGATGCCCAACCTGTAGAAAACCAGGCTCAGCCTGAGACTTCACAGCCAGTTGAAATTAACGAGACCGCTCCGGTTGAAAATGCTGCCCCGGTAGCTAAAAAGGAAGAAAATCAAAATAACCAGCAAGCGGCTCCGGCGCATACCGAAATTAAAAAGGTAAAACCTGCCAGAGAAGACAACAGGCCAAAAAACAATAACAACAACGGTAACAACAGTAACCAGAAACAAAACGAAAACAGCTATTCAAACCTGGATTTCGATAATACCATCACCAATGAAGGTGTACTGGAAATTATGCCTGATGGTTACGGTTTCCTGAGATCAGCTGATTACAACTATCTTTCTTCACCGGATGATATCTATGTTTCCCAGTCTCAGATCAAACTTTTCGGTTTAAAAACCGGAGATACTGTTAAAGGAAGTATCCGTCCACCAAAAGAAGGTGAAAAATATTTTCCACTGGTAAGAGTAGAGACCATCAATGGCCGTTTGCCTGCCGATGTAAGAGACAGGGTTCCTTTTGATTATCTGACTCCGTTATTTCCTACAGAAAGATTAAATCTTTTCACAGAAACCAACAATTACTCTACCCGTATTATTGACTTATTTACCCCGATAGGTAAAGGTCAGCGTGGTTTGATCGTTGCACAGCCTAAAACAGGTAAAACAAACCTGTTGAAAGAAGTAGCGAATGCCATTGCTAAAAACCACCCGGAAGTTTACCTGATCATTCTACTGATCGATGAACGTCCTGAAGAGGTTACCGATATGGCAAGAAGCGTACGTGCTGAAGTTATCGCATCTACTTTTGATGAGCCGGCTGAACGTCACGTTAAAATTGCCAATATCGTATTGGAAAAAGCAAAACGCCTGGTAGAATGCGGACATGATGTTGTTATTCTGCTGGATTCAATTACACGTCTTGCCCGTGCTTATAATACAACTGCTCCGGCATCCGGTAAAATCTTATCTGGTGGTGTGGATGCAAATGCATTACACAAACCAAAACGTTTCTTTGGAGCTGCACGTAATATTGAAAGAGGAGGCTCGTTAACTATTCTGGCGACTGCTTTAACAGACACAGGATCGAAAATGGATGAGGTAATCTTTGAAGAATTCAAAGGAACAGGTAACATGGAATTACAGTTAGATCGTAAATTATCTAACAAACGTATTTTCCCTGCAATTGATATTACAGCATCAAGTACCCGTAGAGATGACTTATTACATGACAGAGATACTTTACAAAGAGTATGGATCTTACGTAACCACCTGGCTGACATGAATGCTCAGGAGGCTATGGAGTTTGTTCAGGCGCAAATAAAGAACACAAAAACCAATGAAGAGTTCTTAATTTCAATGAACAGCTAGTCAGATATGAAGAGACACATTCCCAATGCATTAACCTGTGCCAACCTCTTTTCAGGATGTATAGGTGTGGTTTTTGCATTTAAAGGTGAACTAAATATTGCCGCATATGCCGTGTTAATCTCCGGCATATGCGATTTTTTTGACGGTTTTGTAGCCAGATTACTGAACGTCAAATCCCCTATTGGTAAAGAACTTGATTCTTTGGCAGATATGGTGAGTTTTGGTTTTTTACCAGGTGTGGTGATGTTTCAGTTGCTTACACAAAGCGATTATTCGTCTCCCTACCTGCCTTATCTCGGTTTCCTGATCACTATCTTTTCAGCTTTAAGACTGGCTAAATTCAATATTGATACCCGGCAGACAGAAGATTTCATCGGTTTAAATACCCCAATGAACACCCTTTTTATTGTCTCACTCCCTTTTATTCAGCAGGATTATCCGGGATTGATTAATTCCACCATATTACTCGTGGCTGTCACAGTAATTATGAGTTTTTTACTGACCAGCGAAATCAGAATTTTCTCGTTGAAGTTCGGCTCGCTGGAATGGAAACACAATAAAGTAAAGTTCATTTTCCTGATGTTATCAGCAGTACTGATCGCTTTCCTTAAGTTTGCAGCAATACCATTTGTGCTCGTTCTTTACATCAGTTTGTCTGTACTGCATTTCAGACGTCTGCCTAAATTATAACCCATTTTCAGGGACAAAAAAATAGCCTTCCACAGGATGGGAGGCTATAAATTCTAAAAACATAAAATATCAGAGCCTCTTTTCCAGCTCAGCTTTAGCTTCATCCAGTTGTCTGTACAAAATCTGCACAAAATCATTGAGTTCCTTTAATGCATTTGGCATATCAGAAAGGTCCTTCTGCTCCCGGGCATTGTTTTCTATTTGTTGCAGGTGACCGCGGGCATCCTCTCTGCCAACATAAGAAAGTGTAGGTTTTATTTTATGGGCATAACCTGCCACTTTTTCCCAGTCCTGAGCTTCAAATGATTGTTCCAGATCCGCTATATACAAAGGTGTCTGCAACTTAAACATATCGATCATTTCAATCATGAACTCGGCGCTGTCACCAGACATATCACTCAGATACGACAGATCAAGGGGGCTGTTATTTTTTTCTTCGTCAATCATTTGAAACAAAACTAATAAAATTATAATATTTTTAACACAGTTAAATCATCCTTCAATAAAGACAATAATGCAGAAATGCTCTGCTTCAGCAAAGGATGCTCGACATCGCCGGCAATCTCAGCAAGTGGCTCCAGTACAAACCTTCTCTCCTGCATCCTGGGGTGTGGTACCTGTAGCCTTTCCCCATCATTAATGACCTCCTGTCCGTATAAAATTACATCAATATCAATCAGCCTGGCTCCCCATTTCTCCAGTCTTACCCTACCCAGTTCCTCTTCTATTTTCAATACATTGTCCAGCACCTCATCAGCGGTCATTTTGGTTTCTACACCAACCGCTACATTCAGAAACGAAGGCTGATCTTCCTTTCCCCAGGCAGCAGTTTCATATACTCCTGATCTTGAAACGATTGTACCAATCTGGTTACCGATCCGTAAAATTGCTTCCTGAATTAATTTTTCTCTTTCTCCCAGATTACTTCCCAGTAACAAATAAACTATATTGTACTCCAAACCCATATAAAAGCTAATTCATTTAATATATTTACAAATTAAATATTAAACATCCACATGAGAGAATTTTTCAAATATGTTTTTGCGACTGTCGTAGGAATTATTATTTCCACACTGCTTATCGCTATATTTTTCGTCGTTTTAGTAGTTGCTATGGTCTCTGCGGTTGACAGTGATAAAACTGTGGATGTTGCAAGCAACAGCGTACTTTATCTGAACCTCGATCAGAGCATTAAAGAACGCACCCCGAACAAAACATTCGATAATCTTCCCGTTATTGGTTCAAGAGCAGGAAAGAGCATCGGTTTTAATGACCTGATCAGAGCCCTGAAAAGAGCAAAAACTGACGACAATATCAAATGCGTTTACCTGAATGTGAGTTCTCCTGCTGCGGGAAAAGCAACTTTAAAAGAAGTCAGGGATGCCCTGATCGATTTCAAAACCAGTAAGAAGAAGATCATTGCCTATAGTGAAGTTTATACACAGGATGCCTATTACCTGGCCTCAGTTGCCGATAAAGTCTACCTGAACCCACAGGGTGCATTAGAATTTAAAGGTTACAGCTCTCAGCTGACCTTCTTCAAAGGTGCTATGGAAAAACTGGGTGTTGAAGCTCAGATCATCCGTGTCGGAAACTTTAAAAGTGCTGTAGAGCCTTTCACCAATGATAAAATGAGTGATTATAACCGTCAGCAGGTTACCGCTTATCTGGGTGGTCTTTACAATACTTTTCTGGAAGGTATTTCCAAATCCAGAAATATCCCGAAAGACAGCCTGTATATGATGGCCAATACCTATAAGATCCAGCTTCCTCAGGATGCATTGAAATATAAAATGATAGATGGTCTGAAGTATAAAGATGAAGTACTTGATGAATTGAAGACACTATCCGGAACCGGTAAAAAAGAAAGCCTGAGTACAATAACTATCAATGATTATGCAAATAATCAGAAAGATGACAACAGCGAGAGCAGTAATAAAATTGCTGTAATTTATGCAAACGGTGATATCACTGGTGGTGAAGGAAGTGATGAGTCCATAGGCTCTGAGCGCATTTCCCGTGCGATCAGAAAAGCAAGACTGGATGATAAAATCAAAGCAATTGTCCTTCGCGTAAATTCAGGTGGTGGTAGCGCATTGGCTTCAGATGTCATCTGGAGAGAAATTATCCTGAGTAAAAAAGTGAAACCAGTGATTGCCTCTTTCGGCGATGTGGCTGCTTCCGGCGGATATTACATTGCCTGTGCAGCGGATTCTATTTTTGTACAGCCTAATACTATTACCGGATCGATAGGTGTATTTGGCATTATTCCTAATTTCCAGAACCTGTTGACCAATAAACTGGGGATTACTTTTGACGGTGTCAAAACTGGTCAGTATGCAGATATTATGAGTGTGACCCGTCCTTTAACACCAGGAGAAAGACTAATTATTCAGACAGATGTGAACCATGTCTATGACAGCTTTATTACCCGCGTAGCAGACGGACGTAAGAAATCCAAAGCGTATATCGATTCAATCGGTGGCGGACACGTATGGGTTGGTACTGATGCCGTTAAAATCGGACTGGCAGACAGAATTGGCAGTTTCAATGATGCAATCGTAGCAGCAGGCAAAAAAGCGCAGTTGAAAGATTATAAAATTGTAGAGTACCCACAAAAAACTGATCCTTTAAAATCCTTCCTGTCAGATGCAGGTGATAATGTAAAAACCTATTATGCCCAGAAAGAATTTGGTGAAAACTTCTTCCTGTACCAGCAATTGAAAAAAGTAGTGGTCCAGGCCGGTGTTCAGGCCAGGATGCCTTATCAGATTAACGTACAATAAAAATACATGAGCTGATGTTCTGATAAGAGCATCAGCTCATCTTCTTTTACGCCTGACCAGACTCCGGAATTACCAACAGGCGATAAATACATTGATCAGGGAAAAATGCTTCTTTTTATTTATTTTAGCACCCGATGGAAAACAAAACCATAGCCCGTAGTCTAAGACTCCTGTCACAATTGATGGAGCTTCATAATGACAATCCTTTTAAAATAAAATCCGTAGCCAATGCTGCTTTTAAAGTAGATAAGTTACCCTATGCGATCAGCAGTAAAAGTCTTGAGGAAATCGAAAAGATCGACGGACTCGGTAAAAGTATTTCTGCTAAAGTATGGGAATTACTGCAAACCGGTACCATGCAGGAATTACAGGATATCCTTGCAGACACCCCTGAGGGGATCGTCGAGATGCTGGGAATTAAAGGGATAGGTCCAAAGAAGATTGTCATCATCTGGAAAGACCTGGGTATAGAAAATATTGGTGAACTTTATTACGCCTGTAACGAAAACCGTCTGATTGAAGCCAAAGGTTTCGGCTTAAAAACCCAGGAAGAGATCAAAAAAGTCATAGAATTTAAAATGGCTGCCCAGGGTAAATTTCTTTATGCCCAGGCCGAGACTCTGGTTAATACCCTGTCCGAAGAGCTGACAACCTGGTTAAAGACCTCTGATCCTGAACCATTGCTGCAGGTAGCCGGAGATTACCGGAGATACCTGGAAATTATTGAAGAACTGGATTTTGTGATCGGTGTCAGTGATCCTGCTGCTACAATTGCAAAACTTCCTTTACTCAAAGAGCTTCCATTTGAAAAGCAGGCTG
Source organism: Pedobacter cryoconitis (assembly GCF_014207135.1). Taxonomy (GTDB): domain Bacteria; phylum Bacteroidota; class Bacteroidia; order Sphingobacteriales; family Sphingobacteriaceae; genus Pedobacter; species Pedobacter cryoconitis_D. The sequence continues at coordinate 385,641 of NZ_JACHCC010000001.1, read as the reverse complement.
AAAATACATTTGCTGCCATGAGCGCTTTCGGTTTAAGGGTACAATTACATATCTGTCCGAAAGAAGACTTTTACCTTAACCTATTTAAACTGACCGGTAATGAAGCACATGTACAGGAAGTATTAAAACTAACTGGAAACGGGCCTTTCACCGATGAACAGACTATCTATCAGCAGGCTGGACTGAGTTATGTAGAACCAGAACTCAGAGAAGGATTAAACGAAATAGAACTTGCAAAAACCAATCAGTTACCTCAGCTGATTACCTACGACGACCTTAAAGGAAGTCTGCATAACCACTCTACCTGGAGTGACGGTGTACATACTTTAGAACAGATGGCCGTCTACTGTAAAGATACCCTCCATCTCGAATACCTGGGCATGTGTGATCACTCCAAATCAGCATTTTATGCCAACGGACTGAATGAACAACGTATTTTCGCACAACATCAGGAAATTGATGCCCTGAACCAGAAACTGGCCCCATTTAAAATATTCAAAGGGATTGAAAGTGACATCCTCAATGACGGCTCCCTGGATTACAGTGACGACATCCTAAAAACATTCGACTTTGTTGTAGCCTCTGTGCACAGTAATTTAAGGATGGATGAAGAGAAAGCTACTGCCAGGTTAATCAAAGCCGTAGAGAACCCTTATACAACCATTCTGGGACATCCTACAGGACGCCTGCTCTTAAGCCGTAAAGGTTATCCGATAGATTATGCTAAAGTGATCGATGCCTGTGCAGCCAATCATGTAGTCATTGAAATTAATGCTAACCCACTCCGTTTAGACCTCGACTGGAGATGGCACCGCTATGCTTTGGAAAAAGGCGTGTTGTTATCCGTTAATCCCGATGCCCACCGTATGGAAGGTTTCCGCGATATGCATTACGGTGTTTACATCGGCCGAAAAGGTGGTTTGCAGGCTAAACAATGTCTGAATGCCTTTAGCCTGGCCCAGATCACCGATTATTTCAATAGCCGAAAATAATATTATAACTACCTTTGAAGCCATGATGAGCACCCTCTGCAATAAAATATTCCAGGATGTGATTAATGATTATCACGTTCACAATAACATTGACCAACCTATTGAAAACCCCTATAGCGGGAATACTATTGAGCATCTGCTCTATCTTAAATGCTGGATTGACACCGTGCAATGGCATATGGAAGATGTCGTACGAAACCCGCAGATCAATCCCGTAGAAGGATTGCAATGGAAAAGACGCATTGACCAGTCTAACCAGGAAAGAACAGATGTAGTAGAATATATCGACAGTTACTTCCTTGAAAAATTTGCAGCCGTTCAACCTGTTGAAAATGCAAAAATCAATTCTGAAAGCCCGGCATGGGTAATTGACAGATTATCTATTCTTGCGTTGAAAGTTTACCATATGCACGAAGAAACTATCCGTCCTAATGCTGATGCTGCACATATAGAAGCCTGTACAACTAAATTAAATATCCTGCTAAACCAGAGAACTGATTTATCCAGTAGTCTGGATGAGCTGATTGCAGATATTGAATCCGGACAGAAATACATGAAAGTTTATAAGCAGATGAAGATGTATAACGATCCTGCTTTAAACCCGGTACTTTACCAAAACAAATAAGGCAATGCCCAAAAACCCCGGAATACTGGTTATCCGCTTTTCGGCTATGGGAGATGTAGCGATGACAGCTCCCATACTCAAAGAATTCAGACAGCATTACCCCGGGGTAAAATTGACAGTGGTCAGCCGTAAACTATTCGCCCCTTTTTATAAAGGGATTCCGGACCTCCACTTTCATTCTTTTGACCCTAAAGGGAAACACAAGGGATTTTTCGGTCTGGTAAAGCTTTTTTTTGAACTAAAATCGCTACAAATTACAGCAGTAGCAGATTTACATAACAATTTGAGGAGCCGTATCCTGGGTCTTCTTTTCTACTGTTTTGGGATCAGAACCGTTCGGGTAGATAAAGCGAGAGCAGAGAAAAAGCAGCTTACCAGACGCGAACATAAAGTCATGAAACCGCTGTTACCTATGACTGAACGTTATGCTGCTGTATTCCGTAATTTGGGCTATCCATTTCAGCTTAGTCATCAGCTCGCCCCCTTTTCGCCCGAAAAGCTCAGTCCAGAACTGATTCAGCTAACCGGTATGCCTAAAAACAAGAAATGGGTTGGTGTAAGTCCTTTCGCGCAACATCAGCAAAAGGTATATCCTCTGTCAAAAATGGAAATCGTGCTGCTTGAACTGGCAGAATCTGACTATCAGTTATTTATTTTTGGAGGAGGAAAGGAAGAGGCAGATATCGCAGCACTCTGGGCTGCCAGACACCCTAATATCACCTCCCTGATCGGAAAAGTAAATCTCGAACAGGAATTACAGCTGATCTCCAATCTCGATCTCATGCTCAGCATGGATTCATCCGGTATGCACCTGGCTTCACTAAAAGGTATTCCCGTAGTCTCTGTCTGGGGTGCCACTCATCCCTATGCAGGATTTCTGGGATACGGCCAGTCAGAAGAAGACACTGTACAACTGGATTTATATTGCAGACCTTGTTCTGTGTACGGAAATATCCCTTGTTACAGAGGAGATTTTGCCTGTATGAACAATTTGTCTGAAAAGATTGTTATCCATACTGTAACCAAAAAACTAAACAATGGCTAAACAACTGGTATTGGTAAGACACGGTAAGTCAGACTGGTCGACAAACGGGATGACTGATTTCGAAAGGCCTTTAAATCACCGGGGAAATAAAAATGCTCCGGAAATGGCAGAGCGGATAAGCAAAAGGAATCTCATTCCAGAATTATTGGTCAGCAGTCCGGCAAAGAGAGCCTTGACAACTGCAAAACATTTTTCAGATACCTGGGATATGCCAAAAGATAAGATTCAGAAAGAGCCTGCGATTTATGAGGCCAATACCACAGCCTTATTGCAGGTGGTAAACAGATTTGACAATCAGCATAACCGGATAGCCCTTTTCGGTCATAACCCCGGATTAACAGATTTCGTTAATTTTCTTGCCGATGCCCATATCTATACCATTCCTACAGCAGGCGTTGTGTATATAGATTTCCCATTTGATGACTGGTCAATGGTAAGTCATCACACAGGAAGTCTATTATTATTTGATTATCCTAAAAACACCGCTTTAATTTAAAACTTAAGGTGTTTAACAGTTAATCCGTTATTGATCAGTTGTTTCAGTGAATCAATACCAATTCTCAGATGCGTATCTACATAGTTAGTAGTTACCGAACTGTCGCTTTCCGTAGTTTTTACACCTTCAGGAATCATAGGCTGATCAGAAACCAGTAATAAAGCTCCAGTTGGGATCTTATTCGCAAAACCAGTGGTGAAGATCGTAGCTGTTTCCATATCCACTGCCATTGCTCTCAGCGTTTTAAGATATTTCTTAAAATATTTATCATGTTCCCAAACCCTGCGGTTAGTGGTATAACAGGTTCCAGTCCAGTAATCACGTGAATGGTCACGTATCGTTGTAGAAATCGCTTTTTGCAGTGCAAATGAAGGCAGTGCAGGCACTTCAGCCGGCAGATAATCATTCGATGTACCTTCTCCCCTGATTGCAGCAATCGGAAGGATCAGATCACCCAATTGGTTTTTCTTTTTCAATCCACCACATTTACCCAGGAACAAAACTGCTTTAGGCATAATTGCTGTCAGCAGATCCATCATTGTTGCTGCCATCGGGCTACCCATACCAAAATTGATAATCGTAATTCCGTTAGCTGTTACACTTTGCATAGGTTTATCCAATCCCATAATCGGTGCATTGTCATTCCATTCCGAGAACATGGTCAGGTATTTACTGAAATTGGTCAGTAAGATATATTCACCAAATTCTTCGAGCGGGCGACCAGTATATCTGGGTAACCAGTTCTTCACAATATCAGCTTTAGATTTCAATCCCGGTTTTAACGGAGAGTTGACTTCTTTATTCTTTTTGGACTTTTCTACATTCGTTGCGTCTTTGTTTACTTCTTTTTCTTCGTTCATATCTTCTTGTATTAATTATTGGCTGTCTTCAGCCAGAGCGGATCATATTCAGGACAAACCTCCTGATTGCTGGTTAATAATTTGTGTAAAATAACAAGTTAAAAAAAATCCCCGTTAAAAACGGGGATTTTAAATTCTTATGCAGCTTTTAACTTCTTAAAGTCTGCCTTTTCAAATTTCTCCACCGCGTAGTCGAGCGTAATCACAAGCTCCTTTATACTCGGATCGGACGGGATGTCAAACATCGCGTCCAGCATGATTGCTTCACAAATAGATCTTAATCCCCTTGCACCCAGTTTATATTCCATTGCCTTGTCTACAATAAAATCTAAAACTGCGTCATCAAAGACCAGGTTTACACCTTCAAATTCAAACAATTTCACATACTGACGGAACAAAGAATTCTTAGGTTCCGTTAATATATTACGCAATGCCTGTTTATCCAGCGGATTCAGGTGAGTCAATACCGGTACACGGCCAATCAGTTCAGGAATCAGACCAAATGATTTTAAATCAGCCGGAGTGATATACTTGTACAGATTTTCCAGATCCAGTTCTGTCTCATCTTTCTTCACCTTGTAACCCACCACCTGTGTACGTAATCTGTTGGCAATTTTGCGTTCGATACCATCAAATGCACCACCACAGATAAACAGGATGTTGTTTGTATTTACAGGAATCATTTTCTGATCAGGATGTTTACGTCCTCCCTGAGGCGGAACATTCACTACAGTACCTTCCAGGATCTTTAACAGCGCCTGTTGTACACCTTCTCCCGATACATCTCTGGTAATAGAGGGGTTATCACTTTTACGTGCAACCTTATCCACCTCATCGATATAAACAATTCCACGTTCTGCAGAAGCCACATCATAATCCGCAGCCTGAAGCAAACGGGTAAGGATACTCTCTACATCCTCTCCTACATAACCTGCTTCTGTTAATACAGTAGCATCACAGATACAGAAAGGTACATGGAGAATCTTAGCGATTGTTTTCGCCAGTAACGTTTTTCCGGTACCGGTTTCACCAACCAGCATAATGTTCGATTTTTCAATCTCCACTTCATCTGCCTGATCAACCTTCTGTCCTAACCTTTTATAGTGGTTATATACAGCTACCGAAAGTACTTTCTTAGCATCATCCTGTCCAATTACATATTGGTCAATATGTGCTTTAATCTCCGCTGGCTTTAAGAGGGGACCGGCAGCATCCAGAGATTTGGCTTGTTTACTGCCAAATTCCTGTAGTACCAGCTGGTGAGCCTGTGTCACGCATTTGTCGCAAATGTATGCATCCAGCCCTTCAATAAGCATTAAAGTATCCTGCTTACTTGAACCGCAAAAAGAACAACGGGATTCTTTATTTTGTTTAGCCATTATCTATTTTTTATCCGAACCTAAAATCTCATCAATCATTCCGAAGCCCTGAGCTTCATCAGCTTTCATCCAGTAATCACGGTCTGAAGCTTTCTCCACCCATTCATAAGTCTGACCTGAGTGCGTTGAAATGATATCATATAATTCTTTTTTCAATTTAAGCATCTCTCTTAAGTTGATCTCCATATCAGAAGCTACACCCTGCGAACCACCTGAAGGCTGGTGAATCATCACACGTGAGTGTTTTAAAGCTGCACGTTTACCTTTAGCACCTGCTACCAGTAAAACTGCACCCATTGATGCTGCCATACCTGTACAGATCGTAGCTACATCAGGAGTAATATATTGCATCGTATCATAGATACCTAATCCTGCGTAAACAGAACCTCCAGGTGAATTGATATAAATCTGAATATCCCTGTTTGTATCAGTCGACTGTAAGAACAATAACTGCGCCTGGATAATATTAGCATTGCCATCATGGATAGCATCACCCAAAAATATAATTCTGTCCATCATTAAACGCGAAAACACATCCATCTGAGCTACATTTAACTGGCGCTCTTCGATGATATATGGTGTCATTGCTTTTGGCGAACTGTTAGTACGGCCAATATAACGATCAACGTTTAAACCGTTTATACGGTGGTGTTTAACTGCATATTTTCTAAATTCGTCTTTATCTATATTCATGTCTGTATATATTTTATCGTTGTTTTAATTATAAGATCAGGTTCACATTTTAACGTGAATCCCCATTAATCAGAGCCAAAGTACTTAAACTAAGTTGGCAAATTATTTGGTTATTGTAAAATTAAATAGCCGATATATAAATAAGGCGGCTTTAATAAAGCCGCCTTATGATAAGATTAAAGAAATTTGAAAAATCTGCTATACAGATTCAACTAACTCTTGAAATTTATTATAAGCTATATCTTTTTGGTCTAATGTTGCAACCGATTGGATATATTCAAAAACTTTAATTGCTTTTACCTCTTCGAATATACGGTTAGCATTGTCTTTTTCCTGCAGGAAGGTCGCTGTGTATTGTGACAACTGATCTTCTGGCATTGGAGCCGGACTGTACATTCTGAACTGTGCATCTAAACGTTGTTTAGCAGTTTGGAATACATCTTCATATTTAATCTCGATACTGTTGTCTTTAATGATTTTATTCTCAATTAAAGTCCATTTCAGGTTTTTCGCGAAATCATTGTAACCTTCAGCAAGTTCTGCATCAGATAATTTTTCGTTAGTAGCTTTTAACCACTTACGTAAAAATTCATCAGGCAAATCCATTTTCACGTTTTCAGTTAACTGAGTGTACATATCGTTCTGCAGTTTGCGGTCGGCATCCTGTTTGAACATACCTTCAATTTCTTCTGTGATTTTCGCGGTGAAACCAGCTTCGTCAGTAACGACACCTTCACCAAATATTTTATCAAAGAACTCCTGGTTCAGATCAGATTCCTCTAAACGGTTGATATTCTTAACCGTTACTCTGAATTTAGACTGTAATTCTTTAGCTTCAGGTTCGCCGATATTCAGCAATTTAGCGATAACCGCTTCATTGTTGCCCAAAGCTTTCTGAAGATCCAGTTCAACTACAGCATCCTTTTTCAAACCGATTAAAGATTTTAAAATCGCTTTATCTTTAACCTGATCCAAACGGATAGAACCAGTATTGGTAATGCCACCTTCAAAAACTGAACCATCCGGAGAAAGTTGTGCTAATTCGGCATAAAGTACATCATCATCTGCCGAAACTTCCGGGTTTGTCATTTTGCCATAGCTGCGACGGATGTTTTTGATACGGGAAGCCAAAGTTTCTTCGTCAGCTTTTACATTGTACTGAGTGAATTTATCTTTAGCAGTAATGTTAACTTCTACAGCCGGAGCCAGACCAATTTCGTAGTCAAATTCAAAAGCGTCAGTACCATCCCATTTAAAATCTTTACCATTATCTAAAACCGGAACTGGCTGACCCAGGATCTCAACTTTATTTTCTGTTAAAAATTTATTCAGGTTCTCGCTTAATAAAGTATTTATAGTTTCTACAAGGATACTTCTGCCGTACATCTTTTTGATATGTGCAGCAGGAACCATTCCTTTACGGAAACCTGGAAGCGTAGATTTTTTCGCTTGTTCTTTAATAGTTTTATCGACCTTTTCAGTATAATCTTCAGGCGAAATTTTAACCTTTACAACTGCATTTAAGTTGTCAATCTTTTCCTGTGTAATATTCATCTTTCTAAATCAATGTGTTAAAATGTCTTTCTTAGGAGATCTTCAGTACCGCCGCCTCTTTAGAGGTGCCAAAAGTATTAATTTTCTCGAATAAGACATAGTTAAATATCAAAATCTATCGGGATTATGTCTATATATCACATATTTTAACAAGATTTATGCTATAAATAGAATTGACATGACATATTAAAACGATGTGAAGTTTATATTACCCTTTGTGTGTCAGTCTTTTTTAACCAGAAAACCTCCTAATTTTAATCCGTAAATTATTCTGCCAAATAATGGAAAATCAAATCTTAACCGAACTATCTGCCCGCTTACAGGGTTTGTGGTACATGAGCGAATCAGAAGCACCGCTGACTCCACAATCCCTTGGAAATCTGCCAAAAGACCAGCTTGACGAAAAAATCACCGGTCTTTTTACGCCTGAATCATCCAGTCTGACCCTGAACAAACTTGATCCGGCTATATTTTTTAATGATATCGTTGCCGCAGCCGATCCTGCCGACCAGATTATCGTGCAAAATGCAGCAAAGTTTACTGAATTATATGCTTACTTAAAGAACAACAGTACAGACATCAATGTATTCCGTCTCGAAGGGGAAAGCAATATTCCAATTATTATCACATCCCTTTTCCCGGACGGAGAAGTTATAGCCATTTCAACCTATTCTATAGAAACCTAGATCAATCTTCCTAATTCCATTTTCCAATGAACCGTACAATTAAGCAATTCTACGTAATGGCCATGCTATGCCTTGTCATTGCCTCTTGTAAAAAAGAAAACCAGCTTCAGCCAGCAGACAATTCAACCCTCAGCAGCAAAAGTTTAAATGCAGTAAATGCCACAGGCGATGATGGCAACCTGTTACTGGGTAACCCTAGTGGTGCAGGTGGCGTCAGTTTACCAAACAATTACCTGATGACTAAAACTTATTACACCCTTTCTTACAGCCGTGACAGAGGAACTCCAAACTGGGTAAGCTGGCATATTCAGGCATCCGATCTGGGCACTACTTCACGCACTGACGGATTCAAGGCTGATACTTCTCTCCCATCGGGATGGTACCAGGTACAAAACAGCAGTTACTCCGGTTCAGGCTTCGATCGTGGCCATAACTGTCCTTCAGGTGACCGCACAGCTTCTACAGATAGCAACGCGGCGACATTCCTGATGACCAATATGATGCCTCAGGCGCCTAACAATAATCAGCAGACCTGGGCCAACCTTGAGAACTATACCCGTTCGTTAGTCAAAGCCGGAAGCGAAGTTTATGTGATCTGCGGATCTTATGGTCAAGGAGGTACGGGTTCTCTTGGCGGAACGACCAAAACCATTGATAATGGGAAAGTTACCGTTCCTTCCAATATATGGAAAATCATCGTTGTACTTGCCGACGGGAGTAATGACTTAAGCCGCATTACAGCTTCGACCAGAGTCATTGCAGTGAATACCCCAAATATCAACAGCATCAATACCGACTGGAAAACTTACAGAACATCTGTAAAAAATATAGAGACTGCAACAGGCTATAATTTCCTGAGCAGTTTACCAACCGCAGTACAGACTGCATTGAAACAAAAAGTGGATAACCTTTAGTTTCAATTTTTCCTGTTTTCATCACCTCGCCTTTCTCTTTTAACCATGGTAAACCACGTGCCATACCTAAAAGAAAAAGGCGTTCGTGTAAAATACCATTATTTCTTAATGATTAATCTTTATATTCATGTAATCTACTTATAAAAACATATCTATCATGAAACTAAAAAAAATCATCTTTTTCGCTGTGTTAACCTCCACGGCACTCGTATCCTGTAAAAAGGATCATCAGACGACAAGCGGCAGTCCGGGGCAGCAACCAGGCAACACACCTTACACTGTTGCACAGATCAATGCCGAAATCCAGTCCCAGCTAAATAAGAACGGTACGTTCAGCTGGCAGAACACCAATGACGAATTACTCTACAGCGCTGTTATACTCGGAGACAGCCTGCTGACTATCGGTTACAGCAGCGAAGAAAACAATGCTATCCGGGTAGAAAGTATCAGCCCTCAGCAACAGTTAAGCCGTATCAGTAAAGCAGATGCAAAAAGTGCGGGAATTAATATCGAAGGGATACGGGACAATATTCTTCAACAGATCCGGGAAAACGAACATCAGAAAAAATCAGCAGGTTCGACTGAGGTTAATGGTAAAGATGATGTACTGCAATATGAGAGTCCGAAACTGACTTCTATGATAGTCAAAATAGGCAATCTGAGTACATTGCAGAAACTCAGACAATCTAAACAGATCAGGTACCTGGATCCAAGCAATTACAATAAGAACCTGATCAAACTGGGCGCAATTAACAATTCAGGTATAGTGACAAACAGTAGTTCATCAGGTCCAGACCCTGGCTCTGTTGCTGTAGACCCAAATTGGTTCAGTACCGCTTCTGACGGATCAATTATCCCAAAAGTCTATGAAGCCCAGCATATTCCTGATGCCTGGCAATACAGTACCGGTAAGGGTATTACCATTGGTGTAATTGACAATGGTGTTTACAGCACACAGCCTGTATTTGATACTCAATTTAATTCGGGTGTCTCTACAGGAAGAAAAATTGCAAAATACGGGACTTTCAAAGGAAGCACTTCTACTACTGATGGGGTCTTCATTAAAGACGACGACCTGGCCAAAGGACACGGGAACAGTATGGCTGCCCTGATTGCAGCACCAAGAGCCTCCGGAATTCCTGTAGGAATAGCCTATAACTGTAATTTACTGACTTACAGAGGAACGGATTTCTTTCTGCTCTATGGTTCTAAACAGCAGGAAGGCGTAGCTAAGGCCTTAATGGATCTTGCTGACAACAGCGACGTTAAAATTATCTCGATGTCTAATGGCTGGATCTGGGATGTATCTATGATTGCAGACGCTGTCAAATATGCACATGGCAAAGGAAAAATGATTATCGCCGCAGGCGGGACATCTATCGCTGCTTTCAATGTTTTGCTGACTATTAATATTCCGGACATCATAGGTGTACCATTTCCAGGTAATATGAAAGAAGCTGTAGCTGCAACCGGAACAAATTACAGTACAAATAGCACGCTGGTGAAATGCGCAGAGTGTCATGAAGGTCCGGAAATATCATTTACTACGACCACTGCTTCTGCTCCTTCAGTAAACAATGTTTTACTGGTTGTAGGAAACAAATCGGCGATCTATCAGAACACTTCTTCTTCTTCGGCTTCAACAGCGATCAATGCAGGAATTGCAGCCTTGGTCTGGGGAGCCCATCCTTCATGGACAAGAGATCAGGTTTTACAAAGAATGCAGCAGTCAGCCAGGTTTTATCCTAATAAGGATGCTAAACTGGGTTATGGACCTATTGATGTACTAAAAGCAGTGAAATAAATTCAGCTGAAACTTTTAGAATTTTAAACAAAAGACCGCCTTATAAATAAATATAAGGCGGTCTTTACAATTGCTTTTACTTCAAATCTTGGTATTTCAGTATCTGTATTAAGTACCTAAATATTACTCTTAAGGGATAGGATTATTAGTATAATAACTAGGATTCCTTTTTATAGATCGTTTGAGTTTTAGGGGTAAGTCTTTTCAAAATATGATTTTGTGCCCGTTAATCGTTCCAGCTTTGGAATAATCTCCTGCTCAAATCGTCCCTCAATTCTCAACTTTTCGCTATCACTATACTTTTTTATTTCTTTCCATCCAGTTTTTTCAGTAAAAATAGATCTTATTGCTAATCTTGCATATTCAGGATTTTTCACTAGTCCTGGTTCTAAGAAAGAGACAAAATACATTTCCTCTGGATTACTATCAAAGTAAAAGAACATTATTTTTGAAACTTCAAAGCCATCACGTATCCAATATTCAGACTCGTATTTCCATTTCTCTGGGACTTTATATTTAGGATATTCCTTATATATAGAGTTTATTGATAAGGCCAGTTGCTTATTTGACACTGGAAATACCTTTATTTTCCAGGCACCTAAGCTTCCAGCGCCGATATTTCCGCAAGAAATGGAAAATAAGCTTAAGATTAATATTAGTTTCTTAAATTTCATATTAAATTATTTAGAGAGAATCTACCATTTTCGACGTATAATACCCTATCGTTTTAGGTAAGGCAAGACCACCTAATCCATAACCTAATATAACACCCTGAATTCTTTGAAGAGGACTCATCGCGGGATTAATTGCAATCCCTATATTGTGGCGAACGAATCTCCAGTCTGCTGGAATTGCTCTTTTATCATTGAAGAGTCCATCAAGTCCATTAATACCTAAAGCCTTATATTCTAAATCATGATTTCTTCCTCCTTGCTCAATTGGATTAGAAGGATTATAAGAATAATCATCCTGACCATTATATTTCTTAGGGTTATCAGCCCCAGGATAGCTTAATTTACCAAGATAGCCTCCCCATTGCTTATTTAACGTTCTTAAATCTAATGCTTCGGGTGTTAAATCTCCCTGAACGCTATGCCAGAAATTACTATATGATTTTTTATCGGTCACATAATGATTCGCCCCAAAGAAATCTTTTTGACTACTTATACTGAATCCTTTAGCTAATTTACTACCATCGCTTAAACTACCCAAGCCACCAGTCTTCATCTCCCCATCAATAAAACTTGACATTTGAGACATACTGGGGTTATTTTTTAGAGAATGTTTTTCTATTTGCATCATATCAAAAAATCGCTCTATATCTTCTTTCCTATCTGTACTGTAACCATTGTCAGTTCTTTCCCACAATCCAAAAGGATCGGTAAAGTTAACTGGATTATTGAAACAATAACGGAATGGTGTCAAGTTTGGTGTCAACTCAGCAATCATATCTGGAACATTCCACCTTCCGATAACCGGGTCATAAAACCTTGCCCCATAATCATATTGGTTAGCTAAATCAGTCTGTATCTCCTTTCCATTATAAAGATAACGATTATTGCTCGCGAAATCATAGCCCCCAATTTTTCTTAATCCAAAAGAATAGTACTCATCTTCCTGAATGACCCTTGCTTTTCCTGTTGTTGGGTCTTTATCAAATGAGACCCTGGTATTCCCTAAATGATCCTTCAGGTTATACTCATAATTGTAAGTCCCATTCTGCACATTGTAACTCGCCCTGCCTTCTTCGGTCTGGATAAAGGAGATCACTCCATTCTGATAAACAATACCATTCACATAGTCCCAGCTGCCATCACTTCCAGTGTTCCTTAACTTGTTTCCTGCTGCACTATAGATATAAGAAGCTTTGGTAATTCCACCCTGTACTATACTTTGTGGCAGGTTCAACAGGTTATAGTTAATCGTTTGAGTACCTCCATCCGAAGTTGCATTCCCATTGGAATCATATCCATAACTTCTAAAGACTGCATTATTATTCGTGACCTTTTGTAACTGGTTACTGTAGTTACCATTCACGTCAGTATACGTATAAGCTAAGTTGGCCGCACTTGTCCCTCCCCTGATTAAAGAGGTAATATTCCCCATCTGATCATAGTTTAGGCTTTCATCCAATAGGCTATCAGTAGATTGTGCCTTCGTTAAGCGATTTAAACCATCATAATTATAAATGAACTCATGAGTCCCCTTATCTATCCCTTTATTTACACCATACCCCATCTGGCTGATATTCCCGTTCCACTGCGGTGTACGCCCCGTACCAGGGGCCGGGGCGTTATAATTCAAACTGAGATTAAGCAGAAACCCATCTGTGCCTAAAGTACTCAACCAACCCCTTTCATTATAAGTATAACTAATATTCTGCAAAAAACTAGCCCCATTATCTACAGAATGTAGGTGTTTATTCAATTCCTGGCCTACCTCATTATAATCATTCTGACTCAGCAAAACATTAGTTCCCTCATTGATCTGCTCAAAAGTCTGGCGTTTCCTGCCCATATGGTCATAGACATAACTATTCGCTATGGTAATCACCGCAGGAGAAGATGAATTGGTCGCGTTATGATGAACCCGTACAGTCTGGGTGATCGCATTGGTAAAATCATAGCTATGACTGATCTGATCATAGTTCCCTGCATTAATAGACTTGCCCCCCAGGTAATGCATTTCATAGCTTTGGATAGCCCTTCCCTGATCATCATAATAATAAACCGTACCCAGCATATTCCCTGGGCTTATGTTGTTATTTATCCCGTTCAATACCGCAGTCAAACTCATCGTTAACAGTCCCTGTGTCATGGTACTTGCTGCTGCTGGCATGGCCGGAATGATCTGACTGTTTACCGCATAGTTATAAGGGCTGGTATAAGGAGTACTATAATTATCGTAATAATTTACCGTCAGTACATTATCCAGAGTATGAGGATAAGTATTGGTCATGGTATAACCATAACCTTGTGTATTATCTTTATTTTCCCAGTTGATACTTTGAGCATAAACCAGGGCTTTTAAACTTTGAGGACTAATCGCCGTATTGCCATTGCTCCAGCTGCCCGTCATTATCACTCTGCCTAAAGCATCATATTTAGTGATCATCCATTGGTTATTCGACCGCTGATTACCATCCTGTGTAGCCACGACCTGATCCAGAGCATTGTAAACCAGATATTCTACCCCTTTGCCTGGAAGCTGTTTGCTCACCTGACGGTTTCTTTCGTCATAACCATACTGATAACAAAGGTTATTTAATATAGCTTGATTATTCTGACCGCTAACAGCATTATCGGCATTTGCCCCCGGAGGAAGCACATAACACAAATTACCAAAGTCATCATACACATAATAAGTAGACAAGGTTTCAAAAACTCCGTTGTTATTGTTATAAGTTCTTTTTAACACGACATGTTCTTCCTGATCCTTATACTCTTCTGTGGTATTCAGCTTTCGATTGACATCCTGGCCCTGGCTCACCAGCCAGTTTTCATTTTTAGAAATGGTCACATAAAGCTGACCAGCTCCATAGTTCCCCAGATCTATCGGGCTACGTTGGCCATTGGCATCAATACTAACCCCAAAGCGTCTTGCTGTATAGCTCGTCCCATCATTAGTTGCATAATCGAACCGCTTGCTACACGATCTTAATTGCCAGTCTCTTCCTGGAGCTCCCTGTTCTACCACCCGGTTTAATGGCGAAGGCTCGAAAGCTGTTGAAGCTGAAGGAATACTGACTGACGAATAGTTGATAGTTTCCCAGTTTTGATGATAAAACAAGTACTGCGCACTACCAGTATAAACCCCACCAGTATCAGCTAAAGCATTACTCCGGTAAGAACCAGCTGCAGCTGTTCCATCAGTATAAGGCAGGTATTTAGTGGCTTCTCTTCCAAGCGCATCATAAGTGAAAGGCTGAACAATATCTCTTCCAAATGGACTAGCTTTGGTCTGAATAGTCTGTATTGGCCGTCCCAATCCATCAAAATACTGGATCTCCTGACTTACCTCACTCACCTTAGCCTTGTCAACACTCAGGACAGCTGGTTTCCTGAAAATATTTGTAATTACATAGTTTTGACTCTTAGTTGGTGCAGAACCTAATTCTTCATTTAAATCTCTGGTAAGAGACACCTGAAAAGATTTGTTTGACGAATACTCTCCAACAGTGGGTTTTGAAAGTTCCAGGTATTGGCCATAACCGGCACCTGGAAACAACAGAAACAATAAAAAAAAGATTATAAACGTAAATTGGAAGACAGGCAGGCTTAAATATTTTTTCATCTCTATTTAGCTTTTAATGTTATAACTGTAACTTTTAATAATGTTTCCATTCTGATCTTTCACAGTTATCAACCGCTGAAACCCATCATATAGATAATAGAAAGTCTGTCCTTTCTCATCGGTCTGACTTGTCATCCCAACTTGTGGAGAATAAGTATAAGTTCTCATTTTAGCGTCTACAGGAAATATACGTACATCATCTACTGGTCCGGTCAAAGTAAGGTTTGCCGAATATGCCTTCTGATTAAAACTCCATTTAGAATTTGTATAACTCCACCATTGAATAATATAGCTACGTCCACTTGGCGCATCAAATACCGGTTGATAATTTCCATTCCAGAATTTGTTTCCGGTATAAGCAGGCTGAGCATCATTTCCTGTAATGACATTTCCGTTTGTATTCTCTTCAAACCCCTCATAGAAAAATTCTTTAGCTCCTTTTGTCACTATTTTTTTTTCCTGATAAGTTATTGTTGCACTTCTGTAAAGACCAGCAGGAGGTGCCGACGATCCACTTATATCCATAATGTAATTTCCTGCCGGTAAATTTGGGAATACGACAACAGACGGATAATTACAGCTTCCTGAGGAGGTTCTGTTAGCACAGAGACTTCCTTGTTTATAGATACTTGTTCCAGAAGTTAATGTGTATTGTAATGTATAGGTAAATCCAGGGTCACC
This sequence comes from Pedobacter cryoconitis, assembly GCF_014207135.1. Classification (GTDB taxonomy): domain Bacteria; phylum Bacteroidota; class Bacteroidia; order Sphingobacteriales; family Sphingobacteriaceae; genus Pedobacter; species Pedobacter cryoconitis_D. Next base: position 369,619 of record NZ_JACHCC010000001.1, on the reverse strand, counting down.
ATTAATTTGCAGACTTATATCTGCAGCAGCACCAGTAGTAAAGGCCGTGGTATTAGAACTAGAATTGTTAGGTATTACCATACCTAAATATCTTGGTCCAACTGAACTGACAGAGCTTCCATTATTTGCATTCTCAATAATTGCAATAGGATATTGATCCTTATATCCCCAGATATAACTGGTAGAAGGCCCCTTCTGGGCAAACTTAGTAGAGATATTCCCATTATTATCATAAGTATAATTCACAAGGGTCTCTGTTGCATAATTGCCGATACTCTGCTCAACAGATCCGGGCATAAAAACACCAGGGCCAACTTCCGAATAATTTGTGCGTCTAAGAGACAATGGAATAGAAGTACTCTGCCCTGATTTCGTAAGAGCCTGACGTTCCTCAATTACCGGCGAAATCATATGCAGATCATTATACATAGTTTTATATACCGGTGATGTTTCTTTCAGATTACCAGGATAAGTATAGGTAGCAGTAGAAATATCACCCTTGCTATCAGTTGAAACAACACTACTTAAAGTCTTGTCATCAGCATCGTAAGAATATTGCGTTGTCTTTGAAACCGCAGAAGGGAAATAACTGGTAACTGTTTTTTTCTGCAAATACGGATAAAAAGTGTAGATACCAGTAGTCACCAGTCTGACAAATGGCTGATTTAAAAGCCCGTCAACCCCAGCTAATGAAATAGACTTGACAAGATCATTATACCTTTCCGGTGAGGAGTTATATTCATTGGTAACTGTTTCTACTGGCATTCCCAATTCATTATATGTCTCCTGTGAAATTAATAGTCCACGTTCTAATTCTCTTGAGATGAATTTATCCATAAATGTTCTGTCATCGAAATTTGTCGCCATGGCAAGTGGAGGTAAATCCGGAAATGTGTCATGATTGGTATATTTATAGACGACTTTTCCATTTCCACTTGTTTTCTCTACAATCCTGGAATACGTCACATGGTTACCATTTGTGTTACCCAACATATTCACATAATTTTCGGAAAACATATCAAAAGTCTGGTCATAATTGGTCTTTGTCCTAAAGTACACCAGACCAGACCAACCACTATAATCATATTCAACGTGCATTCTACCTATAGAATGGTACAACGGTATACCAGAAAGAATTCCACTTGAACTATTATCAGCATTTACATAGGAATACTCTTTTGTTAAGGCTCCCTCTGATGAATTCGGATCAGGTTTGGATACAATTTTACTGACCCGTAACCCTCCGGCAGTTCCACTAACCGGGTTCAATTTAAAATCGGGAAGCTGAGAAGCAATCTTACTATAATCATGCGCCTCATAATAAAAAGATGTAGCACCCCCAGTTGGATAAGTAATAGAAGTAAGAATTTCGGCCTTCATCTTTTCAGGATCAGCCGACCTGTATTGGTATAGTTGATCAAAGGAGGTTCCTTCAAACATTTTCCCGTTATAATACCCCCAGTTATCAGACATTTTCGAGTTATAACCAGGCAAAGACATAGGATTATATGCAAATGTATAGGTTCCAGCCTGGTTTTTATCTGCATCATTAAAAGCTATATTATTGAGTTTTAATCTTGCCTTTAAATCAGCAGTATAATTAAATTTCACTCTTTTTTTACCGTTAATAACAATTTCATCTAACTTCATCCAATAATTTGATTGAATGAGAGTTTGATGTGCATGATAATCTACACCTTCGCTAGTAAGCCTTTGCTTAAGAAAAGTTTCATTATATTCATAAGGTAATTCTGTTGACCGGCTATCAATGAAACCTATCTGAGTACCGTCTGAACCAGAAATTCCAGATAAATATATTGGATGTTGAAATCCGTAGGAGAATTGAGAATTAGCAACACACCCCTGCTGACATTCCCTTCCGGAATTGGGGTCATCCTTTATATAACGAATTGTCTTTGAAATCACGTTACTGACCACGATCGGATTACCGTCCCTTTGATAGGTAAAATTCACCTTGCCCCCGGATATACCAGTTATACTAGTCAGGTACCAGGTTGTTGGAAGTGCTTTAAAATATTTTGCAGGAGAACTACTGTACTCAGTAGCAGCTACGTCTCCACCAAATACGTACGTTTTTCCATCCTCTGTTTTAACCGTAAACCTATAGAAAGGAGCAAAAAGTGTTTCTGCAAGAAAAGAATTTCCATTATAAAAATTCAATGCTAAATCTTTTTCCAGATCTACTTTCACCCTGATTCTTCTCCCATCTTTAGACTTAACTTTTACACGTACAGAATCTAACGCATCCCGGTACAGGTAAAAACTGGCATTGATTCCCGGTGCATTGATCATGAATTCATCTGGCTGACCTTCCCCGTTAATCCCCATCTGCAAAGTATTAAATCCTCCGGCACCTGCCCAGTCAGCAATATCCAGATCCTTTGATTTATAAAAATATCCAAATCCGTAAGTACTAAAAGTCGTACCATTATCTCTCGCAATATCATCTCTGGTAGTCTCATCCGGGGCTCCATTAACTATCCTGGTAATTGACCCACCTGCCGAAAGATTCCATCCTAAACCAACCCAGGTAGGATGCTGTTCCACTTTAATTCCACTGGCGTAATAACTTAATTGGATAGGCACCTCAATGTCCTTAATTTTAACAGTATGAATGGGAACAGAGATTTGAGGCAACCCGTTAAAAAGATCTGTAGGGACTTGTCCATACCTTCCGAGTTCGGCAGCATTTGGGGTTTGCGGCAATACCTGGGCAAACAATTTAAATGAGATGCTATAAAAAAGCAGTAGAAGCAGTAAGTTTTTTTTCATAATGACAGGATCAGGTCACAAATAGGATTTCCCCTAAATATGACTGTTGATAATTTGGTTTTTATATTTAAATCAGAGATATGAGGGTGGCAGAGTTCGGATCAACTAAATCAAGGTCATTGACAAACACGAAGAGTTACAGAGAGAGGGAGAGAGCTTAATTTTTCTAATCATTTTGTCAAGAGCTATTTGGTTGAAATTATCTTAATAACACATTAAAATAATATTACAGGATTAATAATTAAAATATCTAATTAAATCTTATAAATAAACAACTAAGCTAATAATTTTCATTTAAAACAGCTAAACATTCACCCAACGAATTTTACATTATATATAAACACATAAATTTTCAAGACCGGAGAGCTAACAATAAACCAAACGTACCGGTTATTGATTTGTTGAGCGAAAGTTAAAAGATTCCAAAAACCTCTTAAAGCAAAAAAGCAGTCGTTAAGACTGCTTTTTAATGTTTGTACGGATGGAGGGACTCGCCCTCCCTCGCAATGGATTACAATATAATTCGTTTTACTCTTTTTTCCTGGGTTTAAAACTCATGTTAAAGTTCTGAGTCAGATTTTTCTTCTGATCCATTTCCTTTTGCATTCTGCCTATAGCTGTTTCTGCAAAAAAAACAGTTATACGCGCGATGTTAACCTTATAATCACCAAAAACTGTATCTCCGGCTGCCATTTGAGTATCGGTATATTCACCTGGCTCGTATCCCTTTGAAAACTTGATTGTGTTTTCAGTTAATATCTTTTGAGTTTGTTTGATCAGCTCTTCTGTAAGTGGTTGTTCCAGATTGGTTAAACAGAAATTCATAAGCTTTGAAATGGTCAAGAATTTCATAAGCTTCATAGAGCGACCGGTTTTACAATTTTAAACTGATTCTCCGTTCTCTTAACTCACGTGTTTCATCAACTGTAAAAGTATTGCCTTCTACAGCGCAGCTGTTGGCTGAAAATAAAATCTCGTTATATTCTCTAAACAATTCCTCCATCAGGCATGGTTTTATATAACTACAAAAATAGCCTAATATATCAGGCCACATACAAGTAAAAAACAGGTAAAATAAAAAAGGTGACAACTTTTCAGTTATCACCTTTTTTGTGCGGATGAAGGGACTCGAACCCCCACGCCGTGAAGCGCCAGATCCTAAGTCTGGTGCGGCTACCAATTACGCCACATCCGCATCTAGGAGTTGTTTAGGACTGCAAAGATAGGTATTGTTATTAATTCTCAAAATCCTTTTGCATTTATTTTGCCTCATTTAGGCTAAAGCATTCATTATAAGCCAATTTATTTTAATTCATTTTGTAGCTGAAACAAATACTGAACTGCTTTTACCAGCCTGCTGCCATACCACGAGAACATTTCGCCATCAACCAGCATCACTTTAGCTGCCGGTATCGCAATTTTAAGCTCTTCAATATGTTTTTCCCTGAAAGGATAAGGCTCCGAAGAAAGTAAGACCAGTCCGGGTTTTAACGCAGCCAGTTCTTCCAGATCTGTTTCAGGATAACGGCTTTCGCGCGTTACATTAGTCAGCCCGTTTTTAACCAGTATATCATTGATAAAAGTATCCCTTCCGGCAAGCATATAAGGCCCCTTCCAGATCAGGTAAGCTACAGTCTTGTTAATCCCCCTTTCCAAAGCCAGCGTTTGCAAATCCGTAAAACCAGCCCTAATCAAATGGTTCAGATAAGACGCCTCTGGCTGCCGGTCTACCAATTCTCCAATCTGGCTAATCGTTTGCATCGCGTCTTCCAGCGTATAAATATCACTCATCCAGACCGGAAACTCCTTTTGCAGCAATTCAATATCTTCCCGGGTATTTTCTTCCTTATTCCCAATGATCAGATCAGGCTTCAAACTTCTGATCAGTTCGATATTTAATTTTTTGGTCCCTCCTATTTTGGTCTTCGCTTTAAAAGCTGCCTCCGGATGGATACAAAATTTAGTCAGGCCAATCACCTCTTCATTCAAACCCAGTTCAAACAATAATTCTGTTTGAGAGGGTACAACAGAGATAATCCGTTTTGGCGGATAATTAATTGTAATCTTAGTATTAAGCTGATCGGTGAACTCACGTAACATACAGCAAATATACTTTTTTAAACCACCACCTGAAGATCCTCACTGATTACCCCATCCAGTAAATGCAGAATCCGGTTTCCATAACCTGCATTAATTTCCGAGTGCGTCACCTGGATAATGGTTATATTTTCTTCTTCATTCAATTTCCTGAAGAGTTCCATAATCTGTAAGGCCTGTGCTGATTGAAGGTTACCTGTAGGCTCATCTGCCAGTATAATTAAAGGTTGTGCAGCTAAAGCCCTGGCAATACCAACCAATTGCTGCTGACCGCCCGAAAGCTGGTTAGGGAACAGATCTCTTTTCGCGACCATATTAAACCGGTCAAGCATTTCTGCCACACGACTTTTGCGCTCTGCACTACCTACCTTTTTATATAACAAAGGAGCTTCTATATTTTCAGCCACAGTCATTTCATCAATCAGATGATAAGCCTGGAAGACAAAACCAATATGGTTCCTGTAAAGTTCTATCCTTTTACGCTCATTTAAGGACACCACATTTTCACCCATAAATTCATAGGTACCATAAGTGGGTTCTTCCAGCATTCCCAATATATTCAGTAAAGTAGATTTACCGGCACCCGACGGGCCCATAATGGAGACAAATTCCCCTTGCTGAATAGTCGTGCTGACATGTCTCAGGATATAACTCTTTACCCCTTTGTTAGCGTAGTATTTTTCAATATTCTGTAATTGTATCATCTGATGTTAGATTATAAAGGTCAAATAATTTATTCATATTTCAGTGCGTCAATCGGATTTGTCTTTGCGGCCTTGAAGGAGCGGAAACTCACCGTAATCAATGTTATTCCCATAGAAACTACCATTGCAATTGCAAAAGGCCAGATACTTACATTGATCCGGTAGGCATAACCCGCCAGCCATCTGTTTATAAATAAGTAAGCAATGGGCCAGGCCAAAAGATTAGCCAGAAAAACCATCAGTAAAAATGAGCCGTTCAGCAATCTGACCAGTTCAAGGTTTGTTGCACCAAGCACTTTTCGGATAGCCACCTCACGGGTACGCTGTGAGGCTACAAAAGAAATCAGCCCAAACAAACCAATAAAGGAAATAAAGATAATGATCATGGAAAAGTTCTTAAACAAAGTTTCCATGACAATTTCGGTCTGATAATAATGGTTCAGGTCATCATTCACAAACATGGCATCATAAACCTCATCAGGAAAAGTACTGTTCCATAGATGTTCAACTGCTTTCATAGATTCGACCATCTTTGCCTGATCCATTTTAACAGCCACATTATAATATTCCACCTGACCCGATGAAATAGCGAGCGGAGAAATCTCCTCATGTAGTGATTTATCATTAAAATCTTTCATCACCCCTACAATTCTGAAATTCTGATCACCCACCTTCAATAACTTACCCAGTGCCAGTTCGGGACTGGCTATATTCATTTTCTTTAAAAAAGTCTGATTCACTACCCAGGCGTTAGCCGTATCACTTTTCGGCAGAATCTGGCCCGCGATCATTTTCAAACCAAAAGTTTCAAAATAAGAACGGTCTCCATGCATCACCCTTACCTGAAAATCCTTTACCGGAATTCCGTTAACTGAGAATCTGTTTTCAGCTACCATACCTGATGAGGGTGGAGTATCACAGAAACTAACCTCCTTTACTCCTGGGATAGTTAATAATCTGTCCTTGAAATTATGTTGTTTAAGCCTGTTTAAACTATCAGCAGGGATATTCACCAGTGCAACCGCATTAGGATTAAAACCCAGTGGTTTTTGCCTGATATAATTCATCTGCTTTAAAATCATCAGGGTACAAATAATCAGTACAACTGTTATTGTAAACTGGAAAACTACCAGTATTCTTCTTAAACCCATTCCACCACCAGCTGCCGAACTCACTTTATTTTTAATCGCTAAAGCCGGACTAAAACCAGACATAATCAAAGCCGGATAAAATCCTGCCAGTGCACTTACTAAAAATACCAGGCCTACTAAAAAGACAAATATGACCGGATGTTCCAGCATACTAAATGAAATATTTTCACTGAACAGGTTCTGCATATAAGGCAGCGCCATTTCGGTCAATACACAGGCAATCAATAAGGCAGCCGTACTGATCGTCAGTGTTTCTCCCAGAAACTGTAGTACCAGCTGTTTACGTCCACTGCCCATTACCTTTCTTATCCCAACCTCCTTAGAGCGGTTTACAGCCTGTGCAGTAGCCAGGTTAATGAAATTAATACAAGCGGTAAGCAACAGGAAAATTCCGATAACAGACAGCCCATAGATCTGTTTCCTCTCCATTGTCTTTCCCGCGAAATTCCCGTAACGCGAATCATAATGTATCTCCTTTAATGGCTGAAAAGTATTATACTCCCTGATAGTCAGCGTATTTTTAGCATGGTATTTAGTATTAAATGCAGCTAGTACTCCTTGCAGCTCATCTATGTGAAGACCATCCTTTAAAAGCACATAACATTCAGAGCTTGAAGCTACATGCGACCAGCTATCCTCTTTCCTGCCTGGGTAATTGGCATAACTAATTACCATTGGCAGATTAAGGCTGTTATTTTCTCCCTGATCTTTGAAAACTCCGGTCACCCTCAGTTCAGTTTCATGCTGAAAACGCAGGGTTTGCCCCACCGCTTTACGCCAGTCACCAAAATACTGCGTAGCTTTTTCTTCACAAAGTACAACTGTATTCGGTTCATTTAAAACCTGATCCGGATTACCAGCCAACCAGGTGTAATTGAAAATGCCGAAGAAATCAGGTTCTGCATAAAACACTCCGATTGCCTCTTTAATCATTGGCCTTCCAGCATGTTTAGTGGTACTGATAATGCCATGTGCACTTTGTATAGCCGCTACCTTTTCCAGCTGTGGAAAATCATTGCGCATCGCTTTCGCCAGCGGAACCGGCACCCCTTGTGAAGCATCAGTACCAGAAATCTCTGTCCAGTTACTTACCACCCGGTAGATACGGTCCTTCTTCACGAACTGATCGTCAAAACTTAGCTCGTACCTGATAAAAATAAATATCAGAATACAGCTGGCCATTCCAATGGCTAATCCTGCAATATTGATGAAAGTATAAGTTTTATACTTCCACAGGTTACGTAAGGCGATTTTGAAGTTAAGCTTAAACATATCTTTGGGCTTAAATTGTTTATTCGTATTTCAAGGCATCCACTGCATTGGTTTTCGCTGCCTTGAAAGAGCGGAAACTTACTGTCATCAGGGTAATTCCCATAGAAATAGACATTGCTGTAATAAAAGGCCATACACTTAACTCTATCCGGTAAGCATACCTCGATAACCAGTGATCAATAAATATATAAGCCACCGGCCACGCCACCAGATTGGCCAGCAACACCATGATCATAAAGGACGAATTCAGCATATTAACCAGTTCGAGCGTCGTTGCCCCCAATACCTTACGAATAGCCATTTCTTTAGTTCTTTGTGTAGCTACAAAAGAAATCAGGCCAAACAACCCTATAAAAGCAATAAAAATAATCACCCCGGCAAATACTTTAAATAAAGTCCCCATCACACGTTCACTTTCATAATACTTATTGATGTCATCCTGCATAAAAGTAGAATCATAGACATGTTCGGGATACACAGAATTCCAGATCGCTTCTATGTTTTTCATTACCCCCGGAATATCTCTGGTATCCATTTTCACTGCAAGAGTTGTAGTAGATGGACCTGTAGATTTTTCGATCAGAATAGGTGCTATTGGTTCTCTCAGATTCGTGTTGTTAAAGTCTTTTACGACCCCCACAATTGACGCTCCCACCGGATCACCCCCCATTTGGATTATTTTACCAATCGCCACTTCTGGTGAGCTTACACTGAGTTTTTTCAGTAAAGTTTCATTCACAATGATTTCCTTTAAGTTGTCATTTTTAGTAAATGTCTTTCCTGCGATCAGTTTCAGTCCAAAGGTCTGCAGATAATTTTCATCCGAAGTCTTGATGCTCGCCTCAAAATCCGCGTCTTTAGCACTATGATTATAAGTAAAGTTTCCAAAATTGGAATCTCCCGAAGAAGGTCCCGTACTGCACAGACTAACAGACCGCACACCTGATTCTTTTAAAACCCTGGATTTTAAAAGATTGTATTTCAGGATACTCAAACTATCACTTGGAACGTCTACCATGGCTATAGCAGAAGGATTAAAACCTAATGGTTTTTCCCTCATATATTTCATTTGCTTCAGGATGACAAGCGTCCCGGTGATCAGAATTACCGTAATTGCAAATTGTACGACAACCAGTACCTTCCGCAAAACACCACCGCCACCGTTCCCAATACTCACTTTATTTTTAATAGCCAGTATCGGATCAAATCCTGACATAATCATTGCCGGATAAAAACCAGCCACAAAGCCAACAAACAGCACCATGCCGATCATAAAAACAGGAATCACCGGTTGACTGAACAAACCAAAAGAGATCTTTTCTTTAAACAAATTAGCCATACCTGGCAATGCAGCCTCCGTTAATATACAGGCCACCAGCAAAGCAAAAAAAGTAATGGTAAGCGTTTCGGTCAGAAACTGGGCCATCAGCTGTTTACGCCTGCTGCCCATCACCTTACGAACGCCAATTTCTTTGGAACGGCTTACTGCCTGGGCAGTGGCCAGGTTAATAAAATTGATACAGGCAGTAATCAGTAAGAATACACCGATCACCAATAAACCAGCCAGTTCACCTTTTCCAGTAGTTTTATGCGCGAAATTACTATAACGTGCATCCTGATGAACCTCTGCCAGGGGTTGGAAAAAGTGATCTTCCTTACCGATTCCCTTATCTGTATAATACTTATTCATAAAGGCCTTTTTAGGTCCTTCCAGATCTGCAATATCCGAACCCTTTGTCAATAAGATATAACACTGTGAACCAGAAGAAACTGACCGCCAGCTTTTCATTTTGCTATGTTCATAACCCGCATAAGCAATCGCAATTTTTATCGGGTTACTACTATTTTCAGGAACATCCTCAAATACGCCAGTAACCTTAAGTACATCTTTGTTTTTAAATTCCAGTGTCTTTCCTACAGCTGTCTGCCAGTTACCAAAAAATTTGGTGGCCATTTCTCTCGAAAGCGCAACAGTATTGGGTTCGGCCAATGCCTTCTGCGGATCTCCCTGTAACCAGGGGTAATCAAATATTTTAAAAAACTGAGGTTCTATGTAATAAGCTTCTTCTGCAGTTTTCAGTCTGACCAGACCGGCTGCGTCTTTTACTTTAAAAATCCCTCCGCTGCGCTGTATAGCTGCTACCTCTTCCAGCATCCCGAAATCATTACGCATAGCTGGTGCCAGTGGTCTGGGAACCCCGCTCTGGAATTCCTCACCATCCACATATTTCCAGTAAGAAACTACTCTGTATATCCTGTCTTTATTCGCAAACTGCTGATCATAGCTCAACTGGTAATTGATAAAGATAAAAATGAGGATACAGCAAGCCATTCCAATGGATAAACCTGCAATATTAATAAAAGTGTATCCCTTGTTCTTCCAAAGGTTTCTTAACGCGATTTTGAGATTGAGTTTAAACATTTCAAGTTCTTCTAAATTGTTTATTCATATTTGATGAGAATTACCATGCGCACACCAACTCTCAGAATGACCTGTTTCAAACGCAGGTGGCCAGACCTGTGAAATCGATGCACGCGGTAATCACTATTAACCTTCTCTTTAAATCAGTTCTTCTGTACGTGCTTTATTCACTTTTTCAGAAATCACATGCCCGTCTTTCAGGTTGATAATCCGGTTTGAAAAACTAGCATCATGCGAAGAGTGGGTAACCATCACGATCGTAGTTCCCTGTTCATTCAACTCACAAAGCAGCTCCATAACCTCATTACCATGAGAGCTGTCCAGGTTACCTGTAGGCTCATCGGCCAGCACCAGCTTCGGTTTGGTAACCAGTGCCCGGGCAACAGCTACACGCTGCTGCTGTCCACCAGATAACTGCTGTGGAAAATGCCCGCTCCTGTTAACAATATTCATTCTTTCAATCATCTCATTGACCAGGCGTTTACGCTCCGGGGCAGCCACCTTATTATAAATCAGCGGCAATTCTATATTTTCAAATACAGTCAGCTCATCTATCAGGTTGAAGTTCTGGAATACAAAACCCATATTTCTTTTGCGGAAGTTTGAACGTTCCTTATCGTTCATCGTCAGCAGCTCAGTTTCCAGAAATTTGTAACTGCCACTTTCCGGTTTATCCAACAACCCCATTACATTCAATAATGTCGATTTACCACAACCCGAAGGCCCCATAATGGAGACAAACTCTCCGGCTCTGACATGCAGGTTAATCCCGTTTAAAGCAGTAGTTTCTACCTCTTCAGTTTTATATACTTTTTCCAGGTTCTCAATTTTTATCATGATCTGATGATTTATATGCTTATCTGTTTTTTTCTTATTTACTTACCTCTACAATATCGTACTGGTTGAACTGGTCATAAGACGAAGTAATCACTTCTTCATTTTTCTGCAACCCTTCCATAACTTCGTAATACAAATAGTTTTTACGACCTATTTTCACATTTCTTTTGTGTGCTTTTCCATCTTTCAGTACGAATACCCATGAGCCTCCTGTACTTTGGAAAAACTGTCCCTGTGCCAGTAGCAACGATTTGCTATTATCCGAAAGAGTCAGCTTTACTTGTAAAGATAAGCCTCTTCTCAACTCATCAGGCGATTTTCCTTCAAAAACAAGTTCTACCTGGAACTGACCAGCGGTGACCTCAGGAATTACCTTTCTGACACTTAAACGATAGGTTTTCCCATTAAACTCGCAAGTTGCTGACTGACCTTCCTTAACCCGGTTGATATAATATTCATCTACTCCGGCCTGCAATTTATAACCTTGCAGCACATCGATCTTGCCCAACATCTCATTGGCTGTATAAGATTTACCAATCACGGGATCATAAGAAGATAACCTACCCGAAACTGGTGCCTTAATCGTCATATTTTCAATATTTTTCCGGATAGTTTCCAGACTCTCATTCATCCTGGTTACTGAAACATCAATCTGCTGCAATTGCATTTTCCTGCTTTGATTTTCCTGTTTCACCGCCTGTTTAAGTATATCTTTTCTGCCCTTATTATATTCATAATCCTGACTTGAGGCATTAAATTCTTCTCTGGTAATCACTTTCTTCACATACAAAGCGCTGTCAATTTTATATTTACGGCCTGCCGTACGAAGCGTATTCTCAATCACCATCATGTCCTGCGCCATCACCCTTTGATTTTGTTCCAGGTCCAGACGAACTTTACGCAATTGATTAATCTGTTCTATAATACTCGTTTCGCTCGATGTATAATTTGATAAAGCATTCGGATTGGCAATTCTCAGCAGTGGTGTACCCTTAGTTACCGAAGCACCATTTTCTGTAAAGATCTCAGCAACCGTTCCTCCTTCTGATGAACTTACAATCACTGAGGTCAATGGTACCACACTAGCGTTCAATAAAACGACATCTTCAAAGTCTCCATACTGAACCTTACTGATCGTTAATTTATCTGCGTCAGCTTTATATACTTTACTTAGTGATAATTTATATCCATAGGCAACCAGTACAACCAGCATCAAGCCACCGGTAAGCATTAAAATCTTTTTTGTACTGAACCTTTTTTTAGCAATAATTTTGTCCATGATAATTTACGTGTAATCTATCAGGCCATAAGCCAAGGATATGCCAAAGCAAAAAAATATAATTAAACACCTAAATATCAGTTATTTAAATCTAAAACCAACAAAATAACTGTTCATTACCGGACACCTCTTGTACAGCTTCGGACAATTCCTTTATTTTTGAGTAAAATCCTTTAAAAATGATAGACGCAAATGTTTTAGTAATAGATGATGACGATGATATTTTGTTAAGTGCAAAGCTTTTTCTAAAGCAGCATTTCAACCAGGTTGTCACCTGTAAATCGCCTAAAGAGATCAATGTGTTATTGAGTCACAACGAGATAGATATTATATTGCTCGACATGAATTATCAGAAAGGGGCCAGTAACGGCCGTGAAGGACTGTACTGGCTGGAACATATATTATCTATTGATAAAGATTACGTTGTTATCCTGATGACTGCTTATGGTAACGTAGAGCTGGCCGTACAGGCGATAAAAAAAGGTGCCACCGATTTTATTCTCAAACCCTGGGAAAATGAGAAACTTTATGCTACCCTTTCGGCAGCATCCAAATTAAGACAATCGACTAAAAAGGTTAAAAAGCTGGAAAAAATCCATACTTCCATGCAGACCGATCTGGCCAGGAAATTCGAAAACATCATCGGTACCTCAACGCCAATAAAACATTTACAGCATACCCTGGTTAAAGTGGCCCCAACCGATGCCAATGTCTTAATTCTGGGAGAAAACGGTACCGGTAAACAGGTATTCGCTTATGAACTGCACAAGCATTCGCTGCGGAAGAACCATATTTTCATGCATGTCGATCTGGGTTCTTTAAATGAGAACCTGTTTGAAAGTGAATTGTTCGGTTACGCCAAAGGTGCATTTACCGATGCCCGTGATGACCGTCCAGGAAGATTTGAACTGGCTGATAACGGAACCATTTTCCTAGATGAGATTGGTAACCTTTCTTTACCCTTACAATCAAAACTGCTGACAGTTTTACAAAATCGTACCGTGACCCGTTTAGGGGAAAGTAAAGACCGGAAAGTAAATGTAAGACTGATTACGGCGACCAATATGCCACTCAATGAAATGGTTGCCAAAGGAACTTTCCGCCAGGATTTACTTTTCCGGATTAATACCGTGGAATTAGAACTTCCCCCGCTGAACCAGCGTGCCGAAGATATCCTGCTGCTTGCCAATCATTTTTTACATACATTTAGTACCAAATACCATAAAAACATCACCCATATCAATACTAAAGCAGGTGATATGCTCCTTCATTACCACTGGCCAGGCAATGTCCGTGAATTGCAGCATGTTATTGAAAGAGCAATAATCATGGCCGATGGTAACGAGATTAGCGAAATGGATTTACAGTTAAGCCCACAGCGTTTTGGCGGTGCAGCCCCATTACCGGCAACACTTGACCTCGAAGAAATGGAAAAGATGATGGTACAAAAAGCAATAGAGAACCATAAAGGCAATATTTCACGTGCAGCTGCCGAACTCGGGCTTACCAGGGCCGCCCTGTACCGCAGAATAGAAAAATTCGGATTATAACCTATGTTTTATCAACGTTTCACTTTCAGGCTGCTGCTTTACTTATTGCTGATTAATGCACTAGCTGTTTTACTCGGTTATCTTGTCCTTAAAACCTCGTTATGGTTTACCATTACCGGAGTTTCCTGCATTCTGCTATTAAGTATCTTTTCGCTGTACAATTATATTAACCAGATCAAATCTGATATCAGACGATTTATAGTAGCGGTCAAAACCCGGGATCATACCCTGAATTTCAGGAATAAAAGTACTAAAGGAAGTTTTCCGGATCTGTACGAATCATTTGATGACATCATCAAAACGCATAAAGACATCCAGCTCGAACAGGATGCAATGTTCCAGCTAATTAAAACGATCCTCCAGCAAGTTCCCGTCGGTGTAATCGTAGTGAAGGACAGCAGTAATGCTGCTGAACAAGCTGAAATAGCCTTTTTTAATGAGGCCGCTGCTGCGTTATTGCAAGTTCCGGCTTATAAATACTGGCACCGTCTGAAAGAGCACCTGCCCGTATTTACTACTGAAATTGAAAATATACTTCAGGGAGGAAAACGGTTTCTGGAACTTAAAATTCAGGACAAACTCATTCAGTTGTCTACCGAGGTCATTCCTATTAACCTCTATAACAAGAACTACAGGATCATCTCTTTTCAGAATATCAAAGATGAGATTGAGCAAAAAGAAACCGAGGCCTGGAACAGGCTGATAGGTGTAATTTCTCATGAGATCCTGAATTCTATCACGCCTATCAGTTCTCTTTCTGATACGATAAACAGCATGATCACCAATAAAGAAGCATTGGACAAAGAAGACCTTGAAGATATGCGGCCAGCTATACAGGCTATCAAAAGACGTTCCTTAGGTCTGCTCGATTTTGTCAAAGACTATCGTCTGATTGCAGAATTGCCTACACCCGAACTCGAATCACACAGTATCGGTGGTATTCTTCAGCATATTCAGGTACTGATGCAGCCTTTTGCTGCCGCCAAAAACGTAAAACTTTCAGTAAGCCAGACTTCTTCAAAAATCACCATTAATGTCGACCTGAAACTCGTAGAACAGGCGCTGATTAATCTTGTTACCAACAGCATACATGCTTTGGAAGATGTCGAAAACCCACTGATTGAAATTGATTACCGCTTAGAACAAAACCGGCTTTTTATTGAAGTAAGCGACAATGGAAAAGGGATCGAGCCCGAACTGGCAGAAAAGATCTTTGTTCCGTTTTTCACTACACGGAAAAATGGTTCAGGTATAGGACTGACCATTACCCGTAATATCATGAAAATGCATTATGGCAGTCTCGAAGTCAGCTCTGTTCCTCATCAAAAAACCATCTTCTCGCTTGTTTTTAACTATGTTTAAGGAAATCGATAGATTTGCAGCCTATGATCACCACATTGCAATTACGTATTACAGAGATTTCAAAACGTGCGGGAGAAAATGTCTTCATTCAGTTTGCCCCGGTAAACGGTGAAATACCAGCTTATGAGGCTGGTCAGTTCCTCACTGTTCTTTTCCAGGTCAAGGGGAAAGAAGTCAGGCGTTCTTATTCTATCTGTAGTTCTCCTGCAATGGACGAGCCACTGAGTATAGCCGTAAAACTGGTTGAAAACGGAGAAATTTCCAAATATCTCCATCATCAGACTGCCGTCGGAGATATATTTACAGTTTTACCTCCGGCAGGGATCTTTACCTATTCCCCGGTTGATCAAATCCAACGTACCGTCTTTCTTTTTGCAGCCGGCGTAGGTATCACACCCGTTTTTTCCATTTTAAAAACTGCTTTACTCCAGGAAGAATATTCCAGAATAGTACTGATCTACAGCAACCGGTCTGCCAGTCAGACCCTGTTCTATGAAGAACTAAATGAATGGCAGAAAAAATACCCTGAACGGTTAAAACTCATTTATCTGTTCAGTGATTCTAAAAATCTCCAGTTTGCCAGGTTAAACAGCTTCCTGATCCACGATCTCGTGAATACCAATCTGATCTACGAACAGTCGGAGGCTCTTTGTTATACCTGCGGCCCTATCGATTACATGGTTTCCTGCCGGATTAACCTGCTGGGAATGGGTTTCAGACTGGATCAGATTAAAAAAGAGACCTATTTTATCCCTGAAGATGAAATCGATGAAGACGATATGACCGAAAAGGTCGTCAAAGACAAAAACACTTACACCGTCATCCTGGAGCACAACAATCAGGTTTATCAGTTAGAAGTACCCTGGTATAAACGGATTCTCGAAGTAGCGCTTTCCCATCATATTAATGTACCCTACAGCTGTGGTGCAGGAATTTGCAGCACCTGTGTATCCACCTGTACCGAGGGGGGCGTAAGAATGGATTATAACGAAGTCCTGACTGATGAGGAAATTGCTCAGGGCAGAGTACTGATCTGTACTGCACATCCCACGCAGAATAATACTAAAATCGTGATTTAGACTATTATTTCCACCACTGTTCGTTTTCTTTTTCCATAGCCTTAGCAATAATCTCCTCTGTATACCCCTCTTCTCTGAGATCTGCATGCGCATCTTTATAGGTTTTCCAGCCATTTTCAAGATAACGGCTATTTACACTAAATTCGCCTGCGCCGATATCCAGATCACCACTTCCTGGAATTCTGAAATCACCCCAGTTACACTTTTTAGAAGCACCACCTTTATAGCTTGTCCAGCTACCTGTAAATGCATTATTTAAGAAGCCATCAGTTGCAAAATTTATTGCACAATATTTTAATTTATTGCTGTCGTCTAAAACAAACCTGCTGTATAGCTTACCTTTAAAGAATCCTGCCGAAACCTGCTGTTTTTCCTCATTTAAATAAAGTTCACTAACCATCAGACCTTCCCGGTATTTTGGAATACTATTGTTTCTGTAAAGCCTTGCCTCGAGTATCTTTAAAGTCCCTCGGAATGAACAGATATTTTCCTTCACCTTCGACTTTCCATAGATTAAATATTCTCCAGGTTTTTTGGGATTCTTAACTACCGAAATCAGATGGATCAGGATCCGCTGATACTTATCCCCTATGAAACCCAGGATCTCTCCTCTTTTGATTCTTCGCTCCGTGATTTCTCCGTCTATCTGGTCTACCGCCAGAATACTATCAGCAGTTAAAATTTCAGAGAGATTATATTTTCCTATCTCATTGTAGAAATCAGTCGTTAATTTTATTTTTTTTTCCTGAGCATAACCAGAGCTGGTTATTAAAACGATGAAAAGAAAGAATAGATAGTGGTATGTAAATCTCATCAAATCAGTATATTTTATAATCAAAACAGCCGTTTACAGGATTTCCTGCAAACGGCTTTGTAATGTATTCAATCAGGGAATTATCCTATAACAGTTCCATTGGTAATAACAGCATCCTTCTTCACGACAACAATCCCGTCTTTAACTGCATAATTCTCGAAATCTCCATCCTCTAAATGTGCTCCACCAATGATCTGGACATCATTTCCAATCTTACAATTTTTATCAATGATAGCGTTCACTATTTTACAGCGGTCACCGATTCCGATCAATGGTCTGCCCGCAGCATTCTCCTCTGCAATTTCTGTCAGTGTCTGATAACGGTCACTTCCCATGATATAAGTATTCTCAACAGAAGTACCATTCCCTATTCTTGAGCGTATCCCAACTACAGAATGTTTAATCAGGTCAGCATTCAGGATGCAACCTTCGGCGATCACTGCTTTACTCAGTGAAGTACTCAGAATTTTGGTCGGAGGTAACATCCGCGGACGCGTAAAAATACTCTGGTTACTGTCAAACAGATTGAATTTAGGAATGTCATCGGTTAAGCCCAGGTTCGCTTCAAAGAAAGAACTGATATTTCCAATATCTGTCCAGTACCCTTCATACTGAAAACTCAGTACACGCTGCGTCTGTAAAACACGTGGGATAATTTCTTTTCCAAAATCCTTTTCATCGGGATTCTCTGCAAAAATCCTTACCAGCAAATCACGGTTAAAAACATAAATACCCATTGAAGCCAGGTAATTACGTCCTTCAGCCTGCATTTCAGGCCCTGTATCAGAAGCCCAGTCTACCAGCTGCTCTGCATTAGGCTTCTCAATAAATGAAGTAATAATATTTTCTTCATTCGCTTTTAGAATCCCAAAACCAGTTGCATCCCTTGCCGTACTTGGAATCGTTGCCAGGGTAACCTGAGCACCGCTTTCTTCGTGTGCATTCAGCATTTCATTAAAATCCATCTGGTACAACTGATCACCCGATAAGATCAGCACATATTCAAAATCATGCTGTAATAAATGATGCATGGTCTGACGGACAGCATCAGCAGTTCCCTGAAACCAGGTTGGGTTATCAGGTGTCTGTTCCGCTGCCAGGATGTCTACAAAAGCATCACTGAAATGACTGAAATGATAGGTGTTTTTAATGTGTTTGTTTAAAGAAGCTGAATTAAACTGTGTAAGTACGAACATACGATGGATACCAGAATTCAGACAATTCGAAATAGGAATGTCTACCAAACGATACTTACCAGCTATCGGAACTGCTGGCTTGGAACGGGTCTGGGTAAGCGGCGATAATCTGGAGCCCTGGCCACCGCCAAGGATGACTCCTAGTACTTTTTCAGTCATATGGTTAAATTACATTTGGTACAGGTCTATATATTCCTGGGCTGCTCTATCCCAGGAGTGGTCTATTTGCATACTATATTTAAGTATATCTTTTACGTGTTTTTTATTCTGGTAAAGGTCATAAGCCCTTCCGATAGCATGCCCTACATCCCATACACTGGTCTGATCATGACAGATACCAAATCCACCATCTCCTATATCCACCACTGTATCTTTCAACCCGCCAATTCTGCGTACAATTGGTATAGTCCCATAACGCAAAGCGTATAGCTGATTGAGCCCGCAAGGTTCTACCCTCGAAGGCATCAGAATAAAATCAGCCCCTGCATAAATCTGATGGGACATTTTTTCGTTATAACCAATATAAGCGTTATATACACCAGGAAACCAGTTCTTTAATTCCAACAATTTCCCTTCGACAACCGGATCGCCGGATCCCAATGCAAGAATATTGATATTCCCGCGGCTGTGTGCTAATGAATTATGAAAAATCTCAGGTAATAAATCTGCTCCCTTTTCCCCTACTAACCTGCCAATAAAAGTGAACAATGGTTTGGTTGGATCTAAATTAAAAACATCGCATAAAGCTGCTTTGTTTGCTTTTTTCCCATTTTCTACTGTCCTGCTATTGTAAGTTTTTTCCAGCATAGGATCATGCTGCGGATCCCATACTTCATTATCAATTCCGTTCAGAATTCCGACCGATTTTGCACGTTCGCTGGCCAGCAGGCTTTCCAGTCCGTTAGCACTATAACTGATTTCTTCCAGATAACTTGGAGAAACTGTTGTTACGCGCCAGGCACATTTTATAGCCGAAGCCAGCGGGTTAATATCATCTTCCCATCCTAACAGACCAGCTCTCCATAAATCAAAAGCCGGAAGCTCATGTAATTTATCCCATCCGAATTGTCCCTGGTACTGAGCATTGTGAATCGTTAATACCGTGGGAATATTTCTCAGACCCCTGTATTTTTCGCAGTTACCAACCATAAATGGGACCAAACCGGTATGGTGATCATGACAATGAATGACATCAGGACGATGTTCCCACTGACTGATCCAATCCAATGTAGCGATCTGAAAAGCCAGGAAACGTTCTGTATCATCGTCATAACCATAAACGCGGTCACGGTCAGTCAGCCCGGCTATATAGACCAGGTAAAGATCAAATCCCAGTTTGTTTGTTTTTTCCCTGAAGATCCGCACCGGAAAATGACGGGCACCGATATTTCCCCAGGCATCATAAACTACTTCAAACTCATTCTGTATCAGAAACGAATTATTATAAGCAGGCATGACTACTTTGGCGAAATGGCCCAGCTTGTTCTGGTATTTTGGCAAAGCGCCGACAACATCGCCCAGGCCGCCTACTTTAGCTATCGGATAACATTCTGCACTCAGATGAATTATTTCCATAAAGAGGGTCTTGTAATTTTCTATTAAAATATGAGTTATAACTCAAATAAAAGCAATTGGTTTTTCATTTTTTAACGATTCCCCTTATTAGCAAGGTATTTTCCTGTACAGGGAATTTAAAAGAAATGAATTAATACCTCCATAGTTCAAATGATCGCTTTCATGATGGTTTGTCTTCGGGTACTGGTTAGGTTGTGTTCGGGTACTATTCGGGATGAGGCCAACATGAGGCCACCATTACCCCACGTTAAGGCCACCTTTTACTTAGAAAAAACGTGGCCTCACCATACACGCAGGATACCCTGAATATGGATTCATTACGACCAGTACCCGACCAGTACCCGAACACAACCCGACTAGCACTCCTCTTCCCTCTACACAATAGCAAAATAATTTCTAAATAATTAAACACATATCTAAATAATGGAACTAGCTTGAGGTTTTAATCAAAACCAAAATTAATCGTTATGAATAGAGTTTTCACAAAACATGTACCTGTTATTTGTCTGTTGATATTGAGCCATTTTACAAGTTGTAAAAAAGGAGAAAGGGCAGCTGAAATTGATGAAAAGATAATCCCGCCAGTTGTACAGCCATCTGCAAAAATACTTATTCCTATACAGCTTGGAACAGGAAAATCAGGTATGCAGATCAGTTATACGGCCGATTTATCCATCGCTAAAATAGAATATGGTAACGGAACCAGTATGCTGATGACCTATAATGCAGCCGGACAACCATTAACCCTGCAAAGATATAAGGGTGCGGCTTTAATTTCCTCAACAGATTATGATTTCAATGAAAAAGGTCAGGTGATACAGGGTTCAATGGCAGTGGTCAAGGGAAATAATTATACCGAAACCGGATATTACACATTAAGTTATAATAGCCTTAATCAGCCCAGTGAGATCAATTATTATGATATGAATGACCGTCTGACAGATAAACTAAAAAAATCATATAATGAAGCTGGTAACCTGATTGGAGAAAAAGGGAATACGGAGGAAGCAAAACTCGATTACGACACTAAAAATGGCTTATTCAAACACGCCGGGTATTTATGGTTACTCACCCTGGAAAAAGAAGATAATCTTTTCCTGTCTGCCAGGAATAACTTACAGCAATGTAATTTCCCTCTAAAACCGGAAAAGAATCAGACTTTTAGTTATTCGTATAACAGTGATAATTATCCGGAAACTATCAGCAGTACTGTCAACGGGATAAACAACACATTGAAGGTTATTTACAAACAGGTTAAGAACTGAATTTAGACAGGCTCTTAAAAGAGCAGGCCACCGGTTCGATCAGCAACCTGCTCTTTTTTAGAAACTAAATCCTATAGAAATATAAGGCATGGTACTCTCTTTTGAAAAGCCAACAGCTGCCTGGATTAGGATAAGGTCAGCGGGAATCACATAAATTCCTCCCCCATAACCATAATGCCACTGATCGGAAGATTGCCCGGGCATCCAGACCCGGCCAACATCATTAAATCCTAATAGCCCAACAGATCCGGGAACGATATAAGAAGTAAAATCAAATAATTTCATCCGGAGATCCAGGTTATAATATAACATGGATTTACCGGTAAAACGATTGGTATGGAAACCACGGAGATTGTGTACTCCCCCTAACTGCATCAGCTGGAAATATTCTGGATCACCAAAAGTTGTTCCCCCACCCAAACGATTGGCAATGACAAAATCACCATTTCCCGGGCTCAGATAATAACGGAACTCCGATTGTACTTTTCCGTAACGCTCATGATCATCATTCAGCTGCTGATTGGCAGTTATTCTGGTATTCCAGTAAATACCTTTTTTAGGGATAGCGATATTATCCCTCGAATCATATTTTACCTCGGCAACCAGACCTACATAAAGACGATCGGCAAAAACCGATTCTTCGGGATGAGCCAGATTAAAATCATTCAGGAACCTGTTTTGGTTTCCCTTACGACTGCTGGTATAGTATTCAGTAGCCAGGCCACCACCTACAGTCCAGTGATCCAGCTTTCTGTAAAGCTGAAAATCTGCGGTGAGGTAATCATAGCGGTTCCTGTAATAAGGCATTCCCTTACCGTCATCTTTGATAAATGCCGTTTCATTTCCCAGACCAAAGAAATTGCTCAGGTTATTAGGGCCCAGAAAATTTGCATTAATTTTAAAATCAGTATTCCCGATGACCTTCTTAAAGTCGCCTGCATAATTTAAGATAAACGATTGTCTGCCCGTTGAGTAATCAAGCCAGAACTCCTGTTTAGAGGCATATGGATATTTCCTGAAACCCTGTTTTTCCAGAATCAGACCTACACCAGCTTGTATCCCCTGGTCAATATTGTAATTCAGATGGAATAAAGGACCAAACTGATCGTATATAAAACTTTTCTTATTGTACTGGTTAACCGTAGTATCAGTTGATAAACGTAATTTGGCTACAGACGAAGCCGGTAACTCATTCTCTTCGTCCGAACGGTCATAAATAAACGTATTGGATTTATGGTTCGGACTAACATCAAATTTATCTTTTCCTCCACCGCCAATCATGCGAACAGTAATCGGTGAACGGGTCTCTCCCGAAACTTCAAAGACATCTTCTCCTCCCATTCCATATAACCTGATTTCGTGGGTTATACCTTTTTGAAAAGTCCTGTGGTATAATGTTCGTCCCTTCTCTCCATTCTTTTTGATATTATTGATGGTCAGTTCTATATTTCCATTTTTCTTATGTTTCACCTCAAAATACTCGCGCTTATCAGAAGCAGAGACCTCGACAGTAACTGCCAGGAAACGATAATAATCCAATGCACTTTTTTCCAGATTATTCTTTCTGGCGATCATAATTTTCAGCGTTTCCTCCCCTCCTTCAGCAAAAATATTAGCCGGCATACGTAACATCGCCTGTCTTAACAAACCGTCCTGTAGCTTTTCCTGCACATATTTCACTACTTCTCTCCAGTCCTTCTCACTAAGCCCGTTTAAAAAATAACGATCAAAATAACGCTGGTTAAAATTCCACTGGTCTACGGCTCTGATCACGGGTTCATAAGGCTGAAGATTTGCTTTCAGCCACTGATGAGAAAGGACCCACGGAAATACACCCGAAGTTTTATAAAAGACCTTGTCCCTGTCACGTGGTACAGGAACATATTCCTTTTCGTCCTGATCATCCAGCTTTAACCATCTCCAGTTATCTTCGTGTCTGTCCCAGTCACCGACTATAAAATCGAGTAACCTGGCTCTTAACACTAACTTCTGAGCAATATGGGTATCATTATCCTCATCGACCTTACGCTGCGCCTTCAGGCTATTATCACTTTTTTCATATCCCGCAGGCATACGTTCTTCCAGCAAATAAACAGCGTTGGCAAATTGTTTTCTGTACTCTCCTAAAGCCGGATCATCGCCTACATAAAGGATTTCAGGATTAGCATGAGGAATGCCCAGTGCATCGGCTAAAGGCGGTACAACCAAGGCAGAAAAAGGATGACTTGTCGAAATCTGGTCCTGCACAATATCTTTGGCAATAGTTGCTCTCAGCTTTTCTGCCAGACCTCTTTCCGGATATTTCTGCACTGTACGGAGTGCCCATTCTCTTCCCGAAGCATCTTCCAGACGTAAGGAACGGGTCTGCATCCCTCCACCAAGCTGAATGACTTTCATCCCTCCATGTTCCTTTTGTAAGTCGACAATTCTCATCCTTACTGGCGTAGCCCATAATTTTCGGTAGTTCTCTCCCAGGAAAAAACGATGTGTTTTAGATACAGAATCATAAACGGGAGAGATTGCTATGGTAATTGAATCCTTTGTCCTTTGCTGCTGTGCGCTGCTCAGGAAGGGGAAAACCAAAAAAATTGCAAGTAAGAATACTGCAGGACCTGTCTTTAACTTATAGTTGCCGGAAAATATACTCATTTAATTAATCTGTTTTGATCAGGACTTCTACACGTAATGCCTTTAATCCTTCCACCCCCTGTAATTCTTCTATTTCCAGGAATTCTACCTCTTCTGTTAGTATTTTTTGTTTCTGTAACGTACTGATATAACCCATATATTCATCTGCCTCAGCGCCATTAAAATAGACTATGGCTATTTTACCTGGCTGAGTCAGACGTTCTGTACTGTCTTTGACATGCGCCTTATCAATCCTCTTCTTGACCATCTGGTAACGGATGTTATAACTTCCCTCCACATCAAATCTTTGTTCATCCAAACGGAAGCTGATGTCTATAATTTTCTCATAGACAAAGATCAGCTGTGTGGTTTCCATTGGTATAGGTAATGCAGATCTGAGCCCCGCAGTGATACGGGTGATCTCGGCAATGGCTTTTAGCTGTCTTAAACGAAAATCAGCCAGCAGACCATCTCTAAATTCCAAATCAGGTGCAATGGAATGCCCCAGATAAATGTCAAACTCAACTCCGTCAGTTCTGAATTTTTCAAAGTAACAAGGGTACTCCTGCTGTAATTCTGCATTGAACTGATCAAGATACTTGTTGACTGCACGGTTGATTGTCTGCATACTGAGCTCATAACTGTCCCTGTTCTGGAATATCTTACCTCCAGGGCTTGTGAGCTCAAAATATTCATTAATTATTCCCTTTGCCTGTGGATATATGTCTTTCAGTACATTCAGGTAAGGTGGCAGCTGATGTTGCAGATAATCATCAGTTTTCATGATCTCCCGATCAGAAATCTCGTCGAAACCTTTATGGTCCCAGGACGATTGCTGTCTCGGAAAATCATCTTCCATTACTTCAGGGATGATTGTTTTCAGATTTGCCAGCGTAGTTTCCAGGACTTCAAAATGAGCAAAGAGATCTTTTCTGATCATCAGGTTCCGCTCAATACTTGAATTCCGGATATCGATTGCCCCATAAAAAGGATGTACATTTTTAAAATAAACCTGTTCTATAGGCAGTTTCTTTTCCCAGGCACCCGAGTTCATATAATTATAAGCCGCCTGGTAGAAACGCCATTCGACAGAGGACTGCAAAGCTGTAAATTTATCAGTCACAATAGCAGAAATCTCATTATTGAAATCAATAATAATATTCTGATAAAGCTGCGCCAGTAAAGGTAAAGCCGTTTCTATACGGGATAAAGTGCTGCCATTAAATGCAGTTTCATCTTTGGTGTAGAGTTCTAAACAACCAACCAGTTTTGCATTATAGTATAAAGGAAAAAGGCCATAGGATCTGATTCCTGCATCGGCAACGAGCTTCAGCATAGGATAGGCCAACTGGTCTTCCTCGCTGATCGAAGGGAAAATCAACCGGCGCGGATGTTCTACAAATGTATTAACCAGAGCAGCGTAAGCTTCTTCTCCCATCCCGCTCAGTTTTGCCTGCTGATCGATGATACTCTGAAAACCCTGATGGTGATAAACCAGTGTCTTATTATTCAGCCTCAGATAGGGCAATAAGCTAAACTCTATATCTTTGTGTCCAGCCAGTGATTTAAGCGCAGTCGAGATCATCGAGCTGCTCCAGCCCACCTGGCACTCGTTATGGGCGATAATTGTATTTTTGATAGATTCCAGCGCATATTCGGAAGTAATATCCACCAGACTTACAATGGAAATACCTTCGATACTAAACATTTCGGATGGTAGTAAAGTACTCAGCGTTTCTAAACTACTGCTTTCATCCTGCATATACTCTTTGATATGCTGGATCGTCAGCTCGGGCAAAGGCATTTTGTTTTTAACCTCTATAAACCGGGTATCGATATTCAACTTGTAGTATCTCAGTAATTGGGTCTCCTTGTCGAGGATAGATTTAATAATATGCTGGTCAGTACCGAAACTGAAATGATAAAATTTCTGCAGGATCAGACTGTATAAATTTCTGAGCATCGTATCCTGCATTTCTTTTTGAGAAGGCAGTGACAAATCGGTGTTCAAATGCTCTTGTTGCTTATCAAGCAGCACATTATAAAAAGAGTTTGTTCCATAATAGAAACAAGGGCAGATAGGTTTACTCAATGCCCAAAGCTGTTCACGCTCATCGTTAATAATAGGTGACAAAGCTGTATATATCAGTTCAAACAGGTGGTTGTACTTGTTTACATTTTCAACAGGAATGGGATCTTTGAGTTCAGGAAAAACTGCAAATTGCTCCAGCAGATAATTATAGAAATTTATCTTGGCTGTTTTTTCTGTAATCATCCTTTCCTGAAGAAATGTAATAAATGGTTTTAATGAAAGCCTGACATCGGCCTTCATTCCATTCTGCTCATTCCCGCATACATATTTGTTAAAGTCAATGGTTATTGCCTGCATTTTTTATAATTATAAGCGTCTTGGATCTGGTAATTATTTACCGGATCATAATTTTTTCAGATCAGGGTTTAAACTTGAATTTCAGAATATTACCGGAGCTGAGTTCGTCACCTTCATTGGATATATATAAATTCATCTCTTGATCAAAGGCCAGTCCTTCGGGCTGAACAAATGTTGCAGAGTTTAACCGGTGCACACTTTTAACTTTCCAGTCGGGTGTAGCAACCACCAGCAATTTGTTCACTGAAGAGAGTATATACCATTCTCCGGAATGCGGATCTCTGGTCAGTGCCGAAGCTTTCATCCCTGTTTTCAGGATATGTCCTTTGCTAATCAGATCTTTCAGATCCATAGAGAACTCACCGGAAGCAATCATCTCTTTTTTTACCGGGTTATAGGTAAAAATAGAACCGGACATAAACTGTCCCTTTTTATCTCCTTTACAGTTCTTACAAAGCAGGTAAATCTGGTTGGTCTGCTGGTCTGCATAAATACTCTCGTATTCTCCGTCAGGCAGCAAATCATCCCATTCTTTGATATTGGTTACTTTGTCTTTGGTCGCTTCGCTAAAAGGAAAAGTATAAAGTACACCGTCACTTCTCAGGATAATCACCGTCTCATTCAGGATAGCGAGATCTTCATAATCTCCTTTTTTACCAAAGACTGCATGTTTTTGTTTTTTGATTCCCCAGGCTTGTCTGAAAAGCCGGCCGTCTTCATCCTGAATGGAATAGACTGTATCGCTTTTACCTTTATAAAAGGCAATACCTGAAATCTCCTGCAGACTTTCGGGCATCGTAAATTTCTCCGGCTTGTTCAGGTTATATCCCTTCGGACTGCTAAAATTCTGTTTAGCCGGTTTACAAGCATAAAACCCGATCAGAATAAGTACAGGAAAAAGATAACTCAGTCTTTTAAAAAACAGTTTCATGATGTTTTATATTCAATAGTTGATACGGTATTTTCTTTTAAAAATTCATAAATCGCCTGCTGTGAACAGCTCTGAATTTCACCCTGGCAATAGTTATTCTGTAGTTCTTCATTGAGTTCAACAGCCTGAACGGTATCCCTCCACTGTAAATTTAAGATTTCTATCAGTCTTATTTTTAATTCTTCACTATAGATGGGGAAACAGACTTCTATTCTTCCGTAGATATTTCTGTTCATCCAGTCGGCCGATCCCATGAAAAGCTCCTGTTCTCCATTGTTATGGAATAGAAAGATACGTCCATGTTCCAGGTAACGGTCTACAATCCGTTTGACGATAATATTTTCACTCTGTCCTGGTATACCGGGAATTAAACAGCATACGCTTCTTACAATCAGCTGAATCTTTACACCTGCGTTTGAAGCCTCGTACAATTTGGCAATCAGGATCTTTTCTTCGAGGTTATTCATTTTGATGGTAATACCCGAAGCCAAGCCTTTTTTAGCATTTTGGATTTCCCGGTCAATCAACGAAATAAACCGCTGCTGAAGATTAAACTGAGCAACCAGCAAATGTTTGAAATTGATGGTATCTTCCGGCATTGGTTTCTTCTTCTTTTTGCTTAGGAAACCAAAAAGTTGTTTCAGTTCAGCCAGCATATCCTGGTTAGCTGTCAGTAAGATATGGTCGGTATAAAATCTGGCTGTAGATTCATTCAGGTTACCGGTGGCCAGTAAACCAAGATATTGACTTTGATCTCTGATGGTTCTTTTGACCAGGGCTACTTTAGCATGTACTTTGAGTTCTTTATTGCTATAAATAATTTTTACACCCGCAGCCTTCATCTGTGAGGCCCATTTGATATTATTGGCTTCATCAAATCTCGCTTTGAGCTCTACCATCACTGATACCTTTTTACCATTTTTTGCCGCAGACATCAGTGCATTGACAATCCTTGAATTATCTGCCACACGGTAAAGGGTCACGTAAATTTCTTCCACGAAACTGTCATTGGCAGCTTCATTAAAGAATCTCAGGACCAGGTCATAGTTCTGATAAGGTACATGTACCATCAGGTCTTTTTTCTGGATCTGGCTAAATAAGGTATCTTCTTTTTTGAGTAACAGCACTGGCAAGGCTGGCCATTTCGGATAATTCAGCGCAGTTCCGTTCAGCGGGAAGCTGTTCAGATCTTTCATATTATGGTAAAAACCTCCCTCTACGATTGAGGATTTGGAAAGGTTCAGCGCATACATCATCCGGTAAAGATGGCGCAGGGGTATCCCAGGCTGGCATAAGAAACGGGTGGCAATACCGAGATCACGTTTTTTCAGTTCTTTTTCTAGTTCGGCGGTAATATCTTCGTCAAGGTCATCAATTTCTTCTTTGATATTCAGCTCGGCATTCCGGGTGACTTTGATGTTAAATACACCTTTGATAGCTTCACCAGGGAAAAGATAAGCGAGATTATTCCTGATAATATCATCGAGGAAAACCACGTATTTCTGGTCGTCTTTATTAACTGCGTATAATCTGGGTAAGGCTTCAGATGGAATTGTAATCAATTCGAGTCGCTCGATTCCGGCAGCGTCCGAAAGGATTACAGCCTGGTACAACCGGTTATTTTCGGCGAAGAAAGCATTTTCATCTTGTTCTATACGGAATAGCCTGATATAGGCTAGTACCTCATTAAAGAAGATTCTTGCCAGTTCATCTGTAATGGATTCGGGAATAGGTTCATTGTATAACCAGTGGATATTTTCTGCTTTCAGCGCGGGTAGTAGCTGATTGGCTAGTAAATGACCAAACCGCTGTTGTTGCTGGTTGATTAAAAACTGAGCTTTATAGTAATTATTGTTTAATCCGCTGTTTTCATCAAAATTGTCAATAGCCATCAGCACAGGCATACGTACCCGGTAAAACTCGTCCAGATTGGAAGAATAAATAGCCAGAAACCGGATGCGTTCCAGCAAGGGAACCTGCTCGTTTTCTGCTTCCATCAACACCCGCTCATTAAAACTCAGCCAGCTCAGGTCACGGTTAAAAAAGACATATTCTTTCATGTTGTGTTTATATAGCTACAACCGCAATGGCAATAACGAATGCAAGAACAGAAGCAATGATACCGAACATAAAAACGTTATAGGCAATCCTTAACAAGCGGTATTTACGCCCAAGGACTACACCCTGTGAATATAAATCGCGGATCAGGCTACCATAGAGAAAATCTCTGTCTTCCATCATTTCTTCCATACCAGCAGTATAGTCTGGTAGGGTCATTCTGTAGAAATTACCGAAGAATAACAGGTTTACTTTTTTATCATGGACATCCTGGGCAGTAAATGTACCCGGAGGGACTGTAGGCCGCGTAGCAAGAATAGAGAATACCATAGTCACCACACATATAATCAGTAGTAGTAAAGTTGGGATTATCAAATGCGGATTATCTTCAAGTTTGCGCAGTAGTATACTCAGGATAACTGATAAGATGATAGAATTGGTCGAGATCATGATATGGGCTTTATTATCGGCCATATCACTTAGCCGCTGATGATTACCGGCAGTAATCCGGAACATGGTTTCGATCCCTTTATCAGGCCGGTTACTTTTCTTTTTATCTTCTTTTTTTGCCACTTTATCTTCTTTTTTACTGGTAACCAGAGCTACCGGATCTATGTTCTCTTCTTCTTTTTCCTTCTCCTGATGATTGTCTTTTTCTAATTTCTCTTTGAGCTCGTTCAGGTTCATCTCTTTTTTTGCAGAAAGTAAGTCCTGACAATAGTCGGTGTGATAATGATGGGATTCAAAAAGTATAATGGTTTTTGAGCGCCATTCATTTTTATCGATTTCCTTTCCTGTGAAAGCCATCGCTTCTTTGCGCATCAGCTTATTTCTTTCTTTGAAGTTTTCACCACCCAGATGGAACAGATCGGCATCACAGACAATTTCTTCGAGCAAACCGACAGGATGCTGTGGCATTTTTGTAGCGAGAATACAGTTGGTTACTAAATCTGTGATAGCGGGTTCTACCCCTTTTGAACTCAAAAATTCTTTGGCTAAGGCTGCTCCTCTTTCTTCGTGTGACTGACAGTTAATCAGGTAACCGACATCATGAAACCAGGCGGCAACATTGACGATAAAGAAGTCATGATCAGACAATTGATAATGGCTGGCTATTTTGACTACAGCTTTGACAACCTGTTCGGTATGTGTCTGGTTATGGTAGATTAATCTCTCGTCTTTTTTAGTATGAAACAAGCTCGAGACATGCGCTCTGACCTGATCTAATATATCCAGGTAATTCATCTTATAAATATGGCGGTTTAAATTGTTAATTCCCAATACCATCAAAGTATCTGTTTTGATAGTTTAGAGAAACACTTACCGTTTCAAAAATATTGATTTAAAACCAGGAAAGAGGTATTGTTTGGAGGGGAACGGATTATTAGATAATTCTATGACTAAGGATGTTTTAGTGACATCGTACTATTTACAATCATTAAAACGAAGAAGACTATAATAGCAAGTAACGGTAATATCCAATAAACAACAAAGCCCGGCATTATGCCCGGGCCTACATCATTAATTAGAGGATAGTTTTGGTATATCAGATGGGTAATTTTGTATAATCCGCTTTGGAACTGAAACTATAATTTCTGAACAGCAATTTTATACTTCAATTGATAAGATGAAGGCAGCTCATCTTTATTAGTCTCATCTATCAACTTAATAAACTCTCTGTAGTCTCCTTCATCCCAAGCCTTATTAGCAGCTACTAAACTCTGTTTATCTAATAATCCCTGTGTATATTTTTGACTTCTCTCCAAATCAAACTCTTCTAATTTATTTATTCTATCTATATCTCCTCTCAGTAGGGGCTGTGCTTCATTTTCAAAAAACAAAACAAGGTTCTTTACAAAAATCTCAACAGAGACATCGCTTAACTTTAAATCAGAACCAAAAAACAACTTAAGCACCTTATTATCAACCTCCACTTTATCCATTTTATCATCATTTCTACCTAACCAAATAGTATTAGAATTTTCAAGTTGATTATGAGCAATAATAATTACTAAATATTTTGACAGCAGTTTTAGATAATTATCTCGTTGTTCAATGATATTTAAATTACATTTTTGAAAAAGCACACCTAGCTTCTCAAGGATTATCTGGTTAAATTTCATTTTGTTATTTATTTAATTAGGTGGCATCCACGCACCACGATTTGGGTTAAAACTCCATCCACGACTTTGCAAGAGACTCCGTTCTGCATTTAAGAATCCTCTTGTTTCTTGTAGAGTTCCATTGGCCTTTAAGTAAGAATCAAAAATAGGATTTCCAGCACCCATTTCTCGTCTTAAAAATCCGGAATTTTGTTTCCAATTTAGTTTAGGAGAACCCTGATCAAACATTTTCAAAAACCTATCACCAGTTTTCCACCCAGTTGATGCTTCTGCTTGTGGAGATCCGAATTTAAACAAATTTAGACCTCCTTCTTCGGCAGCTACGGCCGCCCCTGTCTTTGTCAAACTATAGATACCACCTACAGCAAAATCAATAATCCAGTTTGCGTCTTCCAAACCAACAACCCTACCCTGACCAGAAAAAGGATTTATCTCATTATGTGCGATATATCTCTCATGGAAAACAGTAGTTGCTACTCCTTGCAAATTGTCTGGATATCCCATAAAGAGTCCACCAGTACTCTTACGATAGTTGCTTTGGACTTCACCTACTACACCATTATAAGCAGATTGAGCCCTTGCCCCTCCTCTTTTTGCTGTAACACCAACTTCATTCAAACTTATATTGTCTCCTGCAGTATCAAAATTATGCCAAACTTCTGGAGTAACTTTATTAACGGGGACTGTGTCTAATCCAAGTGGATCAATTGTATTTATAGGATTATTTAATACATAATTATATGGTGTTACTGAATAATGGTTTTCTGCTAATGCGTCCACAACATTCCACCTAGCTATTACCGGGTCATAGAACCTGGCACCGTAATCGTACTGCCCTAATTCATCCTGTAACTCTTTACTATTATAAAGATACTTATTCGATCCAAGTTTTGAATTTTTCCTTAATCCAAAGGCATAATAATCATCACTCTGCTGTATAGCTAATATATTTTCAACCGGATGTTTGTTAAAGGTCATTCTTACATTACCCAAGTGATCTGACAAGTTATATTCATAACTGTAGTTACCCTGATTGTTTCTCGCCTGCCCTTCTTCTGTTGCAACAACGTCGATTACCCCATTTGTATATTGAACACCACGGATATAATCCGTAGTTTCTGAACCACTAGTTTTCTTCAGTTTATTCCCTGTGGCATCATAGGTATAACTTAAATTCTGACTGCCTGTGATAGTCTGTGGCAAATTCAGATAATTATAAGTCAGATTAATGTTCTTCTCTTTATCATACGTTAAATTGCCATTATCATCATAACTATATTCACTATTGGTAAAACCAGTTATTTTAGTCAACTGGTTACCGGTATAACCACTATAAGTGTTAGTTCCTTTACCCTCTCTGTCTAAGGTCTTGATATTACCCGTCACATCATAACTGATACTCTCTCCAAGCCCTGGAGATACTGCTTTAGTCAATCTGTTTAACGAGTCATAACTGTAAGCAAACGTATTATCTAAAGTTCCTTTACTCCTGCCCCAGATCTGGTTTGCAATATTACCATTCCACTGCGGTACATCTCCATCATTATATTTCAATTGCAAGTTAAACTGATCACCCATACTTTTAGTCAACCAGCCTCTTTCATTATAGCCATAAGTGGTTTGTTGAAGATAAGAACTACCATTATTGATACTATGTAATTGTTTACTCAATAGCTGACCAGTCTCTGTATAATCCAGTTTATTCAGTATCACTTCTGTCTGGCCATTGATACTTTCAGTTGTGGCTATCTTACGCCCCATATGATCATAGAAATAACGGCTAGCAACTGTTACTACATTACCTTTTGTTGTATGGCTACGCTTACTTGCTGTTAACTCTTCTGCAAAGTTATAGGTATTGTCAATGATATCTTTTCCACCCAGATGGTTCTCAACTTTACTTTGGACTATACGCCCTTCAGTATCATAATAATAGATAGAAAGCAACATAGTCTCTGTTCCCAATACTCTGATCTTGCTCCCTGTCAGTAATGATTTCACTCGCTCTGCCCCAACCTGATTACCCGAAGGCTGATCAGTAGTTCCGACACCGGGGAAGCCGTAATCATCATAATAGTTGATCAAGTAATAATCAGCCAGACTGGCTGTTTGCGGAAAAGAAAGATTATCATAACCAGTATCGTTTGTTTTTCTGGTCTCCCACAGGACAGTTTGTATATTCACAGTCGCTTGTATTGCATCACGTTTACTCGCATCTGTATACTGACCTGAGCCAACTATCCTTCCAAATGCATCATGCTTGGTAAACACCCATTGGTTTATAGCCCTCTGGTTAGCATCCTGAGTCAATACAATCTGGTCAAGTACATTGTAAATCATGTACTCCCACTTTTTACCTGGCAACTGTTTTTCAACCAGACGTCTGCGTCCATCGTAATGATAGCCATAAATAAACTGTTTAAAGACATCATCACTTTCCACAAAACTGCTCACCGTACTTTGTCCGTTTTCATTCACTGCTGGAGGTAATACATAACGCAAATTACCCAGATCATCATAGACATAATAAGTAGACAGGCCTCTCTTATCAGTTTCCCAAACTCGCTTCAGGATTATACGACCATCATAGTCCTTATATTCATCTGTTGTACCAGCCTTTAAATCTGTAGCTTTCCAGTTTTCACCTTTGAAGGTCGTTTTATATAATTTACCTGCCCCATAATTAGTTGTTCCTGAAGCTCCGTTCGTAGTCACCATCCATAGCTTTACCTCATCGTCATTCGTTCCATACTCCATTTTTTGAGTATGTCCGATATTACTTCCGGAAACCGGCTGCCAGTCGGCACCAGGTGCTCCTTGTTCAACAACCCTGTTCAATGGAGACGGTTCAAAAACAGTCTGTCCATAAGGATAAGCTGTGACAGCAATTCCAGCACCCGGGTTAGCATAAAAGTCTTTCAGGTCCTTCAGTGCATCAGTTCGGTAAGTTCCGCCGTTACTTTCAATAACATAAGGCTGATACTTTTTATCCTCCCGGCCAAAAGCATCATAAGTCACCGGCTGCACCACATCATAAAACTTTGGACTTGCCTGTACCATTACTGTCTGCAAAGGACGCCCCAGTCCATCAAAATACTGAATGGTCTGATTAACCTCGGCAGTATTATAGGTATTTGAACTTGCATCAGTATCAGTTTTAATACCCGCCCTTCTAAAGACCCGGCTCAATATATAGTTCTGGTCAGAACTTGGTTTACTGGATAAAGCCACCCAATTATCAAAATTAATCCCGGTAAAGATATTGACAGTTTTTCCCTCCGGAATCTCAAATCCAGGCTGTAACTCTATATCTTCGATAGCTGTAATCTCAGTCTCATTACTATACTTGTTCAACTTCAGACTTCTGGTTACCTGGCCTTTACTTTGATGAATACCCAGAAACAAAACACAAAAAGACAGGACAACGGAATATAAATATTTTCTCATGAGGCATTAATCTTTATAACGATAAGTAGTATTTTTAATAATATTTCCCTGTTGATCTTTCACATTTTTCAATCGTTGAAATCCGTCATATTCATAATAGGTCGTCTGCCCTTTAGCATCTGTCTGACTAAGCATCCCAACGAGTGGCTTGTAAGAATAGAAAACAATCTCCAGGTTCGGGAAATCGGTAAACAAGGGAGCAAGAAAAGCACGTACATCATTAATATCAGGATTAATACGCTCACTGAAGTCCGCGATCTTCTTAGCCCCCAGTTTGTTCTCTATAGTTGTGTAATCCGCTCCTTTAATTTCTGCAATAGGATACTGTCCATTATATGACCATAAGTAATTTATCTTAACACCTTTCTCTTTAGATACACTTACAGGGCTTCCATTTTTATCATAATGATTATATCTCCATCGAGTCTCAGGAAGCTCATCCTTAAATTTAGTTTGTATTTCTGACGGCAAAATCAACTGATTATCATCAGATATACCTTTAGCATATACAGTTATATTCTTTTTTAATGAGATATCATTTAATTGGTTCTCTTTCTCAATAACTGTATTAAGCATATTCCGGTTTACCATCTCCTTATATGGAGTTTCTATCCCTTTAGCTACCATATCAGGGGGGTAAGAAGATATCTGAGTATTCAAATTATTCCTGCTGTCATTTGACACCTCTTTTATGATCTGATTATTATCGTTATAAGTATAAGATTGAGTTGTTGTAACTGGCAGATCTGTGCCATTATAAAGTCTTGTAGTTTGGCCGACTAAATTATAATAATCAGTTTCTGTATCGTAGAATACATAAGCACCTTTTATTCCTCCAGAAAATATTACATTATTTAGAAATGCAGGTACTTGTCCTACAAACTTTATAGCAGGAAAAGTCTGCTGACCAATATCTGCATAATCGTTTTGTATCCTCTTAATTAAGACAAATTTGTTATTTTCAAATTTGTAATTAAGTTCTTCTGTCAGTTTGCCTCTGTGATGTTCTCTTGAAGTGACCGCATAGGGTCTGGGAACTACTTTATCGGGTGTCCCAGAGGGACTTGTATAAAAGTATTCATTTTTACCATTTTCTCCGTTTTCTCCTATCAGTTCAATAACATGTTTATAACCAACAAATGCTCCTCCGGTTGTACTTAATGGAAGATTCGAATAAGATGAGATTCTTGTCATTTGACATTCATACAACGGCCCCAAGTCAACTTCCATAGCATATTTAGGACTTGAAACAAGAGCACCACTACTTAAATCTGGTTTAATAAAATCTGAATAAAGATATTTTTTGACAAATACACTCTGAGTAACAGGATCTTTTATCTGAATTCTACTGATCCTTAATCCCCCGACTACCTCATTTTTAAACACCGTATCTTTTAAGAAATCTTCAGGTGTAGCCAGATATAATATGTTAAACTTAAATTTGTCTACATATTCCGGCCAACTGTTGAAATTTACAGTAAAGGTATACTGCCCCTTTTTACCTAAGGTGACTACCTTACTTGTTTCAGCGTAAGACATCGTTAACTTATAATTATCTGGGCCAGTTATTGTACCCAATGGTCCTGGTGTCCCTTGACCTTTAACTGGTCCGTTTTTAAAAGTAATTTCTGCCTTTCTATTATCATCTTTAAGTGAGAAAGATAGTTTATACTCTAACTTTGGTGCATTATTTTCATCTAATTCACCATGTATGTTAGCTCCTCCTATATATTTAATTGGGACTGTATTTATAATTCTTCCACTAATTGTGTTCGCTTCGTATTGAAATTCCTGAGTACCTCCAGTTGGCAATTTCACTTTTATCAAAGTCCCTGAAATTGCTCCACTTGAGGGATTTCTGTCAGCCCCAGGATAAGTATATGTTTCATTATTATAATTAGTTAGCTGCGTGGTAGGTACAAATCCAGTTGTTAAATTATTTGCAGCATTAAAATATCCCCAATGATCCTGGCTATAAGAATCATATGCCGGAAGGTTGTTTTTAGAATCATACTCAAAACCATAAATCATATGATTTCCCGTATCACTTAGATCTACAAATTTCACCTGATCAAGAAAAAGCCTTTTGGTAGTCTGATTAATACCATAAGAATAAGAAAGATCAATCTTACGAATCAGAACATCTTTATTATCATAAACCACTATACTGCTTATTGCAAAAGCACCTGGCAGATCTGATCTTTCCTTCCCTTCAGGAATAAATTTTACTTTTCCAGCAGAAAAAGTTATAAAATCTAATGCTTTCCCCTTCGTAGAAGTGTAATTCCTGGTTGTTGATTTAGAAGGGCCTGGACACTTACCTGCTTCTGTATTAATAGGCCCTACGTAAGCCACACCAGAATTGATACTAGTTGAAGAGAAGCTCTCTGATCTATAATTAAATTTAACAGTATCAGTAGAATTGGGTGAAATTATCTCAGTCAGATACCATGAGCTGGATCTATTAGATGAAGGAATCCCTATTGTTACATTCTCCGAGACTTCCTCGGACGCAAAAACATATTTAAATCCATCCTCAGCAATAATCTCCCAACTGGATGCAGCGCCAGGTTTATAAGTTGCAATTATTTTTGACCTTGGTATCGTATGAACAGTGTGGCCATCCGTATCAAAAAATAATTTTCCGCTTTTGCCATTAAAGTTGTAGAAAAAAATATCAGGTTCTGTATCTAACGAACCCTGCGTAACAACCTGTTCAGCAACCTCTTGAATCTTAAGACCTGAAAAAGTTGAAAAGTCCCTGACTACTGCATAATTTTCAAGAAATCCACCAGCCCCCTGATCAGGTAGACCTCTTGTTTGCTGAATAATACTTCCACCGGCACTCAATGCCCAGCCCAGTCCAACATTCGAGGCAACTTCTGACACTTTAATTCCACCACCATGATAATCAAGACTGATCGGAACAGATATTTCCTTAGACTGAATAGTAAAAACAGGTATATCAGTTCTTGGAATTCCAGTATAATTACCAACTGGTATTTCTAGAAATTTACCTAAAGAAGCAGCCTGAGGTGATACCGGAGCGATTTTTTCAAAAGGGGCATCCTGTGCAGATGCAGAAAAGCAGAGCAGAAAGGAAGCACAGATAGTAGGAATAATCTTCATTAAATATATTGCAGTTGAGGCAGTTAGGGTATTATTTTAAATAAAAAGACATTGGGAGTCTTACTTAAAATAACAATCTACAATATTAATTAAATATCATTAACATTTGATTATCATTATTACAATATATAACCTCTATATAAATTTAAAGAAATTAACCCTGGAATCTATTTCCCTATCCCCTCGATCAGCATATCCACCAGCTCATCGAAATACTCATGCGACTGTACCTCGGAAGGATTTATAGATAATGGAAAATGCAAACCCCTGAAAGCAACAATCAGGACAAAAGACATCTTATGGATACTCTCGGCAGAGAGCTCCCTGAATTCACCACTTTGTGTACCCCCAAGAATAATTTCACTGATCATGCCCAGTTGCGTCTCTTCATATTTTAATCGCAGCGGCAACAACATCCTTCTGCATTCGATCATATCTTCAAAAATAACCTTATACAGGCTCCTGAATTCCTGGATCGCAATACTCTGGACATTTAAAAAAGCTTTCAGTTTATCTTCAGCGGATAATAATCCATTGACTGTTTCGCGCAATTTTCGGATGACAGACTTCATCTCATCTTTGACTACTGCTGCAAAAATTTCATTCTTCCCTGGAAAGTAATAATAAAGGGTACTCTTACCTTTTCCTGCTGCAGCGGCAATATCATCAATTGTCGTTTTTTTTAATCCAAATTTTCCAAATAACGATTTGGCAGCTACCAGTATTTCGCTGAGTACAATTTCATCTTTATCCATAAATAATTGCGTTCATTAATTAGAATATAATTCGTTCGTATTCCAAAAGTATTGATTTTAAATGGGGAAAATAATACCCTATTGCATAAAAATATCCTCCAAAACCTTAAAAAATAAGCTTTCCAGGAGGTAACAATATAATGACAACATGTTTTAAACTGTGACTGGCAACTATTTACCAACAGGCACTATTTCTTATAATAAGAAGAGGAACGATAATTGTATAATTATTCCGCAGGATAGGATAAATAAACACCTACTTAAATTTACAAGCTGACAGGCTGGATAACCTGTCCCAAAAACAGAGAAGATCACGTAAATAATAAAATTGAAATGCAATAGTACAGACCAATGATTTAACAAAATACTATTTAATTTTCCTGAATCAATACCCTTTAAAGGTAAAGTTTAACGCGAACTCATTAGCATTCTCCAAATGACAATCCGATTTATCAAAGGAACGTTGGGAATCCATCACCAACTGTACCGTTTCACCGGTCATCATTCAGCCCATGATAACTTCTGTTATCATCTGAGTAATGGTAATTATACGCTAAACAGGGAATAAAAAGATATTCAAAAAAAAACAGTATCATAAGTTAAAAAAATTCTCTATGCGTAAATTCGCCGGTTAGAACTCTTATTCTGATTTCTATTATCTTTTTTATACCCAACGATACTTAAATACGACACAGATTTGTACCAGATTAATATAATGCCCTATTTTGAAAACCTTATCTCAAACAAGCTAAAATAGCTTAGATTTAATACAAAACATGACTAAACAAGATTCTATTGATTCGAAATTATCTCCCCTGGTTTACACGCTTTTTGAGCGTGCAGCCAGAAGTTTTCCGCTTTACATTGCCCTCAATACCGGACAAGAGCAGATTACCTATCAGGAGCTTTTTGAAAAAGTAGATAAATTATGTCAAAAAATAACTTTATCAACTCCGGATGAAGACCTAATTGGGATAAGTACAAACAGATCGGCAGAAATGATTGTTTCTTTACTGGCCATCTTGAAAGCTGGTAAAGCATATCTCCCTTTAGATTCGGCATATCCGGTACACAGGCTCCAGCAAACAGTCATAGCTTCGGGTATAAAAACCTGTATCTCCCCAGCAGAAGAAACTGATTTTTTCAAACAAACAGGACTGACTGATTTATCCGGAAAAACAGATTCAGCTGATGAAGCATATCATACAATTACAAAACAAAATCCTAATGCTTACGTATTGTATACCTCAGGTTCAACCGGTACTCCGAAAGGTGTATATATGACGCAAAAAGCAATGGTAAACCTGATTGAATGGCAACAGCAAAACTCAGCAGCAGGGCCAGACACCAGGACTTTACAATTTGCTCCGCTGACTTTCGATGTGTCTTTTCAGGAAATACTTTGTACCCTCACTACTGGCGCGACCCTGGTATTGATCAATGATGATTTAAGACTTGACCCCGTAAATCTGCTGGAATATATCAGCAATAACAATATAGACCGGATCTTTCTGCCATTTGTAGCGCTTCAGTTTCTCGCAGAAGCTGCTGCTGGTAGCGGACAGTTTCCACAAAGCCTGAAAGAGGTGATGACAGCCGGCGAACAGCTCAAAATCACCCCGCAGGTAAAATATTTTTTCGAACAGCTGAAAAGCTGTACTCTTTTTAACCAGTATGGCCCTACAGAATGTCATGTAGTTACCCAACTGAAATTAATTGGAACACCAGAACACTGGCCTTTATTGCCGAATATTGGTACTCCAATCTCCAATACCCAAATTTATATCTTAGACCAGGACAAGAATGTTCTTGAACAGGGTGAAACCGGAGAACTAGGTATTGCCGGTCTGAACCTTGCATATGGTTATCTGAACAGACCAGAATTAACAGAAGAGAAATTTGTATGGATTCTGGTTGATCATGTTCAGACCAGAGTTTATCTGACTGGTGATCTGGCACGTTATGAAGCTGACGGAACCATAGAATTTTTAGGCAGAAAAGACGATCAGGTTAAAATCAGGGGATACAGAATTGAATTAGGAGAAATTGAAGTTCAGTTAAATCATATCGATGGAGTTAAACAGGCCATCGTTATCGCAAAACCTGATTTAAGCGGTCAAAACAGATTACTGGCTTATTTAGTTACTGATCATGAAAAGACCAATACCACGCTGATCAGAAAACAACTCGAAGATAATCTGCCGGATTATATGATCCCCTCTTCATTTGTTCAGATGGAAGCCCTGCCCAAAACACACAGTGGAAAGGTAGATAAAAAGGCATTGCCTTTACCAGAACGTAAAAGACCTGATTTAGCTGTTCTTTATAAACCCGCAAAATCCAGTCTGGAGAAAAAGATTGCTTCTATCTGGGCCACTGTCCTGGAACTGGATGTTGTCGGGATGCATGACAATTTCTTTGAGCTGGGAGGAAATTCTCTGTTAGCTGTAAAAACAGTTTCTCTGTTGAGATCAGAACAACATATTGAATTACCGGTCACCAAACTTTACCAGTTTCCTGAAATCGCTAAACTTACTGGTTATCTGGATACTAAATCCAGCTCACAGGAAAAGAAAAGAAGCAGAACTGGTCATCATGACCCGGCACAGCCGATAGCTATTATCGGTATGGCCGGAAAGTTTCCAGGTGCAGATACTATAGCCGAGTTATGGGAAGTACTACGTAATGGAAAAGAAACCACTACTTTCTTTAAAAAGGAAGAACTTGATTCTTCTGTAAGTGAAGAATTAAAAAATGATCCTCAATATGTAAAAGCGAGGGGTATTCTCAATGGTGCCGATTTATTTGATCCTGCATTTTTTGGGATTAATCCGAAACTGGCAGAGCTGATGGATCCGCAACAACGCATATTTCTGGAAATCAGCAGGGATGTGCTGGAAAAATCCGGACATCTGCCCGCCGTTTATGATGGATTGATCGGGGTATTTGCAGGGTCAGGAAATAACAGTTATTACCCCCATAATGTCATGGGAAATACTGAACTGATTGACCAGGTTGGAAGTTTCCAGGTCATGACAGTGAATGAAAAAGACTATATCTCTTCCAGAACAGCTTATGAACTGGATTTAAAAGGACCAGCAGTAAGTGTTTTCTCAGCCTGTTCTACTTCATTGCTCGCTGTATCTCAGGCCGTGGAAAGCCTGAGAAAAAACCAATGTGATGTCGCTATAGCCGGTGGTGCCAGCATTACCTCTCCTATCCACAGTGGACATATTTACCAGGACGGCGCGATGTTAAGCAAAGATGGACACTGCCGTTCGTTTGATGAAAAAGCCACAGGTACAGTATTCAGTGATGGAGCAGGGGTTGTACTTTTAAAAACATTAAGCAATGCACTTGCTGATGGAGATGTAATTTATGGCCTGATTAAAGGTATCGGTGTTAATAATGACGGTGGTGGTAAAGGAAGTTTTACGGCCCCCAGCACAGACGGACAGGCCGCCGCTATAGCCATGGCCATCGATGATGCCGCAATAGAAGCTTCTTCTCTTTCTTATATAGAAACGCATGGAACAGCCACACCATTAGGTGATCCTATAGAAATCGAAGGTCTGAAACAGGCTTTTGGTGAACAAACTGTAAAACAATTTTGTGCGATAGGTTCTATTAAGAGTAATATGGGCCATATGACGGCTGCTGCAGGAGTTGCTGGTCTGATAAAAACAACCCTTGCCTTATATCACAGGGAGATCCCTCCTTCTATCAATTTTGAAAAACCCAACCCGGATATAGATTTCGCAGCTTCACCCTTTTACGTAAACAATCAGCTCAAAACATGGGATAGTACAACTATTAGAAGAGCGGGAGTCAGTTCTTTTGGTGTAGGCGGTACAAATGTCCATGTAATTGTAGAAGAACAAGATCATATACAAGAAATTAATCAGGACAAAGGCAGGTTAAAAAATCTCCTGACCTGGTCGGCCAAATCAGAAGAAAGTTTACTGGCTTACGGGGCAGCTTTAAAAGGGCAGCTATCAGCCAGTCTCAATCTGGCAGATATGGCTTATACATTACAAACTACAAGGGAAGATTTCTTACACCGGGCCTTTGTAGTTGCAGGCACAACAAATGAATTAGCGGCCAGTCTTGAAAATGCTGTTGTTTCCGCAAAATTAAAAAACCTGCCAGGCGAAACGGTGTTCCTGTTTCCAGGTCAGGGTGCCCAGTATCTTAAAATGGGTACTGAGCTTTATGAAAATGAGCCGGTATACCGTAACGCCGTTGATCAATGTGCAGCAATTTTAGCAAACTACCTTGACAAGGATATCCGAACCATTATTTATGCTGATGCTGACAACATACAGGCCGGTATCGATCTGAATAATACCAGGTATACACAACCTGCCCTATTTGTAACTTCTTATGCTCTTGCAAGGCTATGGATGAGCTGGGGTGTACAACCTTCTGTACTTTGCGGTCACAGTATCGGCGAATATGTTGCCGCACATTTAGCGGGCGTCTTTACACTTGAAGAAGGACTTCGGTTAATTGCAACCCGGGGTAACCTGGTGAGTCAGCTTGCCAGTGGAGTTATGCTGAGTGTTCGTACTGCTGTTTCGGAGGTAGAAAAAATTCTTCCGGCCAGCTTATCAGTTGCGGCAATTAATAGCCCTAAACTTTGTGTTGTTGCAGGCCGGGCAGAAGAAATTGAAGCTTTTCAGCTGTTGCTGGATGAAAAGCATATTTTACATAAAAAATTACTGACCAGTCACGCTTTTCACTCTGCTATGATGGATCCTATCCTGAATGAATTTGCTGAAATTGTGGCTCAGGTTAAATTAAACAGGCCTCAAAAACCTATTGTTTCAACAGTAACCGGTCAGTTTCTGACAGATGCGGAAGCGCAGAACCCTGCTTACTGGGCGGAACACCTGAGAAAAACAGTTCAATTTTCACCTGCGCTGGATACTCTGCTGGAACTGGATAATCCTGTATTTATTGAGGTTGGCCCGGGAAACACCTGTACCACACTGATCTGGCAGCATGAAGCTAAAACTCCTTTTACTGCAGTGGCAAGTCTGGACAAAAAAGAAATCACAGGTTCCTATGATG
Source organism: Pedobacter cryoconitis (assembly GCF_014207135.1). Taxonomy (GTDB): domain Bacteria; phylum Bacteroidota; class Bacteroidia; order Sphingobacteriales; family Sphingobacteriaceae; genus Pedobacter; species Pedobacter cryoconitis_D. The sequence continues at coordinate 325,690 of NZ_JACHCC010000001.1, read as the reverse complement.
CGCTGTTAAATGCCCTTGGAAAAATCTGGCTGTCAGGCCTGAATCCAGACTGGAAAGCATTTTATCATAATCAGCAAAGAAGGAAGATTGATCTGCCAACTTATAATTATCATAAAAAGAGATACTGGGTCAGTCCAAAAACGGAACCGAAAACAACGACAATTATTAATACACAAAATACAAATACATTTACGGTCATGAGGAAAGATACGCTGATTGAAAAAATAAAACATTTACTGGAAAATGCGTCCGGAATTGAGATGGATGGAGTGACACCCAACCAGAGTTTTATTGAAATCGGCCTGGATTCATTACTGCTGACTCAGGTAGCGATTACGCTTAAAAAAGAATTCTCCTTACCTATTACTTTCAGACAATTAAATGAAGAATATGCTACCATTGGGGCACTAGCCGTTTATATAGATCAGAATTTACCTGAAGAAATTACATCTGCACCAGCTATTCAGCAGATTAATCAGACTGTCCAGTCCACCGGTTTTGCACCTGCAGATACGCCACTGGGTTTAATTGCCCAGCAGCTCCAGTTACTGACCCGGCAGGTGGAGCTCATGAGTGGCGCTGCACCAGTTAGTCTTGCAAATGCAACGACTCCTTCTCCTGTACTTGTTCAGCCTGTGAAACCCACTGCAGAACTCTCGGCTGAGGAGCAGGCAGAGATTAAAAAACCGTTTGGTGCAACTGCCCGGATTGAAAAAAATGCGGCAGAGTTAAAACCTGAACAGAGAGAATTTTTAGACCAGTTAACAAAACAATACAATCAGAAAACAGCAGCCAGTAAAGCTTATACCCAGAAACACAGATCTTATATGGCAGATCCAAGGGTAGTTTCGGGATTTAAGCCTTACACTAAAGAAATTGTATATTCTATAGTTGCCAATAAATCGCTGGGAAGTCATCTTTGGGATATTGACGGAAACGAATATATAGATGCACTGAATGGCTTCGGCTCAAATTTATTGGGTTATCAGCATCCAATACTTAAAAATGCGATCCTGGAACAGGTAGAAAAAGGATATGAGATTGGTCCGCAGCACGAGCTGGCTGGCGAAGTAAGTAAACTCATTTGCGAATTCACTGGTTTTGACCGTGCCGCTTTATGTAATACCGGATCTGAAGCTGTTCTGGGGGCAATGAGAATAGCCAGAACAGTAACCGGCAGATCGCTGATTGTAGCCTTTTCAGGTTCTTATCATGGAATTAATGATGAGGTGATTATCAGGGGTACTAAAAAATTAAAAAGTTTTCCTGCGGCTCCGGGAATTATGCCCGAAGCGGTACAGAATATGCTGATCCTTGATTATGGAACAGATGAGGCTTTAAATATAATCAGGGAAAGGGCGAATGAAATTGCAGCTGTTCTGGTAGAACCTGTACAGAGCAGAAGACCTGAATTTCAACCTGTTGATTTCCTTAAAGAAGTCAGAAAAATTACACTTCAGTCTGAAACTGTACTGATTTTTGACGAAGTCATAACAGGTTTCCGGGCACATCAGGGTGGTGCTCAGGCACTATTCGGAATTAAAGCCGACCTGGGAACTTATGGAAAGGTAATAGGTGGTGGATTGCCTATTGGTGCAATCGCCGGAAAGAAACAATATATGGATGCACTGGATGGTGGTTTCTGGCAATATGGTGACACCTCTTTCCCCGAAACTGGTGTAACCTATTTTGCAGGAACATTCGTAAGACATCCGCTGGCACTGGCGGCCGGAAAAGCCAGTCTGGAGTATATGAAAGCAAAAGGACCGGAATTTCAGCTGAATTTAAATCAGAATACAGCTTATCTGGCTGGTTTATTAAATAATATAGCTAAAGAACTCGGGCTTCCGTTGTTCGCAGCCCATTTTGGCTCGCTGTGGAAAATAAAATTTAAAGAGGAATATCCATACAGTGAATTGCTGTTTACCCTGTTGAGGTACAAAGGAATTCATATCTGGGATGGCTTCCCTTGTTTTCTGACAGAAGCTCATACACAGGAAGAAATCCTGCAGATTGCCGGAATGTTTAAAGAAAGTGTACTGGAATTGATGAAGGCAGATCTGATCCCTTTAAATGACTCTGCCCCTTTATCTCATCTTCAACCACCTGTCCCGGGGGCCAGGCTTGGAAGAGACCAGTCGGGAAATCCTGCCTGGTTTATCGTTGATCCGGAAAATCCGGAGAAATATCTTCAGGTTGAATCAATTCGTTAAAATGATAGATCCTAAACAAAATTTAATTTATAAAAAAGTAGACTTTAACCCCTTTTCCGGAGGGGAAATAACACATACTGCACCCTCCACAGAGCCTCAGACAGAACTATGGACTTCCTGTATGCTAGGCGGAAATGATGCGAACAGAGCTTATAATGAATCTATTTCCCTGCGTCTGAAAGGTGAAGTTGATCCTGAGCTGCTCAAAGAGACTATCAGCAGACTCGTCGAACGCCATGAAGCCCTGAGATCGGCTTTTAGTGGTGACGGTTCTAAGATGCTTATTTTTGACAGGATCGTTAATGACCTGTCCTATCTTGATATCTCTGCATGGAGTGCAGAAGATCAGCTGGCTGAACTCCGGAAAAAAGTTCAGGATGACGCATTATTTGTCTTTGATCTTTTAAACGGTCCATTATTTAAAACCTCATTACTTAAACTTTCGGACCGGGAATATCATTTTACTTTTACCGCTCATCATATTATTTGTGACGGCTGGTCACTGGGTATCATTCTCCAGGATATCAGTAAAATCTATTCGGCTCTGGCCAAAAGAATGACACCGATATTACCTCAAGTGAGTTCATTGACTGATTTTGCTTATAGTGAGCTGGCTTTTTCAAAAAGTACTGAACATCAGAAAAACGAGGCTTTCTGGCTCAATCAGTATCAGCATAAAATCCCTGTACTGGATGTGCCTGTGGATCACCGGCGTCCGCAGACCAGAACTTTCAAAAGCAAAAGACTGGATTTCAAAATTGACAGGACTCTCATTCATCAGTTAAAGGACGTTGGCAAAACAGAAGGATGTGGTTTGGTCATCACGATCTTATCGGCCTTTGAAGTTTTCCTGTATCTGTTAACCGGACAGAAAGATATAGTGGTAGGCCTGCCAGCTTCAGGTCAGTCTGTTACCGGACATTATAACCTGGTCGGACATTGCGTAAATTTATTACCGCTAAGAAGTTACCCCAATAAAAATTTTGGTTTTAAAGAATACCTGAGTCAGCGTAAACCAGCTATACTGGATGCTTTTGATCACCAGCAAATGACCTGGGGAAACTTATTGCGTAATCTTAAGATCTCCAGAGATCCATCCAGAATTCCACTGGTACCAGTAGTTTTTAATGTGGACATGGGTATGGACGACGGAGTCTCTTTTGAGAACCTGGATTATCAGTTGCTGAATAACCCAAGAGCATTTGAAAGCTTTGAGCTGTTTATTAATGCCGGAGGTTCAGCAGATGATTTTGTACTGGAATGGTCATTTAATACTGCGTTATTTGAAGACGGAACGGTGAAACAAATGATGAACGGTTTTGAGAAAATACTCAGATTTGTCGTCGCCCATCCGGAACAGAAACTAAAAAACCTGCTCCTGGAAAATTCTCCTTATTTCCTTTCAGACCCCGTTTTCAAAAGAAGTACAGCTGTTTTAAAAACCCTAACCAATGACTATAGTCATGAAATAGCAGATTTAAAAAAGCTCACTATTCAGGGTTTATTTGAAGATGCAGCCAGCAAGTTTAAAGACCAGACAGCTATTACTTTTCAGGATGAATCGATCAGTTACAGCAACCTGGATATCCGGGCAGATAATCTGAGCAGGGCAATCCTGCACCGGGCACCGGATCAGGAAATTATTGGTTTGAGTACTACCCGGGGAATCAATATGATTGTAGGTATCCTGGCTATTCTGAAAGCAGGAAAAGCCTATTTACCGCTGGATCCAACCTACCCGGAGGCCAGATTAAGCCAGATTATTGAGGAATCAGAAATTCAGTTTTGTCTTGCGGGTTCGGTAGAGAGCAAGTTTTTCAAGAAACTGAATCTGAAGACTATAGATTATGATCTGACCTACAGTTTACCTGTCCAGGAAATCAATTTCCGTAATCCGAATGGTTATGTCCTGTTTACTTCGGGTTCTACCGGAAAACCGAAAGGTGTATATGTCCCGCAGCTGGCTTTTGTTAATCTGGCTCAATGGCAAATGAGTAACTCCATTGCTACTGTCGGAAGTAAAACCCTGCAATTTGCGCCATTGACTTTTGATGTATCTTTCCAGGAGATTTTCAGTACGTTATGTTCTGGTGGACACCTGATCTTAATAGACGATGTGTTACGCCTGAATCCGGATAATTTGCTGGATAAAATTGAGCGGGAACAAATCAGCAGAGTATATCTCCCTTTTGTCGCGCTACAGTTCCTTGCTGAAACGGCAACCAGTATGGAGAAATTCCCTAAGTCATTAAAAGAGGTGATGACTGCCGGAGAACAATTAAAGATCACTCCACAGATAGAACAGTTTTTTACCGCTATCCCTAATTGTATTCTTTACAATCAGTACGGGCCTACCGAGTGCCATGTGATCGTCACTCAGTTAAAACTAAGTGGTAAACCGGCTAACTGGCCAATGTTGCCAACTATCGGGACTCCGATTGCCAATACTTCAGCCTATATCGTAGATGAAAGCCTGGATATACTCCCGCAAGGAAAAACAGGTGAACTATGCATTGCCGGTGCCTGTCTGGCCGAAGGTTATTTAAATCAGCCTGAACTGACTGAAGAGCGGTTTGTCATGCTTGATTTACCTAATGGAAAACAAGTCCGTGCTTATCGCACAGGAGATCTGGCAAATATTTTGTCTGATGGTAATATTGAATTCCTGGGCCGTAATGATGAACAGGTAAAAATCAGGGGGCATAGAATTGAGATTGGGGAAGTGGAAGCTGTGCTGAGTCATATCCCTGGTATAGCCCAGGTAGTGGTTACCGCGAAAGAAGATCATAACGGACAGAAAAGACTGGTAGCTTATTTGGCTTCCTCTACCGGTAAACAGGATACTCCTTTTGTCCGGAATGAGATTCAGAACAAACTACCGGGATATATGATCCCTTCTGTATTTGTCTGGCTAATGGAATTTCCGAGAAACAGCAGTGGTAAAATAGATAAAAAACTCCTGCCTGCTCCTGATCATTTACATGCCGGCGATTTAAGTAAATACACCGCTCCACAAACTGAAACCGAAATCACCATTGTCAGGTTATGGGAAGAGCTGCTTAATGTTAAAGAAATAGGAATTGATGATAATTTCTTTGAACTGGGTGGACACTCCCTGATTGCCATTCAGTTTATGATTCAGATAGAAAAGGCAAATGGCCATGGATTACCGCTGGCTACCTTATTTGAATACCCTACTGTCCGGACTTTAGGAAAATTGCTGGATGGACAAAGCAAACTCACGAATTACACATCTTTAGTTCCGATTAAACCTTCCGGTACTAAAACACCAATATACATCGTTCATGGCGCAGGATATAATGTCCTTAATTTTAGTGGAATTGGCCTGTTGCTTGATGACGACCAGCCTGTATTTGGTATTCAGGCACAGGGTCTGGATGGTGTAGAAGTCCCTATGGATAATATGGAAGATATTGCACGTAATTACGTCGAAAGTATCCTGGAACAGAACCCGAGTGGCCCTTATGCCTTAGCAGGTTATTCTTTCGGAGGTTATGTAGTCATAGAAATGGCCAGACAACTGAGAGAAATGGGGCATGAAATTAAAATGCTGGGTATATTTGATACCAATGCAAGGAATCTCGATCTTCATGGATCAACGCGGGACATTTTTCTGAAGAGATTAAAAATGCAGATCCCTAAGCTGAAATGGATTGTCAGATCGCTGATTAACAGACCTCTCCCTACATTGATTTATCAGAAAAACATATTCAAATATAAACTCATGGAATTGTTTGGCATCTCTCATCAGGAAAAAGAGGAAGAGCAGAGTGGCATCTACGAGATTATGCGAAGAATTGATGAGAAGTATGATATCGCTTATATGAATTATAAACTGACCCCTTTTGATGAAAAAATACATTTGTTCAGGGCAACTGATAATATCTATTTTGTAGAAGATTATAAATATCTTGGCTGGCAGAAGTATGCGATGAAAGGCGTAGAAGTCCATGATGTAAGTGGAGATCATAAAACGATGCTATTGGCTCCACATGATAAAGGATTCGCCAAAACCTTACAACAAGTACTGGATAAAGAATCTTAAACATGGGCTATCATTTATCCTGTCAGTCTATAGCCTGTCCTGAAAGTTACGGACAGGCACCGCAAACGCTGACACCAGGAAACATCTATCTGTGGAACCTTGAAACAGATCAGTATCTGCACCGTATAGCAGAATTTAAAAAATTGCTTTCTGTCGAAGAAAAGCTACGCGCAGAGCGGTATTATCAGCAAAAGGATACTGAACGTTATATAGTTACCCGTGCCATTTTACGTTTATTACTGGCCCGTTACCATAGCTGTGAGCCGGAAAAGATTAAGTTTACAACGAATAAAAACCGTAAACCACAATTGTTTGAAGGTAACGGTATATATTTCAATGTTTCTCATTCCCATCAAAGGATTGCAATCGCCATTTCAACTCAGGAAATAGGCGTAGATCTGGAATTTGTAAAACCCGATTTTGATTATATGGACATTGCTTCCTACTCATTTGCACAGGAAGAATTAACCTGGCTAAATGAAAGTCAGCATCCCGTGGATGATTTCTTCTGTCTGTGGACAAGAAAAGAAGCCTTTTTAAAAGGAACCGGTTCAGGTCTCACTGATACGATGCATGAATTCTCTTGTCTGGATAAAGATAATCCCCTCCCTGCCGGAATCCTGGGGATAAACGATAACTGGGACCTGAACACGATGAAAATACCAGGTGATTATTTTTTAAGTATTGCTACAGCGGAAAGTGCTGCACCTCTGGAAAATCAGCTTTTCCTTTTTGATTTTTCCCACGCAGCACTCTGATTTTTCTGATAATATCTAATGATCCCGGCAAGAACTGCATAATTCATAATGCAGAAATAATAAGGGATAAATAAGACTTTTAAACGGATATTTCTCCGTTCAAAATATAAACCGGTCAGACTTAACAGGTAAAAAACAACCTGCATAGCAAACAGTAGTTTATAAAAAATAAAAGGGGTATTTAAGGCAATAATCCCGTTAAGCAGAAAAACCAGTATCAAAAGAAAGGGAGTGATTGTCCATCTTAATACGCGGTGACTGATATACTGGAAGGTAAAGATGGGTTGATGAAATGGATTCGCAGCCTTCTTTAAACGCAGAATTGATTGTATCCCACCAGCTGCAATCCTGATCTTCCGTTTGAGCTCTTCCTTAACATCGGCCGAAGCCGTTTCCATGGCATATGCATCAGGTTCATAAGCGATAATAAAGCCATTTTCAGCTATCCGCATGGCGATCATGTGGTCGTCTATAATGGTATCGCTTTCAACGGGCTGATATAATACTGTCCTGATACTGAATAATTCACCAGCGGCTCCTACGTTTGAATATAAAGCATAGTCCCATTTTTTTAACTTCGATTCATATTTCCAGTAGAACCCTTCTCCGGCCGAACTCGCATCAGCCGCTGTTTCTACCAGGATCCGCTTTTCACCTGCTACCGCACCAACCAATGGATTCTGATAATGTTTAACCAGCTCATTGACTGCCTCTGTATTCAAAAAGGTATTGGCATCTGTAAATATGGTAATATCGCCATTAATATAGGGTATAGCCCGTTTGATCGCAGCCATCTTTCCAGCCCGGCTATCTTCATGCAGCAATAAAACCTCTTTAAATGCTCCGACTTTAGCAGCCGTCCGATCTGAAGAACCGTCAGTAATAAAAATCAGTTGTATTTTTGCTTTCGGATAATTGAGCTTAAGGGTGTTTTCTATCTTTTCTTCAATGATATCTTCTTCGTTATAAGCAGCAACCAGAATACTCACAGTGGGTAGAATCGCACCTTTGCTAAAAACAAATGGTTTCTTAAAGAGTCTCTTGAGCTTAACCAATATGTATAGGACAAAACCGTATCCAACAAATGTATAGACGATCAGAAAAATACTGATCCAGAAAATTATAATCATCGGCGTTTAAATTTTAAAACCCAGCTCCTCGCTGTCTTTTGAATGTGTAAGGTTCCAGCTTATTCCACGAAAAACCCATTTAATTAAGTCTCTTCTGCCTTTTTTCAGATAGAGTATAATTTGTTTGGGACTGGCAATGCCAATATAATAAAAACTAAAAATCAAGGTGTTTAACCAACCCGTATTGCGGCGGATATACAACATTCTGTTCCTGGTCATAAAATAGGTTTTGATCATACTTTCCTTCCCTACGCTCATCGACTCTTTATGGAAGACATGTGTACGGCCGGTAAACCAGATCTTTTTCCCTGCTCTTTTAAACTTCTCACACCAGTCGAGTTCTTCATAATACAGGAAAAACTGCTCTTCCATCAAACCAACTGTCTTTAAATCTTCCCTCCGGCACATCATCGCAGCTCCATGACAGAACCCGGTCTCTCTGCTCACCTGATCGTACTGTCCCCGGTTAGTATCCATACTGCCAATTCCGTGGTTCCGGCATGTCAGGTAATTCATAGGTGTAAAACCTGCATACTGGATTATTTCAGGCTGATCATAATAGAGCAGTAAGGGAGAAACCATTCCGATTTCATGATTATTTTCGAGTTCGGCAGATAGTTCCGGAATGAGATTAGCTGTTATTTCAGTATCGTTATTCAGCAAGAGTAAAAAATCACCCTTTGCCACTCTTATTCCAAGGTTATTTCCGCCTGCAAAACCCAGGTTCTTTTCTGACCGGATATAAATCAACTCAGGATAGATTTTTCCAAATTCCTTTTCGCAATCTTCATTGCTGCCATTATCAATCAGAATTACTTCTACAGCATCTTGCAGGGTATTGGCCTTAACAGATTCAAGGAAAGCAATAGTAACTGCCGGCTGATTAAAATTAACAGTTATAATAGAAGTGAGTTTCATCTGATGTAAAAGTAGTGTTTTGATTGATTTCCAGGAGTAATTCGTCAAATTCAGTGATTATTCATATATTTTTAAGAAATTGGACCTGTTCATAAGCTATTTTAAAAATGTTAGCCATCAGTATCTTCACTAAAGCGTTGAAATATATCGGAATATTCGCTGGTATGACTATTCCTTATTGCAACCATCCGGTAAAAACTACAGATCCGGTAAAGCCGTCTGCTATAGTAGTGCCAAAAATTGATCCTGGTGATACCTCAAGGTATGTAAAGCTTGATATTGAATTAAAAAACAGCCAACATCCTTCTTTTTTCTTTACTGATTTACCCTATGATAAAGATAAAGGATTGATGCTAATGAAAGATGATGCTTTATTATCTGATTACACGATTGTCTTTAAAATTTTAAGTGGTGGTGTGGTCAATGGTAAAAAATATCCGGGATTCTTTTATACGGATGGGACGGGCAAGGACATTGGTTATAAGTATTCATTTGCAATCAATCCCAATGAGGGTCATACCACAGATACTAAAAATGTAACCAGCTGGGCCCAGATTAATGAAATCATTTCGAAAGGCCATGCTTATATGAACCACTCTTTATTGCATGGCGGAACGGACAAGTTGAAAGCGATTAAAGACGCTGAAAAAAACATGTGGGCACATACGCATTATCGCATGACAGAACTTGTACCGCCGGGGAATGATGAGGGATATGTGGAAAATGGTCTACAACTTGGTTATCATCTGATCTCTTCAGAGTTTGGAGAGCCAGTGCCAGATGGTAACAATAGTCCGGGAAATGAAAACATGAGCTGGGGAAGTTATATACCTATGAAAACGCAAAATTTCAACAAGGCATTAATCTCGAGAACGAACCTGGGCGATCAGTGGAACGCAGCGGAGCTGAAAAGTTCAAAAGCTTATATTGATTACATATTTAATAATCCAAATCAGGAAAAAAAACTAGTCGGTGCAGCCTTTAGCCATGGTCCTTTTGGAGATAAAAAAGAGGGCGCTGATAACTTTTTTGAGTTTTTAACGTATATAAAAAACCACCCCGCCAATCATGACAATGTTTGGGTAGCTTCTTCAAAAGAGTTGATGGATTATGAAAAAACAAAAACAAAAGTGATTATTACAGAACAACATTATGATGCGAAGACTGGTCATTATAAAATCATCCTGGATATGGACCGGATTGATCCTAATGTGATTTACCGGAATTTAAGTTTAAAAGTAAAAGGAGGCACTATAACTAAGGTAAAGGGTGATGGTGCCGGTGATGTCACTTTTAATCCATCAACGGGATTAATCAACATTTATAAGACTGACAGGTCAAAAGTAATCAGCCCTTTCGCTGATCCCCTGCCCCCTCAGATAGTCAATATAACTGCTAAGGGTAATATCATTTCTTTCAGTTATGATAAACCGGTGGTACAAACAAAAAAACAGGGTTATGAAATACCAGGGAATAAAATTATCGAATTAAAAGGCTCGGGTAAATCATGGCAGCTGGTTCTGGAAAACGTAGTTACTCCTGCACAAACATTCTATTACAGAATACAATCAGGAGATGCAAAACAGGCAGGCCAACCTTTATTACGCGTGTGTTCTTATATTGGAAATCCAATCCGGCACTAGTCACAGGAACAACATTTCCTGTCCTGCATTTTTATACTTATAAATGAGCCTGACAAACTGGATATAAAATATTAAATAAATAAAATTCTCTTTTAATTTCTAATCTGGTCATTATTGGCACTATAATTTCAAGATAGGAGAAAACCTGCTAAAATATGCGCATTGCCCATCTGATCCTAACTTATACCAATCCAAGACAGACTGAGAGAATGATCAGAAATATGTATCATGAGAATTTTGATTTCTACATTCATGTAGATAAAAAATTTGATATTAATCCTCATCTTTTTCTAGGGTCTTTACCTAATGTTTTTTTTATTAATAATAGGGTAAATGTTCAATGGGCAGGTTTTAGTACGGTTTTAGCTACCTTTGAAAGTATAAAGGAAATTGTGGCAACGGGTATCGAGTATAAATTTATAAATTTTCTGAGCGGACAGGACTATCCTATAAAACCAGCCAGTGTGATCAATGATTTTTTTGAAAAAAATACTGATAAAGAATTTCTGAGCTTCAGAGATATCAAAAATGACTGGAAAGAGGGCTTGATCAGGATGGAAAACTACTTTCTGTCAAACCATAATTTTCCGGGAAAACATACATTGGAAAGAATCATCAACAGATTACTCCCAAAAAGGAAACTACCTTATGGCTTACATCCCTATGGTAAATCTATGTTCTGGATGTTAAGTCCGGCAACAGCTATGTATGTGGTAAATAAAGTAGAACAAGATCACCGGCTAAGAGATTTTTTCGCGCTTTGCTGGGCCAGTGATGAATTTGTATTTCAAACGATATTACTGAATTCTCCTTATAAACACAAAGTCATCAATAACAATTACCGGTATATAGACTGGTCTGCCGGGGGGGCAAACCCAAAAGTATTGGATGAAACAGATATTGACCCGTTAACCAGAACAGAGATGTTGTTTGCCAGAAAATTTAATCAGGTGGAAAGTCCTGAAATTCTGGATCTGATTGACAAAAACCTATTGAAACATGGCACATATAATTAACATACAAACCTTTAAAGACAGCAGAGGAATTCTAACTGTACTGGACCAGGTTATTCCATTTGAGATTAAACGTTTATTCTACATTTACTCGGTTGATAATACTGAAAGAGGGGGACACAGACATCACGAAACCCATCAGGCTGCAATATGTATTAAAGGCAGTTGTAAAATCACCAATAACAATCATAAAACCACCGAGGTTTTTGATTTGGACAGCCCTGAAAAATGTCTGATCTTACTGCCCGAAGACTGGCATGTAATGCATGACTTCTCAGCTGATGCAATTCTCTTAGTATTAGCTTCAACCGCATTTGACCCAAAAGATTATATCTATGAGCCGTATGATTCCCTATGAAAATCTAAAAACACTGAATAGTCCATTTGAAGAGAAACTAAAAAGTAAGTTCGCCGATTTCCTGGCTAAAGGCTGGTATATCCTGGGTGGAGAGGTGTCTTCTTTTGAAGAGGAATTCAGTGCTTACCATGGAGAGAAATATACGGTCGGCGTAGCTAATGGACTGGATGCACTGATTCTTTCCCTGAAATGCTGTGGGTTTGAAAAAGGAATGGAGGTCATTGTTCCTTCAAATACTTATATTGCTACTATACTGGCTATTATTCATTGCGATTTGATCCCTGTTTTAGTAGAACCCGATAGCAGAACATATAATATTGATCCTTTAAAAATCAGCGAGGCTGTCACAGCAAATACGGTAGCTATTATGGTTGTACACTTGTACGGTCAGTGTTGTGAAATGGATTCCATTCTGGAAATAGCGGAACGTCATGGACTTAAAGTCATAGAAGATTGTGCGCAGGCACATGGTGCCAGATATAAAAACAAACTGGCCGGTACATTTGGTGAATTTGGTGCGTTCAGCTTCTATCCGACTAAAAATCTGGGTGCCCTGGGTGATGCAGGAGCAATCATCTGCAAATCTGAAACTGATTATCTGAAATTAAAACAATTGCGGAATTATGGTTCTGAAAAGAAATACCATAACGGTGTAGTGGGTTATAATTCTAGACTGGATGAACTACAGGCCTCTTTTCTAAGGGTTAAACTTCCTCATCTGGATGAGATTAACCAGCATAAGCGGAAACTGGCGGAAATATATTTTAAACACTTAAATGAGACTTTTGTCAAGCCTAAACTGGATACTGATTTCTTCAATGTTTATCATATTTATAATGTTCTTCATCCTGAAAGGGATAAACTAAAACAATATCTCGCTGATCATCATATTGCAACTGAAATTCATTATCCTGTTGCCCCTCAGGATCAGATTGCGATGAAGGACTATTTAAGCGGACATAGTTATCCTATTTCGACCGAAATTCATCGCACTACACTGAGCCTTCCCTGTTCATTTGCCCATACAGAAGATGATATTTATCATGTGATAGAAATTCTGAATCAATATCAGGCATCAAATTAATCTGAATCATATGTTACACTATTTATGGAAAGAACTTGCTCCTCCTTTATTACTTAATCTGAGGTGGTACAGCTTCAGATACGGGTGGAAAGGCGATTACAAAAGTTATGAGGAAGCTCAGCAGAAATGCACTGGCTATGATGAGGAACATATTTTAAACCGGATTATTGAGACTACGCTCAAAGTAAAGAATAATGAGATTGCTTATGAAAGGGATGGCATAACTTACGATGCTGTACAGATGAATTTCCCTTTATTGAAAACGTTGCTTTATATCGCTTCAAAAAATGATAATGAACTTACGCTAATTGATTTCGGGGGCTCTCTGGGCACTACTTATTATCAGAATTACCCTTATCTGAAACATTTAAAGAAGATCAACTGGTGCATCATTGAGCAGCCAAAATTTGTGGAAGCCGGAAAGAAGCATTTCGAAAACGAGCATATCAAATTCTATCCGACTATAGCAGAATGCATGGCTGAAAATGATCCTCAGCTTTTTCTAATCTGTAATGTACTTCAGTACCTGGAAAAGCCTTATCACTTATTAGATGAAGTCAAACAACTGGGTATTCCCTATGTTATGCTGGATTTTGTCGGTTATAACCGAAAAAACAACGATAGAATAACCATACAGCATGTTCCACCGGTTTTTTATGGAGTTAAGGCTTCTTATCCCTGTTATTTCTTAAACAGGGCCAGAATAGAAGATAAATTGTGTGAAAACTATGAGAAAAAATACGATTTCATTTCTGCGAATGAAAAGTATTATGTTCAGCTGGAGCCTTTTCGTTATGAAGGAGCTCTGTGGGAGCTCCGTCAATAACATTTTGTAAATTCTTTATAAGGCCTCTACAAAGGTCGGTGTTTCTGTAACAGCGACCTTCAGTTTACCATTTTGTGTATTGTAATCTTTCGCAGTCATGCTGTCTGCACCAGGCTTAAGGGTATAAATCCTCGCTTTTTTCGCCTGATGTAAATCAAGGGTATACTCTCCCTTCCTGTCGTGTTCATCAGGAATGACCAGCACATACATAGTTTTATCATTGAGTTTATATATGTCTACCAATGGATCCTGATAAATAGTATTGTCATAAACATATTCACCCATTAATTTATTGACCTGCAAAAGGTAATCGGCTGCAGGTCTTCTTTTTCCTTCGTTAAGCAAACCTGACGTTCCAAAGGGATTCTTTGAATCTGACCCCGGAGCATCAGAATCATAAGCCTGATAGAAAAACACGCGGTTAATTCCATGTCTGGCATACATCAGTGAAGTACGTAATATCCAATCTGCCTGTGTAAGTAATACAGATTTAGCCCCGATAGGGATGGCTCCCTGGATACTCTCTTCTTTCAGGTCATATCCTGTTTCGGTAGTCCACACTTCCATATTTTTTCCCAGTTCTCCGGCAAGGGCGACAAAGCTATCTGCAATCTCTCCCATGGTATTGGTCTCGGGTGCCACACCTCTTTTATTTGATTTAAATTTCGCAAACCATCCGGTGTTATCATTTGAATACAGGTGATAATTAATCACATCAAAACATAAATCAATACTTCCGTCTGGTTTATATCCCCTGTTTTCTTTACACCATTCTACCATTTCCCTGACAAACTTTACATCGGCCTTTGCCAGTCCACCCATCACTACCTTCATATTCGGATCGGCAGTTTTCACGCCGACATTTTTTCCCATTTTCCCTTTATTACCGTCATAGAAAGCCGATAAATTTGCAGCATATTCACGGCCTGTCTGCTGAGCTTTTTTACCTTTCCACCATTTATCGGGTTCATTATTACATTCCACATATTTAATCAGGTTCAATCCGACTTTCGTCTGATTAACCACATCACCAGACCAACGGGGTGTATGGTTTAAGGTAATCAATGAGGTATCAATATTTTTATTAGAACCATATCTTGCCGCAAACTGGAAAATAGCTTTTGCCTGTTCTACATAGGAATCAGGATTTTCTTTTCCTACGCCTCCCTTAACAGGGATATCATCCACATCACGCTGTCCTGCAGGGTAAGTATTAAACAGCCAGTCGGGTGTATTTTTCAGACAGGCCAGCACGGTAATCCCTTCCATTTTACAACGGGCATAAATTGCATCGTAATTCCATCCACCTCTTGTTGTTGGATTAAAAGAATAGATGCCTGGTTTATCTTCCAGCTTCTCCCAGTCCATATAATGTCTTACTGCAGTAAACGATTTCATCATATCCATTTTAGGCTCATAAATTTTACTGCCGTCATTTGGATTATGCGGATCCTGAAGAAAATCCCACTCAAAGGCATTAATACCCAGCAAGTTTTTCATCTTTATTTTTTTGTATTTCAGTGGATTTACATTAAGCTGCTGTGCATTTTCAGGACGGCAGCAGATCAGAAGAGAAGATATTGTAAGGAGAATACAATATCTGGCTACAGAAGTTAAGTTCATAAATTTTCTTATCTATAAATATAATATACCACCAGATGTTACCAGTGATTGCATTATAACGAACTAATATAAGGTAAGATAACGAAAAATCCATAGAATAGAACTAGAATAGCCTGTACGTTGAGCTCCTGATCCTATTCGTAAAATTCTATTAGGTAACAGAAAAATTCAGCTTTTTAATCATCAAAAGATCCCGATGACAAAAGAGAAACAATAACACAAACACATGAAACTGATTGTGGTTTGCTGGAAAATTTGTATAAATTTGATCACGTAGTAACAACTATAATTTTCATGGTTAATACACTAAACCAAAAATTTAGAAATTTCAGCAGTAATCTCAATCTTAAAAGGACTCTCGGCCTGATCTGGTCAATTGCAAAAGGATGGACCATACTTTCAATCGTCGCCATTATTGCCGAAACGTTACTCTTCTTTCTCTCTCTTTATCTGCTGAAATTATTGGTAGATGCGGTTTCAAAAAACCACATGCCCTCGGTTGCACATGAACATATGATCAGAAATTATGTAATTGCTGCAGGTGCATCGGCAGTCCTTTACGCTATGGTCAAAGGTTTATCTGCTTATATCACAGAAGTACAGGCATCGAGGGTTGCCGCATTTATGGATGACAGAATACATGAAGCAGCTGTCAATCTTGATTATGCCTATTATGAAAGCCCCGATTATTTTGATATTCTGAAAAGAGCCAAAGATGCAGGGGCTGACAAACCAAACCTGATTGTCACCACTTTAATTGAGCTGACAAAAAATTGTATGAGCCTGCTGGCAGTGGGATCAATTCTACTGACCATCGACTGGTATTTATTACCTATACTGGCTTTGTTTGTGCTGCCCACGCTGATGATCAGAATACACTTTGCCAATAAATTAAACTACTGGAGAATTACACATACAGCCATAGAACGCCAATCCGGTTATCTGAGTACACTGATTACCTCCGAAACGGCAGCTAAAGAAATCAGGGGCTATAATTTGGGCAACTATTTCAAAGCGCTTTATCTTAAAATCCGACTGGAGCTTTTAGACAAAAAATTAGCTATCAGCCATAAAAGAACCCAGGGAGAAGTGCTGACTACAGCCATTGCAAGTATTGGTTTTTTTGCCTGCATTGGTGTAATTGCAGTTGGTACCGTTAATGGAAAAACAAGTATTGGTGATATCACACTTTTTCTGGTTGCCTTCCCACAATCGTTTTCAATTATGCAGAATATTTCAGGTGGCATTTCTATTGTCTATCAGAATAATGCATTCGTCAATAGTATTTTTGAATTATTTGACCTGAAGAACAATTCCCAGGATACCGGGTCCCCTGTTTCTATTCCTGCAGAAGGGCAACCAGACCTGGAATTAAAAGATGTTTCATTTACTTATCCGCATAGTCTGCAACCTACATTGCAGCATATTTCACTGAAAATACCTGCAGGAAAAATAATAGCCATTGTAGGGCTTAATGGTGCCGGAAAAAGTACACTGATCAAATTGCTTTCCAGGTTATATGATCCGACCGAAGGAGAAATCACATTGGGCGGAACAGATATCCGTTTGTTTAAAACAACAGAATATCGTAAACAGGTAAGTACGGTATTCCAGGATTTTTATAAATATAATGTGAGCGCCAGGGATAATATCCGTTTTGGCGACCTGGAAAAAACAGTACACGAGCAGGATATCGTCAATGCTGCAATTAACGCTGGAGCAGATGAATTTATCCGCGATTTCCCTGATGGTTATCATACGATACTGGGCAGACTGTTTGAAGATGGAAAAGAAGTCAGTATTGGTCAGTGGCAAAAATTAGCTATCGCCAGATCGTTTTACAGTGATGCAAATTTTCTCATCTTTGATGAAGCAACCAGTGCAATGGATGCTGTAGCTGAAAAGAAATTACTGGACTCCTTCAGAAGTATTTTAGGGAAAAGAGCCGCAGTAATGATCAGTCACAGGCACTCTGCGGTCAGGTATGCCGATTATATTTATGTCCTTTCGGGCGGAAAAATTCTGCAGGAAGGCACTGATAAAGAGCTTTTGGAAATGGAGGGTGATTACTCCCGTTTATTTAAAAATAACTTAGAAGGTTAAAAAGGAATTTTGGGCAAAGATAAAAAAATAGCGATTGTTACCTGTTGCCTGGATGACTGGGGAGGCAGCGAAGAGCTATGGGCCAAAATTCTTCCTATTTTAAAAGACCGGGGAGTTAGCCCTATCACTGTTTATAAAAACAAAATCAACAAAGATCATCCGGAGTTTGTTCACCTGATTACGCAAAACGTAATATTGAAGGAACTGGAGCCCAGCTTATCATTCTTAAATAAATTCTTCTTTAAAGTGACCGATACTTTTATCCACCTGGGAGATAAAATGGGGTTATTAACTTATAAATTGAACAAACCTGTAGCCCGGTTAAGCAGATACCTGAAAAACGACCGGCCGGATTTAGTATTAATCTCTCAGGGGATTAATTTTGACGGGCTTGCTTTTGCAGCTATTTGTCTGGAACTCGACATTCGTTATGTCATTGTTTCTCATAAAGCAGTTAGCTTTTACTGGCCTCAGCCCGGTGACCGTGCTTACATGAAAAATGTACTATTAAAAGCGGAGAAGTGTTTTTTTGTATCAGAACATAATAAAAAACTAACGGAAGAGCAGTTTGGCATCCGCTTGCCTACGAGTGAACTGGTTTTTAACCCAGTAAAAGTTTCCGTATCTCCTTTACCTTTTCCTGAAAATTCAAATGGTTACCGCCTGGCTTGTGTAGGCCGGCTCTTTGTGATTGACAAAGGACAGGATATCCTGCTGAGAGTGCTGGCACAGCCCAAATGGAAATCAAGAGAAATAACCATCTCTTTTATCGGGAAAGGACCTGATTGTGATGGGCTGACTGAGTTATCCCGTTTACTAGGGGTTGACAATGTAAGTTTTGAGGGTTACCATGATGATTTAAAAGCGATCTGGTCAACTCATCATGCACTGATCCTGCCCTCCAGGAGCGAAGGCTTACCACTCACTATTGTCGAGGCTATGTCCCTGGGGAGAATGGTTATTGCGACCAATGCTGGTGGAAATTCAGAATTCATTGAGGATGGAGTAACCGGTTTTATTGCAGAGCCTAATGAAAAAGACCTGGATGAAGCTATGGAAAAAGCATGGGGCCGTAAAGAAGAATGGGCATTGATGGGAACAAGAGCCGCTCAATATATCTCCGGACACATTCCCGAATATCCCGAAAGACAATTTGCTAATCTATTAAATGATATTTTAAATGCCCGTTAATCCTTTAATATCTGTAATTATTCCAACCTATAACAGGGCTGATAAATTGCGAACAGCAATTGACAGTGTATTGCAGCAAACTTATGCGCCTATAGAATTAATTGTGATTGATGACGGATCAGCAGACGACACCAAAGTATTGATGAAAGAATTTCCTGGTGCAACCTATATTATCCAACCCCATGCCGGACAGGCCGCCGCCAGAAATAATGGATTAAAACATGCAAATGGGGTTATCATAGCCTCGTTGGATTCGGACGATATGTGGAACCCGGATTTCCTGGAGCGTTGCGTTGAAAAACTGGAAAGGGATCAGCTTGATTTTGTTTTCGCTAACTGGACGCAGGATGCAAAAATCGGAAATGCCTGGGATTTCTTAAGCGGTGACCCTTTTTTAAAACCTTATATCAAACAAACCCAGGACCGGTGGATAAACCTGACTTATACCGAATTAAGAAGCATCTATATTGAAGCCTGCCCCTCTCCTTCTTCATCTGTAGTCATCAGAAAGTCTTCTATAGTATCGGGCTGGGATGAGCGGATCAATATCGGCGATGACTGGTGTATGTATCTGGATGTTATTTTATCAAAAGAGTGTCTTGCGGCCTTCACTTTAGATAAATTGTGGAGGAAACGTATTGATAATATCAATATCTATGACGGCAGAAAAAGAAGTGAAGTCCTTAAGTTTCTGTTTATCGCGGATACCAAGACCATTATGGAAAAGTTTCATAACCAGCTCAGACCTGGGGAACTGGTCCTTCTGCAAAGGAGATATATTGCCAGTCTGGTTGAACTGGCAAAACATGAACTGATCAGAGAATATAACCTGAAAGAATCTTATCGCCTGATTAAACAGTCTATGGCTGTAGACACTTCCTTTACGCTGAAAATGATCCCTGACATTTTACTGGCTGGGCTAAACAGAAAATATAAAGCATTTACTGAAAAGGTAACTTAGTACTGAAGCTGCAATGAATATACCTGGGCCTGAAAACAACATCGAAGCACTAAATGATAGTATTGAAATGGGGATCAGTTATCTCCATGAACATCAGCTACCAAACGGAGAGTTCTGCTGCTATTATGCGCCGGATGATAAAATGACGGAATGGTGTGTCCCGGATAGTACGGTTTTCCCTACTGCTTTAATTTCATCCTGCCTGCTGCAACTCAGAGAGACGCCAAAAGTTGCACAGTTACTTCTACTGGCTTCAAATTTCCTCAGCTACCAGATAATGCGTGGAGGAGTATGGAATTTTTTCACCAAATGGAACCCGCTTTTCAAGTTAAGCCCGCCAGATGCTGACGATACTGTATTTGCTTCCTGGGTATTGAAATCTCTCGGCGTAGAATTTGAAGATAATATTAGTCTTTTATTGTCTAACAGGGACCATAAGGGGTTATTTTACACCTGGTTTGTCTTAAGGCCAAAGATAAACACCAGTATCAGGCGCTGGAAGGTCATGGCCAGAGAGCTGAAACGTCCTTTTAGTTCATTGCTTTTCTGGTCAAAATACGAGAGTGAAAGAAATGATATCGATGGTGTAGTCAATGCGAATATCTTATTTTATCTCGGCCTGAACCAGCATACAAAACCTGTGGTCACTTATCTGCTTGATATTATTGCACAAAACAAAGAGAAGGAATGTGATAAATGGTATAAAAACCCATTTACCTTCTACTATTTTTTAGCCAGGAACTATCCTGCAGTACCTGAGCTGGAACCCGCAAAAGCATCCATTGTAGATCGTATACTTTCAACCGGCAAAACCGATGGCAGCCTCGGGAATTCTGCTTTGGATACTGCGCTTGCCTTATCCGTATTAATGAACTTTAATTACAGGGATCAGCCTGTTGTTGACCAGGCCGCTCATTTTCTTATATCAGCGCAGCGCAAACCTGGCAACTGGGAAAGAAATATATTCTTTTATAGCGGTCCGTCTAAAACAGTAGGCTGGGGATCAGAAGAAATAGTTACTGCCTATTGCATAGAAGCGCTGGCCGATTACAGGAAATTACAAAACGAAGCTCCTGATGTCATTTAAATTCACCCGGGCAACTGAATGGTGGGAATACAAATTGGTTCCCCTGCTTTCTATAGGTTATGCGACCTTATTACTTCAGCATGAATCACTTTACCAGACTATCTTAAAACTACTATGGTTATTGGCAGCCATTATTATTGGAGCTGTCTATGTCAGTGTCATCAATGATCTGACCGATATCACTGAAGATGCCGCTGCCGGGAAACTGAACAGAATGGCAAAAATAGCTCCTGTATGGCGGATCATCTTAGTAAGCTCTTGTCTGCTTATTGGCGTGGCTTTTGGCTGGATGATCTATCCCGATTATCTGAGCCTGTTCTGCTATCTAATGGCCTGGATAGTTTTCAGCTTGTATTCTATCCCCCCAGTACGTTTAAAAAAGAGAGGAATCTGGGGATTACTTTGTGATGCAATGGGTGCACATCTGTTCCCTACCCTGTTCATAGTATCCAGCCTCTCGGGCCCATCAGGAATAAATATGCCCTGGTTTATTGCGGGCGGTCTGTGGTCTTTATTTTATGGACTCAGAGGGATTCTGTGGCATCAGTTTGATGACAGATCAAATGATCTCCTGTCGGGTACGACGACTTTTGCGAGTAAGATCGAACCAGAGAACTTCATAACAGCCGAAATACTGATCTTTGGTTTGGAAGCTGTTTCTTTTTCAGTATTGCTTTTCCTAATCTGGAATAGCTGGATATTTTTATCTCTTGTATTATATTTTCTGGTCATATGGATACGGAAGGCTATGTTAGATTATCAATTGTGCTTAATTATTACACCTGAGTCCAGACCTCATCAGTTATTGACGAATGATTATTATCTGGTATTTTTTCCACTGGCCCTGCTTTTCACAGCGGTATGCACCACTCCTTACAGTTGGATTATCCTCTGTTGCCATCTCGTATTATTCCCTGGTAAAACGATCCTTGTCTTAAAGGATGTCTATATTTCTCTCAAAAAACTGATAAAAACGTAAAAAATAGCATCTCTGGATTTCTTAATGCTTAAATCTGGAAAATGTGCATTTAGAAACCAAAAAATTCCGGGAACGGTACCGGATCTGACATTTTTAGCTAAATTGCAAACGAGTTCTCCACTCTCCATTAACATTTTCCTGTTTTTTGACGAAGGTGTCAAAAAGGTCAGAAAACAGCTTTCACGAATGGATAAAGGCACTATCTGGCATTATTATTGAAATCAGCCGAACAAAGATCAAAATCTAATTCAATTAGGTTTGTGTGCATAATAATCCCCATTATTGCCCATTATGTATTATATTTTTTACTCAATTTTAAAAACGCATTTTTAAATCAGTTTTTTTTATTATCATTGGAAAACGCTTTTTAAGGCTCCAAATTCATTTTTTAAACACCTGAAAACTAGTTATATAAAAAACTTTTTATCAAAATAAGAAATTTAAGAGCCCCAAACTACAGCCCTATAAAATGAAGAAAACTTTAAAATTACTCACGCTCCCAATTTTATTCTTAATCATTTTTACCGCTTGTAAAAAAACTGATGGAGGAACAACCACGGTACCACCAGTACCTAAGCCAGGAGACACGACGACGACACCACCAGTAATCGGTAGCCGGGTATTGAATCTCGGGACAGGGTCTGGGGACCTGACTGTTGATGGAAGTACCCTGGGGGTAAAAACAAATGATCTTATTAAGATCAAAAGCGGTGTCTACAGCAGTATCAATATCAGAAACATCAATGTTTCGGGGATTGTGACAATACAGAATGATGGTCTGGTAGAGATTGCCGGCAGTAATGACCATATCACTTTAACTAACGTCAGTAATCTGACTATATCAGGAGCAGGAACATCGGGGATTTCCAGAGGATTTGTATCCAGGGACAACGCGCAACACAGGTCAATTATCATTTCCGGTGTAGTTCATGATCTGACGATACAGAACTTCTCTTTCAAGAACATTGGGGACTATGTAGTTTTCTATAACAACTCACAACAAGTCTATAATGCCGGAGATCCTACTTCTTATTGCAATAACCTTAAATTCCTGAATATAGACTGTAATAATACTGCCCCATTTCTTCAGATGGACGGAGGTGTTGCGAATGGTGTAGTTACCGGAGTAATCAAAAATCTGGAGATTGCTTATCTGAACTTCCAGAATTCTGACTGCGGTAACGTTATTTTTGTCGGCAACGCTGATAATTACAATATCCACCATAATACGGTAACCAATATCAATAAGAACAACAATAACCACAATGGTATCTTCACTATTAAGGGAAGCGGATCATTCCATCATAATTTAGTGACTAATCATCAGGGAAATGCAATCAGAGCTTGGGCCAGAAGTTTAGGCACTACACCAAAAGATGTATTAATCTACAGCAACACAGTTGTTAATTCGAGGAAATATTCTGCTTTTGAAACACAGTCCTTTGCAGATGAGATGGCTCCGGGACAAACAACCTATTCAAACTGTAAGGTTTACAATAATATCTGCGGGGATCTTGACCTGAGTAAAGACTGGGTAGGTGTTGTGGTAGATGTTTATAATCTATTTGGTGGAAAATGTGAGGTATATAACAATACAGGATTTAATTTCCCTGCCCCTAATCCAACAAGTAATATCGTTAATCAGCAATCGGTAACCGTACCTATACTTACCAATAACTTATACTTTGCGACTGCACAGGCTGCCGGAATATCAAATGAGAACAACTTAACCATTCAGCCATAAAAATCGTTGTAAGGAGTTTAAAAACGTTCAAACAGCTAGTTTTACTGACAGACTATCTTATATTAAAAAAGGCGGATCAAAATGATCCGCCTTTTTTATATCCTGTGATTTTAAACAATATGATATGCAGTAATTTGGCATGTAGCTTCCTTCAAAGCTACCCGGCCAATATTACTGCATACCATATTGTTTAAAACGATAAGAAGAAGTAATTACATTTTCAGGAACACTTTCTTAATCTTATTATATATTTTTCTGAAATGTCGCTGATTACCGCTGATTGGTTTGAAGTTCTTCCAGGGCGTCAATGAAAGATATCTGAAGAACTCCTGTCTGTAAACTTCTTTAGAATTATAAGACGTAAAAATTGGCTTGATATCTAAAAAGTGAACAATAGACGGACTATCATTATCTGCAAAGGCGAACCAGTTCCAGTTTGGATCCAGTTCTTTCCACTTATTGGCCAGGACAACGTTCAAACCATACTGATCTGCTAACCTTACATGTTCCTTGTAAGTACTTAATGCTTTAATCACCTGGCCAGAGATCTGCTCTTCACGCCATTTTTTCGCATTAATCATCAGCACTCCCGAATTGAAATATTTCGTATCAGGCGCAAGCCCGAGTTCAAGGTGATTTGGAATCCCACCCCATTGACAATCTACAGTTTTACCTACATCCTGGATAGCTCCAACAGTATAGTCTCCCAAAGAAGTATGCCATAGTTTAGAGATATCATCCTGAACAATAGTATCTACATCAAGGTAGATTAATTTATCTACATCCTGGTCAACTACATAAGGAGAGAAGACACGCAGATAAACTGTTAACGGAAATGCAGAGCTATCCACTGGAATAACAATATCCGCCGGAATAATTTCCTTACTCTTGAACCATTTTATCGTTATCCTCGCCGGATCAACGATAGAATTCAGCTGAGTTTTAAACTTCGCAGAGATACCGTCATCGATAATATGAAAATCAATATGTTCTTCAGTTTTATGATTTAAATCAATTGATTTCAATAATGCCGCGATGAGTATAGCATAATGATTATCACTTGCTACAACTATGGAAATATTATTATTTTTATTCATATAAAGAATGATAAATTCTTAATTATTTACAGGTTTTTCTTTCCCCGTCAGGGTTGTATAAATTTGTTTAACAAATAAAATTACTTCCTTATAACCAACCACATAGATGTGCCAGAAGTTAAATTTAGAGTATTTGTTCAATGGAACATAAGCGATGATAATAGCAACTAAAATAGGCAAAATATTAGCAAACACGATAGAATAAACAGATTTGAAAATCATCAGTCCGAAATAGTCACCCAACAGGTTAACCACCAGCATCACCAATATTTTATAGAAGTTTATTTTCGGTTTATGAATGACATCAAGTGTCAACGCAAAGAAGCGGTCCGCCGGATATAAAATCGCCATGCTCATAAATATCCTGAACAGGTTTGGTGCTTCAGTATGCAGGTATTTCTCACCACCAATCAGCAGAATAATAGGCTCCGCAAAAATAATAGAGCCCACTGCAATAACAAAAATCGCTACCGAAAGCATACCTACAAGTTTCTGCATCACATACATCATTTCTTGTTTCTGCCCCCTGTTATAATACCCCGATAAACTTGGCATACCTGAAGCCGCAAAACTCAGAAGAGGGATTTCAATGATCTGAAGCAATCTTCCACCTAAATTGTAAACTGCCAGTGCGGCAGGGCCCAAAAAGAAATTGATAAAGAATGTATCAGTAACCTTAAAAAGGTTCGAGCTTACACTTGTTCCCACACTATATTTTCCAAAATGAAAGAGCTCAAGAAACGTTTTTTTAGTAAACTTAGTGATCGTCCCAATCATTGTCCATCCCAGGAACATCGAGGCCAAACTGGCAATAAGATTAGAGAAGATATAAGTTAATATAATTGTTTTAAGCGTAGAAAGCTTTAATACTGTCAGGGTAATCACTATACCTGTAAAAAGAAACTGGTTAATTAACCGCAGCCATAACAACCTGTCAAATCTTTTATCTCCCTGTACGACCAGATTGGCCATAAATGAAGGTAAAGTTGCCAGTGAGATTAATGAAAAGTATTTCAGGAACAGGATCATTCCTTCATTAGTGATATAACTGGAGAAAATATAGGTAGGAATATTAATCAGGATTGATCCCCCGGTAATCAGTAAAGCCAGCCCCCATGCCGAACCTGCGACTTCCTGGGCTCTGTCTTTTTCGGTGCCTGAGTAGAACTTGATAAAGGAATTGGTTAAGAACCCAGACCTGAGGGTATCAATTAAACCCAGTATGGTCATAAAGAATACGTACACACCAATATCCTTTACTGAAAGCGCCCGGTACAGAATAGCAATGGTAACCATTCCAAAGATTGCCATTACACCATTCCCAAGCAAAGATTGAAAGTGTATATTCTTAAATGAGGATAATATTTTTTTTATAAAGGACATAGACTATTGCAGGTTGCTCAAAGCTTTTTAATATAAGGGTGAAGATGCGATAAAATTCAGGAAAAACCACCTTTGACCAGCGCTTTTCGATGAAACCTCAATAATCAACAAAACCAA
The DNA here is from genome assembly GCF_014207135.1 of Pedobacter cryoconitis. Lineage (GTDB taxonomy): Bacteria > Bacteroidota > Bacteroidia > Sphingobacteriales > Sphingobacteriaceae > Pedobacter > Pedobacter cryoconitis_D. The sequence goes on along the minus strand of NZ_JACHCC010000001.1, from coordinate 299,396 downwards.
TTCATTTAAAATCATTCTACCTCCTCTTACCAAAAGTCAAGCCAAAGGCACCAAATCTCCCGAAAGGGTAATAATTAACAACAAATTATATATAATTTAGCCCGAATTTTACGCTCGGCATGAGAATTCTTAAACTTGAGGCTATACGTGGTTTTGTAGCCCTTTACATCCTGATCCATCACTTTATTTTATTTACTCCACTTGACCAGGTAACACCAGCATCGGTCACCCTCTTTTTCTATTTTGGAAGAGAAGCAGTCCTGGTGTTCTTTCTGCTTTCTGGATTTGTGATCTGTCTGGCAATGGCCAAGAATAAAGAAATGGACTTTTACACCTATTTCAGTAAAAGATTTTTAAGAATCTACCCCATCCTTCTGGTTACCTTTCTGATTTCTGCTGTAGTTTTTTATCTGAATGGGTATATCTTTTCCTATACCGACTTCAAATCGCTCCTGGCTAATATTTTTCAGCTACAAAGGATTCAAGGCGAACCACCAGTAAATGTCCCGGCTTTCCTGGGGAATCTCCCGCTCTGGTCACTAGGTTATGAATGGTGGTTTTATATGCTTTTCTTCCCTTTATATCTCCTGTTCAGGAAGTACAAAAAACAATTGATCATCAAAGATATTTACTGGATGCTGGGCTTATCGGCCATATCCTGGACAGGGTTCCTTTACAGTCCCTCACACTTCCTGCTGATTTTGAATTTCTTCTTATTATGGTGGTCTGGATTCTATTGTGCGGAGATCTATCTTGAAAAAGGCAATTTCAGTTTCCATAACCTGAAGCCAGTCCTCATCAGTTTACTGGTGATGTCATTAGTAATGGGCTTACCTGTCGTTAAAGCAATATGTTTTGATCATAAAACACTTGCAGAAGTCAATGCAGACTATCCTGTTACTGTCTATCTTTATAATTTCGTGGAAGCCTTTATCCTGCTGATTCTCGGTTTGATCTGGTGGAAATTTAATTTGTATAAATTCAATTCTCTGTTCGGATGGTTTGCCAGGTTCTCTCCTATTTCTTATGCCTTATACGTCATTCATTTCCCGATTCTGTTACTTAATGTACCTTTTATAGAGAATATTTATTTGCTTACGCTGTTCAAGTTTATAATCATCTTCATCTTCTCCTATTTCCTGGAAATCAGCTTCCAGCCATGGGTACTCAGATCTTATAAATCTTTATCAGTCAGGCTTCACCGCTAAGACATTAGCATCCAGAAGTCCGATAACTTTTGCATCAATATCCAGGTCAAATTTCCGGGCAAATAACATCGATGAATCTATGATATTGGCATAATCACTTTCTGTAAAAACTTTAGGATGTGCTTCGCCTGCTGACCAGTCTATAAACCGGTAGTTTTCATTGACTATCTTATCCTGATAAGGGGAGTTCATCAGAATAGTAGCTATGATAAATTCGTCACAACCCCAGGTCAGTCTTAGGAAATTAATCATTTTAGGATTAGCCTTGAAAAAGGCTGACAAGTAAAGTGCACATTCAAAAGAAATTGTCCACCAGCAAGATCTGTTTCCTCCGTATAAGTTAAGAGATACGGGAAATTTTCTGTTAGGAATGATTTTATTGGCTATTCGCTGAATGACATACTTTCCTTTGAAATCCATATCAGTAAAATGGAAAGTCTTATAACGCTTCTCTGCCTCTTTCCACCATTGTGTTTCTCTCGAACTATCATAGGAAATAAAGGAATACCCCAGCCTTTCATCAAAGAAATTATAAATTTCATCAACTTTTTTTATCGGATAATCCTGTCCACTCATCAGGTTGACAAAGTCATAAGCAATCCCTGTCTTCCGTATCTCGTCGATAGATTTAATGACAGCTTCAACAAGACTAAATCCACCCCAGTTACAAACCGTTCTGTCTTTAATAAAATGTACCCGCGGAACCTCTTTTAAATATTCAAAAGGCCCAATATCAACCTTCTTATCCAGATGGATATAAAAGTCAAAATCCGGATGGTACATGGCCCTGATCAATTTTTCTAACTGAGCTGGATTTTTATGAGCGACAATAATATGTGCTATACGCATATTTAATAAAAAAAATTCCTCTGTATGGATAATCAAATCATAATCCAAAAAAGCGCCCTAATATAATCTTAATCCTATATAATTATTAATCTGTAAATGTTTTTTTAAGGGTATTTATTCTACCTGAGAATCTGATGGTTAACTTTAAGACTTAAGATAAATCAGATTTAGAACCCCCTGTAAGTTGTTTTATTTTCCATTAAGTTAACAATAATCTGTCAACTTTAATGTGGTTTTAATGTAACTAGTACAACTTTTATATCGAAAGAATTATAAACTGGGGTATTCTCACCCAAATTCGAGAAATAAGTCAACAATCTATCTGTAGGATTCTTGTCCTTCAGATAATACCAGGCCGGCTGATCAATTTTATCGCCTATATCGGTATGATAAAAATCATTATAGATCAACCAGACTCTCTTTTTTCCTTTAAAAGAATTAAAATCTTCCCCCAGATGAGTGAGGTAGTCTGGATATGAAGTAGAAACCAAACGATAATCCTTTCCCTCCATGGCTGTAAATTTATAAGGGTGGGTATTGTGGTAAAACCGATAACCCGGCAGATTATTCCAGTAAACATAGACGATATCGCCCGGTCTGAATCTGCTGTCTACAAAACTCAGTGCCTCACGCTCAAAAGATCTTTTATGAATGATAAACTCATCGGGATGAATCAGGAAAAATAAACTGCCGTAAAGTGGCCCGGCTAACAGTAATACAGGCACCAGGTTTCGCAGCTTATAACCTGCTGCGAATAAACTGCTCTCATCTGCTGCCCTGGCAATGAAAATAATTAGCAGAGGACTGATAAAGACCCAGAACCTTTCATTCAGCGGATATAATTTAAGTGCAGAAGCCAGAAAAACAAAGAGAAATGGAAATAACAAAATCAAAAAATCTCTTCGCTCTTTATAAAACAACCATAAACCATAGAACAGACAAAAAATTGGGATCCAGGGGAATTTAAAAATCATTTTCAGCAGCGCAGAATTACCGGTGTAAAATTTCCAGGTTAAGCCCAGCGGATAGTCTATCAAATGATAAAGGGCAGCAGGATACCATTGTAAGTCGCCCCTATTTAAGGGAGGGAACGGCATGAAATTATGATAAAAATCAAACCAGTAGACTATCCATTTTGATTCTGCATGTCTATGTGTAAACAGCACATAATTCAATAAAAAACTAAACAATCCTAAGCAAACAGGGATCATGAGCCTGAACATAGTATTCCAGTTCCGCCGGATGAGATATTTACACCCCAGCCCGGTCATCATTCCGGCAAAAATAAATAAAGCGGAGTAAGAGAACCAGATAATTACAGCAATCCAAAAACCCCATAAAAATAAAGCGGGAATGGTATTTTTATCCTTGTAACGGATATAAAGATAAAATAGCAATATTGTAGCTAGTAACTCGGTTGCATACTGCTTAATCTCAACACTATGAAAAATCAATGGAGGTGCCAGAGCCAGGATACCTATTGCTACAATGACACCCATTGGCCGAAGGAAATATTTAACTACGGGAAGAAACACAAAGAGCGAAACTATACCACAAAGCAATGGAAATAAACGCAGCACCATTTCATTTGTACCCCAAAGATTAACCAGTAGTTTCACTATCCATAAAACACCGATTGGTGCCTTTTGCTGATAGTCGAGTGTCTGGGTAGCCAGCTCCTGAAAGTTCATTTTAATCAGGCTGCTGGAAAGATAAACTTCGTCCATCCACAAAGACCGGTTATAAAAAAAGAAGAATAACCGTAGCAAAATACCAGTGCTAATCAAAAGATAACACCATAACATGGTGCTACTCAAATGACCAGATCTTTCTTTATTCCTGTCAAAAACCTTCATCTGTAAAAATATAATTAAATTTATATAATATTTAAATCGTTCTGAGTGAATAATATCAACTGGGAAAATCTTAAAGTTTTAATTCTGGATGTGGATGGTACATTGTATAACCAATCCAAGTTAAGAAAAAAAATGCGCTTCGCTTTATTAGGTTATTACCTTCTCAGGCCATGGCAAATCAAAGACCTTTTAATACTGTATCATTTCCGCTCGGAACGTGAAAAGAAAGCTGGCTATTGTGGCACGGATTTAGAGAATGAACAATACCAGTGGTGTGTTGAGAAAGTAAATGTTCCTATAGAAAAAATTAAAAAGGTTATTGAAAAATGGATCTTCGAATTTCCAAATCGGTATTTATTAAGCTGCTATTATCAGGAAATACCTCCGTTTCTGGAGTTGTTAAAGGAGAAGAATATCAAGATTGTTATTTATTCGGATTACAAAGCGGTGCAAAAGCTGGATCAGCTGAAAATCAAAGCAGATCTGGTACTCGCCTCTACCGATCCCCAGGTTAACTGCCTGAAACCAAATCCCAATGCTCTCTCTCAAATCATGCAAACATTTAAAGTACTGAATTCGCAGTGTCTGTTTATAGGGGACAGAGATGAACTAGATGGTCAATGTGCCGCTAATGCTGGCATAGCTTATTTAAATGTAAAAAACATCATAAACTGTAAAGATCGTGAACAATCAAACCCTTATCAATATTACTCAGAAAAACGACATCCCTCTTAAAAAAACAGCTGTCTTAAAAGATTATATTGCTATTGCACGCCCGGATAACTGGGTAAAAAATGTGTTTATGTTCCCGGGGATGCTATTTGCCCTTTCGGTTTTCAATACCCCTCTCAATATCCATTTACTGCTTAAAATCATTCTGGGACTGGCGAGTGCCTGTCTGATTGCCTCTTCAAACTATGTAATTAATGAATACCTGGATGCAGATTTTGATAAATTCCATCCTTTAAAAAAGAAAAGGTCACTGGTGGTTCATCAGGTAAATCCCAGACTAATCTATCTTGAATACACATTAATGGCGCTGACAGGTTTGTTTCTGGCTTCGCTGATCTCTTATAAATTTACGCTATTATCAGCTTTTTTTCTGTTTATGGGGGTGATCTATAATGTAAGGCCATTCAGAAGTAAAGAAAGGGTATTTCTTGATGTACTTACTGAATCCATTAATAATCCTATCCGTTTCTGTCTGGGCTGGTTTATATTTTCTCCTGCTCTGGGCATTCCGGATAGCAAATGGGACCTGAACTGGATCAATACTTTTCCCCCTGCCAGCATTGTAATCGCTTACTGGATGGGAGGTGCCTTTTTAATGGCAACCAAACGTTTTGCAGAATACCGGGTAATCGGAGACCCCTTGGTTGCCGGTCAGTATCGCAGATCTTTCAAGTTTTATACAGAGAACAGCCTGCTGGTATCTATGTTTTTCTATGCGATTACCTGTGCCTTTTTTATGGGAATATTCCTGATTAAGGACAGAATAGAACTATTACTCAGCTTTCCGTTTTTTGCACTGCTCTTTTCCTGGTATCTGAGAATCGGCTTACTGAATGACTCTCCTGTGCAGGGTTCAGAAAAATTGCATACCAGAAAATGGTTTATGCTTTACCTGTTTCTTTTCACGACTATGCTATGTATGCTGATGTTTATCCGTATCCCTTGGTTATACTGGTTCCTTAAAAACGCCAATAATTATTAGCGTAAATAGTTGATCTGACAAATAAAAACAATAGATCTAAACAGATGAAATACGACCAATACGATTTAATTATCACTGGTACTGGCTTTGCCTCTACTTTCTTTTTAAAAAAGTATCTGGAAAAGAATAAAGGCAAGAAAAAGATCCTTGTGCTGGAACGTGGACAATTCTTTCCACATGCTGAAAGACTTAAAATTAAAAGAGGGGAAATCAGTAATTTCAAGGGGATACAAGAGCATTGGGAGGATACAGTAGTCAATAAAAACCAGGAAAAGAAATGGCCTTTCACAACTGGATTCGGAGGTTCATCGAGTTGCTGGTGGGGCTGTACACCCAGATTTATGCCATCAGATTTTCAGATGAATACGCTATTCGGAATTGAAAAGGACTGGCCAGTCAGTTATACTGATCTCGAACCTTATTATGAGGAAACGGAAAAACTAATGTCTGTTTCTGGCCCCGACGAAACACCTTTTCCCAGAAATGGAAAATATCCCCTTCCTCCGCATCGTTTTACGGCAGTTGATCACCTTATGCATCAGACCTACGGGAATCAATATATTAGTCAGCCGACGGCCAGGGCAAGCAGGGCGGTAAATGGAAGAAATGCCTGCATGGCCAATTCAACCTGTGATGTCTGCCCTGTGAATGCAAAATTTACTATAGAAAATTCCGGAATGGATGTATATGCTGACCAACAGGTTGAAATTATATATGGGGCACAGGTATTCAGCCTGGAAACCAGGGGTAATCTGGCTAAGAAAGTGAATTATGTAAAAGATGGTAAAGATTATGAAATTGCAGGGGAAATTATTGTACTGGGCGCTAACCCTATCTTCAATTCCAATATCCTGTTAAATTCTGGGGATAATAATCCCCTAACGGGGAAAGGATTCGGCGAACAGTTGGGAATGCAGGTACTCATCTATCTCGATCAGATGAAAAATATTGGAGGAAGTACATGGGTTAATGCCAATGGATATATGTTATATGATGGCGTACATCGTAAAGATTTTGCAGCCTGTCTGATTGAAACGAATAATGCACCTTACTATATCAGGCTGGAAAGAGGGAAATGGCTGAATATGGCTTCTTTCCGTATGATCTTTGAAGATTTACCAATGGAGTCAAATTATATAACGAATTCGCCGGATAAACTGGTACCGGTTATCAATTTCAACGGAAGATCCGACTATACCAGGAGAGGAATAGAAAACATGAAAAATAAATTACCCGGATTACTCTCTTGTCTTCCCGTAGAAAAGCTAAAGTACCTGGACCCTTTTCCTAATGAAGGTCATATTTTGGGTGGAACCAGAATGGGACATGATGCTAAAGATAGTGTAGTAGATAAACACCTGATCCATCATCAGTACAGAAATGTTTTCGTACTGGGAAGTGGGGCATTTACAACATTCAGTGCTTCAAATCCGACTTTGACTTTAGCTGCCCTGTCTTTGTATACCGCGGATCATTCATTTTAAAGCTATGAACAGGAGAAAATTTGTTGCATTGGCAGGAGTTGGCTCGGGATTATTAATTTTCCCCTCAATTTTATATCTCAGCTCTCCTTCTCTCAGAAAATATGCCGGAGAGTTGATTAAAGAGGAGTTTCATTATCTAAAACTGGCTCCTGGAGGAGTTGAACAATACATTGAAGATTACTTTAATGCTTCGGCCAATAATATGCTGACCAATCTGAAATGGAAATCTTATTATTACTTAGGGATCAAAGCTGAAAACTCCAATCAGATATTCGAATTGGTTAAGTATTATTTATTATCGACTGATTTTTTTATTCACCGTATGGATGAAAGTAGGATAGTAAACTATCTGGGTCTGTATAGCCCTTATAAAAGTCCTGTACCCAATCCTTACTCTTTTGTATTGTATCCGGAGATATAAACCTTATAGGTTGCCCTTCTTTAATTCTTCAGCTGCAAAATCACAGGCTCTCGCAGTCAAAGCCATGTAGGTAAGCGATGGATTCTGACAAGCGGAAGATGTCATACAACTTCCATCAGTAATGAAAACATTCCGGGCTGCATGAACCTGATTAAAACCATTGAGAACTGAGGTTCTGGGATCTCTGCCCATCCTGGCTGTCCCCATTTCATGAATAGTGGCACCTCCTGGTTTATGATAATTAAAAGTATCAATTTCTTTAAATCCTGCGGCGCTCAACATTTCACCTGATGTCTCTTTGATATCTTTCATCATCTTCTCTTCATTGTCTCTGAAAGAGAAATCGATTGTCATCACGGGCTGTCCCCATTTATCTTTTTCTGTAGGATGAAGACTCACTTTGTTTTCATGATAGGGCAGGCATTCTCCCCAGCCGGCCATCCAGATACTCCATTTTCCGGGCGTTGTAAGCTGTTTTTTAAAATCTGCTCCAAAACCAGGATTAAGGGTCTTGTCTCTCCACTCCTGTCTTTCACCATCTCCCTGAATATTGTAACCTCTCAGGTAATCCAGGCCCTCTGAACGGAGATTTCTGAATCTGGGAATCAGAAATCCACAAGGCCGGCGTCCCTTGTAATAGCTATCCTGAAAACCATCATGAAGGCCACTTGCTCCCGCTGAGGAATGATGATCCATTAAATTATGTCCTAATTCACCACTGTCATTACCAAAACCATCCGGAAACCGGTGTGATTTAGAATTTAACAGCAATCCGGCAGTAGCAATCGTAGAAGCATTTACAAAAATTATCTTTGCATAATATTCAAAACTCTCATGAGTCAGGGTATCAATGATTCTCACACCTTTGGCCTTCTGGCTCGTTTCATCATATAATATTTCGGTAACGGTTGAATAAGGTCTTAAGGTCAGGTTCCCCGTTTGAAAAGCAGCTGGAATTGTAGAACTGTTACTACTGAAATAACCTCCGAAAGGACATCCCCTGGAACACAGGTTCCGGTTCTGACAAGGTCCTCTGCTGTCCCACCCTTTAGTTAAATTGGCTACCCTTGCAATAGTCAGCAACCTGTCGTGGTCGTGTTTACGAATAGAATCTGCCAGATGGTTTTCAATGCAGTTCAATTCCATTGCCGGGAGGAATTGCCCATCAGGTAACTGTGCCAGTTTTTCATAACTTCCACTAACCCCTATAAACTGCTCAACTCTATCATACCAGGGCGAAATATCGCGATAGCGTAAAGGCCAGTCAACTGCAATTCCTTCTTTTAAATTGGCTTCAAAGTCCAGATCGCTGAGGCGATAACACTGACGGCCCCAGGTAAGAGATCTGCCTCCAACCTGATACCCTCTGATCCAGCTGAAAGGCGTATTTTCAATATAAGGATGTTCAGTATCATCAACATAAAACAACGCATCACCAGCATTCGAATGAGCAGACTGACGCGGGTTTCGTTCAATCTGTTTCATGGTATAGTTTAAACGGTAATCAAAATCCCATGGATTTAAATTAGCTGTTGGATAATCCACAATGTGTTTTACATCTCTGCCTCTTTCCAGCAATAAAGTCTTCATCCCTTTCTTACACAAATCCATTGCGGCCCAGCCCCCACTAATGCCCGAACCAATTACAATGGCATCAAAAGTAGATTTAGCGGCAGAATTTCCTGTTTTATACATGGGATTATTATTTAGTTGCCCAGGACTTCTGGTTTTTTGTTAAAGGTATACATGCAGAGAATGTGTGGGGAATATAATCATAGGCTAATCCCTGAGTAGCCCCAATTTGAGAAGTACAATACCCTTCTACGGTCAATAATTTGAGTTTGACAAAGAAAGGCAGCCCAAAAATCTTATAATTTATTTTATTGAGCAGGTTCACCTTGTACAAAGATTTCTCTTCAAAATAGGTGAGTATAGCTATCTTCTCACTTGCAGAACAGCTTTTAAATTCCTGGTTATAATGTTTCAGGGTATAAGTTTCCAGATCGGATAAACCATTCAGAAAATTATGCTGCGTTTTGGGATCAGTACAGGAAGCTATCATCTTGATAATAAACTCCTCTACTTTAGCATCTTTAGCTCCGGGGGTATCAGTTCTGGGAATAATCACTTCTGCCAGTTCTGCCAGGAGCGCACGTTTTTGAGGAAGCTCTCTGATATCTGCCACTGCATTAAAAGCAGTCCATTTATAAAATGAGAATGAGGAGATTCCTAGAGATACAAAGACAATCAGACCTTTTATAGTAGTCCTTCTATCCATTTAATAAGTCATAAAAGCTAAATATATCATTGTAAATATAGATAAAAACATAATTTCAAAAAAATACTTTTGCAATACTTACTCTCAACCAACCATCCGCAAATTAAATTAATCGGAAAAGCCCTTAATTTTGGTATTTTTATTGTCTATATCTTTACCTTCATCAATTGATAAAAAACATATAGCTGCAAGTACTTCATGAGACCAATAGTCATTCCAGAAAACATACTGAAATTTAATAAAGGAAGAAATGCACTGACAGCCGAGATCCCGGGTATCGCCCAAAATTTCAACAGACTAAAGAGTGAACAACCTCTAATTTCAATTATCATTCCTGCCTATAATGAAGAAGAAAATATTTTAAAAACGCTTTTCTCTCTTTCGCAGACAGTAACGAAACACACTATTGAAGTTATTGTAGTCAATAATAATTCTGCAGATGATACGGAGTTACTTGCCAATGCCTGTCAGGTCAATTGTATCACGGAGAAAAAACAGGGTATTACGAATGCCCGTAATGCAGGCCTTCAACTAGCAAAAGGTGAATATATATTAAATGCAGATGCAGATACCATTTACCCGGCAACCTGGATTGATGATATGGTAGCGCCTTTAATTAATGACGCAACGGTCTGTCTGACTTATGGGACATTTTCTTTTGTACCTATTGCCGGAACTCCCAGACTGGTTTATTTCTTCTACGAATATGCCGCCGATTTTAACAGGACAATCTGCAAACATTTCAAAGAGGAAGCCTTAAATGTATATGGTTTTAATTCTGCCTGCCGCAGGTTACAATGTCTGAGTGTAGACGGTTTTAATCACCCTCCGGGAACAAATGAAGATGGATGGCTGGCAATCAAATTAAGAGAGAAGGGATATGGCAGATTCCATTGGGTAACATCTACCAAAAGTATTGTATGGACTACAGACAGAAGAATTCAGCTGGACGGTGGTCTATATAAAGCTACTTATGACCGTCTGGTCAAAAATATAAGCCTGGATCATGTAAAAAAGAAAAGCTAAATACTATAACGTAAGTACGTTCTGGTAAACCGCTTCAACTTTCCTGGTCATGGTACCAATATCAAACTGAGCTTTAATCAAAGCACCTGCTTCCTTTCCCAGTTCTTCACGTAACTGATGATCTGAAGCTAATTTTAAGATGGCTTCTGCAATCGCATCCGGAGATGAAGTCGGGATCAGCAAGCCGTTTTTCCCATCTGTAACCAGGTCTTTTGTTCCGTCAATTGCCGTAGCAATGATAGCTTTCCGCATCGCCATAGCTTCGAGTAAGGCAATCGGTAGACCTTCCCAAAGTGATGGCAGGCAAAAGATATCTATAGCATGCAGAATCGCCGGAATATCATCTCTGAAATTCTCAAAAATAACGCGTTGTCCGAGATTCAGACTTTCTGCCAGTTCCAGCATCTGAACCTTGAGATCGCCATCCCCGACAATCAGGAATTTAATCTTTTCAGTCGCTGGTACTTTTGCAATAGCCCTCAGGAAATTCAGCGGCTCTTTTTGCGCCGTAATCCTGGCAATATAACCAACCAGTATCTCATGCTGAGCTATTCCAAATTCGGCTCTTACATCTTTGTATTCCTGATCAGGATCAAACTTAACCTGGTTAATTCCATTGACAATAACCATAGCACCGGGCATTGGGAATTTACCTTTCCCTTCTCTTAGGTTACTTTGGGAAACACAAATGGTCTGATCAGCTTTGTTAACCAGAAATCTTTCACTTAAAGAGCGGATTAACTTTACCACTGGCTGCTGATCCGGATGGAATGACCAGCCATGAACTGTATATATTAACGGTATCCCATTCTTTTTTGCAGCGTAAAAAGTATTTGAATTTGCCCTGGTCCCATGGGCATGTATCAGATCAATATTTTCTTCGGTAATGATTTTTCTAACCTGGCCCCAGACTTTATAATTAAAAGGTTTCTCTGTATGTACCACATAGGTCTTAAACCCATCTGCCTTTAATTTATCAACCATAGGGCCATCTGTAAAAGATAGAATGACAGATTCAAACCGATCTTTATCGAGTTCTTTAACCAGGTCAAGTACGTGAGTTTCCCCCCCACCAACCTTACCTTGTCTGATCGCTTGTAATACCTTTATTTTTTTTACTGACATAGCTTTAATTTCCTGGTGTTTCCACATCATCAATCTTACTTTCATAGTAATGTTGTGTGGCGGTTGATATCTGATTGGCTTTTTTGGCCTTTAAAAGGGATAAAATCTGGTAAAAGATAAATACTGGAATACGGACCAGTGACTGATAAATAATCTTTGGCGCCTTGAAATGACGAAGGGCAATAAAGAAGATAAAAAAGAAAGCCAATACCGCGAACAGCCAGTAGAAAAGCTGATAGGGAAATACAAATAAATCAACCATCATGCAAAATCCAGACAGTCCGACAACGATAAATAGTGGAGGTCTTGAGAAAACCAGTCCGCATAGAAACTGATTTTTATTAAAGTCCTTCAATCCACTGCCGGCCAGTTTAAGCCCTTTACCGGCATATTTAAACCAGGTATTAATCCATCTTGCCCGCTGATTCACCAGCTGACCTGATTTGGAGGTTTTCTCATCATATACAATAGCTTTTTCTGCAAATGCAATACGCTGACCCCTGTTAAGGATCTCCATTTGAAGCACCTTATCAAATCCGGCTCCCTCAATATGTAGTAGTTCGAGGCACTCTCTGTAAAAAGGTGTACTGAATGCCATCCCTGATCCGGCCAGAGAAGCAGAAGATCCATTATCAAATAATAATTTCCTGTCTATATAACGGTAATACATATCTCCTGCCTCATCCAGACAGGCATAACTGGTATTTAAATTTTTTGCCGCTCTTACACCCTGCACAGCTATAAATCCTCTGGCAAAGAACTGGTTCAGTTCATTCAGATATTCAGGATCTACCAGGTTATCGCTATCAATAATAGTCAGGTAATCATGTGGTCTTTCGAAGCGGTTAATCGCATAAAAATGAGATTTGGTGTTACTGGCCAGTGTTTCTTCAGGCCGGAGTAAAACTACCCGCTCATCATTGAAATGAAGATTGGAAATATCACATTTGTCGGCCACTACATAAACCAGATAGTTTTTATAATTCAGTTTTAAAATAGAATCTACGACAGATGGCAGCAACGTTGTTTGTTCATACGCTGTTACAATAATTGCATAATCGTATGCTTTTGGAATGACGGTTTCTGTAAAATCCTTTTGCTGAAAAAAGCGAAGGATATACAATAGCAGCGGCAGAACTAAATTGAACCCCGTTAAAATCTGAAAAACAACCCAAAGCGCCAATAAAACTTCCATATACATCAATTGTGACAAAATAAATTTAAACAGGTTACGTTTTCTGCACCTTATTTATCGCGTTGTAAATCCTGGCTACGCTATTCTCCCAGGTATGTTGTAAAGCAAAATCCCTGCGCTGCTGCTGTAGCATTGCTGAATTCTCTTCCAGTGCTTTTTCAATTAATAAAACGTAATCTTCTTTAGTCTCTGCGAGGTAAACAAAATCTTTAAAGGTTTCCATTGTTTTGGTATTCGTTGCAACGACAGGTTTGCCAATAGCCAGGTACTCATCGATCTTACGGGGGTAATTGCCAATAGTCACCTCATTAACCAGTTGTGGGTTAATACATACATCAAAAAAATTGATATAATCGGGCAGCTGACTAATAGGCTTAATACCGGTAAAGGTTACATTATCAAAAGAATGCAAATTACTATCCTTAAATAAATCGTCCTCCGGTCCTACCAGCACCACAGACCATTCTGGTTTTGATGCTGCAATATGGGCTATAATCTCTTTATCCAGCCTGATACTTTGTAAGGCTCCTACATAACCAATAACTGGTCTTTTTACCGAAGCGACATCAGCAGGAGCTGGTTTAACTTTATCCTCCACAAATATATCCAGATCACAACCTTGTCCAACATCAAAAGAAGCCGGATTAAACTGTGCACAGTACTCTGCCAGAAAAGTTGAATTAGCCACACAGAGATCATTATTTGCAATCAGCAAAGGCTCTAGTTTTTCACCGTGTTTCTTCCAGTAATCGACAGCTATCATGTAGTCCCTGGAGTAATAAATACTCAGTGCTGGTTTCAGGAAATCATTTAAATAGAATCCCTTGAACATTTCATTGTCATTGAACAGGATAAAATCTTTAAACCCAAGTTTTTCAACAGCCTTAAAGATAGATTTTGCTAGTTTTCTGTTATTAATCCGGTTAAAAAAACTGAATAGCCCGGTATGATTAATCCAGTTAATAGACTCCACCATACAATCCGGATAAAAATTCCAGAGACCTGGTTGAATCGGTACCAGTCCATCAGCCTTTCCCTGAATAATCTCTAGTCTTTTTCTGGTTTTAATATCCTGTTTATTTCTCCATAGCGTAATCCTGTCCAATGGAGAGTTTACGTATAACACACGATTGTGTTTACTGAATTCGAGCGCAATATTCTTACAGTTACTCCCTATCTCTGTGTCCCATGGCTGCTGACCAACGACAATGATATCTCTTCCGGTTATTTTGTTTTCCATTTAAAATATCATTAAGATTTCCCAAACCAAAGTCCTGTATAACAGTTTACATATCGGTAGACAGTCCTGATCTGGCGTACAAAAAAGTTCTCAGAATTTCTCCATCTGTTTCTGGTCATTGTACTTGGCTCATCAGCAGAATTTACCTGATCAAGTATAGATTTATGTTGCTCGTAAAAAAATGCTTTCCCCCCATTTCTCAGAAAAGACATCATCATGCTAAATTCAGTTTTATCACCAGACACACCTTCGAGGTAACGCCCAAACTTTTGAAAGAACGTGCTACGCCTCAAATGTGGGTGATCGCTGTAATAGGCAAATTTATCCAGTCCGGGATACCACCATTTAAAAAGCATTTCTGAAAACCCAAATTGATAGGGTTTCAGATAGGGATATTTATTATAGGCATAAAATCTGACCATATCGAAATCGGCTCTTTCCTTTAAGAGGGAAAGACCATTTTCAAGATGTGTACGAAAGCCTTCCAGAGGAGTAAAATCCTCCTGGATATACAAAGTATAAGGCGTCTTCACTGCGTCCTGCCCCTTATTCAGGTTGTTACCCAAACCTTTATTGACAGGGCCGCTAACCAATTCAAAATCGTAATCCTGATGTAGTCCTTTAATATACTCCAGATGCTCTGCTGTACTACAGTCATCTGCCACAACAATAGCACTGAAAGAACAACCAGCTGCTTTTATTTCGCCCAGCAACCGCTCCAGAGATTTACTCCGGTTATAATGTGTAATCATTAGCGTTACCTCTTCAAAACGTCCAGCTGTTTCTATCATATTTTTTTAATTATGTAACAGGAGAACTTACTTTCTCCCAGACCCCGGAAACCGGATTATACTGTTTGATTACTTTTGCCGGATTACCTACAGCAACTGAAAATTCGGGAACGTCCTTAGTAACTACACTTCCCGCACCAATAATACAATGTTTACCAAGGGTAACACCCGCAGTAATTACTACATTGGCCCCTACCCATACATCATCTCCAATCAGAATAGGTTTAACCGTCTCTTTCTGTCTCCGCGGGGATATAGTGACATCTTCGAAACCATGATTCAAAGCCGAAATAACTATATTCTGTGCAAGCATGACTTCATTACCTATAGTAACCGGTCCAATAATTACATTTCCCATTCCGACAATGGTCTGGTCCCCAATGATCACATTCCCTACCCCATTATTGATAGTAGCAAAATCCTCAATTACCGATTTTGTCCCAAGATTAAATTGGTTATAAGGAAATACATCCATTCTTGTCCTGCTTCTTATAATAGCATGTTTACCCTTTTTATGAACAAATGGATTCACAAACCATCGTACCCATAATCGTGGACGATGCTCATTTGCCGGTATCATTAACCGGAGCGCAAGCTGTTTTAAAGCGGGGCTGGATTTTATCCTGGATACAAATGACATATGCTTATTTCATGATTTTAAATCCTTTGAAAAATCCGTAAAAGAAACAGATCAATGCAGGTATAGCAAATATTTCGTATGGCATATTAAGCTGTATTTAGATTTTTATTTTCCTGTTCTTTCAATTCTTTCTCTAAAGCCGGGCTGATAAATATAAACACCCATGATACATAGACAACAAAGGAGGATGGAGCAGTATTAATTACTTCATTTCCATAACTACAAAACAATATACCGGCATAGCCGGCAGTTAAAGCTATCATTTTTATCCTGAGCTTTTCATTCTTTATATTCCAGACTATTCCACAGCACTTACCCAGAATATACATCATAATCCCAAACCAAATGGTGAAACCTACAATTCCATACATTGCCCACACTTTTACCCAATAGCTATCTGGTTGTATAGTGGAGAGAAATTTGTCCTTATTAAAGGCTTCACCCCAAACTCCGATTACGCCTAAACCACCACCAAAAGGCCGGCTGCTTAAATATTCTCTCAGGATTTTCTGATTGGTCAGACGAACATTTAAAGAGGCTTCTTTTGGATCAAGTGCAGAACGGAGTCTGAATATCTGATAGTTATTATTTCCTATGGAGGTATACTTCAGCATAAACAGGAAGGACAAAGCAATGATCCCGCCAATAATGATGACTTTAAACTTTTTACTCAACAGGATGGCTAAAAATATCCCCACGATCAGGGCAAAGAGTGCACCTCTGGTACCTGAAATAAGCATACCATAAACCATAATCATTGCCAGGCCAAATAAAATTACCCGTTTCCATATTTTGAAAGGGCCCAAACACAGGATTAAAGCAATCAGCGCGATATGTGCCTGGGAAGCGCCAAACTGACCTGCATCACTATAGAAAGAGAAAACCCTTAGTCTGCCCCAGAGAATATGGGTTATATTACCACCTTCATCCAGAAAACGCTGTTCTCCGGGCGAAGGGCCAATATAGAGCTGCTTAATCCCATTAAGGGAAGCCAGTAGGGATAAACCGAGAATAAGATATAAAAACACATTCAGGTCGCGGTTCCTCTTTAAAAGTAGAAACCCCATCGGAACAAGGACAAAAGGATATAATGCTGCCGCCCTGATCTCCTGCAACCAGCCTTGTACACTAGCTCCGGCAGGGTTAGCCACCTGAAAAACACTGATCATAAACCAGAACAGTAACAGGTAAACCAGATCGGTATTCAATAGCTTCCAGTTGTATTGATCTGCTGTAAAAACAAGTGTTAACCAGCCTAATAAAAGAATTCCTTCCTGTAAAGTCCCAAAAGGGAAATGTCCAATCTCTCTACCCAGGATCCCAAAGGTGAAACTGTAAAAGACCAGCAGCCATATGATCATTCGGGGCTGCCGGATAAAGGAAATCTGCACAGCGATCAAACATGAAACAGCAATTACAGCAACGGGCAGCAGAATACCAAAATCAACAACAAATAAACAAATACCTAAACAGATTAATATTACAATTGATAATATAATGATGCTTAATTTATTGCTTTTATAAAACGAAGCCGCTTTATCCATTCTTTATTTATAAAATAAGAAAACCAAATTTTAAGTGACAGCTAACTCTATCAGGTAAAATTACGATTTAGATTCTCCGTTGAGTTTAATTTTATTTAAAACCCATCCTATAAATCCAGGTTGTTCTCTTAAATATACCAACAAATCTTTATCTGTATCGGATAATGCCTTTCCAACTTCAAAAACAGCTATATTTTTTTCAGTAAACATCAGCCATTCTTTAGCTACGTTGATATCACGCAAACTATTAATATCAATGATAATCAAATCAAATTCTTTTCTCAGCACATCAAATCCAGCTCTGAGATTTTTGGAGCTCTGAATTTCCAGCAGGGAAGTGTTATCATTGTTTTTATTCAGTACTGTAATGAGATCCTGTGTCTGAATTTCACGTTTGATCAGGAAGGTTTCAAAATTATCCCTGATGGCAAGTTCTTTTGTATTTGCACTCTCTATGCGTTGCGTTTCGCCACCTATCAGCAATACTTTTTTCCCTGTCATCGCAAAAGCATGTGCTAAACTTGAAGCGATAAAAGATTTACCTTCTCCCGAAGCCAGACTGGTCACGCCCAGGATCTGACTTTCGTCTGCATCCAATTTATTGGTTAACTCGAGTCTCAGCGAGCGGAGCAGGTTCTTAAATGCAATAAAATTGGGTGTTTCTGCATCATTCCAAATGCTCTTGAGTGACTTACCCTGTATATTCACATAACTCAGGTTCCCTAGGACCGGCATATTAGTTGCACTGATCATTTGTTTTGAATTATTGATCGTGTTATCCAGGAAGAATAAGGCAACCACTGCCATAAAACAAATAGAGAAACTAGATATGCCTGAAAGGGCAATGTAGATTAATCTTTTGGAGGGTTCTGGTGTTCCGATCAGACCAACCTGCGCAATATTAAGTTTCAGCCCGATATTTTGTTCGGTACGGGTCTGATTATATCTGTTCAATGCATCCATATAATCTTTAGTAGCCAGATCTGCATCTCTTTCATAATTCTGAATACCTGCATCAAACGGAACCATTGTATTATATTTTGACTTCAGCTGAGCTAATTCCTTATCAATTGAAGCAATACTGCTTTTAGCCTGGTTCATGGATACATCCAATGCGGATCTCTGCTGAATCAGATTTTGTTTATTTACTGTGGGGTCAACTATGTTATTATCCGAATTTCTTAAGGTTTTCGCGCTCAGTATCCTGTTCAGTGAATCTATTGATTTCTTATCACCCACCTTAAAATTCCCATCGATATAACGGTCATTTGCAACCTTCAGTTGATTTTTAATATCAACGATATCCCTGTTATCTGAGACTACATTACCACCTGTATAAGCATCCTTACCACGGAGTTTGGCCTCTATTGATGCAATAGCACCCTGGTTGGCCTGTATATCTCTTAAAGCCTGCGCCTTCCGGTCTTCGTTCTGTGAAATCTGTGAGTAAGCAATCTCAGATTGTTTATCCAGGTTTAACACGCCATTAGCCATTTTAAAGTTCTTCAGGGCTGCATTCTTGGCATTCATTACTGCTTCTTTTTTCTTAAGCAATGAATCTAACAGGGCTAGGGAGTTATTCTGGTTAAAATTAACATCCTGACCATAATTCTGAATGAACTCGGTAGTCAGTGTATTGACTAAAAATGCAGAAAGCGCCGGATTTGCAGAAATATAACTAACATTGATGAAATCACTTCCATCAGTACGGTTAACCGTCAGGTTCTTATTAATGGTCTCTTCATCGTAGCCCATTGAAGCTACCAGATCATACAATTCATTGTTTCCTTTATCAGAAAGAGCAAGCGTCTCTTTCTTAATTAGCCTTTCCTGCAGTTGAGCGATAAGCTCGGTTCTTTTCGCCGGTGTGAGTGCCTCAACCTTTTCACTGTATTTTTTAAATGGATTTTTAGGATTTTCTAAATCATGCAGCATCAGATTATAAGAAAGAATACTCATGATCTTTTTCATCTTCAGTTTTTCAATAATATTGGAAAACTGCTGGCTTGTCTTGAAATAATCCATATTCTGGTTTGCAGATAGTTGTTTAGACTGGTCTACGAGCCCGGTTGAGATCTGCGCCTGTGAATTATACTGCTTAGGCAGATTCTTCACCATAAAAAAAGTAATACATACCGTAACCAGAGGAACAATTATAATGATCCATTTGTATCTGTTGATATGCCTTAAAAAAGCCTTAAAATCCATTTATTCTAAATAATTTATTTAATCTCTGAAAGTGGTTTACCGATAATTTCTTCTAATGCATCTTTGGCTACCAGAAGATTTACTTCAGATTGTATTTTCCCAGTTGTTGCTGAAGCCAGGTTGATTCTTGACTGATTGTAAGTATCCAGTGAAATCTCACCCTTCTCAAATTTATACTTCAGATTGTCAGCTACGTTTTTATTGTCCTGTACACTTTGTGTATTGATTTTCAACTGTGCAATCTGCTGTACGTAATTATAATATCTTTTTTTAACTTCAATAGCCAATGTGTTATCGTATTCCTGAGCCTCTAATTTAGCAACTTTATATTCAGCTCTGGCTTTTTTACCCATATAAGGTTTCTGCAGGAAGTTACCAATGTTGATATTCACACCAAACTGGAAACCATTTACAGAGTATGGATTGGCAAGGTTACCGCTCCCAGGGGTCGTAATTACTGTAGAATTATCTGGTCTGTAGAAATATGAAGCATTCAGAATGTCCAGATAGGAAACCGTATTGATCGGAATGGCCGTCTGAGCACTGATCACTTTCTGATCAAATATCTTTTTTCTGGGAAAGTATTCTTTGGCTGCTTCTATATATTTCTGTAAAAGTTGATAATTAACCTCACCGATTATTGTTTCCTGGGCAGAAGCCTGGAAACCGAAAAAGGCAAGAAATAAGAGAGAGAGCGGGGCTATTTTTTTCATGTCGTTTATATTTATTTTTTAATGGTTATGAAGCTATTATGATTTTATGTTCATTTCTTTGTGTGATCTGAAAAATCATGATGGTTTCATGTCGTTTATTAATTTAATTGATTTGGTTGCATTTATACAATAATCAGACCTTTTCTTTCTGGAAAAGGGCTGGAAAAGTTCCAAGGATAATTTTGATATCAAACCATACCGAGTAATTCCTGGCATAAAAATTATCCAGCTTCTTACGCTCAGTGTCTGACATCTCCCCTTTTCCGCGTTTACTGATCTGCCACAAACCAGTTAATCCTGAAGGACCCAGAAAACGCATAGACCATTCATTTGAAGTCAGCATCTCTGCTTCATACAAGGGCAATGGCCTGTTGCCTACTAATGACATATCACCTTTCAGTACATTAAACAATTGTGGCAATTCATCTAAACTTGAATTCCTCAGAAAATTACCCAGTTTAGTTACTCTGGGATCATTCTTGATTTTAACAAATGCATTTGCACCACTTCCGTCATCCGAATACTGGTTGAGTGCGGACAAATTTTTAAGTTCTTTATCTGCCCCTGCTTTCATGGACCGGAACTTATAAAAATCAAAAATCTTATACCCTGTCCCTACGCGTTTACTTTTATAGATCACCGGTCCTTTCGAGTCTAAACGGATCAGAGCAGCAATAATCAACAGCACAGGTGATAATACTAAAAGTATGCCACCCGAAGAAACCACATCAAATACTCTTTTCGGAGTAGGGATTTTATATTCTGCCCTTTCTTTCTTAATCACAGAAAGCTGCTCGATATTTGGTTTGATCAGTTTGAATTTAATTAAAAAATTTAACCGGTCTTTCAGATCTTCCATCTGGTAAGGCGCAAAATACAAATCATGTATTTTTGCCTTAATTGCCCTTTGTCTTAGTTTAACGTCCGGCGCATTCCCAAGTAAAACAATAATCAGTCCACTAGTCAGCGGGTTGTTTTTAATTTTCTCTACAATTGAAAAAACACGTTCTTCATCCTTCACTTCAATCATGATTACATCAGGTGTTGAAAAAAGAGACTGTGTATTCAGATAAGCTTCGAGTTTAGACTCGTCGTCTACATTAACGACATTATATTCCTGACTCAACTCGGCAGCTGATGCCTCAGTAAGCTGAGTACCTGAATAAACTAATCTTAGTCCTTTATAATTGTAATCCATTATCTATTTGGCAAGGGAGGTTTGTTGTTCTGCGAGTACGCTTGAAATCTTATTTTTCAGAATTTCAGGGTTAAAAGGTTTTGGGAAATAACCTTCTACTTTAAAAGGTATATTTAATACAATTTGATCCAGATCTTCAGCGGCTGAAAGAATGATAACAGGGATTTCTCTGTAAAAACCACTTATTTTGATGCTCTTCAAAAATGACGTTCCATCAAAATGAGGCATATGCAAATCAAGAATAATAATATCGGGAAAATTACCATCCTCCAACCATAAATGCGCCTTATAGCCACTTTCTACAGCATGAATACGATATTCCTTAGATAAAATGAAATGAAGCAGTTTTAAAATACTAGGTTCATCATCAACTATTAAGATTTGTTTTTTTTCAAAAGAGACACTATCCATTTTTTTTTGACTGATATTTATGAGATGAATTCTGTTTTACAAAATGATTTATTCAACAAAAAAAAATTTTAAACTCTTGTTTATATATCAAAGATATGTCATTAAACATACAAGTTATAAATGTTTTTTCTCAATTACGTAATCGCTTCACAATCGGTTCTGGTAATCAAAAAATTGTCAATCTTATATCATGATATATACCCAATAATCAATAACTGTTCCATATGTTGAAACTAATCTTTCTTTCCGTTGCTTTCTCCTATCTTTTATTTAGTCCTTTAACTTGTGTTCAGCAAACGATACCATCAGAAACGATCAAATTAAAGACTCGGCAACAAAGTGGTGCCATCTTCAAAAATTTTTTGGGGATCAATGGCTTTGAATGGGATTTTTTCGATGATAAAAGTGACCGTATTAATCCACAAAAAGTGAAAGTTATGCAGTCTTTTGGTGGCTTCCGTCATTACATGGATTGGGAAAGAATAGAACCTGAAAAAGGGAGGTACACCTTCAACCCCACACATTCAGGAGGTTTCAACTATGACAAGGTATATGAGATCTGCGCAGCTAATCATATAGATGTATTAAGCTGCCTGAAAAACTGCCCTCCCTGGTTGATTAGCACCTATCCACATGAACTCAGGGATGTAGATAATGTACCTGCACCTTTCGGATCAAACCACTACGTTCCAGCATCTTATATTCTACAGGCAAAGGCAGCATTTCAGTTTGCAGCAAGGTATGGAAACAATAAAAAGATTGACCGGAAGCTGATCAGCGTATATCAGCAGCCGAGATGGAAAGATGACCCTGTTAATACGATAAAAACAGGACTGGGCCTGGTGCATTATATAGAATGCGACAACGAAAGAGATAAAGACTGGAAAGGTGCAAAAGGACATCAGAGTCCAGAAGAATATGCAGCTAATTTATCTGCCTTCTATGATGGTCATAAAGGTTCGTTAGGAAAGGATGTTGGTGTTAAAAGTGCTGATCCAACGATGAAGGTAGTGATGGCTGGTCTGGCCTTTCCCAACCCGGATTATGTGATCAGAATGATTCAGTGGTGCAAAAAAAACAGAGGATATCTGCCAGATGGGAAGATTAATCTGTGTTTTGATGTAATTAATTATCACTTCTATGCAAATGATGCCACCCCTGCTCATGATCAGCGTACTGTTGGCAAAGCTCCTGAGCTGTCAGAAGCCGGAAAAGTGGCCGATGATTTTATGGCCGTGTCTAAAAAACACGCAGGTCAGCTGGAAGTCTGGGTAACTGAATCTGGTTATGACATTAACCCTGAAAGCCCTCAGAGAGCCATCCCAATCAAACATAAGACTGCATTGATTACACAGGCCGACTGGATGCTCCGTTCTGCATTATTATATGCAAGACATGGCTTAGAAAGATCGTTTTTTTATATGCTTGATGACGTTAATGTAAACGACGCTACACCCTATGCTTCAGCTGGTTTCGCCGATCAGAACAAACGCAGGCCTGTTGCTGACTATTTTTACCAGGTTAAAAACCTGATTGGACCCTATCACTATGAACAAACAATCAACAAGGACCCTTTAATAGATGTTTACAGAAAGGATAAAAAAAGGATGTATGTCCTGTACATTCCTGATGAGCGCGGGAGGGAGAAACTTTTCAAACTGAATTTAAAAGGAGCAAAAGCGGTGAAGGTTCACCTTTTAGTTCCTGGTGCCAATCAAATGAAAACAATAATCGTTTCTACCCCCTCAGGAAAAATAAAACTACGTATAACAGAAACACCAATTTTTGTGGAAATTATTTAACCGCTGAATATTTTCCGCTGTATGTGAAAGAAACACCCCCGGTTTTCTAGCTGTTTCTCAATAAATCGAAAAGTAGTTCTGGTTCATTGGTGGTAATAAAATCAATATGGTTTGCAAGCAGTTTCTTCATATCACTCTCCTGGTCTACTGTCCACGCATTAAGTGTTATCTCCTGCTGACGGGCCTGATTAAACCAATTCCCGGTCTGATAAATCGTATAATCATAATCAGCCTGGGTAATACGGTCACTTTTCAATTTTTCCAGTGATTTTTCATCATTAACCTCAGCGAGAAAAGCTGTTTTCGCCTCAGGATCAATTTGCAGAACTCTCAATAATGCCTCATAACTGAAACTGATATATTCAATCCATTCACCTGCATTTAATTTTTTGACCAGATTCAATACCGCATCGGTAAGTTCTAAAGTCTCCTGAAGACTGGGTGCAATTTTTATTTCCAGGATCATTTTTGTGTGATCCTGTTTAATTCCCTCCTGCAGATAATTCTCAAGAGTTGGAAGGTGTTCCCCATTATGTAGCGTTTTTTGCATCAATTCTGAATAAGCAGTCAGCGCAATGGGCATCCCCAGAAAATCATCATCGTGGTTAACAACAATGATTTTGTCTTTTGTCAGGTGCACATCAAACTCAGACCCGTAACATTTCAGTCTGATTGCCTCTTTTAAAGAGGCAATTGAGTTCTCGGGGAAGTTGTTCTTTCTAAAGGCACCACGATGTGCGATAACCTGATTTTTGTTCCAGTTCATATTTATCTTCAGGCTCTTGTTCCTAAATAGAATTTATCCCGGTATTCACTGGGTGTCATTCCTACTGTTTTCCTGAAAACTTTCCGGAAAGCTTTTGGATCATTATATCCGGATTTATAAATGACTTCCGTCATCTGTTCTACGGTTTGCTCCAGTAATTTCTTCGCTGCTTCGATACGGGTCTGCTGCAAATATTCAATGAGGGTTATCCCTGTCACCTGTTTGAAACGACGGACTATGTTTCTTCTGCTTGCAGGAATATCCTTAATCATTTCCTCAATTGTACCGGTATTATGATAAGCCGTTTCTATTTTCTGCTGGGCCATGGCAACCAGATCGTCATTATGTTTTCTTGAAATCTGGAAAGTATTAAAGTAAGACTGTGTATGCCTGTCCATGTCAATGGCAAATAATTTAGCGATTTTAATTGCCATTAAATTACCGCAATGTATCTGTAACAGGTGAAGCATTAAATGAAAACTTGAAGTAGCTCCCCCACTTGTATATAATCTGCCATCCTGTGTTACGGTTTTGTCAGGTTGAAGACTAACCTGAGGGAAAGCAGATGCAAATTCAGAACAGGCATCCACATGGGTAGTTGCTATTTTTCCATTCAGCAGTCCTGTAGCGCCTAGGAGAAAAGCTCCGGTACAGAAACTTGCTAACTCGGCACCTTCCTGATATTGTTTATTCAGCCAGGTAATTGCGGAGTAATTTTCTTCAATCGCATTTTTAATGTCTTCATTAATAAAGGATGGAATCAGTACGAGATCCTGTTTGGAAGGAAGCTCAATAGATTTGGGCTGATATCCATAAAAATAAGTTCCTGGATTACTCAACAGACTGTCATCACTGCAAAACAGGTCAATCTGAAAGGGGGCCGGGTGACCTTCACCGGTATAAAGTTTATTTACAGTTTCAAAAACATCTAATATTGCCGCTACACTCAATAACCTGTATTGATTAGTAAGCAGAAGACCAAGTTTTATCATTTTCTTATTTTTTTTTATTAAATATACCCTTTTTTAAAAATATACCATCAATCCATCATTGACCTTTTTCTTGGTAAAACGATACTGGTTGCTACATTTGCATAAAAAAGATATTATGATAGCACACCATGTTTTATTCTGGTTAAAAGCCGATACCACTGATGATCAAAAAAATGCATTTAAAAAAGGTCTTCAATCCTTAGAAAAAATAGAATCTGTAACGACTATTCATGTGGGTGTTCCAGCTCCTATCGAGCGCGCTGTGGTTGATACTACCTATAGTTTTTCATTAGTACTATTTTTCGAAGACCTTGCCGGACATGATATCTATCAGGGACATGCACTTCACGTAGCTTTTCTCGATGAATTCCGCAGTTTATTTGAAAAAGTTGTTATTTACGATGCGGCATAAAATTGTTCGCGTTAATACAAAACAATGGCTTTGTGCTTAGCAAAACCATTGTTTTGAAACTATATTACTCTTCTTCCAATACTGACAGGATATTACCTGATGGATCTTTGAACCAGGCAATTTTAGGTCCACCACCGTGGAAAACGCCAAACTCATCAGTCTCAAAATCCTTCTCCTTATAAATAATGAATTGTATACCGCGTTTACGCAATTCAATCATCGCCTGTTCCAGATTTTTAACAGGAAAATTAAGAACAGTAAAAGTTGCGGGGACATGATTTGGCTTAGCATAGACAAATACAATCCCACCGCCTGCCAGATGCAGCACTATCTGCCCCATAGTTTCTGAGACCTTCAGGCCCAGAGTCTGGCTGTAAAATTCTCTTGATAGTGGAATTTCATCAACGGAGAAACCACTAAAGGCTTTAATTTCTTTGAACATCGTCATCTTCTTGTGTTTTTTAAACTCATTGAAATTTATACGTAATTCATAACACAAAGCTGCAGTATTCAACTGGATTTCAGGGGGGCTGAATGCGGCAATTTACAGGGGCACCCGCGACACAATTTCCAGGTACTGGATCAGCTAAATATTTTCTAACTTACCAGCTTTAGCTCAATCACATGGATGCACTGACACCACTTGATATATTTCGCAAAGAACTGGAAAGATTCATCCTTTTTAATGAGCAGGAATGGCTTCTGTTTACACAACACCTGGATTTCACTTCCTTAAAAAAGAAATCCCATTTCTGTGTGGAAGACAAAGTCTGTGATCATATCGGCTTTATTGTCAAAGGATCTGCACGTTATTACAATATCAAAGACGGCGAAGAGATTTCTGGCTATTTCAGTTTTGAAAAGGAATTTATATGCTCCTATAAAAGTTTTATAACCAGGCTGCCAGCTTTTAATTATATACAGGCGATGGAACCAACAGAACTGATCCTGATTTCTTATCAGAATATGCAACTAATGCTGAACCATCCTGTGCTGGCCTATAAAATGGAACGTTTTGGCCGGCTTACTGCAGAATATTATTTATGCTGTTATGAAGACAGGATAAATTCATTTATCACTAAAACTCCCGAAGAGCGCTATCTTGAAATGATGAAAACTGACCGTGAGATTTTATTACGCATCCCTCAGCGTTACATAGCTAATTCCCTTGGAATTACTCCCGTTTCACTTTCCAGGATCAGAAAAAGAGTATTACTTCTTACCAGCCATCTTTAACCAGACTGGCAAAGATATCAGCTGTGCTTCCCCTCTTACCTCTTGAGGATGATTGTCCGGCCCACATAGAGATAAAATCCTTCTGATCATTTTGCTGCGCATAAGTACGTATCACTGAAGTAAGATTATTCTGTATCACATAGGTTGGGATTTCAAGTCCTGAGTTTTCTACAGCTTCCATAAAAGCATTTTTAATTCCCCTTGCCCAGCGTCCTGAAAAGACACGAGTAAGAGTCGTATCTACATCTGCAGCTGTTAAAACTGCATTCTTATAACTTTCGACGGCTGCGCTCTCATCGGTTGGAATAAAAATACTTCCTACCTGTATACCCGATGCCCCAAAGGCAATAGCTGCTTTTAATCCTCTGTTATCTGAAATTCCTCCGGCAGCAAGTACAGGCAGATGAACTGCATCTGCTATCGCCGGTATCAGAGACATTAAACCTATCTGAGGTAGTTGATCCCGGCATAAAAAGGATCCTCTGTGCCCGCCGGCTTCGGTTCCCTGCGCCGTAATCAAATCAACGCCACTATTTTCCAATGCCACAGCTTCCTCTACAGAAGTTGCTGTCCCCACCAGTAAACAGTTATTTTCTTTAAGTACCTTAACTACTGATTCCCTGAGCATACCAAAAGTAAAACTGATAATTTCTATGCTCTCCTCAATCAATACATCAAGCTGATCTTCGTAACCGTAGAACTTCAGTTCCTCTGCATTCCTGATTTCAAATGGGATCTGATGTGCTTTGCAAAATGACAGCAGAAAATCCTGCATCTTACTGATTTGCGGGATATCAAATTTCACAGGTACATCATGTGCAAAAAGATTAACAGCAAAAGGTTTGTCTGTATATTGTTTGGTTTCGCGAATAAGTTGCCTTGTCTTTTCAGGAGAAAGACCCCCTGCAGCCAGAGTTCCCAACCCACCTGCATTGGATACTCCGGCAGTCATTTTTGGTGTGGAAACACCTAACATCGCTCCCTGGACTACAGGGTAGCTAATCTTCAATAACTTTAATAAGTTTTCAGTTTTACTCATCACAATGACTTTTTAAAATCAGTTTAATCAAAGATAAATATCAAATGACAAAACATCTTTTATAAATCCTTATCTTTTGTTAACGTTTTCATTCACAGTTGCAGTCTATCTTTGAATCAGATTTAAAACAAACAAACATGCATACTATATTAGGTGCCGGGGGGCCCACAGCCAATGCGCTTACCCAAGAATTGTTGAATGCTAAACAAACCATCCGACTAGTCAGCCGCAGACCTTCCAGAATAACAGATCAAAATATAAGCTGGGAGAAAGCAGATTTACAGAACTATCACGAAGTCCTTGCTGCATCACGGGGCTCAAAAGTGATTTACCTCTGTGCCGGATTACCATATGATAAAAATATCTGGAAGCAGCAATGGCCTGTAATTATGGAAAATGTAATCAATGTGGCTAAAGAAACACAGGCCAGGTTAATATTTTTTGATAATGTATATATGTATGGATTAGTTGATGGTCCTATGCTGGAATCTACCTCTTATAACCCCTGCAGTGTCAAAGGTGAGGTCAGGGCACGTATTGCTACTCAATTGATGGAAGAAGCGAAAGCAGGAAATATAAATGCCAGTATAGCGCGTTCCGCAGATTTTTATGGTACAGATTCTGGCAATAGTCTTCCCGATACTATGGTTCTTTCCAAATATGCAAAAGGGCAAAGCGCATCCTGGGTTGGCAGCTCAGATACGATTCATAATTTCACTTATATCCCTGATGCCGGTAAGGGACTTTATTTGTTAGGGCAACACCCCGAAAACGATAACCAGATATGGCATATACCTACTGCTGCACCAATACCCGGCAAAGAATTCATTGAATTGGCTGCAAAGATCTACCAGGTTAAACCTAAATTCATGCACATCAACAAGTTTATACTGCAGGTCATTGGTCCGTTTAGTAAAAATATTCGTGAGTCGGTCGAGATGTATTATCAGTATAACCACCCTTATCACTTTGATTCTTCTAAATTTGAGCTGGCATTTAACTTAAAACCAACTTCTTATGCTGACGGGATCAGACATATGGCACAAACAGTATATAAAAAACAATAATTAAGTAATGGTCTCTTTAAAGAGAGACCATTACTATTTGACATTCAGCTTAATTCTGCTGGGTTTTATCAAAAAGCAGCATCCATTTCACACCAAACCGATCATTCAGTACACCGAATAATGCTCCCCAGAACTGAAGTTTCAGCGGGTCAATAATTTTCCCTCCGGCCGAGAGTACTGAAAATAAATGATTGATTTCTTCTTCACTTTTACAGCTTATAGAAAGGGTCACCGAATTTCCATTAACTAAGCCTCCCGGCCCGATCATATCTGAAGCCATCAACAATAACAGTCCATCTTTTGTTAAAGAAGAATGCATAATCTGATCTTTCATCCCAGCCGGACATTGTGCTGCAATTGGTGACTCTCCAACTGTCTGCATATATAATTCTCCTCCTAAACATTTCTGGTAGAAGGTCATCGCTTCAGCACAATTGCCACCGAAGGTTAGGTAAACATCAATGTGTTTCATATGATTATTTTGTTAGAAAAAATGGTTAAAATTTTAGTTTTTTAATGTCAAATGATGATAAATATTTTTTAACTGGTGCGTATGTCTCTGTGTATGATAGTTTACAAAATAGACAGCTTCAAGCCGCGTTAAAAATCCATACACGGGGAGCTCAAAGGTCAGACAGGTTTTACTCAGATCATTAGTTCTGATCAGATTAAACAGTTCGCTCCTGATGTTTTCGAGCGTACCCAGCTGGCGATACTTATTATAACTCATAGGCAGTGGCAGAATAAATTCGGGAGACTCCATCTTTAGCCCAAAGTTTAAGAAATCCTTTTTGATCTGCTCAATCTGTTGATCCGGCCTTCGTTCCGTATCTTTTACCGGGCCCTGCATAATTTCTATAAAGCCTGAGTTAGCCAGAATAAGATGTTGGGCAACTTGTCCGGCAGTCCAGCTTCCGGCAAATGGGATATCATTTAACTGTGTTTCATCAAATGATAAGATCAATTGATGAAGATTAACAAATGTCTGATCTATATCAGTAAGAATTGTCTCCATATGGCTGTCTTTTTAAATACATTAACCTGATTCTAAGTTAATTATTAAAATGTTGATCAATGCTTGCCTAAGACGTCAATCTCAGGGGGGATTCAGGACATTCTTTTAATACCAGATCGTTTCTTTGGGTTCTATAATGTTTATATATTCGCAAAAACATCCCGATATAAATTTGATCAGGAGGTATTTTTTGATTTATAAAAATGGACATAACCAAAAAAATCAATGATATAGCAGTATCCTTTTTTGATGATAATAATTCAAAATTTGCTGCCGCAATGGGAACCAGCGAAGCAAACATCAGAAACTACAGAAGTAAAACCAGCCCCAAAATAGAGTTCATTGTTAAACTTTGTAATAATCTCAAAATTAGTTTTGAGTGGATGTTTAATAATTCGGGGGAAATGATCGCCTCTAAAAATCCGGATTTACCTTCCCCAGCAAACAAGACTTTATCAATTACAGAAGATAACCTGAAAAGTCAGAGAATCCCACTTTATGAAATGAATACCCAAACAAGTCTGACTCAGCTTTTTGATAAAAACCGGCCCATTATCGATTATATAACAATACCTAATCTGCCTAAAAGTGACGGCGCACTGCATATCAGAGGGGATGGCATGTACCCACTTTTAAAGAGTGGCGATATTGCCATCTATAAAAAGGTAAGTAATTTGGAAGATGGGATTTATTACGGGGAAATGTATCTTTTGTCAATTGACATCGATGGAGATGAAGCTACAATTGTTAAATACGTTCATAAATCAGACAAGGGTGATCAATATATTAACCTAACCAGTTATAATACAAATCATGCTTCAAAAGATGTCAACCTGAAATACATTAAGACCATGGCATTGATTAAAGCCAGCGTCAGTTTTAATACAATAATGTAAAGAATAGCTTTATACCTTTCACAAATCCCTCTATTTGCTGGTTTAAAAATTATCAGAACTTACCATCACAATTATAATAGATACCTATGATTTATATTATTTTAATGGTGACATAAGAAGGTTTAGTTTTGCAGTAGAAATTAAAAGATCTGCAACATGGAAACTAAAAAAATATTTGTGATTAACGGAGGCCAGATATTCGGGCACTCTGGTGGTCGTTTTAATAACACAATTTTCAATGCAACAATAGACTTCTTTGCTAATCAACCCGGATTTGAAATCAGATCGACTGATATCAATGAAGATTATGACCCCGGACAAGAAGTAGAGAAATATATCTGGGCTGATGTAATTATATATCATACACCAATATGGTGGTTCCAGGTCCCACATGGACTAAAAAAATACATTGACCTGGTATTTACTCAGGGTCATCAAAATGGTATATACAAAAGTGATGGCCGTTCTGCTGACAATCCCGCTATCAATTATGGCACGGGCGGTTTATTACATGGCAAACAATACATGATTACCTCTTCCTGGAATGCCCCTGCTACAGCATTTACTATGCCGGGTGAGTTTTTTAACGAACGCAGTGTAGATGATGGCGTATTATTTGGCCTTCACCGTATGAATGCCTTTACGGGTATGAAACCATTAGATGGTATTCACTTTCATGACGTAGAAAAGAATGCTGACATTGTCAATGACATAAAATTATATCGTAATCATTTAAATAAAATTTTCATTAAAAAAACACAAAACAATGAGCATCTATCTAACTGCTATAATTAAAAGTATCCCTGGTAATGCTGAGCAGATGAAAACCCTGCTGAAAACCCTGGTCGTTGGATCAAAAAGTGAAGCTGCGTGTCTGCAGTATGACTTACATCAGTCTCAGCAAAACCCAGATCTGTTTATTTTCCATGAAGAATGGAAAAGCCACGAAGACTGGGACTTACATAACCAGACACCTCATATTAAAAAATTCGCAGCGGAATCTGCAACGGTCATGGATGGAAATCCCATCATATATATTACGGAAAGAGTAGAATAGAGCAAATTATGGAATATAGAAAATTAGGAAATACAGCATTAAACCTGTCAGCGATTACGCATGGTGCATTTGCTATAGGTGGTACCATGTGGGGTGGTAATGAAAAACAAGATTCAATTGGTGCTATACATGCCTCAATCGATCACGGAGTTACGACTATTGACACTGCCCCATTTTATGGTTTTGGATTAAGTGAAGAATTAATCGGCGAAGCTATCAAAGGAAAAGACCGCACAAAAATTCAGTTGCTCAATAAATTCGGGCTCGTATGGGATGGTAGCAATAATGGAAAAGGAGAATTTTTCTTCGATGCAGGCGCAGATGGAAAAAGCATCCCTGTATATAAATATGCCTCAAAAGCAAATGTAATCAAGGAAGTAGAGGAAGGTTTAAAACGTCTTGGAACTGACTATATTGACCTTTTACAGTTACACTGGCCAGATGAAACTACTGCTATTGATGAAACTATGGAAGCGCTTAATTTATTAGTGCAGCAGGGTAAAATTCTGGCTGCAGGTGTAAGTAATTATAATCTGGCGCAGCTGAAAGAAGCGAAACAAACCATCATTCTCGCATCCAACCAGGTATCTTATAGTATGCTCAACAGAGCTATTGAAGAAACAATCATTCCTTACACACTAGAAAACAACATAGGGATTATTGCATACAGTCCATTGGAAAGAGGACTGCTTACCGGTAAGTATTTTAAGGATGTCAGGCTTAAATCAAACGATCACCGCAATGGCTATTTTGGCCAGTTTGATCCGGAGAAAGTAAAAGCTTTAATCAGTATCCTTGAACCGCTTGCTGAAAGTAAAAATACAACGGTTGCACAACTGGTCTTACGCTGGACTACCTTGCAAAAGGGTATTACAATTGTACTGGCAGGTTCAAGGAATGCAGCCCAGGCCATTGACAATGCTAAATCTATGGATATTTCAATCAGTGCAAACGAATTGGATATTATTCATCAGGCAATCAAAGCAGTTAATTAAGCACTCAGAAAACGGCCGGTTAAACAGGGCCGTTTTTATTATATTTACCGGATACACCAAAAATCCGCAATTGTTAATGAGCCTGCTGAAAGATATATATTCCCCAAATTTTTATGAAAGCCTGACTGACAGTATGCATCAACTCGATGCTTCGTTCAACAAAAATCAATTTATCAGTCAAATCTATGTTGAGGAATTCCAGCAGATGGAGCTCAAACAAAGGATGCATCATACGACACTGGTTTTGCATGAGTTTCTTCCTTCTGACTACCCCGAGGCTGTTCGCTATTTGTTCCTGCTGATTGACCAGCTCAGAAAGAATGATGCAGGAGATGATAAACTGGCTTATATATTTTTCCCTGATTATATCGAAACCTTTGGTCTTGAGGATTACGAGACTTCAGTAAAGGCAATTGAATATATCACTCAATTTATAACCTGTGAATTCGCTGTCAGGCCTTTTTTGGCTAAGTACCATAACCAGATGATGATGCAGATGGGAAAATGGTCAACTCATGAAAGTTATCAGGTAAGACGCCTTGCCAGCGAAGGCAGCAGACCAAGATTACCCTGGGCAATGGCTGTCCCTACACTAAAAAAAGTTCCCGGCACAACACTCGCTATTCTGGAAAACTTAAAAAATGATCCTTCAGAATGGGTTCGCAAAAGCGTAGCTAATCACCTGAATGATATTTCAAAAGATTATCCTGAAATTGTCATAACTATCGCCACCAGCTGGAAAGGACTTAGCAAAGAAACGGATGCAATTATTAAACATGGCTGCCGCAGCCTGTTAAAACAAGGCCATCCGGAGATCCTGGCCTATTATGGACTGGAAAGTACACAGATTGAACTGAATAATTTTGAAATACTAACTCCGACCGTGACCATCGGAAACAGCATAGAATTTACACTGACTGTAAAAAACACCTCTCCTTCCATACAAAAAATACGCATGGAATATGCTATTTACTATAAACGGCTAAACGGTCAGTCTTCCAAAAAAGTTTTCAAAATCAGTGAACGTGATTATCAGGCAAATGAAAGCGTTGTCATCCACAGAAAACAAAGTTTCAAAATCATTACAACCAGAAAATTTTACCCGGGACAGCATCAAATATCTGTTATTCTCAATGGTTTAGAAAAAAAAATAACGAGCTTTGAATTAGCAATCTAATCAATACTAAAAGCTCAGGATTTTGAATCATACACATCAAGAAAAACATCTGAAAAGTTCGGCATTCATTTCTGATATTGTTATTGGAATGAGTGATGGCTTGACTGTTCCATTTGCACTTGCAGCGGGCCTGAGCGGCGCTGTACAGCATAATTCTATAATTATTACTGCAGGTTTGGCTGAAATTGTGGCTGGTTGTATTGCGATGGGACTGGGCGGCTATTTAGCTGGTAAAACTGAACAGGAACATTATCAAAGTGAAAAAATCAGAGAGTACAATGAAGTTGAAAATTTCAGAGAGGAAGAAATCAGGGAAGTCAAAGAGATCTTCGCTGATTATGGAATTGACGAACAGGGGCAAACGATACTGGCAAATCAACTAGCTAAGGACAAAACCAAATGGGTAGATTTCATGATGAAATTTGAATTAGGCCTGGAAGAGCCTGACAGCAACAGGGCAAGAAATAGTGCCCTGACAATTGGTATTGCTTATTGTATTGGTGGGCTACTCCCCTTATCAGCCTATTTTATAACTTCAGAACCACATAATGGTTTATTACTATCGGCAATAATCACTACTTTCTGTTTGTTTATTTTCGGCTATTTTAAGAGCAAAGTCACTGGTCAGCCCCCTTTCAAAGGAGCCATTAAAGTCACCGCTATCGGACTTATTGCCGCTGCCGCCGCATTCACTATTGCCAAATTAATTTCATAGCACCTTAACACATTAAAGATCAAATATTTGTATCAAAAACAATTACAATACTAAATTGTTTTAGCTCAAAGTCTTCCTGACAAAGCAACCAATATAAACTTAATGATCAACTATGAAAACAAAACCTTTTATCAACCTGGGCAAGGGATTACTTATCCTTGTCATCTCCACCATTTTCTTCTCTTCCTGTAAAAAAATAACTGATGGGACTGGCTCCGGCGGTGGTACTAAATCAGATGCAGATTATCTTAAAAACCTTCTTGCCTATAAAAGCAGTGCTCACCAGATCTATCTTGGTTACCTGGTAGCAGATGGTAATGACCCCGCTGCAGCCACTTCTATGCTGAATGTACCAGATAGCGTAGATATTGTTATCGCCTTTGCCGGATGGGACAAGGATGCTTCACACTGGAAAACACTTCAGGCTAAGGGAACAAAAATTCTGACCTGTACATTTCCCGGAAACGATGCTTTCTATGACGGCTCCGCGAAAGATACCACAACTACACAAAAAACCAGCCTGTCATCGGCAAGTACCTACGACCACTGGGCTAAAGCTATGTATGATAAGTTTATCACGGGTATGGGCTGGGACGGAATTGATGTAGATATTGAAACCGGTACTTTTGGTGGTGATGCACCAGCAAGTAATGCCAAAGCAGTACTTCAATCAGTTGCAAAATATTTTGGCCCGAACGCACTTACAGGTAATCTGACCAAAGCAGGACAGAAACCAATATTTATCTACGACACAGATGTCGATGTTGCTGGTGGCAGTTTAGGTTACAATACGATTTATACTCCATTTAAAAGTAACTACACTTATGTTAATTTTCAATCTTATGTAGGCGGAAGCCGTCGCTGGGGAGGAAGTACTACAGCAGACCTTACCCCCTTGCTGAATATGTTTGATAAAACCAAATTGATTGTGCTCACGAATGGAGATGAATTTAAATATCCAAACGGATCTGAAGATACACCAGGCGGAGATGCAAAAGCAACGAAGTGGTTATGGAATATTGCCGGATGGGCTAAAACTAATAAAACTGGTGGTGTGGGTGCTTACAGAATGAGCAGGGATTATAACCACACACCTGTTTTTAACAGTTCCCGTCAAGCTATTCAAATCATGAACCCACATTTATAAACAAATTTGGATGTTTTAAATGGAAGACTAAAAAGGCCGGCAAAATGCCGGCCTTTTATAATAAAACTTCTTATTTATGATAGGATTTCAATCCCTTTTTTAGAAAATCCAGGTAGTGAGATACTTCATAATCTGCTCCCCCCGGTGCGACTAACTGTTCTTCTGATGCAGGATTAAGCAATACATAAAATGGCTGGGAGTTAGCCTGAAACTTTGAAGCTTGTAAATAGCTCCACTTTTTGCCAATCGTATTCAGTAATTTTCCTTCCGGAGTAGTGACTATATCCTTGTCAGCGAGTTCAGTTTTATCATCTACATAAAGTTGGATCAGTACATAATCTTCGCTGATCATTTTATAGACTTCTTTATCCGACCAGACATTCGCTTCCATCTTTCTGCAATTCACACAGGCATGACCAGTAAAATCGATCATTACTGGTTTATTGACTTGTTTAGCATAAGCTACTCCTTCATTATAATCAAAAAACACATCCAGATTCAAAGGTGCATGAAATAACGCGGCATATTTGTGTGCTCCAGGTGATGGTTTTACAGTATTTGAATGACCAGTACCTAAAGTTGGCGTATACAGGTCAAAATCCTGGGTTTGCTGAGGAGGTAGAAAAGCAGAAACTGATTTAAGTGGCGCCCCCCATAAACCTGGGATCATATAAATCGTAAATGACAAAACAATAACTGCCATTAACAATCTTGGAACAGAGATATACTTTAGCTCGCTGTCATGTGAGAATTTCAGTTTACCTAAAAGATACAGCCCCATCAGACCGAAAATCACAATCCATAACACCAGAAAGATCTCTCTGTCGAACCACTCCCAATGATAGGCCAGATCTACATTACTCAGAAACTTCAAAGCAAAAGCCAGTTCCAGGAAACCCAGGACTACTTTTACACTGTTCAACCAGCCTCCTGATTTAGGAAGTGCATTTAAAGCTGATGGAAAAAGTGCAAACAAAGCAAAAGGAATTGCCAGCGCAAAAGAAAAACCAAACATGCCTACAGCAGGCCCCAAAAGTGCCCCACTGGTTGCAGCCTGTACTAATAATGTTCCTATAATCGGCCCGGTACAGGAAAAAGAAACCAGGGCAAGCGTACCAGCCATAAAAAAGAGCCCTGCAATTCCTCCTTTATCAGAGTTTGCATCCATCTTATTTACCCAGGAAGAAGGGAGTGTAATTTCAAACGCACCCAGAAAAGAAATCCCAAAGACTATTAGCAGTAAGAAAAACAGCAGATTGAACAGGCCATTGGTTGACAAGCTGTTTAATGCATCTGCACCGAATAAAATAGTAACCAGCAGCCCCAGTAATACATAAATCAGAATAATAAAAGCCCCATAGAGTGCTGCTCTTCTGAATGCTTTCCCTTTTTCTGAGCCTTTAGTAAAAAAACTTACCGTCAATGGGAGCATAGGAAAGATACAGGGCATCAGTAACGCAGCGAGTCCACCGACAAAACCTGCAATAAAAACACCCCACAATGATTGTTGTTCTTTAACCGGAACCGGTTTCTGTACCGGGTCTTTAGATTTCAATGTCTTAACTAAAGCTGTTTTTTCCTTAACAACCGGATTGACTGGTGTGTCACTAACCGCAGTAAACACTAACCCATCAGCCCCCGAAGTATCTGTTTTTTGCTGTGCAAAAGTATATTGTTGAGTCCATAAAAGTGTCAGTAAGCCGAAAACAAATATTTTGAGGCTAAGCTTAAATATTTTCAAGTACATTATCCCTCTATTTTACTAAAACACTAAATTCTACCTGTTCTGGTGGAAGGCATTGCCTGTCATTACAGGTCATAAATTCGACTGTTCCTTTAACCAGTGCCTTTGACCCTTTTAAAGTTATTTTTTGCTGAAAGATTACACTGCCTTCAAAAAAACTGACATCCATTTTAAAAGTATCCTCAAAGCGGTGGACAGCTTTAGGTTCAATAGTCTTCCCGTTTAAAGTATAATCTTTGGCAGCTGGAAAGATGAAGGTAGTTTTAACCGGTCCGCCTTCTTTTATGTTTTGCGAATAAATATGCCAGCCACTTTCGATGGTTGCTTTAATAAAAATTACACCTTCGGTTTTACTGGTCCGCTTTGCGGCATAACTCCAGGTCACTGGTTTTAAGATCTGACTTTTCGCTGCCAGGGTAAATAGAATTACTGTGGTTAATAAAATTAGTTTTCTCATGAATTGAATTTATAAGTGGTTTGGTTGATTTTTCTTAGCATAAGGATAATCTTATTTCAGACGGCATATCGGATGGTAGTCAATGAATTCAGTATCTGGTGTTAAATAACCATCCTTAACAGGTTCTTCCCGCATCAGATCAGTACTCAGGTACTTTTTATTACTATCAGAGAATATGGTTACTACACAGCTGTCCATTCCCAGTTCCTGTTGTAATTTAATCGCACCAATCACATTTGCTCCTGATGATATTCCTACAGCCAGTCCTAACTGACGACCTAATTTCTGCGCCATTAAAATTGAATCACCATCATTTGCCTGAAGAACCTGGTCCATTTCATTGAGTTTAACAATTTCAGGAATAAATTCATCAGAAATACCCTGTATCCTATGACTCCCGACCTTGTATCCTGTTGTTAATGTTGGCGATTCCGCAGGTTCCAGTGGATGGATCTTAATAGACGGATTCTGACTCCGTAAATAACGGCCTACCCCCATAATTGTTCCTCCGGTCCCTACCCCGGCCACAAAAGCATCGGGAATTAAATTATTCAGTCTGAGTTGCTCCCAGATTTCAACACCAGTAGTTTCCTGATGTGCTCCCGGATTATCTACATTTTCAAACTGACGGGGCAAAAATATATTTTCATTTTCCAGAGCCATGGATTCAGCCAGCTTAATACTCCCCAGAAATCCCCCCTGTTCTTTACTGATCAGTATAACTTCTGCACCCAGACTCTTAATAATATCAATCCGCTCTTTACTCAGCCAATTGGGCATAATAATCTTAACAGGATGCCCCATGGCTTTACCGATAGCAGCGAAAGCAATTCCAGTATTACCACTGGTTGCTTCGATAATCTCATCACCAGGTTTAATCATACAGTTTTTATAGGCATGATATAGCGTGAATAATGCGATCCGGTCTTTTATACTTCCGGTAAGATTATAGTGTTCGCATTTAACATATATTTTTCCCGTTTTGCCCTTATAAGTATAATGTAATTCCAGCATTGGCGTATTACCTACCAGATGCCATAAATGCTCGAATTTCTTTTCAAGATCTGTGGTCAGACCATTTACTTCTTTCGTACTCAAGATCATAATTTATGTTATTTATTTTACCCTATATTTCGGTAAAACTCCATACTGTGATTTATAATAACAATACATATCTTTAATTCCGGAAATTTTACAGAAAAGTCATGAATAAGTTTATTTATTTTCATTTCAAGAGGCACATACAGTAATACAACAAGCGTTTTTTCATAACCCAATTACCCCATTTAAGATGAGTGAAGAATTAGACCCCATTGATCTGGAAATTTTACGGATCTTACAGAGAGATGCCACGTTAACGAATAAAGAACTGGCTTTTAAATTGCGTAAATCAATTGCAACAGTCCATGACAGAATCAGAAAACTGAAAGAAAGAGGGTATATTAAACGGGTTGTGGCAATTCTGGACAGACAAAAGATCAATAGAAGCCTGATTGCTTTTTCGCAGGTATTGTTAAAAGAACATACAGCCGATTCATTAAATGAATTCGAGCGTGAAGTAGCAAAATTCAACGAAGTCATGGAGTGTTTTCAAATGACCGGGGCTTTTGATTTTATCCTTCGTATTGCGACCAGTGATATGGATACCTACCACTTATTTTTAAGAAATAAACTAGCAACCCTCCCAAATATCAGTACTGTACAGAGCTTTTTCGTTTTATCAGAAACCAAAAGTGAAACAGCTTATCCACTATAGACATCATTTAAAAACAATCATAACATGCATTTTAGAATTTTAGAGACTGAGGATGCAGCGGATATAAACAGATTATCCGGGCAGCTGGGTTACTCTTCTTCCCTTTCAGAGACGGAAACCAGAATTAAGGACATGATAGCGCATACTGATCATTGTGCTTTTGTTGCTATCACAGAAGAGACAATTATTGGCTGGATTCATGGTTTCTATGCTTTAAGATTAGAATCCCTTCCTTTTGTAGAAATCGGAGGACTGGTTGTGGATGAGAACTATCGTAACCTGCAAACCGGAAAGAAATTAATTGAACTGGTCAAAGAATGGGCAATAGCCAAAAAGGTTGGTAAACTAAGGGTAAGATGCCAGACTAAAAGAACAGGGTCACACCAGTTTTATTTGAAAGCAGGTTTTATTCAGACCAAAGAGCAGAAAATATTTGATATGGATATGATCTCATATTAATCTCTGTATGTCAGATGATATTTTTTTAGTTTTCTGATTGGCATATAAGTGAACAGAACTGAAAATATTCCGGCGGTCAGCCCCAACAGTACCGCCAGTAAAGTTCCGTTATAATTATACAGCTGCGGCAAACCAAAGTGTAAACCCAGCATCACTAAAAAGACAAATAAAACTGTACAAAAACCATTGATCGCAGCCATTTTAAAAATAAATTTATTCTTTTTCACATCCTCTGCCAGAATGATTTCTGAATGTCCCTTTTCTGATAAGGTTATTGTTTTTTTTAAAATATCAAAAGTGATTATAAAGGGCAGGAAAAATGCCATCGGCAAAATAAACCTCGCCAGATTTTGTTCACCTGCAAACAAATGGACAGCATTCCGGTCTGTAAAACTGAAATAAGGAATAATGGTATTGAATACAACATTCGGGACGATATAATACAATAAGTTTTTACGTAGAAAACGTTTTAATGTAACTTCCTTTTCTTTCAGTGTCGTGGTCAGCATATCAGGCAACGGATAATTGTTTTAAATCATCAAATATTAAGTTCATTGCTTTTGTTTTAATCAGGGCGGCTTCCTCTTCTGTCATAAAGGTATCGTTAGACTGTAAAGTAAAATCCATCTGATCTTTAAAAGTACTGGTAACCAGTGTATTTGGATTACGCCATGGAAAAGCTACAGTCGGACTACAGATATGATCCACCACAAACGACTTGTAAGTCTCCGGGATTCTGAGTTTACCCATATTGGAAAGTGTCACATCATGTGTACCATCAGTCGCTTTTAAAAACCGGATCATTTTATTGGCCACCGCATGAAAATATTCACTCATCCACAATAATTCTTCTACTTTCAAGGCCTCTACTTTAGTCGTCAGCTCGGTTTTTAATGTCCTTGCTCTTGTCCAGAAATCTATATCGGCTTTCATATCAGTATCCAGTTCTACTATCGGTGCAAAAGCAAACATCGTATCATTTTTAATTTCAGGGATGAACCGCCTGATATCGACCGGACAAATTACTTTTCCATGCGCGCGCGCGCCCATCACTTGCTGAAAGGCATTCATAAACGCAATACACAATGTAGCATGCACTGTAGTTTTTTCCGCTTTGCTGAGTTCAATAAGTTTAGCCGTTTCTTCCTGATTGAGTCTCCAGTGCAGGAAATAATTATTACCTGCTGCCACCTTCCGCCGACTGGGTTTAAAATAAAAAAACACATTCCCCAGCAGGGAGAACATACGCGCCTTAAAAATTTTAGCCGATGAGGCAGAAAAAGAAGAAGGCAGCAGTTCTTTGACAGAATTGAAGGTTGCATAAGGAACAAGTTCAGTATCCGGTTCATCAAGCAGCAATAACATTTCCTGCATCAATGCTACTAAAGTAGAGCCATCGCAGATACAATGTGGGAGTACCCATAATAATTCGGATACTCCAGCTGATTTCAACCAGACTATTCTGGCCAGCGGTTCATCTTTCCCGTCAAAAAGTTGATCCAATTCTGATCTGGCTTCGGTTAGCCAGTCTTCATCACTTTCACGCCCGACCATACGTACCGGAATCTCTCTTATGTTTTCATTTAAAAGAAAATAAGGTCCTCCCTTTTGTTGATCATCAATACTCATCCGTAACAACGGATGTTTTTTTTGTATTTTCAAAAGTGCGGCGCGTAAAATATCCGGATCAATGGTTCCACTGATTTTTGCAGTAAAAACAACATTGACAGGTGTTAATGCATCTACATACATTATTCGTTCTCCAATAATCAACTTTCTTTTCATGATACTAAGCTGGTTCTAATCTGGTGATTAATTGTTCTTCAAGGATTGACATTAATTTATGTTGTATTGCCTGAGCATCTGCATAAGGTAAATAACCTTCGCTGCCTACCAGAGATAAACTCATCTGGCCACGGTAAGTCGAAATAACTAAGGAGGTTGTATTACCCAATGGACCAATAACAGAAGGACTATTGATCATTTCCAGTTCGAACGTATTATACTGGTAAGGAATGGTCAGATTACCCAGATTAGAAAACATGCAGTCATTACTTGATTTTCCATACTTCAGAAAACGGGTGAACTTCTCCAGTACCGGATGGGCATTTTCCAGCACCATCATCAGCAGATAAGGATTTAGTTTCTTCATTTTCTCTTTAATGTCTTTCTGTATAGCCTTTACATTACTGATAAAATCAAGTTTAGGATAGGCACTGACTACGAACATTAAACCAAAAGCAAAAATATGGTCCCTCTTTATTTTTGGATTAAACCTGCGGATATCAACCGGGCAGGAAACTTTATTATGCGCTTTATCCTTTCTGACTTCCTTGAAAGCCTGTAATAATGCTGTACAAAAAAACGTGTTTATAGTGACACCCGAATTTTTACAAAATCTGGAAAGGGCTGCCAGCTTATCTGAGTCAACAGACCACTGAATAAGATAATCGTTCTGCCTGTCTACAGCCTTTTTGTTAACAGGAATGATCCATAATGCCAGGGTTGCAACATAACCGATAAACCTGGCTTTCAAAACTTTCCTCTTATCTTCGAGAATATCAACAGGAACAATATCGGTCATCCCTTTAATAGGGGTCTCCTGACCAATATTAGCATCACCATCATCCAGCAATTCCAACAATGCCGCTAAAATAGACATCGCAGAACCACCATCACAAAGACAGTGATGAATGACCATCAGCAAATCAGAAACCCCACCTCCTTTAATCCATACGATACGCAACATAGGCCCCTTAGCAGTATCAAAAGGGGTTAACCATTCTCTAACTGTTTCTACTTCCTGGTCAGAATCACTATACCTTGGAATTACTCTTACAGGGATCCTGACCGGACGGTCTTTATCGACAGCAAACCAGGGACGGTTCGTCTCGTCATTTTCGATAAATGCATTCAATAAAGGATGCTTTTGCTGCAATCTGACCAGGGCATGATTTAATGCCGCAGCTGAAAAATCGCCACGGATCCTGACCGGGATTACGCTATTGAAAGGCGTATTCCCGTCGCCATGCAGCATTCTTTCCCCAAATAGTAATTTTCTTTTCATAATCCGCCGGTCTTAATTCTGTTTCTCCAGCAATTGTTCAGCTTCAGCAAAATCTTCCAGTAACTGCACCGCCTTATCATTTCCTCCGGCAGCAATAAAAGTTTCTTTTATTTTTAATGCGGCATGACGATACACTGGATTCTCCAGCAATTCAAAAACGCTGTTTTTTAAGTCCTCAATTTTCAGCCTTTTATAACGGATGCTAATCCCACAACCC
The DNA here is from genome assembly GCF_014207135.1 of Pedobacter cryoconitis. Classification (GTDB taxonomy): domain Bacteria; phylum Bacteroidota; class Bacteroidia; order Sphingobacteriales; family Sphingobacteriaceae; genus Pedobacter; species Pedobacter cryoconitis_D. The sequence goes on along the minus strand of NZ_JACHCC010000001.1, from coordinate 255,479 downwards.
GCACTTACAATCAGTTTTGCCGTATGAAAATGATCATAAGCAATCGGTGTAATCAACATCGGCAGGCCATTTGTAAACGTGTCATTAACTGTATTAAAACCGCCATGACAAATTACAGCATCCATATGCGGCATCAATTCTGATTGGGGAACAAAACCATTGACAATAAAATTATCTGGCCATTGCTCAAAAATATCCGGATTTGTAGCCGCAATAATAGTAACCGGTTCCTCTGCAAATGCATCGATCAGTTTCTGAAAAAATGCTTTTCTTATATCTACCAGTAAAGTCCCTAAGGAAACAAATACTTTAGGTGTCTTAGCTGCTGCCAGCCTCTCCCAGTCAAAAGCAGCATGGTTAGGTCTACCTTTCACTGGCCCGACAAATTTCATATGCGCAGGAGTTTCTTCAAACCCTGCAAAAGCCTGAGAGGTAAAAACCAGATTAAGCTTATTGGAATGGATATATATTTCCTCTTCGTACAGGCCTAGTTCTTCCTGCAAAGCTTTAATCAGTTGCTGCTGCCATTCAAAAATCTTAGGTGCACTATTCGCTGTATCTCCCATTACATCCGGAGGTACCGGCGTAGTTGTTACCGAAGGGATTCCCTTTAGCTTAGCACAAAGAGCCCCTGCAAAAGTGATACAGTCATTGACTATAACATCAGGTTTCCAGTCATCTACAAAATTACTCAGTCCCTTCATCATGATGCGTGCAAAAGGCACATAGGTCTCTTCCAGTGCCAGTTTCATGACTTCAGGGCCGGAACATGAAGGACCATCATCCTGACGTTTTAATATACGGCTGATTTCTTCCTGGTATTCCACTAGATCGGCCTCAGGATAAATAAACTCCCCTCCCTCTGGTATATGTTTGCTGTCAAGCGGTGTGATTCCCAACCATTTTACTTGATGCCCCCGGGCGATTAAACTGGATCCTATACTCAATGTAGGACTGATATGACCAAAAAAAGGTGGTACAACGAATAAAAATCTTGACATAATTCCTGTTTTAGCTATTTGATAATTCTAAAGGTTCATTGACACTAAACTTTTCCAGCAAAGTGGCAGCCATTTCTGTACCGCCTGCATCCAGAAAAGATTGTTTAATCTTCATTGCCGAAGCTTTAAAAACAGGGTCTTCCAGAATTTGCAGAACAGCCTCCAGAAGATGGTTAGCTTTGAAACGGTTAAAATTCAATCTTAACCCTGCACCAACCCGTACTACCCGGCCAGCTACATGTGACTGATCATAGGCAATTGGAATCACGACCATCGGTAGGCCATTGATCAAAGTTTCACAAACTGTATTATGACCTCCATGACAAACTACTGCGTCCAGGCTGGGCAACAATTCCAGTTGAGGAACCATACGCTGCACTATAAAATTATCAGGCCAGACGTCGAAAAGAGAAGGATCTGAAACCACTACTACAGTCATGTTTTGCTGACCAAAAGCTGCTATTACCTTTGCAAAAAAGTTCTTCTTATGCTCATGATCGAAAGTAGTTCCGATACTGACCAATATTTTTGGTCTGTTATTTTTATGTAATAAATCCCAGTTAAATTCAGTTTTTATAACCCTTCGGTTAATTACAGGTCCAACAAAATGATAATTTGGGGCTAATTCAAGTTCTCCAAAAAACTCCTTTGAAGTCAATACCATAGTCAGTAAACCTGAACAGGCTATCGAAGTTGATTTAGTAACTCCGAATTCCTCCTGTAAAGCAATAATCTGATTGACCTCCCACTCATGCACTTTGGGTAATTCATCCATTATTTTTATAGCTGCCGGTGCAGTTACTGAAGTTACATAAGGCAGTTTTTGATTTACCGCAGCTATAGCACCTGCAAACATCTGATGATCTGTAATTACCAGATCAGGTTTATACTTTTCCAGCCAGCCTGCAATACCTTCGTAACTATGACGGTTTAAAGGGATCAGGACCTCTTCATATAAAAATTTGATACTGTCAATACCATAAACAATCTTTTTGGTAATGATGTCAAGATATTGCTCACTATCCTGTTTCTGCTGATCACTTTCGTTATATCTGATAAGCAGCAATTCTCCACCTTCGGGCAATTTAGCTCCTAAATCAGGGTCAAGTGTAATCCAGCCCACCTGATGACCACGATGAATCAAAACGGCTCCCATACTTAAAGTGGGGTTAATATGACCGGTTAAAGGAGGCACTATAAATACAAACTTTGCCATTGCGATTTATTTAATTCTTAAAAAAACTGGAGACAATCTCCGCTATCATCACAGGTTCCTGAATCGGGATGTTGTGGTCTCCTTCCAGAGGGATTAAATCTGATCTATGGATCATTTTATTCAACTGTTTACCAGCTTGCAGGCAATTAGAGGATGCCCCGTACAACAATAACGTATCCTTCTTGACCGCATTAATTTCAGTCTCCTTAAAAAAACCACTCTCACGGATCATATCCTGTTTGATACTAGTCTGATAAAACAGGTATTCATACATCCGGTGGTTACGTTCCATCTGTCTTTTACCCATCTTCACTTTAGTTGTATCCGTAAAATTGGCTACATAATGTTCCAGGAATTCACGACTGTATTCTTCAATAATACCACGGGTACGGGCATCACTTGGGTCTGGGGCTTCTATAATAACCAGTTTCCTGAGTTTCTGAGGAAAACGCATCGCCATTTTCAAGGCTATCAGGCCACCGAAACTATAGCCGGCCAGATGCACTTTATCTAAATTAAGAACATCCATCAAAGCATAAAGATCATCGGTCATGCTGTCGAGATCATACCCATCCAGTACACGTTCACTCATCCCATGGCTTTTCAGATCGTACATCACGACATGAAAATGTTCTGCCAGTACTGGTGCAATATTGAAATAATAAACAGACAGGTTACTGAACATCCCATGAACAAGCAGTACAGTTTCTGCTGCACCCTTATTCAATTCCTGAATATGTACATCCCTGTTATTTACTTTGATGACTGGCATTCCTGTATATAATTGATGATCATTTCCAGATTTAAATTAATCAGCTGATCAAGATCCATAGCAGATAACCATCCTGTAAAATCTATCTGCTCACCAAAGTGTGCTTTTATCTTTTCAGAGAAGGAAACAATTTCTATACTATCCATTTCAAGGTCTTTAGTAAAAGAACTTTGAGGTGTAATATCCATTTCTTCCACAAATTCTTCCCCTATTACTTCAGTAATGAATTGTTTCATCAAACCAAAGATCTCGTCGTTATTCAATTTTGAAGTTTTTACTATTGCGTCCATCCGATTATATAATTATGGTGTTTAATGGTTTTTATAAATATGTCTTTGATTCGTAATTCTTCACCCCTGATCTCTTCTACAACATAAGCCTTAGGATTACCCTGTAAACCCTTTCCCAGGTATTTACCATAAGCTTCTTTCGCTGTCCAGAATCTGGTAGCCCATTCAGCTTTATCCAGTCCCTCTAATAAGGCCATCTCTGTATCTGCAAATGCCAGTTCAAAAAAGCCTGCGCTCCGTTCTTCGATAATCTCAATATCAATTCCAACAGGTCTGTAAAACTGGGCGATCCCTACGGCATCAGTTCCTTTATGTGCAATAGATATATGGATATCTGCTGTCTGACTTCCGTAGAGATAGGGTTTTTGCAATTCATCCGATTTCACCCCAAAAGTGATCGGATAACAGGCATGTTGTTTTTCATTGTGAAGCAGGTTTCTTACCGCATCTTTTACAGCCACCCGACTGATAATCCAGGTTTTACGCTTATTTGGCAACAATGAATTATGATGTTTTTTCTCCTCCTGGTCAAAATATCGTTTCAGAATAAAATCCCAGGAAACAACCCTTGAATAGGCATTGTGAAACATAAAAATACCAGGAGCGATTTCTTTTGACAGACGGTTGTGTAAAGGCGACATCGATACACTCCACAATGCATCATCTATTTCAAGCCTTCTGTTTTGCCAGCCAGAAATAATTGCCCAGATACGGTTATCACGTTTAATGATAAAATCACCAGTAGCAAATTCTTCGTTCATATCTGTCAGCATACAGGTACATTCAAACTCCCCATGCTGATCATTCATATCTTCAAAAAACTCTATTTCCTGTATTTTCACTGGAAAAGCAATTCGATCCTTAGTTAGAATCAGTTGCAGCCACAGTCCAAAAAGCTGCCCTGCATTATCCAGGAGCGAACCTTTTCCGGCAGCCCCAGTAATAACACCGGTGATCCCATTTTTGCCCACAGCTTTCAATGACTTTATTCCCTGATAACCTGGCCCATGGAACATATGATTCTCATAAATCTGTTCCGGACTCCGGTCTATATTCAGAATTTCACCTATATCAAACAGTCTTTGAGATGGAACTGCCAATTTTTCTGATAAAATAACTTCAGCATTTGCATAACGCTCCAGATTAAGATATACCCTTTGCTGGTCTTTCCATTCACCTGTTATGGTTTCACGGAAAGGCTTGATTACATTCATCCATTGAAATACTTTGATATTTAATATTTTCTGCACCTGCTCTCCAGATGACTGTTCTGCAGCAATCTCTCCAAACAATTCAAAAATCATTGTCATCGGAATTACCGGATCCATATCATCCACACAATGCCAGTCTTTGGGTTGTCTTAACAGTGCATGATCCCTTAAATAGGGACAGTTTTCTAATGTAATATCCAGCTGTTTTGAAAATGGAAAACGTTTAACCGGAGTTGAAACTGCTGGGATTATGGGATAATTCTGTGGTCTTAAAACTCTTGTTTTAAACAAATTTTGTATCTCGGTCTGGATTGCATTCATTTCCAGCATATTTTCATTAAATGCTCTCATCACAGGATCAGCCACATCCTGCAGTAAATTCTCAGTATATACAGCTGGTTGCGATTTGCCAGCCAGTTCTTTAAGCGTATCCAGCTGGGTAATCACAGGCAGACCAAGCTGAAGTTTAATCCCTTTACCTTCGATGATCTGACTGGTTCTCTTACTTCCCATAAAGGCCATTCCTGTTTCCTTCCCTTCAATGAACAAAGCAGCAATTACTCGCTGTAACTGAGTTATTCCCGACCTGATTGGTACATTTGAAGAAATCGTACTAAAGGTTTTTCCTTTAAGAGTATCATCAATAAAGCCGATCAAACCTCCGGATCCTATTTGTATAAATACCCTTGCTCCTTCCTCATATAACTTCTCTGTCAGCTCCCTGAAACGTACAGGTTTAATCAAATGCTCTGCACTCAATTGTCTGATCGCCTCAAAACCTTCAGGATAAAGCGCTAGAGTTGTAGCCGACCAAAGTGGAATAGTTGTTTTACGGAATTGCATATCACGCATACCCTCCAGGATAACTTCCAGTTTATCAGCAATAAAAGGAGAGTGAAATCCAGATTGAAAAGGAAGGATCTGATGAAAAATCTGCCTGGCCTTTAAAATAGGAGTCAGCTCCTCCAGAGCAGCCTTACTTCCACAAAGGATTACCTGCTGAGGGCAGTTATCATTAGACAGGTAGAGATTATTAATATCGGCAATAACTGGCAAAAGCTGTTCAATACCGCAGCCAACAGCGATAAACCTGGAATCTTTCAGTTCAAATGTCTCAGGATTCAGGACTTTAAGTAATTGTAATACTGAACTCTCTTCTGCAAGTTCAGAAGATCTTGCGGCAAGCCATTCTCCCAGACTATGTCCGGCATTCATATCAGGCCAGATTCCCAATTGTTTAAGTGCCTTATCCAGTACACTACTTTTATTCAGTGTTTTTAAGGCTTCATTTAACAATCCATCAGCTTCAACCTGATGATCGTCTTCCAGCTTAAAATAATCAGCTACACTTAAAACCTCACCACCAGCCAGTCCGTCGAGCCCGGGAAACACAAATGCTACTTTCCCACCATTACTGATCAGAGGGGTATTTGTATACCAGATATCTTGTTTATTACGCCATGGTGTATTTTTGGCAGCAATTTTAATAGCCTTTTTTATTCTTTCAGGTGTAGGATCAAATAACGCAATGCGATAATTTCCGTTGCCCGGGTTATAGTCATGATTTTCCAGAGCAGCTAACAGTTCTTCATGAGTTGCACGCGCAAGCAATAAAACCTCATCCCTCTTTGGCGTATTAAACCCTTCCAGAACTACGTGTGCATTGATCCCCCCAAAGCCAAAAGCATTTACCCCTGCAATTTTCGGTAAACCTGACGCTGTCCATCCCGAGGATTCCTGTACTGCAGCAAACCGTGTTTTTTCGAGTTGAGCTAATGGATTATCACAATGTAAAGTTGGAGGTAATATGTCATGGTACAACGCCAGACAGGTTTTAATCAACCCGGCAATTCCCGCAGCAGGCATAGCATGCCCTATATTCGATTTTACGCTTCCGATACCCGCTTTAGGGAGATCCGCGTTATAGCCAAAAAACCGGGTAAGTGTTTCAATTTCTGTCTTATCTCCTAATGGTGTACCTGTACCATGTGCTTCCACGTAACCGATAGTTCCCGGAGAAACATCAGCATTTTCCCAGGCCTGTTCAATCGCTCTGAGCTGACCTTTTACAGACGGGCTCATCACACTTGTTCCGCTACCATCACTGCTGACCCCTACTCCTTTAACTACTGCATAAATCCGGTCTTTATCCTGAATAGCATCTTCCAGCCGTTTTAAAACTACAAAACCGCAGCCCTCTCCGATAATCAGGCCGTCTGCCTGGTTATCAAATGGTTTTATCCTTTCCTGCTTTGATAAAGCACCTAAATTGGAGAATATACTCCAAAAGGCTGCATTCTGACCAACATGTACGCCTCCGGCAATAACCATATTGCAACGTCCGCTATTCAGCTCCTGTACTGCATGATCAATAGCTATCAACGAACTGGCACAGGCAGCATCAAGTGTAAAAGCGACTCCACCCAGGTTCAAGCGGTTTGCGACCAGTGAAGCTACCAGGTTTGGTATTAGTCCCATAGCTGTATCGGGGCCAAAACGCCCTTTACGCTTCTGGAATTCATGTTTTACTTTTTCTATATCTTCAGTTCCCAGATCAGGCAGCAGATCTTTCAATACAGCAGCGATCTGTTCTCCGGTTCTTACAATCTCAATTGCCCTGGTTGCTCCCGGACCGGCATAATTACCTTTTCCAATAATGATACCTGTCTTTTCCAGTGAGGTACCCTTATCAAATACACCGGCATCTTCGAGCGCTTTATAAACTAAATCGAGCGTAAGCAGATGATCAGGTTCTGTCCCTTCTACCGCTACCGGAAGTATACCGAAACGTTGAGGATCAAAATTATAATCAGGGATGAACCCGCCTCTGTTACAATAGAAACGATCTACGCCTGTAGTATTTTTATCAAAATGAACAGGATCGATACGGTCTACAGGTACAACCTGCGTGGAATCAACCTTATTGATTATATTTTTCCAGAACGTATCCAGGTCTCCCGCACCAGGGAAGACACAGGACATTCCAATTACAGCTACATCTGTTTTCTTCATAGAACCTAATATTTATATAGCCTACCAGTTATTCCCAGCCATAATCAGTACCTGGCTCTCTTTACCATATTTAAGTTCGTTTAAGAAAGTCTCCATACCGTCCTGCAAAGGGATCAATGCAATTCCTCTTCTTTCGTACTCTTTTTCAAGTGTGGGAGAAACCATACCAGCGCCCTTCCATGGCCCCCAGTTGATCGACATTACCTTTCCATTGATTTTCTCTTTCAAAGCCCATGCATACCTGTCCATTACACTATTTGCTGCTGCATAATCTGTTTGTCCACGATTGCCATAAACTGAGGCAATACTTGAAAAAAGAATCACAAACTGGGTCTCTGGTTTCAGCTTTTCAGCAAGTACTCTTAATGGAGTAACTTTAGTATCAAATACCCTTTCAAAAGATGCTGAAGTCTTACTATGGAATAATTTATCTTCTAATAAACCAGCTCCATGCACCACTCCGTCAATACGTCCGTAATCCTTATATACACGATCAACAAACTGACTCAAACCTTCTTCATCTCTTAAGTCCAGAGATTCATAAACTACTTTGGAACCACCATTTTCAAGCATGGCGATACTATTCAGAATCTGATTATTCTTGTAAATCCGGGCTGTTTCTTTTTCTAATTCTGCAGGTTTTTTAAATCCTCCCTGTTTAATCAGATAGCTTCTGATCTCATCTTTCGTTTTTAAAGATGAGGCAGTTCCATGGATCTCAGATTTTGGATCAGCCGACCGGCCAACAAGAATATAGGTACAAGGATAATCTTTCGCAAAATGAATCATCAGTTCAGCAGTAATTCCCTGTGCTCCTCCCAACACCAGTACAACTGCATCTTTATCCAGCTGAATATGAGAATCTTCCAATCCAGTAATCAGTTCAGCTGGGATCAGCTCCATAATCTGTCTCTGATTACCGTGATAAATGATTTCAGAAGGTTTATCAGGATTTAATATTTCATTTAGAGTGATGTCAGCGATAGCTTCGGCCGACATTTTAGTCTCCAGGCTCACAATCCTACATTTTGTATTATCGTACTCCCTGTCCAGGCTTTTGAAAAAGCCTGAATATCCTTGATAATGTCTTAAAAGCTCAATATCAGCATCCTCATTCAAGTAACATTTGGTATCTGAAATCAGATATACCCATTTGATCTTTTCAAAATCCAGCTGTTTAATCATCTCAAAATGATCTATAATACCAGGTTTTTTCTCACTGGCGAACATGTTCAATATGATAAGGCCCTCATAATTCTGCAAATCATCACCAGCCGAGACTATATTTACCGCAGCACCGTGTTTTTTAAACAGGCTCTTAATCTTCTGCGCCTGCCCATTACCATCATCAGTAACTGCAAAACGTTGTCCTTTAAGAATTGCAGCCTCAATATCTGACAATGCAGCAGGAGTGAGTTCAAACCGGAGTCTTGACAGCTTTTCCAGTACAGTGTTATCTGTAACACTTTCTTCTATTATTTTTTTAGCTTCAGTCAATACCTCATCAGTTTCTGACTCGATATCAGCAATCCAGTTCACCAGGCCATTCAATGTCTTAATTGCAGCCAGCTTTTCCATCAGATCGTCTTGCTGATCCTGTGCCTGACTAAAGCCAATTTTTAGTTTCAGTTCCCCGATGATCTCCATCCTTTTGATAGAATCAATACTCAGATCTGCTTCCAGGTCAAGATCCATACCCAGCATTTCTTCTGGATAACCCGTTTTTTCACTAACTACAGAAAGAATTGCTGCCTTCAGCTCTTCTGAAGAAAACTTAGGCTGGTTATTTTTTACTGTAACCTCTATATTAATGGTGGCAGATACATTATTACTTTCCGGTATTGCATTTTCACTGATCCAGTTCACCAGACCATTTAATGTCTTGATACCTGCCAGTTGTTCCATCACCGTATCCTCACTTTTATCGCTGCTAAAACCACCTAATTCTGTGCGCAGTGCACCTATAATTTCAAGGCGTTTAATAGAATCTATACTCAGATCAGCTTCCAGATCCATCTCCATACCCAGCATATCTTGCGGGTATCCGGTTTTATCACTTACAATCTGTAATAAAGTCAGTTTAACATCTTTTTGCACAGGTATCGCTTTAACCGCAGCCGGTTCTGAAATAACCTGCTGGACAGCCGGTATAAAATGATCAGCCTGAACTGATGGTTGTGCTAAAACTGGTTGTGGTACCGGCAATGGATTAGTGATCTGATTATTAAAAGGAATGTTTTGTCCTAAAAAGGTCAGCATCACATCGCGTTGTGCCTGTATTAACAACTTCATACTATTCAAATATTCCTGCATCATCTGCTCATTTGCAGATTGTACGGGCTGCACTGATTCTGAGCGTAATTCTTTATTTTTCATTTGTATAGGTTCTATAATAGGTAATGCCCCGTTTGAAGGTAGTTTCCCATTTGAAGGAATTGCATGCTGGCCATTCACAAACCAGACTGCGGGGCTTTTTTTATACAAGGAGGGTTCATCAAGATTTAATAACCTTGCACCACGGCCTTCAAATAATTTTTCTATATGGATCGTGTTTCCGGTAGACACATAGGTAGCCAGCATACACAAAAGATGAGTAAGCTTGTTCTGACCATTATCTTCTGCATGTAATATCAATTCATCCTTACCTAGACAGGCTTTCGTCAAACCGGATAAAACTTTACCTGGTCCTACTTCAATAAATATTCTGGCCCCATCTGCATACATCTGTTGCACCTGATCCACGAACTTAACTGGCTTGATTAAATGGTCTGTCAGTCTTTCTTTAATTTCTCTGGCCCCGACCGGGTACTCCTGTGCAGTGGTATTTGACCATACCGGCAATTCCAGATCATTAAACGTAACATTCTCCAGCACTTGTTGATAAAGCCCTTTGGACTTAGCAACAAGTGGACTATGAAATGCGCAGGCAACCTCCAGTTGTCTGAAAGAGATCCTGGCTTCCCTGAGTACTTCAGTCAAGTGTTGAATGGCAGGAGTTGAACCTGCCAGCACACTTTGCATAGGTGAATTATAATTTACGATATAGACATCATTTAAATCTGCTATAACTTTAAGTAAATCTTCCTGTTTTGCATTTACAGCTACCATAGCACCAGTATCCCCATCTTCAACAGCTTCCAGAATAGCAATTGCTCTTGCCGCACTCAGAGCAACAAGCTGATCTTCTGCAAATGCACCGGCAAAACACAGCGCTGGTAACTCTCCATAACTATGCCCGGCTACCATATCTGGAACAATCCCTAATGTTCTCAAAAAATTAGCTATTGCCAGGTCCACAATTCCCAGTAAAGGCTGGGCCATACGGGTATCTTTAATATTCTCTTTTTGCTTGTTTAGTGATGCAGCATTAAAAACTGCATTTGGGAATAACACCTTTTCGTAATGTGGTAAATCCTTTAATAAATCACGCATTTCAGGGAAGATGACAAAAAGATCTCTTGCCATATTAATGCGCTGACTACCTTGTCCGGGAAACATAAAGGCTACTTTACCCTCTCTTTTCTTAAGTGCATAGGTATCTTTACTTTCTATACCGGAAAGTGTAAGTTCAACCTTCATAATCAAGTCTTCAGGCCTGTCGGCAACGATACATAACTGTATTGGCTTATCGTTGACCATGGCCAGACTATAGGCTATATCTTTTAAATCTATCTGTGCATTACTATCTAATAATGTTTTTACTGCTGTTAATTTAGATTTAGCTTCTTCATAATTATCCCCTCTGAATACAAAGAGTTCTGAAGGCCATGATCTCAAAGCCGAAAAAGAAGGGTTTGCTGTATGATCACTTTCAATTACAGCATGAAAGTTAGTTCCGCCAAAACCAAATGCACTGACACCGGCATAACGTTTTTCGTCCATCCATAATCCTGCTTCAGTATGAAATGCGAAAGGACTTGTTGCCGAATTATAATAACTATTTGGATTTTTCAAATGTATAGTTGGTGGTTTGACACCATGATAAACAGCCAGTGAAGCCTTAATCAAGCCTGCTAAACCTGCAGCACATTTTGTATGTCCTATCTGTGTTTTTACTGAACCCAGATGAGCTTGTCCGGCGATAGCACCAGCTTGTATAAACTTGTCTGTTAAAGCACTCAGTTCTGTTTTATCACCAACCACTGTTCCTGTTCCGTGTGCTTCAACAAGTCCAACTACAGATGGTGTGATACCCGCCTGATCATAAGCGCGTTCCAGTGCCTGAACCTGTCCATTTTTACGTGGTGCAGTCAAACCTAAACTTTTACCATCACTAGAACCACCAACGCCTTTAATGACTGAATAAATCCGGTCTCCGTCTCTAAGAGCATCATCATATCTTTTTAGGACAATCATAGCTATGCCTTCACCCAGGGCAATCCCATCTGCATCACCATCAAAAGTTGCACATCTGCCTTTACGTGACAAGGCATGAGTACTTGAAAACATCAGATAGTCATTGATTCCGTTATGCAAATCAGCACCACCAGCAAGCACCATATCTGATTTTCCCAGGAATAATTCCTGACAAGCCAGATCAACAGCTGCCAGTGACGAAGCACAGGCCGCATCTACAGTAAAGTTTCGCCCACCCAGATTCAGTCTGTTAGCTACTCTTCCTGAAATTACGTTGGCAAGGATACCTGGGAAAGAGTCTTCAGTCATTTTTGGCAAAGCCTGATCTATCTCCTCGGGCATTTCTCCAAATACCTGTTTATAAAAACATCTGAATCCATAACTATTTGCCAGGTCATTACCACCTTCGGCACCGATAATTACAGATACATTTTCCTGATCAAAACCGCCATCCTGATAACCCGCATTTTCCATTGCCTGTTTAGCTACCATCAGCGTCAATAACTGCGTAGGTTCTATAGCTGCCAATGACTGAGGAGGTATACCAAACTCAAGCGGATCAAAATCTATTCTTGGAATAAATCCACCCCATTTAGAATGGGACATATCCCCTGCTGTAGAAGCCGGGTCATAATATAACTCTTTATTCCAGCGTTCGTCCGGAACTTCTGTAACAGAATCTTTTCCCAGAATAATATTACGCCAGTATTCTTCAATATTCTTAGCCCCCGGAAAAATACATGCCATCCCCACAATAGCAACATCAAGTGGTTTTCCCACTTTCTGTGGTGGCGTCGAAAGTACTGCATCCCGGATATACCGGAAGTTACCTTCTGCGACATCCTGGTGCAACTCGAGTACTGAGACTACCTGATGACGCATAGCAGCCACCTGGCCAATCATATACATGCCCAGCGTGAGCTGTTCCTCTTCGTTTATGGTGACCAGCTTATCTCCTCTGCGTTCTATACCTTTTGCAGCAATACGTAAACGACCGACATTAAGTGTTTCCAGTTTTGCCCATATTTCTTTTTTATCAATTCCTGACTGCTGAAGTTTTTCTTTCTCTTCTGTAAAGAAGTCAGAAAACTGAGATTTAAGGCATCTGGTTTCATGTCCCGGAGCCGTTTCCAGTAAGATCGTGTCACTAGCCTTCAGAGCCTGTTCCTGGAACTTATCCTGAATAGCTCCTGTAGTTACCGCTTCGGTTGTGTATAAATAGGCAGTTCCCATCAATACACCTACTTTCATTCCCTTTGCAGCCAATGGTGCTGCCATCACTGCAATAAAAGCAGATGAAAAGGCATCGTGGATACCTCCTGCAAAAAACACACTGATCTGCTCCGGATTATCTTCTTTTAATAAACGTTCAATCTGTTTCTCCCAAAGGACCAAACTGGATAACGGACCAACGTGTCCTCCACATTCCCTCCCTTCAAATACAAATCTTTTCGCTCCTTCTTTCAGGAACATATCTAAAAGAGACGCAGAAGGTACATGAAGGAATGTTTTTATCCCAACCTTTTCCAGAGGTTTAGCCTGTGAAGGGCGACCACCTGCAATCAGCACTACCGGAGGTTTTTCCTCCAGAATATACTGCATCTGCTCATCCCGCAGCTCCTGCGGAGCAAAACCAAGAATTCCTACCCCCCAGGTTTTGGTTCCTGCCAGTCGTTTTGTTTCTTTGATCAGTTCTTTTGCTGTATCTCCTTTTAATAAAGATAATGCAATAAAAGATAAGCCACCTGCTCCGGATACTGCATCAGCGAACCGGGCAACATCACTTACCCTGGTCATCGGGCCCTGTGCAATAGGGTAAACCAGGTTCAGCTCTTTAGCCAAAGGATTTTTCGGGCTGATCACATTTAAAGACTTTGCCTGATTAAGGTGCCCGTAGATAGCTTCTTCAAGCCCAAATACTAATTTATCTAACTTCTTATATCTGTTATAAAGGTCTGAGGATAAAGTGATATCCTGACCTAAAGGCAAATAACTCGTTTCCAGATCAAAATCAGTGAAATACGAGGTAAGTGTTGAATAAGTAATAGCATGTGCAATTACCGGCGAATTTGGTCTTGATAAAATCCGGCAGTTGTCAATCAGCTTTGTCTCCGTTCCACTCAATCTGGAGCACATCTCTTTAATTGACTTAGGCGCACTACATTCTGGGAATAAAGCCAGTTGACTATCCAATATTATTCCAGCTGCTCCCTGCGCTAATACTGCTGCTGCTGTATGTATACCAATTCCACCCTGTACCCAGACCGGGATATCTTTAACTTCCTGTATAATTCGTTGAAATAAAACAAAAGAAGATTCTTGTGCCACCTTACCGGCTCCTTCATTCCCTTTAACAATGATACCATCAGCTCCTTCAGCCTTTGCCTTCTTTGCAGATTGCAGGTCATAGACCTGATAAATCATTTTAACCTTTGGTTTACATTTAAATTTCATACCATATGGTATGATCACTAAACTCACCTGTTCAGGAAGAGCAATTGCTGTAAAATTATCAGTAGGAAAACAAATTCCAAAATCTGCGACATCACTTTGTACTAATTTATTAATAGCGCTCAGAGCCTCAGGCTCTAGATATCCGGCATTTAATACAGAAAAAAAACCTGCATGATTTAAGGCAATTGCAAGTGCAGCATCTGGTTTCTCGAATGGGGTGATTCCAATTATCTTAAGATTTTCCATATTATTAGGTAGATAAAATATTAAACTTTATAGATATTACTCTGTCAAAATCATCAATTACAAAATAGAACAGCACGTCAAAAAAAACTTTTTATCAAAACTCAAAAAAATGAGTACTATGCTATTATTTTAGCTAAATCGAAAAATATCAATCAATACAGACTTTAATTCTTCCTTAAAAACAAAATTACAACTCTATCCAGAGCTTTCTATCCCGGCAATAGGAATGAACAAAAAGAATAAAACAGGCGTAATTATTTCACAAAAAAATAACACGAAAGAAATAAAAACTAAAAAAAAAGAGAAACCATAATAAAATGAAATCGGCTGAAATAGCCATACGAACGCATAAATAACCTGTCTTTTTATAGCTGTAGCGTATGGCCGAAGCCTAGAAACCACAATCACAAAACGAAACAAACAACTATCCAACAACACTTTAACTCCAAAAACAGATACCATAATATTTATAAAATCTCTTTTTTATCAGGTACTGAAATGAAGGCCTGTCGAATGGGTCTGGATACTGTTTTGTTCGGACTTCGTTCGGAGATTGTTCGGAGATTGTTCGAACTTGATTCGAAGATTCTTCGAACGCTACTGGAAAAAGTCTGAACAACATCAGAATCATTTACCTGTCAGGGTACTCCCAGAGTTTAATTGAATCTTTGAACAGATCCAGTGGAGATAATCAGCCGGACATAGAATATGGTATTTGGGGCTTGCATGCCACTACATATCCTTTGTAAAACTCAGCATAAAGGTAGAAGCAGTTTGATGATAAAACTGCTTCTTTAAAAAGGTGCAAATATTTTCAGAAGGGAGGCGAATGAGGAGCCTTCTTTTTCGACAAAGGGTATTGTCCGGACTATGATGACCAAGGCCTTATAACTTCATTAGAAGTTAAGGATTTCCAGTACAATATTAAATTTAACTCAGGTTAATGTACAATTGGTAAAAATGAACAAACTTTCGGACCGAAACCATTAAACAGCCGGTTCCCATCTCACGACATCTCCCCACATATCGTAAATATCACCTTTTGCAATACGGATATATTCATCTCTTGAATTGTAAATACCTTCCTGCCAGGTTCCATATTCTTCATCAACAACCGTTTGAAATACGACTTGTTGCTGATGCTGTGGTAATGTAGTTTTATCTAATTTAACTTCCATACGGTAAACATATAAACTTGGGTTGAGATTACCTATTGTCAAATAGCAATAAAAAGACTTAAGGATTAATCAGTTTAAAAAATTTCGGCACATCATTTTGATTACTTGAGGTGAACACCAGGTTTTTATCCTGACCATATAAATAAATTGCGGGATATTGTTTTGGATGAAAGGCCATAATAAAAACATGATCACGATCCTGAACTACCTTAACATTTTTCTGTTGCAACAGGGGTTTCCCAAAATTGGTCATAAAATAATCTATTGACCTGTACTCATCCTGAGAAATCATGTAAATATTTACATTCTTCAGTTCTTTAGTTCTTTTACTTATTTGTGCAACAACTTTCTGGCAGTGTTCACAAGTCGCATCAAAAAATATGATCAGCGATTTCTTTCCCTTAGGAATATTATAAGTAGAAAAAGGAGAATTGTCTCTGTTGTAAAAAATGGCATTCGGCATTGCAGAACCAGGGTCTTGAGCAGCCACAGATAAGGATAAAAAGACGGCAGTCAAACAAGTAAGTAATAATTTCATCTGATAATTTATTTTATACGAACTGCAAATATCGGTTTCCCATTCCTTCTTTATGTCAGCCCACTTACAGATTTCCAAAACATAACTGTTACCTAAGTAGAATATCATTTAGCCATGTGCTATCTTCATCACTTCAACATGGACAAGACAATAAAGTCAACTGATTAAATATATTTTTCATCCTCCATAGTAGATTTTGTCCAAAAAAAAACACAGCATTCGAACATACATGAAAGGGTATAAATACTATATAACAAATACCCGATAAAGCAACAACTATCTTAATGTAGGTGAAAAGGGATCTGTTGCATATATTTAATAGTATCGAGTTCTTTTCTATCCATACCAGGATAATAGATGGCACCAAACGTTTCTTTTCTCCTTGGATCATTGTCAGGAAGAAGCATTCTTGCACCATGGTCACCTGAGATAATAATAGTTTTGTCTTTCCAATCAGGAATTTCCTCTAGCATTTTAAGAGTTACTGTATTACCATAAGACAGATAATCTGTATATTGTTTAACTATCTCTTGACGAGAAGCTTTCCCTATATTAATTACATTTTTATTTAATTTTCCTTTAGCATCTCTATAAAACGGATTATGGGGAATTAATAAATGAACCCATATAAATGTAGGTTTAGCTCTTTTCTTATGAATTTCCACTTTAAATTTCTTAATTGCCTTTTGATTATATTCATCATATGGCAATCCTTTTTCACAAATTTCATCTAGAACAACAGGGATAACAGAGCCACAGAGAACCTGATCAATATATACATCCGGATATGTTCTCAAATAGGATAATTTAGGCACCCCTCCAACATTAAAAAAGTCTAAACTTACAAATTCATACCCATTTTTTTTGAGCTGTTTAATCCAACTGCTATTATATAAATTATCAGCGGCATACATAGAATTTGAAACCGGACCCCTATCATCCTGATTAAAAAGAGAATTGATCGAATAAATAGTTAGATCACTTCTGGATTTAAGAGCATTATAAACAAAAAAACCTTTTGAATTTAAAGAATCTACCAAAGAAGTGTGAAAGTTAAACTGACTTTGTAAACTGGCAGGACTGGCATATTCATCTAGTAATATCCAAACAATATTGTTTCTATAATTAAAAAATGGTAATGTTTTACTGTTTACAGATTTACTACGTTTATCTTCATAACGATAAGTCTGAACTCCTGATATTATGGTCATCCCCATAAAAATAAAAATAAAAACATTAATCCCTTTATTCAGTGTATATATCTTATTATCGCTCATGAGTCTCCTAACTAAACACATCACAATACATATGATTATTAACATTAACAATATATATCTTAATTTACATATGTGAATAATTGGGGCAAGAAATTGATCAGTAAATAAAACTAATATCCAGCCCAGAATAAGCCAGCCTATACCATATTTGTAGAGATCTAAGCGTTTTTGTACAAAGACTATAGTGTAATTAATAAAACAATAGCCTAAAAAAAAACAAAAAAACACAAGCGGTTGAAATGAATAAATGTATTGAGCACTTTTATAGATCAGAAAAAACAGTCCAAAACTATATATGTAAATCGGCCTTTTAAACCATTCCATTATAACCTTTCCCATAGAAATAATTTTCTTAATGATTTTTCAAAAGTATGTGACGCTACCAACCTGAAGTGTTCTTCAAATGAACTGATAAAATTTTCTTCTGTATAGTTTTCAAAAATATCCCCTTTATGTTGAAGTAATATAACCGACTTCGGATCTTCTTTTGGTACAAATTCAACAATGGCATAACGTGATGTCATAGCAGCAAAAACCTGGGCTATAAAAGGTATTGGAAGGTTTCTGCTCAGACATAAATGGTGAATAATCGCCAGGGCCATAACCATATCACCTTTCAATCTCTGCAAGAGAGGGGACTTTTCCTTATTATCCCATCCTAAACCAGGAGAAGGATCCGCCAGATCAGCCACAATTGTAGTTATATTATTCCCCTTCACCTGACTATTACCTGTATGGATATCATCAACACAGAACATATCACTTTCTACAGCATAAACCATCCCTGATAAAGATGATGCCAGACTAGAAAACTTTCCTGTATTTGCCCCTAAGTCAATCGTTACATCCGGACCGGCTTCGCTAAGCCATTTCGTAACTACATTTATCTTATCCTCTAAATACAGTTCACTTTCAATATTATTTTCATAATAGTCTTCCCAAATACTATTTTTAAAAAGAGGTTGTTTTTTTGTGGATATATTCTTTCCGATCGATGTAAAAAGAACCTCTAATTTCGCTTTGTTCAATCCGGTATTAGAAGAAGACTTTCCCCCCTTCCCATTCTGGAAACGGGAATGGAGATGAATATGCATTAAACAGAATGCATTGAACCTGGTTTTAAAAGGTAAATGTTTACTGACAAATTGAAGAGGTATACCATTTATACTTGCTCTATATAATTTTGCCCAGATTGGGTCTTTATAGTGCATTAGTAGAAATGGGGATAAACT
Source organism: Pedobacter cryoconitis (assembly GCF_014207135.1). Lineage (GTDB taxonomy): Bacteria > Bacteroidota > Bacteroidia > Sphingobacteriales > Sphingobacteriaceae > Pedobacter > Pedobacter cryoconitis_D. The sequence goes on along the minus strand of NZ_JACHCC010000001.1, from coordinate 236,696 downwards.
CTCCTCACAGAACTGCCTGTATGCTACCCATGGATCACCATCCTTGTAAAAAGCAAATGATAATGTGTCAATCAAAATACATTGATCATTATAAAAAGTAAAATTATAAGGAGAAGCATCTTTTAATATCATCCCATATTTTAATGAAATCTTATTGATCCTGACATAAGCCAGTAACATTTGTTTCCACTGGGAATATGACCACTCATAAGGATAAGATATAAAAGCTAGTTGCTGAGGAAAAATCTTTTTGTAGCAATCAGGGAACTCAGTATTTACTGCAACTTCGTTATGTGGTATCATCAGTCCCTCATCAATCAATGTTTGATAAAGTCCTGATTTCATCAAATAATCAAATTCGGCAGCATAACTGGGAGAAATGAACCTGTAATAGCCATCTTCTAATTTCACAACAAACCCAGCAGGATCTTTATAGGAAATTGCCTGTTGTAAACTCATTCTTCTTTATTACCCTTCTTGGCTTTAATACTTCTGAAAATATGAACAAACAACATTTTCAATTTACTTCCAAAAACTGATAATGTAAGGACAGCAGATAAAATTGCCTGATATAACAAGCTGCCAGTTCCAGGGTCGATGTACAACAAATATCTAATCATAGGGTTATTATAAGGTCTAGTTGTTTTTGAGACACCTTCTTTTACCTAAGGTTTAACAAGGTTTGTGAAATAAATCACGACTATTATTAACTGTAAATTAACACAAACCTAACCATAACAAAGACATTCACTTCATTCATCTTTAGAAAAATCCGTAAAAAAAACTTATAAAATACTATAAATCAATAACTTACAAACAACATAATATATTCTGCAAAAACGATGTAACCACTAAAATTAATATCGTACGATCCTTCATTCAAATACTTAATAACAAAATAGTTACAAAAGTCTCATTCAAATATAATGTATCCCTACTATCACTCTTATTTCCAATAACATCTACTTTAATTTCCCCTTATTTAATTAAATGACTAAAAATAGGATTACTCCAATAATGGCACTTCTATAAAACTATCATTAGACCACCTGATTTTCAAAGGAACCTTTGCGTCTCTAATGGTTTCATCACTCACATCCTTCCCTGTTCCATAATTAATCTGGGCAAATGGATTTTTATCAATGTTCAATACGACCAGTAACCTGCTTCCCTTTTTCAGCTGTCTGCTTACCAATCTTGTTTTTGAAAATGGAATGGATTCCAGTTTACCCGGATGAAGAAGTTTTCTCACACTTCTGTTTTTAGCGTAACTTGCTCTTCCCAGAAAATAGGATAATTGAAAAAACTCACCATTTGGCTTCACCTCATAAAGCACAACTCCAATATCCATATCCTTTTTATTAATTATTGCCTTTAATATCCCGGAAAAACTTCCATTGACGATGACTTCTTTACGGAATGGTTCACTGATAAAGAAAAGACCATTGCTACGGTCCAGTTCCTTCTTCATAATCGGATCAGGATAATAGTCATTATTGAAACTTTCACGGTCTGCCAAATCAACCTCCTGTTTAATGTCTGCAGGTTTAAAGGGTCTTTTCAGAGACAGCTGAAAATCATTTCCCGAATGTATCTCACTAAGATAAAACTGTAATTTTTTATTACTCATCTTTTCTATTGAAGCGGCATGTCCCCACCTGTTCGAACCCATCACTTCAAAGTTGATTTTATCTTTTAAAATCCCTGGTTTCCGTCCACCTTTGAGTACATAATCCAGCCATTCAAAAGTAATCTCCTTGGTATTAATCAATGCTGTGGGATCGACCTGGTATCCCCTCAAAAACGGAACACCACCCATCTGAGCACCAAAATGATCATAAGGTCCTATGATCAGATAGTGTTTAGCTTTTGGATTATATTTATAATGTTCATTTAAATAATCCAAAGCAGAGATCTGCCCGTCGTCATAATAACCCGTAATACTTAATACCGGTATATTAATTCTGGAAAAATCCTTTTGATAAGGAACCATATCCTGCCAGTAGCTATCATAAGAGGGATGCATCAGCCATTTCTGTAATAAACGATTAGGTGTACCATCGATACTATCAATTTTACGATAAGATTCACCGCTCTTATACCAGTTGTTACGCATAGCAGCCCAGCGTTGTCTATCGTTATTGACTGCATCATCTACATACTTATTATTAGTCACATAAAAACTCCATTGATAATTTGCATTCAGAAATACATTGTTTTCCATTGGTAAACCCTGACCAGGAATTGCTGCTACATAGGGTACTATAGTTTTTAATGCCGGATGAATATGTTTAGTTGCTGCCCATTGTGCAAAACCAGAATAACTCCCACCATACATTCCAACTTTGCCATTGCTCCATGATTGTTTACTAATCCAGTCAATAACTGCATTCACATCATTACCTTCATGTTCATAGGGCTCAATCGGGTCAGAGCTCAGCCTTTTACCACGGGTGTCTGCAAACACCCCTACATAACCTCTTGCCGCTGAATATTTTGCTTCAGAAAGACTTCGCTCCAGGTTTGAATAAACAGAGAACATCAGGGCAGCCGGAGCAGGGAAGTTCATCTCCCTTCTACGAACAACTACTGCTGAAACTGTTGCCCCGTCATTTGTTCTGATCAATACACTGTCTTGTATCAGGTAACGTCTGTTATCGTCCTGTTTTAATATGTTTTTTGCCAGTTTCTCAGTTTTCTGATAAACACACAAAGTCTGATAGGCATTACAAATTTTCACAGCCTCGTTCATATCTATCCGGTCAGTCAGTTTAGTTTGAGCCAATAACAACATGAAATCTTTCTTCAAATTGTCAAGTCCGTTCCGGGGCACAAAAAGAGGATTTATATATAGTGCGTCCAAATCATCCAGTTGTCTTAGATAATCACGGAATAATCTTGTAAACTCCTGATTGAAGCTTTTACCAGAACCAGCAACCATCATATTGGTCCGTAAGAACAATTCATATTGCACATTTAATAATGCTGCATATTTTGGATTATAATTACCGGAAAGTTTCCTTAATGAATTTATACCTGCTAATGCACCCTCTGGCTGATCAGCGAGCATTTGCAGTTTAAATAAACTGTCTGGATAATTTCCCTGATTCGCTCCCGTTTTGTATTTCAACAAGACTTCAGAGGCGAGAACAGGTATCTGTTTAGCCAAACTGATACTATCTGTACCTGCTAATTTAGGGAAGCTGGATTGCTGGGCTTTACTATAATTCGCCCAGATAAGGCATAGCAATGTCATACAAAATCTTTTGTTCATAATTTTTTCAATATTAAATCGGATTAAACCTTACCCATTTTTTTGAGCTTTACAGATTGCCGTTCAGAAACTTCGAGTATTTCGCCTGAACTCAGCCGGATCTCAAGACGGCCCGAACTCGTTGTGCTGATTTTATTTATAAATAGTGTATTGATGATCTGTGCCCTGTTGATTCTGAAAAACAGAGTTCCATCCAGTTTTTGCTCCAGTTGATTCAATGAGCTTTTCAGAAATACTTTCTTATCACCAAAATATATCCTGGCATAATTATCCATCGATTCTATCAGATGAACCTGTTTCCATCTGACCAGATGGTATTCATCCCTGTCTTTAACAAAGATCTGATGACTATCATTGACCTGACCTATTTTCATCTTTATTTTTTCAATAGCTAATGAAAATCGTTCCTCTCTGATTGGTTTCATCAGATAATCCATTGCCCCCACCTCAAAAGCTTTTACGGCATATTGATCAAAGGCAGTAGTAAATATTATAGCTGGCACATCATTTAATGATTCCAGCAGGTCAAATCCTGTTTTCCCTGGCATTTGTATGTCTAGAAATAGCAGGTCCGGATGCTTCAGCTCAATTTCCATTTGTGCATCGTCAGCATTTTTAGCTTCTCCTACAATCTCCAGTTCTGGAAAATTAAGAATAAGTCGTTTAAGCTCTTCACGGGCACTACGTTCATCATCAATAATAATTACTCTTATTTTTTTCATCATAGAGGAATCAAAATAGTTGCCAGGACAGTTTCATCTTGTTGAGCCTTAATATCAAATCTCGCTTTATCATTATATTGCAGCTTCAAGCGTTCTTTCAGATTTTTGAGCCCCACCCCTGTTGCTGATCCGGCCTCAATCATCTTCCCCGGATTCTGAACTGTAAATCTGATAAAATCATCTTCCCTGAGCACTTTCACATCAATAATTCCACCCTGGTTTAACTGGTTAATACCATGCTTAATTGCATTTTCAACCAAAGTCTGTATACTTAACCGGAGTATCTCCACCGGAGCTGTTTTATCAGCTACTAAAATATTATACTGTAACCGTTCTTCAAAACGTAATTTCTCCAGTTCAAGATAATCCTTTACTAAATCTATTTCCTCTCCGACTGTAGTTAATGTTAAATGCTGTTCGTAAAGTCCGCTTCTCAATAGTTCAGCTAAAAGATCTATTCCCCTTCTTGCGGAATGCGGATTCTCCAATATCAATGATTTTATATTATTTAATGAGTTAAATAAAAAATGAGGGTTAAGCTGTGCAGATAAATTATCTAATTGTGCATCCCTGTTCATAATGGCCAGTCTCGCATTTTCCTGACTCGTCCTGATCTCTTTTTGCGCATAATAATAGAAGTGATAAGCCAATAACCAGATTGACATTAGTCTGATACCAGCGACAAGAACTACCACCCAGATACCTCGTACAAATACAACAAAATCTTCGGTTGAATCCGGCCAGAACCAGATACGGATGATATAGGTTTTTAATAAAGTAAGAATCGTATAAGCCAGCCCCAATACAATAACCGCAGGAATAAGTCTTTTCAATAAGTGATTGAAAGACAAATCTCTGAAATTATGTTTTAAAGCATATAAATGATATAAATGTGTTATCAGAATATATAGGAATATGTCAGATAAGAATTGAAACAACCCAATCATCAAATTAAATTCACCACTGGTATAACCTGTATACCCCCAGTATAGAGAAGCTACAGACCAGCCGATAAGCTGACATTTCCAATAGACCGGAACTGATAATTTACGCATGAGTTTGGATTTTCAGATAAGTATCAATCAAAACAACGAAAAATATATTTTAATATCAGATAAAGTACAGGAACGAGGAAATCCGGGGATAAATGTAATCCCGTTTCAAGCCTTATATGTGCCAAATAATCTATCCCATAAACTGGTATAAAAACCGAAATTATATCGTTCCTGCTGGTGATGGTTGTGATGAAACGTTGAGGTTCCCAGATATTTTATGAAAGGTAAATTGCGGATATTTGCCGGTAGGGGTTCTATCCCCAGATGCCCGGTCAATCCAAATATAATATTGATCATCAGATAGATTACAACTGCACAAATGTTAAACGGATATAACCATAACATGAACAGCCATAAGCCACCAAAAGAAAGCGTTTCTAAAGGATGAAGTATAAACAGATCTATGGGTTTCGGATGAACTGCCAGATGATGTAATCTGTGCACAGATTGATATAAAAATGTTTGATGTATCATGTAATGGAATACAAACATCAGGATATCCATACCAAAAAACAGGAATAAAAAATCCAGGAAAATGGCCAGCGAAACATCTGTTTCAATTTTAATAAATCCTGATTTCCAAAGCCAGAACCCAGCATAAGTAATCAGCGTATTTAAAATATTGGTCAGTCCACATAATTGCCACTCCCTCCGTGTATAAGAATAATTGATCAAAGTATCAACCGAAAACTTCTGCTGCAGTTGTCTGCCAATCAACAAAACCAGAACAGTAATTATTACATTTTCAGCCAGAAAAATCAGCCATAGTGATAATACCGGTAGCCCGGTTAAATAGATTAATCCATCATTTAGATTAGCTGATAACATAAGGCATATTAGTAATTAAATCCTGATTAGAACACCGAATTTTGAATCTTTTTATCAAAATTATGTAAATCAGGGATCTGAGGTTCAGTTAAATTTGCTGTTGAAAGCTTATCATTATGAAAACGTATATTTCCATACAGCTTAAAGCAACCTTACTGATCGTTATATTCTTATTGAATACAGTGGTAGGTTTTGCTTGTACCCTTGGAATTGATATGAAATTCAACAGTAAGCATCATCATTCTGTTTCTACTATCCACGATCATCATCAGACCAAAGAAACTAAAAATAACTGCTGTAAAGATGAGGTTTCGAAACTGACAAAATCAGATAAACAATCTGAGGTAATTTCATCCTTTAATTTTCAGCCCGTCCACTCTGCAATTGTACCGGACTTCTTTTATACTCAGATCAGTCTGAGTTCAATTTTTGTAAATACACACACAAATTATATTGCCCGGCAATGTCGTGCTCCGGTCACGGATATACGAATTGCTATCCAGAGTTTTCAAATTTGATTTAATGGGTCAGTTTTGCAGGAATTAACAGTTATCCTGCGTTGATTACATTCACCATTAAATTAGATACAATGAAACGCATATTTTTTATAATTGCTTTTATAGCAACAGTTATTGTGCAACCAGGATTTGCACAACAGAACAATAATACCCCATCAAATTCTTTAATCTCATATTACTACGGTATTAAAGATGCATTAGTAGCAGGTGATTCTAAACTCGCTTCAGTCAAGGCCGAAGATTTTATTAAAGTATTAAACAATACAGATCCTCAATTAGTTGATGTCACTAAAAAAAAGTTACTAACTGATGATGCCAGACAAATAACAGCAAATAAAGAGCTGAAAAGTCAGCGTGACCATTTCGCCGATTTGTCAGCAAATATGATTATGCTGGTTAAGACCTCTAAATTATCCGCAGAGCCTATTTATGAACTTTATTGCCCAATGAAAAAGAGCAACTGGTTAAGTAATGAAAAAGCCGTAAAAAACCCCTATTACGGTAGTGCTATGCTGACTTGTGGTAAAGTCACTGAAACTATAAAATAACTATCTTTAATAGTCCTGATCTGCTGTGCAGGTCAGGACATTATTCCAAAAACATGAAAGCTATCTTGTTCACTATAGCTGTTTCCGCTCTTTTTCTCGGAGCCTGCAACAACAGTTCAAATCAAACCGCAGCAAAAAAGACAACTTCTACTGAAGGGATTATTAACGCATATCTGCAACTAAAAAATGCTTTAGTCAATGACAATGGCCAAGCTGCTGCTATTGCTGGTAATGAACTAAAATTGGCAGCAGAGGGATTAAATAAGGCTACGCTGACAGCCGGACAGGCTAAAGTTTTTAATGAAATCGCTGATGACATTAAAGAACACGGAGAACATATCGGGTCGAATGCCGGAAACCTTAAACATCAGCGGGAACATTTCGAAATGTTAAGCCAGGAGATTTATGACCTGGTTAAGACCGATGACAATTCTCGCCAAAAGCTATATTATGATCATTGTCCGATGTATAATAATAAAAAGGGTGGAAACTGGATCAGTGAAACCAAAACCATCGCAAATCCTTACCTGGGGAAGGAAATGCCTACCTGTGGTAATGTCAAAGAAGAATTAAATTAAAAAAATGAGCCGGGTTAAAATTACACTGATTATCTCCCTGTTATTTATAGCAGCCATTCAGTTTATTCCCGTTACCAAAAACACTGACAACAGAATCCTGGTTACGGATATCAGCAAGATCTACCCTGTACCTGTAAAGATACAGGCTGTGTTAAAAAATACCTGTTATGATTGCCATAGTAACCGTACTTTCTATCCCTGGTATGCGTCCTTACAACCGGTTTCCTGGTGGATAGCTTCGCATATTATAAAAGGCAAAGAGAAACTGAATTTCAGTGATTTTGGAAGCTATTCCAACCGGAGACAGCATAGCAAGTTAGAAGCTATGGCAAACAGTATCAATGATGGGGTAATGCCCATTGGGGCCTATACACTGATTCATCAGAAGGCACGTCTTATTGAAGCCGACAGGATTCTGTTAAATAACTGGATTGAAAAAACGAAAGACAGTCTTTCATTCACCAACAAATAATGAAAAAATTATTCCTTTATCTACTATTCATGAGCCTGTACGGATTTACATCTGCGCAGCAACCTGTAAAAACCTCACCCAAAGTTGTCCGGTACGACCTTTATATCAAGGACACCACTGTCAACTACTCCGGTAAACCAGCTATGGCCATGTCCGTTAATGGAAGTATTCCTGGTCCTGCCTTGATTTTTACTGAAGGTGATACTGCCGAAATTTATGTTCATAATCTGATGAATATGGAAACCTCCATTCACTGGCATGGCGTATTCCTACCCAACAACATGGATGGTGTTCCTTTCCTGACACAAATGCCCATTAAACCACACTCCACCTATTTGTATAAATTTCCGGTTATCCAGAATGGTACTTACTGGTATCACAGTCATACTATGTTCCAGGAGCAAAGCGGGATGTATGGAGCATTGATCTTTAACAAAAAAAATGAACCTTCTATCCCATCTATTTCTGTCGTATTAAGCGACTGGACAGATATGAAACCCGAAGAAGTAGACCGTTCACTACATAATGCCAATGACTGGTTTGCCATTCAAAAAAAAACAACACAAGGTTATGCTGAAGCCATACAAAAAGGGTACTTCAAAACAAAGATCGCCAATGAATGGAAACGCATGAATGCAATGGATGTTAGCGATGTATATTATGAGAAATTTCTAACTAACGGAAAACACCAGGCTGAGCAACCACAATTTAAAGCTGGAGATAAGGTAAAGCTCCGTATCGTTGGCGGAGGATCTTCGACCTATTTCTGGCTGACTTACTCCGGTGGCAAAATTACGGTTGTCGGCAATGACGGTAATGATGTGCAGCCAGTCGAAGTAGATCGTTTAATCATTGCACCATCAGAAACCTATGATGTTATAGTCAGTATCCCTGAAAATAAGAGTTATGAATTTTTATCTACTGCTGAAGACCGTACGGGTTCTACTTCTTTATGGCTGGGCAGTGGAACAAAGGTCCCGGCCAAACCATTAGGTAAACTGAAATACTTTGAAGGCATGAAAATGATGAATGCGATGATGAAGATGAATGGGGATATGAAACCTATGGGCATGGAAATGAGTAATCAGCAGATGGACATGAACAACGTCATGTACCCGGAAATCACTGGTGATGACTATGGAAAGAAAAAACCACAGATAGCAAAGAAAATGGACATGGATATGAAAGACATGGACATGACTGGAAGTGGCGATCTGGTCACATTGAATTACGGAATGTTAAAGGCTACTGAAAAAACGACTCTAAGAAAGGGACCGGAAAAACTATTACGTTTTGAACTGACTGGAAATATGAACCGGTATGTCTGGACTATTGACAATAAAACAGTTTCTGAGTCTGATAAGATCCTCATTAAAAAAGGAGAAAATGTAAAAATTATCCTGTACAACAATTCCATGATGCGTCATCCGATGCACCTTCACGGACATGACTTCCGCGTATTGAACGGCCAGGGAGAATATGCTCCATTAAAAAATGTGCTTGACATTATGCCCATGGAAACCGATACTATAGAATTTGCAGCTACAGAAAGTGGAGACTGGTTTTTCCATTGCCATATATTATATCACATGATGAGCGGCATGGGCAGGATATTCAGCTATGAAAATTCACCGGTTAACACCCAGATCCCAGACCCTAAAGCTGCCCTTCAGAAACTATATAGTGATGACCGGAAAGCGCATCTTATGGCAAATATAGGTTTGGAAAGCAATGGTAGTGATGGTACAGTTAGATTAGCGAATACCCGTTACAGTCTTTCTTCAGAATGGAGATTAGGCTTTAAAGCTCTTCATGGTTATGAAAGTGAAACTTATTTTGGAAAATATATTGACAAAATGCAATGGTTAATGCCCTTTGTCGGTTTCGATTATCATTACAACAGCAGGGTAAATCATAATGAAAAAAACATGTTCGGGCAGCAGACCAATCAGAATAACAGAAAGGCATTTGTTGCGGGTATACAATATCTGCTGCCTATGCTGGTTACTGCTGAGGCAAGGATTGACAGCAAAGGTAAACTGCGTTTCCAGTTAAAACGTGAAGATATTCCAATCACCAACAGACTAAGACTAAACCTGTCGGGAAATACTGACCGCGAGTATATGGCTGGTTTAAGATATGCAGTCACAAAATACTTCTCTCTGTCTACACACTATGACAGTGATATGGGATATGGAGGTGGATTAACAATTACTTATTAACTAAAGTAGGAGAGCGTAATGATTTTACGCTCTCCTGCTTTAGTTAATCGCAGAATCTTTTTTTAACAACGAGAAAACAAGCGAGTCCTCCATCGTATTGTTACAAAAATAATGCTCTTTTAAATGTCCTTCCTGTTTAAAACTCATCTTCCGGATCAGCTTTAAGGAAGGCTCATTACTGGGTTCAATAAAGGCTTCAATCCGATGTAAATTCATCTTTGTAAATCCATATCTGATAATTTCTGTAATTGCTTCGTACATCAAGCCGTGCTGCATAGATGCTGCATCCAGTAAGAAGTAGCCAATTTCCGCACGATTATGCCTAAGGTACCAGGTAAAGTATCCACACGAGCCGATGATCTGATGAGAAAGTTTATCTATCAGCTGAAAATAAACAAATGACTTGTCATAGGTCGAAATCCCTTTTTCAAATTTTATTTTTTCATCTTCTAACTCAGTTGCTGTAGCTATTCCAAAAAACTCCATCAGTTCCTTGTCGGTATAATTTTTGAAAACATAGGCAAAAACCTCGGGAGTTAACTTTCTTAGCTTCAGCCTTTCTGTTGTCAATATTTCAAATTCCATATTAATTTTCCACCAATTATTTTAGAGGGATTGTTATTTTTTTCATAGACTGATTCCTGAAAACATCCACACTAACCGCTTGCTTTAACTTCAGGTCGGTCTGTATTTTAAGTAAGTCCTTTATATTCTTTACGGGCAGCCCATTGAATCTAAGAACCACGTCGTTAGGTTGGATCTTCCCAGATAATATACTTGTTGCCGGAACCTCCAGAACAAGCACGCCAGTTTCATCGGCCATACCAGTGGCAGAACGTTCTCCTAAAGTGTTTAAATCCTTAACCCTTGTTCCCAGAAATCCGATGATCTCCTGCCCTTGTTTTTTAGTCCCGGTTATAAAAACGGGTATGGAGACCTTGTGTGCTATAGCTTTCAGCGAAGGCGAAATTACACCAAACTCATTCATTGGAAAATTTTTAAATCCAACTTTGAGTGCTCCTGAACCTGCTCCGACACGATAATCACCAGTCAAAGGGTTGATAAACTCTGCCGGACCAGATAAAGAATGCTGGTCTGTCCCTGCTTTCTGCGCCTCTTCCAAAGATTCCTGATCAGGAAAAAAATTAAAATCAACTTCCTTTCCCCAGTCGATGATCCTGATCGGAAAATATTTACGGGTTACTATATTGTTTTTAAAGACGTCTCCACTATTTTTAAACCAGACATGGGGATGAAAAGAATTGTTAATGATCACATTATTCTCCACCCTTCTATAAAATCCTTCCCTCAGTTTCAATCCGCCATTCAGACAAACATTATTATAGATGTAATAATTGCCTGAGCCATCGTCCAGATCAATATCCCAACCGTGATCACAACGGAACCGATTATCGTGAAGTTTAATGGTTTTAATTACATCAGCTGTGATTAATCGCGGATTATTTTTAACGATCCCCGACATGATCTCATAGTCAGGGTGCCAGTAGCGGTCTCTGCCCCATGAGTTAAATGCACCGTGATCACCTGACTCCAGCACGGTATTAAACACATCGTTATACTCAATATTATGTCCACCCCAGGTACCTTCACTGATGTTTATCCCAGCTCTTGGAACATCATAAATGGTATTGTGACTTACAGTAATGTCCATGGCCATAGAAATCTCCACACCCGCTACCTGCTTTTCCACCTGTCCTAAACCATACATCAATGTATTCTCAACCTTACATTCGGCTGGATAATTTGTGGTTTTTGGCCCTCTGATCGTATCCATTTTATCCAATGGGGTAAACTGATTGTATTCAAAGACAGGAGAACGTACAGCTTTCGGGTCTCCGACAAAACAAACGCCACTCGCTCCTGCATTAGCAATATGACAACCCGAAACAGCATTATATCTGTTGTAATTGCTCATAAATACTGCATTTCCACCAACAGTATTAAAGAAACAGTCCTCTATTGTGCAATTTTCAGCTCCTTCCATGACCACTGCCCCGCCACGGTATATTGTCCAGTCACTACGCAACAAAGGTTCCTTCGTTTCCATAAAGGTTCTCAAAGTATGCGTCAACTGTATACCCTCAATATTGATATATCTGACAGGTTTTGTACTTGTCCCCCTGAATTCAAAAATGCTTTTCAGCTGAGGTACTTCTACCAGCGCTGATTCCAGCTTATCATCCGGATGGGGATAATAATAGAGCATCTTTTCATTTTTATTAAAATACCATTCCCCGACAGTATCCAGTTCTTCAAAGATATTTTCTACAAACCGGTACCGGTCATGCATTCCCATTTGTCTGTTATTCTGAAATCCCCCCTCCAGCTTTAAAATGCCCTGATCATCCTTTCCAAGAATCTGATATTGATACCCACCCCACTCATGTTTATGCAATGCATGCACAAAACCTCCTTCAGGATGTTTCCAGCTTTTAACTCTTTCGGGGCTGATCGCATCTGCAGCATACCCTCCAAAAAATCTGATCTCAGGATTATAATTGGGATACCGGGCCATCCTTTGCTGTGATCCACTGATAAATAACTGATCAAACAACAGATTCTGGTCTACCCTGGTCCTTTGAATTCCATTACGATAATTTTCCCATTTTAACTTAACCGGTACTGCACCACTGATGATAACCTTTTCATGCTGGTAAGCTTTATAGGTAACTGGTGAACCTTCATCCCTTGAATCCTTCTCAGTAAAAATTATTGGTGCATTCAGGTAATACGTACCACCCCGGATATAAACGACGACGGGTCCTTTGATAGATCTGATAACCAGCTGAGCCTTTTTTAATGTTGCAAAAGGCTTTTCCTTAGTTCCCTGGTAAGTATCATTTCCTTTAATGGAAACATAGAGGTCTTTTGCAAAGCTCGTCCCATTCAGAAATAAACAGACTGCTATAGTGAGTAATATTACCCGGAAACCTGATATATACCTGATCATGAATATTTTCTGATTTTGTTTATTACGAATCTAACAAAAAAAACGCTTGTCTAAAATCCCCCCTATTTAATCAGGATTTTACCCCTTCATGCTGGCGTCCTGATTTTATTTTTACTTAACCAATTATAAACCTAAATCTATTAAAAAATGAAAAATGTATTAATTGCTCCACTATTAGCCATTTTATTATTTACGGGATGTAAGAAGAACTCAAATGCAGGTACCGTTGACAGTCAAAGCTCAGTCCGCCCCAAAACAAACGGAATTTCCGGAACAACCTATTATGTCGATCCTGCCGGCAATGACAACAATAATGGCACAAGTCCGGCTACTGCCTGGCAAACAATCAGTAAGGTAAACACACAAACTTTTTCACCTGGTGACTTACTTTTATTTAAATCCGGTGGCAGCTGGTCAGGTAATCTTCAGCTACTCGGTTCGGGAACTGCAGATGCCCCTATTGTTGTTGATCAATATGGAACAGGTGGGGCTCCTGTCATTAATGGAGGAGGTTTAACCAATGCTTCTGTAACCCTTTCGCTCAGTAACCAGTCTTACTGGGAGATCAACAATCTCGAAATTACGAATACAATTACCTCAGGTCTGCATTATTCAGTTACAGGAATTAAAGTAAATAATCCGACAACTACCGCCAATACACATATCTATATTAAAAATTGTTATGTACACGATGTAAATTCGACCGGGGTAGGAAATTCAAATTATAACAAAGGCTCTGGTGGTATCATCTTCACTGGTTTGATTAATGAAGTATTGGTTCAGAATTGCCATGTTGCCAACTGTCAGATAGAAGGAATCAGAACATCAAGCAGTGTCAGGGCATCACATGTTGTATTTGATCATAATTTAATTGAAAATATTTATGGCGATGGCATTGTTTTAAACGGGGTGACCGGGGGCTCAATGATTACCAATAATACGATACGAAATGCATGTATCAGTAATGCAGCCAATTATGCTGGTGCCTGGACATACAATAGTTATCAGACCACGATTTCCAATAATGAAGTATATGGACTGGTAGGTGGATACAATGACGGACAGGCTTTTGATGCTGATATCAGTACAGATGGTGATATTTTTGAATATAATTATTCCCATGATAACTACAGGGGATTTATGCTGTTCATGCCAGATGCAAAAAATATCATTGTCAGATATAACATCAGCGCAAATGATGTTCTAGGAGGCAGTAAGCTATTTAATTTCACAGCTACAAACGCTTCAAATCAGATTTATAACAACGTTTTTTACCTGACCAACAACGTAAGTTATATTTTCCAGAGTAAGTTTACAGGTTCATTTACGAATAATATTATCAACAGCACAGGGACGGTTGGTAAATTTTCTCAGAATGCCATGACTACCGATGCCCGGTTTTTAAATAATTGCATCTATCCAAATGCAGTTATCCTTGCCAGTAACTGGGACGGTTGTTACCATAGCAACAACATCTTCTTTAGTCCGCAGTTTTCTAATCCAGGAAGCTATACGACCGGAAGAGCTACAGCAACTGCATTTAGTTTAGCGGGTACTTCACCTTGTATTGCAGGTGGGTTGGCCATTGCCAGTAACGGAGGGGTTGATTTTTTCAATAATGCTCTTGCAGCAAGTGGAAATCCTGATACTGGGGCGATCAAGTATTAGATTTTTGATTTAGAAAACTTTCCAGGCTTTACATAACTTATAGCCAACAAATCCAAAAATTAAAAACAGGAAAATATAAGTCCATGGCCTGGCAAAGTTAAGTGTCCATCCCATCATCGGATGTAGTTTCGGAACAACTGATCTTGAATCCTTCGGATTATAATAGAATATTCCAAATTTATAATTCGAAGGGTTACTGCTTGGTTCATTTAAATCTTCCATATCATTGACAATTTACAACTTTAGGATCAAACCAGCAGACACACATTTAAAATAAAAAAACAATGCCGTGCGAATCATCATCCTGATTGCACGGCATTGCTGAAATAATTAAATATAGATTAATCAGGTAAAGAGAACCCGATATTTCTGCTCAGGGCTTCCTCATAATAATGTCCTCCAACTGCAATATCAAAAATTGCCATTCCCATTGGATTAAACATTACTACATCTGATGTCTCCCGTTTATTTAGTCCACCCGCGCTCACCACATCAGCAATAGAAAGCGTATCACTTTCAAGGAGTCCTTTTTCTTTATGCATATTTTCAATATCAGTGTTCTGTCTGCAAACCTCTTCCCAGTTATCTACAATGATCACGTCCATAAAATCTTTCATATCAACGGTATAGTCCCTCAGCGAAACATTCAGTTGTAATGACCCTTTTTTAGGCGAAATACTGATATAAGGAGCTGCAGATACTGTACAGGTAATGAAAATATCAGCATCCATATAACATTCCTCCCAGCTAGAAGCAATAGTTACTTTGCCTTTAATTTCATTGTCAATGATAGCCTTATCGATCGGATTAATATCAAATATCAATACCTTGCCAATCGCAGTACCCAGAATTGAAGTAATCATTCTCAGGTGCATTTGCCCGATAGGACCAAAACCATTAATACCAATATTCAGTTTTCCCCCGCTCTCTCTTCCTTTCATAAACTCCTTTACCATCAAACCGGAAACAGCGGCAGTTCTGATCGCACTTATAGCAGCGGTATTAATCATACAACGTGGTATTCCTGAATCATGTTCATTTAAGATCGTCACCGAATTTGCTCTTAATTTCCCTTTGTGAATATTATCGGGGAAACTGGCAATCCATTTAATACCTGCCCATGGCTTATCACCACCAATATACGCTGGCATAGCAATGATCCTGTTTTTAGCATCTCCATATCTTAAATAAGGTTTAACCGGTTGTGAGTAGTCATTCTTGTGAAGCTGCTCTACGGAGTCCTTAATTACGGTTATGACCTGATTCCAGTCTACACCTACTTCTTTGATACTGTCTGCATTTAGATACAACATAATTTTTATTTTAAAGGTTATTTTTTGTTTACAGTTTGAAATTTAATTAGACAAGCACAGCACTATTTAATTTTACAGCCAATTCCGCTCCCCATTCTTTGTTGTAGATCGTATCCAGATAAGTATGACCTTTATCTGGAAAAATCATCAGAGAAGTGGCTTTAACGGTATTCGCTTTTGCGTGATTCTTGGCCGCCAGGTAAACAGCTCCTGAGGAAGCTCCGGCAAAAATTGCCTGCTCGTTCAGCAGCTCAAAACAGCCACGGATAATATCCAGCTGGGATACAATTACCACATCATCAATAATTGCGTTTTCAATGATCGGAGGAATACGGCTGGCACCTATACCAGAAATATAACGTTTTACAGGTTTTGCATTAAAAATCACAGACCCTTCCACATCTACACCAATGATTTTGATCTCAGGACGTCTTTGTTTGATATAGGAAGAGATGCCCGTAATCGCTCCGCTAGAACTTACTGCTGTGAAAATGTAGTCCAGCTCTTTGAATGAGCTCAGAATCTCTTCACCCAGACCAGCATAACCTTTATAATTATTCGGGTCACCATACTGGTCAGCGACGAAAGAGTTCGGGGTTTCAGCATGCAGCCTATCTACTGTCTCTATTCTGGTTAACAGATAACCGCCAGTATAATCCCGTTCGGTGACCTTAACCACCTCATAAGCAATCAGGTTTAACAGCGTTTCATACGCTGAATTGATATTCGGGTCAATAACCGGAATAAATTTCAGCTTCAGCCGCTTACAGATAGAGGCAACCGAAATCGCCAGATTACCTGAGCTTGAAGCAATGATGGTCGTATCTTCATTGATTTTCCCATCCCTGATTCCGTTATAAATAATACTGAAAGAGGCACGGTCTTTTGAGCTGCCAGTGAAATTATTATACTCTAATTTGGCAAATAGATTGGCATCATTATTCTTCAATTCTATTAGCGGAGTGTTGCCGATAAATGCGGCCAGTTTTTCAAGTTCGTTTAACATAACATTAATAAATTAAGATTAAGAGAGTGTGAGTCTTAAAGCATATTAAATGGTAACCTGTATTTATATATAGATTTGATTGTTTTTTAATTAATTCGTGAACTGCATTTCACTCAGATTCTTGTATAACCCGCCATTTACCCCAATCAGTTCATAGTGAGTCCCCTCTTCTACGATACAACCTTTGTCCAGCACAATAATTTTATCTGCCTGTCTTACCGTTGCCAGACGATGTGCGATCACGATAGAAGTCCGCCCCTCCATCAGTTTATCCAGTGCATCCTGAACCAGTCTTTCAGATTCGGCATCCAGGGCTGAAGTAGCTTCATCCAGTATAAGAATACGCGGCGCTTTCAACACAGCACGTGCAATAGCAATACGTTGTCTTTGACCACCTGAAAGCTGTATACCACGTTCACCAACTATAGTATCCAATCCAAGCGGAAACCTCTGGATAAATTCCCAGGCATTCGCCTTCTCTGCTGCTGCAATAATCTCATTCACAGTAGCTCCTTTTCTTCCGTAACCAATATTCTCTCCGATAGTCCCTCCAAAAAGAAAAACATCCTGCGGTACTACTGCAATCTGCAATCTCAGTTCTGACAATGGGATAGTGGAACCATTTCTTCCGTCAAAAAAGACCCCTCCTTTTACAGGATCATAGAGGCGCAGCAATAAAGACACAATCGTGCTTTTGCCCGCACCGCTTGAACCCACAATTGCAATTTTCTGATTAGGTTCAACCTGGAAAGATACACCCTGCAATACATTGATATCTGTCCTTGAAGGATAATGAAAATGAATATCCCGGAAATTAATTTTTCCTTCTAACAGATTTTCGGGTGCAACCGCGCTGATTTCTGTCAGTGGTTCAACCGGTTCTTCCAGTAATTCGAAAAGATGATTTGTTGCACCAATACATTTCTGTAAAGAGGTATATACCTCGGCCAGTCCTGTAATTGAATTTGCAATAAACACCGAATACAACAGGAAAGAAAAAAGCTCTCCCGTTCCTACACCGGTTGTCGCTCCCCGCCATATGACTGCGACCAGCGTACCAAAGATTCCCAGGATCACAAATGAGTTAAATATACCCCTGTATTTCCCCCCCTTCATCCCCAACCTCGCCATCTCATTAGTCTGTTCACGGTAACGTCCGATTTCGAAAAACTCACCTACAAACGCCTTCACACTAAAAATCCCCTGTAAAGTTTCTTCCACAATGGTATTCGATGCTGCGACCTTGTCCTGTACCTGTGCACTATATTTGTTAATGAACTGCCCCAGTACACTTGCCATAACCATCATAACAGGTAATAGCAACAGCATAAAAACAGTGAGTTGAAGAGAAGTCATCATCAGCAAAACCAGGCCGCCTACTACGGTTATCAATTGTCTGATCAACTCGGCCAGAGTCGTATTAAATACTTCCTGGAGTAAGGTAATATCCGCCGAAATCCTGCTGCTCAGTTCTCCCACTCTTCTGTAAAGGAAAACACTCATCGGCATTTTTATCAAGTGATTGTAAATGGTTTGCCTCAGGCCGGATAATGTCTTTTCAGTCACATTCACGAACATGACAACCCTGAAAAAAGAAAATACTGCCTGAACAATAAGAATAGTTAACAATGTCCAGCCGATCCGGCTAACGTTCCCCCCGTTCTTACCTCCGTCAATTAATTCGCCCAACAGCTTTGGCAATGCGAGTCCCGATAAACTGGATACCATCAGAAATAACAATCCTATTGTAAACTCCGGCCAGTAAGGTTTTGCATATTGGAATAAACGGAAGAGCGGTTTCAAAGAATTAACCCGGATATTTTTTACTTTAACAGATGATGATTTTTGCATTTAAATAGCTTTAAATTAATTGGTTATTTGCACCCCACATTTAGCGGGGTGTAATTTATTTTTATCCTTTGAATTGTTGAAAATAAGTGATCAGCTGTGCTGCCAGTACCTGTACATGATCTTTTCCAAGGATTGAATCATGATCTCCGGGAACTACAATCCGCTGCACATCTGAAGCAAATTCATCCCAGCCAAGATTCCCGCTTTTTTCTTCCCATGCGGTTTCTGTAGCTTTTACAATCAGCAGACTGGCATTAACCTTTCCGGCAACCGGATATTCAAGGAATGCATTACTGATTACCAGGTTCAGAATCCGAAGAATAAAGGCTGCATAGTGCTTTTTATTACCGATGTTATCCATCACCACCGAAGTAATGACCGGCATGATACTTTCCCTGTCAGATAGTGATAAACCGGCTTTCAGCTTTTCTATCCACTGCGGATAAGGTTTTGTGACTATACTTCCGAGTTCAAAGACCAGCATCGCCAGCTTAAAGAGCACTTCCCCATTATTCTCATTGTTATGGAAAGAGCTGTCGGTAGTCGTGTCCTTATCCAGGATAATTCCTGTTTGTACCTCTTCACCGGCTGCCTCCAGCTGTTTGGTCATTTCATACAGCATAATCCCTCCAAGCGAGTGTCCGATAAACCGGTACGGGCCAACAGGCTGCACCTGTTTGATCCATTCTATATTAAGAGCAGCTATGGCTGGAAGATCATTCAGTGGAACTTCTCCTTCAAACACACCTGGCATCTGCAATCCATACAGGGCGCAAGTTTCATTTAGCTCATGTCCCAATGCGCTGTATACCTCGCAAATACCAGCTGCTCCAGGCAACATAAATACCGGGAATGAAACAGGCCCATAGTTCAGCAGTAACAAATGATCATCACCAGTTTCCTTACGTGTGTTCATGATTGCTGCCAGTGAATCAATTGTAGGGTAATTGAAAATATCCCTGACCTGTAATTTCACTTTCAATTCCTTCTTGATTACCGATACCAATCCGATAACCAGCAGGGAAAGTCCGCCCAATTCAAAGAAGTTGTCATATATTCCGACCCTTGTTATACCCAGCATGTCCTGCCAGATAACCGCAAGAGCCTCTTCCAATGGATTACGTGGTGCAGCATAAGCCGTGGCCAGCAATTCATTGGTATCAGGATCTGGTAAAGCTTTCTTATCAATCTTGCCATTCGCTGTTAAAGGCAGAGCAGCGAGCTTGATAAAGAATGATGGCACCATATAATCAGGCAGGAGTCCTTTTAACCAGTTAAGCATAATTTCTTTATCATAACCTGCCTCTGCAGACAGATAAGCAACCAGGCGCTTATTTCCATTGGCATCAGCTTTCACAATAACTACTGCCTGACTGATACTCTCGTATTGCTGCAATACATTCTCAATTTCTCCCAGCTCTATCCGGAAACCTCTTACTTTTACCTGGTCATCTATACGCCCAAGATATTCTATATTACCATCAGGCAGCCAGCGACCAAGGTCCCCTGTACGGTACATCCTGTTTTCAGGATGGAAAGGATCGGTAATAAATTTCGCTGCAGTAAGGTCAGGGCGATTTAAATACCCTCTTGAAACACCTATACCTGCTACACAAATCTCACCCGTAACCCCTACCGGACAAAGGTTCAACTCATTATTGAACACATATAACTGCAAGTTCTGAATTGGGCTGCCCAACGGAATATTAATCTGTTCAGGTGTTTTCTCCATCACATAATGACAAATATCATCCGAAGCTTCTGTAGGACCGTAAGCATTGATTACCGGGATACGGGCATAATCCGGGTGTTCAAACCATTGTGCCAGTAAAGGCTGGCTGACAGCCTCTCCTGTAACCAGCAGATATTCCAGTTTCTCCAGTTTAACAGCAATATTTTCGCGCAGCACAGCAGTCAGATAAGATGGAACCAGTTCGAGTATGGTTACACCGTTCTGATCTATCTTTTCCATTAAGGCAACAGGCTCCAGTATCAGCTGCGAAGGATAAATAATGGTTACTCCTCCGCATAATAAGGCAGAGAACAACTGCCAGACTGAGATATCAAATGTATAAGAAGCAGTAAAAGCAACCACACTACTGCTGTTCAGATGCAGGTCATTAATTTTTGCATAAAGGTGATTCAGCATCCCGGCATGTTCTACCATTACTCCTTTCGGCTGCCCCGTAGAACCTGAAGTGTAAATTACATAAGCCAGGTCTTCAGGCTTCACTTCACCCTGAGGTATGCTGAAAGGATAAGCACCAATCAGCTCGGCATCCCCGTCAATTGATACCAGAGATACATCAGTTATTATACTCAAATGCTGCACTTTGTCTGCTGTTGTCACCACTATTGAAGCAGCAGTATCTTTAAGAATATAACTAATCCTTTCAGCCGGATATTCCGTATCCAGTGGTACATAAGCACCACCCGCCTTCATAATTCCCAGAATAGCGACTACCATCTCAGCAGATCTCTCCAGATAAACAGGCACCAGAACATCAGCTTTTACGCCTTTAGTACGCAGATAACTGGCCAGTCTGCCGGAACGCTCATTCAGTTCGCCATAAGACCATATCCTGTTCTCAAAAACCAGTGCCGGTGATTCTGGCCTTAGTGCTGCCTGCTGTACAAACAGATCGACTAATGTCTGTGTATGTGGATAAGCAACAACCTTATTGTTAAAAGTATATAGTAGCAGTTCTTTCTCTGACGGTGTCAGTAATTCGACTTCGCTCCAGCTCTTTATTTCTTTCTCTACCAGTTGCAGTAATACCTGTCTGAAATGTCCCATCATCATCTCAACGCTTGGTTCATCCAGTAATTCATCGTTATAAACGAACAGCAGACTGGTCTCTCTTCCTGTAATTACATTGATAGTTAAAGGATAATTCGTCTGCGGATGCACAACTACATCACTTACTTCCAGGGCCACACCTTTCTGCATATCCGATTCACTGATCGGGTAATTCTGAAAAACGATGGAGGTATCAAAAAGATCCCCTTTTATGTTTGTCCAGCGTTGAATATCATTCAAGGTAGTATATTGATATTCCCTGTTTTCCAGCTGCCCCTGTTGCAGGGTCTGGAACCATTGAGTTATGTCATCCGAATGGTCTAGCCTGATATACAATGGAAGTGTATTGATAAACAACCCTACTTTTGCTTCAATACCTGGTAAATCTTCAGGGCGGCCAGATACCGTAACACCATAAATCACATCCTGACGACCAGTATATCTGTATAATAAATATGCCCATACGCCCTGCATTACAGAGTTAACTGTAAGGTGGTTTTGTTTTGCATAATTATTAATCCGGTCAGTCGTCACAGCATCAAGCTCCATGATACCCTCTTTCATACCAATACCTCTTGTCCGGTCGACCGTTGCCCCCACAAAAGGTAAAAGACAACCTTCCTCTACCTGAGCCAGATAATTACGCCAGTAGCCGGCAGTATGTTCCTTATCTTTTTTCTCGATATAGCGGATATAATCTTCATAACGATCTACAGGCTGTTGCGTTAGTGCTTTACCCGTTTCCAGCAATTCATAATTAGAAAGCAGCTCACCTAACAAGACAGGGATTGACCAGCCATCAAGTAATATATGATGGAAACTCCAGATCAACCGATATTTATCATCCGAAAGCTGTATCAGGCAGATCCGTATCAAGGGTGCGCTTTCCAGATTAAATCCTTTACGACGGTCAGTTTGTTCATACTCCCGGATGGCCTCTTCCTGTTCATCGGAACTCATATTACGGTAATCCAGTAAGGTTACCGGTAATGAAACCTCTTTATATACACATTGCACAGGTAAAGAGAATACATCATGATTAAAGCCAGTCCTCAGAATACTATGCTGCTCAACCAGTGACTCCCAGCTTTGAATAAACGCAGCTGTTTGTAATGACATCAGGTCACAGGAAAGTTGTTCTGTAAAAGCTCCCTTCTCATTATACAGGTCATGGAATAACATGCCTTCCTGTAATCCTCCCAGCCGGTAGATACTTTCAATCTGAGCTCTTCTTGGTTTTCCAAGATAATCTTCATCCAGGAACCTGTCCAGTTCTGCTACTGTAACCAGATCATTTAATCCATAATCAGATGGTGTAAACGATACCTGCTCCTGTGCAGCGCAATGTTCAATCAGATTCTGCAGATGTTCCATATACAAACCGCATAGTCTTTCGATACTATCAGCCTCGTAATGTTTACTGCTGTAGCTCCAGTCGAGGAACAATTCCCCACCCTGTATCATTGTATTCACAGATAACTTGTCAGAAATCGGATAATCTTCAGCTAAACTATTACCTGCCTGCTCGGTAGCCATTCCTAGTTCGCTTGACTGGCTGACCATATTATCCAGTTGTCCCAGATAGTTGAACACTACATTCCAGGGATCTTCCTTTTGCAGGGTATCTAACTTGTCCAGATATTTCAGTATACCATAACTCATACCCTTTTCAGGTATTTTTCTCAATTGTTCTTTAATTGATTTCAGTTGATAACCACTGTCTTTACCTTCCTGTATTTCGAGCGAAACAGGATAAAGGTTAGTAAACCAGCCAACAGTACGACTGGTATCTAGCCCCGGCATCATATCTTCCCGTCCATGACCTTCCAGTCCAACAGAGATAAAATGAATACCACTCCATTCTGATAAAGCCATTGCCAGTGCACATAACAGTACATCATTAATTTCTGTATGATATGCCTTTGGAACTTCCTGTAATAACCGTTGCGTATCGCGGCTATTCAGTTTAGCTACCTTTGTCCCGGTATCCGTAAGTGCCAGACGTTCGGTATAAACATGATCTGTCGGTAATGGTATATAGTGTTTTACAACATCTGTCCAGTATGTCTGTTGATTACGTACTGCATATTGCTGTCCATATTGTTTCAGTGCATTATACCATTGTCTGTAGGAAGCAGTCTTGCTGCCAAGAACCGTCAAAACAGGTTGTCCGGGTTGTTTGATCAGCAAACTCAGATCTTCCAGCAGAATGCGCCACGAAACACCATCTACTGCAAGATGATGAACCAGGAGCAACAAACGATTTTCCTGTTCTTCAGTTGGCGTC
Organism: Pedobacter cryoconitis; assembly: GCF_014207135.1. Taxonomy (GTDB): domain Bacteria; phylum Bacteroidota; class Bacteroidia; order Sphingobacteriales; family Sphingobacteriaceae; genus Pedobacter; species Pedobacter cryoconitis_D. Next base: position 212,583 of record NZ_JACHCC010000001.1, on the reverse strand, counting down.
AGGAATAATACAGCACGGAATATAATCCCCTGCTCAATATCCAGACTACTTTGCTTGCTTTGACCATAATCTTTCACAGCAGCAGCCAGATTTGTTATCTGGATATCCTTCAGATTCACTATTTCCAGTTCACCTTTGTGATTTCCATAATGCTGTTCCCAGTTTCCATCTGCCTTTTTTGCGTAAGTAAAGCGCAAAGCATCATGATAATTCACCAGCTGAAGAATAGCATCAGAGATTACAGATGAAGCTATGTTCTTTGGAACCGTTAATAGTAAATGCTGATTAAAGTGTGATACGGATGGTGTTCCCATATCAAAAAACCACTGTTGTATAGGCAATAAACCACTTTCACCGGTTAGAAATCCTTCTTCAGCGTAAGACACTGCATTTTTTCTTTCATTTAATAAGATTGTCAGTTTTGCAATCGTCTGATATACAAATAAATCTTTGGGCTGAAACTGGAAACCAGCTCTTTTAGCACGGCTTACCGCTTGTATTGTAATAATGGAATCTCCACCCAGTTCAAAGAAATTATCGTGTATTCCAACCTTTTCTATGCGCAGAAGCTCCTGCCATATTTCTACAAGTGCCTGTTCAGTACTATTACGTGGTGCTTCGTAGCTATTTGTTTGTAAAGCACCTGCCTCTACTTCAGGCAACGCCTTCTTATTTACTTTTCCATTTTTGGTTAAGGGTAAAGTATCCAGTGACATCCAAAGAACTGGTATCATATATTCAGGAAGATGTCCCTTCAGATAAGCAACGATACCCTCTCTGTCAAATGCATCGGCAGGCACGATATAACCCACCAGCTGTTTACTTCCATAAGCATTTGCTCTGGCCATCACAACAGCCTGGCGCACCAACGGACTTTTCTGTAATACATTTTCTATTTCTCCCAGTTCAATACGGTAACCACGGATTTTCACCTGATCATCCATACGGCCCAGGTACTCAATATTGCCATCCGGAAGCCAGCGACCAATATCACCCGTTTTATATATCTTCTCATCCGGTTTGAAAGGATGATTGATAAAGCGCTCCGCGGTAAGATCGGGACGGTTCAGATAACCCAACGACAAACCTGCTCCCCCAAGATAAATTTCACCTGGAACACCAACCGGTAACAATCTCAACTGGGCATCCAGTACATAAGCTGTACGGTTATCCAGTGGACGTCCGATTGGGATAAGTCCACTATCATCAATTGAAAAAGTAAGAGAGAATGTCGTATTTTCAGTTGGTCCGTATCCGTTGATGATTTCTATTTCCGGATAAGTTTTCCTGATTCTGCCTACATGTTCATCCGATAGTTTTTCTCCACCGGCCAGTATAACCTGTAACCCTTCAAACACCGTAATATCAGTATCTATCAGCTGATTGAACCAGCTCGAGGTAAACCACATTTTTGTTACCCCATGTGAACGGATCTCCCCTTTCAGCTGACTGCTGTCAAGCAATTTATCATCAGCACAAAGAATCAGGCGCCCACCGTTCAATAGCATACCCCAATACTCAAAAGTGGTTGCATCAAAAGATGGAGATCCCGTAGATAGCAATACATCTTCCTTACCTAGTGCCACGTAACTTACTTCTTTTACCAGACTCACCACGTTGCGATGGGTAACCACTACTCCTTTAGGCTGACCGGTAGAACCTGAAGTATAAATTACATAAGCAGGGCTGTCAGGAGTAATTGCTGAAACCGGTAATAAGTGATCAACAGGAGATAATTCGAGCTGATCCAGATTAATCAATTCCAGATCAGGAGCCAGACCCTTAAACAGGGACACCCATTCAAACTTGGTCAAGGCCACTTTTCCGGCAGTATCTTCCAGCATAAACGCAATACGTTCCAATGGGTAATCCGGATCTATGGGTACATAAGCAGCCCCTGCTTTTAAGATCGCCAGGATACCAATCATCATATCCAGACTACGTTTCATACCCACAGGTACCAGCGATTCTGGTTTCACACCCCTGCTAATCAACTCAAAGGCCAATTGCTCTGAACGTTCATCCAGTTCACGGTAACTTAAAGAAACTGATTCATATACAATAGCCGTGTCCTCAGGGTTAAGGATTACTTGCTCCCTGAAGGCTCCGATAATTGTTTGTTCATCAGGGTAAGAGGTAATTGTATCATTAAAGACATTCAGTAACTGATGGCGCTCAGCTGCTGATAACAGCTCTATTTCTCCGAATTTCGACGGAATGGATGAAATAACCTGTTCAAGTACCAAACCAAAATGGCCTGATATCATTTTTACATAATCCTTTCCAAGTAAACTGCTATAATTGAAATTGATAGCGATCTGCTCACCTGCAACAATAATAATTGTTAACGGATAATTACTATGTTCTTCTGCCTGTACATTTTCCACCTGTAATTTCCATGGCTGCGCTTCGAGTGTTTCACTAACCGGATAATTCTCAAATACCATCAAGGTATCAAACAGCTCACTGCCTATACCCGAAAGACGCTGTATTTCATTTAAACCGGTATATTGATAATCCCTGCTTTGTAACTGATCCAGCTGAATCTGCTGTAATCCCGTTTTGATATCTCCAGAGTTATTAATTTTCCCATGCAATGGCAAAGTATTAATATACATACCTACCGCATTTTCTATACCTGGTAAATTCTCCGGACGACCAGATACGACGATGCCGAATGCTACATCCTGGCGTCCCGTATAACAGGATAACAAATAAGACCACACACCCTGCATCAACGTATTTACTGTAATACGATTTTGCTGTACATAACCTGATAAACGTGTCATAAAGGCTGCGTCAAAACGAATTATTTCGTCAGCATAATCTACCTGTCCTTTTGTACGGTCTGATGCAGCGCTGATGAAAGGCAGTAAACTGGCCTCTTCCAGTCCATCCAGATATTTGCTCCAGTAAGCTGAGGCCTCTCCCTTATTCTGTCTTTCTATATAACGGATGTAATCCTCATAACGATCTTCTATAAGTACCGGATATGGTTTTCCACTAATCAGCTGTTCATAGGTAACCAGCAATTCTTCCATTAAAACTGGCATAGACCAACCATCCAGCAAAATATGATGATGACTCCACAACATATAATAACGTTCGTTATCCAGTTGTATCAGACAGATACGCATCAGTGGGGCAGCCGTAAAATCAAAACCTTTTTTACTATCTGCTTCTTCGTAAATACGGATTTGCTCTTTTTGTTCTTCTTTGGTTAATCCACGATAATCTAATATTGTTACCGGTATTTTCACCTCACGATAAACACATTGTACCGGTATTTTAAATACGTCATGGTAGAATCCGCTGCGCAGGATACTGTGACGCTTTAATAAATAATTCCAGCTGTTCAGATAAGCGTCTACATCAGGTGCGACAAGTTCACATGAAAATTGTTTGCTGTAGGCACCTGCCTGATCATCATATAAACTATGGAACAGCATTCCTTCCTGTAAACCACTCAATCGCGACATACTTTCCAGCTGTGTCCTTCTTACCGCTCCGTTGTATTCAGCATCCAGGAAAACATCCAGTTCTTCATTGCTGATCTCCTCACCCAGGTTATAATCCGATGGTGTAAATACAGGGGTCTCCACCTCCACACAATGCGCTATCAGCTTTTCAAGCTCCACCAGATAAACCGAAGCCAGACCTGCAATCGCTTCCACTGTAAAATGACGACTGCTATAGCTCCAGGTCAACTGTAAAGTGCCGCCCTGGATCAAACTGTTGATCGATAACAACTCTCTCACCGGATGTCCTTCTCCAACTGAACGGCCTGAGGACTCTGCCGCTCCGGATAATACAGTATCTTTTGAATCACTCACCAGATTATCCAACTGTCCCAGGTAGTTAAACTCTACTTCCCAAGGGTCAGAAACCTGTAAGGCTGCAGCTTTATCCAGGTATTTCAAGACCCCATAACCCAGTCCCTTATCAGGTACCTGATGCAATTGTTCTTTCAGATCCTTCAACTGAGCACCGGTATCCTTGCCTGATTCAACTTCCAGCACCACAGGGTATAAACTGGTAAACCAGCCTACCGTTCGACTGATGTCAATTCCACCGATCAGATCCTCCCGGCCATGACCTTCCAGTCCGATCACGACACGAGCTGAACCATTCCAGCTTGACAATGTCAAAGCCAGAGCGGATAACAACAGATCATTGATCACGGTATGGTAAGCTCGCGGAACATCCTGTAACAACTCACGGGTACGGGCTGCATCCAGTGCTGCACTATACTGATGCATATCCTCACTGCTCAATGTCCCTGACCACTCCTGAACACGGCGTAAAGGTGAAGGCTGGCCTACAGCTTTCTTCCAGTAACCCAGTTGCCCCTGTACATGGGATTTTGATCCATAGTCCACCAATGACTGATGCCACTGACGATATGAGGCTGTTTTAACCGGAGGAAGTGGAACCCCGTTCAGTAACTGTTCCAGCTCTTCCAGTAAAATACGCCAGGAAACGCCATCCACGGCCAAATGATGAACCACCAGTAACAAGCGGTTAGCCTGTTCAGCTTCTGGGGTCAGGATCAGTACCGCACGGAATACAATTCCACCTGTCAGATCCAGACTTCCCTGATAACGGTCATTATGGGTTTCAAGGGCGGATGACAGTTCCGATGGCAATACCTCGCGCAAATCACTGATCTCCAGTGCTACTGCAGTATCGCCATAATGCTGTTCCCAGCCATCAGCACCCTGCTGATAAGTAAAACGTAAAGCATCATGGGCACTAACCAGCTGAGCGATCGCTCCCCCTAAAACATCCCTATCCACACTTTTAGCGATACTCAGGAAAACACCCTGGTTATAATGAGAAAGTGTCTTGCTACCCGATTCCAGGTAATGCTGCTGGATTGGTAATAAACCACTGATCCCTTCCAGCAAGCCCTGTTCACCAGCGGCTGCCCCAGCCCCTTCAACCGACAAACATGCAGAAAGCCCTGCAATGGTCTGATGGACAAACAAGTCCCGTGGATGAAGACTAAAGCCCGCACGGCGGGCACGGCTCACCACCTGAATCGTGATAATTGAATCACCTCCCAGTTCAAAGAAATTATCATAAATACCCACCTGGGAAACATGCAATAACTCTTCCCAGATCTTAGCCAGTAAACTTTCCTCTGCATTACGCGGAGCAACATAACTATGGCTCTGCAAACTGTCCATATCAGGATCAGGTAAACCTTTTCGGTCAATCTTCCCGTTACCGGTCAGTGGTAATGCGGACAGGGAAACAAACAAACCAGGAACCATATACTCTGGTAAACGGTTCTTCAGCCAGCTGACGGTCTGTTCCCGCTCAAACTCTCCTTCACTAACCACATAGGCAACCAGGCGTTTATTCCCGCTCTCATCTGTTTTAACCACAACAGCTGCCTGCAAAACACCTGCAGCCTGCTGTAAAATAGTCTCTATCTCACCCAGTTCGATCCGGAAACCACGGATCTTCACCTGGTCATCGATACGACCTAAATATTCTATCGTGCCATCTGGTAACCAGCGCCCCAGATCCCCCGTCCGGTACATCCGTTTGCCATCCTGTTCAAATGGACAAAGTACAAAACGGGAAGCACTCAGCTCGGCTCGGTTCAGATAACCACGCGCCACACCAATTCCAGAAACACAAATCTCTCCCGGAACGCCTACAGGACATAACTGATCTCCGGCAGACAACACATAAATACGCATATTCTGAACCGGATATCCGATAGGTACATTGATCCGAGATGGGGTCTGATGCATGATATAATGACAAATATCATCTGAAGCCTCAGTCGGTCCATAAGCATTCACCACCGGAATACTTCCGTAACTGGCATGGCCAAACCACTGGGCCAGTAGCGGCTGACTTACCGCTTCTCCTGTCACCAACAGATAACGTAAAGCCTGCAAGGATACCGCTATATTTTCCTGTAAAACAGCATTCAGATAAGAAGGTACCAGCTCCAGGATCGTAATCCCGTCTGCTTCCACAGCAGCCATCAGTGAAGATGGCTCCAGGATCTGTCCGGAAGAATAGATCACCGTCTTTCCACCACAAAGCAAGGCCGAAAACAATTGCCATACCGAAATATCAAAAGTATAGGAAGCAGTAAAGGCAACCACCGATTCTGCACTTAACTGTAAATCATTGATCTTCGCATACAAATGGTTTAGCATACCTGCATGTTCGATCATCACCCCTTTAGGTTTGCCTGTAGAACCTGAGGTATAAATCACATACGCCAGATCACCAGGTACCGCAGGCTTTAACGGTGCTGTTATCTCCCATTTTTCAATCACCTTCCAGTCGGTATCCAGCAGTACAGTATCTACAGCTGCAAAAGCAGCAATACTATCTTTCAATTCCTGTGTAGTCACCACTACTGTTGCCTGGGTATCTTCAAGCATAAAACTAATCCTGTCTTCAGGATATCCCGGGTCAACCGGAACATAAGCTCCTCCTGCTTTCATAATCCCAAGGATCGCTACCGCCATTTCTGCCGAACGTTCCAGACAAACCGGAACCAGGGTATCGGTCGTCACTCCTTTGCTGCGCAGGTAACGCCCCAGCTGATTAGACCGTTCATCGAGTTCCTGATAAGTATAAACCTTATCCTCAAAAACAATAGCTGGTGCTAAAGGATGATGAGAAACCTGGACTTCAAAAAGACTCACCGCAGTTTCTTCATGTGGATAAACAGTCTCAGTATGATTAAAGACTTCCAGTAACTGTTCCTTTTCCGAAGCTGTCAGCAATTCAATATCTGCCAGTTTACCTGTTTCATGAGCTAGTAATTCTTGTAGTACCTGTTCCAGATGAGCAGCAATAGCAGCCACATACGTTTCATCCAGTAAACTACTGTTATAACTAAAAAGTACACCAATCTCTTCTCCAGCAGAAACTATCAGACTAAGCGGATAATTAGTCTGTTCACGCATTACTGCATTTTCCAGCTGAAGATTCTCTGTCGGGCCGGACAATACTTTACTGACAGGATAATTTTCAAAGACCAGCAGACTATCAAAAAGATCGCCTTCTACTGTCGCCCACCGCTGGGTAATATTTAAAGGAGTATGCTGATATTCCCTGCTCTGAAGCTGGCTCATCTGCAATTCCTGTAACCATTGTACAATCCCCGCTGTACCATCTACAGCGGTATATAAAGGTAAAGTATTGATATACATACCAATCGCACGCTCCACACCAGGAAGATCTTCAGGGCGACCTGAAACGGTAACCCCGTAAACCACATCCGGACGTCCTGTATAACGGGATAAAAGATATGCCCAGACACCTTGCATCAATGTATTTACAGTCACGCGATGTCTTTGTGCAAAACGGGAAAGCTGTGCAGAAAGCACTGCATTTACCCGCAAAGGGAACTGGCGGTATAAACCAACGCCTTTATTACGGTCGGCAGTAGTATTGACAAAAGGAAGTAAACATCCTTCACTGATTCCTTTCAGATAACCGCGCCAGTATAATTCTTCTTCTTCCTTATCTCTCCTTTCTGTATAACGGATATAATCTTCGTAATTATCTTTGGCTATTACTGGTACCGGATGACCAGCTACAATAGCCTCATAGGTTAATAATAATTTTTCCAGCAATACCGGAGTAGACCAGCCATCGAGTAACATATGATGAAAACTCCAAAGCAAACGATAACGGTTAGCCGACAGACGTGTAAGCGTAATACGCATCAGCGGAGCTACTGTAAAATCAAATCCTTCCAGTTTAGCTTTAGCTTCAAACTCACTGATAGCCTCAGCCTGCCTGGCTTCATTCAAATGGCGGTAATCAAGCATCGTAACAGGTAACTCTACCTCACGATAGACACACTGTACCGGAACGGCAAAGACATCATAATAAAACCCACTTCTCAGAATGCTGTGATGCTGGAGCAGATATTCCCAGCTCTGGAGAAATGCAGGTACATCCAGATCTGTTAATTCACCTGTAAACTGTTCTACATAAGCCCCTGCCTGCCCATCGTATATACTGTGGAATAACATTCCCTCTTGTAAACCACTCAGACGGTACATACTTTCCACCTGTGTCCGGCGTGGAGAACCATTAAAGTTTTCATCCATGAACTTATCCAGCTCTGCACCAGACACGAAATGATTCAGTTTATAATCTGATGGTGTCAGACAAACAGCTGTCCGGTTGCTACAATGATCTATCAGCGTTTCCAGGTTCGACAGATATAAATCCGCCAGTTCTGTTATTCCTTTTGAAGTAAAATGTTTATTACTATAGGTCCAGGTCATAACCAGCGAACCTCCCTGAACAATACTGTTTACAGATAAATTCTCCCGTACCGGATAATCTTCATGAATAGCCGCACCTGATTTTTCAGCTGTGCTATCCTCATCAGTTGCATGATCTACCTGTCCCAGGTAATTAAAAATAATATCCCAGAGCTCTGATCCCTGCAGAGAAGGGATTTTGTTGATATATTTCAACACACCATAACCGATACCTTTATCAGGAACCTGTCTCAGCTGTTCTTTTACAGATTTTATCAATGCACCCGTGTCCTGACCTTCTTTTACTTCCAGTAATACCGGATACAAGCTTGTAAACCATCCGACAGTACGGCTGGTATCTATTCCTTTTAAAATATCTTCACGTCCGTGCCCTTCCAGTCCGATAGAAACCTTATCACTACCATTCCATTTAGCTAAAGTAAGTGCCAGTGCACAAAGCAGCAGATCATTAATTTCTGTATGATAAGCACGTGAACTATCCTGCAATAACCGGCGGGTAAAGACTCGGTCCAGTTTGGTCACATGACTGACTGTATCTGCAATAGTTACGATTCCTTCTTCCTCTTTTTCTGTTCTTAAAGGATAATATTCTACAACCGTTTTTTCCCAATGTTCCAGCTGATCAAGCAGGCGGCGACGCTGCCCGTAACTTCCCAGAGCAGCCAGCCACTGCCGGTAAGAACTACTTTTATGACGTAGCACCACTGATGCCGGCTGATCAGGATGCTGCAACAGTAGTCCCATATCTTCCAGTATGATACGCCATGACACACCGTCTATAGCCAAATGGTGACAGACTAATAAAAGACGGTTATGTGTTTCAATGGCAGGGGTCTGAAGTAAAACAGCGCGGAAAAGTATACCCCGTTCAATATCCAGACTACGTTGTACCCGGTCACTATTTCTTTCTATTTCCGCATTCAGCCGTTTAACCGGTATTTGCTGCAAATCGACAATCTCCAGTTCAGTCTGGGCAGTACCATATGTCTGTTCCCAGCCCTGATGTCCATGTACGTAAGTAAAGCGAAGGGCATCATGATATGCTACTAGCTGAGCTATAGCTTCTGCCATCAATGCAGGTTCAGTGTCTTTATCAATGTTTAATAATACCTGCTGATTAAAATGAGATGGATTCGGACCTGTAGCTTCAAAAAACCATTGTTGTATAGGTAATAAGCCCGCCACACCAACAAGCTGGCCCTGTTCTGCAGTAAGCTCACTGCTTTTCTTTGCCAGTAACAGCGCAGATAACTTTTCTACAGTCTGATAGATAAATAAATCTTTTGGTTGCAATTCATAACCTGCACGTTTAGCCCTGCTTACTACCTGAATCGTAACAATAGAATCACCACCTAATTCAAAGAAATTATCGTGTATACCTACTCTTGACACTCCTAGTAAATCCTGCCAGATAGCTGTTAATGTCTGCTCCATCTCATTACGCGGCGGAACATAAGCGCTGGCAGAAATCACAGCATCGCCAGGTTCCGGTAATGCTTTCTTATCAGTTTTTCCATTAGGCGTAAGCGGCATTTCTTCAAGCGCTACCCATAATGCAGGGACCATATATTCGGGTAATCTGTTTTTAAGGAACAAGATAATGCCTTCTCTGTCAAAATCACCGGCAGGTACAACGTAACCCACCAGGCGTTTATTTCCAGACACGTCTGGTTTAGCCAGCACAACGGCCTGGTTAATCAGTTCACTCTGTTCCAGTACATTTTCAATTTCTCCTAATTCAATACGATAACCCCGGATCTTAACCTGGTCATCCATACGCCCCAGATACTCTATGCTACCATCCGGAAGCCACCTTGCCAGGTCACCCGTTTTATACAACCTGTCTCCAGGCTGATGACTGAACGGGTCAGTAATAAATTTTTCTGCGGTCAGATCAGGGCGGTTCAGGTAACCACGCGCCACCTGTATTCCACCAATATGCAATTCGCCATTCACACCCAGCGGCACTACGTTTCCATGATTATCCAGTATATAGAGTCTGGCATTAGTCACCGGTTTACCTATTGGTACAATTTCCAGCCCAGTAGTATCCATAGGGGCCTGCCAGTAACTCACCTCAATAGCCGCCTCCGTAGGTCCGTAAAAATTATATAACTGTAAATCAGGGAAACATTTGCGGAAAGCTATTACCTGGTTAGGGCCTAGTGCTTCACCACTACATACCACGCGGCGTAAAGTACTTCCATCCCATCCAGTTGCGTTCTCCAGAAATGCATCCAGCATCAGGGGAACAAAGTGTATAGTGGTAATACCATATTGTGCAATAGCATTTTTAAGATATCCGGTATCTTTCTGTCCTTCAGGCTTGGCAAATACAAGTCTTGCACCGGCAATGAGTGGGCCAAATAATTCCCATATGGAAACATCAAAACAGAAAGTCGTTTTTTGCAATAAAACATCACTGCTGTCCAGCCGGAGATAATCCTGTCCCCATTCCAGTCTGTTCACAATTCCGTTATGCTGATTCATTACCCCTTTTGGAATACCTGTTGAACCAGAAGTATAAATCACATAAGCCAGGTTTTCATCCGTCAGCATGGTGCTCAGTGCTCCTTTCGCATGTGCCCCGATCTCATCCCAGTCCGTATCTATTACAATGACTTCTATATGGTCTGCCAGCTGAGGTAATTTCGGTTTACTGTAAGCATCTGTAATAATTACCCTGGCAGCAGTGTCAGATAAAATGTAACTGATCCTGCTTGCCGGATATTCCGGATCAATGGGTACATAAGCACCACCTGCTTTCATAATCCCGAGAATACCTACCATCATCTCCAGAGATCTGTTCAGACAGATCGGAACCATAGTTTCGAGAGTCACTCCTTTAATCGCTAAATAATGCGCCAGCTGATTCGCTTTTTCATCCAGCGCTTTATAAGTCAGTGACTGATCTTCAAAAACAATAGCTATGGCATCCGGCGTTTGGCTTACCCTGGTTGCAAATAAATCAAGTATTGTTGTTCCTTTCTCATGCAAATGACTTGCTTCAGTAGTATTGAAAGCAACTAAAAGTTGTTCTTCCTCTGCCGCACTCAATAATTGTAGCTCACTAATCCTGGCAGTCGGATCCGCAACAATTGCAAAAAGCAATTGTTCAAAATGCATAATCATACGGGAGATGGTCTCTTCCCGGTATAAATCTGTACTATATTCAATGGCACCCGAAAGGCCATCTGCCCCTTCCCTTAAAGTAAGGGTAAAATCAAATTGTATTTTTGTATGCTCAAGAGGTTCGGCCGAAAGTACCACATCCTGCAATTTCAAATCGGGAGCTTCGGGAATATTCAACAAAGCAAAAGAAACCTGGAACAAAGGATTACGGCTCAGATCACGCTCTTTGACTACTGCATCCACTATTTTTTCCAGTGGCAGGTCCTGATGCTGATAAGCGCTCAGGGTGGTATCCTTTACTTGTTCCAGTAATGTTTCGAAAGAAGGGTTATTAGCAAGATCACTGCGCAGAGCCAGTGTATTTACAAAAAAACCTACAAGCCCTTCTACCTCCTGCTGTGTTCTCCCTGCTGTAGGTGTACCTACACAGATATCATCCTGTCCTGTATACCGATATAACAATACCTTAAATGCAGTCAGTAAAGTCATGAACAAAGTAGCATCATATTGACGTGCTAATACCTGCAGATTTTCAGAAAGAGAACGGTTCAGTGTAAATTGACTCAAGGCTCCTCTTGAACTTTGTATAGCAGGCCGCTGATAATCAGCAGGTAAATATAAAGTAGATACTCCTCCTAGTTTTCCTTTCCAGTAATCCAGATGTTGTTGCTGCACAGGCACAGAAAACTGTTCACGCTGCCACACAGCATAATCTGCGTACTGTATTTCAAGTGGAGGTAATTCGACTGGTCTTTGTTCTATACTGGCATTATAAAATTCAATCAGTTCTTTTACAATAATACCCGTTGACCATCCGTCCGATGCAATATGGTGCATGACAACTGATAATACATATTCTTCTTCTCCAAGGACAATCAGGTAAGCGCGCAACATATGATCTGAAGACAAATCAAATGGCGCATCTGTTAATTCTTTGATTCCATTGCGCAGTGCATTCGCGTCTTTTTTGTATATCAGATCATCAATAACTATCAGTTTCCAGCGATCCTCAGGCCGAATATGCTGATAAGCTTTACCATCCTCTCCTACTATTACTGTACGTAATACTTCATGACGGTTCACAACCCCCTGTAAAGCAAATTCCAGAGCCCCACGATCAAGTTTACCGCGCATCCTCAATACTGTAGGAATATGATAAGCAGTACTTCCTTCCAGCTGATCCAGAAACCAGAGACGCTCCTGGCTTGATGAAAGCGGAATATGTGTTACCGCATCTCTGGAGAAAGGTAGAATTTTATTTTCTGTGACTGTGGCTGCACTGTGTTTTTTGAAGTAAGAAATAAGATGTTCCTTTCTGAGCTTCAGTTCGGCCAGAAGACCACTATCTATCTCCTGATCCTTATGCATCTTAATCTTTAGCTTTTCATCATCTAAAGATATTTTGATCCCTAAATTATTTGCTTTATTTAATAACTCTACTACATCAATCAAATCAAAATTGGACATACTTTATGTTTTATTATATGAGGATTCTTATTTATAGGTCTATTGTTTTGGAGTCTTCTTCTTCCAGGTCATCATGCTGTATATGAATATATTTGGCCAGTGAGTCAATCGTACTGAGTTCAAATACTGTCCGTACGGCTACTTCCACTCCGAGTACTTTCCGAATGGCCGAAATCATCCGCATCACCTGCAGTGAATGTCCGCCCAGTTCAAAGAAATTATCGTGGATACCTACCCGGTTTACCCCCAGCAACTCCTGCCAGATCACCGCCAGGTTCTGTTCCATTTCATTACGCGGAGCGATATATTCATTGGCTGTCAATCCGTCCGTATCAGGTTCAGGTAAAGCTTTTTTATCCAGTTTACCATTTCCAGTCAGCGGCAGTTTGTCGAGAACAACCCAGAATCCAGGAACCATATATTCTGGTAAACGGCTTTTCAGGAACGATACAACGGCATCTTTATCAAACTCAATCTCAGTTACGACATAACCTACCAGACGTTTATTCCCCTGAGCATCTGTCCTGGCCAGCACCACACACTGATCAACCTGATCATGCTGTGCCAGCACATGTTCAATCTCCCCGAGTTCGATACGGTAACCGCGGATTTTCACCTGTTCATCATTACGTCCGATATAAGTCAGGTTACCATCCGGCAGCAGACGACATAAATCGCCGGTTTTATACATTCGCTCACCATTTAAAAATGGATCGGCAAAGAAACTAGAAGCCGTTTGATCCGCACGGTTCAGATAACCACGGGCTACCTGTACTCCAGCGATATATAATTCGCCGGTTACCCCCGCAGGAACTGGTCTTAACTGACTATCCAAAAGATAAGTCCGCGTATTACCCAGTCCTTTACCAATTGGGACTCCTTCATCTGTTCCCAGACCTTCATAACGATATTCCAGGGCTGTAACTGTAGTTTCAGTTGGTCCATATTCATTGTAAAAATCGACATAAGGCTTCCAGGCTTCGGCCAATGAGGCACGGCAGTATTCACCACCTGAAATAACCCGTTTCAATCCGCCATAGCGGCCTGCACTTAGTGTTTCCAGGAATCCAGGGGTAGCATGTAAATGGGTAATCCCCTCGGTAATTAACAGCTGTTCCAGCACTGTTGGATCAAGACGGCTCGCCTCATCCAGTAAAACCAGTGTTGCACCATTTAACAGGGCCAGGAAAATCTGCTCTACAGAAGCATCAAAATTGTAATTCGAGAACTGCAGAATCTTTTCACTGTTATCTATTCCGAATTTCATCCCCTGATAGGCAATCAGATTCACAACACTGCCATGCTCAATCAGTACTCCTTTTGGCTGACCGGTGGAACCTGAAGTATAAATCACATAAGCCAGGTCAGAAGCAAAAGCTCCATTCAGTGGTGCTTTTTCAGGATAGACCGCGAACAGTTCAGTATTGTCCAGCAGGATTACAGGTAAATCCGTAGCCGGTAATAAACCAGCGATGCTTGTATTACTCAATACCAGCGATGCATTAATATCCGCCAGTATATAAGCTATACGTTCGGTTGGATAATCCGGATGAACAGGAACATAAGCAGCACCTGCTTTCAGGATACCCAGTATACCAATGATCATTTCGAAAGAACGATCTATAAACAAAGGAATCAATGTATCCCGGCCAGCACCAAGACTAATCAAATGATGAGCAAGTTTATTGGATCGTTTATCCAGTTCTGCATAACTCAGCTGATCTCTTCCAAAAATCAATGCTGCAGATCCAGCCGAAGCACGTACCTGTTCCTGAAAAAGATCCGTCAGCGTTTTAGAAGAAGGATAAGTAAATGAATTATCATTCAAATCAGTCAGTAAACCTTGTTTCTCATCTGCTGTCAGGATATCAATCGCATCCAGCATTCCTTTTTCAAGTGTTATGATTTGTAGTAATGTCGATTTAAAGTGACCTGCTATAGCCCTGATATAATTTATATCCAGTAAACTGCTGTTATAATTAAAAGTGATATTAGTTTCTTCACCAGTTCCTATAATCAGACTCAGTGGATAATTACCCTGTTCGTGCATACTTACACTTTCGGACTGCAAAGTCCAGGGTTGTGCAGACAGCACTTTATCTACCGGATAATTTTCAAACACCAGTAAACTATCAAATAATTCACCTGAGACCTCAGACCATCTGCGGATATCATTTAGTGTAGTATATTGATAATCACGGCTGCTGATCTGATCTTTCTGAATAGCTTGCAACCAGGTAGCAATAAGCTGCGCAGGAACAGCTGTAGCACGTAGTGGAAGTGTATTGATATACATACCCACTCTTTGCTCTACTCCTGTCAGATCATCAGGACGACCAGAAACAATCACTCCATAGACCACATCTTCCTGACCTGTATAACGTGTCAACAGATAAGCCCAGGCCCCTTGCATCAGTGTGTTTAATGTAATATGATTACGCTGTGCATAAAGGCTAAGTCTGGATGTAATTTCTTTATCCAGATGCAATTCTTCGTCCTGATATACCCCTATACCTTTGGTACGGTCAATGGTTGTGCTGATGAAAGGCAGCAGACTAGCTTCTTCCAGACCTTCCAGATATTTACTCCAGTAAGTTCTGGCTTCTTCTGCATCCTGTCTTTCGATATAACGGATATAATCCTCATAACGATCCTCAGCAACAGGTAATACCGGCTGTTTACTGAATAGCATTTCATATACCTGCATCAGCTCACCAAGCAATACTGCCAATGACCAGCCATCCAGCAATACGTGATGATAAGTCCAGAAAAACTGGTAACGCTTCTCATCCATGCGGATTAAAGTTATCCGCATTAAAGGAGCAGCCTTTAAGTCAAAAGCTTCTAAACGATCTGACTGTTCATAATCGAGGATATATTGTTTTTGCTCTTCTATATTCATCGTACTACAGTCCAGTATGTTTATTGGAATTTTCACCCCTGCATAAACACATTGTACCGGTACTTTAAACTCATTATAATAAAATCCGCTGCGCAGGATACTGTGACGCTGCAACAGCTCTTCCCAACTCCGGACAAAAATTTCGGGTACCAATCCTGTCAGTACAGTACTGAACTGTTCGATATAGGCACCTGCCTGATCATCATATAAACTATGAAACAGCATTCCTTCCTGTAAACCACTCAATCTGGACATACTTTCCAGCTGTGTCCTTCTTGTAGCTCCGTTATATTCAGCATCCAGGAAAACATCCAGTTCTTCATTGCTGATCTCCTCTCCCAGGTTATAATCTGATGGCGTAAATACAGGGGTCTCCACCTCCACACAATGTGCGATCAGCTTCTCCAGCTCCACCAGGTAAACCGAAGCCAGACCTGCAATCGCTTCTTCCGTAAAATGACGGCTACTGTAACTCCAGTTCAATTGTAAAGTTCCACCCTGGATCGAACTGTTTATCGATAACAATTCTCTCACCGGATGTCCTGTTCCAACCGAACGGCCTGATGACTCACCTGCACCTGATAATACCGTGTCTTTTGAATCACTCACCAGATTATCCAACTGTCCCAGGTAGTTAAACTCTACTTCCCAAGGATCTGAAACCTGTAAGGCTGCAGCTTTATCCAGGTATTTCAATACCCCATAACCCAGGCCTTTATCAGGTACCTGACGCAATTGCTCTTTCAGGTCTTTCAACTGTGAACCAGTATCTTTCCCTGAGGCAACTTCCAGTACCACAGGATATAAACTGGTAAACCAGCC
Organism: Pedobacter cryoconitis; assembly: GCF_014207135.1. Lineage (GTDB taxonomy): Bacteria > Bacteroidota > Bacteroidia > Sphingobacteriales > Sphingobacteriaceae > Pedobacter > Pedobacter cryoconitis_D. Next base: position 195,981 of record NZ_JACHCC010000001.1, on the reverse strand, counting down.
TACCGTACGGCTGATATCAATTCCACCGATCAGATCCTCCCGGCCATGACCTTCCAGTCCGATCACGACACGAGCTGAACCATTCCAGGCAGATAAAGTCAGCGCCAGGGCCGATAACAACAAATCATTGATCACTGTATGGTAAGCACGCGGAACATCCTGTAATAACTGACGGGTACGGGCTGCATCCAGTGCTGCACTATACTGATGCATATCCTCACTGCTCAGTGTCCCTGACCATTGCTGAACACGGCGCAAAGGAGAAGGCTCGGCTGCTGCTTTTGCCCAGTAACCCAGTTGTGCCTGTACACGGGATTTTGATCCATAGTCCACCAATGACTGATGCCATTGGCGATAAGAGGCCGTTTTAACCGAAGGAAGTGGCCCCCCCTGCAGTAACTGTTCCAGCTCTTCCAGTATAATACGCCAGGAAACACCATCCACGGCCAAATGATGAACAACCAGCAACAAACGGTTAGCCTGTTCAGCTTCCGGCGTTAAGATCAACACGGCACGGAATACAATTCCTGCTGTCAAATCCAGACTTGACTGATAACGGTCATTATGTGCTTCAAGGGCTGATGACAGATCTGAAGACAACACCTCGCGCAAATCACTGATTTCCAGTACGGCAGAGGTATGACCATAATACTGCTCCCAGCCATTCTCTCCCTGTTGATACCTAAAACGCAAGGCATCATGAGCACTAACCAGCTGAGTGATCGCTCCGGCTAAAACAGCACTATCCACACTTTTAGAGACACTCAGGAAAACGCCCTGGTTATAATGAGATAGGGTCTCACTACCCGATTCCAGGTAATGCTGCTGGATCGGCAGTAAACCACTTAACCCTTCCAGTAAACCCTGTTCTCCTGCGGCTACACCAGCGCCTTCAACTGACAGACAAGCAGAAAGTCCTGCAATGGTCTGATGGACGAATAAGTCCCGCGGATGAAGACTGAAGCCTGCACGACGTGCGCGGCTCACCACCTGAATCGTGATAATCGAATCACCACCCAGTTCAAAGAAATTATCATAAATACCTACCTGAGAAACATGCAATAACTCTTCCCAGATTTTAGCCAGTAAACTTTCCTGTGCATTACGTGGTGCAACATAATGATGGCTCTGCAAACTGTCCATATCAGGATCAGGTAAACCTTTACGGTCAATCTTCCCGTTACCGGTCAGTGGCAATGCAGACAGGGAAACAAACAAGCCCGGAACCATATACTCTGGTAAACGGTTCTTCAGCCAGCTGACCGTTTCCTCCCGATCAAATTCTCCTTCTGAAACCACATAAGCTACCAGACGTTTATTCCCAACTGCATCTGTTTTCACCACTACTGCGGCCTGTAAAATACCAGCAGCCTGCTGTAAAATAGTCTCTATCTCGCCCAGCTCAATCCGGAAACCACGGATCTTAACCTGATCATCGATACGTCCTAAATATTCTATCGTGCCATCTGGTAACCAGCGCCCCAGATCACCTGTCCGGTACATCCGTTTGCCGCCCTGTTCAAATGGACAAAGCACGAAACGGGAAGCACTCAGCTCGCCGCGGTTCAGATAACCACGCGCCACACCAATTCCAGAAACACAAATCTCTCCGGGAACACCAACTGGACATAGCTGATCTCCGGCAGACAATACATAAATACGCATATTCTGAACCGGATAACCGATAGGTACATTGATCCGAGATGGGGTCTGGTGCATGATATAATGACAAATATCATCTGAGGCCTCAGTCGGTCCATAAGCATTCACCACCGGAATACTTCCATAACCCGCATGACCAAACCACTGAGCCAGTAGCGGCTGACTTACCGCTTCTCCTGTCACCAACAGATAACGTAAAGCATGCAGAGATACCGCTATATTTTCCTGTAAAACAGCATTCAGATAAGATGGTACTAGCTCCAGGATCGTAATCCCGTCTGCTTCCACAGCAGCCATCAGTGAAGATGGCTCCAGGATCTGTCCGGAAGAATAGATCACCGTCTTTCCACCACAAAGTAAGGCCGAAAACAACTGCCATACCGAAATATCAAAGGTGTAAGAAGCAGTAAAGGCAACCACAGATTCTGCGTTTAACTGTAAATCATTGATCTTCGCATACAAATGGTTCAGCATACCCGCATGTTCGATCATTACTCCTTTAGGTTTACCTGTAGAACCTGAGGTATAAATCACATAAGCCAGATCGGAAGGACCGGATGGATTAGCCGGTGCAGTCACTGCACGGTTATTAATTTTCTTCCAGTCGGTATCCAGCAGCACAGTATCTACTGCAGCAAAAGCAGCAATATGAGCTTTCAAATCCTGTGTAGTCACCACTACTGTTGCCTGGGTATCTTCAAGCATAAAGCTAATTCTATCTTCAGGATAACCCGGATCAACCGGAACATAAGCCCCTCCTGCTTTCATAATTCCAAGGATCGCCACTGCCATTTCTGCCGAACGTTCCAGGCAAACCGGAACCAGGGTATCGGTCGTCACTCCTTTGCTGCGCAGATAGCGCCCCAACTGATTTGACCGTTCATCCAGTTCCTGATAAGTATAAATCTTGTCCTCAAAAACGATAGCTGGTGCTAAAGGATGATGTGAAACCTGAGCTTCAAAAAGACTCACAGCAGTTTCTTCATGTGGATAGAATGTCGTTGTATCATTGAATACTTCCAGCTGCTGCTGCTCTGCATCAGTCAGCAATTTCAGCTCACCGATCAAAACATCCGGTGCAGTAACCACAGCCTGTAACAACTGTTCAAAATGTTTGCTCAGTCTCGCTATAGTTTCAGCAGTATATAAACCGGTACAATAAGTGATGTATCCGTTTAACTCTCCATTACTTTCAAGCATGTTAACCGTGAAATCAAACTGAGAGGTGATAGCACCTATTTCTTCCTGCGTAAGGACAAGCTCACCCAGACTTAACTCAGGCATTTCAGGTGTGTTATGTAATTCAAACATCACCTGGAATAAAGGAGTACGACTCAGATCTCTTTCTTTCACTACTGCTTCCACTATCTTTTCAAATGGAAGTTCCTGATGTTCATAAGCATTTAAGGTAGTTTCCTTAACCTGCTTCAGGAAAGTAGTAAAAGGTAGACTCAGATCTGCATGACTGCGTAAAGCAAGGGTATTCACAAAAAATCCGATCAGATTTTCAGTTTCCTGCTGCACTCTGCCTGCTATAGAACTACCCACACAAATATCCTCTTGTCCGCTGTAACGTGACAACAACACCTTGAAAGTTGCCAGTAAGGTCATAAACAAGGTTGAATCCTGTTGACGGGAAAGCAACCGAAGTTGTTCCAATACATCCTGTTTCAGGACAAACGAATGCACAGCCCCATTTTTACTTTGAAGACCCGCACGCTGAAAATCAGTCGGTAACTGCAATGTTTCTGTGCCACTAAGCTGCTTTTTCCAGTAGCCCATTTGCTGATCCAGTACTACTGTTGTAAGCTGTTCTCTCTGCCAGATTGCAAAATCGGCATATTGAATGGCCAGTTCAGGTATTTGTAATTCTTCTCCTGATGCAAAAGCTTCGTACAATGCTGCGAGTTCCCTGATCAGGATACTCACCGACCAACCATCAGAAGCGATATGATGCATGGTCAGTACCAAAACAGCCTCTTCCTGATCCAGTATGATCAGATCGGCACGTAATAGATGATCTGTAGCCAGGTTAAATGGAGCAGATACTAATTCATTGATCCGCTGATGCAATGAATCTTTTTCTGTATCAAACTGCTGCGTAACCTGCAACTTCCATAAATCTCTTGCTAGAATATGCTGTCTGGCTTTTCCGTCTTCCTCCAATATTACTGTACGTAATACCTCATGACGGTTCATAATATAACGGATAGCATTTTCCAATGCTTTCTGATCCACTCTTCCTTTTAATCTTAATGCAGTCGGAATATGATAATGTATACTTCCTTCCAGCTGATCAATAAACCACAGACGCTCCTGGTTAAAGGATAAAGGAATCAATACCTCTCCAGACCTTTTTTCAATAGCCATTCTGACCATATGCGGAGCCTGATGTTCCATATAAGCGGACAGTTCTGCAATAGTCGGATGATTGAAAAGAACTTTTACGGTCACTTCGGCCTGTAGCGTTTTACGCAATGCAGCAATGACACGCATAGCCAGTAAAGAGTGACCTCCCAGTTCAAAGAAGTTATCATATACCCCAACCCCTGAGAGCTGAAGCAGATCCTGCCAGATGGTAACCAGTTTTTCTTCCAGAACATTTCGGGGAGCAACATAATTACCCGCTGTCAATGCCTGGTTATCTGGTACAGGTAAAGCTTTCCTGTCTATCTTTCCATTTGGGGTCAGTGGTATTTTTTCCAGCTCAACCAACAAAGCAGGGATCATATATTCAGGTAGCTTTTCTTTCAGATAAGCCAATATACCCTCCCTGTCAAAAGCCCCTTCCGGAATGACGTAACCAATTAGTCTGTTATTTCCATACGGATCTGGTTTAACCGCAACAACTGCTGTATTGACCAGTTCACATAATTGTAACTCTGCCTCGATTTCTCCTGGTTCAATACGGAATCCACGGATTTTAACCTGGTCATCTATACGACCCAGATATTCGATATGCCCATTAGGTAACCAGCGGCCAAGATCTCCGGTGCGGTATAAGCGAGCACCCGGTTTACTACTAAAAGTATCAGTTATAAATTTCTCTGCACTCAGTTCAGGACGGTTCAGATAACCACGGGCAACTCCTGCACCACCTACACAAAGCTCACCGGCAACTCCTGCAGGACAGAGTTTACCCTGTTCAGTCAGAATATATACCTGTACATTTTCTATTGGCTGACCAATAGTGACCATATTATCTTCCTGAATAGGCTGATCGGTCAGACTGGTACATACCGTATTTTCTGTAGGACCATAGGCATTAATTACGCGGATACCCTTTGACATCATATAACGCGCATCTTCCCTGTTTAATGGTTCTCCGGCTGAGACAACCGTAGTGACAGGTCCCAGGACATCTTTTACAATGTGCTGGTAAGATGGCGGTAAAGTAACCACCTCCACTTTATGTTTTTGAACAAAAGCACCGAAACTTTCCTCCGAAAGCAAATCTTCTTTTTGAGGTAATACTAATACCCCTCCACTCAATAAAGTGTTAAACACTTCATAACAGGAAGCATCAAAACCAAAAGAAGCGAACTGCAGGAATCTTGTACCTTCTGTTAGACGGAGCGCATTTTTCTGACTCATTGCCAGATTCACTACCCCACTATGTTCTATCAGTACTCCCTTAGGTTTTCCTGTAGACCCTGAGGTATAGATTACATAAGCCAGATCGCTTCCCAGAACTGAAACATCACTTAACACAGCGTAGGTGCTGATCTTTTTCCATTCAGTATCTGGCAGAATAACCTGAATCCCGTTTACGGGTAAGACATCCACACATTTACTGCTGCTGATCAAAACAGTTGCAGCTATGTCTTCCAGAATAAAACTAATTCTGTCCTGTGGATAATCAGGATCAATAGGAACATACGCAGCTCCCACTTTCAGGATAGCCATAATACTGATAATCATTTCCGGAGATCTTTCCAGACATAATGGTACCAGTGTTCCTTTACCAACACCAAGATCATTCAGGTAATTTGCCAGGCGGCCGGCATGCTGATCCAACTCCCAATAGGTCATTTCCACCTGATCAGTTACAAACGCAGTAGCATCCGGCGTCCGGCCTACTTGTAAATTAAACTGAGCTAAAATAGTCTCAGATTCAGGCAAAGCCGATGAAGTATCATTGAATTCATATACCAGCTGCTGCTGCTCATTAACCGATAGTATTTCAATATCTTTCAGTGTATGATGATCTGCGACCATCATGCCAAGCATTGCCTGTTCGAAATGTCCGGCTATAGTCTCCATGTATCCTTTCGCAAGCAGGGAAGTATTATAACTGAAATAGACAGTTATTTCTTCAGCAACCATTACAGCAACACCAAGCGGATAATTGGTATGTTCTTCTTTTCGTACATGCTCAGCTTGCAGACTCAGTGAAGAGCTCTGAATAGGATTACTCGGATAATTTTCATAAACCAGTAAACTATCAAACAGTTCACCCTGAACACCAGTCCAGCGTTGAACTTCGGTAAGCGGAAGATGTTGATATTCACGGCTCTCCAATTGTTCTGACTGAATAGTCTGTAACCAGGTTGAAATAACCTGTGATTCATCTACCCTAATATGGAATGGTAAGGTATTGATATACATCCCGACAGCACGCTCTACGCCCGGCAGATTATCAGGTCTGCCAGATACTGTAATTCCATAGGTGACTTCTTCACGGCCAGTATATCTGTATAACAGATATGCCCATACCCCCTGCACCAATGTATTCATGGTAATACGGTGACGTTGCGCATACCTGGACAACCGTGCCGTAGTTTCGGCATTCAGCTGGATGTGATATGTTCCATATACACCAATTCCCTTATTCCGGTCGGCAGCAGAGCTGATAAATGGCAGTAAACTACCTTCACTTACACCAGCTAAATAATTACGCCAGTAAGCCTCTCCTTTATCCTGATCACGCTGCGCTATATAACGGATATAATCCTCGTAACGATCTTCGACCGGTTTTGGCAGTTCCTGCCCGGCAACAAGCAATTCATAAACTTTCAACAGCTCTCCCATCAGCACAGGCATAGACCATCCGTCCAGTAAAATGTGGTGATAAGTCCAGCAGAGATGATATTTATGTGCATTTAGCTTCACCAGGAAAATACGCATCAGCGGGGCATTGGTAAAGTCAAAACCTTTTTCAAGATCTGCTTTTTCATATGCTTTGATAGCCAGATCCTGTTCATCAGTTTGTTTATCGCTATAATCAAGAACAACAACTGGTATCTCTGCTTCCTTATAAACACATTGAACAGGGACAGCAAAACTATCTGCATAAAATGCACTTCTGAGGATACTATGTTGTTTTAACAGATAATTCCAGCTACCGATAAATGCAGCCGTATCCAGGTCTGTTAACTCTCCGGAAAATTGCTCTATATAAGCGCTGGCATTGTTATCGAATATTCCATGGAATAACAAACCTTCCTGCAAACCACTTAACCTGTACAGGCTCTCCACCTGACTCCTTCTTGACTTGCCATCAAATTCATCATCCAGGAATTTATCCAGTTCCTGAATACTCACCACATCACCCAATCCAAAATCAGCAGGTGTAGAACAAGACACGGTCTGTGCTGCACAATGACTGATCAATGAATTTAGATTTTCCAGGTACGCAGCAGCAAGCTGTGCTACACTTTCACTGGCGAAGTGTTTATTGCTATAACTCCAGTAAAGTACCAGTTTATCATCCTGGATAATACCTGCAACCGACAAAGGCTGAGAAACCGGAGTCTGTTCACTTAGCGAAGACCCGAACAGCTCCCATCTCGGACGGGTAAACTTACCTGTATCAGCATTTGTACCAGCTTGTCCCAGATAATTAAACTGTACATCCCAGGGTTCATTACCCTGAAGACCAGCAATCTGATTAATATACTTCAGTACACCATATCCCAGTCCCTTATCAGGTACCTGTCTCAGTGTCTCTTTCACCTGCTTCAATAAAGACCCAGGATCTTCCGCAGTCTGAAGCAGTACAGGATATACTGTAGTAAACCAACCCACCGTACGGCTTGTATCAGTTTCATCTGTAATATCCTCACGTCCATGACCTTCCAGTCCTATAGAAATCTGAGCTGTTTTATTCCAGCTGGCCAGTGTAAGTACAAGTGCACTTAGCAGTACATCATTGATTTCGGTATGATATGCCTGCGAAACTTCATGTAATAATTTACCTGTAACTATGCTGTCCAACTGAACACTATGCGTATCCATATCCGCAATGCGAATCAGATCTTCAGTTTTGCGATCTGTGCGTAATGGCACATATCGATCAGTAATTCTCTCCCAATAATTTAACTGACGCAGCAATCCAGGGCTGTTACCATAGTCAGCCAGAGCCTGGTACCATTGTCTGTAAGAACTTGTTTTCGCTCCTAATACTGTAATTACAGGCTGTCCGGCATGTTGAACCAATAATTCCAGATCCTCGGCCAGAATACGCCACGAAACTCCGTCCACAGCCAGGTGATGGATGATAAAGAGTAACTGGTTCTCTTCCTGATCCGATGGGCTAAGGAAGAGTACGGCACGACATAAAATACCTTTTTCTATATCCAGACTTTCCTGGTAATGAGCTGTATGAACGGCTACTTCTGCACTGAAATCCTCCTCATTGCTATATTGCAGATCAATCACTTCGAGATTGACCAGTTCATTCGTGTAAACCTGCTTCCAGCCTGCTTCTTCGTGTTGATAAGCAAAACGGATCGCATCATGATAATTAACCAAATCAGCAACCGCTGCAGCTAATATTCCGGAATCAATGTGCTTAACAACCGAGAAAGTAAGGTGATGATTATAATAAGATTTGGTCTGACCGGTAATATTCAGAAATTTCTGCTGAACAGGTAATAACCCGCTGATTCCAGTCAGTGTTTCTTGCTCAGCATTTACTTTATTGTTTTGCGCTACAGCAAGCTGTGCTGATAAACGTGCAACGGTCTGACAAGTAAATACATCTTTCGGTGAAATTTCATAACCACTTCTTCTGGCACGGCTGACCACCTGAATCGTAATAATAGAATCACCGCCCAGTTCAAAGAAATTATCGTGAACACCTATTTTATCCAGTCGCAATACATCCTGCCAGATAGTTACCAGGTGATTTTCAGTTTCATTACGCGGAGCCACATAATCCTGGGTCAGCAATGTGCTGATATCAGGCTCTGGTAAAGCACGCTTATCTACTTTTCCATTCGCTGTAAGCGGTAATTTTTCCAGGGATACGAAAAGCAGTGGAATCATATAATCCGGCAGCCTGTTTTTCAGATAAGCGACAATGGCTTCTTTATTAAAGTCACCTTCAGGTACGATATATCCGACCAAACGTTTATTACCCGCTTCATCTGGTCTTGCCAGTACTACAGCCTGATACACTAATTCACAAGCAGATAAAGCACTTTCTATCTCACCTAGTTCAATACGGTAACCTCTGATTTTAACCTGGTCATCACCGCGACCGATAAACAGGATATCTCCATCTGGTAAATATTTCACAGTATCACCAGTGCGGTAAAAACGTATACCACTTTCTGCTGAAAAAGGATCATCCACAAATTTCTCAGCTGATAGTTCTTCATTGTTCAGATACCCGGCAGCTACCCCATCACCTCCTATCAGTAATTCACCTGGTACACCAACAGGGCACAACTGTCCACTGGCATTAACCACATATACCTTCGTATTAGAGAATGGTTTGCCGACCGGAATATTTTCCTGGTAAGCATATCCATCCTTCACGATATGTAGTAATTTACCAATAGTCGTTTCTGTAGGCCCGTAGTGGTTGACAACCATACAACGTCCTCCCTGAACCCTGATCCTGTTAACCAGTTCTGCTGAAAGTGCTTCTCCTCCAAAGACAAGCAGTTTTTCAGGCAGCAGCAAGTAATCAGGCATAGAAAGCGCCTTCCAGTGAGACGGAACAATTTTAATACAATCTACAGGATGCTCCGAAAGATAATTTCTGAGTGCAAAAGGGTCACTGATAGCAGCCTTAGAGAAAACATGCAGACAACCACCATTCAGGAATGCGGTAAACAATACTGTATTACCCAGGTCAGTTGCAATACTTGACATTAAACCAAATGAACTGCAGTCCTTAACAGGTAAAGTATATTGTAAACCAGCCAGATAATCTGACAGGTTCCGGTGCGTCAGCATAACTCCTTTTGACCTGCCAGTACTACCTGAAGTATAAATTACATAAACCAGGTCAGAAGCTGCAACAGATACATCCGGTGCAGTAACAGGATAAGCTTTCAGAATTTCATCAGCAGTGTCCATTGTGATAACCTGGTCATCTGTCACAAAAAGCAAAGATCTGCAGGTACTGCCAGTCACAATAACGGTAGCAGCAGTATCAGTTAACATATAATTGATTCTGTCCTGAGGGAATTCAGGGTCAACAGGAACATAAGCCGCACCTGTTTTTAAGATACCAATAATACCAGTAATCATATCCAGTGAACGCTCAATACACAAAGGAACCAGCATTCCTTTCTTTACCCCCTTGCTAAGCAGGTAATGAGCAAGCTGATTACTTCGCTCATCTAACTCCTGGTAACTGAATTTATCATTTTCAAAGACTAGTGCGGTTGCATGAGGAGTAAGGGAGGCCTGTGCTATAAACTGATCAACAAAAGTGATCTCCTGATCATATGGAACAATCTGGTGATTAAACCCATCCAATTCAAGACGTTCTTGTTTAGTTAATAAAACAAGATCTGACGGCACTACAGCATCTTCTGCAGCCAGCTGTAACAAGACTTGTTCAAAATGCCCCGCTATACTATTTACATATCTTTCATCCAGTAATGCAGTATTATATTCAAAACGGATATTAATTTCTGCTCCGGCCATAATCACCAGCCATAATGGATAGTTGGTCTGTGAAGTAATTGAAGCATCTTCCATCTTCAATTGCCATGTCTGAGCTTCCAGTACTTCGCTGACAGGATAGTTTTCAAAGACCAGTAAAGTATCAAACAGCTCTCCTTCTACAGCTGCCCAGCGTTTCAGCTCATTCAACGGTGTATACTGATATTCACGGTTATGCAACTGATCGGCCTGGATTTGTTTTAGCCAGTCAGATAATGGTTCATCCTTCACTGTTGTTGCCAGTAATAAAGTATTAATATACATACCCACTGCCTGTTCAATTCCAGGTAATGCTTCCGGACGGCCTGATACAGTCACTCCATAAGTAACCTCAGGACGACCGGTATACTGCGCTAACAAACAAGCCCAGACCCCCTGCATTAAGGTATTCATTGTAATATGGTTACGCTGCGCATAACCTGCCAGCAGGGCCGTTATTTCAGGGTTTACAGTTAAATGTTTCAGACTGTAATCACCCACACCTTTTGTCCGGTCGGCCGAAGTACCGACAAATGGTAGCAGGCTACCTTCTGTAATATGTTGCAGATAATTCCGCCAGTGCGTTTCTGCCTTACCGTTATCATCCTGCTGGATATAATGGATATAATCTTCATAACGGTCTACTACTATAACCGGCAAAGGTTTACCCGTAGCCAATTGCTCATAAGCTTCCAGCAATTCCTGTAATACCAGTGGTACCGACCATCCATCCAGTAAAATATGATGGAAACTCCAGATCAGGTGAGTACGGTTATTATCCAGACGGGAAAGACAGATACGCATCAGCGGAGCAGCCGTAAAATCAAAACCTTCCAGGCGGTCAGCCGATGAATACTCCATAATAGCCTTCTCCTGCATAGCAGAATTCAGGTGACGGTAATCAAAAACCGTCAGTGGCAACTGTACCTGTTTGTAAACACACTGCACTGGGATATTAAAAGTGTCATAGTAAAAAGCACTTCTCAGGATGGTATGCTTTTGCATAACCCATTCCCAGCTCTTCATGAATAATGATTCATCAACAGCATTCAGAACCGTAGTAAATTGTTCTACATAATTACCTGCTTCACCATCATACAGTCCGTGAAATAACATACCCGACTGAAGACCGCTCAGCTGATAGATTCGTTCCACCTGGTTTCTGCGCGGAGCATGCAAATAAGTTTCCTCCAGAAAATCATCCATCTCCTGATAAGTGATTTCCTGACCTAATCCATAATCTGAAGGTGTATAAGCAGTAACCTTCCGCGTTGCACAGTGATCAATCAGTGTTTGTAAATGGGACAGATATGCTGCTGCAAGTTTCTGAACCCCATCAGCGGTAAAATGTTTGGTACTATAACCTAAGTCAATTACCAGTTCGCCATTACGGATAACGCTGTTAATTGCTAGTTTATCACGGAAGATAAAATCAGCACTTGCCGATGCCCCCGTATCTTCTTTAGCAGTTGACAGGTGTCCCTGCGCTGTTGCTGTATTATCCCATTGTCCCAGGTAATTAAATACAACATCCCATGGATCTTTCCCTTGCAGGAAAGGAGCCCGGTTGATATATTTCATCACCCCATAACCAATCCCCTTTGCAGGTATCCGGCGTAGCTGTTCTTTAATATTCTTAAGCACATCACCTGGCTCTTTTCCAGTCGTGGTATCCAGTAATACCGGGTATAGACTAGTGAACCAGCCCACTGTATGACTGATATCGCAATCAGCTGCAATATCTTCACGTCCGTGTCCTTCCAGTCCTATTGATACTTTACTGTTATTATTCCAGTCTGACAATGTCAGTGCCAGTGCACTTAACAGGATATCATTTATTTCTGTATGATAAGCCTTGGGAACATCCTGCAACAATCGTTGTGTCTGCAGCCCATCCAGCGTAACTATATAAGTTGCTGTATCCGCAGTACTAATTTCACCAGATTCATTTTTTTCTGTTCTGAGCGGAATATACTGCTGAGCTGCCGACTTCCAGTAACCTTCCTGTTCAGACAGGTTCCGGCTCTTTCCATAGGTGTTCAATGCCTGGTACCATTGCCTGTAAGAATAGCTTTTGGCTGAACTTAGGACAGATCCCGGCGTTTTAAGCAGGAAGGCCAGATCTTCCACTAGAATCCGCCATGATACCCCGTCTATGGCAAGATGGTGTACTACAATTAGTAAACGGTTATAAATATCGTTTTCTGGTGTCAGCATCAGTACCGCCCGGATCAGTATTCCCTGTCCGATGTCAAGACTACCCTGCACACGGTTACTTTCCAGTGTAATCGCTTCAGCGACTAAATGATCAGATAGCTGCTGCAGATCCTTGATTTCAAGATCTCCGGTATTTTCTCCATAAGATTGCTCCCAGCCACCGGCTGTCTGACGATAAGTAAAACGCAGGGCATCATGGTATGAAACCAGCTGACTGATCGCTGCAGAAATGGTTCCACTATCTACCGACTTATCAATATTTAATAAAGTCTGTTGATTAAAATGCGAAGTAACAGTACCTCCTTCTTCAAAGAACCATTGTTGTATAGGTAATAATTCACTATTACCTGTAAGTATTCCCTGTTCGCCGGCAACCACCCGTGTTTTAGATAATTGCAGCGATGCGGCTAACCTTGCTATAGTCTGATTGATAAATAAATCTCTTGGCTGAAACTCATAGCCAGCCCTTTTAGCACGGCTTACCGCCTGTATTGTAATAATGGAATCACCTCCAAGCTCAAAGAAATTATCATGTATACCGACTTGTTCTACACGCAGTAAATCCTGCCATATGATAGCCAAAGCCATTTCTGTAGCATTTCCTGGTGCCGTATAGCTGTTAGTCAATAGGCTATGATGAACTACCTCGGGCAGCATTTTCTTATCTACCTTTCCATTACTGGTCAAAGGCAATTTTTCAAGCGATACCCATAGCGCAGGGATCATATAATCAGGAAGACGATCTTTCAGATAAGTCATCACATCCTCCCGGTTAAATTCACCTTCCGGCACAACATATCCGACTAGTTGCTTGTTACCCCTGTCATCTGTTTTCGCCAGCACTACAACTTGTCTGATCAGCGAACTTTGCTGCAATACATTTTCAATTTCGCCGAGTTCTATACGATAGCCACGGATCTTTACCTGGTCATCTATACGGCCCAGGTATTCAATATTACCATCCGGTAACCAGCGTGCAAGATCACCGCTCCGGTACATTCTTCCACCCCAATCTTCTTGAAATGGGTTATGCACAAATTTCTCCGCAGTCAGTGATGCCCGGTTCAGGTAACCTGCTGCGACACCAACCCCACTGATACATAACTCTCCCGGAACACCTGCAGGACTGAGTTTACCTGCCGGATTTAATATGTATAACTGAGTATGACTAACCGGAATTCCAATCGGAGGAGCTGTTTGAGCATCTTTCGCCTCGAGTATGTAACTGGTCGTCACCACACTATTTTCTGTTGGTCCGTAATTGTTAACGATCTGATAAGTTAAACCTGTAAGGTCAATAGCTGAGAGTTTATCACCACCGGCAAGCAAATATTTCAGTGCCAATACACCCTCTCTGCTCGCTGCTATAAATTCAGGGATCAGAATAGTAGAAAGAAAACTATGCGTAATCCCCTCTTGTCTGTAATAATCAACCAGGTCGGATGGAGACAATCTTTGTTCATCATCCACTATATAAAGCGCAGCTCCGGCACACAATGCAGGCCATACTTCCCAGCCAAAGGCATCAAAGCCTACACCTGCTGCAGTAGTCGTTTTACTATCGGCTCTCAATTCATAACGTTCCAGATGCCAGCTAACCAGGTTAGAAAGCCCGGCATGAGTAATCTGCACACCCTTCGGCTGACCTGTAGAACCAGAAGTATAAATTACATAAACCAGATCTGTCAGACCAACATTGCAAACAGGTGCTGTCAAAGGATACTCATTCAATTCTCCTACCAGATTATCAAGGTTAATCACCTCCAGGTCCGGTAGAGCAGGCAGCCCTGACAATACCTTATCATTACTGATCAGCAGACCAGCAGCTATGTCCGACAGCATGTATAAAATACGTTCTGCGGGATAACCAGGGTCAATAGGCACATAAGCTCCCCCAGCTTTTAAAATAGCCAGCATAGTTATAATCAGTTTTACCGATCTTTCCTGGCAAACTGGCACCAACACACCTGCTGTCACCCCTTTAGCACGCAGATAATGGGCAAAACGTGACGATTCTTCATCCAGTTCACGGTAACTCAAAGATTCAGTGCCTTCTATAATTGCAGGATTATCCCCATATAATACTGCCTGGGCAGCAAAACTGGTAATCACAGTCTGTGATGGTAAAGGAGAGATACTTTTTGCATTAAAATCATACAGCAATTCTTGCTGTTCAGCAGCAGTCAGTATATTTATTCCTTCAAATTTTAGTTCTTTTGCAGACACCAGCTGCTCGAGCACAGTTTTAAAATGGCCTGCTATTTTTTTGACATAACCCAGATTCAGCAAGCTGTTGTAATTAAAATCTATACTGATTTCTTTTCCGGCTATGACAATAATACTTAAAGGATAATTTGTATGCTGCTGACCGATATCTGTGTTGGTCAGCTGTAAACTCCATGGCTGTGCTTCCAGCGCCTGACTTACCGGATAATTTTCAAATACCATCAGGGTATCAAACAGTTCGCCGGTTGTACCTGATAATTTCTGTATTTCACTCAGGCTGGTATATTGATAAGCTCTGCTTTCCAGTTGTTCGGTCTGGATATTTTGTAAATATGACGCTATATCCTGCGACAAGTCTACTCTGCTATGTAATGGCAGCGTATTGATATACATACCAACCGCCTTTTCTACACCCGGCAGATTCTCAGGCCGCCCTGATACGACAACACCAAAAGCCACATCCTGACGCCCGGTATAATTATATAAAAGGTATGACCAGACTCCCTGCATCAGGGTATTCAGTGTAATCCGGTTTTTCTGGGCATACCCTGATAAACGAGCTGAAAAAGCTGTATCAAGCAGGAGTATTTCATCGCCGTATTCTCCATGACCTTTGGTACGGTCTGAAACCGTATTAATGAAAGGTAGCAGACTGGCCTCTTCCAGTCCCGACAGGTAATTGTGCCAATATGCAGCAGCCTCTTCCTTATCTTGTCTTTCTATATAGCGGATATAATCTTCATAACGGTCCTCTGTAATTACAGGTAGCGTTTTTCCATTCACCAGTTGCTCATAATTAGTGAGCAGCTCTTCCAGGAATATTGGCATAGACCAGCCGTCCAGTAAAATATGATGATGCGTCAAACAGAACGTATAACGCTGATCTTCCAATTGTATCAGACAGATCCGCATCAATGGTGCGGTTGTAAAATCAAACCCTTTCAGCCGGTCTTCCTGTTTATATTGAGCAATAGCCAGCTCCTGTTCCTCCCCGCTCATCATTCTGTAATCCAGGATCTGAACAGGTATTTCTACCTGACGGTAAACACATTGTACCGGTACCTCGAATACATCATAATAAAATGCACTGCGCAGAATACTGTGCTGTTTCATCAAATGTTGCCAACTATCGAGGAATATATTTATATCGGTGTCCTTCAGTTCAGCGGAAAACTGCTGGATGTAGGTACCACCCTGCTGATCATACAGACTATGGAAAAGCATCCCCTCCTGTAAACCACTCAGTCTTGAAATACTTTCCAGCTGAGATCTTCTTGGACTACCCTTATAATCAGCATCCAGGAACTGATCCAGTTCAATATAACTGATGATATCGCCCAGCCCATAATCAGCGGGGGTAGAAGAAGTCGTTTCTTTTGAAATACAATGCTGTATAATCTGCTCCAGATTCTTTAAATATTCGGCAGCCAATCTGGTAATACTGTCTGTTTCAAAATGCAGATTACTATAGCTCCAATATAACACTAGTTCGCCGTCGATGACCATACTGTTAACAGCCAGTTTTCCTTCTACTGTGAAGTCGCTTCCTGCTGATGACCCAAATAATGACCATTGTGGTTTGGTAAATAAACCTTCTCCGTCAGTCTGGCCCGATTGTCCCAGGTAATTAAAGATCACTTCCCATGGGTCATTACCCTGTAAAGATTCGGCCTGATTAATATATTTCAACACTCCGTAACCCAGACCCTTATCCGGTACCTGACGTAATTGTTCCTTGATATATTTCAGCTGGTCCGCTATATCTGCTTCATTTTCTATTTCCAGTAAAACAGGGTATAAACTGGTAAACCAGCCAATCGTACGGCTGGTATCAGCATCTGCTGCTATATCTTCACGACCATGTCCTTCCATACCTACCAGGATTGTACTGGCATTATTGTGAGCGGCAAGTGTAAGCGTCAAAGCATGCAGCAGAATATCATTGATTTCTGTATGATAAGCTTTTGGCGCTTCCTTCAGGAGTTGCGAAGTAGCACTATTACCTAATTTCACAATATGTTGTACGATAGCTGATCCATTTACCTCTCCGTCAAAAGAATGATCAGTATGCAATGATACCAGCTGTTGTTTGGTTTTTTTCCAGTAAGCTTCTTGTTTCAGTAAACGCTGACCTTGACTATAATTTTTCAGTGTTTTATACCACTGACGGACTGAGGTGGTTTTATTACCTAATACTGTTGTAACCGGTTTATCTTCCTGTTGTAACAATAATTCGAGATCATCGGTCAGGATACGCCATGACACCCCATCTACAGCAAGATGATGTATAACCAGGATTAACTGATTAAATGGTTCTGTATCTGGAGAAAGTAATAAAGCAGCCTGGAACAGCCTTCCTGCAGCCAGATCCATCTGAATCTGCAGCATATCCAGTTGTTTCTCCCGGGCATCAGACCAGTCTGATGCAGA
This sequence comes from Pedobacter cryoconitis, assembly GCF_014207135.1. Taxonomy (GTDB): domain Bacteria; phylum Bacteroidota; class Bacteroidia; order Sphingobacteriales; family Sphingobacteriaceae; genus Pedobacter; species Pedobacter cryoconitis_D. The sequence goes on along the minus strand of NZ_JACHCC010000001.1, from coordinate 178,563 downwards.
ATTCTGGTAATCTGCCAATGTCATTTCAAGGCGGCTGTCGGTATACTGCTGCTGCCAAACTCCTTCTGATAACTGATACGCAAAACGAAGTGCATCATGATGATTAATCAGTTTATTCAATGCTGTTTCCAGTTGTTCTGAACTGATCCGTTTATCAACCGTTAAAACAATATGCTGATTATAATGTGATTTATCAGCTGCGGCTGTATGCAGGAACCAATCCTGTACAGGCAATAATCCACTTTTCCCAGTTAAGTATCCTTGTTCAGCAGTTACTGTCCAGTCCTGCTGTAAATTCAGTAACGCACTGAGTCTGGCAATTGTCTGACAGGTAAATAAATCACGCGGATTTAGTGCATATCCTGAACGTCTGGCTCTACTTACGACCTGGATAGTAATAATAGAATCTCCACCCAGTTCAAAGAAATTATCGTGAATACCTACCCGGTTTACCCCCAGCAACTCCTGCCAGATCACCGCCAGGTTCTGTTCCATTTCATTACGCGGAGCGATATATTCATTGGCTGTCAATCCGTCCGTATCAGGTTCAGGTAAAGCTTTTTTATCCAGTTTACCATTTCCAGTCAGCGGCAGTTTGTCGAGAACAACCCAGAATCCAGGAACCATATATTCTGGTAAACGGCTTTTCAGGAACGATACAACAGCATCTTTATCAAACTCAGCTTCAGCTACGACATAACCTACCAGACGTTTATTCCCCTGAGCATCTGTCCTGGCCAGCACCACACACTGATCAACCTGATCATGCTGTGCCAGCACATGTTCAATTTCCCCCAATTCGATACGGTAACCACGGATTTTTACCTGTTCATCATTACGCCCGACATAAGTCAGGTTACCATCTGCCAGCAGACGACATAAATCGCCTGTTTTATACATCCGTTCACCACTCAAAAATGGATCGGCAAAGAAACTCGAAGCCGTTTGATCCGCACGGTTCAGATAACCACGGGCTACCTGTACACCAGCAATATATAACTCGCCGGTTACCCCCGCAGGAACTGGTCTTAACTGACTATCCAAAAGATAAGTTCGCGTATTACCCAGTCCTTTACCAATTGGAACTCCTTCATCTGTTCCTATACCCGTTACAGGATAACGATATTCCAGTGCCGTAACTGTAGTTTCGGTTGGTCCATATTCATTGTAAAAAGCAACATAAGGGTTCCAGGCTTCAGCTAATGAAGCACGGCAATATTCACCACCTGAAATAACCCGTTTCAATCCACCATAGCGGCCTGCACTCAGTGTTTCCAGGAATCCAGGGGTAGCATGTAAATGGGTAATCCCCTCGGTAATTAACAGCTGTTCCAACACAGATGGATCAAGGCGGCTCGCCTCATCCAGTAAAACCAGTGTTGCACCGTTTAACAAGGCCAGGAAAATCTGCTCTACTGAAGCATCAAAATTGTAATTCGAGAACTGCAGAATCTTTTCACTGTTATCTATTCCGAATTTCATTCCCTGATAGGCTATCAGGTTCACGACACTGCCATGCTCAATCAGTACTCCTTTTGGCTGACCGGTAGAACCTGAAGTATAAATCACATAAGCCAGATCGGCTGGAAGAACTTCATTCAGTGGTGCCGTCTCAGGATAAACATCAAATAATTCAAGATTGTCCAGCAGGATTATAGCTAAATCCGTATCCGGTAATAAATCAGCACTGTTTGTATTAGTCAGTATCAGCGATGCATTAATATCTGACAGAATATAAGCGGTGCGTTCAGCTGGATAATCCGGATGAACAGGAACATAAGCAGCACCTGCTTTCAGGATACCCAATATACCAATGATCATTTCAAAAGAACGATCTATAAACAAAGGAATCAATGTATTCCGGCCAACGCCAAGAGCGATCAGATGACGGGCCAGTTTATTGGAACGTTCATCCAGTTCTGCATAACTCAGCTGATCTCCTCCAAAAACCAGAGCTGCAGATCCGGCTGAAGCACGTACCTGCTCCTGAAAAAGATCTGTCAGCGTTTTAGAAGAAGGATAAGCAAATAAATTATCATTTAAATCAATCAATAAACCTTGTTTCTCATCTGCTGTCAGAATATCGATCGCATCCAATGTTACTACCTCTTTAGCAATTATCTGGGCTAAAGTATTCTCAAAATGTCCTGCTATGCGACATACGTCAGCACTGGTTAATAAATCTGAATTATATTCGAACCGGATGTCAATTTCTGATCCGGCGGCAGCCGTAATACTAAGCGGATAATTTGTTTGCTCTTTGACTTCCACACCAGACAGCTGTAATTTCCAGGGCTGAGCTAATAATAACTCATCCACAGGATAATTTTCAAATACCAGGATACTATCAAATAATTCACCTGACACAGGACTCTGACGTTGTATATCATTGAGTGCAGAATATTGGAATTCGCGGTTACGCAGCTGAGTAGCCTGTAAATCCTGTAGCCATAAAGCGATATCCTGCGCCGGATCTATCTGTGTACAAAGCGGAAGTGTATTGATATACATTCCCACTGCACGTTCCACCCCTGATAATTCTTCAGGGCGACCAGAAACAGTCACTCCATAGACAATATCTGCACGACCGGTATAACGCGATAGAAGATAAGCCCAGGCACCTTGTATCAAGGTATTCAGCGTGATGCGGTTGCGTTGTGCATAAGCAGAAAGTTCCGCAGTCCTATTTGTATCTAACTGAAGAGACTCGACTTTAAATTGTCCGATACCTTTAGTATGTCCTGCACCTGTACGAATGAATGGTAGCAAAGTACTCTCAGTAAGTGGAGCCAGGTAATTCCTCCAATAATCAGCTTCTTCAAACTGATTCCGGCGGTTTATATACCGGATATAATCTTCGTAACGATCTTCTTCGGTAGCAGCAACCTGTCCGCTATTTGAGAGCGATTCATAAGTCTGCAATAGTTCCTCCAGTAACACGGGTAATGACCATCCATCCAGCAGGATATGATGGAAACTCCATAACAAACGATATTCATTAGCTGTCACACGAAATAAGCAAATCCGCATCAGCGGTGCAGCTGCAAAATCAAAACCTTGCAGGCGATCTGCCGCAGCAAAATCCTGTATTGCCTGTTCCTGATCTGTAACCTTTCTGTAATCCAGGATTTCGATTGGCAATTTCACTTCCCTCAGGACACATTGCACCGGAACATTAAAAATATCATAATAAAAAGCACTACGTAAAATCGTGTGCTGTTTTAACAAGTATTCCCAACTCTGAATAAATAATTGTTCATCCAGACTGGAGATACTACTCGAAAGTTGCTCTACGTAAGTACCTGCCTGTGCATCATACAATCCATGGAAGAGCATACCCGCCTGCAAGCCACTAAGCGGATAAATACTCTCCACCAGATGTCTGCGTGAAATATTTCCATCACCACCATCCAGGAAAGCATCCATTTCACGGTAGCTGATTACCCCACCCAGACCATAATCAGCTGGGGTATAGTTGGTCTCTTTACAAGAAACGCAATGATCAACCAACATTTCCAGGTTAGCTAGATACTGCGCTGATAAACCTGCTATACTATCCGGAGAAAAATGATAATGGCTGTATCTCCAGTCAATTTCCAATTCATCTCCTTTGATAATGCTATTGATATAAAGTTTATCAGGTACCCTTAATTTACCTCCGACAGAAGTTCCTGCCTCTTCACCTGCTATGCCAAGGATTCCATCATCCCCAAGCATATTATTCATCTGGCCGAGATAATTGAAAGTAACCTCACCACAGTTTTGCTGTAATGACGAAACTTTACTGATATATTTTAATATGCCATAACCTAAACCTTTACCGGGTATCAGACGCAGCTGTTCTTTTACACTTTTCAAGATATCACCTGGCAGCTGATGAGGCAATACTTCGAGTGAAATCGGATAAAGACTAGTAAACCAGCCAACAGAACGGCTGGTATCCAGACCAGCTTCAATATCCTCACGGCCATGTCCTTCCATTTTAAGGGTGATTACGGCATGATCATTCCAGTCGGAAAGAGTAATTGCCAGTGCCGCCAGAAGTATATCATTGATTTCAGTATGATAGGCTTTTGATGCGTCCTGCAAAAGTCGACGTGTCTGTAAAGCATTGAGTCTGACTACTTGGTTTTCGGTATCCGCAAAAGTAACTATGCCATTATATTGCTTATTTGTCTTGAGTTGCCCTGCCTGCTGTACAACCCGCTCCCAGTAATCCAGTTGTGTTGTCAATAAATTATTTCCTGCAAACCTGGTCAGTGCATCGGACCACTGACGGATGGAGCTACTTTTTTTACCCAGAACCTCCCCTGCCTGTTTACCCGCGTTGTCTTCAAGGAGTAACTGCAGATCTTCTACCAAGATCCTCCAGGATACCCCATCAACTGACAGGTGATGCACAATTACCAATAAACGATGTTGAGGAACCGCCTCAGGGGTAAGCATTAGTACTGCTCTGATCAATATTCCGTTTCCAATATCCAGACTGCGCTGATATTGTTCAGCAGCCTTGTTGATGGCTTCTTCCAGCTCATCAGGACTCACAGACTGCAAATCTTCTATTTCCAGCTGTCCGGCATAATTTCCGTATTGTTGGATGAGTCCATCTGCACTATAGGTAAAACGAAGTGCATCATGATATTGAACCAGCGTACCGATTGCATCAGCCAGTTTTTTGATAGCTATTCCTTTGTCTATGGTTAACAGCACATGCTGATTAAAATGAGAACGTTCTTCATCTGCCATCTCAAAAAACCATTGCTGAATTGGCAATAAACCACTTTCACCAGATAACAACCCTTGTTCGGCTACCGCTTCAGTCTCTTTTCCTTTTAACAGGACAACAGCTAAAAGCGCGATAGTCTGGCAGGTAAATAAATCACGGGGATGCAAATCATACCCCATCCGTTTAGCCCTGCTGACCACTTGAATGGTGATGATTGAATCTCCACCCAGTTCAAAGAAATTATCATTTATACCAACCTGAGGTACACGCAAAAGATCCTGCCAGATATTGGCCAGATCCTGCTCCATCGTATTACGCGGAGCTATATAATTATTAGTATGCAGAGCACCAACCTCAGGCAGTGCCTTTTTATCTACTTTTCCATTTTTGGTCAGTGGCAGTTTTTCCAACGGTATCCATACCATTGGAATCATATATTCAGGTAAACGGATTTTCAGGAATGCGACAATCCCGTCTTTATCGAAATCACCTTCAGGAACTACATAACCTACCAGACGTTTGGAAGCACCATCTATTTTTACCAGTACAACTGCCTGACTGATCAGTTCACTCTGTTGTAATACATTTTCTATTTCGCCCAGTTCAATACGGTAACCACGGATTTTCACCTGATCATCCATACGGCCCAGGTACTCAATATTGCCTTCCGGAAGCCAGCGACCAATATCACCCGTTTTATATATCTTCTCATCCGGTTTGAAAGGATGATTAATAAAGCGCTCTGCAGTTAGATCGGGACGGTTCAGATAACCCAACGACAAACCTGCTCCCCCAAGATAGATTTCACCTGGAACACCAACCGGTAACAATCTCAACTGGGCATCCAGTACATAAGCTGTACGATTATCCAGTGGACGTCCGATTGGGATAAGTCCACTATCATCAATTGAAAAAGTAAGAGAGAATGTCGTATTTTCAGTTGGTCCGTATCCGTTGATGATTTCTATTTCCGGATAAGTTTTCCTGATTCTGCCTACATGTTCATCCGATAGTTTTTCTCCACCGGCCAATATGGCCTGTAACCCTTCAAATACCGTAATATCAGTATCGATCAGCTGATTGAACCAGCTCGAGGTAAACCACATTTTGGTTACCCCATGTAAACGGACCTCCCCTTTCAACTGGCTGCTGTCAAGTAGTTTATCATCAGCACAAAGGATCAGGCGCCCACCGTTCAATAGCATACCCCAATACTCAAAAGTGGTTGCATCAAAAGATGGAGATCCCGTAGATAGCAATACATCTTCCTTACCTAGTGCCACGTAACTTACTTCCTTTACCAGACTCACCACATTGCGATGGGTAACCACCACTCCTTTAGGCTGACCAGTAGAACCTGAAGTATAAATTACATAAGCAGGACTGTCAGGAGTAATTGCTGAAACCGGTAATAAGTGATCAACAGGAGATAATTCGAGTTGATCCAGACTAATCAATTCCAGATCAGGAGCCATACCCTTAAAAAGGGACACCCATTCACTATTGGTCAAGGCCACTTTTCCGGCAGTATCTTCCAGCATAAACGCAATACGTTCCAATGGGTAATCCGGATCTATGGGTACATAAGCAGCCCCTGCTTTTAAGATCGCCAGGATACCAATCATCATATCCAGACTACGTTTCATACCCACAGGTACCAGCGATTCTGGTTTCACGCCCCTGCTAATCAACTCAAAGGCCAATTGCTCTGAACGTTCATCCAGTTCACGATAACTTAAAGAAACTGATTCATATACAATAGCCGTGTCCTCAGGGTTAAGGATTACCTGCTCCCAGAAGGCATCAATTACGTTATATTGTTCAGGATAATGACTCCTGGTATCATTAAATGTTTCCAGCAACAGGGCACATTCAGCAACTTTCAGAATTTCAATGCCTTCCAAAGCTCCTTCCCCCAGTGTAATAAATTGCTGTAATGCCTGCTCAAAATGACCGGCTATAGCCGACGCATAAGCAGGAGGTAATAAACTGGAGTTATAATTAAAATCAATCTGGATGGTATCTGTAGCCTGAATAATAATATTAAATGGATAATTTGTATGCTCATGCAATCCAATATTCTCCAATTTGAGCTGCCATGGATGCTCATTTAAAACTTTACTGACCGGATAGTTCTCAAATACCAGTAAACTATCAAAGATGTCACCCGAAATACCCGATAACCGTTGTATCTCATTGAGTGTAGTATATTGATATTCCCTGCTTTCCAGCTGACTGGTCTGCAATACCTGTAACCAATTTGTTAAAGTTTGTTTTTCATCGACAGTGGTGTGCAGTGGTAAAGTATTAATATACATCCCCACTCCTCTTTCAACACCTGGAAGATCTTCCGGACGCCCCGAAACGATTACCCCATAGATTACATCGGCTTTGCCCGTATAACGATATAACAAATACGCCCAGACACCCTGCATTAAAGTATTCAGGGTAATATGATGACGATGTGCATATTGTGCTAATGAGTTTGTAAAACTATGGCTCAGACTCAGTTTCTCCTTCCTGTAAACACCTGCCCCCTTATTACGGTCTGCACTGGTATTGATAAAACTCAGCAGACTGCCTTCTTCAACCCCTTCCAGATATTTACGCCAGTACTGATTAGCAGCCTCTTTATCCTTACGATATATATAACGGATATAATCATCGTACCTGGTATTTGGCAAAACAGAGACAGAAGTACCTGTTACCTGTGCCTCATAAGCGCGCATCAGCTCTTCCAGTATAACCGGAAGCGACCAGCCATCCAGCAGGATATGATGATAAGTCCATAAAAACTGGTAATAGTTATCCTGTAAACGGATCAGGCATATTCTCATTAGAGGAACTGCCGTAAAATCAAAACCTTTTAAACGATCAGCGGCCTCATATTCGCGGATAGCGGCCTGCTGCTGTTCATTATTTAACTGCCTGTAATCCAATATCGTTACAGGCAATTCTACTTCCCGGTAAGCACATTGTACCGGCACACCAAAAACCTGATGATAAAATCCGCTTCTTAAAATACTATGCTGATGAATCAGCTGTTTCCAGCTTTGGATAAATACATCTTCATTCAGATCTTCCAGGCTACAATAAAACTGTTGCACATAAGTTCCTGCATGTCTGTCGTAAAGACCATAAAAAAGCATTCCTTCCTGTAAACCACTTAATCTCGCCAGACCTTCTATCTGGTCTTTACGTGGGGCCCCCTGATAATCTTCTGTCAGGAACTCATCCAGTTCAACACTACTGATCAACCCACCCAGTTCATAATCTGATGGGGTTGGTGAAACTTCCAGACGGGAAACACAGTGTGCAATTAGTTCTTCCAGACAAGAAATATACCTGACAGTCAGCTGCTCCATGTCTTCCTGACTAAAATGCAGTGTACTGTAATCCCAGTGGAATTCCAGTACACCTTGTCTGATAATACTATTAACAGCTATTTTATCACGTAAAGGATAATCCTTTGCAACGGAAAGCCCGAAGGTTTCCCACAACGGTATAACCGCAGCATCTTCAACTATAGTATGATCCAGTTTACCCAAATAGTTAAATACAATATCCCATGGATCTGATGTCTGTAAAGAATCGACTTTGTTAAGATATTTCAATACACCAAAACCAATTCCCTTTTCAGGTACCAGTCTTAACTGCTCCTTCACATTTTTCAGTACAAAACCTATATCCTTACCTTTCTTTACTTCTAGTAAAACAGGATATAAACTGGTAAACCAGCCTATAGTATGGCTACTGTCAATATGCGCCGAAATATTTTCACGTCCATGTCCTTCCAGTCCGATAGATACAGTAGTTGTGCCATTCCACTCTGAGAGTGTAAGTGCAAGAGCACTCAATAATATATCGTTTATCTCCGTATTGTAAGCCCTTGAAACCTCCTGAAGTAACAGCTGTGTATTTTGCTGGTTAAGATGTGCCTTAATAGTACCCATATCTGCTATACGAGCAGATGAAGGCTGGTCCTGACTGGTTCTTACAGGTACATAACCTTTTACACTATTTTCCCAGTAAGGCAATTGACTTAACAGCCTTTGTTCCTGGCTATATGCAGTTAATGCCTGATGCCATTGCTCATAGGCACTACTTTTATCTCCGATTAATTCTTGCAGACTTTGAGTTCCACCGGATTGCAATAACAAGGTAAGATCATCCAGCAGGATACGCCATGATACACCATCTACAGCCAGGTGATGAATGACGATTAATAAATAATTATGCGATTCACTCTCAGGGTCCAGTAAAAGTACTGACCGCATTAAAATCCCTTTTTCTATATCCAGGCTATCCTGATAACTTTCGATCAGCGTTGTTAAAGCGGTAGCATCTTTACAAAACTCTGCCGTTTCCAGCGAACCTTCATAATTTCCGTAAACCTGCTTTACCTGTCCTTCCTGAAAAGTATATGAAAAACGAAGTGCATCATGATAACGAACTAATTCTCTGATTGCAGCTAATAAAATTTTCTGATCACTACGTTTATCTGTTTTTAATAAAAGATGCTGATTATAGTGTGATACATTTTGGGTTTCTGCCTCAAAAAAATGCTGCTGTATTGGTAGTAAACCACTCGCACCAGTCAACAATCCCTGAGCTGCCTGTGTAGTCGTAACAACCCGCAGGGATAATAGTGTAGACAATGACGAGATTGTGTAATTTGTAAACAGATCTCTTGGTTGCAGACTTATACCCGCCCTTTTCGCCCGGCTTGCTACCTGTATGGTCGTAATCGAATCTCCACCCAGTTCAAAGAAATTATCATAAATCCCTACTTTCAGCACCCCCAGTAATTCCTGCCAGATATTAACAAGTATTTCTTCAGTTTCGTTTCTTGGTGCCACATAAGTCGTAGTCTGCAGCGCACCTGCATCGGGGTCAGGTAATGATTTTTTATCAACTTTTCCATTAGCCGTCAGTGGTACTGTATCAATCGTGATAAAGAAAGCCGGAATCATATACTCCGGTAATTTCTCTTTCAGTTTTAATACGACAAGCTCTTTGTCAAAATCTCCGTCAGAAACGACATACCCTACCAGTCGTTTATTGCCATGATCATCTGTTTTTACTGCTACTACCGCCTGGCTGACACCTTCGCATAACTGTAGTGCAGCTTCTATTTCACCCAATTCAATACGGAAACCACGTATTTTCACCTGATCATCAATCCGGCCCAGGTATTCTATATTCCCATCGGGTAGCCAGCGTCCCAAATCGCCTGTACGATACATACGGTAAGTAGAGGCAGGATCAAAAGGATTAGTGATAAATTTTTCGGCTGTTAGATCATCCCTGTTCAGATAACCTCTTGACACACAAACACCTGAAACCGCAATTTCTCCGGCAACACCTATAGGACACAACTGCAGCTGATTATTCATCACATACAACTGTGTATTCTGAACCGGTGAACCCAGAGGTACGTTCGTACTTTCAGGCGTATTGTACATCACATAATGACAAATATCATCAGAAGCCTCTGTAGGCCCATAAGCATTCACCACAGGAATACCACCATAAAAAGGATGCGCAAACCATTGTGCCAGTACAGGTTGGCTCACCGCTTCTCCGGTAACAAGTAAATATTTGAGAGAGACCAGCGAGGCCACAAATTGTTCCTGTAAAACAGCAGCCAGGTAAGAAGGCACCAGTTCCCATATGGTAACCTTATCTTTATCCACTGTACGGATCAGGGTAGCCGGCTCCAGAATAAGTGCGGAAGAATAAATAATGGTCGTTCCCCCACACAGCAGCGCAGAAAATAATTGCCACACAGATATATCAAAAGTATAGGAAGCGGTAAATGCGACAATGGAGCTATCTGATAATTCCAGATCATTCACCTTTGCATAAAGGTGATTAAGCATCCCAGCATGTTCTACCATTACCCCTTTAGGTCTTCCGGTCGAACCAGAGGTATAAATCACATAAGATAAATCATCCGGATTAACAACATGCTCCACCCCGGTAACAGGTTGCATGCCTATAATATCGGCCTCTGCATCCATTAAGAGAAGTTCTATCCCTTTAGCCGTTATGAATTTACCGGCTATAGCCGCAGTTGTAACAACTACGCGTGCGCCTGTATCTTCCAGCATATAATTAATCCTGTCTTCAGGATATTGCGGATCAACAGGAACATAGGCTCCCCCCGCTTTCATAATCGCTAGAATACCCACAACCATTTCCAGTGAACGATCAAAACATACCGGAACCAGTGTATCCTTAGTCACCCCTTTTGATCTGAGATAATGTGCCAGCTGGTTTGCCTGCACATTCAGTTCATGATAAGTATATTGTTTATCTTCAAATTTAACCGCAACAGCATCAGGAGAAGCAAATACCCGTTCCTCGAAAATCACTGTTAGCGTCTTTGTATCGGGGTAAGGAACAGTCACATCATTAAACTGCTCCAACAACTGCAATTCTGAAGGAGGGATGATTTCAATGTCACCCGATTTTGCATTGGGATTATCGCTAAACTGACGTAAAATAAATAGTAACCGGTGTGCTATCAGTTCCATTTCTGCAGCAGAGAAATACTGCAGTTTATAATCTATACTTAACTGTAATGGCTGTTGCTTTCCATAATCTTTCCAATAGATTTCAATCGGATATCTGCCATAACCACTTGGCAGTGAATAAGTATTAGCCTGTATTCCTTCACCAAAATCAAGTTCAAAATCGAGTATAGCATAATTAATAACGATCTCTATCAGATATTCTTCTGCCGCATTAATCTTAAAGTAACGACTGAGATCTCCTATCTGATAATTGCTGTAACGATAATCTTCCCGCTGAGTTAAAGTAACAGCCCTGATTAACTCATCTACCGTAAGTTCAGGCTGATATGTACCTTTATAAGGCAGAATACCAGTAAACATACCTACAATTTCACGTACCTTTTTATTCTTTCTTTTATGTAACGGAGTTCCAAAAATGAAGTCTTTACGATCAGAGGTCTTGCCGAAATAAATCATCATTGCAGCAATGGTCAGTTGCTGAATACTGGACTTTGTGTTTTTTTGTAAATCTTCCAGTAGTTTAAAATCCTCAGGTGACAAATCGATCAGAAAGTTTTCACATCGTTGCTGATCATGGCTGCTATCCAAAAATCTCCGTTGCAATAACTGCTGCGGTTTTTGCTCAATTTTATCCTTCCAGTATTGCCCTTCGTCCGCATATTCCTGTGAATGGTAATAAGCGTCGGCCTTTATCGCCTCATCCTTATAGGGTAGATATAAAAACTCTACGTCATCATTATTATCGATCAGCGTATTATACTTTTTGGCCACATAACGTATTTGTGAAGAAAACCCGAATCCATCTGAAATCAAATGATGAAACTTATAGAAATATAAGTGATCTTCCTCATTTAATTTGATCAGATAATGCTCAAAAAGAACATTATCTTTTTTAATTTCAAAAGGTTTGCTAAACTCTTCGTTCATCCACTTCAGCAATGCTTCTTCTCCATTATCTTGCTGACTGTAATCGAATTCTATAATTTCCAGCTGCCTGCAGGTATCATCAAAATGAATATGCGGTGTATGTTCATCAATATCAAATCTCATCTGGTAAGCATCAAATACTTCCGGTACCGAGTTGACAGCAGCAATAAATTTCGCCTTTACAAGCGGGCCTATGATTCTTGTATACCCTCCAATATTATAGTAAGGACTGCCAACATTGATCAGTTGGTCCAGATAGATATCTTTTTGCGCAGGGTGAAGTGGAGATTTGTTAATTGGCATAATTTTTAAATTGTTTTGATCGCCGGCTGTCCAGATTTTATAGCTGTCACAGTCGGTATTATATATTTTTCATATAGTAATCCCATACAGTCAGAAAATTCTGACTGTCAGGTACCAGAAAACTGGTGTGTTTTAGAGTGGTTGCGTTTGGATTTTAATCAGACGAGCTCTGTTTCCTTAAGTTTCACAGCCAATTCCGCTCCCCATTCTTTGTTGTAGATCGTATCCAGATAAGTATGACCTTTATCTGGAAAAATCATCAGAGAAGTGGCTTTAACGGTATTCGCTTTTGCGTGATTCTTGGCCGCCAGGTAAACAGCTCCTGAGGAAGCTCCGGCAAAAATTGCCTGCTCGTTCAGCAGCTCAAAACAGCCACGGATAATATCCAGCTGGGATACAATTACCACATCATCAATAATTGCGTTTTCAATGATCGGAGGAATACGGCTGGCACCTATACCAGAAATATAACGTTTTACAGGTTTTGCATTAAAAATCACAGACCCTTCCACATCTACACCAATGATTTTGATCTCAGGGCGTCTTTGTTTGATATAAGAAGAGATACCAGTAATCGCTCCACTGGAACTCACTGCCGTGAAAATATAGTCCAGATCTTTGAATGAACTCAGGATCTCTTCACCCAGACCAGCATAACCTTTATAATTATTCGGGTCACCATATTGGTCAGCAATAAAAGAATTCGGGGTTTCTGCCTGTAGTCTGTCTACTGTCTCTATCCTGGTTAACAGGTAACCACCGGTATAATCCCGTTCGGTAACCTTAACCACCTCATAAGAAATCAGGTTTAACAGCGTTTCATACGCTGAATTGATATTCGGGTCAATAACCGGAATAAATTTCAGCTTCAGCCGCTTACAGATAGAGGCAACCGAAATCGCCAGATTACCTGAGCTTGAAGCAATGATGGTCGTATCTTCATTGATTTTCCCATCCCTGATTCCGTTATAAATAATACTGAAAGAGGCACGGTCTTTTGAGCTGCCAGTGAAATTATTATACTCTAGTTTGGCAAATAGATTGGCATCATTATTCTTCAATTCTATTAGCGGGGTGTTGCCGATAAATGCGGCCAGTTTTTCAAGTTCGTTTAACATAGGTAGTGTTATTTGAAATTAGATAAATGTGAGTTTAAAACATATTATTCGAGGTACAAAGGCGTTTTTTCTATAGTTTAGTTATTTAATTGTTTAACATTTCGTTATTATTTTAACCATAATCAAGAATAAAAGTGTAAAATCATCATAAGATTAATCAAAAGAATAGATATAAATCCTACAACAATAAACAATATAAAATTATACGATTTCAATAGACTATATATTAAGAAAGAGTTATCATTAAAGGCATAAGAAGTTAAAATTATTACCAATTTATTCCCAGAAGGTGTTTAAAGAAGGAAAAGAGAAAACATCGCTGCCTCAACAGCCATCAGACACCAAAACAAACGCAATTAACAGCTGACTATCTGACAATTAACCATCATTATAATCAGAGACACTACGGTACATGAGGGCTGACATGGCCTGTGGTCTGGGGCCGGCAGTTTTCAGATTATTCAGAGAAATAACCAACTGATTCAAATTAGTTAATACAAACTTCACATTTCTGAACTTGGAACATCGAACAGAAGTAGACAACATCCCTTTTAAAACACGGAATGGCGCTACTTTACCAGTATATAAGGGTGTTACAACACGACAACATGTTATTTTATGATGAAAATCACATTTCATATTCTTTATCTCCTCATCTGTATTTAGCTTTACAAAAATCAAATGAGGTAACAACAGCACAAAAAAAAGAGAAACCAGGTAAGTCTTATTCATAAAATTCGCTTGAACAACACGGATTAGCTAAAAGCATTAATTAATTCTCCAAAAAATTGGACACCATAAAATTAATTAATTTAAAATAAACATATTTTTTATTACGCCAATAGAGCCATACTCTACGTGAACAATGCAATTGCAAAGACAAATGATATAAATATTTTCTTCATTTGATGTACGATTGAGTATTTGTAAAATAACATCATCATAAATCGTCCATATTTTAGGTTCATTGCTTCTAAAAGAAGAGACGGATATGTTAACACCCCATCTCAAAAAAACACACATTTCATTATACAACAGTAACATAGAATTAAAAAACGATTAAAAACACATGATTAACCCCAATTAAAACAGGCTATAAAAGCAATGAAATTACATGTTTTTTATAGAAAAAAATTTAATAAAATAAAAGCAAAACACGCTTTAGTCAGTAACTCAGGTGTACAGAATAAGCGTAGAGAATAATATGGCGATGTACTAAAAACAAGAGAAATCTTAAAATCAAAACGCCCGATCTGGTTCAGACCGGGCGTTTATTCCTGAAAATATTAACGGATACCTATTTTTGAGTCACGCGTATATCAATACGACGATTCTGAGCTCTGCCTTCGGGCGTATCATTACTTGCAATAGGATGATCCTGACCATAACCTTCAGCTTCCAGACGTTTGGCATCCACATTCAATTTCAATAGCTCCTGCATAGCAGAATTTGCTCTTTCATTCGAAATCTTCTTATTCACCGCAGCATCTCCTGTATTATCTGTATAACCTCCCAGTTTCAGATGTACATTTGGATAAGCTTTTAAAATTGCAGCTATATTTTTTAGCTGTTCCTGGGACTCTGCTTTTAATATGCTTTTTCCGGTTTCAAAATATAACCTGTCAAATGTAAACCAGGTTGTCTTATCAACGGGTTTATTTTTATCTTCAATAAATGAGATTAACCTGCTCTCTACGGAATTCTCACCTATATTGATTTCGGTACCATCCGGTAACTTTTTAACCTGACTGGCACCTAAATCCCGGACAAAATCTCCGGCTTCATTTAATTTACCGGCTACAACACCAGCAGCAGCTTTCACAGCCCCCGTAGCAGAGTCTACCTTACCACCCAATGAATCAACTTTAGAAGATAAACTATCTGTCATATGAGTTCCATTTGTTTTGTTACAACCTGTTCTACCTAAAAGCCACCAGATAGCCGCCAGAATGACAAGTACAATAATGATCCATTTTAAAGAGCCACCACCTGATTTAGGTTCCTGAACAGTTCCATAACTTACAGGAGGTACTTTTGGCACTTCTACTTTAGGTATCTCTACTTTTGGGACTTCCACTTTAGGGATATTCACATCAGGAAGTTTTAAATTAGCTAAACCTAAAGAGTCTCCCAAACCTTGCGGCAACGAAGCGCTGATATCAGCTTTATTTGCGAAAATCTTACCTAATAAGTCGGAGATACTCCATCCATTGCCAGACATGATCTTAGCAACAAATCCGGTAATTACCGGGACAATCATAGCCATTAAACCAGCAGCCTTATCAGTACTCAACCCACTTGATGCAGAGACAGAATCAGTTAAGTCACTTGCGTGGCTGCCTAATAAACCACCCAGCATGGATTTTCCTTTCTCCAGCAGGGAATCCCCGTCACTGTTTAATACATCTTCGGTTTTACTCCCGGCACCAGGAAGTATTTTATCCAATACACCAGGAGCAGCCCCGTTTTTCAGTATCCCGGCTAAAACGGCAGGGATACCAGCAGCAAAACCAGTTTTAACCTGATCTTCACTTACTCCTGCTTTCTGACTCAGGGACGAGATTAGTGGTTCACTTAACTCGCCCTTTAACATTTCAATTAAATTCATGTTTATGGTTTTTAGGTTAGAAATTTAAATCCGGCACATTGAATAAAGCACCCTCACCTAACATTCACAACTGAAAATCAATGTGTTAAAACAGAGAACAACAAAAGTCATATTTTGTTTGTTTGCCTGTCACATGAACAATTCGCAAAATGATAAATACGCATCATGACCAGGCCCCACCGACCAGTTATGCATTACCCCGTAACAAATAATCAGAAGTTAAAAATAAACTGAATAAAATAAATAAATTGTAGCGAAAAGCACCTGCCGTTCGTTTTTATATAAAAACCCAAACATGAAAAAAAACTACTTCTGCTTAATCGTACTGCTTACAGGAACCCTCCTTTCTTCCTGTAAGAAAAGCGATATCGTTCATGAAAATGATTATGATACCAGCCATAAGACCTGGACAAACTTCAAGGCATCATCAAACAACTCTTATCGCTACACCAGTACGTCCGCTTCCTGGACCGGTACGAGTTCAGAAACCACAATAACTGTAAAAGATGGCCGGGTGATACAACGTTCGTATACAGCCAGTAAAATGAATCAGCCAACCAAAAAAGTTACGGTATATGAAGAGTGGATTGAAAATGAAAACAATCTCAAAACTCATCCGAAGGGTTCTGATCCCGTAACTTTGGAAGAAGTATATCAGAAAGCGAAAACAGTATGGCTGCTAAAAAGAAAAGATGCAAAAACCTACTTTGAAACAAAGAACAACGGAATGATCTCTTCCTGCGGTTATGTAGTAGATGGTTGTCAGGATGATTGTTTTGAGGGAATCACGATCGGATTAATAGAAAAGCTCTAATAAATGTTATGAAAAAAAGACGCGTATTATGCGTCCTTTTTTCATAACATAAATCATTAATTGCAGTGGCTACTTTCTCGCACACCACCAAATGATAGCCCCCACAAGAAAATACCCGCATACATCAAAGAGGGGTAAACTGCCGCACTGTTAAAATAATAAATTCTTCTGTTCAGGTTTTAAAAGGGTATTTATTTTCACGACCGAATTAAGATATCAAATAAAATACATACTACAGATTGTTAAAATATGTAATTTGAATTTTCTAACCAAAGACTTATTATGGGGTACAACCGACGAAATTTCATAGAGAATAGCCTTGTAGCAACAACGGCGTTATTTTTAACTTCACTGGAAATATTCGGATCCCCCCATCCCACCTCAGTAAAAACAGCAAAAGGCTTTGCGTTAAAGATCATGGCACCATACTGGGGCTTCAATGGATCTGTAACCGATTTTTGCAGAAAGGCAAAACAAGATGGATACGATGGCATAGAAATTTTATGGCCTTCTGATCCTGACCAGCAAAAAGAATTGTTCATTGCGTTAAAAGAACACCAGTTAGTTGTAGGGTTTCTTTGCCGGGGAGACGAACCAGCTCCAGATGTTCATTTTGCAACTTTTAAAAAGGTACTCGCAGATGCAACCGGAAACAAACACCAGCAACCCCTGTATATAAATGTACATTCCGGGAAGGATTTTTTCACGTACGAAGAAAACAAACGGTTTATTGATTTTACGGTTAATTATTCAAAAAAAACAGGTATCCCTATTTATCATGAAACTCATAGATCAAGAATGCTCTATTCAGCTCCTGCATCCTTGCGTTATTTACAGGAAAACAAAGACCTGAGAATCACTTTGGATATTTCCCACTGGTGTAATGTCAGCGAAAGTTTACTGGAAGATCAGCCTTCTACTGTTGATCTGGCCATTTCCCGTACAGATCATATCCACTCCCGCGTTGGCCATGCTGAAGGTCCACAGGTTGGTGACCCACGTGCCCCCGAGTGGAAAGCAGCAGTAGATGCTCATTTCGCCTGGTGGGACAAGGTAGTTGCCTTAAAAAAAGAACAGGGACAAATACTTACTATGCTCACTGAATTTGGACCTCCTTCTTATATGCCGACAATTCCTTTTACCAATCAGCCTGTTGCCGATCAGTGGGCAATAAATGTATATATGATGCAGGCCTGGAAGAAAAGGTACTTATAACAATCAGTATTAATTTATAAATTAAAAACAACTATATCAGCTAATGAACCTATTGCAAACATTATACGATGAACTCACTGGTTTCTTCGGTATCGGTGGTATTATAAAAATGGTGCAATCCAATAATTACGGATCACTAACGACATTAGAAGGCATACAAAATCTGATGGGTCCTATTATCCCCCTGTTACTCATACTGGAACTCATACGGGCATTTTTCTATAAGCGATTTAAAATAGATGAATACAAGATGCCTTTTCTGGTATTTGTGTTAAATCGGTTTATCTCAAGGTTTATATCCATTGCTGCTGTTGCATTCTGCATCGGATTACTTGAAAAATGGGCCATTTTCACGACAACATTTACCTGGTACTGGCTGATTTACGGCTATATTATCTGGGAATTCTCTCATTTTGTTTATCATAGTTTAGCACATAAAGTCAGGATTTTATGGTGTCTCCATTCCACACACCATGCACCACAGCAGATGAACCTCTCCGTTAATTTCGCCCATTTCTTTTTAGAAGCGCCGTATGCTGATGTGGTGCGGACCTCTATCTGCATACTCTTGGGGGTTAATCCCGCTTTATTATTTTTCATCATGTTCATCGATGGTTTATGGGGTTCATTTATCCATATAGGTGAAAACGTTATTAAAGATGGACGTCTGGGATTCTTAAACAACATTTTGCTTACCCCCTCACATCACCGGGTGCATCACGCCAGAAATCCATTGTATCTGGACACCAATTTCTGCAACCTTTTGAATATATGGGACCGGGTTTTCAGAACTTACCAGGATGAAAGAACGGATATCAAAATCGAGTATGGTATTAGTCGGGAAATGGATCCCAATAGTTTATGGGATGTCTATTTTGGCGAATTTATTTGTTTGGGAAAAGATATTGTTGCTGCTCCCGGATTCAAAAATAAGCTGCTATACATCATTATGCCCCCAGGCTGGAGCCATACAGGAGAACATAAGACAGCTAAAATTGTACGTGACTCATTTATTATAGAAGAACAGGATGTCAACCATTCCTGATGAAGATTTCAACTTATTGCTTAAATTGCTTTCTGTAGGCAACTGCTGTTATTCCTTTATGTTTTTTGAATTGCCGGCTTAAATGACTTTCATCAGAGAAGCCTAAATCATCGGCAATTTGCCCTATTGTGTGTTCACTATAGATTAACCGCTGTTCGACGATATTCATTTTATATTGAGTCAGATAACAATGCAAACTATCTCCTGTTAGATTTTTAAAATATTCACCAATATAATTTGCAGACAAGTTAAACTGTTCTGCAAGATGCTTTATTCTTAAATTCTTCGGGCAATGAATATGTTGATGCAGATAAACCAGCATCTTATTAATCAGAGGTTCATCCATTTTTGCGTGAGCTGTTATCTGCTGAGGGTTAACATTACGGGAGATAATATTTAAAATAAGAACCACCAAATGCTGTAAATTTTCATCATAATAAGAAGGCTTGTTGTCATATTCTACCAGCATATTTTCAATTAACGCCGTAATCATATCACAATCTCTGCTCTCTTTAATCAATACCTGCTCAAAGCGATTATGGTAAGTAAAGATAGTTTCTAACTGTTTCAGCCATTGTATTACTTTCTCTTTTTCCTGTTTGGTTTTGTATTGTTCAAGAAAAACTTCAGAAAACCGGATAGAACAATAACGTGTGTTTGTCCTACTTTCAAAACCTCTGCAATCTAAGGGTGTAAATAAAAAAATACTCCCTTTGCTGTATGGAAATTTGTTTTCATTTACAATCCTGATACCTTCTCCATCCATTATCTGTACAATTTCGAAGAACTGGTAGATCAGCGGACGCTCATTCCAGTGTTCCATATCCGAAACAAAAATATCAAAAGGTTTATGTAGATGTTTGCTTTTCATTACTCGAAAAGTACAAAAAAAACCACTCTTTATCCCTGTTTTGGAGTATTGCTGGATACTAATTTTGATAAAAAAAATAACATGTCACAGAAAAAATTAGTTACGCCATTTATTAGTGAAAACATTTCTCTTTCCAACAGGATTGTAATGGCCCCTATGAACCGTCGCAGAGCAGTAAAAGGAATACCTCACCCTTCTATGATTACTTATTATCAGCAGAGAGCTGGTGCCGGATTATTGATCTCGGATAATATTGCTATTTCTTCTAATGGTGGTGCCTATATGAATACCCCGGGAATATACAATGAAGAACAAAAAACAGCCTGGAAAAAAGTTGTAGAAGCTGTCCACGCTGAGGGAGGAAAAATATTTGCCCAACTAGTACAAGCAGGTCGTATCGGGCATCCCGCAATACAAAACAACGAACCTTTGATATCTTCATCTGCAATACAAGTTAATGAAACCATTCGTATTCCTGATGATACTCATCAACCCATGACAATGCCCATTTCCATAGATCTTGAAGAAATTCCATTTTGGGTACAAGCCTTCAGACAGGCAGCAATAAATGCATTGGAAGCAGGATTTGATGGTGTTGAAATTCATGCAGCACATGGTTTTCTGATTGACCAGTTTATAAATCCATTGAGTAACATCAGAACAGATGAATACGGGGGAAGTATTGGCAACAGAACCCGGTTCTTGCTTGAAATAATGCAAGAAGTTGTTGCTGTGGCTGGAAAGAATAAAGTAGGAATCAGGCTTTCGCCTTTTCGTGAAATCTACGATTTAAAATCTTATCCTGAAGAGTTGGCAACACACCAGTATATTCTTGAAGAGTTACAGAAATTAGATATTTTATACATCCACTTTTCTAACGCAATTACAAATGGAAGACCTTCAATTCCGCTAAATTTTCTACGAAGCGCAAGACAACGCTTTAAAAACATCATTATGATCGCTGGTGGTTTTACTGTAAAAACTGCCGAAGAAATTTTGCAGACCCAGTTTGTAAATTTAGTAGCTTTTGGTAAACTATACATTTCAAACCCCGATTTGGTAGAACGTATAAAAAATGACAGCCCATTGGCAGATTGGGATGAAGAAACCTTTTACCAGGGTGGAGACAAAGGCTATATTGATTATCCTTCCTATTAATGGGCAAGACCTTCTATCTTTACACAAAATTCAATCTGGTGAAACCTGCATTAAAAATTCTGATAGAGCAACCTGTTACCGACTCATTTTCTATAGAGAGGTTAGAGAAGCGGATTGTCAATACTGGGTTTTCCAACAGACTTAGTTATCATCGCATACTATTTATAGAAAATGGTACAGGGATATTAACTGTAGATGATAATTCTTTTGAAATAAAGATGCATGAGGTCTTTTTACTTTCCAAAGGTCAGGTTTATCAATTTGAAACTCCTTCAGTGGTCTCAGGTTATATAGTCTCTTTTGGTGATTGTTTTTGGGAGAAGACCCCAAAGAGCGCAAGCAACTGCAAGGCAGTACTATTTAATAATGCAGCTGCAAATCAACGGTTACAGCTAAACGGTTCAGAAATGGATGAGCTCAACTTTCTGTTCAAAGCCTTGCTTAATGAATATAACATACCTCCATATACTAATCATATCGATACAATGGCAGCCTATCTGAAGATCATTATGATTAAGCTCGCTAATGTAAAAATCACAGAAGAAAGCACCTTTGACAGTCAGGATTATCTGTTATACCGTAAATTTATGGAACTGCTTAGCAGCGAATATCAAAATTATCATGCGGTAAGTGATTATGCCCGGATGCTGAACGTTACAGCCCGGCGGTTAAGCGAACTTTGCAGGCGATGTAGTCACAAGAGTGCAAAAGAGATTATTAACGGACAGATTGTAGCCGAAGCCAAAAGATCCCTGCAATTTAGTTCCAGCCCTGTGAAGGAAATTGCCTGCCAGCTTAGTTTCAGCACCCCTGAGCAGTTCAGCCATTTCTTTAAGAAGAATACAAAAATATCTCCCGCCGATTATCGGAACCAGTTTATTAGCATTGGGATGTAAAGAAAAATGCCGAAAATTTTGACATGTCAAACGTATCTATTGATATTCCCATAGACACACTATCACCATACCTTTGAATTGAATCAAAAAATTTGAAGTTATGTCAATAAATCATTATAAAAAAATAGCCGGCATTACCATTCCGGACAGTAAAATTGCAACGCAGGCCACAGCACTTTTATTGGAACATGGTACTGAATTTATTTACAACCACTCTCTGCGTGTTTTCCTGTTTTCATCATTAAATGCACAACGTAATAGTTTGCCGCATGATTCGGAACTACTGTATGTGGCTTCTGTATTCCACGATCTCGGGCTTGTCCCACATTACAGTAGCCCAGATCTTAGATTTGAAGTAGATGGGGCAAATGCTGCGCGCAATTTCCTAAAAGGTCATGGCATAGCAGAAGATAAACTACAGTTAGTCTGGGATACTATTGCCCTGCACACAACGATTGGTATCGCAGAACATAAAGAAAATGAAGTAGCACTCATGTATAGTGGTGTAGGATTGGATGTAATGGGTGAAGGTTATGAGAATTTAAGTCCCGGACACAGAGAGGAGATCATAAAAGCTTTTCCGAGGGATGGTTTTAAGAAAAAAATCATTCCAACGTTTTTCGGTGGCTTTGAACATAAGACAGAAACTACTTTCGGCAATATTAAAGCTGATGTATGCGCCTTCATGTTGCCCAACTTCCACCATAAAAATTTCTGCGATTGTATTTTACACTCCCCCTGGTCAGAATAGGCAGATTAAGTAATGTATATTTGCTTATCAATGTGAGAGCCGGACAATATGAAAAAACAGAATGCCTTGCTGATTATGATTTAGATTAGGCTTGCCGTTTCAAGCAAAGACAGATCTTCCTGATCCAATTTAATACTGACCGCAGCGATTAGCCCTTCCAATTGATCTAAATTAGTTGCACTGGCAATTGGAGCAGTAATTGCCGGCTGAGCCAGCACCCATGCGATTGCAATTGTTCCCGGAACAGTATTGTGTTTAGCAGCCACTTTGTCAAGCGCATCCAAGATACCAAATCCTCTACTGTTAAGATATTTTCCCACGAAAGCACTCCTTTTACTATTTAACAAATCTGTTTCACTTCTGTATTTACCGGTCAAAAAGCCACTTGCCAACGAAAAATAACTGATAATACTTAACTCGTTCTCTAATGCAACAGGTAGAATATGCTGCTCAAAGTCTTTACGGTCATACAGATTATATTCAGGTTGAAAGGTCTGATAGATTGGGAGGTTATTTGCTTTAGCCGTTTTTAAAGATTCCAGAAGACGCTCTGGCGTAAAGTTGGATGCTCCTATGGCACGAACCTTTCCTGCTTTTATCAAAATATCATAAGCTTCCAAAGTCTCTGTAGCAGGTGTTTCAATATCATCATAATGAGATTGATAAAGATCTATATAATCCGTCTGAAGTCGCCTTAATGAAGCTTCGGCTGCTGAAATGATATATTTTTTACTCAGCCCTTTTTTATTATCGGCTATCTCTGCCCCTACCTTAGTCGCTAATATAATTTGTTCCCTTTTACCTGAATGCTTTAGCCACTTACCAATTGCAAGCTCAGATTCTCCACCGACATGACCATCAACCCATTTTGAGTATACATCGGCAGTATCAATTGTATTAAAGCCCTGCTCGGTGAAGGCATCCAGCAATTTGAAGGTCATTGCATTGTTAGTTGTCCAACCAAAAACATTTGTTCCAAATACCAAAGGCGCAATCATAATATCAGATGAGCCCAATTTTCTTTTTTGTATCATTTTCTTTTTTCTAGTGAGACAAATGTAAATCATATCCGAACTTTAACATAACAATAAATAATTTAATGTAAATTTGTTCATCAATAATGAATTTATGATTCAATCTGTTAAAAGAACGTTCCAGATTCTGGAGTATATTGCAGCTAATGGCAATTTTGTAAGAGTAAATGACGTGGCCAAAGCGCTTGAATTAGAGAAGACCACTGTTTACGGCTTTATCAATAGCCTTAAACAACTGGGTTATCTCGAACAGGATGAGATTAGTCCAAGGTATCGGATTACACCAAAACTGGAATGCCTGTATGCCCCTTCTTTTTCAGTCTTTGAACTTAAACATGAACTCCGTCCTATTTTGGAGAAGATTACTGAGATGACCCAGGAATCTTCCTACCTTGCCGTACAGATGGGTTCTTACTATAGGCATGAATTAAAATGCGAACCTAACAGAGCAGTCAAAATAACCTTAAACATGGGAAAAGATTATGAAATGGCTACTACCGCTATAGGTAAAGCTTTCCTTGCCTATTCAGAACATCTACAACATTCAATAGTAAAAACAAGCGATTCAGGGGAGCCATCAATACTTGAAAAGGAAATAAAAGACATAAAGAATAGTGGGTATGCACTAGATATACAAGCATATGACCCCGATTTGAATTGCGTAGCCCTGCCGATTTTTTTTAAAAACAAACCTATAGCAGTACTTTGCGTATCAGGGCCCTCTTATAGATTTAAGGAGCCGGAGTTTAATAAATCTTTAAATATTATTGACAAACTATTGAAGGAACAAGGCAAGTATGCTACAAAGTTGCCGGCCTGATAATAGCATCTAGATCGTTGAATCATCACTAACACCAACCTGTGTCAACTGATCTGATAAAGATCAGGCTGTAATTGAAATTTCAGGTATCCTAGTGGTGTTTTTCCGGTATAAGCTTTAAAATCTTTTAGAAAGTGATTTGAATCGTAATACCCATTTGATATTGCAATCCGCATCAGATCGACATTCTCGTTGCCTACTAATTCAACGTACGCATGAATAAAACGCTGAAGCTGAATGTATTCTTTGGGCAAGAGCCCAATATTCTTTACAAAACTCCTTTCCAGCCACTTGTAGTTTACACCAGCATCATTAGTCACATTTCGCACAGTGCTGTTCCCTTTTGTGTTATGGATATAATCCAACGTTTTATGTAAAATTTCAGAGGCGTCTGCCCCCCTAAAAGAATTCTGGACATATGTTTCGACAAATGCTGTCTTTTCTTCAATAGAATTGTATCCGAAAAATTCTTCTATACTGAAGTTATTGTTATTAGCAATAGATTCAAATGGAGTAACTGGATGATATCTAAAATGCAGAGCATCTAAACCAAACAACTGATAGAAAGCACCTGGATAAAAACGGACTATAAAAACCCGGTCTGTATTACTATTGTATTTTACATAAACATTTTTAATTGCCCCCGCGCTTGCCCATACACCCTTAATTTCGGATGCACCGTTTTTCCCTATTACCGCTACTGTATCTTCGCTACTTTGTAAAAACACAAGCACTGGAAACCCATCATTGAAAATAAGATGTGACTTATCTTTCGGATCTCTGGAGAAAACATAAAATCCCTCGATAACAGATCCGACCTCTTTTGAAGGGTTGATTCTATAACCGTCCTCATTAAATTCACCTAATTGAATCTTCTTCAGATAATTTATTGGCATATCACAAATTTACGGGAAATGTCTTTGACCAGCGCATAATACCATGTCTAATATTTACTATGGGCACAGTTTAAATACCTCTAGCTTTGCATAAAGCTGAATGAAATTAATCTATGATTATAAAAACGGAAGAAGAACTGCAGGGCATAAAGAACGTAAGTGAGGCTGTTGCACTTACCTTACAAAAAATGAGAACATATACCCAGATAGGCATGTCCACAAAAGAAATAGATGAATACGGAAGACAACTATTGGAGTCTCTTGGCGCAAAGTCTGCCCCATTCGAAACCTATGGTTTCCCTGGTTATAGCTGCATCAGCGTCAACAAAGAATTTGCTCATGGTATTCCTTCAGATAAAGTCATTCTTAAAAATGGAGATATCATTAACATAGATGTATCCGCAGAATTAGATGGCTTTTGGTCTGATAACGGATGCTCATTTCTCATTGGAGAAGATATACAGGGTGTACAACATTTGATAGATACTTCAAAAGAAATATTACTTGAGGCGATTTCCAAGATCAGCGGGGGAGTAAGAATTTCTGATACTGGAAAACTGATAGAAACCAAAGCCAAAAAAGCCGGATATACTGTTATCCGGGATTTAGGTGGCCATGGAGTTGGCCGAAGTTTACATGAAGAACCTGATGGGATAATGAATTATTACGACCGTTATGATAAAATCAGACGGTACAGAAAGGATTCTGTTGTTGCTATTGAAACATTTATCTCCACCAGGTCTGCATTTATTGAAAAAGCATCGGATGGCTGGGCTTTTACAGGTAATAAAGGTGGGTTTGTAGCCCAGCATGAGCACACGATATTGATAACATCCGACAAACCAATAATTCTGACAGCAACGAATGGAATATAAACGATGCTTAAAACACTATATTTCCCCGATGGATCAATGATTTTACCGGTGATATCCTGGAAACTGCCTCGGCCGAACAACTTGCGTCAACAAGTACCAAATCGGCAATATCATCAACTTTTGGCCAAATTTGCTTTCCTTTGTCATCTAGTGGCAGAATATTATGAGTAGCCAGCCTCAGACTTCTTGAAAGATCAAATTCTGTACGGTATCCATAAAGTTGAGCTGCAAGGTTCGTCTTTTGCA
The DNA here is from genome assembly GCF_014207135.1 of Pedobacter cryoconitis. Classification (GTDB taxonomy): domain Bacteria; phylum Bacteroidota; class Bacteroidia; order Sphingobacteriales; family Sphingobacteriaceae; genus Pedobacter; species Pedobacter cryoconitis_D. The sequence continues at coordinate 151,721 of NZ_JACHCC010000001.1, read as the reverse complement.
GAATGCTGCCGCTACCAAAAGTACTCCACCAGTCAATAATACAGTCATTGCCCGCCATCACATCTACACCGTACTTATAAAGCGTTGGGATTGGCATGATGGTACGGCCAAATGGAACAGTAGAAGCGACCCCCACCCTGGCATTAGCAAGTTTCTCAGCTATTTCCTCTGTTTTAGCTTTATCCAGTTGAGCAAGTGCAAAGCCATGACTTATAAAGGTCTTCCCTTTTAACACCGGATTTTCATTCACTTTGTCAATCAAATAATTTATGGTTTTCATCCCTGACTCGCCAGCTTCATGAAGGTGTATATCAATACCTTTGTCATTATCTAAGGCAAGCTGAACCACAAAATCCATATGTTTTTCTATAGCCCCATCTATGGTGTAAGGATCCAGCCCACCAATGAAATCTATATCCATTTTAGCAGCTTCTTTCATCAGCTGTTCTGATTTTGTATAATAAATACCATGCTGAGGAAATACAACCAGTTCTGCCTGGAAGGAATTTTTCTTGTTTTCAAGAGCCCTTTCCAAATGCCTTAGTGATTCAAGTCCAGAGGTAGGGTCAATATTAACGTGGCTTCTTGCATAGTTTGTTCCATAACTTTGCATCAACTCAATCAGCTTTTCAGCGCGGGGCACAGACGTTTTTAGTAGTTCAGGGATAATTTGCTGCTCGTAGGCAATCATGTCCTTTACTGTTTTACGCTTACTGGGATTTGCTTTCCAGGGTAAGCCATAGTGAGTTTTATCCAGGTGAATATGCATATCCCTGAAAGCTGGGAGCATCAGCAATCCTTTAGCATCAATGGCATCTGCACCTGGCTTGTTGGGCAGAATAGCTTTTATTTTTCCATCATTGATTTCAATGGTAAATAGTTCCGTTTTTGTACGACTAACTTCATCATCTTCATATTCAAAACCTGTTTCCAACCTTACATTCTTTAGGGTGAAGGATTTACCGGCGTTTGTAGATCTGGGCTTTTCTGCCGCATCCGCAGCTGTTGCCATGGATGTAAGCGTACTTGTACCTGCAACAAGTAGAATAGACGTATTCTTGATAAAGTTCTTTCGTGAAATTGAATCTGCTGTCATAACTTATACTTTTTATACAAAGTTATATAGCAAGCATACAAAGGGTTCGTAAGATTTATACCATAACTTGTATCATTTATAACAGCTCCTTAAAATCCCGTGGGGGCATCCCGGTTTGGTTCTTGAAGAACTTGGAAAAATAAGCCAGATCATAAAAACCAAGTTCATAAGCAATCTCTTTTATCGATTTTTTTGATATAAACAAAAGTCTTTTGGCTTCCAGAATTAGCCTGTTATGTATTAGGGAGGTTGCAGATCTATTTAAATGCTTTCTACAAAGTATATTTAAATAATTAGGGGAAATATTCAATTTTTCAGCATAGAAGGCAACAGACTTTTCTTCTTTATAATAAGTGTCAATCAGAGACTGATATTTGAATAATACGGGCTTCGTATGATAAATTTTCAGGTCTTCAAATATCCGTTCAGCTTCCCGGCTTACCATTTGAGCAATGATCTGACACCTTGAATTGATGATATCCCAAAGTACCGGTTTTAAAAAGAGTTCTGACTGGATAGCCTGAAATTCATATAACAACCTATGAAAAACTCCGGCATCCAGGTTCAATACAGGATGCTTTTGATACATCACAAAATCAAACTTTAACGAGTTGGCAAATGTTTCAAAAATTCGCCTGCTTACCATAATCTGAAATGCAGTAGTCTCCTCACCCAGATTCCAGGAGTGTACCTGATCGGGAAACAGTAAATGTAACTGGTTTCCTGTAACGCTGTGTTCAATAAAATCGATGGTATGTGTCCCGCTTCCTTTTTCAAATAAAAGAAAAAGAAAAAAATCGTGTTTGTGTGGTTTATCAATAAACCGTGCACCACAAATTTCATGATACTGAAAACCGTTATCTGATCCTAAGTTATTAAGCTGAAATTCATCAATCCCAAGGATAGGTATATTCTCTTTGGTTTTCACACTGTAAAACTACAAAATCCTTCTTTAACTATTAAACTACGTTTATTAAGTTCCAGGATAAAAAAGTTTAATCCATCTTGGATCATCATGCAGTGTTTCAAATTGATATGTTCGTCTTAGAGAGGATTCTTTAAGTTTGCCCCTGAGATAAAGTAAGTTTAAAAAATCAAAAGAAATATCTCTGTATTTAGGATCTCTGTCTCTGGCAGCAATCGTTGCAAAAATGACAGCTGCTTTGAAATTTTCACGATCACTCATTCCCTCACTAAATACAGAGGCAGAATTATAACTATCATACGTAAGCTGAAAATCACCTCTATAAAATGCTTCGGATGCAGTATCAATCAGCAATTTCACTTTTTTTATGACCTCCTGTTGAGTACGTGTACAGGTGACTTTCTTTGGTTTCTCATAGGTAAACCCATAGGCAAGTGAATAGATATCTAAACCTGTCATTCCCAGCTTTTTTCTCCGTTGATCAATATCCCACTCATTCCGGATGGGACGAAAACTATTGGCCATACCGTTTATTGTCCAGTTAACCTGAGTACCATATTCCTGCAAATAATTTAGATTACACAATACCCGGTCAGTAAGAAAAGCATAGTTTTCTAAATTTACTTCCTTGCTTTTCAAAAGCCGTTTCATTTTTTTTAAAACTTGTTGTTGAAATAGAATATCATGATCAGCATGCTGGACAATCAGCCAAAGATTGTTTTGCCCATCTTTGCCGATTTCAGAAAGTTTTGGCCAACCATATGTTGCCAAAATGTTCTTCGCTTCAGCTAAGTTCTTTTTGTCTGCTTCAGCAATTGCCAGATCGATGTCCTGCAGTTCTTCCTTATCTTTCGTTTGAATCTTTTTATAACGCAATTGCTGATCCGAAAGCACCATCAAATTTATTTTTGTTCGTAAGGTAGGTTGCGTCAGTTTTTTTTCATAGACCAGTTCCTTTTCTTTGGCCTGTGTTATCAATTGATTCCAGGTAATTGGATCTGCTTGTTTAAAGTATTCGAAATAAGGGTCGGCCACTAACCAGGAGGCTTCTGCCCAACCTGCTTGTATTGCTTTTTGTAGATAATAAGCAGACATTTTAGCATTGCTGTCAAGCGAATATACAGCTGCTGCCTTATAGGCATTCAATGCATCTGGCGATTTAACTTTAAACGCTGTCTCGAAGCATTGTATAGCGTTACCAAAGTCTTTCTGTAAATGATAAAGGCTTGCTCTGGCAAGATCTGCATCAGAAGATGATTGAGCTTGGGCAGACATATTTAAGCTCAGAAATACACAGATTATGGCGTAGGCGATATATTCCATTTACATGAAGATACAAAGTTTAGATTTGTTAATAAAGGTTTAAAACCTAATGTAGTACCCCAGGTTTTGATTAGTAATTGATTTTAATAACTTAGAGCTACAACAATCGGGCAGCATCACTAAAAATTAGAATGGATACAAACAAAAACACCGCTACACTTCTGCAAACAAAACAACATTTCGAAATTCTCGACGGATTAAGGGGAGTTGCCGCCCTGGCCGTTGTAACATTTCATTTTATGGAATGGGTATATACAGATGCCAGCAAGAACTTTATCGGACATGGTTTTTTGGCTGTCGATTTCTTCTTCTGTCTTTCCGGATTTGTGATCGGATATGCTTATGACGATCGTATCGCAAAAATGGGCATTCTCAAGTTCTTTACAGCGAGGATCATCAGACTACATCCCCTGGTGGTAGCAGGATCAGTATTAGGCCTGCTGGCATTTTTGTTTGACCCCTTTGGCGGCCATCCCGAACTGTACAGTACCGGTAAAATCATGTTAACTTTCTTTTGCTCGATATTCCTTATTCCTCTGCCCGTAATAGCAGACCGAAGTTTTAATCTGTTCAGCTTCAATGCACCCGCATGGTCGTTATTTTGGGAATATGGTGCCAATGTTGTTTATGCATTTGTGCTTTATCGGATTAACAAAGGTTTACTAATGCTGTTGACTATACTTTCGGCCATAGCTATTTGCTTTGTAGCTTACCGTTCAGGTAATTTATTGGGTGGCTGGAGCGGCCCAACTTTTTGGGACGGATGTGCCCGTATTTCGTATTCTTTTTCAGTTGGATTGCTTATCTACCGCTCCAACTGGATCATCAAAAACAAACTTGGATTTACCGGTTTAACTATACTATTGCTCCTGGCCTTTATCATGCCAATCTCAAAATGGAACTGGTTATCCGAACCTTTGGTAGTCCTGTTTTATTTTCCTCTGCTGATCGCTTTGGGTGCTGGCGCTATATTATCCTCTGGCTTTAAAAAGATATGCATCTTTTCGGGAAAGATCTCCTATCCGTTGTACATGACACATTATGCCGTGTTATGGATGTTCGGGAATTATTACACAAGTCATAAACCGGGCACTATCCAATTGACTTTCATCGTCATAACCGGACTAATTCTGCTGGTTGGGGTAGCGTACCTGGTCATGGTCATTTACGATATCCCATTAAGGAAATATTTAAGTGATAAATGGAATCAAAGACTTGCTAAACAAAAAACTGGCAATGTTTAAACCTAAAAAGCCTCCGATGAAAATCGGAGGCTTTTTAGTCGTAGATATCTTTATTTGCTTTGTTCTATTTCTTTCAGGCTATCCATTTTCTTGTAGGCCAGGAATCCTTTGATATCCTCAAAGTGTTCCCGAACACGCTTATTACCAAACTCGAATACTTTTTCTGCCAGCCCATCCAGGAAATCCCGATCGTGGGATACCAGAATCAAAGTGCCATCAAAATCTTTAAGGGCATCCTTGATAATGTCTTTGGTCTTCATGTCTAAATGGTTGGTTGGCTCATCCAGTATTAACACATTTACAGGTTCCAACAGCAACTTGATCATGGCTAAACGGGTTTTCTCTCCTCCAGAAAGCACCTTAACTTTTTTCGTGGTATCATCGCCACTGAACATAAAAGCACCCAAAAGATCTTTAATTTTTATGGAACCATCGCTTAATGGAATCTGGTCAATGGTTTTGAATACCGTTAAGTTCTCGTCAAGCAATGCGGCCTGGTTTTGGGCGAAGTATCCAATCTTGGCATTGTGACCTACTTTTAAACTTCCTTCAAAATCGATCTCGTTCATGATAGCTTTGATCATGGTCGACTTACCCTCACCATTTTTACCGACAAAAGCCACTTTTTCCCCCTTCTCGATCACCATAGACGCTTTTTTGAACACAACATGGTCACCATAAGTTTTAGTCAGCTCTTCTACAATCAACGGATATTGACCAGAACGTGGCGATGGTGGAAATTTCAATCGTAATGCCGAAGTATCGACTTCATCGATCTCAATAACTTCGAGCTTTTCAAGCATCTTTACACGCGATTGCACCTGCAAAGTTTTGGAGTAGGTTCCTCTAAACCGGTCTATAAATTCCTGGTTATCTGCAATAAAACGTTGTTGTTCCTCATAAGCTTTCAACTGGTGTACACGGCGGTCAGCACGCAACTGGAGATAATGACTGTACTTAGCTTTGTAATCGTATATTTTACCCATGGTAACCTCGATGGTACGATTGGTAATGTTATCTACAAAGGCACGGTCGTGTGAGATCACCATGACAGCCTTTGCCGAGTTAATCAGGAAGTCTTCCAACCATTGTATACTCTCGATATCCATATGGTTGGTAGGCTCATCTAGTAAGATGAGATCGGGCTTCTTTAACAAAATTTTAGCTAACTCGATACGCATGCGCCATCCGCCCGAAAACTCAGAGGTTTGGCGGGTAAAGTCCTTGCGTTCGAAACCTAAACCTTTGAGCACCTTTTCTACCTCCGCATCATAATTGATTTCTTCGATCGAATAAAATTTCTCACTCAGTTCCGACACGCGTTCGATCAGCTTCATGTAGTCATCACTGTCGTAATCGGTACGAATAGTCAACTGCTCATTCAGCTCATCAAGCTCTTTTTGCATCTGGTTTACCTCTTCGAAAGCTTTCATCGTTTCTTCAAAAACGGTAAGCTTATCCTGGGTAAGTAAATGCTGTGGCAAATACGCTATTACCGCGTCCTTTGGGCCGGTTACGTTACCAGTAGTAGGTTTAGCCGCATCGGCAATGATCTTTAGAATAGTCGACTTACCAGCGCCATTCTTACCCATCAGGGCGATCTTATCGTTCTCGTTTATCGAAAAGGTTACATCGCTAAACAGAGTGGTTCCGCCAAATGAAACGGAGATGTTATTTACATTAATCACAGTATGGGAATATTGAATTACCGGCAAAGATAAGAGAAAGACATCGGATTATAACGAGAGAAATAAAAGGCTTGGTCAGTTGTTTTGCCCCAGCTGTAACTTTAAACAATATCCCAGGTCTTATAGCAGAAACTAATCTATAAATTAATGAAATATCTACTCCTATTTCCCTGCCTTTTTATTGTCAACTATAATCTGGTTGCCCAATCTAAAGACCTTACAAACTTCATCGCCAGCTATGCAAGCCAGCATGAGTTCAATGGAACTATTTTGATAAAAAAAGATTCAAAAGTTACTTATCATCAAAGTTTCGGAGTGGCAGAACGTTCGTTTAATTCACCAGTTAAAAATAACACAGCATATCAGATTTGCTCAATCACAAAAACATTTACAGCGGTCTTGATTCTTCAACTAATGGAACAAGGAAAGATTAATCTGGATAATAAAATAAATACTTATCTACCCTCTTACAAAGGTGAAGGTGGCTCAAAAGTGTCCATTCATCAATTGTTAAATCACACCTCAGGGATGAAAAATACAGATACAGCTACAGATGCAAATTTCATGAGGTATGGGATCGGATTTTATCATAAGCCATATACTTTAGAGGAGATTGTGAATAATTTCTGTTCAAATCCTCTTGTCAACGAGCCTGGAAAAAAATTTGATTATAACAATGGCGAATACATGATTTTAGGGAGGATTCTGGAAGTAATCTATAAAAAACCTTATGAACAGATTTTAGAAGAACAAATTCTAATTCCATTGGGCATGAATGATTCTGGTATAATCAATCATTATAAATTAATAGCGAATCTTGCCACACCCTATTATAAAGGAAAAAATTTTGAACTGATCCCAAATTTACCCATGTATGTAGAAGACTTTTCTGCTGCCGGCGCCATGTACTCCTGCACAGCTGATTTAATTAAATTTAATGACGCTCTTTTTAATTTACAACTGATTAAGGAGCAGGCTTTAAATCAGCTATTAACACCTGGATTAGATGATTATGGGTATAGCGTCTGGATAAGAGATCATAAAGGAAGTAATAGTAAATACAAAAGAATGGAAAGATATGGAAGAATACAGGGTGCCAACTGTGTTTGGTTTCACTACTTAAATCGTAATGTCAGTATTATTATATTGTCAAATACTAACCTGACCGATTTGGGTGATTTTGCGCTTAAAATTGGAAAAGAAGTTTTCTGATTTATTGAATCTATTTAATTCGAAAACTCCTGGTGCGATAGATCCATACCTTGTTCAGGCACATATTTATCATATTCCATTTGTTTTGCAATTGCTTCAGCTACTTCTTTACCTCTCAATTTTGAAACCAGGTGTAAAGCACCATCTATACCAGCCGATATCCCTGCTGTGGTGATTACTCTGCCATTATCAACATAGCGAACATTTTGAAGTACTTTAGCTTTCGGTACAGCCTTTTGAAGATTTGTTATGCTTTTATGAAAGGTGGTAACTGTAAGCTGATCAAGCAACCCCGCTTTCCCAAGAATAAACGCTCCGGTGCAAACAGAAAAATAGCTTTTAGTAGCACTGTCCCTGGATTTTATCCAGGAAATAACTTCAGGATCATCTGCTGCCACTTCGTCTGATCCACCAAATACTGCAAAAATATCTGTTTGTGGTGCGTCTTTAATACCGTAATCCGGAGTGATCTTTAAAATTCCCTGTGACAAAAGAGGAGCTTTAGTTTTTGCAACAGTGATAATTTTGAATCCTGCATAGGAAAAGACTTCCATCGGCCCTGCAAAGTCAAGTACCTCTACTCCATCATATAAGTAAAAGCAAACTGTTATTTTTTGATCTTTTGACATCCGCTGATTTTTCTCGACTAATGTCATCCCGCAGTGTGCACAAACACCAGGTTGCTGATAAGTAGTGGTATCACATGGATGGTTACAAGGCGGACATACATATGTGGTTGCATAGACTTGCGCAAATGCAAAGCACGGAATAAAAAAGATTAAGAGTAATAACTGTTTCATAAATGTATTATTTAAATCTAAAATTAATGGAATACATCTAATAAATCAGGACAGCCATAGTAACAATCCGGCCATTCTATCTCTAACAATAGGTCAATCTTTTGCTTCTTTAACTAACTTCCTCAGCTGAGCGGTGCTGTTATAGCCACATTCTTTCGCTACCCAGGCTACCTTCTGTTTGGTTTTAAGCAGATGCTTTGCTTTTTCCTGTCTTAACGATTGAATATATTGCCCGATAGTGATTCCTGTGGCAGATTTGAACAACCTTGTAAGATTTCTCGGACTGATAAAGACTAATTCAGCCAATCCTCCTATTGTTATTTTATGGTGTAAATGCTTTGTAATATAATCCTGTATATGATGTATATGATTGTTAATATGCTGCCTGCTCTGTAGATATATGCTATTTTGTACTTCCGTTCCATCTCTGCGTATGTAAACGACCATATCTTTTGCGACAAGACATGCAAAAGCCGCTCCGTGCTGTTCTTCAACAAGGTAGAGTGCAAGATCAATACCTGTAGCAATTCCCGCGCTGGTAAAGATCCTGCCACTTTGCACAAATAGTTTATTCTCTATCACCTTAAGTAGGGGATATTTTTGCTGTAAAGCTGTAGTCCAAGCCCAATGCGTAGTGCAATTGTGCCCGTTTAAGAGTCCTGCAGCAGCAAGAGCAAAAGCTGCCGTACAAATTGAAGAGATCGTGGCGCCAGTAGCAGCAGCAGACTGTAACCAGGGTATCCAGAGGTGATCATCTGCTCTGTTCCATTTTTCAATTTCCATTCCGGCTACAATGACAATGTCATCCATACTAACTGTTACCGAGCTAAGTGGCTCAACATTTGTAAATCCAAGACCAGATGAGGTTTCCGGATTGTCATATGGCGAAACATAATGCATATCATAATTCTTTCCGCAGCATCCGGATTCATAAAAAACGGTTACTGCACCAGCCAGATCCAGAAGGTGAACGCTATTAAATATGAAAAATATAACACGATTGGAGCTCATTTTTCAAAGTTAATCTATTAGTATAAGAAACATATATAATAGCTTCCTTACAAACGAATGTGGTAATGTTGCTAATTGATTTATATGAAATATCTAAAAATTTGGCTCAAAGACAACCTGCTTAAAGTACCTACGACATGTGCGATTCCTGTCCCCCTCTACTTTCGTAAAGAAGGGTAAGCACAATTGTTGACTTATATCTCACCTGAATGGCACAAACCCCATATTGTATACCGCGCTTTCTATTTATCAACGTGAATACCTTTTATTAAATAATCGAGTAAGACACCTGTTAAGTCATGGTTACTTTGATTAATAAGAATAACGATCCCAGTATTTGATTTATGATCAAAGTATAAAAGCGAAGAGTTGCCAATTGTATCTCCTTGCATCACATAGAATGCTTCGTGCATATCATTATTAAGAATATGCCAGCCTAAACCAGTTTTAATATCAATGTCGTTTGCAAAGATATGCTGCGTTAAAACTATAGCCTTTCCTAATGCATTATTAGGTGGATGCAATTGGTACTTAATAAACTTAAGCATATCTACTGCATCAGACTTTATTATACCAGCAGGGCTCAACGCATTTAACTGTAAATATTCAACTTCTTTGCTTTCATAATAACCACCGGCTTTGTTTTGGCCTTTTACGATACTTGTCCAGGTATTTCTTAATCCTAACTGTTTAAAAATATTATTTTGAAGTAAGTCTGCATAATTCTTCTTTGTAAAATTTTCCAGAATAGCACCAATTAAACCGTAGCTAAGGTTTGAATATTCATATCTTCCATAGTTAGGTACTTTTAACGTATTGTTCAAAATATTATAAAGGTATTCTTTGTCAACAAATTTGTAAGGTTGCAAAGCATCTTTGGCTAAAAGTAAGCTATCGTACATGTCATCATGTAAAGTCGGTAAACCAGAAGAAAAAGAAGCCAGATTTGTAAAGCGTATTTTGTTTTTTAAATCTGGTTGTAAAATCACTTCATTTGGCAAGTAAGAGTCAATAAATGCAGACTCAGGTATTTTGCCCTTTTTAATTTCAATTGCGAGCAAAAGTGCTGTAAATAATTTTGTGTTCGAGCCAATTTCAAAGACTGTATTCTTGTCAACTTTTTGTTTGCTAATATGACTTATATTTCCGAATGAATAAAATTTTGTCTTACCTTCCTTAAAGATCCCTATGCTGATACCAATACCAGGTATTTTATTCTTTAATCCATTTTTTCCATAAAATAAGGTATCTATAAATGATGGGTTATTTTGCCCAAATGAGGAGCTACTTAAAAAAATAAAAAAGGTCAGTAATATTCTTTGCATATTGTTCATGTGTCATTTAAAATGCCAATCACAACATATTGGGCCTTGCGAATTTTTTATTTTGCTTTCAGCATTTATCCACAGCACTAATTTAATAAAAATACACTCAATTTTACGGAGCATTCAAATACGGAAATAAAAAATAAAGAGTAGGAGTTATATTTGTATGATGTAATTATTTCAAGTTTTTCGGAGTATACATTATCATTATTTCCCCGTTATCTGATGGTTGAATTAGTTCAAAGAAGGCCCGCTTACCTCTGCCGGAGACCGAACTGAAAAGCGGGTCTCAATGCAATAAGTCAACATTGAAAGTTCACAAAAACAAAAAAACCTCTCTACTTTTGTAAAGAGGTTTTTGTACCCATGAGCAAGAATACTTTGAACACTTAGAACGCTTTCTAGGGCTTATAGAGCCTATTATTAATGATTTGAAAGGAAAGGGGTTTATAAAAAAAATTATTTCGATATTTTAATAGAGCTTTAGCAACCATTTCAGAAAACCGCCGTTTATAATAAATACTGATTCAGTTGTCTACAATTCTTTGATTTATTAAAATATCATTTTTTAATGCTATTTTCCAGCAAACCTCATTGCAAGGATTTCTTTAAAATCTTATCAAAAAAAGCTTATATTTTTTTAAATATTATAGTAGGTAAAAAGGTCAGTATTTGATAAATTCAAAAAGCCTGACTGGCGTAATAGAGTTACCAGTTGCCCTCGATGATAAGTAGAATGATTGATCATATGTGGAAATGTTTTTCTAAATTCCATTGTGCTCAGTTCTCCATTTGGTTTCTTTACGTATATCTCATTTGTATAATTCTCTATAGGATAATTTTCAATGAAAGATTTGAGCTCAGCAGAAGTCGTCTTCCAGATGTCTATCAGGTCTTCTCTAGTCCCCTTAAATTCTGACGAAAGGTATACAGGATTCTGAACATCTGTCCAGAAGTCTATCCATATTTTTTTGGCACTGGCAATATGTACGGCGGTTTCCCTAATGCTTCCAAAACTGCTAATGGCAACTTGGTCCCATTGTTCATCAGTAATTTGAGTAAGCCAGTCAATAGCACGATTGTCTGCCCAGTTGTTGAAATCGGCCAATTCGATAAAATAACCTTTAAGGCAGTCATTGCCGTTTTCTGTGAGTATTGATAATGTTGTCATGTTCCTTTGAATTTGACTCAAAAGTAGGAGTTAGAAAGGCCTCACTGGAGGGCTTGACGTTCAAAAAGCTTAGCTAAACGTTCAAATTGTTGAGTTGATATTGCTTGGGTGTCGTTCCGTAAACCTGCTTAAAGGATTGAATGAAACTGGACACATTTTCATAACCAAGTTCCAGGTATATTTCGCTTGAATTGAGGTTACCTTTTCTAAGCATTTGGGCTGCTTTTTGCATTCGTTTCTCCAAAAACCATTTTTTTGGTGATGTGCCATAAAGTTTAGCAAAGTGCCGTTTAAATGTTGATAGAGTCATGTAACATAGAAATGCTAACTCTTCCACAGTAATAACACTATAGATATTGGCTGTAATGGCTTGGCGGATCAAAAAATCCTTATCTGAATTGTAATTATAATAATGAAGCCCTTTAAGAGCTTCGGGATAGCAACCGCTAATATAAATAAGCAGTTCTTCAAGTTTCACACTTTGCAGTTCTTGAGATAATGATTGACCAGAGGCCAATATTAGGCCTAAGGAGTCTACAAAGTTTGTAAGAAAGGGATCTTTCTCAAAAACGAGAAAAGGCTCATCTTTATGTTTGCTTTTCATTGGCAGAGGATGACGTATAAAAAAGTCTGTCAATAAGTCATTGTCGAAAAAGAACAAAATACTTCTGTACTGGCCACCGGGAGTAGCGATTTTTTCACTCATTAAGCAATTGCCAGCAGAAAGAAGGAAAAATTGATTTGGGCTTATTGTTATCTTTGTTCCGGCATATTGAACACTCTTATTGCCCTCTAGTAAAAAACTAAATAAATTTTGCTCTAATTTAATCCTAGAATTAATCGTGGCTATGTCAGAATTATACCGGATGATATTTGACTTCCTTTTCGTATTTTGTAATGTGGGAAGGTGTTTTTCTCTAGGTAACATAAACTTCTGGATCAGGTATCTTAATAGATATAAAGATCAATAACCAAATTTAACTTTTTAACATTAGTGAATCTATGAAATGTAAATTTACACCTATGATTCACATATGAATTACCAAAATTCCCTTATTTTTTTATTGCTGACATAGAAACACTCATATATTCTATACAACTTATAAAACAGTCTCTCCGATATAAAGAGGAATTCGGTTCAAAGATAGCCCGCCTGTAATGCCCAAATAAGATGAGGTTCAGCAGAAATACTTTGAACACAATTTGAAGCATTTTAAAGTCATAAAAAAACCGGAATCGATGTATTCGATTCCGGTTAGTACCCAGCGCCGGAGTCGAACCGGCACGGTTTCCCACAGGTGTTTGAGACCAGCGCGTCTACCAATTCCGCCAGCTGGGCGTTCCCTTATTAGCGGGATGCAAATCTATATATTCAGGCTTATATATCCAAGCCTTATTTCAAAGAATTTAAAAATACTACGCTTTCACCTGATCTACAGACTCTTCCTTTAAACGTTTATCCACATAAAACGGAGCAAACGGCAATAAAGAGGCTATAAACACTAAAATCGTCTTTCCGATTTTCCATTTATACTCCATTGCACACATAATTACCATAACCGCATAAAGCATAAACAACACACCATGTGCCCAGCCGGTATACTTAACCGCCAGAGGCATATCTGCGAAATACTTCAATGGCATAGCAATACAAATCAGTGCGATGTAGGAAATACCTTCAGCAACAGCTATTTTTCTAAAAAGGGATAAAGTGCTCATAATTTCAGATTTGTCCAAAAATAGAAAAACCGGGACAGCTATGCCCGGTTATCTTTCTTTTTTACATTGAACAAACACCTATTGCCCGGTTTCCAGTTTAAGGATACTGTCGTTGATCCTGTTCAAATATTTCTTTCTGTAGTACAAATCCTTTATCGAAGCCAGTGTAGCTCCCTGCTCGTCTTTATCCTGCGTATCAAACAAAGTAATCAGCCTGTCCATCTCCTGCTGCATATTTACAGCAATTCCGGCAACCTCTTTTTTGATTGATTCCAGTTTAGCCGTATCAGGTTCAAACTGCAATTCCATCAAAGCCTCATTCACATCCATCATTTCCATCAGAAAAACCTGTGGAAGGGAATAATTCTCCCCTTCTGTAAGCAATCCCTTTAATTCAAGAACATAATGCAGACGCTTCTGAGGATTACTCAATACCTGGTAAGCCTTATTATTCAATGTGGATAATTCCAGTACCTCATCCTGCTTTTCCGGAGTATCATTGATATAAAAATCAGGATGATACTTTTTACTCAGTGCATAAAACTGCTGTTTGACCAGCTGATTATCCGGATTAAAGGATACGGGAAGATTATAAAACTCAAAATAATCCATCACAAGTACTATTGAATAAAGGCCTTAAAGATATCGTTACCGATTACAAAGACCATTAAACTCAACAGGATGACAAAACCTACCATCTGAGCCCCTTCCAGGAACTTATCACTTACCGGTTTACCTTTGATCATTTCTACAATCAGGAAGACCATATGCCCACCATCCAGTGCAGGAATAGGCAACAGGTTCATGAATGCCAGTGCAATCGAAATTAATGCCGTAGAAGCCCAGAAATGTGACCATACCCAAACTCCTCCGTAAACCTTCTGTGCTAAAGCGACAGGGCCTGCAAAAGCTTTATTTGCTTTAATTTTACCTGTCAGTACTTTCCATATACCCTTACCATTATCTGTAAAAGTAACCCAGGCCTGGTTTACCCCTATAGGTAAAGATTCGAAGAAACCATATTTAATAGTCTCCAGTTTGATTTCATTTGGATTGAAAGCGATCCCGATAGTACCAAGACTATCTGTATTCACTTCAAAATTAAATTTCTCGTTTCCACGATAAGCTTCTACAATGAATTTTCTGCTTTTCAGACTTTTCAGTTCTCTGCGTACATCCGCATCAAACTTCACAGGCACATTGTTAACACTTACAATTCTGTCTCCTTTTTTCATGCCCACTTTAGCCGCAGAACGGCCAGTGACCACACTATCCACTACTGTGCTCAGTAAAGGTACCCTGCTGATAAATTCTTCCAGTCCCAGGTCTGCAACTTTATTTAAAAGATTGTCAGGTACTTTAACATCAAGTGTTTTACCACCACGCACTACAGTCAGATTCGTATTATCCAACAATACTTTAGAGCTGGTCAGTTCATCAAAACGGATCACCTTTTTGCCGTTTACCGCAATCACATGGTCCCCTTGTTGTAAACCTATGCTACGGCCAATACTTCCCGGGTTTATACCATTCTTTACTGCACTGTTAGGAATAAAGGTTTCGCCAAACTTGAAGGTAAGCATCCAGAAAATAAAAATACCAACTATAATGTTGACCACAATACCTGCCATCATTACAATCAGTCTTTGCCAGGCTGGTTTTGATCTGAACTCCCATGGCTGAGGTGGCAATGCCATCTGCTCCTTATCCATAGACTCATCAATCATTCCGGCAATTTTAACATAACCACCTAAAGGCAGCCAGCCAATTCCATACTCTACATCCCCACGTTTGATACTGAATAACTTTACTCCCCACGCATCAAAGAACAGATAAAATTTCTCAACTTTAATACCAAATGCACGAGCCGCAAGAAAGTGCCCTAATTCGTGCAAGATTACTAATATTGATAATCCCAGTAACAACTGGGCAACCATAATCAATCCGTTCATATTTTAATTTAATGTTATTTACTTTGAATATTAGATAGCTAAATGTTTTTTTGTTACTAACTGACGGGCAAATATACGCGTATGAAGGTCAGTTTCTAAATAATTATTCAGGCCAGGTACCTGAATAAACGGCAAATCAGTCATACATTGCTCAATGACATCACTCATTTCCAGGAATCCAATCCGGTCATTTAAGAAGGCATCTACAACGACTTCATTCGCGGCATTGATAATACAAGGCATATTCCCCCCCTTTTCCAGGGCAGCGTAAGCCAATCCAAGATTGCGGAAAGTATGCAGATCAGGTTTTGAAAAAGTCAGTTCCGGATAATCCATGAAGTTAAAACGCGGAAATACGCTTACTATTCTCCCGGGATATGCCATTGCATAGTGAATCGGAAGTTTCATATCCGGAACACCCATTTGTGCCTTCATGGAACCATCGTTAAACTGCACAACAGAATGGATAATAGACTGCGGATGGACAATAACATCTATCTGACTGATATCCAGATCGAATAACCACTTCGCTTCAATCACTTCCAGCCCTTTGTTCATCAGAGAAGCAGAATCTATCGTGATTTTTGCACCCATCACCCAGTTGGGATGTTTTAAAGCCTGTTCTTTTTTTACTTTTTCCAGGAAGCTACGATCTTTTCCCCTGAAAGGTCCGCCCGAGGCAGTAATGTATATTTTTTCAATAGTCTCCAACTCTTCTCCTACCAGACATTGGAAAATTGCAGAATGCTCTGAATCTACAGGTATAATCGTCACCCCATGCTCAGCGGCCAGCTGCATAATCAGTTCTCCGGCTACAACAAGGGTTTCTTTATTAGCCAGGCCTATAGTTTTCTTAGCTTTAATTGCAGCAATAGTTGGTCTCAGACCAACGGATCCCATAATCGCAGTTAATACCAGGTGAACTTCCGGGCTTGCCGCAGCTTCACATAAAGCATCTTCACCAGCCAGGACTTTAATTCCTTTTCCTGATAATGCATTTTTTACTGCTGAGAACTGATTTTCATCACCGATGACAACCAGTCCGGGTTTAAATTCGAGCGCCTGCTGAATCAGTAATTCCGCATTCGCATTTGCCGTTAATGCACTTACCTTATACAATTCAGGGTTTGCACGGATAACGTCAAGGGCCTGGGTACCAATAGAACCGGTAGAGCCCAGTATAGCTATATTTTTCAAATCTTATGAATCAAATTAATGAGGCTGTCTGCAATCTTTCTGTCATTGGACAAACGGGGAACTTTATTCTGTCCGCCCAGCTTACCTTCCCCACGCATATAGGTAACAAAAGCATCTTTTTGTAAAGTCCGTATGATCAGTGGCTGCAAAATTTTACCTTCAATGAGGTCAAAGTAATAAATATTTTTTTCCTGGAGTGCTTTATCTACTTTTTTACTGAAAGCATCCAGATTTTCGGGTGCTTTCGAAAATTCAATAAACCACTCATGATAAGGCAGTTCACCAGCTGCCGGATTGACCTGCGGAGCCACAGTAAATTCTGTAATTCCTACCCCTTCCTGATTCGCCACAGACAGCAGAGCCTGTTCTACCTCTTCGCCGATAACGTGTTCACCAAAAGCAGAAATAAAATGTTTAATTCTTCCGGTGACCAGGATCTTATACGGGTTTTTAGAAACAAATTTGATAGTATCACCAATGCTATACCCCCAGAGACCAGCATTCGTATTTAAGATCAAAGCATAATTTTTACCCAATTCTACTTCTTCCAGACTCAAACGTGCCGGACTTTCATCGTAATACTCATCGGCAGGGATAAACTCATAAAACATTCCTGCCCGGGCCAGTAGCAGTAAACTTTTGTCCTGCTGACTGTCCTGATAGGCAATAAATCCTTCTGAAGCCGGATAAGTTTCAATAGCGTCAATCTTCCTGCCTATACTGGCTTCGATTTTTGCACGGTAAGGTTCATAATTCACCCCTCCGTAAACAAACAGCTGGAAGTTTTTAAAGATATCCTTAATCCGTTTTCCGCCCGATTTCTCGATCAGCCTGTCAAAATACATCTGTACCCAGGGTGGAATCCCCGAAATCAGGGTCATATCCTGATGGAAAGTTTCCTCCACAATGGCATCTACTTTCTCTTCCCAGTCTTCGATGCAGTTCGTTTGATAAGAGGGCAACCTGTTTTTCTGCAGATAAGCAGGAACCAGGTTTGCTACAATACCAGATAAACGGCCGACTTTAATCCCGTTCTTTTCGGTCATTACCGGACTTCCCTGCAAAAAGATCATTTTCCCATTCACAAAACTGGCATTCCCTGTTTCATGAACATAAGTCAGCAAGGCATTCCGTGCTGCTTTGATATGCTCAGGCATTGACTCTTTAGAAATAGGAATATATTTTGCACCCGAGGTAGTTCCTGAAGTCTTGGCAAAATAGGCAGGTTTCCCCTTCCACATTACATTTTCTTCACCTGCAACTACCCGGTCTATATAAGGTCTCAGTTGTTCGTAGTCCCTTACCGGAACACGTTTCCTGAAATCCTCATAAGTTTTTATAGTTGAAAATAGATGGTCCCTGCCAAAAGCAGTATCCTTAGCCGAATCAATCAGTTCGAGAAAAGTCTCCTTTTGCGCAGCCACTGCATCTTTTTTCCATTTATTTACCCCTTTGACAATAAAGGCTGCAAACGGTTTACTTAATGCCGCTTTTAATCCCATAAACTGGTTAAACTATATTGTGAATAATATCATTCTCGTCACCCTTATAAGCTCCCATCATCATTCTATAGGCAATAGTTAAAGCTACACTAGATAAAGGTACAATCAAAAATGAACTCAATATATTAACAAAAAATGCAATA
Source organism: Pedobacter cryoconitis (assembly GCF_014207135.1). Lineage (GTDB taxonomy): Bacteria > Bacteroidota > Bacteroidia > Sphingobacteriales > Sphingobacteriaceae > Pedobacter > Pedobacter cryoconitis_D. Next base: position 133,413 of record NZ_JACHCC010000001.1, on the reverse strand, counting down.
ACAGGCCATTGCAGATAATTCAGGAACAGATACAGCACATGAAACCCACCCAGAACCAGTAAAAGCATTAATATTTTAGTGAAGTTTCCTCTGGTTATGGCTAAACTGAATTTTAACGAACCAAAAGAAGGCTGATTTTTATCAATGATAAAGAACGGGAAAAATGAGATCCTGATCCAGGTAATGAATATGGCTACAATTCCAACTGATATGGCAATATTGGTGATCACAGACATTTTTATTCCGGTATAGATAAAAGGGAATGCGACCAGAATAACCACTGCATAAACCCCTATAATGACCAGCATAAAGTACAACATACCGACTATAAACCGGATAATCTGCTGACGGGTTGGCAATGTACTGACGATACTCACATCTTCCTCCTCGTTATCGAGCAGATGAAGAATATACTTCAGCAGGGAAAGATTGAGCGTAAAGTATAATAAAGCAAAGAAGAATGCCATCAGCACACTTAAACCCTTATTCACATCTTTCAGGAAAAATGCCATTAAGCTCGATGCATTGGAAGTAATGAACATCAGGAAACATAAGGTAGCCAGGGAAAAATAATTCCGTTTAGTTACCTCCCAGGCTCTGCGGATAACTACATTAACTATAAACGTGCTCTCCTTTAAAAAGTTTATCATTGTTTTTTAAGTACTATTCTTTTGAAAAAATCTTGTATAAATCCTAAGCCGTAAGCCGTTAATTGTATGAATGAGGAAATAATACTCAAAAATGCAACTTTTAATGATTTATTGATCAACAGGGAATGAAAAAATATCAGCATAAAGTACACCAGAATTCCGATATTTCCAAAATAAGCCAGTGGCGGATAAAAAATATTCAGCAACAGGATAAAAATGATGCCTAAAGTGAATACTGCAGGGAAAAAATGCACCAATTTCAGTTCTGAAGGGAAATGTTTGTAGATATTAATCCTCGCCCGCCCAAAAAAATGAATTTGTTTATAAAACTGGAGCATACTTGTCCTTCTTTTGTGAAAAACACGTGCACCAGGAATAAGTCCGATCTTAAATCCGTTCTGATGAATCCGGATACTATATTCAATATCTTCCCCTAAACGGGTTAATTTAAATCCTCCGGCTTTTTCCCATGCTGCTCTGGAAACCCCCATATTAAAGCTTCTCGGGTGAAACTGCCCCACATGCTTTTTGTTTCCTCTGATCCCTCCTGTTGTAAAAACAGAAGTCATTCCATAACTGATTGCTTTCTGAACAGGCGTAAAGCTTTCATGAGCGGCATCAGGACCACCATAAGCATCCAGATGATGATTATATAAATAATCCTTAACAATTTCCAGATAGTCATGCGGGATCAGGCAGTCAGAATCGAAAATAACGAAATAGTCACCTTTTGCCCTTTCAAAACCATAATTTCTGGCAAATCCCTGCCCTTCGTTCGGTTTGTAAAAATACTTTACATCCAGTTTGTCTGCATATCCGGTTACAATATCTTTTGCAGCCAGTGAAGAACCGTCTTCAATGACCAGTACTTCAAATTGCGTATAGGTTTGCAGGCAAAGTGTGGCCAGCAGTTCATCAATCTCCTGTGGCCTGTTATATAAGGGGATAATAATCGAAAAAAACATGCTTAAAGTATTTCTTTTTCGATCAGATACTGATTGCGTTCTGTTGCATTACGTGTAACCAGTTCAGCGACAAATCCGGTAAGGAAAAGCTGTGAACCGACGATAATGGCTACCAGTGCAATATAAAATCCGGGTTGCTCAGTGACCTCCCGTTTAATCGGCAGGTTCATCGCAATATGGTATAATTTTTCACCGATAATCCATAATGCCATCACAGTTCCGATCAGGAAACTCAACACACCCATTGAACCAAAGAAGTGCATTGGTCTTTTACCGAACTTACCGACAAAAAAGATAGACAGTAAGTCGAGGAAGCCATTGATAAAACGGCTCATCCCAAATTTAGTAACTCCATACTTACGTGCACGGTGTTCTACAACTTGTTCACCGATATTTTTGAACCCTGCCCATTTCGCAATCACAGGAATATAACGGTGCATCTCTCCGTAAACCTCTATGGTTTTCACCACGTCGCAACGGTATGCCTTTAAACCACAGTTAAAATCATTCAACTGTATCCCGGACATTTTACGCGTAGCCGCATTAAATAACTTGGTCGGAATAGTTTTCGTAATCGGATCGTACCTTTTCTTTTTCCATCCGGAGATAATATCCAGCTTTTCCTCTTTTAATCTGCGGAAAAGCTCAGGAATCTCATCAGGACTATCCTGCAAATCTGCATCCATCGTAATGATGACATCTCCCTGTGAAGCCTCAAAGGCTACATTGAGCGCTGCTGACTTTCCGTAATTCCTTCTGAATTTAATAGCCTTAACAGCCGGGTAGCTCAATTTCAGCTCCTCGATAACCTGCCACGAAGTATCCGTACTTCCATCATCCACAAACAGGATTTCATAAGAAAAGTTATTGTCAGTCATTACCCTGGCAATCCAGGAAGTAAGTTCGGGCAATGATTCGTCTTCGTTAAACAGGGGAATGACAACAGAAATATCCATGCAGGTATAAAATGTGATAAAAATGAACGTGCAAATTTTATCAATTAAAATGATAAAACCTGCACGCTTACAAATATGTTATGCGTTGACCAATCCTATCCTTGAGGAAGTGGTCTCTCTTTTTTGAACAATACAGCCCCAATCAGGCTGAGGATCATCCCGAAAATAGTATAAGTAATGGCTCCAAAGAAAGCAGAGATAATAGCCATGTAGGGTCTGGTCATCTCTATAGCCTTAATCTGTTTTTCGTCTCCGTTAGCCTTGTCAATAGCGACATCAAGAATATGGTCCATTGCACCACGGTCAAGTACTTTATAATACAGTACCAGTAATACTGAAACAAAAAGACCAGTATAGGCTGCTACTTTAAAGCCGGTAGAAAAGCCCCTTGCAAAAGTCATATAACCACCCAGATCTGTTCTGTGTTTGGTTTGTGCATAAACTATCGCCAGTATAAACGGAACATAAGACAATATGGTTGTAATGACTTTAGTGCCCGTATTCATATTCTCCTGCATCGAATCGATATGCAATAGTTTAAATATAAAAATCAGCGCCAGCGTATACAAAGAGAAAGTAATAGCTGCCCTGAAAGCAACTTTATTTGGTTTAATCTCAGCTTCTTTTAATTCTTGTTCCATAAAAACACGTTTAGTTTTTTTCGTTGAAAACCGTGATTAAAGCATAAACAGAACTATCGAATTCTTTATTTGCACTGAATTCTTCCAGATCTTTAAATGCCTGCTCATTTGCTTTTGGCTGATTGAAGAAACTCATAAACGGAACAAACAGCTCTTCCATTTCTTCTCCAAGGTCAATCATGCTTTTATGACTGATAATATCTTCAATGCTACTTTCAGCTAACTGCTGATTGCTGATCAGGTCTTCATAAATATGGAACTCATCCTGGAACTCATCTTCTTCTACCAGTAAGAATTCTCTTAAGAAATCTCCGAGTTCAGGTTTGATATGCTCATCGTGACATTCATTGATGTATAACAGCAGGTTTAACAACTCTGTTCCACGGTCAATAGTATCTTCTTCGATATCTGCCCATTCATCTGTATCCAGATAATCTTCTTCCAGTTTCTTGATGTCGCTCGCAAAGAAGTTGATCATCAGTAAATCAAAGTAAACTTCTCTCAGCTCATCAAAAGCCGGGTATTCATCAAACACACCATCAAACTCCTCTACTTTTTCCAGGAATCCCAGGTCTTTATTAAAAACATCCAGTAAATCCTGCTGTAATTTAAGAGAATCATTACCAGAAAGTGCTGCGAATTTATCTAATGAGGCTACAAGAGCGCTTTGTACTTTACTATCCATATACTTGAAATTGATTATTATTATAAACGAGTTGAACTTTTCCTGTAAGTGTCTGATTTAACAGGGGGGTATTCCTCGACTTCGAAAAATTATTCTGTGCATTATATTCCCATTTCTCTGTCAAACTAAACAGTGTAAAATTAGCTTTCTCCCCTACTGCTATTGCAGGTACTGGCAGGTTTAGTAATTTACGTGGATTAATGGCAAGCTTTTCTGCAATCTGCGATGCTTCCAGTCCTGCTTTAACCAGCAAAGGTAAAACCGTTTGTAAGGCAATGATCCCATAGGCTGCAATTTCAAACTCTACATCCTTAAACTCCGGTTCATACGGACGATGTTGTGAAGATACCGCATCGATAGTACCATCTTTTAAACCATGAATTAATGCTTTAATATCTGATTTACCACGCAAAGGTGGCTTAACCTTATAGTTGCTGTCAAAATCATTCAATAATTCCTCTGTGAAAACCAGATGATGAGCAGCCACATCACAAGAAATCTGCACGCCATCTTTCTTTGCTTTTTTAATCAGCGCTACTGAACCGGCGGTTGAAATATTACTGATGTGTACGGGTGCCTGATGATAAGTAGCCAGGAAAATATCCCTGGAGATATGCATCTCTTCGGCTAATGCCGGCATTCCCTTCATTCCCAGTAAGACACTTGTCTTACTTTCATTGATCTGTGATTTACCAGCTATTGCTTTATTTTCAGGATAAACAATCAATAAACCATTGATTCCTTTACAATATTGCAGGGCACGGCTCATAAAGCCATCATCAGTTACTGGTTTAGTTCCGTCCGAAAACGCTACGGCACCGGCTTTCTGCATATCATAAAGCTCTGCCAGCTCTTTGCCTTCCAGATCCTGACTGATAGCCCCTACCGGATAGATATCTACCAGGTTATTTTTGGCTTTATTGATAATGTATTCTACTTCTGCTTTGGAATGAACCACAGGTTTGGTCTGTGGCAAAACTGCCAGTCCTGTAAATCCGCCGGCCTGAGCCGCAGCAGTTGCTGTTTGTATGTCTTCTCTGGTCTCAAAACCCGGATCTCCGATAGCACAGTTCAGGTCGAAAAATCCAGGAGACAAAAAGGCACCCTGACCATTAACTGTTTTTTCATTTTCCAATGCTTTTAAAGTAAGCTCAATCTCAACGATTTCCCCCTGTACCACACGAACATCACAGATTTTCTGATTATACTGGCTGTTCGGATCGGTAATGGTTACGCCTGTGAGTAGAAGGTTCATGTCTTTTTATATTTTTAATTTGTTAAAAAATCGAATCAATAGGGCTTCAATGGCTAAAAAAACAGCACACAAAACTAGGCAAAGTTTCCATAACTCTGTGCGGTTATTTTCCACACCCTTAGCTAATAAATCGCCGCTGGCATTCATCATATTTACTTTTTTGCGGCCAAAAACCGACTGAAGGGTCTTATCATCAGCATAATGCAGATCTGATTCTGCCCTGCTTTCATTAAAAGCATAACTGCCTATTAAGGAGTCTGCTTTATGAAGTTCAAAAATACCTGATGTTTTAATCTGGTCAGCCACATATAATAACGTCTGTCCGGGTACCTGCCTGATTTCGGGAATAACTTCCTGTTTTCCAGAGACCAGACGCAATGACTGATTAGGATTAACAGTAACAGTTGCAGCAGACAGGTAATTGCTACTGCCAATCGTATAATACAAAGGCTGGTCCGGTACGCTGGTTAAGGCAATCTTGTACATTAAAGGTACAAATACAGGATGCTGGGACAGGTTACCTTCATTGCTGTTCAAAGAAGCAGCTGATAAATAAACCTTTCCTTTCCCGAGCCTGTAACGACTGAAAAAAGATTGTCCACCCGGAAGTTTCATCAGATCCTCCCTGTTACTTCTGGTCTGGTTCTCATAAACAAAATAATGATTTACTTTAGGCAAATCCAGTTTTGAGGGGATCTCCTCAAAGACATCATTAAAGATGTTATTTTTCAGATCAATATAACTCACGCTCACTGTATCCTTACCCAATGCAGTGATTTTTGGGAGATCGATCCCTGTTAAGAAAGAGGAATATATAGTTGCACTGACACCAGGATCAGGAAAAACCACAACTGTCCCCCCGTTTTTAAGATAAGTTTTCAACTCCTGGGCCAAACCACTGGATGGATTTTTCAAACCAGAGAGTATAATCAGGTTATAATTGTGAAAATCAGCATAGAGAATATTCGATTCGGGCATGGTGCGGAGCCTGAAATAAGGATCTGCCCCGAATAATGCACTGATATATTTTTCCTGAGTTCCGCCACTAATCTGCAATACTGATAAACCACTGCTGACTTTAAAAGCAAACTTTAATTCATCATCAAAGGTGACCGGAAAATCTTTAATACTAACCAGACCTTTTTGCCACCCGGCCGATAAACCACTAAAAGTGACTGTATCCCTGACCGACTTCTCCGCAGGAATATCCAGCGTTGCTAATGCCCGCTGCTGGTTGTTAACAACTAGTTTTAAAGGAATTCCTGTCCGTTTCTCGGCCGAGTAATTCCGCAGCTGTACAACGAATTTTTCCTGACCTCCAGGCTTATGCACAGGAGACAGCGCCCATATGCTGTCTACAGCAATATTCGGTATGGTATTGGCATTTAACCTGACCAGGTTTAACACAGCATCCGCAGCAATACTGACAGCTCCTTTTCCAACAAACTGCTGCTGAAAATCAGAAAGAATATAATTATAACGGTTTCTTTTACCAGCATCTGTCAGGTTTTGACGATTAAGAACCTGTTGTAAACTCTTCTGGGCCGGAGAAACCTTAACTTCATCAATAAGATTGAATAATTCCTCCCGGCTTACCGGACGCTGATCTTTTCCTTCAAAATCATTTGTTGTTAACTGAAATTTGTCATTCAGTCCAAATTGTTTAGCCAGCTCCTTCGCTCTGCGTTTGGCCTCATCCAGTAAAGATCCTTCTTTATTGACAGCCTCCATACTGTAAGAGTTATCGATATAAATATTTACCAGACGAGCATTTTCAATGCTCCCGGTGATTCCCGAAGACCAGTAAGGTTGTGCAAAAGCTAGCACAAGAAATACAATTGCCAGTATCCTGCAACAAAGAATCAGCAGGTTACGCAGTTTTTCCTGTGAAGCATGTTCTGCAGTAACAGTCTTTAAAAACTTTACATTACTGAAGTACACTGTCTTAAATTTCCGGAAATTGAATAGATGAATGAGGATAGGAATGGCTACCGCCAGCAGTGAAAAAAGAAAACCTGGGTAGAGGAAATTCATTAAAAATCAAAGGTATGAATTTTATCAAATCAGCAGCAAAAAAAGATCATAAATCGCAGCAAAAATTTTGAACTTACCATAAATAAACTACGGGTAAGGTTTCCGTCGGGCACTGGTTTGTGAAACCCCACTTGCAGACTGTCATAAAACTAGGCTGAGGCCACCTTTTCCCTAGGGCAAAAGGTGGCCTGAACGTGGGGTAATGGTGGCCTCATGGTGGCCTTTTATCGAACAGTACCCAGAGATATCTTAACTTTAATTCCTGACGTTTGCCCTGTACTTCTTCATTGCGGTAAACAAAGCATCGTCCAGACCATAAACATCATTGCGATACTGCACTTTGCCATGTTCAGCCCATGCAGTCTTATAATTAATAAACACAGAAATGTTCTTTCTTGTTCCAAACCATTTCGGTTTTAACTGGAAGACGTTCAGCGTATCAGCCTTTTTAGCCAGTTTCTTTCTGTAGACGTCCATTTTAGTGGTATCAACAGGCGGTAAATTAACCTCCATTCTCAGCTGGTCATATTCGTATTTGTTATTCACCATCTTTTCTGCAAACTCCAATGGCTTTTCTACCCTGACACAACCATGGCTGATTGCCCTGCTCGAAAGATTAAATCCCGATTTATTATTGGTATCATGCAGATAAATACTGGCTCCGTTCTCAAATATAAATTTGAATTTTCCCAAAGCATTTCCCGCTCCAGAACCTTGTTTGAACTGGAAAGGTAAATGTTCACGCGAATATTTATCCCATTGTATAGTATCAGGATCATTTACCAGTTGTCCTTTGTGGTAAACCTTCATGTTATTGTTTGATAAATAATAAGGATCTCTCCTGGCCTGATTGTAAATCTCATTCTGGGCAATGCTGACAGGGATATTCCAGACCGGGTTTACCTGTATCGCATTGAATTTACTCAATAAAATAGGCGTCTGGTGATTTTTGGGCTTATCGTCAAGAGAATGAGTCTTAGCATAAACCTTCATCTTCTCCTCGTATGTTTTTTCCCGTCTGGCACCCACACAAACTTTCATATGTGTTACTGTATCCTGCCCTTTAAACCAGGTCAGTGAAAAATCCGGAATATTGACCTCTACGTATTCAGATTCCAAACCAGGGATTTTCCATCTCGATCTCTCCATATTGACCTCAACTGTCTGGATCGCTACTGCATTACGCACAGGATCTTTTTGCAGTTCTGCCAGTGTCTGCTGCAGGACTTTATAGTTTTCTGTAGCGGGCTGGATATCCTTTAATAAACCAGACAGATCTTTAGTACCCAGTACTTTATTCATGGTATTACTATCAGGTCTTGCGGTTGTGATATAGTAACGGTTAAGTACCTTTTTCGGATTAATGCTTCCGTAAGCCACAAAAGTGTCATACTTCAACAATGAGGAGGCAGTATAAAGCTCCAGATCTGCCAGGACAGGGTAAGCCTCAGCGACAGACTTAAATTTGTTGTCTCCCAGCTCTGTTAATAATTCACCCAGCTTTTTATATCCGAATATTTCAGGGTTATAGCCATGTACAGCACTGTTTTCCAGATATTTTTTCAGGGTATCCAATCCACCATTAACATAAAAGCGGGTAACCATTGAATTTTTATGCTCATCGTCAGCATAATAGCTTTTAATTACTTTAGGATTACTTAGTTTCGACTGTAAAGAGTCAAGGTGACGGTTAAAAACTACATGATAGGCAGCAGTATCAAAATCTTTATAAAGTTTGTTTTTAAAATGTTCTGACAACAGGATCCCTACTTCTGGTGGGGTTTTAAACCAGTTACAAGAAGATATTAGGAAACAAATAGGCAAAACAAGGGTTATTATTTTCTTCAAAATGAGCGTAAATTAATTAATACGGGATTGTTACTATGCATTGTAACCACCCTAATCAAATAAAATGCCATATATTTTTGTTTTGTCAATTCTATCTATATATTTGTCAAACTCAGTGTGCAACGCATTATTGAATAGAGACATATATTATGAACAATATTTTGAAACATCATTTTCATTTCTTCCATCGCCAGTTGTGGCGATAGATATGTAATGTTTTGTACTTCAAAACTTGTTTCCGAATTATTTTCCTGTTTCATTCAATAATTTCAATCAATTGAAAACACTTAAAATTGCTATCCAGAAATCTGGAAGGCTAAACGAAAAATCCGTAGAGATTCTTAAAAATTGTGGTTTATCATTCGAAAACTATAAAAGCTCCCTGATCACAACAGTTACAAATTTTCCGTTGGAAATCTTATTTCTGAGAGATGATGATATCCCTGAATATGTGCAGGATGGTATTGCCGACCTGGGTATTGTAGGGGAGAATGTAATCACTGAAGTTAACGCCGATGTCACTTACCTTCAAAAATTAGGCTTCGGAAAATGCACCCTCAAAATCGCTATTCCCAACGAAAGTGAAATCTCTGATATCAGTGGTCTGGAAGGTAAAGCTATCGCGACTTCTTACCCTGTTATCCTGCAAAAATATCTGGATGAAAATAAAGTAAATGCAGTAGTCCGTACGATTTCAGGATCTGTAGAAATTGGTCCCGGTCTGGGGCTGAGTGACGCTATATGTGATATCGTTTCGACGGGCGGAACTTTAAAAAGTAATGGCCTGAAACCTTTCGCTGAAGTGATGAAATCCGAAGCTGTCCTGATCGGCAGTAAAGGAACAGAACTAAACGAAGATGTGATTGAATTATTGCAAAGGATCCGTTCAGTACTCCGTGCCAAAGAGACAAAATATGTAGTGCTCAACGTGGCCAAATCAAATCTTGAAAAAGTAGTGAGTTTACTTCCGGGAGTGAAAAGTCCGACAATAGTTCCTCTTTTTGAAGAAGACTGGGTAGCAGTTCACTCTGTGATTGCAGAACAGGATTTCTGGGAAAAGATCAACAGCCTGAAAGCTGCTGGTGCAGAAGGAATTGTAGTCATGCCGATAGAAAAAATCATTTCTTAAGCGCTGTTTTTTTCCAAAAAAGCTTCATTTCACCATTAACTTATAGTTAACACAAAAACATAAGACATTGAAACTCTACAGGTATAATAACTTATCTAAACAGAATATCGAAGAGATCTGTTTGAGACAGCTGGCTGATGATACCAGCATCGCAGAAAGTGTAAAAGAGATTATTGCACAGGTCAAAGTAGCAGGTGATCAGGCATTAAGAGATTACGCTTTAGCTTTTGACAAGGTTAGCCTCGACCAGCTTTTCATCGGAAAAGAAGAGATCAGCAAGATTGCTTCGGCCATTCCGGCTGAGGCGAAAAAGGCTATCGATACTGCTTACGAGAACATCAAAAAATTTCATGCTGCACAGTTATATAAAGAACTTCCGGTTGAGACTATGCCGGGTGTTTCCTGCTGGCGCGAGTCGAGGGCAATAGAACGGGTAGGACTTTATATCCCTGGTGGAACTGCTGTTTTACCAAGTACTTTTTTAATGCTAGGTATCCCCGCAGTGCTGGCCGGATGTAAGGAAATCGTAGTCTGCTCCCCTCCTCAGAAAGATGGGAAAACAAACTGTTTTCTTGCTTACTGCGCTCAACTTTTGGGCATTGAAAAGATCTATCTGGTTGGTGGCGCACAAGCTGTTGCAGCCATGGCATTCGGTACAGAAAGTGTACCTAAAGTTTATAAGATCTTTGGCCCTGGAAACCGTTATGTAACCCAGGCCAAACAACAGGTCCTGGCTTCGGGAATGACAGCGATTGATATGCCCGCCGGTCCCTCAGAAGTACTGGTTATTGCAGACGAAACTGCTAACCCTGCTTTTGTAGCTTCTGATCTGCTGGCTCAGGCCGAACACGGAACAGACAGCCAGGCTATACTGGTTTCCACTTCGGCCACGCTTATTGAAGAAGTGGAGAGACAGATTGAGATCCAGCTTAATGCTTTACCCAGAAAAGACATAGCCGCTCAGGCCATTGCCAATTCATATGCTGTACTGACAGAAAATAAGCAACAAGCTATGGAATTCAGCAATAGTTATGCCCCTGAACACCTGATCCTGGCTACAACTGATTTCCAGGAACTTATTCAACAAATTATCAATGCTGGTTCTGTTTTCCTGGGTAATCTGACCCCGGAAAGTGCCGGTGACTATGCTTCAGGTACTAACCACACCTTACCGACTAGTGGTTTTGCCAAAGCCTATTCGGGCGTATCTATGGATTCTTTTCTGAAGAAGATCACTTTTCAGCATATCAGTCCTCAGGGTCTGGCCAATATTGGCACTACTGTCGAAATTCTCGCTGCCGCCGAAGGGCTTCAGGCACACAAAAATGCAATCACTATTCGTTTAAAATCATCAGATGGATATTAAAAACCTACAACGCGAAAACATCAAAAACCTTCGCCCCTACTCTACCGCCAGAGATGAATACAAAGGCCAGGCAAGTGTATTTTTAGATGCAAATGAAAATAGTTTCGGTTCTCCTTTACCGGAGAATTTTAACCGTTACCCTGATCCTTTACAACTGGATCTGAAAGATGCAATCAGCAAAATTAAAGGTGTGCCCATTGAAAATACATTTTTAGGAAATGGAAGTGATGAGGCCATCGATCTTTTGTTCCGTGCCTTTTGTAACCCTGGAAAAGACAACGTGATCATCCTCCCGCCCACCTATGGCATGTACGAGGTTTCTGCAAATATTAATGATGTGGAGATCCGTAAAGTTAATTTATTACCCAACTTTCAGTTAGATCTGGAAGGGATAGCTGAAGCTATTGATGCCAATACCAAACTGATCTTTATCTGTTCTCCGAATAACCCGACAGGAAATTCAATCATCCGTACGGATATAGAAACTGTTCTGGCTAATTTCAATGGATTGGTCATTATTGACGAGGCTTATATCAATTTCGCTAAACAACGTACGTTCATCCAGGAATTGACTGAATATCCCCAGTTAGTTGTCTTACAGACTTTCTCTAAAGCCTGGGGCCTGGCAGGTTTACGTCTGGGTATGGCCTTTGCTTCCAGTATCACGATTGACATCCTGAATAAAGTTAAAGCACCATACAATATCAGTCAGTCTACCCAGGACCTCGCACTGGCTGCCCTGCAAAATATCGGACAGGTCAATGAATGGATTAAAATTACGGTAGCCGAAAGAGAATTGCTGAGTAAGCAGCTGCTGGAGCTACCTATGATCAGAAAGGTGTATCCTTCGGATGCAAACTTTATTCTTGCAGAGGTAGATGATGCCAATGGAACTTATGATGCACTGGTAGAACAGGGTATTATTGTCCGTAACCGTGCAAAAATAACTTTATGTGAAGGCTGCCTGAGGATTACCGTTGGAACCCCAGCCGAAAACAGCATACTATTATCCGCTTTAAAATCGTTAAAACCTTAACTATGAAGAAGATACTTTTTATAGATCGTGACGGCACACTGGTCGTTGAACCTGAAGACGAACAAATCGATTCCTTTGCAAAGCTTAAATTTTATCCCAAATCAATTTATTATTTGGCTAAGATAGCTGCAGAACTGGATTACGAACTGGTTATGGTAACTAATCAGGATGGGTTAGGGACAGATTCACATCCAGAACCTGCCTTCTGGCCTGTACATAATTTCATCCTTGACACTTTTGAAGGAGAAGGCGTCGTATTTGCTGAAGTGATCATTGACAAGACTTTCGCTCATGAAAATGCACCGACACGTAAACCAAATACAGGTTTGTTACAGCATTATTTCAATCCGGAAGTATATGATCTGGCAGGCTCTTTTGTGATTGGCGACCGGATTAATGATGTGGTACTGGCCAAAAACCTGGGTGCAAAAGCGATCTGGATAAGAAACAATGATTTACTGGGTTCTGCAGAAATGCTAGACAAAGCAGAGACCTTAACTTCAGTAATTGCACTGCAAACCCAGAACTGGGTAGATATCTATACCTTCCTCAAAGCAGGGAGCAGACAGGTTCATCACGTTCGTAAAACCAATGAGACCGATATCGTTATTGATATTGATCTGGATGGAACCGGAAAAGCACAGATAGAAACTGGTTTGAATTTTTTCAACCATATGCTGGATCAGATTGCTCGTCATGGTTCAGTAGATCTGAACATCCTGGCTAAGGGAGATCTTCATATCGATGAGCATCATACTGTTGAGGATACCGGAATCGCCCTGGGTGAAGCTTTTGCCAAAGCTATAGGCAACAAGCTCGGATTGGAACGTTATGGTTTTTGCCTGCCAATGGATGATTGTCTGGCACAGGTGGCTATTGATTTTGGTGGCCGCAACTGGATCGTATGGGATGCAGAGTTTAAACGTGAAAAAGTGGGTGATGTTCCGACAGAAATGTTTTATCACTTCTTCAAATCATTCAGTGATGCCGCGAAATGTAATCTGAATATCAAAGCTGAAGGAGATAATGAGCATCACAAAATTGAATGTATATTTAAAGCTTTTGCAAAGGCGATCAAAATGGCGATCAAAAGAGATGCAGAAAAATTAGTTTTACCAAGCACTAAAGGTTTATTGTAACCATGATAGGAATTGTTAATTACGGTGCAGGAAACATCTTTTCACTGGAATCAGCCTTATCCAGGATTGGACTCAGTTATGGAATGATCAATACTGTGGAGGATTTTGACTTATACTCCCATATTATTATCCCTGGTGTAGGACATGCCGGAGCTGCGATGGAAAAACTGAACAATACCGGTTTGGTCGAAGCGATCAGACAACTTAAAAAACCTGTTCTGGGGATTTGTGTAGGGATGCAGTTGCTCACTTCACATTCTGAAGAGGGTGATGCCAGGTTAACAGATATTGTGCCGCTGGAAACGAAACTTTTTGACAGAAACCTGGGTATTAAAGTCCCGCACATGGGATGGAATAATATAGAAATTAAAAACAATTTACTATTCGAAGGTGTTGAAAATCAGACACAATTTTACTTTGTGCATTCGTACTTTATTGAATATAACGCTATTTTTGAGATAGCCACGGCAGATTATGGTCTGCCATTTTCGGCGGCAATACAGAAAGATAACTTTTACGGGGTACAGTTTCACCCTGAAAAATCTGGTGCTGCCGGTGAACGATTATTAATGAACTTTTCAAACTTAAAACAATAAAATGTACATTATTCCCGCTATAGATATTCTGGATGGTAAAGTTGTCCGTCTGAGAGAAGGTGATTATAACCAAAAGACTGTATATGATGTTTCTATCGCCGAAATGATCAATACCTATAAGTCTAACGGTACTGAATTCATACATATTATTGACTTAAATGGTGCTAAAGGAGATTTCAGTAATCAGACTGAGCTTTTTGATATTATAAAAAAAACAGATATGCGTGTACAGTACGGAGGTGGTATCCGTACGATTGAGCAGGTGACCAACTTACTGGATGCAGGTATCCATAGAGTCATTGTAGGCACCCAGGCCATTACAAATCCTGATTTCCTGTCCGACCTGAGTAAAGAGGTTGGCAAGAAGTACGATTACGCAAACCGCATCGTGGTTGCCATTGATGTACTGGATGAAGTAATCAAATACTCGGGCTGGATGGAAAGCTCACCAATCAAGTTAATGGATTACGTGGATAAATGTTTACAATTAGGCTTTTTCAGATTCCTTTGTACCGATATCAATAAGGATGGTAAATTAGGTGGTGCAGCCGTTGATCTGTATAAAAAATTGCTGGAACACTCTCCGTTTATTAAACTAATTGCCTCTGGTGGTATTAGTTCAATGGCTGACATTGAGGAGCTGGCCAAACTGGATATCAGGTCATGTGTGGTCGGAAAAGCTATTTATGAGAACCGGATTTCTATTGAGGAAATCAAAGAATGGAACCTCAAGGCAATGACTTCCCTGTAAACGATGTTAAGCAAACGTATCATCCCATGTCTGGACGTCAAAGACGGACGGACTGTAAAAGGAGTTAATTTTGTAGATCTGAAAGATGCGGGGGACCCGGTTGAACTGGCCTGGCAATATGCTCAGCAAGGTGCCGACGAACTCGTATTTCTGGATATTACAGCGACCAATGAACGTCGGAAAACGATGATTGAAATGGTGAAATCTGTAGCCAGACAACTCAATATCCCTTTTACCATAGGTGGAGGAATTACAGCAATCGCTGATGCTGAAGCTTTGCTGAATGCAGGTGCAGATAAAATCAGTATCAATTCTGCGGCTGTTAAAAACCCACAGTTAATTGCGGACCTGGCCAAAGTATTCGGCGTACAGTTCGTTGTTGTAGCTGTAGATACGAAGTTGATTGCCGGCCGGAATATGGTCCATCTGAATGGTGGCCGCTTAACTACTGAAATTGAGACAGAGCACTGGATCAAACAGGCAGAGGAATACGGAGCGGGAGAAATATTACTGACTTCGATGGATCACGATGGTACCAAACAAGGCTTCGACTGCAATTTACTGGATAAAATCAGCAAACTGATTAATATCCCCGTGATTGCTTCGGGCGGTGCCGGAAAAATTGAACATTTTACAGAAGTTTTTAGCACAACAGGTGTTGATGCTGCCCTTGCCGCATCGGTCTTTCATTTCGGTGAGATACCCATACCTATATTGAAAAATGAATTAAATAAGCACAACATACCAGTAAGGTTATGAATATAGATTTTGAGAAAACCGATGGATTAGTTCCTGTAATCATTCAGGATATACAGACATTGGAAGTGTTAATGCTGGGTTATATGAACCAGGAGGCCTGGACAAAAACGCAGCAGGAAGGTAAAGTTACTTTTTACTCGCGCTCTAAAAGCCGGCTATGGACCAAGGGAGAAGAAAGCGGCAACTTTTTATACGTGAAGGAAACGCATATCGATTGCGACAAAGACACCATTCTGATTAAAGTTACTCCGGTTGGGCCTACTTGTCACACAGGTAGCAGAAGCTGCTTTAAAACCAATTTTAATCAGAACTTCATCTTTGAGCTGGAGAAAATTATCGGCGACAGATATGATCATCCTACAGAAGAATCTTATGTCAATAAACTACGTCAAAAGGGTTTAAACAAGATTGCACAGAAAGTAGGCGAAGAAGGTGTGGAAACAGTGATTGCTGCGCTGAATGAAACAGATGTTGATTTCGTGAATGAAAGTTCTGATCTGATCTTCCACTTACTGGTTTTACTGAGAGAAAAAGGTAAAACACTTGCTGATATTGGTACAAACCTGGAAAGCAGACATCGTTAATTCCATATGCTGAAACATTTAAGATCACTTAGCGGACATCAGAACCCGATTTATGCCCTGGCTAATTCAGGGAAAGCAGGAATCTTCTTTACTGGTGGAAATGATAAGGGGGTAGTGGAATGGTCATTGAGTAAAATGTCATTTGTCAAGGTGCTGATGCCGGTAAGAACATCTGTCTATAGTCTTCATAGTTACAATGACCTGCTCTATGTCGGACAGAGAAGCGGGGAGCTGAGTATTTTTGATCTCGGTAAACAGGAGGTTACAGCGAGTTTCCAGGCTCATGATAAACCTATTTTTGATATCATCACCGTGCCTGAGAAACAGGAGTTTTTAACAGCCAGTGAAGATGGAACGGTTGGTGTATGGTCTATGTCAGATTTATCCCTGCTTTACCGCATCAGGGTTTCTGCAGATACAGTCAGGGCTATAGCTGTTGGTCCGGGAAGTAAACACGTAGCCTTTGGCTGTAAAGACGGAGTAATCCGGATTTACGATCTTACTGATTATAGTTTATTACATATCCTGGAGCACCATACGTTACCAGTTACTTCGGTCCAGTATTCCCCTGATGGTAAATATCTGATTTCGGGGGGAAGGGATGCACAGTTAAATTTCTGGTCTCTTCCGGATTATCAGCTTCAGCATACTATTCCTGCACACTTGTTTAGTATATATGGCATTGCATTCCACCCGGACCTACCCTATTTCGCTACAGTCAGCCAGGATAAGAGTATCAAATTATGGGGAAGCGATGATCTGAAACTCTACAAAATCCTGAGCATAGAGAAAAACACGCACGGACATACTCATTCTATAAACAAGCTGGTCTGGAGCCAGGATGGAAAGTATTTACTAACCACCGGTGACGACAAACTGGTGATGATCTGGGAATGGGCTACATAAATCTTTTAATAATCCTGAGCTGATGACTATAACGTCCCAGTTCAGGGTTATAGATTCCCTGATCGTCAATAGAGTCAATCCTTACTTTACCGGAAGCATGAATGATCTGGTTTGCATTCAGCATCATGCCGACATGAATAATTTTCCCATCTTTATTATCAAAAAAAGCCAGGTCTCCGGCCTGTGCTTCAGGTAGAAAATTGACTATTTTTCCCTGTTCCGCCTGTTGGGAGGCATCTCTGTAGATTTTGATGCCAGCCAGTTTAAAAACTGCCTGTACATAACCTGAACAATCAATACCAAAAACTGTACGTCCACCCCACAGATAGGGGGCATTCTGAAAAAACAGCGCCAGTTCAGTCAATACCGAAGCCGAGGGTGTGGTTAAAATCTCATGTGCCTGAAACATGACCTGGAATTTTTCTTTTCCGAATCCGCAGTACCCGTCAGCATAAGCCGGCAAACTGCTGGATGCAGCAAGATAATATTTGCTTCCATCAGCACAGATAAGCTGATTACTGACCGCAGCAGGTACCAGAGCGGTAGCAGGCTGATGATATTCTTCCGATGTAATTTCGGCGAGCTGCTTAAAATCTATCCAGCCTTCATAACCATCATAAGCACTATGAACAAACCACCAGGGTTCGGCTTTTTCTATTACTTCAACCCGGTCACCGAATAAGAGCTGCGTCGAAATCTCGGCTTTGTCTGATGAGGAAGCCCTCAAAGGGGCAACCGCTACTCTGCAAATTGCGAATGTCTGTTCCATAATAAAATATAGTACTCAAAAGTACTGATAGAGAACTAAGAAACAGTTTAAAATTTATCAATTTTTTTCTATTTATTTTCAGTTGACAGGGCCTATGGTAAACATTTGGGGCACAAAACTGTTATATCTGTATTATATTCATTAATGCTTCAAATTATGAACCTCAAGAAAATTTTAATCGCAGTCGATAATAGTACCTGTTCGGAAAAAGCTGCAAAAACAGGTTACGAACTAGCTAAAAATTTTGGTGCAGAGGTTGCCCTGGTCAATATTATTGAACCTATGCCAGCTACTATGAACCAGGATCTCACGCTCGCCCCGGTATTTCTGGAGAGTTATGATAATAGTGAGGAGAACAGTCATCAGTTACTGAAAGAAATGGAAAATACTTATTCAAATGGTATCAAAACCACTTATTTAAGTGTGGTTGATACTGCGGCTCACGGAATTATCCAGCAGTCTGATGAATGGGGCTCTGACCTGATTGTAATCGGTACTTACGGCCGGACTGGCCTGTATCATTTTTTGATGGGAAGTGTTGCAGAACATGTAGCGCGTAAATCTGCCTGCCCTGTCTTGATTATTCCAAATAAAGCAGACGTATAGTTCTTAAATGACACCCATAGACGATATAGTTGCAGAAGACCTCAAACCAGGGGACGTCTTCTATGTAAAAGTTAACAAAACGTTTTATTTCCTGCAGGTAATCCATGCAGCGGAAACGCAGGACCAATTAAACAGGTTTGGTTACTTTGTTGTCTTTTTTGAAAAGACATTCCGGAAATTACCAGAATCCGCCAAAGAATTAGACCTGCAAAGAATTTACAAACCAAAATATATCTGGAAAAAGACAATTCTTTTTGCCGGGATCTGGAATTCAGAACCGAATATAAAGTTCAGAACAGACCTGATGTACCAGGAGATGAAGAGTAAATACAAACTGATATTTTTTGATAATTTAAAAGTCAGCAGTAGCTTCAATCCTGAAATTTCTGAAGATTTCTCTTATAACGTTCAATGTAGAACAAATGATGAAGGAATTGATATTACCTATAATCATTTAGCCTGGCAGGTCATCCTCTGGGGACTTGAACAGGAAGAAAAAGGCAAAACAAAAAAAAGAAGCAGTACGATACCAATCTATTTCAAAGACTGGCTGGAGTATGTTGAACCAGAAAATATTGTCAAAACGGAAAAAACAATCTCAACGTTTGAACAGGGCACGGATCAGACAGGGGCAACTAAAGAATTAAAAAAGTGTGTTCTGGCTATTAATAAAATCGACGGGAAACAATCATTTATTTCAACGATTGAGGCCGAAGCTATCATTGATAAATTAATTGAAATTGCTTCCGGCAGAGGTTTGAATGAAGCGGAAGCCGAAAAGGTAATCGAACTACACAGAGAATGGTAAAGGCAAAAAAAAACAGGCTATTTGCATAGCCTGTTTCCATTTATATTTTTGGCAAAGATTTTATGGAAATTTCATACTAAGATTTCAAGAATCTATTGTCCCTGAAAATGATAACTATATCTTTTCACAATATTTCGGTCTTTATCTTTAATGTTTAATAACCTTTGAAAACTGTCATACTCATAATATGTCGTATTTCCCTTGACATCGGTCATACTTGTGATACCTACTAACGGATCGTAAGTATAAGTAGCCATTTGGGCATTTGATGGATAAAAACAAATATCATCTATCTGGTTACCTGCAGGAATACTTATGGTGTAACTGGTTCCAGTAACCGACACAGCAGTATTAACAACCCATGACCAGTTTGCACCGTTCTTTTTCCAGTAGCTTAACGTGTACAGACCAGCATCAAGTCCGTCAATTTTTTTCGAATAACCAACAGAACTACTAGTATAGCTATAATGCCCCGTCTTCGAGTCATCTAAATTGCTATTACCATTTCCTTCCTCAAAGCCATCATAGAAAATGTTATTGTATCTGGAATTTTTAACTTCTGCTACCGGATATTGATTGTTATAACCCCACTGATAGGCTTCTGGTCTTCCATTTAATAAGTTGATTGTTATAGGATCTCCTGTCAGATTATAACGGTAAGATAATCTGGGAACATAGCGGCCATCCAGACTATAGCTACTACCTGCTCCTGCCGCAGGTAATTGCCCCTTTATCGCGTTAGAAAATTTAAAACCAGCTAACGGTATCGGATCAGTTGCTTCAGTTAATAACACAGTATCAATCAAACCTGTTCCACCAACTGTATATCTTGTCATTTTCCCTGAAGTAATTTCTGTAGTATTCCCTTCAGTCTGATAATTTACCTCCTCAATTGGTACCCCAGTCAAATGATTAGTTTTCATATCATTTATAAATGTCACTCCTTCAGGATAATCATCTGCATAAGTATGCAATGAAGTCAGAACTTTACCTTTACTGTTAGTCACTGCTTTGCGGCTAAGTTGTGTATGAGCAGAATTATCATAATAATAGTTTTCAATATTGGTTACAGGATTCTGCCCGTTAACATCATAATTCAGTGTTTTGGTTTGTGATAAATACTGCCATTCCTGCTTGCTGGTCACAGCATATACATCATAAATACTCTCTCTTTTATTATAACCATAGTCATTTGCAAATAAATATGGTCCGCATCCAACAACTGAGTAATTATCTAAACAATAGGTTATACCAGGCGAACAGACAAAGATATCATTGCCATTATTTTTAATGATAAACTGTTCAAAGGATTTACTGATACGGGGATCTACTGTATAAACATTTGTAATTTCCTGAACCGGCACTTTAATGTTATTAATATATTTATAGATAGATTTTGATAATTCAAGTCCATTCCTCCAGGAAAGATCTGGCGGACTTACATTTTCAACAATATGCCCTCCATATCTGGCAATTGAACTACTATTGTTCTGATTATAGGAGTAAATATGATCTATTCCCCCATTTTCATAGTTATCACCATATTTTTCTGTAACTGCTTTATAAGATACATTATATGAGTTTCTACCTACAAGATTTGAATAAGTACCAGCAAGGTACTGGTAGTATTCTGCATAGTCCAATGGCATACTTGGTTTGGTATAATACTGAGTAGGAGAAGAAAGAGGCATTGTCCCCAAACCGTATCTGCAGATATTTAGCTGATATAAGGGTAAATATGATCCCGACATCCCACTATACAAAAAATTAGTTGTTTTCACTTGCTTACTTACAGGATCGGTATCAATCATTTTTCTTACCCTGACACCACCGTAAAATGTACCATCAAGAGATTTATGAACTGGTATAGCAGGATTTCCAGGTATAGACTGATAGGGAACAAATATTTTACCATCAGGACTTGTCACTGAAATTGTAATCGTATAAGGTCCCCGGTTTAACACGCCGACACCGTAACTTCCTGCCTCTAATTTATAACTCCCTCCAGATGATCTTGAACAATCCCCTCTTGCATTAAATGGAGCAAAATCCAGTTTAGCTATGCTGGTTAATTGATTAAAAACCAATTCACCCGCCAGCGTCCCATCTGGTAATATGGGGCACCCCCCTCCTTTAGGACAATTACAACTAATATTCATCGTCAGGTTTACCGTTATTGGGGCCGTAACTCTGAAGGTTGCACTTGGTTTTCCTGCAGTACTAAGGTCTATACGCTGAACTTCAACATCAGGATTATTCGCCGTGAAGTCCCCTGACGTTAATACAGGGGTCTGCCCATTAGAAGAATTACCCTCATAAAAAAATTCTGTTGAGCCCCCAGTTGGATAGATAACTTTGCTAAGCATCCCCTTTTGTGCATAATCATAATCTACATCACGATTTACTTTCAACCTGCTAATCAATGTATTACCAAGTAAAATATAATTACTTTCAGGAACAATGAGTGAGTTCAACCCAGTTTTACCATTATAATATCCCCAATGATCCTGGTTAAATGCCAGATGAGGAGGTAAATTACCCTTATCAAGATATTCAAAACTATATTTCTTACTCAATGAGGAATCGTTGGCTGTTGTCTGCACTACACTTTTCAAAAAAGGCCTTGACAAATTTTCCAGGAGTGAAAAATAATCACTGGCATAATAATCACTTATCTCGTTTTTAGGCCCACCTGGACTAACTATATCATAATTAAAACTATACAATAGCGCTGCCTTCCCATCTCCAAAGTCCACTTCTATTTTTTCTAAAAGATAGTCCGCTTTAGAAATAACATCAGGTTTACTCTGATAAGAAAATTTTACAATTCCATAATGAGAAGAGTTGATACTTTTCAGATAAACACCTGAAATACCAATATTTTGTTTTGTAAAATTCATTAACCCCAGACCAGGTATATTCGCATTTACTTCACTTGAATATCCATATGGTCTTGGAGATCCATATAATGTAGGCGGCTTATTTTCCAGTGTTACATTCTGAGAAACGCCAGGATAAAATCCATAAGATGTTTCTCCATAACTAAATGTAAGGTAATCAGTAGGATCTCCAGCGCTTTCAATCCGGTTTAAATACCATGCACTCGCATATCGATCGTGATTACTATACCCAGTAGAACTTTGGGTCATTTCAGAAGCCACTCCACCAAAGTAATATCGGGTACCATCGGGAGTTGTAATTTTAAAATTCCATTTGGAATCTGGTTGGTCCTGATATTCAATTTTAAGATTTGACTGAGGCAGTAAGACCGGGATTTTATTATTATCAAATACAAATTTCCCTGTATAACCATTAAAATTGAAGTTGAACTCATCCATCTCCATATCGGTCGAATTGTTCCCGTTCGACTCCAGCCAGGATAATAACTCCTGATTAGTTTGATATAATGAGCTCCCTGAATTATTTAAACCTGAATTGTAACTATGAAAATTACGATTAGGGGGTAAAATAGTTCTTGGTACTGCTAAATCAGGTTTATCATATACTGTCCTTGTAATCGCTCCACCAGCATTTAAAACCCAGCTCATCCCAACTTTTGAGGCATATTCATTCACCTTTACTCCATTGGAACTATAACTAAGACCAATCGCTAACGAAAGTTTTTTAGTCTTTAAAGCGTATAAAGGTATTTGAACAGCGGCAGTCCCCGTATTCAGTCCTACTTGCTGATCCCCATATCTGCCTAATGCAGCAGCTTCTGGTGAGGCCTGTATAACCTGGGGCAAATTTACGGGTGCTTTATTCTGTGGTTCATCTGTCTTTTGGGCAAAAGCCACTATAACAGAGAAAATTAAAAACAAAAAGAGATAACAAGATGAGCTAAATTTATTCATGGCTAAAAAACTGGGGGCATAAAAACAGTCCTACTCAAATGACTATTTTATGGATTGATGAGCATATATTTTTCTGATTGCGAAATTACTCAATAAATCAACCCGTATTAAGCAATAATATTATGCTTATATTAAATTAACGCCACAAAAAATGTCCGGACAAAAAAAAACAGGCTATCTGCATAGCCTGTTTCCATTTATATTTTTATTGAAGAATTAACCTTCCTGGTGTAACCAGGCTTTCTTCTTTAATAATTCTTCTTCAGTCTCACGGATATCTTCATCATCCACGCAACAATCTACCGGGCACACTGCCGCACACTGAGGTTCATCATGAAAACCTTTACATTCGGTACACTTATCTGAAACGATATAATACACTTCGTCAGATATTGCTTCCTGAGCTGCTCCTGCATCAATCTCCTGATCCCCAAAATCGATAATACCATTTAGATTGGTACCATCAGAAAATCTCCAGGCTGTGCCTGCATCATAAATTGCATTATTCGGGCATTCAGGCTCACATGCTCCGCAATTAATACATTCGTCTGTTATTTTAATAGCCATGTCTTCGTATAAATCTATTTGCTAAAGTTACCTTTGCCTTGCAAATATAACATTTATACTTTAAAATTAATCAAAGCATGTCAATCCTAACCGCTGAAAAGTTAATTATTGCATTCCATAAACTAAGTGATTTTCTAAATCACCCTGGAGATGAATTTAGTAATACGATTAGTTCAGCTCCTAACCATAATGCCTGGTTCACTACGGATGAGGTAAATAGATCTTTATCTTCTCTGCAGGAAATGCTGAATTTAAATGATCTGGAAAAATGGTTTCAGCAGATTAATGTTAGTCAAAACCCAAAAAAGGTAGGTCTGATCCTCGCCGGAAATATTCCAATGGTTGGTTTCCATGATATACTGTCGGTACTGGCCACGGGTAATATAGCGGTTATTAAGCTGTCATCTTCAGACAGTCAGCTTTTGCCTGCATTGCTTAAGCAACTGGTCTTATTTGAACCGCTTCTGTCTGACAGAATCATTTATGCTGAAAGACTGAAAGATTTTGACGCGATCATCGCCACTGGCAGTAATAATACGTCCCGTTACTTTGAGTATTACTTTGGCAAAGTGCCCAATATCATCAGGAAAAACAGAAATAGCATCGCAGTACTGGATGGCCGGGAAAGTACAGAAGATATCGCTCTGCTTGGTCATGATATTTTTGATTATTTCGGACTGGGCTGCAGAAATGTATCCAAAATCTATCTGCCTGAAGATTATGAAATCAAAAACTTTTTTGAACCCCTGGAACAGTTTCAGCCCATTATTAATCATTTCAAATACAATAATAATTACGATTATAATAAGTCTATTTACCTGGTAAATACCGTTCAGCATTTTGACAACGGCTTTTTACTGGTCAAAGAAGATGAAGGGCTCTCCTCTCCTCTTGCTGTATTGTATTTTGAAAGGTATCAATCTCTGGAAGAGCTGACCACAAAACTTAAAGCTATCGGCGAAAATATACAGTGTGTGGTATCTAATGTTGATTTGCAGCTGGATGCCGAAGTTGTGACATTTGGACAAAGCCAGCATCCGCGTTTATGGGATTATGCAGATAATGTGGATACGATTACTTTTTTGAACAGCTTATAAGCCGCCTATTTGAGCATCTAAATTTAAACAGGCTCTTATTTTCTCATTTTGAAACACTATTTTTGAACAAAATGTATGTAATCAAAGTTAAAGGTATTGCCAAGATCCCGGATTATGTCCAACTGAGGGATGATAAATTCACCTTACTGGCTTATTTCAGGGTAGACCGTCCGGATAAATCACTGGACAAACTAGGGCTTGGCGATAAACTGCCTTATATTATGGATATGGTAAAGAATTTACCTTTTGGCCAGATTGCAAAATTAGATATTTAAGACATGACAGGAAACGCAGTTATAAATTTAAAAAACGTAGATGTATTCCAGCAAAAACACCTCGTACTTTCTAATGTTAACCTTAACATAGACAAGGGTGAATTTGTATTTTTAATCGGACAGACCGGCTCGGGTAAAAGCAGTTTACTGAAAATCATCTATGGTGATCTTCATATCGGTAATGGTGAGGGAGAAATTGCAGGTTTTGACCTGAAAAAGCTGGCAGAAAGAGATGTTCCCTATCTGCGCAGAAAACTGGGAATTGTTTTCCAGGATTTCCAGCTGCTGACAGACCGCACCATTGAAAAAAATCTTGATTTTGTTTTAAGGGCTACCGGCTGGAAAGATAAAAATCTGATCCAGGAGCGGATTAAGGATGTACTTGAAAAAGTAGGCTTACGTTCCAAGATCAAAAAAATGCCGCATGAACTTTCTGGCGGAGAACAGCAACGTGTAGTTATCGCCCGTTCACTGTTGAATAATCCTGATATTATCCTGGCAGATGAACCCACCGGAAACTTAGATCCTGAGACTTCGGAGGAAATAGTCCTGTTACTGAAACAAATCAGTCAGAATGGTACAGCCGTACTTATGGCTACCCATGACTATCATATCATCCGTACCCTGCCTTCACGTATTATCAAATGTGAAGCTGGTATCGTGCATGATGATGCTACAATTAACTAATCATTCCTGACAAAATAATTCTTTTTCAGCCATTCTGTACAGTCTTGTTCAAACAAAACTGACAGCATGGCTGATATACTTCATTGGCAAACCTTTTGAGTTTGCATCCTAAAATTCTACTATACCATGTTTAGCAAGAAGAAAACAAACGATACAGAAAATCCTATTACGGAAAATATTGCTGAAGAGCAGTTGAACAAAGAGCAAACTGATGACGCGAATGCGGATACTATCACTGAACCTGTTGAGGAAATCTCTGCTGAAGAGCAATTAAAACTCGATAATGCAGCATTGAATGATAAATATCTTCGCCTTTTTGCTGAATTTGATAACTATAAAAGACGTACGCAAAAAGAACGTGTTGAACTTTTACAGACTGCTGGTAAAGATGTAATCATTTCCATGCTTCCTGTACTGGATGATTTTGACCGTGCAAATAAAGCAACTGAAAACGCGACTGATATCACTGCGATCCGTGAAGGAATTCAATTGGTACATACCAAGCTTAAAAGCATCCTTAATCAAAAAGGATTAAAAGAAATGGAAAGTGTGAATACTGTTTTTGACACTGACCTTCATGAAGCAATCACTAAAGTTCCGGCAGCGACTGAAGAGCTGAAAGGAAAAGTCATAGATGAATTAGAAAAGGGATATACTTTAAATGATAAAGTTATACGCTTTGCAAAAGTTGTTGTAGGTAGTTAATTATGAGTAAGAGAGATTATTATGATATTCTTGGTGTAGCCAAAAATTCTTCAGCTGAAGAGATTAAAAAAGCTTACAGAAAGCTGGCTATAAAGTTCCATCCGGATAAAAATCCGAATGACCATACTGCTGAGGATAAATTTAAGGAAGCTGCTGAAGCTTATGAAATATTAAGTAACCCTGAGAAAAAACAAAGGTATGATCATTATGGTCATGCAGGAGTTGGAGGGGCTTCAGGCGGTGGCGGTTATGGCGGCGGCGGCATGAACATGGAAGATATATTCAGCCAGTTTGGGGATATCTTTGGTGGCGGCGGTGGCGGTGGCAGCCCTTTCGATAGTTTCTTTGGCGGACAACAGCAACGCAGCAGCGGCAGACGTGTAGCCAAAGGCTCTAATCTTCGTATCAAAGTTAAACTTACCCTTGAAGAGATTGCGCATGGCGCAGAGAAAAAAATAAAGGTCAACAAACAGATTGTATGTAAAACCTGTGATGGTTCAGGGGCTAAGGACAAATCTTCAATCAGCACTTGTAAAACCTGTGGTGGCAGTGGTTCTGTTCGCAGGGTAACCAATACCATCCTGGGACAGATGCAAACTACTTCTACCTGTCCGACCTGTAACGGTGCCGGATCACAGATTACTTCTAAATGTACTTCATGTCATGGTGATGGAACTGTGCGTGGTGAAGAAACAATTACAATCAATATCCCTGCGGGTGTAAGTGATGGTATGCAGTTAAGCATGAGCGGAAAAGGTAATGCTGCCCCAAATGGTGGTATACCAGGTGACCTGATCATACTGATTGAAGAAATCCCTCATGAA
This sequence comes from Pedobacter cryoconitis, assembly GCF_014207135.1. Lineage (GTDB taxonomy): Bacteria > Bacteroidota > Bacteroidia > Sphingobacteriales > Sphingobacteriaceae > Pedobacter > Pedobacter cryoconitis_D. Next base: position 105,921 of record NZ_JACHCC010000001.1, on the reverse strand, counting down.
ACACTGAAACGTGAAGGAAACAATATTGTTTATGACCTGCATTTAAGTATCATTGATGCTGCTTTGGGTTATAGCGCTGAAGTACCGACCATTGATGGTAAAGCAAAAATCAAAATCGAGCCGGGTACGCAAAGCGGAAAATTATTACGTCTGAAAGCGAAAGGTATCCCTGAGGTGAATTCTTATCATCGCGGAGACCAGATCATTCATGTGAATATCTGGACGCCTAAAGCACTGAGCAGTGAGGAACGTAATATGCTGGAGAAATTACGTGAATCTCCAAACTTCAAACCTCAGCCAGGTAAAAATGACAAGAGTTTCTTTGAGAAAATGAAAGAATATTTCGAATAATACCGAAACTTAATATAACGAACAGGCTGTAACGGAAACGATACAGCCTGTTTTTTTATGCGCTAAACTTTAATCCCGGATCCTTGTTATATGGTTTATGATAAGAATCGGTTGTTCAGGATTTCATTACAAGGAATGGAAAGGTGTATTTTATCCTGCTGACCTACCATCAAAAGATTGGTTTGGTTATTATTGCAGGCATTTTAATACCATCGAGATTAACTCTTCATTTTATGGATTACCTACTGTAAAAACTATGGACAACTGGTACCACACCAGTTCTGATGACTTTCTGTTTACGATTAAAGCTCCCGCAAAAATTACACACGAGGCTAAATTCAGTGATACAGAAGAACTCATCAGTAATTTTTACCAGACCATCGCCAGCGGGTTAAAAGAAAAACTGGGCTGTGTACTCTTCCAGCTCCCTCCTTCTTTTACCTATACTGCAGATCGGTTATCACTGATTCTTAAAAACTTAAGTCAGGCCTTTCATAATGTCGTTGAATTCAGGCATATTAGCTGGTGGAATAATGACGTATTCACTGAATTCAAAAATAAAAATGTCACATTTAGTGGTCTCAGTTATCCATCGGCACTGCCAGATCAGGTTATTCAATTTACAAACCCGGTTTATTATCGTTTTCATGGCAAACCTGTATTGTACAAATCTCTGTATACAGCAGAGGAAATTAGTAAATTCGCTTCGGTTATAGTCCCGGTAAACAAACAAGTATTCGTATATTTCAACAATACCTGGGGCACAGCTGCACTAACCAATGCAGCACAGTTGATTGAATTGCTCAATGGCAGAACCGGTTTTTGTAACAAAACCACTTTTTTACGTCTAAACGGTAACTAAAAAACTAAATCGAATAATAAATGCTTCGTGTAAACAATATTGTCAAGCAATATGCCTCACATCTTGCACTGGACGACGTAAGTCTGGAAGTAGAACAAGGCAAGATTTTCGGCTTACTCGGACCTAATGGTGCCGGGAAAACCTCCCTGATCAGAATTATCACACAGATTACTGCACCTGATAGTGGTGAAGTAATTTTTAATGGTCAACGCCTGAATGCCAATCACATCGCACAAATAGGTTATCTCCCCGAAGAACGTGGTTTATATAAGAAAATGGAAATAGGGGAACAGGTTTTATACCTGGCCAGGTTAAAAGGACTGACTACCGCCGAAGCCACCAAAAGAATCAGGTACTGGTTTGAAAAACTGGAAATGGAAAGCTGGTGGCACAAAAAGGTCGAAGACCTGAGTAAAGGTATGCAGCAGAAAGTACAGTTTGTAGCTACGATATTGCATGAACCGGAACTGATTATCCTGGACGAACCTTTTTCTGGTTTTGACCCGGTAAATGCAGACATCATAAAAAATGAAATCCTCGAACTGAACAAAAAAGGAGCAACATTTATATTTTCTACACACCGCATGGAATCTGTAGAAGAATTATGTGATAATATTGCTTTAATTCATCGTTCCAAAAAAATATTGGACGGATCAGTGCTGGATATTAAAGAAAAATACAGAAACAACACTTATTGGGTTGAGTTTGACGGCGATTATAATCCTGAACTGACCGCTGATATTTTTGAAGTTCTCCAGAAAGATACCCTGAGGGGGAAAACTATACTAAAGGTCAGATTAATGGCCGGTAAGACCGCCAATCAGCTTTTATCAGCATTACTGCCAATAGTCAATATACATCGCCTGGATGAGGTTATTCCAACCATGAATGACATTTTTATTGATCAGGTTAAACAAGAAAATTAAACTATGAATAAGATTTTACTCATTATACGCAGAGAGTACCTTTCGAGGGTAAGGAAAAAGTCATTCATTCTGATGACCTTACTTACTCCTTTAATTATCGCAGGTTTCTATGGGATCATTATTTATTTTTCCATACAGGGTGCCTCGGGCACCTTTAATAAAATAGCTGTAGTTAATGAAAACAAGTCATTAACGGAGAAGCTGGTTTCTTCAAAAAATGCTTCTTATACCTATGTGGGTCAATCTCTTGCCGAGATGAAATCAAATATGGGAAAATCGGGTTATGATTATGTATTATATCTCCCGGATTTCAATCTGGGGCATCCGGATGGCATCCAGTTATTTGGCACTAAACAAGCCAGTCTTTCACTCAACAGTAAAGTGACAGATGCACTGGAAAATGCAATCAGAACGCAAAAATTAAAAGAAAGTGGCATTGCCCAGGAAGACCTGGACAAGTTACAGTCATCAGTCAATATAGATAACAAAACGATCAACGAAACGGGTAATGAGGAAGACTCCAGTGCGGGGGCAATTACAATCATCGGCTCTGCTTCGGGCATACTCATGTTTATGTTTATCCTGCTTTATGGGATACAGGTGATGCGTGGGGTCATCGAGGAAAAAACAAGCAGAATAATTGAAGTCATGATTTCATCGGTTAAACCTTTTCAGCTGATGATGGGTAAAATTATTGGGATCGCTTTAGTAGGACTCACGCAGTTTATCCTCTGGATTGTATTAACAACAGCTATTTCAACGGTCGCGGTGAAGATCTTCTCAGATAAAAAAGACTTAAAACAGGTCACCGTATCCAATACCCAGGTGAAACCAACTAAAGTAGCCGCAGATGTAGCCGAAGCTGGTCCCATTGCTTATGTGCAAAAGAGCCTGGCTAGTCTGGATCTGACCAAGATTGTACTGGTTTTCCTTTTCTTCTTTATCGGTGGCTACTTGTTTTATAGTGCACTTTATGCAGCGATCGGTTCGGCAGTAGACAGCGAAACAGAAACCCAGCAATTTATTATGCCCGTCATGATGCCTTTGTTTGTCGGTTATGCACTATCGTTGAGTGTGATTACGAATGATCCTTATGGACAGCTCGCTTTCTGGTTATCGATGATTCCTTTTACTTCTCCGATTGCTATGATGGTCAGATTACCATATGGTGTACCTGACTGGCAGCTGGCTTTATCTATGGCTTTACTGATTGTTGGTTTTATAGGCACCGTCTGGGTAGCTTCAAGGATATATCGTGTGGGTATTCTGATGTATGGAAAAAAGACCAGCTTCAGAGAGATGATCAAATGGTTTACTTATAAAAATTAACCCGGATGAAGGCTGCTGTTATTGACCTGGGTACAAATACTTTTCATCTGATTATAGCGGAACTCTCTTCTTCAGGAGTTGAGGTCTGCTATAAAACTAATCTGCCGGTACAGTTGGGCCAGGGACGTATTAATGAAAACATAATCATTCCTGAAGCTTTTGAACGGGGTATACAGGCCTTAAAAGGTTTTAAGGCTGAACTAGACAGACAACAGGTTCAAATTGTCAGGGCGATAGCTACCTCTGCCATACGGAGTGCTGCAAACGGTGCTGAATTTGTAGATGAAGCACTTTCGAGAGCTGGAATAACCATTGAAGTCATCACTGGTGAACAGGAAGCTGCCTTTATATTTAATGGAGTAAAAGCTACGGGTGTAATCAAACAACCATCTCTGATTATGGATATTGGCGGGGGCAGTACAGAATTTATTATCTGTAATCCCGATGGCTATTTATGGAAGAAAAGTTATAATATAGGTGCTGCAAGATTATTGCAGGCTTATTTTCATACAGATCCGATCAGTACGGAGGAAAAAACCAGTATCAGGAAACATCTTGACCGGGAACTGACTGAATTAAAAACAGCCTGTTCAATTGACCATCCACAGGTCCTGATTGGCTCGGCCGGAGCATTTGAGACCTTCGCTGCCATGTTGCTGAAAGACACGGATATCAAAACAATCAGCTCTGCGGCACTGGACATAAATGCATACCAGTTACTTTCCGAAAAGCTGATTGCTTCTACACATGCAGAAAGGGCAATTATGCCGAATCTGATTCCGCTAAGAGTAGACATGATAGTCATTGCTGCAATTCTGACCAGTTATATCCTGGAAGAAATGGGGCTAAAATCGGTCAGTTTATCTACTTATGATTTAAAAATGGGGGTACTGCACGCTATCCAGGCAGATCAGAAATTTGACAGCTCCAGATAGAGTTTTTCGGTTGGCAACCCCATCACATTCGTGTAAGAACCCGTAATCTGCTCGACGGCAATAAATCCAAGCCAGTCTTGTATGCCATATGAACCGGCTTTATCGAGCGGATTGTATTTTTGGATATAATGTTCGATTTCTTCTATGGTTAGTACTCTGAAACAAACTTCTGTCTGATCAAAAAAGGTTTTAAGCTTGTCTTTGTAAGCCAGACTTACACCTGTATATACTAGGTGGCTCGTACCTGATAATTTCTGCAACATTTCTTTGGCATGTGCTGCATTTTCAGGTTTACCTAAAATCTCTCCCTGATAAGCGACTATGGTATCTGCGGTGATTACCAGGCTGGAGAAACGTTCTTCTGCAAAGGCCACAGCCTTCTTTTCCGAGATATAACAGGCTATCTCTGCAGGGGAAAGATTTTCCGGATAACTTTCATCTACATCCTTTAACAGAACTTTAAAATCAAGCCCCATCAGTTGCATCAGTTCCTGGCGACGGGGCGATTTAGAAGCCAGTATTAAAGGAGTAGTTTGCTTGTACATATGATATATTTTGCGCTAAAATAACAAAAGCGGCTCAAAGCCGCTTCTGTTATTTAAATATTTACCCTTTTTAAGGTTGTGTACCTTGTCCGGCTCCTCTGCTTTTCATCGCTCCTCTTCTTTCTTCCAGATAAGCTGCATAAGTTTTTTTCTGATCATCGTTTAATAAATCATTGATCTTTTTATTATTATCCTGCATCAGACTCATCATTTTAGTTCGCATTGCCTGTCTGTCATCACCTGCGTCTTCACGGGCCTTGTTCATTTGTGTGTTCTGATCTAAAAGAATGTCATGGACTTTAGTTTGCTGATCAGCTGTCAGACTTAATTTCTCTGTCAATGTAGCTGTAGCTTTGGTTGCCCGTTCTTCAGGGGTACCTGCCATACGATTACCACCTTGTGCCTGTGCAAATGTTATTACACTGAATAACAATCCGCAAATCAATAATAATTTTTTCATCTGTTTATAATCTGTTGGTTTTCAGGGATAGAGCTGAAAAATCCAGGAAGGTTTAAACCGGTTTTGTAACTTATTTGCTAGAATCAGCAGCTGAAGGGTTGGTATCGAACCATTTACCCTGAATACGAAGAACTTTTTCAATAACATCTCTGACAGCAGTTTTACCTCCGTTAAATGGGGAAATATACTCAGAGATTGCTTTTATATCCGTACAGGCATCTGCAGGACAGGTTGGAAGTCCCACCAACTTCATGACCTGAAGGTCGGGAATATCATCTCCCATATATAATACTTCCTGCTGGTTGATATTATAAATTTCCAGGTATTCTTTAAAAACCTGGACTTTATCAGAAATACCTAAAAATACATCTGGTATACCCAGGCCCTCAAAACGCTTCTCCATCGCCTGGCCCCGTCCACCGGAGATGATACATACATGGTATCCTTTTTTGACGGCCAGCTGTAAGGCATAGCCGTCTTTAATATTGAAACTACGCAAAAGCTCTCCAGACTCAGTGGCAATAATATGACCATCAGTCAGTACTCCATCGACATCAAAGACGAAGGTAGTGATCCCTTTAAGCTTTTGCAGTAACATTTAGTCCTGGTTATCTCTCCACTCATAAACCCAGGCAGACTGGATCTGCTCCAGGTGACCTTCGTTGCTTTCTTCTCTTGTACCTTTAAAATTAGGTAGTGACAATACCCAGTCTACCAGTTCAGTAAACCTGATACGGTAGATTTTAGATTCATTAAAATCATCACCAAATTTCTCGTATAATTCCTGGGCGATATCTTCATGATCCTGCCAGTGAATCGGTAAAGCAAACTTATCCTGCATGTTTATTTTCTTTTATTATTAATTAATGGCCTAAAAACTCAGATTGGTTCGGAATAGTAACTTCAATATTTCCGTTAATAACTACACACTGACAACCTAATCGGGAAGAAATCTTTGGGTTTACCGCCCTATCGATAAAGTCTTCTTCTTTATCAGATATTTCCTGGATGTTATCCATTCCTTTAGTCACGTATACATGACAGGTACTGCAACCGCATACACCGCCGCAGTTATGCTGTAAATCTATTCCATTATCGAGGCAAACATCAAGTACTGATTCTCCACCTGCAATTGGCAACTGAATCTGTTCTTTACCCTTCTCTTCAAAATTGACTGTTAATTGATAAATATTCATAATTGTTCTCAAAAATAAGCAGCAAAAACCGCAATCCTGTTATAGATGTGTTTTTTTAATGCTATTACTTAGCGTTTCGTAGATTTTCTGCAATGCCGGAGCCCCTTCAAGCAGATTCAGATGTTTTTTTATAGTCTCCTGATCGTTTCGGATAGCAGGTCCGGTTTGTGCTTCGGCTGGTGTAGCTGACTGTACCTTTTCTGCAGTTTCCAGTATAAGTGGCTTTAACAGGTCAAATGAAAGGTGGTGTCGCTCCAGCAGCTGGCTGCTGAGTTCATAAAGATGATTACTGAAATTACAGGCAAAAACTGCTGCCAGATGTAAAATACTACGTTGCGAAGTCGTCACAACGGCAACCTTAGCGCTTAACAGCTGGGCAATGGCTTTAATTCTTTCCAGTGTTTCTTCCTGATCTGCCTCTATGCACAAAGGTACCTGTGTCATATCAACTGCCTTTGATTTGGAGAAAGTCTGTAAGGGATAAAGCACCCCATAACCGTTTTTTGATCCAGAAAGTACACTCATTGATGTTGCTCCCGAAGTATGAACAACTATTCCTTTAACGTCTGTTAAATGGGCCGCAACAGAAGCAATAGCATCGTCCTTCACAGCAATGAGATAACAGTCAGCGGTACGGTCAAGATGGTCCCAGTTACTGATAGGTTCTGCCTTTGTTAAAGCAGCCAAAATTTCTGCATTCCGGCTATCATGACTCCAAACCTGAACAATGTCAGCTCCTATCGCCTTAAAAGCAATTGCAAGATGTGTTGCTACATTTCCGGAGCCTATACAAACAATGTTCATTTAGACAGTCTTAATTTCCTTTTGTCTTCTGACAATAGAGATCAGGAATCCAATAACCATAACGATCAGACCAACCCAGTATAAATTGATATAAGGGAATTCGATAGACTTGAATACTACCCAGTCTTTAGATTGCTGAGGTTTTTCAAATACCTGCAACTCAACTTTTTTCTGATCGGGAAGAATTTTGGTAAATCTCAGTCTTAAACCTAAATCAGGAATATTACGTGCAAAATCGAACGTATTGTTTCCTTTTACTAAGAATATAGGCTCTGTTTTATAAATCTTACCGTTCAGGTCAATTTCCAGCGGAAGTCCTACTGCGATATCTCCCTCAGCTAAAGCAAGGCTTTTGGCTGTAGGTTTGAAGTTAAGATTCTTTACAGTGATAATTCCACTGCTTGTATGCAGGGTATCACCCGCAGCCACATTTACAATTCTTGGTTTTTTATAGTTCTGCTCATCACTTTGTGCGTCCATATCTCCGTGTGTTTCCTTTTTGTCAGGAGCACTGGTAATATGTGTATAGACATCGTAAGTCAGATAGTGTTTAGTATCGGGAGAAGCAATCAGCCCCATCTTTTCGTTAATCTGAACACGTGGATTCAGGTTAAAGTCTTCTTTAACCTTACCGGTTTTCTCTTCAATAACTTTAAAATTCAGCGTATAGTAGGTATTGGGAGCAATAGTTGTATCGTTGGTATAGGTAACTGTAAAACGTCCCATTTTCTTAGGCTCATTTTTATACAGAACCATATTCTCCCCAGGTTTCTCTACCTTTTCAAAGTCTTTTACAGGGATGAAATTGGTTGCATTGATAGAAACGGGCTTACTTGTTGCAGCAGCAACCAATGCACCTACCAGTAACAAAGCAAATCCGATATGTGCTACAGCAGCTCCTACCAGCTTACCTTTACCACTAAATCCTTGCGAAAGAATACGTGCATTGGAAAGAATGGCAAACATACAACTGAATGACAACAAAATATAAATCAGGTTGTTGTAAACATTAGTCACATAAACAAAACCCGCTGTAACCACAATTGAGATCACTAAGGTAGCGACCAGGCTACTGTAGAATTTACGCGTATCAGTACGTTTGTATTTTAAGAACTGTGAGAAACCGGATATCATTGTAATCAGGATAGCAAAAGGTGCCTGCCACTGATTATAATATTTGATCGCATCTATAGGAGGCGCAAAATTAGTTCCGAATGCTTTGTTGAATACAGGAACTGAAGTTGAGAAAATAACCTGGATACAGGCCACAGTAACAACAAGTGCACCAATGAACATCCAGAATTCTCTTGAGTAAGTTTCTTCGTCTTTATTGGTAATTGGTAGTTCTTTCCAACGCAACACAATTAAAACAACCGGGATAGCCAGGAAAACTACATTGTATAAAATCAGGTGTCCAAACATTCCCAGATCGGTAAATGAGTGTACAGAAGTTTCTCCAAGAATACCACTTCTGGTTAAGAAGGATGCATATAATACCAGGACAAAACTTACCAGAACTAATGCGATGGAGGTAAAGAAAGCATGTCCTGTGTTTTTAAAGGCAATCATCACATGGACAGCACCAATCAGGGTTAACCATGGAATTAATGAGGCATTTTCTACAGGATCCCAGGCCCAGAAGCCACCAAAGTTAAGTGCCTCATATGCCCAGAAAGAGCCCATGATAATCCCAGTTCCTAGTACCATTACAGCAAACAAAGCCCATGGCATAGCTGGTTTTACCCATTCTTTATATCTTTTTTGCCATAAACCTGTGATCACATAAGCGAAAGGTACCACCATACTGGCAAAACCCAGGAACAATGTCGGCGGGTGAATAACCATCCAGTAATTCTGAAGAAGCGGATTTAAACCTCTTCCGTCAGTAATAAACTTCAGGTAATTTTTAAAATTTTCAGGATCGGCAAATACTACCGGAGCCATTTCTTTCAGGTTTACAGCATCTCTTAACAGGATAAAAGGAGAACTTCCAATCCGCTCACCAAATATCTGAACACCCAATAACATAGACGTTAAGAAAACCTGCGAGAAGGATATAACTGTAAGCACCCCATTTTCCCATGATTTAGCTTTCCAGATCAGAATAGTTCCTAAAAGTGATTGCCAGAATGCCCAAAGCCAGAAACTTCCTTCCTGTCCTTCCCAGAATGCAGAAACGATATAGTATACCGGAAGGGTTTTTGAAGAGTGAGAATAAACGTAATAGTATTCGTTATAATGATTCAGGATCAGATAAAATAAGGTTACCCCTATTCCAATAACACTAAACAGGTTAATCAGAAATGCGGTTCTTCCTAACCGTTGCCAGGATTTATCAGCAAGGTCTTTATTCCGTGTTGCAAAGAAGTAAGAAATCGTTGCAAGTAGTGAAGCGGCAAACGCTAAAACAATAAAAAACTGCCCAACTTTGCCGGGAAGGAGGGTTTCTCCTGTAAATTGTATGTCCATTAAAATTATTTGTATTTTTTAACCTGTCCGTCCTGATTAATCTCTACCAGGTCATTGTTGTATTTGGAAGGGCACTTCATTAATATTTTGGAAGCGTAGAAAGTATCACTGCTCATTTTACCAATCAGTACCAGTTTTTCTGAACGTTCAAAATCCTGTGGCTTAGTACCACTGTAGATCACTTTCTTCACGTCGCCTTTTTCATCTTTCATATAGAATGAAAAATGATTGGCATCTTTCAATGCATCGTAATAAGTTCCCTTTTCTTTTGCCCAATGTCCCATTACGTGAAACTCCCTGGAGTCTTTAGCCGCTTCTGTAAAAGTTGAGTAATTACTGGTATCAGCATTTAAGCTAACCAGAAAACAAACACAGATAGCTATAGTAATTAAGCCAATAATTGCACTTTTCTTCATGAGAATATATCGTTTTTTATCAATGCTGATGTTTATAGTAATACACTACATCCATCTCCCCTTGCTTACCTAACCTGTTAAAAGAGTAGACAAAGATAAAAAATATAAGTACCTAATGTATTTTAGTAGCGGGCTAATACTTTAGATGACAAAATATTGATAGTTGGCTGACAAATAAACTACATTTCGCCGGTGCGGGAACTGACAGGAAAGAAGAAATATCACTTAAGATACTCTGCTTTAATTAATTGAGGAAGCTCCTTTCTCACATGTATCACTTTTGGTCTGGATACGTTGCGGATATATGGATCCCAGAGATTACGTTCATAATAGTCCTGATGGGAGCTTTCGGCCGGATAAAACACAGAAAAGGGCTCGAGTTCTGTAACAAAACTACCGGCATAATATTTTGCGGCTTCCATTTCGGCCATAACTTTATGAATCGTATTAAATTCTTTAGGACTACGATAAAATGCAATTGAACGGTAGTCAGTACCTTCATCTGGGCCCTGTCTGTTCAATTCTGTTGGATTATGTGCAAAGAAAAAAGCGCGCACCAATTGCTCATAGGAAATCTTAGTGGGGTCATAATATACCTGAACAGATTCGGCGTGGCCTGTATTTTTAGTTAATACGTCATCATAAGTAGGATTTACTGTACTTCCTCCGGCATAACCACTGATCACGATATTTACCCCCTTCAGCTGGATCATACTTTCCTGCAACGCCCAGAAACAGCCGCCGGCAAAGGTCGCCACTGCTTCATTTGGATCTGGTACAGGTAAAACTGCAAAACCATTATTACTGGCAATTTCCTGGGTCCTGCCCGAACAGGCAGTCAACAGCAGGCCGGTGATTAATAAAAACAGGCTGCCTCTTTTAAACTGGTTGATCATCGTAATCATTCCTCCATACCAATATACGAAAATGCTGCAGCAGGGATTTCAAGATTAATGTCATAATGAGACCTTCAGTACCAGAGTTGAGTCCAAAAAAAAATCCGCAACGTGTAGACGTTGCGGATGAGTTATTTATTTAGAAACAGCCTATGGCCAGATACCTAAGTTCATGTAAGAAACGGCAATTTTGTCGATTGAACCAACAAAAGCAGCAGTTCTTAAAGTCTGAATACCAGGTTTAGTTACCAAAGTCTCTCTGATTTCATGGTAAGAGTGAATCATTGTATCCTCTAATCCTGAGTTTACTAATTCTAACTCAGACGCACCTTTAACAATCATTAAGCGGTGCTCAGCCGGGATACTCTGACCAGTTAAGCTTTCCAGTGTGTTGATCAGGTTAGCATTTGAGTTTTCAGCATAGCGTTTTTCCATACGGCCAAAAGCTACGTGAGAAAGGTTTTTCAACCACTCAAAGTAAGATACAGTTACACCACCAGCATTACAGTACATATCAGGGATAATAATACCGCCCATTTCAGTGAAGATTTCTTCAGCCTCAGGAGTACATGGTCCGTTTGCACCTTCAGCGATAATTTTCGCTTTGATGTTTCTGATATTTTCAACTGTAATCTGATTCTCTAAAGCTGCAGGAACAAGGATATCGCATGGTTGCTCTAAACCTTCCATAGAATTTTTAAATTCTGTAGCTCCAGGGAAACCTAAGATTGAACCTGTTAATTTACGGTGTGCAAATACCTCATCTACGTTTAATCCGTTTGCATTGTAGATAGCGCCTTCAAATTCGCAAAGACCAACAATAGTAGCTCCAAATTCAGTAAGGAATTTTGCAGAGTGGTACCCTACGTTTCCTAACCCCTGAACGATAACTCTTTTGTCATCCAAACCAGCTTTAAGGCCAATTTTCTGCATATCTTCAGTTACTCTTACACACTCTCTTACAGCGTAAGCAACACCACGGCCGGTAGCTTCCTTACGTCCGCGGATACCATGTAAAGCAATAGGTTTACCAGTAACACAACCTAAAGCATCCAGCTGACCTGGATTCATAGTCATATATGTATCAGCAATCCAGCTCATTTCACGTTCTCCAGATCCGTAATCAGGAGCAGGAACGTCAATACCAGGACCGATAAAATTCTTTTTAATCAATTCAGTAGTATAACGACGGGTGATATTCTCTAATTCACCTGTTGTATAGTTTTTTGGCGTAATTTTAATTCCACCTTTTGCACCACCAAAAGGAACATTCACGATTGCGCATTTATAAGTCATTAATGCCGCCAATGCCATTACCTCATCTTCATTAACCATTTCACTGTAACGAATCCCTCCTTTTGTAGGGCTCATGTGGTGAGAGTGTTCAACACGCCATGCATCAATTACCTCGAAGCCATTTCCTCTGCGGATTGGAAACTGGAAACGATAAACACTGTTACAAGCTTTAATTTGGGAAAGTAAACCCTCTGGGTGACCGGTGAATTGTGCTGCGTTATCAAAGTTTTTACAGACGTCAGTAAAAAAATTTGTCTCGTTTGCTGTAGTAGCCATTATTTGATTTTTATGAATTTGAATTATGTTCTTATTCTTATAACTGCAAAATTGCACTAAAAAAAACGATTAATACAAATAAATAATTGCTTAGTGTAAGAGAAACACATCCTTTTAAATCAGCCAAAAACCTGTGTTAAAGGCTTTAAAATAATTTTTTACCTCAAGATTTTTTTTCCAGTTTTTTTAATCTTCGTTCAATTGAGAAGAGGAAAAACAGTAGTCCAAGCAAAATAATGCCCACACATACAACTACTACGTATATCTTTTCTGACCCTTCCAGAGTTTGAACAACTGCAGAATCCTGACTTTGTGCAAAAAGCTGCATCGTAACCATTAACATCAGGACCGTGGTAATTAATCTTTTCATCGCTATATTTTAATGATTTATATTTTATTCTTTTCTAAAGATGATACTCTAAAAAGGATAGTGTATATCCAGTAACCTATTAATATCCAACCCATACAAGCAGGATAAAAAACCATTCTCATATGGCTGTCCAGATCATAAGCATTAAATCCGGGATTACCTCCGTTACCAGGATGCAGTGAATCAGATAATCTTGGCAACACAAAAAGAAGCACTACCATCATTGGGAAAGCGAAAATATTATATATGGCTGAGATCTTAGCTCTTTTCTGTTCTTCATCAATCGCATTACGGAGAATCAGGTAGGCAAAATACAAGAGCAACGCAATAGCTGCAAAATTTTGTTTGACGTCAAAACTCCAGGCTTGTCCCCAGGTAAACTTTGCCCAGACCGCACCGGTAATAATCCCAAGTATCCCAAAAACCACACCTGCGTTTACACTCTGCACCGCTTTTCTGTCATCGGTTTCATTATTGCCATTCAGATATTTTATACTATGAAATACCGACACACTAAAAAGCACAATCATACTGAACCACATTGGTACGTGGAAATATAGATTTCTAATACTTTGATGCAATATAGGCAAAGCAGGAGCTGAAGACAAGAAGCCAAAAACTGTAGAGTAAACTACAAGCACTGCTCCCAAAATTTTCCACCAGGATTTATACATTTATTTCAGATTTAAGGTCGCAGGTTAAACAAATCATATTTGACAGGCTCAGTTTAATTTTGCGAGTTCAAAGGTAATAAAGCTTTATATATTTTTTTAATTATTGTAAATCCATTAGTCCCTCCACAAGTATGGAAACAACAGTAATGCAAATACGGCTACCAGTACATTAATAATCAATAAAATTCCGATTTCATCAAGACTTACGCTTCTATCCAGACCATCAATCGCATTCTTACTGAGCTTAATCAGCACGGTAATAACCGGAATGATAACTGGAAAACTCAGGATAGCCATCAGCATCCCTCCGTTACCTGCTTTTGAAGCAATCGCGGAAATCATAGTGAATATAGTTGAGAAACTTAAACTGCCCAGAATAGTGGCCAGGATATATAATCCCATATCCTCTGGCACATAATCAAACACAAGTGTATAAAATGCCAGTGCAATCAGTGTAAGCAGCAGCATCAGAAAAACGTTGTAAATTGTCTTTGAGATAATCAGTGCCAAAGGGCTTGCTATGGTATATATATATAATTGCCTCCCTTTACTTTCCTGAAGGAAACTCTTGGAAACAGCATTAATGGAAGCAAATAACATAATAATCCAGAACAATGCATTCCAGGTAACCCCTCTGAGAGAAACGAAAGAGAGAAAACACACAAATATGGTAGATACTACATAAAGCAAAACTCCATTTAACGCATATTTTGACCGCCACTCCAGTAGCAACTCTTTCCCAATCAAATATTTAACTTCCTTAATTAATTGCATTTCGGGACAAAGATAATTTTATGGATCGTTTTTTTACTAAAAGAGGCATATTTCAGGCTTAAATAATGATTATATTGTACTTCTATGATAAAAGAATACTGCAGTATAGTGCATAGCCCTATTGGAGATGTCAGCATCTTTGCAGACGAAAGAGCTGTTAATACAATTTCCTTCCTGCAATCCGCCAAAGCTGATCTGAAAGAAAACGATCACACTTACCAGGCCGCAGCCGAATTATCAGCCTATTTTGATGGTTCATTACAAGCTTTTACTTTTTCTGAAAAACAACCAGGAACAGTTTTTCAACAAGGTGTGTGGCAAGCTTTAAAAACAATTCCTTATGGTACAACCCTATCTTATGCCGGGCTTTCAGCTCAGCTGGAGAACCCATTAGCCATTCGCGCTATTGCTGCAGCAAACGGAAAGAACAATCTTGCCATTGTAGTTCCCTGCCACCGTGTGATCGGCAGCAGTGGAAAATTAGTCGGTTATGCAGGCGAACTCTGGCGAAAACAATGGCTCCTGAATCATGAACGGGAGATCTCGCAACAAGGCCAGTTACTGCTGAATTTCTGAGACAGGTATTTCTGATACTTGAGTTGCACCAATTGCTCTCCTAACCGTAATCAGAGGTAATACTCCAGCCAGAATAACAAACCAGCCCCATTTATACTTTACCATTCCTGAAGCCAGATTGATTAATTTCTTAAAATGAATGAAACTAAAGTAATCATGTGACTTAAACCACACCGCAGCCAGTGTTAGTATAACCATAGCAATAGCCGCCCAGCCAGAAAACCTGATCAGGCCAATCTTGTTCAGAAAAGCACCGGCAAAAGCAAGCACAATGATTACATAGAAAATAACCCCCAGAGACTGATCAATCCCAAAATAGTTCCAGTTTCCAATAATAGGTACATGCACCAGAGGACACATCCCTCCAACTGCCATTAATAAGGCTCCGATAACGCCCTGAATCTTCATAAAAAATATATTTTAATAAACAGGGACAAAAGTATGATCTATTTACAATATTCAATCTGTTATAAATAAGAGATTCTTCTAAATTTATTTAGCCTCTTCAGACACAAAGGCCCTCAAAAGAACCTTTGTGTCTCTATTAGAACATAATGCGGGCTAAGGTTTTATCGTCTTCAGGTTTTTATTAATTTCCTCATAACGGGTAACTCCATTAATTTTTGTGATTTCGTCCAGAACAAAATCCAACTTCGTACCCAGATTATCAAAATTAACCTGAACCTGGTCAAGTCTGACATCAACTACTCCAAAACCAGCAATGGTGTATCTTGTTAAATCACTAAGTTCCATTTCAACTTTGTCCAGCCTACCCTCAACCGACTTAAAGCCTGCAATCGTAAACCTCCTTAAATCGCCTAGCTCTGTCTCAACTTTATCCAATCTGACCTCAAGTTTATCAACTTTTGATTCAAGACTATCCATCCTGATTTCAAGACTATCCATCCTGATTTCAAGACTGCCCATCCGGACTTCAAGACTGTCCATTCTGGCTTCAAGACTATTCATTCTGGTTTCAAGACTATCCATTCTGGTTTCAAGACTATCCATTCTGGTTTCAAGACTATCCATTCTGGTTTCAAGGCTATCCATTCTGGTTTCTATGCGATCCAGTCTGATTTCTATGCGATCCAGTCTTTCATTAATTTTACCTATTCCGATAAGTAAATCTTCAACATGCCCTACTAAAACATGTATAACTTTTTCTAAAGCGGTTAACCGTTCATTTACCTGTTCCATATTTTTAAATTGTTCTGTAAAATTAATTAACTTAATCATTACAAAATAATTTAACTCAATAAACACATTCATAACTGTTATTAAACACCAAATTCTCAGCCCGCTCAGAAATCATTTCAATTTTGTATAAGCCATCCCTGACACCCGCATCCGAAATCAATAGAATTGTGTAAAAAAAATGCCGTTTTTCCGCAGTCCGATACTTGACTGCAGAAAAACGGCATTTTTTTATATCTGAAAATCTATTTCCCTGGATCTATCCCCATTTTATCGGCGAAATGCGCACAATAATCTCTCAGATCTTCGATAATCAAGGTCTCGCCAGTTGCTTTCAGGAAACTGTCCCCCATGGTCTGTAAGGTCTCATAAAAAAACCTTTTCATCTCATCGACAGGCATATCTTTAGTCCAGAGATCAATACGCATTGTATTCTTATAATTATGATCCCATAAAGCCAGCATCATAGATTTTACCGGTACCTTTTCCTGAGTCTCAGCATCAGTAGATTCCCACATTAAATTTTCAGGGACATTATTATCATCTAACTCAACCGTTATTTTAATTTCTGCTGTTTTCATTGATATATATATTGTTTTTCGTATTGTTTTTCGTTGCTTTCCGGAACAAAATAATTTTTAGTTACCGCCTTATCTTTATCCTAAAACTATCTTGAGAATAAACATTAAAACGACAGTAAATACGATCAGCGCACACTCTATGATCCATAAGTTACGGAGCAAAGGTATGAACTTTCGGAAAATCAGATCTGAAATGAATGCAATAATTGCAGTTAAAACACAAAGTCCTGTCAATAATATATTGACACCTTTCTGTACCGGAACGTGTTGTTCAGGACCGAAAATCATTAGCATTGCCAATACCAGGCAGCCTGAAGTAACAATATTTAACGGGGTTAATCTCAAGACTAAGTTTTTTTGAATTTTCTTTTCTTCCAGGCCGGGGTCTTATCCATCTTTTTCTTTGCTGCAGCAACCGCAGCAGCAGCAATAGCAGCTGCATGTTTCTTCTCATGAAAAGCTCCTTTAAAATCAGGATCGTCTTTTCTTTTCTGATTGTCAATCTCCCTTGCAATATACTGACGTTCTTCGTACGGAGTTTCTTCTACAAAAACTTCGGAAGGAAGTTCCATTACCGGAATACTCTGACGCATCAGTTTCTCAATCTTTTTGATATAATACTTTTCGGCTTCAGTACAGAAAGTAAGCGCATCTCCTTTAGCATATGCCCTTCCGGTACGTCCGATACGATGTACATAATCTTCAATAATAATCGGCACATCAAAATTAATCACATGACTTACTTCTGCCACATCAATACCCCGGGAAGCTACATCTGTAGCTACCAGTACGCGAATATTTCCTTCCTTAAAACTATTGATTGAATTAATCCGTGTATTCTGGCCTTTATTTGCATGGATAACCCTCACCTCTTCAGCACCGTACCTGCGTTCAATAAAGCTGAATATATTATCAGCCACAGTCTTTGTTTTACAAAAGATAATCAGACGTTTAAAGTCGATCTCGTTCTTCAGTAAGTGTTGTAAAAGGTTGATTTTTGTTTTAAAATTCGGTACCTCATATAAACCCTGAGTAACAGTCTGTGCAGGTGTAGCCTGTTGCCCTGCTTCGATAATAGTTGGGTTTTTCAGAAAATCACCCGCTATTTTATGTACCAGGTCACTCATTGTTGCCGAGAAAAGAAGATTCTGTCTCTTACGGGGTACTATTTCCAATATCCTGTGGATAGATCCAATAAATCCCATATCCATCATCTTATCAGCCTCATCCAATACCAAAAATTTCAGGTATTGTGTATTAATATGGCCTGCAAGATAAATATCAAGGAAACGACCAGGTGTTGCGATAATAATATCAACACCAGCCTTAATTTGTTCTATCTGCGTTTTCGGACCAATTCCTCCAAAAACTACAACTGAACGTAAATCTGTATATTTCGAAAATATTTTCACATGTTCAGCAATCTGCATAGCTAATTCACGTGTTGGCGCAAGAATCAATGCACGTGCTGCATCGCCCTGAGCATATTTCAGTTTCATTAATATAGGCAGCACATAAGCTGCCGTTTTACCAGTTCCTGTTTCAGCGATACCAAAAATATCCTGGCCCGATAAAACCGGCGCTATCGCTTTTTCTTGTATTGGGGTAGCAACCGTAAACCCAGCATCAGCAACAGCGTTTAAAATCTGTCTGTTTAGGTTAAACTCTTCGAATGTTTTTGGCATTTTGCAAATATACTATAATTAATAGGACCAGTAATTACATTTTTTATGAGGCGCATGAACACATGCTCTGCTAAAAACAAAGCAGCTTATAAAAAATGATCAAAAGAAAATACTATTTAAAGCTATGCCTCAAAGGCAGCAACACTAATTCTTGCTTTTAAATTCTTGAACTGATAATCAGGAATCAGATCCCTTTTTTCATGTATCTGGGTAAATTCGAATTGCTCTTCGCCCTCTAAAGTTGTGATTGCATCTTTAGCTTTATTATAGGAACATCTGTATAATTCACCTGCATCCTGTAGTTTTCCACTTTTTTCGTATTGATTTACTACCTTATTCTCAATCAGTTTCTCCTGGATTTTGCGTTCTGTCCTGCCTTGTGTAGTTGTTTTTGCATCAAATAAGAGTACCCAGTCATCAAAGCCAGCATACATTGTCTTCGGCATATTTAAACTTTTAATCCTGTTTATTACATTCTGTGTAGAACCAATCTTAATCAGGTTTCCTTTTCTCGATCCTGCAATATAAATAAACCCCGTCTGACGTTCTCTTAAAAGAAAGGCAATTCTACCTGTTTCACACTGCGGACAATGACCATCGATAGTCTTAAAATTATGATTATCATCCTTACTGCACCCCACAGTATTGTATGCAATAACTGTGTTCGCTTCAGACATAAGCTGCTTCAGCCCCTCTGTCATCCCCTCTCCTTGTGCGTCAAACAGCAAATCCATAGGGATTTTATGTTTTTTAATAAAGCTTTCCTGTGTCTTGGTTAGTAAGTGTTTAATAGTCATTTCCAAAATTAGTCATATTAATTGGGTTTAAATCAGTTAACCGTGTAACATATAGAAAAACAACCGTATATTTAACTTTGGATTTAACTTAAAGATCCAAATCAGGATTAAAATATTGTTTCGAATTTCTTAGATTTGGCAATATGAACACCATTCTTATAAAAGCTGCAACTTTAGTCAACGAAGGGAAAATTTACACCTCGGATGTATTTATCAAAGACGGATTTATTGAAGAAATAAGCCCAGTGATCAACAGACCAGCCGATCAGGAAATCAATGCAGAAGGTTTGCATCTATTGCCTGGTATGATAGACGATCAGGTCCATTTCAGAGAACCTGGTTTGACTCATAAAGCAGATATTTTCACTGAAAGCATGGCAGCTGTTGCTGGTGGGATTACATCCTTTATGGAAATGCCAAATACTGTCCCGAATACTTTAACACAAAGTTTACTGGCTGACAAATATAAGATCGCATCGGAACTATCCCTTGCCAATTACTCCTTTTTCATGGGCGCTTCGAATGACAATATCGAAGAAGTCCTGAAAACAGACCCGGCACAAGTATGTGGCATAAAAGTCTTCATGGGATCCTCTACCGGAAACATGCTGGTAGACAACGAAACCGTACTGGAAAACATTTTCCGGGAAGCTCCGATACTGGTAGCAACACATTGTGAGGATGAAATGACCATCCGGAATAACATGGCTGCTTTCAAAGAAAAATATGGAGAAGATATTACTATAGAGATGCATCCGCTGATACGTAATGCAGAAGCCTGTTATATTTCCTCTTCACTGGCTGTCTCTCTGGCTAAAAAACATAATACCCGTTTACATATCCTTCATATTTCAACTGCGAAAGAGATCTCCTTATTTGAAAACATCACTCCACTGAAAGATAAAAGAATTACAGCCGAAGCCTGTGTTCATCACCTGTGGTTTGACGCTCAAGATTATGCTGAGAAAGGAAATCTGATTAAATGGAACCCGGCGGTTAAAACGGCTGCTGACAGAGAGGCCATTCTAAAAGCTGTACTTGACGGTCATATTGATGTAATTGCTACGGACCATGCCCCGCATACTATTGAAGAAAAAGCACAGCCTTATCTGAAAGCCCCTGCAGGAGGCCCGCTGGTACAGCATGCACTTTCTGCGCTGCTCGAAATGTATCACCAGGGAAAAATATCCCTCGAAAAAATAGTAGAAAAAACCGCACACAATGTCGCGACCTGTTTCCAGATAGACAGACGCGGATTTATAAGAGAAGGTTACTGGGCAGATTTAGTTCTTGTAGCACTGAATGATCCGGTTAAAGTGACAAAAGCAAATATCCTGTATAAATGTGGATGGTCACCCTTCGAAGGACAAACTTTCAAGGCAGATATTACCCACACTTTTATTTCCGGAAACCTGGCTTATCAGAAGGGTAAGTTTATGACTAACGAAACAGGGAAGAGATTAGCTTTCAACAGGTAGATGAATCCAGCGATCAAGACAAAAACCCGCCGCTTAATCATATTATGCAGCATTGCTTTATTTATTTTTCTCTTAGGGCTAAATAGCAATGTTGTAGAATCTGTTTATTCAGGCGGTCTTTATCCATTGACCTCGGTCGCACAACGTTTTATCAGCTCACTGTTTCCTTTTGCAGTAGGCGATTTTTTATATCTGTTCCTCATCGGCTATTGTCTCTGGTCAGTATTTAAAGCTATCAGAAATTTCAAAGTACCGGGTCAGAGAATATTGATCCCGCTGCAACTGATCAATTTTATACTGATCTTATATATTGTTTTTAAACTTCTCTGGGGATTAAACTATTCACGTCCATCCATTTCAGGACAGCTGGGTATCAGTCATCAGAAATATACCACTAAAGATCTCGTACAATTAGGTGATTTTCTCATTGGAAAAGTCAATAATATTAAAGGTCAGATCCAATCTGCCGGTACTAAAAAAGAGGCTGGAATTACAGAACTGGAGAGCAAATCTAAATATGCTTATGACAAACTGGCCCGGATCAATCCTTTTTTCAGGTACAGGGTTCCAGCTGTAAAACCTGTATTACTTGACTGGATAATTACTAAAACAGGAATAGAAGGTTACTATAGTCCTCCTTCGGGTGAAGCTAATGTGAATATGAGACTCCCGCCTGTAGGTCTTCCCTTTGTAACCTGTCATGAAATTTCTCATGAACTGGGAGTAGCAAGAGAAGATGAGGCTAACCTCGTTGGTTATCTGGTCAGCATTAACAGCCCGGACCTTAACTTTCAATATTCCGGATATTATAATATATTGAGAAGTGTTCTTTTAGAAATCCGAATAAAATCACCGGAAGACTTTGCCATACTTTACAAAAAGATCAATGAGGGCACATTAGCTGATTTCCATCTGGAGCAGGAATTCTGGAAAAAATACAACTCCGAAATGTCTGGTTATATGGGCAGCGCATTTGATCAGTTTCTAAAAATCAATAATCAGCCAAAAGGCAGAGATAGTTACCAGGATATTGTTTTATGGGTATTCAACCTATACAATCAGCCAGGACATTCTCCACTAATTCCGGCACAAAACAAAACATTACAACCTTAATACAATAAAAAGGACAAAACATTCCTAAATTTGCCGTAATTATGGCAAAGATATCCATCAACCTGGCGACAGGTTCTTTACAAAAAGAAGAGATCATTGTAGGTATTGATTTAGGCACAACCAATAGCCTGGTAGCTTTTATCGACCCGGACAAAAATCCTAAAGTTATAAATGATACAGGAAAGGGTTTATTAGTCCCTTCTATTGTTCATTTTAATGCTGCTGGTGATACTTTGGTAGGTAACGAGGCCAGAGATTTTCTGATTACTGATCCTGCCAATACTATATTTTCGGTTAAACGTTTACTGGGCCGTTCTTATAAAGATATAGCCGGCCATCAGGATACATTTTCTTATAAACTAATTGATGAAGGCAATGACTCCCTAGTCAAAATACAGGCCGGTGAGAAATTCTATACGCCTATTGAATTATCAGCTGAGATTTTAAAAGAACTGAAAGCCAGAGCTGAACATGCCTTAAAGACACCAGTCAACCGTGCTGTAATAACTGTCCCTGCCTACTTTAATGATAGTCAGCGTCAGGCAACAAGAGATGCAGGTCGTCTTGCGGGATTAGATGTACTGAGAATTGTGAATGAACCTACTGCGGCAAGTTTAGCTTACGGTATAGGTCTTAACCCTGCAGAACAGAAAACTATAGCCGTTTACGATCTAGGTGGCGGAACATTTGATGTTTCTATTCTGGCAATTCAGAATGGTATATTCGAAGTCCTTTCCACCAATGGAAATACTTTCCTCGGCGGAGATGATTTTGACCGTGCAATTGTTCACTACTGGATAGACAAAAACAAACTGGATACAACTATGCTGACGGCAGATTCGGGCCTGATGCAAAAACTTCGTTTAAAAGCTGAAGAAGCTAAAAAAGCATTAAGTACCCAGAACCTGTTCAATGAAAAATTAGATGAAATCTGGTGTACACTGGACAAACAAACTTTCGAACAGTTAATTGAAGCTAAAGTTACGGAGACACTTAATTCCTGCCAGCAGGCATTAAAAGATGCGCAGTTAACCATTACTGATATCGACGAAGTGGTCATGGTAGGCGGATCAACACGTACACCTTACGTCAAAGCGAAAGTAGCTGAGTTCTTTGGCCGTCAGCCGCATGATCAGATCAATCCGGATGAAGTTGTAGCCCTGGGTGCAGCAATACAGGCAGATATTCTTGCGGGTAACCGTTCAGATATTTTATTGCTTGATGTTACACCTCTCTCCCTTGGAATTGAAACTATGGGTGGATTAATGGATGTTATCATCGCCAGAAATGCAAAAGTACCAACCAAAGCAGGTCGTCAGTACACAACCTCTATAGATGGCCAGATCAATATGAAAATCTCTGTTTTCCAGGGAGAACGTGACTTGGTTAAAGAAAACAGAAAGTTAGCAGAATTTGATTTAAAAGGGATCCCCTCAATGCCTGCAGGTATGCCTAAAGTTGATATCAATTTTATCCTGAATGCCGATGGAATATTAACCGTCCAGGCTATTGAACTGCGTTCTGGTGTAAAACAGGAAATAGATATTACACCAAGTTACGGTCTGACAGATGATACCGTAGAGAAAATGCTGATTGACAGTATCACACATGCCAAAAGTGATGTAGCACAGAGAATGCTGATTGAAGCAAAAGGCGAAGGTGAGCAACTGGTTTATACTGCAGAAAGATTTATCGATAAAAATGGTTTCGTACTGACAGCAGAGGAGCTGGCAGACACAAAAACTTATATTACTGCGCTGAAAAATGCTTTGGCCGAAGGAGATAAAGACATCATTCTGAAAAAAGCAGATGAACTGAACGAATTTACCCGTCCGTTTGCAGAAAGACTAATGGACATGGCTGTTTCTAAAGCCATGAAGGGAAAAGCGATAGATTAATTACCAGAATATTATAGCTTATAATTAGTTTACGGGGATGAAAAGACTTTTCATCCCCGTAATTGTTTGTACTACCTGGCTCCTTATTACTTCCTGGGGCTTTTTCGCCCATAAGCGCATCAATCGTCTTGCTGTATTTACACTCCCTTCCGGGATGAGCAGATTTTACAAATCCAACATACAATACCTCACAGATCATGCTATTGATCCTGATAAAAGACGTTATGCCGATACTGCTGAAGCAGCAAGGCATTATTTAGATGTCGAATTATATGAAACAGAGACAGACAGTATACCCAGGAAATGGAATGATGCGGTCCAAAGATACGGGTCGCAAAAATTAGCCAAAAACGGCATACTTCCCTGGCAGATCCAGCGTACCTATTACCAGTTGGTTAAAGCATTTAAACAACATGATTCAATAAAAATCCTGATCCATTCTGCTTACCTGGGGCATTATATTGCAGACGCCCATGTTCCCCTTCACACTACAGAAAATCACAACGGGCAACTCAGTAATCAAGTTGGCATTCATGCCTTCTGGGAAAGCCGTCTGCCCGAATTATTCTCCGAAAAATATAATTTTCTGGTAGGAAGAGCCATATATATAGATGACCCTATGACTGCAATATGGAAAACAGTCAGTCATACTCATACACTCGCAGACAGTGTTTTAAAGATAGAAGCTGAGTTAAACCGTAACTTTCCGTCTTATCGGAAATACAGTTACACTAAACGGAATAAACAGGTCACCAAACAGTACTCATTTGAATATGCCGATGCCTATCATACAAAAATGAATCGTATGGTAGAACTACAAATGCGGGCCTCTGTTTTATCTATTGGCTCCTGGTGGTATTCGGCATGGGTAGATGCGGGCCAGCCAACTTTAGAAAATATGATTAAGGTCTCTGCAGACCCCACAGAAGAAAAGGAGATGAAGGAGCTGAACAGAAAGTTCAGCTCCGAAAAAATTATAGGGAGGGAGAATTAACCTCCGGTAACATCTTTAGGTTTGAATCTTGATTTGATAGCTGCGAAGATTACTGGTGCAAACGTCACCACTGCAATAAATATAATTACGATAGAGAAGTTATCCCTTACCACAGGGATCTGTCCCAATAAGAATCCTGCGAACAATAAACTGGCAATCCATCCTAATCCTCCAATGATATTGTAATAGGTAAATCTGCCAAATGGCATTTTTGCTACTCCGGCAACAAAGGGTGCTATGGTTCTGAAAATTGGCAAAAAACGGCTGAATATGATCGCTTTTCCGCCATGTTTCTCAAAAAACATATGCGATTTGTTATAATATTCAAGTTTTAGAATTTTATTACCTTCTTTAAACACCTTAACTCCAAAAAAGCTGCCCAAACGGTAATTTAAACTATTACCCAGAATAGCCGCAAGAGATAAAAGGAAAAACATAATCCAGATCTCCAGACCTGTATTACCTTTTGCAATCAATGCTCCTACTGCAAATAACATAGAGTCCCCAGGTAAAAATGGAGTAACCACGAATCCCGTTTCGGCAAAAATGATAATGAATAAAATAAGATAGGTCCAGGTCTGATAATTACTTACCAGCTTAACCAATTCTACATCTGTATGCAGAATAAATTGTATCAACTGATTGATGATGTCCATATTGTATTATAGCAAACGTCATTACAACACGTTTATTCTCGCATGTAATGACGCTCAGGTATATATATTTATAAAATTAATTATAGTTGTTCAGCATAACCGGCATAACCAGCATCAGGACATCTTCGTTTTCGTCGTTGGTTTGAGGAATCAATAAACCTGCACGGTTTGGTGTCGAAAGTTCCAGTGTTACTTCTTCACCTGAAAGATTACTTAACATTTCAATCAGAAAACGTGCATTGAAGCCTATTTCCAGATCCTCACCTTCATATTGACAGCTTAAACGCTCATGAGCTTCATTAGCGAAATCAAGATCTTCAGAAGAAATATTCAATTCACTTCCGTTGATTTTCAATCTTACCTGATGGGTAGTTTTATTTGCAAAAATAACTACACGACGTAAAGTATTCAGGAATAATGCCCTGTCAATAATTAATTTGTTAGGATTGTTAGCAGGAATCACTGCTTCATAATCAGGATAACGTTCATCAATTAAACGACATACCAGATTGATATTCTCAAATTTAAAGAATGCACTGGTTGCATTGTAATCTACCGATACATTGATCTCTGTTGAAGGTAAAGCTGCTTTTAATAAAGTCAGTGCTTTTTTAGGCAGAATGAATGAAGCTGTTTTATCAGCTTTGCTGTCCATACGTCTGTATCTTACCAGTTTATGTGCATCAGTAGCCACAAAAGTGATAAACTGATCAGATAACTGACAGAAAACACCAGTCATTGCCGGACGAAGCTCGTCATTACTTACAGCGAAAATAGTTTTGGTAATCGCCTCAGTTAAAACAGAGGCCGGAAGATTTACTGAAGAAGCATTCTCTACAACTGGGATTTTAGGAAAATCATCTCCGTTTTCACCACTCAGTTTATATTTTCCGTCACCTGCACTAATCTCAATAGAAAAAGTAGCATCGTCAATATTGAAAGAGATGGGCTGATCCGGAAGTGTTTTCAAAGTATCCAGTAAGATTCTTGAAGGTACAGCAACTTTTCCGCCCTCTTTAGACTCTACAGGCAGTGAAGTAGTCATACTTGTCTGCAAATCTGTAGCAGAAATAGTTAAACTTCCGTCCTTAATCTCGAAAAGGAAATTTTCCAGTATCGGCAAAACAGTGCTGCTGCTTGATGCACCATTAACCGTTTGTAAATGTTTTAATAGCGTTGATGTGGATACAATAAATCTCATAATATGATCTTGTCAGTTCTCAAAAATATAAAAATTACCTTGCATACTTATACTTGCGGTAATAATGTTGAAAAATTGCGAACAATATTAACAGTAATAATGGTAAAATAAGATTAATAAACTGCCATTTGGTTTTTGATTGCCTTAAAAGCTGCTTATCCAGCAGTCTGACCTTAACCTCTTTATTCCTTAATTCGATCAGATTATCATCACTGGATAAATAATCTGCAATATTTAACAGGAAAGCCTTATTTCCAAAATTCCTTTGAGTATACCGGTCAAAACCAAGCGGAAAAACGGAACCATCACGTCCACTTACCTGATTAAGGAACATATCTCCGTCTCCAATGACTATCATCTTAGTAGTTTTACTGTGCGCTGCACTACCGTAATTTTCAGTGATACCTGCCGGGACTGCCCTGTTTAAGAACACAGATGGAAAGCTTCCTTCCAGCAAGACAGCTGCATTTCGCTGAGGGTTTGAATATAACTTCTGGTCCGGTCTTTCAGCTATACTTTCCAGTGATAAGACCCTGGGTGTATTATATACTATATTATAAGGAGAAGTACGCAGGATCGTCGTTTTGCGTACTCCCTTCACGCCGATCGTATCTACAGTACTCAGAAATTCTGTTTTTATACCGTCAATATTCCTGACCATATTATTTGAGGTATCAGGGATCAGTACAGGATAATAAATCCATGGTGCCATCTGGATATCACGCTGCTGACCACCATTCATAGCTATAGGAATTTCTGCACAATTTAAATCTGCTACGATGTTATAATTCACCCTTGCCCCATACATAAAGAGCATATCATCAAGATTCAGTTTATTGTTAAATGCAAGTTGTTCACCCGCTCCCTGTAAACTATCCAGACTGGCGCTAACCTGATCGATACTCCAGACTACACTTCCACCGTTCATCACAAAATAATTGATTTTGTATTTTACAGCTTCTGAGAATTCCTTTTGGGGTTTGGTGATAAAAAGTATTTTAAGCTTATCCAGTCCTTGTTTACTGATCTGGTTAAGATCCACACGTCCTACTTCATAACTATCGGACAATGATTTCATCGCATCACTCAGATATGGATCAGCAGGCTCCCCATTCCCTTCAGTAAAGCCTATCCGTGGGTTGATCCCGGTACTTACCTTTTTAATCGCAGAGGTAAATACATATTCCAGGTTCTGAATGGAATTATTAATATTTTCTTCATAATTGCCTCCTGCATCAAGATTCTGAAGAAGTTTAACGGCAATCTGTCTATCACCGGCCTGTACAATAGCCATCGGAAAAATGGTCTTTTGTGTAAACCCTGCATCGTTTTTAATATTCAGATTGGTAGGTTCGATACCAATACGATACAGGTTACTTAAAACTGTATCCTGTTCCTGCTGGGCCACTCCGCTGATCGGATCTGTAAATACAACCTTAATTTTTACAGAAGAGTTTGCTTTATAGTCGTTTAACAGATCTGCTGTTGCATGCTGTAAACGTTTAAATGCCGAAGGAAGGTCTCCATCGAGAAATACAGTAACAGTAATCTGCCTGCTGGCTTTGTCCAGAATTGTTTTGGATTTGGGATTAAGTGTAAACCGCTTATCCTTCGTGAAGTCGAAACGGTGATAAAAATAATTAGCAACTACATTCAATAAGATCAGCAGAATTGCAAAAAGAAGTATTCTGCCCCAGTTTCTTTTTACCATTTCCTACCTCCTATCACTAATCGGGTTATACCCAGAAACAATAAAATAAAAGTTATAAAATAGACCAGGTCCCGGGTATCTAATACTCCCCTGCTCATAGACTGGAAGTGTACATTGATACTCAGCCATACAAATATATTTTCCAGTACAGTCGCAGTAAAAATTTTGCCCAAAGCATCAAAACCACTATAGGCAATAAAAGATAATAAGACAGCCACTGCAAAAGCAATCACCTGATTTTTGGTAACGGAGGAAGAAAAAATACCGATCGCAGTAAAAGCTGCTCCCAAAAGCAAAAGTCCCGTATAAGAACCAGCAACTGCCCCTCCATCAATATTCCCTTTGGGCAAACCCAGCTGAACAATAGAGTAATAATATAATAAGGTAGGTACCAGTGCAAAGAACACCAATACCAAACAGGCAAAATACTTGGCTAATATAATCTGCCACTCGGTCAGTGGCCTGCTGGCAAGCAGAATATAGGTACCTTCCCGGCGTTCTTCTGCAAAGGAACGCATCGTAATTGCAGGAATAAGAAACATAAAAAGAAATGGGGTAAGGCTAAAAAACCCATTCAGTTCGGCATAGCCATACTCCAGAATGGAAGTATCCGGAAAAAACCATAAAAGCAGGCCAGATACTAAAAGGAATACACCTATAGTGATGTAAGCCATTAATGAGTCTAATAAACTGAATAATTCGCGTTTAAATACTGCGTACATGAAAAAATTATAATGATGCCGAAGTTAGAGAAAATATGCTAATCTTAAAATGTGCCATTTGATTAGCCAGACAAAACAGAACATACCTGTGAAACACATAATTTTTCTTTATTTTAGTGTAATAAAGCAGGAATCATGGAAAAATTTGATAGTCGTATTGATGCATATATTGATCAGGCAGCTGTTTTTGCACAGCCGATATTAAAACATCTCAGGATGCTGGTACATGAAGCGTGTCCTGAAATCTCTGAAACTATTAAATGGGGATTTCCTCATTTTGATTACAGGGGTACGGTATGTGGCATGGCTGGTTTCAAAACTCACTGTGCCTTTAATTTCTGGAAAGCCTCATTGCTCCCGGACCTTCATCATCTGACCGGTGAAGACAAACCACATTCTATGGGACATTTAGGCCGGATTGAATCGGTTACAGATTTACCTGGTGACGATGTCCTGATTACTTATATACAAAATGCTGTCATCCTGAATAAAGAAGGTGTAAAAAAGATTAAAAAACCTGCTGCGCCTAAAGCGGAATTACAGATTCCTGATGACTTCAGACAGGAACTAATCAAAATCCCGGAGGCTAGAGCGCATTTCGAGAAATTTAGTTATTCGCAACAAAAAGAATACCTGGAATGGTTCAGTGAGGCAAAAACTGATGCGACCAGGAATAAACGAATAAATACGGCATTGGAATGGATCGCAGAGGGTAAAGGGAGGAACTGGAAGTATCAAAAATAAGTAGGAACTAACCAAAAACACTCAGGTAACTTCATCCTAGTTGAGGTCACTAAAAACAAATCTAATTGATCTGGTTAATACCTTAAGTCATTGCAAAAAAAACATGGAATAGTCTTAAAAATTACACAGTATAAATTGCCTCCTCAGGGTCATATTAACTATCTGTTTTTCACATTATTACCTGGTCCCAACCAATAATAGTGGTGCTAAAGATCTATCTGCAACATTATAGTCAAACAAAAAGTATCTAGTAGCATTCGCTAGTTTAATGGCATCAATAGCTTACCTATAGTGCGATCTATCATTGATACAAACATAAAATCCGACTCTAACAAATCTTATCAACTTTCCTTAAAAGAGAAAATTATTTTACAATAATTTACCCATAATCAAAACAATTACCAATACTAAGCGTTATTTATTGAATTAATCATTGAAAAACTATATTTATGAAAAAAATTTTAATAATTGCATGTATTGCGATTTCAATCATCCATCAATCTTGTAAAAAAGATTCGAATCGACAAAACACTGGGTCAACTGCTATTGATTCAAAAAACTCAGAAACAAATCTAGCCCAAACCAAATTCGCAGTGCTGTTAGCTAAGGCAGTAAAATCAGATCCAGATTTAAGAAACTTCCTTAAAAATGAAAGCTTAAAACAATTTGACAATGACCATGATATTTTATACCATATGGTTAAAGATGTAAAAATCAATGGAGCAGAGACTCTCCATGAAAAATTAATTCGCTACCAAGTCTCTGATAAAGAGCTAGATTCAATTGAGACTCAACTACCTCTATTAACAATTTTTATCCCAAGTTTACCTAGTTTTTCACCAGAAAAATGGAATGCTGCTAGTGAAGTCCCTTTTATTGCAACTTCAAATGTTGGAGAAAGTAATGTTTCACTATATGACGGTTCTGGAAACTCAATGGTTTTAAAACCGAACCAAACACCAGCATTCCCTGTTCTTGTTATTAAACAAAATGAGAGAGTAATTGTAAACAGAAACTCATTACAGTCTACTGCGAAAATGTCTAATTCAATAAAAAATGGATCATCAATTGCTTATCAGAATAGCAATTTATCACTAAGTTTTGCTGATAAGGCTTTTGATGGTACTAATAAAAGCAAGCAAGTTAACTTTGTTAAAAGTAATGCAGCAATCGTTAATGATATTGACCCTATCAGTATTGAAGCTTATAATTCAGGAAATGAATGGCACCGTGATTACATATATTATGGACTTACTGCAAGTACCCCAAATGGAGAATTTAAGCATAACTATAGTGAATTCATTACTTCCTTTAAATTCCTTACTCCTAATGCTCTAGGCATAATTTCAGATCAAGATGAGGATCCAAAGAAAAATGATCTATACGGTCAAGCTAATACTAAACCCCCACTTCCAAAAACAATGTGGACAGAAGGTAATTTCGAAATTAAGATTACTATATTAATTAATGCAAAAAATGGAGCGGGAAGTGAATTAACTAAAGTTATGAGTGTAAGCCCGGGAGAGTTATTTGATCTTCAATATGATCTGATTCAAGATGCGCACGGTCCATTTGGGACAATAAAAATATATCAAATCAAAAGTGTCACACCAAAAGAATTTCATCCAAATATAGAGTTAGTACCATGGGACCTGGAAAATTACGGTACTGCTTGGAAATTCATATTTTATGAAACAGATAACGCTCAGGAAATCACTAAATCTTACGAAAATACAAGCACGTATGCTGGAAATTTCGGAATCGACCTCGGTGTATCTAAAAAAATAGGATTAAAGTTTGGCGGAAGTGCGACTACGAGTACTAAAAACAGTTATACTGTTAAGACAACCTTAAATTCTGATTTCTTAGGAGAGGCAATTTTGACCTTCGACCAACCTATAATTACTGGAAGTTCAGGTGGTAGTTATACTACCAGAGAAATAACAACCGGAAATCTTTTAAGCATAACTGTTCAACCTAAAAAGGTTTTTTAATGCAAACCAGATAAATATTCAATACTTATTTGGGACAATCCAACATAAAAGGCGCCTTTAATTTAAGGCGCCTTTTGAGTATTAAGTCTAATAGCTAAGTATAACCTTATTATATGCCAAAGTTGTAAGCCAATCTAAAACCGATAAAATTCTTAACAGGTACAATAATATTATTGTTACCACCTGTCCATCCTTCATAACGTGCACCTAGCTCAATGGTTGATTTGTTAGCGACAGGAAATTCAACACCTACTCCCGGTGTATAGATAAACGAAGTTTTTGCACCAGAACTCGTTCCAAAAGCGGCACCAATTTCACCACCTACAAAAACATTTTCAACTAAAAAGTATCTCAAACCTGCTTTTACTGGGATAGCGCTATATTTAGGATATTTGAACCCTCCAAAATCTTTGCCGCTGAAGCTTAAAAAACCTGCATCAGCTGTAAAGTTTAAACTCTGCGCAATCGGTGTCTGATACTGCAATGAACCACCAAATCCTAATTTATAAAGGTTATTAGTATTACCTGTAGGTAAAGCAAAATCTAATCCTATACCTAATTTCTGACCCGACATGGCCGGATCTTTCGTTTGAGCTGAAACGTTTGAGAAGGCGAAAATTCCAGCTATAGCTGTTAGTAAAAATAATCTTTTCATGATTTCTTATTTAAGTTAAAGGACAAAGTCCTTCAAGACATAAACAAAAAGCTAGCCAAACCTACCATTAAGCAATCAATAAACTACCCTTCAACCAGTTAACATCCTGAACATATCCTCCAAAGAGTCAGTTTTATGTATTTTTTTAAGTTCAATTAATGACGAATCGGCGACAATTTTTCCTTTATTGATAATCACGACCTGTTCACAAAGAGCTTCAACTTCCTGCATAATGTGTGTGGAAAGAACTACAGTTTTATTCTTACCAAGAGTCTTAATTAATTCCCGGATATCAGACAACTGATTAGGGTCCAGACCAGTAGTTGGTTCATCCATAATCAGGACCTCAGGATCGTGTATAATTGCCTGGGCCAGTCCTACACGCTGTTTATATCCTTTACTTAACATCGCAATTTTTTTATGTTGCTCATCACCCAGCCCCACTCTTGCAATTACATCCTTTACTTTGATTCCGGGCTGCGACAACTGATAAGTATCTGCTACAAAAGTCAGAAATTCTCTTACATACATATCTGTATATAATGGTGTATTTTCAGGCAGATAGCCCATGATACGACGCATCTCCAGACTCTGCGAGCTGGTATCGTAACCGCCTAAACTTGATTTTCCAGATGTAGGAAGCAGATACCCCGTCAGCATCCGCATTGTCGTAGACTTTCCCGCTCCGTTTGGCCCCAGAAAACCCAGAATTTTACCTGGTACCGCCTGAAAACTGATATTATCTACTGCTTTTTGCCGACCGTATGTTTTGGACAGTCCTTCTACCTGAATGCTCAATGTGCTAAATTTTAATTGTGGATGATGGTATCCTGCGTATCAATTTCAAAAGTAATAATTCGTACGCTATATAGAGTAAAATTACCCTCCAAATTCTATATTTGCAGTATTATGGCCAAAACGAATAACGACGAACAATTTAAAAATGTGATCTCCCACGCCAAGGAATATGGTTTCGTATTTCAAAGCAGCGAAATTTATGATGGCTTAAGTGCCGTTTATGATTATGGTCAGTTAGGTGCTGAGCTAAAAAACAACATCAAGACTTACTGGTGGAAATCTATGGTGCAAATGCATGAAAATATCGTAGGGATAGATTCAGCAATTTTTATGCATCCCAAAGTATGGAAAGCCAGTGGACACGTAGATGGGTTCAGTGATCCGATGATCGATAATAAAGATTCGAAAAAACGTTATCGTGCAGACCAGTTATTAGAAGATAAAATCGCCCGTTATGAAAAAGACGGTAAAACAGATAAAGCAGCTAAGCTACAGGCTGATATGGATGAAGCTCTGAAAGCTGAAAACCTGCCTCAGCTGAAAGTCCTGATCGAAGAGCATGAGATCGCATGCCCGGTAAGCGGCACCAAAAACTGGACGGATGTACGTCAGTTTAACCTGATGTTCAGTACCCAGTTTGGCGCAATGGCTGAAGGTGCTGAAGAAGTATATTTACGTCCTGAAACAGCACAGGGTATTTTTGTAAACTTCCTGAATGTTCAAAAATCCGGAAGAATGAAAATCCCTTTCGGTATTGCCCAAATTGGTAAAGCTTTCAGAAATGAAGTGATTGCCCGTCAGTTCATCATGCGTATGCGTGAATTTGAACAAATGGAAATGCAGTTCTTTGTTCGCCCGGGTGAAGAGATGAAATGGTATGCTTACTGGAAAGAAGCACGTCTGAAATGGCATACTGCTTTAGGTACAGACCCTGCAAAATACAAATATCATGATCATGCAAAACTCGCACACTATGCAAATGCTGCAGTTGATATTGAATTTGAATTCCCTTTTGGCTTTAAAGAGGTTGAAGGTATTCATAGCCGTACAGATTTTGATCTGACGCAGCACCAGGAATTTTCTGGTAAGAAAATGCAATATTTTGATAATGATCTGAATGAGGATGGCAAGCCTTATGGTAACTATATTCCTTATGTTATTGAAACTTCAATAGGTCTGGATCGTATGTTCCTGTTAACTATGATCGGAGCTTTTGAAGAGCAGGATCTGAGCGAAGGAGAAAAAACTGACAGCCGTATTGTACTTCACCTGCATCCTTGTCTTGCACCGATAAAAGCAGCTATTTTACCATTAACCAAAAAAGATGGCCTGCCGGAGAAAGCGCAGAAAATTATGGATAATCTGAAACTGGACTATAACGTAGTTTATGAGGAGAAAGATTCCATAGGAAAACGTTACCGCAGACAAGACGCTATCGGTACTCCTTTCTGTATCACTATTGATCATCAGACACTGGAGGATGATACGGTTACGATCCGTCATCGCGACAGCATGGAGCAACAGAGAATTGACATCAAAGATCTGGAAGAAATTATCTCTAATAAAGTAAGCTGGAAAAACCTGCTGAGACAAATTTAATAATTGCTAAAACAGCTAAAATCCGCTCCTCATTGAAAAAAGGAGCGGATTTTATTATTTAATTGCCCTGGTAGCCTTATCAAAGGAAAACACTAAACTCTTTGGATCAATCTCTTTCAATGGAATTTCCTTTTCATCTTTACCAAGACCACGGGAAAAACAAACACTCTGACGGGCAGTTTCACCTTTCCCCAATGTAGTGTCTTCGAATAAAGCTATTCCAAATAAGGTACTGTCAACCTTAGAAGAAGCTATAATACTTAAGGTACCGATAGCGTACTGTCCATTATTTTTCACCTCAATGACCCCGTCTTTATAGGTATAAGTAATCCCTTTGACAGTCTGTAAATAGTATTTATTAGTACTTGTAACCGGTTTATAGGTTTGTGTATAACCTGAAATACCTGCAAATAGTAATGCTGATAAAATAAATGCTTTTTTCATAACCTGATTTAATCTTTCCAAATTTAGATTTTATATCATATTAAAACACATTTACTGACGTTAATCCTAACATGAAATTCATCCCTCTGGTCATTCTTTTTTTCGTTTTTAATTCAGGTATCTCAAAAGCACAGTCAGGCAGGACATGGTCAGCACAGGAACTTGAAAATGCGAATACAGCAAAAAACATCAGCTATCTAAATGATGAAGAAAAAAGCATCATCTTCTATATGAACCTGGCACGCACCGATGGAGAGAAATTTTTCAACACCTATTTCCAGGAGTTTGCTGATGCCTATAATATCGATATGCAGCAATACAGTAATTATAATGAGCTGAAGATTAACCGGAAAGATAAATACTACCGCGGGTTGGAAAAGGATCTTAAAGATATTAAAGATCTGACGCTTTTCAGCCCGGATGAAACGCTTACCTGGGTGGCTCAGCAACATGCCAAAGATCTGAAGAAGCATAATCTTGCAGGGCATAATTCGAGTGATGGCCGTACGGTATCAGACCGGATTTCAAAATTTTATCCCCGAAGGGCAATGGCAGAAAATCTGGCCTTTGGCTTTTCTAAAGGACTAGCTAATGTCTGTATGCTACTGCTGGATAAAAATGTTCCTGATCTTGGACACCGGAAAACCATACTCGGTACAAATTATAATTTAAGCCTGGTCGGTGTAAATATCGGTACCCATCCGGGATACAAATACTGTGCTGTTATTGATTTTATTTCTGCTCCTCCGGCACGTTAAAATGACCTGTTATTTTCGATATTGAATATCAATCCCTAAATTGCCCGCTATTACAGATTTTAACCCTGCATGCGTAAAGCCGTACTCAAATTTATAGATTTTTTCTACCCCCCGTTTTCGCGCTGGGTCTCCGTTCATACTTTCAGATATATCATTTCAGGTGGTACAAATGCTGCGGCAGGTATTGTTGTTTATTATATTGTCTATAACTACATTTTACATCAGCAGCACGTCAATCTTCCTTTTCCTCCAGGAATGATTACCGCTCCTGTAGCAGCACTGATTATAGAATCCTTTATTAGCTTTCTGATCGGTTTTATACTGAATAAGTATCTTGTATTTACACAGTCGCAGCTCAAAGGAAGAATACAATTATTCAGGTATGGTACTGTGTTCGCTACAAACATTCTGCTTAACTTTGCCATGCTGAAAGTATTGGTAGAAACCTTCCATGTTTATGCAACCGTGGCTAAAATTATATGTACAGTTATTCTGGCTATATTCAGCTATTTCACCCAAAAACACTTCTCTTTCAAGGTTAAAAAATAAATCACACAGAAGTAAAAGCATTACGGTTTTCTTGATAAATCGTATTTCAACCTTATCTTAGCAAATATCAAATATAAAAGGCAATGAGCGATTTTAATGACTTTAACAACCCCCAGGTAACAAAATTACCTAAACATCTGAGGCAATTTATCGTAGATCAGAACTATGCTAAATACACGCCAGTTGATCAGGCGGTGTGGCGTTATGTAATGCGTCAGAATTACAGTTATTTAAAAGATGTTGCTTACTATCCGTATATCAAGGGTTTACAACGTGCAGGACTAAGCATCGAATATATCCCTGATCTGCAAACCATGAACAACAACCTTGCAAAACTAGGCTGGGGTGCAGTAACTGTAGATGGATTTATCCCTCCCGCAGCTTTCATGGAATACCAGGCTTACCGGGTATTGGTAATTGCAGCAGACATTCGTCAGATTAACCATATCGAATATACGCCGGCACCGGATATTATCCATGAATCGGCAGGTCATGCTCCTATTATCGCGGATGCGGATTACAATAATTACCTGAGTTATTTTGGTTCTATAGGTGCAAAAGCTATGTTTTCGGCAAAAGACTTCGAACTATATGAGGCTATCCGTGAACTTTCTATTTTAAAAGAAGCTGTCGAAATTCCTGAGTTTGAGATCGCCAGAGCAGAAGAACGCTTACAACATATATCGGCCAATATGGGTGAACCTTCGGAAATGGCTTTACTGAGCAGATTACATTGGTGGACAGTAGAATATGGTTTGATCGGTACACTTTCTGATCCAAAGATCTATGGTGCTGGTCTTCTTTCCTCTATAGGGGAAAGCTCAAGCTGTATGAAGGAGAATGTAAAAAAGATTCCTTACACCATAGATACTATTAATTACAGCTACGACATCACTAAAACACAACCTCAGCTTTTTGTTACAGAAACTTTTCAGAATCTGATAGATGTACTGGAACAATTTGCTGATACAATGTCATTTAGGAAAGGTGGTACCGAGAGCATAAATAAAGCTATAGATTCAAAAAATGCAGCGACTGCGGTATATAGTTCAGGCTTGCAGGTAACTGGTGTATTCAGCGATATGGGATTGAACGGATCTGGGGAGCTTACCTTTATCAAAACCTCGGGACCTTCGGCCTTATCAGTTGCTGATAAACAACTGGAAGGTCATGGTAAACAATACCATAAAGATGGTTTTTCATCTCCGGTAGGAAAGTTAAAAAACTCAGTAACAGCACTTGAAAACTTTAGTGATGAAGAACTGGATGCAATTGGCATTAAAGAAAACAATCTCACTGAACTGACTTTTGAGAGTGGTATAAATGTTAGTGGTTTAGTGAAAAAGATCTATAAGCATAATAATCAGATCATCCTGATTGCATTTGAAGAATGTACAGTTAAAGAAAGTAGTGGAAATATACTCTTCCAGCCGGAATGGGGAACTTATGATATGGCTGTCGGAGAGAAAATTGTATCTGTGTTTAACGGGGCAGCGGATAAAGACGCTTATGAAGAAATCACCTATATCAGCGAAAAACAAACAGAAAAGGTTATTTACGATGAAGCTACTACGCAATTGCATGATATCTACAAAAATATAAGGCAGATCAGGGAAAGCGGAAATGGTGAAGAGCAATTACCCTCCTTATTCGGCACTATAAAAACAACTTATCCACAGGATTGGCTTAGTTTACTTGAAATCCTGGAAATAACTCATTATAAAGGGTCGCATCCCGAATTGGAAAAAGAGATCAGGAATTACCTGGAAACAAAGGCCCTGGCCGAACCTCATCATCAAAAACTGATTAATGACGGGCTGCATGTAATTGCGAACCCAGTTACTCAGTTGATTACAGAAGAAGATTAAACATGAATATTGTATTAACAGGTGCAAGCAGCGGAATAGGTTTTGAAGCTGCCTTAGAATTTACGCTACAGACAGAGAATAAAGTAGTATGTATTGCCCGCTCGGCAGACAAACTAAGAAAGTTATTGGAAATTGCCCGGGGGATTAACCCGGACTGCACCTTATTACCTGTCGAATTTGATATTGTAAATGATGATTATGCAGCATTAGTACCTTTTCTAAGAGAGAGACTGGGTACCGTGGACGTCCTGATCAATAATGCAGGTGCTTTAATCAACAAGCCATTCTTAGAGACCTCTGCTGCGGATTTAAATGAGATGTTTCAGAGTAATGTAACTGGTCATTTTAATATGATTAAAAACCTGGTTCCTTTAATGCACAAAGAAAGTCATATTGTAAATATAGGCAGTATGGGTGGCTTTCAGGGAAGTATTAAATTCCCGGGACTTGCTGCATATTCTTCCAGTAAAGGTGCATTGCATACTTTAACTGAATGCCTGGCTTTTGAGCTGGCAGATTTGGGCATAAAGGTAAATTGCCTGGCCCTGGGTTCGGCACAAACTGAAATGCTTGAACAGGCATTCCCTGGGTATCAATCTCCGGTAATGGCTTTTGAAATGGGAAAATACGTTGCCGACTTTGCAAAAACAGGACATAAATTCTTCAATGGGAAGATTCTTCCGGTTGCGGTGACTACACCCTAAAAGGCAATTACTTGCCTTTTTTGAGCTGGTCCAACATATCTTTTATAGCATGGAGCTGATTTTGCTGATCCTGATATTTTTTCTCCAACGAATCAAAGTTGGATTTCAGCGTAGTTACCTCAGCATCCTTTTCAAATAAATAGAGTGTTAATTCCTCGACTTTTTTAGTCAGGAGTGTATTTATTTCACCTAATTTCAAATCTTTGGTTTCGACCTCCTGTGCCGAAGGCATCTCTGGTAAATGATGATTCTGTTCAACAAAGGTCTTAACCTCATTCAAAGTAAGGAGATTATACCTCGGCTTAAAAACATAATCAGGCCAGGCCTTTAGATCAACTCTTACTTCTTTGGAATGGATCACTCCATTAACTGCAAGTTTTTCATCTGGTGTTGTAGTTCCAATACCAACATTACCATTTACAGAAAAAATATTATTCTGGGCATGAGAGGTATTAATTGTGAAGGTTACTGCTGTTAAAAAAATAAATAGGTTCTTCAATTTTCTGATCTTTATGATTGTTAATTTCACTAAGATCTATTATTTAATATTATCCTTAATTATATTAAATAATAAATGTAGAAGAACTTTACAAGATTATTCTTTAATATACTTCAGTGCATCTGCATTAACAATGCCAGCTTGGATATCTCCGTTAGCGCTGGTTCCGAGAAGAACAATAGCATCTGCTCCTATTTTTTTTCCATATTCAATTAGTGATTGTTTCACCTGACTTTCTCTGACGTTATTGCAAACCAGGTGACCAATAACTTTATAATTAGTTTTGACATCGTGGGCCGAATAGAAAAAATCAATAGATGATGTCGGCGTAAGCCGGTCACCCAAATAAGTTACAGGGAGCGCACATGAGGCCAGTAAAAAGCAAAAAATTGTTATAATAAACAGATAATTTTTATATGTTTTCATAAACATGAATTTAAATATAAAGACCTGAATATAACCCGCATACCGGTAACATTTTTGATAGCCGGAACTGACTGGTTATTTAGCTTTTTTGAGTTGGTCTAACATATCTTTTATAGCATTGAGCTGACTTTGCTGGTCACTATATCTTTTCTCCAATGAACCGAGGTCTGATTTTAATGTACTGACTTCTGTATCTTTTTCCAGCAGATAAAGTGTCAGTTCTTCCACCTTTTTCGTCAACAGCTTATTCATATCACCCAGATTTAAACCATTCGTTTCAATTTCCACAGCCGAAGGCATTTCTGGCAAATGCTGATTCTTTATAATGTAACTTTTAACTTCATTTAAAGTAAGCAAATCATACTTTGGTTTAAATACATAATCAGGCCAGTTGTTCATATCAACTTTAACCGATTTTGAATGAATTACTCCATTAACAGAAAGTTTTGAATCTGGTGCCGCAGTACCGATCCCAACATTTCCGTTAGCAGCAATTCTCATTTTCTCTGTACGCCCTGTCAGAAAATTATCCGTTGTAAGCAGGGCCATACCATAGTGATTAGAGCCAACATCTTCAACCACATGATTAATAGAAACTCCCCAGCCAGGATATGCCCCACCAATACTGCCATAAATAACAGGCGTTGATGCACCAAGGGTACTTACAAGATCAATAGCACTTAATGTCCCGCTAACCTGTAATTTTGTATTTGGTGTCTTCGTTCCTATCCCCACATTTCCGCTACCGGTAATTCTCACCTTCTCAGTACGTCCCGTTAAATAACTGTCAGTAGACAGCAGAGCCATTCCATAAACGTTTGTACCCGGATCTTCAACCACATGGTTCATGGAAACTCCAAATGTAGGATATGCATTACTGACACTTCCAAAAATAACAGGTGTAGATGTGCCCAGGGCATTCGCAAGATCAACAGCACTTAATGTCCCGCTAACCTGTAACCTTGTTGTTGGGCCTGTCGTTCCAATACCAACATTACCACCTGCCTGAAAAATATTATTGTCTTGACCATAAGAAACATTGGTCATAAACACAATGGCAGTTAAAAAAATAAATGAATACTTCAATTGATGAGCTTTAAGATGATTAATTCTGCCAAGATCGCAATTTTTCATCAATACAAATTCAATATTTATAAATCCCTCAATTTTTTATCAGGCCGATATATCCATAGGGTCTTATCTCAAAGCGACCAACTTAATTTTATATTGCTTTGTAAAATATTTTAATAACTTAGCGACCGATATATGAAGAAAATATTTTTATCATTCTGCTTCGTAGTTCTTTTTGCCAGCACTGGTCAATCGCAGACGGTCCCTGTCAAATACCAGGACCTGCTCAATAAAATGCTTGTTCATTTTTCACAAAACAAGACCTCCAACCAATTAATAGATTTCGCAAAAACTCTAATCGGTATCCCTTACAGATATGCAAGCAGCAATCCATCGATAGGATTTGACTGTTCGGGTTTTGTCAGTTATGTATTCCACAATTTTGGTGTTAACGTACCACGTTCTTCTACAGAATTTAATCAGACAGGCACTCCTGTAAAGCTGGAAAATGCAAAAGTTGGTGATGTCCTTATATTCACAGGTACCAATCCCAGAAGACGGGTGGTAGGACATGTTGGAATTATAGCAAGTATTACCGGAGATACGATACAATTTATCCATTCTACCTCCGGTAAAGCACATGGTGTAACTATTACTACACTTAATCCTTATTACAAAAGCCGTCTGATGAGAGCGGTAAGTATTCTCTAGCTTTCCAGCAATACAACTTTCAGGGCATCCGATACCTCGCCCTGTTCCAGCATAGTTTTAGCCAGTTCATGCAATTCACGCTGACGATTTACGGCATCACCAATAGTTGCATCCAGCACTTCCTTTACAGCAGGCATATTTCTCACCAGGTCGATTTCTTCTTCAGAAGGAACATTTTCTATATTTCCCAACATCCCCAGATCATTACCACTCAATACATAAGAATTCCTTACTCCTTTAGGAAGGGCATCAACTCCAATACCCAGGGTAGTTAATGGCTTAGCTACTTTAAAAAGATTATCAGCAGTTACACGACAGTACCAGTCTCCTCCCAGCCGGGCAACCAGATCAATCTTTGCCTGATCAATTTTCCCGTCTTCATCCAGAATCTCTTCCTGAATATGGATCAGTTTTATCTCTGCCAGGATCAGGTTCCCTGCACCGGGATTGTTTCCCAGATGGATCACTTCTGTAACTATACACTCCATCTGTACAGGAGCTTCTGCTACACGTGGCGGTTTAACCAGTTGTGAAGGAAGCATGGTAAAACCAGCCTTTTCAAATTCATTTACCCCTTTGGCATATTCAGTACTAGCCAGACTGGTCTGCTGAACCATTGGATAGTTTACGATATTAATTACACATTCCTTGACTTCCAGAATATTTTCAAGGGTATGCTTTGTCGTATTGTCACGTACCCTTCTTGCAGGAGAAAAAATACATAATGGAGGGTTGGTACTGAACATATTGAAAAAGCTAAAGGGGCTTAAATTAATATTCCCCTCTTTGTCAATTGTCGTTGCAAAACATATCGGTCTTGGCGCAACTGCATATTGCAAATAATTTTGCAGTTGCGCCGGACTCAAATCTGAAGTTTTAACTGTCAGCATTATTTTTTCAAGGCTAAAATAGAAAAATCAGTA
Source organism: Pedobacter cryoconitis (assembly GCF_014207135.1). Taxonomy (GTDB): domain Bacteria; phylum Bacteroidota; class Bacteroidia; order Sphingobacteriales; family Sphingobacteriaceae; genus Pedobacter; species Pedobacter cryoconitis_D. Next base: position 62,990 of record NZ_JACHCC010000001.1, on the reverse strand, counting down.
TCCACTTTACGGATAGTATTACTCAAACGGCCAAGACCTGTAATCTCCATCTCAACAACATCTCCATCCTGTAACCATTGTGGCTTAAAATCAGGATTGTTTAATAGTCCTGTACCATTCAGTTCAAGGAAACAGCCGGTACCGACAGTACCGGAACCAATGACATCTCCTGGTAAAATATCAACTCCGTAAGCACAACGTTCAATAATTTCAGCAAACGTCCAGTCCATATCCGCCATATTACCCGATGAGACCTGTTTTCCATTTACAGTACAGCTCATTTCCAGTTTATAACTATTTCCTGTATGACCTGCTTTAGGTGCTGTTTTATATTCTTCCAGTTCATCAGGAGTTACCAGCCATGGACCTATAACAGTAGAAAAATCTTTTCCTTTTGCCGGGCCCAGGTTTAATAACATTTCTTCCATCTGCAGTGTCCTCGCACTCATGTCATTCATGATCATATAACCTGCGATATAGGCATCTGCTTCAGCGGCCTTAATATTTCTTCCTTTTTTACCTATTACAATCGCTACTTCCAGCTCAAAATCAAGTTTCTGGAAATGATCTGGCATACATTCAATCTCACCAGGTCCCTGAATAGCGTTATGGTTAGTAAAATAAAATATAGGGTACTGATCAAATTCGGCAATCATATCTACCTTCCGGTTTCTGCGTGCCGCAGCTACATGCTGGCGGAAAGCGTAACCGTCCCTGCAGGAGCTTGGATGTGGAACCGGAGCTACAACCTCATAAAACGCTTCTTCTTTAGGTTCAATTTCGCCGGATTTAATTTTGGCATCAATTGCTAAAGCCCGTTCCATCAGTACTTCTGAATCTTTTAGAAATCCGTTCATATCATTTGGAATCTGCTTATCGCAGGAATTCAAATTATAGATATGTCCGTTGATGAAAACACCAAGATGTTCTCTGTCTTCTGTTTTGTAGGATACTAATTTCATATAGTTTTATGTTTGGTAGCACATTGTAATGTAAAGCTCATCAAAGCTAGATAATTTAGGCCACAATGAATAAAAGCCTGTTTAAATTTGTCAATTAAAATTGTTTGCTGCCCATTTCTAAGCAGAGGCCCCTGAACTGATGAACTTTAAACCAGCAAATTTAAACTGCAATAGAATGTATGGTATAAATTTGATACCTAATAATATAATTCTTAATTTAGCCTTCGCAACAATGACAAAGAGCAAACTAAGATATCAGGACCGCATTGCCAGCCAAGTACTGGCCGCATTCAGGTATGCTATGCTTTCTAAACTCATTTTTGCGCAATACTCCATTTAAGCTTTTTCCTAAAGCCAAGTATATTAAACGTTCTCGCGTTTTCTATCCATCCTATATTTTAACCAATTATAACCTATAGATATGCCTATTTATCATACCTTAGGAACCATTCCACCTAAAAGACATACCGTTTTTAGAAAGCCAGACGGTGAGCTTTATGCAGAGGAACTGGTCTCCACTGAAGGATTTTCGAGCCTGTATTCGCTTGTTTATCATTGTCATCCTCCAACCATCGTCAAGTCGCTTGGTGAGCCTTATTCGGTAGAACCCAAAATTGCCAGGGAAAAACATCTGAAACACACTTCCCTGATTGGGTTTAACATTGCACCCGAAGATGATTACCTGAAAAGCAGAAAACCAGTCCTGGTAAACAGTGACCTGCACATTTCCCTTGCTGCACCAAGAAAGTCCATGACGGATTATTTTTACAAAAACAGCCAGGCAGATGAAGTTATTTTCATCCACCAGGGATCAGGTACTTTAAAAACAGGCTTTGGTAAAATCCGTTTTTCCTATGGTGATTACCTTGTTGTACCCCGTGGCACGATTTATCAGCTGGAATTTGATGATGAAAAAAACAGGCTTTTCATTGTAGAAAGTTTCAGTCCTATCCGTTCTCCAAAACGTTACAGAAACGAATATGGCCAGCTGATGGAGCACTCTCCTTACTGTGAGCGTGATATCCGGAGACCTGCTGACCTGGAAACTATTGATGAGTTCGGCGATTTCAAAGTACTGATCAAAAAACAGGGTCTAATGTACCCTTATACTTATGGTACGCATCCTTTCGATTTCGTTGGCTGGGATGGTTTTCACTATCCCTGGGCCTTTTCTATCCATGATTTTGAACCAATTACGGGTCGTCTTCACCAACCACCACCCGTACATCAGACATTTGAAGGACATAACTTTGTGATCTGTTCTTTTGTACCCCGCAAATTTGATTATCATCCTCTTTCTATCCCAGCTCCATATAACCACAGTAATGTAGACAGTGACGAAGTGTTGTATTATGTTGATGGTGATTTTATGAGCAGAAAAAGTGTGGTTAAAGGACAAATTACACTCCATCCCGGAGGTATTCCACATGGTCCTCACCCTGGTACTGTAGAAAAATCTATAGGTAAAGAGAGTACCGAAGAGCTGGCTGTGATGATTGACCCCTTCCGTCCTTTAATGCTGACAGAGGATGCAATAAAAATTGAAGATGAGAACTACCACAAAAGCTGGCAGATCAATATAGAATAACCAGAAGACCAATTATTAATAAATAAAAAGACAAAACATGCAAACACTAGTTGTTGAGAAAGACACAGAATTACAGGATTTCCTTCCGCTGAACGGCACAGATCACGTTGAGTTATACGTTGGTAATGCAAAACAGTCTGCACATTTTTATAAAACTGCCTTCGGTTTTGAAACTGTGGCTTATGCAGGACCAGAAACCGGTCTCAGAGACAGAGCTTCCTATGTATTACAGCAGGGAAAAATAAGATTGGTATTGACTACTCCCCTGAATTCAGACGGAGTGATCATTGAGCATATCAAGAAACATGGCGATGGTGTTAAAATCCTTGCTCTTTGGGTTGACGATGCCTATAAATCTTACGAAGAAACAGTAAAACGTGGTGCAGTATCCTACCAGGAACCTAAAACATTAACTGATGAATTTGGTGAGGTACGTACAGCCGGTATTTACACCTATGGAGAAACTGTCCATCTGTTTGTAGAACGTAAAAATTACAAGGGTGCATTTATGCCTGGTTATGTCGCTGTCGAAAGTGATTATCGTCCGGGAAGTACAGGACTACTCTATATCGACCACTGTGTAGGAAATGTAGGCTGGAACAGGATGAACGAAGCTGTAAAATGGTATGAAGATGTAATGGGCTTTAAGAACATTCTTTCCTTCGATGACAAACAGATCAATACTGAATATTCAGCACTGATGAGTAAAGTGATGAGTAACAAAAACGGTTATGTGAAGTTTCCGATCAATGAGCCGGCAGAAGGTAAAAAGAAATCACAAATTGAAGAGTATTTAGAGTTTTATGAAGGTGAGGGTGTTCAGCATATCGCAGTAGCCACTCATGATATCATTGAAACTGTAAGAGCCATGAAGTTACGCGGGGTAGAATTTTTAAGTCCTCCTCCAAAAGCTTATTATGAAACCTTACTGGAAAGAGTTGGAAAAATTGATGAGGATATAGCTCCTTTACAGGAATTGGGAATTCTGGTAGACCATGATGAAGAAGGTTATTTACTACAGATTTTTACCAAACCAGTACAGGATCGTCCTACCTTATTTTTTGAAATCATTCAAAGAAAAGGTGCACAATCTTTTGGTGCAGGAAACTTTAAAGCTTTATTTGAGTCATTGGAAAGAGAACAACAGCTCAGAGGAAATCTTTAATTTCCTATAATGGGTACTGATGCTCTGGCTGCAATTTTTGTCTGAGGGGGTAAATATTGTCAAGCCATCGCATCGGTACCCATTCTTTTTAAATACAAACCGGACACCTCGCTGATATTGTGGTATTCCATTTGCTCTATCAGGTATTATTTAGTTAATTATGTGGTGTGTTTAGCTAAGTATTTAAAAAATTCAGGGAAGCCTTATAGCTTCCCTGTTTATAACCCCTATTTTTTTTCCTTTCTTCTTCATTGAGAAAATTTAACTACTTTCGGGATTTACCGGCAATTGAAAGGCATGTCTAACATTAATATCCAGAGAGTTCATATTTTCACCCTGCATTTCCGGAAAGCATTTAAACTGTTTCAAAAAAATGATCCGTTAAGGTTGGCAGGTGCAACAGCATTTTTCGCCAATTTCGCTTTACCTCCTATTCTATTAATCCTGATCAGATTATTTGGGTTTTTCATAGACAGGAAAACGTTGGTAAACAGAATTTTCGAGAGACTGGGTACACTTCTGGACGATAGCAGTACACAACAAATCAGGCAGACATTAAGAAATATCCGTGGAATGGATCATAAATGGTACGCTACCATTTTAAGTTTTGTCTTTTTCCTCTTTGTGGCAACGACACTCTTCTCTGTAATTAAGAACTCAATGGATCAGATCTGGTCAATCGGAATGAAAGATCACACCAGTTTTTTATTCAAATTAAAGATAAGGGGCAGATCAATGGGGATTATCCTGCTTGCCGGCATCTTATTTTTCGTTGGTTTACTGACCGATAGTATCCAGGCATTCATAGGAACCTATATTAACACAGCCTCACCAACCTTTGGGAGAGTATTCCTCAGTATACTAAATCAACTTTTATTTATTGCTATTGTGACTACCTGGTTCAGTGTTTTATTCAGGTTTCTGACCAGCGGAAGACCTACCTGGAAATCTTCTGTCAGAGGGGGAATTCTGACGGGTATTCTTTTTACTCTAGGCAAATACATTCTACGTATAGCCTTGCCATTAAGCAACATAGGCAACATCTACGGCGCATCAGGTTCTATCGTGTTAATTATGCTTTTTGTTTTTTACTCCTCTTTCATATTTTATTTCGGAGCATGTTTTGTAAAAGTATTAAGTGATGCCAAAGAAACTCCGATACGTCCCATTAAAGGTGCGTTTAATTATGAAATAAAAGAGATATTAAAACCATCCTAAGTAAGTTCCTGCACTGCAGACCGCTCAAATCCCTGCATTTCAAAAACAGCTAGTTTACTCCTCAGATTATAATGGAGTGTCCCAAAAAAATTAATGATCCCATCTTTATTTTTGCCTTCGATACAAATACTCTCCTTTGTAACCTGGGGGTGTTGCAAAAACTGTACATTAAGCACATCTTCGTCCTTAATTTTAATGTCTGCAATATCGACTGCATACTCTTTCATCAGCAATAAAAAGCTGGTTCCATTCAATAACAATTCTTTAATACTCATATCAGAATAATTTAAGGTCAGGGAAGATGAATGCAGCAAATTTAACGCCAAAAAAAGAGGGTAACCCATTATGGATTACCCTCTTAAAAAGAAAATTTAAAATTAATTCTAGAAAAGTTTAAGTGCCAGTCCTAAGGTGAACAAGTTTAACCGCTGACCATCATAGCCTGTTTTTCCTAATTTGGAAATACCTGCCTCATATCTCAGGTCTACACCAATTTTACCTACATCTAAACCGGCTCCAAACTGCCATGCGAAATTCTGTTTTTTGAAGTCTCCGTTGAAAACTTTCCCCACAGCACTTCCGGCAGATTGTTTATCATCCAGAATAAATGAAACTACAGGACCAGTATTTAAACGTATTCCTACACCAGCAGCACCGATTTTAGTACCAATCAGTAAAGGCACATCAAGACTTGTGAATTTCACTTTATTTTCTGTTCCGTCTGCGGTACTCACCATTTTGGCATTTTTACCAGACAAATAAAGCTCTGGTTGAAAATGTATGCCTGCTGCGCCTATTCTTGCCCAGACTCCAGCGTAATAACCTGCTGAGTTATCACTTCCAAAAGTATTGGTAGTGCTGAATTTAGATAGATTGGCTCCTCCTTTAATACCAAACTGGAAACTCGGTAGTATCTGTCCGAAGGCCAAACCACTAAAGCAGATAAACATGGAGAATAAAATAATTTTTTTCATAAGTTCTTGTTTTTTTATAGTCATAATTCTGTTTGAGCTTATTCCTTTAATTTAAAATTTAAAGAAACATAATTCTGGCAGTTCTACAACTGGGTTACATTTGTTATTTTATGTGGAGTAAAATTAGGAATATTTTTATTCCAAACTAAATTAAGCCAATTTAAATTAATCTAGGCTTATTTCATAGATTTGCTTTGACCTCTTAACACAATTAGCAATCCGTTTCCTAATGAATTTTGCTTTCAATCTCTATGCACTGAGCCTGATTATCTCTGGCAGTATGACGTTTTTACTATCCGGTTACATCCTTAATAATGAAAAAGGAACAGTTAGCTGGGTTGGTTATCTGATGTTATCTACTTCTATCTGGTCTTTAGCCTATGGCTTTGAATTAGCGAGTACAACGCTTGATCAGATGAAGGTGCTGATTAATATTGAATACATAGGTATTGTGTCAGTGCCATTAACCTGGTTTCTGTTCTGTATAGATCTGGCAGGAAAAGAAAAATGGTTAAAGAAAACAAGGAATAAGCTCCTGATTACTGTTATGCCTGTACTCACTTTACTACTGGTCTGGACCAACAAATTTCATCATCTCCATTATAAGCAACTCAGTCTCGATCAAAGCGGAAGTTTTCCAATGCTGAAGATTGCTCCAGGAATTGGCTTCTATTTTTTCATCGTGTACTTTTACATCCTGTTGTTTGCAGGGACCTATTTCCTCGTTCAGAAATTCAGGATCTCTGACCGGATCTATAAAAAACAGAACCAGATAATTCTGGCTGCCTCAATTATTCCCTGGATTGCCAATTTCTCCTATCTGATTAGATTAAGACCCATACCTAACCTGGATATTACCCCATTCGCTTTTTTGATCTCTACAATTCTGATATTTATGGCCATATACAGGTTTAAAATATTCAATGTTCTTCCTATTGCCAGAGAAAAAGTTTTAGAGCTGATGCGGGATGGTTTCATTGTACTGGATCATCGTAACCGGGTTATAGATTATAACTCAGCATTTAAAAAATATATTAGTGTATATCAATCTGATAAAATCATAGGTAAAGACATTAATGATTTACTTCAGTATCAGCCAGAATTACTCGATTTACTGAATCAGCAGGAATCTGGAAAAATTGAATTGCTTGTTCATACGGCCAATGGCGTTTTCGATCTGGAAGCGGACATCTGTTTTATGAATGAGAACAAACTTAACCGTAATGCCACTATCATTAAACTTCAGGATTTAACCAATGTCAGACAGGAAGCCTTAAAATCTATCCGGCAAACCGAAGAACTACAAAAGCTAAACCAGTTAAAGGACAGAATATTTTCCATAATGGCACATGATCTCAGAGGCCCTTTACTGAACCTGGCGGAAGTACTAAAAATGACTTCAGATGACACCATAAGTCCGGAAGAATTCAAATTTCTTTCCCCTACCCTAACTAAAGACATCTCCTATACGACTGATTTATTAGAAAATATACTGCACTGGTCAAGAAGCCAGCTGAAAGGTTATGGGATCAATAAAGATTTCTTTGATTTAAGAAGTCTGATTAATTCTGAAGTAAACTATCACCTCAAAGCCGCTGCAGGAAAAGACATAGCTATCAGCCTGACTTTACCAGATGACCTGGAAGCTTTTGCTGATCTGCTGATGATGCAGATTGTCATCAGGAACCTGATAATTAATGCAATTAAGTTCTGTCATAAAAATGGCCAGATCAAAATCTCTGCTTTTGATCTGAGCAAAGAATATGTTGAACTGCATATTGAGGACAATGGTGTGGGTATTTCACCCGAAAACCTGCAGAAACTTTTTAAAGGCGAAAACTTCTCCAGCAGAGGAACACAAAATGAGAAAGGCACAGGAATCGGGCTGATGGTCTGCTGGGACTTTATGGAGAGGAATGAAGGTACTATTACTGTAGAAAGTGAACCCGGTTCAGGAACCCGGTTTATTTTGCAAATCCCAAGATCTCCGGCATAAGAAAGCCCTATAAACAGGGCTTTCTTTATAAAATGTAAATCTGTTCTTTAGCTATTTCCAGTAGCCTCATTTATAATTTGTTTCTCTTTTAAGGCATCGACATTATTTTTGCTCCCGAAATTCTGAGTTTTATCAGCGAAATAAGCTAATATCTCAACAATTGTATCCAGGTTATCAGCAACACGTTGATGCATATCTGGCAAATCTTTATCTAGTTTCTTATCACTCAGTTCAATATTATCAACTTCAATTTTTCCTATCTTTTGAATAATTGCCTGTTGTGAGTGTTGTAAATCCTCTAACTCTCTTACAATCTTCTCCATCAACTCAAACTTCTTTAAAGTATCCATATGATTAAAATTTATTTTTATCAAACATTTATATTCATAATCAACCAATTACCTTGCCAGAGATTCGATTTTAAGGAATTTTCAGAGTTATGTTCCCAAATAAAATAATTTATGACTAGGATTAAATCTTTATAACTAATATATTAGTTATAAAGATTTAACGCTATGAAATTATTGATTCTTTTAAGCTGTTTTTGCTGTTATACCCTGACAGGTTTCGCTCAGTCCGGAAATATTCTGGACAAGGAAAAACTTTTAGAATATTATCAAAATCAACGTTTCAAGGACGCTGCTATGTATCTGCAGACCCTTTATGGTGAGAATTCAAAAGATCCAAAAGAAATTTCGCAGCTGGCTTATACCAGTATGATGGCAGGGAATTTACCTCTTGCAGAAAAGAATTACATGAAATTATATGCCCTTCAGCCAGCGAGTTTGCCGGTTTTGTTTAATCTGGCCAGTATCGGAAGGCGCAGAGGCGATGATAATAAAGCGAAAAGGTATTATCTGGAGATCATTAAGCTGGACAGTATGAATTTTAATGTATACAAACAGCTTGCTTCAATAGTGCCCAATCCGATGAGCCCGGAAAAACAGCTTTATTTAAAAAAGGCAAATGCACTGGCCCCTGCCGATCCTGATGTTGCTTTCGACCTGGCTAATAGCTTCAATCTCACCAAAAAGAACGATTCTGCTTATCTGGTATTGAAGCCCGCTTTAGCTGCAGATACAGCCAATATGATCCTATTAAAAGCAAAACTCCCCGTTTGCCTTGCTTTAAAAAAAATGGATGAAGCAATTCTTACAGGAGAAACGCTAATGGCTTATGGAGATAGCTCCAGTTACGTTTTGAATAATATGGGTAAAATATATTTTGCATCAAAATCATACGACAAGTCACTCCGGTTATTCAAGACCATTGAACATATGGAACAGCAAAATGAATCTACCCTATATTATACAGCCTTATGCTATCGCGAATTAAAAGACTATCCACATGCAGCTGATTACATGACTAAATCAATCAAAGAGGGGATCTCCCCTTATATGTCTAATTACTATAAAATCCTGGGGGAAGTTTATGAAAAAACTGAACAGTTAAAAAAGGCCGGTCAGAGTTATCAGAAGAGCCTGGGTTTTGAGAATAAAGGAGAAGTCTACTACAATCTCGCTTTATTGAATGATGGAAAACTGAACAATAAAAAGGTTGCTGTCAAATATTATAAAAAATTCTTAAACAGCAACCCTGATCCTGAAAAGTACAGAGAAGTACTTGATTATATCAAACAGCGATTGGTTTTACTCCATCAATAACCCAATGGTTATTGATGGAGTAAACGTGCTACATATTTACCAATTATATCAAATTCTAAATTTACCGTATCTCCAACATTTACCTCCTGCATATTCGTATGTTCAAAAGTATATGGGATGATAAATACAGAGAATTCATCAACTGTAGAATTAACCACAGTCAGACTGATTCCATTCACACAAACAGATCCCTTTTCTACTGTTACGTTACCATTACTGCTGTCATATTTAAACCGGTATTCCCAGCTCCCGTCTAACTCTTGTCTCAGTACACAAACAGCAGTCTGGTCAACATGCCCCTGAACAATATGCCCATCAAGTCTTCCATTCATTTGCATACATCTTTCCAGGTTCACAATCATCCCCTGATTCAGGTACTGCATATTACTCTTTTCCAGAGTCTCCTGAATCGCTGTAACCGTATGTGTAGTATCAGTCAGCGCCACTACTGTTAAACATACTCCATTGTGGGATACACTCTGGTCAATCTTCAATTCATTGCTCAGATCAGATTCAATAGTAAAATGAAGATTTGTTCCTTCTCCGTTAATCTCTTTAACCGTTCCTAGTGTCTCAATAATACCTGTAAACATAATTCTTTAATATTTTTTCCGGTTTTTAAGCCAGTTACCTGATGTACCTGCCGTCGTTTCAATCACAACAGCATTATTTTTTTTCTTTAAATTTCTTAATGCGACTATTGCTGCCATCAGCGCTTCGTCTTCATCTGTATTTTCCTTATTTTCCGGATTGAAATATTTACCTACGAAATGTGTATTAAAATTTCCAGAAGTAAATGCTTCATGTTCCATGACAAATTTACCAAAGTTCAGTGTAGTTTGAATGCCCGTAATGTCATATTCTGAAATTGCCCTGAGCATTCTGGAAATAGCCTCAGAACGATCAGCACCGTAAGTTATCAGTTTAGCAATCATAGGGTCATAATATACAGGTATTTCCATTCCCTGTTCAAAACCATCATCCACTCTTACCCCGTTCCCCTTAGGTGTCCGGTAAGTTTTCAATGTACCGATATCAGGAAGAAAATTATGTTTTGGGTCTTCTGCATATACCCTTAATTCGATAGCATGTCCGTTAATTTTTAAATCTTCCTGGCTGTAGCCCAGTTTTTCTCCTCTGGCAATTTTAATCTGCTCTTTAACAAGATCCAGCCCCGTGATCAGTTCAGTAACCGGATGTTCAACCTGTAAACGGGTATTCATTTCAAGAAAAAAGAAATCCAGATTTTCATCCAGGATGAACTCGACTGTCCCGGCTCCCGTATAATTAACAGACCGGGCAACATCAACTGCACATTTTCCCATCTTCTCTCTGATCTCAGGACTTAATACACTGGAAGGAGCTTCTTCAATGACCTTCTGATGTCTTCTCTGAATAGAACATTCTCTTTCAAAAAGATGGACGATATTTCCATAATTATCACCAAGAACCTGTATTTCTATATGTCTGGGTGAAGAAACATATCTTTCTATAAAAACCGCTCCATCACCAAATGCTGATTTAGCCTCACTGACTGCCAGCTGCATCTGCTCTTCGAAAGCCCCGGGTTCTTCCACGATCCTCATCCCCTTTCCACCACCACCCGCAGCAGCTTTAATCAGAATAGGAAAGCCAACTTCCTGGGCCCTGCGTTTTGCTTCTTCTACATCCGTGATAGCCTCTTCTGTTCCCGGAACCATTGGAATCTGATATTTAAGCGCTGCAGCTTTTGCTGATAACTTATTTCCCATAACCGCCATAGCTTCCGGCGAAGGTCCAATCAGAATTAATCCCGCTTCCTTTACCATTCTCGCGAAGGCCGCATTCTCAGATAAAAAACCATAACCTGGGTGTATTGCCTCTGCCCCCGTTATCCGGCAAGCCTCAATAATTTTTTCCCCTACCAGGTAAGACTGATTTGCTGGTGCAGGGCCTATTAAAATAGCCTCATCCGCATAACGTACATGAAGAGCTTCTCTGTCAGCTTCCGAAAATACAGCCACAGTCAGAATTCCCATCTCTTTTGCAGAACGCATGATACGCAAAGCTATCTCCCCTCTGTTGGCAACCAAAAGTTTCTTCATAATATTTTTTAATAATCTTTAACAGGTTTCAGCCTTGTAATAAGCTCAATAGCCTGAGTGATCTGATCAGCGCTCACATTTAAATGTGTAACAAATCTAAGGGTATCAGGCCCGGTAGCACCACATAAAATTCCTTGCCCGGCAAGACTTTTCAATACACTTCCGGCAGTATATCCCTCAGCCATTTTAAAAATAACAATATTCGTTTCTACTGGCATTACCTCTGAAACAAAGCTAACATTTGCCAAAGCATCAGCCAGCAATTGTGCATGAAAATGATCTTCCGAAAGCCGGGTTATATGATGATCCAGTGCATATATACCAGCTGCTGCCAGAAAACCAGCCTGCCTCATTCCTCCTCCGAAAGCTTTCCTGATCTTTCTTGCCTGATGAATTGTTTCCCCCGAGCCCAGTAGAACCGAACCTACCGGTGCCCCCAGACCTTTGGAAAGACAAACAGAAATACCGTCAAAATACTGACCATAATTACCTGCAGAATCCCCTGTTTTCACCAATGCATTAAAAATTCTTGCCCCATCCAGATGGAGCTTCAGTCCATTACGCTTACACAATGCATGAATGGGTTCAATCTGCTCCAGTGTATAACAGGCTCCTCCCCCCTTATTAACTGTGTTTTCCAACACGACAAGACTGGAATTAGGATAATGAATATTATCTTCATTGATTTCCGGGGCTATTAGTCCAGGACTTAATATCCCTCTGGGACCATTCAGTAATCTGACTGATGCTGAAGAATGAAAAGCAATACCTCCGCCTTCATAACGGTATACATGGGCAGTCTGATCGCAAATTACTTCGTCCATCGGCCGTGTAAAACATTTGATTGCTATCTGATTAGTCATTGTACCAGAAGGACAAAACAAACCAGCTTCCATATTAAAAAGTCCGGATAATTTATGCTCAAGTTCAGTTACCGTTTCGTCTTCTCCATACACATCATCCCCAACCCTGGCCGTCATCATCGCATTAATCATTCCTTCAGTTGGCAGGGTCACCGTATCACTTCTAAAATCTATTTTCTTTTGCATACTTTTATCATTAAAGGTGAAATTATCATAAATACAGCGTACATCAAAGCATTTTTATTCGCCGCTGCCAGAAATACCATATTAAATTCTCTGATACCTAGTTATGAGTATTTTAAAATTTAATGTTTGAGTATATTTGAAGAATATTCTAGCAATAATAAAGTGTAATAAAATATTAAAATTTGGAATTTAAAATAACTAGTGTAATTTTATCTTAGTGTTAATTTAACAATATCTAAAACCTGTCATCTTACTAACTGTATATCTGACGTTTATGATAAACATAAAAAAGAACATCAGTTAAATTAACAAATAAAACAAGAGCTAAACACTAGAATTAACAGCAACATTAAACAATAAGTACTAATATAAATGCAGATATCTGGTAAAAAAACTGAGCCGGCAGCATGCATCATACAGGACCGTTAAAAAAAACCTAAAAATGGAACCATCATGATTTTTCAAATCACACAACGAAATGAAAATAAAATCATGATAGATTCATTACCATTAAAAAACAATATATACTTCAATAAAAAAAACTTTTGAAAATGTCAGGAATATTTACTTTTACCCCCCAAAAAACAAATTAAGATGATAGTTATTGCAGATGGTGGTTCAACCAAAACCAATTGGTGTTTAATTAATGAAGCTGGTAGAAAAATTCATTTTAATACCGAAGGTTATAATCCGTATTTTTCCCGTACAGATTACATTGTTGAATCTTTAAAAAAGTCTTTACCAGATCATTTAGAGGCAGACAAATTAACAGAAGTATATTACTATGGTGCCGGTTGTTCAACCGACGCGCTTAAAAAAATCGTGGCTGATGCCATGGGTCAGGTTTTCGTCAATGCAGCGATCTTTATCGGTCATGACTTACTGGCTTCCTGCAGAGCATTGCTTGGTGATGAGCCAGGTTTTGCAGCTATATTAGGTACAGGAACTAACTCTTGTCTTTATAATGGAAATGATATTTCTCTGAACATTGATTCTCTGGGTTATTTTCTTGGAGATGAGGGTAGCGGATGCTTTATAGGTAAACGTATCCTTGGTGATTACATGAAGGGTTATATGCCTAAAGGATTACGCGAGAGTTTCTATGACAACTTTGCTTTAACAAACGAAGACATCTTCGATCATATCTACAACAAACCACTTCCAAACCGTTTTTGTGCCGGTTTCAGTAAATTCCTGTACGACTTCAAAGACAACTACGAAGATTATGCATTCTCAACAGTTGAATATGCTTTCACGGCATTTTTTGAGAATCTGGTAATTCATTACCCGAACTATAAAGATTATTCCTTGAACTGTGTAGGTTCGGTTGGATACAGCTTCAGAGATATTCTGAGCATTGTTGCTGACAGATATGAAATGGGTGTAGGTAAGATCATCCGCTCTCCTATAGATGATCTTGTAGATTATCATATGCAGCCTGCGAGAAAAGTAAGCCTGTAAAAATAATCCACAAAAAATCCGGTAGTAATTACTACCGGATTTTTTGTGGATGAATATTTAGAATGATATTTCTTTGCCAAATAACTTTCCGTATTTTCTTTTATCGAAACGATAAAGTGTAGCTGCCCTGAAAGAAACTCCCTTCTGTTTCTCATTTAAATCTTTCAGTACGTTAAAACTCAGCATCTTTTTCCTGAAATTCCGCTTATCCAGTTTTTTACCCAAAATAACCTCATACACATTTTGCAATTGTGTAAGTGTAAATTTCTCCGGAAGCAATTCAAATGCAATTGGCTGATGTTTAATCCTTCTTTTAATTTTTTCCAGTCCCTGATCAAAGATTTTCTGATGGTCAAAAGCCAGCGGAGGCAACTCTTTGACATTAATCCAGTGTGCCTGTTTAGCATAATTGCTGATTGGTTTAAGGGCTTTATCCCCCCCTAATCGCAACATTGCATAATAAGCTACTGAAATAATTCTTCCCTGAGGGTGACGGCCTACGTCACCAAAAGTGTAGAATTGCTCCATATAGACATTCTCTATCCCTGTAAGCTCGTGTAAGATACGTGCGGCAGACTGATCCAGACTCTCGTTTTCATTCACCAGATATCCGGGAAGTGCCCACCAATCTTTAAAAGGTTCTTCATTCCTTTCAATCAGCAGAACTTTTAATTCTCCTTCATCAAATCCGAATAAAACACAATCTATGGAGAAGGTGGAATTAAGCTGTGGTAAGACTTCTTTCAAAACATTAAATTTTTAAAAACTAAAGCAAATTAATATACTTGTTTGCGATTTACATAAAATAAATCAAAATAAATTACTTAGTGTAATATCTACACGGTATATTCGTAATATAAACACATGAAACCAAATATCAAAAATATCGCCGTATTGACATCTGGGGGTGACGCTCCCGGAATGAACGCATGCATCAGAGCAGTTGTACGTACCGGTATTTACAATGGTATAAATATGTTTGGAGTTTTGCAAGGTTATCAGGGATTAATAACTAACAATATTATTCCAATGGATGCCCGCTCCGTGAGCAATATTATCCATTTGGGCGGAACCGTACTAAAAACAGCCCGTTGTTTAGAGTTTAAAACAGAGGAGGGCATGGACCTTGCTTATGAAAATCTGAAGTTACATGATATTGATGCCCTGGTCGTAATCGGAGGAGATGGTACATTTACCGGTGCCCGCCGCTTTGCACAGAGACATCAGATCAACGTCATTGCCATTCCCGGTACAATCGATAACGATTTATACGGTTCAGATTTCACCCTAGGCTATGATACAGCCATTAACACCGTTATTGAAGCTATAGATAAGATCAGAGATACTGCTGATTCACATGATCGTTTGTTTTTTGTTGAAGTAATGGGGAGAGATTCAGGATGTATTGCCCTGAGAAGCGCAATTGCCTGTGGAGCTGAGGCCGTATTACTACCGGAAAAGGCAACCAGTCTGGATGAGCTGATCAAACAACTGGAAGCTGGTGCAGCTACCAAAAAATCTTCCAGCATTGTCATTGTGTCTGAAGGCCATAAACAAGGGGGTGCTTATGACATCGCGAAACATGTGAAAGAAAAATTCAACCATTATGACACAAAGGTCACTATATTAGGGCACTTGCAACGTGGTGGTAGTCCAAGTAGTTTTGACAGAATCCTGGGAAGCCGTTTAGGTTACGCAGCTGTAAATGAATTACTCAAAGGCAGTACACAGCAAATGGTTGGTTTGAGAGGAAACGAGATCAAATTAACCAGTTTGGACGAGGCATTGACAGAGCATAGTTTTAAATTAGAAAGCGACTTATTGGAAATGACTAAAGTTTTATCCATTTAACATGATAGCGGTAGTATACAGCGGATCAAAGACTGCACTATGGAAGATAGCTAAAGACGGTAAGACAATTGCCGAATGCAGTATGCCTGGTATTAACCCATTTTTCGTAGATCAGAAATCTTTACTGCAACAACTAAACAGAAAAACTATTTTAATCAACCATGCAGAACAGATTAAGAAGATCCACGTATTTGCTGCAGGAGCGACCTCATTAGAGCGCAGGAACGAGTTAACTGCTTCATTGGGCTTATTCTTCAAACACAGTAAAATTACTGTTCAGGACGACCTATATGGCGCTGCAATAGCAGCCTGTTTTAATAAAACCGGAATTGTAAGTATTTTAGGAAGCGGGGCTAACTGTGCCTATTTTGATGGTACTAAACCCGAGCCCAATAACTTTGGCCTTGGTTTTATTCTGAGTGACGAAGGTTCAGCAACTTACCTGGGAAAAATTATCCTGAAACATTATCTGCAGGAAAAACTACCGGCCGACCTGATGAAAAAATTCAGTAAAAAATATGACCTGAACAGATCGGAGATCCTGGATAAAGTTTACAAAAAAACAATGGCCCAGCAGTTCCTGAGTTCTTTTCTCGAGTTTTTTATAGAAAACAGGGAACATGAATACATTCAGCAAGTCATAGATGACGCTTTTCAGCGTTATATCAATACCTACCTGCTACCTACCATTAAACTTCATCCTGAGGAAGAAGTTCATTTTGTAGGAATAGTGGCAGGGAACTTTCAGGACCGTCTACGCACTATAGCAAAGAAAAATGGTTTTGAAATTACCACAATTACCAAAGAACCAATATATAATTTACTTAATTACTATTCAAATTAATAATAATGACAAAGATTGGAATAAACGGTTTTGGCCGTATCGGAAGATTAGTTTTCAGAGCTGCATTAAAAAGAGGTTTAGATGTAGTTGCCATAAATGATCTTGTAGAGCCGGATTACATGGCCTATATGTTGAAATATGACACTACACATGGTCGTTTTGACGGAACTATTGAAGTAGTTAACGGACATTTAGTCGTTAACGGAAAAACCATCCGTATCACAGCTGAAAGAGATCCGGCTAACTTAAAATGGAATGAAGTTGGTGTAGAAACTGTAATTGAATCAACAGGGTTATTTTTAACTCAGGCTGATGCAGAGAAACACCTTACTGCAGGTGCAAAAAGAGTAGTTCTTTCGGCTCCGGCTAAAGATGATTCTATCCCGACTTACGTAATGGGTGTAAATCATCATAAATTAACAGCAGATCAGACTGTTGTTTCAAATGCATCTTGTACAACTAACTGTCTTGCACCAATAGCTAAAGTATTACACGATAACTGGGGTATTGCTGAAGGACTGATGAGCACTGTACATGCAGTTACTGCAACACAAAAAACTGTTGATGGTCCTTCTGCGAAAGACTGGAGAGGTGGACGTGGTGGTTTCTCTAACATCATTCCTTCTGCTACAGGTGCTGCTAAAGCAGTAACGAAAGTTATTCCTGAGCTTAAAGGTAAATTGACAGGTATGGCTTTCCGCGTACCGGTTGCTGACGTTTCAGTAGTAGATTTAACAGTTCGTTTAGAAAAACCAGCTACTTATCAGCAAATTAAAGATGCGATGAAAGCAGCATCTGAAGGTGAATTAAAAGGAGTTCTGGGATATACTGAAGATGAAGTTGTTTCATCTGATTTTATCGGTGATGACCACGCTTCAATTTTTGATGCAAATGCAGGTATCGCATTAAATGACAACTTCGTAAAAGTAGTTTCATGGTACGATAACGAGTGGGGTTATTCTTCAGCATTAGCTAAATTTGTAGAATACTACGGAAACCTAAAATAAATCCTGTTCATACAGGTTTATATTTGGTTAGAAAAGGGATGTTCCGGATAGGGCATCCTTTTTTTATTAATAACGAACTTCAAACACCCCATTCCGGATGGTGATAGAATCCCGTACATCTTCTTCATTATACAATACACCACTGAGTTTTCCACCTACAATAGGAATTGCACTTCCACTCAGGTATTCATATCGTGTAATTTCCAAACTAAAAGGTTTCATATCCGGATTCGCAGTATAAACTATCGCATCATCACCATTACCGTTTTTTCCCCATGCAGAAAGCACGATATGTGATCCTTCCAGATTTTCATATCTGTCATTCACACCGGTGATATTAAAATAACCAACTTTGATGTTATCAACCTGAAATCTCAGGACTGGTTCAAGATCGTTATCCAGAAGTCCTTTGGGTAACCTGACCAGGACATTATATAATGATTTTTCGGAGCCATCACTCAACCCTATCCCGGTCCACTGACCGCTGAGTACATCCCTGTCTTTACTTATTGTATTTTCTACTGCAATAGATTTTCCGGCTATAATAGCCTCAAAATGCTGCGTATATTCTTTCTGGATAGGTTTTTCAATTATATTCTTGTCTTTTGAACAGGAAAAAGATAGCAAACCAGCCGCTAATAAAAGAGAAAACGTTGTTTTCGATTTGAAGCAGATAATTTTCATACAATAGGCGTTATATTGCGAATATAATAACTTATTGTTAATAAAAATAATCAAAAGCGATGACCGGCTAAATTTTCGGATTAAACTCATCCAGCGAATAGGGTAATTCAATACATAAGAACCCATATTCAATAAGCAACTGTTCAACAGCAACAGTGCATAACTCCGGACTCACTACCCTTAGGATTTTATCTTCATCCTCCAGATCAAATGACCAGTTTCTTTCTCCCAGAAAAGAATTTAAAGCAGGTTCCACACAAACCAGGTCTTCATAGTCCTGCACCGATGTTTTAAAAATAATTATGTTCATCATTTACAATTAATATTCCCGGATAGGCTGGAAAACCATCTGCTGGTATTTCCAATGATTTGATTAAAGATGGCAGATCTTTCCGGCTTATAAAAGTACATCCAATGCAAAACGGACAAAAGTAGGGATGAACGGCAGAAAATTACCGGTAAACGGATCCGGGATGTTTCAGCTAACTTCTTGCCAGCCAATCCAGAAACTGAGGAGTCTTTTCTTTACTGATCGTAATGTTATCTTTAAAAGGGACAGAGAGATTAATCACCAGTTTACGGGAAAAGAAATGAGCAGCATCCCTTACAGCTTTTCTATTCACCAGACACTGCCGGTTTACTCTGAAAAAATCATCTCCGGTTAACCTTTCCAGCTCTTCCAGGTTCTTGTTCAACAGATAGGTCTTATGTTCAAAAGTAAACAGCCTTGTTTCATCAGATTCTATATAGAACAGTGCAATATCAGCAGTTTTCACCGGAATGATTTTATCCTTATAACTCACCAGTACTGAGGCCGTTTTTTGCGGTATCTTACTTACAAAAAGGTCAAAAATCTCATGATAAGATACACGCTCATTGATAAATCCTTTTCTTAAAGAATGGTATTTGTTTAAAGCCTGCGCAACAGATAGAGTAGTAAATGGTTTCAGTATATAATCTATCCCATTTGTTTTGAAGGCATTTAAAGCATATTCATCATAAGCAGTACAAAAAATTATAGGGGCTGAAATACTGACCATTTTAAAAATGTCAAAACTCAATCCATCTCCCAGCTGAATATCACTAAAAATCAGATCTGGTGAAGGCGATTTTTCGAAATAAGCAACAGCCTCCTTAACTGACTTCAGACAAGCGACCAGCTGCGCATCGGGTTCTAATTTCAGAATCACATCAACCAGATCTTCTGCTGTTAACTTTTCATCCTCTATGATTACGATTTTCATCATTTAAAATTTTTAGGCCTACAGAAAAAACAGAACCATTATCCATGATTTCAATCTCATCCCCAGATAATAACTTATATCGCTCTGCAAGATTTGCCAATCCGCTTCCTGTAGAGTATTCAGTTACTGATCTTAACTGAATGTTATTAATCACAGTTATCCAGTCACCGTCTTTTTTCACTTCAATATGGAGAGGAGCAGCTTCAGTCAATTCATTATGTTTAATTGCATTCTCAAGCAGAGGCTGTAATGAGAATACCGGTAACCCACCTTCTGATTGCTCCGCATCAGTTATATCAAAAGAAAAACTCAGAGCCTCACCAAATCTTACCTTTTGCATCTCCAGATAATCAATTCCCAGCTTCATCTCTTCATAGAGTGTCCCAACTGCACGTTTATTTCCGGATACTGATACTCTTAAAAAATCTGATAACCGCAGCAGATAATCCTCAGCCAGTTCGGGACTCTTTTTAATCAGAGATTTGAGAATATTAAGTGCATTAAACAGAAAATGAGGTTGAATCTGCTGCTGTAACAATTGATAAGCTGCTTCTGACCTCGCAGTATTTAACAACGAATTCTCCAGCTGCGCTTTGTTATTTGCCTCCTGAACCAGGATAAAATTCTGAAGCAGCAACACAATACTATTCATGAATATTCCCTGTAAACATAAATAAAGATAAATAATGTTTCCGTTCACCCTTATTCCCAATGTTTTAGTGGTCATCCCCAGCCGGATCAGATATAACTCAAAAAAATACATCAGCCACATCACTAAAGTACTCATGATGAAACTCAGGGCATAAATCACCCTGCGGTCTTCCAGATAGCTCTTTTTTTTCAGCAGCAGTAATAAACCAACATTCCCCAGGCTCATTAAAATAATCAGCACACAAGATATAACCGATCTGATGAATGCCCCCTGAACTGTGTCTCCCTCCATAAAGGCAGAGCTAAATAAGAATATCGTAATAGCGAGTGGAAAACAACAGCTCACTTTTAATAAATGTTTAATAGGCAGCTTCGTTTTCATACAAGCAAATATAGTCAGGAGCGAAAGATGATCTATAATTTATTTTTGGTTGGCACTGTCTTTTTAGTCTTATTATTTGGTATTACATAAGACAGGTTCATACTCAAAAAAGAAGAACTGATATTCGTTCTGGATTTATAATTATTAGAATTCTCGTTTACTCTTGTCAGACGGGTTGTAACTGAATTCCGGTGTCCTCCTTTTATGCCCAACAAGAAGTTTTTACCCAACAGATGCTCATAACCGATATAGCTGTTTATTTCATTCGAGACCCATTCATAATTACCAGCACTATAAGCCCCCTCAGCATTTTGTTTCAGAAAAAAAGAACTGTTAACCAGTTCTGCCCCCGCACTCACCCATCCATTTAATACACCGGATCTTCTAAAGATTATTTTTTGCGGAAGGATCATATCTATCTCCCAGAAAGTACCCGGAACCCTGTGCCAGTAAGTATAAACCGGGAAGGCAGGAAAAATTGCTGCCTTATCCAGGTTAGCAAAGATCCCCACAGAGGAAATTGTATTTGCATTTGCTTTCAGAACCAAAAAAGCAGATACCAGCCCGCTTAATTTTTTAACATCAAAAAAATCAGTACTCCCCAGAATGACTGTCCCCCCCAAAACAAATGGCTTATTCCATAAAACCCCTCTGTATTTAGCCGAGAACAAGGCATCAAAATCATTTTTTGCAAACTCTCCCTTTCCATAACTCTCGTTCGTTGTTTTACGATAATAAGAAACCGATTCTCTTGTATAAACCATCCCCGCAGATAAAGAAAGTCTCTGCTTCGAATAAACCGGTACCAAAACATTTATTCTCAACCTGTTTCCTGAGAACTCCCCTTCTTGCTGCGAGTCATTTCCTTTAGAATACAAATGATAATCTGAATCTCCAAAATAGTCCTTCTGAATAGTGACATACTTTAAAGCAGGATAGCTTTCTGGTATGGTTTTACTTTTCATAAGTGAATCCTGTGCATTAGCAGAAACCGCAATCTGAAAGAACAACAATACAAATAGAATTTTCATCTGAATAATTTTTCACGAAAATGCAGCTTCAGCCTCCAGACTTAAAGTATTTTACCCCCGAAACGGACAAGATCATACCCGAAAATCTCCCCCCGCAAAAAAAATCCTATATTTGCAAAATATTCAGCCCCTATTCATTGAGAAGATCAGTCTGCATTTTATTACTCCTTATCATTGCCGTGCAATCCTTTAACAAGAGGCTGGTGACGATTTCTTTTAAGCTGAATGAGCAATATATCTCCTCTGTCTTATGTGAGAATAAAAACAAGCCTGAGATGCATTGTAATGGCAGATGTATCCTGGCTAAAAAATTAAAACAGGCCGAAGAAAACGAACAAAAACAAAGAGATCAGAATCAGGAAAGCACCAATGTGTTATTTTTCTGCAAATTACACAGACTTAAACTGGCTAGCTGTCTCTCAGCTCTTCAGAAAGCTAGCTTTAATAGCTTTTACCTGCGTTTCAGACCTTCGCCATCCTATAACGATATCTTTAAGCCACCACAGGCTCAGATCGCTTAATTTTAATTCATTTACCTGAAGGCCGTTTAATTGAATGGTCTGTAAAGCTTAGCGTCCTATTGCGCCTTGCAGGGTATTCCTATGATGCCGCTATGGCTAAAATTATCAGCAACCTGGGTTGCCTAACCTTCATCACAAGATATTTTAATGAAAATCAATATTTTCCTTCTATTGCTATGCCTGTTCAGCAACAGGTTATATGCCCAGTTACCTACCGGTTCTATACATGGTACAATTATTTCTTTCGACAACGAACCTATTCCCGGTGCAAATGTCGTCCTTCAAAACACAAAAATAAAAACAGTAACAGATGCAAACGGAAATTTCAGTTTCCACCATATTCCTGCTGGAACTTATATATTAAACGTCTCCAATATTGGTTATACAGCCAACCGACAGAACCTGGTTATCGAAGCCGGAAAAAAACTACATCTCAATTTTCAACTGTCTAAAAGCAAACAGGAATTGAATGAAGTCAGTATCCATGTAGTCAAAAATCACTATAAGGTAAAGAATTCTAATACTTCTACCAGAATGGATATCCCTCTGTTGACTACCCCTCAGGCAGTTCAGGTTATTTCCAGCCAGGTCATCAAAGATAAACAAGCCTTTACCCTGAACGAGATCTCCAATACCTTTACCGGGATGAAAGCCAATAACGGAAATGGCTCATTTAGTATCCGTGGTTTCACGGCCTACTCTCCAACAGACGCAAGTTTTCTATTGTATAATGGAATAAGAGGCAGTTTATACCTGTGGAGTCAGCAACCGCTCCTTTACAATATCGAAAGCGTTGAACTGCTTCGCGGACCTTCAGGCGCCCTGTTCAGTGAAGGATCGCCAGGGGGAGTAGTTAATTTTGTAACTAAAAAACCACTGACTGCAAAAAGATATGAATTTGAAGTAGCTATGGGCAGCTGGAACTTCAGACGCTTATCAGTAGATCTAACAGGCCCTTTATCTAAAAACAAAAAACTACTTTACCGTGCAATTATCGGTTATGATAAATCCAGGAGTTTCCGGAACTATCAGGAAAAAGAAAATATTTTTATCGCCCCATCCCTCACATACTTATTCTCCAACCAGTCAGATTTAAATCTGGAGATCAATTACGCACACCAGAAAACTAACCAGCAATATGATAACGGAAGTTATATCCGCACAAACCCTGACGGAACCTTTGATTTCAATTATTATCCATCCAATCTGACGATACAAAGTCCTACTGATTATGGGAAAACAGATAATATCTCTGCAACACTAACTTATAACCACCAGTTTAATGAGAATCTGAAATTAACAGCCGTACACCGCACCGTAAACAGTAAACTGGATTATACAGATCATATTCCAGTTGGTAAAATAAGAAATGACTCTATCAGCCGTGGCTTCCAGGACTGGGAAACCAGCCGCTTTAGTTTACAGACAACCGCTTATTTATCCTATCAGTTTAAAACAGGGGTAATCAGACACCATCTGATCACCGGGGCAGATTATAACCGTTATGGCTGGACCAAGAATGACTATCAGTACAAACCTGCTTCACGTATTTCTATTTTTAATCCCGATTATAGTCATGATCCACCCGCAGCATCTGTTCAAGCTCAGGAATCTGATGACAATAAAAGAATCACCAACCTGGTTGGGATTTATCTACAGGACCAGCTGAGCCTGAGTGAAAAATTAAAGGCTTTAGTTTCTCTTCGTTATGATTCTTATAATGCAAAAGAGACCCCGTTGTCTGCCAGGGATAATAAACAAGGGGATGAACTACAGGCCTCCGGATTAATTCCACGCGCCAGTCTGGTTTATTCTCCTGTTTCGAATATTGCCATATATGCCAGTTTTCTAAAATCATTTAATCCTCAGACTTCTAACAATGTACTATCAGGAGGCCCCTTTCCTACCCGGAAAGCCACACAATATGAGATCGGATATAAAGGAGATTTTTTCAACAATTCCCTCTCTACCAGTGCTTCTGTTTATCAGATCAGGTATGCAAATATCCTCGCTTCCGCTCCTACTGAAGAGAACTCCCATCGTCAGGAGGCCCTTAAGGGCACAAAAAGTAGTGGTATAGAGTTCTCGGCAATGGGTACCCTGCAAAATTTCAACATTATAGCTGGCTATGCCTACAATAACCATATCATACTCAGCACCAGCACATTTGGCAAAAAAGGAGATCGTTTTAACAATGCACCAAGACATATGGCCAATTTATGGCTTAAATACAATCTTAACCATGGGGCAATTAAAGGATTAGGTATTGCGGCCGGTGTAAGATATGTTAGTGATCAGGTAGGCCTGATTACTAACCAAAACTTTATCTTCCCTGCTTATACTGTCTATGATGCTGCCCTAAACTACCGGAGAGGCAAATACAATATTCAGTTAAATGCCTATAACCTGACTAATAAACATTATTTCACAGGCAGCAGATCCAGTACAGTAACCGGTGGTCTGGGAGATCCGCTGAATTACAGACTGGGTATAAGTTATCTGATCCGATGAAAAAGATAAATTTAACACGTGTACTGGTTTTTTCCATTCATAGCTGGCTGGGTTTAATCACAGGACTGTTTTTACTGTTATTAGGTATAAGCGGATCAGCGCTTGTCTTTTTAAAAGAAATAGACCAGGCTGTTCATGCCGATTTACTAACCGTAAACCCGACAGGCAAACCTTTGCCTCTGGACAGCTTTTATCGCAGCATTACCAGCAGCCATCCAAATTTAAAAGGTATCGTCTGGCTGAATCCAGATGCAGCCCCCGATAAGGCCTATGAATTCAGATTATATCAGAATGACGGTAAGATCAGTACCTACGACCTGGGAATGGTCAGTATGAATCCTTACACAGGAGAGGTAATAAGAGATGGAAACCTTAAGGATTTCAGCACGGGTTTTATACACTGGCTAATACAGTTCCACTGGAGTTTCCAGCTGGGACTCCCAGGACTGTTAATGGCAACTATATTTGGGATAACAATGCTGCTCTCGACCCTGACAGGGATTATTATTTACCGGAAATACATCTGGAAAGTACTGACTTTTCAGGTTTGGATCAGATGGAAAAACCGCAATACGATAACCTCAGGCTTCCATCGTATAGTTGGTGTCTGGGCCATTGCTTTTAATCTGATTATTTTCTTCACAGGTTTCTGGATGAATATGTTTGCGTTTGATAAAACCTATTGGGAAAAACAAACTATCCCATGTCCGCCAAATACCTTAGTTCAGCAATCATTGGAAGGACTTTTAATTAAAGCTTATAAAAAAATGCCAGATTTAATTCCGTTTAGTGTTTA
This sequence comes from Pedobacter cryoconitis, assembly GCF_014207135.1. GTDB lineage: Bacteria > Bacteroidota > Bacteroidia > Sphingobacteriales > Sphingobacteriaceae > Pedobacter > Pedobacter cryoconitis_D. The sequence goes on along the minus strand of NZ_JACHCC010000001.1, from coordinate 37,307 downwards.
CCTGCCCACGCAGCCAGGTAGTGATTTCAAAGTAAGCGGTTCCTTAAAGGATCAGCATCCGTTGTTTCAAGGCGGAAATTCAGTTTCATTTGATGCTAAGTCCGGTCAGCTGACTACTGTAAGTAAATTCAGTGAAAAAAGCCTGCTGGATAAAACAGAAACTACATTTTTCCCATTACATACTGGCAATTTCGGCGGTATTCCTGTTAAAATATTATATGTTTTAATAGGTCTGCTTCCCGGCTTATTATCAATTACTGGTTTTATGCTTTGGTGGAGAAAACAAAAGTGTCCCTGACTCTTCCTTTCATTTCAATATCTTTCCTGATTAACCCGATCCGGGAAAATCCACAATGCTTCAGAACTGCCTGAGAAGCAATATTCAGTACATCACAGGTAGCATTGATAGTTTTCACTTCTAATTCTGCCCTTGCATACTGGATTAAAGCCTTGGTTGCTTCTACTGCGTATCCGGCTCTCCAATATAAAGGATTAATGATATAACCCAGATTTCCCTTATGCTCTTCCTTCGTATCAAATCTAAAACCACAACCTCCAATAAGCTTGTCTTCTTTTTTGAATACAATTGCCAGTTCAAAACTAACTCTTGGAATTGCCTTTTTAGATTTGATCACATTCTCAATAAATTCTTTGGTATCGGCTTCACTATTGGGTCCCCAGTTCTCATAAATGAGAATATCCTCCTGTTTTGCATATTCATGAACTGCTTCCCAGTCGGATACAACGTATTCCCTGAGTATTAATCTTTCTGTTTCTATCCAGATTCCCATCCTGTTATACAGTTTTCAGCACCATTGCTCCTAAGGGTGCAATGTTAATTGTAATGGAGTAATCTCTACCGTCAGCATTTATTGCTTCAGGCTTAAAAGTCCCCTGATTCTGTTTACCACTGCCAAAAAACTCAGCATCATCACTGTTAAAGATCTCCTTCCAGGAAGCCTTAAACGGCAAACCGATTCTATAGTTTTGCCTGTACACAGGTGTCATATTCAGAATAATAATCAGCGTATCTTTTGCCAGATGTCCTTTTCTGGTGTAAACATAAATAGAATGATCCCTGTCATCTGCACTGATCCATTCAAATCCTTCCCCGGAAAAACTGAAATCATATAAGGCAGGTTCAGAACGGTATAATTTGTTCAGCGCCTTTACATAAGTCTGCATTCCCCGATGAGATTTATACTGCAATAAATCCCATTCCAGGGACCTGGTAAAATTCCACTCCCCATTCTGCGCAAACTCATTTCCCATAAAAAGAAGTTTAGTTCCTGGTTGCGTAAACATATAGGCATACAAGAGTCTCAGGTTTGCGTGTTTTCGCCATTCATCACCCGGCATTTTATAAATCATAGACGATTTGCCATGAACGACTTCATCATGAGAAAAAGGAAGCATAAACCTTTCCGAGAATGCATAGGTAATACTAAAAGTAAGCTGATGATGATTATACTTTCTGTCGATAGGATCTGTTTTAAAATACTTAAGTGTATCATTCATCCATCCCATCATCCACTTCATGCCAAAACCAAGTCCGCCATCAGCTACCGGATGCGTTACACCAGGATAAGTGCTGCTTTCTTCAGCAATGGTCTGTACACCTTTAAAATTAGTATAAATGGATTCATTCAGGTCTTTTAGAAACTGAATTGCCCCCAGGTTCTCTGAACCACCAAATTCGTTGGTTGCCGCATCCCCCGCTTTTCTCGAAAAATCAAAATATAACATAGACGCTACTGCATCAACTCTTAATCCGTCTGCATGGAACTGATCCAGCCAATACATGGCATTACTGATCAGAAAAGATCTGACTTCATTTCTGTCGTAATTAAATATATACGATTTCCAGTCAGGATGAAATCCCTTACGCATATCGGCATGCTCATATAAATGAGTTCCGTCAAAATGAAACAAACCATGGGCATCTCCCGGGAAATGTGAGGGCACCCAATCCAGGATTACAGCAATATCATGCTGATGCAATTGTTCAATCAGGTACATTAACTCCTGTGGAGTACCATGTCTGGAGCTCGCCGCAAAATAACCCGTAATCTGGTATCCCCATGAAGGAAAATAGGGATATTCCATGATAGGCATCAGTTCTACGTGTGTAAAACCCATTTCTACCACATAAGGAACCAGTGTATTTGCAATTTCTTTATAAGTTAAAATACGTTCAGGTTCTGCCGGATCCCGCTGCCATGATCCCAGGTGCACTTCATAAACTGACATTGGCTGATTAAGTGCATTTAATTCCGGACGTTTTTTCAACCAGGATTTATCCTTCCATTTATAAATAGTATCCCAGACTACAGAAGCTGTTCTTGGAGGATGCTCCCATCTGGTTGCAAAAGGATCACCTTTTTCATAATCCTTTCCGTCGGCCCCCTTTATAAAATATTTATAGACCGTCCCCTTCCCCAGACCAGGAATGAAACCTTCCCAGATCCCAGATTCATCCAGCCGTTTATAGAGCCGGTGTGAAACACTGTTCCATTGGTTAAAGTCACCACTTACACAGACATCCCGGGCATTGGGTGCCCAGACTGAGAAATAAGTTCCTTCAGTGTTATTTACAGCTAAAAGATGTGCTCCCATCTTCTCATACAGCCGAAAATGTTTGCCTGAAATAAATAAAGCAACATCAAAATCGGTCAGTAAACTAAAAATCCAGACAGGAGCTTCCGTAGGTACAGCAATAAATTCTTGAACAGGTTTACCCTGGATTGTTTTAGCCATTATTTTAAGGGATTATATCTTTTAATGTTAGCACCTGTTTAAAACTCCTCAGCAGAAAAACAATCGCTATTCCCCCTGAATCTGTATTACAGCAAAGTTTTTATTCGTTTTAAAACGCAAACAATTTCTATCATCTGTCTGGTAATCCTTGGTTTCTACCCCATCTATAATCACTTTCTTTACACCAAAAGGAATACCAATCAGGTTACAATTATATGTTTCGTAATTAGGCGTATATAAACCTTCCAGTTTTTGCTGGATCAGTAATCTCCGGTCATTTCCTTTAACCGTAAATTTCTTTTCTGAATAAATATCCTGTTCATAAGCGAAAGTATCCCCGTGGTCTTCAAAGAAAAAAGAGTTCACTTCATAATTCGCATAATAGATATTTAACAACACCTCATCCACATTCTTCTCCCCTACATATTGCATAACCGGATATTCCGGGATGACAGCTCCTGCTTTGATGAAGATAGGCATATCTTCTAAAGGTGCGTCTATTAAATGTTCATTTTCTCCGTTCAGCAATTCATGCGTCCAGAAGTTATACCATTGCCCTCTTGGTAAATAAACAGTTCTGGAAACCGCACCCTGTTCTAAAATCGGACATACCAGAATTTTGTCTCCAAAAGCAAACTCGTCCTGTCTGAAGTGGTTACTTACAATTTCCTGCTCCAGCATAACCAATGGTCTTAAGATTGGAAATCCATAACGATGATGTTCCCAGAACACCGAATACAGATAAGGCATCAGCTTGTACCTGAGTTCAATGAATTTACGGTTAATAGCTGTATAAGGCTCCCCAAAACTCCAGGGCTCTCTTTCGGCTGTATCACCTGCCGAGTGGGCACGCATGAAAGGTGAAAATGTACCCAGCTGTATCCAGCGTGTAAAAAGTTCACCATCAGGTTCCCCGCTGAAACCACCTATATCCGTTCCACAAAATGGGACTCCAGATACAGACATCCGCTGACATTGTATATTTCCGATTTTCAAATGCTCCCAGCTGGCTACATTATCACCGGTCCAGACACAACCATAACGCTGCATTCCGGCATATCCGGCACGGGTAATCGTAAACGGACGCTTATTACGCATTAGCTTTTTCAATCCGTCATAAGTAGAACGTACCATTTGCATCCCGTAAATATTATGAGCTTTACGGTGTGATCCCCTGTGTCCGTCAAAATTATGACGTACATCGTTCGGAAAAGTTCCTGCACCAAAAACTGCAGGTTCGTTCATATCATTCCAAACGCCGGCAACTCCCATATCTACCAGTTCTTTATAAAGTCCGCCCCACCACTCCCTGACTATAGGGTTGGTAAAATCAGGGAACTGGCACCTGCCAGGCCATACGTGACCTTCCATAAAATAATCATCACTCCTTCTGCAGAAGTAATTATTTTCTTTACCTTCTTTAAATACCCAGTAATTATCATCCACTTTAATTCCCGGATCAATCATGACAACGGTTTTAAACCCATCATCAGCAAGCTCCTTGATCATTTTACGCGGATCTGGAAAATGCTTTTTATTCCAGGTAAAACAACGGTAGCCATCCATATAATCGATATCAAAATAAATGGCATCGCAAGGGATCTCTCTTGAGCGGAACCCTTCGGCCACAGCTTTGACTTTAGTCTCCGGATAATAACTCCAGCGACACTGGTGATAACCCAAAGCCCATTTGGGAGGCATAGGATGTGTTCCGGTCAGGCTTTGATAACGTTTGATAACGTCCATCATATGCGGACCGTGGATGTAATAATATTGCAATTCACCTCCATCAGCCCAGAAGCTTGTTTTATCATTATCCTCTTTTCCGAAATCAAAATAAGAACGGAAGGTGTTATCGAAGAAAATACCATAGGCAGATTTCTGATGAACGCCCGTATAAAAAGGAATAGTTCTGTACAAAGGGTCCTGATCCCAGCTAAAAGAATAGGCATCTGTATTCCAGTTTTGGAAATGACGTCCACGCAGGTTCATATTACCAGATTTATCACCAAGTCCAAAGAAATTCTCCTCCGGATAACATTTTTTAGTAGCAAAAACATAATAACCACCAAAATCAGCATTTTCTTCCCAGTGCATCGGTGAGGCATCTTCACTCATGACCAGCTGAGAGAGATTCTCAGTAAAAGAGATATGAAAATCCGCTTTCCTGATTTTACAGGTAATCGTATTGGTTGAAATGGCATAACAATCTTCCTGTTCTTCCAGACTAAAAGTACTGACTTTCTGGTCTACAACAGGAACAGCATAGGAAAACTCTTCCAGAAAAACACTGTGGGGAGCAAGCCTTACCCGGATAATCTCATTACTGACTACCCTGACTTCTACACTCGCTTCTCCATCTGAGAAGAAAAATTTGTTGCCTTCTTTACGTACTTCCTGAACTTGGGTAAGATATTTTTTAACAATCGGTTTTAAAGCGAGTACCGGATTGTTTAAATGCTGAATAGTCGTTTCGACTATTTCTTTAATATTCTCGTTGTCCTTTAATTCGTTTCCTGGTTCTGCTGTTTCTTCCATAAAAAGGTTCCCGTAATCTATTTGTCTATATTGATTGTCTGATTGACAAAGCTAAAGTGTTAATTATTATGCCAAAACACAAGATTTTTCAGCTAATTATTGAAACAGAAATTTAATTATTCATTCTTAATTCGCTTTGCTGAATCTATTTAGCTTTTTGTTAAACAAAGCTGATTCTGTTGTCTGCAAAAAAACATAAATCTTATTAAGATTAGTAATCAATACAGTTTTATATTAAATTGCCATACAATACCAAAATTCTGAACTATCCATTAACTGGTAATTAGTCCCTATATGAGGAATAAACTTAAAGCAGTCATTTGCATCATTATACCTGTACTCCTGGCCTTTGGTTTAAATACCAAATTTGGTTCCCTGCCTCCACTCTTAAAGTTTCTCAATCCATTTACCGGTTTCTGGCAAAATGCGGAGAGAATGAGTGTTGCACAACAAAGCTCTCTCAAGCTCAAACGGACAGAAGAAACTGTAGATGTAATTTTTGATGACCGCATGATTCCTCATATTTTCGCTAAAAATGACCATGACGTTTATTATGCCCAGGGTTATATTACTGCAATGAACCGTTTATGGCAAATGGAATTTCAAACCCGTTATGCTGCCGGAAGATTATCAGAAGTAGTAGGCGCAAAAGCTATTGAACTTGACAGGTACCAGCGTCGGATGGGGATGGTTTATGGTGCAGAAAACTCACTGAGAGGCATGATGGAAGATCCTAAATCAAAAGCCATGATTATGGCTTATACAGACGGGATCAATGATTATATCCACTCCCTTTCCAGTTCACAACTTCCTTTAGAGTATAAAATACTGGATTTTGTACCCGAAGACTGGACACCCCTTAAATGTGCCCTGCTGCTCAAACAAATGTCAGCAGTACTGGCTATGGGTTCGGATGAGTTTTACATGAGTAATATTTTAAAGAAATATGGCCCCGGAGTAACTGCAGATCTGTTTCCCGATTACCCTTTCCGGGAAGACCCGATTATTCCTGTGGGAACCAAATGGAATTTCAAACCGCTACCCGTTCCACCAACTCCGCAATCCTATACTGAGATGACTACTGGTAAAGTGAAGACTAAAGAACTCGAAGACGGAATTGGTAGTAACAACTGGGCATTATCAGGTGCAAAAACTGCTTCAGGTTATCCAATTCTGGCCAATGATCCACATCTGAATTTAACTTTACCTTCTATCTGGTACCAGATACAATTAAATGCCCCGGGATTAAATGCCTATGGTGTTTCCCTGCCGGGTGCTCCGGGTATCACTATCGGGTTTAATAAAGATATTGCCTGGGGGGTAACCAATGTGGCTGCAGATATCCTTGATTTCTATCAGATCAGATTTAAAGATGATACACATAAACAGTATTTCTATAATAAAACCTGGAAAAATACAAAGATCAGATTAGAGACTATAAAAATCAGAGGGGCTAAAACTGAAGTCGATACTGTCTTTTATACCCATCATGGACCAGTGGTTTACTTTCATAAACCAGAGAAACTTAAAATGGCCGACAATGTCCCACTGGGTAATGCACTTCGCTGGATCGCCCATGATAAATCAAATGAGCTCATGACTTTCTATAAACTGAACCGGGCTAAAAACTATGATGATTACCGCAAAGCCCTGACTTATTACAGCGCACCTGCGCAAAATTTCATCTTTGCCTCCTCTGCAAATGATATTGCTATTACTGCAAACGGAAAATTTCCATTAAAATGGAAAGATCAGGGCAAATTCATCCTGGATGGCTCCGACCCGAAAAACGACTGGCAGGGCTGGATCCCTGCTGATCAGAACCCAACTGTCAAAAACCCCGAAAGAAACTTTGTAAGCTCAGCGAATCAATCTTCTACAGACCCAACTTATCCTTATTATATCAACTGGGAATTCGGGTCTTATGAAAGAGGCAAAAGGATTAATGACAGGCTTAAGGTTATGCAGAAAGCGACCGCAGATAGTATCCGGATAATGCAGAGTGACAGCTATAGCATTCTTGCACAAGATCTGCTGGTTGCTCTTGTTTCCAGAGTTGATCCTGCTAAACTAAATGCAACTCAGAAAGAAGCGCTGGAAATTACCGGTAAATGGAATAAGTTTTTCTCCGCAAAATCTGTCGGGGCGAGTATTTTCGATCTCTGGACTAAACGCCTGTTCTTTGATATATGGGATGATGATTTTACAATAGCTTCCGTTCCTATGCGTTATCCTTCAAAAGACAGGACTACAGAACTGATTTTAAAAGATCCCGGTTCTAAATGGTTCGATAATGTGAATACTCCACAGAAAGAAACTTTAAATGACCTGGTCAATGAAGCTTTTAAATATGCCTGCGACAGCCTGGAGAAAAAAAATGGACCAATTGGTAAAAACTGGCGCTGGGCTAATGTAAAACAAACCCATGTACCACATTTGGCTAATATCCCCGGAATGGGTTCTAAAACATTAATGATCGGAGGTGCCAAGAGTACGATCGATGCGCTTGGTGAAACAAATGGCCCTTCCTGGAGAATGATAGTTGAATTAGGAAAAACACCAAAGGGACATGGCGTATATCCTGGTGGCCAGTCTGGTAATCCCGGCAGTTTCTTTTATGACAATATGATTGATACCTGGGCAGACGGTAAATTATACGATCTCTATCTGATGCAATCTGCCGATGATACCAGCGCTAAAGTTCTCCAACATTTAAAAATCTCAAAGAAATAACACATGGTCTTTTTAGTTATACTCATAGCCTCTTTTCTGTTACAGCTGATTTTACCCTGGTGGGTTATTGTAATCATTTCGTTCGCCACCTGCGGGCTGATTGGTAAAACGGCAAAAGTTTCCATATGGCAACCTTTTTTTGCTATTGTACTTTTATGGACTGGTATGGCCCTGTACAAAAGCCTGCCAAACCATAACCTGCTGGTTTCGCGTGTTGCTGAAATGTTTACACTCCATGCCTGGTGGCTGATATTATTAATCTCTGTTGTTCTGGGCGGATTTGTAGCTGCAATAAGTGGTTACTGCGGGTATCATTTCAGAAAAGCCGTACTAGTCAAAAAATCGAACACCTGAAATTAGAACCTGTTTATGTATTTTTGCGGTGTGAAAACTTTAATTCCTCAGCTTTTTTCTATCCGCGACGAGAAACAATTTAATGAGACTGCACTGGCAGTATTCAAACATCAGGCAGCAGCTTGTATGCCCTATCATCAGTTTATCACTAATCTTGGTGTAAAGGCAGCACAGATTACTCATGTGGCCGATATTCCATATTTGCCGATTAGTTTTTTCAAAAGCCATAGTGTGGTCAGCAATACCGACCCGGCAGAAGTGGTTTTCAGCAGTTCCGGCACCACGGGTCAGATTCAGAGCCGTCACCTGGTTACTGACCTGAAAGTATATGAGGACAGTTTCAATAAGGCCTTTACTCAATTTTACGGACAGATTGAAAACACTTGTTTACTGGCATTGCTACCGTCCTATCTGGAAAGAGATGGCTCTTCATTAATTTATATGATTGATTCTCTGCTCAATCAGAGTAAACATCCTGACAGCGGTTACTTTCTTCACAACCATGAAGAGCTTTATCAGAAATTAAATGCTTTAAAAACCGCAGGACAGAAAACTATACTCATCGGTGTAACTTATGCCCTACTCGACTTCCTCGAGCTTTATCAGCTTGATTTCCCCGACCTGATTGTCATGGAAACCGGCGGAATGAAGGGTAAGAGAAAAGAAATGGTCAGAGAAGAGTTACACGCAATACTCAAAAACGGATTTGGTGTAGAAGCCATTCACAGTGAATACGGAATGACAGAGTTGCTTTCACAGGCTTATTCTTCAGGTAATGGTGTATTTGATTGTCCAAACTGGATGAAGATTGTGTTAAGGGACACTAACGATCCCCTAACACTCCTCAATTCTACTCAGACAGGAGGTATCAATATTATTGATCTGGCCAATATCAACTCCTGTTCATTCATTGCTACCCAGGATCTGGGTCGTTTATTGCCAGGCGGTTCCTTTGAAGTACTTGGCCGTTTTGACAATGCAGACATCAGAGGTTGTAACCTGCTGGTACAGTAAAAATTATTCCGCGATCAGCAGGAAATAGTTCTTTTTACCTTTCTGAACGATTATATATTGATCATTAATGAGGTTGCTTGCAGTATAATGTGCAGTAACCTCAGCTACTTTCTCTTTGTTAATACTTAATCCACCACCCTGGATAGTTTTCTTCACCTCACCTTTCGATGGGAAAACAGTTGTTTTCTCTGCCAGTAAAGTTGCTACATCCAAACCAGCAGCTAATTCTTCACGGCTGATCGTAAATTGCGGCACACCTTCAAATATTTCGAGGATATGTGCAGGACTAAGACTCTCTAAAAAGGATAAAGAACCATTACCAAATAAAAACTCTGAAGTTTTCAGGGCCGTTTCCAAAGCAGCTTCAGAATGCGTTCTAACTGTAATATCAGTCGCCAGGGCTTTCTGTAAGATTCTCAGATGCGGTGCAGCATCATGTTCAGCTTCCAGCTTTTCCAGTTCTTCCTGAGTCATTAGCGTGAAGATACGGATCCATGATCTCGCATCAGAATCTGTAGCGTTCAACCAGAACTGGTAATATTTATAAGGTGAAGTTTTTTCCGGATCTAACCAGATTGCTCCACTTTCAGTTTTTCCAAACTTTGTTCCATCGGCTTTTTTGATCAGTTGTGTAGTCAGTCCGTAAGCGGTACCTCTGTCCTTTCTTCTGATAAACTCTGTCCCTGTTACAATGTTACCCCATTGATCCGAACCACCCATCTGTATCGTACAGTTGTTATTCTTCCATAAATAGTAAAAATCGTATCCCTGGATCAGCTGGTAGCTGAATTCGGTAAAAGACATTCCAGTATCACCTTCCAGACGTTTTCTGACACTGTCCTTAGCCATCATATAATTCACAGTAATGTGTTTACCCACATCCCTGATAAAATCAAGAAAACTAAAGCCTTTAAACCAGTCAGCATTATTAACCATCACAGCACCATTACCTCCTTCACTGAAATTCAGAAACTGATTTAACTGTTTCTTGATTCCGTCCAGATTATGTGCTAATGCTTCTTCTGTCAATAAATTTCTTTCTTCAGATTTACCGGAAGGGTCGCCCACCATACCAGTTGCACCACCTACCAGTGCATAAGGTTTATGACCCGCACGCTGGAAATGAATCAGGGTCATGATCTGAGTCAGGTGACCAACATGTAAAGAATCTGCTGTAGGGTCAAAGCCGATATATCCTGAACACATACCTTCATTTAATTTATCTTCTGCATTGGGCATGATATCGTGTAACATGCCTCTCCATCTTAATTCTTCAACAAAATTGGTCATCGTTCTATACTTTTTGGCAAAGATAACAAACAGTTTAAATTTAGAGCCTGTTTAAAACTGTCAATTCAAAATGATTAAACAAATTATTTGACGAATGTTAAACAGGCTCTAAGTTTATAGTTATATTGTAAACAACAGATTTTCCAGGCGAAATCATATTGAAAAACTTTATTTTAAGCCCATGAACTTTCTTTCCCATTTTTATTTTGAGCGGCAAAATTCCAGTGCGTATGTGGTGATGGGTGTGGTATTGCCTGATCTGATTAAAAATGCGGATAAAGACTGGAACCTGAACCCACAAAAAGACGAGTACCTGTTCAGGGATGTCCCCGATTATGCCGATTTACTGAGAGGCTGGAAAAGACATCTTGAGGTAGACCGTATATTCCATTCCTCAGACTTTTTTAAAGAGCAGACGGCTAACCTGAAACAACTGATTCTACCTGCTTTACAAACCGGTCCGGTCAAGCCTTTCTTTCTGGCCCATATCGGACTGGAGCTTATCCTCGATCACCTTCTGTTAACCCAGGATTTTGTAGACACTTCACAATTCTATCGTCAGCTTAGTGCTGCACATACCCAATCCCTGGCTGGTTTCCTGAAGTTTGCCGGATTACCAGATCAGGGCCGTTTTGATCATTTTCTGGATAAATTCATCTCCAGTGAATACCTTTTTAGCTATGAGAAAATCGAGCATATCACCTATGCCCTGAACCGGATCTGTATGCGTTTATGGCTCAATCCTTTTACGGAAGCACAGCTACAGCTGCTGACACTTAAACTGGAGGAATTCAAAGAACAGCTGAACCAGCAGGGCTTCTTAAAGATATTTGACCAGATTGAACTGGAGCTGGATCTACAGTCCTTCTAAGTTCCGTTTGGATTTTTCAGGTAAACCTGTTTAAGGCTATTTTTTAAGCGAGACAAGGCAAATATTGTGGTGATTTAGTACCTTCGCCTTATGTCGGAATCCACTATTAAAGACACTATAGATGCATTGGTTAAAGAACTTAACCAGCACAGTTATAATTATTACGTATTGGCAATGCCTACTATTGCCGATTACGAATTTGACAAGAAACTGGAAGAGCTTACCAGGTTGGAAAAAGAATATCCGGAGTTCGCGGATCCGGATTCCCCTACCCTGAAAGTAGGTGGATTTATCACCAAAAATTTCGTGACGGTAAAACACAGATGGCCGATGCTGTCATTAGGTAATACCTATAATGAAGAAGATTTACGTGATTTTGATGAACGCATTAAAAAATCAATCGGAGATAATTTTGAATACGTATGCGAACTAAAATTTGACGGGCTTTCTATCAGTTTAACTTATCAGGATAATAAACTGTTAAGAGCCGTTACCCGTGGCGACGGTACCAAAGGAGATGACGTTACAGAAAACGTAAAAACAATCAGTAATATTCCCCATCATCTAAAAAACGCTGGTGCGCCACCATTATTTGAAATCAGAGGAGAAATTCTGATGCACCGTGCAGCTTTTGAAAGATTGAATCAAGAAAGAGAAGAACTGGGAGAAGTATCTTATGCTAATCCCCGGAATTTTGCTTCAGGTACTATAAAAATGCAGGATTCCAAAGAAGTAGCCAAAAGACCTCTGGATGCCTTTTTCTACTCACTCAATACTGAAAAAGAATACTTTAAAACGCATTGGGAAAGTCTTCAGGCCCTTAACCAATGGGGTTTCCACGTTTCTGAGCATACTAAACTCAGCAATAACATTGATGATGTGCTCGAATTTGTCCACTACTGGGAAAACGAGCGTTTTAAACTCAGTTATGATATCGACGGAATTGTAATTAAAGTGAATAGTTTCACCCAGCAGCAGGAATTGGGTTTCACTGCCAAATCACCTCGCTGGGCAATTTCCTATAAATACAAAGCAGAAGAAGTAGAGACAATTCTGGAAAGCGTGAGTTATCAGGTAGGCCGTACAGGTGCAGTTACACCCGTAGCCAATCTAAAGCCCGTACAGTTAGCAGGAACAACAGTTAAACGTGCTACGCTACATAATGCCAATGAGATCGAAAGACTCGATCTGCACGTCGGAGACAGTGTATTCGTAGAAAAAGGCGGTGAGATTATCCCCAAGATTATTAACGTAAACTTCGACAAGAGACAAGCCGGAGCACAAAGAGTTATTTACCCGGTAATTTGCCCTGAGTGCAGTACTACCTTAATCCGTAAAGAAGGCGAAGTTGCTTTTTATTGTCCCAATGATGAAGGCTGCCGTCCCCAGATCGTCGGTAAAATACAGCATTTCATTTCCAGGAAAGCGATGAATATAGATGGACTGGGTGATGAAACAATTGAATCATTTTACCATAGAGGACTGCTGGGCCATATCAGTGATTTATATACGCTGAAAGATAAAGCCGAAGAGCTGAAGAACATTGAAAGATTTGGAGAACGGTCTATAGAAAATATGCTGAAAGGCATAGAACTATCCAAACAAATGCCCTTTGAAAAAGTTCTTTTTGGTTTGGGGATAAGGTATGTTGGAGAAACTGTAGCCCGTAAACTGGCTAAGGGAACAGGAAGTATTGATCGCTTAATTGCTGCTACGCAGGAAGAACTAACAGCCATTGACGAAATCGGGCAACGTATTGCGGAGAGTATTACTGAATATTTCAGCAAAGAAGCTCATTTAGATCAAATTAACTTACTGAAATCCTACGGATTACAATTTGAAACTATAGATACAGTAATTACACTTGACAGTGACCGTTTAACTGGAAAAACATTCGTAATTTCGGGGGTTTTTGAGCAATACAGCAGAGAGGAGCTCAAAGTAATGATAGAAAATAATGGTGGGAAAATATTAAGCAGTATTTCCGCTAAACTGAATTACCTGCTGGCAGGTGATAATATGGGGCCATCCAAATTAGAGAAAGCCCAAAAGTTGAATGTTCCCCTGATTTCAGAGAACGACTTATTAGAGATGTTGAATAAAGATTAAAAAAATGAACAAATTTCATGGAACCGGTGTAGCCCTTGTTACACCATTTAACGCAGACGGATCGGTAGATTATGACGGTTTAAAAAAACTGATCAACTATCAGATCGACGGGAAGGTAGAATACCTGGTATCGTTAGGTACTACAGGTGAAACAGCAACACTTAATAAGGACGAGAAGAAGAAGATCTGGGCATTTACAGCAGAAATAAACAATGGCAGATTACCACTTATTGCCGGTATCGGTGGAAACTACACCGCTGAAGTAACAGCAGCAATCAAAGATTTTGACAGTCTGGGTTATGACGCTATACTATCGGCAAGCCCATATTATAATAAACCTACACAGGAAGGAATATATCAGCACTATAAAGCAATCAGCGAATCAACAGATTTACCAGTACTGCTTTATAATGTTCCTGGCCGTACAGCCAGTAATGTAAGTGCAGAAACTACATGTCGTCTGGCAACAGACTTCAAAAACATTATCGGAACAAAAGAAGCTTCTGGCAATTTTGATCAGTTTAATCAGATTATGAGAGATAAACCAGCAGACTTCATGCTGATTTCAGGTGATGATCCTGTAGCGCTTCCTATGATTTCATTGGGTGCTGTAGGTGTAATTTCCGTTGTTGGAAATGCTATTCCACTGGTATTCTCTGAAATGATCAGATTGTGTCTGAAAGGTGATTTTAAGGCTGCTCAGGTGCTTCATCTGAAAACCGTTGAGTTTACCCGTTTAGCCTTTGAAGAAGGTAACCCTGCAGGTATTAAAGCTGCACTAAAACATTTTGGTGTTTGTGGGGATGAGGTACGTTTACCACTTGTAGCAGCTTCTGACCGTCTTACACAGTTAATCAGTGCACAAATTCAGCTGATCAACAGCTAAAAAAAACGCCCCGGTATTACCGGGGCGCTATAAATAAAATCAGGAAATCTGGTTAAGCCTCTTTGTTCTTCGTTTCCTGGATCTCTAAACGTATAGTCTGAGCTAAATTTTTAAGATCCTGCATACCTTTACGTACACGTGTTCCAGCTGCACTGTTGGCTTTGTTGTAAAACTTGTCTGCATCAGCTTCTAATGTGGCCACAAGCTTTTTTAACTCTTCGAATTTTTTCATTTCTAATTACCTTTTTGGTTTATTTTTAGGTTTGATTAATACTCAATTACTAATGTAAGCGGTTTATTCTAATAAATGAAAAATTACTATAATAATTAAAAACGATAAAACCGTGTTTTTATCCACAAAAAACAAGGTTATTCACAAATAAAGCTAAAAACAAAACTTATTTAACTGAAACACAGATAAATAATAAAACAAGAAAAAATAAAAAGGCCCTTTACACAACTGTAAAGGGCCTTTTTATTTTTCAATATTTTACCTATTCAGGGTTGAATTTATTATCATTATAATAACCGCTTTTCAACTTATCCGCTACTTCGCTAAAAGCTTCCAGTGTACGTTGAACATCTTCTAAAGTATGCATAGCTGTCGGTATCAGTCTCAATTCAATTAATCCCTTAGGAATAACCGGATACACTACAATTGAACAAAAGATACTATAGTTCTCTCTAAGGTCCATCGTCAGTGCAGTAGCCTGTAATAGCTCACCTTTCAGGAATACCGGAGTAACCATGGTATTAGTAATACCCAGATCAAATCCGCGGTCTCTTAATCCTTTTTGAAGCGTCGTTGCAATGTTCCATAATTTCTCTCTCAGCTCCGGATTGTTTTTCAACAATTCCAGACGCTTCAGCAAGCCGATTACCATTGGCATCGGTAAGGCCTTGGCAAAAGTCTGAGAACGCATATTATATCTGAAGAAATTAGTTATTTCTTCTGTTGAAGCTACGAAAGCACCAATTCCGGCCATTGACTTGGCAAATGTTCCGAAATAGATATCTACTCCTTCGATACAATCCTGCTCCTCATGTGTTCCGGCACCAGTCTTACCCATCGTACCAAACCCATGTGCATCATCAATTAACAAACGGAAATTGAAATCTTTTTTCAGTTCAATCAGTTCTTTTAATTTCCCCTGTGCACCAGACATACCGAAAACCCCCTCAGTAATTACAAGGATCCCTCCGCCAGAACTTTCTACCAGTTTGGTAGCACGTTC
This sequence comes from Pedobacter cryoconitis, assembly GCF_014207135.1. Classification (GTDB taxonomy): domain Bacteria; phylum Bacteroidota; class Bacteroidia; order Sphingobacteriales; family Sphingobacteriaceae; genus Pedobacter; species Pedobacter cryoconitis_D. The sequence goes on along the minus strand of NZ_JACHCC010000001.1, from coordinate 21,520 downwards.
CAGTTGTTTACGGGCACTTTCAATATCATTATGTTTATAAACAAAACGTTTACCCAGATGAAGACGTAAACCATCGATAATACAGGCATGAGATTCACCATCATAAACGATTACATCATTTCTGTCTACCAGACAGTCAATAATAGATAACATGCCCTGGTAACCATAATTCAGCAGAAATGCATCAGGTTTCCCTACAAATTCTGCAAGTTCCTGTTCCAGCTGCTCATGGTACTTGGAATTTCCGGACATCATTCTGGCTCCCATAGGATAAGCCATACCAAAATCTGTAGCTCCTTTTAAATCAGCTTCTCTTACTTCAGGATGGTTAGCTAATCCAAGATAATTATTTAAGCTCCAGACTAAGTGTTCTTTACCCCGGAAATTCATATGCGGCGCGATGGGGCCTTCCAGTTTCGGAAAGGAGAAATATCCATGCGACCATTTTTGGTGTTGCCCAAGCGGGCCCATATGCTTTGCTATCTTTTCAAAAATATCCAATGTATCTGTATTTAAGTTGTCTTATTATTTTGTGCAAATTTAAGCTTTCTACGGCTCAATTACAAGATTGGCCAAAAAGCGGCAATCTTTTTGGCATACCTACGATTATTATGCCAAAAAAGCCTTAACAACAAATTGTTAAGGCTTTTTACATATCTTATATAGATTAATTAATCAACGTTATCGTGAAGGAAGGAATTATTAGGTCTGATTTCAGTACCACCTTCTTCATCATTGCTCAGTGTAAACCTCGATACCTGCGATTCAGAAGAGTGCTGCACCTGCTGTAATTGTGTTTGTTTACGTTTATAAGCAGGTTCATTTTCCAGTTCCTGTAATCCATTGGTTGTACGCAATTTCATACTCAGATCTTTCAGTCTCATGATCCGCTCTTTTGATTTTTTCAGCTGATCTTCAATTGACTCATCATTTTTATCATCATCCAATCCAGGTTCTACTATCTCTTCCTGTTGTGGTAAGGCAGCCTGTTCATTATATCCTGATTTTGGTGTTTCAAAAACAAAATCAGTTTCTGATACCTTCAATTCAAAATCGATTCCCGATTCCTGCTCATTTTTGGCCTGCAGGTTTTCTTCCTCTACCAGTGTATGTCTGATGATTCCATTATCAGAATCTTCTTTTCTGTTTTTATTGCCACTGTACATGTCACCGAAAAGATCCGACTGTTTAATGTCGTCTTTCAGTTTCATCACCGGCTCATTCGTGTAAGCACCTGCCTTTGGCTCAATGAATGAGTTTACAGGTTCCAATGGTTTTACCAATGGCGCTTCTTCCGGAGTCAGCAAAGAAATTTTCTTTACATTCTTTTTATCCTGAGCACGTTGTTCTGTGGTCTGGAAACCAGTTGCAATAATCGTTACTGAGAGCTTTTCACCCAGGTTTTCATCAATACAGTTACCCCAGATCAGATCTGCAGATAAACCAGCTTTATCCTGGATATAATCCGTAATAATAGCTACTTCATCCATGGTTACTTCCTGTAAACCAGAACTGATGTTCAGCAGGATGTATCTTGCACCTTCAATCTCATTGTCTTTCAACAATGGAGAAGCCAATGCACCTTCTACGGCATTCAGCGCTCTGTTCTCTCCTTCACAGGCAAAACTACCCATGATAGAAACACCACTGTCCTTCATTACCGTACGTACATCCTTAAAATCCACGTTGATATATCCCGGAACAGTTATAATCTCAGCAATACCTTTTGCTGCTGTAGTTAAAATATCATCCGCCTGTGCGAAAGCAGAGCCCAGCGTCAGGTTACCGAATATTTCACGTAAACGATCATTTGAAATTACCAGGTAAGAATCTACGTATTTCTTTAATTCATCCAGACCATCTTCGGCCTGCATTTTACGTCTTTTACCTTCGAAAGAGAAAGGAGTGGTAATAATAGCAACAGTTAAAATGTCCAGTTCCTTCGCTGCCTGAGCAATGATCGGACTGGCACCAGTTCCTGTTCCACCACCCATACCCGCAGTAATAAACAGCATTTTTGTCGTACTGCCTAACATGCTTTTGATATCGTCTATATTTTCAATAGCCGAATTTTTTCCCACTTCCGGAATTGAGCCTGCACCCATTCCTTCGGTTAAACTTGCACCTAGCTGTACTTTATTAGGTATAGGGCTGAACTCCAATGCCTGCGCATCAGTATTACAGATTATAAAGTCTACACCTGCTATTCCTTGACGGTACATATGGTTAACCGCATTACCACCACCGCCACCAACACCAATTACCTTGATGATTGATGACTTATCTTTTAACATTTCAAAATACATATATTTATGAATCAGTTACTTAAAAATTGGTTTTACCTGTTCATCTCTCATTGTAATATTAACACTTTTTCAACACACGTTTTCCACAAGTGTTTAGAATGTGGAAAAATCGTCCATTGTGGATAAATACTACGGTTTTATATAATCCTCATCACTTACGTTCATGTCGTCCTTGATAAAATCCTTAGTTTTTGCTAATAATTTATCAAAAAGTCCACCACCCGGACGCTTAACTTTATCCTTTACAGCTGCAGGTCTTTCGACATACACACCTGGCTGTTTCAGTTCTTCAATCAGTTCTTCAGCTTTCTGGATTCCTTTAATCAGCAGGCCGACACTGGTCGCGTACATCGGGCTTTTCAAGTCATCATAAATAGTTTTAGGCATATCCTCGTACTTCGACAAATGTTCGTTCGGATAACCTACACGACAATCCAGTCCTGTAACATATTCTACCAGCTGAGAAAGATGTTTTAATAACGCTCCACCGCCGGTAATCACTACACCACCAATCAGTTTTTTCTCATAACCAGAAGATTTAATCTCGTAATAAACATGCTCAATGATTTCTTCCATACGGGCCTGGATCACATAAGCTAGGTTTTTTACGGAAATTTCTTTAGGCTCCCTGCCACGAAGACCAGGAACACAAATAATTTCATTTTCTTTATTTTCTTCAGCTAAAGCAGAACCGAAACGTGTTTTCAAAAGTTCAGCCTGATTTCTCATCACTGAACAACCTTCACGAATATCTTCAGTTACACTATTTCCACCAAAAGGAATAACTGCCGTATGACGGATAATACCTTCGTGGAAAATAGCAATATCAGTAGTACCACCACCAATATCAACTAAAGCAATACCGGCTTCTTTTTCTTCGTCGCTCAATACAGATTCTGAAGAAGCCAGTGGTTCTAAAATTAATTCCTGAGTTTGTAAACCTGCGTTGGTCACACATCTCATAATATTTTTCACAGCTGTTACCTGACCAGAAATAATATGGAAATTCGCTTCTAAACGAACACCTGCCATACCAATCGGATCTTTTACACCTGGTTCATTATCGACAGTAAACTCCTGGGGCAGTACATGAATGATTTCTTCTCCCGGGGGCATAACCAGTTTGAACATATCATCAATTAACTTATCCAGATCTTTTTTACTGATCTCATTATTCAGTTCTCTTCTTGTCAGGATTCCACGGTGCTGTAAACTTTTGATATGCTGACCAGCAATACCTACGTTTACGACACGTACTTCCACGTTAGACTGACCACTGGCCAGCTCAACAGCTTGTGAAATACCCTGTACAGTTTTTTGAATGTTGGAAACCACACCACGGGTTACGCCCGCCGATTCTGCTTTCCCAATACCCAAAACCTCAATCTTGCCATGCTGTGTTCTGCGACCAACTATCACACAGATTTTTGTGGTACCGATGTCCAGCCCCACTACTATCGGAGACTGAACGGTGGTTTTCTCTTTGCCCATAACTATATCTTATTTGTCGAATTATATACTATTTTGTTTTTCTGGTATCTGTTAATATTTTGGTTTTAAGGCTGCTTCACCGCAGATTTTACCGGTTTAGCTACTTTTGGTATAATTTTTCTGACCGGAGGATTATTCTTTTTCTCCGGCACTTTACGTACTACATTTTCTTCTGGATTATTCTTCAGTTCGGCTGCTATTTCAGCCTTTACCAGCGAGTCCATTACTTTCTTTGCAGAAGCAATAGTCGGCTTGGTTACTTTAGACCTGGACACAGATCCCACAATAGAATCTGGTTTGTTTTTTTCACAAACAACCTGATTGGTGTATTTAATGTTTATAGTTTTATAAGTGTCCCAGCCTACCTTTGGCATTGCTTCTTTATAAAAAGTCAGCAGGTTGGTCATTTTCGTCTGAAGAGAATCCGCATTACCTAAAATGATACGCTGATTACCTACCCTGGGTATCAATTCTATATCATCCTTATCATTAACAAATATCTGTTCAATCTGTGAATCCCAAAGCGTGTCCTTTTTCAAAAACAATGCCGTTTTATACAGATCCATTGCCATCTTGGTAATCAAGGTATCCACCCTGCCGCTAAAGTGTTCCAGAATATGTCCGTTTGCCACCACTACATTTGCCGTAAAGTTCGGAGACACAGGCATTTTCAATCCATTTTTATCAATATAAAAATCTTGTCCACTAGAGCTGATTATTCTTAATAAAGGTTGTCTCTGATTAATTTCTATATGAATTACCCCATCCATATCGGCATAAACAGTAGACAGTGCGATGTAAGGATTTGCCTTGATTTTAGTCTCAATATCATGCAAATTGATCTCCTCCAGTTTACGGCCAATCAACTGGCCCTCACTCTGTTTCAATATCGCATCAATTTCTTCTCTCTCGATAAAATTATCTGCTCCAGGAATAAGAATTTTAATATTCGTAACCTTCACTGTATGTTTCTTTACCGATACAAAGCTCATAAGGGTAACTATTCCGACCAGACAAACTATCCAGGCAAAACATTTAAACAGCAGTTTCCAGTTGATCCTTTTAAGCATTGGTTAAAATATTTTTTAACGGTTGTATTAAAGTATCTATATCTCCGGCACCCACAGTAATCAGCAATTCCGGCTGAATTTGCTGAATATGTGTGAGTACATCTTCTTTTTTGTATACATTGCTGTTTTTCAAAGTGATTTTGTTCAGCAGGAATGCAGCATCTATACCTTCCATAGGCAGTTCTCTTGCCGGATATATATCCAGTAGCAGCAATTCATCCACAGTACTTAAAACCTCAGCAAACCCATCTGCAAAGTCACGTGTACGACTAAACAGATGTGGTTGAAAAACAACAGTCATTTTTTTATCCGGATACAACTGTCTGACAGCATCAAAACAGGCACGTAATTCTTCCGGATGATGTGCGTAATCATCTATATAAATATGTTTGTCCTCACGAACGATATATTCAAATCTTCTTTTAACCCCTTTAAAGGCAGCAATAGCTATCTTTATTTGCTCAGGATCAATACCCAGCTTCAAAGCAGCAGCAATAGCGACAGTTGTGTTTTCGACATTGTGTTTTCCAGGCAGCATCAATGCTATATTGCTGATATTAACCTGGTCATCCTGATAGTCAAACACAAAATTCCCTTCTTCTACCCTGATATTTAAAGCTTGTACTACAGCATCAGTACCTGCACCATAACTTATCCCCTCAGTAATCGGTAATCCCTCTTTAAAGAATAAAGTACCTCCATCTTTCTGTTGTCTGGCAAACAAATGGAAAGATTCCTGTAAATGTGCTGCATCACCATAAATATCCAGGTGATCTGCATCCATCGAAGTAATTACTGCAATATCCGGATGAAGCGTCAGGAAAGAACGATCATATTCATCAGCTTCCACCACCACTACATTATTATCACCCAGCAGGAAGTTACTCTGATAGTTTGTCGTAATCCCCCCCAGGAAAGCAGTACATCCATAACCAGTATTGGTCAGTATATGCGCAATAATGGATGAAGTTGTTGTTTTACCATGTGTACCGGCAACTGCAATACAAAATTGCCCTTTACTGATAATCCCCAGCACCTGCGAGCGTTTTTGTAAATTAAATCCGTTATTTCTGAAATAATTCAGCAGTACCGAATCAGCAGGTATAGCGGGTGTATATACAATCAGTGTATCTTCAGCATGCACTTCAAATCCTGCAGGCAGCGTGCTCAGCTCATCTGCATAAGAAATCAGTATACCTTCAGCTTCCAATGTAGTTGTTAATACCGTCCTGGTTTTATCATATCCGCCAACCAGGCAGCCGCGTTTTTTAAAGTAACGCGCAAGCGCACTCATTCCGATACCACCGGCACCAATAAAATAAACGCGTTTGATTAATTCCAGTTCCATTATATATCTCTCTTTCCTGCTAAATAAAATACTTCTCTTGCTATCAGCTCATCTGCTTCAGGCAAGGCCATTTTTCCGATGTTCTCTGCAAGCTGTTCACATCGGTTTTTATCATTTAATAATTCCAGCGCTGCCCGAACCAATGTATCTTCTGCAGCACGGTCACTAATCAGTATTGCTGCATTTTTGTGAACCAGGGCCATGGCATTCTTAGTCTGATGGTCTTCTGCGACATTCGGAGAAGGCACCAGGATAACCGGTTTTTTAATCAGACAAAGTTCTGCAATTGTCCCTGCACCAGCTCTTGAAATAATGACATCAGCTGCTGCATAAGCCAGGTCCATCTGATTCAAAAATTCAAGTATGCGGATGTTCGGATGATAATTAGCTCCCAGACGCTCCATGATCCCTGCATAATAATATTTTCCTGTTTGCCAGATCAGCTGTACATCCTGGTCAATAAAATCCTGCAAATGTTTTTCTATACTTTTATTCAATGTAGCTGCGCCCAGACTTCCGCCTGTTACCAGGACAGTTTTCTTGAGCGGGTCCAGCTTAAGCAATTCCGATCCGTGAAAACGCTTATTATAAATATCCACTACTTCTTTTCTTACCGGGTTGCCCGTTTTTAAAATTCTGTCGGCTGGAAAGAACTGTTCCATTCCATCAAAAGCAACACAAATTTTAGAAGCATTTTTGCCCAGTTTTTTATTCGTCATCCCGGCATAGGAATTCTGCTCCTGAATCAGGTACGGAACCTTTTTCCAGGAAGCAGCAAATAAAACAGGTCCTGAAGCATAACCTCCTACCCCAACCACTACATCGGGCTGGAAAGTAGAAATCAGGTTCAATGCCTTCTTCATACTGTCAACCAATTTGAAGGGTAAAGTCAGGTTTTTGAGTATTGAACCTCTTTGTATCCCACTGATGTTCAACCCTACAATTTTGTAACCGGCAGCGGGAACCTTTTCCATTTCCATTCTACCTGCAGCACCTACAAATAATATTTCACAGCCCGGCTCTATGCGCCTCAGCGCATTAGCAATAGCAATAGCCGGAAAAATATGTCCGCCAGTACCGCCACCTGAAATAATTATTTTTGTTGGATTCATCCTTTATATTTTATGTCATTGCCGGTAACTCACCTACAATTACTTTTTTAGTATTTTTTTCCGATTTAATTGTTTCATCATTCAATGCCCTTTTACCATTCTCTTCCACATCCCTGCTCACACTGAGGATGATTCCGAAAGCGATACTGGTAAAGATCATCGAAGTCCCCCCCATACTTACCAGTGGAAGCGGAACTCCGGTTACTGGTCCAAGACCAACAGCTACTGCCATATTTGCAAAGGCCTGTATAGTCAAACTAAAACTTAAACCTGCCGCCAGCAATGCCCCAAAAGCTTTCGGGCTCTGCGTGACAATCCTGACACACCTGTATAGTAGTACCAGGTACAAAATAATAATGATCATCGCTCCGAATAAACCGTATTCTTCAACAATGATGGCAAATATAAAATCCGAGTAAGGGTGAGGTAAAAAGTTACGTTGCGTACTGTTCCCTGGTCCCTTGCCAAAAAGCCCGCCCGTTGCCAGCGCAATCTTTGACTGGTCGGCCTGGAATGTTTTATCAGAATGTTGTTTCTCCGGATGCAGGTAAGAATTGATACGTGATTTATAAGTCTCCCTTCTTGGTCCGAGGAAAAACACAAACATCAGCAGTACAAAACCACCCGCACAAACAATCATGATCTGTTTGATACTGATCCTTCCGATAATCAGCAGCAGGATACTTACCCCAAACAACATCAGTGCTGTAGATAAATTGGCCAGTGCAATTAAAACGAAAACCACACAAACAGAGCCCATAATCGGGATAAAAGAGGTCTTCACATCCTTAATGTTCTCTTGCTTTTTGGTCAGCATCCGCGCTAAAAACGTAATCAGTGACAATTTGGCTAAATCGGAAGTCTGGAAGGTCAACCCGATAATAGGGATTTTTACCCAGCGCGAAGCATCATTCAGACTCGCCCCAAAAACCAATGTATAAAACAAAAGGGGTATGGTAATAATCATCAGGATTTTAGAAATTCCCGCATAGTATTTATAATCAACTAAATGCGCAATATAGATCATACCAATCCCCATCACCACAAAAATCAAGTGTTTGGTGAGTAATATTTTCTCTACTGTTTTCCCCTGTTTATAAGCCAGCGTACCCGTTGCACTATAAACGGCGAAAATAGAAATCAAAGAGAGCAGGATAATGATCAGCCATATCCAGCGGTCCCCTTTGGTTTTTTCTAAAAGCGCCTGTACTGTACCCATTTTTATAATTCTTTTACAGCCATTTTAAACTGGTTACCACGATCTTCATAGTTTTTGAACAAATCAAAACTTGCACAGGCCGGTGACAAAAGAACTGTATTTCCTTTAGTCGCCAGATGATAAGCTACCTGTACCGCTTCGTGTGCCGAAAATGTATTGACTATTATCTCTACATCGTCTTCAAAAGCTTCGTGAATCCTTTTATTATTTTTGCCCAGGCAAACAATAGCTTTCACTTTTTGCTTAACCAGGTCTTTTAACATATCATAATCATTTCCTTTATCAACCCCACCCATAATCAGGATAACATCTGTATTCACACTTTCCAGTGCATACCAGGTCGAATTCACATTGGTGGCTTTTGAATCATTGATATAATCCACACCCGAAATCTTCGCCACATGCTCCAACCTGTGTTCAATGTTTTTAATATCCCCCATACTCTCACGGATAGTCGCATTGCGGATATCCAGTACTTTAGCGACTATGCCCGAAGCCATAGAGTTGTAGATATTATGCTTGCCCTGTAAGGCTAACTCTGATATAGACATGGTTAGTTGATCTTTTGGATTTATATTGATATGAATATTGTTGCCTTCAAGGTAAGCCCCTCCATCTACCTTTTTACGGATAGAGAATGGGCACCGCTGTGAATTTACCTTAACACCTTTTAAAGCATTCAGGGTTTCAGCATCATCCGCACAGTAGATAAAATGATCTTCCGGCCTCTGATTCTGTGTAATGCGCATTTTTGATGCTGCATAATTTGTCATTTTGTAATCATACCTGTCCAGATGGTCAGGCGTAATATTTAAAAGCACAGCGATATCAGCCCTGAATTTATACATATCATCCAGCATAAAGCTGGATATCTCCAGTACATACCAGTCAAATTCCTCGGTTGCTACCTGTGCAGCAAAACTATGTCCTATATTCCCCGCAAGGCCCACGTTTAAACCTGCCTTCTTCAAAATATGGTACGTCAGCATGGTCGTTGTCGTTTTACCGTTAGAACCTGTAATACAGACCGTTTTTGCTGTCGTGTACCGTTTGGCAAACTCAATTTCTGAGATTACCGGAATATTTTTCTTTTTAAGCTCCCTGATGATCGAAACTGAATCGGCAATCCCCGGACTTTTAATAACTTCGGTGGCATTAATAATTTCCGCTACGGTATGCTGTTTCTCTTCGAATGCGATATTTAAGGTAACCAGTGTTTCTTTATAACGGTCAGCGATTGCACCAAAATCTGAAACAAAAACATCAAAACCCTGCTTTTGCGCCAGTATTGCTGCACCTACACCGCTTTCTCCAGCTCCAAGTATAACTATTCTCTGTTTTTCCATTATCTCAGTTTTAAAGTGATTATGGTAATAATAGCCAGTAAAATTCCGATGATCCAGAAACGCGTAACGATCTTAGCTTCGTGATATCCTTTTTTCTGATAATGATGATGCAGCGGAGACATCAGGAATACCCTTCTGCCCTCCCCAAATCGTTTTTTGGTATATTTAAAAACAGTTACCTGGATCATTACCGACATCACTTCGATCAGGAATACCCCGCATAAAATCGGGATCAGTAACTCTTTTCTGATCATGATAGCCAGTGCAGCAATAATTCCACCGATAGCCAGACTTCCGGTATCTCCCATAAATACCTGAGCCGGGTACGAATTATACCATAGGAAACCTACACAGGCCCCTACAAATGCACCCGCAAAAATCATCAGCTCTCCGGAATTGGGGATATATAATATATTCAGATAATCAGCAATAACCGTGTTACCCGATACATATGCTAATAAACCGAGGGTAATTCCTATAATTGCGGACGTACCCGTAGCCAGTCCGTCAATCCCATCAGTCAGATTTGCCCCGTTTGATACTGAAGTAATAATAATTACAACGAAAAGGATAAAAACAAAAACTGCATATTTCTCATAACCAGGCCCTAAAAATTTAAGAACTTTGGCATAATCAAACTCATTATTCTTATAGAAAGGGATATTGGTAATCGTTGATTTAACATCCTGTGTATAATAGAACTTCTCTCCTTTTTGTCTCAGGACCATGGGTGCTGTATTTTTACTCATGGCAGTTTCATCAACTGTTTGTCTCACGACTATGTTTGGATTAAAATACATCGTCCAGCCAATAATCAGCGCAAGACCAACCTGTCCTACAATTTTAAATCTTCCGGCAAGTCCTTCTTTATTCTTTTTAAAAACCTTGATATAATCATCTACAAAACCCACCGCTCCCATCCAGACCGTAGTTACGATCATCAGTAATACGTAGACATTGGTCAGGTTAGCCAGCAATAAAGTAGGGATCAGGATACCCATCAGAATCATGATACCACCCATAGTCGGCGTTCCCTGTTTCTGCATTTGTCCTTCCAGCCCCAGGTTTCTCACTGTTTCACCCACCTGCATTTTATGCAGATAGTTAATAATCCTTCTGCCGTATACAGTGGTAATAATCAAAGAAATGATAATCGCCAGTGCAGTACGGAAAGTAATGTACTGGAATAACCTTAATCCAGGGAATTCATAATGAGCATTTAAATATTCAAACAGATAGTATAACATTAGCTGATTAAGTTTAATTGTTCCATTAACACTTCTTTATCATCAAAATGATACCTTACTCCATTGATTTCCTGGTATTTTTCATGTCCTTTACCTGCAATCAGGATAATATCCCCTGGTCTGGCTAAATGACAGGCAGTTTTTATCGCCTCTTTTCTATCGGCAATGGTTAATGTTTTTCTTCTGTTAGTAGGTGATACACCAGCCTCCATATCGGCCAGAATCTGATGCGGATCTTCCGTTCTCGGATTATCCGAAGTCAGAATTACCTTATCGCTCCAGTCGCAGGCTACCTGGGCCATTACAGGGCGCTTGGTTTTATCTCTGTCCCCTCCGCAACCTATTACCGTAATTACCTGTTCGGTACCTTTTCTGATATCGTGAATAGTACTCAATACATTTTGAACAGCATCTGGCGTGTGTGCATAATCTACCAGGCCAATAATCTGTTTTGAATTGGCAACTTCTTCAAACCGTCCTTCTGCTCCTGTCAGGTTACTCAACAGGGTCAGCACATCCAGTTTATCCTGTCCCAGTAACATCGCTGTGCCATATACAGCTGCCAGATTGTAGGCATTAAATGAGCCCACAAGCTTGAAGAATACGTCTGTATGATCTATTTCCAGATTTAATCCACTGAACCTGTTTTCGATAATGCTCACTTTATAATCGGCCAGTTGTTTCAATGCATAAGTCTTTTTGGATGCCTTCGTATTCTGCAGCATCACCAGACCATTTTTGTCGTCAGCATTGGTCAGGGCAAAAGCCCCTTTCGGAAGCTCGTCAAAAAATCCTTTTTTAGCCTTGATATAATTATCGAAAGTTTTGTGAAAATCAAGATGATCATGCGTGATGTTAGAGAAAACACCTCCTGCAAAAGTCAATCCTTCTATTCTATGTTGTACAACTGCGTGCGAACTTACTTCCATAAAACAGTAAGTACAGCCCAGTTCAACCATATGTTTCAAGAGCTTGTTTAAAGCCAGTGGATTTGGTGTAGTATGTGTAGCAGGAATGATCTCTTCATTGACCTGATTTTGTACAGTCGAGATCAGTCCGGTATGAAAACCCAGCCCTCTGAATAATTTAAATAAGATAGTGGCTATGGTTGTTTTTCCGTTTGTTCCGGTAACCCCCACGAGTTTCAAACCTGAAGAAGGGTTTCCGTAATAATTGGAAGCCATAATCCCTAAAGCTACTGCTGTATTCTCTACTTCGATATAAGTCACATCCGCATTAATTTCTGCTGGTAACTCTTCACAAATAATCACTGTTGCTCCTGCGGCAATTGTCTGATTAATAAAAGTATGTCCATCTGATAAAGTCCCCCTTACGGCAAAAAATACCGCACCTTTCTCTACCTCACGTGAATCAAACGTAAGCGCACTAATTACCCTGTTGGTTTTTCCAACCAGGTTCTTAATCGCTACTCCATATAAAATATCCTGCAATTGCATCTTATTTCAATTCTAATTGTACCAATAATCCTCTTCCAATCTTCATTCCTGAAGGAATCGACTGGCTTACTACTTTTCCACTTCCCTTAACCTGAGTCTTTAACCCTGCATTCCCTAAAAGATAAAGTGCATCTTTCAGGCCCATTCCATTTACGTTCGGCATCATACCTTTGACAGAATTGTACTCTTCATAAACAACTCCGTTGCTGGTATCCACACTATTGAAATAGTCAGATTTAGCAGCATAAAGGGCTTTTATACCCAGGGCATTATAAACACTCTTTACCGCTTTACTCTGTCCGGCCTTCGCTTCCGGACTTTTTGTATTCCCTACCAGATGATCTGTTACATTATTGTACATCTGCATATCACTCGCATAAATACGGTCTGCTATTTCTTTAAATACCGGTCCGGCTACCGTAGCCCCATAATATCCATTTTTAGGCCCGTTGATGGACACCATGATAGAATACTTGGGTTTATCAGCCGGAAAGTACCCACAAAAAGAAGCCTGATAACTTCTCTTGGCTTTGTATCCTTTATTACCATCGGCTACCTGTGCAGTACCCGTTTTACCGGCAACGCGATAAAAAGGAGAACCCATCAGTTTACCCGTACCTTCAGTAACCACACCTTCCAGCATAGCCTGTAATTTTTTCACTGTTACCTCTGAGCATACTTTTTCACTGATCACCCTGGCCTGAAACTGTTCAACAGGGTTTCCCAGTCTCCTGATTTCTTTTACAAAAATCGGTGAAATGTATTTCCCGTCATTTGCAATGGCGTTATAAAACGACAAAATTTGCAGAGGGGTTATCTGCATTTCGTAACCATAAGCCATCTGTGCCAAGGTTAAACCACTCCAGGATTTATAACTGGGATTTTTAATGACCGGTTTGGTTTCCCCGGGAATCTGTAATTTCAGCCGCTCATTCATATGGATCCGGTATAAATGATCCGTAAACTGTGCCGGGTTATCTTTATAATGGTTATAGACCAGTTTTGCGACCGCAGTATTGGCAGACATTTCAAAGGCCTTTTTCACCGTTACGTTCCCAATGCCCCCGTGCGAATCCCTGATGGTATGATTAAAAACCCTGAATTCACCATTTCCGGTTTCGACCATCGTATTGGTATCTACTTTTTTATCTTCCAGCAATGCCATATAAGAGGCCAGTTTGAAAGTTGAACCAGGATCCTGGCTTCCGCCGATCGCATAGTTGAACATCTCTTTATATACACCTTCACTTTCTCTGGTATAATTCGCTACAGCTCTCACTTCTCCTGTTTCCACTTCCATCAGAATCACTGTACCGTGATCAGCATCACTTTTGATCAGCTGTTTTTCCAGTGCACTTTGTGCAAGGTCCTGCATATTGATATCTATGGTAGAAATAATATCAGCACCTTCTTTTGGTGCAATTTCAGCCTCATCATTTACAGGCATCCAGACACCACCGGCAATTCGCTGTACTAACCTTTTTCCACTTTCACCATTAATATAATTGCCATAGGCACCTTCCAGTCCTACACCATTGGATACATTCTCATTTTTATATCCGATTGTTCTTGCTGCCAGAGATTTAAATGGCAAAATTCTTTTATTCTGCTGAATAGCCATCAACCCGCCACTGTATTTCCCGATATTAAACAATGGAAATTTCCGGATAGCTTTCAGGTCCTGGTAATTTACTTTACGTTTAATCAATAAATATCTGACACTATCAGCTCTTGCAGAACGAAGAATACGCGAGTATTCTTTTGGTGTTTTATCTGTAAAGAACTGAGAAAGTTTCATGGCCAGTGAATCCACCTTACCATAAAAAACTTTGTTATCACTTATCCCACCAGCATACAAATCCATACGCAGTTCGTACTCTGGTACCGAGGTAGCCAGCAGGCTTCCATCATTAGAATAAATATTACCACGTGCTGCATCTACATTGATATACTTTGTAGAGAGACTATCGGCCATGGCACGCCATTTATGCCCCTCTACAAATTGTACATCGCATAACCTGACTAATACTGCCACGGCAAGCAGTACAATCAGCCCGAAGGACAGATAAACACGTAATAATATGTTAGCTCTAATGTTCATCATTATTTATGATAATTTTATGAGGAGGTTCTGTCAACTCCTTAATACCTAACGTATCTACTTTTTTAGCTACTTCTGTTAACTTGCTTTTGAACATCAAATCTGCCTTAAGCGATTTATACTCCCAGCTCAGCTCTTTTACTTCTTTATTTAATTTATCTATATCTCTGATATTCTTAACCGCCATGTGGCTGTTCGCGATATAAAGCATCGTTAACAGCGACAGAAAAATCAGAAAAGGCAACATAGCGGTAGCGGCTTCTTTGGTCACTACCCCTTCTGTAAAAAGCTTTTTGAAGAAAAGATTAGCATTTTCAGACTCCTTTTCTTTTTTAGGCTTTTTTAAGCGGATTACCGGTTCTTCTGGTAATTCCTCTTCTTCCTCTAACTCTTCCCTGAACTGGTTGTTCATATCTTTTCTCCAATTCTCAATTTCGCACTTCTGGACCTGCTGTTTCTTTCCAGCTCATCCTCTTCAGCAATCACAGCTTTACGGGTAATTACTTTATATGGTTTTTCTTCATTACCAAAAAAGTCTTTATCCGCTTCTCCCCTGATCTTACCCTTTGCAATAAAATTCTTCACAGGCCTGTCTTCCAGCGAATGGTAAGACATCACAACTAACCTGCCTCCGGGACTTAACACTTCAGCAGTCTGTAATAAAAAGCTTTCCAGCACCTCGATCTCGGCATTAACCTCGATGCGCAACGCCTGGAATACCTGTGCCATGTATTTATTCTCTTTTCCTTTAGGGATATGTGCACCGGCAGCAGTTTTAAAATCTGCAAGCGTCACAATAGGCTGTCCTGCGCGGAAAGTAACTATAGCTCTGGCTAATGATTTCGCATTCTTCACCTCACCATAAATCCCAAATATTTTATGCAGTTTATCTTCAGTATAAGTATTCAAAACATCGGCAGCAGTAAGCTTACCCTGTTTATCCATACGCATATCCAGAGAAGATTCAAATCTTGTCGAAAAACCACGCTCAGGCTCATTAAACTGATGAGATGAAACACCCAGGTCGGCCAGGATGCCATCTACCTGTTTGTAGCCCAACAGACGAAGATTATTTTTCAGGAAAGCAAAATTCTGATCAACAAATACAAAGCGAGGGTCATTGATCTTATTTCTTTGCGCATCAGGGTCCTGATCAAAGGCGATAAGCACACCGTCTTTTCCCAGCTTAGACAAGATTTCTCTTGAATGGCCACCTCCGCCAAAAGTAACATCGACATATACACCATTCGGTTTGATATTCAAACCATCAATACATTCTTTCAAAAGTACCGGTACATGATAATTATTTTCCATCTTCCCCCCTGTTTTTATTTCCCATCACTTCTTCAGCCAGATTCGCAAAATCCTCAGGCTCACTATCCAGTAAATTATCGTATGCAGCTTTAGACCAGAGTTCTATTTTATCAAACTGACAAGACAGGATTACTTCTCCATCTATACCCGCAAATTCCAATAATGACTTCGGAAGATTAACCCTTCCGGAAGCGTCAAGCGTCAATTCTGTCGCACCGCGAGTAAAAAACCGGATAAACTCTCTCGTTTTCTTCTCGTACTGGTTCAGTTTACTCAGCTCCTCTACTATACCTTCCCATACTTTTTTTGGATAGATCACTAAATGTTTTTCGAAGCCCCTGTTTATCACAAGTCCCTCTTGCTCAACGTTTGGCAATTGTTTTTTTAGATTCGACGGGACCATCATACGGCCTTTCGTATCCAATTTACAATCAAATTCTCCCAGTAGTTGAACCATTCTAGTATCTACACATTTTATGTAGTGTAAAAATAGACACTTCTACCACTTTTTACCACAATCTACCACAAAAAAGTTTTCAACATATATTTACCCCCACATTTCACCACCAGATACGCAAAAAGGCCGCTTTTTCAAGCGGCCTTCTGAAAGGAACAAAATCCTTTATACTATTTTTGTTGTTTTCGTAGCTTAATCGTTAATAGCCTTTACACCAGGTAGTTCTTTACCTTCCATATATTCCAGTAAAGCACCACCACCTGTAGAAACGTAACTCACCTGATCTTCCAGATTAAATTTAGCAATAGCTGCTGCAGAGTCACCTCCACCAATTAAAGAGAAAGCTCCGTTTTCTTTTGTAGCAGCTACAACAGCATCTGCAATTGCGCGTGTTCCCTGTTCGAAATTAGCCATTTCAAAAACACCCATCGGACCATTCCATAATAAGGTTTTTGATTTTTTAATGACATCAGAAAAAAGCTCAACAGACTTAGGACCAATATCCAGGCCCATCCAGTCAGCAGGGATATGACCAGCATCTACATTTTTCTTTGCCGCATTATTATCAAATTTATCAGCGATAACAGTATCTAAAGGCAGCAAAATATTCACTCCTTTAGATTTTGCTTTTTCCAGTAATTGCAGACAAAGCTCCATACGGTCTGCTTCAAGTAAAGAAGTACCAATTTCGCCTCCCTGTGCCTTGCTGAAGGTATAAGCCATACCACCACCAATAATCAGATTGTCAACTTTTTCCAGTAAACTTTCAATTAGTAAAATCTTATCAGATACTTTAGCTCCACCCATAATTGCAGTGAATGGTTTTTCAGCATGATGATTGATTTTCTCTGCATTTTTCAGTTCTTCTGCCATTAGGTAACCAAAGTATTTTTCTGTAGGGAAAAACTCTGCGATGATAGAAGTTGAAGCATGTGCACGGTGAGCTGTACCAAAAGCATCGTTTACATAAACATCTCCTAATTTTGCCAGTTTAGCTGCAAATTCTTTATCTCCTTTTTCTTCTTCTTTGTAGAAACGAAGGTTTTCCAGTAATAAAACTTGTCCGGGAACCAGGTTTTTCGCTTTATCAACAGCAGATTCACCTATACAATCATCCGCAAATTTCACTTCAAGATCAAGCATTCTTGACAAATCACCTAAGATATGTTTCAGTGAAAATTGATTTTCCGGACCTCCTTTCGGACGGCCTAAATGTGACATTAAAATCACGGATCCGCCATCATTCAAAATTTTATTGATTGTTGGTAATGCCGCACGCATCCTTTTATCATCTGTGATATTGAAGTCTTTATCTAAAGGCACATTAAAATCTACCCGTACTAAAGCCTTTTTATCCTTGAAATCACATTGGTCAATTGTCTTCATTTTATATTTTGTTTTTAGGTGTTAAATCAGGTCTGTACCATTCCGGTTAACGGGAATGAACCAGAGCCGTTCATGTATATTTAATTTCTCCGGAACCTTTATTCTGGCAGCTATGGAGCTTAGTTTAACTGATAATACATATCATAATGTGGCCCAACTCCGTGAATCTCAAATTCTTCAGAAATAACTTCAAATCCCAGCCTGTTGTAAAAACCTACAGCAGCACTCCTTGCATTACACCAAATATAAGCAGCCTGTACTGATCTGAGTTCATTAAAGCAAAATTTTATCAGTTCGCCGCCAAATCCTTTACCTGCATAAGCCGGATCAGTAGCCATTCCGCGTAACCTGAACCCACCCGGTCCCATTTCTTTATAATCTTCAGGAAAAAAAGTTCCGATACAAACCAGCTCTTCATTTACAAAATAGCCCAAGTGAAAAACACCCGCGATATCGTCTGTAGGAAAAACGCATTGAGCGAAGGACATATTGTTCCTTAGCACAGCACTGCGTAGAGGCAGCGTCTGTTCAGCGGAAATTCTTCTAATCATAACGGGCCGAAATTTTAAGTACCAAATCTACTAATCTTGCTGAATATCCGGATTCATTATCATACCAGCCTACCACTTTAACCAAATCTCCCACTATAGAGGTTAGTTGGGCATCAAAAATACAGGAATGCGTGTTATCCAGAATATCCACGGATACAATCGGATCCTCAGTGTATTCCAGTACTTCTTTCATTTCGTTTTCAGCAGCAGCTTTAAAAGCAGCATTAATTTCTTCTATGGTAGCTTTTTCTTTCAGGATACAGGTAAAATCAGTCAGTGATCCATTGAGTACAGGAACCCTGATACCTGCTCCACCTAATTTTCCGTCCAGATGGGGAAATATATTAGTGATAGCCTTTGCAGCTCCCGTACTGGTCGGTATAATAGAAGCTGAAGCTGCTCTTGCCCTTCTTAAATCTTTATGAGGTGCATCATGCAGGTTCTGGTCTCCGGTCATGGAATGCACGGTCGTAATATAACCGTCCAGAATCCCCCACTTATCATCGAGGATCTTTACCATAGGTGCTACATTATTCGTTGTACAGGAAGCATTAGAAATGATTTCTGCACTTAAATCAATCGTAGAATCATTAACCCCCAATAGAAACATAGGAATATCTTTATCCGCCGGCGCAGAAATCAATACTTGTTTTGCACCTGCCAGCAAATGTTGTCCAGCACCTTTTCTGGAAGTAAACTTACCTGTAGATTCCAGTACAACATCAATTTCCATATCCTTCCAGGGTAAATTCTCTGGATGGGGCTCTTTATAAACCCGGATACGTTTCCCATTGATAATCAGTGCTTCCTGATCAAAAGTAACTTCACCTTTAAAACCCCGGTGAACAGTATCGTATTTAAAAAGATGTGCTAAAGTTCCCGGATCACCAAGATCATTAATGGCTACTACATTGATATTTTTCTCGAGTGCCGCACGCAAAAAAATACGGCCTATCCGACCAAATCCATTAATTGCTAATTTCATCTGTTTATATCTATTGTTTATCATGCCGGATCCATTTTGTTTTGAATCGACGGCACAAAACTAGCTATATTCTTCAGAGTTAGCCTATGATATTTGATTGTTTTACGTCAAATTACAGAAGGATTGAATGACAGGGTTTTAAATAGAAAAAGCCTGTAGTTTCCTACAGGCTTTCTTTAAGATCTGGCACCGACCTACTCTCCCACGTGTTACCGCAGTACCATCGGCTCTGGTGGGCTTAACTTCTCTGTTCGGAATGGGAAGAGGTGGACACCACCGATATAGGCACCTGAATATTTTGAAACTTTACAATACCATGTAAAGTGTTTTTATATCGTTTTGATGATACAAATATAGCTAAAAATCCGGTATTCAGGTTATATATCCCATATTATTTTAGCATTCGCTTAACAATATTTTTTTGTACATTTAATATAAAGAGTTTCTAACCAAATATACTTCTTACGATTAAGTCTAACGCCCCAGATTTTCAGGGGACGTATTCGTCTTATACTTTTCAAAGGGTATATCATATTGGAAATTACAACCCTGATTATGATGATCCTACGCCTCTCCAAGCCAATTCACCATCCTTATTTTTCACTTCGCGGAGCGCTGTTTGTGCTATTGCTCCTCTTTTTGTTTCCAGGTCGTGTCTCAGCCCAATTATTTGACTTTGGCGGAAACCGGAAAAAGCAAACCATTGGCTTCACGATGGTCAAAAATCTGATAGTTATTCCTGTCTATATCAATGGTAAGGGACCTTATAATTTTTTGCTGGATACAGGCGTAGCACAAATGATTATAACCGATACGACCTTTCTCCAGACGCTGACACTCAAGAATTATCAGACAGTCAAAGTACAGGGTTATGGTTTTGGAGATAATATAGAAGCTGTAGTAACCAGGGATATCACAGCTCGAATTGGTAAAGCCACCATTAAGAATATCCCTACTGCTATATTCAAAAAGGATATCTTCGATTTGTCCAGCTACCTTGGTATCAAAATCCATGGTATTATGGGCTATTATTTCTTCAATAGTTTCGTGGTAAAAATTAATTATTACGCCGGTAGGCTTACTTTTTATGATCCTGACAAAAAAACAGAACGTAAGGGTAGTAAAATTCCCATCCAGATTGTAAATGGAAAACCTTATCTGAACACTGAAATAGAAACTGCCGGGTTAGGAAAGATAAAAGTTGATCTGCTGATTGATAATGGCTCGAGTCATCCTCTGATGATGGAGTCATTGGGCAATGATCCTTTTCCTTTACCTGCAACCACGATTCCTGCTAACCTGGGTGTTGGAATTAATGGTATTATCAATGGCGTAATGGGAAGAATACCTACACTCAGTCTTGGCGAGTATAGTTTTCACGACGTCCTGGCTGGCTTTCCTGATTTCAACATTGAGCGTTCAACACTTGAAGGAAAATCCCGGAATGGAAGCTTAGGAGCAGATGTACTGCGGCATTTCCTGGTTACTTTCGATTATCCAAACAGTGCAATGTACCTTAAAAGAACCAGTGATCAGGAGGTAAAATTTGAACACGATATGTCTGGTCTGGAAATTTATGTGGTGCAGGGGATAAAAAACAGGTATTATATCGGCAGAATAGAGGAAGGATCACCGGGAGATGAAGCCGGATTACAGCCCAATGATGAGATTGTCGGCATTAATTTCAACAATATCCAGCAGTATACTTTAAATGACCTGACTGAACTACTTAAAGATCACGATGGAAAACAGATATTAATGGAATTCCTTAGAGATAATGAGAAACATATTATCCTGCTGAGACTTAAAAAACGGATCTGAGATTTCCAAAAAGGTTATAAACAAGAAAAGCCTGTAGTTTCCTACAGGCTTTCTTTAAGATTTGGCACCGACCTACTCTCCCACGTGTTACCGCAGTACCATCGGCTCTGGTGGGCTTAACTTCTCTGTTCGGAATGGGAAGAGGTGGACACCACCGATATAGGCACCTAAATGTCTTTATCAATTGTTATTGCATTGATCAGTATTGTAATTTGTCTGATGGCTTTGCTCATCCTGAGCCTGCCCTGTCAAACGATGACATATTATTGAAAGAAGTTAGTATGAAGAACAAACAACAGTTTATTGCTC